>NZ_JABAII010000010.1 GCF_012641405.1 Rhizobium sp. P40RR-XXII
CGAACCGTCGACAGCCATATGAGCAAGCTGCGCAAGAAGTTGGATGCCGCCGGCGTCGGCGATCTCCTCAACGGCGTCAGGGGAGTAGGATACCGCCTTGGCGATTTCGGTTAGCAACAGCCTCAATGGGAAACAAGGTGGCCGCCGACCATCGTGACAAGAATGATGCCACAGACCACGGCAATGAGGCAGATTGCCG
Organism: Rhizobium sp. P40RR-XXII; assembly: GCF_012641405.1. Classification (GTDB taxonomy): domain Bacteria; phylum Pseudomonadota; class Alphaproteobacteria; order Rhizobiales; family Rhizobiaceae; genus Rhizobium. Next base: position 200 of record NZ_JABAII010000010.1, read on the forward strand.
GCGTGCACTCAATACACTCAAGGGCGATGCGCAGGGCTCTGTTTTCCCGTGAACGTATCGTGGGCTCTGGCTGGCAGGGGCGTGCCTGATGACCTTGCTGGGTGTTTAAAGTCGGAGGGATCGCTCGCCGCAAATCTTCCGGCATCCACCAGTCTATTTGCAAACCAAGGGCACGGCGGCCATCATCTGTCAGCACATAGCGCGCACCATTGTTCCAGCCTGTGCTATCCTCTCTGATCACGCGAAGATTCAGCGCTTGTGCCAGCAATCTTGTCGTCTTGCGATCGACATCCGTAAAATCGGAAATCTCATAGATGCCGTCGCGAAGAATTCTCCTTAGGAGCTTCAATAGATCGGATTCATCTGGCGTTTGCATGTTCGCGTCCAATAGCGTCGGTCGTGTAATAGGCGTTCGCAAGCTCAGCACAGTTGCATGGACATTGCGTGGACGTTTGCGTGAGAATTTGCAAAGCGGCGGATCGTCAGCAGGCAAGCCGCTGCTACCGGCAAATTGTGTCTGTCCATGCGTCTGACATGACAGGAGGGCGCATATTCACTGTTCTGTGCCGTCTTCACTCGACCTGCATGCGACCTCCACAGAACCTGCACAAAAACGGGCTATATCGCCGGCAATCGTTGCGGAACATTCCAGATATGGGCAACCGCGATATGGTCGAGAAGGAAGCCATCGAAACATGAAATTCCCGGCCGAAGTAAAACAGATCCTGCTCGCAAGCGTTCTGGCGGCGGCATATCCGATGGTCGTTCATGCAGCTGTGATGGAATATTCGAAGACCGACGTGGTGCTTCGATCGGGACCAAACGACCGATTTCCGGCCGTCGGAATGGTGATGGCAGGCTCCCGCGTTCATATGTCCGGATGCACAAGAGAGTATGGATGGTGCGATGTCACCGTTTCAGGGCGAAGCGGATGGATGCCTGCCGCCGATATCGACGTCGAATACAACCATCAAAGACTGCCAATATCACGCTACATTCGCATCGCGGAAAGACCAGGTATCGCTGTCGTTTCCTTCGACATCGATACCTACTGGTCTCGAAACTACGCGCAATTGTACTTCTATACCGAGATAGGGATCTGGCGAAACATCCATTAATCTCACGACGAATTAGATCGAACCAAGACATTGATGAGATGCGCATAGAGGCTGGAAGCCTATGCGACCGCCAGGGCCACGAAATGGATCGCATAGTAACAAGATGATGATCGGCAGATCCTACAGAATTGCGTACCGACTGCGCGGCATAGGCAAAAAGGAAGCTCTCCATATATCGAATGGCAAGCTCAAGTATCTGTATCTCTTGTCGATCATGGCCGTCACGTTGATATTGCCGGCTTGCCAAACGATGGATTTAGTTCCGCCTGCGACACCTCCTCGCTTGCCCAAAGCCTATGCGGGAGCATCGCATGGGGTCGCTCGCGCGGAAGCAGGTGGCCTCGCATGGTGGGCGAGCTTTCACGACAGGACGTTGTCATCACTTGTCTCTCGCGCTGCCAACAGCAATCTGACCGTTGCGCAGGCTCGACAGAATCTCGCGGCGGCAAGGGCCATGGCTCATTCGGCGATTGCCGGCTATCGTCCCGAAGTCGGTGGCATTGCGCTTGCAAATGCCTCGACCGGCTCTCGGGTGAACAACGATTTCACACGGCGTCCGCTGCAATTGAACCTCGAGGCCAGCTGGGAGGCGGCACTTTTCGGGCAGGACAAACTAACACAGAGATCGGCTGACCTAAGCGCGGCAATCGCGAACGCGGATCTGGCGGCGGTGAGACTGGCGGTAACGACGGAAGTTGCTGCCAGCTATGTTCACCTTCGGGCACTCCAGAGACGTCACGCCGACGCCGTTGAGATGATCGGGTTGCTGGAGAAGAATTCAAAGCTTGCGAGCGTCAAGGAAAAGGTTGGGCTGTCCACGGCAATCGAAACCGAACCCCAGAAATTAGGCCTTGAGGCTGCGAGGTCGAAGCGCCTCGAATTGGAAAATGAGATCGCCATCGCAGCGCAGCAAATCGCGACCCTGGAAGGAACTTCCATTCCGGCCGCAGACATTCTCAAGCCTCAGCCGCAACCGCTCGCACGGACAAGCCTGATCGAAGGCCGGCCTGCCGATCTCTTGCGCTCACGGCCCGATGTGATGCGAGCCGAACTCGCAGTCGCTCAGGCCGGCGCGCAAGTGGGTATTGCAAGAAGCGATCTTTATCCGAAATTGCGCCTTTCGGGAACAATCGGGATTGGCGCTCCGATCGGTCACTCGTTGTTTGGGGTCGCCGGCGGCCCATCGCTGCAAATGCCGATATTCGATCTCGGTCGGCGCAAAGACGTCGTCGCGGCAAGCGAGGCGAAATTCCGCGAGGCGGGCCTGGCATATCAGCAGGTCGTTCTTGTCGCCTATGAGGAAGCGTCAAGGGCACTGCGAGAGTTCAATGCCGCAAGACAGAGAACGGCGGAACTGAGATCGCGGTTGAAACGCGTTACCATGGTCCGCAATGGTGCCGACATTCTCGTTCGCGAAGGTCTTGAAGATGGATCGAAGTCCATAAAGGGCGCGCTCGACCTACTGGAATTGCGGGCCTCATTGACCGACAGCATCGAAGACGAGGCTCGCGCCCTGATCGCCTTCCACAAGGCAACGGGCACTGCGCAGCAGGACGTCCCCCCGCGGACGTCGGACAGGCGGATGTGATCATGGCCGTGCCGATCGCGCGAAAAACTCTCCTCTATGAGTGGCGCCGGTTTCTGCCGGCGGTTGCGGCGGTTGCGTTTTCCGGGCTGCTCATGACGGCTCAGGGGGCACTTCTGTTGGGGATTGTGAGCGCGAACTCGCTTTATGTGTCCCAGTCAGACGCCAATTATTGGGTCGGCTTTCCGGGTACTCAAAGTGTCGAACTCGGGCGCACGGTCAAGGTTGGCGTATTGATGAGCCTGTACTCGGAGCCGCTTGTTTCTCATATCGAGCCGTTGCTGTTAGGATCGGGCGATTGGCGCGCGACCGGCGGCAATGGCGGCGTCAGCGTCACGGTCGTGGGTGTCGAGACGCAAGCCGACAGTGTCGGACTGGCCCGGGTCGTTCCAGCGGAACTACGCAATCAGCTACGCGAACCTGGCGCTGTGGTTGTCGATGCTTCGGACAGCGACAAACTTTCCACCAGGCCTGGCGATCTTGCGGAGGTGAATGGCCATACGGTACGCGTCATTGGCCTCATTGACGGGCTTCGCGGTCTGGGCGGGGTGAATGTCGTCAGTTCGCTCGATACCGCGCGCATGCTCGATCCGACACTGCCTGATGACGGCGCTGCAACGTATTTCCTCTTCAATGTGAAGGCCGGCAGTGATCCATCGGCAGTTATCGCGCGCCTCAATCGAAGGGCATCGGTCGAACGCTTCGAGATCTGGCCTTCGGGACAGCTGGCAAGTATGTCGACCAACTATATGCTGTTTGATTCCGGTGCCGGCATCGCTTTTATCTTCGCGACACTTATTGCCGCCACCATCGGGGCACTCATAACCAGCCAAACCCTAATGGCTGCCGTAGCAGGCGCGCTTCCGCAATATGCCACGCTTCGAGCGCTTGGCGTACCATTTGGCGGCTTGAGAACCATTGTTGCCGAGCAGGCGGCCTGGGTCGGTATTTCCGGCTTGATCATAAGCGGTGGCCTAAGCCTTCTCATTGCCCTCATTGCGCAGCTCTATAAGGTTCCCTTCGTGCTTGATGGCGTCGTTGTCCTTCTTGCTTCGCTCGTTGTGCTCGTCGTGGCAATTCTAGCCTGTCTTTTAGCAATTCATCGGCTGCGTCAGGCCGATCCCGCTTCGTTGTTGAGATGATCTCATGCGGTCCGCTATCTCGGCCTTCAATCTCCATAAATCGTTCACCGTTCAGAACGTGCGCACGAGCGCGCTCATTGATATTTCCGTCGAGATTTATCGCGGCGAGTTCACGGTGCTGAGCGGCCCTTCCGGCTGTGGCAAGAGTACGCTTTTGGCGACGCTCGGCGGCATGACGAAGCCGGATAGCGGACTTCTGCGCGCCGGTGAAATCGATCTCTCGTCGTCGACGGATGCGCAGAGGGATGCGTTTCGCTTAAAAAATTGCGGATTTATCTTTCAAGGCTTCAATTTGTTTCCTGCTCTGACGGCTCTCGAACAGGTTCAGGTGCCGTTGGACTATCTGAATATCCCTGAAGCCGAAGCGCGTGCGCGTGCGCTCGAGGCGCTGGAACGCGTCGGCCTGCTGCACCGCCAGCACTTGCGGCCCTCGCATCTGTCGGGCGGGGAAAAGCAGCGCGTCGCCATCGCAAGAGCAATCGTCAAGGAGCCGGCCATCCTGTTCGCCGACGAGCCGACAAGCGCGCTGGACACCAGCAACGGGCAGCGGATCGTCGAGATTCTGCGAGACACCGCAAGACAGTTGGGAACCGCGGTTCTGTGCGTTTCACACGATACGCGCCTGTTTTCGAAAGCAGATCGCCTCCTGAGGATGGAGGACGGGCGTCTGCTGCCTGATGAACGGCCTGCCTCCGGGCAAAACATTGACAAACGGGAATACTGGCATGGATCAAATTAAGCGCTCCCGCCGTCTTTGGGTGACCGGCTTGTTGGGATCGTCCCTGACATTGGGCCTTTTATGGATGGCCGTCGGCGTCCCGCAGGCGGACGAAAGCTCCGACACCATCGAGCGAGGCACGCCGGCAATCGCGGCCGCCGCGCGTGGGACGGTCGATGTGGAAGGAGGGCTCTATCGAATAACTGCCGTGCGCGATGGCGTCGTTACCGAGGTACGGGCGATGGAAGGGGCCTATGTGCGCAAAGGGGACGTGCTTGCCGCTCTGGATAGCCGGCAGGAGGAAGCTGCGGCGCGCATCGCCGAACAGGAGGTTTCCCAGGCGGATGATCACCATAAGCTCCTCGAAATCAAGGAGAAGAACCTTTCGAAGACGTATGAAAGAATGCGCCGCGCCGCTGTCGGCATGGCCGTGTCGGATCAGGCGCTTGCAGATGCGCGTGATGCTTATGAGACGCAGGTGATAGAAGCCAACTCCGCGGCGACGGCTCTGACCATCGCGCGTGAGCGTCTCGAAATAGCCAAACGTGAGGTCAGTCTGCGCTCGATCAAGGCGCCGGCCGACGGCATCGTCGTGCGCCAGGCGGTGAAGGCCGGCGAAGCCGTTTCCGCGCAGGCAATGAGCGAGATGTTCGTCTTGCTGCCAGATGGTCCGAAAATTGTGCGGGCAGACGTGCCGGAAGAATATCTCGATCTTGTCGGTCCCGGCATGAGTGTGGAGATCCTTCCCGAAGGACGCACGGCGCAAATCGTTTCGGGGCGCATCAGTCGAGTGTCCAAAGTGCTGTCGCATGCGAAACCGACGGAGAATTCCGGAGACCGAAGTGATATGAGAGCGGCAAACTGCATCATCACCGTCGCCCGCGACGCACATTTGGCCATTGGACAGCGCGTCGTGGTCCGCGTTCTAAAATGAAGCGGCCGGGGCCGTGACATACGACGGTATGTCAAAGGATCGGCCATGCCGTCTTGTCCGCAAAGGAGCGACGAGGTTCGCTGCTTCGGCCCTTGCCTCAATTCTTCTTAGGGCCGAACGACATTGCCTCTTGCGTAAATCATCTATCCCTAGCCTTACCGCCGCGCGTATGTAATTGGCGATGATGATAGATCTCAGGTCTTTTTGTACTCGCAACACGTTGGCGAAAGTCGCGATCCGTCGCATCCATCTTGCTACAGCATGCGCGGAAGTACATCCGTGTCTCCACCCTTGTCCGTCAGCCTGTGCTTTAATGTGCCTGCGAGATGCAGAAGGATACAGGTCAAAAGAACATAGGCGCTGTACTTATGCAGCGTTTGAAATATCGCGAAAGCTGCGTCGTTCTTGGGCAGGAGTTCCGGAATTTGGGAAATGAAGAAGAAAGGTACGCCATCGCTCTGCGTGAAGCTGCTCGACATGGAATAGCCAAGCAATGGAGTGATCAATGTCAGGACAACGATAAGACGGTGCGTGACATGCGCGAGCCATTTTTCCCAAGGCGCCAAGTTCAAAGGCGGATTGGGAAGAGAGGTCGTATATCGCCAGCGCAAGGCGAGATGTACCAATGCCAGAAGCCAAACCAGAACGCCAAACTGCTTGTGGTTGGGATAGAAAAAGCCGGCGGCGGCGACGGCATCTTCCGGGAGCCGGGTCATGTACAAGCCGGATGCCAGCAAACCCAGGATCAGAACTGCACGCAGCCAATGAAGAATTCGCATTGATAACGGATATTTTTTAATGCCGCTTTTGCGCGGGTATTCAGTCATGCCAGCTCCTTTCCAGAACGGAGAATCCGTCTTGGTTCGTGAGGATTTGCGATGTAACGAGAGGAACGGAAAAAACAATGGCACACAGCATCGCGACCATTAAAATTCCGGGCAAAAAACGAACCATATCGACAACTCAGCTTCCTTAATCATCTAAGGCGATAATTGTGGACGTTGCGCTGTCAGTTCGTGGAGATCTCGTGGAATGGTGCGGCCCGCTCAGCAAAGAAAGTCGCCAATCGCTGAGACAAAAGGACGACCGAAGTAATAGATGAACGGCTTCGCCATCGAGCATCGTGGTATCCTGCCGTTCTTTGATTGTGATCGGGATTGCCTGCGGCAGTTGGTTAATATCCGGCTGTTTCTCGCAGGCTTCCGACAAACTGAGTGATCGTGATGATTAAGAGACTGAACGGCCACATCGTTAGGGCGATGCTCATCCTGGCGCTGATCGCCTTCATCGTCACTTATCTAGGTCTCACCATTTACTATGTTTGGGTGGAGCAATGGCTTTATCCCGATGCCATTGATGAAACCAAATGGCAGATCAGCGACTTCGTCCTGATAGGCGTAATCCTCGCGATTGGCCTCATGGTGGCCTCCATTGCCGGCTGGCGTCTCACAAAGACTATAGTTGAGCCTCTGGAGGCAGTCGCCTCCGCTGCGCGAGCGATCGCCGAGGGCGATTTCACGGCGAGAGCGCCAAAAGTTCGGTCCGCTTTCCACGAGGCCAGCGCTTTGGTCGAGGACTTCAATTCCATGGCGGAGCGCCTGAACAAAGCGGAGGCTGAGCTCAAATATTCCAACTCGTCCATCGCCCACGAACTGCGCACGCCGCTGACCATTCTCCGCGGCCGACTGCAAGGCTTACTTGATGGTACATTCGAGCCGAGCTCGGATCTTTATGTTCGGCTGATTGCACATGTCGACGATTTGTCCACGATCGTCGAGGAACTGCGCACGCTGGCGCTGAGCAGCGCCGGAAAGCTGGATCTCGAACTCGATACGATTGATCTGGCAAGCGAGGTGAGGGGCATCCTCGAATCCATCGCGGAGGAACTGAGGCGTGCTGGAATAACATTGGACGGATATTTCGCGCCGGCGGTCTCGATGGCTGATCGGACCAAGATCCGCCAAGCCGTGTTGGCATTGCTGGAAAACTGTCGCCGCTATGCGCCAGGCAGCAAGGTCGAATTGCACACCGGGCAGACGTCGGATCACGCTTTCATACGGATCGCGGATAATGGGCCAGGGTTGAAGGATACAGGCCGCGAGCGTGCCTTCGAGCGATTTTGGCGAGCTGATGAATCCCGGACACGCGCTTTAGGCGGTTCGGGACTGGGTCTTTCTGTTGTGCGCGGAATAGCTAGAGCACATGGCGGCGAGGCGCTTATCGTCGATCAGCAGGGTCCTGGATTGGCGGTCGAAATTCGGTTGCCATTGAGACATGTCCAAACATAGAGCGTTCCATATGATGGCCGCGCTCACCACCGTGTGCAAATAGCGATCTCCTGTCATTCAAGGCTCAAGTTTGTCAGCTTTTTCTTCGGCAAGAGCGATGGATCAGGTCAGCAGCCCGTGCATGACAAGATCAATATGCGCTTTTAGATAGACGCTTTTGTCCAGAGCCCGGCGCTCGTCAAAAAGGAGCTTGAAGAATAGAAAGGCGATGGCGGGCGCCACGACTGCGTCGCAGAACGCCGCCGGCGCCGGCCGGAACTCCCCGAGTTTTACCCCTTCGTCGATAAGCGACTGCATTTGACGCTCGAGGGGATCGATAAATATGTCGTGGTGCCGATCGACGATCTGCGGGAAGCGCGAACCTTCGGCAATGACGAACCGCATCAGCTCCCGCAATTTGCGATCCTTGATTATGAGGTCGTAGATGAGCTCGATATTTCCCTGAAGCCGCTCCGTGGCGGTCCCTTTCAGTTCGTTTGCGCTTGCCAGCAGATTTTCGAGAGGCCCTGAAATATGCCTGATCATCGCCTCGAAAAGCTGTTCCTTGGTCTCGAAGTAAACATAGACGGTTCCCTTCGTAACGCCGACCCTGCTGGCAATATCTTCGACGCGTGTCGCGACATAGCCGCGCTCGACGAATTCTTCAAATGCGGCATCCAGGATCTGTACGGGGCGGCGGGCCTTTTGCTCCGCGCGCGTCGGCTTTTTTAGGTCGGTCATGATTCCACCTTGAGCGTTATTGACGGTTCGACGTCAACACAAATTCTATTGACTAATGGGTCAGTCAATAATATTCGTCGCGCCAACGGATGCAAGAGGTCAAATCATGAAAACTATCCTTGTCATCGCATGGCTGGGTGCGAGCGCGGTCGCGCTGTCCTCGTGCGAAAAGCAGGCCGAGAGTGAGACAAAGCCAAAGAACGTGGAGGCTGTCGTGGCCAAGGTCACGCCGGTCGTCGAAAGCAATGCCATTACCGGCGAGGTGAGTGCCCGCGTCGAAAGCGACCTCTCCTTCAGGGTAAGCGGACGTATCGTCGAGCGCCTTGTTGACGTCGGGACGTCGGTGAAGGCCGGGCAGGTGCTTGCGCGCATGGACGCCGAAGAACAGAAGGCGGATCTCGATGTTGCCACCGCGAACCTGCAATCGGCGCTCGCGCAGCAAACCCAGGCCCAATTGGCCTTCGACCGCCAGCAGAATCTCTTCAAGACGCAGGTGACGACGCGCGCTGCACTCGATCAGGCCCAGGAAACGCTGCTGACTGCCCAGGGAAGCGCGAAGTCGGCCCAAGCTCAACTCGACACGGCACAGGATGCGCTCTCCTATACGGAGTTGCGCGCTGATGCCGATGGCGTCATCACCGCCAGAAACGCCGAAGTGGGGCAGGTCGCGCAAGCCGCGCAGTTGGTCTTTACGCTTGCGCATGACGGCCCCAGGGACGCTGTCTTTAACGTCTTCGAGTCCCTCTTTTTGGGTCGCAACCTTGAAAACAAGGTCGCCGTCAGCCTCCTTTCGGCGCCATCTCACAAGATAGAAGCTTCCGTGCGCGAAATCTCGCCCACGATCGATGCGTCGACTGGAACGATCAGGGTCAAGGTGGGTCTCGAAGGCGCATCGGACATGCAGCTTGGCGCTCCGGTCGTCGGCTTGTTCCGGTCCACCGTGCGGGACGCAATCGAATTGCCGTGGTCGGCAATGGCCTCAAAAAGCGGCAAGCCGGCCGTTTGGATCATCGATCCCGCGTCATCGAGCGTGTCGCTGCGCCAGATCGACGTCTCCGGCTATGAGACCGGTCGCTTCGCAGTGCGGACGGGCGTGTCTCCGGGCGAGATCGTCGTCGTCGACGGCACGAAATTCTTGCGATCAGGCCAGGCCGTCACATACGACAAGGGAGCTGCAAAATGAATATCCGTATCACAGCCGGCCTTGCGATCCTTGGCTCATTGCTGCTGACGTCCTGCCAGAAACAGGATGAAGCTTACCATGAGCCGGCGCGCCCCGTGCTTTCCGTTGTCGTCAAATCAACCGCGGCCTCCGCGCTGACCCTGCCGGGAACGGTCGAGGCCAAGATCGAAACCCAGCTCGCATTTCGGGTCCTGGGACGGGTCATCGCGCGCAAAGTCAGCGTCGGCGACATCGTCAAGAAGGGCGATGTCGTTGCCGCCATCGATCCGCTGTCGCTGGAACTTGCGGTCAAAAGCTCGCAATCCGAGCTTTCCAACGCCCAGGCTCAGCTGGCAAATGCCGCATCCACCGAAGAGCGCCAGCGGTCCTTGCTTGAAAGCAGATCGGGAAGTGAAGCAGCCTACGAAGAGGCGGAACTTGGGCGCAGAAGCGCCAGTGCCGCGGTTGCCAAGGCACAGGCCAATTTGGACAAGGCCGAAGAGCAATTGGGATACACACAGCTTGCAGCGGAGTTCGACGGCGTCGTGACGGCTACTTCGGCGGAAGTGGGCCAGGTCGTGTCCGCGGGCCAAAGCATCGCCACCGTGGCCCGACCCGATCAGCGGGATGCGGTGATCGACATACCCGTCGCGAGTTTCGATGGGCTCAAGGTGGGGTCGCCCTTTGAAGTCGCTCTCCAGCTGGATCCGACCATCCGCGCGAGCGGTGTCGTCAGGGAGATCGCACCGGAAGCCGAAGCTACGACGCGCACGCGACGCACGAAAATCACGCTCATCGATCCGCCAGCAGCGTTTCGCCTCGGTTCTGTCGTCACCGCAACGGCGACCGTCGTTGCGGATCCGATGATCCTGCTGCCCTCTTCATCCATCCTGATGAAGGATGGAAAGCCGAACGTCTGGGTGGTCGATACCACGGCTCGCAAGGTCTTCATTCGCGCGATCAAGATCGACGGGGATCTCGTCGAGGGCGGTTCCGTGAAGATCGCAGAAGGCATCAGCGCCGGCGAACGCATCGTCGTTGCCGGAGTTCACAAGCTTGCCGACGGCCAGGCCGTCAGAGTAGATTAAGGAAAGCCCCCGTGAAAAAATTCAACCTGTCCGACTGGGCGCTCGAGCATCGTTCGCTCGTCTGGTACTTCATGATCGTCTTCATTCTGGCCGGCGCGTTTTCCTATATCGGTCTCGGCCGCGAGGAAGATCCCGCTTTCACCATCAAGACGATGATCATTCAGGCGCAATGGCCTGGTGCTTCGGCCGAGGAAGTGACGAAGCAGGTCACCGACCGTATCGAAAAGAAGCTCGAGGAACTGGATTCGCTCGATTATACCAAGAGCGAGACGGTTGCCGGCCAGACGACCATTTTCGTCGAACTTCTGCCGACGACCAAGGCCAAGGATGTCAATGCCATCTGGATGCGGGTCCGCAACATGATTGGCGACATCAAGGGAGATTTTCCGAGCGGTGTCGTCGGGCCGTTTTTCAACGACAACTTCGGCGACGTCTACGGCAATATTTACGCCTTTACCAGCGATGGGCTGACACAGCGCCAGCTTCGCGATCTGGTCGAGGATGCGCGCGCAAAAGTGCTGACGGTCCCAAATATCGGCAAGGTGGACATTATCGGCGCGCAGGACGAGGCCATCTATCTCGAATTTTCAACGCGAAAGATTGCGGCGCTGGGGCTTAACCAGCAGTCCGTCATCGATACGCTGCAGGCGCAGAATGCCGTCACCCAGTCCGGTTTCGTCGATGCCGGTCCCGAGCGCATCGCCTTGCGGGTCAGCGGCCAGTTCACGTCCGAGGAAAGTCTCCGGTCGATCAATCTTCGTGTTAATGACCGCTTCTTTCCGTTGACCGATGTCGCAACGATCAAACGTGGCTACGTCGATCCTCCCTCGTCGCTGTTCAGATTCAACGGCCAGCCGGCTATCGGGCTTGCCATCGGCATGAAGACCGGGGCAAATCTGCTCGAATTCGGCGAGGCGCTCGACAAGGAGATTGAACAGGTCACGGCCGATCTTCCCATCGGCGTGGACGTCCAGCGGGTTTCCGATCAGCCCGCCGTCGTCGACGAGGCCGTGTCGGGCTTCACGCGTGCACTGTTCGAGGCGATCGTCATCGTGCTGGCGATCAGCTTCATCAGCCTCGGCGTTCGGGCGGGGCTCGTGGTCGCCATCTCCATTCCGCTGGTGCTGGCGATTACCTTTCTCGTCATGGCCTATTCTGGCATTTCCATGCAGCGTATTTCGCTTGGGGCGCTGATCATCGCCCTTGGCCTCCTTGTCGATGACGCCATGATTGCCGTGGAGATGATGGTTGCCCGACTGGAGGTGGGCGATGATCTGAGAAAAGCCGCGACATACGTCTACACCTCGACCGCCTTTCCGATGCTAACAGGCACGCTGGTGACGGTCGCAGGCTTTATCCCCGTCGGCCTCAATACCAGCGCTGCCGGCGAATTCACCTTCACTCTCTTCGTGGTCATCGCCGTTTCGCTTCTGGTTTCGTGGGTGGTTGCGGTGTTGTTCACGCCGTTGCTCGGCGTCACGATCCTTCCGAAATCCATGAAATCGCATCATGAGCAGAAGGGGCGTTTTACGCGGGCCTTCGCATGGCTCCTGCGCGTGGCTATGCGTTGGCGCTGGATCACGATTGCCGCCACCGTTGCGGCCTTCGCTCTTTCCATCGGCGGGATGAGCCTCGTGCAACAGCAGTTTTTCCCTTCCTCCGACAGACCGGAGCTGATCGTCGACTGGAACCTGCCGCAGAACAGCTCGATCTCCGAGACGAACCAGCAGATGGCCAGGTTCGAACGCGAGATGCTGGCGAACAACAAGGACATCGACCACTGGACGAGCTATGTCGGCCAGGGGGCGCCTCGCTTCATCCTGTCCTTTGACGTGCAGACCCCCGATGTCTCCTTCGGGCAGACGGTGATCGTCACCAAGGGGCTCGACGTTCGCGACAAGGTCAAAGCCGAACTGCAGGAATATCTGACGAAGACCTTCCCCGGAACCGACGCGTTCGTGAAGCTGCTCGACATCGGCCCTCCGGTCGGCAAGCCGGTGCAATATCGGGTCAGCGGGCCGAATATCCAGAAAGTCCGGGACATTGCCCAGCAATTCGCAGGCATCGTCGGCCAGCATCCCCTGCTGTCCAACATGACATTCGACTGGAACGAGCCTTCGCGAGTGGTCAAGGTCGATGTCCTTCAGGATAAGGCACGGCAACTGGGTGTCTCGTCGCAGGACATTGCAACGGCTCTGAACAGCATCGTCGAGGGATCGGCGGCGACCCAGATCCGGGACGACATCTATCTTGTCGATGTGATCGGCCGGGCCGAAACCTCCGAGCGAGGTTCGATCGAAACGCTGCAGAACCTTCAGCTTGGCGGCTCCAATGGCAAGTCGGTGCCGTTGTCTGCGGTTGCGAATTTTCACTACGAATTGGAGCAGCCGACGATCTGGCGGCGGACGCGCATACCGACCATCACCATCAAGGCCGCAGTCGTCGGATCGACACAGCCGGCGACGATCGTCAACGAACTGCAGCCGAAAGTCGAAGAGTTCCGCAAGAGCCTTCCGAGCGGCTACCACATCGTCGATGGCGGTTCGGTTGAGGAAAGCGCAAAAGCGCAGGGGCCGATCATCGCCGTTGCACCGCTCATGCTGTTCATCATGGCGACGATCCTGATGATCCAGCTGCAAAGCTTCAGCAGGCTGTTCCTGGTCTTCGCCGTCGCACCATTGGCATTGATCGGCGTCGTCGGAGCTTTGTTGCTCAGCAATGCACCGCTCGGATTTGTCGCGATCCTGGGTGTCTTGGCACTGATCGGCATTCTGATCCGCAACTCGGTGATCCTCATCGTGCAGATCGAGCACCTTCGAAGCGAGGGCATGCCGCCTTGGCAAGCCGTCATCGAGGCGACGGAGCACCGGATGCGACCCATCATGCTGACGGCGGCTGCCGCAACGCTCGCGCTGATCCCGATCTCCAGGGAGATATTCTGGGGACCCATGGCCTACGCGATGATGGGCGGCATTGTCGTCGGTACGGTTCTGACGCTGCTCTTCCTCCCCGCCTTGTATGTTGCCTGGTTCCGAATTCCCCGCGACAGCGCGCAACACTGAAGAGGGGATCCGATGTCAAAGGCTGGAAGAACGGGTTTTGTCGTGCTGATGACCCTATCGGTATTGGCGGGTTGTGCGGGGCGGCTGGAGAATGTTCTCCAGCCGCTTGCAGCGGCCACGCCAGGCACGAGCACCGTGGACATGATGGTGGCCACTACCCGTCGGCCGACCGACAAGCCAGGCGAGCTTTATTCCGGCGAGCGCGGAACGGCGATCTCGTTCAACGATATCGTCGTTTCCATTCCTCCGGATCGAAATCGTAAAATCGGCGAGGTGCAATGGCCATCGCATGTGCCCGCCAATCCCGCGAAGGAATTCGCCGTCCAGAAGGTCGCAGGGGTCACATCCGAGCGCAATGTTTTTGAATGGTTCAGCAAGAACCGCAACGCCAAGCGGCAGGTCGTCATTTTCGTGCACGGCTTCAACAATACCTATTCCGATGCCGTCTTTCGCTTCGCGCAGATCATGCATGATTCCGGAACGGATGCCGCGCCGATCCTCTTTACCTGGCCCTCGCGCGGCAATGTCTTCGACTACCTCTACGATAAGGAGAGCACGAATTTCTCACGGCGAGCGCTGGAAGATCTGATCCTGCAAGCCGCGAAAAGTCCTGACGTCGGAGAGGTGACGATCCTCGCCCATTCGATGGGATCCTGGCTGACGGCGGAAGCGTTGCGTGGCGTTGCCATGCGTAACAAGACAATTCCGGCGAAGGTGAAGAATGTCATCCTGGCATCGCCTGACATCGATATCGACGTATTTCGCCGGCAGATGATCGAGATGGGGCCGCAACGTCCGCACTTCACGATCTTTTCCTCGACCAAAGATAAGGCGCTGCAGGTTTCGCAATGGCTCTCCGGCGGCGTCAGTCGCGTCGGCGGCTTCGATTCGACGCCCTATGCCGCGGATTTGGCTAAGCTCGGGATCACGGTCATCGACACGAGTTCCGTCAAGCCGGACGATGCGCTCGGCCACAATACGTTTGCGGATAATCGGGATATGGTCCAGCTGCTTGGACGGCGGCTGGCGGGACAGTCGCTGGATACCGGACGGGTCTCGCTTGCGGACCGCGTCGGCATGGCGGCCGTCCGAACGGCGGATCTGGCGGGATCGGCAGCGAAAGTCGCAGTCGCAGCGCCCATGTCGATCGTCAGCGATGATGCAAGGCAGGTGCTGAAGCAGCAATTTTCCTCGGGACCGTCGCCCATCGTCGACGGGCGTATCTCCTACTAAATTCCTTTATTGTTTGAAATTTCTAGGCTCGCTCATCCGTCCTGCCGTACCCGGGTGGCTTTCGGGGGATTTCGAGTGTGATGGCAAGGCCGCCGGCAGCCGGCAGCGACGCAAACACGCGTCCGCCGTGGCGCTCGATCGCCTGCCGGGTGATCGCAAGGCCAAGGCCGTATCCATCTCTGCTCACGGCGTCGTTGCCGCGCGAAAAAGGCTGGAAGATGCGCTCCAGCTCGTCCCGCCCGACCCCCGGCCCCTGATCGGTGACGCAGATGGTAAGCAGGTCGGGTTTCGCTTCGCAAAACACGGCTATACGGCTTTGCGCAGCAGTATATTTGACAGCGTTCCTCACCACGTTTTCAAGTGCCCTGTAGATCAATTCGCCCTCGACTTCCGCGAGGAACGTGCCGCCGACACTGGTGGTGATCGAGATCTCCCGCGACTGCGCTTCGAAATCTGCATCGCCCAGGATTTCGTTCAGAAGTTCGACGATATCGAGGGATTGGGTTTTCAGTGGCATGCTGGAGCCGGCCGTCAGCCTGGCAAGCGTCAGGATTTCGCCCACCAGCACATCGATGCGCTCGACCTCTCGATCCACACGGTCGAGCATGGCGTCGAGTTTCGCCGGGCTTTGCCGCAGAACACCCACGACGGCCTGCAGGCGGGACAGCGGCGAGCGCAATTCATGGGAGACGTCGTGAAACAACTGCTGTTGCGCATCTTGAAATTTCTGCAGTCGCGCCGCGCTGGAATCGAAGTCGTGCGCGAGCGCCGTAACTTCGTCCGTGCGTCCCGCCATCTTGTCGCCGATGCGGAAGTCGAAGCGGCCATGCGCAAGCGCGCTCAGGCCGTCACGCAGATGGACGACGGGGCGAATGAGATATCGCGCGAGCGCGCCCGCCGATATCGTGCTCGATATCAGGATCGTGAGCCATGGCAGGAATGGGGCGAGGTTCTCAAAGGTAAAACTCATCGGCGCCGCCGCGAAAATGCGGTAGCAACTCCCATCCCTTGAGACGGAACGTGCATCGGTCGCGTTCTCCTGCGGGCATGCATTGACGCTGGCGGACTTCGACAGGGAAAGGCCAACCGGTCGCGTCTTTTCGCTCGTCAACACGAAATGTCTGGCGGCGTCCTCGCCATCCTCAATCAGGACGTTTGCGGCAAGATTGATGAGGAGTGTCCGCCTGTCCTGTTCCAGTTCATGTGCGAAGGGGACTGCTTGAATGAGCTTGACGGTAATAATGACGACGCCGACAGTTGCTGCGAGCGTCAGCCAGATAATCGTGAAGAACTTCCAGAAGAGCTTGGGCATGGTCAATCCACGAGCAACTGATAGCCGAAACCTCGCACGGATTGGATCCATGATTGCCCGTCCTCTCGCAGCCCAAGTTTCTGGCGAACGCTGCTGATATGAACATCGATGCGGCGATCGAAGGGCGTAAGTGGCTTTCCAAAAGCCTGTTTGGAAATGTCCTGTTTTGACACCAGCTGGCCGGCGTTGCGGGCAAGGACTTCGAGCAGACCGAACTCGGTGCCGGTCAGCTCCAACGGTTCGCCGCACCATTCAGCGCTTCTTTTGCCCGGATGGATCACGAGCCGACCTGCCTTGACGACATCGATCGATGCGCCTGCGGGCTGATGCGTCCGGCGCAAGATCGCACGCAACCTCGCGGCAAGTTCGCCCGGCGAGCACGGCTTCGGAACATAATCGTCAGCGCCAAGGTTTAGACCGGATATTGTGTCGACGTCATCGCCTCTTGCCGTCAGCATCAGCACGGGGATCTGGCTGAGCTTGCGGATTCTCTGCAGAACCTCGATCCCGTTCATCCGGGGCATCATGATATCCAGGACGATGATGTCGACCGTATTTCCGGCGGCCGCCGCAATGGCCGCGCGCCCATCCGTGTCGGTTGCGACGTCATATCCTTCTTCAGTGAGGTATTCCTGCAAAAGTACCGTTAGCTCGACATCATCGTCGATGAGAAGAACCCTGCTCATTCACCCTGTCCATCATTCGTATCGGCGATCCATACAATATAAAGCCGAAGGTCGGACCAAGTTTTACATAACTTAACACTCACTTGACCGCACTTAACATTCGTCCGGCTACTGATTGCTATCGGTGAGCTGTGATCGGTTGCTCGATTGGAATAGCTCGCGCTCCTGCCAGAAGCCGCAAGGCCAGAAACTGCAAGGCCAGAAACTGCAAGGAATGCATTGTTGAAAAAGCTGTCTCCAAGGTTCGCAGTCGCATTCGTTGTGGCTACGCTTCTCTTTCCCTTTTCCGTTCGAAATGCCGCGGCGGAACAGACCGCAGCGTCCGCTCTTACCGTTTCTCTGACCGCGCCAGAGCAGCGGAACTGGCCCGAAGCCGTTCCGGCGAGCGGCTGGCTGAAATCATGGCAGGACGCAGTCATCGCCTCGGAAACGAGCGGCCTTCGCATCACGGACGTTCTGGTCGATGTCGGTTCCGTGGTGAAGAAAGGGCAGACGCTGGTGCAGCTGTCGCAGGACAGCGTTTTGGCGGAGCTTCGCAAACAGGAAGCGGCCGTCGTGACCGCCAAGGCAAGTCTCGCCAAAGCCAAGGCCAACGCAGATCGGGCACGGCAGCTTCAGTCTTCCGGCGCACTCTCCGCCGAGAAAATCACCGAGTATTTCGCCGACGAGCAAACCGCAACTGCGAGCCTCGCATCCGAGGAGGCGGCACTCGACAGCGAAAAGATCAAGCTTGCGCAGACGACGATTACCGCCGTAGACGACGGCCTGATAACCTCGCGCTCCGCCAATCTCGGTGCGGTCGTCTCCACCGGCACCGAGCTGTTTCGCATGGTTCGCCAGCAGCGCGTGGAATGGCAGGCGGAAGTATCGGCCCGCTATCTTCTAAGCATCTCGGAGGGTTTGAAAGCCACCATCAACGGCCCCGACGGCCGCCGGATCGAAGGCAAGGTGCGGCTGGTTGGACCGTCGGTGAGCACGGATACCAGCCGCGCGATTATCTATGTCGCGCTGCCGACGGATGTGCGGCCGCGGATCGGGTTCTACGTCACTGGAAGCATAGAGCTGCGGACGACGCCAGCCTTGACTGTTCCCGAACCGGCGATCGTTTTCCGCGACGGCCTTAGTTACGTTTTCACCGGGGGCGACGACAGCCGGGTGCGACGGGTTCGGGTGGAAACCGGGCGTCGCAACAATGGCGAGGTCGAAATTCTTTCCGGCATAGACCGGACAACGAAGATTGTAACGTCGGGCGGTGCATTTCTGTCTGATAACGACGTCGTAAAGATTGCGGAGACGCACTGATGAATTTCTCGGCGTGGTCTATTCGCAATCCCGTGCCTGCGATTTTGCTGTTCGCGATGCTCGGTTTTGGCGGGCTCCTGGCCTTCAAGCAGCTGGCGATCCAGAACTTCCCGGACATGGATCTGCCAACGATCAAAATCTCCGCCACGCTCGATGGCGCGGCGCCGACCCAGCTCGAGACGGAAGTCGCCCGCACCATCGAGGACAGTCTCGCCTCCCTCAGCTATCTCGATCACATCACGACGACGATCACCGACGGCAGCGTCTCGATCAAGGTTTCCTTCAAACTCGACAAGGACAGCGAAGCGGCACTGAACGAAGTCCGCAATGCCGTCGATAGCGTAAAGGCCGATCTGCCGGCACAGATGGAGACGCCGAGCGTTACCAAAGATACCGTGCAGAGCTCCGCGTTGGTTGCCTATGCCGTGCGCTCGACCAGCCTCGACGAGACGGAATTGTCCTGGTTCATCGACAACGATCTGACCAAGGCGTTGCTATCGGTCCCGGGTGTCGGACAGGTCAATCGTATCGGCGGTGTCGATCGCGAGGTTCATGTCGATCTCGATCCCGCGACCATGGCATCGCTCGGCGTCACCGCGGCCACCGTATCCTCGCAGCTCAAAGCGGTGCAGGCCGACACGTCGGGCGGGCTCGGCGAAATCGGGGGGACGCGGCAAACATTGCGTACCCTTGGCAACCTCCCGTCGGCCGAGGCGCTGAAGGGACTTAGAATTCCACTGGCGAATGGCCAGCAGGCGCGTCTCGACGATGTCGCATCGGTCCAGGACAGTTTCGCGGATCGCACGTCGATCGCCTATCTCGACGGCAAGCCTGTGATTGCCGTCGAGATCAAGCGTTCGAAAGGCTTTTCGGATAGCGGTGTCGCTGAAGATGTCGATGCGGCAATCAAGACGTTCGCTGCCGCTCACCCCAATGTGCAAATCGACCAAGCCTACAGCACGATCGGGCCGATCATGGATAACTACCATGGCTCGTTGCACATGCTGTATGAGGGTGCCATTCTCGCAATCATCGTCGTCTGGTTATTCCTTCGCGACTGGCGCGCGACAATCCTGTCCGCGGTGGCGCTGCCTCTGTCGGTCATCCCGACATTTCTTGCCATGTATTTTGCAGGCTTCAGTCTGAATATCCTTACACTGCTTTCCCTGTCATTGGTGATCGGCATACTCGTGGATGACGCCATCGTCGAGATCGAGAACATCGCTCGCCATCTGAAGATGGGCAAACGGCCGATCGACGCCGCGCTTGAAGCCGCCGATGAAATCGGGCTTGCCGTCATTGCAACGACCTTTACGCTGGTTGCCGTCTTTTTGCCGACGGCTTTCATGGGCGGTATACCGGGCCTTCTGTTTCGGCAGTTCGGCGTCACCGCCGCCGTCGCGGTCCTCGCCTCGCTTGTGGTGGCGCGTCTCCTGACGCCGATGATGGCGGCCTATTTCATGAAGGCCTATCCGTCCGAGGAGAAGGACGGCCGCATCATGCGCACCTATCTGGCCGTCGCGAAGGCCGCCCTGAATCACAGGATGACCACGGTTACGACAACGGCTGTCATCGTGGCGCTTTCGCTTTCCACCATTCCCTTCCTGAAATCGGGCTTTCTGCCCGCCTCCGATGATGCCCGCACACAAATCACGCTCACGATGCAACCCGGCTCCACAATCCTCCAGACTGATGCAATGACGCGCAAGGCGGCCGACATTGTCGGCAAGCTGCACGACGTCACACGTGTATTCTCCTCGGTTGGTTCGTCATCCTCCAGCAGCGGTGTAGATAGCAGTTCCACGAGTGATGTCGGCTCCGCCACGATCGTGGTCGTCCTCACACCCATTTCCGAGCGCAATCGAAAGCAGGCGGAGATCGAAAACGATATTCGTCAGGCACTCTCCGTCCTGCCGGGAATGCGCGTGGAAGTCGGGAATGGCGGCAACGGCACCAAGCTCGAGATTACCCTTGCCAGCGACGACGCCGATGCGCTCGACAGCGCAAGCACGGCACTGGAGGAGCAGCTTCGAACGGTTCAGGGGATCGGCGCGGTCACATCGACAGCAGCCAGGCAGGCGCCTGAGATCCAGATCACGCCCGATTTTGCCCGCGCCGCGGCGCTCGGCATAACATCCAATGCGATTGCCAGTGCCGTGCGCGTGGCGACAAACGGAGAATATTCCTCGGATCTGCCAAAGCTTACGCTGCCACAGCGGCAGATCCCGATCGTGGTTCGCTTTTCGCCTGAAACGCGCGCCAGTCTTGTCGATATCAAGAATGTGCGGGTGGCGGGAACGAACGGCAATGTCGACCTCGGTTCGATTGCCGACATCCATATCGGCGGCAGTCCTTCCGAGATCGACCGCATCGATCGCATGCGCAATGTCACGGTCTCGGTCGAACTCAACGGCCGCATCCTGGGCGATGTCAATCGCGAGGCGAAGGCGCTGCCGGCGCTCCGGCATCTGCCGCAGGGTGTAACGCTTGTGGAACAGGGAGAATTGCAGCGCAGCTCGGAGCTGTTCCAGAGCTTCGGTCTTGCGATGGCGATCGGCATCTTCTGCATCTATGCCGTCCTCGTCCTGTTGTTCCAGGATTTTCTGCAGCCTCTTACGCTTCTGATGGCCCTGCCGCTTTCGCTTGGCGGCGCGCTGCTGCCGCTCGTGATGACCGGAACGAGCTTCTCGATGGCGGCAGTCATCGGGCTGCTCATGCTGATGGGCGTGGTGACGAAGAACTCGATCCTGCTCATCGAATATGCGATCATGTCGCGACGGCAAGGCATGTCCAGGTTCGACGCGCTCATCGATGCATGTCACAAACGCGCGCGGCCGATCGTCATGACCACCATTGCCATGGCGTCAGGCATGCTTCCCGTTGCCCTTAGCCTGACTGGCGGCGATTCGAGCTTCCGTCAGCCGATGGCTATCGTGGTGATCGGCGGCGTGACAACGTCGACCTTGCTGAGCCTCATTGTCATCCCCGTTATCTTCACCTTCGTCGATGATTTGGAAACAGTCCTCAAGCGTCTCCTGCGTCGCGTCGGCCTGACCCATGAAACCGCCACGGAAACTCTGGCATCCGATGGTCACGAGGCTATCGCCTTCAACTCTGATCGTACACGGCGAGGACATGGTCACGGTTAATCCTCCCGTTTTGGAGAGTGGTCAGCCCCGCCGCCGGTTAATGTTCGTCGCCTTTCGGCTGCCATGGATCGCGGTTTGTGCCGACGCCTTCGCCCCCGACCGCAACACAGAATTGGAGAGATAAAGGAGATCCATGTTTCTGACCATCATCCCCGATATTCTGGTTGTAGATGGCGACGGCAAGGTTCGCTCTCTCCTCAGCCAATATCTTGGCGAGCAAGGCTTTCACGTGAGAACGGCAAGCAATCTCCTCGGGTGCAATGAGGCCATCACTCTGCGTCCTCCCGATCTTATAATTTTGGAGGTTATGCTGCCCGACGGATCGGGCCTCGATTTCTGCCGCGACCTGCGAAATCGCCGCTCCCGCGTTCCGGTCATTTTGCTGACTAACCTGACGGAGGACATCGACCGGATTCTCGGTCTTGAGATCGGCGCGGACGATTATCTTGGCAAGCCATTCAATCCGCGTGAGCTGGCAGCGCGCATTCGTGCCGTCCTGCGTCGAACGAGCAATAAGACGCCTCCAGAATCCGAGGCAAAACGGTTTAGGTTCGCTGACATCGCACTTGATCCGCAGCTTTGCCGCGTGACCAGGAGTAACGGCGAGCTGATCTTGCTGACTGGAGCCGAATTTGATCTGCTCAAGGCGTTTCTGGAGCGTGCTGGCCGATTGCTGTCGCGCGATCAACTGCTCAATCTGACGCAGAAGCGCGGCCGCGATCCTGCGGATCGTTCGATTGATGTCCTCGTCAGCCGGCTGCGTCGCAAGCTCGGTGAAACGCCTGAGGAGCCGATATTCAGGACGATCCGCAATGGCGGTTATCAGCTTGTGGTCCCGGTGGCGACGGCATAACGACATGCGCAAAATCAAAGACCTAAAGCGTGGGAAGCGAATCTGAAAGATTGCGGCGTCTTCAGACGTTTCTTTGCATGGCCAGATAGGCGGCAATTGCGGTCGATTATAGGTTACTGCAACCGTCGCCTATAACTCGATGAGGCGCTCGGCGCTGAACTTGTCCGTAATCAGCGTATCGATAACGCCGATACGCAAGGCACCGGCGATCGCGGCGGTCTTCTTCGTGCCGCCGGCAAGCGCGATGACCCGATCGACTCGTTCGAGATCTTCAAGCGGGAAGCCGATGACGCGCTCGTCGAGCGGCGTCTTTACAGGCCTGCCGTCCTTGTTGAAAAAACGCAGCGATATATCGCCGACGGCACCTGCCTCGGCAAGGTCGGCAAGCTCGCGCGACGAAAAGATATTGCCGGACCTTGCAAGCAATTCCGATGGCTCGACGGCCCCGATGCCGACGATGGCGAGCGTGATGCTGCCGAAGAGATCCATCGTCTCCCGCACGAACGGGTCCGACTGCATCAAAAGCTTGGCCTCGCGCGAGGTGGTCACGCCCTGCACCGGAAGAAGTTTCGGCTCGGCGCCGGTCAGTCGTGCAAGGCGGGTGGTCAGCTGGGTAGCATGCGTTTGCACCGACGGATCGCCCATGCCGCCAAGCGTCTGAACGACATACTTGGCCTGGGCGCTCTTCTGGGGATGAATATTTTCCACCATCTTGAAGATCGTCTGGCTCCAGCTGGAGACGCCGATGATCTCGCCAGGCGCAAGCGTGACCTCCAGAAGATGAGCAGCAGCTTCGCCGATCCGAGCCATGATGGCGCCATCACGGTCTTCGGTGCATTCGACGACGATGGCTTCGGGCAGACCGTATTTTGCGCGCAGCGCTCCTTCGAGTTCGCTATAGGTACCCACGGGCGGGATGACGCTCGTGCGGACGATGTCTTCCGCCTCGGCTCGCTTCAGCATTCGCGATACGGTTGCCTGCGATAGACGAAGGTGCTGTGCGATATCCGCCTGGCGCTTGCCCTCTATGTGGTACATCTGGGCAACTCTTGAGATGAGGCGGAGTTCGTTAAGGCGAGCCATCGTTGATCCCGAGGTGAATTTTTATTCACCTTTAACCGGAGTTGGGCGCAAGGTCGAGCGGGCCAGCGCATCATTCCATCTATTCAGGAGAGCCGTGTCGTCGATGCTTTCCGGCTTGATGACCTCGGTATTTCTCGGAAGCGCCGCGATGGCATCAAGATCCCGCCACAGGCCGATCGAAAGCCCCGCGAGATAGGCCGCGCCGAGCGCGGATGCTTCCGGTGCCTCGCATTGGATGATGGCGTGGTTTACGAGGTTCGAGACGCACTGCATGAGGAAACTGTTCCGGCTCGGCCCGCCGTCCACATAAAGCCTGCCGAGCTCGCCGCCGCTCTGTGCCCGCATCGCCATGATCACGTCATAGACCTGGAAAGCGATCGAGTCGGTGACCGAGCGCGCCATCTGCGCGCGGGTGGTGCTGAAATTGATCTGCGAGAAGAGAGCGCGAGCGTCGGAATTCCAGTGGGGAGCACCCAATCCGACGAAGGCGGGCACGAATCCCGGACCGCCCGGTTCCGCCGTCGCGGCAAGATCGACAAGCGATGCAACGTCCGGAAGGCCCAGAATGCCGGCCATCCATGGCAGGCTCGCGGCGCAAACAAGGATGTTGCCTTCGAACGCGAAGGTCGGCTGGCCGGCGATGCGCCAGGCGACTGTCGTGGTGATGCCATTGCGCGGCGCAATGAAGCGCGGCAGGGTGGTCATGACCGAAGACCCCGTTCCGAAGGTCGCCTTGCCATCGCCGGGATTGAAGGCGCCGTGGCCGAACAAAGCCGCATGGCTGTCCCCGATGGCCGATCTGATCGGCGTGCCGTCCGGAACACCGGGAAGGCCATGCGTGGTCCCGAAGTCCGCGGAGCTGTCGAGCACCTCCGGCAGGAGGCGGATATCCACGCCGAAAATCGTACCCAGTTCTTCGCTCCAGGCTTGAGCCTCAAGGTCGAACAGCTGGCTTCGCGCAGCATTCGAGGCGTCGCAGACATGCCTGCGGCCATCGGTCAGGCAATGGATGAGCCAGCTGTCGATCGTGCCGATGCGGACCTTTCGCCCATAGGGAACCCGCTCAAGGAGCCAGCGGAACTTCGGGCCTGGAAACATCGGATCGAGAGGAAGGCCGGTCAGCGCTTCGACGCGCTCCAGATGCCCGTCGGCGATGAGACGCTCGCAATCCGGCGCCGTGCGTCTGCACTGCCAGCTCAGCACCGGTCCAAGCGCCTTGCCCGTTTCGGCGTCCCAAACGGTGACGGACTCCCGCTGGTTGGAGATCGCCACCGCTTCGATCGTCGAGCCTTGCGCGCTTTGCAGGCAGAGTTCGATCGCTTCGCAGACGGATGCATAGAGCCGATCCGGATCCTGCTCGACCCAGCCGGGCTTCGGATAGGAGATACCAACCGGCGCCGAGCCTCTGGCAATAATGTCGCCGCCCTCAGAGACGAGAGCCGCCTTCGAGTTGGTCGTCCCCTGGTCGATTGCCAGAATGGCCCGCATCATATCCTCCACCAGAGCATGATGCCGAAAAGTGTGAGCGGTTTTCGGGCGACATTATGCTCTACTTCTTTGATTTCAGAGCGGGGCGGCAATCCGCCCCGGCTCGAATGCGCGCCGCTTGTCTACTTGCGCTTGATAAGTGCCTGTGCGGCGTCTGCAATGGCCGAGGGCGCCATGCCGAATTCATCGAGCAGGAACTCGGCCGAGCCGGTCGGCGCGTAGATGCCGGGAACGCCGAGGCGCGTCATCGGGACCGGAGCGTTGTCGACGACAACCTCGGCCACGGCCGACCCCAGCCCACCGAAGATCGAGTGCTCTTCCGCCGTCACGATCGCGCCGGTTTCCTTGGCGGCCGCAATAATGGCATCTTCGTCGATCGGGCGAACCGTGGCGAGATTGAGCACCCTGGCGCTTATGCCACGTTGCGCAAGGATGTCGGCGGCTTTCACCATGCGATGGGTCAGCGTCCCGTTTGCGATGAGCGTGACATCGGAACCTTCGCGCAGCAGATTGGCCTTTCCAAGTTCGAACCTGTGCCCCTCTGGCAGGAGGTCGGGCACGCCGACACGCGACAGGCGCAGGAAGCAGGGGCCATTGTAGCTCGCCGCCCATTCCACTGCCGCCGCCGTTTCGATGCGGTCGCATGGCGCGATGACCGGCAGGTTGGGCAGAACGCGCGTCCAGGCGAAATCCTCGATCGAATGATGGGTCGGGCCAAGCTCGCCATAGGCCATTCCAGACGAAATGCCGACGAGCTTGACGTTGGCATTCGAGTAGGAAATGTCGGCCTTGATCTGCTCGAGCGATCTGCCTGTGAGAAACGGCGCCGCGCCGCAGACATAGGGAAGGCGTCCGCCATTGGCGAGGCCCGCGCCGACGCCGACCATGTTCTGCTCGGCGATGCCGACATTGACCAGGCGATCGGGAAATCTGGACTTGAAGCCACCGAGCTTCGAAGATCCCACAGAATCGTTGCAGACCGCCACGATCGTTTCGTTCTCGGCGGCAAGGCGTTCGAGAGTCGATGCGAAGGCGTCGCGGCAGTCATGGAGCTTGGGTGCATTCACAGGCGCGTTCATTAGAGTGCCTCCGACAGTTCTGCCAATGCGACTTCGTATTGTTCCTTGCTCGGAACCTTGTGGTGCCAGTCGACACGGTCCTGCATGAAAGAGATTCCGTGTCCCTTGTTGGTGTGGGCCACGATGCAATGGGGGCGGACGCTTCGATGTTCGAGCGCTGGGACGACCTCGCGCATACTGTTGCCGTCGATTTCGCTGACCTCCCAGCCAAAGGCTTCGAGCTTCGGACGAAGCGGAGCGATATCGTTCGTATCCGAAAGTGCTGCACCCTGCTGGAACCGGTTATGGTCGACAATCAGGGTGAGGTTATCAAGCCGGAACTGCGCCGCGGCCATGATCGCTTCCCAGTTGGAGCCCTCCTGCATCTCGCCGTCGCCGGTAATCACATAAGTATGGTAGCCGGCGCCCGATAGTTTCGCCGCCTTGGCCATGCCGACCGACACCGGCAGACCATGCCCAAGAGGACCTGTGTTGGTCTCGACGCCCGGCACCTTGTTGCAATTGGGATGGCCATTGAGCCTCGAATGCGGCTTCAGGAATGTCGAGATTTCCTCTTCCGGAATGAAGCCGCGTTTCGCTAGGGTGACATAGAGCGCACATGCGGTATGCCCCTTCGAAAGCACAAACCTGTCCCGATCGGGATGTTTCGGCTGGTCCGGCCAGACACGCAGCACGCGAAAGTACAGCGCGGCCAGGAGGTCGATCACGGACATCTCGCCGCCAATGTGTCCCGCCCCTGCCTCATAGACGGCCTGGAGATCTCGCAGGCGTATCTGGCGAGCAACACGTTCAAGTTCGGAAGGCTCCATCGTTTCCTCGTGTGAATAAATATTCATCCGTTTATATTTTTGCACATGAAGGCAGTTAGTCAAGCCCCGGCGAGGGACAAGTTGCAAAACATGGTCCAGAAAACTCGGTTGACAGGCCTAAATTGAGTTGATAATGAATTTTCCGGCAAGCATGAATAAATATTCTAGCTTGAGGAAATATTGGCCGCTGGCCCTAATCTCCGGGAGGAATAATGGTGGCGATCAACGTCAGCGAAGAAAAACATCCGTCCGCGATATGGCTGAGCAAGCTCGCCGGTGCGACCGGACCGCTCGTCGGATTGCTTGCTCTTTGCGTTTTCCTGAGCCTCGGCACCGATGCGTTTCTTTCGCTCCGCAACGGTCTCAACATTCTCGATCAGATCACCGTGCTTGGAATCATGGCCGTGGGCATGACCTTTGTCATCCTGATCGGCGGCATCGACCTCTCGGTCGGTTCGGTCCTGGCGCTTGCCATGATGGTCATGGGCTGGACGGCAAATATTGCCGGCCTGCCGCTTGTCGCGGGGATTGCCGTGGCGCTCCTTGCCTCAGCTGTCAGCGGATTGATCGTCGGACTTCTCGTCACCCTGTTCAGGGTCCCGGCCTTCATCGCGACATTGGCGATGATGTCGGCAGCACGCGGCGTCGCGAACATGATTACGGACGGACAGCAGATCGTCGGGTTTCCCGACTGGTTCATGATGCTCGCGATCGATCGCCATTTCGGCGTGCTGACGGCGACGGTCTTCCTGATGCTGGCGGTCGTCGCCGTGGCCTGGGTATTCCTGCATTTCCGCTCCGAGGGTCGCATGCTCTATGCAGTGGGCGGCAATCCGGAAGTTGCTCGTCTTGCCGGCATCAATGTCCAGCTGGTGACGATTGCGGTCTATGTCGTAAGCGCGGTTCTTGCCGGTCTGGCGGGCATCGTGCTGGCGGCGCGCCTCGACTCCGTTCAGCCGTCCAGCGGCTTCGGCTATGAGCTGGACACGATTGCGGCTGTCGTCATCGGTGGAACTTCGCTCTCCGGCGGATCCGGCGGCATTGGCGGCACGCTCATCGGTGTCCTGATCATCGGTGTCCTGCGCAACGGGCTCAACTTGCTCAACGTCTCGCCATTCCTGCAGCAGGTCATCATCGGCATCGTCATCGTGCTTGCGGTGGGTGCTGAAACGATCCGCAGGCGGCGGGCCTGACATTCAGGTCCGCGCCCGGCGGACCCTAACGAGTTCCTCTCCGAGAGGTTTGGAGCGGATCACTTGCCCGAGGGGGAGGATGTACCCAAGGGTTCACTACAAAAAGGAGGAAATAAAATGAAACTTGCGCGCATTCTTCTGGCCTCGGCCGCCGTGCTGGCGATGTCGTTGGGCTCGGTTCAGGCAAAGGAGGCCAAGAAGATCGGCCTGGCCGTCGCAAACCTGCAGGCAAACTTCTTCAACCAAATCAAGCAGTCCGTCGAGGATGAAGCCAAGAAGCGTGGCCTTCAGGTCGTAACGGTGGATGCCAAGGGCGACGGTCCGACCCAGATCAACCAGATCCAGGACCTGCTGACCCAGAATATCGATGCACTGATCTACATTCCGGCCGGTGCTGCGGCGGCAAGCGTTCCCGTCAAGCTCGCCAAGAATGCCGGTATTCCGGTTGTCAACGTCGACCGCAATGCCGATAGTGCCCCCGGTGACACTTTCCTCGCCACGGATTCCGTCGCGTCCGCCAAGGCCGTTTGCGACTACATCCTCAAGCAGGCTGGCGGCAAGGGCAAGATGGTGATCATTCACGGTCAGAAGGGCACGACGCCCGAAGTCGACCGCAGCAAGGGTTGTGCTGAATCACTGAAGGCAAATCCCGGCGTGAAGGTCGTCGCCGAGCAATATTCCAACATGTGGGCTCAGGACGAGGGCTTCCAGATCATGCAGAACATGCTGCAGGCAAATCCCGACGTATCGATCGTGTTTGCTCAGGCAGACGCGCTCGCACTCGGCGCCGCGCAGGCGATCAAGGTGGCAAACCCATCCCAGAAGATCGTTGTCGGCGGCTTCGACGGCGATACGGCGGCTCTTGAAGCGCTCAGCAAGGCTGTCTTCGACGTCACTGCGACACAGCAGACGCAGAAAATGGGCCGCGATGCCGTCGCCAATGCGGTCAAGCTCGTCGCCGGCGAGAAGGTCCCTCCAGTGCAGCTCATGGACGCCACGCTGACGACCAAGGAAAACGTGGCCGGCTTCATCGCCAACCATCCGTAATCGTGCCGAAGTCTTGAGGAGGTGTGCCGTGACTGAGCCCGTTCTTTCCCTGAGGGGCATATCCAAGCGCTATGGACCGCTTCAGGTGCTGAAGAATGTCAGCCTGGATGTCCATCCCGGCGAGGTGGTCGCGCTTCTTGGGGAGAACGGGGCCGGCAAGTCGACATTGTCCGGCATCATCGCCGGATCACGGACGCCCTCCGAGGGAACAATGACATGGCTGGGGCAGCCCTATGCCCCGGCTACCCCACGCGAGGCGATCGATAAGGGCGTCGTTCTCATCCATCAGGAATTGCAGCTCCTGCCGCATCTTTCGATCGCCGAGAATGTCTTCATCGGGCGATGGCCGATGAAGAACGGAGCTGTCGATCGCCCCCAGATGATCCGGCGCGCGCAGGAGCAGCTCGCCCGCCTCAATCTGCATATACCGGCGACGCGAAAGGTCGCGGGTCTGTCGACGGCCAATCAGCAGCTCATCGAAATCGCCAAGGCGCTGGCGCTCAACGCCAAGTTGCTGATCCTCGACGAACCGACCGCCGCTCTTGGCGGGGCGGAGACGGAAGCGCTGTTCGAACAGGTGAGGAAACTTCGGTCCGAAGGCGTCGGCATTGTCTACATTTCGCATCGCATGGAGGAGATCAGGCAGATCACCGATCGCATCGTCGTCCTGCGCGATGGCGAGCGTGTCCAGGAGTTCGCCGACAGCGCGACACCCGTTCGCACCATCGTCGAAAGCATGGTCGGCCGCTCGCTCGACCGCCTGTTTCCTGCTCTTCCAGAACCGACGGATCGTGCGGTGCTACAGGTCAGCGGGTTAAGCTCGCCTGACGGCTCCTTCCGGGACGTGACGTTCGATGTTCATGCGGGTGAAATCCTCGGTATCGCCGGGCTGGTCGGTGCCGGTCGCACGGAACTCGTGCGTGCCATTTCCGGCGCAGATCCGATCAGCGTCGGTTCGATCAGGCTGGAAGAAGAAGAGCTCAAGCTTCGCGATCCGGCGGATGCGATCGCAAAGGGTATCGTGATGGTGCCCGAGGATCGCAAGGAACAGGGCCTCGTCGTCGGTCACCGCATCAGTGAAAATATCATCTACGCCAATCTCGACAAACTCGGCGGTCGTTGGATCACATCGCGCGTCAAGCGTGCCTTCGCCGAAAAAGCGGTGGCGAAATTCGGCGTCAAGGGTCGCGCCGAGCAATATGCCTCCGACCTTTCGGGCGGCAACCAGCAAAAGGTCGTCATCGCCAAGTGGCTGATGCGCGATCCCAAGGTCGTGGTGCTCGATGAACCCACACGAGGCATCGATGTCGGCGCGCGGGCAAGCATCTACGACATCATCGTGAACCTGGCGAAACAGGGGGTCGCGGTCATCGTCGTCAGCTCCGATCTCGAGGAGGTTCTCGGCGTGTCGAACCGCATTCTCGTGCTCGCCCAGGGCAAGCAGGCAGGCATTCTCAGTCGTGACGAGGCGAACGACGTCTCGGTCATGGAACTGGCGACAATTTAGATAACAGAAAGGAAGAGCGGTGTCCGACATCACTCTCAACGCCCCAAAGCTTTTCGATCTCAAGGGACAGGTCGCCATCGTGACCGGGGCCGGAAGCGGGATCGGGCAGCGTATCGCAATCGGCCTCGCGCAGTGCGGCGCCGACGTCGCGCTCCTTGACCGTCGATCCGACGACGGTTTGGCCAACACGGCGTCGCATATCGAGGCGGCCGGTCGCCGCTCCATCCAGATCGCGGCCGATGTCACCAGCAAATCCTCGCTTGGGGATGCGGTCGCCCGCACCGAGGCGGAGCTTGGGCCTCTGACGCTTGCGGTCAACGCCGCGGGTATCGCCAACGCCAATCCTGCGGAGGAGATGGAGGAAGACCAGTACCAGACGCTGATGGACATCAACCTGAAGGGCGTTTTCCTGTCGTGCCAAGCGGAAGCGCGCGCCATGCTGAAACATGGACGCGGATCGATCGTCAACATCGCCTCCATGTCCGGCGTCATCGTCAATCGCGGCTTGAGCCAGGCCCATTACAATGCCTCCAAGGCCGGCGTAATCCACATGTCGAAGTCGCTGGCGATGGAGTGGGTCGGCCGCGGCATCCGCGTCAACACCATCTCGCCGGGATACACGGCGACGCCGATGAACACGCGCCCGGAAATGGTCCACCAGACCAAACTTTTCGAGGAGCAGACGCCGATGCAGCGTATGGCAACGGTCGATGAGATGGTCGGCCCGGCCGTCTTCCTGCTGTCGAATGCCGCAAGCTTCGTGACGGGCGTCGACCTGCTCGTCGACGGCGGCTTCTGCTGCTGGTGATGTGATGAAGAAACTGATTGCCGGCAACTGGAAAATGAACGGTCTCGCTTCCTCCCTGGCTGAGATCGAGGCGCTGACGGGGATAACGGGCGAGGCGGCGTGCGATATCGTCGTCTGCCCGCCCTTCACGCTGGTGGAAAAGGCGGCCGAACGGACGCGGGGCTCAAGGATTGCCATCGGGGCACAGGATTGCCACGCGCAGGCGTCAGGCGCCTATACCGGAGATGTTTCCGCGGAGATGCTTACCGAAATCGGCGCGCGCTTCGTGATTCTGGGACATTCAGAGCGCCGCTCCGCCTATAGGGAGGCGGATTCTGCAGTCGCGGCCAAGGCGGCAGCAGTCCACAACGCGGGGCTGACGAGCATCATATGCGTCGGGGAGACGCGCGCAGAACGGGATGACGGCAGAGCGATCGAGGTCGTTCGCGCCCAGCTTGAAGGATCAATTCCCGATGCCGCAACCAGTTCGAACATGACGATCGCCTATGAACCCGTCTGGGCGATCGGGACAGGACTGGTTCCGACCCTCGAGCAGATCGAGGAGGTACATTCGTCCATCCGGCAAACGCTTGAGGCGCGGCTGGGAGAAGATGGCCCCCGTGTCAGGATCCTCTACGGCGGTTCGGTCAAGGCATCGAACGCAAGGGCGATCTTCGGCGTCTCCAATGTCGACGGCGCCCTGGTCGGAGGCGCGTCCCTGAAGGCATCGGAGTTTGCCGGGATTATCTCGGCAGCTGTTTGAAGTCGCCAGCAACAGGCAGGGCGATCGGCCTCAGGATCAGCGCCCGGCATGGCTGTCACTGCAAAAGGAATAGGAAATGCATCGCTTCGAAAACAAGACCGTCGTCATCACCGGCGCGAGCCGTGGCATCGGCGCCGCGATCGCCAGGCGCTTCGCGCGCGAAGGCGCCAATCTGGTGGTCTCCGCCAACGAGGAATCCGTTCATGCGGTCGCCGATGAGATCAAGGCTGGCGGCGGAAAGGCGATTTCCTTCGTCGGCGACGTGACGGACAAGGCCAGCGTAAAGGGTCTCTACGACGCGGCCGAGACGGCCTTCGGGGCTGTCGACGTTTCGATCCAGAATGCCGGCGTCATCACCATCGCCCGCGTCGAGGATATGACCGAAGGCGAATGGGACAAGGTCATGGCCGTCAACACGAAGGGCGTCTTCCTCTGCGCGCAACAGGCGATTGCCCGCATGCGCAAGCATGGACGCGGCGGCCGCATCATCAATACCGCCTCCGGCCAGGCGCGTGACGGGTTTATCTATACGCCGCATTATGCGGCATCGAAGATGGGCGTCGTCGGCATAACCCAGAGCCTTGCGAAGGAAGTCGCGATCGAGGGCATTACCGTGAACGCCTTTTGCCCCGGCATCATCGAAACCGACATGTGGGCTTATAACGACCAGGCATGGGGCAAGCTGCTCGGCAATTACGGTCCTGGTGAACTCATGAAGGAATGGGTCGAGGGCATTCCGATGAAACGGGCCGGATCGGGGGAGGATGTTGCAGGTCTCGTCACTTTTCTGGCCAGCGACGATGCGGCCTACATCACCGGCCAGACGATCAATGTCGATGGTGGTTTGATTATGTCCTAGCTTCGTTCAATAAAGAGGAACTGTGCTTTCACCGCAAAACCAGCTTTTCGAAAGCGGAAGTGCGGTCAGCCTCTTGCAGAACGAAACAATCATCATCTATCTTAGAGATGTTCTCAGGGCGGGGTGTAATTCCCCACCGGCGGTATCGAGGCAACTCGGAGCCCGCGAGCGCCTTCCGAATTTCGGAAGGGTCAGCAGATCCGGTGAGATGCCGGAGCCGACGGTCATAGTCCGGATGGAAGAGAGCAACGCAGGAGACGCCGCTTCAATGGTGGCGTTCACATGCTTGTTCGCCCAAGGGAAAATGGTGGCTTTGACAGGCCATGCGCGCCGTTTTGAACGGCAACCCTTGAAAGGCAGGAAAATGGCAATTTCGAAAATTGAAGATGCGATCGCGGCGATTGCGCGGGGTGAGATCGTTGTGGTCGTCGATGATCGTGACCGCGAAAACGAAGGCGATCTCGTGATTGCGTCCGACGCGGTCACGCCACAGGCGATCGCGTTCATGATGAGCCATGCCCGCGGTCTTATCTGCGTTCCGATGGAAGGCGAAAGGCTCGACGAGCTCGAAATTCCGTTGATGGTGCCGCGCAATACCGAGGTTTTGAAGACCGCCTTCACCGTCTCCGTGGATTACATCCCGGGAACGACCACCGGAATATCCGCCGCCGACAGGGCGGCAACCGTTCAGGCCCTCGTCAGGGATGGCTCACGTCCGGAGGAATTTGCCCGGCCCGGTCATATTTTCCCTCTCCGCGCGCATCCGAATGGCGTCTTGTCGCGTCCCGGCCATACCGAAGCGGCTGTGGATCTCGCCAGGCTTGCCGGCTTGTCGCCTTCCGGCGTGATCTGTGAAGTGGCGAATGATGACGGCACGATGGCTCGGCTGCCGGAACTCGAAATATTTGCAGAACGCCATGGCCTGCTTTTGGTTACGATCGAGGATTTGATAGCCTATCGATTGGCGAACATGCCGGAAAAAGCAGCCTGATGATTGGGGTCGCTTCGCAAGCCGGCATGCTATTCATCGTTTGGCACGAAGGATATTACTCGGTTTCTGCGCTCGGCCGGCCCACCGTGGCGACAAGCACGCTGCCCGGCCCATGCACGGCGGCGAAGAGCAGGCCAGCCACGAAAGTAAAGTGATCGACGAAGAAGCCGAATTCGGCCTGATTACCCGTCCAGTGTGATGGACCGTGGAATGAGAATGCAAGAAAGATGACATAGAGGGCTGCAATGATCGCCGCCGGGATGAAGAAGGCACCGCTGAGGAAGGCGATGACCAGCAGCGCCTCGAGAGCCGCTGCACACCAGGCCAGGAACAGCGGTAACGGGAAGCCGGCGGCGGCGATGTAGCTGGCGGTCGCGCCCATGTCCATGAGTTTGAATGAGACAGCCATCAGGAAGACGGCCGCGAAGATTAGACGGGCGATGAGAATGGCGGCGGTCTGCCAGGTCGATTGAATGTTTTCCACGATGTACCTCCGGTTTGAAAGCGGTTGATGCTCCAAGGACGGCCGGCGAAAGGAAATTCCGACAGAGGTCAGAAATTTTTTTGAGGTCATCCATCGTCGGAGGCACTTCGCTTCATGAGCGCCGGTAAACTACTGAGATTGGGTTGCGCACTTAGGATATTGCGCAATATTCCGGCGGATCGCTTTGAATATCGTGCGATGTCGCCGCGAGCGAAGGCCATCACAACACCGTCTCGAACAAGGGGACCAATGCCGCGCCGATCGCACCGGGGGAATCGGTCATCTCTGCTACCGTCAGCTCAGGCACGTCTCGTAATGCGCCGTGACGAGGCAGATTGTTAATCTCAGTCCGTTCGATCATCATCTTCGCCAGCCGATGCGGAAGCTCACCGCCAAGGACGATCAAGGCAGGGTCGAATACCGCACAGATCGCGTTGATGGCGCGATTATGCGCCGGCATCACACGATCGACCCATTCGGTGACGTCATCCCAATTCAATAGCTCTTCGCGTTTGAGATCCCGCAGCGTCAGATCCGGGTATCCTTTGGCGCGAAGATGTTCGAGCAAGACACCGAGTGCCGGTCGATCGCCATAGTCTTGACGCTCGAAGAGAACCGAAAACTCGCCGGCATTGCCGAAACTGCCGCGAAACGGCATGCCGCCGGAAACCAGACCGCCGCCATAACCGTGAAGATGGGCGATATAGGCGAAGTCCGGAGCATCGCGACCGACGCCGAAGATCGCCTCCGCCAAGGCCGCGGTCCTTGCGACATTATCAGCCCAAACCGGCAAGCCAAGCCGCTTGCCGACGATCGGCGCCAGGTCGATCAGTGACCAGTGAGCGAGCGGCAGCGGACAATTGAAGGCTGTTTCCAGCATGCGGTGCCCGGAGACTGCCAAGCCGACACCGAGGATATCGCCGCGCTTGGCGCGTCGGCGAATAAGAAGGTCTTCGAGCGCGGCTTCGATCCGGTCCAATTCTACCGGAAGCGAAGATCCCGCCTGCGGGATTTCCACGTTTTCCAGAGGCTCTCCGAAACCCATGAGGCAAAGGCCGATCGAGCCGACATTCACCGAGATTCCGAGCGTCAAGCACCAGTCTCTGCACAGCGTCAGTCCAGGGCTTGGCGGTCCGGGGCGCCGGGTTTCCGACGCGGAAAAGACGACCATACCTCGGTCATGCAGCCGCCCGACAATTCGATGCAGGGACTGCTGCGTGAGGTCCAGCGGCTCGGTCAGGTCGGAGCGCTCGATGCCGGGAGACTTCCAGATCAGCCGCAGCAGGTCCCGCTCGTTCCGGGAAGCCACGCGTGAAGGTTGAAGATCCCGCAAAAAATGGACTGCAACATGGTCGAGCGGATTATACTTCATTTTCTGACCATTTTAATTTACACTATAAGTGTGAATCTTTCGAGGACGCTTTGTTTTTCTCAAGCTGAGAAACCCGGTCCCTGATGTGCCGATCCTGCTTACTTCATCAAGATCGGCCCGGCCAGCGGAGATCGCGCCAATCCCAGCCCGTCAAAGGAGGCAGCATTGGAGCATTCGGGAGGTCATATCGGTGTTGCGACAATCTCAGGCGAGGTGCGGTACGCGAATGACAAGTAGGCAAGGGGAGTAAGAGCCAAGCTGCATGGTATCGTTGAGCTTCGACAATGTTGCGCGCCGTCACGACGCGTCACCTTATGATTTCGCGCCAACCCACAAGGGCCGCGATTTCGAGTCGATGGTCGAGGCGTTTTCAGGAGCCTATGGCGTCTTTGCTGCCAAGCCATTGGGCAAGGACCGGGCTTTCACCTGGGCGGCGGATTTTAGAAGAAGCGGGTCTCTTACGGCGGTCCATTCGGCCTATGAAAGTCCCTGGGAAGTCCGGACGCTCGATGAAACTCCGCAACATCTTGGGCTTTACATACCTCGCGCGGGTTCGCTGCGGCTGGCCATAGGAAGAAGGGTCGCGGAAGGTGGTGCCGGGCACATTCTCATGGCGAACAATCATGAGGCCCGCGATCGCTCGCTTCAGGGCGAGCCGAATAGCCTGGACGCCCTCTTGCTGGACTGGAAAATCATAAAGAGAATGCTGGCCTCGCTCCTGGAAAGGCCGATCCTCGAATCGTTGGATCTGGAGCCCGTTCTCGATCTTGCAACACCCGCCGGTCAGCTCATCGGCAACCTGGCACAAACGATCATCCAAGGCATGCGCAATGACGGGCCGCTCTTATCCTCCCCACTTGCCGTATCGGCGATGAGCGAAACGCTTGCCGACCTTGTCATCAGATTTGGCCAGCATCGTCTTTCCTGCCATTTGGGTAAGGAGAAGGTGTCGATGGTTGCGCCGTGGCATGTGCGCCGTGCCATAGACTATATGCACGCCAATATCACCGAGCCCTTCACCATATCGATGGTGGCTGACGATGTCGGAGTTTCGCTTCGTGCCCTGCAGATGGGGTTCAAGGCATTCAGAAAAACATCGCCGGGTGCCTATCTACGCACAATCAGGCTGAAAGCTGCGCGCGATCAATTGCGAGACCCATTGAACCGGCAATCCGTTCGCGAAGTCTGCGCGACATGGGGTTTCTTTCATCCGGGAAGGTTCTCCATCATCTATCGCAGCACCTTCGGAGAAAGCCCAAGCGACACGCGTGCGAAAGCGGTGGGACTGCGTTAATAGCTATATCTGACGGCGGACGCTTGTCGTTCCCTTTTTGGCGGAAGGGCTAGGCATCCGAGAAGACTTTTGCGACTGCCGCGATCGCATTGAGAGCCATGACTGCATCGGCATCCTTCCGGCTCGGCTCGGGATGACCAAAGAAATAGCCCTGGACCTCGCTGCATCCTTCGGTCAGAACGCATTGAAGATGCGCTTCCGTCTCCACGCCCTCGGCGACGGTCGTGACACCAAGCCGCTTGCCCAGATCGGCAATCGCCCGGACGACGGCGGCGGATTCCGGCCGCCTCACGGCATCCCTTACGAATGAACCATCGATCTTGATCTTGTCGAAGGGGAAGGCGCGAAGATGGGTGAGGGACGAGTAGCCGGTTCCAAAATCGTCCAGGGCCACGCGGACCCCCAAGTCATGTATGCGCCGCAGATCTCCAATGCCCCCATGCTCATCGTCGAAGATCGCAGTTTCGGTCACCTCAATTTCAAGCCGATCCGGCGACAGCCCGGAAGACGCCAGCGCCGATAATACCGTGGAGGCAATCCTCCCCTTGCCGAGCTGAGCGGCCGATACGTTGACGGCCACGCGCGCACCATCCTCCCATTGGACGGCATCCCGACATGCTGTATTCAAGACGAAGTCGCCAAGTTGTTCGATCAATCCGTTCTGCTCTGCGATGGGAATGAACTCGGCAGGTGGGATCCAGCCCCTTTGTGGGTGGTGCCAGCGGATCAATGCTTCCCGTGCCGTGACCTTGTTGCTGCGGATATCGACGATCGGCTGATAGAAGACGAACAATCCGCGGCCGTCCCGCAAGCATGCCCGCAGCGTTGTTTGAAGCCGTATGCTTTCCTGGATGCGATTTTCCATCTCTGCGGAAAACACCTTATATACGCCCTTGCCGGCGGCCTTTGCCGCGTAAAGCGCGATATCGGCTCGTGCGAGCAGAGCTTCTCCCGTTTCCCCATGAATCGGTGCGTGTACGATGCCGATCGATGCGCCGATTTGAACCTGGCTCGCCTGGTCAAGGTCGAACGGCATGGAGAGCGCATCTATGATCCGGCCGGCCAGGATCGCCGCCGGCAAGGGTTCGGCATATGGAGCAAGCACGGCAAATTCGTCACCGCCGAGCCGTCCAATCGTCATGGCCGGTGCTGCGCAAATGGCTCGCAGCCGATCGGCGACCGCCTTCAGCAGGGCATCGCCGATACGATGGCCTTTGGTATCGTTGACCAGCTTGAAGCCGTCGAGATCTATGAATAATAGCGAGGAATCATGCTCCGCCTTGCCGAGGCTCGCGTCAAATTGCGCATTGAACGCGGTGCGGTTTGCCAGCCCCGTCAGCGTGTCGTAATGCGCGAGCTGGCGTATGCGTCCCTCAGCCTCCACTTCCTTGGTGACGATCGCCCAGCTGAGCATCGGCCCCAGAAAACTCCCGTCATCGGCGGTAATTGCCGAAATCCTGAGATCGAGCACTTCCGGCCCGAGCTTGATGCGGGCATTGTGGGGCAGATTTGCCGGATCCGCGAGAATGCGGCGCTGGTGTTCCGGATTCCTATGGAAAACATCGATCGAGGTGCCAAGCAGCTCATCTGCCTTGATCGGCAGCAGATGCTCGATCTTGCGTATGAGGTCTTTCGAGGTCTCGTTGGCGTAGTTGATGATCAATGTTTCGGGCTCAACCGTCATCACAGCAACGGGCATGTCATCGATCATCCGCAGCAAACGGCTCCGCGCCTCCTCGCGTCGATACGCCTCCGTCTGCGTATTCACCATGTGCGCAAAGTCGCGATAATTGATGTTGAGGATAACGAGCATGCCAATCGATACCAATGCGATGTTGATCGCAGTCGCAATGAAGGTTGGCTGTCCGGTCGCGCAGAAGAAGATGATGAAGGCGCCGTTGACGATTGCGGTTACGGTGATGGCTGCGGAGCGAAGATGCGTCAGGCAGAAGATGCAGGAGATCACCGTGATGGCCATGTAAAAGGCCAGGTGCGAACGGGTATATGCGTCACCATAGGGAAAGAGCAGGAACGACCAGGCTGTAAAGGTAAAAGCAATTGCGAAAGCAAGCCGATTGGTCCGCCTCAGGGCATGCAGCGCCACTTCCGGAGTTGGATCCATGTGACGCGACCGCCACCAATGGTGGACACGGAATAGGGATGCCAATGTGAGGACAACAGGAGCTCCAATCGTCAGCCAAGTCGGCGCGATCGTCATGTGCGTCGTGGCAACCGCCCAGGTGCTCGACATCAGGATGAAATACATCATCGGCATCTGGCGTGAAAAAGCACGGTATTGCGCTTTCAACAGCTCGGGATTGTCGACCGATACCGCCATAAATCGCAGAACGCTGTCGAACATCCGCCACATGGAGGCGCCCTTTCCATGCATTCCAAATTGTCTATGCGCCATCTCGCCCATGCGCTGCGGGACGGTCATGGATGCAGCAATTTATTGATTGATAGAGCCACACGACGCAGGCGGTTGCGAAGAACCACCCGAAGATAAGCGTCAGCCATCCCGGATTGAGCTGCACCAGCGAGTTGCCGAATTCTCGGGTTCCAGCGTTCAGGCAATATGAGACGGTCGCCAAACTCATCACGACCCAAGCAATCCATGACAGATTGAACATGAACCCGATTTTCTTTCGCTGTTCTTCCCGCCGCTGCAAAAGAACAAAGCTGATGACGGGAATG
Source organism: Rhizobium sp. P40RR-XXII (assembly GCF_012641405.1). Lineage (GTDB taxonomy): Bacteria > Pseudomonadota > Alphaproteobacteria > Rhizobiales > Rhizobiaceae > Rhizobium. The sequence goes on from NZ_JABAII010000010.1 coordinate 40,005, forward strand.
CTTGCGCCCATCAAGACGAAGGGCGTCCATGAGGGGGAGAATGCATGTGGAAAGCAAGCCATCAATAAGGCGGCGGCTGCAATAGGCCCAAGAAATATGAGGGTCGCGCTCAACGGCGATGTAGACAGGATGCTTGTCAAACTATTCGAGTAATCAACTTCCGATAGCAATACTTCCGCATTCTTATCTACGCTCTTCAAGTGCTTCCCCGATGGTTGTAAATGCTTGTTGTTACGTGATCATCCCTTCCGATAGCTTTTAGAGTGGTTGTGAAATGTTAATGATCTGTTGGTGTTTCCCGAACCGATAGCGCAGCGTTGTCACTCGGTCGGATTGTTGCGTTACTTGGATATCTATTTCGCAAAATGTGGGCCTAGGCCGGTACTAGTTGAATTTCGAGAACGATTTTGTTGTATAGTGATATCCACAATGCGCGTCCGATCCAGATGATGCAGAAAACTACGCATCGTCCGACCTAGTCATGAAATCTCCATCTAAGTCAAAGGTGTGCACCCGCAATTCGGCTTTGCGAAGCGCTCGATGCGGAAGTCCTGCAATGGGATGTCCGTTTTCCCCGTTGCCATGATTTCGGCCATAACGTCGCCAACGCCGGGTCCGAGTTGAAAACCGTGGCCGGAAAAGCCGAATGCGTGGAAAAGCCCCGCCGTCGTCGATGACCGGCCCATCACCGGGAGGCCGTCTTCGACGTAGCCCTCGCAACCCGACCAGGTGCGTATCACGGCAACGTTTCTCAACGCCGGTAAAATCGGCAGCAATGACCGAAGCTGGCCAGGCAAGCGAGCGGGGTCCGCCTTGGCGTATCCCGTGTCGAGTGAAACGTCGGTGCGATCGGCGCCGCCACCGAAGACGATGTTGCCTCTTTCCACCTGCCGCAGATAACCGCCGCCGTGATCATGCGCCCATACGCCGACGACCGGGAGAATGCGATGGGGAAGCGGTTCCGTCACGCCCATTTGCGGACCCTTGGCAACGATCGGAACGGTCTCTCCGAACAGGCCCGCGACGCGCGCACCCCAGGCGCCCGTCGCGTTGAGCAGCATCGAGGCTTCGTGCAAGCCTTTCGACGTTTCGACCTGAAATCCGTAGTCACTTGTTCTGACGGCCCTGATCTCGACATTTTCGACGATGTCGGCCCCCAATTTTCGGGCTGCGTCCGCGAAGGCCGGTGCAATGAGACGCGGGTTGCCGCTTCCATCGTTCGGGGAAAAGGAGGCCGCAATCGCATCGGGACCAAGGCCGGGAAAGCGCGACCGCACGTCCTTCGCGGTCAACTCTTCCAGGCCCAGTCCCCATGGCCGGGCATCCTTGACGAAGGCCCGCATCGCCGCCAGCCCTTCCTGGCTGAACACCAGCCGCAGATGGCCGGTTGCGCGGAATTCCACGTCGCGTCCGAGCATGGCCTCCGCCTGCCCCCACAGGGCAAGCGAGCGGTGAGCAAGCGGCAATTGCGGAATATATCGGCCGCTTCGCCTGATGTTGCCGAATGACGCCACCGTCGCGCCGCTCCCGACCCGATTGCGTTCGATAAGCGTCACACGGATGCCGCGCCGGGCGAGAAAGAAGGCGGAGGCGGCTCCCATGAGCCCGCCGCCCAACACGATAGCATCCATCGAGGTTCTCCAGAGGCTGAAAACAACCCCCACCTTGTCCGACCCGGCTTGGCACTGTCAAAGTCGGGATCACGCTGCGCCCATAAGTCCGGCCTATGGTTTTTGCCCATCGTCAGAGCATAAGTCCGGCTTATGACCTTTGGCATTTTCGCTCTTGGACGTTGCTGATCCGTCCATGCCAGTTTCATGGCAGGCAAAGGAAAGGAACTGATATGGCGGATGCGACAGGGCAAGCTCGAGAGGCTTCGCAGCAGGATTGGAAGATCGGCGTCGATATCGGCGGCACCTTCATCGATTTCTGCGCGCTGGAAAGCCGCTCCGGTCGCGTCGCTTCGCTAAAGGTGCTGACGACGCCCGATGATCCGGGTGCGGAATTGATGACCGGGCTTTCCTTGCTTGCCGAGCGGGAGGGATTGGAGCCGGAGGCAATCAGTCGCTTCGTTCATGGCACCACGGTCGGCATCAACACCGTCATCCAGAGGCGCGGTGTGTCGCTCGCGCTTATGACGAATGCCGGTTTCGAGGATGTCATCGAGCTGGCGCGGCTCAGAATGCCTGATGTCTATTCTCTCTTCTGCTCGCGGCCGGAACAGCTCATTGCACGCGACATGATCTTCGGCATTCCTGCGCGGTTGCGGGCGGATGGCAGCGAAGCGCAGGCGCCGGACATGAAGGCGGTTACCGCCGCCGTGGCAGCCGCAAGGGCCAAAGATGCGGCGGGCATCATCATATCCTTTCTGCATTCCTGGCGGGACGATGCCCAGGAAACGGCGGTCAAAAACGAAATCGAAAAGCTCGCACCCGATCTCTTCGTCTTCACATCCTCGGAAGTGTGGCCGGTCATTCGTGAATACGAGCGGACGACGACGGCGATCCTCAATGGCTACGTCCATCCGCGGGTTTCGGGTTACCTGACGGCTCTTGAAGACAAGCTTGCATCGCGCGGAGTGAAGGCGCCGGCCCTGCTGACGAAATCGAACGGCGGCGTGATGAACGCGGCGGAAGGAAAGCGTTCCTGCGTCCAGATGCTGCTTTCCGGCACGGCCTCGGGCGTGATCGGCGCCGCCTGGCTGGCGCGTCTCGCCGGTGAGAAACATGTCCTCACCCTTGACATCGGCGGCACCTCGGCAGACTTCGCGTTGATCATCGACGGCGAGCCGCAATTCGGGACAGGCGAATTGATCGGCGAGTTTCCGCTTCACATTCCCTCGGTCTCCGTCAGCTCCATTGGCGTCGGCGGAGGCTCCATTGCCAGCATCGACGCCCATGGTGTCTTGCGGGTGGGGCCGGAATCGGCCGGCTCCACACCCGGTCCCGCCTGTTATGGCCGCGGCGGCACGCAAGCGACCGTGACCGATGCCATGGCCGTCTGCGGTTGGCTGGGGCACAGCGAAATGGCCTACGGTCAGTTGCAGGTCGATGTCGGGCTGGCGCGCGCAGCCGTCTCGACGCTTGCCGAGCGTATCGGTCGCTCGGTTGAAGAGGTGTCCCAGGCTATTCTCGATATCGCTATCTCGGAGATGTTCGTCGAGGTGGAGAAGCTGGCATCGCGGGCGGGGGTCGACCTGCGGGAGTTTACCCTCATGCCGTTCGGCGGTGGCGGACCCATGCTGGGCGCGTTCCTGGCCCGCGAATTCCGTATGGCCAAGGTCATCGGGCCGCCGCGTCCGGGCGTGGTGTCGGCTCTCGGCGGTCTGGTCGCGGATCTGCGCGGCGACTTCATCAAGACGGTTTTCACGCATCTGTCGCCGGAGGCCGTGCCGTTGCTGCGCGGCTCTTCGGAGGCGCTGTCGGCCGAAGGGCGAACCTGGCTCATCAAGCAGGGCCATGAAGGGTCTGCTGAACTGCGGATTTCCGCCGACATGCGCTATGTCGGCCAAAGCTTTGAAATCGAGGTTCCGCTGCGGGCGGCCTGGGTGGCGGAAGGCGATCTCGCCGCAATGGAAGAGGCGTTCCATGCCACGCACGCCCGTCTTTATGATTTTGCCGACCCGGACGGCAGGATCGAAATCGTCAATCTTCGTCTGTCTGCCATCGGCGCCGGACCGAGGCTGCAAACGACCGTCGACCTCGAAGAGATTGACGGCATGGCCGAACCGGAACGCGAAATACCGGTCTATACCGGCAAGGCATTCGAATGGATCGGACTATACCGGCGGGACCAATTGCGTCCAGGCGGCCGCTTCAGCGGCCCTGCCGTCGTAGCCCAGGACGATACGACCTTCGCCATTCCGGCGGGCACGCAGGTGACGATCGATCGCCACCTGAACCTTCATCTCACCTTTTCGGAGTAGCGGCCCATGTTCGACCGTTCGAACCTTCAAGTGTTTGCCAACCATACCCGGGCTGCCGCCGAAAACATGGCCTATACGCTGCAGCGGACGGCCCATTCGGCCTTCGTCAAGGAGACGGAGGATTTCACCGTCATGCTGATCAATCGCAAGGGGGAAACCTTCGGCGTCCCGATGGGCCTCGGTGCAACATGGTATCCCGGGCTTACCTACACCCGGGCCATTGAAATGATCGAGGATTACAAGCCGGGCGACGTTGCCTTTACCAACGATCCCTATTCCTGCTTCGTGGCCACGCACGCACCGGACACGCATCTGTGGAAGCCGGTGTTCCATGACGGCGAGATCATCGCCTGGACCGGCGGGCATATCCACAATACCGACATGGGCGGCGCCGTGCCGGCCTCTCTGTCGCGCGCGTTGACGGAGATCCATCAGGAAGGCATTCGCTTTCCGCCGATGAAGCTGGTCAACGAAGGTGTCTTCGACGAAGACATCCTGAAAATCATGGCCACGAATGTCCGCAAACCCGATCTCAACATCGGCGACATCAAGGCGCTGGTCGGGGCGCTCAACACCGGTGAGCGCAAGATCCTGGCCATGGTCGAGAAATTCGGCAAGCGGGCCTTTCTCGAAGGCACCGACGTGCTTCTGGATCACGCCGAAGCGCAGGCGCGCGATCTCCTGCGGTCGATGCCGGATGGCACTTGGGAATTCGTCGATTATGCCGACGAGGATTCCGTCGAGGCCAATCCGTGCCGCCTGAAGCTGACGCTGACGATCAAGGGCGACGAGGCGATCCTCGATTTTACCGGATCCGATCCGCAGCTCGGCTCGTCGCTCAACGTTCCCTCGGGCGGCGATCCGCGCCACACCTTGCTGCTGGTCGGCGTCTATTACATTCTCTATACGCTGAACCCCAAGATCCTGCTCAACACCGGGCTAACCCGCCCCTTCACCTGCATTACACCACAGGGCAGCGTTCTCAATCCAGTGTCACCGGCGGCGGTCGGCATGCGTTCGCTCACCTGTGCACGCTTGCGGTCCGTGATCTTCGGAGCCTTCTGCCAGGCGGTTCCCGAGTTATTGCCTGCCGCGCCGGCCGGCAATAATTGCATCGTCAACGTCATGACCACGGACGAACGGACCGGCCGCAGCGTGATCGCCGCCGTCAATCCGGTGGTCGGCGGCGGCGGCGGGATGCCGCATCGTGACGGGACCAACGGTTCGGGTGCCGATGCTGCCTATCTGAAGAATACGCCGATCGAAATCACGGAAACCGAAGTGTCGATCGAGTTCGTCAAATACGGGCTTGCCAGGGACAGCGGCGGTGCCGGCCGTTGGCGTGGGGGGCTGGCGACCGAAATGGCGTTCCGCGTGTTCTCGCCCGAAAGCCGTATTACGGCCCGCAACCGCGACCGCAGCTTCTTCCGGCCCTGGGGTGTGCTTGGCGGCAAGGCGGCGGGGCTCTCCGACATGGTATTGAACCCCGGGCGCGAGGATTATCGCCGGCTCGGCAATATCGATACGGCCGTCCTGCAGCCCGGAGATGTGCTGGAGATCCGCTCGGCCGGTGGCGGCGGCCGCGGAAACCCCTTGGAGCGCGAGGTCTGGCGTGTGCTGCAGGATGTTGAGCGCGGCTATGTTTCGCTTGAAGCGGCCGAGCGCGATTACGGCGTGGTTATCCGCGATGGCAAGGTGCAGGAGGCCGAAACCTCCCGTCTCAGGGCATCGCGCACGGTTCCAACTGCCCACTTCCACTACGGCGAGGAGCGAGACGGTTACGAGGCGCAGTGGACATCAGCTGCTTACAACCTGCTCACGGATATCCTTGCCTGCCTCCCGATCCACTGGCGGTTTTTCACCAAGACGGAGATTTTTCGCCGAATGAAGGGACGCGCCGGGCATGAGGGCGTTGCCGCCGCTTTTGCCGATGTCCGCGCCCGGTTCCCGGAAATGCCCGAGGTACGGCTTCAAATCAAAGAGGCGGCCGAATGAGCAAGGGTCCGCATCCTGTCGGAGAAACGGGGCGCATCGTCCGTCTCGCCGAACAGGGCCGGCCACCCGTCCGATTCCTGCTTGACGGCATCGAACGCCAAGCCTTGGCCGGCGACACGGTGCTGACGGCCATGCTGACATTCTCACCGGTTCTTCGGCAATCCGAATTCGGGCCGGAAGGGCGGGCGGGCTTCTGCCTGATGGGCGCCTGCCAGGACTGCTGGGTCTGGCAACAGGACGGAACCCGCATGCGTGCCTGTTCGACCCTTGTCGGCAACGGCATGTCCCTGTCAACCCAGGCGCCGGGAGATTGGCCATGACGGTGGTGAATGACCGGAAGGCAACGGTGATCGTCGGGGCTGGTCCGGCGGGCATACGCGCAGCCGAGCTGCTGGTGGCCGCCGGTGTCCGGCCCGTCGTCATCGATGAGGGGATGAGGGCGGGTGGCCAGATATATCGCCGTCCACCGGAGGGTTTTACGCGGTCGGCCGAGCAGCTCTATGGATCAGAGGCTGGCAAAGCCCTTTCCCTTCATTCCCTCTTCGATCGCATGGTCGCTCGCGGCGAGGTCGAATACCATCCTCGAAGCTCGGCAATGGCGCTCGCCGCCAATGTGCTGCAGGTGCTGACGCCCGCCGGCCGCCGGGAGTTCGCCTATGACCGGCTGATACTGGCGACCGGCGCGACCGACCGGCTGGTGCCGGTACCCGGCTGGCAAGCGCCTGGCGTCTACAGTCTCGGTGCTACGCAGATCGCGCTGAAGGCGCAAGGCATCGCCTTGGGGCGAAGGATCGTTCTGGCGGGCTCCGGGCCACTGCTGACCCTCGTTGCCGTCCAGCTTCTAAAGGCTGGAGCGAATGTTGCGGCCGTCCTCGATACCTCCTCGGTTCGAAACCAGATCCTTGCCATTCCGGGCATGATGGCAAGGCCGGCCCTGGTCCTGCGGGGCCTGGCAATGCGGATGAAACTTAGCCGGTTATATCGCGCGGGCGTGACGCTGACGGACATCATCAGCGGCGAGAAGGGACCGGTGGCCGTTCGGTGGCGGGATGCTGGCGGGCACGACCATCGCACCGAATGCGATATGGTCGGCATCGGCTGGCACCTGAGAGCCGAAACGCAACTTGCCGGCCTGGCTCAATGCAGGTTCGAATACGATCAGGGCTGGGGCCAATGGCTGCCGCAGGCGGATCGAATGGGCCGGTCTGCCGATGGTGTCTATCTTGCCGGCGATGGCCTGCGGATACTTGGCGCCGATGGCGCGGAAGTTGCCGGACGGCTTGCCGCGAGTGCCTGCCTTGCCGACATGGGGCTGCCTTATCCTAATCCGGCACGGGATCTCCGCCGGCTTGCCCGCTACGAACGCTTTGCTCGCAGCATCGCCCGCGCCTTTCCCTGGCCCGCCTGCATGGTCCGATCCGTTCCCGATGAAACGATGGTCTGTCGCTGCGAAGGCATCCGCGCCGGCGATCTGCGTCAGAGTGTCGACTATGCCGGAGGTGAAGCAAATCGGGTAAAATCAATCGTGCGGGTGGGCATGGGACGGTGTCAGGGACGGTTTTGTCAGCTCGCCGGCGCCGAGCTGATTGCGGAGCGTGCGGGAATCCCGGTCTGTGATGTCGGTCGTCTGCGCGAGCAGGCGCCGGTTCGCCCGCTGCCGATCGGATCCTGGATCAACGAGAGCTGAGCAGGCTCGCTGTGACTGTATGAGCGCGATTTTACTCCGACACAGCGTCGCCATCCTTCAATACGCCGGCACAGGCCCGGCGCAGATAGTCGCGCATCGTAAGGTGGCTGCCCGTCAAGGGACGGTCCCGGCTGGTCAGCACGGCGATCGGGACTGTCTTTCGTGGGATGAGCGGCCGGCGCACGAGGCCCGGAAACTGTTCCCATGGCAGGAGACCATCCACGATCGCGACACCAAAGCCGTTGCGGACAAAGGGCAAGGCGGTAATGGAAATATCGATCTCGATCGCGGGATTGAACGACTGATTTTCCATCGCTGCGGCATTGGCGAGCAGCTGGCCGGGAAAAGTGTCGGCGCGGTAGGAAATCAGGGTTTCGTTCTGAAGATCGGCAAAGGTGATGCTGTCGCGCGCGGCGAGATGGTGCCCTTCCGGCACAATGCAGATGAGCTCGGCATATCCGAGCGTTTCGACATCGATGCCGGGCCGCGCGATGTTGTTCATGACGATGCCGAGCGGGGCGTCGCCATTGCGGATCATATCGACGACGTTGACCAGCGGTGCGATCAGCGAACGGACGACGATATCCGGATAGGTGGTCCTGAAGGCAAGAAGCGCCTTGGGAACGATCGACATGGCCGGTGGCGTCGTTGCGGCGATCCTAATCAGCCCGGTCCGGCCAAAGCGCATGTCGGTCGTTCGGCGCCGAAGCGCTCCGAGCTCGGAAAAGATGCGTTCGGCCTCCGGATATAGTTCTTCGGCTTCCCGTGTGGGGACCAGCTTGCCGCGCACGCGGTTGAAGAGTTTGAACCCCAGCTGGTCTTCGGCATGCAGCAGGATCTGGCTCAGCGCCGGCTGCGTGATGTTGAGCATGGCGGCAGCGCCGGTCACCGTCCCGGATCGCATGAGCATGCAGAAGACTTCGAGCTGACGGGCCTGCATGAGGAAATTCCGTGTTGTCTGGTTTGGTTGCCGGCGAAGTCTAGCACGGACGAACCATTTCAGAAGTCCGCCACCTTGCCCCATGCGGATTGCAGGAAGCGGTCGGGGTGATAGGGTTTCAGATCGACGATCGGCGTGGCACCAGTGACGATGTCGGCGATCAGGTGGCCGGCTCCCGGTCCGATCCCGAAGCCGTGGCCACTGAAACCGGCAGCCAGCACCAAGCCTGGTATGGTTGTGACTTCGCCTATGCCGGGCACGCCGTCCGGCGTCGAATCGATGTAGCCGGCCCAGCTTGCGGTGATGCGGCGGCTTGCGATCGCAGGCAGCAATTCGACCGCGCGGTCATAGGTCAGCTGGATCGTGCCCTTGTCGACGGCCGGATCGAGGATGCGCATCCGCTCCATTGGCGACGGCCGATCCAGGCGCCAGCGCGACAAGTTTTCGTGGCCGCTGCGAAAGCCCTCGACGCCGCCGAGCGAAAGCGCGCGCCAGCGGCGAACGAACATCGGCAGAAACTGTGCCCCAAACCGAATGTTCTGCGGCGTGGGATCGACGCGGCCCCGCCCGCTGATCGCGAGCGTATGGCCGCCATCGCCTCTGCGTGTGACCGAAACATATGCGGTATGAAGAGCATCTGGAAGTTCGCCGTCGCCGGCGCTGACGGAAAGGATCGATGAGCGGATCGATGCCTGCGGGAAACGGACGCCGAGCTGGCGGCAGAAGGACGACGCCCAGGCACCACCGGACAGGACGGCAATCCGGGTCTTGATCGTGCCTTGCTCGGTAACGACCGCGGAGAGTTTTCCGCCTTCGGTTTCTATGCCGCGCGCTGCGCAGTTCTGGCGGAGGCACCCCCCCAGTTTCATCAGGGCGCGAGCGACCGCCGGCGCGGCATTGGACGGATCGGCAATGCCATCGGTCGGGGAAAAGACGCCGCCCTTCCAGCTGCGGCCGGTCGCCTTACCGCGCGTGCTGGCTTCAGCGCTGTCGAGCATATGCGTGGTCACGCCGACACCGCGCGCAAAGTCGCGCCAGCGGGCCCATCCGGCAAGCTCCTCCTCGCTGTTGCTTAGATAGAAGAGGCCGCAGCGGCGAAATCCCGTATTCTCTCCTGTTTCCGCGGCGAATTGGTCCCAGAGCTCGAGGCTCTTTGTTGCCATCGGCAGCTCGCGGGCATCGCGGTTCTGCTGTCTGCACCAGCCCCAGTTGCGGCTGGATTGTTCGGCGCCGACGCGTCCTTTCTCAAGGAGAACGACCGAGAGGCCCCGCTTGGCCAGATAATAGGCCGTAAAAACGCCGACGATACCTGCCCCGATGACGACGACGTCGGCAGAGGTCGGCAATTCGGCAGAGTTTTCGACAAGTGTAAGCGGTGCGGGCATGGATGCGGGTCTCCTATCGAGCCGACAGCATAACGAAATGATCGGACATGAAGCTGCCGCACAACCGCGCCATGCGGCATAAGATTCTGCTCATGGCGAACCAAGCGGCTTATTGTGCCGGGCCGATTCATGCAGAATGAAATAGACAAGATAGGCCATGGTGTTATGCTCGATCTTGGAAAATTCGCAGCATAAAATGCTGCCTCATGTGGGAAAGATTTGGCGATGAAGCTCGACCGCATCGACATCAAGATCCTGTACGAACTTCAGAAGAACGGCCGCATCACCAATGTCGAACTGGCGGAACTGGTCAACCTGTCGCCGAGCCCCTGTCTGATGCGAGTGAAGAAGCTGCAGCAGGAAGGCTACATCGAGGGATATTCGGCCCAGATCAATATCGGAAAACTAGGCCAGACACTCACTGTGTTTACGGAAGTCACACTCAAGAACCATCGGCAGATCGACTTCGCGCGTTTCCTCTCGGCGGTGGAGAAGGTCGATCAAGTCGTCGAATGCCATCTCGTCTCAGGTGGCTACGATTATATGCTGAAGTTCGTAACGGCCGGCATCGGAGAATATCAGACGATCATGGAGCGCCTGACCGACATGGATATCGGCATCGACAAGTATTTCAGCTTCGTGGTGCTCAAGTCGCCGATCGTCAAGGCGCATATGCCGTTGACCAGCCTGTTTCCCATGTAGAGGCACGCCGGTGATGGGTCCGGCTAGCCATGGCCATATTCACGCTTGAGTTCCGGATCCTGGACAAGATTGTCCAGCCAGGTCGGATCGAGCTTCGGAACAGACCCGAACAGCAGCTGGGAGTAGGGGTGGCGAGGCGCGTTCGCGGTTTCGCGTGTGATTTGTTCGACTTTTCTGCCGCCATACATCACGACGATCTCGTCGCAGATCGCCTCGACCACCGACAGATCGTGGCTGATGAAGATGTAGGACAAATGCAGTTCACGCTGCAGTTCCTTGAGCAGGTCGATGATCGCCGCCGCAACGACGGTGTCGAGAGCGGATGTGATTTCATCGCAGATGATCAGGCGCGGCTCGGCGGCAAGCGCGCGGGCGAAATTCACGCGCTGCTTCTGTCCGCCTGACAATTCCGACGGATAGCGATAGCGAAGCGCGCGGGGCAGTCGCACCATGTCGAGCAATTCGTCGACTCTTGCCTCCCGAGCCTTGCGGTCCATCCCGTGATAGAAGGCCAGAGGCCGCTCGAGAATATCGGCGATCGATTTTGCCGGATTGAGCGCCGTGTCGGCATATTGAAAGACGATCTGCATCTCCCGCAGCTGATCGCGCGAGCGCAATTTCGCGGCGCGGTTCATCTCGCTACCATTGAAGCCGATGCTGCCTGATATGGCGGGCAATATGCCGGCGATTGCACGCGCCAGCGTCGACTTTCCGCATCCGGATTCGCCGATAATGCCGAGATTTCTGCCCTTCTCCACCTCCAGGCTCACGGATTGAACCGCGCAGACCGCCGGCAGGCCGTTGGCCTGGATATCGCCATAGCCCGCTACCAGGCCGTCGATTCTCAGCACAGGCGTTATCGAGCCGTTCACGCTGCTGCTACGGAAGGCCTGTTTCGGCTCGACGGCGGCCAGCAGCTCGCGCGTATAGGGGTGGCTCGGCCGGGCAAGGAGTGCGTCCGTCGCTGCCAGTTCCTGGATTTCGCCGCCCTTGAGTACGGCGATACGATCGGCGATCTGCGCCACGACCGCCAGATCGTGTGAAACATAGACGCCGGCAATGTCGCCGGCACGGATGACGGATTTGAACGCCTTCAGCACATCGATCTGCGTCGTGACGTCGAGTGCGGTGGTCGGCTCATCGAAAATGACAAGCTTGGGCTCGCCGATCAGGGCCATGGCCGCCGCCAGGCGCTGCAACTGGCCGCCGGAGACCTGATGCGGATATCGTTCGCCGATCGTCTCCGGATCCGGCAGCGACAGCGCCCGGAAGAGCTCGATGGCGCGCTGGCGCGCTTGGTCGGGAGGCATCAGCCGGTGAATGCGGGTGACCTCGATCACCTGCTCGATGATCTTCGTGGCCGGATTGAAGGCCGCCGCCGCGCTCTGCGGAATATAGGCGACCGTGGTACCGCGGACCTTCGAGCGTTCGCTTTCGGAAAGGGCAGCCATGTCCTGTCCATCGACATGGACCTCGCCGCCGGAGATGCGACAGCCCTCCCGCGCATGCCCCATGAGCGTCAGCGCGATCGTCGTCTTGCCCGAGCCGCTTTCGCCGATGAGCGCGACGATCTCGCCTTTGGCAATATCGAAGCTGACGCCCTTGATGATCTCGATAATGCGACCGGAATCGGTCGTAGCCTCGACCTTCAGATTGTTGATTTCTACGAGATTGGCCATCGTCATGCGTTCCTGTCTCTGATCCTGCGCGGCAGGTTGTCGATCAGCAGGTTGACGCTGATGGTGAGGCTGGCAATGGCAAAAGAGGGCACGAGCACGGCCGGGGCGGCGAAGGGCAGTCCGCCGATATTTTCGCGAACCAGCGCACCCCAGTCGGCATAGGGCGGCTGCAGGCCGAGGCCGAGAAAGGAAAGACCGGACAACAGGAGCACGACAAAGACGAAGCGCAGGCCGAAATCCGCCAGAACAGGGCGAATAATGTTCGGCAGAATTTCCGAGCCGATGATGTAGCCGACCCTCTCACCGCGGGTGCGTGCAACCGTGATGAAGTCCATCGTGTTGATGTTGACGGCAAGCGCACGGGCAAAGCGATAGGCACCGGGCGTGTAGATGACCGCGAGTGTGATGATCAGCACCGGAATGGACGAGCCGACGGCGGCAACGACGACCAGGCCGAAAAGCTTGCTTGGAATGGAATTCAGGGCATCGAGAAACCGGCTGAGGATCGTGTCGAACCATCCACCGATAACCGCGGCAATCATGCCGAGCGTCACGCCGCAAAAGCAGCATAGCGCGACCGCAGCCAATGAAATGCCGACCGTATAGCGTGCGCCCATCAGCACGCGCGAGAACATGTCACGGCCGAGATAGTCCGAACCAAGCCACAATTGTCGGCTTATCGGGCCGAAATAGTCCGTATCGACGATGTCGCCGACGGAATACGGAAGCATATAGGGTGCGAACAATGCAACGATCGTCCAGCCAAGGATGACGGCGAAGGCCACGATGCCAACGAGGCTGACATTATAGCCAAGAAGGGAGGGGGTGCGGCGAAGCAAGCTATTCGTGGTCATCGCAGCCTCGGGTTTGACAGGATTGCGACGATATCGGCGGCGGTGATCAGCAGGAGATAACCAAGGCAAAAGATCATCGCGCAGCTCTGGATGAGCGGGAGATCGCGGGTCGCGACTGCGTCCACCATCAATTTGGCGATACCCGGATAGTTGAAGATGGTCTCGACGATGATTACGCCGCCAACGAGATAAGAGAGCGAAAGCGCGATCGCGTTGACGATCGGCCCGAGCGCATTGGGCAATGCGTGTTTGAACACCATGCGACCGCGCGAGGCGCCCTTGAGCAGGGCCATTTCCACGTAGGGTGTCTTTAGCGTCTCGATCAGCGCCGCCCGGGTCATGCGGATCATCTGGGCCGATATGACGAAGGTCAGCGAAATGACCGGCATGGCATAGATCTTCAGAAGGTCGAAGACGCTATGTGCTTCGCTGATCGAAGACAGTGCCGGTAGCCAGCGCAGATAAACGGCGAACAACAGCACGGCAAGCGTCGCGACCATGAATTCGGGTACTGATATGACGCCGATGGAAATGATCGTGACGGCCCGATCGTAATAGGAGCCGCGAAGCATGGCCGAAGTAATGCCAAGCAGGAGTGCAAGCGGGACCGAGACGAGCGTCGTGATGGCGGCAAGCTCCAGCGTCGCCGTCAGGCGGCGTCCGATCAGCTCCGCAACGGGCATATTGTTTGCATAAGAGGTGCCGAGGTCGCCCTTCATCAGGCCCATCAGCCATTCCAGGAATCGCAGGATCGCAGGATCGTCGAGATGCATTGCCTTGCGCAGGCCGGCAACCGCTTCGGGCGTCGCCGCCTGGCCGAGCAGGATGGAGGCCGTGTCTCCCGGCAGCATGCTGGTTGCGAAAAAGACGGCGAACGACACGATCAGCAAGGTGATGACCGCGATGAAGAGCCGGTTTAGGACAAGAATGGAGACCTCGGATCTCAAAGGCAATGCTCCTGCGGCGATCTACGAAACGAACGGCGTTCGTGAGCGGAGGTCCCCGGGCGGCTTTGCGCCGTCCGGGGAGGTTCAACGGCCGCTAGGCATCGAGCCATAGATACTCCGCCATTGCGTAACCCATCATGCCACCGAGCGGGTTGGCTTCCAATCCGTTCACCTTGCTCGAAAGTGCGTCCACATTCGAAATATAGGCCGGGATGATGGTCCCTGCTTCTTCAGCGACCATCACCTGCATTTCGGCGTAGATCTGCTTGCGCTTGGCCTGATCCAGCAAGCCGCGGGCTTCGATAAGCATCTTGTCGAATTTTTCCGACTTGTACTGGCTCTCGTTCCACGGTGCGTTCGAAGCATAGAGAAGCGAAAACAGGATGTCGGGCGTCGGGCGCGGATTGATATTGCCGAAATGGATCGGCGCCTTCAGCCAATAATTATCCCAATAGCCATCGGAGGGAACGCGCTGGACGTCGAGCTTCATGCCGATGTTGGCGCCGGCCGCCTGGATGATCATCGCCATGTCGATCGACGAGGTTGCCGCGTCCGAGGCTATCACTGGAATGGATTGCCCGAGCACGCCTGCCTTCTGGAAATGGAACTTGGCCTTGTCCGGATCGAAGGCCTTCGGCTTCAGATCGTTGTTATGATAGATGTTGGCGGGGGAAACGGGCTGATCATTGGCAACTTCGCCAAGGCCGCGCAAGGCCGACTTGACGATCTGCTCGCGATTGACCAGGGACTTCATGCCATCGATGAAGTCCTTCTTGTTGCCCGGCGTCATGTCGAGGCGCATGTTGAGATTGGTATAATTGCCGCTGGTCGTTTTCGACAGCGTAAAGCCCGACTGGCCGTCGATCAGCTTCATGGCGCGTGGATTGATCGAAGCGGCGTAGTGAATGTCGCCCGAAAGCAGTGCATTGACGCGGGCATTGTCGTCGCTGATCGCAAAGAATTCAAAGGAATCGAGATAGGGCTGGCCGGATTTCCAGTAGTTCTTGTTCTTCTCCACGACCGAGCGATTGCCCGGATCGAAGGTTTTGAGAACGAACGCCCCGGTGCCATTGCCTTTCGAGAAGTCGGTCGTGCCGTCGGCGACGATCATGAAGTGATGCAGGGCGAGAATGGTCGGCAGGTCGGCGTTCGGGTCGGCCAGGGTGATCTCGACCGTCGACTTGTCGACAGCCTTGAAGCCGCTCATCTGCGCGGCAATCTTGGCGACTTTCGAGCCGACGCCGGGGTCGAGATGGCGTTTGAGCGAGAAGACGACGTCGTCGGCCGTCAGCTCCTTGCCGTCATGGAACGTCACGCCCTTGCGCAGCTTGACCGTCCAGGTCTTGGCGTCCTTGCTTTCGATGCTTTCGGCAAGCTCCATCTGCGTCACGCCGGCTTTATCGATGAGGGTCAGGCGATTGTAGAGGGAACAGCAGCGCACATAATCCGTGGACAGCGAGGCCTTGGCAGGATCGAGCGTATCGGCGGTCGAGGACGACCAGCCGGCCGCTTTCAGATGGCCGCCGGATTTGGGCGTGGCCGCGACGGCATTCGACGCGCGGCCGAGCACCAGGCCACCCGCCGACATGGCGACGCCGCCCGCCAGAAGCATGGTGAGAAGTTCGCGGCGGGTGGCGCCCCGACGAATGGCATTCTCGACCATTGCGTCATCCGAGGCAGTCCAGTTCATGATCTTGTCGTTCATGTCATTCCCCTTTTTCTGGTTGGCAGTCTGCTTTTTATTGGATGCGACGATGGTGACGGCCGGTCAGGCTGCCTGCAGCGCCCTCACGGCTTCGGCGAGTTCGGCCATGGATTTGAAGTGGAAATCCGGCGTGGTGAATTCGGCCGGTTCGATGGTGCCGCCATATCCGCGCTGCGCGTGCCGGCGCTGGATCCAGCAATTCGTCATCCCCAATTGCCGGGATACGCCGATATCGTGGTACTGGCTCTGCGCTACGTGGAGAATGTCGTCCTTGCCGGCATTCTCGCCGGCCACGAAGTCGAAAACCTTGTGAAAGAAGGCCGGGTCGGGTTTTTCGGTGCCGGTGTCGTCGGCGGTAAAGGCAGCGTGAAAGGGATGTCCAAGTTCCGCCGAGAAATGTTCGAAGGCCCAACGGCGGGCGTTCGTCATGGCGATAAGCCGATATTTGTGGGCAAGCTGCGCCAAAGCTTCGGCACTGTCGGGAAAGGCTTTCCATAGTCTGGCGGAATCGCGCAGGCGCTCACCATAGGTCTCGTCGGCCGGCAAACCGAGTTTCGGGGCGATGGCGAGATAGACACGCACGAGATCATCGGGAAACAGATCCGCATCCTCGGCGTAGCGGGCGGCGCGATAGAGAGCGAGCGCCTCCTCACCGTCGATCGTCACCTTCGCCTCAGCTGCAATTTCGTTGAAGCAGGCTTTCAGGCCGCCTTCGAAGTCGATCAGCGTTCCGACAACGTCGAAGCTCATATATTTGAATTCTGCCAATGACTTAGTCATGTCTTACCCCAGTCTGCTTGCTGGCGGCACCGGGCGGCCGCCTTGCGGAAGGTTATGCTGTTCCCAGGCCCACTTGTTTTCTGACGTTCCCGAATTTGCCGGGATGGACCTTCATTAAGGACAAGTTTGGCACTTCGACCGCGCCGTTTGCGCCGAATCGGACTAGTGATGCGGCACAAAATTCTGAAAAACGCCTGCTCGCGGTATATCGGTCCCGGGTCTTGGCGGGTTCAGTCCCTGAGCGCCCGACGGACGTCGGGATCTTCGAGTGTCTGATCAAGCGTTCTTTCCGTTCGTTCGATGATCGCGTCGATATCGGCATCCGTGCAGCAAAGCGGCGGAGCATACCCCAGCACGCCGTTGTTGAAGGCGCGGACCACCAGGCCGTTTTCCCAGGCTCGGTCGAAAATCCGTCGTGACGGCTGGGTCTCAACGGGCAGCGGCGTCTTTGCGGCCTTGTCCACGACCAGCTCGATCGCAGCCAGCATGCCTCGGCCGCGGACGTCGCCCACCAGGGGATGATCTCTCAGGCTTTCAAGGCCGGCCATCAGCCTCGCGCCGGCTTTTCTGCCGTTTTCGAGCAGTCCGCCTTCGTAAAGTTTCAATACCTCCAGGCCGACGGCGGCACTGACCGGATGGGCGGAATAGGTGTAGCCATGCCCCACGGCGGAAGCTCCCGCTCCGTCGGCAATGACCTGATAGACGTGATCCGCCATGAAGACGGCGCCCATTGGAACGTAGCCGGAGGTGAGCCCTTTCGCCGTGGTGATGAAGTCGGGAACGATCTCGTCTTCGGAGCAGGCGAAAAGCGGGCCTGTCCGGCCGAAGCCTGTGATCACTTCGTCGGCGACGAAGAGAATGTCGAGCTCCTTGCAGAGGCCCCGCATGGCCTTCATCCATCCCTTCGGCGGGACGATCACCCCGCCCGAGCCCTGGATCGGTTCGGCGTAGAACGCGGCGACGCGGTTTGCTCCAATCGCGTCGACCTTCGTCCTGAGTGCGGCGAGAGACGCCTGGATGATGGCGTTCGCATCCTGCCCGACGGGATTGCGATAGGGATAGGGTGACGGAATCTTGTGCTGCCAGTCGAGGGGAACGCCGAAGCCGGCATGGAAGTTGGGGAGGGCGGTCAGCCCGGCACCGACCGTCGAAGAGCCGTGATAGCCCTGCTGGATCGAGATGAACTGATCGCGTTGCGGTTGGCCGCGCGCATACCAGTAGTACCGGATGAAGCGGACGGTACTGTCGATAGCATCCGAGCCGCCCAGTGTGAAATAGATGTGGTTGAGGTCGCCGGGCGCGCGTTCGGCGAGCTCGGCGGCAAGGCGGATGGCCGATTCGCAGCCAAGACCGAAATAGGCTGTCGCATAGGGAAGCTCGCGCATCTGGCGAGCCGCCGCCTCCACGATCGTTTCGTGACCGTAGCCGGCGTTGACGCACCAAAGACCCGCGAAACCATCCACCAGCTGGCGGCCTTGAGCATCGGTGATCGTCGCTCCCTTGGCGGATGAAAGCACCCGCACGCCTTGCTGCTCATGGCCGCGATAGGAGGCTACCGGATGGACCAGATGGGCGCGATCGAGCTCGATGAGGGAATTGCTGTACATGGTCTTCTCCGGATCAGCCGAGCGCCTGATTGGCGAGGGCGAAAGTGGTGACGGTCGAGGAATTGCTGCGCTTGATAACGGGGTTCGCCATGGTGATGCCGCCACCGACATGGACAAGCGAATGGCTGGCCAGCCATGGTCCAAGACCAGTTTCCGCGCCGGTGTCGACGCGCAGGAACGCGCCGGTTTTCCGGCTCATGAAGTGGGACAGGAGCGATTTCGCGTCTTCGACATTTGGTGCGACGACCGGCCCCACGACCTCGCCTCTGCCGAAGGGACGAAGGCAGGCGAAGGCGGCGACTTTGCCGTTGCGGCGGATGATCGCGAATTCACCCAGATCGGCAAACCGCGCAATGAGAGCGGAACGATCGGCGCCGAAAGCCTCGCGGTCGAGCGCTGTAATTGCCAGGATATCGGCCTTGGTCGCCGCTTCGGTGTTTCGCGGTTTCGCAATTGCCGTAACAGGACCTTGGTGTTGAACGACGGCACCAGTCTGGCGGAACCCCAGCTTTTCATAGAGGGGCAGACCATCGGCGGTCGCGATGAGGCGCAAGGGGCGGTCGTCCGCGAGAGCCAAGGCGGCCTCCATGAGGCGTCGCCCCAGCCCGCGTCCGCGCATGCTCGCAGCGACGATCACCATATTGATCGTAGCGCAGTCGGTTCCGTAGGGTGTCAGGAGCGTGGTCCCGACGACGTCATCGTCAGCCCCAATGGCAACGACACCTTTGCTGAGGTCCAGGGCGACTTTCCAGTCATCCGGGCGATGAGGCCAGCCGGCCTCCTGCGACAAGCGGACCGCGGCATCCAAATGTTCCGAACCGAAAGGCCTGATTTCTATCTGTCGCTCCTGCATGACGCTCCTCGTATTTCTTTTGTCCAAGTGTCGGAGCGTCGGTGCCGGAAGATTATCTGAAGGCGATGTCCTTGACGGTATCTTTCGCCGTAGCTGCTCACCCTTGCCGCATCTTATGCCGTTACCCTCGCTAATGGCGGTCCCGAGAGTGACCGCGAAAGGCGCCTTTGTCGGTCGTCCCTGCAAGCAAATGCCAAACAAGCGCCGCTATACGAAACTTTCTGCTCCGAACCTTGCAAAATCAGTGGGCTCCAATGCCGAAAGCAATCCTATTATCTTGGTATCCACCAATCGCCTCGAGGGGCAGCACGCAAGGACGAAGCGCATGACCACCTTCCGCCCGAAATATATCACCTTCGATTGCCACGGAACGCTGATCAATTTCCAGATGGCGGAAGCTGCCCGCGATCTCTATGGCGATCGTCTGAATGAACAGGCCATGCTGCAGTTCATCAACAACTTTGCCGCTTACCGGCTCGACGAGATCATGGGCGACTGGAAGCCTTATGCGGACGTGGTGCACAATTCGCTCGAGCGGACCTGCAAGCGCAGCGGCGTCGCCTTCAAGGAGGAAGACGCCAGGATGGTTTATGAGCGCGTACCCACCTGGGGTCCGCATGCCGAGGTTCCGGCTGGTCTCGCCAAGGTCGCGAAGGATATTCCGCTCGTCATCCTCTCGAACGCGATGAATAGCCAGATCATGTCAAATGTCGCAAAGCTCGGGGCGCCCTTCCACGCCGTCTATACGGCGGAGCAGGCCAATGCCTATAAACCGCGCTTCCAGGCCTTCGAATACATGTTCGACATGCTGGGCTGCGGCCCGGAAGATATTCTGCATTGCTCGTCCTCCTTCCGCTATGACCTCATGTCGGCTCACGATCTCGGCATCAAGAACAAGGTCTGGGTCAACCGTGGTCACGAGCCGGCCAATCCCTATTATGGCTATGTCGAAATCGCCGACATTTCCGGCCTGCCGGGCGTGGTGGGGCTCTGAGAAAGGGCGACCAGATGAAATATTCCTCTTATTGGCACGATACGGCGCCCCGCTTTACCGGGGCGGCTATCGGTCCCGTCGAGGGACACTATGATGTCGTCGTCGTGGGTGGCGGCTTCACCGGGCTCGGTGCTGCTCGCCAGCTCGCCATCGCGGGTGCGAAGGTTCTTGTTCTGGAGGCCGAGACCGTCGGCTTCGGCGCGTCCGGGCGCAATGGCGGCCACCTGAACAATGGTCTGGCGCATAGTTACATTGCGGCAAAGGCGCAATTGGGCAAGGAGCGGGCGATCGCGCTCTATCGCGCATTCGATGCGTCGATCGACACGCTCGAAGCGATTATCGCGGAAGAAGGGATCGACTGCAATTTCCGTCGTGCGGGCAAGCTGAAGCTTGCCTCCAAGCCGCAGCATTTCGAAGGCCTGGCCAGGAATTTCGAAGCAGTGCATGCCGAGGTCGATCCCGACACCGCGCTGCTTTCAGCGACCGATCTCAAGGACGAGATCGGTTCGCCGTTCCATGGCGCGATGCTTTCGAAGAAAAGCGCCATGATGCATATGGGGCGCTATGTCGCCGGACTGGCCGAGGCCGCCAGGCGCCGCGGTGCGGTCATCATGGAAGGCGCTGTCCTGACGGAACGCAGCCAATCAGGCGGCAGGCACGTCCTCAAGACCACCAAGGGCACCGTCACGGCGGACCAGGTCTTGATCGCGACCGGGGCCTATACGATGGCCAATTTCAGTTACTTCCGCCGTCGTATCATGGCGGTCGGCAGTTTCATCGTCGCGACCCGGCCCTTGACGGACGCGGAAGTGGCCTCGGCAATGCCCGGCAACCGCACCTGCGTGAACACGATGAACATCGGCAACTACTGGCGCCTGTCACCCGACAACCGGCTGATTTTCGGTGGGCGCGCCCGGTTCTCCGCAACGTCGGACCAGCGTTCCGATGCCAGGAGCGGTGCGATATTGCGCGAGAGCCTCGCCTGCATATTTCCTCAGCTCACCGGGGTTGAGATCGACTATTGCTGGGGCGGTCTCGTCGACATCACCAAGGACCGCTATCCGCGCGCCGGCTATCATGACGGCATCTGGTACGCCATGGGCTATTCAGGTCATGGCGCGCAGCTTTCCACGCATCTCGGCATGACGATTGCCGATGCGATGCTGGGAAGGCCGGACCGCAATCCGCTCAAGGGGCTCGATTGGCCGGCTGTTCCCGGCCATTTCGGTAAGCCGTGGTTCCTGCCCCTGGTCGGCTTGTATTACAAAACGCTCGACAAATTTCAGTGATATCAGCCGGTGGCGGGTTTTGACGAAATCATCAGCGCAAAAGAGAGGGGCCGCACTTGCGCCCCCTTTTCAATCCCACATGCCGGAGCTCAGCTGAGGCCACCAATGTGGAAGGCCTTTGTTTCCAGATATTCCTCGATGCCGAGCTGCGAGCCTTCGCGTCCGAGGCCCGATTGCTTGACGCCGCCAAACGGCGCGACCTCCGTGGAGATCAAGCCGGTATTGAGCCCGACCATGCCGAATTCAAGGGCTTCGCCCACCCGCCATGCGCGCTTCAGGCTTTCGGTATAGAAATAGGCCGCAAGTCCGTAGGGCGTACCATTGGCAATAGTGATTGCCTCGTCTTCCGTCTCGAAGCGGAAGAGCGGCGCGACCGGTCCGAAGGTCTCCTCGGCGGCGAGCTGCATGGCGGCGGTGGCCCCCGTCAGGACGATCGGCGCGGTATATTGCGGGCCGGCCGGTAGGTCCCGCTTGGCTGTGATGATCGTCGCGCCCTTCGAAAGCGCGTCTTCGACATGGCGGTTGATCTTGGCGATCGCCGCTTCGTTGATCATCGGACCGATCGCAACGCCGGCTTCGGTGCCCGGACCGACCTTCATGGCATCGACGCGGTCGGCGAGCCTCTTGGCAAAAGCCTCGTAGACGCCAGCCTGGACCAGGATACGGTTGGCGCAGACGCAGGTCTGGCCGCCGTTGCGGAATTTGGAGACGATCGCTCCCTCCACGGCAAGGTCGAGATCCGCGTCATCGAAGACGATGAACGGAGCATTGCCGCCGAGCTCGAGGGAAAGGCGCTTGATGCTGGCCGCCGCACCGCGCATCAGCAGCGAGCCGACGGGCGTAGAGCCGGTGAAGGAAATCTTGCGCACGGTCGCGTTGGCGAGGATCTCGGCGCCGATCTCGGACGGCATGCCGGTGACGATATTGATGACGCCGGCCGGGATGCCAGCCATCTCTGCAAGCACGCCGAGCGCCAGAGCCGAGTAGGGGGTGAATTCGGAAGGCTTCACCACGACCGTGCAGCCGGCCGCGAGCGCCGGCGCGAGCTTGCGCGTGATCATCGCATTCGGGAAATTCCAGGGCGTGATGATGCCGCAAACGCCGACCGGTTCCTTCAGCACGAGAATGCGCCGGTCGGGCGTCGGCGAGGGAATGGTCTGGCCGCCGACGCGGCGCGCTTCTTCCGCGAACCATTTGACGAAGGAGGCGCCATAGCGGATTTCACCACGGGCTTCGTCAAGCGGCTTGCCCTGTTCGATCGTCAGGATCAGCGCGAGATCGTCGATATGCTCGAGCATCAGATCATGCCAGGCTTCGAGCCGCGCCGCGCGCTCGGCATGCGTGCGCTTCCTCCAGGGGCCATAGGCCGCCTCGGCGGCCTCGATTGCGGCCCGGGTCTCGTCGCCGCCCATATCCGGCACCGTTCCGATGATGGCCTGCGTTGCCGGATCGATGACGGCGACGGTCTTGCCCGAGCGAGCGGGAAGCCAGTCGCCCCCGATCAGCGCCTGCTGGCGGAACAGGGATGGCACTTTCAGATTTTGCATGTTCGGATCCTCGATGAGACTTCAGATTGCGGCAAGCAGTGCGGTTGTGATCGCATCGGTCCGGTCTTTGCCCGGAACCGTGCCGATGCCGCTTGCGGTCGTCGCTTCGATCGCCGCCATGATGGCATTTGCCGCATCCTGCTCGCCCAGATGTTCAAGCATCATAGCGCCGGACCATACCGTTGCGATCGGGTTGGCGATGCCGAGATGCGCAATATCGGGCGCGGACCCGTGCACGGGTTCGAACATCGACGGAGCACTCCGCTCGGGGTTGATATTGGCTGATGCCGCGAAACCGAGGCCGCCCTGGATTGCTGCGCCGAGATCCGTGAGGATGTCGCCGAAGAGGTTGGATGCGACAACCACGTCGAGGGTTTCCGGTGCCATGACCATGCGGGCAGCCATGGCATCGATGTGATAGCTCGTGACCTCGACATCCGGATAGTCCGGCGCGAGCTGCCGGGTGATTTCGTCCCAGAAGACCATCGAATGCTTCTGGGCGTTGGATTTCGTCACCGAGGCGAGCTTGCCGCGGCGAGTTCTTGCCTGCTCGAAGGCGAAACGCAGGATGCGCTCGACGCCTTTGCGGGTGAAGATCGACGTCTCGACCGCGACTTCGTCGAGCGTGCCTTGATGAATGCGGCCGCCGGCGCCGGAATATTCGCCCTCGGTGTTTTCGCGGATGCAGAGAATATCGAAGGCCGACGCCTTGAGCGGCCCCTGGACGCCCGGCAGCAGGCGGTGAGGGCGAATATTCGCATATTGCACGAAGTTCTTGCGGATCGGCAGCAGCAGCCCGTGCAGGGATACCGCATCCGGCACTTCGGCCGGCCAGCCGACGGCTCCAAGCAGAATGGCATCGAAGCCGCGCAGCGTTGCGATACCATCGGCGGGCATCATGGCGCCGGTTTCCTTGTAGAAGGCGCAGGACCAGGGAAATTCCGTGCCGTCGAGCGTAAAGCCGCGGGTGCTCGCCGCCTTTTGCAGAACCGACCAGGCCGCGGCGGTCATGTCGCGGCCGATGCCGTCACCCGGTATCAATGCGATCTTGTAGGCTTTCATGTTCGCTGTCCTCAAAGACTGATCAAAACGCTCTTGCTTTTGCGATTGGCCTGAAATGCCTCACGGCCGAGATCCTTGCCGATACCGGATTGCTTGTAGCCGCCGGTCGGCAGGATGTGGTCACGCGAACGGTTATAGCGATTGACCCAGACGGTGCCGGCTTGCAGACGACGGGTCAGCCGGATGGCGCGCGAGAGGTCGCGGGTGAAGAGGCCCGCCGCGAGCCCGTAGCATGGATGGTCGGCGAGTTGCAGGGCTTCCTCTTCGTCCTCGAATGTCTGGAGCGTCAGCACGGGACCGAAGATCTCCTCGATGATGGCAGGAGAATTTTGATCGATGCCGGCCATCAGTGTCGGGGCGTAGAAATAGCCCGGTGCGTCCATGCGCGTGCCGCCGGCAAGGCATTCTCCGCCGGCTTCGATAGTGGCGGAGACGATCGCATCGATGCGCTGTCTCTGTTTTTCCGAAATGATGGGGGAGTACCGGCTTGCGGCATCCCAGGTGGGACCTGGGACAACGCCCTTCATCCGGTTCCGGATGGCCTCGGTCAGTTCGGCCGCGATCTTCTTCTCCAGGATGAGCCGCGATCCGGCGACGCAGGCCTGGCCGGCATTGCCGATGATACTGGCGGTAATGGCCGCCGCGGCCTTGTCGAGGTCCGCATCGGCAAAGACGATCTGGGGGCTCTTCCCGCCAAGCTCAAGCGTCATCGGCTTTACACCCGTGCGGGCGATGTTCTCCATGATCGCCGATCCAGCCCGGGTCGAGCCGGTAAAGCTGATCTTGGCGATGTCGGGATGGCCGGTGATCGCCTGGCCGGTCGTCATGCCGTCACCCAGCACGACATTGATCAGGCCGGCGGGAAGGCCGGCACGCACGGCGAGTTCTGCCAGATAGATGGATGAAAACGGCGTCATTTCTGACGGCTTCAGGACAACAGCGTTTCCCGCGGCCAGCGCCGGGCCAAGTTTCCAGGCGGCCATGTTGATCGGAAAATTCCAAGGCGTGATGGCGCCGACCACGCCATAGGGCTCCGTCATGATCATGCCGATATTGCCGTCGTCGGTCGGCACGAGGTCGCTGCCTTCCTTGTCGGCGAATTCGGCAAAGAAGCGGATCTGCTCTGCCGAAATCGCGATATCGCCATCGACAAGCTGGCCAACGGGCCGCGTCGAAGCGACAGCCTCGAGCCTGGCCAGCGTTTCGGCTTCCTGTTCGATGAGATCGGCCCAGCGGTGCAGCACATTCAGGCGCTCGCGCGGCCGGACGCCGCCCCAATTGCTGTCCTTCAGCGCGGCCTTGGCCGTCTGGACAGCCTGGTCGACGACGGAGGCATCGGCGACCGGGCATTCGGCATAGGCCCTGCCATCGGAGGGGCGATGCATCGGAATGACACCGCTTGCGGCACTGAGATGCTCGCCGATGAAATGTCCGACGGGGAGCGAAAGGCTGTCGGGATCGAAGCTCAGGTCCATAATGATACCTCCGGGTCAATTTATCGAGATGCTATAGGATCGGCGAAGCAGCTTGATCCGATCGCGTCGGCCGCCGCGGCGGAAAAACCCGTTTTGGGGCTGGGCGGCAGTGTATTCTTTGGCTAGATCGGATGCGGCGCGTGCCTGGAAGCCGCGCCGCAGAGCGAAACTCAAGGGGTGACGGTCACGTAGATCTTCCGGACGGTTTCGATCGTCTTCCAGATCCCGACGAAGCCCGGCTTCATGACGAAGCTGTCACCCGCCTTGTAGACGACCGGCTCGCCGCCTTCCGGCGTCAGTTCGACGACGCCGGAAAGAATATGGCAGAATTCGAAGGTTTCGCCCTTGATCGAACGGCTCACGCCGGGCGTGGCCTCCCATACGCCGGTGTGCACCGTCTCGTTGCGGGCAACGTCCTGTGCCCAGGTCTTGAGCTTCGGATCGCCCGAGATCAGCCGCTCGGGAGCGACAACGTTTTCACGCGGTGCGAAAGAGGGATTAGGGTCAATCGTCTTGAGGAGGGACATGCGAATCCTTTTGGGCTTGAGGTCAATAGCCGCGGCGGCGGTCGACGAGGCCGAGCGGGTCCACGCCCGCCCTTATCCTCTTGATATTGTCGATGACGGCGCGCGCAGCGCTATGGGGCTGGGTGACGCTGGCGATATGCGGTGTCAGCAGGATGCGTTCGTGGTTCCAGAATGGATGAGCGGCGGGCAGCGGTTCGGGATCGGCAACATCGATCACGGAGCCGGCAAGCCGGCCACTGTCGAGCGCTGCCAGGAGATCTTCGGAAACGAGCTGCGGTCCACGGCCGACATGCACGAGACCCGCACCCTGTGGCAGTTTCTCAAAGAGGTCGGCGTTGAGAAAACCGCGCGTCTCGTCGGTCAGCGGCAGCAGGCAGATCAGGATGTCGGTCGCGGAAAGCATGGCATGAAGTCCTGCTTCGCCGGCAAAACAGGCAACGCCTTCCAGCTCGTGTTGACTGCGGCTCCAGCCGGAAAGCAAAAAGCCGAACGGCTTCAGCCTTTCGAGGACGGCCTGTCCAAGGTTCCCGAGCCCCAGCACGCCGATGCGGCGCTCCGTTGCCTGAACTTGTGGCAAGGCGTTCCAGACCTGACGCCGTTGCTGGCTGAGATAGGCCGGCAGATTGCGGTGGAGAGAGAGGGCGCCAAGCGTCACATATTCCTGCATCATGCGGGTGATGCCGTCTTCGACCATCCGGACGACTTTTACGTGAGCCGGAACATGCGCCGTGTCGAATTGGTCGATGCCGGCGCCAATGGAAAACAGTACTTCGAGATTACGGTAGCGCGGCAAATCGTCCGGAATCGTCCAGGTGATCAGATAGCGCACGGCATCCGGGTCGACCGACAGCGGATCCATGGAAAAGGAGATATCCGGCAGCTCGCGGGCGAAGGCTTGCTGAAAGATATGGCCGCGGCGGGCATCCGAATTGAAAAGGAACGTCATGGGCTGTTCATCCTTCGGTCTTGTGCCATCACACCAGGCAGCGACGGCCGAGAGCCTCGATCATGGCCTGGCAGGCGGCGAGTTCGTCCGCGAGGATGAATTCGTTCGGCTTGTGCGCACGCCCGATATCGCCCGGGCCGCAAATGATCGCCTCAAGGCCGGCGCGCTGGTAGAGCCCGGCTTCGGTCCCGTAGCTGACGGCTGCCAGCGGCTCTATGCCCGTCAGCTCGGTCAGCAGACCGGCAAGCGGGGCTGCCCGTGGAAGAGAGAGGGCGGGATAGGAGCTCAGCTCCTCCCATTGGACCTGGAAGCCTCGATGCTCAAGCGCGGCAGCAGCCTCGCGCACCGGTAAGAGCAGCGCTGCCGGATCCGCGCCGGAAATCGCCCGCGCTTCGACCTCGATCGCACAGAGATCGGGAATGATATTGAGGGCCTGCCCGCCATGAATGATGCCGACCGAAACCGATGAATAGGGCGGCTCGAACGCCGCTTCGAATGGCCCCTGGGCAAGAGAATGCGCGGTCGAAACGGCTGCCTGCAGAACCTCGGTGGCGGCATGGATGGCATTGAGGCCCAGATCCGGCCGCGACGAATGACCAGAGCGTCCCTTCAGGGTGATGCGGGCGGCTGATTTCCCCTTGTGGGCGAGGATGGCGCGCATGTTGCTGGGTTCCCCGACGATGACGCCGAGCGGGGTTTCGCAAAGCTCCGGCAGGCACGCAATGAGATGCGGCACGCCGCGGCAACCCGCTTCCTCGTCATAGGAAAAGGCTAGATGGATCGGCCGCACGAGAGCGCTCGCCGCAAGCATCGGCAGAGCAGCCAGAGACGCGGCCAGAAAACCCTTCATGTCGCTGGTGCCGCGGCCATATAGTCTCTCGCCATCGACCCGCAGCACGAAGGGGTCGCTCGTCCATCCGGCCTCGTTGGCCGGCACGACATCCATGTGGCCGGAGAGGACATAACCCGGCTTGTCGCGGGGACCGATCGTCGCGAAAAGGTTCGACCGGTCGCCCTCTGGGCCTGCAAGGATATCAACCGTGGCGCCGAAGGACTTGAGGTAGGCACAGATCCACTCCACGATTTCAGCGTTCGTCGTTCCGACGACGGAATCGAAACCGACCAGTTTTGCCAGGATGTCCGGTGCCTGCATTGCTGTTGCCAATCTCCGATTGCCGTCCTCGGCTGTGCAAGCGAGGTTTCGATCAAAGGAAGGTTAAGCCTCCGTCAGAAGAATACCTGCCGAAAGCGCGGCTCATACGGTCAATTCTTGCGCCGGTGTTTGCATACGCAGTGAAATGTTTTGCGCGGTCTCGGCTAAGGTCGCCAAGCATGATGTCGGCTTGCGCCAATAAGCAGCCGGAAGATCGGATGGCGGCTGGACCACGAATGAAGACAAAGGTACCCGAGAAACTGCATGTCGATGCATTCGAAATGCGTTTTGCCGACATTGCAGATGTTGCTCTGTCACAGCTTCAGGCTCTCTCGATGTCGGTCGGGTGGCCGCATCGATCGCAGGACTGGCAGCACCTGCGGGATGTCGGCCGCGGCTTCGTGGCGCTCGATGAAATCGGCAGGGTTTCCGGCTCGACCATGTGGTTTCCGCACGGCGAGAATTTCGCCACATTCGGCATGCTGATCACCGCGCCGCGCCTGCAGACGAATGGTACGGCCGAGTGGCTCGTCAAGCGGATGCTGGCCGAATGCCATCAGCAACGAATAAGGCTGAATGCAACAAGAGCGGCGCGCCGGATGTGCGCGACACTTGGATTCAAGCCGCAACAGACGGTCTTTCAGTGTCAGGGCGAGATCGTATCCGCGCCCGAGGTCGGCAATATCAAACCGGGGGTTCAGCTGAGGCGGCTCGAGCGCAGCGATCTGGATGTCGTCGCGACCCTGGATGAGCCTGCTTTCGGCACGCTGCGCCACCCGCATCTACTGCGATTGTTCGAGAGCTCTATCTGCTACGGTCTTTATGAGGGCGAAAAGCTGACGGCTTATTCCATGCGGCGCCGGTTCGGCCGCGGTCATGTCGTCGGTCCTGTCGTTGCCCGTTGCGAGGAAGATGCAATTTCCGTCGTTCATCCACATGTCGTCGCGCATCTTGGCAGTTTTCTCCGGCTCGACACCCATTTCGGTACCGGCCCATTCGCCGGTTTTGTCCAGCAAAGCGGCATGTCCGTCTTCGACACCGTGACAACAATGGTTTCTTCCGAGGCCGCCGCCTATGGATGCCCGAACACAGGATCTCCGATCGTTTTTGCACTTGCTTCGCAATCTTTCGGATAATTGTGACGGCGTTCCTCTCGATAAATCGACGCTGGGTGAGTTTAAGCCGAACATATAGCTTGTTTTCATGTTGAACGCTTTATATGTTATGTTCAACATAGGAGGCTATCATGAGTGCCCAAACCAATCCTGCCGCGGGAAGCGAAACAGAGGTCGCCTTGACCCGCAACAAGCTCGTGCTTGAGCAAGCGAGGGCAATAGGCCTTCTCGGCGCAAAAGATACCCGTTTGTCCGGGCGCGTTCCATCCGAGCTGGTCGAAGCGGCGAAGAAGCGAGCCCACGTGACTTCGGACACCGAGTTGTTGGAGTTAGCGCTGTCGCGGTTGGCGTTGGAGGATGATTTTGGTGCCCAGCTTGTTAGGCGCAAAGGCAGCATTCCATCGGATATCGACCTTGAGATTTGATCTTAGAGAAACCCTTCGATCACTTAAACCGCAAAAATACAAAGGGACACTTGAACGGCGGTTCGACGGCGAACTGATTTGGGTCGATGACGAGCCAATTATAGGTGGGCCATTGTTTCTGGATACCACCGTCTATCTCGATGTGCTGAAGGGGCGGTCGCCGGTTACCGTGGATACACTCCTGACATATCGGCTATGTCATCACTCTGCTGTTTGCCTTTCTGAGTTGACCCACGTCTTTGGCCGCCTGGATCCGAAGCATCCGTCAACGAGGACGGTGTTGGAAACGGTCCAGGCAACCATTGACGATATACCGGAGCATCGGCTTCATGCGCCGAACGCAGCTATATGGGGGCAGGCAGGGGTCCTGGCTGGTTTGCTTTTTCGGATGAGTAATTTGCCAAAAGGTGAGGGCCTCGAGCGTAAGTTCATCAACGACGCTTTGGTTTTCCTGCAAGCCCGGCAATTAGGGGCAAGTGTGCTAACCGGAAACATTCGTGATTTCGATTTCCTTTCGCAGCTTGTTCCAACCGGACGTATCATCCTCTACCGCTCTTAGGAACAAAAGCAGGTAGGAAGTGCCGCAAATCATCGTCACAGCGCTCTCGTCGCTGAGGCCGATGTCATCGCGAGGGTACGATACTCTCACAAGAATGGCTTGTGCCAACGCTTACGGGCATCATCCCATTGGTTTCAGCGGGTGGAGAGGGCCGGCGGTGGCGGTGGGGTGGTCGAGCCCGAGGCGAGTGAGCGCTGGACCATGACCGTGTCAGCCCAACGGCCGTAGCGATAGGCAACCGCCGGCAATAGGCCGACACGGGCGAAGCCGAAGCGTTCGTGCAGTGCGAGCGAAGCGACGTTGTCTGCGTCGATATAGCCGATCATCTGCCGGAAGCCGGCCGCGGCACAGGCGTCGATCAGCCCGCGCATGAGCAGGCTCCCGACGCCCTGGCCGATATGGTCGTGATGCACATAGATCGAGTGCTTGACGGTGTAGCGATAGGCCGGGCGCTTGCGGAACAGCACCACATAGGCATAGCCCACGACCTTCTCGCCGTCGATCGCAACGACATGCGGGAAGCGGCGATCCTTCAAATTCTTGCGCCGTTCGCGCAGATCGTCCGGTTGCGGCGTGTCGCTATCGTCCACCCCAGCCTCGACGCCACGGTGAATATGGCGGCGATAGATTGCCAACATGGCATCGACGTCGCTCTCCCGAGACGGGCGAACGACGATTGCTTTATCCTGTTTCATGACCAATCCGAATTTTCCAGCCTATTCCGCGACGACGTAGGTATAGAGCCGGATTTTGCCGGATGCGTCGATCTCGCGGTAGAGACCCTGGATCTCCACCTCGAAGCCAGGGAAGGTGTTGAAGCAGGTCTCGAACATCTTGAGATAGTCGATCATCGGCTTTGCCTGCTCCGTCAGGCGCTCGCCGGGCACGATGGTCGCGATCCCGGGAGGATAGACGACGAACGGCGTCGTTGCGATACGGCCGGCAATGGCGTCGATCGGCAGATAGTCCACATCGTTGCGCACCAGGCAGCGCGCGGCATCATGCGGCGACATGGCAATCGGCGGCAGGTGGTCGGCGGAAAACTGCTTCGTCTGCAGCGCGCTGACATCGGCCTGGCGGAAGAAATTGTGCATTTCCGCGCAGAGATCGCGCAGCCGCACGCCGGCATAGCGGCTCGGGCGGCGTCGATAGAATTCCGGAATTGCCTCCTCCAGCAAAGCATTTTCGTCATGGAGTTTCTTGAAGGCGACAAGACCGCTGATCAAGGTGCCGGCCTTGCTGGCCTCCACACCGGGGGTGAGGAGGAACAGCAGCGAATTGAGGTCGTTCTTTTCCGCCACGATGCGGTTTTCGCGCAGATATTGCGCAACCACGGGCGCCGGTATGCCGTGCTCGGTGTATTGTCCGCTCGCCCGGTCGAAGCCGGGGGTCAGAAGGGTCAGCTTGTTCGGATCGGTCATGGCAAAGCCCGGCTCCATTGCGGAAAAGCCGTGCCATGTCGCGTCGGGCGTCAGGTGCCAGAAGGCGGGATTGGTGGCGAGCTGGTCGGTGGCGACACTCTCCCAAGGCACATTGTGGACGGCGCCGGGGCTGGACACATCCGGGATCGCCACCCGGTCCGGCACGAAGGGCTCGAAGAACCAGCGGCGCTCGGGACGATGCTCCTTCTCCTCGAATTCGCGGCGCACGGCGCGGATTTTCTTGCGCAGTTCGATGCCGAGACGGATCGTATCATCCCAAAGCACTTCACCAGAGCGGCCCTTCATCATCTGCGCGCCGACGTCGAGCGAGGCAAACAGCGGATAGAAGGGTGAGGTCGAGGCGTGCTGCATGAAGCTTTCGTTGAAGCGACGGTGCTCCACGCGGCGCTTCTGGCCGGTGATATGCCGGTCCTTCATGTGGATCTGCGAGGCCTGCGAGAAGCTGGCAAGCTGCTTATGGGTCGATTGCGTGGCGATGATACCAGGCGCGTCCGGGCCAAGGTCGGAAAGGCCCATGGCAAAACGCCCGGCATAGAGCGGATGAAACTTCATGAAGCCCGCCCAGGCCTCGTCGAAGAGGATGTAATCGCACAAATGGCCAATGCGCTTGAGGATCATCTCGGCATTGTGGATCGTGCCGTCATAGGTGCACTGCTCCACGACCGCGACGCGGAACGGCCGCGGCTTCTTATAGGCCTCGGGGTCTTTCACCAATGGATGGGTGCGGATGCGCTCGCGCAGGGCCTCCTCGTCCATTTCTGCAAAATCCATGGGGCCGATCAGCCCATAGAGGTTGCGTCTGGTCGGCAGATAGACCGGAATGCCGCCCGAGATCATCAGAGCGCCATGATGGGCAGCCTTATGGTTGTTGCGGTCGAACAGCACGAGATCGCCGTCGGTGACGAGGGCCGACAGAGCGACCTTGTTGGAGGTGGAGGTGCCGTTCAGCACGAAATAGGTCTTCTCGGCGCCGAAGATCTTGGCTGCTTCCTTTTGAGCGGCAAGCGCAGGCCCCTCATGGGTCAGAAGGTCGCCGAGGTCGAGCACGGAATTGTCGAGGTCGTCGCGAAACACCGCTTCGCCGAGATGCTCCATGAAGACACGGCCGATGGGGCTGCGGCTGTAGAAGATGCCGCCATTGTGTCCGGGACAGGTCCAGAGGTGGTTGCCTTCCTCGGCATAATCGACCAGCGCACCAAAAAACGGCGTCTTCAACGTCTCGGCATATTGCTTGAGCCGGCTGATGAGGCTCTTGGCGATGAAGGCAGGTGTTTCTTCGGACAGGAAGACATAGCCGTCGATAAAATCGAGGACCTCTACCGGCACATCCTCGAAGCGCTTGCGGCGGATGAGCAGGATGATCGGAAATTCGAGGCCGCGCCGGCGCATCAGGTTGATGAGGGAAGCCGTCTTGCCCTCGAGCCCCTTCTTGCCCCAGTCGACCAGCATGCAGCCGATGGCGGCGTCCGTCTGCACGGCGATCTCCGCATCTTCGAGATTGCGCGCGCGCACCACTTCAAAGCCGGAGCGTTCGATCTCCTCGACGATCTGGTTGTAGCGGGCACCCTCCAGATCCTCGTTGTCAAAGGTTGGCGTTGCGAACAGGAAGTTGAAACGTCTGAAATAATCCATCTGGGTACCCGCTTTTGATCTGGCACGAGGTGTCGACGTATTTCATGACATGGATGTGACAAGATATCGAATGTCCGAAACACTCGGACAGAATGGCATTTCTGCCAGTCGTGTCGTCTGATTGTACCCGTCTCGGCGCAAATGGATATTCCGCAGCCACAGCCGCGATGATTTTGGTCTCAACGACGATCTCGATCTACCGAAGTCAGGTTCGAACACCCTTGAGGGGGACCGATCAGGCGAGGTAGGTCGACGTGGCCGGTTCGCTCATTCCGGTTGTTCCGTCCGCTGTCTCGAAGTCGAAAAATTTCTGGGTGACGAGGGCGGCCGCGCCGCGTGCCCAGGAATTGTCTTCCCAATCGGGCAGGAGAGACGGCGAGGCGAAAAAGGTGCGAGCCGCCATGCTGGCTTCCAGCGGGCCGAAAAGAGCATCGCCGAACGAAACGGCCTCGCCTCCGATGACGATGACCTCAGGGTCGGTGATGTTGACGAGGTTGGCGAGAGCCTTGCCGATCCCGGCGCCGGCGTCACGCAGGATATCAAGGACCTTGGCATCTCCTGCTTTTGCTGATTCCAGCATGTCGGAGAGGTTGTGGCTACTATCTCGACCGGTCGCCTCGCGCCATGTGCGGAGCATGGCCGGTTCGGAATAATAGGCCATCAGGCAGCCACGCTTGCCGCATTCGCAAAGCCGGCCATTCTCCTCATGCAAGGTATGACCGAATTTGCCGGCCGCGCCATGGGCGCCGCGGTAGAGTTTTCCATCGACGATGACCGCGCAGCTGATGCCGACGCCGATCGCAAGCACGGCCATATTGCGATGATGCCTTCCCGGGCCAAAGAGCTGTTGGGCGATGGCATAGGCATTGGTATCATCCTCGAGCCAGACCGGTACCTTGACCTTTTGCGCGACCATCGATGCAAAAGGCACATTGTTCCACTTGAAGCGAAAACTGCGCACGCAGACGGCCTGGCCGTTGTCGATGACGCCAGGCATGGAAACACCAATGCCTGCCAGTCGTGCGTGAGGACGCCCCGCGGCCTTGACGAGCTGGGGCACGGCTTCAGCCAGCGTCGTTGCAACGTTTTCCGGCTCGTTGTCGTCAAGGGACAGGCGGCAGGAGGCAAGCGGGTTGGTTGCAAGGTCGGTGACGACGCATTCGACGGAACCGACCATCAGCTTGAAGCCGATCGCCAACCCGTTGGTGTAGTTGATCTCGACGGGTATGGGGCGCCGGCCCGAAAGCCCGGCCACGGCCTTGCCTTCGGCGACATGCCCTTCCTCGATCAGGTCGGCAATGACGAAGGTGACGGCCGCTGGACTGAGGCCGGTGATCGTTGCGATTTCGGCGCGGCTTTTCGGCCCTTCTTGTCGCAGAAGGTTCAGGATGAGCCGCCGGTTGAGGGCTCGCGAAGTGCTCTGATCGCCTTTCAGCTTCACGATGTCTCTTTCTTAATTTTGTAAATTAATTATTGCGTCCGTTTCAGACTTATGCATAACTTCACTCGTCGATCAACATCCGGCAGGTGCGCAAGCACGAAGAAGTCAGCAATAGGACAAGGTTTCTCGAACCGAGGGTTCCGGGCGGTGCAAATGCATTGCGGCGGCAGGTTTGTTGCGACCGTTGCGTAGGGGGCAAGAGGGGCGTCCGCCGCGCATTCCGTCCGGTTCGCTGGCTAAGGACGAGATAGATACCACAACGGGAGGAGTCCAAATGACTTTCAATTTGCTTGGAAGGCCGGCAAGCCGGCGCAATTTTTTGAAGGGGGCAGGGGCGGTTTCCGCCGCAGCGCTCACCGGTTTTCCCATGCCCGCCATTGCGCAGGCGCAGGACATCAACATTATTTCCGACGAGAACAACGCCGATGCACTGGCGATCCTGCGCAAGATGGCCGACGATTTCGGCAAGCAGGCCGGCGTCAAGGTCGTGATCAACAATATGGATCATGAGGCGCACAAGACCGCGATCCGCAACTATCTGGTCGCCGGTGCGCCCGATATCTGCTTCTGGTTCTCGGGAAACCGCATGCGCGCCTTCGTCAAGCGCGGCCTGTTCGACGACATCTCCGATCTCTTCGAAAAAGAGAAATACAAGGATGTCCTTGGCGCGGCGGCCGGTTCGGTCACGGTCGACGGCAAGCAATACGGTCTGCCGACGGGCGGCACGCTCTGGGGCATGTTCTATCGCAAGGACGTCTTCGCCCAGCTCGGCACCGCCGTGCCGGCAAAGTGGGACGATTTCCTCGCCTACGGCGCCAAATGCAAGAGCGCCAACCTCACGCCGATCGCGATGGGCACCAAGGAATTGTGGCCGGCAGCCGGGTGGTTCGATCAGATGAACCTGCGCATAAACGGCCTCGACAAGCATATGGCGCTGATGAACGGCGAGATGAGCTATCTCGATCCGGCGCTGAAGCCGGTGTTCGACATGTGGGAAACCCTGATCAAGCAGGATTTCTTCACGCCGAACAACACATCCTTCGGTTGGCAGGAGGCGGGTGCGCTTCTGTCGCAAAAGAAGGCTGGCATGATGAATCTCGGCGCCTTCGTCCGCTCCACTTTCCCGAAGGAGGAGCTCGATCAACTCGCATTTGCTCCTTTCCCGATGATCGATGCGAAGATCGGCCGTTTCGAGGAGTTTTCGCTGAACTCGGTGCATATCCCGGCCAATGCCAAGAACAAGCAGGGTGCGCGCGAATTCCTCGCCTATTTCTATCGGCCGGAAAACCTCGGCCCGTATCTGGAACCTGGCGGCAACGTGCCGCCCCGCAACGATCTGCCGCCCGGCAAGGATCCGCTCGTCAACGCTGCCGTCGAAGCGCTGAAGACAGTGCAGGGCACCTCGCAATATTACGACCGCGACAGCGATCCCGACATGGCCCAGGCCGGCCTCGTCGGCTTCCAGGAGTTCATGGCGAAGCCCGAGCGGCGCGATGCGATCCTGAAGCGGCTCGAAGGTACGCGCAAGCGTATCTACAAGATCTGACCTTCCTCCCAGCGACCGGCAGGCGGAGCCACTGCTCCGCCTGCCCATACCGAACGAGGATAAGATGATGAGAATTTGGCGCCGCCATCGCTGGTGGCTCACCCCGACTTTGTTGATATTGCCTGCGGCCATTCTCTTTTCGGTCGTGATCCTGTGGTCGGCGATAGAAAGCCTCTGGATCAGCCTGCACGAATGGGATGGCTTTAGCCCGATGACCTGGATCGGCTTCGGCAATTATGTCGAGCTGTTCAACGACCCGCAATTCTATGTCTCGTTGAAGAACAACATCATCTGGCTCGTCATGTTCATGGCAGCGCCGCCGCTCGGATTGGCGATTGCCCTGCTGGTCAACCAGAAGATTCGCGGCATGCGGCTCATGAAGTCGCTCTTCTTCATTCCGCTGGTGCTGGCCTCGGTCGCCGTCGGTGTCGTCTTCACCTGGGTCTATACGCCGCAACTCGGTTTGCTGGCTCTGGTCTTCGGCTTTTTCGGCGCGACCGCCCCCGCGGTCCTGTCGGACGAGCATTTCGTCACCTTTGCGATCGTGATCGCAGCGCTCTGGCCGCAGATCGCCTTCTGCATGGTGCTCTACCTCGCTGGATTGAACAATCTCAGCGAGGAATTGATCGGCGCCGGCCGTGTCGACGGGGCGAGGGGCTTGAACATGCTGCGCCATATCGTCCTGCCGCAGCTGACGCAGGTGACCTTCATCGCGATCGCGGTCACCGTCGTCGGTGCGCTGCGCTCGTTCGACATGGTCTCAGTGATGACGCAAGGCGGTCCTTTCGGCTCATCCGAAGTGCTTGCCTACCAGATGTTTGAGCAATCGATCTTTTCCTATCGCTTCGGCTACGGTGCCGCGATCGCCTCGGTTCTGTTCGTGATCATGGCGGTATTCATCGTCTGGTACCTCACGCGCATCATTCGTATCGAAGAAAGAGGGGCCTGATGTATCCGCGCCCAATTGCCGAAGATGCCATCTGGCGGCGTCGCTTCTATTTCATTGCCGTACTCGCCATCCTGATCCTCTGGCTCTGCCCGCTGTTTGCCATCATCCTGACGTCGTTCCGCTCGACGCAGGATGTCATGGGCGGCAATCTCTGGGGCTGGCCGACACAGTTCGGGCTGGTGGAGAACTACACGTCCGTCTTCACCCAGACGCCGATGGCGCGCTATTTCCTCAACAGCCTGATGATCACCCTGCCGGCCGTCGTCGGTGTGCTGATCCTGAGCACGCTTGCCGGCTTCGTGCTGGCGCGTTATCGCTTTCGCGGCAACATGCTGGTGTTTGCCCTGTTCGTCGGCGGCAATTTCCTGCCCTATCAGATCATGATGATCCCGGTGCGCGACCTGATGGTGCGTATCGGCCTCTACGACACGCCCGTGGCGCTGATCATCTTTCACATTGCCTTCCAGACGGGCTTTGCGACGCTGTTCATGCGCAACTTCATCGCCGCCTTGCCGGATGAGCTGTTTCAGGCAGCGAGAGCGGAGGGCGCGACACCCTTCCAGACGCTGGTTCACGTCGTCGTGCCCCTGGTGCGCCCGGCGCTGGCAGCGCTTGCGATCCTGATCTTCACCTTCGTCTGGAACGATTACTTCTGGGCCGTGGTGCTGACCATCAGCGATACGGTGAAGCCGGTCACGGCTGGACTTGCTAATCTGCGCGGCGAGTGGGTGTCCGCCTGGAACCTGATCTCCGCCGGCACCATCGTCGTCGCCGTGCCGCCGGTCATCATGTTCTTCCTGATGCAGCGGCATTTCATTGCCGGGCTCACCATGGGCGCGGTGAAGGGATGAAGATTCCATTCGCCGTATCCGCCCTCCGTGCCAATCCTTTCCTTGCGAGCCTAGAAGCATGACCAGTCTCGAACTCCGTCACATCAACAAGAATTACGGCGCCTATCACGCGCTGCGCGGTATCGATCTCTCGGTCGAGCAGGGCGAATTCATCGTCATGGTCGGCCCCTCCGGCTGCGGCAAGTCCACGCTGCTGAAGTCGATCGCTGGGCTGGAGACGATCTCTTCCGGCCAGATCCTGATCAATGGCCGCGATGTCACCGTCGCCGAGCCGGGCGAGCGCGGTATCGCCATGGTGTTCCAGTCCTATGCGCTCTATCCGCATATGACGGTCGCCGAGAATATGGGCTTCGGCCTGCGCATGGCCAAGCGGCCGAAGGCGGAGATCGATGCGGCAGTGGCGCGCGCCGCCAAGATCCTCAGGATTACCGATCAGCTCGACAAGCGGCCGAAGCAGCTTTCCGGCGGCCAGCGCCAGCGCGTCGCGATCGGCCGCGCCATCACCCGCTCCCCGGATGTCTTCCTGTTCGACGAGCCGCTTTCCAATCTCGACGCGGCACTTCGCACGCAGATGCGCGTCGAGTTGAGCAGCCTGCATGCCGAGCTTGGCGCGACCATGGTCTATGTCACCCATGACCAGGTCGAGGCCATGACTATGGCGAGCCGGATCGTAGTTCTCAACCGCGGCATCATCGAGCAGGTGGGCTCGCCGTTGGAGCTTTACCGCAATCCGGAAAATTTATTCGTGGCGGGCTTCCTTGGCGCGCCGCGAATGAATTTCTTCACGGTGACCGTCGATCGGACCTTGGCACATAGCGTGACTGTCTCCGCGCCCGGTCTTGCGCCGGTTGCCGTCGAGCTCGCGCCCGGTTGCGAGGTTCGGCAAGGAGAAAAGCTCACCCTCGGCATCCGGCCAGAGAACATCTCCGTCGCTGAGGGGCGATCCGCGAGCGCGCCGATTTCGGGCCAAGTCCGCCTCGTCGAGCATCTCGGGCGCGAGACGATCCTCTACGTCGATGCCGGCGCGCTGCAATGCATCGGCTCCGAAAGCGGCACCGGCAACATCACCGTACAGATCGGCCATGTCGCCGGCATTGCCAACGATGCGCCGATCGGCCTCAGCATCGATCCTAAGGAAATCTACCTTTTCTCCGGCCAGGACGAGCGGACCATTACCGTCCGCAAGCCAATTCTAGATAAATAACAGTTCAGGAGCCTGATATCGTGTCAGTGAGCAGCAGTAAGAACGACCTTTCCGTATGGCGGACCATCAAGACCGACAGGTTTCTTGTGGGAGCACCGCACTATCCGGAACATGTCGACGAGAGCTATTGGGCGCGTGACGCCAAGCGCATGGCCGAGGCCGGCTTCAATGTCGTACGCCTCGGCGAATTTGCGTGGCATCTTTTCGAGTCGAAGCTCGGCACGTTCGAGTTCGATCTCTTCGACCGTGCCATCGAGGTGCTGGCGCGCCACGGCATCGATACCATCATGTGCACGCCGACGGCGACGCCGCCGCGCTGGCTGACGGCCGCTCATCCCGAAATCCTTCGCGTCGACGGCAACGGCCGGACAATGAGCCACGGTTCGCGTCAGCATGCCGACACCGCAAGCCCGGTTTTCCGCGAGCACAGCAAGCGAATTACGAAAGCGATGGCCGAGCACTACCGGGATCATCCCCGTGTTATCGGCTGGCAGACGGACAACGAGCTCAACACCAGCATGCCGGAATCCTTCTCAAAGGCGACGCTTTCGGAGTTTCAGGCCTTTCTTGGCGAGAAATACGGGACGATCGACAGGCTCAATTTCGCCTGGGGCGGCGATTTCTGGGCGACGGCCTATGACGATTTCAGCCAGATCGTGCTTCCGATCGAATTCGGTCCTACCTTCCCCAGTCCCGGCCATGTCCAGGACTACCATCGCTTCCTCGCCTTCGCGACGGCCCGCTTCCAGCACGACCAGGTGGAAATCCTGCGGGCGACCAAGCCCGAGTGGTTCATCTTCCACAATCTCGGCGGTCTTCGCGATATCGATTTTCGCGGGCAGTTTTCCACCGATCTCGATTTCGTCGGCTACGACATCTATCCGATGCTCTATGACGAATTCCAGCGCATCGGCAACCATGCCAAGGTACAGGCACTCCACCTCGACATCTGCCGCGGGTTCTCGGGAAACTACATCGTGCCCGAGCAGCAGTCCGGCTTCGGCAGCCAGCCGGGCTTCTGCACGCTGACGCCGGAGCCCGGCGAAATGCGGCGCATGGCCATGTCGTCCGTTGCGCGCGGCGCCGATGGCCTGATGTTCTTCCGCTGGCGGCCGGCGCATTTCGGCGCGGAAATCTACTGGATGGGTATCATCGATCATGACGATGTGCCCCGTCATCGCTACGACGAGGCCAAGCGTTTCGCGACCGAGATGACGGCGCTCAAGGACAAGATCCTCGGCACTTATGTGCGCATGGATGTCGGCATCGCCGGCTCGGATTTCGACAATCAGGAGGCGCACAAGACCTATTCGATCGGATTGCCGAGCCCACAGGACGACGCCGTTCAGCTGCATCAATATTGCTACGATCGCGGCATTGCCTGCGGCTTCATCCATCCCGAAGACGATCTGTCGCGGCTGAAGTTGCTCTATGTGCCGCATTGGGTGATGTGGAAGGACGATTGGACCGAGCGGCTTGAGGCTTTTGCCCGGGACGGCGGCACCGTTATCATCGGTGCGCGCACCGGCACGCGTGATGAAAACAACCATGTCATCCGCGAGGCCGCGCCGGGCTCGTCACTGACGCGATTGACGGGTGTCAAGGTGGAGGATTTCGGTCGCCTGGCAGCCCCCGACGCCAAGGGTCTTTTCGACGTCATGTCGCGGTCGGGCGGGCTTGTCGTTCCACCTGGCCGTCCGGCAGAATCCCATCGTCGCGTTCGCCGCTTCACTTTCGGCAATCGCGAGATCGAGGCAGCGCATTTCTACGAGAACCTGGCGGTGACGGATGATGTCGAGGTGATTGCGGCATGGTCGAACCGCTATGCCGAAGGTATGCCGATGGCAGGCCTGCGCCGGGTCGGCAAGGGCAGGGTCCTTTATCTCGGCACCTATCTGACGCCGGAACTGACGGATGCCCTGGCCGATCGTACCTTTGCGGAAGCGGGAATTGCGCCTCTTGTCGGCGATCTGCCCGAGGGCGTCGAAGTGACGATGCGCCAGAACGACGAGCGGCGCCTGCTGTTCCTGCAGAACTATCTCGACCAGCGCGCCGAGTTGAGAGAAGTCCCGGCCGGGATCAATCTTCTCGATAATGGCAAAACGGTATCCGGCGCTCTGTCGCTCGACGCCTATGGCTGCGCCATTATAGAGCTTCGCTAGGCATGATCTTTCGGCACCCGCTTCTTGGGCGGGTGCCGATTGTTGCGATGCTGCGACCACCAGTGGCCTCTCCGGCCTATTCTCATGGCCGCCCATCGCGACGCAATCCTGAGAAAGTTGCGATTTCCTCGCGGCGGGTGACAAAACCGCGCACGCTCCTATTCTCACATGCGGATTACGTCTCGAATTTCGGCGGCAGCCGATTTTGATCACGACTATTGGGAGGATATCATGACGCGCACGGTGATTATCGGCGCCACCGGCCATGTCGGCACCTATCTCGTGCCGCGACTGGTCGAGGCAGGACATGACGTGGTGGCGATCAGCCGCGGCCAGGCCAAGCCGTATTCGCCGAACAAGGCCTGGAACGAGGCCGAGATGCTGGTGATGGATCGCGCCGCCATGGAGAAGGATGGCAGCTTCGGTCCGGCCATCGGCGCATTGAAGCCGGATATCGTCATCGACATGATCTGCTTCACGCTCGACAGCGCAAGGCACCTGACGGAGACGCTTGTCGGTCATGTCGGCCATTTCCTGCATACGGGCACGATCTGGACGCATGGCTTTGCAACCGTCGTTCCGACACCGGAGGAGGCGCCGAAGCAGCCGTTCGGAGACTATGGCACCCAGAAAGCAGCCATCGAGGCATATTTGCTCGAGGAGGCGCGCCGCAGAGGATTTCCCGCAACCCTGATCCATCCCGGCCACATCGTCGGTCCGGGCTGGGCACCCCTCAATCCGGCCGGGCATTTCAATCCGTCGGCATTCTCGACATTGGCGCGCGGCGAAACGCTGGTACTTCCGAATTTCGGCCTGGAGACGGTTCATCATGTCCATGCGGATGACGTCGCGCAAATGTTCATGGGCGCGATCGCCAATTGGCGCGTTTCGACCGGCGAGGCTTTTCATGCGGTTTCAGGCGGGGCGCTGACGCTGAGAGGCTACGCCGAGGCCATGTCGCGCTGGTTCGGACATGAGCCGAAGCTGGAGTTCCTGCCCTATGAGAGATGGGCGGAAGGCCAGGCGCCGGAAGATGCGCAGGCGACATGGGAGCATATCGCCCGAAGTCCGAATTGCTCGATTGCCAAGGCCGAGCGACTGCTTGGTTACAGGCCTCGCTATACGTCGCTGCAGGCCGTTCAGGAATCGGTCACCTGGCTGATGGAGAAGGGCCAGATTGACTGACAGGTTAAGGCGTTTAGGCTCATAACCTGAAGGCCGCAGGTTCAAATCCTGCTCCCGCAACCAATTCATACTCCATAGTATCCTACGATAGCCCAAAGTTACGATCCACTGCGCTAAACAGCTACGATCGTCAGTGCTAAATCCCCGGCACGAAACACGAATTCCCAATTCAGCAGGTGCAAAGCGGGCAGGGCGCCGGCGCGGCCATGCCATGTGTTCGAGGGATATACAACGTCGCAGTATGCCAACGCCGCTTCTCGATAGGCAGGAGGCGTTCTCGCTCACCCGTCGGTGCTGGCTTCCTCGAGCGCACCCAATTCGCAGACGCCTGCGCCTCGGTCTGGAGCGACGGCGAACTCGCCCATATCGAGGACCTGTTTCTCCATGACGGTCTGCGCGATGTCCGCACTCCCACCCACGAACTCACCATCGCACGCGACGTTCTAAAAACCCGCCGGCGCATTTCTGGCCAGTCGCCGGATTGGGCGCTGTCACCCGAGGGCGTTCGCTCGCTCAGACAAATTGCGGAGATCATGTCGGCTAATACCGGCGATGCGATGGCGGTGAACGCGGTCGATCGGGAAGGAGAGGGAGATGAACCCGATGACATCGAAAATCTCCCGGGCGTCGATCTTGCAGCCATCAATGCGACGCTGGTCCGATCAGAGGCGGCCATCGAGGATGCCAAACGACCTGGCCGCGCCGGCGCTCGTGCGGCGGCTAGCCGTGCCGAAAAGGATCCGATGGTCTATGATCTCGATTGGGATGAGGATGCCCGGCTCGACGAGTGGCGTGGCGTGTTGCGTCAGGTCGAACACGTGCCGGCGGTGCTGCAGGCGATCGTCGCCCTCGATGCCTAAGGAGCTTTCTCTCCTGCAGCATGCGCCTTGGCTCGACAGGCTATTTGCAGCGTCGATCCTGCGCGAGGCCGGCATCACCGGCGCCCATCTCGCGGCCGTCAATTTCGGCCTCAAATCCATACCGGCTGATCGGCGCCGGGATCGCGATCGGGAAACGCGACTGCTCGCCATCGCCGAAGGGTTTCTGGCGGCCGCCGAGATTTGCATGAAAGAACAAGATCGGTTGGCACTGGCGAAAACGATGACGGATCGAAAGCTCGAAGGGCGACGGCCTCTTCAAAACTGCCGGAGCAGGTCGAGCTGGTGATGGCGAAACCGCTGGTGTCGGCGGGGATGGTGGCCAAAACGCTCGAGGTCACGCCGCAGGCGGCGCGGGGCATCGTTTTGGAACTCGGCTTGCGCGACGAGATAACGGGGAGGGGGAGGTTCTGCGCGTGGGAGATTCCTTGAGAGGTGCCCCATGTTGCGTTGGATTCGCTAGCTGCATTCTTGAGGATTTGTCGTGT
Organism: Rhizobium sp. P40RR-XXII; assembly: GCF_012641405.1. Taxonomy (GTDB): domain Bacteria; phylum Pseudomonadota; class Alphaproteobacteria; order Rhizobiales; family Rhizobiaceae; genus Rhizobium. Next base: position 83,934 of record NZ_JABAII010000010.1, read on the forward strand.
CCGTTGCTCGGACGCCGTTGGAAACTTACAGGGCCACCAGCAGGAACAGCATCACTGGAAAAAGCTGTCTTGCCCGCAACTTAAAATAAGTTATCGATATTAATACGCGCAGCATCGTGCAAATGCAGTCTTTGAGAATTCGGAGCTTACGAGCTTGGTTGGCTATTTTATGAAACTGGCAAGTCCACTTGCTGCGATCACATCGAGATTTACTCGGCGCCGTAACGACAAAGGCGCCGTATCTCGGTTCATTGACCTTGCTCCGACCGACAAAGCGGATCCCGCTGGTGTATATTCGAGCGCCTTGACCGAGGCGATCGAAAATCCTCGTGTGATGAATATTGCTCTTACTGGACCTTACGGGTCCGGAAAGAGCAGCATAAGGCTGCGCGGCTCGGGCTTTGGCTATTGGGCCAAGCACTCCTCGGTGTACCTCACGAGGAGATCCGGGTTTTGGACGTTATCCGTGGCGAACCCTTCTCAATTGATCGCTATCCGCTTGCAGGAAACGAGGAAGATAGCTTCCGAGACCGATACGCTGCCCTCCTTGAAGAATGGGAAGCGCTTCGAGCAGAATACGACTGACGGTCTTGCCAGCAGATGTGAGAAGGATGCTGGCGGGACACCGATGCATATGCGGTTGTCGCAAAAGTGAAACTTAGTAGATCAGGGGGAAACGACTGTTTTCGGCCACAAACTGGCTATCCTTGTCAGGCTAACGTGCTGAATCGTCAGTTAGACTGACACCTTAGACATGATTTGGTAAACGGGCCGTAGGTTCGCATCCCTTCAAGGCGAAGAATGCAGCGGGGTGGCGCACACGGAAATCTTCTATAGACGCTGTAATTCATATGCATTACGATTGGTCTTTCAGTTGGAGATAACTATGGCTTCGAACGCACTCGTTCAAACTCGCATTGATGCTGAAGTTCGAGATCGTGCCTCTGCGGTGCTTGAGAGCATGGGTCTTACGGTGTCGGACGCGGTTCGTATCTTACTCACACGGACGGCGAACGAGGGAGCATTACCGCTCGAACTTATATCAGGCAGCGAAGCTCATGATGCTTGGTTTCGCAGCAAGGTCCTTGAAGCGCTGAACGACACGCGACCTGACGTTTCGGATGATGAAGTCGAGGCTCATTTCGAAAAACGGCGAGCGGCAGCGCGCGTTAAAGCAGCGGCGCGCAAGTCGTGAAGCTAACCTGGTCAGCGTTTGCGTTGTCAGATCGAGACGCCATCTTCACCTTTATCGAGGCGGATAGTCCCTCAGCTGCCATCTTGGTCGACGAACGGATCGTCGCGGCTGCTCGTCGCTTAATTGATTTTCCGGCGAGTGGTCGTGTTGGCAGAATTGCCGGGACGCGCGAACTGGTGATCAACGGTACCCCATATGTCGCGGCTTATGCTGTAACGCAATCGGCGGTTCGCATTCTCCGCGTACTTCATGGCGCACAGGAATGGCCAGACACTATTCCTACCAGCTAGGCTCCGAACTTCATGTCTGGGATCAACCGGTCGCCAATTCGATTCCGTTCAATAGCCTCGATATTTCCTTCTCACAACACTGATGGTCGATTGGCGGTATCAGACAGGGGGTAATACTTCGGTGCCTTTTGCGTGATGCCGGGGTGTATAGTCCTCCTGCTTTCCTCTGGATAATGTGACCTACAACTTCTCTCTTGCCCTGGTTGCTGGCAAAGGGCGTTCCCCCTTTGAAATGCCAGGAATGCCAATGCCGAACGTTGCCCTCTATGCCCGATACTCCTCCGACCTCCAGAACCCACATTCGATTGACGATCAATTCAACCTTTGCCGTCAGTTCGCGGAGCGTCAAGGGTGGAAGGTCGTCGGGTACTACCGCGATGAAGCCATCTCCGGTGCCAGCATCCGCGGCAGGGAGGGAATCGCCCGGTTGCTGGATGATGCGCAGGCAGGGCGGTTCGACATTTTGTGCGCCGAGGCGCTCGACCGAATTTCCCGCGACCAGGAGGACATGGCTCATATTTACAAGGCCCTTCGATTTCGTGGAATTGCCCTGCATACGGTGGCCGAAGGATTGACCGACGAGATGCACATTGGCCTCGAGGGCACGATGAATGCGCTGTTCCTAAAGGATCTGGCTGAGAAGACGAAGCGCGGCCAACGCGGACGGATCGAGAAAGGACGTTCGGGCGGAGGTCTCGCCTACGGCTATGACGTATCCAATAATGGTGAAGGCGGTGCCGGAGGCCGCTGCATTAACGAGCAGCAGGCGATTGTCATTCGCCGAATCTTTGTAGCCTTTGCCAAGGGAGAGACTCCCAATGCTATTGCGGCTGCGCTGAACCGGGAAACCGTTCAGGGGCCGGGCGGACATTCCTGGGGTGCCACCACCATTCGCGGACATCGGGCGAGGGGGACCGGTATTCTCAACAACGCCCTTTATCGCGGAGAGCTTGTCTGGAACCGCCAGCGCTTCATCAAAGATCCAGTCACCGGAAAGCGTCAGGTACGCCTTAACCCAGAGACGGAATGGGTCAGACAGGATGTTCCCCATCTGCGGATTATCGACGAACCTTTGTGGCAGGCGGTGAAAGACCGACAGCGGGAGGCGGAACGGCGTCATGGAGGTGTTCGTGACGGCGTCTGGAAATCCAGAGAGGCTCGGGCGCTTGGCCTCAGACCAGCTTCCTCGAACCTATATCGTCTCCTGACCTGTGGGCAATGCGGTGGCGAGTTCTGTAACGTCGGGAGGGATCGTTACGGCTGTGCGGAGCATTACCGGCGAAAGACCTGTTGCAATGGCAAGACGGTCCAACGAAGGGTAATGGAAGCAGCGGTCAGGGATATTCTTGCTGAGACTTCCATGTTGATCACCCATCACGCGGACGCGTTGGCTGCTGACGAGCAGATGAATAGCGATGAGCAGAGCCGCCAGATACAAAAGGATCGGTTGCAGCTTGAGAAGATAGGTCGACGGCTTCAAGGCTTGATGTCCGCCATCGAGGACGGGCTATTTACGCCAGCCTTGAAGGCGCGTTTCCAGCAGCTCGAAGACCAAGCCGAAAGCCTGCGAACGAGATTACAACTCAGCGCAAGGATGTTGGCGCCTGCGAAACGGGAACCTGAGCGGAAGTGGAACGAGCTGCAAACTTTGATTGCCAGATTGCAGGCGAGCGACACGGAGTATGATGTCCTGCAGTTCAAGCGAATGGTCGGAACGATCAAGGTCATTCCCGGAACGGCTCGCAGCACTTCCAGGTTCTCGCCAGCGTGGCAGCCATTGAATAAAACCATGAAATAATAATAGCTGCCCGCCAATTTTCCCAGCTGCTCGTTCGTTCTCGTTACTGAAACATACCGCCCATAGCCTGCGGCGTCGTGCGCATAGGGCCGCGACATTTCAGGAGAACGATCATGACGCAACATCAATCAATACCGCTGGCCGGGGGCATTCGTACATGGCTTAACGACGGTTCTGCGATGCCGCCCTGGGTTTGCGATCGAATAACGGAAGACAAGTCGCCCAACGGATCTTTCCTGATCCCGACACCTCTCGGCACAACTCGCGTTCACGCTGGCCATGTTGTCATCGAACATGGTGGCAAGTTGTGGTGCCGCGAACCGGAGGAAGTTCCTGAACTTCTGGCGGGTTTCACTGCCGAAATCGTTCCGGAAATCACGGCTATCGGCCCAGGGAAATCCGCTCAGTTTGGCACGAAAAGTAAAACCGGTTATGGGGGAAAGCGCGGAGGCCAACGGAAGATCGCCTTTGGCGCGCCGCGTGGCACCATGCCAAGTATCGAGTGGGTGCATGTTACCGAACTGACGGTCGACAGCTCTTATCAGCGATCTATCGACAACGACGGATCGCGCCGCCTTATCGCTAGCATTGCCGCAAACTTCGATTGGCGGCTTTGTGCGCCTCTGGTGGTATCGCGGCGGCATGACGGTTCAAGGGTAATCATCGACGGACAGCATCGTTGGGCTGCAGCCGTGCGCCGGGGAGATTTGCTGCACTTGCCTTGCTGCCTTTTCACCTATGACAGTCCAGAAGATGAGGCACGCATGTTCATTGTTGCGAACAGGGCGCGCAAGGCGATGAACCGTATGGATGACTTCCACGCGGCCCTTGCTGCCGGCGATGAGGATGCTCTGGATATTCGACGGCTGGTGTCTGAGGCAGGATTGGCTATCGCCCGAAGCACTTCGTCAACTGCATGGAAGCCAGGAGATGTCACTTTTACGTCTTCGATTGCCACCGCGCTTCGCAGACATGGTGATGCAGTCGTTTCGGCTGCACTGACCTGCATGGCTGAAGCATATAAGGGTGAACCACTTATACACGGTGCTTCGATCTTCGGTGCGCTCGTGCGTATCTATGCCAATCCCCCCGAGGGATTTGATCCCGACGAACTCGTACCAACACTAAGGCGATTCCCCATGGCGGAATTGAGCGAGATGGTTCGGGATCAAAAGGGAGGTGATGCCCGCGCGTTCGCACTGTCAAAAGCCGTCATCAAAGCGTTGAACAGGGCAGATGCATGACCGTTTGATAGTCATCTGCCGCGCTCAATGGGGAGCGCGGCAGACTGCACTTCAGGTATTCAGGCGATTGTGCTTTCTCGAAATCAGAATGGTAGTCAGGCCTTTCTGTCGTGCTGTAGAAGGGCGAACGTCACAATCGCAATCGGGTACATCGTGTGGGCGAGTCAAAAGACAGTATAACGATACGGCTCTCGGAAGCGGACGCCGCAGTGGTTAAGCGTGCAGCCGACCAATGCGGTCAGTCGCCGGTGGAGTTTGCTCATACCTCCATTCTAAGATTAGCAGGCAACGTGATAAATGGGCGTTTGATTGTCATGGCCCCTGAACGGTTTTCGGATTTTTGTCGAGCTTTATCCAAGTCGGTTGCACCGGTTCCGGAAATGGTCGAACTGATAAATCGGTCAGCACATTGGGAGCGAGGACGCGCTGCCGATAAATAATCTGCCCCTGATGTTACCCCCGGTCGCCGTTGTAAGTGCCAGGCGGTGGCTATGAGTGAACGCTTAGACTGGTTTCTATCCGTGTGTAATTATCGCTAGGCTACTACGCGACTGTACGAAATAGGCCGCTTTTACCGCCGTTCGTAAGAGATTTTAGCAAAGAATGGCGTCGTTGCGATGATCGCAAGTAAAGATGAAAGCAGGCCCCCGCAACCACTCTACAGCACGCCACGCTATCCAAAAATACGATCTAGTGCGCACAGCACGGCGATCAGTCGCCTGCGTCATGGATGGCCGAATCTGGCCACTCGCCATCGCTCAGGGTCTCTTGGGAGCGAGTGAAATTGGGATGACGGAGCATATCGGCTCATTCGGCTATTCCGATCGGGACCGCCGGATCTCATCGAACGATCCGGCCGGTGAAGGGCAGAAGCAAGCCGTTATGCGACCTGTGCGGCAAGCGTTACGGCATCCGCGCCGGCCGGGATGCGAAACGGCGAAGAGGCATCGGTCACTGCCTGCCAGACCGCTTTTGCCACGTCGCTCGCAGTGGTGATTTCGGCCGGCTGCGGTGGCGTTGCGGAGAACACCTGTTTCGCCCAGCCGGCATAGGCTTCGGGTATGCCGTTTTGCGAGCGGTCGCGGGCGGTCGCGCTAAAGGAGGTTTCCGGCGCTCGACCGGGGACGATCAGCCGAACGCGCACTCCAAACGGTGCCACCTCCAACGCCATGTTTTCGCTGAATGCTTCTACGGCCGCCTTGCTGGCCGTATAAGCGGACAACATCGGCAATGGCTTGAGTGTCACGGCGGACGACACGTTGACGATCACGCCCGTCCCTTGCGCGCGGAAGCCGGGCAGTACGGCTTGTGACATTGCCATGGTGCCGAACGTGTTCAGTTCGAATAGTTGGCGTGTTGCGTCGATCGACACACCTTCCAGCGTCCCCATCAGACCGGCACCGGCATTGTTGACCAGGGCGTCGATCGGTCCTGCTTCCTCCAGAGCACGAGCAATGTTGGCAGCGTCGGTCACATCGAGTGCAACGACGCGCAGCCGGTCGGATGCGGGCAAGAGATCCCGACGAGGCATGCGCATCGTGGCAATGACAGTCCAGTCGCGATCAAGGAAATAGCGGGCAGTTTCAAGCCCGAAACCGGATGAGCAGCCGGTGATGAGGATGGTGTTCATGTGAAACTCCTGTGTGTGATGATGATTTTGCGCAACGTTGGAAGGCGCGGACGGAAAAGGTGTCCGGCGGCCTGCTTCGTCTCGACGCTGCCTTCCGGCGCAGCATCGGCTGCCAGCGTCGCGACCGTATCGGAAAATGCGGGATCGCCGGGGTAGAGCGCGCTGCGGAGGAAGTCGGTTGAAAAGCGCTGGATCGCGGCGACCCGCTGGGGCCGTTCGTCTGTCGTCTCGCGCGCCTCGTAACCAGGGATACCGCCAAGAGCATGCTCGCCGCCAAAGGCCGCAAACAATGCCTTGGGTGAGGGGCTCAAATCGTAGGCATCACGCCACCATTCGGCGCCACGTGTCGAAAGCCTGCCCACATCACGGTCGCCGATGATGATCAGGGTCGGCGCCGTCATGGCCGAGAAATCTGGATACATGAATGGGTAGGTACGGGCTGCGTATTCGGTCAGGTCATTGCCTCGACCTGGCGCCGCCAGCAGCACGCCCGCCTTCACGCGGTTGTCCTTCCTATTGACCACCGACCCGTCGTCGGGATCGGGATGGGTGGCGCCAAGCAAGGTACTGGCGGTCTGCCCGCCCCACGAATGGCCGGCAACCGCGATACGCGAGTGATCGAGCCGCCCCCGGATCATCGGTGCCTCGCTCTCGATGTGATCAAGCCCATCGAGAATGGCGGCAAGGTCATTCTCGCGGAAGCGCCAGAGTTGGGGGCGGCGAGGATCGTCTTGTGCAAGACCGAGCATCCGCGAATCCAGATGTGTTGGCTGGATTACGGCGAAGCCATGTGCTGCCCAATAATCGACGAGTGGGCCATAGGCGTGAGATGACTGGCCATTCCCGTGCGAGAAGATGATGACGGGCAGCGTGTCGCCTGAGATCGGTAAGGAGATCCGAACGTGCAGGTCAACGCCTCGTCCGGGGGACGGCAGGGTAATGGGAGAGATGGACAAAATAGCGGGTGAGCCGGGGGCATGCGCGCGGGTTTTTGCGAACGAGCTGGACATAGGACTGCGAACCTCCGAACTGGCAAACGGATCATTGATCCGTTGTACTATAAATACGGATCAATGATCCGCTTAGTAAGAAGGATCACGGAAAATGTTGCCGACCAAATTCCGGAATGCAGTCGAGGCCGCGTCACCGGCTCCTGGCGATGCCGAAGCACCCGCACCGCGAATGCGTGCCGATGCCCGCAGGAATGAGGAAGCAGTTTTGGAAGCCGCCAAGATCGTGTTCGCCCGTTCGGGGGTCGATGCGCCCATCCGGGAGATTGCGACACAAGCGGGCGTTGGGCTGGGTACGCTTTACCGCCGGTTCCCGACGCGTGCCGACTTGGTTGCCGCGGTGTTCCGCCGGGAGGTTGATGCCTGCGCCGATGCGGCAGTGCTGCTTGCCGCTGAGCACGGGCCAGCCGATGCGCTGGCAGCTTGGCTGAAGCACTACACGCGCTTCCTCGCCACCAAACGGGGGTTGGCCGCCGCGCTCCATTCCGGCGATCCGGCATTCGCCACCTTGCCGGACTATTTCCGAAGCCGATTTGAACCGGCTCTGTCGATGCTACTGAAAGCCGCTTCGGATGCAGGGGAAGTCCGTGCCGATGTCGCTCCCTACGATCTGCTGCGCGCGATCGGGAACCTCGCTGTAGCTTCGGGGGAGGACGGGCCTTCGCACACCAAACGAATGCTCATGCTGCTACTGGATGGCCTGCGTTATGGTGCGGTGAAGCCGAAGTAGCCTTATTTGCTAGCTTTGTCGGGATCGCCAAGTCGCGAAACCTGTCGGTGGTGGGGTCCAAGCCCGCTCTGCCCCGGTCTCGGGCGAGCAACTGCTATCCTTCAGTCGGTACGGAGGCCGTAGCCGTCCGGTGCTTGAGACGGCAGAGCCGCCGCAACCTCAAGCATTATATAGTGTCAAGTGACGTGTCGTCATAGCGGCGCTGGCAGTCCTGAATCACTTCAATGTTCTCGACGGTCCAGTTGAATAGGATCGCGAACGGACCTTGCAGCGACCTGCCGAGGGGCGTTAAGGCATATTCAACCCCGAGCACACGCCCATCCAAGATCCTGCGCGTCAGCATGCCATTGCGCTCAAGCTTTCGAAGCGTCTGTGTGAGCACTCGTTGGGTTACGCCATCCAGGCGACGCTTGATCGCGTTGAAGCGACGGGGCTCGCTCAATACGGCTAGTACCATCATCGACCACTTGTCCGCGATCTGGTCGAGGATCACCCGGCTCGGGCAGTCGGCATGGTAAACCGGGTCATTTACACTTGTTGGTTCATCCATCGGTATCCTCCGGCATCCCTGGGATGCTTTAGGTGCGTAATTGACGCTAGGTATCCGATGAATACTTTAGGGTCAATGGCGCCAAACCAGCGCCAGAATTTCCCGAAGAACAGAGATCTTACAGATGACAGACACAGATTTCCGCAAGATTCTAGTTTCCCAGGCGGACGGCGTCGCGACGATCACGATCGACAATCCTCCAGTCAACGTTCTCGATGTTCCTTTGATGAGCGAGATGCGCCGCTTTCTCCTTTCCGTTCGCGATGACCCGGACACGCGCGTCCTCGTTTTCCAGAGCGCAGACCCGGAGTTCTTCATTGCTCATGTCGACATGACATTGATCGATGAGCCGCACGCCTTCGACGAAATTGCTCGTGAGGCTCCGGAGGGCCTCAATCCGTTCCAGGCGCTCGGGGAACTTTTGCGAGAACAGCCGCAGGTTACGATCGTCAAGCTGGCCGGCTTGGCGCGCGGCGGCGGTGCGGAATTCGTCGCGGCGGCCGACATGGCGTTTGCCGCCGAAGAGCGGGCGGGACTCGCCCAATGCGAAGCGCTGATGGGCATCACGCCCGGCGGCGGCGCCACGCAATATCTGTCCAGCCGGATGACGCGCGGCCGCGCCCTCGAAGTGATCCTTGGCGCCGATCTCATTGATGCGGCGACGGCGGAACGCTATGGCTGGATCAACCGGGCGCTGCCTGCCTCGGAGCTTGATGGCTTCGTCGACCGGTTGGCGTGCAATATCGCCGCCTTGCCCGAAGGCGTCGTCGCCGCGGCCAAGCGGGCGTTGCTTCCTGAAGATCTGCGGGATGGCTTTAAGCGCGAGCATGAGGCCTGGGCAGGATTGTTCGAGCGCCCCGCTGCCGAAAGGCTCATCCGGGGCGGATTGAAAGCAGGAGCACAGACTAAGGAGGGTGAGAGAAATTTGGAAAGCTTGCTGCGTGCATTGAAGATGTGAGGCGTGAATGATCAGACTATAGCGGAACCGCTCCAACGAGCTGTCGTGGAGCGGTTTCAGCCGTTGATGGGCACGCCTGCGCTATTGCAAGCGCTGGCGCCAAAAATCCTCACTTCATTCGCACCGCCGTCTGCCGCGGGAAGAGGATTTCTCCAGATGATGTCTTCACTCCGGTAATGGATATTCGAAAATCATACTGCGCCGGGCAGGGTATTCCGAGCGTCGCGTGCAGCCTGGAAGCTGTTTCAGGTAAGAACGGGAGCAAACATCGAGCAACGATGGCGAGGCCGTAGACCTGTTCTGCCAGAGTAGCCCCAAGGCGATCGGATATCGCTTGTCGTTCCGCACTACCGAGTTCAACGGCTAAAGCCTTGGCATCGGACCAAGGGGCTTTGCGTGTAAACTCCCGGTTCGCGGACCCGAGGTAGGAGAAAATCTCATTCAGGGCGAGATGAAGCTCGTAGTTGTCAAAGGAGTTCAGGACTTTTTCCGGAAGGCTGGCTGCTTCGCGGACAAGAGCGCTGTCCGGAACCGACGGTGTAATTCCGGAAAAGGAGGATACAAGCAAGGTGAGAACCCGATTGACAAGGTTTCCCAGCTGCCCGCCGAGTTCTCCAGACCATGCGGCCTCAAGCCGTTCTTCAGAGAAATCCCCATCATCGGCGGAACGGATGTGGCGTAGCAGGTAATAGCGCAATGCGTCAGGGGTCTTGTAGTCCTGCACGAAGACCTCGGGATCGACGCCGTTGCCGGCCGACTTTCCGATTTTTCGACCGTCCAGTGTTAGATAGCCATGAACGAAGATCGAAGACGGGAGCGGCACTCCGGCAGACAGGAGTATTGCAGGCCAGTAAATCGCGTGAAACTTGGAAATTCCCTTGCCGACAAAATGGATGCGTTCGCCTTGTTGCGACCAATATCGCTGGAACAGGCTTTGGTCGGAACCGTAGCCGAGGCCTGTGAGATAGTTCGCGAGAGCATCGAACCAGACATAGATGACTTCGTCGCTCCGCGGCACGGGCACGCCCCAGCCGCGTGCTCTTTCAGCACTGCGCGACACACTGATGTCCTCGAGTCCTCGCCGAAGCAGGGCGAGTATTTCGTTTCGCCGGTGAACCGGGACGACCTCGATCTCGTTTGTCTCGATCAGATATCGAATGCGTTCGCCATATCGAGACAGCCGAAAGAACCAGTTTTCCTCCCTCACGATCTCAAGCGGGATACCGTGCTCCGGGCATCTTCCGTCGTCCAGATCCGTGAGTTCGTAGAACTGCTCACAGCCAACGCAATAAAAGCCCTCATAGCTTTTTCGATAGAGGTCGCCATTCCTGGCGCACGCGTTCCACAGCGAATGAACGCAGGCAATATGTCTCGTATCCGTGGATGTGCGAACGAATGCATCGTTCGAAATTTGGAGCTGCCTGCCGAGCTGTTCGAAGCGGTCTGCGTTCTCTCCCACGAAGTCGGCCACCGGACGTCCTGCTGCTTCCGCGGCGCGAACGTTTTTCAGACTGTTGTCATCCGTGCCACACTGAAACCTGACGTCTTTGCCCAGAAGTCGAGAATGGCGGGCGTAGGCATCGGCCTGCACAAGTTCGAGCGCAAAACCAACATGCGGCGCGGCATTGACGTATGGAATCGAGGTGGTGATGTAAGTTTTCGTGCTGTTCATCGGGATATCCTTGTTGAGGCTCAATGTCCCTCAAGGCGGATCGACCAATGAAAAAAACCGCCTCAAGGGCGGTCTAAGGTGCATTACAAGCGCACAAAATCCGCCACGCTAGGAGCGCGGCATCATCATAGTGGCGTTGGCGAGGCTTGTGTTCATGCTGTCAGTGCTATCATCAGGTTACGACCAGAGCAACGCCGCATTTGAGGAGCGCTTCCGAACTCATGTCGCTCGTTCGTTCGTAACAGATCGCCCTTTCGATCCGTCGAAGTAATGTTTGGATCGTCAGCGAGCCAATTCCGGGAGACATTCGGTAACAAAACGGGTTACTTCCGCGGCGAGCTCCATATCTTCCGGAGATCCTGAAAATCCACCATGCGGCATCGCCTCGAACACATGAAGTTCGACCGGGGCTCCCACGCGTCGCAGCTTGCGATGCAATCTCACCGCGTTGGAGAGGAACAGGTCGCGCGTTCCGCTCTGCAGGAATATCGGCGGAAACGCGGCCGACATCTCTCCGAACAGCGGCGACAAATACGGATGCGTCAAGTCGGCGCCGCCTGCATAAAGCAGATTGTTCGACATGAGGGGATTGGGAAGCACGACATCGATGGTGCGGTTGGTTTGAAAGCTGTCCCCCGATTCCGTCAGATCCAACTCCGGGGACAACAAGACGACGCCTGCCGGGAACCGCAGGCCTTCATCGCGTGCCCGCAGGATGGTGGCGAGGGCTAGATTGCCACCGGCCGAGCGACCGCCAAGTACGACGCGATCGGCCCCATAGTGATCGATCACGTGCCGATACACCGCCATGCAGTCGTCGAGTGCTGCCGGATAGGGATGGTCCGGTGGCATCCGGTAGTCGATACCGTAGCAGGTCATCCCGAGCCGGTTTGCTTGCAGCCGTGCGCTCTCACGACAGGCATCGCCACCACCGAATACGAGCGCGCCGCCGTGCAGGTCGATGAAAACGCAGTCTTTGAGCCGCGGGCTTTCTGGTAACACAACATGGACAGTTGCTGTGCCCAGGCGCCGCGTTTCGATCTCGGTGCTTGTTTCATTCGTCGCTGCATTGAGAGCCGCGGCGTAATGGGCCTCGGCTGCGGACTGCAACTGACGCCAAGCTGCCCGATCGTTTGGTGCCGGTATTGGATAAAGCGCATTGAGTGGTGTGCCGTCATATTGTGCGGCTGCGCGCAGCATGGTCTGCGCTTCCTGACTGATCGACGTTGGAACAGGAATGATCCGTTCGCCGACGTGTACACCTTCCACGGGGGAGAGATTCTGTTCGTTCTTCAAGCGGGCACTCCTGTTCACACGTGGTTTGGCGTGCAACTACCCGAACCAACGCAAATGACCCACGCCGACAGACGCAACGGTAGGTCGGCAGAATCGATCGTCCACATCACGTTGAGCTCGATGATGTGGGTTCTGGCTGCTGCCAATGAGGAAATGTCACATAGGCGGTCACGGCGCCCGTCTCATGAGAACGGATGGTCACCTTGTCGCCTTTCTGCATTGCAATGATCTCGCCAGGCCCCGCTGTCTGCGATCCATGCGCGTCTGAGACAGTTATGTTTCCTTCCAGGACGATCATCGTGTCGTGTACGGCCATGGTCTCTTGCAGAACCTGGTTCGGGCCGTAGCGCCCGAACCCGATGGTGACTGGCCCGCCGTGGCGCTGGTCGAGCAGGTTGCCGGTGAAGATCTCACCTTCCTGCCCCGGCGAACGTTCAAACACTGCGTCGGCAATGGCGAATTTGTAAACAGTCATGGATTATCTCCTGAAGATTGGAACCGCGAGAGATGGGTCGACAGCGTGACCACCGCGCGACTGTGGGATGACACGGTGGTCCGAATTGATGGAGCCTGCTATTTGGCGATGAAAGCCAGGAGATTCTCGTTCAGAACATCAGCGTTGACCGTCAGCATTCCATGTGAGTATCCAGGATAGGTCTTCAATGTGCCATTCCTGAGCAGTTTGACCGCCTTTGAAGCCGATGCCGCAATCGGAACGACCTGGTCGTCCTCGCCGTGCATCACCAAGGTCGGAACGGTGATGGCTTTCAGGTCCTCCGTCTGGTCGGTTTCCGAAAACGCCTTGATGCCGTCGTAATGTGCCTTGGCGCTACCCATCATACCCTGTCGCCACCAGTTCTGGATCACGCCTTCATGGACTGTCGAACCATCGCGATTGAACCCGTAGAACGGACCGGCGGGAACGTCTCGGAAGAATTGGGCACGGTTGCTGGCCAGCGCCGAACGAAAGCTGTCAAAGACCTCGATCGGTGTGCCTTCGGGATTGCTACCGGTCTTCAGCATCAGCGGCGGAATGGCAGCGACCAGAACGGCCTTGGCAACACGACCAGTTGGTTCGCCCTGCCGCGCCACATATCGCGCCACTTCGCCGCCGCCGGTGGAGTGGCCAACGTGGACCGCGTTTCTCAGGTCCAGCGCCCTAGCTACGGCAAAAGCATCGGCGGCGTAATGGTCGATGTCATGACCTTCGGCAACCTGCTCCGAACGGCCGTGCCCGCGCCGGTCATGCGCCACGACCCGAAATCCCTTCGATAGGAAAAAGAGCATCTGCGCGTCCCAGTCGTCGGATGACAGAGGCCAGCCATGGTGAAACACAATTGGCTGGGCATCCTTGGGACCCCAGTCCTTGTAGAAAATCTGTACACCGTCGTCTGTGGTCACGAAGCCCATATTGCGCTCTCCTTCTGATGATTTGAATGTGGCAGGTTCCTTGCCTCGCACGTGGCGCGGCCAAAATGTGAAACTTGCAGCAACGGCCGCTGCCGAGGTCAGGGCGTCGCGGCGACTGAGCGGCAAGTTCGGACTTAAGATACGAGGCATTGATGTGTCCCCCTGGCTTAATCAAATACGGGCGGGTTTGGCCGAACAACCCTTGTCGTGTTCCTATTGCGGTGTTGGTAAGAACGACTGGGGACGTACGGCGAAAGAATCCGGTGCTCTTTCCTACGAAAATTAGGGTTTGCAGGCCTGCTGGAAGACCTGCTTCCAAGCGCGGTCAGTACACTTGATGGCAGCTCGAGAGGCGGTTTGATAGGCCACTTGCGTGCAAAGCTGTGTCGCTGAAAGCGGAACGCCAAACGGGATCTGGCTCTACCGTCAATCCAGTGGGTTTGCCGAGCAGGATTCATCGTCGCAGGTCAGATACGGGCGCGGTGCCAAATATCTGTTTATATTCTGATAAGTTGAACACATGAGAAGAGATCCCAGATGCCGTTCGCCGCCCCTGGATAGCGCGCCGACCTCAATACCACCCCTGATCAACTTTTCCGCGGCTGGTTGCGCAACGAGCCGGCCAAGGCGGCATGCAGAACGGCAATCTGTCTTGCAGAGCGCGCGATGAAGCAATAGATTTTTTCCGCCAGCGGATAACGACTGGGTTCATCGCTCCAGATCAGCCACCGGCGCGCTGCCGAACATGCTCTTGTACTCGCGGCTGAACTGCGATGGGCTTTTATAACCCACCTCATACGCCACGCGCGACACATTGGTGCTCCCGCCGGCAAGGAGCTTCTGCGCCTCAAGCAAGCGGATATGGCGTTGAAACGCAAGCGGGCTGAACCCGGTGACTTCCTTGAAATGCCTGTGAAAGCTCGTGACGCTCATATGAGATGACGCTGCCAGTTCAGGAATGTTGACAACTTCGCTGTGATTGATGGCGAGCCAATCGGCTGCCGCCTTGAGTTGCTGGAAACGGTCGTTCCTCTGGTTGACCTGTCGAAGCGTATCGCCCATCGAACTCTGAAGCAGGCGATAATAGAGCTCGAATTCGTAATGCGGTGCCAACGCGCCGATATCGTCCGGCTCGTTCAGCAGCCCAATGAGGCGAGTGAATGCATCGCCGACCGCTCCGTCGAGATCGCCTGCGGCGACTGCGCACGTCCAGCGATCCTCGCGTTTGGGCATATCGAGCATGACGCGCGTCAAGATGCCGGCATCAAGATGAAGGCTTATGCCGACATAGGGGAGGTTGGCCTTAGCGCCGGTCAACTGGTGGCTATAGGGAAGACCGAAGGACGAGACTGCACAGGCTCCCGCTGTGAGCTCGAATCTATTTGCGCCCATGATCAAGACTTTGGTTCCCCGCAGGACCGCATAGAACATGGGTTCGAACACGGCCGGAGTGGGCGGCGTCACCCTTGTACTGGTCCAAAGCGTCAGCCGCGGAACAGGCGTGGGAAGGCCGACGGTTCCTCCCTGTTCCGGGATAAGCGGAGCGACATCGTTCAACAGGCGTGTGGTCGGCATCTCAAGGTCTTGCATCGTGTAAGCATGCAGCAATTTGGTAGGATCAGGCAAGTGTCTGGGAAAATCGGGAATGTTGTCTGCATCGTGACTGCCTATCTTGAAGCTTAACGGAAAGCCTGCCGGAGCGACCAGTGCCGAGGAATGGACCTCGACATCGGTAATACGGCGATAGAGAAAGCAAAGGGTATGATTATGCAGGAACTGGCTGGAAAGAATGCGCTCGTGACCGGTGGGTCGCGCGGCATCGGCGAGGCGATTGCGATTGCACTGTCCGAGAAGGGTGCAAACGTCGCGATAACGTACGAGCGATCGGTAGACAGCGCGGAGCGACTTGTCCGGACTATCGAAGGCAATGGCGGCAAGGCAATCGCGATACAAGCCGACAGCGCGGATCCTTCGGCCATCCAGCGGTCTGTGGACGAAACTGTGCGTGCGCTGGCCGGTCTCGACATTCTCGTCAACAATGCGGCGATCGCGCGATACAACACGATCGCAGATTTCACAGTCGAGGATATCGACGCACTGCTTGCCGTTAACGTGCGCGGGCCGGTTCTCGCTGCAAAGGCCGCAATTCCCCACCTCAAGAACGGTGGGCGCATTATCACCATCGGATCGGCGGGCGCGGATCGCATCGCAGGAGTCCCTGGCACGATCTACTACATGACCAAAGGCGCGCTCCAGGCATTTAACCGCGGCCTTGCGCGCGAATTAGGCTCCCGGGACATAACGGTTAATCTCGTCCAGCCCGGATCGACGAACACGGACTCGAATCCGGAGACGGGCGAATTCGCCGACTACCAGCGCGGTCTCAGCGCACTCGGTCGCTTCAACCAGCCAGAGGATGTTGCTGCTGCAGTCGCATTCCTTGCAACGCCGGCTGCCCGACAGATTACCGGCACCATCCTGACGGTGGACGGTGGTGCTCTCGCTTAGTCCATGGTGAAGGCGCATGGTTGCTTGACTGCAATCAGGCAACCTTCGTTTCGCCAATAGGCCACCCGCCGCATAAGTCGTGTTCCACTTTCAGCGACAGAGTTTTGCCGATGCTATGACTATTCGCGACAACTTCGCGACGATACCTCATTCAGGCAGAGGCGGCTCAACCAAGGTGAGCCTTTTTGATTGCTTCAAACGAGAAATCGGGAACGTGTTGGCATGGCTGAGGTGAGCTTGGGGCAGACGATTGGGCCGGCGGTCGTCCTGATGGGAGCGGCTGTGGTCGCGGTGCCCCTGTTTCGGCGGCTTGGTCTCGGCTCGGTTCTGGGCTATTTCGCTGCGGGAGTACTCGTCGGTCCGTCGGTCATCGGCCTGTTTGCTGATGCTGCGTCTATATTGCATTTTTCCGAACTCGGCGTGGTGATGTTCCTGTTCGTCATCGGATTGGAACTCAGACCCCACAAGCTTTGGGCCATGCGCGGCCAGATTTTCGGGCTCGGCCTCGTGCAGGTGGCGGCGGCGACAGCCGCCCTGTCCTTGGCGGGTGTGCTGGTCTTCGGCCTGCCTGCCACGGTGGCCTTCGTCGCCGGCGCGGGTTTCGTGCTGTCGTCGACAGCCGTCATCATGTCGGTACTGCAGGATCGTGGTGAGATTTCAAACCCGGAGGGCCAGAAATCCGTATCCATCCTTCTCTTCGAAGACCTGATGATCGTGCCGCTTCTGGCGGTTGTCGCCTTTCTGTCGCCACTCTCGCAGGGACAGTCGGGATGGGTGGATGTTCTCCTGGCGCTCGGCGCACTGCTCGTTCTTCTCGGCGTATCGAAATGGGGTTTGAACCCGTTCTTCGCCCTTCTGGCGCGGGCAAGGACCCGCGAGGTGATGACGGCCGGCGCGCTGCTGGTAGTGCTGGGGGCCGCTTTGCTGATGGCGGGTGCCGGGCTTTCCATGGCGATGGGCGCCTTCCTTGCCGGCGTGATGCTTTCGAGTTCGAGCTATCGGCACCAGATCGAAAGCGATATCGAGCCGTTTCGCGGCCTGCTCATGGGCCTGTTCTTCATGGCTGTCGGCATGTCGCTGGACCTTGCCGTGGTGGCGGCCGAATGGGGACTTCTGCTAGCTATGCTGACCGCCTTCACCATCGCCAAGGGCGTGGTGGTCTATGCGGTTGCCCGCCTGTTCGGCGGCTCCAGCTACCAGGCGCTGCACCGTACCTCGATGTTCCTGCAGGGTGGCGAGTTCGCCTTCGTCCTCTATGCTGCCGCAACAACCGGCGGGGTGATCGATCCGCGCGAAAATGCGCTGTTCACGACCGTTATCATATTCTCCATGGCGCTGACGCCGCTGCTGATGATCGCCGCGGATCGGTTGCTGCGCGGCGAAGCTTCGATGGAGGGTGTTGAGGCGGCGCGTGATCTCAGCGGAAGGGTGCTCATCATCGGCTTCGGCCGTTTCGGCCAGATTGCCTCGCAACTGCTTCTGTCGAAGGGGGTCAACCTTTCCGTCATCGACATGAACCCCGATCGTATCCGTGAAGCGGGGCGTTTTGGTTTCAAGGTGTTTTTCGGCGACGGCACGCGTCTCGACACGCTGCACCATTCCGGCGCCGGTTCGGCCGAGGCCTTGCTGATCTGCATCGACGATCCAAAGGCCGCCCTGCAGATCGTGGAACTGGCACAACATGAGTTCCCGCAGGCCAAGATTCTGGTGCGCAGCTATGATCGCGGCCATGCCGTGGACCTGATCCGCGCCGGCGTCGACTACCAGATCCGCGAAACGGTCGAATCCGCCTACAGGATGGGGGCGGAAGGCTTGCGCGCCCTGGGTTATGCCGAGCTTGACGTGGAGGAAGCGGCAGAGGACGTTCGTCGGCGGGACAATGAGCGGCTGTCCGAACAGGTGCAGGGAGACGCCATGTCCGGCATGGATCACCTGCATCTCGGACCCGTTCCCGAGCCGCTGAGCGGTGTGGCAGCGAAATAACGGAAGAGCGGGACGATGAACACGGTGAGGATTGCGATAGCAGGCTTCGGCGGAGTGGGACGGGCAACGGCAAGCTTGCTTCTGTCCCGGCGGGAGCGTTATCGCGACGTCTACGGCGCGGATATGCGGCTCGTGGCCGTCTGCGGATCCCGGTCCGGTGTAAAAAGCGCGGATGGACTGGAAGAAGAGCAACTTTCCACGCTCGAAGACGGGCTCTCGGGCCCGGCCTTCATCGAGGAGAGCGACGCTGATATTCTGATCGAGGCGGGGCCGAGCGATTTCCGCACCGGGGGGCCGGGGCTTGCCTATCTTCGTTCATCGCTTTCGGCCGGGCGTGACACGATCGTCATATCGAAGGGCGCGCTGGTTCATAGCGGGCGGGAACTGTGGGCGCTCGCCAAAGGCTCCGGCGCGATGTTGAAGCTTAGCGGTGCCGCCGCGGCCGCGCTGCCGACGATCGATCTGGTTGAGCATAGTCTCAAAGGCTGCGAGGTGCTCGAAGTCGAGGGCATTCTGAATGCCACGACCAATTATCTGCTCGATGCAATGACGACACGTAGGATCGGCTTTGACGATGCCCTGCGCGAAGCTCAGCTCGGCGGTTTCGCCGAAGCTGATCCACGCAATGACACCGAGGGTTGGGACACCGCTTGCAAGCTGCTGATTCTCGCCAATTTCGGACTGGGTGCTAATCTTACGATGGGCGATCTGACCGTGGCAGGCATCCAGTCGGTCACCGCGGAACGGATCGAGGCCTGGCGCGGGCAGGGGCTTGTCCCGAAACTCGTTGGCCGCCTTTGGCGCGAAAACGGTGCGATCCGCGCCGAGGTCGGCATCCGGACCTATCCGCTTGCCGATCCTCTCGCGAATATCCGCGGCAAGGACAAGGCGATCCGCATCGTCACCGATGCGATGGGCGAGACGCTCGCAATCGGGGCTGGAAACGAGCCGCTTGCGACGGCCGCGGCGGCCCTGAAAGATCTGGAACATATCCTGGCGGTAAGGATGGCCTGAAACCGGGCGATACAGCCACCGCGACCACTCAAGGCAAGAGGTCCCCAACGGGAAAGGAACAGCGCATGAAAGCTGCAGTCTATGACAACCCCGGTCCGCCGACAGTCTTGAGGTATGCCGATGTGCCCGATCCCGTCTGTGGGCCGCAGGACGTCCTGATTGCCGTCGAGGCGATTTCGATTGAGGGCGGCGACTTGATCAACCGGCGCTCGACACCACAGCGATCCTCTTGGATCGTTGGTTATGCGGCTGCCGGGACCATTGTTGCAGTTGGCGAAAACGTGAGGGACCGAAGCGTTGGTCAAAGGGTGACGGCCTTCGACATGCAGGGATCGCATGCCGAACTATGGTCTGTGCCCGCCTCTCGCACATGGTTGATCCCGAATGACGTCGGCACGGTGCAAGCCGCGGCACTGCCGATCTCCTTCGGGACGGCCCGCCACTGTGTCATCACCAAGGGCCGGCTAAATGAAGGCGAGACGGTTCTGATCCAGGCGGCCGCGGGCGGTGTTGGTCTGGCGGCCATTCAGCTCGCGCGTCAAGCGGGGGCGACGGTCGTTGCGGTCGCCGGTGGTCGCGAACGACAAGCGCGTTTGACCGCACTTGGCGCCGCGCATGTCATTGATCGATTTGAGCAGGATGTCGTTGGGGAAGCCCGTCGGCTGACCGATGGCAGGGGAGTTGATCTCGTGATTGACCCCGTTGGATCGACCTTGCAAGCCTCCCTTTCCGCGCTTGCCGTCGAGGGACGTCTTGTCTTCGTCGGAAACGCTGGCGGTGGCGGTCTCGACGTCGATCTCTGGTCGCCCATGCAGAACAATCAGACGCTTCACGGCGTTTTCATGGGGTCACTGTTCGAACGGCCTGCTGTGCATCGGACGGTTGACGAACTTCTGGAGGCCACTGGCGAAAGGCGGTTGGACGTGGTCATCGATCAGGTCTTTCCGCTTCGAGAGGCAGCAAGAGCTCATGAATATGCCGAAACGGCAAAGCCGTTGGGCCGCGTCGTGATGACACCCTGACGCGGAGGCATCGAAAAACTGATCTGGCGGCAGGAAAGCCGTTGGCATGGAACGGACCTCGTTGAGGAACAGTTGCCGCGAATGTCGATCTACCGACGGGTTTTGATGAGACCTTCTCATATCCGGCACTTGTTTTGTCGATCCAAGCAGCAGTGCGAACGAGCAAACCTTCTTGGCTTCGCGGCTTTCAACCTTTTTCCTGAGTTTCTGATACAGTTTCTGCAGGTCATCATCGGAGGTCGCCACGGTGCCGCCGGTCGATACGAGGCCGGCCACCGTCTGTTCGATCTCTCTCCGTTCAGCGAAAAGGACTTTTGTAGCCGAAGGCGCCGGCCATTGCTGCATGTATTGCAAGCCGGCTAGCGTTAATCGGTTTGATGCCCGCCGCTGCCGAAACACTCGATCAGCATTTCGGTCAGAACGCGGACCTTTCTTGAGGGGTGCTGTCCCGGCGGGCGAACGACATAGATTCCGGCCGGTGGCGGCGGATGATTTTTCATGACTGTCACCAGCGCCCCGGAATCCCGATAATCCTGGGTGAGGCCATCGGGGAGTGCGGCGATACCCAAACCGGCTGCTGCAGCGACGACAAGAGCCGCCCCGTTATCAGCCTTGAAACGGCCCTGCGGGCGAATGGTCAGGATCTTGTCGCCGTCCATCACCTGCCACGTTTCCATCCCCTGCATCAGCGCCTGATGTGTCACGAGTTCCTCCGGTGTTTCCGGGGACCCGTGGGCTTTGATATAGCCGGGACTGGCGACGTATTTTCCGTAAAGGGGGCCAACGCGTCTCGCAATGAGATTGGAATCCTGAAGTGTACCGACCCTGATCGCGCAATCAAACCCTTCCGCAATCAGATCAACGAAACGGTCGCTGTAGCTTGTCTGGATCTGCAGTTGCGGATGGCGCAATGCCATGTCGGCAAGGACAGATGCAAAGTGGGTGGCCCCGAACGACAGGGGTGCCGCAATTCTCAGGCGGCCGCTCAGTTCGCCAGCCGGCAGGATCGTATCTCTGGCGACATCGATCTCGGCGCTGACCCTGGCAGCATAATCACGGAAAGTGGCGCCCGCTTCCGTCAAGGAGGCCCCGCGCGTGGATCTTGCGAGCAGTTGCACGCCGAGTTCTGCCTCAAGCCGCGCAAGCCGCCGGCTCACCATCGACTTGGAAACGCCCAGCCTCAGCGCAGCGGGCGTGACCCCGCCCGCATCCGCTACCTCCACAAACGTCCGCAGGTCCTCGATGTCCATCTTGTGTTCCCCATTCCGCGACACTGTTCAGCACAAACGATGACTACCGCATCGAAATCGGGAATGACAAGGTTATTCCGCAGACGGCGCTTCGGAGGGCGCTCGCCCCTCCAGCAGTATCTCAATCAACCGCCAACATAGGATACAAGTATGACCTTTCGTAACGGCCTTGGCTCACTTCTTCGCCCCGAAGACTCCGTGCTCGTCATGATCGACCATCAGCCTTATCAGCTCGCAAACGTGAACAGCCACGATCCACAGGCGGTCGTCAACAACACCACAGCGCTTGCGAAAGCGGCAAAGGTTTTCAACGTCCCGACGATCCTGACAAGCGTGATTGCCGGTCGCGGCGGATTGCTGTTTAAGCACCTCACCGATGTGTTTCCGGGACAGGAGGTGATCGACCGCACGTTCATCAACACCTGGCAGGACTCGAAAGTGGTGGATGTGGTGAAAGCCACCGGCCGCAAGCAGCTCATCATTGCCGGTCTGTGGACCGAAGTCTGCGTTGCCATGCCGGCAATCCAGGCTGCCGGCGAGGGCTGGGACGTGACCGTGATTACCGATGCATCAGGCGGAACCTCGGTCGAAGCGCATCAGGTCGCGATCCAGCGGATGATGGGGGCCGGCATCAACATGATGACGTGGCTTGCGATCGCTGCCGAATGGCAGCGCGATTGGGCGCGTGAGGAGACCGCAGCGGCGCTGACGGACGTTATCGTCGATCATGCTGGCGGCAGCGGCATCGCCTATCTGTGGGAGCAGCAGCTTCTCAACACGCCCGTACAGGCGGCCAGCAAGGCCGGTCTGTAAAAGCCGACCGGGATGGCGGAATTTCGAATTGATGTTGCCGCGAAGGCCCTCAAGTCGGACCTCGCCATCCCCACTCAAGCATGTTTAATCGGACGCCAAAAGTGCCTGCGCCCATCGCGACGGCGGCGATCCGAGAGCGTCGATGAAACTGGCCTGGTAAGTACGGCGATAAACCGGCGAAATTTGGAAGGACCAAGCATGGAAATAGGTATCGATAGTTTTGCAGCCATTCTGCCGGATCCTAAAACGGGTAAGCTCCCATCGCCGACGGATCGCATGGCTGAGCTTATTGAGGAGGTCGTTGTCGCGGATCGCGTCGGGATCGACGTCTTCGGTATCGGAGAACATCATCGTAGCGAGTTTCTCGATTCCGCCCCTGCTATTATTCTGGCTGCTGCCGCCGCCCGCACCACTCGGATCCGGCTAACGAGCGCAGTCACGGTCCTGAGTGCCGCCGATCCGGTGCGTGTCTTCCAGGAATTCGCAACCCTCGATCTGATTTCCAAAGGCCGTGCCGAACTTGTGGTCGGCAGGGGGTCCTTCATCGAGGCCTATCCACTGTTTGGCCTTGATACCCGGCATTATGACGAACTTTTTGCCGAAAAGCTTGACCTCTTTCTCAAGCTCGGCGAAACGACAGAGATCACTTGGGAAGGCCGCTTCCGTCCAGCTCTCAAAGGGCAGGGGGTCTTTCCGCGTCCACACCAAGAGCGGCTTCCAGTCTGGATCGGCGCCGGCGGTTCGCCGGAATCCTTCGCGCGCGCCGGCACACTCGGTCTTCCCTTGATGGTGGCGATCATCGGCGGCAGCTTCGACCGCTTCCGGCCGCTTGTCGATCTCTATCGCGAAAGCGGTCAACGCGCCGGACATGATCCCGAGAAGCTCAAGATAGGCGTCCACGCAATGGGTTTTGTCGCTGAAACCGATATGGCGGCGAAGGATGCCTTCTTTCCCGGATGGGCGCATCTGACGACGAAGGTCGGTCGTGAGCGCGGTTGGTCGCCGCCCACGCGCCAGCAGTTCGAGATCATGGCGGGTCCTGGCGGTGCATTCCTTGTCGGCGATCCGAAAACCGTGGCTGCAAAAATGCTGCAGGCCAGTGAAACGCTTGGCGGCCTTTCGCGCATCACCTTCCAGATGAGCACCGCCTCTCTCGAAACAGAAGCGATGAAACAGTCGATCGAGCTTCTGGGCGCGGAGGTCGCGCCGATCGTCAGGACTGCGCGACAGGACGGGTAGCGATCGTGTCGCAACAGAGGAGTGCTGCATGGACATCGAAGATCTGCGGATATTCGTCGAGGTGGCCGATTCTGGAGGGATCACTTCGGCTGCGCGACGACTGGGGGTTTCGAAGTCGATGGTCAGTCGCGGCCTGACCAGGATCGAAGGTGCACTTGGTACGCAGCTTCTTGCGCGAACGACACGGGGAGCCGGTTTGACGGAAGCCGGGGTCCTGTTTCGGGACCATGCGGCAAGGGTCTGTGCGGAGATCGACATGGCGCGCGAGGCGGTCCTACCCGAAGGTGACCTCCGTGGGCGGTTCCGGGTGGCCGTTCCGCTGACATCGGGTCCGGTCCATTTCGCACCGGTTCTGGCCAAAATAGCACGTCAAAACCCGCAGCTTCAGATACAAGCCGACTACAGCGATCGGTTTGCCGACCTGATCGTCGACGGGTTCGATTGCGCGATCCGTGTTGGCGCCTTGCGTGACTCCAACCTGATCGCAAAACGGGTCGGCCAGATCTATGGCAAGCTGGTGGCGAGCCCGGACTATATCAGATTGCATGGCGCACCCGAGACACCGGAAGACATCACGTCTCACCAGGCTCTGGTTGGTGCGGAGACCTGGCGATTCATGGACGGCGACAAGATCGTCACCGTGCAGCCGCAAGGCCGCTTCAGGACCGACAACGGCATGGCGCTTGCGAGCGCAGCCGCCGAGGGACTCGGCATCGCCTGGCTCCCTGATTGTGTCACCCGTGACTATCTCGCGTCAGGGGTTCTCGTTCCGATCATGACCCGTTTTCCGCTACCGGTTGGCGGGGTCTATGTCGTGCGGCCTCCCAGTCCACATCCATCCCGGAAGGTGCGGGTTCTCTCGGAGTTCCTGATCGAATCCTTCGAGAATGACACGCATTGTTGGGACGTCGAGATGTGATGCCGCGACAGCGTGTTGCGTCTTCGGCGACACAGCGTAGCGCTATCCGCAGCTAGTCGCCGTTGCTTTCTATTTTTAGTGTCGGGTTTGCCCAGTCGGTTCGTAAACGGGTAGGCGAGCGGCCCCATTCTGCAGAGCGAAGAGGAGAACAAGCATGAGTTGGAATCCTGCCCTGGCACCAGCCTGTCCTGAAGAGATCGGTCTGGATGCGATTGACACCCTCATCATTCCACGTTCGCGCGACCTCGGTGGTTTTGAAGTTCGACGCGCCCTGCCTGCGCCGAATCGTCAAATGGTGGGGCCATTCATCTTCTTCGATCAGGTCGGACCCGCGGAACTCCTGACTGGACAGGGCATTGATGTGCGGCCGCATCCGCATATTGGCCTCGGCACCGTCACCTATCTCTATCGCGGCGAATTCCATCACCGCGACAGCACGGGAGCCGATCAGATCATTCGCCCTGGAGCCCTGAACTGGATGGTTGCGGGCCGGGGTGTCACGCATTCCGAGCGCACTACGCCTGAAGGCCGCAGCGGGCCGCAAAGCTTGCTAGGAATCCAGACCTGGGTTGCGCTTCCTGACAGCCACGAAGACATGGCGCCGATGTTCGAACATCATGGAGCACAGGCGCTTCCCATCATTGAAGATCGCGGCGCGAAGGTCCGGCTTATCCTGGGAAATGCCTACGGCGAGACAGCTCCTGCGAGGATGTTTTCCGAGACCTTTTATGCCGATGTCATGCTGGAAGCGGGTGCACGACTGCCCCTGCCGGACGATCACGAGGACCGCGGGATCTATATCGTGGAAGGTTCGATTTCGATCGCCGGCCAGGACTTTGAAGCGCCGCAGATGATGGTGTTCCGTCCCGGTGACAGGATCACTGTCACCGCAGGCGGTCGGGGCGCAAGGCTGATGGCGCTTGGCGGCGCCACATTTTCAGGACCACGCTACATCTGGTGGAATTTCGTCGCCTCCTCGAAGGAGCGCATCGAAGAGGCTAAGGCCGAATGGCGTGCAGGAAACTGGGGAGAGGGGCGTTTCGATCTTCCAGCCGACGACAGGGATGAGCACATTCCCTTGCCCGATTGATTTCTGCCGACCGACTTCAACGAGAAGACCATCGCGGCGGATCGCAACAATGAACAATCATGCTGACGGGGGAAATGTGATGAGCGAAGAGGTTGAGCGGGAAGATGGCGCATCCAAGGGACGCTACCGGATCGTCGTCGATGGGCACGAAGCCGAGATGACATACAGTCGTGCGGGAAAAAAGCTGATCATTATCGATCACACGGATGTTCCTGCCGCGT
Source organism: Rhizobium sp. P40RR-XXII (assembly GCF_012641405.1). GTDB lineage: Bacteria > Pseudomonadota > Alphaproteobacteria > Rhizobiales > Rhizobiaceae > Rhizobium. Next base: position 109,776 of record NZ_JABAII010000010.1, read on the forward strand.
TGCGTGGCCGGAAAATTGGCGAGCAATTGGTCCGCCAGGCCGTTGAGGATGCCAGGCGGGACGGCATCACGATCATCCCGCTTTGCCCATTCGCCAAAGCGCAGATCGAACGACACGCGGAATGGCAGGATGTTTTAAGAAAGTGAGAAATTCAACCGAACAAAGAGCCAGAGCCGGTGGCGAGCCTTTCAAGCTGCTTGCAGAGAGATGAACAATGGCTGAAAACACTCCTGATCTGACTCTGGCAGACCGCCAGATCGCCGAGGTCATCAGTCGGACTGACAAGACCCTTGCTGCCGCGGTCTCCTGTGCTCTGGAAGAGGCGACCAAAAGGGCGCTCGAGGACATGCGAGCAATCGGCCAGGAAGATGCCGCCCCCGCATTGCAATATTTTGCGGCAGTCGTTCATCAGAGAATGTATTGTATCATGTGTGGTGCGGACCCGGATACTTTCGCAGGGGGAAATCCTGAAACCGCCTATCACGTCATCCGGAACTCCCAGAATATCGCCAGGCACTATTGGTCCGCTGACATCGAGCCGTATCCGACGAAATAGCGCTTTATTGTTCACCGGCATCGAGTATCGCGCAGTTTGTTCCGTCCGGCACCGATCTATTTTGCGAAGCCACAGAGTTTGAGAGAGCCGGTCGACCTGCAAGCTTGCCGCGATATACAAGCTGATCGTTCGTCTTACTTGCCATGGGGCGCTGGGCCGTCCAAGACGGACGCGGTTCCGAAGCGTTCGATGAGCATCTCAGTGAGTATCCTCACCTTTCGCGAGGGATGCTGGCCGGGTGGCCTTACGACGAAGATACCGGCAGGCGGAATCGGATAACGCGTCATGATTGGCACCAAAGCGCCTGAGCTAATATGATCTGCGACAAGCGGTTCAGGCAGGTAGCCGATCCCAATGCCATCCAGAGCGGCAGACACGAGAGATATTCCGCTATCAGCTACGAAGCGCCCCTGGGGCCGCACGGTAACGATCCCGTCGCCATCCATGAATTGCCATCTCTCATCGTCTCGCATGACGACTTGATGATTTACGATATCGCCTGGTGTTAGCGGAGCGCCGTGAGCGTCAATGTATTCGGGGCTCGCAACCAGGATGCCAAAGATCGATCCGACACGTTTTGCGACCAGCACTGAATCTTGAAGGTGGCCAAGCCGAATGGCGCAGTCAAAACCCTCTCCGACGAGATCGACGAAACGATCGGTATAGGAAGAATGGATTTGCAGTTGCGGATGTCTGCGCGCCATTTGAGAGAAGATGGGAGCAAAATGTGTCGGGCCAAAAGAAAGCGGCGCAGCGACACGTAACCGGCCACGCAGGTCTCCTGAGGGAAGTGTGGCGTCCCTTGCAACATCAAACTCATTACAGATTTTTGCTGCGTGCTCGCGAAACGTTGCGCCAGCTTCAGTCAAAGAGGCGCTGCGCGTCGTGCGCGCGAGCAATTGAACGCCCAGAAATTGCTCAAGCCGAGCAAGCCGTCGGCTGACGAGCGATTTGGAAACGCCAAGCCGGCGGGCTGCCCGTGTGACGCTGGAGGCGTCAGCAACTTCCACGAAGGTGCGCAGTTCCTCAATATCCATTGGTGTTTCCTTTCCGGCGACACAGTGTGGCATCTTGGTGGCCTACCGTAGCCGAAATTGCAATGGCACTGTTCGCTTGGACATGCCGGAGGCGTGTGACGAGTCGCCCTTCAACGATGGGTTGGGGAGGTGGTGACGTTTTGCGGCAGCTTCAACGCACTTCAATCAATCGCAACCATCCGCAGGGCGCCGGCTTCCGCATCAGCGCAATTTGTAAAGTAGTCGATCGAGGGCAAAAATGATCAGGAAAATATTCATCACGTTTGTGACAAGTCTTTCTTTCTCTGCCGTGCAGGCGCAGACGACGCAGGAGCAGGCCGGCGCTGATCTGATCGTTTTCAACGCAAAAATCTTCACCGGCAACCAGGCTCAACCCGAAGCTTCGGCTTTGGCGGTCAAGAAAGGCCGTATTTATTCCGTCGGCTCTGATGTGAACATACTCGGTCTGAAGACCTCTAACACCGAGATTATTGATGCTCGCAGCCGCAGACTGATACCCGGCATCATCGATGCCCATATCCATGTCCTCAACGATCTGGCTTACAGCTACAATGTTCGATGGGATGGCGTGCCGACGCTGCGCGAGGCATTGACGATGCTGAGCGAACAGGCCGCCCGCACGCCGGAGGGTCAATGGGTCAAGGTTATCGGAGGCTGGTCGCCCTACCAGTTTGAGGAGAACCGCTTTCCCACACTGGACGAATTGCACAGCGCCGTGCCCGATCGCCCCACGATCGTGCAATATGCCTATAACCAAGCCTTTTTGAACAAGCAGGCGATGGAGGCGCTTTGCGTGGGAACCGATCGGTTCCCGAAAATACCGGACGTCGAATTCGAAAAGGACAGCCGAGGCAACCCCACCGGTGTGGTCCACGGCTATACCTGGTTGTTTCTCGCTCTTGAGGCCATGGTGCCGCAGCCCACGTTCGACGAACAAGTGAGTTCGTTGATCTACAGCATTCACGGTCTGAACAGGTTTGGCGTGACCTCGATCATCGATAACGGCGGCAGGTTTCCTTACCCGGAAGCACAGGCGAGAGTAGACGTGCTTGCACGAGACAACCGCCTCAACGTGCGCATGCCCTTTGTGGACTTGCAACTCGGCGACGGTGGGCCGGTAAACATGGTGGACCTGGAAATCGATGCGATCACCAAAACGGCGCCGATAAGTCCGGGGCAAAACCTGCATCCAAACTTGGCACATGGCCACGAATATCGGGGCGCCGGGGAGGTCTTGAGCGGGGAAGTGCATGATCATGAGAATTTCGACCGCCCGGCGGTCATTATCGAGCCTGAGAAGATGCGGCGTTTCGTCGAGCAGGATGTGATGAAGCTGGTCCAGCGGCGTATCCCGTTCCGCATGCACATCAGCTATAACGAGAACATCTCCCCGTTTCTCGACGGTCTGGAGAAGGTAAACCAGACGATTCCGCTCGATGGCCTGAAATGGAGCCTCGAACACGCCGAGACCATCAGTCCGGAGAACATCGCCCGGGTGAAGAAGCTGGGCGGCGGAATTGCCCTGGACGCCAAGATGGCGCTGCACGGCGATGGTTTCATAAAAACATATGGTCGCGAAAAGGCGTTGCAGACGCCGCGCCTGGGCATGCTCGTGGATAGTGGTATTCCTCTGGCCATGACCACCGACGCCTTCCGGGCAGCGACGTACAACCCGTGGGTTGCTTTAAGCTGGATGGTGTCCGGGAAGTCGGTGTCCGGATCCGAGGTTCTCGCCAGCGACAATCGCCTTTCCCGCACCGAGGCGCTGAAACTGTTCACCAGTGGCGCAGCGTGGTTCATGAACACGGAGACCGAAATGGGGATGATCGCCCCCGGCAATCTCGCGGATTTCGCCGTTCTCGACAGGGATTACTTTTCGGTGCCTGAGGATCAGATCAAATCTGTTTCTTCGGTTCTGACGGTTATGGATGGCAGGGTCGTGTTTGGTGCGCAGGACTATAGCGCTCTATCGCCAAAACTGCCCGCGATCCTTCCGGATTGGTCGCCTGTGAAATATTTCGGCACCTATTACGGGGAAAAATGAACCCGGCGGAAAAGTTCTCCGCGTTTTCCCTGAAATGTCATTGGACTGAGGCTTCGACGCCATTCCGAACCATGCCGACATTGACAGGGATTTCGCGCCCCGGTTGGGAACCACACGCGGCAAGGTGTCCGTCGTCATATTAGGAGAATAACAATTGGCTGACTTCAATCCGCAGCGTGATAGAACATCATCGCTCTTCGCCGATGTGCGCGGACATCACGTTGCGATCCGTGTTCCTGATCGGGACGTCGCCATAAAATGGTATCAGGATAAGCTCGACTGGCGCGTCGTCCACACGTGGGCTTATGGTGACCAACAGCTCGCCTTTCTCGCGCCGCCAGATGACGATCGGTTCATGGTCGAACTGCTTGCCGGTGGCGACCCTAGCCCGCACCCGCTACCGCCTTACAAGGATCTGGCCGATAGCTTGAGATACGCTGGTTACCATCATTTCTGCCTGACCGTTACCGATATCGAAGCCACGACGGACGAACTGCGCCGCCGCGCCGTCAATATCCTCGTCGAACCGTTTCAGGTGGATGAGATCAGCTGCAAGATCGCTTTCGTCGCCGATCCTTTCGGGAACGTGATTGAATTAGCCGAAGTCATCCAGCCGCGCATAGCCTCGCGGACGAATCCAGAACGATTTCACCCATAAACCCGTCTGGTTACGAAATCCCATCTTCGGTCGGACGATATAGCTGGGATCGCCGCGTGCGCCCGCGTTTCGCCTGATGAGTGGTGATTGGCCGCGATCACCCACAAAAGCTGACATAGGACGTTGCCATGTGGCGAAAGCCGGAAAGAGAGCCGATGATCGGCCAGAAGAAGAAATACGTCATTCCCGGTATATCCTTGGCGTTCAGCCTTCGATCCGCTCGATGCGTGCGGTCACTCCCGCTCACACTTGCCGTCCTTGCCTTTGCTCAGTGGGGCTACCGGTCAGCCTTGGCAGCGGATGATTTTCTCTTGGAGCAGAAGAGGCCTTTGATAAAAGCCGACCGGTCGCGGGAGGACTGGTCGCTTCTTGCGGATCCGAAACTGCGGACTGAGCCGTTGGATAGTCTCAAGTACATTCCGTTGTTTCCGTCCAATCCCGACAGCTACATCTCGCTCGGGCTCAATCTTCGCGAAATCTTTGAAGTCAGTGATGCGCCGGCTTTCGGAACCGTACGTGCAAATCCCGGAGACTCCTACTGGTTGCAGCGCGCGCAGTTCCATATCGATGTTCACCTGAACGAAAACTGGCAAGTGTTCACGCAGTTCGAAGATGTGCGTGCGTTCGACAAGACGGTGGTCGGCCCTAACGACGCAAACCAATTCGACCTTCGGCTGGCATTCATCGGCTACACGCAGGAGACTGACGCGGGAACGTTCAGGGCGAGGGTCGGCCGCCAGGACTTCGCTTTTGACCTGGAGCGGTTCGTATCGGTGCGCGATGGGCCGAATGTCCGCCAGGCGTTCGATGCGGTCTGGGCCGGGTGGGAGACGGATGCATGGCGCTTCTATGGTCTTGTTAGCCAACCTGTTCAGTATCGCGATGACGATCCTTTCGATGATCGATCGAGCAGCGATGCAATGTTCAGCGGGGTCCGCGTGGAGCGGCAGCTCTCGCCGGATATCGAGGCCTCCGCCTATTACGCGCTTTATCAGCGCAAAGACGCCACATTTCTCACCGCGTCGGGTGAGGAGGACAGGCATATCCTCAATATTCGGACGGCCGGCAAATATGCCGGTTTCGACTGGGATGTGGAAGCGATGGGACAGGTCGGCAAGGTGGGCGCAGCCGATATTCTGGCCTGGGCCATGGGTGCGAGAACCGGCTACACCTTCGAGAATGTCACCTGGTCGCCGCGCATCGGTCTGCAGTTCGACGTGGCGTCGGGCGACGGTGATGCGGGCGACGGTACGCTCGGCACTTTCAATCCGCTGTTTCCGAACGGCTTTTATTTCTCGCTCGGCGGTCATACCGGATACACCAACCTCGTTCACATAAAACCATCGGTCACCGTTCAGCCGATAGAAGACCTGACCCTGATGGCCGGGGTCGGACTGCTCTGGCGACAGACGACAGACGACGCCGTCTACACCCTGCCAAGCATTCCCGTAGCTGGCACGGCGGGTCAGGGGCCGGCATGGACCGGAGCTTATTTGCAGGTCAGGGCGGACTACCGCTTCAATCCCAATCTCACGGGGTCGCTGGAGGCTGTTCACTACCAAGTCGGGTCGGCGCTCGAAGCTGTGGGTGGCCGCGACAGCAATTATGTCAGAGCAGAGCTGAAGCTGGTGTGGTAACAATGCCGACTCTACGCAGCACTGCGAAATACCCACCCGGTTCTCGGCATCCAGAAGCACAAGCAATGGATCCGCTGACGTTGAAGATCGCAAGTTAAGATGAAATCCTGTCCCCCGCAACCATGCTGCCGGACGCCGGACCACGCAAATCGACGATTATCTACGACGTGCTATTCCCTTGAATCGATAGGTTTAAATCAGGCTCTGGCGACTTCTGGTCATCAATCGACCTCGACCTGGCTATCTCCCACGCCGCTAGTTGGCAGGTGATATGCGCTTGCGCGCGAGTGACAAGCAGTGGCAGTCACGCGGCCTGGCGCTTTTGCGCTCCGATTCCAGTCATTCCGACCGTTTGAGCGATTGTCCAAAAGTTGCCGGTAGGCTTATGCGGGTTGAATGTCCCACTTTGGACGGGAAACGGACTGGTAGGTTCGGGGCGGCTACGTCGGGAAAACTGCCCTTGATCCGGGCAACGAACTTTGAGAGCCATTCCGCTTCCTGACGCCATTTGCGTTCACCTCAACGAACTGCTGTTGGCCGGGCGAAGTCCTTAGCCGCGAAACCGCACGGTCTCAACAAAAGCAGTAAACGCCGTGGAAGCATGCCGCCGGTGCGGATAGTAGAGGTGATAGCCCGGCAGATCTGGTGTGAACTTGGCGAGCGCCCGCGTCAGTCGTCCGGACGCGAGGTGAGGCTGGACCTGATCGAGCGGCAGATAGGCGACGCCATGACCATCGAGCGCGGCGTCGAGGATCAAGTCGATGGTGTTCAGGACGAGCGGACCGTCGACCCTGACCCGCGTCTCGCGGCCACCGCGCATCAGACGCCACTTGTTCAGCGTTCCGGAGGTCGGGAGCCGCAGATTGATCGCGCGATGATCGATGAGTTGCGCGGGCGCAGTGGGAATGGGGTGCGTGCGGAAATAGTCCGGCGAGCCGACGATGGCCATCGGAATGTCGGGGCCGATCCGCACCGCGATCATGTCCTTCGACATCTCCCCGCCGAGCCGCACACCGGCGTCGAAACGATCGGCGACGACATCGGACAGGCCATAGTCGATGGTGAGCTCGACGGATATGTCCGGATTGTGGGGCAGCAGCCTCTTCATCGCGGGAAGCAGCAGCGTCTTGGCCGCATGCTCGACCGTGGTGATGCGGATGATGCCGGAGGGCCGGTCGCGCAGCTCACCCAGGGAAGCGATGGCCGTGTCGAGATCGTGCAGCATCGGGCCGAGGTTGCGAGCAGACGCTCGCCGGCATCGGTCGGCGCGACGCTGCGCGTCGTGCGCGACAGCAGCCGCAGGCCGAGCCTTTCCTCGCTGCGCCGCACGATCTGGCTGAGCGCGGATTGCGCCATGCCGAGACGGGCGGCGGCCTTGGTGAAGCTGCGCTCCTCGGCGACCACCACGAACGCCGCCAGATCGGCGATCTCATCCCGTCTCATTCATCACCTCAGTGATAAGGCCAAGCGTAATTATCCCTCTAATCGAGACAATTGTTTTGTCCTAGATTTTCTCCATCGGCAAGGGACATGCGATCCCGCATCGTCAGCGGTGATCAACTTTCCCGAAGGCTTTGACGAGAGCAAAACGTATCCGGCGATTGTCGTCTCGCATCCCGGCGGCGGCGTGAAGGAACAGACGGCCGGCACCTATGCAGCCAAGCTCGCCAAGTTCGGCTTCGTGACCATCGCCTATGATGCCTCCTATCAGGGCGAAAGCGGCGGTGAGCCGCGCCAGCTCGAAAACCCCTACATCCGCACCGAGGACGTCAGTGCCGTCATCGACCACCTGACGACGTTGCCCTACGTGGACAAAGATCGCATCGGCGCCATGGGCATCTGCGCCGGGGCAGGCTACACCGCCAATGCCGCGATCCAGGATCGCCGCATCAAGGCCATAGGCACGGTCAGCGCCGTCAATATCGGCTCGATGTTCCGCAATGGCTGGGAGAACACCGTCAAGTCCATCGATGCGCTGCCCTATATCGAGGCTGGCTCCAACGCCCGCACCGAGGATGCGAAGGCGGGCTCCGCCACGATGCCGCTGGCTCCGGTGAACGAAGCGGACGCGCCGAACGAAGAGCTTCGTCAGGCATGGGAATATTACCACACCGCCCGCGCGCAGTGCCCAACCTCACCCGGTGTCGCGACCTTGCGCAGCCTGAACCAGATCATCACCTACGATGCTTATCACATGGCCGATGTTTATCTGACCCAGCCGATCCAGATCGTCGCGGGCAGCGTGGCGGGCAGCAAGTGGATGAGCGACGATCTCTTTGATCGCGCCGCCAGCACCGACAAGTCCGTCCACATCGTTGAGGGTGCCAATCACATGGAGCTCTATGACGGCCACAAATATGTCGACGAGGCCGTCTCGGTGCTCGCGCCGTTCTTCACGGCGAAGCTCTCGGTCTGAGTCATAGCGGCGTGGTGAACGCCTTGCGGGCCGGCATCGTCGGTCCACACAGATTGCGCGTCCCTCACAAGGAGAACAACATGAAAACCGTTCAAATCCAGAACCCCGACATGGCTTGGCATATTGCCGCCAACATCCTGTTCCCGCCAGCGTTCGACGAAGCGAAGACCTATCCGACGATCGTCAGCGTCCACCCGTTCGGAAGCTGCAAGGAGCAGACCTCGGGCAATGTCTATGGCAAGGCGCTGGCCGAGCAGGGCTTCGTCGTCATCGCCTATGACGCCAGCTTCCAGGGCGCATCCGGCGGCAGCCCGCGCTGGATCGAAAGCCCCTCGCAGCGGGTCGAGGACATCAGCCATGTCATCGATTATGCCGTGACGCTGCCCTATGTCGATGCCGACCGCATCGGTGTGATCGGCGTTTGTGGTGGTGGCGGCTATGTCCTCAACGCCACCCTAACGGAAAAGCGCATCAAGGCCGTCGTCGGCATCACCCCGGTCAATATCGGCCGTCTCTTCCGTGAGGGCTTCAGCGGCTACGACCCGATTGGTGCTCTGGAAGCCATGGCAGCGCAGCGCACCAGGGAAGCGCGTGGTGGCGAATTGCAGGTTAACGAACTACTGCCCGCGAGCCCGGACATGGCCACGAAAGCCGGTCTTACCGAACGCGACGTGTTCGAAGCGACCGACTATTACAAGACGCCGCGCGGTCAGCGGGAAGGCGGCTGGACTCGGATGCTGTTCAGCCATGCCCAGAAGACGCTGGCCTGGGATGCCTTCGCCTTCACCGAGACACTGTTGACCCAGCCGATGATGGTCGTGATCGGCCAGAAGGTCGGCGCGTTCGGCGCTTTCCGCGATGGTATGGAAGCCTACGGCCGCGCCGTCGCCTCGAAGGATCGCCAGCTCGTCTCGTTGGAAGACTGGTCGCACTACGACCTCTACGACAAGCCGGAGCCGGTCGGCCTGGCGCTCGAAAAGCTCGTGCCGTTCTTCAAGCAGTATCTGGGCTGATCGGTCGCGGCGGCTCCCGCTGCCGCGCCTCCATCTCGAATATGAAAGGAGCCTGCACATGGCAGCTCAACAAGGCGGTATCGGCAAGCGCCTGTTCGGCGATATCGCGCCCCAGCTTGCCGATTTCAACGACAGCGTCCTTTTCGGCGAGGTCTGGACCGAACCGACGCTCTCGCAACGCGAGCGCAGCCTCATCACCATCAGCAACCTCATTACGATGTATCGGGTCAACGAATTGCCCTTCCATTTCCGCAAGGGCCTGGAGAACGGCCTTTCGAGAGAAGAGATCATCGCGGTCATCACTCATCTCGCCTTCTATGCCGGCTGGCCGCCCGCGATGACCGCGCTGAAGATCGCGCGCCAGGTGTTTGACGAAATCGATACGGAAGGAACGAATAAATGACCAACGTCCTCATTCTCGGAGCCGGCGGCCAGATCGCCCGTCATGTCATTGAGGCGCTGGGCGGCGACCGCGACACTCACCTGACGCTGCTTGCCCGTAATCCGACAAAGCTTGCGGCAAGCGCGCCGGCCGGCACCGAGATCGTGCAGGGTGATGTGCTCGACGCGGCCAAGCTGGAGGCGGCTGTCACCGGCAAGGATATCGTCTACGCCAATCTCATCGGCGAAGACCTCGATGATCAGGCAAGGGCAGTCATCGCCGCCATGCAGGCGCAGGGCGTCAAGCGGCTGATCTTCGTTCTTTCGCTTGGCATCTATGACGAAGTGCCCGGCAAGTTCGGCGAATGGAACCGGGGCATGATCGGCGAGGACCTGAAGCCCTATCGCCGTGCCGCCGATGCGATCGAGGCGTCCGGTCTCGACTACACCATCCTGCGCCCGGCCTGGTTGACCGATGAGGACGAGGTGGACTACGCGCTGACCGCCAAGGGCGAAGCCTTCCAGGGCACCGTCGTCTCGCGCAGAAGCGTCGGCGACCTGATCGCCAGGATTGTCGTGAAGCCGGACCTGCATGCGAGAGCGAACCTCGGTGTCAACAAGCCGAACAGCGACGGCGATAAACCTTACTTCATGTAAACAAGGCTACGCCGCCGCATGAAATAGCCCTGTATTGTTGCCGGTCAAAAAGGTTTTTAGCGCCCTGATGGGCAGTTGCTGTGATCGCAAGTAAAGATGGGTGCATGCCCCCGCAACCAAACTTCCTCCCACAAAAAACCAATATCCCCCACCCAAACAATATCACAACGCAAAGACCTCAACACCCGCTCGCGATGGTGGAAACGCGACGGGCCAGAAACTGAAGCCCGCACGCTAAAAGCATGAAAACAAAACCAATCTTACCCCTCATCCTTACCAGCTACCGCTGGCCACAAGACCGCTGCTGAGCATAACAGCGCGCCGCTCTCAAGTCCGACCGAAATCCTGCGGATGCACGGGGCGGGTGAAATCCATGATCGCGTTATGCGGGATCTCGAACACGAGCTCGATTTGCAGGAGATCGCCGCGGAGAACAGACTTTGATCCGCCAGGCCTCTGGATAAAACAGGCGCCCATTGTCCATGTCATCGGCTCGCACTGGAGCAAATATTGTACGGAGAATGGAAAATCAGCCACCCCTCAATCTAATTTTGCGGATTCGTGACTTTCCGGTAGTAGCCGTAAGATTGTACAAGATGGTTGTAGTCGTTCTAGTAACACTTGTTCTCACTGTGGTTGAAACCCGAATTTGCGGAAGAATGAGCATTGCGCGGGTGTTCGGCAGAATTATATGGTCTGCTGCAACCTGAATGTTCTCAGGGATGCCACAGGCGCGGAGGCCGTCTTGGAGGAGAGGGATGAGCCTGGACAATCTTGAACTGAAAACGCTCGGCCCGTACTTCGGACTTCCCGAGGCCGCCTCATTGAACGCGGTGCCCGTCAGATCTTCATCCATTTGCGTGACGAGAATCGCCAAGGATGTCGCCGATGGTGAGAGGCCCATTGTCTCCCTTCCCGTTTGCGACGCCTATTTCCTGATGGTGTACACCAAAGAGGCTCATCATTGCGATATCCTGCCGGATGGAACCAGAACGCTGCCTCGCAGATTTGAGCGAGGATCGGTCTGCCTTGTCGACCTTTCCGAAGGGGCCTCGGTCGTCTTATACGCGGACCTTCATTCCGCTACTTTTTTACTGCCAAGGACGCTTATCCAAGAGGTCGTAGAATTATCCGGTACAAGCCCGAGACCCGAGCTGCGGTGTCGAAGGGGCGAGAGGGATCAGGTTCTAAGCAACCTCACCGACGTCATCCTTTCCCTCTTTGACCGACAGAATGCGTCGTGGGAGGTACTCCTGAAACACCTGGCAATCGCGATATGCTCCCATCTAATCCAGGATTCGGTTGGCGAGACGGAGGCTGGCGTGGACGATGCGATCTTTCCCTACAATCGCGAGGCGGCGGCAAAAGAGTTCATGAGGAAAAACCTTGCCCGTGAATTGTCCGTCTCGGAAATCGCCGCGGCGGCTGGCCTCTCCGCCAATCATTTCTCACAGGGATTTAAGAAAGTGACGGGCGTCACGCCCCATCAATGGCTGATGCATGCGCGCGTGGAGGCTGCAAAGGATCTGCTACGCGGAAGCGAGTCATCGCTGAAGGTGATCGCGGAGGCGTGTGGATTTGTGGATCAAAGTCATTTTACGAAGGTTTTCTCCCGCGAAACCGGTATGACGCCGGCAGTTTGGCGTGCAGGATGTCTTAACTAATTTGGGTTGAGCAAAAGGATATTTTGTAAAAAAATCGTTGGAATTTACCAGCGAATTGCCCTACCGATACAGTTGATAAGGGTGGGTTGGCCGGAGTGGACATTGGCAAGAGAATCGGAGGGCGATAACCTGCCCAGAACGCCTGTTCCCAGCCGGTGGACGATGAAGGCGTCGGCTATTACGATTACGCGCCTGTGCTACGACAAGGACGATCTTCCGATCGCTCCGCCGAGCAAACGCGATGACGCGGTTTCCGTTATCATCCAGTTGGCCGATTTTCGAATGCATCGGCTCTGGAAAAATAACGAGCTCATTTTTGAAGGTGGGCATCCAAAAGGGGCGATCGCCATCACCGATCTGAGGAATGAATGGCAGTGCCATCATCTCTCCTCATTCGACAATTTGCGGTTCAATATCCCGCTATCATTTGTACGCTCTTTTCTGGAGGATATCGGCCGCCCGCAATTCGACGGGTTCGATTGCAGGTCCGGCACCAGGGATGACGTCATTCTTGGCCTTGCTCAGGCTGTCTTGCCATATCTCGTCAATCGACATGAAGCTAACCAGCTCTTCTTTGAGCAGATCAGTCTGGTCTTGCTGACGCATTTGACCCATACCTATGCAAGCCAATATTTTCCGACGAAGAGGAATGGCGTTCTGGCGCCATGGCAGGAAAAAAGGGTGCTGGAATTCCTGACGACGAACGCCTTCGCGCAGGTTTCGATCACTGAACTTGCCGAGATATGCGGCCTGTCCCGCAGTTATTTCAACAGAGCGTTCAAGGAAACGTTCGGCCGGACGCCGTACCGCTGGGTCATGGAGTATCGGGTTTCAAAGGCTAAAGATCTGCTGCTTTCGAACCTTTCAATTCAACAGATCGCCACAACATGCGGCTTCGCCGATCAGAGCCACCTGACACGGGTGTTTTCGGATATTGCAGGAGACCCGCCAGGCAACTGGCGTCGGCAGAAGCGTTTGAAACTCGGCGATAAAACCCCGTAAAATCGCAGCCAGCCCGAAGCTCGCATTCTGGCTAAATCCTCCCGTCAGATCCCGTCTCGAGCAGGGGCTCGTCTCCTTTTCGGCGCCGTTTGATATCCGGCCGCCGAAACAGTCCGAACATCCAAACCATCCTTTTAAGCGACAAGAAGATTGCTTCCGCAGCGGGCATCATCCGCTCCGTCAACGCAATTCAGCTCAACGCTTTTGAGGAAAACACAATGACCGTAAGCGCGACACCGACGCCGGGCTCGAAGCTTCTTACTCCGAAAGACCACACGCTGATCATGATCGATTTTCAGTCGCAGATGTCTTTTGCGACGAAGAGCATCGATGCTGTCAATCTCCGGAACAATGCAGCTCTCGTCGCCCATGGCGCCAAGGGTTTCGGTGTTTCTACCATTCTGACCACAGTTGCCGAAAAGAGCTTCTCAGGTCCGATGTTCTCGGAAATCACCGACGCGTTTCCTGGCCAGAAGCTGCTCGACCGAACCTCGATGAACACTTGGGAAGATGCATCCGTCATCGAGGAGATCAACCGCATCGGCAAAAAGCGCATTGTGCTTTCGGGCCTGTGGACCGGCGTCTGCATCGTCGGCCCGGCCCTGTCGGCCATTGAGCAGGGTTTTGAAGTCTTCGTATTGGCTGACGCCTGCGGCGACGTCTCCGACGAAGCCCATAACCGGGCGATGGATCGCATGGTTCAGGCCGGCGCTCAGCCGATGACGTCGCTCCAGTACCTGCTCGAGCTTCAGCGTGATTGGGCGCGCACAGAGACCTACGACATGACCACCGGCATCGCCAAGAAATTCGGCGGCGCCTACGGCCTCGGCATCATCTACGCAAAGACGATGTTCGGCGCGTCCGAAGGTCATTGATAACTGAATGGCCGCTCGTACTCACGCGATGCGGCGGCCAGCTCTTCGATCTCTCCCGTGGTGCACTCGCCTTTGCGCCACGGTGCCCGCCATTTCCTTTCTGTCATGTGCACGGAGTTCACCATGACCGCTTCACCATCGAATAGCGCGACCGTCATCCTTGTGCATGGGGCATGGGGAGATGCATCGAGCTGGCGATCCGTTATTCCCCTTTTGCAGAAGCAAGGCGTTTCCGTTGTCGCCGTGCAGAATCCGACGTCATCTTTGTCGGCGGATGTCGAGGCAACCCGCCATGTGCTGAACGAGATCGATGGACCTGTCGTTCTCGCCGGTCATAGCTGGGGAGGAACGGTCATTACCGAAGTGGGGGACGACCCGAAGGTCAAGGCTTTGGTCTTTGTGGCGGCCTTCGCACCGGATGTTGGCCAATCAACGGGTGATCAAGTCGCCGCTCACCCTGCGCCCCCCGGCCTAGGGGAGGTGAGCTCTGACCGCAGCGGCAGCTACATGATGAGCGTGAGCGGCTGGATCAACGCTGTCGCGCAGGATCTTCCGGAACAGGATGCACGGGTTCTCGCGGCTACCCAGCCGCCGCTCGGTGCCGGCACGTTCTCCGACAAGGTGAGTAAGGCTGCTTGGACGGACCGCAAGAACTGGTACGTGATTTCAACCGAAGACCGGGCGGTCAGCGTAGAGCTCCAGCGCGAATTGGCGAAGAAGTTGAGTGCTTGCACGATCGAACTCAAGGCCAGCCATATGTCGTTGCTTTCGCAACCGGAGGCCGTTGCTTCCGTCATCCTCGAAGCGGTTTCCGATGTATCGGCGGGCTAGTACCAAGGCATTGAATCCAAAAGGATAATTAACCATGAGAATCTATCTGTATTCCCTGGCAGCCGGCCTGCTCGTCGGCATCGTCTATAGTCTGCTGAACGTCCGTTCGCCGGCGCCGCCAGTCATTGCTCTTATTGGCCTTCTAGGCATCCTCGTCGGCGAGCAGATTATTCCCTTCGCCAAGACGCTCCTCAACAAGGAACCGGCCGCCGTCTCCTGGATGCACCAGATCAAGCCGCATATGTTCGGTCACCTGCCGAAGGGCGGCAAGCCCACCGATGTGGCTTCCGATAAGGCCTAACCTCCCTTTTCAATCGAGAGCGAAGACAATGGAAAATGCGACCGCTGACCTGGTCCTGCACCACGGTTTGATCAAGACGCTTGACCGATCCAACCCATCGGCAACGGCCGTGGCCATCAAGGACGGTAAATTCCTGGCCGTTGGCCACGACGCTGAGATCATGGCGCTCAGGGGTCCAAATACGAAGGTGATCGACCTTAAGGGCAAGCGCGTGCTTCCCGGCCTCATCGATAACCATACCCATGTTGTCCGTGGCGGTTTGAACTTCAACATGGAATTGCGCTGGGACGGCGTGCGCTCGCTGGCCGATGCCATGAACATGTTGAAGCGGCAGGTGGCGATCACGCCGCCGCCGCAATGGGTGCGCGTCGTCGGCGGCTTCACCGAGCACCAGTTCGCCGAGAAGCGTTTGCCGACGATCGAGGAAATCAACGCGGTTGCTCCCGACACACCCGTTTTCCTGCTACATCTATACGACCGGGCGCTCCTGAACGGTGCGGCATTGCGCGCCGTCGGCTATACGAAGGACACACCCGAGCCGCCCGGAGGGCAGATCACCCGTGATGCCAGCGGCAACCCGACCGGCCTTCTTTTGGCAAAGCCGAACGCCGGTATCCTTTACTCGACGCTGGCCAAGGGACCAAAGCTGCCGTTCGACTATCAGGTCAATTCCACCCGGCATTTCATGCGCGAGCTGAATCGCCTCGGCGTGACCGGCGTCATCGATGCCGGTGGTGGCTTCCAGAACTATCCTGATGACTATGCCGTCATCCAGAAGCTTGCCGATGAAGATCAGCTCACCGTTCGGCTGGCGTACAACCTCTTTACCCAGAAGCCCAAACAGGAGAAGGAAGACTTCCTGAATTGGACCGCTTCGGTCAAATACAAGCAGGGCAGCGATTATTTCCGCCACAACGGCGCCGGTGAGATGCTGGTCTTCTCCGCCGCGGATTTCGAGGACTTTCGCCAGCCGCGCCCGGATATGCCGCCGGAGATGGAGGGCGAGCTGGAAGAAGTCGTCCGCGTCCTTGCTGAGAACCGCTGGCCCTGGCGTCTGCACGCCACCTATGACGAGACGATTAGCCGCGCGCTCGACGTCTTTGAAAAGGTCAATCAGGATATTCCGCTCGAGGGCCTCAACTGGTTCTTCGATCATGCCGAAACGATCTCAGAGCGCTCGATCGACCGTATCGCGGCGCTCGGTGGCGGCATCGCGACACAGCATCGCATGGCCTACCAGGGCGAATATTTCGTCGAGCGATATGGTCACGGCGCCGCGCAGGCCACTCCGCCGATCGCCCGTATGCTGGAAAAGGGCGTCAAGGTCTCCGCCGGCACGGATGCGACGCGTGTCGCCTCCTACAATCCGTGGGTCTCGCTTTCGTGGATGATCACCGGCAAGACCGTCGGCGGCATGCAGCTTTGCCCCCGTGCCAACTGCCTCGATCGAGAGACGGCGCTGCGCATGTGGACGGAGAACGTCACCTGGTTTTCCAATGAGGAAGGCAAAAAGGGTCGCATCGAGAAGGGCCAGTTCGCCGATCTCATTGTACCGGACAAGGACTTTTTTGCCTGTGCTGAGGATGAGATTTCCTTCCTGACCTCCGAACTCACCATGGCTGGCGGCAAGATCGTCTACGGAGCCGGCGAATTTGCCGATTTCGACGAAAATGAAGTCCCGCCCGCCATGCCCGACTGGTCGCCGGTACGCAGCTTCAAGGGCTACGCCGCTTGGGGTGAGCCGGAGGGTGTCGGCAAGAACTCCCTGCATCGCCGCCTGATCGCCTCATGCGGCTGCACCAACGACTGCAATGTCCACAGTCATGCCCATGCCAACGCCTGGACGTCGAAATTGCCGATCGCCGACCTTAAGGGCTTCTTCGGCGCGCTCGGCTGCTCATGCTGGGCGGTTTGAGGAGAAACGGAATGCATTTCCTGGAAACGAAACTTGTGAGCTTTGTACGTCCCGTATTCGGGACGCCTTGGATGCGCTTCATCGCCTATCTTGGTCTCTGCGCCGCCTATCTCCAGGGCGGCCTTAACAAGCTGACGGATTTTAACGGCGCCATCGGCGAGATGACGCATTTCGGCCTGTCGCCGGCGGCTCCTTTCGCCATGTTGGTGATCATTCTGGAGCTGGTCGCTTCGCTGATGATCCTGGCCGGTTTCTTTCGCTGGCTCGGCGCGCTTGCGCTCGGCGCCTTCACGCTGCTCGCCACCTTTCTGGCGCTGCGTTTCTGGGAGCTGCCGCCCGGGATGGAGCGTTTCATGGCGGCCAATTCTTTCTTCGAACATCTCGGCCTTGTCGGCGGCTTCCTGCTCGTCGCCTGGCTTGATTTCACCGAAGGACGAACCAGGCAAACTTGAGGGAGGCCGGCTATAGATGTGGTCTTGGCAGAGGCCCGAGACGCGCGCCGGTCGCTTACTAAGCACGCCTTTCTATCGAAGCGACACGGCCTCCGCGGCCTTGTCGCCGCAACCAACGTGGAGACCTTCATGATTCGCCGTTCTCTGATATTCGCCGCCCTAGTCGCTTTTTCCGGCACCCCAGTATGGGCGATATCCCAGTTTGCGGTCGCGCCGCAGTACGATACCACTCACGTCTATGTCGCGCCCGCTGATGTAGACGGCTTCGTCAAAGGCTTTCTCGCCACCTTCGGTGGCACCAGCACCAAACAGGTCGTTGCAAACGTTACGCCGACACCGAGCAGCACGACCTCGCAACTCCTGCAGACGCCCGCCGGTACAGTTTCGCTTTTCGGCTTCAAGACACCAATTCCCTATCCCTTTGGCGCCGAACGCACTGGCTATCTCGTCACCGATCTCGACAAGGCCGTCAACGCGGCCAGGAAGGCCGGTGCCGACGTCATTGTTGCGCCTTTCCCTGACCCGATCGGCCGTGATGCCGTCATCCAGTGGCCGGGTGGTGTCAACATGCAGCTTTATTGGCACAACACGAAGCCGAACTATGCGGCGTTCGAAACCGTCCCCGAAAATCGTGTCTACGTATCGCCTGATGCGGTGGCTGCCTTCGTGCGGGGCTTCACCACCTTCGCCCATGGCAAGGTCGTATCCGACGATAAAAAGGCTCCCGGAGTCGAAATCGGCCGCGCCGATAGCACCTTCCATCGGATCCGCATCGAATCTGATTTCGGCAAAATGACAGTTCTTGCTACCGACGGACATCTACCCTTCCCCTACGGCTACGAAATGACCGGCTACGAAGTGGCCGACCTCGATGCCACGTTGCAAAAGGCCAAGGACGCAGGCGTCAAGATCCTCGTCGAACCCTCTCAGTCAGGCGATCGTCGGGCCGCCATGGTGGAATTTCCGGGCGGCTACGTCGCGGAGATCCATTCCGTTGCCAAGCACTGACGACAGTGCAGCGGCCGCGTCCGGCGCGGCCGCTCGATCTTGGAGAGTGCGTAATGACGATCGAACGATATCTGGTTTCAACGGCCGTATTGCTGGCCTTTTCGGCGACGGCGGTAATCGCTGCTGACTCAGCCGCACCCGCCAAATGGCCTGCGATCAAGAGCAGTCGCTGGCAGGAAGATTGGTCTGCATTGGCCGAGCCCGTTCTCAGGACGCGGCCGCTCGATCGCCTGAAATATCTCCCGCTTTCGCCTGGTGATCCGGCAACCTACATATCGTTCGGCGCGAATTTGCGAGAACGGTTCGAGACAAACAATGCCCCAAGCTTCGGAATCGGCGGCGTCGAGCGCGATAGCTATCTGATCCAGCGGGCGCAATTTCACATCGATCTGCATCTGTTCAATGACTGGCAAATATTCACCCAGTTCGAAGATGACCGTGCGTTCGGCAAAGAGTCTGTTGGTCCCGCCGACGCCGACAAAATGGACCTAAGGCTGGCATTCGTCGCCTATTCGCACGATTTCGATGCCGGCACCTTCAAGGCCCGAGTTGGCCGGCAGGATTTCGCATTCGACCTTCAACGCTTCGTCTCCTCGCGCGACGGGCCGAATGTGCGCCAATCCTTCGATGCCGCCTGGGCGAATTGGGAAACAGGGCCTTGGCGCTTCATCGGCTTTGTCAGCCAGCCGGTCCAATATCGAAACGACGACGCATTCGATGATACGTCGAACGGCGACTTCCGCTTCAGCACGCTGCGCGTGGAACGGCAGGTTCTGGGAACCAACGAACTCTCCGCCTACTACTCGCTCTATCAGAAGCGCAATGCACATTACCTCGATGGATCTGGAGATGAAGACCGGCATATATTCGACACCCGGTTCGCCGGCAGTTCGAGTGGTCTCGATTGGGATCTCGAGGGAATGGGGCAGTTGGGTTCTGTCGGCGACAAGGATATTCGAGCCTGGGCGATCGGCGCGCGCGGCGGGTACACTTTCGAGGATGCTTCCTGGACCCCACGGCTGGGTCTACAGTTCGATATGGCCTCAGGCGACCGCAGCCCTGGCGACGGCACTGTCGGAACCTTCAACCCTCTCTTCCCCAATGGCTACTATTTCACGCTCGCCGGCTATACCGGCTATTCAAACCTCATACACCTCAAACCTTCGATCACAGTAAAGCCAATGGACAAGATGACGCTGATGGCGGCCGTTGGTCTTCAGTGGCGGCAAACCACGGCAGATGCGATTTACGTCCAGCCCAACCAGCCACTCGCAGGAACAGCGGGTCACGGCGGCGCGTGGTCGGGAGCCTATGAGCAGATCAGGCTCGACTACGCCTTTAATGCCAATCTGACAGGCGCGATCGAGGCGGTGCACTATGAGATTGGCGACGCCATCCGCAAGGCTGGCGGTCACAACGGCAATTATCTTGGCGCTCAGCTAAGCTTCGCCTGGTGACCGGTTTTTTCGTCAGCCTCAAAAGCCGGCCTTCGGCGACCTGAGCTTTGTCCAAATGACACGAGCATCGGACAAGAGGCGGCGGCTCCTTGCGAGCTATGAAGTCAACGTCCACGCAAAGGTTACCAAGATGTCTGACAACCCGAACGAGCTCATGTTTTCCCGCAGGCAAACATTGCTGGCCGGCGCAACCCTTTCCGCTGCGATCGCCATGCCATCCCTTGCCTTTTCTGCCACCACTCCTGCAAAGATTAAAGGAACACCGCCCATGACCACCGGCTTCGTCGAAACCAAAGACGGCGTACAGATCTTTTACAAGGATTGGGGTCCGAAGGATGCCCAGCCGATCGTTTTTCATCACGGCTGGCCGCTGTCTTCGGATGACTGGGACGCCCAGATGCTATTCTTCGTCCAGCACGGCTATCGCGTCGTCGCTCATGATCGCCGTGGTCACGGCCGCTCCTCGCAGGTCAGCGACGGTCATGACATGGATCACTACGCAGCCGACGCATCCGCGGTCGCCGAACATCTGAACCTGAAGAACGCCGTCCATATCGGCCACTCGACGGGTGGCGGTGAAGTCGCTCGCTACGTTGCCAAGTTCGGCCAGCCGCAGGGCCGTGTCGCCAAGGCTGTTCTGGTTAGCGCCGTTCCTCCGTTGATGCTGAAGACAGAGTCCAATCCGGGCGGCCTGCCCATGGAAGTTTTCGACGGCATCCGTAAGGCAGTCGCCGACAATCGCACGCAGCTCTTCCTCGACTTCCCCACCGGCCCGTTCTACGGCTTCAACCGTCCGGGCGCGACCGTTTATCAGGGCGTGATCCAAAACTGGTGGCGCCAGGGCATGATGGGCAGCGCCAAGGCTCATTACGACGGCATCAAGGCCTTCTCCGAAACAGATCAGACCGAAGATCTCAAGAAGATCACCGTTCCGACCCTTGTCATGCATGGTGATGACGACCAGGTCGTTCCGATCGCCGATTCTGCTGAGCTCTCCGTCAAGCTTCTCAAGAACGGTACCCTGAAGGTTTACAAGGGCTACCCGCACGGCATGCTGACGGTCCACGCCGACGTCATCAATCCGGACCTGCTCGCCTTCATCAAGGCCTGAGGAGCACGATTCCGCCTGCCGCCAAGCTAGAGGCTGGCGGCAGGCCCTTTATTGATGCAGTGCTCGACGTCCCGAAGCACTCCACCAAAGTTCCCAAGAGGCTCGTTTAATGAAAGCCATCCCACTTCCTGTTCTTCTCAGCTTCAACGGGGGATATGTCGACACTCTCGGCTTCCTGGCGCTCGGCGGATTGTTCACCGCCCATGTCACGGGCAATTTCGTGACTTTGGGGGCGTCGATAGCGATGGGCATGGGAGCTACTCTGTCGAAGCTCTTCGCACTCCCGGTCTTTTGTGTGGTCGTATTCGCATCACGTATTGTCGGGCTGACGCTGCAGCGGAGCGGTCGACCGGTCCTGCGTCCTCTTCTCGTCGTCAAGCTGATATTGCTTATCATCGCCGCGGCGATCGCATTGACGGACGGGCCCTTCAGCGATCCGAACAATTCGACGGCCTTCGCAATCGGCATGGTCCTTGTTGCCGCCATGGCGGTGCAGAATGGCATTCATCGCGTTCATCTGGCGAAGTCTCCTCCGTCGACCTTGATGACCGGAACGACGACTCAGATCATGCTCGACCTTGCCGATATCACCATGGGTGGGCATTCGGAGAGTACGGCTGCAGCTTACTCACGTCTGAAGCGGATGGTGCTCGCCGTTGTCGTCTTCGCTTTGGGCTGCGCCATCGCGGCGCTGGCGTTCATTCTCTCGCCCGTCTGGAGTTTTGTCGCCCCTGCCGTCCTAGCGGCTCTGGCGCTCGTTGCCCACGTCGAAACGCCCGAAGGCGATTAATTGGCATGTATCGCGGAAACGCAGCATCCATCAAACCCCAGGAGTATAAAATGTCTGATCGTCAGATGTCCGATTCCAGTTATAGTCATATCATCAATGTTGGCGCCGACAAGGTCGATATCGCTGACTGGCTGTTCAACTTACCCGATGCAGAATATCAGCGTTGCTCCCCCGACCACATCGCCGCTGGTGCCACTTGGACGGACGACGGCCGCCGGATGTCGATCAATGTGGAAACGATCGGCGGAAGCCTGGTGATCCAGCATTATGTCGCCGAGATCGCTGAACCCAATTATTGCAAGATGGTATCCATCTCCGATGTGATGGCCGCTCATGGTCGCACGAAGGTGCAGGTAATCTGGGAACTCAGCGTCACGCCGATCGACGCTGAGCATTGCGAGTACACGAACCACGTTCGCGCATTCGCCACCGACGAGTTTCTGGCCTATTGCGAGAAATACAACATCAATTTCGCAGACGCCGCAAAGGCCCGTTCGGAAGCATCGTCCAATCACAACAAGGGCGAGACGCCCCTGTTTGCCGAGAGCATTGCGAAGCGTGCGAGGGAAAAGCGCGGACACTGATCGAGCATGAACAGATACTGTCGTCAAATTCCGGAGAGATGTGAACGTTGGCAGTCAGGCGCATCTACGACCTTGCTCCAAGGGTGACGAGTTTCGGTGTCCGATACAGTTCGCGCTCAACGGAATGATGATCGTTGAGAAGGGTATTTCCCATGATCGAGCCAAAGAGAACCGACGCCGATGTTCGCGACGGTAAAGAGAGCCTCCCGGAAATGGAAGATCTTTGCCTCGAACTTCCCGTCGCCATCAAACCGGCTGCGGAAGAACGCCTCGACAAGGCCTTGCTGGATACATTTCCCGCGAGCGATACACCGGCCACCGGCCGTTATGAATAACATCAAAATCTACTGCTGAAACTTTTCGCGAAAGATTGGAAAGATGGACGAATCTGTGAAATCGCGCCGCACGGCTCCACTCAGAACGCCTACCGGGCTCAGCCAGGAGGCGGTCACCGACATATCCGCCGGGGCCACCACCTTGCTTGCCGATGTCTTTGCCCTTTACCTCAAGACCAAGAACTTTCACTGGCACATGTCAGGGCCGAGCTTCCGCGACTATCATCTGATGCTCGACGAGCACGGGGAGCAGCTTTTCGCTATGACCGACCCGCTCGCGGAGCGGGTCCGCAAGCTTGGTGGCGGAACTCTTCGTTCGATCGGTGATATCGCCCGCCGCCAGCGTATATTGGATAACGATGCCGACTTCGTCCATCCGCATGAGATGCTTGCGGAACTTCGCGACGACAATGGCGCGCTCGTCGCCAGCATGCATGCCCTGCACGACACATGCGACGAGTATAACGATGTCGCCACTGCGAGCCTCCTGGAAAACTGGATCGATGAGGGTGAGCGCCGCGTGTGGTTCCTTTTCGAAATCCTCCGCAACACCAACGCCTGAGCAACCGGCCTGCAGATGTACCCATGACATGCGCATCTGCAGGCCGGCTCGTGATCGCAGGGGGAGCCTCAGACGCATCCGATTATCTTCGATCAGGCCGAGCTTGCGTGCGAAAGCTGGAAGAGTTGGCGGATGCGGTTGGTCAATGTTTGCGCATGCTGCAATGGTGTGGTGCCATCCCCGTGCAGATGCCTTTCCTGCTCGAGCCTTTCAGCGAGCGTTGCGCCGATATCGTCAGCCAAAATTGGGCGCTCCCGCAGGACCTCGCAAAGCTGATCTCTCCCGATCTCGCAGGCAACGACCGGCGTCAGCGCAACAATACGACCGGGTTCTTCCGCGCCGATCAGCGGGCCGCGCTCTCCGAAAAAATCGCCAGGCGAAAGTCGGTTGAGTTCGATGTCCCGACCATTCTCCTGGCGGATGATATGCACGACGCCACTTTCAATGAGCATCAAAGCGGGCGAACGCTCTCCCTGTGGGATAATCTCCGCCCCTCTGGCGTAGCTTCTCCGGAAGGCAGCTTTCGAAAGCGTTTCGCGCTCCTTGTCGGTGAGTCCGGAAAAGAGTGACAGCATCGCCATGAGCCGCAATGGGGTCTCGAGCTCTCCCTCTGAGCCGGTCGCTGCCGCCGGCGGGGGCGCTGTACCGAACATGCCATTGCTTGCAAGCGGAATCCCCGCCGCCAGCATGTGTCGGTACATAAGGTCGTAGATCTCATTCTTCGCCGCCGTCGTCTCGGATATGTCGCGGAGCCGGAAGGCCAGCTCGAATTCGATGGCCTCCTTGGTAAGGCTGACGATCGAGATCAGGGGATCCGGAGCACGCATAATATGATTGCTTCCCAGGGTGACCGCTTCGAGCAATCTCGCCAGGGTCGCTGGTGTGCGCGTCGGAGCGAGCTTGATCGACATGGTAACGCCATGCGTCTCATCGGGGCTGTTGAGATTGACGAGTTGCGATTTTGCAAGCGCGCTGTTCGGAATGACGACGAGATCGTTGGTGGCGTTGGACAGATGGGTCGCCCGCCAGTTGGTCTCGATCACGCGACCCTGGACGCCGCTCTCGAGAATGATCCAGTTTCCCACGCTGTATGATCGACCAAGATTGAGGGCAATGCCGGAAAAGACATCGGAAAGCGTGCTCTGCAGCGCCAGACCGAGGACGATCGCAAAGACACCGGATGTCGCGATCAGCGTGCCAACCGGCACGCCGAATACATAGGCCACCACCGAAAGCGCCGCCCCGACATAGATAATCCCGGCGATCAGGTCCTGGACGAACCGCGCTTCGCGCGGGCGGCGCTCGAAGATCAGGAACAACCTGATGCTGCTGATGAGCATCATCGCCCCGCCGAGCCACCAGATCGTCTTTGCGAGTCCATAGAACAGGCGATGCCAGAGATCCGATGATGTCAGCGTTTCGGAATAGGGCGCCACTCCGTTCGCCAGCAGAATGGTGGTCAAGGTAACGAAAAAAGCGACATCGATGGCAAAGCGTACAGCCCTATGTCTCTGCGCCAGCCGGTGCGCCCCAGCGACAATGGCGACGAGAAGCAAAAATTGCGTAATAGGATCAAGGAGATATTGCATCACGTAGCCCAAGGAACAGCCTGCTATGGCTAGACCAGTTTCCGAACAACGTCTTGGCGATTTCCATGAATTTTGGCGTTCTAGCGTTCAATAATAATGAACAATGCATAGTTCAGGTAGACAATTTCAATCTCGATCCAATTCGCCGACATCTTGTTCATCGAAACACGGGAGTTCGGCAAATGAACACGCCAGTTACATTCCACGCCTTCAGACATGGTCTCTTCGATATTACGGTGCTCTCACATGGCTCGATCGCGCTCGCTGAGCGGGCGGCGCGCGATGCCATGCTGCTCGGATACGGCCATCCCGGCGTCGGGACCGTCCGCAAGGAGGGCGATAGCTTTCAGTTCAGCCCTGTGACGGAGGCACGATCGTGAGCCGCAAGGTTTTTGGAAGACAGGCGAGCTTCCTGACGGCTGCAGCCGTCGTCGCCCATACGATCTGGACCAGCGCCGCCCCGGCGCTTACCTATCCGCTGTATGCGCAGGAATGGCATCTGACGACATTCACGACGACGGCGATCTTCGCCGTCTATCCCGTCTTCGTCGTCCTGATGCTCGTCGTCTTTGGCAACGTGTCCGATTATATCGGCCGAAGGGAAGCAATGCTGCTTGGTCTTGCCGCTTCCCTCGGCGGCACGCTGATATTTGCGCTGGCGCCGGACGTTGACTGGATCTTCATCGGCAGGGCCTTCATGGGTGTTGGCGTGGGTCTGTCTGCGGGGCCGTCGGCCGCGGCCGTTGTCGAGTTCAGCGCGCCGGGCCGAGCCGCTCAGGCTGGTAGCGCGACGGCCGCCGCCCAGGCGTTTGGCATGATCGGCGCGGCACTTGTCGGCGGTGCGCTGATCGAATATGCGCCGCTGCCGACGCGGCTGAACTTCGCGGTTCTGGTCATCGTCCTCGCCGTACTCATGGTTGCGACCTGGATGCTGCCGGACCATACGGCGTCGCGGCCCGCCGACCGTTGGCGGCCGAGAGTTCCGGCCATCCCGAACGGCTTGTTTGCAACTTTCGTCACGGCGACCGCGGCCGTAACGGCTTCTTACGTGCTTGGCGCGATGACGCTTTCGCTCGGTGCGCAGGTGGCGCGCGACATCGTTGCCTCCCAAAACGCGCTCGTGAACGGCGGCACCATCGCGCTTTTTGCAATTTCCTCTGCCATCGCCACGGTCCCGGCGCGCGGTGCCAAACCGAGCAGGGTCATGCTCGTGGGCAGTGCTATCGCCATCGTTTCCTCGGGGTTGTTGGCGCTCGTCGCGGTCCTGCACTCGCTGGTCTTCTATACCGTTGCCCAGATCGGTAGCGGGATGGCCTACAGCCTGCTCCTCCTCGGAGGACTTTCGCTCATCAATACCGCCGCTCCTGTGACGCATAGAGGCGCGACGCTCTCGGCGCTGTTTCTGATCGCTTACTTGGCCCAGGCCGTCGTGGCCCTGTTGCTGGGCAAGATCGCGACCTGGGCGAGCCTCTCCTCCGCAGTGGATCTGGGCGTCGCCACGGTCGCAACGCTGGCCTTGGTAACTCTTCTCCTTGATGCGGTCAGAAACACTGTCGCAGGCCGCCGTGCTCGCAAGGCTGGTACGCATTGATCTGATCGTGAAGCAGCGTGGGGTCGACAGGAAGCAAGATCGGCCCCACGGCTGTTCTGAACAGCCGACGCCTTTGAGGAACAATCGATTTGTCCAAAAGAGCGGGAGTGGCGACAAGACCTTCCTTACACTCATGCGCGAAGTATTCGCAACGTTTGCAACAGCGAAGCACCCCATATGAAACTTTCGAAGCGACATCTGGCAACCGGAGCCGCGTTCGTATCGGCTATGATCGTTACCGGGGTCGGAATTGCCGCCTGGATCGTCTATGAACCGGCATTTTCCGAAATCGCGCGCCCATCCCCCTCGAGCTTCGATCGCGGTATCGTCGCAAAGGGCGAGCAGCTCGCCACCGTCGGCGATTGCATCGTCTGTCACACGGCACCGAACGGTGCGCCTTTCGCTGGCGCGCGCGCATTGCCGACGCCTTTCGGCACACTCTTTTCGGACAATATCACCCCTGACGAGAAGACGGGCATCGGCACCTGGTCGCTGGCAGCGTTCAGCCGTGCCATGAGGCAAGGCGTCGGCCGCGATGGAAGCCATCTCTATCCGGCACTGCCCTACGAGCACTTTACTCATGTCAGCGACGACGACCTCGAGGCAATCTACGCATTTCTGATGACCCGGCAGCCGGTCTCACAGCAGGCTCCCGAAAACCGATTGCTTCCCGGCCTCGGATTCCGGCCGCTGCTCGCCGGCTGGAAGCTCCTCTTCCTCAAGCAGACGGAGTTCAAGCCTCAGACGAGTGAAAGCGCCGAATGGAACCGGGGCAAATATCTGGTGGATGGGCTTGCCCATTGCGGTGGCTGTCATACGCCGCGCAACCTCGCCGGCGGCGAGGAGAGGGCGCGCGAATTTGCCGGAGGCGTCGCAGAGGGCTGGAATGCGCCCCCGCTCAACGAGGCGAACCCTTCCGCCGCGACCTGGAATGTGGATTCTCTCGTCGCCTATCTCAAGACGGGATCTGATCGCGGGCACAGCGCGGCCGGCGGCCCGATGGCCCCTGTTTCAGAAGGTCTTTCCCGCCTCAACGATGCCGACGTCAGGGCGATCGCCGCCTACATAGATTCCCGGATGCATCCCTCCCGGGAGGCCGTTGCGACGGCCGTCACCGTCGTTGCCGCCACCGACAACCGACCTGCCGCCGCCGCGGCGCATCCTGAGGCCGACCTCCTCTTCGAGGGTGCTTGCTCGGGTTGTCATGCGCCGCGTGCACCCATGAACGTCAACGGCCGACCGATTCTCACGACTGCGACCGACCTCAGAGCAGACGATCCGAGAAACGCCGTGCAGACGCTACTGCAGGGGGGCGCGCAGTCCGCGGATAAAGGCGCCTACATGCCTTCCTTTTCCAGCACCATGACCGATCGCCAACTGGCCGATGTGCTCGCTTATGCCCGCGCTCGCTTCACCGACAAGCCGGCATGGCCGGATCTGGAAGCCACTGTCGGCGATATTCGCAAGGAGAATGCGGAATGACGATCTCGATCAACGTCAATGGCGAGGACCATGGGGTGGAGTCCGATTCGGATACGCCGCTTCTCTACGTGCTCCGTGACGACCTGGGGCTAAACGGCACCAAATATGGATGCGGCCTCGGGCAATGCGGTGCCTGCACCGTGCATCTCGACGGAAAGCCGGTCTTCTCCTGTCTGACGCCGGTCGGCCTGCTGGCGGGCAGGAAAGTGCGCACCATCGAGGGGCTGGGCACCGCCGAGAAGCCCAATGTCGTTCAGAAAGCCTTCCAGGACGAACAAGCTGCACAGTGTGGCTATTGCATCGCCGGCATGATCATGCGTGCCCAGGCACTGCTCGATCGTAACGCGTCGCCGACCGAGGAGGAGATCCGTGTGCATATGCAGCCAAATCTCTGCCGTTGTGGAACTCATGCCCGAATATTGAGGGCGGTGCACCGCGCGAGCCGCGAGCTTTCGTCGGCTTCCCTGACCGGAGGTGCGCAATGAACGCCATTCAGAACACCGGCCTCACCCGGCGCTCCTTTCTCAGCGCGAGCGGCATCGCGGTCGCTTTCGCACTTTCGCGTCCGGCTTTCGCCCAACTCGCCGGTGGCGGTGAAGGTGGGGCGGGTCCTGCGGTCGTCGCTCCCGACCTTCCCGGCAGCCTGAAGTCATGGCCATATCTCGATTCCTGGATCCAGCTCGACGAAAAAGGCCACGCAACGGTCTTCACGGGTAAGGCCGAGCTCGGGCAGGGCATCAGGACCGCATTACTACAGGTTGCAGCGGAAGAGCTGGATCTGCCGCCTACCTCGGTCACACTGGTGACGGTCGATACCGCGCGCACGCCTGACGAGGGCCTGACAGCGGGCAGCCATTCGATGCAGGATAGCGGCACGGCAATCCGCAACGCGGCAGCCAATGTCCGAATGGTGCTTCTACAGAAGGCGGCTGAGCGATTGCAGGTCCAGCCGGATAGGCTCACGACGACCGGAGATGGACGAATTCTTGGGTCGGACGGCCAGACGGTTTCCTATGGCGAGGTGGCCGCCGCACTCTCGCTGCATGTCGAGGCAATTGCCCATGCGCCGCTACGCACGAAAACCGAATTCCGAACAATGGGCACAAACCTTCCGCGCATCGACATTCCCGCCAAGACGACGGGCGGTCAGGCTTTCCTTCACGATATGCGCCTGCCGGGCATGCTGCATGCGCGCCTGCTGCGCGGCCCGAGCGAGAGGACGCGCCTGAAGCTGCCGCCCGCCGCCGAGATCGAGGTGATGCCGAGGGTCGTCAAGTTCGTACAGAACGGCGACTTCGCCGCTATCGTCGCCGAGAAGGAGTGGGATGCGATCAAACTGATGCGCAAGCTGCAGGCATCCGATTACGAGCCGGTGGGAGCGCCGTTTCCGATCGGCAGCGTCACGGATACGCTGAAGGCGCTGCCGGCTCGCGACATCGTCATTCTCGATGTAGCTCATCCTGTC
The DNA here is from genome assembly GCF_012641405.1 of Rhizobium sp. P40RR-XXII. Taxonomy (GTDB): domain Bacteria; phylum Pseudomonadota; class Alphaproteobacteria; order Rhizobiales; family Rhizobiaceae; genus Rhizobium. Next base: position 139,189 of record NZ_JABAII010000010.1, read on the forward strand.
GCCGCGCCCGTCAAGACGCTGTCCGCGCGCTATACCCGCCGATGGATCAGCCACGGCTCCATCGGTCCCTCTTGTGCAATCGCTCTGCTCCAGGATGACCTCCTGACCATCTGGACCCACAGCCAGGGAACCTATGACGTGCGTCGCGTCGCCGCCGAGTTGCTCGGCCGGCCGATCGAGAAAATCCGCGCGATCCATGTGGAAGGCTCGGGCTGCTATGGACAGAACGGCGCGGACGACGTCGCTGCTGAAGCGGCCTATATCGCCATGACGGTTCCCGGCCGGCCGGTTCGGCTGCAGTGGATGCGGGAACAGGAATTCGGCTGGGAGCCGCTCGGTCCTGGAATGGTGACCGAGGTGGAAGCGGGGCTTGACGCGTCCGACCGCATCGTGGCGTGGAAATACGATGTCTGGAGCAACCCGCACAATAATCGTCCGGTCGGCGCTGGCGGCGTGCTGGTCGGCAATCAGATCGTGCCCAGCTTTCCGCAGCCCGAAGGCAAGGAAATCCCGATGCCGGAGGGAGATGGAAGCCGCAATTCCAACCCGCTCTACGATCTGCCGAACATGAACGTCCTTTATCATTTCATCAAGGACATGCCGATCAGGGTCTCGGCACTGCGTTCTCTCGGCGCGCACCTCAACGTCTTCTCGATCGAAAGCATGTTCGACGAGCTGGCGCTTGCCGGGAATATTGATCCGCTCGATCTGCGGCTGAACCACATGGCCGATGCCCGCGCGCGGCAGGTCATGCAAACAGCGACTGACGCATTCGGTTGGCGCAAGCGTCAAAAGAAAGGCCCCTTCCACGGCTTCGGCATGGCCTTTGCGCGATATAAGAACCTCGGCGCCTATTGTGCTGTCTGCATGGAGATCAGCGTCGACCAGAATACCGGGCGGATAACCGTTCACCGCGTCCAGGCCGCCGCCGATTGCGGAGAGGTCGTCAGTCCTAACGGCGTTCAGAACCAGGTCGAGGGTGCGATCATCCAGTCCCTCAGTTGGTGCACGCGCGAGGAGGTCACGAACGACCAGACAATCCGCACCAGCTTCGATTGGAGCGCGTATCCGATCCTGCGCTTCCTCGATATTCCCGAAAAGATCGACGTAATCGTCGAGGAGCTACCTGGCCAACCGTTTCTTGGCGTCGCCGAATGCGGGCAGGGGCCGACTTCGGCAGCGCTTGCCAATGCGTTGGCGGATGCGACCGGCATACGCTTTCGCGGCATGCCGATGACCCCGGAGCGGGTGAGGGCGGCAATCGTCACTCTGTAGTTCCGATGCCGGCCTCCGCTAGCGCGGCGCGAAGCGCGGTGATGAAGACACGGACTTTGGGGAGCACCAGACGCGTGGTCGGGTAGACGGCCCAGATGTTGATCGCTTCGGGTTCCGCGCCCTGAAAATCGATTGGCACCAGGCGGCCAGTTTTGATGTCGTCGGCCGCGTACCAGGTTGACAACATGGCGATGCCGCCTCCGCCAAGGCACGCCGTATAGCAGCCTGCGATGCTGCTGCAGGAAAAGCGTCCGTTCAGTCTGGCATGCCGCTCATCGCCATGGTCGCGGAATGTCCAGTGGGTAGCGCCTGCGAGCGATAGGCAGTCGTGATCGGCGAGTTCGTCAAGAGACGATGGTGTGCCGCGACGAGCGAGATAGCGCGGACTGGCGACGACGACCCGCGGATTGTCCGCGAGTTTGCGGGCGATAAGGCTGCTGTCCCTGAGCCGGGCGATGCGGATTGCGAGATCCGTTCCGGTCGCCACAAGATCAGGCAGGCTGTCGGTCATGTCGACCGAGATCCTTAGATCGGGATTGTCTTCCAGCAGCTTCGGCACCATCGGCATGATGAATTTCAGCGCGAACGAGATCGGCACGGATATGCGCAGCAGGCCGGCGGCGCTCTCGGCCCCGGAATGCAGGAGTGCCATGGCAGCCGCTTCGTTATCGACGAGCGCTTGCGCGAAAGGCAGGAAGCTCTCGCCTTCTGGGGTGAGCGAAAGCGACCGCGTTGTGCGATGAAGCAGCCTTACGCCGACGGCGGCCTCAAGGGCGGCGAGCCTGCGTGTTGCGATCATGGGAGTGACGCCAAGACGCCGTGCGGCGGCGGAAAGGCTGCCGGCCGAAACCGCGGCGGTGAAGACCAACACATCATCCGTGTTCATTATATCGATATCCGTTATGCAGGCCAATCATCCAAGATGGCTAAAACGCTTTTCGATAAAAAGCTAGATAAGAGCACATCTCTTCAGCCAGAAAGGCAAGGATCATGGATATCTTAAGTCAACACCCGCCGGTAATGTCGAAACAGCTTTCGAGGCCGGCACTGTTTGCTATGGCGGCCGCCAGCGGCATTGCCGTGGCGAATATCTATTACAACCAGCCGATGCTCGGGATCATCGAGGATGAATTCCAGCACCAGCCGATCACGGGTTTTATTCCGACGGCCACGCAACTCGGCTATGCACTCGGCCTTTTCTTCCTGCTTCCGCTCGGGGACCTCGTCCATCGGCGCAAGCTGATCATCGGCCAGTTTATCGTTCTCTCGGTCGCGCTTGCGCTCGCAGCGATAGCGCCTACCGCGTGGTTGCTCGTGCTGGCCTCGCTCGTCGTCGGCGCCAGCTCCACGGTTGCGCAACAGATCGTTCCCTTTGCCGCTTCGCTTGCTTCTCCCGAGAAGCGCGGTTCGACAATCGGCACGGTCATGGCGGGTGTGCTGTCCGGGATCCTGTTCAGTAGAACATTGTCCGGGTTCGTCGGCCAGCATGCCGGATGGCGCGAGATGTTCTGGATCGGCGTGCCTTTGGCGCTCGTCGCGGCAGCCTTGATGTATGTCTCTCTGCCTGATCATCGTCCGACCTCGCGCGTGGCTTATCATAACGCCATCAAGTCGCTTGCCCATCTGTGGAAGCGGGAAGGTGCGCTTCGGACGGCTGCATTGATGCAGGCCTCGCTCTTCGGCTCGTTCACGGCTTTCTGGACGATCCTGGCGCTCTATCTGCAGACGCCGCGCTTCAACCTAGGCGCCGATGTTGCCGGCCTCTTTGGGATCGTCGGCGCAGTCGGCATCTTTGCCGCTCCGCTTGCCGGCAAGATCGCCGACCGTCGTGGACCGCACTTCGTCGTCTGGATGGGCGCTTTGCTGACGCTGGTTGCATGGGTGATCTTCGGTCTCTGGGCCTCGCTCGCCGCTCTGGTGATCGGTGTCGTCATCCTTGACTTCGGCATCCAGAGTGCACTCGTGTCTAACCAGCATATCGTCTACGCGCTCGATGCTGAAGCTCGCAGCCGGCTGAATACCATCTTCATGACCTCGATGTTCCTCGGTGGTGCGATCGGCGCCGCGCTGGCGACTGCAGCCTGGGGCTATGGCGGCTGGATCGGCGTCAGTGCCCTCGGCGCCCTGCTTGCGATGGTTGCCCTGGCCATTCGTGCGGTCGAACATCGTGCCCGCTCGACGACGGCTGCCAGAGCTCGATAGGAGATTGGCCATGAAACGGCTGCGAATTCGGATCGTCGGTGGATCGCTTGCCGGCCTCTTTGCCGGCATCCTCCTCCAGCGTGATGGCCACGACGTGAAAATATACGAACGCTCTTCGTCCGGCTTGGCCGGACGGGGAGCAGGCCTTGTCGGACAGCACGATCTCTTCAGGATCCTGCGCGCCATCGGCTGCGAGCATGTTGCCCGCGTCGGCGTCATCGCCAAGGAGCGGATTTACTTCAACCGGGACGGAGGCGTCGCGGAGACATTGCGGACGCCGCAAATGCAGATCTCCTGGGATTTCCTCTATTCGACCGTTGCGTCTCATATGGCGACCGAGAGCTATCTGATCGGACAACCCATCATCGAGGTGATCGAAGGCCCCGAAAATGCTCGACTTCTGTTCGCCGATGGCCGGCGAGAGGATGCCGATCTCGTCATAGGCGCAGATGGCCTTGGCTCGGTCGTTCGTCCTCTGCTCAACAGGGATGCGTCGAACCAATTCGCTGGCTATGTGGCTTGGCGCGGTCTTATTCCGGAGACAGCATTGCCCCAGGATGCAGCGATCCTGGTGGACCGCTTCGCTTTTTATGTGGCAAGCGGCGTGCATGTTCTCGGCTATCTCGTTCCAGGCCCGAACGGTGAAACCGGTCCCGGCGAACGCCGATACAATTGGGTCTGGTACCGGCCTGTTGCGTCTGGCGAGCTGCAGACGCTGTTCACCGCCGCCGATGGCCGAACATTCGACTATTCTTTGCCGCGAGGCGCCTTGTCGGAGGAGCGGCTACAAATGCTCCGCGCGGATGCCGCCTCGATGTTGCCGCCTCCGTTCGTCAAGGCGATCGAAGCCGAACCTCTGCCTTCGATCCAGGGAATCTTCGACTTTGAGGCGGCAAATATCGTATCCGCGCATACGGCCCTGATTGGCGACGCCGCGTTTGTCGTTCGGCCACACACGGCAATGGGTGTCTCAAAGGCCGCCGGCGACACGCTCGCGCTGAGAGAAGCGTTGCTGGCCTCCGAAGATCTCTCCGAAGCGCTCGATCGCTACCAGAAAGAACGACTGCCCGTCGGAAAGAATATCGCGGATTATGGCCGTCGGTTGGGCGCATCCGCCCTCTGATATGGTGTCGTTGCCGCCGACCTCATCAGCGATTGTTCCTTCAATATAGGTCAACGAAAAGACCGCCCAGGGGCGACTGGGCGGTCTGGCGGACGCTTATCCGCAGGCTTCGGGGAGGGGAACCGAAGCACAATTTTGTCGCGGGGAGAAGGGCGCCACCCACCTCTTTCGAGGTGACGATTGACGGTAGCAACTCGGCCAATGGCGGCAAATCATACAGTCGTATGGTCTCGGTAAGACCTTCGCATGCCGCCGCTCCATCGGCTGGGATCGGCAGGTGAAACGTCCATGGAGCGGAGAAACAGACAATACGGACCGGCCGGTTTTTCTTAGACTGCGGCGGAAAAGGAAGGCTCGCTCACCATTTGGCGAAACGCCGAGAAACGGATTGATGATGAAAGAAGAAAGAGCGCTCATGCATCTCACATATCACATTGGCCGACACGACGGCGGCTGGGCCTATCGGCTGGAGAATGTCTGGTCGGAGCCTTATCCGAGCCACTCAGCGGCGCGTGCCGCAGCTCATCGTGCAGCTCGCAGGCAGCAGCTCGAGGGCCGCGATGCGGAGATCGTCTTTCAGTCCGAAGACGGTTCCTGGCACCGGGAGCATGTCGAGGCAGGCGATCGTCCGGAGGTCGATGTCGCCAACGAATAACAGCGAGGAACAGGCTTCCGTCCCGCCTTAGTGCACCGAAGCCAACCGCTCCAATACGGATTGTCAACCGATCTCGTCGATCTGATCGCACGACGTGCCAGCTCCCGAACCAACTGCAACGCTGTGCGCCGCCGCTCAGCGCAATGGACCAGTATGTCCCCTAAAAACAGGAGAAACCTATGAACTACAGCGTTCTGCTTATCGGCTCTTACGGCCGCCGGTCCTGCAGGACTGCGGGCCTGGCTTTGAACCTCGGTCTGTTCGTCCTTTGCTCGATCCTCATCGTCACGCTGATGAGCGGATATGCGCTGGCCGGCGCTCTCAAGGTCGGCACCCAGGCGCCAGGTTTCTACCGCATGACGCTCGGTAACTTCGAAATCACTGCCCTATCCGACGGCACGCATCCGTTTCCGGTCCATAAAGTCCTCACCAAGACATCGTTAAGCGACGGTCAGAGTGTGCCGCTCGATCAATCCGCTCCAGGTGAGGCCGATGCGCTGCTTGCCGAAAGCAATCTCGCCGTTCCAGTTGCAGGATCGATCAACGCCTTCCTGATCAACACCGGATCGAAGCTTATCCTGGTCGACAGCGGCGCTGGCAGCCTTTACGGGGAATGCTGCGGCCATCTCATCGAGAATCTTCGGGCGGCTGGCTACGCCCCCGAACAGGTCGATGAGATCTATCTCACCCATCTGCATGCCGATCACGTCGGCGGCGTGGCACCGAACGGTAAGATGGCCTTTCCGAACGCCCTCGTCAGGGTCAGCCAGGCCGACGCCGACTATTGGCTGAAGAACGCCAATGAAGCAGTGGCTCCGGAACTCCTGAAATCGATGTTCGAAGGCGCCAAGGCATCGTTGAAGCCCTATATCGACGCCGGTCGCTTCACGCCGTTTAGCTATGGCGAGGAGCTGGCTCCCGGCATCAAGCCGATCGCCAGCCCCGGACATACGCCAGGTCATAGCTTCTTCGAGGTCGAAAGCAACGGCGCCAAGCTGCTGCTGTGGGGTGATGTCGTTCATGTCGGCGCCGTGCAGTTCCCTGACCCTGCCGTGACCGTCGCCTATGATAGCGACGCCGAAATGGCCGAAAGCGAGCGGCTCGCGATTTTCGCCGAGGCGGCAAAGAAGGGCTATTGGATCGGAGCGGCCCATATCTCCTTCCCGGGCCTGGGTCATGTGAAGGCGAAGGACGGGCACTTCTTCTGGATCCCCGCCAATTACGACGCTGCTCCGACAAGCGTAAACTGAACGCAACCTCGAAGCGCGAACGAAGAGCATCGGTGCGATGAACTCTTGAAATGAGGCGAGGTGTCGTGGACCCACGATGCTCGCCTTTGCGTTCGGCAGGCTTTGGTTGGTGTGCTTGTGGCCTAGGCCAGGCTTGGGCTTACGCAAGTCGTCCGCAGAATCAACGGGTTCCGAGGCATGGCGGATCGAAGCCGCCTCCAACCCCGATAATACCTTGGTATGATCCGGTAAGACGCATATGTGCTGGAACCGGATCAGTGTACGATTTCGTCGGCAGCCCGTCCGCTCCAAGATGACCTCATCAAGAGTTTAAATGGTCACATTGGAGATAGACGATGTCTGCCGCCGCCGCTGTTTTCGCCCACAACGCCCCCCGCATCACTTTCAAGAACGTCGCGACGGAAACTGCGGAGGAGGTATCTTCCCTTCTTTTGTGCGCGATCCGTTGTGTCGAAAAAGACGAGACGATCGCCATCGATCTCATGAAGCAGGCTTCCAGTTTGCTGAAGCCATTCTCGATCGCGGTCGAAGTCGCCGAGCGACCGCGCAATTCGGCCGGCGGTCTTGCTCCCTGGCAGATCAATCGCGTGAAGAACTATATTGAGGATCGCATTTCCCATCCGATTGCGCTCGACGAGCTCGCCCAGGTCGCAAAGCTCAGCACCAGCTACTTTTCCGCCGCGTTCAAGGTGACCTTCGGCATTTCTCCCCACAATTATGTCGTCGAACGCAGGGTGGAATTTGCAAAGTATCGCATGCTGAACAGTGACGCCCCGCTCTGCGAGATCGCGCTCGATTGCGGACTGGCCGACCAAGCTCATCTTTCGCGGATTTTCCGGCGTGTGACCGGGACGACCCCAAGCGCCTGGCGGCGGTACGTGGCAAGTCCCGAAAGCCGGGCCGCCGCCGCGTGACGGAATGACGCCGTCAAGGCGCTGGTCTGACACAGGCCGCGCGCGCGGACGAATGGACAATTTAGGGAACCTTCGCTTTGCGTCCGGACGACTTCAGAGCGAAAGATGTTAGCAACGGGGCTGCGCAACGATTGAAGGATACGGATATCCCGCTATGCTCAGTCGGAAAGCATCTTAGGTCGGTGCATATGAAAGAAGCTGAGATGCCACCAATCGCCCTTGTAGGGATTGTCGATGATGACGCCGAGTTCTTGGCGGCGCTGGGCAGCCTCGTTCGCTCGTTCGGGTGCAAGGTGGAATGTTTCAGTTCCGCTGAATTGTTGGTCAACCGGGCGGATCTCCTCGATTTCGCCTGCGTCATCAGCGACCTCAACATGCCGAAGATAGATGGCCTGGAACTCATCGACATCCTTCGGCACAAGGCCGAGGAACTGCCGATCATCCTAATGACGGGGCGCGGTGCGTCTGACCTGGAGGAAAAAGCCTATGGCTGCGGTGCGCGGGGCTTCGTTACCAAGCCGTTCGGTTTCGAAGAGCTCGCGTCGAGCCTCAAGGAAATCGGCGTGATCGCGGAATAGGACGCGTCAGGCCTCGTTCAGCCGAAGAGTTTCAGCCATCTTGATGAGGTCGGCCAGCGTGCGAGCGTCCATCTTGCGCATAGCCGCGCCGCGATGGATCTTGACCGTGACTTCGCTCAGAGATAGCCGGCCGGCGATTTGCTTGTTCATCAGCCCTGTGGCGACCAGCGCCATCACTTCCTTCTCACGCGAGCTGAGCTCCTCGTAGCGAGCTCGCAGTGATGACACCTCGGAATCTTTTGACCGTCGCTGGCTGTCGATTGCCAATGCTCGGGACACGGCGTCCAACATGTCCTGGTCCCGGAAAGGTTTAGGAAGGAAGTCGATGGCGCCAGCCTTCATCGCGCGGACCGTCATCGGGATATCTCCAAAACCGGTCATGAAGATCAAAGGGATGGACTTCTCGCTCTTCAGGAGCTGGTCCTGGAAATCGAGACCGCTAAAGCCTGGCAGCCGCACGTCCACCAGCGCGCAGCAAGGCCCGCCCGAGCCCGAGAAGACAGAGAAATTTGGAACCGTCTCATGGAGCACGGTTTTCAAGCCGACGGACCGAAGCAAGCTATCGAGCGAAAGACGCAAGTCGTGATCATCATCAATGACATGCACAATTGGTGTCGTATTCATATCCAAACCGTGTTGAGACGAAAGCTGGTCTTTCGGCAATGCCGTCCTGCAGGTTGTTCGCTATCTATCCATTTGTGTGCGTCTGCTCCGCGGGAAGGCCGAAGCTGAAACGTGCCCCCAAGTGAGGCGTCGACTGGAGCTCGATCCAGCTCCCATGCGCTTCTATAACCGAACGGCAAATGGCAAGACCCATGCCGATCCCGGTTTCCTTGGTTGAGAAAAAGCTATCGAAAAGTCGCTCGCGAACATGCGGATCAATCCCTGGTCCACTGTCTTCGACATCCACCATGATGTCGGTGGCACACTGCCGAGTGCGAATACACAAGGTTCTGTTCCAGGCTTGTCCATCCGACATAGCTTGTGCGGCGTTCAGGGCGAGATTGACGATCACCTGCAGAATCTGTGTCTTGTCAGCCTTCACGAGCGGAAGTATGGGCGAAAGTTCGAGGCGCAGGGTGACCTGACGTTTGGCGAAATCGGTGCGCAGCAGTAGGACCGCTTCTTCTATGACTGAATTGATGTCAGTCGGGAGGCGCTCCGACTTCTTGTTGCTGGCCATGGCCCGCATTGTGGTGATGACGTCCGCTGCGCGCTTGCCGTTCTTGGCGATGCGTTCGAGTAGGAGTTTGACCTCCGCGATATCAGGCTCGTCCCTGAACAGCCACCGCAAGCCAGCCTCGGCGCTCGCGACAATAGTTCCAAGCGGCTGATTGACCTCATGCGCGATCGAGGCGGTCATCTCTCCCAGCAGCGAGATACGAGCCGAGCGCGCCAGGTCGCTTTGCAGGCCATCCTTTGCCTGCTCAAGCGATATCCTCTCACGAAGGCTCGAGAAGCTGAGATAGACCTCGTTTGGCGTAGTGTTGCACTCGGCCTGCCAAAGATTGAACGCGACCTGATGCTCGCCCCCACCGGCGATCGTAAGGCTGCCGTCATAGGCTATCGCGGTTTGACCTCGAAAGAGTTGATAGAGACCTTCCGTAAAGTGCTTTAGCGTGTCCTCCGAAAGCACCGACGCGATCGGTGCCATTGCGATCGACGCCGGATCCTTGATTTGAAGCAGAGCGCAAGCACTTGGATTAGCATCCGCTATGAAGCAAGCGTTTCCGAGCGCACAACTGACGCCCTGGTTGAGCTCGAGCCCACCATTGCCTTCGGCCGGCGGAAGGTTTGCGATGACCTCCCGCGCCTCTTTCACCGAAAGGCGGAGGATTCCCATCGGCATCGTGCGAAACAGACTGCCGTCGCCAGTGTAGCCCGATGACGCGTGGATCCTCATTGTTGCAAGAAACCAAGCAGGTCTTGATTCAGCCTGTCCTTGTGCGTGAACAGCAGACCGTGTGGAGCGCCTTTATAGATCTTGAGCTCGGCCTCGGGCATAAGCTGAATAGCCTGTTCGGCGGTGGCCTTGAACGGGACGAACGCGTCGTCTTCGCCATGGATGATCAGCACCGGAACATCGAACCGCTCGATGTCCCCGCGATAGTCTGTGGTAGCGCAGGCGGTGATAGCGTCATGTGCCGCCTTCAGGGAGCCCTGCATGGCAATTTGGTGCAATTGGATCATGCTTCCTTCGGAAACTGTCGAGCCGTCGCGGTCCGCTCCGAAAAATAGCCGGGCAAAGCCGCGCATGAACTCCGCCCGATCTGCCCGCAAGCCGGCACGCACGCCTTCAAAGACCGGCTCCGGAACGCCGCACGGATAGTCGTCGCTCTGAGCGAGCTTCGGGGTAGTCGCTCCAATGAGAACGACACGAGCCACCCGATCGGTGCCATGGCGGCCGATATAGCGCGCGATTTCCCCGCCGCCCATTGCGTAGCCAACCAGCGTGACCTCAGTCAGGTCGAGCGTCCGAATGAGCTCGTCGAGATCGTCGGCGAAGGTATCGTGGTCATAGCCGTGCCAGGGCTGGTCCGATCTGCCGAAGCCACGACGGTCATGGGCGATGACGCGGTAACCGTTCGATGCGAGAAACATCATCTGGTTTTCCCACATATCGCTGCTGAGTGGCCAGCCGTGACTGAAAAAAACCACCGGGCCGGTACCCCAATCCTTGTAGTAAAGACGCGTGTCGTCGCGGACAGTCAAAACTGGCATCCGTCTAACTCCGTTGGAAGAACTGAGGTTTTTTTGAATTATCCGGAAGCTACCACAGCGATTTCAGCCGCACCATAGGTGGAATTTACAAGACGGAGCTATGCGGCAAAGAACAAGCCTTTCGTTCAAAAGCGTGGTTCTTGAAGACAAGTCCAGGAAAACACGCCTTCCCTTGAGCGCGGCCGACAACGAGACGTCTGAGCGTCAGTGCGCCGCCATTGAAAAAATGCATCGAACTGCCCTTTTGGGGACGCTTTCTGGGCGCAGAACGGATTTCGCAATCGTATCAAGATTTCGGATGACGATGGCTCCCGATTGTTGGGAATACCCTTTCTCATGCCGGAACTGGATAACGAGAATTTCTGTTTTTCTCGTTTACAGTTGTCGATCGTCTCCATTCCAGTATGTTTTTATAGCGGAGCACGGTATTTTCGCCCAAAGGCAAGAGACCGGATGGGAGAGGCAGTTGAACTCTGAACGGCACAGCTTGGGAAACGTAGGGGTCTATTTCAACATCCCAAACGCGGCTGCTCTTGAGGCTGTGCCAGTAGAGCAGGCGGTCTTCCAGGTTACGAAGATAGCGAAGTTACTTGATGAAGGGCAGGTTCAAGACGTCAGAATTCCTGCTTTGAACGCGTATTTTCTCATGATTTACATGAGGGATGCATATCATTGCGATATCAAGAAGGACGGCGTCCGCACCCCGGTTAAACCCTACCTCCAAGGATCGATTTGTCTCGTCGATTTGGTTGATGGCGCTGCGGTGGAACTGCATAGTGATCTCCATGCGCTTGCTTTCGTTCTTCCCAAGGGGCTTTTCCTTGAGGTTGCGCAGATCTCGTCTTTCACTAGGCTGAGCAAACTTATCTGCAAGCGGAGTCATGCCGATGAGGTCCTATCGAATCTGGGGATTGCGTTCGTTCCCCTGTTCGAAGCCAGCAGATCCATCCTCCCCGCGTTGCTGAAGCCGTTGGCGCTCGCGATCTGCGCTCATCTGCTTCACGATTACAGCGACAAATTCATGCACAATGGGGTAGGTGTCAGTTCGCTATCGATCAGGCAGGAAAAGGCGGCAAAAGAGTATATGATTGAAAATCTCGGCCGCGAACTCTCCGTGGCGGAGGTCGCATCTGTCGCCGGACTCTCGCCCAACCACTTCACACAAGAATTTCGCAAGGCAACCGGCACGACGCCTTATCAATGGCTTATGAAGATGCGCGTCGATCGCGCCAAGGATCTTCTTCCTTCCCCGACGCTCTCGCTGAAAGATATCGCGGACGAATGCGGATTCACTGATCAAAGCCATTTTACGAAGGTGTTCGCGCGCGAGACGGGTTCGACCCCTGCAGTTTGGCGAACGGCCAACTGTCAGTAGCGCTTTTGCAAAAAAACTCGGCGTAATTTACCAGAGCTATTCTATAGTCTTCACGCTGGATCGAGCACGCGGGGGCGCTATGATATCGACTTCTGAGATGCATGCCGGTGGGCTACGGCTACCCCGTGCGCTCCGTGATGGAAGCCTCCGGCATTTTGATCACCAGGCTGCACTCCGACCGGTCTGATCTGCCCATCAGTTCTCCGAACGAGGAGCAGGATGCCTTCGCGGTCATTTTCCAGATGATCGACTTCAATAGGCATCGACTGTGGAGGAGAAATCAACTCGTGTATGAGGGCGATCATCCGCAGGCAAAACTAGGAATGATTGATCTGCGCGAGCGCTGGCAGAGCCATCGCCTTTCGCCGTTCGATAGCGTTCATTTCCAAATTCCGTTCGAGGCACTTCGATCATTTGCTCTGGACGCCGGAAGATCGGGGTTTTCGACGCTTCATTTCGTTCCCGGGCTAAGGGACGAAGTGGTCTTCGGGTTGTCGATGGCATTACTGCCGACCCTTTGAGAACGGCCGCCGCGCGAACACGTTGTTCGTCGAGCAAGTCATATTGGCGCTTTTGACCCATCTCGTGCAGACGTATGGAAGCGTGAGTTTACCGGCCAGAAAGAAAGGCTATCTTGCGCCTTGGCAGGAGAAGCGCGCGACTGAATTCTTGGCAGCTCACATCAACAGGAGTTTTTCATTGGCGGAACTTGCCAGCGCTTGTTCGCTCTCCAAAAGTTACTTCACGCGAGCGTTCAAAGAAACGTGCGGCAAAACTCCATATCGCTGGCTTCTTGAATACCGCGTCACGCGGGCGAAGGACCTGTTGCTCACCGATACGCCGATAGCGGACATTGCTAAAGCATGCGGCTTTGCGGACCAAAGTCATATGACGCGTGTTTTCTCTGAAATCATCGGCGAAGCACCGGGAGGCTGGCGTCGGCGCAACCGTTTTGAGTAGCGGCTTGGTGTCAATCAGCGGCAGCTCAAGCCATTCGACAGGAGGGGGAAAATAGTTTGCGTGTCCACTCGAGGACGCGCTCACTATCTGGATCGCGAAAGGCCGTCGGTTTCTACAATCCGAACTCAGGCGGCTGTTTGCTGCGTTGCACTTTGGACCTATAGATTTAGCAGGAGTGCCGGGTTATACCTTTCGTGGCGAACGCGATCCATCTGTTTCCGCTGAAACCGAGAGGCACGGCCTATGGCAATGGAAGGTCTGGGCACTGGTGTCCAACATAGAAGAGACTCTTTCGGCTGTGCGGTAGACGGGCTCGACGAGGATTGGCAGCTCGCCGCCGGCACCATGACATTTTTCAGAAAGGCAGCGAAAACGGCGCCAGGGAGGGTGACCACGCCCGCAAGCACCGATGGCTATCTGATCGGTCTTTCTGCGCAGGGCGGGCATCGGCGGAGAATTTTCGACGGCCATCGGTCGACGGTCCACGATTTCGGAGCTGACCACGTCTACGTTCGGGATTTACGCGAGCCTTACAAGGCTGATCTGAGCGGTTCCTTCGATTTCATTCTGGCCGAAGTTTCGACTGACGATCTCGCGGAGATCGCAGCAGAGTCGGACTTGGGAGATGTATCCGCGCTGGCGATTACTACCGCGCGTCCCGACGCTCTATTGGCCGGAATGTTGCGTGCACTGCTCGGTTCCAGCGCGAGGCAGCAAAGCAATAGTCTTTTCGTCGATCAACTGTCGACGGCAATAGGTGTCCATTTGGTGCATGCCTACGGCAACGGAAGGCTACAGGAGACAGATCGGCGTCTCGCTCTCACCAGCAAGCAAGAAAAACTTGCAAAGGAACTTCTTCAGAGCCGGATAGCAGAAGACGTTTCGATAGCGGAGATCGCTCTTCTCTGCGGATTGCCGAGATTCACCTTCATTCGCGCCTTCCGCGAGACGATAGGTGTGACGCCATACGAATGGCTTCGGCAAGCCCGCATCGAGCGCGCCTGTATTTTGCTCCGAAATGGAGAGTTCTCGCTTGCGGACATCGCCGCAGCCTGTGGATATTCGAACGTCCTCAATTTTGTCGGTGCCTTTAAAGCGGCAACGACAGTTACACCTGATGCTTGGCGCATTTCAACAAGCGCAAGGTCATCATTCTCTTAATTTGGCAAGCGAGGTTTACCTGACCGACGTGTCGGGCGCTGACGGTGAGCGTTCATGCGGCCTTCATGGATAGATTGCTGAGGCGCTGAAGCGATTAGGACGACTTGAGACTCATATCGAAATCCGGAAGCCGGGCAGGGCGGTTCCAACCTCCTTGGCTTCTATCCTGCGGCAAGCATACCCTTCAACGGTACGACGACATACTCGCCATGCTGATGGGTTTGGCTGGTGCAGGCCATCGGCCTCCTGCACAATTCGTCAGGCCACCGGCGTTTGCCGTTCGGTCGTATCAGTATTTCAGGCTGCAGGACCCGCCTGAATCCATTCTGCTCAATTCGTTCTTCCTAGATGATCTGGCAGCGGCACATGCTTTTGTGGCTTCCGGCAAGGCGACGCCCAACCTCAAACGCTATCTGGGCGTCCTTAAGCCAGGCAACTTAACCGCTTCCGCGATCACCTCAACGACCTGTTCGGCACGCCGGACACACCGGCGATCCCGAACGGGGCGGATGATCGCTCCTGGCGGATCACGACGAGGCAGTTCCGGCGGACGATCGCCTGGCACATTGGCAATCGCCCCTTCGGCACGGTCGCCGGCATGATCCAGTACAAGCATGCCTCCGTCGCCGCGTTCGAAGGCTATGCCGGCTCCAGCCGTTCAGGTTTTCGGGCGGAAGTCGAGAACCAGCGTAGTCTCGGCCAGCTCGACAACCTGCTGACCTATTTCGATGAGCGCCAGGCCGGCGCTACGCTATCCGGACCCGCAGCGACGCGTATAGCGAAGACGCTCGACAGCATATTGGACAATCTCGACCCGCTTCCGGCCATGATCGCTGATCGTGGCCGGCTCCGTGCCATGCTCGCCAGCCTCGCGCGGACATTGCATGTCGGCGTGCTCGCCGATTGCTTCTTCGATCCCGGCACGGCCGCCTGCCTGAAGCGGGCTACCGGAGCCACGGGTCCACTAACCACGCTTTGCCAGCCGACTCTTTGTCCAAATGCCTGCATTACCGCGAGACATCGGCCCGCATGGGCCCGTGCCGCAGAGGAGGCCGCAAATCTGTTGAAGGAGAAGCGACTGTCCCAACTTCAACGGAGTATCCTCCAGCAGAACCTTGAGCGAGCGAGGACGGTCCTGAACGGCATAGACAAGGATCGATCCGCACCCGGCTCCTGAGGCGAGCGCGCCGTGCTCCTGCCCCAGTGGCCACCCGGCGTGATCGGAGCGCGCGATGCCCGGCGCAACCGCGCAACGGCTGGTCGCCGTCCTCCGCTTACGCTTCGGCTCTGCGAGTGCGCGGCCGCACCTGAGGCATCGCTATCCGCTGCTCCGACGCCGGGACAGGCCCCGGCGGAGAAGGAGCAATAATCATGACAAGACCAAAAATCAGGAACAGCCGCCCGAACGGACTGCCGGAGAGGAAGAGGAAGGCTGGAGCCCGGCGGTCGGTTGAAGGGGCGAGAGAGGCTCGCGCCGCCGATCGCGGAGATTCCCCAATGTCGAACACCACGTCATCTGTCCAGCGCGCCGACGTCTATTCCCGCGTCACGGCCGAGATCATCGCCGCGATCGAGCAAGGAGCCGGCGAATGGCGTGCGCCCTGGTTCCACAACGGGTCCAGCATCGCGCGTCCGACCAACGTCTCATCCAGCAAGCGGTATCGCGGCATAAACACGCTGGCGCTCTGGGCCGCGGGCTTTGCCGCCGGATATGGCGACGGCCTCTGGGGCACGTATAAGCAATGGCAGGATGCCGGCGCGCAGGTGCGTGAAGGAGAACGCTCCACCACAGTGGTATTGTGGAGGGAGGTTCAGGTTTCCCCGCAGGCCGACAACGAAGACGAGGATGATGGGCATCTGCGGATGTTCGCACGCGCATTTTCCGTCTTCAACGTCGCGCAGGTTGATGGCTACGAACGCCCAGTAACTCCGGTGCTGCCCGAGGCCGAGCGTCTCGCTCATGCAGAAGCGTTCATCACGAACCTGGGCGTCAAGAGTGAGTTCGGTGGATCGGAAGCCTATTACCGCCCGTCGGCGGATACCGTATTTATGCCGCCGTCCACTTCGTTTCGCGACGCCGCGTCATTTTACGGGGTGTGGCTCCATGAATGCGGGCACGCCAGCGGCTCCAAGCACAGGCTCGACCGCGATCTTTCCGGCCGCTTCGGATCGGCTGCTTATGCCGCTGAAGAATGCTGCGTAGAGATTCTCAGCGGGCTTGTTCTGGCGGATCTGGGCATCGCCCATCATCCGCGTCCCGAGCATGCTGCTTATGTCGCCTCGTAGCTCAAGGTCCTGAAGGACGACCCGAAGGCCATCTTTACCGCCGCCAGTAAGGCCCAGCGGGCAGCTGACTGGATGCACGCACAGCAACCCCAAGCCCAGCAGGCGGCGGCTTGATCACTATCACGCAAATATGGAGCTGCAGGGAGTTCAGTTGATTTGTTACGACTGTTACATTATAATTGAACAATGACCTCCTCATCCTGGCTTCTCATGACCTACAAGGTCCCGTCGGAACCCGCCGCCAAGCGCATTGCGCTGTGGCGCCGTCTCAAAGGCTTGGGCGCGGTCTATCTGCAGAACGGCGTTTGTCTGCTGCCGAAGACCGACGATCATATCCGCCGCCTAAAGATCTTGGAGAATGACGTCTCCGAGATGGGCGGCGAGTCAGTCATTCTCGAGACGGTAGCGCTCGATCGCGCACAGGAAGACAAGGTCGTCAGCCGGTTTAGCGCTGACCGCGACGAACAGTACCGCGAGTTTCTCGGACGCTGTGCGGATTTCGAGAAAGAGATCGCTAAGGAGATTGCGATCAATAAATTCACCTATGCCGAGCTTGAAGAAGAAGACACCGATCTGAAGAAGCTCCAGGGCTGGCTGGAGAAGATCCGCAAGCTCGACTTCTATGGCGCCCCGCTTGCCGAAGAGGCGATCGCACGTCTGGGCGTTTGCGAGGAACTCCTCGACAGCTATGCCCAACGTGTTTTCGACGCCCACGACGAGAACCGATGACATGGCTGAGCAGGACGCAATAGCAGCACCGGTGATCTCTGCGACACCTCGCCGTATCCCGGCGGCCATCTGGGCGCTCGGCCTCGTCTCGATGTTGATGGACATCTCTTCCGAGATGATCCATGCGCTCCTACCGGTATACATGGTCTCGGTGCTTGGCACCTCCACCTTCGCGGTCGGCATTATCGAAGGTATTGCTGAGGCAACGGCTTCGATAACCAAGGTGTTCTCGGGGGCTTTGAGTGATTGGCTCGGTAGACGCAAATTTCTCGCAGCGCTCGGTTACGGCCTCGCCGCGATCACCAAGCCAATCTTTCCGCTTGCCTCTTCTCTCGACTGGCTTATCGCGGCGCGATTTGTCGACCGCGTCGGCAAGGGGATCCGCGGTGCGCCGCGGGATGCGCTTGTTGCCGATATCGCTCCCCCTGAGCTGCGTGGGGCGAGCTTCGGCCTACGCCAGTCGCTTGACACCGTCGGTGCATTTATCGGTCCCCTCCTGGCAATCGGTCTCATGTGGTTCACCGCCGATCATTTCCAGGCGGTGTTCTGGATTGCGGTCCTTCCTGCCCTCCTGTCTGTCAGCGTGCTGCTGTTCATGGTCAAGGAGCCCGAGCGACCGCAGGACCTCCGCCGCGTTCGCATGCCGCTACACAGGGATGAACTGCGCCGCCTCGGCAAATCGTACTGGTGGGTCGTTGCTGTCGCTGCAGTCTTTACACTCGCCCGTTTCAGTGAGGCGTTTCTCATCCTGAAGGCACAGTCGATCGGCGTGCCGATAGCCTTGGTGCCGCTTGCACTGGTCCTTATGAGCCTGGCCTATTCCCTCTCGGCTTATCCCGCCGGCATCCTTTCAGACAAGGCGGATCGGTTCACCATTCTTGTTATCGGTTTGTCGCTGCTTGTTGGCGCCGACCTCGTACTCGCGTTCGCGCAAGGTATCGTCGGCGCTGGACTAGGCGTCGTTCTGTGGGGCCTGCATATGGGGTTCACGCAAGGGCTGCTGGCAAAGCTGATTGCCGATACGTCGCCTGCGGAATTGCGCGGCACAGCCTTTGGCATGTTCAATCTGATCACCGGGGTAGCGCTGCTGCTTGCCAGTGTCATCGCGGGCGCGCTTTGGGACGTCACAGGGCCACGAGGAACATTCCTCGCCGGCGCAGGATTCGCAGCGCTCACTATCGTGGGGTTCGCGGCCGTCCGCGCCCGGCTCCCCACGCACACCAACGCCTGACCGGAAGGCACCAAATAGATCGAGCTGATCTCGCAGCAAGGATAAGGAACCGCAAATGTACGATTTAGATGCCTTCCTCACACACGCCATCAACAGCCTTGCCGGGACCAACACCGCCATCGATTTTCTGATGATCTGGGTTTCGGCAATCGGCGTTCCGCTTTTGGTCCTGGCAGTCGCCGGGCAATGGTGGCGCCAAGGCGACAGGGATCACACACGCCATGTGCTCGTCGCCTCTGGGCTTTCCTTTCTACTCGGTCTCGCCATCAACCAGTTGATCCTGTTGCTGGTTCATCGGATCCGGCCCTATGACGCGGGCATCAGCCATCTCCTGATTGCCCCAAGCGCCGATCCCTCCTTCCCCTCCGATCATGCAACCGCAACATTCGCGATCGCGGCTGCATTTCTGATGCACGGAATGCGCCGTCTCGGGCTCTGGTTTCTTGCCGCTGCCCTCGTGGTCACCATCTCCCGAGTCTATATCGGTACACATTATGTGAGCGACGTCCTTGGAGGAGCATTGACCGGCATTATTGCAGCGATCGCCGTCCGGGCCCTTTATTGGGAGGGAACCCGAGTGGACCGGCTGATTGCGAGGATCTTGTAGAGGCCCGTTCGGAATGGTGGCGTCGTTCTTTTCTGCCGTTACCGAATTTATTGCGGCGCATCCGCATTTTGCCTACGCCGCGGTGCTCCTGCTCGCCCTGTCGGAATCCGCCCCGGTGATCGGGGCGGTCGTGCCAGGCACCGCCGTGATACTTGCGATCAGCGCTCTCGTTCCAACCGGCGCGGTAACCCTTTGGCCGCTACTCGGCGCTGCGGTCGTCGGCGCCATCCTCGGCGACGGTCTCTCATTCTGGATTGGTCATCGCTACAACCAAAAAATCCTCGAAAGCTGGCCGATCAACCGCCATCCCGATCTTGTCACTCGGAGCGAAGCCTTTTTTGCACGTCATGGCGACAAGAGCGTCTTCATTGCCCGCTTCGTACCGGGCGTGCGCGCTTTCATTCCGTTGATCGCGGGTGCTCTTCGAATGCGCGTGTCACGCTTTTACGTGGCCAACATCCTCTCCGCACTAGTCTGGGCGCCGTCTCACATTCTGCCTGCAGTCCTGGTCGGGAGCGTGTTCAAACAGTTCGGCGCGGCGGCTGAGCCGCTTGCCATCCTGGTAGTCATCCTCATTCTGACGATATGGGCCGCAATCCACGCGGTTCGTTTGTCGTTGCGTTATGGTATTCCGCTCGCTTTGTTGGCAACGCAGAGGCTGCACATCTGGGCGGCTAGCCGCGATTCCCGCTTCAGCCGGATCGTTCTTGATCTTCTCGATCCCGCACGACCGGACATGCGCTTCCTTGCTCTTCTGGCCGTCGTGCTGATCGGCTCTGCGTGGCTCTTCTTCGGCATCCTGGAAGACGTCGTCAGCGGCGATCCTTTGGTCAGGGCCGATGCAGCGATCTACAACGCTCTCCAGGATCTGCGCACGGGACCCGGCGATGCCCTGATGATCGCGATCACCGAACTGGGCGACACCGTTGTCGTCGCGGCTGTGACAGCAGCCGTTTTCCTCTGGCTCGCCTGGAAACGAACCTGGCGGACCGCCGCATTCTGGTTGCTTGCAGTCGCTGGCGCGTCGGCGATCAACACGGCGATCAAGGTAGCGCTCCATCGCACGCGTCCTGCGGAGTTGCTTTACAGCGGCTCAAGTGCGTTCTCCTTTCCAAGCGGCCACAGTACGACCAACACCGTCCTTTACGGCTTCCTCGCCTTCCTGATTGCGCTCGGGTTGCGCCCGGCTTGGCGTCTTTCCGCCGCGTTCACGGCCACGTTCGTTGTGCTGCTGATCGCGTTTTCGCGCGTCTATCTGGGAGCCCACTGGTTCTCCGATGTGACCGGGGGGTTGGCTTTCGGAACCGCATGGATCGCTGTGCTCGGTTTCACATACCTGCGCAAGCCGGCTGAGCCTTACAGCCCGGTTGGACTTGCGATTGTCAGCATCACGGCGCTCGCCCTGACGGGGAGCCTGAACGTCTATCGGCATCATTCCTCCGATACCACACGCTACGCTTTCAAGCCGGTCGTAGAGACTATGACGTCAAGCAACTGGTGGACGAACGGTTGGGAAAGCCTTCCATCTCATCGCATCGACATGTTTGGCGAGATTGAGGAACCAATGACGGTTCAGTGGGCTGGCAGCCTGTCGGTAATCCAGCAGGACTTGCAAAATAAAGGTTGGCGCACGCCCGCGCCGTGGACCGCGACAAACGCGCTCGGCTGGCTTACGGCCAAGGCCGCTCCGGTCGAATTGCCGGTGGTCCCGCGTCTGGCCAGTGGCAGGCTCCCGACCCTTACACTTGTGTTGGCAAACGACAAAATGCCGGAGACGTCACGCTTCGTTCTGCGGCTGTGGGCAAGTGACCTCGAATTGTCAGATACGAACTCATCCGAGGTCTGGATCGGCTCAGTGGTCGACGAGCATTTCGCTCGACCAATTTCTCTCATTACCATCTCCGAAACACGATCGAACGTGAATGAGTCACGTGACCTGCTTCTCGGCGCTTCTCAGCCGGAGCGGCTCGTCGCGAGATCCGGTTCTGCGGAAAATGCCGACTGGGATGGTCGTATTTTGCTACTGAATGATGGTTCGCGGTAATCGCGCGACGCCAAAATAACTTGCAGGAGCAACCGACTTCGCCGTCTGAGACAGGTTGACTGTCAGGATATATTGCCGAACTTGGCGCGGCCTTTCTTTGCGCCGATTTGGAATTGACGCCGGAGCCCGGTGCGGACCATGCGGCCTATATTCAGGGCTGGCTCAAAGTGCTGAAGGAAGACAAGCGCGCAATCTTCAGCGCCGCCGCCCACGCGCAGCGCGCCGCCGATTTCCTGCATGGTCTGCGGAGCGTTGCGGACACCAAGGAAGGAGCCGCCGCGTAAGCGGCGGTTCCCTTAGTTTCGGTGGGAAATTTCGCGCCCGCCAGAGGCGGGCGCTGGATATATGTGGTTTAAAGATTGGCGAATCAACTCAGTATTATTGAGTGTATTTCGATATTGTCAAACTTGAAATCGGTTTGAGAATCGATAAATATACTCAGCATGGCTGTGCAAACTGCATCATTGTTAAACCGACTTGAAAAAGACCTCCCCGAAGGGCTGGTCGTGGATGCCGCTTGGCTTGAAGAGCGCGGTATCGCCAGCAATTTGCGCGCCTACTACGTCAAGAATGGCTGGCTGGAACAGCCGGTGCGCAGCGTCTATAAAAGGCCGCGCGGCACACTGAGCTGGCAGCAAGTCGTCATATCGCTTCAGACCCTGCTCTTGCGAACGCCGTTCTATGTCGGTGGGCGCACGGCATTGGAGCTACAGGGCTTTGCGCATTATCTCTCACATGAGACCAAGACCGTTCATCTCTACGGACCGGGCAAGCCGCCCGCATGGCTGGACAAGCTGAACCTTCCCCAGCGCTTTGTCTATCACAACAGCGCGACCCTCTTCCGGAATGATCCCGTAACAAAGGGGCTTGGCAGTCTTGCCTGGGATATCGCGGACGGAACAGGCCGTGATCTCACCCGCTTTCAGGGCGGCAGTCTGACCTCGCTTGCCTGGGGGCAGTGGGATTGGCCTTTGACGCTTTCCCAGCCCGAGCGCGCCTATCTCGAAATGCTTGATGAATTGCCGCGCCATGAGAGTTTCCATCAGGTCGATATGATCATGCAAAGTGCAGCAAATTTCAGCCCGAGACGGTTGCAGAAACTGCTGGTGGACTGTGACAGCGTCAAGGTGAAACGGCTGTTCTTCCTTTTTGCAGATCGTCACCGTCATGCGTGGCTCAAGCGTCTGGACAAGGATGCTATCGATCTGGGTAAGGGCAAACGCATGCTTGTCCCAGGTGGCAGGCTCGATCCGATCTATCTGATCACCGTGCCGGAGGACCTTGATGCCGTTTCGTGACCAGTATCAAGCCCAGGTTCGGCTGCTCATGCGCCTTATTCCCATCGTGGCGCGAGAGACCTGTTTTGCGCTCAAGGGCGGAACGGCGATCAACCTCTTTGTGCGCAACCTGCCGCGCCTCTCGGTCGATATCGATCTGATGTATCTGCCGGTCCATGACAGGCCGGAGGCTTTGGCCGGGATTGATGCCGCGATGAAGCATATCAAGGCGGCAGCACTGGCGGAGCTGCCCGGCGCGCGCGTCAGCGAAAACATTCACGATGGTGCGATCCTTCGCCTTCTCGTGATTGCGGAGGGCACACAGGTCAAGATCGAAGTCTCGCCCGTGTTGCGCGGTGTGGTTCACGAACCTTCCACGACTCCCGTCACCGAGGCCGTTGAAGAGGTCTTCGGCTTTGCCGAAACCAGCGTCGTATCCTTCGAAGACCTTTTCGCTGGGAAATTGGTTGCCGCCCTCGACCGTCAGCACCCGCGCGACCTCTTTGACGTGCGCGGCCTGCTCACCAATGAAGGGTTGAGCGATGACCTGCGTGAAACCTTCATCGTATATCTGCTCAGTCACAACCGCCCCATGGGCGAAGTGCTATCAGGCCGCGTCAAAGACCTTGCGAACGAATACCAGAACGGCTTCGAGGGCATGACCGAGGAGGTTGTTGCCATCAAAGAGCTGATAGAAACCCAGCATGAAATGATCGAGGTGCTGATCGGAGGCATGCCGGATCATCACCGTAAATTTCTGATCGGCTTCGAGCGCGGCGAACCGGAGTGGCCCTTGCTCAAGATAGGTCATGTCGCAGAGCTTCCCGCCATCCGCTGGCGGCAGCGCAATCTCAACAAGCTCAAGCCCGAACAGCGTTCCGTTCTGGTCGAATTGCTGCGAACTTCCCTCGAACGGCGCGCATAGAAACACCCGCTCTCGTGGCTTTGAACACCGGGAAGCAGGGATATTGGGAGCGTCAACGGGGTAGGGGAAGGACTGCAAGATAAAGCGAATCGGGATTCGCCCGAGCTGCGCTCTTAAGTGATTGTCTGCACATTGTTTTCCGGAACGGAAAACGGAAAAGGGCAATTTGCGCGATGTGCGGTGAATTTAAAGGCCTGGAACGAGGCCGAGATGCTGGTGATGGATCGCGCCGCCATGGAGAAGGATGGCAGCTTCGGTCCGGCCATCGGCGCATTGAAGCCGGATATCGTCATCGACATGATCTGCTTCACGCTCGACAGCGCAAGGCACCTGACGGAGACGCTTGTCGGTCATGTCGGCCATTTCCTGCATACGGGCACGATCTGGACGCATGGCTTTGCAACCGTCGTTCCGACACCGGAGGAGGCGCCGAAGCAGCCGTTCGGAGACTATGGCACCCAGAAAGCAGCCATCGAGGCATATTTGCTCGAGGAGGCGCGCCGCAGAGGATTTCCCGCAACCCTGATCCATCCCGGCCACATCGTCGGTCCGGGCTGGGCACCCCTCAATCCGGCCGGGCATTTCAATCCGTCGGCATTCTCGACATTGGCGCGCGGCGAAACGCTGGTACTTCCGAATTTCGGCCTGGAGACGGTTCATCATGTCCATGCGGATGACGTCGCGCAAATGTTCATGGGCGCGATCGCCAATTGGCGCGTTTCGACCGGCGAGGCTTTTCATGCGGTTTCAGGCGGGGCGCTGACGCTGAGAGGCTACGCCGAGGCCATGTCGCGCTGGTTCGGACATGAGCCGAAGCTGGAGTTCCTGCCCTATGAGAGATGGGCGGAAGGCCAGGCGCCGGAAGATGCGCAGGCGACATGGGAGCATATCGCCCGAAGTCCGAATTGCTCGATTGCCAAGGCCGAGCGACTGCTTGGTTACAGGCCTCGCTATACGTCGCTGCAGGCCGTTCAGGAATCGGTCACCTGGCTGATGGAGAAGGGCCAGATTGACTGACAGGTTAAGGCGTTTAGGCTCATAACCTGAAGGCCGCAGGTTCAAATCCTGCTCCCGCAACCAAATTTTCTCAACGTCATCGGTGTTTCGCCACTTCTCAATCTTGTGAGGGTGGCGTTTGTTGCCTCATCCCCACAAATCGACAGAAAAGCCGTCGTGTGATCCTTTGCAAGTTTCAACCATTCTCCGTTGCCAACTGCGCTACACGGCCGGAACGGTCGGGGTAGGCGCCCGGTTTCTGCCGCCGGCAATCGGCTGCCCGCTCCATTCGCTACGCTCCCGTGTTGCCGTTGCCTGCGTGCGCCTTCGGCTCAGAAACGCGGTCGCAAAAATCCCCCGACCGGCCGCGATAGGCGCAGCCGGATAACCAACGGGAGAATCGATCATGAAACCGACCCAAAAGAGCAAACCCGACTACGCCGTGTACGTTGTGGAAGGTGAGGGCGACAAGACGCACTGGCTCAAAGTGGGAGTCGGATGGACCCATAGCGACGGCGAAGGCATCAACATCACGCTCACGGCCCTGCCGCTCACCGGGCGCCTGACCATCCGCAAGCCGAAAGCCGAACGGGACGACGCCTAGTGCGTCTCCGAAGGTGCTGCATCGCCGTGATGCAGCACCTTCTCGTTGTAAAGAATATTGACAATATATGCTACGCATCCCAGAATTAAGGCATAACGAAAGGATATCTCCGATGGCGTCGGGTAGCATTCATGTGAAGGTCAGCGGTGCGCTGCAAGACCACATCCAGCAGCAGATTGGCGACGATGGCCTCTACGAGAACGCCAGCGAATACATTCGTGCCTTGATCCGTCGCGACCTGCAAACCCGTGATGAGGCATGGGACTCGCTCCAAAAGGAGCTTGCACCGGCCATGCGCGCGGATGACAGCGAGTTTGTCGCCGTTTCCGCCGAAGATGTTATCCGCCGCAATAAGCGCCGCTGATCATGGTGGCGTATCGCTTTTATCCGCGCGCCGACGCGGCGCAGGACAAGATTTGGCGGGATACCGTTGAGAAGTGGGGTGAGAAACAGGCGGTGACCTACATCACCGGCCTGCATACGCATTTGCAGCGGTTATGCGAGGAAAAGGCAATCTGGCGGAAGCTTCCGCAACGTCTTGCTGTTCCCGCCGATGTGAAGCGCGAGGCGTATTTCAGCCGCTACGAGCATCACTATGTCTTCTTCCGCGAACTAGATAACGGCGATCTCGGTGTGATGAGCATTTTGCATGAGCGCACGGATGTGCCCGTGCGTCTTGCCGAGGACTTGGCGGCGCTTTCAGAGAAAGCGGAGCCTTTCAAGGCATAGGGCTAGCGATTCCGAAAACGAGGGCAGGGCCCTGAAGCGGATTAATGATGCGGTTCTCAGGCCCGGCGATATCATCCTCACAACGTCCGCCGCGAAGGTCAGCAAAGGCATTCGTTTTGCCACCGGTAGCGATATCTCGCATGCCATGGTTTGCGTTGAAGGCTACTCGGTTATCGATGCGACGGCCGAGGGGGTGCAGGCTCGGAATACGCAGCGGCTTTTTTATAAGGATGCCCATCCCGTCCATATCTTGCGATTGCGCGGTGGTCTCTCCAAGCCGCAACTCGACGACGTTCTCATGTTCATGCGCGGGCATGTCGGCACTCAATATTCCAAAACAGAGGCGATGAGAACGAAGCTCAAAGGGACGCGCCCGCCGACCCGAAAGCAATTCTGTTCACGCCTCGTGGCCCAAGCCTTCTCTCATGCTGGGATTCCCCTTGTTTCCGATGCGAACTTTTGTTCGCCCGGTGATCTCAAAAGCAGCCCATTTCTGGTGTCGGTCGCGGACTCCACGGTTCCCGTGACAGCGGAGGAAATGGCTGCGTCGGAGGCGAGGCCCGATGGCACTCAAATCATGAGAGATGCGATCAACGCCATTCTCAACGGCGCGCGCAAGAAGAATCCCAACATTCAAACCTTCGATGATCTCGATGGCCATCTCATCGAGCATCCCGAAGATGACGACTACATTTGCCGTTTGGTGGCGGATTCCGGCTATCTCGTGCTCTGGAAGATCGAGCAGGAGAAGAATCCTTGGATTTATGACCTGGACGTAATGCGCGAGGGTCCGGCCGATCAAATCTCCGCCTATTGCCAAAGTGTCGTTGCGGATGAGGCAACGCCAAACCGCTACATCATAAACCGCGCCGGATATCGGCTTTTCGCCCATCAGCATGACCACCTTTATTTCAAGCTGATGGCGAGCCTCTATGATCATCTGGCGACATTGCATAATCAGAGGGTGCGGGTCGCTAAGGCGTGGCTTCATGAGAATGGCTATGCTTTGCCTCCCGAGAGCCCACCACTAACGCCGCATACACCCGAATGGTTTGCCTCCCTGCAACAATGGGACCCGCCTCAAGCAATGATGACGCGGTACGTTGTCGAGCAAGAGGGGAGTGAAGCCGTGTGTTCGGTTTGCGGAGATGAACCTGCGGCTGATTACGCCCTGGAGGCGGATGAGCGTCCGTTAGGTGGCCCCGGCACTCTTCGGCTTTGCGATGACTGCCTCGACATCCGAAGAGATGGTGGCGAATCCTATATTTCCATAACCTGAACGGATGGACGCGATCGGGCACGGGGGTGCAGGGGGTTTCCCCCTGCAAACCGCGCGAAGCGCGGTCGCGATCCGCTTTGTCCTACAATAGACAGACCACGCCAAGATAGCGCGGTAGCACGAGCGGCAATGCAAAGAGCAGGAAGCCGCCGATCGCGAGCGTTAGACCGCTCTGGCTTTTCCCGAACGAGGCCACCCACATGATGACCCCGATGCAGGTCATGAGAACCTCGATCTCGTAGGCGACGGTGACTACGGGGTGCAGCAGCGTGCAGGAGGCATGCGACCGATAGCCGAGCCATCCGGCGGCATAGTCTACGCCCCATCCCACGAGGAGGATGAAACCAGCGAGCGCGGCGAGATTGCCGACGAGGCGAACGGCGAAGGAAGAGTGTGACATAGAGACATCCTGGCGACGGGAGGGAGAAACACAGCAAAGCGGCAAAACCACAAGGCTACGGGGACCGGGAGAGACAGCAAGGTAAGAGCGCACTTATACATCGCTTCGCGACATAGGTGCTCCGGCAGCCACAGGCTTGTGGCAATCCGCCGGAAAGGAACGCCCTTGCGGGCGTGGATTTAGGGATAGCAGGCCCGCTAGTGCAGGGCCTCGATTGCGTGCTCAGGGGTGCTATCGGTCGCGCCTCCGCGAAGCTGCGCGGTCACCGTGGCGCATCCGCCGTACCCAACGCTCAACCTCTTTGGCCCGGATCAAGCCGTGCTCGTAGCGACGGTTGGCCCCGGTAGCGGCACGTTCCAGTTCCTTGAGTATCTGCGCAATCTGCTCCAATCGCTTGCGCGCATGGGCTACCTTGCGCGCGGCTTCATCCCGGCGCTGCTTGTCTTCCCGGGCAACCTTTCAGCGATTAAAACGGAACTTCGGCCCCTTGATCGCACCTTCAGCCTTGAATGCGGTGCGGCGCTGCCAGTAGTCGAGTTTGCGGTTCATGCGGTCGAACCGTCGATTGATGGCGACAAGATCCCGCTTGAGCTGGGTATTGTTGCCGGCGACGATCTGCTCCAGCCAGGATAGCCGCATGCCCTTGTCATAGGAGGGATAGTCACGTCGCCGTCGTTGGGCTTTAGCCTCCGAAGTGGCGGGGGTGCGTTGGCGATAAGCGTTAGCCTCGCGTATCTGACTGACGGGGTTTTGTCCATTGCGGACAATCTGGCGTGCCTTCGGCCCGACGTGAATTTCCGGCATCCGGTTCAGTTCCAGCGCGCGCGCCATATCGCTCCGCGCCAATGCCTCGTTCCTTTGGGCTTCCAATGTGCGGTGATCGATCCTTGCGCGCTTTCCGGTGCGCTCCAGGGCGAGATTGCACGCGATAGCCCATTCGAGGCTTTATCTTTGCAATGGCTGCAAGGTGTGTCGATCTTCCGAGGGCCATAATGTTTTGGCGCAACACATGTCGTTTTCATCTACAGATAGAAACAATCGGAATCTTACAACTTTTTCTTAAATCCTACGCTCTACGAAACGAATGAGCTGAGAGGTGGGATATGAGACGAGATAAACAGAGGCAAGGACAGTTGCAGCGCGTGTTGGAAGCCTTGAGCCAGAATGCGCCTGCCGGTTCGCAAGGCGAGGCGTGGAACGCAATTTTCAACGCCGTGCAACAAGTGCAGGCCGTTGACAGGTACGGGACATCCTGGACGATTCCGGCGTTGGATGCGCCCAGTTCCCGACCTTATGGCAACGGGGGAACCGCCCTCCGGCTGATTGGGCACCATGTCTATCTCAACGCCAATGGTGCCTACCGTATTATTGACCTCAGTAGCGGTGAGCCAGTTCATCTTTTCGATAAAGAGAATGCGGCGGGCATGCGTTTCGCAGAAGTTCCCGGTTACAGGATGCAACTTTAGCAAGGCCCAAAGGGCGACCGCACCGACGCGGCGACGCTCGACGCCGTACTGGCCGCTGCCGTCAGCGGTTTGCTGGTGATCCCGATTTCGCATACCTTCACCCTGGATGAGATTGGCGTCGCTCAGGAGGTGGTTGCGGCGGGAGCCCCCGGTAAAGTCGTTCTGAAGCACTGAGAAACAGGAACGTTGCCTGTGACCGGCGATGCCGACTTCATACTCGTTATCGTCGTGCCCTCCATGGCCGATTAGGAGGCGCCGCCTGTTCTTCGGCAACAACAACGTCAAACGCTTTCGCACCCTCTTCGCCATGGACTGGATCAAGATGGGGTGGGTGAAGGCCGCTGTGGTGGGAAGCATTGCGGCCTTTGCAAATGATCGCTTATGCTGCCAGTTGAGGTATTCGGCGTTCCATAGTCGCAGGAACGCCGCCACAGCATGTGTCGCATAATAATTCCCGTCGCAGCGGTCCGCCGCCTGACGTCCCCGCGGCAAGTGTCGCTGCGGCAGCCGCAAGAATGCTCGAAGTCATCAGTCTGATCGTAAGAGGCGCTTGCGAGGTTGCTAATCAGCCCGCAAACTCATTTAAGTGACATCATTGGCTTGGTGCATTGGCCAGGACTGGCCACGTCGCGAGCTATCCGTCGCCAATGTTGCTTCAGCAAGAAGCCAATCGATGAAATAAGCAACCTCTGCACGTTCCCGGGTTGATTCAGGACAAACACAATAATAGTTATGCATGGCAGGCACGGTGAGCGCTAGTGGCTGCACCAATCGGCCCTCGTCCAAGTCACGCTGGGAAACAATTTCATCGCTCAACGCGATGCCGTAACCGTCTCGTGCCGCCTGAAGCACGATCCCGAAATCGTCAAAATAGACATCCGAAAATCCGGCATACTCGATCCCGGCGGCGGCCTGATATCGTCGCCATTGAAGACCATCATCCTCGTGAAGGAGCCGGTGATAGGCGAGATCGCTCATCTCGCGGACAGCATGGGGACCACGCAGGAGCTGGGGACTGCACACCGGAGTCATCCGGATACCGTGCAGCAGATGCGACCAGAATCCGGCCCATGGCGGCATTCCGTAGACGATTGCCACATCAGCCTTCCGCCAATCGACGGCCGCAAAGCGGCTCGCGGTCACGACGTTCAGGGTCATGTTGCGGCTTTCTTCCATGAACTTGAACAGGCGAGTGGCCAGCCACGTCACGCCGTGAACCTGCGGCATAGAGATAGTAAGTGCACCTTTTCCCAAATTGGCGGACTTTTCCGCGGCCACCTCCTGGACGCCTCTTGATATTGCTTCCATCGCTTTGCGAGCTGATCGCTGCAAGATCGAGCCATATTCCGTCAGCGCCAGCCTCCGGCCACGCTTCTCGAACAGCTCCACACCGAGAGACAGCTGCAGCGACTTGATCTGCTGACTGACCGCGCCGGGCGTGACATGCAGCTCGGCCGCGGCAGCGCCCAGATGGCCCAAACGAGCGACACATTCGAAGACGCGCAGCGCGTTGAGAGGGGGGAGAGACATCAATGTTCCTTCAAGAGCAGGACGCGCATCGTTTAGTTTTTCTACATCAGAATGCGCAAAACAAGTAGCTTGTCTACATGAGTATTCTCTGTAGCAATAGAAGGCGTCTCCTATGGACGATAAAAATAAAGGGAACGCAGAAATGAACAGACTTATGAAAAAGGCACTTTTCTCGCTTTTGGCTACAGCTGCGTCGGGATACGCCGGCCAATCCTACGGCGCCGATCAAAAACCGGACTTTGTCTCGAACGGTGTTGTGCGTGTATGCACCGCCGGCGATTTTCCGCCGATGCAGTATTATCAAAATCCCGGTGACACAAATCTGGTCGGGTTCGAAATCGACGTCGTCGATGCGATCGCGAGGGAATGGGACGCAAAGGCAGAATACGTCATCGGTGATTTCAAGGGGCTGCTTCCGTCTCTGGATTCCATGCGGTGCGATCTCGTCGCAAGCGGCATCATGATCACGCCTGCGAGGCTGGAGAAGTATGATGGTGTTCCCTATTTCGGCTCGCATGTCGTTCTCGTAGTGCCAAAAACGGACGACGCGACGAAGTCTACTGACGACATGAGCGGGAAGGTCATGGCGATCGAGGCGGGCACCACCTACGAGACGGTAATTTCCGATCTCAACAAGAAACTCGCGGCAAGTGGCAAAGATCCTGTGACGATGCAGACCTACCCGTCGGCGTCAGGCGTCATCCAGCAGATTCTGGTGGGCCGCGCGGCCTCCACCATTACACAGGACACCACTGCAGCCTTCCGCATGATGCAGATGCCCGATCGCTTGAAAATTGCTTATACTTACGACGAAAGCGAGACTTACGGCATCTACATGCGAAAGAACCCGCAGAACCGACAAATGGTGAAGGCAGCCTTAGAGTCGCTGCAGGCGAGCGGCCAGATGAAGGCGTTCTTGGCGAAGTGGAGCCTGCCTGAGAACTCAACCGCCGTTTCTCACGACTGATGAGCGGCCAAGCCGATGTTCGACTTCGACTTATTCGTCACTGCTCTGTTCGGCTGGCCTCTGGCGAAAGGGGCCATGCTAACCTTGGTGTTGTCAATCCTCGTCATGGCGGTGTCGCTTGTGATTGGCTCCTTCTTCGGATTGGCGGCAGGCTCAAAAAAGAAGCTGGCCCGCTGGTCGATCGCATCCTACATTTGGCTGTTCCGTGGCGCTCCGGCCTTGCTAATTTTGCTGTTCATCTGGAATGGGCTTCCTCAGCGTTCGCAAGTCTTCCGGGCTGCCTGGTTCAGCCCGTTTGTCGCAGCATTTCTTGCTCTCACCCTGATCGAGGTTGCTTATCTTACCGAGATCCTACGTAGCGCCTTTGCCGCTGTCGGCCGCGGCCAACGTGAGGGAGCGGAAGCGCTCGGATTCCATCGGGGGCAGATCTTTTTCCTCGTGACGCTACCCCAGGCAATGCGCATCGCGGTTCCCGCATTGGTCAATGAGTTCATTTCGCTGCTGAAGTCGACCTCGCTTGCGACTGTGATTTCGCTCAAAGAACTTATGACCGTAACGCAGTTCGCGATCGCCACGAGTTTCCGTTTTCTCGAATGGTACGGGGCAGCGCTCGTCTACTACATGGCAATGGTTTCAGTTCTCACGGTCGTGCAGATTAAGGTCGAGCGGCGACTTTCGCGTGGCCATCGCTGATCGCAGCTTGTTCAAACTCGAACTGGGGAACGATATGTCCCGTAATCTCTCGTTAGTCGGGCGTGCCTCCGAAGGGCCGGCCGTGCGCCTTGTCGAGGTCGACAAATGGTATGGGCACTTTCAGGTCCTTCATGGCGTTTCGCTGGACGTGCCGCGCGGCTCAAGGGTCGTTATCTGCGGACCGTCCGGGTCTGGAAAGTCAACGCTGATCAGATGCGTCAACCGGCTCGAAGCCCATCAGCGAGGTTTGATTTCCGTCAATGGCGTGGAACTCACTGAACAGACCGGCCGAATAGATCGGATTCGAGGCGATGTCGGAATGGTCTTCCAGCATTTCAATCTCTTTCCGCATTTGACAGTCCTCGAGAACTGCACTTTGGCGCAACGCTGGGTGCGCAAGCGAACGCGCAAGGAAGCGGAGGCGATTGCGATGGCGTTTCTGGAGCGGGTGAAAATACCCGAGAAGTCTGGGTCTTACCCGGGACAGCTTTCCGGTGGCCAGCAACAGCGCGTCGCGATAGCGCGCGCGCTTTGCATGAACCCCAGCATCATGCTCTTCGATGAACCAACCTCAGCTCTTGATCCTGAGATGGTGAAGGAAGTCCTCGATACGATGGTTCGCCTTGCCGATGACGGAATGACAATGATCTGCGTCACGCATGAGATGGGGTTTGCCCGACAGGTTGCAAGCGAAGTTGTCTTCATGGACGAAGGAAAAATTGTCGAGCGGAACGAACCCGACACCCTTTTTTCATCACCGTCGCACGAGCGCACAAAGCGCTTTCTCAGCAATCTTCTGCATTAAGGGTGACAATGATGAACCCGTCGCCCTGGTTCGAAGCAGAGCAACTCTCGGAGCACGTCGTCCGCGTCAGCGAGCCGAGCGTCCATCGCTTTTTCCGTGCCAATATTTATCACGTGAAAGGTGAAGATGCGGATCTCGTTATCGATTTCGGCATGGGCCTCCAATCACTGGGCAAGTTTCTGGATATCGACGCAAGCAAGCCGATATTGGCTGTTGCAACACACGTACATGTCGACCATGTCGGTTCATTCCATGAATTCGACCACCGCTTCGGCCACGCGGCCGAGGAGGGCGCCTTCTCGACGATGCCAGACATGGCAACGTTGGCTCACTATTTCCGAACCCAGTCTGAGTGTGTCTCACGTTTGCCCACGAGTGCGTGGGATCCAGCAGATTTCGGGCTAGCCGTCGCGCCGCTAACAGATGTCGTTACCGAAGGTTTGGTCATCGACACCGGCAGCGCTTCATATCGCGTCCTTCACCTGCCGGGTCATTCGCCCGGCTCGATCGGATTGCTCGATGAAAGCAATGGTATTCTCTTCTCCGGTGACGCCATCTACGACGGCACCCTCGTCGATGATCTGCCGGGCTGCAATATCGACGAGTACCTCGACACAATGAGCAGACTACAAGAGCTTGATGTTTCCATCGTCTTTGGTGGACACGGAGCACCGATGTCGCGTGAACGCATGCATCATGTTGCCGAAAACTACCAGAGAAAGATGGCTCGGTAGCCTCTCATCAGGAATGGTTCGAATGCCGGCAATTGGCTTCCAAATCAAAAGGGAGAAGTTCCATGAATAGTCCGGAAAAACTGGCACGCCTTCGGGAAAGATACGCGAACGCGTCAGGCGGCGACATTTTCGACACGGAATTTGCCGCCGTCGCACGATCACAGTTTACAACTGGCGACAAACGAAAGTGGCCATTCGCTGGGATCCCGACCTTGCTGGACGCTCCATGCCGTCCGGAGTTCCAGGATCTTGCCGATTTTGGCGGTCTGGATATTGCGCTCTTGGGCGTTCCGATGGATCTCGGCGTGACGAACCGCAATGGCAGTCGATTTGGTCCTCGCGCCCTTCGAACAGTCGAACGCATCGGGCCATATGACCACGTCCTCAAATGCGCTCCGTTCGGAATAAGAAATATCGCCGACATAGGCGATGTTCCGATGCAAAGCAGGTACGATCTTGCCCAATGCCACCACGATATCGAACAGTTTTACAAGAGGCTAGTCGCGGCTGGCGTTCGACCGCTTTCGGTCGGAGGCGACCATTCCATCACGTCCTCAATACTCAAGGCCGTTGGCGAAAAACAGCCGGTAGGAATGATCCACATCGATGCCCACTGCGATACCGCGGGCCCTTACGAAGGCGCGAAGTTTCAGCATGGCGGTCCGTTTCGGCTTGCCGTTCTCGATGGCGTCCTTGATCCTGATCGCACAATCCAGATCGGGATTCGTGGCGGTGCGGAGTATCTCTGGGAGTTCTCCTACGAAAGCGGGATGACCGTTATTCATGCCGAGGAAATCGAAGGTATCGGCATGGAGGCCCTCATCGCTCGCGCTCGCCAGATCGTTGGTACTGGCCCAACCTATATTTCCTTCGACATCGACAGCATCGATCCGGGATTCGCACCTGGCACCGGCACACCGGAGGTTGGGGGATTGATGCCGCGCGAGGTTCTCGAGCTTTTGCGTGGCCTCAAGGGGCTTAACGTGGTGGGCGCTGACGTCGTCGAGGTGGCTCCTCAATACGACGCAACGACAAACACTGCCCAGATCGCTGCGCAAATGCTGTTCACCATCTTATGCCTGATGGTGCATGCGAAGAGCGAGTTTTGAAGAGGTATTCAAAAGCGCCCGTCGCGGCTTGTCATCGTTAGCAGCGAGGTCGTCAAAGCGCGCGCTCTGATGAACGTGAGATTTTCGTCGCTTCACACGGGATGGAAGAGAACGATTGCCAGAATCCGCGCGGCGAAGATCTGGTCAGTCCTACTGAACTGGCAGGAGGTTGAGGATTATGCAGGAGATAGACTTAGGCGGGTTCCTGCCCGAGCTGCGCGACATCCGCCAGCACTTGCATAGCATTCCGGAAATAGGCCTGGAAGAGCATGAGACCTCTGATTTCATTGCCGCAAAGCTCGAGGGTTGGGGGTTTCAGATCACTCGATACCTTGGAAAGACTGGATTGGTCGCGTCGTTGCGCCGCGGCGCCGGAAATCGCTCAATTGGACTGCGCGCGGACTTTGACGTACTCCCAATCATGGAAGAAACGAAACTGCCCTATGCCAGCGGGCATTCCGGCGTTATGCACGCTTGCGGCCATGATGGCCATGCCGCAATGCTCCTGGGTGCGGCCTGGTTGCTGTCACACACACGATTTTTCCGGAACCGTGCATTTCATATTCCAACCGGCGGAAGAGAATTTTGGCGGCGCTCAACTGATGATCGACGATGGCCTCCTCGATCGGCTCCCTTGCGATGAAATCTTTGCGCTGCATAACTGGCCGGGTCTGACAGCGGGCGTTTTCTCTTCGAGGCCTGGCCCATCGCAGCCTCCATCGACGCAGTCACCCTGACGATCAGGGGACTTGGAGGGCATGGCGCTGTCTTGCCGATCATGTCCAATGGCGGCTCGATCATCCTCAACACCTCCTGGCTCGGCCAGGTCGGCACGCCTGGCCGCGCGGCTTTGTCGGCGTCGAAGGCCGCGTGCGGTCCTTGACCCGAGTGCTGGCGGCCGAGTTCACCGATCGGAAAATCCGTGTCAATGCCGTCAGCCCCGGGCCGATCGAGACGCCGATCCACCGCGCACCGGGCCAGACCGAGGAGGAATTCCGGGTCTACGCCGATAAGGTCGGCTCAAAAGTGCCGGCCGGCCGGATGGGCAAACCCGAGGAAATCGCCGTCGCGGTCGCCTTCCTCGCGAGCGACAACTCGAGCTACATGCTCGGGGCCGAGATCGCCGTCGACGGCGGCCTCGGGGGGGCTCTGACGATGCTGCTGAACGACCATCTATGCGTGCGGACCGTGGTTCACGTCGCGGCACAAATCCCGTTGTGCTGATCGCCATAATGGCTCCACACCAACGGACATGTGGCGCGGACGCCGAACGAAACGATGCCACGGTCGTAGCGGCGAAGCAGTTCCTCTTCGAGATACTGCAACCGGGTACATCGCACCGGGGAAGCCGTAGCGCCATGCTGTCGATCGTCAGGGCCATGCTGCCACCTCAGCTTTCTTCGGCGGGGAGCGCGTAGCGAAGCACGTGCAAATCATCATCGTCGTCTAGCGTGATTTCGAGCACCTGGTTCACCAGATCAGGATCGGCGTCGAGTTCGATCAGAGCCTGCTCGAAGAGTTCGATCTGCATATCGAGATCCATGCCGGGCGGGCCGTTGAGGCAGACCAGGCCGGCATGGATCGCGACATCGGCATACTGCCCCTTCGTTCCGGGCTTGTCCCTTGGCCCCCGGAAGTCGACCGAGTTCTTGGTTACGAAGGTCCAGTCACCATCAAGGATGATCGGCGTCAACTCCCAGTCTTTACGGCGAGCCCCAGCCAAACGATATGGCTGGTTTCGCCGTGGTCTTTGTCGATTGCGATCTTCGCAAGCTCCGGGCTAAGACATTCGTCGATTAGAAACTTCATCCCGCCTTCCTACGGCGAGGTACGCGGCGGTCGGTGACGATGGTCGAGCCTTCCGGGAGGTCTCCGGATACGCGAGGCCGACCGCGGAGCGGGTTGGCTTCCGCGTAGATCGCGGCAAGGCGAACCTTCTCGGCGTCGAGGCTTGGCCAAGCGTCAAGGATGCGCTCGATCGGGCGACCGGCGGCGACGGCTGCGGAGACATCGTAGACGGGAACGCGAGTGCCACGAATGACCGGCGTACCGCTGAGAATATCGTCGGAGGTCCAGACGATTTCGCGCGCCGCGGCCAGATCGTCCAGCCGCTCGCTCGTACCCTTCACGAAGGGCAATAGATCGATGGTCAGGAACTCGTCGCGGACGGTCCAGTCTTCGCGCAGCAGCGCCGCCCAGGCAAGCGCACGGGAGCGCGTCAGCCGAGGGCCGGCAGTCTTAATGGCGAACAGCCGTTCTTCCGAGGTGAGGCGCTTGGCGCTCTCGAAGTAGAACGCGATGAAGGAGCATGCGCCAGCGAGAACATGCCGCCCGTTGTCGAGCGACACGAAGGCATCTGGCAGGATGCGCTCATCAATGACGCGGTTAATGTCGCGCAGGCTCACGCGCGAGACGACAGCGGCCTCGGTCGCCTTCAGCATTTCCGCGACAGCGGGCATGTAGGCCTCCTGATTAAATCTTCCGATAGACCGGAACATATAATCAGAGGCCCGAAATCGCAAGGTCTGACGTGGGCATTCGCACCGCTGCATCTCGAAACATAGGGAGATGTAGGGTCTTGGTGCACGATGCGACGAAGGACTATGGAGAAAATTTAGAATTGGGAAATCGGAGCGGCGCCGCGTGTTGTTCTACGCGGCGGCACGAAACAGGTCGCGATGATCCGCCATGGCAACCTGTTCCAGGATGCGTCGGTAGGTCGAGAGAAGGCGCAAGTTGAGATGGTTGCGTACCCCCGCAACCAACGCTACAGCATGCCATATGCACCAAACCTACGATCCGATGCGATGGATATCAATGGGTTCAAATCCGCTTCAACATGCTTGCTTCGATTGGCCAGATAGGCTCCAGGCGCCACATTGAATGTATAGTAGAGGCGCTCGATGAAAAGTCGCCGCTTGCCAGAGCTTCCTTGATCGTCGGATTTTGATACAAATCCTCGGATAATGCCTCCTTAGTTCCGAGCTATCGTATCACTGCCCGAATCTCTCTCAACGCCAAATCGCCCACGCTCTACTGACGGTGCGTGGCATCGCGCGTCTTGTGGAGCTGCGCGACGCCGGCGTAACGGCCGCCACGATGAGCCGCATGGAGCGGCATGGGGAGGTGCGCCGGCTTGCACGCGGCCTTTATCAGCTCTCCGACGCGCCGCTCGACCCCAATCATAGCCTGGCTGAGGCTGCCAAACGGGTACCCAAGGGCGTTGTCTGCCTTGTGTCGGCCCTCGCGTTTCACGGCCTGACGGACCAGCTTCCGAAGCAGGTGTGGCTGGCGATAGGTCAGAAGGACTGGGCTCCGAAATCCGACAGCACGCCTGTGCGGATCGTGCGTTTCACCGAAACACTGCTCAATGAAAGCGTAGAGACCCATGTCGTCGAGGGCGTGCCCATAAAGGTCTTTGGGATCGTCAAAACAATTGCGGACTGTTTCCGATATCGCAACAAGATCGGCCTGTCGGCGGCAATCGAGGGCCTCCAGGAAGCGCTTCGGCAGCGTAAGGCCACTCCCGGCGAAATTGCAAGACAGGCCGAGCACGGCGGCGTCACCACGGTGATCCGGCCTTACCTTGAGGCGCTGACCGCCAATGGCTAAAGAGATCAAGAACATCGGCGCTTCTGTGCGTGCACGCCTGTTGCAACTCGCCAAGGCAAGTGGCCAGAGCTTCGACTTGGTTCTGACCCGTTTCGCTCTTGAGCGGTTGTTCTTTCGACTCAGCCGCTCACCCCACGCTGATCGCTTCGTGCTGAAGGGCGCGATGCTGATGATGAGCTGGTTCGACGATCCGCATCGCGGCACGCGCGATCTTGATCTGTTGGACTTTGGCGATCCGAGCGCTGCGCCGATGCTTGCGATGTTTCGTGAGATTCTGGTGCAGGACGCCGGCGATGGTGTGGAATTCGACGCTGATGCACTTCGTGTCGACCGCATTCGCGAGGAACTGAAGTATGGCGGGCTCAGGCTCAGGACGACGGCCTCGATCAGCGGCGCCCGGATCAGTCTGACGATCGACATCGGTTTTGGCGATGCACTGGAGCCTGGCGCCGAAGAACTGGACTACCCTTCCATTCTCGACTTCCCAATACCCCGACTAAGGGGCTATGCGCGGGAAACCGTCATTGCCGAGAAGTTTCAGGCGATGGTGGCGTTGGGGCGTACCAACACTTGGATGAAAGATTTCTACGACGTCTGGATTCTCAGCAGGTCGTTCGATTCCAGCAATGACAGCTTGGCGCGGGCAATCGCTGCCACTTTCGAACGGAGACGCCGATCCCAACGGAACTACCGGATGCTTTAACGGAAGCATTTGCCAGGGATCAGCAAAAGCAGCGGCAATGGCGAGCGTTTGTTAAAGACCTTGCTCATAATCCAGGTGAATTGATGAATGTCGTCACGGACATCGTCGCACTCCTGATGCCTCATGCCATTGCAGCCGCGAGACGGGGCAAATGAGCAGCTTGGTCTTTACCGTTGGATTGTGGAGGGCGTTACGGATATTGTTGAGACCTCGAGCCAGACTCTAAGAATTTAGCAGGAATTTCAAATATATACCAAATGCACAATCAGGTCCGGCATCAACCACCCTTAAGCCAGGCATCCAGGCCCCTGGCTGCCGCGCGGCCCGTCGCAAAACAGGCGGTGAGGAGGTAGCCGCCGGTCGGCGCTTCCCAATCGATCATCTCGCCGGCAACGAACATGCCGGGGAGCTTTTTCAGCATGTATCTCTCGTCGAGTTCACTCCAACGGATGCCGCCGGCCGACGAAATGGCCTCGGCGATCGGCCTTGGCCTCAGCAGCGGAATCGGCAGGGCCTTGATCAGGCGCGCAAGTCTTTCTGGATGAGAGAGCGCAGCCGGATCGGCAAGCTCGCGCAGCAGGCCAGCCTTGACGCCTTCGATGCCGGCACCCTTGCGCAGACGATTGGAGAAACTGGCTTTGGGATCCTGCCGCGCCAGATCGCGCGCCAGACGCTCCTCGTTTCGGCCGGGTGCCAGATCGACAATCAGCGATGCGTCCCCCTTTTTCGCCAAACGATCGCGCAGCGA
Source organism: Rhizobium sp. P40RR-XXII (assembly GCF_012641405.1). Taxonomy (GTDB): domain Bacteria; phylum Pseudomonadota; class Alphaproteobacteria; order Rhizobiales; family Rhizobiaceae; genus Rhizobium. The sequence continues at coordinate 178,877 of NZ_JABAII010000010.1, forward strand.
GGCGCCGTGCGCATAAACGAGGCTGCCCTCGATCCCGGTTTTCGAAATGACGAACTCGCCGGGCAAGGTTCCGGCTTCCGATGTTGCCGTGACGGCCTTGAGGGGTTCTCCGGCAAAGCGTTCGCCGAACGGCGCGCTCCAGGTCACGTCGAAACCGCAATTGGCCGGCTGGAAGGTGGCGACATCGATCCCCTTGTCGCGAAGCCAGCTGACCCAAGCCGCGTCCGAACCCAGCCGGGCATAGCTCGCACCGCCGAGCGCGAGCAGAACGGCGTCATGCCGGACAGCCTCGCGTCCCCGCGGCGTTTCGAATGCAAGGCCACTATCCTCGAAGCCGCACCAGCGATGCCGTGTCAGGATGCTGACGCCTCGCGCCTCCAGCCTCGTAAGCCAGGCGCGCAGGAGCGGGGATGCCTTCATGACTTTCGGGAAGACGCGTCCGGACGAGCCGACGAAGGTTTCCGTTCCCAGGCCCTCCGCCCAGGTCCTGACATCATCAGGCCCGAATTCGTCGAGTGCCGCGCGCAATCGGGTCGAAGCTGCGCCGAAGCGGTCGGCAAAACGGCTGTAATCTTCCGAATGCGTGATGTTGAGGCCGGATTTCCCCGCCAGCAGAAACTTGCGCGCGACCGTCGGCATGCCGTCGTAGACCACGATATGATGGCCGAGCGGGGACAAGGTCTCCGCCGCCATCAACCCCGCGGGGCCGCCGCCTATGATTGCGATTTGCTTTTCAGTCATGGTCGTCCGGTGCCGCTTGCCTATTGCTCTCTTGGGCCGGACCGGGTCCGAAAGCAAGGTCGTTGCGGCTTTCCGGCTCATTTGGCGTGCCGGGCCACTCGGCTCCGGCGAAAACGCGAACCCCTCGTTTTCGGCGGCTTTCGCCGCCATGTCCGCATTTAAATAGATATAACCATATGGTTACTATGCCCCTCGATTGGCCAGGGACTGTCAACTTATGCGATGATCGGTTACTTATCGGCGTCAGGAAAGGCCGCATGAGCCCTATGAAATGCCGCCGGGAGCCACGATGTCGGAAGCCAAAACCGTGAAGCGCAGCGCAAAGAGCGAAGACCTTGCGAATGCAGAAAAAACGACCGCGCGCGCAGCTTCGGAACGGCCCCGCCTCAGGGATGCGGAACGCACCAGCAAGGCAATCCTTGCCGCCGCAACCAAGGAGTTTGCCGAGCGCGGTTATGGCGGCGCGCGCGTCGATTCCATCGCCGAGCGGGCCAAGATCAACAAGCGAATGCTCTACCACTATTTCGGCGGCAAGGATGCGCTCTATGTCGCCGTTCTGGAGGGCAGCTATATCGCCATCCGCTCGGCGGAGGCGCGGCTCGATCTCTCGCATCGTTCGCCCGAGGACGGCATGCGGGACCTCGTCGTTTTCACCTGGCAGTATTTTCTGGATCATCCCGAATTCCTCGGGATTCTCAGCACGGAAAACATGCACAAGGCACGCTTCCTGAAGCGCTCGGCACGCATTTTCGAGCTGCATTCGCCGCTTGTCGCTGAAATCTCCGGCTTGCTCGACCGCGGCGCCGCAGCCGGCGTCTTCCGCAGCGATTGCGACCCGGTGAAGATCTATATGAGCATTGCGGCACTCGGCTCGTTCTTCCTGACGAACCGCTGGACGCTCTCGACGATCTTCCGCCGCAACCTCTCCGAAAAGGGCGAAATCGATCGGTGGGGCGAGCATATCGTCGACGTCATTTTCGCCTATCTGCGCCCGTAGAATTACTAAGGCGACAACGTCAGCAACTGCGGATGACGGCCGCCGCGGCCGTTGTCGATGGCCGTTGACAGCATCGCCTCGGCGTGTCAGTTATGTAACTATATAGTTATTTGCGGGAGGAATGACTTATGGCAGCGAAGCCGATCGGCATCATCATGCACGGCATTACCGGCCGCATGGGGTATAACCAGCATCTCGTGCGCTCCATCCTGGCGATTCGCGAACAGGGCGGGGTCCTGTTGGCAAATGGCGATAGGTTGATGCCGGAGCCGGTGCTCGTCGGCCGCAATGCCGAAAAGATCGAGGCCATCGCCCGCAAGCACGGCCTGTCGAAGACGACGACCGATCTCGACGCAGCTCTGGCCGATCCTTCCAACACGATCTTCTTCGATGCCGGTTCGACGCAGATGCGCGTCGATCTGCTGGAGCGTGCGATTGCCGCCGGCAAGCATGTCTATTGCGAAAAGCCAATCTCCGAGACGCTAGGGGAGGCTTTGTCGGTTGCCGCTTCGGCAGAGCGGCGCGGTGTCAAGAACGGCGTTGTCCAGGACAAGCTGTTCCTGCCGGGCCTGCGCAAGATCGCCATGCTGCGCGACAGCGGCTTCTTCGGCAAGATCCTCTCGGTGCGCGGGGAGTTCGGCTACTGGGTGTTCGAAGGCGACTGGGGCGTCAAGGCGCAGCGTCCCTCCTGGAACTACCGTAGACAAGACGGCGGCGGCATGATCCTCGATATGCTGCCGCATTGGCGCTATGTGCTCGACAATCTGTTCGGTGAGGTCAAGTCCGTCAGCTGCCTCGGCGCTACCCATATTCCGAGCCGCGTCGACGAGAACGGCAACACCTATGCCGCCGATGCCGACGATGCCGCCTATGCCACGTTCGAGCTCGAAGGCGGCGTCATCGCCCATATCAATTCCTCCTGGGCGGTCAGGGTTCGTCGGGACGATCTCGTCACCTTCCAGGTCGACGGCACGCACGGTTCGGCCGTCTGCGGCCTGATGCGCTGCTGGACGCAGCATCGGGTCAACACGCCGAAGCCGGTCTGGAACCCGGATCAGCCGCAGCCGATCAATTTCTTCGACACCTGGGAAGAGGTGCCGGATACCCAAGCTTTCGACAATGGCTTCAAGGCGCAGTGGGAGCAGTTCCTGTGCCATGTTGCCGAGGATGCGCCGTGGAAGTTCACGCTTCGCGAGGGTGCCAAGGGCGTGCAACTGGCGGAGCTTGCGCAAAAGAGCTGGGCGGAGCGTCGTTGGATCGGCGTGCCCTCGCTTTCAGCCTAGGAGGGTCGCATCATGACGAGAAGCCTTCGCTTGCCGGTGGTGGGCGGCGCTCTTGCCGCGTTCACTCCCGCCAACGAGCCCCTGATTGCGCCTGTGAAGCCCGCGGGCGGTCATCATTTCAATCGCGTCGCCTATGCCGCCGCGCATGTCGTGGTCGACGCGCTTGCTGACAACGATCCCTGGCTCGACCGAAACATCGATTGGGAACGTACCATCGCCTTCCGTGAATATCTTTGGGGCCTCGGCCTCGGCGTTGCGGAAGCGATGGATACCGCGCAGCGCGGCATGGGCCTCGACTGGGCCGGCGCGAAGGAGCTGATTGCGCATGCGCAGTCGGCGGCCCGCGGCCGGCCGGATGCCGTGATCGCCTATGGCGCCGGCACCGATCACCTGCAGCCCGGTCCCGATGTCACGATCGATGACGTCATCCGCGCCTACGAGGAACAGATCGCCTATGTCGAAGGGCAGGGCGGCCGGGTCATTCTGATGGCGAGCCGGGCGCTTGCCGCCGCCGCCAGGAGCCCGGACGATTATATAAGTGTCTACGACCGCATCCTCGGGCAGGTGAAGGAGCCCGTTATCATCCACTGGCTCGGCTCGATGTTCGATCCGGCGCTTTCGGGCTATTGGGGATCGGCTGACGATATGCGGGCCATGGAGACGGCGGTCGCGATCATCAATCAGAACGCGGCCAAGGTCGATGGCGTGAAGATATCGCTGCTTTCCGCGGAGAAGGAAATCGTCATGCGCCGTCGGCTGGATCCGTCGGTCAAGATGTATACCGGCGACGACTTCAACTATGCCGAACTCATCGCCGGGGACGAACAGGGCTATTCGCATGCATTGCTCGGCATCTTCGATGCCATCGCGCCGGCCGCGAGCGCCGCTTTGGCAAGGCTTGCCGAGAACGACCTCGACGCCTTCCATTCGATCCTGGCGCCGACCGTTCCGCTATCGCGCCACATCTTCAAGGCGCCGACGCGCTTCTACAAGACCGGCGTTGTCTTCCTCGCCTATCTCAACGGCTTCCAGGATCACTTCCAGATGCTCGGCGGCCAGCAGAGCACCCGTTCGATCCAGCATCTTTCGGAGCTGTTCCGCCTGGCGGATACGGCGCGGGTGCTGCGCGATCCGGATCTGGCCGTTTACCGGATGAAGGCGATCCTTGCTACGGCCGGCATCGACTAAGGCATGATCCCAGAAAGTGCGAAGCGGTTTTTGGATAAGATCATGCAATATCAAATAGCTGGAGCGCGATGACGTGTGGAATGGAAGTCATTCGGGTCTAGCGAATAAGAGGATTGGGGAGGATCATCGCAATGGCCGTAGAGGGTCTGTCCATCAACCTGGCGACCGTGCGCCAGCAATATGACATGCGACAGGCGGTCGAAGCCTGCCTGAAGCAGGATATCGTCGCCATCGCGCCCTGGCGCGATCAGGTGCACAAGATCGGGCTTTCCGAAGCCGCTCGCATCGTTGCCGACAACAGGCTCAAGGTCACTGGCCTTTGCCGCGGCGGCATGTTTCCTGCCGCCGATGCCGAGGGCAGGGCGGCGGCGATCGACGACAACAAACGCGCGATCGACGAAGCGGCGGCGTTGAATGCCGATTGCCTCGTTCTCGTCGTCGGTGGGTTGCCGCCGGGATCGAAGGATATCGCCCATGCCCGCGAGATGGTGGCGGACGGCATTGCCGCGATCCTGCCGCATGCCCGCAGCGCCGGAATACCCTTGGCGATCGAGCCCCTGCATCCGATGTATGCCGGCGACCGCGCCTGCGTGAACACGCTGGAGCAGGCACTCGATATCTGCGATCTTCTCGGCGAAGGCATCGGTGTCGCCATCGATGTCTATCATGTCTGGTGGGATCCGAAGCTCTATGAGCAGATCGCGCGCGCCGGCGCTGGTGGCCGCATCCTGGCGCATCATATCTGCGACTGGCTCGTGCCGACCACGGATCTGCTGCTTGATCGCGGCATGATGGGTGACGGCGTCATCGATCTCAAGCGCATCCGCGCCGAGATCGAAAAAGCGGGCTTTTTCGGCCAGCAGGAAGTCGAGATCTTCTCTGAGAACAATTGGTGGAAGCGGCCGGGCGAGGAGGTTTTGTCCACCTGCGCCGAGCGCTTCCGCACCGTGTGCTAAGAGGCGGCCGTTCAGGCAAAGATCGGCAATAAAAAGCGCTATTGGATGGCAAGTGCCGCTAACGCCCCTTTTGGGTGGGTAGCGTCAACTGAAATGCGCGATGAGCGTGTGCTTCGCATGCTTCCTTAGCTATGAGGTTCTTTTAGTGAGTCTCATGCGATCAAGTTTATAGCTTTCCAGAAAATGGTTTTTGACCAAATTGAACCAGTCTTCTGGCAATGCGCCGAGCACACACGTGTTTTCAACAATTGGGCGCTGAGATATCCACTGTGCCGGACGCAGATCTGGACCAGGCCAGACGAAGGCATTGACTTCATCGGTGTAAATCCATTGCGGTTCGGCATCCAAGCCGATGTATCGGCGTAATTGCGGCGGGACTTCAATAGCTCTACGACCCTCCGGCGGACGCATATGAGAGATACCACGCCAATATTGATCCGAGTTCATCCCGCGTGGACAGTATCAGCGCGGTGGGATAAACCTTTTCACCATCCTGCCGCTTCTTGGCTTTGCTCGACCATAAGTACTCATAGGCGACGACGTGGCCAATGGGCTGCAGAGCGGGTATTTTCATTAGGTCAACGCTTCAATGGAAATGGCTCGAGGCTTTCGTCGATATCCGGGATGTCGTCCAGATTGTAAGGAGTATCGGTCTCCACGCGAGCCTCCATAATTCGGCTCACATCACTTTCCGACAAGGCCCCTACAGGGAGAGAAACTCTAAATCTCTGCCAAAGCTGATGAAACATTCCCGCCGACACTAAGTATGCTGTTGGTCTGCCATATTTCGTGATCTCGACGGGAGCCTGGTGCATCTTTTCGTGCCATTCGCCAAAATTCTTTTGGAATTCTGAAGCAGGTACACTGGCCATACTGACCTCCATTTTCCGTAACATGCACAACTCACACAAAAGTGGTCGGAATTTCAAGGCGGGCTTCTTGCGGCACAGCCTCCCTTTCAGATCGCAGCGATTTTATTGGTTTGGCGGATCTGAGAAACCCGCCGGCGGTTGCGCCCAAATTTCGCAAAAAAAGCCGGGCCAAGAAATGGCCCGGCTCTATTTCAAAGCGCAGATACGACGGCCTATTCAGCCGACACGATCTTGCCGCCTTCCCACTTGTAGAGCGAGAAGCTCTGCGAGGTCAGGTCGCCGGCTTCGCCGTAAGTGACCTTGCCGATGGCGGTGTCGACCGGCTCGCCCTTCTTCAGCACAGCACCGACGGCTTCGGCATCATCTGCCTTGCCAGCCTTCTCGATGCCAGCCTTCAGCACTTCCACGGCGGCATAGGCGTTGAGCGTGAAGGCTTCGGCCGGAATGTTGCGTGCCTTCAGGGCGGCAACGGCGCTCTGCGAGGCCGGGTTCTTCAGGGCGTCGGATGCATTGGTGAAGAGCGTGCCGGCTGCGGAATCGTTGGCGATCGCCCAATATTCGGTGTTGGACAGGCCGTCACCGCCGATGATCTGCGCCTTGACGGCGATGTCGTGCAGCTGGCGGGCAAGGAGGCCCGCTTCCGGGTGATAACCGCCGAAGTAGATCACCTCGACGCCGGCCTGCTTCAGCTTCGTCGTCAGAGCGCTGTAGTCCTTTTCGCCGGGGGTCAGCGAGTCGTTGACGACCTCGGTGACGCCACCCTTGTTGAGGGTCGCCTTGAAGGCCTCTGCCAGGCCCTTGCCGTAGGCGCCCTTGTCGTTGAGGATGGCGATCTTCTTGTCCTTGAAGTTCTTCACCACATACTCGGCGGCGACGGTTGCCTGCTGGTCGTCACGACCGCAGGTGCGCAGGATGTTGGTGAGGCCGCGATTGGTCAGGTCCGGAGCCGTCGCGGTCGGCGTGACCATCAGGATGCCGTTTTCGGCAAGCGCGTCGGAAACCGGAATGGCGACACCCGACGTGACCGGGCCGACGACGAAGCGGATGCTCTCGCCGACGAAGCCGTTGGCGACGGATACGCCCTGCTTCGGGTCGCCGGCGTCGTCGCCGAGCTTCAGAACGAGCTTCTGGCCGAGAACGCCACCACTCTTGTTGATTTCGTCCACGGCGGTCTGCGCGCCGTTCTTCACCTGTTCGCCATAGGCCGCGACCGGGCCGGTCAGCGGCGCGATGAGGCCGATGGTGATATCCGCATGCGCGAGAGGTGCGAAGGCCAGCGAAGCGACGAAGGTCGCGGCCGTCAATGTCTTCAGACTCATGTTAGCTCTCCTTGGATAGGCGCGGCAGCGCCCTTTGAACCCGTCTGCAATCGCCTGTCTCGACGCGCAAACTGCCGTGAGGCGTTCTTTTCAAGAAGACAGGGCTGATATCGAAGCCGATGATCGCCTTCGGACATTTTTTGATCTCGAAAGCGCCCATAAGGGTATTTTCTGTAGGAATATTGTGACGATTCCGCAAGAAAATAACCGTATCAAAGACAATTTTGACGATTTTTCGTTTCGTTTTGACGAGGGATGGTTGTTGTATCTTCACTGCCAAAGCCTAAGTGATATGGCTGTATGACGGGTGGATCCAAAAATGGAAATCGTTGCCTTTAACGTCGCATGGACCGCGGCAGCGATGCCGCTTGTTGTTATCTGACGTGTGCTTAAGGAGCCGGATGCCGCATGAGCGAGAATGACAATTCCGGAGTTTATTTCGACCTCTGGCGGCTGATCCCTGATGGCGCCCCGATCGTCACGCATTCCAGCCGGCTTTTTCCCGTGCGGCGGGATGGCGTGCCGGCCATGCTCAAGATCGCCGACGCGCCGGAAGAGAAATCGGGCGCCGAGCTCATGGTCTGGTGGAACGGGGTCGGTGCCGCGCATGTCCTCCAGCACAAGGACGATGCCGTTCTGCTCGAGCGAGCGACAGGCAGCCGCTCCCTCGCCGAGATGGCGCGGAATGGTCAAGATGATGAGGCAAGCCGCATCATCTGCGAGGCGGTCGCCGGGCTTCATGCCCCGCGTGGAATATCCTTGCCGCAATTGATCCCGCTCTTCGATCGGTTTCGTTCGCTCGAAGCTGCGGCGCGGCGTGAAGGCGGCGTCTTCGTGCGCTCCGCAGCGACCGCCTGTACGCTGCTATCGGAACCGCGGGATGTCGTGACCCTGCACGGCGATATTCATCACGGCAATATTCTGGACTTTGCGGAGCGGGGCTGGCTCGCGATCGATCCGAAGGGGTTGGTGGGTGAACGCGGGTTCGACTATGCCAACCTCTTCTGCAATCCGGACAACTCCGTCGCAACCGCGCCCGGCCGCCTTGCGCGGCAGGTGGGCATTGTTGCTGAAGCCGCACGGCTCGAGCGTCAGCGCTTGTTGCAATGGATTGTTGCCTGGGCGGGCCTTTCGGCGGCATGGCTGATCGAGGATGGCGAGGACGAGCACGTTCGGCCAACTCTTCGCGTCGCGGATATTGCGGCGGCTGAACTGGACAGGATGAGCCTTTAATCGGCCAAAGCATCCCGCCAGACCTGCTGGTAGCGTTGCAATCCCCGCAGTTCAGCACGGACAGGCGCATTTTCCGCGACGGCAGCTGGACGAATTCCCGTCAGCAGTGCGGCGCCCTGGCTGGTTCCGGTCGAACCTGGCAAGGCGATGACATCGCTGGACGTCACCGCGGCCAGCGCGACGAGATAGGCACGATTGAGAGCAAACGGACCCTCGACGAAGATCGGCCCTTTGGCACCGATCAGATCGAGGCAGGCTTCCGTCATCAGCGCAAGGTAAAGGCTGACGGCTGCGAGCCGTTCGGCGGTATCCGTCGCATTGCCGACCCATTGCATTTTTCTGCCCGGGAACGGGCCGGATCCCTCGACCACATTGGGCAACAGCATCAGACCTTTCTCGATCACCGTTTCAAGAGCGCCCTCGACGGCGGCGGTCGGTGCGGTGCCGATTTCGGCTGCCAGAATCTCGAACTCGCGGCCACCCATGAAACGGGCGGACGGGACGGCGCGACCATAGGCGTCGACGTTGGCCAGCGCGTCGCGCTCGGGATCGAGATGGGCGAGATCGCCGCCAACGCCGAAGCTGATCACCCATGTCCCCGTCGAGACGACCGCAAAGGGGGCTTCGTTCTCCACCAGATGCGGCAGAAGCGAGGCGTTGGAATCGTGAATGCCGCAATAGACGGGCACGGCCTGCGCCAGACCGATATCCGCGGCAAGCGTCGGCAGCACTGGCCCGAGTGCATCGAATGCCGAGTGTATGGGCGCCATCAGCGTGCGGATGCCAAGTGTGTCGACCAGAGAGGAGTAGCTTTGCGTGGTCGGGTTCCAGAGATCGGTGTGGCAGCCGAGCGACGTCACCTCGTTGGCCGCGATGCCGCTCAGGCGGAGCGCCCAATATTGCGGATAGGTCACGATCGTGGCGACATGGGCGAAATCGGCGGGAAAGATGCTTTTCAGATAATGGATCTGTGCGCCGACATTGAGCCCGACCGACAGTCCGGGCGAAAACGTCTCGCTGAAGTCCGGTCGCAATCGCGCGTAGGCATCCTGAAGGGCTTGGGGATAGTCGTGCTCGTAGTCGAGAACCGGCATGGCAAGGTTGCCGTCGGCCGCCAGCATCACAGCGGATGCGCCGTGCGTGGTGATCGAAATGGCGTCGAATCCCGGTGTGCTGGCAAAGCCCTTGAGGGCCGAGACGATGAAATCCCACAGCCCCTCAATATCGTAGTGCGGGTAGGGGCCTGATTTCAGAACGCTGTTCGCGGTCTTGACCGCGACGAGCTCGGCACCCGTCTCCGCATCGAGCACGACGACCTTGGCGTTGGTCTTGCCGATGTCGATCACGGCGATATGGCGATAGGCTGTTTCGTTGCTCATGGCAGATGGAAGACCGTGACGAGATCGCTCTGGACAGGCGAATTATCGGGATTGGTCGCCATGATGTCGGCCATGTGCGCCCACCATTTCTTCATGACGGGATGCTCCGGCAGGCTCGCCATGGAATGATCCTTCGGCCGCGTCAGCACGCCGAAGAGCGTGTTCGTGTCGCGGTCGAGATGGATCGAATAATCGCTGACGCCAGCCTGATGCAGCAGCTCTATGAGTTCGGGCCAGATCTCGTCGTGGCGCTTCCGGTATTCGGCCTCCATGCCGGGATTGAGCGTCATCTTGAAGGCGTGGCGTTCGAGAGCGGATGTCATTTGGCGCTCATGGTCTTGAGGCGCCTGGCGACGATCGGCAGCGCGATGGTGATGATGAGGAGGAGGCCGATGAAGATCGACATGACGATGCCCGGAACATTGAGCAGGCCGAGGCCGAAGGTGACGAGGCCCATGACAAAGGCCGCGATGACGACCCCACCGATCGTCCCCCACCCGCCGAGGATCGACACGCCGCCAAGCACCACCATGGTCACGACCTCCAGCTCCCAGCCGAGCGCGATCGACGGGCGCGTCGAGCCGAGCCGCGAGGTGAGGCAGACGGCGGCAATGCCGCTCATCAGGCCGGTCAGGAGAAACAGGATGAATTTGACCCGCTCGACCGGAATGCCGGAGAAGCGCGCGGCAAAGTCATTGTTGCCGATCGTATAGACCTGCCGGCCGAAATTCGTAGCATGCAGCAGGATCGCGAAGGCGATCGCCAGCACGATGAACAGCACGAATTCGAACGAGAAGACCCAGACGACATAACCCTGGCCGAAATAGGCGAAACTATCCGGATAGTTGCCATAGGCCTGATCGCCAAGCACGATATAGGAGATGCCGCGAAACAGGCTCATCGTACCGATGGTGACGACGATCGACGGCAACTTCAGCACCGAGACAAGGAAGCCGTTAAAAAGCCCGCAGATCAGGCCGACACCCAGGCCGATGGCGACAAGGCCGGGCGTGTCGATGCCAAGCTGGGCGGCGCCGCCCATGGCCGTCGAGGCGAGCGCGATGATGGCTGCGACCGAAAGGTCGATCTCGCCCGCAATGACGAGCAGCGCCATGGCAAAGGCGATCATCGCCTTTTCGGTAAAGTTGAATGTCGCGTCGGAGAGGTTGTAGGGATCGAGGAAATAGGGCGAGGCCAGCGAATTGAAGATGAAGATCGCGACCGCGACCCCAAGGAGCAGCGTTTCCCAGCTTGCCATGATGCGCTTGAAGGGCGTGCCGAGGCGATTCGGAATAGCGCGTTTTTCCGCCGTTGCCGCTTGCGAACCGTTGCTCATGCGCCTGCTCCCTGGTTGGCGGTGTCCTTTGCTGCCTGATCGCGCAAGATGATGCGGCCGCGGTTGCGTTCGCGCCGGGCGTTGAAGACGACGGCAAGGATGATGACGGTGCCTGATATCGCCATCTGCGTGAACGGCGAGATACCGATGACCGGAAGGGCGTTCTTGATGACGCCGAGAAAGAGCGCGCCCAGGACGGCGCCGGCGACGGAACCGACACCGCCGGCGATCGAAATGCCGCCGATGACACAGGCCGCCACACTATCAAGCTCGAAACCGTTGGCGATATCGACATAGGCGACGGCGTAGCGCGAAACCCAGAGATAGCCGCTGAGGCCGGCGAGCACGCCGGACAGAACGAAGGCGAGGAACCGCGTCCAGCCGACGTCGATGCCGGCATAGACGGCCGCAACCGGATTGCCGCCGCTGGCATAGGCTGAGCGGCCGAATTGCGTATAGCGCAGCACCAGAAACATCATCAGCACGATTGCGATGCCGATCCAGGCGAGCACCGGCAGGCCGAGAAGCTGTGCGCGCGGTACGTTCAGGAAGATCGGCGTGAACTGATGGGCATTGACCCAGGCGCCGCCCGACAGCACGAAAGCCATGCCACGATAGATCGTCAAGGTTCCCAGCGTCACGACGATCGGCGGGATTTCCAGAGCCCAGACGAGATAGCCGTTGATGGCGCCAAGAGCCGCGCCCATCAGGATCGCCATGATGACGAGCGCGATCAGCGGAATGTCGGGATAGGCCGCGTTCAGCATCGCGACCGCCATGCCCGTCAGCGCCAGGTTGGCGGCGACGGAGAGGTCGATCGATTTCGTCAGGATGACCGTCATCTGGGCGAGCGCCAGGATGATGAGGATCGAGGTATCGTTGAAGATATTGGCGAGATTGGCGGGCTCGGCAAAGCCGGCCGCACGCGTTGCGAAGCCGGCGATCATCACGATGATGATGATGGCGAGCAGTGTTTCGCGCTTTTTGAGGATGCGTGGCATCCCGTCCTCCCTAAAGCATTTTGCAGCCAGGTGTCCTCACCTGGCGCCGCACAAATGCGGCAAAAACAAACAGAGAGAGCGTTCTGGCTGATCGAAGAAAAGCCATGCCGCTCTATGCGTTGCCCGTGGCGGCGCGCACCAAGGTTTCCGGCGTCAGCCCCTCGCGCTCGAACAGGCCCGCGGACAGGCCTTCCTTCATGACCAGCACGCGATCCGCCATGCCGAGGATCTCGGGCAGTTCCGAGGAGATCATGATGATGCTGAGGCCTTCGGCCGCCAATTCGCTGATGAAACCATGGACGGCTGCCTTGGAGCCGATATCGATCCCCTTGGTGGGCTCGTCCAGAATGATGATCTTCGGCTGTGTCGCGAGCCACTTGCCGATGACGACCTTCTGCTGGTTGCCGCCGGAGAGCGTGCCGACCGGCACGGAAAGGGCGGCGGCACGCAGATCAAGCCGTTCGGCATATTTGCGTGCGAGGGCGAATTCATTGGCCGCCTTCAGGAAACCCTTGCGCGAGGTGCGTCCGAGCGAGGGCAGCGATATGTTTTGATAGATCGGCATCGGCAGCGCCAGGCCGTGGCGGCCACGCTCTTCCGGCACGTAGACGATGCCGGCGCGAATGGCGTCTTGCGGCGAGCGCACATGGATTTCCAGTCCGTCAAGCGTCAGTCGCCCGGACAGCGGCTTGGTGATGCCGAAGAGCGATTGGCAAAGCTCGGAGCGTCCGGCGCCGATCAGGCCGTAAACGCCGAGAATCTCACCGCGCCGCAGCTTGAAGGAGATGTCGCGGAATTCGGTGCGGTGACAGTATTTGTCGACCTCGAGAACGGTGTCACCGATGGTGACGGGCACTTTCGGGAAAGCGTCCTTGACGTCGCGTCCGACCATCATGCGGACGATCTCGTCCTGCGGCGTCGCCTTCAGCTCGCCATGGCCAACGGCGCGGCCGTCGCGGAAGACGACGAAATTGTCGGCGATTTCATAGAGCTCATCGAACTTATGGCTGATGAACAGGACAGCCTTGCCCTTTGCCTTCAACCCTTCGACGATGCGGAAGAGATCGTCGATCTCCTTGCGTGACAGGGCGGCAGTGGGCTCGTCCATGATGACGATGCGGGCCTCGATCGACAAAGCGCGCGCGATCGCGACGAGATGGCGCTGCGCAATGGAGAGGTCTTTCAATCGGATTGCGGGATCGATCGCGCTTTCCAGCGATTCGAGGAGTTCTTTCGACCGGCTGTTCATCGTTTTCCAGTCGATGGTGCGCCAGGACGTGCGCGGCGCATGGCCGAGGAAGATGTTTTCGGCGACGGTCAGTTCGTCGAAGAGCACGGTTTCCTGGTGAATGGCCGTGACGCCGGCATCGATGGCGGCCTGTGCATGGGCGAAGGCCACAGGCCTGCCATCGACGAGGATTTCACCCTCGTTCGGACGGTAGATGCCGGTGAGAATCTTGACGAGCGTCGATTTTCCCGCGCCGTTTTCGCCGATCAGGGCGGTCACCTTGCCGGGATAAAGCGAAATGCTGACGCCATCCAGCGCCTTGACGCCGGGAAAGATCTGGGAAATGCCGCGCATTTCCAGGATGGCCTGATTGTTCGCGGCTGGTGCGTCCGCTAGGGATCGTTGAAGGACTGTGGTCATCAGCAATGTACCGGAATAGTGAAATTGGGTCCGGCGGCTGACGCCGCCGGAGAGCTGCGAAGGCTATCGATCAGAAAACCTTGGAGAACTGATCGATGTTCGAAGCGTTGTAGACGAACGGATCGGCCATGGCGGCCTCGCCATTTTCGCCGACCTTGATCTTGCCCATGCGGCCGGCATTGATCTCGCTGCCCGGCTTGCCGTCGGTCTCGCCCTTGACGAGGCGATAGGCGATCTGCGTTGCGGAGTAGCCGAGATCGATCGGATTCCAGATCGCGAATTCCTTCGTGGCGCCCGACTTGATCGCGCCGGCCATTTCGGACGGCAGGCCGAGACCGGTGACATAGACCTGGCCGATCTTGCCGGCATCCTTGACGGCCTGCGAAGCGGCAAGCACGCCGACCGTCGTCGGGGCGACGATGACCTTGACTTCCGGATGCGAGGTCAGGAGGCCCTGGGCTTCACGATAGCTCTTGTCCGAGAGGTCGTCGCCGTAGACGGTCGTCACGAGATTGAGGCCCGGAAAATCCTTGAGCTGCTTCTTCATCTCGCCGATCCAGATGTTCTGGTTCGTCGATGTGGTCGTTGCCGACAGGATGGCGAAATTGCCCTTGCCGCCGTCGAGATGATCCTTGGCGAGCGTCAGGCACATCTTGCCGATCAGCTCGTTGGACGAAGGGTTCAGCTGCAGGATGCGGCCGGCCTTTGCGACGCCGGAATCCCAGGAGATCACCTTGATGCCGCGCTGCGTCGCCTTCTTGAGGGCTGGGACGACCGCATCGGGATCGTTCGCGGAAATCGCGATGGCATCGACGCCCTGCGCGATCAGCGAGTTGATCACTTCGATCTGGCCTTCGGCCGTGGTCGAGGTCGGGCCGGTGTAGATCACCTGCACGCCGCCGAGATCCTTGGCTGCTTCCTGTGCGCCCTTGTTGGCGGCCTCGAAGAAGCCGTTGCCCAGCGACTTCACCACGAGACCGATCTTGACGTCCTTTGCACTGGCCGCGCCGGCGAAAAGCGTGGCGGCGAGCGCAACGCCGATCGCCAGTTTCTTTGCTATATTCATGTCAGTTCCTCCCAAGGTTGATAGGCTATGCTCACCCCGTCTGAGCCATGTCTTTTATGCGACCGACGGGGAATCTTCCTCCTCGGCCTGAGCCGAAATATTTGCGATGACAAGCGAGATGCCCGCATCCTCGATCATGCGCACCGTCTCGGCGGTGACGCCGTCATCGGTGATGATGGTCGAGACCTGTTCAAGCGGACAGAGGATCAGGCTGGAGCGCTGACGGAACTTGCTGGAATCGACCATGACGACAAGCTCGTCGGCCTGACGCATGAGTTTCTGCTCGCTCTGGATGACCAGCGCGTCGGCTTCCATGACGCCAAGCGGGCCGACGCCCTGCGCGCCGATGAACATGCGCCGCGCGTAGAAATTCCGGATGGTATCGTTGTCGAAGGGCGAGAGGATCAGGCTCTGCTCTCGATAGATCGCGCCGCCAGGCACCGTCACCGTATTCTTCGAATGCTTGATCAGATGTTCGGCAATGGCGAAGGAATTGGTCATCACCTGCAGCCGGAAGGCCGAAATATAGTGCACGAGCTGGAATGTGGTCGTGCCGCCATTGATGATGATGGCGTCGCCGGGATTGCAGAGTTCAGCCGCCTTGCGCGCAATTGCACGCTTCCTATCGATATTGACGGCTTCGGATACGCGAAAGGGCCGCGCCGCCAGATTGCCGAGCTGAGGGGGATGGATCGATTCCGCGCCACCGCGCACGCGCCGGATTTTTCCCTGCACATGCAGGGCGGCGATATCACGGCGTATCGTCGCTTCCGAAGCTTCGGTCAGCTCGGAAATATCCTGAATCGTCACGACAGACTTTTCCTGTACGGCGCTCAGAATAATGCGATGGCGTTCACGTTCGTGCATCGGCTCCTCCTTGTTGGCGGTTATTTCGCAAATATGACAACGTGTCAATCACAAACGATCATAAACTTTCATATTGCATCGCAACATTATCGAATTTGATCGTTTTCGATTGACAAGGTGACTATGCGTGAGCGATACCCTGCTCACAAAGGGTGGTTCCATCATGATCCGGTCCGCCCGCAAGACTTGATGTGAAGAACTTGATTTCAAGGGAGGATGACATGGCGGCTGGCGTTCAGCTTCTGAAGAACCGTTGGGATGATGCATATGCGGCCGGCTTGGATGAGCCGGGCAAGCTGCTTTATCGGTCGAATCTGCTCGGTGCCGACAAGCGTATCACCAACTACGGCGGCGGCAACACATCGGCCAAGGTCATGGAAACCGATCCGCTCTCCGGCGAAAAGGTCAAGGTGCTCTGGGTCAAGGGCTCAGGCGGCGATGTCGGCACCATCAAGCTCGACGGTTTCGCGACGCTCTACCAGGACAAGCTCGACAGCCTGAAAAACATCTATCAGGGCGTCGCCGACGAGGATCGCATGGTCGGCTTCCTGCCGCATTGCACCTTCAATCTCAATGCGCGCGCCGCTTCGATCGACACGCCGCTGCACGGTTTCGTGCCGTTCACCCATGTCGATCACATGCATCCCGATGCCATTATCGCCATTGCCGCCTCGAAGAACTCGCGCGAACTGACGCGCGAAATCTTCGGCGACGACATCGGCTGGCTGCCCTGGCGCCGCCCCGGCTTCCAGCTCGGCCTCGATCTCGAAGCCTTCGTCAAGGCGCACCCGAATGCCAAGGGCGTCGTGCTGGAAAGCCATGGCCTGTTCACCTGGGCCGACGATGCCAAGGCCTGCTACGAGCTGACACTTCAGATCATCAACAAGGCGATCGAATGGTTCGCCGCCAAGACGGAAGGCAGGACCATTTTCGGTGGTGCCGTTGCTCAGAGCCTGCCGCAGGCGGAGCGCCGTGCCATCGCCGCCCGGTTGATGCCTGAGATCCGCGGTCGCATCGGCAAGGCAGAGCGCAAGCTCGGTGACTTCGACGATCAGGATGCCGTGCTCGAATTCGTCAACTCGAGGAGCCTTCGTCCGCTCGGTGCACTCGGCACGAGCTGCCCGGATCACTTCCTGCGCACCAAGATCCGGCCGTTGATCGTCGATTTCGATCCGGCCAAGCCCGATGTCGATGCCGTCATTGCCGGTCTCGACAAGGCGCTGGAAGACTATCGCGCCGACTACGCGCGCTACTACAATGATTGCAAGCATGACAACTCGCCTGCGATGCGCGATCCGAACCCGGTGATCTTCCTCGTTCCCGGCGTCGGCATGCTTTCCTTCGCCCGCGACAAGGCGACGGCCCGCATTGCCGGCGAGTTCTACGTCAACGCCATCAACGTCATGCGTGGCGCGTCCACCGTCTCCGAATATCAGGGCCTGCCGGAGCAGGAAGCCTTCGATATCGAATACTGGTTGCTGGAAGAGGCGAAGCTGCAGCGCATGCCGAAGCCGAAAAGCCTTGCCGGCAAGGTCGCCTTCGTTACCGGCGGCGCCGGCGGCATCGGCCGCGCCACGGCGGCGCGCCTGGTCGGCGAGGGTGCCTGCGTGGTTCTGGCGGATATCGACCAGGCAGCGCTTGACAGCACACAGGCGGATTTCGCCAAGAGATATGGCGCGGATGCGGTGCGCAGCGTCAAGCTCGACGTCACCAAGGAAGACGCCGTCATTTCCACCTTCGCCGAGGCCTGCGTCGAATTCGGCGGCGTCGACATTCTGGTGTCCAACGCCGGCATCGCGTCGTCCGCGCCGATCGAAAGCACCGAGCTTTCGATGTGGAACCGCAATATCGATATTCTCGCGACCGGCTATTTTCTGGTTTCGCGCGAAGCCTTCCGGCTGTTCCGGCGCCAGAATCTCGGCGGCAACGTCGTATTCGTCGCTTCCAAGAACGGTCTCGCATCCTCGCCGAACGCCGCCGCATATTGCACGGCAAAGGCTGCCGAAATCCATCTGGCCCGTTGCCTGGCGCTGGAAGGTGCCGAAGCCGGCATCCGCGTGAACACGGTCAATCCCGATGCCGTCCTTCGCGGCTCGAAGATCTGGAACGGCGAATGGCGTGAACAGCGCGCAGCCTCCTCGAAGATCGAGGTGGACGAGCTGGAGGAACATTACCGCAAGCGCTCGATGCTGAAGCTCAATGTCTTTCCTGAGGATATTGCCGAAGCGATCTACTTCCTGGCGTCGGATCTTTCCGCCAAGTCGACCGGCAATATCATCAACGTCGACGCCGGCAACGCGCAGAGCTTTACGCGCTAGTCGGCTATATTTTACCTTCTCCCCAGTGGGGAGAAGGTGGCCCGAAGGGTCGAATGAGGGGGCGGCGCTGCAAATGCGGTTCTATCTTTCGCTTACGCTCAAGATGTGAGTCGCTATGCTCCTCACTCCCCCTCATCTGCCGGTTGGGCATCTTCTCCCCGCTGGGGAGAAGAAGGGCGGGATGCCTCAATATTCGAATGACGTACATGGGAGGAAAGAATGGCCGAGTTTAGAATTGCGCCCGATCTGGTTGCTGCAGAAAACGACAAGCGCGCCGCTGCGCTGAAATCAGATTATGAGGCGCTTGGCGCCACGCTCGCCCGCCGCGGCGTCGATATCGAAGCCGCCACCAAAAAGGTTTCCGAATTTTTCGTCGCGGTCCCGTCCTGGGGTGTCGGCACCGGCGGCACGCGCTTTGCCCGCTTTCCGGGCACCGGCGAGCCACGCGGCATCTTCGACAAGCTTGACGATTGCGCCGTGATCCATCAGCTGACGCGGGCGACGCCGAATGTCTCGCTGCACATTCCATGGGACAAGGCGGATCCGCGCGAGCTCAGGGCGAAGGGCGATGCGCTCGGCCTCGGCTTCGACGCCATGAACTCCAACACATTCTCCGATGCGCCGGGCCAGGCGCATTCCTACAAGTTCGGCTCGCTCAGCCATGTCGACGCAGCAACGCGCGCCCAGGCCGTCGAGCACAACATCGAATGCATCGAGATCGGCAAGGCGATCGGCTCGAAGGCACTGACGGTGTGGATCGGCGATGGCTCGAACTTCCCGGGCCAGACCAATTTCACCAAGGCGTTCGAGCGCTATCTCGCCGCCATGGCCGATATCTACAAGGCGCTTCCCGACGACTGGCGGCTGTTTTCCGAGCACAAGATGTATGAGCCGGCCTTCTATTCCACGGTCGTTCAGGACTGGGGCACCAACTACCTGATCGCGCAGACGCTCGGTCCAAAAGCCCATTGCCTCGTCGATCTCGGCCACCACGCGCCGAATACCAATATCGAGATGATCGTCGCGCGCCTGATCCAGTTCGGCAAGCTCGGCGGCTTCCACTTCAACGATTCCAAATATGGCGACGACGATCTCGATGCCGGGGCTATCGAGCCCTATCGCCTGTTCCTCGTCTTCAATGAGCTGGTCGAAGCGGAACGGCGTGGGGTCAACGACTTCAATCCGGCGCATATGATCGACCAGTCGCACAATGTCACGGACCCGATCGAGAGCCTGATTTCCAGCGCCAACGAGATCCGCCGCGCCTATGCGCAGGCGCTGATCGTCGACCGGAAGGCATTGGATGGCTATCAGGAAGCGAATGACGCACTGATGGCATCGGAAACGCTAAAGCGCGCCTATCGCGCCGATGTCGAGCCGATCCTGGCCGAGGCCCGTCGCCGCACCGGCGGTGCGGTCGATCCGGTCGCGACCTACAGGGCGAGTGGCTACCGCCGCAAGGTTGCCGGCGAACGTCCGGCGTCTGTTGCCGGCGGTGGCGGGATCATCTGAGGACCCTGTAGATCCGGCGGATGGGCGAACGCACGCCCCTCCGCCGAAAGTGCCTTGGTCAATAGCCGAGCGCCATGCCATCCTTTCGATGGTCGGATGCGCCGAGCAGGATGCCGCGCTCGTGATCGATCATGATCGCTTGCGCGCCGCCGATCGGTTCATCCGCCCATTCGACGACATGGCCGCGTCGCTCCAGATCCCGCCTGGTTTCCTCCGATATGGTCGGCTCGAGCGAGAGCTTGCCGCCGAAACAGAAGCTGCGCGGTTGGTCGCTCGCCTGCTGCGGATCGAGATCGCGATCGAGGATCTGGGTGAGCATATGGGCATGACCGGCTGCCTGATATTGCCCGCCCATGACGCCGAAACTCATGCGCACCTTGCCATCTTCCATCAGCATGGCCGGAATGATCGTATGGAAAGGCAGTTTGCCGGGGCCGATGGCGTTCGGATGGCCTTGTTTGACAACGAAGCCGGCGCCGCGGTTCTGCAGCAATACGCCCGAGCGCGGCGCATAGATGCCGCTGCCGAAAGCCATGAACACGGAATTGATCAGAGAAATAGCGTTGCCATCCCGATCGACAAGGGAGACATAGACCGTATCGCGATGTGCCGGCGCATCCCAGATTTTGGTATCGCCGGCACGCTCGAGGCTGATCTTCGTCCGCATGGCAGCGATCGAGCGATCTGATAGCAACTCCTCTATATCGAATGTCACATGGTCGGGATCGCAGATCAGCTGGTCGCGCATGGCGTAACCAGCCTTGGTCGCTTCGGCGTGCAGGTGAATGCGGTCGGCTTCGGAGAGCTTGGGATCGCGAAGATCAAAGCCGTCGAGAATGCGGGTGATCAGCAGCGCCGCCAGGCCCTGGCCGTTCGGCGGGCATTCCAGCAGATCCCGGCCACGGAACTTGCCGGAAATCGGCTTCGTGTCGAAAGCCTCGTAGTCCGCGAAGTCGCTTTCCTCGTGCAGACCGCCGAGCGATTGAAGAAGCGTGGTGATCTCCTCAGCCACCGGACCGCGGTAGAAGGCGTCGCGGCCATCTCGGGCAACAGCCTTCAGAGTGGCGGCAAGCGCGGGGTTGGTAACACGGTCACCGGTGCGCGGCGCCTTGCCGTCCGGCAGGAAATAGGCGGCCGATTGCGGATATTTGGCGACACGGTCGCTGTAGCGGTGCCAATCGAGTTCGACGCGCGGCGTGATGCAATAACCCTCTTGCGCGGCTGCGATCGCCGGAGCCAGCACACGATCCATGCCCAGCCGGCCATAGGAGCCGATCAGCCGGCACCATGCATCGATCGCGCCGGGAATGGTCACGGCATGCGGGCTGTCGTCGGGGATGGCGGTAAAGCCTTTATCGAGGAAATAGCCGAGATTTGCCTTCTTCGGGGCGCGGCCGGAGCCGTTCAGTCCGACCGGCGTGCCGCCGGCTGCACTGTAGAGTGCGAAGCAATCGCCGCCGATCCCCGTCATGTGCGGGTCAATCACGGACTGCAGCGCAACCGCGGCAACGGCAGCATCCACGGCGTTGCCGCCGGCACGCAGAATGTCGACGGCGGCAAGCGTTGCCAGTGGATGCGAGGTCGCGGCCATGCCCTTGTCGGAAATGGCGACCGATCGGCCCGGCTTGAAAAAATCTCGCTGCTGCATGGTCTCGCTGCTCTCCATGTGTCCGGCTCTCATCCGCGTGCAATGCGGTACCGTAATGTTTTACGGTGTTTTGGCGGTCATGGAAGAGACGAACTCGCCGGATCATGATTTTCGGGATCCCGCGGCAATTGCGAGGTGAAGCCGAATGGTCGAACGACGAAAATATCTGGATGCTTGTCATGTTGGTCTGGCACATTGACGATCGAACTTGGGTTGAGTGATCGGAATTGTGAAAATCTCGCGCTCCTGATTCGCACGCGGCAGGGGATCACTTTCGAGTGGTCCGGCAGCTGGAATTGAGTATTGTCGAGGGCGTTGATGCCGTTGATTCATGATTTGATGATCGGCTGATGTCTCGAAGGACAGAGCCTGTTCCGGATAGGTGAGGAAAGACGATGACGACTGACATTAACGGTTTTGCCGGACGCCTGAAGCGCCGCGAAAATGGCGGCATGATCTCCGGCTGGGTCGGTATTCCCGACGCGATGCTCGTCAACCATCTGGCGCAGGAGGATTTCGATACCGTCGTACTGGATATGCAGCACGGCATGTGGGACATGGCTTCGGCTGCAAGCGGCATTGCGCATGTCCGGCTTGCCGGCAAGCCCGCGATTGCCCGTATTCCGGTCGGCGACTTCGCGTCGGCATCGCGGCTTCTGGACGCCGGCGCCTCCGCCATCATCGCGCCGATGATCAATTCCGGAGATGACGCCCGCGCCCTGGTGAAGGCGACAAAATATCCGCCGCTCGGCGAGCGCAGCTGGGGGCCTTCGCTTGCTCTCAATCATTTCGGCAATTCCGCCGAAGACTATCTGCAGAGCGCCAATAGCCTGACCGTCACCATCGCAATGGTCGAAACCCGGACGGCGCTCGATGCGATCGACGAGATCCTTGCGGTTGATGGTATCGACGGCATCTTCATCGGCCCGTCGGATCTTTCTATCGCACTTTCGAACGGTGCCCGCCTTGCGCCCGAGAGCGCCGCGATCGATCAGGCGCTTGCGACAGCGCTTGCACGCTGCCGCGCCCATGGCAAGGTCATCTGCGCCTTCGGTGGCGACGGTGATCGCGCCGGGCAATATCTGAAGCTCGGCCTCGATCTGGTCATCGCCGGCACGGAAACGGCACAGCTGCGGGCAGGCGCCCGCACGGCCATTCAGACTGCCCGCCAGATCGCCGGTTCATAACGGCTTTGTTCAGCGAAGAAGCCGCCCGGAAGCACTTCCGGGCGTGCCGATATATCGTCCGTGATCTCGATCAGCAGTTTCGGATCCGAAGATTCCGATTAGAGAGCGATGGGTTTCGCTAGTTTACGAGCTTTACGTAGCAGGGCCTGTACGTCTCTAAGCCGCAACCGCCACCAACGGCCTTTGCCGGCGTGATCGTGTTTTGGAGGGCGATCGCCACAAGCGCGAAGGCAATGATTGTCAAAACAGTTTTGGTATATTTGTCCATGAGCTATTCTTTCAAACGTAGCAAGCAATGGGTCGCACTTTAAAATTGCTTTTATAAAAGTAAATTCCCATTAGTTGCACTGAGCAATTCGCTGCCGAACCCATGCGCCGATGGGATGCATCGGCTTTTCTGTCGCGGCGAGCCCGGCTGCATGCTTGCATCGCCACCCGCCTGCGGGCATTCTCGCGCCAAGATGGCGGAGCGGAATGATTTGTCGAAGATGCAGGGATTGTCAGTAGGACGCGGCTTGCGGCGCGAAGCAGGACAGCGCGTGACCTTGCGGACGGTTGCGGCAGCGCTCGGCCTTTCGGTTACGACGGTCAGCCGCGCCTTGAAGGAAGGCCCCGAGGTCAACCGCGAGACGATCGAGCTGGTCAAGCGGGCGGCAAGCGAGCTCGGCTATCGTCCCAATCTCGGCGGCATCAATCTTCGTACCGGCAAGACCCACGCCATCGGCATCGTGCTGCCATTCGGGCGCGAGGGCGAGATGAACATCGTCGTCGCCTCGCTGATCGAGGGGGCGTCGCGCTACATGAAGGCGCGGGGCTACCGGACCACGATCGTACCGCAATTGCAGGCAGATGATCCCTTGGCGACGGTGCGCGACATCGTCGAGGAGGGTTCGGTCGACGGCATCGTCATCACGCATACGACCCCGCAGGACGATCGCGTCAAATATCTTCTCGAGGTCGGTATGCCCTTTGTCACCTTCGGGCGGACCGAACTTTTGAGCGTTCATCCGAGCATCGATCTCGACCATGAAGTAATCGGCGCGGAAGCCGCGCGCCTGCTTCTGGATGCCGGGCATGATATGCCGTTGCTGATCGCGCCCAGCCATCAATTCACCTACAGCCTGCAATTCGTTCGTGGCTGGCGCCGAGCCTTTGCCGAACGCCATCTGAACGTTCCGGACGATTGCATCCATTTCACCACCGCGACGCCCGATAATGGTCGCGAGATGGCAAAGCGCATAGCCGCGCTGAAGCCCGAAGCGACCGCTGCCTTCGTGGCGAGCGAGGAGGCGGCGCTCGGCTTCCTCGCCGGCTTGCGCGATGCCGGACGACAGGTCGGCAAGGATTTCGCCCTGATTACCTATGGCGGCACAGCGCTGCCGGATTTCTTCAATCCGCCGCTCAGCACGTTCCATTATTCGAACCATGCCATAGGCGAGCGTTTGGCCGCCTTTCTGCACCGGGCGATCGCCGGCGAAGATCCGGCCGACCTTCACGAAGTCGTCCGCGCCGCCTTCGTCGATCATCAAAGCCAGACCCGTCACGCCTGAACGATAATGCAGCTCGCAACGAGCGTAGATTTCTGGAAGGTATTCGTAACGTTACGAATTTCGATTTTGTCCAGAATTTGCGGAAGTAACCCGCAAAATATGAAGTTGACAGATGTTTCATTTTCCGAGATCGTAACGTTACGAATCGCCAAAAATTGGAGCTGGGAGGCTCGCCGGCAAGTCATTTCGGCGTTGCCGCGGAGCTACGTGGACAGGTGACCGCATCCCAAGGGAGGATGACATGAGCGACGGCTCGCTTTTTTTCGGATCGCCAATTTGGACTTTCAATTGGAATCCGCCCTATCAGGCGCCGCTCAAGCGGCTCGCCCGCACCGGCTGCAAGGGTTTCGAGCTGACCGCATGGTCGGTGGACATGCTGAGCTACTACACGCCGGAAACCATTGGCGAACTAAAGGCAATCGCCGATGGCGAGGGACTGGTTCTCACCAACTTCTTCTTCAACTTGCCATTCAGCCGTGCCGCGAACGCCGCCATGTCCACAGTCGATCTCGATGGCTACAAGCGCGGCATGGATGTGGCTGTCGCAATCGGTACGCCGATCGTGACAAGCATGACGCCCTATCCGTTTCAGTCCGACGTCAAGCCGATCCTGCAGCGGCCGATTTCACAGGAATGGGGTGCGGCGGTCGAGCCGCAATGGGACTGGACGGGCGAATACGAAGCCGTGGTCGACGGTTTCGCTCGAGCTTGCGAGATTGCCGCCTCCGCCGATCTCAGGGTCGCGATCGAGCCGCATCCCTATCGCTGGGTCAGTTCCGGACAGGGCATGCTACGCCTCATCGAGCGCACCGGCGCTGCCAACCTCGGCCTGAATTTCGATCCGAGCCATCTCTTTCCGGCCGGCGACATGCCGCATTATGTCGTGCTGGCGCTCGGCAATCGCATCTTCAATACGCATTTTTCCGACAATGAGGGCCATACCAATGCGCATTGGCGGCCGGGACGCGGCAAGATCGACTGGAAGGCGATCTTCGCGGCACTTCGGGCCGTCGGCTATTCCGGCCCGATCACGCTGGAGCTGGAAGATGCGCCGGGAGCCTCGCATTGGACGCATTTTCGCGAAGCGACGCCGGAATTCGACGACGAGATGCGGCGCGGCATGAGCTATCTGCGCGCCGCTGCCGCCGAGCTTGATATCACTGTTTCGTAAGAGGCAACCCAATGAGCAACGAGCCCATGAAAGTCGGCATCGTCGGCGCCGGCAATATCAGCGCCACCTATGTCGCGACCCTGCATATGTTCGATTTCATTCGCGTGAAATCGGTCTACGATCTCTATGACGTCTCGGCGCGCAAACTCGCCGAGCAGTTCGGCATCGAAGCCGTAGCGCTCGATACGATGCTCTCCGATCCGGAAATCGGCCTGATCATCAACCTGACGACGCCGGTCTCGCATCATGCCATCAGCAAGAAAGCACTTCTTGCCGGCAAGCACGTCTATTCGGAAAAGCCGCTTGGTGTCTCCATGGCCGAGGCGGAGGAGCTGATGGCGATCGCCCGGGCAGGGGATCTGCGGCTCGGCTGCGCGCCCGACACCTTCCTCGGCGGCGGCCATCAGCTGACACGGCGGCTGCTGGATGAAGGGCGCATCGGCAAGACGATCTCGGCGACCGCCATGCTGCTTTTGCCCGGTCATGAACACTGGCATCCCAATCCGGCCTTCTTCTACGGCCGTGGCGGCGGGCCGATGCTCGATGTCGGCCCCTATTACGTCACGAACCTGATTGCGCTGCTTGGCCCCGTGCGCGAGGTCTTCGGCACGGCGAAGATCACCCGCATCGAACGCACGGTGAAGACGGACCCGCGCCGCGGCGAGACGATCAAGGTTCTGGTGCCGACGCATCTGACTGGCGTGATGGAATTCCATAGCGGCGCAACCGTCACAATCGCCACCAGCTTCGATGTCATCAGGCACAAGCACAATCAGATCGAGCTTTACGGTTCCGAGGGCACCATGGTGACGCCGGATCCCAACAACTTCAGCGGCAAGGTCGAGATATTCCGCGACGGCGGCGAGGCCTGGGAAGAGATCCCGGTCGACCATCCCTATAGGGAGGGCGTGCCCGGGCATCTCGGGCTGCGCGGATTGGGCGCGGCCGAAATGGTGGATTCCCTTCGCTCGGGACGGCAGCATCGGGTATCGTCGGAGCTCGCCTTCCACGCTTTGGAGGTCATGACGGCGTTCGAGCGCTCCTCCCAGTCACGCGGCGTCATTGCGATTCATAGCAGCTGCGGCCGCCCGGATCCGATAGCATGCACAATTAATGAGGGACGTTTCGCTTAGGCTGCGCTATAGAATTCAGGAAAATGCGGTCCTTTCGGACTGCAGGCTTGACGAAGGGGCAATGCCCGAGGAAGCATTGGCCACTTGCGGCTGGGAGCGGAGGCCCGGCGGCGCGGTTTTGGAGGATCGTTGAATTCGGCATCCGACGTCTGTGGACGGCGGTGGCCGGGCGTTGGGAGAACACTATCAAAGGAGGAGGAACGCATGCGCAAATTGATGATGGCATTGGTCGGCGCCACGGCGCTGGTTGCGGCGAGCGTGACCGGCGCTCTCGCCGAAGGCAAGAAAGCTGAAGTCCTGCATTGGTGGACGTCCGGCGGCGAAGCCGCCGCCGTCAAGGAACTGGCCAAGGCCTTCAACGCCGCCGGCGGCGAATGGGTGGATACCGCAATTGCCGGCTCCGGCTCGACCGCCCGCCCGATCGGCATCAACCGCATCATCGGCGGCAACCCGCCGACGGCCATGCAGTTCAACACCGGCACCCAGATGAACGAACTGGCCCAGCAAGGCCTGCTACGTCCGCTCGACGATCTCGCCAAGGAGCAGGATTGGAAATCGGTCCTGACGCCGTCCTTCTATCAGGCCATCCAATTCCAGGACCATATCTACGGCGCGCCGATCAATGACCACGGCCAGAACTGGGTCTTCTATTCCAAGGCCGTCTTCACAAAGGCCGGCGTCACGCAAGAGCCGAAGACCTGGGATGAAATGTTTGCCGCGCTCGACAAGATCAAGGCTGCCGGCCTGATCCCGGTCGCTGTTGGCGGCCAGCCCTGGCAGCTGCAGTCGATGTTCAATGCCATCCTTCTCGGCGAAGGCGGCAAGGAGCTCTACGCCAAGGTCTGGAAGGATCTCGATACGGATGCCGTCAAATCAGACAAGTTCAAGCACGTGGCGGAAGTCTTCGCCAAGCTGCGCAATTATCAGGATCCGGGCAGCCCGAACCGTGACTGGAACGTTGCGACCGGCATGCTGATCGACGGCAAGGCTGGTATTCAGTTCATGGGCGACTGGGCCAAGGGCGAGTTCATCCATGCCGGCCTCGTCGCCGACAAGGATTTCGGCTGTATCCTCGGACCGGGCGAATCCAACTTCATGATGGGCGGCGACATCTTCGTGTTCCCGGTTCTGAAGGACAAGACCGCGACCGACGCCCAGACGCTGCTGGCGACAGTCATCATGTCGAAGGAAGGCCAGCTTGCCTTCAACTCGAAGAAGGGTTCCGTGCCCGTGCGTCTCGACGTCGATACCTCGAAGCTCGATGCTTGCGCCCAGAAAGGCTTGACTGCGCTCAAGGATCCGAGCCGCCAGATCCTCGCGCCGGATGTGCTCACGGCTCAGGACATCGTCCAGACGGAACAGGATCTGGTCGCCCAATACTGGACGACGCCCAGTATGACGGCCGACCAGTTCGCCGAGCAGTTTGCACAGGTGATTGAGCAGGCGAAGTAAGCTTCGATCGACATCCATGCGGCGGCAGGCATCCCCTGCCGCCGGCTTCCATGAATGCTGAGGAGGAGCGCGCCCATGAGCACCCCAGACACGAGTGCCGCCACTGTGCAAGCGGCCGCTGCGCCTGCGAGCGTCAGCCGCAGGAAGATGCATTTTTCGCCCTATGTGGCGCTGTTCCCGGCTTTTGCCATCGTGCTTCTGGCCTATGTCGTCACCGTCGTCTGGAACATCTGGATATCGTTCACGGACAGCAAGGTGCTGCCGGTCAACATCTTCGTCGGCACGAAGCAGTATGAGCGGCTGTTTTCGACGGCGCGCTGGCTGCTGTCGCTGCAAAACGTCGTCGTCTTCGGCATTCTGTTTATTGCCGGCTGCCTGATCCTCGGCTTTCTACTCGCCGTCGCGCTCGATCAGAAGGTGCGCTTCGAAAATACCTTCCGGACGATCTTTCTCTATCCCTTCGCCATGTCCTTCATCGTGACCGGGTTGGTCTGGCAATGGATCATGAACCCGACGCTCGGCCTGCAGAAGGTTGCCGATAGCATCGGCTTTACCTGGTTCCGCTTCGACTGGATCGTCCAGAGCGATCTTGCACTCTACGTCATCGTGCTTGCCGGTATCTGGCAATCCTCCGGCCTCGTCATGGCGATCATGCTGGCGGGCCTGCGCGGCGTCGACCGTGAATTGTGGAAGGCGACGCGCATTGACGGCATACCGAGCTGGCGCGTCTATCTGCACATCGTCATCCCGATCCTCAGGCCGACGATTATCACGGCCAGCGTGCTTCTGGCGATTGCGGTCGTCAGGGTCTACGAGCTGGTTCTGGCGACCACGGGCGGCGGTCCGGGCATATCGACCGAAGTGCCCGGGAAATTCATCATGGATTACCTGTTCGGCCGCGGCAATATCGGCCTTGCGACCGGGGCATCGACCGTGATGTTCATCACGGTGGTCGTCCTGGTCACGCCGTGGCTCTATTATGAATATTTCCGCGAAAAGCCGAGGGGGAACTGATGACGACGCCATCTTCCGTCACTGGTGCCATGCAGGGTCCGACCGGGCGCAAGCCGCAGCATCTGACCCCAGGACGCATCGGCCTCTACGCTTTTCTCGTGATGGCTGCGCTGTTCTTTCTGCTGCCGCTCTACGTGATGCTTGTGACTTCATTCAAATCCATGCCGGAGATCCGGCAGGGCAATATTTTCGCCTTTCCGCAGATGTGGACGGCCGATGCCTGGGTGCAGGCTTGGAGTACGGCCTGCACCGGCCTTGAATGCGGCGGCATCAGCGTCGGCTTCTGGAATTCGGTGAAGATCCTGATCCCGAGCATGATCCTGTCGATCTTCATCTCGTCGCTGACCGGTTACGCGCTATCCTTCTGGCGGGTCAAGGGTGCAAACGTTCTCTTTGCCATCCTGCTGCTCGGCGCCTTCATCCCCTATCAGGTGTTCATCTATCCGCTGGTGCTGATCTATCGCGATATCGGCATCTATTCGACGCTGCCCTGCATCATCATCACCCACACGGTCTTCGGCCTGCCGGTTCTGACGCTGCTGTTCCGCAACTATTATTCCAGTCTGCCGACGGAGCTCTTCAAGGCGGCCCGTATCGACGGCGCCGGGCTTTGGCAGATCTTCTTCCGGCTGATGATCCCGATGTCGATCCCGATCCTGGTGGTGGCGGCGATCCTGCAGGTGACCGGCATCTGGAACGATTTCCTCTTCGGTGTCGTTTTCGCCGGCCGGGAAAACTTCCCCATGACGGTTCAGCTCAACAACATCGTCAACTCCACCCAGGGCGAGAAGCTCTACAACGTCAACATGGCGGCGACCATTCTCACTGCCCTGGTGCCGCTGATCGTCTATTTCGGCTCGGGCCGCTGGTTCGTGCGCGGCATCACCGCCGGCGCAGTCAAGGGATAGTTCATGGCCAATGTTTCCATTCGCGAACTAGCAATCGATTTCGGCAGCGTCAGTGTCCTGAAATCGCTCAATCTCGAGATACAATCCGGCGAGTTCATCGTGCTGCTCGGCCCGTCCGGCTGCGGCAAGTCGACCTTGCTCAATGCGATTGCCGGGCTGACCGACATCACCGACGGGCAGATCTGGATCGGCGACAAGAACGTCACCTGGGAAGAGCCGAAGGATCGCGGCATCGGCATGGTGTTCCAGTCCTATGCGCTCTATCCGACGATGACGGTGGAGGGAAATCTGTCCTTCGGGCTGCGCATCGCCGGCATGGCAAAGGACGAGATCGCCCAGCGTGTCGACCGCGCCGTGCAGATCCTGCAGATCGATCCCTTGCGCAAGCGGCGGCCCGGCGAACTGTCCGGCGGTCAGCGCCAGCGCGTCGCCATCGGCCGCGCCCTGGTGCGCGACGTCGATGTCTTCCTGTTCGACGAGCCGCTCTCCAATCTCGATGCCAAGCTTCGAACCGAACTGCGTGTCGAGCTGAAGCGGCTGCACAGCGGCCTTGGCTCCACCATGATCTATGTGACGCACGACCAGATTGAGGCGCTGACGCTTGCCGATCGCATCGCGGTCATGAGCGGCGGGGTCATCCAGCAATTCGCGACGCCGAAGGAAATCTACCGGCGTCCGGTCAATCGCTTCGTTGCCGGCTTCGTCGGTTCGCCGTCGATGAATTTCCTGTCCGGGCAGGTGACGAGCAATGGCGGCACACCGGCCTTCGCATTGTCCGACGGCCGCAAGATCGATCTCAACGGTTACGAGTTCTCCGGCACGCCCGGCGAGGGCCGCAAGGCGACGCTCGGCGTCCGGCCCGAGCAGATGCAGTTCCAGCCCGCGGGCGGTCGGGCCGCGAGCCTGCCGGCAACCTTCACCATCGTCGAGCCCATGGGCTCGGACAATCTGATCTGGGGCCAGGTCGGCAGCGAGACGCTGTCGGTGCGTATCGATGCCGACGAGGATGTCGCGCTCGACCGAGAGCAGCCGGTCTATTTCCAGCCGACGCTCGCGTCGCTGTTCGGCGAAGACGGGCAGCGTCTGTAAAACACTGTGCCGCGCGTTCGACGAAGCGCGCGGCACGATTTTCAGGCCCTGACTTCGAAGACCATGTTGAACGGCGTTTCGGTCGCCTTGCGGAAATGCGAATAGCCCGCATCCATGGCAACCTTGCGCAGTTTCAACTCGCCGGCTTGCGCGCCCAGACCCAGCCCGACTTCCTGCGACAGCGAGGCCGGCGTGCAGATCATCGTCGACGCGCCGTAGAAGACGCGGCCGATCGGGTTGAGGTTGTCCTTCAGGCAATCATGCGCAAAGGGCTCGACGATCATCCAGGTGCCGTCGTCGGCGAGGCTTTCCTTGACATGTTTGCCGGCGCCGACCGGGTCACCCATGTCATGCAGGCAATCGAACATCGCCACGAGATCGTAGCCGGCAGCCGGGAAGTCCTTGGCACTCGCCTGCTCGAACGTGATGCGGCCGTCGACGCCCGCTTCCTTCGCGGCAGCTTGCGCCCGTTCGATCGAGGGCAGATGATAGTCGAAGCCAAAGAAGGTCGAGTTCGGATAGGCCTGCGCCATCAGGATGGTCGATGCGCCATGGCCACAGCCGACATCGGCAACGGCGGCGCCGGCCTGAAGCTTTTCATGCACTCCCTCCAGCGCCGGTATCCATTCCGTCACGAGATGGCTGTTGTAGCCCGGCCGGAAGAACCGCTCCGTGCCGCGGAACAAGCAGGCGCTGTGCTCGTGCCAGCCGAGCCCGCTGCCGGTCTTGAAGGCATTGGCAATCTTCGGCTCATCCAGCCACATGGATTGAACCACGTCGAAGGCGCCGTTGAAGAAGGCGGGACTGTTTTCCTCCGCAAACACCATGGCCTGTTCCGGCGTCAGGTAAAAGCGCTCGGTCTCATCGTCATAACTGACATAATCGGCCGCCGCCTGAGCCGACAGCCATTCACGCACATAGCGCTCCTTGACACCAACCTTGTCGGAAAGCTCCGCCGACGTCATCGGCGTTCCGTCCGCCATGGCCTTGAACAGACCCAAATGGTCGCCGAGCGTCACCAGCACACCCGAAACCGCCGCGCCGACATCGCCGATCAGGCGCCCGACCAAGGCATCGAGTTTCTGCATATCAGGTTCGCGCATGACATCCTCCTCCCAGAATTGATGTAGCGTTCCGTCCGATATATTCGGAAACTTCAAAATACTCCTGGGCGGGAAAGTAAGCAATGATATGGCGGGGCAAAGTAATACTTGCCCCACCGACGATGATATAAATTATTATTTTGAATTAATTGGGATTTCTTATCGAAGCTGCCGCGATTTTTCAGCCGGCGCGCGCCAGTTCTTTTTCCAAAACGGAAGTAAAACGCGGATCATCCGCAGTTATATCCGGAGCAAAACGAGCGGCAACCTTGCCGTCGCGGCCGATGAGGAATTTTTCGAAATTCCAGACGATGCCGCCGTCTTGTCCGGTTTCAAGACCGTGTTTCGCCAGCCGTTCGCGCATGGGGCCGTCCCCGATCGTCTCGACGCCGGAACCGATCAGGCCGTCATAGAGCGGATGGCGTTCTTCGCCGGTGACGGCGATCTTGGAGAACATCGGGAACTGCACGTCGTAGGTCAGGGTGCAGAAGCTCAATATTTCGTCGTCGGTGCCCGGCTCCTGGCCCTTGAAGTCATTGGCGGGGAAGCCGGCAATGACAAAGCCCTCGTCACGCTTGTCTTCGTAAAGCTTTTCCAATCCTTCGTATTGCACCGTCAGGCCGCATTTGGACGCGACGTTGACGACCATGATGACCTTGCCACGATAGTCGGCAAGCGTCGTTTCGCTGCCGTCGATCCTTTTTACCGGAATATCGAGCACGCTATCGGTCATTTGATTCAACTCCAGATGAGATGGAAAACAGAATGTCGATATTTGCCCGGATTTCGACTTCGTCAAGGCCGGAAACAGGCTTAGGCGGCTTCTTCCATCCGAACCAGATGGCCGCTGGACACTTCGCGATATTGCCGGACCGGCGTCACATATCCGACCGGGCGCACCGGGCTCTTCAGCTCGTCGACGGCAAGATTACGCCGGATGCCGCGCCGCGCCGGGTCCGGCACCGGCACGGCCGCCATCAGCTTCCTGGTATAGGGATGCTGCGGATTTTCGAACACCGACGCGCGGGGGCCGATCTCGACGATCTCACCGAGATACATGACGGCGACGCGATGGCTGACACGCTCGACCACGGCCATGTCGTGCGAGATGAAGAGATAGGACAGGTTAAGACTTTGCTGCAGGTCCATCAGCAGATTGCATACCTGCGCCTTGATCGACACGTCGAGCGCCGAGACGCTTTCGTCGGCGACAATCACCTTCGGATCAAGCGCGAGCGCACGGGCGATGCAGATGCGCTGGCGCTGGCCGCCCGAGAATTCGTGCGGGTAGCGGCCCATCATATCCGCTTTCAGTCCGACGCGTTCCAAAAGGTCGGCCGCCTTCTCGCGGGCTTCGGCGCGCGAACCGAGGCGGTGCTCGATAAACGGTTCGGCAACCGCCGCGCCGATCGTCATGCGCGGATTGAGGCTTGCGAACGGGTCCTGGAAGATCATCTGGATGCTGCGGCGCATCCGGCGCAGGTCGAGCGCGCCGAGCTTCATCACGTCATAGCCATCGAGACGCACTTCACCGGAATTGGGGTTGATGAGGCGCATGATGGAGCGGCCCGTCGTCGACTTGCCGCAGCCGGATTCTCCGACCAGCGACAATGTCTCTCCCTGGGCGAGATCGAAGGAGACGTTTTCGACCGCGTGGATCGCACCTGTGGGACGGGCGAGCAGCCCGCCGCGAAGATCGAAACGGGTGACGAGGTTTTTCACCTCCAGCACCGGCGTCTTGCGGTGATCGACGGTGTCTTCGAGCGCCTTCGGTTCGCTGCGTTCGCCGGTGCCGACATCGACGATCGGAAAGCGCAGCGGCTGCGGCTGGTCCTTCATCGAACCGAGCCGCGGCACGGCCGACAGCAGCGCGCGGGTATAGGGATGCCGGCCGCGATGGAAGATGTCGTCGGTCCTGCCGGTCTCCACGGCCTCGCCGCGATACATGACGATGGTGCGGTCGGAGATTTCGGCGACGACGCCCATGTCGTGGGTGATGAAGAGAACGGACATGCCTTCCTCTTCCTGCAGCACCTTGATGAGATCGAGAATCTGCCCTTGAATGGTCACGTCGAGGGCGGTCGTCGGCTCGTCGGCGATCAGCAGTTTCGGACGGCTGGCAAGCGCCATGGCGATCATCACGCGCTGGCGCATGCCGCCGGAAAACTGGTGCGGATATTCGTCGAAGCGCGAGGACGCATTGGGGATGCGCACCTTTTCCAGCAGGCGGATCGTTTCGGCTTTTGCCTCTGTCTTCGAGATGTTGCCGTGGCAAGTCAGCGCCTCGGAAATCTGCCGGCCGATGGTGAAGATCGGATTGAGTGATGTCATTGGCTCTTGAAAGATCATGGCGATGTCCTTGCCTCTGACCTTGCGCATCTCGGCCTCCGGCAGGCTGAGAATATCCCGGCCGTTGAGGCTGATGGAGCCTTCGATACGGCTGCTGGTCCTGGCGAGCAGCCGCATGATCGAAAGCGATGTCACGCTTTTGCCGGAGCCGCTTTCGCCGACGATGGCGACCGTTTCACCCGGCATGACGTCGAAGGAGATGTCCTTGACCACCTGGCGCCATTCGCCGTCGACAAGAAACGATGTCGTCAGATTGGAGACGGAAAGAACGGGCTGTGCATCTGCATTGATCGTCTGCGCGGCAATGGTTGCCATGGAGTTCCCCTTATGATTTTGCTGACCGTTCGGGCATTGGTCGACGTCGTTCACGATGGTTGCGTCGTCGTCGCCCTTGATGCCGAAGGGCGGTCCCCCGCAATCCTTGCGGCTTCGAGGGCGGCGATCTTTTCGTCGATTTCGCGCCGGTCGCTCATGCCGCTCGGGTTCTGCCGTGTCGGCATGGTTTCGGCGACATGCAGATAGCGTTCCTGCGCAACCGCATAGAGACGTTCGAGTTCGGCAAGCGGATCGGCACTGTCATCGACGCGAATGTTCAGCCAGGCATAATCCTGGTCACGGTGGATGACGAGCGCGGCCGATTGCTTGCCACGTTTGTCACCGCCGGCATCTTCGCCCGCTCGCATCGCTTCGAGCAGACGCTCGGCAAGCGGTTTTCCCTTGGTTTTCCTGAAGGTCGCAAGCGTCTCGGCGATCACTTGCGGCCCCGCCAGCATATT
Source organism: Rhizobium sp. P40RR-XXII (assembly GCF_012641405.1). Lineage (GTDB taxonomy): Bacteria > Pseudomonadota > Alphaproteobacteria > Rhizobiales > Rhizobiaceae > Rhizobium. The sequence continues at coordinate 213,973 of NZ_JABAII010000010.1, forward strand.
GCCGGCGACCGAGACGTTATCGTCGATCAGATGGCCGGCCCAATCAATGCACTTTTGACCGGTGTAAGCAGCGTTGTTGCCCTTGCTGTCTATCAGATGGAACTGGCGCTGTTCGCGGCCGTCGTCACGGACACTCAGCGCCTCGACGATCTCGGCTGGCGCACGGCCGGTTGCCAGCATCGCAAGTCCGTCGATGCCGTAAAGCGGGTTGGCGAAGGCCTGCGTCGCAACAGCACCGATGCCGCCGCGAATATGGGGCACGATGCTGCCGACGGCAAAGAAGCGTGTGGCGACGGCGATGGCGAGATGTCCGGTTTCCGGCTCGCGGGCTACGATGGACCAGGTCATCGGCCTATCTCCCGATCGCGTAGGCTTGCATCAAACGCGGTGTGGCTGCAGCGCGCAGGAGGCCATCGGCATCGCGGCGTGCTGCGGTCAACCGGCCGACCGTCCATTCCGGCGCGACAGTCAGCTTGTGGCCTTTGCCGCGAAGTGCATCGAGCACCTCGGCGCTGAAATTTGCCTCCGCCGTCAGGCCGCCCGGTTCGCTGGTGCGCGGATAGAAGGAGCTTGGGAAATGGGTGCTGTGGAACAACGGTTTGTCGATCGCTTCCTGCAGGTTCAATCGGTGATGGACATAGCGCAGGAAGAAGGAGAGCTGCCACTGCTCCTGCTGGTCGCCGCCGGGGGTGCCGAAGGCAAGCGTCGGGCGTCCCTCATGCAAGGCGATCGTCGGGGTCAGCGTCGTGCGTGGCCGCTTGCCTGGAGCGAGCGAGGAGGGCAGGCCAGGTTGCAGCCAGAACATCTGCGCGCGGGAATTCAGGCAGAAGCCGAGGCCTGGAATGGTCGGCGAGGATTGCAGCCATCCGCCGGAAGGCGTCACCGACACCATGTTGCCCTCGCGGTCGATGACGTCGATATGCACGGTATCACCGCGCTTCTCGGTCAAATGCGACATTGTCGGCTCATAGACCGCGCCGCCCTTGGCTTCCGGCGCGTCGAGCATTCGCATGGTTAGATCGTACTGGTTTTCGAAGCCGGCGAGCTTGCCCGGGCGCAGGGTGAGCGACGCTTCCGGCGAAATCAGCCGGCGGCGCTCCTCGGCATAGGCGTCGGATAGCAGGGTCTCAAGCGGTATGGTGGTGAAGTTCGGATCGCCGTAATAGACCTCGCGATCGGCAAAGGCGAGTTTCATCGCCTCGGTAACGGTGTGGACGAAATCGGCTCCGGCAGGATCCACGCCGGCCAGATCGAAGCCCTTGAGCAGTGACAGCGCCTGCAGGAAGACCGGCCCCTGACCCCACGGGCCGATCTTGGCGACCGTCCAGCCGTGATAATCGTAGGTCTGCGGCGCCTCGATCGTCGCCCGCCAGTTGGCCATGTCGTCGGCTGATAGAACGCCCTTGTGGCGCTCGCCGCTTGCATCCATGACTTCAGCCTTGCTGACATAGGTGTCGATCGCTTCGGCGACAAAGCCGCGATAAAAAGCATTGCGCGCCGCTTCGATCTGCGCGTCACGATCGCTCTTGCTTTCCGCCTCGGCAACGACACGCTTCCAGGTTTCCGCGAGAACCGGGTTCTTGAAATTGGACCAGGGTTCGGGAACGGAGCCGCCAGGAAGCCAGGTTTCAAAGGAGGTCGGCCATTCCTTGCGGTAGAAATCGGCAAGCCCAGCAATGGTGGCGGAGACGCGCGGCAGGACCGGATGACCCTTCTCTGCATAATGGATCGCCGGCTCGAGAACATCGCGCACGGTCAGCCTGCCATAATCGCGCAGCATCAGCATCCAGCCGTCGAAGGCGCCGGGGATGACGGTCGCAAGCAGGCCATCGCCGGGGATCAGCTTCAATCCCTCGCGTGTGTAATGCTCGATCGTTGCGCCTGCCGGCGCTGGTCCCTGGGCGCAGATGACCTCGACCTTGTCCTTCTTTTTTGAATAGAGGATGGCGGGCATGTCGCCGCCCGGCCCGCAGAGATGCGGCTCGACGATCTGCAGCACGAAGCCGGTCGCCACAGCCGCATCGAAGGCGTTGCCGCCCTTCTCGAGAATGCTCATGCCGACGGCAGAGGCGATCCAGTGCGTTGACGTGACGACGCCGAAGGTTCCGAGGATTTCGGGGCGTGTGGTGAATGCGGTCATTGTGTGCACCCTTTCAGTTTATTCATGCTTCGCGCGGGTCGAGCGCATCGCGCATGCCGTCGCCGAGGAGGTTGAAGCCGATCACGACGAGGAAGATGGCGGTACCCGGCCACATGGCCATCCAGGGCGCCTGTTCGAGATAATTCTTGGCGACATTGAGCATGGAGCCCCAGCTCGGGGACGGTGCCTGTTGGCCGAGCCCGAGGAAGGAGAGGCTCGCTTCCGCGATGATCGCGGTTGCGATGGTGAGCGTCGCCTGGACGAGGATGGGCGCGAAGACATTGGGCAGGATGTAGCGCATGATAATGCTGGTGTGGCGCAGGCCGATCGATCGGGCGCCCTCGACGTAATCCTCCGTCTTGACCGCCAATACCTGGCCGCGCGTCAGCCGCACGAAGACCGGCGTTGCCGACAATCCGATCGCGATCATCGCATTGGTGAGGCTCGGGCCGAGGAAGGCGGCAAGCGCAATGGCGGTGATCAGGAAAGGCATCGCCAGAAAGGCTTCGGTGATGCGCGAGATGATCTGGTCGATCCAGCCGCCGTAATAGCCGGAGATCAGGCCGAAAGGCACCCCGATCGCAACGGCGATGGCGACCGAGAAGATGCCGGCCATGAGTGACGCCTGTGCGCCCCAGATCATGCGGGAGAGAATGTCCCTTCCGAGATCGTCGGTGCCAAGCCAATGGGCGGCCGATGGCGCCTTGCGGATCGCCGACCAGCTTGTGGCAACCGGATCGGGAATCGGCAGGAGCGGTGCCAGCGCGGCGATCGCGGTAAAGAACAGGATAACGGCAAGCCCGACCAGGGCTCCCTTGTTGGCCCTCAGCTTTCGCCAGGCCCGATTGGGCGCGCGCTTGGCGGAGGGAGCTGCCGCGGTCGTCTGGACGATCGTGCTCATAGAGCTGCCCTCATGCGCGGGTTGAGGAGGACATAGAGAATGTCGGCAATGAGGTTCATCGCGATGAAGCCGGCGGCGGTGCAAAGCACCACGCCCTGCACGACCGCATAATCCCGGTTGAAGACCGCATCGACGATCAGCTTGCCGAAGCCGGGGATGGTGAAGATCTGCTCGGTCAAAACGGCGCCGGCCAGAAGCTCGCCGAAGAGCAGGGCACTGACGGTAACGATGGGCAGGATGGCGTTGCGAAAACTGTGCTGCAGGACGACGGCCATCTCCGGCAGGCCCTTGGCACGTGCAGTTCGGATATAATCGCTGCTGAGCACGCTCAACATCGAGGAGCGCGTATGGCGCATGAGCGTGGCGGCCAGCGCGTTGCCGAGCACGAAGGACGGCATGAGCATCGTCTGAATCGAGCGCAAGGGGTCATCGAAGAAGGGCTGATAGCCGGAGGCGGGAAGCCAGTGGAGCTTCACCGAAACCAGCAGGATCAGCATGATACCGAGCCAGAAGTTCGGCACGGAAAGCCCGAAAAGCGCAACGATATTGGCGAGAAAATCGATGATCGTATTCTTTTTGACGGCGGCGAGGATGCCCATGGGGATGCCGATCGCGAAAGCGAAGATCATCGACATGACCGCGAGCTGGATGGTGACCGGCAGCTTTTCGGCGACGAGCGTGAGCACCGGCTGATTGGTGCGCAGCGAGACGCCAAGGTCGCCCTTTGCGATGCCCTGCAGCCAGTAGCCATACTGATAGATGACGGGGTCATTCAGGCGATATTTCTCGCGAAGCAGTTCGAGAACCTGCGGATCGCGCTCTTCGCCTGCCATGGCGAGCACCGGATCGCCCGGCAGAAGCTTCTGCAGGGAGAAGACGAAGATCGAAATGATCAGCAGCGTCGGTATGGCGACGAGCAGCCTCTTTCCGATATAGCTATACATGGGCAGATCCTCGCCGCGATGTCGAATGCGAGAGTGCCATGCGGGAGAAGACCCGCATGGCATCTCCGGCTCAATTGCTCTTCTTCACGCCGACGAGGCGGATCATTCCGTCCGGAGACGGAGTAAAGCCGGATACCTTCTTGTTGTAAGCCCAGATCCAGGCCTGATGCCCGAGGAAGATGATCGGCAGGTCCTCGTTCAGGATGGCTTCTGCCGCATCGTATTTCTGCTTGCGTAGCGTATTGTCCTGCGACCGGCGTGCCTCCAGCAGTAACGTGTCGACCTGCGGATTGCTGTATTTGGAATCGTTGAGGCCGGCGCCCGTTGTCACAAATTGCTGGATATTGCCGTCGGGATCGGAGCGGCCGGACCAATCGGAGCGGCTGAGCTGGTAGTTGCCACTCGATTGCGCATCAAGCAGGGTTGCGAATTCGGTCGTCTTCAGCGTCACGTCGAAACCTGCTTCGGCGACCATCGACTGGACGATCTGCATCATCTGCATGGACACTGGGTTGTTGGCGACCGCAAGCTCGACGGGGATGCGATCGAACCCCGCAGCCTTGACCAGTGCCTTGGCCTTGTCGACGTCGCGGGCCGGCACAGGAATATCCTTGTTGAACCAGGGGCTGTTCGGCGCAAAAGGCTGGTTGCCGGCAAGTCCGGTGTTGTCGAAGACGATCTGCATGGCGGCTTCGCGGTCGATCGCGAGCGAGAATGCCTGGCGCAGCCGTTTATCCTTGCCGATCGGATTGTCGGCGCGCGGACCGTTGCCGATATTGGCATAGACGCCGAGCCAGCCGGTGCCGACAGCATCGGCATAGACGAGATTGGAATCGCCCTTGACCGTTCCTGCATCGGATGCGGCGACGCGCTCGATCATGTCGAGATCGCCGGAACGCAGATTCGCGAGGCGAACCGTCGTGTCGGGGATCGGCAGATAAGTGACCTTGTCGATGAAGATCTTGTCCTTGTTCCAGTAATCCTGGAATTTTTCGAGCACGATGCGGTCCTGCTGTACGCGCTCGACGAATTTGAACGGACCGGAGCAGACGGGATGATCGCCGAATTTTGCGCCGGCAGCCTTTGCCGCCGTCGGCGAGACCATCATGCCGGAACGGTCGGAGAGCTGGGCCAGCAGCGTGACGTCGGGCGCCTTCAGGGTGAAGGTGACTTGGTATTCGCCAGATGCTTCAACCTTGGCGACGGAGGAAAGCTCGCTCTTGCGGCGCGATTCCGGCATGGTCTGGTAGCGCTGGATATTATCGACCACGGCCTGGGCGTTGAACGGCGTCTCGTCCTGGAACTTGACGCCCTGGCGCAGCTCCATGATCAGCTGCTTGCCATCCGCCGACCACTTCCAGGAGGTGGCGAGCTGCGGTACGAACTGCAGGTCGGGGGTGACATCGACAAGCTTGTCGCAGAGCGCGGTATAGACGATGCGACCGACGAAAGTGCGGGATTGGGCGGGGTCCAGCGCGTCGGCGTCGTCCTGCAGGCCGATCTTGAGCTCGACAGCGAGGGACGGCAGCGCAATCAAAGCGCCGGCGGCAAGCGATGTCAGGAATTTGGCGATCTTCATTTCGTTCTCCTGTTTATCGTTTTCGTTTTTTGCAGTCTCGATCGGTTTCCTCTCCGGTCGTAGTCTGGCAGGCCTGGCTTCGGTCAGCCCACCTCTTCAGTCAGCGGCTCTTCCGCCTGGCGCGCATCAAGGGAAGTGATGCGGATCAGGCTTTCCTGAAGCATCAAGAGATGCTCGCGCATGGCTTCGGCCGCCTTCATCGGGTTGCGCGCCGCAATCGCATCGATGATCGTTCTATGCTGCGCATAGGAGACCGGGCGCGTCTTGTTGACGCTGCGGGCCAATTCGCGAATGGTTTGCCAGGCTTCGTCCTGTCGCACGTGGTTGATCACATCGAAAATGGTCAGGAAGAACTGGTTGCCGGCGCTTTGCGCGATCAGCCGGTGCAATGCGCCGTCCCAAAGTTCGCGGCTGTCGGCATCGTCGCTGGCGGTGATCTTCTTTGCCAGTTCATACATGCGGTCGATGTCGTCGGGCTTGGCGCGCATGGCGGCGAGCTGAGCCAGTTGCGGCTCGATACGCAGGCGGACTTCCATCACCTCCATGAGATCCGTGCCGGCAACAAGCGTGCTGACATGCTGGCTCCAGTTGTCGGGGCGTTGCCCGACATACGTTCCCGAGCCTTGGCGACGCCAGACGTGGCCTTCTGCTTCCAATACTTCAAGCGCCCGGCGGATCGCGCGCCGGCTGACGCCAAGTGCCTCCGACAGCGCCCGCTCCGTCGGCAGCTTTCCGTCCGCCGGCAGATCGGCCGATTTCAAAAGCCCTCGCAGCCTTTCCAGGGCGTGAACCGAATTTTCCGGGAGGCTGCTGGTTGTCATGATGAAGGGTGAACCAATTTGAGATTGGTTCAATAGAAGTTCAACTCGACCGCATCGTCAAGCGCTTTTTTGTGCAATTTTGGCAATGCACAATATTTGTGCGAAATGCGAAAGGCGACCCGCAAAAACGGGTCGCCTTCTTCAGATGCGAAATGATGATGTTCGGTCTAATGGCTCCCCGGCAGGAGCCTCAGCGACCGACGGCGCGCGCAGAAATCGCCGTCTCGGGCGTGAAGTCGAAATCCTTGTCGAAGGGGTATGTTTGCTTCTGCTTGCGCAGACGCGGCAGGCGCTCGACGAACTGGTCGACGACGCCCGGTGACAGCGCCATCAGGTTCGGATTGGCGATCGGCGCCAGCTCCGGTGAGAGATAGCCGGATTTGACGACGATGATCTTCGCCTTGTGCGGATCAAGCCCGAGGCGGGTGAAATCGGCGATGTTGTGATAGGGGCGGCGCTTGGCCGACAGGACGAGGTCGATGCCGCCGATCGAAACGACGGCTTGCGCATCGCTCGCATCCGCGACCTCGAGCAGGAATTTGACGATGAAGCTGCCCTTTACCGGCTTGCTTCCCTTGGTGTCGAGCGATGCGCCGACGGAAAGATCAAGGGTGGCGCCGAGGCCGGCGACGTAGCAGGCTTGGGTGGCGGCCTTGTCGGCAATGCCGGCGAAGATGACGCCTTGCGCTTCCTTGACAATGAGTTCCGCTAGGACTTCGGCACGGTCGCCGACGCCACCGCCGGTCGGATTGTCGCCGGATTCCGCCAGAACCACGGGCGCAGTCGTGCTGGCGATTGCCTTGGCGATACATTCTTCGATCGAGCCGGTTTCGGAGCCGAAAACGAAATCCTTGCGCGCGTCCCAATAGGCCTGCGCGATGCGTTTTGCTTCGCGCTCGAGAACGGCGCGATCCGTGCCGGTCATGATGGCGGCCGCCGTGGCGCGCGGTTCGTCGGCCCAGACATAGCCGACCATCAAGGAAGCGTCCCAGACGCCGTCGAGGGCATCGATTCCGGGCAGCATGTCGTAAAGGCTCTTGGCTGGCTCGTCGACCGTGCTGGTGCGTTCGCCTGGCAGCACCACGGGGATCGGCGCCCAGAGCAGGAGCGGCTTGACGCCGGTCTTCAGGCTTTCCGTCAGCATCTTGACGGCGCGGCGCATGGTTTCCTCGACATCGATATGCGGCGCCGTGCGATAGGTGGAATACATGTCGAGCGCATCGATGATGCGCTGGGTAACATTGCCATGCAGGTCGTAGCTGGCCGAGACCATGCAGTCGTCGCCGACGACGGCGCGGGCCGCGCTGATCCAGTCGCCTTCGGCATCTTCCATGCCCTCGACATACATGGCGCCGTGCATGGCGAGATAAAGCCCGTCAAGCGGGAGCAATGCCTTCAGCCCCTCCAGGAATTCCGCCTTGAAGGCCTCGTAGGTGTGGCGCGCGACAGGACCGCCGGCGATCGCTCTGGCATGGATGGTCGGCAGGAACTCGCCGTCATAGTCCTTCAGAAAAGCGAAGTAGGGCGCGTCGGTCAGCGCCGCGCCACGCAGGACGCGAAAATCCTTCTCTTCGTTCAAGACGGGATTATAGGTGCTGCATTCGATGTGAATGCCTCCGACGGCGATGCGCATGGGAACCTCAATTCGGGTTGGGACCAATCAGGAAATTGTGGGCGGCGATGCTGGCCGCACCGCGCGCCCAGACATCAGTATCGACGCGCTGCGTGCGGATTGGTGTCTGGCCGGCATAGCGCGGCAAGACGTTCGCCTCGGCTGCCTGCCGCATCACGGTACCGAACAGGCCATCGAACCGCCCTTCGACATGGGTGATCAGGATCAGGCCTGGATCGTTGAACTGGATAAGATGGGCAATCGCCAAACCGAGCGCGCTGCCGGCCCGATGCAGGATGCGGATCGCTACGGCATTGCCGAGCGATGCTTCCGTCTCCAAGTCGTTGAGGGATTGGCAGGCAAGGCCTTCAGCCTTCGCCATTTCCTTGATTGCCTTTAGCGAAGCCACGGTGTCGAGGCAGCCGCGCTTGCCGCAGCGGCAGGGCGAACCATTGGGCTCTATGGTGCAATGGGCAATCTCGCCGGCACCGCCATGGTTGCCGCGATAGAGCTTTCCGCCGACGAAATGGGCGCAGCCAATGCCGTTGCCGAAGGAAACGACGCTGAAATTCCGCACGTCGCGGGCGCTGCCGAACAGTTTCTCGCTGACGGCAACCGCCTTGGCGTCGTTCTCGATGAAGGTATCGATGCCGGTCTTCTGCCTGATGATGCCGGCAAGCGGCACGTCCTGCCATCCGAGCAGGGTGGATTTGACGCAGCTTGCCTGCTTTTCATCGACGAAGCCGGAAAGTGCGACCCCGAGACCTGAAAGCTTGCCATCGGCACTTTCTTGTTCGGCAAGCAGTTTCGGCAGGGTATCGGCGATCATCTCGGCGATGACATCGGGATCGCGCGACAGCGGCATGGTCTGGCGTGCGACGATGTTGCCGTTGAAATCGCTGAGCACCAGGGGTGCGGGGTCTTCCAGCAGCGAAATGCCGACGAAGAAGGCGCCCTCCGGATGCAGATCCAGCAAGATCGATGGGCGGCCCTGACCGTATATCGTCTCCGTCTCCCGCAAGACGCCAAGGGAAATCAGATCGCGCGCAATTCCGCTCATGGCGGCCTTGCTTAAGCCCATGGACGCTGCCAGAACCGTGCGGCTCGAGGGGCCTGACTGGCTGATGACCCGCAAGAGCTGCTGCTGGGACGAGGTGAGCAATTCGGCGCTCCGCTGGAATTCCGGTTGGTTCCGCTTCAGTTAAGTTCAGAAAATGAACAAAGATGCGGAAGTTAATTCATTAAGGCGAAAATATATGATATCGTCAATGGGCTTGAGGACCGCGGTCGAGCCCTTGGATCCGGACCCGTTGTTCCGAGATTTCAGGCCGAAGCGTCCGTCGAGAAGCAAAGCGTGCTCGCGTTTAAACAGTTGACATCGACCGGCACCAATATGCAAAGCTTATTATAACGATTCCGCAGGCATCCGCCCTCCAATCGTCTCGTCCCTAGACTTTGATCCCAAGCCTTTGATCCCAGCAGCTAAGCGCTCGACCATGGCCTTAATCGTAGCCTGTGCGTCTTCGACATCGGGTGCAGCAGTCAGAAAGGAATGCCATGTCCAGCACGGTCGATCGCTCGAAACGCCCGTTGGTCATCGTTTCGATCATGCTGGCGACCTTCATGGTCGCCGTGGAAGCGACCATCGTCGCAACCGCCATGCCGCGCATCGTCGGTCAGCTCGGCGGCTTCACCTATTACAGCTGGGTCTTTTCGGCCTTTCTTCTGGCGCAGTCCACGACAACCGTCATCTACGGCAAGCTTTCCGACATTTTCGGACGCAAGCCCATGCTCATCTGCGGGATTCTCATCTTCCTGGTAGGCTCGACGCTTGCGGGCTTTGCCTGGTCGATGGCTTCGCTCATTGCCTTCAGGCTGCTGCAGGGGCTTGGAGCCGGCGCCATTCAACCTGTCACGATGACGGTTGTCGGCGATCTCTATAAGCTGGAAGAACGGGCGAAAGTGCAGGGCGCGCTGGCCAGCGTCTGGGCCGTATCCGCCGTCATCGGCCCGCTTGCCGGCGGCATCATCGTCGATAATCTTTCCTGGGCCTGGATTTTCTGGATCAACCTGCCGGTCGGAGTGCTCTCCATCGCCGGTTTCATCCTCTTCCTGCATGAGTCCGTCACCCCGCGCGAGGCGAAGATCGACTATCTCGGCACGATCCTGTTTTCGATATCGATCGTATCGCTGCTCGTCATCCTGACGGAGACCGATGCAGGCTTTGCGGTTCTCTTTCCCCTGGCGATCGTCTTCGTTGTTTCCGGCATCCTGTTCCTGTGGCAGGAGCGGCGGGCGGCGGAGCCGATCATCTCGATCGCTCTTTGGAGCCGGCGGCTGATCGCGACCAGCAATGCCGCCACGCTGCTTGCCGGCATGGCGCTCATCGGCCTGACGACGGTCCTGCCGATCTACGTACAGGGCGTGCTTGGCCGATCGCCGCTCGAGGCCGGCTTCACGCTCACGATGCTGATCGTCGGCTGGCCGCTTGCCGTCATGCTTGCAAGCCGGTTCTTCCGCACCTTCGGCATCCGCAGGACTCTCCGCGCCGGCAGCCTCATGTTTCCCTTCGGCTCGCTCTTCCTCCTGTTCCTGACGCCGGAGAGCAGCCCGGTGATTGCCGGCATTGGTTCGTTCCTGATGGGCTTCGGCATGGGTCTCATCAGCCTCACCAGCGTCGTGCTGGTACAGGAAAGCGTCGAATGGTCGATGCGCGGCAGCGCCACCGCGTCGATCATCTTTTCGCGCAGCCTCGGCAATACCCTTGGCGCAACCGCGCTCGGCGCGATCATGAATGTCGGTATCGCGCATTATGGCAGCGGCGAACTGGCAGCGAGGCTTCACGATATCCTCAGCCAGCCGACCGGCCTTTCCGATCTCGTCGGCGATCCGGCGATTCGGGGCGTCTTCAATGCCGCATTGCACTGGAGCTTCTGGGGTGTCGTCATCGTCGCCTTGACCACCTGCGCGACGATCTGGCTTATCCCGGTCACGCGTGACGCTGGTCGCAGAGCGCCCATGCCCAAGACGGATGCCCAGGACGCGATGACTCACTAGAGCCGGATGATTTTAGGTCTGTTCGACCTAAAATCTGAATCCGCTCTAGAATCAAAGAAGTAGGGCGTGATGTCGTCCGAAAATCGCCTACACTTTTCGGCATCACGCTCTAGGAGGTGTGGACTCTTGGGTTTCCAAGGCTGAGCAAATCAGATTCAAGACTGTCTTTTGGAGGCAGTCATGGGTGTTTTGGATCGTCTGATCCTTCGGG
>NZ_JABAII010000011.1 GCF_012641405.1 Rhizobium sp. P40RR-XXII
CCCAGAACCACCAATCAGCATCGCAGCCAATCAAGGAAACACTAGAGCGAAAGTCGTCGTCGCCAGCAGCGCCGCCGCCCTCGTTCAGTGATCGGGCTTATAGACCCTACCTCCGAACCAAGTCAACACTATCACTGTAAAAATTCTGACATTTTTGTAACTTATTGATTGTAAAACGGAATTTGATGCGATGTCGAAATTAGTGGGCGGTTTTACCTGGCAGGACGCGCTTTCGGGATTCATTTTGCGTCGCGCGTCGGAATCGTCCAAATAGAGGCCTAAGAACCACCTCCGCACCTCCCCTGCCGGTAGATGGGCCGGCGGACGGGATTGCGTCTCATTGCCAGCTGCGCGCCCAAGACCTAATAGACATCGAACGATTACATGGAGCGGAGCATGTTGCTTCTCAACGAAGAGCGGACGCACGCGGCGCTGCCCTGGCCGGCCTTGATCGCAGCGCTCGAAGTCCTCACGATCACGATGGCTACCTGTGAACATGCGCGGAGCCGGCAGGCGTGACCTATAAGACGCCTTCACTACCGGAACTTCCGGTCTCGCATGTGCTTGCCGATATCGGCATCGCACTCGCCGACCATCGACGCGCCGTGCTTTCCGCGCCACCCGGCGCCGGCAAGACGACGCTGGTACCGCTTTATCTATTGGGGCAGGCGTGGCGCGGCGACGGCAGGATCATTCTTCTGGAACCGCGACGGCTGGCGGCAAGGGCGGCGGCGGCCCGGATGGCCTCGCTGCTGAACGAACAGGTCGGCGATACCGTGGGCTATCGCATGCGGCTCGACAACCGCATCTCCGCCAAGACCCGCATCGAGGTGGTGACGGAGGGCGTGTTCGCCCGGATGATCCTCGACGACCCGGAACTCTCCGGCATTTCCACCGTCATCTTCGACGAATTCCACGAGCGCTCGCTGGATGCCGATTTCGGCCTGGCGCTGGCGCTCGACGTGCAGTCGGCGCTGCGCGAGGATTTGCGCATCCTTGTGATGTCGGCAACGCTGGACGTGGAACGCGTCGCGAGCTTGCTCGAAAACCCACCCGTCATCGAGAGCATGGGCCGCAGCTTTCCAATCGACATTCGCCATCAGGACCGGCCGGCGGGCGAGCGGATCGAAGATACGGTCACGCGGACGATCCTCGACGCGCATGCGGACGAACAGGGCTCGATCCTCGCCTTCCTGCCGGGGCAGGCCGAGATCACCAGGACGGCGGAACGGCTCGAGGGTCGGTTCGGATCGGAGACAATGATCGCGCCGCTTTACGGCAATCTCAGCCAGAAGGAACAGGACGCGGCGATCCGGCCAGCAGCGCAGGGCACGCGCAAGATCGTGCTTGCCACCTCGATCGCCGAGACCTCCATCACCATCGACGGCGTGCGCATCATCATCGACAGCGGCCTGCAGCGGCTGCCGGTCTTCGAGGCTTCGACCGGAATTACGCGGCTCGAGACGGTGCGCGTGTCCCGCGCCTCGGCCGATCAGCGGGCCGGCCGTGCCGGGCGAACCGAGCCGGGCATCGCCATTCGCCTGTGGCATCCGGGCCAGACGGCGGCGCTTCCGGCCTTTACGCCGCCGCAGATCCTTTCGAGCGACCTCTCGGGCCTCGCGCTCGATCTGGCCCATTGGGGCGTGCAGGATCCGGCGACGCTCGCCTTTGTCGACCAGCCGCCGGCGATAACGCTTGCCGAGGCGCGGACCTTGCTGCGGCAGCTGGGAGCGCTTGACGCGGAAAACGGGTTGACGGCGCGGGGCCGGCTGATGCGCGAACTCGCCTTGCCGCCGCGGCTGGCGGCGATGGTGATATCGGCCAGCGAATTCGGCCAGGCGCGCGAGGCGGCGTTGCTTTCGGTGCTGCTGACGGAACAGGGGCTCGGCGGGCAAAGCATCGACCTCGAAGACCGGCTGCGGCGCTTCAAGACGGAAAAGGGCGAACGGGCGGAAGCCTCGCGTCGATTGGCCGGGCGCCTCGCCCAGGCGGCGGGCGGCAACGGCAGCCCCGTCTCTTCTACTCCTCCGCTCGCCGGTGTGCTGCTCCTGCATGCCTTTCCCGATCGGATTGCGCTGCAGCGCGGCGGACGGGGGCGCTTCGTCATGGCCAATGGTCGCGGCGCGGAGCTGCCGGAGACCGAGCGGCTTGCCGGCTCGCAGATGCTTGTCATTGCCGACCTCACCGGCCGGGCGCCGCAGGCGCGCATTGTTGCCGCGGCGGAGATTTCCCGCGCCGATGTGGAAGAGCATTTGCCGGGCGAAATCCGCACCGAGGATCAGAGCTTTTTTGACAAAGCAAGCCGCCAGGTGCGGGCGCGGCGGGTAACACGGCTTGGCGCGATCATCTTCGAGGAAACGCCGCTGCCGCGCCCAACCGGCGAGCAGGCGACGAAGGCGCTCGCTGACGGCATTCGCGAGCTCGGGATCGGCGTCCTGCCCTTTTCCAGGGAAGCTGCGCAACTGCGGGAAAGGATCGGCTTCCTGCAACGGACGATCGGCGAGCCCTGGGCTGACGTTAGCGACGAGGCGCTGCTTGCGCGGTTGGATGACTGGTTCACGCCATTTCAGGCCGATGCGCGCGGCCTTTCCGATATCTCCGCCGGCGGGCTCTCCAGCGGGCTTATGTCGCTGGTGCCGCATGAGCTGCAGCGCGATCTCGCCCGGATGGCGCCGACGCATTTCGAAGCGCCGACCGGGCAGCGCCATCCCATACAATATGACGGCGAGGAACCGCTGTTGACCATTCGCGTCCAGGAGCTGTTCGGACTGAAGCAGCATCCGGCCATCGGCGGCGGCAGATTGCCGCTACTGCTCGAATTGACATCGCCGGCACATCGGCCGATCCAGACGACGCGCGACCTGCCGGGCTTCTGGGCGGGCTCCTGGAAGGATGTGCGCGCCGACATGCGCGGGCGCTACCCAAGGCATCCCTGGCCGGAAGATCCGGCGGAAGCCTTGCCGACCACACGCGCCAAGCCACGGGGGACCTGACAATGGCACGCTTCTTCCGCGGACTGGAAAAGCTGTCCGAGGCCGAAATGAAAGCGCAGGAGGGCCATCACACCAGCCGGCGGCTGCGGCTGCAGACGCTGGTACGCCTGCGCTGGCTTGCGGTCGGCGGCCAGACGGTGACCGTGATGATCGTCGCCTTCTGGCTGAAATTCCCCATGCCGCTGCTGCCCTGCTGCGTGCTGATCGCCTGCCTTGCCTGGATCAACTTCTTCCTGACACTGCGCTATCCACCGACGCACCGGCTGGAGCCGCCGGCGGCCTTTGCCCTGCTCAGCCTCGATCTTCTGCAGCTCTGCGGGCTGCTGTTGATCACCGGTGGGCTTGCCAACCCCTTCTCGGCACTGGTTTGCGTACCCGTCATCATTTCCTTCGCATCGCAGCCGATCCGCTACAGCATGCCGCTGATCCTGCTGGCGATGATCTGCATTACCGGCCTTGCCTTCTCGCCCTTTCCGCTTCCCTGGTATGAAGGCATCTCGATCAACGTCCACAATGTGATGCAGCTCGGTGTCTGGTGCTCGATTGCCTCCACCATGGCTTTTGCCGCCTTCTATGCCTATCGCGTCTCCATGGAAGCCTCGCAGCTCGCCGATGCGCTCTCGGCGACGGAGCTGGTGCTGCAGCGGGAAAAGCACCTGTCGCAGCTCGACGGGCTGGCGGCGGCCGCGGCGCACGAGCTCGGCACGCCGCTTGCGACCATCAGCGTCGTCGCCAAGGAGATGGAGCGCGAACTGCGCGAGGACGACCGCTTCCGCGAGGACGTGGCGCTGCTGCGCAGCCAGAGCGAGCGCTGCCGCGACATCTTGCGGCGGCTGACGACGCTCTCCTCCGAAGACGAGGCGCATATGCGGCGGCTGACGCTCTCCTCGATGATGGAGGAGATCATCGCACCGCATCGCGAGTTCGGGATCACGCTGGAACTGATCGAGAAGAGCCCGCGCTCCGGGGAACCCGTCCTCAGCCGCAATGCCGGCATCATGTACGGCCTCGGCAACCTCATCGAAAATGCGGTCGACTATGCCCGCAAGACGGTGACCATCACCGTGGAGTATACCGTCGACACTCTGACTATTGTCATCGAAGATGACGGCAACGGCTATTCGCCCGAAATACTGGCACGGATCGGCGAACCCTATGTCACATCGCGCCAGCGGGACGATACCGCCGGCGGCCTCGGGCTTGGCCTCTTCATCGCCAAGACGCTGCTCGAACGCTCAGGCGCCGCACTTTCCTTCAGCAATCGCGATTCGGAGGCGCCAGGCGCGCGCGTCCGCGTCGAATGGCCGCGCGTACTGATCGACAGTAATTCGACAAAATGATTTTCACGGCTTAAAACAGCGGTCGTCAAAATCGGTTGAATATGCAGGCGGATGGTCGCCGGGATAGAAGATAAAATGACGGAAAAAGAGAGCGCTGCCCCACACGCGGGAGCGAAGGATGCCGCGGCCCATATCGGCCCGGATGCCACATTGCTGATCGTCGACGACGACGGCCCGTTTCTGCGTCGGCTGGCACGCGCGATGGAAACGCGCGGCTTTGCAGTCGAGACGGCGGAATCGGTGGCGGAAGGCGTGGCCAAATCCAAGGCGAGCCCGCCCAAATACGCCGTGGTCGACCTCCGGTTGGGCGACGGCACAGGACTGGATGTGATCGAGGCGATCCGTCAGCGGCGCGACGATACGCATATCGTCGTCCTGACCGGCTATGGAAATATCGCGACGGCGGTGACCGCCGTCAAACTCGGCGCGCTCGACTATCTCGCCAAACCCGCCGATGCCGACGACGTCTACGCCGCGCTGACGCAGCGCCCCGGCGAAAAGGCCGAGGTGCCTGAGAACCCGATGTCAGCGGACCGGGTGCGTTGGGAGCATATCCAGCGCGTCTATGAAATGTGCGAGCGCAATGTTTCCGAGACGGCCCGCCGCCTCAACATGCATCGCCGCACGCTGCAGCGCATCCTCGCCAAGCGCGCGCCGAAATAGGCTACTCTGAAGCGAAGGACTTGCCCGTCGCCCATTCGGCCAGCAGCAGGCGCTGGGCGGCGGCGCGGGAGAAATTCAGCGTCACGGACTTGCGCGTCGCCGGCGGCAGCCGATGCTCCGGCGCCTCGCGCAGCATATGGGCGCCGTAACCATCCGACAGAAATAGCCCGCAATCCTCGGGGAAGATATCCAGCGGCACGTCCTTGTGCGTCGCGAAGAACATCCGGTCGCAATGCTGCCGGTATTCGGGCCATTTGCGATCGACGCGGAAATCCTCGATCGACGTCTTGATCTCGATGATCCAGATCTCACCCTTTTCCGAGAGGCTGATGAGGTCGGCGCGGCGGCCGCTGGCAAGCGGCAACTCCGGCAAGACCGCGTGACGCATGTCGTGCAGTAAAAGTTGCACGCCCTTGCGTACAAGCATGGCCCTTTCCGATTGTCGGCCATCTATTAACGGATTGTTATTGTAAACGTTCAAAATCGTCATGAATTGTCTCGGGAACAGGGCAAGCATTGTTGCAAAAAAACCATGTCCTTCTAATTTGCGCGCCGGCGCTATTTTTGTAGGGCCACAGCCGCTTGCAAAGCTAAGTTTAATGGAAAATAAACTGTAGACAAAGATGGTAGATAACCATCCGTTCCCTGCCACGAAATTTCAAGAGACTTCCATGCGCATCCGTAATGCTATGACCGCACTCGGCCTTGTCGCAACGCTCGCAGCGGCTGGCTATGCCATCCCTGCGGCAGCCAAGCCCTCCGCCATTGCCAATCCCGCCACCATTGCCGCTCCCGCTACCGACGCCCTCAAGACGTTCGACAGCGATTATGGCGTCACGAGCGACAACGGCTTCCAGCTGCCGGCGATCCCGATCCAGAAGGTGAAGCCGCAGTTCCGCCGCCAGATCGTTTCCTACAAGTCCGACGAGGCTGAAGGCACGATCATCGTCAACACGCGCGAGCGCCATCTCTACTATATCCTCGGGAACGGCGAAGCGATGCGTTACGGCATCGGCGTCGGCAAGCAGGGCTTCGCCTGGTCGGGCACTGCTTACGTTGCCTGGAAGCAGGAATGGCCGAGCTGGCATCCGCCGAAAGAAATGGCAGTCCGCCGTCCGGAAATCGCCAAATACGTCGATGGCGGCATGAACCCCGGCCTGTCGAACCCACTCGGCGCGCGCGCCATGTATCTCTACAACGACAAGGGCCAGGACACGCTGTTCCGCCTGCACGGCACGCCGGAATGGGCGTCGATCGGCACGGCCGCTTCCTCGGGCTGCATCCGCCTGATGAACCAGGACGTCATCGACCTCTATAGCCGCGTTCTGCCTGGTCACAGCACCAAGGTCGTCGTCATCCAGTAATCACTGGACATTCGGATTGAAAAAGGCCGCCGGATCGATATCCGGCGGCCTTTTTGTTTGGGGAACGGGGTCGATGCTATATCACCCTACCCGCCCTCGTCCTTCGAGGCTCCGCCTTCGGCTGCGCATCTCAGGATGAGAGCTGATCTTTTCCCCTAGAGCCGGATGATTTTAGGTCTGTTCGACCAAAAATCTGAATCCGCTCTAGAAACAAAGAAGTAGAGCGTGATGTCGCCTGGAAACCGCCTACACTTTTCGGCATCACGCTCTAACCGCAAGATCCTCTCCACCTCATCCTGAGGTGCCTTGCCGGCGAAGGCGACAAGGCCTCGAAGGATCGAGGTGGCCCCAGATGGAGGGAAGGGATCACCCCGCCTGCTTCGCCTTCAGCTCGATGCGGCGGCGGTGCAGGACCGGTTCGGTATAGCCGTTCGGCTGCTCGCGGCCCTTGAGGACGAGATCGAGGGCTGCCCGGAAGGCGACCGAACCGTCGAAATTGCCGGCCATCGGCCTATAGAGGGGATCACCGTCGTTCTGCTGGTCGACCACGGCAGCCATGCGCTTCATCGTCTCGATGATCTGCGCTTCGGTGATGACCTTGTGGTGCAGCCAGTTGGCCATGTGCTGCGCAGAAATGCGCAGGGTGGCGCGATCTTCCATGAGGCCGATATTGTTGATGTCGGGAACCTTGGAGCAGCCGACGCCCTGATCGACCCAGCGCACGACATAGCCGAGGATGCCCTGGCTATTGTTGTCGATCTCGCGCTGGATTTCCTCCGGCGTCCAGTTCGGCCGCGAGGCGACCGGCACGGAGAGAATGTCGGAAAGCTTGGCGCGGGCGCGGCTCTTCAGGCTCTTCTGCACGTCGGCGACATTGACGCGATGATAATGGGTGGCATGCAGCGTCGCCGCCGTCGGGGACGGCACCCAGGCGGTGTTTGCGCCGGCCTTCGGGTGGGCGATCTTCTGCTCGAGCATGGCCGCCATCAGATCCGGCATGGCCCACATGCCCTTGCCGATCTGGGCATGGCCGGAGAGGCCGCATTCCAGGCCGATATCGACGTTCCAGTTCTCATAGGCCGCGATCCAGGCCGCCTGCTTCATATCACCCTTGCGGATCATCGGGCCTGCTTCCATCGAGCTATGGATTTCGTCGCCAGTGCGATCGAGGAAACCGGTATTGATGAAAACGACGCGCTCGCGGGCGGCGCGGATGGCTTCCTTGAGGTTGACCGTCGTGCGGCGCTCCTCGTCCATGATGCCCATTTTGATAGTATTGCGCGGCATCCCAAGCAGGTCTTCGACGCGCGAGAAGATATCAACCGCGAAAGCGACTTCTTCCGGACCATGCATCTTCGGCTTGACGACGTACATGGAGCCGGTGCGGGAATTCTTGCGGCGGCCGTTCGGGCCGATGTCATAAAGTGCGATCAGGCCGGTAATCGCGGCATCCATGATGCCCTCGGGCACCTCGTTTCCATCACGGTCAAGAATGGCCGGATTGGTCATCAGGTGGCCGACATTGCGCACCAGCATCAGCGAGCGGCAATGCAGATCGAAAGTGCTGCCATCCGGCGCGGTATAGGTGACATCGGGGTTGAGGCGGCGCGTGAAGGTCTTGCCGCCCTTGGCGACCTCTTCGGTCAGGTCGCCCTTCATCAGGCCGAGCCAGTTGCGGTAAACCTCCGCCTTGTCGTCGGCATCGACGGCCGCGATCGAATCCTCGCAATCCATGATCGTGGTGATCGCCGATTCCAGCCGGACATCGGAAATGTTTGCCGGGTCGGCCTTGCCGATATCGGTGCCGGCATCGATAACGACTTCGATATGGATGCCGTTCTGCTTCAGCAGGATATGCGAGGGATTGGCTGCATCGCCGAGATAACCGGCGAAATGGCTGCGATCCGCCAGCGCCGTAACGCCACCTTTTGTCGTGATCGCCAGTGCGCCATCCTTCACAGCAAGACCGGTGACGTCCTTCCAGCCTGCGCCGGCAAGCGGCACGGCGGAATCGAGGAAATCGCGAACCCAGGCGATGACTTTCTCGCCGCGCTTGGGGTTATAGGTCCTGCCCCTCTCGGCGCCATCAGTCTCAGGAATGGCATCGGTGCCATAAAGAGCATCGTAAAGCGATCCCCAGCGGGCGTTGGCCGCGTTCAGGGCATAGCGGGCATTCATGACGGGAACGACGAGCTGCGGGCCGGCAATCTCCGATATCTCGGGATCGACATTGGCGGTCGAAATCGTAAAGGCCGGGCCTTCGGGCACGATATAGCCGATGTCGCGAAGGAAGGCCTCGTAGGCGGCGAGATCGACGGGCGCGCCGTTCTTGCGATACCAGTCGTCAAGCGCTGCCTGCATGTGGTCACGCTTGGCGAGCAGCTCGCGGTTCTTCGGCGCGAGATCGTGGACGATCTTGGAGAAGCCGGCAAAAAAGGCGTCGGCGTCGATGCCTGAACCCGGCAGCGCTTCCTTGACGAGGAAATGATAAAGCACCGGTTCGATCTGCATCCCGTTCTTCTCAATGCGGCTCATGCCAAATACTCCTCAAGGCCATCTGATGGCTCATTTTTCACATGCTGCCACTTTGCCGATCGTTTCGCTTCCGTCAATTTGGCAATAGTTCGAAAGATTTATGCGTTGAGGGAAATAATCAATCCGTTGCGATTCGCGGACGTCCGCTGGCCGTCGCGATGAACCGCGCCTCGATCAGTTTTCGACTGCCCTCGACCTCAGGCGCATCCACCCGCTCATCCATCGCCAACACGAGATCCACCGCGCCGTTGAGCCTTGCCTGGGCCATCGCCGCCTCGGCGGCACGTGAGCGGGCACCGGCGAAACTCCGGTCCTCGTCGGTGAAGCGCAGGCTTTCACCGGCGCCGTTCAGCATATAGATGCCGTCCTCCGGCATGGTGACGAAAACGGTAACGCTGGTGCGCACCTGACCGACGACGGCGCCGACGGCATTGGCGACATCCGAATCGCCGGGAATGGCGCTCTCCGTCGCCAGCATTTCTGCGATGGCAGGATAGTAGACCGGGGCGGAAGCGCCGAGCCCGACAAGCGGGCGATCAAGCGAAATGGCGAAACGGGCGATCCCCGGCGCACGGCGAAGAGCGCGATCGATGGAGATGGATTTTGCCGGATTGAGATCGGCAACGCCATCCTCGGCAAGGCAGGCCGCAAGAATGACATCCGCGGACTGGCGCGTGAGCCGATCGATGATCTTCTGCGCGAGTTCCTCGACGGATGCGGCGATGGCGCGCCCGGAACCATCCTTAAGCCGCATCGCCAAAGCCAGACCGAGGCGCGCCGCCTCTGTATTCCACTGGCCCTGCCGGCCGAGCACATGCATGGCATCCGAAGGCGTCAGGCCGCTCAGATGCACGAGGCCGCGCGCCACCAGCCGATCCAACGTCGCCTTCTGCGAGGCCATCGTCAAAAGCTTGTCGAGCGCCACGGGAATGGCGCCGATCCGGTCGAACAGCGCCTGCTCGGGCGCCGTAAGACCGCTTGCCAGATGATCCGGTACGCCGGTGCGGAGCGCAAAGCGGCCGGCGTTGCGGGCCAGATGCGGCGCCCGTAGCTGTTGTTCCAGCATATCAAGCACTGCCTCGCCATGCATGTGGGCGGCGAGGCTCAGGGGCAGCAGCCGGCGCGGCCCAAGCTCGAAGGCGGCGACAAGGCCGCGATCATTGATCTTCACTTCGGAATCGCCGCCGAGGCCGTAGGTGCGCATGGCGACGGCCTCGACCATGGTTCGATAGCCTCCGACCACGGCGCCTTCGGCATCCAGTCGCGGCCGACCATTCTCCATGACGGCGACGTCGGTGGTGGTGCCGCCAATATCGGAAACGACGGCATCGTCGAGGCCGGTGAGATAGCGCGCGCCGACGAGACTTGCGGCCGGACCCGACAGAATCGTTTCGATCGGCCTGAGTTTGGCCTCGTCAGCCGAAATCAAAGCGCCATCACCACGCACCACCATCATCGGCGCGGAAATACCGCGCGTCGCCAGGAACCCTTCGCAGGCGCCGACGAGGCGATCGATCATTGACACCAATCTGGCGTTGAGCAGCGTTGTCAGGGCACGGCGTGGCCCACCGAGCTTCGAGGAAAGCTCATGGCTGCAGGTGACGGGCA
The DNA here is from genome assembly GCF_012641405.1 of Rhizobium sp. P40RR-XXII. GTDB lineage: Bacteria > Pseudomonadota > Alphaproteobacteria > Rhizobiales > Rhizobiaceae > Rhizobium. The sequence continues at coordinate 10,504 of NZ_JABAII010000011.1, forward strand.
GATGCGAGAGCTCGCGGATGCAATCGCGCGCCCTGATTTCATGAGCCGGATTCCGCACGGCAAAATAGCCGGCGACAGCGAAAGAGGAGACCGACTTCGCCAGTTCCGGCAACGCGTCGCGCAATGCCGTCAAATCGAGCGGACTTTCATTGCCGTGCACATTATGGCCGCCTGGAAGATAGAGCACGGGATCGGACCCGAGCGCTTCCGCAAGACCGTCGCGCTTAAGATCGTCCGGCCCGAAACCGATCATGATCAGCCCGGCGCGGCCGCCCTGCCCTTCGACAAGCGCATTGGTGGCGAGTGTCGTCGACAGCGAGACGAGGCCGATCGCCGAGACGGGAATGTTGGCCTTGGCGATGACGGCATCGACGGCGCCGGCAATGCCGACGGCCAGATCATGCCGCGTGGTCAGCGATTTGGCCTTGGCAACCACACCATCGGTTTCATGGAAGAGAACGGCATCGGTGTAGGTTCCACCCGTATCGATGCCGAGCAGGAAGTGAGATGTCACGGATCAATTTATCCTTGGGATATGAAATCGAAGCGGCAAACGCGAAACCCTATCTCGCATTCGCAACTCTTATCGCCTTTTCACCCGCATCGGCAATCCGCCGCGCGGCTGGGTCGTCAGCTTCTGCACCGGCCAGGGATCGGTTTCTTCCGTCAAGTCAAAACGGAAACGACGCATCATGACGGCAAGGGCGATGACGGCTTCCTGCAGCGCGAAAGTCGCGCCGATACAGACGCGCGGACCGGCGCCGAAGGGGAGATACTGGAAGCGGTTGATCTTGGCCCGGTTCTCCGGAAGGAAGCGTTCCGGCATGAAAGCCCGCGGCTTTTCCCAATAGAGTTCGTGGCGATGCAGCGTCCAGGGCATGATCAGGACGGTGATCCCCTTTTCTATCGTCACACGCTCGCCCTTGGCGCTCGTCCATTCGTCATCGGCGATGGCGGCCCGGTTGATCGACGGCGCCGGCGGATAGAGGCGCATCGCTTCCTCGAAGGCGGCGCGGACATGCGGCATCAGGTCGAGCCAGGCGACCGGCTTCGCATCGGTTGCGAGCACCCGGTCGATTTCCTCTTCCATGGCCTCGCGAATATGCGGGCTATTGGCGACACAATAAAGCGTCCAGGCCAAAGCACGGGCGGTCGTCTCATGGCCGGCGCCGATGAAGGTGAGGATATTGTCCTCGATCTCCTCCATGGTCAGCCCGTCCGGACCGGCCTTTTCCAGAAGCAGCGTCAGGAAATCGTCGGGTGCGCTGGCTCTGTCCCCGCGCATCTTTTCCAGGCGCTGGTCCATGGTGGTGCGGACGATGCCGCGGAACTTGTCAAGCACGCGCTGGCCGCCGATGCGGGTGATGCGCGGCACCCAGGCAGGGGCGCGCAAAAGATCCATGGGATCGACCCGACCCATGCGGTGCAGCAGCTCATTGACCTCATCGGCGAAATGCTCGCCTTCGGTGACGATCTCGCCGGAAAACAAGGTCTCCGCCAGAATGGCGAAGGTCAGTTCGGTCATGTCGGTAGCGATATCGAACACCGCACCTTCGTCGCCGATCTCATCGTATTTATGCAGATATTCCAGGCTTTGGCTCAGCATCTGGCCGGCGAAGCCCTGCGCATGGCGCGGCGTGAATACCGGTGCCACAGCCTTGCGCGAACGCTTCCAGACCGGCCCTTCCGCCGTCAGGAGACCATCGCGCAGGATCGGCCGGAGCACGAGCTGGCGGATGTCGGCCATGCGGTAATTGGCGGCATTGTCGACCAGAACATGCTTGATGAGGCCGGGATCATTGACGATCAGCGTCCGCTCGTTGAAGAACTTCGTCTTGATCCACGGTAGCGTATAGGACGGCTCACCCCAGAGTTCGAGCGGATTGCGCAGGATGGTTTTGATGATCGTCCATCGCGACGGCGGGACGGTGCGCGGGATCGGCGCCGGCGGGGAAAAGGCTTCCGGAATCATGTCCATGGGATCCATTCTCCTCGAAGACCGGGCCGTCGCCTAATCATGCGGCCGAGCGGCCGCTCATCCCATATGGTGAACGCCGCCAGCAAAATCCAGACGATAAAACGTCGCGCAGGGGCGTTTAAAGGAGCGACTTCAGGTCGCTCAGCTTATCATTGATGAGCCAGCCATAGTAGTTCTCCTCGGGCCAGACGGGCTGCGAAGAGCTTCGGTTCTTGGCGGCAAGGGCGGCAGCGCGCTTGCGGGAATTGCCGAGATTGTAGAGCGTCGCGGTAATGCCCGGATTGCCTGAGATATCCATGCCCGCGATCGAGCGGTAGTCGTCGATCGACTTGCGGATCGATGCCGCAACGAAGGCCAGCGACAAGTCCGGATCCATGATCGCCTTGTAGACGCCGCCGGCATCCTTCTCGTCGAGCTTCGCAATACCCGAGGTACGACTGACCAGATCGGAAAGCTCGAGTGCCGTCAGTGGATTGACCTGACCGAGCCCGAAGGTTTGGCCGGCATAGAAAGGCTGAAAGAAAACCGCGCTGAAGCGATTGTCGGGATAGGACTTACCGCCCACCGTCTTGCCGCGGAAATCGTCTTCCCAGACATCCTCGCGGCAGGTCCAGAGAGTGTAGGAATCCTGTTTGCCCTTGCAGCTGTCGAATTGCGGCCGGGCGACGAAATCGTCGACGTTTTCGCCATTGTAGGCGAAACGGAAGCTCTGGCCGGCATAGGAGGCAGCCTTGACATAGTAAGACTGCAGGCCGTCATAGGCATCGACATTATAGGTGTGCTCGCCGACGAGCGCGCCGATGATGTGGATCGGCTCGATGCCGTAGGCGCGCGCAGTCGACTTGATCTTCGCCATCAGCTTGGTGTCGGTCGCCAGCAGTTCGCGGACCTTCTGGTATTTGCGTTCAAAGGTCGAATTCGTGCCGCGCGTGCGGCGCACGGAAGCGCCGGGAACCGGCGGCTGCTCGGCATTGCGGTTGCCCGGAGGCACCGCGGTCGCCGCGTCCGCATAGGCGGGCAACCAGGAGAGACTGGCGACCGCCAGAAGAAGGGTGATCAGTATGCGTCGCAAGATGGCTGTCCTGTCGAAGTTTCAACCAATGTTTCCGTGCGGCTGCCTGACGGATAATCTGGGCCGAATAAAGCCATCCGACACAAAGAAACGGGCCCCTAACTAAAAAGTTAACGGCCCGCTGTCGAGTGTTTACTGTCTTAAATCGCTTTTGCCGGCTCGCTCACAGAATGAAGCGGGACAGGTCGGTGTTGCTGGCGAGGTCGCCGACATGCTCGCGAACATAGGCGGCATCGATGGTCACCGATACGCCACCGCGGTCTGAAGCGTTGTAGGAAATATCGTCTAGCACCCGTTCCATGACGGTCTGCAGACGGCGGGCGCCGATATTCTCGACTGTAGAATTCAGATGCACCGCGACATCGGCGAGAGCGTCGATGGCATCGTCGGTGAAGTCGAGCTTCAGGTCCTCCGTTTCCATCAGCGCCCTGTACTGGCGGATGAGGCTGGCTTCCGGCTCGGTCAGGATGCGGCGGAAATCCTCCTTGGTCAGCGGCCGGAGCTCGACGCGGATCGGCAGGCGACCCTGCAGTTCCGGCAGGAGGTCCGACGGCTTCGACACGTGGAACGCGCCAGAGGCGATGAAGAGGATATGGTCTGTTTTGACCGGACCATACTTGGTCGAAACCGTCGTGCCTTCGACCAGCGGCAGGAGGTCGCGCTGCACGCCTTCGCGCGAAACGCCGGCACCCATGCCGCCGTCGCGAGCGGCGATCTTGTCGATCTCGTCGAGGAAGACGATGCCGTCATTCTCGGCGGACTGCACGGCTTCGCGCTGGATTGCTTCGTTATCGATCAGCTTGTCGGATTCGTCGCGCACCAGTTCCTTATAGGAATCCTTGACCGTCGTGCGCACTTTCTTCGTGCGGCCGCCCATGGCCTTGCCGAACATTTCGGACAGGTTGAGGACGCCGATATTGGCGCCGGGCATGCCGGGGATCTCGAAACCGCCAGGCATGCCGGAACCGGTGTCGGCAACTTCGATGTCGATTTCCTTGTCGTCGAGCTGGCCGTCACGCAGCTTCTTGCGGAAGCTATCGCGCGTCGCCGGCGATGCGGTAGCACCGACCAGCGCATCGAGCACGCGTTCTTCGGCGCTCATATGCGCCTTTGCCTGCACCTCGGCGCGCTTCTTTTCGCGCACCAGGCCGATGCCGACCTCGACGAGATCACGGACGATCTGTTCGACATCACGGCCGACGTAGCCGACTTCGGTGAACTTGGTGGCTTCGACCTTGATGAAGGGAGCGCCGGCGAGCTTGGCAAGGCGGCGGGAGATTTCCGTCTTGCCGACGCCGGTTGGGCCGATCATCAGAATGTTCTTGGGCATGACTTCGTCGCGCAGCTCGGGCTCGAGCTGCTGCCGGCGCCAGCGATTGCGCAATGCGATCGCCACGGCGCGCTTGGCCTCATGCTGGCCGACAATGTAGCGATCGAGTTCGGAAACGATCTCGCGGGGGGAAAAAGTGGTCATTTCGTATGTTCCCTGTCAGGGCTAGAAACTATCAAGAGAGGAAATTAGGCTTCGGCATCAAGCGTCTCGACGACCACATTGTGGTTGGTGTAGACGCAGATGTCGGCAGCAATATCGAGGGCACGGCGGGCGACGTCTTCCGCTGATTTGTCACTATCCATCAGCGCGCGTGCGGCGGCGAGCGCAAAATTTCCGCCGGAGCCGATCGCCATGGCGCCATGTTCGGGCTCGAGCACATCGCCGTTGCCGGTGATGGCGAGCGTTATGTTCTTGTCGGCAACCAGCATCATGGCTTCGAGGTTGCGCAGATATTTGTCCGTGCGCCAATCCTTGGCGAGCTCAACGGCGGCTCGCATAAGCTGGCCGGGATATTGTTCGAGCTTCTTTTCCAGGCGCTCGAGCAGAGTGAAGGCATCGGCGGTTGCGCCGGCGAAACCGGCGATGACATCGCCCTTGCCGATGCGGCGAACCTTGCGCGCATTGCCCTTCATCACGGTCTGGCCAAGGCTCACCTGGCCATCACCAGCCATCACCACCTTGCCACCCTTGCGAATAGTCACGATTGTCGTCATTTAACACCTGTTTGCCCCCGTTCCGGCGGGCTTTCTGCCGGGCCGCTTATCGGCCCCGTCAGCCACCTATGTAAGAGGGGTTTTTCCGATTGCAAATGGCGGCGGCGACCGAATGATGGCGGCAAGCCGGCTAAACACGCAGGCCCCACGCGTAACTTCTGGATATTTCCCGATACGCCTGATATGGAACGGCCGTATTCCGATGGAGCAGCCCATGGCAGAGACCGCAGCGAGCCGCACGGCAAGCGTTTCCCGCAAGACCAACGAGACCTCGGTCTCCGTTTCCGTCAACATCGACGGCAGCGGCAAGTCGACGATTTCAACGGGTGTCGGCTTCTTCGACCATATGCTGGAACAACTGTCGCGACATTCGCTGATCGACATGGAAATCGACACCAAGGGCGACCTGCATGTCGACGACCATCATGCCGTCGAGGATACCGGCATCGCGATCGGCCAGGCGATTGCCAAGGCGCTGGGCGACCGGCGCGGCATCACCCGCTATGCTTCGATCGACCTTGCCATGGACGAGACAATGACGAAAGCCGCCGTCGATCTGTCCGGCCGGCCTTTTCTCGTGTGGAACGTTTCGTTCAGCGCGCCGAAGATCGGCACCTTCGACACCGAATTGGTGCGCGAATTCTTCCAGGCGCTCGCGCAGAATGCCGGCATCACCTTGCATATTCTCAACCATTATGGCGCCAACAATCACCATATAGCCGAGACATGCTTCAAGGCCGTTGCGCGCGCACTGCGCACCGCAACCGAGATCGATCCGCGGCAAGCAGGCCGAGTGCCCTCGACGAAAGGCACGCTCGCCTGAGCCCCGTCATGGGGAAAGTGAAGAGATGGCAAGCTATTTAATTTTGACTCCGCCAGGAGCGCCGAGCCGATCTGAAGTATCGGATCGGTATCGCGACGAAACGCGGTTCATCCGCGACGGCTTTTCGTGGACGGTGTTCCTGTTTCCGACGCTCTGGATGCTCTTCCATCGACTTTGGCTGCATGCGATTGCCGCGTTTCTGCTGCAGGGCATTGCGCTGGAGCTGATGCGCCAGCCGGGCTTCTTTGCCGCCGGCGCGGCACTTCTGCTCGGTTTGCATATTCTCGCTGCCCTCGAAGGTCCGCATGCACTGAGCGACCGCCTTGTCGGCCGCGGCTGGAAGCTAAGCAATCTCGTCTCCGCGCACGATCTGGCAACCGCAGAGGAAATCCATTTTTCCCAGCTAGAGCAGGAAGCAGGCCAGGATATCCATCCGAAAAACTGGGATATTCCGGCTACCAACACCAATAGCAGCCGCCCGGGCCCGAGCTTCGGCCTTCCCGGCTACGACGGAGGACGCTGATCATGCGCGTCGCGATTATCGACTATGGTTCCGGCAATCTGCGCTCGGCCACCAAGGCTTTCGAACGGGCCGCCCGCGAGGCAGGCATCGACGCAGAGATCGACCTGACCGATGACGCCGAGCGCGTCGCCACCGCCGACCGCATCGTGCTTCCAGGCGTCGGCGCCTATGCCGATTGCCGTCGGGGCCTCGATGCCGTGCCCGGCATGGCGGAAGCCGTCGTCGACGTCGTGGAACACAAGGCGCGTCCCTTCCTTGGCATCTGCGTCGGCATGCAGCTGCTGTCGTCGCGCGGGCTGGAAAAGACGATCACGAAAGGCTTCGGCTGGATCAAGGGTGACGTCAAGGAAATGACGCCGAGCGATCCTAACCTGAAAATCCCGCAGATCGGCTGGAACACGCTGGATATCCGCCACCCGCACGCACTCTTCGATGGGATCGAGACCGGGCCTGACGGCCTGCACGCCTATTTCGTCCATTCCTACCATCTGGCCGCCGACCTTGGGGACGATGTGATCGCGACGACGAACTATGGCGGGCCGATGACCGCCTTCGTCGGGCGCGACAACATCGCCGGCGCGCAATTCCATCCGGAAAAGAGCCAGAAGCTCGGCCTCGCCCTGATTGCCAATTTCCTGCGCTGGAAGCCGTAAGGCTCGCGCGAAAGAAACGGAAACAACATGATTCTCTTTCCCGCTATCGACCTCAAGGACGGGCAATGCGTGCGCCTGAAGCTCGGTGACATGGAGCAGGCGACCGTCTACAATCCCGATCCAGGCGCCCAGGCGAAAGCCTTTGAAGACCAGGGCTTCGAATGGCTGCATGTCGTCGATCTCAACGGCGCTTTCGCCGGCGAGACAGTGAACGGCGCTGCCGTCGACGCCATTCTCAAGGCGACGAAAAATCCGGTGCAGCTCGGCGGCGGCATCCGCACGCTCGACCATATCGAAAACTGGCTGTCGCGCGGGCTTGCCCGCGTCATCCTCGGCACGGTGGCCGTGCGCGATCCGGCGCTTGTCGTCGAGGCCTGCAGACGGTTTCCGGGTCACATCGCCGTCGGCATCGACGCCAAGGGCGGTAAAGTGGCGGTCGAGGGCTGGGCCGAGGCGTCCGAACTCGGCGTCATCGAACTGGCGAAGAAATTCGAGGGCGCCGGCGTTGCCGCCATCATCTATACCGATATCGACCGTGACGGCATTCTGACCGGGATCAACTGGCCCTCGACGCTCGAACTGGCCAATGCCGTTTCCATCCCCGTCATCGCGTCTGGCGGCCTCGCCTCGCTCGACGATATCCGCCGCATGATCCAGCCGGACGCCCGCAAACTGGAGGGTGCGATTTCCGGCCGCGCGCTCTATGATGGTCGGATCGATCCGAAAGAGGCACTGGCCCTGATCAAGCAGGCCAAGGAGGCAGCGCAATGACCCTGAAAGCCCGTGTCATCCCCTGCCTCGACGTCAAGGACGGCCGCGTCGTCAAAGGCGTCAACTTTCTCAATCTCGTCGATGCCGGCGATCCGGTCGAGGCTGCCAAGGCCTATGACGCCGCCGGGGCCGACGAGCTCTGCTTCCTCGACATCACCGCCTCCTCAGACAATCGAGACACGATCTTCGACGTGGTGGCCCGCACGGCGGAACAATGCTTCATGCCCGTCACAGTCGGTGGCGGCGTGCGCACGATCGCCGACATCCGCAAGCTGCTGCTCTGCGGCGCCGACAAGGTTTCGATCAATTCGGCGGCGGTCAACAATCCGGATTTCGTCGCCGAGGCGGCCGACAAATTCGGCAACCAGTGCATCGTCGTTTCCATTGACGCCAAGCGGCGACGCACCGAGGCGCTCGGCGGCGACAATTTGAGCGCCTGGGAGATCTATACCCATGGCGGCCGCAACGCGACCGGCATCGATGCCGTCGATTTTGCCCGCAAGATGGTCGAGCGCGGCGCCGGCGAGCTGCTTGTCACCTCCATGGACCGCGACGGTACCAAGGTCGGCTACGATCTGGAGCTGACGCGGGCGATTGCCGATGCCGTGCGTGTCCCCGTCATTGCGTCCGGCGGCGTCGGTGATCTCGACGATCTCGTTGCCGGCGTCAAGGAAGGTCATGCGACGGCGGTTCTTGCCGCTTCGATCTTCCACTTCGGCACCTATTCGGTGGGCGAGGCAAAGCGCTACATGGCCGAGCGCGGCATTCCCATGCGGCTGGATTAGGAGACAGCGACCAATGAGCGGATTTACCCTTTCCGACCTCGAACATATCGTCGAGGAGCGCTCCAAGGCTTCGCCCGAGGAATCCTGGACGGCGAAGCTTATTGCTGGCGGCCAGCCGAAGGCGGCGAAGAAACTGGGCGAGGAGGCGATCGAAGCCGTAATGGCTGCCGTCACCAACGATCGCGACAACCTTACTTATGAGGCCGCCGATCTGCTATATCACCTTATGGTCGTGTTGAAGATTGCCGACATTCCGTTGCAGAATGTCATGGGTGAGCTCGAAAGGCGCACTACTCAATCCGGCCTTCAAGAGAAGGCAAGCCGGTAAAACGCAATGACGATAGCCACCAAGACCGAGCCAGCACACGAGACACTCGATATTTTCCAGGCCAAAGCCTATTCGCCCTATTATTTCTTTTCCTCGGAAGAGTGGGCGAAATTCCGGGCCGACACGCCGCTGACGCTGACCGCCGACGAAGTGAAGCGGCTGCGCTCCATGGGGGACCCGATCGATCTCGACGAAGTCAGGCGCATCTATCTGTCGCTGTCACGACTGCTCTCCTCGCATGTGGAATCCTCACAAATCCTGTTTGAGCAGCGCAATCGGTTCCTCAGCCTTTCCGACATCGCCAAGACGCCGTTCGTCATCGGCATCGCCGGCTCGGTCGCCGTCGGCAAATCCACCACGGCCCGTATCCTGAAGGAATTGCTGGGCCGCTGGCCGTCGAGCCCGAAGGTCGATCTCGTCACCACGGACGGTTTTCTCTATCCGAACGCCGAATTGCAGCGCCGCAACCTGATGCAGCGCAAGGGTTTTCCGGAAAGCTACGACACAGCAGCGCTGCTGCGCTTCCTTTCGGCTATCAAGGCCGGCCAGCCGAACGTGCAGGCGCCCTCCTATTCGCATCTTGTGTATGACGTGCTGCCGAACGAGTTCAAGACCGTCGACCGCCCGGATATCCTGATCTTCGAGGGTATCAACGTGCTGCAGTCGCGGCATCTGCCAGCTGATGGCAAGATCGTGCCGATGGTCTCGGATTTCTTCGACTTCTCGATCTATATCGACGCCGACGAGGAGCTGATCCACAACTGGTATGTCGCCCGCTTCATGCGGTTGCGCGAAACGGCGTTCCGCGACCCCAACTCCTTCTTCCACCGCTACGCCTCGATCAGCGAAGAAGAGGCGCTGGCGATTGCCGAGGGACTCTGGAAGAACATCAACCTGAAGAACCTGCGCCAGAACATTCTGCCGACGCGCCCGCGCGCCGACCTTATCCTGCAGAAGGGCAAGAATCATCTGATCGAGCAGGTGGCACTCAGGAAGCTTTGAGGGTCAGGGTTGAACGCGCCTGAGCGTCAGGTTGATCCGCCCGCCGTTCTTCAGCAATGTCGACGTGGCCGGGTAGATGCGATCGACGCCGTGAAAACACAGCCTTCCCTCGCCGCCGAGAACGACGATATCGCCGCTGGAAAGCTTGAAGGATAGCGTGCGATCATCGCGGCTGAGACCGCCGACCCGAAAAAGGCAGGTGTTGCCGAGCGAGATCGACAGTACGGGCGCGTTGAGATCCTGTTCGTCGCGATCCTGATGCAGGCCCATGCGGGCATCGTCAGAGTAGAAATTGACGAGACAGGCCTCCGGCGGTTTTTCATAGCCTGCTATATCACTCCAGAAATCGAGCAGTTGCGACGGCATGGCCGGCCAGGGGCGACCGGTGACCGGATGTGTCGGCTGGTAGCGGTAGCCGCGCTGCTTGTCCGTGACCCAGCCAAGCGAGCCGCAATTGGTCATCCGCACCGACATTTCCTTGCCCGTGCCGGGCATGACCGGCGTGTAGAGCGGCGCCTCGGCCACGACGACGCGGATTGCTTCGACCAGCGCTTCCTGGGCGGAACGATCGAGATAATCAGGCAGATGGCGAATTCCGTTGGGGAGCAGCATTTTTTGGTTCCTGCGATGGTGCCGGTCAGGTGAAGATATCATTGCCGCGTTATTGTGCCTGGCCCCTCACCCCGACCCTCTCCCCGCAAGCGGGGGCGAGGAGTCTATCTTGCCTTAAGCGGGCTCTTTACAAACAGAGGCTTTGCGGCTTCGTGCGCTTGTCCCTTCTCCCCGCAATGCGGGGAGAAGGCCAGGATGAGGGGCCAGACAAGGAGTCACGGCAAACTCGCTCTCACCCAACAACCACCATTTTCATCCAACCGAACCAAAACCACAGCCCGAAAAGCCGGCCTAATCGCCACCCGGCTTGCCGCGCATCTTCTTGACCTCGGAACGACCGGATTTTTCCTTCAGCCGGCGCTCGATCGACCCCTTGGTCGGCTTGGTCTTCTTGCGTGGCGGCGGCGGCGGGGCGGCGGCTTCGAGGATCAGTTCCTTCAGGCGCTCGCGCGCGTCCTCGCGGTTGCGATCCTGGCTGCGGAAACGGCTGGCCTCGATCATCAGCACGCCATCCTTCGAGACACGCCGACCGGCAAGCTTGACGGCATTCGCCTTGACTCGATCCGTCAGCGAGGGAGAGTTCTGGACATTGAAGAAAAGCTGGACAGCCGTTGCGACCTTGTTGACGTTCTGACCGCCGGGACCACCCGCCAGAACGAACTGTTCCGTCAGCTCCCAGCCGGCAATCGTGATCCGGTCGTTGATGTAAAGCGCTTCGCTGGCCATGATTTTCTCCGCGCCTGTCTATCCCACATCAGTGCGCGGTTGAAAACTACTGCCGAATAAAATGAAACCCGGCGACCTGGCCGCCGGGTTTCACGTGAGTCGTTCCCACTGTGGATGATTATTCTGCAGCGACCGGCATTCCCGGCGCGGCATCGCGAACGTTGCCGTCGACGTGATCCTCGAACTTGGCGAAGTTGGTGACGAACATCTGCACCAGCTTCTCGGCCTGCGCATCATAGGCATCGCCATCGGCCCAGGTGGAGCGCGGGTCGAGGATGGCGCTGTCGACGCCCTCGACGGCAACGGGGACCGCGAAGCCGAAGTTCGGATCGATGCGGAACTCAACATTGTCGAGAGCGCCCTTCAGGGCAGCGGCCAGCAGGGCGCGCGTCGCCTTGATCGGCATGCGGCCTCCCTTGCCGTAGGCGCCACCAGTCCAGCCGGTGTTGACTAGCCAGCAACGAGCGCCGTGGCGGGCGATCAGCTCCTTTAGTAGGTTGCCGTATTCGGCCGGATGGCGCGGCATGAAGGGAGCGCCGAAGCAGGTCGAGAAGGTAGCTTCCGGCTCGACGACGCCCTTTTCCGTGCCGGCGACCTTGGCGGTGTAGCCGGATAGGAAGTGGTACATTGCCTGGTCCGGCGTCAGCTTGGCGATCGGCGGCATGACGCCGAAGGCATCGGCCGTCAGCATGATGATCGTCTCGGGATGGCCTGTCATGCCGGATTCCGAAGCGTTCGGGATGAAATGCAGCGGATAGGCGCTGCGGGTGTTTTCCGTCAGCGAGCCATCGTCGAGATCCGGACGGCCATGCTCATCGAGCACGACATTTTCCAGCACGGTGCCGAAACGGCGGGTCGTTGCGTAGATTTCCGGTTCGGCTTCCGCCGACAGACGAATGGTCTTGGCGTAGCAGCCGCCTTCGAAGTTGAAGATGCCGTTTTCGCCCCAGCCATGCTCGTCGTCGCCGATGAGCGTGCGGGTCGGATCGGCCGACAACGTCGTCTTGCCTGTGCCAGACAAGCCGAAGAAGATCGCGGCATCGCCTTCGGGACCGACATTGGCCGAGCAGTGCATCGGCATGACGCCGCGCTCCGGCAGCATGTAGTTCAATGCCGTGAACACCGATTTCTTCATTTCGCCGGCATAGGACGTACCGCCGATCAGGACGATGCCGTTGACGAAGTCGCAGGCGATCACCGTCTCGGTGCGGCAGCCATGGCGCTCCGGATCGGCGCGGAAGCTCGGCAGATCGATGATCGTCAGTTGCGGCACGAAGCTTTCGAGCGCGATGCGCTCCGGCCGGATCAACAGATTGCGGATGAACAGCGAGTGCCAGGCGAATTCGGTGACGACGCGCGTCGGCAGTGCATATTCGACGTCAGCGCCGCCAATCAGATCCTGGACGAACAGGTCCTTGCCGCGTGCATGCGCCAGCATATCTTCATGCAGCAGCTCGAAATGTTCCGGCGACATCGGCTTGTTGTTATCCCACCAGATCTGATCTTCGGTGGTGGCGTTGCGCACGACGAACTTGTCCTTCGGGGAACGGCCGGTGTGCTGTCCGGTCAGAGCCCTGAGCGCACCGTCGGCGGTCAGATCGGCTTCCTGACGGCGAATCGCTTCCTCGTAAAGGTGGGCTTCCATGAGGTTATAGCGAACACTGGCGGCGGCTCCCAAGCCGATCGATCCCAGTTCGGTTGCGGGATTGCGAACGCCGAATTGCTCCATCACATTTTCCTCTACAAAGGGGCTTGGCCGTTAGAACTATCTAAAGCGTAGAGGGCTCTTTTTAAAAGCACAAGAGCAAAAAACAAAAAAACTTTAATGATATCAGTTATTTAATCGATTTAAATAAACATCGATAATTTTAAATCGTTTGAATGAGGCATGGCGAGATGTTTCGTCGCACAACCATTGCGCAAGGGTTTTTCTCCGCGACAATCCTCCCCTTTATCTTTGCCACAATTTGTTCCACCTTTATCCCCATAAGCGCGCCAGGTTACCGCCGACCGAGCTGGCAGACCGCCTGGGCTGGATTCCAAATCCGGGAGACGCGCACTGATGACGGAGACGAACACCATGTTGACAATCGCGCTCGTTGACGACGACCGCAATATCCTCACTTCCGTATCGATTGCATTGGAAGCAGAGGGATATAAGGTAGAAACCTATACGGACGGAGCCTCGGCGCTCGACGGCCTGCTTGCCCGGCCGCCTCAACTAGCGATCTTCGATATCAAGATGCCGCGCATGGATGGCATGGAGCTGCTGCGCCGCCTGCGCCAGAAATCCGATATACCGGTGATCTTCCTGACCTCGAAGGATGAAGAGATCGACGAGCTTTTCGGCCTGAAAATGGGCGCCGACGACTTCATTACCAAGCCATTCTCGCAGCGTCTGCTGGTCGAGCGCGTCAAGGCGGTGCTCCGCCGCGCCTCGGCCCGCGAAGCCGCGAATGCTGCAGGCGGCAATGCGGCCGCCAAGCCGGGTGCGCCGCAACAGGCCCGTTCGCTGGAACGCGGCCAGCTCGTCATGGACCAGGAACGGCACACCTGCACCTGGAAGGGCGAGCCGGTGACGCTGACCGTCACGGAATTCCTCATCCTGCATTCCCTTGCGCAACGCCCCGGCGTTGTGAAGAGCCGCGACGCCCTGATGGACGCCGCCTACGACGAGCAGGTCTATGTCGACGACCGCACGATCGACAGCCACATCAAGCGGTTGCGCAAGAAATTCAAGATGGTCGACCTCGATTTTGATATGATCGAGACGCTGTATGGCGTCGGCTATCGCTTCCGCGAAGCCGCCTGATAGTTAACTGGACCATAGACCATACGGCGGGCGATGGAATAAGAGCATGCGGACGGGGTCGCCGATCCCGTCCTTCGAAAGGGCCGTTGGCTTGGCACAGCTAGTGCAGGATAGAGAGATAGACGACTCGGAAAGCCCGAGCGGCGCTCGAATCGCGCGCCGGCGCTGGACCCATCCCTTCGTCCTGATCCGCCGCATCTTCGGCAATGCCGTCTTTTCGAGCCTGACGCGGCGTATCCTGTTCTTCAATCTCGCCGCCCTCGTCGTCCTCGTCGGCGGCATTCTCTACCTCAACCAGTTCCGTGAGGGCCTGATCGACGCCCGCGTCGAAAGCCTGCTGACGCAGGGCGAGATCATCGCAGGCGCCGTCTCGGCTTCGGCATCGGTCGACACCAACTCCATCACCATCGATCCGCAGAAGCTCCTGGAGCTGCAGGCCGGCCAGAGCATCACGCCCGTTCCAAACGACGAAGACCTGGAATTCCCGATCGATCCGGAAAAGGTGGCGCCGGTGCTGACCCGGCTGATTTCGCCGACGCGCACCCGCGCCCGCATCTTCGACGCTGATGCCAATCTGCTGCTCGACAGCCGCCATCTTTATTCGCGCGGCCAGGTGCTGCGTTACGATCTGCCGCCGGTCGACGACGAGAAGCAGAGCTGGTCCGACTGGTTCAGCGGGTTGCTCAACAAGATGCTGCAGCCGGGCAACTTGCCTGTATATAAGGAGGCACCCGGCGGCGACGGCTCGATCTATCCGGAAGTCATGAACGCGCTAACGGGTGTGCGCGGCGCGGTCGTCCGCACCACGGAAAAGGGCGAACTGATCGTTTCCGTCGCCGTGCCGATCCAGCGCTTCCGCGCTGTTCTCGGTGTCTTGCTGCTCTCGACCCAGGCCGGCGACATCGACAAGATCGTTCATGCCGAGCGTCTGGCGATCATGCGCGTCTTTGGCGTCGCGACGCTTGTCAATGTCGTGCTGTCACTGCTTTTATCCTCCACCATCGCCAATCCGCTGCGCCGGCTCTCGGCCGCGGCCATCCGCGTGCGCCGCGGCGGGGCGAAGGAGCGTGAGGAAATTCCGGATTTCTCGGCCCGCCAGGACGAGATCGGCAACCTCTCGATCGCGCTTCGTGACATGACGTCGGCTCTCTACGACCGCATCGACGCGATCGAAAGTTTCGCGGCCGATGTCAGCCATGAACTCAAGAACCCCCTCACGTCGCTCCGCAGCGCGGTTGAAACCCTGCCGCTCGCCAAGAGCGACGATTCCAAGAAGCGTCTGATGGACGTAATCCAGCATGACGTCCGCCGCCTCGACCGCCTGATCAGCGACATTTCCGACGCCTCGCGTCTCGACGCGGAACTCGCCCGCTCGGATGAAAAAGCGCTCGATCTGGAAGTGCTGCTGCGCGACATGATCGACATTTCCCGTCAGGTCGGCCACAGCAAGAGGGCGGTCGAGATCGAATATGTGGCCGACCCCAAGCCGGCCAACAAAGCAAAGTTCACCGTCGTCGGTCACGATCTGCGTATCGGCCAGATTATCACCAATCTTATTGAAAACGCTCGATCTTTTGTTCCGAACGGCACCGGCAAGATCACGGTGCGGCTGACGCGCACGAGAACGCGCTGTATCATCTATATCGAGGATAACGGCCCCGGCATCCAGGCCGAAAACATCGATCGCATCTTCGAGCGTTTCTATACCGACCGGCCGGAATCGGAAGGTTTCGGGCAGAATTCAGGCCTTGGCCTGTCGATCAGCCGGCAGATCGCCGAGGCGCATGGCGGCTCGCTACGCGCCGAGAACATCGTCGACAGCGATGGCACGACGCTGCTCGGCGCCCGCTTCATCCTGTCGTTGCCCGCGCAGACACAGGCGTGAGCGCCCGCATGACCGACGACGCGACCAATATCCACGCGACTGCAATCGTCATCGGCGGGACCGGATTCCTGTTTCTCGGCCCCTCGGGCAGCGGCAAATCCACCCTTGCCTTCTCATGCCTGGCGGCGGCCAAACCGCTCGGACTTGCGGCGAGCCTGATTGCCGATGATCGCGTGTTGATAGCCAAGCGCAACGGTTCCACCATCGCCGAATGTCCGCCCTCAATCGCCGGATTAATGGAAATCCGTTATACCGGGATTGTTCGGATGCCTTATGTTTCGCGGGGCGAAATGCACTTCGCCGTTCGCGCGGTGGACCCGGCAGCGGCCGAAAGGCTGCCGCCGGAGGACGAGCAGATCGATATCACCGACTCCATCAGGTTGCCCCTGATCCGTCTGGCCGCAACCTCCACGAATCCCCTCGCCGTCATAATGGCGAAAATCGGCGCGAGTTTCGATTAAACGGCCATTTAGGCCCGCATAGGCATGCAAATCCTATATTTTAAGCTTGCACTTCGCCTTTTCATCGCCAAGATGTCCCCCCACCGGTGGACGACATTGCTGCATTGCGATATTGGCCACCTGTTTGCGTATGCCATGGGAGCAGTAATATCATGATTGGACTTGTGCTTGTCACTCATGGCAAGCTGGCTGAAGAGTTTCGGCATGCCGTCGAGCATGTCGTTGGTCCGCAGAAGTTCATAGAGACGGT
Organism: Rhizobium sp. P40RR-XXII; assembly: GCF_012641405.1. Taxonomy (GTDB): domain Bacteria; phylum Pseudomonadota; class Alphaproteobacteria; order Rhizobiales; family Rhizobiaceae; genus Rhizobium. The sequence goes on from NZ_JABAII010000011.1 coordinate 27,231, forward strand.
ATGCATTGGTCCCGAAGACGATATGGACAAGCGCCGGCAGGACATTCTGCAGGCCGTTGCCGGCGCCGATGACGGGCACGGTGTCATCATCCTCACCGACATGTTCGGCGGCACTCCTTCCAATCTCGCAATCTCCGTCATGAATAGCGGCCACACCGAGGTCATCGCCGGCGTCAATCTGCCGATGCTGATCAAGCTCGCAGGCGTGCGCGGCGACAACAACATGGAAAGGGCCTTGGTGGAAGCTTCAGAGGCCGGGCGCAAATATATCAATGTGGCCAGCCGTGTGCTCAGTGGCAAATAACGAGGCAGACACAGCCCCCATGACCGAGCTTTCCCGGGAACTCCTGATCATCAACAAACGGGGCCTGCATGCCCGTGCCTCGGCAAAATTCGTCCAGACCGTCGAGGCATACGACGCCGCCATCACCGTTTCGAGAGACGGCACCACCGTCGGCGGCAATTCGATCATGGGCCTGATGATGCTGGCCGCAAGCCCCGGCTGCAGCGTGCTGGTGACCGCAAGCGGCAATCAGGCCGCCGAAGCGCTCGAGGCGCTCGACCAGCTGGTGGCAAACAAGTTCGGCGAGGAAATATAAGTTTTCCTCCGTCCGCCACCGGGACATAAAGACATAAAGACCTCTTTATGTCGTCATTGATTTCCACCCTGAAGCCTGCTACACGGCATCATTCCACACGCTGTCAGCGTGCAATTTTTGTTGCATTCGGCCGAGGCGTCCGCCAGCGGCGACTGCATCGTTCAGGCTGGAGACCCCTGATGAGCACTGAAAAGGACTACGTCGTCGCTGATATTGGCCTTGCCGACTTCGGCCGCAAGGAAATCACGATCGCCGAAACCGAGATGCCGGGCCTGATGTCCTGCCGCGCCGAATTCGGCGAAGCACAGCCGCTGAAGGGCGCGCGCATCACCGGCTCGCTGCACATGACGATTCAAACAGCCGTTCTCATCGAGACGCTGGTGGCCCTCGGTGCCGAGGTGCGCTGGGCATCGTGCAACATCTTCTCCACGCAGGATCATGCCGCAGCCGCGATCGCCGCTTCCGGCGTTCCGGTCTTCGCCGTCAAGGGCGAAAGCCTCGAAGACTACTGGATCTACACGGACAAGATCTTCCAGTGGACCGATGGCGGCGTTTCCAACATGATTCTCGACGATGGCGGCGACGCCACCATGTACATCCTGCTCGGCGCCCGCGCCGAGGCCGGCGAGGACGTGCTCTCCCATCCGCATTCCGAAGAGGAGGAAATCCTCTTCGCACAGATCAAGAAGCGCCTGCAGGCATCGCCGGGCTGGTTCACCAAGCAGCGCGACGCCATCAAGGGTGTGACCGAAGAGACCACCACCGGCGTCAACCGCCTCTACCAGCTCAGCCAAAAGGGCCTGCTTCCCTTCCCGGCCATCAACGTCAATGACAGCGTCACCAAGTCGAAGTTCGACAACAAGTATGGCTGCAAGGAATCGCTGGTTGACGGCATCCGTCGCGCCACCGACGTCATGATGGCCGGCAAGGTCGCCGTCGTCTGCGGCTATGGCGACGTCGGCAAGGGTTCCGCCGCTTCGCTCTCCGGTGCCGGCGCCCGCGTCAAGGTCACGGAAGTCGATCCGATCTGCGCCCTGCAGGCCGCCATGGACGGCTATGAAGTCGTTCAGCTTGAGGACGTCGTCTCCTCGGCCGACATCTTCATCACCACGACCGGCAACAAGGACGTCATCCGCATCGACCATATGCGTGCGATGAAGGACATGGCGATCGTCGGCAATATCGGCCACTTCGACAACGAGATCCAGGTTGCCGCCCTGCGTAATCTCAAGTGGACGAACATCAAGCCGCAGGTCGACATGGTCGAGTTCGCCAAGGGCAACCGCATCATCCTGCTGTCGGAAGGCCGTCTCTTGAACCTCGGCAACGCCACCGGCCACCCGTCCTTCGTCATGTCGGCTTCCTTTACCAACCAGACACTGGCGCAGATCGAGCTCTTCACCAAGCCCGACCAGTACAAGAACCAGGTCTACGTGCTGCCGAAGCACCTCGATGAAAAGGTCGCCCGCCTGCATCTTGCCAAGCTCGGTGTCAAACTGACGGAGCTTTCCGAAGAGCAGGCATCGTATATCGGCGTCACACCGAAGGGTCCGTTCAAGTCCGACCACTACAGATACTGATTACAAAATCAATATCCACAACATCTTGTGGCCCCGGCATTGACAAAATGCCGGGGCTTATTTTTTAGCCAGCTCCCTTCCCGCAGATTCCCTTAGGCAGTATTGTTTTTACACTTGATTCGTGACGAACCGGGCGTGCCCGGAGCCATGAAAATGGGATGTCTTGTCAGGATGCGGCACATTATAGGACGGAGACAGACCTCTTATGACTGAAGGGGAAGACAACCTGCATCAGCTAGTGCTACGCCAAGCGGCGGCGCGGTTGCAGCAGGGCGGCGCATATTGGTACCCAGCACGGGCAAAGCCCGGCAGGGGTCGGCTCGCTTCTTTGAGCCGCCTGCTGCGGCTCAGCGTTTTCGCCGGACTCCTGACCGGTCTGGCAGGCCCGGTCCTCGCGCAGGGCAACACCGCCGCTCAGGCGAGCATGCGCCTCTTCACTTCGTCGGAAATGGCCGTTTTCTCCATCATCATCGGCGTGATTTCCGCGGCACTTCTGTCGACCATGTGGATGGTGCGGCAGCGCGGCAATATGGAAAGCGAAAGCCGCGAGATCCGCACGGCTCTTTCCGATGCCAACCAGCGCATTTCGCAATATCAGGCGCTGATTGCCGACAAGAACCGCCGCATCGTCATCTGGGACGGCCAGAATTCACGGCCCGAGCTGCTCGGCCAGCTTCCGGTCGAGACCGGCGCGCCGCAGGACAATGAATTCCTCGCCTTCGGACGCTGGCTGAAATCATGGTCGGCCGGCGAACTCGACAAGGCGATCGACAAGCTGCGCAGCAGCGGCCAGAGTTTTGACATGGTGGTCGAAACCAACCGCGACGAAATCCTGGAGGCACAGGGTCGCATTTCCGGCGGGCGGGCCTTCGTCCGTTTCATCGCGCTCAACAATCTGCGCGCGGAACTCGCCGAGCTGAAGATCGAGCGTGAACGGCTGATGACCTCGATCTCCACTTTCCAGCACCTGCTCGATGCCATCGACCTGCCCGTGTGGCAACGTGATACCGAAGGCACGCTGACCTGGGTCAACCAGGCCTATAGCGAGGCGGTGGAAGCGGTTTCCGCAGAAGAGGCCCTCCGTGAGGGACGCGAATTCCTGACGACGGTGGCACGCGAGCGCATTCGTGCGGCGGCCACGCCGGAATCGCCCTTCCATGACAAGATTTCGACCGTCGTGCATGGCAACCGCACCTTCTTCGACGTCGTCGACGTCAGGGCTCCGAATGGATCGGCCGGTATCGCCATCAACGTGTCCGAGGCGGAATCGGTTCGCGCCGAGCTCGCACGCACGCTGAAGAGCCACGCCGAAACGCTCGATCATCTGGCAACGCCGGTTGCAATCTTCGACGGCGAGCGGCGGCTGCAATTCTACAATCAGGCTTTCGTCCAGCTCTGGGAACTCGACATCGCGTTCCTGGAAAAGCGACCCGACAACAGCGAGCTTCTGGAAAGGCTGCGCAGCGCCAAGAAGCTGCCCGAACAGCTGAACTGGAAGACATGGAAGGACGATGTCCTTTCGGTCTATCGCGCACTCGATACGCAGGCCGACCTTTGGCATCTGCCCAATGGCCAGATCCTTCGGGTTTTTGCCACGGCGCATCCGCAGGGTGGCGCCACCTGGGTATTCGAGAACCTGACCGAGCAGGTCGATCTCGAAACGCGCTACAACACGCTGGTCAAGGTCCAAGGCGAAACCATCGACCATCTGTCCGAAGGCGTTGCCGTTTTCGGGCCTGATGGCCGCATCCGCCTTTCCAACCCGGCCTTCCGCATTCTCTGGAACATCACCGAGGCGCAGGCCAAGCCCGGAACGCATATCCAGGCTCTGGCCGAAGCCTGCGCTCCCTCCTATGACCGGCCCGACGGCTGGAAGCGCTTTGCCGAGCAGATCACCAGCTTCGACGACGAGCGCCCGTCCTCACAGGGGACGCTGGAGCTCTTTTCCAATCTGGTGCTCGACTACGCCGTCATTCCGCTACCGAATGCGCAGACCATGCTGACCTTCGTCAACAAGACGGATAGCGTGCGCGCCGAACGGGCGTTGACCGAGAAAAACGAGGCGCTGCTAAAGGCGGATGAGCTGAAGAACGATTTCGTCCAGCATGTCTCCTACGAGCTGCGCTCGCCGCTTACCAACATCATCGGCTTTACCGACCTCCTGAAGACGCCGGGCATCGGTTCGCTGAACGATCGGCAGGCCGAATATATCGACCATATCTCGACCTCCTCCTCCGTGCTTCTAACACTGGTCAACGACATTCTCGATCTGGCGACAGTCGATGCCGGCATCATGCGGCTGAACTATTCCGAGATCGTACTCTCTGACCTGCTCGACGAAGTGTCGATGCAGATCGCCGACCGGCTGCAGGAAAGCGGCGTGACGCTAGAAATCACCGTGCCGGCGCATCTCGGCTCTATCGTCGCCGATCAGCAGCGGCTGAAGCAGATTTTGCTGAAGCTTCTGACCAATGCCGCCAATTTCGCACCCGAGGGATCGACGATCTCGCTGAAATGCGGGCGCGAAGGCACGGATTTCGTCTTCTCGGTCTCCGACAAGGGTCCCGGCATATCGGAAGAACTGATCCACACGGTCTTCAACCGCTTCGCCTCCGGCGGCAAGGGCGGCAAACGCAGCGGCGCGGGCCTCGGCCTTTCCATCGTCGAAAGCTTCGTCAGCCTGCATGAAGGCGAGGTTTCCATCGCAAGCCAGCCGGGCAAGGGGACGATGGTGACCTGCCGGATTCCTTCGGCCGAATTGCCCCATTCCGTCGCAGCAGAATGACCGCCTCCGGCAGCAGCATTTCCCTTTTCCTCGCGGATGACACGGCCACGGCTCAGCTTGGCGAGGATCTGGCGCTGGCGTTGAAAGTCGGTGACTGCCTGGCACTATCAGGCGATCTCGGCGCGGGCAAATCCTCGCTCGCACGCGCGTTGCTGCGCGCCATGGCTGACGATGCCGAAATGGACGTGCCAAGCCCGACCTTCACGCTCGTGCAATCCTACGAGCTGCGCATCCCGGTCTCGCATTTCGATCTCTATCGCCTCGGCGACCCCAGCGAATTGACGGAGCTCGGCTTTGACGAAGCCCTGCAGACCGGCATCTGTCTGGTCGAATGGCCCGAAATGGCCGAGGGCGAGCTGCCGAAGGAGCGTGTGAACCTCAGGCTCACGCATGAGGGCGAAGGACGGCGCGCCGTGATCACGGCACCGGCAAAGCAGATGGCGCGCATCGAGCGCGTGTTAGCCATACGCGCCTTTCTCGGTTCGCATGGCTATCGCGGTGCCGGCAGGCGCTTCCTCACGGGCGATGCCTCGCTGCGGGCTTACGAATCCATTTATCCGAGCGATGGCGGCAGCCGCGTGATCCTGATGGATTGGCCGCGCCTGCCGGAAGGCCCGCCCGTGCTCGACGGCAAACCCTATCCCAAGGTCGCGCATCTTGCCTGGGATGCCTATCCCTTCGTAGCGATTGCCAATGTCCTCAGGGAGAATGGCTTTGCCGCCCCGGAAATCTTTGCCGCCGATTACGACCAGGGCATTCTGCTGATCGAGGATCTCGGCACCGACGGCGTGCTTGACGCCGAAGGAAAGCCGATTGCCGAGCGTTATCGGGCTAGCGTCGCCTGCCTTGCACATCTGCACAGCCTTTCCATTCCTCGCGACATCCCGGTCACGCCGGATCACATCCATCACATTCCGGATTTCGACCGGACCGCGATGAAGATGGAAGCGCGGCTGCTGCTCGACTGGCATCTACCCTGGAAGCGTGGCACGCCGGCAAGCGACGAGGAACGCGCCGACTATCTGGCGATCTGGGACAAGCTGATCGACCAGCTCGAAGACGCAGAAAAGAACCTGCTGCTGCGCGACATGCATTCGCCGAATATCATCTGGCGAGGGACGGAAAAGGGCATCCAACGCATCGGTCTCATCGATTTCCAGGATGCGATGATCGGGCCGACCTCCTATGATGTCGCCTCGCTAGTGCAGGATGCACGGGTGACGATCGAGCGCGATCTGCATGACCGGCTGATGGCAGACTATCTCGCGCTCCGGCACGCTCAAGGCGGTTTCGACGAGGCGAAATTCCTGAGGAGCTGGGCAATCATGTCGGCGCAACGCAATTGCAAGCTTGCCGGCCTCTGGGTGCGGCTGCTGCAGCGTGACGGCAAGCCCGGATATCTGAAGCATATGCCGCGCACACTCGCCTATCTCGCCATCGCCTTCGAGCATGAAGCGCTCGCCCCCTTGCGCGAATGGTGCCAGAAAGCTGGGATCGGCCTACCATAACAGCCAGAGACCGGCGACGGCTTTCCGGCCTTATGCTAAAGGAAAGCAGACAGCGAATCGAAGGTTCGAGACGAAATGACCATCAAGCAAGCCATGGTATTGGCCGCGGGGCTCGGAACCCGCATGCGGCCGATCACCGACATCATCCCGAAGCCGCTGGTGAAGATCGCCGGCAAGGCAATGATCGATTACGCGCTGGATGCGCTGGCAGAAGCCGGCGTCGAGCGGGCTGTCGTCAACGTCCATCACCATGCCGACCAGATGGAGGCGCATCTGCGCAGCTATCGCGGCCTTGAAATCCTGATTTCCGACGAGCGGGACGCGCTGATGAACAATGGCGGCGGTCTCGTCAAGGGCTTAAAACTTTTGAGCCGCGACCCGGTGTTCGTCATGAATGCTGATCTGTTCTGGATCGGTGAGAAGCCCGGCCGCCTGACCAATCTCGAAAAGTTAGCCGGATTCTACAACGAGCAGCGCATGGACATGGCAATGCTCTGCGTCGAACTGGAACGGACCACAGGCCATAATGGCAAGCATGACTTCAACATGGCTGACGATGGCCGGCTCACACGATATCGCGACAACCAATATAACGGTGTCGTCTATGCCGGCGCAATCGCGATGAACCCATCCTTCCTCGATGACGCGCCTGACGATGCCTTTAATGTCAATATCTACTTCGACAAGGCCATCGAGCGCGGCCGGCTCTATGGAACTATGATGGATGGTCATTGGTTGACAGTCGGCACACCGGAGGCGATCGGCGAGGCGGAGGAAGCGATCCGGACCTTCCGGGCGTTTGCGTGAGCCTATGACGGGCGGGCACCGGCAGCGCATCCTGACGATTCCGGCGGGCCTGCCCTTCCTGAAAACCCTTGCGACAGCTCTTTGCGATGGACGGCTGACCGAACATTTCCGCCATGATCCGGGCGACCCGCTGTCGCTTGCTAAGGTCAGCATTTTCCTGCCGACGCGGCGTGCGGCGCGCGTGCTGCGCTCGGAATTCGTCGATCTGCTCGGCGGCCGCTCCGCGATCCTGCCCGTCATCCGTCCGCTCGGCGAAACCGATGACGACAGCGGCTATTTCGAGGAAACCCTGCCGGAAACGGCCGATCTTGCGCAGCCGCTTGCCAATACCGCCCGGCTGCTGGAACTGGCGCGGCTGATCCTTGCCTGGCGCAACAAGCTGCCGCAGATCGTACGCGACATCCACTCCGACTCGCCGCTGGTGGCGCCGGCAAGCCCGGCGGATGCCATATGGCTCGCCCGCAATCTTGCCGAACTCATCGATTCGCTTGAGACAGAGGACCGCGAGTGGAGCGAGCTTGCCACTCTCAGCGCAGAGGATCATGCGCTCTGGTGGCAGCTGACGGCCGAATTCCTGGCGATTGCCAGCGCATTCTGGCCGGCACGTCTCGAGGAACTCGGCAAATCGTCGCCAGCCCGCAACCGCAATGCCATCCTGCGCGCCGAGGCGCAGCGCATCGCCACCATGCGGCATCCCGGGCCAGTCATCGTTGCAGGCTCGACCGGCTCGGTGCCGGCGACGGCGGAGCTGATCGCGGCAGTTGCATCCTTGCCGCAAGGCGTGATCGTGCTGCCCGGCCTCGATCTTGCGATGCCGGAAGAGGATTGGCAGCTCGTGGCGCCGGAAACCTCCATCGGCGAAAGAGCCGATCCGGCTACGCGCAGCCATCCGCAATATGGTCTTTCGCTGCTCTTGAAGAGGCTGCGCATCACGCGGCGCGATGTCGAACCCATTGCGGACGCAGCCGATACCATGCAGATGCGGGCGCAGATCCTGTCGCGCGCGCTGGCGCCGGCCAAGGCTACAAGTGGCTGGGGAAGCTGGCGTAAGACACTCGCTCCCGATGCGATCCCGGCCGCATTCGCCGACGTTGCGCTGATCGAAGCCGCCAATGAGCGCGAGGAGGCAACCGCGATCGCCATCGCCCTGCGGCTGGCGCTGGAAAAGCCGGGCCGCAACGGCGGCGAAAGCCAGGCGGCCTTGATCACGCCCGACCGCAATCTTGCAAGGCGAGTCACGGCCGAGCTTGCCCGCTTCGGCATCACCGCCGACGATTCGGCCGGCACGCCGCTTACCGCTACGCCGCAAGGCACGTTGCTGCAATTGCTGCTGGAAGCGTCCCTTCGTCCCGGCGATCCCGTTGCCGTCGTTGCGCTGCTGAAACATCCCCTCGCCCTGTTCGGCCTGCCGGCGCAAACACATCAGCCCGGCGTCGATGCGCTGGAGATCCTGGCGCTCAGGGGCGGCGTCGCCCATGTCGATATCGGCAGGCTGGAAGCCCTGCTCGACGACCGCGTGGCGGGACAGGCCAATGACCGCCATGCGCCACAATGGCGCAAATCGCTGCCGCCTAAGGCCATCGGGCATGCGCGTACGCTGGCACAGCGGGTGACCGCGGCATGCGAACCACTGGTATCGGCACTTTCCCTGCCCACGTCGGAGGGTCTGCCGACCCTTTCGGATTGGGCCGAGCGTACGGGCCGGGCTCTGGAAGCCGCAACCGTCGACGAACGCGGCAGCCTGGCGAACCTCTGGTCCGGCGAAGCCGGGGACACGCTTGCCAGCCTGTTCCGGGATGTCATCGAAACGGATGGTCAGCTCGAAGCCAACGGAGTGCAATGGATCGACATCATGACGGCACTCTGCGTGGGCCAGGCGGTGAAGCCGCGTGCGCTCAGCCACCCGCGCCTCTTCATCTTCGGCACGCTGGAGGCGCGCCTGCAGAGCGTCGATACGCTGATCCTCGGTGGGTTGAATGAAGGCTCGTGGCCGGGGCAGATCGCGAACAACCCCTTCATTTCACGCGGCATGAAGACGGAGATCGGCCTGGAGCCGCCAGAGCGCCGCATCGGCCAGCTGGCTCACGATTTCGAAATGGCGAACGGCACCCGCGACCTGATCTATTCGCGCGCCCTGCGTCAGGGCTCGACGCCGACGGTTGCGTCGCGCTGGCTGCAGCGGCTGATCGCGCTCGGCGGCAAGGAGCTGGAAGAGGACATGAAGGCCCGCGGCGATCAGTATCGTCATTGGGCTGGGATGATCGATGAGGGCGAAAATCAGGCCCCGGCGTTACGCCCGGCACCGAAACCGCCCATGGAACTGCAGCCAAAGAGCTATTCCTTCAGCGAAGTGGGGCGGCTGCGGCGCGATCCCTATTCGATTTATGCCCGGCGCGTGCTGCGGCTCGATCCGGTCGACCCGTTCAACCGCGATCCCGGCCCGGCCGAACGTGGCACACTCTACCACAAGATCATCGACCGTTTCGTCCGCGAAGGACATGTGGCCGGCACGCGGGAGGCGGCGCTGGCGATGGATGGCATTATTGCCGACCTCTTTGATGCCGAACGATTGCCCGTTCATATTGATAGTGTCTGGCGGCCGCGTTTTCGCGAAGTGGCGCGAGCTTTCCTTGCCTGGGAAGCGGAGCGGCGGCCAGAACTGCGCAAGACGGCGACGGAAGTGCCGGCCAGCGTCGAGATCGAACCGATCGGCATTCGCCTCACCGGCGTTGCCGACCGCATCGACATCAAGAGTGACACTGGCGCCGACCTTATCGACTACAAGACCGGCTATAATCCCTCTCCGTTACAGGCCCGCGCGCTGCTCGATCCGCAGCTGGCGCTGGAAGCCTATGCGCTGAAGGCCGGTGCCTTCCGCAATATCGGCGCGCTGATCCCTGAAAACCTGCTCTATGTCCGCTTGCGGCCCGGTGACCGCTTCAAGGTCGATCAGGTCAACAACGAGCATTCCAGCCGCGGCGGCAAGACGGAAACGAAGTCGGCTATGGATCTGGCGCAAGAGTCGATGGACCAGCTGGTGAAGTTCGTCTCGCTCCTGCAATCCGGCGAGAAGGGTTTTTCCTCACGGCTGATTCCGGCGCAGCAGTTCGAGTATGGCGGGGATTACGATCACCTCGCCCGCGTCTCGGAATGGTCGACAGCCGAGACCGAGCAGGAAGGCGGCGGCGATGAGTGATTTTCCCGCCGACGCTATCGCCACCCTACCCGAAAGCGACGATCCCGGCGTCTGGATCAGCTGGACGACGATCCAGCAATCCATCGCCTCCGACCCCGAGCGCTCGGCCTGGGTCTCGGCCAATGCCGGCTCCGGCAAGACGCACGTGCTGACGCAGCGCGTCATTCGCCTGCTTCTGGCTGGCGCGCGCCCCTCGGCCATCCTCTGCCTCACCTATACCAAGGCTGCGGCCTCCGAAATGTCGAACCGCGTCTTCGACCGGTTGGCCGCCTGGGCGACCATGCCGGACGAGGAGCTGAAGACACGCATTGCCGATATCGAAGGCAGGGAGCCGGATCTCTTCAAGCTTGCCGAGGCACGCCGGCTGTTTGCCAAGGCGCTGGAAACACCCGGCGGGCTGAAGATCCAAACTATCCATGCATTTTGCGAGGCCCTGCTGCATCAGTTCCCGCTCGAGGCTAACGTCGCTGGTCACTTCTCCGTTCTCGACGATCGTGCGGCGGAGACCTTGCTCGACGACGCGCGACGCGCGCTGCTAACATCCACCAGCCCACATTGCGATGCCGAATTGGCTCGGGCCTTCGACTATGTACTCGACCTCGGCGACGAATCCGGCCTCGAGACGCTGCTCGGCGATATTGTCGCCAATCGCAATGCGATCCGCCGCTTCACCGAGAGTGCCGGCCGCAAGAGCGGCATTGAAACCGCGCTGCTTGCCCGGCTCGGCCTTTCCCCCGGCGAGACGGAAACGAGCATTGCGGAGCAATATTGGCCGCTTCCCGGTCTGTCTGGCGCGACACTGGAGCTTTATCTCACGCTCGCGGACGATAAGGGCGGCGCGAAGGCGCAGGAAGTTGCCTATGCGCTGCGCCTTGCCAAGCGCGAGGCAAATCCGCTCGCCCGCGCCGAAATCCTCGAAAAAGCCGTCCTGACTGCCAAGGGCGAACCGAAATCGGACAGCCAGTTCTTCGTCAAGGCGATGCTGGCCGATGCGCCAGCCTTGGCCGATGCCGTGGCTGCGGCGCGCGCCCATGTCGTTGCCTGCCGCGACCGGCTGAAGCTGATGCGGATGTATCGCGCCACGCACGCCGCCCTCGTTCTCGCCGATCGCCTGAACCGCGACTATGAGGAGCTGAAGAAGCGGCGCAGCCAGCTCGATTTCGAGGATCTCATTACCCGCACCGCCGATCTTCTGACCAAGAAGGATGTCGGGCCGTGGATCCACTACAAGCTCGATCAGGGCATCGACCACATTCTGGTGGACGAGGCGCAGGATACCAGCCCGATCCAGTGGAGCGTCATCCAATCACTGGCGGAGGATTTCTTCTCCGGCGACAGCGCCCGACCGACGCTGCGCACGATCTTTGCCGTCGGCGACGAGAAGCAATCGATCTATTCGTTCCAGGGTGCACGTCCCGAACGCTTTTCCGAGGAGAGCGACCGCACCCGGCGGCGTGTGGCGGCCAGCGGCCAGCAATTCTCGTCGATCCGCCTGCCACTCTCCTTCCGCTCGACAGCCGACGTGCTCGGCGCCGTCGACCACGTCTTCACGAGCCCGGGCAATGCCAAGGGCCTCAGCGCCGTCAACGAACCAGTGGTGCATCGCTCCAGCCGTATCGGCCATCCCGGCGCCGTCGATCTCTGGGAGATGATCGCGCCGGAACCGGCCACCAAGGAGGAAGACTGGACGGCGCCTTTCGATTCGACGCCGGAGAGTGCACCTCCCGCCATTCTAGCGCGGCGGATGGCGCAGACGATCGGCAATCTTGTCGGGCGAGAAAAGATCATCGAGAAGGGCAACGCCCGCTTCATCGAAGCCGGCGACATTCTCGTGCTCGTGCGCAAGCGTGACAGCTTCGTCAACGCGCTGACCCGCGCCCTGAAACGACGCGGCAACATTCCCGTCGCCGGCGCCGATCGTCTTGTCCTGACCAGCCATATCGCCATCCAGGATCTTCTCGCGCTCGGCCGCTTCCTGCTGTTGCCGGAAGACGATCTCTCGCTCTGCGCGCTGCTAAAGAGCCCGTTGTTCGACCTCAGCGAAGAAGATGTCTTCGCGGTTGCCGCCTACCGCGACGACGAGGAAAGCGTCTGGAGCCACCTGCAAAGATTTGCCGGAGACGGCCACGAACGCTTTGTCAACGTGGTCGAACGGCTGCGAACCTTCCTTGCTTTGTCGAAGAGCCTTCCCGTGCATGATTTCTATGCCCGCGCGCTTGGCAGCTTTGGCGGCCGACGGCAGTTCCTGGCGCGGCTCGGCACCGAGGTCAGCGATATCCTCGACGAATTCCTGACCTTCGCGCTCGATCATGAGACCAGCGGCCTGCCCGGTCTGCAGTCCTTCATCTCGACGCTGGAACTGGAGGCGCCGACGGTCAAGCGCGAGCAGGACAAGGGCCGCAACGAAGTGCGGATCATGACGGTGCATGCTTCGAAGGGGCTGGAGGCGCCGATCGTCTTCCTCGTCGATGGCGGCGGCAAGGCCTTCACCCATACGCATCTGCCGAAGCTGCGGCTGATCGAAACCAGTGCGAATGAGATCCCGCTGCCGGTGTGGGTTCCAGTCTCGGCGCTTGCCAATTCGCTGACGCAAGCGGATACGGCCCGGCTGCAGGCGCTGGCGGAGGACGAATATCGCCGCCTGCTCTATGTCGGCATGACGCGCGCCGCCGACCGGCTGATCATCTGCGGCTACCGCGGTATCCGGGAAAATGCCGATACCTGGCATTCCATGATCTCCGCCGCCTTGCGTCAGGATGAGCAGCATTGCACCCAAAGGACCTTTTCAGGCCCCGATGGAGACTGGGAGGGCTTAAGCTGGCGGGTTGCCCAGGTGCAGCTCGAATTCGAGACGGCGAGAGAGCATGAAAAGCGCTCGGAACGCGTTGGCCTACCTGACAGTCTCAGCCGGCCGCTGCCGCCGCAAAAGAGCCTGCCTCGGCCGCTGAGCCCGTCCGGCGTCGGCACAGTCATCGATGAGGAGGCCGATGATCTGCTCGTCACGTCCGCGCTCTTCGGCGAAAAAGCCAGGTCCGACCGCGCCCTGCAAAAGGGCCGTTTCATTCACCGCATGCTACAGACATTGCCCGAGATCGCGCCCGAGGACCGCGCCGATGCTGCCCGGCGCTATGCCCAGCGGGCAGCGCGCTTCTGGCCGCAGGCCGAGCAGGAGGCGCTGGTGAAGTCCGTCATGGCACTGCTGTCGCATCCGGATCTGCAGGGCACTTTCAGCACCCACGCGCAGGCCGAAGTCTCGATCATGGGCACGCTGAAACTCGCCAATCAGTCCTACGCCGTCTCGGGCCGCATCGATCGCCTGGCTGACCTGGACGATCGGGTCGTCATTCTCGACTACAAGACGAATCGCGTGCCGCCCGGCGAGGAAAACACCATTCCCTTCGCGCATAAGGCACAGCTTGCGATTTACCGCGAGATCCTTTCGCCGCTTTATCCGGGAAAGCGCATCGACTGCATGCTGGTCTACACCGAAAACGCCTCAATCTACAGGCTGTCCGACAGGGCTCTTGCATTGACGCTTGCAGAGATCGAGACAAAGTGAACTACCAAATATTGACATCCGGGCACCGCACCATCACATATCTAGCAACTCGTAAATTCTGGTAAGGAGCAGCCTATGGCTACCGTTAAAGTCGATACCTCCAACTTCGCCACCGAAGTGCTGCAGTCTGCAGAGCCTGTCGTCGTTGATTTCTGGGCCGAGTGGTGTGGTCCGTGCAAGATGATCGCTCCGGCTCTCGAAGAGCTCGCCGTGCAGTTCGAAGGCAAGGTCAAGGTTGCCAAGCTCAACATCGACGAAAATCCGGAACTGGCCGCACAGTTCGGCGTTCGCTCGATCCCGACGCTTGCCATGTTCAAGGCCGGCGAAGTCGCCGACATCAAGGTCGGCGCCGCTCCCAAGACGGCCCTGCAGAACTGGATTTCCAGCGCATCCTGATCGGTATCGATCGTATAGAACAAAGGCCCCGCTTCGGCGGGGCTTTTTTTGGTCAAAGAGTGACCATCCTCGCTTTTCGAGGCTTCGCACCTCGGCAATCGTGCCGTGTTTGCGCTTGCCCATGGCCGCCCTGATCCTTCGACAGGCTCAGGATGAGGACGGAGTGAGTTGCGAGCCGGGTAAGAGTATAGCTCTCATGGTGAGGAGGCCCTCAGAGCCGTCTCGAACCACGAGGGCGGGTGGTGAGTAACCCCCCGGAATTAACGCGGCGGCGTGCCGTTGTCGGCAAGGACATCGCCGACCAGATAGAGGGAGCCGCCGATCAGAATGCGTGGCGCTGGCGCATTCGGCACAGCCACAGACTTGATCGCATCCAGCGCCTCGACCACGCTCGACATCGGTTCGGCTATCAGGCCGGCATCATAGGCGGCATTGGCCAGGATAACCGGGTCGATCATCGCATCGCTGCCGCGGATCGGCACGCAATAGACCTTCTCCGCAAGGCCGGCGAAGGCCTTGAAGTATCCCACGGGGTCCTTGGTGTTGATCATGCCGATGATCAGGAACAGAGGCCGTGGCCGACGCTCCTCGAAATTCGCCATGGCCTCCGCGATGACTTCGCCGGCGCCGGGATTGTGGCCGCCATCGACCCAGATTTCCGCGCGCTCGGGGGCATGCGGCATCAGCTCGCCCTCCGTCAGCCGCTGCAGGCGTCCCGGCCACTCCACCGATGTCATCGCCTTTTCCATCATCGCTTCGGTGACGACGAAACCGGCGGCCTTTACCGCCCGTATGGCGGCAGCGGCGTTGCCATATTGGTGGCGGCCCGGCAAGCGCGGCAGCGGCAGGTCGGCCAGGCCGAACTCGTCTTGATAGACCAGCTTGCCATATTCCTCATGGGCGGAAAAATCCTGGCCGAACACGGCGGTCGGGCAACGAAGGCGCTCGGCCGTCGATATCAGCACGTCGAGCGCGGCGTCATATTCCTGATGGCCGATGACGACAGGATGGCCGGCCTTGAGAATGCCCGCCTTCTCGGCCGCGATCAGCTCGACGCGATCGCCGAGATAGGGCTGGTGATCGAGCGAAATCGGCATGATGACCGAGACGGCGGGATCGGAAATGACATTGGTGGCATCGAAGCGGCCGCCAAGGCCGACCTCGATGACGACGGCATCGGCCGGATGCGCGGCAAAAAGGAGGAAAGTCGCGGCCGTCAAGATTTCGAAGACGGTGATCTTCTGCCCGTCATTGGCCTTGGCGATGCGCCTGAGCACATCGGCGAACACGGCATCGTCGACAAGCTTGCCGCGACCGCCCTTGACGCCGATGCGATAACGCTCGTGCCAGTTGACGAGATGCGGCGAGGTGTGGACATGCACGCTATAGCCGCCGGCTTCGAGCAGGGCGCGGCAGAAGGCCGTCACCGAGCCCTTGCCGTTGGTGCCGGCGACATGGATCACCGGCGGCAATTTTTTATGAGGGTTGCCGAGGACGTCGAGGAGCCGGGTAATTCTCTCCAAAGAGAGGTCGAAGCCCTTGGGATGCAATCCCATGAGCTTCTCGATTTCCCGTGCTGCCTCGCTCATTGCGGATTGATCCATAGCCGTCATCCCGCACCTCCGCCAGTCCGCAATCGATAATGTCAGGCGCTCGCCGCCACCGCCAGCGCAGCACCGTTCTTGCTCTTGGCGGACACGTCGTTGGCGGGCACCTTGGTCAGGATCTTCAAAAGGGTTGCCAAGGTGTCCGGAATGTCGTGACGCTTGACGACCATGTCGACCATGCCGTGCTCCAGCAGGTATTCCGATGTCTGGAAGCCTTCTGGAAGTTTTTCACGCAGCGTCTGCTCGATCACGCGCTTGCCGGCAAAGCCGATTTCGGCGCCGGGTTCGGCGAGATGAATATCGCCGAGCATGGCATAGGAGGCCGTGACGCCGCCGGTCGTCGGATTGGTCAGAACCACGACATAGGGCTGGCCCGATTCCTTCAGCATGTCGACGGCAACGGTCGTGCGCGGCAGCTGCATCAGCGACAGGATGCCCTCCTGCATGCGCGCGCCACCCGAAGCCGGGAACATGACAACGGGACATTTTTCGGCGATCGCGCGCTCGAAAGCCTTCACGATGGCTTCGCCGGCCGCCATGCCGAGCGAACCGCCGATGAAGTTGAATTCATGCACGATCGCGACGAGCTTCAAGCCGCGAACCTTGCCGAGGCCGGAAAGGATCGTATCCTCCTGCTCGGTCTTGATGCGGCTATCCTTGAGGCGATCGGTGTATTTTTTCGAGTCGCGGAACTTCAGCGGGTCCTGAGCGACCTTCGGCTGCGGCAGGGCTTCATATTCGCCATTGTCGAATAGATCGACAAGACGGGCCTTGGCCGGCATTTTCATGTGGAAGCCGGAAGCGGGGATGACCCACTTGTTGTCCTCCAGATCCTTGTGGAAGACCATTTCGCCGGTTTCCGGGCACTTGATCCAGAGATTCTCCGGAACCTCGCGACGGCCCAGCATGGAATTGATCCGCGGGCGGACGTAGTTCGTGATCCAGTTCAATTCGAAACTCCTAATCGACCGAATTAATCGATAGCTCAGTCGTCACCAAATGCCCATAGGCCTTTTCATCAATCCGCAGGGGATTGCCGAAAAGCCTATATGGGGAAACTATTCGGCGGCAACAAGGCGGGCGGAACGGGTGCCTGTCGACAGGCCGCGCACCAGGGTGGCCACGGCCTGGATGGTATCGGCCGTTGCATTGCCGTCCTTGGTCAGGCTGGTGGCGATCTGGTTGACGATCGCGGTGCCGACGACCACGCCGTCGGCGGAAGCGCCGATCAGCTTGGCATGTTCGGCCGTCTTGACGCCGAAGCCGACGCAAACCGGCAGGTCCGTGTGCTGCTTGATCCGCTTGACGGCGCCGGAGACCAGCGACGGATCCGGCAGGGCCGAGCCGGTGATGCCGTTCATCGAGACGTAGTAGACGAAGCCGGTCGTGTTCTTCAAAACCGTCGGCAGTCGCTTGTCATCGGTGGTCGGCGTCGCGAGGCGGATGAAGTTGATGCCCTTGCGGATCGCCGGGATGCAGAGCTCGTCATCCATTTCCGGCGGCAGGTCGACGACGATCAGGCCGTCGATGCCGGCGGCAATCGCGTCATCGAGGAAGTTTTCGACGCCGTAGATATAGATCGGATTGTAATAGCCCATCATTACGATCGGCGTATCGGCATCGACATTACGGAAATCGGCGGCGAGCTGCAGCGTCTTCTTCAGCGTCTGGCCGGCCTTCAGGGCACGCTGGCCGGCGAGCTGGATCGCCGGGCCGTCTGCCATCGGATCGGAGAAAGGCATGCCGAGCTCGATGACGTCGGCGCCGGCTTCCGGCAGTGCCTTCATGATGCCGAGCGAGGTGTCGTAATCGGGATCGCCACCCATGAAATAGGTGACGAGTGCCGGGCGGCCTTCAGCCTTCAAAGCGGCGAAGCGTTTGTCCATACGTGCGGTCATGGCGTCTAACTCACATTCCCAGAATCTTGCCGACGGTGAAGATATCCTTGTCGCCGCGGCCGGAGAGGTTCATCAGGATGATCTCGTCCTTGCCCATCTTCGGGGCGCGCTTGATCACCTCGGCGAGCGCATGGCTCGGCTCGAGCGCCGGAATGATGCCTTCGAGGCGCGTCAGCGTCTGGAAGGCTTCCAGCGCCTCATGGTCCATGATCGGCACATATTCGGCGCGGCCGATATCGTTCAGCCAGGAATGTTCCGGACCGATGCCGGGATAGTCGAGACCGGCCGAAATCGAATGGCCCTCTTTGATCTGGCCGTCGCCGTCCTGCAGCAGGTAGGTACGGTTGCCATGCAGCACGCCGGGCGAACCGGCGGTGATCGAGGCGCAATGCTCATCGCCTTGCAGGCCCTTGCCGCCGGCTTCGACGCCGACGATCTTGACGCTTTCGTCATCGAGGAAGGGATGGAAGATGCCGATGGCGTTCGAGCCGCCGCCGACGGCAGCGATAACGAGATCCGGCAGGCGGCCTTCGGCTTCCAACATTTGCGCGCGGGCTTCGGTGCCGATCACAGCCTGGAAATCGCGAACCATTTCCGGATAGGGATGCGGGCCGGCGGCCGTGCCGATCAGATAATAGGTGTCATCGACATTGGTGACCCAATCGCGAAGGGCTTCGTTCATAGCGTCCTTCAGCGTGCCGCTGCCGGCCGTCACCGGAATGACCTCGGCGCCCAGCAGCTTCATGCGGAAGACGTTCGGCGCCTGGCGCTCGACATCGGTCGCACCCATGTAGACGACGCAGGGCAGGCCGAAGCGGGCGGCAACGGTTGCGGACGCGACGCCATGCTGGCCGGCGCCGGTTTCAGCGATGATGCGGGTCTTGCCCATGCGCTTGGCGAGCAGGATCTGGCCGATGCAATTGTTGATCTTGTGCGAACCGGTGTGGTTCAGCTCCTCGCGCTTGAAGTAGATCTTGGCGCCGCCAAGCTCGGCCGTCAGGCGTTCGGCGAAATAGAGCGGGCTCGGACGGCCGATATAATGCGTGCCGAGCGATTTCAACTCCGCCTGGAAGGCTGGATCGTCCTTTGCCCTATTCCATTCCTCCTGCAGATCCAGGATTAGCGGCATGAGCGTTTCGGCTACGAAACGACCGCCGTAAATGCCGAAACGACCGTCCTCATCGGGGCCGGAGCGGAAGGAATTGGGTTTGGGCGTCTGGTTCACTCTCTACTCCCTGCTGCCGGTTCCGGCAGACATGCTTCTGCAAAAGCGTCGAAAAACTGGTCGATCTTGCCGAGATCCTTCACGCCCGGCGCACTTTCCAGCGCGGAGGAAAGGTCGATGCCGGTGGCCTTGGTGGAGGCCAGCGCCTCGGCGACATTGTCCTTGTTGACGCCGCCCGACAGCATGTAATCCACGCGATCGTCGAGCCAGCTCATCAGGCTCCAATCGAAGGATACGCCGTTTCCGCCCGGCAGCACAGAGCCGGCGGGCGGCTTGGCGTCGAACAGGAAACGGTCGGCAATGCCGATATAGGATTCCACCCGCTTCAGGTCATCGGCCTCGCGCACCGACATGGCCTTCATGACCGGAACATTGTGGACCGCCTTGATGGTCAGCACGCGCTCCGGGCTTTCATTGCCATGAAGCTGCAACATATCCGGCTTCACCAGAGCCATGATCTCATCGAGATCGTCATTGGTGGGATTGACCGTGACGGCAACGATCTTCGCCTTGCCGCGCGCGCGCTCCGCCAGCTGGCCGGCCAGATCGGGCTCGATATAGCGCGGGCTTTTTTCAAAGAAGATGAAACCGATATGGGTAGCGCCGCGCTCAAGAGCACGATCCACCGCTTCCGGAGTCTTCAGACCACAAATTTTGACATCGGGGTTCATGGCAGCGGAGTGACATGAAATTTCAAAAGAGTCGAGCCTAAAGGCGACGGTCAGGCGCGGTTTTTCGGCCTGAGCCCCACGCGGTGGCCTTCTGAAACAACAGTTCGCGCTCACTTCACGGCAATCACGACCTTGCCCTTGGCGCGACCGGTCTCAGCATAAGCCAGCGCCTCATTCGTGCTCTGGAACGGGAAGACCCGATCAACGACTGCTCTCATGACCCCTGCTTCTATCAACGAGGTGATCTTGCCGAGCTGCCCGCCATTCGCGGTCATGAAGAGGAACGAATAGCTGACGCCGTGACGTTTTGATTTTCTACGAATGCCGGAGCTCAGCAGCCCCATGAGCTGCTGAAGCAACCATCCGGAACCATTCTGCCTGGCAAATGCCGCATCCGGCGGACCGGAAATCGATATGAGCTTTCCACCGGGCTTCAGGACGCGAAGCGATTTCTCCAGCGTGTCCTTGCCAAGGCTGTTCAAAACGACGTCATATCCCTGCAGTACCTTCTCGAAATCGTCCTTCTTATAGTCGACGACCACATCCGCGCCGAGACTTTTGACGAGATCGACATTGGCAGTGCTCGTCGTCGTCGCAACATGCGCTCCGAGGTATTTGGCGAGCTGAATGGCAACCGTCCCCACGCCGCCGGAGCCCGCGTGGATAAGTACCTTTTGCCCTTTCTTCAGATTTGCCCGCTCAACGAGCACCTGCCAGGCGGTCAATGCAACGAGAGGCAAAGACGCTGCCTCTTCCATCGTCAGGTTCTGCGGCTTCATTGCCACATCCGCCTCGTTCATCGCGATGAACTCCGCGAACGTGCCGATGCGATCCTGGGCCGGACGCGCATACACTTCGTCGCCGGGCTTAAAGCCGCGGACCCTGGAGCCGACTCGGACCACGACCCCAGCGACATCGTTGCCGAGGATCAGCGGTAGCCTATAGGGCAGGATGACTTTGAACTCGCCATTCCTGATCTTGGCATCCAGGATGTTCACGCTGGCGGCATGGATCTGGACCAGGACATCATGTTCCCGCAACTCCGGCTCGGGTACTGTACCAAGTCGCAGAGTGCCGCCTTTTGTATAGCGATCGATCAGGAATGCCTTCATGAGTCATAGCTTTCTTCTTCTGAGGTTACGGTGGCGGAGATCAAGCGGGAAGTCTGTTAAATTTGCGAAGGCTCTTGTCGACCAATGATTCGGGCAGGAACCGGCGCAGGAAGCGGACCTGTCTTGCCGCATTGCCTGCAGTATAGCGCCTCTTGGGTGAAGCGGCGTTGGCGGCTTTGACCACAATGGCGGCGACCACCTCCGGCGCATCCCCTGTCTCGACGATTTCTCGCATCAGCTTCTCAGCGTCGGCGCGAGCCGCATCGTACGGAAGGAGCGGCCGATCCGGCCGCGTGATGTTCTCTTCGAAGGATGTTCGGGTGACACCCGGTTCGACGAGAACGACGCGAATGCCCAGCGTGCGGACTTCATGGTCGAGGGATTCGGAATAGCCCTCGATCGCATGCTTCGTCGATGCATAGAGAGCGTTGAAGGGAGCGGGAATCAGCCCAAGTATAGAGCTCATATTGACGATCCTGCCTTTTCGCTGGCGTCGCATGACAGGCAGGGCAGCATTCGTCATCCGCAGGACACCGAACACGTTCACGTCGAAAAGAGCCCTCGCCTGCACCGCGGAGGATTCCTCCGCGCCGCCAAGCAATCCAATCCCGGCATTGTTAACGAGCAGATCGATCCGTCCCGCGGTGACCAGTATCTCATCAACTGCTTGCTGCACGGATTCGTCGTCAGTGACGTCGCAGACCAGCATTGTCACGCCTGCAGGAGCGGCGACCATCGGCTTCCGGCTGGTTCCAAATACCCTATATCCATCGCGCTGCAACGCCAGTGCGGTCACCAGCCCAATGCCGGAAGAAGCGCCCGTGACCAGGGCGACGCCGCGTTCTGTCTTGCTCATCGGTTTCAGCTTTCATTTTGACATGGAACATCGATGGACATTCTGTTACTATCAAATCCGTAGTAAGTCACTATCAAAAAGATATCGACATGAAGAATCTTTCAAACCAGCCTTGCCTGATTGCCCGCAGCCTTGCACTGGTGGGAGACGCGTGGAGCATGCTGATCATGCGAGACGCCCATGCGGGGCTCACTCGCTTCGACGAGTTTCGCAAGAGCCTTGGCATCGCGCCGACGATGCTGACCGCTCGACTAGCCGCGCTTACGGGAGACGGTCTGCTGGAGAAACGCCGCTACTCCGAGCGGCCTCCGCGCGATGAATACGTGCTGACTGCGGCCGGACAGGACTTTCTGCCGGTCTTGTTTGCGATTGGCGCATGGGGGCGAAAGCATCGCTCAAGCGACGGGGTGACCCGGTTCTTTGACGCTGAAACTGGTAGTGAGATCGACCCCATTACCATTGATCGTGCGACCGGCGCCCCGATCGGAACACGTCCCATCCGCATTGTCGCACCTGAATGAACCGTTCCGTGTGCGAGGGGCAAAGGCCTTAGGCGGGGTAACATGTCTCTGTCGGCCCAAGTAGCCTTCTCAATCGAAATCGATCGCGTGCAGCTGGCTGCCATGGCGCTTCAGCCAGGCCTTGGCCTCGTCCATGTCGGGGCAGAGCTTGCGACAGAGCGCCCAGAAGCGCGGGCCGTGGTTCATTTCGCGCAAATGCGCGACCTCGTGGGCGGCGAGGTAATCGATGACCAG
Organism: Rhizobium sp. P40RR-XXII; assembly: GCF_012641405.1. Classification (GTDB taxonomy): domain Bacteria; phylum Pseudomonadota; class Alphaproteobacteria; order Rhizobiales; family Rhizobiaceae; genus Rhizobium. The sequence continues at coordinate 49,785 of NZ_JABAII010000011.1, forward strand.
CGGCGGCGCCATGACGATGCGCCAGGAAAAGCTCAGATTTCCCTGAGAGGAACAGGAACCCCAGCGGCTGCGGGTATCCTTCATGGCGATGGAGGTGACCGTGGCGCGGATGGACTTGGCATGCACCGCCACGAGTTTTTCCAGATCGGCGCGGGCCTCCTTCTTCAGGAAGGTCGCGATGCGGCGGCCGGCATGTTCCGGCATTCCGCTGACGCGCAGCACCGGAACGCCCTCGACGACGATAGCTTCGGTCAGGCCGCGCAGGCTGCCCGTATGCTCGATGCGGTGACGCACGCCACGCAGGAGGATTTCGCTGCCGCTGCGCAGGCCGTTGTCGACAGTAAACCTCGCCAGCTTGGTCAGAAGCCAACCCTGGTGCCGGTCGAGAAAGGCGTTGACCTCGCGGGCGGCAAGGCCGCGCGGAATGGTCATCTTCAGCGATCGCCCGCCGGGCTCGATCCTAAGCGTTATGCGCGTCGCCCGCTCATGCTGGCGGATCGTCAGCGGCATCAGCCGGCCGGCGACATCGAGGGTGCGCGTTTCCGGCGCGGGCGGCTTGGCCGGCGGTTTGCGGGATCTGGAGAGCAGCGGAAACATGAGGCAGTTTTATATGATTCGCCAAAGCGCGTCGCAATCTTTCAGATTCGCTCCGTGCGCTTTGGTCTTTGATTTACGCATGTCGTTATCGCAAAACCGCTGCGCATTTTTGCGCGACTTGCTTTGCGGTTTCTGCCAAAGAAAAACCGGCATCGAACGATGCCGGTTTTGACCTCGTGACGGAACTTCCGTCACGGCGTCTGGAATTCAGTCGGCGAGCCGCCATTGTCATTGCGCTTGACGCTGTTGCGCTCGCGCATGAAGCGGTCGAACTCTTCCTGGTCCTTGGCACGGCGCAGCTCGCGGGCATAGGTGTCGAACTCGGCACGCATCTCGTCGAGCTTGCGGCGCTCCTCTTCGAGGCGCTCGAGTTCAGCCTTGCGCCAATCGTCGAAGGCGACGTTACCGGTGGAGAAGGAATGGCGGTGACGGCCGCGATGACGGCCGCAGCCGGCGAACATGCCGTCGGTTCTTTCATTCACGTCCCGTTTGAAATCCCGCAAACGTTCTCCGAAGAGAATATAGGCGAGCATGGCGAAGCCCAGCGGCCAGAAGACCACGAAGCCGAGCACCATCAGGGCAATAGTAGCCGGAGTCCAATCCGGGCGAAGCAATGCAGATTGGTTCATTGTCAGGTATCCTCGCACGGCGCATTGCCCCTCGACCGACAGCGATCGATGGAAAGGCTTCTGCGCGGTTTTTAAAGCTCTACCTGCATCTCAGCGCGTTCCAAGGACGCGCGGCGCGGTAAACGGCCCGACATCTCTGCGGTACCGCTGGAATCGAGATGGTAACCTCTTCGTGAGGCTTCAATGGCATCGCCAGGCGGAATCGGACAAGTGTTTGAATCCGCCAGATTAATTCAACAAAAGCTAATAGTTTGCGCTGCCGGGGCGGCTTGGCTTCCCATCCGCAGTCCGGTCGCGCTATCTATTTGATTTTATGTGCTCTCAGGCAGATTTTCCGCCCTTGATGACCCTCTTGACGATTGGCCTGCCGGTGCGGGCATGCTCGCGCGTGAAGGCCAGAATGCGCGGCGCGATTTCGCGGCGGAAGCGCGAGCCGTTGAAGACCCCGTAATGGCCGACATCCGGCTGCAGATAGTGCATGCGCATGTGCTCTGGGATGTTGGTGCAGATTGTCTGCGCCGCATGGGTCTGGCCGACGCCGGAAATATCGTCGTTCTCGCCTTCGACGGTCAGCAACGCGATGTTGCGGATGGCGGAGGGATCGACGCGCTCGCCATGATGCATGAGTTCGCCCTTGGGCAGCGCATGCTTGATGAACACCTGATCGACGGTCTGCAGATAGAATTCCGCCGTCAGATCCATGACGGCCAGATATTCGTCATAGAAATCGCGGTGCTTCTCAGCCGGCTCGCCGTCATTCTTGACGAGATGGACGAAAAAGTCCTTGTGGGCGATCATATGGCGATCGAGGTTCATCGACATGAAGCCGGAAAGCTGCAGGAAGCCGGGATAGACTGGCCGCATAAAGCCCGGCTGCGGCCAGGGCACGTTCATGACGACATTGTCGGCAAACCATTCCAGCGGCTTTTCCTTGGCGAGCTGGTTGACGGCGGTCGGGTTGATGCGGGTGTCGATCGGGCCTCCCATCAGCGTCATCGACGAAGGCGCCAGGCGGTCGCCCGCCGCTTCCATCACGGCGGCGGCCGCCAGGACAGGCACCGAGGGCTGACAGACGGCGACCACATGCGTATCCGGCCCGAGATGATGCAATATTTCGATGACGTAATCGATATAGTCCTCCAGATCGAAAGTGCCATCGGTCATCGGCACCATGCGGGCATCGATCCAGTCAGTGATGTAGATATCGGCGCCCGGCAGCAGGGCTTCCACCGTGCCGCGCAGCAGCGTGGCATAATGGCCCGACATCGGCGCGACGATCAGGATGCGGGGATCCGCCCCATGGCCGGCGGGCAGGCTGCGCTCGAAATGGATGAGATTGCAGAACGGCTTCTTCCAGACGATCTTCTCATGCACCGAGACCGGCTTGTCCTCAATCGTCGTCTCATGCAGCCCGAATTGCGGCTTGCCGTAGCGCCTGGTCGTGCGCTCGAAAACCTCGAGGCTGGCCGTTAAGGTGCGGCCGAAGACGGTGTGCGAAAGAGGATTAAGCGGATTGGCATAGGCCAGGCGCATCATGTCCGCAGCAGCGCGAAAAGGGGCGAGAGCGGCATGATTGAGTTCGTAAAACTGATAAAACATGGGGGCTTTACCTTTCGTGATGCGGGTATGCGACCACGCAAATCACCTAAATCATTAAAACGCACGCGCCTTGCGTGTCGCTATCTTCGCTGTGGCGCTTCTCCAGTCGCCCTGCGCAGCAGGATGATCGCGGCTCCTCTGCGCCTCATCCTTTAAGCTCTTACTATCCAACCTAGCAGCTTTTGCTGCAGAGCAACATAACGGCTGCCGATTCTTCCTGTAAAAAACGCCGGAGAATCGCTTCTCCGGCATCAACAATGATCTCAAAAAGTTAAAGTTCCCGAGCTTTACGCGTCATGCGTCAGCCAGGAAGGTCTGCCGCTGGGAGCCCAGGCCTTCCATGCCGAGTTCGACGACATCGCCCGGCTTGAGATATTGCGGCGGCTTCATGCCCATGCCGACGCCGGGTGGCGTGCCGGTGGAAATGACATCGCCCGGGTGCAGCGACATGAACTGGCTGAGATAGGATACGAGGTAGGCTACGCCATAGACCATGGTCCTGGTCGAACCGTTCTGCATCATCTTGCCGTTGACCTTGAGCCACATGCCGAGATTCTGCGGATCGGCAATCTCGTCCTTGGTGACGAGCCAGGGGCCGATCGGGCCGAAGGTGTCGCAGGACTTGCCCTTGGTCCATTGCCCCGAGCGCTCGGTCTGGAAGGCGCGTTCGGATACGTCGTGCGAGACGCAGTAACCGGCGACATACTCCAGCGCATCGGCTTCGCTGACATATTTCGCCTTCTTGCCGATGACGACGCCGAGCTCGACCTCCCAATCGGTCTTTTCCGAGCCGCGTGGGATCAGCACGTTGTCGTTCGGGCCGACAATGGCCGAGCTTGCCTTCATGAAGATGATCGGCTCGGGCGGCACGGTGGCGCCGGTTTCGGCAGCATGGTCGGAGAAATTTAGGCCGATGCAGATGAACTTGCCCGTGCCGGCAACGCAGGCGCCAAGGCGGCCTTCCGTCAGTTCGGGCAGGCTCTTCGGATCGAGGGCTGCAATCTTTGCCAGACCGGCGGGCGAAATGGCCTCGCCGCCGATATCGGCGACATGGGCGGAGAGATCGCGGATCTTGCCGTCGCTATCCAGAAGCGCCGGCTTTTCCTTGCCGACTTCGCCAACACGCAACAATTTCATGGATTTTCCTTCCCTGCATTTTCAAAGACGAAATTGATAACATCATATATGAACGAATTATTCACCAGTGTCATCAATCGATTTCGGAGCATAACACGTCTTGTCTGCCCGCGGCGGAACAACAACTTTTCCTATGCGGACGGCAAAGATCGTGCGATTTCAACGATCGTGACGAAGGCCATATCGACATCTTCCGCCGTCGTCTCGAACTGTCCGGCCTGAAAGCGAATGACTAATCGACCGCCCACCCGCGTCTGCGTCAGATAAATGCGCCCATCATTGTTGATGGCGGCGATCAGACGCTGAGTATGATTTTCCTGATCAGCGCCGGCGGGCGCTTTGTGGTCGAAAGAGAAGAGCGACAGGAACGGCTGGGTGACGATCTCGAAATCCGGCTCGGCGGCCAGACGCCTTGCCAGGGTCTCGGACCAGCCGACATGGTTGCGGATCATCGTCCGCAAGCCTTCGAGCCCGTGATAGCGCAGTAGGAACCACAGCTTCAGCGCACGGAAGCGGCGGCCGAGCGGCACCGACCATTCGGAATAATTGGTAATGCCATCATGGCCGTGGGTACGCAGAAATTCCGGATGGATTGCCAGCGTGCGCACCAGGGATTCCGGCTCGCAGATGAACTGGACCGAACAATCGAACTGAGCGCCAAGCCATTTATGCGGATTGAAGACGATGGAATCAGCCTTCTCGACGCCTTGCCATAGCGTCCGGAATTCCGGGCAGATCATTGCGGAGCCTGCCCAGGCAGCGTCGACATGCACATAAAGTCCATAACGGTGCGCGACTTCGACAACTGCGGCGATATCGTCGCAAGCACCGATGCTGGTGCCGCCGACACAGGCGATCACGCCGGCCGGCAGCAGGCCCGCTGCGCGATCTCGCTCGATCGCGGTCGCGAGCGCCTGCGTATCCATGGCGCTATTGGGGCCGCCAGAGGGAATGCGGACAAGGTTCTCCGCGCCGACGCCGGATATCCAGATGGCTCGATCGATCGAGGTGTGGACCTGATCGGTGGAATAGATTCGCACCGCCTTGTTCGCCGCGAGGCCTTGGCTGTTGCCCCGCCAATCGAGCGCCCTTTCCCGCATGACCAGAACGGCTGCAAGCGTTGCCGTCGAGGCGGAATCCTGGATGACGCCGGTGAAGCGGCTGGGGAGGCCAAGGGCCTGGCGCAGCCAGTCGACCACCTTGGTTTCCAGCTCGGTCGCCGAGGGCGATGTCTGCCACAGCATGCATTGGGCAGCGATGGCGCTGACCAGATATTCGGCGATCACCGAGACGGGAGCAGCATTGGCGGGAAAATAGGCGAAGAAGCGTGGATGCTGCCAATGCGTCATGCCGGGGACGAGGATATCCTCAAAATCCTTGAAGATATCCTCCATGGCTTCGCCTGTTACCGGCGGGGAGTCCGCGATGCGGGCGGCGATTTCTCCCGGCGCTATCTTCGCCCGGACCGGCCTGTCGCGAAGCGATGCGCGATAATCCGCGCCCCAATGCGCCGCCTTCTCCGACCACTGCCGGAACTGCTCCCAATCCATGACGGTCCTCCCTGCTCCATCGAACGGGCGGACCTTAGACCGGTTTTGGTACCCGGTCGAGTATCAGAACAGCTCGTCGAGGGCAGGCCCCAGCGGCACGATGCCTGTGGGATTGAGCGTCGCTATCGAGTAGTAGCCGCGCTTGATATGATCGAAGCTGACCGTTTCCGCAATCCCCGGCCAATCAAGCATGCGACGGCAGAAGGATTGGAGATTGGCATAGTCGGACAGGCGGCGGAGATTGCATTTGAACAGGCCGTAATAGGCGACATCGAAGCGGACGAGGGTGACGAACAGCCTGATATCGCTTTCCGTGGGATTGTCGGCAAAGAGGAATGTCTTGCCCTCCAGTTCCGCCTCCACCCGATCGAGACAGGCGAATACTTCGTTGAAGGCATCTTCATAGGCGACCTGCGTCGTGGCAAAGCCGGCGCGATAGACGCCATTGTTGAGAGCGGGATAGATCCGGGCATTGAGACGGTCGATCTCTTCCCGCTTGCCGGCCGGATAAAGATCGATGTCGTTGCGAGCCAGATCACCAAAACCGTCGTTCAACATGCGCAGGATGTCAGCCGACTCATTGTTGACGATCGTGCCGGTTCGCTTGTCCCACAGCACCGGGACGGTGGCGCGGCCGGTGAAATGAGGATCGGCCTTCGTGTAGATCTCGTGCATGTAGGTGACGCCATGGACGGCGTCATTCGTGGCACCGGGATAATCGCCAAAACGCCAACCCTGCTTGGAAAGCACCGGTTCGACGACCGAAACGGAAATAACGTCCTCCAGCCCCTTCAGCTTGCGGCCGATCAGGGTGCGCGACGCCCAGGGGCAGATCAGCGCGACATAGAGGTGATAGCGGCCGGCCTCCGCTTTGAAACCGCTCTCGCCCGTCTGCCCCGTTCGGCCATCGGGCGTTACCCAATTCCGAAAGCTCGAGGTCTGGCGGACGAAGCCGCCCTTCTCATCCTTGGCCTGGACCGGCTGCCAATCCTCGGTCCATTTTCCATTTACCAGCAAGGCTGCATCTCCACTCGCACCTGTTCCTTCATAAGGACACCATAGCGGAACAGAATTTCACCGGAATAACGCAAACTTGAAACAGACTGTCTACCTGGAGGATGCGGATGGCTCTATGTATGAAAAGTGCTGACTGAGATCAGGTTTTGCGATCAGGCTTATTGGAGCATCATCCCATGGCGACATCCGTTTCCAACGTTAAAACCGATCATGCCAGCCGCTATCTCCAACAGCTCTGCAAGCACTGGAGCCATCGCTTCAGCGTGGAATTCGATGCGGCGGCCGGCAAGGTGCCCTTCAGCCCGGAAAACTCCCTCGATCTGGCGGCCAAGCCCGGCCTCTTGGTCATGACGCTGACGGTCGAGAAGCCTGAAGATCTCGAGCGCATGCAGAACGTCGTCGCCGATCATCTCAAGCGCTTTGCTTTTCGCGAAGAGCTCGACGTGGCCTGGACTGCCGGTGCGGCCAGAGTATAGGTTCCCATCCCGTGTTCATAGCCAGCCAACGGACCGCTTCCAGCGGCCCGCGGGCTAGCCCTCCCTGACGAAAGAAGCTCCCATGACATCCAGCAACAGCCGCGAATCCCAATACCCGATCGACAAGCTCTTTCTCGATCGCTGGTCTCCCCGCGCCTATTCCAATGAAACCATGCCGGAAGCCGACCTGCTGACCATTCTGGAAGCGGCGCACTGGGCACCCTCCGCCTCGAACCTGCAGCCCTGGCGCTTTCTTTATGCGCTGCGTGGCTCGGAACACTGGGACAGGTTCCTGAGCGTCCTGATCGACTTCAATCAGGGCTGGGTGAAATCCGCGGCCGCCCTGCTTTTCGTCATCTCGCGCACTCATAACGGCGAGCTTGGTTCGGCCGAGCAGAAGCCCAGCTACAGCCATTCCTTCGATGCAGGAACCGCATGGGGCTTCCTGGCAATCCAGGCGCATCTAGCCGGCTATGAAGCCCATGGCATGACCGGCTTCCATGTCGAAAAATCCTATGAGGTCCTCGGCATTCCCGAAGGCTTTCGCGTCGAAGCCGCCGTCGCGATCGGTAAGGTCGGCGACAAAAACCAGCTTCCGGAAAAGCTGCGCGAGCGCGAAGTGCCGAGCCAGCGCAATCCGCTTTCGGGGCTCGCCTTCAACGGCACCTTTATCGCCAAGTAATTGATAAAAATGGAAAAGGCCCACCAGACAGCCGGCGGGCCTTTTTCATGATGTTCGGCAACTGATCAGATGTCGAGATTGGCGACGTTCAGTGCGTTATCCTGAATGAACTCGCGCCGCGGCTCGACTTCGTCGCCCATGAGCCGGGCAAACAGCCCGTCAGCATCGGTGGCATCCGTGACCTTCACCTGCAGCAACGTGCGGACGTTCGGATCGAGCGTCGTTTCCCAGAGCTGCTCGGCATTCATTTCGCCGAGGCCTTTGTAGCGCTGCAGCGTCAAGCCCTTGCGTCCCCCCGCGAAGATCATATCCAGCAGCATGCGCGGACCGGAAATCTCCTTCTCGCCATCGCGGCGAACGAGCTTCGGCGGGGTCTGGTAGACTTCCTTCAGGCGAGAGCCCAACTGATCGATGAGGCGGGCATCCTGCGAGCCGATGAGCGCCAGGTCGAGGAAGACGACTTCCTTGACGCCACGCACCGTGCGCTCGAAGCGCAGACCGCCCTCGTCCGTCACGGCACCGCTCCAGCCGCGCTCGGTTTCCTCGGCGATGACGTCAAGCCGCTTGGCAACATCATTCACCAGCGCTTCGGCACGTGCGGAATCGCTGACCATTTCGGCATTGAGTGCGCCGGCGATCGATGCCTGTTCGACGACGGAGCGATTGTAGCGGGAATGCAGATTGTCGATCAGGGTGCGCAGTCGCAGCGCATCGTAGATCGCCTCGCGCAGATCGTGGCCGGCGCGAACTTCGCCATTGCCAAGATGCAGGCTTGCATCCTCGGTGCCCTGGCCGATCAGATATTCCTCGAGCGCCTTCTCATCCTTGACATACTGCACCGACTTGCCGCGCGTCACCTTATAGAGCGGCGGCTGGGCGATATAGAGGTGACCACGCTCGATGAGATCGGGCATCTGGCGGAAGAAGAAGGTCAAGAGCAGCGTACGAATATGCGCGCCGTCGACGTCTGCGTCCGTCATGATGATGATCTTGTGATAACGCAGCTTCTCGGCGTTGAATTCGTCCTTGCCGATGCCGGTGCCGAGCGCGGTGATCAGCGTGCCGATTTCCTGGCTCGACAGCATCTTGTCGAAGCGGGCGCGCTCGACGTTCAGGATCTTGCCGCGCAGCGGCAGGATGGCCTGGTTTTCGCGCGAGCGGCCTTGCTTGGCCGAACCGCCCGCCGAGTCACCCTCGACGAGGAAGACCTCGGATTTGGCAGGATCGCGCTCGGAGCAGTCGGCAAGCTTGCCGGGCAGCGAGGCGATATCCAGCGCACCCTTGCGGCGGGTCAGTTCACGCGCCTTGCGGGCGGCTTCGCGGGCAGCGGCGGCCTCAACGACCTTGCCGACCAGCACCCTGGCTTCGGACGGATGTTCTTCGAGCCAGGTGCCGAGCGCCTCGTTGACCAGGCTTTCGACCACCGGGCGAACCTCGGAGGAAACCAGCTTATCCTTGGTCTGCGACGAAAATTTCGGATCGGGAACCTTGACCGAGAGCACCGCGGTCAGGCCCTCGCGGCAGTCATCGCCGGTCAGCGTCACCTTCTCTTTCTTGGTGATGCCCGATGTATCGGCGTAGGAGGTGATCTGGCGCGTCAAGGCCCCGCGGAAGCCGGCCATATGGGTGCCACCGTCGCGCTGCGGGATGTTGTTGGTGAAGCAGAGCACGTTTTCATGGTAGCTGTCGTTCCACCACATCGCCACTTCGACGGTGATGCCATCCTTCTCGCCGTGGATGGAGACCGGCTTGTCGACCAGCGGCTTCTTGGCGCGGTCGAGATAGGAAACGAAGGCTTCCAGGCCGCCATCATAAAGCATTTCTTCCTGCCTGACGTCGGAATGGCGCTTGTCGGACAGCAGGATGCGGACGCCGGAATTGAGGAAGGCGAGTTCGCGCAGGCGATGCTCCAGGGTGCCGTAGTCGAATTCCGTCATGGTGAAGGTTTCGGTGCTCGGCATGAAGCTGACTTCCGTGCCCGTGGCATCGCCCGCGTCACCGGTCTCCTTTAGCGGCGCATCGGCAACGCCATGGGTGAAGCTCATTTCGTGGATCTTGCCGTGACGGCGGATCTTCAGGCGTAGCCAGACGGAGAGCGCGTTGACGACGGAAACGCCGACGCCATGCAGACCGCCGGACACCTTGTAGGAATTCTGGTCGAACTTGCCGCCGGCGTGAAGCTGGGTCATGATGACTTCAGCCGCCGAAACACCTTCGCCAGTGTGAATAGCCGTCGGAATGCCGCGGCCGTTGTCCGTAACCGTCACCGAGCCATCGGGATTGAGCGTGACCGTCACAATATCGGCATGGCCGGCCAAGGCCTCGTCAATGGCGTTGTCGACGACCTCATAGACCATGTGATGCAGGCCCGAGCCGTCATCCGTATCGCCGATATACATGCCGGGACGCTTGCGCACCGCATCAAGTCCTTTCAGGACCTTGATGGAATCTGCGCCATACTCGGCGTTGCCACCGTTATCGGTTACGGATGTGTCGCTCATATATTGAAGTCTTTCCAGTAGTTTAGAGAACCATGCCGATCCCTAGAGCATGATGCCGAAAAGTGTCAGCGCATTTCGGACGACATCATGCCCTACTTCTTTGAGTCTAGAGCGGATTCAGATTTTAGGTCGTTTCGACCTGAAATCATCCGGCTCCAACGAATCAGCGGTTTTTCCTCGCCTGTATATAGGATGTTTCGCCCTGAAGTTCCAAACGGAAGGCCCCGAAATCAAGTATAAAACAGGGGATTAAGGCGGTTTTCAGCCGGTTTTCCCGGCATTTTCCAGAACTCGGCTCAGCTCCCGGATCGTCGCGGCGTCAAGGCCGCGGATCTTGCCCGCCAAGTGATTGACGAAGGCCGTATATTCGGGCGCAAGCCCGGATGTATCGACGACGACGCGCGGATCGGAAAACCGGGCCAGCAGGAAAAGTTCTTCGGCTTCGTCCCAGATGATATTGAAATATCCGGCAATGCGCTGCAGCAGGTCGAAGGTCGGCAAGCCGCGCTTCCCATGTTCTAAGGCGGATAAGTAAGCCGGAGTCACATTCAACGCCGCCGCCATCTGCTTCTGCGAGACGCCCTTGCGTAATCTCAGCTTTCGCACGGCTTCGCCGAAGGGGGTCAAAGCTTCTCCCCCTTCAAGCGCGACAGGCGGATATAAAGCGCACCCTCGCCGCCATGATGTTGCGCCGCCGTCTCGTAGGAAGAGATCAGACAGCGGAATTCCGGTTTGGAAAACCAGAGCGGTACGGCGCGCTTCAGCGCGCCCTCGCTGCCCATGGAGCTGCCCTTGCCGGTTATGACAAGCACATGGCGAAGGCCGCGGCTGTGAGCTCGCAGCAGAAAATCCAGAAGCATGGAATGCGCCTCGCTCTGGATGAGGCCATGAAGGTCGATGCGGGCCTCAAGCGCCAGGTGGCCCTTGGCGATCTTGCGTTTGACGGGGCGTTCCAGCGGGTGGTGTCGGCCGCTGGGCTGCTTCGCAGGCGCCGGTGCTTCCTGGGTTTCTGCCGGGGCGGGCGCTGTCTTCGCCTTCGCGGCACGGCCGCTTTCCTCTTTTTCGGCTTCTGCACGCAGCGCCGCTTCGAAAGCCTCGATATCCGCCATGCGGCCCGGCATGGGGCGGGCGCTCTTGGCGACCTTTCCCCAAAGGATGCGGTCCTCCGCGCTGAGCTTTCGTTCCTTGTTCTGCCGTTCCGGGGCCATCAGCCGAACCTTTGCGCCGCCGCTTTCGGAATGAGAATATAAAAATCGGCGTCATTGCGCACGGTGCCGGCGAGCTCTCCGGCATCATAACCCGAACCGGTAAAGATATCTCCGCGCGCCGGCCCGACGATCGCCGAGCCCGTGTCGAGCGCCAGCATCAGCCGCGCGAAAGGCTTGCCGCCATCGAGATGGGTCAGGCTTTCCGAACGGATGAAGAAGGGAAAGCCGAAGGTGTGGATTAGCCGATCGATCGCAAGGGACCGACCCGCCACCAGCGGCACCTTTGCAGCTGCGATCGGACCCAACGCCGGATCGCTGACATCAGCCTCGCGGAAGAAGATATAGGATCGATTGTGCCAGAGGACCTCGTCGACCTGTTCAGGGTGTGCATAGAGCCAGTCGCGGATCGTCTGCATGGAGATCGTGGCGCGGTCCAGCAAGCCGCGCTCTATGAGCAGGCGCCCAACCGCCGAGAAGGGATGACCGGCCTTGGCGGCATAGGTGATGCGGCCGAGACGCCCATCCGGATAGCGCAGGCGCGCCGCGCCCTGCACATGCACGAAGAAGACATCAACCTTGGATTTCGCCCAGGCGATCTCCAGCCCCTTGCCGTCGAGATAGCCGCGATCGATCTCACCGCGATCGGGATAGGCGGAAATTGCGCCGCCCTGGAGCCTGCCGAACATATAGGACCGGTCAAGCCCAGCGGGGCGGTTGGCGTCGTCCAGATCGATTAGATCAGCCGGCCGGCGATAAAAGGGGTAGCGGTAGGTTTCGTCCGGTTCGGCCGAAACTTCGATTTCCGGCTCATAGAAGGCCGTCACGAAACCGGTCGCGCCGCCATCGCGGCGAATGAAGAACGGTTGGCAATGCTCCTCGAAAAATGCCCGGGCGTCGGGCGCGCTTTGCGGCTCTCTTCCCTCTGCGGCATCGAGGAGCGTCAGGAGATCGGCCGCAGTCAGTCCGGCCGCGCCCGTGCGATAGGGCTTCACGTCGCGGATATAGGCTCGACAGTCCTTCATGGCGCGAAAAAGGCTGGAAGGATCATCGTCCTTCCAGCCCTTCAGATCGGCGAAGGTTGCCGGCTCCAGCCTGAATTCCTGCAATGGGATCGTCATTGTTCGGATTCGGTCGCCACGAGTTTCCAGTTCGGATCGCGCGAACGCGTGTCGCGGGCGAAGGTCCACAGGTCGCTGATCTCGGCCACAGCTTCGGCATCGCCATCGATCACGGTGCCGCTCTTGTCGTAGATGGCGGAAATCATCTGGCTAACGATGCGCATGGTGATGAAGGATTCCGTTCCCTTCATCTCGGCGCTGAGGATATCAGCCTTGTCGATGCCGATGAAGGTCGATTTGACCTTCTCGCCCTTAGCCTCGCGATCGGCGATGGCGGTATCGAAACCTTCATAGACCTCACGCGACAGCAGTCCCTTCAAAGACTTGCGATCGCCATCGGCAAAGGCCATAACGATCATCTCATAGGCCATGCGGGCGCCGTTGACGAATTCCTTCGGGTTGAAGGCGGGATCAGCCTTGCTCACTTCACGCAGCGAGTCGTTCAGCGGCGTACCAGCCGGGGCGAAGGTATCGATGGCGGCAAAACGGTCTTCCTCTTCGGTCGCATCGCGCCGCGGCAGGGTCACCACCTTGCCGGCATCCGGCGGCGTCGGGCCATTTGCCGGATCTGCGGAACCATAGAGATCGCGCGGCGGCTTCTCATTCCCCGTGCGGCGGCCAAGAACACTGCGCAGCTGAAAGAAGATCAGCACTGCCGCCACCAGGAAAAAGATCGTCACAAAGTCGTTTGCACCCATCTCGTATCGGAACCACCGTTAAAATTAAAAGATTAATCCCCATATAGTCCGCATCGATCTATCATTCAAATAGCGGACCAGTTTCTTTATTATACGCGAGAAACCAACGCCTACGCGAAGAAACCCGCTTTCAGGACCACCGTAACATGCGCCTATCACTTCTTCCTATCTTCGTTTCTCTGATGCCTCTGGCGGAAATCGCCGGATTCATCGTCGTCGGAAAAATGATCGGCGTCTGGGCCACCCTGGGGCTTGTCATCCTCAGCGTGCTGCTCGGTGCCGTTCTCTTAAGAATTCAAGGGATCGGGATCCTCCAGCGCATCTCCGCCGAAAGCCGCAATGGCGGCGATCCCGGCCGCGAGATGGTGCATGGCGCCATGATCGTCGTCGCGGCCTTTTTCCTAATGCTGCCCGGCTTCATTTCCGATATCATTGGCCTGCTGCTTTTCATCCCGGCGGTGCGCGATCTTGCCTGGACGGTGCTGCGCAAGCGCATCGTCGTTGTCGGCAATTCGCGCGCCTTCCGGCGAGGACAGGGTCCGGACGCCAGCCCGCAAGGCCGGCCACGCAACCCTGAAACGGTGGTCGATCTGGACGAAACCGATTTCCATCGCGAGCCGAACCGCAACTCGCCATGGTCCGATCAGAAGCGCCTAAAGGACTAGAATAGCGCAATTGAGCACCGGGCCATAAGGGTTGTAAGCCCCTATTCTAAATGCTAGATGGCGACACCCATCGAGACGTGAGAGGACACCCCCATGGCCAACGAGACCAACGGCAACGGTGCAGCCAGCCCGAGCCTCAGCATCCTTGCTCAGTACACCAAGGATCTTTCCTTTGAAAATCCGGGGGCTCCGCGCTCGCTTCAGGCCCGGGAAAATGCTCCCGACATCAATATCAATGTCAACGTCAACGCCAACCCGCTGTCGGACGAGGATTTTGACGTCGTGCTGACGCTGAATGCCGAAGCCAAGGATGGCGAGCGCGTTCTCTTCCATACCGAGCTGGTCTATGGCGGCGTCTTCCGCGTCACCGGCTTCCCGCAGGAACACATGCTGCCGCTGCTTTTCATCGAATGCCCGCGCCTGCTGTTCCCCTTCGCACGCCAGATCATCGCTGACGTCACGCGCAATGGCGGCTTCCCGCCGCTGATGATCGACCCGATCGATTTCGCGCAGATGTTCACGCAGCGCATGGCCGAGGAGCAGGCCCGCGCCCAGGTTTCGGCCGTTCCGAACTAGAGCAATTCCAGTGCGCAGCGGTTTTCCGCCTAGAATTGCTAGATAACAAAGAGATAGAATAGAAATGCCCGGATCGAAAGACCTGGGCATTTTCTTTGACGACCTGGGGAAGCGCCTTATTCGGAGGCGCGATATTTGGACCAGATTCCCTTCGCGCCAAGCTTGGCGACCAGTGCGGCATGGGCAGCGAGCTCTTCCTCGCTCAGTCGGCTCGGCAGCGGATAAGGCCGTTCGAGAATATCAGCAACGATTTCCTCCACGGCATAGTTCTGACGCGAACGCGCCGACGAACCATTGGCGCTGCCGAGACCCAGCGCGGTCTGCCGGCCGCCGATCATCTCGATATAGACTTCGGCGAGCAGTTCGGAGTCGAGAAGCGCGCCATGCTGGGTGCGATGCGAATTGTCGACGCCGTAGCGCCGGCAGAGTGCATCCAGCGAATTCGGACCCATGGGATGCTTGCGCCGGGCCATGGCGAGCGTATCGATCACCATATCGGGCAGGATCGGCGGCCGGCCGATCCTTGCAAATTCCGCGTTGACGAAGCCCATGTCGAAGGTGGCGTTGTGCGCAATCCATTTGGCGTCGCCGAAGAAATCGAGGATCTGATCCGCAACGACTTCGAAGGGCGGCTTGTCCTTCAGTGATTCATCGGTGATGCCGTGCACAGCAAGCGCATCGGGATGAACCTTGCGGTCGCCGGGATTGATAAAAAGATGCAGCGTTTTGCCGGTCGGGAAATGGTTGAAGAGCTCGATGCCGCCGATTTCGATGATACGGTCTGCCCTGTTGTCGAGGCCGGTGGTTTCCGTATCGAAAATGATTTCGCGCATGTGGGGGCTCCGCCTTCCTATTTCTTATTCCGCTGCTTGCGCCGCAGATCCGCGACGATCTCTCTTACCTGCTTGCGGGCCGCATCGATACTGCCGCCGGTATCGATGACGTAATCGGCGCGTGCCCGTTTTTCCGCATCCGGCGTCTGTCGGGAGAGAATCATGTTGAATTTTTCCTCCGTCATGCCTGGTCGGGCAAGCACTCTTTCTCTCTGAATCTGTGGATCACAGCTGACGACGACGATCTTGTCGACCCTCTTGTCCGCGCCGGTTTCGAACAGGAGCGGAATATCCAGCACCACCATATCGGCGCCTGCTTGCCGCTGACGTTCCAGGAATTCGCGCTCGCGCTCGCGAACGAGCGGATGGATAATGGCTTCGAGACGCTTGAAACCGGAGGGTTCGCCCGCAAGCTTCCGGCTGAGTTCCTGCCGGTCGACTTTGCCATTGCTGGTCGTACCGGGGAAGGCAGCCTCGACCAGAGGAACCGCTTCGCCGCTATAAAGATCATGCACGACAGCATCGGAATCGTTCGCCGGAATTCCGGCTTCGGCGAAGAGTTTCGCCGAGGTCGATTTTCCCATGCCGATCGATCCCGTCAGCCCGATCCTGATCATCAATGCTTTTCCATATCCGCGATGATCAACGCCCTCAAAGTATCATCAACCACCGGACGCTTTCCGAACCATTTTTCGAAGCCTGGCACCGCCTGGTGCAACAGCATGCCAAGGCCATCGACGATGGCAAAGCCCTGTTCCTCGGCCTGCGTCAGAAGCGGCGTCTTCAAGGGTACATAGACAATGTCGGTAACGACAGCCCCTTGTGCAAGTGGCGAGAAATCGATCCGCGGTGCGGCTTCGCCATCCATGCCGAGCGAGGTCGTGTTGATGAAAAGGCCGGCACCTTGCATGACGTCGCCAAGTGCTGCCATCGGATGGGCATGAACACGTTCGCCGAACCGATCCGCCAGCTCCCGCGCCCGCTCGACCGTGCGGTTGACGATGTGGATTTCCTTGAAGCCGCGATCACGCACGGCCTGTATCACCGCGCGGCTGGCGCCGCCTGCGCCGAGGATCACGGTCCGGTCGCTGCGATCCCAGCCGGGATGACGCTCATCGAGGTTCGCCGTGAAACCACGGCCATCGCTGTTCGTCGCATGCAGCAGCCGGTCCTCGATCCACAAGGTGTTGGCGGCGCCAAGTTCTTCCGAAAGCTCATCGGGCCGATCGGCGAGTTTGAACGCCGCTTCCTTGTGAGGGATCGTGACATTGCCGCCGACGAAGCCGCTGGTGCCCTCTTTCAGCGACGTGATGAAGGCAGCGAAATCCTCGGGGAGCACTGCATGCGCGCGATAGCTTCCGGCCAGACCGAGCTGCCGCAGCCAGTAGCCATGGATCAGCGGCGAGCGCGAATGCTTGATCGGATAACCCGTTACGAAAGCGTTTATGCCCGGTGTTTCACGTGAATCATCCATCGATCGTCCCCAACTCACGCAGTTTTTCCAGCAGCGGCAGCATCGGCAATCCGACGATCGTGAAATAATCGCCGTCGATTTTCGAGAAAAGCTGGATGCCTTCGCCCTCGAGCTGATAGGCGCCGACGCTTGACAATGCCTTCTCTCCGACGCGGCCGAGATGCCGATGGATGAAATCGGCCGGCAGCTCGCGCATGGTCAGATCGGCGTGCGACACATGCTCCCAGATGATATCGCCATTGCGGGCCAACGCGATGGCGCTGTTCAGGCGATGCGTTTTACCCGACAGGGTCCGCAGATGATTTTCCGCATCCGCCATCGTCTTCGGTTTGTGGAAGACCTGGTCACCGAGCGACATGGTCTGATCCGAACCGATGACGAGCGAGCCCGAGAAGCGATCGCTGACTTCCTTTGCCTTCGCCTTTGCCAGGACGAGCGCGACAGCATCGGGGCTGGCGCCATCCCGTTCGAGCGGGGCTTCGATTGCGCGTTCGTCGACATCGGCGGCGATGGCCTGGAAATGCAACCCGGCATTTTCCATCAGCATCCGTCGGAATGGGCTGGATGATGCAAGAATAAGGGGCACGGTCATGACGGCTGCCTCCGGGATAATAATGTGCAGCGCTTAACGCAGCTTGGGGCGCAGGGCAACAATGGCCGCCGCAGTCTCTTCGATCGAGCGGCGCGTGACATCGATGATCGGCCAATTGTGTCGGGCGCAAAGCGAGCGGGCATATTTCAGCTCTTCGGAAATGGCGGCGCGATCCGTATAGTCACCACGATCGAAGCCGGGCGTCGTGCCGAGAATGCGGTTTTCGCGTACTTGCGAGATGCGATCGGTCGTTGCCACCAATCCGACGATCAATGGCTTGGTCGCCTTGCTCAAGCTCTCCGGCAACGGCACGCCGTGGACGATAGGTATATTGGCGGTCTTGATGCCGCGATTGGCCAGATAGATGCTCGTCGGCGTCTTCGAGGTGCGGCTGATGCCGATGATGACGACATCGGCATCGTCATAATCATCCGGCATCTGCCCGTCATCATGATCCATGGTGAAGTTCAGCGCTTCGATGCGGGCGAAATAATCAGCGTTCATCACATGCTGCGCGCCGACGCGTCGGCGCGATGCCGTACCGAGATAGGTCTGGAAGACATTCATGACAGGTTCGAGAACATTGACGCAAGGCACGCCCATATCCTTGCACCGCTCGGCGATGAAATCGGCGAGTTCACGATCGACGATCGTATAGAGGACAATGCCGGGGCTATTATCGATCGCCTCCAGAACCGGCAGCAGCTGCTTGCGGTTTCTGATCAGCGGATAGACGTGCTCGATCGGCTGGCTAGCATGGAATTGCACCGAGGCGGCACGACCGGCGGAGATGAGAGTCTCGCCCGTTGAGTCAGAAATCAGGTGCAGATGAAAGAAGCTCGTTCGGTTTTCCACGCTACTTTCCGTCACCTGTTGATATCTCGGGAGAAAAGAGAGGTACGAGAAGGGGCCTATCCTCGGCAAGTGGAAAACCGCCGAGTTTTCCACATTTGGGATTTTCGAGAGAAGGCCTTCGCCGCGGCTGTGGGCAATGTGGACAAGTTGAGAAGCGCAACTTCGATCCCCACTTTGTCCCCAGAACGGGATAAAGCAAATTCAGCTGCAAGCTGCTCAAATGATTGAAAGATCGTCTTTGTTTTCCACATATCGGCTCGCGGCGTTCGAATCGCTGCAAATTTCCGCGTGAGGCGCGACAAATTGGACAGGCGATGGATGAACTTTAATCCTTGATAGTCACCGACTCTAAGAAATAGAAACCTTAGATATATGTTTGGTTTTATATAGGACGACGTCTTTGACCGATGAACGCCGGAAGATCATGCGGGTGCTAAGCGGAGAAACGCTCATCCCTCCCCCTCTCTGGCTGATGCGTCAGGCAGGACGCTATCTCCCGGAATATCGCGAGACACGCGCTAAAGCTGGGAGCTTTCTCGATCTCTGTTATTCGCCCGATCACGCGGTGGAAGTGACGCTGCAGCCGATCCGTCGTTATGGCTTCGATGCGGCTATTCTTTTCTCCGACATCCTGGTCATCCCTGATGCGCTGAAACGGAATGTCCGGTTTACTGAAGGGCATGGACCGGAGATGGATCCGATCGATGAAGCCGGCATCCTGGCGCTGAAGCCGGAGGGCATCCTGGCGCATCTTGCGCCGGTCATGGAAACGGTGAGGAGGTTACGGCGGGAGCTGCCGGTGGAAACGACGCTTCTCGGCTTCTGCGGGGCACCCTGGACCGTTGCGACCTATATGATCGCCGGACATGGTACGCCCGATCAGGCCCCTGCCCGGCTATTTGCCTATCGCCATCCCAAGGCGTTCGAACATCTCTTGATGCTGCTTGCCGATATCTCAGCCGATTATCTCGTGGCGCAGATCGACGCCGGCGCAGATGCCGTGCAGATTTTCGATTCCTGGGCTGGCGTGCTCGGCGAAAAGGAATTCGCAGCTTATGCGGTCAAGCCGGTTGCGAAAATGATTGCGTCGGTGAAGGCACGGCGGCCGCAGGCTCGCGTCATCGCTTTCGCCAAGGGCGCGGGATATCTGCTGAAAACCTATCGGCAGAAGACTGGCGCCGATGCGATCGGTCTCGACTGGTCGGTGCCGCTGGCTTTCGCGCGCGAACTCCAGAAGGATGGGCCCATACAGGGAAATCTCGATCCAATGCGCGTGGTTGCCGGGGGCAAGGCTCTGGAAGAGGGGATCGACGATATTCTGCGGCATCTTGGCAGCGGTCCGCTGATTTTCAATCTCGGCCATGGCATTACGCCACAGGCGGATCCCGCCAATGTTTCGACGCTTGTCGAACGTGTGCGGGGATGGAGGAACTGATGGCGGTGGAAAAGCAGACGGATTCCGCACCTGGCCAGAAAGCCGGACGGCGCGCCTATTCCATGATCCTGATCTTCGCCGTCCTGGCGATCGGCCTGTTCGCCTGGCATCCAAGCGATCTCTATCTCTGGATCAAGGCGCTTCACATCATCGCGGTGATTTCATGGATGGCCGGCATGTTCTACCTGCCGCGGCTTTTCGTCTATCATACCGATGCCGAACCGGGTTCGCAGCAATCCGAGACGTTCAAGGTGATGGAGCAGCGGCTATTGCACTACATCATCACGCCGGCGATGATTTTGACGTGGATTTTCGGGCTCTATCTTGCCTGGTCGGTCTATGATTTTCACGGCGGATGGCTGCACGCCAAGATCGGGCTTGTCGTGCTGCTATCGGCTGTTCATGGGCATTTCAGCAGCGCGGCACGCGCTTTTGCCCGCGATGAGAACAAACATTCGGCGCGCTACTGGCGACTAATGAACGAGGCGCCGACGCTGTTGATGATCGCGATTGTCATTCTCGTGGTGGTGAAGCCATTTGCGTAAGGTGGGGCTGTATTAGGGGCAGCGTTAAATTTCTTTCATTTTGCATGCCCCCCTTGCGGTTCAGAAAGTGAGTCGCTATTTTCCCGCCATCTTCTCTTCGTGGCATGTATCCATTCTGTCGCCCGCGAGCGCCCCTATCGCGGTTCTGAATTCGAGCAACATTGCCTTTCCCCTCCTAAAAAAACGAGTAATTCCCTTCATGGCTGAAATGAAGCTTCAGGAACTGAAAAATAAATCCCCGACCGATCTCCTGGCCTTCGCCGAATCGCTCGAGGTCGAGAACGCAAGCACGATGCGCAAACAGGAACTGATGTTTGCCATTCTGAAGGTACTGGCGAGCCAGGACGTGGAAATCATCGGCGAGGGCGTCGTCGAAGTTCTGCAGGACGGCTTCGGTTTCTTGCGTTCCGCCAATGCCAACTATCTTCCCGGCCCGGACGATATCTACATCTCTCCCTCCCAGATTCGCCGCTTCTCGCTGAAGACGGGCGACACGGTCGAGGGACCGATCCGCGGACCGAAGGAAGGCGAGCGCTATTTCGCGCTGCTGAAAGTGAACACCATCAATTTCGACGATCCGGAAAAGATCCGTCACAAGGTTCACTTCGACAACCTGACGCCGCTCTATCCGAACGAGCGCTTCCGCATGGAACTCGACGTGCCCACGACGAAGGATCTGTCGCCGCGCGTGATCGACCTGGTGGCGCCGCTCGGCAAGGGCCAGCGCGGCCTGATCGTCGCACCGCCGCGCACGGGTAAGACCGTCCTGCTGCAGAACATCGCCCATTCGATCACCGCCAATCATCCGGACTGCTATCTGATCGTTCTCCTGATCGACGAACGTCCGGAAGAAGTGACCGACATGCAGCGCTCCGTTCGCGGCGAAGTCATCTCCTCGACATTCGATGAACCGGCCGTCCGGCACGTTCAGGTCGCCGAAATGGTGATCGAGAAGGCGAAGCGCCTAGTCGAACACGGACGTGACGTCGTCATCCTGCTCGATTCGATCACACGCCTCGGCCGTGCCTATAACACCGTCGTCCCCTCTTCCGGTAAGGTTTTGACTGGCGGTGTTGACGCAAACGCTCTGCAGCGCCCGAAGCGCTTCTTCGGTGCTGCCCGTAATATCGAAGAGGGTGGGTCCCTGACGATTATCGCGACGGCGCTGATCGATACCGGGAGCCGCATGGACGAAGTCATCTTCGAAGAATTCAAGGGTACCGGTAACTCGGAAATCGTTCTCGACCGCAAGGTTGCCGACAAGCGCATCTTCCCGGCGATGGATATCCTCAAGTCCGGTACGCGTAAGGAAGATCTGCTGGTGCCGCGCCAGGATCTCCAGAAAATCTTCGTTCTTCGCCGTATTCTCGCGCCAATGGGCACGACCGACGCGATCGAATTCCTGATCGACAAGCTCAAGCAGACGAAGAACAATCCGGACTTCTTCGAGTCGATGAACACCTGATCATTAGCCGGATTCGTCCACAGTGCTCTTTGGCGGCGCTGGTTGCATGTTATAGTCGGGGCCGCCTTTAAGCGGCCCCTGTTTCGTTTTAGCGACGTGATATCATCGAAGCGGGAAGTCGATGGGTATCGACTCGGATGCGGATCAATTCAATGACGGCAAATGATACGATCTATGCCCTATCCAGCGGCGGGCTGCCGGCCGGCGTTGCTGTGATCCGCATCAGCGGACCAGCAGCCTTCCCTGCCGCTCTGTCTTTGGCTGGGTCTCTGCCAGCGCCGCGGCAGGCTGCGCTGAAAACGATTCGGACTCGTAACGGTTTAATGATCGACCGCGGCCTTGTGCTGATTTTTCCCGGTCCAACCTCCTTTACCGGAGAGGATTGCGTCGAGATTCATGTTCATGGTGGTAAGGCCGTCGTCAATGCGCTTCTAACGGAACTTTCCATGTTCGACGCGTGCCGTCTTGCGGAGCATGGAGAGTTTTCGCGTCGTGCCCTTGAGAACGGGAAGATGGATCTTGTCGAGGTGGAAGGCCTGGCAGACCTTATCAGTGCCGAAACCGAGATGCAGCGGCGTCTCGCCTTGGAGCATGCCGCCGGCGGGCTATCGGACATTTATAATGGCTGGGCTGACAGGTTGACGCGCGTTCGCGCGTTGATCGAGGCGGAGCTGGATTTCGCCGACGAAGACGATGTGCCCGGCTCTGTATCGGATATTGTATGGGCGGATATGCAGCGGCTACATTCCGAACTATCCGATCATCTCAAGGGTGCGGATCTGGGCGAAATTATCCGCGACGGCTTGAAAGTGGTGATTGCCGGACCGCCGAATGCTGGCAAATCCAGCCTGATGAATGCGCTGGCAAAACGTGAAGTGGCGATTGTTACCGACATTGCTGGAACGACACGTGACGTTCTGCATGTCGACCTCAACATCGAGGGATATGCCGTCAAGCTTTACGATACGGCCGGTTTGCGGGAAACCGACGAGATTATCGAGCGCGAGGGAATACGCCGCGCCCTTAAGACCGTCGCTGATGCCGATCTCGTTCTGTCCCTGGCGGAAATCGGTGATCGTCCGCAACTGGATTTCCCAGGCTTCTCCGGCAAAATTGTCACGCTGGGGACGAAATCAGACCTATATCCCGACCAAGGCAGCAAGGAATATGACGTGCTTATTTCGTCGGAGACGGGCGTAGGATTATCGGAGCTACACCAGTTTCTTCGAAACGACCTAAAGGATCGCTCGGAATCTCTTTCATTGGCACTACCGAGCCGGCTGCGGCATCGGACATTACTCAGTGAAAGTCTGGCTGCCGTTGCGGCAGCACTTGCCTCCGAGGATCGCGGTCTCGATATCAGGGCTGAGTATTTGCGACAGGCGGCCACCAGCCTCGGGCGCATAACGGGACGCGTTGATGTCGAAGATCTGTTGGACGTGATCTTCTCGGAATTCTGCATTGGCAAATGATTCACGTGAAACATGTCCGATTGGGTGACGGACGAACGTTTCACGTGAAACCTTCTTGACTCCTGAAATTGGTGTGCCAAACAGACGGCACGACCGAGGACTTGGTGATGTTCGATAAAGTGTATGATGTGATCGTTGTGGGAGGCGGCCACGCTGGCAGCGAGGCCGCAGCCGCGGCCGCGCGCCTGGGCGCGCGCACTGTGTTGGTGACACATAAGCGAGACACGATCGGCGTCATGTCCTGCAATCCCGCCATTGGCGGCCTCGGCAAGGGTCATCTCGTGCGGGAAATCGATGCGCTTGACGGCTTGATGGGCCGGGTTGCCGATGCGGCCGGCATTCAATTCCGCATGCTCAATCGCAAGAAGGGACCTGCCGTTCGTGGCCCGCGTACGCAAGCTGATCGAAAGCTCTATCGTTTGGCCATGCAGGCCGAGATCGGTGCAATTGACAATCTCGATGTCATCGAAGGGGATGCGTTTGACCTCGTCCTCGAGCACGGGCGCGTATCCGCCGTTGCGTTGAAGGATGGCAGGGTCATCCGTTGTGGTGCCGTCGTTCTGACGACCGGAACTTTTCTTCGCGGCCTTATTCATATTGGCGACAAGAAAATCCCGGCTGGCCGTGTCGGCGAAGAACCTTCAGTTGGGCTTTCGGCAACATTGTTGCGACATGGGCTTGCCCTTGGACGTTTGAAGACCGGAACCCCGGCCCGCCTTGACGGCACGACCATCGATTGGGCCTCTGTCGGGAAACAGGGCGCCGACGAGGATCCCACGCCTTTCTCTTTCATGACTGATTCCATCGTCAATCCGCAGATTGAATGTGGCGTCACGCGAACGACACCGGAGACACATAGGATCATTGCCGACAATCTAAAGCGTTCGGCGATGTATTCCGGACAGATTGAAGGTGTCGGACCGCGCTATTGCCCCTCCATTGAGGACAAGATCGTTAAGTTTGGGGAGCGCGACGGCCATCAGATATTCCTGGAACCGGAAGGTCTCGATGATACGACTGTCTATCCGAACGGCATATCGACCTCCCTTCCCGAGGACGTCCAAGAGAATTTCATTAAAACCATTCCGGGTCTGGAACGAGTCAGAATCCTCCAATACGCCTATGCGATTGAATATGATCATGTGGATCCGCGCGAGCTGAAGCTCTCTCTGGAGGTGGAAAAGATTCCCGGGCTTTTCCTTGCCGGCCAGATCAACGGCACCACCGGATATGAAGAGGCTGGAGCGCAGGGTCTTGTTGCGGGGCTGAATGCTGCGCGCCTTGCTTCCGGCGGCAAAGCCATAGAATTCAGCCGAACGGACTCCTATATCGGCGTGATGATAGACGATCTGACGTCACGCGGCGTTGCAGAACCCTATCGCATGTTTACCTCGCGCGCGGAATACCGCCTTTCCCTGCGGGCCGATAATGCGGATGTGCGCCTGACCCCGGTCGGCCTATCCATCGGTTGCGTGGGCGCCGATCGCGCATCGCGGTTCGGAGGGTATGTGACGAAGCTCGAGCAGGCGCGTGCGCGCCTGAGGGATTTGAAGATTACGCCAAGCGAGGCCGAGAAGGCCGGAATGCATTTGAATAGGGATGGTCAGCGCCGTTCTGCTTATGAGCTTCTCTCTCATCCGGGTCAATCGATCGAGACGCTGTCCCGTCTTTGGCCTGAGCTGCAATCCATGGAGCGGGGCGTTACCGAAGCGATCGAGATCGAGGCCGCTTACGCGGTTTATATGGACCGGCAGGCGGCGGATATCGCACAGGTCCGGAAAGAGGAAGAGCGGGCCATTCCGCTCGACTTCGACTTTGCCATTCTCTCAGGATTGTCTAATGAGCTGAAGCAGAAGCTCGCCGCGGCAAATCCGAAGAACATTGCTCAGGCGTCGCGGATTGATGGAATGACGCCAGCGGCTATTTCCTTATTGCTGGCGCATCTTAGGAAGGCGAGCAATCAGGACGAGCAGAAGCTCGTATCCTGATCCTACAAGGTTAGAGAGTCCAAATATGGAATTGAACGGTGTACGTGTTTCACGTGAAACACAGGAGCGGTTGCAGCATTTCGCCCAACTTTTCCAGAAATGGGCGAAAACTATCAATCTTGTCGCGCCTTCTACTGTCGATGATCTCTGGCGCCGCCATATTGCCGATAGCGCGCAGATTTTTCAGCTCCATCCCGTGCCGAGTCATTGGGTCGATCTAGGTAGCGGCGGCGGCTTTCCCGGCGTGATAACGGCAATTCTCCTGGCTGAAACGGGCGCGGGACATGTTGATTTAATTGAAAGCAATCAGAAGAAGGCTGCTTTTCTGCGCGTGTGCCTGCGGGAATGCGAAGCGCGCGGCGCCGTTCACGCCGTTCGCATCGAAAACGCACCTACTGTCGCCCAGCATTGCGATGCGATCTCGGCGCGGGCTCTTGCGGAGCTGGAATTGTTGCTTGATTACGCGGCGCCCTGGCGCGAGCGCAACGAAAATCTACGGCTTTTTCTGCACAAAGGCCGGGATTACGAGCGTGAGCTTGAGAAAGCCCGTGGTCGTTGGGAATTCGATCTGGTAAAACATCGGAGTGTCGTCGAGCAAGATTCCGTCATTTTGGAGCTGAGTCGACTGCGATGCGTGAATTAACCATAATTGGATGTGCGGCAGATGATCGGCGAGCGAAACCGGATTATTACCATCGCAAATCAAAAGGGCGGAGTCGGCAAGACCACGACCGCCATCAACTTGGCGACCGCTCTTGCTGCGATCGGTGAGCGCGTCCTGATCGTTGATCTCGACCCACAGGGCAATGCCAGTACGGGTCTTGGGATCGAGCGGCGAGATCGAAAACTATCCTCCTATGATCTCCTGGTAGGCACCCATTCGATCATGGATACCGTCCAGGAAACCGCCGTCCCAAATCTCTTCATCGTGCCATCGACGATGGATCTGCTCGGTGTCGAAATGGAGATTGCACAGCAGCCGGATCGGGTCTTCAAGCTTCGCCGGTCGCTGAATGCGCCGGAGGCCCTCGCCTTCTCCTATATTCTGGTCGATTGCCCGCCGTCCTTCAATTTGCTGACGATGAATGCCATGGCTGCGGCACATTCCGTGTTGGTGCCGTTGCAGTGCGAATTTTTCGCACTGGAAGGCCTCAGCCAGCTCCTGGAAACTGTTGATCAGGTTCGCCGCACGGTCAATCCATCCCTGGATATTCAGGGGATCGTTTTGACGATGTTCGACTCCCGCAACAATCTGGCACAGCAGGTGGTCAGCGATGTTCGCACCCATTTGGGTGAGAAAGTCTACCATACGTTGATTCCGCGCAACGTACGCGTGTCCGAGGCGCCTTCCTATGGGAAGCCAGCCATTCTCTATGACCTGAAATGCGCAGGCAGCCAGGCTTATCTGCAATTGGCTTCGGAAGTGATCCAAAGAGAGCGGCAGCGCAAGGCTGCCGCATGATATGTATTGTTCCAGAGTGAGTATCGGTAATGAATGATGATCTTTCGAAGCGGCGTCTCGGGCGCGGATTGGCGGCTCTCATCGGTGAGATGGACCAGCCAACGCCAGTGGATGCGGGCAAGCCGGCGGTCAATCCGGATCGTCTGGTGCCGATCGAATTCATCAACCGGAACCCGAGAAACCCGCGCCGCTATTTCGATGAAACGGAGCTGCATGATCTTGCCAGCTCCATCCGCCAGCACGGTATCGTCCAGCCGGTCGTCGCGCGAACGATTTCGGCGGACCGCTATGAGATCATAGCCGGCGAAAGACGCTGGCGAGCAGCGCAGCTTGCCGGCCTGATCGAAATTCCGGTCATTGTCCGGGATGTCGACGACAAGACCGCTCTTGAAATTGCGATTGTCGAAAACGTCCAGCGTGCCGATCTCAACCCACTTGAAGAGGCGCTGGGCTACGAGCAGCTAATCGCTGAGCATGGCTATACGCAGAACGATCTCGGCGAAATCATCGGCAAGAGCCGCAGCCATGTCGCCAACTCGCTGCGACTGCTGAAGCTGCCCGATCCGGTGCGCGATATGCTTGCGGGCGGCAGTCTGTCTGCCGGTCATGCGCGTGCCCTGGTGTCGACATCCGATCCAGCTGCGCTGGCCCGCACCATCGTGTCCAAGGGCATGTCGGTGCGCGATGCCGAGCGATTGGCGCAGAATGATATCAAGGCCCAGAACGATCCTCGCCCCGCCGGTGCGCGCAAGGACGAAAAGGATTCCGATACACTGGCGCTGGAGCGTACACTCTCCGATACGCTCGGTTTGGACGTTTCGATCAATCATCGCGGCAATGGCGGCCAGGTGAAGATCAGTTACAAGACGCTGGAGCAGCTCGAGGAGATCTGCCGGTTGCTGGAGCGGCGCTGAAGGCATTCCGCAGCTTTGCAATTACAGTCAGCCGGCTAAAGGCAAAGCTTGGTCCATTGGAAATGGATCCGTAGCCATTTGCGCCGGCTGTTTCCTGCGAAACATCAACCCTTTCGAGCCGATTGCAGCGTGGTTGCCAATAGGGTCTGGGTGGCAATAGTATCTTCCAGGCTGGCCCGCTGGCGTGTCTGAAGAATAGCGCTTTGCAATCTGTTCATTTCCCGGGCAATCGCTGGCGCGGTCCAGCTCCGGAGCGCCTGTTCGATGAGAGGCTTGCGGCGGAAATGCAGATGGCGGCCGTGCGTCTGCATGACCTGGGCGGGAGCGATCCGCTTTTCATCCATCTCCGCCCGCATCGTATCAAGCATCTGAAACTGTCTCAGACAGCCCTGTAACACGAGGAACATCGGCGTTTTAGATGAGGAAATCCTCTGCATGGCGCGCAGGAAGGCCTCCGAATCACCCTTCAGAATGGCATCGACGGCGTCATCAGCGGAAACCGCGCTGGCGTCACCGATAATCTCGATGACGTGTTGTTCCTCGATCATGTCCTGGCCGCGGCAGTAAAGGGCAAGTTTGCGCACTTCGTTGCGTGACGCGATGCGATCGCCTCCGAGAAGCTCCAGCAATGTCTGGCGAGCGGCAGGCGTAATACGCAGTCCCTCATTGGACAGCTCAGTATCTATCAGGCTATTGAGAGCCCTGACATCATCGGCATAGCAGGGAATGGTAGCGATGCTGCGAGTCGGCTCCGCAACCTTGCGCAGCCCTGATCCTTTTTTGAGATCGCCGGCTTCGATGATGACAAAGCTGGTGTCCGGAGGATTGTCGGCAACGATCTGCAGGGAATCGATGAGCGCCTTTTCATTGGCGGCACCGCGAATCCAGACGAGCTTCTCGCCGCCGAACAGACCGATGGCATTCACTTCGTCAAGCAGGCGGCCGGCATCATTCTGCAGGTCTGTGACGTCGAGCTTAATGAGAGAAAAAGCATCGTTCAGGTCGACGCCGGTCTTGCCGGCGATTTGCGCAGCCCGTTCAGACACCAGGCCGCGATCCGGCCCATAAATGACAAAAATGCGATAGTTTCGCGCGGCATTATGGAGGAACCCGTCGAATTCGTGAGACTTGATTTCCGCCATGCCGCGCTCTCTATCAGCGGCTGAGCGCGGCTGCGATGTCGACAGCCACCATCTCGGCAACTTCGCGGGCTGCCCGATCTTCCGAATCACGGATCGCGCGCTGCTTGCCGAATTCCTGCGTTGGGAAGTCGACGAGCGATGTTACCGAGCGGCTGCCGGATTTAAGCACCTTTCCGCTAGCTGCTTCCTTCAGCGTGAAGGACGCAGTCACCGTGGTGCGACCAGCTGCCGACGTACTGGACGACGGCAGATAGAGAACGCCTCCCGTACCCGAGGCGACACTGAGGTCGACGGTATATTTCGGCGTCTTCGTTTCACCGGCGCCTCGACCTGCAATGAAGATCAGCTGATTGCGGACCTGCAGGCCGACGCGTGAGTTGGCGTCGGAGAAGGCAACTTCGGAAAGTTTCTGCGTAACACCCGTGCTGACGGCGTAGAGCGGCCGAACCTGGCAGGAGGACAGAAGACCGGTAACGGCCACAAGAGAGGCGACGCCGGCGATGCGGGCGAACTTGAAAAAACTATCAGACGACAATGTTTACGATCCTCTGTGGAACGACGATGATCTTCTTTGGCGCCTGACCATTCAATGCGCTCGTAACGGCATCCAGGGCGAGCACGGCTTGTTGCACGGCATTCTGATCCGCATCGCGCGCGATTGTCAATTCAGCGCGCTTCTTGCCGTTGACCTGAACGGGATAGACGATCTCGTTCTCGATGACGAGCACTTCGTCATAGGCAGGCCACGCGCTGGTAGCGATCATATTGACGTTGCCAAGCACTGCCGAGCATTCTTCAGCCAGGTGCGGCGTAATCGGTGCAACGAGCGCAATCAGGATTTCGACGGCTTCGCGAACGGCCGAACGATAAGAAACATCGGCCTGGCCGGTTGCGACCCTGCTCAGCGGTGCCGCCAGCGCATTGACGAATTCATAGATGCGCGCCACGGCCTTGTTGAAGGCGAGCTTGTCGTAGTCACCTTGAACCGCCTTCAGCGTGCGATGGGCGATCTGCGAAATCGCCAGCGCATCGCCCTCCTTAGCCGGAGTCGATTCGACCATCTTCAGAGCTTCGGCCGCTTCGGAGACCAGGCGCCACATGCGTTGCGTGAAACGATGCGCGCCTTCGACGCCTGCTTCCGACCAGATCACATCGCGATCGGGCGGCGAATCGGAGAGCACGAAGAAGCGTGCGGTATCGGCACCATAGGAGGCGATGATGTCATCGGGATCGACGACGTTCTTCTTCGACTTCGACATCTTCTCAATCGAGCCGATGGCAATGTCCTCGCCATTCGACAGCAGGGTGGCGCGGCGCTGACCGTCCACCTCCTCGATGCGGATATCGGCCGGCGACACCCATTCGCGCGTCAAACCACTACCGCGGCTATAGGTCTCGTGCACCACCATCCCTTGCGTGAACAGGCCCTTGAAGGGTTCCTTCACGTCGAGATGGCCGGTCTCGCGCATGGCGCGGGTGAAGAAGCGCGAATAAAGCAGATGCAGGATCGCGTGCTCGATGCCGCCGATATACTGGTCGACGGGCAGCCAGTGGTTGGCGGCCTTCTGATCCGTCGGCTGGCTTTCCCAGGGCGCGGTGAAGCGGGCGAAATACCAGCTGGAATCGACGAAAGTATCCATCGTATCGGTTTCACGGCGCGCATCCTTGTCGCATTGCGGGCAGGCAACATGCCGCCAGGTGGCGTGCCGGTCGAGTGGGTTGCCCGGCTGGTCGAAGGTGACGTCGTCGGGCAGCTTGACCGGCAGGTCCTTTTTCGGCACGGGCAGCACGCCGCAATCGTCGCAATGAATGACAGGGATCGGGCAGCCCCAGTAGCGCTGGCGGGAAATGCCCCAATCACGCAGGCGGAAATTCACCTTGCGTTCGGCTTGCGGCGCATTGCCGAGGCTCGTTTCCGAGAGCTTCGTCGCCACCGTCTCGAAGCCTTCCCCGGTGCTCAGGCCGTCGAGGAAACGGGAATTAATCATGACGCCATCGCCGTCATAGGCGGTGTCGCCAACACTGAAACTTGCGGCGTCGCCATCCTGCGGCATGACGACAGGCACAACGGGCAGGCCGTATTTGCGAGCAAAATCCAGGTCGCGCTGGTCGCCGGACGGGCAGCCGAAAATGGCGCCCGTGCCATAGTCCATCAGCACGAAATTGGCGACGTAGACGGGCAATTCCCAGGATGGATCGAAGGGATGGCGAACCCGAATACCGGTATCCATGCCCTTCTTTTCCGCCGTTTCCAAGGCAGCCAGCGAGGTGCCGGCGCGCCGGCACTCCTCGCAGAAGGACTCGATCGCAGGATCTTTGGCGGCCGCTTCCTTGGCCAGCGGGTGGTCGGCGGAGATCGCCAGGAAGGACGCGCCGAACAGCGTGTCCGGGCGCGTCGTATAGACCGTGATCTCGCGATCGCTATTGGGAGCGGTTTCCGGCACAATCTCCCAGCGAACGGTAAGGCCCTCCGACCGGCCGATCCAATTCTTCTGCATCAACCGCACTTTTTCCGGCCAATGGTCGAGCGTGTCCAGGGCATCAAGCAGTTCCTGGCTGAATTCGGTGATCTTGAAGAACCATTGCGTCAGTTCGCGCTGTTCCACGAGCGCACCGGAGCGCCAGCCGCGACCGTCGATGACCTGCTCGTTGGCGAGAACGGTATTGTCGACCGGGTCCCAATTGACCTTGGACTTCTTGCGATAGACCAGGCCTTTCTCCATCATGTCGATGAAGAGCATCTGCTGACGGTGATAGTAATCGACATCACAAGTTGCGAACTCGCGGCTCCAGTCGAGCGACAGGCCCATGGCCTTCAGCTGGGTGCGCATCGAGGCGATGTTCTGGTAGGTCCATTCTTTCGGATGCACCTTGTTGTCGCGCGCGGCATTTTCCGCCGGCATCCCGAAGGCGTCCCAGCCCATCGGGTGCAGCACGTTGTAGCCGCGGGCGCGCTTATAGCGGGCGACGACATCGCCCATGGCGTAGTTGCGCACATGACCCATATGGATGCGGCCCGACGGATAAGGAAACATCTCTAGAACGTAGTATTTCTCGCGCGGATCATCATTGTCGGTCACGAAGACCTCGTCTTCGTTCCATTTCTGCTGCCAGCGGGGCTCGGCGTCGCGCGGATTATAACGTTCGGTCGTCATCTGATCTTGTATTCCGGAAAATCATGGGGAGTTAGGGGGTGACCTTCACCACGAAACTACCCAAGCGTCAAGTTTAGCAGTTGCAGCAAGTGCCTTATCTTGCAAAGCAAAGCCGGATTCGGGCGTATTCGCCCTTGGCAAAACCCGCCTGCCTCATTACTGCAAAGTCTAAGAAGCAAGCGAAGATATCGAGGCGAAAAGATGGAACTTCAAGAGCGCCTGAACGAAGTTCGTTCCCATATCGCGGCTGCCGAGCGTCAGGCCGGCAAAGCTACCGGCTCCGTGCAGCTCGTTGCCGTTTCCAAGACTTTCGATGCCGATCAGATCCGCCCGGCGATTTCGGCCGGCCAGCGGGTGTTCGGTGAGAACCGCGTGCAGGAAAGCCAGGGCAAATGGCCGGAGCTGAAGGCTGAAACGCCTGACATCGAGCTGCATCTGATCGGGCCGCTGCAATCGAACAAGGCCGCGGAGGCCGTGGCGCTGTTCGATGTCATCGAGACGATCGACCGGGAAAAGATCGCGCGCACCATCGCCGACGAAATGAAGCGGCAGGGCAAGACTTTGCGCCTCTATGTGCAGGTCAATACCGGGCTGGAACCGCAAAAGGCGGGTATCGCGCCCGACGATACGGCCGATTTCGTCGATTTTTGCCGCAAGGAGCTCGGTCTTTCGGTCGAGGGCCTGATGTGCATTCCGCCGGCAGACGAAAATCCGGGCCCGCATTTTGCCCTGCTTGCAAAGCTGGCCAAGCAGGCCGGCGTCGAAAAGCTCTCCATGGGCATGTCGAGCGATTACGAAACCGCCGTCGCCTTCGGCGCGACCAGCGTTCGCGTCGGCTCTGCGATTTTCGGGGCGCGATAAATTCTGCCAAAAATAAGCGTGCCGAAAGCCCTTGGCGCGCGCTCACCCTCGTGGTTCGCGAGGCTTCGGCCCCTCGACAGGCTCGGGAGCCTGCGCACCTTACCACGAGGCGCGCAGCCTCGAAGTGCAAGGATGGCCCGGACCTTCCGGCTAACAAAAGCCAACAAAAAAGCCCCGGTTTCGGCCGAGGCTTTGTAACAAGGTCCGCTATGCCGGATCTTAGAACTGATCGTCGTCCTCGTCGTCGCGGCTGGTCGACTTCAGCGACTTCAGCTTGGCGAAAACGGCGTCGGCGTCGATTTCCTTTTCCTTCTCTTCTTCACGCTCATAGCTGAAGCCGAGCTTTTCGGTTTCCTGGGCCGGCTGCAGGGTTGCGCCGAGTTCGGCGGCGGTCGGCAGCGGACGGCCCTTGGCGGCCTTTTCGACTTCCATGTCGAGGTCGATCTGGCTGCAGAGGCCGAGGGTGACCGGGTCCATCGGCGCCAGGTTGGCAGAGTTCCAATGGGTGCGGTCGCGAATCTGCTCGATGGTCGACTTGGTGGTGCCGACCAGGCGAGAAATCTGCGCGTCCTTCAGTTCCGGATGGTTTCGCACCAGCCAGAGGATGGCGTTCGGGCGATCCTGACGCTTGGAAACCGGCGTGTAGCGCGGGCCGCGGCGCTTGGATTCAGGCACGCGGACCTTCGGCTCGGAAAGCTTCAGCTTGTGGTTCGGGTTGGCTTCGGCGCGGGCGATTTCATCGCGCGTCAGCTGACCGGTCGAGATCGGGTCGAGGCCCTTGATGCCCTGTGCAGCTTCGCCATCGGCAATGGCCTTCACTTCGAGCGGATGCAGCTTGCAGAATTGCGCGATCTGGTCGAATGACAAGGCTGTATTGTCGACAAGCCAGATGGCGGTTGCCTTCGGCATGAGCAATTGTTGAGCCATGGATATAGTCCTTCTGTCAGTCCGCGCCGGTGTCGCGGTCCGGGGTGTAACACCTCAATGTCCGGGAAATACGGCCCTATATAGCGATAGTGTCGCGGAATTGCAATTCTTTGCGCATGAAATGCACTTTGTCCAATTGCTGTCGTAGTTTGACCTGCTATTGATTGCGCGGAAAGAGCACTCGAATTTGCAAATTGGAGTGCCAACTGAATTGAGGAGGAGAGAATGTCGGAGAAGGTTCATCCGGTGACGAAGCCGGTGAAGGCGCGTGCTTTGATCGATGCGGCGAAGTACCGGAAATGGTATGAGCAGAGCGTCGAGGATCCCGACAAGTTCTGGGGCAAGCACGGCAAGCGCATTGACTGGTTCAAGCCCTATACCAAGGTGAAGAACACGTCGTTCACCGGTAAGGTCTCGATCAAGTGGTTCGAGGACGGCGTCACCAATGTTTCCTATAATTGCATCGACCGGCATCTGAAGAAGCACGGCGATCGCGTCGCCTTCATCTGGGAGGGCGACAATCCCTATCTCGACAAGAAGATCACCTATAACGAGCTCTACGAGCAGGTCTGCCGGCTGGCGAATGTGTTGAAGAAGCACGGCGTCAAGAAGGGTGACCGCGTCACCATCTACATGCCGATGATCCCGGAGGCGGCTTACGCGATGCTGGCCTGCGCCCGCATCGGCGCGGTGCATTCGGTTGTCTTCGGCGGCTTTTCGCCGGAAGCGCTCGCCGGCCGCATCGTCGATTGCCAGTCGACCTTCGTCATCACCTGCGACGAAGGCGTCCGCGGCGGCAAGTCGATCCCGCTGAAGGACAATACCGATACGGCAATCAAGATTGCCGCCAAGCAGAAGGTCGCGGTCAAGAATGTGCTGGTGGTGCGCCGCACCGGCGGCAAGGTTGCCTGGGAGCCCGGCCGCGATCTCTGGTACCACGAGGAAATCGCCAGGGTGAAGGCCGATTGCCCGCCGGTAAAGATGAAGGCGGAAGATCCGCTGTTCATTCTCTATACCTCCGGCTCGACCGGCAAGCCGAAGGGCGTGCTGCACACGACGGCCGGCTATCTCGTCTATGTGGCGATGACGCATGAATATGTGTTCGACTATCACCCCGGCGATATCTACTGGTGCACGGCCGATGTCGGCTGGGTGACCGGCCATTCCTATATCGTCTACGGCCCGCTCGCCAACGCCGCGACCTCACTGATGTTCGAAGGCGTGCCGAACTATCCCGACCAGGGCCGGTTCTGGGATGTCATCGACAAGCACAAGGTCAACATATTCTATACCGCGCCGACGGCGATCCGCTCGCTGATGGGGGCCGGCGATCAGTTCGTCAAGCGCGCCTCGCGCTCCAGCCTGCGCATCCTCGGCACGGTCGGCGAGCCGATCAATCCGGAAGCCTGGGAATGGTATTACAAGGTGGT
The DNA here is from genome assembly GCF_012641405.1 of Rhizobium sp. P40RR-XXII. Classification (GTDB taxonomy): domain Bacteria; phylum Pseudomonadota; class Alphaproteobacteria; order Rhizobiales; family Rhizobiaceae; genus Rhizobium. The sequence goes on from NZ_JABAII010000011.1 coordinate 84,788, forward strand.
CGGCGACAGCCACTGCCCGATCGTCGATACCTGGTGGCAGACGGAGACCGGCGGCCACATGATCACGCCGCTTCCGGGTGCGACCGACCTGAAGCCCGGCTCGGCCACCCTGCCCTTCTTCGGCGTGCAACCGGAGTTGGTCGACAATGAGGGCAATGTGCTGGAAGGGGCCGCCGACGGCAATCTCGTCATTGCCGATAGCTGGCCGGGGCAGATGCGCACGGTCTATGGCGACCATGAGCGCTTCATCCAGACCTACTTCTCCACCTACAAGGGCAAGTACTTCACCGGCGACGGCTGCCGCCGCGACGAGGACGGCTATTACTGGATCACCGGCCGCGTCGACGACGTGCTGAACGTCTCGGGCCATCGCCTCGGCACGGCGGAGGTGGAATCGGCGCTGGTGTCGCACAGCCACGTGTCGGAGGCGGCAGTGGTCGGCTATCCGCATTCTATCAAGGGCCAGGGCATCTATTGCTATGTGACGCTGATGGTCGGCCAGGAAGGCTCGGATGCGCTGCGGCAGGAGCTGGTGAAGCATGTGCGCGCCGAAATCGGCCCGATCGCCTCGCCCGACAAGATCCAGTTCACCCCCGGCCTGCCGAAAACCCGCTCGGGCAAGATCATGCGCCGCATCCTGCGCAAGATCGCCGAGGACGATTTCGGCGCACTCGGCGATACCTCGACGCTCGCCGACCCCGCCGTCGTCGACGATCTCATCGCAAACCGGCAGAACAAGCCCGATGCGGCGTAAGTCGAGCCAGGGGCATTAGGCCATTCGATATTAGGCGGGAGCGTGGCTCTCGCCTAAGTTTCTCATCTCACAGTGCTGAAAAAAGCAATTGCCATTTGGGCGACATGGTTGTGCACGTTTTCTCGCACCAAGCCGGCAATGTCGGTAAAGATTGCTGGTGAGGCCTCCAGGCCCCGCTGTGTGGGCTCCGGCAAAAAACTATAGTGGCCCACTCCGCCGCTCATGATTTCAAGGGAGCTGGGGCGCACATTTTTGTGGAGCCATGTGCAGCATTCGTGAGCCGGGGCTATGACATCGGCGTCGCCGCCAATAATCTTAACGGGTGCTGTTATTTCTTCGAGACTTTCCCTGGCAAAGCCGAGAACCGATCGACCTGGTGCGATCGCCAAAGCGGCTTTCAATCTGTCATCCTTGAAGCTATCTCGTCGTCGATTCCATGATTCCAGGAACATGCCGTCGAGGAGAAGCGAAGGAATGTAATCCGCCAAATCAGGGAATTCTTTCGGACCTCGTATCGGGCTCTTTCGAGGGTTATCCGGCTCGAACTGAGAATAGGCAACGCGCGCGCCGACGAGCAGCATCGCGGTGTAGGCGCCGGCGGAGAAGCCCGCCACGTAGGCCTGGTCTTCGACGACCCCTCCCAAAACCTCTCTCCAGTCATCGGCATTGAGCAAGGCGGTCAGATCGGCCGCTCGCTCCCAGAGACAGAGAAACCCCTCGGCTCTGTATGGTTCTGAACCTGTATGGCCGTGATGGTCGAGGCCCAAGGCCACAAAGCCGGCCTGCGCCAAGCGGTGTCCGAGCCATTCCAGTCCGATGGCAAGGCCGCCTGACCCATGCGACAGCAGCACCAGGGGATGCGAACCCGTAGACTTTTTCATTGGTGCGTTGGGCGCGACTGGCTTTTGCTTGAACCAAGTCGGCGAGGGCGCAATTTCGACTGCATTATCATCGGCCGGATACCACGCGCACCAAGCCAAAGGGCGGCGGCCCGTACTGCTCCAGTTTGCGCGCTTCCTATCAAAGGACAGACCTTGAGAGAAACCTACAGGCATTATTCTCTCATCGAATGACGGTTAACCTATGTCCATCTCAAAAATCGATCGCGCGACCGTTGATCTCCCAGTCGCCGAAGCGGGCGGGGTCGGCACCGCCGCGGCCACCGATTTCGGGGGGTAGTTGGGCCTGTGCTTGAGCTTCCTGCGCCTGGCGGCGTTCCTCGGCTTCGGCAAGCGCGCGCTTAGCGGCGGGCGAGAGCGGCTTGCGAGTGATTTCACCGGTTTCGGTGTCGAGTTTATTGTCGTTATCGGCTGTCTGCATGGTCTGATCGGCCCGGAACCGTTGAATTAAGCGGATGAATAGCCAAATCATAGTGCGTCCGGCCGCAAAGAAAAAGGTTCGGACGACAGATGTGTTGGAGACCTCTCGATGAATCTCATGCGTACCGCGATGCTGCTTGCCTTCATGACCGCCCTGTTCATGGGCGTCGGCTATCTGATCGGCGGTCAATCCGGCATGTTGATCGCATTGGTCGTCGCCGCCGGCATGAATTTCTTTTCCTACTGGAATTCGGACCGCATGGTACTGGCAACCTATGGTGCCCAGGAGGTAGATGAGCGCAGCGCCCCGGAATTCTACCGCATCGTGCGCGATCTCGCCCGCAATGCCGGGCTGCCGATGCCGAAGGTCTATCTCTACGACAGCCCGCAGCCGAATGCTTTTGCGACGGGCCGCAATCCGGAAAACGCCGCCGTTGCCGCCTCCACCGGCCTGTTGCACGCGCTGACGCCGGAGGAAGTGGCCGGCGTGATGGCGCACGAGCTTGCCCACGTGCAAAACCGCGACACGCTGACCATGACGATCACGGCGACGCTTGCCGGCGCCATTTCCATGCTTGGCAACTTTGCCTTCTTCTTCGGCGGCCGGCGCGACAACAACAATCCGCTTGGCATGGTCGGCGTTCTCGTCGCGATGATCGTCGCCCCTCTGGCTGCTATGCTGGTGCAGATGGCGATCAGCCGGACGCGCGAATATTCGGCCGACCGTCGCGGCGCGGAGATCTGCGGCAATCCGATCTGGCTCGCCTCTGCGCTCGGCAAGATCGCGCGCGGCGCGGAGCATATTCCGAATGAAGAGGCCGAAGGTCATCCCGCGACAGCGCATATGTTCATCATCAATCCGCTCTCCGGCGAGCGCATGGACAATCTGTTTTCCACACATCCGAATACGGAAAACCGCATTGCCGCGCTGCGTGAAATGGCCCGTTCTGGTGGCGGCAGCGCTCCGCCGATGACGCCATCTTCAGGCCCATCTTCGGACTTTGCCTCGACGGGACCGTCCTTCACTGCTAATCGGGGGCGCAAATCGCGTTCCGTGCCGAATACGGGTCGCGGTGGTTCGCAACCGCCGAAGGGTCCCTGGTCTTGAGTTCTGACACGAAAAACAACGCTTCCAACCGAGATGGAAAACGATCGGGCAAGCGGCCGCAGCAATCGCGGCCGCTCGATTCGTCTCCGCCGAAGCCCGGCCTTGCGGCCCGCGCGGCGGCGTCGAAGATCCTGGGAGCCGTGCTCGACCGCAAGACGCCGCTCGACGGCATGCTCGACGCCGAAGGCGGCAGCGCCGCCTATACCGCGCTCAGTGATAGCGACCGGGCGCTGGTGCGCGCAATTTTGAACAGCGCGCTGCGGCACCTGCCGCGCATTGAGGCGGCAATCTCGTCGCTGCTCGATTCGCCGCTGCCGGAAGGCGCCCGTGCCCTGCATCATGTGCTTGTTGTCGGTGCGACGCAGATCCTCTATCTCGACGTGCCGGATCATTCCGCCGTCGATCTTGCCGTCGAGCAGGCCAACCGCGATCCCCGCAACCGCCGCTTTGCCAAGCTCGTCAACGCCATTCTTCGCCGCATCGGCCGTGAGAAGCAGGAGATTCTCGAGCGTGTCGCGAATGTGCCGGCCATGCCGGACTGGTTCCTGGCCCGTCTGGAAGCTGCCTATGGCGCTCCCGCCGCCCTTAGAATCTCAGACACGCAGCTCGAGCCGGCTGCTATCGATCTCACGGTGAAATCTGATGCCGAGGGCTGGGCGAATCGTCTCAACGGTATCGTGCTGCCGACTGGCGGCGTGCGGCTCGCCGCATTCGAAGGCTCCATTCCCTCGCTGGAAGGTTTCGATGAGGGCGAGTGGTGGGTTCAGGATGCCGCCGCCAGCATTCCGGCCAAGCTCTTCGGTTCGCTCGCCGGCAAGCGGGTGGTGGATCTCTGCGCAGCACCCGGCGGCAAGACCGCTCAGCTCATTCTCGCCGGCGCCGAGGTCACGGCTCTCGATCAATCCGCCAATCGCCTGAAGCGGCTATCCGCCAATCTGTCGCGCCTTGGTTTTGAGGCCGAGACTGTCGTTGCCGATATGAGCAAATACCAGCCCGACGCGCTGTTCGATGCCGCTCTGCTTGACGCGCCCTGTTCTTCGACGGGAACGACCCGCCGTCATCCGGACGTGCTGTGGACCAAGGGGCCGGAGGATATAGCCAAGCTGGCGGCCCTGCAGGAGCGCCTGCTTCGCCATGCCTTGACGCTGGTCAAGCCGGGCGGCCTGGTGGTGTTTTCCAATTGCTCGCTCGATCCCGAAGAGGGCGAGGATCTGGTCGCGCGCTTGTTAGCCGACAAGGACAATGTCGAACGCATGCCGATCGTAACGGGCGACTGGCCGGGGCTGGAAGTGGCGATCTCGCCACTCGGCGCCTTCCGCACGACGCCGGATATGCTGCAGGTGGCGCAAGGTTTTGCTTCCGGACTCGATGGCTTCTATGCCGTGGTGCTTCGGCGCACGCATTAATCGCGGTTTCCAACAGCTTTCTCGAGCAGGTTAAAAGCACGGTAACCTGTTCTTAATTGGTATATTTGTAACCTCTTTTTAACCACGGATAATGAGAGTAAGCAGAAGCAAATATGCAGGTCTGCGGCAGGGTTTTGTGAGTTCATACATGCGGGAAGCATGGCGGCGGATGTCGCGCCGCGCGGCGTTGACGCGATTGCGTCTCACCCGCCACACGATGCGTGTGCCGGAACGTCTGATCGTGGCGCCGACCGATCTGCGCAGTGTCGATCCCTTTTTTGTCGAAGAACTTCTGAATGGGCGCATCCTGCTTGCCGGGCGAGTTCTGGAAACACAGGGAGCATCGCCCTTCTCGCTGGAATTGCCATCGCTGGCCTTCGCCGCCCGGCTGCACAATTTTCGCTGGCTGCGGCATTTGCGGGCGGAGAAAAGCGACCAAGCCTCGGCTATGGCGCGCTCGATCCTCACCGACTGGATTGCCGTTCATGGCCGCCGGCTGCATGGTCTCGCCTGGTCGCCCGATATAGCAGCGCAGCGGCTGATTGCGCTTCTGTCGCATTCGCCGGTGCTGCTGCACGGCACCGACAGCGGCTTCTATCGCCGTTTCATGCGGATGCTTGTCTTTCATGTGCGCTTCCTGCACCGGATCGTGTCGTCGTCGCCCGACGGCGTCACCCGATTCCGCGTCCGCATCGCGCTTGCCATGTCCTCGGTCGCCATGCCGAGCAGCGCGCTCAGGCTGAAGCGTGCCGGCCAGGCACTCGATCGCGAAATCGACCGTCAAATTTTGCAGGATGGCGGTCATATCTCCCGCAATCCGCGCGCGTCGCTGGAACTGCTGCTCGATCTGCTGCCGCTGAGACAGACCTATGTCAATCTCGGCCATGACGTGCCGATACGGCTGATCCCCGGCATCGACCGCATGTATCCGGCGTTGCGCTTTTTCCGCCACCAGGATGGCGATCTGGCGCTGTTCAACGGTGCCACATCGACGCTTGCCAATGAACTGATGTCGGTGCTGCGCTACGACGAGACGGCGGGACAGGCTTTCAAGGCGCTGCCGCACACTCGATATCATCGGTTGGCGGCCGGTTCGGCCGTCGTCATCGTCGACGTGGGAACTGCTGCTTCGGCCGATCTCAGCCGCACGGCGCATGCGGGCTGCCTTTCCTTCGAAATGTCATCGGGCAAGACGCGCTTCATCATCAATTCCGGTTCGCCGGAGTTTGCGGGCGATCGCTTCATGCAGGTTGCGCGGGCGACTGCGGCGCATTCGACCGTCACGCTCAACGACACCTCGTCGTCCCAGTTTTCCAAATCGAAATCTCTGGGGCCGATCATGGTCGGTGGCGTCAAGAAGGTCATCGTCGAGCGCGCCGAGACCGAAGACGGACGCGATTATGTTCGCGCGGCTCATGACGGCTATCTCTCCGTGTTCGGCTATGTTCACGAGCGTGAACTCAGCCTCAATGCGTCAGGCACGATCCTCGCCGGCCGCGACCGGCTCTTCGTGCCAGAGGGCAGGAAACAGCCGCCGAAGGGCGAAGGCATTGCCTCGGCGCGCTTCCATATACACCCTTCCATCAGCCTGTTGCAGACGGAAACGGATTCCGCGCTGCTGATCGCGCCGGATGGGGAGACCTGGGTCTTCTCCTCCCCGGGCAATGAGGTGCTTGTCGCGGAGGATATCTTCTTCGCCGATCCCTCGGGCATGCGCTCTTCCGATCAGCTCGAGATCGTTTTCAAGATCACCGAAAAGCCGGAAATCCGCTGGTTTTTATCCCATCGGCCATAGGCTAAGCGCGTCAGCTATGCTAACGGGGCGGCATTATCCGTTCCGCGCCACTTCCGCCGGACATCTCGTCTCCTCATGCTAGATCGGAGAAACCCCCATGGCCGTCGTTTCCAAGAAAATTCCCGCTCCCGACAAGGTGACAGTGAAAACAGCGCTTTTGTCCGTCTTCGACAAGACCGGCATCGTCGAGCTGGCGCGCGCGCTCAGCGAACAGGGCGTGCGGTTGCTGTCGACTGGCGGCACGCATAAGGCGATCGCGGCGGCCGGCCTTGCCGTGACCGACGTGTCGGACGTGACGGGATTTCCCGAAATCATGGACGGCCGCGTCAAGACGCTGCATCCGAAGGTGCATGGCGGCCTGCTCGCCATCCGTGACGACGCCGAGCATCAGGCTGCGATGAAGGAACATGGGATCGAAGGCATCGACCTTGCCGTCATCAACCTTTATCCCTTCGAAGACGTGCGCAAGGCTGGCGGCGATTACCCGACCACGGTGGAGAATATCGATATCGGCGGCCCGGCGATGATCCGTGCTTCGGCGAAGAACCATGCCTATGTGACAACGCTCACCGATCCCGCCGATTATGCCGAACTGCTGGCGCAGCTTTCCGCCGACGCCGGCCAAACGACCTACGATTTCCGCAAGCGTATGGCTGCAAAGGCCTTTGCCCGCACCGCTGCTTACGACGCGATGATCTCCAATTGGTTTGCCGAAGCGCTCGATATCGCCACGCCGCGCCATCGCGTCATCGGCGGGGTCCTGCGTGAGGAGATGCGCTACGGCGAGAATCCGCACCAGAAAGCGGCCTTCTACGTGACCGGCGAAAACCGCCCGGGCGTTTCCACGGCGACGCTCATCCAGGGCAAGCAGCTTTCCTACAACAACATCAACGATACCGATGCCGCCTATGAACTCGTTGCCGAGTTCCTGCCGGAAAAGGGTCCGGCCTGCGCGATTATCAAGCATGCCAACCCTTGTGGCGTTGCCACCGGCCCGAGCCTGGCGGAAGCCTATAAGCGGGCTCTCGCCTGCGATTCCGTCTCGGCCTTCGGGGGCATCATTGCGCTCAACAGCCTGCTCGATGCCGAGACCGCCGAAGAGATCGTCAAGCTCTTCACCGAGGTCATCATCGCGCCAGAGGTCAGCGAGGAAGCCAAGGCGATCATCGCCCGCAAGCCGAACCTTCGCCTGCTTTCGGTCGGCGCCCTGCCCGATCCGCGTGCCGCCGGGCTGACCGCCAAGACCGTCTCCGGCGGCCTGCTTGTCCAGAACCGCGACAACGCTTTGGTCGAGGACATGGACCTCAAGGTCGTCACCAAGCGTGCGCCGACGGCGCAGGAGCTGGAAGACATGAAATTCGCCTTCCGTGTCGCCAAGCATGTGAAGTCGAATGCCGTCGTTTACGCCAAAGATGGCCAGACGGCCGGCATTGGCGCAGGACAGATGAGCCGCGTCGATTCCGCCCGCATCGCCGCCATCAAGGCCGAGGAAGCGGCCAAGGCCATGGGGCTTGCCGAGCCGTTGACGCGTGGTTCCGCCGTCGCTTCCGAAGCCTTCCTGCCCTTTGCCGACGGCCTGCTCTCGGCGATCGCCGCGGGTGCGACGGCCGTTATCCAGCCCGGTGGCTCGATGCGCGACCAGGAAGTCATCGACGCAGCCAACGAGCATAATGTCGCGATGGTCTTCACCGGCATCCGTCACTTCCGCCACTAAGCGGCGGATATACCTAGTTGGCAAATTTTATATCCCGGTTGGTTTTCCGATCGGGATTTTCTTTGCCTACTTTGTTACCTTATCGGCCGGATAGGGCGTCGGCAGCAGAAGCAGAAGGCCGCCGGCGAGGAAGATGACGAGCGTCGCCATGCCGAGGCGGGCCGAGCCGCTCCAATAGGTCACCAATGAGAAGAACAGCGTCGCCATGAAGCTGGTGGCGCGGCCCGAGAGGGCGTAGATGCCGAAATAACGACCGGCTTCGGTGAGGATGACGCTGCGGGCGAGATAGGAGCGCGAGGAGGCCTGTACGGGACCGAAGGCGATGCCGATCAGCAGGCCATAGCCGATATAGGCCTTTTCCGCCGCCGTGCCGAACAGACCGCCGGAACTGACGGTCGAGAACGGCACGAGACCGAAGAGCGTGAAGCCCGGCCCGGTCGAGATGATGCCGAAGGTGGCGACGAGCAGCAAGGTCAGGCTGATGACGACCGTGGTCTTCGAGCCCAGCCAGCGATCGACATAACCGGCGGCAAAGCAGCCGAAAATGGCGATGATGTTGAGGATGATGCCGTAGATGCCGATCTCGATCGTCGCCCAGCCGAACATGCCGGCCGCAAAGGTGCCGCCGAGGATCAGCAGGCCGTTGACGCCATCCTGATAGATCATGCGGGCGATGAGGAAGAGGCTGATGCCGCGCCTGCGCTTCAGTTCGCCCAGGGTCGCCGATAGCTCGCGCAGGCCCGAGCGAACCGCGGCGCGAAGCGGCAGGCCGTGGTCGGCATCCGGCGTGAACAAGAACATTGGCAGGATGAAGATGAGATACCATGCGGCGGAAATCGGCCCGGTGATGCGGGCATCCTCGCCGAGCGTCGCATCGAGGCCGAAAAGCGGCGTCAGGCCGAGAATGGTCTTGCCGGTCTGCGGATTGCCGGCGAGCAGGGCGACGACAGTGATCAGCACGATCATGCCGCCGAGATAGCCGAGCCCCCAGGCGGCGTTCGACAGCTTGCCGACATCGTCCTTGCCGATCAGCCGCGGCATCATCGAATCGTTGAAGACGATCGAGAATTCGGCCGAGATCGAAGCGAGGATCATGAAGATCACCGGATAGATCACAGGCGATCCGGGTGCTGCTCCCCAAAGACAGACGAGGCTGACGATCTTGATGACGGCGAAGAAGGCAATCCAGGGTTTGCGGGCGCCGGATTGATCAGCGATCGAACCGAGGACTGGTGAAAGGATGGCGATGATCACCGAAGAGATCGTCGCCATGTTGCTCCATGTCGTCTGTGCGGAGACGGGATCGGCCGTCAGCCGTGCGACGAAATATGGGCCGAAGATGAAGGTGGTAACAACAGTGAAGAAGGGTTGAGCCGCCCAGTCGAAGAACATCCAGCCCCAGATGCCGCGCGCCGGCACTTTTGCCGGCACGGGATTGTCGATTTCAGTCGCTACCACATCCTGCCCCTTATTCCCTCACCCGTTTGTTTGCCGGGTTGGGGCGGACTGTGTCACCTTGCCCGGCCGTTCGCAAGATCGCTGAGCAGGCCTGCGGCGACAGTGATGCGGGCGAGATTGGGATCGCCGCTTTCGCTGAGGCCGCCGAGTTCTTCGGCGATGCGGTTGATGCGGATACGATCTTCCGCATGCCATGCCTGGACCGGCTGCTTGTCCTTCGGATGGTTCGACAGCGCGGAGATGACGATATCGCGGCGGGCGCCGGCGATCTGGTCGAGGCTGCGCGCCAGGGCAAGGCTCTCATAGTGGTCGCCGGTGACGATCCGGCTCCCGGCGAGCAGCAGGCGGCCGACTCGGAAGGTCTGCGAGACGGTGAAGTAGCTTTCCGCCGCCCGGTTCAGCGTATCGCCGGTGCGTTCGGCGATCTGCATGATTTCCGGAACGAGGACGAGCGCGTAGATCGTCGCGATCTCCGAAGCCAGCTTTTCCGGCAGGCCTGCGGTCTGATATTCCGCTTCGCGTGTAGCGATCTCGGCCGCGAAATCCGCCGGGATATGGCTGAGGAAGACGGGTCGCAGCTTCTTCAAGGCCGAGCGAAGCCGGCTAACGGTTTCCTCGATGTCGCCCTTGGCGGCGCCGGTCTTCAAGAGGAGCCGCGTCAGCGCAGTATAGACCTCGGTGATCTCGCCATAGACGCGGTTCTGCATCTGGCCGCCGACATTGCCGTCCAGCGCGTCGGTCTCGTTCCAGAGCCGGTCGAGGTCGAAGCCGTCGCGGGCGATCACGGCCGCCTTGACGACTTCGGCGGCCGATGCGGCCGTCGCGTCCATCATACTGACCGCAAAGCCCGGGCCGCCACGGTTAATCGCTTCATTTGCAAGCGCCGTGCCGATGATCTCGCGGCGCAGGCGATGGCTTTCGATATCGGTGGTGTTCGAGCGCTGCATCTTGGCTGGGAAATAGCGGCTGAGGGTTGCGGCGAAATAGGGATCGTCAGGCAGGTCGCTCGCAACGATCGCGTCAAAGAGAACGATTTTGGCGTAGGAGAGCAGCACGCCGATTTCAGGGCGGGTCAGCGGCCGTCCATTGGCATAACGTTCGGCGAAGGTTTGATCATCCGGCAGGGTCTCGACCTTGCGGTTGAGCTGCTTGGCTGCTTCGAGCACACTCATGAAGCGGCTGAGTTCCAGGCCGTTGCCGGTGCCCTTGCGCTCCGTCAGCGAGATTGCCAGGGATTGCAGATAGTTGTTCCGCAATACCAGGGTCCCGACCTCGTCGGTCATCGATGACAGCAGGATATCGCGTTTGGCGCGTGTCAGGCGACCGTCATGCATGGCGTTGGCGAGCGCGATCTTGATGTTGACCTCGACGTCCGAGGTGTTGACGCCGGCGGAATTGTCGATGGCGTCGGAGTTGCAGCGGCCGCCCTTGAGGCCATAGGCGATGCGGCCCTTCTGGGTGACGCCGAGATTGGCGCCCTCACCGATCACCCTGGCGCGAACCTCTTCAGCCGTGATGCGGATCGGATCGTTGGCGCGGTCGCCGACTTCCGAATCGATTTCAGCGGTTGCCTTGACATAGGTGCCGATGCCGCCGAACCACAGCAAGTCCACCGGTGCCTTGAGGATTGCCGTCATGATCTCAAAGGGCGTCGCGACCGACTTGTCGATGCCGATGGCGGCGACCGCTTCCGGCGTCAGCGCGACCGATTTTGCCGAGCGCGAGATGATCATGGCGCCCTTCGATAGAACGGACTTGTCGAAATCCTGCCAGCTGGAGCGCGGCAGGTTGAAGAGGCGCTGCCGCTCGGCAAGCGTCTTTTCCATGTCCGGATCTGGATCGATGAAGATGTCGCGATGGTCGAAGGCGGCGAGCAGGCGGATCTTCGGCGACAGCAGCATGCCGTTGCCGAAGACGTCGCCGGACATGTCGCCGACGCCGACGACATTGAAAGGCGTCGTCTGGATGTCGATGTCCATTTCGCGGAAGTGGCGCTTGACGGTTTCCCAGGCGCCACGGGCGGTGATGCCCATCTTTTTGTGGTCGTAACCGGCCGAGCCGCCCGAAGCGAAGGCGTCACCCAGCCAGAAGCCAGCTTCCTGCGCCAGCGCATTGGCGGTATCGGAGAAGGTGGCGGTGCCCTTGTCGGCGGCTACGACGAAATAAGGATCGTCGCCATCGAGCCGAACGGTGTCGGCCGGCGGAATGATATCGGCACCGGAGATGTTGTCGGTGATCGACAGCAGCGTGCGGATATAGGTCTTGTAGGCGTCGCGGCCGGCATTGAAGACTTCGTCGCGGCTGCCGCCGACCGGGAGCTTCTTCGGATAGAAGCCGCCCTTGGCGCCAACGGGCACGATGACCGCATTCTTGACCTGCTGCGCCTTCACAAGACCCAGCACTTCGGTGCGGTAGTCCTCGGCGCGGTCAGACCAGCGCAAGCCGCCGCGCGCCACCTTGCCGAAGCGCAGGTGCACGCCCTCTACCTCGACGCCGTAGACGAAGATTTCGCGGAAGGGCCGCGGCTCGGGCAAGCCATCCAGCAGCTTCGGATCGAGCTTGAAAGCCAGCATGGCCTTCGGCGTGCCGTCCGCATTCCCTTGGAAATAGTTGGTGCGCAGGGTAGCGTCGATGGCATTGACATAGCGACGCAGGATGCGGTCGTCGTCGAGGCTCGGAACATCGGCAAGCTGGGTTTCGATGCCTGTATGTAGGTCGACGATCTTCTTCGTGCGGTTCTTGTCGCTGAGCTTCGGATCAAGCGTGTCGTGGAAGAGGCGGAAAAGCGAGGCAGCGATGCGCGGGTATTTGTCCAGTGTCGCGGCGATGTAATCCTGCGAATAGGCGATGCCGGCCTGGCGCAGATAGCGGGAATAGGCGCGAAGCACGTTGGCTTCGCGGGCGGAGAGATCGGCGGAGACGATCAGCCGGTTGAAGGCGTCGTTGTCGATCGTGCCGCCGAAGGCAGCAAGAAAGGCTTCTTCCAGTGCCGCGCCATGGCGGGCAAGATCGATCGTCACGCCGCTGCGAGCCTCGAGCTCCATATCGTGAAGCACGACATGGCCGGTCGAGCCGTCTCTACCCGTGACATAGATATCGAAGGTGCGCTCGCTGATGACGTTGAAGCCGAGATTTTCGAGGAGCGGTACGCGACGCGACAGCGCCAGATTGCCCTGCCCATGGAAAATCTTGAGCGAGAGGATGTCGCCGGCTTCGTCCTTGCGGATATAGAAGGCGATGCGGATCGGTTCGGCGCCGGCGGTCGCCGTGATGTCAGGCAGATCAGCAAAGGCGTCTTCCGGCGAAAAGGCTTCCTGGAAGGCCTGGCTGACGGAGATGTTCGGTGCCTTCGGACCTGCCAGCATGACGAAGCGCTCGTCCCAGCGGGCTGTGATGGCGCGGATCGCCTCTTCGAGCTTGGCCTGCGGAATATGCGGCGTCTTGCCGGCGCTGCGGCCGATAATGAAGTGCACGCGCGCCACGCCGCCTTCCGGGAAAGCCGGATAATAAGCCGAGACGCGGCCGTCATAGACTGACTTCAGGTAGTTGCCGATCTTCTCGCGGACGACGGAATCGTATTCCTCGCGCGGCACATAGACGATTACCGAAACGAAGCGGTCGAAATGGTCGATGCGCGGCAGCGCCCGCACGCGCGGCCGGTCGGCCAGGTCGTTGATCTGTTCGGCGAAGCTTGCCAGCAGGGATGTATCGATCTGAAAGAGGTCATCGCGGGGATAGGATTCCAGCGTGTTCTCAAGCATGCGGCCGGAGTGGCTTGTGGGATCGAAGCCGAAGTGATCCTTGACCTTCTGGATCTTCGAGCGCAGCAACGGCACCTCGGCGGCAGCGCTGGTATAGGCCGTGGAGGTGAAGAGGCCGACGATGCGCAGCTCGCCCGTCACGTTGCCGTCGGCGTCGAAGCGCTTGACGCCGACGTAATCCATATAGGCGCGGCGGTGGACGATCGACTTGACGTTGGCCTTGGTGACGATCAGGAAATCCGGGCCGTCGAGGAAGGCGAGGATTTCCGGCGTCGTGGTGACGGCGTCCTTGCCTTGCCTCAGAACGCGCACGTCCGGATTGGAGAGGATGCCGAGGCCGGTGCCGCGATCGCGCTCCACCTTGGCGTTGGCGCCCTTGCCGGAATAGACATATTCACGCATGCCGAGGAAAGTGAAGTTGCCATCCCGTAGCCAGGCAAGGAAGGCAAGCGCCTCGTCGCGATCGTTCTTGCGGCGGCCGGCCGCCTCATAGGTGGAAAGCTCTGAAATGACAGTGTCGAGGCGCGACAGCATCGGTTTCCAGTCGGAAACGGTGAGATGCGTCTGGTCGAGCACGCTTTGGATTCGCTTGGTCAGGTCCGCTGCCTGTGCCGCCGTCAATGGCGAGAGATGAAGCTGGATATGGCTGACGCGATGGGCAGGGTCGCTCGGGTGATCGGCGGAATAGAGGCTTGGCTGCTTGCCCTTCTCGACGACCAGGATCGGGTGCACCGCCATATAGAGATCACGGTAGCTGCTGGTCACCTCGCCCATGATCGATTCGTAAAGGAAGGGCATGTTGTGGTCGGTGATCGAGAGGATCGACACGGCGGCGCCATCGGGCTCGACATGGGCGACCTGTTCGATGCTGACGCGCGGAGAGGTACCGCTCCAGGCTGCCAGTTCCCTGGCCGCGTGCGCCGCGGCAAGAGCCAGCATTTCCGGAGTGTATCGCTCCATATCGTCATTGCTGGCCCGGCCGAACAGGATTTCGGGATCGAGGTGTGCCTCGCCCGAGGCAGCGGCTATTTTGCGTGCCACTTCGATCTGTTTTTCCCGTTTCGGATTGGTTCTGGGCGCCATGAAATTTCTCCCGATTTTTCGAATTTTGACCACAGTAGCAGAAGGTTTAGCGAAAAAACTGGCAAAAAGAATGCGGATTTGGTTGCTTTAGGATCGATTTCGCTTCGTTTTTTCAAGAATTTTGCCGGAATATGCGCTTCCGATGCAAAGCAGATGAACATCGGCATGAAATTGGCGGAAGAAGCTCGTCAACAGAGGTTTTCATGACTCTGTGAAGCGCGGTTGACAGAGTGGCGCGAAAGGGATCATCAACGGCGCCATTGCAGTTTGAAGCCCTGAACTGAAAGCAAGCATCATGTCGCAAATGTCGCCCGGCGCCGTTATCGTCATTTCCAGCCATGTTGTTAGAGGCTCCGTCGGCAATCGGGCGGCCGTTTTCGCGCTGGAAACGCTCGGCCACCCCGTCTGGGCACTGCCGACCGTCGTTCTGCCCTGGCATCCAGGCCATGGTCGCTCGACGCGGCTGACCTTCAGCGAGACGGATTTCGGCCACGCCATCGACGATCTCATCGCGGCACCCTGGCTTTCCGAGGTGAAAGCGGTTCTCTCTGGATATTTCGGCAATGCCGCGCAGGCGCGCTCGGTCGCCAGGCTGGTGACGGCCCTGCGGAAAAAGAACCCACATCTCCTCTATGCCTGCGATCCTGTCATCGGCGATGCCGGCGGGCTCTATGTGCCAGAGGCGACGGCGGAAGCGATCCGCGATCTCCTGATCCCACTGGCCTCGCTGGCAACGCCGAACCGTTATGAGCTTGCCTGGCTTGCCGGTGCTCCGCTCGAGGACAATAACGCCATCATGGAAGCGGCCCTTGCCCTTGGACCGTCGCGCATGCTGGTGACGTCGGCAGTGCCGATGATGGCCGGCGGCATCGGCAACCTCTATCTCAGCGGCCGAAACGCACTGCTTGCCGAGCATCGCAGCGTCGAGGGGGCGCCAAACGGGCTTGGTGATCTCTTGTCGGCCGTGTTCCTGTCGCGTCTGCTTTCCGGCATGGATGAGGAAAGGGCGCTGCAGCTGACGACGGCCAGCGTCTACGAGGTGCTGGCGCGCGCGGTGAAGCGCGGCAGCGATGAGCTGACGCTCGCCGCCGATTCAACAAGCCTGTCGACGCCGATGGCGATGGTGCAGCTGCGGCATCTCGTCCACCCGGCGCAACGGCGCAAGAAATAGCGGTTTGCGGTGGTTAACGCTTTTTGCAGCGCAACAGTTGCCATCGGCCAAACTGCGCTGTAATCCAATGTCATGCAAAGCTTTCCCGACACCCTTTTGAACGGTTATCGCAACTTCATGAGCGGGCGTTACGTCGATGAGCGCGAACGCTACCGCACTCTGGCGGAGCTTGGCCAGAATCCATCGACCCTCGTGATTGCCTGTTGTGACTCCCGTTCGGCGCCGGAGATCATCTTCGACGCCGGTCCGGGCGAGCTCTTCGTCATTCGCAACGTCGCCAATATGGTGCCGCCCTATGAGCCTGATGGCAATTTCCATGCGACCTCGTCGGCGCTGGAGTTCGCCGTGTTATCGCTCAAGGTCTCGGATATCGTCGTGATGGGCCACGGCCGCTGCGGCGGTATTCGTGCCGCCCTCGATCCCGATGCCGAGCCGCTGTCGCCGGGCGATTTCATCGGAAGATGGATGGGCTTGCTGAAGCCGGCAGCCGAACAGATCCAGAGCAATGATATCATGACGCAGACCGAGCGTCAGACGGCGCTGGAGCGCATTTCGATCCGCAACTCGCTCGACAACCTGCGTAGTTTTCCGGAGATCAAGGCGCGGGAAGAAGAAGGCAAGCTGCACCTGCATGGCGCGTGGTTCGATATTTCGACCGGCGAATTGTGGGTCATGGATCCCGAAACCCGCGATTTCATCCGGCCCGACGTGTAAGGTCAGATGCAGATCAAATGAAAAAGGCGCCGCGGACCATCCGGTCGCAGCGCCTTTTTCATTTCGGTCGCCGTCGTCCCCTTAGCGGGTCCCCGGCCATGGTCCGGCTTACTTGCCGTCGATCTGCTGACCGATATAGGCGATCGCCTGCTGATAGACCCTTGCGTCGTTCCAGCCTGCAATGGCGGAGAAATTCGGCTCGCCAGGCTGATAGCCGGCGCCCGGCTGCCAGCCATGACCACGCAGGAAGTTCGCGGTCGAAGCCAGTGCATCCGCGCGCGATCCCACAAGGTCGACCCTGCCGTCACCATCTTCGTCGACGCCGAAGGCAACGACGTTCTTGGGCATGAATTGCGTCTGGCCGATTTCGCCATGGGCCGCGCCTCGCGCCGACGGGCTGAGGTAGCCCTCGCCGACAAGCTTCAGGGCGGAGTAGAGCTGCTCGGTGAAGAATGCCGAGCGACGGCAGTCATAGGCCAGGGTCGAAACCGCCGAAAGGGTATGCTGGTCGCCCATATAGCCGCCGAAGCCGGTTTCCATGCCCCAGATCGCGATGATCGGGCCAGGGGGTACGCCGAAGCGCTTCTGGATCCTGGCGAAGAGCGCCGCATTGGCCTGCTTCATGCTCTTGCCGCGATTGATGATTGTCTGGCCGCCGCGCTTCTTCATGAATTCCTCGAAGGAAAGCTTGAAGCTCTTCTGGCCGCGGTCGGCGCGGATGGTGGGCTGGTTGTAATGAACGTTGGCGAAGGCTCTGTCGAGGACGGAGGGGCTGACGCCCTGTCCTTGCGCTTCGCGTTTGAATTCCTGCACCCAATTCTCGAAACCGGCGGAAGTGTTGCCACAGGAGGCCGCATTTGCGGCAATCGGCGTCGCCAGCAACAACCCGCCCGCCACGAGAGTTGCCATTCCAGACTTTGTGATGCGCATTCAGTGTCCCCGAATTCTCACCGCGCCGCGAACGCGGTAACCGTTTTTGAAAAGCGCATAAACCCTCCAGTTTCCAGGCTTATGCGCTGTCTAGCCGCCACCGGACCATGCCAGCATACGACCGTTCTGTCATTATCTCATTTTAGCGATCAATGTTCCGCTTCACGTGAAACATTGATCGCCACGCCCATTTGTAAAAGCCCCGCCTTTCATCCGAAATGGCGAAGCTCTCATTCGATCCTGCTTAGCTGGCAAGAATTTATAAACCGTAAATTGGTTTACGGATCCTTATGCAGCCTGCTTGCGCGGCTTGATCAGGCCGCGGTTGATGAGCAGCTCGGCAATCTGGATGGCATTGAGCGCGGCACCCTTGCGCAGGTTGTCGGAGACGACCCAGATGTTGAGGCCGTTCTCGACGGTTGCGTCCTCGCGGATGCGCGAAATGTAGGTCGCGTCCTCGCCGGCGGATTCATAAGGGGTGATGTAGCCGCCGTTTTCGTGCTTGTCGATGACGAGGCAGCCAGGAGCGTCGCGCAGAATGTCGCGAGCCTGATCGGCAGTGATCTCGTTTTCGAACTCGATATTGACCGATTCCGAGTGGCCGATGAAAACAGGCACACGCACGGCCGTGCAGGTGACCTTGATTTTCGGATCGAGCATCTTCTTGGTTTCGGCCAGAACCTTCCATTCTTCCTTGGTGTAGCCGTCTTCCATGAAGCTATCGATATGCGGGATGACGTTGAAGGCGATGCGCTTGGTGAACTTCTTCGTCTCGATTGGGTCGGCGACGAAAACGGCGCGGGTCTGGTTGAACAGTTCGTCCATACCGTCCTTGCCGGCGCCGGAAACCGACTGATAGGTCGAGACGACGACGCGCTTGATCTTGGCGAAGTCGTGCAGCGGCTTCAGCGCGACGACGAGCTGCGCGGTCGAGCAATTCGGGTTGGCGATGATGTTGCGCTTGGTGAACTGCGCGACTGCATCCGGATTGACTTCCGGAACGATCAGCGGCACGTCAGCGTCGTAGCGCCAGGCCGACGAATTGTCGATGACGACACAGCCCTGGGCGCCGATCTTCGGCGAGAGCTTCTTCGAGACGTCGCCCCCGGCCGACATCAGGCAGATGTCGGTGTCGGAGAAATCGTAGTTCTCCAGGTTGGAAACCTTCAGCGTCCGGTCGCCGAAGGAGACTTCGGTTCCCTGCGAACGGGCCGATGCGAGCGCTACGACCTCATCGGCCGGAAAGCCGCGTTCGACCAGGATATTGAGCATTTCACGGCCGACATTCCCGGTCGCGCCCGCTACTGCAACTTTGAAACCCATTTCTCAAGCTCTCTTTCTCTTCTCTCCTCTTGGGCGAGGGGGGAACCGCAGCCATCGGCGACGGGTCCTGTCCCCAGCCGAGCCGGGGAGAGAGCGGCAGGCCAGAGACGTCAGACGGTTTTCGTCGTCGTTTTGGCCTTGGTTTTGGAAGAAACCGGAAAATAGACATCCCGCCCGGCATGGTCTGCCAGGTGACTGAAGCTATCGAGCTGTTCGAAGCGAACCATGGAAGTCTTCCTTTTCCGTCGCCGGTTCTAAGATGTTTTCCACAGGAGTCAAGGATTTCCTCGCTCCCATCGACGCGGGGTCTATCGATGCGGGAGCGAGGAATCGGGATCATTGAGCTTCGCCTTCGACCTGTCGCGTTCGAAGGCCAGCTGCTTCTGGTATCAGCGGTTGGACATGCGGGTGGATTCGAACAGGAACCAGGTACGGCGCTCGGTCTCATCAATCCAGTTTTCAAGAAGGCTGGCAGTGGCGACATCGCCGTACTCGTCGCAGACGTCGTGAACGGCGCGCATTTCGGCAGAGAGCTTGAGATTGTCGTCCGCCAGCTCGGCAAGCATGTCCTGCGGATCGACATATTCGGCATCATTGTCCGGAATGCGCTGCAGCTTGGCGATCTGGCCGATCGACCGCAGGGTCGTTCCGCCGATCTTCCTGGCACGCTCGGCCATGGGGTCGGTCATCGCGAAAATCTGCTCGCCCTGCTCGTCGAGCAGCAGGTGGTAATCGCGGAAATGCGGTCCGCTCATGTGCCAGTGAAAATTCTTGGTTTTCAGATAGAGGGCGAAGACATCCGCCAGCAGGGCGCTCAAGGCTGCGGAAATATCGCGTGTCGCCTCCTCGCTGAGATTGGTGCGCGTACCCAGTTTCGACTTGGTATTGGCGGTATTCATAAGATGTCCTCCGTTTGTTGTTCACGACAGCGATCGCCGGCGGATCTTAGGGGAGTTCGATGACATTCGCTGCTGCGCGGGATCGTATTGAAGACAGGATCGTTTTGAAATTTCGCGGGCGAGATGCGCGGCTTGGCGGCACAGTCGACTGCGGTTCTAGCCGGAAAACCCGAACACGCATACTAGATAGGAAAATAGGACCGTTTGGCAATCGCTTACTAAAGTATAGGCCCACCGTGTGGCTACAGCCGCTGAACGAGCCGCCCTCTTTTGTGGGAGGGCAGCTCCGCAATGCTCAATTACTTAAGGCCACCGCCAACATAGATGGTTTCACCGGTCACCCAGGCGGCATCCTGCGAAGCGAGGAAGACGGCGACCGGAGCGATATCCGTCGGCTGACCGAGACGGCCGAGAGGCGTCTGAGAGACGAGATGCTTTTCGAAGTCGGTGCCGATGATGCCCGCCGCCACGACGCCTTCGGTTTCGACGCCGCCGGGCGCCAGATTATTGACCCGGATATTCCGTGAACCGAGTTCCTTGGCGAGGATCTGGGTGATGGAATTCACGGCGGCCTTGGTTGCCGTGTAAACCGAAGCGGTTGGCAAGTTCATGCTGACGGCGTTGGAGCCGATGTTAATCACGCTGCCGCCCTCGGAGCCGAAATGTTTCACCGCCTCTTGCGTGGCGAGCAATGTGCCCAGGACGTTGATATTGAACTGGCGATGAAATTCCTGCTCGGCGAATTCCTCGATCGGCGCGAATTTGTAGACACCGGCGTTGTTGACGAGGATATCGACGCGTCCGAAGGCCTGTTTCGTTTCGTCAAAAAGGCGCTTGACATCGTCCGCCTTGGAAACATCGCCGTGGACGGCGAGCGCCTTGCCGCCCTTGGCGGCGATTTCAGCCACAACCTTGTCGGCACCTTCGCGGCTCGAGGCATAATTGACGATGACCGCCGCTCCCGCCTCGCCCATCGCCTTGGCGATGCCTGCACCGATTCCCTTGGATGCTCCGGTCACGATCGCGACCTTGCCTGCCAGTTTGCTCATGTTATCTTCCTTCAGAAATTATTAGACAGTTTCACAATCATCGAAACATTTGGCGCATGCGACCCGAAAACCGATCCGCATCGTCACTTTGATATTTAGATAAGCATCTAACTGATACAAGAGCCCAGGCAAAATATGCTGATGGCGCAGCCGGAATCGTCAGATCTTGGAAAGTTCCGCCATATAGGCGTTCAACGTATCGCGACGCAGCACAAGGTTTGCGAACTTGCCGTCCCGGTGGATCTCGATGAGACCGGCATTCTCAAGCTCCTTGATATGATGGGACATTGTTGCGGCGCTGACGGTGTGGCACTCGTTCAGCGTGCTGCAGGGCATGGGTTCGCTACGCGTGCCGATTTCCTTCAGGATCTGCACGCGTCGCGGCTCGGCAAGTGCCCGGGAGATCAATCCCATCTGCCTTTCGCTCAAACGTATCGGTCCGGCATCCATGATTTTCATCGCAAAAGAACGAAATCGGGTTGACCGTCTTCGGCGACCCGCTTGCCAGATATATGAATGTGCGGCGGGCTTGGCAACCTTTACGACGCGATCGCCATTGAAAGCTGCCGTCAAGGGCCTGCCAGAGGACGGTCGAACCCAATTGCCTTGACCCGCCGCGGGCGCGGCTTGATTCGATGGTATGGGTCAGATCAAGCGTTGGCTTGTCCTGACTTGCCGCCCTTAAACAGCTGCCATCTCGGCGTCGGCCAGCCAGCGGCATTGATGCGGAAAAGCACGCCGTAGCGGGAATAGACGATCGCCGTCATGAAGGAAAACCAGCCGCCGAGGGCCAGGCCGGCGATGACGTCGCTTGGATAGTGCGCGCCGACCATGACACGCGTGATCGCCAGCCACAGGGCACAGGCAGCGAAGATGTAGCGGTAGCGCGGGAACATGAAAGCAAGCGCCACGAAGAGGGCACCGATGGTGGTCGCATGGCCTGACGGGAAACTTTCGAAGCTGGCCCGGCCGTTGAACGGCGAGAAACCAAAAGGTCCCCAATCGGCAAAATGGGTGGGGCGGGCGCGGCCGATGGCGCGCTTCAGCAGATTGGCGAGAAGGCCGGAAAGCACGATAGTCGTCAAGAGATAGCCGCCGATCTGGCAGATACGCAACGCCTTGCAGCGACAGCGCTGCGAATGCAGCAGACGGCTACCGACCCAGCCCTCGAAGAAGAGGAAAGCGCTGATGATGATGATCCATTCGGAATCGCCGAAATCCGTCAGCATCTTGCCGAAGAAGTGAAGGGGTGGCGAAAGGTTCTTGACGGTGGCCCCGACAGGCCAGTCGAACAGAAGTGCCGAAAGAAGCACGATATTGGCTGTCAGAAAAAGGCAGATTTTCCAGTGAGACGGTGCAAGTGCCGCATCGCTTCGCCGCCAACGCCTGTCGAGAGACGTCAAGATCGCCTGCATAATCATCGCCCATTTTGATTTCCAATCAGTTGGACGACTAGCAGGCTCCTGTAACAGTATTTTTAAGATCGCGGATATCGGTCCGTCGATTCGAAGCTCACTGCTGGCTCCTCGTACTGAAAACCCCGCGCTGCGCTGCAGGGCGGGGTTGTGTGTTTCACGTGAAATATATCAGGCGATCTATCTGGCTTATGCCGAGAGGGCCTTGAATTCGGCGAGAATGGCGTCGCCCATTTCGGCGGTGCCGACCTGGCGGCTGCCTGCCGACATGATATCGCCGGTGCGGATGCCGCTGTCGAGGACGTTGGCGATCGCCTTTTCCAGCGCATCGGCTTCGGCAACCAAGCCGAAGGAGTAACGCAGGCACATGGCGAAGGAGGCGATCATGGCGATCGGGTTGGCAATGCCTTTGCCGGCGATATCGGGGGCCGAGCCATGCACCGGCTCGTAGAGCGCCTTGCGCTTGCCGGTCTTGGCATCGGGCGCGCCGAGCGAAGCGGACGGCAGCATGCCGAGCGAACCGGTCAGCATGGCCGCGACGTCGGACAGCATGTCGCCGAACAGATTGTCTGTCACGATAACGTCGAATTGCTTCGGCTGGCGCACGAGCTGCATGCCGCCGGCATCCGCCAGCATATGCTCGAGCTGCACGTCGGAATACTTTTCCTTATGCGTCGCGGTGACGACCTGGTTCCAGAGCACGCCTGATTTCATGACGTTGCGCTTTTCCATCGAGCAGACGCGGTTGTTGCGGGTGCGTGCCAGTTCAAAGGCGACGCCGGCAATGCGCTCGATCTCATAGGTGTCGTAGACCTGGGTATCGATGCCGCGCTTCTGGCCGTTGCCGAGGTCGATGATTTCCTTCGGCTCGCCGAAATAGACGCCGCCGGTGAGCTCGCGCACGATGAGGATGTCGAGACCTTCGACCAGCTCCGGCTTCAGCGAAGAAGCGGATGCCAGTGCCGGATAGCAGATGGCCGGACGCAGGTTGGCGAACAGCTGCAGATCCTTGCGCAGGCGCAGCAGGCCGGCTTCCGGGCGCACTTCATAGGGGACTGCATCCCACTTCGGGCCGCCGACGGCGCCGAAGAGCACGGCGTCGGCGGCCATCGCCTTTGCCATGTCGGCATCAGAGATCGCCGCGCCGTGCGCGTCATAGGCGCTGCCGCCGACAAGACCTTCGTCGGTGACGAAGCCGGCATTCTTCGCTTCGTTCATGTAGGCGATGATCTTGCGAACTTCGCCCATGGCTTCGGGACCGATGCCGTCGCCCGGCAGGAGGAAGAGATTGCGCACTGTCATGGGAAGCCTCCACAAAAAAACAAGTTGCGGGTTCTTAGACCCGCAAATGCGGCTTTTCAAGCGAGGAACGGGCCGAAACGGTACGGTTTTCGGGCTTTTGAGGGCAACCATCCGCCCTCGTGGTTCGAGTCGCCCTTCGCCAGGCTCAGGGCTCCCACCTCACCACGAGGGCGGGCAGTGAGTCTGCTTACTCGGCCAATCCAAGCGATGCCAGATAAGCGGCCGATGCCGGGATTTTCGACTTGTCCTTGATCTCGATGATCAAACGCGGATTGCTGTCGAGCTTGGCAAGGGCGGCGAAGACGGCGCGCCAGTGAATATTGCCTTCCCCGAGGCTCCAGTGACGGTCGGCATAGCCGTCCGCGTCCTGCAGATGGACATGCTGCAGGCGGTTGCCGGCGGCGTGTACATAATAGTCGACCGGCGGTGCACCGGTGTAGCCGTGGGCGTAATGGGCATGGCCGGTGTCGATCGAAACGGCGACGGCGGGCGAATGGAAGCTGTCGGCAAGACCGACGCGGATATGGGGATCCTTGTCCTCGATATTCTCGATGACCATGGTCAGACCGATGTCTTCGGCGCGCTTGACAGCCTCTTTGAGCGTCTGATGTGTATATTCGATGATCTTCTCGCGCTCGCCCTTGTTGTTGTCGAGGTTATTGTAGGACCAGGACGTATAGGGGCTATGGATGACCATCTGCGTGGCGCCGATATTGGCGCAGACGTCGAGCGCTTGCAGGAGGCGCTTGGAGACGACGGCGCGGATATCCGGGTCCTGCGAGGCGATGACGAAGCCCCAGAACGGGCCATGGATGCCAAGGCGGCCCTGATGGCCAGCGAGCAGCTTGCGAGCGCGCTCGGCGAGCGGGGTCCAGTCGCCGCTCAGGACTTCGGCTTCGACGAAGCTTTGCAGTTCCAGGTCGCGCGGCTTTTCGAGCAGCCAGTTGCGATGGATTTCAACGTCGTCAAGCGTCATGGCGGCGCCGACAATGGGAAGGGAGGTCATGGAGAGGCTCCATTGCGTGGGGAAGAATTAGGGTGGGGAGAGGCCCGAAGGGTCTCGGCAGCCTGTATGGACCCGCTTCTTGTCGATCATATTACAGGGGATGAGAGAGGCGGTGTTTTCAAAAGTCTGACAACAAAAAAGCCGGGCGCGAGGCCCGGCTTTGAAATGCGAAAAATAACGATAAACCGATCAGGCGGCCCAGGGGCGCGATGCGGCGTTCGTCTTCTCGAAATCGTTGATCGCGGAGGATTTTTCCAGCGTCAGGCCGATATCGTCAAGGCCATTCAGCAGGCAGTGGCGCTTGAATTCGTCGAGTTCGAACTTGAGCGAGCCGCCATCCGGGCCGGTGATTTCGAGGTTTTCCAGATCGACCGTCAGAATGGCGTTGGAGCCGCGCGAGGCGTCGTCCATCAGCTTGTCGAGCTCTTCCTGGCTGACCTTGATCGGCAGGATGCCGTTCTTGAAGCAGTTGTTGTAGAAGATGTCGGCGAAGCTGGTCGAGATGACGCAGCGGATGCCGAAGTCGAGCAGCGCCCACGGAGCATGCTCACGCGAGGAACCGCAGCCAAAATTGTCGCCGGCGACGAGGATCTTGGCGTTCTGGTAGGCCGGCTTGTTCAGCACGAAATCTTCGTTTGGCGTGCCGTCTTCATTGTAGCGGGCTTCAGCGAAGAGGCCCTTGCCCAGACCCGTGCGCTTAATGGTCTTCAGATAATCCTTTGGGATGATCATGTCGGTATCGACATTGACGACCGGGAGGGGTGCTGCGACACCGGTCAACTTCACGAACTTGTCCATGGGGTCCTGCCTTCATTCTCGTCTAAGCACGAATTATCCTGCCAATAGAGCAAATCCGGTCCGAAATGAAGGAGAATCTTGGATATGCTCTAAACCGCGGCGCTTTGGGTCGCATTCCATTCTTCGAGCCGTGTCCGAGCTTGGCGAATGCGTTCGGTAGCCCGGGAGGGGCTACCTTCACCTGTTTCGACTCAAAGGTCGATGATCGTGCCGCGGCCGTCGTTCCAGATGCGCATTTCGCGCTGGCCGTTCGCCTTTGCCTTGGCATGCACCGGTGCCGGCTTCATGCGAAGCGAAATCGCGCGGGCTGCCATGAGCACGGTCAGGATACCGCCGACGGCAAGCGTGACCGAAACGGTAAACAACGCCATGGCCGCAAACACGGTGATACCGGCAAGCGCGATGAACAGGGAACGGATATTCTGCATGGTCGAGACCTCTCTACTCCCAGCAATGTGGTCCTCTCTCTTCCCCTCTGCAAGAGGAGCGTGGCTTTTTGTTGACTTGCCTGGCGATTAAAAGCGCGGCAAAACGGCACAATGAGCCAATCTGCGAGCCAAAACTCCCCTTCCCGTCCCGCCTGTCTGCGCCGCTCGGTCTTAAGCGTTCCCGCCATCAACCGCCGCGCGCTGGAAAAGCTTTCGAGCCTCGATTGCGACGCCGTCATCTTCGATCTCGAGGATTCGGTCTCGCCGGAAAAGAAAGCCGAGGCGCGGGAGAATTTGCGGGCCTTTTTCGTGGCCTCGCCGCTGCCAGGCAAGGAAAGGATCATACGCATCAATGCGCTTTCCTCCAATTTCGGGGCTGACGACCTGGCGCTGGTGGTGGAGCTGGAGCCGGATGGGGTGCTCCTGCCCAAGGTGGACGGGCCGCAGGACGTGACTGTTGTCAGCGACAGGCTCGCGGAAGCCGATGCGCCGGAAAGCCTGCGTATCTGGGCAATGATCGAGACGCCGCGCGGTATCCTGAACGCTGCTTCGATCGCCGAGGCCGGGCGAACGGCGGGCAGCCGGCTCGATTGCTTTGTCGTCGGCCTCAACGACCTCAGAAAGGAAACGGGCGTCCTGCCGCGGCCGGACCGCGCCTATCTCGTGCCTTGGCTAATGCAGGTAGTGCTTGCTGTTAGCGCCTACGGGCTTGAGGCCATCGACAGCGTTTTCAACGATTTTAGGGATGCGGAGGCGTACGAAGCGGAATGCGGCCAGGGCCGCATCATGGGCTTTGCCGGCAAGATGCTGATCCATCCGAGCCAGATCGAGCCGGCCAACCGGCATTTCAGCCCCGATGTAACAGCCATCGCCGAGGCCGAAGCCATCATATCAGCCTTTGCCGAACCGGGTGCCGACGCCCTTAATGTCGTGAACCTTAACGGGCGAATGGTGGAGCGGCTGCACCTTGTCCAGGCGGAAAGACTGGTCCATAAAGCTCGCCTGATCGAGCAGCGCTCCATTGCCCTTCGACAGGCTCAGGGCAAGGACTGATACGTTACGAAAGATCCTTTGATGAAACTCTACCGCTTCCTCACCGGCCCCGACGACGCTTCCTTCTGCCACAAGGTGACCGCGGCGCTGAACAAGGGCTGGGAGCTGTCGGGCTCGCCGACCTACGCCTTCAATGCCGCGAGCGGCCAGATGCAGTGCGGCCAGGCCGTCGTCAAGAACGTGGCCGGCAAGGATTACGATCCGGAGATGAAGCTCTCCGAGCAGTAAGCGACTGAAGTTCTTCACCCAGCCGTCTTGCGGTCGGGCTGGTATCAGCGATCCGTCGCTTCCTCGGCGCTTGCCTCGACGCGCTCCATATCCTCGTCGCTCAGGCCGAAATGATGGCCGATCTCGTGGATTAGGACATGGGTGATGATATCGCCGAGGGTTTCCTCGTTTTCAGCCCAGTAATCGATGATCGGCCGGCGGTAGAGGCGGATCTTGTTGGGCATGTCGCCGGTCTGGGCGGTAAAGCGCTCAGAGATGCCGCGTCCCTCGAAGAGGCCGAGCAGATCGAAGGGGGTCTCCAGCGCCATATCGTCGAATACCTCATCATCGGGAAAATCCTCGATGAGAATGATGAGGTTGCCGGTGAGCGAGCGGAATTCCTCCGGCAGATGGCTATACGCCTCCATCGCCAGAGATTCGAATGTGCTGATTGAGGGCGCGTGGCGGTCCCGCCAATCCTCGCTCTGGTCAATGCGAGCCATGAATGCTTCCTTCCTTAGCTGGTCATATAGAGACTTTGCGCAGCTTTTACGAGAGCGGATTAGGCTGCGATGCCGAAAAGTGCTTGAGCGGTTTTCGGGCGACATCATGTTCTACTTCTTTGATTTTAGAGCGGATTCAGATTTGAGGCCGAAGAAGCCTAAAATCATCCGACTTTAGGTAAAGGAATATTTTCTTATGAAATGGTGTTGACTCTTTTATCAAGCTCTGGAATCCATAAGAACATAACAGGAACATTATCAATCTGGAGTGAACGTCATGGCCGAGGCTGCCGTGGCGCGGGAAACGCTTTTTGCCCTGCGTGAAACCATCGCCCGACTGGAAGGCAGGCCGATCCCGGCACTGGCGGCAGTGGCGCATGAGATGCCAGCAGCCAAGCCGACCATGGGATCGGCAGGCATTGCGAAGCCTCTACCTGCCCAACCGGCGCCCGTTCAGCCTAGGTCTGCGCAGGCGCTTCTTGCGACCGGCGTCGACGATCTCGACGCTGCCCTGCAAGGTGGCGTGCCGCTCGATGCGCTGACGGAAATCCGCTCGCTCGGCCTGCGCGATGCGGGAGCGGCAAGCGGCTTTACCCTTGCGCTTGCCGCGCGGCTGCATGCGCAAGCTTCGGGTACGGACGCGGCCACGTCTCCGATCCTGTGGATCGGCGATACGGTCGCTACGATGGAGGCGGGCCTGCCCTATGCCATCGGCATCCGGAATTTCGGGCTGGAGCCCGAGGCTTTCCTGCAGGCGTCGCCGCGCAAGCTGGAAGACGCGCTCTGGGTGGCGGAGGCAGCGCTTGGGAGTGCTGCTCTTGCGGTTGTCATTCTGGAAGTGCGCGGCAATCCGGCCCGTTTCGGCCTGACCGAAAGCCGGCGGCTGGCGCTGAGAGCCAAGGCGGCAGGGCGGCCTTTGTTTCTGTTGCGACAGGGAGGCGAGGAGGAAGCAAGCAGCGCTCTCTTCCGCTTTTCCGTCGAACCCGCGCCGGCGCTGGCGCGGCCCCTGCCGGATGGATCGGTGCTTGGCGGCAGCATCGGTCACCCGGCCTTTCGTCTGACCTTGGAAAAAAGCCGAAACCCGGCGCCTCTTTCCATAACCCTGGAGTGGAATGCCCATGACCGCCGCTTTGCCCCTGTCCTCGACACTCAACGCCCTGCCTTTCCCGGCGAATACGCAGCGAATTCTGGCGCTGACCTTCCCGCATCTGCCAACCGACCGGATCGCCCGCAAGCGCTGGGGCCTGTCCTGGCGTTCGACAGGCAGGCTTGAAGCGCCGCCGCTCGCCTGTGCCGGCAAGCTCAACAATGCCATGCGGCTCACCGCGCTCAACGAGCGTGCGGAGATGATCGGCCTGAAGCAGGGGCAGGGCGTGGCCGAGGCGAAGGCGATCTGTCCCGACCTCGATGTCGTCGAGGAGGATCCCGCCGCGGATCGCAAGCTTTTAGAAGCGATCGCCGACTGGTGCGACCGCTATACGCCGCTGGTGGCGATCGACGGCAAGGACGGGCTATTCCTCGATATTACCGGCTGTGCCCATCTCTTCGGCGGCGAAGAGGCGCTGCTGGAGGATATATTGATCCGGATTTCCCGGCTGGGCCTCGATGTGCGCGGCGCCATTTCCTCCGCGCCCGGCCTGTCCTGGGCGGTCGCCCATTTTGAGGAAAGCCGTATCGTTCTCCCCGAAGCCATGGAAGAGGCCCTGGCGCCCCTGCCCGTGGCTTCGCTGAGGCTCGGTGAAGAGACCATTGCCGCGTTGCAGAAGCTGGGATTGAAGCAAGTGGGTGACCTTCTGGCCGCGCCACGCGCGCCGCTTACCCGCCGCTTTGGCGCGCAACTGCTCCTGCGGCTCGATCAGGCCGTCGGCCTCGTCGAGGAGCCGATCTCGCCGCGTCGGCCGGTCGCGCAATTGTCGGCCGAGCGACGGCTGGCCGAACCGGTGCAGACGGAAGACGATATTCTGCAGCTTGCCCGCCAGCTTGCCGAAACGCTGAAACCGGAGCTCGAGGCCCGCGGTGTCGGCGGCCGCTCCTTCGAACTCCTGTTGTTCAGGGTGGATGGGGCGGTCTTCCGCATCGCTGCCGGCGCATCGCAGCCGCTGCGGGAGCCAAGCCGGATCGCCAGCCTGTTCACGGAGCGTTTTGGCGCTATTCATGACGATCTCGATGTCGGCTATGGCTTCGAGATCGTCCGCCTCAATGTCCTTCAGCACGCACCCTTCGACGCGATGCAAGGCGATTTCGTCGGAGACAGCCGCCAGGACGGTTCGCTCGCGGCCTTTGTCGATCGGGTGACTGCGCGATTGGGACCGGACTGCCTGCAGGGGTTCGAATTGCGGCAGAGCCATATCCCCGAACGAGCCGTACGACCGATGCCGGCCATGGCAATCCTCGCCTCGAAGCGCCGGATCGGCAGAGAAGATGCCGGGCATGGCTTCTTCCGCGGTGAGCGACCGCTGCGGCTGTTTCGCATGCCGGAGCCGATCGAAGCTATTGCCGCCGAAGTACCTGATGGCCCTCCCCGGCAGTTCCGCTGGCGGCGGGTCATGCATCGGGTCAGCCGGGCCGATGGACCGGAACGGCTTTCGGCGGAATGGTGGGTCGAGGAAAAGGAAGAACCCGCACGCGATTATTTCCAGGTAGAGGACGAGGAAGGCCATCGCTTCTGGCTGTTCCGCAGGGGACTTTATGACCGCGGCGGAACGGCACCGGACTGGTACATGCACGGGGTCTTCGCATGAACGCGCGCCCGGGCTTTCACGAACCGGTGCCCTTCTTCGAGATCGGGGTCCGAACGAACTTCTCCTTTCTCGAAGGCGCCTCGCATCCGGAGGAAATGGTGATACAGGCCGCGCTCCTGAAACTTTCCGGATTTGGAATTGCCGACCGCAATTCGGTTGCCGGCGTGGTCAAGGCGCATGCGCATACTAAGGTTCTCCGGGCGGAGCATAAGAGGGTCATCGAGGAAAACCTGGAGCTTCGAGCCAAGGGACAGCCGGAAAAGCCGCTCCTGAAACCGGTCCCTTTCCAGCCCGGCGCACGCCTGGTCTTTGCCGACGGCACGCCTGAC
This sequence comes from Rhizobium sp. P40RR-XXII, assembly GCF_012641405.1. GTDB lineage: Bacteria > Pseudomonadota > Alphaproteobacteria > Rhizobiales > Rhizobiaceae > Rhizobium. The sequence goes on from NZ_JABAII010000011.1 coordinate 115,054, forward strand.
ATTCTTGCTTATCCGGAAAATCGCAAGGGCTGGGCACATCTCTGCCGGCTGTTGAGTGTCGGTAACCTCAGGGCCGAGAAAGGTTCCTGTCAGCTCGAAGAAGCCGACCTTATGGAATGGGGGGACGAGATGATGCTGGCGCTCATTCCCGATGCTGATAGCATCGAGACGCCGGAGGGGCAGGCAAAGCTTGAGGAGTGCCTGAAGCGGCTATGGATGCGCTTCGGCCGAAAGTTCCATATGGTCTTGTCGCCAGCCTATGACGGACGGGATCGGTTGGTCTTTGCCACGCTCTCTATCATCGCGCAGCGCAATGGCGTGCGGCTGATCGCCAGCAATCAGCCGCTCTATCACGCAACCGAGCGCAAGCCGCTTGCCGATATCGTCGTTTCGATCCGTGAGCATGTGCCGATCGCGGAAGCCGGCTTCAGGCTCGCGGCTAATGCCGAACGCTATCTGAAGGATGCTGCCGAGATGGCGCGCCTCTTCAGGGATTATCCGAAGGCCATCGCGAATACGCAGAAGTTCTTTAGCCGGCTGTCTTTTTCGCTGGATGAGCTGAAACATAATTATCCCGACGAAAGCATTGATGGCGAAACTGTTTCGGAAACGCTGGAGCGATTGACGCGAGAAGGCGCGAAATGGCGCTTTCCCAACGGAATCCCCGAAAAAGTTGCTAAACAGATCGATCATGAGCTCAAGCTCATTCGCGAACGGCGATATGAGCCTTACTTCCTGACGGTGCACCGCATCATGATGTTTGCCCGTAGTCAGAATATCCTGTGCCAGGGACGAGGGTCGGCCGCCAATTCGACGGTTTGCTATTGCCTCAGAATTACCGAGGTCAATCCGGAAATAACGACCCTGCTCTTCGAGCGCTTCATATCGACGGAACGGGAGGAGCCACCTGACATCGATGTCGATTTCGAGCACGAGAAGCGTGAAGAGGTCATCCAGTTCATCTACAGGCATTACAAAAAGGAGCATGCCGGGCTGACGGCCGCGGTCACCAGTTATCGGGCCCGCTCGGCCGGACGCGAAGTGGCGAAAGCCTTCGGCTTGTCGGAGGATGTGCAATCGGCTCTTGCGAGCGGCGTCTGGGGTTGGTCGACAGAAGACCTGTCCGAGCGCGAGGCGAAGATTGCCGGCCTCGATCTCAAGGATAAGACGACACGGAACGTCCTTTCCTATGCCTCGACGCTGATGGGGTTTCCGCGGCATCTGACCCAGCATGTCGGAGGCTTCGTCATCACCCGGGATCGATTGGACGAAGTGGTGCCGATCATGCATACGGCGATGGACGATCGTTTCATGATCGAATGGAACAAGGACGACCTCGACAATCTCAACATATTGAAGATCGACGTGCTTGCGCTCGGTATGCTGACCTGCCTTGCCAAGGCTTTCGACCTGCTGCTGCTGCATTACGACGTGAAGAAGGAGCTCGCCGATCTTGGCAGCGGCGAATATCCTGATCGATTCCCGGTGTACGACATGATCTGCCGCGCCGATACGATCGGCGTTTTCCAGATCGAAAGCCGGGCGCAGATGAGCATGCTGCCGCGCCTGCGTCCTCGCAAATTCTATGATCTGGTCATCGAGGTGGCGATCGTCCGGCCCGGTCCCATCCAAGGCAACATGGTTCACCCCTACCTCAAGCGGCGGGATGACGTTCTTCACAATCGACCGATCGAGTATCATCGTCCCGAATTGAAGGCGGTCTTGGAAAGAACGTTGGGAGTGCCTCTGTTTCAGGAACAGGCGATGCAGATTGCCATTACGGCGGCCGGATTTTCGGCCGCCAAGGCCGATCGGCTGCGCCGGTCCATGGCAACGTTCAAGCGGACGGGAAAGGTCGACGAATTCAAGAAGGACCTGGTTTCGGGCATGGTCGCGAACGGCTATCCTCAAGATTTTGCCGAGCGTTGTTTCAGCCAGATTGAAGGCTTCGGCGAATATGGCTTTCCCGAGAGCCATGCGGCGTCCTTCGCTCTTCTTGTCTACGCCTCCTCCTGGCTCAAGGCCTATTATCCAGACGTCTTCTGCGCGGCGATCCTCAATGCCCAGCCCATGGGCTTCTATGCGCCAGCGCAGCTCGTTCGTGACGCGCGCGAGCATGGCGTCGAGGTTCGGCCCGTGGATGTCAATCGTTCCAGCTGGGATTGCCTGCTCGAGCAGGGATGTTTCGATAAGGATGCGGTCGAGCCGCGCCATGCCTCGATGCGCAAGATCATCAGGACGCAATATGCCGTCCGTCTCGGTTTTCGGCAGGTCAAGGGTCTGTCCGATGAGGAAATGGAGCAGCTCGTCGGGCGGCGTGGCGATGGCTATCGGTCGGTGCGCGATCTCTGGCTGCGCTCCGGGCTTGCCAAGGCGCAGATCGAACGCCTGGCGGATGCGGATGCGTTCGGTTCTATCGGCTTGAGCCGACGGGAGGCGCTATGGGCCGTGCGGGCGCTCGATGCCAGCAGTGCTGCCGAAAAGCTTCCCCTCTTCGATCTCGGCGATCATGCGGAGCTGCAGGCCGAGCCGGCGGTTGCGCTGCCGGAAATGCTGCCCGGCGAGCAGGTCATCGAAGATTATCGCTATCTGTCGCTATCGCTGAAGGCGCACCCGGTTTCCTTCCTGCGCGCCGATTTGGCGCGGCAGGGCATCGTGCAAAGCCGTGATTTGTCCAAGGTGGCCAATGGACGGATAGTGATGATCGCCGGGCTGGTGTTGGTGCGCCAGCGGCCGGGCTCTGCCAAGGGGGTGATCTTCATGACGCTGGAGGACGAGACCGGTGTCGCCAATGCGATCGTCTGGCCGAAAAAATTCGAGAAATATCGCGCCATCGTCATGGGCGCGCGGCTGGTGAAGATCCGTGGCCGGCTGCAAAGCGAGAGCGGCGTCATCCATGTGGTGGTCGATCATATCGAGGACATGACGCCTGCGCTCGGCATCCTACAGCGCGAGGCACGGCGTTTCGGCGTCAGTGATCGGGCGGATGAGGCGCTGCGGCCAACCATGGATGTCAGACAGAAGGAAAAGCCCCCTCTATTGCCCCGCGAAGCCGGGGCCGGGGTAGCGGCGGAAGGCCGCAGCAATGGCGGGGAAACGGCTAGAGTTATGCCGCGGGGACGCAATTTCCATTGAAATTCCGGACTTCGCATCCAGGCAAAAGGTGAGCGAGCCAATCGGCGGATGAATTCCGATCGTTTCTTTCTTGACAAAGGGCGTCTTCTTTAGCAGATAACAAGACAGCGGATGTCATGTTTGACGGGCTGAGCGAAGAATGCTGGTTTGTAGCTGTAATTATATCACCGACAAGGAAATCAGGGACGTCATCAACGAGTTCCTGGACCAGGACTGTTGGCAGCTTATCGTTCCTGCTAAGGTTTATCACGCGATGGAAAAGCGCGGCCGCTGCTGCGGCTGTTTCCCGAATGTCGTTGATATCATTATACAGACAACCGAAGATTATCATGCCCGTCGCCACTCGACGGAAACTGAAATATTTGATTTCATGTCCCGCCTGAAAAAATTTCATGAAGACAACAGGAGAGCGGACATTGAAAGGCGACAAAAAAGTCATCGAGCGGCTTAACGAGGCGCTGTTTCTCGAGCTTGGCGCAGTCAATCAGTATTGGGTTCACTATCGACTCCTCGAAGACTGGGGCTATACCAAGCTTGCCAAAAAGGAGCGCGCTGAATCCATCGAGGAAATGCAGCACGCCGATCGTCTCGTTGCCCGCATCATCTTTCTCGAAGGTCATCCGAACCTGCAGACGCTGGCGCCGCTGCGTATCGGCCAGAATGTCAAGGAAGTGCTGGAAGCCGATCTCGCCGGCGAATACGACGCCCGCACGGCCTACAAGAAATCACGCGATATCTGTCACGATGCCGGCGACTATGTTTCGATGAAGCTGTTCGAAGAGCTCTTGGCAGACGAGGAAGGCCATATCGACTTCCTGGAAACGCAGCTCGATCTGCTTGGGAAGATCGGTGAAGCCAAATACGGCCAGCTCAACGCCGACTCCGCCGATTCCGCGGAATAACCCACGCCTTGCAGAACCGGCCGCATTTGCGGCCGGTCTTTCCGGTTCAGTCTTCAGCCTTCAGGCCGGCGAGATGGGTGAACTCTGAAATGACCTGTTCGTAGACCGATCGCTTGAAGGTGACGATCAGTTCGGGCAGCGTTGCCATCGGCTTCCACTCCCAGGCATCGAATTCCGGCTCATGGCCGCCCGGCGGCGGGTTGATGGCGATCTCGCTTTCGTCGCCATCGAAGCGGAAGGCAAACCAGCGCTGCGTCTGGCCGCGAAACTTCCCTTTGAGGCCGACACCGATCAGCTGCGGCGGCAAATCGTAGTTGATCCAGTCCTTCGCTTCCGCAAGCAGGGTCACGGTTTTCATACCCGTTTCCTCGTAGAGCTCGCGATAGGCGGCTTTCAATGGATCTTCGCCTTCGTCTATGCCGCCTTGCGGCATCTGCCAGAGCTGCGGCGAGCCGTCATATTCCGAATTGCCGACTGGAATGCGACGTCCGGCCCAGACCATCCCATCCCGGTTCAGGATCATGATGCCGACACAGGGACGGTAAGGCAGGTCTTCGGCTCTCACGGGGGCGTGGGGCGTGCTCATCTTTCTCTCCAAGGATCAGGGATGTTTCGGGTCTTCGGCAAGCGCCGAGACAGCAACGATTTCTATGCCGCGCATGGCGGCTTCCTCACTCCATTTGCTGATGGCGTCGACGCTCTCGTCGAAAGCGGAGGCAACACCAATCGCCGAACCATTGCGGCGGGCAATGCGCTCCAGCTCATCGAGCTTTTTCCGGATCGCCTCCTGCTGCAGCTCTCCGTCGAGCTGGATATCGGCAAAGGCATGCGGTACTTCCAGCGTCTTCGACAGCGTTCCGGATTTCGATTGCGCCGAAGAGCCATCGTCCAGGAACAGCAGGCCGCGTTTGCCGACATCGCGCAGAACCGGCTCCAGGGCATTGGGATTGGCAAGGAAGCGGCCGCCGAGATAGTTCATGATACCGGTATAATTGGTGATCTTGCCCATCGCCTGGTGCAGGTTGTCGATATTCTTCGCCGATGACAATGAGGTCAGCAGCGTGTCCGGTCCGGGATTGTTGCTGGGATAGTCGAAAGGCTCGAAGGGCACCTGGATGAGGATTTCGTGGCCGCCGCGCCTTGCGTCCTGCATCCAGCGCTGCAAGCTGTTGCCGCTGGCGGCAAAGGCGAGCGTGATTTCCTCCGGCAGCTTCTCGATGGCGCGCTGGGTGCCGGTCTGGCTAAGGCCGAGGCCGCTAACGACGATGGCGATGCGCGTGCCGCGGGCGCCGGACCAGGGCCGCGCATATTGATCCATCGGCCGCAGGCCGCTCGATGAAATGATCGGCAGCTTGCCGAAGGGCGAATCCTCGAGGAGGCTCTCGTTCGGCGTCGCCGCCATGCGCGGGTCCTGGCCCACCTGATTGGCATTGATCAATACGGGGCCGCTGCCGTCGCGATTGCTGGGGCTGAACATGGTGACGATAGAACCGTCATCGGTGACGACTCTCGTCGTATTGGCGCCGGATTGCGGATCAACCTGGGTCAGCGCCGACTGGCCGTTCGGCGCCGGCTTGGCTTCGGCTGGCGGCGCGGGCTCTTCCTTCTTCGCGGTTTCGACCGGCCGGGTTTTCTGAAGCTCGTCTCGTTGCAGTGCCGAATAGAGGGAGAAGCAGGCAATCGAGATCAGACAGAGGCCGCCGAGAATGCGCCCAAAGGGTGGAAGACGCCGCTGGCGGCCGGGGCGGCGATTCTGTCCCAACGGTGCATGCAGATCCGTTCCCAAAGGTCCTATCCACTCCAAGCGGAAAACTGTATCGGCCTCGAGCATGTCCTTCGCCGCCGAGCGGCAAAATGCCCGCATCAAAGTGCTAAAGCGCGTCGCGATCTTTCAGATTCGCTCCTTGCGCTTAAGCTCTTGATTTTGTGCATGTCGCTATCGCAAAACCGCCGCACGCTTTTGCGCGACATGCGTTGGAACATGAACAAAGCTGCTTTTGAACAAGGCCGATTTCATTCGGTCGAGGAGAGCGGAACGGTACGCAATCCCGCTCGCCGCTTATGAAAGCGCCGGGTCTGTTTCCAGCCCGGCGCCATCTCCTTACTTGGAGGAAACTGCCTTTTCCGGGTTCGGCGGGAAGGATGGATCCGTCTTGGCGCCGCGCAGCAGGTCGAGCGCGTAGTTGAGCTGGATATCGTCCTTCGGATCCGGCGGCACATAGGCCGAAGAGCCTGAGCCCTTGTCGGTTTCGCTCTGGCCCTTGATGTGACCCGGCAGGCTGGACTCGCCTTCCGTCGTCAGCTTGCCCTTCAGATCATCGGGCAGCGGCTGGTCGACCTTAATGTCAGGCGTGATGCCGGTGCCCTGAATCGAGCGGCCCGAGGGCGTATAGTAGAGCGCCGTCGTCAGGCGAAGCGCGCCGTTGCCATCGCCCAGCGGGATGATCGTCTGGACGGAGCCCTTGCCGAAGGACTGCGTGCCGAGGACGGTGGCGCGACGCAGGTCCTGCAGGGCGCCGGCGACGATTTCAGAAGCGGAAGCCGAGCCGCCGTTGGTGAGCACGATGATCGGCTTACCGTCAGTCAGATCGCCGGGCGTGGCGTTGAAGCGCCGGGTCTCGTCCGGATTGCGGCCGCGCGTGGAAACGATCTCGCCACGTTGGAGCACATCGTCGGCGACATTGATTGCCTGGTCGAGCAGGCCGCCGGGGTTGAGGCGCAGGTCGAGGACATAGCCCTTCAGCTTGTCCGCCGGAATATCCTTCTTGATCTTCGCGATCGCGGCTTCGAGGTCCGGCGTCGTCTTTTCCGTAAAGGAGATGATGCGGATATAGCCGACATCGCCGCCTTCCTCGCGCGACTTGACGGCGGCAACCGCGATCACGTCGCGAATAACGGTGAGTTCGATCGGCTTGTCGGCGCCTTTGCGCATCAGGGTGAGCTTGATCGGCGTCTTGACCGGGCCGCGCATCTTCTCGACGGCGTCTTCCAGCTTCAGGCCGCGAACGGACTGGCCGTCGATCGCGGTGATGTAGTCGCCGGCGAGAACGCCGGCCTTGGCGGCAGGGGTATCGTCGATCGGGGTAATGACCTTGACGAGGTCGTTGTCCATCGTCACTTCGATGCCGAGACCGCCGAATTCACCCTTGGTCTGGGTGCGCATGTCTTCGGCGTCCTTGGCATTCATGTAGCTCGAATGCGGGTCCAGAGAGGTCAGCATGCCATTGATGGCGGCTTCGACAAGCTTGTCTTCCTGCGGCGGTGTCACGTACTGCGCGCGAACGCGCTCAAAGACGTCGCCGAAAATCGACAATTCCTTGTAGGTGGAAGTGCCAGCGGCTTCCGCCGGCGCTACCGCCGAGTAGATAACGCCCATCGCGGTCGCACCCATCAATGCGCCGACGAGAACAAGAGAAGCCCTACGTATCATTGCGTGCCTTTCCAGTGTCTTTGGAGGTCCACCAAGGTCGAGAATCGACCGGTTTTCCATCTTTTCTGAATTCAATGTAAAGCGTTGGCCGATCCGTTTCCAGCGCCAAAGCGGTCGCACTCGCGACTCTTTTTAGGCCCATCGTGGCAAGCGGTTCGCCAGCGAAGACAAATCTACCCGGACGCGTCTTGATCGCGTCCATTCCCGACAGCACCATGTGGTAACCGTCGCCCGTATCCAGAATGATCATCTGACCGTAGCTGCGAAACGCGCCGGCGTAGACAACCGTGCCGTCGGCGGGAGCCGTGACGAGCGCTTCCGGACCCGTCGCAATGGTCAACCCCATCGCCGTATGACCGGTGCCGTCGTCGTCGCCGAACTGGCGGAGGGTATCGCCCGCCACGGGCAGCTCCAACTTCTGTTTAAGGTCCGAGAAGGGATATGCGGGCGTAATGCGGTTTTTATCGGGCACACCGTTCTCGGCCAGGGCTTTCGCTTGCTCGCGCTGCTGTTCGGTCATCTGCGCCCGGCGCGCCTCTTCCGCGCGGGCCGCGGCCGCGGCATCGCGCACCGAGCCGATCTGGCTTTCGAGAGAGGACACGAGGCCTTCCAGGCTGGTTGCCTTGCCCGCCAGTTCCTCTGCGCGCTTGCGTTCGCTCTCGAGCTGGGCGGCATTCTCCTTGCTGTGCTTATCGTTCTCGGCAATCAGCAGATCCATGCGCCGCTCCTCCTCCAGACTGTTGGTCATGGTGGTGGTGAAGCTCGCCTTTTCGGCGGCCGCGTCGGCATGCAGCTTGCTGAGATCGGTGAGATCGGCGATGAGCTTGTCGGTCTCCTGGCGCATACCGGGCACGACGGCGCCGAGAAGAATGGCGCTGCGTACCGAGGCGAGTGCATCGTCCGGCGTCACCAGCAGCGCCGGCGGCGGGTTGCGGCCCATGCGCTCGAGAGCGCCCAGCACTTCGGCCAGCAGGGCGCGGCGACCATGCAGGGAAGCGCGAATCTTGCCTTCCTTGACGGCAAGATCCGTCAGCGTCTTCTCGCTCCGCTGGATCTTACGGTCCAGCTCCTTGCGGCGGGCGGCGCTGTCGATCAGCGCCTGGCGCAGGCTGTCGGTGCTCTTGTCGAGGGAGGCGATGCTGTCTTCCAGCTCTTTCGTCTTGTCGGAGGAGAGATTGATCGTCTTCGACAGTTCGTCGAGCTGGGCGCGGGTTTCGTCTCGTTTGCGCGCGAGATCCGCTGCTGGGTCGGGCGCCTGCTGCGCCGACGGCACCGGTGCCGATGTTGCGGCACGATCGTCGGGCGCCTGCGGTGCGGTGGTCTCGGCCTCCTGCGCTACGGCCACAGCCAGCAAAGGGAAAGAACCGGCCACATAGGCGGCCACACCGAGACATGCCGCCAGGGGTGGCAGCAGAAGACGGGAAAGCATGGGCTGGGCTTTTCTCATCCAGTCGGTTCGGGCCTGGTCCCTTCGGATCGCGTGAAAATAGGCTGATTTGCCGCGATCGGCTAGAGCGGTTCAGCTCTTCAGAAAATCTCTGAACCGCTCCATCTTTTTGTTGTCTCGCAATTTCAGGAAAAGTGCTCAGCACTTTTCCTGAAATTGCTCTAGGAAGCATCGTCATTTTCAGGGCGTGAATCAAAACACGCCTATGTGAGCGTTTCGTTAACGCAAAATGACCGAAAGCCAAACTGTTTTCGAAATGGAATGGGACGTTCACACCCTGTGATAGGGATGACCGGAGAGGATGGTGACGGCGCGGTAGAGCTGCTCGGCAATCAGGATGCGCACGAGCTGGTGCGGCCAGGTCAGCTTGCCCAAGCATATGGTCATGTCGGCCTTGTCGTAAAGGGATGGGTCGAGGCCATCGGCGCCTCCGATGGCGATCGTCAGGTCGCGTTTGCCATGATCACGGTATGTCCCGAGCATGGCGGCAAAGGCTTCGCTATCGAGCGCCTTGCCGCGTTCGTCGAGAAGGATGAGGACGCCGCCTTCGGGATGCGCCTTCTGCAGCAGGCCCGCCTCTTCGCGCTTGCGCGTCTCGCTATTGGAGGCGCGGCTTTCGGCAACCTCGGTCATGCGCGCCATTTCCAAGCCGATCGCCGGCCCGGCCTTGGCGAAACGGTCGAGATAGCGGGCCGCAAGATCCTTTTCCGGGCCGGCCTTCAACCGTCCCACCGCAAAAAGACCTATCCGCATTCCCGCTCCCAAGCATATCCGCCGTCATGGCGGCACAAAACGAAACTCTTGCCGGAAGCTCATGTCCGGCGATGGTAAAGCTGCCAACGGGAGCCGGGAAAGCGCCCTTAAAGCATTTTCGCATTCCCGACGGAAAAGCGCTGCGCGCTTTTCCTGGAAATGCCTTGGCTCGGCTAGTGCAGCGTGCCTTCGTCGAGATCGGGTGCGGCCCACATCTTTTCGATGTTGTAGAACTCGCGGATCTCGGGTCGGAAGACATGAACGATGATGTCGCCGGTGTCGATCAACACCCAGTCGCCGCCATCGAGACCCTCGACGCGGGCATTGCCGAAGCCCTCGCCCTTGAGATCGGTCATGAGATGGTCGGCAATCGCCACGACATGACGGTTCGATCGGCCGGAGACGACGACCATGTGGTCTCCAAGCGCAGACTTGCCAGCAATGTCGATGGTAACGATATTTTCGGCCTTGGAATCCTCGAGGCTCGCGAGGACGGCTTGCAGGGCGCGGGCAGCGGCATCGGCGCCACGTTCCGAGCTCTTCGGGATAACGACAGGCGTTCTTCCCTTGGCGTGTACTGTTGTCAGTGCTCTTCCTTCCTTGAGTAACAGAACATGCACGGATGTGATCTGAGTCGACCACGTCATAAAGATAGGCATCAAAGCATTAAGGTTTCAAGACGCCAACGGCCATCTTGAGGCGTTCAAGACAAGGATTTGTGCCTGGATAGGGCTCTTTCGCACCAAATATGGGTGAATATTCGCACTGAGGGCCAAAAATCAGGTCGCCCGGCTCACTCCTTCGACAAGAATGAGGTTGCGGCCGAGGGCCTTGTCGCGAATGTCGAGGGCAGTTGCGTATTCCGACGAACCATACCAGGCTTTGGCCCGCTCAATGTCGGGAAACTCCACGATCACGAGGGCTTGCGGCGACCAATCGCCCTCCAGTTGTTCGATCGGGCCGCCGCGGACCAGGTAGCGCCCGCCATAATGGGCTATGGAGGCGGCAGCGCGGGTCCGGTAGATCTGGAAGGCTTCGGCATCCTTCGCCGTGACGTCGGAGATGATATAGGCCGGCATAGGTTTTCCCTTTCCCGCGAAAGTCGAATTCCCGCACGATCCCCATTCGCGCGCGGAGTTCGGATGCAGGCGCGCCTTTTACATTGAAGATCAGATAGGCCGATGCCGCCGCTTGTCCATTCCTGCCGGCATGTACAGGCAGGCGAAGGCCGCGTATACACCAGCGCGGATCGAGATTTCAGCTCGAATTGGCCTGAAATCTGAATCCGCGCTAGCATTAAATGATAGAGCACGATGTCGTCCGAAAACCGATCGCACTTTTCGGCATCATGCTCGGCAGACCAAACGGTTACAGGTGCCATGACAGACGCTCCGCAGCCATCGCTGAAGCCCGTTCTCCGTATCAGCTTTTCGGAGCAGGACCGACTTGGGCACGGCAAGATGGAGCTTCTCGAACATATTCAGGAGACCGGTTCGATCTCGGCTGCCGGCCGTGCCATGGATATGTCTTACCGTCGGGCCTGGCTGCTCATCAGCGAACTGAACCATATGTTCCGCGAGCCGGTGGTGGAATCTCAACGCGGCGGGCAGAAGGGCGGAGGGGCTGTCTTGACTCCATTCGGCGAGGAGTTGCTGCGCCGCTTTCGCGGCATGGAAACGACGTTGCGCGCGGCAATAGCCGACGATCTGAGCTGGCTGGAAGCCAACCGCAGCACGGCCGATAAATCCTGATCAATCTAGAGCGTGATGCCGAAAAGTGTAGGCGGTTTTCGGACGACATCACGCCCTCCTTCTTTGATTCTAGAGCGGATTCAGATTTTAGGTCGAATAGACCTAAAATCATCCGGCTCTAGTACTCGAGCGCCACCGTCTTGATGACCGCATGGATCGGCAAGCCAATGCGCAATCCCAGCCGCTCGGCTGAGAATTGCGTGATGCGGGCGGTTACGATGTCGCCGCCGCAATCGACCCTGACTTCCGCCGTTCCGTCGGCAGCCGTACCAATCTCCAACACTTCTCCATCGAGAATATTTAGGGCGCTGAGGCCCTCGGGCCGTGTCGTTGCCAGCATGACGTCGCGGGCGGGAATATGGACGCGCACGGCCTTGCCGAGAGCGGCTGCCTGGCCCGGCACGACCAGTTTTGCCGTCTTCAGGGCAACAATGGTCAGATGATGTCGATCGTCCATCAATTCCACGCGGCCTTCCAGGAGCACACCGGCTTCGCGGCGGTCGGCCGCCAGCGGGCCGGATAGCTGGCTGAAAATATCGACGGCGGCACCTATCGTCTCTACCTTGCCGTCGCGCATGACGACGACGCGGTTGGCGAGCCGCGCCACTTCGGCGATCGAGTGGCTGACATAGATAATGGGTATCTTGGTCTCGTCACGCAGCCGCTCGAGATAGGGCAGGATTTCGGCCTTGCGGGCTTCGTCGAGCGCGGCAAGCGGCTCATCCATCAAGAGGAGCCGCGGGGAGGAGAGCAGGGCGCGGCCGATCGCGACGCGCTGCTTCTCGCCGCCGGAAAGCTTGGCTGGCCTACGGTCGAGCAGCGCGCCGATGTCGAGGAGGTCGACGACGCCGTCAAAGCTTTCGCCGCGCTCGTTCCGAGGCGCGAACCAGCGGCCGTAATTGAGGTTCTGCCGCACCGAAAGATGCGGAAATAGGCGCGCTTCCTGGAAGACATAGCCGAAGCGGCGGCGGTGGCGCGGCACGAAGATCTGCCTGCCGGTATCGGCAAGTACCGTATCGTCGAGGCTGATGCGGCCGTGATCGGGCCGGATGAGGCCGGCAATAATGCGGACGATCGAAGTCTTACCGGATCCGGATCGGCCGAAAAGGGCGGTCACGCCGCCATCGGAGGTGAATGCGGCCTCCAGCGAAAAGGCGCCGAGGCGGTGGCGGATATCGACCGAGAGCGTCATTCGAAATCCACCCTTCGACCGGCGAGGTAGGCAAGGAATTCCGAAGCGAGCAGGGCCGCCATGGAAATGACGATGGCGACGATGGTCAACCGCAGGGCGCCGGCATCGCCGCCGGGAACCTGGGTGAAGGTGTAGATGGCCGAAGACAGGGTCTGGGTCTCGCCGGGAATGTTGGAAACGAAGGTGATGGTGGCGCCGAACTCGCCCATGGCCTTGGCAAAAGAAAGGATCATGCCGGCGATGATCCCGGGCAGGATCAGCGGCAGGGTGACCGTCAGAAAGGTCCAGACGGGGCTGGCGCCCAGCGTGCCAGCCGCCTCTTCGAGCTTGCGGTCGACGGCTTCGACCGACAGTCGGATGCTTCTGACCATCAGCGGGAAGCCCATGACGCCGCAGGCAAGTGCCGCACCCGTCCAGCGAAACGAGAAGACGATACCGAGATATTGATCGAGCAAAGACCCGATCGGCCCCTTGCGGCCGAAGAGGATGAGAAGAATGAAGCCGGTGACGACAGGCGGCAGGATCAGCGGCATATGGATGAGGCCGTTGAGGATCGATTTGCCCCAGAAGCGACCGCGCGCAAGCAGCAGGGCAGCTCCGATGCCGAAGGGGAGGCTCACCAGCATGGCGACGATGGAAACGCGCAGGCTCAGCGCTATCGCCGTCCATTCGTCGCCGCTCAAACCCAACGCTTCCAAATACCTGCCCCTTAAAACGTCTCAGGCTCGCCACGGGTCGGCGAGCCCGATGGCTGAACGTTCGTGCCCGATTGCAGTGACAATGCTCACCGCTTCAGGATCGTGAAGCCCTCATGCTCGAAGAACGGAACAGCCTTAGCCGATTTCAGGTAGTCGAAATAGGCCAGTACATCCGAGTTCTTGCTGCTGCTGGTGATGGCGAAGGGGTAGACGATCAGCGGGTGGCTGTCTGCCGGGAAAGTGCCGACGACGGCAACGCCCGGATCGGCCGAGACATCGGTCTGGTAGACGATGCCATAGGGCGCTTCGCCGCGTGAAACGAGGGCGAGCGCGGCGCGCACGCTTTCGGCGCCAGCGACCTTCTTTTCCACTGATGCCCAGACGCCGAGCTTTTCCAGCGCGCTCTTGCCGTATTTGCCGGCAGGGACCGATTCCGGCTGGCCGATCGCCAGGCGGCCATCGCCGAGCAGGCCGGCTAGATCCATGCCCTGCTTGATCTCTACCGGCTTTGCCTTGTCCTTGGCGGCAACGAGAACGAGCTTGTTGCCGAGGAGGTTGACGCGGCTGTCATCCTTAATCAACTTCTTGCCTGCGACGTAATCCATCCAGTTGGTGTCGGCGGAGATGAAGACATCGGCCGGTGCGCCATTTTCAAGCTGCTTGGCGAGCGGACCGCTTGCGGCATAGGAGACGGTAACTTCCTTGCCGGTTTCCGCGGTAAAGGCTGCATCGACATTATCAAGCGCGTTTTTCATGCTGGCGGCGGCAAAAACCACGATCTTGTCGGCGGCGAATGCCGGCGCTGGTGCGGTCGAAAGACTCAGCCATGCAGCGGAAAGGGCGGCGGTTGCAAGCTTGATCCATCGGCGTCGGCTGGTGGCCATTTTATTCTCTCCAAAGGTATCGACATATTTTGACTGATATAACGACGCGCGAAGCTTGGCTAGGGATGTATTTATAAAAATATATCGCGATATTGCGGTGTAACGCTACGAATTCTATGGATTTTCAGTGGCGCAGCGCATAGGAGGGGCTTGGAGCATTGCAAAAATGCATGTCTGTATTCGCCCAGCGAATTGGCGAACGCTCACGAAACAAGACGTAACGTTACGAATCGTGGGATCCTGTGCCATTCTTTCGCCGAGTTCATTTCGATGATGAAAATCAAACGGCGGGGAATTCGCAAAAGAAGCGTTTTTTGGGCAGAAAATTTTCATAGCTATGCTGCCGGTGCATTGCTGCATTGCGCAATCAGCCATTTATCAATCGGTGAAATCTGCTAGAACATAAGCATCGAAACGGCGATCTCCTCCTCCCAATGCCGTTCGATATGGATCAGCAACTCTCCTCCTCCCAGTTGCTGATCAGGTTCAAAAGCCCGACGCATCCTCCTCCCGCGTCGGGCTTTTTATTTTCCAGATTTTCCCAAAAAAATTGGTGGAATTACTGTGCGGCGCGCAAGGCTGTCGAGCTGAGCGCCGAGCGTGGTCCGTGGATGAAGGTCCAGGCCGGCGCCCGCTTCTTCCAGAGCACGCGGGCGTCATCCTCGTCGACGCGTGCATAATGGAACGTCTTGGCCATTTTGGCCGAGAGATAGGATAGCGTCGATCCCGGCCGGTCGATAACGGCGATCGGAAATGTCCGGGCGATTTCCTGCCATTTCTGCCAGCGATGGAATGTATTCAAGCTGTCGGCACCCATGATCCAGATAAAATGGACATGACTGTTGCGTGCCTTCACGCGCGCAAGCGTATTGGCCGTATAGCTCATGCCCAGCGTCTGCTCGAAGGCGGTCACCTTAATGCGCGGATCGTGGGCGATCATCTCGCTGAGCGAGATGCGCTCGGCGAGCGGCGCCAGATGATTGCGGCTCTTCAGCGGGTTGCCCGGCGTCACCATCCACCAGAGCTGATCCAGGCCGAGCCGGCGGATAGCGATCTCGGCCACGAGTGCGTGGCCTTCATGCGGTGGATTGAAGGAGCCACCGAAAAGACCGACCACCATGCCGCGCTCGGCATGAGGCATGCGCAGATAGTGTTGATCGATCTCTTCCTTCAGCACGTCAGGGCCGTATCTGTCCGGTGCCGCGTACGCGATATTTGAAGGAGGTGAGCTGCTCGACGCCCACTGGCCCGCGCGCGTGCATCTTGCCGGTGGCGATACCGATTTCTGCGCCCATGCCGAACTCGCCGCCATCGGCAAATTGTGTCGAGGCATTGTGTAGCAGGATCGCCGAGTCGATCTCGGTGAAGAAGCGTTCGACGACCCCAGCATCCTCGGCGATCACGGCTTCGGTATGGTTCGACGAATATCTGCCGATATGGTCAATTGCACCGGAAATGCCGTCGACCAGCGCGACCGAGATGATCGCGGCCAGATATTCCGTCGTCCAATCCTCTTCAGTTGCCGCCTTCAGGCCGGGCTCAAGCTTGAGCACATCGGCGGAGCCACGGATTTCGCAGCCCGCCGCTGACAGCCCGTCGAGCAGCGGCTTCAGATGGGTGGAAGCGACCTTCGAATCAACCAGCAGCGTTTCGGCGGCACCGCAGATGCCCGTGCGGCGCATCTTGGCGTTGACGACGATGGATTTCGCCATGTCGAGATCGGCCGAGGCATCGACGTAGATATGGCAGAGACCTTCGAGATGGGCAAAGACCGGCACGCGTGCCTCGGTCTGGACGCGGGCGACGAGGCTCTTGCCGCCGCGCGGCACTATGACGTCGATATTGCCTTCGAGGCCGCGCAGCATGGCGCCGACCGCGGCGCGATCGCTGACGGGCACGAGCTGGATGGCATATTCCGGCAGGCCAGCCGCCTTCAACCCTTCGACCAGGCAATCATGAATGGCCTGTGACGAGCGGCGCGAATCGCTGCCGCAGCGAAGGATAACGGCATTGCCGGCCTTCAGGCACAGCGCGCCGGCATCGGCCGTTACGTTCGGCCGGCTTTCGAAGATGACGCCGATGACGCCGAGTGGCGTGCGAACGCGCTCGATTTTGAGGCCGTTCGGGCGATCCCAGGCGGCGATGACTTCACCCACCGGATCGGCGAGGGCAGCGATGGCGCGAATGCCTTCGGCCATCTCGGCAACGCGTTTGTCGTTCAATGTCAGGCGATCGACGAAGGAGGCGAGCATGTCCGTGCCCTCGACGTCCTTCAGATCCCTAGCGTTTTCAGATAGGATATGATCCTTGCGGGCCAGAATGGCGTCCGCCATTGCGTTCAACGCCTTATTCTTGCTCTCCGTGGCAGCGAAGGCCAACGGTCGCGACGCAGCCCGGGCCTTGCGACCGATATCGTTCATCAGCGCATCGATGTCGGGGCTTTGTGCGACGCTATCAAGCATGAGCTTCATCCTTCTTCAACTTCTCGGCCTTCGTCTTGACGGACGCGGTCATGACGAGGTCGTCGCGATGCACCATGGCGGCGCGGCCGGCATAGCCGAGGATCGCCGCGATCTCAGCCGATTTGCGGCCGGTGATCTGGCGGGCCTCTTCGGCGTCATAGCCGGCAAGGCCACGCGCGATCTCGCGGCCCGAAGGTCCGATGACGGCAACCGTATCGCCGCGGCCGAAATGGCCGATAACCTTGCGGACGCCGGCCGGTAGCAGGCTCTTGCCGGCGCCAAGCGCCGTGACGGCGCCATCGTCGACATGCAGTTCGCCAGCCGGCTGCAGCTGTCCGGCGATCCAGGTCTTGCGGGCTGTCACGGGCGTGCCCGAGGGCGCGAACCAGGACGAGCGCGCGCCGTTCTCGATCGCGTTCAACGGGCGGTCGGTCTTGCCGGAGGCGATGATCATGGCGCAGCCGGCGCCGGTCGCAATCTTGCCGGCATCGATCTTGGTGCGCATGCCGCCGCGCGACAGTTCGGAAGCGGCGCCGCCGGCCATGGCTTCGATCTCGGGCGTGATATCCGCGATCGTATCGAGGAATTTCGCCTGCGGATCCAGATGCGGCGGAGCGGTATAGAGTCCGTCGATGTCTGACAGTAGTACCAGGAGATCGGCGCCGGTCATGGTGGCGACGCGGGCGGCGAGGCGATCATTGTCGCCATAGCGGATTTCGCTTGTGGCGACCGTGTCGTTCTCGTTGATGATCGGCACAGCGCCGATCTTCAGAAGCTGGTTGATGGTGGCGCGCGCGTTGAGGTAACGGCGGCGCTCTTCCGTGTCGCCGAGTGTCAGCAGGATCTGGCCGGCGACGATATCGTCATGCGACAGGCTCTCCGACCAGGCGCGGGCAAGCGCAATCTGGCCCACTGCCGCCGCCGCCTGGCTTTCCTCCAGCTTCAGCGCACCGGAGGGCAGATCGAGCACGGAGCGGCCAAGCGCAATCGCGCCGGAGGAGACGACCAGAACATCGATGCCCTTGGCCTTCAATGCAGCGATATCCGCGCACATGCCGTCGAGCCAGGATTTCTTCAAGCCGGTCTTGCGATCGACCAGGAGGGCGGAGCCGATCTTGATGACGATACGGCGATAGCGATCGAGCGGCTTGCGGGCGGTCATCCCTGCTGGTCCTCGTCCGCATCGTCGGAGCTCTGCAGATCGCGATGGCGTACCTTTGGCGCTTTCGCCGGCCTGTCGGCCTCGCCCCTATTGGCTTCGACGATAACGTCGCGCAGCGCGCGCAGCACTTCCGTCATGCCACGGCCGGTGACGGCAGAGATCTGGAAGGGCGTCTTGCCGCAGGCGCGCGCCAGCTCACGCGTCTTCTTCTTCAGCGTCTCTTCGTCCACCACGTCGATTTGCGAGAGAGCGACGATTTCAGGCTTGTCGGGAATGCTGTTGCCGTAAGCCTCAAGCTCGTGCTGCACAGTCTTGTAGGCCTTGCCGACCTTCTCTTCCTGAGCGGAGACCAGATGCAGCAGCACGCGGGTGCGCTCGACATGGCCGAGGAAGCGGTCGCCGATGCCCACACCTTCATGCGCGCCTTCGATCAGGCCGGGAATGTCGGCCAGAATGAATTCCTGGCCGTCGATGGTGGCAACACCGAGATTGGGATGCAGGGTTGTGAACGGATAGTTGGCAATCTTCGGCCGCGCACGGCTGACGGCGGCGAGGAACGTCGACTTGCCGGCATTCGGCAGGCCGACGAGACCGGCATCGGCAATCAGTTTCAACCGCAGCCATACGGTCTTTTCCTCGCCCGGCAGGCCGGGATTGGCCCAGTCCGGTGCCTGGTTGACCGAGGATTTGAAATAGGCGTTGCCAAAGCCACCATTGCCGCCGGCGGCGAGACGGAAGCGTTGGCCTTCCCGGGTGATGTCGCAGATCAGGGTTTCGCCGTCTTCCTCGAAGATCTGCGTGCCGACGGGCACCTTCAGCGTCACGTCTTCGCCCTTGGCGCCGGCGCGGTTCCGGCCCATGCCATGCGTGCCGATGGTGGCCTTGAAATGCTGCTGATAGCGGAAGTCGATCAGCGTGTTGAGGCCGTTGACGGCCTCAACCCACACATCGCCGCCGCGACCGCCATCGCCGCCGTCCGGTCCGCCGAACTCGATGAATTTCTCGCGTCGGAAAGAGACGCTGCCCGCGCCGCCGTCGCCTGAGCGAATATAGACTTTTGCTTCATCGAGAAATTTCATCTTACGTCCGTCACCCGGTGTCGGCGCATATCCCTTCGGATCGAATGGATTCGGAAAAGCCTATGCGCTCTTTATCGATTTCAGCCGCCCTTTGCGCATTCATGGGGACGCATCGGCTGGCCATTTACCCGTCATGTCGCCTTCGATATAGGCGCTTCGGGCTGAGGTCAAAGAATATCGTGCAGCCGACGTGTCATAACATCAAGAACAACGCGATTGGTGTAACGCTACCGCCGGCCGGGCCGGCGATAGCGGGTTTTCAAGGCTTCACGCTGCCTGCGAGAGCCGCAGCGCGCCCGGCATCAGCACGGTTTCGATATGCGGAACCATGGTGTTGCGGGCAAAGCTGTAGATCTCCGAGCATCCGGTGATCTCGAAGCCGAGCTTCTGCTGCAGCTTGAGCGACGCCGGATTGTCGGCGAAGGCGCCGGAATGGACGGCGACTTCGGGCATGCGGCGGGCAAAGCGTTCGAGCGCAGCCTTGACCGCTTCGGTCATGATGCCTTGCCGCCAG
Source organism: Rhizobium sp. P40RR-XXII (assembly GCF_012641405.1). Classification (GTDB taxonomy): domain Bacteria; phylum Pseudomonadota; class Alphaproteobacteria; order Rhizobiales; family Rhizobiaceae; genus Rhizobium. The sequence goes on from NZ_JABAII010000011.1 coordinate 134,463, forward strand.
TAGTAGCGGTTCAGCCAGTAACCGAGGTGCCAGCGGCCGTGGCGGAGCTCGATACCGACGCAGCCGATATGGGCATCATCCCGCTCAGTGATGGCCAGCTGCCAGTCAAGGCCGAGGCCGGAGGTGTGCTGGACCAACCAGTCGAGCGCATCCTGCCGGTCATAGGGCGCGGGCACGCGGGCCAGCATGCGGGTAACGGCGAAATCGGAAAGCGATTCCGCGATCATATCGGCGTCGCTGAGCCGGTGCGGGCGCAGCGTCAGTCGGCCGGTCTGGATGACCGGCGCCGGGCCGGGCATCAGCATTCTGGCATCGCGGCGGGTGAGGGCGAGAGCGTTCATCTCATGCCTCCCCAGCTGCGCAACGACATCCAGGTCTTGCGGTCGAGCCTGTACCATTCGACCGGCACGGTGCTGCCGAGCGCCAGCGAAGCGGCAAGGCCGGATCCCTGGAACTGGAAGCCGCACTTCTGGACGACGCGCCTGGATGCGACGTTCATGACCCGGCAACGGGCGTCGATTTGGGCGACGTTTTCGCGGGTGCGGAAGACCATGTCGACGAGGGCATGGGCGGCTTCGGTCGTATAGCCCTGGTTCCAGTAGGGTTCGCCCAGCCAGTAGCCGATCTCGACGGTGTTGGGATCGCCCGTGGGCTCGACCCCGCAGCAACCGAGAAAGGCGCCGTTGTCGGCTTTGGTAATCGCATAGACGCACTTGCCAATCTCGCCAAGCTTCGTGCGTCGCACGAAATCGGCGGCATCATTGGTCGTATACGGGTGCGGCATACGCGATACCATAGTGGCGACGTTGGCGTTGTTGGCGAGATGGGCAAGGGCGTCGATGTCTTCTTCGTGGGGCGCGCGTAGAACGAGCCTTTCCGACAGTAAGACGGGGCAATCGGTCCTTAACCTATCCGGCCTCAGCCGTTCTTCGGGAGACCTTGATTGGTCTTCCCTTAACAATTCGCCTTGCATGGTTCAGTCCTCCTTGGTTGAGGGTAAAGAAAAAGGGGAGATGGCGCCCCATCTCCCCTTTTTTCTTGACTGAACCTTGTAGCGTCAGCCGGGTCGATGAGACGCCGGCTGTTTTAGAGCGCTACCGGCTTATTCCGCTGCTTCCGCTTTCGGCATTACAGACACGTACACGCGGCCATTGGCCTTCGTACGATAGTTCACGTTGCCCGCCGTAAGCGCAAAAATCGTGTGATCCTTGCCGAGGCCAACGTTGGAACCCGGGTGCCACTGCGTGCCGCGCTGACGCACGATAATGTTGCCTGCGATGACGGCTTCGCCGCCGAACTTCTTCACGCCAAGGCGCTTGGATTCGGAATCGCGACCGTTGCGCGAGGAACCGCCAGCTTTTTTGTGTGCCATTGGAGTTCTCCTTTAAACCTTGATCCCGTTACTTACTTGGCAGCCACGATGTCCGTGATGCGGACGACCGTGTGATGCTGGCGATGGCCGCGCGAACGCTTCGAGTTCTGACGACGGCGCTTCTTGAAGGCGATGACCTTCTTGCCGCGGTTGTGCTCGACCACTTCGGCCTTGACGGAAGCGCCCTTGACGAAGGGAGCACCAATCGCAGCGTCGGCGCCTTCGCCGATAACGAGGACTTCGGTGAATTCTACGGTGCCGCCGGCGGTGACTTCGAGCTTCTCGATGGTCAGCACGTCGTTGGCTGCCACACGGTACTGCTTACCGCCGGTCTTGATGACTGCGAACATTTTTTATCCTTTCATGTTCGTTCCGGCTCTCTCGCCATTAAGGACGAGCGGCCGTCTTTTTATCAGTCGAAACTTAGCAGGGATTCCAAAGGCTTGAGGTCCTCGAAAAGATCTGCCGGTGAAACCCCGCGCAAAGCGGGGCTGCCAAGGCGCGGACTTATCCACACCTATTGCGCCGCACGGGATATATAAGCGCCCCTAATCTGTCAAGGCAAAAGGATGAAAAGCTTTCATATTCGCCCTTGCCATCCCCCCCGACTGTCGCTATGTAGCCCTCCGCGCTCAAACGCGCCGACCAGCATAACCGGAGAGGTGGCAGAGTGGTCGAATGCACCGCACTCGAAATGCGGCATGCCTGCAAGGGCATCGTGGGTTCAAATCCCACCCTCTCCGCCATTTTGGGCCTTGATGCCTAGAACTCCTCCAAGCTTTCTCATTATGGCGTATGCGTCCAAGTCGCGTATCTACCGGGATAAATGATCGTTGAGCCGGCAACCGCGTTACGTTCGCTTGTTGCGATTCATCATGCTAACCAGCGATATTTTGTAGGATCGTGGGCCGAACCGATTGGCAGTTCGCTGCGCGGAGATTCGCGTAACCGCTGTGGTGGAGAGCTGCGCAGTTGCCAAAACCATGGGATTTTTCGTCAGTTGAATTCCGGAATTGAGCAAAAATGGAAGAGAAAGCTGTTTGTATCTCCTCCGTGGCACTCAAATCGCGTTGACTTTCAAAAAAGCTGATTTTTGGAATTCAATGTCTTTGGACTCTTATCGGTGAGAGCCAAGAGGGGTAGACTTCCAAAAATCGCATTTTTTGGTGGACAAGCTTGGTTGCTTCCTGCATGAGACAGGCAACCACATTTGTATGTCAAAAAATAGGGAAATTGGAAATCAAATGGTTGAGCGTTCCGGCTTAGATTTGTCAGAAGCAGTGGAATATCACTATGATGAGTTTCCGCCTAATAAGATTGACGCCAATCGCCTGATAATGCCGATCGCATCTGCATCGGCGGCTTTGGCGCGTTACGATCAGATGCTGAAGGGTATGCACAACAGCGAGATATTGCTTGCTCCGCTGCGGAACCAGGAAGCGGTGGTGTCGTCTCGTATGGAAGGCACTGTCAGCACATTGGACGAAGTGTTACGATATGAAGCCGACCAAGAGGAAAGCGGTGATGAGGCCGGAGGCCATTATCGTAATGAGGCTATTGAGGTATTCCTTTACAGCCGAGCGCTTGGCGCGGCCCAGCGCAGCATTGAGCAGGGAGCGCCGCTTTCCAGTTTTCTAATCAAGAGCGCGCATCGTGTGCTGCTTGGCTTTGGTAGAGGAGCGCATCTTTCGCCTGGAGAGTTCAAAACTGAACAGAATTATCTAGCAGATCGCCTGCGCCGGAAGGTGCATTTCGTTCCGATGCGACCGGAGCAGCTTCAAGACGGGATGGACCGTCTCTTTGCTTTTATTGAATCTGATGACTGGCAGATTTTGATTAAGACGGCAGTGGCGCATCTCGAATTTGAAGCACTACATCCCTTTAAGGATGGCAATGGCAGAATTGGCCGAATGCTCATTACTCTCATGCTGTGGAAATATAGAGCAATCTCGGCTCCGCACTTCTATATCAGTAGCTACTTTGAGGATCGCAGAGACGAATATATCGACCGCATGCGGGAAGTTTCGAAATCGGGAGCATGGACAGATTGGATCGTCTTTTTCTTGGAAGCCCTTGAAGAACAAGCGCAGAAGAACTTGGCAACTGCTGAGCGTATTCGAGACCTCTATGAAGATTTGAAACGCGAATTCCCGCAGATCCTAACGTCGCAATGGAGCACAGCTGCATTGGACTTCTTGTTCTCGCGACCAGTCTTCAGGAATAATGTGTTCACCAAGAAGTCTGGGATTCCGGAGACGTCTGCGCACCGTTTTACACGCATCCTTGCGGAGCGCGGCCTTATTCGCACACTAGAACCTGCCGCGGGCAGGCGCCCCGCTCTCTACAGTTTCGAGCCACTGTTACAGATTGTCCGGGAGTAGCCACAGTGTCGGCACATGGCACTAGGAACTTCTCGGACCCAGACGCAAAATTGTATGCCATCCTATCCTTCTCTCGCTATGAGACAGCCCGCGCCGAGAAACGCGCCGACCAGCATAACCGGAGAGGTGGCAGAGTGGTCGAATGCACCGCGCTCGAAATGCGGCATGCCTGCAAGGGCATCGTGGGTTCAAATCCCACCCTCTCCGCCATAAACATGTGTGTTATCATATAGTTATGATGTTTATGCTCGCAGCAAACGTCGTCGGCTCAGATTGACTGCGATGACAAATGATCATAGGGCCATGCTAAAGGCGCTACCCAGCAAATCTGCTTCTTGGAATTTAACTCAGATCTTGGATTGCCGCAGGCAAGCAACCATGGATGCGGATTTAACACGTTGCGACGGACATGTTAAACAAATCGAGTTTTTTAACTTATCAAGTCGCACATGTTAAACCCGTCTTACCGGCTTCCCAATCTGACATCGCTTCACGAGTTAGAAACCATCGAGGTTTTCAAGGCGCTCGCAGTGTCGCGCCCGAATATTTGCGTTCATTAGCTTTGTCGAGGATGGCTAGGACTTCAACACACCAGCCCGCGGCCCATTGCAGCGCATGGATGATCGGAAGCGACGTGTACCCATAAGTCTGGACGCGGATAGATGACCGCGCATGGTCGATCGCGTCGATGATCCTGCCCTCGCGCTGTTCGGCCGGCGTGAAGCAGATGATCATTTTCGCCTCGACGAGCTGTCCCGCATAGACCGGGCTCGCAAACGTGAAGGCGGCAACCGGAATAGGGATGATTCTCATCTCGTTTCCATAGCATACCGGGGCATTTCACTCGTCCCCTCAATTTTCGAGGATTCTCGTTTAGCCTATAGGGAGATACACTTACAAAGAGCAAACGGACGGGAGACATGCATGTACGGCCCTGACGATGAAGCCAGACATTTGCTGGAGACGTTACTGTTCACGTTCAAAATGATCCTTCACAATAAGGAACATCAGCGGCGGATTGCCCAAGGTTTTCTGGATGCGAAGCAGCTGATCGCCACGGACTATAGCGCTGAATCCAGAGCTCGACCGGCTGTCGAGGCGTGTCTCAAAAAATTCGACGCCCTTAAGGCTACGGAAGATTTTGCCGCAATGGGATGGATGTTGGCGGCAATCCAGGAGCGTTTGACCGAGGAAGATCTGCCAGAATGGGAAAAGCTCGAAAAGCTGGCAGACAAAGCAGTGTCATTCTTGCCTGTGAAGAAGCATCGTATCCAGTAAACCAGTGACCTGACCTCGTTTCTGCTTTGCCGTTCATGAAATCGATCTCGCCAGTGCTTTACGGACTAATTCTCGCACACCCTTAGTTGCACTATCAAGGAAACCTTCTAGTCGCTCCCTGTTAAGCTTGACTCTTCCCCCAAATGAGAACATTTATAGAACAAATTGAGGAAGACGCCATGAGTACCGCCGAGAAATTTATTGTCCTGCCGTATCGAAAGAACCGCGGCAACCTAATACCAGGCGAGATGCGTCAGGCATCGAGCGGGCCGTCCGCGGAGAAGATCGCGGCTTCCATGGCTTCCCGATTTGTTGGCGTTGCCGCTTATGCGGTCATGGTCGAGGACGAGACCGGCGACATGTCGTCGCCGCGCCTGCTGGCAAAGCATGGCGAAATCGCCGACCTGAACGCCGCCTGAGATTGACCGAAAATTTGAATTTGAACCACCGCAGCGATGTGGCGGAATGAGGACGTGTGACTATGACTGCCGAACCGATCGCCACTGAAGAACCTGAACTTGATCCGGTTGAAGCGGCGCTTGCCCTATATGGCGGTGACGCGCGCGCAACGATTGCCGCGGCCCTGGGCATGCTGCAATTCGTTCGCGGGCAGTTGGCATTGACGGAAGCGGCCATGTGTCACGGCTTTACAAGAGGCTTCACGCCGGTTTACGAGCCGGCGCCTCATCTCGAACCAATCCGAAGCTGATAAACCTGCGGGCCGTCATGCCCACGGCATTTGGAGGATGAGAATATGTATCTGCGAGAGAGATATTTCCGGGAAATCGGAATGTGGCCGACTGTCGATCTGCGCGACGGCTATTTTACCATCCTGTGCCCACAAACAGATGAGGAAGCACATCCCCTTCTGCGACAAGAAATCTTCCGGCTGCAGTCCGCCAACAAGTTTGAATATTTTTTCAAGGGAGAAGAGACGTTCAACGGCGTCGTTAACACCGGCCCGTCAAAAAACTGGCTCGAAATCGCCTGGTGTGAGGCCGCCGGCACTGCAGCCATTCTTTATAATGGCGAAGGTATCCCTTCTAGGGTGCAATGGTTCGATGGAACAACGCCGGATGAAGCGATAGATCAGTGGTGCGAAGAGTTCGTGGTTCCTTGGACCGAAACCTACGGCAGTAACGAACCTTCCACCCAGTAAATGCCAGAGAAAGCCGCAAGCCGAATGGATGTCATTTCGGCGTCCACGCTATCGTCCTATGCCAACGGCTCGTACTACGTCAAAATCGCCTGCGCGCACTGTCGCATCAAGCGCTTCTACGACCCGGTCGATTTGGTGCAGCTATGCGGAAATATTTCGGTTCGGCGCATCGCACGGCAGTTCCGCTGCGAGCAATGCAATAAGAAGGATTACCTGACCGCCGACTTGGTTAGCCCTCCATCGAAAGAGCTCGTCGGTATGAACGTGCGACGGCTCGTTCAGATCAGGATTATTCGCAAGCCGGTTTGGAAGGACGTGAAGCTGTAGGAGCTTCCGATCGCGGCGAGGCGACTTTCACGCGATTTCGATGAATGCTCGGTTCATCGGGAGGATGTAATGTCCAAGCCGATTCTGCAGATCACCGTTCTTATTGCTTTAACCGTAGCTCTTGGAGTTTCGACGCGAGCTGAAGCGACCAACACTCCCTGTAGCGGCCACAAAGGCAGCATCGATCACTGCCAGGGCTTGACCTTCATTTGCAACGACGGATCGGTCAGTGCGGGTAAGAAATCATGTGAGATTTATATGGGCGGAGCTGCCCTGCTCGGATCGACGCCGGCTGATATGGAACCGACGTCTTCAATAGATTGCTCATGCCGCACTGGGTCCTAATGTGTCGAGCCACCCGGCGTCCATTACTGCCTTACCGATCAAGGCAGAAAGAGCAATGCGGGAACATTTGGGGTCGACGAATCGCACGACAGTTCCGATGAGAGCAATGCAACGGGAAAGTCTATCTAACGGCCGACCTGGTGAGCGCTCCATCAAGAGAGCTCGTCGGCGTTAGCGTGCGACGGCTTTCCTTTTGTGCGGCCCACCGAAACATTGTTTCATTGATCGCGTAAGGGTGCCCTACGGCTTCAGTACCGCCGAGAAATTCATTGTCCTGCCGTATCGAAAGAACCGTGGCAACCTTGCGCCGGGCGAGAAGCGGCAGGCATCCAGCGTCCCGTCTGCGGAGAAGATTGCGGCTTCCATGGCTTCCCGGTTCGTTGGCGTTCATAAGCTCGTAGCTTCGATGCCGTTCTTCACGGCACCTCTCGATCTTGCGAACCAGAGCTATACGAGTGGCAGACATTGAAAGGGCGTTTCATGCTCATTTCAGGAAGGTCGCTTATCCCGCGGCTGTGCGAACATTTTCGCCCCCAACCGGACGTTTGCATGAGAGGTTCGTTGCCTAGCCTTCGAGCCCTGCCTCTCCCGCCATATTGGCTTTTGTTGCAGGCCATTATCAAGCGAGCTGATCCACCAAGAAATTGCCGAAAATTCCTCAACCCTCCGGAAACCGATAAACCACCTCCCCAAACGATCCAGTCGGGAAGACGTAGAAGAATTTCAGGTTGGCGGATGATTCGTTGCGGATGCCGTGTTCGGCGTTGCCGGGGATGAAGACGGTGGTGCCGGGCTTGACCGCCGTTTCCTGTCCATCGATCCGGACGATGCCGGTTCCTTCGAAGATGAAATAGATTTCCGATGGGTCATGGCGATGCGGCTTGAGCTCGCCGCCGGGCGCGAGTTCGGCGATGCCGGCGCTCATGCTGTCGGTGGGGGTGATGTCGCTGCTCAAGAGCGTGTGCCAGGATATGGAGCCGTGGACGGGGTCGTTCCATCCGTCGCGCGGTCGCTCTTCGGCTGTGGTGATAACGGCTTGCGATCGCTTGGTCATTTTGCCTCAAAACGTTGGGTCAGCAACCATGCGAGACGGTGTCGCAACCCTGGAGAATGTCAATTGGATGGGCATTCTATCCGTTGAAATCGGCTGCCGTTCGCCGGCTTTCGATAGTTTTCCCAAGACGCTATGAGGCGGGGCGGCAGGGGTCAAGCCATGCTGTGGTTAACAGAAGCGGGAAGGCATTCTCGCTCCTGCTCCTTGCCTCGAAGTTGGTCCTGAAACGCGATGCTCAGGTCCGACGAACGAAATCCGATATCAGGCTTGATATGGCCTCCGGCGCATCTTCGAAGCAATAATGACCGACGCCTGGGAGGCGTTCTATGGAGGCAGACGGAAAGATGGCGGAGAAGAGCGGCAGGAAATGTTCTGCATGCAGCGTCCGGTCCGCCTCTCCCCAGATGGCGAGCGCCGGTTTACTGCGGATGATAGACCCAGCCGCCGGATCGGGCGTTTCGAATTGATGTGTGCCGGTTGCAAAGCCCTTGGCCCAGCCGAGCGCGCCACGGCACTCGGCCTCGTTTGCAAAGGGCGAGCCATAGGCATCGAGCCAGAGATCGGTGATGACGGCGTTGTTTTCGAAGCCATTGAGCTTGAGTGTGCTGAGGATATTGAAGCCGAGATTGTTAAGCACCGGCCCCAGCGTCCCGTCGGCCTCGGCCTTGGCGATCCATTGGAACCAGGGCGATACAGCTGTATTGGCTGTCAGCCGATCGAGAAGATCTGGTTGACCGAAGAGCGTCGGCCCGTTTGCCGAGATGATGCGGTGGATGCGATTGGGATGACGCGCGGCAAAGCCCATGCCGACCGGGCCGCCGAAATCATGCATGACGAGGGTGATGTCGGTGAGGCCGAGAGCTATGATGAAGGCTTCCAGATTAGCGACGTGATCCTGCAGCCAATAGCTGCGGCCGGCCGGTGTTTCGCTCTTGCCGAACCCCATATGGTCGGGAACGACGACGCGGTGCGTGGGGCTCAGCGTCGAGATGAGATGGCGAAACAGGTAGCCCCAGGTCGGCTCGCCATGCAGGCAGAGAATGATCTCGCCATCGCGCGGGCCTTCATCGACGTAATGCATCCGAAAGCCCGGTGCGTCGGTGAACTGTGGTGCGAAGGGAAATGTGCCGGCGAAGGTCGCATCAGAGGGAATCACGGTTGCTCTCCTAATGTGGTTTTAGTTCGAAACTATGATTCCAGTATCTCTTGTGGTTTTAGTTTGCAACCGATATGTTGGGCTGATGCTGCGGGCGCTCATTCGCGTTCCTGGAGCGACACGGACGAATATGCGTAAACAGGCGAAAGCAGGGCAGCATGGCCAAGAGAATAAGCCACAAGGATTCAATGTGCGGGGTGGCGCGGCCGCTGGATGCGATCGGCGACTGGTGGTCGCTGCTGATCATCCGCGATGCCTTTGATGGCCTGCGGCGTTTCGGGGAGTTTCAGAAGAGCCTCGGCCTTGCCAAGAACATTCTCTCGGCCCGGCTGCGCAATCTCGTCGCTCACGGCATCATGGAAACCGTGCCAGCCTCCGATGGCGGCCCCTATCAGGAATATGTACTGACACGGAAGGGGCAGGGCTTGTTTCCGCTGCTGGTCGCGCTTCGCCAATGGGGCGAGGATTTCTTCTTCGAGCCCAATGAGCCGCATGTGACGCTGGTCGACAGAGCGACAAAGCTGCCGGTGCGGCGGCTGGAATTGCGGGCACAGGATGGGCGGATGCTTATGGCGGAGGATACCGTGATCGTGTTGCCGCCGCTCGCCGCCGGTGAGCGTGAATAAGTTAGCCGTCAAAGTTTTTGCCTGCCCTTTAGTGGAGTTTACTCGGCGACCGGGCATTCGGCGCAGAAACGCCGAGAAAAAGTGAAATCGGCGTTGTCAGAGGATTGCCTGAGTGAATGAAGGCTGGCGTACCGGCCCTGGAGCAATAGTTCGGTCACGGCCGAACTATTGCAGGCGTCATGTCGGCTACACTGGAACTCTCAAAGGAGAGTTTGCAATGTTGACAAACGCAGCCGAATTCAACGCAACCGAGAGCGATCGCGAGCATATCGAAATCAAGCCCAGCGTGCTTTATGTCGGCACTCCCGTCGTGCTGATTACGAGCCTCAACCCTGACGGCACGACAAATATCTCGCCGATGTCCTCGTTTTGGGCTCTATATGATCGAGTCGTTCTGGGACTGACATCAACCAGCAAGGGCCAGGAAAATCTCCTGCGCGAGCGTCAGCTGGTGCTGAATTTTCCGTCGCCGGAGTTGTGGCCCAAGGTCGAAGCGATCGCGCCCACCACAGGCCGCGATCCCGTTCCCCCGCACAAGGGAAAGATCGGCTATCGTTTCGAGGCCGACAAGTTCGAGGTCGCCGGTTTGACGCCACACCCTGCCGATCTCGTGCGGCCTCTGCGCATCGCTGAATGTCCGATCCAGTTCGAGGCGGAGGTGGTGGCGGCGCATCCTCCCGGCGCCGAATGGCCTTCGGAGCGTGCCGAAGCCTTCTCCATCATCGAAGCGAAGGTTCTTCGCGTCCACGCACACAAGAATATCGTCATCGCCGGAACCAATCACATCGATACCAGGAGATGGAGCCCGCTGTTTTACGTGTTTCGACATTATTTCGGCACCGGGCCGGACCTCGGACGCACTTTCAAGGCCGAGAGATGATGCATGCAATTTCAGACGACGCCATGTGAGACAGCATGCGAGTAATGCATGGCGTTCAGTCCGCGCGCCATAGAGTGGTGTGGAGCTGGCAGGGTCGCGGGAACCAAAAGCGAGACATTTTATTCAATTGCTGAACGCTTGTGTTGCAGATTTTACACGACTATCTGAAAACGAGCGTGTGGCGTGGCGTGACGCCGCTACTTTTCGCTGTACTTTCTCAGGGATCTGCTATTGATCGCATCAGGCCCATGATCGGCTACACCGTGTTCAGGTGAATCTTCATGAATTTTGACCGACATGCTGATTGAGCAAGGCGCGCCTTGCGCAAGCGGATGGCTTTGACTTGGTAGTTTGGATGTCCCCCGCAATTAGGTCTTTCTCCTTTAAGACCTTCACCTCTGTCGCGCTCCTTTCTTCGGCGCTGGTTGCATTTTCCGCGACCGCGCAGGAACAGCCCGCTCCGGCGGCTGCCAGTATGTCGTCCGGCGCCGGTTCTGCTCCGAGCGCGGCCCCTCAAACAGAAGAACAAAAGCAAGCACCTCAGGCGCGCGTTCAGAAATTTGATGATTGGTACTATCGCTGCATCGACGGAAAGGCGGCGGACGGTTCGGCATTGACGAACTGCGAAGTTGCTCAGATCGCAACGGTCAAGCAGGGCGACCAGGATGTGAACATATTGACGCTGGCGGTTGCCAAGGTGCCTGCTCCGGCCGCAACGGACAAAAAGACGGCAAAGCAGTCACCAGCCGATCTGGTGCTGACGACGCTCGTACCGCTCAACATGTACATTCCCGCCGGGCTTGGCATCGATGTGGCGGACAAACCCGTCGTCCAGTTGGCCTACCGCAACTGCAATCAGGCCGGCTGCTGGGCGCAGCAGAAACTGGACGGGAAGATAGTAGCCGCTCTCGCCGAGGCGACGGATGGCACCGGCCATGTGCAGATGATGAATGGCCAGAAGGTCAACATCAAGTTCTCGCTGAAGGGATTGTCGGCGGCGCTCGATGCGCTGCAGAAGGCCGCTTCGAACTGACCGGGGCAGACTTATGACGTCAATCTCGCGCGCGGCGACCGCGATAGGCGGGCTTTTGGCAGCGGTTCTCGCGGCTTCGGCCGCCGTCGCGCAGACGCCGAGCGACGACTTTGCGCGCCGGCAGGCACAGGAAGCTGAGCAGCAGCGGCTGCAGAGCTTGGGCCAGATGACGCCGAAGCCTTCTCCGGCCGAAGTTCAGCAGCCTGCGGCTGCTGGCGGCGGCAAGTCCGGCCCGTGCTTTGCCATCACCCATATCGAGGTCGAGGGCGTCAAGCAGTTTTCGGCCGGCGCGATCGACAAGGTCACGGCTCCTTACGCGAACCGCTGTGTGGGCGTCGGCGAGATTAATGCACTGCTGCGCGACCTGACCCATCTCTATCTCGACAAGGGGTTTGTCAGCTCCCGTGTCTATGTGCCGGCGCAGGATATCGCCAAGACCAAGGTGCTGCGCCTCGTTGCCGTCGAAGGCACGCTTGCAGACATCTACATCAACGGTAAACCGGCGCCAGATTCCGGTGCGATGGGTTCGGGTATGATCGCCACGGCCTTTCCCGGCATGAAGGGCAAGATCACCAATCTGCGCGACATCGAGCAGGGTCTCGACCAGATCAACCGCCTGACCTCCAACAATGCCAAGACGGCGATGCTGCCCGGCAAGACCGACGGCACCTCGATCCTCAATATCGAGAACAAGCCCAACCACCCCTGGCATCTTTCCTTCGGCAACAGCAATCTCGGTCAAGAGCAGACGGGATACTCCAAGAGCTCGGCCTCGATCGGCTACGACAATCTTTTCGGCATCAACGATCAGTGGAATTTCGGCTACGAACATACCGGCCCGGATTATCCCTGGCGCGACGATGGCCATGGCAAGAGCAATAGCTATTCCGGCAATGTCAGCGTGCCCTATGGCTACTGGACCTTTTCCGCCAATGGCTCCTGGTACGAGTATGACAGTTCCGTTCCGGGCAATTTCGGGCCGCTCAATACGTCAGGCGACAGCAAGCAGGTCGGTATCGGCGCCGATCGGGTGATTTTCCGCGATAAGGATTCGATCACCACCTTCAACAGCGGATTGACCTATAAGGAAACCAACAATTTCCTGCTCGGCAACAGGATCGAGGTCGGCAGCCGCAAATACACGGTCGGCGATCTCGGCCTCTCGCATTCGCGCCGCATGCTGGGTGGCCTCTGGGTCTTCGATCTCTCCTACAGCCAGGGGCTCAATCTCTTTGACGCCGTCGCACCTGGCGATGCCGGGGCAGGCAACGCAGATCCCCGCTTCTCGAAGTTCACGGGCACGATCACCCTGACGCGACCTCTCCAGGTGGCGGAGCAGCATTTCGAGATCAATTCGATCGTCACCGGGCAATATTCGCCCGACAACCTGTTCGGGGCCGAGCAGATCTCGGTCGGCGGCTACTCCTCGGTGCGCGGTACGCGCGAGACGATGCTGTTCGGCAATAACGGCTTCTTCATCCGCAACGATCTCATCTGGCGAACGCAGCCATTTGCCGAGAATGCCCAGCTTGCGAAGATCCTCGGAGAGTTCAGGCCTTATGTCGGTCTCGACTACGGGCGGATCGCCCGCCAAGCCAGCTACCAGATTTCAGGCGGCGACATGCTTGGCTGGACGGTCGGCGCCAAGCTCGCCGGCGGCAATGTCAATTTCGATATGGGCTATTCGGACGTTCTCGGCGGCACAGTCAGCCGGCGAGACTCCGGGCTTCTGTTTGTCAGTACATCAGTGAGGTGGTGATCATGAGCAATCACATCGGCATGTCGGCGAAATCAGTGTTTTCGAGCGCTGCTTTGAGACAGGTACATCGTCTCGCCCGGCAATCGGTCGCCCTCGCGCTTAGTGGCCTTCTGGTCTTCCAGCCAATGCTGGCCAATGCGCAATCGGTTTCGGCAAGCACGACAGCGCCGGCCGCCAATCAACCGAGTGTTGGGGCTGCGCCCAACGGTGTGCCGCTCGTCGATATCGTCACGCCCAACAGCACAGGCCTGTCACATAACAAATACGACAACTTCAGTGTCGGCACGCCTGGCCTGATCCTCAACAACTTCAATGGGGAGGTCGGCACATCGAATCTCGGCGGTGCGACGCCAGGCAATCCGAACCTGAAGACAAGCGGTCCGGCGAGCGTGATCCTCAACGAGGTTACCTCAGGTAACCGTTCGGCGCTCAACGGCCCGACCGAAGTGTTCGGTGGTCGGGCAGACGTGGTGATAGCTAACCCAAACGGGATCACTTGCTCGGGCTGCGGCTTCATCAATACGCCACGCGCCACGCTGACGACGGGCATTCCCAATATCGGTGCTGATGGAAGCCTGACGGGTTTCACCGTCAATAGCGGCGATGTCACCTTCGAAGGGGCAGGCGGCAATTTCGTGGCCGCTCCGGGCGCTGTCGATCTATTCGATGTCGTCTCCCGCCAGATCCATGTCAACGCGCCGATCTATGGCAAGTCCATGCGCCTGACGGGTGGCGCCAGCCAATACAATTATGCCACCGGAGAGGCGACGGCGCTGACCGCCACCTCGGGCACCCCGGAATATGCGATCGACGGTTCGGCGCTCGGCGCCATGCAGGCCGACCGCATCAAGGTCGTCGTCACGGAAAAGGGCGCCGGCGTCAAGATGAGCGCCGATATGGCCGCCAATGCCGGCGAACTGTCGCTGTCGGCCGACGGCAAGATTTCGATTGGCAATGCGTCCGCACGCGACGGCGTCACCATCACCTCGAAACAGAAGGTCACCGCTGCCAAGGTCACATCGAGGCAGAAGGTCGCGATCCGGGCCGATCAAGGCATTACCCTGCAATCGGTTGCAGCGGATAGCGATATCGTGCTTGCAAACGGCGCCGGCCTGCTCAGCGTCTCCGGCGACGTCAACAGCGGCACGACCGTGCTGATGAGTTCGGGCGGCGGGATTGCTGCCGGCGGCGTTACCGCTGGCAATGGTGCAGCGACGCTTGTCGCCAGCTCCGGCGATATCGCGATTGCCGGCGCTGCCAACAGCACCGGCGACCTCACCCTGACTGCCACGGCCGGCTCGATCTCGGCCGCCTCGCTGTTGAGCTACAACAATCTCGCTCTTACCGCTGGTAATAGTCTTGCCGTTTCCGGCAATGTCCTGGCGCAGGGCAATGTCAGCGCCACTGCGCGGTCAATCTCCACCGGCATGGTTGTTTCCGGCATTAACGTTGCTGCCACCAGTGCCGATCCTAGCGGGAGTGTCGTTCTTGGCTCCGCAGGCAACTTGAGCCTGACGGCAACCGGCGGCAATATCGCCACTGGCAATCTGCAGTCGGGCGGAAGCCTCAACACCAGTGCGACCGGCAATATCGCGGCGGGAAATATTCAATCAGCCGGCAATCTTACCGCGACCGCGACCTCGCTCACGGCCGCTAACGTTACCTCGCATGGCGGGCTCACCGTTAACGCTGCGATGAACGCGAGCGGTCAGATTCTTGGAGCGGGCAATATCCTGATCTCCGGGGCTGGCATTCAGGCGACCGCTATCGCGTCCGGCGTCGACTTTGCCTCAACTAACGCGGCTGGTGGCAACATCGTCCTAGGTGCGGCCGGCGCACTCGATCTGAAAGCTGCCGCCGGAACCATCACCGTTGGCACGTTGCTGTCGGCCGGCAATCTGATCGCCCAGGCTTCCTTGCTGCAGTCTAGCAACCTCACCAGTCACGGCAACGTCGCTATTGACGGCGGCATGCGCGTCACCAACCAATTGCTCGGAGCCAGCGATATCACCATCAATGGCAACGCCAATGGTGTCAGCGCTGGTTTGCTTGCGTCTGGGGTCAATTTTGCCGCGACCAAAGCCGCCGGCGGCAATATCGTGCTGGCAGGTAGCGGTGATCTGACGATCAACGACAGCGCTGGCGCCATCCAGGCAGGAACCGTGCTGGCGGCAGGCGCGATCAACGCCACCGGTCAGACCATCACTGCTGACGCGATCACCGGCAGCAAGAACATCATACTGACCGGCGCCACCAGTGCGACCGCCGGAAGCGGCAGCGTGAAGATTAGTGGCCAGGTGCTTGGCGGCGGCGATGTCGGCATTACCGGCTCGAGCATTGCCGCCGATGCCATTGTCTCAGGCGTCGATATCGCCGCCACCAATGCGGCGGGCGGGCGCATCACCCTTGGTCCAACGGCCACGGGAGCTGGCAATCTGACATTGACGACCGCAGGCGCGATCAGCGCCGGAACGCTGTTGTCTGCGGGCGATCTCATCGCGAACGGCTCATCGATATCCGCCGGCAATATCTCCGCGCATCACAACATGACGCTTGGCGGCATCGTCAGCGTCAGTGGCCAGATTCTCGGCGCCGGCAACGTGCTGATCTCAGGTCAAAGTTTGTCGGCACAGACGCTTGTCGCTGGTATTGACTTCAATGCCACCAATGCCGCCGGTGGCAATATCGTCCTTGGTCAGACCGGCGATTTGGCCGTGAACGTCAATGGCGCCGTTGCGGCATCGACCATACAGGCCGCGGGTGCCATCGGCATCAGCGGTGCATCGGTCTCCGCAGCTTCAATCACCGGCCAAAAGGATATTAGCCTTTCCGGCGGGTCAGCCGGTGGTGTCGCTGTCACCAGCCAGCTGCTCGGAGGCGGTAATGTTGGCATCTCCGGCTCGAGCATTAAGGTTGGTACTGCGGTCTCGGGTATTGATTTCGCGGCAACGGCAGCCGCTAACGGGAACATCGTCCAGACGACAAGCGGCGATCTAACGCTTGCCTCAGCCGGCATCATCAGCACTGGCACGCTGCTCTCGGCCGGCAAACTCAATGCTACCGGCTCGACCGTCACGGCCGGGACCGTCACGGCGCATGGCGATGTGACGCTTCGGGGTGCTACCAGCGTTGCCGGCCAGATCCTGAGCGCCGGTAACGTGCTGATCACTGGTCAAAGTCTGGCAGCGCAGACCGTCATTGCGGGCATCGACTTCAGTGCAACCAATGCCGCGGGCGGCAATATCGTTGTTGGACAGCTCGGGGACCTGACGGCTCAGTTGAGTGGCGGGTTCTCGGCATCGACGATGCAAGCCGCCGGTGCCATCAACGTCAATGCCGCGACCGTGACGGCCGATACCGTCACTGGTCATCATGACATTACCCTTTCCGGGACAACGACCGTCAATCAGCAGATCTTGGGTGGCGGCAACATCGGCATCTCCGGCTCGAGCATTCAAACTGGGGCTATCGTCTCCGGCGTCGATTTCGCAGCGACGGCTGCCGCCAATGGGAATATCGTCCAGACGACAAGCGGCAACCTGACGCTCGCTTCGACCGGTGCGATCAATACCGGGACATTGCTGTCGGCCGGTAGTTTTTCCGCCAGCGGCACGACTGTGACTGCGGACGCAGTCACAGCGCATGGCGATATCACGCTTAGTGGCGCGACCAACGTTACCGGCCAGGTTCTCGGCACCGGCAACATCCTGATCACGGGCCAGAGCCTTTCGGCCCAATCTGTCGTCGCCGGTATCGACTTCGACGCGACCAATAGGGCAGGCGGCAATATCGTCCTTAGTCAAGCCGGCGATCTGACCGCCCGGCTCAATGGCGGATTGTCTGCATCGACAATGCAGGCCGGCGGTGCCATCAACGTCAACGCCGCTACTGTGGCGGCCGATACCGTCACCGGCCACAAGGATATCGCGCTTGCCGGTACGACGACCGTCAACGGACAAGTCCTTGCCGGTGGAAGCATCAGCCTCTCAGGTCCGAGCATCGCAGCCGGGGCAATCGTCTCCGGTGTCGATTTCGACGGAACGGCTGCCGCCAACGGCAACATCGTTCAGACTTCGAGTGGTGATATATCCCTGAGTTCCCCGGGCAGTGTCACTATCGGCACGCTGTCGTCGGCAGGCAATTTGACTGCGCAAGCGAGCGATCTGAGCGCGAGCAGCATCACAAGCCACGGCGCAACCGATCTGGCGACCAGCGGTCGCCTCGACGTCAGTGGCCAGGTCCTATCGGCCGGCAATCTCTCGATCGATGGCGCCAGCCTCAACGCCGGACTTCTGGTCTCCGGCGTGGATTTTGCGGCGACCGCAGCCAACGGCGGCAACATCGTGCTTGGAGGGGCCGGTAAGACGGACCTCACCGTCTCCGGCAATGCCACGGCCGGCACGATCCTGTCGGCGGGTGATATCACGGCAAAGACGGCCGACCTCCAGGCGGGTAGCGTCACAAGCCACGGCAATGTCGGCATCATCGGTAACGTCGATGTCAGCAACCAAATCCTGGCCGCGGGCGACCTCACCATCAATGGTGGCAGCATCAGCGCGCCAACCCTGATCTCGGGCATCGACTTTGCCGCCACCAACCGCGCCGGCGGCAACATCGTACTGGCATCGTCTGGCAGCACCAATCTTACGGCCTCCGGCAATATCTCGGCTGGCACCATCCTTTCGGCAGGTGGCTTCACGGCGAAAGCGGCGGATCTCATCGCCGACAGCATCACAGCTCATGGCAACGCAGACATTGTCGGCAGTGTCGATATCAGCAACCAGATCATTGCTGCCGGCAATCTCACGGTTAGCGGCGGCCACATCAACGCGCCGACGTTGATCTCCGGCATCGACTTCGCTGCCACCAATGCCCGTGGCGGCGGTATAGTGCTCGGAACTGCCGGCGATATGAATCTGACCGCGTCTGCGGGCATCACTGCGCAGACCATGCTGTCTGCCGGCGCTATCAATGCCAGTGGGTCTGCGATTGTGGCCAATACCATGACCGGGCATGGCGACATTACCCTTGCTGGAAGCAACAGCGTCAATGTCTCGGGCCAGCTCCTCGGCGCCGGCAACGTCTTGCTCTCCGGTTCGACCGTCCAACTCGGTCAGGCAGTTACCGGCGTCGATTTCGCTGCCACTGCGCGATCGTCAAACGGCGCCATCGCTCTCGGATCAAGCGGCGATCTCACCATTAACGCTGGAAGTGCATCGGCCGGCACGCTGATCGTCGCAGGCAACCTCAATGTGGCGGCAAGCGCCTTTACAGGCGGCAACATCACGGGCCACGGCGCGGTCTCGATCGGTTCGGCCACCAGTCCTGGCGTGGTCAGGATCAACGGGCAGCTCCTGGGTGCCAACAACGTTTCGATAACCGGATCTGCCGTCAGCGGCAACGTCATCGCGGCCGGGGTCGATTTTGCGGCAATGGACCAATCGGGCGCCGGTAACGTCATTCTAGGCCAGGGCGGCAATCTCGCGCTCGCAGCCACCACAGGCGACATCTCTTTCAACAGCCTGCTTGCTGCCGGGACGATTACGGCCAACGCTGCGAACAATATCAGCGCTAATGCCGTCGCCCATGGTGATCTGTCGCTCACAGCGCGCAACGCCATCACGCTCACCGGCCAATCGCTTGCAAGCCGCAACGCCAATCTGTCCGCCCGATCGATAACGATCGACACGCTGGTCTCAGGTGTCGATTTCGCCGCCACCAATGCTGCGGCCGGCGGCAGTCTGATGCTGCAGCGTACTGGTGCAATGACGCTGTCAGCCTCGAGCGGTAGTATCAGCGCCAATTCGCTACTTTCGGGCGGCAATCTTGCCGCTACGGCGGCGCAGAACATCGGTTACAATAGCCTGCAGAGCTTAGGCGACGCTGCGCTTACAGGCCCTGGCGCCATTGCTTATACCAGCACCACCCGCGTTGGAGGCAACCTAACCCTCAATACCGGAACGCTGGATCTCTCCGGCAGCAGGGGCAGCCGGATTGCCGCCGGTGGCTCGCTAATCGTCAACGCTTCATCCGCCAATCTCTCGGGAAGCAATCTCGTCTTCGGCGGCCTTACCCTCAATCTCTCCGGCGGTGCCGATCTTTCCAATGCGCAAGTCAGCACCGTTACCAATGCTGGCGGTTCTGGCGACATCACCATCTCCGCTGCAGGCCTTGCCACCACCGCGGGCACTTCGCTGCTTGCCGCGCATGACCTGACGCTGAACCTGCCATCGTTGGGCAACATCGGTCAGCTTGCTGCCGGCAACAATCTGACGTTCAACGTCGCTGGCGACTTCTACAACAGCCCGTCAGGCCTCGTCTTTGCGGGCAACAACGCCAACCTCTTCGTCGGCGGCACGCTCACCAACGACCAGGGCGCTATCCTCGCAGATGGCGGGTTGACCATCCGGGGAACGACCGCCGGTCAGCGCAATGCGGCAGTCACCAATGTGTCCGGTCTTATTCAGTCCGATGGTGACATGTCGATCCTGACCAACAATCTCACCAACAGGCGATCGACGACGCCGACCTGGGTGACGGGTCAGTTGGTCTCCTCTGGTGCTGCCGTCGGCACCTTCGTGCTTAATCCAGCGGTCGCGGGCCAACCCTTCGCCTATCTGGAATCGACCGACCAGAACATGTTCCAGCTTTATGCGGGGGTCGATCCGGGGCAGTTTTCTGACTATCAGCCGCTGTTGTATTCGGTCGCAACGCTTGCCGACGGCACCTCCTATCACGCCTGGACCTGGGTCAGCGGCAGTGGCCCGACGGAAGTGCGGCCGATCTTCGACTGGATCAAGGCTCGCGTTCCCAAGGATGCCAACGGCAATCCGATCCTCGATCCCAACAATCCGTCGCGTTATTTCATTGTCGATGAGGTCGTTCGCAATGGCTCGGACACCAGTACGACCTACACTTGGGATGGCAGCGCCAATATCAACCAGTCGGTTTATGAGGATCGGTTTACGGCACCGTTGAGCCCCGAGGCCGTGATCCGCGCCGGCGGCAATCTCACAGTCGATGCCACCAACCTCACCAACTCCTACAGCCGGATCGAGGCGGGCGGTGGTGCGACGCTCAAGGGATCGACGCTTACCAACGAAGGCGTCGTTCTCAATCGCACCACGACGCTGACCTGTAGCGCTCAAAGCGCCTGTTCGGCCTACAACGCCGATGGCACGGCCGATCCTTCCCGCAATATCGCCAACGGCACGTCGATCGTCTCGGGATCGCAGATTATCGGCGGCGCGGCCGGCACGCTCAAGGCGGCCGGCGCCCTGAGCCTCAATTTTGGTACGATCAACAATACGTCGCTCGGTTCGACGGGCGGCGGCGCAGCCGTCAGCGCGCCTTCGACATCAAGCGATCCTCTGTCCGCGCTTAACGGTATGACGGCCGGTGGTGCCTTGTTCAATGTCAATGCCGCACTAAGCAGTGTCGCCTCAAATGGCGGCGCCAGCGTCGGTAGTGGCCCATCGCTGGCAGGTGGCAGCGCGACGATCGCCGGTGGCCCGACGGTCAACGGCAGCGGCCTGACGGCAGCCGTCGGTGCTTCGGTGAGCAGCAACGGTGTGACGCTTGCGAGCGGCCCTTCGATCAGCTCGGGCACCCTGACGACCGGCGGCGCTGCGATCAATCCGAACAGCCTGATGGGCAAGCTCACCGCTGCTCTCGGCAACAGCGGCAACCTTGCCCAGGTACTGCAGGTCAATGGCGCGGAACTCGCCTCGCTTGCCAAGCCGCAATCAGGCGGCGTTGGCGGCACCGGGCCGGGCCAGGTCTTCCTGTTCGAGACACGGGCGGCTTTCCTCGATGTGTCGAAGTTCTACGGCTCGAGTTATTTCATCGACCGCGTCGGCTATACGCCCGAGACCAAGGTTCCCTTCCTCGGCGACGCCTATTTCGACAATCAGCTCGTAGACGAACAGATGCGGCAACTGGTGGGCGATGGTCTTGGCGCGGGGTCCTTCATCCCCGGCAACAATGCCACCGACCAGATGAAGACGCTGCTCGACAACGGCGTCGCTTATGCCGAGGCGAACGGGCTTGCTCTCGGGCAAGCACTGACGCCGCAGCAGGCGGCATCGCTGACCCAGTCGATGGTGATCTATCAGACTGAGATCGTCGACGGCGCGCAGGTGCTGGTGCCGGTCGTCTATCTCTCGGCCGCCGATAAGGCGAAGGTCAACGGCGGCGGCGCCGTCATCGCCGGCAACAGCGTTAACATCGATGCCGGCTCCGTCAACAATTCCGGTGCGATTGCCGCAGCGGATGGCATGACCATCAATGCCACCGAGATCAAGGCCAATGGCGGCACCTTCCTGACCGGCGGCAACATGAACCTCAATGCCACAAATGGCATTACCCTTGCCGCACAGACGATGACCATCGGCGGCCAGAATGTCGTCAACACCAATGCCGGCGTGTCGGTCGGCGGCAACCTGCAGGTCGCCGCGGGCGGTACGCTGAGCTTAGAGGGCAGCAAGATCGCCGCGGGTGGTGCAGCCCAGCTATCCGGCAACAATGTCAATCTTACCACTGTCAAGGTCGACAACGGCGGTCAGCAGAATGCGACAGGGGCACGCGTCAACGCCGGTGGTAATCTCATCATTGCGGCCAACAACGACATCAATGTCATAGGTTCCTCTGCCAAGGCCGGTGGCGATCTCAAACTTAAGGCCACGGATGGAGCGGTCAACATCGTCTCGACCGATGTCGCCCGCAAAACAAACGATGGCTACAGCAAGACCACGAGTACCGATCAGCAAGCCTCGCAGCTCTCGGCTGGCGGCAACCTGCAGGTCAATGCCAACACGGGTGTCCTGATCTCTGGTTCTGACCTGACGGCCAAGGGTGACGTTGGCCTGACCTCAAACGGTGACATCAATGTCACGACGTCGCAGAACCAGTCAAACTCGACCTTCGGCAAAAATTCGTCGTCCGAGCTGACGCACAATGGTTCGACCATTACGGCCGGTGGCAATCTCGTCGCCAAGTCGACCAATGATATCAATGTCATCGGCTCGACGATGGCGGCCGACGGAAAACTTGGCTTGCAGGCCGGTAAGAGCGTCACGATCGCTGAAGCGATCGATAGCGCCACCCTCGACGTCAAGAGCTCCAGCAAGAAGAGCGGCTTCTTCGGTTCGACGAAGGAGAATGTTTCCGGACATCTGGAGACCACGACGGCGATTGGGTCTTCGGTTTCGGGGAAAGGCGGCGCCGCGATTATCTCCGGTGGCGATACGACAGTCTCCGCCTCCAAGATCACGGCAGGCGACGACACGCACACCTCCGATTTGAACATTCTGACCGGTGGCAATCTGATCGTCAGCGCTGGCAAGGATACTGAAACTGAACACGACAGCGCCAAGCGCAAAGGATTCCTGCGCAGTGGGAGCTACAGCTATGACGGCTATAATGAAGCGACGGTCGGGTCACAGCTTTCGGCTTCCGGCGACGTCACTCTCGACGCCGGCAAGGCGGCGGCCATTGTCGGCTCGAAGGTCAATGCCGATGGCTCCCTAAATATCTCCGGTGAGAGTGTCTCCATCATCGGTGCCCAGGAGAAGCATCAGTCCGACAGCAAGCGCAAGGATTCCGGTCTCTTCGTCGGGTCCGGCGGCGGCTTCATCTCACTTTACGGCAAGAACGAGAAGCAGGGCCAGCAATCTTCCACGGATAACGTCGGCTCAGAGCTTACGGCCGGGAACGACGTCAACCTAGCGGCGAGGGCAACCGATCTCAACATCATGGGCTCGTCTGTCAATGCCGATCGCGACATCAATGTGTCGGCCGCTCGCGACGTCAACGTGACCCCGGGCGCCGAGAGCTCGTCACAATCCGAACAGCAGAAGAAATCCGGGTTCGGCTTGGCACTTTCCGCCGGCAATGGCGGCTTCTCGGTCGGTATCGGCGCGCAGTCGACGAAGGACAGCAAAGCGCAGCAGTCCGATACCAATGCAGTATCGACATTGGCGGCGGGTCGTGATCTCAACATCTCGGCAGGCAACAATGTCAACCTGCAGGCAACCAGCGCTTCGGCCGAGCGCGACGTCACTCTCTTCGCCGGCAAGGACATTAATCTGCTCTCGGCCAATGACGTCACCAATTACGAGGAGGTACATGAGAAAACCTTTGCCGGTGTGACCATCTCGGTGACCAGCCAGATTGGCAAGGCGGCCGATAGCATCATGAACTCGGCCGAGCGTCTTTCCGACAGCGGTGGCGTCAATGCGGTGACTAATACGGCCATTGCCAGCCTCGGTTTCTATGAGGGCTACAAGGGGCTGAAGGGCGCCTATGAGGCGCTGACCAGCACAGACCCTAAGGTTGCAACCGGTCTTTCCTTCAGCATCGGCATCAATGCCGGCGTCAGCCACCAGGAAAACAGCTGGTCCTCGTCATCCTCGACCCCGGTTGTGACGGATATTCGTGCCGGCCGCTCCATTACCATGGAGGCCGAGAAGGGCTCGATTACCAGCGACGGCGCGCAGATCCTAGCCGGTTACGACAAGAACGGCATACCCACGATTCCAGGAGATGCGCTGACCGGCGACATCTTCCTGTCAGCAGCGAATGGCGACATCAACCTCAACGCTGCCGCGGGCACGTCGGATTCGACCAGTTCGAACAAATCCTGGAGCGCCGGCGTCGGCGTCAACTTTGGTTGCACCAGCAAGGGCGGCTGTCAAGAGACCGGCGTCGGGGTCAACGCCTCCTATGGCAAGGGCGGTTCCGAAACCTCCGGCACCAGCCATACGAACACGCATGTGAGCGGCACCGGCGATGTCACCATCGTCACCAACGATCTCGCGCTTAGGGGGGCGACGGTCGGCGGCAATTCGGTTGCGGTCGATGTCAAGAACCTGACGATCGAAAGCCAACTGGATACGCAGAAGGCCAAGGCTGATCAGTTCAATGTCTCCGGCCAGATCGGCTTCGGAAACACCGGCGTTTCCGGCACCGTGCAGAAGGCCAGAGGCGATGCGGTGCTCGTTTCCGAACAATCGGGCATTCATGCCGGCACCGGCGGCCTCAACATTGATGTCAGCAGCCAGACGTCGCTTGTCGGCGGGCTGATTACCAGCCAGGCGACGGCGGACAAAAACTCCTTCTCCACCGGCACCCTGACGGTTGCGGATATCGACACGCATTCGACCTGGAAGGCCGAAACCTATGGCGGCGGAATCGGGACTGGCGGACTGACCATCGCTCCGCCCGTCAAGGCCGGCGAAAACGAGACCGGCAAGGCCTATTCTGCCATCGGCGGTAATATCGGCATCACGATCACCGATCCCGCGCATCAGGTGCAGGACATCGGCACGATCCGCCGCGATACGAACAACACCAATACCTCGCTGCCCGGCTTGCCGGACCTGCAGAACATCCTGCGCGAGCAGTACAAGACCCAGGCTGATCTGCAGGCGGCGCAGGCGACTATGGCTGGGCTTGTTGGCGATATTGCCAGTGAGTTCTACAAGCAGGCCGCTCTGAACCAAGACCAGACGGGAATGGACTATTGGAAAGAGGGTGGGGTCGGCCGCGTTCTTCTGCACACGATCGGCGCCGGTATTCTCGGCGGTGTCAATGGTTGGGAGGGTGCGCTCAAAGGTGCTGCCGGTGCTGCGACCTCTGCACTGCTGACACCAGCCATTGCCGATCTCGTCGATGGCATGCTGAAGGACAGCACCCTGTCCGATCAGGACAAACAGACGCTCGCCGCCCTGCTTGGCGAGAGCCTGTCTGCTCTGGCTGCCGGCGCTGTCGGTGGTGGCGAAGGTGCCTCCTACGGCGCCGCGCAGTACCAGTATAATTATCTCACGCATAAAGAGCGTGAGGAGTTCGCTCGAACGCTGGCCGCTTGTGAAGCCTCTGGTGACTCTGACTCCCCAGCCTGTAAGCACAAGGAAGAGCTTCAGACTCTGTCGCTTAATCGTGATAAGAAGCTGTCGGATTGCGTCGGAAATTCTTCGGCAGCCTGCGTCGAGGCCCGTACCAATCTGCGGATAGCTGCGGCCGAGTATCTCGACGCCGCCCTCGCAGGAAATGGCGAGTCCGATGAGATGTCGCTTCTCGATCGACACATGGTGTTCCTGGACGCCTGGAAATACGCAGACAGCAATGATGCGCAAAACGGTCAGGACTTCGGTGATATAGAATCCACTCTGAAGAGCGATGCAGCCAAAGCCCTGCTGACAGGTTCGAAAACTCAAATTGCCAGCATCATCCGCGACCCAATCATGCTCGGCGCCATTGCATGGGGTGGCTGGGGCAATGCCAAGACCACTATTGGAGACGTTGCGGGCCCGTTGCCGGACAGCGTCGCTGGCCTGCCTGAAAAATATGTTCGTGTCATCGATAATGCGGGCAACGTCGTCATCGTTGGTCCAAATGGCGAAATCTATCGCGATATTGCCGCCGCCCAGCTGGCGGCCGTGACCATAATTAGGACAGACTGGCCTGAACTTAGTGGTAGTTTGCGTGAGGCCTCTAATGCTGCTAGTGCTGCTTTGGCTGGAAAAGGCAAGATCAATTATGGAATTGGTTCGTTTAATAGCGAGCAGACGATGGTTATGGGTGAGGCTTGGGTGGGGCCGGGATATCGCACTACTTCCAGCGGGTACTATGAGAGTGCCGACGGCCTCAGGCAATTTAGACCGCCGAGCTTCAAACCTCAGCTTGGTAAAACGCAAGCGAATTTTGAACAACGACTTCCTGGGCAGACGAAATGGGGGGCTAACGGTCATGTGGATGTTATCCCATGAAGGCTGAGGTAAAGCAGTACTCGATGGTTGGAGGTGAGTTCTCCAGCTACTGGCCAGATGATGTAACGGACTTTTGTATAGGAGCTGATGTAACGGTTGGCCCAGAAGGTGTCCCCGGGGGGGACATCTTCAGCTTTCAGGTCTGCACTCCTCGTTGGCTTGCACACAGTGCAGGGGGGAAGCCATGCTTTATTCGTCATACAATTTTGATGGATGAATATGATGAAGATGTGTTGAAATCCACAGTTAGGAAATTGGTCGAAAACACGACCGGTAATTCATGGGAAGAGATTGCGAAGAAATTAGCCCGCTACATGTTTTGGGAGTTCGAGGACTACCAAGCCTGAATCGGCTATTTTTGGTTCGTGTGGTCCCGAGCACTCAACGACATACTGCCTTCAGATTGGAGGGGCTCGTCGGGGCAAAATCATACATTGAGGAGCTTCGCTATTATTTGCGCACAGACGGCGAATCCAAATATGGAATCGCCGCCGCCGACATCGAGCGCCTCGATATCACGCGTTGATCCCGCCATCACTTATTCTGGGACCTTATGACGAGCTTGAAGAACGCGTACCCTCACCCGAAACAAGGACGTCGCGGCACTCACACGATCCAAAGCCATTCGAGGTTTGGTGTAGTGTGATCCCAGGCCTGTCAGCACTTTCAGGACGTTAAGCGTTTCGTCATGGCTACAATTATGCACCCTCTCCAGAAAATCTCGTTGTCATTGTTTTTCGTTGGCGTCGCTTCGGCGTCCATTGCAGCTCCCTCTGCCAATTTGAATATCGCGGCCGCTTCGCTTTTCATGGAAGTGCAATTCAGCGAGACGACTGGAGGTGAGGCCAAGCGAGGTGCGGAGCCATTGCCCCTTGCACCCTCGAACAAGAACACGCAGCTCCTCACCTTAGGCGATCAGCAGGCGCATCAACACAAATGGGACGACGCGCTCGCCACTTACCGGGCTGCGCTGCGGGAAGATCCGTCATCGGTCGCTCTGCGGGAAAAGATATTCTCCGTCCTGCTCATTCAGAAAAAATATGAAGACGCCATCGCCCAGGCTCAACAAGCGATGTTGCTGATGCCTAAATCGGCCCAGCCGCATATTTGGCTAGGGTCCGTTTACATGCTTCAGGTCGATTTCAAAAAGGCCGAGGCCGAGATGAATCAAGCGGTCCAACTCGATCCGAAGGCCTCGCAGGCCCATTGGTATCTTTGGTTAATACTGGCGACCCTAGGCAAGACGGAGGACGCCGTCTCCGAATTGAAGACCGCCATCGATACCGATCCGACGCACGCGATCGTGCAAAATCCAGCGCTCCGGAACGCTCGCCTTGGGCTCCCAGGTCATATCGATTATGAGGATATCGCCTATCGTGAATGGGTTCGCGTTGATCCGGAGAATGTGGCGGCACATCTCACACTGGCCCGCCATTTGTCGCTGAGCGTTTCCGATGCCACAAAGGAAACGCTGGCAGAATATCGCGAAGCACTTCGCCTTGATGGCAACAACGTCATCGCCCATCTCGGCATCGCCGATAACTCGAGGGGATCACCCAGCGCGGACGCTGAGGCCATCGCACATTACCGCGAAGCAATTCGCCTCGCTCCTGGAGATCTGGATGCCCGAATTCGGCTGGGTGTTAAACTCAAATCCGCCAGAAAATATGAGGACGCTGCACGAGCTTACTTTGACGCGATATCAGCGTTTCCGAACGCCTATGAGCCGCACTTTTTCCTCGCCAGTCTCTATGAGGGTGAGAAAAAATGGAATGAGGCGCTAGTTCAATACGAGGCCGCGACGAGGCTGCATCCGAAGCATCATGCCTATCACCGAAGCGTGGCCGATATCTACCAGGCTCAGGGCAGATCCAGCGAAGCTATTGATGAATATCGGCTCGCGGTTGCGCAGGATCCCGCCGATACGTCGGCCAAAGACGGATTACAGAAGGCATTGCGCGCGACAGGGCGCATTGCCGAGGCAGATGCCGCAAACGCTGAGGATATCGTTCGTATCAAAGCCGACATTGCTCGCAGCCCCGACAGTGCTGACAACCATGACACGCTTGCCAAAGCTTATTTGCAGCAGGGTAAGCTTGAAGATGCTATCGCTGCGTTTCGAGAAACCGTGAGGCTACAGCCAACCTTCTCTAGTTATCACGAAGATCTCGCAATTGCCCTGCGCGACCATGGTAATGTGGACGAAGCGATCAAGGAATTGCGCGAGGTCATCCTTCTCGCACCAATGTCGCCGAGACCTTACGTCGAACTATCTGATTTGTTGCTGCAGTTGGGCAGGTTGAATGATGCTGTTGAGAACTACAAGACGGCGATCAAGAATGTGCCGGAGGACTCCTCCCTTCACGCTAATCTGGCTCTCTTGCTTGAGACAATGGCCGACCGCGAAATTGGCGATCAAAAATTTGCGCTGTTGCGCGAGGCCTGCGCTGAGCTGATTTCTGCCAGTAAATTGCCTTTCGCTGGAGCAGATCTCGACTCACGGCTGCACAAGATCGGTCTGTCACTTGGTTCAAACGGTCGTTGTGCAATGTAATGGGATTTGATCTGAACTGTTCAATAATGATCTGCTCCAGTGCACGAGAACCGTGCCAACGCCTGACTGACCGCCTTTTGACCGCCGCTGCGCGCTGCAGATTATCCTGCACTGTGCTACGCGCAATTCCTAACACGACGGCAATCTCACGCGAGCTGGTTCCGCTTGCCGCAAGCCGCAGCGTAACCGGTGTTCCGCTCCCACGTTGCCCTGTCTGGACTAATCTGTGATCGGCTTTCCATGGCCGAGCAACGGGAGTTTCGCCATGGAGAGTACATTGGAGCTTCTCACGACCAGGAAGACTGGGCGTGAGGTTCATCGGCATTGGCCAGACGACATCAAATCACAGATCGTTTCGGAAAGCCTGCGGCCAGGCGCGATGGTGAATGAGGTCGCGGAGCGACACGGTTTGAAGCCGAACCACCTTTCCACCTGGCGGACAATGGCGCGGCAGGGCATGGTAGGATAAAGCTTTCCAAGAACGGAGTGTTACTTTGAAAGTTCGGTGATTGAGCAAATTTCGCTTTTGGAGAATGTTTTACCTGTTGATCGCCGCGAAATGGTGTTCGGGCGTGCGTCGGCTAACTCATCTCTGCCGGCGCAGATCGAAGTTTTCAATCAAATGGCAGAGGAGGCAAAAATTGCTGAAGAAAGCTTAGGGTTTTTCGCGCAGAGCGCGCTGCTGGAGTGGTGCGGATAGGAGATGATGGCTTTGAGGAGTGGGCCTGACTTGGGTCACATCAGCGAATATCGATTCCCACAGAAGACAACGCGCAGACTACATAAGCGGGCTGAAATAGTGGGTGCGCGATGAAATTAAATAACCTATCCAAGAACGATCTTGAAATTATCAAGGATTGCTTGATCTTTTCGGAAGATGAACGCGTATTTCCCGGGTGGGAATTTGAAACGCTATTTGGAATTTCACGAGAGCGATTCAGCGCAGTTTCAAAGGAGTGGCCTGCTGTAGATTCAGAGAGCCAGGATGTTGATATGGCTGTTATCGGCTGTCTTAACAATATACTTGGATATCTTCACATGAGTGACAAGGATTGGAAAAATAACTTCAGTTTCACTCCTAATGAGCTTTTGAAAATACTGAGAAATATTGAGTAGGTTCGGTTAATTATCTCTTCGATTATTTTTTATATACTTTCACAGCGAAGTACTTCTCATTCCTTACAGGATTTTAAAATTCGATCGATTGGTGTGCCATAAAGAGCGCGCACATTAATACTCAGGCTGGAAACCTTAACGGTAGCCGATATCGACACGCATTCGACCTGGAAGGCCGAAACCTATGGGGGTGGGATCGGCACTGGCGGGCTCACGATCGCTCCGCCCGTCAAGGCTGGCCAAAACGATACAGGCAAAGCGTATTCCGCCATCGGCGAGAATATCGGCATCACGATTACCGATCCGGCGCATCAGATGCAGGACATCGGCACGATCCGTCGCGATACCGAGAACACCAATACTTCGCTGCCTAGCCTGCCGGACCTGCAGAACATCCGTAAGCGCCGTCTCTGTCCCATTGGGTCTGCTGCTTTTTGAGCATAGCTGCGCATGCGAGAAGTCTTCCAGTCGTATCTGGAAGCTGAATGATGGAAGATGGATTTATTGGCCGCTACGAAGTTGTGGAGCCGCGCCGCGGTAACCGGCGTTGGCCGGATGATGTGAAGTCTCGCATTGTAGCGGAGAGCCTTGAGCCTGGTGTGCGCGTGGTGGATGTCGCGCGTCGTCACGGCGTTATCGCAAACCAGCTTTCCGATTGGCGACGGCAGGCGCGTCAGGGTCTTCTGGCGCTGCCTGCGGAACTGATGCCGGCCCGATGATAGCCGCTTACTCGGGCCAGCTTTTGTGCCACTCGCGATCAAGAGGGAGCCGCAGGAGGCTGGCGATGCTTTGCCAATCCAGGAGCCGGCGGCAGCCCCGTCGGGGATCATTACGTTGGAAATCGGCTCAGACCTTGTGATGCGGGTTCCCGGCGATGTGCCGGTTGAACGTGTGGCGGCTCTGGTGCGAGCCATGCGAGGGACGGTATGATCGTCGCGGGCCAACGCCTGCCTATCCTGATTGCAACGCGGCCGGTGGACTTCCGCTGTGGGCATCAGGCGCTGGCTCTGATGGTGCAGACCGAGTTGAAGCTTGATCCGCATTCGGGGGTGACGGTGATCTTCCGGTCGAAGCGCGGGGATCGCCTGAAGATCCTGGTGTGGGATGGCACCGGAATGGTGCTAACCTACAAGATTCTTGAACATGGAAACTTTGCCTGGCCCAAGGTTCAGGATGGAACGATGCGTCTTTCCAGGGCTCAATACGAAGCCTTGTTCGAAGGGCTGGATTGGCGACGGGTTATGGCGCAACGGGTAACAGCGCCGACTGCGGCAGGATGACTCAGCCGTCCTGTTTTTGTATTGTTTTATTGGGTTTTTCTGCTTCGATTTGCTATGAAGCTGCATGTCGCAGCCGATCGATCCTAGCCAGTTCCCGGACCTTCCACCCGAGGTGGTCAAAGCCTTTGCGGCGATGCAGTTCGAACTGTCGGTCGAGCGTGCTGCACGTCAGCATGAGCAGGCTGTGGTGGCCGAAAAGGACGCGTTCATCGCCGAGTTGAAGGAACTGATCGAGAAGCTTGAGGGGCAGGTTCACGACTATCGGCGCACGAAGTTCGGGCCGAAATCGGAAAAGCTCGATCCGGCGCAGATGGAACTGGCGCTGGAAGACCTTGAAACGGCGATTGCCGAAACACAGGCGCGGATCGCCGCCGTCGAGAAAAAGATCGAAGCCAGCGCATCCGATCCGGAAAAGGTCGTTCCTCGCAAGGAGCGTAAGGCCCGTGCGCTGCCCGAACACCTGCCGCGGGTCGAGAAGGTGATCGAGCCCGAGAGCATCGTTTGTCCCTGCGGTTGCGGCAACATGGTCCGGATCGGCGAGGATCGGACGGAACGGCTCGACCGGGTTCCGGCGCGCTACGAGGTGATCGTCACGATCCGCCCGAAATACGCATGCCCCAAGGGTCGAACGGGCGTCGTCCAGGCCAGAGCGCCGGCGCATCTCTTGGAAGGGAGCTGGCCGACGGAAGCCCTTCTGGCTCAGATTGCCGTCTCCAAGCATTCCGAACACATGCCGCTCAACCGGCAGGCCGAAGTCATGGCGCGACATGGGGTGCCGATAGACCGCACGGTCCTTTCCGATTGGATGGGGCGCACGGGCAGCGAAATCGCACCGGTGGTAGACCACATGGCTGAACGGCTGCTGTTTGAAAGCACGCGGCTCTATGTCGACGAGACAACAGCTCCGGTTCTTGATCCGGGGCGAGGCAAGACGAAGACCGGTTATCTCTGGGCCGTGTTGCGTGACGACCGCGGCTGGAACGGTTCTGCACCGCCGGGCGTGGTGTTCCATTATCGACCTGGGCGTAAAGGCGAATATGCCGCTGAAATCCTCGACGGGTTCAACGGCACGATCCAGGTCGATGCATACGGAGGCTATTCTCATCTGGCCTCGTCGGACCGGATGGGTGGCGACCCCTTGAAGCTGGCTTTCTGTTGGGCGCACGGGCGCAGAAAGCTGATCAAGGCCACGCCAAAGAGTGGATCGCCCATCGTCGACGCGGCGCTGGTGCGGATCGCCGCGCTCTACAAGATCGAAGCCAGTATCCGGGGCTCAGATCCCGAACATCGCCGGGCAGTTCGACAGGACCTATCCCTCCCGCTGGTGGACGAGTTCTTCACCTGGCTGGCAGCGCAAGCCAAGCGCGTCTCACGCAAGTCCGATCTCGGAAAAGCCCTGGCCTATATGCTAACGCGGCAGGACGGCTTCCGGCTGTTCCTGGACGACGGCCACGTCGATATCGACTCCAACCTGGTGGAAAACGCGATCCGCCGACCCGCCATGAATCGCCGCAATGCGCTCTTTGCGGGCCACGATGAAGGGGGCCGCAATTGGGCCCGGTTTGCCAGCCTGATCGGCACTTGTAAAATGAACGGCGTTGAGCCTTACGCCTATCTGTGCGACCTCTTCACCCGCCTCGCAAACGGCCACCTGGCAAAAGACATCGATGCCCTCATGCCCTGGGCCTATGCCGCACGCATCAAGGCCTCACAATGAGCTCGTCAGATACTATCGGGTGAGCTCACATCCGGCCCTCCCGCAAGACTATCAAGCTGCTGCAACTGATAAATCAATGGGTCGTGGACGGCGCATACGCATGGAGCGTTAGAGAAATATGATAAAACTGGGAAGAAACATTTAGGTGAATACGATCCTAAAACTGGAAAGCAAACAAAGCCCCCGAAACCTGGTCGAAGTACAAAAACGTGAGGTGCGCGATGGGAATTTATTTCGTCATTAACATGTTCCAAAGAGAGGGCGCTAAACTCATGAACATGTTACAGCTCGAACACAGTGATCTTCAATTTCTTCGGGAAACGTTAAACGTACCTGATGAGGATCCGTTCCTATATGGAGAGTATCAAATTAACGCAGAAGCTAACGAAAAGCTTTTTCAACGATATGGGTTTAAATTGGACCTGGAGAAGTATGACTGTTTCGCGGGTTATAAGTCATCCTAGCCAACATCAAGGCCCACAAGGGTCTAAAGGGAGCATACGGCCCTCTGCCTGATGACGATTCTTCGGATAAAACCGCGAACCCAACCAGGTAAAGGGGCCGTTTATCTCGATGTGATCCTAGCCAGATATATAGCCGACGCAGTCGACAAGGGCGGCTCGATACCCGCCGCGATCGACGGCGCTCTTGCACAGATCGCCCGAACCAATGCAGGAACGGCTGCAATCCTAGAAATCGCGGGAACCGTAGGCGTTGCCTCTCTATGCAATGTTGGCACCTCAGCCTGCATTGCCGCGATCGCCACCGCAATGAATAGCGCCAACCATTTGCATGGCTATACGGAGACGCTAATAACGGGCAAGGAAGCCGATTCACTTCTGGTCTCGGCCTTTAAGAAGCAGAACTATTCCGACGAAGAAGCGCAAAAGATCCAGGCCGCGATCGATCTCGGTCTCGTTGCAGCGAGCCTGGTTACCGCTGGTGGCGAGGCAGTTGCCATCCGCTTCCGGGTCAGTGACGCTGCTGATAGCAGCGTGCGTTCCGCCGTCAATAATCTTGAACTGAATCCGCAAACAGGGGAGTTTGTAGCGGGAGGCGTAGGAGCGCCTAACAATCCGCTCAGGGCAGATGCAATTGACCGGAATGGCAACCGCATGCTGCTCGACCAGGGCCAAGCACCAACATGCGGTCATAATTCCTGCGGTATGGTATTGGATACCTTGGGACGGTCTTTCGATGTGGAAGCGATGATCGCTAAAATTCCGCCTACGGACGAGGGGATTTTTTCTCAGGATGTTGCTAAACTCTTAAAAGATCAATAAGTTAATGCTTCGGCTTATAACTTTAGAAGTAAGCGCTATTTTCCATGCGCATTGGCGGCTTCGTCACGGCTAAATCGCCCTCGTATCGGGAGCGGTATGCAGCTCTATTAGGCCGCGGAGGTGCCGGAGAAGTTGAACGGTAACAGGTCGCCGATATCGGCAATCTCGTCGCGCTGCGGCAACGCGTTGAGCACGTGGCGCAGCCAGGTGAGTGGGTCGACGCCACAGGCGCGGCAAGTCAGCATCAAACTGTAGATCACGGCGCTGGCCTTGGCCCCGTCGGCGGTATCGCTGAACAGCCACGATTTTCTTCCGGTCGCAAAAACTCTGATCTCGCGTTCCAAAATGTTGTTATCGATCGGCATCCTGCCGTCGCTGGTATAGCGTGTCAGGTAATCCCATTGGTTCAGAGTGTAGGACACGGCATCGCCGAGCTTGGTATCCGGCACGACCTTTGGCGCGATATTGTCGAGCCACGTCTTTAGGGCGTTCAGGACAGGCAAGCTGTGCTGTTGCCGGAAACGGCGAATGCAGTCGGCCTGCGTTTCACCGGCGTCGGGCTTTTTGTCTCGCGCCTGCTTTTCGATCCGGTAGAGCTGCTCGAAGAACCGGAGTGCCTGCTCCGGCGGTCCGCCTCCATTCTTCCTGGTTTTGAGGGCCTCGACGAAGCGCCGCCGGGAATGGGCCATGCACCCGACATGGGTTGCGTTATCCAATGTGCGCCAGGCTGTGTAACCATCGCTCATCAGTATGCCGCGATAGTCACCGAGGAAGGTCTGCGGGTGTATCTGGCCGCGGCCGGGCTGATAATCGAGCAGTACGATCGGCTCTTCACTGTCCTCGTCGCTGCGATAGGCCCACATATACGACGTGCTGGTGGCTTCCTTGTCCTTTTCCTTCAGCACCTGAACGGTTGTCTCATCTCCATGGATGATGGGTTGCGATCGGAGCCGCAGCTTCAGCGCGTCATAGATGCGGTGCAGATGCTTCTGGCTTGAGCCGATGACCCAGTGAGCGAGAGCGCCACGGCTGATCGGAACGCCGGCCCGCTCGAATGTCTGAGCCACGCGGTAGAGCGGGGTGCCGTCGACGTATTTATGAACCAGCGCGAAGGCTAGCGTCGAGGCAGTGGCGATGCTGCCTGGCAGGGGTTGCGGCGGCATTGGAGCGATCACGACCGGCGTGTTGATCCCGGTGCGGTCGCAATGACGGCAAGCGTACTTGAACCGCACATTCTGCAGGACCTTTGCCTTGACCTCGATATGGAGCTGCTCGGTAACGGCCTCGCCCATACGATGCATTTGGCCGTTGCAGCAGGGACAAGCCTTCTGAACGTCGGGAATGTCATATTCGACACGCTCGCGCGGGAGGTCTTCCGGCAGAGGCCGGCGGCCGCGCTTCTTTCCCACGGCGCTCTCAACCGGCGGCAGGCCTGTGTCCGGGAGATCGACAACGTCATCACCGTCATCTTCGTCTGCAGCCTGTTCGGCTTCGTTGAAGAGGCGATCGATGTGCTTTTCGCTGCGAGGGGCAAAGCGATGCAGCCTTGCCAGTGCCAGCTCCTCTTCCAGCTTGACGACCCGTCGCGAGAGCGCGTCCTTCTCGGCTTTAAGCGCAGCGATTTCGGCAGCATTTGCCGCCAACTGCGCCATCAGCTCTGCAACGCTTGGTTCGCCGGTCCGAGTCATCAGATTCTTGAATCTGAACCGCCCCTGCGCGTCAATCGCAATTCGCCATTCTCAGCCGGCGATCTGATATTGCCGCACCGGATGGCGGATCATCGCATCGATATCGATACCGTCGAGTATCCAATGCAGTTGTTCTGTCGTCAGCATGACCACCGGCACCTCACGGCGTGGCCATCTGAACTTGTCCTCTGTCAACCGCTTCAGGACAAGCACGAAGCCGGAGCGATCGAAGAACAGCAGCTTCACCCGGTCGTGACGGCGATTGCAGAAGGCAAATACCGCAGGCGCAAATGGATCGAGCGCCATCGTCTCCTGGACCAGAACCGCAAGGCTGTTGATGCCGGCCCGGAAGTCGATTGGTTCGCGATGCAGATAGACTTGAAGATCAGCGCCAAGCTTAAACATGGCCCAGAGCTCCGATTATCGCCGTCAACGCGCTGATGTCGCTGCACTCCAGCGACAATCTCACACCATTCGGCAGTGATGCGCTCACCTTCGCTGGAGAGGACAGCGGGCCGCTCCTCTCCGCCGTCGGTAATCGCTCTTCGCGATCCGTGGCAGGCATCTCGATGTCGAACTTGCTGCTCGCGGCGGTGATTTGAACCGGAATAAAGGACGATGTCGAAGACGGCGATAATGGACGGGCCTGGGTGTGTTTCCGTATCCATTTCCAAACGAGGTTTGCGTTGACCCCGTGATCGCGCGCGAGTTTCGATACCGACGCGCCAGGTTCAAGGCAGGCCGCGACAAGGCGGTCTTTCGAACTTTGATCGAAACGGCGTCTCCCATTCCGACCAACCAGCCGCACGGCGAATTTTTGACCTTCATTCATAACTAGGTGTCCACCTCTTTTAGGCGGACACCTCATGCCAAAGCTCACTCAACTAAAGAAGGTGCGGAGAAACTCGCGCTTACGCTTGAGGAGTTCATGCTGTCGCTCCATCCGGACAAGACCCGCCTGATTGAGTTTGGCCGCTTCGCTGCAGTCAACCGCAAGCAACGCGGGCTCGGCAAACCGGAGACCTTCGCCTTCCTGGGGTTCACGTTCATCTGCGGGAAAACACGCAAAGGGCACTTCCAGCTTATGCGGAAGACCCGAGGCGACCGCATGCGGGCGAAGCTCAAGGACATCAAGGCGGACCTGCGGCGGCGGATGCACTGGCCGATCTCCCACCAGGGAAAATGGCTGAGGCAGATCGTCGGCGGGCATTTCGCCTACTTCGCGGTTCCAACGAACATCCGGGCGCTCACCGCGCTTCGGTATCGGGTGATTGGTCTCTGGCGGCGATGCCTACCGCGGCGCAGTCAGAGGGCCGACGTCACGTGGGAACGGATCGTGCAGTTAGCCAACAACTACCTACCCAAGCCTTGCATCCTTCATCCATGGCCAAATGTACGCTTCGCCGTCAAACACCCAAGGTAAGAGCCACGTGCGGGAAACCCGCCCGCGTGGATCTATGCGGGGGGGGGCGCCCAGTAATGGGCGTCCCTACCGCGATACGCCAAGCGTAGCTCATGTCGTGGAATATTGGCGCGTCATTCCCCGATCATCGGCATGATCGCGTTCGCCAGGTTCATAAACCCGTCAAATGGCCAGCTGATGTCGCAATTCGTCTTGACTTACTTATGGGTGCAAATATGGTGTCGAGGCGAGTTCGATTGCACGCTTGCCGGGTGGCGTTTCCTGCAGCGTAAGTGCTTATACAAAAGCACTTATACAAAAGCATATGTCAACGATACGCGTCGTTGGCATTCGTATCCCTTACACCTCGTCTTCGTGCAGTCCGATCGGCTGAAGTGCCCAAAGTCTCTTCACTTTATTGGCGAGAGGTGCGCGATGAACGATACGACTTTCCAAAACCTTCATATAAGTTCATCCATTAAGCGACGCCGTTTCCTGCAAGGTGCGGCAGGTCTTATAGCGGTTACCGTCCTTGGGCCGCCAATGAGAGCCACCGCCAGTCAGTCATCAAGCAATTCGACAGGCGTGCAGACACCTGTTCCCGGCGTGGCCAGTGAGCGGATCGACGGCCGCGCGAAGGTGACCGGCCAGAAGGTGTTTGCCCGGGACTTCAATTCCGCCGATATGGGATGGGCAGGGGATCAGTGGTACGCGCTCTATCTGCCGGCTCTGACGACCGAGCACAAATTCCTGAATGTGGATTTGAGTTACCTGCCTGATGATGCAAAGCCAAAACGGGTCGTGCTCGGCAATCAGCTGAAATCAGCGGTTAGGTCTGCTCCGTTGGCTCGGTATCGTGATCTGCAGGTCGAGGCTGAGGCAATCGATCAACACAAGGGACTGACGGAGCTCTTTAAAACGCCGCTTGCCGCGTCTGTCCAGGCCTTTGCCTCAAAGGGATCCTCGTCGGTAGAATTCGATGTCATCGTTAAGCCCGGCAACGTTCCGAATTTCCTCGGGCAGGCGGTCGCCTTGCTCATGTTCGACAAGCGGGAGACTTATCGGGCGGCAAAGCGCTACATGCAATTCAACGACGCCAGCTTTCAGGTGTACGCGTTGGATGATGCGTCTTCACAGGGCATGGGCGCGCCGTGGTCGCCTCAAACGACCTATGTAAAATACTTCGAGGATAGCGAAACCTTCAGCTATGCCACAGCCGATCCAACAACCTATCAGCAGAACGTTCCCACCTATCGCGACAAGATCAACCAATATCTGGCACAGAATCCGGATCTGATCCGCCAGCCTTTCACCGTGGACACGCAAGCCATGGATCCGATGTTCATGGAGCCGGAAAGTGGGCTCGCCTATTATGACACCAAGTCTCAAAGCCTGTCTCTCGTGCTCGGGACACAGTCGCCGGACGGCGATGTCTCGAGTGCTGCATCCATGTTCAGCGGTGCGGACTCGCCCATTGTCGTCAAGGAGGTCGTACTCCACAGCTGCTACCCCGGCGGCGGCTTTGGTGGCCGTGACAGCTCGCCCTTCTCTCAACTATTGGCTTTGACCGCGGCATTCTCCGATGGAGTTCCCGTCAAGCTCGCCCATGATCGTTTCGAACAGTTTCGCTACGGCCTGAAGCGTCCCGGCGCCGCGATCAAGGGTGAGTTGGTTGCCGGACCCGACATGAAGTTGCGCTTGGTCGAAGCGACAATGAATTTCAATGGAGGAGGGCTGCGCAACCTCTCCCCTTATGTTGCTAATCTGGCGGCGCTCTGCGTAGGTGGATCTTATGAACTGCCGATGGCAAATGTTTTCGCGCAGTCAAAGCACACTCAGGATATTACCGGCGGCTCTCAGCGCGGATTTGGTGGCCCGGAAGCCTTTCTTGCGATCGAGACGGCGCTCGACGATATCGCGGCATTCAAAGGCTGGGATCCGATCGCGTTGCGGCGCGCCAATATTACCGACACCGGGGGCCGAACCATCGTCGGCGGTCCGATCGATCAAGAACTGCGCCTCGCGGAGATACTCGATCGAGCGGAGGCTCATGCCCTCTGGGCAGACCGGGAAAAAATCAAGGCTGACTATGCCGCTCGCGGGCTGACCTACGGCACGGGCATAGCGTTGTCCATGCAGGCTTATGGCACGTCTGGCGACGGAATGGTCGCAGCTGTCCTGGTTGATCCCGACGGTAAGTTGACGGTCCAGTCCGATGCCGTCGACATGGGAAATGGTTCGGCAACGACGTTGGGCGTGGTCATCGGGCCAATTCTCGGCGCGAATGCGTCTGACGTCGACATGGGTGGCTATCTCCTGTTCGGTCAAACCGGACTGACCACCAAGAGCAATGGAAGCGATTGGAATAATCCGCACTGGACGGCCAAAGGCGTTGGTTCCTCTTCCGCCTGTCTGACTGGCCTCCATCAGGTCCACACCGTACAGCAAACGGCGCTTGCCTTCATGCAAGCCAGTATTCTGCCCGCAGCTGCAGCAATCTGGGGGCTGCAGGATCTTGGTCTCGACGATGTCAAATGGGACAATGGGCGGTTGGCCTTTGTCAATGGTGGGACCGAGCCGATAACGTGGGCTGATCTTGCAAAACTCATCTACAGCAAGGGCCTGCCGAGGGGAGCGCTCGGGCACGCGTTCATTCAGGGAAGTTGGGTCGAGGCTGACTTTGCAGGGCCGGGCGGCAGCATGCATTTGCAGCTCGACGGTTTGTCCTTCTATTTGCCAAACGCCAAGGATCCGACGTTTGTCGGTCGAACGAACACGAAGCCGCCACCCGCAATAGCACAGCGCTACTCCCGTTATGTTTGGGCACCTTGTGCAAACGTCATCGGGCTGACGGTGGACAAGGCCAATGGCTCGGTAAAGATCGAGAACGTCCTTTCTATCCTCAACGCCGGCAGATTGCTCGTGCCCCAGCTTGTCTCCGGACAAAGCCAGGGTGGGATCGCGATGGCGATCGGCTATGCGTTGATGGAAGACATGCCGAACGGCATGGCGGGACCCGCTGACGGAACCTGGAACCTGAACCGCTATCACGTGCCCCGTTGGAGTGATGTGCCATTAAACACGGCTTATGAGGCGGGCAAGCGTGCGCAGGAGCTGGTGACATTGCCGGAGAGTGCTGGCGACCGTGGTGCAGGCCGCGGCATTGCGGAGGCGGTGATGTGCTCCGTTGCACCAGCGATTTCCAATGCCCTGCATGACGCATTGGGCCGTCGTTACACATCCCTGCCGATTACGCCGGCGAAAATTCTGGAGGGACTGCGAGCATGACGATTTCCTTCAAAGTCAACGGCATCGCTCATGAGGTGGATTCGGCTCGCGCGGACGATCGGCTGATCGACTTCCTTCACGACGATCTCGGCCTAACCGGAACCAAATTCTGCTGCGGGATAGGCATCTGTCGTGCCTGCACAGTAGCTTCCATCCACTCGCCCACCGAAGCGGCGACACCGGTCATCAGCTGCTCCACCGCACTGGCGATGGTCGATGGCACGGAGATCACCACGATCGAAGGCATCACGCCAAACGAAGGATTGCTTCCTATTCAGGAGGCATTTCTGCAGGAGTTCTCGTTTCAATGTGGCTATTGCGCTCCCGGCTTTGTCATAGCATCACAAATCTTTCTGGATGGGCTGCGGCAGCTGGGTAGTTTGCCAAGCGATCTCGATGCGGCAATCGAACAGGCCGTCGGTTCCCATATCTGTCGCTGTACCGGCTATGTCCGTTATTACGACGCCATCCGCAAGACAGCCGAAGCGATGTTCGCAAAGGAAGGTTCGCACAATGGCTAGCTATCCTTTCAATCGCCAATGTCTATCCCTTCTATTGTTGTTGTCAGCCGGGCAGCTGCTGGCAGGCAATGCGCGGGCCGATCAGGCCGACGCGGGTTCGACCAGGGAACTTTATGGTGCGGAATGCCGCAAGCAGGTGGGGGATATCCCCGAATTCTCCTGTAGCGATGGGGTTCCTGTGCCGATTACCGTCGATGGCAAGAGCGTGCCGGCAACGAAGAACATGACGTGCGATCGGCCGGCCTTGCTTCCAAATGGAGCGGAGTCTGATGGGCAATGCGTGCCGAACTCCCGCATCCTGTCCCTATCAACGAAGACCATGCAGATCGCGGTCATGTGCCGGCAAAAGATCATTCGACCGGCGGACAAAATGGAGTTCGATGAAATCGATATCGTGGCTCACAACCCGACAACAGGTGCTACTTGCTGGTTTCAGGCGGAAGGGAAGCCCAATCAACCCGTGAGCGGCGAGAAAGTGCCGTCTCCGACATCCCAGCCTCCAAGCGAATTTTGGAACACGCCGGAGACCACGTTCAAAGGCGGCTGTGGAAGCTGCCACGACAACGACCCATTCATGTTCTCTCCGTTTGTGGGCCAAGTCTGGAACCATATGCCCGTGAACCCCTTCGGCCCATACTATCATGTGGATCTTACTTCCCCTCATCGGATAGGTTTCAGCAGTTGGCCAACCCAGGCCCTCAATCCGACCGACAATACGTGCCTTGGCTGTCACCGGATCGGTATCGCGGAAACGTGCCGACAACTGACGGACGAGATGACTGGGCGTTTTCCCGAGGGGGCCGATGATTGGGCAAGTCGCTTTCCGGGCTCGCATGCAATGCCGCCGGATATCGGCATCACGCAGACCAGCTGGAATGCAATCTATAAATCCTCTGTGGATCA
The DNA here is from genome assembly GCF_012641405.1 of Rhizobium sp. P40RR-XXII. Taxonomy (GTDB): domain Bacteria; phylum Pseudomonadota; class Alphaproteobacteria; order Rhizobiales; family Rhizobiaceae; genus Rhizobium. The sequence continues at coordinate 176,352 of NZ_JABAII010000011.1, forward strand.
GATCAGATCGTGCTGCCAGAAGCCTGACCAGCCGGCATGTCGCGTAACTTCGATCCCCGCCTATCCGCCACCGAACTAAATGATTGCCCGCTCCGACGGAAGAGTGAAGGGTTTGCAGCGCCGATGGCCTTTCGCATGTCGCGGCCGATTTTTTCCACCTCCTTGACGATCTGCTTCAGGGTTTGCCGGTTCTCGTGACGAGATCGACGCTGCTGCCGAGAACTGGGTTGGAGTACATTGTACGCAATACTGTATTGCGCCGCATCATTTTGTCGGATACGAACAAGCATCCACAAGGACCCGGTGAGACCCCGGGTGGCTCTTCTGGCCGCCGATCCGCTAGACAACACAGCAACGCAACCTTACCTCCCAGGGCCGGCCCTCCGGTCGTTGCATTCAACTGTGAAATTTCTCCAATGCGATCTCTTTCAAACTACCATCACGAGTGGTTCTCCAACATTCGTGCCGATATTCTTTCGGGTATTGTCGTGGCGCTGGCGCTGATTCCGGAGGCCGTCGGCTTCTCAGTGATTGCTGGTGTCGATCCTAAGGTCGGACTGTTCGCATCTGTCGCTATTGCGTGCGTGACGGCAATTTGCGGCGGCCGGCCGGCTATGATCTCGGCGGCGACAGCATCGACCGCCGTGCTCATGGGGCCTCTCGTGCGCGATCACGGCATACAATACCTCTTTGCCGCAACCATTCTCATGGGCGTGCTGCAGATCATTGCCGGGATGCTGAAGCTCGGGCGGCTGATGCGGTTCGTGTCACGATCGGTGATGACCGGCTTCGTCAATTCGCTGGCGATCCTAATCTTCATTGCGCAGTTGCCGCAGCTGATCGGCGTGCCCGAGATCACATATCTGCTGATCGCCATTGCGCTGGCGGTGATCTATCTCTTCCCGTACGTTACCAAAGCCATCCCGTCGCCGCTGGTGGCGATCGTCGTCGTCACTTGCGTGACGCTCGGCTTCGGCATTCATGTGCATACGGTCGCCGATCTCGGCGAGATGCCGACGTCGCTGCCGCCCTTTGCGTTTCCGGCCATACCGTTAACATTCGACACGCTCAAGATCATCTTCCCCTATGCGGTGGCGCTTGCGGCCGTTGGCCTGCTGGAATCGCTTCTGACGGCGCAGATCGTGGATGACTTGACCGATACGCCGAGCAACAAGAGCCAGGAATGTGTGGGGCAGGGGGCCGGCAATATCGTCTCGGCTTTCTTCGGCGGCATGGGCGGCTGTGCGATGATCGGCCAATCGGTCATCAACGTGACCTCAGGCGGCCGCGGGCGGCTTTCGACCTTCGTCGCCGGTGCCTTCCTGCTGGTGCTGCTACTCGTGCTCGACGATATCCTGCGCATCGTGCCGGTGGCAGCCCTCGTTGCGGTGATGATCATGGTGTCGATCGGCACATTCTCGTGGAAGTCGATCATAGATATCAAGCGGCATCCCGGCACCTCATCGGTCGTCATGCTGGCGACGGTTGCGACCGTGCTTGCCACGCAGGATCTCTCCAAGGGCGTCGTGGTGGGAGTGCTGCTGTCCGGCATCTTCTTTGCCCGTAAGGTGGCACGGCTCTTTAGCGTGAGGCGGCTTGAGGATCCCGTGAGCGGTCTTGTGACCTACAGCGTCGAAGGACAGATTTTCTTCGCCTCGGCTGAAAGCTTTATCGGTGCCTTTGAATTCGGGGATACGGCAAGGAAGGTGATCATCGATGTCAGCAAGGCGCATCTTTGGGATATCACCGCAGTCGGCGCTCTCGACAAGGTGGTTATCAAGTTCCGCCGCGCCGATGTAGATGTGCGGGTGCTTGGCTTCAACGACGCGAGCGCAGACATGGTCGACCGCTTCGCACTACATGACAAGGATGAGCGGGCCGCCGCCAGTGCTTCTCTGCACTAATCCATCGCGATGTTGTCGGGTGCTTCATGCGGCCGGCAACATTTCCGGCCTCGCTTGGTTTTTCTGCTGGCCAAATTTTGTGTGGTCTTTTCCGCCGCATATGGAGAAGATGTGGGCAATGCGGCAAAGGCACCCACCCACGCATAACGCCTCGCGACGGACTGCCATTCAGGTGACGTTCGGGCGATTCAAGGAGAGCGTTTCGCCAACCATTTCGAGAGGCGAGGGCTCCAATAGAAACAAAAAACGTTTGGTAAATGGGTGAGCCTCCAGCGCCTCATCTAGAGCAAGGTGCGACGCTATCCAAGCAACCAAGCAAATGCGCGGCGCAGTTCCTGGGCGCCGTCAGCCTCGTACCAGCGCCCGTGCGCCAGGATAATACGCTCCGGATTCCACTCGATCATCTGTTCTACAGCAGTTTTGAGCCGCCTGCGGTTTCGCAGAAATGTCATTCTCATGTCTCTGGGCATGCTGCCATGCGGATCCTGCACACCGCCGAGCCATGTTAGCCAGCGCATGAGAGAGCCATTGAGCCGACAGAGTTCAAAATTTTCGATCAGGTCAGTCAGCACCAATGTACGGCTAGCACGATGGAAAAATTCGATCTCAGTCATGAAGCTGCCTTCAATGGGCAGGGTGATGAGTTCCTGATCCCAGGGGTAGCCGTTCGTCGATGACAGTGCATGTGCGGTAAAATTGATGCGCCCCTTGGACTGTTCATGGATATAGGGAGCAAGATAGATCTGCGCGCTCGGATAGGCATCTCTCCAATCGGGGATCCACCAATAGTGAATGCGGTTCGGTCCTACGATCCAGCGCGGAGAGCCCAAAACTTCCAATTCCTTCTTTAGGTGGAGGGATAGAGCCGTTGGCGAATGAAGGAAGAGTCCATCGGCAAGCCTCATCACAGTCATTCGCGTCGGGAATGACATCTTCGGCCATGGCATGCCAAATCGAATGAGCGGACCATCCACAATCCAAACATTCTCGGCAACCGGCTTCAAGATGCCAATCGGCGGATAAGTTCCTTGGGGGCACAAGACAAAGCTCCTCCTCCTTGCGCTTAACTTCGGCAAACGGACGCGGGTATTACCCAGTTCCAGCCGCAGCGGCAGTTCGGCCGCCAAGCGCAAGAGATTGGTGATCGACATGGGCGCTTCTCGGAAGGCCGTGGGCTATTGAATACCGCCAGGGCAGGTTGGATGAGCCGATACGAAGCTGTCTTGCTTGCCAAGAGTGGCGTTCGAGAAAGCAAATTGTCGTTGTTATGTGGCACGACCGAATATCCGCTAACGATTGATAAGCCCCCTCCGCATCCATCTATTGGCAATGGAAATTCATTTCTCGAAACGGCTGTTCCGGGCATCCCAAAGATCGTCATTGTCGAGAATATCGAGAGCAAGGTCATCTTCATCGAGTTCGAGATCGCTGAGAACAAGAAGGTGGCTGCCGTGACGTAAGTCTCGCAAGAGAGCGCTCCTGTCGTCGTCCTCGAAAAGCAATGTCGCGAGCTTGTGCCAGAATCCGTTCTCCTCACTGGTCGCGAACGCTATGGCATCGGCTCCCGTCAGCACCTCGATCTTTGTCGGAGAGATGCCAACGGAAACCAGACGCTCAATCGCCTCGTTTGCACTGGCACGGTCATCGAAAAGCGCCGCTATTGCATTCGTCTTTTGCTTTGGCGCCATCGGTAGCAAACCTGTCCACACTGCGAGGTGAGAGGCAATTTATATCACGTCATGATATACTTCGTACAGATCGATCACAATCCGCAAGGAATAAAAATCATCCGAATCCAGAACTCCAAAGCGGCTTGTCCGATAGGATGCCATGCCAGCTTTCTTCGCCGGCGACAACGCAGCGCAAGGCGAGACAATCAAGTCGCGTCGATTTCAACCGACTATCAGCGTGGCCCTTTCAATTTATATCATACTATGACATATATTATGGAGAGGAGCGGAAGGAAGAGCGGTCGGTCCGGCCAGTGAAAGACGGGGCGCTTAACCACGGAGGAGTTTCTGGTGGAACGACTTGATGCGAGAATTGATGGTTCAATACGGCTTGATCGTGATGTGCGGTTTTACGGAATAGTCACCGGAAGTCTCACGGTCCCAAGGGGACGGACATTCGAACTTCACGGGACGATTTGCCATGATCTCATTGTCGAACCCGGCGCAATCGTCGTGGTCTATGGCATTGTCGGTGGAGTTCTGAGAAACGAGGGCGGTGATGCTCGCGTCTTCGGTTCCGTTGGATCGGTGATGGACTCTGACGAGACGAGGCCGACGGATCTGTCGTCTCGAACCACTGCCGCGCGAACCGGATAAGAGCTGCCCGCGCCCATGATCAGGGCGGCTGCAACTGATCAGCTCAACGACTGGCCGGCCGACGTTTGCAATCCGAACTCCTCGGATCCTTATCAACCCCTGGGTATTTGAACATGGCTGAGGTGGTGCACTTCAAACCGATAAAAGCGCGATCCAGACGACGGCGCGTTGAGGCTGCCGGCCGTGAGGCGAACTCCCGCCTACCGGAATTGCGTAGTTCATCGAAAGTTCAGACCAATGCCAATGTCATAGGAAGCGATCCGGAAACAACGCCCTCCGTGATGGCCCTTTTAAAGACGGTCGTTGTGCCTATCGTCATTTTGCTTTGCTCAATCGCAGCTTTCGCTATCTTCGTCGCCCATGTCAGCGGGCAACCTGGCTATTCGGCAAGGAATAACGTGTCGTCTCCTTCGTTGGTCGAATAGTCGGCTCAAGCCCGCACGGAAAGTCAACGATCACTGCTTCATCTGGGATAGATCTTGAGACCGTCAGCCACCGAATTGGCGACGTGTTCTCTGGTAATAACGCCAACGACGTCGGCTTCTCGCGGGACCCCGTGTCCACCAACAACCACGGCCATGAACGCGTTCCTGCGCCATATGCGCTGAATAACCTCGGAGGCGATCATTTCGGTCCCGACGATGGTAAAATCGCGGCTTGCGATGTCGCCGAGGCTTACGCCCGTATGCCGCTCCTCCAGGCCGCGTCGTAATCCCGTATTGATGCGTATGACACCAAACACATGGCCGCCCTTGATGACCACGACGTGGCGAAGACGCCCCTCATCCTCGTGCTGGCGCAGGAACTCATCGAAACTTTGCTCGGCTTGCAAGACCAGAATATCGCTGTCCATCACTTCGCGGGCATGACGCACGAGAAACATGTTGGCATGCAGTGCCTTGGGTATCGGCTGTCCCCGGCGGACCAGCTTAAGCGTGTAGATGTTCTCTCGAGAAAGCAGCCGCCGGACACCGACGCTCGTGGCAACCGCAAGGATCATCGGCATGACGATGTCATATTCCCGGGTCATTTCGAATGTCATGGTGATGGCGGTCATCACCGCACCGGTGCCGCCGCCGACCATCGCGCCCATGCCGACCATGGCAAACGCCGGGATGCTGACCGGAAGCGGAATTCCGAGCATCTGAACGAGAGCCGCGAAGCCGCCGCCGATCGTTGCGCCCATGAAGAGCGATGGCGAGAAGATGCCACCGGAAGACCCCGCACCCAGACTGGTTGATGTCGCGATCAGCTTGCATGCGAACAGCAAGGCCAGGAGCGACAGAGATGTCATGTGCCCAACCAGAATGCTCTCGATCGTCGCGTACCCAACACCATCGACATAGTATTCGCCGAGCGAGTCAAAGAGAACGTACATGAGAAGGCCGAGAATCCACATACCGAGGATATGGCGCGTGTAGCGGCCCGGGATTCTGTCGAAACAGTCTTCGGCCAAATGCAGGCCGCGAATGAAGGCTGCGGCCGCGACGCCGGTCAATCCGCCTAGCGCAGTATACAAAACCAGCAGAACAATCGCGCTTGCGTCCGTCGTCAGCGCCTGCAAGGGCGGAACCAGAAACGCGGGCTGCTGACCGATAAACCAACGCCCGACGAACGTTGCGGCTCCCGTGGCGATTGCTACCGGCAGAAAGGTGCTGACGCTGACTTCCGGCATCATCAGCTCGATGGCAAACATGACGCCGCCGATCGGTGTATTGAACGTTGCCGCGATACCCGCGCCGGCGCCCGCCGCAACCATGACGATGCGCTGGCCGATCGGCATGCGAATGATCTGCCCAAGGGTCGATCCCAGTGCTGAGCCGATTTGGATGATGGGGCCTTCGCGGCCGACCGACGAGCCACTTCCAATCGCGACCGCAGAGGCTAGCGATTTCACAACAGCGACAATCGGCCGGATCCGGCCTTCGTGATGATAAATGGCGTTCATGACCTCCGGAACGCCGTGTCCCTTGGCCTCAGGTGCGAAGTTGCTGACGAGAAATGTTACGACAATTCCCCCAACGACCGGCGCGCCAATAACGAATACACCCCATCGGCTGGGTGCGGTGAAGACGTTTGCATCATAGACGATTGATAAAGTGCCGTTGAAGAACAGGTTGTGTAGAAGCGCGATCAAATCGCGAAAGAGGACCGCCCCCAACCCCGTCACGATGCCCAGGCCGAGTGCCAGAGCCGACAGCAGAAGCAAGCTCAACGGCAAGTCTTCGCTATGCTCCCGCTCACCATTCTTTGAAACGCGTCGGATAAGGGCATTGTCGGTCGGCTGAACAGCCTTTCCATAATCAAGGTCCGGATTCTCTGCTTCGACCATGGGGCGTGCCTTTTGGTGGACTGCGCGGTTTGTCGTTTCGAGGCCGATGCAAACCTATGTGCCGATAGGTGGATCATCGGCATGCATATATATCATGACATGACATAAAATTCGAGCTATGAAAAGCCACCGATTCGCTTCGGCGGATCGGGTCCAAATCAATCTTGAAGGAAATTGTCCGCGGCGAGCCACGCACCGGATATGCGCGTGCTAGCTCGGGCCGGACCTCCTTGACAGAGGAAATGATAGGAAACGATGACTGTCAAAATTCTTGCAGCCTCTCTCGTGCTCACCATGTCCGCAATCACCGCAGCTCACGCGGCAGCACCCGTCCGGATGGACCAGTTCGGAGCATGGGGTGCGTTTTCGTATAAATCAGGTGGCGATACGAGTTGCTATATCCTGTCGACGCCGACGGTCCAGATGCCCGCCAATGTGGATCATGGCGACAATTTCTTCATGATCGCGCATTCACCGGGAAAGGACTACGTCCCGGAGGCAATGGCGGGTTACGATCTCAGGCAAGGTGCGCCAATGACGGCCGTGATTGGCGGCAAAGCCTTTGCGATGTTCACCCAGGACAGGCACGGCTGGGTTCAGAACGAAGCTGACCAGCCGTCCATGATCCAGGCGCTGAAGTCGGGCGACAAATTGGAACTGCATGCCACTTCGAAGCGGGGAACCGCCACCAGCTATTCCTATTCCCTCTCAGGCATCACCGCCGCGTTGAAACGGATCAGCGCCTGCAATTAACGTCTAGTAATTTCTCTCACTGGACAACTGCCCGGGGGCTGATTGTGGCGTTTGCCTCACTTAGGCCGGCACAAACATGATCCGCTACGCCCGTGCATCTAACGGAGCCCAGACCTCGATCGCTATCATGTCACGCAGGTCTGGGCTCCGAGCCGACGGGCTCGCATTAAGCTGGCGCACCGAGAATCCAAACACGCAAGAAACGGCCCCAAATCGGTCTGCTGCCGACGGGGCGATTAACGAGATCACCCTAGACCTTGGTGATCTCGCCGTATTTTTGATGGCTTTCTGCCATCGGGCCATAGAATCGCATCAGAAGACCAAGTGCAGTCAGCACGATGAGAAACGCGCATACTAAAAACATTATTCTGCGCGTGATCTTGCCTGTCATGAACGATCATCCACTTCCATTGAACAAAACCATCAACTGAAAGCCGCTGAGGGCTTTAATATTGTATTTTCAGTTTCATCTTCAGAACGAGAGATGCTAAGTTGCGCGAAGATGACAATCTATGATTGCTTCTTCACAGGGCGAAAGACTATTCGATCTTGTCATCGAGAATCTTGTTTCTATCGACCTTTACGATAACTTTTTCGGGACGCTCTCCTTCCTTATCCAGGAGAAAGATAACTATGCATTTATCCTTGGTTGAGCGAAAGGACAGGAGCCGGCCTTTTGTTTTGATCAGAACCTTCTCTACGACATCCACGCAATCGAGCGGTTGATCCGAAACGAAAGTCGGCTGGGGCGCTTCAACGTGCAACGAGATCGCAGCGACTGGGCAGATCACGGTTGCAGTCCAGAATGAGGTCATATCGTTGAGCTCCATTCCCGAGGTGCGTTGACACTTGTCGTTTGCAGGGCCTTGCTCGACAGCCCCTTCCGAGCCAACTAGGTGTGGGACATATTTCTTTCCGTGCTACGCCGGGCGCGGATCGCCGCTGCGATGAAGACGCGCGACAGGCCGTGATAGAGCGGCTCGCGCGACAGCAGCCGCGACGTCACATAGCCGATCATCGACACTGCCATGATCGGGATGACGGCCTGATGATCGCCCGTCATTTCCAGGATGATGACGAAGGCGGTCATCGGCGCCTGAACCACGCCGGCGAAATAGCCTGCCATGCCGAGAATTGCCGCAAGCGCCACACCGCCGCCGACCAGCGTGCCGACCGTGCTGCCGAAACCGGCGCCTACGGCAAGCGACGGCGCAAAGATGCCGCCGGGAATGCCCGAGATCATCGACAGGAAGCTCGCCAGCAGTTTTTCGAGGAAGAAGAGTGCGGGCAGGGCATGCCCTTCGACCGCGCTGCGGGCCTGCTCGTAGCCGGTGCCGAAGGTCTGGCCGCCAGAGAGCACGCCGACGGCGGCAACGACAAGGCCGCAGAGGCCGGCAAGGATCAGCATGCGCTTGAGCGGCTGCGGCTGTGCCCAGCGGCGGATGCGGATGCCGGCATAGAGTGCCAGCCCGCTGAAGGTAGCGCCGAGCGCGCCGCCGCCGACACCACAGATCAGCATGACGATCCAATCCCGAAACATCATTGGGGCGGCATCGGCCGTGCCGAAATAGTTGTAGCTGCCGGAAAGGCCGAGTGCGGCAAGGCCGGAAAGAATGACGGCGGTCAGAACGAGGCCATTGGCGCGGGATTCATAGGTGCGGCTCATCTCCTCGATGGCAAAGACGATGCCGGCAAGCGGTGTGTTGAAGGCGGCGGCGATACCGGCGGCGGAACCTGCAAGGATAAGCCCCTTTGCCTGCGCCATGCCACCGAAGCGGGCAACCGCCAGCATGAATGAGGCACCGACCTGCACCGTCGGCCCCTCGCGGCCGATGGAGGCGCCGCTCAGAAGCCCCAATATGGTCAGCACGATCTTGCCGAAAGCCAGCCGCAGCGAGAGCAGCTTCGTGCGATCCTCGTCATGATGCAGATGCCGCGCAGCGATCGCCTGCGGAATGCCGCTCCCTTGCGAATTGGGAAACAGGGTCGCGGCGAGATAGGCTGATAGCACGAAGCCGAGCGGCGTCAGCAGCAGCGGCAGCAGCCACATCCATTCACCCGATTGAGTCACACCGGTAAAGGCGCACTGCGCCAGATCGGCAAGCTTGGCAAAGCCGACGCTGATCACGCCGATCGCCAACGCGCCCGTCCAGAAGACCAAACGCGGCCGCCAGAGATTGAAAGAGCCCCAGATGACACGGGAACGACGGATTAATTTCGGTCTGCGGAAGTGCGATGACATCATTTGCTCAAGGAAATATGGAAGCGGCAACTGCCGGTGCTATATGTCACGAAGTGATATAAAATACGAGACTTTATTGACGTGCCGAATTCGGATCAGAGCAATCAGGACGCAACGTTACCCGATTGAGGAGACTGAAGACGAAGCCAAGCGATATCGCCTTGTCCACGCTTGACGGGCAGCAGCGACATGTAGGTTGAATATCACGGCTACCGTGCGCGCTTGCCAGTCGTGGTGTGCGTAAAATATATCGTCTCGAGACATATATAGGAAAGAATGCGCATGCGCTCCGACAAGCGGCCAAGACGATCTCATAAACGGGTATTCGAGGTGAACGAGCCTCTGGATCCCGACGTATATCAAGGTCTTGCCGGCGTGCGGCTTGCCATGAGGCGGTTTCTTTCCTTCAGCGAGGCAGCACTTTCCGAAGTGGGCGTGACGTCGCAGCAATATCAGGCCTTGCTGGTGATCAAGGTTGCCCCGACGGGCCGGGTCATGATGCGGGAGCTCGCCGAACAGATGCTGTTGCAACACAACGGCGCGGTTCAGCTGGTAAACCGGCTGGAGGCCGCAGGCCTCGCGATCCGCATACCGTCCGAGGAAGACAAGCGCAGCGTCTTGATCGGCCTCACTGAGATTGGCGAAGAGTTGCTTGAGCGATTAGCGGCGATCCATCTGAAAGGCATGTTCGAGAATGAGGAACTGCTGGTTGAATCCTTAAGGCGGCTTCGGCGCCTGTCGCGATCCGATTGATCAGCGCCAAATCCGCTCTTGGCCGAACGGGTCCAACCGCGGCCGGCACCAGAGCGCAGTCCATGACGCAAGATGGCCCGAAGCACACTATTGTTTCACCTTGCGGTCCTCCAGCGCGCGGCAGACTTCCTCCATCATGATGTGCGCAGCATTCATCACGGCCGGGGAGAGCGATTTGCCGCGGCGTGCATCCCGCCCGGCTTCGATCAACCCTTTGAGTTCAGCCATGTTTTCGAGGAGACTGGACAGCCTGTGCTGCAACTCGGCCGGCAGCTCGCCAGCCCTGGCGATTTCCATCTGATCGTGTCCATCTGGAATCCCATGATGTTGCAGCAACTGCTCGAGGCGCAATGAAAGAAGGCTGAGAGATTCGCGCGTCGCATCCATGATGCTGGCCTTCCTAAAGCGGGCCGCGTCTGTCGCACGTAAACAGGCGTAGTGCTGGGGGATGAGCTACCAGTTGATGCTTGTAAGTCGACATAAACTCAAGCACCTGCTTGATTGTCGCCGGTTGCGCGGGCTTGGAGATGACGCCGATCACCCCGAAAATGCCATCGGCAACAACCTCCGGATTGGCCGTCACCATGACGACGGAGATACCGAATTCGCCGGCCAGAAACTGCCCGATGCGCGGCCCGGTCGCGCCGTCTACGAGGTTAACATCGACAAGGGCGAGATCCGAATGTGGCGCCAGCCGTTTTGCGCTATCGAAGCTGTTGGCTATTCCGGACGTCACATATCCCAGATCATGTATCATATGCTGGAGATCGATTGCGATGAGCGGATCATCCTCAACAATCAGCACGCGTTGCATTTTTCCTTACCCCACCCTCTATCGCAGATTTGCTACCCTTTATGCGCCCACGTGCGATCGGCATCGCTATCCACGTCTCACCACCCGGCCGAAGCAATGAAATAGCGTCACAAGATCCCCGAAATTTTCCATATATTCATCCCCTATTCAGAATCGCTAAAAATCACTTTAGTTCAAAATATCATGATATGATACAAAGTGCGAGAAGAAAGCGGTCAAGCAGCTGCCTGCGAACACGTGCTATTCCGAACCCATCAGCCAACCAATCAAGCGGAATTCCCGATTCACAGATTGCGAATTAAATATCTGTTTCTCATGGATATATTTCCTATTTTGCGCTTGGTTTGCTGGGGCCGCCTCCAAACCATAGCTCCCCTTCAGAGTTGCCACGACCTGTCAGAAGCTCGCTGGCAGCGAGCCATCACATTAAGAAGATTTAATGTCGTTGCCCGATTGTTGTCACAATCGCGCCGGATCGTTTCAGCATCTCGGCGCGTCAATAACAGCCGAGCCAGCGTGCCACTATTGATTTGGGAGTGATGCGATGAGTCGCTTTCGTCATTTTCTGCCGGCCTTATTGCTTGCCGGCGGGATGGTTTCGTATGCCTCCATGGTCTCGGCGCAGACGGCGCCAACCAAGCCCACAGGCTTGTGGCTGACGACGGATTTTCCGGTTCTGACCGAACGTATCGGTGAAGATACCAGCCTCTCCTTGACCCTTTCCAGCTCCAATCTGCCTCCGGCTCGCGTTGCCTTTTCCGTCAACGGCCTCCCGGAGAGCTGGAAGTGGGAACTGGATGGCGGAGGAAGGCCTGTTAGCGCGGCGATTGTGGGCGCCGACGACAGCAAGAGGCTGACCCTGAAGATTACTGCGCCCGAAAACACCAAGCCGGGAACCTATAATTTCACCGTTCGCGGCACATCCGATACGAATGAAGCTCTGCAATTGCCGATTTCCATGACACTGGCTGCCGCGGAACCGGACAAGGTGACGCTGACGCCGAGTTTGCCGGCGCTACGAGGAACGCCGCATTCGAATTTCGACTTCGATGTCGCCATCAAGAACGACAGTCAGGAAAACCAGACCCTCAATCTCGTGTCGGACGCTCCGTCCGGCTTTGCCGCCACGTTCAAAGAGCAATATGGCAGCCAGGAGCTGACCAGCCTTCCCTTCAAGCCCGGCGAAACCAAGACCGTAAAGGTTTCAGTCAAGCCGCCGCAGAATGTTGCGGCCGGCAAGTATCGGGTCATGGTTGAAGCATCCAGCCCGAAGGTAGAGGGCAAGACGCAGCTGGTGCTCGATGTCACCGGTGAACCGTCGATATCTCTATCTGGCCCGGATGGCCGGCTTTCCGGCAGGGCGGTGGCCGGCAGGGAGCAGGTGTTCAACTTTACCATCAACAATTCCGGCACGGCGCCTGCCAACGATGTCAAGCTTTCGGCAAGTACTCCCAGTGGCTGGAATGTTGAGCTCGACCCGAAGACGCTCGATGCCATCGCACCCGGCGCGCAGCAGACGGTCGCTGTCCACATGACGCCATCGAACAACGCGATTGCTGGCGATTACATGGTCAGCATAAGGGCAGATGGTAACGGCGTATCCGACAATGCGGGCTTCCGTGTCACCGTGACGACGTCAACCATCTGGGGCGCTGCAGGTCTCGGCGTCATCGGCGCCGCCGTGATCGTACTCGCCATGGCCGTGACAAGGTATGGACGCAGATGAGTGCGCCGGTCATCGAGGCTGCGGGCCTCACCAAACGCTACGGCCGCTTAGTCGCCGTCGAAGGACTCGACCTGGTCGTCAACAAGGGAGAGATCTTCGGCTTGCTCGGGCCAAACGGCTCCGGCAAGACGACGACGATCCTGCTTCTGCTCGGCCTGACCGAACCCGACGGTGGTAGCGTACGCGTGCTGGGTCATGATCCCTTGCGAGAGCCGCTGGAGGTCAAGCGCAGGGTCGGCTACTTGCCCGATGCAGTCGGATTCTACGATAGCATGAGCGCGTGGGAGAACCTGCGTTACACGATGCGCCTCGCCGGCATTGCCGACGCAAAGGAGCGCATTGCGAGCGCGTTGGCGCGCGTGCGCCTCACCGAGGTTGCCGATCGACGCGTATCGACGTTTTCCCGCGGCATGCGACAGCGGCTCGGTATTGCCGATCTGCTGGCCAAGGGAAGCGAACTGGCCATTCTCGATGAACCAACATCCGGTCTTGATCCGCAATCGACCCAGGAGTTGCTCGACCTCATCGTGCAGCTCGCTGGCGAAGGCATGACGATCGTACTGTCCTCGCACCTTCTATCGATGGTCCAGGCTATCTGTTCCCGGGTGGCTTTGTTCCATCGCGGTAGGATCGGGTTAGTTGGCCGTGTTACGGATCTCGCCAGCCAAGTTCTGGGTGGTTCGTACATCATCGAGGTCGAAGCGGACGGGTGTGACGCTGCCAAAATACTAGCGGAAATTCCACAGATTACGCGGGTGACGGCCATCGCATCTGATGTCACCCGCGTCGACGCGAAGATCGATATTCGCGCCGAAATCGCGAGCCGGATCGTTGCTGCCGACGGTCGTCTCAAGCGATTGTCAATGGATCGCTCAAGCCTTGATGAAGTCTATGTGCGCTATTTTGAACAGGTGGATCATGCGGCGTGAAGGTTCCCCATTTTCCGGTCTATCGACGGTCGCCATGAAGGAGGCTGCCGATCACATGACGAGTCCGCGCATGCATCTCGTGATGCTGCTCGTGCTCCTGACGGCCTTCGGCTCGATCTACGCGGCGATCGGCGAGATCAAGAATGCGCTGAGCGAAGATCAGTTTCTCTTCCTTCGCATCTTCACGACGGCCCGCGAACCGCTCCCATCCTTCGTCGCCTTCCTGGGCTTCCTCTTGCCGCTGGTGGCAATTGCACTTGGATTCGACGCCATCAACGGTGAATACAATCGCCGGACGATGAGCCGCATCCTGTCGCAGCCGATCTATCGCGATGCCCTGCTCGCGGGAAAGTTCATTGGTGGGCTTCTGGTCATTGGGATCTGCCTCTTAACACTCTGGCTGCTCGTGACCGGTATGGGCATTCTCATGCTCGGCCTGCCGCCATCGGCGGAGGAAATCATGCGCGGCCTGGCCTTCCTGATCGCATCGCTTGCCTATGCCGGTGTCTGGCTGGCGATCTCGATGCTGTTTTCGACGCTCTTCCGGGCGCCTGCGACTTCGGCGCTGGCCGGGCTAACGCTGTGGCTCGTCTTCACGATCTTCTGGAGTATGATCGGCCCGCTCGTGGCTGGTACCATAGCGCCCGTCGATCCGTTCGATCCGACGACGGCGGTGCATCAGGCGGAAATCGCCCACGCCATTGCGCGACTATCTCCCAATACGCTGTTCGGCGAGGCGACGCTTGCGCTTCTCAATCCCGCGACCAGGGCGTTGGGACTTATTTTCGTCAGCCAACTCCAGGGAGCCTTGATTGGTGCACCATTGCCCTTCGATCAAAGCATCCTGCTTATCTGGCCGCAATTTTCCGGGCTAATCGCCGCCATGCTGCTCGTCTACACAATCGCCTATGTCGTATTCCAAAGGCAGGAGATCAGAGCATAGGGGCTAACACGATAGCACAATAAGGTTAGGACCTTTATGCGGTGACGATGGTGCGCACAGCTTGAACCGGATCGAAGCCCAATATCTCAGCGAGTTCCAGAAACTCGATCACATTAACCTGTCGCTGCCCGCTCTCAAGACGGGTGACAAAGGACTGACTGGATGTCGGTGACAACCACTTCGACAAACAAACGCTGCTTGAACTGAGTGGCACGATTACTTCAACAGGCCAGGGCACTCACTATCCGAGATTATGAAATCGTGTCCAAGCTTGACCTGCAATTGCGTTCCCGGGCGGGGTTCGCATACCCCAAAGGCGCTCCGTCGGACATGCGCGCCAGCGGCTTGATCACTTGTCGATGGGTACCCTTAGCCGCCGAGGGATCTCTATAGGAGGGTAAGGAGAACCGCACTGCTTACCGGTTTTGTAGACCGAAACAACGTCTCACCCTCCTTGCTGACCAATACGATGCAAAAGTCCACCACTGAATTGGCGCCAAGTTGGGAACGAAAGACTTTTGAACGCAATCCACTCACGGCGCCAAATAAAGGCGTCACCTTGCCGTCGTGCACGCGCACCACCGCAAGGTCAGCTTCTTTGAGCCCCTTGCGATCTTCAAGGATCAGACGCTCCTGCTCACGACCTGCTTCCCGGGCTAGATCGCTGAAAATCACCACCACCGGCTTCTTACCCCGAAAAATCTCAAGCCCCTGGTCGGATTTGCGCGGCTGCAGCTTCAGCTCACGATATTCATCGACAATCGTCATCGGTCTATCCTCTACCGAAGTTCTGGGGGACTACGCATTCGAAGAGGAACCCGCCCTGGCTGGCTTTGTTCCGAACTCTTTCCGTCAACAAATCAGACACCGGGTCGCAATCCGCGAGCGGGCTCTATCGACCGGTGGGACGTGTACCTCCGATGCCGACGTGCAAATCGGGGCAAGCCCCGATTATTTACCAGAATAAACCAGATTAACTGAGACTGAAGCTGCTCATCGACGAATGTCTCAGTCCCACGCTCGCCACCATCGCTCGTGAGCGTGGGCCGAAGAATCAACCTGCGTTCCGTGGTTGGGCATGTCCGGACAGGCCGACCGTAGTGTCGCACGACAAGCAGTCGACGATGGCTACATCCTTGTAACGCATAACACCGCCGATTTCTTGCCGCTCTATCAACAAGAGGAGGTTCATGTCATATTTGAGCAAGCACTGCTTCATTGAGCTGTCGCTACGCGCGTGAAAGTTGTCTCCGCATGCGATTTGAGTGATGGGAGAGGTCGGCGCGCACGGCGACTTTATTGACGATGCGGCGTTCGGCGGATCTCAAAATGTAATCCGGTTCAATGCCGGCAATGGCGCAGTGGTCGGCGTCGATGGCTATGGCCAACTTAAACGACATTAGGACTTAGTGGAGCTTCTAAGACAGGAGTTCCGTGGCTTCCCCTTGCTCCGAAAGCAGTTTTACAGCCTTCTTGTCAAACGACACGAAGGTTTCGCCGCCCAGCCAACGTCCCTCGTACGCCATGATCCCGTCGGCGAAATCGCCTCCGGCTTCCAACAGCGCCAGCCCGGCCTCTACTGCTTGGCGATTCATAACCACGTTCCCAGCGTCGAGTAGAGCTCGGATCGCAGCGGCCACATCCTGCTTCTCCAGTTTGGCTCCTTGCTGCAATATCCAAACCAGCTCGCACAGAGATGGCAGCGACACCGCGATCAAGGTCGCGCCCTTGAGCAGCTTTCGGGCTGTTTGGCACTGGGCGGGATCGTCTTGCAGGATCGCCCGCGCGAGTACGTTCGTATCGGCGGTGATTTTCATTCGTCGCCCAGCTGTCCGGCCCACCCGGTCGCCGCAATCTCGTTCATTTGCTCGATCGTCAGTGGTTTTTTCAACTTCACTTTGCCGTCGAGGGCATGGAAGAAGTCTTCTATGCTGCCTGTTGCCCGTGCGGCCCGCACCCGCAGCTCGCCGTCGGGGAGCTTTTCAAAATTGATCCGATCTCCCGGCTTGATGCCGAGGTGTTGCAATAAGTCCCGCTTGAGCGTGATTTGCCCTTTTGCCGTGACTGCGAGCGATGCCATCACAACCTCCATTGAGCTTACTTAGGTGTATTTGGTAATGCAAAAATCAATTACCGTCAATACAGAACCAGTTCCAGACTGAGCTGAAGTCGCGCAATTCCTGATTTCTCGATCCGGATTCCAGCAAAGGCAGTTTCGCTTGAGGAGGCCCGGGGCGCGCTCTGAAAGCTAGCATCGCGATGCGTTGGCGAAAGCCACATAACGGATGAATTATCGCATTCGGTTATCCAAACCTTGTCGGGCATGGCATGAACGAGCAGCACTGGGGCGTCCAACAGGATATCGTCCGCTGTGGCTTTCCAACTCCGATCTCGCCGTCGCGGCTGATCTGGTCAAAGCTTCCTCGCTAGTCTTGAAGCGGCCGAAACAGGGCTGCGATCTCGGCTTCGCCGAGGACGAACGGGTTGCTTTCGCCGCTGTCGAACAGGGCATCGGCCACGGCTTGCTTTCGCTCCTGCATCCCGCAAATGGCCTGCTCGACCGAGCCTTCGGCAATCAGCCGGTAGACGAAGACCTTGCGATCTTGCCCAATGCGGTGAACACGATCCATAGCCTGACGTTCGACCGCGGGGTTCCACCACGGATCATAAAGGATCACCGTATCGGCCGCAGTCAGCGTCAGGCCAGTTCCTCCCGCCTTAAGACTGATCAGGAAAATCGGCACGTCGCCGTTCTGGAAACTGTCGACGACCTCATCCCGGTTCACGGTGCGTCCGGTCAGCCGGGCATAAGCCCAGCCTTGGGCCTGAACATCGGCTTCTATCAAATCCAGCATTTCGACAAATTGCGAGAAGACCAGAACCCGACGCCTTTCCGCCACCAAATCCGACAGAAGTTCGATCAATCGTTCCCGCTTCGCGCTCTCGGTCACGGCTTTGACGTCGTCATGCTTGAGAAGCGTTGGGTCGCAACAAATCTGTCTCAGCTTTAACAAGGCGTCGAGAATAGTGATATGGCTTGCCGCCAGCCCTTTTTCGGCGATCGTTTTGCGAACCCGCTCGTCCATGGCCAGACGCACCGCCTCATAGAGTGAGCCTTGTTGGTTGCCTAAAGGCACAAGCTCGGTGATTTCGGTCTTCTCCGGCAGATCGATTGCAACCTGTTCTTTGGTTCGCCGCAGCATGAACGGTCGGATGCGGACATTGAGGGCGGCTTGCGCGCGCGAGTCTCCCTGCTTCTCGATCGGAGTGACAAAACACGATCGAAAATTCTTTCGATCGCCGAGAAGACCGGGAACCAGCCAGTCGTAAAGCGACCAAAGATCCATAAGGGAGTTTTCCATCGGCGTGCCGGTCAGAGCCAGCCGCATCCGGGCATTCAGGCTGCGGATCGCCTTGGCAATGCCGGAGGCGGGATTCTTGACGGCCTGTGCCTCGTCCAGAATGACGACATCCCATTGCCGGGATGCCAGAACACCCAAATCGCGGTGAAGCAGCGCATAGGTGGTGATCACGACATGATGATCGTCGATGATCTCGACGTCTTTCTGCCGGCCTGGCCCATGCAGGGCCAGGACCTTGAGATCGGGCACGAACAGTGCTGCCTGTCGCCTCCAGGTGTGAACGAGACTGGTTGGCACCACAAGCAACGCCGGAATCTTCGGTGCATCTTGTCCCAAAAGGCGCCGCGCCAGAAATGCCAGCGTCTGTATCGTCTTGCCCAATCCCATGTCATCGGCAAGAACGCCTCCGAACCCGGTCTCTCCAAGTGCACATAACCAGCCGTAGCCGATCGCCTGATACGGCCGTAACGCTCCATGGAAACTGATGGGCGGCTCGACGTCCGGCGTATGCGAAAGGGCTTGTAGCCTGCGCCCGAGTGCAAGTAGTTCTGCGCCCCCGTCAAAAGCAACTCCGCAGCCATCGAGCGCATCGATGACATCGTGAGCGCGACCTGCTTCGGCACGGTGAAAGCCGTCGAGAAGGCCGCTCGCCGTCAGAAACACGCGTAGAAGCGGAACAAGTAAGGGCGCGTCGAGAGCGACGTAACGTCCGTCTTCCAGTTGTGGATAGAGTTTCATCCCGTCAAGGACGGCGCCAACGGCATCCTCCCAGTCCTCATCGTCGCGATCGATAAAGTCCAGTTGCGCCAACAGTTGCAGAATTGTCGGCACCAGATCGACCTTGTGACCATCCGCCATCAGGTTGAGGTCGAACGAAAACCAGTCGTTATCTGCGGTCATCGTCTGCGGCATGGCTGCGCCGCGGATTTCGACAACCCCTTCATAAAAGGAAAACGGCCAGTCGGGGGAGATATCAATCTGCCAGCCTTCAGCTTTCAGGCGGGGAACAATCGTTGCCATGAATTGCAGCACATCGACTCGCGGCGCATCAATATCAGGATCTCCAAAATCGTCGAGCTCCTCGTCATCTGGATCCGAGAAGTAGAGATCCTCATCCCTGGCATTACGCGGCCATGTTTCCATCATGTCCGCCGCATATCTCGCCCCGGCGTCCTCAAGCCGGCTGTAGGCCCGTTCTTCTGCCTGCTTATCGCGCAGGAAGGTGATCACCTTGCCACCTTCCAAAAATCGCTCTTTGTCACCGGATCCGCCTTCGACGACGTGTCCGTTATAATCGAAGCTGACCCTGATCGTCGGCAGGCGCACGGTTTTCGTATTCCAGCCATAGGAATCATGCCGCGTCGCCTTGATGACAAACAGCTTCAGACAGGGAACAGGAGCACGGCCCTGGCGGGTTTCGGCCGCGATCATGGACGGCTCCGGGATATCAGCAATACCGATCTCGAAAACCCCTTGAGCGACCGCGACGGCATGCTCGGGAGCGATGGCCGGCGCCTTCAGCAGAACCGAAAGCATGCGAGGCGGAGCGTTGGTCACAAGAGGCCCAATCTCGCCAGTTTGCGTATCGATGAACATGGGGGGATCGATGGCGAGTGGGTGAATTAATTTCTCCTGCTTATCCTTCAGGACGAGCGTCTGGCAACCGTCTGCCTGCGTGTCCCAGAAAAACCGCGCCTGTCGTTCGCTCCCCATGAACAGGGCCGGTCCCTGTGGATCCTTCCATCTACCGCGTCCCGTCCGCACGATCATGTCGATGAGTGAAACGAGTTCCTCTGCGGCTGGAACTGTCGTTGCAGGATAGTAATATCCAGTATGAGCCGTGACACCGAGAATGCGGATCCGCCCGAGGATCCGCAGATCCTGCGGACGGATGAATTTAGGACAATCGATGCTCGTTAACCGAGAGGTGTCGTAGCGCCTTGCCTTTGCGTAACCGCCTGACTTCAGCACGGACGTCTTCATCGTCTCAACGGTCAAGCCGCTCCTCGCATTCTCATCGAGAATATAGAGCAAGCGATCCCTGACAGTCGCCGGCCAATCTTCCTGATCGTCATCACCTTGAGCTTTTGCACGCCGCAACATACCGAGCCATTGGGAAACCAATGTCGGCAACTCCTGCGGCAAGGCGGGTTTCCGACGATCAGCTGACAAGATCGCTGGGTCATCCCTCACAAAACTTTTGGTATGCTGGGCAGCGATGTTGTGGCACACCGCCGCCACATGTTTGCAATTGATGCCGACCGGGCAACTGCATCTGCCGCTTAAGCCCTGCTCGTCGCGGATCGGAGAAATCGTCTGGTTATACGTTTTTCCGCCGCTGCCGCGAACCGATGCGGTGATATTCCCGTCCGCCTCATGGCGAACGCGTGAAACTCGCCCCTGTCGTGCATAGGAAACGCCACGCTCCCAGGTACGCGCGTCGAACAGGGATCGAAACTGCCGTTCAGTCAAATCCATCGAGCACCAGGTCCAAATCGTATCCATTCCCCAGGGTTTGTTAACGCCAACAGCCCAACGGGCACAAGCCGAAACCTGCTGTAATCCTTGGTATGCCGGGATTAGATCACCCCCAGCCCCCAGCCCTCAGCCCTCAGCCACCTGCGTGAACGGCGAACCTGTACATTTGATGAGGCTGTGCGATCCGCGGTTACTCTGGTCGAATGGATGAAGCGCCCAAAGATTTTCGCGTTCGATGGATCACAATGTCGTTAGCCGCCCGGCTGTCACCTGTCCTGCGGCATGAGCGATCGATGTTCGGCAAGATCAGTGGAGAATTCCCAAGAGAAGGTGGCTGTTCGTTTCTGTCGATCGGACAGGACAGGCCGCCGTCAGAGGGCGTTATTTCAGCGGCAAAAACAGCTCCGCGATCGGCGATGTCACGTTGTCTGCAACTTAACGGTTGGCGGATAATTGGGCGAGGATGAGCTCGATGACGATCAGTTACAAGAATCACCGCCTTCCGCCGCAGATCATCGCCCATGCGGTGTGGCTGTATTTCTGGTTTCCGTTGAGCCTGTGACGTGCCACTGAACTTTCATCCAGCGGCGATCAGAGCTCCGGCGGTGGCACGTCAGATCGCTTGCCAACCAACTTTGAGTACCCGGAGGCAAAGCTCGGGCGCGGGCGGTTCGTAAAGGCGGTTTTTCCAAGACTTCGAGGATGAGCGCGGATTGATCACCCGATGACCATCATGCATCAGCTCTTGCGGCGCGACGATAGTGGTCGCTCCGAGATGCGATGCTCGAGCGCAAAATCTGGTCCCTGGTCTTGAAGCATGTCGGACAGGCGGCGGTAATGCCCACAGGCGTCGCATCGGCATCTCCGCTCTCCTGTGTCGGCATCAAAGCCCCGATAATGCATGCGATCGACCGCGCCACACCGCGGGCATGGGATTTCAGGGCGGATCTCCATACCCAGCCGGACCTTCGCCTCCCAATGTCCGGTCGGATCGAGCTCGAGGATCCACTGGCGTGTCCGCTTGATCCAACGCGCCACCGTCACCGCTTTGACGCCAAGGGCGTCTGCCGCGTCGGTGACCGGCCGCTGTTGCGACAAGAGCTTGATGAACAGTGGAAGGTTGCGGAACTTTAGCCCCGATAGCGGTGTACCGGTCGTACGGCGGAAGTGGACGTCACAGTCGAGGCATCGAAAGACGGGGATCACCGGTTTAGGGTGTGCGGCCCGCGTGGCAAGAACAGTTTCCGTACCCTGGCAATGGGGACATCGTGGCGGTACTTCGGACAGTGACAGGATTTCATCGAGCTGGCCTTCCAGCCAAGCGGTGAGTGCTTTGTCTTCGGTATCGGGAATCTGTCGATAGTGCCCAACGAGTGGCAGCATGGGGTCAAAGACCCGTTTGGGGGTCAACGTCGTTGTCATCTCATCTATCGGTATTTCGTTGGTTTCTCGTAAGGTGCTGCCGCCTGAGTTCAGCGGGCTACCGAGGGAGTATCCATGAAAATAGATCTTTCAACTCCGCCCGTAATGCGCAGCCGCTATGGTCCATAGTCAGTTGGCGGATTCGTCCGGATCGGCGTCCTTGGCCTTGGTGAAGAGGCTCTTCAGCGCGCTGGTCTTCGCCTTTGCAGCCTTATTGGCCTTGATCGCCCGGGTGGCGGCCTTCGCCTGTTCCAGCATCATCTCGATCTGGATCTGCTGAATTTCTGTCAGCCGCTCCCATTGGCGATTGAGGAGATGATCGACCTTTTCATGCAGGTGGCGGATTTCCAGTTCTGCCTTCAGGTTGACCTTGTAGTCGTTGAGCGCGCGCAGGCGATCTTTCTCTTCCTGGCGCCGCTGGCTCATCATGATGACGGGCGCCTGCAGCGCGGCGATCGTCGAAAGGACGAGGTTGAGCAGGATGAACGGATAGGCGTCAAAGGCCTGCTTTTCGCCCATGACGATATTGACAGCCATCCAGACGGCGAGAAACAGACAGAAGGAGATGATGAAGACCCAGCTGCCGCCGAAGGAGGCGACGCCGTCGGCCATCCGGTCGCCGATGGAGCGGTGGTCCTCATAATCCTCTTCGATGTTTTCGGCGAGCGTATCATGCGTCTTCAGGCTTTCGACGACTTCGTCCTCAAGTGTGGAAAGTTCGCCGCGCTCGTCGGTCAGCAGCTCGGCGATATACTGAGCACGGTAGTCGTCCATCACCTTGCGGCTGATATAGTCGTCGGCGCGAAGTTCGGGGTGCTTCAGCCGCATGAAATCCGCCAGCGAGGGACGAAGGTCGTCGACATGCACCGCATCTTTTTTCTTGAGCACCTGACCGGTGATGGCGTCGATAAGCTTGACGGACTTGGCCTTCGCCTGGGCGAGGCTCTTCGTATAGTCGTTCATCTCCACCACGGTGGGGGTCTCGCCCTCGCCCGCGTCGAAATCGACTATGCCTTCCGCCGGTTCAAAGGTCTTCGTTTCTGCCATATAAGGAGGCCCTTTTTGAGGTTTTCGCTCATCTAACCAATAATGCGAACAGGAATATGACTATCGGAAGACTGTCGAAATCGCAGCCGCCACCAAACCATATCGTCGGGTGGTCTCGATCCCGTCGTTCCGCCTGCGTGTTTAATAGCGCTATTGTCCTAAGCAACGGCAAATGAATCTGGTTTTTGCGCATCGAGCCGCGATGTTTTTCGATCCAGCAGCCCCAAAAACAACCGGTCCGTGAGCTTTCGTAAGCGCTTGCGAAAGCCCTGCGTGTCGATGCGGAAATTTCCACCGATCAAATCAGGTTTATGAATTTCCGGCCCCTTGACCGAGGGCGACGGGCTTCTATTTGCCGCAGTGCAGCAGACATTCGCTACAACGAATAAATGTTAAATTTTCAATGAATTATCGTCAACAGTGTGTTGGGCCTGTTGCCACGGGTTTTGCAAACGTGCGGAAAGGATAGCCATGCACAATTCCCCGGCAAGTGACTTGCCCCCTGCAAAAGATTTGGAGTCTATCGCCCGGCAGGGCAGCCGCTTCAAGCGTATGGCTGTCAGGATACCAACTTACCTGACCGATCTTAAAGAAAATCCGGCCTGGTTGCCCATGTTCCTCTTGGCCAGAACCCTGCCCTTTCGGCGGATCCATTGGCTTGCGACCAGGCAGCCCGTAAAGCTCCCCGTTTCCGGCGCTTCGATGTTTACCGATGTCGAGCGCAGCGCCGTCGTCAATGCCTTGCGGACGGATGGTATCTATCCGAGCCTGATGCTGCCGGATCACATCCATCGGGAGATCGCCGAATTTGCTGGAAATACTGGCTGCTACGGTAATTTCAATAGGCAGCTCGAATTCGTGGCGAGCGAACATGGGCAAGCGGAAGCCCGGTTCGGGCGGCCGATTCTCAGCGGGCACTTCTTCGAACGCTCTCTCGATTGCGAGGCCGTCATGGCGGTGCAGCGCGATCCGTTGCTGATCGATGTCGCCCGCCAATATCTCGGCGGGCAGGCCAAGGTGATCACCACCCGCATCTGGTGGAGCTTTCCCACGCAGGCTTCCGAAGCCGACAGAAGCCTCGCCTCGCTCGACAAGTATCACTTCGATCTCGACGATTGGCGGATGCTGAAATTCTTCTTCAATCTCGTCGACGTGGATGAGGGCACCGGCCCGCACGTATTCATCAAGGGAAGCCACAGGCGTCGCCGGGTCCGGCATCAGCTGACTTTGCTTGTAGGGCATCCGGCAAACGAGGTGCTCGATTATTATGGGCAGGCGAATGCGCTGACGCTGACCGGCAAAGCCGGATCCGGCTTCGTCGAGGATCCCTTCGGCTTCCATATGGGCACGGTGCCCACGCGGAAGCCGCGCCTGATGATGGAGGTGGGTTTCGGCGTCTCGAAGCCCTCGCAGCGCCGCTTCCATGGGGAGCCGGTCCTTCGATAGACCTCGTTTGGCCGTCATGCCAAGGAGCGCCGCTACCGGGCGCTCCCCTCGATCCCGCCTCGGGACGAGCGGCCAAACCACCTGGCGATCAGATGATCGAGAGCGATGCGCCCAGGCCCGCCAGCAATGATCACCAGAAAGCAGGTTGCCCAGGTGCCGTGCGTCGGCCAGGCATCGGGATAGACGAAAATCTCAATCACCAGCGTCATGCCAAGCAATGCCAGCGCCGAAAGCCGGCTTGCCAGGCCGATGACGAGCAGAAAAGGAAAGAAATGCTCGCTGAAAGCGGCGATATGGGCGGCGATCCAGGGATCGACCAGCGGTAATTTATACTCCGTCTGGAAGAGATAGACGGCATTATCGGTCACATGCCAACCTTCCACTTCCGTCTGTCCCGCGCCAGAAGACGGCGGCAACCGACAGCCGCGCAATGAGCGCGATCAGATCATGCGGAATGCGGTCGAGAAGCTTTAAGCCGCCATAGAGTCTTTGGGCACGGTTTCGCGTTCGGCCGGAGCGGCCGTCATCCTGGTTCCGCATCTTGGTTCCTCTCATTCAGCGAATGGCCAGGAAAGCGCCTGCCGTGAACGCACCGGCGAGGTTGGCGGAAAGATCAAAATCTGCGGCTTCGGCAAGAGACGTCTCGAAGGCGCTGCCGAGATCGGTGCCGGCAAATAGCCGCTCCAGGAAGATGGCGCCGCCTGGAGGCAGACGATGCACTTCGACGATCATGTCCGGGCGGACGACGAGAGCATCCTCGGCCGTCCAATCGGCAATATCCGCAAGCTCGATTTCGCCGGTGTTCATCGCCCAGATGGTGACGGCCGGATGGGCACAGCGCACTATCGAGGCGGAGGGATGCGGCACGAAAGCGAGATCGGCTAGGCCTGCCGGCTCGATGGTCGCCAGCAAAGCGGCGTTGAGCGGCGTTGCATCGGCGGCGTGATAGGCGTGACCCCGTGCTGCCTCCAATCTCATGACGTCGGGCAGATAAGGGATTTCCCGCGCCGGCTTGAAATCCTTGACGAAGTCGGGAAAATCATCGCCATAGGCAAGCAGCAGCGGCGATCGCGGTGGATGCAGGCGGACGAATTCCTGCGCCATGGCTGCAAAGAACTCCTCACCGACGATCCTTTCGGCTGCCGGAAAGCGTGAGGCGAGTGCACTGATCAGGCCGATCGCGACATTGTTGCGATAGACGCCGAAGCGCCGCGCCGGCTCCGGGCCGCTCCAGGCTGTAAGCCCCTTGGGCACGGCCAGGTCAGAATCGATGAGGGCCGCGGCGAATTCGGTTTGCGTGGCGAGAGACATAATCCTCTCCTCATGCCGCTCGGCGCTTGGCCGCGCGTTTGAGGATGGCGTCAGCAGCCTCCGCCTCGGCTCTCAGAATCGGCCATTCCGGCACGTCGTTATCCCATTCGACCAGGCTGGCAATCGGCCCCGTCCGGCCGATCAGCTCTTCGTAAAGCTCCCAGACCGGATCCTTTACCGGGGTATCGTGGCTGTCGATCAGGAGCGGCTCGCCGGCATCGTCGATAGTCTCCGAATGGCCGCTCAGATGGATCTCGCGCACCCATTGCACCGGGAACCGCTCGAGATAGGCCCGCGCATCCATATGGTGGTTGGTGGCGGCGACAAAGACATTGTTGACGTCGAGCAGCAGGCCGCAACCGGTGTGGCGGGCGACGTCCGCCAGAAACTCCGTCTCTTCGATCGTGCTTTCCTCAAAGAGCAGGTAGGTAGCCGGATTCTCCAGCAGCAACTGCCGGCCGAGCAACGCCTGAACCTGATCGATATGATTGCAGACCTGCGCAAGCGTCGTCTCGGTATAAGGCAGGGGCAGCAGATCGTTGAGAAAGGTCGTGTCGTGGCTCGACCACGCGAGATGCTCCGAAAAGCTCTCCGGCTCGTAGCGATCGCAGACGATCTTCAGGCGGGCAAGATGTTCGGTATCCAACGGCTGCATCGAGCCGATGGAAAGACCGACACCATGAATGGACAAGGCATAATTCTGGCGCAGCCGGCCGAGCTGGGCATGCGGCGGGCCGCCGGCACCCATATAGTTTTCGGCATGAACTTCGAAAAAGCCGATCGGCTGCCTTTCGGCATCGATCGCGGCGAAATGCTCCGGCTTGAAGCCGACGCCGGCGCGGCGGGGAAGTTCTGACGGTTTCACTGTGGCCCCCGGGTAAGAGCAGTTCCAGCAAAAGTGCGAAGCGGTTTTGCGTCCGGAATTGCGTGAAAACAAAGAGATCATTCCGTCGAGAGGCGGGCGGCGCCTGTGAGAAGATGTGCCGCCCACGTGTTCGCGCTGCCTTGTCAGACGGGTGCCGGACCCTGCACCAGGGTACCGTGGCTGTTCGGCGTCTTGATCGTCTCGCAGGTTCCGGCGGGAACCAGCTTCCACGAGTTGCGCTGATAGTCGACCTTCGCTGTTCCGGCGCAGGTCGTGCCGGGGCCGGCGGCGCAATCGTTCTGGCCCTTGAGAGCGACGCCATAGCATTTTTCCTTGGCGTCGGCGGCCGAGGCGCTGGTTGTGCCGGCAGCCAGCGTCACAGCCGTGGCAACCGATGCGGCCAAGGCGAGTGCGGGCATCTTGTTCATGACATGCTCCTTACGACAGGTGATTGGCTGGCGATCCGGTTTCGGATCAGGCCGGGGTCAGCGAGCCATGGCCCTTCGGGGTCTTCATGGAGGTGCAGGTGCCTGTGGGAACGAGCTTGAAGGACATCTTATCGTAGCTCATGGTCGATTTGCCGGCGCAATCATGCTTGCCGGCGGCGCAATCGTTCTGACCCTTGAGGGCGACACCGTAGCATTTTTCCTTGGAGTCGGCTGCCGATGCCGGAACGGCGACGGATGCCAGTGCCGAGGCGATCGAGCCCGCGATGGCCAGGGTGATGATGCTGTTCTTCATGGATCTGTCTCCTTGATGGATGCGAGCCGCCATTGGCTTGCATCGAGGCTACGGAGCGTCACGGTCGGATGTTACAGCCATATCGAAATTTTTTCGAGATGGCCTCCATCATACTGCGCCGGCTATCTGCCCAGTCGGGTTGATGCTCCTCATAATGGCGAGCCTGATACGGGTATCGAGGAAAGGCGCGGGTTCGGCGGCTCCCGATGGAAACGAAAGGGCTTGAAAAATATGTGTCGTTGCCGGTAACGAAAGCCTGCGGTTCCGCGTAGAGGAGATGTCGGATGAATCATTCGGCGCGCGAAAAGGAATGGGCAGTCTGGATGCGCGCCGCCATCAGCGGCGATGCGCAGGCGTATCACCGTTTCTTGTCCGCGGTGACGCCGCATCTGCGCGCCATGGCGAAAAGGCGGTGCGATCAGCTCGGTGCGCCGGCGAGCGAGGCCGAGGATGTGGTTCAGGAAGTGCTGCTGGCTGTCCATCTGAAGCGCGGAACCTGGGATTCATCGCGCCCGATCGGGCCCTGGCTGTCGACGATCGTGCGTAACAAGCTGATTGACAGCCTCAGGCGGCGTGGGCGGCATATGAGCGTACCGATCGACGATGTGATCGATTTTCTGGAGGCGGAAGACCATGCCGACGCCTTGGATCGGTTCGATGTCGATCGTATCTTGGAGCAGTTGAAGGATCCGCAGAAAACCATCGTACGCTCGATTTCCGTTGAGGGAGCCAGCGTGCGGGAAACGGCGGGTCGGCTGAAAATGACGGAAGGGGCGGTGCGCGTGGCGCTGCATCGCGCGCTGAAGGCGCTTGCGGCCATCTATCGGAGTGAGACCAGTGAAAACCGATGACCTCATTAATCTTCTGGCGCAGGACGCGCCGGTCCGCACACGGATCGGCAAGGCCCTGACCATGGCGGTCGTCGCGGGCATCCTGATCAGCGGTGGCATTTTCTTTGCGATGATCGGCTTTCGGGCCGACATAGACAGCGCGATGCAGACCGTCCGCTTCCTGTTCAAATTCGTGGTGACCATTGCGCTTGCCGTGACCGCTTGCGCCGTCGTCTTCCGCATCGGCCGGCCAGGCGTATCGCTGCGCATCTGGGGCTGGACGCTATTGGCGGCGCCGCTCCTGCTGCTTGCCGCCGCCGCCGTCGAAATGGCCATCATGCCGGCTGACAGCTGGAGCGCGCGAATGATCGGGCACAATGCCCGCTTTTGCCTGACGCTCATTCCGCTTTTGTCGATCGGGCCGCTTGCCTGCTTCCTTTTTGCGCTACGCCATAGCGCGCCGGAAAGCCCGGGTGCGGCCGGTGCCGTCGCCGGCCTTGCCGCCAGCGGTATCGCCGCGACCTTTTACGCCTCCAACTGCACGGACGACAGCCCGCTTTTCGTCATGCTCTGGTATCCGATCGCGATCGCCATGGTGACATCAGTCGGATATGTCCTCGGCAAACGCCTATTGGGCTGGTGAAATGACCAGCCCAATACTTCCAGCATGGCTATCATCTCGGGCATGGACGGCGCTTTGCCAAAAAATCGCATTTGCTTGCGGTAAACTATTTGCATTTGCGACGAATTCGATTATAGAGGCGCAGCCTTCACCGCAAAGGGATTTTATCGCTAGCGGTCGTTGGGGAATAGTTCAATGGTAGAACGACGGACTCTGACTCCGTTAATCTTGGTTCGAGTCCAGGTTCCCCAGCCAATTTTATCTAAATCGCGTCAATTTGTTGATTTGCCAGTCGTCTCAGAGATTGATTGGCGTCAACGGTGACATGATACCTGCAATAAGGATGGGTTCCTGCCCTAAACATCAGGGCTAGCGGTCATATCAAACCACGATGGAAAGCGAGTAGCCGAGCTAGATGGTCGTTGCGTGATACACGACCTGCTGATGGCCCATTTGCTCGGTGGCCTAGCATCAATCAAGTGGGACGTGGAGGGTTTCATTCGAAAAGTGCTTGGCAGTGTCGCGCTCGATCTCCAGGCTGAGGCTGAAGCAGCCGGCACCCAGCAAGCGACGCGCTTTGCTTATTCTATGAAGACATTGTAGAACTTCACGGCAAACATCGCGCCCTCGCTTGGTGGCGGTGCAAGACGCGATCTGAGCTAAATGCCCGAAGAGCTTGAAGACCCGATGGTGGCTGTTAGGCGGATTATTTACTCGACTCGCGCGAATTTGAGGGCATACTCTCTACCAGCGCTCAGGCAGAGATGGACGCGATGGACGAGGATTTTCCATATATCGAACAGGAATGGAAAAGCGCCCTGGCAGTTGTCGCTATGGTGCTTACGTGCATAATCCTGATCGTCGCTGCTTTTTGGCTTTAATCTCAAAATGTGCAGTCTGGCAAATTGTTGCAGTGGATTGCAACTTTGAGTAATTGCTGGTCACCATGGGCAGGCTTTACGGTGAGTGATGGTACGCGTTGTGAAAATTACTCCGAAAAAGCGCAGCTGCATACATAGCTCTGAACTCCTGTACGATGTGATCCTTGGTAAATCCAGCAATCACCCTCTCTCGGCCTTTTAGCTCGCAACGCGAATCTGCTCTCTCGCCATATTCCCTCTCTGGTTATGAAATGAAATGCTCCTTCGGTCGGTGAGGCGAAAGGGGCACTATGCTATTTCATTTAGGAGGCGAGAGACGCGCCACCATCCAGATATGATATCTTCCGATAAGACAACTCGTCCCAGTTTCCTCGGCTTCATAAAGCTCGCGGGCACAATGATCTGGCCTCATGATTAATTCGTCCAAAAGGCTAGCGATATCATCAGCACCAATCTGAGCTTCAGTGAATGTGCCAGCGCTGCGTTGTCGGGGCGTGGAACCTACCACTGCCATATCCTTGAGACCGAAAGCGGCAGCTTTCGCTAGGAACATCACAGCGCATTAACCCAAAACGACGAGGGAGCGGCGAAAGAACTTGACCAGGACAACCGACACGCCCAATACCCGAGGGCGAGTCAATTCTCGGCGCCAACCTCTGGGGGCATTGTAGAATAACGATCAGCTTTGATGCTGCATGACGCAGTCGGTACAGCGTTTTACAGCACATTCGTCGATCATCCCGGTGACTCGTTTTCCTCTGAGGCGATTGACTGCACGACGCTCCGCACGTCAATTGTTGAAGTAAGTTTGGGCGAGGCCGAAATACATGAGTGACGAGAGAGGGCACGTATCCTTTATGTTCAAGGACGCGAATAATTCATTTTTATTCGACCGTTTGGCTGCAGCAATTTTTCGGTCCGGTAGATTACGTTCTGTTTGCAACAGCGCGCGGGGAATTTAGACGTGTTCGATAACGCAATTAAGCCGTCCCGATCATTTCTGATGGCGGTGCTATCGTCACTGAAGATGGCCTTCCTGGGGATCGGAGCGACCAGCGCGCTTGTCAATATCCTCGCACTAACCGGCTCGTTTTTCATGTTGCAGGTCTACGACCGGGTGATCCCGGCGCGTAGTCTACCGACCCTCGTCGGTCTTGGCATCATTGCGGCGACGCTCTATGCCTTCCAAGGATTTCTAGAGGTGGTCCGCTCAATGCTCCTGGTGCGCTTAGGACTCTCAGTCGATGAGCGCTTTGGAACAACAGTGTACGATTCTCTTGTCCTGTTTCCCGCGCGCATGCAGATGCAAGGAGATGGTCTCCAGCCCGTGCGGGATCTTGACGTCGTACGCTCTTTTTTTTCCGGGCCGGGGCCAACTGCTCTATTTGATATTCCCTGGATGCCTTTTTATCTTGGTTTGTGTTTCCTTTTTCACGTCTGGATCGGAGTCACAGCGCTTGCCGGCGCGTTGATACTTGTTGGACTTACAATCCTGACAGAACGGACGTCTCGCGAACCGGCAAAAGAGGCAGCTAAGATCATTTCGGAGCGCATGGCGCTGGCGGAAGAAACACGTAGAAACTCCGAAGCTGTGCTTGCAATGGGCTTCGGTCATATGCTTGGCGCGAAGTGGGATGAGATCAATGGCCGCTATCTAGGCAATCATTTACGCTTGTCAAACCTAACCATTACCCTCGGGACAATTTCGAAGATCTTGCGGGTGACGCTGCAATCAGCCGTGCTCGCCGTTGGCGCGATCCTCGTCATTCGTCAGGAAGCTTCGGGTGGCATCATGATTGCGAGTTCCATTCTCCTCAGCCGAGCATTAGCTCCGGTCGAATTGGCAATTAGCCAGTGGAAGGGCTTTGTTGCCGCCAGAGATAGTTGGTCGCGCCTGGTAAGGCTCGCCGACTTGATGTCTGTCGATGGGCGAGAGGTCGCTTTGCCCAAGCCAGAAAAAACCGTAAAAGTTGAAAATCTGCATCTTGCAGCGCCGAAGTCCAAGAACTCGATCGTACGAAATATATCCATGGAGCTCCAGGCGGGGGATTCTATTGGTGTGATCGGCCCCAGCGCATCCGGCAAATCCACCCTCGCGCGAGGGCTCGTCGGCCTTTGGCCACCGGTTGCAGGAGCGGTTCGCTTGGACGGAGCAGCACTGTCGCAATGGGATCCGCATGCACTTGGCAAACATATCGGATATCTGCCGCAGGATGTTGCACTCTTTAGCGGATCCATCGCCGAAAACATTGCCCGGTTTGATCCAGATGCGACCTCGGACAAGATTATTGCTGCTGCAAAGACGGCGGGCGTGTACGACATGATCCTGCAATTTCCCAACGGCTTTGAAACGAAGATTGGCGAGCAAGGGTCCGCGTTGTCGGGCGGACAGCGGCAGCGCATTGCGCTGGCCCGCGCGCTCTATGGCGAGCCGTTCCTGATCATTCTCGACGAGCCGAATTCGAATCTCGACGCTGATGGAGAGCTGGCGCTATCGCGAGCCATACTGAGCGTAAAGGCACGTGGAGGCATTGTCGTCGTCGTTGCGCATCGTCCTAGCGCGCTTGCTGCGGTCGACAAGGTTCTCGTGTTGACGAATGGCCAAATGCAGGCTTTCGGGCCGAAGGATGAAGTTCTCAGGAGGACAACGCAGCCCGGACCCCCGGGGCCTCAACCCGTCCGGTTGATTATCGGCGGTGAGGAGATGGCACAATGAACGGCGCTCTTACGCCGCTTGCCGAACGCGCCGTGCGCCGCCTAACGCTGGTTGCGCTCGCCGCCGTTATCCTTCTCGTCGGCGTTCTGGGGGGATTGGCTGCCACCATTCATCTTCAGGGTGCCGTTATCGCCACTGGTACGCTGGTTGTTGACAGCTATGTCAAGCCGGTCCAGCACCAAATGGGCGGTACTGTTGGCCAGGTGTTCGTCAAAAACGGCGATCTCGTTGCAGCTGGCCAAATACTCGTGCATCTTGACGATACGCAGGCCCGTGCCAATCGTGCCATCATCTTAAAGCGTCTGAAGGAGCTTTCGGCGCGTGTAGCTCGGCTCTCGGCAGAGCGAGATGCGAAAGAAGCAATCACTTTTCCAAAGGACCTTCTAAACGAACAAGACATAGCCGAAGTAGCGGCGATACTTGATGGAGAACGGCGGCTGTTTGAAGACCGGCGCTCATCCAGAATAGGCCGCAAGGCGCAATTGGCCGAACGGGTTCGTCAGCTTTCGAAGGAGGCGGATGGGCTGGGCGCTCAACAGGAAGGTAAACGACAGGCGATCGATATCATAAATACCGAACTCGCCAGTCTTCAGCCACTGCTTGAGCAGGGTATTATTCCCGCCACGCGGGTCTATAGCTTACGGCGTGATGCTGCTGATCTCACCGGCCAGCTTGGCAGTTTGGTCGCCTCCGCGGCTCAAACCAACGGAAAAATTGCCGAAACCCAGTTGCAGATTATTCAAGTCGATGACGATCAAAGAACCGAGATATCGGACCAATTGCGGCAGGCCGAAAGTGATATCGGCGAATATTCTGAGCGGCTCGTTGCTGCCGAAGATGAACTGACGCATGTTGATATTCGCGCACCCCAGGAGGGGATCGTTCATCAGCTTGTCGTCCATGCTACCGGAACGGTCGTCACGCCTGGCGAGGCGATCATGCAGATCGTGCCTGACAAGGATCCATTGACGCCGGAACTCAAACTGTCACCACGAGATATCGATCAAGTGGCTGTCGGGCAGGAGGTGATGGTTCGGTTTTCGGCTTTCAATCAACGCACTACACCGAATTTAGCAGGCCGCATAACGAGTATCGGGGCCGATCTCACAACCGACCAGCGAACTGGGCAAAGCTACTATGACATCAGAGTTGCTATACCTGCGGTCGAATGGGCCCGATTGGGTAATATGGTACCAATAGCAGGCATGCCGGTGGAGGCATTCGTCCAGACGGATCAGCGAACGATGTTATCCTATTTGGCAAAACCGTTGTCCGATCAGGTGGTTCGCGCGTTTAAAGAACAGTAACGATGTCGAAATGGATGGCGCTCGGAAATCAAGGATTGTGCAAGAGATGATGCTACCCATACTTGCAGACTTTCCTTTCCTCGTTTTTTCAGTGAAAAAGGGCTTTTAGACTCGCCATGCACCGGGAGATTTGTTGAATGCTTACTATCACCTATCCCGTCTCGGTGTTTGGAGACGATGCAGACGACTTGATCTACGGGCGGTATTGGGCGCAAACCTCAATCGATTTTTCATTCCCGACGAGTGGCGCGCAGTATGGCGCCTATGGCACCGGGGAGCAGCTAACGTTTCAGCCACTCAATGTCACCATGCAGGCTGCGGTGAATTCCGCGTTGGCACAATATGCCTCCGTCTCGAATCTTTCCTTCAACGAAAAGGCCGATGCGGGAAGTGCCACCATTAGGTTTGGCATGTCGGATGAGGCGCAAGATACCGCCTATACATATGCTCCGTCGAGTTCTGACCGGGGTGGTGACGTCTGGTTTGGTACGCAGACCGACGCAAGCGCGATGACCGATCCGATCAAAGGCAATTATGCCTGGATCTCCACTCTGCATGAAATCGGACATGCACTTGGCCTCAAGCATTCCTTTGAGTCTTCACCTTATAATTCCTGGGAGATGAGTATTTGGCATGACAGCATGGAATTCACTGTCATGAGCTACCGCTCCTATTTTGCGGCATGGACGAGCTTTGGTTATACAAACGAAAATTTCGGCTTTGCTCAGTCATTAATGATGTATGATATCGCGGCCATCCAGAAGTTGTACGGTGCAAATTTCACGACGCATTCCGGAGACACGACTTACACTTTTTCACCCACGACCGGTGAAATGTTCATTGATGGTGTCGGGCAGGGAAAGCCTGGCGACGATCGCATTTTTCTCACCATTTGGGATGGTGGCGGCAACGATACCTATGATTTCTCAAACTACACAACAAATCTGTCTATAGATTTGAGACCGGGCAGCTGGTCATTGATGTCCGCTGCACAAAGCGCCTACCTCGGGGATGGCAACTTCGCACACGGCAATGTCTATAATGCCCTGCAGTATCATGGCGATAGCCGCTCATTGATCGAAAACGCAATTGGCGGATCCGGCAACGATACGATTATCGGCAATGCCGCAAACAATACACTAAAGGGCGGCACCGGTAACGACTGGCTAGACGGCGGAGCTGGTTTTGACACGGCCGTCTTTGACTTTAGGCTAGCACAGGCGACGGTCGACTACGGTTACCGCGCAATGATAGTCAAGGGCGGCGGAGCGGTGGAAAGCTTGGTTTCGATTGAGAAACTACAGTTTTCGGACAGAGCGGTTGTTCAAAGTGACAGCCTAGTCGATGATATGTTCTATTACACCCACAATCGTGATGTTCTCAACGCAGGCATTGATGCGGACCAGCACTATGATCAGCTTGGTTGGAAGGAAGGGCGTGATCCGAACAATTTCTTTAGTACGTCCGAATATTTGGCGAAATATCATGATGTTGCGGCTTCCGGAATCGACCCCCTACAGCATTATGATCAATTCGGATGGAAGGAAGGGCGAGATCCCTCTGACCGGTTCCATACGAAGGAATATCTGCGGATCAATCCAGATGTCGCCGCAGCAAAGATTGATCCGCTTGAGCATTATTTGCATTTCGGTATGTATGAGGGTCGTGCTGTCACGGCGAATGATCTGCTAATTAATGGACAATTCTACTACCAGAATAACGCGGATGTAGCGGCCGCCCATCTCGATCCACAGCAGCACTATAACCAGTACGGCTGGCATGAGGGGCGAGATCCCGACGCATTTTTTGACACCTCAGCATATTTGGCCAGGTACAAAGACGTAGCGGCTGCTGGAATCAATCCGTTCCAGCATTACTTGGAATTTGGTTGGCATGAGGGGCGAGATCCCTCCGCAAAGTTTGATACTGCAGGGTATTTGAAACTTTACCCGGATGTCGCGGCTTCCGGCACCAACCCTCTTGTGCACTACTTGGAGTTTGGCATCTTTGAGGGTAGGACCTATGTAAACGATGGGTTGCTCGGATAAGCTGTACACAGGGCGCGCAGTCCGGTACTTGTGCGAAGCAGTAGCAGGTGCCGTGCGCTCAGGTCGCGACGCTACACTGTGGCGGGTTACGATATGTCGGCACAGGTTTCCTATTACTGTCCGGGATTGACTGGCGATCCGTCGTTGCCCGGTCGAAGTGTTGATTACGGGATGACCCGCCCTTCGGAGGACATCGAGTATGATGACCCGTCATTGAAGGAAGGGGAGCCGATCCATGACGATTTCAATTTTGGGCATCGACTGACCTGTGATGTGAACCCTTCAAACTGGACCGTTTTTGGTTAGAGCTTTCCGGTGCAGTTTTCTGGCTGGGAAAGGAACGGAAGACGATGAAGGCATCGCTGTTTTCGGACGCCCAGAAGGCGTTCATTCTGAAGCAGGGTGATGAAGGGGTGACGCTGGCGGAGATCTGCCGCAATGCAGGGATCAGTCAGGCGCTTACTTCAATTGGAAAAAGAAGTACGTTGTGATGCTGCCGCCTGAGATGAAGAGGCTGAAGCAGCTCGAGGACGAGAATTCGCGATTGAAGAAGATCGTCGCAGATCTGACGCTGGACCGCGAGATGTTGCAGGATGTCATCCGGCTAAAGCTGTAAGGCCTGCTCGCAAGCGAGATCACCACAACCGGTCCAGACCCACACGCCACTGCCGCAAAAGTTTCCAACACGACGTAGGCGCGCGGTATCCATCCGAGCAGGGCCGCGGGATTTTGGGCGCCGCGCGTGGTAACGTCGGTTCATGGAGATCGATGAGGACAAGATCGACGATGCCGTTTTGGCGCTGTTGTGGCTGACGCTGCATAACGAGCGTTGTGCCTGGAAGGGCTTCGACTGGGCAACGACGGATCGGCTTCACAAGAAGGGCATGATCGGCGACCCGGTCAACAAGTCGAAGTCATTGATCCTGACCGATGAAGGCTTGGAGCGTTCGGAAGCATTGTTCCGGGAGCTGTTTACGCGGCCGCCGCGATAGCCGTCGCTTTGTGCGACTTCCATTGCCAAGGCAGCAGTTCGTGCAGGCGGGAGACGGGAAGATCGGCGATGCGGGCGAACAAATCGGCGAGCCACGCCTTTGGGTCGACGTCGTTGAGACGGCAAGTGGTGATGACGGAGAGCATGATGGCGGCACGATCGGCGCCACGCTGGGAACCGGCGAAGGTCCAGTTTCGACGCCCGAGTG
The DNA here is from genome assembly GCF_012641405.1 of Rhizobium sp. P40RR-XXII. Lineage (GTDB taxonomy): Bacteria > Pseudomonadota > Alphaproteobacteria > Rhizobiales > Rhizobiaceae > Rhizobium. The sequence goes on from NZ_JABAII010000011.1 coordinate 213,350, forward strand.
CAATTCCTCTCAGAGCGCGCTCGGCCGCATTGTTCGTGAGACAAATCCGGCCATCTTCGAGGAACCGGGCAAAACCATCCCAACGCTTCAGCATATAATCGATCGGCTCGATCACCTCAGACGATTTGCTGAGCGTGGCGCGCTCCCGTTTCAGCCACGCGTGCATGTCATCGAACAGCGGTTTGCTCTTTTCCTGCCGCGCGGCCAACCGTTCTTCGGCGCTCAGTCCATTGATCTCGCGTTCGATCTCAAACAGCGCATCGTATCGTTGGACGGCCTCCAGGGCGATCGGCGAGATCGGCTTGCCCTTTCGTTTGCGGTCGCGGACACTTTTCTGGATGTCGGCAAGTTCAAAGAATTTGCGCCGCGCGTGCGCATGACAAAAGGCGAAGGTGATCGGTACCGCTTTCTTTTCGGCGACACTGAGCGGCTCGAAGCCGTTGTAACAATCACTCTGCAGAGTGCCGCCATACCCGGCCAGGTGCTTCTGCGGGTGCTCGCCGCGGCGGTCGCTCGAAGCATAGTAGATGGCGGCCGGCGCTGCCGCTCCGCCGTAGGGCCGGTCATCGCACACGTAGGTCCATATTCGCCCGGTCGTGCATTTGTCTTTGGCCTGAATGGGAATGGTGGTGTCATCGCCAAAAAGGCGTTCGGCCGCAAAGACATGCTTCTCGATCAGATCGAAGACCGGCAGGAGCGCGGCCGTTCCATACCCGACCTGGTCGGCCAACGTCGAGGTGGAAAGCTCGATGCCCTCGCATTTGAACCGGGTGCTCTGGCGGTTGAGCGGACTATGCATGCCGAACTTATCGAACAGGATCGTCGCCAGCAGATGAGGGCCGATGAAGCCGCGCGGCGTCGCATGGAAAGGCGCCGGCGGCTGGCTGATCGCTTCGCAGTCACGGCAGGTAAATTTCTCCCGCACCGTCTCGATCACTTTGAACCGACGCGGAACCTCCTCGAGCGTCTCAGTGACGTCCTCGCCCAGTTTCGACAGGCGCGACCCGCCGCAGCATGCACAGGTGACTGGGGGATCGATCACCACGCGCTCGCGCTCGATATCCTCCGGCCATGGCTTTCGGACAGGCCGTTTGCGCGTAAACGAACGTACGCTCGAGGTCTTGGCGGCAGCCGCCTGCGCTGCGGCTTCATCCTCCGTCGCCGCCATAACCAGTTCTTCGAGCTGCAATTCCATCTGGTCGATCAGGCGCGCCGTGCGCTCGGATCGCCGGCCGCGCAGTTCGCGCTTCAGCTTTTCGATCGCCAGTTCCAGACTGGCAATCAGGGCCTCACTGTCCGACAGCATGGCCTGCGCATTGGCGGCTTGCGCCACCGCCATGTCCCGCTCGGCGACGACGGTATCGCGCTCGGCGACAACAACATCGCGTTCAGTCTGCAGCATCTCACGCTCGGCAAGCAGCGCCAAATAGGCGCTCGCAAGGTCCGCAGGAAGATCCACAGGCTTCGAGTTCATGAAGCCATTCGATCAGATTCACTCAATACTTTCAATGCAATAATGCTATCCGATCCGTGTCGGACGCCAGGTTTCCTGCGGATTGCGCCAGTCGATCCCGGACAGCAAATAAGACAATTGCGCCGGTGAGATCGCTACCGCGCCGCTCTCCATATTCGGCCAGATAAACCGGCCTTTCTCCAGCCGCCGGGTAAAAAGACAGGCGCCCAGACCATCATGCCAGATGATCTTCAAAATATCCGATCTGCGACCCCGGAAGACGAAGAGATGCCCTGACAAGGGATCATGCTTCAGAACCTCTTGCACCCGAAGCGCCAGGGAGGGAAAGCCACAGCGCATGTCCGTGTATCCCGTCGAAAGCCAGACCTTGACGCCTGTTCCCATCGGAAACGGATTCACCGCAGCGCCTCCAGTCCGCGCAGGATCCGAAGCAGCGCTTCAACGTCGACATCGCGGTCCACAATCACACGGCGACCATTCGCGCTGACAACCTCCATCCGGCCGGCGTTCGGCAATGACCCTGCTGCCGGCTCTACCTCTGGAACAACGAGTGCTGGGATAAAGTCGCCGACAGGCGACGCAACATCCAGTTGCCACGCTCGTGCGAGCCGGCGCCATTCATATAGCTGCGATCGCGATATCCCATGTCGCCGCGCCGTCGTCGCACACAAGCCAGGTTCCGAATAGCTCTCGGCGACAATCTGCAGCTTCATCTCTTTGCTGAAGCGTCGCCGCCGGCCGCTATCGATAATCTCAAGCCGTTCCATCCCGCACTGTCCTTTTTGACGTCAATAAGGACAGTCAGTGCCAGATCCGACACGTCCTACAAGGCGGCCTTACTCGGATGCGTACGGCGCGCGCAAAACCATCGCATTGCTTCTGGCCGTGCAAACCCTATCGAACAGATTTGCGCCAACGGTTCAAAAGAGAGCGGCTAATGGCGTATTGACGGGCTATGGGTATCCGTCCGAGCGCGACCGCCTGTGAATATTGAGTAAAATTGTTCAGACCCTGTCCTTATGCCCACCTCGTATGGATACGCAGTAACGTACCTCTTTCCATAATCAGCGATTGCAACATTGGCTTTGGCATCCGTTGCCTGCTTGCTGCGCGAGCTCGTCTGCAGCCTGACGCTTAGCAGCTTCAGTGAGAACTTGGCAGGCGATGCGAAGGCCCAATTCTGCGTGGTGACGATACGAAGGCGGGACGTATTTCAGTTTGGTTTAAGCTTACGGGAATATTACCGAAGGAGATATCGAGTCCGCGTAGATGCATAACGGCTATTTCTTACCGTTTTGTGCGTATAGTCAGCCTGACTTATTAATTTGGAGTGAAGTATTGCCTATGAGTTTACATAAATTATCTAATGATTCCCAAGGTGATGTTGAAAATACTTCAGGTTTAATTCTCCCGGAAGACTTCGACGGAGAAGCTTATCTCTTATCGCATCCAGATGTTCTTGAAGCGGGTATCGATCCGGCGGAGCACTTTCTGACCACAGGGCTGAAGGAAGGTCGATCACATAAGGCTTGGTCAAGCGTGCCGCAGGAGCATTCGATCGCTTTGCCTCTTGGCTATACACCTGCGGCCTACACCGGGATTGTCGGCGTATTCTGCCATATTTTCTACCCGGACCTCGCGTCGGAGATATTTGTGTATCTTTTAAATATCCCCAATTCAGCAGATTTATTCTTGACCACAGATACCGAAGAAAAAAGAAATATTGTGGCCCAGGTGTTTCAGGATTGGTGGAAGGGCGTGGTATCAATCAAGGTAACCCCAAACAGGGGGCGCGACATAGCGCCAAAGCTTCTTGCCTTTCCAGAGGCGTATGAGCGGTACGAACTCATCCTTCATATCCACACAAAGGTATCTCCTCACCATGGTAAGGTCCGCAATTGGCGAAGGATGCTTTTCGAATGCCTGCTTGGATCTCCAGAAATAGTGGCTGGCACACTCGAATGTTTTCAGCAGGATCTTAAGCTAGGGATTGTTGGGCCGCAGCATGTGGACTTCATCCGAGAATGGATCAACTGGGGTGATAATAAGGAAAAAAGCCAAGAACTGGCTAGGCGGATTGGTTTCTCTATCGATCATATTGAGGCAATCGATTTCATATCGGGCTCCATGTTTTGGGCTCGTTCAGCGGCATTGCGCCCGCTGCTTCGGGCGGGCCTCACGATCGGGGATTTTCCGGATGAATCTGGACAAATTGATGCGACGATAGCGCATGCAGTTGAACGACTTTATCTTCTGGTCTGTGAGTATGCAGGCTACAATTGGATAAAAGTCGCCACCCCTCGCTCGTATTTTGGCGGCAACATCATCCATACGGTGCACTCACCCATGGAACTTCGGGAGGTCATGGCCCGCAATTTTTTTAGCCTTACAGCTTCGACGCAGCCGTAAAGAAGTCGTCGATCTGCTGATCGATAAAGCCCGTGGCCGCAAAGCCAGCGCCATCATGGGTTCCGTCCGGCCGAACGAGCCGGAATATTCATAAGCGATTTGAACCGCCTTCGACTGGCTGGAAACCCATGCGTCCACCTGGTCGAGGAGACCAGTTGCGCGCTTGGCTAAAGCTGGACATTGATTCCGCTAAATCCCGGACAGCAGTTTCACTAAAGTCCGGACAGTCTGACGAGGTTGGTCCTCGGCAGCCTGGTTTCTATCAGGGCTGATTGATTTCGCCGTTTTCGGCACCCGTCAAGAGGGGTGCGCTTTTTTGCTTTCGCATACTCTCGCCGCGCAGAGTGATACGATGGGCATTATGCACGATGCGGTCGAGTATGGCATCGGCGACCGTGCTGTCGGCAATAAGGTCGTGCCAGCTTGCCACGGGAACCTGGGCTGTGATCAGGGTGGATTTTCTCTGATAGCGCTCCTCGACAATTTCGAAGAGATGGAAACGCTGCTGATCCGTGAGCGCATGTGTTCCAAAGTCGTCGAGGATGAGGAGCTGGACGCGGGTGAGCTTATCGATGAGACGGGGAAAGGAGCCATCGAGGCGGGCAAGCGCCAGATCCTCGAACATGCGCGGCACGCGCACATAGAGCACTGAGTGACCGAGCCTGGCCGCTTGCCTGCCGAAGGCACAGGCCAGCCATGATTTGCCGGTGCCGGTGTGGCCAGTGATGATCAGGCCTTCATGGGCGGTGAGCCATTGCCCCTGGGCCAGCGCCATGGTGTTGCGCCGGTCGAGACCGCGGGCGGCGGCGAAGTCGATATCTTCGATACAGGCCTGGGCAAAGCGTAGCTTGGCGGAGGCGAGCCGGTTACGGATACGCTTGTCGGCACGCAGGGTGACTTCGCGGTCGAGCATCAGGCCGAGCCACTCATCGCGGCTGAGTTCATTGGTGCCGGACTGCTCGGTCAATTCGCGCCAGGCGGCGGCCATGCCCGTCAGCCCGAGGGCTTGCATCTGGTCGAGGGTGGGATTTGTCAGCATTCTTGCTTCCTTCACTGATAGTAGGATCGGCCACGGATATTGGTATGCGCAGGCGTGGGGGCCGCGTGTTCAGCCTGCGGTCTTTCCCGGTCGAGGCCGGATTTGAGGATGGAGGCGACGGAGGAATAGGTAATGGCATTGATGGTGAGCGCCCGCTCACAGGCCGCATCGAGGCGCTGCGATCCATAGCGTGGCGCCAGCGACAGAATGCCCATGGCCGAGCGGTATCCCTGTTCCGGATGCGGCCTGTCGCGCATCATGCGTTCGACCAGGATGGCGGCATTGGGGCCGATCTGGGTCGCACGGCCGATCAGATTGGTCGGCGTGGTGTTGGCATAGCGCTGATGCGCCTTGGGCATATGGTCGTTGACGGTGACGTGGCCGGAACGCTGCGAGCGGCGAACATGGCTGGCGACCCGCTGGTGGTCATGGAAGATCTCGACCACCCGGTGGGTGAGCCGCACCTGGAGGGTGCATCCGATCAGCCGATGCGGTACCGAGTAGAAGGTCTTGTCGACCTCGACATGATAGTCCGGATGAACCTTCGCCGACTTCCATTCCGCATATTCGAACGGCGTCGCCGGCAAGGGCTTCAAGGCTGCCCGCTCGATCTCCTCGAACAGTTCGCGGCGGCTTTTGCCGACATGGCGCATCGGCCGGTTGTTCAGGTCATCGAGCAATTCGGCAATCGCCGTGTTGAGGGCGGCAAGCGAGAAGAAGGTACGGTTCCGGAGCCGGGCGAGGATCCAACGCTCGACGATCAGCACCGCGCCTTCGACCCGGCCTTTGTCGCGCGGTTTCCTGCTGCGTGTCGGCAGGATCGTGGTGTCGTAATGCTCCGCCATGGCGGCGAATGTCGCAGTCAATGTCGGCTCGAACCAAAGGGCCTTGGCCACCCCCGCTTTGAGGTTGTCGCACACGATTGCCTTGGTGACCCCACCATAGAAGGTCAGAGCACGCACCTGACCGTCGATCCAGTCCGGCAACTGCTGGCTAAAGCTGGCATGGGCGAAGGTCAGGTTGGAGGCGCCCAGCACCGCGACAAAGATCTGGGCCGGATGGATTTCGCCGGTCGCCGGATCGATCACCGGCACCGTCGGCCCGGCATAGTCGGTCTGCATCACCGCGCCCGCCGCGTGCCGATTGCGGAACGCTACACTTGCGCGTTGCCGAAAGGCGGCAATCTTCTCGCAGAACCACGTGAAGCCGTAACCATCAGGATGACTGGCGCGGTATTCCTGCCATAGAAGCGTCAGCGTCACGCCTTTGCGCTTCAGCTCCCGAACCACCAGCGCCCAGTCCGGCTCGCTGAGATCGCGCGGTGGACGACCGGCACGGCCGAACAGCCGCCGCTCCAGCTTTGCATCCTCGTCCGAGCCGGCTGGCAACGGCCACGAAAGCCCGGCTTCCCGAGCCCGTAGCAAATAGGTCGATACCGAGCTCTTGCCGATCTTCAGCCGCTCGGCAATCTCGCGCACCGAAAGACCCTCTTCATGGGTCAGGCGCAGAATTGTCCGGATGTAAGCGCGATTTTCGATGCGCATTGACGGCGCAAGACCGATGAACGTGCGCGCATTGGTAGCGAGATCCGGCTCTATCCGGCCGCAGTAGTCTTGGAGAAGTTGAACGGCAGCAGGTCGCCGATTT
>NZ_JABAII010000012.1 GCF_012641405.1 Rhizobium sp. P40RR-XXII
CGACAACCCGCTTTACCTGTATCTGCGGTCTCGGCGGCGTCATGCGACTGTTTCTTTGCCTTATCCCGCTACTGGCGCCGCTGCCCGCCTTTGCCGTCAATCCCGACGAGGTTCTGTCCGATCCGGCCCTGGAAGCGCGGGCGCGCACGATTTCGGCCGAACTGCGCTGCATGGTTTGCCAGAATCAATCCATCGATGATTCCAACGCGGATCTTGCCCGCGACCTGCGCCTGCTCGTGCGCAAGCGACTTGCCAACGGCGATACGGATCGGCAGGTGCTCGACTATATCGTTTCCCGCTATGGCGAGTTCGTGCTGCTCAAGCCGCGCTTGAGCGAAAAGACCTACATACTCTGGGGGGCGCCGATCGCGCTCTTCGTTGTGAGCGGATTGGCCTTGGTCGTCTACGCCCGCCGCCGCGCCGGCAAGCCCACCGGCAAGCCTCTGAGCGACGAGGAAGAGGCGCAATTGAACGAGATCCTGGGAAAGTGACGCTGCCGTCATTTCCTTCACCTCATTACCACCACTTCCTTACATTACGAATTTTTCATGGGGCGGACAGTTCGCTGTAAGGTGTCGCGCCCTATATATTTATCACCACGAACCAAAACCGGTTTGCCGGCGCAAATCCGGCAAGAAAAGAAAAGGTAACTTGCATATGTTCAGGAATATCAAGGACAGCCTGTCCCGCAGCACCGCTATGAAGGCCTCGGTCGTCGCCGGCCTCGCTGTCGCTGCTCTGGCCACGGGTGTTCCGGCCGAAGTCAGCCGTTCCTATGCCGATGCGGTCAATGTTCAGGCGCCGCAGGTTCCAAGCTTTGCCAACGTGGTCGATGCCGTGTCGCCGGCCGTCGTCTCGGTTCGCGTCGAATCCCGTGTCAATGCGGCTGCGGATGAAGACGACTCCTTTGGTCTCGGCCGTGGCTTCGATGATCTTCCGGATGACCACCCGCTGAAGAAGTTCTTCCGCCAGTTCCAGCAGCAGCAGGGCCGAGGCCAGCAGCATGGCCAGAACCAGCAGAAGAATCCCGACGACAAGGGCCATCTGCGCCCAGTCGCTCAAGGGTCGGGCTTCTTCGTTTCGGAAGATGGCTATATCGTCACCAACAACCACGTCGTTTCCGACGGCGCGGCCTTTGTCGTCGTTCTCAACGACGGTACCGAGCTTGACGCCAAGCTCGTCGGTAAGGATTCCCGCACCGATCTCGCGGTGCTGAAGGTCGATCCCAAGGGCAAGAAGTTCACCTATGTCGGCTGGGCCGATGACGCGAAGGTTCGCGTCGGCGATTGGGTCGTTGCCGTCGGCAATCCGTTCGGCCTCGGCGGCACCGTCACCGCGGGTATCGTATCGGCTCGCGGCCGCGACATTCATTCCGGTCCCTATGACGATTACATCCAGATCGACGCACCGGTGAACAAGGGCAACTCCGGCGGCCCGACCTTCAATCTCAACGGCCAGGTGGTCGGCATCAACACCGCGATCTTCTCGCAATCGGGCGGCAGCGTCGGCATCGCCTTTGCAATTCCGGCGACGACCGCCAAGGATGTCGTAGCCGACCTGATCAAGTCCGGCACCGTCTCGCGCGGCTGGCTCGGTGTGCAGATCCAGCCGGTCACCAAGGATATCGCCGAATCCCTCGGCCTTTCCGAGGCAAGCGGCGCACTCGTCGTTTCCCCGCAGGACGGCTCGCCCGGCCAGAAGGCCGGCATCAAGAACGGCGACGTCGTGACGGCGGTCAATGGCGACCCGGTCAAGGATCCGCGCGATCTCGCTCGCCGCATCGGCGCGATGCAGCCGGGCTCCAAGGTTGAGGTTTCGATCTGGCGCGCTGGCAAGTCGCAGTCTGTCACAGTCGAGCTCGGCACGCTTCCGGCCGATCAGAGCCAAGCCTCCAACGATGACACGCAGCCGAGCCAGCCGCAGCAGCCGTCCTCAGAAAAGGCGCTCGCGGACCTCGGCCTCACTGTCGGCCCGTCCGATGACGGCAAGGGTGTTGCGATCACTGGAGTCGATCCCGATTCCGATGCCGCCGATAAGGGCGTGAAGGAAGGCGAGAAGATCACCTCGGTCAATAACCAGCAGGTCTCCAGCGCCGGCGACATCGCCAAGGTCATCGAGCAGGCGAAAAAGGATGGCCGCACGCGTGCGCTGTTCCAGATCCAGTCGGGTGACGGCAGCCGCTTCGTTGCTCTGCCGATCAACGCCGGCTGATCGCTCCAGTGTGTGAAATGCATTCAAGAGGCCGCGCAGGCCACAGCTTGCGCGGCCTCTTTTTAGAGCAATCCCAGAAAAGTGCTGCGCGGTTTTGCGTCCGGAATTGCGAGACAACAAAGCGATAGAGCGGTTCGGAGACCCGTGAAAAACTGAACCGCTCTAAGACGTTCAATAAGGCTGGCTCCAAGGCAGGTGAAAGATGACAACCACTGGCCAACATGCCGTGAATTCTTCCGATTCCCGTTGTGCCGAGACACCCTCGGCGGGTAATGTCGCCCACATGAAGATTCTGATCATCGAAGACGATCTCGAGGCGGCAGCTTATCTCACCAAGGCGTTTCGCGAGGCCGGCATCGTTGCCGATCACGCCAGCGATGGTGAGAGCGGTCTCTTCATGGCCACCGAGAACACGTACGATGTCGCCATCATAGACCGCATGCTGCCACGCCGCGACGGATTGTCTGTTATCAGCGAGCTGCGCCGCAAGGGCGTGCATACGCCGGTTCTGATCCTTTCCGCGCTAGGCCAGGTGGACGATCGCGTTACGGGCCTGCGCGCCGGCGGTGACGACTACCTGCCGAAGCCCTATGCCTTCAGCGAACTTCTGGCGCGCGTCGAGGTGCTCGGCCGCCGCAAGGGCACGCCGGAGCAGGATGTCCTTTATCGCGTCGGCGATCTGGAGCTGGATCGGCTCTCGCATGAGGTGCGGCGCGGCGGCAAGGAAATCCCGCTGCAGCCGCGCGAATTCCGCCTGCTGGAATATCTGATGAAGAATGCCGGCCAGGTCGTGACCCGCACCATGCTGCTGGAGAATGTCTGGGACTATCATTTCGATCCGCAGACAAATGTCATCGACGTCCATGTTTCGCGCCTGCGCTCCAAGATCGAAAAGGATTTCAGCCAGCCGCTGCTGAAGACGATTCGCGGTGCCGGATACATGATCAAGGACGAGGGATGAGTCGCTTTCGCGTCCTCTTCAAGTCCACCGCCGTCCGCCTTTCCGCCCTTTACATTCTTCTCTTTGCGCTTTGCGCCGCGACGCTGGTCTTCTACGTCACGGCCATGTCCGAACGGTTGCTGACGGGGCAGATCCGCGACGCCGTCCAGCAGGAAGTCAATCAGGTCAAGCGCGCCTATGACATCGGCGGGCTGAACCTGCTTCTGCGCACGATGGAGCGCCGCGCCCGTCAGCCTGGCGCCAACCTCTATGTCATTGCCGGTCCTTCCGGCGATATTCTGGCCGGTAACGTCGCCTCCGTGCAGCCCGGCGTTCTCGGCCAGTCCGGCTGGACGGAGCTGCCCTTCGTCTACGAGCGCTACACGGACGCTTCCAACGATCCGGAACGGCGCCATCTGGCGATCGCCAATATCTTCATCCTCGACAACGGCCTGCGCATCCTGATCGGCCGCGATCTCGGCGAGCCGGAGCGCTTCCGCGTGCTGGTGCGCCAGGCGCTGATGCTGGCGCTGGCGATCATGGGCCTCGGCGCGCTGGTCATCTGGTTCGGTATCGGCCGCAACGCGCTGAAGCGCATCGACCGGATGACGGACGCCAGCCGCAAGATCATGGCCGGCGACCTTTCCCAGCGTCTGCCGGTCGGCGGCTCCGGCGACGAGTTCGACCGCATGTCCGCATCGCTGAATGCGATGCTCGAGCGCATCGAGAAACTGAACGAGGGCTTGCGGCAGGTCTCCGACAATATCGCGCATGACCTCAAGACACCGCTCACACGCCTGCGCAACAAAGCGGCCGATGCGCTCGACAATGCCGACAGCGAAGGGCGTCGCGTCGCCCTGGAGGGCATCATCGGCGAGTCCGATCAGCTGATCCGCACCTTCAACGCGCTCTTGATGATTTCCCGTGTCGAGGCCGGATCGGTGGCTGCCGAAATGACCGATGTCGATCTTTCCTCCATCGTCGCCGATACCGCCGAACTCTATGAGCCGGTTGCCGAAGAGGCAGGCCTGGCGCTGACGGCGGATATCGAGCCCGATGTCGAGGTGCAGGGCAATCGCGAACTGATCGGCCAGGCGCTTTTCAACCTCATCGACAATGCCCTCAAATATGCCTCGGGCTGCAACGGCAAGCAGGCGATAACCTTCAGGCTGGTGCGCACGCACGATGCGGTCACGCTCGCCGTTGCCGATCACGGACCAGGCATCCCCGCTCATCAGCGCGGCGATGTGGTCAAGCGCTTCTTCCGCCTGGACGAAAGCCGTTCCAAGCCTGGAACCGGCCTTGGCCTCGCTCTTGTCGAGGCGGTCATGGAGCTGCATGGCGGCCTGCTGGAGCTTTCCGATACTGATCCCGACAGTGCCGATGCCAAGGGATTAACGGTCACCATGATCTTCCCCATGCAGAAACAATAGGTTAATCCTGCAGTATCCGCTTGCTGTTGGGGAGAACTGCATGACGACGACGCAAAGCGATTTGCTGCGGGATGTTCCGTCTGGGCGGTTGCGGCCTTTGAACCAGACCGAGACGAAGGCAGCACTTGCCGATCTCAAGCAGATCGGCGGGGCAGAGCCTGCCGTCGCTGCCTTGCTCGCCGAGGAGAGCGCATCGCGGGATTTCATCGTCGCTGCGCTCACTCTGTCTCCTCATCTGCGCGAGATCGCCAATCTCGAACCGTCGCTCCTCGTTGCCGCCATCGAGAGGCCATTGTCGCCTCAGCTCGAAACGCTGATCGAAGAGGCCCGCCGCGCCTGGCTGCCGGCCGAGGAGGCAAGCTCTTCGCCTTCAGAATCCGAGGTGATGAGCCGCCTGCGCATCGCCAAGCGCCGTGCCGCCTTTCTGATCGCGCTCGCCGATCTCGCCGGCATTTATAATGGCAAGGCGACGACCCTTTGGCTGAGCAGGCTTGCCGAAGCTTCCATCTCGGCGGCGATCGACCATCTGCTGCTGTCGTCGCACGAAGCCGGCAAGATTTCGCTGCCCGATCCCGCATCCCCGAGCCAGAAGTCAGGGCTGATCGTGCTCGGCATGGGCAAGCTCGGCGCCGAGGAATTGAACTATTCGTCCGACATCGATCTCGTCGTCTTCTTCGATGAGACGGCAGGCATCGTGCCCGATCCGGATGACGCCATCGATATCTTCCCGCGGCTGATGCGGCGGCTGGTGCGCATCCTGCAGGAGCGCACGGCGGATGGTTATGTCTTCCGCACCGATCTTCGCCTGCGTCCCGATCCCGGCGCGACGCCGCTGGCAATCCCCGTTGATGCGGCGTTGATCTATTACGAGGGCAGGGGGCAGAACTGGGAGCGCGCGGCCTTCATCAAGGCGCGCCCCGTTGCCGGCGATATCGCCGCCGGCCAGGCGTTCATCCGCGATCTCGTGCCCTTCGTCTTCCGCAAATATCTGGACTATGCCGCGATATCAGACATTCATTCGATCAAGCGGCAGATCCATGTGCACAAGGGCCACGGAGCGATCGCCGTCAAGGGCCACAACGTCAAGCTTGGCCGAGGCGGCATTCGCGAGATCGAGTTCTTCGTGCAAACGCAGCAGCTCATTGCCGGCGGCCGCATGCCGGCATTGCGTTGCCGGTCGACCGAGCAAACGCTCGCCGAGCTGACCGAAGCGAAGTGGATCGGCGCGGAAACCCGCGATGAGCTGACATCAGCCTACTGGTTCCTGCGCAATGTCGAGCATCGCATCCAGATGGTGCGCGACGAGCAGACGCATTTGCTGCCGGAAACCGATGCCGAGCTCCGGCGTATCGCCTTCATGATGGGCTTTGCCGACGTGACAGCCTTCTCCGAGGCTCTGGTGACGATGCTGAAAACGGTCGAGCGGCGTTATGCGCGCCTGTTCGAGCAGGAAATGAAATTATCGTCCGAAACCGGCAATCTGGTTTTTACCGGCCAGGGCGACGATCCCGACACGCTGGAGACGCTGCGCCGTCTCGGCTTCGAAAGGCCATCCGACATCGCCAATGTGATCCGTACCTGGCACTACGGCCGATATCGCGCCACCCAATCGGTGGAAGCGCGCGAGCGGCTGACGGAACTGACGCCCGAACTGCTGCGTGTCTTCGGCGAAAGCAAGCGTGCCGACGAGGCGCTGCTGCGCTTCGACAGCTTCATCTCCGGCCTGCCGGCGGGCATTCAGCTCTTCTCGCTGCTCGGTACCAATCCGGCGCTACTTTCCCTCATCGTCAACATCATGTCCTCGGCGCCGCGTCTTGCCGAGATCATCGCGGCCAAGCCGCACGTCTTCGACGGCATGCTGGATCCGGGCCTCATGGCCGAATTGCCGACGCGCGATTATCTCGCCGAGCGCATCAGGAGTTTCCTGTCGCCTGCAAGACACTATGAAGAGGTGCTGGACCGCCTGCGCATCTTCGCGTCCGAACAACGCTTCCTGATCGGCATCCGTCTGTTGACGGGCGCGATCGGCGGGCAGATGGCGGCTCGAGCCTTCACCTACCTCGCCGATCTGATCGTCGAGGCGGCGCTGGATGCGGTTATGAAGGAAATCCGCGTGGCGCACGGCGAATATCCCGGCGGTCGCATCGCTGTCGTCGGCATGGGCAAGCTCGGCAGTTTCGAGCTGACGGCGGGGTCCGACATAGACATCATCCTGCTCTATGACTACGACGACACGGCCGGTGAATCTTCCGGCACGAAGCCGCTCGACGCCACCCGCTATTTCACGCGCATCACCCAGCGCCTGATTGCGGCGCTCTCGGCACCGACGGCCGAAGGCATCCTCTACGAGGTGGATATGCGCCTGCGTCCTTCAGGCAACAAGGGACCTGTCGCCACACGCATCAACTCCTTCGAGAAGTATCAGCGCACGGAGGCCTGGACCTGGGAGCATATGGCGCTTTCGCGGGCACGCTTGATCGGCGGCGACGAGGCGTTGGTGAACGACGCCGAGCGCATCATCGGCGAAGTTCTCTCGGCAAAGAGGGACACCGCCAAGGTCGCAAGGGATGTTCGCGAGATGCGCGGCCTAATCGAGCAGGAAAAGCCGCCCGAAAACATCTGGGACCTGAAGCTGATCCCCGGCGGCCTGATCGATATCGAATTCATCGCGCAATATTTGCGGCTGATCGCGCCCGAGCGTGGCGTCGGCATCGACGCGAACGGGCTCAGCACGGCGGAAGCGTTGAAATTGCTGGGCGCCAGCCTGATGAATCGCAATGACCTCGATGTCTGCCTGGAGGCCCTGCACCTCTATACGGAACTGTCGCAGCTCATCCGGCTCTGCATCGACGGCTCGTTCGATCCGCAGAACGCGCCCTCGGGGCTGATCGAGCTGGTCTGCCGCGCCGGCGACTGCCCGGATATCCGCACGCTGGAAGCGGAGCTGAAGCGGCTGTCAAAGGCGGTGCGGAAGATATTCCAGGCGACCGTTGAAAGCTGATCAACCCTGATCCGGGATACGGATCGCGATGACGGTGCCGATGCCTTCGCGGGAGCGGATGCGCATGCGGCCATGATGCAGCACCGTCAGCGATCTGGAAATGGCGAGCCCGAGGCCGGAGCCTCCCTTGCTCTTGGCATATTGGCTCTGCACCTGTTCGAAGGGCTGGCCGATCTTGCTCAGGGCCGATTTCGGAATGCCGATGCCCGTGTCGGCGATGACAAGCATGACAGCATCTTCGACTTTGCGCGTGCGAACCGCGATACGGCCGCCGTCATTGGTGAATTTCACGGCATTGGAGAGCAGGTTGAGGACGATCTGCTTCATTGCCCGCCGATCGGCACTCAGCTTGATCTCGGAGGAAATGTCCTGCTCGACGAGAATGTTCTTCTGAGCGGCCGGGATGCGGGTGAAACGCAGGCACTCCTCGATGAGCGGTGCGAGATTGATCCGCTCGCAGGAGAGCTTCATATGCCCGGCTTCGATCTTGGACATGTCGAGAATGTCGTTGATGACATTAAGCAGATGCTTGCCGCTGTCGTGGATATCCTTGGCATATTCGTCATAGCGGGTCGAGCCGAGCGGACCGAACATCTGGTCCTGCAGGATTTCCGAGAAGCCGAGGATGGCGTTGAGCGGCGTGCGCAGCTCATGCGACATGTTGGCGAGGAATTCCGACTTCGCTCTGTTGGCCGCTTCGGCCCGTTCCTTTTCCGCGAGATAGTTCGCATTGGCGGTCGAAAGCTCGGCCTTCTGCCGCTCCAGGATTTGCCGCGAGGCGGAAAGATCGTTGATCGTTGCCATCAGCCGGCGTTCGGACTCGCGAAGGCGCTCCTGATTGCGCTTCAGCTGCGTGATATCAGTGCCGACGGAAACGAGCCCGCCGTCGCGGGTGCGGCGCTCGTTGATCTGCAGCCAGCGCTCGTCGGCCAGCTGCACTTCCGTCGTTTGCGAATGGCTGATGCGCCCGGGATCGACGATGCGCCGCTCAATGACCGGCCGCGCTGCCGCCGCGTTGACGACGGCGCGCTCGGTGCCGGGCACGAGCACGTTGTCGGGCAGGCCATAAGCCTGCTGGAAATGCGCGTTGCACATGACGAGGCGGTCGTTCTTGTCCCAAAGCACGAAGGCTTCGGAGGTGCATTCGATAGCATCGGCCAGCCGTTGGTCGGCTTCGGCATAACGCTGGGCCAGCCGGTGCTGCTCGGTCACGTCCATGGCGATGCCGATCATGTGCACGCGGCCTGAATTGGTGCGAATGACCTGGGCGCGGGCGCGCATCCAGACATAGTGCCCCTTAGCATGGCGGATGCGCAGGATCTGGTCCACCTGGCCGGCATTGCCGCGGGTGACGGAGCGGGCGAGCAAATGAAGGCTGTTGTCATCCGGGTGCATCAGCCGCGCCGCGTCCGTGAAGGCGAGAGGCTTGTCGGCGGCAGGCATCCCCAGCATGTCGTACATCGAGCGCGACCAGAAGAACTTGCGGCTGGTGAAATCGAAATCCCAGAGACCGCAGCGGCCGCGCGAAAGTGCCGTCTCGACCCGCAGGTTCGATTCGAGGAAGATTTCGTCCGCGTCCCGGGCGCGTTTCACCTGGGTATAATAGGCGTAAAGAATGACAAGCAGGATGGAGGATATGCCGGCAAACAGCGTGACGTTCAGCGTCAGCTCGTCGCGCCAGAGCTTGTCGATCTGATCCATCGATGCCGCCGACAGGATGAAATCGCCTTTGTCGCCTATCAGGGAAATCGCCGCATAATAGGGCTCGCCGCCGATCATCGTTTCGATCACGCCGGCATGGTCGCCGAAATTGCGGATGGCCGACACTTCGGGAAAGAAATCGGAAATCAGCATGCCGATATAGCCCGAGCCGGCGGCCGACGAGCCGAACACCCGCCCGCTCGACTGCACGAGCAGCACGAATGCGCCGGTATCCAATCGATCCTGCGGCAGATAGGAGGCCAATTTCCGCTCTGCGCCGCTGCGGTCGCCGGCCTGGAACAGGCTGGCATCGTTCGAAAAGGCGGCGGATGCGGCGGCGATGGAAAGCGAAGTGGTGCGGCGGGCCGAAGCCGCCATCCGGCTATGTTCCGTGATCATGCCGAAGAAATGCGAGGCGGCAACGACCATCAGGAAGGAAACGATGAGGACCGGAATGATGCGCTTGAGAATATGTTCCGTTTGCGGAAAACGACGCGAGATCGTCTCCACACGCACCCCGGTTCGATCGGTAACGCCGCTATGCCAGGACTTCAGACCGTCGAAATTAACACGCAGCCGTCCATCGGCCGCGGTTGCCCGCCGCACGTCCACCATCGCTTTAGCCTTGTCCCTCGTGCGATTCGCTGCGCCGCTCGCCCGAATCTGCCTTAATGAATCATTCGTGATTCGGCTTGTCCAGAGGGTGCGGTAAAACTTTCTTAACCATCTGCGATTTCAGCGTATTTTGCACACGCAGCGGTAAGTTGCGCATATTCGGGACTCGCTGGAGATGAAAAGGCCGATGCAAATCAGCCTTTGAGATCGGTGCGCGAGGAGATCGCAATCACTCCTTCAGGATGCGGTCCACGATGTCGCGCACATCGGTCGAAAGGTTGTTCGAACGTTCGATCCGCATCAGCGCCGAGCGGGCATGGTCGGCACGCACTGGCTCCAGCAGGCGCCAGGAGCGCATCGATGTTAGGATACGGGCGGCGAGCTGCGGATTGCGCGGATCGATCTCAAGGATCTCGTCGGCCAGGAAATGGTATCCGGCGCCGTCTGCCCGACCGAAGCCGGTCGGGTTCGCGAAGACGAAGGTGCCGAGGACTGCACGTACACGGTTCGGATTGGTTCGCTTGAACAGCGGCGTCTCCATCAGCAGCCGAATGCGCTCCAGCGCGCCAGCGCCAGGGATTGCGGCCTGAATGGCGAACCACTTGTCGATAACGAGCGCATTGTCCGCGAAGCGGTCGCGGAAATGCGCAAGCGCCGCCGCCGTCTCGGCCGTATCAGGGAAGCGCTGCGCCAGAATGGTCAGCGCGGCGCTGAGATCGGTCATATTGTTCGCAGCATCATAGGCGGCCTTCGCTCTCGCCGGCGTCTCGTCCAGCTGCGACAGGTAGCCCAGCGCCGTATTGCGCAAGGCGCGTCGGCCGGCACTTGCCGCATCCGGCGTGAAGACGCCTGACGTCTGCATGCCGTCATAAAGCGCGGTGAAGACCTGTTTTCCGGCCTCGGCGACACGCTTGATGATCGTCTGACGCGCGGCATGAATGGCATCCGGATCGTTATTGCCGCCAAGCTCGCGGGCAATATCGGCCTCGCTCGGCAACGCAAGCGCCTGGGCACGGAATGCCGGCTCCAGGCTTTCGTCCGCCGCCGCTGCGAGCAATGCATCGGTGAAGGCCGAATCGCAGGTGATGTCGATGCCCTGGCGAGCAGCGCGCACCGCCTGCAGCAGGTTGGGCAGGCCAAGGTCGATCAGCGCCTGCCAGCGGGCGAAATGATCGGTCTCGTAGCGGGCGATCAGGGCGAGATCGCGGGCGCTCTGGCTGAATTGCAGGTTGATCGGCGTCGAGAAGCTGCGATTGAGCGACAGAACCGGCCGCGAGGGAATGCCATGGAACGTCACTGCCTGCGTCTGCTTCGTCAGGTGCAAGACATCGTCGGTAAGTTCCGCGCCGGCGACGGAGGCAGGCGTAATGACAGCGCCGTCTTCGGCAAGCAAGCCCATGCGCAGCGGGATATGCATCGGCTTCTTGGCGGTCTGGCCAGGCGTTGCCGGCACCATCTGCTCAAGCGACAGAGTGAACGTCTTGGCATCGGCATCGTAGGCGCCGGATGCGGTGACGAGAGGCGTACCCGCCTGATGATACCAGAGCGAAAACTGCGTGAGATCGCGGCCGCTGACATCCTCGAAACACCTGACGAAATCTTCGATGGTGACGGCCTGTCCGTCGTGCCGATCGAAATAGAGGTCCATGCCCGTCTTGAACAGATCGCGGCCGAGCAGCGTTGCGATCATGCGCGTGACTTCACTGCCCTTCTCATAGACTGTCGTCGTATAGAAATTATTGATTTCACGGTATTTTGTCGGGCGAACCGGGTGAGCGAGCGGGCCACTGTCTTCCGGAAACTGTTCCGATTTCAGGTGGCGGACTTCGGCGATGCGCTTGACGGGACGCGAACGCTGGTCGGCCGAAAATTCGTGATCGCGATAGACGGTCAGACCTTCCTTGAGGCAGAGCTGGAACCAGTCGCGGCAAGTGATGCGGTTGCCCGTCCAGTTGTGGAAATATTCGTGGGCGATGATCGCTTCGATATTGGCGTAGTCGGCATCGGTCGCCGTCTCGGGATCGGCGAGCACGTATTTGTCGTTGAAGACGTTGAGACCCTTGTTCTCCATCGCGCCCATGTTGAAGTCCGATACGGCGACGATCATGAAGATATCGAGATCGTATTCGCGGCCGAACCGCTCTTCGTCCCATTTCATCGAGCGCTTCAGCGCATCCATGGCGTAGGCAGCACGCGGCTCCTTGCCATGTTCGACATAGATCTTCAGCGCGACTTCGCGGCCGGTCATGGTCGTGAACGTATCCTCGACGACACCGAGGTCGCCGGCGACGAGCGCGAAGAGATAGCTCGGCTTCGGATGCGGATCGAACCAGGCGGCGAAATGCTTACCTTCGCCATAGCCGGCGCCGCCGAGGAAATTGCCGTTCGACAGCAGCAGCGGATTGGCGGCCTTGTCGGCAATGATGTTGACCGTATAGGGGGCGAGAACGTCAGGTCGATCCGGGAAATAGGTGATGCGGCGGAAGCCTTCGGCCTCGCACTGCGTGCAATAGATGCCGTCGGTACGGTAGAGGCCCATCAACTGCGTGTTGGCCTCGGGATTGATCACGGTCGTGATCGTCAGCTCGAAAGGCGTACTGTCAGGCAGATCGCGAACGGTCAGGCTTTCCGGCGTGGCGTCATATTGTTCGGCCGGAAGTTCGCCCTGGTCGAGCAGCAGCCCGGACAAAACCAGTTCGTCGCCATCGAGCACAAGTGGTGCTTTCGGATCGATGCCTCCCCGCCGATGGAAGATCAGCCGCGCTTCGACCTTGGTTTCGGTTGGATGCAGATCGAAGGTAAGGTCCACGCGTTCCAGAACGAAGTCGGTGGGACGGTAATCTGCCAGATTGACGATCTGGCCGGTGTCTGTTCGCATGGTCTATCCTGATCAGGCTAAGCTATGGCGGGTGCAGTCCGAAGCCTTCCTCGGACTGAAGGTGTCGCATCATTACATCGAAATCTGAACCAAAGTTAAAGTCATGTCACGACATCAATATGTTTTGTTATGGCACAATAAGTATTCGCCCCGCAGCCTGTCTTCGTTTCAGGTTGAATGCAACATCCTGAATGGATGTCTGATTGATCAGATGTTTCCGCCTGCATTTGCAGGCTGATGCTACAGTTGCTACCATCGCGCTCAGGGGATCATCATGGCTGCACTACTAGGGAATGCAGGCTGGAAACAATAATTTAAAGTAAATTATTTGTTTAACTTCTTGCGATATAAGGGCGATTGCATAACTATAGCGTGCTATTAAATGTCGGAATTATGATCGATTCCGGTGAATTCGTTCACAAAAATGAAACATCCTCTTTTTGTCGCTGATTTGAAATGGGCACCCCAAGGAGGCCCGATTGAGTTTTTCCATCGAGCAGCTTGCTCGTCATCCCAAATTCGTCGCGTCGTTGCGCTTTCTTTCGGAGGCGTTACGCAACCGTTACGACAATGGTCCGAGGATCGCGCGCATGCTCGCCTCGCATCAGCGCTGGCTTCTGACGCAGACGGCCTATGCGCTTCACCTTGAGCACGACGCTGCCGTTCCCGGCTCGGGGCTGACTGTCGTCGCGCTCCGCGATCTCATCACGCAGTATCGTGTCGCCAGCCGCAATACGGTCTTGAGCTTCGTCGAAGAGCTGCTGACCTATCGGTTTCTCGAACTGGCTCCCGGCCCCGTTCGCCGCCCCCGCCGTTATGTGCCGACGGAGATGAGCTTCACCGCGATGTTCAGTTGGTATCTCGCCAACCTGACCGCGCTCGATTTGCTTGACGATGGCGAGCGGGCTGCGGCTCTCGCCGCCTCGCCGGCGCTGATGGATCTTGCCCAGCCGCGTATGGCGCGCAATTGTCTGGAAATGGAAATCTGGCGTGAACCGCCCGAATGTATCGGCCTGTTTCTCTGGACGGAAGCCGGCGGCCTTGTCGTCGATTATATCATGTCGAAACTGGATCTCACCGAGGAGGGAGACAGGATCGACATCGGCCGCGTTGACGCGCGGGCGCTGGCCGCCCACTTCATGATATCGCGAACCCATCTGCAGCGTCTGTTGCGTAAATCCGCCGAGCGCGGCGACATCGGCTGGCACGACGAGGTCAAGAAGACACGTATGTGGGTGTCGCGCGATTTTCTGAATCAATATTGCGGATGGCAGGCCGTGAAGCTGGCTGCGATCGACGAGGCTTTCGCATGGGCGCGATCCACTGTGGGGCGCTCCGATCCAAGCTAGGGCATGTCGCTTAAAACCGATTTCCACTTTTCTTGGAATTGCTGCGAAGGACCAGGTCGCTGGCTTCGACCCTCAAGCCGTGGCTGCCAGGCGGGCGTTCCACCCGCGAGATCTCAAAGCGGAATGCTTGCCGAAGCCCGCGCGGTGCCTGTCTCGCGGCAATCGCCCTTGCGGAAGTTGCGCGCGTGTTCAAATTCCTCGGCAGCGCGCACCGCAGCGCCGATATGGCCGACCGAATCTAGCAAGGCGATGAGTGAACGCAAACCGCAAGACATGATGTAATTCCTGATAGTCAAACGCTATGCTGCGGCGCCATTGGCGCCTGTGTTCAGCAGGTACGGAAATCTGCAAAGATGGCCGTCGGCCGGCTGACGCGCGCCGAAACGCCGGTGCCTCGCGCAATCATCTGCTCATTGGCGGCGATGCCGAGGTTGCGATGTCCATTTATTGCGCGCACGGGCTCGACAGCGCGGCGCAGGGTATCAAACCCGCAGTGAATAGGGCGAAAACGTGCAGTCATGGCCTTGGTTCCTTTCGATTCCTCCCAAGACACCATTCTATATTGCAGTGCAGCATTGATTCTGCAATGCACAACGTGGTAAGACTGATATGCCAAAAATGCATGGCTAACGTCATTTTTCGGTAATCGTGGCGAAAATCAGCCTAATATTTCAGCGTCGATATAATTTTTGAAGGCCAGCAAGTCGTTCCAGGCCAGCCGCTTGTTGATCGGCGCGGTCAGCAATTCCTGGGGATGGAGACTGGCGATCGCCGGCACGGCCCGACCGAGAATGCTTAATTCGCGCCACTGTCCACGCAGTCCATGAATGGTTTCGCCCCCCCCGAAGAAGTAGCGGGCGGTGAAGTTACCGAGCAGCAACAGGGCCTTCGGCTCGGCAAGCGCAATCTGCCGTTCTATGAACGGGCGGCATATCTCGATTTCGGGAGCGGATGGCGCACGGTTGCCGGGCGGCCGCCACGGAATGACATTGGCGAGCAGAATCCCGTCGCGTTGCAGGCCGATGGCGGCCAGCATCTTGTCCAGCAACAGGCCGGCGCGGCCGGAAAACGGTGCGCCTTCCCTGTCGTCGTCGGCGCTCGGCATCGGGCCGATCACCATGATTCGGCCTTCCGCCGTACCGCTCGCGAAGATCGTCGAGCGGGCGCTGTTCTTGAGATTGCAGCCGTTGAAGGCTTCGATCGCGGTTTTCAGCTCGCTGAGCGACCGCGCGCTTTCGGCGGCGAATCGCGCCTGTTCCACGGCCTGCTCATCGGGAATGGCGGGCGCGGCGCGCGGCGGTGCTGCAGCAGGCGCAGCCGGCTTCGCGGCCTGGCGACGATCAGGCTGTGCCCGCGTCGCAGGTACCGGAGCTTCGGCCCGGGGCTGCGCTGCCCGCGCGCCTTGCCGCGCGGCGCGCATGGCTTCGAACTCGGCAAACCGATCCACCGGCTGCTCTTCCAGCAACCAATCGACACCGGCATCCGCATGGAAATGCAGAAGGGCGGCAAGCTCGGCCGGGGAGAGATCGCTGGCGGAAATCATGGACGAACTTTAGCCAAAGCAGCGCAGAAACGGAAGGGTCGAGGAGCCTGCTATCTTACGCCGTCCACTGGGCGATATCGTCGCGTTCGCCGATCAGGGCAAGCCCGTGGGCGATCGACAGCAGTTCGCCGCCCGTTTCGATGTGCTCCTGACCGAAGCGTTCGGTGAATATCCGCCGCACAGCCGGCACGAAGGATGTGCCGCCTGTCAGGAACACCTTGTCGATCGCGTCGGGCGATGTGTTCGTGGTCGTCAGCACGTCGTCCAGCGCGCCCTCGATGCGGGCAAGGTCGTCGGCAATCCAGCTCTCGAAATCAGCCCGGCGCACATTCTTGCGGCCGGCCTTTCCGAGCGGCGGGAAGTTGAATTCCGCTTCTTCCTCGCTGGAAAGGGCCATCTTCGTCGCCGATACGGCCTGGTAGAGCGGGTAGCCTTCGTCATGCTCGACGAGTTCGATGAAGGTCTCCAGCTTTTCCGGCTCCAGGCTGCTGCGCACCAAGGTCTTCAGGTCGGCATACTCGCGCGAGGTCTTGAAGATCGAAAGCTGGTTCCAGCGCCCGAAATTGGCATAGTAGGAGGTGGGCATTTCCAGCAGCTTGTCGAAGCTCTTGAAGAAGCTGCCCTTGCCGATCGCCGGCGAGACGATGTTGTCGATCATCCTGAAATCGAAATGATCGCCGGCGATGCCGACGCCCGAGTGGCCGATAGGGGTGGCGGTCAGCTTTCCAGCCTGCGTTTCGAAGCGGATCAGCGAATAGTCGGTCGTACCGCCGCCGAAGTCGGCCACAAGCACGGTTGCGTCCTTCTTCAGATGCTGGGCGAAATAGAAGGCGGCTGCCACCGGTTCGTAGACATAGTGGACTTCCGGAAAGCCGAAGCGCGTCAATGCCGCGTTGTAGCGTTGCGTGGCAAGAGCGGCGTTCGGATTGGCGCCGGCGAAATGAACAGGGCGGCCGGTGACGATGCGGGAAACATCGCTCGGCCAATTGTCTCCGGCATAGGCACGCAGGCGCCGCACGAAGATCTCCATCAGGTCTTCGAAGCTGTGGCGCTTGGCGAAGATCAGCGTGCCCTGGAAAAGCGCGCTTGCGGCAAAGGTCTTGATCGACTGCAGGAAGCGACAGTCGCCGGGATTGTCGATGAATTGCCGGATGGCGGCGTGCCCGGCTTCTACCTTCAATGCTGCCGCGCCAAGCCCAGGATCCTTCATGAAGGAGAGCGCCGTGCGCATGCTGTCGGCCGTGCCGGCTGCGCTATGGAAGACGACTGATTGTGTCGCGGCTCCGTCGGCCATCGCCAGGACCGTGTTCGTGGTGCCGAAGTCGAAACCAAGCGCCCGAGCCATGCCCGCACTCCCTTCCGTCGAAATTGTCTGGATTGGGGCCAAGCCCCTGTGAGGCGCATGACACGCCCTTGCCGCAAAGAGCGCGCGTCATGCCATGGCTGAACCTCAAGTTCAAGACGTGAGTTTTTTATTTTCGCTCGTCGCTGTATCCGTCGCGAGAGCTTTACGGGCGAAGCGCTTCGGCTCGCCCCAAAGGAAACGGGCGCTTTCGGCGCCCGTTGCTGTCACTCGGCTGCGATGGCCGCTGGCGGTTCCTTATGATGCGGGTCCTTATCCTTGCGTTTGCCGAGCCGCCCAAGGAAGTCGCTCAGGCGGTTCATCTCAAGGAAGATAACCGGGGTGATGAACAGCGTCAGGAGCTGCGAAACCACCAGGCCGCCGACAACGGCAATGCCGAGCGGCTGACGGAGCTCGGAGCTCGCGCCGCCGCCGACCGCGATCGGTAGGGCGCCGAGCAGGGCACAGAAGGTCGTCATCATGATCGGACGGAAACGGCGCACGCAGGCTTCGTGGATCGCTTCCGATGGCGACATGCCGGAAGACGAGCGAAGCGTTTCGAGCGCCACGTCGATCATCATGATCGCGTTCTTCTTGACGATGCCGATCAGCATCAGGAGGCCGATCAGCGCGATGATCGACAAGTCGAAGCCGAAGACCTTCAGGGCAAGCAGCGCGCCGAGAGCGGCTGCCGGCAAGCCGGAAAGAATGGTCAGCGGATGGATGAAGCTCTCATAGAGAACGCCGAGCACCACATAGATCGTCAGCACCGCGGCAAGGATCAGATAAGGCGTGCTGCCCTGCGACTGCTGGAAGATCTGGGCGGTGCCGCCATAGGACGTGAAGACGTCCGCCGGCATGTTGATATCCTTCTTGATCTGCTCGATCTGTGCCGTGGCATCGCCGAGCGCTTCGCCGGCCGGCAGGTTGAAGGATACGGTGGTCGAGACGAGCTGGCCCGTCTGGTTAATGGTGACAGGGCCTGTCTTGCGCTCGACATGGGCGAAGTTCGACAGCGGAACGAGCGCGCCGCTCGCCGACGCGATCTGGATTTCCTGAAGCTTCTGGTCGTCCCAGGGCTTGCTCGTGTCGAACTCGACGATCACGTCGTAGCTGTCGCCGGTCGACTGGATCTGCGCGGCGGTAAAGCCGCCGAAGCCTTCTTCCAGCGAGGTGCGCAGCTGGTTGTTGTTGATCCCGTATTGGGCCGCCTTTTCGGTATCGACGACGATATTGGCCTGCAGGGCGTTATTCTGCTCATCCGAGGCGACATCCGTGAAGCGTGGATCGCGGCGCATCGCGTCGAGCATCTTGTTGGCCCAGAGATTCGTCTGGTCGGCGCTCAGCGCCTGGATGACGAGCTGGTACTGGCTGGCCGTCTGGCGGCCGCCGAAGCGCAGGCTCTGCTGCGGGGTGATGTAGGCCTTCAGGCCGGCGATCTTGCCGATGCTGGCGCGCAGCTCCCGCAGGGTCTGATCGAGCGGCTCGCGCTGGTCTTTCGCCTTCAGCTCGACATACATGGTGCCGTTGTTCAGCGGCTGGCGCGCATTGCCGCCGACGATGGACATGACGTGGGCAACGGCTGGGTTCTGTTTCACCAGCGCGGCGGCCTGGTTCTGCAGGTCCTGCATCGCCGGATAGGAGATATCCTGCCGGGCCTGCGTCGAGATCGTCAGACGTCCGATATCTTCCGTCGGAAAGAAGCTTGCGGGCAGGACCATGAAGAGGTAGGCCGAAAGCGCCACCGAGCCGAGGAAGCTCAGGAGCACCGTGCCGCGATGGCGCAGGCACCAGGCAACGCCTCGGTCGTAGCCGCGCTCAATCCAGTCGAAGCCCATATTGAAGAGGCGCACCGGGTAGGGCGGCTCGCCATGGCCCGCCGACAGGCGCGAGCTGAGCATGGGCGTGACGGTCAGCGAAACGACGGCCGAAGACACGATGGCGATGGCGACGACCATGCCGAATTCGTTGAAGATGCGGCCGACGACGCCGCCCATCAAGAGGATCGGGATGAACACCGCGATCAGCGAGATCGACATCGAGATGATGGTGTAGCTGACTTCGGCCGACCCCTTCAGCGCCGCCTCGAGTACCGGCATGCCCTCTTCGACGTGCCGCAATATGTTCTCGAGCATGACGATGGCGTCGTCCACCACGAGACCGACCGCAAGCGTCAGGCCCAGCAGCGAGATGTTGTCGATACTGTATCCCAGCACATACATCATGCCGAATGTCGCAATCAGCGACAGCGGCACGGCAAGGCCTGGGATGATCGTTGCCGTGACGTGACCGGTGAAAAGATAGATCACCAGCACGACAAGGCCGATCGTCAGCATCAGCGTGAATTTGACGTCGGAAATCGCATCGCGAATCGGCTGCGCCGCATCGTTCATGACCGTCGTCTTCACCGATGCCGGTATTTCCGCATGCAATTGCGGCAGCTTGGCATTGATGGCATCGACTACGTCGACCGTATTGGCATCCGGCTGGCGCTGGATGGCGAGAATGATCGCGCGCTTGCCGTCATACCAGGAGCCGGTATTGGTGTTCTCCACGCTGTCCTGCACGTCCGCGACGTCGCTAAGATGGATCGGCGCGCCGTTTGGGTTCGCGATGACAAGCGAACGGAATTGCTCGGCACTGGTGCGCTGGGTATCGGAATTGATGGTCATGCTCTGCGAATTGTTCTGTAGAGTACCGACCGGAACCTGGCTGTTGGCGTTGACAAGCGCATTGTTGACGGTGTCGATGCCGATGCTGCGGTTCTGCAGCTTGGCGGGATCGACTTCGACGCGTACGGCATAAGTCTGGGCGCCGAAAACAGTGACTTCCGCCACGCCGGGCAGCGTCGAAAGCGACGGCGAGATGATATCTTCGGCGATCTCGTCGAGCTTGCTGCGCGGCATCGTATCGCTCTGCACGGCCAGCAGCATGATCGGCGCATCCGCGGGGTTGGTCTTGCGGTAGCTTGGCGGCACGGTCAGATTATCAGGCAGCTGTCGGGTCGCGTGCGAGATTGCCGCCTGAACGTCGGCAGCCGCGGCATCGATATCGCGGTTGAGGTCGAATTGCAGCACGATGCTGGTGTTGCCGAGCGAGTTGGTCGATGAGATTTCGCTGATGCCGGGAATCGTCTCGAACTGCTTGATCAGCGGCGTCGAAACCGATGTCGCCATGGTCTGGGGCGAAGCACCATTCAACTGCGCAGTGACGTTGATGGTCGGGAAGTCGACTTGCGGCAGGGCGGCGACGGGAACGAGCTGATATCCCGCCAGGCCAGCCATAACCACACCTAGCGCCAGAAGCGTCGTCGCGACCGGCCGCCGGATACAGAAGGCGGGAATCATTGCTTTGCTCCGACAGAAATCGTTTCGGTTTTCTGACCCGACTGATCGTCAGCCGAGGCGACTTTCTGCGGCGTGCCATCGTTGAACTGCTCGACGACGCTCTGGCCGTCGTTCAGCTGCACCTGTCCTTCGGTGACGACATGGTCGCCTTCCGAGAGGCCCTTGGCGACGGCTGTAAATGCACCGTTCTGTCGGGCAACGGTGACCGGCGTCAGATGCACCTTGTTATCCTTGACGACATAGGCAAAAAAGCCTTCCGGGCCAGGGCTGATCGAAACCGTGGGCGCGACGATGACCGGCTGGTTGTCATTGAAGTGCACGACGATGTTGACAGACTGGCCGGGCCAGATGGCGCCGTTCGCGTTGTCGAACTTCGCCTTGGCGAGAATGGTGCCGGAAGCCGCATCGACCTGATTGTCGTAGAAGCTCATGGCGCCTTGGCGCGTCTTGCCTTCGGCCGACCGCGGCACGGTGCTGACCGGCACGGCGCCAGTCTTCATGGCCTCTTCGAGTTCGCGAAGATGGCTTTCCTGCAAATGGAACTTGACGTAGATCGGGTCATATTGCGCGATCGAAACAATCGCGGTCCCGGCGCTGACATAGGCGCCGACGCTGAGCTGCACATCGCCGAGGCGGCCGTCATACGGTGCCCGGATTTCGGTATGCTCCAGAAGCACCTGGTCGGATGTGAGCTGCGCCTTGTCGCCGTTGACTGTCGCGACGGCCGTATCGCGCGCCGCAACCGCCTGATCGACCGTCTGCTGCGTGCCGGCATTGTTGAGCAGGTTCTTGGCGCGGGCAAGCGCTGCCTCCGCCTCGACGAGGGTAGCCTGATCCTTGGCGAGATTTGCCTTATCCTTGTCGACCGAGGCCTGCGCGGTGCGCGGATCGAGCTTGGCAATCAGGTCGCCTGCCTTGACCATGGCGCCATCCTGCGCCTCGATCTCGGTGATCAGGCCGGCTTCCTGCGCCGCGACGGTGGTGGTGTCCTGTGCATCAGCCCAGCCGGTGGCTGTCACGTCGTTCGGCAGCGACCTTTTTGTGACGGCAACGGTCTTGACGGCAGTGGGAGCGGCTTCGCGCTTGTGACTGCCCGCTTGCGCCGTCTTACTGGCGTCTTTGGTTTCTGCGGATGCTTGATCGACAAATGCGGAAAGGAAAGGAATACGGTCGCGATAGCCCCAGGCAACCAGGGCTGCGACGACAAGAAGGCCGAGGGGAAGCCAGAATTTTTTCATATTAAAGAACCGGTCGAGGCGAGTTGCAGGAAGCGCGATGACGTTGAAGTGTATTTATTGCGTCGCACAACAAAGACGAGCTTCGCCGCAATCCATCACATCGCTGTTACCGCTAACGTTCGGTAATTCTGTCCCTATAACGTGAATTCGTGAACGCTGATCCACCGCAATTTACCACAGTTCGCCGGCACGAAAAATTAAAGCTTGGAAAGCTTTGGAATTGCTTCCGCTTGTGCAGTGCAACAAACAGTCAATTGGCTATTTTTTGATTGCCGTTATGTAATAATTGGACGGCTGTGTGGCGGGGTACAGTATTTATAGTGGAGAAGCAGGTCGCAAACCTCATGGCAGGCGCCATCGTCGCTCACGCAAATGTGTTGTCGGGGCCGGTTTAGCCAAGCCCCTTCTTCGTTCGTGGTTGGGACTTCAAAGGGAGCGCGCAGCCCCTCCGTCGCAGCGGACCAGCGTTCCCGTGACATAGCTTGCCGGTTCGCTGCAGAGGAAGGCGGCCGTTGCAGCGAATTCTTCGACACGGCCATAGCGGCCGACGGGAATGCGCTGCTGGCGCTCGGCGCTGACGTCTTCCAGGCTCCGGTTTCCGCGTTTGGCTGCGGCGGTATCAAGCTCGGCCAATCGGTCGGTGGCGATGCTGCCCGGCAGAAGCATGTTCACCGTGATGCCATGCGCGGCCACCTCGCTCGCCAGCGTCTTGCTCCATCCGGCCAGTGCCGGCCGCAGCGTGTTGGAAAGCGCGAGGTTGGGAATGGGCTCGATGACGCCGGAGGAGGCGACCGTGAGAATGCGTCCCCAGCCTTGGGCCTTCATGTCAGGAAGCAGGGCGTTGGTGAGGGTAATGATCCGCGACACCATGGAGACGAAATAGGTCTCCAGCCGGTCCGCGGTCATATCCTCCGTCGTTCCGGGCGTCGGGCCGCCGCTATTGTTGACGAGAATGTCGATGCCGCCGAGCTTCTCGGTCGCAGCCTTAGTGACGACATCAACGAAGTTCTCGTCGTTGAGATCAGCCCAGATCCAGTCTGCCCGACCCTTGCCTTCGGCGTTGATGGCCTTGCAATTGCTTTCGAGCCTTTCGCCACTGCGGCCGCAGAGCAGGACGTTCACGCCCTCGCGGGCCAGCGCCACCGCGATTCCATGGCCGAGCCCCTTGGATGAGGCAAGCACCAGCGCGCGCTTTCCGCCGATACGAAGATCCATCTCGATCACCCTTCATGCTATCCGCAATTTCCTGATCGGCTCTTATAGAGCGCCATCGAGCGATTATGGAAGTCACGCTCCGGAGATGGCGATAAATACCTTCAGAATATTGACGTTAACGTAAGGGTAATTTAACTTGTTTTGCGCGCTGGACGAATTGGAGGATTGCCTGTCGCTTCCCGGCTCGACAATCCTCTCCCGTTTTGACAAGAGATAAACGAAACGGGGAAGACGCCCAAGGGGATAAGGCTGTGATCCGATATCATCGGACGCCGCCAAGCGGAGAAGATGAATGACTGACGCGAGCGAGCTGCCGGAACGCGAGAGCATGGAATTCGACGTTGTGATTGTCGGCGCAGGCCCTGCGGGGCTTTCGGCGGCGATCCGGCTGAAGCAGATCAACCCCGATCTGACCGTCGTCGTGCTCGAGAAGGGGGCCGAAGTCGGCGCGCATATCCTGTCGGGCGCCGTCGTCGATCCGATCGGCATCGACCGGTTGCTGCCGGGCTGGCGCGAAGAGGAGGGCCATCCCTTCAAGACCGAGGTGACGGACGATCACTTCCTGTTCCTGGGTCCCGCCGGCTCCGTCCGTCTGCCGAATTTTATGATGCCGCCGCTGATGAGCAATCACGGCAATTATATCGTCTCGCTCGGCAATGTCTGTCGCTGGCTAGCCGAGAAGGCCGAGGCTCTGGGCGTCGAGATCTATCCCGGCTTTGCCGCGACCGAAGTGCTCTATAATGACGAGGGCGCCGTCATCGGCGTCGCCACCGGCGACATGGGCATCGAGAAGAACGGCGAGCCCGGTCCGAACTATACCCGCGGCATGGCATTGCTCGGCAAATACGTGCTGATTGGCGAGGGCGTGCGCGGCTCGCTCGCCAAGCAGCTCATTGCCAAGTTCGATCTGTCGCGGAACAGCGATGTGCCGAAGTTCGGCATCGGCATCAAGGAACTCTGGGAGATCAAGCCGGAGAACCACAGACAAGGCCTCGTGCAGCACTCCTTCGGCTGGCCGCTCGGCATGAAGACGGGCGGCGGCTCGTTCCTCTATCATCTGGAGGACAATCTCGTCGCCGTCGGCTTCGTCGTGCACCTGAACTACAAGAACCCCTATCTCTATCCTTTCGAGGAATTCCAGCGCTTCAAGACGCATCCGGCGATCCGCGGCACCTTCGAGGGCGGCAAGCGCATCTCCTATGGTGCCCGCGCCATCACCGAAGGCGGATATCAGTCGGTGCCGAAGCTGACCTTCCCGGGCGGCGCGCTGATCGGCTGTTCGGCCGGCTTCGTCAACGTTCCTCGCATCAAGGGTAGCCACAATGCGGTACTATCAGGCATGCTGGCGGCCGACAGGATCGCCGAGGCGATCGCGGCCGGCCGCGGCAACGACGAAGTGATCGAGATCGAGAACGAATGGCGCGCCTCCGACATCGGCAAGGACTTGAAGCGCGTCAGGAACGTCAAGCCGCTGTGGTCGAACTTCGGCACGGCGGTCGGCGTGGCGCTCGGTGGCCTCGACATGTGGACGAACCAGCTCCTCGGCTTCTCCTTCTTCGGCACGCTGAAGCACGGCAAGACGGATGCGCAGAGCCTGGAGCCGGCGGCGAAGCACACGAAAATCGACTATCCGAAGCCGGACGGCGTCTTGACCTTCGACCGCCTCTCCTCGGTGTTCCTGTCCAACACCAATCACGAGGAAGACCAGCCGGTGCATCTGCAGGTCAGGGATATGGCGCTGCAGGTATCGTCGGAACACGATATCTATGCCGGCCCTTCTACGCGCTACTGTCCGGCGGGCGTCTATGAGTGGGTGGAGAAGGACGGCAAGGAAACCTTTGTCATCAACGCTCAGAATTGCGTCCACTGCAAAACCTGCGACATCAAGGATCCCAACCAGAACATAAACTGGGTTCCGCCGCAGGGCGGTGAGGGACCGGTCTATCCGAATATGTGAGATGCAATGACCGGGATCGGGCAAAAGACCTGGGTGATTCGTTCAGCCAGGGCCGACGAGCTGCACTTGCTCGCCGCTATCGAGATCGATGCCTTTGGGGCTCTGCACGAGGCCGGCGCGGTCGCCTGCGAGCCGACGTCGCTGCCTCTCAACGTGTTGGAGCAATCCCGAGCAGAAGACTTGCTGTTCGTAGCTGTCGACGGCGACGACCGGCCATTCGGTTTCCTCGCGGGCATCCGCAAGGACGGTTCCGTTTATATCGCCGAAATCGATGTCGTCAGGCGCTGGCAGAAGCAAGGCGTCGGGCGCCGGCTGATGGAGGCTGTGATTGCAGCGGCCAGAACACAGGGTGCTGCTGGGGTTACTCTGACGACAGATCGTCAGGTAGCCTTCAACGCGCCTTTCTATGCCTCGATGGGCTTTCGCATCCTGGAGGGTGAGGAAAGGCCGGCCGTCCTCACGCAGATTCTGGAGAATGAGGTTGCCCACGGCGCCGATCGGCTCAGGCGTGTGGCTATGGCGCTTCGTTTCTGATCCTTGTTCCAAGGCTTGCATCGGAACAAATAGAAATAGAGCGGTTCGGCATTTAGCCGAACCGCTCTATTTCTCCGCGAGAGGCGGATTAGTGCTGGGCAGCCTTCCGGGCGAGTAAGCCGGTGGAGAGGGCAACGCCGGTGCCGGTCACGATTGCTGCAGCAATGCCGGCTATTCCGATTTCTTCGCCGAGCAGGAAGCCGCCGCCGATCGTCGCGAGAACGGGGGTGATCGCGGTGAAGGCCGCGGCCTGTGTGCCACCAAGAGCCTGCACGGCAAGGCCGTAGGCGAGGGTGGCGGCAAGGCCGGACAGCAGGCCTTGGCTGACGATCTGCAGGCCGATTTCAGGCAGCGGCACCGAGGTCAGCGAGCTGCCGAAGATGGCGGCCAGCCCGACATGGATCAGGAACGACCAGACGGCGATGATGGCGCTCGATTGCACGGCGTTGAGCCCGGAGCGGCGGAAGGCATGGGTGTAGCTTGCCCAGAGTACGGCCGACAGCGGCAGCAGCGTGAAGCCCTCCCAGGAGATCTGCACGCCGTAGAGGCTGCGGGCAAGCAGGATCACGACGCCGGCGACGATGCCGCCAAGACCGAGCCAGCGGGTGATATCAAGCCGCTCGCGAAAGATCAGCACGCCGATCAGCGCGGTTGCCAGTGGCATGGAGCCGCCGAGCAGGATACCGGCTGACGAAGCGGGCGTGAATTGAATGGCGAGCGTGGTCAGCTGAAAGAAGAGGGCACCGGAGCCGCAGACCATCAGCGCCAGCAATTTCAGCGGCACGCCTTTCGGCAGCAGGCCTGTCCGCCACCAGACGGGAGCCAGCACCAGCGCCGGAACGCCATAGCGCAGCAAGCCAAGGTCGATCGTGCTCATCTGGGTCTCGGCGGTATGGCGGGTGGCCAGGATCCAGTTCGCCCAGATCAAGACGGTGACGACAGCACCCGCATAGCCGATCGCGGTAGGGGTTGCCTTGTGAGTGGAGAGAGACAAAGCGGTCATCGACATATCCTTTCCAATTATCCGGTTATCGTTCGAATGAGGAAAAGATAGCGCCGAAGGCCGAGGCATGTCCTTGCTAGTTATGGCTGAAAAATCATGCTATCAGCAATAACCTGCCAATATTGGCAACTGGATTTATTGGATATGCCAAAACTGGATAAATTCGATATTGCGATCCTCAACTGCCTGCAACAGGATGCGCGGGCGACCAATGTCGAGATCGCCGAGCGCGTAAACCTCTCGCCATCGCCCTGCCTGCGGCGCATTCGCAATCTGGAAAAATCGGGGCTCCTGCGTGGCTACCGCGCCGATATCGACCGCAAGGAGGCCGGTCTCGGCCTGACGGTTTTCGTGGAGCTCAAGGTCGGCCATCATTCGAAGGAGAATTCGGAAGCGCAGCAGGCCGCATTGCTGGCCATTCCGGAAATCGTCGCCTGTCATCTGATTTCGGGAACCGCCGATTTCCTGGCGGAAGTCGTGGTGGAGGATCTTGCCGCCTACGAAAAGGTGATGTCGGAGAAGCTTCTGGTCCTTCCCGGCGTGGTCGACCTGCGCTCGAATTTCGCGATCCGGACCCTCAAGACCAATGGCGTGCTGAAACTGCCTGCGCCGGAGTGAAAATGAAAAGGGGCCGCTGCCGGCCCCTTTGTCGTGAGAGCTTTATTATCCTCAGAGCATCGTGCCGCTGAGGATCAGCAGGGCGACCGAGAAGTAGATCACCAGGCCAGTGACATCGACCAGCGTCGCGACGAAGGGCGCCGATGCGCTGGCCGGGTCGAGCCGCAGCTTCTGCAGAACGAATGGCAGCATCGAGCCGGCGAGCGAACCGAAGGTGACGATGCCGATCAGGGCCGCAAAGACGGTAAAGGCGACCAGCTGCCAGTGCGGGCCATAATCGAACAGGCCGATATTCTGCCAAAGGACGATGCGGGCGAAGCCGACGAGGCCGAGGATCGCGCCGAGCACGATGCCCGTCGGCAGTTCGCGGAACGCCACGCGCCACCAGTCGGAAAGCTTGAGTTCGCCGAGCGCCAGCGCCCGGATGATCAGCGACGTTGCCTGGGAGCCGGAATTGCCGCCCGAGCTCATGATCAGCGGGATGAACAGCGTCAGCACGACGGCCTTTTCCAGCTCGCCCTCGAAGTGCTGCATCGCGCTTGCCGTCAGCATTTCGCCGAGGAAGAGTGCTGCGAGCCAGCCGGCGCGCTTGCGGATCATGCCGGCAAAGCTGATCTTCATGTAGGGCTGGCCGAGTGCTTCCATGCCGCCGAACTTCTGGGCGTCCTCGGTCGTATCGGCGATCATCGTGTCGATGACGTCGTCGACGGTGACGATGCCGAGCATCATGCCCTTGTCATCCACGACCGGAAGCGCCAGCAGATCGTGGCGGCGGATCAGGCGAGCGACATCCTCCTGCTTCATCAGCGGCGGCGCCGTGACCGGCGTGCCCTTCTGCGCCACGGTGAGGATACAGGCGTCGGGCTCGCCGGTGATCAGGCGACGCAGCGTCACGACATGCAGCAGCACATGCGTCTCGTCGTCGAGGACATAGATGGCATAGACGGTTTCGCGGGAGCGCTCGACCTGGCGAACGTGATCGAGCGTCTGTGCAACGGTCCAGCTGGCGAGAACGCTGACGAATTCCGTCGTCATGATGCCGCCGGCCGTGCGCGGCGGATAGCCCATCAGCCCCTGGATCGCTAGCCGGGCATGCTCGTCGAAGGTGGCGAAGAGCCGGGTGCGCGCCTCGACATCCATTTCGAGCAGCACGTCGGCGACGCGGTCGTTGGACATGCCATGCAGCAGCCGCGCGGCATCGCTGTTGCTCATGACTTCGAGGATGGCAGGCGCGTTGCGAAGTTCGGGCCGGTCGAGAATGCGCACAGCGCGCTCTTCCGGCATCTTGGCGAGGATGCGCGCAGCCTCGGATGCCCCAAGCGCATTCAGCGACTCGACACGCTCGGCGATGGTTACGGCACGGTTGTTATTGATGAATGCGCGCGCGGCATTGCCTGCCCGCACGGGAAAGCTGTTTACGTTCATTATAGCTCGCCTTTCCGGTCGATCCGCCGTCGTAGCGGATCGTGGCGAGCCGACAGGAGTCGGTTAGTGCACGAATGCTACTGACGGCAAAGGCAATCGACTACTACTGTCGCTAGGCATCGAAAGATGGCTCCGGTTGATCGGTATGGAAAACGCTGTTCCCCACGTGCGGAGAAGTCGCGCCGAAGGAATAAAAAGTCAAGAGGTGGACGCGCCTAAACGCGCGATCCTGCGATAAAAATTTGCTTAGGTGGCTGCAAATTTTTGCGATGCAACAAAACCTAGCGCAAATGCGTTAAGACAAGACGGTCGGGCGACATGCGCCCGACCTGATCTGTCGCGAATATTGGTCACTCAGAAACCGGCCAGAACGACCTTTCCCTTCATCTTGCCGGTCTCGACGAGGGCATGCGCCTTCTTGAGATTGGCGGCATTGATCGTGCCCGCGGTCTCGGTCAGCGTCGACCTGATCTTGCCGGCATCCACCAGTTCGGCGATCTTCGTCAACAGGTTATGCTGCTCGATCATGTCGGCAGTGTTATAGAGGGGGCGAGTGAACATCATCTCCCAATGGATCGATATCGCCTTCCACTTGAAGGGCACGACATCGAGCGTTTTCGGATCGTCGATGAGGGCGAACCGGCCCTGGGCCGCGATGGCCTCCGCGATCGAGGCGATGTGATCCAAGGTGTTGGTCGTGGAGAAGACGAAAGCGGGGGCGCCGATGCCAAGCGCCTCGATCTGCGGTGCAAGCGGTTTCGAATGATCGATGACGTGATGGGCACCGAGTTCCTTCGCCCAGACCTGCGTTTCCGGCCTGGACGCCGTGGCGATGACGGTGAGATCGGTCAGCGCGCGCGCGATCTGGATGGCGATCGATCCGACGCCGCCGGCGCCGCCGATGATGAGGACTGCATTCGCCGCTCCGGGGACGGGGTCCTGAACCTTCAGGCGGTCGAACAGCGTTTCATAAGCAGTGATCGATGTCAGCGGCAGAGCAGCTGCGGCCGGAAAATCGAGGCTCTTCGGCTTGGCTCCCACGATGCGCTCGTCGACCAGATGAAATTCCATATTCGAGCCCCCGCGATTGATGGTGCCGGCATAGAACACTTCGTCCCCTGGCTTGAACATGGTGACCTCGGGACCGACGGCCTTGACGATGCCGGCTGCGTCCCAGCCGATAATCTTGTATTCGCCCTCGGTGGGGGCGACGCTGGCGCGGACTTTGACATCGACCGGATTGACCGAGACGGCTTTCACTTCGACAAGGAGATCGCGGCCCTTGGCCTCGGGTGTCGGCAGATCGATATCGATCAGCGATGTCTCGGCGGAAATGGGGTGAGGATGCTGGTAGGCGACTGCACGCATGGGAGAAGCTCCTGGTTTTGTTGCACAGAGGCTAAATGCGCATTATGGTTAGAGGGCGCAAGAATGCACAAATTCTGTACGTAAGTACAAAAAGGATACTGTCGATGTCACTTCCCCGCTCCAAGCTTGTCGGGAATTTTCCAGGATGTCCGGTCGAGGCGACGCTGAGCCTTCTCGATGGCAAATGGAAGGGAGTTGTTCTTTTTCATCTGATGGAGGGAACACTGCGTTTCAACGAGATTCGTCGCAAGCTGCCGTCGGTGACACAGCGGATGCTGACGAAGCAATTGCGGGAATTGGAGGAATCCGGGCTGATCTCACGCACCATCTTTCCGGTCGTGCCGCCGCGCGTCGATTATGCGCTGACGCCGCTTGGCGCCAGCCTGGGACCGATCATCAAGGCGATGGCGGTATGGGGCGAGGAGAATGTATTCTGCCACGACGGGCGCCAGCAGCTCGCCGCACCGGGAATGTCATGCGTGTCCGGTGCGACGCTCCAGGCCAACTGAAATAGCGAAGACGGCAAGACCGCCAACGGAGAGGACCGCGCCGACATAGCCGGTCGCAGCAGCCGTGAAGCCCCAGGAGATTACCAGGCCGCCGAGCCAGGCGCCAAGCGCATTGGCGATGTTGAAGGCGGAATGGTTGGAGGCGGCGGCCAGCGTCTGCGCATCCGCCGCCACATCCATCAGGCGCGTCTGCACGGCCGGACAGGCAGCAAAGCCGCAGCCGATCAGGAAGACGCAGATGCAGAGCATGACGGGATTGGCAGCCGTCAGCGAGAAGAGCGTCATGATGACGATGTTGAAGATCATCATGCCGCCGATCGTGCCCTTGATCGAGATGTCGCCAAGTCGCGAGCCGACGATATTGCCGACATTCATACCGATGCCGAAGAGCGCAAGCACGACAGGCACCATGGCGGTGCCGAGGCCGGCGACCTCGGTCGTCGTCGTGGCGACATAGCTGAAGATGGAGAACATGCCGCCGAAGCCGACCGCGGCGACGCCAAGCGAAAGCCAGACCTGGATGCGCTTCAGCGCGCCGAGCTCGCGGGTGATGCTGGCGCCTTCCTCGACCTTGTCCCTCGGCAGGAACAGGGCGATGAGCAGCATGGTGACGAGACCGACGCCGCCGACCATCATGAAGGCAGCACGCCATTCGAGCAACTGGCCGAGGAAGGTGGCGATCGGCGTGCCGATCAGCGTCGCGATCGTCAGGCCGAGCATGACCTGCCCGACGGCGCGCACGCGGCGATGGACTGGCACCATGGAGGCGGCAACCAGCGCCGCGACACCGAAATAGGCGCCGTGCGGCAGGCCGGTGACGAAGCGCAGCGCTGTGAAGCTTTCGAAGGTCGGCGCGAAGGCGCTGGAAATATTGCCGGCGGCAAAGATCGCCATCATCAGCAGGAGCAGCGTGCGCCGAGCCATCTTGGCGGCGAGCACGGCGATAACAGGCGCACCGACGACGACGCCGAGCGCATAGGCGCTGATCACATGGCCCGCTTCCGGCGTCGTGACGCCGAAGGTGTCGGCGACGTTGGGCAGAAGTCCCATAATGACGAATTCGCCCGTACCGATGCCGAAGCTGCCGACGGCCAGAGCCAGGGTCACCAGCGCGATGGCGGTGCGCGACGGCGCTTCGATGATGGCCTGGCTATCGAGGGCCTCGACGGAAATATCGCTCACGGAAACTCCTTGGGCGGCACACCAAGGGGAAGCGCCGCGATCGGGCAGCGAACCCCGCATTCGGCGCTCAGTGCATCAGGACGAAATAAGGAACTGGAGGGGCACGAACATGCCTCGCGCGATACTATCGATGAGGCCGCCACTGCTGTCGCGTGCATTTTTTGCAGTGCAGCATGTCGCGCGGCGCATAAGTGCGCGCTGCACAATCCGACGGGAGCTAAGGATTCTTGAAATCGCCTCGTCCGGGACCATTTGTGGAAGAAGCGCACGGGGTTTCAGCCCTTATTGAGATGAAGACTACGGAAAATCCGAGAGCCCCATGAAACTGATCGGCTTTTTCAATCGAGATGGCGGTACTTTCCGCACGACTGATATGGCGGCCTATGAGAGGACAGCGGAGCAGGTCTTCCGCGACGCCGGACATGATTTCGAGGCTGTGGTCGTGGAGGGCCGCGATATCGTCTCGGCGATGGAGCGCGCGGCGCGGCGCGACGATATCGACGGTATCGTCGCCGGCGGCGGGGATGGCACGATTTCGGCCGCTGCCGCCATCGCCTGGAAGAACGGCGTCGCCCTTGGCGTCATTCCGGCCGGCACCATGAACCTCTTTGCCCGCTCGCTGCGCCTGCCGCTCGACATCTGGCAGACGCTGGGCGTACTCGCGCGAGGCGAGGTCGACAATGTCGATATCGGCAGTGCCAACGGGCGCGCTTTCGTGCATCAGTTTTCGGCGGGCCTGCATGCGCGCATGGTGCGTTATCGCAACGGCTATAGCTATCGCTCGCGCATCGGGAAGATGTCGGCCAGCACGCGGGCCGCTTTCGGCGTCATCGCCAATCCGCCGGAATTCGACGTCGATTTCGAGGCCGGCGATATTCGCGAGCGCCGGCATGTCTCGGCGATCTCCGTTTCCAACAACCCCTTCGGCGCCAACGCGCTGCTTTATGCCGACAGCCTGCGCAGCGGTGAGCTCGGCTTCTACACCGCAAAGCCCCTGCGGCCGCTCGGCGTTGCCCGTCTCGCCATCGACATGTTGCGCGGCCGCGTTCGCGAGAACAACGATGTCATGGTCATGCACGCGCCGCAGGTGCATCTGCACTTCCCGAAGCTACGCCATCTCGCCAACTGCGTCATGGACGGCGAACTCCTGCCGCTCGAGCGCGACGTGACGCTCAAGGTTCATCCCGGCGAACTCAAGGTGATGGTTCGGGAAGGGACCGCCGCCAGCATCGCCCGCGAGGGCGCCGTCGACAACGTCGCCATCTGAAGCGCTTAAATGCGGGGCAGGTAGGTCCGGTAATCGAAATCGGAAACCGTGCGCAGGTGGCGGATCGCTTCCTTATGCTTCGTCTCGCCGTAAAGCCGCTGATACCGCTCGCCGAAAATGTCGGCAATGAAGGCGGAAGCGCGGAAGCGCTCGACCGAGGTCAGAAAATCATGCGTCAGCCGCGGCGCATCGGCCGGCACATGAGACGGCGTCGTTTCCTCGCCGGGGTCCAGGTCGTTCTGCAGGCCGAGCAGCATGCCGCCGAGGATTGCCGCTAGCATCAGGTAGGGATTGACGTCGGCGCCGGCGACGCGATGCTCGATGCGCGCTCCCGGTCCATCCTTCTCGGGAATGCGTACGGCGGTGCCGCGATGGCCAAAGCCCCAGGTGAGATCGACGGGGGCAAACGAGCCCGGCTGGAAGCGGCGATAGGAATTGGCATAGGGCGCAAAGACTAGCTGTGCTTCCTGCAGCGTCTGCAGCAGTCCCGCGCAGATCGACTTCAGTCTCTTCGGCTCGCCGCCTTCCGCGTCGAGGATATTGCGGCCCCGAGTGTCGATGATACTGGCATGCACATGCAGCCCGGAGCCGGCATGATCGGTATAGGGCTTGGCCATGCAGGTCGATTTCAGGCCGTGCTTTCGCGCTGCCTGCTCGGCCACGCGCTTCAGCATGATGCAGTCGTCGGCGGCGGCAAGGGCATCCGGGCAATGCAATAGGTTGATCTCGAACTGGCCGGGGCCGAACTCCGCCGTCGTCGCATCCGCCGGCAACCCTTGCGTCCTCGCATAGCTGCGCAGCGTTTCGAGGTAATCGTCGAGGAGGTCGACGGCATCCATGTCGTAAAGCTGGAAGCCGTTCGGCTCGTCCCGATAGGTCAGCGCTGATGGCGGCGACGGGATGCCTTTTTCGCGCCAATCGCCGGCCAACAGATAGAATTCCAGCTCGGTTGCGACGACGGGCGTCAGGCCGAGCGCCTTGTAGCGATCGAGCACGGCCGCAAGAATGGCGCGCGGATCCTGAAAGCTCGGGCTGCCGTCAAGCTCATGCATGGTGGCCAGCACCTGTTTGGACCCAGATGGCGCCCAGGGCATATCGACGAGCGTGCGCGGGTCCGCAACGCAGTCCCCGTCGGGATCGCCGATCGTCAGCGACAGTCCGGTAATATCGTCATTGTCGTCGCCCCAGATATCGAGCGATTGCGTCGAGGTCGGCAGCCGCACGGCGCCGGACCAGACTTTCTTTTCGGCCGAAATCGGGATCTGCTTGCCTCTGAGCCGGCCGTTCATGTCCGAGATCAGCACTTCGATGCGCGCGTTACCTTCGGTTGCGTTGTCGGCCGCCATGCTCTTGTAAATCCCCAATGCTCACGGCATGGTCGTAAACGATGATAGCTTCCAGTCAAGTCTGGCCATGCTGCGGCTTCGTGCCAGGTCCCTCATCCTAACCCTCTTCCCGCATTTGCGGGCAGAGGGACACAACAGTGCCGGCCGTACCCAAAGCGGACAATTCGGCACTTTAACTCCCTCTCCCCGTTCGACGGGGAGAGGGCTGGGGTGAGGGGCCTGGCACATAATCGCATCGTTGGCGGATTTGCCTGACAGGCACCGATCTCAATAAGGTTACAGCCATGCCAGATACGTCCAACCGCTCCAATCTCGCCGCCCTCGATGCCGCCCATCACCTCCATCCCTTCGCGGACATGAAGAAGTTGAACGCGGACGGCGCGCGCGTCATTCAGCGGGGCGAGG
Source organism: Rhizobium sp. P40RR-XXII (assembly GCF_012641405.1). Taxonomy (GTDB): domain Bacteria; phylum Pseudomonadota; class Alphaproteobacteria; order Rhizobiales; family Rhizobiaceae; genus Rhizobium. Next base: position 34,428 of record NZ_JABAII010000012.1, read on the forward strand.
GTGTCTATATTTTCGACGCAGAAGGGCGGAAGTATCTGGATGGGTTTGCCGGCCTCTGGTGCGTCAACATCGGCTACGGCCGCACTGAAATCGCCGATGCTGTTTCCAGGCAGATGAACGAGCTGCCCTATTACAACACCTTCTTCGGCACCACGACCACACCGGCGACGCTTCTCGCCGAAAAGGTCTGCGCCCATGCCGGGCCGCAATTCAACCATGTGTTCTTCACCAATTCCGGTTCCGAGGCCAACGATACCTGGTTCCGCATGGCCAGGGTCTATTGGGGCGCCATGGGTAAGCCGACGAAGAAAACCATCATTGCCCGCAGGAACGGTTATCACGGCTCGACCGTCGCCGGCGCCAGCATGGGCGGCATGAAATATATGCATGAACAGGGGGATCTGCCGATCCCGGGCGTCGTCCATATCGGCCAGCCCTATTGGTATGGCGAGGGCGGCGATCTGTCGCCGGAGGACTTTGGCCTCAAGATTGCGCGCGAACTCGAGGCGAAGATCGACGAGCTGGGCGAGGATAATATCGCGGCCTTCATCGCCGAGCCGGTGCAGGGCGCCGGCGGCGTCATCATCCCGCCATCGACCTATTGGCCGGAGATCTCGCGTATCTGCAAGGCGAGGAACATTCTGCTCGTCTGCGATGAAGTCATCTGCGGCTTTGGCCGTCTCGGCGCATGGTTCGGCCATCAGGATTTCGGTGTCGAACCCGATCTCGCGCCGATCGCCAAGGGCCTGTCGTCAGGCTACCTGCCGATCGGCGGCGTGCTTGTGAGCGATCGTATCGCCGACGTGCTGATCAATGAAGTCGGCGAATTCAACCACGGTTTCACCTATTCCGGCCACCCGGTCTGCGCGGCCGCCGCTCTCGAAAACCTCAGGATCATCGAGGAGGAAGGACTGGTGGAGCGCGTGCGCGACGACATCGGCCCTTACTTCGCCAAAGCCTGGGGCAGCCTTGCCGATCACGACATGGTTGGCGAAGCGGTCAGCATCGGCTTGATGGGGGCATTGCAGCTTGCCGCCGACAAATCGACCCGCCGCCGCTTCGAAAAGCCGGACGCAATAGGTGCGGCAGTGCGCAACCATGCCCTGGCGAACGGCCTGGTGCTGCGCGCCACCGGCGATCGCATGCTGGCCTCGCCGCCGCTCGTCATCAGCCATGAGGAAGTGGATGCGATGGTGCGCATCGCGCGCGACGCTCTCGATGCCGTCTGGACGGACGTGAAATCGTAACTAGAGCTTGGCCGTTGGTGCCGGTACTTCCCATTTGCCCGCCTTGTGAAGGGCAAGCGTCAGCGCGGCGACATGGATCATCTGGATCATTTCCCCTCCAGCGCCAGCTCGATCGCCTGCCGGATCGGCATGCGGATCAGGCGGATGCGCTCGGTCGGGTCATCTGCCGGCTTGGCGGCTAGTTCGACATTGCGGGCAATAACGATATGCGCGAGATTGGTGTGCGTGGCCGGATTGGGCGCAAGCTTGCCGACATACTCCCAATCGCGGGAGGAAAGACCGGTTTCCTCGCGCAGCTCCCGCGCCGCCGCCTCGACCGGGCTTGCATCGCTCGCATCCATGGCCCCACCGGGAAGCTCGAGCGCCACAACGCCCAATCCGTGACGATACTGCTGAACGAGATAGATGTGATCCTCGGCATCGAGCGCGATGATCTCGACCCAATCGGGATATTCCAGCACGTAAAAGGGCGCAATCTCCGTGCCCTCCGCCGTCACGCAGGTGTCGGCGCGGACTTTCAGCCAGCGATCATGAACCAGATGCGTTGAGTTCGTCGTCCGCCAGGGCGGAAGATCCGCGGTGTCGGATAGAAGGCTGGCGATCTCGTCTTTCGGGCTCACGCGCGGTTCAGCTCCTGTTTCGGATGGGTCCGGGCATAGGTGAGAGATGCCTAGAGCATGATGCCGAAAAGTGTAGGCGGTTTTCGGACGACATCACGCTCTACTTCTTTGATTCTAGAGCGGATTCAGATTTTAGGTCGAACAGACCTAAAATCATCCGGCTCTAGGCATCCTGATGATTACGGTCGAAGATCTTGCGCACGATGTAGTTCGGCGAGAGATCGTCGCGATAATAGATGCGCGCGATCATTTCGGCGAGAATGCCCGTGGTGATCATCTGCACCGACGACAGGAGCAGCACGACGCCGACCATCAGCAGCGGACGGCTGCCGATATCGTCGCCGAAGATGAACTTGTCGATGAAGAGCCAGAGCAGGATCAGGGCGGCGAGCGCGCCGAGCCCGAGCCCGAGCGAGCCGAAGAAATGCCCTGGCCGCGCCTTGTAGCGCATGAAGAACATCACCGACAGCAAATCGAGAATAACGCGGAAGGTGCGGGAAATCCCGTATTTCGACGTGCCGTGCTGGCGGGCGTGATGGGTAACGGGGACTTCGCCGATGCGCGAGCTTGGTACGACGCCGGCGACCCAGGCAGGAATGAAGCGGTGCATCTCGCCCATCAGCTTCACCTGCTTGATGATCGAAGCGCGATAGATCTTCAAGCTGCAGCCATAGTCGTGCAGCTTCACGCCGGTGATGCGGCCGATCAGGTAGTTGGCGCACCAGGAGGGGATCTTGCGCAGAAGCAGCCCGTCCTGACGGTTCTTGCGCCAGCCGACGAGCAGGTCGAGCTGCCGCCGTTCCAGCTCCTCGACCATCGAGGGGATATCCTTCGGGTCGTTCTGCAGATCGCCGTCCATGGTGGCGATCAGGCGGCCGTTGGCCGCATCGATGCCGGCCTGCATGGCGGCCGTCTGACCGAAATTGCGCTGAAGCTCAACGATGCGCAGCGTCAGCCCGTCGTGCGAAAGTGAGCGGCGCGCGTTTGCCAGCGTCGCATCCGTGCTGCCGTCATCGACCAGGATCAGTTCCCAGGATTTGGCAAAGCTCGTCATGGCGGAACAGATGCGCTCGATCAGCGGTCCGACGCTTTCTTCCTCGTTGAAGACGGGCACGACCAGCGAAAGCTCGAGGGGGCTTGCCGTATCGGCCTGGGGGAGGGTCGACTCTGCCGTTGTCTGCAACACTTCTTTCTCCTAAAAGACCGGCAGTACCTGCCGGACGAAACGAGCGAGAAGTCCGGTTTCAGCTTCCGCTCGCCTTTGGGTGCCCTAACTACATGAAGACTCCGACGGTTGCCAGCCGACAGAATTGGTTTATTCGCAACCGAATGACGCTGCTGACGCTCGCCGTCGTCCTTGCTTATGCCGGCTTCATCGAATGGTTCTGGGGCTGGAGTTCCATCCTGGCGCAATGGGCCAAGGTCGGCGCCTTGCCGATCCTTCTCGCCCTGGTGCTTCTGACAGGCACTTACTTCCTGCGCACCTGGCGCATCTACGACTATTTCCCGAAGGAAACCGCAGGCCATTTTGCGGCGTTGTTCCGCGTCACGCAGGTTCATAATCTGCTGAACATCATGATGCCGTTCCGCACCGGCGAGACCAGTTTCCCGGTACTGATGCGCTCGGAATTCGGCATTCCGCTGGCGCGTGGAACCTCGGCGCTGTTCGTCATGCGGCTGCTCGACCTGCATGCGCTGCTGGCAGCCGCAGGCATCGGCCTTGCGCTTGCCGCGCCCTATCATGTCCTGGCCTGGATCGCATGGGGTGCTTTCCTGCTGCTGCCCGTTGTGGGCTTTGCTTCCCGCCGGCCGCTGATCCGCCTTGCGGCCCACATCCTGCCGAAGAAGGCGCAAGGTCTGGTCCACGAGCTGGAACGCGGCTTGCCGATCGATATCGGCGCTTTTGCGCGCGCCTGGCTGACGACGGTGGTCAATTGGCTGGTAAAGGTCGTCGTCCTTGCCTGGGCGCTCGGCCTCATGAACGTCACCCCGCTTTCGGCAAGCTTCGGCGGCGCACTCGGCGGTGAACTGTCGTCCGTCCTGCCTGTGCATGCGCCGGGTGGTGTGGGCACTTATCCGGCCGGCATCACCGCCGGAGCCATGGCCTTCGGTGCCTCGGGCGAGAAGGCGGCGATTGAAAATCTCGCCCAGGCCAGCATCAATGCCCACCTGCTGATCGTCGTTTCGGCGCTGACGGGGACCGCGATCGGATTGCTGGTCTCGCGCAAGCGGCACTGACCCCGCTATTGCAGCGTCTTGCCCGCAAGCTCGGTCAACCGCTTGCGCAGGAATGCCTGCTCCGGCGCCTGGTGACACAGCGAAAGTGCCATTTCATAAGATTGCCGCGCCTCGTCCGACCGTCCGAGCTGCCTGAGGAAATCGGCCTTCGCGGCATGAGTGAGGTGATACCGCGCCATGCGCTCCTCCTGCAGCAGCCCATCGACGATGGAAAGTGCCGCTGCCGGACCGTCGCACATGGAGATGGCGACCGCTCGATTGAGCTCGATCACCGGGGAGGGGCTCGCCGTCAGCAGCAGGTCGTAGAGCATCACGAGCTTTCGCCAGTCGGTATCATCAGTGGTCACAGCGCGGGCATGTTCCGCCGCAATCGCGGCCTGCAACGCATAGCTGCCGACGCTTTCGGCCGCCATCGCTCTTGCCGACAGTGTCAGGCCTTCGCGGATCTGGCCGCTATCCCAAAGCGCGCGATCCTGATCGACAAGCAGCACCAGATCGCCGGCGGCATTGGTGCGGGCAAGCCGGCGCGAATCCTGCAGCAGCATGATCGCAAGCAATCCTTCGACCTCCGGATCCGGCAATAGCTGCAGCAGGAGCCTGCCGAGGCGAATGGCTTCGGCCGCAAGGTCGGCACGGACGATCGCCGAGCCTGATGATGCCGAATAGCCCTCGTTGAAGACGAGGTAGATGACATGCAGCACCTGTGCCAGACGCTCCGGCAGCTCCGTCTTGCCAGGCACTTCATAGGGAATATGGGCGGCGCGGATGCGGTTCTTGGCCCGGACGATGCGCTGGGCGACGGTCGGTGCCGGGATCAGGAAAGCATGGGCGATCTCTTCCGTCGTCAGGCCGCAGACCTCGCGTAGCGCCATCGCCATGCGCGCCTCGGAGGCAATAAGCGGATGGCAGCAGGTGAAGATCAGCCGCAGCATGTCGTCTTCGATCTCTTCGTTTTCTGCGATTTCCATCGCCTCTCCCTCCGGATAAAGGCTGTCTGTAATGTCCGGGCGGGACGCGTCGAAGCGCGTCCGGCGCCGGATATGATCGATGGCGCGGAAGCGGCCGGCAGAGACGAGCCAGGCATAGGGATTGGCCGGGATCGTCTCGTCCGTCCATTGCTGCGCCGCCGCCGCGAAGGCATCGTGAAGCGCTTCCTCGGCGCGGTCGAAATCGCCGAGCAAACGGATCAGCGTTGCCAGCACGCGGCGCGAATGGCTGCGATAGATGCTGTCGATGGTCTGGTTCAGCGACACGGCATCAACCTTCCTCCGCCAGGTCTCCCCGAAGGGTCAGGATGCGCACCGGACGAATCTCGATGGTGCCGTAGCGCGCAGAGGGAATGCGTTTGGCGATCTCGGTTGCGCCATCCAGGTCGGGAGCATCGATGAGATAGAACCCGGCCAGATATTCCTTCGTCTCCACGAACGGCCCATCGGTCACCGAAAACGTATCGCCGTCGGGGCGGATGACGATCGATTTGTTTCGGAGCTCCAGCGCATCCGAAACGATCAGCGTGCCGTCCTGCCGCAGGCCTTCGTCATAGACGAAATGCTCGCCGATCAGGTGGTTCATTTCGTTCGGCGTCAATCGTCCGTCGACATCGATGGACGTGTAGATCAGGCATAGAAACCGCATGTCTTTTTCCCTCCGCAGCTACTCGTCCGGAAAGCGGATGTCGAAGGCCGCACGAACCTCGATCATGCCGTAGCGCGCGACGGGGAAGGTAGCAGCGATATCAGTTGCTTCCTTGATATCCCGCGCCTCGATCAGCACGAAGCCGCCCAGATGCTCCTTGATCTCGGCGAAAGGGCCGTCGGTGACGATGGCGTCGCCCTTGCGCACCCGGACCGTTCTGGCGGTCTCTGGCTCGCGCAAGGCATTGGCGACGATGAGATGGCCGCTCTCGCGCAGCCGGTTGTCGTTGTCGATCGAATCCTGTGTCAGCTTTCGCCCTTCCTCTTCGGAAAGCTTGGCGATCTCGTCACTTTCGAACCACACTTGGCAAAGGAATTTCATCTGAGCCTCCTCAAACATCAGGGCCGAAGGAATAGATCGGCCGCACCTCTATGCTGCCGAGCTTGGCGAGCGGGATGCCGGCGGCGACACGGATCGCATCGTTCAGGTCTTTCGCTTCGATCAGGATGAAGCCGCCGAGATATTCCTTGGTTTCGATGAAGGGGCCGTCGGTCACCGATGTCTCGCCGTTGCGGACCCGCACCGTCACGGCCGAGCTGGGTGATTGCAGCGCCTCCGCATGGATCATGTGGCCGCTTGCCATCAGATCGCGGTCATAGCCGAGCGAATCCGCATCGAGCTTGCGTTTTTCCTCTTTGGTCATGAGATCGAGCCTCGTGCCATCGAACCAGACTTGGCAGAGATATTTCATCACAGCGTCTCCTCTTTCAATTTGCTGACAGCCATAGACGAGCGGCTGCCAAGCAAATCGACATCCCGATCCGCAGCATGACAAAATTTTTTGGCTCTGTCGAAAAAGGCGATCGCCGGTCGACCAGTTCCGTCATCTCAAAAGGAGAAACGGACATGTACAACCTGGAAGCAGCCCTCATCTATCACTGGCACAAGAAGACGCTGTCGGAGGAGGAGATACTGCAAATGTCAAATCCCCGCGAAGCGGTTCTTCGCACGGCGATCGGATTTGCCATTTTTGCCGCGATGATTCTTGGTCTGAATTTGTGGGCAACGCCAAACGACGAACGGCCGCAAGTGGCGGCCGTTTATCAGGCGCAATCGGTGTCAGCAGATAAGCAATAGGGCGAAGCCCCATTGCCTCCTGGTGCGTGGTTTATTGGAACGCCGTTTCGAAGAAGCTGCGCAGCTTGCGCGAATGCAGCGCTTCCGGCGGCATCGCGGCTAGCTTCTGGATGGCGCGGATGCCGATCTGCAGATGCTGGTTCACCTGCGTGCGGTAGAAGGCGGTCGCCATGCCCGGCAGCTTCAGCTCGCCGTGCAGTGGCTTATCCGAAACGCAGAGAAGCGTGCCGTAGGGAACACGGAAGCGGAAGCCGTTGGCGGCGATCGTTGCCGATTCCATATCGAGTGCGACCGCGCGAGCCTGGGACAGCCGCTTGACGGGGCCGGCCTGATCGCGCAGTTCCCAGTTGCGGTTGTCGATGGTGCCGACGGTGCCCGTGCGCATGATGCGCTTCAGCTCGAAACCCTCGTAGCCGGTGATCTCGGCAACGGCCGCTTCCAGTGCCACCTGCACTTCGGCGAGCGCTGGGATCGGCACCCAGACCGGCAAGTCGTCGTCGAGAACGTGATCCTCGCGCATATAGGCATGGGCGAGCACATAGTCGCCAAGCCGCTGGCTGTTGCGCAAGCCCGCGCAATGGCCGAGCATCAGCCATGCATGCGGGCGCAGCACGGCAACATGGTCAGTGATCGTCTTGGCGTTGGAGGGACCGACGCCGATATTGATCATGGTGATGCCGGCATGTCCCTTCTTCTTTAGATGGTAGGCTGGCATCTGCGGCAGCCGCGGCGGCGTGGTGTCGCCTTCCGGATGGCTTGAGCCGGCCAGTGTGATGATGTTGCCGGGCTCGACGAAGGCCGTATAGCCGTCGCCGCCCTTGACCATCACGTCGCGCGCCCAATTGCAGAATTCGTCGATATAGAACTGGTAGTTCGTGAACAGCACGAAATTCTGGAAATGTGCCGCACTGGTCGCGGTGTAGTGGGCGAGGCGGGCCAGCGAATAGTCGATGCGCTGCGCGGTAAAAGGTGCAAGCGGCGAGGGCTCGCCCGGCGGCGGAATATATTCGCCATTGGCGATCTCGTCGTCTGTCGTGTTCAGGTCCGGCGTATCGAAGAGGTCACGCAGCGGAATATCCTCGAAGATGGCCGCGGAAGCCTCGACATGCGCACCCTCGCCGAATGCGAAGTGCAGCGGGATCGGCGTATTCGATTCCGAGACGACCACAGGCACATTGTGGCTGCGCATCAGGAGCGTCAGTTGCTCCTTGAGATAATGCTTGAAAAGCTGCGGGCGCGTGATGGTCGTCGTATAGACGCCGGGCGCCGTGACATGGCCGTAGGAGAGACGCGAATCGACATGGCCGAAGCTGGTCGTCTCGATGCTGACCTGCGGATAGAAGGCGCGGTAGCGCGCCGTGATCGGCGCGCCCTTGGCAAGCTTGGTGAAATTGTCGATCAGGAACGCCGTATTGCGCTCGTAAAGCTCCGTCAGCGCCTCGACGGCTTTAGCCGGATCATCGAAGGTCCGCGGCTGGAACGGGCTGGGGGAGGAGATGTCGAGAGGTGAAAAGGGAGAGATTCTGTTGCTCATGAGCCATTATAGAGTGTCGTTGGTTACAAGCAAACGACGTCGCAAGAGGTGGCTCGGATTCTCGCAGCTATTTTTGCAGCCGCCTCAAGGCCTGCGCGGGATCGTCGCGCAGGCATTCGTCATTGCACCGTCGTGCAATAAGGCGTGCCGGTCTCCACGCAGGTGAAGCTTGCACCGAAATGCGACTGCGCTCCGCTGCGGCCGGCGTGTTCGACCGCAACCGAGAAGCTGAACGCAAAGATGGCGGCAAACAGCATAATGATGACGAAACGCCGTGCCATGATGATCGAGTCCATGTCCTTGGCCCTACCCGTGCCCTATACTGGACACCGTTTTGCCATGGTCAGGCTGAACAGGTGCTGAGATACCGGTTCATCCGGCGTTCATAAATATTGCCGGTCTCGAATTGTCGCCAGGGTCTCTCCATAGGCAAACAAGAAGAGGCCTGCCGACCAGTGGCGGGCAGGCCGATAATGTTTCCTGGATAGAAAAGTGCCTTTTATAGCCTCGTCCAGGTCTGCGACTTGCAGAATATCTTGAGAACGCAGCCCCTCATCTTGACGCTATTGCCGCTCACGGTGCCGGAGCCGCTATAGGTCTTGTTTTCGGAAGGGTCGGTGAGTTCGCCGGTATAGCTGGCGCCTTTGCCCTGCATCCTGCCGATCTGCTTGCCGGCATATTTTCCGGTCTTCAGCGTCACGCAATAGCTGTCCGCACAAGGCGCAATGGCGGCGGTATCGCCCTCGACTGTTTTCCAGTTGCCGACGATCGGCTCTTCGGCAAAGGCCGCACTCGCGCTCACGAGCAGTGCGGCAGCAAGAATGGTGGCACGGATCATGGTGTTATTATTCCTCCCCCCAAGGTGCCATCCGGCTCCATGGCCGGGAACGTGGCGAGATTATCTAACGCGAACGTAAAGGTAAATATGGTTTTCGGTGCGGAAAAACTGCGATCCCGCCGGCTGTCCACGCTTCATCAAAATACGGCATCGGACTGAACTGCGCTCATTTTGTGGTGAAGGAAGGGTTTAAATCCAAATCCTAACGGAAGGTTAAGCTCGCCCGAAAATCCTTAATTTGCAAGGGAAGCGATGTTTAACAAAATCCCAAGTTTACCAAGCGTTTGCACTTTGTTTGCATCGAATTAATCATGCATTTTAGGCGTTTTTTGAAAGCCGTCTGCGATAGTGAAGCCATCAAACGAGCGGGGCAAACCCGCCGGCCGGAAGAACCGGAAAGCCGCGAACGACGGCAAGGCTCGGACGGAAAGCAGGGCAGATACGAACGGAAGTAAAACAGGGATAAAAGCAATGGCACGCTTCGAAATGACGACGTCTGGAAATGCCATGATGGGTGGTAACAGCGCCGATGCCCTTTGCGAACTGGGCGTGAACTACGCGACCGGCAGGGGCTGCACCGCGGACCTCGTTGCCGCCCACAAATGGTTGAATATCGCAGCCATCCGTGGCAGCGAGCGCGCCGCCGAGCTTCGTGCCGACGTCGCCGCGACCTTGACCAAGATGCAGCTCGCCGCAGCGCTGCGCGCCGCCCGCGAGTGGATGACCACGCACTGAGGCGTGCCGCAAACAATACAACGTACTGACTGATCTCGAAGGAGGGGATGTCGGCGGTCGAAGGAGAGGCGAGCGCCGAAATGATGAAAACCGCGACCGGCCGGGACAAGGCAGGCGCGGTTTCGTCGTTTTAGAGCAATTCCCGGAAAAGTGCGCAGCGGTTTTCCGTCCGGAATTGCGTGAGAATATCGACGTGGAGCGATTCCGCGAAACGCTTCACGCCTCAGCCGATCGCCTTCAGCACTTTCGGCAGCGCCTCGGCCAGCAGGTCCAGATCCTGTTTGGGGCCAACGCTGATACGGATGCAGCGATTGAGCGGCGCAACGCCCGGCATGCGGATGAAGACGCCGTGCTGGATCAGCCCGTCGACGATCGCGCGCGCATAGGTGCCGTCCCGACCGCAATCGATAGCGACGAAGTTGGTGGCGGAGGTGAGCGGTAAAAGCCCGTTATCGCGGGCAATGGTGCCGATCTCCTCGCGCGCAGCGGCGATCTTGCCAACCACTTCTGTGAGATAGGCTTGATCTTTCAGCGCGGCCAGAGCCGCCACCGTTGCAAGCCTGTTCATGCCGAAATGGTTGCGGATCTTGTCGAAGGCCAGCACCGTCTCCGGCGTGCCTATGGCATAGCCGACGCGGGCGCCGGCGAGGCCATAGGCCTTGGAGAAGGTGCGGGTGCGGAGCACATTCGGCAGGTCGATCAGGTCAGAAATATCAGGCAGCGAGCTTGCGGGACCGGTCTCGCTATAGGCTTCGTCAAGGACCAGCAGGCAGCTTTCCGGCAGGGCGCGGGCAAAGGCGACGATCCTGTCCGCCTCCCACCAGCTTCCCATCGGATTGTCGGGATTGGCGAAATAGACGAGCGGCGCATTTTCGCGCTTCACCGCGTCGAGCAATCCATCGAGATCCTCGCGATCATTGACGTAAGGTGCGGTAACCAGGCGGCCGCCAAAGCCGGCGACATGGAAATTGAAGGTGGGATAGCCGCCGAGCGAGGTGACGACGGGCGTACCCGGTTCGATGACCATGCGGGCGATCAGGCCAAGCAGACTGTCGATGCCTTCACCGACGGCGATATTGGCGGATTGAACGCCGAGATGCGCCGCAAGCGCATGCTTCAGCTCGAAATTTTCCGGATCGTTGTACATCCAGATATCGCCGGCCCGCTCGCGCATGGCTGACAAGACCGAGGGCGCAGGCCCGAAGCCGTTCTCATTGGCGCCGATGCGCGCCTTGACGCCGAGGCCACGCTGGCGCTCCAGCGCTTCGGGGCCGACGAATGGAACGGTGGAGGGAAGGGCGCTGATCAGCGGCGTGAAGCGCGAGAAGGCGGACATGCTGGCTTGTTTTCCCGAATTCAGTTGCAAGGCGCCGCAGAATAGACCCTCGGTGGGCCGTTGCAAGAGCGGAAGACGCTGCTTCCGGATTGCTCCAACGGTGGTCATCTGTTCCGGTTGCTTTTGACATTTGCCAGATCGCGCTTGCCCCAATTCAACAGCTCGCTTGACAGAAATTCGGCCCGCGCGCATATACATTCTATGGGGTTGCGATCACCCCACGAGGCGACATGCCGAAGAATCGCGTCCATTGAACCGAACACCGGAGGGACGCGTTATGCCGTCATTTCTCGAAATTTCATCGGAAAAACTCAACCGCATCATCGGCACGCCGAATGCGCCCGCCATCATCGACGTGCGCACCGACGACGACTTTGCCAGCGACCCGAGGCTCGTACCTGGTTCCATTCGCCGAAACTATAAAGATTTGGGGAATTGGGCCGGCGACATTGGTGGCCCTGCCGTCATCGTGTGCCAAGGTGGCCTCAAGCTCAGCCATGGTGTTGCGGCCTATCTCCGGCAGGAGGGAACGCCGGCCGAAGTGCTGGAAGGTGGTTTCGAAGCATGGATACGCTCCGGTGGCGCGGCGGTGCCGAACGAGAAGCTGCCGCAGCGCAATCTGCAGGGGCGGACCGTCTGGGTCACCCGCTCGCGGCCGAAGATCGACCGTATCGCTTGCCCATGGCTGATCCGCCGCTTCGTCGATCCTTCGGCTGTTTTTCTATTCGTTCCGACCTCCGAGGTTTCCATGGTCGGAGATCGTTTCGGCGCGACGCCCTTCGACATAGAGCAGGTGTTCTGGAGCCACCGAGGAGAATTCTGCACCTTCGATGTCATGATCGAGGAATTTGGGCTTACCTCGGAACCTTTGTCGCGGCTGGCGACGATCGTGCGTGGCGCAGATACAGCTCGCCCGGATTTGGCGCCGGAAGTGCCTGGATTGCTTGCCGCCTCGCTTGGCCTGTCGCGGATGTTCAACGACGACCTGGAGCAGCTAGACGCCGGTATGCTCCTCTACGATGCCTTCTACCGCTGGTGCCGCGACGCCACCGACGAGACCCACAATTGGCCGAGCCAAAAGCGGGCATAGTGAGATGACGGAGTTCGTCAAAGAAGGCAGCGCTCCGGCGAGTGCGACTTCGCACGGCGTTTCCCTTGCGGAGGCGACCAAGGTCTGGGCGAGAGTGGCGGCGCTGAGCTTCGGCGGTCCCGCCGGGCAAATAGCCGTCATGCACCGCATCGTCGTCGACGAGAAGCGCTGGATCGGCGAACACAGGTTTCTCCACGCTTTGAGCTACTGCATGCTTCTGCCGGGGCCGGAGGCACACCAGCTCGCGATCTATATCGGCTGGCTAATGCACCGGACGGTTGGTGGCCTTATTGCCGGGGTTTTCTTTGTGCTTCCGGGTTTCGTCTCGATCCTGGTGCTGAGTTACATCTATGCAGCTTTCGGCAACGTCACCTTCATCGAGGGACTCTTCTTCGGCCTGAAGGCGGCGGTACTCGCCGTCGTTCTACAGGCCGTCTTCCGTATTGGAAGCCGAGCATTGAAGAACGGCGTGATGTTGGCAATTGCCGGCATTGCCTTCGTCGCGATCTTCTTCTTCCGGGTTCCGTTCCCGCTGATCATTCTTGCAGCCGCCCTTGTCGGATTTCTCGCCGGACGGTCCGGATCAGCATTGTTCAAGCTTGGCGGCGGGCACAAGGCAGGTGCGGGCGCGGCTCTCGACGACAAGGATTCGCTGCTGGGGGAGGGAACGCCTTTTCATGCGCATCCGAACCTCACATGGTCCATGAAGATTTCAGCCATATTGGTAGCGCTTTGGCTTCTTCCGGTGGCGACCCTGCTGATCACCCTCGGCGCGGATAACGTGTTCTCAAGGATCGCGGTGTTCTTCAGCCAGATGGCGGTTGTCACGTTCGGCGGAGCTTATGCCGTCCTTGCCTATGTGGCTCAGGAAGCAGTTCAGAATTTCGGTTGGCTGAAGCCTGGCGAGATGCTGGACGGCCTCGGCATGGCGGAGACCACACCAGGCCCGCTGATCATGGTCGTGCAGTTCGTCGGCTTCATGGCGGCATTTCGCGAGCCTGGCGCGCTCAATCCGATGACCGCGGCAACATTCGCAGCGATACTAACCACTTGGGTGACGTTCCTGCCCAGTTTTGTCTGGATATTCCTTGGCGCACCGTTCATCGAAAAAATGCGTGGCAATCTCGCCTTGACGGGCGCGATGTCGGCGATCACGGCCGCGGTCGTGGGGGTCATTCTCAATCTTGCGATCTGGTTGGCACTCCACGTACTCTTCCGTCAGGTCGATGAGCACGTCTTCGGTCCGCTGGTCGTCGAAGTGCCCGAATTCTTCTCCATCGACACGGCATCCCTTGTTCTCACGGTCGCCGCAGTCATCTTGTTGCTCAGGGCGAAGATATCCGTGGTTCCGACGCTCGGCCTGTGTGCATTGGGCGGAATTCTATGGACTCTTGGATCGACGATCTAGGTTCTAATATCCGCTTAAAGTCGAATGCAGCCATCGGCGGCATTCTCAGGTCTTGCAGAATTTATACCGATTGCCTCTTGCCACGCGCAGCCAGCGCTTCGGCATTGCCGATCATGAAATCGGCGCGCACGACGCGGCGCAGCGTTTCCGGTTCGATCAGGTTGATGAAGCGGACATGGACGCGGTTTTCGTTGCGGCTCACCTCGGCGCAGGCGATGCGGTAGGCGAGACCGAGAATGTTCAGATAGTAGTGGCTCGGCAGCCCGACGGTCGTGGCGACGGTAAAGCTGGCGCCGCCGCGCGAGATGTCGGTGATCTCAGCGCTGCGCACGGAAATGCCGGTCAGACAGGGACGAACCGCCACGAGACGCGCCGGCCTCTGAACGTAGAAACGTTCCCAGCTTCGTTCGTAGACCTCGGATTTGACTTTCGCCAGATGGGTTGCGCGAAGCATTGTCATTCCCTGTTGAAGAACAGACCGAATTCATCTCGGTTACGACACGAACCTTGCACGGAGATTTTGCGGAAGCGTCAATTCCATTGGTAGAATTTTAACGGGTTCGTCTTTTGTCTCGATTTGAACGCATCTTGACAGCAAATCCCGCTTCGATCATACGGATTGACGGTTCGAGGCGCCTGCCGCTCGCGGATGAAAATCCAAGGTGAAGTCCTCGCAATTTTGGTCACAGCCATATAGGGCATGCTGACTGACGGTAATGCGAGCCCCGTTTCACGGTCGTAATTGCGTGCCTTAGCAAAGGCTGATCCTATGACGACGACTTATCCGTCCATAGATGAATTGAAAGCTCAGGCCCGACGTCTGCGTCAGGCCATGGCCGAGCGCGGCAACGACATGAGCCACAGCACGGCGCTGGAACTCATCGCCAAGCAGCATGGGCTGCGCGACTGGAACACGCTGTCGGCGCTTGCGGCAAAACCGAATGACGGGCCGGATGCGCCCTTCGATGTCGGCTCCGCCATTCGCGGGCGCTATCTGAACAAGCCCTTCACGGGGAAGGTTCTGGCGATGTCGGCGAAATCTGGCGGGCTCTACAAGATCACTATCCATTTCGACGAACCGGTCGATGTGGTGGAGTTCGAGAGCTTCTCGGCATTCCGCCAGCGCATCAACGCCCAGGTCGATGCCGACGGCATTTCGCCGCGCAAGACATCGAACGGCGTGCCCCATCTGGTTCTCGACATCTGATATTCATCTTTCATCGACAGGCCGCTATCTCCGCCGATAGCGAGCATTCCCGTTCGGATTCCCCCATGACGCACAGTACTGAAACCAATATGTTCCTCACCGGCTGGCTGCCTGGCGTCTTTGCCAAAACCGCCGCGCCGATCATCGTCATCACCACGGTCAACGGCCTCTTTGCCGTCGTCGACGCCTATTTCCTTGGCGTCTATGTCGGGGCTGGCGCGCTGTCCGCGGTCAGCCTCATTTTTCCCGCGCTCATGCTGCTGATCGCGCTGCAGACGCTGGTTTCGAACGGCATGGCGAGCATTCTCGCGCGCCGCCTCGGTGCCGGAAATCGCGACGCCGCGAAGTCCGTGTTTACCAGCGCCCATACGCTGGCGCTTGCCGTCGTGGTGGCGATCAACCTCGTCTACTGGCTCGCAGGCCGGCAGTTCATTGCCGTGGTAGCGGCGGGAAACGCCGATGTTGCCCGCAGCGCCGAGGCCTTCATGGGCGTCATGGTCGCCTTCGCGCCGATCAGCTTCTTTCTTTCGATCCATCTCGACGGGCTGCGTTGCGAAGGAAAGCTCGGCTTCATGACGCTGGTGACGCTTGCCTCGACGCTGCTCAACATCCTGGCAAACTGGCTGCTGATGGCCGTTGCGCACTGGGGCGTGGTCGGCTCCGCCGGCGGCTCGATCATGGCGCAATTCATCTGCCTGGCGATCGTCGTAGGCTATCGCCTGCGTCGCCCCGGCGCGCTTTCGTTCGATATGAGGCCGCACATGCGCGAGTGGCGTGGCATCTTTGCCTTCGGCGCACCGATGAGCCTCGGCTTCATCGGCATTTCGCTGAGTTCGGCGGCGATCCTCTTCAACCTGTCGATCTGGCACGAAGGGGACTATGTCGCGACCGTCGGCGCCTATGGGATCGTCACTCGCGTGATGACCTTCGCCTATCTGCCGCTTCTGGGCCTCAGCATCGCGCTGCAGACCATTTCAGGCCATAATCACGGCGCCGCGCTTCCGGCGCGTGTCGGCCACAGCGTTGTCATCGCCATGATCTCGGCTCTGGTCTATTGCGCCGCCGTCGAGTTCATCGTCGAGCTGCTGGCGGAACACCTGGGGTCGATCTTCGTGGCCGATCCGGTGATCATCGAGGAAGTCGGTCGCATCCTGCCCTGGACGATCGGCGCCTACTTTCTCTTCGGCCAGGCAATCATCCTGTCATCCTATTTCCAGTCGATCGGTGACGCCAAGCGCGGCGCGATCTTCGGCCTGTCACGGCCCTATCTGTTCACCTTGCCGCTGACGTTCCTCTTGCCGCTCGTCTTCGGCGAGCGGGGAATCTGGATGACGCCGATCTTTGCGGAAGCGGGGATGATCCTGCTCACCTGGCTTGTACTGTCGCGCAACGCCAGGGATCGGAAGTGGCGCTATGGCCTGATGCCCGCGTGAAACGAGAAAGGCCGCGTTTTCGAGCGCGGCCTTTCCGTTTGAGCTTATGTCGGTGTCACTCAGGACTTGAGCAGCCATTCATGCTCGACGGCATTGTGGAATTTCCAGATGCGCTTCGGGCCGGCCATGACGTTGAGATAGTAGAGATCGTAGCCGTGGCAGGCGGCGCAAGGGTGATACCCTTTCGGTACCAGCGTCACATCGCCATCCTCCAGCACCATGACTTCGTCCAGCGACCGGTCGTCGGTATAGACACGCTGGAAGCCGAAGCCCTGCGGCGGGTTTAGGCGATGATAATAGGTCTCCTCCAAGAAGCTTTCGTTCGGGAGATCATCCTGATCGTGCTTGTGGGGAGGATAGGAGGAGGTGTGCCCGCCCGGCGTGATCACCTCTACGACCAACAGCGAATGCGCCGCGCCATCGTCTTCCGGCATGATGTTGTTGACGTGGCGGACATTGGTGCCCTTGCCGCGCGTTAGCGCCGGATGCGTGCCCGGAGGAATGGCGCGGGCTTCATAGGAGCCGCCGCCCGGGGCCGAGCAGACGGCCAGTTCCAGATTGGTCTCGGCGGTCACCGACCAGTTCGAGCCGGCTGGAATATAGAGCGCGTGGGGGGCGCCCTCGAAGGGACTCATGCGCCCGCCGAGCGAGCCGAAATCCTTCGTACCCGCCTTGGCGCTTCCCTTGCCGCTGACCCATACGAGGCAAACCTCGCGACCACCGGTCTCGGCGGAGGCCGTTTCGCCCGGCTTCAGGCGATGGAGATCGAAGCCGACATAGGTCCAGCCGGCGCTTTCGGGCGTGACGTGAGTAACGCGGCCATGGGAGCCGTCAGGTTTGACCTTGAGATTTGGCATAGGTTCTTCCTCCATTGCTTGGAAAAACGTCCCTCGCCATCTTCCGATAGGCGAGGGCGCTCGTCTCTAGCTATCCCTTGGGAAAGCCTTCGGTTTCCACCGTGTAACCCGCTGCCGTCATGACGCGCATCAGTTCGGCATGGCCGACCTCGGCCATCTTCTGTGGCGGCGCCTTGCGCGGGTCCTGCTCGGCCTCGACCACGAACCAGCCTTCATAGCCGTAATCGGCGAAGCGCTTGACGATGGCGCCGAAATCGAGCGAGCCGTCGCCCGGCACCGTGAACGCACCAAGCGCGACGGCATCGAGAAAGGACTGCCTGCTGCGATCCAGCCCATCGACGACAGGCTTGCGGATATCCTTGACGTGGACATGGTTGATACGGGCATGGTGGTTGTCGATGGCGCGCAGAACGTCGCCACCGGCAAAGGCGAGATGGCCGGCATCGAGCAGCAGCGGAATGCCTTCGCCGGAATTGCGCATGAAGGCATCGAGTTCCGGCTCGGTTTCGACCACGGCTGCCATATGATGGTGATAGGAAAGCGGCATGCCCTGGTCTGCACACCATTCGCCGAACTCAGTGACGCGGCGGGCATAGGCCTTCATCTCGTCATCTGAAAGACGCGGCTTGGTGGCGAGTGGCTTGGAGCGGTCGCCCTGAATGGAGCGGCCGACTTCGCCATAGACGATGCAAGGCGCGCTGACGGCCTTGAACAGTTCGATCATCGGCGCGATGCGGTCCTTGTTGGCTGCCAGCTCCTCGTTGACGAGCGTGCCCGAGAACCAGCCGCCGCAAAGAGTCACATCGGCGGCGCGCAGGATCGGCAGCATTTCATCGGGGTTGCTGGGGAAGCGCCGGCCTTGTTCCATGCCGGTGAAGCCGGCGCCACGCGATTGCCGCAGGCATTCCTCGAGGGATACGTCGTCGCTAAGCTCAGGAAGATCGTCGTTCCACCAGGCGATGGGCGACATGCCGAGTTTGGCCTTCATCAATGGTCTCCTTGAAAAAGCTATTGGAGGAGCCGAAACGCTCCCCCAGAAATAGGACGGAAATCAATCAGCCGATGCGCTGGGCGGCGCGGGCCTTTTCATAGGCGGCGCGGGCCTTGTTGACCTCGGCGCGCGGGCTGACCTCGGGAACGGCGACATCCCACCAATGGCCGCCTTCGTCCGTTGTGATCAGCGGATCGGTGTCGATGACGATGACCGAGCTGCGGTCGTTCTTCTTCGATGCTTCGATGGTCTGTTCCAGCTCGGCGATGGAAGCGACCTTCACGGCAATCGCACCCATGCTGGCCGCATGCGCCCGGAAGTCGATCTCCGGCATCACTTCGAAGTGCGAGTCCTTCAAGAGGTTGTTGAAGTTCGCGCCGCCGGTCGCCATCTGCAGGCGGTTGATGCAGCCATAGCCGCGGTTGTCGAGCAGGACGATGGTGATCTTCAGGCCGAGCATGACAGAGGTCGCCAGTTCGGAATTCATCATCATATAGGAGCCGTCGCCGACCATGACGACGACATCCTTCTCCGGCCGCGCCATCTTGACGCCGAGGCCGCCGGCAATCTCATAGCCCATGCAGGAGAAGCCATATTCCATGTGGTAGCTGCCCGGTGCGGTCGCCGGCCAGAGCTTGTGCAACTCGCCGGGCAGGCCGCCGGCAGCGCAAACGAGAATGCTGTCCTTGCCGCCGAGCGTGCGGGTGACGGCGCCGATGACCTGGGCGTCGGAGGGCAGAGCGGCGTTCGTGGTTGCCATCGCCTTGGCGGCCGCCTCCATCCAGACCTGCTTTTCTCGCGTTGCCTTTTCGGCGAGCGATGCCGGCGCGCGCCAACCCGTCAGGCCGGCGGAAAGCGCCTTCAGCCCCTCGCGCGCATCCGTCACCAGAGGGTGACTATTGTGCTTGAGGGCGTCATAGGCCGCGATATTGAGGCCGATCATGGCCAGCTTTTCATTCTTGAACAGCGCCCAGGAGCCGGTGGTGAAATCCTGGCAGCGGGTTCCCACAGCGATCACCAGATCGGTCTCCTCGGCAATGGCATTGGCCGCCGATGTGCCCGTCACGCCGACAGAGCCGAGCGCGAGGGGATGCGTCTCGTCGATGGCCGATTTGCCGGCCTGCGTGACAACGACGGGAATACCATGAGCTTCGGCAAAAGCGACCAGTTCCTTCGTTGCCTGCGAATAGAGCACGCCGCCGCCGGCAAGAATGACCGGCTTTTCGGAGCGGCGGATCAATGCAATGGCATTGGCAAGTTCGTCTGCATCCGGCTGCGGACGGCGCGGCACCCAGACATGCTCCTCGAAGAAGCTTTCCGGATAATCGAAGGCTTCGGCCTGCACGTCCTGGCAGAGCGAAAGCGTCACCGGGCCGCAATCGAGCGGATCGGTCAGCACCTGCATGGCGCGCTTCAGCGCCGTCATGATCTGTTCGGGGCGGGTAATGCGGTCGAAATAGCGGGAGACCGGGCGGAAGGCATCGTTGGCGGAGACGGTACCGTCACCGAAATCCTCGATCTGCTGCAGCACCGGATCCGGCGCGCGGTTGGCGAAAACGTCGCCGGGCAGGAACAGGACGGGAATGCGGTTGACATGTGCTACGCCGGCCGCCGTCACCATGTTCAGCGCGCCGGGGCCGATGGACGTCGTGCAGGCCATGAAACGCTGACGGAAGCTTGCCTTGGCATAGGCGACGGCGGCATGGGCCATGCCCTGCTCATTGTGAGCGCGGAAGGTCGGCAGCTCCTCGCGCACCTGATAGAGCGCCTCGCCCATGCCGGCGACGTTGCCGTGGCCGAAGATCGCCCAGACGCCGCCGAAGATCGGCTGCTTCTGTCCATCGATGATGGTCATCTGCTTCTTGAGGAAATGCGCGACGGCCTGTGCCATCGTCAATCGGATCGTCTTGCCCATCGGGCGCCTCCCAAATGCTAGAGCAATTCCAGGAAAAGTGCGTAGCGGTTTTCCGTCCGGAATTGCGAAAAAAGATATAGAGCGGTTCAGAGCTTCTGTGAAAACTGAACCGCTCTGGAATTTCACAGACCGCGGGTTTTGAGCCACGCTTGTGTCAATTGCCGGAAACGGCCGGCCATGTCGGCAATCGCTTCCTCGTCGTTCATGCCGCCCGATAGCCATGCGCGGGCCGCATCGGAGAAGATGGTCCGCCCGACGGCGAAACCCTTGACCGAGGGCGCGGCCAGCGTCGCCTCGAAGCTTCGGATCAATTCCTCCGCCGGAGCCTCCAGTCCAAGCAGCACGATACCACGGCACCATGGATCATTTTTGGCGATCACGGCATCGATTTTTTTCCAGGCGGCGGTCGATTCCTGCGGTTCCAGCTTCCACCAGTCCGGCTTGATCCCGAGCGCGTAGAGCTCTTCCATCGCCGTCGGGATCGTGTCGTCGGTCAGCGGCCCGTTCTTGCCGGCGATGATTTCGACGAGAAGCTCGCGGCCGACCTTGCGTGCGGCTTCGAATAGGGTGCGCAACTTCTCCTGCTGCTCCGCCTTCAGCTCCTTCGGATCGTCCGGATGATAGAAGCACAGGCATTTGATGCAATGATGAAGCGGCCATTCCACGAGCTGTGAGCCGATGTCCTGGCTGAACTCGAATTTCAGCGGCTTCGATCCCGGCAGCTCGACCGGTCGTCCGATCCACGAGAAATTCTTGGTCGCGGCATCGAAGAAGGCGTCGCGCCCGAAGCGTTCGTCGATCAGCATGCCATAGCCTGAGCGGCCGCCGGCCACCCGCCCCGCCGCCTCGACGGCAAGCCGCTTGAAGGCGACGATCCTGTCGTGGCCGACGCCCAGTTCATCGGCGACGCCGACGAGCTGCGACCGGTGGTCGATGGCGAGCGCCATCAGCAACGGGATGTCGCCGCGCCGGGTCGTCGCCCAATGAATGTGGTTGATCGCCTCGTCCTTGCGCAGTGCCCGGTGCTTGCTGCCTGTCTTCAGGAAGAAGTCGAGCTCGGTCCAGGTCGGATATTCCGGCGAGCAGAGCAGGCGGGAAACGGCAAAGGCGCCGCAGGCATTTGCCCAGGTGGCGCAGGTCTTCAGCGGTTCGCCGCGCAGATAGCCGCGCAGGAAGCCGGACATGAACGCATCGCCCGCGCCGAGAACATTGAACACTTCGATCGGGAAGCCCTGGCCGACAATGCCGGCTTCGAGATCGTCGGCGATCGGGCCGTCATAGACGATGCAGCCCATGGCGCCGCGCTTGAGCACAATGGTCGCCGGAGAGAGGCGGCGGATTTCCTTGAGCGCGCCGAGCACGTTGTCGACGCCCGAGCCGATCATGATCTCCTCTTCCGTGCCGATGATCAGATCGCAATCCGGCAGCGTCTCCCTCATCTTCGAGGAAACGCGATCCGACTTCACATAGCGCTCGAAGCCCTCGGCATGGCCGGCAAGACCCCATAGATTTGGCCGGTAGTCGATGTCGAAGATCACCTTGCGGCCGGCAGCCTTGGCGATGCGGATCGCCTTGCGTTGCGCCGCTTCGGTATTCGGCTTGGAAAAATGCGTGCCGGAAACCAGGACCGCCTTGGAGGACTTGATGAAATTTTCGTCGATATCGTCTTCGTTCAGCGCCATGTCGGCGCAGTCGGACCGGTAGAAGATCATCGGCGAGACGCCCTCCGCCTCGACTGCCAACAGCACGAGTGCCGTCAGGCGCTCCTTGTCTGTTGCGATCCCATCGACGGCCACACCTTCGCGCGCCGCCTGTTCGCGGATGAAGCGACCCATCTGCTCGTCGCCGACGCGGGTGATGAGGCCGGATTTCAGCCCCAACCGCGCCGTGCCGATGGCGATATTGGCGGGGCAGCCGCCGACCGATTTGGCGAAGGAGGCGATGTCCTCAAGGCGCGAGCCGATCTGCTGGCCGTAAAGATCGACAGAGGAACGGCCGATGGTGATCACATCGAGTTTTGCTTCCGGCTGAGCGCCAGGATTGTCGTGTGCCATGATGTCCTCCCGTCGGGGGCATGACCTCTTTCGCTCTATAGCCTGCAGCCTGCGCCGAGATCATGCGTTATTGAAAGTGCCGGTGTTCGTTTCGTCCCGGTTGCGATGGATCGGGCGACCATCTCCCGTGGCCGTGATCTTGGTCGTAGTGAAACATTGGTTCCGAGATTTTGTCAATTCGGAATGTTTATTCCATTTTCGTTTTATCGGATTTTATTGCGCCTTTTCGCCGGCGTTCGGCAATGGCGACCGGAAAGGCCATGATCAGCGCCATCGATGCCGATAACGAGCGGAAGCCGGCAAAATCGGACTCGGCCACTTCGAACCAATGGGTCGCGCAGGCGGTGAGCGGGGAAAAGGCCGAATCGGTGATGGCGATGACGGGCACATTGCGTGCCGCGAGATCCTGGGCCTGCGCCAGACTGTCGGCGGCGTATGGCGAAAAGCTCGCGGCGATCGCTGCGTCCTTCTCCGTAGCAAAACGGGCAATCTCGCCGTCGATGCCGTTGGGTGAGGCGACGATCTGGTGGCGGATGTTCAGCTTGGAAAAGGCATAGGTCATATGTGCCGTCAGCGGATAGGAGCGGCGCTTGGCGATGAGATAGATCGTCTCGGCCGCGGCTAGGACATCCACTGCCTTGGCGAAACGGTCCGTCTCGATGGTTGCGGCGAGCTTGTTGATGGACTGGCTTGCGGCGGACAGGAAGCCGGAGAGAATGCCGGCCTCCTCGTCCTGAATGCCGGAGCGTTCCAGCGTCACCAGCCGTTCTTCGTAGCTTAGGGTGCGATCGCGCAGTCTTTCGCGAAAGATGCTCTGCAGGTCGGAGAAACCCTCGTAGCCGAGGTGATGAGCAAGTCGTACCAGCGTGGAAGGTTGAACCTCGGCGGCAGCGGCAATGCTGGCCGTCGTGCCGAAGGCGACTTCGTCGGGATTGCCAAGCGCGAAGGCGGCGACCTGCGCGAGACGCTTCGGCATGGCGTTCTTGCGCTCGATGATGATGCTGCGCAGGCTTTCGAAGTCGCGCGGAACCCTCGTCGGGGCCTCGATATTATTGTCCATGCGCCGTCCTCAAGCTCCCCCAACACCGACAATGAAACAAATATTCCATATTTGTAACGATACCGGATTTTGATTCGTTCGGCACGAAATATTTTAAGTACATGCTTTTAAATGGATAAATATGGGTCTAACACTCTGGCGAGAGTTTCGAGCCTATGATCACGCTTGTCAAAACGGTCTAAATATTCCAAAAATCCCTCGACTTCGGGAGCAGTTTGAGGAGGAAGGCCAAATGAAGCCGTTGGGCGTTGGATTGATCGGGACCGGCTATATGGGCAAATGCCATGCACTGGCATGGAATGCGGTGAAAACCGTGTTCGGCGATGTCGCGCGGCCGCGCCTGGTGCATCTGGCCGAGGCCAATGCCGATCTGGCAAGGGCGAGGGGCGATGAATTCGGCTTCGAAATGGCAACCGCGGACTGGCGAGACCTCATTGCGGACCCGGACGTCGACGTCGTCTCCGTCACGACGCCCAATCAGTTCCACCCGGAAATGGCGATCGCGGCGCTTGAAGCCGGCAAGCATGTCTGGTGCGAAAAGCCAATGGCGCCGTCCTACGGCGATGCCGAGCGCATGCTGGCCGCGGCCAAGACCTCCGGCAAGGTCGCCATCCTGGGCTACAATTATATCCAGAACCCGGTGATGCGGCACATCAGGTCGTTGATCGCGGAGGGGGCGATCGGCGCAGTCAATCACGTCCGCGTCGAAATGGACGAGGATTTCATGGCCGATCCGAACGGCCTTTTCTACTGGAAGAGCGAGCTTGCCTCCGGCTACGGCGCTCTCGACGATTTTGCGGTGCATCCGCTTTCGCTGCTTTGGTTCCTGTTCGGCCATGTGGAGGCCGTCATTACCGATATGATGAAGCCCTATGCCGAGCGGCCGCTGAAGGATGGCGGCAGCCGCGCCGTCGAAAATCATGATCTTGCGAATGTGCTGATTCGGCTTGGCGGCGGCATTTCCGCCGTTCTCATGGCCAATCGCTCGGCCTGGGGCCGCAAGGGGCGGATAGCCCTGCAGATCTTCGGCTCCAAGGGTTCGATCTCCTACGATCAGGAACGCATGAACGAATTCGAGATCTATCAGGCCGAGGGCAGGGATAGCGAGCAGGGCTTCCGCAAGGTGCTGGCCGCACCCGCCCACAAGCCTTATGACCGCTTCATCCCGGCACCCGGACACGGCCTCGGCTTCAATGATCTGAAGATCATCGAATGCCGCGAGCTGATCCGCGCCATATCAGGCGAGGCTGCGTCGGTCGTGGCTTTCAAAGATGGTCTTCGCATCGAGAAATCGGTGCATGCCATGGCGCAATCCTTCCACGAGCGGTGCTGGGTGGAAATCGAGAGCTGAGCATTTGGCCTAATTTTCTCCCGATCCGGGGTGCAGGGTCAGCTATGATTGACGCTTGCGGATGCAGGCGTTACCCCTGAAGTCCATAGGCATCCCCGTGTTGCACGGAGGATCGCTATAATAACATGGAGTGCGGATCGTGACGGGCAGATTGGTCATAGTCGGGGCCGGGCAGGCGGGTTTCGCGCTCGCGGCCAAATTGCGAGGACTGGGTGATTCGAGGCCGATCACCATCGTTGGCGCCGAGGAAAACCTTCCCTACCAGCGGCCGCCACTGACCAAGAAGTACCTGCTCGGCGAGATGATCTTCGATCGCCTGCTGTTCCGGCCCGAACATTGGTATGCCGACAACAATGTCGATATCCGCGTGTCGACCTGGGTCGAGCAGATCGATCGCGCTGCAAAGCAGATCATCATGCAGGACGGATCGAGACTGGATTACGAGATATTGGCACTGGCAACGGGCGCGACGCCGCGCCACCTGCCGCCATCCGTTGGCGGTGCGCTGGAGGGCGTCTATCTCGCTCGTGATAAGCGCGATGCCGACCTCCTTGCCGGCGAGATGCGCCCCGGACGCCGGGTGCTTATCATCGGCGGCGGATATATCGGGCTCGAAGCGGCCGCGGTCGCACGCCATCGCGGCCTCGAAGTGACCCTCATCGAGATGGGCGACAGGATCCTGCAGCGTGTCGCCGCCAAGGAAACGGCCGATATTTTCCGGGCCATTCATCAGAAGCATGATGTTGTCATTCGCGAGAAGACCGGATTGAAGCAGCTTGTCGGCCGCAATGGCCATGTTGCTGCCGCGGAACTTTCCGACGGCTCGACGATCGATGTCGATTTCGTCGTCGTCGGTATCGGCGTCGCCCCGAATGACAGGCTGGCCAAGGAGGCTGGTCTCGAGGTTGGCAACGGCATCGTCGTCGATTCGTTTGCCCGCACCTCCGACCCCTATATCTTCGCCATGGGCGATTGCGTCGAGCTGCCGTGGGAGGACGGGCGAATCCGCCTCGAATCGGTGCAGAACGCGGTCGACCAGGCGGAGGCCGCCGCCGAAATCATCGCCGGCGGCGACAAAGCCTATGATCCGAAACCTTGGTTCTGGTCGGATCAATATGACGTCAAGCTGCAGATTGCCGGTTTCAACCTGGGTTACGACGAGACGCTTCTGCGCCCCGGCACTCGCGAGGGTGCGGCTTCGATATGGTATTTCAAGCAGGGCCGCTTCATCGCCGTCGATGCGATAAACGATGCAAAGGCTTATGTGACGGGCAAAAAGCTCCTGGAAGGCGGCGCCAATCCGTCCAAGGCGATCCTTGCAGACCCGGCGGCCGATTTGAAGCAGCTATTGGCCTGATATGAGTTTTCAAGTCGGACGGACCGCCTTCCGGCCGACAACCGGCTGTTGCCGAATCTCGGAAAAGAACGCAGCCGAAGGCGAAAAAGCGCTTGCGTCGATAAATGAATGGCCCTATCAGGGCCGCACCGGAGAGGTGGCCGAGTGGTCGAAGGCGCTCCCCTGCTAAGGGAGTATACCAGAAATGGTATCGTGGGTTCGAATCCCATCTTCTCCGCCATTTCCCAAATATCAAGCAGTGATCGCCGTTAGTCCCGCAAATGGGCCGCTTCCCCCCTGGAGTACGGAGCGTTCCTTGATTCGGTCGCCGATATCCGGCCTCTGGCCCGGAGCCTCTCCGGACTATTGCAGGTGCCGCGCCGCCCGGCTGCGAATCGAACGGTGAGAATCGTTTGAGCGCCTGCTTCGATTTGGGACGGCTGCAAGCAAGGCTTGTCCACCGCACTACCGGAAGTCGTCGCCTGAAATGGCGCAGATGACTTGCCTGTTGTCGTGGAGATCCCGAAATCGCCGCGGATTGGCCATTTTGCTGCCCGTTTGCATATCGCGGGCCTCTTTAATCATGTGCCGCCTAAGTACCCGTAGATTAAAGGATTTCTTAACGAAGTCTAAATCTATGTGGCGGCCGTGTTGCCAACTTGTGTCCTTTCGGCAACAGGACTTGCGGAAGGTTCACGCAAATCCCCCTTTCGGAGAAGATGTCGATTGCGTGACAGAGCACGTCTTGTATTTTCACTCTCGGAAGCGAGGGCGATTGATCGTCCACTTCTTGAAACGCGAGAATGGGACAGGGAATACCTTCGGGTAGCTCTCATTCTCGACATAAACTTTGACTGGAGGTCAATATGAACATCAAGAGCCTTCTTCTCGGCTCCGCTGCTGCACTCGTAGCAGTTTCCGGTGCTCACGCGGCTGACGCTATCGTCGCTGCTGAGCCGGAGCCGCTCGAATACGTCCGCATCTGCGACGCTTACGGTGCTGGTTACTTCTTCATCCCGGGCACGGAAACCTGCCTCAAGATCGGCGGTAAGGTTCGTACCGAAGGCAAGTGGTACGATGCCTACAATCCCGATGCACGCGATGGTACGATCTGGCACACTCGTGCTGAGTTGAACGTCAACACCGCGACCGACACCGAATACGGTCCGCTGAAGACGGAAACCATCATCCGTTGGGACTGGAACGACGGCAACGCAACGTCCACCAACCTGCTCTGGGCTTACATCAGCCTCGGTGGCTTCACGGTTGGTAAGACGGACTCGCAGTTCAACCAGTTCACCGGTTATGCCGGCGACGTCATCAACGACGACGTGGTCTATGACGGCCCGTACGAACTGAACCAGATCACCTACAACTACGACGCTGGCAACGGCTTCACGGCTGTGATCTCGCTCGAAGACAGCAACTCCGGTTCGGGTGCTACGGGCTCCAACGGCGAAGACAGCTCCGATCACTACGCTCCTGACGTTGTCGCAGGTGTTGGCTACAAGGCCGGCGCATGGGGCTTCAAGGTCGTCGGCGGCTACGACTCGATCGTTGAAGAAGGCGCTGTCAAGGCTCGCGTTGACGCCGACTTCGGCGCATTCTCGGCCTTCTTGATGGGCGGCTGGAACACCGACGGCGACAAGCTCAACAAGTACGCTGGCGCTGGCGGCGGTGGCTCTGCCTCCGGCATCGGCTGGGGCGACTGGGCTGTCTGGGGCGGCGTTGGCGTTCCGATCAACGAAAAGCTGAAGTGGAACCTGCAGCTCGCCTACACCGACTCGAAGATCTTCGCCGCTACCACGAACGTCAAGTGGAACCCGGTCAAGAACCTGCTCATCGAGCCGGAAGTCTCCTACACCAACTGGGACTCCATCAATCAGGACCAGTGGGCTGGTATCCTGCGCTTCGAGCGTAACTTCTAATCTGATTTGACCTCGGTCTATCCGATTTTCACTTCGGTGAAGGAAAAGCCCGGCCATTGGCCGGGCTTTTTCGTGTTTGCAAGTATTAGCAAACCAGAATGCTATATCCATTACCGCCATGCAGCCGTCGTTAAATACAGCTCTCTAAATTCGGCGAATTTTTTAGCTGAGCCAGAGTAGAATTCGGCTTTTGATGCGTCTGCGATATGACAGTTTTGCGACGTGATTTTTGTGCAACGCACACTTTGAAACGCCCGTCACAATTGCTGATAGTTTATCTCTGATATTGCTCTGAAAAAAACGATCTGTAGGTTCCAGATCGGAAGCAAGACTTACTGTCTTGGTTCTCCCAGATCAGGGGTCAACTTTTAAAACTAGGTGGGTAGGGCGCGTCGATTTTTCGGCGTGATTTCTCATACCTAATTGATATTGAAACTGGAGTTACTATGAACATCAAGAGCCTTCTTCTCGGCTCCGCTGCTGCGCTGGCAGCAGTTTCCGGTGCTCATGCGGCCGACGCCATCGTCGCTGCTGAGCCGGAGCCGCTCGAATACGTCCGCATCTGCGACGCTTACGGTGCTGGCTACTTCTTCATTCCAGGCACTGAAACCTGCCTCAAGATCGGCGGCCGCGTCCGTACGGAAGGTGGCTGGTACAACGCTTACAAGGCTGGCCAGGACGCAGGTGCACGTGGTACCTACTGGCATACCCGCGCTGAACTCTCTCTCGACACCGCCACCGACACCGAATACGGTCCATTGAAGACCAATACCGTTGCTCGTTGGGACTGGAATGACGGCAATGCGACAACGACGAAGCTGCTTTGGGCCAACATCAGCCTGGGTGGTTTCCTCGTCGGTAAGGCTGATTCGGTCTACTCGACCTTCCTCGGCTATGCCGGCGACGTCATCAACGACGACGTGATCGAATACGGTATCAATGGTACCGACGAACTGAACCAGATCACCTACAAATATGATGCCGGCAACGGCTTCACGGCTGTGATCTCGGTGGAAGATTCCAACTCCGGCGCTGGCGCTACTGGTGCAAACGGCGAAGACAGCTCCGACCACTACGCTCCGGACGTTGTCGCCGGTGCTGGCTACAAGGCCGGCGCCTGGCAGTTCCGCGTCGTCGGTGGCTACGACTCCATCGTTGAAGAAGGCGCCGTCAAGGCTCGCGTCGACGCCGACTTCGGCGTTCTCACCGCTTTCGTCATGGGCGGCTGGAACACCGATGGCGACAAGCTCAACAAGTATGCCGGTGCCGGCGGTGCTGGTCTCGGCTGGGGTGACTGGGCTGTCTGGGGCGGCGTTGGCGTTCCGATCAACGAAAAGCTGAAGTGGAACCTGCAGCTTTCCTACGACGACGTGAAGACTTTCGCCGCGACGACGAACGTCAAGTTCAACCCGGTCAAGGACCTGTTGATCGAGCCGGAATTGACCTACGTCAACTACGACGCCGTGAACAAGGATACCTGGGCTGGTATCCTCCGCTTCCAGCGCACTTTCTAATTCGGTTCGCCGAATCGAATTTGACAGATCTTCCGATCAGACCTCCGATCGGAAGAGGGAAGGCCCGGTCTCCCACCGGGCCTTCTTGTTTCGTATAGAGTCCAACGATTTGAGGCTCGTCCTCAAAGCCCTGAGATGAAATCCCGGATCGCGTCCGGAATATCGCCGAAATGCAGGATTGGGGCATGCCCTTGTCCATTGGCGATCTTGACGATGGTGCCTGGATGGCGTCTTGCCATCTCATCGGTCGTGGATTGCGCAAGCAGCTTCGAATTCTCGCCGCGAATCACCATCAGCGGAATGTCCTGAAATCCTTGGAATTGCGTCCACAGGTCGGGAATCGGCGCTTCCAGGTCGAGTGCCTGCATCTGGGCAGCGATGGCGGGGTCGTAATCGGCAGCGGGTTTGCCATCGACGGAGGCGTAGATCGCTCGCGCCATGTCCTGCCAGTCCTCTTCGCCAAGCGCGGTAAAGGCATTGCCATGGTTCTCCCGCAGGATTTCGGTCGCCTCGCTCCAATTGGCGGGTTTCTTGTCACGGTTGAGATAGTCGCGAATATCCGCCAGCCCGATCTTCTCCAGGATGGGACCGATATCGTTGAAGATGACCGCTTTCAGGATATCCGGCCGGTTGGCCGCAAGCATATGCAGGACCAGGCCACCGCGCGACGTGCCGACGAAGATAGCTTGCCGAAGATCGAGGGCAGCGCAAACCGCCAGCACGTCCTGCGCTTCGACGACGAGATTGTAGTGGGATTTGTCGGGATCCCGTTCGGACAGGCCGCGTCCGCGAGCGTCGAGTGTGATCACCCTGTGTGGAGCGAGGGAATCCTGCGAGAGAAGCAGCGCCAATTGATGAAAGTCGCGTGAATTGCGTGTCAGCCCCGGCAGGCAGAAGACGGGCGGCCGGTTTCGTGTCGCGCCGGCATAATCCCGCACATGAAGCTTCAGGCCGTCCCCGGCCGGTATCGTTCTGGCAAGGAAACCGCTTTCATCGTCGCTGCGCATGCATCATCCCTCGTGCTTCGGACATTGCGAGGGATGTAACGGCATTTCTCCGACACGCACAACTGCGGTTCTCGGCTAACCGCGGCCGTTGACCAGATCCTGCACGATGTCGGCCTTTTGTCCGAGCCGCGCCTTGTAGACCTGGTAGTTTTCCATGACCCGCTGGACATAGTTCCGGGTCTCGGGGAAGGGGATGCGCTCGATCCAGTCGACCACGTCGTCGAGCGACTTGCCGCGTGGGTCGCCGTAGCGGCTGATCCATTCCGGCACCTTGTTCGGTCCGGCATTGTAGGCGATGAAGGTAAGAATGTAGGATCCGCCGAACGTATCGATCTGCTCGCCGAGGTAATGAGCGCCGAGTGTGGCGTTGTAGCCGGCATCCTGTGTCAGCTTGTCGGCGGAGTAGGCCATTCCGTGCCGGCCGGCAACCGCCTTTGCCGTCTTCGGCAGCAGCTGCAGCAGGCCCCGCGCATTGGCGGAGGAAACCGCAGCCGGATTGAAGGCGCTTTCCTGGCGGGCAATGGCGTAGGCGAGCGCCTTGCCGGAGCCGGAGATATTGGCATTGTCCGGAATGACGCCGATCGGGAAGGCCAGTGCCGCCACGTCGACGCCACGCCCATAAGCAATCTTGCCGATCTGCAGCGAAAGCTGGTGGTTACCGGAGCGCTCGGCTCGAGCCGCCAGCAGGGCGATTTCGCCGGGGCTTTCCAATTGTTTTGCCATGGCGCGATAGAGCGCCTCTCCACGCCAGCCATGCCCTGCCGCCTCGAGCTGCGAGATCGCCTGCACCGCTTCGCGCTCCTGGAAGCGTTGGCGGTCGGCAGCCGAGGGGCAGGGATAGCTGACGTTCAGCGTGCGGCGGCCGAGCTTCTCGGCGGCAAGCTGTCCATAGAACGTGCTCGGATAGGAGGCCGCCTTCGCATAGAAATCGGCTGACTTACCCGGGCCGCCCGCTTCGGCTGCGCGGCCGAGCCAATACCAGGCGCGCGATTGCGAGATCGGCCCGTTCGAGACCAGCAGGATCTTGCGGAAATGGCTTGCCGCGCTTGCGCCGTCCTGCAGACCGCGCAGAGCGTACCAGCCGGCATGGAATTCGGCTTCGCCGACATCCTGCGGGCTTTCCGCGACGCTGGCGTCGACAACGCGATAGGCTGCTTTGAATTCACCCTGGTCCACCAGGCCGCGGCTGACGATACGCTGCTCGTTCCACCATTGGCCGGGGCTGACGAGCACGCCGCGGTCACGCGGCATTTGCGCCAGAAGATTGGCCGCGTCGTCGTATTTGTTTTGGCGGCGTAGGCTTTCGATGCGCATGAAGAGATAGGCGGGATCCTTGCGCCATTGCGCGTCGACGGCTGCTATCAGCGCGTCGGCGTTCGGCGAGCGGTTATTGACCGCGGCCCAGGCCTTGTAGAGCGATTGCGCCTTGCCGAGATCGCCGAAACGTTTGGCCTGCGCAGTCTGGTCACGGTAAAGCAGATAGTCCATGCGCGCATTGTGATCGGCGGGAGACAGCAGGCTCGGGAATTCGGCGAGGATCTTGTCCTCGAGAGATTTGTCGAGCGGCTCGTCGCGCCAGATCTTGCGGATCAGCTTGCCGGCTTGAGCGGATGAGCCGCGCGCCATCAGCGCGCGTGAAAGGATGATGGCGCCTTCCACGGTTTCCGGCTGCGAGTTGCCGAAGGCGGCGAGAACCTGATCCGTCGCCGGATTTTCGTCGTAGAGCGCGCGCTCGGAATTGGCGCGCAGGCTGCCGAGCCCCGGCCATCCCACGAGTTCGCGAGCGGCGGTGGCAATCTCGCCCGAGGGAATGCCCGGCTGGCCCGACGTGGCAATCGCCCAGGTCAGGATATGACGATCAAGCGTGCCGTCGCCCATGCTGTTGCGAATGGCCAGCGCCTGCATCGGATTCTTGTTGGAAAGCGCGTCCAGGCCCGCCTTCAGATCTCCGCTCACCGGTGCGATGGCGCCGCTGCGCGGGATCGCGGCTGTGCTTATCGGATCCGTCGCCATGGCGAGATCGGTGCTGGCGCGTGTAGATGCCTGTTGGCCGGGAAGCTGCGAGGCAACGGCGCCCCAGGCCGCCGCCAAGCCCACAGCGGTCCAGATCATGACTGGTCTCTTCATCCGGCTACTCACAAAACAAACGGTCCCATTCCATTTGCCAAATGCTATATTAACGAAACCTTACCGGTGGTCCGAATTTCAATCAATTATGATATCGGAAACTGCCCTCTACCATCCAAAGCGTGCTTGTCGCGGTCAAGCCGGCGCTTTATGGTGCGCGGATTCATAACCATGGATTGCGGCCGAAGCATGAATGCCGCGCCGCTAGGAGACTTGCATGTTCCAGGGATCCATTCCCGCACTCGTTACGCCCTTTACTGACGCCGGCAAGGTGGATGAGGCGTCCTTCGCCTCGCATGTCGACTGGCAGATAAAAGAGGGTAGCAAGGGTTTGGTGCCCGTGGGCACGACGGGGGAATCGCCGACCCTGTCGCATGACGAGCACAAGCGGGTCGTCGAGCTTTGCATCGAAGTCGCCAATAAGCGCGTTCCGGTCATGGCGGGAGCGGGTTCGAACAATACCCGCGAGGCGATCGAGCTTGCGCAGCATGCCGAAAACGTCGGTGCCGACGCGGTTCTGGTCGTTACGCCCTACTACAACAAGCCGACGCAGAAGGGGCTTTACGCGCATTTCGCCGCCGTTGCCGAGGTGGTTAAGCTGCCGATCTATATCTATAATATTCCGGGCCGCTCGGTCGTCGACATGACGCCGGAGACGATGGGGGCGCTTGCGAAGACCTACGGCAATATCGTCGGCGTGAAGGATGCGACGGGCAAGATCGAGCGCGTCTCCGAGCAGCGCATCAGCTGTGGCCGCGATTTCCGCCAGCTTTCCGGCGAGGATGCCACGGCGCTCGGCTTCAACGCCCATGGCGGCATCGGTTGCATTTCCGTGACCGCCAATGTCGCGCCGCGCCTGTGTGCCGAATTTCAGGCAGCCACGCTTGCCGGGGACTATGCCAAGGCTCTCGAATATCAGGATCGCCTGATGCCTTTGCACAAGGCGATCTTCCTCGAGCCCGGTCTCTGCGGCGCCAAATATGGTCTTTCACGCCTTGGTCGCATGAGCCGCAACGTCCGTTCGCCGCTTTTGTCGACCTTGGAACCGGGCACGGAGGCTGCTATCGATGCGGCCATGCGCCACGCCGGCCTTCTGAACTGACCCATAGCAAGCATCGGCGAAACTCTCTGCAAGGCCGCTCTCTTCACAAGGGGGGCGGTCTCGCTTATTTAGGGTGCAGGAACTTGGCGCGCCGAAGGCTGCCGCCGGAATGATACAAGAAAAGAAGAACAATCATGGCCCCCAAAGGCAGCCAACGTGTAGTGAACAAGGTCGTCGCGGAAAACCGCAAGGCCCGTTTTAACTACGAGATCATCGATACCTATGAGGCAGGGCTCGTGCTGATGGGCACGGAGGTCAAGTCGTTGCGCGAAGGCAAGGCCAACATTGCTGAATCCTATGCTTCGGATGAAGGCAACGAGATCTGGCTAATCAACTCGTATCTGCCGGAGTATCTACAGGCGAACCGCTTTAATCACGAGCCGCGCCGCCGCCGCAAGCTCCTGCTTTCGAGCCGCGAAATCGGCCGGCTGCGCTCCGCCATCAATCGCGAGGGCATGACGCTGGTGCCGTTGAAGATCTATTTCAACGACCGAGGCCGCGCCAAGCTGGAATTGGCTCTCGCCAAGGGTAAGAAGCTGCATGACAAGCGCGAGTCCGAGAAGGAGCGCGATTGGAACAGGCAGAAGAGCCGTCTGCTCAAGGACAATCGGTGAGGGTGAGGGTGAGGAGCGATCGGGCAAAGCCCGAGCAATCGATCCAGTGAATCGATTGCAGCGACGAACGCCCTGAGCCTCAGCGAAGGGCCGGTGGCCGCGGCAAGCGCGCAACTACCCTCGGCGACTATACTGCGGATTGCAGCGACGAATGCCTCTTCGGCAGGCTCAGGATGCCTCAGCGAAGGGCCGGCGGCCGCGTCAAACACGAAACGCTTCCGCCGCGCACGCAATTACCCTTCGGCAAGCATCGAACGCATCTGACGCAGTGCCAATTACTCTTCGACATCCGTCGAGGCGGGCGCCGGTTCGACGGGACGTTGTGGGCGCTCCGAAGCCTCGCGGCCGATCTCTGCCTTCAGCGATACGAGATCGATGAAATGGTCGGCCTGCCGGCGCAGATCGTCAGCGATCATCGGCGGCTGGGTTGCCATGGTCGAGATGACCGACACCTTGCGGCCACGGCGCTGCAGGGCCTCCACGAGGTTCGTGAAGTCGCCGTCGCCGGAAAAGATCACCAGGTGATCGACGGTTTCGGATTGCTCCATGGCGTCGATCGCCAGTTCGATATCCATGTTGCCCTTGATCTTGCGGCGACCCATGGAGTCCGTGAATTCCTTGGCCGGCTTAGTGACGACCTTGTAGCCGTTATAATCGAGCCAATCGATCAGCGGGCGGATCGAGGAGTATTCCTGATCTTCGATAAGAGCGGTGTAATAATAGGCGCGCAGGAGATATCCGCGTTTCTGAAAAGCTTTTAGGAGCTTGCGGTAGTCAATATCGAAACCGAGGCTCTTGGATGCAGCGTAGAGATTGGCGCCATCTATAAAGAGTGCAATTTTTTCGCGTGGGTCAAACATCGCTTACATATCCGCTGTTATAAAAACGTAATGATTTCATTCAAAGTTCAGCTAAAACAATCCGTTGCAAAGCGTTGAAGAATAATTCGTAGTACTTTATGAATTATTCATATAACCGAGATGTAGGGCACGAAATGTGATATTCCAAGCAATCGCAGGTAGAAATCGCCGTTTGTCTAGGGTAATTTTAGCACTTTCCCAGGGAGTGCGAAGGCGCTCAAACAGGAAAAACTTGAATTTGCCATCGTTTGCTTGTATCGGCGTGCTACTCCGAGACATGATGACGACATCACGACCGCAAAGGACAGGCAATGGCCCGTGTCACAGTAGAAGATTGCATTGATAAAGTAGAGAACCGGTTCGAGCTCGTGCTGCTCGCCAGCCATCGCGCCCGCCTGATTTCGCAGGGCTCCTCGATCACGATCGACCGTGACAACGACAAGAACCCGGTTGTTGCGCTGCGCGAAATCGCCGACGAGACGCTGTCGCCTGATGATCTCAAGGAAGATCTCATCCATTCGCTGCAGAAGCATGTGGAAGTGGATGAGCCCGAGCCCGATCCGGCAAGCCTGCTCGCAGCCGGCGCCTCCGCCTCCAGCGACGAGGAAGAAGATCTGCCGGAGACCGTTACGTTCGACCAGATGTCGGAAGAAGAACTTCTGGCCGGTATCGAAGGTCTGGTTCCGCCGGAAAAAAGCGACGATTACTGATCGTCGAGCTTGATGCTCCGGGCAGGAGCGATATGATGGGGAAATGCGTGCGCCGGTCATATGACTGGCGCGCTTTTGTTTTTGCGGGAGTAGCCTCGGAATGATGCGGCAATACGAGCTTGTCGAGCGCGTGCAGAAATACAAGCCCGATGCCAACGAAGCTCTTCTCAACAAGGCCTATGTTTATGCAATGCAGAAGCATGGCCAGCAGAAACGTGCCAGCGGCGATCCCTATATTTCCCATCCTCTCGAAGTTGCTGCCATCCTGACCGATATGCGTCTGGATGAATCGACCATCGCGGTCGCTCTCCTCCACGACACGATCGAGGACACGACGGCGACACGGGCCGAGATCGACGAACTGTTCGGCGAAGATATCGGCCGGCTGGTCGAAGGCCTCACCAAGATCAAGAAGCTCGATCTCGTCACCAAGAAGGCGAAGCAGGCTGAAAACCTGCGCAAGCTGCTGCTCGCCATTTCCGATGACGTGCGCGTGCTGCTGGTCAAGCTTGCCGATCGGCTGCACAATATGCGCACGCTTGATCATATGTCGCCGGAAAAGCGCGCCCGCATTTCCGAGGAGACGATGGAAATCTATGCGCCGCTCGCCGGCCGCATGGGCATGCAGGACATGCGCGAGGAGCTGGAAGAGCTTTCCTTCCGCCACATCAATCCGGAGGCGAACGACACCGTCACCAAGCGCCTCGAGGAGCTGTCGCGGCGCAATGAAGGCCTGGTCAAGAAGATCGAGACCGAGCTGCGCGATCTGCTTGTTGCCAACGGCCTTGCCAATGCCATGGTCAAGGGCCGGCTGAAGAAGCCCTATTCGGTCTTCCGCAAGATGCAGTCGAAGTCGCTCTCCTTCGAGCAGCTTTCCGATATTTATGGCTTCCGTCTTCTCGTCGACGACATTCCATCCTGCTACCGTGCGCTCGGCATCGTGCACACCCGCTGGCGCGTCGTTCCCGGACGGTTCAAGGACTATATCTCGACGCCGAAGCAGAATGACTACCGCTCGCTGCACACGACGATCGTCGGCCCCTCCAGCCAGCGCATCGAGCTGCAGATCCGCACGAAGCGCATGCACGAGATCGCCGAATTCGGCATCGCCGCCCACACGCTCTATAAGGACGGTACGAATAGCAATGGCAATGGTGCGGATGGGGAGCTGCTGTCCCGCGAAAGCAATGCTTATTCCTGGCTGCGCCATACCATCGAGGCTCTGGCCGAAGGCGACAGCCCGGAAGAGTTCCTCGAGCACACGAAGCTCGAGCTGTTCCAGGATCAGGTCTTCTGCTTTACGCCGAAGGGCAAGCTGATCGCTCTGCCGCGTGGCGCAACGCCGATCGATTTTGCCTATGCCGTTCATACCAATATCGGCGACACGACCGTCGGCGCCAAGATCAACGGCCGCATCATGCCGCTGGTGACGCGGCTGAACAATGGCGACGAAGTCGAGATCATCCGGTCCGGTGTGCAGGTGCCGCCGGCCGCCTGGGAAGAGATCGTCGTCACGGGCAAGGCGCGCGCCGCCATTCGCCGCGCGACCCGGCTTGCCATTCGCAAGCAATATGCTGGCCTTGGCCACCGTATCCTGGAGCGCACCTTCGAGCGCGCCGGCAAGGTCTTCTCGCGTGATGCCCTGAAGCCGGCCCTGCATCGCCTCGGTCAGAAGGATGTCGAGGATGCGATCGCCGCCGTCGGGCGGGGGGAGATGTCGTCGCTGGATGTCCTGCGTGCCGTTTATCCCGATCATCAGGATGAGCGCGTGACCGTGAAGCCCGCCGGCGACGAAGGTTGGTTCAACGTCCGCAGCGCCTCGGGCATGATCTTCAAGATCCCCGGCAAGACCAAGGCCGATCTGGCTGACGGCACCGATGCCGAGGCGCCGCCGATCCGTGGCCTGGCAGCCAATGTCGAGGTGCATTTCGCCCCGACCGGCGCCGTTCCCGGCGATCGCATCGTCGGCATCATGGAAAAGGGCAAGGGCATCACCATATATCCGATCCAGTCGCCCGTCCTGCAGCGCTTCGATGATGAGCCGGAACGCTGGATCGACGTACGCTGGGATCTGGACGAGGCCAACAAGTCCCGCTTTGCGGCACGGATCATGATCAACGCGCTGAACGAGCCGGGCACTTTGGCCAAGGTGGCGCAGACCGTCGCCGATGTCGATGTCAATATTCGCGTGCTCAATACCGTTCGCGTCGCCGCCGATTTCACCGAAATGGCGCTCGATGTGGAAGTCTGGGATCTGCGCCAGCTCAACCAGCTTCTGGTGCAGCTCAAGGAGCTCGACTGTATTGCCACGGTAAAGCGTCTTTACGAGTGAGATCTGTCCGGCGCTATCTTCGATCCAAGGCAGACTGCATATTTTGTGATCATTTTATGACGAAATTCGAGCACCTTTCCGGATAGATATGCGCTTAGCGCATGGCTGCGTCTATTTTAGAGCGGTGGTAATTCACCTTGATCGCGCTTATCTTCTATTCATCGAAGAAACGAAACAGAGATGAGAGAAGACAATGTTTAGCCCGATCAAGAAAATCGCCCGCGCCCTGCGTGTTCCGAGTGTTGAAGACCGCGAAATGGCTTACCTGAATGGCTCGCACGACCGTTTTGACCTTGAATATCGTCAGCGTCAGGTCGACCGCGGTCTGTTCCGTCAGCGTTAACAGCCGTTAATACTTAAAAGACCAGGAGGGCGCGTCGTTATTGCGCCCTTGGAGCATCCCCGATCTCGCGGGATTGCTTCCCGCAAAAGAGAGAACGCCCATTTTCTGCATCCTGAGCAGGTGGAGTTCCAAAAAGGGCCGCACTTTCGGTTCTTAATCGGTGCGTGATACACAAGGCCGGTCTTGTCATGACGGCCCCCATTGCACTAGATAAGCCGCATGCTATTTCGTCGCCGAAAACCACTGACGTTCAAGGAAAAACTGCGGGAGCACCTGTGGCCCCGCAAGGGTTTCGTCCGCTCGTTCCAATATTTCGGTAAGCGCCTCGTTCGTCTTGCCGCATCGCCGCATTCGGTTGCGGCCGGTTTTGCTGCGGGCATCGTCGTCTCGTGGACACCCTTCATCGGCGTGCATTTCGTGATGGCGATCATTATCGCCTATCTGGTGGGCGGCAATGTCATCGCGTCGGCGCTCGGCTGCCTGGCGGCGGGTAATCCCATCACCTATCCCTTCATCTGGGCTTTCACCTGGGAAATTGGCCATCTGATCCTGGCGCGCGACAGCGGCAGTCAGGGTGGCAGCATCGATTTGCCGGCGCTGTGGCACAAGGGCGATCTCACCCAAATATGGGACCCGGTTTTAAAGCCGATGCTGATCGGCGGCATTCCTCCGGCGATCGTAACCGGCGTGATCGTCTATGCGCTCACCTATTATGGCGTGAAGACCTTCAAGACGCGCCGCAAGGAGCGCCTGATGGAGCGCGCCCGCGAGCGGCTGGCGCTTGCCGAAAACGCATCGAGCGTCTGACGGTGCCTGACATCGCCCCGGCCGCCAGGAGGGCCTTCCCATGATTATCGGCATTGGCAGCGATCTCATCGACATCCGCCGGGTGGAGAAGACGATCGAGCGTTTCGGCACTCGGTTTACCGAGCGCTGTTTTACCGACATCGAGCGCGCCAAGTCCGAAGGCCGCAAGAACAAGGCGGCATCCTATGCCAAGCGCTTTGCCGCCAAGGAAGCCTGTTCCAAGGCTTTGGGCACCGGCCTGGCGCAAGGCGTCTTCTGGCGCGATATGGGCGTCGTCAATCTGCGGAGCGGCAAGCCGACGATGCAATTGACCGGCGGGGCGGCCGAAAGACTGGCGTCCATGCTGCCGCCAAATCATCGCGCCGCCATTCATTTGACGATAACGGATGATTTTCCTCTTGCTCAGGCTTTTGTGATCATAGAGGCATTGCCGGCAGATGGCTGAATCGCAGCCATCTGTCGCTTTTGGCATCCGCGCCATTGCCGCAATGATGTGAAGCGAGTAGACAGGGCCTAAAAGCAAGTGCGCCGGTGGGGTGCGAAAAAGGAATAAGACTGCGTGTCCGAGAAAGCCGTAAAACAGCAGAACGCCCTGTGGGAAAACATCAAGGTTATCGTCCAGGCGCTCGTCCTGGCCATGATCATCCGAACGGTTCTCTTTCAGCCGTTCACCATCCCGTCGGGTTCGATGATGCCGACGCTTCTTGTCGGCGACTACATCTTCGTCAATAAATTCGCCTACGGCTATTCGAAATATTCGCTGCCGTTCTCGCCGGACCTCTTCAGCGGCCGTATTTTGGGTAGCGAGCCGAAGCGCGGCGACGTCGTCGTCTTCCGCTTCCCGCCGAACCCGGACGTCGACTACATCAAGCGCGTGATCGGCCTGCCGGGCGACCGCATTCAGGTCAAGAACGATATCCTCTACATCAACGGCCAGGCCGTTCCGCGCGAGCCGCACGGCACGTTCTCCTCGGACTACAGCCAGGAGCCGGGCGATAACATCCCCGTCTATAGCGAGCGTCTGCCGGATAGCGGCAAGGTTTATGACACGCTGGACCTTTCGCCCAATTCCCGTGGTGACAATACCCAGGAATATGTCGTGCCGGCCGCTCATTACTTCATGATGGGCGACAACCGCGACAATTCCGACGATAGCCGTTTCGACGTCGGCTACGTGCCCGCCGAAAATCTCATCGGCCGCGCCAGCGTCATCTTCTTCTCGCTGGGTCACGACACCTCGTTCCGCGAGGTCTGGAAATGGCCGACCAACATGCGTTGGGATCGCCTCTTCAAGGTTGTCGAATGACGAAGGCGCAGGCGCTCTCCCAGGCGGATCGTGCGAAGCTTGAGGTTGCGATAGGCCATGAATTCGCCGAGAAGGAGCGTCTCGACCGTGCGCTGACGCATGCCAGCGCACGCACGCACAAGACGGGCAACTACGAACGGTTGGAATTTCTCGGCGACCGGGTTCTCGGCCTGTGCATCGCGGAATTGCTCTTTAAGACCTTCGGCGCAGCGACGGAAGGCGAGCTTTCGGTTCGCCTCAACCAGCTCGTCAGCGCCGAGACCTGCGCCGAAGTCGCCGACGAGATGGAGCTGCATCTTTACATCCGCACTGGCGCCGACGTGAAGAAACTGACGGGCAAGCGCATGCTGAACGTGCGCGCCGATGTCGTCGAAAGCCTGATAGCCGCGCTCTATCTGGATGGCGGGCTTGAAGTCGCGCGCGCGTTCATCCTGCGCTTTTGGGAGCGCCGCGCCATCCGTCCGGAAGGTGCAAGGCGCGACGCCAAGACGGAATTGCAGGAATGGGCGCATGCGAAATTCGGTGTCACCCCGGTCTACAGGGTTGATGATCGCAGCGGACCGGATCATGATCCACGCTTCACCGTGACGGTGGAAGTGGCGGGAACGGCGCCCGAGACAGGAATTGAACGCTCCAAGCGTGCGGCCGAACAAGTGGCGGCGACGCGGATCCTGGAGCGTGAAGGCGTATGGCAGCCTCAGTTGACTGGGAAGTGACTGCCGGGGAATAATGGAAAAATGAGCAATCAGCAGGACACGCCCGCCGAGGACGGCGCGGTTGAACGTATCGGCCCGACGCATTCGGGCTTCGTGGCCCTTATCGGCCCCACCAATGCCGGCAAGTCGACGCTGGTCAACCGGCTCGTGGGTGCGAAGGTCTCGATCGTCAGCCACAAGGTGCAGACGACGCGCGCGATCGTGCGCGGCATCGCCATTCACAACAATGCGCAGATCGTCTTCATGGATACGCCCGGCATCTTCAAGCCTCGCCGCCGTCTCGACCGCGCGATGGTGACGTCGGCCTGGGGTGGCGCCAAGGATGCCGATCTCATCATGCTGCTGATCGACAGCGAGCGTGGTTTGCGCGGCGATGCCGAAGCGATTCTGGAAGGGCTGAAAGAGGTTTCGCAACCGAAGATCCTGGTGCTGAACAAGATCGACCGCGTTCGCCGCGAAGATCTGCTGGCGCTTGCCGCCGCAGCCAATGAGAAGATTGCCTTCGATCAGACCTTCATGATTTCGGCTGAAAACGGCTCCGGCTGTGACGACGTCATGGACTATCTGGCGAACACGTTGCCGGAAGGACCCTGGTACTATCCCGAGGATCAGATTTCGGATCTGCCGATGCGGCAGCTTGCCGCCGAAATCACCCGCGAAAAGCTGTTTCTGCGCCTGCATCAGGAGCTTCCCTATTCTTCGCATGTCGAGACGGAAAAGTGGGAGGAGCGCAAGGACGGTTCGGTGCGCATCGAACAGGTGATTTATGTCGAGCGCGAAAGTCAGAAGAAGATTGCGCTCGGTAAGGGCGGCGAGACGATCAAGGCGATTTCGACTGCATCGCGCAAGGAACTCTCCGAAATCCTGGAGCAGCCGGTACATCTTTTCCTCTTCATCAAG
Organism: Rhizobium sp. P40RR-XXII; assembly: GCF_012641405.1. Lineage (GTDB taxonomy): Bacteria > Pseudomonadota > Alphaproteobacteria > Rhizobiales > Rhizobiaceae > Rhizobium. Next base: position 76,716 of record NZ_JABAII010000012.1, read on the forward strand.
GTTCGCGAGAACTGGGGAGATGATCCCGAGCGTTTCCGGGAAATGGGGCTGGACTTCCCGCGTTAATGAAGCTTTGTGTTCATGAGTGCTTTATAATGCAGCGGCTTATCGGGCATGTTGCCCATGCCGCTGCCATTCAGGGAGCGTTTCATGGCGAAGGCTGCGACGATGCATGGACAGCGAACATCATGCCAGCACTGTCCGTTGAGGACTCTGCCGCATTTTCGTGAATTCGACCGCGATGAGCTGAATTTCATCAGCAGTTTCAAGAAGGGCGAGCTTCTTGTCGATGCCGGCGCCACGATTTTCCTCGAAGGTGCCCACAGCGCCCACCTCTTTACCATCCTGTCGGGGTGGGGTTTTCGCTACAAAACCCTGGAGGACGGCCGGCGCCAGATCCTCAACTATGTGATGCCCGGCGATCTCATCGGGCTGCAGGGTTCGATCATGGGAGAGATGCAGCACTCGACCGAAGCGCTGTCGCCGGTATCGCTCTGCGTTTTCGAGCGCACCGAATTAATGACCCTTTACAATTCGCACGCCTCTCTTGCCTTCGACCTGACGTGGATTGCTGCAAGGGAGGAGCGGATTCTGGATGAACATCTCCTGAGCATCGGACGCAGGTCCGCGGTCGAGCGCGCAGCCTACCTGATCGCATACCTGCACCAGCGCGCCGGAGCGCTTCGTCTCTTTAATGGCAGCAAGGTCATTCCCGTCACGCAGCAGCATGTGGCGGATACGCTGGGCCTTTCCGTTGTTCACACCAATAAGACATTGAAAAAGCTGGCTGCACGAGGATTGCTTCTCTGGCAGGAGCGAGGCTGCGAAGTTTTGGATGGGGAAGGGCTTGCCGCACTTGCCGGTTGGGACGGACTTGATTCGGGCAAGCGTCCCTTCATCTGAGTTATTCTCGATGCAAAGCAGCATGTCTTTTTTAAATGCTGACAGCAACTGTATCAGCATAGATTATTTTCACCGTCACTTTTCCACCAGTTTCACCTTTTACTAACCCCGGCGGCAAAAGCGATTGGAGCACGTCAACGAGCCCATAGTACCGCAGTGCAAAAAGTGCGAAGCGGTTTGGAGGCAAGGTCATGTTGCAAGAGACTAAGCCAGTACGAATGGGAAAATCCATTCATTCAATACGGGCCGATGATTGGCACCGGAGGGATAGATGTGGGACTTTTTACGGGGAGCGCCAACTGGCGTGCGGGTGCAAGGATGGCGCTGATATGACGGTTCAGCGCGTCCTTATTCTGGAAGACAATCTCATTATTGCCATGGAGGCGGAGGAAATTCTTCGTCTCGTGGGAATTCAACAGATCGAGATTGCTTCAAATCTGGAACAGGCGGTCAACGCCGTGCATTCCGAACACTACGATTTTGCGATGCTGGACGTGAACCTCGGGGAGTCGACGAGCTTCGGCTTTGCCCGATTGTTGATGGATCGCGGCATCTCCTTTGGTTTTGTCAGCGGTTATTCCGATACGCTCGATTTCCCGGCGGACCTGCGGCATGTGCCGCTTTTGAACAAGCCCTTCGATGAGCAAGCCATGCGCCTCTTTGTTCATACATTGGCGGCTGGCGATTCCAGTGCCATGTGACAGCGGCGGGCATTTGCCTTAAATTCGAATCGCAAAAATCTTTCGGGGCAGCTGGCCAATGCAGTGGCAGGACCACGCGATCATTCTGGGCGTCAAGCGCCTTGGCGAGACCAGCGTCATCGCCGAGGTGATGACGCATGCCCGCGGCCGCCATATGGGGCTGGTGCGATCAGGCCGCTCGCGCGCCATGCAGCCGGTGCTGCAGGCCGGCAATCTCGTCGAGGTAACCTGGCGGGCAAGGCTGCATGAGCATCTCGGCGAATTTCGCATGGAACCGGTCACACTCCGGGCCGCGCGGCTGATGGAGACCGCGACCGCCGTCTACGGCGTGCAGGCGATGGCCGCCTTGCTGCGGCTGCTGCCGGAGCGGGACCCGCATCCGCATCTCTACGACGCGCTCGACGTGATCCTTGAAAACCTGCAGAATCCCGCCGACGCTGGTGAGCTTTTCGTGCGCTTTGAACTTGCCGTGTTGAACGATCTGGGTTTCGGCCTCGATTTGGCCGAATGCGCGGCAACTGGCGTGCGCGAGGACTTGGCTTTCGTTTCGCCCAAGACCGGACGTGCCGTCTGCCGTGCGGCCGGTATGCCTTGGGCGGATAAGATGCTGGCGCTGCCGCCGTTTCTATCAACCGGAGCCGTGGTCGCCGCGGATACGGAAAGCCTCGCGGCCGCCTTCCGCCTGACCGGCTTCTTCCTGCATCGCCATGTCTACGAACCGCGCGGCATAGAGATCGCCGCGGCGCGCGAGGGCTTCATTCAGGCCGCGATGAAGGCACTGAATGCGGCGTCGCGGGAGCGGCCGACCGTTGCAGCCAAAAGATAGAGCAAGCCGCGCAAAAGTGCGCGGCAAATAGGATCGCGCTCAAGGCGTGTTCGGAGCCGGAAGACCGCTCGCTTCAAACCGCCATATTCGACGCCGCCGACATCACCTCCCGCGGGGCGGGAATACCGAACATATGACGACCGGCCTCTTCGACTTCCGTGAAACACCAGCGGATGACGCCATCCCGATCGAGCAGGAATTCGCCGACGAGCTGACCTTCGCCCGTCGCAATCATATGTTTGTCGTCCTGCGTGAATTCGTAGCCATCCGCCTTGTCGAGGAACTCCGTCGCCGCCATCGGATCCATCGGTTCGGGAAGCTCGCCCGGCATCTCGATGCGCATCGATCGCACCGCATTCATTCCGACCTTGCGCGGCCAGTCGGTCTCGTCTTCGGTGAACTGGATATTCGGCAAGCCGAAGGCCTTGTGCGATACCCGCTCCGGATCGGAAGCGGCCAGCAGGTTGGGAAGCGGATGAAACCGGAAGTAGAGCCGGGCGCGTTCGATCGGTGTGTTGACGACGGTCAGGCTGTCGATGCCTTTCTCCTGCAGAGCTCCGGTGAGTTCGGACATCGCGGCGATCTGCCGGCGGCAGAAGGGGCAATGCAGTCCACGGAACAATCCGACAAGGACCGGCCTCTGGCCGCGAAAATCATCGATGGCGATCTTGCCCTGGCGAGTGATTGCATCCAGCACGACATTCGGCGCGCGATCTCCAGGCTGCAATGGTCTTTCGGTGTGGTTCTCCTGCATGTTTCGTTCCTCCCTTTATGTATTTGAACCGGTTCTCCCAACCAATCGCCTGAGACAATGAAGACAGTCAGTCGAGAAACGGCAATACGACGAGCGTGCCTGGATCGAGGTTGTGGCGGATGCACACATCCTGTGCCAGCGTGAAATACCGTTCCGCCTCGTCCATGTCGTCATGCTCGAGGCTCAGTGTCGCCAAGCCATCATAGCACGGAAAGAGCAACTGCGGTTCATCGATCTCCTTCGCAACCTCAAGGGCTTCCTCGTAATACTTACGAGCTAGCTTCGGCTGCCCGTGGCATTGATGAATTTGTCCGAGGACGATCAGCGGTACGGAGAGATGATCGCGCTGATCGAGCGCCCGGTCGATTTCCACTGCCTTCTCCGCCGCCGGCACGCCTTCGGCGGCGCAGCGGTCGGTAAAGGTACAGCAGGAAACGGCGAGGTTGGCGAGAAGGCGCGCCTGGAAGCCGAGATCGCCGATGCGGGTCGCGACCTCAAGCCCGCGCCGGCAGATCTTGATGGCGTGGGCCGGATCCACGATGGTGTAGAGCACGCCGAGGTTGGAATAGGCGCGACAGGCAGCACTTTGCAGATCGGCCTTTTCGGCAACAGCAAGACTGCGCTCCACTTCCTGCACGGCATCGCGGCGGCGGCCGAGCCGCGCAAGTGCTGCGCCCTTGGTGTTCAGTGCCTCCGCCATCGCGCGCGCCGCCTCTCGTCCGGCTTCGGTCGTTCCGTCGATGGGGAGCGTTTCCAGCCGTTGCAGGGCCAGCGTCGCCCATTCGGCGGCCGCGGCCTGGTCGCCCATGCGGAAGGCCATATGGCCGCGCTCCTGCAGGAGATGCGCATGTTCGACCGGGGCATCGATCGTCGCGATCAAAGCCTCGGCCTCGGCGCAATGCGCTTCCGCCTGATCGCGGCGCCCCGCCTCGTGATGCAGCCGGCCGATTTTTCGCAATATCCTTGCTGCAGCGATCCGATCGTCTCTCTTGCGGTGGATCGCAAGCGCTCGTTGATAATGGTTCAGGGCCGCGTCGCGGAGACCGGCGGGACCACAGAGATCGGCAAGACGCTCCAGAAGCGCCAATTGCTCCGACGTCACCTCCGGCTCGTCTGCGAACGCGGCAAGTGCCTGACGGTAGAGGCGCATTGCATCGTCATTGGCATAGGTCATGCGTGCCAGATCGCCTGCCGCCATCAAATAGGTGGCTCCTTTGGCTTTCTCGGTGGTCAGGCTGAAGTGATGGCCGAGCTGCGCCAGATGCTCGGGGCGATCGGGCGCTGAGCCATATTGGTGTTCCAGAACCTGACCGATCCGGTGATGAAGGTCCGTGCGCCGCTGCAACAGGAGATTATGGTAGATGACATCGTGCAGCAGGGACTGGCTGAAACGATAGGTGGGTGAGGCGCCGGCATCCGGCCCGCGCAATTCCTCGACGATATCGGCATCGCAGAGATAGTCCAATGCGGCATCGATGGCAGCCGGGTCGGCGGCGATGCTGCGGAGTAGAGCGGTGTCGAACTTCGGGCCGACCACCGCCGCCTCCTGCGCCAACCGTTTGATCTCCTGCGGCAGACGATCGACACGGGCAAGCAACAGGGCCTGCAGATTGACCGGAATATCGACATCCGTGTCTTCCGCCGCAACTTGCCAGCGCTGACCGTCATTGTGCAGCCTGCCCATGTCGATCAATCCCCGAAGGATCTCCTCGATGAAGAGCGGATTGCCGCCGGCTCGATCGAGGATGCGCTGACACATCGCAACCGGCAGCTTGCCATGGCTCTCGCCGAAAAAGGCGGCGAGCAGCTTCCGGCCGTCGGCGGCGGCGAGTGGGCCGAGACGCTGCACGGTGACACTGACCCGATTGGAATCCAGCGGGTCGATCCGCGATGTCGGCCGATAGATCGCCAGCAGCATGAGCCGGCTGCGCTCCAACCGATCCATCATGAAGCGAAGCACTTCCAGCGAAGCGGCATCGGCCCAATGCAGATCTTCGATGATAAGCAGCAGGGGGCCTTGCGCCAGCCGCCGCTCGAAGACGGTGCGGACTGCATAGAAGATCTGCCGCCGCAACTGTTCAGGCTCGATGTGTCGCAACGCTCCGTTGGGATCGCCGAGGCCGAGGACATGCAGGAAAAGCGGCAGAAGCCCGTCGATATCCTCCTGGGTGAGATCGAGCGCGCGGAATCCCATTGCCAGTAATTGCCGCGTCCTGTCGAGATTGTCCCGCTCGCCGATGCCGTAGGCGCTGCGCACCACCGCGGCAAGCGTCCCATAGGATTGTTCGCCGAGAGGCGAGCAGGTCGCCTTGCGGATGGCGAGACCTGGAAAGCGGGCCGTATTGCCGGCAATGGCGATGAACTCGTTGGCCAGCCGCGACTTGCCGATACCCGCTTCGCCGATGAGGCGGACAAGTTGTGCCGCACCACCGCAGGCAAGGTCGAGGCAGGTTAAAAGCCGCGACAGCTCCGTATCTCGTCCGATCATCGGTGCCTGAAGGCCGAAACTTTCGAGCCCGCGCGCCGTATGCGGCGCTTCCAACGGTCCCGTTAGCCGATGCACAAGCACATTGCCGCTTTTGCCGCGCAAGGCTTGGGCGCCGAGGCTGTCGAAGGCGAAGGCATGGCGGGTGAGGCGATAGGTCAGCGGCCCGACGAGGATATCGTTTTCGCCCGCCATGGATTGCAGCCGTTGGGCGGTATTCACCGTGTCGCCGGTCACGGAATAGGATTTGGTACTGACCGCGCCGAAGCCGCCGGTGACGACCGGGCCGCTATTGATACCGATATGCAGACGCAGTGGCACGCCGGCGCGTGGTTGCCAGCGCTCGCCCACCTGTGTTGCCCGATCGATCATATCGAGCGCTGCGTTCAGTGCCCGCACCGGATCGTCCTCATGGGCGACCGGCGCGCCGAATAGCGCCAGCAGCGCATCGCCGACGAACTTGTCGACGAAGCCGCCATAGGCCTCGACCGCTTGGGTCATCTCTTCGAACAATTCGTTCTGCAGCATCCGCATGACTTCGGGGTCGATCTGCTCGCTCAGTGTCGTAAAGCCGCAGAGATCTGCAAAAAGCACGGTCACCGGCCGCCGGTCGGCATCATCTTCGGATTTTGCCGATGCAGCCTTGATGACCGGCTTGGCCGCGGGTTGCGCCTTGTCGGAAATCGCAGCGCCGCATTTGGGGCAGAAGGCAAAATCGGGCTGGCAAGGGTTGCCACACGCGGCACAGGAGATTGGCTGCTTTGTGCCGCATCGTGGACAGAAAGCAAAGCCGCTTTGAATATCGAAACCGCAGCCGGCGCACTCCATCGGACGCACCTCGACCAAGCCCGCGCACCACGGCTGTTTCAGCCGTGACCGCCGGGTTCAAAATGAGTGATAAGCATGCGCCTGCTGTCTTAGGTCCGCAAGCTAAACAAACGGCGGAACGACTATCGCCGCTTCAGCGCCCAGCCCTCCGGCCGCTCCTCGAGCACCGTCACCGTATCGCCGATCTTCACCGAGCCTTCGCCGCGCGGCACGGCGTTCCAGCCGAAGAGCGGGCCGGGGACGCGGCGGTCGGCCGACATGCGTATGCGGCCCATGGCGGGTATCGGGTTTGGCACGTCGCGCGAGCCGGTCTTCTGATCCTGCGTCGTCATGATGCAGCGCGAACAGGGCTTGACGAGATCGAGGCGAATGCCGCCGATCTCGATTGCCGACCAGCGATCCTCCGGCCATTCCTCATCGATATCGATGACGATGTTCGGGCGGAAGCGCTCCATGCCGACAGCGCCTTCGCCATGGGCGGCGAGATTGGCGTTGAGCGCCTTCAGCGAGCCGGTGGTGGTGACCAGAATCTGGTAGCCATCGGAAAACGTAACAGGCGTCTCCTCGCCCGCCCATTCCGGATTGGCGACGCGCTCGGCAAGCCTGTCGAAGAACACCATCCTGACTTCACGACCAAGCCAGCCGGACAGAGCCTTGTTGGTCTCCTCATCGGCAACGGAGGCGCTGACATTAGATTTCAAGACGACGATATCCATGCGATTGTCGGGGTGGGGCGGCGGTACGATGATGTCTGCCTTGCCCTCCATCTTCAGGCGCAGGTGGGAGGGCGCCGGTTGGACATCGATCCGGGCCAGCGCCTGCAATTCGCGCTGGGTGATGAACTGGCCGGCAGGATCGACCAGCATGGCGCGACGGTCGCCTGCCAGACCGAAGGCATCGATGGCGGTCGACGGGATGGCGATGCCGCGTGCGCTCTTGAGCGGGTAGATGAACAGATCGCTGACGCGCATGGAAAGTCCTCAGATTTCGTCGATGAACATTGCCAGCACGGTCTTCAGCCGGTCGTGCCGCGCCTCGGCAAACTTGGCTCCGGTCCCGGTCTGGAATCCGTCCGCCAGTTTGAACAGCTTCGTCTCGAAATGGTCAATGGCGAAGCGCTTGTCGTCAAGCGGCCGTTCGCTTGCCAGCGGGTCGAACGGGTCGTAGAGGCCGGAGCCAAGACGCCCCGCAATGTAGAAACAGCGGGCAGCGCCGACCATGCCGATCGCATCCAGCCGGTCGGCATCCTGCAGGATCTTCGCTTCCAGCGTTTCCGGCGGCAGGTTGGCGGAGAAACTGTGCGTGGTGATCGCATGTGCCGCAGCGGCAATATCCTCATCGGCCCATCCAAGTTGCCGGAGAATGCCCGAAGCCTTTTCGGCGGCAAGCCGCGAAGCCTGTACGCGATGCGGCGAATTCTTCTCCACGGCAACGCAATCATGCAGCAAGACCGCGGCGGCAAGTATCCGGGCATTGCCGCCTTCCTCGGCCTGAATGGCCACGGCGTTGCGGAAGACACGCAGGATGTGGGCGATATCGTGCGAACCGTCGTCGCCGTCGGCGGCGTGCGGAATGAGATCCGCAGCCAGGGCTTCGAACGGGGCAAAGGCCCGCGCCATCTTCTCGGTATCCATCTTCGCAGTCGCTCCGCATTGATCTGTCGGCAGGTTCCTTCGTCCTACCGGGTTGAAGGATTCGCCGCAATCACTCCGCGGCTTTCTTGCGCGTCAGGATTTTCTGGTAGAACAGGCCGATACCGATCAGCACGGCGCCAAGGCCGATGAAGGAGAGGGCGCGCAGGAAGCCCTCGAGGTTCGCCATGTCGATCAGGAAAGCCTTGACGACGGCGATGAAGACCAGCGCCGCCGAGGCAATGCGCAGGCTGCGTGCCTCGAAGCGGGTGCCGAGCCCGAGAAGCGCAATGCCGATCAACAGCCAGACCACGGAATAGGAGTAGAGCTCGCCCTGGATGAAGCCGTTCCAGAAGGGAATATATTCGCCCTGCCAGAAGCGGCGCACCGACAATGTCGCCCATGCGAAAGCCATGACGGCTGCAGCCAAAGCCAGCATGATGACATAGGGCAGGGGGCGTCGGTTGCGCGCATAGAGCGCCAGGCCGCCATAGGCGATACCAGGCAGCAGATAGGCAAGCAGCAGCAGGTTGAAGAACGGGATGCGACCCGTGCTTTCGCCTGTCATGAAAGGGTTCAGCCCTAGCAGATGCAGGGTCAGAATCATGACGACCGAAAGGACGCCGAGCGCCATGCCGCCATAGCGGAAGACCGGACTTGCCGCGCTCAGATCGAGCGCCATCAGCGTCGCGGAAGCGCCGATTGCGAGCAGCGTGTAGATCGATTGCTCGCCGAGTGTCGGAACCGCGTCGTTCAGGACGCCGCCGTTCATGGCATGGCGCACCAGAATGGCAACGGTCAGCAGCACGAGGAAGCAGGCAAGCGCTTGCAAGGCGTTGCGCAGCCGCAGGCTTGGCGCGTGGCGAGTGATGAAGGCCGCAAAGACGGCAAGGGCCGCCGGAATGCCGTGACCGGCAAGCAACATGTTGAAGACCGGCGTCGTGCCGAGCTCCGCCGGGTCGACGATCGTCGGCTGCCAGGCAATGCGCCCCATGGTGATGACCAGTGCGGCGACCATCGTCCACGGAAGAACAGGCCAATTGCGCAGGCGTCCCGCCAGCAGATAGACGATGCCAAGAACCGGCAGCAGGATCGTCGCCGTGGCATGATGTGCCAGCGCATGAAGAGCAAAGACGGCAGCGGCAAAGGAGCCGGCGGCAAGGATGTTCGTTGGCAGATCTTGCGTCTCGCCTTCGCGGCGGTATTGCCATTCGGCAAGCGCGATCAGCACGACAGCCAGCCCGATGCCATAAAGGCCATGCAGCCAGTCGAGAGTCCAGTTGCCGAAGTTGACGAAGCTGATTGCGGCGATCGCCAGCGGCGTGGCGGCCATGATAAGGCTCCAGAGAGCGGCATAGGGCTTCTCCTGCCCGGCGAAACGCCTGAGGAAAAAGGCACCGATCAGCACGAAGAGGGCGCCGAGGCCGAGTACTTCATAGAGTACCGTGCTCTGCAGGCTGACGGTTTCACCCGTGCCGCTGCTTTCGACGCCGGCGATCCATCGGGTCAGAACGCCGAATACGCCGACGACAGCGATGAGTGGGGACAGGATCGTTGCCCAGGCCGCGTAGAGGCGTCCGGCGCCGAAGGCTGCAACCGCCGCGACGATTGCCGCGAACATGAATGTGGCATCGACGACGGAATATCCCTGTTGAAGGCTGTAGGTGATGAGGCAGAGCGACACCGTGAGCGCGCCGACCGCCGCCGTCAGGGTCATGCCGAGCGGCGCCCTGGCGAGAAACGCCGTCCATTGGCCGCTTGCGGCCAGCGGCGGGGAGATGCCGTCAGCAGGCAGGGCTTCGTTATCGTGCTTTATCGGCTCCGAGACCGGATAGCGCCCGGGCCAGAGGAAGAGAGTGCCACCGATCATTGCCAACATGGAAAGCGTAACGGGCGTCAGGTCGACCACCGGGCTGAAGGTAATATAGAGCAAGGGCCAGAGGCTCAGCAGCCCATTGGCGAGGGATGGCGCAATCAGCCAGCGGCGCAGGCGCGAAGCCAATAGGGTCGCGACCCATGTCAGCACAAGGTAGCCGAAGAGAATCCAAGGTCTCGGCGCGGTCGAAGCGATGAGCGCTGGGGTTGCCATCGACGCCAGAAGACCGAGGCCGGCAAGCGCTTGCCCATGCAGCAGCGAGAGCCCGAGCGTGGCGAGCGAGATCAAAGCGAGCAGCGTGAAGGCTGTGGCCGGCCCGATGAAGCCATAAATGCCATGGGCCGCATAGGTGGAGCCGAACAGGGCGACGACGCCGGCTGCCGTCAGCACGCCGGGGATCATCGCATTCTGGAAGGTGTTGTTCAGAACTGGTGCGACGCGGCGGCGGATCACTTCGCCCGCGGCAATCAGGAAGAGGCCGAAGAGCGCTGCAAGGACGAGCCGGACGCCGGGGCTGAGAAGGCCGCTCTCGATCGAATATTTGACCATGAAGATGCCGCCGAACGCCAGCGCGATGCCACCGACCCAGACGGCCCAGCGTGCGCCGATCGTGCTCTCCAGGCTTTCCTTCGCCTGAACGGGCGTCTGGCTCCGAGCGGGTGCGGGACCGTCCCCGAACGTATCGGCGTTACCGCGCGCGGCGGCGGCGGCCTCGGCGGCTGATCCATCGTCGAATACCGCTTGCCGCTCGTCTTCGACGGGCGGTGCCATAGGATGAGCCGTCGAGTGCGGCATGGGAATCGATTCGCCCCCATCCTCCGTCAGCACCTTGCCGGCAAGGGCATTTTGCAGCTCCTGAACGCGCGCTTCCAGCTGCTTTATCCGGAGGTTGTGGCCTCGCAGCACCAGAATGCCGACGATCAGGATGACGAGTGGTAGCAATTCCATCATATCCTCTCCACGGGCGATTGGTCGCACAATATACGAAACGGCTCGCGCGGTAAGGAAAGATAGTCAGATTCGCCTATGATTCCAGGGGATTATGTCAAGCGACCCCATGCCGGAACGCAAAGAAATATTAGGAAATACGGATTTAACGCTTAAAAACTATGGTTAATACTCATTAACAATTTGTCTTTACCGACGGCGCGAAGCAGCTTAAGAGCATGTCATAGTTTAACTCCGAATGTATTGCGTGCAAACGACGTCGCATGAGGCGGCTCCTACCATAGGAGGTTTGTATGTCCCATGTTTCTTCCATATCCGGCAGCGCATACCCGTATCGTGGCACGCTCTCGCGCCTCGATTCGAATGATGACGGCGTCCTGAGCCGTGAGGAGCGCGAAGCCGACGAGCGTCCCGGCATTCTCGAAACGGATAATACCGAAGGGAATGCTGCCGATGGTTCGAACGGCGCATTGGGCAGCCTGATAGCCAAGCTCATGCAGTTGCCGAATGCCGATGCTGCCTCCGCGGCCAAAGCGCCGGAAGCCAGTGTCGCTTTCGATCTCGACCTGTTGTCGCCGATGGATGCTTACAACAGCACCTACGGCCAGTATGACGTCGACAGCGTAGCGGCCTGACAGGCGCTTTTGCCCGATGATATTGGCGGCCTGCCGGGATGCTGGCGGGTCGCCTTATCGTTTTGAAGTAAGTTCATTTTCCCGATCGCCGGAACACTCATGCCTGTCATCGCGTTGGGCAATTGCCAAACAGCACAGGGAGGGTCTTTCCGTGAAGCGGATGACGATCGTTACAATTCTCGCACTCGCAGCAGCCATGCCCGCCGCGGCGCAAACCCAAAGTCAAAACACCGCGACCGCCGATTTTGTCGGTCTCGACGGCAAGCAGGCGGGGCGGGCGACCCTGACGGAAGGCAAGAAGGGCGTGCTGATCGAAATGGAGGTTTCCGGCCTGCCCGCCAATCGCTGGGTCGCCTTCCACATTCATGAAAACAGCCATTGCGACCATGCGCACGGGTTCGAATCGGCCGGCAGTCATTTCAATCCCACCAAGGCTGAGCATGGCTTCCTCGCCGCCAACGGGCCGCATGCCGGCGATATGCCGAATCAGTACGTCGATCAGGATGGCAAGCTGCGCGCCCAGGTCTTCAACGGCATGGTTTCGCTGAACGGCAAGAACGGCATTCGTGGCCGCACGCTGATGATCCATGCCGACTCGGACGACAATCGCAGCCAGCCTGTCGGCGGCGCCGGCAAGCGCCTGGCATGCGCCGTCATTCAATAGGACAGCAAAAGCGCGATCCGAATCTCGATCAGACGGATGGGGTTGCCGCCTGATCGTGATGATCGATTGTCGTGAACGAACGGAGATTGCGAACGCAGTCTCCGTTTTTCGCAGCCTGTCGCCTATGTGGCCAGTGGCAGCATGAAAGGCGCATTGCCGTCCGCATCCGCGCCGCGGCCGATCTCCTTGACCGCGGCGACCAGGCGCCCCTGGCGTCCGAGCATGTCGTCGCCGATCGCGACCAGCCGGGCATTCGGCGTCGCAAAGGGCGAGCTTGAGCGCAAGCGGCGCGCGAGCGTCAGATCGTCTTCTTCGGGGCGAATGGCCAAGGCTGCAATCAGTGCCGCCGCTGGCGAGCGTGAAACGCCCATCCAGCAATGGATGAGCAAGGGCGCGCTACGATCCCAGCCGACGGCGAAATCGATGATAGCGCGAACATGCGCCTCCTGCGGCGCGACGAGATCGCCGGTTCCGGCAAAGCTGATATCGTTCATGTTGAGCAAAAGATGCCGATCCGCCTTGATGACGGCGGGACGGTGGAAGGCGTGCTCCTTTGCCATCAGGCTGATCATCTCGCATGCGCCATGCCGAACGGCCATTTCGGCAATGCGCGCCAGCGGCGATATGATGATCGCGGTCACGCGCCGATCCTCATGGCGGCGCGCTCGGCCTCGATTGCCTCGAAGCGTGCGAGGAACAGCCGCTGCGCCTCGATTGCCGGCACCGGATCGATCGGCAGCATCTCGCGCGTGATGTCGCGCGGCTGGCCGAAGAACTTGCGCGCCTCCTCGGGCGCGAAGCCGGCAAGCAGCGTCGCCTCGAAATAGGCCGAGATCGTATCGGCCTTCTTGATCTTTTCCTTGAGCTTTGGCGTGCAATGCGGGGGAAGGGCGAAGCGGCGGTAGATCGCTGCTTCCAGCCGCTGTTCCACAACCTTGTAGTCGCCACCGACGACGGACTTGAACGGCGAGATCATGTCGCCGATCACATATTCCGGAGCATCATGCAGCAGCGCGGCAAGACGTTCATCGGGCGTTGCCGGGTTGAGATGACGGAAGATCGCCTCCACAACGAGGCTGTGTTGCGCCACCGAAAAGGCGTGATCGCCGGAGGTTTGCCCATTCCAGCGCGCAACGCGGGCGAGCCCATGCGCGATGTCGCCGATCTCGACATCGAGCGGCGAGGGGTCCAAAAGGTCGAGCCGCCGCCCGGAGAGCATGCGCTGCCAGGCGCGCGCGGTCTTGGCCGATGTCATGCCGATGCCTCATCGGACGGCTCGGGGAACGAAAGGCCGGACCAGGCCGGGAGCGACACTGAGACCTCCACGCTACCAGCCTGTATCGGAGCGCCTTCGGCAATGGCTTCGCCGGCCCGGTCTATGCGGACGACGGCAAGGCCCATGCTGCCGGCGGTCGAACCGAGCGTGCCGATCGGCTTGCTGCCAACGGTCAGTTCCGTACCGGAAGCCGGCAGCTCGGCATTGCCCTTTATGATAACGACGCGTCTGCGCGCCGTGCCGCGATGCTGCATGCGGGAGACGACTTCCTGGCCGACATAACAGCCCTTGCGGAAACCCAGGCCGCCGTTGAGATCCATCAGCACATCGTGGGGGAAGGCATCCTGCAGCGCAAAATCGCGGCCCGAGACGGCGATGCCGTTGGCGATCCGCAGTTCGTCATAGAGGGTCTCGGCGTCGTTACCATGCTCTCCGGGCATGCGCGTCAGCGCGATGCCTGCCTTGGCGAAGCGGCTGTCCTTGGGGCCGTCTGCATCGGCATCGCCCCAGGCGACGGTGACGCCCTGAACGTCCTCCGTGCCGAAATCGACCTTGGCGCGCAGCCGATACATGATGAGCCGCTTCAGCAGGCTTTCGCTTTGTGTAGTGTCGGTTTCGAGCAAAAAGCCGGCGCCGTCCCGCCAGATCATGAAGTCGAACAGGATTTTGCCCTGAGGTGTCAGCAGGGCGCCCGGGCGCGCTTCACCGGCACCGAGTGAAACGAGATCGGTGGTGATGAGATTGTGCAGAAACGATTCCGCCTCCACGCCGGCAATGCGGATGAAGGAACGCTCTCTCAGGAATACGGCTGGCATGATGGATCCGCTGATTTGGCCTATCACGCAGAGGTAGGGCCTTCGGCGAGGAACCGCAAGTTCCCCGGCCGGATCATTCGCCCGAGGTGAAAAATTTCCAGCGGCCGTCCGGCGTGATGCCGACGCGATAGAAATTATAGCCGCCGAATTCCAGCATGTCGGCATAGTCGCCAGCCGTCACGATGCGCATCAGATCGACCTTTTCCGGCGTGGAAAGCGTCTTGATGTCCTTCTGGGCGAAGTAGGGCCAGACATAGACCTCATCAGGGGTTCCCTGGCCGATATGGGCAAAGCCGGTCGACATGATGTCGAGGAGAATCGACAGGATTTCGATGCCGTCGGGATCGCCCGAAAGATCGTGCAGGGTCTTGATCGGGTCTTCGCCGGGATCGTCGGCGGTGACCTGTGTCTGCTTCAGACCGCCGCCGACATTCATCAGCGGACGCAGGCGTTCGAGATCGCCGGAGGCGGCAGCTTCCACGATCGCCGTACGGAGCTTCTTTACCGGCTCGGGCGCCTTGTCGATGTCGAATAGGAACTCGGCCGATTTGTTGGCGTTCGAAGCGTCACCGCTGCTCTGGCTGGCCTGCTTGTTGATCAGCGGATCGGGGGACGGCAGCGTATTGTTGTTCGACGGCGCCTCCAGCGCCTGCTCGATCGGCTTCTCGTTCTTTTGCTGGGTGGATTGTGCTGCGTCCTTCGCCTGGGATGCCGGAGGATTGAGCTGGGAAAAGGCAAGGGCCGGTAACGGCAGGGCAGTGCTGCCCAAAAGCAGGGTCACGGCAGCAAGCGAGGCAATGGAACAGGAAAGCGCATTGCCCGGAAAGATACGCATAAGCAATCTCTGATTGTTATTGCAGGGTACGGTTCGGAGAGAATTCACCAGCCAGCATGCGTTCACGCAGCGATTCGAGCAAGGCTTCCGCGCCCTGTTCACCCTGATTGCGGATCGTCTCGCGAATGGCATGCGCAATGGCCGCGTCGGCGATGATCTCAGGCTCGATACCGTCAGCCATGCCGTCGGCCCACGCTTCATTCTGGTATTCCAGCGCTGCCTGCATCTTTTCATGGACGATCATGTCGTCGATTTCATTCAGGCTGGTTTCCATTGATTCTTTCCTTAAGACGTTCATGTCCTTACCACTTGCTTAACAACTTTATCAGCCTTTTCCCAAAACGACACGGCTCGCTATGAAAAGAGGTTAATAAAACGTCAATTTCCAAAGCGGGCGGTGATTTCTGTCGCCAGTGTTGCACCTTCGTTACGGTATCGCTCTTCCGCCACGAGAGCCTGCGGCGTGCAATTCGTGTAAACGGATGCGAAGGACCGATATCCACGGTTGAAAGCAGCCGTCAGCTTTTCCTTGCGTTTCTGCTCGCCCTTGGTCTCGGTATCGAGCAATTGCTGCATATCACCCCGCCATCCGTCTTCCCCTTTCGGACTGCAGAGATTGCGCAGATAGTCGATCGAGCCGAGAATTTCGGCGAGCCGGGAAAGCTGCTCGTCATAGGGTGCCGGCCGTTCGGCATTCGCTGCATCGGGCGCCTGAGCAGGTGGCGCGTTTGCTGCCGGCTGTGCCGCAGCGGGAAAGGCTGCGGCAAGCGCGGTGCAGATCAGAAGCGGTCGGCCAAGGCTGTTATGAATCATGTAACCATGTTGACCGGACAAGCATGACGTGAACAAGGCGCGGTAGGTGGTTTCCACGCCGATATTGCTCAGCATCGTTAATTTCGGGGGCCGAGCTATGCGTTTGCTGCAACAAGTCGTTCCACGCATTCGAGCACGCTGGCCGGAACAGGCAGGCGGCGCACCTCCTCCAGCGTGTACCAGCCTATGGCGGCTGCGTCGTCGGCCGCCTCTGCAACCGCATCCTCGTCGGCATCGACGAGGAAAACCGAAAGCAGAAAATGGCTCATGAGTGTTCCGTCGGCTGCATGGGAGCGCAGATCATAAGTCTCGAACAGACGTGGATTGCGGGCGGTTATGCCGGTCTCCTCCCTGAATTCGCGCAGCGCCGCATCATCAGGCGTTTCTCCTTCCTCGGCCCGTCCGCCCGGAAAGGCATACATATCGGCAGAGGGTGGCTTGCTGCGCAGCACCAGCAGGAAGCGGCCGTTGCGCTCGAGGATGGCGGAGGAGGCGGGGCGGGGTGGGGAGGTCATGGATCGCGTCGCATTCGAATGAGGAGATCGGGGCGGTGACCGGAGATCATCGGCGACCAAGCTCTACAGGAAACGACCCTTGCTGTCCTCCGGGAATGCCCCTTAACTCGCTGTCGATAGGCGCGGCGAGTCGCACGCGCCGAATGCGCGGGCGATCATCGGGATGATTTACGGACTATATGCCTTGGCTGCCTTGGCCGAAATTGCCGGCTGTTTTGCCTTCTGGGCCTGGCTCCGTCTGGCAAAGCCGGTCTGGTGGCTTGCGCCCGGCCTCGTCTCGCTGGCGCTCTTTGCCTGGCTGCTCGCATTGGTGCCGAGCGAGGCTGCCGGGCGCACCTTTGCCGCTTATGGCGGCGTCTATATCGTTGCCTCCATTCTCTGGCTCTGGTTGGCCGAAGGGCGGCTGCCGGATCGGTGGGACATATCAGGTGCCGCCGTTTGCCTCGCCGGCGCGGCGATCATTCTCTTCGGCCCTCGCGGTTGACTTGACCCGACGCCTTCAGGGTGCAAAACAAACGCCATGTGCGGACGTTTCGCTTTGACATCGACGGCAGACTACGTGGGGGAAGCGCTCGGCGTTCTGCTGAATGAGGGTTTTCCGGCGCGTTACAACATCGCGCCGACGCAGCCGATCCTCGTCGTCATCGCCGGCGACAGGCAGCTTCCGGGCAGCAACCTGCCGGATCGCCGCGCCCTGCTTGTGCGCTGGGGATTTACGCCGGCCTGGGTGAAGGATCCCAAGGAATTTCCGCTGCTGATCAATGCGCGGGCGGAAACGGCGATCGGCAAGGCCTCCTTCCGCGCCGCCATGCGCCATCGCCGCATCCTCATTCCCGCATCCGGTTTTTACGAATGGCATCGTCCTTCGAAGGAAAGCGGCGAGAAACCGCAAGCCTATTGGATCCGACCGCGCAACGGCGGCGTCATCGCCTTTGCCGGGCTGATGGAAACCTGGTCGTCGGCCGATGGTTCGGAGGTCGATACCGGCGCTATCCTGACGACAGCGGCAAACAGCGCAATCCGCTCCATCCATGACCGCATGCCCGTCGTCATCAAGCCGGAGGATTTCGCCCGCTGGCTCGATTGCAAGACGCAGGAGCCGCGTGACGTCCTCGATCTTATGACGCCGGTCCAGGAGGATTTTTTCGAGGCGATACCGGTTTCGGATCGCGTCAACAAGGTCGCCAATATGGGGCCAGACCTGCAGACACCCGTGGCGGTCGAGCCTGCCAAGAAACCGTCGAAGAAAGCAGATTCCGAGGATGGCCAGCTGAGCCTTCTCTGATCGGCCGCTATTGGGTGGCCAGAAAATGCTGCCTGCCGGCATCGGTCGGTGGCGGGCAGGGGCTCTGCGCTGTTAAGCGATCTTCTTCTTGAGAGGCTTGGTCTTCAGCATCAGATGAGCCGCAAGAACGGCTTTCAGGCCCAATGGGCGGTAATGCTTGCTGGGGTCGATCTTTGCTTGCGGTTGTGCCGCCTGATCTTTCTTCTGGGTCACGTCTCACTCCTCACCATGCTCTCCCGGAGCATTTCGTAGTTCACTATCAAGTAGTGCTATTTTCTTGAGAATCATGACAAATCGAAGGCGTTTTCCAATCAGCTTTTGTAAACAACGACCATATTTCGAGAGATTAGCGCCGAATCCTCGTGTAGAATCCGCACTGCCGCAATGTTTGAATTTGCCGAGAACCGAGGTTTTGGCCGCTCACTATTTGACGCGCGACCGATCGCCACGCCCCTGATTCGATAAGGGAAACTTACAGACTTGCGGTTGCACGGGAGCGATGCGGCCAAGACTTCGTAGCGTTTTGGCTAGATATGCCGACCGATATCGTCGTTGGAATCGTCGACGTCCGGATCGCCGGGACCATTGATGGTATAGGTGCCGTATTTCTTGGCCCAGGACCGCGCGCCGAAGGGTAGCGAGAGCAGATAGGCAACGACGGTCACCACCATGACATGCCACGTATAGCTCATCAGCATCGCGACATAGACGACAAGCCCGAGCATGATCGGCAGAACCAGGTCACGCCTTATGCGGCTGCCTTCCGATTTGCCGGACCAGACGGGCAGGCGGCTGACCAGAAGGAAGCCGATCAGAACGGTGTAGGCCGCACCCCAATAGGCGAAGGTGCGGTCCGGCGTCAGACCCAGAAAGCCGAGATAGACCGGCAACAGCACCAGCATGGCGCCGGCGGGCGCGGGCACGCCGACGAAATATTCCGACTGCCAGGAGGCCTTGTGCTCGCGCTCGGCCATGACGTTGAAGCGGGCAAGGCGAAGTCCGGCTGCGATCGTGTAGATCAGCGCGGCAATCCAGCCGAGGGAGCGGGCCTGGTCGAGCAGGAAGACATAGACGACAAGCGCTGGAGCGACGCCGAAATTGACGATATCGGCGAGCGAATCCATCTGCGCGCCGAATTTCGAAGTCGCCTTCATCAGCCGCGCCACGCGCCCGTCGACGCCGTCAAGAAAGGCGGCGACCAGCACTGCGACGACGGCAAGCTCGTAGCGGTTTTCGAACGCGAGACGAATGCCCGTCAGGCCCGCGCAGATTGCCAGAACGGTAATCATGTTCGGCACGATCAGCCGCAGCGGGATTTCCCGAAGACGCGGTCCACGCGCTTCGTCATTAGGCCCATGCGGCTCGAAAGGCGGAAAAGGCGTCTTCATCTCGTTCGTGTTCCTAGAGCAATTCCAGCAAAACTGCGAAGCAGGGTTACGTCCGGAATCGCGTGAAAACAATGATATGGAGCATTTCCGTCATTCTGTTTAGAGCGGAAATGCTCCAGGGCTCAGCTGCGGCGGCTAAGGGTTGCGCCCTTTGCCGAGCCGAATTCGGCAATGACGGTTTCGCCGGCGATCGCCCGTTGGCCGACGGCAACGCGCGCCGATGCGCCCTCGGGCAGGAAGATATCAAGGCGCGAGCCGAAGCGGATCAGGCCGATGCGCTCGCCGGCATCCAGCGGCTCGTCCGGGTTAACGAAGCAGAGAATGCGGCGTGCGACGAGGCCGGCGATCTGCACGACGCCGATTTCGCCATGCTTGGTCTCGATGACGAGGCCGTTGCGCTCGTTCTGTTCGCTGGCCTTGTCGAGTTCGGCATTGAGGAAGCTGCCCTGGCGATAGGCGATGCTGGTGATGCGGCCGCGCATCGGCGAACGATTCACATGGCAGTCGAAGACGTTCATGAAGATCGAGATGCGCAGCATCGGCTGGGTGCCGAGATTGAGCTCCGCCGGCGGTGTCACCATCTGCACGCCGGAGACCTTGCCGTCTGCCGGCGATATCGCAAGATCGTCGTCCTGCGGCGTCATGCGCTCGGGATCGCGGAAGAAGTAGGCGCACCAGAGCGTGAGGATCAGGCCGATCCAGAAGAGCGGCTTGAAGATCCAGCCCAGTACGAGCGACGCGACGAAGAAACCTGCAACGAAGGGATAGCCTTCCTTGTGTACCGGAACGATGACGTTGCGTACGCTGTTCAATAAGCTCATCTATGGCCTACTCCGTTAGGGCACCCTCCCCAAAAACCGGGTCGCGGTCACGGGAAGAGATCATGCCGGTCAAAAGAATGCGAATAAGATACGCAGTCTTGCTCTGATTACCAGTCGAGCGTGACTACAGGCAAACGCTGTCATGGGCAATGCTCTCGCACGCTCGCCCCCAGCGCAATCCCATTCTCGGCCGATACATATGTCTATCTGGCGTTTTCCAGATCTGCTCTCGTAAAAACGGGCAAGACGGGAAGTCGTGGAAGGCCTTGGATCGCAGGGGCACCCTCTCCACGCCAGATCGCACAGACAACGGCAAGAATGTGCGCCTGTGAGCCGATTGCCAGGTGATAGGCATCCTTCACCGCGCCGCCAGTCGAAATCACATCCTCGATGAACGTTACCCGGCGTCCGGCAACGTCTTGTCCCTCGATTGCCTGGCATGTTCCATAGGTCTTTGCCTCCTTGCGAACGAAGGCCGCGGGGATGCCAGTCTCCAGCGAGATTGCCGTCACGAGCGGGATGCCTCCCAATTCCAGGCCGGCAACGACTTCGGTTTCGGCCGGGATGAGATCGGCCATGGCGCGTGCCAGCGGTTTCAGCAGCGAAGGCATGCCTTCAAAGCGGTATTTGTCGAAATACCGGTTGGAAATCTGGCCGGAACGGAGTTCGAATTCGCCGTCCAACGTCGCCACCTCGGCGATGCGCCGGGCGAGATCGCTTCTGGTTCCAATTACCCCGTCTGTCATCGTTCAACTCCTTCATGCCGCAATATCCCGCGTATACGCGGGAATCATGCAGCCGCAAACCACATGATGTCTTGGAGAGGCGCGATGCAGGATGCAGATTTGCTTAGGTCTCGCATCCTTGCCCGGTTCGGGGCGAATAAGGCAAAGCCGCCGGAGGTTATCCGGCGGCTCGGGCATTTGCTGCAGTTCGGAAATCAGAGGCCGAGAGCGGCGCGCAGCTCCGCCTTGGCGCCTTCATATTCGCTCTTATAGTCGTCATGCGTCATGATGGTTTCGGCGATGACGGTGCCCGCAATATGGGCGGCTTCGATATCGGAGGCGTAGTGAATGCCGCCGACGATGCGGTTGTGGCCATATTCCCAGGCGCGGGTCATGATGACGGCGCGTTTTTCCGGCACCATGTTCGACAGCACGATGCCCATCAGCGTGCCGAGCGTGGCGTGGCCGGACGGATAGGAGCCGGACTTGGAGAGCGGCACGATGGGCTTGACCAGATCGCTGTAGAGATGCGGGCGCGGGCGCTTCCAGACATTCTTGGCCGGATCGACAACGGCGCCTTCGGTTTCGACGATGCGATCGAAGAAGGCCGAGAATTTCGGCAGGTTTTCCTTGGTGAATTTCGGATTGTCGATGACGTCGGAGAAGCGCCAGACATTCTCTTCCGCATCGGCCACGGCGCGAGCCGCCATTTCCGGCGTGCGGGTCACCTGGATCGTCAGGATTTCGCCGAGCTCCGCCTTCATCTGCGCGGAATCATTGGCGGGCGGAGGCGGCAGCAGATCGAGGAGATTGATCTCCTTGGCATCGGCGAACGGCTTGGCATCCTCGGCAAACACCGGCGAGGCAAGGCCGACGAAGAGCAATATGCTTAAAGCTTTGACAGAAGTACGCATTTTGGGGGCTCCGTTGAAAGGACCCTCGTACCTAGCAAGCTGTCATCTCAGCCTCGTGACAGCAGTCCGTGCATAATTCGTCGTACCGTTTCCGTGGCCGGAGCCTGATGGTGCGGACTTTGCGGAGGCTGGCTCAGCTTGCCGGCGCCAGCCGGTCGACCACGCCGAGATCGTCGCTTTCGCGCACCTGCTTCAGATGTTCTTCGGCCTGCGTTGCCTCGCGCTGGCGGTTCCACATGGAGGCATATAGTCCATTCTGCGCCAGAAGATCCGCATGCGTGCCGCGCTCGGCGATCACGCCGCTTTTCAGCACGATGATCTCGTCCGCGCCGATCACCGTCGAAAGGCGATGCGCGATGACCAATGTCGTACGATTCTTCGAAACGACATCGAGGGCAGCCTGTATTTCACGCTCGGTCGTCGTGTCGAGCGCCGAGGTCGCTTCGTCGAGGATCAGGACCGGCGGCGCCTTGAGAATGGTGCGCGCGATCGCGACACGCTGCTTTTCGCCGCCCGACAATTTGAGACCGCGTTCCCCGACCTTCGTATCGAAGCCCTCGGGCAGAACGCGGATGAACTCGCCGATCTGAGCGATTTCGGCTGCAGCCGTCACCTCGGCATCGCTCGCGGCCGGCCTGCCATAGCGGATGTTGTAGGCGATGGTGTCGTTGAAGAGTACGGTATCCTGCGGCACCATGCCGATGACCTTGCGCAGGCTTTTCTGCGTCACGGTGCGCAGGTCCTGGCCATCGATGGTGATGGAACCGCCTTGCACGTCGTAGAAACGATAGAGCAGGCGCGACAGCGTCGATTTTCCGGCACCCGAAGGCCCGACAACGGCGACGGTCTTGCCGGCCGGCACCTCGAAGGAAATGCCCTTCAGGATCGGCCTTGCCGGATCATAGGCAAACTGCACGTCCTTGAACGAGATCGCGCCGCTGCCGATTACCAGTTCCTTGGCGCCGGGTGCATCGACCACTTCGGGCCTGACTTCCAGCAGATCGAACATTTCCTCGATATCAGTCAGACCCTGGCGTATCTCGCGATAGACGAAGCCTATGAAATTCAGCGGCACCGAAAGCTGCAAAAGCATCGCGTTGATGAAGACGAAGTCCCCGACAGTCTGGTGGCCGTTCAGAACCGACAAGCCGGAAATGACCAGCATGACGGTCGTGCCGAGGCCGAAGATCACGCCCTGGCCGAAGTTCAGCCAGCCGAGCGACGTCCAGACGCTGGTGGCGGCCTTCTCATAGCGTGCCATCGACTGATCGAAGCGCTTGGCCTCCATCTCCTCGTTGCCGAAATATTTGACCGTTTCGAAGTTGAGGAGCGAATCGATCGCCTTCGTATTGGCGTCCGTGTCGCTGTCGTTCATCGTACGGCGGATGGAGATGCGCCAGTCGCTCGCCTTGACGGTGAACCAGATGTAGAGCCAGACCGTAACCGCCGTCACGGCGAGATAGGAGAAGCCGTAGCCGCGCCAGAAGATGATGGCGGTCAGCAGGAACTCGATGAAGGTCGGAAACGTATTGAGGATGGTGAAGCGGACAATGGTCTCGATGCCTTTCGTGCCGCGTTCGATGATGCGCGAGAGGCCGCCGGTCTTTCGTTCCAGATGGAAGCGCAGCGACAATTCGTGCATGTGCACGAATGTCTTGTAGGCGAGCTGGCGAACGGCATATTGGCCGACGCTCGCAAACAGCGCATCGCGCAGCTGGTTGAGGCCGAGCTGGATCAGGCGTGTCAGATTGGTGGCGACGATCAATGCGATGGCGCCGACCATGAAGGCCGGCAGGATGCCCTGCATGTCGAGCTTGCCGTTCAGCGCATCGACGGACCATTTGAAGAAATAGGGAACCAGCAGCAGGAAGAATTTGGAGACCAGCAGGAAGACGGTCGCCCAGACGACGCGCATCTTCAGGTCCATGCGCCCGCTCGGCCACATATAGGGCCAGAGATTGACGATCGTATTCATCGGATTGCTGGAATCCGCCGATATCGTTTTGTTGCGGTCAGCCATGTCCGTCTCCGGCAAATGATTGGGACAGCCTGGCGCGGCAACCATTGCGCGGCTGGCTGTGAAACCTTCGCATGTGGGGCAAGGCCGTTCGGCGAAGGCGATGAAGGTCGCGCGACGCTTACACTATTTTTATGACGCATAAAAGCGTTGGCCAGGCGCTGACGGCGCCTGGCCAATGACGATGGTCCCGGTGGAAGACTGTTGCCTAGAGATGTTCGCCGGACAGCCGCTTGCGGTGAAGCTCCTCGGCATTCGGCAGCGCATCCTTCGGCAGCCCGAAGACCTGGCCGGGAAGGATCCGGTCCGGATTGTTGATCTTGTCCTCGTTCGCCAGGTAGATGGTCGTATAGCGCACGCCGGCGCCATAGATGCGGCGTGAGATCTGCCAGAGCGTATCGCCACGACGGATGATGACGGCATTGGTGTCCTGCGAAAGCGGCGCCTGCTCCAGCGTTTTCGGGCCGCTTTCGCTGGAGGAAACCTCCACGTTCGGTTTTGCCGGCGATGTCTGCGCGGGGACGGTAACGGCTGCAACAAGCTGTTCGAGGCCCGGCAGCGCCGCGCCGATCGATTTCGCATCCTTCGGCAGGGCCTGCAATGCGCCCAGCGCCTTGACCGCAGCTCTTACGGCGTCGGCCGCGGCCTTTTTCAGATCCGCGGTGGCGTTGATGGACGGACGAAATTCCGAAAGCGATTTCAGCGCGATTTCCGTGCCGGAGCGAGCCGCGGCGAGCTGTTCGGCATTTGGCTGCTTGCCGTCGGTAAACAGGCCCTTGAGCAGCGCGAAGGCTTTGGCGGCACCTTCCTTGAGCTTGGCGAGCTCACCTTCGTCGAGCGGCACCATGCTTGTGGCGGCCGACTGTCCCTGGCCATTGGCGGCAGCCGGCACCTGAGCCGCCACCGTCACCTGATTGCCCTCTGGGCGCGTGAAGTTGACGCTGGTGCGAACGATGACCTTGCCGGCTCCGTCGAGCACGTCGACGCGGATCTTGTGATCGCCGACGGCTAGCGGCATCGGTCCGTCGACGACGAAATGGCCGTCTCCTTCCGCAACGTTTTCGCCGATGAGCTTCTCGTCGGCGTAGGCGCGCACCTTGGCATTCGATTTCGTGCTGCCGGCAACGAAGATATGGTCGTTTTCGATTTCGACGGCGTTGACCATGACGTCGGGACCTGCATCCATCTTCGCCGTCGGCGGCGCTGTCGTGCCGGCTGCAGGGTTGGCGGATGCGACAACCGCGCCGTCCTGTTTGGCACCTGCTGCCGCGGTGCCGTCCAGTGCTTTCGTCTGCGGGTCGGCAGCCGACGCATTCTGCTCGGTGGACGTTACGCGACCCTGCTTGGCCGAGGGAGCGGTGATGATGCGGCTTGCAGCGCCCGGCTTGGAGACCATGGCGAGAAGCTGTGTCGAATCGTCTTTCGGCACGGAGACGGTCGCTACTTCCTCGGAGGTGGCAACCTTGCCGTCCTTGCCGGTTGCCCGGAGCATCAATTCATGGTCGCCGGGCGGCAGCGGATTGTCGAGGACGGCGGCAAAGTCGCCACTGGGGCCGACATTGGTGGTCGTAACCACTTTTTCCCCGTCGACGATCTCCAGTTTCGCGTTCGGCTCGGCCGAGCCGGCAATGACGGTTGAGCCGTCCGGCTCGACACGCAGCACGTCGAATGACGGTACCTGAGACTTCCCAGCCGCGTCGGTCCCAGATGCTGTTTGGCCCGTCAGTGCCGCCGTTGCCTTGTCGATCGCGCTGCCGGCTTCGGCGGCGTTGTCGGGGAGAGATTGGGTGATGGCGAGCGCCTTGGCTGCGCCGTCCTGTATCTTCTTCACGAGCCCCGTCGTTGTCGCGTCGATGCCTTGCGGAAGGGCGAAGCCGACGATCGACTGCAGCGCCGTGATCGCCTTCGTCTTTGCGGCCGCGAAGGCGTCCTGCGCCGGGGTGGCTCCATCCTTGAATAGCGCCTTGAGATCGGTAAGCGAAGCCGTGGCAGCCCCCGTCAGGTCGGTGAGCTTTTTGGCAAGATCGGCGGTGTTAACGGCGCTCGATGCGGCATTCTGCGTGGTCTTGTTCGCGGTCTCGCCAGCCTTCTGCGCGTTTTCCTCGATCGTATTCTTCACCGCATCGCCGGCCTGATTGACGGCGCTGCCGATCGGGTTCTTGTCGCCGTTGATGCGTGGCATCACGAAAAAGACCATCAACAGGGTCGCAATTGCCAACACCAACAGAGCCAGCCAACCGGCACGGTTCTTCATCATCATTCATCTCCACGCGGCGAAGTCGTCGCAACTCCTAAAATTGCTAGCGATTTCGCCTGCTTTTACAAGCTTTCTCAGCCATTTTCGCATGTTCCGACGCAAGTTTTCCTTTGAAAAATCTTGACTGAGCATCTGCAGCATAGTTGTTTGGAACCATGACCGACGATTCTGCGCCAATTCGATCCATTTGCGTTTATTGCGGCTCAAGGCCGGGGCGCGATCCCTCCCATATGGCTGCTGGCCGCGAACTGGGCAAAAGCATTGCCGAAAACGGCCTGCGCCTGATCTATGGCGGCGGAACGAAAGGCATCATGGGCGCCGTCGCAAGCGGTGTCCTGTCGCATGGCGGCCAGGTCACGGGCATCATCCCGGAATTTCTCGTCGACATGGAAGCGACGCGCCATTCGCTCGGTCAGCTCGACGAACTTATCATAACGCCTGATATGCATGCACGCAAACATGGCATGTTCGAGCGCGCCGATGCCTTCGTGGCATTGCCCGGCGGTATCGGCACGCTGGAAGAGATCGTCGAGATCATGACCTGGGGCCAGCTCGGCCGCCACGAAAAGCCGATGGTCTTCGCCAACATCAACGGTTTCTGGGATCCGATGATGGAGCTCATCCGCCATATGACGGAAGAGGGCTTCGTCCATACCGCCCACCGCGTCCAGCCGCTGGTCATCGACAAGATCGCCGATATCATCCCGGCGATCCGCAAACACGCCGCCGAGACACATGGCGACCGCGGCGGCGAAGAGGCCGTTATCTCTAAGCTCTGATTAGCGATTTGCTAACCATACCACGCCGTTAGCGCCCTCTGCTCTGACGCAGCATCGACCAGCTATAGAGCACGAGACCGGCCCAGATCAGCGAGAATGCAATCAGCTGCGTCGTGCCGAAGGGTTCCTTGAACAGGAAGACGGCAATCAGGAAGACCATCGTCGGCACGATGTACTGCATGATGCCGATGGTCGACATTCTGAGAAGCTTCGCGCCGTTGGCGAAGATCATCAGCGGCAGCGCCGTCACAAGTCCGCAGCCGAGCAGAAGTGCGGTGTCCGCGAGGCCGGTCTGGTAGAAATGGCCTTCGCCGCGCGCCTCCAGATAGAGAATATACAGCATCGCCGGAATGCAGAGCAGCAGCACCTCGATGAAGAAGCCCTGATTGGCACCGACAGGCAGCGTCTTGCGGAAAAAGGCGTAGAAGCCCCAAGAGAAGGTCAGCGACAGGGCGACCCAGGGCAGGGTGCCGGCCTTGACGGTCAGGATGATGACGGCTGTCGCCGCCAGGCCGATCGCGACGATCTGCGTCGGTGCCAGCTTTTCCTTGAGAAGGATGGCACCGAGAGCGATGCTGAACAGCGGGTTGATGAAGTAACCGAGAGCCGCATCGAGCGAATGGCCGGCCCCGATCGCCCAGACATAAGTTCCCCAGTTGATGGTGACGAGCGCGGCCGTCAGCGACGCCATGGCGATTGTCCGCGGATTGTGAAACGCCGCCTTCACGTCACCCAGGCGTCCAAGCGCCAGCAGCACGATGCCGGCGACGGGAACCGACCAGACGATGCGATGGGCGATGACCTCGAAAGCCGGTATATGCGCCATGGCTTTCATATAGAGCGGCAGGATGCCCCAGAAGAGATAGGCCGTCATCGCGAAGCCGAAGCCCCGGACAGCATCGTTGTTCTTGATTTCCGGTTTCACCGCATCGGTGGCCATGAATTTTCCCGTCTTTCACGATTATTTGAGACGGGATTACTCCAATGCGTGCCGCGTGGCTAATTCATTTCCTTGACGGCATCGTCAAGCTTTTTGATGGGCGGCGGATCACTCCGCCGCTATTCTGCCCGCCATATGCCGGTTCTTCATCAGCTTGTAGATGACGGAATCCATCAGCGCCTGAAACGACGCGTCGATGATGTTTTCGGAGACGCCGACCGTCCACCAGCGCACGCCGCTGCTGTCTGTGGATTCGATCAGGACACGGGTTATGGCCTCCGTACCGCCATTGAGGATACGCACCTTGAAATCAGCCAGCTCCAGATCGTCGATCTCGTGCTGGTATTTGCCGAAATTCTTGCGCAGCGCCAGGTCGAGCGCATTGACCGGGCCGTCGCCCTCGGCGACCGACATGATGGTATCGCCGTCGATGATGATCTTGACCACCGCTTCCGAGACGATCTTTACTTGACCGTGGGAATCGAAACGGCGCTCGACCATGACGCGAAATCCGTCGACCGCGAAGAATTCCGGGATGGTGCCGAGCGTGCGGCGTGCCAGCAGCTCGAAGCTTGCGTCAGCTCCTTCGTAGGCATAGCCCGTCGCTTCGCGTTCCTTGACGATCTGGATCAGCCGGTCGAGCTTCGGATCATCCTTGCCGACATCGATGCCGCGACGCTTCAGAGCGTTTATGAAGTTCGACTTCCCGCCCTGATCGGACACCATGACCTTGCGGAAGTTGCCGACGCTTTCCGGCGGCACATGCTCGTATGTGCGGGGATCCTTGAGCAGCGCCGAGGCATGGATGCCGGCTTTGGTGGCAAAGGCCGAGGCGCCGACATAGGGAGCCTGATAGTCGGGTGATCGGTTCAGGAGCTCGTCGAAGGCGTGCGAAAGACGTGTAAGGCCGACGAGCCGCTCCGCATCGATCGTCGTCTCGAAACGCTCGCTATAGGCTCTTTTCAACGCCAGCGTCGGGATCAGCGTGATCAGGTTGGCATTGCCGCAGCGCTCACCGACGCCGTTCAGCGTTCCCTGGATCTGCCGGACGCCGGCTTCGACCGCGACGAGCGAATTGGCGACCGCTTGTCCGGTGTCGTTATGGGCGTGGATGCCAAGACAGTGCCCGGGAACGCCGCAGGCGATGACCGCCTCGACGATGGCGCGGACCTCCGGCGGCTGCGTGCCGCCATTGGTGTCGCAGAGCACGACCCAGCGCGCTCCGGCGTCATAGGCCGTCCTGGCGCAGGCAAGCGCATAGGTCGGATTGGCCTTGTAGCCGTCGAAGAAGTGCTCGCAATCGACCAGAGCTTCCTTGCCGGCGCCGACGGCCGCCTTGACGCTCTCGGCGATGCTTTCGAGATTCTCCTCGTTGGTACAGCCGAGAGCCACCTTGACGTGATAGTCCCAGCTCTTGGCGACGAAACAGATCGCGTCGGATTTCGCCTGCAGCAGGCTGGCGAGGCCCGGATCGTTGGAGGCGGAGACGCCGGCGCGTTTCGTCATGCCGAAGGCAACGAAGGAGGCCGATTGCGTGCGCTTCTCGCTGAAGAAAGCCGTATCGGTCGGGTTGGCGCCGGGATAGCCACCTTCGATATAATCCAGGCCGAACTCATCCAGCATGGTCGCGATGGCAATCTTGTCCTCGACCGAGAAATCGATGCCGGGGGTCTGCTGCCCGTCGCGGAGCGTCGTGTCGAAGAGATAGATTTTTTCGCGTGTCATACTGTTTCCTCCGGCGAACCGGTTTTGATAGTGGGGCGCCCCTCATCCGTCCCATCTCGGTTTCACGTTGCTAAACCGTTCGAGGCCACCTTCTCCCCGTCCTGAGCCTGTCGAAGGATGGGGAGAGGGCTAGGGTGAGGGGCCTTATTAGGCCTATTCTTTCCCTGCAAACTTATCTGTCGCTCGAATCAGCCGATCCAGGATGCCGGGCTCCGAATAGGCGTGGCCCGCACCTTCGATCAGATGAAACTCCGCCTTCGGCCAGGCCTTATGCAGTGCCCAGGCGTATTTGGCCGGGCAGGGCATGTCATAGCGGCCATGGACGATGACGCCGGGAATGTCCTTCAGTCTATGCGCGTCGCGCAGCAGCTGGCCTTCCTCGAGCCAGCCGGCATTGACGAAGAAATGATTCTCGATGCGGGCGAACGCATGCGCATATTCCGCCTCGGTGAACTTATCACTGGTGGACGGTTCCGGCAGCAGCGTGATCGTCTCGCCCTCCCAGATCGACCATGCCTTTGCGGCCTCCAGGCGGATGGCCTTGTCCGGATGCGTGAGGCGGCGGTGATAGGCGAGCATCATTTCGTGCCGCTCTTCCGGCGGGATCGGTGCGACGAAGCGTTCCCATTTGTCGGGGAACATCTCCGATACGCCGAACTGATAATACCAATCGAGTTCGGCTCTGGTCAGCGTGTAGATGCCGCGCACGACCAGCTCCGAAACCCGCTCCGGATGCGTTTCGGAATAGGCGAGCGCCAGCGTCGAGCCCCAGGAGCCGCCGAAAACAAGCCATTTCTCCACGCCGGCCATTTGCCGCAGTCGCTCGATATCGGCAACCAGATGCCAGGTCGTGTTGGCTTCCAGGCCGGCATGCGGTGTCGAGCGTCCGCAGCCGCGCTGGTCGAACAGCATCACGTCGTAAAGCGCCGGATCGAATACGCGGCGATGGCTCGGCGAAATGCCGCCGCCCGGGCCGCCATGCAGGAAGACGGCCGGCTTGGCGCCCGGCGTTCCCACGCGTTCCCAGTAGATCACATGACCGTCGCCGACATCGAGATGGCCCGAGGCGTAGGGTTCGATCTCCGGATAAAGCGTCCGCAGTATCTCCGTCATATTTTCAGCCCTTCCGCCGGCCAGACATCCGTATCGTGATCGGGATGCTGGAAGGAAATGATCTGCTCCTGCCGCGAGTAGAAGTCCGGATCCTGATGGACGGGCTTTTCGAAGATCGTCTCCACCCAGGGCAGGCGATAGGCATGGTTGACCTGGATCTGCGGCGCGAGATCGTCGCGCTCGTCGAAGGCGCCGATGGCGATTTCGAGGCCGCCCGGATGACGGTAGGTCAGCGGCGTTCCGCAGTTCTTGCAGAAGCCGCGGTCGATATTGACCGATGACTGGAAATAGGTCGGCTCGCCGCGCGTCCATTCCAAACCGTCTTCAGGTGCCGTAACGAGGGCGGAGAAGAAGCTGCCGAACTGCTTCTGGCACATGCGGCAATGGCAGATCGAGGGGCGGCCGAGCTGACCCCGAATGCGGAACCGCACCGCCCCGCATTGGCATCCTCCGCTTCTGGTGACTTCAGTCATGGCGCTTCTCCTCTGGCCAGCTTGAGGTATCGTGATCGGGATGTTGATGATTGGAGAGCTTGATCGATACCGCACGATCTGAGCTATCCTCATCTGGTTCCATCGGCAGCACATCGAGCGCATGGAACCAGGGCATCTTTCCCGCAAGGTTCGATTGCGCGACGGGTTGGACCGTCGCTGGCTCATCCAATGAACCAAGTGTCACATTGATGGAATCCGTGCCGGGAACATCATAGAACAATGGCGTCCCACAGGTGCCGCAAAACCCGCGACGCACGAGATCGGACGAATGAAACCATGAAGGTTCGCCGCGAGTGAGCTCGAAATCAGCACGTTGGACGTTCCCTAGCGGCAGGGCATAATTGCCGGAAGCCTTCTGGCACATGCGGCAATGGCAGAGATGCGGATAGCCGAGAGCGCCGGTGGCGCGATAGCGAACCGCGCCGCACTGGCAGCCACCGCTGTATCTCTCCGTGATTGTCATTTGCCGGCCTCCGGCGGCCATGCCGCCGTATCGTGATCGGGATGTTGGTAGGACACGATGTTCACCACGAAGGGCGCTTGCGCGGCATCTTCCTCCGTCGAATGTCCGGGCAGCAGATGCAGTCGGTCGACGAAGCCGATCTTGGCTTCCGTGCCATATTGCACGACGGGCGGCAGGCTTGGCGGATCGTCGAAGGCGCCAGCCGCGACCGCAATGCCATCAGGCGCTTCATAGGTCAGCGGCGTGCCGCAGTCCCCGCAGAAACCGCGCTTCACATAGTTCGACGATTGGAACAGCTTCCGCTCGCCGCGTGTCCATGTGAGTTCGGCGCCGCGCGTCGAGACCAGCGGCGCATAATAGGCGCCGAAAGCCTTCTGGCACATGCGGCAATGACAGATCGACGCGTCCTTCAATTCGCCCCGCACCCGGAAGCGAACCGCGCCGCACTGACAGCCACCGGTATAGGTCGAGACGGTCATGATCTATCCTTTCCAGCGACGAGGAAGATATGTGTGCAGACATTGTCTATGTCGTTCAGGACGTCGTCGTTCCAGAAGCGCAGGACGGCCCAGCCTTCTGCTCGGCGTGCGTTGTTGCGGATTTTGGGCGGGACTGGAGTATGCGGCAAAGTAACTAAGCTCACCGCTTGATCTCCCAAGTCGTGATGCGCTCGCCCGTTACCGGATCTTTGCCATCTTTCAGCTGGATGCCTCTTGCCGCAAGTTCATCGCGAAGCCTGTCGGCCTCGGCGAAGTTCTTGGCCTTCAGCAACTCCAGGCGTTCACGCACCTTGGCATCGATTTCCATGACAACGGCTTCGTCGACCTCCGCCTTCTTTGGCAGTAGGCCGAGAAGATCGGCGCTTGCCGCGAAGACGGGCAGGAGGCTGGCATCGGCATTGGCCGCCTGTGCCAGCGCATGTATTGCCTGAATGGCGGCAACGGTGTTGAGGTCGTCGGCGAGGGCGGCGAGGATCGTCTGATCCGGCGCGGCGGCGCCAACCTCCGCTGCCGGCCATCTGGCGATCAGCCGTTCGGCTTCCTCAAGGCGCTTCACGGAAAAGTCGATCGGCTCGCGATAATGCGTCATCAGCATGGCAAGCCGCAATACTTCGCCCGGCCAAGTCCGGCCGCCGAGCTTCTCCGACTGCAGCAACTCATGGATGGTGACGAAATTGCCTTCCGATTTCGACATCTTGCGGCCTTCGACCTGCACGAAGCCGTTGTGCATCCAGACATTCGCCATCGTATGCGTGCCATGTGCACAACGCGACTGGGCGATTTCGTTTTCATGATGCGGGAAGATCAGGTCCAGGCCGCCGCCATGAATATCGAAGATATTGCCGAGATAGCGGCCGCTCATGGCCGAGCACTCGATATGCCAGCCCGGACGGCCACGGCCCCACGGGCTTTCCCAGCCGGGCTCGTTCTCGTCCGACAGCTTCCAGAGCACGAAATCGCCAGGGCTCTTCTTGTGTTCGTCGACCGCGACGCGAGCGCCCGCCTGCTGCTCATCGAGATTGCGCTTTGACAACTGACCGTAATCGGCCATCGACTTGGTGTCGAACAGCACCTCGCCGGCTGCCCGATAGGCATGCCCCTTGGCGATCAGCGTCTCTATGATTGCGATCATCTGTGCGATATTATCGGTCGCCCGCGGCTGCACCGGCGGTTCCAGGCAGCCCAGCGCCGTCGTATCCTCGCGATACTGCCGCTCGGTCTTCTCCGTCACCAGGCGGATCGCGTCGTTCAGCGGCAGGCCGGGATGGTCGCGCAGCGCGCGCGCGTTGATCTTGTCGTCGACATCGGTGATGTTGCGGACATAGGTGACATGGCTTTCGCCATAGAGATGGCGTAGCAGCCGGAACAGGACATCGAAGACGATGGCGGGCCGGGCATTGCCGATATGGGCGAAATCGTAGACCGTGGGGCCGCAGACATACATGCGGACGTTGTTGCGGTCGATCGGCTGGAAATCGACCTTTTCGCGTGTCAGCGTGTTGTAGAACTTCAGTTGCGGCTCGGCGGCCATGTCACTCTCCCAAGGCATAAATCCGAAAAAATACCGTCGCCGGCAGGCCGGACGTTTGTCATCTTGGATTTTGGGAGACGAAAACGGCCAGGCCAGCGAAGCGCTAGCGAATAATCTTCCGGCAGATAATGCAGATAACCGTTTTCATGGGCGGCTTTATCGCGCGCCGGAAGAATTTGGTCAAGTGGGAACGCTTTCTCTGAGGTATGGGGAGGAGCTGTTTTTATTCCGGCATCCGGTAGTCGACGAGCTTGTTCTCGCGCACGACGAAGAGCTTGCCGGTTTCGGTGACGTCGGGGCCGACGAGCGGCAGGATCGCCTGGGCGACCTCACGGGGATGCGGCAGCGTATCCGGATCTTCGCCGGGCATGGCTTGGGCGCGCATGGCGGTGCGGGTGGCGCCGGGGTCGACGCTGGTGACGCGCAGCGGCGTGCTCTGCGTTTCCCCGGCCCAGGTCCGCGCCAGCGCCTCGACGGCGGCCTTGGATGCGGAGTAGGGACCCCAGAAAGGCCGGCAGCGATGTGCGGCGGCCGACGATAGGATGACCGCGCGTCCGGCCTCGGAACGCATCAGCAGTGGCTCGACGGAGCGGATCAGCCGCCAGGTGGCGGTGACGTTGATGGTCATCACCTTCTCGAATACCTTCGCCTCGACATGGCCGATCGGCGAGATCACGCCGAGAACGCCGGCATTGGCGACGAGGATGTCGAGCTTGCCCCAGCGTTCGAAGATCGAGCCGCCGAGAGCATCGATGGCGTTCATATCCGAGAGGTCGAAGGGCACCAGCGTTGCCGAGCCGCCGGCTGCCTTGATGGCGTCGTCCAGCTCCTCAAGTCCGCCGACCGTGCGCGCGCAGGCGATCACATGCGCACCCGCCTTGGCCAATTCCAATGCCGTGAAATAACCGATGCCGCGCGATGCGCCCGTGACGAGGGCGATCTTGTCCTTGAGATTGACGCTCATGCTGTCCTGATCCGAATGCGTGGAAGAGAAAAAGGGGCAAGAATGCCCCTGTCAACCGTGGCTTACGTCAGCCGTTGCTGGCGAGAACGGAAAGCTTGCGCACATTGCTGGTGCTTTCCTTGTCGAGCAGGCGGGTCGGATAATCGCCGGTGAAATAGTGATCGGTGAACTGCGGCTGCGCATTGTCGCGCGGCTCGCCGCCGACGGCGCGATAAAGGCCGTCGATCGACAGGAATTCCAGCGAGTCCGCGCCGATGAAATCGCACATGGCCTTCAGGCTGCTGTACTGGTTGGCGAGCAGCTTATCGGCGTCCGGCGTGTCGATGCCGTAAAAATCCGGATGGAAGATCATCGGGCTGGCGACGCGGATATGCACCTCGCGGGCGCCGGCCTCGCGGATCATCTGCACGATCTTCACTGATGTCGTGCCGCGCACGATGGAATCGTCCACCAGCACGACCCGCTTGCCCTCGATGATGGCGCGGTTGGCGGAATGCTTGAGCTTGACGCCGAAGGCGCGGATCTGCTGTGTCGGCTCGATGAAGGTGCGCCCGACATAATGGTTGCGGATGATGCCGAGTTCGAAGGGAATGCCGCTTTCCTGCGCGTAGCCGATCGCCGCCGGCGTACCGCCGTCCGGCACCGGTACGACGACATCGGCCTCGATGGGAGCTTCCTTGGCGAGATTGATACCCATGTTCTTGCGGGCGACATAGACGTTGCGGCCGCCGACGACGGAATCGGGACGGGCGAAATAGACATATTCGAACAGGCAGAGCCGCTCGGGCGTCGGAGCGTCGGGCTTGCGGGCGTCGATGGTGATCGAGCCGTCGGGTTGGATCTCGCAGATGACGACCTCGCCGTTTTCGACGTCGCGGACGTATTTCGCGCCGATGATGTCGAGCGCGCAGGTTTCCGAGCAGAAGATCGGCTTGCCGTCGAGCTCACCCATGACCAGCGGCCGGATGCCGATCGGGTCTCGGGCGGAGATCAGCTTCGTGCGCGTCATGGCGAGCATCGAATAGCCGCCTTCCATCTGCCTGATGGCATCAATGAAGCGGTCGGAGGAGGAGGCCTGCTTGGAGCGGGCGATGAGATGCAGGACGACTTCCGTGTCCGAGGTCGACTGACAGATCGCGCCGTCGGCGATCAGCTGCCGGCGCATGGTCAGGCCATTGGTGAAATTGCCGTTATGAGCAATCGCGATGCCGCCGACTTCAAGCTCTGCAAACAGCGGCTGGACGTTGCGCAGGATCGTCTCACCCGTGGTCGAGTAGCGCACATGGCCCATGGAACGGTCGCCGGGCAGGCGGGCAAGCGTCGCGGGATCGGTGTAATGATCGCCGACGAGACCCATCCGTCGCTCGGAATGGAAGCGCTGGCCATCGAACGAAACGATGCCGGCCGCCTCCTGACCGCGATGCTGCAGGGCGTGCAGGCCAAGAGCCGTCAGCGCGGCCGCGTCCGGATGTCCCAGAATGCCGAAGACGCCGCATTCTTCATGCAGCGTATCGCCGTCGATATCGTCCTCGATGGAAACGGAATGGTTCATGGCTGCGGGCCTTTGCTCTCAACGTGGGCGGATCGGGGCGGCGTCACGAGTGACCATTAAAATAGCTTAAAATCCGGCCGGAAAAAATATCGGGCCGGATCTTCTATTGTCACGCCGCTCAAATGGCGATTCTCGGGCGGCAGGTCAAGCCTGTAAACGCACCGTCAATTGTTTGTCTGCGGCGCAGGCGCGTCATCCGACGGCGCGGTATCGTTCGGCGCGGCGTTTTCGCCACCTCCCTGCTGCTGCTGCTGCTGTTGCTGCTGGTTCGGCGCGATCTTGTTGATGATCTCCGGCGGCAGCATGGCCTGGACATTTTCAGGAAGCGCCGACTTCAGCTTTTCGACCATCGAATCCAGGAAGGGCTTGGACTTGGCGTTGTTGACCCAGTCCGGCCGGGCGGCGGGAGCCACCAGCCAGTTCCAGAAGGCCACGACGACGACCATTAAGAGCAGGCCGCGGGCCGCGCCGAAGAGGAAGCCGAGCGTCCGGTCGAGCGCGCCGATCCGGCTGTCGATGATGAAATCGGCAATCCGGATGGTGATGAAGGAAATGATGATCAGCGCCAGCAGGAAGATGACGGCGGCCGAGGCGATCGTCGCGATCTTGGTGTCGGCCTTGTATTGCAGGGCATAGGGAACGAGCAGCGGATAAAGATAGTAGGCCGCGACTGCGGAACCGCCCCAGCTGACGATCGATAGGATTTCGCGCGAAAAGCCGCGAACCATGGCCAAAACGGCGGAGAAGAGAAGAACGCCGATAACAATACCGTCGAAAATCGTAATGGGCATCTATAATCCACTTCAAGACTTGCCAAACCTTATGGTTGGCATCGGCCTCAATCATGAGCCTCTTCCTCGCCAAGAACGGCTGAAGTAAGGCTCAGTCTTCGTCTTCCGCGCGCTTGAGCGCGCCCTTCGATCCAGCAATGCGCGCCACCAGATCCGGCAGGCTGTCGATCTCACTCCAGCGTCCGCCGTTGACCTTCGGCAGGTCGGCGGAAGCGGCAGGCAGGACGGCCCCGGAAAATCCCAGCTTCTCGGCTTCCTTGAGGCGCTGGGCGGTGTGCGCAACCGGCCGGACGGCGCCCGACAGGCTGACTTCGCCGAAATAGACGCAATCGGCGGGCAGGGCAAGACCGGCCAAGGAGGAAACCAGTGCAGAAGCGACGGCAAGGTCCGCCGCCGGCTCGGAAATGCGATAACCGCCGGCAATATTGAGGTAAACATCGTGCTGGCCGAGGCGCACACCGCAATGCGCTTCCAGAACGGCGAGAATCATCGAGAGGCGTGCCGAATCCCAGCCGACGATAGCGCGACGCGGCGTGCCGAGCGATGTCGGCGCGACCAGCGCCTGCACTTCGACCAGCACCGGGCGCGTACCCTCGATGCCGGCGAAGACGGCCGCACCCGGCGATTTTTCGTTGCGTTCTCCAAGGAAGAGTTCGGATGGATTGGGCACGTCGCGCAGGCCGGCGTCGGACATTTCGAATACGCCGATCTCATCGGTCGGACCGAAGCGATTCTTCACGGTGCGCAGAATGCGGTAATGATGGCTGCGATCACCCTCGAAATAGAGGACGGCATCGACCATATGCTCGACGACGCGCGGCCCGGCAATCTGGCCGTCTTTGGTGACGTGGCCGACCAGCACCATCGCAGTACCCGTCTGCTTGGCGAAGCGGATCATCGCCTGGACGCCGGTGCGCACCTGCGTAACGGTGCCGGGCGCGGATTCGGCAAGCTCGCTCCACAGCGTCTGGATGGAATCGATGATGACGAGATCCGGCCGCTTGCCTTCCGCGAGCGTCGCCAGGATGTCCTCGACATTGGTTTCGGCCGCCAGCAGCACTTCGGTATCAGCCGCCTTCAGCCGCTGGGCGCGCAGGCGAACCTGTGCCACGGCTTCTTCGCCCGATACGTAAACGACCTTGTGTCCCTGCCGGGCGAGCGCTGCAGCCGCCTGCATCAGCAGCGTCGATTTGCCGATGCCGGGATCACCGCCGACGAGAACGGCCGAGCCGCGCACGAAACCGCCGCCGGTGGCGCGGTCGAGTTCGGATATGCCGGTATGGATGCGCGGCGCTTCCTCGATCTCGCCGGAAAGCGTCGTCAGCGTGACAGGCTTGCCCTTCCTCGGCGTCTTGGCCGGGCCGCCGCCGATCCCACCCAACGGATCTTCCTCGACGATGGTATTCCATGCGCCGCAGCTGTCGCACTTGCCGGCCCAGCGATTGTGGACCGTGCCGCAGTTCTGGCAAATGAATTGTGTGCGGGCTTTAGCCATCGGATGCTGTTCTCAAACTTCGAATGCTTCGCTTTTTCGCGACGAATCGCGATCGGCTGTCAGATAATGTCTTTCCCGGCCTATCAAAACTAATGATTTCCGTATCAACGATGATCGTGTCAGCTTTTATGCCGGGTTTTTATGGATGATCACCGATGTTCGACTATACGCTTGCTCACTGGATCGCGTTTCTGACTGCCGCAACGCTCCTTAACCTGTCGCCGGGGCCGGATATCGCCTTCATTCTCGGTCATACGATCAGAAGCGGCATGCGCTCGGGCTTTGCGGCTCTGTTTGGGATCTGGAGCGGCGCGTGCTTGCATGTGCTGATGGCCGCCGCCGGCCTGTCGGCGATCCTGGCCGCTTCCGCGCTGGCTTTCTCGACGGTCAAATGGATCGGTGCGGCCTATCTGATCTGGCTCGGCATCCAGGCGCTGCGCTCGAAGGGCGAGGGAGCCTGGATCAAGGAAGCGGGCAAGGCCTTGTCCTTTAGCCGCATCTATCGGCAAGGCATCATGGTCTCGCTGCTCAACCCGAAGGTCGCTATCTTTTTCCTGGCCTTCCTGCCGCAATTCGTCGTCGAAGGCGCCGGTCCGGTCTGGGCGCAGCTTTTGCTGCATGGCAGCCTCATCATCGTCGTCGCCGCCTTCATCGAACCGCCGCTCATCCTGCTCGGCGGTCGTCTGAGCGAGGCTCTCCGGCGCAATCGCAGCCTCGGCCTATGGCTCGACCGCGGTCTCGGCACGCTGTTCGTGGCGCTTGGGATTAGGCTCGCAATCGGTGTTCGCTGAGGCTATTCCTCGGTCTCTTCCGAGATATACCGCCGCTCGTGCCGCAGCCCCATGCTCGTCAGCATCTCGTAACCGATCGTGCCTGCCGCCTTTGCGGCCTCGTCGACCGAGATGTTGCTGCCGAAGAGCTCGACATAGTCGCCGGCTCTGGCCAGGTTTTCCGGCAGGTCGGTGATGTCGAAGATGGTGAGGTCCATGGTGATGCGGCCGGCAACGGGCACCTTGTGACCGGCAATGAAGCCATGACCGCCGGCAATGCCGGTCTGGCGCAGCGGAACGCCGCCGCTCGACTGGCTGCGCATGTAGCCGTCGGCATAGCCTGCCGAGACGATCGCCAGCCGGCTGTCGCGGGTCAATTGAAGCGCGCGGCCGTACCCCACGGTTTCGCCTGATTTGACCGAGCGGGTCTGGATGATCCGCGCCTCCGCCGTCGCAACCGGACGCATCGGATTGGCCAGGCCTGGGACCGCCTCGCCGCCATAGGTGGCGATGCCGGGGCGAGTGAGATCGAAATGATAGTCCGATCCGAGAAAAATGCCGGCCGAATTGGCGAGGCTCGCTTCGATGCCTTCGAAAGCGGCGCTGACCTTGCGGAAGGCCTCGAGCTGCTGCCTGTTCATCGCATTGGAGGGATCGTCGCCACAGGCAAGATGGCTCATGACGAGAACCGGCGCAAAGCTTGCCGGACGAGAGACGTCATCGGCAAGCGCGATTGCATCGTCCATCGGCAGGCCGAGCCTATTGAAGCCCGTATCGACCTGCAGGGCGCAAGGATAGTCGCCATGTTCCGCCAGAACCGACATCCAGAAGGTCAGTTGTTCCTCCGAAGCGATGACGGGCACGAGGTCGTTTTCGAAGAACCGCCGCTCCATGCCCGGCCAGATGCCGCTCAGCACGAAGATGCGCGCTTCCGGAGCATAGAGCCGCAATGTCGCGCCTTCGTCGGCGGTGGCGACAAAGAAATCGCGCGCGCCGGCAGCGTAAAGCGTTTCGCCGACATCCTCGATCCCCAGCCCGTATGCATCGGCCTTGACGACGGCTGACGTGCGCGCCTTCCCCGAGCGGCGGGCCAACTCGCGCCAGTTTTCGACGAGTGCGCCGAGATCGACCGTCAGCCGCAGGCCGGCGAAAGCAAAAGCATCATCGTCATTGAAAATATCTGTCATGGAGCCGCCTGAACAAGGAAATGGCCGGAGGTGATTTTGCTCCGGCCAGGATACTGGTCATCGATGAAAAGAAAAAGTGCTGCGGCGCACATGTGCGCCGCAAAGCGCGGTCGTCAGTGTTCCTCATACTGAATGAAGGAGGAATCGGCGAGATCGGCAAAGCGGGTGAATTCCGACTGGAAGGCGAGGCGCACCGTGCCCGTCGGTCCGTGGCGCTGCTTGGCGATGATGACGTCGGCCGTGCCCTTCACGCGCTCGAACTGTGCTTCCCATTCCGCATATTTCGGATCGTTCACATCGCGTGGTTCGGCGTTCTTCACATAGTATTCCTCGCGGAACACGAAGAGCACCACGTCGGCGTCCTGCTCGATCGAGCCGGATTCACGCAGATCGGAGAGCTGCGGCCGCTTGTCTTCGCGGCTTTCGACGGCACGCGAGAGCTGGGAGAGCGCAACGATCGGAACGTTGAGCTCCTTGCCGAGGGCTTTCAGGCCCGTGGTGATTTCGGTGATTTCCTGAACGCGGTTTTCCCCGGCCTTCTTGGAGCCGGTCATCAGCTGGACGTAGTCGACGACGAGAACGTCGAGGCCGCGCTGGCGCTTGAGTCGGCGGGCGCGGGCGGCAAGCTGGGCGATGGAGATACCACCGGTCTGGTCGATATAGAGCGGCACCTTCTGCATCATCATCGAGCATGCCACCAGCTTCTCGAAATCGGCGTCGTTGATGTCGCCGCGGCGGATCTTTGACGAGGAGACTTCCGTCTGCTCCGAGATGATACGGGTCGCGAGCTGTTCGGACGACATTTCCAGCGAGTAGAAGCCGACGACGCCGCCGTTCTTTGCCTTGGTGGAACCGTCCGCCTGAACCTCGCCTTCGAAGGAGGCGGCGATATTGTAGGCGATGTTGGTGGCAAGCGAGGTCTTGCCCATGCCGGGGCGGCCGGCAAGGATGATCAAGTCGGAGCGCTGCAGGCCGCCCATCTTGCTGTCGAGCGAATGGATGCCCGTGGATATGCCCGAAAGACCGCCGTCGCGCTCCTTGGCAACGGCCGCCATGTCGATCGCGAGCGCGACGGCATCGTTGAACGCCTGGAAACCGCCATCGTAGCGGCCGTTTTCAGCGAGTTCGAACAATCGGCGCTCGGTATCCTCGATCTGCGTCTGCGGCGGCATGTCGAGCGGCGCGTCGTAGGCGATATTGACCATGTCTTCGCCGATGGTGATCAGCGCCCGGCGCAGCGCCAGGTCGTAGATGGCCCGGCCGTAGTCCTCCGCATTGATGATCGACACGGCTTCGACGGCGAGACGTGCAAGATATTGGGCGACCGTCATGTCGCCGACCTTTTCCTCCGCCGGCAGGAAGTTCTTGATGGTGACCGGGTTGGCGGTCTTGCCCATGCGGATGATGTCGCCGGCGA
This sequence comes from Rhizobium sp. P40RR-XXII, assembly GCF_012641405.1. GTDB lineage: Bacteria > Pseudomonadota > Alphaproteobacteria > Rhizobiales > Rhizobiaceae > Rhizobium. Next base: position 118,349 of record NZ_JABAII010000012.1, read on the forward strand.
CCTCGAAGATCTTCCGGTGCAGCGGCTCGTAAAGATGAATGGGCTTGAGGAAGTCGGAGACGCGGTAATAGGCATCGTTATTGACGAGGATGGCGCCGAGAAGAGCCTGTTCCGCTTCGATATTGTTGGGCGCTTCGCGATAGTGCTGTTCGGCGGGAGCAATGGCGGCGAGCTTGCGCGCAGCTTCGTTCATTTTCCATCTCTTCGTACTTTAGGGTGTCGACTGGTTTGCGACGATCCGATGTCATGGTCAACCAAGCAAATGCGCAGGGCAGGGCGAACGGAATAAATCGGCCTTGGCTATCAACATTGTTCCACTCGTCCACAGGGACAAGTTTCCGCCACTTAAAAAATCCCTTGTCGCCACTTTGCAACGCAAAGATCGACACACGAATCACGTAGCAAACTATCTGTGGGGAATATTTTAGCCGGGTCTTTCGCCGTGTACATCAATTGTTGCGGCTATCATGCTTGAAAAGCTACGGAAATCCGGTTATTCCCTATTAATTAGGGTAGGATGCTAATAGTATAAAGTTGCAATAATGTCCGGTGCGCCATCAAGACAAGAGTTTTTCGACGACCTTTCTGCATTCAATCGCAAGCTGAGGGCGGCCTTTGACGCGCTCGTTCGCGAACACGGCATGACTCTTTCCCGCGCCAGGGTTTTTCGCAAACTCTCCCGTCGGGACGGCATCAACCAACGGGAACTCGCCGACGAACTGGAGCTTGAAACGCCGACGCTCGTGCGCATCCTCGATGCTATGGAGGCGCAGAACTTCATCGAGCGCCGTGCCGCCCTGGCGGATCGCCGCGCCAAGCAGATCTTCATGACCGAAGCTGGAAAACTCGTCGCCGCCGAGGTCGAGGCCCTTGCCACCGGCGTGCGCGCGGATATCTTGGAAGGCATTTCGGACGAGGATGTCGGCGTGGCGCTCAAGGTTGTCCGCGCCATGACGGCGAACCTCCAGAATGTGGGCAAATCATGAGGTAGTGCATGAGCGGTGATCCGGGCCTGGTCGCCAACGCGGAAGCCAACGCCGTCCCACCCGCTCCACCGCCTATGCCGGGCTGGAAAGTGCCGCTCTATATTGCGGCATCCGTCATGTTCTTTCTGACCCAGGGCCTGGGTCTCAATCTCGCTTTCGCCAATCTGACCCAGATCCAGGGAACCATCGCGGCAACGACCACCGAATCCGCATGGCTTTCCGCCGCCTATATGGCGCCCAATGTCAGCCTCGCCATCGCGCTCGTAAAGATCCGCCTGCAATACGGCGTGCGCAATTTCGCCGAGGTCAGCATTCTCGGCTTCGTGCTTGCCTCGCTGCTCAATCTTTTCGTTTCCGACCTGCATTCGGCGATCGTCGTCCGGTTCCTCAGCGGCATCGCCGCAGCGCCGCTTTCGACGCTGGGCTTCCTCTACATGCTGGAGGCCTTCGAGCCGGCGAAGAAGATGACGATCGGCGTCAGCCTGGCGATGATGAATACGCTGCTTGCCGCTCCCATCACCCGCCTCGTCTCGCCTTCGCTGCTGGATTACGGCGAATGGCGCGGCCTCTATACGCTTGAGATGGCGCTGGCGCTGCTCGTCATGCCGATCATCTATCTCTTGCCGCTTACGCCGCCGCCGCGCGTCAAGGTCATCGTCTTAGGCGATATCTTCAGCTACCTGCTTGTCGCGATCGGCTTCGGCTGCCTGGCGGTCGCCCTATCGGTCGGGCGCCTCTACTGGTGGCTGGAAGTGCCGTGGCTGGGGGTCGTATTGGCGATTGCCGTCGCGTCCCTGACCGTCGCCATCGTCGTCGAGCTGAGGCGATCGACGCCGCTGATCGACGTTCGCTGGCTGCTCCGCCCGGAAATTCTGCACCTGACGGCGATCCTTCTGATCTTCCGCCTCATCGCCGCCGAGCAGACCTCGGTCATCATGACCTTTTATCAGAACGCCGTCGGACTGCTCTACGATCAGCTCGCAACGCTCTACTGGATCATTCTGGCCTTCTCCATCATCGGCGGCCTCATCTGTACGGTATTCATGAGTTATGGCTTCAGCTGGCAGATCCAGTTCGTCGCGCTCATACTGATGGGAACCGGGGCGCTGATGGATTCGCAGGTGACGAACCTTACCCGACCGGAACAGATGTATCTCAGCCAGGCGCTGATGGCGGGCGGCGCGGCCCTGTTCCTGCCGCCTTCCATGTCTCAGGGTTTCAAGGCGGCCATAACCAAAGGGCCGCCTTATCTGGTGACCTTCTTTGTCGTCTTCACCTTCACGCAGAGTGTCGGCGGTCTCATCGGCTCGGCCTTCTACGGCACGCTGATCACCATTCGCGAGAAGTTCCATTCGGCCGTTCTGACCGAACGTGTGCTGCTGACCGATCCGCATGTAGCTGATCGCGTCAGCCGGCTTTCGTCTTCCTATGGCAAGGTGATCGGGGATAGCGCGCTCCTGAAGGGGGAAGGGCTGGCGCTGCTCGGCGCCCAGGTGAGCCGCGAGGCTAATATGCTCGCCTATGGAGATGCCTTCTTCCTTGCCGCCGTAATCGCCTTCCTGTCGCTTGCCGGCCTCTCAATCCATGTCTTCTTCCGCTTCATCAGGGCTCGCCTGGCCGACGATCGGGCTGAGGTCGTGACATCTAACTCATGAGGATATGAAATAGCTCCATGTCGAGGCTCGTTCGCTCCCCCATCGAAGTCATCGCGGTTCTCGCCGGCATCGGCGGCGTCATGCTGGTGCTCTATGCCTGGCATCTGCCGCCATTCAAAACCTCCGTCGAAACCACCGACGACGCCTATGTCAAAGGCTATGTCACGACGATCAGCCCCCAGGTCAGCGGCTATGTCACCGACGTGCCGATCAAGGACTACAAGCTCGTCAAGGAGGGCGACGTGCTCGCCCAGATCGACGATCGCATCTACAAGCAGAAGGTGGCGCAGGCGCACGCGACACTTGCCGGACAGAAGGCGGCGCTCGCCAATTCGCAGCAGCAGGAGCAGGCGGCGAAGGCCGGCATCGTTTCAAGCCAGGCGCAGATCGATAGCGCCAATGCAGCGCTCAAGCGCGCCCAGCTTGCCGCCGATCGCGTGACGACGCTGGTCGCCAGGGGCGTATCGACGACAAGTGATTCCGAACAGGCCCAGGCGACGCTGCAGCAGGCCCAGGCCGCGCTGAACCAGGCGAAGGCAGCCCTTGATGTATCCCAGCAGAACCTGACGACCATCATTGTCAACCGTGCATCGCTCGAAGCCGGTGTCAGCGGGGCTGAGGCTGCCGTGCAGCTTGCCGATATCGATCTGGACAATACGACGATCAGGGCGCCGCAGGATGGCCGTGTCGGCGAAGTCGGTGTGCGCCTCGGCCAATATGTGACCCCCGGTACACAGCTCATGGGGCTGGTGCCGAAGGATGTCTGGGTCATCGCCAATTTCAAGGAGACGCAGCTCGACGGCATGAAGCTCGATCAGCCCGCCACCATCGCTGTCGATGCGCTCGGTCATCGCCAGATCAACGGCCGCATCCAGCGCTTCTCTCCGGCGGCGGGTTCCGAATTCGCCGTCATCAGGCCAGACAACGCCACGGGCAATTTTACCAAGGTTGCCCAGCGTATCGGGGTCAGGATCAAGATCGAAGACGGCCAATCCCTGACGGATAATCTGGCGCCCGGCATGTCCGTCGTCGTCTCGATCGACAAGGAGTCGGCTCCATTGCCGGAGCCCAAGACCAGCGATTGATCGAAAGGTGCGCTTTGTCCTTTCAAACAAAAAAAAACCTGGGCCGAAAGACCCAGGCTTCTTCATTCGCAATCCTGCGAAGGCTTGAAGATCAAGCTTCGTCTTCAGCGTTGCCGTCGGCTTCCGGATCGAAGAAGTCTTCCGGACGCAGCGCGTCTTCGTCAACGCCGTAGATGGCGTCGGCGGAGGTGAGGGTTTCGCCCTTGGACTGACGCTCGGCTTCTTCGGCGGAGCGGGCAACGTTGAGCTTGACCGTGATCTCGACTTCAGCATGAAGTCCGATCGCAACATCGTGCAGGCCGATGGCCTTGATCGGCGTGTTCATGTGAACCTGGCTGCGGCCGACGTTGAAGCCTTCGGCGGCGAGGATTTCGACGACGTCACGAGCCGCGACCGAACCGTAGAGCTGGCCGGTTTCGCCAGCCGAGCGAACGACGATGAAGGACTTGCCGCCGAGAACGTCGGCAACCTTCTGGGCTTCGCTCTTGCGCTCGAGGTTACGGGCTTCGAGCGTTGCGCGCTCGGCTTCGAAACGAGCCTTGTTGGCGGCGTTGGCGCGCAGCGCCTTGCCGAGCGGCAGCAGGTAGTTACGGGCAAAGCCGTCGCGAACCTTGACGGTTTCGCCCATCTGGCCGAGCTTGGAGATGCGTTCGAGAAGAATGACTTCCATTTTCTTGTTCCTTTCGATGTCAGATTTTCGTGTCTGTTGTTTTGGGTGTATCGGCATTCTTGTTCGGGGTCAGCGATATCGCCTTGCGGGTATCGTAGAGGCCGAGAACAAGGATGATGAGGAGTGGCAACGTCAGCAGGAATGACGTCAGATAGCAAAGGACAAGCACGGGTATGCGCCAGTCCTTGCCGCGCGTCTGGTAGTGCAGCGACGCAAAGCCGGAAGTGATGAAGCCGGCACCGAAAGCGCCGAGGACGGCGGCGGCGATCAGGCCAATCACACCGCCAAAGAACATGGCGACGATCGCCACGAGAAAGACGAAGATCGCGTTGCGATTCATGCGCAGTGACGAGGGGATATCCTCCCGTGGGCGCAGACTGTGCTTTGAAGCTGCAACGATGCGGATTGCCACGTAATAGGCAGCGAGCAGCATCATGACCCAGATGACCCCCCAGGCGATCGGGATCATGTAGAGCATCAGCGACTTCATCTTTGCGATCGCGACCGGATCGAGCTGAAGGTCGGGAGATTGCTGGTTCACCGCGTTGAGATAGGCGTCGACCACCTGGCCGACCAGATCGGCATTGTAGCCCATGACCGCGCCGGCGATGATGACGGTTACTGCCGTGAGGCCGCAGAGATGCAGCATAATGTCGGAGAGCGGATACCAGGCCATCAGGTGGTCCGGGCCGCCGAGCTCGGAAGCCGGACGCGCCAGATTGGCGAGATGGCTGAGCCAGGCCGGTATCAGCGTCAGTACGAGTGTAAACACTCCAAAATATATCGACTGCCAGACGGCGCCGATGACACTTGCCACCACGACAGCGACAATGACGGCCACGTTGCCCCAGCCGAGACCGACGATCAGGATAGGGAGGGCGGAAAGCGCGCCGAACAGGATAAACAGCAAAGGCTGAGTAGTCGCGCCATACACGAGTAGGGCGGCGGTCAGACCGGCGAGCGCGCCGATACCAAGCTCTTTTGCATTCAACTTCTTCACGTCGCTGTCCTGCTTCATGATCGAGCAGTTAGAGGATGCCTTCGCCACTCGGGCCTGAAAGCCGTCCCCAACATGGGGTTTCAAGGTTCCGATCCGCGCCCATCGCGAAAGGGAGGAGGGAAGGCATCGCTGCCTTCCCTCTAATTCATTCTGCGTCGGCCGCTATTAGGCGACGACGTAGGGCAGCAGGCCGAGGAAACGGGCGCGCTTGATCGCCTGGGCGAGTTCGCGCTGCTTCTTCTGGGAAACGGCCGTAATGCGGGAAGGAACGATCTTGCCGCGCTCGGAAATGTAGCGCTGCAGGAGACGAACGTCCTTGTAGTCGATGCGCGGCGCATTGGCACCCGAGAACGGGCAGGTCTTGCGGCGGCGATGGAACGGGCGGCGGACCGGTGCGGAGGAAACTTCAGACATTCTCAAATCTCCTTATACGCGGTCTTCGCGCGGACGGCGCGGACGGTCTTCGCGGTCACCACGATCCGGGCGCGGACCACGATCGCCGAAGCTGCGCTCCGGGCGGTCGCCATCGCGGCGCGGACGGTCGTCGCGGTCGCGCTTCTGCATCATGGCCGACGGGCCGTCTTCGTGCTTCTCGACAGCGATCGTCATGTAACGCAGGACGTCTTCGCTGATGCGCATCTGGCGTTCCATTTCCTGGATCGCGGCAGCCGGAGCATCGATGTCCATCAGGGCGTAATGAGCCTTGCGGTTCTTCTTGATGCGGTAGGTGAGGGACTTGAGGCCCCAGTTTTCGATACGCCCGACTTTACCGCCGTGAGCTTCGATAACACCCTTGTACTGTTCTACAAGGGCGTCGACCTGCTGAGCGGAAATATCCTGTCGGGCAAGGAATACATGTTCGTAAAGAGCCATGGATAGCTGTGCCTTTCTTGCGTTGGTCTGAACCCGGTATTCGGCGGCTAAGCCTCAACGACTGCTCCTGAGAGGGATAACCCCAAGCAAGAAAAGCGTTTCCGAGACGGTCGAGAGCGGAGACACGGGAGGCTGGAACGCTTCCGTTCCGACGATTCTCCCTGCGAAGAACCGGCCCTCCGTTCAGCCACCAGCCAGAAGACCGGGTTGCGAACAGGGCGGCTTATACGGATTTTTCTCCGAAAGGCAAGGGTGCGAGCGAAATTATGCCGTTTTGCCTGGGAGTGGCGTCGAAGCCCAGGTCAAATCGTGAGCTTCCGCCTGCCGCAGCGTTGCACCGGCCGTACTCTCCCATATGATGAGTGGCGAATTGCAGCAATAGGGATGGTTCATGCGCATCTTTCTCGTTCGGCACGGCGAATCCCTCGGCAATATTGACGATCGGTCCTATCGGCAGTTCGGCGATCACAATGTTCCGCTGACCGAGTGGGGATATCGCCAGGTGCTGCAGGCGGGCCAGGCGATATCAGCCTATCTGAAAGGAGTGCCGGCCGTCGAGCTGCGCAAGCTGAGCGTCTGGTATTCGCCCTTCCTGAGGACGCGACAGAGCAAGGATGCCTTGCTGGAGGTTCTGCCGGCCGATCTGATCGAGGATGCGAGGGAGGATTACCTGCTGCGTGAACAGGACTTCGGGCTCTTCACCGAAATCTACGACCGTGCCGAACAGAGGCGGAAGTTTCCCGACGAGTTCGAGAAATGGGCAAGGCTGCGCAACAACAACGGCAAGTTCTATGCGCGGCCGCCGGATGGCGAGAGCCGCGCCGATGTCGCCCAGCGCCTGCGCCTGTTCCTGCAGACCGTCATGCACGACGCCGAAAGCGGCAGAAACAATGTCATCATCGTCGGCCACGGCGTCACCAACCGGGCCTTCGAGATGAACTTCCTACATCACCCGGTCGATTGGTTCGAGCGTTCGGACAATCCGGGAAATGCCGATGTCACCTTGATCGAGGGACGGAGTTCGGAAGGCTACCGGTCGATCCTGCTGCACAAGGCAAAGGATCGGGTGAAAGGACAGGACGAGTTGCGCGAAGCCCATGGTTCCGAATTGGCGATTGCGCCGAAGACCGCGCAGTAGATGACCTGCGCGGGATGTTTCGCTCTCATATCTGGCATTCTGAGGGACTCCGCCGGCGGCGGAGCGCTTTCATGCCTCACATCGGCATCGGATACTTCCGATGCACCTGCTCGATCTCAGCGAGTGCCTCTTCCGGCAGCGTCACATAAGCGGCGGCGATATCGGTCTCAAGCTGCGGCATCGTCGTGGCGCCGATGATGACGGAAGCCATGAAGGGCTTGGTGAAGCAATAGGCAAGTGCCAGCTTCGAAGGATCGATGCCGTATTTGGCGGCGATTTCCAGATAGGCCTTTACCGGCGGTTCCTGCAGCGGCTGCAGGCGGCCGCCGATGTCGAGGTTGATCGAGCCGCGCGAGCCGGCCGGGCGGGCGCCGCCGACATATTTGCCGCTGAGGATACCGCCGGCGAGCGGCGAATAGGCGAGCAGCCCGACATCTTCGTGATGAGACAATTCGGCCAGATCGAGGTCGAAATGCCGGTAGAGCAGATTGTACTCGTTCTGCGTGGTGGCGACGCGCGGCAGGCCCTTCTGCTCGGAAATCGTCAGATATTTCTGGATGCCCCAGGTCGTTTCGTTCGACAGGCCGATGGCGCGGATTTTGCCGGCCTTTACCAACTCGCCCATCGTCGCCAAGATCTCGGTGATCTCGGCGGCCACTTTGTCGCGATCCTGGTTGAAAGGATTGTAGCGCCAGTTCTGACGGAAATGGAAATGGCCGCGGTTCGGCCAATGGACCTGATAAAGGTCGATATAGTCGGTCTTCAGCCGCTTCAGGCTGGCGTCGATCGCGGCGCGGATATTGGCCGCATCGGCGCCCTGTCCGCCGCGCAGATACTCGCGGCCAGGGCCGGCGACTTTTGTGGCGAGCACGATATCCTTGCGCTTGCCGGTCTTTTCGAACCAGGTGCCGATATACTCTTCCGTGCGGCCCTGAGTTTCCGGCCCGACCGGCGTCGTCGGATACATTTCGGCCGTGTCGAAGAAATTGATGCCCTTCTGAACAGCATAGTCCATCTGCTCGTGCGCTTCGGCTTCGCTGTTCTGCGTGCCCCAGGTCATCGTGCCCAGGCAAATCTGCGAAACGGAAATATCGGTACGGCCTAAATTCTTATATTTCATGGGAAAACCTTGGGGGATGGGAGAAAGCCAAAATGAATGAGGTCGCGAGAATTTAGGCCCGATCTGAGCGAGCGCAAGGGAAAAATCATTGCGTTTCGCAGGCGCAAAAGCCATTGGCGAAAGGGCTTGCGCTATTGACTCCGGCGCAAACAATGTCATTGGGAAGCAAAACGACCCCCAAAAGGACGCTTTATAATGACTGTTGCTTTCACATTTCCCGGCCAGGGCAGCCAGGCCGTCGGCATGGGCAAGGACCTTGCCGACAATTTCGCCGAGGCGCGCGCCGTCTTCGAGGAAGTCGATGAAGCGCTCGGTGAAAAGCTCTCCGACGTCATCTTCAACGGTCCGGAAGACAGGCTGACCCTCACGGCCAATGCGCAGCCGGCGCTGATGGCCGTGTCGCTTGCCGTCATCCGGGTGCTGCAGGCTCGCGGCTTCGACCTGAAGAGCAAGGTCGCCTATGTCGCCGGTCATTCGCTCGGCGAATATTCCGCGCTCTGTGCCGCAGGCACCTTCTCGCTTGCCGATACGGCACGCCTGCTGCGCATTCGCGGCAACGCCATGCAGGCCGCAGTCCCCGTCGGCGTCGGCGCCATGGCCGCGATCATCGGGCTCGAACATGCCGATGTCGCCGCAGTCTGTGCTGAAGCCTCCGCGCTCGGCGCTTGCCAGATCGCCAACGATAATGGCGGCGGCCAGATCGTCATTTCCGGCGAGAAAGCCCCGGTCGAGAAGGCCGCGGAGCTTGCGACCGCCAAAGGCGCCAAGCGCGCGATCCTGCTGCCGGTCTCCGCACCTTTCCATTCCGCTTTGATGACCCCGGCCGCCGAAGCGATGCGCGAGGCGCTTGCCGGCGTCGCCAAGGCCAATCCGGTCGTGCCTGTTGTCGCCAATGTCCGGGCTGCTCCGGTCACGGATGCCGAAGAGATCGCCAAGCTTCTTGTCGAGCAGGTCACCGGCCAAGTGCGTTGGCGCGAGACGGTGGAATGGTTCGCTGCCAACAATGTGACGACATTGTATGAAATTGGCGCCGGCAAGGTGCTGACGGGCCTCGCTCGTCGTATAGATAAATCGGTCAACGGCATTGCCGTCAACAATGCCGCTGATATCGACATGGCGCTCGCCGCATTGCTCGGCTGATAGATTAAGGAACGAGGGACACACATGCTTGATTTGACCGGCCGCAAGGCCCTGGTAACCGGTGCATCCGGCGGCATCGGCGAAGAAATTGCCCGGCTCCTGCACAAGCAGGGCGCGATCGTCGGCCTGCACGGCACGCGCGTCGAAAAGTTGGAGGCGCTGGCCTCCGAACTCGGCGATCGCGTCAAGATCTTCCCGGCCAACCTGTCCGAACGTGACGAAGTGAAGGCGCTCGGTGCCAAGGCGGAGGAGGAGCTCGGCGGCGTCGATATCCTCGTCAACAATGCGGGCATCACCAAGGACGGCCTGTTCGTGCGCATGAGCGACGAGGATTGGGATGCCGTGCTGGAAGTCAACCTCACCGCGGTTTTCCGTCTGACCCGCGAGCTGACCCATCCGATGATGCGCCGCCGCTATGGCCGCATCATCAACATCACCTCCGTCGTCGGCGTGACCGGCAACCCCGGACAGGCGAACTACTGCGCCTCCAAGGCCGGCATGATCGGCTTCACCAAGTCGCTTGCGCAGGAAATCGCGAGCCGCAACGTCACGGTCAACTGCGTCGCCCCCGGCTTCATCGAAAGCGCGATGACGGGCAAGCTGAACGACAAGCAGAAGGAAGCCATCATGGGCGCCATTCCCATGAGACGCATGGGCACGGGTGAGGAAGTCGCCTCGGCCGTCGCCTATCTTGCCTCCTCTGAAGCCAGCTACGTCACGGGCCAGACGATCCACGTCAACGGTGGCATGGCGATGATCTAAACGGAATTGCTCGTTGAAGGGAACTTTCCCTCCAATAGCATGTTGAGCAACCCGGAGCCGGCTATTTTCTGGCTTTGCGACGGACTTAAACCGTGTTAAGCGGGCCATGACTGTGAACAGTCGTCCCGAAAATGCAGACGGACGGCGCCGCGCTCAAGGCGGCTCGACCGGATCTCAGTGCCGGGTTGAACGGGTTTGCCAGCGGCGTCAGGACAGATGCTGCAGGCTTGAATTAGGTAGGGATGTCACAGGGCATTCTGATCAGGACATAAGGTCGAGGAAACCGACATGAGCGATATCGCAGAACGCGTAAAGAAAATTGTTGTTGATCATCTTGGCGTTGACGCCGACAAGGTTGTTGAGAGCGCAAGCTTCATCGACGATCTGGGCGCGGACTCGCTCGACACGGTCGAACTGGTCATGGCCTTCGAAGAAGAATTCGGCGTTGAAATCCCCGACGACGCTGCTGACTCGATCCTGACGGTCGGCGACGCGGTAAAGTTCATTGAGAAGGCCCAGGCCTAATCTTTCGCGCTTTTTGAAGGGGCGGGCTGAAGAGTCCGCCCTATTTCGTCCAGCGCAGCCGGACGAAGCGATTTTATACGCATATCATTATAAAAAGACGGGGGTCTGCGGGCGATGAGACGTGTCGTTATCACGGGTACCGGCATGGTATCACCTTTGGGCTGTGGCACGGAGGTGTCCTGGACGCGTTTGCTCGCTGGGCAGAACGGCGCACGCCTCGTAACCGAATTCGAGGTCGAAGACCTCGCGGCAAAGATCGCATGCCGCATTCCCGTCGGTGACGGTACCGACGGCACGTTCAACGCTGACGATTGGATGGAGCCGAAGGAACAGCGCAAGGTCGACCCCTTCATCATCTATGGCATGGCCGCGGCCGACATGGCGCTGGCCGATGCGAATTGGCACCCGGCAGCGGATGAGGATCAGATCGCCACAGGCGTCATGATCGGCTCCGGCATCGGCGGCCTCGAAGGTATCGTCGAAGCCGGCTACACGCTGCGCGACAAGGGGCCGCGCCGCATCTCGCCTTTCTTCATCCCCGGCCGTCTCATCAATCTTGTTTCCGGTCAGGTCTCGATCCGCCACAAGCTGCGCGGCCCGAACCACGCCGTCGTTACCGCATGCTCGACAGGCGCCCACGCGATCGGCGATGCTGCCCGGCTGATCATGCTCGGCGATGCCGACGTGATGGTCGCTGGCGGCGCCGAAGCTCCGGTTTGCCGTATCTCACTTGCCGGCTTCGCCGCCTGCAAGGCGTTGTCGACGGATTATAATGATGCGCCGCAGAAAGCTTCCCGCCCCTATGATCGCGACCGTGACGGTTTCGTCATGGGCGAGGGCGCCGGTGTCGTCGTTCTCGAGGAGTTGGAACACGCCAAGGCACGCGGCGCCAAGATCTATGCCGAAGTTGTGGGATACGGTCTTTCCGGTGACGCTCATCACATTACAGCACCGTCCGAGGATGGCGAGGGCGCACTCCGTTGCATGACCTCGGCTCTGAAGCGCGCTGGACTGACCCCCGACGATCTCGACTACATCAATGCCCACGGCACATCGACCATGGCCGATACGATCGAACTCGGCGCGGTCGAGCGGCTGGTCGGCAATGCCGCGTCGAAGATTTCGATGTCTTCGACCAAATCGGCGACCGGTCACCTCCTGGGGGCAGCCGGCGCGATCGAAGCGATCTTCGCTACGCTTGCCATTCGCGACAATATTGCTCCGCCGACGCTTAACCTGGATAATCCGGAACGCGAGACCGCTGTCGATCTCGTTCCGCACAAGGCCCGCAAGCGCGAGATCAATGTCGCGCTGTCGAACTCCTTTGGCTTCGGCGGCACGAATGCGTCGCTTGTCCTGCGCCGCTATGAGGCATAATAACGGCGCGTAACTTCAAAGCGGGAGCATTCGCGGCGAGCCTGCGCTCCGCTCTAAATATTGCCGTGCGTCCGTAAACCGCGGATGTCTCGTGGCGATGTCTGATCGGTCGAAGTCGGGACCTGACGGGTTCCGCCTTATCTTCTGAACCTGTTTTTTGCCGCATTGCTTGGCCAAAGAGCAGGCAATCACAAAAAGGAAGGGATTGCCGGTGAGCGATACGAACCAGAGCAACGGAACTTCGAATGGGCAGAAAGGGCCGATTATCCCGAAATCGGCTAATGAAGCCCTGCGTCCGGAGCGTGTTCCGGATCCGCCGAAGCGCTCGCGCAAGGCTCGTAGCCAGATGGTTATCTTCCTGAACTTCCTGATGACGCTGGCGGTTTTTGTCGCTGTTGTCGCGGTCGGAGGTGCCTATTATGCATTTTCGACCTATCAAAGCCCCGGCCCGCTGACGACCAATACGAATTTCATCGTGCGCAATGGCGCAGGCCTCGGCGAGATCGCCAATCGCCTGGAATCCAACAACATCATCACCAATGAGCGGATTTTCCGCTGGCTGACGGCTACCTATCTGCATGATGGCGAGACCCTTCGCGCCGGTGAATATGAGATCAAGGCCGGCGCCTCCATGAAGGACATCATGGAGCTGCTGAAGTCGGGCAAATCGATCCTCTATTCGGTCACCTTGCCGGAGGGACTGACGGTGCGGCAGATGTTCAATAAGCTGCAGGCCGATGTCGTGCTGGAAGGCGATCTGCCGTCGGCGCTGCCGCCGGAAGGCAGCCTGCGGCCGGATACCTATAAGTTCACGCGCGGCACGAAGCGTGCTGAAATCATTCAGCAGATGGCGGCGGCGCAGACGAAGCTGGTCGACCAGGTCTGGGAAAAGCGTGACCCAAGCGTGCAGCTGGCAAGCAAGCAGGACTTCATCACGCTCGCCTCCATCGTGGAGAAGGAGACGGGCCTTGCCGACGAGCGCGCCCATGTCGCCTCCGTCTTCCTGAACCGCCTCGGCAAGGGCATGCGCCTGCAGTCGGATCCGACCGTCATCTACGGTTTGTTCGGCGGCGAAGGGAAGCCGGCCGATCGTCCCATCTATCAGTCCGATCTGAAGAAGGACACGCCTTACAACACCTACGTCATCAAGGGGCTGCCGCCGACGCCGATCGCAAATCCGGGCAAGGATGCGCTGGAAGCCGTCGCCAATCCCTGGAAGTCGCAGGATCTCTATTTCGTTGCCGACGGCAGCGGCGGCCATGTCTTTGCCGCCACGCTGGATGAGCACAATGCCAATGTCCGGCGCTGGCGCAAGCTCGTTGCCGAAAAGGGTGAAGACCCTAACGCCATTGCCGTGGACGGCCAGCCGGACGACGCTGCCGTCGCCCCTGGCTCGGGTACCCAGCAGAAGAAAAAGACCAACTGATCCTTGCTGCGCCGTAGCCTCGATAAGAAGCGCGGCGCGGATTCACTTTACATTGACCCATAATGCGAAGATTTTCGGCGGATTGGGGATAGGAACTATCGGAGGCTTGCATGGCATTGCAGTCCATGACCGGCTTTGCCCGGCGTGAGGGAACCAGCGGTCGCGGTCGCTGGGCATGGGAGCTGCGTTCGGTGAACGGCAAGGGGTTGGATATCCGTCTGCGCCTGCCGCCGGGCCTGGAGCGTCTGGAGGCCGATATCCGCAAATCGATCGCCGACCGGCTTTCCCGCGGCAATCTTCAGGTCAGCCTGTCACTGTCGGTCGAGGAGAGCCGCGTCGAGGTCGTTGTGAACCAGGAAGCGCTGGCGGCGGTCCTGGCGCTGCGCGATCAGCTTGCCGGCATCGTCGATCCCGCGCCGTTGCGGCTGGAGAGCCTCATGGCCGTGCGCGGTCTCGTGGAGTTCAAGGAAGCCGAGGAAGACGAAGAGGCGCTCGCCGCGCGCGATGCCGATATCATGGCGGGTCTCGAAACAGCGCTTGGCGATCTGCGTGACATGCGTCGGCAGGAAGGCGAGGCGCTTGGCAAGGTTCTGCTGGGCCAAGTCTCGACCATCGAGACGCTGACATCGACCGTCGAGCGCGATCCGTCCCGTTCGTCGCAGGAGATTGCCGCCAGACTGGCGACCCAGGTTTCCATGCTGTTGGATGGCTCCTCGGCCCTCGACCGCGACAGGCTGCATGCCGAAGCTGCTCTTCTCGCCACCAAGGCGGATCTGCGCGAGGAAGTCGATCGTCTGAAAGCGCACGTGGCCGCCGCACGCGATCTTATTTCCAAGGGTGGCCCTGTCGGCCGCAAGCTCGATTTTCTTGCACAGGAATTTAACCGTGAATCGAATACTATCTGTTCGAAGTCGAATGCAGCGGCGGTTACCGCCGCCGGCATCGAGCTGAAGGTGGTTATCGACCAGTTCCGCGAACAGGTCCAGAATTTGGAGTAGGCCATGAAGCCGGCGACATCCACATCCATTCCGATCGCCCGCAGGGGGCTGATGCTTGCCATCTCCTCGCCATCCGGCGCAGGCAAGTCGACGATCGCGCGTAACCTGCTGGAGAAAGACGGCGAAGTCAGCCTTTCTGTCAGCGTTACGACCCGACAGCGGCGGCCGAGCGAGATCGAAGGCGTGCATTATCATTTCGTCTCGCAGCGTGAGTTCGAGCGCCTTCGCGATTCCGACTCGCTGTTGGAATGGGCCGAGGTGCATGGCAATTTCTACGGCACGCCGCGCGAGCCGGTAGAGGTGGCCATGGCCGAAGGTCGCGACATGCTTTTCGATATCGACTGGCAGGGCGCCCAGCAGCTGCAGGAGAAGATGCCGGCCGATGTCGTTTCCATCTTCGTGCTGCCGCCGACCATGACCGAGCTGCAATCGCGCCTGCATCGCCGCGCCGAGGATTCCGAAGAGGTGATCGCCAGACGTCTTGCCAATTCGCGCGCCGAGATCGCCCATTGGCGCGAATATGACTATGTCATCGTCAACGACGATCTGACCCTGGCCTTCAACGCCGTCCAGTCCATCGTCAAGGCCGAGCGCCTGCGCCGCGACCGGCGGCATGGCATGTTCGATTTCGTTCGCGACCTGCTGGAAGAGACACCGACGCTCTGATCCCGATCAGAAATTCTGATCCCGATCGGAAGCTCCGATCCAATCAAAGGCAGTTTGCCAGCCGGCAGAATTCTTCCACGGAAAGCGTTTCCGCGCGGCGCTGCGGATCAATCTCCGCCTTCAGCAAAAGCGCCTCGCCGCCGATCGGCTTCAGGCTCTGGCGCAGCATCTTCCGACGCTGGCCGAAGGCGGCCTGCGTGACCTTTTCGAGTTTGCCGACGTCGCATGGGATCGGGTTTTCTCTCGGCGTCAGATGCACCACCGTGGAGGTTACCTTCGGCGGTGGCGTGAAGGCCTGTGGAGGCACGTCGAAGGCCATGCGAGCCTCCGTCCGCCAGCCGCAGAGCACGCCAAGCCGGCCATAATGGTCATCATCCTCCTGCGCAACGATCCGTTGCCCGACTTCCTTCTGGAACATCAGGGTCAGGGATTGCCAGAAGGGAGGCCAGTGTCCGGGCAGCAGCCAATTGACCAGAAGCTGCGTGCCGACATTGTAGGGCAGGTTGGCGATGATCCTGACCGGTCCTTCCGGTGCAAGGGCCGCAAAATCGGTCTTCAGCGCATCGCCCTCGATCACCTCAAGCCGGCCGGGATAGTGATCTGAGATTTCCGCCAGCGCCGGCAGGCAGCGTGCATCGCGCTCGACGGCGATGACCTTGGCCGCGCCGAGCGCCAGGATCGCCCGCGTCAGGCCGCCCGGTCCGGGACCGACTTCGAAGACGGTTACGCCTTTCAGCGATCCGGCCGTTCTGGCGACCTTCTGCGTCAGGTTGAGGTCAAGAAGAAAGTTCTGGCCGAGCGCCTTGCGCGCATCGAGGCCGTGCCGCTGGATCACATCGCGAAGGGGTGGCAAACCATCCAGTGCGGCCATCAGTGAGCGCTTCCGGTCTTGCCGCTGATTTCGCTCGCCAATCTGAGGGCCGCGACAAGGCTGTCCTCCTTGGCGATGCCCTTGCCGGCGATGCCGAATGCCGTGCCGTGGTCCGGGGACGTGCGGACGAAGGGTAAGCCGAGCGTGACATTGACGGAATCGTCGAAGCCGAGTGCCTTGGCCGGGATCAGTGCCTGATCGTGATACATGCAGATAGCGACGTCATAGCGCTGCCGGGCCTCGTCGTGGAACATCGTGTCGGCGGGCAGGGGACCGAAAGCATCGATGCCCTCGCCGCGAAGGATGTCGATCGCGGGACGGACAATCTCATCGTCCTCCTTGCCGAGCGCGCCGTTTTCGCCGGCATGCGGATTGAGGCCGGCAACCGCGAGGCGCGGCTTGGAAATGCCGAAGCGGTGGCGCAGGTCATGGTCAGTGATCCGGCAGGTCTCGACGATCAGGTCGGAGTTCAGCGCCTGCGGCACATCCTTCAGGGGAATGTGGATGGTGACGGGGATGGCGCGGAGCTTCGGACCGGCGAGCAGCATGACCGGCATGACTGGTTTTCCGGTTGCGCGCGTCGCGAGATCCGCGAGGAATTCCGTATGGCCGGAAAAGCCGAAGCCGGCGTCATAGAGCACCGATTTGGCAATCGGATTGGTGACGACAGCGGATGCCTGGCCGCTCATGCAGAGCGACACAGCCATTTCTATGGCTGTAATCGTGCCTTTGGCGGTGGCGACATGCGGTTCGCCGGCAATGACGCTCATTCCGGCCTCGATCGGCAGGACCGGCAGCGCATCCCGAAAGATGCCGCAGGCGGTCGCCGCATCGACTACCTTCAGGGGCACGGTCAAGCCGAGCTGCGCAGCGCGCGCCGCAAGAATGCCCGCGTCGCCGAGAAACAGGAAGGGGGGGAGATCGAGCTCGCCGCGGCGCAGCCAGGCGGCGAGCGTGATGTCGGGGCCTATGCCAGCCGGATCCCCCTGCGTGAGCGCAAGGGGGTGGGAGAAGCGCGGCGGCATCGTCAATCAGCGATAGACGATCTGCGCCTTGGAGCGCAGTTCATCCACGTACTTCTTGTCGTTGGCGCTGACGCCTCCGGCCTTATCCTTGCCGATATCCTCGGCGCGGAACACGGCGGCGGCGGCGACGTCATCGTTCACCTGACGCTGGGAGCAGATGGCGACATATTCGATGCCACGGTCGGTCACGATAGGGGAGGTCGTGTTGCCGGAAGCCTTCTCCAGCAGCGGCTTCCACATTTCGGGAACTTCCGGTGCGAGCACCCGGCCAAGATCCTGAACGGAGACATCGTGCATGGTTGCGGCGAAGACCTTTGCCTGGTCACAGCCGGGGAACTTGGAACGCGATGCTTCAGCCTCGGCCTTGCGCTTGTTCAGGATGGCGTTCCGCTTTGCCGTCGGCACAACGAAAACGATCTGTTTCAGGAAATATTCCGTTGTGACCGGTTTCGTCTTGTTCTCGGTCATGCGTGTTACGAGATCGTCGTTCGACATACGGCTTCTTGCGCCGAAGCGTGCGTTGACAACGCGAGGCCAGCTCATGGAAACGGCGATGTAGGATTTGAAGTGGTCGACACCGACTCCGGCCTTGTCAAGAATTTGACTGAGCTGAGCCGGCGACATCTTGTTGCTGGCAGCGAAACGTCCAAAGGCGGCGTCGACATCAGTGGTAGAAACGGACATGCGCAGGCGGGAGATTTCCGCGCGCTTCAGCGTCTCGTCGACAAGTTGTTCCTTGGCGACCTTGCCGAGGTCGCCCTTCTGGCGCTGCAGCTTGAGGAAAGCGACGCGCTTGGCAATGTCGCCGGACGTGATCACCTGACTGTTGACGAGGACTTTCACCTCGCTGGCCGCGAAAGCGACATCGCTGCTCGGCACGGTGAAACTCGCCATAACCAAAGCTGCTGCTCCGAACAGTAGAGCGCGCATCGGTGTCTTTCCAGAAAACATCAACTACCCCTTCCCAAAGGTCTTTCCTGCCGGCCTTGCGCCATATCGGTACGCCTTGGCGCAATACGGCAACTTTTGCGCCACATGTCTACATCAAGCGCGATGAATTGCAAAATCCTTGCGGCGAAACAATGACACCGCGAATAGCGGGCCGTCTCAACGCAAAAGAGCCGGCGATGAAGCCGGCTCCTTGCAAGTTCGATCTATGTCAGAACGTTGCGTCCTGGACGCTGCCGAGATTGACGTCTCCCAACGTACGGAAGGTCAGACGAGCGCCGATCGACCAATTGCTGGCCGAGCTGGCTGTCGTATCCTTCTTGTCGAGGAATGACACGGTGAAGATCGTGCATTCGTCCTCGTAGGAAAGACCGACGCCCTGGCGAGTGATTTCATTGTTATTGAGATCATAGCTAACGGTACCGAAGACAGACCAATATTCCTTGAACCTGATCTGCGCGCGCGACTGGATTTCATCCTGATTACTGGTGAAACCATATTGCGGCTGAGCTGCAATATGCGTGTAGATCAAGGACGTCTGGAATACATCGTTCGCGAAGCCGACGGATGTATCGCCACGCTTGAAAGCGAAATCCTTCTGGTCGAAGCGATAGGATGTCGCGAGCGAGATACCCTGCGGTGTCGTCAGACCGAACATGGTGACATAGTCGGAGCGAGTCGTTTCAAGCCCCGAATCCGAACCGACACCGGCCAGATCGTCCGTCGCAAACGAGTTGCGTCCCGCGAGCTGATAGGACTGTCCGAAGATATGCTGAAGCTTGTAACCGCTGTCGAAGCTGGCCGTATAACGCCACCCAACATTCGCGCGTGTACCACCCTCGATGCGATCGAAGCCCGAGAACTTGTCACGATCGAAAAGATTGGTGGCGTCAAAAACGAAGCTCTGTGCATCTTCGTTTGGCAACCGACCAGCAAGCTGCTCGTCCGGCCGCACATAGATCTGCGCGATCGGCTCGAACACGTGCGTGCTGTTGCTTGTCGTGATCAGGAACGGGTACTTGGCTTCGAGCCCCGCCGTGACCATGCCACGGGTGGCATAGTCGCTGGTGTCGTAATTGCCGGGATAGCTGAACGATGCGCCGAAAGAGTTGGGCGAGTTCATATCCAGACCATAGACGTCACCGCGCGCCGCCGCCAATGGCGTCAGCACAAGGCCCTCATCGGTCGTAAAGGTACGCTGCCACTGCAGTTCGGTGCTGAGACGCGTATAGTCGCCGGAGAGGCCGAGGAAACGGTCGTTCAAGTTGGCGTCGCCAAGATTGACTACGTTGTCGAGTGCGGATGTCTTCTCACGCGACAGGTGCGTGAAGTTCATCGTTGCCGACAGCTCGCCGCCATAGACCGACTTCGGATCGACATAGTGATAGTCGATGCTCGGATAGACATATGCCTGCTGCTTTTGTGCAGTGGCGTTATTATCCGTGTCCTGCACGTTATAGTAGAAGGCGCGCATATCGAAGAAATTGCGCTTTCCGATACCAGTCAGATAGGCTTGGTTCGTATGGGTGCTCTGGTTGAGCCCGTCCAGTCCATAAGTGCGCGAGAAATTGTTATCGCTCTGCACCATGACATCCCAGCCGAAAGTCCAGCGAGGATTGATCCTGAAGTCGGCCTTGGAATTGATCATGCCGCGCGTTTTGTTCTCGGCATCAGTCGTACCGGCAACGAAGGAGTCCGGATTCATCTGATTGATGCCGGCAACGCGCAGGATATGCGTGCCATTCTCGAAACGCTGGCGGAATTCACCCTCGAGCAACAGCCCCTGGTTGCTGAAGCCCGTGGCGGTGACCGTCGCATCCATGCTCGGTGAGATGACGTAATAGTACGGAACCCTTACGCCAACGCCGAGACGCTGCGAAACGCTCACCGACGGAAACAGGAAGCCGGATTTGCGCTTGACCGTATTGTCGGGAACCGTGACCCACGGAACATAGGCGATCGGCAGACCGAACAGCTCGAAGCGGGCATGCTCCAGACGGATCGTGTGCGTCACGCCGTTCTGGACGACGCGCTGTGCTTTGACCTGCCAAAGCGGCGCACGGCCCTGTTCAGAGCAGGCCATGCAAGCAGTATAGACGCCCTTTGTGAGGATCAGCTGATTGCCACCGACGCGCTCGCCCTTTTCGGCGACCATTCGGGTGTTGTCAGGCATTTCAATGCGAAGGGCGTTCACGAACCCGTCGGAGAAGCTGTCGGTGACGTCCATTTTGTCACCGTACATGCGATTGCCGTCCGGAGTGATCAGCTCGACATTGCCGAGCGCCGTCATTCGTCCGGATTTCTGATTATATTCGACCTTCTGAGCGACCATCCTATAGCCGCCATAGTTGATCTGGACCGCACCGCTTGCGGTGACGATCTGCGTATCCTTGTTGTAGACCAATTCGTTGGACGAAAGGACTAGCTTCGCGCCTTCCGGCACCTTCACCTTGATAGGGGAGGTAACAGTGCCGGCACCGCCATTATTATTGTTGTTGGCCTGGGCGTAAACCACGGCCGGGCTCATAACATATGCGCATGCAGCCGTGCCCGTAACGAGGGCAGCCACAATCTTTTTAATAGTCTCGCGGTTGCCTGCCGCCACTTAGCCATCCTCCTGATGAAGCAGGATCGTTGCTCCGAATGCCAATGCGACGATCACGGGTATCCATGTCGCCACATAGGGAGGAACCACTCCGCTGCTCCCGAATGCCTTTACAAGCACGGTGACAACATAAAGCACGAAGCCGGAGAGGATTCCACCCAGAATAACGGAGCGCGATTGATTGAATCTACTGAATTTTAGGGACACGGTTGCTGCGATCAACGTCATTGCTATGAGAAGGAATGGTTGCGATAGCAGCGAATGAAACTGTGTCTCAAGTGCGTTGGTCGATATCCCGAAGGAATGTGCGATCTTTATTCGATTAGAAAGATCATAAAAAGCAATGGTTTCCGGCTGCGCCAGACGCTGCGAAACGAAATCCTGTTTCAGATTCGTACGAACCTGTACCGAACTTTTATGATCCGGTATCTCGCCTGGCCGACGCTGGACGACATTGTTAAGAAGCCAGTAACCATCTTCCAATTTTGCCGACTGCGCGTCCTGCCGCAGGACGATATTTCCCTGTGAATCGAAGTGGATAAAGACAACGCCCATCAGCGTTGTTCCATTGTCCAAAATGGCCTTGGCGCCGATGATCGTATCGTCCTTGCCGTTCGATTGACGCAGCCACGGGACCGAAAGCTTGTTGTGATAGGAAGGGTCGCCACGCAGATCGGCTTCCATCGTTTCCGCCTGGCGCTGTCCCCATGCGGCAACCGGATTGAGGGCGAGCATGGTCAGCAACCCCACGAAAAAGGCGCCCATGACGAACGGTGTCATGAACTGCCAGACGGAGATGCCGGCCGCACGCGCAATAACCAGTTCGCGACGACGATTGAGCGCGATCAACACCGTCATGCCGACGAAGAGTGCGATGAACGGCACCGTCTGCTGCAGGATGAACGGCAATCGGACTGCTGTCATCACCAGGCCGAGCGAGACAGAATAGCCGGGCAGCCCGGCCAGTCGGCCGGCTGTCTCGCTGAAATCGACGAGATAGACGATCGAGATGACGCCCAGGAAAAACCAGAACGTCGTCACGATGTAACGCGTGAAGAAATAACGCCCGAGCGTGCCGAAAATCATGCGCCGCTCCCGTTGGAGCCGCCCGGCGCCGCCGGCATGCGATCCTGAATCCGTTGCCGCCAGTTACCGAGGCGGTTTCGGATCGATACCGGTATCGACATTTTCCGGTTACGCATGAGCAGCGCGATCGCGACAACAGCGGCGATGATATTGATGGCGTAGAGAATGCCGACGAAGCGAGGCGAATTGTCGATCTGGTTGGCCGCATAGAAATCGGCCCAGCGCAGCGCGAAGGCTATCGTCAACGCCGATACCATAGGGTGCAGCCGCGCCTCGCGATGCGAGCGTGCATCGCCGGCAATCACCAGGGATATAAGCGCGAATATCGCGGGCAGTGCCCATTCGTTGAGGCGCCGATGCAACTCGGCCTGATAGCTGCCAGGTCTTGTCTTGTAATCCGGGTCGTTCGGATCCGGATTGAGGAGGAAGCCGAGGCTGCGATCGCTGGCGCGCAGGTTCGCCTGGCCGCGGCTTTGGGTCATGTCGGAGAGATCGAAGGAATAGGAATCGAATTTGATGACCGAGACATTGCCGTCGGCCGTCTTGCGGTGCACTTCGCCGTCTTTCATCAGCAGCGACGTACCGCTCGGATCGACGGCGCCTTCCTTCGCATAATAGATGAGGTCGAAGGCGGGATCGCGGGAATCGACCACGAACAACCCTTTGAGGATGCGCCCCGACATACGCTGCGAAATCTGTACGTAGAGCCCGTCTTCGATGCGCCGGAAATTCTTCTCTTCGATCACGGTGGAAAGAAGGTCGGCATAGGCCTCGGCTACCATCTGGCGGGCGGCAACGCGGGCTCTAGGCTCGACCGCGTTGTCGACGAAGAAGGAAAATGCGCTGATGGCGATGGCGAGAATCATGATCGGACGGATGATGATGCTGCGTTTTGCGCCGGCCGCCTCCATGACGGTCAGCTCCGAATCGCTGTTCATCGCCGTCAGCGTCTGCGTGATGCCGATGACCAATGCGAAAGGCAGAACGATCGGAATAATCGTCGGCAGAATGAGCGTCGCGAGCTTTGCGAACGAGCCCATCGACTGGCCGCTATCCGTCACGAGATTGATGCGTTGCAGCACCTGGGTCGTCCAGATAATGGCGAGCACCGGCAGCAACGCCACCAGGAACATCATACCGACACGCCGTACGATATATGTCTCGAATAACTTCATGCCGGCCCTTAAACGCAACAGCTGCCGGACCAGCCGACAGAGATTCACCCTCATCTACGCTGTTTAAGTTTTTTTGGCGACAACCAACTCGAAAAAAATCGTTAATTTTCCGAGATTCTTCTGTCGTGTGTCGTTTGGGATAATGCGAGGAGCGCGGCGAATATGACAAGCGATGAAAGCCAGCCGAGCACGGCATCGGAGAGGTAGTGTCCGCCAAAAGCCACCCGAAGGGCGGGAATGAGGATCGAAGCGGCTGCGATCGGCAGCGCGGCAGCCGATCGGTATGGCTGCGGGATGATGAAGATCAGGCAGAACAGCCAGCCGGCAGCCGCTGCTTCGCCCGAGATGAACGAACAGTTGCTGGCGCATTTCCCGGCGAAGGATCCGGCTTGGACGAAATCGAGCGTGCCGCCGAAGAGGTCGGTTTGCCTCGGGCGCGGGCGCCCCGAAAAAGCCTTCAGCCAGAGATTGACGATCAGCACCGGGCCGATCAGCAGCGACTCAAGCGCGATCTTCAGATTGCGCGCCCGCAGCCTGTTGAAGGTCGCTCCGTGATGCTGCCAGCACTGGAACAGCATCCAGACGAGAACGGCGGCTACGATGTAGGGGAGTTGGAAGAATATCTCCCGCAGCAGCCGCATATGCGTGTCCGCATTGTAGGGGAAGATGCCGCATATCTGGTCCAGGCGCGTGCTTGCCAGGCACTGCTGCGGCAGAAAAAACATATTCGCGACCGTGAGATCGATCTGTGGAAAAACCGAGAAGAAGCCGAGCAGTGCCCACCAGAGACAGAAGAGGCCGATGAAGGCATCGCCCGCAGTGCGCGGTCGCAAAATCTCGGGGGAGCGGTCTTCGCGATTGAAACTGTTGAAATCTATGATCAAGGCGGCTTTCCGGCAAAAGATCTGGCCGCCCCGGAGAGCGGCAAAACACCATTGCGCATAGCCTAGCTGCTCTCAATGACAGGGATTTGAAGCCACGGAGCGGGCTTCTTTAGCGAATGCTTTGCCAAACGCTTGTGTTCGCTAGTCAAACCTAGAATGATGGTTGTGCAAACTTCCCTTATTACGACGCATGTTTATCGGAGCAGAAATGTCTGTGAAATTCGAGATTTCCTTCGCCAAGTCGGCTCGCCTCAGCGGCGGTCTGGCCATTCTCCTGAAAGGCACGGACAGTGAGTTGCCGGCGGGCGCCGAGAGCGCCGATCCGGCCAATGTTTTCGCCAGGGCTGCGCCCGTAGCCGGCTTCAAGAGCAAGACGTTAAGCGCTTTGGATATCATCGCTCCCGAGGCCTCGCCCGTCGATCGGATCATTGTCATCGGTGCCGGCAAGGCAAGAGACCTGGCTGCGCACGACTGGCTGAGGCTTGGCGGCAGCGCGGCGGCGAAAATCCGCAATGTTGAGAAAGTCGCCATCTTCCTGGATGCGCCGGCAATCGAGGTCGGTGCCAGGGAAGCCGCCGATTTTGCCCTGGGCATGCTCCTGCGCGCCTATAGCTTCGATACATATAAGACGAAGAAGGGCGACGATGACGACAAGAGCCGCAAGCCAGTGAAGGTCACGATCGTTACCCAGGAGGCCGCGGCCGCCAAGAAGCTCTATGCAACGTCGGAAGCGGTCGCGGGCGGCGTCCTCCTTGCGCGCGATCTCGTCAACGAGCCGCCGAATGTCCTCGGTCCCGTGGAGTTTGCAGCCAAGGCCAAGGAGCTGGAAAAGCTTGGCGTCGAGATCGAGATCTTGACGGAGCGCGAGATGCGCCGGCTCGGCATGGCCGCTCTCCTCGGCGTCGCGCAAGGCTCTGCCCGGCCGCCGCGCCTGGTCATCATGCACTGGAAGGGTGGCAAGGCGAAGGACAAGCCCGTCGCCTTCATCGGCAAGGGGGTTGTCTTCGACACTGGCGGCATTTCCATCAAGCCCGCTGCCGGCATGGAAGAGATGAAGGGCGACATGGGCGGGGCGGCGGCCGTCACCGGCCTCATGCACACGCTTGCCGCGCGGCAAGCCAAGGTCAACGTCATCGGCGTCATCGGTCTCGTCGAGAACATGCCCGACGGCAATGCGCAGCGTCCTGGCGATATCGTCACCTCCATGTCCGGCCAGACGATCGAGATCATCAACACGGATGCGGAGGGCCGGCTCGTTCTTTGCGATGCGCTCTGGTACACGAACGACCGCTTCAAGCCGCAATTCATGATCAACCTGGCGACCCTGACCGGCGCCATCCTCGTCGCGCTCGGCAACCTGCAGGCCGGCCTGTTCTGCAACGATGACAAGCTGGCGGGTGAGCTGACCGCGGCGGGCCTCGTCACCGATGAGCGCCTGTGGCGCATGCCGCTCGGCAAGGACTACGACAAGATGATCGATAGCAAGTTCGCCGACATGAAGAACACCGGCGGCCGCCACGCCGGCTCGATCACTGCCGCCCAGTTCCTCAAGCGCTTCGTCGGTGAAACGCCGTGGGCGCATCTCGATATCGCCGGTACGGCGATGGGGTCGGTCCAGGACGAGATCAACCAGTCTTGGGGTTCCGGTTTCGGCGTGCGCCTGCTCGATCAGCTGGTCCGCGCCAACTACGAATCGTGACCAGCCGGGTTTTGTCAGATAGAAGGGACGGCATGACCGACGTTCTCTTCTATCACCTGACGGAATCGAAGCTTGAAGACGCCCTGCCGCCGTTGATCGACAAGAGTGTCGAGCGCGGCTGGCAGGTCGCCGTGCAGATGCGCGAGCCGGCGCGGCGCGATCTCCTCGATTCCCATCTGTGGACCTATCGCGAAGACAGTTTCCTGCCGCATGGCACGGATGACGGCGGGATGGCGGACCGGCAGCCGGTGCTTTTGACCATCTCGTCCGACAATGTGAATAAGGCGACGGTGCGCTTTTTCATCGACGGCGCCGAGGCTACGGATGTCGCAACGTACCAGCGCGTCGTGCTGATGTTCGACGGCTATGATCAGGAACAGCTGGAAAGCGCGCGTGCGCAATGGAAGCGCCTGAAAGGCGAGGGGCACAACCTCACCTATTGGCAGCAGACGCAGGATGGCCGCTGGGAAAAGAAAGCTTAGGGCAATTCCAGGAAAGGTACCGAGCGGTCTTCCGCCCGGCATTGCGGGAAAATAAAGAGAAAGAGCGGTTCAGAGCTTCCGTGAAAGCTGAACCGCTCAGTCGTCTTCCGCCAGAATCTTTTGGATGAAGTCCTTCTTGGCGGCGGTATAGGCTGCGCGATCATTGGCATATTTTGTCGCAAGCTCGACCTTCAGCGCCTCATAGGCATGCGCGAGGTCCGGACGCGTGCGCATCCGGTCGCGGAAGAGGATGAACTGGCGCCAATTCAGGCCGCCATGCTCCACCACATGCACCAGATGCGTGCGGGTATCCCCTTCGATATCGCGGCCGAAAATATGATCGTCCGCAACGATATTGTTGCCGGCATAGACATAGCCGATCGATGCCATCGGCTCGATACAGGCAAGGCCATCCTCGAAGCGCCGGACACCGACGGCTATGTCGATGATCGGCTTGGCCTTGATTTCGGGAATGGAGGTGCTGCCGAAATGCTGCACATCGACGGCGAGGTCTCCGAGCGCGCTGCGAATAGCAGCTTCCTCCAGCAAATAGGCCTCGCGCCAGCTCTGGTTTGGCTCTGCAAGCTTGACCGATTTATTGCCAACGCCGAGCCCGAAAGGTTGCACATTTTCCGTTGCCATCGGCAACTCCCCGATGAAGATAATGCGCCACGCTAGCATGTTGCGGGGCGCGTTGTCTCCATCGGGTAAAGCCCATCAATCGTAAAATGCTTCGACGAATTTGCGCTTGCCGAGCATGAAGGCATCGGCGACATGACGCAGCGGCGAAACGTCGACATCGGAGGTGCCGGCTTTGACGATCTCGGCAAAGCGGTGATAGAGCGAAGGATATTCGGCCTCAGGCGCGGAGAATTTCAGCTCCCCGTCGACCGAAAGCTTGGAGCCGCCTTCGGCGAGAACCATCTGGCCAGCATCGGTTTCGGCAACGATATCCCAGCTCTGCTTGCCGGTCTGGCGCCAGTCGAATTCGGCATGAACCGGAAGGCCCTGGGCGCTCTTGAAGCGCAGATCGGCGGCGATCGGCGAATCCCGGTTTTCCGGGAATTCGAGCGTCGCGCCGGTGAGGAAGAGCGGCGGCAGGATATGGGTGACGATCGACAGCGCATTGATGCCGGGATCGAAGACGCCGAGGCCACCGGCCTGCCAGATCCACTCCTGGTTCGGATGCCAATGGCGGACGTCTTCCTTCCAGATCACGTGGGCGCTGCGGATGCTGGTGTTGGCGAGGAAGGACTTCGCAGCCTCCACGGCCGGAGCATAGCGCGAATGCCAGCTTGCAAAGAGCGAAGCACCCTTGGCTTTTGCGAGATTCTCGAGATCGGCAACTTCGCTCAGCGTCGCGCCCGGCGGCTTTTCGAGAAAAACGTGCTTGCCGGCCGAAAGCGCCTTGTAGGCAGCTTCATAGCGATATTGCGGCGGCATGCAGAGCGATACTGCATCGATCGCCGGTACGGCATCGAGCATGGCTTCGATCGTCGTGAAGGACGGGATGCCCTCGACGGTGCCATGGCGGCTTGCCGTCGCGATCAGTTTGAAATCCGCGTTGTTCGCGATGGACGGAAGATGCTGGTCGCGGACGATCTTGCCGACACCGACGATAGCGAGGTTGATGGGGGACATGGGTGTCTCTCGATTAGTATGATTATTGATGCGATCTTTATCAGAATGCCGCATGTGGGCAAGGGCGGCAAATCGCAAATGCAACGACCAGGCCCAATATACGAACATTCTACTCGAGCGTCATCACGCTTGGAAAAACCGCGCCGGCTCTTGATTCACCGTTTGAAATCGGCACTCTAGCTCCGGGCAGCAAAAAGAGCTTCGGCAAGAATCGCTGCGGGGGGAAATCATGAAAATATTGCTCGGCTTCAGCCGATTCGTTGACTATGTGACTGAGATAATTGGAAAATCAGTCTCGTGGCTCATTCTGGTCGCTGTCTTGGTCAGCGCTGGAAATGCCATCGTACGCAAGGTCTTCAACACCTCGTCGAATGCATGGCTGGAAGCGCAATGGTATCTGTTCGGCGCAGCCTTCTTGCTCGCCGCCGCCTACACGCTCCGCCAGAACGAACATATCCGCATCGATATCGTCTACGGCTCCTTGCCGCGCCGGGCGCAGCACTGGATCGACTTGCTCGGCCATTGCCTCTTCCTCATGCCCTTCGCACTCCTCATGCTCTATGACCTCGTACCCTATGTCCGCACCTCCTTCCTGTCGGGGGAGGTTTCCTCCAGCGCCGGCGGCCTGATCATCTGGCCGGGCAAGGCGCTGCTGCTGGCCGGCTTCTTTCTGCTGGCATTGCAGGGGCTCTCCGAGATTATCAAGAAGATCGCGGTCATGCGCGGCGATATGGACGATCCGACCCCCTATGTGCCGACACATGCGCCTCTTGATGTCGAAACACCTTCAGAGGAGGCGCGCTGATGATCGAATTCATTGCCGTGAACATGGCGCCGATCATGTTCGCCTCGCTGATCGTCTTTTTGCTGCTGGGTTATCCGGTCGCCTTCGCGCTTGCCGCGAACGGACTGCTGTTCTTCTGGATCGGCGTCGAGCTCGCGCCCTATTCGGGCGGCACCATCAACCTTTCCTGGCCGCTTCTCAACGCCCTGCCGGATCGCTTCTGGGGTGTCATGTCGAACGACACGCTGCTGGCAATCCCGTTCTTCACCTTTATGGGCATCGTGCTGGAGCGATCCGGCATGGCGGAAGACCTGCTCGATACGATCGGCCAGCTCTTCGGGCCTATCCGTGGCGGTCTCGCCTATGCGGTGATTTTCGTCGGTGCGCTGCTTGCCGCCACCACCGGCGTCGTTGCGGCCTCGGTCATCGCCATGGGGCTCATCTCGCTGCCGATCATGCTGCGCTATGGCTATGACCGGCGGGTCGCTTCCGGCGTCATCGCCGCCTCTGGAACGCTGGCGCAGATCATTCCGCCGTCGCTGGTGCTGATCGTCCTAGCCGACCAGCTCGGCCGTTCGGTCGGCGACATGTATGCCGGCGCACTCATTCCCGGCCTGGTGCTGACCGGTCTCTACATGCTCTACGTATTGATCATGTCGATCATCCGGCCGAACTCCATGCCGGCGTTGCCGAAGGAGGCCCGTTCGCTCGGCTCCGGCGTCACGTCTCTTTTCATCGCACTCTTGGTCTGCGCCGGCGTGGCCTATGCCGCACATGTCTACCTGACGCCGAGCTACGGCGAAAATGCCGATATTCTCGGCGCCACGGTCGGTGTCGCCTTCATCTATGCGGTTGCGGTTCTGGACAAGGGGATGAAAGTCAACCTGATGTCCCGGCTGGCGCAGCAGGTCATCATCGTCCTCATTCCGCCGCTCGCTCTGATCTTCCTTGTGCTCGGTACGATCTTCCTCGGCATCGCGACGCCGACGGAAGGCGGCGCGATGGGTGCGGTCGGCGCGCTTGCGATGGCTGCGGCCAAAGGCAGGCTGAACATGGAGGTCGTCCGCTCGGCGCTGACCTCCACGACCAGGCTTTCGGCATTCGTGCTGTTCATCCTGATCGGCTCGCGCGTCTTTTCGCTGACCTTCTACGGCGTCAATGGCCATGTCTGGGTCGAGCATCTGCTGGTGTCGCTGCCCGGTGGCGAAGTCGGCTTCCTGATTGCCGTCAACGCGCTTGTCTTCTTTCTGGCTTTCTTCCTGGATTTCTTCGAGCTTGCCTTCATCATCGTGCCGCTGCTGGCGCCGGCAGCCGACAAGCTCGGCATCGACCTGATCTGGTTCGGCGTGCTCCTCGGCGTCAATATGCAGACGAGCTTCATGCATCCGCCCTTCGGCTTCGCGCTGTTCTATCTCCGCTCGGTGGCCGCGCGCGTCCCCTATCTCGACAGGGTGACAGGCAAGCAGATCGCACCCGTCACGACGGGACAGATTTATTGGGGTTCGGTGCCTTTCGTGGGTATCCAGGTCCTGATGGTGGCGTTGACCATCATGTTCCCGCAGATGGTCATGCACTACAAGGGCGAGGGCGCGGGTGTCGATCCCAACACGATCAAGATCGAGGTTCCCGGTTTCGGCGCTCCTGGCCAGGACAACGGCGGCGGCCTCGGCCTGCCGGGTCTCCAGCCGCCGGGCGGCAATCCGCTTGACGGTAAGCCGGCCGACCAGGGTAACGGGCAGCAAAACCCGCCCGCCAACGATCTCAGTCAGCCGCCGTCTTTCAATTGAGCACGATACGGTTCGTTTTGTCTTGATTGGAGCACAATGAAAAACCCCGGAGCGCCGCTCCGGGGTTGTCTGTCTTGAACCGGGGCGTCAGATCTTCCCGGCGCGCTGCAGCGTCATCATGTAGACGTCGTAGCTGTATTCGGCGACCTGCGTATAGAGATAATGCTGGCCGCGGAAGCCCTTGATCGACCCCCAGATCTTCTTGAAGGTCGGGTTGTTGGCTTCCATTTCCGCATAGACCTCGTTGGCCTTGTCGAAGCAGGCATTCATGATCTCGGTGCTGAACGGCCTGAGCTTCGCGCCCTCGGCGACGACACGCTTGATGGCGGCCGGATTCAGATAGTCGTATTTCTGTAGCATGTTGGCGTCGGTCGCCTGAGCGGCCGTGCGCAACAGAGACTGATAGGCCTTGGGCAGGCCTTCATAAGCGGCCTTGTTGAACATGACATGCACCGTCGGGCCACCTTCCCACCAGCCGGGATAGTAGTAATAGGGCGCCACCTTGTAGAAGCCGAGCTTCTCGTCGTCATAGGGGCCGACCCATTCGGCGGCATCGATGGTGCCTTTTTCCAGTGCCGGGTAGATGTCGCCACCGGCGATCTGCTGCGGCACGACGCCGAGGCGTTCGACCACCTTGCCGGCAAAGCCGCCGATGCGCATCTTCAGGCCCTTGAGATCGGCGACCGTATTGATTTCCTTGCGGAACCAGCCGCCCATCTGCACGCCCGTATTGCCGGCCGGGAAGCCGATCAGCCCCTGCGTCGCCAGGAATTCGTTGAACAGGTCGATGCCGCCGCCGTGATATTGCCAGGCGTTCATGCCGCGCGCGTTGAGCGCGAAGGGAACGGCCGCTCCCAAGGCCCAGACCGGATCCTTGCCCCAATAATAATAGGCGACCGAATGGCAGGCCTCGACCGTGCCCGCCGAAGTCGCGTCGGCTGCCTGCAGACCGGGCACGATTTCGCCGGCCGCAAACACCTGGATGTTGAAATTGCCGTCGGTGGCTTCCGAGACATATTTCGATAGTACCTCGCCGCCGCCATAGATCGTATCCAGCGACTTCGGAAACGACGACGTCAGGCGCCAATTGATCTTCGGATTGCTCTGGGCAATGGCCGGAGCAGCAAGGGTTGCAGCAGCTGCAACCGAGCCGGCGCCGGCGACGCCGGCTTTCCTCAGAAATGAACGACGATCCATATGTTACTCCCCCCGGATACGAGCGGGCGGGCTGGCCCGCTCTTCGTGATCACGCAGCAACTAACCATGCCGCCCGGCGCGTTTCAAGCGTATCTGAACATCACGCAACCATTGATCCACCCGTCCGGGGCTGCGGTCCTCTGCAAGGCCAGCCTCAGCGCACCATCTTGGTGTCGGCCTGGGCAACCAGGTTGGTCGCCGGGGCCGGAGTAGGCTTGTATTTCAGCGTGACGACCTTGAAGCCCTCTTTCTCGAGACGGCTTAGAAGAACAGGCAGCATCCTGACCGTGCGCTGGTGGATATCGTGCATGAGGACGATGCCGCGACCGCGCTGATAGAGCTGCTTCATGGTGCGATCCACCACCGAAAGGGGTGTCGAGGTGAAGTAATCCTTGCTGTCGATATCCACGTCCATAACGATCATCTCGCGAGCGGCAATCGCGGTGCGCAGGCGCTTGGAGTCGGCAAGATAGGGGAAACGGAAGAAGGGTACATCCGTACCGATCGCCTTGGTGACGGCATCCTTGCCACGGGCGATCTCGGTCATCGCCGCGTCGAAGGTCATCTTGTCGAGATCGGGATGGCGGAAGGTATGGCTGCCGATCGCGTCGCCATGGGCGAGAACCTCGCGCGCGGTCGCCGGGTGCGCCTGCGCCATTTCCCCGACCATCATGAAAGCCGCCTTGACGCCGAATTTGTCGAGCGTGGCAAGAATGCGATTCGTCTTGCCGGGAGCCGGGCCATCGTCGAAGGTCAGAATGACCTCTTTGTCGGCGAGTTTGATGTCCTTGAGCGAGGAGACTTCAAGTGTGCGGCCTGCAAGGTCGTGCGGTCCGTTGGCGTCTTCCAGCGCGCGCGTCTCAAGATCGGCGACGAGCCATTTCTTCGGCTCCATTTCGACGGGATCATTGGCCTTCAGCGGCTTGTGACGCGGTTCTTCGGCAGCATAGCCGCTCTTGAGCGACGCGTCATTGACCGGTTTCGTGGCGCACCCTCCCAGAGCCAGGGACACGGCAAGGCCAGCCAGCAAAACACGGTAGTTCATCAGAATCGCTCAACAATTATGTCTATGAAAGTTGAGCGTATTTTCCGCAGTTATGGTTAATGATCGGTTAGGATCGGCCCCTAATTCATTGAGGCCGGTAAGGTTTCAGCCGGCCATGCCGCTTTCGTATTCCGATGAAAGCTCAAGCCATTGCTCCTCGGCGGCGGCAAGCCTCTCAGCGGCATCGGAGCGCTGCTTTGCCTTTTCCGCGGCCTTTGCCGGCGCCTTTTCGTAGAGGGCAGGATCCGCAAGTTCCGCATCAAGTGCCTGAATCAGTTTCTCAAGCTTGCCGGTCAAGGATTCGATTTCATTGATCTTCTTCTTGAGAGGCGCAAGCGACGCGCGCCGATCGGCATTGAGCTTGCGCTGATCGGCCTTGGAAACGGAATCGTCGATGCCGTTCGCTTTCGCCTTGTCGTCCCGCGACTTCGGGGTGGCGACAACGAGGTTGCGGTATTCTTCCAGGTCACCGTCGAAGGTCGTAACGGTACCGTCGCGCACCAGCCAGAGCCGGTCGACGGTGGCCTCGATCAGATGGCGGTCGTGCGAGATCAGGATGACGGCGCCGGAATAGTCGTTCAGCGCCTGGATCAGCGCATTGCGGCTGTCGATATCCAGATGGTTCGTCGGTTCGTCGAGGATCAGAAGGTTCGGCGCGTCGAAGGCGGCAAGGCCCATCAGCAGCCGCGCCTTCTCGCCGCCGGAGAGATCCTTGACCTGCGTGTCCATCTTCTCGGTCGCCAGACCCATCTGCGCGACGCGGGCGCGCACCTTCGCCTCCGGCGTTTCGGGCATGCGGCGGCGAACATGTTCGACGGCGGTCTGGTTGGGGATGAGATCGTCGAGCTGGTGCTGGGCGAAGAAGCCGATCTTCAGGTTCGGCGCCAGCTTGACGTCGCCGCTTTCCGCATCGAGCCGGCTGGAAATGAATTTCGCGAAGGTCGACTTGCCGTTGCCGTTGGAGCCGAGCAGGGCGATACGGTCGTCGGCATCGATGCGCAGGTTCAGGCGCTTCAGGATCGGCTTGCCCGGCTCATAGCCGACGGCGCCGCCACTGACTGCGATGATGGGCGAGGCAGGCTGCTTTTCGGGTTCCGGAAAGCTGAAGCCCATCACATGGTCTTCGATGACGGCGGCGACGGTGCCCATCCGCTCCAGCGCCTTGACACGCGATTGCGCCTGCCGCGCCTTCGACGCCTTGGCCTTGAAACGGTCGATGAAGCTCTGCAGATGCTTGCGGGCAGCGTCGTTCTTCGCCTTCGCCTTCATCTGCAACTCGTCGGCTTCGGCCTTCTGCCGCTCGAACTGATCGTAGGAGCCGCGATAGAAGGTGAGCTTCTTCTGGTCCAGATGCACGATGGAATTGACCGCCGTATTCAACAGGTCGCGGTCGTGCGAGATGATGATGACCGTGTGCGGATAGCGGCGGATATAATCTTCCAGCCAGAGCGTGCCTTCGAGATCGAGATAGTTCGTCGGTTCGTCGAGCAGCAGGAGATCCGGCTCGGAAAACAAGACGGCGGCAAGGGCGACGCGCATGCGCCAGCCGCCGGAGAAGGAGGAAGCGGGTCTCTTCTGCGCCTCGTGGTCGAAGCCGAGGCCGGCAAGGATGCTGGCGGCGCGCGCTTCGGCGGAATGCGCGCCGATATCGGCAAGCCGGGTCTGGATATCGGCGATGCGATGCGGGTCGGTCGCGGTTTCGGCTTCCGCGAGCAAGGCGGAGCGCTCCTTGTCGGCCGCAAGCACGATATCGGTCAGCGGATCCTCCGTACCTGGCGCTTCCTGCGCAACCTGGCCGATGCGGGCATTGCGCGGGATCGAGACCGCGCCGCTTTCGGCGGCGAGATCGCCGGTGATGATCCTGAACAGCGTGGACTTGCCAGCACCGTTCTTGCCGACGAGACCCGCCTTCGTGCCCGCCGGAAGCGTCACGTTGGCATGGTCGATGAGAAGGCGGCCGGCAATGCGGGCGGAAAGGTCGGAAATCGAAATCATGGCGCGGTTTTGGCCGAACTCGGCGCCGAAGGCAAGTGCGGAGACGCTTAGGCTTCAGCGTTTTGCGAGGACTTCGAGAGGTTGGCGCAGTTGCGCAGCCGTTCGGTCAGCTCCGTTTCGTAAAGCATGAGGTTGCTGAGCGACGCATTGAGGCTGTCGAGAGCAGGGTTGGCATCGGCTGCTGCTTCCGTCTCGCGGGCGAAGCGCTGCTTCTTCCTCAGCCCTTTGGCGAGCTGATCCGCGACTTCACGCAGCATTTCGGCCGCATCGCTTTCCGATTTGCGCGCCACCAGCCCGCAATGGCTGACAAGGCGATGCTTCAGGCCGATCTCGTCGAGCCGGCTCTGCGAGGGAAGGGTCCCAAGCGCCTCGATCTCTTCGGCAAGACAACGGTCCTGCCCATAAAGCGCCTCGTAAAAGAGCTGATAGTTGCGCGGCAGGTTCTTCACCTTCAGCCGCGTCATGAAGCGGCCGATAACCTCGAGCTCGGTTTCCGTTTCATCGTCATCGATGGAATATGCCGAAACGCTTTTGTGGGAGTTCTTCATGCCTGCCCGTGACCGTGATCTGATATATCTTATTAATCTGTAGTAGGGCAGGTTAAGGGAACATGAACAAAATGGCCGGTCCTCGCCGCAGCGCAACAAAATGAGGCATGTGGTCAACGCTCGGGCGAAAACAGGAAACCACGGCTCTCCTCTTGGCTACATCCAGTGCAGTCCTTCGCTGCGCAGGAAGTGCAAGAGGTCCAGCACCAGGGAGGGCTTGCCCATGGATGTCAGGATCATGTGGCATTGGCCGCGATGATGGGTGTGGTGATTGAACATATGCGCGATTGCCAGATGGAGAGGGTGGGTAATGGCGCTCGGCCTGAGGATAAACGTATAGGTGACGTCTGCGGCAAGGGCATCGGCATCGAGCGTCTCGATCCAGTCCATGATGCGCCGATCCTCCGCCTCGCGCGCTGTCCGAAGCCCTGCGAGATCCTCATGCAGAACGACGCCGAGTGCGGCGGGCGGCTCGCCCGTGCCGTTGAAACGATGCATCCATAGCCGGTCCGCCACCATCAGATGGTTCAGCGTTCCGTGCAACGAACCGAAGAAAGCGCCACGATCCTCGTGAAATTCCGTATCGCTGAGGCTTGCTGCGGCGTCGTAAACCTGTCCGTTGGCCCAACGATTGTAATCTGCAAGCATTCTGAAATGTCTGAGCATATGCTTCTCCTCCATGGTCATGATGATGCCGCGCGGGAAGTCCGCCAATGAACCGCCGCTTCGCCACCGTGATACTTACGAATCGGGCGCCCGGACTGTGACAGCGGCGTGAAATTGGCCGATCCCCCTTGTTTTCGGGCTTTGAGGCAGGTAAACACCGCCCACTTTTCTCTGATTACAAGGAATGGATCCATGGCGATTGAACGTACTTTCTCGATGATCAAGCCGGATGCGACGAAGCGCAACCTGACCGGCGCCATCACCAAGGTTTTTGAAGACAACGGCCTGCGCGTCATCGCCTCCAAGCGCGTCTGGATGAGCAAGCGCGAAGCCGAAGGCTTCTACGCCGTCCACAAGGAGCGTCCGTTCTTTGGCGAGCTCGTCGAAGGCATGACCTCCGGCCCGACCATCGTTCAGGTCCTGGAAGGCGAAAACGCCATCCTGAAGAACCGCGAAATCATGGGCGCCACCAACCCGGCCAACGCTGACGAAGGCACGATCCGCAAGACCTTCGCTCTGTCGATCGGCGAAAATTCCGTTCACGGCTCGGACGCTCCGGAAACGGCTGCCGTCGAAATCGCCTACTGGTTCTCTGAAACCGAAATCGTCGGCTGAATCGGCCTCTCAGCTCTGTTGCTGAACGATTTGAAATGACTCATGAAAGCCGGGACCTCGATCCCGGCTTTTCTATTATGCGGGGCAGGCGGTATCGTGTCCATAGTCGGCGCTGCCGTCGCCCTTGAAGATATCCGGATTAGCGGTGTAGACCGGGCCGACGACGAGCGGCTTCGTCGGCAGAACCGTCTGGTCAAGGTCGGATTTGACCTCGGTCTTGATCGTCTGGAGCGTCTTGTCGCTGGCATCCACCAGCTTGATGGAGACGGAATAGGGACGGTCCTTCCGCACGCAGCGCAGGTCCGGACTTTCCAGCGTGATCTTGTCCCAGAAAGTATAGATCTTCTGGTTGACGACAAGCGGATCGCCGCCGGCGGGGTTTTCGAATTCCGCAACGGCGGTTGTTCCCTCGGGGATCGGCGCGATTTTCTTCAGCGTGATCATATAGGTCGCGCTCGCCACGCGGTAGTTGAACACGAAGAGGCGGCCGGTAAGCTGTGTCGGACCTTCGTCGTTTTTCCTCTGACAGCCGGCCAGCGCCAGGCCGGCGATTAATGTTGCCAGCATGATGTTTCGCATTGTCATGGCGCAGTCTCCTCCTTTTTGCGCCGGTAGTGCCGGCTTGCCTTGGCGCGGTTGCCGCAGACCGCCATGTCGCACCAGGCGCGGCTCTTGTTCTTGCTGCGGTCGATGAAGAGCCAACCGCAGTTGCGGCAGATCTTCATCCGCTCGGGATCGGGCATCGCGATAAGCCGCAGCGTCGAATGCGCGGTCGCGGCATCGAGCTCATCGGCCGAGGCTTGCCGCAAGACCTTCGCCAAGGCGGCGAGAAGATCGGCCAGAAATAGGTCGGCGGCCTCGCCGAGAACACGTGCCCGAAAGTATCGATCGATCGTCTCGCGCAATGCGATGAAGTCGGCTCTGTTTTCCCGCCGCACCGGCAGGATATCGCCGAAGAGCATGCGCTCGGCGCAGAAATTGGCAGCGGCCTTCGGAAAGCTGTCCATCTGTCCATGAGCTTCGAAACGGTCGATCCGGCGTTCGTCGTCATGGCGCAGGATCACGCTGTTGGCGACATCGAGCGCCAGCGCGCCACCGGAAAAGCGATGTGGGGTCCAGGAAAAGCTCATGGGCAAAATTATAACTGGTAAAAATCATTTTGCCAGTTACTATTTGCTTGTTCCTCGGAGGGGTGAATGGCCTATCTTCTGCAGCAATTGGCGAATGCCGTTCCGCTCGCTGCACTCTATGCGGCGCTGGCCTTCGGCTATTCCATTGCGTTCGGGGTCATGAAGCGGGCAGATATCACCTATGGCGCGCTGTTCGCCTTTGCCGGCCAGATGCTCGTGCTCTTTACCGATGTCGGCTATACGAGACTGTATCTGATCCTGCCGGCCGCCTTTGCCTTCGGCGCCGTGACCGCCGTCGGCTATACGCTCGGCACCAGCCTCCTTGTCGGCCGCGTAATCATGCTGCCTTTGTCGCGCAAATCTCCGAATACCGTCATCGTCGCCGCGCTCGGCATGATGATCATCCTGATGGAAACCGCCCGGCTGGCCTCCAATACGCGCGGCATCTGGCTGCCGCCCTTCCTGAACGGCCCGGTCGTCTTCTGGGACAGCGGCGATTTCCGCGTGACGCTCACCGAAATCCAGCTGCTCAATACGGCGTTGATGATCGTCGTCATCTTTGCGGGCGCGTATATCCTGAAATTCACGGGATGGGGCCGTATCTGGCGGGCGGTAACCGACGACGCTCTCGCCGCCGAACTCTGCGGCGCCAGCGCCAACCGCGTCTTCCTGCTGGCCTATGTCGCCTCCGCGCTCGTCGCGACCATTTGCGGCCTGCTCGCCACGTCCTATTACGGAACCATGGATTTCGGGGCCGGGCTGATGTTCGGGCTCAAGGTGCTGATGATCGCGGCGGTCGGCGGCTATTCCGATCCATTGAAGTCTGCGGGCGGAGCGGCACTGCTCGGCCTGTTCGAAACCATGTGGGGGGCTTACGGCCCGTTCCTGTGGCGCGACTTCGTCATTTTCTCGCTGCTCGTGCTGCTGCTGGTCTTGAGCCGGCGCGAGCGCGTCGTGCCTTAATCTTATTTATTGCCGGCCCACTTTGCCCGTGCCGCATCGTCGGCATCCTTGGCGGAAACCCAGTCGCCTTGCGCGCCATCCCTACCATGCTCCTTCTTCCAGAAGGGAGCCGAGGTTTTCAGGAAATCCATGACAAAATTGGCGCCGTCGAAGGCGGCCTGCCGATGTGGCGCCGCGGCAATGACGAGAACGATGTTTTCGCCCGGCGCGATCTTGCCATAACGGTGGATGGCAGTCAGGCCAAGGAGCTCGAAGCGCTCGATGGCGAGACCGGCGATGCGGGTGATCTCCGCTTCCGCCATGCCGGGATAATGTTCGAGTTCGAGGGCTTCGAGCATTCCGCCTTCGTCGCGGCAAAGCCCCGAGAAGGTCACGACCGCGCCGATATCGCGCCGCCCGTCCGTCAGCCGGTCGATCTCCGTCTGAAGGTTGAAATCCTCGCGCTGAACACGGACAAATGGTGAAATCATCGCAATTTCCTTATCGCCCCTCAAACAGTTTGACGAGCCTCCCGGCCCTTCGCTTTGGCTCAGGGCGTTCGCCGCTGCAATCGATTCACTGGATCGATTGCTCGGCTCGGGCGTTGCCCGACCACGTCTCACCCCCCCGTCATCGGCGGGAAGAGCCCAATCTCCCGTGCTCCGGTGATGGGCTCGTCATGATCGGCATGCTCCATGTCGACGGCGACGCGAATGGCTTCGGGGAATTGAAGTGCTGCCTCGTATTCCTCGCCCAAGCCTTTCAAATGGCTGAGGAGATCGCCGACGGTGACGACATCGGCGGGAAGGGAAATCTCCTCTTCCGCTTTGCCGATTCGCTCGCGCACCCAGGCGAAATAGACGAGCTTCGTCATCATTCCTCATCCACGACATGCTTCAACCCAGCCCGAAAATAATCGTAGCCGGTATAGATGGTCAGCAGCGCCGCGATCCAGAGCAGGACGATGCCCATCTCCGTTGTGTAGGGTAGCACCTTGTCGCCCGCTGGCCCAGCCAGAAGGAAGGCGATGGCCACGAGCTGGGCAGTCGTCTTCCATTTGGCGATGCGTGTCACAGGAACGCTGACCTTCA
Organism: Rhizobium sp. P40RR-XXII; assembly: GCF_012641405.1. GTDB lineage: Bacteria > Pseudomonadota > Alphaproteobacteria > Rhizobiales > Rhizobiaceae > Rhizobium. The sequence continues at coordinate 157,986 of NZ_JABAII010000012.1, forward strand.
GTGCCGCCAGATATTCACGCAGGCCGGAAACCAGGATTTCGCGGCAAAGGATGATGATGGCGGCCCAGAGCGACCAGCCGGCAATCGTACCGTCGGCTGCGACCAAAAGCAGGATCGCCGAGACCAGCAGCTTGTCGGCGATCGGGTCGAGCATGCGGCCGATATTCGAGGTCTGGTTCCAGATCCGCGCGAGATAGCCGTCTAGGAAATCGGTAAGCGAAGCGATGACGAAGATCCAGAGCGCGACCCAGCGCGCGAAATCGGAACCTTCCAGCTTGCCTTCGATGAAGAAGCACAGAACGATCAGGGGTACGCAGAGAATGCGGCCGTAGGTGAGCAGATTGGGGATGCTGTAAGCGCGCGAAGCCATGGAAATCGTTTCGTTTCGTTATCTCGGCGGACCGCGATGAGTTTCCGTTTCGGTCTCATCGTGCTCCGGGCATTTGATGATCTCGATCTTCTCCAAAAACCGCTTCGCACTTTTTGGGATCAAATCCTAGATGATGGTTTGCTTAGCTTATCGTCAATATTGTTTCTGTTTTTTCACCGCTATTGCGTGGAATTTGCGACCAGCTTTTTCTATTTCGCGGCGTCTTCGTGAAAATGGTTATAGACTTGACGCGCAACACCCTCCGATATGCCGTCCACCGCCATCAGATCCGAAAGGGCGGCGCGCGATACCGCCTTGGCGGTGCCGAAATGCTGCAGCAACGCCCGCTTGCGCGAAGGGCCGATGCCGCCGATCTCGTCCAGTGGGTTTTTCACCATCTCCTTCTTGCGGCGGGCGCGATGGGAGCCGATGGCGAAGCGGTGCGCCTCATCGCGCAGTCGCTGGATGAAATAGAGCACGGGATCGCGCGGCGGCAGCGTGAAGCTTTCGCGAGAAGGAGCAAAGAAGCGTTCGCGCCCTGCATCACGGTCGACGCCCTTGGCAACGCCGATGGCGATGACGCTGTCGGTAATCCCGAGCTCCTCGAGAATGGCGCGCACGGCCGTCATCTGCCCCTGGCCGCCGTCGATGAGGATGATATCGGGCCAGGCGGGGAAGGGGCGATCGGCGGCATCCACTGTCGCGTCCGCCATGGCAGTGCGGTCGGGCTTGCCTTCCTCCTTCAGCAGCCGGGAGAAGCGGCGGGTCATGACTTCGCGCATCATGCCGAAGTCGTCGCCCGGCGTGATGTCGGTCGATTTGATGTTGAACTTGCGGTACTGGCTTTTCACGAAGCCTTCCGGCCCGGCCACGACCATGCCGCCCACCGCATTCGTGCCCATGATGTGGGAGTTGTCGTAGATCTCGATGCGCTGCGGGGTGTAGGGAAGCTTGAACGTTTCCCTGAAGCCTTCGAGCAGCCGTGATTGCGAGGCGGTTTCCGCAAGCTTGCGGCCATGCGCCTCGCGGGCATTGGCAATGACATGCTCGACCAGATCGCGCTTCTCGCCGCGCTGTGGCACGAGGATCGTAACCTTGTGGCCGGCCTTTTCGCTGAGGGCTGCCGCCAGCAGCTCGATTTCCTCGACCGTCTCCGAAAGCAGAATCTGCCGCGGTACCGGCTTGTCGTCATAGAACTGCGCCAGGAAGGCGTTCAGTACCTCGGCGCCCGAGAGCGAGGGATCTGCCTTCGGGAAATAGGCGCGGTTGCCCCAGTTCTGGCCGGTGCGGAAGAAGAAGACCTGAATGCAGGAAATGCCGCCCTCGTGATGGATGGCGAAGACATCGGCTTCCTCGACGCCGGCGGGATTGATGCCTTGATGGCTCTGTACATGCGACAGCGCCGCCAGCCGGTCGCGAAAAATGGCGGCGCGCTCGAAATCCAGATCTTCGGCGGCGGCATTCATCGCCTCGGCCATATGCGCCTTGACGTTCTGGCTCTTGCCCGAAAGGAAGTCCTTCGCCTCCTGCACCAGCTCTCCATAGCCCGCATCGCTGATCTCGTGCGTGCAGGGGCCGGAACATCGCTTGATCTGATAAAGCAGACAGGGCCGTGTGCGTGTCTCGAAGACGCTGTCGGTACAGGTGCGGATGAGGAAGGCGCGCTGCAGCGAATTGATGGTGCGGCCGACGGCGCCGGCCGAAGCGAAGGGGCCGAAATACTCGCCCTTGCGGGCACGGGCGCCGCGATGCTTGAAGATGGCCGGCGCGCGATGGTCGCCCGTGATCAGGATGTAGGGAAAGGATTTGTCGTCGCGCAGCAGGACGTTAAAGCGCGGGCGCAAGCGCTTGATCAGATTCGCTTCCAGCAGCAGCGCTTCCGTTTCCGTGCGCGTGGTGACGAATTCCATATTGGCGGTTTCGCGCACCATGCGGGCGATGCGGTTGGAATGCACCTTGCCCAATGCATAGTTGGAGACGCGCTTCTTCAGGCTGCGGGCCTTACCCACGTAAAGCACGTCGCCGACCTCGTTGAACATGCGGTAGACGCCGGGGTTGTTCGGCAGCCGCTTGACGAACTCGGCGATCAGCTCGGCGCCGCGAAGTCCTGTCTCGTTCTTGCCGCCTTCGTTCCAATCGACGGGCGCAACAGGGGAGGCGACGGCATCGCCCTCTACCTCGATGTCGTCTTCGATATCGTCTGATTCGTCGTAGAGAATGCCGCCATCGGGCAGCTTTCTTCCATTCATTCCGCACTCTCCGACACGTCTGGCGTTTCCCAGGCAAGGTGCTGGCCGCCATCGAGCGCTATCATTTGGCCGGTGATCGACGGCGTGTCAAAAAGAAAGCGGATGGTCCGGCCGAATTCTTCGAGCCCCGGCGCTGCCTTTAATATGAGGCCGTCGATCTGCGCTTTAAAGTCTTCTTCGCTCTGCCGCACGCTGCGCACCGTCGGTCCCGGGCCGATGGCATTGACGCGGATGCGGGGGGCGAAACTCTGCGCCATTGTCTGCGTCGCGGTCCAAAGCGCTGCCTTCGACAGCGTATAGGAATAGAAGCGCGGATTGAGCGCCCAGACCCGTTGGTCGACTATATTGACGATCAGCCCCGGATGCGGCTCGGGAAGCTGCCGCACGAAATCGGCAGCCAGGATCGACGGCGCGCGAACATGCACCGCGAAATGCGCCTCGAAGGCTTCCGCGTCGAAACGATCGGCGGAATCGCCGAGGAAAGCGGAGGCGTTGTTGACCAGGAGATCGAGCGGGCCGAGGGCATCCGTGGCCCTTTCGACAAGGGCTGACGTCTCGGCCAAATTTTGCAGATCGGCCTTGATCGCAATCGCCTTTCGGCCCATTTGCCGCAATTTCGCCGCGATTTCCGAAGCCTCGGCGAAGGATTGGTTGGCGTGCAGCGCTACCGCAAAGCCGTTAGCCGACAAATCCTCGGCAATTGCCCTGCCTATTCTTTTGGAAGCGCCCGTTATCAACGCCGTGCGTAGTTTTTCCTGGCTCAAGAGATTGCCTTTTGCTCGTCGTTATCCAATCGACGCTCATATAGGGCGTCGATACACCATATGAAAAGATGCGTGAGCAAATGACGCTCTTTGAGGTTTCTTATGTAAAGCTTGAGATATATTTAGATTAAAATAAGTATACACGCTTTAACCATTGGTTATGGTTAACAATTCGTCTGTTGCGATGAAGCAACATCGAAATTCAGCCATGTCTGTGCCACAATGATATCATATTTTGGCTCTTCCAATTCCTCATTTGCATTCCAATTTCAACCTCGATCCGGGAGGGATATTTTTTAATTGCTCGTGACGCTTCGAAGTCAAAGATAGTAGCGAAGCACACGGGCCTGAAAGGAGAAAAGTATGCGTACTCTTATCACGACCCTTATGGTCTCCGCTTTCGCTCTCGGCGGTTACACCGCAGCTCAGGCTGCTGACGCTGTCGAGCAGATTCCGCAGCCGCCCGTCGCTCAGGAAGCAGCTCCGGTCGTCAACAACTGGTCCGGCTTCTACATCGGTGGTGCTGGTGACTGGCACAAGGGTCACTTCAGCCACAACGGCAACGCCTACGGCTTCGGCGGCCAGGCCTTCACCGGCTACAACTGGCAGCAGGGCCAGATCGTATACGGCGTTGAAGCTGACCTTGGCTACTCCGGCGCCGACGCGACCCGCAACGGCCTGACCGCCAAGAACGGCGTCAATGGCTCGGTTCGCGGCCGTCTCGGTTACGACTTCAACCCGTTCATGCTGTACGGCACGGCCGGTCTGGCAATCGGCCAGAACAAGCTCTCCGACGACACCTCGTCTGACAGCAAGACGGCTGTTGGCTACACGGTCGGTGCTGGTGCTGAAACCTTCATCACCAACAACATCACGGCTCGCCTCGAATACCGTTACACTGACTACGGCAAGAAGAACTTCAACCTCGACTCCGGCAACTTCTCGCGTGGTTACGACGAGCAGAGCGTTAAGGTCGGTATCGGCGTCAAGTTCTAATCATTTGACGGCACGGACAGACGAAAAAACCGGGGTTTGCGCCCCGGTTTTTTCGTCTGTCCGTATTGCCAAAATCGGGCAGCGGCATGGCTTGCGTCGCAAGCCGCTGTCGGGACGGCAAAATCAGGCTTGCGGCTTCATCGCCGGAAAATCGGGGAAATGCTTCTCGAACTTGTGCGCCCAGTCGATCAATCCCGCGTGGTCCGCCTCCCATTGCCCCTCGAAGCGGAGTTGCAGATAGCCGACGAGGGCGGCAAGCGCGAAATGTCCCGCGTGCAATTTCTTGCCGATCTTCGGCGGCTCGGCATCGAGATGGGTGAGGGCGCGGCTAACCTTGGTCCACTGCCGGTCGATCCAGGGTTGATGCTGTTTTTCGGGCTCGCGAAGGCGGCGCTCGTAGACGATCGACAGGAGGCACTCATTGGTGCCGTCGATCATCGCTTCCAGAACCTCGATTTCGGTGCGCTTTCCCTTCTTTGAAGGATAGAGCCCGCCCTCGCGACGATCGAAATAATGCATGATGGCGCGGCTGTCGAAAATGGCGCCCTCGTCGGTCAGCAATGTCGGGATCTTGCCCAGCGGATTGTTGTCGATGAGCAGCGTCGGCCCGGCATTCGTATCGACATGGATCTCCTCGAGCTTGATCCCGAGATGGCGCGCCGCCATGCGCACCTTGCTGGAGAAGGGGGAGGTGGACGAGCAGAGAAGTCTCATGAAATCACCTGTTAGGGTATGTGGAGCAAATTCAATGTTCGCCGCGCAGCCAGAAGGCACGCTGCGAGGCGAAGCGGTCTTGCGCCAGAATGTCCTTCAAAGCAGGCAGCAGCGCGTGCAGCTCGTCCTTCAGCGTGAAGGGCGGGTTGACGATGATGAGGCCGGAGCCGGTAAGTCCGGTGAAGCCGCGATCGCTTTTGACCGTCAGCTCGGCGCAGAGCATCTTTGGAATTTCCAGCGCCTGCAGCGCCTCGTGGAACTGTTTGATCGGCGCGTCCTTCTTGATCGGATACCAGAGGCAGTAGGCGCCGCCGGGAAAGCGGCGCCAGGCCTTCGCCAGGCCGTCGATCAACCGCTCATATTCGCCCTCCTCCTCGAAAGGCGGGTCGACGAGCACGATGCCACGCTTCTCCTTCGGCGGCAGATGCGCGCCGAGCGCCAGCCAGCCATCGAGTTCGGTGATGCGCGCGTGGTGATCGCCCTCGAACAGGCGGTGCAACCGATGAAAATCGTCCGGATGCAGCTCCGTGGCCGAAAGCCGGTCCTGCGGGCGAAACAGCATGCGCGCCAGCTTCGGCGAGCCGGGATAGAGCCTGACGCCGCCTTCGGGATTCAGCTGTCGAACGGCGGTAAGATAAGGCTCAAGCAGATCGGCCACCTGCGGTACGAGCTCCGCCTCCAGCAGCCTGCCGATGCCATCGCGCCATTCGCCTGTCTTCTGGGCCTCTTCGGACGAAAGATCGTAAAGCCCGATGCCGGCATGGGTGTCGAGGACGCGAAAGGCCTTGTCCTTGTTCTGCATATAGCGGACAAGGCGCGCGAGGATCGCGTGTTTCAAGACATCGGCGAAATTGCCCGCGTGGTAGATGTGCCGATAGTTCATTGTCGGTGAAGTCCGCATGAATTGTTGAGATGGGCCGGATTGTCTCTAGTGGCCGGACATTGCTTGAAATATACAAACATCATGAACATTGCGACCCCCATCCAAGCCAAATCGCGCGTCGGCCACACTGCCTGCCCGCATGACTGTCCCTCCACCTGCGCGCTGGAGGTCGATCTGACTGAAGACGGCAGGATCGGCCGGGTTCGCGGCGCCAACGATCATTCCTATACGTCCGGCGTCATCTGCGCCAAGGTCGCACGCTACGCCGAGCGGCTCTATCATCCCGATCGGCTGATGAAGCCGCTGCGCTGCGCCGGCGCCAAGGGCGAGGGGCGCTGGCAGGAGATTTCCTGGGACGATGCGCTCGACGAAATCGCCGAAGCCTTCGTCAAGGCCGAAGCCAGGGATGGCAGCGAGGCGATCTGGCCTTATTTCTATGCCGGCACGATGGGCTGGGTGCAGCGCGACTCCATCGAGCGGCTGCGCCATGCCAAGCGCTATTCCGGCTTCTTCTCGTCGATCTGCACCAATCCGGCCTGGACCGGCTTCACCATGGCGACGGGCGTGCTGCGCGGCCCGGACCCGCGGGAAATGGGGCGTACGGATTGCGTCGTCATCTGGGGCACGAATGCCGTGGCAACCCAGGTCAACGTCATGACCCATGCGATCAAGTCCCGCAAGGAACGCGGCGCCAAGATCGTCGTCGTCGATATCTATGACAATCCGACGATGAAGCAGGCCGACATGGCCCTGATCGTCAAGCCGGGCACGGATGCCGCACTTGCCTGCGCCGTCATGCACATCGCCTTTCGCGACGGCTATGCCGACCGCCCCTATATGGCCAGATATGCCGACGATCCCGCCGGGCTTGAAGAGCATCTGAAATCGAAGACCCCGGCATGGGCGGCTGCGATCACCGGCCTTTCGGTCGACGAGATAGAAGCCTTCGCAAAGCTCGTTGGGATAACCAAGAAAACCTACTTCCGTCTCGGCTATGGCTTCACACGCCAGCGCAACGGCGCGATCGCCATGCACGCGGCAGCGTCGATCGCCACCGTTCTCGGCTCCTGGCAATATGAGGGCGGCGGCGCCTTTCATTCGAACAGCGATATCTTCCGCATGGACGCAAGCGAATTGATCGGCCGCGCCATGAAGGACCTCGATGTCCGCATGATCGACCAGTCACAGATCGGCCGCGCTTTGACCGGCGATGCCGTAGCGCTTCGCCACCGCGGCCCGGTCACGGCCATGCTGATCCAGAACACCAATCCGGTAAACATCGCGCCGGAACAGCGGCTGGTGAAGCGCGGCTTTGCCCGCTCCGACCTCTTCGTCGCCGTGCACGAGCAATTCATGACCGATACAGCCGAGATGGCCGATATCGTCATCCCCGCCACCATGTTCGTCGAGCATGACGACATCTATCGCGCCAGCGGGCAGAATCACATTCTCCTCGGCCCGAAACTGGTGGAGCCGCCGCCGACCGTGCGCAGCAATCTTTTCGTGATCGAAGAGCTCGCCAAGCGCCTCGGCGTTGCGGATCGTCCCGGCTTCGGCTTCTCGGCCCGCGAGATGATCGATCGCGTTCTGTCGAGGAGCGGCCTGCCGGATTACGATTATTTCCTCGAGCACAAATGGTTCGACCGCCAGCCGGACTTCGAGGATGCGCATTTTCTCAGCGGTTTCGCTCATCCCGACGGCAAGTTCCGCTTCCGTCCGGATTGGGTCAACCAGCCGGCGCCGAACCGTCCGCCAGAGGCCATCGGCCTGCTCGGCCCCCATGTCGAGCTGCCGGAGTTTCCGGATCAGGTCGATGTCATCGAGGTCGCCGATCCAGAGCATCCATTCCGGCTCGCCACCTCGCCGGCGCGCAACTTCCTGAATTCGAGTTTCGCGGAGACAAAGACATCGCGGCAGAAGGAAGGACGTCCCGAGGTGATGATCAATCCGGCCGATGCCGAGGAGCTCGATATCATCCATGGCGATCTGGTCCACATCGGCAATATGAGAGGCGATATCCGCCTGCATGCGCGCGTGACGGCGGAAGTGAAGCCGGGCGTGCTGATTGCCGAAGGTCTTTGGCCGAACAAGGCCCATGTCGACGGCGAGGGCATCAACGTGCTCACCGGCGCCGATCCCGTCGCGCCCTATGGAGGCGCGGCTGTCCATGACAACAAGGTATGGCTTCGCAAGGACGTGGCATGAGTAAATTCGAAAAGGCGAAAGCCGAAATCGTCAGCGAAAAAACGCTGGCGGATCAATGGACGCGGCTCAGCACTTTTGAAGTCGATTACACGGATTCGCAGGGCGAAAAGCATCGACTGAAGCGCGAAGTCTATCATCGCACGCCTGCCGCCTGCATCCTGCTTTATGATCCCAGGCGGGAAACGGTGGTTCTGGTCCGGCAGTATCGCCTGCCGTCGCAGCTTGTCGGCCTGCCGGAGAGAATGATCGAGGTGCCCGCCGGCTTGCTCGATGGCGACGATCCGGAATCAGCGATCCGCCGCGAAGCCATGGAGGAGACCGGCTTTCGCGTGCGCGACGTCCGTTTCCTGTTCAAGTCGATGACGTCGCCCGGCTCCTCGACCGAGGTCATCCACTTCTTCGCCGCGGTGATCGATATCTCCGATCGCGTTGCCGATGGCGGCGGGCTTGCTGAAGAGCATGAGGACATCGAGGTCCTGGAGGTTCGTCTGTCCGACGCAATTGCGATGATCGAGAGAGGCGATATCTGTGACGCCAAGACGATCATGCTGTTGCAATGGGCGGCTTTGAATGTCGCCAGCCTAAAATAGGTTGCTGCGTGGGGAAGCTTCGTGAAAACTCTGCTCCCCCTTCATCACAATGTCACGAATCGAGCTTACCGGGGCGTGCCGGCCCGAAAACATTCGAATGTTTCCGCGCCTCCTTCGATCATGGACGCTGTTTCAGGAGAAAGCCGATGTGGCTCAGCAATTTCACGCTCGTTCTTCCCAATGAAGTCGTCGGGAGGGGCGCGGTGCGCATCGAGGATGGCGTGATTGCCGAAATCCGCTCCGAGCCGGTGGAGCAGCCGACCTTCGATGGCGGCGGCCGTTTGCTGATGCCGGGCTTCGTCGACCTGCATTGTGACATGATAGAGCGCGAGATCGCGCCGCGACCGAATGCGATGATGCCGATCGATTTCGGCATTCACGAACTGGACAAGAAACTGGCGGCGGCCGGCGTCACCACCGCCTTTGCGGCCCTCTCCTTTGCGACCGAGAGCGTCTACGGTCACGTCCGCTCGCTCGAAACCACCTCGGCGGTGATCCGCGGCATCGGCAGCCTGCGCGATGAGCTTCTGATAGATCATCGCGTCCATGCCCGCTACGAAATCACCAATCTCGGCGCGGCTCCGACCCTGGAGCAGCTGCTGGAAGAAGGCTCCGTCGACATGGTCTCGCTAACAGATCATACGCCGGGGCAAGGGCAATACAACGACATCGAAAGCTATATCCGCAGCATGTCCGAGCGCCGCTCCATGTCGCGCGAAGCGGCCGAGGAAGTCGTGGCGAAACGTATCGCACAGCGGCAGGACCCGGAGATCGAGCGCAAGCTGCACGACGTGGTCGCACTTTCGCTGAACCACAAGCTGTCGCTGGCCTCGCATGACGACGACAGCGCCGAAAAGGTCGCAGCAATGCATGAACTCGGTGTGACGATCAGCGAGTTTCCTGTGACGGGACCGGCGGCCGAAGAGGCCTGCCGCCGCGGCCTCTGGACGCTGATGGGCGCGCCGAATGCGCTGCGCGGCCAGTCCATGTCCGGCAATCTCAGCGCCCTGGATGCGGCTCGCTCCGGTCTGCTCGGCATCATCGCGGCCGACTATCATCCGGCTGCCTTCGTGCCGGCGATCTTCAAGATCGCCGATGTCGTCGGTGGTGGCCTGCCGGCCGCCGTTGCGATGGCAACGTCCAACGCTGCCCGTTCGGCCGGTCTGATAGATCGCGGCGAAATCGCCGTCGGCCAGCTTGCCGATCTGGTGGCCGTCGAGCCTGGCTCGGTCCACCGCATCCGCGCCACCTTTCGCGGCGGCCGCATCGTCTATAGTGACGGCACGCTGCATCCGCTGATGGCAATGGCAGCCTGAGGAAAATGATTGAAGGCGCAAGTTGAGGGGGCGTCTGGCGCCGGAATTCCCTATTTAACCTGCATCACCAAGCAGTGACACAACCTGCCGTCCATGGATGACAGGCGTGCTGGCAAGGCTGACGGCCCGGCCAGCTTCCATCCTGACCCTGCCTTCCGCCAGCAGCCGCAGCGATTGCGGATAGATCTGGTGCTCGACCGTGAGCACGCGAGCGGCAAGGCTATCGGCGGTATCGCCTGTTAGTACGGGCACGGCGGCCTGGCCGACGACCGGGCCATCGTCCATGCCTTCGGTGACGAAATGCACGGTGCAGCCGGCAATGCGCATACCGGCGTCGATGGCGCGCTGATGCGTATGCAGGCCGGGGAAAAGCGGTAGCAGCGACGGATGGATATTGATGATCCGGCCCTCGTAAGCCTGAATGAAGCGGCCGGAGAGCAGCCGCATATAGCCGGCAAGGCAGATGATGTCGGGCGAAAGGGCTTCCAGCTGCGAAAGGATTGCCTCTTCATGGGCTTCCTTGCTTACAAACTCCTTGCGCACGAAAGCGAAGGTCGCAGCCCCCTCGGCGGCAGCCTTTGCCAGGCCGCCGGCATCCGCCTTGTCGGAGATGACGCCGACGATCTCGGCCGGATAGTCGGGCGTTTTCGTGGCTTTCAGCAGAGCCAGCATGTTGGAGCCGCCGCCGGAGATGAAGACGACGACGCGTTTGCGCGGCGTGGTCATAGAGCCAGAGTGCCCTTGTAGACGGTGCCGTGCGCGCCTTCTTCGCGAGCGATCATGCGGCCGAGCGTAACGACTGCTTCGCCTTCCGCCTCAAGTGCGGCCCTCACGGCCTCGACGTTTTCTTGGGCGACGACGACGATCATGCCGACACCGCAGTTGAAGGTGCGCAGCATTTCCTTGGCCTCGACGCCGCCAACCTTGGCAAGCCAGGAGAAGACCGGCGGCACCGTGACGGCGGCAAGATCGATTTCGGCGGCGAGGTGCTTCGGCAGCACGCGCGGAATGTTCTCGGGGAAGCCACCGCCGGTGATGTGGGCAAGAGCCTTGAGGGCATGCGTTTCGCGGATAGCCTTGAGCAGCGGCTTCACATAGATGCGCGTCGGCGTCAGCAGCGCTTCGCCGAGCGCCTTGCCCTCGGCGAAGGGGGCCGGTGCATCCCAGCCGAGGCCGGAAAGCTCGACGATCTTGCGCACCAGCGAAAAGCCGTTGGAGTGAACGCCGGAGGAGGCGAGGCCGAGAATGACGTCGCCTTCGGCAATATCGCCCGAGGGCAGCAGCTGGCCACGCTCGGCGGCACCGACGGCAAAACCCGCCAGGTCGTAATCGCCGTCGGAATACATGCCCGGCATTTCCGCCGTCTCGCCACCGATCAGCGCACAGCCCGCCTCGCGGCAGCCGGCAGCAATACCGCCGACGATCGCCGCACCCTGGTCGGGGTCGAGCTTGCCGGTGGCGAAGTAATCGAGGAAGAACAGCGGCTCGGCGCCCTGGACGACCAGATCGTTCACGCACATGGCCACGAGGTCTATCCCGACGGTGTCATGATAATTGGCGTCGATCGCGATCTTCAGCTTGGTGCCGACGCCGTCATTGGCAGCAACCAGCACCGGATCGGTAAAGCCCGCGGCCTTGAGGTCGAAGAGGCCGCCAAAGCCGCCGATCTCGCCGTCGGCGCCGGGCCGGCGCGTCGAACGGACGGCAGGCTTGATCTTTTCGACCAGCAGGTTGCCGGCGTCGATATCGACGCCCGCGTCGCTATAGGTCAGACCGTTTTTTCCAGACTGGCTCATGCTTCCGCCTCCGATGGCCGCCTGTCCATTATGACAGGGCTTTGATGGCGTCGCCATTGCATGATAGGGGCCTTTATGCAAGGCGCAAGCGCCGCAAACCCTTCGATTTTCCCCGCTTCCCATTGCCCGAGGCAGATTTCCGGCCCCAGGCTTGACCATAAATGCGGCATCATCCTATGTCCTAAGCACACGGCAAACGGGCTGGAAGCAACGGGGAAGATGATGGAGCAAAAGGTCAGCGGGGCGAGCCTCAAGCGCCAAGTCACGTTCTGGGTGATCGTGCTCGTCGTCTTCATCGGCTTCGTCTACATCTTCAGCACGATCCTGCTGCCCTTCATCGCCGGCATGGCGGTCGCCTATTTCCTCGATCCGGTCGCCGACCGGCTGGAGCGGATCGGGCTCAGCCGCCTGATGGCGACAGTGGTCATCCTCGTTTCCTTCGTGCTGATCTTCGCGCTGGCGCTGACGATCGTCATTCCGATCATCATCAACCAGTTCAACGATTTCATTCAACACATACCGACCTATGTGCAGCAAGCGCAGCAGCTGGTCGCCAAGGCGCAGACGATGGTGCTGCCGGACTGGATCCGCAATCAGCTGGGCGCCATCAAGGATAATTTCTCCAGCATCATGTCCGACGGGCTGAGCTTCGTCGGCGGGCTGTTCGCGCAGATCTGGAGCTCCGGCAAGGCGCTGGTCAATATCATCTCGCTGATGGTCGTCACGCCGGTCGTCGCCTTCTACATCCTGCTCGATTGGGATCGTATGATCGCCAAGGTGGACGACTGGACGCCGCGCGATCATGTCGCCACCGTCCGCCAGATCGCCCGGGAGATCGATCAGGCGATCGCCGGCTTCATCCGGGGGCAGGGCTCGCTCTGCATCATTCTCGGCGTCTATTACGGCGTCGGCCTGTCGCTGGTCGGCCTGAACTTCGGCCTGCTGATCGGCCTCTTCGCCGGCATGATCAGCTTCATTCCCTATGTCGGCTCGCTGGTCGGCCTCATCTTGGCGGTCGGCGTCGCGCTGGTTCAGTTCTGGCCCGATTATCTCTGGGTCGGTCTGACGCTCGCCGTCTTCTTCACCGGCCAGTTCCTCGAAGGCAACGTCTTGCAGCCGAAACTCGTCGGCGAAAGCGTCGGCCTGCATCCGGTCTGGCTGATGTTCGCCCTTTTTGCCTTCGGCGCGCTCTTCGGCTTCGTCGGCCTGTTGATTGCGGTCCCGGCGGCTGCCGCTTGCGGCGTCCTTGTTCGCTTCGCCCTTTCGCGGTACCTTCAGAGTGATCTTTATTACGGACGCTCGGAAGCGGGCAAGGCGCGCAGAGCCAAGGCCGGCAAGCCCGAGAACAGCTAGACATGACCGACGCAAAGAACGCTGATCTGAGGCGCAAGGCCGCCGAACAGCTGGCCTTGGCCTTTACGCACGATCCCGCAAACGGGCGTGACGACCTGCTCGTCGCCGATCCGTTGAGCGCGGCGGTGAGGATCGTCGATTCCTGGCCGAATTGGCCATCGCCGGTGGTTGTCCTGGCCGGTCCCGTCGGCTCGGGTAAATCGCATCTCGCCAGCATCTGGAGCGAGCGGTGCGGCGCCGTCCACATCCACCCCGTCGCAGGTTCCGATGCCGCGGTCGCGGCCTCGAACGGTCCTGTTATCTTCGAGGATGTGGATCGCCTCGGCTTTGACGATACAGCGCTCTTTCATGTCATCAACAGCGTTCGCGAAAACGGCACCAGTCTTCTGATGACAAGCCGGCTCTGGCCGATGTCCTGGCCGGTGACGCTGCCTGATCTGCGCTCCCGCCTGAAGGCGGCAACGGTTGTCGAGATCGGCGAGCCGGACGAGGAATTGCTGTCGCAGGTGATCGTCAAGCTCTTCGCCGACCGGCAGCTTTATATCGATGACAAACTCGTCCTTTATATCGTTAATCGCATGGAGCGTTCCTTGAACGCAGCGCAGATGATCGTCGACAGGCTGGACCGGCTGGCACTTGGGCGAGGCACAAGGATCACGCGAGTGTTGGCCGCTGAGGTCTTGAATGAACTGGGCAATTCCGGCCAGCCGGATTGAGCGGATGCCGACTGTCACAGTTCCGTCGTCAAACTGATATACGTGGCACAAGATTGGAAAGAGGGTAGGTGGAACATGGACTCGGCACTCACGGAACATCAGGACGCCAACCAGGAAGCCCCAGAGGCCGCACTTCCCGTCAGCGAGCTGCTGACTAGCCCCGAGCGCTTCATCAACCGCGAATTTTCCTGGCTGCAGTTCAATCGTCGCGTCCTAGAAGAAACGTTGAACACCGTCCATCCGCTGCTGGAGCGCGTTCGTTTTCTGTCCATCTCCGCCGCCAACCTGGATGAATTCTTCATGGTGCGCGTCGCCGGCCTCGAAGGCCAGGTTCGCCAGAAGATCCTGGTGCGCACGCCCGACGGCAAGACACCAGCCGAGCAGCTCGACGACATCCTGCGCGAGATCGACAACCTGCAGATGGAGCAGCAAGCCTCGCTCGCCGTCCTGCAGCAATATCTCGCCAAGGAAGATATTCTGATCGTCCGCCCGGCGGCCCTTTCCGATGCCGATCGCCAGTGGCTCCATACCGAATTCGAACAGGCGATTTTTCCCGTCCTGACGCCGCTCTCCATCGACCCGGCGCATCCTTTCCCGTTCATCCCGAACCTCGGCTTCTCGATCGCGCTGCAGCTTAAGAGCATGAACGGCCGCGAACCCATGACGGCGCTGCTGCGTCTGCCGCCGGCGCTGGATCGCTTCGTGCGCCTGCCGGATGCAAGCAACGTCATCCGCTACATCACGCTGGAAGATGTGGTGAACATCTTCATTCATCGGCTCTATCCCGGCTACGAAGTGCAGGGTTCGGGTACGTTCCGTATCATCCGCGACAGCGATATTGAAGTCGAGGAAGAGGCCGAAGACCTGGTGCGCTTCTTCGAAACCGCGCTGAAGCGCCGCCGCCGCGGTTCCGTGATCCGCATCGAGACCGATTCCGAAATGCCGCTGGAGCTTCGCCAGTTCGTGGTGGACTCGCTGAACGTTCCGGAAAACCGCATCGCGGTTCTGCCCGGCCTGCTCGCGCTCAACACGCTCTCGGAAATCTGTAAGGCCCCGCGGGACGACCTTCGCTTCGAGCCCTACAATGCCCGATTTCCTGAGCGCGTCCGCGAACATGCCGGCGATTGTTTCGCCGCCATCCGCGAAAAGGACATGGTCGTCCACCACCCCTACGAATCCTTCGACGTGGTGGTCCAGTTCCTTCTCCAGGCTGCGCGCGATCCTGACGTTCTGGCGATAAAGCAGACGCTCTATCGTACGTCGAACGACAGCCCGATCGTGCGCGCGCTGATCGACGCGGCCGATCTCGGCAAATCGGTCACGGCTCTGGTGGAGCTGAAGGCCCGTTTCGACGAAGAGGCGAACATTCGCTGGGCGCGCGATCTGGAGCGCGCCGGCGTACAGGTCGTCTTCGGCTTCATCGAGCTCAAGACTCATTCGAAGATGTCGATGGTCGTGCGCCGTGAAGACGCCAAGCTGCGCACCTATTGCCACCTCGGCACCGGCAACTACCATCCGGTCACCGCGAAGATCTATACTGACCTGTCCTATTTCACCTGCGATCCGAAGATCGCCCACGACATGGCGAACATCTTCAACTTCATCACCGGCTATGGTGAGCCGGAGCACGACATGAAGATCGCGGTTTCGCCCTACACGCTCCGCACTCGCATCCTCGAGCATATCGAGGGAGAGATCGAGTTCGCCAAGAGCGGCCACCCGGCGGCGATCTGGATGAAGATGAACTCGCTTGTTGATCCCGACATCATCGACGCCCTCTATCGCGCCAGCAACGCCGGCGTCGAAATCGATCTTGTCGTGCGCGGCATCTGCTGCCTGCGTCCGCAAGTATCAGGTCTTTCGGAAAAGATCCGGGTCAAGTCCATCATCGGCCGCTTCCTTGAGCACAGCCGCATCTTCTGTTTCGGCAATGGCCAGGGTCTGCCGTCCGACAAGGCGCTGGTCTATATCGGCTCTGCGGACATGATGCCGAGAAACCTTGACCGCCGCGTCGAAACCCTTGTCCCGCTCACCAACAAGACCGTGCACGAACAGGTGCTTTCACAGATCATGCTGGGCAATATCATTGACAATCAGCAAAGCTACGAGATATTGCCGGACGGGACTTCACGGCGCATAGAAGTGCGCCAGGGAAAAGAGCCATTTAATGCGCAGCAGTATTTCATGACCAATCCCAGCCTGTCGGGCCGTGGTGAAGCCTTGAAATCCAGTGCACCGAAACTCATCGCTGGGCTGCTGTCGGGCCGCAACAAATAAATTGGACCTGCATGGTTGAATCAGAAGCCCAGGGGCGTCTTCCGGGTATCGCCCCTGTCTCCGTTGTCGATATCGGGTCGAACTCGGTCCGTCTTGTCGTCTATGAAGGCCATTCGCGGTCTCCGACCATCCTTTTCAACGAGAAAGTGCTATGCGGCCTCGGCAAGGGCATAGCGCTGACCGGAAAGATGGACGAGGAAAGCGTGGCGCGGGCGCTGGCCGCGCTGCATCGCTTCAAGGCGCTCTCCGATCAGGCGCGCGCCTCCACCATCTATGTGCTGGCGACAGCCGCAGCGCGCGAGGCCAGCAATGGCCCGCATTTCATTCATCAGGCCGAGGCCATCCTGCAGCGCAAGGTGCGCGTGCTGTCCGGCGAGGAAGAGGCGCGCTTCTCCGCGCTCGGCATCGTCAGCGGCTTCTTTCATCCGGACGGGATCGCCGGCGATCTCGGCGGCGGCTCGCTGGAACTGATCGACATCAAGGACCGGGACATCGGCAAGGGCATTACGCTGCCGCTCGGTGGCCTGCGCCTTTCCGAATATGCCGGCGGCTCGATCGAAAAGGCACGTAGCTTCGCGCGCAAGCATGTCAAGACGGCAAAGCTGTTGAGCAAGGGCGAAGGCCGGACGTTCTATGCGGTCGGCGGCACATGGCGAAACGTCGCCAAGCTGCACATGGAAATCCGCAAATATCCGCTGCATATGATGCAGGGTTATGAAGTGCAGCTCGACGAGATGCTGCGCTTCCTGGATCAGATCGTCGAATCGAAGGATTCAAAGGACCCGGCGTTGCAGGCGGTTTCCAAGCATCGCCGTTCGCTGCTGCCCTTCGGCGCAGTCGCCATGCGCGAAGTGCTGACGGCCATGAAGCCATCGGTTATCTCCTTTTCCGCACAGGGCGTTCGCGAGGGCTATCTCTACTCGCTGCTGACCGAAGCGGAGCGTAACAGCGATCCGCTGCTCGTCGCCGCCGGTGAGCTAGCCATCCTGCGTGCCCGCTCGCCGGAGCATGCCCGTGAACTGGCCGATTGGACCGGGCGGATGATGCCGTTCTTCGGGATCACCGAAACCGATGAGGAAAGCCGCTATCGCCAGGCCGCATGCCTGCTCGCCGATATCAGCTGGCGCGCGCATCCGGATTATCGCGGCTTGCAGGCATTGAACATCATCGCCCATACATCCTTCGTCGGCATCACCCATGCCGGCCGCGCCTTCATTGCGCTTGCCAATTACTATCGTTTCGAAGGATTGAACGACGACGGGGAGACAGAACCGCTGGCGACGATCGCCACCCCACTCTACCTTGAGCGGGCCAAGCTGCTCGGTGGCTTGCTGCGTGTCGTCTACCTCTTCTCGGCGTCGATGCCCGGTATCGTGCGCAACCTGTCGTTCCGCCGCTCGACAAATCCAGATTTGGATCTCGAATTCGTCGTTCCCGCAGAATATCACGATTTTGCCGGCGAGAGGCTGGACGGGCGCCTGCAGCAGCTCGGCAAGCTGACGAACCGCCGGCTGGCCTTCTGCTTTGAATAAATCTGGCTGTTTCCAATAGGTCTGAAGCCTCTCCCCGCATGGCAGGGAGAGGCGATTTTGTCGCGGCTCACTTCGCGTTCAGGAAATCACCGACTTCGAGAAGGCTGAATTCGTTGTCGTCGGCCTTGTCGACGGCGCGGCCCGCCGAGAAGGGCAGGTTGTTGTCGTTGCCGATGATGATATGCGTGGCATCGACGCGGTCGACATTCTCGATGGTGACGAACGGCATGTTGTAGAAGCCTTCGCCGCCGCCCTGGCGGCGCTTGTGATCGGGATCTTCGATGCGCAGCAGGTCGATGTAGCCGATCTTGCGAACGGATTTGCCGACATTGGCATCGCTGAACTCGATCTTGTAGACGCGCTTCAGCTCGGCCGGGGCCTCGAAGCAATCCGGCTTCGGCTGCTTGGGATCGGCGCAAGCCTTGTCCTTCGTGCCGGCGCCGTTGTCGCGTTCGATGACCAAGGCCGTCGTTTCGTCGAGCATGTTGAAGTCGCCGATCGAGACGCCCTTGTCCGCGAAAGGATAGAGCCAGCTGCGGCCGGTCCAGCTCTTGGAGGCGACGTTGAATTCGATGACGCGGATGGCCGTCTTGCCGTCGACGCTCTCCATCTGGCCGTCATCCTTGTAGATCGGACCTTCCAGCAGACCATAGAGCTTGGAGCCGTCCTTCGACATGGCAAGGCCCTCGAAGCCGCCCGAGCGCTTCAGGTTGAAGGCCGGCATCTTCTGCGTGGGGTTGCCGGGCAGCTGCAGCAGGGCATTGTCGGGAGACATGACCGGCTTGCCGTCGAGCGCCGTCGCGAAGACGTCGGTCAGCTGGCCGTTCGTATCGAACTTCAAAAGATAAGGCCCGAATTCGTCGCCGATCCAGAAGCCGTCGGCAACCGGCTGGATCGATTCGATATCGAAATCGGCACCGGTCAGGTAGCGCTTTTCGGCGCCTTCGAGAACGATCGGGAAGGGGGCCTTCTTGTTCGGATCGGAGAGGAACAGGTTCTTGACGACCTCGACCTTGCCGCTATCCCAGTTGAACTTGAGCTGATGCAGGAAGAGCATCGCATCCGAGGAGTTCTGCTTGGAGCCGAAGCCATTGTCGGAGAGCGTCCAGAAGGTTCCGTCCGGCATGGTCTTGATGCCGGAAAAGCCCTGGATCGGCTGACCGGCGAAGGGCAGCTTCAGGTCGGTGACACGGGCGCCGTCCTTGCCGGGCACCGTGCCGGGCGCATCAGTGCGCTTGCGGTCCGGCGTGGTGAACTTGCCGGATGTCTTCAGGAAGTCGGGCGCGTCCGCAGGCGCGTCGGCGATCGTGTTGGCCGGGAGGATGGCCTGTCCCACGAGCTTTGCCTTGAATTGCTGCTCGGCCTGGGCCGAGGCGGCAAGCAGAAGGAAGAGTGCCGTGGAGGCGGAAAGGATTCGGGTCATCATGTCACCTTGTTGGCGAGGAGTGGCGAAAACGATCCGGCTTAGCAGGCGAGCCATGTCGGCGAATTAACGCTCAGGTGAAGATTTGGTGACTGTGGACAACCTATAAGGTGTGAAGCTCAGACGAGCATCGATCTGAAAATGCAGCCAGTATTTTGCATTGCTTACAATCTGCCGCGGACCGTCTTGAGAACTTCTCGGCTCTGCGTATGAAGCGCGATCACGCCGAGAGGCTGATCGCGGCCGCGAACGGCATGCTCGCCGAGCTCTTCCTTGATGATCGCCTCGGGCAGCTCGAGCTGTCTGGCAAGATCGCTCGAAATCAGCACCTGGCGTTCCAGCGTCTTGCAGAGCGATTCCAGCCTTGCGGTGGTATTCACCGTGTCGCCGAAATAGGCGATCTTGTGATGGTCGACGCCGATTTCGCCCGTCACGATGCTGCCGCCATGCAAAGCGGCGCGCAGACGCGGCACCCTGCCATAGGATTTCAGCCACGTCTCGGCGTTCTTTTCGATATCGTCGAGGATATTAAAGACGCAGCGCACGCAATTGGCATTCTTCACGCCGCGGCGAAGCGGCCAGGTGATGATGGCGGCATCACCGATATAATCGTCGATCGCGCCCTTGTGCCGCCGTACGGGCTCCGCTATGGCGCCGAACACTGCGCCCAGGAATTCCTGTGTCTTGAGGTCGCCGTGCTCTTCCGCAAAGGCAGTGGAGCCGACGAGATCGATGAACAGAAAGACGCGTTCCTCCTGCACCGGATTGCGGTATCGGCCGGTCAGCAGGCTGAGGAAGACGTCGCGGCCGAGCAGTTCCCGCACGCGGCCGATGAAGATGATGACGGCGGTCACCAGAACGGCATAGATGTAGACGTCTATCTTCAGTACCGTCACGTCTTTCCATGACGCTTCGACCAGGCCTAGCAATTTCAAAAGACTGCCCGCCATGGCATAGCCGACGCTCATCAGGATGAAATCGACGATGAGAGCCGAAAGAATAAAGGCAGGCGTCGGCAGGCGATGCATCCAGACGTTTAGCCGCGGCAGGATCATGCGGCGTTCAAAGGCGAGCAGCGGCATGCCGCAGAACACGGCGAAGATCGCGCCGATATACATTGGCGATTGCGGGAAGAATATCTTGCCGTAGATCACGCCGGTCGAGGCGACAAGCAGCGATATCAGGATCCAGTTGCGTATCGAATGGAGAACGCCCATTCATTTTTCCGCCGAGAAGCGACGCCTGTCATCGACGCGGAATTGCGTCGGCAAACCGGAACGTCATCGAATAGAACGATTACATCAGACGTTCATTCCACGAGATTTGCGGCGCAATCGTGATTGCAGCCGCCGTAACGCTCCGCGAATCATACGCAATTGCAAGGGATTGGGGAAGGATAATGTCGCCGCTAGAGGGTGACGGTCTCGATCCGCTTGCCGACGAAGCGCAGAGCCACCTGGCCCTGGATCAGCTGCAGGGCCGTCTCGCCGAAAAGATCGCGCCGCCAGCCGGTCAAGGCCGCCACATCGGCTTTCTCTCCTTCGGCGGCGATCTTGTCGAGATCGTCGCTGTTGGCGATCACTTTCGGTGCGACGCCATGCTTTTCGGCGATGAGCTTCAGCAGCACTTTCAGCAGTTCCGAGGCGGCGGCGGTGCCTTCCGGGGCCTGCTGATGGCGCGGCGGATGCGGCATGTCCGATTTCGGCAATGCCAGCGCCGCATTGATCGCCTCGAGCACAGCCGCACCGGCGGCCGAACGCTCCCAGCCCTTGGGGATGGTGCGCAGCCGCGCCAGCGCCTCGCTGTCCTTTGGCTGCTGCTGGGCGATCTCATAGATCGCGTCATCCTTCAGCACGCGGGCGCGCGGCACGTTGCGGGCACGCGCCTCACGTTCGCGCCATGCGGCCACATATTTCAGAACTGCGAGTTCCTGCGGCTTGCGCAGCCGCATCTTCAGTCGCTGCCAGGCGTCGTCGGGATGCAGATCGTAGGTCTCGCGTGCCTCGAGGATTGCCATTTCCTCCTGCAGCCAGGATGCGCGCCCCTCGCGCTTCAGTTGCTCATCGAGCGAGAGATAGACGTCTCGCAGATGGGTCACGTCGGCCAGTGCATAGTCCAGCTGCTTTTCCGAGAGGGGACGCCGGCTCCAATCGGTAAATCGCGAGGATTTGTCGATATGGACGCTCTTGATGCGGCTGACGAGCTGATCGTACGAAACCGAATCGCCGAAGCCGCAGACCATCGCCGCCACCTGCGTATCGAAGATCGGATGCGGAATGAGGTTGCCGCGATGGAAAATGATTTCGATATCCTGGCGCGCGGCGTGGAATACCTTCAGAACCGAAGAATTGGCCATCAGCTCGAAAAACGGCGCGAGATCCAGACCCTTGGCCAGCGGATCCACCAGCACCTCGGTCGTTGGGCTTGCCATCTGTATCAGACACAGCTCCGGCCAGAAGGTCGTTTCTCGCAGGAATTCCGTATCGATGGTAATAAATTCCGACTTGGCCAGCTCTTGGCAGGCCGCCTCCAATTGGGCGGTAGTTTCGATCATCTCAACACATTCATCGGTAAAATAGTTGTTTAACTTCCTTCTCCTTTCAGCCGGATATGTCAATACTTTCGCGAGCAAAGCCTTTGCCGCATTTCGCTTTTGGCTGAAATTAATGGAAGCGAATGGCGCTTCGGTCGCAACCGGATAGGTGTCAGCGCCGTTTGTTGCTGCTTATGCCACACGCACGTAGCTGGTCATGCCCGTCTTCTGATGCTCGATGATGTGGCAATGCAGCAGCCAGTCGCCGGGATTGTCGGCGACGAAAGCGAGCTGAACCTTTTCATCCGGCTGGATCAGATAGGTGTCCGACACGAATGGCTGTACCTGCCGCGTCGAGGAGGACAGAACCGTGAAGCTCATCCCGTGCAGATGGATCGGATGGCTGTGCGGGGTGACGTTTTCCATGTCGATGACATAGCTCTTGCCGAGCTTGAGTTCGGCAAGCGGCGCAGTCGGATCGGGAGTGTCGCCGGGCCACGGCACCTTGTTAATGGCCCAGAAGCTGTAGCCGAGCGAACCGCAGATGCTGTTGTCGGCTGTATTTTCCGCCGTGGCGCTGAGAATGAGCGGGATATGTATTGCCACGCCAAGATCGGCCTTCTGCACGGGATTGTCTTCCAGCGACGCCAGATCGCGGACATCGCGCTTCAGCGAGCTGCCGACCGCGCGCAGCATTGCCAGCACCTTCGGATCGGTGCCCTTGATATCTTCGAGCTTAACGATTGCGCCTTCTCTGTCGGGCATGCGCACGGCTAGCTCCAGCCGCTGTCCCGGTCCGAGCTGCAGCAGATCGAGCGGAAAACGCTGCGGCACCGGATTGCCGTCGATCGCGATCACGGTCGCCTCTGCGCCGTCCATGCGGAAGGAATAGATGCGCGTGACGTCGGTGATCGCGATGCGCAGGCGCACCAGGCCGCCGGAAGGGGCGTCATATTGCGGCTGCTGCTGCCAGTTCGCGGTCCGGACCGTCCCGTAGGTGCCGGATTTGGCCGCATCGCGAGGCCGGAACTGCGCGATGAACTGTCCGTCTCCGCCCAGACGCCAATCGCGCAGATTGAGTACCACTTCCGAATCGAACGCCGGATCCTTGGGATTTTCGACGACGATGACGCCGGTCATGCCATGGCCCATCTGCTCCAGCGTGTTGCAATGCGGATGATACCAGAAGGTGCCGGCATCGGGCGGAGTGAAGGCGTAGTCGAAGTGATCGCCGGTATAGACATAGGGCTGGGTAAGGAACGGCACGCCGTCCATGGCATTCGGAAGGCGAATGCCGTGCCAGTGGATGGTCGTCGGATCGTCTATGCCGTTGATGAGCCGGGTCGCGAAGGCCTCGCCCTTTCTCATGCGCACGACCGGCGGCGTGCCGTTGTCGCCATAGGTGAGCACATTCCTGGTCGCGCCGCCATTCGTCAGATTAGCCTCGATCTTGGCCGTCTTCAACGTGAGCGGCTCGGCCGCCGCCGCCTTGCCCGCAAATTTCCCGGCAATGCCGAGACCAACGCCATAGGCTCCGGCAACGGCTGAAGCTTTCAGGAGATTGCGGCGGGTGAGGATCGGCATGTCATGCTCCGGGGCGAAGATCTATGGATGCCTGTTTAAAGTTGACCTCGATGTTCAGCAATAGCATCGGGGTAGCCAAACTGCCGCAGAGGCTACTTGCGGATGCCGATATGCGTGGCGGATGAAGCAGCTTTAAGCCGACTTCCGGAGTTCGAGCCTTGACAAATCGGGCGCACCATGCGCTTTTCCGCCCGATTTTCTCGTCGGCGGGCGAGGGGTCTGCGTGTCCTTGCGCCGCCGCCCGCCAAGTCCAGGATATATATTATGCATCGTTATCGCAGCCACACATGCGCCGCCCTGCGCAAGTCCGACGTCGGTTCGACCGTCCGCATTTCCGGCTGGGTTCATCGCGTCCGAGATCATGGCGGCGTGCTGTTCATCGACCTGCGCGATCACTATGGCATCACACAGGTCGTTGCCGACCCGGATTCTCCGGCCTTCAAGCTTGCCGAGACCGTTCGCGGCGAATGGGTCGTCCGCATTGACGGTCTGGTGAAGGCTCGTACGGAAGACACCGTCAACAAGAACATGCCGACCGGCGAGATCGAGCTTTATGCTCAGGAGATCGAAGTGCTGTCGGCCGCCAAGGAACTGCCGCTGCCGGTTTTCGGCGAGCCGGACTATCCGGAAGACGTTCGTCTCAAGTATCGCTTCCTCGACCTTCGCCGCGAAACGCTGCATCGGAACATCGTCAAGCGCACGCAGGTTATCTCCTCCATGCGCCGTCATATGGGCGAAGTGGGCTTCACCGAATACACCACGCCGATCCTGACAGCTTCGTCGCCGGAAGGCGCACGCGACTTCCTGGTACCTAGCCGCATTCATCCCGGCACGTTTTACGCACTGCCGCAGGCGCCGCAGCAATATAAGCAGCTCCTGATGGTTGCGGGCTTCGACCGTTACTTCCAGATCGCGCCGTGCTTCCGCGACGAAGACCCGCGTGCCGACCGTCTGCCGGGCGAATTCTACCAGCTCGACCTCGAAATGAGCTTCGTGACGCAGGAAGACGTGTGGGACACGATGGCCCCTCTGATGACCCAGGTGTTCGAAGAGTTCGCCGACGGCAAGCCGGTCACCAAGGAATGGCCGCGCATTCCCTATGACGAGGCGATCCGCAAATACGGCTCCGACAAGCCCGACCTGCGCAACCCGATCGTCATGGAAGCGGTAACCGACCATTTCGCCGGCTCCGGCTTCAAGGTCTTCGCCAACATGATCGCCTCGAACCCGAAGGTTCAGGTCTGGGCGATTCCGGCCAAGACCGGCGGCTCCAGAGCTTTCTGCGACCGCATGAACGCCTGGGCGCAGAGCCAGGGTCAGCCGGGCCTCGGCTACATCTTCTGGCGCAAGGAGGGCGAGACGCTCGAAGGCGCCGGCCCGCTTGCCAAGAACATCGGCGAGGAGCGCACGGATGCGATCCGCACCCAGCTCGGTCTCGATGACGGCGATGCCTGCTTCTTCGTCGCCGGCGATCCCGCCAAATTCTACAAGTTTGCCGGCGAAGCCCGCACCAGGGCCGGCGAGGAGCTGAACCTGGTCGACCGCGATCGCTTCGAGCTTTGCTGGATCGTCGACTTCCCGTTCTTCGAATGGAGCGAGGAAGAAAAGAAGGTCGATTTTGCGCACAACCCGTTCTCGATGCCGCAAGGTGGCCTCGAGGCGCTGCAGAACCAGGATCCGCTCACAATCAAGGCTTTCCAATACGACGCCGTCTGCAACGGCTTCGAGATTGCTTCGGGCTCGATCCGTAACCAGTCGCCGGAAACCATGGTCGCCGCTTTCGAAAAGGTCGGCCTCAGCCAGGCGGATGTCGAGGAGCGTTTCGGCGGTCTCTACCGCGCCTTCCAGTATGGCGCGCCTCCGCATGGTGGTGCTGCCTTCGGTATCGACCGTATCGTCATGCTGCTGGTCGGTGCCAAGAACCTGCGCGAGATTTCGCTGTTCCCGATGAACCAGCAGGCACAGGATCTGTTGATGGGCGCTCCCTCGGCCGCAACGCCGACGCAGCTGCGCGAACTGGCCATCCGTCCGGTACCGCCGGTCAAGAAGGACTGAGCTCCTTCAAGTTTGATGAAATACAAAACCCGGCGACCGAAATCGCCGGGTTTTTGTTTGGCATGTTAATATCAGCTAGATTGCTGCATAGATCGCATCGCGAAGATCGATGGTGAACTGGCCCCACATGCCCTCGAGCGTGGTGTTGGTAAGCGCCACGACCGTCAGCTTTTCCGCAGGGTCGACAAACCAGCTGTGGCCGTAGACGCCGCCCCATTTGATCGTGCCGGCGGAGAAGGGGGCCTGTGCCGCGACAGGATCGGTAACGACGGACCAGCCGTAGCCGAAGCCGAAACCGGCTTGCAGCGGCTGCATATGGCCGCCGGCTTGATCGGTCATCATCGTCCTCACCGTATCGGCCGACAGCAGCGGTGCGCCGCCTTTCCGTATCGCTTCCAGAATGGCAAGGATGTCATCCGCGGTTCCAGCCATGCCCGCGCCGCCGGAGTGGTAGGAGCCGGGATCGAATATCCTGTCCGGCGCAAAGCGGATCGTGCTATCGAGGATCGGCACGAGCGCCTCCTCCTCCATCCGTTGCGGCTCCGACGCGCCATTTACATAGGCGGCAGCTAGGCGACTGCGGTCGCGGACGGAGAAGGCGGTGTCGGAGAGACCGAGCGGCTTCGTGACAAGCTCCGCAACCGCATCGCCGAGAACGCCGCCGGTTTCCTTCTCGATGACGCCGCCGAGCACGTCCATTGCGAGCGAATATTCCCAGCCTTCGCCGGGTGCGAAACGCAGGGAAGCGCTCCCAAGACGGCGCAGGTTTTCCGCAAGCGGCAGGCCGGGTTGGTCGAGCCCGTCCGACACGCCGGCGCGGATGTAGGGGTCATTTTCGTTACTCGAGAATGCGTAGCCCAAGCCGGATGTATGGGACAGCAGATGCCGGATGCGGATCACCGCCTCGCCACCGTCAGGCAACCTTGGCCTGAAATCCGGAAGCCATTTGGTGATCGGATCGTCAAGCCCGATGCGGCCCTGTTCGATGAGCCGCATGGCGGTGATGGTAACGATCGGCTTGGTGACGGAGGCAAGACGGAAGATGGCGTCCTCCTGCATAGCCACCCTGTTTTCACGATCCGCCAGACCGGCGGCGCGGCGATAGACCGGTTCGCCGTCCCGGGCGATCAGGACCACAGTTCCGACCAGTCTTTTATCCGCCAAGGCGGTATCAATGGCCGCATCGATGCCTTTGGTCAGAATACCGTGGCCCGATCGGGCGGAATTTTCCAGGGCAAGACTCATGGTGCAAAACCTTCTATAATCACAATGACCGTTCCTGAATAACCCAGATCGGAGAATAATTCTAGAGTGACCATTGTGAAAAATAGCGGAGTGACCGAAAATTCCCCGCCCCGCAAGCGTGGGCGCCCGCCTGCCTTTGATCGCGAGACGGTTCTTGCTTCAGCGCGGGACACGTTTTGGAAACATGGCTACGATGGCTCATCCATCGCCGATTTGACGGCTGCGATGGGGATCACGCCACAGAGCCTCTATGCTGCTTTCGGTTCGAAGGCGGAGCTTTATCGGGAGACGCTCGAACAGTACCGCCGCATGCCGCGGCCGGAACCCGGCAATCCATTTCAGGAGAAGGTGGATACGGTGGCCGCTTTCGAGCGCTTCCTGACGAACTCCGCCAAGATTTTCACTGCCCCGGAACATCCGAAAGGCTGCATGATATCGACGGCGGTGCTGAACTGCGCCGAGGAGAACGAACCGATCGCCCACCATGTCGCATCGATGCGCTTGCAGACGCTCGATATCTTCACCGCCCGGATCGAGCGCGGTATTGCGGAAGGTGACATGCGACCGGACGCCGACGCTCGTTCGCTTGCCCGTTTTCTGGGCGCAATCGTGCAGGGCATGTCCGTCCAGGCGCGCGACGGTGCGACCACGGATGAATTGCTTGCCTTGTTGTCGCATGCTCTCAGCGAACTGCGGAAATATCAGCTCCGGCAAGAAACCTAACTCGCCGCAAAGGAAAACCCGGCGACCGAGATCGCCGGGTTTCCGAATAGTGCCGGGAGCGGCGGCTTAGTCGTTCGAGGAAACCTTGAGGCCGATGACCTGCGGGATCGAGTTCGGAGCGCCCATGGCGGCGCCGATGATCATCGGCACCGGTACCGGCTTGCCCGGAGCGGCGGTGACGGTCAGGCTCTTCGGATTGTCGAGATAGGCGCTGACAGCTGTGGACACGGCGTTCTGCAGTTCCGGAATGTTGAGCTGCGCCATCATGATCGGCGTCATCGCCTTCAGCGTATCTGCCAGCTGCTTGCCCGTGACGCCCTGCTGCTTGCCGGCGAAATCGAGCGCGCGCGCGGTAATCGAGGCGTCGTCGAAGCGGATCGCAGCGCTGTTGAAGGTCAGCTGCTGGAGGAGGCCTAGCATGGCGAGGCCAGCCGACTGTTGCGCTTCCTGCTGGTTCGGATTGGAGCGAACCGTCTTGAGCGCTTCCTGCATCGACTTCGCGAAAGCGGGCGTGTAGCCGGAAATGCTGAAGGCGAGGTTCAGCTTGCCGATATCCTTGAAGTCGAAGGAATATTCGGTGATGTCGATCGTGCCCGGACCGATCTCCCAGCTGCCCTTCATCGCGATGGTGCCATCGATCTGCTGCAGCTTGAGCGCTTCGATCGCTTCCTTGGACTTCTGGTCGTCGACCTTGCTGAGATCGGCTTTGACACCGTTGATCTTTGCGTCGAAGTCGAGGCCCGACTTGTCGTCGCGCTTGTTCATTGTCGCGTCGGCGCCCTCGATCGAGAACACTTCGGTGCCGTCCTTGGTGACGGAGACCTCTCCTGCATGGGCACTCTTGTAGTAGAGAAGCGAGGCGAGGTCGCCCTTGGTTGCGTCAGCCGGAATTTCGACGCCGCTCAGCTTGAGGTCGCTGGCGGAAACAGCCGCGCCATCTTTTTTGAAATCGACATCCGCGAAGTCGATTTCCTCGATCGTGTAACCGCCGTTGTTTTCTTCGACGCCGTCCATGGTGATGTCGCCGAGCGGGATGCTGTCTTCCATGCCGGCCGCCTTGAAGCTTGCGCCCTTCAGCGTCACGGTGCTACCGTCGACATCGATACCTCCAGCAGCAATCGAAGCGCCCTGCTGGCCGTAGATGTCGTTGATCTTCTTCAGCAGGTCGTTGCCATCAAGGGCGAAGGCCGAGCTGGCGAAGGACAGGATGGCTGCGCTGCAGAGCATCAGCCGCGTGGTCCGATAGAAAGTCATTATGGCGTTTCCTCGTTGAGCCGGTGGTATCGGCGGGGGTGTACAGATTGCGCGTGTACTGCGCCGACTTATATTGGTCTTTCTCCGAAAATCCAATGACAATGAGTGTAGGGCGCGAGTGCAGCAAAAATGTATCTGCAACCATCTCGCCGGACGCCTGAAACGCCTTCATCCACAGGTGCTTTTCGCTGATTTCTTGCCGGGAATCGCCATCTCCGATAGTCAAGGACCATGGGACAAAATCTTACACCGCCGTCCGGTGACGGCGACGACAACATCGTTCCGGTCGACCTGAAGGCCGCGCTCGAAGAGCGCTATCTGGCCTATGCTTTGTCGACCATTACGCAACGCGCGCTTCCCGACGTCCGCGACGGGTTGAAGCCGGTGCATCGCCGCATCGTTTATGCGATGAGCGAGATGGGGCTGCGTCCCAATGCCGCCTTCCGCAAATGCGCCAAGATCGTCGGCGAGGTGATGGGTAACTATCACCCGCATGGCGACCAGTCGATCTATGACGCGCTGGCGCGTCTCGCGCAGGATTTCTCTCAGCGTTACACGCTGGTCAACGGCCAAGGCAATTTCGGCAATATCGACGGCGATAGCCCGGCCGCGATGCGTTATACCGAATCCAAGATGACGGCGGTTTCCGAACTGCTGCTCGAAGGCATCGATCAGGATGCGGTCGATTTTCGCGATACCTACGACGAATCGAATTCCGAACCGATCGTCCTGCCGGGCGCGTTCCCCAATCTGCTCGCCAACGGCTCCTCCGGCATTGCCGTCGGCATGGCGACCTCCATCCCGTCACACAATGCCCATGAGCTTTGCGACGCCGCGCTGCATCTGATCAAGGATCGCGATGCCACCGTCGAGAAGCTGGTGGAACTCTATATTCCCGGTCCCGACTTTCCGACCGGCGGCATTATCATCGACGATCGCCGGAGCATCATTGAAAGCTACAAGACCGGTCGCGGCGGCTTCCGCGTTCGTTCCAAATGGGAGATCGAGGATCTCGGTCGCGGCGGCTACCAGATCGTCGTCACGGAGATTCCGTTCCAGGTGCAGAAGTCGCGGTTGATCGAAAAGATCGCGGAGTTGCTGCTGTCGCGCAAATTGCCGCTGCTTGAGGATATCCGCGATGAATCCGCCGAGGATATCCGCGTTGTCCTGATCCCGAAGAGCCGCACCGTCGATGCGACGATCCTGATGGAATCGATGTTCAAGCTCACCGAGCTGGAGAGCCGCTTCCCGCTCAACATGAATGTCCTGTCCATGGGCCGCATTCCCAAGGTCATGGCCCTGAACGAAGTGCTGAAGGAGTGGCTGGATCATCGCCGCGAAGTCCTGCTGCGCCGTTCGCGCTTCCGGCTGGCGGCAATCGAGAAGCGCCTCGAAATCCTTGGCGGTTTGCTGGTTGCCTATCTCAACATCGATGAGGTCATCGCCATCATCCGCGAGGAGGATGAGCCGAAGCCCGTGATGATGGAGCGGTTCGGCCTCACGGACAATCAGGTCGAGGCGATCCTCAATATGCGGCTGCGCTCCTTGCGCAAGCTGGAAGAGTTCGAGATCCGCAAGGAATTCGAAGGCCTGACCAAGGAAAAGTCCGACATCGAGGCATTGCTCGCCTCGGAAGAAAAGCAGTGGCAGACGGTTTCCTGGGAAATCGGCGAGGTGAAGAAGAAGTTCGCCAAGGCCACCGAAATCGGGCGCCGCCGCACGCAGTTTGCCGAAGCGCCCGAAGCCGACGATGCCGCCATTCAGCAGGCGATGATCGAGAAGGAGCCGATCACGGTCGTCGTCTCTGAAAAGGGATGGATCCGCGCGCTGAAGGGCCACATCTCCGATACCGCGGCGCTCACCTTCAAGGAAGGCGATGGACCGAAGGTTGCCTTCCCCGCGCAGACGACCGACAAGATCCTCATCATCACGACGGGCGGCAAGGCCTATACGCTCGGTGGCGATAAGCTGCCCGGCGGCCGCGGCCATGGCGAGCCGCTGCGCATCATGATCGACATGGAGAATGATCAGGATGTGCTGACCGCCTTCGTCCACGATCCGCAGCGCAAGCAGCTAATCGCATCGACGGTGGGCAACGGTTTCATCGTGCCCGAGGCGGAGCTGGTCGCCAACACCCGCAAGGGCAAGCAGATCATGAACGTCTCCCATCCCGACGAGACCAAGCTTCTCGTGCCGGTTTCCGGCGATCATGTCGCCGTGGTCGGCGAGAACCGCAAGATGGTCATCTTCCCGCTTTCGCAGGTGCCTGAAATGTCGCGCGGTAAGGGTGTGCGCCTGCAGCGCTACAAGGATGGCGGCATTGCCGACATCCGGTGCTTCGTCATCGCTGATGGCCTGACCTGGGAAGACAGCGCCGGCCGCACCTTTACCAAGACCAAGGACGAGTTGGTGGAATGGTTGGCCGAACGCGCCGGTGTCGGCAGAGCCGTGCCGAAGGGCTTTCCCAGAAGCGGCAGGTTTTCAGGGTGAAGCTTGGTTGAGCCGAGCTGAAGGCAATCGACCCGGCGGGTCGATTGCGGCGTCGAACGCTCTGAGCCTTAGCCAAGGGCCGGGTGATGCGGCGAATGGAGCGTCGTCACCCGGCAAGCGGAACGCAGAAATCTTTCAAGAATTGCATTGCGCCTATTTCATCGATTTCTCCGGCCGCAACGCCCTGCACAAAGGCGACAATGGTCCCATCGTCAGCTTCGATAAGGTAGCCATTGATGTAGAGGAACGTGAACGCCGCCAGATAGCTGGCCCGATTGTTTCCATCCGAAAATGGGTGATTCCGAACGATCCCATAGAGGTAAGCGGCAGCTAAGGCGAATAAATCGTTCGCGCCGTATGCAGCCTCGTTTAACGGGCGCGTCATAGCTGCCTCTAAGGCGTTCTCGTCCTTTAAACCCGGCAATCCACCATGTTCGGCGACCTGTTCCGCATGCATGATCTCGACGGCTTCACGGGATAGCCATTTATATTCATTCATTTTGCGAGTTCGCGCAGAGCAGCGCGATATTTCTGCATGCCAAGTCTTGCAGCCTGCAACTGCTCGGTCAGATCAGCGCGCTCGGGAACCAGTTCGATGTTGCCGTTCGCTTCACGTATTTCCAATGCATCGCCGTTTTTCAGGCCGAGCCTTTGGAGAACTTCCTTCGGGATAATCACGCCTTCGGAATTGCCGATCTTGCGGATAGTGACGTTCATATCTGAACTCCCCATGTAATAACTTGGTTATAACATGGGAAAATCATGGCTTCAATGCGCGAGGCCTTGCGCTGTCAGCGCTGCTCTCGCCTTGACCCGCGCCTGCCAGAGCGAATGGGCGGCGAGCGCCAGGATCAGTATCGCGCCGCCGGCCAGCGTCATGTTGGTGGGTGCCTCGAAGAAGATCAGCCAGACCCAGATCGGCGCCAGGATCGTTTCCAAGAGATAGAACATTGCCACTTCCGGTGCCGAGAGAAAGCGTGTGCCTGTCGCAAGGCACCAGAAGGAGAGGGGCATCAGCACGCCGCCATCGAGGAGGATCCAGCCCGGATGTTCGATGGAAAAGCCTAAGGGCGCCATGTGATAGAGACCGACTGCGGCCGGGATGACGGCGGCCAGCAAGGAAGCGAAACCCATATCACGCCCCGAGGCGCGGCTGATGGTGATGGCGCAGGCAATGGAAAACGATGCAAGCACGGAAAGCGCGTCGCCCAGCAGATGGCCACCTTCCATGCCGTCGCCAACGATGAGGCCGACGCCGATGATCATGACGGCCATGGTGATGAAGGTCGAAAGGGCAGGGCGCTCCTTGAGGAAGATCCAGGAAAGAAGCGCGGTGAACATCGGGTTCAGCGCGATGATGAACACCACATTCGCCGCCGTCGTGTAATAGACGGCAAGGAGAAAGGCGATGGTCGTCAGCCCGTAGAAGAAGCCGACGGGAAGCCCGAGCCAGCCCGGCAGCACGCTTCGCAGCGAACCCGTAACACGGCGGATAACGAAAAGTGCCGCGAGCGCCACGACGATGGTTGCAAGGCTGCGCGCCGACAGCACCGACCAGACTTCACCGCTGGAAAGCCGGATCAGCGGTATGTCCATCGACAGGGCCAGGCCGCCGAGCGTCGTCAGCAGCAGGCCCTTTTGATGATCCGAAAGACGGGAGAACATTCAGCGGAAGGTATCTTTATCGCCGTCGGCGGCGGGGTCGAAACGCTCCCAGCCGCGCGGCGTGAGATGTTCCTGCGGCTGAAAGCGCGTCTTATAGTCCATCTTGCGCGAGCCTTTGACCCAATAGCCGAGATAGACATGCGGCAAGCCGAGCGCCTTCGTCCGCTTGATATGATCTAGGATCATGAAGGTGCCGAGCGATCGCTCGTCGAGATCGGGATTGAAATAGGAATAGACCATCGACAGCCCGTCGCTCATGACGTCGGTCAAAGCCGCCGCCAGCAACTCACCTTTCGGGCGTTGTTCCAGCCCCGCCCCTTCCTCACGGCGGCGATACTCGATAATGCGGGTATTCACATGCGTGTCCTCGACCATGATCGCATAGTCGAGCACGGTCATGTCGGACATGCCGCCGTGCTGATGGCGATAGTCGAGATAGCGGCGGAAGAGCGAATATTGCTCGCTGGAAGGCTGCGCGGGAAATTCGGTGGCGATGACGTCGCTATTGGCGGCCAGAATGCGCCGCATCGAGCGGCTGGGCTCGAATTCCTGGGCGAGAATGCGGACCGATACGCAGGCCCTGCAGGATTCACAGGCAGGGCGGTAGGCGATGTTTTGCGAGCGCCGGAAGCCGCCCTGAGTCAGGATATCGTTCATCTCCGCCGCACGGGGGCCGACGAGATGCGTAAAGACTTTGCGCTCCATCTCGTGCGGCAGGTACGGGCAGGCAGCCGGTGCCGTCAGATAAAACTGCGGAGAAGGCGTTGACTGCGTGTTCATCTGCCGTTGATTGCCCTTTCTTTCGGCACCCGTTTTTTACAAGCATGGCTCAAGTTTAGAAAACGTCAACTACGTCCTTCGCTAAAGATCGAAGTTTCCTAATTCATGATGCACTCGGATGCCGCCTCGCGGCTCGTTTGTACCGCGAGGGATCGTATATTTGATATCGCAACGTGCGTGTTTTAGGCGGTACGGGCGATGACCGTGCCGAGCAGCAGGTCGTGCACCAGCCGGCTGCGGTCGGTAAACAGGCCTACCAGCAGGATCAGCGGCGTCAACACCGAGTTCAGGACCCAGAACAGCGCCAGGTGGACGATCGCCGTCAGGAAATCCATCCGGCGCCCGTCGACGCGGACCATGGTGAGGCCCATGGCCCGCATGCCGAGCGAAGCCTGGTATGGGCCGCCGAGCGTCCAGCCGAAATACAATCCGGCTACGATGACGAAGAGCGCGGGATAGAGGATGAAGCCAAGCCCCAGCGTCAGGATCG
This sequence comes from Rhizobium sp. P40RR-XXII, assembly GCF_012641405.1. Taxonomy (GTDB): domain Bacteria; phylum Pseudomonadota; class Alphaproteobacteria; order Rhizobiales; family Rhizobiaceae; genus Rhizobium. The sequence goes on from NZ_JABAII010000012.1 coordinate 191,989, forward strand.
AAACGAAAAACAGTACGACGGCCGCCGGAATGCAGAGCAGCGCGACGATGATGTAATCGACGATGAATGCGAAGATGCGCCGGCTCAGCACGCCACTATAGGCGCGCCAGTCATCCGGTGCTGCATAGAGCGGGCTGGGGTTCAGGCTCATTGCTTTCCTCCTTGGGAAACATTTGCCGAACATATGGTATCAGGTCCGGCAAATACAATAAGTGAATGGTGCGGAGCTATTTTCTTGCCAGATGCTTTGCAACATCCATGGCGAAATAGGTGAGGATGCCGTCGCAGCCGGCGCGCTTGAAGGCGAGCAGGGTTTCGAGCATCACTCTGTCGCCGTCGATCCAGCCATTGGCGGCGGCTGCCTTGATCATCGCGTATTCGCCGGAGACCTGATAGGCGAAGGTCGGAAGGCCGAAAGCCTCCTTCAGCCGCCAACAAATGTCGAGATAGGGCAGGCCCGGCTTGACCATCAGCATATCGGCGCCTTCCTCGACGTCGAGGGCAGCATCGCGCACGGCTTCGGTGCCGTTGGCCGGGTCGATGTAATAGGTCTTCTTGTCGCCCTTCAGCAGGCCGCCGGTCGAAATCGCCTCGCGATAGGGGCCGTAGAAGGCCGAGCTGAATTTCGTCGCATAGCTCATGATGCCGACATTCTGGTGGCCGGCGGCATCGAGCGCCTGGCGGATTGCGCCGATGCGCCCGTCCATCATTTCCGACGGTGCGATGATGTCGGCACCCGCATCCGCCTGGTAGACGGCGGCCAGCGCCACCTGCTCGACCGTCTCGTCGTTGACGATCTCGTTGCCGCGCAGGATGCCGTCATGGCCGTGGCTGGTGAAGGGGTCGAGGGCGACATCGGTGATGACGCCGATATTCGGAACGGCCTTCTTGATCGCCGCGCTGGCGAGATTGATGAGATTGTTCTTCTCGAGGCTGTTGGAGCCGGTCTCGTCGCGCAAGCCCATTTCGATGTTCGGGAAGGTGGCGAGTGCGGGAATGCCGAGATCGGCCGCTTCCTTGGCCGCTTCCACGGCCTTGTCCACCGTCATGCGATTGACGCCGGGCATTGCGGGGATCGGCTCAAGGATGCCGGTGCCGGGGATAAGGAAGATCGGCCAGATCAGATCGTCGACCGTCAGCCGGTTTTCCTGCACGAGGCGGCGGGTCCAATCGGCCTTGCGGTTACGTCGCATGCGGCGATGCCCGGTGATCTCGTCAACGAGATGCGTCTTGTTCTCCATGATGCCGCCATCCTTCTTCGTCTATTTATGGCATTATATATAGGCCGCGTACCTATCACGCTGTCCCCAGGATTCAAAACCAGGCGAAAGGCCGCAGCCATTATATTCTGGCGAGGCCGATGCCTCCTACGTATTGTTCGCGCATGGAACCTGATTCTTCGACCGTACCCAAGAATACGCTGACGGACATCCTGTTCGTGCTGTTCCTGCGGCTGATCGCGATCGCCTGTTTCTGGCTCGGCCTGCAATATTGGGCGATGCTGGTCGGCTATTCGCTGGAAGGTCATGCCCGCTTCGATCTGCTGGCTCTGCCATGGAAGGTCGCAGGCGCCGGTCTCGCCGTCGTCTTCCCCGTTGCCGCGCTCGGATTGTGGCTCACCGTTTCCTGGGGGCCGGTCATGTGGGTGCTGGCGGCAGGCGGGCAGGGATTGATGTATGGCGCCTGGCCGGAGATATTCGGCTCCAATCCGCTGATCATGATCTTGCATGCCTGCGTCGCAGTGATCTACTGCCTTTTCCGCGTCCTGCTGTGGCAGGAAAAACGCCGGCGCCGGCGGCAGCAGGTAATGGTTGATTTACCCTGAGACACCAAGACTTCGCGGTAAGGTGCTGTTAAGCCTGCAGTTTAAGTAGAATTTTATGTGTATTCGATAGGGTCTCACTCAAGGCGGGAAGAAAACGACACCGCCAAACAAACAGTGAGGCCAAGTCATGATGAACACGAAAATCAAGCCGCAGGCAGTTGCAAACGCTCAGGGTCAGCAGGTTGACGACATCCGGGCTCTCTACATGGAATCCCTTCACCTGGTCGAGCGTCTGCACCGCCGCCTGCTTGATGTTATCAAGGACGAGTTCGACCGTCAGGGTCGCGACGACGTCAACGCCGTCCAGGCGCTTCTCCTCTTCAACATCGGCAATTCCGAACTGACGGCCGGCGAGCTGCGCTCCCGCGGTTTCTACCTCGGCTCCAACGTTTCCTACAACGTCAAGAAGCTGGTCGACCTCGGCTTCATCAACCATCAGCGCTCGCGCATCGACCGCCGCTCGGTGCGCATCAGCCTGACGGAACCGGGCCAGGACATCGCCGAAACCGTCGCCAAGCTCTATGAGCGCCATATCGGCTCGATCGACAAGGTCGGCGGCATCGGCACCGACGAATTCACCCAGATGAACAAGCTCCTGCAGCGCCTCGACCGCTTCTGGAACGACAGCATCGCTTACCGCATGTAAGTAACGGTGGCGGATCGACTATAAGACCTTCCAGTAAAAGCAAGCTGGACACGTTCCCTGCGTGTCCGGCTTGAATGCGTTGCCAAGGCAGCCGTTGTGCGCTTTTTGTCACGTCCGCGCTTCACCTTCCGTCACATGTAACGTCCTGGGCGGCTAAGCCATTGACGCCGGATCAAGACACGTTATGAACCACGCGCAGCTGTGGTATTTTAGCAAAAGCAGTTTGGCTTTTCTTCCGTCCTCGCGTGGCAAGGCAAGTTTCATGCCGGGAGACACGAATTGGCCATATTGCTATGACAGCGGAAATCGACTGCAAGCAGCGTTCTCGAAATACGATCTTCCGACCTGAAGGTCTTGGCTTCGCGATATTGTGATAGTTCGTGGCGAAGTTTTTGGTGGTGCTTTAAGGGAACGGATCGATACTGAGCTGCGTTGCTTGGCGCGAACCGCGCTATTTACTGCTTCCTCTCTAGGCTGCGCATAATTGGATCGCAGCGCTAAACGGTTGGGATATGTCGAAGAAAAACGGAATTGAACCCTTTTCGCGCCGCTCTTTCCTGCGGTCGGCCGTAACTTTTGGCGCTGCCGCATTGGCCGCGCCGGCCCTCGCGCAAAACGCGACGCCGCTGGAGGCGCTGATCAACGACCGGTCCCGCGGCAATTGGGACGACCAATTCGACGCCAAGGCCGCGGCGCGTACGGCAGCTGCCGTGCAGTCGAACACGCCAATTCTCGGACCTGATTCCGTACCGAATATCCAACAGGCAATTGCCCAGTATCAGAGCATCGTTGCAAATGGCGGCTGGCCGCAGGTTAATCCGACCAGCCAGCAGCCGCTGCAGATCGGCGTTACCGATCCCGCCGTGCAATCTTTGCGCCAGCATCTGATGGTTTCAGGCGACCTGCCGCGCGAGGCGGGCATGTCTTCGTCTTTCGATTCCTACGTAGACGGGGCCGTAAAGCGTTTCCAGGCCCGTCATGGGCTGCCGCCGGATGGCGTTATCGGCGATTTCACGCAGAAGGCGATGAACATCCCGGCCAATGTCCGCCTGCAGCAGCTCAACACCAACCTCGTCCGTCTGCAGACGTTCCCGTCCGATCTCGGCCGTCGTCATGTCATGGTGAATATCCCGGCGACCCGTGTCGAAGCCGTAGAGGACGGTCAGGTCGCTTTGCGCCACGAGGCGATCGTCGGCCGGGAAACGCGACCGACGCACATCATCAATTCGAAGATCTACGAGGTCATCCTCAACCCCTACTGGACGGCGCCGCGCTCCATCGTCATCAAGGACATCGTGCCGCTCATGCGGAAGGATCCGACCTATTTGAAGAGAAGCAATATCCGCCTGCTGGACGGCAAGGGTCAGGAAGTTTCGCCTGAGACCATCGACTGGAATTCGGACAAGGCGCCGGATCTGATGTTCCGACAGGACCCCGGCAAGACGAACGCCATGGCGTCCACGAAGATCAACTTCCATAACCCCAATAACGAATATATGCACGACACGCCCGAGCAGGGCCTGTTCAACAAGCTGATGCGTTTCGACAGCTCGGGCTGCGTGCGCGTTCAAAACGTGCGCGACCTTGCGACCTGGCTGCTGGCCGAAACCCCAGGCTGGCCGCGTCAGCACATCGAGCAGGTCATCTCCACGCGCGTCAACACGCCGATCACCTTGGCGACGGAAGTGCCGGTCTATTTCGTCTATATCTCCGCCTGGAGCGCCCGCGACGGCATCGTCCAGTTCCGCGACGATATCTATAATCTCGACGGCAATTCCCAATTGGCGCTTGACACCACCCAGGGCATGGAGCAACCGGTTCAGTAATCGGCATTCCAATCAATTCTTGTCGAAGCCGCGTCCCTGGATGCGGCTTTTTCATTGGCTGGCGGCGCTCTGCGTAGAATGCCCAGCAAATGTCGCTCGTCGTATTGCTCTCCGGCGACCCGGACGCTAATACCGTCTGCATTGCCGTTCCGGCCCGTTCAGGAGCTTTCACGATGACCAATGCGTCCACCGAACCCTTCTTCAATCGCTCGCTTGCCGATACCGATCCGGAAATCTTTGGTGCGATCGGCAAGGAACTGGGTCGTCAGCGGCACGAAATCGAGCTGATCGCCTCGGAAAACATCGTCTCGCGCGCCGTCTTGGAAGCGCAGGGCTCGATCATGACGAACAAGTACGCCGAAGGCTATCCGGGCAAGCGCTATTATGGCGGCTGCCAGTTCGTCGACATCGCCGAGGAACTCGCCATCGAGCGCGCCAAGAAGCTGTTCGGCGTCAATTTCGCCAACGTCCAGCCGAACTCCGGTTCGCAGATGAATCAGGCCGTCTTCCTTGCGCTCTTGCAGCCGGGCGATACCTTCATGGGCCTCGATCTCAATTCGGGCGGCCACCTGACGCATGGTTCGCCGGTCAACATGTCCGGCAAGTGGTTCAACGTCGTATCCTACGGCGTGCGCGAAGGCGACAACCTGCTCGACATGGATGAAGTGCAGCGCAAGGCCGAAGAAACCAAGCCGAAGCTGATCATCGCCGGCGGCACCGCTTACTCCCGCATCTGGGACTGGAAGCGCTTCCGCGAGATCGCCGACAGCGTCGGTGCTTATCTGATGGTCGACATGGCCCACATCGCCGGCCTCGTTGCCGGTGGCCAGCATCCGTCGCCGTTCCCGCATTGCCATGTCGCCACCACCACCACGCACAAGTCGCTGCGCGGCCCGCGTGGCGGCATGATCCTCACCAATGACGAGGATCTGGCCAAGAAGTTCAATTCGGCCGTCTTCCCCGGCCTCCAGGGCGGTCCGCTGATGCACGTTATCGCCGCCAAAGCCGTTGCCCTCGGTGAAGCTCTGCAGCCCGATTTCAAGGATTATGCCGCACAGATCGTCAAGAACGCCAAGGCTTTGGCCGAAACGCTGATATCAGGCGGTGTCGACGTCGTTTCCGGCGGCACGGACAACCACCTGATGCTGGTCGACCTGCGCAAGAAGAATGCCACCGGCAAGCGCGCGGAAGCAGCCCTCGGCCGCGCCTACGTCACCTGCAACAAGAACGGCATTCCGTTCGACCCCGAGAAGCCCTTCGTCACGTCAGGTGTCCGCCTCGGCACGCCGGCCGGCACGACGCGCGGTTTCAAGGAAGCCGAATTCCGTGAAATCGGCAATCTGATCATCGAAGTGCTCGATGGCCTGAAGGTCGCCAATTCCGACGAAGGCAATGCCGCCGTCGAGGCCGCCGTGCGCGAGAAAGTGGTCAAGCTCACCGACCGCTTCCCGATGTACGGCTACATGGGCTAAGGAGAGCGCATGCGCTGCCCTTACTGCGGCTCAGAAGATACCCAGGTCAAGGACTCGCGCCCGGCGGAGGACAACACGTCCATCCGCCGTCGGCGCATTTGTCCAGATTGTGGCGGCCGCTTCACCACCTTCGAGCGCGTGCAGCTGCGCGAGCTCATGGTCATCAAGAAGACGGGGCGCAAGGTGCCGTTCGATCGCGACAAGCTGGTGCGTTCCTTCGAGATCGCGCTGCGAAAGCGCCCGGTCGACCGGGACCGGATCGAGCGCGCCGTTTCCGGGATCGTGCGTCGCCTCGAAAGCTCCGGTGAGACGGAGATCAGTTCCGAGCAGATCGGGCTCCAGGTGCTGGAGGCGCTGAAGAGCCTCGATGACGTCGCCTTCGTGCGTTATGCCTCCGTCTATCGCGATTTTTCGCATGCCGAAGATTTCGAGCACGTGATCGACGAAATCAATGCGAAGATCGCCCGCGATCCGCTGGACCCTTGACCGTGGTGCCGCGGTCCGAAGACGATCGTTTCATGGCTGCGGCCATCCGTCTGTCGCGCCAGCATCTGGGACTGACTTCCACAAATCCGTCCGTCGGCTGCCTCGTCGTCAAGGATGGCGTCATTCTTGGCAGCGGCGTGACCGCGCTGGGCGGACGCCCGCATGCCGAGCCGCAGGCGCTGGCTGCAGCGGGCGAGGCGGCGCGAGGTGCCACCGCCTATGTAACGCTGGAACCCTGTTCTCACTACGGCAAGACTCCGCCCTGTGCCGAGGCGTTGATAGCCTATGGCGTGGCGCGTGTCGTCATCAGCATCACCGATCCCGATCAGCGCGTTTCCGGGCGCGGTATCAATATGCTGCGCGAGGCCGGCATCGAGGTCGATGCCGGCATTCTGGAGACGGAGGGCAGGCGGGCCTTGGCGGGTTATCTCATGCGCCAGACGAGAAACCGGCCCTATGTGACTCTCAAGCTTGCGATTTCCGCCGATGGCATGATCGGCAAAACGGGCGAGGGACAGGTTCGCATCACCGGCGACATCTCGCGGGCGCAGGTGCAGATGCTGCGCGCCGAAAGCGATGCCATTCTCGTCGGCATCGGCACGGCGATATCAGACGATCCTGAATTGACCTGCCGGCTGCCCGGCCTGGAAGACCGCTCGCCCTTGCGCATCGTCATCGATGCAGACCTTCAGCTGCCGCTTGGCAGCAAGCTGGTGCAGACGGCGCGAAAGCATCCGGTCATCGCGGTTGCCGGCCATCAGCCTCCTTTCGACGAGAATACCGATAGCTCCCTCCTGGGGCGCCGCGCCGCCCTCGATGCCGCCGGCGTCGAAGTGTTGCAGTCGAATTTGGACGAACTGGGAGAGTTGCTGGAAGCCCTGGGCACGCGGGGTATTTCTTCCCTGCTGGTGGAAGGCGGTGCCAAGACGGCACGGCGATTCCTCGATGCGGACCTGGTCGATCGCATCCTGTTGTTCCAGGGGCCAGCGGATATCGGCGCGGGCGGTATTGAATCGCCGGTCCTCAAATCCAATATCCCAGCCAGTTTCATGCATATCGGCGAAAGCCGCTTCGGCGATGATCGCTGCGACGAATTTGAAAGAGGTTTTTGATGTTTACCGGAATTGTCACCGACGTCGGCACGGTCGAATCCATTTCCCCATTGAAGGAAGGCATCAAGCTGCGCGTTGCCACCAATTACGATCCGGCAACGATCGACATGGGCGCCTCGATTTCGCATGCCGGCGTCTGCTTGACGGTCACCGGCCTGCCGGAAGAGGGCAGCAATGGACGCTGGTTCGAGGTCGAGGCTTGGGAAGAAGCCCTGCGCCTGACGACCATCGGCACCTGGGAAACCGGAGCCAAGATCAATCTGGAACGTTCCCTCAAGATCGGTGACGAGCTCGGCGGCCACATCGTGTCCGGCCATATCGACGGCAAAGCGGAAATCCTGTCCGTGACAGCCGAGGGCGATGCGACCCGCTTCCGCCTGCGCGCGCCGGAACATCTCGCAAGATTCGTGGCGCCGAAGGGTTCGGTCGCGCTCGATGGCACCTCGCTGACGGTCAACGCCGTCGATGGGACTGAATTCGACGTGCTTCTGATCCGCCATTCCCTAGAGGTCACGACCTGGGGTGAGCGCAAGGCCGGCGACTTCGTCAATTTCGAAGTCGACACGATGGCGCGCTACGCCGCGCGGCTGGCGGAATTCCCGGTCGTTCGGGAAGAAGCCTGAGTTTTACAGGAAGGCGCGGGTCGGCGCCTCGGTAGCCTACGCAAGCGTTTTTTCCATCAGGAAGTTCGACAAGATCTGGCCGTGCTTTTCCACCTGTTGCGCGGTCACGACGACAAAACCCTTGTGCTCGAAGAAGGGGCGGGCGGTCAGGCTCGCTTCGGTGAAAATCCGCTGAACGCCTTGTTCGCGCGCAGCCCTTTCGACGGTCGCAAGCAACAGGCTGGCGACGCCCTTTCCCCGATAGTCGGGCGAAACGAACATCATATCGAGGCAGCCATCCGATTTCAGATCGGTAAAGCCAATGGGCAGTGAACCATCCATCGCAAGCCAGGTCGGCCGGCTTGCGCGATGCTGCGCCCAGACTTCGGCGTCTTCGACCTTTGCCCAGGCAGCGATCTGTGCGGGGCTGTAGTCTGCCGATGCAACCTCGCGAATGGCCCTTAGGAAAATGTCGATCGTGGCTTGAGCGTCACCCGGTTCGTAAGGTTTGACCAAAAACTTATCCCGCGGAACCGGCATAATAGTCCTCTCGGCAGCGCCTACAGAAATTCCAGGAAAAGTGCGGTTTTCCGTCCGGAATTGCGTAAAAATAAAAGGATAGAGCGTTGTCACGATTTGGAGAAAAGCCGAAAGGCTCTAGGAGGTGTGGACTCTTGGGTTTCCAAGGCTGAGCAAATCAGATTCAAGACTGTCTTTTGGAGGCAGTCATGGGTGTTTTGGATCGTCTGATCCTTCGGGACGAACAGTGGGCGCGGATAGC
>NZ_JABAII010000013.1 GCF_012641405.1 Rhizobium sp. P40RR-XXII
ATCTCTACGCCCAGCGCCACCTGATCGAGTGCTGCTTCTCCAGACTCAAGCAGTTCCGCAGGGTCGCTACGCGCTTCGAAAAAACCGCCGAAAACTACCTCGCAGTCGTCACTATCGCAGCAATCGTCCTATGGATCAGATAACTGTCCACTCTTCCTAGCCCGCAAGGGCAAGTTGCGGTGCCTCAGAAGCCGTAGTCGCGGGCAAGCCACGCATCCAGCAGATTTCGCGATGCCTTGATTGCAGCGTCCGTATCCTGCGCGATGATGGCGTCGAGGATGGCCTTGTGAAGGGGCAGCGCCCGCTTTTGGCCCTCGGCTATGTCTTCCTGGCCGGAAAGCGTGCGATTGGCGTAGATCCCGACGGCGATCAGGTCGATCAGCTGCGAATAGATCATGTTGTGCGTGGCGGCGAAGATCGCCGTATGAAAGCGCAGGTCGGCGTCGGCATTGCTGTCGACGTCGCCGATGGTGGAAACCATTTCCGCATAAGCGGAGTTCATTGCGGCAATGTCGCTCTCGCTGCGGCGCAGAGCCGCGCGCGCCGTGGCTTCCGGTTCGAGCGCCAGCCGCAAGTCCTTGATCGAACGCATGATTTCGACCGACGGGCCTGTTTCGTAGTACCATACCATGACATCCGTATCGAGGTGATGCCAGTTGGCGCGCTCCTTGACGCGCGTGCCGACGCGGGTCTTGATCTCCACCAGCCCCTTGCCGGCAAGGCACTTCATCGCTTCGCGAATGACGGTGCGGCTGATGCCGAACTGTTCGACGAGATCCGGTTCGTTCGGCAGTGTCGTGCCGACGGGATAGTCGCCGCGGATGATACGTCGGCCGAGTTCATGGACGAAATAACCGAAGACGCCGCGCCGCGGGATCGTACCGTATTTTCGCACAAAGGCGTCGAAGGGCGATTGCGTTACGATCAGTTTCGACTCCGGCGTGGCCGGGATGGTCAATGCGTCGTGGCCATGTTTCATTATGCGGCTCTTGTTCCTTATTGATGCGCCGTCGCGAAGACACTCGTCAGCTTACACTGCATTTCGAGACTTCAAGCCGGTGTCTCGGCTGGTTTGGGGCTGTTCCATATTGTTATGGCGTCGGTCCTGTTGTTCTTCCTGCGGCATTCTTCCGACGAAAAACCCTAGCATGTCTTGCGCATGCATGCCTACTAGCGGCCGATTGATCGCTTTGTTCACCAACATGAACCTGCCGAGGCGCTTTGCGCGGAGCGCGTTTGGATCGAGAAAGCACTCGGCTTACCGATCAAATTGCGCACCGTCCGCCTCGCGAAACGTGATCGCTTAATCGATTGATGGGACGATTTCGACTATCGTAAACGTTACCGAACCGGTTAAATGCATGCGGGATGCGAGGAGGATTCGGAGTTGCTGATCGATGAATGACATGTCCAGGCCCGGGCAGCGGGAGGAAGCGCGGGAGGCTGGCTCCCGCTCGCTGTTGATAGCACTGCTCGTGGCCGGCGCCTTCTTCATGGAAAACCTGGATGGCACTGTCATCGCGACCGCCTTGCCGCAGATGGCCGTTTCCTTCGGTGCCCGCCCGGTCGATCTCAATATCGGCATGAGCGCCTATCTGCTGACGCTTGGTGTTTTCATTCCCATCAGCGGCTGGATCAGCGATCGCTTCGGCGCCCGTCTGGTCTTCACCACGGCGGTCGTCATCTTTACGCTGGCTTCGGTCCTGTGCGGCTTTGCCAACGGCGTCGGTTCCTTCGTTGCCATGCGCATTCTGCAGGGCATCGGCGGGGCGATGATGGTGCCGGTGGGCAGATTGGTCGTCTTGAACAACACGCCGAAGGATAAGCTGATTTCGGCGATCGCAACGATCACCTGGCCGGCGCTGGTGGCGCCGATCCTCGGGCCGCCGCTCGGCGGCTTCATCACCGATCACGCAAGCTGGCGCTGGATCTTCTTCCTCAATCTGCCGCTCGGCATTCTGGCCTTCGCCTTCTCGCTCACGCTCATTCCCGAAACCAAGAGCACGGCGCGTCCCCCTTTCGATTGGCTCGGCTTCGCCATCAGCGGCATCGGCCTGGCGAGCCTGATGTATGGGTTGGAGCTGATCGGACGCCCCGATCCCGCATGGCTGCAAGCATGGGCCTATGTGATCGCCGGCTTCATCCTGCTTGCCGTTGCCGTGTTTCATTTTCTGCGGACGGAGCATCCGCTCATCGATCTCTCCGGGCTAAGGCTGCCGACCTTCGCCATCACCATTTCCGGCGGGTCGTTGTTCCGCACGGCCATTGGCGCCGTGCCCTTCCTCCTGCCGCTGATGTTCCAGGTCGGCTTCGGGCTCAGCGCCTTTCACGCGGGCATGCTGACCTTAGCCGTTTTTGCCGGCAATCTGGCGATGAAGCCGGCGACGACGCCCATCCTGCGCCGCTTCGGCTTCAAGCCGGTGCTGATCGTCAACGGCATCCTCAACGCCATCTTCATCGCGGCCTGCGCGCTGTTTTCGCCCGACACCCCTCTCTGGTTTATCTTGCCGGTGCTGTTCATCGGCGGCATGTGCCGGTCGATGCATTTCACTGCGCTGAATACGATCGCTTTTGCCGATATTCCGCCCCAGCAGATGACGGGCGCCAATACGCTGTTCAGCACGGTTTTTCAGCTGACCATGGGTATGGGTATCGCCGTCGGCGCCATCGGCATCCGCATCGGCCAGGCGATCAGTGCGCCGCTCGGTGCAAGCGGCATCGTTGCCATCGAATTTCGTTTGGCCTTCGTGATGCTGGGCATCATTGCGCTGTTTGCCGTGCTGGACTGCCTGCCGCTGGACCGTAGGGCAGGCGATAACGTCTCGCGCAAGCCGAAGCTGGGCGCTAGGAAGGCGGCGTAACGATCATGTATTGCGAGGTGGTCAGTGCGGGTATTCGATGATGTTGTAGTGCAGCAATATCGCGGGTATCGCCATCAGGATGATCAGAAGCATTGCGAAGCTTGCCGCACGCAACATCTTCATCCGGCGGGCGCGCTGACCGGTCCAATCATATACTGTCATAATGAGCCCCTCCTTCTCTTTAATTATTAGAAGGCAAGAAATGGAACTCCAGTCAATATTGGCAATAGGGAGCTAACTAATAAGAAATGTCTAATATTGGCGCCAATAATGAGCGGTTGACTGCAAGAATGCGGACTTCATCGGCATCGCGTAAAGATCGTTTTGTGACGCCGGCTCACACGTTATAACGGATAAAGATTTCGTCCCTGTGTCAGCGGGGCGTTGGTTGCTTGGAAAGAGGAAGAGGCGATGAGCAAGATGCGTGCCCTGGTTTTGGAGCGTCAGCATGAACTGTCGATCCGTGATATCGATCTGCCGCAGGAGGTTGGGCCGGGCGAGGTCAGGATCAAGATCCATACCGTCGGCGTCTGCGGATCCGACGTGCATTACTATACGCATGGCAAGATCGGCCCCTTCGTCGTCAACGCGCCGATGGTGCTCGGCCACGAGGCTGCCGGCACGGTGGTCGAAGTCGGCGCCGGCGTGACGCATCTGAAGGTTGGCGACCGGGTCTGTATGGAGCCCGGCATCCCCGATGCCAACTCCAAGGCGAGCCGCCTCGGCATGTACAATGTCGATCCCGCCGTCGCCTTCTGGGCAACGCCGCCGATCCATGGCGTGCTAACGCCCTTCGTCGTTCATCCGGCCAATTATACCTTCAAGCTGCCTGATAATGTCAGCTTTGCTGAGGGCGCCATGGTCGAGCCCTTCGCTGTCGGCATGCAGGCCGCGACCAAGGCCCGGATAACGCCCGGCGACACCGCCGTCGTTCTTGGTGCCGGCCCGATCGGCATCATGGTGGCGGTTGCAGCCCTTGCCGGCGGCTGCGCGCGGGCGATCGTTGCCGATCTGGCCCAGCCAAAGCTCGATATCGCCGTCCAGTATCAGGGTGTCATCCCGGTCAACATTCGTGAAAGGGACCTGGTGGAAGAGGTCAATCGGCTCACGGACGGCTGGGGTGCGGATGTCGTCTTCGAATGCTCGGGTTCGCCGAAGGCCTGGGAAACCGTCATGACGCTGCCGCGTCCCGGCGGCGTCATCGTTGCCGTCGGCCTGCCGGTCAATCCGGTCGGCTTCGATGTTTCCACGGCATCGACCAAGGAAATCCGCATCGAGACGATCTTCCGCTATGCCCATCAGTATGAGCGTTCCATCGCACTGATCGCGTCCGGCCGCGTCGATCTGAAGCCGTTGATCTCAGAGACCTTCGCCTTCGAGGAGTCGATCAAGGCTTTCGATCGTGCGGTCGAAGCCCGGCCGACTGACGTCAAGCTGCAGATCGTTCTGGATCAGTAAGCTCTAATTGCAACTTCGCCTTGCCTTGAGGCTGATATCCAGCCCCGTGTATCGGCAAGGCGATGTTTTTCCTGAGTTGCACACGATCCGGTAGACGGCCCGGCAAAAGCGATGCTAGGTAGCCTTCAACAGAGGGAATAGGCTTTAACGCCGTGAAACGGGAAGGATCGCCGTGCCGCACGACGTTGCATTGATCGCATTGATTGCCGCGGGCTTCGTGTTCGCGGCCATTTTCGGCTATCTGGCCGACAGGCTGCACCTGCCGCCGCTGGTCGGCTATCTGGTGGCTGGCGTCATTATCGGCTCGTCGACACCGGGCTTTGTCGCCGACGTTTCGCTGGCATCGCAATTGGCTGAGATCGGCGTCATCCTGCTGATGTTCGGCGTCGGCCTGCATTTTTCCGCCGCCGACCTTTTGGCGGTGCGCGGCGTCGCCATTCCCGGCGCCATCGGACAGATCGCAATCGCAACTCTCCTGGGTGTCGGGTTAACATCGCTATGGGGCTGGAGTGTCGGCGCCGGCGTGGTTTTCGGCTTGAGCCTTGCCGTTGCCAGTACCGTCGTGCTGTTGAAGGCGCTAGAAGAGCGCAACCTCGTGAGCTCAACCAATGGCCGCGTCGCCGTCGGTTGGCTGATCGTCGAGGATCTGGCCATGGTGCTCGCACTCGTCCTTCTGCCCGCCTTTGCCGGTGTCTTAGGCGGTCATGCGGATGCCGGCGAGCATGCCGTTTCCGGCTCGATCTGGCTGACGATCGGCATGACCCTCGTCAAGGTGGCTGCCTTCACAGCCGTTGCGATCTTCATCGGCCCGCGCGTCGTGCCCTGGCTCTTGACCTCGGTCGCCCGCACGGGCTCGCGCGAGCTGTTCACGCTGTCGGTTCTGGCGATCGCGCTCGGCATCGCCTTTGGCGCGGCGGAAATCTTCGGCGTATCTTTTGCGCTCGGCGCCTTCTTTGCCGGCCTCGTGATGAGTGAATCGCATCTCAGCCACAGGGCAGCAGCCGACTCCCTGCCATTGCAGAATGCCTTTTCGGTGCTGTTCTTCGTGTCCGTCGGCATGCTTTTCGATCCGTCGGTACTGATCCGCGAACCGCTGATGATCATCGGCGTGCTGGCGCTGATCATGCTGGGCAAGTCGCTGATTGCCTTCGGCGTCGTGCTGTTGCTGCGCTATCCCGCCAGCATCGGCTTTGCGGTTGCGGCTGGTCTTGCGCAGATCGGCGAATTCTCCTTCATTCTGGCCGGGCTTGGCGTTTCGCTGGGCCTCCTAACGCGGGAAGGGCAGGATCTCATTCTTGCCGGCGCGATCCTCTCGATCACGCTCAATCCGCTGGCCTTCTACGCCACGGAGAGGCTGGAGAAGTGGACCTTTGCCCGCTGGCCGTTCCTGGCGAACAAATACGGCATGGCCAAGCAGGACGGCCTGCGTCGTCAATTGACCGCGATCAACAAGCAGCGCGAGGAGCGGGATCGCCAGCACCATCTCGAGATCGAGCAGCTCATCGAAACCTTCCCGATGTTTGCCGAACTCGATGATAACGAGCATGAGGAGCTGCTGTTGCTCTTCCGGCCACGATCGGCCTCGCCGGGCGACCGCGTCATTCGTATCGGGGATCGCGGCGACAGCATGTTCTTCATCGCCTCCGGTGCCGTCGAGGTGCAGGTGGAGGATGACGAGATCCGGCTCGGCGCCGGCGCCTTCTTTGGTGAAATGGCACTGTTGACGGGCGCACGCCGCACGGCCGATGTCGTCGCCGTCGATTTCTGTCAGCTCTTCGTGCTGGACCGCCGCGACTTCAATCTCTTCATGTCGCGGCATCCGCAATTGCGCGCCGCCGTCAGCCGCATGGCGCGGGAGCGACAGGAGAGCAACGTGTCGCGCCAGCGGCGCGACCTGTCGCAGGATGCAGGCTGAATCCCTAGCGACGCTTCAGCCAGGATTTCGAGACGCGGCAGGCCATGGTATAGGCAGGATCGAAGATGTTGCCGACATCATAGCGCACGACCTGGCCGAGCAGGTGGCTCGCCGCCGTCTTGTCGAGGCCGTAATCGGCGCCGAGCCAGCGCAGCATTTCGCTGGTGGCATGCTGCAGCGCCTGGTCGAGCGGCCGGGCATTGCCGATGGTGAAGATATCCTCTACCGTCTCGCCGCGCGGCCAGACGATCGTCTTTTTCTTCTCCACGCTCAGGCGCACCGTCACCTCGAAGGTGGTTTCGATGCCCGTACCGACGATCTCGCCGTCGCCTTGCACCGCATGACAGTCGCCCAGAAAAAAGAGCGCGCCGGGTGCTGATACCGGAAACCAGATGGTCGTGCCCGGCCCGAGCAGGCGATAATCCATATTGCCGCCGAACTCACCGCTGGTCGCGGTCGATATGGCCTGGCCAAGCGACGGCGCGACCCCGAAGCAGCCGATCATCGGCGACAACGGCAGAGTAAGGCTTTCGAGACCGGCGACGGGTTCGGCCAGCCGCGCTGTCAGAGCTTCACGATCGATCCGCCATATCACCTTTTCGCTCGCGGGCAGGGAGCGGACGTCGTGCGGGTCGACGACATTGCTCGCGACCACGCTGCGGGTGAAGCCGGTATCGCGCGTCGGCACCATGGTCAGGATATCGACTTTGAGGGAATCGCCCGGCTCCGCGCCCTCGACGAAGATCGGCCCGTTCATCGGATTGGGGCCAGAGATGCGATTGATGTCGTCCTTGTCGTAGCCGGCGGCGTCGAGCGTTTCGGTGATAACCGTATCGCCGTCGGCGACATGCAGGGCCGGCGGCAGCGAACCGATGACATTGTGATAATGGGTGGGGTCGAAACGGTGCGTTGCCATTTTGCTTAAGCCTTGTGTCGAATCCTGTTGCGGCAGCCTATGACGACTCCGCGCGTCTAGGAAAGAGCGCCGCGACGATATTTGTGCGATGGCCACCTCGCTCGGGACGCGAGCAAGTACCCGCCATTGCAGGCTCGCCTCAAGCGAAATGATCGCGAAATGCCTGCGGCGTGGTGCCGAATTTCCGCATGAAATTACGCCGCATGGTTTCTTCCGAACTGAAGCCGCAGCGCATGCGCGCCTGATGAACGGTCAGGCCTTCTTGCAGCATGTGGCGGGCTGCCTCGATGCGGATTTCTTCGACGGCTCGCGCCGGTGTCCGCCCGGTTGCTTTCAGATAATGGCGCGAAAAGCTGCGCGCGCTCATATTCGCCTGCCCGGCGAGCGCCGGCAGGGAAAGATCGGCGCGCAGATTGTCCATGATCCAGCCGTGCAGGCGGTCGAAGCGTTCGCCACCGTCCTGAAGCCTAAGCGCCGCACTGAATTGCGCCTGGCCGCCTGGCCGCTTCAGGAAGACGACGAGTGCGCGGGCAACTGAAAGCGCCAGGGTGCGGCCAAGATCGGCCTCGACCAAGGCGAGGGAAAGATCGATACCGGCAGTCACGCCCGCAGAACTCCAGATCTGCCCGTCCTGAACGAAGATCGGATCGGGCTCGAGCTTCACATGCGGAAAGCGCTTGGCGAATTCTTCGCAACGGTTCCAATGGGTCGCCGCCCGGCGCCCGTCCAAAAGACCGGCTTCCGCAAGCAGAAAGGCGCCGCTGCAGACGGAGGCTATTCGCCGGGCACTCGCGGCTCGCCGGCGCACCCATTCGATCAGGCCGAGATTGTCGCAGGCTTTATTGACACCCCAGCCGCCGGCGATGATCAATGTGTCGAGCGGATGATCGGTATCGACAAGCGGCGCGGTCATGAGCGCGAGACCCGAGCTCGTTCGGGTCTGAGTGTGTTCCGCGACCACGACGGCCTCGTAGGGTTTCGGCCGATCGAGCTCGAGCGCTGCCTCGTTGGCGCTGGTGAAAACCTGCAGCGGGCCGGTGATGTCAAGCAGCTGCGCATTGTCAAAGGCGAGAATTTCGATGCGGCGCATGATTGGCAAGAAATGACGGTGGTTTGGCAAATGTGCCAGATCGTTGTCGCATAAGCTCGCAAAAGTCAACCATCGGAGACATATCATGACCATTCGCTTCGGCCTGCTTGCCTTTCCAGGTGTCCAGCAACTCGATCTGACCGCACCCTATGAGGTATTCGCCTCCATGGATGATGCCGAGGTGCATCTCGTCTGGAAGGATCTCTCGCCCATCGTTTCGGCAACGAAGCTGGTGCTGCAACCGACGACGACCTTTGCCGAATGCCCGCCGCTCGATGTGATCTGCGTGCCTGGCGGCGGCGGCGTCAATGCGCTGCTGGAGGATGACGCGGTCCTCAGTTTTATCCGGAAGCAGGCAGCCCAAGCCCGCTTCGTGACATCGGTATGCACAGGCTCCCTCGTCCTCGGCGCGGCTGGCCTGCTCAAGGGCAAGAAGGCGACGACCCATTGGAATGCGTGCGATTTCCTCGAGAATTTCGGCGCTATCGCCACGCCGGGGCGCGTCGTGCGGGATGGCAATGTCTTCACGGCGGGCGGCGTGACTGCCGGCATCGATTTCGGACTGACGATCGTTGCCGCCTTGCGTGACCGGGAGGAAGCCGAAGGGATCCAGTTGTCGCTGGAATATGCGCCGGAGCCGCCGTTTCATTCCGGATTACCCGAGAAGGCCAGCGCCGAGGTGTTGGCCAGAACCAAGGCACGCCTTGCCGGCTCGAGGACGGCGCGGCAGGCGATCATGGCTCGTCTTGCGGCTGCCGGACACGAGCCCGGGTGAGCACCGGTTTGTCCACCGGCACTGTCACCTCGATGAAATGGAGCGCCGATAGGGAGGCGATCGTCGATTGATCATGTCGAGGTGGTGATGGGCAGGCGGAAGAATGGAATTCCAGTTTCACGTCGCCCATCATGCTTGACACAAATAGCTTTTCTGCGACCGTGGGATCATGACAGCGTCCCCGGCCTTACTGGGAAAAGGCTCATTTGATGAACGAATTCCGATCATTTCACTGCGTGTCACGCTTCCTCAAAGCGCTGACAATCCTGATCAGTGCAGGCCTTTGCTCGATACCGCCGGCGACGGCTGCCGAGGCGTCCGAGATGGCGCCGCAGACCAAGGCTTCGAGCGAACAGGTGGAAAAACTCATCGGCACATTGCGTGACAGCAATGCCATGTCAGGCCCGGATCTTGGTCAGCGGCGTGCCGGTTTCGAGAGGCTCATGGCGTCGACGCCGGATCCGTCGCGCGTGCAGATACGGCGCGTCGATGCCAATGGTGTGGATGGTGATCTGATCTGGCCGGCGCGATTGCATCATCCGATCGGCCGGCGCGCCATTCTCTACCTGCATGGCGGCGGCTTTTACAGCGGCTCGCTCAGAACGCATATCAACATCGCCGGCGCGCTCGCCAAGGCGGCGTCGGCCGATGTCTTGCTGATCGATTATCGCCTCGCACCGGAAAATAGCTTTCCCGCGCAAAGAGACGATGCAGTTGCCGCCTATCGCTGGCTTCTGACGTCGGGATACAAGCCTGGCAATATCGTCGTTGCCGGCGAATCGGTCGGCGCAACCTTGGCTATCGAGATCGTCCTCAACCAGCTCCATCTGAGGGGCGCGCTTCCCGCGGCAGTCGTCGCAATGAGCCCCGTCACCGATTTTGCGGCAACGGGTGCCTCGCTGGCGGCCAATGCATCCGAGGATCCGTTCATGGGCAAGGACGAGCTGAGCCTCATCCGCAATGCATTCGTTCGGGATCGATCCCCCGACGATCCGGACATATCGCCGCTCTATGGCAATTTCTCCGGCTTTCCGCCGCTGCTGATCCAGGTCGGCTCGCGCGAGGCGCTGCTCGACGACAGTACGAGGCTGGCGGACAAGGTGCGTCAGGCAGGCGGTAGCGTGAATCTGGAAATCTGGCCGGGCATGATCCATCAATGGCAGATTTTCCCCTTCTGGCTCGATGACGCAAGAAAGTCGAATGCGAGAGTTGCGGAATTCGCGATATCGCATTTCGCTGACAAGCCGGTGCAATAGTTTTCATGCGCAAGGACATGCCAAGCCTTGATCCGTCTGAGATCGAGGAACGGCGAGTGTTTGCTTTTGCCTGTCCTTGTGCTGTCATCACTGTGTCATTTGTTTATCGCGATAAATGATTGTGGAGCAGTTTTTTGGGTAGACAAAACGAACGAAAGGTTTTATGCAGATGCTTATCGCGATAATAAATCGCATAATAACTTTTTATGGAGATTGAAATGAGCCAGTCGATCCCTCAAGCTACTCGTCGGGGCGTTATGACAGCCGGGCTCGGCCTTGCCGCCGCTGCAGCCGTCGCTCCCTTCGCTCAACCTGCACAAGCCTCTACAAAGCAACCAACTTCGAAAGGTAAGGACACAATGAGCAGCAGCACGATTACCACCAAGGACGGCACGCAGATCTTCTACAAGGATTGGGGAACAGGCCAGCCGATCGTCTTCCATCACGGATGGCCCTTGAGCTCCGACGATTGGGACGCCCAGATGCTCTTCTTCCTCCATCAGGGCTACCGCGTCATCGCCCATGACCGTCGCGGCCATGGCCGCTCCAGCCAGACGGAAACCGGCAACGAGATGGATACCTACGCCGCCGACGTGGCCGCGCTTACCGAGCATCTCGACCTCAAGGGCGCCATCCATGTCGGCCATTCCACGGGCGGCGGCGAAGTTGCCCGCTATGTGGCGCAGTATGGCGGTCATGGCCGCGTTTCGAAGGCTGTGCTGATCGGAGCCGTGCCGCCGATCATGGTCAAGTCCGAGAAGAACCCCGGCGGCTTGCCGCTGGAAGTTTTCGATGGCTTCCGTGCGGCACTTGCAGCCAATCGCGCTCAGTTCTTCCGCGATGTTCCCGCGGGACCGTTCTATGGCTTCAACCGTCCCGGCGCCGTTGTGTCGCAGGGCATTATCGACAATTGGTGGCGTCAGGGCATGATGGGCGGCACAAAGGCCCATTATGATTGCATCAAGGCCTTCTCGGAAACCGATTTCACCGAAGATCTGAAGAAGATCGAAGTGCCGACGCTCGTCATGCATGGCGACGACGACCAGATCGTGCCGATCGCAGATTCGGCCCTTCTTTCCTCGAAGCTGCTGAAGAACGGCACGCTGAAGGTTTACAAGGGCTTCCCGCACGGCATGGCCACCACCCATGCGGATGTCATCAATGCGGACTTGCTGGCCTTCTTCAAGGCCTGATGCAGTCTTGAAACTTGAAAACAGAGCGCCCGCCAAAAGGCGGGCGCTTCACAGCCTGCCGAGTGCTGTTACCGCCTCTGCCGCTTCAGCTATCGAGTTTCAACGAAAGCTGAACGGCGCGTGGCAGGGGCGGTAGCGGCCGGCTGATTTCCACACGGCGCGTCCAGTTGGCGCGCCGTTCCTGTTCGCGCTCCCGAAGTGCCTTCGAGACAGCGACAAAGGTCATTGCACGTTCGATGACTTGTTCGGCCTTGGTCATGGATATCTCCATTTGTTCACTTTATGTTCTCATATTGGGCGCACGAAGTCAAGCAAGCCGGGCATTCGGGCGGATTGGCACCTTCCGGCGTTTCCAATATCGATGTCCGCGACGATCAGAGGATCGGGCCATCTCGGCCGCTATTGCCGGCGCAGGTTGATTTCACTGGTGACGATGGCTTTGCCCGAGGTCTGATCCTTGTCGACGGTCCTCAGCGTCAGCTGACCGCTGCCTTGCCGGTCGATGGTCATATTGGCATCCCGGTCGCCATTGACGAGGCGTGCCCAGCGCACCGACAGGTTGATGACATCACCCTGCCTGCTGCCCGACAGCTGCGACGTTGCGCCGGACGGACCGGTATAGGTGCCGGAATATTGGGTTCCTCGGGCCGTGAGCTGGGCCGAGATCGCGCGATTGATGATGAGAAGGCCGCGACAGTTCCCCGTCATCGAAATCGAGGCGCCCGGTGCACTGATGTTGAACCAGCAGGAGACGCCGATCAGCGAGCTGCCTATCTTTCGAAGCACCTTGCCGGTCCCCGTCCAGCTGCCGTTCAATGGTTTTAGAAATCCGCTATCGTCTGCCGCGGCGGGTATTGCGGCATGAAGCCCGGTAAGGATTGCGAGAAGGCATGCCTGTCGGCGCATGGGAACAACCTTTTCACGCGAATTGACGGAGAACGCCGCAAAGACATCGCCGGTTCCGCCGCGGTCACAGCCAATTGATGCGCTTCAGCACATAAAGGGTAATGACGGAGGTGATGGCGACCAAGGCGACGATGATGATGAATGCCCAGGTGTCGTTGACGCCCGGAATGCCGCCGACATTCATGCCGAAAAGGCCGGCGACGACGCTCGGCGGCAGGAGGAGGGCGGCCAGTGCTGCGAGCCGGTTTGAATTGCGGGCGATGCGTTCGCTGATGACGGTCGAAAGGTCGTCGTGCAGAATACCCGTCCGGTCGCGGATCGCGTCGAGATATTCGATGCAGCGCATCAGCTTGTCGATAACCTCGCGCATTCGAAGCTTGTCGCGGTCGGTAAGCCAGGGCGCGTCGTCGTGCTCGATGCGATTGAGAGCATCGCGCTGCGGTGAAAGATAGCGCCGCAGCTGCACGGCTCGCCGGCGAAGCAGCTTCAGACGCTCGCGGACCTCGGCGGCCTCGCCATGGAAGATCAGCTCATCCAGCTCGTCCACCTCTTCATCCATCTGATCAAGAACGGGCTCCAGGTCCCTCACAAGCTTGTCGCTGACGAGCGCCAGCAATTCGCCGGTGCGCTTCGGCCCCTTGCCCTTTTCCAGCGCCTGGCGGATATCGCGAAGGGCTGTGATGTAATGCCCGCTGTCGCGGAACGTCACGACACGGTCCTCGTCCACCCAGGCATGCAAGGGCACGAGGTCCAGCTCCGCCGCCACTCCCTCGACATCCTGAGGAGGGGCGGCACATACGCCGCGAAGGATGATCAGCAGGCCGTCGTCAACCGGCTCCACGCGCGGGCGGGATTCGTCTTCCAGCAGCGCATCGGCAACGAGCGGATCGAAGCCGCCACTGCTGATTACCCATGCTGCCGCGGCATCGTGATTACGCTCGAGATGGACCCAGAGGATGCCATCCGCCGGCTTCCAGTTCTGCAGGCCGGCGGCGCCGATCTCGCGACAGCCGCCATTGCCGTCGAGAAGAACCGCGAAACGTATGCCGGGCTCGACGCCGTAGCTGAGTTGAACCTTCTGGCCTGCGACTTCCATCCGCTCCCATCCTCCCCCGAGCATAAAAGAAAGCGAAATCATGCGTCTATTTTTGATAGTTCTAGCACCGCGCGGCTTGGGGCGGAACTGGAGTCTGTGACGAATGATCGTATTCGCGGGATTTCAGGGCGGGGCGATTACTCGGCCGCCGCAGCAAGACAGCCGTCGATGATGGTGCGGATCTCGGCGCGGCAGGAGCCGCAATTGGTTCCGGCATTGAGCTCCTTGCCGACGGCTTCGACGCTATGGCAACCGCCGCGAATGACGGCGACGATCTGATTGACGCCGACGCTGAAGCAGGAGCAGACCGTCGCGCCGGCGTCGATGGTATCGGCTCCGGGTCTGCCGGCGATCAAAGCAAACCGCTTGCTGAGATTGCCATGCGATGCCGAAAGCTGGGCGATCGCCCAGTTCCGGGCCACGGCGACGGGCTGCCGCGCGACGAAGAGGGCCGCAAGTAGTCGGTCGCCGTTGAAGAAGGCAAGGCGCAAATCGCCGGAGGCCTGATCGGCATAGCCGAGCGGTTCGAGATCGGCAGGTATGTCGAATGTCGATCGACACCAGCCGATCCAGTCGTCGGGCGCCAAATTGAATGCAAGTTCCGTCCGCCAGCCGCCATCGGCCTTGGCGAGCGCCCAATAAGCGCTGTCGAGGTTATGTGGCTTTGCGGCGGAGACTGCGAAGCAATAATGCGATGCCAGGAAGCGCCGGGCGCGGACCGCGACATTCTTCGAGGCCGGCTGGCCGGAAACCGGATCCGTGACCGGGGCGACCACGGCGTCGATGCGGGCTTTGGCGGCAAAGCTGTCGTTCCAGTGCATCGGCACGAACAGGCTGCCGCGCGCCTGCCGCTCCGTCACCAAAGCGCGCACGATCACCTTGCCATGCGGGCTTTCGATCTCGACCAGGCTGGCTTCCGTAACCCCGATCTCGATCGCGTCACGCGGATGGATCTCGGCAAACGGCTCGGCGATATGGGCCGAAAGCCGCGCGCTCTTGCCGGTGCGTGTCATCGTATGCCAGTGATCGCGAACGCGCCCGGTATTGAGGGTGAGCGGAAAGCGGCTATCGGTTCGATCGCTCGCCAGCGGTTCTAAGGCGAGAAAGCGCGCCTTGCGATCGGGATGATAAAACCCGCCATCTGCGAAGAAGCGCGTCGCCCTCGGCGCTGACCCGGCAGGCTGCGGCCACTGGAAGGGTAGGAGTGCGTCATAGTCCTTGGTCGTGATCGCTTCATGAGCACCGATGTCGAAATCGCGGCTGCCGGCATTTTCGAAGCCGGAGAGGCCGGCGTGCTCGGCGAAAATCTCCGCGTTTGTCCGAAAGGCGAAGGCCTGGGAAAATCCCATGCGGCGACCAACCTCCGCCATTTGCCACCAGTCGGGTCTGGCCTCGCCGGGCACTGCCAGAAACTGGCGCTGCCTGGAGATCCGCCGTTCGGAATTGGTGACGGTGCCGTCCTTTTCACCCCAGCCCAGTGAAGGCAGCAGCACATGCGCATGCCGCGTCGTATCGGTCTCGCGCAGAACGTCGGAGACGACGACGAAAGGACAGGCCTTAATGGCCGCCTCGACGGCATCGGCGTCCGGCATGGAGACGACCGGGTTCGTTGCCATGATCCACAATGCCTTGATGCGGCCGTCGGCGACGGCGCGAAACATGTCGACTGCTTTCAATCCCGGCTTGGCGGCAATTCGGGGCGATTGCCAGAAGCGCTGCACCCGGTCGCGATCTCCAGCGCTCTCGATCGCCATGTGTGCGGCAAGCATGTTGGCGAGCCCACCGACCTCGCGGCCGCCCATGGCATTCGGCTGGCCGGTCAGCGAGAAGGGTCCCGTGCCGGGCCGGCCGATGCGGCCGGTGGCGAGATGGCAATTGATGATGGCGTTGACCTTGTCGGTGCCGGATGAGGATTGGTTGACGCCCTGGCTGTAGCAGGTGACGACCCTCTCGGTCGCGGCAAACAGCCGGTAGAATTCGCGCAGCTGCATGGCGGGCAGGCCCGTCAGTTCAAGCACGCGGCTAAACGACAGGGAGCTGGCGGCAGAAAAAGCCTCGGCAAAGCCGCCTGTATGTTCGGCAATGTAATTCTGGTCGATGGTGTTGCTTGCGATCAGATGTTCGAAAAGGCCCAGGAAAAGGGCAACGTCGCCATCCGGCCGGATCGCCAGATGCAGATCGGCGATATCGCAGGTCATTGTCCGGCGTGGGTCGATAACGACGATCTTCATCGCCGGGCGCGCCGCCTTTGCCGCCGCCAGCCGCTGATAGATGACCGGATGACACCAGGCGAGATTGGAGCCGGTGAGGATGACAAGGTCGGCAAGCTCGATATCCTCGTAGGTGCCGGGCACCGTGTCCGAGCCGAAGGCGCGGCGATGGCCGGCGACCGAAGACGACATGCAGAGCCGCGAGTTCGTATCAATATTGCCCGAGCCGATGAAGCCCTTCATCAGCTTGTTGGCGACGTAATAATCCTCCGTCAACAGCTGACCGGAGACGTAGAAGGCAACGGATTGAGGCCCATGCTCGGCAATCGTCTCGCTGAAGCGTTTGGCGACCAGATCAAGCGCCTCGTCCCAGCTTGCCCTTTGGCCGGCAATTTCCGGATGGAGCAGGCGACCGTCGAGATCGATCGTTTCGGCGAGGGCGGAGCCCTTCGAGCACAGGCGCCCGAAGTTGGAAGGGTGGTCAAGATCGCCTTTGACGGAGACTTTGCCGTCTTCATCGACCCTGGCAATGACGCCGCAACCGACGCCGCAATAGGGGCAGGTGGTTTTGACCTCCGCTTCCATCACTCCGCCGCCATCATCAGGCTTTCGAGTGCGATGAAGAGAGCGCCATCTTCGTTGCGGACGGGAATGGTTCGCACCTCGCCCTGATCGGCTCCAAGCGCCTTGCCGGTTTCGAGCGAGATCACCCAGTTGTGCAGCGGGCAGGTCACGGCCGTGCCGTGAACGATGCCCTGGGAGAGCGGGCCGCCTTTGTGCGGGCAGTGATCCTCGATGGCGAAGACCTCGTTTTCGGCCGTGCGGAATACCGCAATCTTGCCCTGCGGGGTTTTCACGCAACGCGCGCCGCGCAGCGGAATGTCGGCGATATTGCCGATTGCATGCCAGCTTTCCTTTGGCCAGGTCGTCATACCCATCTCCTCACTCGGCGGCCTGCGGGAAGCCGATGGTCGCCATCGGCTTGAACTCGTGCTTGTCCTTGCCGGAAACGCGTTCCGACCAGGGATCGACTTGCGCGAATGTCTGGCTGAAGACGAAGCGCTCGTAATAGGCCTTGCGCTTTTCCTGATCCTGCATGATCTGGCGACGGATCTCGTCAAGGCCGATGCGCTTGGCCCATTTATAGATGCGTTCGAGATAGCGGCCCTGCTCGCGGTACATTTGCGTCAGCGCCACGATATGCTCGAGTGCCTCGTCCTCCGTCTTGACGAGACCCAGAACCTCCGTGCCCTTGATGTCGAGACCGGCCGCACCGGCGAAATGGATTTCGAAGCCGCTGTCGACGCAGATGACGCCGATGTCCTTGCAGGTTGCCTCGGCGCAATTGCGTGGACAGCCGGAGACCGCCATTTTGAGCTTGGCCGGCGTCCACGAGCCCCACATGAATTTCTCGATGCGGATGCCAAGGCCGGTCGAATCCTGCGTGCCGAAGCGGCACCAGTCGGAGCCGACGCAGGTCTTCACCGTGCGCAGGCCCTTGGCATAGGCTTGCCCTGAGATGAAGCCGGCTTTGCCGAGATCGGCCCAGACGGCGGGCAGATCCTCCTTCTGCACGCCGAGCAGGTCGATGCGCTGCCCGCCGGTCACCTTCACCATCGGGATTTCGAACTTGTCGACGACATCGGCAATCGCGCGCAGCTCGCCCGAGCTGGTGACGCCGCCCCACATGCGCGGCACGACGGAATAGGTGCCGTCCTTCTGGATGTTGGCGTGAACGCGCTCATTGATGAAGCGCGACTGATAGTCGTCGGCATATTCGTCCGGCCAGTCGCAGACGAGGTAGTAGTTCAAGGCGGGACGGCACTTGGCGCAGCCGCAGGAGGTTTTCCATTCAAGTTCCTGCATGACGGCGGGAATGGTCTTCAACCCCTTGGCTTTTATCAGCCTCCTGACATCGTCATGGCCAAGCTCGGTGCAGGTGCACATCGGCTGGACGGCGGCCGGATTGTAGCTGTCGCCAAGCGTGATCGACATCAGCTGTTCGACAAGGCCGGTGCAGGAGCCGCAGGAGGCCGAAGCCTTGGTGTGGGCGCGCACGTCGTCGAGCGAGGTCAGGCCCTTGGCCGTGATCGTCGAGGTGATCTTGCCCTTGCAGACGCCGTTGCAGCCGCAGATTTCCGCATCATCCGGCAAGGCTGCAACGGCCGCCATAGGGTCCAGCGGCGACCCTCCCTGATAGGCCTGGCCGAAGATCAGGGTTTCGCGCATCTGCGAGATATCGGTCGCCTTCTTCTTCAGGTCGTTGAACCAGGCGCCGTCGGCCGTCTCGCCGTAAAGCACGGTGCCGATGATTTTGTTGTCCTTCAGCACCAGCCGCTTGTAGACGCCGGCCGCCGCGTCGCGCAGGACGATCTCTTCGCGGTCGTCGCCATCGGCGAAGTCTCCAAGCGAAAACAGATCGATGCCCGTGACTTTCAGCTTCGTCGGCGTATCCGAATGCACGAAGGCGGCGCTCGCGTCACCGGCCAGATGCGAGGCGGCGACACGCGCCATCTCGTAAAGCGGAGCGACGAGGCCATAGACCATGCCGCCGACTTCGGCGCATTCGCCGAGTGCCATGATGGAGCCGTCCGAGGTCTGCATGCCGTCGTCGACGACGATGCCGCGGTTGACGGCGATGCCTGCCTCCTTGGCAAGGCCGATATTGGGGCGAATACCAACGGCCATGACGACGAGCGTGGCGGGGATCACGCGCCCATCGTCGAGCTCTATTCCCTCGACCTTGCCGTCACCGATGATCGCCTTGGTATTGGCCTTGGTGATGACCTTGATGCCGCGCTCCTCGACGGCCCTTTGCAGGAGATAGCCGGCGGCCGGATCGAGCTGGCGTTCCATCAGTGTCGGCATGACGTGCAGAACGGTCACGTCCATGCCGCGGGAGGCAAGGCCCGCCGCCGCTTCGAGACCGAGCAGGCCGCCGCCGATGACGATCGCCTTTTCGCGCGATTGGGCGGCAAGCAGCATCGCCTGCACGTCGTCGAGGTCGCGATAGGTGATGACCCCGCGCAGTTCCTTGCCCGGAACCGGAATGATGAAGGGGACGGAGCCGGTCGCGATGACAAGCTTGTCGTAGCTCTCGGTCACGCCATGATCGGAGGTGACGGTCTTTGCCACCCGGTCGATGGCGACGATCTTGTGCCCCTTGTACAGGGTGATGCCGTGCTTGATGTACCAGCCGTCGCCGTGGATGATGATCTGCTCATAATCCTTCTCGCCGGAGAGGACCGGCGACAGCATGATGCGGTCGTAATTGACGCGCGGTTCGGCGTTGAAGATCGTGACCTCATAGAGGCCGGGCGCCTTTTCAAGCACATGCTCCAGCATGCGCCCTGGCGCCATGCCGTTGCCGATGATGACGAGTTTCTGGGTCATGGTATCACTCCGCGGCTTCCACGAAGCGGTGGCGTTCGTAGAGGAACTTCAGCACGGCTTCGCGGCATTTGAGGTAGGTCCGGTCTGAAGCAAGCTCGATGCGGCTGCGCGGCCGAGGGATCGGCACTTCAAGGATATCGCCGATATGGGCAGCTGGACCGTTGGTCATCATGACGATGCGGTCGGACAGCAGCACCGCTTCGTCGACATCGTGGGTGATCATCACCATGGTGCTGCCGAGGCGGGCATGGATTTCCATCACCGCGTCCTGAAGATGGGCGCGGGTGAGCGCGTCCAGCGCGCCGAAGGGCTCGTCGAGCAACAGGATCTTGGGCTGCATGGCGAGCGCCCGGGCAATGCCGACGCGCTGTTTCATCCCGCCGGATATTTCCGAGGGACGCTTGTCCTTGGCATGTGCCATCTGCACGAGATCGAGATTGCGCATGACCCACTCATGGCGCTCGGCCTTGCTCTTCGTGCCGCGAAAGACCTTCGAGACGGCGAGGTTGACGTTTTCGTAGACGCTGAGCCACGGCAGCAGGCTATGGTTCTGGAAGACCACGGCCCGATCCGGACCCGGCGCGTTGACCTCGCGGTTTTCGAGCAGCACCGCACCGGCCGAGACGGGCGTGAGGCCGGCAATGAGGTTGAGCAGGGTCGACTTGCCGCAGCCGGAGTGGCCGATGATCGACACGAATTCGCCCTTCTCGATGACGAGTTCGATGCCCTTCAGCACTTCGGCACGCTGGCCGCCGCGATCGAAATATTTGTCGATATGATCGAGCTTCAGATAGGCGCTCATCCTGTTCTCCTCAATTGCTCGTCATGCCGCGGGTCACGACGGCACCGAGGCCCGCGACCAGACGATCGAGGACAAAGCCGGTGACGCCGATGTAGGCGAGGGCGACGATGATGTCGGGCAGGCGCGAGGAATTCCACGCATCCCAGATGAAGAAGCCGATGCCGACGCCGCCGGTCAGCATTTCGGCGGCGACGATCGCAAGCCAGGAGAGGCCGGCGCCGATGCGCAGTCCGGTGAAGATGTAAGGGGCTGCCGCCGGCACCATGATGCGGAAGAAGAATTCGATCTGGTTCAGCCGCAACACCTTGGCGACGTTGCGATAATCCTGCGGAATGTTGCGAACGCCGACCGCCGTGTTGATGATGACCGGCCAGATCGAAGTGATGAAGATCACGAAGATCGCCGACGGATTGGAATTCTGGAAGGCCGCGAGCGAGAGCGGCAGCCATGCAAGCGGCGGCACCGTGCGCAGCACTTGGAAGATCGGGTCGAGGCCGCGCATCGCCCAGACCGATTGCCCGATCACCGCACCGACCAGAACGCCGGCGACGGCCGCTAAGCCGAAGCCATAGGCGACGCGCTGCAGCGAGACGAGCACGCGCCAGGCAAGCCCGATATCCTGCGATCCGTTGTAGAAGAAGGGGTGGACGATGAGGTCGTAGCTTTCCTGCCAGACCTGGGAAGGCGGCGGCAGGCTGGCGCCCGGCTGCTCACAAAGCAGCTGCCAGATGGCGAGCAGAAGCACGAGCACCACGAGGGGCGGCAGGACGCTGCGCAGGATGGAGGCGACAATGCGGCCCGGCTCGATGCGGCGGGCGGGACGGGCCGCCAATGTCACGACATGGCTCTTTGCGGGGGCAGGCGCTTGCGCAACGGCGGCTTGCTGTTTGCGGGCGGTTACCGACATTGAACGAATCCTTCTTGGGAGAGAGCGCCGAGCATCACGACGCCACCTTGATGGAGAGGCTTTCGAGGTAGGCACTTGGGTTTTCCGGATCGAAAACCTTGCCGTCGAAGAAGGTCTCCTTGCCGCGCGAGGTCGATGCGGGAATATCCGATGCGGCAACGCCGAGATCCTTGGCGGCATCGCGCCAGATATCCTGGCGGTTCACCTGGCCGACCAGTGCCTTGATATCCGTATTGGGCGCGAACTTGCCCCAGCGGATGTTCTCGGCGATGAACCAGGCGTCATGGCTCTGGTAGGGATAGGAAACGCCGTCCTTCCAGAACTTCATGTAGAGATCGGTGCCCTTGGCGACCCGGCCGTTGCCGTAATTGATATCGCCCTTGAGGCGGCCGAGCACGTCCTTGGGCGGCACGTTGAACCATTGCCGCTTGCCGAGGATGGTGGCCATCTCCTCCTTGTTGTCCATGCTGTCGCACCATTGCTGCGCCTCCATGACGGCGATCAGCAGGGCCTTGGCGGCATTCGGATTTTTCTCGATCCAGTCGGCGCGCATGCCGAGGGCCTTTTCCGGGTGGCCCTTCCAGATTTCGCCGGTCGTGCAGGCGGTAAAGCCGATGCCCTGATTGACGAGCTGTTCGTTCCAGGGTTCGCCGACGCAGAAGACGTCCATGTTGCCGACCTTCATGTTCGCCACCATCTGCGGCGGCGGCACGACGATGGTCGAGACGTCCTTGTCGGGATGGATGCCGCCGGCGGCCAGCCAATAACGGATCCACAGATCATGCGTGCCGCCCGGGAAGGTCATGGCGGCCTTGATTTCCTTGCCCGCGGCTCGTTTCGCGTCGAAGGCGGCCTTCAGCTTCGATGCGTCGAGCTGGACGCCGGTTTCCGCATATTCCTTTGCGACCGAAATGCCCTGGCTGTCGTAGTTGAGGCGGGCAAGGATCGCCATCGGCACGGGCTGGTTGTTCTGCGTCACCTTGCCCGTGTGCATGAGGTAGGGGAGTGGCGAGAGAATGTGGGCGCCATCGATGCCGTTTGCCGCTCCGCCGAGCACGAGGTTGTCGCGCGTCGCGCCCCACGATGCCTGCTTGGCCACATCGACATTGGGAAGGCCATGCTTTTCGAACAGGCCTTTTTCCTTGGCGATGACCAGCGGCGCGGCGTCCGTCAGGGCGATATAACCAAGCTTCGCATCCGACACTTCAGGTCCGGCGGTAGCTGCAAAGGCGCCGGAGGGGAAAGCCGTCCTGACGGCGCCGATCAAGGCTGCCACGGCGGATGTCTTCAAAAGGTTTCGGCGCGTAACACTACCGGACAGGATCTTCTTCACTTGCAGTTCCCCTTTTTGCGCGTGACGCATGGATTTCGGACATAAAAAAACGCCGCTCGGTTGATGCAGCCCGGGAAGAAAGTGAATCCTCGGGGCAAGAACCTTGCGACGTCGATGTCTTTGCGAGCGCGTTTTCCGCGCATTGCGTGCTTCAATCGCCGTTGATCGAAGCGTATTTAATCAAGCAATCCGCGTGCCAGTTTTTGATATGGTTCCTAATGCAATGAAATTACTGATTTATTTCAGGGGCGTCAGGCTTGGCCGTTTTATGTGCGAATGCTGCAGATGCTAAAGTTTTGGGCGGATGTCGACTGTCCGGCCTGGGATTCTGCGTTTATTCTGTGCAGTGCAGCGTAGCCAAAGGCTAAATGTCCTCGGCTGAGAATTGCACTGCATTCACCGTCTTCACCGCGAAGCCGTCGATGTAGCTCGTCATGTCTGTGGGATCGAAAACGTGACCATCCATGAAGCGATCGCTCTCCGTATTGCCCTCTATCCGGATATCGGCATCGTCGGGCGAGGCCTCGTTTCCAAGCGCCAGCCGATACAGGTCCGATCGATAGGCGGAAGCCGCCATCGTTATATTCTGCTGGGAAAGCGCGCTTTGCCCCCAGCGGACCATCTGGCTGAAGATCCAAAGTGCCTGGCTCGGGCGCGGGTAGTTGGCAAAGCCGCCATGGAAACTGAAATATCGGTCGATGATGCGGCGATGGCCTCTGGCATCAAGATTGAATTCGCCCGCCAGCACATGGCGGATGATATGGACGGGCGCTGCGATATAGCGCTGATCGGCAAGCGCTTCGGCAAGGGCATCATGATTTTCCGCTTCGTCGCACCAGCGCGCTGCCGCGTCGAGCGCCACGATGAGGCGCGAAACGGTTTCTGGATGGCTTTCGGCCCATTCCGGGCGCATGCCGATCACCTTTTCGGGGGCGGAGGGCCAGATGTCCTGCTTGGCGGCGACGATGCGGCCGACGCCGCGTTCGGAGGCGACCATGTTCCAGGGCGCGCCGACGCAGAAGCCATCGATGGCGCCGGCCGCGAGCGCATCTGATGTCAGTGGCGGCGGTACGACGACAAGCTTCACGTCCCGGTCGGGATCGATGCCGCCGGCGGCCAGCCAATAGCGGAATTCGTAATTATGCGACGAGAACGGATAGGTCATGCCAAGCGTTGGCGGCTGCTCGCCGCGCGCCTTCATGGTTTCGACCACTTTCGCAAGCGCCTGTGTATTTTCCAATGCGCTTGCCTGATCGGAAAGACCTGTTTCTTCGCACATGCGGTCGAACAGCCGTGTCGATAGCGTAATGGCGTTGCCGCCGCACCCGAGCGAGAATGGCGTAATCGTCGGAGAAGGGTTCGAGCCGAGCCCCAGCATCGCCGCGACCGGCATCGGTGAAAGCATGTGGGCGATGTCGAACTGGCGAAAGGCAAGCCGGTCGCGGATATTGGCCCAGGAGACGTCCCTGATGAGGTCGAGCGCGATCCCCTCCTTGCGTGCGAAGCCGAATTCCGCGGCTGCGATCAGAACCGAAGCATCCACCAGCGGAATGAAGCCCGCGCGCAATATGCGCGGGCCTTCGCTTGCAATCCGCGCCGGTGCGGGGGGATTGCTGCTGCCTGCCTTGCGGGCATTGGCGAAAGGGGCTGCCTGCATTCTCATATTCACTCCGATGTCTCCCCTGCGTGGGCGACGGACGAGATTGGCCTGAGCGCGCTCACATTAGCAATCCCGCTGCCGTCACGACACTTTGCGCGATCTCGGACATCTTCTTCTTCTCGTTCATGGCCGTCTGCCGCAACAGCGCGAAAGCTTCCTCTTCCGAGAGTCCGCGCATCTTCATCAGGATTCCCTTGGCGCGCTCGACGATCTTGCGCTCTTCCAGCGCCGACTTGGCTTCCGCCAGTTCGCGCTGCAACCGGCTGAAGGCGTTGAAGCGGCTGACCGCCATATCGAGGATCGGCTTGACCCGCTCCTTCTTCAGGCCGTCGACGATATAGGCCGAAACGCCGGCCTCGACCGCCGCCTCGATCGAGGCCGTATCGGAGCGGTCGACGAACATGGCGATCGGTCGGCTCACGGTCCGTGTCAGCTGAAACAGATGTTCCATCATGTCGCGGTTCGGATTTTCGAGGTCGATGATGATGACATCAGGCCGAAGTGTCTCGATCGTGCGCGCCACGCCCTGCACTTCATGGATAACCGTCACGCGCGCGTGTCCGGCCTCCCGCAAACCTTCTTCGATGATCGAGGCGCGGATGGTGTTTTCATCAATCACAAGAATGGTCAGATCGAGACGGCTCATCGCATCTTTATGACGCAATGCAGCAAAACGAACAAGTCTTGTTCGCCGAAATATTGGGCGATTTAGAATATCGCCGAAATATTAGGCTATTTCGATCCTGCTTTGGCTATTTCCTCATCAACGCTGCCAATAGGCGGCGATGCTAAAGGTGCAGGGGTCCCTGGCGATCCCGTTTTTGACGAAAGCACGGATGGCGCGGGCCTGCTTCTGTTCGCAGGCGACCCAGACGTAGGTCTCCGGATCGGCCGAGGGCACGATGTCGCGCAGGATGCGTTCGAGGGTATCGGTCATCCCGGCTGCCGCACCATTGCGATGCAGCCAGGTGACATCCATCGACGCGCTTGAGGTCAGCGGCTGCTCCTCCTGCTTGTCCGCGATCTCGAGAAAGATGCGCAGCTCCGCATCAACAGGCACGGAGGCCGCGATGCGGGCGATGGCGGGCAGGGCAGTTTCATCTCCGGCGAGAATGAGCTTGCGCGCTGTCGGCACGCCGCCGCCGCCCGGACCGATGAGGCCGGCGCGATCGCCGGGGCGGGCAATCATCGCCCATGTCGCGCCTGGGACGTTGTCGCCTTCATGCACGACGAAATCGATGTTCATCTCGCCGCGGTCAAGATCGATGCCGCGGATCGTATAGGCGCGGATGGTCAGCGCGTCGTCGCCCTTCGGCCAATGAATACGGCCATCCGGCTCCGTATGCGGCCAGACCGGCGTGCGACCTTTTGGCGGAAGGAGGAGGCGGACATGCATGCCGCCCTCGACGAAATGCCTGGCGTCGTCAGTTGCCACCACGACGCGGCGCATATGCGGGGTGATGTCGTAGGCGTCCACGACGCTGATCTCTCGGAAGTTCGGTATGGCCGATGGTTGCGGCCCGTCGGCCCAATAGAGGGCAAGCGTGTTGCTGGTGGAGAGTTCGAACAGGTTTTCGGCAACCATGCTGCGGATCGTGAAGAGCATGGCCGCTGTCGGGCAACGCAGCTTGATATCGAGGCGATCGTTGCTGACAGCGATGTCGGCGCTGCCGATGACGGTCTCGATGCAGGCTCCGGCTTCGCTCCGCGTGATGGTTACATGCTCGGCAAAGCGCGCGCAGAACTGATCCAGCAACTGACCGGCATCCTTATGGGTGGCAACGCCGGAAGCGGTGAAACCTCTTGCATGCATCATTGCTTAGTCTCCCTTTGGGTCAGGAACCAGATGAGATAGGGGCCGCCGATCAGCGCCGCGAACAGGCCGACGGGAACCTCGTAGGGAAAGATCACTATTCGCGACAGCCAATCGGCCAGCGTCAGCAGCATGGCGCCAAGCAACAGGCTGGCCATCAATTGCTTGAGGGTCGCGTGGAAGCCGACGAGCCGGGCAAGATGCGGCGCGATCAGCCCGGTGAGGCTAAGCGGGCCGACGAGGAAAGATGAGATCGCGGTCAGCAGCGCTGCCACGATAGCCAAAACCAGCCGGCTTGCCCTAGTCGAGAGGCCCACGGAACGGGAGACGCCGCCGCCAAGCGGCAGGATATCGAACCACCGTCGCAGGACAGGCAGCACTGGTATGAGGAGTGCGGCCGAAATGATGCCGGTCCAGGCTTCGAAGGAGCCGGCGCGGTTGGTGGAGCCCGACAGCCAGGTCAACAAGAGATAGCCGCGCAGGTCGCCACGGGAGAGAACGACCGTGACGATTGCCATCGACAGCGCACCGATCGCGACACCGGAGAGCAGCAGACGCTCCGGGCCGAAGTTACCGCGAGCGCTGACCGCCATGATGGCGAGGAACGCGATCAGCGCGCCGAGCGTCATCGCCGTGATCGTGATGGCGGGCGAGGGGAAGGCAAACAGGAAGAGGGCTACAGTCAGTCCGGCGCCACCACCGGCGCTGACGCCCAGGACCTCGGGGCTCGCAAGCGGATTGGCGGTCAGGCGCTGCATGACGAAGCCGGCTGCGGCCAGCATGGCGCCTGCGGTCGCGGCAACGACAGTGCGTGGCAGGCGGAAGCGCAGAAGCTCTGAGAACCGGCCGCCGACAGCCACCTGCCAGCCGTCGATGCCGCGCCCGACCGACAGGGCAAAGACCAGCAGAAGAATGAAGCCGATGGCGAGCAAAGCAAGCCCCCGCCAGGGTGCGGCGAGGTTCAGCCGCGCTCGCGGGGCGCCATCGGCGCGCGGTGGATTGCGCGAATGCAGGCGCGGCAGCAGCAGAAGCAAGAGCGGCCCGCCGAGAAGTGCGGTCGCCGCCCCTGTCGGGGCGAGATCCGTAAACTCCGGCGAAAGCAGTTGCACGACGCAATCCGTGAGGAACA
Source organism: Rhizobium sp. P40RR-XXII (assembly GCF_012641405.1). Lineage (GTDB taxonomy): Bacteria > Pseudomonadota > Alphaproteobacteria > Rhizobiales > Rhizobiaceae > Rhizobium. The sequence goes on from NZ_JABAII010000013.1 coordinate 26,714, forward strand.
GCAGCCCGGCACCGGCAACCGGTGCGGCAATCAGCAATTGCCCGGTGCTGCGTGCGCCACAGGATCTTGCCAGATGAGGCGCAGCAAGGCCGAGAAAGCCGATGATGCCGACCTGCGCCGTTACCGAAGCCGCGAGCCAGACGGCGAGAGCCAGAACGGCGAAGCGCATGCCGTGCAGGGCCAGGCCGAGGCTCTTCGCGCTGCTGTCGTCCAGGCTCATCACCGTCAGCGGGCGAACGAGTACGAGCGCCGCCGCAAAGCCGACGGCAAGGCGAGGGGCAAGCGTGACGACGCCATCCCAGCTTTGCTGATTGAGCGCGCCCGCGCCCCAGATAAAGACCGACATGGCGTATTCGCCGCGCGCGAGAATGATGGTGACGCTGAGTGCGCTCGCGACCAATGTCACCATCATGCCGCATAGCGCCACCGTCACCGGATTGAGGCCACGGCGCCAGCTCAAGGCCAGAACGAGCAGGACAGCCGCAAGTCCGCCGGCAAAGGCGGAAATCTCGCGCGGCAAGCCGATGAGAAGCGGAAAGAGGCCGACGGCGATCGTCATCGACAGCTGCGCGCCGGCGGCGATCCCAAGCGTCGAGGCATCGGCGATCGGATTGCGCAAGACCCTTTGCAACAGGGCGCCGGAAAGGCCGAGTGTCGCGCCGGCGATGATCGAGATGGCCGATCGCGGCAGCAGGCTATCGATTAATAGGATGCCGTTGAGGGCCGCTGCACCCTCCACGTCCGCGGCAAGCTGTGGACGCAGGAAGAGGAGCGCCGCAAAGGCAAGGATACAGACGACGGCAAGCAGGGCACCATTGCGTGCCAGCGGCCTGTCTCTCGCAATCATGTCTCTCGCAATCATGTCTCTGGCAACCACACGGCGATCAACCATTCCATGCACGGGTGAGCCTTCCCGCAAGGAGATCGGCAAAGCGCTCTGCTGCCGGCAGCGCGCCATAGGGGTTGATCGAGCCGAGCAGGAGGACGCGGCCCTGCCGCACCGATGGCAGTGCTTTCCAGAAAGCGCTTTGCTGGAGTTCGACAAGGGCTTCGGCCGGATGTGGCGGGATGAGGATGATCCATGCGTCCGGCATGGCGGCCAGCCGCTCGATGCCGACGGGCGCGGTTGCCGAATAGGTCGTGAGATCCGGCCAGGCATTGGCAAGGCCGGTGCGGGCCAGGACCTCCCCGAACATGCTGTCGGAGCCGAAAACGCGGAAGTGTCTGGCGCCGCCCAGATTGATCGGCAGGATCGGGCGATGATCGCCCGCGCCGAAGCTGATGCGATAGGCTTCCAGCTTTTCCCGCGTGGCCTCGACGAGCGCGCGGCCGGTGGGAAGCCCGAGCCGCTCTGCGATCTCAAGCGTCATCTCTTCGGAACGCCGATAGGGGCTGGCTCCCGGCTGATAGAGGGCATGGCTCTCGACCGGCGCGATCAGGCGCAGGCGATCGTCGGCCCAGGCGTAGAAATTGGAGTTGAAGATCAGCTCCGGCTTGGCGGCATAAAGGACCTCGAAATTCGGCGTGCCGCGCAGCCCGAGATCGGCGACAGCCGCGGGAATGGCCGGCGTGACGGCAACGTCTTGGAATTGCAGCAGTTCGGTACCGGCGACCACATTTGCGCCGAGCGCCAGCAGGGTTTCCAGAATGGCCCAATCGAGCGTTGCCACACGCGGGCTCGTTGCCGCACGCACCGGCGTCAAACCGGCAAGGGCAACGGCTCCCGTCATGGCCAGCAGCTGCCGACGCGACAGCCTGTGAGCGCTTCTTACCGTCATGCTGGCGTCGCCTCTGGATTCAAATCGGTCCGGGGATTGCCTTGCGGCAATCCCCGGCTCTCTGCCATGATCGAGAAACAAAGTATACTTTTATTCTCAACTTACCACTTCTTGCTGAGCTTGAAGGTGACGGTTCTTGCTTCGCCGTAGCCGCAGACGTTCTCGCCTGCGCAACCCGAGACATATTCCTTGTCGAACAGGTTCGAGACGTTGAGCGCTGCAGCCCAGCCCTTCTTCTGATAGCGGATGCCCGCATCGAAGAGAGTTGCCGAAGGCACGCGCAGGGTATTGGCCTGGTTCGCCCAGGACTTGCCCTGGTAGCGTACGCCGGCGCCGATGCTGAGGCCGTCAAGCGCGTCGCTCGTAAACGCATAGTCGAGCCACAAGGACGCGGTGGAGTTCGGTACCAGATAGGGCGAATTGCCGACGATGGAGGAGTCGAGGTCCTTGGTGACTTCGAGGTCTGTGTAGGAATAGGAGCCGAGCACCTTCCAGTTTTCGTCCAGATTGACCTTGCCTTCGAATTCGGCGCCGCGCGAACGGACCTCGCCGACCTGCCTCTGCAGGAAGGTGACCGGATCGGTCAGAGCCATGTTCTTGCGGTCGATCTGAAAGATGGACGCCGTGAACAGGCCGTCGATGAAGTCCGGCTCGTACTTGACGCCGGCCTCATATTGCTCGCCTTTTTCCGGAAGCAGCCCGCCGCCGGTGACGCTGGTGCCGACGAGCGGCCGGAAGAAGGTGCCGGCGCTGACATAGGGCGTGATGCCGTTGGCGAACTCGTAGGCGAGGCCCGCGCGGCCGCTCGGCGCACTTTCGTTCGAGCTGTAGGTGGTGCCGACCTTTGCATCGGAATTTGTGTCGACGAAGTCGTAACGGCCATTGAGCGTAACCAGCCAGCCGCCGCCGAAGCGGATCTGGTCCTGCGCATAGACGCCGAGCTGCTGCTGCGTCAGCACCTGGTTGAGATAGACGAAGTTCGTGCCCTGCGCGGTGCCGTAGACCGGATTGGTGGCGCTGATCGGGTTGGAGCCGCAGCAGGCCTGGATCTGGTCGAGTCTATAGATCGAGTAGTCGGTGCCGATGAGGAAATCGTGGCTGATCGGGCCGGTGTCGAACTTGTTCTCCGCACGGCTGTCGACCGAGAAGGTATCGACCTTCGAACGTTCGAAGAAGCCGATGCGGTTCAGCATATAGTCCGGATCATTATAGGACGGATCGAGCGGATTGCCGTCGACATAGCCGTTCAGATACGGGCCTTCCTCGCGCTTGTAGAGATGGCCGTAACGCGCGTTCTGCGACACGGTCCAGCCGCCGTCGAAGTCATGCGAGAATTCGTAGCCGAGCATCTGCTGGGCGTATTTCAGATTGTCGACGCTGCGCTCGCCATAGAAGGCGTCGCGCTTGATCTTGCCGAAAGGCGCATCGACGACCGTGCCGACATAGGGAAAGAATCCGTTGCCGCTATGGATTTCGTCGAGACCGCTCAGCATGCCGAAAACGGTGAGCTTGGTGGAATCGTCCGGCGAGATGATGACCTGCGGCATGATGAAGCCGCGCAGGTCATGGGTGCCGTCGCTATAGGTGTCGCCGCCGGCGATCTTGCCGGTCAGGCGGTAGCGATAGACGCCGTCGGCCGAAAGCTTGTCGGAAAAGTCGAAGCCGGCGAAGGCATTGCCGAGATTGTTGATGCCGATTTCGGTGTAGTAATAGGGATCGCCGGTTGGCTCCTTGCGGACCATGTTGACGAGACCGCCGGGATTGGAGCCGCCGTAGAGCACGGAGGAAGGGCCTTTCAGCACTTCGACGCGCTCGAGCATGAACGGATCGATCTGGAAGCCGCCGAAGCCGTAGCTGTAGAGCGTCAGGCCATTCATGAAGACGCCGCTTTGCGTCGCGTCGAAGCCGCGAATATAGAACCAGTCGGTATCGCCGTCATTGCCGAAGGGTTGGATGGTGACGCCGGGCGTATACCGCAGCGCCTCGTCCACCTTGTTGGTGATGCCGCGATCCTGCATTTCCTGTCGGCCGATGACGGAGACCGATTGCGGCACCTCGGTGATCGACGTATCGGATTTCGAACCGGATGTGGCCTTCTTGGCGACATAGCCCTTGATCGGCGCCGTGTCGCTGGCTTCGCTCTTCTGTTGCGCGCCTTGAATGACCAGCGGCTGCAATTCCGTTGGCGCTTCCTGTGCCGCGACCTGCGAGCCCGACAGCAATGTGGCAATGGCCATGCCCGCCGCCATGAGCCGCGCTCGCGATATGTGTTTCTTCAATCCCCGCATTTCCGTCGTTTGTCCCGAATTCTTGCGCCCGTTCGGCCCTGGCGGCCAATCCCTCGATAAGATGAGCAGTTAACTCATATTTACAAACGCGGCTTGTCTGTCATGGGGGAAATTGAATGTTTTTGGGCAATTCTCCGCGAAAGATACAATTGCTCGTGGGCTGTGGTTTTCAGGCAAGCTTGCTGCGTTTCCAGCTCGCCGGCGCGGCGCCGACATTCTTACGGAACACGCGCGTAAAATGCGCCTGATCGGCAAAGCCGGTTTCGACGGCAACGGTTGTCAGCGGCATCTCGCTGTTCAGGAGCAGATGCTTGGCCCTTTCGAGCCTGGCTTGCGTCTGCCACTGATGCGGCGGCAGACCCGTTGACGCCTTGAAGGCATGGCTGAAATGCGATTGCGAGAGGCCGGTCAATTCAGCCAGCTCTTCCAGCCGGATGGCCCGCGTGCAGTGCTCTTCGATATAGTCGACCGCACGGCGCAGCTGCCAGGCGGCAAGACCGCTGCGCTTGCGCGGCTGGGTGCCGCGCAAGCGCAGCACATTGATCAACAGCGAAAGTGTCAGGCCGTCGCCATAGAGATCGTGCAGCGGCTCGGGATTTTCGCATTCGGCCGCGATCATCTCGGCGAGCGCTATCATGCGCGGGTCGTTGAAATGCAGCTGCGGACGGTCGAGCCGCGCCGGGTCGATGTTTTCCATCAGGCGCTGGCTGATGATCTCAGCATCGAAATGGATATCAAGATGGCGCACGAACTCGACGCCCGCCATATCGACCCAGAGCTCCATATCGGCGGGGATATAGGAGATGTGTCCGCTATCGTAATTCTGCAGCCGGCCATGCGCGCGCGGCGACGGGCGGACATTGGTCGTGCCCGAGCCGCGCTGCTCCAGCAGGATGAACAGCCGCGGGTCCCTTGCGACATAATATCCACCAGCCTGTGCCGCGCAATTGACGTTCCAGATGTCGGCAACCATGCCGTTCCATTGACGGCGATGCATGCCGCCGACCACGGAAAAGCCTCCGATCTTGTTTTGCATTCTTGGCTGAAACGTCATTCGCAGCTTCCGGCGTCGCTTCCGTGCAATAATCCTTCAAATTAAACTCAAGTTATTATAGCAGCGTAGCGGCAATGGCAATCATGCGCCTGAGATGTGAGGCGACGTCTGTCGGTCCTTTCGGTGAGAGCCTGGAACAATGCATCGGATTGGCGATTGTACATGCTGAAAAACAAGTCCCTCGCTCCGTTTCGGAGCCCGCATTGACAGCGCCCGCTTGAAATTTGCGTTATCTTCCGCCACCTGTGCGGCGCGACTTTTGTTATTCCCAGGAGACTAGACGCTTATGACGACCACCGCAGAAAATACCGCCGAGAGCCACGTTTTCGAGGCCGACGTTGCCCGCCTTCTGCACATGATGGTTCACTCGGTTTATTCGGACAAGGATGTCTTCCTGCGCGAGCTGATCTCGAATGCGGCCGATGCCTGCGAGAAGCTGCGCTACGAGGCGATTGCCCATCCCGGCCTGCTGGCAAACGATCCCGACAGCCGTATCCTTCTGACGCTCGATGCCGATGGCGGCAAGCTCGTCGTGGAAGATAACGGCATCGGTATGAGCCGCGACGAAATGATCGAAGCGCTTGGCACGATCGCCCGCTCCGGTACGCGCGCCTTCATGGAGCGCATCGAGGCCAACAAGCAGGGTGAGGGCGCGCAGCTCATCGGCCAGTTCGGCGTCGGCTTCTATTCCTGCTTCATGGTTGCGGATCGCGTCGATGTCGTCTCGCGCCGCGCCGGTGCGGAAGATGCCTGGCTCTGGTCTTCCGACGGCAAGGGCGGCTACAGCGTTGCTCCCACCGATGTGAACGAGGCACCCTCGCGCGGCACCCGCATCACGCTGCATCTGATGGAGGATGCCAAGAGCTACGCGTCGCGCTGGAGCGTCGAGCGCATCGTCAAGGAGCAGTCCGGCCATGTGCCGGTGCCGATCAAGATCGCCGAGAAACCGGGCGAAGAAGCGACGCAATTGACCGATGGCACCGCGCTCTGGACCAAGTCGAAGAACGACATCACGGCCGAGGAATATACCGATTTCTATCGCGGCGTCTCCGGCCAGTATGACGAACCGGCGCTGACGGTGCATTTCCGCGCCGAGGGCCGTCATGAATATTCGGCGCTCGCCTTCGTGCCCGGCTCGCAGCCGTTCGATCTCTTCGATCCGGATCGCAAGGGCCGCATGAAGCTCTATGTCAAGCGCGTCTTCATCACCGACGAGGCGGAGTTGCTGCCGCGCTATCTCCGCTTCGTGCGCGGTCTGGTCGACACGTCGGACCTGCCGCTCAACGTCTCGCGCGAGATGATCCAGGAAAGCCCGATCCTGACGGCGATCCGCAAGGGGGTCACCAACCGCATAATCACGGCGATCGAAAAGCAGGCGGAGAGCGATCACGACGCCTTCCTGAAGATCTGGGAAAATTTCGGCAGCCTGATCAAGGAAGGCCTCTACGAGGACTTCGAGCGCCGCTCGCAGCTTCTGGCGCTCTCGCGCTTCCGCACGACGACGTCGGGAGACGGCTATCGTTCGCTTGCCGATTACGCCAGGGATGCCAAGGAAGGCCAGCAGTCGATCTACTATCTCGTCGGCGGCAGCCTGGAGCAGCTGAAGGCCTCGCCGCAGCTCGAAGGTTTCCGTGCCCGTGGCATCGAGGTTCTGTTGCTGACGGATTCCGTCGACAGCTTCTGGGTCACCAATGCTCCGGAATTTGAGGGCAAGAGCTTCAAGTCGATCACGCAAGGGGCTGCGGATCTCGCCCAGTTCAAGAAGCAGGATGAGGACAAGCCGGAAAGCGAAAGCGCGCCCGCCGAAGTGCAGGCCTTCCTCGATTATGCCAAGCAGAAGCTCGCTGACGAAGTATCCGACGTGCGCGCATCCGATCGCCTGATCGAAAGCGCCGTCTGCCTCGTTGCGTCCGAACAGGGCTATGACCGGCAGCTCGAGAAGATCCTGCAGGGTGCCGGCCGTCTGCAGTCCGGGGCAAAACCGATCCTGGAAATCAACATGGATCACCCGGTTGTCAAGGCCATCGCCGCCAAGGCCGATTCACCGTCCCTGCGCGATGATGCGGCCTTCCTTCTGCTCGACCAGGCCCGTGTGCTCGATGGCGACAAACCGGCCGATCCGCGCGCTTTTGCCGAACGTCTGGCACGGCTGATGGAAAAGGCGCTGCAGTAATCGATCAAATCGGCACGGCTCTGAAAGGTCGTGCCGATCGGTTTGCAGAGGATTGCGATCGTCTTGCGATCCGATGCGTCAAAAAGCTTGTCTTGAATTATCATCTTTTCGTTGCAGGGCGCGAGCTCTTCTTCTATAAAAACGTCAGATTGGCCGGGCCTTGCTCGGCCACGTAAGCGTTAACGTCACTCAACGCGTATGATCGAACGGCTCTGCGGCTTCGGTCTGCGCGACTGTGTCCTGCGGATCGATATCGAGCGCCTCGAAAGGACACATGATGGACAATCCTCAAAACTCCAATCCGAATGTCTCGGCCCTCAGGATCGAGCGCGTGCGCCATGAGCTGAAGCGACGCTCCCTGACGGTAACTGCCGTCGACAGGATCACGCCTGGTATGCTGCGCATGCAACTGTCAGGCGATGACCTGGCTGATTTCGTCAGCCTGGCGCCCGACGATCACATCAAGATTTTCATAGCTGGCACGGGTGAGGAGATGGAGCGGCGTGACTATACGCCTCGCCGTTACGATACCGATGCGCGCACGCTCATCATCGATTTCGCCATTCACGAGGCGGGACCGGTGACCAAATGGGCGCTCGACGCGCGGCCGGGCGACAGGCTCGAGATCGGCGGCCCTCGCGGGTCGGCCGTCGTCGCGCGCGATATCGCCGACTGGTTGCTTCTCGGCGATGAAACGGCATTGCCGGCCATGGGCCGCCGGATCGAGGAGGCCGCGGTGGGTGCGCGCATAACGGCCATCGCAGCGGTTGTCGGCGCTGCCGAACACCAGGCTTTTCAAAGCGAGGCGCAGCTTGATATGCGCTGGGCGTATCGGCCTCTTTCGGAGGCAACCGATCCGTCCGCGCTGATGGAAATCCTTCAGTCTGTCGACCTGCAGCCCGGCACTTTCGTCTGGATAGCGGCCGAGGCTTCCGTCACGCGCGCCCTGCGTTCCCACCTCGTCGAGGAGCGTGGCTATCCGCTGAGCTGGATCAAGGCATCCGGTTATTGGGTGAAGGGCGAGGCGGATACGACGGAGAAATTCGACTAAACTTTCGATTGAACTTGGGATGCGGGCGGCAGGACGCCGCCTGCTCGTCCCAATGTTGATGGGTCAGGCATCTTGCCGGAACCGGCTGCTGCCCCATTTCATGGCGCAATTGTCCCGTAAAGGGATAAGGCGTTCCATGATAAGCTTGGGTTCACCGAAACTGCATTCTAGATAGATTTCGACTTCCTAAATTGCATGGGATCGCCGAAGGTTAGGCGCGAAGCGGGAACGGTGGCGGAAATCATCATGATCGCTTTGCAGGTCCATGGCGCCGAGCGGGAGGCGGTGCCTGGACGTCATGTAAATTCCTGCCGTGCGCGGCGGCCAATGTTGAGGATAGAGCCAAGTGCTTGCCGTCCCGAAAGACCCCCCGCAGACATTCGTCGCGTTGATGCTGTCGGCGCTTCGCAAGGCCCTCGTCGGCATCGCCTTGGCGAGTGCCGCCATCAATGTGCTGGCCTTGACCGGCTCCTTCTTCATGCTGCAGGTCTATGACCGGGTCATTCCGAGCCGCAGCCTGCCGACATTGTCCGGCCTCGTCATCATCGTCGTGGCCCTGTTTCTGTTTCAAGGCGTTATCGAGTTCCTGCGTTCCATGCTGCTTGTTCGCATCGGCATGTCGCTTGACGAACGATTGAACAAGCGAGTCTTCGGCTCGCTTCTCTTTCTGCCGACCAGGAAGCAGACATCGGACGACGGCCTGCAATCGGTCCGCGATCTCGAGCAGATCCGCGCGTTCCTTTCCGGCAGTGGCTCGACGGCGCTTTTCGATCTGCCATGGGTGCCGTTCTATCTGATCCTTTGCTTTCTGTTCCATTTCTGGATTGGCTTCACGGCTCTGTGCGGCGCTCTCTTGCTGGTCGGCATTACCTTGCTTGCCGAACTGCTTTCGCGTCGACCGGCCCGGGAGGCCGCCAGGTCTTCGGCCGTGCGCCTCGGTTTTGCCCAGGCGGCGCGACGCAACTGGGAGGCGGCCATTGCCATGGGGTTTGTCGGCCGTCTGAGCGAGAAATGGGCGGCCATGAACGACGACTATCTCCGGCATCAACTGGCGGCGAGCACGATCGTTGGGGCGCTCACCATTGCCGCCAAGATGGCGCGCATGATGCTGCAGTCCGGCGTTCTTGCTGTCGGGGCGATCCTCGTCATTCGCCAGGAGGCGACGGGTGGCATCATCATCGCCAGTTCGATCCTCCTGACGCGGGCGCTGGCGCCCGTCGAGCTTGCGATCGGCCAGTGGAAAAGCCTTGTCGCCGCGCGGCAGGGCTGGGCGCGACTTGCCGCACTCCTCGACGCCGTGCCGCCCAGGCAGCAGGCCTTCGCTTTGCCGCCGCCGTCACGCGAGCTGAGCGTCGAGAACATCAGCGTGACTTCTCCGGGCAGCCGCGATCTCATCCTGCGCAATATATCGTTCAAGATATCGGCGGGGACGGTGCTCGGCGTCATCGGCCCGAGTGCATCGGGCAAGTCCTCCCTTGCGCGGGCGATTGCCGGCCTATGGCCGGCTGCCATCGGCGCCGTGCGGCTCGATCGTGCCGCTCTATCCCAATGGGATAGCGACGAACTTGGTCGGCATATCGGTTATCTGCCGCAGGATGTGGACCTGTTCGACGGTTCGATCGCCGAAAACATTTCCCGTTTCGCCGAGGATATGCGTACCGAGCCGATCATCGCTGCGGCGAAGGCGGCCGGCGTTTACGACATGATCGTCAAGCTCTCGGATGGCTTCGATACCAGGATCGGCGAGAGCGGATCGTGCCTTTCGGCCGGGCAGAGGCAACGCATCGCCCTGGCGAGAGCGCTTTACGGTGATCCGTTCCTGGTCGTTCTCGATGAGCCGAACTCGAATCTGGATGCGGAGGGGGAGGCGGCGCTGACTGAGGCTCTCGCAGGCGTGCGCGAGCGCGGCGGTATCGCGATTGTCGTCGCCCACAGGCCAAGCGCTCTGGCCGTTGCCGATACCGTCATGATCGTTGCCGGTGGCCAGGTCCGGGCATTCGGTCCCAAGAAAGACATTCTCGGGCCGTCGCCCAAGCAAGTCGGAACGACTCATTTTGCCGTTGCCGGCGGGGAGACGCACGGATGACCGAGAAGGCCTCGCCACCGACCGACCGGACGATCCACCGCCTGTCCCTGCTGGTGGTGGCGGCTATAGTGCTGTTGTTCGGCGTCATGGGCGGTCTTGCGGCGGCGACCAGAATTTCCGGGGCGGTGATTGCCTCGGGCGCGCTTGTCGTGGACAGCTATGTGAAACCGGTGAAGCACCTGAAGGGCGGGATCGCCCGCGCGATCCTGGTGAAGAACGGCGATCATGTCGCGGCCGGCCAGGTGCTGGTGCGGCTGGACGACACGCAGACCAAAGCCAACCTTGCGATCATCCGTAAGCGGCTGAACGAGCTTTCCGCGCGCACGGCGCGTCTTACGGCAGAGCGCGACGGCCGGCAGGACATCGCCTTTCCCGCCGACCTGCTCTCGGGCGCCGACGACGCAGGTGTCGCGGCGATCATGGCCGGCGAACGCCGGCTCTTTTTCGATCGCCACGCATCGCGCGAGGGCCAAAAATCGCAGCTGCACGAGCGCATTCAACAGTTGAAGCAGGAGATCGAGGGGCTTGTGGCGCAGGAAGAGGGCAAGCGACGCGAAATCGCGCTTATCGCCAAGGAGCTCGGCAGCCTTGAAGGCCTGCTCGATCAGGGCATTATTTCGGCGACGAAAGTCTATTCCCTTCAGCGTGAAAGCGCTTCGCTGAACGGCGATCTGGGCAATCTCGTCTCGTCCATCGCCCAGACCAGGGGCAAGATCGCGGAAACCGAGCTGCAGATCCTGCAGATCGATGCCGATCACAGTTCGGAAGTTTCCGATCAGCTGCGCCAGGCGGAGAGCGACGGCGGCCAGTTTTCCGAGCGGCTGATTGCGGCCGAGGACGATCTGAAGCGGATCGACCTCAAGGCGCCGCAGGCAGGGATCGTCGATCAATTGAGCATCCATGCCGAGGGCGCGGTCGTTTCGCCGGCCGAGGCGATCCTGCAGATCGTTCCGGACAAGGACGCGCTGGTGGCTGAGCTGAAGCTCGCGCCGCAGGATATAGACCAGATCAGTGTCGGGCAGGCAGTATCCTTGCGCTTTCCCGCCTTCAATCAGCGGATAACGCCTGAGCTGAACGGACATGTCGACACCATTTCGGCGGATCTGGTGACGGACCAGCGTTCCGGCCAAAGCCATTATGTCGTGAGGGCCGAGGTGGCAAAACAGGAATGGGAGAGGCTGGGGCAGCTTACGCCGCTGCCCGGCATGCCCGTCGAAGCCTACCTGCAGACGGGCGAGAGAAGTGTTCTAGCCTACCTGACAAAGCCGATGACCGATCAGATCAGACGCGCCTTCAGGGAGGAATAAGGCCGCCCTTCCCCGATCCCGCGTGCTGATATTACAGCGCTGCGTGTCTTTTAAGACGCGCTAAGGCGCTATAACTCTTTGAAATTATGCAATAAATAAGCGGCCGTCCGATTTCCATCGAACGGCCGCATTTGAAATGCTTCGAGTTCCGAGACCGATCAGATATGCCAGTCCGTCGTGTGGGCGGATTGAGCCGAGGCGGAGAGCTGGGCGGTATGATCCTCCAGGGAATAGGCCTTGATATAGTCGATCTTCATCTCGGATCCGTTCGGAAGCCCATCCGTCGGGATGCCCGCCACGCCGCCGACCGCGAGATCGACCAGCATATACATCGGACTGTGCATATCGGCGGGCGTATCGGCATGGGCGACGGCAACGTCGTCGAAATACCAGACGATCTGATCCTTGTCCCAAAGCACGCCGTAATTGTGGAAGCCGTTGGTGCTTGGCACTTCCACAGGAATGGACGTCTTCGTGTGCTCGCCGGTGGCATTCGAATGAACCGTGACATTCACCGTGGTGGGGTTCTGCCCGCGCATCTCCACCACATCAAGTTCCGGCGGCCAGGAGCCGTCCTCCGGCAACAGCCAGAATGCGGGCCAGACGCCCTGGTTGTGCGGCATCTCCGCTCGCATTTCGAAATAGCCATAGGTCTGCGAGAAGGTGGAGTGGGTGGTCAGAAGGCCCGATGTATAATCATGATTCTCGACGATCGACTTCAATGCATCCGGCGTTTGTTTCGCCGTGATCGTCAGGACGCCGTCCGAGACGGAAAACGGGTTTGCGGATGCGGTCGGCGCATAGGACGGATTGATGTACCATTGTAGCTCATCGTTCAGGCTGCTGCCCTTGTCCGGTGCCCAGGAATATTTCGCATCCCAGGTGCCTTGCGTTCCCTCATGCAGCGAAAGCGTATTGAAATCATCCGAAAAGGTCTGCGTCAGCGACGCTCTGTCGAGCCCCAGCTGGAACTGGTCTGCGTGAAGGTCGGACACGGTCTTGTTGGCGAAGACCAGGCTTTCGCCATTGCCGAGGTCGAGCCGAAGATTGGCGCCCTCCTGGGTGGAATGGCTGACGACCTGATCGAAGGACGTCAGGCCGTATTGGTTGAGCCTGACCTTGTCGTCATCGCTGAAGTCGGTGATGAGATCGCTGCCGTTGCCCTTGGTGATGAGGAAGGTATCGGCCCCGCCGCCGCCGATGAGCACATCGTTGCCGCCGCGGCCATCAATGGTCTGGCTGCCGCTGCCGCCGGTGATGATGTTGTCGGCGTCGTTGCCATAGGCGTGGCGGTTGTCGCCCGTGACGGTAAGGTTTTCGACATTGGCGGGCAGCGTGTAATCCATCCAGGTGCTGACGGTATCGATGCCGGCATTGGGAGCTTCATAGACCCGATTGTTGCTCGAATAGAGATAATAGATATCGTCGCCGGTGCCGCCCATCATCGTCACGTTGACGGTGTTGTCGCCCCACATGGAATCATTGCCGGCGGTCCCGTAGAGCGTCGGTCCCGAGCCGGTGGCGGAAAAGAAACCTGTCGACGTACCGCTATAGTAAAGCGGTTGTCCAAGAGCATTCAAAACTGAATTGGGCATGAGAAACCTCTTCCTTGCTGCCGGATCAGCTCCTCAACCGATCTAATATTTCTCCCCACTCATATGCATCAGATAGCGTGCATTGCTTTTCTGCCCAGCCCCTGCGGCAAGTTTTTTCGCCGTAGCCAAGGATAGGAGCGAGACGGGCTGATTGGGTGGAAATGCCCGCTTCCGATGCACTCTATTTGCAATGCCGCCCTGAAGTCGTTTTGCAAAACAAGGAGCTTATTTTGCCAATTCAATTTCGGCCGACATCGGACAAAGGCTTTTTCGGGAAGCGAGGAAATCGATGAAAGTGCGAACTTTGGCCGAAAGATATTTCCTGGTGGGATAGACCGCATGCAGGGTGGCCTTGAACGTCACATCCTCGGGCAGAACCATTTCCAGGCGGCCATCGGCGATGTCAGCTTGCGTCATCCATACCGGCAGAAAGACCAGCCCCATGCCTTCCAACGCTGCCAGATGCAGCATGATCTCGTTTTCGCTCTGCATGACGGGGCGGAAGTTCACCGTTTCAGGGCCTTTCCTCCCATCGAATGTCAAATTGCCGTTGGCGTTCATGCCGCTATAGGCCAGGAGCGAGTGACCATTGAGATCGGCCACTTCGGTGGGACGCCCGGTCCGCAAGAGATAGGCAGGGGATCCTACAAGGTGAAATGGAAGCTGCAGCAACGGACGTGCGACAAGGCTGGGATCCAGCCGCCCCGGTGCCGTCGCGCGCAGGGCAAGATCGAAGCCCTCGTCGACCAGATTGACGATCCGGCCGCTGAGATCGATGTCGAAGCGCACGTCGGGATAGCGCTGGTGATATTCGGCAAGCGCGCGAGCGACGAGCGCATTTGCTATCCACACCGGAGCGCTTAATCTCAAGGTTCCGCGCGGCATGACGGTAACGTTGCTGACAGCCGCTTCGACTTCGTCGAGGCCGTCAAGCATTTGCCGGCTCTGGTTGAAGTAGAGCGTGCCGCTTTCCGTCATGCTGACATGCCGGCTCGTTCGGTTCAGCAAGCGCGTGCCCAGCCGATTTTCCAGGTGCATCACATGTTTGCTCGCCATCGCGGGTGAGAGACCAAGGCGATCGGCCGCAGCCGTAAAGCTTTTAAGCTCAGCCACCGTGCAAAAGACCCGCATGCTCATCAATGTATCCATGGATCATCAACATAGAGGAAATGTTTCTTCAATGTAAGCTGGATTGATCAATGATGATGAAAGGTTAGTTTGCATTGCGCGACGCTTCTCGGCTCATCATCCCTTCCGGTCTTGAGGCGGATAGCCGTCGCCTCGAAAAGGATGCAACACGTGAACAAGTTTCGTCTTCCGACCTATTTCATCAGCCATGGCGGCGGTCCCTGGCCCTATATGACCGGCGATTTCCGCAGCAATTTCGACAAACTCGAGCAATCCTTGATCGATATGCGCCTCGAGCTCGGCAATACGGTGCAGGCAATCCTGGTCGTTTCCGGCCATTGGGAAGAGCAGGGCTTCGCCATTTCGTCGGGCGCTCAGCCGGGGATGGTCTACGACTATCACGGCTTTCCGGAGCATCTCTATCGCATCAAATATGGCGCGCCGGGCTCGCCGGAGCTTGCCAGGCGGGTGCGGGCGCTGCTGAACGGGCGCGGCCTCGCGGCAGAGCTCGATCCGACCCGCGGCTTCGATCATGGCACCTTCAGCATTCTCAAGCCGCTCTACCCGGAAGAAAACGTTCCCGTCGTCCAGCTTTCGCTCGACACCAGCTATGATCCCGCTCTGCATCTTGAAGTCGGGCGCGCGCTGGCGCCGTTGCGCGATGAGGGCGTTCTGATCATCGGAAGCGGTCTCAGCTACCACAATCTTCCGGCGATGCGCGGGAAAGAGGGTTACGAGCCATCCAGGCAGTTCGACGCCTGGCTGCAAGAGACGCTGGTCCATTCGTCTGCCTATGAGCGTGCAAAGCTGTTGCTCGATTGGGAACAGGCACCATCCGCACGCGCGGCACATCCACGCGAGGATCACCTCATTCCGCTTATGGTGGCCGTCGGCGCTGCCGGGGACGAAGCCGGGGCCGTCACCTACCATCAGACCGATTTCGCAGGCGGGCTTACCGCCTCGAGCTTCCGCTTCGGCGATGCACCAGCGTCGATACCGTCCCATGGAGAACCGGGATGAGCGACCCGTCGACGCCGCACTCAAGCGATGATGAAACTCCGGACGGAAAATCTCGAACTCAAAGCCACCGCCGCTTGACGATCTCAACGGCCATTCAGGAGAAGGACTATGTTGAACACGACGAAATGGACCCCTCACGTTCTCGCCATTTTGCGGATCGTCACCGCGCTGCTGTTCCTTGAGCATGCGACCATGAAATTCTTCCAGTTCCCGGCGGCAATTCCCGGCGTAACCTACCCGTTGCCCGCCATCATGCTCGTCGCCGGCGCACTTGAAATCGTCACCGGCCTGCTGATGACCGTCGGCCTCTACACGCGCATCGCCGCTTTTGTCGCATCGGGCGAAATGGCGGCCGCCTATTGGATGGCGCATGCGCCCCAGGGCTTCTGGCCGGCGCTCAACATGGGCGAGGCAGCCATCATGTTTTGCTTCATCTTCCTCTACATCGCCTTTGCCGGTGCCGGCAGCTGGGCATTCGACAACACCCTGCGCGCCTCTTCGAAGCAGGTATCGCTCACGGAGCGGGCATAGGGCCAACGCGCTCCCGTCATTCGACGGGAGTGTGTCATCCAAGCGATCTGAGTAGCAGCCGGCGCCTCTTGCCGATCCGATCGCACGTTCCTTGGCCTCCTCGACGTCTAGCGCAAGAGCCGAAATCCGCGGAGGCCGCGACAACCCATGGAGACAAGGCAATGAAGGCTGTGCTTCTGAAATCCTATGGTGGCATCGATCAATTCGAGGTCGGCGATATTCCCATGCCAAAGCCGGGTGCGGGTGAGGTTGTGATCAAGATCGCAGCATCCGCCGTCAATCCCTTCGATCTTATTTTGCGCCAGGGTTTCATGGCCCGATACATACCGCTTCCGCTGCCGGCGGTTCTGGGCGGCGACGCCGCCGGGACGATTTCGGACATTGGCGAAGGTGTCGAAGGATTGGCGGTTGGCGATCGCGTCGTTGCCGATTTTTCGGCGAATGGCAAAGGGGCACACGCCGAATTCGGGCTCGTTCCAGCCACTTCCGTTGCCAGGCTGCCCGCCGCACTGAGCTTCGAGCAGGGAGCGGCATTGGTAAAGGCTGGCCTGACCGGGCGACAGACTGTGGATGCCTTGGGTGTCAAGGCAGGGGACCGCGTATTGATCTCGGGCGGGCTTGGTTCCGTCGGCCGCGCCGCCATCCAATATCTTAAGCAAATAGGTGCCCAACCGGTCGCAGGCGTGCGGCCCGAGCGGATGGGCGAGGCGCGTGAACTGGCCGGGGAAAGTCTGGACATTACCGTGCCGGCAACGAGCCCCACCTTTCAATATGCTATCAGTGCCGCGGCGCCCGTGGCCGAAAACCTCATCGGACACGTGGCTGCTGGCGGCCAGGTCGCAAGCATCGTTCCTGTGCTCGAAGATGCCAATCCCGGTAACCGCGTGACCATCCACGAGCTCTACCACCGAACCGATGCCGCGACGCTTGACGCGGTTCTCGACGCGGCAGTTCGGGGACTGCTGGAGATACCGATTTCGCAGGTTTTTGCCCTGGAAGAATTGGGCCTGGCCCAAGATGCGGTCGCCAGGGGAGCGCAAGGTAAAGTCGTGCTCAGGCATTGAGCATTGCACTATCGCTCGCAGCGCAGCCTTCGCTGTTTCGCCGTCCAGAGCGGTGCTAAAACGATCTATCGGTTCCGTTTACTGGTTCGATAGCCTCTGCCGGAAGGCCGGCCAATCGATGACAACGTCATCACTGCGAACACGTGTCACAATCAGTGGCACGTGTTTCATCATATGCACGCTGCTTGGCAAAGATGGCATCCATGTTCGCCCTTATCCAGCGGCTGAGCGCTGAAATCTCTGCGCGCCGATCCAATCCAGTCGGACAAACCAAATAGGCACACCGAAGGTCCTGAGGCGGGAAAGAGATTTTCCGTTTCCGCCAACCCAAGAGATGGCTGTTCCTTTTAATCTACCTTTTTTGTGGACAATATTCGCATTATCGAAAACGCA
This sequence comes from Rhizobium sp. P40RR-XXII, assembly GCF_012641405.1. GTDB lineage: Bacteria > Pseudomonadota > Alphaproteobacteria > Rhizobiales > Rhizobiaceae > Rhizobium. The sequence continues at coordinate 44,182 of NZ_JABAII010000013.1, forward strand.
GGTGATTTCCGAAAGGGATGAGGATGAGTGCGCCCAAACTCGTCGGCTTTGCCGGCAGCTTCAACAGGCCGTCGAAGACCCACGTGCTGGTCCGGACAGTTGCCGATCTGGCAAGCGAGCGGTATGGTTTTACAAGCAGGGTTTACGATCTGCACGATGTCGGCGCCTCGCTCGGATCGGCGCAATGGCGCAGGGATCTCGACGATCAGGCGAGACGCGTGATCGATGACATCGTGTCGTCAGACGCTCTCGTCATTGGCTCGCCGACCTTCAAGGGGTCCTATCCCGGACTGTTCAAGCATTTGATCGACCTCATCGATCCCCATGAGCTGCGGGCAAAGCCGATCATCATCACGGCGACCGGCGGCGGAGACCGGCATGCGTTGATGGTCGAACATCAGCTGCGGCCGCTCTTCGGCTTCTTCATGGCTCATACCTTACCGACGGCGGTCTATGCGTCGGATCGCGATTTCACCGACTACAAGGTCTCGTCCGAGCCACTGGCCGGCCGGATCAACGAGGTCATCGGCGAACTTTCGGCCTTTTTCCCGCATCCGGTGACGAGGCTTGCCGCTGCGGAATGATGGGCGGTCAGGCCCGAACGCCTCGGATTTGTCAACGGAATGGACGATTACATGAGATGGAATGTCATCAGCCGCCTGAAGACGATTTTTGCCGGTCCTGCGCTGCAGACGATGGATGTTCGCACGCGGCCCGTTGATTGGATCGCGTCTACCGAACGGGACCGGGAGCTCTCCGCCCGCGACTACGAGATCTATTATTGGTGCTCCACGCCGGCGCCCTGGTATTGAAAGCCCTGTACTGAAAGGATGCGCCTTTGATGTCGTGTCGCGAGTTGAGCTTCCTATCGTCATTCGTCGCGAGGCTTCCATGACCCGAGTACTGATCGTTCCGGGCCTTTTCGGCTCGGGGGAGGGGCACTGGCAGCGTCACTGGCTGCAGGATCATCAAGATGTCCGGCTGGTCGAGCAGGATGATTGGGACTTTCCCCGTCTCGGCAGCTGGATGGAAAAGCTGGAGGCGGCGCTGGAAGAAGCCGGCGATGCCTATGTGGTCGCGCACAGCCTGGGCTGCATATTGACGGCAAGATTGGCCGGCCGGCCGGCCGCGCGAAGGGTCAAAGGGGCGCTGCTTGTCGCACCCTGCGATATTCCAGTGACCGAAACCCTGCATGCCGGACATCTTTCCTTCGGCACGATGCCGACGGAAGCCCTGCCGTTTCCCAGCATCACCATCGGAAGCCTGAACGATATCTATATGAGGCTCGACCGGCTGACCTTGTTCGGCCGGCTGTGGAATTCCGATGTCCGCAATATCGGTCTTGCGGGGCATATCAATATTGCCAGCGGCTTCGGGCGCTGGCCAAGCGGTTATGGCTTCCTTGACATACTGAAGACGCGCAGCAGGCATCGCCGGCCGCAAGGGTTTTCGACGGCAGTCGCAGTCCCCATTTAAAAGAAGGCTTTTCATATCGAACGTTCGACGCCATTGTGCGGCGGATTTTCTGATCCTACCCCACATCGGCGCATTGAAGGCGTGCAACGGGGCAGAACTTGGAGGTAAGACAATGAGTTTGCGCATCAACGATATTGCTCCGGATTTCACGGCGGACACGACCCAGGGCGAAATCCAGTTTCACGACTGGATCGGCAATGGCTGGGCCGTGCTGTTCTCCCATCCGAAGAACTTCACGCCCGTCTGCACGACGGAACTCGGCGCGATGGCCGGCCTCGAAGGCGAATTCCGCAAGCGCGGCGTCAAGATCATCGGCATCTCCGTCGATCCCGTCGAAAGCCATGGCCGGTGGAAGAACGACATCAAGACGGCGACCGGCTTCGATGTCGATTATCCGCTGATCGGCGACAAGGACCTCAAGGTCGCCAAGCTCTATGACATGCTGCCGGCAGGCGCCGGCGAAAGCTCGGAAGGCCGCACGCCGGCCGACAACGCCACCGTCCGCTCCGTCTTCGTCATCGGCCCCGATAAGAAGATCAAGCTGATCCTCACCTATCCGATGACGACGGGCCGCAACTTCAACGAAATCCTGCGCGCAATCGACTCGATCCAGCTGACATCAAAGCATCAGGTCGCGACGCCGGCAAACTGGCAGCAGGGTGAAGACGTCATCATCACCGCCGCCGTCTCCAACGAAGACGCGATTACCCGTTTCGGCTCGTTCGACACGGTATTACCCTATCTGCGCAAGACCCGGCAGCCGGCTGCCTGATCCGGATAAGCGGCTGAAATTTGCCAAAGAAGCGATGCGGCCCCAAGGGCCGCATCAGCTATTTCATAGGCTGACGTTTTCCCGCAGGAAATCCAGAAGCGCCCGCACGCGGGCCGGTAGCGGGCCGCCCTGGCCGATATAGACGGCATGGAATTCCTCGACATCGCCGGGATTGCGCTCTTCCAGCACCGGCATCAAACGACCCGCCGCAATATCCGACCTGACGGTGAAGGCGGCGAGCCGCGCCAGGCCGGCGCCACCGAGCGCAAGGTGGCGCATCGCCTCTCCGTCACCCACCTGCAGGCTGCGTGCGGACGGAATCACAGCAATTTCGCCATCAAACAGCAACGGCCAGCCTTCCATCGCCCGGATATAGGCAAAGCCGATGCGGCAATGTTTCTCCAGCTCTGCGGCAGAGCGGGGCGTGCCGTGCCGCCGCAGGTAATCCGGCGAGGCGACGATGACCTTGCGCGTTGCTCCGAGCTTGCGGGCCGTCAGGCTGGAGCTTTTCAACGGCCCGGCACGGATTGCGACATCGGCCCGCTCTTCCATCAGATCGACGATCCGGTCGGTGTGAAAGATCTCCAGCGAGACATTCGGATGCAGCCCCATGAAAACGGGCACAAGCGGTGCCAGCACATGGTTTCCGAACGAGCCGCTGGTATTGATGCGGATGTGGCCGGCAACCTGCTCTCCGGCCGAGGCATGGCGTTCGGCCTCGGCGATATCGGCGAGGATGGTAAGGCACCGCTCAAAGAAGGCGCAGCCTTCGGGCGTGAGCTGCAGCCGCCGCGTCGAGCGGTTGATGAGACGGGTGCCAAGACGCCTTTCCAGCCTCGTGATAAGTTTGCTGACCGCCGAGGGCGTCATGCGGCAGGCCGTGGCGGCGGCGGTAAAGCCGCCGAGTTCGACGGCGCGAACGAAGACTTCCATCTCGCCGGAGCGATTGATCTCTTGGCGGCTCATGATGAATTGAAATCACAAATCAGTTTCTTTTCGGCAATCTATATCATCTTCCTTTGGCGGTCTATCTATCAACAACCAACAGGAGACAGATGATGGAATACAGAAATCTTGGCGCTTCCGGCTTGCGCGTTCCCGTGCTCAGTTTCGGCGTCGGCACGTTTGCCGGCAGCGGCCCCCTCTTCAGCGCCTGGGGCTCGACGAATGCGACGGAAGCGCGGCGTCTGGTCGACATCTGCCTGGAGGCCGGCGTCAATCTTTTCGATACGGCCGATGTCTATTCGGCGGGCGCGTCGGAGGAGGTGCTTGGCCAGGCGGTCCAGGGCAGGCGGGATGCCGTGCTGATCTCGACGAAGACAGCGTTGCCGATGGGCGACGGGCCTGCCGATTGGGGAAGTTCGCGTTCACGGCTGATCAGATCGGTCGACGCTGCCTTGCGCCGTCTCGGCACAGATTACATCGACCTCTTGCAATTGCACGCTTTCGACGCCTCGACGCCGATCGAGGAGACACTCTCCACTCTTGATCAGCTCGTGAAGGCGGGGAAGATCCGCTATATCGGTGCGTCCAACTTCGCCGGCTGGGAGCTGATGAAGTCGCTCGCCATTTCCGAAAAGCACGCCTATGTGCGCCATGTCGCCCATCAAGTCTATTATTCGCTTGCCGGCCGCGACTACGAATGGGAGCTGATGCCGCTGGGTAGGGATCAGAATGTCGGCGCCCTCGTCTGGAGCCCATTGGCATGGGGCCGACTGACAGGCAAGATCCGCCGCGGACAGCCATTACCGGAAAAGAGCCGGCTGCACGAAACGGCGACCTTCGGACCACCGGTCGATGACGAAAAGCTGTTCGATATTGTCGATGTGCTGGATGAGATCGCGAGCGAGACCGGAAAGAGCGTGCCGCAAATATCAATCAATTGGCTGCTGAGCCGGCCGACGGTTGCAAGCGTCATCATCGGCGCGCGCAACGAAGAGCAACTGCGCCAGAATCTCGGCGCGGTCGGCTGGACGCTCTCGAAAGAGCAGATCGAGAAGCTCGACAAGGTGAGCGAGCTGACGGCTCCCTATCCCTATTTCCCGTATCGGCGTCAGGAAGGCTTCGCGAGACTGAACCCACCTCTGGTCTGACGCGACAGGCGATATCCTCGCCCGTTTGGGATGAAGGCAGTGGCGCAAACGTGTGCGCCGCCGCCAAACTCACGTTTAGCGACCACCCTCGATCTTGCGATGGCGCTGGTTCCGCCCGCCTTCACCGTAAGGATAGGCAGCTGGCTGAGGCGCGCTGATCTGGTTCAGCCTGTCCATTTCCGCGTCCGTAAGCTTCAGCTCGGCTGCGCCGAGATTATCGGCAAGTTGCTCACGCGTGCGGGCGCCAAGGATGACGGAGGTGACCGCCGGTCGGGCTGCCGTCCAGGCAAGCGCCACCTGCGCCATGGTAACGCCGCGCGCCTTGGCGATCTCCTCCACGGCAGCGATGATTGCCCAGGTGCGCTCCTCAGCGTTGCGTGGGGCAAAGGATTCGCTGCCGCGATTGGGGTTCTCGCCAAGCCGAGTGGCGCCGGTCGGCGTCTCATCGCGCTTGTACTTGCCCGTCAGCCAGCCGCCGCCAAGCGGCGACCAGGGAAGCAGGCCCATGCCGGCATCCAGGCAGGCATCGACAATTTCAAGCTCGATGTCACGAACGAGCAAATTATATTGCGGCTGCAGCGTGACCGGGCGCGTATAGCCCCGTGCCTTGGCGATCTCGACGGCCTTGGCGATATGCCAGCCGACATAGTTGGAGAAGCCGTAATAGCCGATCTTGCCGGCGCGCACGGCATCGTCGAGAAACCGGAGCGTTTCTTCGATCGGCGTCAGGGCATCCCAGGCATGCATCTGATAGAGATCGATATGCTCGATGCCGAGACGGCGCAGGGAATCGTCCAGCGCCTGGCCGAGATGCCGGCGCGACAGACCGAGATCGTTCGGTCCGTTGCCCATCGGGAAACGGCCCTTGGTGGCGATGACGGCCTGGCGGGCCTCGGCCGGGCGAGCCTTCAGCCAGCGGCCGATGATCTCCTCCGACTTGCCGGCACTGTAGACGTCGGCGGTATCGATGAAATTTCCGCCCCAGGCGAAATAGTCGTCCAGCAGTTTGTGCGACGCGGCTTCGTCCGCTTCCGCGCCGAAAGTCATGGTGCCAAGGCAATAGGCCGTGACGACGGCCCCGCTCGGGCCGAGCTTGCGATAATCCATTCCTGCCTCCTCTGAACGGAGCGCTGGCGCCGATCGGCAAAGCTCTCGGAAGAGCTGCAGGCTCCGTGATCCATAGCAATGTGGTGCTTGAGACGGCCTCCACCGTCGATCAGATATGGCGCCTGCCACGTCAGCGTCAGGGCCACGGCAATACCATAGCCAATCATCCCATGATTACCAAGCGCATTCGTTGCCTGAATGGCCTGGCTTGCGTAAAATTCTCCGTGATGATTCCTCTTTCGCCGAATGCCTCCTTGCATGGATGAAACGCCGACCAGCCGCATGCTCTCCTGGGCACGCAACTCCACCATCTATCGTCTCGAACGCCGGATGATGACCGAGAAGCAATTGTCCGGCGCGATCGCCAAGAAGGCGAAACAGAAATTCGAGGATATCAGCGATGCGCAGATCAAGGCGCTTGCCGATTTCGCCGTCAAATTCGCCTATGAGCTGAAAGTGCTCGATGATGTCGCCTTCGCCGAGATCAGCACGCGTTCGGCAGTTCGTTCCGGCAAATCGAAGAAAGCCATCGCCTTCAAGCTCGCATCCAAGGGCATAGATGGTGAAACCGTCGTCGCAGCAGTGGAAGAGGTCGATGATCTCCATTCCGCTGTCATCTTTGCCAGGAAGCGTGGCTTCGGACCCTTCCGGCGCGGCGAGCTCGACGAGAAGCGCAAGGCAAAGGAACTCTCCGCCTTCGCCCGCAACGGTTTCAGCTTCGCTGTTGGCAAGAGGGTCTTCGATATGGAACGAGAAGACGCCGAAGAGCTATTGCTGTCGGCCTCGGCATTCTGAAGCCGAATGCTGATTGAAATAGCCAAGGTCAGCCGCTAGCTTTGCCGCGCTTGAGTGGGGCGTGCAGGGGAAGTTCGTGAAAGCAGACATTCGATTATTCGTGGCGGCGACGTGCATTGCCTCTTTGCCGATGACTGCCCATGCCGATTGGCAGGCGGTGGAGACGACCAAGACCTATGCGATTGCCGGAACGTCAGGCGGCGAGCTTTACGACTCGATCGGCGAACGCGGCCCGTTGCTCGGGCCAAAGGTGAGAGCGATCGCCCATACCGATTTCAAGCTGACATGGACACGAAAATACGAGCCGCAGCCGGACGGTGCCTGCACGATCACCGTCAACATACCGAAGCTGACGATCACCTACACCTTGCCGAAACCCTCGGCGCAACTGCCCGCTTCGACCCGCAAAAGCTGGCAGAAATTCATTGCAGGCGTCGCGGCGCATGAGCGGGTGCATGGCGGCTACATCAAGGATATGGTCAAGGAAATCGAAGCCGTCAGCGTCGGCTTCTCCGTCGCCGACGACCCGAAATGCACCAAAATCCGCGTCGAACTCACAAAGCGTCTCGGCGAGATTTCCAGCAAGGAGCGACAGAAAAACAGCGACTTCGACAAGGTCGAATTCAGCGATGGCGGCAATCTCCAGCAGCTTGTTCTGAAGCTGGTCAGGGAGGAATAGCTGTAAGAAACGCAGCCAGCCGTACGCGACCGGCTGCGTCTAGCTGATCAAGGCTTAGCGGCCCTTCCGCTTCCGCCACTCGGCGAATTTGAGTTTCGGCGCGTCGCTGGTCGCCGGATAGAGGCCGATGATGGTCGCACCGTTCATGACCTCTTCGGTGACGAAATCCTCGTAAGCCGTCATCTCCACGGTCTCACTGGCGATTTCATCGGCTAGATGCGCGGGAATGACGATGACGCCCTCATTGTCGCCGACGAGAACGTCGCCGGGAAAAACCGCCACGTCACCGCAGCCGATCGGGCCATTGATTTCGATCGCCTGATGCAGCGTCAGATTGGTCGGTGCGGACGGCCGGTGATGATAGGACGGGATATCAAGGGCGGCGATTTCCGGACTGTCGCGGAAGCCGCCGTCGGTGACGACGCCGGCCACACCACGCACCTGCAGGCGCGAGACCAGGATGGAACCGGCCGAGGCGGCGCGCGCATCCTTGCGGCTATCCATGACCAGCACGAAGCCGGGCGGGCATTGTTCGACGGCGGCGCGTTGCGGATGCTCCGGATTGCGGAAAACGTCGAGCGTGTTCAAGTCTTCGCGCGCCGGGATGTAGCGAAGCGTGAAAGCCTGGCCGATCATGTTCGCCTTCTTCGGCGAGAGCGGCCGCACATCCTGAATGAACTGGTTGCGCAAGCCGCGCTTGAAAAGCGCGGTCGCGATCGTCGGTGTTGCGACGCCCATCAGCTTGTCGCGCGTCTCGCTGCTCAAAACGTAATTGCTCATGCGATATATCCTTTGAGATCAATAGATGTCGGGCTCGCCCGGCGTCGGGCCGAAGCTGGTTTCCAGGAAGTCGAAATCGCAGCCCGTATCGGCCTGGGCGACATGGCGCGAGAACATCCAGCCAAAGCCGCGGCCGTATTTTTCCGCCGGCTTGACCCAGGCGTCGCGCCGGCGCTGCAGCTCGTCCTCGTCGACAAGCATGTCGATGCGCCGCGCCTCGAGGTCAAGGCGGATGATATCGCCGTTGCGCAGCAGCGCCAGCGGGCCGCCGACATGAGATTCCGGCGAAACATGCAGGATGCAGGCGCCGTAGCTGGTGCCGCTCATGCGGGCATCCGAGAGGCGAAGCATATCCCTGTGGCCCTTCTTGAGGAGCGCCTTCGGGATCGGCAGCATGCCCCATTCGGGCATGCCGGGACCGCCCTGCGGGCCGGCGCCGCGCAGGACCATGACGTGGTCGGGCGTTATGTCGAGATCCTCGTTGTCGACCGCCGCCTTCATCTCCGGATAGCTGTCGAAGACGAGCGCCGGTCCCTGGTGCTTGTGGAAACGCGGATCGCAGGCGGCGGGCTTGATGACGGCGCCCGTTGGCGCAAGGTTGCCCTTCAATACCGCTAGCGAGCCCTCGTGATAGACCGGATTGTCGAGCGAGCGGATCACATCGTCATTGTAGCATTTGGCGCCTTCGAGCGTTTCGCCGAGGGCAACGCCAGAGACGGTGAGGGCCGAGAGATCGAGTTTGGAGGAGAGCTTCGCCATCAGGGCGCGCAGGCCGCCGGCATAGTAGAAATCCTCCATCAGATAGGTCTTGCCGGTCGGTCGGATATTGGCGAGCACCGGGGTTAAGTGCCCGGCCGTGTCGAGATCGTCGAGCGAGAGATGGACGCCGGCGCGTCGCGCCATCGCGATCAGATGCACGACGGCATTGGTGGAACAGCCCGTCGCCATGGCGACAGCGACGGCATTGTTGACGGCGGCCTGCGTGACGATCTTCGAGGGCCGCAAATCTTCCCAGACCATCTCGACGATCCGCCGGCCGACGGCCGAGGACATGCGGATATGATTGGCGTCCGGGGCAGGGATCGAGCTGGCGCCGGGCAGCGTCAATCCGAGCGCTTCGGCGATGGCGGTCATGGTGCTCGCCGTGCCCATGGTCATGCAGTGACCGTAGGAACGGGCGATGCCGGCCTCGACATCGACCCATTCCTTTTCCGAAATGGTGCCGGCGCGGCACTCGTCCCAAAATTTCCAGGCGTCGGACCCCGAGCCCAGATATTCACCGCGATAATTGCCGCGTAGCATCGGGCCGGCCGGCAGGTAGATCATCGGCAGGCCCATGGAGAGAGCGCCCATGACGAGGCCGGGCGTGGTCTTGTCGCAGCCGCCCATCAAGACGGCACCATCGACCGGATGCGAGCGCAAAAGCTCTTCGGCTTCCATCGCCAGCATGTTGCGGTAGAGCATGGTCGTCGGCTTCACGTAGCTTTCCGATAGCGACAGTGCTGGTAGTTCGAGCGGGAAGCCGCCGGCCTGCAGAATGCCGCGTTTGACGTCCTCGACGCGGTGTTTGAAATGCGCATGGCAGGGATTGGCGTCGGACCAGGTGTTGAGGATGGCGATAACCGGCTTGTCGGCCCATTCTTCGGGTGCATAGCCCATCTGCATGGTGCGCGAGCGATGTCCCGAACTCCTGAGATCGTCCGGCGCGAACCATCTGGCGCTGCGTAAGTCCTGGGGCTTCTTCCTGCTGTTCATTGTATTTGCGCCTTGTATTCGAATGTTGGTCGAAGGGATAGATCCGGGCGTCGCATCATTCCTTCATGCCCCATTTTAGCAGGGTGCGCCGCTCGATCGTCTGGAAGACGAGGTTTTCGACAATAAGGCCGATGACGATGACTGTCAGCAGGCCGGCAAAGACCGAGGGGATGTCGAGAAGGTTGCGGTTTTCGAAGATGAACCAGCCGAGACCGCCCTGGCCGGAGGAGACGCCGAAGACGAGCTCGGCGGCAATCAAGGTGCGCCAGGAGAAGGCCCAGCCGATCTTCAACCCTGTGAGGATCGACGGGAACGCGGCGGGGATCAGAATGCGAAAGACATAGGAAAGTCCCGTCAACCCATAATTGGCGCCGACCATGCGCAGAGTACGCGAGACGCCGAGAAAGCCCGCATGGGTATTGAGCGCAACGGCCCACAGCACGGAATGTATGAGCACGAAGACGAGGCTTGCGGGGCCTAGGCCAAACCAGATGAGGGCGAGCGGCAGCAGCGAGATTGCCGGCAGCGGATTGAACATCGCCGTCATGGTCTCGAGAAAGTCGGTGCCGATGCGGGTGTTGATCGCAACGACCGTCAGCACGGCAGCAAGGACCGTTCCCGAGATGTAGCCCGTCACCAGTATCTTCAGCGTGGTCCAGATGCGCGCCGGCAGCACGCCGTCGGCGAACCGGTCGTAAAGCGCTGTCAGCGTGTCGCTGAGCGTCGGAAACAGCAGCGGATTGTCGAGATGCCGGGCATAGGCCTCCCAGATGATGGCAAGGGCGACGATCAGCAATGATTTGCGGAACAGGCCCGACTGCCACAGGAGCTCCATCGTACCGAGCTTCTGCTCGACGGCTGCGATATGTCCGGCTGCCTCGGCGGCCTGCGGGGCAAGGATGATCTGCGGTGTGCTCATGGATTACTCCCTGTGCCCCTGTTCGGCAAACAGCATGTGATGGATCTCCTGCTCCAGTTTGGCGGCAGCCGCGGGATCGTCGCGGACGGTTTCCACATCGCGCACTTCGGCCTTGACGCGACCAGGATGCGGCGACAGCAGCAGGATGCGGTTGGAGATCTTGATCGCCTCGGCGATCGAGTGGGTGACAAAGATGACGGTGAAGCGGGTATCTTCCCAAAGCTGCAGCAGTTCATCCTGCATCTGCCGGCGTGTGAGCGCATCGAGCGCGGCAAAGGGTTCGTCCATCAACAGAATATCGGGCTGCATCGCCATGCCACGGGCAATCGCGACACGCTGCTTCATGCCGCCTGACAACATATGCGGATAGGTGTCGACTGCGCGGGTGAGCTTCACCTTCTCGATATAGTCGCGGGCGATGGCCTCCGCTTCGCTGCGCGGCAGGCGGCGAGCGGTCGTCAGCGGGAACATGACGTTTTCCAAAACCGTCTTCCAGGGCAGCAGCTGGTCGAACTCCTGGAACACCATCATGCGGTCGGCGCCGGGCTTCTTGACGGATTGCCCCTTGATCTCGATCCGCCCAGTCGTCGGTGTCATATAACCGCCGATGGCCTTGAGCAGCGTCGATTTCCCGCAGCCCGAGGGGCCGAGGAGGACGAAGCGATCGGACTGGGCAACCGAGAAGCTGACGTTTTCCGTCGCTGTGATCAGCAGGTTCGGCGTCTTATAGCGAAGCGTCACCTTGTCGACATTCAGGAGCGGTGTCGTCTTTTCCGTCATCGGCGCGTTGGCGGCAATATTTGCCTGAAGCATGGGGCTCCTCCAAGATATGGCTTGAAGGCGGCATTGGCGCCGCCCGCAGGCGTCAGTTGCCATTAAGATCGGCGGCTTCCGGCAGGTAGTAGTCGGTCCAGGCCTTGGGCATGGTCTTGAGCGTGCCGGTTTTATAGAGATGGGCCGCGAACTTCATGGTTCCCTGCGGATCCATGCGGAACTCCATCATGTGCGGCTCGTTGAGGATCGCCAACAGGTCGTCGACACTTGTCTTGTCGCCGCTGACCGTCTTGTAGGCCTCCACCGCCGATTTCGGATCCTTCCTGATGAAATCGATGGCCTCGGCCGTCGCCTCGCGCACGGCCTTGATGACGGTCGGGTTGGCGGTTGCGAATTGGGTCGTGGTGAAGAAGGTGCCCTGGGTCAACTCGCCGCCGATGATGTCGCGGGAATCGACGACCTTGTGAACGCCCTGCTGTTTCAGTTCGAGATATTGAAAGGGCGGGGCGGAGAAGTGGTTCTTGACCTCATGGGTCTGGTTGGCGAGCGCCGCCATCGCGTCCGGGTGGCCGAGCTGCACCGTATTGGCGTCGAACTTGTGCACCTGGTCGTCGCCATACATCTGCGCGGCGGCCATCTGCAACAGGATTGCCTGCGTCGAGACGCCGACGGTCGGAACGGCGATCTTGTCACCCGGCTGAATATCCTTCAGCGACTGGATGCGCGCATCGCGCGAAACCATGATGACGGGCTGGGCCGAATTGGTGACGATGCCCTTGACCTTGCCTTTGGTGCGGTCCCAAAGCAGCAGCAGATTGCCCGTGCCGGTATTGACGATATCGACATTGCCGGAAAGCAATGCGTCGGTCTGCGCGCCGCCGCCGCTGAAGGTACGCCATTCGACCTTTACGCCCTGCAGGCCATCGGCTGCGGCATGCTTCTCGATCAGCTTCTGCGTCTCCATGACGTGGCTGGCGAGATAAAGAATGCCGGGCTGCCGCGTGATCGAAACATCCGTCTTTTCGGCTGCATTGGCCGAAAGGCCGCCGGCAATCATCATGCCGACTGCGCTCAGACAGCGAAGAAATCCTCTCATTAGCTCCTCCCATCGATCCAACTCTTGAGAATTGAAGTTGGCTTCATCGAACTAAAGCACTAATGTATCAGTGCATCAAGCCCTCATTTGTGTTTAATGAGCGGATACGCTTGATCAGAAAGGTCGCCAGTTGAAGCTCAATCCGAAGGAATTCGCCCTTGATCGTTCCCGTCAGGTCGCGCCGCAAATCCTGGAAATCCTGAGATCGCGCATTCTTTCCATGAGCCTGCCGCCGACCACGGTCCTGTCGCGCATCTCGCTGCAAAGCGAATTCAATGTCAGCCAGACGCCGGTGCGCGATGCGCTGATCCGGCTCGAGGAGGAGGGGCTGGTCGAGGTCTATCCGCAATATGCGACCGTCGTCTCGCGGATCGATGTCCGCAACGCCATCGAGGCGCACTTCCTGCGATTGTCGATCGAGCTCGAAGCCGTTCGGCGGCTGACGCTGGATTCACCGGATGAAACGGCCGCGGCTCTGGAGACCGTTCTGGTCCGCCAGAAGCATGTCATGTCTCCCGAGACGTATGACCTGTTCGATTCGCTCGACAAGGATTTTCATCGGGTGCTCTACGAGAGGGCGGACATTCTGGGCCTGTGGTCGACCGTCCGGCGCCAGGGTGTGCATATCGACCGGCTGCGCATGCTGAACCTGCCGATGCCTGGCAAGCTGGAGCAGATCATCGTCGATCATCAGGCGGTCGTCGATGCTGTCCGTTCGGCCGATGCGGAGGCGGCCGCCGCCGCCCTGCGCAAGCATCTCTCCGGCACCTTGTCGATCATCGATCTGATTTGTGAACAATATCCGGATTATGTCCGTCGCTAGGGTGGCAAGCAAGCGATGTGCATTTAGGCCACCGCATTGCAGCTACGCCAAACAACGGCAAATATGAACTACGCGAGAATCTTGTTTCTGGCCGCTCAACCGGACATGCTGTTGGACGGCTATTTCTCATGTTCGGCAGAGGAAAATTCTGAGGTTAGGCCTTTGACGAAGGTCTCAAAGTTTTGGGCGACCATCGTAATACGATAATCGAACGCCTCATCCACATGGACAACCCTTGGCTTACCTTCGGGTCCGCATTCACGATAATCAAGACATAACATGTCGTGCCCGGCGGATGGGCAATCGCAAAAGTATATGCCTATGGGTGGATAATCCCAATCGTCTATCCAGAACTGATTTCCCATGCTGCTGGCCAAAGACCCTTTTGTGCATCCAATGCCGAAAATTCCAGTAATTGCGATGTGATCATTCGCCCAGGATGTGGGTGACGCAACCCTGTGTTCTCTGCGAATAGGCATTCCTCCATTCTGCTGACGCATCAACGCGACGTAGGCAGACGGAAGCTTGTAACCCAGTTGTGTCTGGACGGAGGAAAGGAGACTGTCCGTCAATGGCTCATCAAGATATTCTTTGCGGGCGAATTCGCTGTCGTCCCAGAAATCCGAGAGATCGAAATCTTCGAATGGCTGCGTCATTTTTTCTCGATCCTCGACAGTTAGCTGAGAAATTGCACCCACAGATATTAATCCGGCCGAGCGGTGCAATGCCCGCTTTTGCCGCTCAAAATTGTGGGCGTCTGGATAGTTTATCTTGAGGCCATTGGCGGCAGCTCTGGTTTGATGCTCTTGTGGTCGTCTTCGTCGCTCGGGCTGCATTGGCATCGTCAGCTCTTCATGCGAGAAAAGTATAGATTGAAACAAGATATGGAGTTCGCTTGACCATCGGGCTTGCGCATGCCGAGCTGATCGCGGTGCTGACGGCCGTTACGGGCAGCGATCCAAGGGTAATGACGGTGCGGTCGGGCGATGCCTTGCCGTCCGGTCCGTTCGAGCTCGGGCACCGCACGCTGCAGAGCGGTTTGCGCGAATGGGTTCAGGAACAGACGGCTCATCCTGTCGGCTATCTGGAGCAGCTCTATACGTTTGCCGATCGCGATCGAAATAACGAAATTCTCGGCGGACGGACGATTTCCATCAGCTATCTGGGGCTCGTGCGCGAGCAGGCGGCTCCCGGTGGTGGCATGCCAGGCTGGCACGGCTGGTACGAATATCTCCCCTGGGAAGATCATCGAAATGGGCACCCGCCGATCCTCGACGACGTCGCCGCTCGCCTCGCCCCCTGGATGGACGAGGATCAGATGCGGCGCGACCAGCGTCGCCGGCGCGCCGATTTCACCTTCGGACTGAATGGCGCCGCATGGAACGAGGATCTCGTTCTGCAGCGCTATGAACTGCTCTACGAAGCAGGGCTCGTCGCCGAGGCGGGCTGCGACCTCAAGCATAATTTCGGCAGATCAATGTTTGCCGATCACCGCCGCATCCTTGCAACCGGGATGGCGCGGCTGCGGGCGAAGATCAAGTATCGCCCTGTCGTCTTCGAACTCATGCCCGAGAATTTTACGCTTCTGCAATTGCAGAAAACCGTGGAAGCGCTTGCGGGCCTAACGCTGCACAAGCAGAACTTCCGCCGTCTGATCGAACAGCAGGAGTTGGTGGAAGAGACCGGTGGCACTGAAAGCGAAACCGGTGGCCGCCCCGCCAAACTCTTCCGCTTCCGCCGCGCCGTCCTCGAGGAACGCGAATTCGCCGGAACGAAATTACCGCTCTCCCGCAATTGACATATGCTCAGCTTGAGAATATCTATTTGCGCATGATATACTCAAAATGAGTATAATAAGGAGCCGGTCATGAATCTTCCCGTATCCGCATCCTCCCTTTACGATCGCGTCAGCCGCGTCATCCCCAAAGCCGAATGGCTGACGTTCCAGGATGATGTCGAGGCAATCCTCGAATTGAAGCGACGACACAACGCCGTCATTCTCGCGCATAACTACCAGACGCCGGAAATCTTTCATGGCGTTGCCGATATCGTCGGCGACAGCCTCGCGCTTGCCCGCAAGGCCGTGGACGTCGATGCCGACATCATCGTCCTTGCCGGCGTGCATTTCATGGCCGAGACCGCCAAGCTGCTGAACCCGGAAAAGACGGTTCTGATCCCCGACATGGAAGCCGGCTGCTCGCTGGCGGAATCGATCACGCCCGAGGATATCGCTCTGCTGCGCCAGGCTCATCCGGGCGTCCCCGTCGTCACCTATGTCAATACGTCGGCGGCCGTGAAGGCTGCTTCCGATATCTGCTGCACCTCGGGCAATGCCCGGCAGGTGGTGGAATCGCTCGGCGTGCCGAAGGTGCTGATGCTTCCGGATGAGTATTTGGCGCGCAACGTGGCGCGCGAGACCAATGTCGAGCTTATCGCCTGGCATGGGCACTGCGAGGTCCATGAACTTTTCACGGCAGACGATATCCGGCAGCTGCGCGAGAATTATCCCGGCGTGACGGTACTTGCGCACCCGGAATGCCCGCCCGACGTCGTGGCGGCGGCTGACTTCGCCGGCTCGACCGCCGTGATGTCCGATTACGTCGGCAAGAAGCGTCCGTCGCGCGTCGTGCTTCTGACCGAATGTTCGATGAGCGACAATGTCGCCGTGCACCACCCCGACGTCGAGTTCATCCGGCCCTGCAATCTCTGCCCGCACATGAAGCGCATCACGCTCGGCAATATCCGCAAGGCGTTGGAAGAGGGGCGGCATGAGGTGACGGTCGACCCTGCAATTGCCGCAGACGCCCGTCGGGCAGTGGAAAGGATGCTGGCGATATGAGCGAGATCCTCGAAGAACTGAGTGGCCGCATCGTCATCGTCGGCAGCGGCCTTGCCGGCTTGATGACCGCCCTGACGCTGGCGCCCGAACCCACCGTGATCGTCACTCGCGCCCTGATCGGTGCGGAAACCTCGAGCGCCTGGGCGCAGGGCGGCATCGCCGCCAGTATCGGCAAGGGTGATAGCGCCGCCCTGCATCTCGCCGATACGCTTGCCGCAGGCGACGGGCTCTGCGACGCGAAGGTGGCGGCAAGGATTGTTGCGGAAGCTCCAGTCGCAATCGCCGCCCTGGAGCGGGCAGGCGTCGAGTTCGATCGCGATGATGCCGGAGAATTGTCGTTTGGCCTTGAAGCCGCGCATTCGCTTCGGCGCATCGTCCATTCCAAGGGTGACGGCTCGGGCGCTGCCATTGTCCGCGCGCTTGCCGAAGCGGTCGGCCGCACGCCGTCGATCACCGTGCTGGAGGGCTATCAGGCACAGCGGCTCTTGCTGGATGGGGATCGCGTCACCGGGCTTCTGTGCCTGACCGAGAAGGGCAGCGTTGCCTTGCCGTCCTCCCGCGTCGTTCTCGCCACGGGCGGTGTCGGTGGCCTGTTCGATGCGACGACCAACCCGGTCGGCAATTTCGGGCAAGGCATTGCGCTTGCGGCAAGGGCCGGGGCACGGCTTGCCGATATGGAATTCGTGCAATTCCATCCGACCGCGCTCGCCAGCCGCCGCCGTCCCCTGGCGCTCGTCAGCGAAGCGGTTCGCGGCGAAGGCGCGCTTCTCGTCAACGAAAGCGGCGTGCGCTTCATGGCCGGGGTAGACGGTGCCGAGCTCGCGCCGCGCGATGTGGTCGCCCGCGCCATCAGCGCGGAAATCGCTCGTGGCGGCCGGGTTTTCCTCGATGCGCGACAGGCGCTCGGCCGCCGTTTCGCCGCGCGCTTTCCGGTTATCGAAGCCCTTTGCCACGAGGCCGGCGTCGATCCGGCGAGCGATCTCATTCCGGTGCGTCCGGCCGTTCACTATCACATGGGCGGCGTGGCGACCGACGAGAATGGCCGCAGCTCAGTTTCCGGCCTATGGGTCGTGGGCGAGGCGGCCTCCACCGGTCTGCACGGCGCCAACCGCCTTGCCAGCAACTCCCTGCTGGAGGCAGCGGTCATGGGCATGCGGGCGGCGCACGATATTGCCGGCACGGATGCAGGCCCCACGGGATTGCCGAACCATTTTCCCGAGACTTTCGCGCCAGACCTGACGCTCATCCGGCCGATCGTGTCGCGGCATCTCGGCGTGCTGCGCAATGCCGGCGCCATCCACGGCGCGATCGCAGCACTCCTGCCGCTTTGCGAGAGCGAGAGCCCGGCGACCGACCCGGCGCTGGTGGCACTGCTGATTGCCGTCTTCGCAAGTCTCAGGATGGAATCGCGCGGCGCCCATGCCCGCACGGATTTTCCGCTGAAGCTACAGCATGCGCAGCGCCGCATGATGCATCTCACCGATGCCCTGGATATCGCCAGGTCCGTCGTCCCCTATTCCATGGCAAGGAGTGCCTGACATGACGCTTGCTCCCCTCCCGCGCCTGATCGTCGAGCCGCTGGTGCGCAATGCGCTGGTCGAAGATCTCGGTCTTGCCGGTGACGTGACATCCACGGCCGTCATCCCGGCGGAACATCGCTCCCGCGTCGCGATGGTGACCCGCCAGGCGGGCGTCGTCGCAGGTCTCGATGCGTCCGAACTCGCTTTCCAACTGGTGGACCCAGCCATTGTCATGACCCGTCATGTGCCCGATGGCACGAAGGTTGGAGCGGGCGACATCATTGCAACGATCGAGGGGCCATCGCGCGGTTTACTAACGGCGGAGCGCACCGCGCTGAATTTCCTCGGCCATCTCTCGGGCATTGCCTCCTTGACCGGCAGTATCGTCGAGGCGATCGCCGGCACGAAGGCATCGATCGTCTGCACCCGCAAGACGACGCCAGGTCTTAGGGCTCTGGAGAAATATGCCGTGCGGGCCGGCGGCGGCATGAACCATCGCTTCGCGCTCTATGACGCGGTGCTGATCAAGGACAACCACGTCGCCATTGCCGGCGGCATCACTGAAGCCATCCGCCGCGCCAAGACGGGCGTGGGCCACATGGTCAAGATCGAGGTCGAGGTGGATACGCTGGCGCAGCTTCGTGAAGCCATGCAGGAGGGGGTCGACGCGGTGCTGCTCGACAACATGACACCGGATCAACTGCGCGAGGCGGTCGATATCGTCGGTGGCCGGGCCATTACCGAAGCGTCGGGCCGCATCACGCCGGCAACGGCTGCCGCAATCGCCGCATCCGGCGTCGATCTCATCTCCGTCGGCTGGCTGACGCATAGCGCACCAACGCTCGATATCGGGCTGGATTGGAAGGCGGCGGTCTGAGGCAGGACGAGATACCACATTTTGGACGGCCGGGAACGCAAGGTTACCGGCTTCTGGTTGGTCATTTACCTCGTCAATGCGGATTGCACATCGGTCAACGCAAAATCATCTCCGACATACAGCAGAGGCGCTGAATGTTGTTTGGCAAGGGCATAGGCAAAGCAATCACCGAAATTCAGGCCGCCTCGCGTACCGAAACCCTTGCCGTATTCCACACGAGCCTTCATCGCGGCTCGCGCGAGATTGTCGTCTATCGAGGCAATCTCGATGCGGAACTCGGCCAAAAACTCGTCCAGATCGGCAATTGCTTCGCGCCGGTTTCCCTCTTTGATCCTGCTCGTCATGACCGTGCCGGCCTCGACGTAATTCACAGCCGATATGAGACGAAGACTATCGGTCTGAAGAGCCATCATGCAGTCGGAAGCTTCTGCCTCCTCGAACATGATCGCAATGATGGCAGACGCATCAACGATCATCATCGGGGGAAATCGAGTTCTTCAGCTGTATCGCCGACCGCTTCATCCCATTCCTGTTTCGTGACGGCGCGGCGATCGTAGCGGCTGGCGCGCCCACGCACGAAAGCCTTCATGCGGGCAACATAGTCGCCATGCGCCTCCTGCTCGGCACGCAGCCGTTCCAGCCGCTCGCGCATGGCCTGGGTGATGGCGTCGGTCATGGTCTCGCCGGTCAGGCGGGACAGCTCCCGCGCCAGCCGATCCGCTTCTTCGGTCTTGATGCTCAATGCCATCGCCATCTCTTTCTAGATAACTGATCTAGATAGCATGCATACGTCGCTTCTTCAATGGAAAAGGGTCACGATCAAGTTGAGCCTGGTTAATACGTAACCTAAATCGACTCTTTGACCTCTGATGCGACCTGCTCGCTGCTCAGCTTTCACACCACGACCGGCACCTGCGCGCCGTCCATGCTGATCACGACGCCGGTGACGTAGCTCGCCTTGGCCGAGCTCAGGAACGCAACGACATTGGCGATGTCGGCTGGATCGGCCATGTGGCCGATCGGGATACGCTGCAGGGCATCGGCGAGCGCCTCCTTCTCGGTCGAGCCGGAAGCCTTCGCCGCCGCCTTGAGGCCTTCGGCGACGCGATCGGTTTCCGTCAAGCCGGGATTGAGGCCGACGACGCGCACACCTCGGCCGGCATAGGCATTGGCAAGCCCGACGCTTGCAAGCATGAGGGCGGCATTAGCCGAGCCGCCCGCCACGTGGACGGGCGAGGCGATCTTGCCGCCGTTGCCGATAATATTGATGACCGCACCCGAGCCGCGTGAGCCCATGCGCTTGATCACGGGATCGATCACGTTGACGTAGGAAAAGTACTTCGCATCCATCGCAGCCCGCCAGATGGCGGGGGTCAATTCATCGGCCGGCGTGCGCGCCGCGGCACCTGCGCTGTTGACGAGGATATCGATCGGGCCGACGTCGGCCTCGACCTTATTTACCACGGCAAGTGCCTGCTCGTCGGAGATCAGATCGGCGGCATAGCCATGCGCGCCGGGAAGCCCGGAGAGGGCAGCATCGATATTGGACTGCGAGCGCGAGCAGATTGCGACGCGCGCACCTTCCTGCAGGAAGAGTTCAGCACAGGCATAGCCGATGCCCTTCGAGCCGCCCGTGATCAGAACGACTTTATCCTTCAAGCCAAGGTCCATGGAATCTCTCCGGTACGGTTTGCTAGGGATCGCCAAGCTACGTCCCGAAATCACCACCGTACAGGGTCGCGGTCGTCACAGCTTGGTTACCGGAGCGCGATCTTATGAAAGACGCTTGGCCTTCAGCACGGACACGGCCGTCTCGCTATTATGGACGTAATCATTGGCATCGGGCTGGCGCTGCACCAGCAGAATGAACAGAAGATCGGTCAGCATCAGCTGCGCGTCGCGCGCGGTGATCGCCGAGGAGCGGACGCGATCCTCGTCGCCGACGGTGTGAAGGCAGATGTCGGCGACGCGGGCAAGCGGGTTGTCCTGTAGCCCGGTGACGGCAACGACGGTTGCCTGGCGCTGGCTTGCCAGTTCCGCGATCCGCAGGGTTTCGATGCTGGCGCCGGAATAGGAAAGCGCAAAAAGCAGGTCGTCCGGACCCAGGGTCGACGCGTTGGCCATCTGCACATGGCTGTCGCTGTCATGCAGCACGTTGCGCCCGAGCTTCATCAACTTGTAGGAAAAGTCGCGTGCGACCAGCGACGAGGCGCCGACACCGGCCAGATGGATACGCCGGGCGTCGTGAAGCGCTTCGAGCGCTTTTTCGATATTGGCTTCGTTGTTGACGGAGATGGTTTGCTGCATCGCCTGCATCTTGCTGCCGAGCAGCTTCTGCAGGATCGTGAGATAGCCGTCGCCGACCTCGATCGTGCCATGGATCATCCCAGCAGGCGCCTGCCATTCCTGTGCCTTGGCCTCGCTGACGGCAAGCTTCAATTCCTGATAGCCGGCATAGCCGAGCTTCTGGCTGAACTTGACGACGCTCGACTGGCTGCGGCCCGTTTCCACCGCCAGAGCCGCGGAGGACAGACGCAACATCTGGTCGGGATTATCGATGATGAATCGGCCGATCTGGCGGTCGGCGGGGGCCATGGCTTCGAGCTGCGCGCTGATTTTCTTTAAGATCGACATTTGGTCCTTCAGGGGTCCCTTCAGGCCGTCAACACCGACCGCAGTGAAAATAGCATCCGGTGTGGGCTCTGCAATCTCGCTTCGTGCGATCGGACATTATCATAGCAAATTGGAATAAAAAATTCCAATTCCCGTTGACAGCATGGAATGGTCGAATAATCTCTGAGGGGAACGACGGTGGCTTTTGTGCCCTTGTCTATTTCCTCGGCGGATATTCATCATGGACAGACTTCGCATCTCCGGCGGCAGAAGGTTGCAGGGCGCGGTGACCATCGCCGGCGCGAAGAACGCGGCGCTGCCGCAGATCGCGGCGGCGCTTTTAAGCCCGCATCCGCTGGAGCTGACCAACCTGCCCTTAGTCAGCGATGTCGAGAACATGCTCGATGTCATTGCCCTGCACGGTGCCAAGGTCGAGCGCGGGCCGCATGGCACGACGATCGATGCAAGCGATATCGTCTCGAAGGAGACGTCGTATGATACCGTCAGGCGCATGCGGGCAACCGTGCTGGTGCTGGCGCCATTGCTTGCCCGCTTCGGCCATGCGCGCGTCTCGCTTCCCGGCGGCTGCGCCATCGGCGCGCGGCCCGTCGATATGCACATCAAGGCGCTATCGAGCCTCGGCGCCGATATTGCGATCGAAAGCGGACTGATCGTCGCTTCGGCTTTAAATGGGCTGAAGGGCGCGCGGATCGTCTTGAGCTCGCCATCCGTCGGCGCGACGGAAACGGCGATGATGGCCGCCTGCGCGGCCAAGGGCGAAACCGAGATCCTGAATGCCGCCCGCGAGCCGGAAGTGGCTGATCTGGCAGCCTGCCTCAGCGCCATGGGCGCGCGGATCGAAGGCGCAGGCACGCATCGCATCCTCATCGATGGTGACGCCGACTGGCGTCCTGCCAGGCATCATGGCATCCCCGACCGTATCGAGGCCGGCACCTATGCCGTGGCGGCGGCAATCACCGGCGGCCAGCTCGAGCTCATTCATGCGCGCTTAGAAAATCTGGCTTCGGTCGTTCAGGCGCTCGAAGCCATGGGCGTCAGCGTCTGGCCGAGCGATCGCGGTCTCGTCGTTTCCCGGGACGGCCCGCTCAAGGGTGCCGATATCACCACGGAACCCTATCCAGGTTTTCCAACGGACCTGCAGGCGCAGTTCATGGCTCTCGCCTGCTGCGCCGCCGGCGCCTCGCTGATCCGCGAGACGGTATTCGAAAATCGCTTCATGCATGTACCGGAGCTGACGCGGCTCGGCGCCAACATCACGCTGCAAGGGACGACGGCTTTGGTGCGCGGTGGCGCACCGCTCAAGGGCGCGCAGCTCATGGCGACGGACCTTCGCGCTTCCGTGTCGCTGGTCCTCGCCGCTCTCGTGTCGGAAGGCGAAACCATCGTCAACCGCGTCTATCATCTCGACCGCGGCTACGAGCAGCTGGATCGCAAACTGCGTCTCTGCGGCGCCGATATCGAACGGCTGATCTCATGACTGCCGCATCGGAAAGCGCCCCTTATTTCCTCGGCGTCGATGGCGGCGGCACCGGCTGCCGGGCGCGCATCGAGAATGCCGAGGGCACCGTTTTAGGGCAGGGGTTGTCCGGGCCGGCGACGACCCGTCTTGGCATCGCCGAAGCGTGGGCGTCGATTTCGCGTGCATTCGACGCTGCCATCGAGGAGGCGGGGTTAAACGCTTCCGATATCAGGCGCATTCATGCAGGCGTCGGATTGGCGGGGATCGGCCGCAAAGGCGCGCTTGCCGCGCTCAAGGCGATAGAACACCCCTTTGCCAGCATCGATTTCGTCAGCGACGGCGAGGGCGCCTGCCTTGGCGCGCATTCCGGTCGCGATGGTGCCATCGTGATTGCCGGGACGGGCTCCATTGGGCTCGGTCTCGTCGAGGGGCGGCAATTACGGGTTGGCGGCTATGGGTTTCCGATCTCGGATGAAGGCAGCGGTGCCTATCTCGGGCTGAAGACGGTGCAGCTTGCGCTGCGCGCCCATGATGGTCGCGAACAGAAGACGGCGCTGCTGGCCGAGATCATGCAGCGTTTCCAGAACGATCCGATGGAAGCCGTCGCCTGGATGGATCGGGCATCGGCCACGGATTACGCGGCTCTTGCGCCGATGGTCCTGCGCCACGCCGATCAAGGTGATGCGGTTGCACGTCGGATCGTGCAGGGCGCTGCCGGCCATATCGATACGCTGGTTCGCACCCTGTTCGAGAAGGGGGCGCCGCGCGTGTGTCTGCTCGGCGGTCTCGCAAGCCCGCTCGAGCCCTGGCTTGCACCCGATGTGCGCCGCCGGCTGAAACCCATCGATGGCGATGCGGTCTCCGGCGCGATCATTCTGGCCAGACGATCCGCTAGCCTGGTCCCGAACTGATCGACGCCTTCTCTCCTCTCTTGATTTCATCGGCGGCAAGCTCTATTTTTGACTACATATGGTCATTTTAGTTTGGGAGCACGTGATGTCGACAATTAGCGTGGCAGAGGCAAAGGCTGGCTTTGCCAATCTGGTTGACGAAGCCGCCAACGGCGATTTTGTCACCATCACGCGCCACGGGAAGCCCGCTGCCGTGCTTGTGTCCGTCGAAGCAGCCGAGGCTGCAAAGAAGGCTTTGGAGAAGCCGAGGCCGAATTTCGGAGATTTCCTGCTCACCTTTCCCGGTGGCATCGATTTGGATCGAAACTCCTCAAAAATGAGGGACGTTGATTTGTGACCGCATACCTGCTCGATACGAATATTATCAGCAGGTTTGCGCCGGATAAGGTGCCTCCGTCCAATGCTGTACGGAGCTGGTTCCATAGCCAGGGCGAAGCCGACGCACTTTTTCTGTCGGCTATGTCCGTTTCTGAGATCGAAAAGGGAATGCGCTCCCTTCATCGTCGCGGTGGGACTGAGCGAGCCAAGCGGCTTTCTAACTGGCTCGATTTCGTCACAGACAGTTTTGGTGATCGTATCCTACCCATGGATACGGTCGTCGCGCGGATTGCCGGCGCTCTGGAAGACGATGCCCTAAGCAAGGGCCACAATCCCGGCCTCGGGGACATTATCATTGCGGCGACGGCGCGGGCTTATGACCTGACTGTCATCACCGAGAACTTACGGCATTTCCAGCCGCTCGACGTATCCGTTGATCTTCCGGCTGTTTTCCGGCCGTGATGATCGGGCAGAGTGTTTGATCGAGCGACAATCCTACTGGCACGCTGTCCGATGTGTAAGGCCCCGCTGACGCATGATCGCGGTGGGACGTCTACGCGAACAAGATGGAATATTTTATTCCTTAATGGATTGACGAGAGGAATAAACGGGCATAGTGTTAACCTAGGTAAACAGGGAATGGACGGGGAACGAAGCCGAAAAAGGCCATCCTCAGTCCCGGCTGGCTTTGGTCGTCCGTCTTGCTGAAAACCGATCCTTGCTGCGGTGTGCCCAATGTTCATGTGATTGGGCGCGCCACGCTGACTTATTGATATCGAAGCGTTATTTCGCGAGCAGGCCCATGACAGAGCAGAAATTGATATCCGAACTGGAGCAGTTGGTTTCCGAAGGGCGCAACCCGAATACGATGCATATCGA
The DNA here is from genome assembly GCF_012641405.1 of Rhizobium sp. P40RR-XXII. Taxonomy (GTDB): domain Bacteria; phylum Pseudomonadota; class Alphaproteobacteria; order Rhizobiales; family Rhizobiaceae; genus Rhizobium. Next base: position 68,688 of record NZ_JABAII010000013.1, read on the forward strand.
TCTATTGCCGACCTTCGATATCCTGCGTGAAATCAACTATGAGGATCAGACGGTGCCGGTCGCCGTCGAAAAGGTGATCCCGGCAATCGCCGCCGCCGTCAATCAGATCGTCATTGCCTTCCAGAAGGGTGGCCGGCTGATCTATATGGGGGCTGGCACCAGCGGCCGGCTCGGCGTTCTCGATGCCTCCGAATGCCCGCCCACCTTCAGTGTACCGCCTGACATGGTCATCGGCCTGATCGCCGGCGGCCCGGATGCGCTGCGGCGCTCGATCGAAGGCGCGGAGGATGATCCGGCGCAGGGGCGCCAGGCGCTGGAAGAGATCAACCTGACCAGGGACGATGTCGTCGTCGGCATCGCCGTCAGTGGCCGCACGCCCTATGTCATTGGTGGCTTGAACTATGCCAAGAGCATCGGCGCCTTCACGGTTGCGCTATCCTGCAACCCGAATTCCATCATTGCCGGCATTGCCGATCTGGCGATCTCGCCGGTCGTCGGCCCCGAAATCCTGACCGGCTCTACCAGGCTGAAGTCCGGCACGGCCCAGAAGCTCATTCTCAACATGCTGACGACGGCAAGCATGATCCGCATCGGCAAGAGCTATCAAAACCTCATGGTCGACGTCAGTGCCAGCAACAAGAAGCTGGTGGCGCGCGCCTCGCGCATCGTCATGCAGGCGACCGGCTGCACCCAGCATGAAGCGCGCCGCGTACTCGATCTGACGGGAAACGACGTCAAGCTTGCCATTCTCATGGAAATTACCGGGATGGGCATTGAAGAAGCCCGCACGGCATTGCAAAACGCTGATGGATTCCTGCGCAAGGCCATCAACGCCAGGACTGCTTGAGACAACCATCGCGGCATGCCGCGATGGCAATCAATGGGCCAAAATCGGCCGGGGACATTTAAAAAATTTGGAGGACTGGCAATGAGAGGAAATTTTAGACGGACGCTGTTTTCGGGAGCAGCGCTGGTCATCGGGCTTGGTCTGGCGACGATCGCGATGCCTGTGGAGGCGGCAACGCTGCGCATGGCATGGTCGCAGGACGCAACTGGGCTTGATCCGCACAAGCAGACGGCCTTCTCCTCCATCCGCCTGCTAGAACTGATTTACGAGCCGCTGGTTCGCCTCGACGGCAATCTGCAGATCGTGCCCGGTGTCGCAGAAAGCTGGCAGTTCTCGCCCGACGGCAAGCAATTGACCTTCAAGCTCAATGCCAAGGCCAAGTTCCAGAATGGCGCGCCGGTGATTTCGGCCGACGTCAAGGCCTCGTTCCAGCGCATTCTCGACCAGGCGACAGCCGCCGTCGCCCGCGCCAATTTCCTGTCGATCGCAAGCATCGACACACCCGATGCCAATACCGTCGTCTTCAACCTGTCGCAGCCCGACGTTCCCCTTCTGACGGCGATGACGAGCCTCAATGCGGCCGTGGTTCCGGCAAGCGAAATCACCGCCGGTACCATCGGCACGAAGGCGATCGGCTCCGGCCCCTTCAAGCTCGAGAGCTGGGTTCCGAATTCCAAGGAAGTCCTGAGCGCCAACAAGGATTGGGCAGGTGGCGCTGTCGGCGTCGACGGCATCAATATCAGCGTGCTGCCGGACGAAACGGCGATCCTTGCCTCGCTGCGCACCGGCCAGATCGATTTCGCGCTGCTCAACGATCCGCTCGTTGCAACACTGGTGCCGAAGGAGCCGAAGCTGCAGCTCACCCGCACGCCGGTGCTCTCCTACAACGTGCTGCAGCTCAATCCGTCGCGTAAACCCATGGATCAGTTGGCCGTGCGCCAGGCGATCTCCTGTGCCATCGACCGCAAGGATGTGATGGATACAGCCGCTCTCGGCGAAGGCAAGGTGACCGGGCCGCTGACGATGCCGCTTTATGCCACCGATCCCAGCCAGCTCTTCTGCTATACGCGCGACGTCGCCAAGGCGAAGAAGCTGATGGCCGATGCCGGTTTTGCCAATGGCTTTTCCGCGACCGTGATCGCCGCAACCGGCGAGCCGCCGACGGCCACGGCCGAGGCGCAGGTCATCCAGTCGCAGCTTTCCGAAATCGGCATCAAGCTCGATATCAAGGTGATGGAGCTCAACGTCTATGTCGACACCTGGCTCAAGGGCAATTTCGACATGGCGGTGGCGCTCAACGGCGGCAGTGCCGATCCCTATTCGATGTATAACCGCTACTGGACGAAATCCGGCAACCTGCAGAAGGTCGCCAACTATATCGACGACACGCTCGACAGCCTGATGCAGAAGGGCCGCGCCGAGACCGATCCGGCCAAGCGCAAGGAAATCTTCGCCGAATTCGAAAAGCACATCGCCGAAGCTTCGCCCTGGATCTGGCTCTACACGGCCTACGGCTATACGGCCGAGCAGAAGAACGTCGAGGGCTTCGTGCCGACGCCGACCGGTTCGCTATTCGGTCTGAGCAAAGTCTCGATCAAGTAACGGCAGTCGAGACCTAGAGGAAGCGAAATGGCATACCTGACGCGCCGGTTGATGACATTCCCACTGATCATGCTGGGCGTGTCCATCTTCGTCTTCGTCGCCATCCGGCTGGTGCCCGGAGATGCGATCACCGCGATGCTCGGGACCAATGCGGGCCTGCTGACGCCGGAGCAGCGGCAGGCCCTTGCCGTCTATTTCGGTATCGACCAGCCCTGGCCGATCCAGTACTGGCATTGGCTGCTCGGCGTATTCCAGGGCAATCTTGGCATATCCGTCACCTATGGCAAGCCGGTGCTCGATATCATCCTGGAGCGCTTTCCGCTGACACTCGAGCTTGCGCTGCTCGCCATGGTGATCGCACTCGCCATCGGCCTGCCTGCCGGCGTCTTTGCCGCCACGCGAAACGAAAAACTGTCCGATCTTGCCGTGCGCATCTTCGCCATGATCGGCCAGTCGACGCCCAATTTCGTCCTCGGACTTCTGTTGATCTATGCCTTGTCGGCCGGTTTCGGCGTATTGCCGACCATGGGGGAATTCACGCCGATCTGGCAGGATCCGCTCGGCAATCTCGGCCAGATGATCCTGCCGGCGCTCACCCTCGGCTTTGCCTTCGCGGCGTCGGTGACGCGCGTCGTGCGCTCCGCCATGCTCGATGTCTTGAGCGATGACTATGTGCGTACGGCCCGCAGTCGCGGCGTGCCGGCGCGCGGCGTCATCTGGCGGCATGCTTTGCCGAATGCGCTCATCCCGGTGGTGACGCTGAGCGGCGTCGAATTCGGCTACCTGCTCGGCGGCGCGGTGCTGGTCGAGCAGATCTATGCGCTGCCCGGGCTTGGGCGGTTGGTGCTCGATGCGATCCAGCAGCGCGATTATGCCCTGGTTCAGGGTTGCGTGCTGTTCATCGCGTTCAATTTCATGATCGTCAACCTGCTTGTCGATCTCGCCTATGTCGCGCTCGATCCGCGCGTCCGTCTGGGAGAAGGCTGATGCGGATGATCAAGGCCATTTTCGGACATGTCAGCGGCCGGATCGGCGGCGTCATCGTGCTCATCTACATCTTGGCTGCCATCCTCGGCATGCTCGGCTTGACGCCGCATGATCCGGTGGCACGCAATCCGTTGGCCCGCCTGCAATCGCCCGGTTATGCCTATTGGATGGGCACCGACCTGCTTGGGCGCGATGTGGTCAGCCGCTTGATGAATGGTATCGGAGAATCCTTGACCGTTGCGTTCTTCTCCGTTGCGCTTGCGAGCCTGATCGGCACCGTGCTTGGCCTGACCGCCGCCTGGTCGGGCAAGCGTTGGGACGGCGTGATCATGCGTCTGATGGATGTGCTTTTGGCCTTTCCGGCGATCCTGCTGGCGCTGCTGATCATCGCCATTGTCGGGCCTGGCACCTGGACCAGCGTCGCCGCGATCGCGATCGTCTATACGCCGATCTTTACCCGTGTGGTGCGCGGCCCGGCCCTTTCGCTGAAGGCACGCGATTTCGTCGATGCGGCCCGGACCTTCGGCAGCAGTAGGTCCTATATCCTGACGCGGCATCTCCTGCTCAATCTCGTCGCACCCTTGACCGTGCAGGTAACGCTGGCACTCGCCTGGTCGCTGTTGACGGAGGCGGGCCTGAGCTTCCTCGGCTTGGGAACGCAGCCGCCGGCCTCGTCCTTGGGCCTGATGCTGAGCGACAGCCGCAATCTGATGGAAACGGCACCCTGGCTGCTGATCTTCCCCGGCATCACCATCATGATCTCCATTCTCGGCTTCAATCTGCTCGGCGACGCCCTGCGCGATATCCTTGATCCGAAGATGCGGAGGGCGACGGTATGACACCACTTCTCTCTGTGTCCGATCTGCGCGTCGGTTTCGGCCGCAATCCCGAAGCCAACCCCATCGTTCGCGGCGTCAGCTTTAATCTCGATGCCGGCGAAACGCTGGCGATCGTCGGCGAAAGCGGCTCGGGCAAGTCGGTCACGGCGCTTTCGATCAATCGCCTCGTCGATTTCGGCGGTGGCCGCATTACCGCCGGTTCGATCCGTCTGACGCGGGCCGACAACCGCATTCTCGACCTGACCAAGGCGAGCGAAGCTCAGCTGACGAAGATCCGTGGTGGCGAGATCGGCATGATCTTCCAGGAACCGATGACCTCCCTCAACCCGGTCCTGACCATCGGGACGCAGATCGAGGAATCGTTCCGGCTGCATCGTGGTCTGACGGGAAGCCAGGCAAAGGCGGCGGCCAAGGATGCCCTGGATCGCGTGCGCATTCCCGATGCTGCGCGCCGTCTGACCTATTGTCCGAACCAGCTCTCCGGCGGCATGTTGCAGCGCGTGATGATCGCAACGGCGCTTGCCTGCAATCCCCGTCTGCTGATCGCCGACGAGCCGACAACGGCGCTCGATGTCACCGTGCAGGCGCAGATCATGGCGCTGCTTGCCGAATTGAAGCGCGAGACCGGCATGTCGATGATCTTCATCACCCATGATATCGGCCTTGTCGCCGGCATTGCCGACAAGGTGATGGTGATGCAGGCCGGCGAGGCGGTGGAGCAGGGTGAGCTCAATCAGATCCTCGATCATCCCGCGCATCCCTATACCCAGCATCTGCTGCATTCGGTCCCGCATTTCGCCTCCGGGCAGGCGGCACGCAGCGATTTCCAGCGCGATAAGGTACCATCCAAGCCGGCGCTGAAAGTGGAAGGGCTCACGGTCCGCTTCCCGGTCAAGGGCAGCTTCCTGCGGCGCTCGACCGGCGCAGTCCATGCCGTCGAAGGCGTCGGTTTCGACCTGATGCCGGGTGAGACACTGGCAATCGTCGGCGAGAGCGGATCGGGCAAATCCACGACCGCAAGGGCGATCCTCGGGCTCGTCAAGTCGACCCGCGGCGTCTTCACGGCGAATGGCGGCAAGGCTGCCGATCGCACGGGCGCGGTGCAGATGGTCTTCCAGAATCCCTATGCCTCCCTTAATCCGCGCCTTCGCGTCGACAGTATCCTTGCCGAACCGGTGATCGCATCGGGAGTGGGGGTTTCCGCCGAAACGCGCGAGCGCATGGTCATGCTGCTGAAGCGCGTGGGCTTGCCCGAAAACGCCCTGGAGCGCTATCCGCACGAATTTTCCGGCGGCCAGCGTCAGCGGCTTTGCATCGCGCGCGCCTTGATGCTCAATCCTTCCGTGCTGGTGCTCGACGAAGCGGTTTCGGCACTTGACGTCTCCGTCCAGGCCCAGGTCTTGAGCCTGTTGATCGAATTGCAGCGAGAATACGGTCTCGCTTATCTTTTCATCTCGCATGACATGGCGGTCGTCGAGCGCATCGCCCATCGCATTGCCGTGATCTATGCCGGGCAGATCGTCGAGATCGGCGATGCCGTCTCCGTCTTGTCGGAGCCCAAGCATTCCTATACCAGGCAGCTGATCGCGGCGGTTCCAACGGTTGAGCGGCGCAAGGAAACCTTTACGCTCGACACACGCCAGGTTCCGTCGCTGGTGCGCCCGCGGGGCTTCGAGCCCACCGTACCGGAATGGCGCCGTTTCGCAGCGGATCATATCGCTCTGGCGGAAGCCTGAGCGGAGCTGCAGGGAGCCGAGATGGAAGGGGGGAGCATGCAGTTTCAGGAGCGTTTCGACCGGGCCTTCGCGCCGCTCGAACAATCGGTTGCAGCGGCCCGCATTCCGGGCGGCGTGTTTGGCATGGTCGATCTTAAAGGGAACCGGCAGGTCCGCGCCGTCGGCTCGGCGCAAAAGGTGCCTGATGTCAGGCCGATGCTTGCCGATACTTGGTTCGACCTTGCATCGCTCACCAAGGTCATTTTCACCACGCCGCGCATCCTTGCCCTCGCCGAGGCCGGCACGATCGATCTCGATGCGCCGCTGACAGCGCTCCTGCCCGATCTGCGCCAATACAGCGCCGAAGCCTGGGAACGGAAGGTGACGTTCCGGCAATGCTTGGGCCATCAGACACCGTTCCCCGCGGTCGAGCCAATTTATACCTATGGCCGCGATCCGGAGCTTTTGCGCACCTTCATCCTGCAGCGCGAATGGCGCGCCGGCCCACCTGTCTATTCCGACATCAACTTCATTCTCCTCGGCTTCGCGCTGGAGCGGCTGGCCGGACAGACGCTCCGCGCCATGGATCCGGGGCCGGGCTTTGCCTTCTCCGCGCCGCCCGAGCTGTCGGCCGCGACGGAAGATTGCACCTGGCGCCCCCGCATTCTGTCGGGCGAGGTTCATGACGACAATTGTTCCGCGCTGCAAGGCGCCGGTCATGCCGGCCTATTCGGAACGGCGGACGCGATCCTCGATTTTGCCAGGGGATTGCTTGACGGTAGCGGCGCATCGGCTCAATCAATTGCCCTGATGCGCGCGCCGCTTTCGGCCACCCGTACGCATGGCTGGGAGCGCCCACATGACGGCTGGCATGGCGGCACCCTTTGCTCGCCGGGAACCATCGGCCATACGGGGTTCACCGGCACGGCCCTCTGGGTCGATTTCGATAAGGGCAGGGCCTGGACCTTGCTTACCAATCGCATTCATCCGACACGCCACTTCGACAGCGGCATCCTGGCGCTTCGTCAAACGGTGAGTGATCTCGTCAACGCAGCTTAGGAGCCTGACCATGGAACCAATCTGGGCAGTGGGTCTGATGACCGGGACCGTCCTCGACGGCAATATCGATGTCGCCATGCTGAAGACGGATGGCGAGCGCATCGTGGAATTCGGTCCTTACGTGCTGGCGCCCTATCCCGATTGGATCCGCAAGCTTCTGGAAGAGACCCTGGCGCAGGCGCGCGCCTGGAACTTCGAAGGGCCGGAGCCAGCGATCTTCAAGCAAGCCGAGGAGGCCCTGACGCGCGCCCAGTCGGAGGCGGTCAGGGAGCTGGTCGAAAGCAACGGCATGACGATGGCCGACATCGGCGTCGTCGGCTTCCACGGCCAGACCGTGCTGCATCGCGCGCCGCAGAAGGATCGGCTGGGACAGACGCGCCAGCTGGGGGATGGCGAGCTGATGTGCTCCATCCTCGGCACCAAGGTCGCCTATGATTTCCGCTCGGCCGACATGCGCGCCGGCGGGCAGGGCGCACCACTTGCCGCGGCGTATCACACCGCACTGCTGCGTGGCGCGGGTGCTGCGGGGGAGGCCGCCATTCTCAATCTTGGTGGTGTGGCCAACGTCACCTGGTGGGACGGAGAGGGCAATTTCGTTGCTTTCGATACCGGCCCGGCCAACGCGCCTCTGAACGATTTCATCAAGTCTCACGGGCTCGGCGAGATGGACCGGGACGGCGCGCTTGGGCGCGCCGGCAAGGTCGACGAGGCGCGGCTCGAAAAGCTGTTGCAGCACCCCTATCTGACCGCGCCCTATCCGAAATCGCTCGATCGGTTCGATTTCGGTGCCGCCATGGCGGATGGCCTGGGTCCCGAAGACGGCGCCGCCACACTTTCGGCCTTCACGGCAAGCGCCGTCGGCAAGGCGTTGGATCTTCTGCCGCGCAGGCCGAGCAAAGTGGTCGTCAGCGGCGGCGGCCGGCACAATCCGACGATCATGTCGATGCTCCGGAGCCGGGCCGGCGTCGAGCCGATTTTTGCCGAGGATCTCGGCTGGCGTGGCGATGCGGTGGAGGCGGAGTGCTTTGCGTTTCTCGCCGTGCGCGTCTTACGCGGCCTGCCGATCAGCTTTCCCGGCACGACGGGCGTGCCGGCGCCGATGCGCGGCGGGCGCCTCGCACAGTAGCGGCCGACGAACAATCGCCGTCACGTCAGAGGTTTTCGCTGCGGTCCTTCGATGATATGAAGAGGCCGCGAATTTGCGATCGGTTGGTTTCGGACGGATATCGCTTAGATGGCAGGCAGGCAGTATCGGGCAGGCTCCGTCGGCATGATTGTCGCTTTTGCGATCGCTTGCGCCATTGGCATGTCGACTTCCAATCCCGCAGCAGCGCAACCGGAATGGCGGGTTGCGCCGCCCGCTTGCGTCTCCGGCCCAATGACGACGGAAACGGGCCAGACGCTTTGCCTGCGCAAGGACAGCTATAATCGCGATCTGTGCACGGCCATCGAGTATTTCGCTCACGCCAATCATCTGCCGCCGGACTATCTGGCGCGGCTGGTCTGGCGCGAAAGCCTGTTTCGCTCCGATGCCGTCAGCCCAAAGGGTGCTCGCGGTATTGCGCAGTTCATGCCGGGAACGGCGAAGCTGCGTGGCGTGCGCGACAGCTATGATGCGCTCGAAGCGCTCGGCAAGGCGGCGACCTACCTCGATGAACTGCGCGACCGTTTCGGCAATCTTGGTCTCGCCGCCGCCGCCTATAATGCCGGTGAGGGCGGTCTTGCCAATTTTCTGAATTCCGGCGGTCTTCCCTTCGAAACGCGCAACTATGTGAGCGCGATCACCGCCCATAGTGTCGAGGAATGGCGGGACGATCCGCCCGATATCGCCGCCCCTGTGCTGGACAAGGGCAAATCCTTCGTCGATTCCTGCGTCGCGCTTGTCCAAAGCCGGCGCCTGAAACCGACGCCTTTGGAGCAGGAGCGGCCCTGGGCGCCCTGGGGTGTTCAATTGGCCGAGCATTTTCAGCTGGATGCCGCCCGGCGTCTGTTTACCGCGAACATCCAGAAATTGCCGTCTCCGCTGAATGCGGAGAAGCCGTTGATCGTGCGCCAGCGCAATGCCGATTTCGGCCGTCGTGTCCGCTATGCGGCGCGCATCGGGCGGGAAACACGGGGGCAAGCGGATGCCGTTTGCACGCAGATCCGGCAGCAGGGCGGCTCCTGCCTGGTCTTCCGGAACTAGCGTTCTGCGTGGCGCCATAACCCGTAGCGATTGTTTGATTTACTGTCGCTTGATTGTGCTTTACTCCCTGAAGTCACAAGCTTATTTCTTGTAAGCCCGGCCTTTGGGAGGAAGCCGTTTGGGTAGCCAAAGGAGTGTATGATGGCGCAGAAGCGTGAAGTCCCTGGTATCCGTCCCTACAATAGCCCCGCCGGCGGTTGGGGCGCACTGAAAGCCACCGCCAAGGCGGTTCGCGACCAGATGGATGTCACCGAAGCGCCCGGTCTTCTCCTGCGCACCAACAAGCCGACGGGCTTCGATTGCCCGGGCTGTGCCTGGCCCGACAAGGAGCATACCTCCACGTTCCAATTCTGCGAAAACGGCGCCAAGGCCGTGACCTGGGAAGCGACGAACAAGCGCGTGACGCCCGAATTCTTTGCCGAACATACGGTCAGCGAACTTCGGACCTGGAGCGACTACGAGCTGGAAAACTCGGGCCGATTGACCCATCCGATGGTCTATGACCACGCATCCGATACCTACCGGCCGATTGCCTGGGAGGACGCCTTTGCCCGCATCGGCGAGGTCATGCGCAGTCAGCCCGATCCGGATATGGTCGAGTTCTACACGTCCGGCCGTGCCTCTAACGAAGCGGCCTTCCTGTTTCAGATCTTCGCGCGCGAATACGGCACCAACAATTTCCCCGATTGCTCGAACATGTGCCACGAGGCGACCAGCGTCGGCCTGCCGCAATCGATCGGCATCGGCAAGGGCACCGTGTCGCTCGACGACTTCGACGAATGCGATCTCATTATCTCCATGGGACATAATCCCGGCACGAACCATCCGCGCATGATGGGCACGTTGCATGAATGCTCGCGTCGTGGCGTGCCGATCATCGTCTTCAACCCTCTGAAGGAGCGGGCGCTGGAGCGCTTTGCCGATCCGCAGGACCCGATCGAGATGGGAACCTTCGGCTCGACGCGGATCGCGTCGTCCTATTATCAGGTCAAGATCGGCGGCGATGCCGCGGCGCTCAAGGGTATCATGAAAGCGGTCCTGGCGCTTGCCGAAACTTCGCCTGACGTTCTCGATCATGCCTTCATCGCCGAGCACACCATCGGTTTTGACGCGCTCGTTGCGGATCTCAGCCAGACGGAATGGGCTGATATCGAGCGGGTTTCGGGCCTGGCGCGTGCCGATCTGGAGCGGGTGGCCGCTGCTTACGCTAAATCCAAGGCGACGATCGTCGCCTATGGGATGGGCATCACCCAACATGCCAAGGGGACGGCGAATGTCCAGCAGATCGCCAACCTGCTGCTGCTGCGCGGCAATTTCGGCAAGCCGGGCGCCGGCATCTGCCCGCTGCGCGGACATTCCAACGTGCAGGGCAATCGCACCGTCGGGGTCACCGAGAAGCCCACTCCTGCGCTGATCGAAGGCATCGAGCGCGCTTTCGGTTTCACGTCGCCTGCCCATCATGGCCACGATGCCGTTGCCGCCATGCAGGCGATGGCGGAGGGGCGCTCCAAGGTGCTGCTCTGCCTCGGCGGCAATTTCTCGATCGCGCTTCCCGATCCGGAATTATGTGCCGAGGCTATGCGCAAGCTCGATCTTGCCGTTCATATGAATACCAAGCTCAATCGCTCCAATCTCCTGATCGGCAAAGAATCCTTCTTGTTCCCCGTACTTGGCCGTACCGAACAGGACGTTCAGGCGACCGGCGCGCAATCCGTGACGATCGAGGATTCGATGTCGATGGTGCATGCCTCGCGCGGCCGGCTGAAACCGGCCTCCGACCAGCTTCGCTCGGAGCCCGCCATCGTTGCCGCGATGGCGCAGGCGACGCTGCCTGATAGCAAGGTCGCATGGATGGAGCTCATCACCGACTATGACCTGATCCGCGACAAGATCGAAATCGTCTATCCGGATTTTGCTGATTATAACGAGCGCATCCGTGTTCCGGGTGGTTTCCGCCTGCCGCTCGGGCCGACGGAACGCGTCTGGAAGACGCCTTCCGGCAAGGCCGAATTCAAGCTGTTTTCCGGCCTCAACGAAGACATTTCGCTTTCCGACGGGACCATTTTGAAGCTGGCGACCATCCGTAGCCATGATCAGTACAATACGACGATCTATGGCCTGGACGACCGCTATCGCGGCGTCTTCGGCCGTCGTGACATCCTGTTCATGAATGACAGGGATCTGAAGGCGAAGGGGCTGGAACATGGTGATCTCGTTGAGATCGAGACCGCGCTTCCCTCCGGCGCCAAGCGGCTGCTGAAGCTGACGGCGATTTCCTACGATATTTCCGAGGGCTCTGTTGCTGCCTATTACCCGGAGGCAAATTGCCTGATCCCGATCGACTACCAGGACAAGGAAAGTGGCACTCCTTCGTATAAGTCCGTTCCGGTACGGGTCAGCAAGGCGGCATAGATTCAGCCATCCAGCCATCTTCTGCCATCTTGATGGCTGAGTTGCGAATCGTTATATTGATCTCGGACAGGAGACAGATATGGCAGAACCACAATTGTCCGTTCGTAGTGCTAGAGCGCGCGACCTCGCGCATCGGCTCGCTCGCCGCGAAAACCGCACAATCGCCGATGTCGTCGAACGTGCGCTGGAAGCTTATGAGATTCGAGAGGCTGGTCGCGAACCAGCATCGTCTTTCTATGCTCGAATGGCGATGAGCGATGATGAGGATACCGACCTTGAATCTGTCATTCGCGAGGGGCGTCAACCCAATCACGGTATTGATTTGTGATATTTCTGGACACGAATGTTATCTCTGAAACTTTCCGGAAACTGCCTGACGAGGCCGTGATATCGTGGCTTGGTCGGTATGATGCGGAGCTAGCACTTTCCACTGTGGCTATTGCTGAAATCGCCTTTGGCATTCAAAAGATTGTTCCCGATCAGCGCGCTGCGCGGCTTGAGCAGAAATTGTCCGAATGGCGCCATCGTTTCGCTGATCGGATGTTCGGTCTTACCGAAGAGGCCGCATTGGAGTATGGCGAGCTTATGGGCGCGGCGAAGAGGCAAGGACGACCAATGTCAACGGCGGATGGCATGATTGCAGCAATCGCCCGCGTAAATGGCGGACGTTTGGCCACCCGGAATCTACCTGACTTTCACACGACAGGGCTGGAGTTAATATCTCCTTGGGAATTCTAGCAAGTCTTCAATAGCAACGATCTCTTGTTTGCATCGCTCGCTGCTCAAAAGGAGCTAATAAGTTAGCGAAGCCTCTTTCCGTCTTCGTTGAAATAGCGGCGGCGCTCAGACGGGCAGTAAAGATGGAGCGTGTCGCCGCGCTCGATCTCCGGCCCATCACGATACTCGGCAATAACGGATTGACCATCCTCTGTCTGGCAATAGAGATAGCGTGTGCCGCCTAGATATTCGGTGACGTCGACCGTGACCCGCAACGCATCGGTCGCACCGGAAATGACGACGAAATGTTCGGGGCGCATGCCGAGCAGGATCTTTTCGCCAGATGATGGTTTGTGCTGGCTAAGATCGACCTTGATGCTGCCATTGCCGACCTTTGCCGATCCGTCGCCTGACCATGTCGCTTCGATCATGTTCATCCTCGGCGAGCCGATGAAGCCGGCGACGAAACTGTTGGCCGGATCTTCATAGACCTCGCGGGGGCTGCCCACCTGCTCGATCCGGCCGTCCCTCAGCACGACAATCCTGTCGGCAAGCGTCATGGCCTCGGTCTGGTCGTGGGTGACATAGATCATCGTATTGCCGAGTTCGCGATGCAACCGGGCAATTTCGATGCGCATCGAGACACGAAGTTCCGCGTCGAGGTTGGAGAGCGGCTCGTCGAAGAGGAAGACATCCGGCTCGCGAACGATGGCGCGTCCGATGGCGACACGCTGGCGCTGGCCGCCGGAAAGCTGGCCCGGCCGGCGGTCGAGCAGGTGGTCGATCTTGAGGATCGAGGCGGCGGAGCGCACGCGTCTTTCGATTTCGGATGCCTCGGTCCGAGCCATTTTCAGCCCGAAACCAAGATTGTCGCGGACGCTCATATGCGGATAGAGCGCATAGGACTGGAAAACCATGGCGATACCGCGCTCGGAGGGGTCGAGATCGGTGACCTCCCGGCCCTTGATGGCGATCTCACCGTCGGTGACTTCCTCCAGCCCGGCAATCATGCGCAGCAGCGTGGACTTGCCGCAGCCGGACGGGCCGACGAAGACGACGAAAGCCCCTTCCGGTATGTCGAGGTCAACGCCGTGAATGACGGCGAGCCCGCCGAAGCTTTTGCGGACGCCGGTCAGGCGCATGCCGTTCTTCGTCATGTCAGGCTCCACGCTGCATCTGATCGGCGCGGATCCAGACAAGCATCTCGCCGGGCTCGCGATTGTCCCAGAGATGATAGGGGACGAAGCGCGCGGTGGAGGCGGCGCTTTTCGGCGGTGCCGTACGGTAGAGATCGGAGCCCCAGTCGGCCGTCTCGCGCGTCACGGACACATCGAGCGCCACAGCCCCTTCGAGCGCGGCAATTTCCGTCGTCTTGGCGGATGCCGGATCGCTGGAAAGCGAAATGCCGTTGAGATCGCGGCCATTGTCCGTCGTTTCGACGCAATAGACGAGCGGGCCACGCATCAGCGCAGCACGTCCGGCGTCCTGGCGGACTTTCGGATTGGCAAACAGCGTGCGTGGGATGAGCGGAAGGGTGAGGTCGACACGATCGCCCGCCCGCCACTCCCGCTCTATGCGGGCGTAGCCATCGACCGTGACCGTTGCCAGATCGACCGGCGCGCCATTGATTGTAAGCGCAGCACCCTCGGCCCATTCGGGAATGCGCAGCGACAGCGCAAATTTCGCGTTGCGATCGGGATTGACCTCGAAGCGAATTGCGCCGTCCCAGGGGTAGCGTGTCGTCTGGGAAAGCTGCACCGTCACGCCGCCCGCCAGCGGTATGCGGGCCTTGCTCTCGCCGTAGAGATGGACGGCGATCTCGTTGTCGGCCGCGGCATACATATAGGAGCCGACGGAGGCGAGCAGGCGCGCGATGTTCGGTGGGCAGCAGGGGCAATGGTGCCAGGTCCAGCGATGATGCTTGCCGGCGCTCTCCAGCGGATTTTCGTAGAAGAAGGTCTTGCCGTCCTGCGACAGGCCCGCCATCGCGCCGTTGTAGAGTGCCACTTCCATGATGTCGGCATAGCGGCGGTTCGGCCCGCGGCCCAGCATGCGGTTGGCCCAGAACACCAGGCCGACGGAGGCGCAGGTCTCGGCATAGGCGCTTTCGTTCGGCAGGTCGTAATAGTCGGTGAATCCCTCGTTGGAGGCAGCCGGCCCGATGCCGCCGGTCACATACATCTGCTTGGTCGTCAGGTCGTCCCAGAGCGTCTCGAGTGCCGACGTCAGTGTATCGTCGTTATATTCCGTGGCGATATCGGCCATGCCGGAATAAAGGTACATGGCGCGCACGGCATGGCCCACGACTTTGGTCTGTTCGCGCACCGGCAGATGCGACTGGCTGTATTCATAGGTCTTCTGCACGAATTTCTTCGGATCGCGGCCGTCGCGAAGCGCTTCCTCGGTGAAGAAATGCGGCTCCTGGCCGCGCTCGTCGATGAAGTATTTTGCCAGATCGAGATATTTCTTCTCGCCGGTGACCCGGCTGAGTTTGACGAGCGCGAGTTCGACCTCTTCGTGGCCGCAATAGCCGCGAAGCTGGTCTTCGCTATGCCCGAAGACAGTGATCATGTAATCGGCAAAACGGCTCATGATGTCGAGCAGCTTGCGTTTGCCCGTTGCCTGGTAATAGGCGACGGCCGCCTCGATCAGATGGCCGGCGCAATAAAGTTCGTGATGGTCGCGCAGGTTGGTCCAGCGCCGGCCGGGCTGGACGCGCTGGAACCAGGCGTTCAGATAGCCGTCCTCCTGCTGCAGCTTTTCATACATGTCGATGATAGCATCCGCGCGCGCTTCCAGTTCGGCATTGGGGCGGCGATAAAGCGAATAGGCGATGGTTTCAATCGACTTGCCGAGATCGCTGTCCCAGAACATTTGCGTCGAGCCCGACCATGTCTGCAAGGGGATGACGATGCCGGGGCTCGGCTGGCTGACGTCGATCGCCTGGATCATGCCGGCCTCGACGCAGCGGTCGAGCAGGGTTGCCGCGGTGGAGTTACAGATTGCATCCTGGCGGGCGCCGAACAGGCCTGCAAGTTCGACATTCGGGACGGGCAGGGGGCGAAACTGGCGGTTTTCTCTGTCAGACATGGCTTTGATCCGTTGTTGAAAGGGTTATTTCACCGCGCCGGCCATCAGCCCGCGCATGTAGTAGCGTTGCAGAAGCAGGAAGACGATGACGCAGGGGATGGTCATGACGGCGATGCCGGCCTGGACTGCCCCCCAGTTGACGGCTCCAAGGCGGCCAGTCCTGACGGCGATCATCAGCACCGGCAGGGTGAATTTCTCGTTGTTCGACAGGAGCACCAACGCCGCCAGGAACTCGTTCCACGCATTGAGGAAGGCAAAGATCGCAACGGTCGCGACACCCGGCAGCACCAAGGGGAGGAGAACGCGGAACAGCAGTTTCAGATCGCGCGCGCCGTCGATGCGCGCGGCCTCCTCGATTTCCTTCGGTACGGCGTCGAAGGCGTTGCGCATCATGAAGACCGAGAAAGGAAGCTGCAGCGTCACGTAGACCAGTGTGAGGCCAATCAGCGAATTGTTGAGGCCGAGCCTTGCCAGGATGATGAAGAGCGGGGTCAGGATCGACTGAAACGGGATCATCAGCGTCGCGATGATCAGGATGAAGAGCGCGCCCTTGAAGGGGAAATGATAGCGCGAGAAGCCGTAGCCGGCGAGCAGGCTGACGATGACGGTCAGAAGCACGGTTGCGACCGAGACGAAGAGCGAGTTCAGCGTATGCTGGATGACGCCGGCGCCGAAGCCGTTCAGCGAGCGGTAAGCATCGAAACTGAAACCGGTCGTCGGCCATGGCGGCAGAGGCGGAAGGCTCGCCTCGGTTCCATGCCGGAAGGACGACAGCAATGCGATCGCGAAAGGCGCGAAGAAGAAGATGACGATGACGACGCCGATGCCATGGTAGCCGATGCCACCCCACAGCTTGCGCCGCGCGCGCCGTTCCTTAGCGGTGGTCATGGACGGTCCTCCCCGACGCGAAGCAGCCAGAGCTGGACGATGCTGATCAGCACCAGGATGACAAGGAGGGCGATCGAGAGTGCCGCGCCATAGCCGAGATTGAAGGACACGAAGGACTGGTTGAAGATGTAGTAGACCACCGAAATCATCCGGTTCTGCGGGCCGCCTGATGTCATGATGTAGAACTGGTCGAAGGCGAGCACCGAGCCGGTAATGGAAATGATCAGCGCGAGCGCGATCGTGCGGCGCATCAGCGGCAGGGTCAGATGCCGGAACCGCTGCCAGCGTTTCGCGCCGTCGATCCGGGCGGCTTCCGTCAATTCGGAGGGGATCGCCTGCAGGCCGGTCAATAGAATGATCATTGTGAAGCCGGCGATCTTCCAGACCACCATGACGATGATCGTTGCAAAGGCCAAATCGAAATCGGCAAGCAGGTTCGGCCTTTTGTCGACGAGACCAAGCGCCAGCGCGACCGGTGCGAAGAAGCCGGCGTCGACATTGGCGAGCCAGACCCAGAGCAGCGACGCCGTTGCCAGCCCGACGACGACGGGAAGGAAGATGATCGTGCGGTAGAAGCCGACGAACGGCCGGTGCTTTTCGACGAAGAAGGCGAGCGGGAAGGCGACGGCGAAGATCGCAATGGTCACGATGACGGTGTAATAGGCGGTGAAGCGCAACGCCGCCATGAAGCGCATGTCGGAGACCATGCGGATATAGTTGCCGAAGCCGATCCAGCGGGGATTGCCGAGCAATGGCCAATTGTGAAAGCTCATCCAGATGGTGAAGGCCACGGGCAGAACGAAGAAGACGATAACGAGCGCCATGGCCGGCGCGATGTAGAGAAACCCGTGCCAGCCGGCACGACTTCGTTGTTTTCGACGACGCGCGGTTGCGATAGCTCCAGGGCCAGCCATGGAATGCTCCCGATGTTGCGATGGAGGGACCGGGAAGCCTTGAGGCTCCCCGGCTTTCATGGATTGATTATTGTTGGGCGTTGTCGATGATCGACTGCATTTCCGATTGGGCATTGGAGAATGCGCCATCGACATCGCTTCCGAAGATGGCTGCATTGGTGAAGCCCGCCCAGGGGCCATTGGCGCTGTTGATCAGGTCGTTGAACTGCAGCGTATAGGGCGTCTTGGCGACGGCGATCGCCTTCAGCCCGACCTGCATGCGTGGATCCAGACCCTGAAGCACCTGATCGGCGATATCGCCGCGCGTCGGCAGGCTGCCGTATTTCGCCATGATCTTCTGTCCCTCGAGTGAATAGGTATATTCGAGGAACTTCTTCACGGCATCGAGCTTCTTCGTGCCCTTGGAGATGACGAAATTGTCGCCGCCGGCAAAGGATGACGGTTTGCCATCGGCGCCGGGGATCAGCGTCACGCCGAAGTGGATATTGGGGTATTGGGTGATCAGCGTGCCGATTGAGAAGGCGCCGATGCTCTGCTGGCCGATCTTGCCGTTGCTGATGCTGAGGAAATTGGCGCCGGTGTCGCTCGCGGCTCCCGCCGGCACCAGATCCTTTTTGACCATGTCGCGGTAGAAGCCCACGGCCTTGCGCATTTGCGGTGTGTCGAGTGTCGCCGTCTTGCCGTCCGCGGAGAGAATATCGGCGCCGGCACCCCAGACGAGTGGTGTGAAGGTGAAGATCATGCAGCCGCCACAGCCGCCGCCGGAGAAATAGAAGCCATAGGTGTCGCCGCCGAGCGCCCGGATCTTTTCGGCATTCTGCTCGATCTCTTCCCAGGTGGCCGGGGCCTTTTCAGGGTCGAGACCCGCCTTCTGGTAGAGATCCTTGTTCCAGGCAAAGACAGAGGTTTCGACCGACAGAGGCAGGCCATAGATGTGGCCGTCATAGGTGCCGAGCTTCACATGCGAGGGCGACAGGGAATTGAAATAGGGCAGGCTCTTCGCCCAGTCCGTTAGATCTTCCAGCTGCCCGGCGGCGGCAAAGGCCGGCGTATAGATCAGGTCCATCGACAAGGCGTCCGGCGCCTGCCCGCCGGCGATCGCGGTCGCATATTTCTGTACCAGTTCGGAAAATGGCACTTCCGTCAGCGTGACCTTGTCGTCATGGCCCGCATTATAGGCCTCGACGACCTTCTTGAAGGAATCGCCGATGCCGCTTCGAACCCACATGGAGATGTTTTCGGCAGATGCACCGGATGCAAGCATTAAGGATATGAGGCCGGTTGCGGCCAGAAAGCGCTTCATCATCTTCTCCTCCCACAGGGCTACTCCCGTCAGCCCCTTTTCCTCTGTCAACGATCGGGGTTTCCCCCGCACGATTGCCGCACGATAAGCTCGCACGGCAAAGTTCTGATGCCAGGTTCGACGTCGCGTCCTTCTGCAAGGGCCAGGACCGTCAACCCCGCCTCGCGGCCAAGCGCTTTAAGATTCATATCGACCGTCGTCAGCGGCGGCCGGGTCTGCGCGGCGACGATCTCCCAATTGTCGAAGCCGACCACCGAGACATCGTCCGGCACCCGCACGCCACGCTCGCGAAGCGCATCGACCACCGCACGGGCGATCTGATCGTTGCCGCAGAAGATCGCATCCGGCTTTTCCCCTGACGAAGCCCATAGTTGCGCCACCGCCTCGTGACCCCAGGCCTCCGACCACGTGCCGTACATGACAGGCAATTCGCCCCCTCCGGCGAGATCATGATAGGCCCTGGCGCGCTCGCGTACCGAAACGAAGCTTTCAGGGCCGGTCACATGGGCGATGCGCTGTCGGCCAAGCCCTTGCAGCCATTCGACAGCAAGCGCCGCCCCCTGATAATCGTCGGCGCAGAAGGTGACGCTTCCCGGCGCTCCCTCGGTGAATGCATAGATGACCGGGACCGGCAGGTTGGACAGGTCCACCGGCAGGCGGCGGTCGATCCGCTTTCCAGAGGCGATGATGCCATCCACATGCTTGTCCAGCATCGCGTCCACATGAACCTTTCCAAGTGCCGGATCGTCCTCGATGGTGCAAAGGAAGACCGAGACGCCATGATCGACGAGTGCCTCCGTGATGCCGGCCATGACCGGCAGCGTGAAGCGACCATATGTATCATTGGTCAGAAGACCGATCGTGAAGGTGCGATTGCTGAGCAACCCCCTGGCGAGCGCATTCGGACGGAAGCCGATTTCGGTAGCGGCGCGCTTGACCCTTTCCCTGGTTTTCTCGCCCATGCGGCCGGTGTTGTTCAAGGCCTTGGATGCCGTTGAGATGCTCACGCCCGCAGCTGCCGCAACATCGTGAATCGTTGCGCGTCCGCTTTTCGCACGCTGATTTTCCAGATGTCTTCTCCCATTTGAATTTTCTTGAGAAAAGCTTTTCTCAATCGAAGAGTCAATATGAGAAAAGCTTTTCTCAGGAATTTCTATAGCGAAGCCGAAATGGCCTCGAAGGGCGAGGACGGTTCGGGTCTTCCGACTGGAAAAAGAGCGGCGGCCGAACCTTTTCCGGTCCGGCCGCCGCGTAAATTGCAAATTGCGAAAGACGTTATCCGATCGTCATCAGGCTGGCGTTGCCGCCGGCTGCGGCCGTATTGATCGATGTCGTCACCTCTTCGAGCAGCCAGTTCAGGCAATAGGCATCGGCATTTTTGGCGATCTCTTCGCTCGAAGCCGCCTGGGTGAGAACCAGCGGGCCGGGAATTGCCGAGATCGTCTTGATCGCCTGTTGGACCCGCGCGGCATCGCCCTCGATGAGGGCACCGGCCAATGGTCCGTCCGCCGCCCAGTCCTTCGTCCAGGAGATGCGATTGGCGACCTGTGCCGGCAGGTTGCGAAGCTCGTCCTGCAAGCCCGATGCGTCATCGATGACGATCGAATTGCCTGTCGCAAGCCCTGCGGCGATCTGGACATTGAGGCCGAGGGCCGTCTGCGGAGCGAGCAGGATCCTGCCGCGCGGATGCAGCGCGTAAAGGTTCAGTTCGCCGACCGGGCCTTGAAGCTCGATGTTGAAGCCCAGCGACGACTGGTCGGCGACGGCGCGCGCCTGCTTTGCCGCGTCCGCCGCCCCCTTGCTTTCGAGCCAGGCGATGAACTGCTGTGCGGCCGGATCGCTTTGCACCGAGGCATCGCGCAACGGTTCGGTCGAGGAGGCGACCAGACGACGTAGATACATCGGGCCGCCCGCCTTCGGACCGGTGCCGGAAAGGCCACGTCCGCCGAAAGGCTGGACGCCGACGACAGCGCCGATGATGTTGCGGTTGACGTAGAGGTTGCCGGCCCGCACACGCCCGGTCACATGGGCGATCATATCGTCGAGCCGGGTATGCAGGCCGAAAGTCAGGCCGTAGCCGGAGGCGTTGATATCAGCGATGAGCTTGTCCAGTCCCTTGCGCTGATAGCGGATGATATGAAGAACCGGGCCAAACACTTCCCGCTTGAGATCGCTCAGCTTCTTCAGCTCGATGATGGTCGGGGCAACGAAGGTGCCCTTGCCGGCGCTCTCGGGAAGATCGAGCTGTTCGACGTTGCAGCCAAGCTGGCGCATGCGCTCAATATGTTCGTCGATGCCGCGCTTGGCGTTATCGTCGATGACCGGGCCGATATCGACCGCAAGACGATCGGTCTTGCCGACCGAGAGCTCGCGAAGCGCGCCGCGCAGCATGGTCAGGGTACGATCCGCCACTTCCTCCTGCAGGCAAAGGACCCGCAATGCCGAGCAGCGCTGTCCGGCGCTGTCGAAGGCCGATGCAATCACGTCGCCGACCACCTGTTCGGCAAGGGCCGAGGAGTCGACGATCATGCCGTTCTGACCACCGGTTTCGGCGATCAACGGGATCGGCTTGCCGAATTTGGAAAGCCGTTCGGCAAGCTGCGCCTGGATCAGGCGCGCGACTTCCGTCGAGCCGGTGAACATGACGCCGGCGGTTTCGGGCGAGCCGACGAGCGCGGCACCCATTCTGCCGCTGCCGGGTGCAAATTGCAGCACGTCGCGCGGGATGCCGGCTTCATACAGGATGCGGATACCCTGTGCGGCAATTAGCGGTGTATTGCCGGCGGGTTTCGCGACGACAGGATTGCCGGCAACGAGTGCGGCCGCAACCTGGCCTGTGAAGATCGCCAGTGGGAAATTCCATGGGCTGATGCAGACCACCGGGCCGAGTGGCACGCTTTCCGGCTTCAAGACCTTGCGGGCCTGTGTGGCGTAATAGCGAAGGAAGTCGATCGCTTCCCTGATTTCGCCGACGGCATTTGCAGCCGATTTGCCGGCTTCGCGGATGGTGAGGCCGACGAGGGCGGGCATCTCGCTTTGCATGAGGTCGGCGGCACGCTCCAATATGGCGGCACGCTCGTTGGGCCTCACGGCGGCCCAACACTCGGCAGCGGTCGCCGCCAGCCGCATGACGTCGGCAGCATCCTGTGTTTCGAGTTCGGTGACGTGGCCGACGACGTCGGCATGGTCGGCAGGGTTGAGAACCGCGCGGGCCACGCCGCGCTCGGAGCCGTCGGCAAGGAGTGGCTTGGCGATCCAGTCCCTGGCTGCGGAGGCCTGCAGCTGCGCGGATAGATCGGAGATCGCCATCTCGTTCGACAGATCGACGCCGCTGGAATTCTGACGCGCGCCGCCGAACAGGTCGGCAGGACGCACGATCTTCTCGTGCTGCTTGCCGACGACAGCCATTGCGCGCACGCGCTCGACCGGATCGGCAATCAATTCGGAAACAGGGACGGTGGGGTCGGCGATCTTGTGGACGAAGGAGGAGTTGGCACCGTTCTCCAGCAGGCGCCGGACGAGATAGGCGAGCAGCGTCTCATGCGTGCCGACGGGTGCGTAGATGCGGCAGGGTCGGCCAAGCTTGTGGGCGCCGACGACCTCTTCATAGAGCGGTTCGCCCATGCCATGCAGGCACTGGAACTCGTATTTGCCGACGGAAAAATCGCTTCCGGCCATGTGGTAGATCGTGGCCAGGCTCTGGGCGTTGTGGGTAGCGAATTGCGGAAAGACCACATCGGTCGCCGCCAGCAGCTTCCTGGCGCAGGCGATATAGGAGACGTCGGTGTAGACCTTGCGGGTATAGACGGGGAAGCCTTCGAGGCCATCCAGCTGCGCGCGCTTGATCTCCGCGTCCCAATAAGCGCCCTTGACCAGGCGAACCATGAGGCGATGCCCGGAGCGGCGGGCAAGATCGATGATGAAATCGAGGACGAAGGGGCAACGCTTGCCGTAGGCCTGCACCACGAAGCCGATGCCATCCCAGCCGGAAAGCTCCGGATCGAGGCACAGTTCTTCCAGGAGATCGAGCGAGAGCTCCAGCCTGTCGGCCTCTTCGGCGTCGATGTTCAGGCCGATATCATAACGCTTGGAGAGCAGCGCCAGCGCCTTCACCTTCGGCAGAAGTTCGCCCATCACCCTGTCGGCCTGCGAACGCGAATAGCGCGGGTGCAGCGCGGAAAGCTTGATGGAGATGCCGGGACCTTCATAGATGCCGCGGCCGGCCGATGCCTTGCCGATGGCATGGATCGCATTTTCATAGTCGCGATAGTAGCGCTCGGCATCGGCATGCGTCGTCGCGGCCTCGCCGAGCATGTCGTAGGAATAGCGGAAGCCTTTCGCCTCAAGCGAGCGGGCGCGCCGCAATGCCTCGTCGATCGTCTCGCCCGTGACGAACTGCTCGCCCATCATGCGCATGGCCATGTCGACGCCACGGCGGATGACCGGCTCGCCAGCGCGGGCAATCAGCTTTGTCAGCGCGGCGGAAAGCCCACCTTCGCTGACGGTCGATGTCAGCTTGCCGGTGACGACCAGTCCCCAGGTGGCGGCGTTGACGAACATCGAGCGGCCGCCGCCCAGATGCGCCTTCCAGTCGCCGCCGGCGATCTTGTCGCGGATCAGCGCATCGCGCGTCGCGGTGTCGGGAATGCGCAGCAGTGCCTCGGCAAGGCACATCAGCGCAACGCCTTCCTGGCTCGAAAGGGAATATTCCTGCACCAGTCCCTCGACGCCATCGCCCTTATGCTTGGCGCGCAATGCTTCGATCAGCTTTTTGGCCGTCTTCCTTGCCGCCTCGCGGGAGGATTCCGGCAGGGTGGCCGCCTCGATCAGCGTGGGCAGGCATTCGGTTTCGGGCCGCCGGTAGGCGGCGGTGATCGCCAGACGGAGCGGGCTTTGTTCACGAATGGGCGGCGCGAAATTCGAAAATGGGGCAGCGTCTGGAGCTGGTTCTTCAGTGGCGAGCTTGGCAGAGACAGTCATGATAACCTCAAGGTGCAAGGGTCCCGATGGCCTTGTGGGCGTCGGCGATATCGCCCCACGCAGCCCTCCCGTTGCTTCGATCAGAACATACTTCATTCCAGAAAAGCGTTCCGCCTTGAAACTGCGGCTTTCCAGTCATATTGAACTTCAATAGCGCTGATTTCAAATAGGAATGCCTGCTAAAATGACAAAACCCAGTGAAATTGACCAATTCGACCAAAAAATCCTCGACGCGCTGGTCGAGGACGGCCGCATGTCGATCACCGAGCTTTCCGAGCGGGTCGGTCTTTCCAAGACCCCATGTCAGGCGCGCCTGAAGAAACTGATCGATTCCGGCTATATCGATGGCTTCAAGGCCATACTCAATCCGATCAAGCTCGGCCTCGACCACGTCGCCTTTGCCGAAGTGAAGCTGACGGATACCCGCGAGGAAGCTTTGCTCAGCTTCAACAACGCCGTCAAGAAGATCAAGGAAATCGAGGAGTGCCACATGATCGCCGGCCGCTTCGATTATCTCCTCAAGGTGCGGACCTCGGACATTCGCCGCTACCGCATCGTTCTTGGCGAAAAAATTTCCAGCCTGCCTTTCGTGGCCAGTACATCGACCAATGTGGTGATGCAGTCGGTCAAGGAAAACTGGTCGTGAAACCGCTTCGCCCACCGTGCACGCTCTCACGCGCTTAATGAGCCTCCCATCGGCCAACTCATCTTGCCGGCTAAACAATGGCCTAGATTTTGCCATCCGAATCGGATCATTGCGAGACGCTAAAATAAGCAAGCTGAAATAGTTGAGATGGAGTGCGCATGGAGACCAATGCCGGAGACCGCGACCTTGTCGAGGTCATGAAGCGGTATTTTGCGGTGAAGGCCGAAGTCGAGGACGTGAAATCCCGCCTGGAGGCGGCAAGGCGGGAGAATGGCGAAGAGATCGGCGTATTCTACAACCCGCGCACCAATCCGAACCACGCAGCCGATATCATCCGTTCCCACGCTCTCAAGCAGGAGATGGTGCGCCTGATGGATTGGGCCGAGGCCTGGGGACGCCGGAACCTGATGCCGAACGAGGCCTGACGTCGGTTACGATCGCCAGGCCATCATCATGAAATCGGATCAATTATCGGATTTCAGTTTGCCCGCCGTTGCCCAAGAATCCTTCGAGATCTCGGTAATGACGATCTCCACCGATTCCGGCGGGCAAACGAGCGTTTCGACGGCGACCCTGGTCGCCTCACGAACGAAGGCGCGCTTCTGGTCCTGCGTGCGTCCGGGATGCATTTCCAAGCGAAGGATGGGCATGGTGACTCCTTGATAGATTATGGCCTGACGTAGGCACCGCGGACTATCTTGCAAAACCCGTAGGCGATAAATACGCTCACATTTGCTTCACTCCGAACCTATAGGTATGCAATCGTGGACAAGTTGGCCGGTATGGCGATGTTCGTCAGAGTGGTCGAGCATGGCAGCTTCGCCGCCGCGGCCGACATCAGTCAGGTGTCATCAACCATGGTCGCCAAACATGTCAGGACGATCGAGCAGCGGCTCGGCGCGCGCCTGCTTCACCGGACCACGCGCCGCCACCAGCTAACGGAGGTCGGCAGGCTCTATTACGAACGCTGCAAGACGGTGCTGGCGGAGGTCGAGCTGGCCGAGTCCTCGGCATCCGAACTGCAATCGGCTCCGCGCGGACGCCTGCGGCTCGTCGCGCCTGTCAGCTTCGGGACGCAGAGCCTCGTGCCGGCGCTTGTCGACTATCTGCATGAGAATCTCGATGTCAGCGTCGATCTGGCGCTCGACAACAATCCGCATGATCTGATCGGCGAGGGCTACGAACTCGGCTTCCATATCGGCGAGCTGACGGACACCAATCTCGTGGCTCGTCCGTTGAAACCCTATCGGCGCATTTTGGCGGCATCGCCGGATTATCTCGCCCGCTGTGGCCGGCCTGAAACCCCTGAGGATCTCGCCAATCATCTATGCCTCGGCCATTCCTACTGGCGCCTGCAGGGCCGCTGGCATCTCGTCGGCCCGGAAGGAGAAGTCCGCGAAATCGCCATAAGGGGCCGGTTCACCACGAACCAGGGCGGGGCTCTGCGTGTTGCCGCCCTGCATGGAGCCGGTATCGTGCTGCAGCCGGAACTGCTGCTCGCGGCCGATCTCGACGCCGGCCGGCTTGAGCCGGTGCTGCCGCAATGGTCGTACAAGCCGACACCGATGCATTTGGTCTATGCGCCGGATCGGCGTCCGACGGCAATGCTGCGCAGTGTCATCGATTTTCTCGTGGCCCGCTTCGGCTGATGGTCGACCCTCTTTCGCCGGCTGCGAATCTATGATCAATTCTGATCATCGGCTTGGAGGGCGAGGGGAAGCGTGGCCAAGGTTACATTGAAGGACGTGGCGGCTGCCGCGGGCGTCGGAGCCGCGACGGTCGAGCGCGCGCTGAACGGGCGTGGCAACGTGTTGCCGGAGACCGCGGAGAAGATCTTCATCGCGGCCAAACGGCTTGGCTATCGCGCGCCGCTTGCCGGCGCCAGGCACGGCCTGGTGCGCATCGAGGTCGTGCTGCTCCGGCCTGAGACCTATTTCTACTCGAGGCTCAATCGCGCCTTCGAGCGCATCGCCGCCCTGCTCGACAAGGACATTCTTATTCAGCGGACGTTTGCGCGCGAGGACGATCCTGCCGATTTCTCGCGTCATATCGCAAACCCTCAGACACGTCGTTCAGCCTTGATCGTTGTCGCGCCTGATCATCCCGATGTGGTCGGCAGCGTTCGCAAGGCCGCCGCCGCCGGCATTCCTGTCGTTCAGATCATGACGCGGCCGGCGCCGGAACTCGCCTATGTCGGGATCGATAACGAGGCCGCCGGTCGCACGGCCGCTTTCTACACGGCGCGCATGCAGGCCGGCATCGCTGGCACCTTCGTCGCATTGTGCCACAGCGGCGCTTACGAGAACCACAAGGCGCGCATCCGCGGATTTTCCAACTACTTATCCGCGGATGCCAATCCGGCCCATCGTTTCGCCGAGGTCATGTTCGACGAGGACGACGAGATGAAGACGATGGAATTGTTGACGAACGCCTTTGCGAGATATCCCGATATTGCCGGCCTCTATAGCGCCGGCGGCGACAATGCCGCCATCGCCACGGTTCTGCGCCGGCATCGTCAGCGCCCCGTCTTCTGGGTCGGCCATGAATTATCCGATGCGACGCGGGGCTACCTCAGGCAAGGCTTGATGACGATCGTTCTCGATCAGGCTCCGGAAGTTCAGGCCCGCCGTGCCATCGACCTGACGCTGAAGCGGCTGGGTCTGATCGATACCGATATCGATCCCGAACCGGTCCGTTTTCTGACCATTACCCCTGAAAGCTTTTGAGCCTCACCACGCTTGTCGACTATGGAATGGTTGCGAGGATTGGCGCGATAATCGATGTCGTATGGCGAGGCGACATCTTGAATTTTTGAGCTCGCGGAGCTAAGTATATCCCAATTGCATATCCCAAGAATCAGGAGGCGGACATGACGAGTTCGACTGTATTCATCAGCAACCGAAGCCAGGCGGTGCGTCTCCCCAAGGCTGTCGCGTTCCCCGAGGACGTGCATCAGGTCGACATCCTGAAGATCGGCCGCAGTCGTGTGATCGTGCCCCAGGGCAAGCGATGGGATGATCTCTTCCTGCATGGCCCCCGTGCTGGTGACGACTTCCTCGGCAAGCGCGAACAGCCGGCGGTGGAGGAACGCGAGTCCTTCTGATGCTGACCTATATGCTCGATACCAATATTTGCATCTATGTGATGAAGACCTATCCGCCCACCATTCGAGAGAAGTTTAACGCGCTGGCGGAACAGCTTTGCATATCGAGCATAACGCTTGGTGAGTTGCACTACGGCGCGGAAAAATCAGCCCGGCGCATGGAAAACTTGACTGCCATCGAGCATTTCGTGGCGCGGTTGGAGGTTCTGCAGTTCGGCGACAAGGCGGCTGCGCATTACGGACAGGTTCGGGCCGAGTTGGAACGCGCCGGAACTCCGTGTTGTGGTCCGCACGACATGCAGATCGGTGCCCATGCTCGCAGCGAGGGACTGATTGTGGTGACGAACAACATGAAGGAGTTTATCCGTATGCCCGGTCTCCGGGTGGAGAATTGGGTGTAGCCATCGCCGCGAACGCGATGGCCTTCCTGCAGGTACGGGAAAGGCCTGACCCTGCAAATTCGTCTAACAAGGTTATTCACAGATCCGTGGCCGAAGCGGCTTGGCCATTGGCGGCAATCAGCCAGTCGCGGAACGTTTCAGCCTCATCGGAAAGGCGGCTGGCCTCAAGCAGCCAATAGGATTTTTCCGTATCCAACGGCGTATCGGATAGGGTGACCAGTGTGCCACTGGCCAGTTCCTCGGCAATGAGCGCGGTCGGGCAAAGACCTACACCTTGCCCGCCGATGACAGAAGCGATCATCAGGCTGAAATCGGCAAAGATCGGGCCGGGCTTTAGGGGGTGGTAGATATCGTCGAGGGCGAACCAGCGTGTCCAGGCTGCCGTCGTTTCGTCGTGCAAGAGATCCAGATCGAGAAGATCGGCTGGCTTCCTGACAGGGCCATGACGACGCTCGTATTCTGCCGAGCAGGTCGGCCTCGTCTCCGCGCTCAGAATTGAGATGGCGTTTGCGCCAGGTCTCGGTCCATGGCGTATCAGCAGATCGACGCTCGCTGCTTCCGGCGTCCTCGCGTCGAGCGCGTAGACGATATTGATATGAATCTCGGGATGCTCATTCCTGAATGCCGGCAATCGCGGTATCAACCATCGGGTGGCGACGGACGCAATGCATGCGACGCTGACGGGCCGCTCATTGCCATCCAGCGTCAACCGCCG
The DNA here is from genome assembly GCF_012641405.1 of Rhizobium sp. P40RR-XXII. GTDB lineage: Bacteria > Pseudomonadota > Alphaproteobacteria > Rhizobiales > Rhizobiaceae > Rhizobium. The sequence goes on from NZ_JABAII010000013.1 coordinate 97,091, forward strand.
AGCGGCGATCTCGATATGTCCAAGACCACTTGCGACCGCCGTCCCGAATTCGCGGCCCGCTATCGTCGCAGTCACGCCGCGGGCATGGCGGGTAAAGAGCCTGATGCCAAGCCACTCCTCCACCGTGCGCACATGCTGGCTTATTGCCGCAGCCGTGAGATTGAGTTCGCTCGCTGCTTTGGCGAAGCTCTCATGACGGATGGCGGCCTCGAAGGCGCGAAGGGAGGCAAGCGGAATAGGTTGCATCCCTCAAGGCTAAGTAAGACTTAGCCAAAGCACAAGTGCAATCGACGTTGCGCGAGAAGCTTATATCCTTACATTGCTGCGCAAACGAATGGCTCGGTTCTAAAATCGGTAAGGAATGAAACGTCGCTATGGATAATCTTTTTGATATGCCTGCTCCTGCAGATGCCGAGGAGCGGCGCCGTAAGCCGCCCGTCGTCGTCTATCCGAACGGGACGCTGCCGCCGGCCGATATGGATGTGCTGCGTGCTGCGCGGCGGGACGTGGCCAAGATAGAAGACATCACCGTGCCGCCGCGCGATGGCGGCTGCTTTCGCGTGCCCAAAGGACATTTCTTTCGCATCGTCGGCGTGGATGGCTCGCAGGTTGGCGACCTCAATCTGTGGAATGCCGATGATCTTTCGGAACGGTTCTTCAGCGGCAAGACCCGTGCGCTGCACGGCACGCATGTCGGCGTCGGGGACAGGTTATGGAGTAATCTGCCTTATCTGCGGCCGATGGCGACGATTACCCACGATACGCTCGGCTGGTATGGTTTTGATGCGGATGGAGCCGGCATCCACGATGTCATCGGCACGCGTTGCGATCCCTACACGAACCGGCTGCTGAACGGTGACAACTATCACCATTGCTGCCATTCCAACCTGTCGCGCGCCCTCGCCAAGGAACTGAAGATTTCCGTCCGGGAAGCCGAGTTTCACGTCCATGACGTGCTGAACGTCTTCATGTGTACCGGTTTCACGCGCGACACCTATCAATATTTCATGAAGGCAAGTCCGGTGCGGCCGGGCGATTTCATCGAGTTCTTCGCCGAGATCGACCTTCTTGGCGCTCTTTCGGCCTGCCCGGGCGGTGATTGCGGCAGTGAACATTCGAGCGATACGGTGCCCTGCTATCCGTTGCGGGTGGAGATTTGGCGGCCCGAGCCCGTAAGCCTTGCCAGCAGGGTATTTCCGGAGCGCAATGCCTATCCGCGGACGCACGGCCTGTAGCTCGATCGTCCGAAAGGCTCCAAAAAAGTTTGCCGGCGGTTTCGGCCGCCGGCAATCTCAAAGTCGTCCGTCAGGCCAAGCATCTGCCAAAGGGCAGAACTCGGTTGATTGCTTAGTCGCAGACGCGAACACGTTCGTAGTGCCAACCGTCGTCATAGGCGTTGTCGACCTGACGGTCCTCGTACCAGCACCTCGGCCGCGGCGGGGGTGCTTCGTACACCGGACCTCTATTGGCAAGGGCGCCGCCGACGATCAGTCCGCCGAGGAGACCCGCAGCAACACCGCCGGCGATCGCGCCGCCATTGCCATGGTGATGATGGCGACGCCAGTCGTCGTGGCCACGCCAGTCGCCGCGACCGCGGCCGTCGTAATACTGTGCCTGTGCGTTGCTGACGGGCGCCAATGCGCCGCCTACCACCGCAGCGGCCAGCATAACCGTAAGAACCGTCTTCTTTATCATGACTACCTCCAAAGCAGCCTTTATGCTCAGCGAATGCGCGAGTCATTTATTCAACGTCTTAAGCATGATTATGTTCAGCTGAATATTTGATGAATGCGTCGTTCATCGGGCAAGAGATTGAAAAACAGGCCTAAGCTGCGATTTCGGCACGATAGTTCAGCGCGGCGGTATCGGCCGCGTTGCTCTTATCCATTCCAGCGTCCGCGATTCGGGATCCGGATTTCGGGTGATATCGGTCACCACGGCGGCGATATCGGCACCATGGTCAAATACGCCGCCAAGGCGTTCGACCGTCAACCCGCCGATTGCGACAAGCGGGAGGTTGCCGATACGGCTTTTCCATTCGCCGATGCGCGCAAGGCCCTGCGGCGCCCAGGCCATGGCCTTGAGGATGGTCGGATAGATCGGTCCGAGGGCTATATAATCTGGCGTGGCCGCAAGTGCTGCCGCCAACTCCGTTTCGTCATGTGTCGATAGCCCCAGTTTCAATCCGGCGGCGCGAATGGCCGAGGGATCGGCAGCGGCAAGGTCCTCCTGGCCGAGATGGATGAAGTCGCAGCCTTCTTCGATCGCGAGCTGCCAATAATCGTTGACGATCAACTGGCATCCATGCGCGGCGCAAATTGCCTTTGATTCGCGAATCTCCGTACGAATTTCCGACGGCGTGCGATCCTTGATGCGCAATTGCACCAGTTTGACGCCGAGCGGCACCAGCCTCTTTATCCAGGCAGCACTATCGACGATCAGGTAGAAGGGATCGAGTGTCATGAGAAAACCGCCTTTCCGATGACCGGCGTCGACGGCACCGCCATGTCGCGCGGTTCCAGCATGCCCGCGCCGAATGCCTGTCTGCCGGCATCAATCGCCTTGGCGAAAGCTTCCGCCATCGTGGCCGGGTCGCCGGCACCGGCGACGGCCGTATTGAGCAGCACCGCATCGAAGCCGAGTTCCATGACTGTGGCCGCATGCGAGGGCCTGCCGATGCCGGCATCCACGATCAAAGGTGTTTCCGGAAAATGCGCCCTCATAGAGCGGAGAGCGGAAAGATTGAGCGGCCCGGCCGCCGTACCGATCGGTGCGCACCAGGGCATCAGCACCTTACATCCGGCCTCCAGCAGCCGCTCGGCGACGACGAGATCGTCCGTCGTATAGGGAAAGACCTCGAATCCCTCGTCTGTGAGGATTCTGGCTGCTTCCACCAGCGAGAAAACATCCGGCTGCAATGTGTCGTGGTTGCCGATCACCTCCAGCTTGATCCAGTTGGTTCGGAAGACCTCGCGCGCCATCTTCGCCGTTAGCACCGCTTCCGAGACACCATGGCAGCCGGCGGTATTGGGAAGAACGCGAACGCCAAGTTCGCGAATCATGTCGAAGAAGGCGCCGCCATTGCGGCCGCCGGCCGTTTCCCGGCGCAGCGATACGGTGACGATTTCGGTTTCGGAGCGCTGGACCGATTCGGCCAGCACGGCCGGGGAGGGGTAGCGCGCCGTGCCGAGAAGAAGACGCGATCGGATCTCGGTTCCGTAGAGCTCGAACATGGTCAGCCTCCCTGCATCGGCGTCAGGATTTCGATCCTGTCATTGTCGGTCAAGATGTGGTCGTCGCGTTCTTCGCGATGGATGAGTTCGCCGTTGACGGCGGTTGCCAGCCACTCGCCCTCGTATTCGAGCGCGGCGAGAAGCTGCGAAAGCGTGGTTGCGTCGACGATCTGTGTTTCGCCATTGATGATCAGGCGCATTGGCGGCTCCTGTCGTTTTTGTGTCCGGAAAAAAGGAGATCCGCGGCCTCTGTCGCAATCGACGGCGCCAGCAGGAAGCCGTGGCGATAAAGGCCGTTGATAAGAATGGTCTTGCCCTCCCGCGTCACGCGCGGAAGGTTGTCCGGAAAGGCGGGACGGATGCCCACGCCGGTTTCGACGATGGCGGCATCGCCAAAGGCGGGATGCAGCGCATAGGCGGCGTTCAGCAGTTCCATCAGCGAGCGGGCGGTGATCGGTCCTTCGAAGTCCGTTTCGATCATGGTGGCGCCGACCATGAACAGGCCTTCGCCGCGCGGCACGATGTAAACGGGAAATCGCGGATGCAGCAGTCGGACAGGCCGCGCAAGGGCGACCTCCTGCGTCTGCAGATAGAGCATTTCGCCGCGCACGCCGCGTAATTCTCGGCTTTCGCCGATGCGGGCAGCGCCCGTGCAGTCCACGACATCGGGGAAGGGATCGCGATCTCCGATATGGTCGGCAAAGGTGACGCCCTTCGCCGCGAGTGCGCCTTTTAACGACTGCAGGGCGTCGCGAGGGTCGAGATGTGCTTCTTGCGGGAAGAACAGGCCATGCCTGAAGCGACCGGCAAGCGAGGGTTCGAGGGTGGCGATCTCGCGTTCCTCGACCCAGCGATAGCCCGTCGTGCGGCCGGCGAATCGTTTCAGCTCGCTTTGGTCCCGGTTCGGTGCGACGACAAGCGTGCCATTGCGGATGATCTTGACCGGTAGAATCGCGTCCCATCGATCGGCGGAATCACGTCCGCGCTCGAGCACGGCCTCATCGGCACTTTCCCGCTCGCACCAGGGCGCCAGCATGCCGCCGGCGAGCCAGGAGGCGGCTCGGCGGAAATTCAGGCCAGGATCGACAACCGTGACCTCGGCACCGCGAACGTGCAGTTCATGTGCGACCGTGAGGCCGGCAACGCCGGCCCCTTTGACAAGGATGCGCATTTCATTCGGCCGGCTGCGCAGGGGTTTCGACCGGCATATAGAGATCACCGCCTTCGCGATATTTTGCCGCCATCGCCTCCAATCCTTCTTTCTGCGCCTCGGCGCGGATGTCGTGCGAAATCCGCATGGAACAGAATTTCGGGCCGCACATCGAGCAGAAATGCGCCACCTTGTGCGCTTCCTTCGGCAAGGTTTCGTCATGGAAGCTGCGGGCGGTGTCGGGGTCGAGCGACAGGTTGAACTGGTCCTCCCAGCGAAACTCGAAGCGGGCGCGCGACAATGCGTCGTCACGCACCTGCGCGGCCGGATGACCCTTGGCGAGATCGGCCGCATGGGCGGCGATCTTGTAGGTGATGACGCCGGTCTTGACGTCGTTGCGGTCAGGCAGGCCGAGATGTTCCTTTGGCGTGACGTAGCACAGCATCGCCGTGCCGAACCAGCCGATCATGGCAGCGCCGATCCCCGAGGTGATGTGATCATAGCCCGGCGCGATATCCGTCGTCAGCGGCCCGAGCGTGTAGAAGGGCGCTTCGCCGCAAACGGCGAGCTGCTTGTCCATGTTCTCCTTGATCTTGTGCATCGGCACATGGCCGGGACCTTCGATCATCACCTGGCAATCCTTGGCCCAGGCGATCTTGGTCAGTTCGCCGAGCGTTTCGAGTTCGGCAAACTGCGCGGCATCGTTGGCATCGGCGATCGAGCCGGGGCGCAGGCCGTCGCCTAGCGAGAAGGAGACGTCATAGGCGCGGCAGATGTCGCAAATTTCGTCGAAATGCTCGTAAAGGAAGCTCTCGCGATGGTGATGGAGGCACCACTTGGCCATGATCGAGCCGCCGCGCGAGACGATGCCGGTGACGCGATTGACGGTCAGCGGGATATAATGCAGCCGCACGCCGGCATGGATGGTGAAATAGTCGACGCCCTGTTCGGCCTGCTCGATCAGCGTGTCGCGATAGACTTCCCAGGTGAGCTCCTCGGCAATGCCGCCGACCTTTTCCAGCGCCTGATAGAGCGGCACGGTGCCGATCGGCAGCGGCGAATTGCGGACGATCCATTCGCGGATATTGTGGATGTTGCGGCCGGTCGAAAGGTCCATGACGGTATCGGCGCCCCAGCGGGCGGCCCAGACCATCTTTTCGACTTCCTCCGCCATGGAAGAGGTGACGGCGGAATTGCCGATGTTGGCGTTGATCTTCACCAGGAAGTTCCGGCCGATGATCATCGGCTCGCTTTCCGGATGATTGATATTGGCCGGAATGATCGCCCGGCCGGCCGCGACCTCCTGGCGGACGAATTCCGGCGTCACATGGTCCGGAATATGGGCGCCGAAGCTCTCGCCGTCGCGCACCAGGGCTTCGGCATTCGCCTTGCGACCGAGATTCTCACGGATGGCGATGAATTCCATTTCCGGCGTGATGATGCCGGCCCGCGCATAGGCAAGCTGCGTGACGGCCTTGCCGTCTTTAGCGCGCAGCGGCTCGCGCTTGGCCGGAAATTCCGGCGTCAGCCGCTCGCCGGTGACGAAACCATTGTCTTCGGGGCGCACATGGCGGCCCTCATAGGCCTCGACGTCGCCGCGAGCGAGCACCCAGTCGCGCCGGTGCTGCTGCAAGCCGTGCTCGATGCGGATATCGGCGCCCTCGACGGTGTAGGGGCCGGAGGAATCATAGACGATAACAGGCGGCTCGCCCGATGTCGGATGGACGCTGACCTCGCGCATCGGCACGCGGATATCGGCGTGGATGTCTCCCGGGATATAGATCTTCCGCGATGCCGGCAGCGGGCCTGTCGTGACGGTTGGGGTAAGGGTCTTTGCGGCAATGGTCATGGTTTGAGGCTCCAAGTTGCGGTTGGAGACCCAGTCAATCAGCCGGAATGATGAAAAGACGCCGACATGGAATCCACGCGGGAATCCGAGGCCTTCGAGCGCTTGCACCGTCCCTACGCCAGTATGAACTGGATCAGGTTCAACGGGTCACTGCGCCCACAACCGGCAAAGCCGTATTGTTCAGCAGTATCTCAGCCCCTTGCCGGGACCCCCCTGGTGAATACTGAAAGGCTATGCTCTCCCTTCGGCTTCTGTCAACCCCGCAACGATGATTGCCTTTTTTCGGGCGGCTGCGCTCGGCGCATTGGAGAATCTACAATTTAAACGTATTTAAACGGGTAGCCGGCATGGCGTCGCCTCAATAACGAGGAGCGGTGTTGCCATTGAAGCGGTGAGGGCCGGTGTGGGAGAGCTTGCTGGCGGTATCGAGCCAGATCTTGCCGCCGAGCGCGCGCCAGCGGTGACAGAAGGCGAAGTCTTCGCTCAGATAAATTCCTGTCCCTTCCTCGACCATGCATTCGAACAGGGCATATTGGGTGCCCGGCGAACGCTTGGTGCTCGGATAGGCGTGTATGGCGTTGTAGCGCAGGTCGGGATAGGCGGCGATCATCCTTTCGATGACAGCGCGCTTGATCAAAAGCATGCCCGTGCCCGCATAGACGGCACTGACGAAATCGCCCTCGCGCTCGGCGCTCTGGCCGACCAGCGGCGTTCCGACATAATGAAGTGCTGCCGCCGCAAGCGACATCCCATCGCGCGAATTTTCAAGGGCCGCGGTGTCCCAGTCGTAGTCCTTGATCGGATACATGGCGGCGACCACATCCTTGTCGGCATCCAGCAATCGCATCACCTGATCAGGCTCGAAGCTGATGTCGGCGTCGATGAAAAGCATGTGGGTCGCCGCCGTATCGTTCAGGAAGGACGACACCAGCGTGTTGCGGCTGCGGGTAATCAGCGCGTCATTGCCGAGGAGAGCGAGCGTCAGCTGTATGCCGGCCTGCGCGCCCGTCTGCATCAGGGAAAAGATGGATTGCATATAATCCTTGGTGACGAGGCCACCGAAGCAGGGGGTCGCGATGAAGATCATTCGTTTCTCGTTCATGCGCGATTTGTTCCCTTCCCATGGCGCGAGTCGCCGGAATCTAGGAAGATTCACCATTTCTGTGTGTAGCGAATTGTTGAATTTTATTTCTGAGCCTTGCCGGAATTCGCAAGCCTTTGCGGGCGCCCAAGCGCGGATAGGACCGTCGCCGGCCGTGAATCTATCCGCCATGCTCTGATCGATTATCTCTGGCGACCTCGCCTTTAATGCCGCCGGCAGCCTTTCTTGCCGCGCGTTCGCGCCTTTGGTGCTCTCGCCGGATGAAGCGAACCCCGCACTGCCGTCGCCAGTTGCATTTAAGCAACAGCGGCCAAGACTAACGCCAGACCAGCGTCCGTCAAGCCTTCATATAATTGACAAACATACGGGCTGTTTGTAAGTCAGAAGCAGGACAGAACTTGTCTTACGGTCGAGCGATCGGCCGGATCGGTAGGGGCATTTCAAGACCTTTGCCGCGGGGTCAATCATGGAGGTTCGAGGGGACTCAAGCCAACATTACGTGCGTACTTGCCGGGCTGCGCGGTCGCGTTTTCGACCGAGTCGATCTTCAAGGTGGTTTCAGCTCAGCACTCGCGGCAAATTAGAAATGCATATTACAACCAGGAGTTTAATATGAATATCAAGAGCCTTCTTCTCGGCTCCGCTGCTGCGCTGGCAGCAGTTTCCGGCGCCCATGCAGCTGACGCCATCGTTGCTGCCGAGCCGGAGCCGTTGGAATACGTCCGCATCTGCGACGCTTACGGTGCTGGTTACTTCTTCATTCCGGGCACTGAAACCTGCCTCAAGATCGGCGGACGTGTCCGTTCCGAAGGCGAGTGGTACGATGCCTACAACCCGAACAGCAAGAACGGCACGCTCTGGCACACCCGTGCGGAACTGAGCGTCGACACCGCGACCGACACCGAATACGGCCCGCTGAAGACCAACACGGTCATTCGTTGGGACTGGAACGACGGCAACTCGACCTCCACCAAGCTGCTGTTCGCCAACATCAGCCTCGGCGGTTTCCTCGTCGGTAAGGCCGATTCGCAGTACAACTCCTACATCGGTTATGCCGGCGACGTCATCAACGACGACGTGATCTATGACGGCCCGTACGAACTCAACCAGTTGACCTACAACTATGATGCCGGCAACGGCTTCACGGCTATGATCTCGGTTGAAGACTCGAACTCCAGCGGCTCCGACGCTTCCTACGGCGCAAGCTGGTGGTCCGACGACAAGGGCAACCACTACGCTCCTGACGTCGTTGCTGGTGCTGGCTTCAAGTCTGGCGCATGGGGCTTCAAGGTCGTCGGCGGTTACGACTCGATCGTCGAAGAAGGCGCTATCAAGGCTCGTGTCGATGCCGACTTCGGCGTATTCTCGGCCTTCTTGATGGGCGGCTGGAACACCGATGGCGACAAGCTCAACAAGTATGCAGGTACCAACCTCGACCGTTCGGCTTGCCCCGTTAATGATCCGTCGAAGTGCGGCTGGGGTGACTGGGCTGTTTGGGGCGGCGTTGGCGTTCCGATCAACGAAAAGCTGAAGTGGAACCTGCAGCTCGCCTACACCGACTCGAAGATCTTCGCCGCTACCACGAACGTCAAGTGGAACCCGGTCAAGAACCTGCTCATCGAGCCGGAAGTCTCCTACACCAACTTCGATTCTGTAAACCAGGATCAGTGGGCCGGTATCCTGCGCTTCGAGCGTAGCTTCTAATTTCGAATTACCCGGCCTCGTGCCGGGTATAGAGAAGCCTGATGTTCCAATCCGTCAGGCTTCTTTCCCCGATCGGTTGACCTCCGATCAAAGTAAAGGATCCGGTTTTCCCTCCGGATCCTTTTTTATGTTCAAAGCGTTGATTTTGCTGGGCCTGCTTCTGGGCCTGCTTTATGCAGCCGAGGTCTCTACCTCATGTGCCTGCTCCATCGGGAACCATGTCTTCAAGATCATCTTGATGAACATCTGCCCGCAAGGCACGAGCTGGAAATTGCCCCTGTCGAGCGTCCATTCGGTGATCAGCCCGCCGATGACGGCCGTCAGCGCGGAGGCGGCCGTATCCGGCGTCCAGGGCGCGGGCAGCTTCGTCTTCTCGTTCATCAGAGTGAATATGCGTTCGAAGTGTTCGTGCATATCGTGCCGGAAGGAGCTGGCGCGGCTCGTGGTCCCGTCGCAAAAAGCCATGTCGAGGTGCATCATCACCTTCAGCATGCTTCTCTTGCGCGGATCGCCCTGGACATCGTCGAATATCCCGGCAATGGCCTCGGCCACCAGATCAAGCGGATTTGTCGGCAGCTCCTTCGACATCCGCTCGGCCAATTCCTGAAACGGCTGCTGTGCCTCGTCGCGAATCGCGAACATCAGACCTTGCTTGTTCTTGAAATGCCAGTGCACCGCCCCACGCGTGACACCAGCCGCTGCGGCTATCTCCTCGAGGCTGACATTCTCGTAGCCCTTGTCGAGAAACAGAGCCTTTGCAGAGTGCAAAATCTCGCTCCTCGTTTCCGCAGCCTCCTCCTTAGTGCGCCTCATTCACGTCTCCACGGAAATCAGTTTTCAAGCTCTACCCCTCTTTTTTGGCGTTCTTATCCCATCGACGCAGATTATCGCTGGAAATCCCCTATACCAGCAATGCTCAACAAAACGGCCGAATTATATAATCCCCTAAAATTAGGGAAGGAAATCGTAACAGGAGGTCTTCGTCAAGCGCCTATAAGCCACGCGCAAGTTTCGGGGTGCAATTTCCCGGCGTTGGGAAGTGAAAATCGAAAATGTGCGGATGCTGATATAGCCATGATGGCAATATATCGGCTGGACGAAGCCGAATTCGCTCGCCCGGGAAACGATGCGCCCGTCAAATCGGGGCACAGGGCGCGGTTGATCTTAGGCGTTCGCAAGTCCGTCTGCTCATCTCGATCGTCGACGTCGTGCCGTCGCCTTCGCGCGACGAAGCTTGGCGATCGTCATGTTCAAGTCGCGTAAGCGTAAGTCATCCGAGTTCCTCTCAACGCTCGTATCTGGAGGCCCCAATGACGAGCATTACCTCAGTCTCTTCAAATAATTATTATCAATATAAGTCGTCGCGCTCCACGTCTTCGAGCGACGACGATTCCATCTCATCGCTGCTGTCCGGCAGCTCTTCGAGCGGTTCTTCCAGCACGGGTTCCTCCTCCTCTTCTGACGAATCGTCTCAGCTTGCCTCGGCGCAACAGCTGATCGCGCAGCTGATGAACATCATTCTCAACCTTCAGGCCAATAGCGGCAGCGACAGCTCGAACTCGAATGGTGATTCGACCGACTCGACATCGAGCACGGAAGAGACTTCCGCCACCGGCAGCCAAAACAGCAAGCAGCGCGATATGATCAGCGCCATGGACACCAATGGCGACGGCAATATCAGCGAGGCGGAATTTGTCGCTGCGCGGCCGTCCGATGTCAGCGAAGACCAGGCAGACCAACTGTTCAAAAGCTTCGATCAGGACACTACCGGTTCGCTCACCGAATCGCAGCTTGAAAATGCCATGCAGGCAGGTCGGCAGCCGCCTCCGCCACCGGGCGGCCAGATGAGCGACGACGAACTCTCCACCGCGTTTTCCTCCATGGATGCGGATGGCGACGGCAATGTGAGCGAATCCGAGTTCGTTGCTGCCCGTCCATCCGATGTCAGCGAAGATCAGGCAACGGCGTTGTTCAAGAGTCTCGATACGTCCGGTTCCGGATCGCTGACGCAGAGCCAGTTCGAGCAGGCCATGAAGCCGCAGATGCGGGACTTCGGCAGTTTCTACACATTCAGTGAGCACGACCAGACGACGAGCGATCTCCTGACGCTCTGATCGAACACGAGCTTTCGCATTTGACCATGCGAAGTGCCGGCAACCCGGACGAGAGACGTTGGGCCTCCACGTCCGGGTGAGCCGGCTCTTCTTGTGTTCGCCCGATAGCTAGTTGCCGGGGAGGGGAGAAAAATCCGAAAATCCTCGATGTGAGAGCGACGGAATTCGGCGGATAGGCCGTTCAATCCTTGCGAACCCATGCTTGATGTCGAAGGATGATGCGCTGACCGAGATGCTGCGATCTGACGGGAGCCGCTTGCCGGATTTGACGGCCGGGCAGAGTTTTTCTGCCGAAAACCCGAGCCGGGCGGCGCGCCATGCCTGTCTCGCACGAAACAGGAGCGGTGGCGATTGTCGATGAAGTGGGATCGCGCGCCCAGGAGCGGCGATGCGGACGAGGATCTGCTTGGTCGTATCGCCGCTGGTGACGTTCCAGCAATGCGTATGATGGTGGCAAGGCAGCTGCCGCGCATCATCGCCGTGGCAACCCGCATGCTCGGCGATGCGAGCGAAGCCGAGGATGTGGCGCAGGAGACGTTTCTGCGCGTCTGGCGGAATGCCGGCGGCTGGCGTCAGCGCAATGCCCGCTTCAGCACCTGGGTGCATCGCGTGGCGATCAACCTCTGCTACGATCGCCTGCGCCGGCGTAAGGATATTCTGGCCGAGCATTCGCCCGACATCGAATATGAAGGGCCGGCGCCGGATGCGGGCCTGATGAGCGAGGACGATCCGTCCAAGCGCGTGGAGCGGGCCATGCAGATGATTGCCCCCCGGCAGCGCGAGGCGATCATTCTGGTTTACTATCAGGCGCTGTCGAATGCCGAGGCGGCCGAGATCATGGATGTCAGCGTCGACGCACTGGAAAGTTTGCTTGCGCGCGGAAGGCGCTCGTTGCAGCTGCTTTTGTTGAAGGAACAGGGCGATGGTTGAGAATATCGCAGCTCCGATGAATGCCGGGCGGTTTGAGGAGCTAACCGCTGCTTATGGCGGCGATATCGCCCGGTGGCCGCAGGCCGAGCGCGCCGCCGCGCGGGAATTTGCGAAAGATCCCGCCACAGCCGGAATTCTCGCGCGTGCCGCCGATCTGGATGCGCTGCTCGATACCTATATCGTCAGGCCGGGCCATGTGGATCTGCAACGCCGAATCCTGAAAGGCTTCGTGCACCGCCTGACGATCAGAAACTGGTTCCGCTTCGGCTCGGCCGGTATCGGCTTTGTGGGTATCGGCATCGCCGGCGCGCTTGCCGGCAGCATTGCCATTGCCGTGCTGACGCCCAGCCTGACATCCGATACTTCAGTCGTCTCCGACGGAACCGCAACCATGTTCGGCGATATCGGGCCGGACGCGGGCATGGTGGACGCAGGCATAGCGCAGGACAGCCAATGACGGATCGCAGTTTTAGAATAGTGGTCATTTCCCTACTGGTATTGAATACGTTCCTGATCGGCGCGCTGGCCGGCGGCGGCCTGACGTGGATCCGCAAGACGCAGGCGCGTGCAGGGATGATGCCGCTCGCCGGCGAACAGCTGCCATCGGCGCAGAAGAAAGCTTTGCGTGCGGCGCTCAACGAGGCGCGCAAGGACAACCGGCAGACCATTCTCGAGGCGCAGCAGGCCAAAGTCGATGCCGCTTCCATCCTGGGCCAGCCGACACTGGACAAGGAAGCGCTCCTGGCTGCCCTGGCGCGGGCGCGCAATGCCGATACCGGCCTCAGAGCAAAGCTCGAGGAACGCGCCGTCGATTTCGCCGCAACACTCTCCTATGACGAACGCCGGGCGCTTGCCGAAAGCCTTGTTCGCCGCAGCGTGCTGAGAGCCGCTGCCACAAAATGATCATACTTGCCGAGCGACGGATCGGAACAAGCCCTGCGTTTAAGGAGCATGTTTGATGCAGGAGTTGGCCGGAACATGGCTCAGCAATCGAATGATGTTTATGCCGCGCTCGCTCTTTCCCGATTTGGGTTAGGGGCGGATCATAATGGCGCTGCGTCGATCGCATCGGATCCGCGCGGAGCGCTGATGGAAGAAATCACCGAGCGCTTCGCGCCGGTGCCCGTCGGGCCGCAGCTTCAATCCACCGCGGATCTTCTCGTTTCCCTCTACGCGTTCCAGGAACAGCGTAAGGAGGCAAGGCAGCAGGCGGCAACCGCAGCCGCCGCGATGCCGCAGGACAAGCCGGTGCAAGGACCGCCGCGGCCGCAACAATTGCCGGGACAGCCGTCCGGCGTCATGGCAGCCCAGCCGAACAATCAAGCGATGGCGGCCGTGATCGGCAAGGCGGCGGAGAAGCTGGAAAAGCCCCAAATGCCCTATCTGCCACAGCAGATCCTGCTGGCCGAAGTGGACGCTCGTTTCAACGGCACCATCCGGCAGCCGCTGATCGGTTTCGGCGAGCGGCTCGCGATGTTTTGGGCAAACCACTTCGCGGTTGCCGTTTCGAAGAGCGAGGAGGTTCATATCGTTGCCGGCGCCTTCGAGCGCGAAGCCATACGGCCGCATGTCTTCGGGCGTTTTGCCGATATGCTGCTCGCCGTAGAGACCCATCCGGCCATGCTCGGCTACCTCGACAATCAGCAGTCGATCGGGCCGAACTCCAAGGCCAATGCCAACAAGAAGCGCGGCCTCAACGAGAACCTCGCCCGCGAGACGCTGGAATTGCACACGCTTGGCGTCAATGGCGGCTATACGCAGACCGATGTGACGACGCTTGCCAAGATCATCACCGGCTGGACTGTGGCGCGCGCCGAGGGCAAGCTCGGCGCACCCGGCACCTTCGTCTTCAACGCAGGCGCCCATGAGCCTGGCGACCAGACGCTGCTCGGCCTCACCTATGCCGATAACGGCGTCGGGCAGGGGCGGGAGGCGCTGCGGGATCTTGCCCGCCATCCGGCGACGGCGCAGCATATCGCCACCAAGCTCGTCCGGCATTTCGTCGCCGATACTCCGCCGCCGGCCCTCGTACAGACCGTCGCTGCGACCTTCAGCAAGACGGATGGCGATCTCTCAGCCGTTTATCGGGCGCTCATCGGCTCGGAAGACGCATGGAACCCGACGCTTTCAAAGGTCCGCTCGCCGTTGGAGTTCATGACCGCGCTGTTGCGGGCGAGCGGCGAGACGCCGAAGCCGAATGTTATTCTCGGCGCCCTGACCGCCATGGGCCAGCCATTTTGGGCGCCCGCCGGCCCCAACGGCTTTGCTGACACCGCCGATGTCTGGGCCTCCAGCGAGAGCCTCAGCATGCGCATGGATGTCGCCAATATGATCGCCAACGCTGTGCCGCCGCAGATCGACCCCCGCCGTTTCGTGTCCGACAGCCTGGGGCCGCTGCTTTCGAATGAGACGCTGCGGGCCGTTTCGCGTGCCGAGACCCGCAACCAGGGCCTGGCGATCGCTTATCTCTCCCCCGAATTTCAAAGGCGCTGACCATGACCTGCGAATTCATGACCCCCACCCGTCGTGCCGTGCTTGGCGCTTCCGGCGCTCTGTTCGCCTGGGCCTTCATCCCGCGCTTCGCCCATGCCGCCGGCGGCCGCGATCCGCGCTTCATCACCATCATTCTCCGCGGCGCGCTCGATGGTTTAACGGCCGTGCCGCCCATCGGCGATCCTGATTATCAGACGCTGCGGCAATCAATTGCCATGACGACCAGCGGCCCCGATGCCGCTCTTCCGCTCGACAGTTTCTTTGCGCTGCATCCGTCGATGCCGAATTTCAACCGGCTCTATCGCGCAGGACAGGCCGCCGCCGTGCATGCCAGCGCCACACCCTACCGCGACCGATCCCATTTCGACGGGCAGGACGTTTTGGAGTCGGGCTACGAGATGCCGGGCCGTGTCGAGTCCGGCTGGCTCAACCGGCTGCTGGAGGGGCTGCCGAAGGGCGACAAGGTTTCACCAAGCGCTTCGGAGATCCGTGGCCTGTCCGTCGGCGCCAACGCACCGCTCGTCATTCGCGGCAAGGCGCCGGTGCTGGGCTGGTCGCCGTCCAATCTGCAGCCGGTTGGCGACGATCTGCCGCCGCGCCTGATGGACCTCTACAACCACACCGATCCGCTTTTTGCGAAAATCCTCGCCGAGGGCATTTCGACCGGCAAGATCGCTGCTGGCCTCGACGTCAAGGCAAGGGGCGGCCCCGGAGACCCCACGGGAATGGAGCAGATGGCGAGAGGTGCCGCGCGGCTATTGGCGCAGGACGACGGCCCCCGCGTCGCGGCACTGGCCTTCGAGGGATGGGATACCCATGCCGGCGAGGTGGATCGGCTGAGCAAGCTTCTCGTCGGGCTCGACAATTCCTTTGCCGCATTCCAGCAGGAACTCGGCCCCGCCTGGAAGGATACCGCCATCCTCGTCGCGACGGAATTCGGCCGCACGGCGCAGGTCAACGGTACGCAGGGCACGGACCACGGCACCGGAACGACCGCCTTCCTCGCCGGCGGCGCGATCAAGGGTGGCCGGGTAATTGCCGATTGGCCCGGCCTCAAGCCGGCGCAATTGCGCGATGGCCGCGATCTTGCCGCCACCACGGATCTGCGCGCCGTCGTCAAGGGCATCGCCGTCGACCTGCTTGGCGCCTCGCCAGCCGTATTGACGCGCGATGTCTTCCCGGGATCCGATCACGTCCTGCCGACGAAGGGGCTGATCGTCTGAGCCGCGCTCTGATTGGCTACTGCGCATTCCTTATCAACGCCATCACGGGCGATGGCAATTGCGTTCGATAGCGGACAAGTGGCCTTGACTGATCGCGGCCGGCACAAATAAAATCACTCATCAGTTGTATGCATTGTGTCGCACGCCACACAAATCTCGCGAATAGCAACCGCCAATGTTGCGGAATCGACACGCCTCCCCGGAAACGTGCGTGAATTATTGCGGCGCACCCACTACTTTATGATGCATGGATTAGAATTCTGCTATGTAGCGCCTTAGCCGATGAGCGGTCGCACTGCGTTACTGGTGCATTTTCATGAATTTTGACGATCTGCCGATTGAGCAAGGTGCGCCTTGCGCAAGCGAATGGCTTTGACTTTGGGAAGTTATGAATGTCTCTCGCGACTAAGGCGTTTTCCATCAAGACTCTGGCAGCCGTTGCGGTTCTGTCGACTGCATTTGTTGCATCCTCCGGGCTGGCACAAGAGCAGCCTGCACCAGCCGCAAATGCGCCTTCCAATACAAGTGCCGCGCAAACTCCCGCTCCCGCGGCAAGCGAACAACAGCCGGCTCCGCAGGCGCGGGTGCAGAAGTTCGACGATTGGTATTATCGCTGCATCGACGGCAAGGCGGCCGACGGCTCGACATCAACGCATTGTGAAGTGGCGCAGATTGCCACGGTCAAGCAGGGCGATCAGGACGTCAACGTCCTGACGCTGGCGATCGCCAAGGCGACGGATGCACCGGCTCCATCGAACAAGAAGGCGGCAAAGCAGCCGGCAAACGACCTCGTGCTGACGGCGCTCGTACCGCTCAACATGTACATTCCCGCAGGTCTTGGCATCGATGCTGCCGAGAAGCCTGTGGTGCAGTTGGCCTACCGTAACTGCAACCAGACCGGCTGCTGGTCGCAGCAGAAGCTGGACGCCAAGATGGTCGCGGCGCTCACCAAGGCGTCCGATGGCACCGGCCACGTCCAGATGATGAATGGCCAGAAGGTCAATATCAAATTTTCCCTGAAGGGATTGCCGGCGGCGCTCGATGCGCTGCAGAAGACCGCTTCCAACTGACCGGGTAGGCGCATTTATGAAATCTGCCCGGCGATCCGCTGCCGCTCGGTACGGTCTCGATCTGGCCGCCAGCGCTCTGCTGGCGGTGGTTTTTGTCGTCTCGCCCGCAATGGCGCAAATAACTCCATCGGCGCCCAATGACGACTTCGCGCGCCGGCAGGCTCAGGAGGCCGAGCAGCAGCGCCTGAAGGCCCTGGGTGAAATGACGCCGAAGCCATCTGCGGTGGAAGCCCAGCAGCCCGCGACTGCTGATGGCAAAAAGGTTGGCCCCTGTTTTGCGATCACCCATGTCGAGGTCGAAGGCGTCAGGCAGTTTTCGGCCAATGTCGTCGACAAGATCACCGCACCTTATGCGAACCGCTGTGTCGGCGTCGGTGAGATCAACGGTCTGTTGCGGGACCTGACGCATCTTTATCTCGACAAGGGATTCGTGAGCTCCCGCGTCTATGTGCCGGCGCAGGATATTGCCGGGACGAAGGTGCTGCGCCTTGTCGCGGTCGAAGGCACGCTTGCCGATATCTACATCAACGGCAAGCCGGCGCCAGATTCCGGTGCAATGGGTTCGGGTATGATCGCCACGGCCTTTCCCGGCATGAAGGGCAAGATCACCAATCTGCGCGACATCGAGCAGGGTCTCGACCAGATCAACCGCCTGACCTCCAACAATGCCAAGACCGCGATGCTGCCGGGAAAGACGGATGGGACCTCGATCCTCAATATCGAGAACAAGCCGGATCATCCCTGGCATCTTTCCTTCGGCAACAGCAATCTCGGTCAAGAGCAGACGGGATACTCCAAGTCCTCGGCCTCGATCGGCTATGACAATCTGTTCGGCATCAACGACCAATGGAACTTTTCATACGAGCATAGCGGCCCGGATTATCCGTGGCGAGACGACGGCCTGGGCAAGAGCAACAGCTATTCCGGCAATGTCAGCGTGCCCTACGGTTACTGGACGTTCTCGGCGAACGGCTCCTGGTACGAATACGACAGTACGGTTCCAGGGAACTTCGGGCCGCTCGATACTTCAGGCGATTCCAAACAGGTTGGGATCGGCGCCGATCGGGTGATTTTCCGCGATAAGGATTCGATCACCACCTTCAACAGCGGATTGACCTATAAGGAAACCAACAATTTCCTCCTCGGCAACAGAATAGAAGTCGGCAGCCGCAAATATACGGTCGGCGATCTTGGCATCTCGCATTCGCGCCGCATGCTGGGCGGTCTCTGGGTTTTCGACCTTTCCTATAGCCAGGGGCTGAACCTCTTCGATGCGGTCGCCCCCGGTGATGCCGGAGCAGGGGATGCAGATCCTCGCTTTTCGAAATTGTCAGGCACGATCACCGTGACGAAGCCGTTTGAGCTTGCCGACCAGCGCTTCGAGATCAATTCGCTCATCACCGGACAATATTCGCCTGACAACCTGTTCGGGGCCGAGCAGATCTCGGTCGGCGGCTACTCCTCGGTGCGCGGTACGCGCGAGACGATGCTGTTCGGCAATAACGGCTTCTTCATCCGCAACGATCTCGTCTGGCGCACGCAGCCCTTCGCCGACAATGCAGATCTTGCCAAGATCCTTGGTGAGTTCCGGCCTTATGTCGGCCTCGATTATGGACGGATCGCACGCCAAGCGCGCTATCGCATCGAGGGTGGTGACATGCTCGGCTGGACGGTGGGCGCCAAGCTCGCCGGCGGGCACGTGAATTTTGACATGGGTTATTCGGATGTAGTGGGCGGCACGGTCGATCGGCATGAGGCCGGACTTCTGTTCGTCAGTACGTCGGTGAAATGGTGATTGTATATCTAGAGGAAATCATGAGCTTAATCGGGCGGAAAGATAAGAGAGTATCCGTGGTGTCGCCTTCTTTTGCGGCGCTTGTTTGTTTCGCGATCGTGCTTTCGAGCTGTGGTGGCCGTGAGGCGCATCCGATCGCATCGACCGGTGCCGGCGATAGCGGGATCGATTGCGGTGGAACATCCCGCGAGTTCACAGCTAACGAACGGCAGATCCTTTCGACCGTGAAGGAACGTTCGCAGGCGCAGGGCAAGAACGTGATTTTGGGAGCTACCGGTGTTCTTTTGTTCTGGCCGGCCCTGTTCTTCATGGATCCCAAATCGCCGGAGAAGATCGAGATCGACGCATTGCGCAATCGCAATCAGGTGCTGACGGACCTTGCCCGTTCGAGAAAGTGCCCGGCGCCGACATCGCAGTTGGGTGATCTCTACAAGAAGCTCGACGGCAGCGTGAAGACGAAGCCGGCCAAGAGAGACGGTTGAGGTATGACGATGCATATCCGCTCGACGTCCGAAACTGGCATCATGGGGGCTCAACTAATGCGATACATGTTTGGCGGCATCGCTATAATTCTGATGACAGTACTCAGTTCCTGCGTAACGACCGATCCGCGGCTTGTCGCTGCTCTCCAGCGAACCTCGGTTCGTGAAATCCGTGTTGAGACGACGCCGGATCTGTCGGCATTTCCGGAAGCAGATCAGAAGCTTGCACAGCAGGAGCTTACGGACGCAATCCGCGTGCTTCGCACCACGATGACGAAGCAGCTGATCGGCCTGCCAGGCGGACCTATTCCGGGTCGCTTGGTCGTCACGCTTCATGTCTTTGACGTCAGTACCAAGAAGGCCCGCGTCATCGGAGGCCATGACAGCCGCATAGACGGAACGGTTCGACTGGAGAATGCCAAGACGGGCGAGCTGATCGCGGCAGCGCAGAACATCCATGGGGAGGACCTTTCCATGCGCGGCAGCGGATATGGTGTGATTGTCGCCGTAGCGATCAATGCAATGCAGACCTCTGGATCGCCGGAGGTGATGGCTCAGCGTCTCTCCGATTCGTTCACAAAAAACACCAAGCAGTGGTTGCTGACGAAGAAGTAACGCCAGACCTCATTGCGGCAGGGATTCTGCCGCAATGACCATCACAACCGACATATTTTGTTTGGAATAGCTTTACCTCAACCACAAGCCGAAATTGACTTCGGTCCTGCGACCATGGTCTCGCTGTCGGCGACCTCCCACAACCGGGGCGAGATTATCCGCTCGCGAAGCAGCAGTGAAGGCGCACAATGAGCAAGAAGATCATGTTGCATGGATCGACGAATGTCACCGGACGCATCGGAGCGGATAGCAGCTTCCTGTCGCGACTGGCACGCCTTGCCCATCAGTTGCTCGCGGTGACTCTCAGCGCACTTCTATTCCTGCAGCCGGCGATCGCAAATGCTCAGTCGGTATCGGCAAGCACCACGGCGCCAGCAGCCAACCAGCCGGGTGTGGGGACTGCACCGAACGGCGTGCCGTTGATCGATATCGTCACGCCGAATGGCACGGGCCTGTCTCACAACAAATACGACAACTTCAACGTTGGCACGCCCGGTCTCATCCTTAATAACTTCAACGGCGAAGTCGGCACCTCGAACCTCGGCGGCGCCACACCTGGCAATCCCAATTTGAGGAATTCCGGCCCGGCCTCGGTCATCCTTAACGAAGTCACATCAGGCAATCGTTCCGCACTCAATGGCCCGACGGAAGTGTTCGGCGGCAGGGCCGATGTGGTGATCGCGAACCCGAACGGCATTACGTGCTCGGGCTGCGGCTTCATCAACACGCCGCATGCCACCCTGACGACCGGTGTGCCGAATATCGGCGCCGACGGCCGGCTTACCGGCTTCACCGTCAATGGCGGCGACGTGACCTTCGAAGGGGCGGGGGGCAATTTTGCAGCCGCCCCCGGCGCCGTCGACCTGTTCGACGTGGTCTCCCGCAATATCCATGTCAACGCACCGGTCTACGGCAAAACCATCCGGCTGACGGGCGGCGCCAGCCAATACAATTATGCCACCGGCGAAGCGACGGCACTCACCGCCACGTCAGGCACGCCGGAATACGCGATCGACGGCACGGCACTCGGCGCCATGCAGGCCGATCGCATCAAGGTCGTCGTCACCGAGAAGGGTGCCGGCGTCAAGATGAGCGGCGACATGGCCGCCAATGCCGGCGAACTGATACTATCGGCCGATGGCAAGATCTCGATCGGCAATGCGTCGGGACGCGATGGCGTCACCATCACCTCGAAACAGAAGGTGATGGCGGCCAAGGTGACCTCGAAGCAAAAGGTCACCGCCCAGGCCGATCAAGGCATCACCCTGCAGTCGGTTGCCGCCGACAATGATGTCGCCTTATCGAGCGGAACCGGTCTGCTAAGTATTGCTGGTGACGTCAACAGTGCCACCAATCTCGCAATGACGTCTGCGGGCGGCATCGCCGCCGCCAATGTGACGGCCGGCGGCACGGCAACGCTGTCGGCCTCGGCCGGCAATATCGGCCTGACGGGTGCTGCCACGAGCGGCGGCGCATTGTCGATCGTCGCCACGTCCGGCGCGATCTCGGCCGGATCACTTCTGAGCTACAGCAATATCGGCCTCAACGCCGGCCTCGATATTGCCGTTTCCGGCACGGTCTTTAGTCAAGGCAGGATCGCCGCCACCGGACGGTCGATCGCAACGGGCGCGACCGCCTCCGGACTCGATATCGCCGCCACCCAGGCAAACGGCAAGACTGTCCTTGCCGGCGCCGCCGACCTGCAATTGACGACAAGCGGCGGTGCGGTTAATACCGCAAGTCTGCTGTCCTCCGGCAATGTCGCGATCAATGCGATGTCGCTGACAGCCCAGAACGTCACGGCACATGCTGCTGCCAGCATCAATGCCGCCACCAATGTTTCTGGTCAGCTCTTAGCCTCAGGTGCCGTCTCCATCAATGGCCAGGGCATACAGGCAACGACGATCGTCTCCGGCGTCGACTTTGCCGCCACCGATGCCGCAGGTGGCAACATCGTCCTCGGTTCGTCCGGCACACTCGATCTGACGGCCGGGGCCGGCACCATTGCTGTCGGCACGCTGCTGTCGGCTGGCGACCTGACTGCTCAGGCTGCCCTGTTGCAGGCAAATAATATCACGAGCCATGGGACCATCGGCATCGCCGGCGGCGTCAATGTCGCCAACCAATTGCTCAGCGCGGGCAATATCACTATCAACGGCAATGCAAACGGCGTCAGCGCCGGTCTCCTCGCTTCCGGCGTCGACTTCGCCGCGACCAAGGCCAATGGTAATATCGTGGTGGCGGGTAGCGGTGACCTGATCATCAGCGACGGCGCCGGCGCGATCAACGCAGGGACGATCCTCGCAGCCGGTACGATCAGCGCGACTGGCCGGACCATCACCGCCGATACGATCACCGGCCATAAGGATATTGCGCTTTCAGGCGCCACCAGCGTGGCGGCCGGCAGCGGTCTTGTAAATGTCAGCGGCCAGGTCCTTGGCGGCGGCAATGTCGGCATTTCCGGCTCCGGCATCCAGGCGGGCGCTGTTGTCTCCGGCGTCGACATCGCCGCCACCAATGCCGCAGGCGGCAGCATCGTCCTCAGCCCGACCGCCGCCGGGACCGGCAATCTGTCATTGACGGCGTCCGACCAGCTCAAGGTGGGCACGCTGCTGTCTGCCGGCGAGCTCAATGCGAGCGGCGCGACGATCACCGGCGACAA
Source organism: Rhizobium sp. P40RR-XXII (assembly GCF_012641405.1). Taxonomy (GTDB): domain Bacteria; phylum Pseudomonadota; class Alphaproteobacteria; order Rhizobiales; family Rhizobiaceae; genus Rhizobium. Next base: position 119,513 of record NZ_JABAII010000013.1, read on the forward strand.
CGTCTCCGCACATGGCGCGCTGACGCTGAACGGTGCCACCACCGTTAGCGGCCAGATTCTCGGCTCCGGCAACGTCTTGATCTCCGGCCAGAGCCTGTCTGCGCAGACTATCGTCGCCGGCCTTGACTTCTCTGCCACAAATGCGGCCGGCGGCAATATTGCGCTTGGAGCGAATGGTGACCTCACGATTTCGGTCAGCGGGTCTATCGCCGCACCGATCATACAGGCCGCCGGCAGCATCAACGCCAGCGGTGCGACGATCAGCGCCGATGCGATCACCGGTCATAAGGACATCAGCCTTTCCGGCACGGCCGGTGGCGTTGATGTGACCCATCAGGTCCTCGGCGGTGGGGACGTCGCGATCTCCGGCTCGCGCATTCAGGCAGGCACCATCGTCTCCGGCGTCGATTTCCTGGGGACGGCTGCCGCCAATGGCAACATCGTGCTGGCAGGCAGCGGCGACCTGAGCCTTGCTGCGTCAGGCAATATCAACGCCGGCACGCTATTGTCGGCTGGCAATCTCACGGCCAATGCTTCGACCGTTAGCGCGGGCAGCATGACCGCCCATGGCGACATGATGCTCGGTGGTGCCATCAGCATCACGGATCAGATCCTCGGCTCTGGCAACATATCGATCACCGGTCAGAGCCTCACCGCTCAAACCATCGTCTCCGGTATCGACTTCCATGCGACCAACGCCAGTGGCGGCAACATCGTGCTTGGTCCGGCAGGTGACCTGAACGTCGCCGTCAGTGGTGGCATTGCGGCATCGTCCGTACAGTCCGCCGGAACCGTCGACGCCAGCGGCGCGTCTATCACTGCCGATGTCATCACCGCTCATAAGGATATCAGCCTTTCCGGCTCGACTGGCGGTGTAAATGTCACTCATCAGGTCCTCGGCGGCGGCAACATTGGTGTCTCCGGGCAGAGCATCAAGGCCGGCGCCATCGTCTCCGGCGTGGATTTCGCCAGAACCGCTGCTTCCAACGGCAATATCATGCTGGCCAACAGCGGCGATCTGACACTTGCCTCCGCCGGTAATATCGACACCGGCACACTGCTGTCAGCAGGGGCTCTTTCGGCCAGCGGCGCAGCCGTGAACGCGAATGCAGTCACAGCGCATGGGGCTATCGCGCTCAACGGCGCGACCAACACGACGGCCGCAAGCGGTCGCGTGGATGTTTCTGGACAGATTCTCGGTGCGGGCAATGTCCTGATTACCGGTCAAAGCCTGTCGGCGCAGTCTGTGGTCGCCGGTATCGACTTTACCGCCACGGATGCATCCGGTGGCAATATCGTTCTTGGCCAGGCCGGGGACCTGACCGCCCGGCTCAGTGGCGGATTCTCTGCATCGACTGTGGAAGTCGCCGGTGCGACCAACGTCAACGCCGCCAGCGTGACGGCCGATACTGTCACCGGGCACAAGGATATCACGCTTTCCGGTACGACCACCGTCAATGGCCAAGTCCTTGGTGGCGGAAACATCAGCGTCTCAGGCCCGAGCATCGCGGCCGGCGCCATCGTCTCCGGTGTCGACTTCATCGGCACGGCCGCCGCCAACGGCAACATCGTCCAGACATCAAGTGGCGATGTGTCGCTGGCCTCGACCGGCAATCTCACCATCGGCACGCTGTTGTCGGCGGGCAATCTGACCGCACAAGCGATCGATCTGACGGCAAGTAGCATCACCAGCCATGGCAGCACCGACCTGAAGGCAAATGGTCGCGTCAATGTCACCGGCCAGGTGCTGTCATCAGGCAAACTCTCGATCGATGGCGCCAGCCTCAACGCCGGACTTCTGGCCTCCGGCGTCGATTTTGCCGCCACCAACGCTGCCGGCGGCAACATCGTGCTTGGAGGGTCCGGCGCGACGGATCTTACCGTCTCCGGCAATGCCACGGCCGGCACAATCCTGTCGGCCGGCGATATCACGGCAAACGCGGCCAATCTTGAGGCCGGCAGCGTAACCAGCCACGGCAATGTCGCGATTACCGCTAGCGGTAACGCTGGCATTCTCGGCAATGTCGATGTCAGCAACCAGATTCTGGCCGCAGGCAATCTTGCGATCAATGGCGGCAGCATCAGCGCACCGACGCTGATCTCCGGCATCGACTTTGCCGCCACCAACGCCGCCGGCGGCGCTATCGTGCTGGCGCAATCCGGCAAGACCAGCCTGACGGCCTCCGGCAACATCACGGCCGGCACGATCCTGTCGGCCGGCGATGTCACGGCACGGGCGGCAAACCTCAGCGCCGACAGCATCACCAGTCACGGCAAGGTCGCGATTACCGCTAGCGGTAACGCCGGCATTGCCGGCAATGTCGCCACGACGACCGCAAGCGGTCGCATTGATGTGAGCAACCAGATCCTGGCCGCAGGCGACCTCGCGATCAATGGCGGCAGCATCCGTGCGCCAACGCTGATCTCCGGCATCGATTTCGCTGTTACCAATGCCGGCGGCGGCATTGTGCTCGGATCGTCCGGGGATATGAATCTGACCGCTTCCGCTGGCATCACCACGCAGACCATGGTGTCGGCCGGCGCAATCGACGTCAGCGGCGGCACGATCAGCGCCAATGCTGTTACCGGACATGGCGATATCACCCTTGCCGGCAGCAGTAGTGTCAACGTGACCGGCCAACTTCTCGGTGCCGGCGATGTCTTGCTGTCCGGTTCGACCGTCCAGATCAATCAGGCCGTCACGGGCGTCGATTTTGCCGCCAGCGCACGATCGTCAAACGGCGCCATCGCTCTCGGATCAAGCGGCGATCTCACCATTAACGCTGGAAGTGCATCGGCCGGTACGCTGATCGTCGCAGGCAACCTCAACGTGGCGGCAAGCGCCTTTACGGGCGGCAACATCACAGGCCATGGCACCGTCGCGATCGGCTCGTCCGCAAGTCCCGGTGCGGTCGCGATCAACGGCCAGCTTCTCGGCGCAAGTGACGTCTCGATCATCGGATCGGGCATCAGCGGCAATGTCATCGTCGCCGGCGTCGATTTTGCCGCGACCAGCCAATCGGCGACCGGCAATATCGTTCTCGGTCAGGCCGCGACGATTGCAGGCAATCGCGCCGGCGATCTCACCCTGAAGGCGACGTCCGGCGATGCAACCGTCAACAGCCTGATGGCGGCCGGCAGCATCACCGCCAACGCGGCGAACAATGTCAGCGCCAACGCGGTTTCCCATGGCGATCTGTCGCTCACAGCGGGGAATGCGATCACGCTCACCGGCCAATCGCTTGCCAGCCGCAACGCCAATCTGTCCGCCCGATCGATGACGATCGACACGCTGGTCGCCGGCGTCGATTTCGCCGCCACCAATGCTGCGGCCGGCGGCAGCCTGATGCTGCAGCGCACTGGTGCGATGACGCTGTCAGCCTCAAACGGCAGCATTGGCGCCAATTCCCTGCTTTCGGGCGGCGATCTTGCCGCCACGGCGACGCAGAACATCGGCTACAACAGCCTGCAGAGCCTCGGCACTGCCACGCTCACCGCGCCTGGTGCCATCGCCTATGCCAACACCACCCGTGTCGGCGGCAATCTGACGCTCAATACCGCTGCCGTCGATCTTTCCGGCAGCAGGGGTAGCCGGATTTCCGGCGGCGGTACGTTGATTGTCAACGGCTCTTCGGCCAATCTTTCCGGCAGCAATCTCGTCTTCGGTGGCCTTGCCCTTAATCTCTCCGGCAATGCCGATCTCTCCAATGCCGAGGTCAGTACCGTCACCAATGCCGGCGGTTCCGGCGACATCGCCATCTCCGCCGCGGGTCTCATCACCACCGCCAATACATCGCTGCTTGCCGCGCATGACCTGACGCTCACCCTGCCGTCGCTCGGCAACACCGGCCAGCTTGCCGCCGGCAACAATCTCACGTTCAACGTCGCTGGCGACTTCTACAACAGTCCGTCCGGCCTCGTCTTTGCCGGCAACAATGCCAATCTCTTCGTCGGCGGCACGTTGACCAACGATCAGGGCGCTATCGTCGCCAATGGTGGGTTGAGCATCCAGGGAGCGACCGCCGGTCAGCGCAATGCGGCAGTCACCAATGTGTCCGGTCTTATTCAGTCCGATGGTGACATGTCGATCCTGACCAACAATCTCACCAACAGGCGATCGACGACGCCGACCTGGGTGACGGGTCAGTTGGTCTCCTCTGGTGCTGCCGTCGGCACCTTCGTGCTTAATCCAGCGGTCGCGGGCCAACCCTTCGCCTATCTGGAATCGACCGACCAGAACATGTTCCAGCTTTATGCGGGGGTCGATCCGGGATAGTTTTCTGACTATCAGCCGCTGTTGTATTCGGTCGCAACGCTTGCCGACGGCACCTCCTATCACGCCTGGACCTGGGTCAGCGGCAGTGGCCCGACGGAAGTGCGGCCGATCTTCGACTGGATCAAGGCTCGCGTTCCCAAGGATGCCAATGGCAATCCCATTCTCGATCCCAACAATCCGTCACGCTATTTCATTGTCGATGAAGTCATCCGCAGCGGTTCGGACACCAGTACGACCTACACTTGGGATCCGACGTCCAACATATCGCAGTCGGTTTATGAAGACCGCTTCACCAGTGCGCTCAGCCCCGAGGCAGTGATCCGCGCCGGCGGCAATCTCACAGTCGATGCCACCAACCTCACCAACTCCTACAGCCGGATCGAGGCCGGCGGTGGTGCGACGCTCAAGGGATCGACGCTCACCAACGAAGGCGTCGTTCTCAATCGCACCACGACGCTGACCTGTAGCGCTCAAAGCGCGTGCTCGGCCTACAACGCCGATGGCACGGCCGATCCTTCCCGCAATATCGCCAACGGCACGTCGATCGTGTCGGGATCGCAGGTTATCGGCGGCGCGGCTGGCACGCTCAAGGCGGCCGGCGCCCTGAGCCTCAATTTTGGTACGGTCAACAATACGTCGCTCGGTTCGACGGGCGGCGGCGCGGCCGTCAGTGCGCCTTCGACATCGAACGATCCTTTGTCCGCCCTTAACGGCATGACGGCCGGCGGCGCTTTGTTCAATGTCAATGCCGCACTGAGCAGTGTCGCCTCAAATGGCGGCGCCAGCGTCGGTAGTGGCCCATCGCTGGCAGGTGGCAGCGCGACGATCGGTAGCGGCCCGACGGTCAACGGCAGCGGCCTGACGGCAGCCGTCGGTGCTTCGGTGAGCAGCAACGGTGTGACGCTTGCGAGCGGCCCTTCGATCAGCTCGGGCACCCTGACGACCGGCGGCGCTGCGATCAATCCGAACAGCCTGATGGGCAAGCTCACCGCTGCTCTCGGCAACAGCGGCAACCTTGCCCAGGTACTGCAGGTCAATGGCGCGGAACTCGCCTCGCTTGCCAAGCCGCAATCAGGCGGCGTTGGCGGCACCGTGCCGGGCCAGGTCTTCCTGTTCGAGACACGGGCGGCTTTCCTCGATGTGTCGAAGTTCTACGGCTCGAGTTATTTCATCGACCGCGTCGGCTATACGCCCGAGACCAAGGTTCCCTTCCTCGGCGACGCCTATTTCGACAATCAGCTCGTAGACGAACAGATGCGGCAACTGGTGGGCGATGGTCTTGGCGCGGGGTCCTTCATCCCCGGCAACAATGCCACCGACCAGATGAAGACGCTGCTCGACAACGGCGTCGCTTATGCCGAGGCGAACGGGCTTGCTCTCGGGCAAGCACTGACGCCGCAGCAGGCGGCATCGCTGACCCAGTCGATGGTGATCTATCAGACTGAGATCGTCGACGGCGCGCAGGTGCTGGTGCCGGTCGTCTATCTCTCGGCCGCCGATAAGGCGAAGGTCAACGGCGGCGGCGCCGTCATCGCCGGCAACAGCGTTAACATCGATGCCGGCTCCGTCAACAATTCCGGTGCGATTGCCGCAGCGGATGGCATGACCATCAATGCCACCGAGATCAAGGCCAATGGCGGCACCTTCCTGGCCGGCGGCAACATGAACCTCAATGCCACAAATGGCATTACCCTTGCCGCACAGACGATGACCCTCGGCGGCCAGAATGTCGTCAACACCAATGCCGGCGTGTCGGTCGGCGGCAACCTGCAGGTCGCCGCGGGCGGCACATTGAGTTTGCAGGGCACCAAGATCGCCGCAGGTGGCGCAGCCCAGCTTTCCGGCAACAATGTCAACCTTGCTGCTGTCAAGGTCGACAATAATGGCCAGCCCGCGACGATTGCGGGCAATCGCGCTGAGAATGCGACTGGCGCGCGCGTCACCGCCGGTGGCAACCTCACCATCGCTGCCAACAATGACATCAACGTTATAGGTTCCTCCGCCAAGGCCGGTGGCGATCTCAAACTCAAGGCCACGGATGGTGCGGTCAACATCGTTTCGACCGATCTCGCTCGCAAGACGGATGATGGCTACACCAAGACATCAGGTACCGATCAGCAAGCCTCGCAGCTCTCGGCTGGCGGCAACCTCGCGATCACCGCAAGCGGTGACGCTGGGGTCAATGCCAATACCGGTATTCTGATCTCGGGCTCGGACCTGACGGCCAAGGGTGATGTTGGCCTGACCTCCAACGGTGACATCAACGTCACCACGTCGCAGAACCAGTCGAACTCGACATTCGGCAAAAACTCCTCGTCCGAGCTGTCGCACAATGGCTCGACCATTACGGCTGGTGGCGATCTCGTCGCGAAATCCAAGGACGACATCAACGTCATCGGTTCGACCATGGCCGCCGACGGGAAGCTCGGCCTGCAGGCGGATAAAAACGTCACCATCGCCGAGGCGACCGATAGCGCAACCCTGGATGTCAAGAGCTCCAGCAAGAAGAGCGGCTTCTTTGGTTCGACGAAGGAGAATGCCTCCGGCCATCTGGAGACCACGACCGCGGCTGGCTCGGCACTTTCCGGCAAGGATGGTGTGACGATCATTTCAGGCGGCGACACCACGGTCTCGGCCTCCAAGGTGACGGCGGGCGACGCCACGCATACCGCCGATCTTGCTGTCCAGACCGGTGGCAATCTGATCGTGACGGCCGGCAAGGACACCGAGACGGAGAACGACAGCGCCAAGCGCAAGGGCTTCCTGCGCAGCGGCAGCTCAAGCTACGACGGCTATAACGAGACCACCATCGGGTCGCAGCTTTCAGCCTCGGGCGACGTCAATCTCGATGCCGGCAAGGCGGCCGCCATTGTCGGCTCGAAGGTCAATGCCGATGGCTCGCTGAATATTTCCGGCGAAAGCGTCTCCATCATCGGCGCGCAGGAGAACCACCAGTCCGATAGCCAGCGCAAGGATTCCGGCCTCTTCGTCGGCTCCGGCGGCGGCTTCATCTCGCTCTACGGCAAGAACGAAAAGCAAGGCCAGCAATCCTCCACGGACAATGTCGGCTCGACGCTTTCGGCCGGTCAAGACGTCAACCTGACGGCAAGGGCGACCGATCTCAACATCATGGGCTCGTCGGTCAGCGCCGAGCGGGACATCAACCTGTCGGCGGCCCGAGACGTCAATGTGACACCGGGAGCCGAGAGCTCGTCGCAATCCGAAGAGCAGAAGAAGTCCGGCTTCGGTCTCGCTCTTTCCGCCGGCAACGGCGGCTTCTCGATCGGCATTGGCGCGCAGTCGACGAAGGACAGCAAGGCGCAACAATCCGACACCAATGCGGTCTCCAAGCTTTCGGCCGAGCGTGACCTCAACATCTCGGCGGGCAACAACGTCAACCTGCAGGCAACCAGCGCTTCGGCTGAGCGCGACGTCACTCTGTTTGCCGGCAAGGACATCAATCTGCTGTCGGCCAATGACGTCACCAACTACCAGGAAGTACACGAGAAGACCTTTGCCGGCGTTACCCTCTCGGTGACAAGCCAGGTCGGCAAGGCTGCCCAAAGCATCATGAACTCGGCCGAACGGCTGTCGGACAGCGGCGGCGTCAATGCGGTGACCAACACCGCTATTGCTGGACTTGGCTTCTACGAGGGCTACAAGGGACTGAAGGGCGCATATGAGGGGCTTACCAGCAACGATCCCGACATCGCCAAGGGCCTTTCCTTCAGCATCGGCATCAACGCTGGCGTGAGCCATCAGGAAAATAGCTGGTCTTCGTCGTCTTCGACCCCGGTCGTGACGGATATTCGCGCGGGCCGCTCGATCACCATGGAGGCCGAGAAGGGTTCCATCACCAGCGATGGCGCGCAGATCCTGGCCGGTTACGACAAGAACGGCATACCCACGATTCCAGGAGATGCGCTGACCGGCGACATCTTCCTGTCAGCAGCGAATGGCGACATCAACCTCAACGCTGCCGCGGGCACGTCGGATTCGTCGAGTTCCAACGACTCCTGGAGCGCCGGCATTGGCGTCAACTTCGGCTGCAGTACCAAGGGTGGTTGCCAGGAGACCAGTGTCGGGGTCAACGCCTCCTACGGCAAGGGTGGTTCCCAAACCTCCGGCACCAACCACACGAACACACATGTGAACGGCACCGGCGATGTCACCATCGCCACCAATGATCTCGCGCTGAAGGGGGCGACGGTCGCCGGCAATTCGGTTGGCATCGATGCCCGCTCGCTGACGATCGAGAGCCAGCTGGATACGCAGAAGGCCAAGGCCGATCAGTTCAATGTCTCCGGTCAGATCGGCTTTGGAAACACCGGCGTCTCCGGCACTGTGCAGAAGGCCAAGGGCGATGCGGTGCTCGTCTCCGAACAATCGGGCATTCATGCACGCACCGGCGGCCTCAACATCGATGTCAGCGGCCAGACGTCAGTTATCGGCGGGCTGATTACCAGCCAGGCGACGGCGGACAAAAACTCCTTCTTCACCGGCACCCTGACGGTTGCGGATATCGACACTCATTCGACCTGGAAGGCCGAAACCTATGGGGGCGGGATCGGCACTGGGGGGCTAACTATCGCTCCGCCGGTCAAGGCCGGCGAGAAGGAGACCGGCAAGGCCTATTCGGCCATCGGCGGCAATATCGGCATCACGATCACCGATCCCGCGCACCAGACGCAGGACATCGGCACGATCCGCCGCGACACGGACAACACCAATACCTCGCTGCCCGGTCTGCCGGATCTGCAGAACATTCTGCGGGATCAGTACAAGACCCAGGCGGATTTGCAGGCGGCGCAAGCCACCATGGCTGGGTTGGTGGCGACCATTGCGGACCAATTCGAAGGACAGGCCCTCGCAGCCGGGCACCCTGAGGACGCGGCCTATTGGGAAGAGGGCGGTGCGGGTCGGGCGTTGTTACACGCCATTGGCGCAGGCCTGCTTGGTGGGGTGAACGGCTGGGAGGGCGCTCTGAAGGGTGCTCTTGGTGGCGCGACAACAACATTACTAGCGCCAGCGATCGATAATCTCGTCAAGGGCATGCTCAAGGACAGCACCCTCTCCGATCAAGACAAGCAGACGCTTGCCGCACTGGTCGGAGCCAGCCTCAGCGCCACGGTCGGAGGAGTTGTTGGCGGTGGAGAAGGTGCTGCTTATGGAGCCGCGAACTATCAGTTCAACTATCTTGCGCAAAACAAGGCACGATCGCGCGTCGTTGCGAAAGCCAAACTTGAAGAATGCAGGGAAAGCGGGACCTGCAGTGCTGCGCAGATCGCAAACTATCAGTCGATGGTCGATCAGTACAATCAAGAGGATCAGGAGACTGATCGCCAACTTAAGGCAGCCTGCGATGCCGCACCAAAGGGATCAGCTTGTGTTTCAGCTGTGACACGAGCGCTGATCGCCGCAGAATACTACGTTTCACCGGATTATCTTTCGACATTATTCATGAACCTGCCGGACAGCGGCTACCGCGATATTGAGAACGAAATTCTCAGCGGCCATTTCGATGAGACGGCAAATCGTGATTTGAAGCGGGCGATCTACGATGAGCGAAAAGATATCATAGCGCTGCTTGAACAATATCGACCATCTGTTGCCGAAGCCTGGAAGCAGATTGGCTATGATAACATTGCCGCGCTTGTTATTGCCGGAGCCTCACTTGGGCTGGAAGGCCTTATTAGAGGTGGTAACAATAGCACCGAGGGCACCGTAACAACGGGGGCCAATACACCGAAAAGCGCACCGAGGTTTCTGACAGACTCCGCAGGTAATACGATTGACTTAAATTTCTCCAGAGGCCTTACCCAAACCAACGTCTCTGTCACAGGTTCGAGAGGCTCAGTTCAATATCCGCTTCAAGATCAATTGCCAAATTCATATGCTAATCTCGGCAACGGTCATGCTGTAGTGTATGGCCCCGATGGAAGGGCCTTGTATGATGTCTCTGGAGCGAGAATTAAGGTTGTCGAATGGAACCAAGCGCCGAATGGAAAGTGGATTCCCAAAAAAGGAAATGACACCAAGGTTTTTGAAGGAAATGTTCCACAATCCATCTTGGAAGATCTAGGGTTGAAATAATGGACGTTTATAAAGGGAAAATCTCTAAAGAAATCTTGGGCTTGTTTACTTCAGGCACCGGCTCAGATGAATTCTTTAGCTATGTTGGAAATCTCGTATCCGTAGAGCAAGCGCTAGCGGTTTTTGGAATACTTTCTCCTGATTTTATCGAACATGAGAATCACGTCTTTTGGCGTGCGAAAGCCTCGGCGGATGCTACCAGTGGGCTTCGTCTTGTCGGATTAATGGTAACCGAAACAGGGCAGTTGCAACCGAGCTCTCAGCGCATAGACGTAGAGCGCTACCAAAACAACTTTTCTGTCAGCCAATTTTTTTCAAAATGGGAGGATACCTCTGAGAATTCGGTTTCTCGGGTTGGCTTGACAGATAAAGATTATCAGTTGTGTCATGTCTTCGCGCAGCAGCTTGTTCGATATTGGAAGATAGCTCTGTTTGAATGCTTTCCTCATCGAACGTTTGAGTTCGAGGTGGCAGACGATCTGCTCGATGAATATGGGGTATGTTTGACGTTCTGGCAGCCCGAGAATTCGGTGTAGACAAGGTAAACCGCGCCGAGTTCGCCGGGGGTAGTTTCGGTTAAGTTATGCAGCCATGGCTGGTTCGTGCGGCGTGGCGCAATATTGTTCCTCGGCTTCGGCTTCGGCTGAAGGAATGTTCGGATTGGTTCCAGAGGCCGTCGATGGTTAACCAGTCGACCCTTCCAAGGTGGCGTTCAACTGCTCCGAAGCTGCGCGATGGTCTATGCCGACGGATGACCGTGGCCCTGTGGAGATCGTTTAGGCGAGGACGTTGCCGTAGCTGTTGCAAACGCTTCAAAAGGAAGGCCGATCAAGTGAAGTATGAACCACCAGAAAGCAGAAGCGAGGAAGAGATAATCGAAACCCTTTCGCTTACGGACAATAGTGCAGAGGAACGCATAAAGGCGGTTCTATCGGCAATCTATTACGGGAGAACTATTGAATTTTCCGGGGACACGTTGATTGGAGAATTCTCTAGGGCGAAACACGCGGAAAAACGTTGGTTAAAGAACCTGTTTGAAACTTTCTATGGGATGTGCCGAACAAATTACCGTCTCGAAGACAGCATCGCACTCTTGGAAGCTTATAGGCGGGAAGCCCCTAAATGTAGACCAGAAATTGATTCCGCCCTTGAATCACTCGATGAATATAAAGTGATATTTAAAGATACCTACCAGGGAAATTAGGGGGTACAGCCTCGCCAATGGTGAGAGTTTTCGACGTCGGTTCGTAAACGGGGTAGAAGGCGGACAATGAGTAATCCGATTGAGGAACAAAAGCGGCTCATAGAAAAGCTTTATATCTTGGTACGCAAGAGTGCTCCGATAGGGTCCTCTGACATCGCCTGCCGCTTTCGATACTTTCAGGAGAAAGACGGATCTCGCGCAGTGGACGAACAATTTTGGTACTTTATTGACGGTAAGCGAGTTTCGGCACTGTTGATTGACGACGTTGCTACCAATCCGATGCTTATCGTGCCCGAGTTACATGCCAAGATGAAAGCGCATACGGGTGGGGACTGGCAGGCGTTTACGTTGATGATCAACAAAGATGGCAGCGTCAGTACGAAGTTCGAATATCCAGAAGTCGAGGCCTGACAGCAGCTTCAGCTCTCATTTTCAAGGATACAAACCGTTCAATGGACAATAACGTCATATGGGCATTGTGCCCTTGGTTCGAAGAGAATGGTGAATGGCTGATTGACCCAGATGATCTCGAACGCATACGAGCATTTAGGCCGTATGGCGTGGTTTTCCGAGTCTTTGATGAGGATCGGGAATATGTCACGATATGCAGTGGCGACCAAGTTTTCAGAGTGCGACGCGATATTCTGAAGATGATCGAGCCAAAAGAGTGCTGGCGCTTTGAAGTTGAGGAGAGCGCATTCATTAAGGAGAGCGGATATTCCGGTACGGTCGCCAGCATCCGTTGGCATCAGAAAGAAAACAAGCCGATGTATTTGTTGAAGGTCGGAGGAACAATCAAATCCAGAAGATATTGGCCGGAAGAACTCGAGAAAATTTGATGGGTTAAGGGATCGCGACCCAGGCAGTCTCAAACCTTCCAAGAAGCTAGTTCTGGTGGAGTGTAAATTATCGCTTCTATGATCGGCCCTAGTCGTAATATGTGCAAAGCGCGAGCTCTGGCGGTGAAATTTCAACACCGTTAAGGTGATTGTCATGCGTTTATTTACGGTCAATGAAAATCTCGCCCGGCTCTTTCGACACGCTTCAGATACAAAAGATGCCCAACGAATATTCGAAGAGATATTCCGGGCATGCGCTCGCGGAATTGAAAGCCACTGGTACGTCTTGCTGGAGAATAACCAGCTTGCGGCGCATTTGGCGGCCGGTGAATTGCCACAAGGTTTCGATTTCAATGCACTAAGCGCTGAGATGGATGAGAAATACTTCGATGCCGAAGATGAAGGGCGCGATGAGGATTCAACAGTCTATTTTGCTCTCGCTCGTTTGATGTCGTCTCTTTCATTTTCCGCAGCAGCGACGGATACTATTGGTTTTTCCGAGACCGCCCATGAGGCCATTATGGCATTGCCCAATCCTAAAGAAGATTCAGCGACATTGCTCTAAACAGTGGCCTTGCCAATCGCGCAGAGCCGATCTGCGCTTCAAAGCACCCACCGTCTGCGACGCATTTCGCCAAATTCGGGTGCCATGCGAAATCACGTGAAAACCGCGGCTGGCGGCATAGCGCCCACGCGTTTTTCGTGCGCTGCCGAAAGAATGGCAACCACGCAGGCCAGAGCAAGCGCCACGGCACCCAGCACCGGCAGGCTGCGATAGCCATATCCACCCTCGAGCAGAGCGGCACCGACGCTTGCTGCGATCGCAATGCCGATATTGAAGCCTGAGGGGATGAGCGAGGAGGCGAGGCTCGGCGCATCGGCGGTCCACATCAGAATGCGAGCCTGAACCGGGGCACCGATCGCGAAATTAAGCGCCCCCCAAATGAAGATCGTCACGGTCATCAGCAAGGGATAGGGGCTGACGAGGTAAAGGATGACGAGTATCGCGGCCTGAATGGCGAGCATGACGATCAGCGACGGCATCAGCTTCCAATCCGAAAGCCGGCCGCCCAACAAGACACCCAATGTTGCTCCGACGCCATTGAGCAGCAGGACCCAGGGAATGATCATGGCATCAAGGCCCGTCACTTCGCGCAGAAGAGGCGTGATGTAGGTGAAGGGCACCATTTGCCCGATCATCAGCGCGAGCACGATGATGAGGGATGTCCAAACCTGCTGGCGGCCAAGAACGCGCACTTCGCGGCTCAAATGGCCGGATGGCTGCAGCTCGGCTTTCGTTGGTGGGATCAAGGCCCAGATCGCGGCCAATGCGAGGACGCCGACCGAAGTCATCGCCCAAAAAGTCGTCCGCCATCCCCAAAGTCCGCCGATCGCCGCGCCGACAGGGACGCCGATAATGTTCGAGACCGTCAGGCCGGCGAGTATCACGGCGACGGCACGACCCCGGAACGCCTGCGGGACGAGGCCGACCGCAACCACCATGGCAATGCCGAAATAGGCGCCATGGGCGATGGCGGTCGCAATGCGGAAGAGAAGCATGGTGGCGAAGTCCGGCGCGAGTGCGCAAGCAATCTGCCCCAGGCAAAAGGCGATCGTAAGAGCGACCAGAATGGTCCGGCGCGGAACCTGCCGGGTCGCCATGGTCAGGAGCGGGCCGCCGATTGCAATACCCAACGCGTAACCGGAAACCAGATAGCCGGCAAACGGGATCGAGACATCCAACCCTTGAGCCACATCCGGGAGAATGCCTGCGATGACGAACTCGGTGGTGCCGAATGCGAACGCAGCCAGAAACAAAGCGAACAGCGGTAAGGGCAAATCCAGCTCCCATATAGAGGTATAAGGATTTCTCTAAATTACGGGTGAGGGCACATCAAGTGCGAGATATCGTCGAAAGCGGGAGCAAAGGAACGAGCCCGTCTGAATCAACTACATTCATTCCGCACAAGGCGATTTCCTGGATGGCTTTCGGTTGTCAAACATACATCATTCCAGGAGCGATCCTTGACAAGCCAACAATGTTTGTGAAGGCTTGTCGCCATGAGTGAGGTGGCTGATTGGTTATCTTATACAAGTCCGATCAGTCGGAAAAATGCTGCCGAGGCAGTGTTTGAGGATATTCGTTCGGCAATTACATCGGGACGGTTGGCGGTCGGGACACGGCTGCCCGCCGAGGCGCAGCTTGCCACCCGCTATGGTGTCAGCCGGCCCATCATCCGTGAAGCGCTCCGTTCGCTGCAGACGCTCGGCCTTACTCAGACCCGCACCGGCAGCGGCACCTATGTCGTGACCTCGACACCCGGTTCGGAGCTACGCTACGGCGGTTATTCCGCGCGGGATCTGATCGAGGCGCGACCCTTCATCGAAGTCCCCGCCGCCGGCTGGGCCGCGCTTCGGCGCACGGAGCAGCAGCTGGGGCGCCTGCTTGAACTTTGCGATGAGATGGACCGGGAAGAAGATCCCCTGAAGTGGGTCAATCTGGATTCGCAATTCCACTCGATGATCGCCGAATCCTCCGGAAATGCCGTCTTCGGCAAGATCGTCGCCGATGCTCGCGATGCGCTGATGCGGCAGTCGGAGCTGGTCAACATGATGGCGCAGCGCCGCGTGGCTTCGAATGTCGAACACCGCCGCATCGTCGAGGCGATTGCGGCGGGATCGGAAGAAGAGGCCATCGCGGCGATGGAAGCGCATCTCGGTCAGGTCAAGCGTGTGGTGACTACGATCATCGGCGAGGACCAGCCGCACCATTGATGGCGGCCGGCAGATTGGCGAGCCGCTCCGGCCGCAGCGCCTCGAAAAGCTCTTCGGCGGTCAGATATCCATGGTCCAGCACGATTTCCGGTACGGTGCGCCCCGTTGCCAGTGCCTCGCGGGCAACCTTGGTTGCCGCCTGGTAGCCGATCAGCGGGTTCAGCGCTGTCGCAAGACCGATCGATTCCTGCAGGCGCTGCGCCATGAGAGCGGGGTTGGCGGTAATGCCATCGACGCAGCGTTCGGCAAGGATATGGCAGGCCGCGGTCAGATGCATGATGCTTTCCGATAGCGCGCGCACCATGATCGGTTCGAAGGCGTTGAGCTGCAGCTGGCCGGCTTCCGCGGCCATGGTGACGGTGATGTCGTTGCCGATGACGGAGAAGGCCACCTGGTTGACCATTTCCGGGATTACCGGATTGACCTTGCCGGGCATGATGCTCGAACCGGCCTGCATCGCCGGCAGCGTGATTTCGCCGATGCCGGCCCGCGGCCCGGAGGAGAGCAGGCGCAGGTCGTTGCAGGTCTTCGAAAGCTTGACGGCGACGCGCTTCAGCACACCGGAGAGATGGACGAAGGCGCCGGGATCCTGCGTTGCTTCGATGAGGTCGCTGGCGGTCACGAGCGGGCGGCCCGTCAGCCGGGCCAGATGGGCGCAGGCGAGTGCTGCATAGCCGGCTGGCGCATTGAGGCCGGTGCCGATGGCGGTGGCGCCGAGATTGACCTCATGCAGGAGGGAGGCCGATTCGAGCAGGCGGGCTCTGTCCTCGCCGAGCATGACGGCGAAGGTCCTGAATTCCTGTCCCAATGTCATCGGCACGGCGTCCTGCAGCTGCGTGCGGCCGACCTTGAGGATCGTGTCGAATTCCCTGGCCTTGCGCTCGAAGGCATCCCGCAGCACTTCCATTGCCGCGGCCAGGCCGTCGATCGCCTCGATCACCGCGACATTGACAGCCGTTGGATAGGCGTCGTTGGTCGACTGGCTGAGATTGACGTGATCGTTCGGATGAAGGTGGCCATAGTCGCCCTTGGCATGGCCGAGCAGCTCGAGGGCGCGATTGGCGATGACCTCGTTGGCGTTCATGTTGGTCGAGGTGCCGGCACCGCCCTGGATGACATCGACGACGAACTGTTCGTGAAGCTCGCCGGCACGGATTTCGCGGCAGGCGCGCACGATGGCATCGAACCTTTCCTTGGTAAGCAGGCCAAGCTCGTGATTGGCAAGGGCGGCCGCTTCCTTGACGAAGGCAAGGCCGCGGATGAGATGCGTATAACGCCCGATCGGCGTGCCCGTTACCTGGAAGTTTTCAACCGCCCGTGCGGTATGCACCCCCCAATAGACATCGGCCGGAACATCCTTTTCGCCCAGCAGGTCATATTCGCTTCGCGTCTTGACCACATTATCCTCCTATGGTCGAAATCAAGCTATATCTGTCAAGCTGTATGACAGATTTGAAATCTGTTATCGATTGCGCCGAGCCGCGTCAATAAGCCTGCTGTCGGGTTGACCTTGGGCAAATTCTATGTCTAAGAGGAAAAATCTGTCATACAGCATTACAGCATGACCGGCGATCGCCAGCATCGATCGGCGGCTTGTTAAAGCGAAAGGGCATCCTGTCGGGTGCAAACGAGCACCCCAGACCCGTCCATGGACAAACGGCTCAAGGGAGGAGCAATGTCAGTCGAAACCATCCAGAATATACCCGCGGATCGTCAGCCGCCGGCCAATGAGGACCTTGGCTACCACAAGGCCCTGAAGCCGCGCCAGATCCAGATGATCGCTATTGGCGGCGCGATCGGCACCGGTCTTTTCCTTGGTGCCGGCGGGCGGCTTGCCGCAGCCGGCCCGGCGCTGATCTTCGTCTATGCGCTCTGCGGCTTCTTTGCCTTTCTGGTGCTGCGTGCGCTCGGCGAATTGATCATGCATCGCCCGAGCTCCGGCTCCTTCGTCTCTTATGCCCGCGAGTTCTACGGCGAGAAAATGGCCTTTGCAGTCGGCTGGATGTACTGGCTGAACTGGGCCATGACCTCGGTTGCCGATGTGACGGCCGTCGCGCTCTACATGAATTTCTTCAAGCACTATGTGCCGTGGCTCGCTGGCATCGATCAGTGGGTCTTCGCGCTGATTGCCTTGATGGTGGTGCTGGTCATGAACCTGCTGTCGGTCAAGGTTTTCGGCGAGCTCGAATTCTGGTTCAGCCTGATCAAGGTTCTGGCGCTTGCCAGTTTCCTCGTCATCGGCATCTATTTCGTCGTCTCCGGCACGCCGATTGCCGGTCATACGGCCGGTTTCAGCATCATCAGCGACAGCGGCGGCTTCTTCCCGAATGGCATCCTGCCAGCCTTCGTCATCATCCAAGGCGTGGTCTTTGCCTATGCGTCGATCGAGCTGATCGGCACGACGGCAGGTGAAACGGAAGATCCGCGCAAGATCATGCCGGGTGCGATCCGCACGGTGGTTGCGCGCCTGCTGATCTTCTATGTCGGCTCGGTGCTGCTTCTGTCGCTGCTGCTGCCCTATACGGCCTATAAGGCCGGCGAGAGCCCCTTCGTGACCTTCTTCGGGACGATCGGCATCGAAGGCGCCGATGTCATCATGAATCTCGTCGTGCTGACGGCCGTGCTGTCGTCGCTCAATGCCGGCCTTTATTCCACCGGCCGCATCCTGCATTCGATGGCGGTTTCCGGCTCGGCGCCGGCAGCACTTGCCAGGATGAACAAGGCAGGCGTGCCCTATGGCGGCATAGCGGTGACGGCCGTCGTGACCGTCATCGGCGTGGCGCTGAATGCCGTGGTGCCGTCGGCTGCCTTCGAGATTGCGCTCAACCTCTCGGCGCTCGGTATCATCTCCGCCTGGGGCGTGATCGTGCTGTGCCAATTGAAGCTCTGGAAGCTGTCGAAGCGCGGCGAGATGGCCCGCCCGGATTTCCGCATGTTCGGCGCGCCCTATACCGGCGTCCTGACGCTGGTCTTCCTCTTCGCGGTGCTGGTGCTGATGGCGCTCGATTATCCGGTCGGCACATGGACGATCGCTTCCCTCGTCCTGATCGCGCCGGCTTTGGTTATCGGCTGGTATCTGCTGCGCGACCGCATCCATCGGCTGGCGGCCGAGCGGGGCCAGTCGTGACGGCAGCAAATGCAAATCCGCTGGTGGCAGTCATTGCCACCGGCGGCACCATCGCAAGCGAGCGCGCCGGCAACGGCGCCAGCGCGCCGTCTCTGACGGGAGAAAGCCTGCTGGCGTTCCTGCCAGACATGCCTATCGATCTTAGACCCATCGAACTGATGGCGAAGGATTCTGCAAGCCTCACGCTCGCGGATATGCAGGACATCAGCGACAAGGTGGGTGAGCTGCTTGACGATGCCGCCGTCAGTGGCATCGTCATCCTGCATGGCACGGATGCGATGGAAGAGACAGCGCTGCTCGTCCATCTGCAGCATGGGTTGAACAAGCCGGTCGTGTTCACGGGCGCGCAATTCACCGCCGATCATCCCAAGGCCGACGGCCCCGCCAACCTTGCCGCCGCCGTTACCGCCGTTACCGATCCGGTCAATGCAGCGCGCGGCGTGCTCGTCTGTTTCGGTGGCCGGCTGCTGCCGGCTTGGGGGCTTTATAAGCATTCGTCGGATGTTGCAGATGCTTTTCGGCAATCGCGGCCGCTCGAAAACCCGCCAAGCATGCGCCTTGCGGCAGCGCTCGACAGCGTGCGTATCGATGTTGTGGCGATCTATCCTGGCTGTGACTCCGTGCATGTGGACGCGAGCCTCAGGGCCGACGCCCATGGCATTGTTCTGGCGGCTCTCGGCTCGGGCAATGCCAATCCGCGTCTAGTCGAAGCCGTCAGGCGCTGTGTCGATGTCGGCGTGCCCGTCGTGGTCTCCAGCCGGGTGCCGGATGGATTGCTTGTTTCAAGCTATGGCGGCGGTGGCGGCGGACATGATCTTGCCGATGCCGGTGCTGTTCATTCCTCCACACTGCGGCCGGGGCAAGCGAGAATCGTGCTGGCGGCCCTCATCGCCTCCGGCGCCAGCGCTGAGCTCGTCGAGCAGGCCTTCGCGGACTTCGCAGCCAACGCCATCCCCTGAAGGCCTCGGCTTTCGGGTCCATCAAGGGCTTTGATTGTGCAAGAGTGAGTTGGCGAGTTCGTATCCAAAGGCGATCATTAAACTCGAGTCGATATGGCCGGTTTAACTGCGCAGGTTCCGATTGGAACAATCGTTCGACGAGCGACGATTATTCCGTCGTGTTTTCGGTCGCCGCCAGCCAGATGGATTATTCTCCGGAAGCGGCCGTCGAACTCCCGATATCGATGGCGTTCAGTTCCAGCCGCAACGCTTGGATTTTTTTAGGTCCGTTAAGCTGCGCAAATTCCAGCTGCGCCTTTCGCCAGAGGGGTTCTGCTTGCTTATGGAGGCGGCGGCCCTGGTCTGTGAGTTCAATGATACGAACCCGGCCGTCCGTGAGAGACGGCTTCATCGTGACAAAGCCGTCGCGCTCAAGAAAGCCGACCATCTTTCCCATAGCCGTCCGCTCGATATCGAGCCGCTCGGCGAGAATGTTCACAGCAGCTCCGCCCGCTTCTTCAAGGGCGGCGAGGGTCAAAAACTGCGTGATGCGTAGCCCGGTTGGCTCCAGGTGGCTATCGTAGAAACGGGTAATCTGCCGAGTAGCCTTTCTCATGGCGGAGCAGGTGCATTGATCGATTCCTAGTGGTTGGTTAGTTGTCAACATCTCAATTTCCTCTCGATCCGTGCATTGCTAAAGCCATGGGCAGGAAAGTTCTGAGAATCTTCTGCCCATGGCCTGCCTATAGATACCGGCGGCCTTCGCCACTATCAGAACATGCCTTGGGGAGGCGAGATATAGCCGGGATCTACGGCTGCAAGCGTACTCTTCAGCAAAGCCGTTCCCTCGTCAGCCATGATTTCGCTCTTGCCAATGGCGAGTGCATGATAGGTCTGGCGCACGACGTCCGCCGGGGAGGCCTTCGGGACGTCAATGCCGTTGGTCAGATCGGTATCGACGAAGCCTACGTGAAGACCGAGAACCTGGATGCCGCGGTCACGAAGGTGATGCCGGAGCTGGTTCGTGAAGCTCCATGCGGCCGCTTTTGAGGCGGCATATGGGGTCAGGATTGGCCGTGGCAGCCACACGATATCAGACAGAACATTGATAATGGCGGCATGCGACTTATTCGAGAGCGCTTGCTCGAAGGCTTGGCTCACGCGGACCACGCCGTAGTAGTTGGTATCGAAGAGGCGCTGCGACTGAGTTTCGAAGTCCTCCGCCAGTGGTCCGTCGATCAGAGCGGCAATGCCCGCGTTATTGACCAGAATGTTGGTATCCGCGGCGATTTCGGCGGCAGTGGCGACCGATGCCTTATCCGTGACATCGATCTGAACTGGAACGATACCCGGTTCGCTAAAGCCGCTGGTGTTTCGCATCCCCGCATAGACCTTGGAGGCTCCTCGGCGGACGGCTTCGCGGGCGAAGGCCAAGCCCAGACCGCGATTGGCACCGGTGATGAAGACTGTGTTCTTGGCGACGTCCATGACTGAATTTCCTTTCCAAAGTAGTGAGCGGCAGGCCAACGTTGGCCTGTCGGCGCGATGGGTGCTGCGTTCAAAGAAAGAGGTTTTCCGGCAACTTTCCGGAGAGTGCTTCCCGCAGACGGGCGGAGAGGGCCATGACCGAACCAAGCGGGCTCATTCGGACGCTGACCCGCGGCACGGAGCCATCGGGATTACGGTCCACGACGACGGTGGCGGTCAGTTTTTCGCCAGTCGTCAGCACAGCCTCGTATTCGAGGAATAGCCGCGAGCCGATCGTCTCGAAAAACGTAGGGCTCTGCGAGACGTAGAAAGTTCCAACTGTGTTGACTGCAAGCTTGATCTCCTCACGTCCCACGATGGTGTCTCGCGCTACGGAGCTGGTCAGCTCGGCGTCTGCCGTCAGGTCATCAAGAAACGGATGACGTTCTTCTTCGTGTGCCATTGTAAAATCTCCTGCCTTCTTGCCGTTATTTGTAGGCGGCGCGATTGTTTGTGATGAATTGCTTGACCGTGAGAGCGGCGGTTCCCGTAATCTCCTCGACTGCATCGTTGGTTCCCGAGAAGACGCCGTCGCGATAGTCCTGCGCGACTTCGACCAGGTGCTGGACGAGGAACGGCGGGAACTTGTAGAGATTTTCCATCTTGTCCTTGAACGCCTCGATCGACGTCGGCGCGTATTCGATCTTCACGCCAAGTACCTCGCTGATGACCGCGGCGATCTCGGTGTGGTTCATCTCGACAGGACCGTGGAGGGGGTAAATCTTGCCTTCGTGGCCCTGCGGATAGGCCAGAAGGTGAGCGATCACCCGACCCTGGTCATCAGCAGGAATAGGCGCGTGGCGACCGTTCTCGAAGGGGAACTGGATCTTCCGCGTTGCCCAGATTTCCTTTGCGAAATGCGGGTAGACGAGCCAGTCGGCAAAGAACGTCGGACGCAGGTGGGTCGTCGGGACGCCCGACCAATCGAAGACACGTTCCGAAACCCAGTGATCCCGTGCCGCGTGGCTTGTCGATTCCCGACGAGCTGAGATCTGCGACATGTTGACGATCGCCGACACGTTAGCTTCCTTGGCGGCCTGTGCGAAATAGGCTGCTGCCCCAACGATCCCGGGCGCTATGGGATGTAGGAAATAGGCAGACCTGATGCCTTCCATGGCGGCCCGGATGGCATCGATATCGGTGAAATCACCGATCGCGGTTTCAAGGCCGCGCTGTCTCAGGGCTGCCGCCCGGTCATCGTCCGAGCGCACATAGGCACGAACAGTTTTGCCCATCTTGAGCAGTTCGTCGACGGTAGCCGTCCCGGTTCTTCCGGTCGCACCGCTTACAAGTATTTCAGCCTGGCTCACGATCTTCACTCCTCGGCCTGATAAGAGCATATGCTCTCGATGAGGAAGACATGAGAGCATATGCTCCTAATGTCAAGCAGCCTTGGCCGAAATATCGACGATGCCTTGTTGCCGGTGAAGGAAATCGACCTTTGAGCGGGCTCTACATGCTGGATACCGATATTGTGTCCGAACTTGCGCGAACTGGCTCGATTGAGCATCCAGTTCGGGAAAAGGCACCCCCAATTAAGGCATGTCAGTGCCAGCCGCGAGAACGGGCCGACCGTTGAAAACGGCGCGGCCCGAACATTGGCTGGATGGTTTGTCCATCAAGCCTGGTGCGTCGCATTGGCGACCACGACAGGGATCAAGAGATCACCCCAATTGCCGTTGCCGCCGTGGTGGCGGGCCGAGCGGATGAGCTCGACGGAAACGCCGGCCTCGACCGCGTTCATGACGGCCTGATTGAGGCGATGCAGCTCGTTGGCCAGCATGCGGATGACCGCCTGCTGATCGGTATTCATGGTGAGAGATTGCTCTTCGGCTCTCTCGCGAACGCGTGCTATCGATGCCATTTCATTCTCCTCCTATAGTCCCGATATCATTCTGCTGCCGGCTTGAACTGCGCATGCTCAGTCGATCCGTGCATGGCCGTGGTGGATGACTGGCCACCGGTAATCGCCAGCGACACCGCATCGAAATAGCCGGTACCCACTTCGCGCTGATGCTTGGTTGCGGTGTAGCCATTGGCTTCCGCAGCAAATTCCGCCTGCTGTAGCTCCGAATAGGCGGCCATCTGGCGCGCTTTGTAGCCGCGAGCGAGCTCGAACATGCCAAAATTCAGCTGGTGGAAGCCGGCAAGCGTGATGAACTGGAACTTATAGCCCATCGCGCCCAGCTCGCGCTGGAACTTGGCGATCGTCGCGTCATCCAGGTTCTTCTTCCAGTTGAACGACGGCGAGCAATTGTAAGCCAGCAGCTTGCCGGGATGGGCGCGATGCACGCCTTCGGCAAATTTGCGTGCCTGTTCGAGATCCGGCTTCGAGGTCTCGCACCAGATCAGATCGCAATGCGGCGCGTAGGCGACGGCGCGCGCAATGCAGGGCTCGATGCCGTTCTTGACCTGGTAGAAGCCTTCCACCGTGCGGCCGGCGTCGTAGTCGACGAAGGGCCGATCGCGCTCGTCGATATCCGATGTCAGCAGCTTGGCAGCCTCGGCATCGGTGCGTGCGACGACAAGCGTCGGTACGCCCATGACGTCGGCGGCTAGCCTGGCCGCATTGAGATTGCGGATATGGGCAGCCGTCGGAATAAGCACCTTGCCGCCGAGGTGGCCGCACTTCTTTTCCGATGCCAGCTGATCCTCGAAATGGACGCCGGCGACACCCGCCTCGATATAGGCCTTCATGATCTCGAAGGCGTTCAGCGGGCCGCCGAAGCCCGCTTCGGCGTCAGCCACGATCGGCGCAAACCAGGTGTCGACGGAAAGTCCTTTGCCTTCAGCGGTCTCGATCTGGTCGGCGCGCTGCAGGGTGCGGTTGATGCGCTTCGCCAGCTCCGGACCCGCATTGGCGGGATAAAGCGACTGGTCGGGATACATGGCCGAGGCGGTATTGGCGTCGGCTGCGACCTGCCATCCGGACAGATAGATTGCCTTCAGGCCGGCGCGAACCATCTGCATGGCCTGATTGCCCGAGAGCGCGCCGAGCGCGTTGACGAAATCTTCCTCGTGAATGAGCTGCCAGAGGCGGTTCGCACCCATTTCGGCTAGGGAATGGCGGATCGTGATCGACCCACGCAACCGCTCCACATCCGCGGCCTGATAGGGACGCTCGATGCCGTCGAAACGCCTGGCGGCCGCGCTAGGAACCAGTTTGTAAAAATCTGTCATGCTATTCTCCCGATACTGTCTCTCGATCCTCCGATCGATCTCGATTGCATGACTGTTTTTACAATATTGATGCTGCCGCAGCCAGAAAAACCGAAAGATCCCATTCGATAAAAGGGTTAGGATGTGCTATCGTTGACATTGGTTCTCAGTAAAATTGTAAATCTTGTTAAATTCGCCTGAGGAAAAATTTGTAAAAGGTTTGACATATGGTTGAGCGCAAGATCTTTGCCGGTCCACGGGTTCGGCGTATCCGCATGGGGCTCGGCCTGACGCAGACGACCATGGCGCAGGCTCTCGATATCTCGCCGTCCTATCTCAATCTCATCGAGCGCAATCAGCGGCCGTTGACCGTGCAGCTGCTGCTCAAACTGTCGGCGGTCTATAAGGTGGATCTCGATGCGCTGCAGGGCGAGCAGGGTGGCAGTGCAGGGCAGCTGCGTGAAGTTTTCGCCGATCCGCTGCTTGCGGGCGAAATCCCTGGCGATCAGGAGTTGATCGAGCTCGCCGAAGCCGCGCCGAATGCGGCAAACGGCATGATCCGTCTGTATCGCGCCTATCGCGAGCAGGCCGCAAGACTGTCCGATCTCGCCGAGCTTCTGTCCCGCGAAGGCCGGATTGCCGATGTCGCCGGTCCCCGCTTGCCGCTCGATGAGGTGCACGATCGTCTGCAGGCGCGGCCGAATTTTTTTGCTCGCATCGAAGATGCCGCCGAAGCCTTCCATGAGCGCCTTTCTTCCAGCGACGATATGGTTGGCGGCTTGAAGCTGTGGTTGAGGAACGAGCATGGCATTGCCGTGCGTCTGCTGCCGGTGCGCGCCATGCCGGGCCTGCGCCGGCGCTATGATCGGCATTCCATGCGGCTTTTCCTGTCCGAGCGGCTGTCTCCCTTCGATCAGCTTCGGGAGATTGCGACCGAGGTTTCGGCTCTGGTCATGCGCGAGGAGATTGCCGCCGAACTGGATGCGCTTGCTCTCTCGACACCGGAAGCCAAGCGCATCGCCCGCTTCGAGCTGGCGCGCTACGCATCCCACGCCCTGCTGATGCCATATGGCTCCTATCTTTCAACAGCCCAGCGCCTGCATTACGACATCGATGGGCTTGGGGCTCGCTTCGGTGTTTCCTATGAGCAGGCCGCCACGCGGCTGACCAGCCTGCAGCGTCCGGGCGCATCCGGTATTCCGTTTTTTCTGATGGAGATCGATAGTGCCGGCCATCGACTGCGCAAGGCTGGCGCCCAAGGCTTTCCGCAGGCACGCTTCGGCGGCGGCTGTCCCAAACTCAATATTCATGCCGCCTTTGCCCAGCCCGGACAGATATTGGTGGACGATACGCAAATGCCGGACGGTAGCGGATTTCTCACCATATCGCGGACGGTCGATGGACCTCAGGCCGATTTTGGCGAAAGGATGCGCCGCACCGCGCTCCTCATCGGCTGCGATATCGCCCATCGCGACGAGGTGATCTATGGCAAGGCACTTGGCTCGATGTCCATCGCGATCGGCCCGGCCTGTCGCCTATGCGAACGTCAGGGTTGCCTGGTAAGGGCCGAACCGCCGGTGACGCGCCCACTCGGTCTCGACGAAATGGCGGCGGGCCTGAGCGTATTCGATTTCCAGTGATCGCATTGAATTTGCCGTCGCGGATGGGAAACGGCAAATTCAGTATATTAAAATCTATCGTTTATATGGATAATTGTTGCGTCGATACTCCGATAAATAGGATCTCATTCCTCGCGTGCCGCGCTTGCCCTTACTAGGTTCCGCGCAGACAAGGAGTCCGAGATCCATGAATTTTGCCAAGCGAACATCTGCCGCCATTTTTGCCGCTGCGCTTTCCTGCGGCGCGCTGTTCACCACGATTGCGCATGCCGATACGACGCTCGACCGCATCAAGGGCCGTGGCGCGCTGACCGTCGGCGTCATCCTCTCCGGAGCGCCCTTCGGCTACATCGATCCGGCAAGCCAGGAACAGAAGGGCTACAATCTCGACATCGCCAAGGCGCTTGCTGAAAAGCTCGGCGTCAAGCTGGAGACGGTCACGGTAACGCCGCCGAACCGCGTGCAGTTCCTGCAGCAGGGCAAGGTCGATATCCTGATCGCCAACATGCAGTACACGGAAGAGCGCGCCAAGATCCTCGATTATGTGCCGACGCCCTATGACCGCAGCGGCGGCGCTGCCGTCGGCCGCAAGGATAGCGGCCTCAGCGACTGGAGCGACCTCAAGGGCAAGCCCGTCTGCGTTTCTCAAGGCTCGAACTACACGCAGCCGCTGATGGAGCAATATGGCGCCGAAGTGAAGGCGCTGCCGAGCCAGCCGGAATCGCTGCTGGCCCTTCAGGGCGGCAATTGCGTTGCCGCCGTGCATGTCGGCGCGACGGTCGGCCTGCTGCTTCAGGATCGGCCGGAGGAATGGAAGGATTACAAGATCCTGTTTCCGACCGAGCTCGTTCCTTCGGATTCGGTGATCTGGCTGCGCAAGGGCGAAGGCGACACGCGCGCCGCACTCGACAAGGCCGTCCAGGAGCTGCATGCCAACGGCAAGCTTCTCGACTATGCCAAGGCAAACCGCCTGCTCAACACGACCTATCTTGAGGAAGAGCACAAGAAGCTCGAGGGCAAGTGACATTGTCGGTCGCTTGAGGAACGGTTTGCATGGGAAGTTCGCTACTTCAGACCTTCATAGACTGGACTGGCAAGATCGGGCTTCACTACGAGTTCCTGGCCAGCGGCTATGAGGCGCAGATCTGGCGTGGTGGTTTTATCACCACGCTCTATCTCATCGTGCTCCTCATTCCGATAAGCCTGCTGTTCGGCCTGCTGTTTGCCGCCATGCTGACCTCGGGAAACAGGACCTTGGCCGTGCCGGTCAGAGCCTTCATCGAAGTGACCCGTAACACGCCGACGCTCGTGCAGCTGATGTTCAGCTTCCTCGTGCTGAACACCCTCGTCTCCAATGGCCTCGGCGGCGCGCAGCACAATCCTCTGACACCGTTCTTCTGGGTGGTCGCCGTGGTCGGCCTGCATGTCGCTGCACTCCACGCCGATGCGCTTCGCGCCGGCATCGAGGCCGTGCCCGAGCAAACGGTGGAAGCGGCGCGCGCCATTGGCTTCACACGCCTGCAGATCCTTCGTTTTGTCGCGATACCGCTCGCCCTCCGGGCATCGCTGCCGGCGATCGTCAACAATATGATCAATCTGGTGAAGCTGACGACGGTGGGGAACGCGATCGCGGTGAGCGAAATCACCTACGCGTCGATCATGGTCTGGACGCAGCGTGACAATGTCGTCGAACTGATGATCGTTATCCTGCTGTTCTTCAGCGCCATCAACCTTGCCCTCGCCAGAACCGGGCGCTGGATCGAAAAGCGCCTGGCTGTACCCGGTTTCGGAGTGGGCGCGTGAGTGTGGCGAAGCTCTCAGCGGCTCCCTCGAGCAACTGGCTGCCCTGGCTCTTCGGGGCACTGGTCGCGATTGCGGTCATCTGGCTGCTGGCCGATCTGTCGCTGCTGCATGTGCTGATCGAATGGCTGCCCTATCTTGGCAGCGGTTTCCTGATGAACATCCTCATCAGCCTGCTCGCCATGGCGGGAGGAACCTTGATTGGTGTCTTGCTTGGTATTCTCGAGCTGGCACCGCTGAAGATCATACGCTACCCCGTCGGCCTTTATGTCCAGATCTTCCGCAATGCGCCGCATCTCGTGCTGATCTTTGCGACGACCTATATTTTTCCCTTCGAGATCGTGCTCTTCGGCCATTACCTGCCCTTTCCCGATTGGGTGAAGGCCGTGATCGGGCTTGCCATTCCGGCAAGCGCCTATGTCGCCGAAATCACGCGTGGCGCCATTCAGTCAATTCCAACGACGCAGTGGGAGGCGGCCAAAGGCCTCGGCTTCTCCCGGTCCCAGGCGCTGCGCTGGATCATTCTGCCGCAATGCGCGCGCCGGTCATTGCCGCCATGGATGAACCTCTTTGCCTCGATCACCATGGGAATCGCGCTTGCCTCTTTGGTCGGCGTGCATGAGCTTTTGCATGCCGCCACTGATGCCAGTACGGCCGTCCGCCGTCTGGATTTCACCGTCCTTGCCTATATCGTCGTCATGGCGGCGTTCTTTGCCCTTTGCTATCCCATTTCTAGCCTGACGCGCCGCCTTGAGCGCCGCCTGAAAGCTTAAAGGAGCCGGCATGAGCCAAGCTCAGACCAATCCGATCGTCGAACTGGCTGATGTGCATCTCGCCTACGGATCGACCGAGGTCCTGAAAGGGATCGATCTTTCCGTTGCCCGCGGGCAGACCGTCTCGATCATAGGTCCCTCCGGGTCGGGGAAATCGACGATCCTGCGCTGCATCAACGCGCTGGTCGCGCCGCAGACGGGGCGCATCTCGGTCAATGGCGCGCGTGTCGACCAGATGCGCAGCGAGGCCGAACGCATCAAGCTGCGGCAGAAGATCGGCATCGTCTTCCAGCAATATAATCTGTTTCCGCATCTGTCCGTGCTCGACAACATCACAATCGCCCCGACGCGAATCCTCGGCGTCAACAAGGCCGATGCCGAACGTCATGCCCGGGATCTCCTGGCGCGGGTGCGCCTGTCCGAAAAGGCAAGCGTCTATCCCGGACAGCTTTCCGGCGGTCAGCAGCAGCGCGTCGCGATCGCGCGGGCGCTGGCAATGCGGCCGGATCTCGTCCTCTTCGATGAGGTGACTTCGGCACTCGATCCCGAGACCGTCGGCGAGGTGCTCGCCGTCATTCGCGATCTCGTCAAGGAAGGCATGACGAGCATCCTGGTCACGCACGAGATGCGCTTTGCCGAGGAGATCAGCGATGTCGTGGTCTTCACCGAAAACGGCCGCATCGTTGACCAGGGGCCGCCCGAAGCCATCTTCCAGACATCGACAAATGCGCGCATCCGCCGCTTCGTCAACGGCCTCGCCGGTGCGCGGGCTTCGCTCGAGGACGGGGAGGGGATTTGACGATGGAAAAGACTTTTCCGTTGACGACAGGCTTTGCCGAAGCCATCACATCGGCCGATCCGCTGCGAGATGAGGCGGCCGTTGCCGCAGCCCGCATGGCGCTCGTCGATTGGTTGGCCTGCGCCTTAGGCGGCTCGGCCGACCGCACGACACGCATTCTGCTGGAACAGTTGCCGGCAGGTCCGGGTGACGCCGTCATCATCGGGCAGGGGCGGCGCACCGATGCGCTGACGGCGGCTTTGGTCAATGCCCATGCCGGCCATGTGCTCGATTATGACGACGTGCATGCGAGCGTGCGCGGTCACCCGACGACGGTCATCGTTCCCGCTCTGCTGGCGCTGGCATCGGAGACGCCGATTTCAGCGGACCGCCTGATCGCCGGCTATATTGTCGGCCTGGAAGCGATGGCGCGCCTCGGCCTCTCGCTCGGCATGCGCCATTACGAGAACGGTTTTCATGCAACGGCAACGCTCGGCACGATCGGTGTGGCGGCGGCCGTCGCCCATGTGCTTGGCTATTCCGTCGTCGAGACCGCCACGACGCTCGGGCTGGCGGCCACGCATTCGAGCGGTCTGCGCCTGCAGTTCGGTCATGATGCCAAGCCCTATCATGCCGGCATGGCGGCGCGCTCGGGCCTGCTTTCGGCCAAGCTCGTCACGGCAGGCTTCGGTGGCGCAAGGGATTTCCTCGACAGCGCGATCGGCTTTTATTCGGCCTTCGCCTTTGGCGAGGCGCGGCCGCAGGCGGCCATCGAGGGCTGGGGCGCGCCTTGGCAGATCGTGGCGCCCGGCCTCACGCTCAAGGCCTTCCCGTGCTGCACGGCGAGCCACCCGGTTGCGATGATCGGTCTTCAGCTTCACGAAGAGGAATTGAACGCGGAACAGATCGAGGCTGTCGTCATTACCTTCCCGCCGGGAGGCGATGCGGCACTGGTCGTGACCGATCCGACGACCGGTATCGACGCTCGTTTCAGCGCCGAATATGTGTTCGCAACGGCGCTGATGGACGGCGCGTTGAAGATCGGCCATTTCGGAGAGACGCCGGTAAGAGAGGATCTGATGGCAATCGCCCGGCGCGTTCGCCGCCGGCACGACGAGACGGCGCCGCGACTTTCGAGCGACCCGAAAACGCGCTTCGTCATTGCCGAGATAACGCTGAACGATGGACGCCGCCTGAGCCGCGAGTTCAAGGGCCTGCCCGGCCTCAGCGATCCCACCGAAAAATTCCGCGACGCGACCGGCAACCATCCGGCCGTGTCGGCCGTTCCCGATATGGTGAGAACCATGCATAGCGAGGACGATCTTGATCGCCTCGTCCAGCTTCTATCCAACAGTTTGAACTGATCCAAGTTCCAAGAAACGCAAGGCATGCGCCCATGAGCAAGACCCGCAAGATCCATCTCGGCCTTTTCCTGCAAGGTGCCGGCCATCACGTCTCAGGCTGGCGTCATCCAGATGCGGAAGCCGGCAGTGAGAATTTCGACCTGCTGCGCCGCGTGGCCCGGATCGCCGAGGCTGCCAAGTTCGACATGCTCTTCCTGGCGGACGGCCTGACGAGCGCTCTTGACGCGCATCCCTCGATGATTGCCCGTTTCGAGCCGCTGACGTTGCTCGCCTCACTCGCGATGGTGACCGACAAGATCGGTCTTGCCGCGACCGCGTCGACCACCTATGGCGAACCCTATCATCTCGCCCGCGCCTTCGCCTCGATCGATCATCTGAGCCACGGCCGCGCGGCCTGGAACATCGTCACCACGTCCTACGCCCGCACGGCCGCCAATTTCTCCAAGAGCCACCCGGAGCATGACGAGCGCTATGCGGTGGCGGAAGAATTCGTCGATGTCGTGCGCGGCCTTTGGGATAGCTGGGCCGACGATGCCTTCCGCAAGGACAAGGAGAGCGGTGTCTATGCCGATCCCGCCAAGGTGCGGGTGCTCGACCACAACGGCAAATATTATTCCGTCAAGGGTCCACTCAATATTCCGCGCCCGCCGCAGGGGCACCCGGTGCTGATCCAGGCCGGTTCGTCGGGGCCGGGTCAGGATCTCGCAGCCCGCACGGCCGACATCGTCTTTACCGCCCAGCAGAGCCTCGATGAGGCGCAGGCCTTCTATAAGAGCCTGAAGGGCAAGGTCGCCGGCTTCGGGCGCAACCCGGACGACGTCGCCGTCATGCCTGGTTTCCTGCCCGTTATCGGCAAAACGGTTGCCGAGGCGCGCGAAAAGCTCGACGTGCTGAACCGCTGGACTGACATCAAGAGCGCCATGCCGCTTCTGGAGGAACGCCTTGGCCATAGCCTTGCCGAATATGATCTCGACGGACCGCTGCCCGACCTGCCGATTTCCGACCAGCTGCGCAGCCGGGCCGAACTGCTGACCGAGCTTGCCCGTCGCGAAAAGCTGACGATCCGTGAGCTTGCCCTGCGTGTGGCCGCCGGCCGCGGCCATCACATCGTGCTCGGAACGGCTGAAGAGATCGCCGACCGCATGCAGCAATGGTTTGAAAACGGCGCCGCAGACGGCTTCAACGTCATGCCGCCCTTCTTCCCCGGCGGCCTTGAGGATTTTGCCAACGACGTTGTGCCGATCCTGCAGGAGAGAGGCCTCTTCCGCCGCGATTATGAAGGCACGACGCTGCGCGATCACTTAGGGATTGCCAGGCCGGCCTGGGCTTGACGGAGGCCGAGGCGTTCACCCCCGGCTCTCTTTTTCATTCATCGATGTCAATGGATCAGGCATAAAGCCCGAACTGAGCATTGTGCAGCCGCGCATAGGCGCCACGGCGGGCAAGCAATTCGTCATGCGATCCCTGTTCGACAATGCCGTTATCGCCCATGACGATGATGCGGTCGGCATTGCGGATGGTTGACAGCCGATGGGCGACGACCAGCGTCGTGCGTCCCTTCGCGAGTTCCAACAGCGCCTGCTGGATCGCATATTCAGTTGCCGTATCGAGCGCCGAGGTGGCTTCATCGAGGATGAGGATCGGCGGATCCTTCAGGAAGATGCGGGCAATCGCCAGCCGCTGTTTCTGTCCGCCCGAGAGCTTGACGCCACGCTCGCCCGTCGGCGTATCGAGGCCGGCGGGCAGAGACCGGACGAATTCGTCGAGCGAGGCGCGCTGCAAGGCTTTCATGATGTCTTCGTCGGTAGCGCCGAGCTTGCCATAGGCGATGTTCTCGCGAATGGTCGAGCCGAACAGGAAGACGTCCTGCTGCACGATGCCGATCTGGCCGCGCAGCGAGGCTTGCGTCATGTCGCGGATATCGATGCCGTCGATCGTGATGCTGCCGGCCGTGACATCGTAGAAGCGCGGCAGCAGCGAGCAGATCGTCGTCTTGCCCGTGCCGGAGGCACCGACAAAGGCGACGGTTTCGCCGGCCGCGATAGTCAAGTTCAGATCCTTGAAGATCGCCGCCTGATCGGAATAACCAAAGGCGACGTTCTGGTAGGCGATATTGCCCTTCAGATGATCCACCGCAGCCGCATTCGGCCGGTCGGCAAGATCCGGTTCCGTATCGATCAGCGACAGGAAGCGTTTGAAGCCGGCGATGCCCTTGGGATAGGTCTCGATCACCGAGGTGATCTTGTCGATCGGCCGGAAGAAGACGTTGATAAGCAGCAGGAAGCTGACGAAGCCGCCATAGCTCAGCTCGCCTGAAATGACGTACCAGGTTCCGGCCATCATGACGACAAGTTGCACCAGGCGCGTGCTGAAATAGCTGAGCGCGATACTCGCCGTCATATAGGCATAGCCATCCAGCTTGGTCGCCTTGTAGTCCTCGTTGTCGCTGGCAAACAGCTGGCTTTCATATCGCTCGTTGGCGAAAGCCTTGACCACGCGGATGCCGCCGACCGTCTCCTGCATGCGCGTGTTGAAGTTGCCGACCTTGCCGAACAGGCTGCGCGAATTCAGCGTCATCTTCGAGCCGTAGCGGCTCACCAGCCAGGTCATGAAAGGCACGATGGTCGTCGTCAGCAGTGCGAGCTTCCAATGGACGCTGAACATCAAAAGGAAGGCGCCGATGAAGGTCATGATCGCGATGAACAGGTCCTCGGGACCATGATGGGCGATCTCGCCCACTTCCTCTAGGTCCTTGGTGACGTGGGTGATCAGGTGGCCGGTGCGGTTATTGTCGAAGTAGCGGAAGGACAGCTTCTGGATATGATCGAAGGCCTGGCGGCGCATGTCCGATTCGATCGAGATGCCGAGCGCATGACCCCAATAGTTGACGATCGCCGAGAGGCCGGTGCTCACAGCATAGACGACAAGCAACAGCGCCGCTGTCGCGAAGATCAGACCCCAATCGCGGCTCGGAAGCAGTTCATCGACGAAAAGCTTGACCGCCAGCGGGAAGCCGAGCTCTAGCAGGCCCGCAAGCACGGCGCAGCCAAAGTCGAGGAAAAACAGCTTTTTATAGCTGGCATAATAGGAAAAGAAACGACGAAGCATGAATGCCCTCCATGGGCACAGAAGAGGATATGGAAAGACAAGAACGGACTGAGCGGCAGCCCGAAGTTCGGCACCGCCGTTCAGCGTCAGTGGGTGCTGAAATTTCTCATCTGGCGATCCTCCTGCTTGAGTCGCGCGATTTTTATAACCGACGCGTGCAAGCGTGTCATCCCTATAAACGACGGGTGACGGTCTTGGCATTTGGCTTGCCGCATGGAGGAAGACAACGCCCGCCATGGACGGACGACGGCTGCAGGGAATGCCTTCGGTGAGTTATAAATTCGAGAGAGGTCTCGACGGTGGCTTCGATACCGTCAGAATCTTTGAAGCGGCTCAGAACGTCTGATCACATCGGCGCGTCCCGGCGCTCCTGCCCGCCCTCCGAAGAGCTCGCATTTGATCGCTGCCGCGATGGAGGAGAAGCGGATCGCATCTTCCGCCACCATTTTTTCGGCAACGGCAAGCGCGAAGGCGCCGTGGAAAATATCGCCGGCGGCAAGCGTATCGACCGCCTTGATGGATATGGTCGGGCAGTGCTGGATTTTACCGGTTTCTTCGTTGAACCAGTGGCTGCCGGCGGCACCCGCCGTCACGCAGACGAAGGCATGGTCGAACCGCCGCTTCAGCCGCCGCGCCATCTCGGCAACATCGTCGCTTCCCGTCAGGCGCTCGGCCGCCGGCTCGGAGAAGATGATGTGGGTCGCTTCCGGCGCCAGCTGCTCGATGATGCCGTCAGGGGCGACGTCGCCGTCAAGAATGGCCGGCTTGCCCATTGCTCTTGCCGTCTTCAAAACCTGAAACGCCAGCGCCGGCCAGCGGACGTCGACAAGCACGGCATCGAACGCGGCGACATCAGCCGCCGTGAATTTCTTGACCGCGTGATGCAGCTTCGGATCATAGAAAGGAACGATCAGTCTTTCGCCGTCATCGTCCACCAGGATCGTCGAGACGGCGGAGCGGGCGCTTTCCACATGCAGCATGCCGTCCACGTGGATGCCGGCGTTGTCCAGTTCGCGAACAATCCGATCGCCGGTTTCGTCACGGCCGACCGCGCCCCACAGGCTCGCTTTGCCGCCGAGCCGCACGACGGCATAGGCAGCACTCGAGGCCATGCCTTCGGCAATCTGCAGCATGTCGTAAGGCAGAACCTTCCCTTGACCCTGCGGAAGCACGCGGACACGAAAGAGCGTATCGAGAACGGCCGCGCCGACGCATAAGACATGCCTGGGTTCGCCGGCCGGTGGATCGAAGATCGAGGGAGCGCTCAAAGCCGCTTTCCGCTCGCCTTGTCGAACAGATGGATACTGGCCGGGTCGATGGCAATGTCGATCTTGTCGCCGAAGCGGATGTTCAACCGCTCGCGGAACAGGCAGGAGATTTCCTCGCCGCCGCAGTCGAGCTTGGCATAGATTTCCGAACCCGTGCCTTCGACGATGCCGACCCGGGCAGACAAGCCGCCGGCGGCGGCGCGGATGTGCTCGGGCCGAATGCCATAGACGAGCCGCCGCCCGCCATGCTCGGCAACGGAGAAACCTTGCGGCAGGGGCAGGATGAGACCCTTTTCGCTGCGGAAGACACCTTCCTCGATCCGGCCGTCGATGAAGTTCATCGAAGGCGAGCCGATGAAACCGGCGACGAACAGGTTTGCCGGACGGTCGTAGAGATCGAGAGGCGCGCCGACCTGCTCGATGAGGCCGCCGTGAAGCACGACGATCTTGTCCGCCATGGTCATCGCCTCGACCTGGTCATGCGTCACGTAGATCGTCGTCGTGCCGATGCGCTGATGCATGGACTTAATCTCGCCACGCATCTGCACGCGCAGTTTTGCGTCGAGATTGGAAAGAGGCTCGTCAAACAGGAAGACTTGTGGATCGCGCACCAGAGCACGCCCCATGGCGACACGCTGGCGCTGGCCGCCGGAAAGCTGGCGAGGCAGGCGCTCAAGCAGGCTTTCCAGGCCAAGGATGGCGGCGGCCTTCTGTACCTTGGCGGCGATTTCCGCCGGGTTTGCCTTCTTCAGCTTCAGCGCGAAGCCCATGTTGTCGGCCACGGTCATATGCGGATACAGCGCATAGTTCTGGAACACCATGGCGATGTCGCGATCGCGCGCGGGCAGGTTGCTAACTTCACGCCGGCCGATGCGGATTTCGCCGTCGCTGACCTCTTCCAGCCCGGCGATCATCCGCAGCAGCGTGGACTTGCCGCAGCCGGAGGGGCCGACGAGGACGACGAACTCGCCATCGGCGATATCGACGCTGATGTCGTGGATGACCTTCACCTGGCCGTAGCGCTTCTGAATATTCTGGATGTTTACGGGTGCCATGAATGTGATCCTGTCGGAAGGAAGAGGTGTGTCATTTAACGGCGCCGGCGGTCAGGCCTGCGATGATCTGGCGCTGCGCGAACATGGTGAGAACGAGGACCGGCAGCGTGACGATCAGGGCCGCGGCCGCAAGCGGCCCCCAGCTCACCTGCTCGAAGGAAAGCATGTTGTAGACGGCGACGGGCAGCGTGCGGGTCTCGCGGCTGGCAAGCACGATGCCGAAGACGAAGTTGTTCCACGAGAAGATGACCGAGAGAATGAAGGCGACGACGATGCCGGGCCGCGCGATCGGCAGGGCGACCAGGCGAAAAACCTGCCACGGCGTCGCGCCGTCGATGCTTGCGGCCTCCTCCAGCTCCATCGGCGTCGTCTCGAAATAGCCGATCATGATCCAGACGACGATCGGCACTGTCACGACGAGGTGGATGATGATCTGCGGCCAGAGCGTTCCGAGCAGATTGAGCCATTGGAACAGTAAAAACAGCGGGATGAGGAAGGAAAGCCCCGGTGTCATGCGGGCGA
This sequence comes from Rhizobium sp. P40RR-XXII, assembly GCF_012641405.1. Taxonomy (GTDB): domain Bacteria; phylum Pseudomonadota; class Alphaproteobacteria; order Rhizobiales; family Rhizobiaceae; genus Rhizobium. Next base: position 155,738 of record NZ_JABAII010000013.1, read on the forward strand.
TCATGATGACGACAGCCGATTTTTCCGCCTTCAGCCGCGCGATGCCGTAGCCGGCCGGCACGCCAATGATGAGGGCGAGCAGGGTGGCCGCACCCGTCACCAGAACGGAGTTCCACAGATAGAGGAAGAAATTGTTTTCCTGGAAAACATTGACATAGTTCGTCCAGGCCATGCGATCCGGAATAAGGATCGGCGGATAGGCGCCGTTGTCGATCTCGTATTTCAACGACAGCGAGATCATCCAGATGAAGAACAGGACGACAGGCGAAACGATCACCAGGGCGACGAAGAACAGGCCGATGCGATTGAGTGTCGAGCGCTTCATGTCAACGGCCCTCCGCGTCCGTCCACCGCGTGCGCTGGCGGATCATCAAAAGGACGAACGAGAGCGCGACGATGACGATGAAGAACACCACTGCCATGGCCGAGCCATAGCCGATGTCGTAATAAGCGAACGCGGTGTTGTAGAGATAGATGTTGATCGTTTCTGACGCCGTTCCCGGGCCGCCCTGCGTCATCGCATAGATGATGTCGAAGCTCTTGATCGCGTCGATGCCGCGAATGATGACGGCGATCATAAGGAAGGGCGCGATCATCGGCATCGTCAGATAGCGGAACTTCTGCCAGGCATTGGCGCCGTCGATTTCGGCGCTCTCATAGGGTTCGCGCGGCACGGAAGCGAGGCCGCCGAGCACGATCAGCATGACAAGCGGCGTCCACTGCCACACCTCGACAAGGACGAGCGAGGGGATGACGCTATATTGATTGTAGATCCATTCCTGCGGCCCGATGCCGATGAGCGAGAGCAGATAGTTCAGCACCCCGAGCTGCGGGTGGAACATCATGGTCCAGACGAGGGCGACGGCAACCGGCGTTGCCATCATCGGCATGACGAAAATGCCGCGCAGGAAGCCGCGCAGCGGAAAGTTCGCATCGAAGATCAGTGCGGCCAGCGTTCCGAAGAACAACGGGCCGACGACGGACAGCACGGTGTAGAGAACCGTGTGCCATAGCGATTCCCAGAAGCGCGCATCGGTCGCCAGCCGGACATAATTGTCCCAGCCGACGAAGCTCTGAGACTGGCCGAGCGTCCATTTGTTCACGCTCATCCACAGGGTGAAGACCCAGGGAAAGACGATGACGGCGGCAATCACGATCAGCGCGGGGACGACGAAGGGCCAGTAGTTGGGAGCAAGCCGGTGCGGCTTGCTCCTTCCGTCAGCTGTCTTCGCGGCGGTATCTTCGATGCTCACGGAGGCCATCATCCCTCACTTCGCGCCAGCACAGGCTCGAACTGGGCAGTTGCCGTTTTCAGCTCGGCTGCCGGATCGGCGCCGCCGATCATGTTCGTCAGCGCGACGCCATAGATGTCGCGGAACTCGGTAACCGGGATGATGACGGGTAGCGCCAGCTGCGAGACCTTGGCCGAGCCGGCGACGGCATCCAGCCAGGCGCCTGGCATTTTCACGCCTTCGCGGACCTTCTGATCCTCCAGAACAGACTGACGGAAGGGAACGCCGGCGCCGGCCTGCAGCAGGCGAGCGCCCATGTCGTGCGAGATCGCCCATTGGCAGAAAAGATAGGCGGCCTCCTTCTTCTGGCTGGCAGCGGTAACGCCGATGCCATCGCCGAAGGTTGCCGCAGCCTGCGCATTCGGCCCCTTCGGCATGACGCCATAGCCGACCTGGCCGACGACGCGGGACTTCTCAGGATTTTCGATCGGCGGCGCGAAGCCGACGCCGTCGAGCCACATGCCGATCTTGCCCTGCAGGAAGGCCGATTGCGCCTCCGCCCAGTTGAAGCCGGAAACGCCGGGAGGCGCCGATTTCGTCATCAGGCGCTGATAGAGCTTCGCAGCATCCACGGCCCCTTGCGATTCCGTCTGCAGCTTGCCGTCGGCCGAAAGCGGCGTCGCCCCGTGGCCGAGCATGAAGGCCGTCCAGACTGGCGTATTGGCGTTCTTCAGACCGCGGGCGACGAAGCCGTAGGTGTTGGTCGCCTTATCCGTCAGCGCCTCGGCGGCCTTGGCCATGTCCTCGAAGGTTTGCGGATAGGCGAGGCCCTTCTTCTCGAACAGGGTCTTGTTCCAGTAGACGATCCAGTAATCGACCGAGAAGGGCAGGGAGCGCATGACGCCTTCGGAGTCCTTGGCGAATTTCAGGCCGGCCTCGGCGAAATCGCTTTCCGTCAGCGACGGATCGGTGAGCGCCGGATCCTTCATGAAGCCGCTGATATCGGCGAGCCAGCCGCCCTTTTCGAACTGACGTTTCTGGACGTGGTAGCTCAGATGTACGACGTCGAAGCTCGGCTTGCCGGAGCTGAGCTCGATCGTGGTCTTCTGGCGCTGCTGCTGCTCGGGCGTCGCCTCGGCATTGACCTTGATGCCCGTCAGGGCTTCGAACTCGCTCAAATATTTGAGGATCGTTTCGCTGCGCGGGCTCTTGACCAGATTGACTTCCAGCGTCGTGCCGGAAAAGCGCTTCCAGTCGACGGCCGCCGAGGCGGTGCGGACACCCAGAAAGCTTGCCGCTCCAAGGGCTGCCGTGCCGGCCATGAAGCCGCGACGTGTCGGATTGAAAAATGACGATGACATTCCGTTCCTCCTCCTTTGGCCGAAAATCTCCTCATTCGCGGCCCCGTTATTCAAAACTATTCAAATCTTCAATGCGCGATCCCGTGCTCCGCCGATGTGGGATACGAGAGCGGCAACCGCCTCCTCGGCCGATCGTCGCTGAATCGCCTCAAGCACTTTCAAATGCTCCTCCATCACGGGGCCGACATGGCCATTGATGCGGAACCTGTCCTGGCTGATCAGGCGCATCTTGATCGAATTGACCCGATAGGCATTCGAGATGATGGTGTTGCCGAGCGCATCGATGAAGGCATCGTGCATGCCCCAATCCACCGATTGCGCGTGAAGCTCGAGTTCCTGCGTGCTGTCGCCAGCCCGGATCGCATCGGCGATATCGCGATGATCCTTCAAAAGCTTGGCGATCGTCTCGTCCGACGCCGAATAGGTGAACAGCGCGACCGCCTCCTTTTCCAGAAAGAGGCGAAGCTGGAAGGCCTCGCGGATCAGGTCCAGATCGATATGGGCGATCTGCAATCCGCGCTGCGGCACCGTCTTGATCAGCCCTTCGGCCTCCAGGCGCGGGATCAATTCCCGGATTGCACCAAGCGTCAGTCCCGTCAGCTCGACAAGCCGCCGCTGCGAGATGAATTGCCCTGGCCGAACGTCGCGCGCCAAGAGGTGGCGCGTAAAGCTCTCATAGGCTTTCTCTCTCAACGTCGTCTGTTCGCCTGGTCCGTCCATCGGCAGCTCCGGGCTGTTCGGTTAGGCGGCTTTGGCGCGAAACAGCGCGCCGAAGGCAGCAAAGAGCGTGTCGGAATCCTGCCGGTTTATTGGCACGAGCGGCGGGCGCACGGCAAGCCAGCTGTCGTCCTCCGTCAAACGGGCAAGAATGGCCTTGATCGAGGGAATGATCGGATAGTTCAGCAGCTGTTCGACGAAACGCTCGACATTGGCGTCGTCGATGCCTTTTTCCGCCATGGCCTGGACCTCGCGGGGAAGGAGGTTTGCCATGCCGGAGATGGCACCCTGTCCGCCGAGGCGCACGCCGCGCGCTAAGTGCCGCTCGTCGCCGATCAGAATGATGAGATCGCCATGCGTTTTCAGCAGCTCCTCGGTATAGGACCAGTCACCGGAAGAATCCTTGACGCCGACGATGATATCCGGAAATGCCGTGCGCAGGCGACCGACCAGCGAGATCGACAGCGGCACCATCGTCACCGACGGAATATTGTAGACGATTACGTCGCGGGCATGGGTGCCCAGCATGGTAAAAACGGCCGCGAACCATTTGAAGAGACCATCGTCGCTGACGTTCTTGAAGTAGGAAGGCGGCGCCAGAAGGATGTTGCGCGCGCCTTGCGCCAGTGCCTGACCAGCCTGAGCTGCCGCATCCTCGGCAGCATCGACGAGCACGCCCATGACGATCTGCTCAGGCGCGATGTCGGCGGCGATCATGGCGGCAAGAACCTGCTTGCGCTCCTGCATGCCGATGGAAGCACCTTCGCCCGTGGTGCCGAAAAGCGTCACGCTTTTGCAGCCATTGGCAAGGCAATGCTTCGCCTGTTCGATCACGCCCGCAATTGCGATCTCGCCATCCGTATCAAAGGGCGTTGCCAGGGCGGCTGACAGGCCGAAACTCTCTTTCATCCGATCCTCCCGATCTTGTAGGATTACTGCGTAGCACACTGACATGTTAGCTGTAAAGCGAGGATTTATTCAGTCTGACGCCGCCAAAATTGCATTGCAGGCAGTATTGGTGCAGGGATCGAATTTCAACGGTTAGCGCCTATGGGTGATTGATCTGCACGCCATGCCGCATAAGCACAATTCCGGCCGCCGTCATCGTATCGGCAAGATGAAGTTTAAGGTGACGAACATCGACCGCTCATGGTGCTGACTCCCGATGGTTTGCACGCATCCGTATTGGGCGAGCCGATTGCCTGGACGGACGTTGCCGGATATGCGGTTTATGCATCTAGCCGTTTCGCGTTGCGCCTGTGGCTCAACGAAAACGCGACCCTGCCAAACAAAAACTGGCGCACGCCCTATAGCAAAATCGACCGACGTGAGCGCATCGTTACGCTGGGCGCGGTTGGCATCAAGGGGATGAAGCCAGCAGACTTTAGTGCGCTCGTCGGCCGGTATCACCACGCCGCCTATGCACGGCAGGAACTTGTAACAACCCATGCAACGCCGGCGGCGATGAGCAGTCTCTGAAAATCGAAATGCTGGGAGAGGAAGTTTTGAGCCAACCCGATCATCCGGCCCGAAAGACACAAGGAAACTGCCGAGGGATCTGCGAGACCACAACAGAATTGCACGGTCCGCTGTTCGAATCCCATCTTCTCCGCCATTTCCCGAACTCGACCGCCGTTGTCCGCAATGACTGCAGTTGGGCCATCGCGCACGTCTCAAAACGAGTATCGATGACGTCCTTGGACGACGGCTCCAGCGAGCAGCTTCGTAACAAGTCGAAGCCACTCGCCAATTTGGTTGGGGCCGGCGGAGTCGCTATCTCGTCTTGGCCGATGGGGCAATTGCTGAGAGAGACCGCCCTCCACCGGAGTGCAGTGGTCAGCTTTTCGGCGATTTCAGCGCCTGCTGAAAGACGGGTGCCATCTGATCCATCGCGCTGGCTAACCACGTCGCCAGTGGATCTGGAAGCGTATCGTGGATCCAGACAAGTCGCCTCCGCGTATCGCCTTCGGAGAAGACTTGCATCGACGCGTTGTCATGAATAACGTCGTCGCTCACCCAATCCTCGGGAACGCGGATGCCGCTCATATGGGCTGCGTTCAGCAACGGTACTGCATCGAGATCGGACCAGACGAAAACGGCGCGCGGCCGATCCTTCGCGCGCAGGAAGTGCACGATCTCGGCGCCCAATCCCTCCTGTTCCACTCGTTGGCGATAGGTGATCTCGCGCTGGGCGGCGACCTTAGCGGCAGCCACCGTGTTACAGGACCGGTTTGCCTGCTCGCTCCATGACGTCGATGATCACAGAATAGGGTAGAACCAGTGCGAGCGGTGTCTTCGGGATTTCGAGAGCCCCGTAGGATTTATACCATTCGGCCGCCCGCTTATCCTTGGCGTCAATCAGCAGCAATGATCCGCCAACCTGCACTGATGCCTGAATGCAGCGGCGTGCGGCTGCGATCAGCAATTCGCCACCGAGACCCCGACCCTGCAGCGACGTGCTCACTGCGAGCCGGCCAAGCCGGAACCCGCCGACCGGATGTCGTCCCCCGCCAGCCGGCCGTGCCCTCTCTGGCGTGAGATCGAATTCGACCTGCGCGGGGCTGAGCGTATAGAAACCATAGATCGTCGTACCGTCGTCATCGTCGACCGCTACGAACGTCTTGGAAGCGCCGCTCCCGTGCGCTTGACGGGCATATTTCGTCAAGAAGTCGTTGAGATCCGCCTGACCGCAGTCAAAGCCTTTGCGATTATGCTTCCTGGAAATCGGCTCCTCGCGCCAGTCCAGAAGCGTCATTTGCGGGTCGCGAGCGAACGAGCCGCCGCCTGCAGCTTAGTGTTCGGCTTCGGCGGATTCTCCAGCAGATCTAGCATGAAGCGTGTCTGCTCTTCATCGAGATTGACTCGCTCGGCTTTCTCGATCACGGCCTCGGCCGCCAATAGCGCATTGCGCAGCACGAAGTCCTTGAGGCTGGTTCGCTCAAGTGCAGCCGCACGCATCAACCTAGCCTTTTCGGCTGGTGGTATCTGCATAGGGAATCGGGTCGTATTCTCTGCGGCGGCTCTGGGCATGGTCAAATCCTCTTCAGCGCGGACTATAGGTCTTCCTATGCTCAATTTCAACGTTGGTTCAATGAAAGCACCTATTAAAAACGGATAATGCTGAAAGTTCCGTCCGACTGCTTGATCAACATCCGCTGAAATGCAGGATAGGGCATGCCGCAGAGGCCGCGACGCTCTGCTTGCCCATGCGTTTCTGCGTCATGGCGCCGCGGTTGAGAGCGTTGGTGACGACGACTTGCGGGCCGCGCTGCAGGCGTTGCTGAAGGGGCCACCGGATCAATTGGGCCGCGATGACGGCACGCACATGCTTTTGTGCCACGATGACTCGGCACCTGACTGAAGCGCACAGGCCATGCCTATTCCATCCGGTAGAACGACCACCTGTTAGTGGCACCTCCTCTTGACCGCTTTCCGTTGCGGCGAACCAAGGCCAATATGCATAATGCGCTGCGCCGCAAGGATTTGCGACGGTTTTGATGGGTCACCGCGAAATGAAAATCAGGGTGAAAATGACATGGGACACGATCAAAACCGCTCAGGACGAAGAAAAAATCAACGGCCAGATAGCTTGATTGAAATGGCTCGCCGCCAAAAGTTTCCGAAATATGTCGCTGCGCCACCAGTATTGCCGCGATCCCTCGGAGAGCGTCCAAAAAATATATAGACGCTTGTTGTGCCTGATCGTGATGCTTGCGGGTGCCGCGTCAACCATATTGTTTTGGTAAATGGGAGCCATAGGGATTCTTTAGGCAGACAATCCGACAACATTAATTTTGGAAGATGAGAAGCTATCAAGATGATATTGCTGTATGAATAACGTCTCATGCGTAGCAGGCGGCGAAAAATGTCGTCTTTTGCTTGGATGTCAAGCCGTTCGAGGCCAGCTTGACCTAGCATAGGTCAAAAATCTTAAGGTACAATTTCTCATTTTGCCTCGTCCAAGAAGAGGAACTTTTTGAGTGTTTCGTTGCCCGTTGCCGAAATTGCAAAGCATGTGCGCCACAGAGGCAATCGCTTCGTTGAGCGACGAAATTATCCCGCTGCTCACGCATTTGAAAAAAGAAAGTTATTTCCGGAGAGGAACGTAATCGAGCCCGCTATCGATCCGCGATGGTCTGCCATCGAGGAAAAGCTCACCGATACGTGGCGCTGAGCGGGCGATGACCTTGCCGCGCTTGATGACGGCAAGACGATTGGGTTTCAGGCGCAGCGCCTCCAGCGTGTCGACGGCTTGCAGCACCACGAAATCGGCGTTGCAGCCTTTCTCGAGGCCGTAGCCTTCAAGTCCCAACGTCTTGGCGGAGTTGACGGTGAGCGCGTCGAAGATCTTCTTCTTGTCTTCGATGCCGGCCATCTGCGCGACGTGGATGGCCATATGGCCGACTTCGAGCATGTCGCCCGAGCCCATCGAATACCAGGGATCCATCACGCAGTCATGGCCGAAGGAGACGTTGAGGCCGGCGTCCATCAACTCACGCACGCGGGTCATGCCGCGACGCTTGGGATAGGTGTCATGGCGGCCTTGCAGCATGATGTTGATCAATGGGTTGGGAATGACATTGATTCTTGCTTCCGCCATCAGGGGGATAAGCTTGGAGACGTAATAATTGTCCATCGAATGCATCGAGGTCAGGTGCGATCCGGCAACGCGTCCCTGCAATCCGAAGCGGATGGTTTCCGCCGCGAGCGTCTCGATATGGCGGGACATGGGATCGTCGGTCTCGTCGCAATGCATGTCGACGGGAAGACCGCGATCGGCCGCAATTCTGCAAAGTGCTTCGACCGAGGCTCTGCCTTCGTCCATCGTACGTTCGAAATGCGGAATGCCGCCGACGATGTCGACGCCCATGTCGAGCGCACGCTCAAGAGAAGCGACACCGTCCTTGGCGCGGTAATACCCATCCTGCGGGAAGGCGACGAGCTGCAGATCGATATAGGGCTTGACCCGTTCCTTCACCTCCAGAAGCGCCTCAGCCGTCACCAGCCTGGGATCGGACGTGTCGACATGACTGCGAATGAACAGCAACCCTTGCGTCACGGCGAGATCGCAGTAGCGCAACGCACGATCCACTAGTTCTTCCTTCGTCACGATCGGGCGCAACTCTCCCCAAAGTGCAATGCCCTCCAGAAGCGTGCCGGAAACGTTCATGCGCGGCAGGCCGAGCGAAAGCGTGGCATCCATATGGAAATGCGGATCGACAAAGGGCGGGCTCACCAGCCGGTCGGTCGCGTCGATCTCTTCCCTTGCCTCGGTTGTGATCGATGCTTCCACGGCAGCGATTTTGCCGTCCTTGACCGCGATATCGATGGCTTTGCGGCCATCGGGCAGATTGGCATTGCGAATGATCAGATCGAACATGAAAGGCTCCTCGGATTATCTTTCGCCACGGCGATAAGCTTGCATCAACGCCTGCGGCACACGGGCTCGCCGGCTCATGACGGCGAGTGCGACGATGGACAGGATGTATGGCGTCATCAGGAAAATCTGATAGGGCACGCCCTGCACCGCGGTCTGCAGGCGCAGCTGGAAAGCGTCGAAGAAGGCAAAAAGTAGGGCGCCGAACAGCGCCCGGCCCGGCCGCCAGGACGAAAAGACGACCAGCGCGATGCAGATCCAGCCGCGCCCTTGCACCATGGTCGGAAAGAAGCTGTTGAAGGCGGACAAGGTCAGGAACGCGCCGCCCATGCCCATCAACGCGCTGCCGGCAATGACGGCACCGTAGCGGATCCTCATCGGGTTGACGCCCTGAGCCTCCGCAGCATGCGGGTTTTCACCGGTCATGCGGATCGCAAGCCCGACCGGTGTGCGGAACATGAGGTAGGCCATGACGAGTGCCACCAGGATCGCCAGATAGGTCGGTGCCGTCTGGGTGAAGAGGGCGGGCCCTATGAAGGGCAGGTTGGAAAGTTCGGGAATGGCGATCGGCTGGAAAGGCATAATGGTCGGCGGTGTTCCGGCGACGGGCACGATCAGCCGGAAGATATAGTAGCTGAAACTGGAGGCGAAAAGCGTGACGCCGAGCCCCGAAACATGCTGCGACAAGCCGAGCGTTACCGTCAGCGCCGAATGCAGAAGCCCGAAAATGCCGCCGGCGATTGCCGCGACGAGAAGGCCGGTCCAAAGATCGGCGCCGTGATAGACGGAGAGCCAGCCGATCATCGCGCCGAAGGTCATGATGCCCTCGATGCCGAGATTGAGAACGCCGGCCCGCTCGCAAAGAAGTGCGCCGAGCGTGCCGAAGATCAGTGGCGTGGCAATCCGCAGCACGGCGGCCCAGAGTCCGGCTGAAGCAATGATGTCGACCAGCGTGCTCATCGGCGGATCCTGTACTGCGTGAAGAACAACGCGATCAGCATGGTCAGCAGCGATAGGGCGACCGTGACGTCGGCAATGTAGGTGGGAATGCCGAGGCTGCGGCTCATGCCATCGGCGCCGACGAACATCGTTGCGGTGAAGATCGCCGCAAGGACGACGCCGAGCGGATTGAGGTTTGCCAGCATGGCAACGACAATGCCGGCATAACCGAAGCCGGGCGACAGATCGGTGGTCACATAGCCTTTGACCCCCATCACTTCGATGGCACCGGCAAGGCCGGCAAGGCCACCCGAAAGACAGGCGACCTTGACGAGCGTCGCGCCGAGGCGAACGCCGGCAAAGGCAGCGCCAGAAGGGTTGAGGCCGGCTGCTCGCGATTGCATACCGAAGACGGTGCGCGACTGGACGAAATAGACGATTGCGGCGATGACGATTGCAATTGCAAAGCCGATATGAAGGCGCGATCGGGCGATCAGCTTCGGCAGCATGGCGTGGTCGGCAAGGGCCTGGGATTGCGGCCAGCCGAATGCCGTCGGGTCCTTCAATACACCATCGATCAGTATGGAGACGAAGAGAACGGCAATGAAATTCAGGATCAGGCTGGTGACGACCTCATCGACGGAAAATCGCAGCCGCAGCCATAGTGGCACGAGGATCAGAATGGCCCCGGCAAGGGCGCCGATGATCATCAAGAGCGGAATGAGGATCGGGCTGGGCAAGCCGGCGAGCATTTTCGAGCCGAAGGCCGCAACAGCAATGGCACCGAAATAGAATTGCCCCTCGGCGCCGATATTCCAGAGACGGGCACGAAAGGCGACTGCGGCGGCGAGCCCGGTCAGGATCAACGGCGTTGCGCGGGTGAGCGTTTCCGTTGCCGAAAGTCGCGAGCCGAAGGCGCCGAGCAGGATCCGCCGATAGGCTTCGAGCACCGGCGCGCCGGCAATCGCAATCAGGATGCCGGCCAAAGCGAGCGCCGCGATGATCGCGAACAGGGGAGCGAGGATCATCATGTAGAGTGGACGGTGTTCGCGCCGTTCAAATCGCATGTTCGGTCCCGCTGTTTTCTTTCCATTCCCCGGCCATCATCAGGCCCAGCAGGCGTGCATCGGCCTCACCGGCATCGATCGGTGCTGAAAGGCGGCCGCCGACGATCGCCTGAATGCGATCGGCGAGCGCAATGACTTCATCGAGGTCCTCCGAGATGAGCAATACGGCGGTGCCTTGCCGGCGTGCTTCCAGAATACGCCCGTGAATGGCGGCGACCGCCCCTTCGTCCAGTCCGCGCGCCGGCTGTGCCGCAATGAGGATACGCGGGCGTTCAAAGAGATTGCGGCCGAGGATCAGCTTTTGCATGTTTCCGCCTGACAGCAGCCTGGTGCGGCTGGCGGCGCTACCACCGCGCACATCGAATGCCTCAATGATCTTTTGCGCGAAGGCCATGCCGGCGCTGCGGTCGACCAGGCCGTGTTTCGAATAGGAGGACAGGCGCTCGAGCACGGCGTTTTCCCAGATCGCCATTTCGCCTATCGCGCCATCGCGGTTGCGGTCTTCCGGAATGCGTCCAATGCCAGCGTCGATGATTGCGGCCACGTCGAGATCGCCGACGGGCCTGCCGAATAAAAGAAGTTCGCCGGATGAGCGGTTCAACGTGCCGGAAAGGATTTGGCCCAAGCTCGCCTGGCCGTTGCCCGATACGCCAATGATTCCCAGAACCTCGCCGGCACGGACATGAAAGTGGATGCTCTTCAATCGCTCGACACCGCCGCTTTTCACGGTGATATCGCGAGCTTCCAGGGCAATGTCGCCCGGCATGCTTTCCTCGCGGGTCGGTCGGGTCACGCGATGTCCGACCATAAGCTCCGCGAGTTCGGCCTTGCTGGTCTGAGATGCCAACCGCTCAGCCGCGACCTTGCCACCACGCAGGACGACGATGCGATCGGCCGTGGCCATGACTTCATCGAGTTTGTGAGAAATGAAGATGAGAGACAGGCCTTGCGCGGCCATCTGCTTCAGCGTCAAAAAGAGCTTTTCCGCCTCGATTTGCGTAAGAACGGCAGTCGGCTCGTCGAGGATCAGGATGCGCGCATCGTTATAAAGCGCCTTGAGGATTTCCACCCGCTGCTGCTCGCCGACCGAGAGATCGCCAAGGCGCGCATCGGGATCGACCTTCAGGCCGAAGCGTTCGGCGATCGCCAGGAGCTTGCCACGGGCAGCCGTCGTTTGAGACCTGAGCGACCATAGCCTCTCGGTGCCCGTCATGATGTTCTCGAGCACGGTCAAGTTTGGCGCGAGCGAGAAATGTTGATGCACCATGCCGACGCCGGCCCGGATCGCCGCACGCGGCTTGCCTTGCGGCAATTCCTCGTTGTCGATGAGGATACGCCCGGCATCGGGCACATAATGCCCGAAGAGGATGCTCATCAGCGTCGTCTTGCCGGCACCGTTCTCGCCGAGCAAGGCAACGATCTCGCCCTTCGCCAAAGACAAGGAGATGTTGTCGTTGGCAATGGTGCTACCGAAGCGCTTGCTGACACCTTCGATCGTGAGGACAGGGATGGTCATGCCCGAAAGCCTGCGATCGGATAGCGATGCTGCCATCGTTGCTCGGCCTCAAGCGTCGATGCAAGCTGCAATAGCAGGGCCTCTTCTCCCATGGGTGCCATCATCTGGATCGGCAGCGGCAATCCTTCTGCATCTTCACCGAAAGGAAGTGTCAGTGCCGGAAAGCCGGATATGTTGGCGAGCGAGGCAAGCGGGGCGAAGGACGTCATGCGCTCAAGGTGCAATTCGGTGTCCGAATGATCCGTCGGGAAGGAGCCGACGGGTGGCGGCGCCGAGGCGAGCATGGGCATGACGATGACATCCACCCTGTCGAAGATTTCCCAAAGAACCCGACTGGCCTGAACAGCGCCATTGAGGGAATGCCAAAGTGCCGTGGCCGCCATGGCGCGTCCGCGCATGACGAACGCCTGCGTCATCGCCTCGGCCGCCAGCATGTCCAGCTCGAGGTCCTCGACCAAGCCGGCAATATTGACGGAAATGATGTCGCCAAAGGCGCGGGAACTGGCCCGAACGGCGCTTTCCATCTCGTCCCAACGAAGGGATACCAGCTCGTTTCCCTGCTTTTCGAAAAAACTGGCTGCTGCTTCCACAGCTTGGACCCGATCGGCTGCGATGGGGTAGTGCTTTCCGGTGTCCGCAAGGAGACCGATCCGAAGTCGGCCCGTCTTGGGCGAGGGCTCGGCGATACCGGCGAATGGCCCCTTTGTTCGACCGCGCACGGCATCGAATATCCGCGCGGTATCGCGTACCGAGCGAGTGACGGCGAGTTCGCTGGCGATGCCGCCAAGATGATTTCCGAAGGAGGGACCCGCTGGAACCGCGCCGCGCGTCGGCTTCAACCCAACCAGGCCGCAACAGGCAGCCGGCACGCGGATCGAGCCGCCGGCATCCGTCGCATGGGCGATCGCAACGATGCCGGCCGCAACTGCGGCCGCAGCACCTCCTGATGATCCCCCGGCAGTTCTGCTTCGATCCAAGGGGTTTCGGCAGATCGGGCCGATCGCCGGCTCGGAAGCGAGCGAGAGGCCGAATTCCGGGCTGGTGCTTAACCCGAAGGTGCAGAGGCCGGCCTTGCGAAAACGCTCTGCCAGATCGCTGTCCGCGCCTTTGCCCGTGCGGCTGAACAGGCGAGAACCAGCCGTCACCGGCAGCCCCGCAAAGGGGCCGCCGAGGTCCTTGGCAAGGGTTGGGACGCCTGCAAACGGTCGCATCGCAAACCGCTCGGGCCGCGCCGATGCCTCCTGATCCATGGCCTGTGCGGCAGCAAGCCCCATTTCAGGATCCAGATAGGCGGTGGCACCAAGCGTTTCGTATCTGGCGCAGGCGGCAATGGCTGCCCGCATGACATCCATGCAGGCAAGCTTGCCGGACTTGATGGCGCCGGCCAGCTCCGTGGCATCTGCGAACGACGGATTGCCCATGATCGAGCCGGACGGTTACTTCGGCTGATCCGGTACCTTCGGCACTTCGAAGGTACCGGCCTTGATGTCGGCGCGAACCTTCTCCATCGCAGCTTCCGCCTCCGCCGGCGCCACGCCCTTGACATAGACGATATCGCTGCCGCCTTCCTTCATCAGGCCGTAGGCCGTGTAGTTGCGGCCGACCGGCTTGCCGGCGGCGACATCGGCGATCGCTGCGTTGAGAATAGGACGGAAATACCACATGGCATTGGCAAAGACGGTATCGGGATAACGCGGCGTGTAGTCGATCAGAGATCCCACCGATTTGATGTGACGCTCCTTGGCGGCATCGGCTGTGCCGATGCGTTCGCCAAAGAGAACGTCGGCGCCGGCGTCGATCTGGGCGAGGCCGGCTTCGCGCGCCTTCGGGGGATCGAAGAAGGTGCCGATAAAGGAGACGAGATGCTTACAGTTGGGATTGACCGCCTTGACGCCGGCAGCAAACGCATTGATCAGCATGTTGACTTCGGGGATCGGGATGGCGCCGACGGAGCCGACGATATTGGACTTGGTCATCTTGCCCGCCAGCATCCCGGCGAGATAGGCGCCGTCATAGTTCCAGGTGCCGAAGACGCCGAAATTGCCGCCTGCGGCTTCGCCGCTGGACCCAAGAACGAAGGCCGTGTCCGGATAGTCGGCGGCAACCTGGCGTGCTTCCTTCTCTACGGCATAGGCTTCACCGATGATCAGCTTGTTGCCCTGTTCGGCATATTCGCGCATCGCGCGGGGGTAGTCCGTGCCCGAAACACCCTCGGAAAAGACGTATTCGATCACACCTTCCTTGGCGGCGTCCTGCAGCGCCTTGTGAAGACAAGAATTCCAGGCATTTTCGACCGGTGAGGCGTGTATGCCCGCCACCTTGAGCGGCGCGGCGGCGCGAGCGGCCGGCGCCAGCGCACTGACGCCGAGCGCGATGCCGGATGCTATGACGGCACGGCGCGACAGTATGATTTCATTGGTCATTTTTAAGTTCCCCTACTTTTTGATCATTTGGTAAAAATCATAGAAGGGGGCTAAAAAAGTGTCAAGCAACAGGCGTGCCCAAATAATATGCGAATACGCCTGATATCTGTTTGCCGCCTACACCCATAAACAGTCCGAGCGGCCGGTATTCAATTGTTCCGCAAGCTTTGATCGGTTGCGACTTGGCAAGCAAGCATATCAGCCGGCGATATGTTCGATCATATGTGCAATGGCGATGCGATAACGTCTTGCGTCGCCGCCGGCATCGACGGCAAGCGCCGCCCGATCGAACGCGGCCGATAGGATATCCGCAAGCGCCTCGACGGGAGTGTCCGGCCCATGGCCGTGACCGAGGGCTGCCTCCAATCCTTGCTTCAGGGTGAGGGTGGTCGTTTCCTCGTCCAATTGCTTCATCTCCGCAAGGCCGAGCACTGTCGGCCCTTCGATCAGCAGAAGCCGGGTACGGCCGGTAACGCGCATCGCATCGAGATAGGCGTTGCTGCCGGCAATCAGAGCGTTGCGTGGCGCAAGTTGTTCCGGCGTCGCCTGTTCGATCGCGCGCGTCACCGCCAGGGCTTCCTCCCTGACGACGGCGCGAAACAGCGCACGTTTGTCCTCGAAGTGATGATAGAGCGCACCGCGGGTGATGCCGGCCGCAGCGACGATCTCCGGCGTCGATGTCTCGGCATAGCCTTTCTCCACGAACAATGCGCGCGCCGCCGCGATAAGCGCAGCCTTGGTCTTTTCGGTTCTTTCCCGATTGGAGCGATAGTCTTGCATGCATGCAGCCTGTATGTTATTCAGAAATACAGGCAGATTGTATGTCTTTTGGGAGGAGATGGGAAGCATGAAGGTCACGAGCTACTATCCGGTCATCATGACCGAGCGCGTCGCGGAAACTGCGGCCTTCTACATCGAGCATTTCGGTTTTCAGGAAAGCTTTGCCAGCGATTGGTACGCGCATTTGCAATCGGTTGAGGATGGCCGCATCAATCTCGCCATCCTGGATGGGCGGCATGAGACAATCCCGGCGCAGGCGCGCGGCCGGGTGGCGGGGCTGTTGCTCAACTTCGAAGTGGAGGATGTCGATGCGGTCTATAGCCGCGTGCAGGAGGTCGGCTTGCCGATCTTGCGTGCCATTCGAAACGAGGCTTTCGGGCAGCGCCACTTCATCACGGCCGATCCGAATGGCGTTCTGATCGACGTTATCAAGCCGATACCACCAAGTGCGGAATTCGCAGCGCTCTACGCTGACGATGCCTTGCCAAAGGACCCGTAGGACCCGGCGTGGCGATCGATAAAATCCGCCGATATAACTGTATTCTTCGTTAACTAGCTCACTTCACCCAATATTTCGGTTTTCGTGCGATAACCCGGCCAGAGGTAAGGGTGATCCATGCAAGAGCTTTCTGTTTCATCAAAAATCATTAAATCCGTTTTCTTCCGCCCGGACGACGGGCGACTCTACATCCGTTTCAGAAACGGCGAGGAGCGCCAATTTGCCGGTGTTCCGCAAAAGGCTGCCTTAGCCATGGTGAAGGCGCCTTCACCCGGCCAGCACTATATCGAGCATATCCGCACCCAGTTCGAACGCGTCGCTTGAGATAAGAATGCGAAGCCACTTCGCCGTCTCGCCTTGAAGACGTCGGCTCGCCTGTTGCTCTCCGGCCACAAGTCCATGGGCGGTGGCCAAGCTTATCCACCAATGCATTGATAAACGAAGAGTTGCACTATCTACATCAATCAGAACCATCTCCCAGGGAGGACGCGGCGTGATTGATGAAAAGCAACTTATATCCAAGATCACCTGGAGGCTCATGCCTTTCCTGGGGATCCTTTATCTGATTGCCTATATCGATCGCCAGAACGTCAGTTACGCAAAGCTGCAGATGGTCGGCGATCTCGGCATGAGCGAATATGCCTATGGTCTCGGCGCCTCGCTGTTCTTCATCGGCTATTTCATCTTCGAAGTACCGAGCAACCTGCTTCTCGACAGATTCGGAGCGAGCAGATGGTTCGCGCGTATCCTGATATCCTGGGGCGTGGTCACGGTCGCGCTCGCCTATACGCAGAACGCCACGATGTTCTATATCCTTCGCTTCCTGCTCGGTGCCTGCGAGGCAGGCTTCTTTCCCGGTGTGCTCTATCTTCTGACCCTTTGGTATCCTTCGGCCTATCGCGGCACCATGGTCGGGCTTTTCATGATCTTCAGCGCCTTTGCCAATGCGATCGGTGCGCCGCTCGGCGGCGTGCTGCTGGACCTCAACGGGCTTTATGGCATCGCCGGCTGGCAATGGGTCTTCCTCGTGACGGGCGTTCCCGCGATCATCGCCGGCTTCGTCACCCTGTTTTACCTGCCGGACCTGCCCGCCAAGGCGACCTTTCTCGACGACACGGAAAAGCGCTGGCTTGAAGATCGGCTCGCGGTCGAAAATTCGGCCATGGAGCAAAATGCCGCCGACGGCTTCAAGGCGCTTATCAATCCGCGCGTACTGCTGATGGCGCTTTGCTATGTCGGCTTTCCGCTCGCCGCCTACGGGCTCAGCTACTGGCTGCCGACCATCGTGAAGAATTTCGGCGTCAGCAACACGACGAACGGCTTCCTCAACATCATTCCCTGGCTTCTGGTCGCGGTCGCCCTTTATGCAGTGCCGGCAGCGGCGGACAAGGCGGAATCGAAAACGCCCTACATCGTCATTCCCGCCTTGATCGGTGCCATAAGCCTGGTCTTGTCCGCTGTCATTCCCGATCATACGCTGCAGTTTGCTTTCCTCTGCATTGCCGCCGCCGGCATCTTCGCCGGCCAGCCGGTCTTCTGGAGCTTGCCGTCACGCTTCCTTCAGGGCGCGGGCGCCGCCGCCGGCCTTGCCGCAATCAATTCCGTCGGCAATCTCGGCGGTTTCATTGCGCAGAACGTCGTTCCTTGGATCAAGGATTCCACCGGAAGCACGATCGCGCCGATGTTCTTCCTTGCCGCTTGCCTGCTGGCTGCGGCACTATTGGTTTTCATCGTCGGACGCATGGTGCCGCGCACGCCGAGGCGAGACGATCTTGGCGATGTAAGTGCGGCGCGCCTGAAGTGAATACGAGCGAAGTCAGGCGATCACCCGCCTTGGGGAAAAGGACGGCGGGCGTTCCCAGGCATTCAAGCACTATTTTACCATGAGCAAAGTACTTTGGAATCGGCCCACCATCGGCCGCGATGGCAGCTATGAGCCAGGAGCGGTCACCACCTTGTTAGGTTAAACACCCTGTCCGGAAACATGGGGCTAGCTAGCCCACTTATGCCGTGTGATGGGAATGTTGTGATCTCATCTGCGTCAACATGGCTGATGTCGTATGCAGCAGTTTTGGGGTAGTGCTCCTCGCGGTAGTTAGCGTCAAGTAATAGTCTGGAAATATCCAAAATGTGGGATTGGTTCCCTATAGTCTTCATTGCGTTCAAGGTTCTCGTGTTAGGCACCGGCATGTTCTTCGCCATCAAGTGGCATCACGATCAAGAGAAGAAGAAATAACGAAACCAGCGGACCCTAAGCGCTCGCCGATTAGAGATGCGCCGCCCATTTAGTCCGCTTAGAGCCAACTGCGGTCATGGCAAAAAAATGGAACCGCAAAATCCAGCGGTTCCATTTTTGAATTGGCGGCTGAGCGATTAAGATCGCCAGAGATTGTCATGCAAAGGCGTAGGAACCGTCCGGACGCTTAGGCACGCGTCTTTGCCAATGGATATAACCTTCCTCTTCCATAGCCTTCTCATCCATGTCGACGCCCCAGCCGGGGCGGTCGGGCCTAAGCTCGAGATAGCCATCCTTCGGCAGATAAGGATCGACGACATAACGGGTTTCGCCCTGTCGCTGCTCGACCTCGTTGCCGCCATAGACATAGGCCTGGCCCTTCGGCAGCCGGTATTCGAGGATCTTGAAATTCTGCGCGGCGGCCGAGAAGTGCACGTTGACGGCTGTTGCGAGCGGACCCATCGGATTATGCGGAGCAACACCGACGAAATGCGCCTCGGCGATCGTCGCGATGCGCCGCATCTCGCTGATGCCGCCGACGACGCAGATGTCGGGCTGGATGAGGTCGGCACCCTTGACCTGCAGCAGCCGCAGGAATTCGTTGCGGTTATAGAGGGACTCGCCGGTTGCCAGCACGCAGTTGAGGCCTTGTTTCAGCTCGCCCCACATTTCGATATTCTCAGGGCGCAGCGGTTCCTCGTAGAAGAGCGGATCATAGGGAGCCAGCGCATTGCCGAGCTGCCGCGCGGCGACCGGCTCGAAGATTTTGGCATGCGCATCGAAGGCGATCTCATAATCGTCGCGCACGGTTTCGCGCAGCGAGCGGAAATAATCGGCCGATGCCTTGACGACATTGCCCCAGCGATGGGCATGCATATCGATGCGCCAGGGGCTGAGCTTGAAGGCGGTAAAGCCCCATTCGGCGTTCAAGCGGTCGAGCTCGTCGCGTGCCGCCGGTGCATCCGGTGCCGTATAGACGCCGGCATAGACCTTGACGCGATCTCGTACCGCGCCGCCGAGCAGCTTGTAGACCGGGACATTGAGGGCTTTGGCCGAGAGATCCCAAAGGCAATGATCGAGCGCCGAGATCGCCGAAAGGCCAAGCGCGCCGGGCGGGAAGCGGCTCTGCTGGATCAACAGGTTGACGAGATAGTCGATGCGGCTTGGATCCTGGCCGGCGATGAAGCCATAGAGATAGTCGAGCAGCGGCGGCAGTGCCAAATCGGGGCCGTGATTGTAGCATTCGCCCCAGCCCGTCAGTCCGTCATCCGTATCCAGCGCCACGATGACGCGTGGCCGGTCCTTGTCGCGGGTCATGAACACCCGCATGCGGTCGATTTTCATCTTACCTTCCTTCTATCGATTGACATGAATGCGGCATGGGAGATGCCGCGGGTTGGGAAAACGTTGCCGTGCCGAGCGGACGTCGGATCCGTGGCGAATGGGTTGCCGTGGCTATGTCGACAGACCCCTCACGCGGCACTGCCGTTCTTCACGGTTTCTGGCTCGACATAACGGAAGCGCCGCGAGCGATCCCGATCGCGCGGGTCGGGACGCGGGATCGCCGAGATCAACGCCTGCGTATAGGCATGTTCGGGTGAATTGCAGACCTTGTCGGCATCGCCGACCTCAACGAGGCGCCCCTTGTACATGACGCCGACGCGGTCGCACATATAGCGGATGACGCCGATATCATGGCTGATGAAGATATAGGCGAGACCAAGTTCGTCCTGCAGGCGCATCAAAAGATCAAGCACCTGGGAGCGCACGGAGACGTCGAGCGCGGAGGTCGCCTCATCGGCGACGATCACGCGCGGATTAAGCGTGATGGCGCGGGCGATACCGATACGCTGGCGCTGGCCGCCGGAAAAGGCATGCGGATAGCGCTCGCGCGCCCTTGGATCAAGCCCGACCTGTTCCATCAGATGGCAGACGCGCTCATCGAGTGCCCGGCCTTTGGCGATGCCGTTGACGAGCAATGGTTCGCCGATGATCTGCGAGACGGTCATGCGCGGATTGAGGGAGCCGAAGGGGTCCTGGAACACCATGCGCAGTTCGCGGCGGGCCGAAGCCAGAGCCGGTCCCTTGGCGCTCGCAAGATCGGTGACCTCGCCCTCGGGGCGGCGATAAAGGATCTCTCCGGCGGTCGGGTCGATGAGGCGCATGATTGAGCGGCCCATCGTCGTTTTGCCGGATCCGCTCTCGCCGACGATCCCAAGCGTTTCGCGCGGCAGAAGCGAGATCGAGACATCATTGAGAGCGTGAACCTCGCCGAAGGCCATGGACACGTTGCGCAATTCGAGGATCGGCGCCGCGGATCTGTCGAGCGGCGGCCGCGCAAGGCGGATTTCGGCCTTCCTTTCGAGCTTCAGCACCGATCCGATCAGCATGCGCGTATAATCATCCTTCGGCGCATGAAAGATCTGCTCGACCGGCGCGTATTCCCTGACGACACCATTGTGCATGACGAGCACGTCGTCGGCGATCTGCGCGACAACGCCCATGTCATGGGTGATGAACAGCACCGCCATGCCGCTGGCCTTCTGCAGCCGGGCGATGAGGTCGAGGATTTCGGCCTGTGTCGTCACGTCGAGCGCGGTCGTCGGCTCGTCGGCGATCAGAAGCTGCGGCTTGCAGGCAAGCGCCATGGCGATCATGGCGCGCTGGCGCATGCCGCCCGAATATTGAAACGCATAGCGGTCCACCGCCTTTTCCGGCGAGGGGATTTCCACTTGCTTCAGAAGCGAAATGGCCTCGACGCGCGCTTCCGCCTTGCTCATCTTCGTATGGAGACGCAGCGCTTCCATGATCTGGTCGCCGACCGTGTGGACGGGCGAGAGCGACGCCATCGGCTCCTGGAAGATCATGGCGATATCGCGCCCGCGGATTGCCCTGATCTGGCGACCGCGCGGATTGAGCTTGACGAGATCCACCGAGCTGCCGCCGGCTCCATTCAGCACGATCGAGCCACCGGTAATACGGCCGGGGGTGTCGACGATCTGCAGGATCGATCGTGCGGTGACAGATTTGCCCGAGCCGCTTTCGCCGACGACACAGAGCGTCTTTCCGGGCTCGATGGCAAAGGAGAGGTTGTCGACCGCGCGAAAAGTGCCCGTTCGCAAGGGGAAGTCGACGGTCAGGTTCTTGACCTGCAGCAGCGGGCGGGCAGTGTTCATGGAAACGATATCGGTCATGCCCGCCTCATTTGTTGTAGGGATCGGCCGCGTCGCGCAGGCCGTCGCCGAGAAGGTTCAGGGCCATGACGGCGACGACCACGGCGACACCCGGCAGGAACAGCCATGGGGCCGTTGCGATCGAGCGGATGTTCTGCGCCTCGCGCAGCAGCACGCCCCAGGAGATTGTCGGCGGCTGCAGTCCCAGCCCGAGGAAGGAAAGAGAGGTCTCGGCCAGGATCATCGCCGGCACGGCAAGCGTGATGGAAGCGATGATGTGGCTCGCGAAACTCGGCAGCATATGGCGGAAGATGATGCGGCCCTCACTGGCGCCATCCAGCCTGGCAGCGGCGACGAATTCTTCCGTTCGCAGCGACAGGAAGCGACCGCGCACGACACGGGCAAGCTGCGCCCAGCCGGTCAATGACAGGATGATCGTGATCATCATATATTGAAGCGCGGCCGGCCAGCCTTGCGGCAGGGCTGCCGCCATGGCAAGCCAGATCGGAATGGTCGGCAGCGACAGCACGAAATCGATCAAGCGTTGGATGAAGAAGTCTAGCTTGCCGCCGTAATAGCCTGAAATCCCTCCAAGAACGATGCCAAGCAGAAGCGAAAAGAACACGCCGACGAGACCAATCGACAGCGAGATTTGTGAGCCCTGAACGGTGCGGCTGAAGACGTCGCGGCCGAGCCGATCCGCACCGAACAGAAGAAGCGGCGTCGACTTGTCCGAGGATGCCAGCAGATGGATGTTGCTCGTGAAGAGCCCGAGCACGGAATATTCGTAGCCGCGCCCGAACAAGGTGACGGAAACCCGCTTGCTGGCATCTTCCTTGAAGATCGCCGCCAGCGTTTCCGGGTCGCGCGTGAGCTTCAGCGGATAGTAGTGCAGTCCGATGGAGAAGCCGTTCGCAGTATCGATGAAATGCACGCGCTGCGGCGGGTGGAAGGTCGCGCGCGCATTTTGCTGATTGGGATCGTTGATGGCAAAGAAGCCCGGCACGATCGCAACGATGTACATCATCACGGTGACGACGAGGGCGATCATGGCCAGCTTGTGGCGACGGAATGCCCACCAGATCAGCTGCCATTGCGAGGCGACGGCGGCGCGGTCGGGACGCAGGTTTGTAACGGCAATGTCGGCCATGGACTGCTCCTATTCCAACCGGATGCGGGGATCGACAAGGGCGAGCAGAATGTCACTGATGAGTGACCCGATCAGCGTCAGTGCGCAGATCAAAAGCACGAAGGCGCCGGCAAGATACATGTCCTGCGCCATCAGGGCCTGGAGCAGCAGCGGTGCGGCTGTCGGCAGGTTGAGAACGATCGCCACCACGACGGACCCCGAGATCAGGTTGGGCAGCAGCCAGGCAATGGTCGAGATGAACGGGTTGAGCGCGATGCGCAGCGGATATTTGACCAGCAGCCGGAATTCCGAAAGGCCTTTCGCGCGGGCGGTCGTCACATATGGCTTGGGCAGCTCGTCCAGCATATTGGCACGCATGACGCGGATGAGGCTTGCTGTTGACGAGACGGCGAGAATGATGACGGGGAGCCAGATATGCGACAGCAGGTTCAGCATCTTGGCGATGCTCCAGGGCGCGGTCTCGAATTCGGAGGAGAACAGACCGCCGACATCCTGCCCGAACTCGACCGCCGCAACATACATCAGCACCAGAGCCAGCAGGAACGACGGGATGGCGAGCCCAAGGAAGGTGAAGGCGGTGAACAGATAGTCGCCGATCGAATATTTCTTGACGGCGGAATAGACCCCGATCGGCAAGGCGATCGCCCAGGTGGCGACGAGGGTTGCCAGCGCCAGCACGAGTGTCAGCGCCATGCGCTCCCAAATCAGGCCGGAAACCGGTTGCTGCCATTCGAAGGAGATGCCGAAATCGCCGCGCGAAATGATGTTCCAGATCCATTTCAGATATTGGATGAGCATCGGCTGGTCGAGACCGAAGCGTTCGCGCAACTGCGCGGCCGTGTTCTGGTCGACCACTTCGTTCGACGAGGCGAGCGTGGCGATATAGGTTGTCACATAGTCGCCAGGCGGCAGCTGGATCAGCACGAAGGCCAGGAAGCTGATGGCGAAAAGGGATGGGATCATCCACAAAAGGCGTTTACCGATGAAGACCAGCATGGCTGTTTCTCGCAGTGAGTGCTGCCACGGGCAGCTCCGCATGAAGGAAAGCGCCGCCCATGCAAGGCGGCGCTTGATCGGTGTGGTCAGCTGGTGAAGAAGAATTGCTGCGGCATGGCCGGTCCCGGGTTGGGCCAGGACCAGCTGTCAGGTTGCTTTTCTGGAACATTGTGCAGATTGTTGCGGATAATGCCGAAGCCGCCGACGGCAAGGCAAAGCCCAACGGTTTCAAACTCTTCGGCGGCGATGTCGAAGATCTGCTTCATGACGGCGCCGCGCTTGTCGAGATCCGCCGTCGAACGTGCCTCGTCGAAGAGCTTCATGCGCTTCTTCTGGCTTTCCGGCGGTTCCTCGCCCTTCTTGCCGTTCGATGTGTACCAGACCGACCACGGAATGGCGTAGCGCGAACCCTGCGGATGAAAGGCGAAGAAATCACGCGGGTCGAGCATGGGGTCGAGGCCGCCAGGCCCCGGCCACACCTGGGCGTCGTGGGCGTTGTCGTCACCGCGAGTGTAGTAGAGCGCGCGCTCGATCGTGTTGACTTTCATGTCGACGCCGATCTGCGCCCAATGTGCCTTCACCAGTTCGAGAGCATCGACCAGATCGGGATAGAGGGTCGGAATGACATCGATGGCGAAGAAGATTTTCTGGCCGTCCGGCCTCAGACGAAAGCCGTTCGCATCCTTCTTGCCGTAGCCGGCCTGATCGAGTATGGCGCCGGCCTTGTCCGGATCGTAATCGGTGAATTGGCGGGCGTATTTTTCATTGTACCAGGGGTGCTCCGGTCGCGGTCCAGCCTGGTAGGGCTGGCTCTGGCCGAAATAGACGATGTCGATGATTTCCTGCCGGTTGATCCCGAGCGAGAGCGCCTGCCGGACCGATTTGTCGGCAAACATCTTGCGCATGGCCGGATCTTTATGGGTAATGTTGAAATAGATCTGGCATTGCTGCGAGGTCGAAGGGACAAGAGTTAGGAGGCGATAGTCGCCCTTCTTCATGTTCTGCGAGAGCGTCGGCTTATTGGCGAGCACGCTGATATGGCGTTCCTGAATGTCGATCTTGCCGGAGATGACGTTCAGCATCAGGGATTCGACATCCTGCGAAATGCCGAAATTGATCTCGTCGACATAGGGAAGCTGGTTGCCTGATGTATCGACCTGCCAGAAGTAGGGATTGCGGGTCATGACGACGCGGGTGGCACCGCCGGTATAAGGCTCCTTGACGACCCAGGGATCGAGCGTCGGTTTGTCCGGATTGCCCCAGCGCGAGGGGATCTCGATATCACCGCAGCGTGCGCGGAAAAATTCGGGCCAGCTGCTGGCGCCAGCCTTCTTCGCGTCGTCGGCAACGTTCGGATTGTATTTCGGCAGGAACTGACTGCAATAGTGCTTGGGAAACAGCGTCGGATGCTGGCCGAGCGGGGTTGCAAGGTTTTCCAGATAGAGTGCGTTCGGTGCCGCGAAGGTGAATTTCACCGTGTGGTCGTCGATTTTCGTGACATCGACGGCCTTGCCAGCGACCGAGAGCTGCGCGGGCGCAGCACTATAGAGATCGGTATTCTTGACGCAGTCCTCGATGGCGAAAACGACATCGTCGGCCGTGAAAGGATGGCCGTCCGACCAGCGCGCGCCCTGGATGAGGTAGAAGGTGAACTGCGAGGCGTCGGCATTGACGTCCCAGCGTTCGGCGAGATTCGGCAGAACCTGGGTGAATTCGAGATTCCAGCGCACCAGGCTCTGGTTGCCTACCATGCGCAGGATGCCGTTATGGTCGGAAGAGCCGCGCAGGCCGCGCCGCAACGTACCGCCATACGTGCCGACCTTTTCGTAAGGCGTGACCACCATCGGCTTTTTCGGTAGCCGCTCGGCCAGTGGCGGCAGCTTGCCGCCCTTGACGAGTTCAGCCAAGGCAGGCGCCTCGCCGGCCGCATCGGCGGCGCTGACGCGGCCGGCCAGAGACAGGGCTGCCATTCCCGCCATGCCTCCGAGGACGGCACGTCTGCTCACGCCACGGGACACTGTTTCATCGCGCATCAAATCCTCCCATTTTAACCGCGGCCGGGTTTTCCCTGAGCCGACGCGACAAGCTCCCAACCCGTCGCCATTGCACCCCTCTGGCGCAGCGTCGAGACCATATTACGTTCTCAGATAATTACAAGAGTTGACAGATTTTTACAGATTTAGTAGCTCTGACGCGCAGGAAATGCGCTATGTCCGGTGCTGGCCGGCATTCAAAAAGGACGATGATGAAACTCTCTGTCGCCAACGATCCCGGTACGGGCGCGACGCGCTTCGGCGACATCATCTATGAGAGGATCGTCGCCATGATCGCGGACGGACAGTTTCCGGTGAATGAAAGACTGCCGGCGGAAGCCAAGCTCGCGGAGATGTTCGGTGCGTCGCGGCCCGTGGTGCGCGATGCTCTGGAGCGGCTGCGTGCCGATGGCTTGATCGTATCGCGCAAGGGGTCCGGTTCCTATGTGCGCCAAAGGCCGGATTCTTCAGTTCTGAAAATGGTGCCCGTGGGATCGCTCGCCGATGTCCAGCGCTTTTTTGAATTTCGTGCCGGTCTCGAGGCGGAAGCCGCCGAGCTTGCGGCGCGCAACTGGCAGCCGGAGGACAAGGAGCGGATCACGGCGGCGCTTCAAAAGATCGAACAATGTCTTGGCGAAGGCCGCCTCGGCGCGGAAGAGGACCAGGAGCTGCACGATGCGATTGCGATCGCCACCGGCAACCAGTTCCATATCACTGTCCGCGAATTGTTCAGGCCGCACTTCGCCATCGGCCATTCGGTGACGCGCAGTCTCAGTCTCAAGCGGACGCCAGAGCAGATCCGCAGCGTTCAGGACGAGCATGCCGTCATCGTGCAGGCGATCTTCGCGCGGCAGGAGACCGAAGCGCATGATGCCATGAAGCGACACATATTGAATGCACGCGCCCGCATGTTCCAGGGCGTTTAGGAATTGGATAAGGCTGGAGCGGGGTGATGGCTTCTTCAAGCTTCCTCGCTTGCGCCTCGATGGGTGATGAAGGGTAGGAAGATGAGCATTGAGACCATGCGGCAAGCGTTGACCGGCGTATCCGGTGTTCCGGTCACGGCTTATGATGCAAGCGGCGAGGTGGAACCGCAGGTGACCGCCAAGGTCTACCAGCGCGTGGCCGCAGCCGGCATTCACAACATCGTCGCGGCAGGCAATACAGGCGAATTCTATGCGCTCACGCCCGAGGAAATCCGCCGCGTCCACGAAGCCGCGATAAAGGGTGTGGACGGCAAGGCACCGGTGACGGCGGCAATCGGTCGTTCCCTGCGCGAGGCAATTGGCATGGCCAAGGATGCCGCCTCGATCGGCGCCTCCGCCGTGATGTCGCATCAGCCGGTGGATCCTTTCGCCGCCCCCGCTTCGCAGATCGACTATTTCCACGATCTGGCGGAGGCGTCGCGCCTGCCGCTCGTCGCCTATGTCCGCGCCGAAGGCTTTAGTGTCGATGACATGGTTCGCCTGGCCGGTCACGGCAATATTGCCGGCATTAAGTTCGCGACGACCGATCTGATGCTGCTTTCGCGAGCGATCGCCGCCTCAGATCCGAGTGGCGCGCTGTTCGTCTGCGGTCTCGCCGAAAGCTGGGCTCCGGCGTTTGCAGCCGCCGGCGCGCGCGGTTTCACCTCCGGCCTCGTCAACGTCGCACCGAAGCTGTCGCTTGCCGTTCTCGCGGCCTTGGCGAAAGGAGACTTTGCTGCCGCCCGCGCGATCGTCGACAAGCTCGAGCCCTTCGAGCGCATGCGCACAAAGTTCCGCAACGGCGCCAATGTCACGGTCGTCAAGGAAGCGGTGACCTACTCCGGCTTGAATGTCGGCCCCGTTCGTGTTCCGGGGCTGCCATGCCTCGATCAGAAGGATCGCGAGGAACTGTTTGCCCTGCTTCGTGCCTGGCAGGAAGCAGGCGAGCTTTTCGCCAACTGACATGAGGCGTCTCTGCAAATTTCGAACCTAACGGCGCGGCGCCGAAAGAGCGAGCTTCGGCGCCCAAAATTAGATATGGGACAATGATATATGGGACGGCCGCCTGATGCCGTAAAGCTCCTGATCGACCTTTTAGGATCGACAGTCGGGACGGGGTGATACTGATGAGCCTTCTTTGTATCCGCTGTGGATTGAGAAAAGGGTTCCCGCGCTGGAGATATGTGGGGGCCTTTAGTCACGACACGAGCTGTGCTGGCTGTCCTTGCTGCGTCACCAATTCGACCGCTTGTTTATCAAACGAGACAAAGGTTTCGCCGCCCAACCAGTTACCCTCATAAGCCATGATACCATCGGCAAAGTCACCGCCGGCTTCGAGGATCGCAAGGCCGGCCTCAACCGCGGGACGGTTCATCACGACATTGCCCGCGTCCAGCAAATCACGGATTGTCGTGGCGATATCGTCTTTTGATAACCTGGCGCCACGGCGCAGTATCCAAACGAGCTCACATAGGCACGGCAAGGAAACGGCGATCAGTGACGCTTCTTTTAGAAGTTTACCGGCAGTCTCCGCCTGCTTTGCATCGTCCTGCAATACAGCCCGAACTAAGATATTCGTATCGACCGATATTTTCATTCTTCTCCTGCCCAGCCGGAGGCGGCAATCTCATTCATTTCACTGATCGTCAGCGGCTTTTTGATCTTGCCAGCATGCCGCCCGATGAATTTATCAATGGTTCCGGTTGGCCGGGCGGCCTTTACTCGAAGCTCACCGCCCGGGAGCTTGTCGAATTCGATCCGTTCTCCGGGTTTGATGCCTAGGTGCTGCAACAAATCTCGCTTTAAAGTGACTTGACCTTTCATTGTTACAGCCAGAGACGTCATAGGAAATTCCTCCTTCATAAGATCTATCTGCATAGTAATTGAAATTCACATTACCGACAAGCCAATTCAAAATATAGTTGTGTTTGGCACAATGAGACACTGTTGGCGAGCTTCGCGGAATGGGGATATGACCCCAATTAAAGTGGATCGGCTCTAGCAGAAGCTTACTGACAACGCGCAATGAACAAGCGGCAATTTAATCGTATTGAAGCGGCCCCATTGACGTTGCGGTCACCCGATACAAGCTCATGATGAGCTGACCGGTATGGCGACCTCAGCACTTAATATTCTTATTCGCGTTTCACGCCGACGCTCGCGGTTAGGAGGTGTGGACTCTTGGGTTTCCAAGGCTGAGCGAATCAGATTCAAGACGGTCTTTTGGAGGCAGTCATGGGTGTTTTGGATCGTCTGATCCTTCGGGACGAACAGTGGGCGCGGATAGCGCATCACATCATTGGTGACGAGCGCACGCGCGGCTCGTCTGGCCGCGACAACCGCAT
>NZ_JABAII010000014.1 GCF_012641405.1 Rhizobium sp. P40RR-XXII
GAAGATCCTTTTGGCGAAGAATCTTCAATTCAACCACATCATTCCGTTCTCACCATTAATGTCGTGTACCGTGGGCAGTGATAAGCTGAACCGCTCTATCTCTTTGTTTTCTCGCAATTCCGGACGGGAAACCGCTACGCATTTTTCCTGGAATTGCTTTAGTTCGAGACCGGCTTTATCACATCCATGATCCGTTTCAGCAGGATTTGCGGCCGGTAGTCCGCCCAGGCTGGCGTCAATCCCATTCGCACGACAACCAGATTGGCGGAGGGAACAATGGCCACCGTCTGGCCGTCGTGACCGCTCATCCAGAACGTATCTGCAGGCAGGCCGAATTGCGCATTCGAGCCGCCGGGACCCGCAAGCCAGGCCTGAACCTGAGAATAGACTCCTTCCGACGCCTTCGTCGGCGTGCGCATGGCGCCGACGAAACCTTCCGGCAGCAACCGATGCCCATTCCACACACCATCCTGAAGCAGGAACTGGCCGAAACGCGCCCAGTCACGAGCATTGGCGTAAAGATAGGAACTGCCGACAAAGGTCCCGCGCTCATCGGCCTCCAAAACGGCGCTATACATGCCGAGCGGGCCGAAAAGCGCTTCGCGCGGATAGGCGATGGCTGCACTCAGATTGGGCAACCGATTCATCCAGAGGCGGGAAAGAAGGGTTGCCGTGCCGCTCGAATAGCTGAAACGCTCGCCGGGCGCTGCGACCTGACGCGCACCGGCCGCGATGCTGGTCGTATCCGGATCGAGATAGAGCATGCGGGTCACGTCGGACACGCTGCCATAGGACTCGTTGAAGACGAGACCGCTCTCCATGGCAAGGAGATCGCTGAGCTTGATGTTCTTACGCTCGTCCACGCTCCATTGCGGCAACAGATTTTGATCGTCGAAAGACATGCGTCCCGCCAGCATCAGGCGACCGATGATGGCAGCATTGACTGTTTTCGTCATGGACCAGCCGATGAGAGGTGTCGCCTTGTTGAAGCCGTCGCCATAACTCTCGGCGACGACATGCCCCTCTTTGACGACCACGATCGCCCGCACGGCCGGCCCGGCGAGATCCGGATTGGCGACGATATCGGCAAGCTTCGCGCCCTGCTCGCCTTGGCCGACGTTGACAGCATCTCCATCCGGCCACAACGCATCGCTCTTCGGTGCCTTGATCTTGTTCAGGAAGACGGCGCTGCGTGCCGCCTGCAAATCGCCATCGGGCACCGACGTGCAGCCGAGTGCGCCACGATAAAGCGCATAGTTCGGCGCGAACAAACCAAGGAAGCGGGCGGCCACCACGCCTTCGTCACGATCGACGGAAACCCGAATGAGCTTCAGCGCCGGATTGCCGGGGGCCTGCACATCTTCTTCCAGCACCTTGTCCGGATCGCGCTTTGCCACGAACGTATTCGAGCAAACGATCTTTGCGGCATAGCCATCACCAACCCTGAGCAATTCCGGCGGGTAAAGGGAAAGCCAGATGGCTCCGCCGGCGACAATGATCAGCAGCAAAACAATAAGAGCCCCGATCACTCTCGATATCAAACGCATGTCACATACCCTCCAAAAAGTACGCGGAGACAATCAGGAAACGCAGCAATATGAAAGGCCTATGATGGCTGCGGAACCTTAAATATCCGCAGGGGTGCTTTTCCGCCGGATCTGCCAACAGCCCGCGTCATCAGACTGTAGCATTGCCGGGTTACACGCCTTGAACTTCACAAATCGGTGACAAGACTCAGATGACGGAATTCGCCCCGGATGCCGGTCTCCAAAAGAACCGGAAACTCAAGGACGCTCTCCTCCAGCATAAGCCGCTATCCAAGGCCGGCCTCTCCGAGCGCCTCTTCGGAATGCTGTTTTCCGGCCTCGTCTATCCGCAAATATGGGAAGATCCGGATATCGACATGGAGGCGATGGAGCTTCAGCCGCATCACCGCATCGTGACCATCGGTTCCGGCGGCTGCAACATGCTCGCCTATCTCTCGCAAAACCCCGCCTCGATCGATGTCGTGGACCTGAACCGCCATCACATCGCACTCAACAAGCTGAAGCTCGCCGCCTTCCGCTTGCTGCCCGGTCATGCGGATCTGGTGCGTTTCTTCGGCATGCCTGATGTTGCCGCCAACAGCCAAGCCTACGACCAGTTCATCGCATCGCGCCTCGACACGGCAACCGCCGACTATTGGGACGGTCGCGATCTCTATGGCCGCCGCCGGATCACGGTCTTCAACCGCAATATCTACAAGACCGGTCTTCTCGGCCGCTTCATCGGCGCAGCCCATGTGCTGGCGCGCCTGAATGGCGTTCGTCTCGCCAAGATGACGCAAGCCCGCACCATGCGCGAACAGCGCCAGTTCTTCGAGGAAGAGATCGCTCCAATCTTCGACAAGCGAGCCGTTCGCTGGCTGCTCGGTCGCAAAAGCTCGCTCTTCGGTCTCGGCATTCCGCCGCAGCAATATGACGAACTCGCAAGCCTTGCGGGCGACGATTCCATTTCCGCCGTGCTGAAGCACCGTCTTGAAAAGCTCGCCTGCCATTTCCCGATGCGCGACAACTATTTTGCCTGGCAGGCGTTTGCGCGCCGCTACGCAGCCCAGCACCAGGGTCCCTTGCCCACCTATCTCAAGCCGGAACACTATGCCGCGATCCGCGCCAATGCCGACCGCGTTGATGTGCATCACGCCAATTTCATCGAGCTTCTGGCCTCCAAACCGGCCGCCTCGCGCGATCGCTACATCCTGCTTGATGCCCAGGACTGGATGACCGACGAACAGCTCAACAATCTCTGGGCCGAGATTACCCGCACCGCGCGCGAAGGCGCCCGCGTCATCTTCCGCACCGCCGCTGAAAAGAGCATCATCGAAGGTCGTCTTTCTCCGGCGATCCGCGACCAGTGGGTCTATTTCGAGGAGCGTTCGCAGGAGCTCAATACACGCGATCGCTCGGCAATCTACGGCGGCTTCCACATTTACGGGAAAAAAGCGTGAGCCAGGCGGATACGGGCATAGAAACCAGCGACAGCAACCATGCCAAGCTGATGGACGGCATGTACCGCTATCAGCGCCACATCTATGACCTGACCCGCAAATATTACCTGTTCGGCCGCGACCGCACGATCGAGCATCTGAATGTACCTGCCGGCGGTTCCTTCCTGGAGGTGGGCTGCGGCACCGGCCGCAACATGTTGCTGGCCTATCGCCGCTTCCCTTCCGCTCGCTTCTATGGCTTTGACATCTCCCAGGAGATGCTGATTTCGGCGCGAAATAATTTCCGCGGTCTGAAGCAGATGCCGGATTTTCGCGTTGCCGATGCCACGGCCTTTTCGCCCGCTGATTTCGGGGTCGGCGGGTTCGATCGTGTGATGATTTCCTATGCGCTGTCGATGATTCCTGACTGGAAAAGCGCAATCGATGCTTCGCTCGATGCCGTCGCTCCTGGCGGTGAGCTCCACATCGTCGATTTCGGCCAGCAGGAAGGACTGCCGGGCTGGTTCAGGGCGCTTCTGAAGGGTTGGTTGAAGAAGTTCCACGTCGATCCGCGCGCCGACCTCCTGACGGTGCTTGAAGACAAGGCTCGGGCGCGCGGCATGTCCGTGAAGACCGAAAGGATCGGCCGCGGTTATGCCTGGCGCGCTGTGGCAAGCAAGCCCGGCGCGTGAGTGGCGGCAGATTCCAGCGCAAAATCCGTCAAGGAATGCACCAAGCATAAGAATTTGCTTGAAGATAACGCATTTTTTACGTTGATATGGTGAATAAAGTGGCAGGACCAGCCGGCAACGGTATGGTCTGCCGCTCTTTCGGATTCTCGGGGACCATAGTACGGAAGCCAAGCCTTGGGGCAGCAAGATCACTCGCGCCATAACGGGTTACACATGCGCCGGCTTCTGGCATGTCTACTGCCGCTCGCCCTTTTCTTGAATGGCTGCACGACGGGCTATGACGCCCTCTCGACAGCCGCCCTTCCCAAGACCAGATTCAGCGATACGAAGCCGCAGGATTTCGGCCGCGACCATCCGCAGCGCCACCCCATCCATGGCATCGACGTTTCCAAATGGCAGGGCGATATCGATTGGAAAACCGTGAAGGGGTCGGGTGTTGCCTTCGTCTTCATCAAGGCGACGGAGGGCAAGGACAGGATCGATCCGCGCTTTACGGAATATTGGCAGGAAGCCAGTGCCGCTGGGCTTCTGCACGCGCCCTATCATTTCTTCTATTTCTGCTCCACCGCCGACGAACAGGCCGATTGGTTCATCCGCAATGTGCCGAAGGATACGATGGCGCTTCCGCCTGTAGTCGACGTCGAATGGAACCCCGGCTCCCCGACCTGCAAGACCAGACCGGCTCCTGAAACGGTGAGAACGGAAATCAAGCGTTTCATGGATCGCCTCGAAGCCTACTACGGCAAGCGCCCGATCATCTATACGTCAGTCGATTTCCATCGCGAAAATCTTGTCGGCTATTTCAAGGATTATCACTTCTGGGTCCGCTCGGTCGCCAAGCACCCGAAAGAGACCTATGCCGATCGCAGCTGGGCCTTCTGGCAGTATACGTCGACGGGCGTTATTCCCGGCATCAAAGGTCCGACCGATATCAATGTGTTCGGCGGCTCCACGCAGAACTGGCAAAACTGGGTGGCGGCAGTAGAGAAGCAAGGAAATTCTTAAGGCCGACTCCACTTCACTCTTGCTTATGTCACAATCTTCTGTGAAAGCGACCCTATTCTATCTCCTAGGAAGGATCGCTCATGGATCGTCACACCATTCGGCGCAGCGCTCTTGCGTTGCTCTTCGCTTCAGCCATGACTGGTACGGCAATGGCTCAGAGTGCGGCTCCCGCCGCAGCCCCGAGCGGGGATGGCGCCAACGCTCCGAAGGTCGCCTGCGGTGGCGATCTCACAAGCTTCTTGGCAGGTGTGAAAGCTGAGGCAATTGCTGATGGCGCGGATGCAACCGCAGCCGACAAAACGCTGGCCGGCGCGCAGATCGACCAGAAGGTTCTCGCCATGGACCGCAGCCAGGGTGTCTTCCGCCAGACCTTCCTCGAATTCTCGCAACGCACCGTCAGCCAGGGCCGTCTCGATATCGGTCGCCAGAAGATGAAGCAGTATGCCGACGTCTTCGCCAAGGCCGAAAAGGACTATGGCGTTCCTCCCGGCGTCATCACCGCCTTCTGGGCCATGGAAACGGATTTCGGCGCCGTTCAGGGCAATTTCAACACCCGCAACGCTCTGGTCACCCTCTCGCACGACTGCCGCAGGCCGGACTTCTTCCGTCCGCGCCTGATCGCGCTGATCGAGCTGGTGCAGCGTGGCGACGTCGACCCGGAAACGACCACGGGTGCATGGGCCGGCGAAATCGGCCAGACGCAGATGCTGCCCCCAGATATCATCGCCTACGGCACCGATGGTGACGGCGACGGCCATGTGAATTTGAAGACCAGCGCGCCCGACGTCATCCTGACCACGGCAAGATTCCTTCAGCACCTCGGCTTCCAGCGCGGCCAGCCCTGGCTGCAGGAAGTAACGGTGCCGGATAATCTCCCCTGGGAAAAATCCGGCATCGGCGGCACGCTGACCGCTGGCGACTGGTTCCAGCTCGGCGTCAAGCCCCGCGACGGCGATACAAGCTTCGGTTCGTTGCCGGCGGCCCTCATCCTGCCGCAGGGCCGCAAAGGCCCGGCCTTCCTGACTTATCCGAATTACAACACCTATCTCGGCTGGAACCAGTCCTTCATCTACACGACATCAGCCGCCTATTTCGCCACCCGGTTTGCCGGCGCTCAGCCCTATAACAAGGGCACACCCGAGGCGGGCCTGAACGATACCGATATGAAGGCGCTTCAAACCAAGCTCGTGGGACGCGGCTACGATGTCGGCAAGATCGACGGTATTCTCGGCTCCGGCACCCGCGTCGCCATCCAGAAGGAACAATTCCGCCTCGGCATACCGGCGGACGGCTGGGCAACCACGGCGCTGCTCAACGCACTCTGAGTTCTTTTTGCCTCCCTATCGGAAAGGCGGCCACAAGCCGCCTTTTTGTTGCGCGGAATTTCAGCGAACCGCTCACGAGCCAGCCACCGCACACTCCGACGGAAAACGGGTGGAACACCGGCCCTCTCCCAGGTTACATGAACCGAAACGGGGGAGATGGTGATGGGTAACGACAACCGGATGAGTGCCTTGACCTGGGGGCTGCTTCTATTGCTCGGGCTGATCTGGGGCGGGTCGTTCTTTTTTGCCCGTATTGCGGTCCATCACGTTCCGCCCTTTACGCTCGTTCTTCTACGCCTGTCATTGGCAGCGCTGGCACTGCATCTCTATCTTGCCGGCCGCTTTGGCATTTATCAGCTGTTGCGGACGCAATGGCGACAATTTCTCCTGCTGGGACTCATCAACAACGCCGTGCCGCATACCCTGATCTTCTTCGGTCAGACACAGATGGGCGCCGGTCTTGCCTCCATCCTCAACGCAACCACGCCGATCTGGACCGTCCTGATCGGCAACCAGCTGACCACCGACGAACGTCTTACTCCGGCCAAGCTCATCGGCTGTTTCACGGGGTTAATCGGGACCGCTGTGCTGCTCGGACCAAGCGTAACCACCGGCGGCTCGGTTCCCTTCTGGGCGTTATCGCTGCCAATCCTCGCCGCGATTTCCTATGGTTTTGCCGCGATCTACGCCAAACGCTTCAAGGGCATCGCCCCACCCGTCGTCGCGGCCGGTCAATTGACCGGCTCTTCGCTGATCATGTTGCCGGTCGCCGTGATCGTTGACCAGCCCTGGTCTCTCGCAGCACCGCCGGCAACGGTGATAGCCGCTATTCTGGGCTTGGCGCTGCTATCGACAGCTTTCGCCTACATTCTATACTTTCGCATCATGGCGCTTGCCGGCGCCACGAACGCCTCGCTTGTGACCCTGCTGGTGCCGCCAAGCGCCCTTCTGCTTGGCTTCCTGTTTCTGGACGAGCGGCTTGGCTTTACCGAGATCGCCGGCATGGTGCTGATCGGCGCGGGCCTGCTCGTCCTCGACGGCCGCTTTTATGCATGGATGAAACACGGCCTAAGAACGCGCGCAACATGATCGAATGCACCGTCGACCGGCCTGCGGTCACAGCATGTTAATACTTATTCACAACCCGTCACTCAGCAGACGACCGGAATTTTTATAGTAAAATCAAATCTCTGTCAGAGTTACCTGAATTAAAACGCCAATCTCATGCCGCGTCGCAGCATCGAATTCGCTTTCCAAACGACATATTTTCGACATAAAATTTAACGGCTGACTGAGGAGGAAGACATGGGATTGACGCGATCCATCAACGTCCTAGTGGTCGGTGCGGCCTTCGCTTTCGTCTTGACGATGCTTTTCATCTGATGGCTTTGGCGAAATTCGCAGACGATCAAACTCCGAAAAGCTAACAAAACCCCTGCTTCATTAGAAAAGCGCATGTCCGAGATGGACATGCGCTTTTTCATAGGCAAATGGCACGGAATGCTCAGGCAGCGGCACCGGCGCGCGCATCCACCTTGCGCTGAAGGCCCAGCCGTTCAAGGACGGCCGAGACGAGCGCGGAGCGATTCATCGTGTAAAGATGAAACTCGTGGATGCCGCGACCTATCAGATCCTGAATCTGCTCGGCCGCGACGTCTGCGGCGACCTTGGCGCGTTCCTCGACATTCTCGTCCAGACCGTCGAAACGCTCGTCCAGCCAGGATGGGATGCTGGCGCCGCACGCGCCAGCAAAGCGCTTGAGCTGGGTGAGGTTCTGGATCGGCATGATGCCGGGCACGATGGGGATCCGGATGCCCGCCGCGCGAACGCGATCATGATAGCGCTCGAACGCGTCGTTATCGAAGAAGAACTGGGTCAGCGCCCGGTCGGCGCCATTCTCGGCCTTGCGCTTCAGCATGTCGATATCGGCTGATGTATCGCGGCTTTCCGGGTGCTTTTCCGGATAGGCGGATACGGAAATATCGAAATCGCCGCGCTCGCGCAAGGCGCCCACCAATTCGGCGGCATTGGCATAACCGCCCGGATGCGGCTGATAGGCCGAGCCGACACCGCCGGGCGGATCGCCGCGCAGGGCGACGAAACGGCGAACGCCCGCGGCTAGGAACTCGTCGATCACACGATGCGTATCCTCGCGCGTCGCACCGACACAGGTGAGGTGCGATGCTGTCGTGAACGGCGTTTCATGGATCATCTTGCGCACGGCGGAAAGCGTCGGCGCCTTGGTCGAGCCGCCTGCCCCGTAAGTCACGGAAACGAACTCAGGCTCCCAATCGCTAAGGTCTGCAACGGTGGTCCACAATTGCTGCTCGGCTTCTTCCGACTTCGGCGGAAAGAATTCGAAGGAGACGCGGATACCGTCACTAACACTTTCGGATCTCGAAGACATGTCAAACTCTCCCGGCAAGAATGGGGGACGACTGGTGACCTTGATCGGCTGCCATCAGCAGCCGCGGATCGCGCGCCAGCCAGATGCTGACTGTCAGCGCCTGACCGCCTTCCCTCCCTGAATGGAGGTGCTGCACGCGCTCCACATCCAGCCCGGCCAGCTTCAGCCAATCCGACATAGCCTGATCCGAGAAGCCGAGACGCAGATGCGCATGCTCGTCGCGCAAATATTCAAGCCCGTGTGGCGCGAGATCGATGATGACGAGCCGGCCGCCCGGCCGCAGCATTCGCGCGGCCTCGGCAACGGCGATCTCCGGCTGATCGAGGAAATGCAGCACCTGGTGGATGGTGATGAGGTCGAAGTCCTGCTGCTCGAGCGGCAGGTTGAAAATGTCGCCATGACGTACCGACGCGGCGGTGATGTTGGCGCGATCGAGATTGGCGCGGGCGACCGCCAGCATGTCACGGCTGGCATCGATGCCGACGGCGCGACGATAGTGGCCTGCCAGGAGCTGAAGCATCCGGCCCGTACCCGTGCCGAGATCGAGAAAGGAATCGATCGGCTGCGGGCCGATCAGCTCGATCAGCGCCTTGTCGACATCCTCGTCCGCGACATGCAGGCGACGCAGTTCGTCCCACTCGGCGGCATTCCGGCTGAAATAAGCCTGCGCCCGTTCGGAGCGGATACGCTTCACCGAAGCAAGGCGTTCGCCGTCGCGCAGCAGGACGGTATCCTTCTCGGCGGTGTGACGCAGCAGTGCTCGCGCCAGCGTCACCGCCTTGCCTTCCTGCTTCAAACGAAAATACGCCCAGGCACCTTCCTGATAACGATCGATCAGGCCGGCTTCGCCAAGCAGCTTCAAATGCCGGGAAATACGCGGCTGCGACTGGCCCAGAATTTCGGTAAGATCGGTGACGGTCAAATCGCTTGCTGCGAGCAGAGCCATGAGACGCAGCCGCGTCGGTTCGCCGACCGCCTTCAGCACGTCAACAACTTCATCCAAGCCGAGCTTCACCAGATCCGTCATTCGACACCCAATCAAGATATAAAGATATCTTTATGTGATTTGAGTGGGCTCTGCAAGAGCCAATTGGCCATTAAGGCCGCCGGACGTCGGAAATCTGTTCATTTCTGCCGAGAATGGAATATTGAATGCCATCGCCGGACAAACAAAAACCCCGGTCAAGCCGGGGTTTTCGAAGAGCGAAAACAGGCACTTATCGCGTCAGTCGCTTGTAGGTGACACGGCTCGGGTTGATGCTGTCAACACCAAGACGGCGCATCTTGTCCTGCTCGTAATCCTCGAAGTTGCCTTCGAACCATTCGACATGGCTGTCGCCTTCGAAAGCGAGGATATGCGTGGCGAGGCGATCGAGGAACATGCGATCGTGGCTGATGATAACGGCGCAGCCCGCGAAGTTTTCCAGAGCGATCTCGAGGGCGCCGAGCGTTTCGGTATCGAGGTCGTTGGTCGGTTCGTCGAGGAGCAGCACGTTGCCGCCAGCCTTCAGCATCTTGGCGAGATGCACGCGGTTGCGCTGGCCGCCGGAGAGGTTGCCGACCTTCTGTTGCTGATCGCCGCCCTTGAAATTGAAGGTCGAGCAATAGGCTCTCGAATTCATTTCATACTTGCCGAGCTTGATGACTTCGGCACCGCCGGAGATTTCTTCCCATACGGTCTTGTTGCCATCGAGCGCATCGCGGCTCTGGTCGACATAACCGAGGTGAACCGTCTCACCGATACGGATGGAGCCGCTATCCGGCGTTTCCTGACCGGTGATCATGCGGAACAGCGTCGTCTTACCCGCGCCGTTCGGGCCGATGACGCCGACGATACCGCCCGGCGGCAGCTTCAGCGACAGGCCTTCGATCAGCATCCGGTCGCCATACCCTTTGTTGATGCCTTCCATTTCGATGACAACCTGACCGAGGCGCTCGCCGACCGGAATGATGATCTGCGCGTCGCCGGGACGCTGGTTTTCCGCCGCATCGACCAGCTCGTCATAGGCGCGGATACGGGCCTTGGACTTGGCTTGGCGTGCCTTCGGGCTGGAAGCAATCCACTCCTGCTCGCGCGCAAGCGCCTTCTGGCGGCTCGCTTCTTCGCGATTTTCCTGCTGCATGCGCTTTGCCTTGGCCTGCAGGTAAGCGGAATAGTTGCCTTCGTAGGGGATGCCGCGACCGCGATCGAGTTCGAGAATCCAACCCGTGACGTTGTCGAGGAAGTAGCGGTCGTGGGTAATCATCAGCACGGCGCCCGGATAGGCGCGCAGGTGCTTTTCAAGCCAGGCGATGGTTTCGGCGTCGAGATGGTTGGTCGGCTCGTCGAGCAGCAGCACGTCCGGCTGGGACAGCAGCAGCTTGCACAAGGCCAGACGGCGGCGTTCGCCGCCGGAAAGGTTGGTGACGTCGGCGTCACCGGGAGGGCAGCGCAGCGCGTCCATCGCCATTTCGACCTGGCTTTCCAGGTCCCAAAGGTTCTGGCTGTCGATGATGTCCTGGAGCTTGGCGCCCTCGTCCGCCGTCTCGTCGGAGTAATTCATCATCAATTCGTTGTAGCGATTGAGGATGTCCGTCTTGGCGGCAACGCCTTCCATGACGTTTTCAAGCGCCGTCTTTGCCGGATCGAGCTGCGGCTCCTGCGGCAGATAGCCGATGGTCGCGCCTTCGGCCAGCCATGCCTCGCCGGTATATTCCTTGTCGAGGCCGGCCATGATGCGCAGCACCGTCGACTTACCCGCACCGTTCGGGCCGAGAATACCGATCTTGGCGTCGGGGTAGAAGGAGAGATGAATGTTCTCGAGAATCTTCTTGGCGCCATAGGCCTTATTCAGACCCGACATATGATAAATGAACTGACGTGCCATAGCTTGGGTTACTCCACGGGCGGAAACAGTACGAATTGTGCCGCTATGTAGGCGAAACCCCGCCCTCGGGCAACGGCGAAACCTTGTCCGAGGGCATTATCCGCGTCAGAAAAGCCGTATTTCTTCAGAAACCGGCGGCATCCACCACGCCACGGTCGCAGCCGAAAGCGGTGCTGCCCGCGCTTTGGATCAGTTTGGCGAGCCGCGGCTCGTTACCCTGCTGGGGCTCGATCGCATCCTCCGAGAGGCCGATGGTCAACTCCGAAATCATTCTGACATCGCCGACGCGGCGGCAGCTCATCTTGATGCGTGCATTGGCGCCCTCGCCGAAGCTCTGGTCGAAGGCCGCCTTGATGCTTTCAGCATCCAGCTCCTTGCCGATATTCTCAGCAAAGAGATCGCGCACTGACGACGCATTGAGCTCGGCGACCAGGCCGGCGGCGATGGAAAAATACTCGTCGGCACTGAGCTTGGTACAGGTGCCGTGCTTGACCCATTCATGCCGATCGAGGCCCGATTGCGTGCCCGGCATTGCCTTGTCCAGCTTCGCCTTGACATCCTGCGACAGCTGCACCGCCGGCAGGTCCTTCCAATCACGGCCGCGATCCGCCTGCTTCAAATCCTCCGAAACATCGCAATATTCCTGCCGCATGGGCCAGAGGCCGTGCAGCGAGAAGTTCTTGGCATCGTAATCGTTCGACGACTGGTTCCGGCATTCGGCCTTCTTCTGGTTCGTCGCGCAAAATGCCGGCTCCCAGCTCGCCGCCAGGATAAAGCGCGTCCGCCCGCGGCTATGCTCCTGCGCCATAGCGCTCGCGGCCGTCCCAACCGAAAGAAATACAACTGCAAATACCCGAAGCAACTGCTTCATTCCTGCCTCCAATAAGAACATTATAAGAACAAATAAGCAGTTTGATCGAGCGGACGCAATCCTGAATCGTAACGCTCGGAAAGATTTATTTCTGTGAGCTCCGGCACCTATCCATTGCAATCCGGCGAATGATAACCTTTCGTCCGAATAGGGAGGATCGAATGCATGTTCGCGGATACTGAGCGCCTGAATAGCCCGACGGGCGCGAAGATTGCCTATCATTACGTGCCGGCAACGGGAGAAGCACGTGGCATCCTGCTGATATCACATGGCCTTGCCGAACATTCCCGCCGCTACGAAACCTTTGCGGATGCGATGGCCGCCCAGGGCTTCCACGTCTACGCACATGATCATCGCGGCCACGGCGAGACCGTTGCCCATGATGCGCCCATCGGCCGATTTGCTCGAAAAGATGGGGTGGCTCGCGTCATTGCCGATGTGCTCGCCATGCGCGAGCTTGCCGCAGGGGCTCATCCCGGCCTGCCCATCATCCTCTTCGGCCACTCCATGGGCGGATTGATCAGCCTCAACACGATCGTCACGCATCCGGACAAGTTCGATGCCGTCACCGTGTGGAATTCCAATTTCAATGCGGGCCTTGGGGGCCGCGCCGCCCAGCTCATCCTCAAGACAGAGCGCATGTTCAAGGGATCGGATGTTCCAAGCGGCCCCTTGCCGAAGCTGACCTTCGGCACCTGGGGCCGGTCGATCACCAATCGCCGTACCGACTTCGACTGGCTTTCGCGCATCCCCGAGCACGTGGACAAATATATCGCCGATCCGCTTTGCGGCTTCGATGCCTCCGTCTCGCTCTGGCTCGACATTTTCGAGCTTACTTTCCGGGCACCGCAAAAAGCCTATCTCGACCGGCTCCGGCGCGATATGCCCATCCATCTCGTCGGGGGGGCCAAGGATCCGGCAACGGACAATGCGAAAGCGATCTCCTGGCTGGC
This sequence comes from Rhizobium sp. P40RR-XXII, assembly GCF_012641405.1. Classification (GTDB taxonomy): domain Bacteria; phylum Pseudomonadota; class Alphaproteobacteria; order Rhizobiales; family Rhizobiaceae; genus Rhizobium. The sequence continues at coordinate 13,086 of NZ_JABAII010000014.1, forward strand.
AAACCATTTGAAAAGTGCCGGTTTCTCTCATATCACAACCGAGATCTATCCCGACATGCGGCACGAGACGCTGAACGAAATCGGTGCCGATGAAGCCATTTCCCGCTTTGCCGACTGGTGCAAAGAGGTGACGGCAAACACCTGATTCTCATGGGAATTCTATAATGAACACCTCCAGCGGCTCCTCGATCCGATTGCCGCAATCGGAGCTGACCTTCGGCTTGTTGATGATGTTTCTCTCCGTCGTCCTTTCGCCGATCATCGATATCTTCTCCAAGCTCGCCGCAACCACGATCCCGCCGGCCGAAGTCACCGCGGCCCGCTTCATCCTTCAATCGCTGTTTGCGCTGCCGATGATGGCGATGCGCGGGCAATGGGGCGTATGGACATGGCGGCGCAGCGGCGTGCATGCCATTCGTGCCGCGGTGCTGACGTTGTCCATGGTGTCGTTCGTGACCACGCTGCAGGTGATGGAAGTGGCTGATGCCATCGCCATCTTCTTCGTCGAGCCGATGATGTTGACCATCTTGAGCAGCATCTTCCTCAAGGAAACCATCGGCTGGCGGCGCTACACCGCCTGCGCCGTCGGCTTTTTCGGCGCGATGCTGATCATCCAGCCGAGCTTTCAGGAAGTCGGCTTCGTCGCCCTGCTGCCCGTCGTCACCGCGCTTTGCATCGCCATCTACGTGATGATTACGCGCGTCGTCTCCCATAGCGAGGATGCCTGGTCGATGCAGTTCCAGACCGGCCTATGGGGCTCCGCCTTCAGCCTGATCCTGCTTGCCATAGGCCGGGCGACGGGGTCTGCGATCCTCGATCCGGTCATGCCTGATCTGACGGCCATGCTCTACCTGCTCGGCGTCGGGGCTACCGCGGCGGTTTCCGGCATCTTCACGGTGCACGCCTATCGCGCCGTGCCAGCCTCGACGCTCGCGCCGCTGCAATATTTCGAGATCGTTTCCGCCACGGTCTTCGGCTGGCTCGTCTTCGGCAATTTCCCGGATGCGATCAAATGGCTCGGTATCCTCATCATCATCGGCTCCGGCCTGTACATTCTCTGGCGCGAGCGGCGCTTTGCTTCCAAGCCCGTATCCGATACATCTGAAACGGCATTCACGCCCTAAGCGGGAGAGCGGATCGACATGACAGACAAGAAAACCAAGAAACCCCCGCTTTCCGGTATTCGCGTCATCGAACTTGCCCGCGTGCTCGCAGGCCCCTGGGCCGGGCAGATGCTGGCCGATCTCGGCGCCGATGTCATCAAGGTGGAAAACCCCGACGGCGGCGACGACACGCGTCAATGGGGGCCGCCCTTCGTCGAAGGCAAGGATGGCGAAAACCTCTCCGCCGCCTATTACCATTCCGCCAACCGCGGCAAGCGTTCCATCACCGCCGATCTCAGGACCGAGGAAGGACAGGAGCTGGTGCGCCGGCTGGTGAAGACGGCCGATGTGGTGATCGAGAATTTCAAGCTCGGCGGCCTGGTCAAATACGGGCTGGATTATGAAAGCCTGAGAAAGATCAATCCCGGCATCGTCTATTGCTCGATCACCGGTTTCGGCCAGAGCGGCCCCTATGCCAGCCTGGCAGGCTATGACTATATCGTTCAGGGCATGTCCGGCTTCATGTCAATAACAGGCGAGCCGGATGGCCAGCCAATGAAGGCGGGCGTCGCGATCGCCGATATTTTCACCGGCGTATATGCGGTTTCGGCGATCGAGGCCGCCCTGATCCACGCTTTGAAGACCGGCGAAGGGCAGCTCATCGACATGGCGCTGCTCGATGTGCAATCGGCCGTACTTGCCAATCAGAACATGAACTATCTGATCTCGGGCAAACCGCCGGTGCGCCTCGGCAATGCCCATCCGAATATCTCGCCCTATGAGGTCGTGCCCACCGCCGACGGCTATCTCATCCTTGCGGTCGGCAATGACGGGCAGTTCCGGCGCCTCTGCGCCATTCTTGGCATGGAGACCAATGCCGACGACGAGCGCTATGCGACCAACAAGGCCCGCGTTGCCAACCGAAATGAAGTACGGGCCTTCGTCTCGGCTGAAACGCTCAAGTGGAGCAAGGCGGAGCTGCTCCGAGCCTGCGAGGCCAATGCCGTTCCGGCCGGCGCCATCAACACGATCGAAGACATGTTTGCCGACCCGCAGATCGTGGCGCGTGGCTTGAGGATCGATCTCGAGGACAGCGCCGGCACCGTCATTCCAAGCGTGCGCACACCGATCGTGCTGTCGGAAACGCCATTGGCCTATACGCGGCCGAGCCCGCGTCTCGGCGAACATCAGGAGGAAGTTCTGGCCGAATTGGCCGAACTGGAGGGAAAGGCGAGGACATGAAGCGAACGGGCGGGCAACTCATCGTCGAGGCTCTGAAGGCAAATGGCGTGCGGCGCATGTCCTGCGTGCCGGGCGAGAGCTTTCTCGCCGTGCTCGATGCGTTACATGACGGCGATATCGAGGTGCTCGTCTGCCGCCAGGAGGGTGGTGCAGCGATGATGGCGGATGCTTGGGGCCGATTGACCGGCGAGCCGGGCATCTGCATGGTCACCCGCGGCCCCGGCGCCACCAATGCATCCGCCGGCCTTCACATCGCGCGGCAGGATTCAGTCCCGATGATCCTGTTCATCGGCCAGGTCCAGCGCGATGCCCGCGAACGCGAAGCCTTTCAGGAAGTGGAATTCCGCCGGGCCTTTACCGAATTCGCCAAGTGGGTCGGCGAGATCGACGATGCCGCCCGCATTCCGGAGTTCGTCACCCGCGCTTTCGCCGTGGCGACATCAGGGCGTCCCGGTCCCGTCGTGCTAACCTTGCCCGAAGACATGCTGCGTGAGGAGGTCGAGGCGCCGGAAGCGCTGCCCTATGTCCCAGTTGCCGCCCATCCTGGCCCCGACCAGCTTGCCGATCTCCGCCAGTGCCTCGCGGCTGCCGAACGGCCGATGGTCATCCTTGGCGGTACGCGCTGGAACGAGGAAGCCGTTGCCGGCTTCAGGCAGTTCGCGGAGCGTTTCAAGTTGCCGGTCGGCTGCTCCTTTCGACGGCAGATGCTATTCGACCATTTGCATCCAAACTATGCCGGCGACGTCGGCATCGGCATCAACCCAGCTTTGGCCAACGAAATCAAGGAAGCGGACCTGCTGATCCTTCTCGGCGGCCGCCTCTCCGAGATGCCGTCGTCCGGCTATACGCTGGTCGATGTCCCCTACCCGCGCCAGCAACTTGTCCACGTCCATCCCGATCCCTCGGAACTCGGCCGCGTCTATCGCCCGGACCTGGCAATCTGCGCCAGCCCGGCGGATTTCGTTGCGGCGCTGGCGGACCTCGACGCGCCGACCGAGACGCGCTGGGCCGAACGGACGGAACGTATGCACGCCGCCTACCTTGCCTGGTCGACGACACCGGAAAAGAGCCCCGGCGCGGTTCACATGGGCCGCATCATGGATTGGATCGAAGCCAATACGGCTGATGATGCGATCTTCACCAACGGCGCCGGCAATTATGCCACATGGCTGCACCGCTTCCATCGCTTCCGCCGTTTCAACACGCAAGCCGCCCCGACTTCGGGCTCGATGGGCTATGGCCTGCCGGCGGCGGTGGCGGCAAAGCAGCTCTTTCCGGAGCGCGAAGTCATCTGCTTTGCCGGTGATGGCTGTTTCATGATGCATGGGCAGGAATTCGCAACCGCCGTCCAATATGGCCTGCCGCTGATCGCTTTGGTCATCAATAACGGCATGTTCGGCACCATCCGCATGCACCAGGAGCGGGAATACCCCGGCCGCGTCAGCGCCACGGCGCTCGACAATCCTGATTTTGCGGCCTTGGCACGCGCCTATGGCGGCCACGGCGAAACAGTGATGGCGACAGAAGAATTCGGCCCGGCCTTCGAGCGGGCGCGGGAGAGCGGCAAGCCGGCCATCATCGAGATCGCGCTTGACCCGGAAGCGATCACGCCCTCCCGCACCCTCTCGGAAATCGCCCAGACAAAAGGCCGGTGAGCACGAGCCCACCGGCCTTTCCAAAAACACTGATGGAGCGACTTAGAGCGCTGCCGTCACGATGAATTCGACCTTGTACTTCGGCGCTGCGAGCTTGGCTTCGCTGGTCGCCCGGGCCGGCGTGTTCGCCGGATCGACCCAGGCTTCCCAGGCGGCGTTCATTTCGGCGAAGTAGGAGATGTCCGAGAGGTAGATCAGCGTCTGCAGGATCTTCGACTTGTTGGTGCCGGCAGCACCCAGCAGGCGATCGACTTCAGCCAGTGCCGACTTGCACTGATCCGTGACGCTGTCGCCTTCGCCAACCTGGCCGGCGAGGTAGACGGTGTCGCCGTGGATGACAGCGCCGCTCATGCGGGCGCCAACGTCGATACGCTTGATGCTCATGGTCTTCTCCTGATGTTGTTCTTCGACAGGTAAACAGGGCAAGGCCTGCGGCCTGCCCTCAATCAAAAGGCCGGGTAAAAACCCGTTCAGCCGCGAATGTGATGCGTCTTCTGATAGATCGCCGTCGAGCGTGCGCCCGAGCGGCAATAGCCGAGCATCGGGCGCGGAAACTCGTCCAGCGCATCGACCATGCCCTGCACGGCTTCTTCCGTCACGCCCATGGGGCCGACGGGCACCTGGGTGATCTCCAGGCCGAGTTCCTTGGCGCGGGCTTCGATGATGCCAAACGACGTCTGATCCGGGCTCTCACCATCGGGGCGATGGCAGACGATGGACTTGAACCCCAGAGCCTTGATCTGGTCGAGATCCTCTACGGTGATCTGGCCGGACACCGAGTATTCATCGTCGATCGGGCGGATATCCATGGTTCATGTCCTCTTTAAAACCGTGGCTTTGATCTACGCCGCGACAGGGCGAGCGTCAACTGCGGGGCACTCTCAAACGAAGGCAAAGTTGAGCATGAAATTGCGGGCTTCGCCGGGCTCGAGAATATTGAATTCACCCGCCTCCTCAAGCTCGGCGCGCGAGACCCAGCGATGCGAAACCGGCTCGATGCCAAGCACATGCGCAGGCGCGCGCTGATTGCGCCAGACCTGCAGGAACGGCAGGGTATCGGTACCGAAGCGCACCCTTAAAGACTTGCCGCCGATGGCCGCGATGGGGCCGAGACTGATTTCGGCCCAGTCCTCCCCCTTGTCTTGTGCCGGTACGCAGAAGATATCGCCACCCTCTTCGCCGAACGTCCAGGGAAAGCCGCCATTCTCCAGCATCTGCCCGGTAAGGCGCGTACCGCTGTCGAACCACTTTCCGCCGATATTCATGTGGTACATCAGGAAGACCGGCATCGCCTCCGTACTCGTGTTGACGATGCGGTCGGCAAGCGAGACCTCGCCGGTCGCGCCATCGATCCGCCAAAGACGTTCCAGCCTCGCGGTGCGGCGTTCGGCGGTGATAACATCGATATCGGCACGGCATTCCGCATTGCCATTCTCGAATTTGGTCCAGAGAATTTTGGCCGGATGAGAGGAAAAGGATCCGTGCAGCGGATAGCGCTTACCCTCATATGCGCCCGTCATCGGCTCTGGATGGCGGATGTGATCTGGCCCGCAAGTGAAGAGAAAGCCTTCCACGGAATGACTGATACGCGGATCGCCATCATCGGGAACGGCGCGTCCAGGCGCAAGATTGTTGCCATCGACGATGCACGCGCCGATATCCAGGACGGAGCCCTCGTCCAGCGTCAGTTTCGGCCCCATGGCCGCCGAAAAATCCATCATCCCTGGCATCCTCCCTGATTGGCGCAGCCGGCGGACATTGTCCCGCAATGGAGCGCGGCTGAAATAAACGGTGATTTGGCTTACCGAATGTTAACTTGAAGCCTTGATCAGATAAATTTTTATATTTTATTCAGCATGATAATTTAAATTTCCATACTGGCGTCAAAATTGCCATGTGTGTGTCAGCCGAACGGCCATCCGAGGATTCGACAGACGTGAACCGGTTTGTAAAATTGAGTTTTGTCCTGGCAATGACTGCCACCGTGTCCGTGCTCGCGCTCACCGACGCGCAGGCACAATATTATCGCAGCGGAAACGGCAACACGGTTCTCGTCACTCCCGATGGCCGGATCCTCGATCAATACCCTTACGGCGGTGGATATTCCATGGCACGTGACGGACGCGGCCGACGGGTTCTGATCGATGCCTACGGCAATGTCGTTGCCACGGAGATGAAGGCAAGTACCTATTATCCTCGCGCGCCGGCTCGCGGCGCTTATAGCGATAATGGGGACGACAACGGCGGCCGCTATGGCGACACGCAGCTTTCCAACAACGGCGGGTACCAGGATTATCGCCGCTATCGCACCGACAGCTACGGCAATTACGACGGCGACGATCAGCAGGATCGTGGCGTCGTGACCGGCGGTATTCCGCGCGACAGCGATATTCAGCGCCAGCCGCTCGACAGTCAGCCCCTGCCGGGCAGGAACCAGGGCCAGACGAACCAGAACGGCAGCGATTATGCCTCGATAGATCCGCAGCAGGGTGCACCGGATATCGTCGACAAGCCGCCGGCCGAGCCCGTCATCACGCTCAAGGGCAAGTCGAAGATGGAGATTACCGCGCTTGAGGTCTTCCTCTCGCGGCAAGGCATTTCGCCCGGCGCTATCGACGGCCGCATGGGCGCCAACGTTACCAAGGCGATCTATGCCTATCAGCAGATGACCGGCCAGACCCTCGATCCGAACAATACCGACGCAATCCTCGAGCAGCTGCGCATGTCCGGTGGCATGCCAATCATCAACTACACGATTACGGCCGCCGACGCCGCCGGCCCTTATGTTGCATCGATCCCGGAAGATTATGCGGCAAAATCACAGATGCCCTCCCTCGGCTATACGTCGACGACCGAAATGCTGGCGGAGCGCTTTCATATGGATGAAGGCTACCTGAAGGCGCTCAATCCCGGTGTCGATTTCACCGTGCCGGGCAGCACCATCAAGGTCGTCAATACCGGTCCCAGCAAGACCGGTGCCGTCGCCAAGATCCTGGCGGACAAGGGCCGCAAGCAGGTTTTCGCCTATGACGCCAACGGCACCCTGATCGCGGCCTATCCGGCCAGCATCGGCTCCGCCGACACGCCCTCACCGTCCGGCACGGTCACGGTCGAGCGCGTCGCCTTCAATCCGGGCTATACCTACAATCCGAAGATCAACTTCCAGCAGGCCGGAAACGACAAGATCCTAAACATTCCTCCTGGCCCGAACGGCCCGGTCGGTACGGTGTGGATGGCCCTGTCGAAGCCAACTTACGGCATCCACGGCACGCCCGATCCCTCACGGATCGGCAAGACGCAGAGCCATGGTTGCGTGCGCCTCACCAACTGGGATGCCACGGAGCTCGCCAAGATGGTCAAGCCGGGCGTCGTCGTCGAATTCGTCGATTGACTACCAGACATAGCTTCAATGAAAAAAGCCGCCGAAACACTCGGCGGCTTTTTTGTTTGTCTTACGCACTGCTAGATGCATCCACCGCATAGAGAAGGCGGGGACAGCTTATCAGAAGCAATCCCTGAATAGCGCCCTGGTATTTTCCAAGGTCATCGGTACCGGATTGCCGCCGGCGCTTGGGTCTTCGATCGCCATCGCGGAGAGTTCGTCGATCCGGTCTGGTGCGATGCCCATGGCAGAGAGGCTTTCCGGCACGCCGAGTTCCGAACGCAGCTGCAGCACATATTCATAGAAGCCGTCAAAGCCACCGGCGATGCCGAGATAAGCTGCGGCACGCGCGATCTTGTCTTCGATGGCCTTGCGGTTGAAGCGCAGGACGGCCGGCATGACGACGGCATTGGTCATGCCGTGATGGGTGTTGTAGACGGCGCCGATCGGATGCGACAGCGCGTGAATGGCGCCAAGACCCTTTTGGAAGGCAACGGCGCCCATGGCGGCTGCACTCATCATGTTGGCGCGCGCTTCGAGATCCGTCCCCTCGCGATAGGCGCGCGGCAGGAATTCCTTGACGAGCCGCATGCCTTCCAGCGCGATACCGGCCGACATCGGATGATAGAACGGCGAGGAATAAGCTTCCAGGCAATGAGCGAAAGCGTCCATGCCGGTGCCGGCAGTGATAACCTTCGGCATGCCGACGGTCAGCTCCGCATCGGCGATGACGACGCCCGGCAGGAACTTCGGATGGAAGATGATCTTCTTCACATGTGTCGCGGAATTGGTGATGACGCTGGCGCGGCCGACTTCCGAACCGGTGCCGGCGGTCGTCGGCACCGCGACGATCGGCGCAATGCCTTCGACGCTGGCGCGGGTCCACCAGTCGCCGATATCTTCGAAATCCCAGACAGGGCGCGTCTGGCCGGCCATGAAGGCGACGCACTTGCCGAGATCGAGGCCGGAGCCACCGCCGAAGGCAACGACGCCATCATGCCCGCCGTCCTTGAAGGCCTTCACGCCGGCTTCGAGGTTCTTTTCATTCGGGTTCGGATCGACATCGGCAAATAGAGCCCGTCCAAGACCTGCATCCTCCAGAATGTCCAGGGCCGTCTTGGTGATCGCCATCGAGGCAAGTCCCCGATCGGTGATCAGAAGCGGCTTCTTCATGCCCAGGCTCTTGCAGGCGTCCGCGAGCTCCTTGATACGGCCACGGCCGAGCTTGAAGGCGTTCGGATAGCTCCAATTGGCTGAGATAGTGCTCATGCTGTTACTTTCTTCAGGTGATAGGATTTCGGACGCGTCAGGTTATGGAAGCCGATGATCGACAGCGAGCCACCACGACCGGTTTCCTTGACGCCGGTCCAGCAAAGCGCCGGATCGAGATAATCGGCGCGGTTCATGAAGACGGTGCCGGTTTCGATGTCGCGGCCGAGGCGCGAGGCGCGCTCGACATCTTTGGTCCAGAGCGATGCCGTCAGGCCGTAGGGGCTGTCATTCATCAGTTCCAGCGCTTGCACATCGCTCTTCACCTTCATGATGCCGACGGCCGGGCCGAAGGTCTCTTCCCGCATGAAGGCCATGGAATGATCGACATTGACGAGGATCTGCGGCGCGAGATAGGCGCCGCCGTCATCGGCCGGAAACAGCTTGGGATCGACCAGCGCCTTGGCGCCCTTGGCGACGGCATCGGCGATCTGTTCGCGCACCACCTTGGCAAAGCGCTTGTGCGCCATCGGTCCGAGCGACGTCTCGGGATCGAGCGGATTGCCGAGCTTGTAGTTCGAAACCCATGCGACCGACTTTTCCACGAAGCTGTCGTAGAGCGATTCATGCACATAGATGCGCTCGATACCGCAGCAGCACTGGCCGGAATTGTATGTCGCCCCATCCATCAGCGTATCGACGGCGGCGTCGAGATCGGCATCCTCCATCACATAGCCCGGATCCTTGCCGCCAAGCTCCAGTCCGAGACTGGTGAAGGTGCCGGCAGCGGCGCGCTCGATCGATCGCCCGCCTTCGACCGAGCCCGTGAAGTTGACGAAGTTAAAGCTTCCGGTTGCGATCAGCGCCGAAGTCGTTTCGTGATCGAGGAAGACATTCTGGAAGACATCGGCGGGAACGCCCACCTCGACGAAAGCCTGAACAAGCCGCTCGCCAACCAGCAGCGTCTGGCTCGCGTGCTTGAGAATGACAGTATTGCCGGCCATCAGTGCCGGGGCGACCGTGTTGATCGCCGTCATATAAGGATAGTTCCAGGGTGCGATGACGAAGACAACGCCGTGCGGCTCGCGCTCGATACGGCGGGCAAAATTCGCGCTGTCCTCGACAACCAAGGGCGCCAGTGCGTCTGCAGCGATGGAAGCCACATAGTTGGAGCGCTCGTTGAAGCCGCGATACTCACCGCCATACTTGATCGGGCGGCCCATCTGCCAGGCAAGTTCGGGTACGACCACATCGGCCATCTCATTGAGCCGGGCGACACCCTTCAGCACGAGCTGGACGCGATCTTCCAGCGGGCGACGCGCCCAATCCTTCTGTGCCTTGCGTGCACGGGCCACCACTTCCTTGGCTGCATCCAGCGACAAGGCCGGACGTTCGGCATAAACCTCTCCATTTACCGGGGAGACGCATGTGATCATGGTCATGATCGAATTCCTGTTTTCTTCGTCATCAATTGATTTGCCGGATGTCCCGCAACCGCAAAAAACATCCTGGCGCCCCGCCCGATCATAGAATGAAAATCGGGCATGAGGCAGATCGCAAAAGCCTTACGCTCTTTCGAATCCGCGCGCCACTTCCCAATCGGTGACGCGACGATCGTACTCCTCCTGCTCCCATTCGGCGGCGCGAGTATAGTGATCAATGACGTCGTCGCCGAAGGCGGTGCGCAGCATCTTCGAAGTCGTCAGGGCCGTGGCGGCATCCCGCAAGGTGCGCGGTATCTCGCGAACTTCGCGCGCGCCGTAAGCATCGCCGACGAAGGGCGCTTCGAGTTCGAGCTTGTTTTCAATACCGGCAATGCCGGCGGCGATCAGAGCCGCAAAAGCCAGGTAAGGATTAAGGTCCGAGCCGCCAACGCGGCACTCGATGCGGATCGACTTGGTATCCTCGCCGCAGAGGCGATAGCCGGCCGTGCGATTGTCCTTGCTCCAGATCGCCTTGGTCGGCGCAAAGGTGCCGGCCATGAAGCGCTTGTAGGAATTGATATAGGGCGCCAGGAAGTAGGTGATTTCGCTGGCATGGGTCAAAAGCCCGGCGACATAGTGCGTCATCATCGGCGACATGCCGTATTTGCCGCCCTCCTCGAAGAACATCGGGCTCTTGCCGTCGACGCTCCACAGCGACTGGTGGATATGCGAGGAACTGCCGGCAGCGCTATAGTTCCACTTCGCCAGGAAGGTGATGGCCTTGCCCTTAGACCAGGCGATCTCCTTGCAGCCATTCTTGATGATGGCATGGCGGTCGGCCATATCAAGCGCATCAGCGTAGCGGACGTTGATTTCCTCCTGCCCCGCCGAGGCCTCGCCCTTCGAATTTTCCACCGGTATGCCCGCGCCCTGGAGGCCGGTGCGGATCGCCCGCATCACCTCTTCTTCCTTGGTGGTCTGGAAGATGTGGTAGTCCTCGTTATAGCCGCTGGCGAGCTTCATGTTGCGATAGCCGGCTTCGCGCGCGCTGTCATAGCTCTGGTCGAACAGGAAGAATTCGAGCTCCGAGGCCATGTAGGCCTTGAGACCCATAGCTTCCAACCGCTTCACCTGCTTCTTCAGGATGGCGCGCGGGGAGTGCGGCACTTCTTCGTGGGTATGGTGGTCGAGCACATCGCAAAGGACGAGCGCCGTGCCATCGAGCCAGGGTATGCGACGGAGTGTGGCGAGATCGGGCTTCATCGTATAGTCGCCATAGCCCTTCTCCCAGCTCGTCGACTTGTAGCCGGAGACCGTTTCCATCTCGATATCGGTCGCCTGCAGATAGTTGCAGCTATGCGTTTCCTTCCAGGCGCTTTCGATGAAAAATTCCGCCTGGAAGCGTTTGCCCATCAACCGGCCCTGCATGTCAACCTGACATGCCAGGACCGTGTCGATGCGCCCTTCGGCCACATCTCGTCTGAGGTCGTCGAACGTATAGCTGCTCATAATTTGGTCCGCCTGAACAATGAATTGAAACATCGGCCTGTCGAACAATGCTGCCGCTCGGAAATTAATCCGCGCTCCGCAGCCTTGTCGTTACCGGAGAGAGGGGCCGCAGGTCTGCGACCCCATTGCTTGGAAGAATTTGCCGCGCTCAGTTCTCGCCGACGGCGGCTTCCGCTGCCGCGATCTCGGCCTTGCGCTTGGCAATCGCGTCGCCGATCGGCGGGCCTTTGAAGCGGCGGCGCTCGAAACCGAACCAGACGACGGCAGTCAGCGCGAGGAAGCCAACGGTGATGATACCGGCCCAGTCGTTCGGCGGCTGGATGCCGAGCACGAAGATGATGATCATCGCGATGATCGACAGCACGGCAAACAGCTTGAACAGCCCTTCCCCGAGGTTCCACGGACCCATCTTGTCCCACTTCGCTGTACCCCACGCGAAGAGACCAAGCGTGATCGGGATCGCGAAGGAGAAGAACAGGAAGATGACGGTGCACGAGACGACGATGGTGTAAACTGGCGTATCGCCGATCGACGCCAGTGACGACCCCCAGACGAACAGGACGGAAAGAACGGATCCGGTCCAGATCGCAGCGACGGGCGTGCGGTATTTCGGGCTCACGCGTGAGAGAGCCTTGGAGGCCGGAAGGCCACCATCACGCGAGAAGGCGAAGATCATGCGCGAAACCGAGGTCACGGTTGCAAGACCGCATAGCCACTGGCTGATGAAGATCAGCAGGTACAGGATGTCCTTGACGATGGGATTGACCCGGGCATCCATCGCCCAGAAGAACACGTTCCAACCCTGCTTGGCGGCATCGTCCATGTTCGGCAGCATCAGCACGAACGAGCAAAGCATGATGTAGCCGAACAATGCCGACCAGAGAACGGACGCCACCATGCCGCGCGGAACGGAATGAGCGGCCTTCACGGTTTCTTCCGAGGTGTGAGCCGAGGCGTCATACCCGGTGATCGTATAGATCGGCAGCAGGAGGCCCAGCGCGAAGACCCAGAAGGTCGAGACCTGCGGCCAGACCGGCGCACCCGTTGCCGAACCGTCGGCGGCGACCGTCGCCAGGCCGGAATAGTTGGTAAACGTGAAAAGCCGGGCGAATTCATAGGAAGGTGCGGCAACCAGGCACACGACCGCAAGGGCGACGGAAGTCGCAAAGATGAGGTAGCCGGAAAAGTCCGTGAGCTTCGCTGTCAGACCGATACCCATATGGTTGACGAGTGCCTGAAGGCCGGTGATGACCACCAGGAACAGGATGCGCACCGGCGTGGTGTCGGTCATGTTGAAATAGCCGCCGAAAGCACCCACGAAGAAATAATAGGTGCCGACATTGATGGCGCCGAGCACGGTGACGAGGCCGAGCAGGTTGAACCAGGCGGTCAGCCAGCCGGTGAAGCGATTGCCGAGGATCGAGCCCCAGTGATAAAGGCCGCCCGCCGTCGGATAGGCCGAGCTGATCTGTGCCATTGCTATGGCGAAAACGAGCGATATGAAGCAGCCGACCGGCCAGCCGATGCCGATCGCGGCGCCGCCGGCGCCTGATGTCGCCTGGGCGAGCGAATTGATACCACCCGAAAGAATGCAGATGATCGAGAAGGACACGGCGAAATTCGAGAATGAACTCATGCGCCGTTCCAGCTCCTGGGCGTAGCCCATGGAGTGCAGGATCTGGACATCCTGCTTCTTGTCTAACTCTGAATAATCAGACATGCCATTCCCCCTAAAGCCCGGTTGTCCGCGGGATTGCGGAGAACCATGTGTCACATGAGCCGCTGGCTCTTGCCATGCGGCCCGATCGCAGTTGAACTGCTCCCCGGGGTCTTTTTCTTTATGCTCAGGCTTCCAGACTGCTCTGGAGAAGCCCCGTCAGATAATCGGCCACGACCCCTTGGCCGACGTCATCGTGAATGAGGTCGTTGCGGACCTCGATCATTACATTATGCAGGCTATTGGCGATCCCATGCAGCTTCAGCGTATGGGTAACGCCGTCTTCAGGCCCGTAAGGCTGGTTGCGTTCGGTGCGGTAGAGCGGCGCTTCAGCTGCCGCATCCAGCATGCGATCGGCCAGCCAACGGTCCTCGTCATGCAGAATGCCAAGCTCCACCGCGCGCGGATTGCCATTATAGATCGGCGTGAAGCTGTGAATTGTCACGATCACGGTTTTTTGTCCGCGTTCGGCCCTTTCTTTCAACAGGGTCCTGATCCCGTCGTGGAACGGTATGTAAAGGCCTTGCGTGCGTGCGTGCCGGTCTGCCTCGTCCAGATGCTGATTGCCTGGGATCGTATAGATTTCGCTCGTCTCCGGCATGGCGCCTGCACTTTCCGGCGGCCGGTTGCAATCATAGATCAGACGCGAGAAACGCTGAGAGACCAGCGTCGCATTCAAGCTGGCGGACATTCTTCTTGCAACCGCCAGTGCGCCCGGATCCCAGGCAATATGACTGGAAAGCGCCTCGGCGGAAAGCCCGAGATCCCCGAAGCGCTCGGGGAGAGCGCGGGAAGCGTGCTCGCAGACAAGCAAAATCGCACTGCTTCCATCCGGCCTTTCGACCGAGACACAATCGCCATCCGCCTTCGTCAAAATGCCTTGCTGCGCAAGCATCGGAGACGCCCCATTGCCGATTAATAAAATCTTATAAGAAAAGAATTCTTCAGGTTTTTGCCGCTGTCAATCGAAAACTGAAATTATTTCTTCATTTGTGACATTGACTCGAAATATGACAGCGTTGTTATATCGTTGCAGGAAAGCGGCATAAGACCGTTCCGGGGAGCAAAAATCGAGTGAACACTGCGTCGAAGACAGTTTCTGACGTGATCAACGCGCGCTTCGAGACGCTGACGCGCGCCGAAAAGCAGCTCGCCAAGAGCCTGCTCGACAATTATCCGGTTTCAGGGCTCGGCAGCATCACGACGGTTGCCGAAAATGCGCGCGTTTCGACGCCGACGGTCGCGCGCATGGTGCAGAAACTCGGATACAAGGGGTATCCGGACTTCCAGGCCCATCTTCATCAAGAGGTGGAAGCGACGATCTCCAACCCGCTGACGAAGCATGATCGCTGGGCATCGAACGCGCCAGGCACGCATATTCTCAATCGCTTCGCCGACGCCATCATGAATAATCTTCGCCAGACGCTTTCGGATATCGATGCCGCGACATTCGACGGCGTCGCTGCCCTGCTATCCGAAAGAAAGCGTGGGCTCTATTTCGTCGGCGGACGCATCACGGGCGCGCTTGCCGAATATTTCTTCACCCATATGCAGGTCATCCGCCCGAACACGACGCTGCTCTCCTCCAATTCCAGCACCTGGCCGCAATATGTTCTGAATATGAATCCAGGCGACCTGCTCGTGATCTTCGACATCAGGCGCTACGAGCAGGAAATGGTCAATCTGGCAGCCGCCGCCCGCCGGCGCGGCGCCGAAATCATCGTCTTCACCGACCAGTGGGCCACACCGGCGGCCAAACATGCAAGACACACGTTCCGCGTGCAGATCGAGGCCCCCTCTGCCTGGGATTCGTCGGTCGTTACTCTCTTCATCGTCGAGGCCCTGATCGAGGCTGTTCAAAGCTCGACATGGGATGAGACGAGCAAGCGCATGAAAACGCTCGAGGGCCTTTTTGAACAAACAAAATTGTTTCGCAAGCTGAGTTAAGAAGGAAGCGAAAGCATAAAATAACGTCTCGCGAAGCGATGTGAAATGCAGCGACTGTCATACTTGTTGATTAGAAGCAAAATCATCTTCGTTGTTAGCAAACGCAACGCTTTGAAACCGTCACACAACCTTCATGTTACGTCATTAACAGCAACGCCAGACACTGAAAACCCAGAAGGAGGAAATGCAGTGACCTCGAAAATTCATCGTCTTCTGACCATCTCTACCGCAATGCTCGTCGCTTCGACGGCTATTGCGGCCGCAGAGCCGAGCGCCGATCTCATCGCCGCTGCCAAGAAGGAAGGCACGCTGACCACGATCGCCCTGCCCCACAACTGGTGCGGTTACGGCGATCTCATCGCTGCGTTCAAGGCAAAGTACGGCATCGACGTCAACGAGCTGAACCCGGATGCCGGTTCGGGCGATGAAGTCGAAGCAATCCGCGCCAACAAGGGCAACACCGGCCCACAGGCTCCGGACGTGATCGACGTCGGCCTCTCCTTCGGCCCGACCGCCAAGAAGGAAGGCCTGCTGCAGCCTTACAAGGTCTCCACATGGGACTCCATTCCGGACAGCGCCAAGGATTCCGAAGGCTACTGGTATGGCGACTATTACGGCGTTCTCTCGTTCGTCGTGAACAAGGACGTCGTAAAGAATCCGCCGAAGGACTGGGCCGACCTGCAGAAGCCGGAATATGCCAACACCGTTTCGCTCGCCGGCGACCCGCGCACCTCGAACCAGGCCGTCCAGGCCGTTTACGCAGCCGGCCTGGCTGCTGGTGAAAAGGATGCCGCCAAGGCAGGCGCTGCCGGTCTCGACTATTTCGCCAAGCTCAACAAAGCAGGTAACTTCGTTCCGGTCATCGGCAAGTCCGCTTCGCTCGCCCAGGGCGCAACCCCGATCGTCATCGCATGGGACTACAATGGTCTCTCCTGGCGCGACAGCCTGAACGGCAACCCGCCGGTTGACGTCACCGTTCCGGCTTCGGGCGTTATCGCTGGTGTCTACGTCCAGGCGATCTCGGCTTTCGCTCCGCACCCGAACGCCGCCAAGCTCTGGATGGAGTTCCTCTATTCCGACGAAGGCCAGATCGGCTGGCTGAAGGGCTATTGCCACCCGATCCGCTTTAACGATCTGGCAAAGAACAAGAAGGTCCCGCAGGAACTTCTCGACAAGCTGCCGCCGGCTGCCGCCTATGAAAAGGCCGTCTTCCCGACGCTCGACGAGCAGGCTGCCGGCAAGACCGCCATCACCACGAAGTGGGACTCTGTCGTCGGTTCGAACGTACAGTAATCACAGCTGACTTGACCTCCCCGCTTCGGCGGGGAGGTTTTTCCTTTTTGACGCCGCGGATTGGGCCAATCATGAGCACCGTCACAACATCAACGGCCAGTTCCACCCCCATGATCAACAGACGCGTGGTTGTCGACTGGCTGGGCATCGCGCCCTTCCTGATTTTCGCGCTGCTGTTTCTGATTCTGCCGACGATCTACCTCGTCGCCGGCGCTTTTCTGACGCCGGATGGGAGCTTTACGCTCAAGAATATCGCCGACCTGTTCGCGCCGACGATCATGAGCGCTTATTGGATCAGTATCAAAATCTCGGCCGCTTCGGCGCTTGGCGGTGCGATCATAGGTTTTTACCTTGCCTGGGCACTCGTGCTTGGCGGTCTTCCTCCCTGGATCCGCCACGCCTTCCTGACCTTCTCGGGCGTGGCATCCAATTTCGCCGGCGTGCCGCTGGCCTTCTCGTTCATCGCGACGCTAGGCCGTCAGGGCCTGGTCACCATATTGCTCGCTCATTTCGGTTTGAACCTTTATTCGACCGGCTTCAATCTTTTGAGCTTCCTCGGCCTTACCATCACTTACATGTACTTTCAGATTCCCTTGATGGTATTGATCATCACGCCGGCACTCGATGGCATGAAGAAGGAATGGCGCGAAGCTGCCTCCATTCTTGGCGCAACCAACAGGCAATATTGGCTGATGGTCGCCCTGCCGATCCTGTGGCCCAGCCTGCTGGGCACGACGCTACTGCTCTTCGCCAATTCTTTCGGCGCCATCGCGACCGCAATTGCCCTCACCGGCAGCTCGCTGAATATCGTTCCGATCGTGCTCTATGCGCAGATCCGCGGCGACGTGCTGCACAACGCCAATCTCGGCTATGCGCTGGCACTCGGCATGATCGTCATCACCGGCATATCGAACGTCATCTATATCTTGATGCGCATGCGCGCTGAACGGTGGCAGAAATGAAGCTGCAAAAACTCTTTGCCTGGATCGCGGTTGCCATCGGCCTCATCTATTTCCTGGTGCCGCTCATCGGTACGTTGGAATTCTCGTTGCGCATGCGGCGCGGCGCCTACAGCTTCGATGCCTATGCTTCGGTCTTTTCGGACTTCACCTTCCTGACCGCCTTCGGCTTCTCGATGTTGATGGCACTTCTGACCATCATCTTCGGCATGCTTCTCGTCGTGCCAACCGCATATTGGGTGCGACTGCGGCTGCCGCAGCTTCGCCCCTTGGTTGAATTCATCACGCTGATGCCGCTGGTCATTCCCGCCATCGTCATCGTTTTTGGTTATCTCCGCCTCTATAATTCGTCGTCGATCCTGCCGCTGACGGGCTATAATTCCACGACGAACATTCTGCTTGTCTGTTCCTACATTGTTTTATCCCTGCCCTATATGTATCGTTCGGTCGATACGGCGATGCGTACCATCGATATCGGCACGCTGACGGAAGCAGCCGAAAGCCTTGGTGCAAAATGGACAACCATCATGTTCAAATGCATCTTTCCGAATGTCATGAGCGGTGTGCTTTCCGGAGCGTTCATCACACTCGCGATCGTCATGGGTGAATTCACCATGGCGTCGCTGCTCAACCGTCCGGCGTTTGGGCCCTATATGCAGCTTGTCGGAGCTAACAAAGCCTATGAGCCGTCTGCGTTGGCGATCATCGCGCTCGCTGTGACTTGGCTCAGCATGGCTCTTCTCCAGCTGGTCTCCCGTTTCTCAAAATCCGCTCCGATTAAGGCGTAAGGTCCCCGCTATGGCTTTTCTCGAACTCACCCACATCAAGAAGTCTTTCGGCGACGTTCACGTCGTTCACGATTTCAATATGCAAATCGAGAAGGGAGAATTCATCTCCTTCCTCGGACCGTCGGGCTGCGGCAAGACGACCGTGCTGCGCATGATTGCCGGCTTCGAGGCCCCGACCGCCGGCACGCTGACGATCAACGGCAAGGATCAGCGCCACTTGAAGCCAAACCAGCGCAACATCGGCATGGTGTTCCAGGCCTATGCGTTGTTTCCGAACATGACGGTCCATGACAACGTCGCCTTCGGCCTCAAGGTCGCCGGCATGGCGAAGCCCGACATCGACAAACGCGTCAAGGAGATGCTTGCTCTCATCAAGCTCGATCATCTCGCCAGCCGCTACCCCTATCAGATGTCCGGCGGCCAGCAGCAGCGCGTGGCGCTGGCCCGCGCCATCGCCGTCAAGCCTCAGGTTCTCCTGCTCGATGAGCCGCTGTCGGCACTGGATGCGAAGATCCGCGTGTCGCTGCGCGAGGAAATCCGCGCTATTCAACAGCAGCTCGGTATCACTACTGTCTTCGTAACGCACGACCAGGAAGAGGCCCTGTCGATCTCTGATCGCATCGTCGTCATGAATGCCGGCCGCGCCGACCAGATCGGTTCGCCTTTCGAAATCTACAACACCCCGGCCACCCGCTTTGTCGCTTCCTTCGTCGGCACGCTGAACCTCATCGAAGGCAAGGTCGTGGATCCCAACAACAACCGCATCACGATCGGCGATCAGGATGTCACGCTCAAGCAATCGGTCACCGCCTACAAACCTGGTGATACGGTATCGCTGGCTCTGCGCCCGGAAGCAGGCTCATTGGCCGAATCGGCCAAGGGCGATACGGCCCTGACCGGTGAAGTCTCCTCGGCTCACTTCCTTGGGTCGGTCATCCGCACCCGCATGAATGTCGCCGGCAACACCATTTCCTTCGATATGTTCAACAGCCCCGGCATGATGCCTCCGAGCGTCGGCGAAAAGGTGACGCTGCGCTTCGCATCGTCCGACCTGCTCGTCATTCAGGATTGAGCACGCCTCTGCGTCGCAGGGAAACTTTGAAAAATTATTCGCAAGCGCCGGGTCAAAAGCCCGGCGTTTTTCTTTGATTTCCATGAGGGAAAGCATCTATAGTCCACGCGTTCTCAGGGCGGGGTGCAATTCCCCACCGGCGGTATGGGGAGTTTCCTCGAGCCCGCGAGCGCCTTCCGGGCTTCGGAAGGGTCAGCAGATCCGGTGAAATGCCGGAGCCGACGGTATAGTCCGGATGGAAGAGAGCAAGCCGGGTTGCACCCTCCCTCGCGCGGAGAGTGCTGCAATTCTGCGTGTTCGCCCAAGGGATATTTGACAACAACCCTTGAAAGGCAAATTCATGACCATTTCGATTTCTACCCAGCCGAGCCGCGTTGCGATCATTCGGGCTCGCTGGCATGCCGACATCGTCGATCGTTCGGTCGACTCCTTCATTGCCGAATGGCAGACGACGGAAGGCGCGTCGCCGATCGACATCTTCGACGTCCCCGGCGCGCTTGAAATTCCGCTGCATGCGCAGACGCTGGCCCGCAATGGCCGCTATTCCGCAATCGTTGCCACCGCTTTCGTTGTCGACGGCGGCATCTATCGCCATGAATTCGTCGCCAACACGGTTCTTGATGCCATGATGCGCGTCCAGCTCGATACCGGCGTGCCGATCCTCTCGGCAGTCCTGACACCGCATCACTTCCAGGAGTCGGAAGCGCATATCCAGTTCTTCAAGGAACATTTCATCATCAAGGGCCGTGAAGTAGCAAGCGCCTGCCGCCATATTCTCGCGGAACGGGCCAAGCTGCTGCCTGCAGTCACGGTCTGAGCCAGCATAGTGGAGGCGCGGTGAAGGCCCGCCTCCATGTCCACAAGGAAGAAACGTCAGTGACCGTCCTACGCATCGTCCCAAACCTGCCCGCCGCCGATCCCGACACCGCTCGCCTTTTCTATCAAGACCTACTCGGCCTCGATATCGTCATGGATCACGGCTGGATCCTCACTTTCGCCTCTGAGGCGGCAACGGTTCCGCAGATCAGCATCGCCAGCGAAGGCGGCTCCGGCACGATCGTCCCCGATCTCTCAATTGAAGTCGACGACGTCGATGCGCTTTATCAGCGAGCCACATCCCTGGGCTTCGGCATATTGTATGACCTGACGGACGAGCCTTGGGGCGTTCGCCGCTTCTATGTCCGCGACCCCTTCGGCAAGGTGATCAATATCCTTTCGCACCGCTGAGGCTGACATAGGCGGGCGCTTTTGCCTCAGCTATCGGCAAGATCGTCCCAAACTGCTATCGCAGATCCACGTTGAAGGTGATCCGCTCCGCTGACCACATCGACTCCGAATAGGTGATCGGCACCCCGTCCGCATCCGCGTCCAGCTTGCGCGTGATAAGGAGCGGTGTGGATTTCGGCTGCCGCAGAAGCCGCGCCTCTTCCGCCGTCGGCATGCGCGCCTCGATCTCCGTCGACAGTCGCTCGTAGTCGGTAACGCCGTAGCTGGCGAGCGCTGCCGAAATCGTTGGATGTTGCAAGCGCGCCTTGTCGAAATCAGGGAAGCGCACGGCCGGATAATAGGAATCCCCCAATTCTATGGGCACACCATCAGCCGTCATCACGCCACGTCGATGAATGACCGGCGCACCCGCCACAAGCTTCAAATAGGCAGCGACTCGTTCCGTCGCCGCCACGATCTCGTGAACGAGCAATTCGCCGCCCGGCTCGAAGCCCTGCTCGATCAGGTTCTTGGAAAAGCGCGTGCGCTTCGACAGCGTATAGTCGAGCACGCCCTTATGAACGAAGGTTCCCCGCCCCTGCTCGGCGCGGACCAACCCACGCTGCTCCAGGCGGCCCAGTGCCTGACGCACCGTGAAGCGGCTGACGCCGAAACGCCGCATCAGCTCGGGTTCGGTCGGTAATTTCTCTCCGGGCACGAAAGTCCCGGCGGCGATATCGGCCGCCAGGATTTCGCCGATCTGATGCCAGAGCGCACTGCCGCCCTTTCGATCGATCGTCTCCATGTCAGACGCGCTTTTCGAGCCGGAACAAAAGCTTGTATTCGGCCGGGTAGCTCAAGGCATCGAGAATGCTCGGATAATATTTGCGGTCCTTCGTTGCACGCACGAAGCCGTCATAGCCGAAACGTTTGACGGAGACATCGAAGCCGGCTGCCGTGAAGGCTTCGATATAGTCCTGCGGGGACCGATCCTGCATCGGTGCATTGCTGTTGTCGCCGATGAGCTCGAGCCATTTCGGCCAGAGCGGCATCTCGTTGTGGCATCCGGTCACAGCGTAATAGACGCCGCCATTGCGCATGACCTGGAACATCTGTTCGGCGTGCTGTTTCAGCTCCGGCAGCAGATAGATCACCTCATAGCTGAAAGCGACATCGAAACTATCGGCGAAGGGCGACAGGTCGGTCGTCACATGAAACTGCAGCGGCATATTGCCAACAGCCTCGACCGCAGCAGCCACCGACTCCGAAGCGATATCGATGCCGACGCCGTGCCGGAACGGCCGGATGCCATAGAGCAAGCGCAGGAAACCGCCGCGATTGCAGCCGAAATCCAGGATCGTCTTTGAGGAGAAATCACGCTCCGGCACCGTTTCGATGAAGTGCCGCCAATAGGGGCTATGCGATTCCGCCATTGCGGTATCACCCTGCGGGTCCTTGTGCCAGGTGGCGTAGATAGATGCTGCGTTTGCCATGATGTGCTCGCTGTTGGAGTGGACTGAGTTTGAGATAGCGCAGCTTCACGACAATAGCATGAATTCGTCCGGACGACTGGAGTATTTATTTGGCGCGCCACGCCCGTCGAGATCCGCTGCTATGCGCAATCCACCATCCATTGCACGCCGAACTGATCCGTCAACTTGCCGTAATAGCTGCCCCATGGCTGGAGAGCGAGCGGCGTCGTCACTTTGCCGCCCTCAGCCAATCGGGCAAAAATACTGTCGGTGCTGTCGCGATCATCCATGACAAGGATATGAGCAGACCCCCGCATCGGCTCCGCGTCGTGATTGTCGGATGCGAAGAACAGCACGCCCGGCCCCTCGAACCGCGCATGCATCACCCTTCCCCGCATTGAATCGTCAGACAATGGCGTTCCATACGCACCATGCCGGACCAATAGCGTCACCTGGCCGAGCCCGCAGGCGGCATAGAACGCAAGAGCTTCCTCGCAATGCGTCGTGAAAAACAGATAATTGGCGAGTTGCATGTCCTGCCTCCTTTTCGTTGTCGGACGAGCGGCCCACGCGGCCGCCCGGTATTAAAGCCAGTTACATCACCTCAGACGTGATTTGCTGCGGTCTCATGCGCTGCGGCATTCGCAATGGCGCCGACCAGATCGGCATTGCTGTAGCTTTGTCCTGCGATGCCCCAGGCGCCCTCGGGCGCATAGACTATATTCGACCAGATATGCTCACGCTTGATCCGCCCCTCGGCCGCCTGCTCGACGACATCGGTTACTCTTGCGATGAAATCGCGCTTGGCTTCGGCGGTCGCGAGTGCGATTTCGGGCAGCTTAAGTTCGATGAAGGCAGCGACAACGGGCTTTCCGGCCGCCAGTACGTGCCCGGCTGGAAGCACATTGATCGTGCCGATGACATTTGCCGTCATGAAAGCATTTCCGGTCAAGCCGGCAACATCGAGGACTGCATCCGTCAATCCGGCAAAAGCTTGCGCCTGCGCTTCGGACGAAAGCAGCCCCTCGGGTATGGTGAGCGTAATAGGCATGGGACATCTCCTTGTTGGACCTGCGACGGTAATTGATATATACCGATCACTCTTTAACGATACACACCGATCACTCTCTATACAAGCAATAAAGAGAGATCACTCTCAATGGAGATAGCAATGCGCTACAGCGCCGAACATAAGGAAGAGACCCGGACGCGGGTCGTCGCGGCTGCAGGACAAGTCTTTCGAAAGGAAGGCTATGGCGGCGCGGGCATCGACGCGCTGACGAAAGCAGCCGGCGTTACCAACGGCGCCTTCTACGGACACTTCAAGTCCAAGAGCGAAGCGTTTCGTACAGCTGTCGTGGAAGGATTGGAAGAGTTGCGCCAAGGGATCCTGGCACTCAGGGAAAACCAGCCGAAAGACTGGCTGAAGGCGCTTGCCAGCTTTTATCTCGGCTACAAGCGGACTTGCGATCTCGGCGACAGCTGCACGCTGCCAAGCCTTTCCCCCGATGTGATGCGCGCCGACGAGGAAACCCGCCGCATCTATACGGTGGAGTTGAGAAAACTTATCGCGGATGTCACAGCTGGCCTGCCTGAAAGCACAAGTTCCGCCGAAACACCGGCAGAGGATCGTGCCATCCTTCTCCTGGCAACGCTGAGCGGCGGTCTAACGCTTGCCCGCGCCGTCTCCGATCCCGCGCTTTCCGTCCAGATTGCCAAAGTCATTGAGCGAGCCGCTTTGGCGGCGGACAATCCTTTGCACCCGCAAGCGAAATGATGATGCATCCAAGCCGTGGCAGACAGCTGAGACGAAGCTAGCCGTGTCGTCTCAGCGAAACCAACTTACGCCCGGATCGCCTTGTCGTTCGCATCGAAGCGATGCATTTGGTTCGTGTCCGGCGTCGCATAAACAATCTCATCCGGCTCGTATTTGTGTTCGCCGAAGAGACGCGCGGTGAGAAGGCCGGTAGCCTCGGATTCGAGATAGATGATCGTATCGGCACCGAGATGTTCGACATGGATGACCTTGGCGGCCCATGAGCCCTGATCACGCGACAGCGTGATATGCTCGGGACGGATGCCGACAGTCTTGGCACCGCTTTCTCCCAGCTTCTCCGCCGGAACGAAATTCATCTGCGGCGAGCCGATGAAACCGGCGACGAAGACATTGGCCGGACGGTTATAGAGCTCCATCGGCGAGCCGATCTGCTCGATCGCGCCGGCGTTGAGCACGACGATCTTGTCGGCAAGGGTCATCGCCTCGACCTGATCGTGGGTGACATAGATCATCGTTGCCTTCAGGCTGCGGTGCAGACGAGCGATTTCCAGGCGCGTCTGCACGCGCAAGGCGGCATCGAGGTTCGACAGCGGCTCGTCGAACAGAAAGAGCTCCGGCTCGCGCACGATGGCGCGGCCAATGGCGACGCGCTGGCGCTGGCCGCCGGAAAGCTCGGCCGGCCGACGCGCCAAGTAGGGCTCGAGCGACAGCATACCGGACGCTTTGCCGACACGGCTCTCGATCTCGTCTTTCGGAGTGCCGGCCTGCTTCAGGCCCAACCCCATATTGTCCTTCACTGTCAGGTGCGGATAGAGCGCATAGGATTGAAAGACCATCGAGATACCGCGCTTTGCGGGCGGCGTTACCGTCACATCCTCACCGTTGATCAGCACCGCTCCAGAGGTCACATCTTCGAGACCGGCGATGCTGCGCAAAAGGGTCGACTTGCCGCAGCCCGAAGGGCCGACGAAGATGACGAATTCGCCATCCTTCACCTCGAGATCGATGCCCTTCAGCACATCATGCGTACCGTAGGCCTTGCGAATGGATTTCAGTTGAAGCGATCCCACAGTCTCTTATCCTTACAAATAAACGGGCTTGCCGGTGCGCACGCTCTCATCGGCGGCGAGGCAGATGCGCAATGATTGAACGGCGTCTGCCATATGACGATTGAGGTCGATATTCTCGCGAATGGCCTTCAGCATGAAGGCCTGCTCGAAGTCGCAAAGCTCCTGATGGCCCGGCTCGCCATCCATATGCAGGTCGCGATCCGGCTGGATGAATTGGCCGCTCGGCCCTGTCTCGGCATTGTGCAGCCGAATGACCGATGTTTTGGTATGCATGTCGATATCATCGGACTTTGCGTTCTGATCCATGACGATCGAGACCGAGCCGTTCGGCGACATCACATCCTTCACGAAGAAGGCCGTCTCCGAAATCATCGGTCCCCAGCCTGCCTCGTACCAACCAACTGAACCATCCTCGAAAATCACCTGCAGGTGGCCGTAATTATACATGTCTGGCTTCACCTCGTTCGACAGGCGAAGGCCCATGCCGCGCACCTCGACCGGCTTGGCATCGGTGATCTGGCACATGACGTCGACATAATGCACGCCACAATCGACGATCGGCGAGGTCGTTCGCATCAGCGCCTTGTGCGTCTCCCAGGTAGGGCCGCTCGACTGCTGATTGAGGTTCATGCGGAACACATAGGGGCCGCCGAGCTTGCGGGCCTCGGCGATCAGCCGCATCCACGAGGGATGGTGACGCAGAATATAGCCGACCGCCAGTTTCTTGCCGGCTTTTGTCGCAGCAGCGACGACGCGCTCGGCATCCTCGACCGTCGTTGCCAGCGGCTTCTCGACGAAGACATGGCAACCCGCCTCGAAGGCCGCGACGGCATAATCGGCATGGCTGTCGGAATAGGTATTGATGGAACAAAGATCAGGCTTCAGTTCCTTCAAGGCAGTTTCGAAATCCGGGTGGATCGTGTAACCCCGCAATTCCTCCGCCAACTCGGGCTTCGAGCGATTGACGAGGCCGACGATCTCGAAACCGGGATTGTTATGATAGGCGAGCGCATGGCTGCGGCCCATATTACCGAGGCCGGCAACAAGAACGCGGATCGGTTTTTCGGATACGCTCACTTGACTGCTCCGGAGGTAATGCCACGAATGAGTTGGCGCGAAAAGATGACGTAGAGGACGAGGATCGGCAGGATGGCGAGCGTCAGTGCCGCCAGCACCGCGTTCCAGTTGGTGACGAACTGGCCGATGAAGATCTGCGATCCAAGCGTCACGGTTTTTGTCGCCTCGCTTGGCGCCAGAATCAGCGGGAACCAGAGGTCGTTCCAGATCGGAATCATGGTGAAGACCGCGACTGTCGCCATGGCAGGACGAACCAGCGGCAGGACGAGCCGGAAGAAGATGGCGTATTCGCTGAGGCCATCGATCCGGCCGGCATTCTTCAGGTCGTCGGACACCGTCCGCATGAACTCGGACAGGATGAAGATCGCCAGCGGCAGGCCTTGGGCGGTATAGACGAGGATCAGAGCCGTCAGCGTGTTGACGAGACCGGCGGCAACCATGCCCTGCAGGATCGCGACCGTGCCGAGCCGGATCGGGATCATGATGCCGATCGCCAGATAGAGCCCCATGACCGTGTTGCCGCGGAAACGATATTCCGACAGCGCAAAGGCAGCCATGGCGCCGAACAGTAGCGTCAGGATGATCGAGACGATCGTCACGATGAAGCTGTTCTGGAAATAGGTCAGGAAATCCCCCTGCTTCAGAACGGTGTCATAGCCGACCATGCTGAAGGAAGATGGCGTCGGGGCGCTCAACGGCGCGCGGAAGATCGATGCGCGATCCTTGAAGGAGTTGATAACGGTCAGGAACACCGGAAAGATGGCAATCAGCGTATAGGCGATGAGCGCCAGATGCACGAGGCCGGTGCGGACAAGCGAAGTGCGTGCCTTGGACATGGGTCGCGCCCTCAGAACTGGTAGCGGCGGATGCGCCGCTGGACGATGAAAAGATAGAAGGAAACCCCGGCCAGGATGATGAGGAACATCACCGTCGCGATCGTGGCGCCCATCGAGCGGTCCCCCAGCTGCAGCTGGAAGCCGAAGAAGACGCGGTAAAGCAGCGTGCCGAGAATGTCGGTGGACCCATCCGGCCCCGCCAATGCGCCTTGCACGGTATAGACAAGGTCGAATGCGTTGAAATTGCCGACAAATGTCAGGATCGAGATAATGCCGATCGCCGGCAGCACCAGTGGCAGCTTGATCTTCCAGAACTGGCTCCAGCCGGTGATGCCATCGCATTCGGCGGCTTCGATTACCTCTTCCGGAATGTTGAGCAGGGCAGCATAGATCAGCATCATCGGAATGCCGACATATTGCCAGACCGAGATCAGCGCGACGGCGATCAGCGCCGTGCTGGGCTTACCGAGCCAAGGCGCGAAAAGCGATTTCAGGCCGATCACGTTCAAAAGCTCGGGCGCAACACCCCATAGCGGCGAAAGGATCAGCTTCCAGATGAAGCCGACGACGACGAAGGAGAGCAGTGTCGGCAGGAAGATCGCGGTACGATAAAAGGCGACGAAGCGCAATTTCGGCAATGACAAAAGCGCGGCCAGCGCGACGCCGATGGGATTCTGCACGCACATATGGATGGCGAAGAAGAGCAGGTTATTGCGCAGCGCATTCCAGAAATCATGCGACCAGCGTTCGTCGCCGAACAGGACCTTGAAATTGTTCAGGCCGACGAAGACGGATTGATTGTCAACGACGTTGTAAAGCGACAGCCGCAAGGTCTCGATCAGCGGCAGGATCATGACCGCCGAATAGACGACAAAGGCGGGGAAAAGGAAAACGAGGATGTGCCAGCGCTTGGAGCGCCTGATCGGCATGATCTCAAGGGCATCTGATGTCGCAGCGTCGCTCATGGCTTTCTGCCTGTTTTTCTTGGCTGCATGCCGACGCAGCAGCTCTAAGGTTCAAATCCACCCGCAGTTACGGCTTATGGCCGAAGTGAAGCGGTATCGGGTGTGTCGAATGCAAAGGCGAGGCGATCGCCGGTTCGATTATCGAAACAATGAAAAGGGCGAGGAGCCCGTAAGGTCCCTCGCCCGCGTGATGCCGCTATTTACTTGCCGGGCTTATACCAGCTGTCGAGGCCCTTCTGGAGCTTCTCGGCAGCCTTTTCCGGCGTATCCGTGCCGTTGATCACGTTTGCGGATTCGGTCCAGGTTTCATTTTCCAGATTCGGTGTACCACGCGACAGGATCTGATAAGTGGAGCGAACGGTCGACTTGTGATTGTCGCGCCAGGAGACGAATTCCTGCGCAAGGGCATCGCTCATCTTTACCGGATGCGAGTTCAGGCTGAAGAAGCCAGGCAGCGAGTTAGCATAGATGTTGGCAAACTCGTCGGAAGCAACCCAGCTCAGGAACTTCTTGGCTTCTTCCTGATGCTTGCTCTTGGCGTTCAGACCGACGCCGATATCCGGATGGTCGGAGATGTAAGCCGTATCGCCAGCTTTTGCGACCGGCGGCGGGAATGCGCCCATCTTGAACTGCGCCTGGGTGTTGAAGAGAGAAATTTCCCAGGAGCCGGCCGGATAGATCGCAGCCTTGCCAAGCGTGAAGAGGTTTTGGCTGTCGGAATAGCTTTGTGCTTCGAAACCATCGCCGAGATAGGGCTTCCACTTGGCCAGCTCCTTGTAGGGATCGACCCACGCGGCGTCCGTCAGCTTTTCCTTACCTGATATCAGCGCCTTACGGCCGTCTTCGCCCTTCCAGTAGTTCGGACCGATGTTCTGGTAGCCCATGGTTGCGGCTTCCCAAAGATCCTTCGTGCCCATGGCCATTGGAATGTAGGTGCCGTCAGCCTTGATCTTGTCAAGAGCGGCAAAGAACTCGTCGCGTGTCGCCGGCACCTTCAGGCCGAGCTTGTCGAAGGCATCCTTGTTGTAGATGAAGCCATGGATGACGGACGCCATCGGCACGCAGAAGGTCGACTTTCCATTGTCGGTGGACCAGGCGGCCTTGGCGACAGCAGAAAAGTTCTCCATGCCCTTCAGGCTCGTCAGATCGACAAGGTGCTTCTTGTTGAAAAGGTCGAGCGAGGCATCGAACGGACGGCAGGTGATGATGTCGCCTGCGGAGCCTGCGTCAAGCTTGGCGTTCAGCGATGCATTATATTCGGTCGGAGCCGTCGGCGAGAAAACGATCTTGATGCCCGGGTTCTTCGCTTCGAAAGCCGGGATGATCTTTTCCTGCCAGATCTGCAGATCGTCGTTACGCCAGCTTTCAACCGTCAGCGTCACGTCGGCCGCATGCGCCACGCCGACCGAGGTCAGCAGGCTCGATGCAAGAAGCAAGCCTTTCAGAACATTGGTTTTCATTTCCCTCTCCTGTTTTCCGCGCCATAGCAAGGCGCTGTTTTCGATCTGAAATCCGCTGGCCTGTCCGAGGAAACGGTCAGCGCTCAACTGGAATCGCCAAAAATTGCCGATCCCCATGCAAGAGACGTCACAGGCATTGCGCCCGATCGGCCCGATCAATTGCCGCCCACCGCCAAAGGCAGCGATGCTGCAAGAACCACCCGGGAATTTCATGACGAACGCCGAAGCGAGATCCTCCTGATCCGAACGGCTTGGGACAACGACGAGATGCGCGCCTTTCCGCTTCACCTACCGGCTGTTGTTATTTTGCCGGTCTTGCCGATGTCCGTTCGTATTGTTCCCTTGCTACGAATTAAGGCCAAAAAAATACCAATTGTCCAGCCGATTTTAACTTTCGCATATAAAAATATCGGAGAGCATAAATTACTTCATATATTTCAAATAGATAACAGAAAACAAAAATGAACGTGTCGCCTATTGGTAAATGGTATTTTTTTGGTATTGTATGGAAAAGCGGGGAATGGACGGCATCCGGAGGCATGATGGGGCAGTTTGCAATTGGTATCGATGGCGGCGGAACAAGTTGCCGGGCAGCGGTTATAGACAGTACCGGGCAAGTGCTCGGCACCGGCAAGGCCGGCGCGGCAAACATCCTCTCCGACCTGGAAAACTCGTTGATCCACATTGTCGCCTCGGCAAAACAGGCGCTGATCGACGCGAAACTGGATCCGGAACTGCTGCAGAAGCTGCCTGCGGTTATCGGAACCGCCGGAGCCAACGTAGGCAATTATGGCAAGCGGGTTGAAGGCGCCCTGCCCTTTGCGAGCGCGCACGTGGTCACCGATGCGACGATTGCGCTTCAGGGGGCGCTCGGCGACGCTGATGGAATCATCGGCGCATTTGGCACCGGCTCTGTCTACAACGCCCGCCGCGATGGCAAGAGCTGGGGGATCGGCGGCTGGGGCTTTGTCATCGGCGATCAGGCCAGCGGCGCACGCCTCGGCCGCGACCTGCTCGAGCGAGCCCTTCTCGCGCGTGATGGCGTGATGACGGGCTCGGCACTGACCGCATCGATCATGGCCGAATACGGCAACGATCCGGAACGGGTCGTCGAATTTGCGCACGTATCGAAGCCCAAGGATTTCGCCCGCTACGCTCCGATCGTGTTCGAATATGCCGGACTGGAGGATGTCGTCGCCATCGATATCGTCAGGATGGCGGCGAAATCCATAACCGACAGCCTCGACGCATTGCTTTGGCCGGGATGCCCTTCGATCTGCCTTCTCGGCGGCCTCGCCCTGGCCTATCGTCCCTGGCTTGATGAACGGCACAAGGCGATTCTCGCCGAGCCCAAGGGCGATGTCTTGCGCGGCGCCGTGGAGCTGGCAGCAAAATTGCTGCTGGGTGGAGAGGGAAACAGGGCATGACCGAAGATTTGAGCGCGATCTTCTCGCCGAAGCGCCTTTCTGGAGGCGGCACGGGGCCGCTATATGTCAAGCTGCGGCGCACGCTCGAAGAGGCCGTGAAGGTCGGAACGCTGAAACATGGCGACGCGCTTCCGCCGGAGCGTGACATCGCCGAATTCGCGGCGGTCAGCCGCGTCACCGTGCGTAAGGCGATCGACGATCTCGTCGCCGAAGGCATTCTGGTGCGCCGCCACGGTTCCGGCACCTTTGTCGCAAAGCCGGTATCCAAGGTGGAGCAACGCCTGTCGCAGCTCACGTCCTTTACCGAGGACATGGCGAGACGCGGGATGACCGCTCGTTCGGAATGGCTGCACAAGGGCGTGCACACGCCCTCCCCGGACGAAATGATGATTCTCGGCCTTGCAGCCGACACCAAGGTATCGCGGCTGAGCCGCCTGCGCATTGCCGACGACCAGCCGCTCGCGATCGAGCACGCCAGCGTTTCCGGTGAGTTCCTGCCGGATCCGTCGGTGGTGACGACATCGCTCTATGCGGAACTGGAGAAGCGGCAGGTGCGTCCCGTCCGCGCCGTTCAGCGCATCTCCGCGACCAACATGAAAGAGACCGATGCGGGGCTGCTTGGCGTCCCGGTGGGAGCGGCCGGCCTCTCGATCGAACGTATCTCCTATCTCGGCTCCGGCCGAGCAGTCGAATTCACGCGATCGCTCTATCGCGGTGATGCCTATGATTTCGTCGCGGAGCTGACGATAGGGGCTGCCTAGAGCAATTCCAGGAAAAGTGCGCAGCGGTTTTCCGTCCGGATTTGCGAGAAAACAATGAGCTAGAGCAGTCCTGCGATTCCGTGAAAAGCTGAACCGCTCTAGCGTAAAGCTGAACCGCTCTAGCGTAAAGCTGCGAAGCAGAAAGGAGTCCCGGAATCAAAAAAACGCCGCCCCAGCTTGAATAGCTGGGGCGGCGTTTTCATGAAGAATCAAATTCCAAGCAAAACAGTTTAAGCCATTGAAACAGTTGACAATCAGGCCGCTGCGTCACGCTTCTCAGGTACATAGTTGAGAACCGGACCCAGCCAGCGCTCCACCTCGGCAACCGGCATGCCCTTACGGGCAGCATAGTCTTCGACCTGATCGCGCTCCACCTTGGCGACACCGAAATAGTAGGAGGACGGATGGCCGATATAGAGGCCCGAAACGGACGAGCCCGGCCACATGGCGTAGCTTTCCGTGAGCGTTACACCAGTCGTCGCTTCGGCATCCAATAGACGGAAAAGCGTACCTTTCTCGGTATGGTCGGGCTGCGCGGGATAGCCAGGCGCCGGCCGAATACCGGCATAAGCTTCGAGAACCAGTTCTTCGCTCGAGAAGTTTTCGTCCGCGGCATAACCCCAGAACTCCCGCCGCACCCGCTCGTGCATCCGCTCTGCGAAGGCCTCGGCAAAGCGGTCGGCCAGCGCCTTGACAAGGATCGACGAATAATCGTCATTCGCCCGTTCGAAACGCTCGGCGATGGCGACTTCCTCGATGCCGGCCGTGACGACGAAGCCACCGACATAATCGCCCATACCGCTTGAAACCGGTGCCACAAAATCCGACAGAGCTACGTTCGGTCGGCCGTCGCGCTTCGACAACTGCTGACGCAGCGTATAGAAAGTCGCAAGCTCCTCGCTGCGGCTTTCATCCGTAAACAGCCTGATATCGTCGCCGACCGCACCCGCCGGCCAGAAGCCGATGACCGCGCGTGGGCGGAACCAGTTTTCCGCGATGATCTTCTCCAGCATCGCTTGCGCGTCGCTATAGAGCTGCCGAGCCGCCTCGCCCTGCTTCTCGTCCTCCAGAATGGCGGGGAAACGACCCTTCAGCTCCCAGGTCTGGAAGAATGGCGTCCAATCGATATATTTCGCCAGCTCGGCAAGATCATAGCTCTCGAACACCTTGGTCCCGAAGAACTGCGGCTTAACAGGCTTGTAGCTCGACCAATCCACCTTCTCGGCATTCTCGCGTGCCCTTGCGATCGGCAGGCGCACCTTTTCCGCTTCGCTGCGGGCATGGGCTGCAGCAACCTTGGAATATTCGGCCCGGACGGTATCGATATAGCCTTGGCGCGCTTCCGGCGACAGCAAGGCGGATACGACGCCGACAGCGCGGCTCGCATCCGTGACATAGACCGTCTGGCCGCGATGATAGCTCGGATGGATCTTCACCGCCGTATGGACGCGACTGGTGGTAGCACCGCCGATAAGCAGCGGAATATCGAATCCCTGCCGTTCCATCTCGGAGGCAACATGCACCATCTCGTCGAGGGACGGCGTGATCAGCCCCGACAAGCCGATGATATCGACCTTCGCGGCGACAGCCGTTTCCAGGATCTTCGTGGCCGGCACCATGACGCCAAGATCGATGATTTCGTAATTGTTGCAGGCAAGCACGACGCCGACGATATTCTTGCCGATATCGTGCACATCACCCTTGACGGTCGCCATCAGTATCTTGCCAGCGGCTTGACGTTCGCCGCTGCCGCCATTGGCGAGCTTCTCGGCTTCCATATAAGGCAATAGCACGGCAACAGCTTGCTTCATGACGCGGGCAGACTTCACCACTTGCGGCAGGAACATCTTGCCCGAACCGAAGAGATCGCCGACGACGTTCATACCGGCCATCAGAGGCCCTTCGATGACGTGCAATGGCCGCTCGGCAGACTGACGCGCCTGTTCCGTATCGGCTTCGATATATTCGGTAATGCCATTGACCAGCGCGTGTTCGAGCCGCTTCTCCACCGACCACTCGCGCCAGGAAAGATCCTGGGCCTTGGCCTCCTTGCCGCCAGCACCACGGAAACGCTCGGCAATTCCAAGCAGGCGCTCAGTGCTGTCTGGCCGGCGGTTGAGCACGACGTCTTCGCAGGCGTCTCGCAATTCCGGGTCGATATTGTCGTAAACCGCAAGCTGACCGGCATTGACGATGCCCATGTCCATGCCGGCCTGGATGGCGTGGTAGAGGAACACGGCGTGCATAGCCTCGCGGACAAGTTCATTGCCGCGAAACGAGAAGGACAGGTTCGACACGCCGCCGGAAATATGGACCAGCGGCATCGTCTTACGGATCGTCCGCGTCGCCTCGATGAAATCGACTCCGTAATTATTGTGCTCTTCGATACCCGTTGCGACGGCGAAGATGTTCGGATCGAAGATGATATCTTCCGGCGATAGGCCCGCCACTTCCGTCAGCAGCTTGTAGGCACGCGAGCATATCTCGACCTTGCGCTCATAGCTATCTGCCTGCCCCTGTTCATCAAAGGCCATGACAACAACGGCCGCACCGTACATGCGCATCAAGCGAGCCTGCTTGAGGAAGTTCTCCTCGCCTTCCTTCAGGGAGATCGAATTGACGATCGGTTTGCCCTGCACGCATTTCAGGCCGGCCTCGATGATCGAAAACTTGGAACTGTCGATCATCACGGGAACACGGGCGATATCCGGCTCGGCGGCAATGAGATTGAGGAATTCCACCATAGCCTTCTCGGAATCGATCAGGCCCTCGTCCATGTTGATGTCGATGATCTGTGCACCGTTCTCGACCTGATCCCGGGCGACGGCAAGTGCTGCCGTATAGTCGGCATTGGTGATCAGTTTGCGGAATTTTGCCGAGCCGGTGACGTTCGTGCGCTCGCCAACGTTGACGAAGGGAATGTCCTTGGTGAGCTCGAAAGGCTCCAGGCCGGAAAGCGCCATGAAGGGGCGATGCTCTGTGAGCTTGCGCGGCGGATACTTGGAGACCGCCTGAGCGATAGCGGCGATATGCTCAGGCGTGGAACCACAGCAGCCGCCAACGATATTGACGAGTCCTTCGCGCGCAAATTCTTCGACCTGCGCCGCCATCATCTGGGGCGTTTCATCGTACTGACCGAATTCGTTCGGCAGACCGGCATTGGGGTAAGCGCAGATGAAAGTATCCGCAGCAGCCGAAAGCTCCTGCAGATGCGGCCGCATGGCATTGGCGCCGAGCGCACAATTAAGCCCGACAGTAAAGGGGCTGGCATGGCGCACAGAATTCCAGAACGCCGAAGGTGTCTGACCTGACAGCGTGCGGCCGGAAAGATCGGTGATCGTGCCTGAAATCATCACAGGCAAATGGATGCCTTTGGCCTCGAAGCGCTCCTCGCAGGCGAAGATCGCCGCCTTGGCGTTCAGCGTGTCGAAAATCGTCTCGATCAGAATGATATCGGCGCCGCCGTCGATAAGGCCATCGATCTGCTCGCCATAGGCCAGGCGCAGATCATCGAAGCTGACAGCACGATAGCCGGGATTATTGACGTCGGGAGAGATCGAAGCCGTACGATTGGTCGGGCCGATGGCACCGGCGACGAAACGGCGCTTGCCATCCTCACGCTCGGCGCGGATCGCCGCGCGGCGGACGATCTCGGCGCCCTCCTTGTTGAGGTCGTAGACCGCACCTTCCATCTGGTAATCCGCCTGCGCAATGCTGGTGGAGGAGAAGGTATTGGTCTCGAGGATATCCGCACCGGCTTTGGCATAGCGATAATGAATATCTTCAATCGCATCGGGCTGGGTCAGGATGAGGAGGTCGTTATTGCCCTTCTGGTGGCACGCGCAGCCGATGAACCGATGGCCGCGAAACTGATCCTCGTCGAAGCCGAGGCCCTGGATCTGCGTGCCCATGGCGCCATCAAGCACGAGGATTCGTTCGCTCGCCGCCTTTCGCAAAGCTTCGAAAATCGCGCCGCCATCGCGCTTCGTCGTCTCGGAACCAAAAAGAGTGTCAAACATAAGCGAATTCCTCTGGCCTGATTGCGACTCCACAATCAGATCACATAAAGATATCTTTATGTCAACATATCTACGCTCATGTTTGGCATAGCGCAAGCACGAGTTCCTTCAGGAAAAGACGGACCGGACGAATTGCCGCCCGACCATG
Organism: Rhizobium sp. P40RR-XXII; assembly: GCF_012641405.1. Taxonomy (GTDB): domain Bacteria; phylum Pseudomonadota; class Alphaproteobacteria; order Rhizobiales; family Rhizobiaceae; genus Rhizobium. The sequence continues at coordinate 48,604 of NZ_JABAII010000014.1, forward strand.
GACAACGCGGGGGGAGCGACACAGTTTCATCCCATAACGCCATGACAGCGCTTTCGGGCGGCGCTATACGGTTCTGGAAAAGAATCCAAGGAGGACGGCATGAACATACAGGTTGAACCCGCAGCGCTCGGAAACTGGAGCACCCGCGCCTACCACAGGCGCTGGCTGCTCGATCAGGCCGATGCGCTCTTTAATTTCTTCCAGTATCGCGCCGTCAATCCTAAGGGCGGCTTCTATGAAATGGACGATACCGGCAAACCGCTGGATAAGGCCAATCCCGTGCGCGGTATCCACTCGACGGCCCGCATGGTGCACTGCTTCTCGATCGGATCGCTGCTCGGCCGCCCCGGTGCGAACGAGATCGTCGACCATGGGATGAATTATCTATGGAACCATCATCGTGACACGAAGCATGGTGGCTATGTCTGGTCGCTGAACAATTATGGCCCTGTCGATTCCAGCAAGCAGGGCTATGGTCACGCTTTCGTGCTGCTTGCGGCGTCTTCCGCCAAGACGATCGGACACCCGCTGGCCGACGGCATGCTCGCGGATGTCACGGAAATTCTGAATACGAAGTTCTGGGAAGCAAAGCACGGCGCAATTGCCGAGGAATTCAACCAGGATTGGTCGTTGATCGACGGCGGCAGCTATCGCGGCCAGAATTCCAACATGCACCTAACGGAAGCGTTGATGGCTGCCTTCGAGGTCACGGGGGAAAAGTCGTATCTCGATAAGGCCGAAAGCATCGCGGATCTCGTCATCCGGCGCTCGGCTGGATCCGTTGGCTGGCGTGTTGCCGAGCACTTCAACGCCGATTGGGTGCTCGACAAGAATTATCGCGGCAATGAGATGTTCCGCCCGTCAGGCACGACGCCGGGGCATTGGCTGGAATGGGCGCGTCTCATCCTGCAGCTTTGGTCGCTGGGAGAAAAGCGGCACGACTGGATGCCGGACGCCGCCAAGGGCCTCTTCTCGCAATCCATGTCCCTGGGTTGGGACAATGACAAAGGTGGCTTCTTCTACACACTCGACTGGGAAGATACGCCGGCCAAACGCAACAAGCTTTGGTGGCCTGCCTGCGAAGGAGCAGGCGCCGCTCACTATCTGAATGAATACGTACCGAGCGACTTCCACGAAGAAAGCTATCGCAAGATTTGGAGCGTGATCGGCCGAGCTTTCATAGACCACACCAATGGCGGCTGGCATGAAGAGCTGACAGAAGGTCTCGTTCCGGCTCACACGCTGTTCCCGGGCAAGGGAGATATTTACCACGCCTTGCAGGCGTGCCTGATCCCTCTCTTCCCGGCAACAGGCAGCCTCACCAAGGTCATAGCCGAGGCTGGCGGCAAAATCTGAGATTGGCGGCGGCGTCCGGTCCAAACCCGCGCCGCCTTAGCTTTCTATGCGAGATTGAGATTGTGAAGCTCGTGACCAAGCGTCAGAGCCAGCGCCTCGACAACCAGATTATGGTCTTCACGCTGTGGAAGGCCTGAAACGGTGACTGCGCCGATGCAGCCGGTGCCATTGACGAAAATGGGGAAGCTGCCGCCGGATGCGGCATATTCGACGCTCGAAAGGCCATTGTCCTCGATTGTTTTCCCCTGCTGCTGTAGTCGCAAGGCACTGGCGTAGCTGCTGCGAAAATACCGCAAGACCATGTTGCGCTTCCGGCGAATCCAGTTGGAATTGTCGGGGGTGGAGCCGGGTAACGCAACATAGAAAACCGGCATCGAATGCAGCGTGATATCGATTGCGACGCCCAAATTACGCTCGCTGGCCAGGTCGCGCAGCAGCTTGCCGAGTACCCAGGCGGTCGAAAGATCGAAAGCGTCGAAACGCAGCGTTTCCTCTTGAAGCTCGATACGAGCAAGGTCCTGATCGATCGTCATGGAAAGCCTTTCCTAAAAATGGATCGGCCTATCAAACGCGGAGAAAGGGATTTGTCCACCTATCTCTTTGGGACTTCGAAACCAAGCCGCCATTTCTGACCGATGAAGAGATCATATTCCTCCGGCTCAAATGCCTCGAAGCCTCCGCCGGGATAGAAGGTCAATTCGCCGACACGGACCCACTCCGCCGACGCATAGAGATCGACACGAACGAAATCGATATCATGCGCCACGGTTTCAGCGACATGGATCATTTCATCCAGCCGCGGCGGGCGCGCAACATCGCCCGGATAAAGGCCAAGATAATCCGGATCGTAAAACGGCAGCTTCCGCCAATCGGGCGTATAGTTGCAGGAGTAGCCTCGACCACCCTCACGTATGTCGATCTCGATATGAGAAACCTTGCCGTTGAAGGTGAAGAGCCGATAATCCCAAGGAACTCGGCCATCGACGAGCAACATGCTTTCTATGAGAATGCGGCGCTCCAATTGGCTGTAAGCCCACTCCCTGTTGTAGGAAGCATGATCGATCGATAGCCACTCGGCCGAAGGATCACTCTTGAGAAGCCGATCCACATCCGCCTCTCCATAAAGAAATCGCCCCACACCGCTCGCATGGGTCGGCTTGACCACGGCAGGCAAGGAAATTTCCGACCAATCCACGGAAGCCAGATCGGTCCCGACCCAAATCGTGGGAATGACATATTGGCTGCCAACCCGTTCCGCAATCAGCAGCTTGGCCTCGGCCTTGTCCACGAAGCGTGAAAAGAGAGGATTGCGATCGTAGAGTTTCCGCGCCTGCACCTTATCGGTAAAGGTTTGAGGTGATGTCAAATTGGGAAATTTGCCGCGGATGGTACGATATTTCAGAGCACAATAAGCCCTATCCGGCAAAGGCGACATAAGCCGCCACAGGAGATTGTGCATCCGCTCGCGCAACCCCTTCTGCAGATATCCGGGAATAAGAAATCCATCCCGCTCAGCAGCTCGATCTGTCATAGCAGCCATCTTGAATTTCAACTAGAACGCAAGTGAAAACTACCAGCCCGCCTTTAACACAAGGTTATGCGTCGGCCTTCAAGATAGATGACCATGAGCACGTCTGCATCCAATCTTCTTAGAAGCTCACTGATCAGCCTAGCAGCAACGTCCATTTCGCTGGCAGCGGGCGTCGCGAGCAGCATCATCGCCGCCCGCCTGCTCGGCCCCGCCGGGTCAGGCAAGGTCGCCTATGCATTGTGGGTTGCGACGGCGGCCGCAGCGCTGGCAGACATGGGCCTGCCCCAAACCTTGCTGCGCAATGCGGGGAACCTTTCGGGCAATGGCGACGCATGGAAAACATTGGTCCGTACGGCGCTGCGCAGCTTTCTCATATCCGTCGGCATGATCACCGCGGCCATTCTTCTCTATGCCGCAATTACCTACGTTCACCACGATGCACGCCATGCCTGGTTCTGGCTGGTTACCGGGCTCCTGTCCCTGAGTTATGCGTTCCATGTATTCTCGACCGCCGTCGCACGTGGAAGGAACCGCTTCGGTCAAACGGCCCGCACGACTTTACTGGGCGGAATTATGCAAGTTCCGCTCGTCTTTGCCGGAGCCTGGTTACTAGGCCCCACCGGCGCCTTGATCGGCTATGTCGCCCGCTACCTGCCACAAGCATTGAAATTGCGGGGCTACATCGATCCCGCCTCAAAATATTCGCGAAACGCGCTGACACCGGAAATGTTGCGCTATGGCCGGTATATGTGGCTCAGCGATCTCATCGAGATCCTCGTCCTCTCGCGCATAGAGTTCCTTTTTCTCGGTGTCTTTCTCTCTCCGACCAGTATTGGCTACTTCGCTGCAGGCCTCGGCCTAGCCGGCCTCATTGAACAGGTCATGCTCCAGATATCGCCAGCATTGATCGTCAGCTTCGCCGAGGCACACGCGCGAAATGACCAGCAAGCGCTTGATGAGGCATATCAACGTGTTATCCGCGTCGTCGCCCTGGTCATGCTGCCGATCAGCCTCGGCGGCGCAACCATCATGCCCGAGCTTTTGCCGCTGATGTTCGGCGATGCCTTTGAGCCTGCCATTCCGGCGGCAGCCACCCTGCTGGCCCTTGTCTGGCTCGCCGGCATGTCCGTCATCCCCTGGGGGATGATCGGCGCTTCCGGGCGCAGCGCTATTTTGCTGCGCATACAGATTGTAAGCGGCATATCGACGATATTGTTGTTGACGGCTCTCGTGCCGCTGTTCGGGCTCGAGGGTGCCGCTCTTGCTCGGGCAATGATCGTTACATTGACGTTCACCTTGCTCGGCTGGATGGCTTGGAAATATGCCCGCGTTGCTGTGCCTATGGCAGCCTTGGCAAAAACGATGCTCGCAGCTCTTCTATGCGCGAGCGCCGCAGGCTTCTGTGTTTACGGTCTCGACGGGCTAGCGGCGCTTATGACCGCCATCCCCGCCGGGGCAATTACCTATATGCTGGCAATCCGCTTTTTGCGCTTGGTTACACCCGAAGACGTACAGATTGTGATGGACACAGCGGCGACGAGGTTACCGAGAGCGTCACGTCCATTCGCCGGAAAACTGCTCGATTTCCTGGCGCAAGGCTAAAGAGATCACTGCGCTTCGAAGGCGGCGGCAAAAGTCTGCCGTGCAACCTCATCCCAGGTCATTATTCTATCGCGGAAAGCAGTCGAACGTCGCATCGCCAATGCCGCGTCGATCTTCTCTCGCCAGGCAACCTCTCCGTCAAGGCGATATGCAATCCCGTTGGCACGGGTAAAGGGAACAAGATCAGGCAGCAGGATCGGCAAGCCGCAATAGCTGTACTGCGCGAGCTTCAAACTTGATTCGGCGAGATAAACCTCAGTTGTTGTGAGCCGATAGGGAGCAATGCCAAAATCCGCATGCTGCAGATAAGGAACGATACTTTCGAAGTCCCGCTCGCCGTAGATCGTGACATTTGGCTGAACCCAGCCGCTCCATGCTGCGCCAAAAACGTGGAAATTCACATCCGGTGCAGCCGCTGCCATGGCAGCGACGGACGCCTGATCAAAGAGCATATTACCGATGGAAATTGCATTTCGACTGCCAGATTGATACGGCGACGGCTGTTCGCGATCAAAAAGGGTGGCGTCAACGCCCTGAGGAATGACACACACACGTCCCCCCGGTGGCAACATCGCACCCAGCCTTTCCGAAGGAACGCAAACCGTGTCGAAGCATCCAATCCGAGCGGCCTGAATCTCTTGCAGCAATGGTGCTGCACCTATGCTGCTCAATAGATCGCGGCAAAAATACAAGGTGCGTGCTCTCGAATTCAGCCTTTTGACCTTGTTAAAGAATGCAAGTGCCGAGCCGCTTTCGATCACTACCAAATCTGCATCGGCGATTGCGCGCCGTGCAAAAGTCGGAAGATAGCGGCCATAGAGCCGAAAGAAACCAGCATTTGCTACATTCAGAAAACGGTTGCTGGAGCTGAAGGCATGGAACGGAGGAAGATAAGCGCCTGCTCTCAAGTTAGCGGCGATAACCTGAAATCGGTTCGCCTGGTTTTGGGACAGTGCGCGAAAACGTGGACGATCCTTCAACAGGGTCAGCCAGCTATGTCCTATAGTAACAAAATCGACCTTATCTCCCTGCTCAGCCCAGCAGGACGCGATGAAGTGGATCGACGCCTTGCGGTAGCCGCGCAGAAACGCGTGTGACGTTAGAATCACGATCTTTCGTTGTTGCTTGGCCTCGCTTATGGCCAGCTCCGCATCCCCATTTGCCAAAGGCGATCCCCAACAGCGACCTTTCGCCGGTTTGTCTCATGACCGACATCAAAACGTCGTTGAGGTTGCGGCGGCGAACGATCATGTCCGGGGCGCTGATAGCCGCAACCAAGCCCAATCCGTAGGGATATGAACCGCAAAGCGTCTAACAGGCGGTTAAAGTAGCACCATCAATCATCACATTAATAGGTTGTGGTACTCGTTCTCGTGGATTTGATTGGAAGTGACTTGGCGAACCATCAATTGGGCTTGAAGCCGCGCAAGCTCTCGCTTGCCTGCAAGAAGCGAACAGGTCATTGATAAAGCTCTACGAATGTCCCGCCAGAGGAATACGCCTGCATGAATGCAAAATACGCACTGCCCGCCATCCTGGCCTGCACCTGCGCCGCAACGCCAACTCTGGCTGACAGCCCAGCGCAGATGGTTCTGCGTGATGGCTTCGACGGTACGGATTTCGCACCGTCCGGCCATCTCTATTATCGCGATAACTTCGAGCAAAAAGCGGGGGCGATTGAATTTCAATCGGAAGTCAAGCGGACTGGCCCCGGCGCATTGAAGCTGAGTGTCAAACCATTCTGCCCGCCCGGCAAAGCGAATTGCAGCGAAAGAGCGGAGATCTGGGAGCGCACCAAATATCGCGTACCTTACGATCAGGGAGTTTGGTACGGCTTTGCCGTGAAGTTCGCCGATCCCATCCCGTCTGGCGATCATCGTTATCTCATTGCGCAATGGAAACGCGAAATCGGGCCGAAGGCAGAGGGGGATTTCAGTCCCTTCCTTGCCCTGCGCCTAAACAACGGCAAGCTTTTCGCTACGGTGGAAACCAACTACGTCGCGCCGACCAAGAAGCGCAAGCCCAAGAGCGATGGGGAAATTTGTGGTGACGGCGAAACGCCAGTTTGGTTCCGGCCAGACACCAATCAGATGCGTGCATTGGTGGCGACGGATAATAATTGGAATGACGTTGATGGTGCGGAGTTCACCAGCTGCACGAGCGCAATCAAGGTAATAAATCGCGGCAACAAGCTACCAACGCCTGCTTCGGGATGGATTGATTTTGCCATCTACAGTAAACCTGGCCCGGACGGCTCAGGTCATATCGAAATATTCGCCAATAACAAATGGATCGTCTCTGTTACCGGCCATATTGGACACGCAGACCACGGACTGGGAAAGAACCAATACTTTAAATTTGGTCCATATCGTGCCGCCGATACTACTGTATGGACCCTCTACTATGACGATTTTCGTCGTTCGCCGCATTGCGCCGATGTATTGCCGGACCCCAGTCTGTGTCCCATGAAGTGAGATGGTAGACGGAGTCGCGCCGGTCATTGATAAACATCGCTAGGGAACGCTACAAAAATTGCTTTTTTTAGCAATTCGGCCGAACTTTTTCTCCTTTCGTTAGTTATCTTCTTTCGTGAAGGAGGTGACCGGAATGCTTACTACTCATCGCGATTGCAAACAGCACGTGAAGAGGAATGCAATACCATCCCTCGGTGAAATCGAAGGGAGGGTAGCGGTTCTCGAAATCGTTGCTCAATCTGCATTGACGCACGTCTTCGACGAAGGAGAAGTCGATATTGACGCTGCATTGCTCGCACAAATTCGCAGAGCCATGCATCACAAGTGCAAGGAACTGAAACTCGACGGAGAAGACACGGCATCGGCACTTTCATATGCCGAAGAGTTGATCGAGGCCGCAGTCAGGGCGTCCTATCCAATTCACCAATGATGCCTTCCAGACCGAAGCTCGTATTATCCCTTCTAGTGGCGCTGGCGATTACGCTCGGCGTCCTTTTGTTTGTTGCGCCACATGACACAAAGGACAGGCTTGCACATCCAACAGCCAAGCCTGGCGAGCATCAAACTCTGCAATGATGTGCTCGAAAAGAACCCTTGTTACATTAGGAGACAAGCTACCTGTTCCATATCAGTCTGACGTTAACGTCGAGCAATGAACGCGGTTGCAAATTTCCAAAACCAAAGCAGTGTTCGCTTTACCCCGCCCGGTATAGCTCCAACAATGAATGGTGTAGCGAATGTCTATGATGGTCAACGCGCCGCTTTATCCTGACGACATTGATGTCCTCGCAGGCGCACTCTTCGCCTGGTGCGCAGAGCGGAGCATAAGACTGCAAAGTCAGGACGGCCTGTCCGCGGCCAACGTGGCTATCGATCTCTACAATGCCGGCTATCAAACCCAGGACCAGCTTCTGGGCGCGCTGTATGACTACGAATTTCATTGATGATCGGCCGCCCATTCGCCCTCAAATTCGTAATATCACGGCATTCTGACGAACCGAGGCAGCGGTTCCGTTTCAGTTATAGGAAGCCTTAATCGATAGCCCCTCTCTCAAAACATCGGCGATACAGTCCCGCTCTTCAAGAATGCCGGCCCATTCGTCGCGATGGTATGTCGAATCATAGATTAGCGTAAAAGGACCCTGATAACTGGCCGCGGTGGAAAGCTTGACGCAACGAATATAATCCTCGGCATCAAGGCCAGCCGCTGAATAGCGCCCCTTTGCATGGCAAAGTTCGGCGCGGCCCATGATTCTCGCGAGATCATCATATTTGCCGACACGCTCCCAATTGCCAAAATCCCCGTTGAGGCCAACTTTGCCGCCCAATGCATCGAGAAGTCGGTTGACCTCCGCCGGACCTGGTAAGAGATCGAACCAATTTTCGGCGTGATTGGCGACACCCTCGAAGAGCGATCGCCGTGCAAGGAATGCGAGCCTTGACAAGGGATTCAAATAACAATTTGAAATCACTGGTAAATATTGCGTTCTACAGTCCGACGATTTGAACGCTACAACCCCAATCCATACCTGGCAGCTTCGAAAAATATCAGAGATGCACGATCGAATTCAGCCGAAGAGAAACCTCAAGCAGATCCGCCCTACACTCCTGCCGCAACACGAACACGGTGCGGGTGATGTCACGAGCCAGGATTGGATTCGGCGATTCATCATCGCCAATCTCCCTGTCCAGCCTGTTCCCGGCATTCCGGACATTCGTTTGCATAAAGCAGGCCCGCAAAGCGGGTTGCGACGCCTCGCGGAGCGGGATTCGCAGTTCGGTTCCCCCTATTGGGCACATTATTGGGGAGGAGGCCTGGTCTTGGCGCATCATCTTCTCGACAAGCCCGCAAGTGTGGCCGGTTGTCGTGTGCTTGATCTGGGCGCCGGTTCGGGAGTTGTTGGGATTGCGGCCGCAAAGGCGGGTGCGGCGGAAGTCCATGCCGCCGACATTGATCCCTGTGCAATCTCAGCCATCGAGCTCAATACGACATTGAATGGAGTAACGGTCAATGCGATGCTCTGCGATTTGACGAAAGGAGAATCGCCTGACGTCGACGTGATATGCGTCGGAGATCTTTTCTATGAAGCAGCACTTGCTGAGAAAATCACAGCATTTCTGGATCGCTGTCTGGCGCAGGGAATTATGATCTTGATTGGTGACCCATGGCGCGCGCATTTGCCGACATCGCGACTTCGGCTTCTGGCGGAATATGCAGTCGCGGATTTCGGCGAGGATACCACAAGGACGCACCCAGCCGGCGTCTTTACATTTGAATGAGGCAAGTCACCAGGAGGAGATATTCAGCAGTTTGCAGCGACAACCCGGGTTCGGACCGCAATCGTCGCTACGATTCATGCGTTCATCTTGGCACGCCTGCGATTTCCGCGCTCCAATCGCTTGGCCAGTTCGGCAAGTTCCGGGCTTGCCGGATCGAAGACGGGCCGCGCATCATCCGGCAGCCAATGGTTTTCATGCTTGGGCGCTTGCGGTTTTACCCGATCGAACCGACCAGACGCATTCGGCATTATCGGCGCTATGCGCGACCAATCCGGTTCCTGCAATATCGGTAAGCCGGCGAGAAGCACGCTGGCAAGATTCTGGAATTCGCTCTGAATGCGCCGCTCAGCCGTACGGCGCACGCGTCCCGTCCGCGCACAGAAATCCCGGAAGGAGCCGGCAACGTAAGGCGCGGCAAGGCAAACGGACCATCGCGAGAGCAGGATGCGCCGTTCTCCCTCCTTGACGTGAACCCGCAACCATTCCTGCAAAACCTCCTCCGCCCGGCTGATCGCCGCCGCACTTGGCCGATAATGAGTGCGCATATCCCCATGCACCATTGCCTCGGGTAAAACCTCCGGCCAAAGCGTCCGCATTCTGTCCGGCCGGACGCCGCGCACATCGAGATGGACCATCGTGTCGGCAGCCTCGACGAAGCGGGCACGGACAATCAGGCTCAAATCGGCGATCTCTGCCGCGCGAAGAGATAGGGTATCAAACCGCAAGGCGGACTGGTGCATCAAGTCGTTTCTCCAATTCCTGATAGATCAGCGTGCGCAACGTCGCGCGAACGGGCCAAGGCCGCCGCGCCACCGCGTCTGTGCGTAATGTAGCGAGCGCGATATCATCGAAGGCGCCTAATAAAGCGCCTGGACGTTGCAGCGCCCAATCCTGGCGCTGCGCGAGAACATCGGATACCGCACCGATCGTGTCCGACCAGAGTTCGTCCCGATTGCCTCCGGTCTGCCGGATGCACCGCAAAACGAAGACCAGATGGCCATCGCCGTAGCGGCCCCGGATTTCCTGCATCGTCCCACGCGCATGGCTTTCTGCCGGGGCGCGTCGCCGATGGACCGGAACCAGCTTGATGCCGAGCCCATCGAGAATAAAATCCAGCCTGCCTTTGGTCATGACAGCTCAACTCTTTTCGTCAGTGAATTTGATGCTTTGCCATTCCAACAAAAGGATCAGGCAACGCCTTCGGCGGTTCCTGTGGCGGTGGCATGCTTCGGTTTGAAGAAGGCTTCCGCCTTGGAAATTGCCTCGACCCTCGCCCCATCACGCAGCATCGGCGTATTGAGATAGGCAACCATCGCCTCGCCAGCGGCGGCCTTCGCTGCATCCTGCGTCGCAAAGACGATGGGTTCGCCGCGACTATCCCGGACTATCTCATTTGTCGCCCGGTGCACCTTCCGGATCCAGCCGTGATGACCGCCGGCAACGGCTTCGGTTCCGATTTGAAATTGGTTCATAGCAACCTCCTCCAGCCGACGGGCCGGATCTGTCTGTTGAGTGTTCTGTTGGGTTTTGATGGGGAGCGTCAGCCCATTTCGGCGAGACGTGCCGGTTTCTCGGCGCGAGTATTTTCCTCTTTAGCGACCCGAAAGTGGATCTGATCCCCTTCCGGCGCGCCACAATCTTCATCCTCGCCATATGAGCATGGTGATCTGCAAACGATCGATTTTACCGCGATCAGCATGGTGCCGAAGAAAAGTGCTGCGCCCACGCAAGCCAGAAAGCCCTGCAGCAACTCGCTCATGACAATCTCTCCAGATCGGGCGTTTCATCGGCTGGCTCGCCAACGGTTATTTCCACTGGCTCGATGGCAAGATCGCGGTCCTCACAATGCAGTTCGATAATTTCCGCAATCAACAAGATGCGCCGACAGCCGGGGCAGCCCCAGAAGCGGTCGAAATATCCCGAGCGAGACGATGCCCTTCTGCCCCTTCTGCCCCTTCTGCCCCTTCTGCCTTTGGTCATACCCGTCACCTTTCAATACATCCGACCTAAAATCCGCACATCAGTCCGCGCGTACGGGCTTGCAGCAGTTTACGCCGCAGCCCCCTTGATAAACACCAATTATGTTGATAATAAAGGTTATGTCAACATGATTTATGTTGTAAATTTTGCAAGGGTCGAAAAATGCAAAAATCCATGGGCGAACGACTGAAGGCGGCCCGCGAAGCCGCAAACTATCCATCAGCCACGAAGGCAGCGGAAGCGCTCGGCGTGAGCCTGTCCACCTATCGCGCGCACGAGAACGGACAGAACGATTTCAGCGCCGAAATCGCCAATCGCTACGCCAAGAAATTTGGCACCTCGGCCGGCTACCTCCTGACAGGAGAAGGACCGCGGACGGTTGCGCGCGCGCTGCCGACCATCGTCACCTCCTTCGATCCCGACGTGCAGGATCAAGACGGATTTGCCGAAGATGGCGAAGAGCACAGCTATAGCCGCGAGCATTGGACGCCGCAGATCGCGGGCGCGATGCCCGAGGTCGATGTCAAATTGGGAGCCGGAAGCGGCATTATCGGCGAAGTCATCAACCTTCCCGTCGGCTCCGGTAACGTCGCCGGGCATAAAATCGTCGCGGAATGGCTTATTCCCACAGGCTATTTGCGGAATGAGGCAAAGGCTTCGCCGAATCATACCATCATCATGGAAGTCGTCGGCGATTCCATGCAGCCGACCTACATGCCGGGCGATCGCGTGATCGTCGACCTCTCCCAGAACCAAATGACGACGGACACCGTCTATGCTATCAGCGATGGCTATTCCGAACCGCAGATCAAGCGCCTTCAGCGCGTGCCCTTCACGCAGCCCGGCCAAGTGAAGATCATTTCGGACAATCCCGCGCTGGAAACGTTCACCGTCGAACTCGAGCGACTGACAGTCATCGGCCGTATTTGCGGACACATTGCCCGCAAGTAGAGAATCCATATGGGCAAAAAACATCTTTGGTGTCGACCTCAGCCTGAACAACATAAATAATGTTGACACGCATTATGTTTGCGAGCAATATCCCCTTCAGGAGCCGTTGGCCCTGAAAGGAATAAGCGACCATGAAAGACAAAAAGTTTGCGCGAAGTCAGCGAAGCCGGACAGTCCACGGCATCAATGTTCGATCCGAAGAGATGTCGGAAGGAGATTATCGCAATGCTTAGAGCACCGATTAATATCTCGTGGGGATCAGCCGAGACTTCGAAAGCCGCTGGCCTTCAAGGGGCAAACCTCTTCTCTGCATCGATCGCACGGATGGAGGCATGATCATGCAGGCCAGCCCCGCCTTCTCCTGCGAATACTCATTCGACGAACTCAACATTCGCCTCTGCGATCGCTGGGAAACCGGGCTGTTGCTCTACGGGCGCGCTGAATTGACGTCAGCCGGAGATGATTACGAAGACGAATTTTACGTCTCGGCTATCCGCCTCGATGGTGGCGCGAGATTGGCGAGGCCGAGCCTTTCGAACGCTGCCAGCAGCTTCGAAATGGAGCTATTTCGACGGATAGCCACGGTCATTGAAGATGACAAGACATATGTCGGCCGTCACGCAGCAGAGCTTTTTGCCAATGAACTGGAGCAATGCCGGCAAATCGATCATGATGAGCCCCGCAAGATTGAGCGAGAGCGAACTCTCGAGCCGTTGATGATCGGAAGCGTGCGACGGTCACAATCAGACCGTTCTGGGGTGGTAAATGGAAGTTTCACAAAGCGAGTTCGAAGAGATCCGTCGGCTTGAGGAAGAATTGCATCGTCCCGAAATTCGGAAATCAGCGGATACGGTGGCAAACCTTCTCGCGAAAGGCTTCGTCGAATTCGGCAGTTCCGGGACGATCTACGATGACAGAGACGAACTCATTATGAGCCTGGCGGCGGAAAAGGCGGAACCGCCCTCGCCGCCGGTCACGGCACGCGATTATACCTTTCGGTCAATTTCCCCTGACGCCGTCCTCGTTACATATCGAAGCGTTCGATCTGCGGAAGGAGACAGGCCGGTACGGCATGTCCTGCGAAGTTCGATTTGGCGGCGCATCGATGGTCGATGGCAGATGATATTTCATCAAGGCACGCCGACAATGCCTGATTGCTAAAGCCCCCTCTTCGGAGCTCCGCTCAAGAGCTGACTAAAGCCCGCGCTAACGTAGCCGTGGCGCGGCGCTATGCGTCTTGCCATCGTCTGCGGCTTTGTCGATCTCAAGCCCGTCAGCCATCCGAATGAGATCGGCAACCGAGTCCGCCCGGATGCGGCCCGCAAACCGGTACCGGTGTGACGTACGCTGACAGTAGTTTTCCGTTCGTCGGATGCTACGCTGACAGGCAGTTCACGCATGTCCGCCTGCCCCGCAGCCATGAAAATGAAACTCATATCAGAGCGGAAATTTTCACCATCCAGCGGTCTGTCATCAAAACCGAGCTTTCCTGCAACAACAGCTTTCAAAACAGAGAACAGAAAATAGTTTAGTTGCAAATATTCATGCCTTGCAGCAGGAATACCCAATCGATTCCACTATCATTTCGGCGTTTATCTGGCCCTTAGCCCCCGGAAATTCCGAAAGATGCCCGTACTTACATTTTCAAGGCAGAGTAGAAGGTGCGATGGGATTTTCACTCAGAACATTTGGAGAAGTCACTCTTCTGGATGGGCAGGAACGCCAAATAGCATTCCCGAAGAAAGCACTGCTGATACTTGCCTATCTGCTTGCAATGAATAGCAGATCCGTAAGCAGGACGAGCATGGCACGATTTCTTTGGGGTGAAGGCGACCAGGCAAACTCATTGACGAACCTGCGCAAACTCGTTTCCCGCGTCAGGAGCCGGCAGTCGGACCTCAATGCCGAATTTCTAACCTTTGACGATACGGATATTTGCCTTGTCCAAGGCGCGTTAGCCAGCGACATTGTCCCCGCGCACGCGGACGCACCAAGGAGCCCGCTGGACAGCCTTGCCCTCCTGGCCAAGGGGCTGCAATCCAAATTTCTCGAGAGGGCGAATTGTCAAAGCAGGGTCTTCATCGACTGGCGGGAGAGTGAAAGGAAACGCCATCGCGCGATGTTGAAAGAAGCACTTGAGACCGCCGTAAAGCTTCCGGCGGCGACCACCGATGTTGCTCTCGTCAAGGAGGTGGCCCTCCTTCTCTTCGAAGCCGAACCTCAGGACGAAAATACCCATCGCATATTATTGAAGGCGTTTGACGTCGAAGGCGGCCTGGAACAGCTCAGGCGCATATTCGCACGCCGCACGGATCTCATCTCATCATGGCCTGCAACGTCTCCGGCATCGCCACGTTCGCCGACGTCTGACATCGCTTCACATTCCGCAATCAGTAGCGCGCCGGAACAGGATGCCGCAACACGGCCCATCCTGCGCATACCGCGTCTTGCCTTGCTGCCGCCCGGCAACGACGGTCCCGATATAGCCGCAACCATGGTCGCCTCCTCGCTGATCGAGGATATCACGCTCGGCTTTTGCGCCTTGCACAGCCTGCGCGTGATCGCACCCTATTCCGCCGTCCAGATTAGCCGCCAAAGCGACAATCAACTTGCGCTTTTCGAGCGCTACGACATCAATTACGTCCTGGAAACCCGATTGAGCGGACCGAATGGCGATCTCTCACTATTCGCACAGCTCATCTCTTTGCCGAACAATGAGGTCATCTGGGCGGAGCGTTTCAACTTCGGCAAACTGGATCTGGTTCGCAATAAGGGCACGATCTCCCGGCAGATCGTTCTCGCCGCCGCCGCGGAAGTAGAGCGCCATGAAATGACCCGTGCCTATTTCGAGCAGGATCCGGCGGCCTACCACCAATATCTTGTCGGGCAGCAATATCTCCATCGCCTGACCCTGCCGGATATGCGTCGCGCCCGTAGGGAGCTGAAGGCCGCCCTTCATCAGAGCGCCGATTTTGTGCCAGCGCTCAGCGCCATCGCCCGCACCTATACCAACGAATGGCTGCTGACCGCCCGCGGCGATAATGAACTGTTGAAATCGGCGGAGGACTTCGCGACGCGCGCCATCTCAATTCGCAATGACCTGTCCGATGGCTATCGCGAGCTTGGTGTGGCCAAGCTCTTCCAGGGCTCCATCGACGAGAGCGTGGAAGCGCTGGAAACGGCGGAAACGCTGAGCCCGCATCACGCTGATGTCATTGCCGATCATGCCGACACGCTGGTCCATTTTTCCCAGCCCGGCCCGGCACTTGAAAAAATCCATCATGCGATGGAGCTCAATCCCATCAACCCGGACCTCTATCTTTGGACTGCCGCCGGCGCGAGCTATACTCTCAGCCGGTTCCAGACTGCTCTCGATTACATCAACCAGATGGCCGACCCCAGCCTCGCAGACCGGCTTGCGGCAGCAAGCTGGGCAATGCTGGGCCATCAGGACGAAGCGCGCATGCTGGTACGCCGCGTCCGCGAAACCAATCCCGACTTCGATGTCGACAGATGGCTGTCATTTGTCCCAACCAAGGAGCAATGGCACAAGGATCTCTATCGCGAGGGTCTAAAAAAAGCGGGTTTCTGATTATCGCCGTCGCCTGCCGGTGATCTGCGCCAAAGGTGATCAGCCAGGGCAATAATGCTTCTGCGTTGGCTGGCAATTGCCGTTCGGCGCCGTGATGCGCATGGCATGCCCTTCGTACTCCATTCGAAACGCCCACTGTGTTAGAGAATACGCAATCCAAATCCATCAACATGGAAGACCCTATCGTTGACCACATTACGCGCAGAAAAACCGGAGGATATCGACACCATCCGCAAAGTCACCATCGCCGCCTTCGAGAACGCGGAGCATAGTTCCGGCACGGAGGCCGCAATCGTGGATGCATTGCGAAACGCGGGAGCGCTGACCGTTTCACTTGTCGCCGTGGAGAATGACCAGATCGTCGGCCATGTCGCCTTCTCGCCCGTCGCCGTCGAATCCGGAGCCGAGAAATGGTACGGCCTCGGCCCGATTTCAGTCCGGCCCGATCAGCAAGGCCACGGCATTGGAAAAGCGCTGATAGAGGCAGGACTGGCCCGCCTGAGAGAATACGGCGCCAACGGCTGTGTTGTTCTCGGCGATCCCCGCTACTACGCCCGCTTCGGCTTCACGAGCAACCCCACCTTGCGCTATGCCGACGTGCCCACCGAATATTTTCAGTACATCGTGTTCGAGGGAGCTGTGCCAACCGGCGCAGTTGCATATCACGCTGGATACGATGCTACTTGATCAGGAGAAAATGGTGGGCCCGGAGGGACTCGAACCCCCAACCAAGCGGTTATGAGCCGCCGGCTCTAACCATTGAGCTACAGGCCCGGCGCGAAAAAGCTTCGCGCTTGCGACTCCGGAGCAATGGTTCTCCGCAGCCGACTTGGCTCTAACCCAATTTCTCTTTTCCGACAAGGGACTGCCGTAATACCTTCACAATCAATCCGCAAAAGCGAATCCTGAGGAATTATCAACCAAGGAACGAACATGCTTCGGAAGAAAACCAGAGATTTTGCTCTTGCCGCTCTTGTCAGCGCCACTTTCTTCGTGCCTGCGGCAACCGCCTTTGCGGAAGACGCCAAGTCGCCGGAAGCCGTCATCACCGTCACCGGTGAAGGGCATGCGACGATTGCGCCGGACATGGCCGTTGTGACGTTGTCGGTCGTCCAGCAGGCGAAAGCAGCCCAGGATGCGCTCGACCAGAACAATAAGGCCATGGGCGCCGTACTGGCGACGCTGAAGGAGAGCGGCATTGCCGAGCGCGATCTGCAGACCTCGGGCTTTTCGATCCAGCCGCAATATACCTATCCCAACGACAAGGATGGCCGCGGCCAGCCGCCGGTCCTGACCGGTTATCAGGTGACGAACGGCCTGACCGTTCGCGTGCGTGATCTCTCCAAGCTCGGCGGACTGCTCGACCAGGCAGTCAAGCTCGGCATCAACCAGGGCGGCGATATTCAATTCACCAACGACAAGCCGGATGCGGTCCTTGAAGATGCCCGCAAGAAGGCGGTTGCCGATGCCGCCGCCAAGGCGAAGACCCTGACGGATGCCGCCGGCGTCAAGCTCGGCCGCGTCATCGCTATCAATGAGGGTGGGATCGCTGCTCCGCCGCAGCCCTACATGCGCAGCATGGCCGCAGCCGCGCCGATGGACAAGGCCGTGCCCGTCGCAACCGGCGAGAATGAGTACAACGCGTCGGTCAGCATCACTTACGCGATCCAGCAATAGAGCAGTTCCAGGAGAAGTGCTGAGCGGTTTCCGTCCGGAATTGCGAGACAACAAAGAGATGGAGCGGTTCAGAGTTTCCGTGAAAAGCTGAACCGCTCTTGACCAAAACAAAACCGCCCTTCGCTCAAATCCATTCGGATCGAGCAAAGGACGGTTTCGCGGCCCCCGCCAAAAAAAGCGAAAAGGTCAACATGAAGAGCGGGCGCCTTGTGCGCCCGCAATGTTTATCAGCGGCCGAGCATCGGGCAGCCGCGAACATTGGCAAACATCATCGTGTCCGCGCCGCGGCGACCGAAGCCATCGACGATAACACGTCGCGGCGTCACATCCACGACCCGGGCACGACGCAAGCCATAGCTGCGGGCAACGTCGATAGCCTGACGCGGGTCGCAACCGCGACGGTCAAAGCGCGGAGGCGGCCGATCATAGTCCGGCGGTGGCGGACGATGCCGGCCCGGACCGACATAGATATCCACGCCCTGTGCGGAAGCAAAATCCGCCGTGCCTGACAGCGCAGTTACTGCAACGGCAACGGCGACCCCCAACTTTGCCAGCATTTGTTTCATTATCTTCTCCGTGAAGCAAAAGCGCCCCTCATCTCCGCAGGATTTACCGAGCGAACGGGCAAGACGTAACGGCGCGATACTGAACGAGCTCAGAATCAGCCATTCATCCAATATTCAGCTACAATGAACGCTAAAGTGACACCAGATGGCCGATAATAGCATAGCGTAAAAAATAAAGCCGCCTCCCTTTCGGAGGCGGCTTCGAATCCATCGAATAGATGTGGAAAACCTTGGTGCGCTGCAATCAGCGGCGGATCAGCGGGCAACCGCGAACGTTTGCGAAGACAACGCGATCCGGACCGCGGCGACCGAACCCTTCGACCACGACGCGGCGTGGCGTGATGTTGTCGATGCGGGCGCGGCGCAGGCCCATGTCGCGCGCCTTCTGAACGGCAAGGCCCGGCGAGCAGCTGCGGCCGCGATAGTGGTCATAGCGTGCCTGCTGGATACCCGGGTGGAAATCGTTGGCCGATGCAGAGACGGCCGTTGCGGAAATGGTGCCGAGCGCGATGAGAGCTGCAATACCTGCCTTGGCGAAAAGATTGGTCATGGTGTTTCTCCTTCAAGTCCTTGCTACGGATCGTTGCAATCCCGTTATCTGCCCCGTTGATGGCCGATGCCTTTGGGATTGAGGGCACGTTAGGTCCGTCAAGCTGAACCGAACGCGAATTGGCCGTTCAGATTGTATTCATGACGATTAACAACCGATTGACGCAAAGGCATAAAGGGCTCAGGTGGAAAAATGCAGCACGATTTCGCGCCGGTGCGGCCGGTCGCGATGCTCGAAAAGATAGATCCCTTGCCAGGTGCCGAGCGCCAGCCGGCCGCCCATCACCGGAATGCCGATCGAAACCTGCGTCAGCGCCGCCTTGATATGCGCCGGCATATCGTCCGGCCCCTCCATCGTATGCACGATCCAGCGCATCGAAGGATCGGAGGATGGCGGCACGAGCCGGCTGAAGAAAGCCTTCAGATCCGTCTTCACATCGGGATCGGCATTCTCCTGAATGAGCAGGGAACAGGAAGTATGACGCACGAAGACGGTCAAAAGCCCCTCGCCGCCGGCCGCCGCCGTCCGGACGAACTCCCTCGCCTGATCGGTGAATTCGTAGAGCCCCTGCCCGTGGGTGGAGAGCGTAACAGCGGTTTGCGGCATGGCATTCCCCCACGTGGCGATAGATCCGCATCAGGTCGGGCGCAGTGGCCGGAATGTCAAGCCCGGCCACTGCTTACCGACTATAGTGCAATGGCGATTTTGAAGCCGCCATAGATCATGCGCTTGCCATCGAAGGGCATGTTTTCCATGTCATCCTTCAAACGCGGATCGGCCATGACCTTGGCCAGGATCGCATCGCGGCTCTCCCGCGATTCATAGGTGATCCACGAAAACACCACGACCTCGTCTTCCGTCGCCTGCACCGCACGCGGGAAGGAGGTGAGTTCGCCATAGGGCACGTCGTCGCCTATGGCCTCGACATAGCTGAGCGCACCATATTCGCGCCAGACCTCGCCGGCTTTGCGCGCCAATGTCTTGTACGGCTCGATCTTATCTTTCGGTACGGCAACAATGAAACCGTCGACATAGGACATTTCTGCCTCCTTTGTTCTATGCTCACCTTTGAAGGACGATCGGCGATGACCGGATCCGACATGGGTCCAGCACTTTTCTGCTTCGGCCTGACCAGATGGAGCGGACAAGAATTTGCCACAGCGCCCATCCGAAGGAACGCCAATGGAGATAGAATACAGGAACAATCCGAATCTCGGAAATGAGGCGCTCAATGCCCTGTGGGCTTCTGCATGGGGCGCATCCTCCGCGCGGGATTTCCAACCGATCCTTTCCAGAAACCTCGCCCATGTCGGCACGTTCGCCGATACGAGGCTGATCGGCTTCGTCAACGTCGCTTGGGATGGCGGCATTCACGCCTTCATTCTCGACACCTGCGTCGACCCGGCATTTCGCCGGCAGGGCATCGCGACCGCCTTGGTCGAGCGGGCAAAAATCCTGGCTCGCGAGGGCGGTGCTGAATGGCTGCATGCCGATTTCGAGCCGCATCTTGCCGGCTTCTACCGGAGGCTTGGCTTCGCCTCCACCGAAGCCGGCCTGATACGACTGCGCGATTGAGATAGGTGCCTAGAGCCGGATGATTTTAGGTCGAATCGACCTAAAATCTGAATCCGCCCTAGAATCAAAGAAGTAGAGCGTGATGTCGTCCGAAAACCGCCCACACTTTTCGGCATCACGCTCTAACCCTACGAGTGGACCTGCGAAAGCAGCCAGTTACGGAACAGGGCCGCGGCTGGATTTTGCAAGGCGTTTGGCGGATAGACGAGATTGTAGCTGGCAGCGGCCGGCTGCACCTCGACAAAACACCGAACCAGCGTCTTCTCGGCAAGATCGCGAGCGACCAGGGAGCTGCGAACGAGGGCGAAGCCGTGGCCTTGCCGGCAGGCTTCAAGCATATCGGCGAAGGAATCGAACAACGGCGCCTCCTCCACGGCCCGCGCAATGTCGAAACGCGGAGTTGCCTCGTCGTTGTTTCCGCCGGTGATCTGCTCGTACCAGCGTTGCCAATCCAGTATCGTATGCCGCATGCCGGCGTAACGCAGCAGCGGTGCGGCCCTTATGCCCTCACGCGGCGGCAATCGTTCGGACAGCTCCGGCGAACTGACGACAAATTCCTCATCCGTCAGCAGTTCCTCCTGCGTGAGGCCGGCCTCGGCACGGCCAAGCCAGATTGCCAGATCGGCACCGCCGGGCTGGAAATCCGGGCGCTGATAACCGACGGCCATTTTCACTTCGATTTTCGGGTGACGCTGGCAGAAATCCGGCAATCGCGCCGCCAGCCACTGGCTCGAAAACTCCGGCGAGACGGAGACGGCGACGCTGCGAACCGAGACACTCGCACGTGCCTGATAGAGCGCCGCTTCCAGTTCGAAAATCGTGCCGGCAATCGCGGGATGCAGGCGAGCGCCCAAGGACGTCAGCCTCGCGCCGTTTCGGCCTCTGTCGAATAGCCGCCCGCCGATCCAGCCTTCGAGCTGCGCAAGCTGATGGCTGATCGCCGTCTGCGTCTGCCCGATCCGCTCCGCGGCGCGACCAAAACCTCCGGTTTCGGCGATCGCGCAGAATGTCTGCAGCACGGATAGCGGTGGAAGCGGCCTCTTTCCCATGAAAATCCCGCATGCTTTCGAGCGCAAGACTTCATTATACACGGCATTATTTCAGGCGCATCTATCCATTCTCGAAAGTTTGGAGATCGAGATCAGATGAATATCTTTCATGATTATCGCTACAGGCCATGGATCACGCGACTTTTGCTCCGACAAAGCAGCGTTAAAAAACGGTCGCATGCGAAGGGCAACGGCAAGCGGGATGCCCTGCCCCCGGCGAACAGGCATTTGCTGCGAGATGTGGGGCTGGAGAGCCTCGCGGAAGCGCGTCGAGCCGATAAGAACCGTTAGCCTCTGAGCGTCTTCACCTTCGTCAGATCCGGAAAAAGCCGCATCCAGAGCAGCACCACGAATATGGTGCCGAGGCCACCGACAATGCCGGTCAAGACCGGCCCAAGCACGCTTGCAAGCATGCCGGACTCGAACTCGCCAAGCTGGTTGGACGTGCCGATGAAAAGCGAATTCACGGCATTGACGCGGCCGCGCATGGCGTCCGGCGTGAGGAGCTGCACGAGCGAACTGCGCACGACAACGCTGACGGTATCGGATGCACCGACGACGAAGAGCGCGGCGACGGATAGCAGGATATTACTCGATAGCGCGAAGACGACGGTGGCAACGCCGAAAATCAGCACCGCGAACAGCATCTTCTTGCCGACATCCGTCTGCAGCGGCCGCCGCGCCAACCAGATCGACATCACCAGCGCCCCGATCGCCGGCGCGGCGCGCAAGAGGCCAAGTCCCCATGGCCCGGCATGCAGGATATCGCGCGCAAACATCGGCAACAGCGCCGTTGCGCCACCGAGCAGGACGGCAAAGAGATCGAGCGAGATCGTGCCCAGCATGACCGGCCGGCTTTTGATGAAGGAGACACCGGCAAAAACAGAGCTCAGCGTCATCGGTTCGCGAGATGGGGCCTGTTTCTTCTCGAGGCGGATCGAGATGACATTGATGCTGGCAACGACATATAGCGCGGCCGAAGCGGCGAAAGGAGCGACGGGGCTGACGCCATAGAGCAGGCCGCCGAGCGACGGACCGATGATGAAGGCAGTCTGCATCATCGATGTGGAGGTGGCGATGGCCACCTGCAACAGCGAGGACAGCACGATGTTGGGCAGCAACGCCGCCATTGTGGGACGCTCGAAGGCCGTTGCCGCGCCCATGACGGCGACGGCGGCGAGGATCCCGACGGGACCTATCCAGCGCTGCCAGACGGCCACGGCCAGTACCAGTGCAGTCAGCGCTTCGATCAACTGGCAGGCAAGACCGATGCGTCGCCGATCGAACCGGTCGGCGACATGGCCGACGACGAAGGTCAGGATGACCATGGGCAGGAATTGGCAGAGGCCGACGAGCCCAAGGAAAAAGGCGCTGTGGGTCTGGTCATAGATCATCCAGCCCATGGCGACGGTCACGGACTGGAAGCCTATCGAGGAAAAAACGCGCGATGCCGCAAAGGAACGGTAGCCAGAGTGCCCGAGCACGCTCGGCCGGTCTTGAGTCTGCAGGGTATCCATGGGCTTTCTTCGTCCGCCTGCACAGATGCGCGGAGACTCGCTTTTCAATCGTTCGAAATTCTATCGAAGCCCCTGCTCTGCCTGAACCAGCGGCTTGTCAACCGCGTTTTTGCTGTCGTTGTGAATTCATTGCAGATGACAGATCAAATCGCGGTGAAGACGAGCTGAGAAGCCCCTGCGTGGCCGTGATCGACCAGTCGACGCCCAGCTCCGCCGCAATTGCACCGACCAGCCTCGGAACGTCGCTTCGCGCCTCCTCGTGCATCGCCTCCGCGACGATCAGCGCGGAGCGCGTGTCGTCGCGTACCGCGGATAGGCCGCTCTGCCGATTGGTCCATCGCCGGGCATGCGCCTGTCCGGCCTTATCGGCAAAGATCACCTCCCGCGGTTCCGGATGCTCCGTCTCGCCGGAAAAAGTCAGGTAACTTTCGCTGCCGTCGGCATGCCGCACTTCGAGATCACCGGATATTTTCGCGAGATCGAAAACGGCGACGGGAATGGCGAACGCAATCGAGATGGCATTGCAGAGATCGACGAGCGGATGCAGCCGCGGCAACGATCCCTCCTGGCGAAACCGGCGAAGCAGCGCTTCGGACGCGCAGCGATATTGCGTCGGCTTCAATCCCATCTTCGAAAACGTCCGCCGCCAGGCCTGTATTTCAGGCATCTCGCTTTCGCCGCCCTGCGCCAGCCGGTCGGCGGCAATCGTATGATATCGCGCGATACGATCCGAGACGTCGACATTGGAACTGATCCCTTCAGCGAACAGCACGCCGGGAACCAGCTCGGGAAACTCGCTCCACATCTCGTTCGAATGGCGGAAAAACATGGGCATCTCCTTCTGCATGGTTTTGCTTGGCACCGCAGAAAACCCCGTCATCATCCTCCGGTCTTGAATAAAATTGCGGACGCCTCAACCGATGGCCGCGGCATAGACGCCTGGCGAAAGGCCGAAGTTGCGGACGAAAGTGCGCGTCATGTGACTTTGATCGGCAAAGCCGCTGGCAAATGCCGCTTCCGCCAAGGACGTGCCCATGGCAATCAATCGGCGGGCTTCCTGTATCCGGCGCTGCAGGAGATAGGCGTGGGGCGTGAGTCCCGTTGCCTTGGCGAACGCTCGCAGGAACTGGAAGTTGCTCAACCCACATGAATCAGCGAGGTCGGCAAGGGTCAAAGGGGCGGCGGGATCGTCATCGATCAGATCTCGCGCCCGGCTGATAGCCGCGGGAACTGCGGCATCACGCGAGCTGCCCGGCCCCTCGCCCATCGCGGTGGCAACAAGCGATAGGAGCAAACCATCCCGCAAAAGTGCGTTCTGCGATGCAGTGCCTATTACGAGCGGAAACAAGGTTTTGAGACATGCAGCCATCTCGTTGTTGCGCATGACGGGCGACGGGAATTCCGCCGCTCCAAACCTGCCCTCGCCGATGTCGCGCAAGAGATCGGCGATGAGGCGAGGATCGAAATAGAGCATGGACCAGGCGCGGCTCTCGCCGACGGGCATGCCGTCATGCACCTCGTTCGGGTTGACGCTAATGACGTCGCCGGCTTCGGCCCGTACCATCCCTCGCCCGCTGAGCGAAGCCTGTGCGCCGGCCTCGATAACCCCGATGCCGAATTGATCATGCGTATGCTTGGGAAAGCTGTGGCCTGTTTCGGCCCTGACAGCCTCGACGCCGGCAACGCTGGAACGGTATATACTGAATTGACCGGACTTCATCCGCACCGTCTTCCTATGCCGCCAATATCGCTGCAGCGATGGCAGCAGCGCGTGCCATCACCTTTGAACGGCAATGATTGCGCGCCCGCAATCAGGAAGCAAGGCTCAGGCGCCTCCGGCCCCTTTGCCGTCTTCTGCCGTCACTAGTGCCGCCTGTGTGTTGCCGGCGACGGCCGTCGGCAGCGGTGTGCCGCGCTTGCGCTCGCGCGCCAGCGTCAGCAAGCCGGAAAAGATGATGAGTACGATGCCGACGGCCATCGGCATGTCGATGCTGTCGTTGAACAGCAGGTAGCCAAAGGCGATCGCCCAGAGCATCTGGCTGTATTGCGGCGGCGCGACCAGATTGGCGGGCGCCATTTGCGCGGCGTTCAACAGCAGGACGCTACCGAAAGCGCCAAGCAGGCCGTAGCTCGCCAGGAATATCCACTGCGTCGGCGTGGGCATGGTGACTTCGGAGAGCATGAGAAAGCCACTGACGATGAGGGTTCCGAAGAGGCCCGCGCCGTAGAGCGAAATGCGCTTCTCCTTCGAGCCAAGCGCGCGGTTGATGACAATGGAGATCGCCGCGGCAAGGCCGCCGATCGCCGCGCAGAGGTGGCCGACCGAGAGTTCGCGAAAGCCCGGACGCAGGACGATCAACACGCCGACGAAACCGAGAATGACGGCCGTCCAGCGCTGCCAGCGCACATCCTCCTTGAGAAAGATCACCGAGAGAATGGTCACGAAGGACGGCAGCAGGAACAGCAGCGCAAAGGCCTCCGCCATCGGCAGCATGGTGAAGGCGATGACGGAGCAGATGGCGCCGGTCGCGCCGCAGACGAAGCGCAGCAGCCACAAGGGACGGTTCGACGTCCTCACCATGTCGGTCCAATCGTCTTCCCGCCGCTTTAGAAACGGCACGGCGGCAAAGCCGAACAGCGCGCCGATGAAGGCGACCTGATAGGAGGGAATGACCCCATGCAGGATTTTGATCGAAGCATCGCTGAAGGCGAAGACGGCATAGGACGCGAATGCCACAAGGACACCACGCAGGGTGGAGCGGCCAACGGCCGCGGAACTGGAATCGGCTGTAATCGAGGACATCGGAATCTTGAGAAAAATGCGATGGGAGGACATTGAATCAGTGAGATACAGGCAATTGTATGATGAAATGAGCTGAATTTCGATTGGGTGGAAATAAACTATTGTTTCAGCCTGGAGGCATAACTGTGCGTATCATCAAAATGCAGGCAAACCGAGCCTCTCAAGCTGATTTTTAGGGACACGTCCATCGTTCGTATATGAAAAGGCCGTGACCTTCAAAGCTGCATCGTCAACTTGGCACCTGAAGGCAACTCGATACCAACCTTTTGAGGTCGGAACCGCCACCCCGTCGGCGGAGACACCGGTATCACTCCGCATAGTAGGCGAGAATGCCGAATTGACATAATTTGGCGCGTTAAATTCATGCCCAAATTGAGCTAGAGCTTCACTACGGCAAAGATACGAAACGCGCTCTCTACGTGGCATCTTCTTCCAGGCATCATAATTGCTCTTGGACAGTCGAGCCATCTCGACATCTGAATAAAGCTTTTTCGCGCGGACAGCCATCTTCGTCGCGTCTGATTTAGGCTGCGCTTCAGTGACTAATGCAGTGCCGCCAGTCGGATTACCTTGACTGCTCGAAGCGGACTGGTCTTGAGAATTTTGCTGAGAGGGAGAGGGCTTTACCGCCGGAACGACAATCTGTGGCAGATCTTTTGCTTCATTCTTGGCCTGCTCTGCAGGAGCCTGCTGTTTCAGGTCGGATGACGCCGCCGGCGGCTGCACCTGAAAATCCGAAGGCTCCTTGGTCGCAAGAACATCGGGCGCCGATGATGGGGCCTTGGTGGTCGAGTCACTTGCCGGCGGCTCAGCCGCATTTGCCGTCTGGTCCTTGGCATCAGCCTGCTGCTGGGCATCCTGCGCCTGTTGCGTTGCCTGCGCTTGTGCAACTGTCTCCGTGGCTGCCTCTGCCTGTTGCTCGGCCGCAGCATTGTTTGGCTGCATCGTAGGTGTATCGTTCCGCTGCTCCGAGGTGCCGGCCTGCTGTGTTGTGGTCGGATTCTTCTGATCGCCGTTCATGTCTGGAACAGGTACATCTACGACAGAAGGTTGCTGCTCGGCCTTCTCAACGGGCTTCTCGGCGCCGGGATCGTCAGGCTTGGGTGCGGGCTTTTCCGCCTTCTCCACCGGCTTGTCGGCCTTCGCTTCATCGGGTTTGGCGGGAGGCTTTTCAGCCGGCTCCTTGCCTTGAGGGTCGGATTGCTTTGGAGGCTGGTCGTCCGACTTTTTCCCCTGAGGCTGCTGCGGCTCCTCTTGGGTTTCGGCCGTCTGCTGCGCCGGCTTCTCGTCGGGTTTCGTCGTCGGCTTCGGAGGCTGGTCGGGCTTCTCGTTCGCCTTCGTCGCAAGCTCCTGCTTTTCCTCCTGCTGCGGCACCAGCTCGACATTGACGCTCTGCTCGGGCTTTGCCTCCGGCGGCGCCGGCAGCAGCGGCAGCAGAAAAATCGCGACAAACAGGACATGCAGAAGGATCGACAGGACAAAGCCCGGCCTTATCTCCCTATCCCGTTTTTCCGTCACCTTTTCCATTGCTTAGCGGACGGTTCGTGAGCAGAAAGCAATCAAGAGGAAACTGCGCATCGATTCATTCGATCCTTGCCGGCTAAAAGATCAGAGAGGACTTCTCGGTCGCTGACATATGGTACACGACCACATGCCGCGAAAGAGGCATCTGTCGAAATCGAACTTGTCAGGCCTCCGTGCGATCCGCAATGGCGCAAAAACAAACCTGCGTGATCACATCTAGCGAAAGCCGACCCCGTCCACCGTTAGAAAAATTCATCCAGCAGGCGATAGTAAGCCATTTTTTCGGCCTTCGGTTCGAAATTTCCATAGGCCTTCAAAAACTCGGAAACCAATCTTTCTCCGAAATTGCGCTCGATGCTGCCGCAGGCAAGCGCGATATCCTGATGGCGGTCGGCAATACCGAGACGGCAGCAATCGATATAGCCGCTGAATTTATCGCCATCGACGATGAAATTCGGAAGGCAGGCATCGCCATGCGTGACGACGAAATCCTCCGTTGACGGTCTTCTGGCCTGAAGCTCACGGAAAAGATCCTCTGCCGACCTTCCCAGTCGGGTCTCATCGAAGTCATCCTCATCGACGTGGCCGGCAAGCAGGCGCGCCCTTGCCGCGCCAATTCTGTTCTCCAGCCGATTGTCGAAGGGACAGGCGGCGATGTCGACAGCGTGCAATCGCCTCAAAGCATCCGCCAAGAGCTGCACGCGCTCGAGTGGCTGCAACCGTTCCGCGCTGACGAGATCGTTTCCCGAGAGCGCGCTCATCAAAAGCCATTCGCGTTCGCCGTCCTTCTCGTGGGCAATGACGTCCGGGCAGGTAAGGCCCTGCGAGGCCAGCCATCGCAGTCTGGCGACCTCGCCGGTCAGCTCACCCAAAGGATCGGCCAGCTCAGTCTTGAGATAGACCGGCGCTCGCCCATCGGCCTCAAGCCGGAAGACATGGGCCGAGGAACGCCCAAGCACATCCTGCCGCCACTCGTACCCAGCCAGCAGACCGCGCAGTCGAGCTGGGATGGATGCTTCCATGAATTGCGGCTCGCCTGCCATGTTCACCCCCTTGATGCCCATATCGTCAATAAAAAACCCGGCTCGCTTTCACGAACCGGGCCTGATTTCATAAGCTGCCGATGCAACTTAACTGTCGAGGAAGCTTCTGAGCTTGCGCGAGCGGCTCGGATGCTTGAGCTTGCGCAGCGCCTTGGCCTCGATCTGGCGGATACGTTCGCGCGTCACCGAGAACTGCTGGCCGACTTCTTCGAGCGTGTGGTCGGTGTTCATGCCGATACCGAAGCGCATGCGCAGCACACGCTCTTCGCGCGGCGTCAGCGATGCCAGAACGCGGGTCGTCGTTTCGCGCAGGTTCGCCTGGATGGCGGCGTCGATCGGCAGAAGCGCGTTCTTGTCCTCGATGAAATCGCCGAGATGCGAATCCTCTTCGTCACCAACCGGGGTTTCGAGCGAGATCGGCTCCTTGGCGATCTTCAGCACCTTGCGCACCTTTTCGAGCGGCATGGCGAGCTTCTCGGCCAGTTCTTCCGGCGTCGGCTCGCGGCCGATTTCGTGCAGCATCTGGCGCGACGTGCGGACGATCTTGTTGATCGTTTCGATCATGTGCACCGGAATACGGATGGTGCGCGCCTGGTCGGCGATGGAGCGGGTGATCGCCTGACGAATCCACCAGGTGGCATAGGTCGAGAACTTGTAGCCGCGGCGATATTCGAACTTATCGACCGCCTTCATCAGGCCGATATTGCCTTCCTGAATGAGATCGAGGAACTGCAGGCCACGGTTGGTGTACTTCTTGGCGATGGAGATGACGAGGCGCAGGTTGGCTTCGACCATTTCCTTCTTGGCAATGCGTGCTTCGCGCTCGCCCTTCTGCACCATGTGAACGATGCGGCGGAATTCCGAGATCGAAATGCCGGTTTCGGTCGCAAGGTTCTGGATCTCCTGACGGATATCCCGAATGGTGGTGTTTTCGGCCTTGGCGAATTCCTTCCAGCCGCGCGCGGCCAGATTGCCGATCGACTTCATCCAGTTCGGATCGAGCTCGGCGCCCTGATACTGCTCCAGGAAGCTGTCACGCTTGACGCCATAGGATTCAGCGAGGCGCAGCAGGCGACCTTCGTTCTGAACGAGGCGCTTGTTGATGTCGTAGAGCTGCTCGACCAGAGCGTCGATACGGTTCTGGTTCAGCGACAGAGACTTGACCGACTTGACCAGCTCATCCTTGAGCTCCTTATAGCGGCGCTCCTGCGCCGAAGACAGCGTACCGGAAGCCGACAGGCGTTGCTCGACCTGCTGGTCCTGCAGCTTGCGCAGCTTCTTGTAGGTTTCGGCGATAATGTCGAGCGTCGTCATCACCTGCGGGCGAAGCTCGGCTTCCATCGCGGCGAGAGAGAGGTTGGATTCGTCCTCGTCCTCTTCTTCTTCCTCGATTGGCAGGCCTTCGCCGCCGACATTGGTGATGTCGTCGTCACCGGAAGGAGAGCGGCCGCGGCGTGCCTTTTCCTTCTCTTCGGCTGCCTTGCGGTCAGCCTCGATCTTCTCGGGGCTCTGGAACTGCGGTGCAGCCTTGGCCTCGGGACCGGAATAGGTGGTTTCAAGATCGATGATTTCGCGCAGCAGCGTCGTGCCTTCGTTGAGTTCGTCGCGCCAGATAATCAGCGCCTGGAACGTCAACGGGCTCTCACAGAGGCCGCCGATCATGGTTTCGCGGCCGGCCTCGATGCGCTTGGCAATCGCGATTTCGCCTTCGCGCGACAGGAGCTCGACGGAACCCATTTCGCGCAGATACATGCGCACCGGGTCGTCCGTACGGTCGGTCGGCTCTTTCTTCTTCGCGGTCGCAAGCGCGGAACCGGTGGAGGGGGCCAGTTCGCCGCCTTCACTTTCATCGTCGCCGCCGGCATCGTCGTCGTCGCTTGCTGTGGCGCCAGCCTCTTCGACATCCTCATCTTCGATGACGTTGATGCCCATGTCCGACAGCATAGACATCGTGTCTTCGATCTGTTCGGACGTCACCTCTTCGGACGGCAGCACGGCATTGAGCTCGTCCATCGTCACGTAGCCGCGCTTCTTCGCGGCCTTGATCATTTTCTTGACCGCGTCATCGGAAAGATCGAGAAGCGGGCCGTCCGAGGTGCCGTCGCGTTCGACTTCAGCTTCTTCGTTCTCTTTGACCTTGGTTGCCATCTCTATATCGTCGCTTTCCCTGACGCTGCAAACTTACACGCGGTGAAACATTCACTCTGACTGGCGCGCCCTGCACCAGCCGCGACTCACCGACGAACACCTAACGGAATGACCTTTAATGCCCGATTAACCACGATCACCGCCACCGGAGTGCAAAGCTGGATTGCGTTTGGATTTCCGGCCATGATATTAGGTGATCCGCTTGCTCCAGTTTACCGTTCTTTCCGAAGTTAAACGGTGATTCCTAGAATTTTTGTTCTCGTCAAGCTTTTCCAGCAAAAAAAGCCGTTTAATGCGCGAAAAACCCTTATCCACAGGCTTGGCGCACCGTAATCAATTGCTTCCCGTATTTAGGAAGTCCCCGCACGATGACAAGAGCATACTGAACAAAGCCTCACATTTCCGGCATCGGCAGGTATTGCCGATGCCGGAAATGCGTTCAAATGGCATCAATTCCAGTCCATTACGACCTTGCCGGAATTGCCTGAACGCATGGCTTCGAAGCCATCGCGAAAATCATCGATGGCTATACGATGGGTGATGACCGGCGATACATCGAGACCGCCCTGCACGAAGGCGATCATCTTGTACCAGGTCTCGAACATCTCGCGACCATAGATGCCCTTCAGATTCAGCATTTTGAAGATGACCTTGTTCCAGTCGATCTCGAAGCCGGCCGGTGCGATGCCCAGAATGGCGATTTTGCCGCCATTGTTCATCTTGTCGATCATGTCTCGGAAGGCGGGAGCGGCGCCCGACATTTCCAGCCCGACGTCGAAGCCTTCGGTCATGCCGATGGATTTCATCACATCGGCAAGATTCTCCTTGGAAGCGTCGACGACGTGATCGATGCCGACCTTGCGGGCGAGCGCCAGCCGGGTGGGATTGATGTCGGTGATGACGACCTTGCGCGCGCCGCAACGTTTGGCGACCATCGCCCCCATAATGCCGATCGGTCCGGCGCCGGTGACGAGCACATCCTCGCCGACCAGATCGAAGGAGAGCGCGGTGTGAACCGCATTACCGAACGGATCGAAGATCGCGGCGATTTCATCAGGGATATCGTCGGGAATCGGCACGACATTGGATTCGGGAATGCAGACGAATTCGCCGAAAGAGCCAGGACGATTGACGCCGACGCCGAGCGTATTGCGGCAGAGATGGCCCCGGCCCGCGCGGCAGTTGCGACACTTGCCGCAGACGATGTGCCCCTCGCCGGAAACGCGCTCGCCGACGTGATACTTCGTCACCGCCGAGCCGATTTCGGCGATCTCGCCGCAAAATTCGTGGCCGACGACCATCGGCACGGGAATGGTCTTCTGCGCCCATTGATCCCAGTTCCAAATATGGACATCCGTGCCGCAGATCGCCGATTTCTTGACCCGAATGAGAACATCGTTCGGCCCGACCTCGGGAACCGGAACATGCTCCATCCACAGCCCGACTTCCGGCTTGGCTTTGACCAACGCTTTCATCATGTTCGACATGATCGGCTCTCTCCAACCAATTCAAATGATTCCGAGTTCTTTACCCGCTTCCGCGAAGGCCGTGATCGCTCTTTCGACATCCGCCTTCGAGTGAGCAGCCGACATCTGCGTACGGATGCGCGCCTGGCCCTTGGGCACGACGGGGAAGGAAAAGCCGATGACGTAGACGCCCTTCTTCAGCATCAGCGCCGCCATGTCCTGCGCGAGCTTCGCATCGCCGAGCATGACGGGGATGATCGCGTGATCGGCGCCGGCGAGCGTGAAGCCGAGTTTCGTCATCTCGCTGCGGAAGAGTTCGGCATTGCCCCGGAGCCGCGCACGCAATTCGGTGCCATTCTCGATCAGATCGAAGACCTTCAGCGAGGCTGCGGCGATAACGGGGGCCAAGGTGTTGGAGAACAGATAGGGGCGCGAGCGCTGCCGCAACCACTCGACGATCTCGCCTCTGGCGGAAGTATAACCGCCGGAAGCGCCGCCAAGCGCCTTGCCGAGCGTACCAGTGATGATGTCGATGCGGCCTTCGACGCCGCAATATTCGGCCGACCCGCGGCCATGCGCGCCGACAAAGCCGACCGCGTGGCTGTCATCGACCATGACCATCGCACCATATTTCTCTGCCAGGTCGCAGACGCCGCCGAGATTGGCGATGATGCCGTCCATGGAGAATACGCCATCGGTCGCAATCAGCTTGAAGCGGCTCCCTTCAGCCTTCTTCAGCTCCTCCTCCAGCGCTGCCATGTCGTTGTTGGCGTAACGGAAACGCTTGGCCTTGGAGAGCCGGACGCCATCGATGATCGAGGCGTGATTGAGCGCATCCGAGATGATGGCATCTTCCTCAGACAATAGCGTCTCGAACAGCCCACCATTGGCATCGAAGCAGGAGGAATAGAGGATCGTCGCCTCCATGCCGAGGAAAGCCGAAATTCGTGCTTCGAGCTGCTTGTGCTCTTCCTGCGTGCCGCAAATGAAGCGAACCGAGGCCATGCCGTATCCGTAGCGGTCGAGCGCCCTCTTCGCAGCATCGGCAAGCTCCTCATTGTCCGCCAGGCCGAGATAGTTGTTGGCGCAGAAGTTGAGGACGCGCGCACCGCCAAGGACAGCGATTTCACCGGCTTGCTTTGACGTGATAACGCGCTCGGCCTTGAAGAGCCCGGCTTCTTTCAAGCCGGCAAGTTCGCGGCGCAGATGTGAAAGGAATTCTGAGGTCATTGTCGCATTCCAATGCTGGTCACAGTGCCTAACTAACCAAGAAATAACATAGGATTGGGCCTCTTGCTGCATCCAGCAGCGGCAAAAATGCGCAACGCCGTGGCGTCCGCGCGATAGAGTGCAGGTTCGATATTATCTGTCGAAATGAGCTAGACAGGCGCAACTTCTCAGCCCGGCCCAACCGATCGCCATTGCAAAAATTACTTGACTGAGTCCACTATTATGCGGCAGATCGGTTGTCGTTACATGATAAGGCGAATCCAATGCGCTTGTTTCACAGATTTTCCCTCGCGGGACGGCTTGCCCTCGTCACCGGCGGCGGACGCGGCCTTGGCTTTGAAATGGCGAAGGCACTTGCCGACGCCGGAGCGCATGTCATCGTCAATGGACGCACGGCTGCCACATTAGACAAGGCCGTGGAAGCGATTCAAGCGACTGGCGGTTCCGCCGAAGCCGCTGCTTTCGACATTGCCGATCGCGAAGCACAGCGCGCAGCGATAAGTGCCATCGAGAAAAATCACGGCCGGCTCGACATATTGATCAATAATGTCGGCGCCCGCGATAGACGCTCCCTGGCCGACTTCGACGACGAGGCGATCCTCGCTTTGCTCAACACGGATCTCGCCGCCTCTATCATGCTCTCGCGCGATGCCGCCCGCCTGATGAAGCGAAACAATCATGGGCGGCTGATTTCGGTCACCTCGATCAGCGGACAGGTCGTCATGCCCGGAGACTGTGTCTATCCCGCAGCCAAGCAAGGGCTGACCGGCCTCATGCGCGGCATGGCTGTGGAATTCGGCCCGCATGGCATCACCAGCAATGCCATCGCCCCAGGCTGGTTCGCAACGGAAACCAACGCTGCAATGGCGGCGAACAAAGAGTTGATCCCTTTCGTGCGCCAACGCATCCCCGTCCAGCGCTGGGGACGGCCGGACGAGATCGCGGGTGCTGCGCTGTTCCTCGCCAGCGATGCCGCCTCCTTCGTCAACGGCCATGTCCTGACCGTCGATGGCGGGATGACCGTGCGCATGTAGCTGGCAGACCGTCTAGCCGGCACGCTCTGTCGTCAACGACCTATGAAATCCGCGATGACGGCGAGGAACGCATCCCCGTAGCGCTCCAGCTTCGACTGCCCGACACCGGAAATCCCGAGAAGCGCCTTGTGGTTCTTCGGTCGCTCCGTCGCAAAGGCGATCAGGGTCGTATCGGGAAAGACGACATAGGGCGGCACGCCCAATTCCTTGGCGATCCGGGTACGCTCGGCACGCAGCGCATCGAACAGGGCTTGCGCCTCGCCGGCAAGGCCATGCGCCGGCTTCTCCGACCGTCCCGCCTTCTTGCCCCGACGGCCGGTCTCGGGCCGATCCTTGCGGAAGAAAACCTGCCGCTCGCGCTTGAAGACCGCCCTTGCCTCCTCCTCAAGCTTCATGGCGCCGAAAGCCGTATGGTCGACACTCAGAAAGCCGCTCGCCAATAATTGCCGGAATATCGATTGCCAGGTGCGGGCGGGAATATCCTTTCCCGCGCCGAAAACGGGCATATCGACATGGCCGAACCGCTCCGTCTTTTCATTGACCGTGCCCATCAGCACGTCGATGACATGGCCGGTACCAAAGCGTTCGCCAGTGCGATAAACAGCGGCGAGCGCCTTGATCGCCGCCTCCGTGCCGTCCCAGGTCTCCACCGGCTTGAGGCAGGTATCGCAATTGCCGCAACCGCCGCCATGGGCCTCGCCGAAATGCGCGAGGATGGACTGTCGCCGGCATCCTGCCGTTTCGCAAATGGCGAGAAGCGCATTGAGCTTCGCCCGCTCGACACGCTTGATCTCCTCGGATGCGGCGCCCTCATCGATCATTCGCCGCCGCTGGATGACATCGGCCATGCCATACGCCATCCAGACATTCGAGGGCAGGCCATCGCGCCCAGCGCGGCCCGTCTCCTGATAATAGGCTTCGATCGAACCCGGCAGATCGAGATGGGCGACATAACGCACATTCGGCTTGTCGATGCCCATGCCGAAGGCGACCGTCGCCACCAGACAAAGATCTTCTTCCTTCAGGAACGCATCCTGATTGGCGTCGCGAAGCGATCGGTCCATGCCGGCATGGTAGGGAAGCGCGCGGATCCCCTGCCCGTTCAGCCATTCGGCCGTGTCCTCGACCTTGGCGCGCGAGAGGCAATAGACGATACCACTGTCGCCGCGATGGCCATCGAGAAAGCGCAGCAATTGCTGGCGCGGCTGATCGCGCTCGACAATCTCGTAGGCGATGTTCGGGCGATCGAAGCTGGTGGTGAAGACCTCGGCCTCATCGAGGGCCAGCCGCTCTATGATATCGTCGCGGGTATGCGGATCGGCCGTTGCCGTCAGCGCGATACGGGGCACGCCGGGAAAGAGTTCGGCAAGCCTGCCGAGATCACGATATTCCGGCCTGAAGTCATGCCCCCATTGCGAGACGCAATGCGCCTCGTCGATCGCGAAAAGCGCGATCCTGGCTTTGCCAAGCATCTGGCAGAAGCCCTCCGTCGCGATGCGTTCCGGCGTCACGTAAAGCAGATCGAGCTTGCCTGCGGAAATCGCGCGATAGACTTCGCTCGCCTCCTCGCGCGACAGGGAGGAATTCAAGGCAGCAGCGCGAATGCCGAGCTGCTTCATCGCCTCCACCTGATCCCGCATCAGGGCGATCAAAGGCGAAACGACGATGCCGACACCATCGCGGCAAAGTGCCGGAATCTGAAAGCAGAGCGATTTGCCGGCTCCAGTCGGAAACAGCACGACCGCATCGCCGCCGGAAACGACATGCTCGACGACCTGCTGCTGCTTGCCGCGAAAGGCGGGATAACCGTACACGCGTTTCAGGACGTCGAGCGGCGCGGGCGCATCGATGCGGTCACCGAACAACACGTCGTCTGCGGAAAATCGTGGCTCTTGTCTTTCAGGCTGTGACATCTATTCCCTATTTGCCAGCGGCACCTTTGACACGGCCGGAAAGCACGCCGAAGCCATCGATGATCGCCTCCTGATTTTCCAGCCTTGTCGCTTCGAGCTGAACTTCCTGCAAGGCGCGCATCAACTGCTCGATAAGCTCGCCATCGCCATCTTCCGTCGCCTCGGCAATCGCGCCCTGCAATTCGATCTTGTGCCAGCGGAGCGCCTTGGAGCGCTTGTGAAGCGCGAGCGCCTGACGGTAGCCTTCGCGCGCGTCTTCCATGGCAGCCTCCTCGGTCGCCGTCCACAGCCGGGCATTGCGGACCTGCTGGTCAAGGCCCTTCAGCAAGGCGCCGAAGCCTTGCTCCTCCAACTGTTCGATCAATCGCTCGCGGACGAATTGCGGCCCGACCATGGCCGCGGCAATCCCGAGAACCGCCGACCACAGGCGCTGCAATTCGCGGCTCTCGTAATCGATCGCGGCAATCTCGTCATACTCATCCTGCAACAGCGGCGGGTGATTGACGATGGTCAAGGCCAGCACGCTTTCGCGAAGACTCGGAATATCCTGATGTCCCTTGATCATGGCCGAGCGCTGTAAACGATCGGATGCCGTCGTCGGCATTGGGGGAGCGCCGCGCGCTTGCCCGCCGCGACCGCCGAAAGAGCGGCCGTTGCCATCGCGCGAGAAGCCGCGCCCCTGCTGGCCACCGTTTCGTTGGAACTGCGGCTGAAAAAGCCCGCCCAGCCGCTCGCGCATATTCTGTTGATAGTGACGGCGGACATCCTCATCCGTGATCACTGACACG
This sequence comes from Rhizobium sp. P40RR-XXII, assembly GCF_012641405.1. Taxonomy (GTDB): domain Bacteria; phylum Pseudomonadota; class Alphaproteobacteria; order Rhizobiales; family Rhizobiaceae; genus Rhizobium. Next base: position 85,253 of record NZ_JABAII010000014.1, read on the forward strand.
ATGCGCCGCAGCCGCGCTTCCAGCTCCGCCCGCGCCTCGGGCGTCTCGAACGTACCGCTGCCGGCCTCCCTCGCCCATATCAGATCGGCCAGCGGCTTTGCCTGCGCCAGCACCTTGTCGAAGGGCGCGCGCCCGTCATGCCGGACGAGATCGTCGGGATCCTTGCCGTCGGGCAGCAGCGCAAACCGCACGGTGCGGTTCGGCTTGATATGCGGCAGCGCCAGATCGGCTGCACGATTGGCGGCGCGAATGCCGGCACCGTCACCGTCAAAGCAGAGGACGGGTTCCGGCGTCATCTTCCAGAGAAGATCGAGCTGGCTTTCCGTCAAGGCTGTGCCCAGTGGCGCAACCGCATTCTCGACGCCGGCCTGGTACAACGCGATGACATCCATATAGCCTTCGACGGCAATGATGGTGCCGGCGCCATCGGCACCCTGGGCAGCACGACGTGCGCGCGTGAAATTATAAAGTACATTGCCCTTGTGAAAGAGCTCGGTCTCGTTGGAGTTCAGGTATTTTGCCGGCGCATCGGCCGACATGGCGCGGCCGCCGAAGGCAATGACCTTTTCTCTGGAAGAGAGAATCGGAAACATGATGCGGTCGCGAAACCGGTCGTAGGAGACCGGCACGTTCTCATGCACGACGAGGCCGCAGGCCTCCATCTGCTCCTTCAATACGCCCTTGCCGGCAAGATGCTCTTTCAGCGCGTTGCGGCTATCGGGCGAGTATCCGAGGCGGAAGGTCTCGATCGTGCGGCCGCTGAGGCCGCGATCGCGCAGATAGGCGCGCGCCCTCGCGCCGTTTGCCGTCTGCAACTGATCCTGAAAGAACTGCGTCGCCATCTCCATGACGTCGAGCAGCGATGTGCGTTCCTTTTCGCGCTTCGCCTCCATCGGATCGGCAACCGGCATGGGAACGCCTGCCATATCGGCAATCTGCTGCACCGCCTCCGGAAAGCTCAAACCTTCCAGCTCGGTGAGAAACCGGAAATGGTCGCCCGTTACGCCACAGCCGAAGCAATGATAACGTCCCTTGCGATCCTCGCAGTGGAAGCTCGGCGATTTCTCGCCATGAAAAGGGCAGCATGCCCAATAATCCCCGCGCGGCACATTGGTCTTGCGCCGATCCCACGCCACGCGACGACCGATCACGTCCGAAATCAAGACGCGGTCGCGAATCTCGTCGAGAAACGTATTGGAAAATCGCATGGCTACCTCTGGCTTGTCCCATATAAACAGGAATGAAGGGCATTGCCACGCCGCCTGGATATCCACACACGGTATTCACAGGCCTTTACCGGTGATTGCCTTGCCGCCCTCGCGATCACAACTCCGTGAACTGCCGTCCGGTTTTGCCCTGTCTTCCACCGCCCCGAATGCCGCATTTGACCTGTGGAAGGCAAGGCAAATGCTTTTCCCGCAGGAAAAAATGACCTCCCCGGGATTAACTGAGTAACTGATTGGTGTAAGAAAATCCGCGAAAAAGCAATGACTTGCACAGCCTGAAGTCGATAGCCGTAAATAAAATCCATGCCATGGACAATCAATGGATGCAAAGAAGCCGCACATAGGCGACACTCTTCGGCGGCACATTTGCGGCATTGTTCGTAAGCCAAACATTATTTTTTTGTAATTTGATTGTTGATGTGCGGCGCAATAGCGTTCTTCTCACGGGGCGAGACAAGCCGGCGAAGAAACTGCTTCGCGACGCGACATGCCGAGACGCCCCGACGAACGGGAAGCCATCAGGTACGGGCTTTCAGTTTAGGAGAGGGAAATGCGCATTCTAATCGTACCCCTGGCAGCCGCAGCCATCTTCGCCACAGCTAATTACAGCGCGGCCACGATGACCAGCGGCGCTCACGAGAAGAATGTGCTCTACGCCGGTGCGGGATATCAGTTACCGGCGGATATGAATGTCCCTGCTCTTACAGCAGGCATAAAGATTCAAATGTCCCGACTGCCGTCGCAGGCATTGGCCCTGCCCCAGGAAGTCAGGATCCTCAGATAAGTTCACCAGATACTCAGGTGGGGCACCATCCCTACCCCCGGCGCCGCCCCACCTGAGTGCCTTTGCAAAAGACGTTTGATTTTTGGGCCCCACCCTGCGTCATCAAACGTCTGCAAAGCGCAAGAAGGCAGGAGCTCCCCCAGCTCCTGCCTTCTCTAATTTCGGGCCTTCTCTAATTTCAGGCCCTCTCCAATCTACCAAGCAAGAGCAATGAACATACGCATGTGGTACATTTTGGTACCGCAAGCGTGAGTATCTTGACGCAACCGTCTCGATGGATATCTTTTATTACCTACGCATATGCGATCTTAATGATTATTTACTCAGACATTTTGGAATTTTGCTCAGTTCAACGGAGACGGCTGCATGTCTTTATCCGCAAAGGAACTTGCTCAAGACTCTGATTTTTTCGCGGAAATCATCAGCTATACTAGAGAAATTATATCAACTTACGATGAGAATCAGCGCGCATGCTCTGTTTTTGCTTCGCAGCAGCGCTGGCTGATGGCGCTCGCCGGCTTTGGCCTCTATTGCGGCGGCATCGACGGCGAGCCGCCGGGCCTCCATGCCAACCGCTTCGCCCACTATATCGTCGAGCACGAGATCGCCAGCCACAATACGGCGCTCAGTTTCATTCAGGAGATGGTGGCGCTCGGCTTTCTGCGTCATCTGCCCATCGCGGCCGATCGGCGGGCGCGACCGATGCAGCCCACGGAAGAAGCCGCAAGGCAGCTTGCGAAGTGGATCAGCATTCATCTTTCCGTACTGGACCGATTGGATGGCGGCAGGCGCAACGCCCTGCTTATCAAGCAACCGGAACTCGTCGGCCTGCTGCAGCCCCCGATCTCCGCCGGCATCATCGAAAGTGACGACCTGCGCCACCCGGGAGAGACGTTCGATCTGTTCACCTGGGCAAATTCAGGCGGCATCATCATGGACTATCTGATCTCCCGCGTCGGGACGATCAATCCGACCACGCAGAAAGCGATCATCGGACGGGTTGCCTTTACGGACCTCTGCTGCCGCTTCCTCATTTCCAGAACCAACGCAAAACGGCTCATGAACAAGGCCGTAAAGATGCAAAGCATCGGATGGACGGGACCTTCGGGACGGAGCCAACTCTGGCTGTCCCACTGCTTCATCCAGGAGTATTGCAATTACCAGGCGGGGAAATTCGCCATCATAGACGCCGCCTGGCAAAACACCCTCGGCCTGCGGCGGACCGGCATGCCGAGGGTGAAACAGAATTTTACTTCAGCAGTTCCTTCAGGATAGCCGAGGCCTTCGCAAAATCCATCTGACCGGCATAGCGTTCGCGCAGGGCGGCCACGCACTTGCCCATGTCCTTCAGGCCCTGCGCGCCGAGTTCCGCAACGATCGCGACGCAGATCTCGCGCACCTTTTCTTCGGAAAGCTGCTCGGGCATGAAACCCTGGATGACGGCGATTTCCCCGCCCTCCTTATCGGCCAGCTCCGGACGGCCGCCCTCGATATAGATCTTTACCGATTCCTCGCGCTGCTTGATCATCTTGGCGAGCAACTGCAGGATTTCGTCCTCGCTCGCCTGCTCCTTGCCGAGACCGCGATTGGCAATGTCCTTGTCCTTGATGGCCGCAAGGATGAGACGAACGGTCGAAAGCCTCGCCGTATCCCTTGCCTTCATGGCGTCCTTCTGGGCGTTGGAAAGGGTTTCGCGGATCATGTCTTTAACTCCTTGAGCAGGCCGGCGGGATCTTCCCGGCCACTTATGTCATGTCGTTGTCTCTTAGACCAACAGTGTCGATCAATGCAATTGCGCCCGAGAGCCCGAATTCCTTGATGAGAAAGCAAAAGCGCGCATTGACCGGCTCGCCTTGTTTAGCTATGTCCATCACCTGCACATTAGATCGATAGGAAGATCTCAAGCCGTGACGCGCGTCGCCGGCTGTACCTTGCTACAAACATGGCGGAACCGCCGGTCTCTTCAAGGCCGCGCCCGACGCCGGAAACGGGATGACTATGACCGCCACAGCCCCATGGACCACTGAAAAGCCGACCGCTCTCCTCGTTCTTGCCGATGGCACCGTGATCGAAGGCAAGGGCATCGGCGCGACCGGCAAGGTCCAGGCCGAAGTCTGCTTCAACACGGCGCTGACGGGTTACGAAGAGATCCTGACCGACCCCTCCTATCTCGGCCAGATCGTCACCTTCACCTTCCCGCATATCGGCAATGTCGGCACGAACGACGAAGATATCGAAGATCTGACACCCGCTGCCCGCCACGGTGCCGTCGGCGTCATCTTCAAGGCTGATATCACCGATCCCTCGAACTATCGCGCCGCCAAGCACCTCGACCAATGGCTGAAAGCGCGCGGCATCATCGGTCTCTGCGGTATCGATACGCGCGCGCTGACCGCCTGGATCCGCGAAAACGGCATGCCGAATGGCGTCATCGCCCATGATCCCAACGGCGTCTTCGACATCGAGCAGCTGAAGGCGGATGCTAAGGCCTGGAGTGGTCTTGAAGGTCTCGACCTAGCCAAGGTCGCCTCTTCCGGCCAGTCGTCGCAGTGGTCGCAAACACCTTGGGTCTGGAACGAAGGCTATGGCGAACTCGCCGCCGCCAACGCAAAATATCACGTCGTCTGCCTCGACTATGGCGTCAAGCGCAATATCCTGCGCCTGTTTGCCGGCCTCGATTGCAAGGTCACCGTCCTGCCGGCGACGGCCTCGACGGATGACGTCCTCGGTCTCAAGCCGGACGGCATCTTCCTCTCCAACGGCCCGGGTGATCCGGCGGCAACGGGTGAATATGCCGTTCCGGTCATCAAGGATCTGCTGAAGGCGGATATCCCGCTTTTCGGCATCTGCCTCGGCCACCAGATGCTTGGCCTCGCGCTCGGCGCCAAGACCGCGAAGATGCATCAAGGCCATCACGGCGCCAACCATCCGGTCAAGGACCACACGACGGGCAAGGTCGAGATCGTCTCCATGAACCATGGCTTCGCGGTCGACTCGAAGTCGCTGCCGGAAGGCATTGAGGAGACTCACGTTTCGCTCTTCGATGGCAGCAATTGCGGCCTGCGCGTCGCGGGCAAGCCGGTCTTCTCCGTGCAGCATCACCCGGAAGCCTCTCCCGGTCCGCAGGACAGCCATTACCTTTTCCGCCGCTTCGTCAATCTGGTGCGCGAAAAGAAGGGCGAACCCGCTTTGGCGGAACGCGCCTGATAGCGTCGACCACCTAATCACAAAGAGAAAAGCCCCGGATTGATAATCAATCCGGGGCTTTTCTCTTTGTGCGTCAAGTTGGGAGGTCTTTTCGTCACATCGCCTTCGGCTTCCTGAAACTCACGCCTGCAGACGGCGCTGCTTGACCACTTCAAGCTCGCTCATCAGGATTTCCTCGAGGAATTCGAAGTCAGATTGTCCGAACTCGACGAGGCCGAATCTCAGTTTGTAGCCCCAATTCTTGTCCTGGGTAAAATCAAGCCAGCCCAAGAGAGGACGAAGCGGCTGTTCGGGCGCATCCAGCCAATCCACATCCTTGCGGTAGGCCTTTCCGCAGCTCATCTCGCCAAGGTAAGGCTCGCCCTCACGAACAAAGCCGATGGCGGTAAAGCTCTGAAAGCCGTCCCTCTCGCCCATTTTGACGGATGGTGAGTAGTAGACGATGCCGTCACCCGGCTTGATGCGCATCAAGGGAGCTCGCTTGCCATGATTCACCTGCATGAAGCCATGCTTGCGCCCAAGGCGTACGTGCTCGGCGCTGGCCACCGCCAGCCAATAGGATCTCTGCGCCGGCTCGGGCCGCCGGCCGGACTCGTTGGCGGATGGGAAGAGGCGAACCATCTTACCCTGATCAAAGGAATCTTCCCGCGGGAAAGGCGCGGCATCGATACGATCGCTTGCATTGAATGTCATGGTCATCTCCCGTCTTTGGTATGAGACAACTATAGACGATCATGCTGTCAATTTTTGTCAGCAGTCTCCCAATCCGAGATTCCGCTATCAGCTGGCGGCCTTCTCCGAGCGCACGAGAATATAGAAACGAGCGCACAGCATCGCCGCGGCCGAGGCAAGACCGAGCAGGAAGCCGAACCATATGCCGATGCCGCCCAAGCCGAACCGAAACGCCAGCAGCCAGGCGAGGAAGAAGCCGATCGGCCAATAGGCGATCAGCGCCAGAATCATCGGCACGCGCGCGTCCTTCAACCCGCGCAACAGACCGCTGGCAATCGCCTGCAGCCCGTCGACAAGCTGGAACAGGCCGGCCACGACAATCAGCGGCGCGGCATAGGCCAGCACCTTCGGCGCGTCGGCCGACGTGACGTCAAGGAACCAGCTTCCCAGCCAGAATGGCGCGGTCGCGAACAGGATGCTGCCGCAAAGCGCAATACAGCTCGAAACGATGAGCACCACGATCGCAGCACGCTTCAGGCCGAAATGATCGCCCTGGCCGTGCGCGACACCCACCCGCACGGTCGCCGCCTGGCTGAGACCGAGCGGGATCATGAAGGCGATTGAAGCCCACTGCAAAGCGATACCGTGAGCGGCTAGCTCGATCGTACCGATCTGGCCCATCAGCAGCGATGCAGCGGTGAACAGGCTGACTTCGGCCAGAACCGTGACACTGATCGGAAAGCCGAGCCGGATGACATCCCACAAAGCGTGCCAGTCGGGCCGCCAGAATCGGACGAAAATCTCATACCGGCGCGTGTCCTCGTGGCTCTGAACATAAGCAACGATGAAGAGGAACCCAGCGGTCTGCACGGCAACGGAAACGATAGCCGCGCCATGCAGCCCCATAGCCGGCAAGCCAAAATGGCCGAGCACCAGAATGTAGGCCAGCACGGCATTCATCACCAACATGGCGATGGTGACCTTGAGGATGATGCCGGCACGGCCGATAGCACTCACCAGCGCACGGATAACATTGTAGAGCAGCCCGGGCAGCAAGGCGAAGTGACCGATATCGATATAGCCGCTGGCGAGTTTCGCGACATCGGGCTTCTGTCCCGCCGCCAGAAGGATTTGCTCGGAATAGAAAAAGGCGGGTTGCACTATTACCCAGTAAGCCGTCACGACCCAAAGACCCATGCGCAGCGCACGGCGCACCGAGGAAACGTCGCCTTTTCCGTAGGCCTGCGCCACCAGCGGCACAACGGCGATGGAGAAGCCCGAGCCGAAAATCAGAATCGTGAAGAGAAACTGCGCAGAGAGCACCATTGCCGCCAGCTGCTCGGCGCCGAGCCGGCCGACAATCATAACGTCCGTCGTATTGATGCCGAGCTGCGCCAACTGCGCACCGATCAAAGGAATGCCCAGCGCAAGCGTAGCGCGAACATGCGCGGACCACGAATTATCATTGTCATGCGCGGACGGGCGCGCAGTTACCGGCATATCCATTACGAAAACTCGATTGCTAGAGTCGCGCGAACCGCCCTACCCAAGGGTGCGCAAGCCTGTCGATCTATCGCAATTGGCGTTAAAAAGCCAGCCGACAAACCTATAATGCTAAAGAATTCATCATGGCATCAAAATATCTGATGAATTTTTAGGCCGCCTCGCCCGCCTGTGACTCGGCGACCATTTTGGGCTCCGTCTTGCGGACCTTGGTCAAAAGCACGATCAGCGCCGCCGCGACCAGAATGGCACCCATGATGAAGGGCGCGCCTGCAAAGACCACCGGCGCCGTCGGCGCAGTATAATACTGGAATAGATAAGGGAATAGCACGGGTCCGACGATGGCGGTGATGCTTGTCAGGCTGCCGAGCGCGCCTTGCAGTTCGCCCTGCGCTGAAGGCGGCACCTTGCTGGCGGCGATGGAACGCAAGGGCGCATCCGCGACGTTTTCGATGACGGTAAAGACAACGACCGCATACACCATCCAGCCCTGCCATGCGAAAGCGTAGCCCATGAGGCCGAGGCACGAAAACATCAACCCGAGGATCGCAGTCTTCCATTCGCCGAGCTTGGGAACCAGCCGCGGCAGAACGAGGCCCATAACGATGGCGGCCCCGATCCCATAGACGCCGAGGGAGAAGCCGATCTGGCCCTCGCTCCAGTTATAGCGATAGGACGTCACGAAGGACCAGACCGCCGGATAGACGCCGTGCGCCAGCCAATTCAGGAACATGACGACGCAGACCCAGCCGATGCCGTGATAGCGCCGCATCTGCTTGAGCGCCCCGAACGGATTGGCTCGCGTGATCTCGAAGGGCCGGCGATGCTTTGCATCCAGCGTTTCGGGCAGCAGGAAATAGGCGCCTACGAAATTCAGGAACGCCAGTGCCGCCGCGCCATAGAAGGGTACGCGCGGACCGAACTCGCCAAGGAAGCCGCCGATGACCGGGCCTAGGACAAAGCCGACGCCGAAAGCCATGCCGATCAGACCGAAATTCTTCGCGCGGTTCTCGTCATTGCTGATGTCGGCAATATAGGCCGAACAAGTGGAGAAGCTCGCGCCGCTGATGCCGGCGAGGACGCGGCCGACAAACAGCATCCAGTAGGAACCGGCGATCGCACAGATGAAATTGTCGATCGCAAATGTCAGCACGGACGCCAGCAGCAGTGGCCGACGGCCGAAGCGATCGCTCAGATTGCCGATCAACGGCGAAAACAGGAACTGCATGGCGGCATAGGCAAGCAGCAGCCAACCGCCTTCCGTCGCCGCCGCGCTGACCGACGCCCCCGTCAACTCCTCCAGATATTTCGGCATGACCGGCATGATGATCGCAATGCCGATGACGTCGAGAAAGAGGATAAGGAAGACGAGGAACAGACCTCGACGAGCGAATTTTTGATCGATCATGGAGATGCCTTCTGGCGGCCCCGCCTCCATGAAAGAGACAGAACGTGAACGAAAAACTGGAGCGTTCCCCATACATAAAGATTTTGGGAGAAACAATCCGTGAACGCTTCAATCTTATTGATTTATTGACCGCTTTTTTTGATCCTCGGCATAAAAGCGACTATCGGCCGCGACCGCGCCGCTGCTCGCGATTGAGAAAATCGACGAAAGCCCGCAGCGGCGCCGGCATGTGTCGTCTGCTGGCATAATATAGAAATGGCCCAGAAAAGACCGTATCCCATTCCTCGAGGATAGGCGCCAGTTCTCCGCTGGCAATCTGTGGCGCAAGGAACTCCCGAAATGTTCTGATGATGCCTAGTCCGGCCGCCGCCGCACTGCGCTCAATGTCGATCGAATTCGTCGCGATGACCATCGGCGGAGCAATGAAAATCGTCTCCCCATTCCTTTCGAACTCCCAGGGCGCAACCGAGCCGCTCAAGAAGCGATGACGGATACAACGATGCTCGAGTATGTCGCGCGGATGTTGCGGCGTGCCGTTTGCAGCCAGATAGGCCGGCGCAGCCGCAGTGACATAATGTTGCTGCCGCGGCCCGATCGGCACGGCGATCATGTCTTTTTCCAGTCTTTCGTCGTAGCGGATGCCGGCATCGTAACCGGCGGCCACGACATCGATGAAACTGTCTTCGGCAACGATTTCGACTGATATTGCGGGATATTCTATCAGGAAACGGCTGATGATGTCCGGCATGACGACCATGGCGGCGACGGTCGGCACATTCAGCCGCAAGGTTCCCCCTACGCTGTCGCGAAAACTGTTGATATCATCGAGCGCGCCGGCGATCTCGCCCATGGCGGGCGTCAAGCGTTCCATCAGTCGCTCCCCCGCCTCCGTCGGCGTTACGCTTCGAGTGGTACGATTGAGCAGACGGACCGCCAGCCGCTCCTCCAAGCGGCGGACCGCTTCGCTCAATGACGAGGCGGAAACCCCGCGTTTGCGCGCCGCTTCGCGAAAGCTGCGCTCGCGGGCAACGGCGGTAAAGGCAACCAGATCGGCCAGCGGCAAGTCATCCATTGTGCGAAATTCCAAACAGCCCGTTTCGATTTACCCGGATTATCGCACAGAGAGCAACGAAGTAAAACACCATCAAAGAAGCCTCTGGAAATGGGGACGCGCCTTCGACCAAGGAGAGTAATGATGGAAAAGCATCAATTGGGAAAAACCGGACAGCAGGTATCGGCGCTCGGCCTCGGCTGCATGGGGATGTCGGGCATGTATGGCCCGTCCGATCGCGCCGAGAGCATTGCAACCATTCATGCCGCGCTCGATGCCGGGATCAATCTGCTCGACACGGGCGATTTCTACGGCATGGGCCACAATGAGATGCTGATCGGCGAAGCCATCAAGGGGCTGAAGCGAGACGATTTTCTGCTGAGCGTCAAATTCGGCGCCCTGCGTGATCCCGCCGGTGCTTGGCTCGGCTACGATGCCCGGCCGGCGGCGATCCGGAATTTCCTCGCCTATTCGCTGCAGCGTCTCGGCGTCGACCATATCGACATCTATCGCCCTGCCCGCCTCGATCCGAATGTGCCGATCGAAGACCAGATCGGCGCGATGGCCGATCTCATCAACGCCGGTTACATCAGGCATATCGGCCTGTCGGAAGTCGGCGCGGATACGATCCGCCGCGCTGCCGCCGTTCATCCGATCGTCGACCTGCAGATCGAATATTCGCTGATCTCGCGCGGCATCGAGGACAAGATCCTGCCGGCTTGCCGCGAACTCGGCATCGGCATCACCGCCTATGGCGTCCTCTCCCGCGGCCTCATCAGCGGTCATTGGCAGAAAGACGGTGCTCGGAAAGGCGATTTCCGCACCTTGAGCCCACGTTTCCAGGCGGGAAACGTGGAAAAGAACCTGGAACTCGTGGAAGCCCTGCGAGAGATCGCCGAGGCGAAGGGCGTCAGCGTCGCCCAGATCGCGATCGCCTGGGTCGCAGCCCAAGGCAAGGAAATTGTGCCTGTTATCGGCGCCCGCCGCCGCGACCACCTCACGGAAGCCTTGGGAGCACTATCAGTCGAACTGTCGGATGCCGATATGGCGGCGATCGAGCGCGTGATCCCCAAGGATGCCGCCGCTGGCGGCCGCTACCCCGAAGCGCAGCTGACGCATCTCGACAGCGAGCAGTAACGAGCCAAAGGGCCTGCCCGCTCCCCGGTATTCCGGGAGCGGGCAAGCGAAATCAGACGGGATTGTTCAGCGTATCGCAATCGCTGAGCTTGCCGGAATCGAAGCCCTGCTTGAACCACTTCATGCGCTGCGCCGAAGTGCCGTGGTTGAAGCTGTCGGGAACGACGTAGCCCTGGGTACGCTTCTGCAGCGTATCGTCGCCGATCTGCTGCGCGGCGTTCAAGGCCTCTTCAAGATCGCCGGCCTGCAATATGCCCTTCTGCTGCGTGAACTTGCCCCAAATGCCGGCAAAGCAATCGGCCTGCAGCTCGATCCGCACCGACATCTTGTTGGCATCCGCTTCGCTCATGTTGCGGCGGGCCTGATTGAACTTCGGCAGGATGCCGAGCAGGTCCTGAACATGGTGGCCGACCTCGTGCGCGATCACATAGGCCTGCGCGAAATCGCCGGATGCGCCGAACTGGTCCTTCATCTGCTTGAAGAAGGCCATGTCGAGATAGACCTTCTGATCGCTCGGGCAATAGAAGGGGCCGGTGGCCGCAGACGCTTGCCCGCAAGCCGAAGGGAAACTGCCGGAGAACAGCACCAGCTTCGGATCCGTATAGGTCTGGCCCATCGACTTGAAGATGCCGGTCCAGGTGTCTTCCGTATCGGCAAGAACCGTTGCGACGAACTGCTTCATCTCGTCATTGGCCAGCTGACCGCCGCTGTTGTTGTCGGAAGTGCTCTGCTGATATCCGGAACCGCCACCCTCCAGCATGCCGCTCTGCTGCAACAGGCCGATGACGTCGACGCCCATCGCCCTCAGAATCAGGAAGATCACAATCAGCACGATAATGGTGCGGAAGCTCAAGCCGCCGCCGCCAACCCCCCCGCCGGGGAACCGGAAGCCGCCACCACCGCCACCCACGGGCGATGAGCCGCGCTCGTCCTCGATATTGTCGGATTGCCGACGCCCCTTCCAATCCATGGCGCACCTCCTGGCGATGCCTAAAATCAAAGTCCCTTGAGGCATTTATATATCCAGGAAGTGTAACAAAGCCAGTTGGCTATCGACAGAAGATCAGCTTAAACGGCGACGGCGCCACATTTCTTTCGACATCAGCCACAAAAGCGCGACGCCTATGCTTGCCACGACCAGGAGCGGGGCAATTTCATCGCCCTCGAAGGCCACCTTGTCCATGATGCGGCCGGGAATGAACGTAAACGCGCCCGCGCCGACAATACCGCCGAAGTAAAGGCCTCTTACGACGCGCTTATGAGCCTCGATATTGCGCTTGCGGGCATTGACGATGGCGCCCCAGCAGCCGAACAGAACGTATATCGAAAGCAGGTGAATGGGGCTGAAGCCATAAAACATGTTGATCTGATGAATGAAGAAGCTCGACAATGCCGTAACGACCATCAGAACCAGCCATATCTTGCCGAGCAGGCGGTGCCTCGGCGTCCCCTTCGGCCTGACGAGGAGATAGGTGCCGAGCAAGGCGGCGGGAATGACGGCCGCGACATGGATTTGGATCGCGATCGGGGCATCGAGAAGCGGCTCGAGGGTCATCATCTGTATCCGGTTGAGTTTGCCGAGCCTTTCCGCGATAGTGTTGTTCTCTCAATCGAAATTGCGTGAAAGAACGGGGAATCTTCGTGGATCACATCTTTCTGCAATCCACGCTTCGTGAATTGCAGGTCATCCAGCGTTCACCGCGCTTCTGGGCGACCTTTGTCACGATCGTCCTGATCTTTGCCTTGACCGGCCCATACGGCACCCTTGATCGGCTGATGCCGGGAGCGCGGCTCGGCTACTGGCTTGCCCTACACGCCATGGCCTGGTCGATCGCGATCGTCTTCTCCGTCTCCGCCGAAATCCTGCTGCGCAGGCATATAGCGAGCATGTTCGCCCGGTTAATGATCGGATCCATCGTTGCCGCATTGCCGATTGGCTTCGGCATCACGCTCATTAATCTCGCGTTCTTCGGAACGGCGCCCAGCCTGAGCGCCAGCCTGCATCAATCGCTCGGCTCCTTACCGCTCTGCGTCCTTTTCTGTATTCTCACCTATCTGACCATGCACCGGCAGATAGTGATGGCAGCGGAGGGATCGGATGCCACGGAAGCGAAAGCTACGCCCACCGCCGCGGCAGAGAGTCGAACCGTGGCTTCTCAGCCGCCGATTCTATTGCGCTTGAAGCCAGAAAACCGGGGCGCATTGGTAAGGCTCACCGTTCGCGATCACTATACCGAAGTCGTGACTACACGCGGTCGGGAGCTCATTCTGCTGCGTTTCGGCGACGCACTCGCGGAAATTGGCAATACGGAGGGCATGCGCCTGCACCGATCCCATTGGATCGCGACGGATCATATCACCCGCCTGAAGCGCGACAACGGCAAGCTTTTCGTCATTACGCGTGACGGTACCGAGGTGCCCGTCAGCCGCTCCTATGCCGACGCTGTCCGGCATCGCTTCGGCTAATGGCGGCAAAGGTTGCAGAATTCATGTCGATTCCGCGATTTATGGGGTTCCGTTTGCAAATACATTTGCCTATAAGCCGCTTCTAGCCTGAAAATATTTGCCCATGCGCCCCGGCCGGTGATCTCCCACCCTGGCCGGTTTTTCGCGCAACGAAAAAACGGATGAGAGCCCATGCCGAAGCGTCAAGATATCAAGTCGATCCTCATTATCGGTGCAGGACCGATTGTTATCGGACAGGCTTGCGAATTCGACTATTCGGGCACGCAGGCCTGTAAGGCGCTGAAGGAGGAGGGCTACCGTGTCATCCTCGTCAATTCCAACCCGGCAACGATCATGACCGACCCGGGCCTGGCGGACGCGACCTATGTCGAGCCGATCACGCCTGAGGTCGTCGCCAAGATCATCGCCAAGGAGCGCCCGGACGCGCTGCTGCCGACCATGGGGGGCCAGACCGCGCTCAACACCGCGCTGTCCCTGAAGCGCATGGGCGTGCTCGACCGCTACAATGTCGAGATGATCGGCGCCAAGCCCGCCGCGATCGACATGGCCGAGGACCGCGCCCTCTTCCGCGAGGCCATGGCCCGCATCGGGCTGGAAACCCCGCGCTCGATGCTGGCGAACGCCACCGACATCAAGGATGCCGACCGCAAGACGCATGAGGCCGAGCGCAGCAAGCTGAAGGCGCAGCTTACCGGCGCCGAGCTCGACAAGGCGCTCGACGAGCTTGAAAACCAGTGGAACCTCGGCGAAAGCGACCGCAAGCAGCGCTACATGAGCCATGCCATGGCGATCGCCGCCCAGGCACTCGATCATGTCGGCCTGCCAGCGATCATCCGTCCCTCCTTCACGCTCGGAGGCACCGGCGGCGGCATCGCCTACAACCGCTCGGAATTCTTCGAAATCGTCGGTGGCGGCCTCGACGCTTCGCCGACCACGGAAGTTTTGGTCGAAGAATCGGTCCTTGGCTGGAAGGAGTTCGAGATGGAAGTCGTCCGCGACAAGGCGGACAACTGCATCATCATCTGCTCCATCGAAAACATCGACCCGATGGGCGTCCACACCGGCGATTCCATTACCGTCGCCCCGGCGCTGACGCTGACGGACAAAGAATACCAGATCATGCGCAACGCCTCGATTGCGGTGCTGCGCGAGATCGGCGTCGAGACCGGCGGCTCGAACGTGCAGTTCGCGGTCAATCCGAAGGACGGCCGCCTCGTCGTCATCGAAATGAACCCGCGCGTGTCGCGCTCCTCCGCGCTGGCCTCGAAGGCCACCGGCTTCCCGATCGCGAAGATCGCCGCCAAGCTCGCCATAGGCTATACGCTGGACGAGCTCGAAAACGACATCACCGGCGGTGCGACGCCAGCCTCCTTCGAACCGTCGATCGATTACGTCGTCACCAAGATCCCGCGCTTCGCCTTCGAGAAGTTCCCCGGCGCCTCTCCGGTTCTGACCACTGCGATGAAGTCTGTCGGCGAAGTCATGGCGATCGGCCGCACCTTCGCGGAATCACTGCAGAAGGCATTGCGCGGTCTCGAAACCGGCCTGACAGGCCTCGACGAAATCGAAATCCCCGGCATCGAGGAAGGCGAAGGCAGCCGCAACGCCATTCGCGCCGCCATCGGCACGCCGACGCCGGACCGTCTGCGCATGGTCGCTCAGGCGCTGCGCTCGGGGCTGAGCATCGAGGAAGTGCACGAAGGCTGCAAGATCGACCCGTGGTTCCTCGAGCAACTTAAGAATATCGTCGATATGGAGGCCCGTATCCGCGAACATGGCCTGCCGGAAGATGCGACCAACCTGCGCATGCTGAAGGCCATGGGCTTTTCCGATGCCCGCCTCGCGACGCTGACAGGCAAACGCCCGAAAGAAGTTGCCGAACTGCGCAACGGGCTGGACGTTCGCCCGGTCTTCAAGCGCATCGACACCTGTGCCGCCGAATTCGCTTCGCCGACCGCCTATATGTACTCTACCTATGAAACGCCTTTCGTCGGTGCCGCCCGCTCCGAAGCGCAGGTTTCCGACCGCAAGAAGGTCGTCATCCTCGGCGGCGGCCCGAACCGTATCGGCCAAGGCATCGAATTCGACTATTGCTGCTGCCATGCCGCCTTCGCCCTGAAGGATGCCGGCTATGAAGCGATCATGATCAACTGCAATCCAGAAACCGTTTCGACCGACTACGACACCTCGGATCGCCTCTATTTCGAGCCGCTGACGGCGGAAGACGTCATCGAAATCCTCAAGGCCGAGCAGGAAAACGGCGAGGTCGTCGGCGTCATCGTCCAGTTCGGCGGCCAGACGCCCTTGAAGCTCGCCGAAGCGCTCGAAAAGAACGGCATTCCGATCCTCGGCACGGCTCCTGATGCGATCGACCTTGCCGAAGACCGCGATCGCTTCCAGAAGCTGCTGATGAAGCTCGATCTCAACCAGCCGAACAACGGTATCGCCTATTCCGTCGAACAGGCTCGCCTCGTCGCCTCCGAAATCGGCTTCCCGCTGGTCGTGCGTCCGTCCTATGTTCTTGGCGGCCGCGCCATGCAGATCCTCCATTCGGAAGGTCAACTCCAGACCTATCTTCTCGACACGGTTCCCGAACTCGTGCCGGAAGACATCAAGCAGCGCTATCCGAACGACAAGACCGGCCAGATCAACACCCTACTTGGCAAGAATCCGCTGCTGTTCGACAGCTACCTTGCCAACGCCATCGAAGTCGACGTCGACTGCCTGTCCGACGGCACCGACGTTTACGTCGCCGGCATCATGGAGCATATCGAGGAGGCAGGCATTCACTCCGGTGACTCCGCCTGCTCGCTGCCGCCGCGCACGCTCTCGCCTGCTATGATCGATGAGCTCGAGCGCCAGGCGAAGGCGATGGCCAAGGCGCTGAACGTCGGCGGCCTGATGAACGTTCAGTTCGCCATTAAGGACGGCACGGTCTACGTGCTGGAAGTCAATCCGCGTGCCTCGCGTACCGTGCCCTTCGTCGCCAAGACCATCGGTGCGCCGATCGCCAAGATCGCCGCCCGCGTCATGGCCGGCGAAAAGCTCGACGCAACGTTTGCCGCCTACGGCGAAAAGCCGGATCCGCGCAAGCTGAAGCACATTGCGGTCAAGGAAGCCGTCTTCCCCTTCGCGCGCTTCCCCGGCGTCGACATTCTCCTCGGGCCGGAAATGCGCTCGACGGGCGAAGTCATCGGCCTCGACACCGATTTCGCGCTGGCCTTCGCCAAGTCGCAGCTCGGCGCCGGCGTCGAATTGCCGCGTGACGGGACGGTGTTCGTCTCAGTTCGCGACGACGACAAGCCTCGCGTGTTGCCAGCCATCCGCATGTTGACGGAACTCGGCTTCAAGGTGCTCGCGACCGGCGGAACCCAGCGGTTTCTCGCCGAAAATGGCATCGAAGCGACGAAGATCAACAAGGTGCTGGAGGGCCGTCCGCATATCGAGGATGCCATCCGCAACCGCCAGGTCCAGCTCGTCATCAACACGACCGACAGCAACAAGGCGATCTCGGACTCGAAGTCGCTTCGCCGCGCGACACTGATGCAGAAGGTGCCCTATTACACCACCATGGCCGGCGCCGAAGCCGCTGCCATGGCGATCAAGGCACTGAAGGCCGGAAACCTCGAAGTCCAGCCGCTGCAGAGCTATTTCTGATGGATGTGATTCGGCCGTGACGGGTGTGAAACAGGATAGCCGGCTCACATTTTGGCACGGCCCGTCGGGCGGCCGAACGGGCAAGGAGCTTCAACAGGAGCCTTTCCTTAAGTCTTCGAATTTTCTGGCAATCGTCCGCCGCAATCTGCTATAGATGACAAAATAATGGCTCTGAATGGTTCCGAAGTACCGCTTCGGGACCTGTTTTCTTTTGTGTCTGCAGCAGAGCAACACAGGGAGTGAAGGACAAAAAAATGGTTGAAAAGGTACCGATGACACAGAACGGGTTCGTCAAGCTGCAGGAAGAGCTGCGCTGGCGTCAGCAGGAAGAGCGCCCGCGGATCATCGAGGCAATTGCGGAAGCACGCGCCCATGGCGATCTCTCCGAAAACGCCGAGTACCATGCAGCCAAGGAGGCCCAGAGCCACAACGAAGGCCGCATCGCTGAACTCGAAGACCTGACGGCACGCGCCGAAGTCATCGATCTCACCAAAATGTCCGGCTCGAAGATCAAGTTCGGCGCCAAGGTGAAGCTCATCGACGAGGACACCGAGGAAGAAAAGATCTATCAGATCGTCGGCGATCAGGAAGCCGACGTGAAGGCCGGCCGCATTTCCATCTCTTCTCCGATCGCCCGCGCGCTGATCGGCAAGGAAGTCGGCGATTCCATCGAGGTCAACGCGCCCGGCGGCGCCAAGGGCTACGAAATCCTCTCCGTCACCTGGGGCTGATCGCCCGTGCGCGATCGCGAATCAGCGCATGCCAGCGATCTCAGCGAGATCGAAATCATCGCAACGAATTTCAAACGCCGGCTTTCCGGCGTTACCTCGACGATCGTGCAGCTGATCCCCAAACAGGTCGAGCTTGGCTATCATATCGCCACGCTCGGCCCCGGCCTGCCGGAAGATCTGCCCAAGCTTGGCTGGCTCCGGCTTCCCGGCTTATGGAGCAGGCCGCGCCGCTGCCGCGTGCGCGTCTGGCATGCCCGCCGCAACAACGAAATGCTGGTGGGCATGCTGCTGCGCTCCGTGTTGCGCATGCCTCTGAAGCTGGTCTTCACCTCGGCGGCCCAGCGCCGCCACACCGGCTATACGCGCTGGCTCATCCGCCGCATGGATGCCGTGATCGCCACCAGCACCCGCTCCGGCAGCTTCCTCGAGGTGCCGCACACCGTCATCCAGCACGGCGTCGATCTCAACCGCTTTCATCCGCCGGAAAGACCCGACGACCGCATGGCGGCAACCGGCCTGCCCGGCACCTATCTGATCGGCTGCTTCGGCCGCGTCCGCCATCAGAAGGGCACCGATCTTTTCGTCAAGGCGATGATCGAGCTGCTGCCGCGCCATCCGGACTGGACGGCCGTGGTCTGCGGCCGCGTGACGGCCGAGCATCGCGGTTTCGGGGATGAGCTGGAGAAAATGGTGGCCGAGGCCGGCCTCTCCGATCGCATCCGCTTTCTGGGCGAAGTCGACGATATCAAGCCCTGGTATCGCCGCGCCACTCTTTATGTCGCCCCGTCCCGCAACGAAGGCTTCGGCCTGACGCCACTGGAAGCCATGGCTTCCCGCACGGCCGTCGTCGCCTCCGATGCCGGCGCCTATGCCGAGATGATCGTCCCGGGCGAGACCGGCGCCGTCGTGCCTGCCGGCGATGGTGAATCTCTGACCAGAGCGATCGCCTTTTATCTGGCCGATCCGGAGGAAACGCTTCGCCAGGGTGAGAATGCCGTACGCCATGTGCGCAGCGAATTCGCACTGGAAAAGGAAGCAACCGCCATCGGCGAGGTCTATAAGCGGCTGCTCATCGCCAATAAATAAGGCATGCCCCGCAAAGGTGCGCAGGGATTTTGCGATAATGACATGCGAAAAATCAAGAGCTTAAAGCACACGGAACGAATCTGTAGGCGGTCGATCAGCGACCAAGGTCAATATGGTGGCGCTCGATGAAATCGATCATCGAACGATCCTCCACCACATCTTCCTCGATGCTTTTGACGACCGACAGGACCTTGTCCCGATATTTCGCCGCGCTGCTGTCGTAAGCCCATCCTCGCGCGAGCTTCTCCGTCAGTTCCTGCCAGGATTTCGTATAATAATGGTTGAGCTGCAGAAACCGGTTTGAATAGAATTCCGGAGATTTTCGCGCGCGCCGCGTGAAACGCTTGCCGGCGTCATTGGCCGTCAGATCGCCATAAGCACGCGTCTGGAATTGATGCACGCTGACCTCAGTCACCTCGCATGGATCGACGATACATTTGAAATTGCTGACATTTTCCTTTGATGTCATCGGATCGGCGCCGCGCATCGTATAATTCAGTGTCAAAGGTCCGTCCGGCGGCGTCTCATGGCCGCTGGTGGCAAACATGTGCCATGGCAACGAGACATTCGGAAAATCGCCGACTGCCTCCAGTGCCCGCTCGACGGTCGCCGCGTCCTTCGGCAGAAGAAATTCGTCGACATCGATGAATGCCATCCAGCGATAGTCGCCACCAAAATTCAGGATGGCATGCGCAAAGGTGATGACCTGGCCGTTCAGCACGGTCGATGTCGCCGTATCGCGCATTCGCCCGGCCCAGGGGATGATCGTCAGCATATCCTCATTCAGGAGATTGCGAAGAAGAGTACAGGTATCGTCGCTGGAACCGTTGTCATAGATATAGAAGTGACGAATACCGACCGCCCGGTGGAATCGTACCCATTCCTCGATATAGCGCGCCTCGTTCTTGACGCAGGCAGCGATGGCGATGCCATGGCGCCCTGCCCTCGCCTCGGGCGGATCGATGGTCAGCTTCTTGGCATCGGACGCTTTGGGTTTCAGCCAGCGCATGAGCTTCATTCCAGCAACCTTGTTTTCAATCTACGCGTGGGCTCCGTCATCTTCGGCAAGCGTCACGCCTTCGATTTCATGGCGAACCTGTCGTTGTAACCGAAGTCATATTTCAGGAGTGCCGAAATGGGAGAATAGTTGACGAAAGAGACGCCACGCTCGGTGGCGATCTGCCGTGCAAGCACGAGATGCTCGATGATACGGCTTTCAGCCCGCGCAATGCCCGAAAAAGCCATATCGCCGACTGTCTCATAAAAGCGCGGCTCACCGGCATTGGAAATATCGATCCCCATAAAGCCGACCTGATGCTGTGCGCAATACAGAGCGAATTGCAGAGCGGATACCGCGACCGATCCGCCTAGAAAAACGCCGCGATCCGGCGAGAGTGAAAAGCCTGCCGAGCCCTCGGCATCCAGCTGCACATATTGCAGCTTCCTGAGATCGTCGAGCGAGCGGCGACGGGCGCCATAGGGTTTGCGGATATCGTCGATCAGGATGATGGTCTTGTCCGCCAGCCAGCTCTTGTCGATCTCGCAAAGCGCGCGCAGCACCGCGACGGAAAACAGACAAAGCGAACCTGGAGCGACCTTCTTGCGCAATAGGTCGATGTGTCGCCAGACGAAACGCTCATCCTCGACCGCAATCGCCAATGGCTCGCCGATCGGGTCGCCGGTCAGCCCGATAGCGCCGTTCAAAAGAATAGCGCTTTTGGCTTCCAGGCCGCTCAGGTCGCAGCCGCGAATGGATGGCCCGGAGCCGACAATATAGATTGCATCGCCACAGCGTTCGCGCAGCCGATCCATGCCGGCAAGGCTCGCGACTTTCGCTCCGCGGTAATGCACCTCGCTGATGCTTTGGCTGCGGACGATGCTGAGCCCTGGAAACCAATCCTGCACATGCGCCAGCGAACCGCCCAGGAAAAGGCGCACGCCGGACTTGATCAGCGACCGGTGCCAGGGGCGATCCGCCATCCGCCTAGAGCTCCACCAGACCGAGCTTCTTGACCTGCCTGATCGTCAGCATGGTGCGCACGGTATCGACATGTTCGTTCGCCGTCAGGACTTCGATGACGAAATCCTGGAAGCGGGTGAGGTTTTCGGCAACGCAGTGCAGAAGGAAATCGCTGTCGCCGGAAACCATCCACGCCTGCCGCACCAGCGGCCAGGCCGCCGTCGCATTGGCGAAAGCCTTGAGATTGGCCTCCGACTGATGCTTGAGGCCGACCATGCAGAAGGCCACGAGATCGAAGCCCAGTTTCGGGCTGTTCAGCATCGCGTGATAGCCTTCGATGACGCCGGCTTCTTCCAGCTTGCGCACCCGGCGCAGGCATGGTGGCGCGGAAATGCCGACACGGTCTGCCAACTCGACATTGGTCATCCGTCCGTCTCGCTGCAGTTCCCGCAGAATCTTGATATCGATGGCATCGAGTTCAGCGCGAAGCACTTTTATTGCCTTTCTTTAATTCCCCTTCGCCAGCTTCTATATAAGGCAGTAAAATACGCAAGAAAGTTTCTCTTGCGTAACCGATTCTTACACTAAGCCGATTTGCTCTGTGTGTAATGCAAGGCTGCCCTTGAATAAATGCATAAGGCAATCATAAATGAAGCGGCGGACCGTGAAATCGCCTGCTTTGGACGTTTGAAGCCGCGATTTCCCATCGCTGAAATTGAAAGGACTGACTATGCCTGCCCGCCACACGAAGGTGCTCATCATCGGCTCCGGCCCCGCCGGCTATACCGCCGCGGTTTACGCTGCGCGCGCGATGCTGCAGCCGGTTCTGATTGCCGGTCTGGAACAAGGCGGCCAGTTGATGATCACCACGGATGTCGAAAACTATCCGGGCTTTGCCGATCCGATCCAGGGTCCGTGGCTGATGGAACAGATGCTGTTGCAGGCCCAGCATGTCGGCGCCGAGATCGTCAATGATCTCGTAACCGAGGTCGATACCAGCCAGCGTCCCTTCGTCGCCCGCACCGATAGCGGCCAGGTCTGGACCGCCGACACCCTCGTCATAGCCACCGGCGCCAAGGCGAAGTGGCTGGGAATCGAAAGCGAACAGCATTTCCAGGGCTTCGGCGTTTCCGCTTGCGCGACCTGCGACGGCTTCTTCTATCGCAACAAGGACGTGATCGTGGTCGGCGGTGGCAACAGCGCCGTCGAGGAAGCGCTCTATCTCTCCAACATCGCCAAATCGGTGACGGTCGTGCATCGCCGCGATTCCTTCCGTGCGGAAAAGATCCTGCAGGAGCGCCTTTTCGCCAAGGCGAACGTCAAGGTTCTCTGGAATACCGAGGTTGCCGAAATCACCGGCACGCCGGCCAAGCCGCCGATGCCACCATCCGTCACGGGCGCACGCCTGCGCGATCTTCGCTCCGGCGCGATCGCCGAAACGCCGATCGACGGCGTCTTTGTCGCCATCGGCCATGCGCCGGCGACCGAACTCTTCAAGGGCAAATTGAAGCTCAAGGATAATGGCTATCTCTGGACCGCACCGGATTCGACCGCGACAAGCGTCGAGGGCATCTATGCCGCCGGTGATGTGACCGACGATACGTTCCGACAGGCGATCACGGCAGCGGGGATGGGCTGCATGGCGGCGCTTGAGGCGGAACGCTACTTGACCGGGCACATGCCCGTCGCCGTGGCTGCGGAGTGATGCAGCCGATGAGGGGAAACGGCATGCCATTGGATTGGGACAAGCTGCGTATCTTTCACGCGGCTGCCGAAGCGGGTTCGTTCACGCATGCGGCCGACAAGTTGCATCTGTCCCAGTCCGCCATCAGCCGACAGGTCAGCGCGCTCGAGCAGGACGTCGGCATCAAGCTTTTCCACCGCCATGCGCGCGGCCTCATCCTGACCGAACAGGGTGAGTTGCTGTATCGCACGGCTCACGACGTTCTCTTGAAGCTAGAGACGGTCAAGATGCAATTGACCGAGACGACCGACAAGCCGAGCGGCAAGCTGCGCGTGACGACGACCGTCGGCCTCGGCCAGGGCTGGCTTACCGACAAGATCCAGGAATTCTTGCAGCTTTATCCCGACATGTCGATCCAGCTCATCCTCGACAATGAGGAGCTTGACGTGAACATGCGCCATGCGGATTGCGCCATCCGGCTGCGCCAGCCGCAGCAATCGGATTTGATCCAGCGCAAGCTCTTCACCGTCCACATGCATGTCTATGCAGCCCCCTCCTACATCAACCGCTACGGCGAGCCGCAGTCGGTGGAGGCCCTGGACGAGCATCGCATCATCAGCTTCGGTGAACCCGCGCCGAACTACCTGCTCGACGTCAACTGGCTGGAGATCGCCGGCCGGTCGTCCGATAACAAGCGCGTGGCGCATCTGCAGATCAACAGCCAGACATCGATCAAGCGCGCATGCCTGCTCGGCATCGGTATCGCCGTTCTGCCTGATTATATCGTCGGTCGCGATCCGGGGCTGATTCAGCTCGCGATCAATGCGGACGTACCATCCTTCGACACATATTTCTGCTACCCGGACGAGATGAAAAACGCGGCTAAGCTCAAGGTTTTTCGTGATTTTATCGTGTCCAAGGCTCGCAACTGGAATTTCTAGTGAAGGTAAGTCACTGATAACGAACTCTTTTTATGACTAATATATCAGCTGCGCGTATGATGCATAGCTGATATGCACAAAATAGAGTTGAAGCCTGCCCATTTAACTACCATATCGCACATAGCTGATGCACACGGTGGCTTTTCCTCCCAGTTCCACCGCATTGGCTGTTCCCCTCTGGAGGTTTTTGACCTTCATACCTATAGGGCCCTGGTTTACTCCGGTGGCCCTTTTTTTTGCCTTTTTGATCCTGCCGTTGCAAATGCATAACTGCCATGCACAAAAAAGCATTGCGCACTGCACAAATTAGCATCATAACGCACGTAGCTGATGCACATGGTGGCTTTTCCTCCCAGTTCCACCGCATTGGCTGTTCCCCTCTGGAGGTTTTGACCTTCACACCTATAAGGGCCCTGGTTTACTCCGGTGGCCCTCTTTTTTTGCCCAATTTCTAAGCACCGCGCCCGCAGCCCCGTCAAAAAATAATATCCGGTGCGACCCTTGATATATCGAAATCCGTCGATACATGAATCGAGATTATTCGATATTGCTTGGTGAACACCATGGACAAGAACGAAATATTGAAGGCCTTGGCCAATCCGGCCAGGCTCGAAATCCTCAACCACCTCAAAGATCCAGAGACCCATTTTCCAACCCAGGAACACCCGCTGGAGCTTGGTGTCTGCGCCAGCCAGTTCGAGCGCTGCGGCCTCTCGCAATCGACCGTCTCGGCTCATCTCGGCACGCTCCACCGCGCCGACCTGGTGACGACGCGGCGCCTCGGCCAATGGATTTTCTACAAGCGCAACGAAGAAACCATCGCCGAATTCCTCGAAGCCATGCGGAAGGAACTCTGAACATGCCTCTTGCGCTCCTCGTTCTCGCGCTCAGCTCCTTTGCCATCGGCACGACCGAATTTGTCATCATGGGGCTGCTGCCGGAAGTGGCCTCGGATCTTGCCGTTACCATTCCGCAAGCGGGTTGGCTCGTCACCGGCTATGCGCTGGCCGTCGCCGTCGGCGCGCCGATCATGGCTGTCTCGACGGCCCATTTGCGCCGGCGATCGGCGCTGATCATGCTGATGGGCTTCTTCATTCTCGGCAACCTTCTCTGCGCCGTCGCCCCGAACTATTGGGTCCTGATGATCGCCCGCATCGTCACCGCGCTTTGCCACGGCGCCTTCTTCGGTATAGGTTCGGTGGTCGCTGCCAGCCTGGTACCGGAAAACCGCAAGGCCCGCGCCGTCGCCCTGATGTTCACAGGCCTGACGCTCGCCAACGTGCTCGGCGTTCCCCTCGGCACCGCGTTCGGCCAGGCCTTCGGCTGGCGCGCGCCGTTCTGGATCGTCACGCTGCTCGGCGTCGCCTCGATCGCCGGACTTGTCGCCGTACTGCCGAAGGATGAAGCGGCTCGTGAGGGTAGCCTCGGCCGCGAGATCGCGGCATTGCGTGGCCTCGGTCTCTGGCTGGCGCTGCTGACGACCGTTTTCTTCTCGGCCGCCATGTTCGCCCTTTTCACCTACATCGCCCCGATGCTGCGCGACGTCACCGGCGTCTCGCCCGAAACCGTAACCTGGACGCTGCTCTCGATCGGCGTCGGCCTGACGATCGGCAATCTGATCGGCGGCAAGCTGGCGGACTGGCGCCTTGGCACCACGCTTGCCGGTGTCTTCCTGGCGATCGCCGCGACATCGGCGATCTTCAGCATGACCATCCACTCCCTCGTCGGCGCCGAGATCACGCTCTTCCTGTGGGCCGCGGCGGCTTTCGCCGCCGTGCCGGCATTGCAGATCAATGTCGTCAACTTCGGCAAGGACGCCCCGAACCTCGTATCGACCATTAACATCGGCGCCTTTAACACCGGCAACGCACTCGGCGCCTGGGTCGGCGGGATGCTCATCGACGAGGGTTTTTCGCTTTCGCAAGTACCGCTGGCCGGCTCGGCCATGGCAATCCTCGGTTTCCTTACCGTCCTGCTGACATTCGCAGCCCTACGTCCCAGGGAAGAGGCGCTCGCCTCCTCCTGATCCCTTCCTCCTCTCCATCCTCCCCCTCATAGAAAGGATTACCCATGACCAAATTGTTCGAACCAACGAAGCTTGGCGACATCTCCATCGCCAACGGCATCGTCATGGCGCCTCTGACGCGCAATCGCTCGCCGAATGCCGTGCCGAACGAGCTGAACGTCAAATATTATGCCCAGCGCGCCACCGCTGGCCTGATCATCACCGAAGCAACGGCGATTACCCATCAGGGTCAGGGCTATGCCAACGTTCCCGGCCTCTATAGCAAGGAAGCGCTCGACGGCTGGAAGAAAGTGACGGATGCCGTGCATGCCAATGGCGGCAAGATCGTCGTGCAGATGTGGCATGTCGGCCGTATCTCCCACACGACTTTGCAGCCGGACGGCGGCAAGCCGGTCTCCTCTACCTCCAGGCGCGCTGAAAATTCGAAGACCTATCTGGTCAACAGCGACGGCACCGGCGGCTTTGCAGACGTTTCCGAACCGCGTGCGCTCGAAACCTCGGAAATCCCCGGCATCGTTGAAGATTATCGCAAGGCCGCCCGCGCCGCGATCGATGCCGGTTTCGACGGTGTCGAGATCCATGGCGCCAACGGCTATCTGATCGACCAGTTCCTGCGCGGCGACGTCAACGACCGCACCGACCAGTATGGCGGCTCGATCGAGAACCGCGCCCGCTTCCTGTTCGAAGTGGTCGATGCCGTCACCAAGGAAGTCGGTGCGGGCCGCACGGCAATCCGTATTTCGCCGGTCACGCCATCGGGCGATGCCAGCGATCCGGCCCCGCAGCAGCTCTTCACCTATGTCGTTGAGGGCCTGGCGAAGTACGGCCTCGCCTACATCCATGTCGTCGAAGGCCAGACCGGCGGCAAGCGCGACTTCCTGCCCTTCGATTACGATGCTCTGCATGCAGCCTATAAGGCCGCAGGCGGCAAGGCCGGCTGGATGGTCAACAATGCCTATACCCGCGAGATGGCTATCGAAGCCGTCGATAGCGGCAAGGCCGATGTCGTCGCCTTTGGCAAGCCGTTCATCTCCAACCCGGATCTCGTTCGGCGCCTGAAGCAAAATGCGCCGCTGGCGCAATGGGACCAGGCAACGCTCTATGGCGGCGGCGCCAAGGGTTACGACGACTATCCGGCTCTGGACGAGGCGGCTTGAAGCGGCCTCTGAAGGCTCCTCATATCAACAGAGCACCCTCGCAACGGATGTTGCGAGGGTGTTTCATTATCTGAGCTTTGAAATGGACCGAAATAGCCGGATTAAGCAGGGTATTGCGCCTGAAAACGGCGCTCATGTGCCCTGCAGGCAACCGATGGACGCCAGGCTTGCCTGGACAGCCGCATCGATCGGCGTATGCGGTTCTTCGCCGAGCGCGGCCAGCAGCTTGTCGTTGCGCATCTGCAGCGGCACGTCCCAGAGATAGCTCATTTCGCGCAGCTCCCGCATGAATGGGACGAACGGAGCCGCCAGCGGCACGATCCACCAGGGAAATGCCTTTACCTTCACCTTGCTGCCGAGCGCACGCTGTACGGCATCCACCATCTGTGTACCGTCCCCGTCCCAATGTCCCCGCATATGATAGACGGCGAAGACCGGCAGCTCGTCGCCCTTCTCGATCAGCCGGATCATGGTCTCGGCGACATCAGGCAGATAGGCCCATTGATGACCGACACCGCGTTTGCCCGGGTAGGTCATCGAGCTGATCGGCTTGCCCGGTGTCACCATCGCCTGCGAGAACCAGCTGTTGGCTCGCGCTCCGCCGAAGAAATCACCGGCCCGGACGATGATGACCGGGGTGCCGTCCTGCTCCGCGGCCGCTCTCAACCGCCGCTCCATCTGAACGCGAATGGCACCCTTGCGGGTCTTCGGCCGCTGCGCGCTATCCTCGCTGACATCAGGGAAGACATCGGGACCGAAATTATAGACGGTCCCCGGCAGCACGATCCGCGCGCCGACTGCCTTGGCCGCTGCAATGGTATTATCCAGCATCGGCAGGACGACCTTGCCCCAATTGCGGTAACCGGGCGGGTTGACCGCATGCACGATGACAACGGCGCCCTGCGCAGCCTTCAGGACATCTTCGGCCTGCATCGCGTCGCCCTGAATCCAGTCGAACTCCGGCTGGCGGCGGGATGCCTCGGCTGCATTGCGGTTCAGCGCCCGAATGCGCCAGCCACGCGCGGCGAGCCCCTCAGAGACGGCGCCGCCAATGCCGCCGGTGGCGCCGAGTATCAAGGCTGTCCTGGTATTTTCTCTCTGGTTGTTCATGGTCATCTCCATCGGTTTCGATGGGCTGACTATGCTTCTAGTTACCGATAAACGAAATTGCCGAAAAATCTGCAGATGATATACATAAATGTATGACGCCATTATCTGAGCCAAGCTGGGATTTCTATCGCACCTTTCTCGCCGTGCTGGAGCATGGCTCACTGTCGGCTGCCGCGCGCGAACTCGGCCTGACGCAGCCGACGGTCGGCCGTCATGTCGACGCGCTGGAACAATGGGTCGGAGCGGAATTGTTCACGCGGTCACAGCAGGGTCTGCTGCCGACCGACGCCGCCCTCGTTCTGAAGCCTTATGCAGAGACTTTGGCGAGCACGACCTCAGCTCTGTTGCGGGCAGCGTCCGGCTCGAAGGACAAGATCAGCGGCACGGTGCGGATCAGTGCGAGCGAGGTCATCGGCGCGGAAGTCCTGCCACCGATCCTTGCCAAGCTGCAGGCACGATACTCCGATCTGATCGTGGAGCTTTCGGCCTCCGATACGGTGGAAGATCTGCTGCAGCGCGAGGCCGATATCGCCGTGCGCATGGTCGCGCCGGCGCAAGGAGCATTGCTCGCGCGGCATATCGGCATCATCTCACTCGGTCTCTTCGCTCACCGCAGCTATATCGAGCGGCACGGCAAACCGACAACGATCGAAGAATTGCATCAGCACAGACTCATCGGCTTCGATCGCCAGACTGCCTATATACGCATGATGCAGAAGCGTTATCCGATGCTCGAAGGCGCCACCTTCAGTTTTCGCTCCGATCACAGTATCGCGCTTCACAATGCGCTGCGTGCCGGCATCGGCATTGGCTTCCTTCAAATCCCCTTGGCAAGCCGCGATCCAAACCTCGTGCAGCTGTTACCCAAGATCGAGGTGCAGATCGACACCTGGATCGTCATGCACGAAAACCTGAAAACATCGCCACGCTGCCGCGTGACATTCGACGCGCTGGTGACGGGTTTGCTTGATTACATCAAGGAAAACAGCGCGGAGAACGGATCTTGACCATGGGAACAGCGGTGGAGTTAGTGCCATACGACCGACGATGGCCGGAAGACTACGAACGCATTCGCGAAAAGCTCGAACAATTGTTGGCGCCCCACGTCGTGACGATCGAGCATATCGGCAGCACATCCATTCCCGGCCTCGCGGCAAAACCGCTTATCGATATCGACATTACCCTGCGTGGATCCGCCGACATTCCTGCCGCGACGCGGATTCTTCTGGACCAAGGCTACGAACCGCGCGGCAACCGCTATGACGATGAAGTCTGGGCATTCATGCGGCGCGACGGCAGGCCGCCAGAGCGCGTGTATCTTTGCCCGCCGAACAACCGGACACATGAACGCAGGATGATCTTTCGGGATTATCTTCGGACGCACCCGGCGGAAGCGGCGGCCTATGCGAAACTAAAGCTGGAACTCGCCCAAACCCACCGGCACGATGGTGACCGCTATACCGCCGAGAAGCGTCACTTCGTCGACGCGATCATCGAAAAAGCAGTCGGCCAACGGCAGGCTAGCGCAATTTCAGGAAAAGTGCGCAGCCTTTTTCCGTCCGGAATTATGAGAAAACACTAAGATGGAGCGGTTTAGAGATTCCGTGAAAACTGAACCGCGCTAGGCACCAGGCGCCGTATCGACCGGCGGAAAATGCCTCTGGCCGTCGAGAACCTCCGTTTCCGGACGGTCCCCGCCATCGGCATATTCCTCATGCCACTTGCCGCTCTCATCCTGCCAGCTGATTTCAGCCGAGTCGCCCCCGATCTGCTGTTCAGCCGCAACGATCCGCGCGGCCTCCACAGCTTCGGAATGCGTCGGAAACGCCTCCGAATAAACATCGCGGAAGCGATAAGCCCAACCACCGTCATGCGGCACGATTTCGTAAACGACCTTGACCATTCAAACCCTCCTTCTCATCTGCCAAGACCTTTGAAGCCGGACGTTGCCGGCGGGATCGCGTGCATCTGAGACGGGTTTCGAGGATGCCGCGGCATTTTGGATGGGCAGACCTATCCGCGCAGTATTCCATTAAACTGCGTTAACTGCAAATTTCGGCCCGGCCTGGCTGCTTGATGTGCGAAATCATTGCTTTAGAGTACAACCGTGAATCGGCGCAGAGGTTGGGGCAAAGGTTGGGAAAGTGATCACAGCAAAGTGGTTCAAGCAGGAAAAATTCCTGTTGGTCGCATTGGCAATTGCCGTCATTGCCTATGTTGGCGAGCATTCCGTGCTCGAAGTGGGACAAACTGCCTCGATGATCGCAGCAGCGGCATTGATCGCAACGATTGTGCTGGCCTCCATGCGTGTCGCGCATCATGCCGAGACCCTCGCCGTCAAGGTCGGCGACCCCTACGGCACGATGATCCTGACCTTGTCGGCCGTCGCTGTCGAAGTCATCATCCTTGCCATCATGATGAGCGGGGAAAGCTCGCCGACGCTGGTGCGCGACACGATCTATGCCGCTGTCATGCTCGATATCAACGGTATCCTCGGCCTCGCCGCCCTTCTCGGTGGCCTCAAACATGGCGAGCAGCCCTACAATGACGATTCCAGCAAGACCTATGGCGTGATGATCCTGACGGCCATGGGAATTTCGATGATCGTGCCGGAATTCATTCCGGATGCGAAATGGCATTATTATTCCGCCTTCACCATCGTTGCGATGGTCGCGCTCTATGCGCTGTTCCTGCGCATGCAGGTCGGCAAGCACAGCTATTTCTTCAGCTATAGCTATCCGCGCACGGAGAAGAAGCACACCGCCTCGGAAGAAGATCACGATGAAGAGTCCACCACCACCTCCATCGTCACCATCCTGATCGGCGTCGTGCTGATCGGCTTGCTGGCGGAATTCATGTCGGCCTTCATGGATACCGGCCTCAAGGGCACGGGGGCGCCGCCCGCCATCGCGGCTATCGTCGTCGCGGCAATCTCGGCGGCCCCGGAAATCCTGACGGCATTGCGGGCAGCCTTGCGCAACCGCATGCAGGCGACGGTCAATATCGCCATGGGTGCCTCGCTATCGACCGTCATCTTGACGGTGCCCGTCATGGAGGCGATTGCGCTCTATACCGGTCAGCCCTTTATCATGGCCATGTCGCCGGTGCAGACCGTCATGGTGATGATCACGCTGATCGCGGCCGCCATCAATCTCAACGACGGCGAAACCAACGCCATCGAAGGCATGACCCATTTCATTCTCTTCGCAACCTTCATCATGCTGACCGCACTTGGTCTTTGATTCCGATTTCAACGGCTTGCGCCGATCGGCGGACTCAAATTGCGAAGCGCTTGAAGCAGTTCATGAGCCCGAAACCATCAAGCTGAACGCAAAAGCCCGCCATCTCTGGCGGGCTTTTCATCTGGTTTGTCTTCAACGTTACTTGCAGGCTGCGCAGAAGCGCTGAATGCGGCGGCAAGCTTCTTCGAGCAGCTCCTCCGAGGTCGCATAGGAGATGCGGAAGTTCGGGCCGAGGCCGAAGGCCGAACCGTGCACGACGGCCACGCCTTCCGATTCCAGCAGCTCGGACACGAAGTCCTCATCCGTCTCGATGACCTTGCCGGTCGGAGCCGTCTTGCCGATCAGGCCGGCGCAGGACGGGTAGACGTAGAAAGCACCTTCCGGAACCGGGCAGGAAATGCCCTTCGCCTGGTTTAGCATCGATACAACGAGATCGCGACGGCCTTCGAAGATCTTCTTGTTGCGGGGAATGAAGTCCTGCGTGCCATTCAGCGCCTCGACGGCGGCCCACTGGGCGATGGAGGTCGCGCCGGAGGTCTGTTGGCCCTGGATCATGTCCATCGCCTTGATGAGCTGCAGCGGGCCGGCAGCATAGCCGATACGCCAGCCGGTCATGGCATAGGCCTTCGAGACCCCGTTCATCGTCAGCGTACGGTCATAGAGGCTCGGCTCGACTTCGACCGGCGTGGCGAATTTGAAATCGCCATAGGTCAGGTGCTCGTACATGTCGTCGGTCAGGACCCAGACATGCGGATGCTTGACCAGAACGTCCGTCAGCGCCTTCAGTTCGGCATGCGAATAGGCGGCGCCCGACGGATTGGACGGCGAGTTGAACATGAACCACTTGGTCTTCGGCGTGATCGCAGCTTCCAGATCGGCCGGCTGCAGCTTGAAGCTGTTGGCCTGCGTCGTTGCGACGAAAACCGGCGTGCCGCCGCAAAGCGCCACCATTTCCGGATAGGAAACCCAATAGGGCGTCGGGATGATGACTTCGTCGCCGGGGTTCAGCGTCGCCATGAAAGCGTTGAACAGGATCTGCTTGCCGCCGGTGCCGACGATCGTCTGCTCCCAGGTATAGTCGAGATTGTTCTCGCGCTTGAACTTGGCGGCGATCGCCTTGCGCAGTTCCGGGATGCCGGCGACCGGCGTGTACTTCGTCTCGCCGCGATTGATCGCGTCGATGGCGGCCGTCTTGATATTATCGGGCGTATCGAAATCCGGCTCACCGGCGCCGAGACCGATCACGTCGCGTCCTTTTGCTTTCAGCTCGCGCGCTTTCTGGGAAACGGCGATGGTGGCAGAAGGCTTTACACGGGAAAGAGCGTCGGCAAGAAAGGCCATGGTGATCGGTCCTATTCGGTTGAAAATGGCAGAAAGCCTGCGGACCAGTTTTCTGCGCTAAGCTCTATGTCGAATATGGGCGGACGTTTCAAGCGCAAAGGCGTCACAGTGGCTTTATTTCCTGGCTTCCCGCGCCAAACGTGCGAGCTCTTCCTATCCGCCTGGAAGCCTGCAATACGGGACCACGCGCCTCTTCTGTCCGAACCAGATCGACAAACCGCCGAACACCGGCGATCCGTCCGAACTTGAATCAATACATGAGGCACTTGAATCAGGTTCAGAAGAACAGAGAAATTTCCAATAAAGAACAAATACCTCCCCGACATCAGCCCCTCGCGAAAAGGGTCGGTTGCCGCAAGTATCCGAAACAGCCCTCGCCTGCCGGCAGGATCGAGAGAACTGAGGGACTTGCCATCCGAAGATGCAGGAACACAAAGACGTTATCGGTTCAACCGCTGCCTTGAATGCTAAGTGAACGGCCCCACCTTGCGAAAACGAGGATATTGGGGAGTTGGAACGAATGCGCCCTGATGGAGTGGGATTTGGCAGAGTCGGAGTTTCGATCGTTTTGATGGCCAGCGCCGTGCTCTCGGCCACGGCCACGCTCGCCGAACCATCACAAACCATCAAGACCCAAGAAGTAACCGTCAAGGTCGAAACGATAGCGGCGGGGCTCGAACATCCCTGGGCGGTCGAAGTCCTGCCGGACGGAGCCTATCTCGTTACGGAACGCCCGGGTCGCATGCGGCTTGTTCGCGACGGCAAGATCTCCGCTCCGATCTCTGGCGTCCCTGAAGCCTATGCGCACGGCCAGGGCGGCCTGCTTGACGTGGCGCTCGATCCGAAATTCGCCAGCAACCGCACGCTCTATTTCACCGCCTCGGTGGCGGGCAACGGTGGAAGCGGCACGGCCGTCTTTCGTGCCCGATTGTCGCAGGACGGAAAACAGCTGACCGACGTGAAACGCATCTTCCTGATGAACAAGCTGTCGCGCGGCGATCTTCAGTATGGCTCGCGCATCGCGATCGCCCGGGACGGCAGCCTTTTCGTCAGCCTCGGCGATCGCCGCCAGCAGGATCGCGCCCAGGATTTTCAGGACGACGCGGGTTCCATCATCCATATCGAGAACGACGGAAGCGTCCCGGCCGATAATCCGTTCAAGGACGGCAAGCGTGCCCTGCCGGAAATCTGGTCGAAAGGCCATCGCAATCCGCAGGGCATCACCTTCGACAGCGAGACGAACAAGCTCTACACGGCAGAACACGGCGCCAGAGGCGGCGATGAGATCAATACGCCCGAAGCCGGCAGGAACTACGGCTGGCCCATCATCTCCTACGGCGTCAATTATTCCGGCACGAAGATCGGTGTCGGCACCGCGAAGGCCGGCATGGAGCAACCTCGTTTCTATTGGGACCCTTCGATCGCGCCCGGCGCCATCGCCGTCTATCGCGGCAAGATGTTTCCCGAATGGAACGGCGATTTCCTCGTCACGGCGCTGAAGTTCGAGCTGCTGTCACGACTGAGCCAGGACGGCAAGGGCAAGATCACCGAGCGGGAACGCATGTTCGACGATAAATTCGGCCGCATGCGCGATATCACGATCGCCCCCGATGGCGCACTGCTGATCACCACCGATGAAGACGATGGTGCGCTCCTGCGGATTTCCAGGGCTGCAAACTAGCCTGAAGCGCTCCGCTTCGGGCGCCTTTCGCCTTGCTCGGCGCAAAAGCAGCTGCTAACGGTCGCGTCACTCTTTCCTTCCCTTCCGCAGGATGCAGATGTCTCGCATACAGGCGAATTTGTTGTTGTTGGTTGCCGCCGCGATCTGGGGCGGCGGTTTCGTTGCACAATCGACAGCCATGAAAGCGATCGGACCCTTCTGGTTCATCGGCCTGCGATTTGCCGTGGCCACCCTGGTCGTCCTGCCTTTCGTTTGGATGGAAAAGAGGAAGGCCGCAAAGCCCCTGACACGCAGCAACTGGCTCGCCTTTCTGCTGATCGGCATCACACTTTTCGGGGGTGCCGCGACCCAGCAGATCGGGCTTTTGACAACGACGGTGACGAATTCGAGCTTCATAACCGGCCTCTACGTGGTCTTCGTGCCGCTGATTGCCGTCATCTTCCTGCGCCGGTCGCCGCATTGGATCATCTGGCCGGCAGCGCTGATGGCGCTCTGCGGCATCTACCTGCTGTCGGGAGGCTCATTCTCACGCCTGACATCAGGCGATTTCCTGACAGTCGTCTGCGCGCTCTTCTGGGCGGCGCAAATTACCCTTGCCGGCTCGGCCGTCAACGAAACGGGCCGGCCACTTGGTATTTCCGCAACGCAGTTTGCCGTCACCGCCGTTCTCGCCCTGGCCGTGGCAATCGCCGTCGAACCGATCAGCATCGCCGATATCCGCGCAGCACTTGGCGAAATCCTTTATGTAGGCATCTTTTCGTCCGGCCTGGCTTTCGCGCTGCAGATCATCGGCCAGCGCTACACGACCGCCCCCCAGGCGGCGATCTTCCTTTCTTCGGAAGCATTGTTCGGGGCTTCGCTCGGTGCTTTGCTGCTGGGCGAAACCATGGGGCCGCTCGGCTATGTCGGTTGTGCCTTGATGTTTAGCGCTATGCTTGCAGTCGAACTGGTACCGGAATTGACCCGCCGTCGCCATGCCACGGCATAAAAAGCCCTGAAATGCGTGCTTTCAGCGGCTTTTGACAAGCTTTACTGAAATTTTTCCGCACAATCGAAAATGGGCGTTCATACCAGCCGATTTGGGAAAATTTCGCCAAAACTATATCGCGAGCGATGGAAAAACCTTAGAAACTTGTTTCGAAGTGAGAAAATTTGCGAATCGCCATAACACATGCGCATTACGCTATTGTGCCTCTGCCGATACGTTAGAAAACTTTTGCTTGCCAATTTCCCATAAACACAGCACTCTCAGCGCTGTTCGGGCATTTTTAGAGCATGGGAAGTCCTAATAGAATTGCGCGCCGGAAACGCTAATATTCCGGTCAGCCTGATCGAGAAGCGGGTGGCAAACATCGCATCGAGATCATGCCGAGTTACGGGGACCTTTTCCTTCAAAATTCGAGAACTGCCTGCAAGCGCCCGCAAGGGTAAGGAAGTAGTGCTGCCCGTGTGGATGGTGGGCAGAGAGAAAAGGACCTGAGGCATGGCCGAGACTGGCACTGTAAAGTTTTTTAATACCGATAAGGGCTTCGGTTTCATTAAACCGGACAAGGGTGGCGCGGACATCTTTGTACATATTTCTGCAGTTCAGGCTTCTGGTCTGGCTGGATTGTCGGAAAACCAGAAGGTAAGCTTCGACACGGAACCGGATCGCCGCGGCAAGGGACCGAAGGCCGTCAATCTGCAGATTGCCGGCTGAGACGCCTTAACGGCTTTCAATTCGAGTTGAGGCCCGGCAGCGATGCCGGGTTTTGTCATTCAGTCTGCATTCAGTTTGCCCCGTATAGTCTGCCCCATGAAAGAGCGGGAATGACAGTCATCCCGTTTCCTTAGAGGATAGGCCAATGACCATACTCGGCAAAACGCTCGTCATGTCCGCGGTCGCCGCGGCACTGACGGTAACTTCCATGAGCGCCGCGTCCGCTGATGAATGGCGTCATCACAACCGCGATGGATGGGCGCTCGGCGCCGCCGGACTCGCTACCGGCCTGATCGTCGGTTCTGCCATCGCCAGCCAGCCGCGCTATGTCGAGCCGGGTCCGGCCTATGTCGATCCCGATTACGACGCGCCTCCCCCAGCCTATTATTATCGTCAGCCTCCGCGCCGCGTTTATGTCGAGCGGGATGTGAGCTACTATGCACAGCCGGTATCCGGTCTGCGCCCGTGGTCCTCCGCCTGGATGCGTTATTGCTACGACCGCTACAGAAGCTTTGACGGCCGCTCTGGCACCTATGTCGGCTATGACGGCATGCGCCACTTCTGCGCTGCCGACTGATTGGAGCAATTCCAGGAAAAGTGCGCAGCGGTTTTCCTGGAATTGCGAGACAACAAAGCGCCGCTTTCGAGCGGCGTTTTTTTACAATCCGCGCAGGAAAGGATTGGTGCGGCGCTCGTCGCCGATCCGGCTGCCTGGCCCATGACCGCAGATGAAGCCGACCTCATCGCCAAGCGGGAAGACCTTGTCGCGGATCGATTCCAGCAGCTGCTGGTGGTTGCCGCCGGGCAAATCCGTTCTTCCGATCGAGCCGTTGAACAGCACGTCGCCTAGATGGGCAAAGCCCTGCTTGCGGTTGAAATAGATGACATGACCGGGGGCATGGCCTGGGCAGTGGAAAACCTCGAACTCATGCTCACCGAAGGAGAGCTTGTCGCCCTCCTTCAGGAAGCGGTCCGGCACGACATTGCGCACGCCGGTAATGTTGAACATCTTGCCCTTGCCCTCGATATCGTCCAGCAGGAAGCGATCGTCTTCATGCGGGCCGATCACCTCGATCCCAAGCGCTTCGCGCAGCTCGTCGGCGCCGCCGGCGTGATCGATATGGCCGTGCGTCAGCCAGATCGCCTTCAACGTGATGCCGTTCTCGCGCACGGTCTGCAGGATGATGTCGACATCGCCGCCCGGATCGACCACGACGCCCTCCTTCGTCTCCGGATCGAACAGGATGGTGCAATTCTGTTCGAAAGGGGTCACCGGAATGATACCGGCTTGGAGCATGCCCATGGAGCGCCTCGTCTGTTTGATCGTCCTGCTGCGGATATAGCCGCAAACCTCCGGCAAAACAGCCCCCGCCGGCGTCAAAGCGATGCCAAAGCCAGCTTTCGCCTCGCAAAATGGCGAATAAATATAAAGAATTAATAGATTTAAAGGCGCGTGTTCATTCAACGGAAGCGGGATCAAAGCAGGCCAGCCGGAACACTGAAGCACCCGAGGCGTTGAGATAGGTCTTTAGAGGCCAGAAGGAGAGAACCAATGTCCTTGAAGAGAAATTTGCTGCTGGCCGGTGTCATCCTTGCCGGCAGCGCGGGCCTGGCCCAGGCTGAAATGTCCGCAACCACCGCCACCGACATCGAAGTTCGCTCCGGCCCGGGCGCGGAATTCCCGACCGTCGGCGTCGCAACGCGCGGATCCGAGGCGACGCTGGATGGCTGCATCGAAGGCAGCCGCTGGTGCCGCGTGGATGTCAACGGCATGCGAGGCTGGGTCTATGCCCAGTCTCTCAGCGTCGAACAGAACGGCGCGTCGGTGGTAGTCCAGGACCACCGCGATGATCTCGGCATTCCCACCATCACCTATGAGCAGACGGATTCCGTCAGGACCGGCAGTGTCCGGACCGCGCAGCCTGGTCCAAATGACGAATTGCTCGGCGCCGTCGATCAGGGCAGCGGCAATGTCGTCGTGATCACGCCATCTGAGGAAATCCGAACCTACATCGACGACAATCCGGTCGATACGGTCCAGTTGAACGGTGACCTGGTCGTCGGCGCCACGGTTCCGCAAAGCGTGGAAGTGCACCGCATTCCGGATTATCAGTACAGTTATGTCGAAGTGAACAACCAACCGGTCCTGGTCGATCCGAGAACGCGTCGCATCGTCTACGTCTACCGCTGATTCGCCCGCAAGGCCGAACAAGATGGCGAAATTGGCTTGCGACTGACCGGCCGCAAGCTCATATCGCGGATTTCCCCTGAAATTATTGCAGAATTCTCCCGTCTGAGTTGCCCTTCTATTTGCAGCGATCCTTGCTTGATGTAATCCTAATATCCACTGGGGATTATCGCCGCTTCCTGCTGTAGCAATCCGGGACGCGACGAGAGGGGATCCGGGAGCGTCTTCCGGAGCAATAGGAGAAGGGTAGTCATGGAAAGTCTAGGGCCTATCATCACGCAATTGATAGCCGGTGCGATCGGTGGCAACGCCGCGAGCGCCGTTTTGAAGCAGGATGGGATAAATCTTGTCGCAAGAACCATCGCCGGCGCCATCGGTGGCCTTGGCGGCGGTCTGATCCTTAATCTGATCGGCAGTGAAGCGCTTACCGGCCTCATCGCGCAAGGCATATCCTCGCTGGTTGCCGGCGGCGTGCTTTCCGCCATTGTTGGCGCGGTTCTCGGCCGCAAGTCGTAAATTCATCAAATCGCACAGGCCGGCGGAGAGACCCGCTCGGCTTGTGCGCATCCGAGCGCCGCTCCGTCCGGCACCGGTCTCCGCCCATCCGTAGCTCGGAATGGGATGACATGGACCATGTCGGCGCAGCCGACGCTTACCGAATTCGGATCGAATGCCTTGCCATTCGATCGCTTTTATGCGGCCTCTCTTCCTGCCATGGCCTGCAAAGATTGCCTTCGCCACCACACAGGGGTTGATTATCGTTTCCACCGCGCTCTATCCACGAGATGCAACAGGGGGAAATACGAGATATATTGGAATTTTGCGGAGCCGCTCGCGTAATTTTCCGATGCGGCAACGCCGTTTGAGCCGTGCGGCAATTGTACGAAAACAGTCGATGGCGTAAAAATGTGTCAACGAAGCTGACATATTTTTATATAAGTTTCCCGGATGCTCCAAAATTGGAAAGGAACTGCCAGGGTGCCACGACAGATGAGCCAGAACGCGGCAAAGACGGAGCTGCTGGAAACGCCGATGCAGAATGCGGGAAGCATCGATTTCGAGGTGATCGAGCTGCTTTTCTTCGCCTACCGCGATTTCGTTTCGGATCCGGACCAGATTCTCGTCAAGAGCGGCTTCGGGCGTGCTCATCATCGCGTCGTTCATTTCGTTAACCGCGAACCCGGCATGACCGTTGCAGACCTTCTGGAAACATTGCAGATCACCAAACAGAGTTTGGCGCGGGTTCTCAAACAATTGATCGATTCGGGTTATATTCGGCAGGTCGCCGGTCCGAAGGATCGGCGACAGCGCAAGCTTTACCCCACGCGGGCCGGCCGCGATCTGGCTCTGGCGCTGGCCGAGCCGCAATCGCGCCGCATTGAACGGGCATTCGAAGGCACGTCGGAAGCGACACGCGAAAGTGTGAAACGTTTCCTGCGGGAAATGCAGACCGAGAAGTGACAGCATTCAGGCCGCGGGGGCCGGTGCGGAATACCTCATCGCAATCGATGGGTAGGACAGGATCGAGACGGATCGAATGACGACAAAAACAGCAATCTCGGATGATGCAGCACATCTTCTCGTCGTGGACGACGATACGCGTATCCGCGCCCTCCTCAACCGCTACCTGATGGAGAAGGGTTTCCGGGTAACGGCTGCCGCCGACGGTGCCGAGGCCCGCCGCAAACTGGAAGGGCTCGATTTCGACCTCATCATCATGGATGTGATGATGCCCGGCGAATCCGGGATCACGCTGACATCGAGCCTGCGCGCCATCAAGAACATTCCGATCATCATGCTGACCGCACTTGCCGAAGCCGACTCCCGCATAGCGGGCCTCGAAGCCGGCGCGGACGACTATCTGCCGAAGCCCTTCGATCCGCGCGAGCTGGTGCTGCGCATCAACAACATACTTCGGCGCAATACCCCCGCCGACTCCCCGAAGATCGAGCTTGTCATGTTCGGACCCTATACGTTTTCGCTGACGCGCAAGGAGCTCAAGAAGGCAGCGGAACTCATCCGCCTGACCGACCGCGAACAGGAAATCATGCTGCTCTTCGCGAAGCGCGCCGGCGAGACGATCCCGCGTCATGAGCTGATCGGCAGCGATGCCGAAGTGGGCGAACGCACCATCGACGTGCAGATCAACAGGCTACGTCGCAAGATTGAAGACGATCCGGCCAACCCTATCTGGCTGCAGACGGTGCGTGGCATAGGCTACCGCCTGAGCATAGACTGAGATCGGCTCGCGGGACCAGGTGATGGTGACTTTCGATTCGATCAGGCGCGACCAGGACCACACGCCCTCCAACGGGCTCCGGTGGCTGACACGCTGGCTGCGCCGGTATGTTCTGCCGACCGGCCTCTATGCTCGCTCGCTGCTGATCTTCATCCTGCCGATGATCATCCTGCAGGCAGTCGTGACCGTCGTCTTCATGGAACGCCACTGGCAGATGGTGACGCAGCGGCTGTCGATGGCGACCACCCGCGACATCGCCGCCATCATCGCGATAATCGAGACCTATCCGCAGGATGCCGATTATTCGGCCGTTACCCAGATGGCGCGTCAGAAGCTCGACCTCGCCATTTCGATCGAGCCGGGTGGTGAGCTGCCGCGGCCCGGCGAGAAGCCCTTCTTTTCGATCCTCGACGGCATTCTGAGCGATGAGATCCGCGATCAGATCAACCTGCCCTTCTGGATCGACACCGTCGGCAACTCCAGCCTGGTCGAGATCCGCATCAAACTGCCCGACAAGGTGCTGCGCGTCTTCGCCAAGCGCAGCCAGACCTATGCCTCCAACACTCACATCTTCATTCTGTGGATGGTCGGCACCTCGCTGGTGCTGATCGGCATCGCCGTGCTCTTCCTGCGCGGCCAGATCCGCCCGATCCTGGCGCTGGCTCAGGCCGCGGAAAGCTTCGGCAAGGGACAGCGGCTGGAAAACTATTCCCCCCGTGGCGCTGACGAGATACGCCGTGCCGGCCTCGCCTTCATCCTGATGCGCGAGCGTATCGAACGGCAGATCGAGCAGCGCACGGCGATGCTCTCCGGCGTCAGTCATGACCTGCGAACGGTTCTGACCCGTTTCAAGCTTCAGCTTGCTCTTGTCGGCGACAATCCCGATCTTGTCGGTCTCGGCGAGGACGTCGAGGACATGCAGAGCATGCTCGAGGGCTATATGGCCTTCGCCCGCGGCGAAGCGGAGGAAGATGTCGGCCAGTTCAAGCTCAGCGACATCCTTGAAAAGGTCCGGCAGGATTTCACGCTGCATGGCAAATCCATGAGCTTCTCGATCGACGGCGACGACGAGATCTCCGTCCGGCCCAAT
Organism: Rhizobium sp. P40RR-XXII; assembly: GCF_012641405.1. Lineage (GTDB taxonomy): Bacteria > Pseudomonadota > Alphaproteobacteria > Rhizobiales > Rhizobiaceae > Rhizobium. Next base: position 126,539 of record NZ_JABAII010000014.1, read on the forward strand.
GCCTTTACGCGGCTGGTGACCAATCTCGCCACCAACGCCCGCCGCTATGCCAACAGCCTCCGCGTCGAGGCCCGCCACAGCGCCAAATGGCTGACGATCGTCTTCGATGATGACGGACCCGGCATCCCCGTCGAAGCGCGCGACGATGTTTTCAAGCCGTTCTTCCGGCTGGATACAGCGCGCAACCTCGACAAATCCGGCACGGGCCTCGGCCTTGCCATCGCGCGCGACATAGCCCGCAGCCATGGCGGCAACGTCACGCTCGGCGACAGCCCGCTCGGCGGCCTGCGTGCCACCATCCGCATTCCTGCGTGAGGGGAGACATCTGATGCCGATCGATATTGATGGCATGCATTGGCTGAACGCGCCGCCGCTGTGGGAAATGAACCAGGGCCGGCTGTTCGTCCGTTCCGGCAACAAGACCGATTTCTGGCAGGAAACCTATTATGGCTTCCATCGCGACAACGGCCATTTTCTCGGAATGCCTCGCCGCGGCGATTTCACCGCCGAAGTAACGTTCATCGGACATTATCGAGAGCTTTACGACCAGGCGGGGCTGATGGTCCGCCACGACGCCAGGCATTGGATGAAATGCGGGATCGAATATACCGACGGCGCCAGGCATTTCAGCGTCGTCGTCACCAATGGCAATTCCGACTGGTCCGCTTTCCGGCTGGATCACGACTTCGATGCCATGTCCGCGCGGGTCACCCGCAACGGAGACGCCCTCTTCATCCAGTATCGCACCGACCGTATGAGCGAATGGCGAATGGCGAGACTCGCCTGGTTCGATCCGACACTGGAGGATGTATTGGTCGGCCCGGCCTTCTGTTCCCCTCAGCGGGAGGGCTTCGAGGCGGAATTTCTCGATTTCAGCCTGACCGATCCTGTATCAAGAGATATTCACTAAGTCTGCTTTCCCCGCGATCGTGAAAGGGGGGGGCACTCACATCAACCTTTTGCCGTTCGGCACCGGTTGGGTCACCGCGGCAAGAACGATCGCTCCCGCCTCATCCTCGAAGCCGAGGGTCAGCACTTCGGAACGCACCGGCCCGATCTGGCGGGGCGGAAAATTGACAACGGCCAGTACTTGCCGTCCGACAAGAGTTTCGGGCGTATAATGCACGGTGATCTGGGCGGAGGAACGCTTGATGCCGATCTCCGGCCCGAAATCGATCCTAAGCTTGAAGGCGGGCTTGCGCGCTTCCGGAAAGGGCTCCGCTTCGATAATTGTTCCGACACGGATATCCACCCGTTCGAAATCGCCATAGGTGATCTCTTCCGTCATGCCCTGCCCTTTATCGAAAATTTGGAAGGGCTCAGCGTTTCATGGAATCGCTGAGCCCTTCTTCTCTTTACTTTCACGCAAATCCGGACGGAAAACCTTCGTGCGCTTTTCCTGAAATTGATTTAGCCAGCCAGTTCCTGTGCCCGCTTGCGTGCCGCTTCCAGGGCCGCATCGAACAATGGCTGCATGCCATCTTCCGCCATCAGCACGCCGAGCGCCGCAGCGGTCGTCCCGCCGGGAGACGTCACGTTCTGGCGCAGGCGCGAGGCGTCGTCGGGAGACTGGTGCAGCAATTCACCAGCCCCCGCGACGGTTTCCCGTGCAAGCCGCATGGCGAGGTCCGCCTGCAGGCCGAGCTTCCGGCCCGCCTCCGCCATGCATTCGACGAGATAGAAAACATAGGCAGGCCCGCTGCCCGAAACCGCAGTCACCGAGTCGATGTCGGCCTCGTCAGGCACCCATTCGACCGGGCCGGACACTTTCAACAGGTTGTGGACTAGCTGCCGCTGGCGATCGCTCACGCCAGCATTCGCGAAAGCCCCGGTCACGCCACGTCCGACCATGGCGGGCATATTCGGCATGGCTCGCACCATCGCCGCCTGTCCCAGGTGCTGTTGAAGCGAGGAGAGCGTCTTGCCGGCGGCAATGGAGACAACGACGGTTCCCTCGCCCACTAGAGACTTGAGCGGCGGCAGAACCGCATCCATGAGCTGGGGTTTGACGGCGATGAAAAGAACACCGGCCGTCACGCCGGCGGGAGCTTCGGTGACGTGGCTGGCACCAGCATCCGCGATCATTTTCCGCATCGCCTCTGCCGGATTGGGATCGACGACGATGACCGACGATCCCGGCACACCATTCTTCAGCCATCCCGTCAGCAGCGCGCCACCCATATTCCCCGCGCCGATCAGCATGATCGGCCCGGAGGATACCAATGCGTTGGCGGATTGTTGACCTGTCATCTCACGCTTCGCCCACCGTTTCGAAGAGCACGGCTTCCATGGCGCGGTTCGCATCGAGCCCGGACCATACTACGAATTGGAAAGCCTGATAGTATGCCTCGCAGGTGTCAAGCGCGTTGGAAAGCAGCACTTCCACTTGCCGGTTGGTGGGCTCGGCCCCGCCGGACAGCAGCAGCGACTGCCGGAAGATGACGATATCTTCCTGCCGCCATAGATCGAAATGGCCCATCAGCACCTGCCCGTTGATGCAGGACAGGAGCTTGATCACCTCGTTGACGCGCGGATCCGGAACCTTGACATCGAATGCGCAGGCTATGTGCAGCGCCTCGAACTCCTCCATCCAGGAGAATGAGACATGATAATCGGTCCATCGCCCTTCGACGGTCATGGCGATTTCATCCTCGCCCGACCGCTCGAACGACCAGTCGTTATTGGCAGCAACGAACTCGATCATGTCGACCGGATTCGATTGTCGTTCGACTTCCATTTCCATAAGGCTCATGCAGCACCTTCTTGACCGGAACGATTGCAGTTTTCCCGTGACCCAACACTGAAAGAACGCAAACAGTTTTACTCCGGAAACACATTCGGGATGATGTTGAACGGTTGCCAGACTAACGCTTCCAGCATGCCCGGGGCTTACCAAGTCCGTTTCGAATCATCATTTAAAATCAGTGTATAGCGGCATGCCCGGCATGCCAGCCCCTGAGCGGCGATTTTGGAAACGGCACTGTGGAAAGCTCTTCTGACGCCTATTCAGAAGGGAGTCATAACCGACTCTGGCGATTGGCTTTTTTGCCTATGTCCACAAGTGGAAAAACAGACGGAAATTTTCATAGGAAAAAGGTGCGGCAAGCGGGTGCCGCACCGGTCTACAAGCTGAAGGTCGGACTTATTTGCCCTTCGAAGCGAGTTTGGCTTCCAGCGCTTCGATTCTCGCGAGCAACGCCTCGTTCTCATCGCGCGCCTTGATCGCCATTTCGCGAACGGCCTCGAACTCCTCGCGCTTGACGATATCCATGCTGTTCAGCCACCGCTCCGCATGGGCATTGAAGGCCGTCTCTATCTCGCGGCGCACGCCCTGGGCAGCACCGGCGGCATCTGTCATCAGCTTGGCGAATTCATCCAAGATTCGGTTCGGTCCAGTGCTCATGGCAATCTCCTTGCGGCCGTCGGCCCTCAACGGTCAGGCATCGATACGGGCCAGATAGTGCTGAGGTAAGATTTCCAAGGGGCCGATGCAAGCAAATTGAGATAGGACGGGACAACGCAGCTTCGGATCACGGACGCCGCAACAAACGACTTGACCGATTCAGTGGCGAACGCCATGTTCCGCGCACATTTGGATACTTAGCATGATCCTGTTCCGAAATGGCACGGTGCTATCGGGAACATGCTGCAACGGGCCTGACGATCTTGCTGACATCCGCCAATCTCGCCGCAATCCTGCCTTTTCCGGATATCGATCCGATCGCCGTTTCTCTCGGCCCGATTTCAGTCCATTGGTACGGGCTTGCCTATGTCGCGGGCATTCTGCTCGGCTGGCTCTATGCAAGGCGGCTGGTCGATAACGGCAGGCTCTGGCTCAACGATACCGCGCCCATGACGCGTCAGCATCTGGACGATTTCATCCTGTGGGTCGCCTTCGGCATCGTTCTCGGCGGCCGCATAGGCTACATCCTGTTCTACGATCTCGGGCCTGTGCTCGCCAATCCCATCCGCGCCATCCAGGTCTGGAACGGCGGCATGTCCTTCCACGGTGGATTAATAGGCACGACCATCGCCATGATTTTGTTCGCAAGGCGCAACAAGATTCCAGTTTGGAGCCTGTTCGATATCGTCGCCGCCGTCGCGCCGATCGGGCTTTTCTTCGGCCGCATCGCCAACTTCATCAACGGCGAGCTATGGGGCCGCGTCACCGACGTGCCCTGGGCGATGGTATTCTGCAGCCCGCATGTGATCGCCGCCCATAACGGCGTCTGCCCCGCAGGTCCCGACCCGCGCCACCCGAGCCAGCTTTATGAAGCCGGCATCGAAGGCATCATTCTCTTCCTGGTTCTCTTTGCCCTCACGCGCTGGATGCTGGCGTTGAAGAAACCGGGCATGGTCAGCGGTATTTTTATCATCGGCTACGCTTTCTCGCGTATTTTTGTCGAATTCTTCCGTCAGCCTGATGAGCAGCTCGGCTATTTGCTCGGCACGGACTGGCTGACGATGGGCATGGTACTGTCGCTTCCGATGGGCGCCATCGGCCTTTGGGTCGTGATCCGCGCCCGTCAGGCGGCGGCCGGGCAGATGGCGTGAGGTGGGGTTAATATCGCGTGGTCTTTTCAAAAGAGGCTCCCAGCCTGTCAGGGCCACGCATTAGCGAAAGCAAAGAATGACGACGGCGCTCGGGGAAAAAATCAAAGCCATCATCCGCACCAACGGGCCATTGAGCATCACGGATTATTTTTCGCTGTGCCTCGCCGATCCGGTGCATGGTTATTACAAGACACGTGAACCCTTCGGCCAGTCCGGCGACTTCGTCACCGCACCCGAAATCAGCCAGCTTTTCGGCGAGATGATCGGCGTCTTCATGGTGCACGCCTGGCAACGGCACGGAACGCCGGCCGATGTGCGCCTCGTCGAAATCGGCCCTGGCCGCGGCACGATGATGTCGGACATGCTGCGCGTCATCGGTAAGCTCGCGCCGCCGCTCCATGAAGCAATGACGGTGCATCTCGTCGAAACCAGCGAGCGGCTGCAGGGCTTCCAGCGGCAGACCCTCGAAGCCTATGGCGCAAAAATCTCTTGGCATTCGGATTTCGGCGAAGTTCCAAAGGGCTTCACGCTGATTGCCGCCAACGAACTCTTCGATGCCATTCCGATCCGTCAGTTCGTTCGCACCGCCAATGGCTTCCGCGAGCGCACCGTCGGCCTCGACGTCAACGACGAACTGACCTTCACGACGGGCGTCGCCGCGCTCGATCCCGCGCTTCTTCCGGAAGGCGGACTTCCACCGATCGGCGCTGTGTTCGAGATTGCACCTGCCCGCCAGGCCGTCATGACAACGATCTGCGACCGGCTGGCGGCTCACGGCGGCACGGCACTAGCCATCGACTACGGCCACATGGCGACCAGCTTCGGCGACACGCTGCAGGCCGTGCGCATGCATGAATACGACCCTCCGCTGGAACATCCCGGCGAGGCGGATCTCACCAGCCATGTCGATTTCCAGCACCTGGCACAAACCGCGCTCGCCTCCGGCCTGCACATCAACGGCTGCTGTCACCAGGGCGATTTCCTGGTCGGGCTCGGTCTGCTGGACCGTGCGGCCGCCCTCGGCCGGGATCAGGATGCGGCAACGCAGGAAGGCATCCGCATCGCTGTGGAGAGGCTCGCAGGCGCAGGCGAAGGCAAGATGGGAGAGCTTTTCAAGGTGCTGGCCGTTTCCAGCCCGGCGATCGACCTCCTGCCCTTTCGCCCTGTCGGCTGAAACCGGACCATTGATCCCGTGGATTGACAGTGCGCGCCGGGCTGGGCCAACATCCCGGCAAGATCGAACTGCTTCGCCGCGGCTGCGTTATGTCAAGCACGACCGGCCAAACCAGATATCAAGGGATGTTTTAGGTGCCGACACCACTTGCTAGCACGCTGCTGAGCGCCGCCGAGGCTGCCGGCATTCGCCATGGCTATTTCACCCGAGCCGGCGGCATTTCTGAAGGCCTCTATCGCGGCTTGAACGTTGGCCTCGGCTCGAACGACGATCGCGACCGCGTACACGAGAACCGCCGCCGCGTCGCCGGCTGGTTTGGCCTACCCGTCGATCAGCTTGCCACCGTGCATCAGGTCCACTCTCCCGATGTCGTGACGATCGGCGCACAATATGACGGCAGCCGCCCGCAGGCCGATGCGATGGTAACGGCGACGCCGGGTATCGCGCTTGGCGTGCTCGCCGCCGATTGCGGCCCCATCCTCTTCGCCGATCCGGAAAACCGGGTCATCGGCGCCGCCCACGCCGGCTGGAAGGGCGCGCTGACCGGCGTCTTGGAAAACACCATCGATGCGATGGAAGCACTTGGCGCAAGACGCGAGGCAATCATTGCCTGCCTCGGCCCCTCGATCAGCCAATCGAGTTATGAGGTCGGCCCCGAATTTGTCGAGCGTTTCCTCGCCCATAATCCCGGCTATGCGAAATACTTCGCCCCTTCGGAGCGAGATGGCCACGCCATGTTCGATCTGCCAGCCTTGACCGTTGATCGCCTGCACAAGGCTGGCATCACCGCCGAAAGCCTGAACCTCTGCACATACCCGGACCCGGAACGCTTTTTCTCCTATCGGCGCACGACGCATGCCAGGGAGCCGGATTACGGACGACAGATTTCCGCCATCGCCATCGGGGAGGCAGCTTGACATGGCCCTGCAATTCGAACGCAGCGAATACGATGCTCGTCTGGCGCGGCTATTGGCGAGGATGCAGGAAGAAAAGCTCGATGCGATGCTGCTCTTCGCCCAGGAGAGCATGTACTGGCTGACCGGCTACGATACGTTCGGCTATTGCTTCTTCCAGACATTGGTCGTCAAGTCGGACGGTTCCCTGACGCTTCTGACGCGCTCGGCCGACCTCCGCCAGGCACAGCTCACATCTGTTATCACCGACATTCGGATTTGGGTCGATCGCGTCAATGCCGATCCGACGCTCGATCTCAAGGAGCTTTTGTCCGATCTCGACCTCCTCGGCACCCGCATCGGCATCGAATATGATACCCATGGCATGACCGGCCACGTCGCCCGCCTGCTCGATCACCAGCTTGCCAGTTTCGGCCAGATCGTCGACGCCTCCTACCTGGTAAGCCGCCTGCGCCTGACCAAGAGCCCTGCGGAAATCGCCCACGTCGAACGCGCCGCCGCGCTGGCCGACGATGCCTTGGACGCCGCCCTGTCTTTGGTCAAACCCGCCGCGGATGAAGCCGATATCCTCGCCGCCATGCAAGGCGCCGTCTTTTCCGGCGGCGGCGATTATCCCGCCAATGAGTTCATCATCGGCTCGGGTTCGGAAGCCCTGCTCTGCCGCTACAAATCCGGTCGCCGGAAGCTCGACGCCGAGGATCAGCTGACGCTCGAATGGGCAGGTGTCGACGCCCATTACCATGCCGCCATGATGCGCACGGTCGTCATCGGCAATCCAAGCCATCGCCACCGCGAACTCTACAGCGCCTGCCTGGAAACCCTGCAGGCGATCGAAACGATCCTGATGCCGGGGCATACCTTCGGCGACGTCTTCGACATGCATGCCAAGATCATGGACGAACGCGGCCTTGCCCGGCACCGGCTGAACGCCTGCGGCTATTCGCTCGGCTCCCGTTTCTCCCCCTCCTGGATGGAGCACGAGATGTTCCATATGGGCAATCCGCTTGAGATCCAGGAGAACATGTCGCTTTTCGTGCACATGATCATCGCGGATTCCGATAGCGGCACGGCGATGACCCTCGGCCAGACCTATCTGACGACGTCGCAGGCGCCGAAAGCCCTTTCCCGCCACCCTCTCGAATTTCTTAACCGTTAGGGGCGTAAGATAGCGGTCCTGAACGGTCAGACCGTCGGGAGAAAGGATCGCGTCGATGGGATTGGTCAGGATAACGTTGACTGTCGCCGGCATTTGCCTCGCGCTCTCCGCCTGCAATACCACGGACGCCCTGACGCCGCCCGAGGCCATCCGCGATGTCGGTTCGAGCCCGGTTACGCAAGGCGATGTCGAGCGCATGGCTGCGGCTCCCCAGCGTCGCCAGACCTATCAAAGCTCGCAGGAGAGCTACGGCTATCAGCAGCAGACCTCGCAGCAGGCATATCAGCCGCAAAACTACGGCGGCAGCGGCACGCTCGACCAACAGGCATCGGCGCTGAAATCGAGCGGCAGCAATCCTTACGCCTCTCGTCCGCTCGACGATTCCCGCACCGCCTCCATCGCTCCGGCCAACAATCAGTTTTCGGAGGCCGACGAGCAGCGCGAGGCCGACCGGCGCCTGTCGGACGATCAGCAACCGCAGCAACAGCAGGAACAGACTGCGGATGACCAGCAGCCGGAGCAACAGCAGCCGGAGCAACGACAGGCCTCGCTACCGCCCGCCGCCGCGCCCGGGGGCAACAGCATCCGTTTCCTGCCGATCATCGGCGCTCCCGTCGAAGCCGTCACGCCACTTTCGCGCCAACTCGGCGCCGACGCCCGCTCCCTCGGCCTGACAATCAAGAGCTCGAGCGATTCCAGCGCCGCCTATATTCTCAAGGGCTATCTCTCCGCCTTCGAGGACGGCCCGCAGATTTCCGTGACCTATGTGTGGGATGTACTCGATAGCAACGGCAACCGCGTGCACCGCATACAGGGTTCGGAAAGCGCGCCGCTGAAGCGCGGCGACCCTTGGTCGGCCGTTCCTCCGACCGTCATGCAGAAGATTGCCACCAAAACCATGTCGGAATTCAATTCCTGGCGCGATTCCAGCGGTGGATAGCCACAAGCTTTTCAGAAATATGAAAGCTAACACGCATCTCCCCCTTGCATTCGAGAGCAAGGCGGTTAAAAGCGCGGCTATCAGGTTGGTAACAGGCGGACCACAATGAAGGTTTTCGCAGGCAATTCGAACCGGCATCTTGCCGAAGCGATCTGCAATTATCTCAACGTTCCCTTAGGCAAGGCTAGTGTCAGGCGCTTCGCGGACCAGGAAATCTTCGTTGAAATCCAGGAGAACGTGCGCGGCGAGGACGTATTCGTCGTCCAGCCGACCGCATTCCCGGCCAACGACCATCTCATGGAACTGTTGATCATGATCGACGCCATGCGGCGCTCTTCGGCGCGACGCATCACGGCGGTTCTTCCCTATTTCGGCTATGCCCGCCAGGATCGCCGCGCCTCCGGGCGCACGCCGATCTCGGCCAAGCTGGTGGCCAATCTGATCACCGAGGCAGGCGCCGACCGCGTTCTCACGCTCGACCTGCACGCGGGCCAGATCCAGGGCTTCTTCGATATACCCACCGACAATCTCTATGCGCTGCCGATCCTGACGCGCGACATCAAGGCGAACTACGATATCGGCAACGTCATGGTCGTCTCGCCTGATGTCGGCGGCGTCGTGCGCGCCCGTGCGCTCGCCAAACGCCTCGACTGTCTGTTGGCGATCGTGGACAAGCGCCGTGATCGCCCAGGCGAGTCCGAGGTGATGAACATCATCGGCGAAGTGGAAGGGAAAGATTGCCTGCTGATCGACGACATCGTCGATTCCGGCGGCACGCTCTGCAACGCGGCCGATGCCCTGCTCGCAAAGGGCGCGGCAAGTGTCACCGCCTACATTACCCACGGCGTGCTTTCGGGCGGTGCCGTGACGCGCGTCGCAAACTCGAAACTGAAGGAACTGGTGATCACCGATTCCATTCAGCCGACGACCGCCGTGCAATCGGCACCCAACATCCGCGTCATCACGACGGCAAGCCTCATCGGCGAAGCCATCAACCGCACCAGCCAGGAAGAATCAGTTTCGAGCCTGTTCGACTAAGGCTCGAACGACATTTCAGGTGGCTCTTGCTCCCGCCGGATGTGCCTGCTTCCATGCCAGCAGGCCGACTCCGATCAGGCCGGAAACGAAGACGGCCGCACCCGATCCCATGATCGAAGGCCCGATGCCGAACCAGGCAAACAGGCTCGGCGACATAAGGTAGGCCAAAAACAGACCCGTGAAGATCGCGCACATCAGCAGACGATAGACCTGCGCCAGCCTATGCGGCTCGCTGCGCGTCTGCATCAGATGCAGCATGGCAAGGTTCTCGAACGGGCCGTTGATCGCCGCAAAGCAGGCGACGATCATCAGCCATATGCGGTCATGCATCAGCGGCAGCAGGAAGACCCCCGATCCGAAGATGAACTTTGCCGCGACGATCCACACCACCGGCCGACGTGGCTTGACGCTGCTCAGGATCAAATTGGTCGTCAGGTTGCCGACGCCATAAGCGGTCATCATCAGGCTGTAATCGGTCAGCGGATCGGCGCTGGTTTCGCGTAAGTGCAGGATCATGCCCAGCAGGATTCCCATGGCCCAGGCAATATTTCCTATCAGGTTGGTGAACAAGCCATAGAGGATTGCCGCATGGCCGCGAGCTGCCCGCCATCCTCCGAGGACACCATCCACGACAGCGGCCATTCCGGAAAATTCACGTCGGCGTGGTGCCGCAGGCCGCCTCGCCACCGCTAGCCAGACGGCGAGCGCCGAAAGCAGGAAAGTCGCTGCCGTCACGGTAAAGAATTGCGATTTCGGCAGAAATCCGTTCACCAGCGCGATCAGGCTCGGACCGAGAATGCGCGCCATGCGGCGAGTGGCGTCGAACAGGCCGTTGGTCGCGTGCCGGACATCCGGATCGACCGCGATCGTCGGCAACGTTGCCTGCAGTGACGGATCGAACGCGGATGTAAGCAAGGCAATGCATCCGGCAAGCACCACCAGCAGCGGCAGGCTCATCAGATGCAGAAGCCCCGCAAGCGACAGCATCAGCAGCAGAGCCGCCCGCACGAGATCGCTCGCGATCATCGTGGTGCTGTGACGCCAGCGATCCGTGACGATGCCGCCGAAAAGACTGCCGAGCAGCAGTGCGCCGGATTGCAGTGCGGACACATAACCTGCATCACTGCCGATGAAATCGGCTGCGATCCAGACGACTGCGACCATATAGAATTCGGAGCCTGTCGCCGCCAGCACCTGACCGGCCCATAGGAGAGAGATCGAGCGCTGGCTCAGCGGCTTCAGGACAAACATGATCGCATTCTGATTTCGGAGGGACTTACTTCACAACCTGGCCGTTGACCGACACGTGACCGTCATCGGAAAGATCGATATCCCAGCGCGAGCGTCCATCGGCATCCGTCTTGGCAAAACCCTTGGCCATCATCAGGCCGAGAGAGACCTGAGAAAGATCGGCCTTGGTCTTTGCTGCCTCCTGAATGGCCGCGATCGTCTTGTCGAGATCGCGGGCGAGAACCGTCATCTTCATGGCGACGCGATCCTTCTCTGCCAGCCAGCCGCGCATGCTGCCGGAAGCCTGGACATCATAGAGACCGGAAACGGCGCTGATTTTCGGGAAGTTGATGGTCATCGTTCCATCGGGGAACATGGCCTTTTGCAGCTTCTCGTCTATGGCTTTGTCGTTACCCGGCTTCTTGAAATCGGTGTCCTTCAGGACATTCATCATGGCGGTGAAATTGAGGTTCGGCACCTGCACCTGGATATCGGCCGCATTGGGAATGAAGGCAATATAGTCTTCAGGCACCAAGCCTGTGGCCAGCGTCAGCTTTTCGGCATTCAATCCAAAATCGGCGTTCATGGCATTGGCAGGCCCGGCAACCTTGAAGGAATAGCCCATCTTCTGCAGCCCGCCATTGCCGAATGGCGTCGTAACCGCGATATCGTTTATGGCGACGGACTCGTCGAAGGAGCCGACGATCGGCATGGCATTCATCACCAAGGCCTTGAGCGCCTCGCCGTCTTTATCCGAAAGCGTCTTCTCATCCTTGTGTTCGGAGATGAACTGAAGCAGGGAGTTCACCGCCTTTAAGGGCAGCTTCGTCGCACCCATGTTGAAATCGATCGCCGCGATCTTGATTTCGCCGAGCGTCGCATCGTCTGCCGAGATCTTGTTGTAGAGTGCCCGCAGACTGCCGTTCATCTTGATATCGAGCCTGCCCGCCTCACCGCTATCGGCCGACGACAGCGTATAAACGATGCTGTCGGCAGTGGCGTCGTTCTTCTGGACGCCATTGTTTTCGTCAGTCGTCTTGGTGGCGAGGGTAATGCCCTGCCCCTTCATATCCATCGAACGCAGATAGTGAAGCGCTGGATCGAAAACGCCCTTGAAGGTGGACGATGCCAATGCATAGCGAAATTCGCTGTTGAGGCTACTGCCAGGCTTGGAACGCGCCGTCACGTCCAGGGCATTGTTGCCTTCGATATTCCAAAGGCCGCTGTCGAGCGGCGTCGCCAGCATCAGCAATGGCTTGAGGCCGCTGATGTCGAAACCGCTCATATTCAGCTTGTCGAGCAGCTTCTGCAGATCATAGGTGACCTCATAGTTCGCCCCGGCCGGCTTGACCGAGATTGCACCGCTCTTGGCGATATCGTCAGGCAGGAAATAGGTCAGGTTGCCATAGAGGTCCTTGGCACCCTGTTCGCTGACGTCAGCCGCCTGCGCACTACCAATAACGCCGGCAGCGACGACAGTCGCTGCAGCAATCGCTTTGAAACGCATAATTCACCCCCAAATATGATGGAAAAGAAACGTGAAAATTCGAAAAGGACCAATCGGCCTTTCGAATGAAACTTTATTGTCGCCCCGACACATGGGCTTGCTCCCCAAACATCAAGGCTTCTTCATCACCTGACCATTGACCGTCACCGTCCGGTCCTCATCCATTGTGATGTCCCAGCGCAGACGACCGTCGGGATCGGTCTTGGCAAAACCTTTGGCGGCAAGCAAGCCAAAAGAAACTTTATTCAGGCGCGGCTCTGCCTTGGCGGCATCCTGGATGGCGGCAACCGTCTTGTCGAAATCGCGCGCCAGGATCGTCGCCTGCAGTGAATAGCCGGCATGCGGCTTGATCGAGCCCTTCAGCGCGCCGGAAATCTCGACATCATAGACGCCTGAAGTGGCGCTGATCTTCGGAAACTCCAGCGTTCCATAGCCACTCGGGAACATTGTGCGCTTCAACGCCTCACTGGAAACCGGTGTAGCGCGCGCGGCGATCGCCTCGAGGCCGGTATCGATAAGACCCGCGAAGTTGATGTTCGGCACGCCAAGCTGCACATCGAGCGTCGATGGCAGGAACGCCGAATAAGCCGCCGGAACGAGATCCGCATCCGGTGTGAATTGTTCGGCCCGCAGCTCCAGATTGACGTTGGAGGCCTTGGTCAGGCCGTCCATCTTGAAACTGTAGTCGATGCGCTTGACGCCGACCTTGCCCTTTTTCGTCGCCACCAAGGCGTTGTTGAGGGTGACGGTCTTGTTGAGCGATCCGAAAACCGGCAGGGCGCGGTGCACCAGCTGCTCGAACTTCTCGCTGCCGCTTTCTGAAAGCTGCTTGGCCTTGACGTGCTGAACGAAGAAGCGAATGAGCGCGCGCAGATCCTTCGCCGGCAGGCTGGTGGCGGTGAGGTTCGTATCGACGCTATCGGCACTGAAGGTGATGGGCAAACCATCCGGCCGCACGGTGAACTGCTCGCTCAGGCGCTGCAGGGTCCCCTGCAATTGCAGGTCGACCTTGCCGGCTTCGCTGCCGTCGATGACCGTGTGAGCGAAAGAGACGCTGTCGATGGTGGCATCGAGCTTCCGCCCGCTCCTCGGACCGGTGCCGACACTGGAAAATTTCACGCCGCTGCTTTTGATGCCCATTGAACGCATCATCTCGATCGTCGGATCGAAAATGCCGTCGAAGGAGTTGGAGGCGATGGAATAGGCAAGGTCGGACGTCGGCGAATGCAGGGCGATATCGAGGCTGTTGTCGCCCGTCAGGTGCCATCTGCCCCGTTCGACAGGCTGCGCGAAGAGGGAGAGCGGTTTGAAGCCTGTAACCGAAAATGCACTGGAATTGATCTTGTCGAAGAATTTCGCCAGATCGTAGACGATCTCATATTGGTCACCCACCGGCTTGACGGTGACGAAATCGCTGCGGGCAAGATCCTGCGAGAGCGGTTGGGTGAGGATATTGCGAAGCTCCTTGGCTCCCTGCTCATTGATCTCGGCAGCCTGCGGCGCGCCGGCAAGACCCATGGAAAAAACAGCGGCGGCGATGATCCTGGGGCGCATGCCGACCTCTCCTTCTGACCCTGATCGATTGAATTCGACTGTTGATGGGGCTGGGGGAATATGTCAAGGCGTTGATAGACATGGCATCGCAGGCTTGTCTCGGCAGTTGCAATGCCACCACAAAGCTTCGCAATCCGGGGTGCTTGCACCTTTGGCCGCTTTGTATTATACGCCACGCGTCCGCGTAGACACCCTTGGAGGCAACGCGGATGAGGCAGGGCATGCCCTCCTCCAGTTCAGCCGATGCGACTTTGTCGACCGGGTGAACTCTCCAAATAACCTCGAAAGGAATAGCTATGAGCCACGAAAGCTACGAGCTCAAGGCCGAGGCGCGCGAACGGGTTGGTAAGGGGTCCGCCCGTGAACTTCGCCGCAATGGTCTCATTCCCGCTGTCATCTATGGTGATAAGCAGGCCCCCATTTCCATCGCGCTCAACACCAATGAGGTGACGAAGCGCATCCACGCCGGCGGTTTCCTCACGACGATCGCAACGATCGACGTCGGCGGCAAGAAGATCAAGGTTCTGCCGAAGGACTACCAGCTCGATCCGGTCCGTGACTTCACGGTTCACGTCGATTTCCTGCGCGTTTCCGGCAACACCGCGGTCACCGTGGAAATCCCGGTTCATTTCGAAAACCACGAGAAGTCCCCGGGCCTCAAGGCTGGCGGCGTGCTGAACATCGTTCGCCACGAAGTCGAAGTCCATTGCCCGGCCGATGCGATCCCGGAATTCTTCACCGTTGACCTCAGCGGCCTGAAGAGCGGCGACAGCATCCACATCTCGGCCATCAAGCTGCCGAAGAACGTCACGCCGGTTATCGCCGACCGCGACTTCACGATCGCAACGATCGTTGCTCCGGCAGCCGGTCTTGCTGAAGAAGAAGCAGAAGGCGGCGAAGAAGCCAGCGCCTGATTGGCATCTTCAACTTAAAGCATCGAAACCCGCCTTCCCTTTTGGGGATGGCGGGTTTTTCATTGCCTGAAATCAAATATTAGAGAAAGTAAAAATAAAAACGTCTTGAAATCTATACTATCGTTGATTTCCATTAACCCCAGAATTTCAGCAACATTTAACAGATTCATGAAAATCTACGCGAAAGAGTTGTAGAAAGCGGCACCCCCAAAGCTCCGCTGGTCTATGGCTGGGGAGCAAAAGGAACAATGAGCCATTCGGTCGAAAACAGGTTTTTCGCGATCGTCTGCGGTGCGCTGCTGGTTTTCGTAGCGCCGCTCTTCATCCTTTTTCTTTTCTTGTCGTCCGAACGCGCCGAGAAGGAAATCAAGGATCATATAACCGTCCTGCTCGTCGCCAATGCCCAGGCGCTTGCCAAGCCGCTGTGGGATCTGGATGAGGATAGCGTCACCCAGATCAGCGCGACGACGGTCGCCGAAGGTGCGATCGTTCGGGTCAACGTGCGCGATCTTTCCGGCCAGCTCGACGTCACGCAATCCACCATTCCGAAATCCTACATGGGCAATCTGGAGTCCATCTCGCGACCGATCGTCTACAACGGCGTGGACGGCACCAAAAAGCTCGGCACCATTACGGTCTACTATCCACAACTCGGCCTCTTCGATGGTTTGAAGAACGAGGAAATCGTCTTCATTTCCATCTTCATCTTCGCCGTGCTGACGGTCTTCGGTGCGGCGCTGATCGGCAACCGCATTTTCGTCATTCAGCCGTTGATGCGCCTGACACACGCCATCGAGGCCACGCGGCGGCTCGGCTCTCGCCATCATGTCGACTGGCAGTCGAACGACGAGATGGGAAGGCTCGCCAGCAGCTTCAACGATATGCAGAGCAAGTTGCAGCGCGAGGAGACCGAGCTGAAGTTTGCCCATCGCCGCGCCACCGATACCTATAATCTGACGCCCGCCATGCTTTTCTCCCTCGACAAGGACGATTGCATCGCCGCCGTCAGCGACTACTGGCTCGCCGCGACCGGCTACGGCCGTGCCGAGGTGATCGGCCGCGAGTTCGCAAGCCTGGTCCTGCCGGAATCGCGCGCGCGATACGTCGAGCGCAAGAACAGCAATCCCGATACCGCCGCCCGTCTCGCAGTCACCGTCAAGTTCCTGTGCCGGAACGGACGGGTAATGGACGTCCTGATTCTGGAAACCACCGCCATCCAGGACGGTCTGTCGCTTTCCGTCATGACCGACGTCACCGAGCTCAAGCAGTCCGAGGACAAGAACCTCCGGCAGGCAATCACCGATCATCTGACCGGCCTCCTCAATCGTCAGGGCTTCGAGACCGCGTTGGACGCCAAGATCAACGAAGCCGATCTGCGCAAACGCGAACTTGCCTGCCTCTTCATCGATCTCGACCGGTTCAAGTGGATCAACGACAATATGGGCCATGCCGCGGGCGACGCGGCCCTGCGCGAGCTCGTATCCCGCCTGCAGACATGCCTGAAATCGGGCGACATCGCCGCCCGCCTGGGCGGTGACGAATTCGCGATCCTGCTCCTGGCGGAAGATGCCGAAGCAAGAGCAATCGACATGGCTGCCCGTATCGCCGAAATCTTCGAAGCGCCCTTCGAGGGCGATGCGCGCCTCAGCGCCAGCATCGGCATCGCCATCTATCCGCGCCATGCGGCCAATGCCGCCGAGCTGCTGCTGAAGTCCGATATCGCCATGTATGCCAAGAAGCGCGACGGCAAGAACGGCGCACAGATCTTCGACAATGGCATGCTCGACGACTCGCGGCGACGCGCCGAACTGGAAAGCCATATCGAGGCCGGCCTCCTAGAGGACTGGTTCGAGGCCTATCTGCAGCCGGTGGTGAATATCGACGATCGTTCGATCGCCGGCTTCGAGGCATTGATGCGCCTGCACCATCCGCAGAAGGGTATCCTGCCCCCTGCCCGCATCATCGAGGTCGCCGAAGAGACCGGCTCGATCATTCGCATCGGCAACCGCATCATGGAAAAGGCGATCGCCAATTTCGCGCGCCTGTCGCGTCTCGACGGCATGCAAGACACCTACCTCGCCATCAACTTCTCGCCTCTGCAATTTGAGCCCGAACTGCCGCTGCGCATTGCCACCCTGCTTTCGCGCTATGACGTTCCCGCCGGGCGCATCGTCGTCGAAATCACCGAAGCCGTACTCATGGACGACAATCCGGAGACGCGCATGGTCATCAACGAGATCTGCCGTTACGGTTGCCGCATCGCGCTCGACGATTTCGGCACGGGCTATTCGTCGCTGAGCTACATCAATCGCTTCCCGGTCGACATCATCAAGATCGATCAGTCCTTCATCCGCGCGATCAACGATACTGCTTCCGATGTCAGCGCCAAGAGCCGCATGCTGGTCGAAAGCATCACCACGCTGTCGCACAAGATGAACTGCACGGTCATTGCCGAAGGCGTGGAAACGGAAGAGGAATGCGCGACCCTGCGCACCATGGGCATCGACTACGGCCAGGGCTATCTGTTCTATCGGCCACAGCATCCGGACACCCTGGCAAAGACACTCGTCAGCCAGCAGCAGGATCATCCCTCCCCCATAGCACAGGCGTCATAGCGATGAGGAACCGCATGCGAAAGCCGCTGCTCACGATTGCAATCAGCCTGTTTTCGCTATTCCTTTTCCTTCCAGCCCGCGCCGAAACCGTTCATTTCACCACCGAGGAATATCCGCCCTTCAACTATCGCGATGGCAAGACGGCTGTCGGAGCCCTTACCGAACAGGTACAGAAGGTGATGGCCGATATCGGCGTCGATTATAGCATCGCCATCTTGCCCTGGGCGCGGGCCTATAATCAGGCGTTGGCGGAACCCATGACCTGTGTCTTCGCGACCGCCCATAATGAAGAACGCGATCCGCTCTTCAAATGGGTGCAGCCATTGCTGATCGATCGCAGCATCTTGATCAAGCACAGCGGCTCCAAGATTGCCGCCGCCGCCATCGACGAAGCCAGGAAATATCTCGTCGGCACATGGCGGGAGGACTATACGGAGACGATACTGCGCCGGAACAATTTCCCGCGCATCGACGTGGGTAGCGATTTCAAGGCTACGCTGAAGAAACTGATGAGCGATCGCATCGACCTGATGCCGATCTCGGAATTCTATTTCGAAAAGCTGAAAACGGAGGGCAATGCCGTGGAGAAGGTAACCGTCCTTTCCCAGCAGCCCATGGGGATCGCCTGCCAGAAGGACTTCCCAACCGACCTTCTGAACAGGATGCAGGCGGCGCTGAATGCGCTGATCGTCGACGGAACACAGAAGCAGATTTTCCTGAAGTACGGCCTCCACCTTGGCGACTGACGCATCCCGCCTTGACTTTGCCGCCAAATCGCTGTGGTGAAGGGCATCGATATTTTCCAAGGGGTGAAGCGCATGCTTCTTATCGCCGGCCTCGGCAATCCGGGCGCCAAATATCAGGGCAACCGCCATAATATCGGCTTCATGGCCGTGGATGCGATCTATCGCCGCCATAGCTTTTCGCCCTGGCAGAAGAAGTTCAAGGCGGAGATTTCCGAAGGCGAGCTCGGCGGCCAGAAGGTGCTGCTCATCAAGCCGCAGACCTTCATGAACCTCTCGGGTGAAGCTGTCGGCGAAGCCATGCGCTTCTACAAGCTCCAGCCCTCCGACCTCGTGGTGATCTACGACGAACTCGATCTGCCGGCCGGCAAGGCGCGGCTGAAGACCGGCGGCGGCCATGGCGGTCACAACGGCATCAAGTCGATCGACGCCCACTGCGGCCGCGAATATCGGCGCCTGCGCCTCGGCATCGGTCATCCCGGCGTCAAGGAGCTTGTGCACAATCACGTTCTCGGCGATTTCGCCAAGGTGGATCAAAGCTGGCTGGAACCGCTGTTCGACGCACTTGCCGACAACGCCGATATGCTGGTGCGCGGCGAGAATTCGCAGCTGATGAACAAGATCGCGCTTGCCCTCGGCGGCAAGGCGGAAGACGACGCTCCCAAGCCGGAGAAGAAGGCGCCTGCCAAATCCCATATTCATCAGGCGCGCAATCATAACCAGCCGAAGATCCCGGAAACCGGTCCCATGGCGGAAATGCTGAAGAGGATATTCAGCAAGAAGGATAATTGAAATGCCGGACGCAGCAGTCGAAGATGCCGCAGATATCGTCATCCGGCCGGTCGCGGTTGCGGAACTGCCGACCCTCCTTGCGCTCTACCGGCATCTGAATGTCGAAGACCCGGTGCTTGAGCTGCAGTTGGCGGAGAGCCGCCTTGCGGAAATTCTTGCCCATCCCGGCATGACGATCCTCGCCGCCTTTGACGGAGACAAGGTCGTCTCTTCCGTAACACTGATCGTCATCCCAAATCTCACGCGCGGCGGGGCGCCCTATGCTTTGATCGAGAATGTGGTGACCCACGCCGACTATCGTCGGCGCGGCTTTGCCGGCGCGGTCATCCGCAGGGCGTTCGCAAGCGCCTGGGAGAGGAACTGCTACAAGGTCATGCTGCTGACCGGCTCGAAGAATCCGGCAACGCTGCGCTTCTATGCCAATTGCGGATTTACGCAGGACAAGACCGGCTTCCAGGTCCGTCGTCCTACCTAACAAGGGCAGCCGTTCCTATTCTTCCGGCTCGGTAGTGAACATCAGCGGGAATCCCGCGCTTTTAGCAAGATCGACCGCCTCCTGCGCCTTCGTCTCGGCAATATCCCGCGCACAGACCATGACCACGCAGGTGCCGAGCTTATGCGCGGTCATCATGACGCGGTAGCCGGTCTCCTCGCTCATGCGGAAGACGGCCTTGAGCACCATGATGACGAATTCCCGCGGCGTATAATCGTCGTTCACGAGAATGATCTTGTAGAGCTTCGGTCGCTCGACCTTCGGCTTGGTTTTTAGTCTTTGGTTTCAGGACAACATCATTGTCACTCATCGGCATCACCGTTGACGACAGGGGAAAGAGGCTTTGGGCTAATAGGGAAATTATAGTGCAGCGCAGTACACCGTTCAAGGACCACGGTCTCATGACAATGCGCCCTGACAACGCGCAAAGCAGCATTCGAGCGACTTCCGCCTCTCTTTCGGCAGAAAAGAGCCTCCTTGCCCGCACAAGACTTGACCCGCAACGGCCCTTCCCCCATAGGCACAGCAAAGATTTTCAAGATATGGACAAGGTGCCATGGGTTTCAAATGCGGTATCGTCGGGCTGCCGAATGTCGGCAAGTCCACTCTGTTCAACGCGCTGACCAAGACGGCGGCGGCGCAGGCGGCGAACTATCCGTTCTGCACGATCGAGCCGAACACGGGTGAAGTCGCGGTTCCCGATCCGCGCATGCGCAAGCTCGCCGACATCGCCAAGTCGAAGGAACTGATTCCCACGCGCATCTCCTTCGTCGATATTGCCGGCCTCGTGCGCGGCGCATCGAAGGGTGAGGGTCTCGGCAACCAGTTCCTCGCCAATATCCGCGAAGTCGACGCCATCGTGCATGTGCTGCGCTGCTTCGAAGACAGCGACATCACCCATGTCGAAGGCCGCATCAATCCGGTCGCCGACGCCGAGACGATCGAGACCGAGCTGATGCTCGCGGACCTCGAGAGCCTTGAACGCCGCACCGAGCAGACCCGCAAGCGTGCCACCGCCAAGGACAAGGAGTCCTTGGCGATGCTGCCGATCATGGACGCTTCCCTGGCATTGCTGCAGGAAGGCAAGCCCGTCCGCACGCTGCTCTCGAAGCTGGACGCCGAAGAGATCCGCATCCTCAAGGGTCTGAACCTCCTGACCTCGCACCCCGTGCTCTATGTCTGCAACGTCGCCGAAGGCGATGCGGCAACCGGCAATGAGTACACGGCAGCCGTTGCCGCCATGGCCAAGGAGCAGAATTCGGAAGTCGTCATCATCTCCGCCGCGATCGAGGCGGAAGTGGCGCAGCTGCCCGATGACGAGGCGAAGGAATTCCTCTCCGCGCTAGGCCTCGACGAAGCCGGCCTCGACCGCCTGATCCGCGCCGGTTACAAGCTGCTGCACCTCATCACCTATTTCACGGTAGGCCCTAAGGAAACCCGCGCCTGGACGATCGAACAGGGCACCAAGGCGCCGCAGGCGGCCGGCGTCATCCATTCGGATTTCGAACGCGGCTTCATCCGCGCCAACACGATCGCCTTTGACGACTATGTCGCCTACAACGGCGAAACCGGCGCCAAGGAAGCCGGCAAGGCGCGTGACGAAGGCAAGGAATACGTCGTCCAGGACGGCGACGTCATCCACTTCCGCTTCAACACCTGATCGCTTTTCGGCTGCCGTCGCCTAAGCAATTTCAGGAAAAGTGCTAGCGGTTTTCCGTTCGGAATTGCGTTAAAATAAGATGATAGAGCGCTTCCTTGCTTCGAAGAAAAGCGGAAACGCTCTATCGGAGCGCCGGCAATCTCGCCTGTATGCCCGCAGGCAACCGCCGCACGATGACGCGGCGCAGATCGGCCCAGCCGATACCGATGACGAGCACCACCAGGCCGACAATCATCAGCACCAGGAAGCCGACCTTGTCGAGACCGGCATTGTTGTGCCGGAAAATGGCCGCAGTCGCGAGGCCGAGCGACACGAGACCTGCGGTCACGAAAGCGCGGCGATCGATCACAAGCCCGATCAACATCATCATCAGAACTGCGATCAGGACGGTCACCGCCTGCAGGTAGCCTCCGAAAAGCGCGTCGGTGAGATTGGTGAAAACGCCGCCGCCGCTCGCAAGCTCCAGGCGCAGAGCCAGGAGGACGGTTGAATAAAGCAGCGCCGGAGCGGTCGCGAGATGCAGCCAGAAGGCGACGTCGGAACGGCGCGTGACTCTTTTCGGATCGCTGAGGTCGTAGCGCATTGCCAAGGCGAAGCTGCCAAGTGCCGCAATCAGCAAGATCATGAGTGTCTGGATCGGATAATCTACCGGCACATTCGCGGACCCAGTGACAGTGCCGGCGACATAGAAGACTGTCGCCAGAAACAGCCCAAACAGCGAGAACAGGAATAGCGCCAGGGAAAGCGGGACCCGGTAGCGCCAATAGAACAATATCAGCAGGGGCGGGAATGGCGCAGCGAGGATAAATGCGCCGATTGTGAAATTATCGACCAATGCCGGGGTGGAACTGACATAGGTCACGACCGTATGGAAAAGCCAGAAGACGAGCGCCACGGTCAAGACGACAGCCGGAAGCGCCAGCCGTTGGCGGCGCACGAGGATTTCGGCCAGGATGACGATTGCCAGCAGAGACGCATAGCGGTTCGCCAGACCCCATAGCCCGACCAGCAGCACAATGATGCCGATGGTAATGAGCACGTCGTGAAAGCCGCGCACGAAACGCGGCGCTTCCGTCTCTTCCAGCGGATTGGAATCATCAAGTGAGCGTGGTGCCGAAAGATCCTGAGCCGCCGGCAACGCGCCGATGTTCCGCTCGCTGAGATACGGCAGCAGTCGCTCCGCTTGGTCGGAGGAAATAATCCCCTCGCCTGCCGCCTCTTTCAGTGCGATTTTGAGTTTGCTCATTCTTCCCGCTCCATATCGCCACTACCAAGCCTCATCATATCGCTGCCGCACAATCAAGGGCTGCCGTATGCGAATGCGCAATCGTATTCGGCTAGCCTCATCCGACCACGAAAATGCTTGCGCCATCGCCACCCAGATGCGATTGCCCATAAGCAGAATGTGGAGGATGGGAGGACAGATGACGAAGTTCGTCTATGAAGACTTTCAGCTGGGACGGGAATTTCCGCTCGGCCCCAAGCATGTGACGGCGGCGGAGATCGTAGAATTCGCTAGGGAATTTGACCCGCAGCCCATGCATCTGGATGAGGAAGCAGGCCGCGCAAGTATTCTCGGCGGACTCGCCGCTTCCGGCTGGCACACCTCTTCGATGTTCATGCGCATGATGTGCGATTCCTATCTCCTCGCCACCGATGCGCAGGGCGCGCCTGGCATCGATTTCATGGAATGGAAGAAGCCTGTTCTGGTGGACGACACCCTGTCGGGCCGTTCCATCGTCGTCGAGGCGCGCCCCATGCGTTCGCGCCCCGGCATCGGCATCGTCAAGTTCCGTCATGAGGTCGAGAACCAGCGCGGCGAGCTCGTCTGTCTCGGCGAAAACGCAACGATGATCCGCATGCGCGCCGGCGCGGAGATATCCGCATGAAGATGAGCGAACTTTATACCATCGGCGAGCGCATCGAGATTGGCAGCCATACCTTCACGCCCGAAGGCATCGTCCACTTTGCCTCGCGCTACGATCCGCAGATCTTCCACATGGATGCGGAAGCGGCCAAGCAATCCTTGTTCGGCGGGCTCTGCGCCTCTGGTTGGCATAGCTGCTCCGTGTGGATGCGCACCTTCGTCGATTACTGGAAGTCCGAAACCGCACGGCTGATCGCCGAGGGCAAGACGCCGCCCAATCTCGGCCCCTCACCCGGCTTCAAGAACTTGCAATGGCTGCGGCCGGTCTTTGCTGGCGACACGATCACCTATGGTGTCACGATCGTCGGCAGCAGGCCCTTAGCCTCGCGCCCCGGTTGGGCGCTCTACACACTGGCCTGTGACGGCGTAAACCAGCATGGCAGCCAGGCCCTGCGCTTCGAAAGCACCGTGCTGGCCTTCGAATAGCGACGACGGTTCCGCCGTCGCTACCTCGCTCGTCTGATGAGCACACTCAGTGTCCGGCGAATTCCACCAGCGTATGAACCGGTACATCAAGCTCTTCGAGCTTTTTGCGGCCGCCGAGATCAGGCAAATCGATCACGAAGCAGGCAGCAACGACTTCGGCGCCGATCTGCCGCAGAAGCTTCGTCGCGCCGACGGCGGTGCCGCCCGTTGCGATGAGATCGTCCACGAGAATGACCCTCTCGCCCGGATTGACGGCATCGCGATGCATCTCCATCTCGTCCACGCCATATTCCAGGCTGTAGGCGATGCGGACGATATCGTGCGGCAGCTTGCCCTTCTTGCGGATCGGCACGAAGCCGGACGACAACTGATGCGCCACCGCGCCGCCCAGAATGAAGCCACGCGCTTCCATGCCGGCGACTTTGTCGATCTTGGTGCCGGCATAGGGATGCACCAGCGCATCCACGGCGCGACGGAATGCCCTGGCGTCGCCAAGCATCGTCGTGATGTCGCGAAAGATGATGCCGGGCTTGGGATAGTCCGGAATGGAGCGGATGCTGGCAGCGAGCTCCGAAGCAATAGTGTTCATGAAATACGTACTCTCAGGCTATGATAGGGCCGGCCGCACCCTATCAAGACCGGCGCTCTATACCAACAAAAAAGGCGGCCTCGATGGGCCGCCTTTTCGTTGAAACATCGCAATACTCAGTGAGCGCCGGCCTTGGCATAGACGGAACGCTTGGTGAGATAGATCAAGATGGAGAAGATCAGCAGGAACACCATGACCATGAAGCCGAGATGCTTGCGATCCTCCAGATGCGGCTCGGATGTCCACATCAGGAACGCAGACACATCGCGCGCATACTGATCGACCGTCTGCGGCGCGCCATCGTCGTAGGTCACCTGTCCGTCCGAAAGCGGCTTCGGCATCGCAAAAGTCGCGGCCGCATCGAAATACGGGTTGTAGTGCGAATTCTGCGGCACCTTGAAACCGGCCGGCGGCTCTTCATAGCCAGTCAGCAGCGAGTAGATATAGTCCGGGCCGCCTTCCTGATACTGGGTGAAGATATCGAAGATGAACTGCGGGAAGCCGCGCTCGACTTCGCGCGCCTTGGCAAGCAGCGACATGTCAGGCGGCACCGCCCCGTTGTTGGAGGCCGCGGCGGCCTCGTCATTCGGGAACGGCGAGTTGAAATGATCCGACGGAAGCGCCTTGCGGGTGAACATCTCGCCCTGGGGGTTCGGCCCGTCCTGAACCTCATAATTGGCAGCAAAGGCCTTCACCTGGGCTTCCGTATAGCCGAGATCTTCCAGCGTGCGGTAAGCCACCAGCTTCATCGAATGGCAGGCGGAACAGACTTCCGTATAGACCTTGAGACCGCGCTGCAGCTGGGCCTTGTCGTAATAGCCGAACGGGCCGCCGAAGGTCCAATGCTGCTCGCGCGGCTCCTTCAGCGGATAATGCGGCGTCTCGTTCTCCGTGGCAGGTTTCGTCTCCGCCGCCATGGCGGCCGCCGTCAGGGAGCCGCCGATCAGGGCGAGCGAGAGAAGGCCGGCAACAATTTTTTTCATCGTTTTCTTCCTTCCAACCGCTCAGGCGCTCATCGCGACGGCGTCTTTTTTATCGCCGCCCTGCTTTTCAAGAACCGCTTCCGTAATCGAATTCGGAATGCGCCTCGGTGTCTCGACTATGCCAAGCACCGGCATGATGACGAGGAAGAACAGGAAGTAGAACAGCGTCGCGAACTGCGCAGCCGTGGTGTAGATGCCCTCCGCCGGCTGCGAGCCGAGCCAGCCGAGCAGGACAGCGTCGGCAACGAACAGCCAGAAGAACAGCTTGTACCATGGGCGATAGACGGCTGAACGAACCTTCGACGTATCGAGCCACGGCAGGAAGAACAGCACGATGATGGCGCCGAACATCGTCAGGACGCCGCCGAGCTTGGAGTCGATCGGCCCGATGTTGAAGGTGATCGAGCGCAGCATCGCGTAGAACGGCAGGAAGTACCATTCCGGAACGATATGGGCCGGCGTCTTCAGCGGATTGGCCGCGATATAGTTGTCGGCATGGCCGAGAAAGTTCGGCAGATAGAAGACGAAATAGGCGAAGACCAGCAGGAAGATGGAGACGCCGAGCGCATCCTTCAGCGTCGCATAGGGCGTGAAGGCCACGGTATCCGTCTTCAGCTTGACTTCGACGCCGGTCGGGTTCGTCTGGCCGGTCACATGCAGCGCCCAGATGTGCAGGATGACAACGCCCGCGATCATGAACGGCAGCAGATAATGCAGCGAGAAGAAGCGGTTGAGCGTCGGATCGTCGACGGCGAAACCGCCGAGTAGGAAGGTCTGGATCCAGTCGCCGACCCATGGGAAGGCCGAGAAGAAGCCGGTGATAACGGTTGCACCCCAGAAGGACATCTGGCCCCAGGGCAGAACGTAGCCCATGAAGGCGGTCGCCATCATCAGCAGGTAGATGATCACACCGAGAATCCAGAGGATTTCACGCGGCGCCTTGTAGGAGCCGTAGTAGAGACCGCGGGCGATGTGGAGATAGACGGCCACAAAGAAGAAGGACGCGCCGTTGGCATGCATGTAGCGCAGAAGCCAGCCGTGATTGACGTCGCGGACGATCTTTTCGACCGAATTGAAGGCGATCGCCGTGTTGGCCGCATAATGCATGGCGAGAACAACACCGGTCAGGATCTGCAAAAGCAGCATGACAGCCAACATGGCGCCGAACGTATAGGCATAGTTCAGATTGCGCGGGACCGGATAGGCGATGAAACTATCATAGACCATACGCGGCAGCGGAAGCCGCGCGTCGACCCATTTTTCGAGCCCTGTGGATGGCTCGTAAGACGAATGACCACTCATGATTCAGCTCCCCCTCAACCGACCTTGATCTTCTTTTCCGACGTGAACGCATATTGCGGTATGAAGAGGTTCTCCGGCGCGGGTCCATGGCGGATGCGACCGGCAGTATCGTAAACCGAACCGTGGCAGGGACAGAACCACCCGCCATATTCCCCTGCCTGACCGAGCGGAATGCAACCGAGATGGGTGCAGACGCCGATCATCACGAGCCAGTTCTCCTTGCCGTCGCCAGCCGAACGGGCAAGATCCGTTGCCTGCGCGTCAGCCGGGAGATTGGCATTGCGAGCGACCGGATCCTTCAGGTCCGAGAGCTGCGCGCCCTTGCCGTCGTCGATTTCTTTTTGCGTGCGGTTACGGATGAAGACAGGCTTGCCGCGCCACTTCACCGTTAGGGACATGCCAGGCTCCAGGCTCGACACGTCGACTTCGATGGATGCAAGAGCGAGTGTCGATGCGTCCGGCCGCATCTGGTCGATAAACGGCCATGCGACGGCAACTGCACCCACCGCGCCGGCCATACCTGTCGTCAAATAAAGGAAATCGCGACGAGTCGGCTCGCCGGTGGACTCAACTGTCGTACTATGCTCGCTCAAAGCTGCACATCCTCTTCCCGCAAACCACGGCAAAAACCGCGGTACCCCTCACTAACGGTGAATCATCGCGACCATAATTCCGCCATAGATTCCTCCGTAACCCGCTGCGTTCTAAGCTTGATCGCAAATTATGTCCAGTCTTGGCAAGGGGAGAGGGCACAATGTCGCGGCAAAATCGCGCTATTGCGTCGCAGGCCCGAAGCTTAAGCTTCCCTCTCGCGGCAGCCCGAGGTTAAGCGCATGAAAAAACAGTGGATTCACATAATATTTTTTCGCATCGCATAGCAAAATAAGTAGTAATTTCAATGCCGCACTGCAAAAACTGCCACGATCATCGCATCTTCATTCCATCGTCGGCATGAGCCTTTACCTCTTAAAACCAAATGGATTTGTCTTGCGGTTTGTGGACGATTGTCACCGTTGCCTTGTGCCGTCAGAACATCGGAACATGAAGCACGAGAACTTGCCATGAGACACACGATTTATTGCGTTCTATGCGTTCTTGCCACGCTGGCGCTTGGGATCCTTGCGGCGCGCTACGTCACTGAGTCCTGGTTGCTGGCCTTTTTCGAAAGCCTGCAGACCCACATCAGCGTCTTTGCAATCCTGTTTGCCTTGATCGCATTCGTTTTCAAGCGCCACTGGTACGCACTATTCCTGACCACGGCCGGAACCGTGCTTCTGGTCCACTCGATGCTCATGCTCCAGGAATACGCCGCGTCTTCCCTCGTCGCCTCGGCAGAGGCAGGCGGCGGAAATTTCAGGCTCCTGTCCTTCAACGTCGAAGACAGCAATTTTGAAAACGGCGCCCGCATCGCCGATCTCGTTATCGCCTCGAAAGCCGATGTCGTCGAAATTTTCGAGGCAGGACCCGTCTTTTCCGAAATGGACCGCATCACCAAGGTCTATCCTTACCGCATTGGTTGCGGCGTGATGACCACCGACTGCGACTCCCTGCTGCTGTCAAAAAGACCGTTCCAGAGCCAGCTCATGCGCAGCCTCGGCAGCCTTTGGGACAATCGCTTCATTCTGGCCACCATCGACATGGACGGCCAACCCGTGAATTTCGCTTCCGTTCATTTGAGCAAGCCCTATTTCGATGCGTTCCACCAGATCGAGCTTGGTCTCCTCGCTCCCGCCCTCAACGACGTGAAAGGGCCGCTTATCCTCGCGGGCGATTTCAACGCGTCGATTACCGCTCCCGACATGCGCGACTTTCTGGCCGCGACCGGCCTTCGCCATGCCTTCCCCGAGCCGGCGACATGGCCAATCACTTTAGGCGCCTACGGCATCAGCATCGATCACGTCTTCGCCCGCCCACCGCTCCGGCTGGTATCCGTCACGCAGATCCGCGATGCGATGGGATCGAACCACTTTGGCTTGATGACGGAGCTCAGCGTGCCTCGCACCGGTGGTCCAAAGGGCGCCGCAGTCGATTAGGCCCGATGCCGGTCAATCGGCATCCGCCGCGATGAAGCCGCCGGACTGGCGTGCCCAGAGTTCGGAATAGAGGCCGCCGCGGGCAATCAGCTCGTCATGTGTACCTTCTTCGATGATCTTGCCCTTGTCTATGACGATCAGCCGGTCGAGCTTGGCAATGGTCGAGAGCCGGTGGGCGATGGCGAGAACCGTCTTGCCCTTCATCAGCGTATCGAGGTTGGACTGCAGCACGGCTTCGGCTTCTGAATCCAGCGCCGACGTCGCCTCGTCGAGCACCAGGATCGGCGCGTCCTTCAGCATGACGCGAGCGATCGCGATGCGCTGGCGCTGGCCGCCTGAAAGCTTGACGCCGCGCTCGCCGACATGGGCGGCATAGGCGGTGCGTCCCTTCTGATCCTCCAGAGCGGTAATGAAGCGATCCGCCTCGGCCTGTCGCGCCGCTTCCACCATCTGCTCGTCCATGGCATCGGGGCGGCCGAAAAGGATGTTGTCGCGAATGGAGCGATTGAGCAGCGCCGTATCCTGCGTCACCATGCCGATCGCGCCGCGCACCGATTCCTGCCGCACGGCGGCGATATCCTGGCCATCGATCAGGATACGGCCGCCTTCGAGATCGTAGAAGCGCAGCAACAGGTTGACGAGCGTCGTCTTGCCCGCGCCCGATCGGCCGACGATGCCGACCTTCTCGCCGGCAGCCACATTGAGGGAGAAATTATCGATGACGCCGCCGCCGCGCCCATAATGGAAGGTGATGTTGTCGAAACGGATTTCCGGGCCGGTGACGACCAGGTTCTTCGCATCCGGCCGATCGACCAGGCCGATGGGCTCGGAGATCATTTCCGCCGAATTCTGGATCGTACCGAGATTACGCATGATGGCGTTGAACTGCGCCATCATGCGGCCGAAGAGCATGTTCAGCCGCAGCACCATGCTGAGCGTGAAGGCGACGCCACCGGTCGAAATCTCGCCCGACAGCCAGAGATGAACGGCCAGCGCGCCGATGGTGGTGATCATGACGCCCGACAGCAGCGCCAGCGAGGAACGCACGCCGGTCAGCAGCCGCGTAAACGGCATGACGGCTGCCTGGAAGCGGTCGAAGCCATTGCGGATGTAATGATCGTTCTGCTCCTCCCGCCCGAAGAGCTTCAGCGTCTGAATATTGGCATAGGCATCGACCATGCGCCCGTTCAGCATCGACGATGCTTCGGCGGCATTACGCGCATGCCGGCGAATGCGCGGCACGAAATAGCGCGCAAGCATGGAGAAAACGCCGATCCACACCGCGATCACCAGCGCAAGCCGCCAATCCAGTCCGCCGACCAGCGCAATGGTCGAAGCCGCATAGATGATGATGAACCAGACGACCTGCAGCAGCGACACGACGAGATCGCCCGTCGCCTGCCCCGCCGACCAGACCTTGGTGACGACACGGCCGGAAAAATCATTCTGGAAGAATTCGACGGATTGTCTCGCCACATGCCGGTAGGCCTGCCAGCGCACGAGGTTCAGGAAGCCCGGAACAACCACCTGCTCCTCGACGAGTGCGCCGAGGCTGACGACCACGAAGCGCACGACAAGCACCACGAAAACCATGCCGAGAAGTGTCGCGCCATGGCCGGCAAGCAGCCCGCTCCACCCCTCGCCCGGCTTTACCTTGTCGAGAATATCGACCAGATGCCCGACAAACCAGAACAATGCCGCCTCGAGCATGGCGACTGCCCCGCCGAGCGCCGCCATTGCCAGGAATGGACCTTTGGCCTGACTGACATAATACCAGATGAAAGCGCCAAGCGACCGCGGCGGCCTGAGATCGCCGCTGCGGTAATAGGGATCAATCCAGGTCTCGAACAGACGGTATACGGAGCGGATGAGCATGCCAGCGATATAGGCAATTTCCCAAGCGACGCAAAGGAAATGGCCGCGTGGCAAAGGCTATATTTTCGTTAGAATCCCGCCGAGCGTCCACCTCTTGTGTCCTGCAAACGAAAAGGGCGGCTTTCGCCGCCCTTTCTCATCCCTACTCCGCCGCCGCCTCAGCTTCCTCGTGATCTGCCAAGAATCCACCGGATTGCCGGCTCCAGAGCTCGGCATAGATGCCGCCGTTCTGGACCAGCTCCTGATGCGAACCCATCTCGATGATCCGGCCCTTGTCGAGAACGACGAGGCGGTCCATCTCGGTCAGCGTCGATAGGCGGTGGGCGATGGCGATCACCGTCTTGCCGTGCATCAGGGCGAAGAGGTTTTCCTGGATCGCTGCTTCCACTTCGGAATCGAGCGCCGAGGTTGCCTCGTCGAGCACCAGGATTGGCGCGTCCTTCAGGAAGACGCGGGCGATCGCGACACGCTGCCTCTGGCCGCCGGAAAGCTTGACGCCACGCTCGCCGACCTGCGCATCCAGGCCTGTGCGACCCTGCATGTCGACCAGGCCTTCTATGAAGTCCCAGGCATTGGCGCGCTTGGCCGCCTGTATCACTTCCTCGTCGGTCGCATCCGGACGGCCATAGGCGATGTTGTCGCGGATCGAGCGATGCAGCAGCGACGTATCCTGCGTCACCACGCCGATCATCGAGCGAAGGCTATCCTGCGTCACCCCGGCGATATCGTGGCCGTCGATAGTGATGCGGCCGCTTTCCAGATCATAGAAGCGCAGCAGCAGGTTCATCAGCGTCGTCTTGCCGGCACCGGACCGGCCAACGAGGCCGACCTTTTCGCCCGCACGGATATCGAGGCTCAAGTCCTCGATCACACCCTTCGCCTTGCCGTAATGGAAGCGAATGTGATCGAACCGGATTGCCCCCTGCTTGGCCGCGATCGGCGAAGCCGCCGGCTTATCGACGATGTCATGCGGCTTCGTCATCATCTCCATGCCGTCATAAACGGTGCCGATGTTTTCGAAGAGCGCCGAGACTTCCCACATCACCCACTGCGACATGCCGTTGACGCGCATGGCAAGGCCGATAGCAATGGCGATGGAGCCGACCGAGATCGAACCGCTGAGCCAGAACCAGATCGACAGTGCCGAGACGATGAACAGCGCCGCGCAGTTGTTGAAATAGACCGAGGCGTGGAACAGCGTCACCTTGCGCATCTGCTTATGGACGGTATTGAGGAATTCCTCCATGCCGGCCTTGGCATAGGTCTCCTCGCGACCCGCATGTGAGAAGAGCTTCACCGTGGCGATGTTGGTGTAGCTATCGACCACGCGGCCTGTCATCGTCGAGCGCGCATCGGCCTGCTGCGCGGCGATCTTGCGCAGCACCGGCACGAAATGAGCGACGATCGCGACATAGACGCCGAGCCAGAGCAGGATCGGAATCATCAACCGCCAATCGGCCGCCGCAATGACGAGGATCATCGACAGGAAGTAAGTGACGACGTACACGAAGACGTCGAGGATCTTCATGACGGTTTCACGTACGGCAAGCGAGGTCTGCATCACCTTGGTCGCGACACGACCGGCAAACTCATTGGCAAAGAAGGTCATGCTGTGACGCAGCAGGAAGCGATGCATCTGCCAGCGCGCGATCATCGGATAGTTGCCGAGCAGCACCTGATGCATGATGAAGCTGTCGAGGATCGCCGCGAGCGGCAGCCCGACGAGCACCATCGCGCCCATCCAGAACAGCTTGTGCCATTCGGTCTGCAGGAACGTCGTCTTGTCGGCCTTGGTCAGCCAGTCGACGATATCCCCGAGGAACTGGAACAGCGCCACCTCGCCGATCGCGATCGACATGGTGAGGATGCTCATGGCGATGAGCCACGGCAGCGCCGGCCTGGAATAGTGCCAGCAGAAGGCGAAGAGGCCGCGCGGCGGAGTGTCCGGCACCTCACTCGGGAAAGGATTTAGTCGGCGTTCGAACCAGCCAAACATTGAAATGCTCCAGAGACTCGACCTTTTGACCACCTGCTGCGCCTAAAGGTCGCAGATTGATATGGTGGCCGGGCGATGAAAGAACGAGGCCATCTTGGTCGCGAAATGAATCAAAAAAGGAGGTACCTGCGAAGGAGCGCCTTAAAGTGCCCCGATCAGAACCGTGAGTTCACGGCACGAAGGCGCATCATTACAAAGGTGATATCCATCTGCGCCTCCTATTTCGCTGGTTGTAGAGCGAGTGTCTTTTAGCGCGCATTTCTCTTTTTGAAAAGTGGAGTATGCCTGAAAAATGGGCTGAAAACTTCAATTGTGCTGATGGGAGACATCACAAAAAGCGAGGGATCGGCGAAAAGCGGAGACAAATTCGGATGTTTTCGCTAGTTGCAGCGCATGACCAAGCTCCGCATCGCCCTCTATCAACCCGACATTCCCGGCAATACCGGCACGATCCTGCGGCTTGCCGCCTGTCTCGGCCTTTGTGTCGACATTATCGAGCCGGCTGGCTTCGACATATCGGATCGCAATCTGAGGCGCGCCGGCATGGACTACCTTGCCGCCGTCAGCCTGACCAGGCATGTCAACTGGGACCGGTTCGAGGCATGGAGGCGGGAAAGCGGACGGCGGCTGGTGCTGGCCTCGACGAAGGCGGCGCAGCGCTATACCGATTTCGCCTACCGCGACGACGACATTCTTCTCTTCGGCCGCGAAAGCGCCGGGGTGCCGGAGCATGTGCACGAGAAAACCGATGGCCGCGTCCTGATCCCCATGGTCGAGGGCCAACGCTCCATCAATGTCGCGATGTCGGCAGCGATGATATCGGGCGAAGCCTTGCGGCAAACGCAATGGCTACCACTCGCCGCACCGGGGCCGCACGGAGCCTGAATGTCGCACCCGAATAGGCGTTGGCACGTCGGATAAAGTGTGAGAAGCTTCGCCTTGGAATGCTCTAACTCAGGCAGCCTTGGCGAGGTGACCCCATGTTCCAGACGGCATTCACGCTTTCCCTGACGCAGTTCGCACGCACATTGAGCCTCCCCGAGCGGCTCCAGCGTTCCCCTTTGCGCAACCTTGCGCTTGAAGGCCTTCGCCAGCGGAACCTGGCTCTCGATGCGCTGTTCTACGACGTCACGGTCATCACGCCGGAGGAAGCCTTCTACATCAGTGACTCGCTCGCCGCCGAAGGCGCGATCATGATCGTTCCGCCCAGCGGTCTTGGCGCGCTTATCCTCTGCGAAACCATCGATGAATTCGTCCTGCGCGGCGGCACCGATGCTCGGGCGCTCGCAGTCGCCGGTATTGGCGGTTCGGCACTCGGAGCCGCCGCTTTCGCCCGCAACGTGGCGGACGCGATCGACGCGCCGGTCGCGGTCGTGGTCTCGGGCTACGGTATCGCCGATGTCATCACCGAAGCCTTCGGCGGATTGTTTTTCTTCGCTCATCTGAGGGGCCTGCGGCCGTTTCTCGAAAGCCTGGACGACCTTGCCGGCCGCCCCAAAATGGGAATGCAGGCTGAGGCGGCAGCTGCCCACACCAGTCTCGACACCCGAACCGTGCAGGCGCTTCTTGCCGATCCCCGCCTCTCCTTCCGCCTGCTGGCGGGCCACTCCAAAGGCAATCTCGTCCTTTCCGCCGCCCTGCATAACCTCTCAAAGCAGGACGAAGGGCGGGTCGCCGAACTGGCGCAACATACCAAGATCGTGACGATCGGCGCGCGCATTGCGATGCCGCCGGCATTCACCGATGTCGTCGATGTCATGGGTGAATGGGACTGGTTCGGTGAAATCAACTCCCGCCGGTTCATCCACGCCGATCAGCGCGTTGCACACGCATGGCATCACACGAACACCGATTTGAGCGGCCACCTGCCGGTGACCATCACGCTGATGGAAATTCTTGCGGCATCTCCCATCGCCGAAGATCAGAAGGCCGGGGAACACCAAGCTGCAAAGCTCGGTACCGTGGCCGAACCGCCGGCAATGCCGGAGACAAGGCCACCCTCGCCTTCGGCTCCGGGCGGCGGCAACACGGCCACGATCGAGAAGGTCAAGAAAGCTTTCTCAGCAGGCCCTATGCCAAACGCTCAGCCGCTCGCATCCAGCCCGTCGGATGATGCACCATCACCCAAACCGCATTGAACTGGCAACACATTGCAAGCTGGCCGCAAGGGGATGGGGCGGCCCCAGCCTCTTCGCCGTCACTGCAGTCGGTGGTGTCGTTCGCGTCAGTCCGCCGACGGCCATTGTGAAACACGATGAACACGCTTCGATTTAAATCTCCTCTGAACCGAGAGGCTTACAAACGCATTCCGGCTTGGCAACTGCTGGCCGACGGATGACAAAACGCGGAGGCACAAGGCCAGCTTCCCTCGCTCGCAGATGCGGGAGATCTCTGCCTTCTGCAAGTGTCGACAGTTCCCCGGCCCCTTGCGGACGTGCGCCACTGCCCACTGAGCGGTGTGTGCTAGAAGACGAGCGAGGAACGCATCGCAAGTTTGATTAAGTCGCCGTTTGAACGATCGCAAACCGCAGCTTGCGCGCGGCCATCAGCAAACTTCGATCTAAAATTGCACGACATCGTCATGGAGCAGCGGACCGACCTTGAGCCAGACCCTGGCCCCGGCCGGACCGACCGTCGCATTCAAGGGAGCACGTGCCGGCAGGCGCAGCCAGGATTGGCCTTCGAACCCGTCCTGCTCGTCGGAAAAGGCGCCCGAGAGGACAAGAATTTCGAGCCCGTCGGGGTTGTCCAGCCGAAGCGCAGCGCCCGGCGCCCACTCCTCGATGCGGACCTGTTCGTGACCGTCATTGAAGAGGATCGCCGAGGCAGTGACTCCAGGGAAAGGTTCACCCTTCTCGCCTTCCCCTGGCCGCCGGACGACGCGCGCCTGATCGTCCTGCCGGAACTGCCACAGCTTGACGAAGATGGTGCAGCCATCCTCGGACCCCGGCGCGTGTCCGGTTCCCGGCGGGTTGCGGATATAGGACCCGGCTGGAAAATCGCCGGTCTCGTCCTGGAAGATACCTTCGAGGACGAGGAACTCCTCACCGCCGGGATGGCTGTGATGAGGGAAGCGACTCTGCGGCGCGTAGCGCACGATGGAGGTCGCGCGGGCCTTTTCCTCGCCGACGCGGAACAGCATGCGCCGA
This sequence comes from Rhizobium sp. P40RR-XXII, assembly GCF_012641405.1. Lineage (GTDB taxonomy): Bacteria > Pseudomonadota > Alphaproteobacteria > Rhizobiales > Rhizobiaceae > Rhizobium. The sequence goes on from NZ_JABAII010000014.1 coordinate 162,103, forward strand.
TCGACGCCCCTGGTCGGGCTGGGGACCCAGTCCAGCTTGGCCGCATGGACCACCGTCCGCACACCGAGATCGTCGTTCAACAGCATCGTCAGAGCTCCCCCAGGCCACCATCGACGGCGATCTCGGCACCCAGCATGTAGCTTGATGCCTCGCTCGCCAGGAAAGCCACCGCGGCCGCGATCTCCTCGGGCTTGCCCATCCGGCCGGCCGGCACCTTTGAGCCGACCTTATCGGCGTAGACCCGGAACTCCTCCTCGGTCTGGCCCGGCGTGCGATGGATCGGCGTCTCGATCGGCCCAGGGCTGACGGCATTGACACGGATTTTCCGGTCAGTGAGCTCGGCCGCCAGCACTCGGGTGAAGGACCGCACGGCGGCCTTCGACGCCGACAAAGCCGCGCGGCCGGGTGCGCCGACCTGGCCGAGCCAGGAAGTGTTGAGGATGATCGAGCCACCGTCGGACAGGATCGGCAGTACCGACTGGACAGTGAAGAACACGCCCTTGACGTTGATGTCCATCAGCCGGTCGAAGCTCTCCTCATCGGTCGTGGCGATTGGCGTGCCATAAGCGACGCCGGCGTTGGCGAACAGGATGTCGAGCTTGCCGAATTCCTTGCCGAGAACCTCGGCCATCGCCTTAAGATCGGTCACCGAGCGTACCTCAGCGCGGATCGCCAGCGTGTCGCCGCCGATCTCCTGGCGGGCGACTTCCAATTTTTCCGGATCGGTGCCGGTGATCGCCACCCGAGCGCCGACAGCGCGCAACCGCTTCGCCGTGGCGAGGCCGATGCCGCTGCTGCCACCGGTAACGAGTGCGGTTTTTCCGTTCAGCATTTCACTGTCTCCTTGAGCTTGGTTGAACTGAGTCTGGTCATTGTTTCGCTTGCTGCACGCCGGGCGGCATCCAGGGCGCCGACGAGATAGCCAGGGTTCGTCGCGCTGGTCTCGCTGCCGCCGAGCGAGATACGCTTCGCCCATGGCCCTGTGATCCAGGGTCCGGGATTGGGGGAAGGATGAGCGCCGCCATGGCGGTCGTCGACAGTCGCGGTCAACGGATCGGCGGCCCAATCCTTGAACAGCGTGGCGCGGGGCTGCGCGGCCTGCGGCCCGAAGAGACGGGCGAGCTGCGCGGCGCAGGCCTGCGCCAACCTCTCCTCTCCGATCTCGGCGCGTTGATCGGCGGGAATGCCGACGAAACCGAACAGCGCGGCAGAGCCCGAAGCGGTGGTCGCATCATGGATCTCGACGAGCGGACCGACGCCGCTTTGCGCGGTGCCCGAAAGGCCGGCCTCGCGCCAGAAAGGGCGGTCGTACAGCGCGAAGAACTTGGCGTGCGGCGCCATCCATGTCGTCGTGTTCCGCCAGCGCATCATGGTTTCGGGTGCGAGCGCCGGCGCGAAGGCGATGCTGGCGATGAGCAGCCGGGGCGGCAGCGCAAGGATGACCTGCGTGGCCGCGAGCATCTCGGTGCTTCCATCCGGCGCCGCGAGCGTCAGGTCGACCCCCTCCTCACCGAGGACGATCCGCGTGACGCGGATGCCGGTGCGCAGCCGCTCCGGAGGGAGCGCGTTGGCGAGCGCCGTGACGATGGCACCGGTGCCGCCGTCGAGCCGCATTGATTGCGGCTCCTGGCGCATCGCGTTGAACCGTTGCGGAGCTTCCTGCCGCATCCGCTCTACGACGACATCACCGTCGCTGTGCTGGGCGAAGTGGCGGAGCCCGAGTTCGCTGATGACCTCCGCCATCAGCGGATGCATGCCGGGCCAGAACCACGAAGGCCCGAGATCGAAGCCGTCTGCGGACGGCTCGCCGCCCGCACCGACCGACAAGATGCGCCCGCCCAACCGGCGGCGCGCTTCCAGCAATTGGAAGTCGATGCCAGAAGCCTGCAGCCGCCACGCGGCATAAAGGCCGGCGAGGCCGCCTCCGACGATTGCGACAGCGGTACACATGAAAAGCGCCTTCTTGAGAAAATAAGGACGGGAACAACCGCCCCCGGTTCGCAGTGCACCGGGTGCAGGAAACCTGCACCCGGTATAGAGATCAGGCCTGGGGCAGCGCGTCGATCGTGTCGAAGACGCGCGCGGTGTAGGTGAGCGCGGCACCCGCATTGAGCGAAATGGCGACGCCGAGCGCTTCGGCGATCTCCTCGCGAGACGCACCCAGTTCCACAGCCTTCTTGGCGTGGACTGCGATGCAGCCGTCGCAGCGGGTTGTCACGGCGACCGCCAGGGCAATCAGCTCATGCATCTTCGGCTCGAGCTTGCCGGTCTTCACCGCGCTGCCCTCGATCGTGTGAAGGCCGCGCAGAACGTCGGGGCTCAGCTTGGCGAAGTCGCCAACGCGGCCGAGAAGCGTGTCGCGGTAAGCGTTCCAATCCTGCATGTGGCTCATGACTTTATTCTCCTGATGTGAGGGTCATTGACGCCCGGCGGTGACGCCGCCATCGACGGGAAGGACGGTGCCGGTGATCCAGGACGCCTGATCGGAGGCGAGGAACAGGATCGCTTCGGCGACGTCGCGCGGCTGACCATTGCGGCCGAGCGGATGGAAGGCATCGAAGGTGGGAAGCACCTCCTTCACCTGATCGTCGGACAGGAAGGTGTTGTAGACCGGGGTCTCGACGACGGCCGGTGCCACCGCGTTGATACGGATGTTGTACGGCGCAAGTTCGATGGCGAGGTTGCGCACCATCGCGTGGACGCCCCCGTTCGCAGCCGAATAGGCCGCCGAGGGTGTCGCGCCGATCGCCTGGATCGCCCACATCGAGCCGGTCTGGACGATCACGCCGCCCCTATCCTTCATCGCCTTGGCCGCCGCCTGCGCGGTGAAGAACTTCCCCTTCAGGATCGTGTCGAGATACCAGTCGTAGTCTTTCTCGGTCAGATCGAGGAACGGCTTCGGATTGAAGACGCCGGCGTTGTTGACGAGGATGTCGAGCTTACCGAACTTCGACACCGTCACGTCCACGAGCGCCGCGCCGGTTGCCGGATCAGCGATGTCACCAGCAGAAACTGCAATGTTCTGACCGCTGAGGTCGATTTCGCGTGCGGCAGCTTCCAGCTTTGCCGGGTCGCGGCCGTTGATCACCACTTTGGCGCCCTCGGCGACGAACCGGGCCGCCGTTTCCTTGCCGATACCGGAGCCGCCACCAGTGATCGCGACGACTTTGCCTTCAAATCTCGTCATGCTCTTTCTCCTTACCTGTCGACAGGTAGATTGCGATGACGCTCATCTACGCCTTGCCAAGCGTGATTGCAACCCCTATCTGTCACCAGGTAGGTAAATTGTTCAGAACGGATTCGAGACGTGACCGATACTGTGGAAGCCATCATGGACGCGACCGAGCGTCGTATCAGGCAGGCCGGCTATAGTGGCTTCAGCTTCCGCGAGGTCGCAGCCGACGTCGGGGTGAAGAGCGCGAGCGTCTACTATCATTTCCCAACCAAAAGCGCGCTCGCGGCCGCCGTGGCACGCCGGTACAACGCTCGTGTCGTCGAAGCCGCCTCTGCTGCCGTCGAGAGCGGACAGGATGTGGTTCAGGCGTGGAAGGCGGTATTCCGCGGTGCGCTCGGCGAGGGCGCGAAGATGTGCCTGTGCGGCTCGCTCGGGGCCACCGTCAGCGACCTCACGCCGGACGTCGTGCACGAGGTCCGGCAGTTCTTTGAGGCGGGCATCGCCAGCCTGGTCGCCGGTGGGTTGACCGAGGAACGCGCGACCCAGGTACTGGCAACGCTTGAAGGCGCAATCCTGATGGCAAGCGCACAGGGCAATCCGGTTCTCTTTGATCGCGCTACGGCGCATCTCGACTGAGCAGGCCGCACTTCAATCGAGAAACGACCCGATATAGCTTGCGTCTTCCGCCAATGGACTACAGAAGTCATGCGTCAGCGTGTAAGTCCGTGCGCTCGCGGGATTGAGGGGACCGCACCGGAATTTCCCTTGGACGATGCGTGTTACATGCCCCAATTAGCGGCTCCACTCCTACCGTGCCTCGACATAAGTATCTGATTAATATGGTGTTTTTTGAGGACACCGATGGTCCACAATCACCCAAGCCGCATTGAGCTGGCAACACATCGCAAGCTGGCCGCAAAGGGACGGGGCCGCCCCAGCCTTTTCGCCGTCACTGCAGTCGGTGGTGTCGTTCGCGTCAGTCCGCCGACGGCAAGCGCCGCATGGTGAACTCGATGCGATCGCCGTCGACCTGACGCCAGCTTTCGACTTCGGTCCAATAAGCAGCTTTCGGAAATTCGTCGAACCACTCGCGCGCCTTTTCACGCGCTTCGGGGCGACTGAGACAAAAGGTCTCGCGAACGAATTCGCTCTTTCTACCGGCCGGGTGTTCCTGCCGGTAACGGAATATTCTGCGTCTCAACCCATCCAGGGGCGGCGGTCCAGGTATCCTCATGATAAAACCTCGCCTTTGAGAGAGGGAACATAATACCGCATTGTGAAATTTGCGAGTCGATTCTCCTGTGACGTTGCTGCACTGGCTGCGCCGCAATCTTGCTGATATTCCAAATCACGATACATACAGCGCGAATCGCGGGCCGCCGGCTGCTCGCACCGTCGGAGAGCATGCATGGAACGACCCAATCTTCCCAAGGGATTACCCGAGGATATTGAAGAAAAGAAAGAGGCAGCGCGACATTGGTTCGAAGGACTGCGCGACTCGATCTGCGCGGAATTCGAGCGGCTGGAAACCGAGCTGACCGGCCCCCTTTCCGACCAAGAACCGGGCCGCTTCGTGGCCAAGGACTGGCAAAGAGACAAGGGTCAGGGGGGCGGCGGCCGCATGTCGATGATGGAAGGCCGCGTCTTTGAAAAGGTCGGCGTCCATACGTCGACGGTCCACGGCGAATTCTCTCCCGATTTTCGCAGCCAGATTCCGGGCGCGGAGGAAGATCCCCGCTTCTGGGCCTCCGGACTGTCGCTGATTGCCCATCCTGTCAATCCGAATGTGCCGACCGTGCACATGAATACCCGCATGGTGGTGACGACGAGCCAGTGGTTCGGCGGCGGTGCCGACCTGACGCCGGTGCTCGATCGCCGGCGCACCCAGGAAGACGCAGACAGCGCGCTCTTCCATCGTGCCATGCAGATCGTCTGCGACCGCCACGCCGTCGCGGACTACCAGCACTACAAGAGCTGGTGCGACGAATATTTCTTCCTGAAGCACCGCAACGAGCCGCGCGGCATCGGCGGTATCTTCTTCGACTGGCTGCGTTCTTCGGAGGAAGCCGGTGGCTGGAATGCCGATTTTGCCTTCACGCGCGATGTCGGCCGCGCCTTCACGATGGTCTACCCGCGCATCGTCCGCTCCAATTTCAACGAAACATGGACGGAAGAGGACCGCGACGAGCAATTAATTCGCCGCGGGCGCTATGTGGAGTTCAATTTGCTCTACGATAGGGGTACAATATTCGGGCTAAAGACGGGCGGCAACGTGGAGTCGATCCTATCGTCTCTGCCGCCGGTCGTGCGTTGGCCTTAATGGTGGTGCGTTGGCCCTAATGCATGTCGCGCAAGGGTGGCGGCGTTTTGCGATAACGGCATGCGAAAAGCGAGCGATGCGGAGCGCAACGGGCGCCCCGGAAGGATCGCGACACGCTTTGGATGTCCGACGCGAGTTGATCGGACAATGCCCTGAAATCGGCGGGAGGAGTGCCTAAGTGATCTAATGCTCGTTTCAATCGGAGGAGGTTGTAATGGCGGCAGAGAAACAAGTCACCGAAGCTTCGAAGGAGCAGAAATTTTCACGCACGGTCGATAGTCCGGAATTCGTCATCCGGCTGGCCGAAGATATGCGGATCCGCAGCGGGTCCGACCTGCCACTATCCTGTTTCATCGAACAGGTGAGGATGCAGTTGGCAGGTAAATCCCCGAACGATATCGCCCGCCTCGCGGCCGATCGTTGGGCAAGACAGACGCCGGTTACGAAGTATCAGTCGTCGGACTGCTTCAAATCCTGGGCAATGCCGGATTGAAATCCGGAAAACCGCCGCCGGCAAGCGGGTGGATTGCCGGACGGCAGAAACCTTTTTCCATCCCCCGCGTTTAGCCCTCACGCCCTTCGGTATGGAGGGATGTGGGACTATTGAAAGTTGAGGAGGAAGATATGCGACTGTTCGAATGTGGTACGCTCGTGCCCGGCTGCTCCTGGCATACCCGCGCCAAGGACGATGCCGAAGTGGTTCGCCGCGCCGTCGAGCACATGCGCGAAGCACATGGCGAAACAATCATCCGGGAAAACATGGTCGACAATATCAAGGCACGCATTCGCGACGAGGCCAACGCGGCCTGATTAGAGGGCAGTAAGAGGCCCCGATATCACGCTGCGGCCAATTCCTTCAGTCGGGCGAGAAGGCTCGCCCGGTTCATCTTGAAGTTTCCGTCGAGCCATTCCTGCTCGAGCTTGCCAAGAAGTTCGCCGATGCGCGGCCCCGCGGCGACGCCCGCGGCCAGCGCATCCGAACCGCTGAGCGGGAATGCGGGCTTTTTCCATTTCGCCGCTCGCTCGAGCAATTTGCCCAGCCGCGCGGCACGTCCCATCTCCTCGAAATCGCTTTCCGCCTTGCTCCGGGCAGTCACCAGCGCCAGCTTCAGGCGAACCGCGACGCCCGATGGGTCATGGCTATAAAGCAGTCGGTCGAAGGCCGCTTCCGAGATATCGTCCTTGACGACGGGCGCGTTCGCCCATGCCTGCAGATAGGCGCCTTCGGCTTTTGAAAGACGCAACCGCTCCGCCAGCTTGGCAAGTCTTGCGGCATCCGGCGGCACGATTGCGGCAAGCCGCAGCAGGGGCTCCGCCGGCCAGTCAAGCGCCTGCTCGGTAGCGACAAGCCCCGGAATGGCGTCGATACCCCATTTTTCGGTTTCCGGCAGCACTTCGGTCAATATGCCGATCTGGCGCATCCAGAGCAGCGCTCTGCCCGGATCCTGAGCCGCCAGCAGCTTCTTCATTTCCGACCAGACGCGCTCGGCGGAGAGCGTGGCAATTTTTGACCGTGCAGCCGCGCAGGCGCGCAACCCGTCCGCATCCGGACGACCGCTGCCGTAGTAAGCGAAGAAGCGGAAAAACCGCAGGATGCGCAAATGATCTTCAGCGATCCGCGTCGCCGCATCGCCGATGAAGCGAATGTTGCGGCGCTCCAGATCGGCCAACCCGCCGACGAGATCCACGACCTTGCCATCCGCGGACGCATAGAGCGCGTTGATGGTCAGGTCGCGCCGCTCGGCGTCCGCCTGCCAATCCTGACTGAAGGCAACGCGGGCGCGGCGCCCGTCCGTTTCAACGTCGCGCCGCAAGGTAGTGATTTCGAACGGTTTTCCGTCGATGACCAAGGTCACGGTGCCATGCGCGATGCCCGTCGGCACCGCCTTGATTCCCGCCTCCTCGGCTCTTTCGACGACAGCTTCCGGCAAGAGAGTGGTCGCTATGTCGATATCGGCGACCGGCAATCCCATGAGGCTGTTGCGCACAGCCCCGCCGACGACGCGGCCCTCGCCGCCATCGGCATCGAGCAGTGCCAGCACCCGCTGCAGCGCCTCATCGCGAAACCAGGCCTCATGGGCAACGGACGTCATGTATAGAGCCTTTCATAAAGCGTGCGGACGATACCCGCGGTAATGCCCCATATCATGCGCTGACCGTAAGGCATGCGGTAGAAATGGCGTTCGCTCCCCTGCAAGAGCATCGTGTCTGTGACATGGTGGCTGGGATCCATGAGGAAGGAGAGCGGCACCTCGAAGGCATCCTCCACCTCTGTCGGATTGAGAGCCAGATCGAAGCCCGGCTTCACGACGGCCAGAATGGGCGTAATGCGAAAACCGGTCGCGGCCAGATAATGCGGCAGCCGCCCGACAGGCTCGATGAAGATATCGGCCAATCCGATCTCCTCGCCCGCCTCGCGCATGGCAGCCATTTCCGGCGAGGCGTCTTCCGGATCGATAGCGCCGCCCGGAAAGGCGATCTGGCCGGAATGCTTGCGCAGGGTGGATGTCCTCAGCGTGAAGATGACCTTGGCATCGTCGCCGCTGTCGACGACCGGTATAAGTACAGCGGCATCCTTCAGCTTCAGGTCCGCGACCTGCGCTATCGTCTCCGGATTGAGGAGATGATCGCCGTGATCGCGCCAGGCGAGGTCGATCGGACCGCCGCTCTGATTGAGGGCGCGACGCCGGAATTCATCCGCGGAATAAAGAGGGAATTCACTCATCGAGTCAGTGCATCCAGTTCGGCGACCGGCATGACGGGGAAGATCGTGCCCCCGGAGCGCACGCAGAACATCTCGCGCCCGGCGATTTCAACGGGTTCGCCGAGCTCGACGAGATCGTACATGACGGCGCGCGTCACCAGAGCCTCCAGGCGCCCCCGGACATGCAGGTAGGGCTTCAGCTCGTCGTTCTCACCGCGGATGACGAAGCGGATCGGATGGTCCCTGCCCGCCTCGACGACATCGCCGACATTCGTGCGGAATGTCAGCACGCGCTTGCCGTCGCGCTCCGTCACGCTCATCTCGACGGCGACGAACGGTGCATCGACGACGCGAATGCCGACCTTTTCCACAGGGGTCACAAGATAAGTCTTTTCGTCGGCATCCTTACGCAGGACGGTGGAAAACAGCCGCACCAGCGGCGCGCGGCCGATCGGCGTGCCTAGATAGAACCAGGTGCCGTCGGCCCTGATTTCCATGTCGATATCGCCGCAAAAGGGCGGATCCCAGCGTTCGACGGGCGGCAGACCCTTCTTGCGGCCGCCGCTATCGCCGGCGGCGCGCGAAATCAGCGCCGCGAGGCTCGCTGCATCGCCCGTTGCCTTGATTTCCTCGGTTGCCATTCTTCTGTCCCGGTTGGTCGTTAGTCACGAATATGACAGTTCTCACGAGATAGTCATTTGAAACGTGCTTGTCAGCCGTCTCGGTGGCGATAAGTTGTATTGATTATGAGGCAAATGTGTAACGTCTGCGAATCACGCGCACCGTTTTTCTGCCATTGGAGACGCAAATGGGCATGATCAAATCGACCGAAACGAGCCTCGACGAGCAGGCCATCATCGCTTCAGCCGAAAAGGCGCTTGGCGATATTGCCGCCGTCCGCCAGGAGGTGTCGAAGGTCATTTTCGGCCAGGAAAGCGTCGTGGAGAACACGCTTCTGGCAGTGCTCGCCGGCGGTCACGCACTGCTGGTCGGCGTGCCCGGCCTTGCAAAGACCAAGCTCGTGACCACGCTCGGCGCGGTCCTTGGCCTTGCCTCCAACCGCGTGCAGTTCACGCCGGACCTAATGCCGTCGGATATCCTCGGCTCCGAAGTGATGGACCAGGACGAGAGCGGCCGCCGCTCCTTCCGCTTCGTCAAGGGTCCGGTCTTCGCGCAATTGCTGATGGCCGACGAAATCAACCGCGCCTCGCCGCGCACGCAGTCGGCCCTGCTGCAGTCCATGCAGGAATACCACGTCACCATCGCCGGCCAGCGTTATGACCTGCCCGCTCCCTTCCACGTTCTCGCAACGCAGAACCCGCTTGAACAGGAAGGCACCTATCCGCTGCCAGAAGCCCAGCTCGACCGCTTCCTGCTGCAGGTCGATGTCGATTATCCCGAGCTCGCCGACGAGCGCCGCATCCTGCTGGAAACCACCGGTCTCAGCGAAGCGACGCCGCAGGCGGTTATCGATGCCGAGCGCCTGCTGGAAATCCAGCAGCTGATCCGGCAGATGCCGGTCGGTGAAGGCGTGGTCGATGCTATCCTGTCGCTGGTGCGTTCCGCCCGTCCGGGCCAGGGCAATGCCTCGACGGACAAGCATGTCGCCTGGGGCCCCGGCCCCCGCGCCGGCCAGGCCATGATGTTGTGCGCCCGCGCCCGCGCGCTTTATGAAGGCCGGCTCGCGCCGTCGATCGACGACGTGCATGCGCTGGCCGAGCCGGTGCTGGAACATCGCATGGCGCTGACCTTCGCGGCCCGCGCCGAAGGCATGTCCGTGCGCGATGTCATCGCAGGACTGGTAAAACAGTCGAGACCATGAGCCGGATGTCGAGGAGAGTATAGCGCGTGGCATCCATCGGACAGATCGTCAGACCGACCTCAGGCAACGATGCCCTCTCCCGAGCCCGTAGTCGCGCCGCACTCGTGCCGGACTGCCTTGTCGAAGCCAAGCGCATCGCCAATACCGTGATCGCGGGATGGCACGGCCGGCGCAAGCGCGGCATCGGCGAGAATTTCTGGCAATTCCGCCCCTATACTGAAGGCGAAAGCCTGTCGCGCATCGACTGGCGGCGCTCGGCCCGCGACGATCATACCTATATCCGCGATCATGAATGGGAAGCCGCGCACACGATCTGGCTCTGGGCCGATCTGTCGCCGTCGATGATGTATAAATCGACCTATGGGCACGCCTCCAAGGAGAGCCGCGCGCTCGTCCTGATGCTGGCGCTGGCGGAGATTCTCTCCCGCTCCGGCGAACGCATCGGCTGCCCCGGCATCATGGAGCCGGTGTCGACCCGCAATGCCGCCGAACGGCTGGCGGCAGCCCTGATGCACACGCCGCTCGAAGGTGGCCTGCCGCAGACGGCGATGATCCGCGGTTGGAGCGATATCGTGCTGATCGGCGATTTTCTCGATGATGCCGATAGCGTCATGGGCAGGATCGGGCCGCTGGCGCGCCGGGGCTTGCGCGGTCACGTGATCGAGGTGGCCGATCCGGCCGAAGAGCTCTTTCCCTATAGCGGACGCACCGAGTTTAGCGATCCCGAAACAGGTTCGAAGCTGATTGCCGGCCGCGCGGAAAACCTGCGCGACGACTATCGACGCGCCTATCTCGCCCGCCGCGAAAATCTCGGCCAGTCGCTGCGCCATCTTGGTTGGACCTTCGTCAGCCATTGCACCGACCGGCTGGCTTCGGAAGCGCTGGTCCCCGTGCATATGTATCTTTCCGGCATGCCCGCAAAGGCAGCCCCGGGAGGGCAGCCATGACCGGTCTCTCCTTCGCATTCGCCTCTCCCGCCATCCTCGCAGCCCTTATCCTGCTCCCGGCGATCTGGTGGCTGCTGCGCCTGACGCCGCCGCAACCGCGAACCGAAGTCTTCCCGCCGCTGCGTATTCTGGCGAGCATCCTCAAGCGCGAGGAAACGCCGGCGCGCAGCCCTTGGTGGCTGACGCTGCTGCGCATGCTGCTGGCCGCCCTCGTCATCCTTGCGATCGCCAACCCGATGTTCAATCCGCGCACCAATACGCTCTCGAGCGGCGGCCCGCTGGTATTGATGATCGACAATAGCTGGGCGAGCGTCTCGGATTGGGAGCGCCGTGTCCGGACGGCCGATGCGCTGATCGACGATGCCGATGCCAAGAGCATTCCCGTCTCGATCGCCTTCACCGCCGAGCAAGGCAACGATGCGACACCGGGTGCTGCGACATCGGCGCGCGACAAGCTGCATGCGATGAACCCGCGGCCGCTGGTGCCGGATCGCGAGCGTACTGCGAATGCCGTGAAGGCCGCGCTCAACGGCAGCAAGCCCGGCACGATCGCCTTCATTTCCGATGGCGTCGAGAGCAGGGACAAGGACGACATCGTCAGCCGGCTCGCCGCGCTGCAGCCAAGCGAGCTGCGGCTGATCGAAGGCGATGGTCAAAACATCATCGCAATCACCGGCGCGACCAATACCGCCAACAACATGACCGTCACCGCAACGCGGCTGAACGGCACCGGCCCGATGCGCCTTGGGCTGACCGCGCAGGACAACCAGGGACGGCCGATCGCTGCCGGTTCGCTTGATTTCGCCGGCAGCCAGACCGTCGCCACCGGCTCCATTGCCGCTCCTTTCGAGATGCGCAATGATTTCGCCCGCATAAGCCTCGATCGGCAGGCGAGCGCGGGCAGTGTCTATCTTCTGGACGACGGTTTCCGGCGCCGGCGCGTGGCGCTTCTCTCCGGCCAGGCTGCCGACGAATTCCAGCCGATCCTGTCACCGCTCTACTATATTCAGCGCGCCCTCCAGCCCTACGCCGACCTGACTCAGCCCAATAGCGCCGACCTGGCAAAATCGATCCCGGAATTGCTTGCCGGCAATCCCTCGGTCATCATCATGGCCGATGTCGGCCGCCTGCCGCAGGAAACCTATGCGCCGCTGCAGAAGTGGATCCAGAATGGCGGCACGCTCGTCCGCTTTGCCGGCCCGCGCCTTGCCGCGGCACCCGCAGATGATCCCCTCGTTCCCGTGACACTGCGGCTGGGGGAGCGCACATTCGGCGGCGCCCTTTCCTGGGCCGAGCCGCAGCCGCTTGCCGATTTCCCGTCCTTCGGCCCCTTTGCCGGCATGCCGAAACCCAAGAACGTCCTGATCAAGCGGCAGGTTCTGGCCGAGCCGACGCCGGATCTCGCCGAGCGCACCTGGGCAAGCCTTGCCGATGGCACGCCGCTGGTGACCGAAAAGCAGATGCAGGCCGGCCGCATCGTTCTCTTCCACGTCAGCGCCGAACCGCAATGGTCCGACCTGCCGATCTCAGGCGATTTCGTCGAAATGCTGCGCCGGATCGTGCAGCTGTCCCATGCCGGCGGCGTCACCCCGGCGGAAGGGGCCGCAGCCAAGGAGAGCGAAGCTATGTCGCCTTACCGGCTTCTGACCGCAAAGGGCGTGTTGACCAGCGAAATCGGCAGCGCCCGCCCGCTGGAGCCGAACAGCAAGGGAGCGTCGATCGCAAGTTTCGACAATCCGCCCGGCCTCTACGGCTCCGAAGAAGGCTTTGTCGCACTGAACACGCTGCCCAGCGGCACGCAACTGAAACCGCTGGATGCATCGGCGGCCGGCTCGGTCGCGCGGGAAGGCCTTATCGGGGGAGAAGCCTGGTCGGCAAAGCCGATCCTCTTCACGCTCGCCTTCCTCGTTCTTCTCGCCGACAGCATCATCGTATTGTTCATGAATGGCGCCTTCACACGCCTCGGCAGATCGGCAAAGACGATCGCTGGAGGTGCGGCGATGCTGCTGCTGGCGGCCTCGCTTGCCATCTTCCTGCATCCGGCAATCGCATTGGCCGACGATGCAAAACCCGGCGACGACACCATTTTTTCGCGGCTGGACAAGACGCATCTTGCTTATGTCGTGACGGGCGAGACGGAAGTCGATCATATCTCGGAGCGCGGGCTTGCCGGCCTCTCCGACTACCTCACCTATCGCACGACGCTCGAGCCCAGTCCTCCGGTCGGGTTGGACCTGACCAAGGACGAACTGGCCTTTTATCCCCTTATCTACTGGCCGGTTTCAGCGACCGCACCGATGCCATCCAACGACGCCATCAACCGCATCGATGCCTATATGCGCAACGGCGGCACAGTGCTGTTCGATACCCGTGACGCCATCGACACGATGGGCGATACCTCGACACCCAGCCCGAACGGCCAGCGGTTGCAGCAGATCCTCGCCAATCTCGATATTCCGCCCTTGGAGCCGGTGCCTGCCGGGCATGTGCTGACCAAATCCTTCTATTTGCTGTCAAGCTTCCCCGGCCGCTATGCCGATAGTCCGCTCTGGGTGGAAGCGCGGCAGGATATGCGCCGCGACGCAAATGCGGTCGCAACCTCAGACGGCGTGACGCCGATCATCATAACGGGCAACGATCTTGCCGGCGCTTGGGCCGTCGATGAAAACGGTTCGCCGCTGCTGCCGACCGTGCCGCCGGACGAAACTCAACGCGAATACGCCTACCGCACCGGCGTCAACATCATGATGTACATGCTTACCGGGAACTATAAATCCGATCAGGTCCACGTTCCGGACATCCTGCAGCGCTTGGGGCAATAATATGAATATCGGTTTTGCCCCATTCCTCCCCTGGCCCATCCTGGCCGCTCTGGCAGTGCTGACGCTCGCCATCGCGGCGCTTGCGATCTTCAGGCGCCTGCGCGGCGGCTGGATCCGTGCTCTGGCGGGCATCGCTCTCTTGGCCGCGCTCGCCAATCCCGTGCTGATGCAGGAGGATCGCGAGCAACTGACGACCATCGTCCCCATCGTGGTCGACCGCAGTCTCAGCCAGCAGACGCCGGAACGCTCCAAGATGACCGATGACGCCCTGGCTATGCTCAAGGACCGGCTGGCGCAATTCCCTCGCATGGAACCACGCATCGTCGAGGTGCGCGATCCGGCGGAAGCAGAATCGCCGTCGACGCGGCTTTTCTCGGCACTCTCCTCGGCGATCGCGGACGTGCCGCCCGCCCGCATCGGCGGCGCCATCTTCCTGACCGACGGCCAGATCCACGATATTCCCGGCGTCAACCAGCAACTCGGCTTCGACGCACCCATCCACGGGCTGATCACAGGCAAGCCGGACGAATTCGATCGCCGCATCGAAATCGTGCGCGCGCCTCGGTTCGGTATCGTCAATGACGAGCAACAGCTCGTCTTTCGTGTCGTTGACGATGGCAAGAGCCCAGGCGTCACGGCAGCAGTCACGGTCAAGATGAACGGCGACGAAATCGCCACGCTGCAGGCAACGCCCGGCCAGGACACGCCCTTCAGCTTCAAGGTGCCCCGCGCCGGCAACAATGTCCTCGAATTCGCCGTCGCCGAGGTGCCCGGCGAGGTCACGGCCATCAACAATCGCACCGTCCAGCTGATCGAAGGCATCCGCCAGAACATGCGCGTTCTGCTCGTCTCGGGCGAGCCGCATGCCGGCGAGCGTGCCTGGCGCAACCTTCTGAAATCGGACGCCTCGGTCGATCTCGTGCACTTCACCATCCTGCGTCCGCCGGACAAGCAGGACGGCACGCCGATCAACGAATTGTCGCTGATCGCCTTCCCGACGCGCGAGCTTTTTGTCGACAAGATCAATTCTTTCGATCTGATCATTTTCGATCGCTACCAGGACCGTCAGAACGTCCTGCCGACGATCTATTATGATTACATGGCGCAATATGTCGAAAACGGCGGCGCCCTCCTCGTGGCCGCCGGTCCGGAACATGCCGGCGGCAGTTCGATCGCGCTGACGCCGCTTGCCTCCGTGCTGCCGGCCGAGCCGACGGGCCAGATGATCGAGAAGGCCTTCTATCCGCGTCTGTCGGATCAGGGCCGGAAACATCCCGTGACACGCGGCCTGGATGGATCCGATACCGAGCCGCCGCATTGGGGCCGCTGGTTCCGCAGCGTCGATGTCGAACGGCCGCAGGGGCAGACCGTGATGGTCGGCGCGAATAACAGTCCCTTGCTGGTGCTGAACCGCGTCAGTCAGGGCCGTGTCGCCATGCTGCTTTCCGACGAAGGCTGGCTCTGGGCGCGCGGCTTCGAAGGCGGCGGCCCGCACGTGTCGCTCTATCGCCGCATTGCCCACTGGCTGCTGAAGGAGCCGGCGCTGGAGGAAGAAGCACTGACGGCGAACGCCGCCGGCCGCACGCTGCAGGTGACGCGCCAGACCATCGGCGACGATCCTGGCCCCGCCACGATCAAATCACCATCCGGCAAGAGCGAGACCCTGCCGCTGAAGCGGACGCAACCCGGTCTCTATCAGGCCGAAAAACATATGGATGAGATCGGGCTCTATCAGATCGCCAATGGCAATCTGTCGACGCTCGTTCATATCGGTGCCATCGATGCCCCGGAATTCAAGGCGATGATCTCGACCACCGAGACGCTGCAGCCGCTGGCGCAAAAGACCAAGGGGCTTGTCACCCGGGTCGCCGGCGCCAATGGCAGCGTGACGGTACCGCAGGTCCTGCCGGTGCGCGGCACCGTTCGCGTCGCCGACAACCAGCGGCTGACCATCCGCATGACCGACGAAACCGTGCTAAAGGGTATCAATACCCTGCCCTTGTTTGCGGGCTTTGCCGGTCTTGCCGCCCTCCTCTTTGCCTTCTCCGCCACATGGTGGCGCGAAGGACGGTGACCGTGATGAACATTGATGTGACCGATACCCCCAGCGAAAGCGAACTCGCGGTCATCAGCGAGGGATTGACGGCCTTCAATGCCGCCGATGTCGGCCCCTCCGAACGTCGTCCCCTTGCGGCTCTGATTCGCGATGAGACCGGCAAAACCATCGGCGGGATTTCCGGCTACACCGCCTGGGGATGGTTGTTCACGGGATGGCTCTTCGTGCCGGAAAGCCTGCGCGGCCAGGGCATGGCGGGAAAGCTGCTGGATGCGGCCGAAGCTGAAGCGAGCGCGCGCGGCTGCTTCGGAGCGTGGATCGATACGTTCAATCCGCAGGCACTGCGCGCCTACCAACGGCAAGGCTATGCGGTCTTCGGTGAATTGCCGGATTTCCCCGCTGGCAGAAGCCGCTTCTTCCTGCAGAAGAAACTATCGCCCCGCTGAAGAACAGCGGGACGATAGTTTTCGTTTTCAACGCAAAGACTTAAACGGCGATCGCAGTCAATTGCATGTCGTCTTCCTCGTCCTCTTCTTCCGTCGTAACGGCCGGAACCGAATCGTCGCGCCACGCGATCGAGCCTTGCAGCCGCGCATGCGTATCGGCGGCGATGGGCACGACCAGCACCCGGTTCGGATCGACGGGACCGGGGAAAGTCAGCGTGTTATAGGCGACCTTCTCGAAACCGAGCGGGCCATAGTAAGGCGGATCGCCGACGAGGATGACGGCTTCCGAGCCCTGGCGTTTGGCGGCCTCGACGGCGATGCGCACGAGTTCGCGGCCAATGCCCTTGTTCTTGTGGGAGGGGCGTACGGCGAGCGGGCCGAGCAGATGGCCCTTGACCGATCCGGCTAGTACCGCCGTCATCCGCACCGAGGCGATCGTCTCGCCATCGTCGGCGCAAATGAACGACAGCGACCGGTCATGCGGCCCCTGTTCGCGAATGCGTGCGGCAGCCCGCGTAAACCGGCCGGGACCGAATGCTTCTTCGTTGATGAGTTCGATGACAGCGTCGTGCGACGCATCCTCAGTGAGGTAGACCAGATCGTGCTTGTACATTAGACCAGTGAAACCAGATAGACGGACGATATTGTTCTCGAAGGCGCTCGTGGAGCGTTCGGGATCATCGGCGTCGTCGCAGGCTTCTGGTGACTTTCATGACAAGGGGTCCTTAGAGTGTGGAAAGCCGGATAGCAGGAAATATTCGGCGCGTCCAATGCAAAATGCATGATGCCGTTTATTGATGCGAGATCGTGTCGGCATCCTCGCTCCCTGCGCGTAAGCCCTAGGAAGTGTGGACAGTTATCTGATCCATAGAACGATTGCTGCGATAGTGACGACTGCGAGGTAGTTTTCGGCGGTTTTTTCGAAGCGCGTAGCGACCCTGCGGAACTGCTTGAGTCTGGAGAAGCAGCACTCGATCAGGTGGCGCTGGGCGTAGAGAT
>NZ_JABAII010000015.1 GCF_012641405.1 Rhizobium sp. P40RR-XXII
CGTTCGCGAAGATCTTCGGAATATGGTTGGGTCATCCCTGCCGACCGTCCTTTCCCGGTAGGAACAGAGAATCATATCTCAGCTGATTTGCGAACCTGCGATTCTGAGAAATCGAAGCGTGCTCTAGGCGCCGCAAATCGTCGATGACGGTTCGCGAAAAGCCTTAGGCACGCTTCGTCAGCGGAAAGCGTTCCTTCAACAGACGTATCACCGAATCGGAGCCCATCGGCGGCCCGAAGATGAAGCTCTGTCCGTAGCTGCAACCGATCTTGGCAAGCTCCAAGGCATCCTCTTCGGATTCGATTCCTTCGGCGACGACGCGCATGTTGAGTTCGCGCGCCATGGAAATGACCGAGCGCAGCAGAACGGCCTTCTTGTCGCTGTCGTCGCGAACCATGGCCTTGTCGAGCTTGATCGTGTCGAAGGGGAAGCGGGTGAGATAGGCGAGCGACGAATAGCCGGTGCCGAAATCGTCGAGCGCGAGGCCGATGCCGGCGTCGCGCAGCTTGTTGAGCACGAGCCGAGCCTGTTCCGGGTTTTCCATCACCTGCGATTCCGTCAGCTCCAGCTTGATACGGCTCGGATCGCAATGGGTCTTGGCGAGCAGGGCACGGATATCGTCGTAAAGCTCGTTGTTGAGCAGCTGCACGCTGGAAAGATTGATGGAGACGAACAGTGGCAGATCGCCAGTCTGTCGCTGCCAGGCCTTCAGGTCGTTGGTCGCCTGTTCGAGCGCGAACATGCCGAGCGGGCCGATGATGTCGGAAGCCTCCGCGATCGGAATGAATTCCGTCGGCGGAATATTGCCGCGCTTGGGATGCTCCCAGCGCATCAGCGCCTCGAAGCCCGCGACCTCGGCATCTTCCAGGCGGACGATCGGCTGATAGACCAGCGAAAGTTCCTTGCGCTCGACGGCGCGGCGCAGATCGGTTTCGAGCTGCAGCCGGTCGGTGCCGAAGCTGCGGAAGGCCGGCTGGAACGGCTCGACGCGATTGCCGCCGGCGCGTTTGGCGCGGTACATGGCAAGTTCCGCATCGCTCAGCATGCCGGCCGCATTTTCCTGCTGGTCGACCCACGACGTTAGCCCGACCGATGCCGTCAGGATGATTTCGCGATTGGCGAAATTGATCGGCACCATGATTGCCTTGCTGATCGCGTCGGCAAAATCCGCAACCTTGGCCGGATCGCGTTCGGAAACGAGGATGAGCCCGAACTGGTCGCCCGAAAGGCGAGCGAGTGTATCCTGCGGCTTCATCAGGCGGCGAAGGCGCCGCGTCAGCGCGATGAGAATATTGTCACCAGCCGCGAAGCCGAGCGTATCGTTGACGAGCTTGTAGCGGTCGATGTCGATGACCATCACGGTCGGCCGGAGCTGATTGCTATCCGACGCGAGCGTCAGAACGGCCTGCAGCCGGTCGAGGAAGACCTGGCGGTTCGGCAATCCGGTGAGATTGTCGTGCACGGCGTCGTGCAGCAGCCGCTCGACCGAATTCTTCTGCTCGGTGATATCGACGATCGTGCCGACGCAGCGAATGATCTCGCCGTTCGACCCAAGCACCGGCCGGGCGCGGATCGACAGCCAGTGGAAATGCCCATCCTCCGCGCGAATGCGGAATTCGTGGTTCAGTCGGCCCCGACGGTGTTCCAGCAGCACGTCAAGCGTTGCGCGGAAACGATCTCGATCGTCTGGGTGCAGCCGCGGCAGCCAGTTGCGCGCGGCGCCGTGCATGGTGCCCGGCGAAAGGCCGAGCTTCATCGAGATATCGGGAGTCGTCACCACGCGGTCGCGCGCCACGTCCCAGTCCCAGACGGTGTCGCCGGAACCTGTGAGCGCCAGGGATTGACGCTCGAGATCCGAGAACAAGCCCTGCTGGAAGGCACCGCCGGCAAAGGCGTGCTGCATGACGGTGAAGCCGATCAGCAGGACGATGAGCACAAGGCCGCCGCCGAGTGCGGGCTGGATGATGTCGTTGTCGAGCTTGCCCATGACCGTCATCCAGGCTCCGAACAGCCAGACGAGGATCAGAGCCCAGGCAGGCACGAGCAGGATGGCGCGATCATAGCGGCTGAAGCCGAGATAGATGATGAGCAGCAGGCCGGCCGTCGCCGTCAGCGCCAGCGACAGCCGCGCGATACCGGCCGCGATCGACGGATCGTAGATCGCGACGCCGAAGAGCAGGGCAAGGCCGAGAACCCAGGCAAGCGTCACGTAGCCGAGATGCGCATGCCAGCGATTGAGATTGAGATAGGTGAACAGGAAGATCACCAGGCTCGATGCGAGCGCCACCTCCGCGCAGGCGCGCCATATTCGCTGGTCGCTCGACGTGATGCTGATGAGCTTGCCGAGGAAGCCGAAATCCACGCAGATATAGCCGAGCACCGCCCAGGCGAGTGCCGCCGTCGCCGGCAGCATCGACGTGCCCTTGACCACAAAAAGGATGGTCAGGAACACGGCCAGCAGCCCGGCAATGCCGAGCACGATGCCGCGATAGAGCGTGAAGGCGTTGACCGTATCCTTGTAGGCGTTCGGTTCCCAGAGATAGAGCTGCGGCAGGTTCGGCGACGAAAGCTCGGCAACGAAGGTGACGACGGCGCCGGGGTTCAGCGTGATGCGGAAGACATCGGCCTCGTCGCTCGGCTGACGGTCGAGCGCGAAACCTTCGCTCGGCGTAATGGCGACGATGCGCTGCGAGCCGAGATCGGGCCAGAAGACCTTAGAATTCACCAGACGGAAATGCGGCGCGACGATGACGCGCTCCAGCTGCTCTTCCGAGACATTGGCGAGCGCGAAGACGGCCCAGTCACCTTGATGGTTCGGTGAGGAGGATCGTACCTCAATGCGGCGCCGGATGCCGTCGGCTCCGGCCGCAGTCGAGACCTGAAAGGCTTCGCCCTGGTTGGTGTAGATCTCCGTCGTCGCCGTCAGGTCGAGGGCGGTATCGTCGCGCGAAATCTTCACGGGCTCCGCCGCATGCGCCATACCGGCGATCAACAGCAGCATGGTGGCCGCAAGCGTGGCGATCAGCGCGGATAGCCGCGGGGCCATCGGCCACGTCTGCGTGAATCCGGTGATCATCGCTGGTCGAAGCTTCGGTTCGGGTTGGTGTCGGATGCCAACCTTGAAAACATCACATGGTCGCGCCACTGACCGTTGATTTTAAGATAACCGCGCAAATGACCTTCCCGCTGGAAACCGGCTTTTTCCAAAAGCCGCATGCTACGCTCATTGTCCGGAATACAGGCTGCTTCAATACGGTGCAACTCAAGTCCGGAAAAGATATAGGGTATAACCAATTGAAGTGCGGCGAACATATGGCCCTGACCGGAATAGCGCTCGCCCATCCAATATCCGATCATGCAGCTCTGCGCAGCACCGCGGCGAATATAGCCGATCGTAATCCCGCCAACCAGCGTCATGTTTTCCCTGAGGAAGATGAATAGCGGTATGGCCTGGCCGGAACTATATTCCTGCTTTCCGCGGATGATGCGTGCCCGATAGGCGCCCTCCGTAAGCTCGTCATGCCGCCAGGTCGGCTCCCAGGGTTCCAGGAAGCGGCGGCTCTCCGCCCGGAGCCTGTGCCATTGGTTGAAATCGGAGTAGCGCGGCAGGCGCAGCAAATATGTGTCGTTTTCGAGTTCAACCGCGTCCGGATGACGTGAGAGAAACCGAAAGACAGATTTTTGCATGCCGCCAAGCACTCCCCCGAGAATTGAACCCATAGGCTCGCGGCGTGCCCTTAGCCGCTTGCGCTTTTGGAAGCGGGGGCTGGCGACGACAGCGACGTGACGATGTCTTCCATCGGTGCAAGCTGCTCCAGCGGCCCGATCGCCGAAAGCGTCGGTACTGTATCGAAGAACAGCCGGCCGGCAAGATCCGTCAGGCGGTCGATGGTGATGCCTTCCAGGCGTTCCAGCATCTCCTGGTTCGGGATGGGGCGGCCGTAAAGCATCATCTGCCGGGCGACCTGGCCGGCGCGGGCGGCTGGACTTTCCTGGCCCATCAGCAATTGTGCGCGGATCTGGGCGCGGGCGCGCTCGATTTCCTGCTGCTGGATGTCATGGGAAGACTTGCGCAGCTCGTCGACGATGACGGGCAGCAATTCCGGCAGGTTCTCGCCGCCGGTGGCGGCATGGATGCCGAAGATGCCGGTGTCGGAGAAGCCCCAGTGGAAGGCATAGACCGAATAACAGAGCCCGCGGAACTCGCGCACTTCCTGGAACAGGCGCGATGACATGCCGCCGCCGAGGATGTTGGCGAGGATCTGCGAACAATAGAAATCGCGGGTATGATAGGCACGGCCTTCGAAGCCAAGCAGGATCTGCGCATCCATCAAGTCGCGCGTTTCCCGGATGTTGCCGCCGATGTAGCGGGCTGGCTCGATAACGGGCGGAGCGGACGGTTTCGCCGGCAGGCTGGAGAAGCGCTCCTCGACCTGACGCACGAAGCTTTCATGGTCGACCGCGCCGGCCGCCACCACGAACATGCGGTCGGTCGTGTAGTTGCGGCCGAGGTAATGGCGGATCTGTTCCGGCGAGAAGGAGACGACGGTTTCCGGCGTGCCGAGAATGGCGCGCCCGAGCGTCTGTCCACGATAGGCGACTTCGGAAAATTTGTCGAAGACGACATCGTCAGGCGTGTCGTTCGCGGCGTTGATTTCCTGCAGGATCACCTGCTTTTCGCGGGCCAGTTCTTCCTCGTCGAAGGCGGACTCGGTCAGGATATCGGCAAGGATATCGACGGCGAGCGGCACGTGATCCTTCAGAACGCGGGCATAATAGGAAGTGGTTTCGGTCGAGGTGGCAGCGTTGACTTCGCCGCCGACATTCTCGATTTCCTCGGCGATCTCGCGGGCGGTGCGCCGTCCCGTGCCCTTGAACGCCATATGCTCGAGCAGATGCGCAATACCGTGTTCTGCTTCCGTCTCGTTACGCGAACCCGATTTGATCCAAACGCCGAGTGCCACGCTTTCAAGGTGTGGCATCGATTGGGTTGCTACTGTCAGCCCGGACGCAAGCCGGGTGCACTCCACTGTCATCGCTTGTCTTTCCGCGTCTGTTATTCCCCGGTCCGGGCGTGCTTGCCGATAAAGCCTTCAACGGCTTTAAGTTCCGGATCGAGAATGTCGAAACGCTCCTCCCTGGTCATCAGACCAGCAAGCCACGTCGGAAGCGCCGGGTCAATACCGGATGCGGATTTTACTGCGGCGGGGAATTTTGCGGGATGCGCGGTGGCAAGTGTCACCATCGGGCTGCTGGGGCGCTCGTTCTTCGCGGCGACGAAAGCACCGATCGCCGTATGCGGGTCGAGCAGATAGCCCGTATCCGCGAGGGTTTTGCGGATCGTTTCGGCCACCTGCTTTTCGCTGGCGCGCCCGGCGCGGAAGTCTTTCTTGATGAATTTCAGGGCCTCTTCGCTGATCGAAAAGCCGTTCGATTGCTTCAGGCTTTCCATGGCGGCGCGGACCTTGGACGCGTCGCGGCCGTTGGCCTCGAACAGCAGCCGTTCGAAGTTGGAGGAGATCTGGATATCCATCGACGGCGAGGTGGTGGCCTTGACGGAACGCATTTCGTAGCGGCCGGTCTTCAGCATGCGCGCCAGGATATCGTTCTCGTTGGTGGCGATGACTAGGCGCTCGATCGGCAAGCCCATGCGCTTGGCGACGTAGCCCGCGAAAATATCGCCGAAATTGCCCGTTGGCACGGTGAAGGAAATCTTCCGGTCCGGGCCGCCAAGGGCGACTGCGGTGGTGAAATAATAGACCACCTGCGCCATGATTCGCGCCCAGTTGATGGAATTGACACCGGAAAGCTTGACCTTGTCGCGGAAGGCGGCGTCGTTGAACATGGCTTTGACGAGGTTCTGGCAGTCGTCGAAATTGCCCTTGACCGCCAGCGCGTGAACATTGGCCGCCGTCGAGGTGGTCATCTGCCGCTGCTGTACCGGCGAAACCTTCCCATGCGGGAAGAGAATGAAGATATCGGTGCGTTCGCGGCCGGCGAAGGCGTCGATCGCGGCACCACCGGTGTCGCCTGATGTGGCGCCGACGATGGTGGCCCGCTGGCCGCGCTTTTCCAACGCGTAGTCCATCAGTCGTGCCAGCAATTGCATGGCGACATCCTTGAAGGCGAGCGTCGTGCCGTGGAAGAGTTCCATGACGAAACTGTTCGGCCCGGTCTGGACGAGCGGTGTGACCGCGGGGTGCCGGAAGGTGGCGTAGGCATCGTCGATCATGCCGCGGAAGACGTCGGCCGGGATCTCGCCATTGGTGAAGGGGGAGAGGACCGCGAAAGCGACGTCCTGGTAGCTTTTGCCGCGAAAGGCGCGGATTTCCTTCTTCGTCAGGGCAGGCCATTCACGGGGAACATAGAGCCCGCCGTCGCGAGCAAGGCCGGCCAGGAGGGCGTCGCAGAAGCCAAGGGCAGGGGCTTCTCCCCGCGTTGAGATATAGTCCACGGTCTTAGAATTCCTTTGGTCGCAAAATTGCCTGAGTGATCGATTGAGAGGGTAGTGGAACGAAGCGACGGCGGCCTGTCTTTTTGCGTCGGATCAGCCGCGTGGTTTTCGCGTTTGCGCAAGGCGCGTGGGATCGGCGCCATGTGGCGGCTGTCTATGGCAATGTGTCGATCTCGAAAAGTGAGCCAAAACGGTGTCTACCCAATCGATTTTTTGCTGCGTCGCTGGTATAGACCATCGCCAAGTGTCATAAAAGGCCCGTTTAATAGGCTGCAGGCCGATAATGTGAAATATCTGGAGAGGGTGGAATAATAGTGTTTGGCAAGGTTTCGCGTCGTCTTTTCTCCGCTTCGCTTCTGGCATTGCTGACGGGTTGCAGCACTCTCGGTATCGGCGGCAATAGTGAAAAACAGCCGGCAACGGACGTAACGGTAGCACCGCAGGCGAGCCCCGCGACCGCGGCTCCGACCGGTGGTCAGACCTATGTCGCCGGCAAATGCCCGCAGGCGGTCATTCGCGACGAAGATTCGGTCTATCGCGTTTACGCTAAGGGCGCCAAGGATGATCCGAACCAGCTGGCCTATCAGGCCTCGCTCGCGCAGGCGACGCGCCAGTGCACAAGCGACGGCGCCAGCCTCGGCATTCATGTCGTCGCGCAAGGGCGCCTCGTTGCCGGCCCGACGGGCAGTTCCGGCAAGGTCACCTTGCCCATCCACGTTGCCGTCATGGACAATGATAATGCCCTTTACAGCAAGACCATCATGTACACGGCGGAAATTCCGCCGGGTGAGACCACGGCACAATTCCTCTTCACCGATGACGATATCCAGGTTGCCGGCGGTTCCGGCGGCTTCACGATCGTCCAGATCGGCTTCGAACAGGGTCCGCAGAAGCCTGTAAAGGGTGAGAAGCCGGCCCGTAAGAAGCGTCACTAAGGTTGGGGTCAGGCAGTAGGCAGTAGGCAGTAGGCAGTAGGCAGTAGGCAGTAGGCAGTAGTAAAAGACACCTTGTCCCCTTGCTGCCGTCGGCACTATAGCCGCAACATTTATTGCCTATTGCCTATTGCCTATTGCCTCAGAGCACGCCGTCCCATTCTGCGAGCGCCATGACGACGCCGGGCAGGTCGGCCATGCGGCTGACGACGGTTTCGGCGCCGGCATCCGTCAGACGGTCGGCATGGGAAGGATAGGTATGCGACGCGCCGGTGAAGCCGATGACGCGCATGCCGGCGGCGCGTGCGGCCTGGACGCCATGAACGGAATCTTCGACGACGATCGTGTTGGCGGGGCTGACATTCATCTGCTTGGCGCCGTGCAGGAAGATATCCGGCTTCGGCTTCACGCGGTCGGCGCCGAGATCCTTGGCGGAGTAGATATGCGGCGCAAAGAACTTGATGTAGCCGACCTTGGTCAACATCATGTCGAGACGTTCGGAGCTGGAGTTCGAGCAGATGCAGCGTGGCATCGGCAGCCGTGACAGCGCCAGCGGAACGCCTGATATCGCCTGAACCTCATTGGCAAGCTTCAGGTCGAGCAATTTCTCCGACTTGTCGAGTAGCGACGCGGAGAGCGGGATACTTGCCTCGCGCTCGACTTCGAACAGGATGTTGCGCCAGGTCATGCCGGCGAAGCGCTCGCCCATTTCCTCGGCGCTGATCGGGTAGCCGGCATCGGTCAGCAGTTTCGATTCGACCCGTGCCGCGATGATTTCCGAATCGACCAGAACGCCGTCGCAGTCGAAGATGATGAGGTCGAAGCCATTGCTCATGAGAAGTGCTGCCTTTGATATGGGCTGAAGTCGGCATGCTTCGCGGAAGGCCGTCGGTGGTTCGGAGCATGCTCTGGAAAATGACCGTGGGGCTTTACACGATCTGTCGCCAAAGCTCAACCAATTGACGGGCATGGCTGCGCTGCAGTGAGCGAAAGGGTCGAAATGCGCAAAAGAAGTGATGACCGTTGCTTGCCGCTCGACATCCGGCAGGCCCGCCTTTAAGGATCGGCCATGGCCAAGGAGCGCGACGACACCATTGCCAGCCGCATCAGCCGGGTGCTTGCCGACCGCATCATCCGCGGCGAGATCGCGCCCGATGCCCGCCTGCGGCAGGATCACATCGCCGCAGAATTCGGTACCAGCCACGTGCCCGTGCGCGAAGCGTTCCGGCGGCTGGAGGCGCAAGGGCTGGCGATCAGCTTGCCGCGCCGCGGCGTTCGCGTCGCCTCTTTCGATCTCAAGGAAGTCCGCGAGGTCGCCGAAATGCGGGCGGCGCTCGAGGGCCTTGCGCTCAAGCATGCGGCCCCGCACCTGACGCCTGCCATTCTCGACGAGGCCGAGCAGGCGACACGCGACGGCGATGCCGCCGGCGATGTCCGCGCCTGGGAGGAGGCCAATCGCCGCTTCCACCGCCTGATCCTGGCGCCCTGCGGCATGGTGCGCCTGCTGGCCGCCATCGATGACCTGCATGCCGCCAGCGCCCGCTTTCTCTTCTCCGCCTGGCAATCCGGCTGGGAGAAGCGCACGGATCACGACCACCGCGCTATTCTGGCGGCGTTGCGCCAAGGGCGGGCCGATGAGGCAGCCGCGATTCTGCAGAAACATGTGCAATGGATCGGCCGCGCGCCGGTTCGCACACCGTCCGGATCGACCCGCGAAGCGTTCGCAATCGTCGGCTAAAAATTATAGATAGTTTCTTCGGTGTATTACTGGACGTGTTTCGATCGGCAATTCATTTCGTCTTCCGAGTGAGGCCGTTTTTGATTTGACCTCAGCTGCAATGTACCTCGCGACAGTTCAAAGCGTATCATCCAGCTGGGGCTGCTCGATATCTTCACCCAATTCGACAGGAAAGAGCGCCAGGAAGCGGCGCTCCCCCTCGGGCGTGAAGAAGATCGAGCGGCTGTTTTCGGTTCGTCGCGCCCAACCCTTGTCGAAGAAGTTTGAAAGCAGCGCCTTGCCGAGGCTGCCGGCCAGATGCGCCCGCCGCTCGCTCCAATCAAGGCAGGATCGGCAAAGCGGACGGCGGCTCGAACGCAGCCCGGATATATCGATGCCGATCGATCCCAAACGCTTCTCGCCGTCGGCCGTCACACTCAGGCCTTCGCCCATGACGGAAATCGATCCGGCCTCCACCAGGCTGTCGAGCATGCGCACGCCATAATCGCCAGCCAGATGGTCGTAGCAGATGCGCGCCTTGCGCAGGGCCGGCTCCTTCGGGCCGGGACGATGGCGGAGGTGCCCGCGGCTTGCGGCAAAACCCATGATGCCCTCAAGCAGTTTGCCGACGCGGTCGTCGGCCAGCGCGAAATAGCGATGGCGGCCCTGCTTGCGTTGCGTGAGCAGGCCGCCTGCTTCGAGCTTGGCAAGATGAGCGCTCGCGGTCTGCAGCGTCACGCCGGCCGCAGCCGCCAGTTCCGTCGCCGTCAGCGCGCGGCCGCCCATCAGCGCCGTCAGCATGTTCGCTCGTGCCGGATCGCCGATCAGCGAGCCGATCTGTGCGATGTCTGGACCTTCTTTCATACTTCGATCGTAACCGAAGCATCTTCGTCCTGCAATGTGAGAAAACACTCCCATCAGCAAAGGAGAAAGCCAATGATCACCTGTCTCATCCGCTATCAGATCGATCCGTTCAAGCAGGAAGCCTTCGCGCAATATGGCAAGGCCTGGGGCCAGATTATCCCGCGCAACGGCGCCGATCTGATCGGCTACTTCGCGCCACATGAGGGTTCGCTGACGACGGCCTATGGCATATACAACATTGAAAACCTGGCCGCCTACGAGGCCTACCGCAAGAGCCTAGCCGCCGACCCGCTGGCGCAGGCCAATCACGATTTCTCCCGTCGTGAGCGTTTCATCTTGCAGGAGAATCGTATTTTCCTGAAAAATATATCCCTGCCACATGCTCCAGGGATATCGCCATGATCGCAGTTATTTTCGAAGTCGTCCCGCATCCTGATGAACGTCAGCATTATCTCGACATTGCCGGACGGCTGCGCTCCGAACTCGAAGCCATCGATGGTTTCGTCTCCATCGAACGCTTCGAAAGCCTCAGTCAGCCGGGCAAGATCCTGTCGCTGTCCTTCTGGCGCGACGAAGCCGCCGTTCGCGAATGGCGAAACCGCGAAGCCCATCGCGCCGCGCAGAAAGCGGGCCGCAAGACGGTATTCGCCGATTATCGTTTGCGCGTCACGCAGGTCCTTCGCGATTACGGGATGACGGAACGGGACGAGGCGCCAGATGACAGCCACGCGGTGCACGACATCTAAGGCAGTTTAGCGGGATAGCACCGCCTTGCGAGCCACGCATTCCCTGGGGCTTCCTCGGGAATTTGGAAAATATGCCGCCGCTTTAGTCTTTGGTAACCAAGTTAGGTAACCATAACACTCAGTTAAGAGCATCGAGTAAGTGTAACAGAGCGAGTATCACATGGCGTCAGTTTTCCCGCTTGCCGACCTCAGGACCTCCGCAGTTCCGGGGTCCTGGATCGACACGATCATCAAGGGCGATTGCGTGGCCGCTCTTGAAGCACTGCCCAATCAGTCCGTCGACGTCATCTTCGCCGACCCGCCCTACAATCTTCAGCTTGGCGGCACGCTGCATCGACCGGACCAGTCGCTGGTCGACGCCGTCGATGACGAGTGGGACCAGTTTGCATCCTTCGAAGCCTATGACGCCTTCACCCGCGCCTGGCTGCTTGCCTGCCGCCGCGTGTTGAAGCCGACGGGCACGATCTGGGTCATCGGCTCCTATCACAATATCTTCCGCGTCGGCGCGACCATGCAGGATCTGAACTTCTGGATCCTCAACGACATCGTCTGGCGCAAGACCAATCCGATGCCGAATTTCAAGGGCCGCCGCTTCCAGAACGCGCATGAGACGATGATCTGGGCAAGTCCGAACGCCAAGGCCAAGGGCTATACCTTCAACTACGACGCCATGAAGGCCGCCAATGACGACGTGCAGATGCGCTCCGACTGGCTGTTCCCGATCTGCAGCGGCAACGAGCGGCTGAAGGGCGACGACGGCAAGAAGGTGCATCCGACGCAGAAGCCGGAAGCCTTGCTTGCCCGCGTCATCATGGCCTCGTCCAAACCCGGCGACATCATCCTCGATCCCTTCTTCGGGTCGGGCACGACGGGCGCCGTTGCCAAGCGCCTCGGCCGTCATTTCGTCGGCATCGAGCGCGAGCAGGACTATATCGATGCGGCAAGCGCCCGCATCGCCGCCGTCGAGCCGCTCGGTAAGGCGGAACTGACCGTCATGACCGGCAAGAAGGCCGAAGTGCGCGTGGCTTTCAACGTGCTCATCGAGAGCGGCATGATCAAGCCGGGCCAGGTGCTGACGGACGCGAAGCGCCGCTATAGCGCCATCGTGCGCGCCGACGGCACGGTCGCCTCCGGCGGCGAGGCCGGTTCGATTCATCGCCTCGGCGCGAAGGTCCAGGGCCTCGATGCATGCAACGGATGGATGTTCTGGCACTTCGACGACGGACGTGCCCTGCGTCCGATCGACGAACTGAGGGCTATCATCCGCAGCGATCTGGCGAAGGTGGAGTAAGCAAAGAGCGGTTCAGCTTTCCACGGAATCGCTCTATCTCTTTGTTTTCCCGCAAACATATCCGCCTTCTTCCGTCGTGTACCTCCAGTTAGGGAAGAAGGTGAAACGCCCAGGGCCTTATCGAACGAATATCGGTAAGGCCCTGGGCGTCTTTTCAGCTCCGGGTATCAGAATTCCTGATAGTCCGTAACATCGACGCGGACGATGCGGCCGTCCTCGTCGAAGGTAATCGTTTCCTCGCCTTCGCGGATCAGCGGCTTGCCGGTCTTGCTGTTGGTCGCGCGAACCGACCAGACGGCACGGCCCGAAAGCGGTGTCAGCGTCTCCACCAGGGAGTTGGATGCCGTCTGATCGGGATAGGTGTCGAAATAGCCGCGGAACGCTTCCATGATCGCCGCGCGGCCGGCAAGGCTGCCGACACCGTTGGAGACGTAGGTAGCGTCCTCGGCAAAGAAGTTCTCGATCGCCTCATAATCGAGGCGATTGATCGCGTCGTGGAACAGATCGATGCGCTCTGCGGGATCGAAGATCATCGGCTCAAACCTTTATGCCATGGGCGGTGAGATCGCTGCGCAGCTTCTCGGCGCCGGTGAAGTGAACTGCATGCCAGCCGGCAGCGCGTGCGCCTTCGACGTTCGGATAGGAATCGTCGATGAAGATCGTCGAGGCCGGATCGAGACCGAAGCTCTTGGCGTGGGTATCGTAAATCGCGACATCCGGTTTGATCAGCCCGATATCGCCGGAAACCGTAACGCCGCGCGGCTTGTTGAGGAACGGGTAGCGCAACTGGGCCTCGCGGAACGTATCGGAGGCGAAGTTGGTCAGCATCGTGACGTCGCGGCCTTCCGCGATCAATCCTTCGAAGATCGCGACGCTGTCTTCATAAGCATGCGGAACCATCTCGTGCCAATATTTGCGGAAGGCGCGAATATGCTCCTCACGCTCGGGATGTTCGGCGATCAACAGTGCCTCGGCATCTCCCCACGTGCGGCCGCGGTCCTGTTCGATGTTCCATTCGCTCGTGCAGACATTGGCGAGGAACCATTCGCGTTCGGCATCGTCCGGAATGACGTGGCTGTAGGGAATGCTCGGATCGTAATGAAGCAGAACCTTGCCGATATCGAAAACGATGTGCCGCATTTCCGTCGTCATGAATGAATTCCTGATTTTTTGTCCAAACGCATTTTTGCGAACGCATTGGGAATAGCCTGGGCGATCGCTTTTTTCATGACTGTCGGCAGCGCCTGCTCTTCAAGATTTGTAACTGGTGCCCACCATCCGTCATGGTTGTCCGTGCGCGCCGTCGTGACTGTACGCCAGATGGACAATCTCAGCTCGAAATGCGTAAAGACGTGGGTCACCGTCCCCGCCGGCTGCCAGTCGGCCGGAAAGGGGGCTGCCTCGTGGCCGGTCTCGCCGTCGATACGCGCGGTCCACCCCGTGGTGGGTACCTCCGTCATGCCGCCCAGCAAGCCGTTTTCGACGCGTCGGCGCAGAAAGATTTTGCCCTCGCCGTTGACGGCGACGAAGGCCGCGCCCTGGCGCACCGGCTTGTCCTTCTTGGCGGCTTTGACCGGAAAATGCTCGGGATCATGCCCGGCCAGCGCCTGGCAGGCACCGTTGAAGGGACAGAGCGAACAGACCGGGCGCCTTGGCGTGCAGATCGTCGCGCCGAGATCCATCATCGCCTGGGCGAAATCGCCCGGCCGGTCTGCGGGCGTCAACAGGGCGACCTTCTGCTTCATCAACGGCTTGGCGCCGGGCAAGGGCGCCGAGATCGCGTAGAGGCGGGAAATGACGCGCTCCACATTGCCGTCCATCACCGCCGCCCGGCGATTGAATGCGATGGCGGCAACGGCGGCAGCCGTGTAGTCGCCAATGCCGGGGAGGGCGCGCAAGCCATCCTCGGTATCGGGAAAACGACCGTCATGATCGGCTGAAACGGCCTCGGCGCATTTCTTCAGGTTGCGGGCGCGGGCGTAATAGCCAAGCCCGGCCCAGGCCGCCATGACGTCATCGTTCGTGGCGGCGGCGAGATCATCGACCGTCGGCCAGCGCTCCAGGAATTTCGCGAAATAGGATTTGACCGCCGGCACCGTCGTCTGCTGCAGCATCACTTCCGACAACCAGATGCGATAGGGATCGGGTTTGACGCCGCGCGCGGCCATGGGCGGCGAGACCCGCCAGGGCAGGTCGCGATGATGTCGGTCATACCAGGCAAGCAGGGATGCGGCCGTGGGGGATTCTAAAGTCGAGGTCATGATTTGCCGCGTCGAGGGGAAGTGCTCTATACTTGGCCAAGCCGCGTCGGGCGATCAAGGTCCCGGACGCATAAAGCACGCATAGAAACCTGGATGATATGAGTTATCCCCGAAAAGGCGAACGGCAGATTTCCGAGCTGACCAACAGCATCGTCGATCCGGTGCTGGCAAAGCGCGCCGGCATCAATACCACGCTGCTTGGCTGCTGGGATGAAATCGCCGGCGAAGACTTTGCCGACTGCACGCGGCCGGAAAAGATCGCCTGGGCCAAGCGAAGCGGCTCCGGCATGGACGAGCGGTTTCAGCCGGGCGTGCTGACGATCGCCTGCGAGGGCGCCCGCGCGCTATTTCTCACCCATGCGCAGGGCGAGCTGATCCAGCGCATCAACAGCTTTTTCGGATTCCATGCCGTCAATCAGATCCGCATCGTGCAGAAGCCGGTCTCGGTCGCATCCAAGCGCTCTCGTACGCCGCCGCCCCTGAAGGGCGAGGCGGCACGCAAGCTGGCTGACATGATGGATGGTATCGAGGATGAGAAGATCAGGGCCGCCGTTCAGCGTTTGGGCACGGCGATGGCTTGGAGGCGG
Organism: Rhizobium sp. P40RR-XXII; assembly: GCF_012641405.1. Classification (GTDB taxonomy): domain Bacteria; phylum Pseudomonadota; class Alphaproteobacteria; order Rhizobiales; family Rhizobiaceae; genus Rhizobium. Next base: position 14,853 of record NZ_JABAII010000015.1, read on the forward strand.
GGTAAGGCCTGATCCAGGCTTGCTTTTGTTAATGACACTGTCATACTCGAGCAAAGTATTTGCAAGGAACTGGATATGCGAAGCAGTAGGCCGATAACGGTTACACTCGGTAATCAGCAGCGCGGTGTTGATGCGAGACTGGAATCCGGAGCATACGATTCCGCCAGCGAAGTCCTGCGCGCTGCTTTGAGGGCATTAGACCGTGAAGAAGAAGTCATAAATCAAATCATGCGCGCAAAGATCCAGGAAGCGCTTGATGACCCGCGACCCGGCAGAGATGCTGACGAGGTTTTCGATAGAATCGAAAGGATGCATGCTGAGCGAATGAAAGCAGCTGGCCGTGAAATATAGGGTTGTTTTCAGTGCTCTTGCCGAAGACGACCTTATAAATATCTATGAATTCATTGCGAAAGATAGCCCGAGCCGCGCGTTGTCGTTTATCCAACGACTACAAGAGCAGTGCAAAACACTTAAAATAATGGCCGATAGAGGCCCTCAACGTGAGAGTTTGGGGCCAGGTGTTCGGATCATGGTGTTCGAGCGGCGGGTTACCGCCGCTTACCTTATCAAGAACGAGCAAGTCGTTATTCTACGTCTCTTTTATGCTGGTCAGAATATTTCATCGACCTTGCTCGACGAGCACTAAACACGCATAGATTCTCATTTCGCCGGCAATTTAACCTCCTTGTCTTTCCCAGGTCACAATTCTTTGAAGAAAGTTGGTCAACCGTGCCTTGTTAGCGGCAAGCTGCCGTTATATCGCATGAATATTCGAAGACCTCTTTCAACGACGGGTGACTCTATGCCGATGTCCGACATGCTCTTGACCAAACGCCATCTGCTGGGCGGCTCCGCCGTTGCAGCCCTTTCCGTGGCGTTCTCTGCCTTTGCCGACACCGCATTTGCAGCAACCGCCGAAGACGAAGTGCCGCCGTCGGACGGCAATGTCGACATGAACGAAGTGCTGAAGCCCGGCCCGCTGCCGGAAATCGCATTCGGCAAGGAAGATGCCCCCGTCAAGATCGTCGAATACATGTCGCTGACCTGCCCGCACTGCGCGCATTTCGCGGTTACGACCTTCGACACGATCAAGCAGAAATACGTCGATACCGGCAAGGTTCGCTTCATCATCCGCGAATTCCCGTTCGATCCGCGTGCCGCCGCCGCCTTCATGCTGGCTCGTTGCGCCCCGCAGGAACAGTACATGCCGATGGTCGAAATGCTGTTCAAGCAGCAGATCGCCTGGGCCTCTCCGGATGTCGACGGCCGCGCCGCACTGCTGCAGATGTCGAAACTCGCTGGTTTTACTGAGGATAGCTTCACGAAATGCTTGACGAACCAGAAGCTTCTGGATGATGTCAACTCAGTACGGGAACGCGCAGCCAAGGATTTCGGCGTCAATGCAACGCCGACCTTCCTAGTCAATGGCAAGCGCTATGCAGGGGACATGTCTGTTGGTGCCATGTCGAAGCTTATCGACAGCCTGCTCTGATCCGCGCCTTTTTTCATCACAGGCGGGCGGCCGGGGTCGTGCGCCTGTGATTGTTTCTTTTGAATTCGAGTTTGGAGCGTTCGCGCTCCCCATGCCGGCATCGTGGACGGCCTTCTCCTCCCTGGGGAGAAGAGGGCACCGCCTATGAAATTCAACAGACTGAGACTTGTCGGCTTCAAATCCTTCGTCGAACCGGCGGAATTCGTCATCGAGCGCGGTCTGACCGGTGTCGTCGGCCCGAACGGTTGCGGCAAGTCCAACCTTGTCGAAGCGCTGCGCTGGGTGATGGGTGAGAATTCCTACAAGAACATGCGCGCCTCCGGCATGGACGACGTGATCTTCTCCGGATCCGGCAATCGCCCCGCCCGCAACACCGCCGAAGTCGGCCTTTACCTCGACAATAGCGACCGCACCGCGCCCGCCGCCTTCAACGACAGTGATGAAATCCAGGTGACGCGCCGCATCGAGCGCGAACAGGGCTCTATCTATCGCATCAACGGTAAGGAAGCGCGCGCTAAGGATGTGCAGCTTCTCTTTGCCGATGCCTCCACCGGCGCCCGCTCGCCGTCCATGGTCGGGCAGGGGCGTATCGGCGAGCTGATCCAGGCCAAGCCCCAGGCGAGGCGCCAGCTGTTGGAAGAGGCCGCCGGCATTTCCGGCCTGCATTCGCGCCGGCATGAAGCGGAACTGCGCCTGCGCGCCGCTGAAAGCAATCTCGAGCGGCTGGATGACGTGACATCGCAGCTCGAAAGCCAGATCGAGAGCCTGAAACGCCAGGCGCGGCAGGCCAACCGCTTCAAGACGCTCTCGGCCGAGATCCGCGCCCGTGAGGCCATGCTGCTGCATATCCGCTGGGTGCAGGCCAAGGAAGCCGAAGCCGAAGCCGATAGCGCGCTCAACCAGGCAACCGCGCTCGTCGCCGAAAAGGCGCAAATCCAGATGGAGGCGGCAAAGGCCCAGGGCATCGCCAGTTTTAAACTGCCGGAGCTGCGCGACGACGAAGCGAAGGCGGCGGCCGCCCTGCAGCGTCTGCAGATCGCCCGCTCGCAGCTGGAGGAGGATGTCAATCGCATCCTGCGGCGGCGTGATGAATTGATCCGTCGTCTGGCGCAGCTGGCCGAGGACATCAGCCGCGAGCAGCGCCTTGTCGCCGACAATGCCTCCATCCTTGCCAAGCTCGATGCCGAGGAAGCCGATCTCGCCGATATCCTCGCCGACTCCGGAAGGCTTGCCGAGGAGACGAGCGTCGCTTTCGAAGAAGCCGCCGCCAAGCTCGCCGACAGCGAGCGCATCTTTACCGCCCTGACCGCAGAACGCGCCGAGACCGCAGCCGCCCGCAATCAGCTGGAGCGCGCCATCCGCGATCTGGCCGATCGCAAGATGCGGCTCGAGCGCCAAGCCAGTGAAGCGAATGGCGAGCTTGCCGCCATCGACGAGAAGATGGCCGATTTGCCCGACCCTAGCGAAAAGCGCGACATGGTCGAGATGGCGGAGAATGTCGTTGCCGACGCGGAGGGCGAGATCCAGCGTGTCGAAGCCGTTCTCGCCAAGGCGCGCGAAACCGAGGCGTTGTCGCGTGGGCCGGTCGAACAGGCGCGGGCACGTCTGAACGCGCTCGAAACCGAAGCGCGAACCATTTCCAAAATGCTGGCGGCGGGCGATACGTCCGGTGCCTTTTCGCCGGTTGCCGAGGAGTTGCGCGTCGACCGCGGTTTCGAGACGGCGCTTGGCGCGGCACTTGGCGATGACCTGGAATCCTCGCTCGATTCCGAGGCGCCGGTCTATTGGTCCGACAATGGCAGCGGCGCGACCGATCCGGCTCTGCCGGAAGGCGTTGCCCCGTTGATCACTCATGTCGGCGCGCCGGCGGCATTGACGCGGCGCCTGCGGCAGATCGGCATCGTTTCGGTTGAAGACGCCTTGCGATTGATGCCGGCACTGAAGCCCGGACAGCGGTTGGTCACCAGGGAAGGCGCGGTCTTCCGCTGGGATGGTCATGTGACCGGCGCCGATGCACCGAGTGCCGCTGCCCTGCGGCTGGCGCAGAAGAACCGTCTCTCCGAGCTGGAAGCCGAAGTCGAGCTTGCGCGCGATATGCTTGTGGAGGCTGAAGAGCGTCTGTCGGCCGCCGCCGAGGCGATCAGGGCCGAAGAGGGACATCTGGCCACCGCCCGCGACGCCAGCCGGCTTGCGGCCCGGCATCTCGCCGAGGCGCGTGAAGCACTGGCTGCCGCCGAGCGCGCATCCGGTGATCTCATCCGCCGCCGCGATGTCGTCGTCGAGGCTGTCAGCCGGTTGCGGGAGCAGCTCGAAGATGTGGCGATGCAGGATGAGAATGCCCGCATCGAGCTGGAAGACGCACCGAATCTCGACGCCATCGATGTGAAGCTGCGCGACCAGCAGGCGGAGGTCGCGACGGATCGTGGCACCCTGGCCGAGGCCCGCGCCCGCCATGAGGGCTTGAACCGGGAAAACGAGGCGCGGCAGCGCCGCCTTCTGGCGATCCGGCACGAACGCGATACCTGGCGCCAGCGCGCGGTCAGCGCCGAGGAACATATCCAGACACTGCGCGACCGTGAAGAGGAAACGCGCGAAGAGGCGGCCGAACTTGATCTCGCCCCCGATGAATTCGACGACAAACGCCGCGCATTGATGAACGAGCTGCAGAAGGCCGAGGAGGCGCGCCGCCAGGCCGCCGACCGCCTTGCCGAAGCGGAAGTCGTTCAACGCGAGGCCGATCGTCATGCGACGACGGCTCTCTCCGAACTGGCGGAAAGCCGCGAGAAGCGTGGCCGCGTCGAGGAGCGGCTGGTCTCCGCCCGCGAGCGTCGGCAGGAGAGCGAACTGCGCATCCGTCAGGCGCTCAATGTCGAACCGCACGAGGCCATGCGCCTGACCGGCCTTTCGGCCATGCAGAACGTGCCGGATCTGCGCGAGGTCGAACGCGAGCTGGAACGGTTCAAGATCGAACGCGAGCGTCTGGGCGCCGTCAATCTGCGCGCCGAGGAGGAGAGCAAGGAGCTGACGGAGCGGCTGCAGGCCCTGATCAAGGAGCGCGATGACGTTATCGACGCCATCAGGAAGCTGCGTGGCGCGATCCAGAGCCTCAACCGCGAGGGCCGTGAACGCCTGATCGTCGCCTTCGACATCGTCAATGCGCAGTTTCAGCGCCTGTTCACCCATCTTTTCGGCGGCGGCACGGCCGAGCTGCAGCTCATCGAATCCGACGATCCGCTGGAGGCCGGTCTCGAAATCTTAGCCCGCCCGCCGGGCAAGAAGCCGCAAACCATGACGCTGCTTTCGGGCGGTGAGCAGGCGCTGACGGCCATGGCGCTGATCTTTGCGGTGTTCCTCACCAATCCCGCGCCGATCTGCGTTCTGGACGAAGTGGATGCGCCGCTCGACGACCACAATGTCGAGCGCTACTGCAATCTCATGGACGAGATGGCGGCCTCTACCGAGACCCGCTTCGTGGTCATCACCCACAATCCCATCACCATGGCCCGCATGAATCGTCTCTTCGGCGTGACCATGGCGGAGCAGGGCGTCTCGCAGCTCGTCTCCGTCGACCTGCAGACCGCCGAACGGCTGCGCGAAATCGCCTGAGAGCGCCCTGCGAACGATGATAAAACTGTTCTCTTATCGACAGGAAATTGCCGTCTTGGCTGCCGTACAGCCCTAAAGCGTGCTAGTTTTGTTTTTCGATCAACAACATGGGCGCTGATCCGCCCGGAAGGGAAGTATGTCTGGTTCGACTGGCGGCATTTTCGATTTCCTCGGAATACTTGCTGTATTGCTGCTCGTTGCCGCCAATGGCTTTTTCGTTGCGGCGGAGTTTTCGTTGGTTTCCGTTCGCCGCAGCCGCGTGACGGAACTGGTTACCGAAGGGCGAATGAACGCCAAGTCGCTGCAGAAGGCGGTCGACAATCTCGACGCCAATCTGGCGGCCACGCAGCTCGGCATCACGATCTCGTCGCTCGCCCTCGGTTGGGTCGGTGAACCCGCCCTTGCTCATCTGCTGGAGCCGCTGCTCGATTTTCTCCCCGGAACATGGGCTGCGGCCAGCTCCCATGCCATTGCCGTCGCCATTTCCTTCATCATCATCACCGCGCTGCACATTGTCCTCGGCGAGCTTGCACCGAAAAGCCTGGCGTTGCAGCGCAGCGAGGGCACCGCTTTGGGCGTGGTGCGGCCGCTTGGTCTTTTCCTTTTCCTGCTTCGTCCCGCGATCACCGTCCTTAACGGTCTTGGCAATCTTGTTCTGCGCCTTTTCGGGCTGCAGCCAGGGGCAGGCGAGGGGTCGCTGCATTCGCCCGCCGAAATCAAGCTTTTGATCGCCGAAAGCCAGGAAGCCGGGCTGCTGGAGCAAGCGCAGCAGGATCTGGTCGAGCGCGTCTTCAATATCGGCAATCGTGACGTCTCCAACATCATGACGCCACGTCTGGAGGTCGATTGGATCGATGCTGACGATACGCCGGCGGAGATGCAGAAGACCATTCGCGAAAGCCGTTTCGAGCAGCTTCTCGTCGCCCGTGGATCGATCGACGAGCCGATCGGCATGATCCTGAAAAAGGATCTTCTCGATCAGCTTCTGAACGGCGAGCCGCTGAACCCCATGGCCGTCATCCGCCAGCCGCTGGTCGTGCATGAAGCGACGGCGGTCTTCAAGGTGCTCGAAAGCTTCAAGCGCGCGCCCGTCCGCCTCGCAATGGTAATCGATGAATATGGCAGCCTGGAAGGTATCGTCACGCAGACGGACCTGCTGGAAGCCATCGCCGGCGATCTGCCTGATATGGACAACGATACGCCCGATGTCGTCGAGCGTGCCGACGGATCTCTGCTGATGGAAGGCATGATGCCGGTCTACGATGCCTTTGCGCGGCTGGGGCTGCGCTTCAGCGAAGAGGACGTCAATTTTCATACGCTGGCGGGCTTTGCCCTCTACCAGCTCGGCCAGCTGCCCGAAGTGGGCGAAAGCTTTTCCTTCGGCGGCTGGCATTTCGAGATCGTCGATCTCGACGGCATGCGCATCGACAAAATCCTAGCCCAGCGCGAGCCGCAAGCTTAGCCGCCAAGCCGTACTGAATTGACCCGGAAGCTCCCCGGTTTCGATCAATCGATTGAAATCGGAACGCTCCGGGCCATATTTATTGTGCAGCGCAACATTTTGCCGCATTTGTCGATTTTCATTTGTGCCTCAATGAATTAAGTTCAACCGGAGGAGTTGGACGGAGACCATGACGAAGTGGGTTTATACATTCGGCGGCGGCAAGGCCGAGGGGGGCGCCGGCGATTTTGAACGGCTCGGTGGCAAGGGCGCCAATCTTGCTGAAATGTGCAATCTCGGCCTGCCGGTTCCGCCGGGGCTGACGATCGTCAGCGAAGTCTGTGCTTCCTACTACAAGAATGGCCGCAACATTCCCGATGAGCTGAAGCCGCAGGTCATGCAAGGCTTGCAGCGGATGGAGGCCATTGCCGGGCGCAGGTTCGGCGATACCGCGCGGCCACTGCTGGTTTCCGTGCGTTCGGGCGGCCGCGCATCGATGCCGGGCATGATGGATACCGTCCTCAATCTCGGCCTCAACGATGCCACGGTGCAGGCGCTCGGCCATGATGCGGGGGATGCCCGCTTTGCCTGGGACAGTTACCGCCGCTTCATCCAGATGTATGCCGATGTCGTCATGGGCCTCGACAACGAGATCTTCGAAGAGATTCTGGAGGATGAGAAGGCCCGCTTCGGTCACGAGTTCGACACCGACCTCACCGCTGTCGAATGGCAGCATGTGGTCTCGATCTACAAGACCGTCATCGAGGAAGAATTGGGCGAGGCCTTTCCCCAGGAGCCGGAGGTTCAGCTCTGGGGCGCCGTCGGCGCGGTCTTTGCCAGCTGGATGAACGCCCGCGCCGTCACTTATCGGCAATTGCACAATATCCCCGAGGCTTGGGGAACCGCCGTCAATATTCAGGCGATGGTGTTCGGCAATCTCGGCAATTCCTCCGCCACCGGCGTTGCCTTCACCCGCAATCCCTCGACCGGCGAGAAGGAGCTTTACGGCGAGTTCCTCGTCAATGCGCAAGGGGAGGATGTCGTTGCCGGCATCCGCACGCCGCAGAGCATCACGGAAATGGCCCGCATCGCCTCCGGCTATGACAAGCCATCGATGGAAAAGCTGATGCCCGAGGCCTTTGCCGAGTTTCGAAGCATCTGCGCGCAGTTGGAATCGCATTACCGCGAGGTCCAGGATCTGGAATTCACCATCGAGCGCGGCAAGCTCTGGATGCTGCAGACCCGTAACGCCAAGCGAACCACCAAGGCGGCGATGAAGATCGCCGTCGACATGGTGGACGAGGGGCTGATCACGGAAGACGAAGCGGTTTCCCGCATCGAGCCGACAACGCTGGACCAGCTGCTGCACCCGACGATCGATCCGCGCGTCCGCCGCGAGGTCATCGGCTCCGGCCTGCCCGCATCGCCGGGTGCGGCCACCGGCGAAATCGTCTTTACGGCCGAGGAGGCAATCATTGCCGAGGAGGAAGGCCGCAAGGCCATCCTCGTGCGCATCGAGACGAGCCCGGAAGATATTCACGGCATGCACGCCGCCGAGGCGATCCTCACCACCCGCGGCGGCATGACCAGCCATGCGGCCGTGGTCGCCCGCGGCATGGGCATTCCCTGCGTCGTTGGCGCCGGCACCATGCGTATCGACATGCGCAATGAGAAGCTGATCGGCGTCGGAATCACCTTGAAGAAGGGCGATATCATCACCATCGACGGCTCCACCGGCCAGGTCCTGAAAGGCGAAGTGCCGATGATTCAGCCGGAGCTTTCGGGCGATTTCGGCCGGATCATGGCCTGGGCCGACCGCTCGCGGCGCATGACGGTGCGCACAAATGCCGATACGCCGGCCGATGCGCGCGCGGCCCGTTCCTTCGGCGCCGAGGGCATCGGCCTATGCCGCACCGAGCACATGTTCTTCGAAGGCGATCGCATCCATGTGATGCGCGAGATGATCCTCGCCGAAGACGAAACGGGTCGCCGGGCTGCCCTTGCCAAGCTCATGCCGATGCAGCGCCTCGATTTCACCGGCCTGTTCACCATCATGCACGGCCTGCCGGTGACGATCCGCCTGCTCGATCCGCCACTGCACGAATTCCTGCCGAAAACGGACGAGGAGATCGCCGAGGTCGCCGGTATCATGGGCATGGAACCGGCCATGCTGCGCCAGCGCGTCGATGCGCTGCACGAGTTCAATCCCATGCTCGGCCATCGCGGCTGCCGGCTGGCGATTTCCTATCCGGAGATCGTCGAGATGCAGGCCCGCGCGATCTTCGAGGCGGCGGTCCTCGCCGCACGCGAGACTGGGGCTGCTGTCGTGCCCGAGATCATGGTGCCGCTCGTCGGCCTGCGTTCCGAGCTCGATTACGTCAAGGCTCGTATCGACGAGGTGGCGCGCGCCGTCATGACCGAAGCCAGGATGAAGATCGATTATCTTGTCGGCACGATGATCGAGCTGCCGCGCGCCGCCTTACGCGCCCATATCATCGCCGAGGCCGCCGAATTTTTCTCCTTCGGCACGAACGACCTGACGCAGACCACATTCGGCATGTCGCGCGACGATGCCGCCGCCTTCATCCCGACCTATCAGCGCAAGGGCATCATCGAGCATGATCCCTTCATATCGCTCGATTTCGATGGGGTCGGCGAGCTCATTCGCATCGCTTCGGAGCGTGGCCGCCGCACCCGCAACGACATGAAGCTCGGCATCTGCGGCGAGCATGGCGGCGATCCCGCCTCGATCCACTTCTGTGAGGATATCGGACTGGACTACGTATCCTGTTCGCCATTCCGCGTGCCGATCGCCCGGCTTGCGGCGGCGCAGGCGGCGATCAAGGGACGAGGCTGATTTTCTTGAGGTCAGCGGCGCCAATAGCCGCGATGATATCCCGGGCCGCCAACTACGATTGTCGGCCCCCAGAAAAAATCATCGTTGCTTTCCATGAAGGCTCTTTGATCGGCCCGTCGGCTAAGATCTTGATTCATCAGGCAGTTGGCGAAATTCTCCGACCCGCGCCTGAAGCCGTAGCCGCCGCATCTCGCCTCGTCGGCCGCGCGAATTTCCTCGGCCGTCTGGCAGGAGGAAAGCGCAAGCGTGATGGTGAGGAGGGAAAGGATGGAAGCGGCGATACGCATGACTTTGTGTCCTGAATGCTGATGTGCAGGCACGAATTATAGCGCCGCGCGGCATGGCGCGAAAGACGTATTGGACCGTAGGCGGATCGCCTATGCGGCTTCCTTCGGTTTTGCGGGCAATCGGCGCAGCAGATCGACGAAGGCATCGGCAAACTGCAAAAGATGCTCGGTTTCGTCGTCCGGTTGCAGCAGGCGGATTTCCACGCCGTCTTCGTCAAGCGCGGCAAAGAGAGTGCGCATCGTCCCATCGCCTTCGGGAATGCGGATGACCGCCAGCCTGCGGCAATCGGGTATCAACCCCGCAGCCGGAAGGTCGAACAGGAAGTCGCCGCGCACCGCCGAAGCGGCGTCGCGCACGGCCTCGCAGAAGCCTGGTTCTCCGCCGGAAAAACCTTCGAGCGAAAGCTCCAGTTCCAGAAGTTCCAGCGGCAGGATCGTATCGGCCGCATCGGCCCCGGCAATAGCCGCTGCCGGCACGGGCTTGGCGGCGGCGTCTTGAGAAACTATCGGTTCCATCTCATCAAGTCCTTTCACAGCCTCGATAAAACGCTGAAGAATGGCCTTTTTTTGGAATTTAAGCAAGCGCTCACGTTTTTGGTCTAGACGTTACTGGTTTCAGCCTTGACGAAACATTGCGCGTTGATGCCGTGACATTCGATTTATTTTCGCCGTTTCTTGATCTAAACATAAGTCGCTTTCCGGGATTCGGTGCATCCGGCTTCCGATCCGACGCGCCGACGAGCCCTTGATGACCATTCGCTTCGACCGTCCCGTTTCACATGCCGCCCGCGCCGCGCGTTTGATCGCTTCGTTTGCCCTGGTGCTTTGCGGCGTGACGCTGATCGGCTATCGCTTCGGGCCGCTGGAAACGCCTTATTTCGTGCTGTTGCTGCTGATTTCGGCTGCCTGTGCCGTGCTTTCGGTGCTGCTGGCGCTGGTCGGTCTTACGCAGCTCTGGCGGAATGCCGCCATCGGCGGCGTCTCCGCCGTCAAGGCGCTCATCTATGCCGCTTTGCCGCTTGCGATTTTCGGCTTCGGTGCCGAGCGCTACTGGAGCCGGCCGCCGATCTACGAGATTTCGACCGATCTCAACGAGCCGCCCGAATGGCTGGCAACGCCCGACGCCAGGCAGCTGTGGCTGCCGTCGCGCCATCTGGTAACGCAGCAGGAGCGCGAGGCGCAGTTCGATGCCTATCCCGCTTTGATCAGTCGCCGCTATGAGGGTGCTGCCGACCGCGTGCTGGAAGCGGTGCGCAAGGTCGCGCATGACCGTCACATCACCATCGTCAAGGCCGAGGGCGCCGATGTCACCGATCCGAACGGTAACGTGACGCCGAAGCGCCGCCCGCGCCCGCAGACCGTCAATCCGGGGCGGGATGACAATGCCATCGGCGACATGCCCGATATCGTCCCGGTGCCGACGCCGCGCCCCTTCCGCGATGGCGTGGCGGAACTCATCCGCCAGAATACTGATGTCATCCTGCAGGGCGAAACCCGCACCCGCATCCTCGGCCTGCCGTGCGACTTGGTGATCCGCATTCGTGAGGAGGCGGAAACGACGCTGGTCGATATCCGCGTCGCCTCCCGCTACGGCCAGAACGATCTCGGCGTCAGTGCCGACTTGGCGGATGCCTATCTGAAGGCACTGGACGCGGAATTGCTCGGCATCGCCGGAAGCTGAGACTTGCGACCCTTTATCCCCTTGAGGGTCCCGAGAGGAGAAATCGTGCCCATCATTCAAACTTCGAAAATCACCGACAACCAACAGCTCCCGGCTCAGGCGGGACGATAGGCCCCTGAAAGCGCCGGCGGCCCATCGGTTTCCACCTGGCCCTTCTCGACCAGATCTTCCAGATGCGCCAGCACCGAAAGCGCCGCCGCGCCGTGCAGGCGCGGGTCCGTATCGCGATACATCGCCTTCACCATATCAGGGATTAGCCGGTCGCCGGCCTTGATACGCTCCAGCACGGCGCGCTCGCGCATGCGGCGGTGGGTCCGCAATCCCCGCATGAAGGAGGCGGGCTCCTTCACCGGGCCGCCATGGCCGGGCAAAAACAACCTGTCCTCACGAGCAAGAAGCCGCTCCAGCGAGGCCATGTAATCCGCCATCGAACCGTCGGGCGGCGCGACGATCGAGGTTGCCCAGGCCATGACATGATCGGCCGAGAAGACGATGCCCGTGCCGTCAAGCGCGAAGCAGGCGTGATTTGCCGTATGACCCGGTGTCAGCAGCGCCGTCAGCTGCCAGCCGTCTCCTGAGACGCTTTCGCCATCGGCAAGCACGATATCCGGACGGAACTCCATGTCGGAGCTTTCGGCGAAGGGATTGACCTCGCCGTGATAGAGCGGCCGCGCGGCGCGATGCGGCCCTTCGCCGACGGTCAGCGCTCCCGTCTCCTCCTTCAGTCGCTTGGCAAGCGGCGAGTGATCGCGATGGGTGTGGCTGACGAAGATATGCGTGACCTCGCGTCCCTTCAATGCGGCCAGCAGGGCGGCGAAATGCGCCTCATTTTCCGGACCGGGATCGATGACCGCGACCGACGAGCCGCCGACGATATAGCTGTTTGTGCCGTGAAAGGTGAAGGCACTGGGATTGTTGACCGTCATCCGCTCGATGCCGGGTGCCGCCGGCACGGCGCGGCCGTAGGCGGGTTCGAAGGCAAGGTCGAAGTCGGGCGTGCTCATGATTGCTTGTATTCGATTTCGATGAATGACATCGGCTCTGTGCCGGCATTGACCACATTGTGCTCGACACCCGCCTCGCGCCGGTAGGCGGCACCCTTGGGGATATCGACCTGCCGGCTGCCACCAGGCTCCTCCAGCAGAAACCGGCAATCCGTCATCGGCACCACGACATAGCCGAGGCCGTGGACATGATGCCCGGTATCGGCGCCAGGCTCGAAATCCCAGCGCGTGATGCGGCAGACGGCGTCATCAAGAAGCACGGTAGGCACGGCCGGCGGGCGGGCGCGAAACTGGCTCATCGGACCTCCTCATTCGCAATGCAGCGCAGCAAGACCTATCATAGCCGTCCGGAAAGCACACAGAAATATGCGTTCGCGCATCACTTAGTCATTGTAGCGGGATGCGACCTTTGCTAATCAGACGCCGATTTGGCTGGCATGACAGCCATTTCCTCTGTTGGGGCGTCGCCAAGCGGTAAGGCACCGGTTTTTGGTACCGGCATTCCCAGGTTCGAATCCTGGCGCCCCAGCCATCTGCTTTCCAATATTCCAAATCATGCGAACTTCATGATTTGCGGGCTCCAACAATAGTCTTTGCAACGTCAAAGACATTGTCTGAAGAAATTCCCGTCGCGAGCGCCGCTATCTCCACCACTTAAATATTGTTTGACCTTTTTCCTCCACTCTCGTCGCCATCATCTCGATACAGGCGATCATGAACCACGCTCTCCACGAATTGCTGCTTTCCATCGTTGCCCCCTGCCACAATGAGGAGGAGGGGCTTGGCGAGTTTTGCCGGCGGGCGGTGGCGACGGCGCGGGGGATTGCCGGCGAGGCCTTCGAGATCATTTTGGTGGATGACGGGTCGACCGACGGCACCTGGGAGGCGATCGCCTCGCTTGCTAAGGAGACGCCGCAGGTGCTTGGCGTGCGGCTGATGCGCAATCACGGTCATCAGCTCGCCGCAACCGCCGGCCTTGCCGCCGCGCGTGGCGAGCGGGTGTTGCTGATCGATGCCGATCTGCAGGATCCGCCGGAACTGTTGCTGATGATGATGCCGATCATGGATCGCGGCGCGGATGTCGTTTACGGCCAGCGTGCGCGCCGGCAGGGGGAGAGCTGGTTCAAGCTTGCCTCGGCCTCGCTCTTCTATCGGCTGCTGTCGCGGCTCGCCTCGGTGGCGATCCCGCGTAATGTCGGCGATTTCAGACTGATGCGGCGGCGCGTCGTCGATATCCTGCTGGCGATGCCGGAGCGGGATCGTTTCATCCGCGGCATGGTGAGCTGGATCGGCGGCAAGCAGGTGGCGCTGCCCTATGAGCGCGACGCGCGTTTTGCCGGCACGACCAAATATCCGCTGCGCAAGATGATCAATTTCGCGCTCGATGCCATCACCAGCTTTTCGACCGTGCCCCTGCGCATCAGCACCTGGCTCGGCCTCGTCAGCGCCGGCTGCGCGGCCTTGCTGTTGCTCTATACCCTCATCCGCTGGTTTGCGGGCGAAACGATCGTCGGCTGGTCCAGCATCATGGCGGCTATTACCGCCTTCAGCGCCATCCAGCTCATCTGCATCGGCATCATCGGCGAATATGTCGGCCGTCTGGTGCAGGAAAACAAGCGGCGGCCGATGTTCATGATCGAAAGCCTGCTGCAGGGCGGCCGATCGCTCGATATCCCCAGCGATTTTTCCGATCTGGACGCGGTTGGCAAACGGCGCGCGCTGGACCGCGCCCTGAACGCCTCCGGTGACGCCGCCGATAGCGCGGAGCAGGTGAGGGCGATCCGCTGATGCGGCAACGATCAGCCAGCGCACCATTGGCCCAAGGCGCGGCCGCTTCCCCGAGCGTGCACGAAACAGTCGACGCGGATGCCGCCATTGTCAGGCAGAAGCCGGGTCTGGCGATTGCCGCCTTTCTGATCCTGGTCGCGCTTTTCGTCGCTGTCTTCAAATTCCCGCCGATCCTCGATTATCCCAATCACTATGCCCGTATGTGGCTGCTGGCCGGCGGCATCAATACGCCCCCGTTCCACGAGATCTATGCGCTCGATTGGAACAGGACATTCACCAATGTCGGCATCGATCTCGCCGCCTATTGGCTGGGGCCGATGATCGGCGTTTCGCTATTGGCACGCATCTTCCTCTTCATGGCGATCGTGCTGCCGCCGCTCGGCGCGATCACGCTGCACCGGCGCCTGCATGGCGGCGGCTATTACTGGCAGATCGGCATATTGTACTTCGCCTGGTGCGCGACGCTGATCGGCGGTTTCATCAATTTCCAGATCGGGCTCGGCATGGCGCTGCTCTTCGCAGGCGCCGATCATGCCCTGCAATCGCGCAAGCCGGCCGTGCTGTTCGTTTGGCGCCTATTCGCCGGCCTGCTGCTGACAGTCATGCATATCTTTTCGCTGGGCTTCTACATGGCGCTCGTCTGCGGGCTGGAATTCTCGCCGACGATGGCGGCCTTGAGATCGCCTGGGGCTTTCCTGCGCCTATGCGGCAGGCTTCTGATCGCGATGCTGGCCTGCGCCCTGCCGGCGATTTGCCTGTTCTTCTATCAGCCTGTCCTGCCCGATGGCGGCGGCGGTCTGGATGCCTCCTGGAATGATTCCGTCGTTCTGATCCTGGCGAACCTCATGTCGGCGTTGTGGAGCTATGCGCTGCTGGCCGACATGCTGCTCATGATCCCGCCGATCCTTATCTGCACCTATGCGGTGCGCACGCGCCGTCTGACCATCCATGCCGGCATGGCGATCGCGGCCGCCGGCCTGCTGCTTCTGTCCTGCATTGCGCCGCGCCACATGCTCGGCACCGGCTGGATCAGCTGGCGCTTCCCGATCATGACGGCGCTTGCGGCCATGGTGATGATTTGCCCCTTGCCGCGCCTGCCGCGTCGCCAGGCATTGATCGTCATGCTCGTGCTTTCGGCCGCCGTGCTGGGACGAACGGCCTGGATCGGCTTCAACTGGCGGCAGGGGGACGCCGATGCCGCTGCCGTTCGCACCGTGCTTGCGTCAGTGCCCGAGGGCGCGGCCATCCTGCCGATCATGCGGCAGCCGAACGAGCACGGCGTTGCGGATCATCGCTATTTCGCCTGGAACCAGGATACGTTCCGGCATCTGCCGACGCTTGCCGTCCCTTACGCCCATGCCTTCGTGCCCACGCTCTTCACCGCCAGGGGCAAGCAGCCATTGACGATATTGCCGCCCTGGAGCGGCATCGCCGTGCCGGAAGGCAATCTTTTCTCGATAAGCCTGCTGGATTGCCCCGACGAGATCAGGGCCGTCAGCGGCATTGCGTCCTATCTCAGCGATTGGCGGCGGCACTTCGATTTCATTCTACTCGTCAATGCGGATGCCGAGGATCGCTTCGGCGGTGACGTGCCGCAAGGCGTGAGGCTTGCCGCTGAAACGCCCTTTGCCAAGCTCTATGCCGTCGACAAGGGCTTCATGCCGGCTGCCGATGCGCCACGGCCAAAAAGCTGCGCCGAGCTTGCCGCGGCAAACTGATGAAACCCGCAAACGCAAACGGGCGGCCCTCGCAGGCCGCCCGCTGGCATTGTCCCGTGATGAAGCTCCGGCCTCAGCTTGCCTTTTCCGGCGGAGCCAGAAGTTCGGCGCAATAGGACGAGCCGCTGACACCCGGCTGGTCGCCGAGAATTTTGACCGAACGGATCTCGTAGCTCTGATTGGTGACGATATCGGCCTTGCAGCTGAGAGAGCGCTTGCCGCTCTTCTTGCCGTCCTTGGTGACGATGGTCACGTTCTTGTAGCCGCCGCGCCAAGTGTAGACGCGGTTGCCGCTTTCGTCGCGGTCGGAGATCGGCGGGCCATAGGCCGCGAAGAAGCGGCCTGCGGATTGACCCTGCCAGCGATCCTGAACGGGGTTCTTCGCAAGCAGCGGCAGGGCTGCTGTCGTTGTCGTCGTCGTGGTGCTGCAGCCGGCCAGTGCCAGCAACAGTCCAGCCGCGGTGATCATGCGGATATTCATCGTGTCGTCCTTGAGCTTCTGTCACGCATTCGGTCGCGGAAAGGCCGCTGTCCCACGGCATTTTCCATCTGTCCCGCCTAGGGCTTTAGCGCCAAAGCCGGCAAAAGAAAATTCCCATCCGCGTGTAGAAGCGGGATTTTACCTCTTCTGTTGCGACTTTTGCACGCCGGCATTTTCGGTACCGGTTTCCTGCCGATTTTCTAGGCAGACGCGGCTGTAATTTTTTCGTCAAAAATCAAAAGGTTTTTCGAGATTGGTGCTTGTGCATCAAAAATGGCTGGTCTATAGAAGCGCCGCTGGTCACGGAGTGTAGCGCAGTCTGGTAGCGCACCACGTTCGGGACGTGGGGGTCGAGTGTTCGAATCACTCCACTCCGACCAGCGAAAAGGCCCGCTAACGCGGGCTTTTTTCGTATTTGGGCTTCGTGCTGATTTCTTCACGGCAATGAATACGGCAGCACTAATGATCGGTGGGGCCGCCGGTACCTCGTCGTGCCTACCCAGAGATTTGAGCCACCGGGGCTATCTGTCCTTTCGGACGACAATCGCTTCCATATAGGTGCTCCTTCCACGCGGAGTTAGCGATAGGAACTCGTGATATGTGCCTTTCGTCGACTGCCCCACATTAGCACTAATCAAATTTAAGGCTATGAATTGAGCTTTAATAGTCGCCAAGTCCATATCGTTGATATCGAAGGGATTGTACTCGCATTTTGCCTCCTGCATCGCTAGTTTTACCGCATTCGAAATAACTCCATCAACCTTTGCCGTGGTAAGATCTGCGGCAAGAGGCAAAAAAATCGCGCGCCACTTCATCTTCATGGTGCGATCTGTGTAATTGTATTTTATCGAGTTCTGACTTGCTGGTCGGCGAGTGCGATATCGAAAAGTAAATTCATCCTCAAGACCAGCTAGATTCTCATATTTTGGCGCAGATAATCCTTTAAGCATAGTAAGTTCAGCGCGAAGCGTGGCATTATCCTGCAAAGCCCTGTTTGCTTGTTCCAAAACCTGTTCGTTGGCTGCGGTGTCGCCTCTTATCCAACCAACTTGCGGCATTTGATTAAAGGCATGCATCAGTGCCTTAAGGACCAGTGATTCCAAACTCTGTCGCGAGGTCCATGTCTTAACGAGGCGACCGGTCACTACCTTTTGACGGAACGCTTGAAGTGCCGCGAACACTCCGGGCTCAATGTCGCTCTTCCCGACAGCAATTTGGGACGGATCTTCATGGACAAATGCGAGTACAACTTTACCTGTCTGGATAGCGTAGTCGTATTCTCTTTCTGTGAAACTCACTCCTTCGGCGTCCATAGAGCCATATCTGCCGCCAATGATCAGCAGATAGTAATCGCATTCATCGATAACTTTTTTGATATAGCCCAATTGCTCGATATCCGCCGCTGGAAAGAGTTCCATGCCGGCTGGGATATGATTGAGGTCAAGAATGTTTCGGATTGCGTCTTGGCGCTCGTCTACAAGATCGCGAAAAGTCGACGATACAAAAACCTGATATTTCTTTGCTGCCATGCATAGTGATCCTTCAACCGGTTATGGAAGAAAGATAGCAACTTTAACTTTAAGGTGCTTGCCGCTACTTGGAAAATCCACCGCAGATTTTTATAATTCGCCGTCATCGCTGAGTAATCAGGCTTCGGCCGACCAGTCAACTTCTTTCCGCTCGATTGTTTTTCTGTGAGCTGCAGCCATCAGGCGAGTATTTTTAGTTACAACACCACCAGGAATCGGCCACTATAAAGCGGGTTGCCATCGGCACTTTTGTTCGGCGATCTTCAGATCGTTACTCGGCACGGGCGCGGGGCCGCATTTCTGCGGAACTGGAGCGGTGGGCTTATTCCTGCTGTGAAGCAAAAGAGGGCATCAACGTGGTAAACAAGTTGAGGTCAAAATTGGTGAGGGTGCGGGCATATGTCCGCCGAAGATTCAATCGCCAGGAGCATGTACGTGCTCATTGGCGGTCGCATCCGGATCAGCTCTCATTTAATTTTTAGGCTAGGCGCGTGCACCTAGTCGTCGATGGCAACTCAAATTGGCAATTCGGCCAACATTTTGAGGGATTCGCGTGAATGCCATATTTGAGATCTTCGGCGATCCGTCGCGCGGAATACATCAGCCAGGCCGCGACGCTGCAGATTTGGTTTGTCGAAAGCGGCGGTCCATACGATTACTATAACGTACCGGAAAGCGTCTATCTCGGGCTCATCAGTGCGGCTTCCCCAGGCACCTATTACAATAACTATATTCGGGATCGTTACAGGTCGAATCGTTAATGTAGTTTCATACGAAAATGAGCTTCAGGTTGCACATATGGCATGCGTTCGTTGCCGGCTTTGCTGGTGGTCTTTTCGCGTTTGCTGTTGGCCGAGAAGTTTGGTGGGCTTTTGCGCGAAGACCAGCCGGCATTGTGATCAGTGAAGCCTTGAGCGCAATTGGGTTGCTTCGCTGGATCGATACCACTCTAATCACCGGTATCGCAGCTGTTATTGCTGCATTTGTAAGCGTGCGCGCTGTACATCAGCAAATCGCATCTGAACGAAAAATGGAAGAGGACCGGATAGTGGCGCAACACGCGGCAAGTCGAGCCGTGTTGCCTTTGGTTCTCAGTAGAATTTGCAGGTATGCCAAGGGTACTGGTACGACACTCAACATCGCCCTGAAGCGATGCCAAGGCGAGGCACTACCTAGAAGCGTTAAGCTTAGCGAGATTCCAGATCCTCCCAATACTGCGATCGATTCCCTGAAAGAGTTTATTCAATTCTCAAACACTGCTGATCGCAGGTTTGTCGCAGATTTGTTATCCGACATTCAGGTCCATAGTGCTCGTCTTGAGGGAATGATTCTGGAAAGAGAGCAAGGACGGCCGGTCCTGGCGCTCAACCTAGAGGAATATATTTTCGACGCAGCGGAAATATACGGTCGTGCCTCGGCTTTGTTCGACTACGCTCGCGGCGAAAACAACTCTATGCCCAGCACACTCTATGCAGAGGATATTTTCCCTGCGCTAAGTGCTTTCGAGATATGGGACTCTTCGCGAGAGGTGTTGATTGGTCGCATTGCGAGGCGTCATCAAGCTGATCCTGCGCGGCGCGATAATCACTAATGCGAGTACTTGCGGTAGACTTGACTTGGAGCCTGGATGCAGCCCTCCGTCGCATTACGGCTAACATCGGACCTGCTTTTGCAAAACCGCTCTTTTTGTCGCCCGAAGCACCATATACAAGGAAAAGGGACGCGCATCCGACTCAGGCGAGAGTTCGGCTGTCGGTGCTGAAGCGGAGTGACGGAATGGATCTTGTTGACGGGGCGGCCCGAGCGGCCGGGGAGAAGTTTGCAGGCAGGCAAAGGCGTCGTGCCGCGCGGTCGGGCGCCATGGGGCGGAGAATGGGGATAGCCACAGGTCTTGGCGTATTGGCGCTGAGCGCGGTGTTCTTCCTCGGCTCCAGCGCCACTGCGCTACGTGCCGCCGATTGCGGCAATGTCGCGGCACCCGGTCTCGACTGGAGCGGCTGCAGCAAGACCAACATCATGCTGCCGAGCAGCGATCTGCAGGGCGCCAATCTCGCCGGCGCCCATTTCGACAGCACCGATTTGAGCGACGCCAACTTGACCTCCGCCAACTTCGAGAAAGCGACGCTGGTGCGCGCCTGGCTGAAGAACGCCAAGGCCGACGGCGCGAATTTTGCCAAGATCGAAGCCTATCGCTCCGATTTCACCAAAGCCTCCGCCAATGGCGCTTCCTTTGCCAATGCCGAATTGCAGCGGGCCGAATTTGCCGGCGCGCAGCTCAACAATGCCGATTTTCAGAAGGCGGAGCTTGGGCGAGCCGATTTCGATAAAGCCCTGCTGTCGGGTGCGAATTTCTCCTTCGCCAATCTATCCCGGGCAACGCTGAACGGCGCGGTGATGGACGGGGCAACCTCCTTCAGCGGAGCCTTCATGTATCTCACCCGCATCGAAGGCCTCGATCTGTCGAAGGCAAGCGGCCTCCAGCAGGCGCAGATCAATCTGGCTTGCGGGGACAATACGACCATATTGCCGTCCTGGCTGAAGGCGCCGTCCAACTGGCCTTGCCCGCCGGATGAAAAGGACTGACATCTCTCCAACCGGCATCTTCGAAAGGCCAAGCCCATGTTCGTGGAAAAAGCGATCCGAAACGACAGCAAGCCCGAATTCTATCGCGAGCTTGCCGATCAGCTGAGGGGCTTGCTTGATGGCGAGCAGGATTCGATCGCCAATGCCGCGAACACCTCCGCGCTGATCTTCCAGATGCTGCCTGACCTCAACTGGGCGGGATTTTATTTCCTGCGGCAGCCAAACGAACTTGTGCTCGGGCCATTCCAGGGCAAGCCGGCTTGCGTGCGCATCGCCGTCGGCCGCGGCGTCTGCGGGACGGCGGTCGAGAAGGCCCAGTCGGTTCTCGTCGAGGATGTACACGCCTTTCCCGGACACATCGCCTGCGATGCGGCTTCGCGATCGGAGCTGGTCGTGCCGCTCTTCCGCGATGGAAAGGTTTTCGGCGTCATCGATCTCGACAGCCCGCTTCCAAGCCGTTTCGACGGCGATGACCAGGCCGGCATCGAGGCGCTTGCCGCGATTTATGCCGCCTCATGCAAGGCGGATGGTTGAAGAGGAAGGGGCGGGGCGTCACGCAGTCGTGATCGATATGGCAAACCGGTCTCGTGATGCCTATATTGGCCCTGCAAACACTCCCTTAGCGCTGATCGAGCTTCATTCGGCCCTCTCGCGTCCTCACAAGGACCCGGCCCAGCTCGGAATGCGTGCCGAGGGGCATGGAGAACAACAATGGGCAAATACAGCAAGACGGCAGAGGCCATAGCCAAGCTTACCCCCGAACAATATCGCGTGACGCAGCAAAGCGGCACGGAACGTCCCGGCTCCGGCGAACATCTCTACAACAAGCAGTCGGGCATCTATGTCGATATCGTTTCCGGCGAGCCGCTTTTTGCCTCTGCGGATAAGTTCGATTCCGGCTGCGGCTGGCCGAGCTTCACCAAGCCGATCGAACCCGCCAATGTCAGCGAACTCACAGACATGTCGCATGGCATGATCCGCGTCGAAGTGCGCTCGGCAAACGGCGACAGCCATCTGGGCCATGTTTTCCCGGACGGGCCGATTGATCGTGGCGGCCTGCGCTACTGCATCAATTCGGCTTCCCTCCGCTTCGTTCCGCGTGACCGGATGGAAGCCGAGGGCTATGGTGCCTATATCGATCAAGTGGAGGATGTAAGATGACAACGGAACGTGCAGTTCTCGCCGGCGGTTGCTTCTGGGGCATGCAGGATCTCATCCGCCGCTATGACGGCGTCATCTCGACGCGTGTCGGCTATAGCGGCGGCGATGTCAGCAACGCCACCTATCGCAACCACGGCACCCATGCCGAGGCGATCGAGATCATTTTCGATCCGCGGAAGATCAGCTATCGCGATCTGCTGGAATTCTTCTTCCAGATCCACGATCCGAGCACACGCAACCGCCAGGGCAACGATGTCGGCCTGAGCTACCGCTCGGCGATCTTCTACACCAGCGAAGAGCAGAAGCAGGTCGCGCTCGATACGATCGCCGATGTCGACGCTTCCGGCCTGTGGCCTGGCAAGGTCGTCACCGAAGTCGCACCGGTCGGCGATTTCTGGGAAGCCGAGCCGGAGCATCAGGATTATCTGGAGCGCTATCCGAACGGCTATACGTGCCACTTCGTCCGGCCTGGCTGGAAGCTGCCGCGCCGGCAAGCCGACGCGGCGCAGCGCGCGGCTTCCTGATGGAAGGATCGGCTGGCATTAGCCGGCTGAGCCCCTTCCTCGGCACATGGGAGGTGAAGCGGCGGATCATCGATCGCTTCAACCGCTCCCTGATAACCTTCGAGGGACAGGCGTTCGTCACGCCTGTCCAGTTCGAGGAGCATGGCGATATGCGAAGCGAGCAAGCGACGCTGAGAAGCAGCCGAACCTATCGGCTCGATGACGTGGATGACGATCTCGTCGTGCGTTTTCCCAATCTGTCGGAATTCATCCGCATCGGTGAGGGCGCGTCGCAACGCGTCACCCACCATTGCGGCCCCGATCTTTATCGAGGCCGTCTCTTCTTTCGGACATCCGATGCCTGGGCAGAAATGTGGCATGTGCACGGACCCAGAAAAAGCTATCTGAGCCTCGCGCACTACCGACGTATTTGACCCGAAGCGGTCTCCCGAATGGGAGGCAGCGTTAACGCGCCCGGCGCCGTGCCTGAACGGACTTTGCCAGATCCTCCAGCGTGCGGACCGAGGTCGGCCAGTCGATGCAGCCGTCGGTGATGCTCTGGCCATAGACCAGCGGCTTGCCCGGCACGAGGTCCTGGCGGCCGGCGACGAGATTGCTCTCCATCATCATGCCTTTGATCCGCCGGTCGCCCGCCGCGACCTGTTCCGCGACGGAAGTCACGACGAGCGGCTGGTTTTCCGGATTCTTGCTGCTGTTGGCGTGGCTTGCGTCGATGATGATCCGTGGATCGAGCCCGGCCTTGAGGGACTGTTCCGCAGTCGACTGGACGCTAGCGGCATCGTAGTTGGGCTCTCTGCCGCCGCGCAGGATGATGTGGCAATCCTCGTTGCCGCGCGTCGAAGCGATCGCTGCGAGACCTTCCTTGGTCACGGCCGGGAAGTGATGCGGCTGCGACGCCGCGACGATCGCGTCGAGCGCGATGCGCACGTCGCCATTCGTGCCGTTCTTGAAGCCGACGGGGCAGGAGAGGCCAGACGCCAGCTGCCGGTGCACCTGGCTTTCGGTCGTCCTTGCACCGATCGCACCCCAGCTCACCAGGTCCGAAATATATTGCGGCGTGATGGTATCGAGATATTCGCAGCCTGCCGGCAGGCCGATCTCGTTGACGTCGAACAGCAATTTGCGCGCGATACGCAGGCCTTCCTCGATGCGGTAACTGCCGTCGAGTTGCGGATCGTTGATCAGGCCCTTCCATCCCACGGTGGTGCGCGGCTTTTCGAAATAGACCCGCATGATGATTTCGAGATCGTCGGCGAAGCGGTCCCGCTGTTCCTTGAGCAGTGCCGCATATTCGTGAGCTGCTGCCGGATCGTGGATGGAGCAGGGGCCGATGACGACGATCAATCGGTCGTCCTCGTCGCGAAGGATATTGTGGACGGCATTGCGCGCCTGCGTGACGGTGGCCGTCGCTGCCTCGTCGCGGGGGATCTCGTCTATGATCCGAGACGGCGGCGTCAGCGCCGTGATCTCGACAATGCGCAAGTCATCAGTGGAATTCAACACGGTATCGGTTCCTTTAAGGGTCATACCGTGGCGACAAAAAAAGCCGCCAGGTAGACTAGCGGCTGTTCGGGTCTTTGCTGTCGTGTCTTTTCTAACTACGCACAGGCCCGCCTCCGCTGAGAGCAGCGGTACGAATAAAATCGCGAGGCATATGCGTGAGCGAACGACATGCGTTGTCTCTACGACAAAAAATACCGGATGTCGATGCGTTGATGACAAGGAAATTCAGGCAATTGGCGGCAGCGCGGTTACTCGCTCGACAATCGATGCGCCTGCGCGCCGGCTGACTTTGCGGCCAGCATAACCGCGCAATTTCGGCGGCCGAAGTACGCCATGGCACCCGCAAAATGATTCGACCCCTTCTCGGGAAGACCGGCCCGACTTCGCTGGAAGTCGGGCCGGTCCCCATCCGATCAGGGGTCAAGTCAGATCAGATCTCAGTAAAGAGGTCTTAGAAGCTACGCTGGAAGCGGAGGATACCGGCCCACTGGTCCTGATTGATGGAGTCCCAGTTGGTGTAGGATACTTCCGGCTGAACCAGGAGGTTCTTGACCGGGTTCCAGCGGACGTTTGCAGTCGCTGCGAAGATCTTGGAGTCGGTGTAGGCAACCTGAGCGTTAGCCTGCAGCTTCTCGTTGATCGGAACGGTGAAGCCGCCCCAGACAGCCCAGTCGCCCCAGCCGATACCCTTGGCAGCGCCGGCGCCGTTGGCGTTCGCATACTTGTTCAGCTTGTCGCCATCGGTGTTCCAGCCACCCATCAAGAAGGCCTTGAAGACGCCGAAGTCGGCATCGACGCGAGCCTTGACAGCGCCTTCTTCGACGATGGAGTCATAACCGCCGACGATCTTGAAGCCGAAGTTGCCAGCCTTGTAGCCAACACCTGCGACAGCGTCCGGAGCATAGTGGTTGGAGCTGTCTTCGCCGTTGACGCCCGTAGCGCCCGAACCGGAGTTGCTGTCTTCAACCGAGACCACAGCCGTGAAGCCGTTGCCGGCATCATAGTTGTAGGTCAACTGGTTGAGTTCGTACGGACCGTCATTGACCACGTCGTCGTTGATGACGTTGCCGGCGTAACCGATGTACGAGTTGTACTGCGAGTCAGCCTTACCGACGAGGAAGCCACCGAGGCTGATGTTGGCGAACAGCAGCTTCGTGGTGGTCGAGCCGCCATCCTGCCAGTCGAAGCGGTAGACCGTGTTGGTCTTCAGCGGGCCGTATTCGGTGTCGGTCGCGGTGTCGACGCTCAGCTGAGCGCGTGTGTGCCAAACCGTGCCATTCTTGCTGGTCGGGTTGTAGGCATCGTACCACTTACCTTCGGTACGGACCATGCCGCCGATCTTGAGGCAGGTTTCCGTGCCCGGGATGAAGAAGTAGCCAGCGCCATATGCGTCGCAGATGCGGACGTATTCCAGCGGTTCCGGCTCGGCAGCAACGATAGCGTCGGCTGCATGAGCGCCGGAAACTACTGCCAGGGCAGCAGCGGAGCCGAGAAGAAGGCTCTTGATGTTCATAAAAACTCCAATCCAATATAGATTGGGCATAGGCTATCGCGCCGAAAAATCGACGTGCCTTGCCCTATCCCTGTTTAAAAACCCCGACTCGGGAGAAACGGGCCCCACCCGCTTCTGCTCCCTATTAGAGACGAACACCGAGAAAGTTATGTGATATATTTTTTTCAGAACGTCTTTTCCGTGATTTAAAAATTTCAGTTGCAGGAAAGTCACATTTGCAAATACAGATAGTAAGTCACGCATAATATTGGCTGCATAATAGTCATTCAGAGGTAGGAAATAACCGTCATCTCGATTTCAATCTTCTTGCAGATACTGTGAGATGAGGTCAGGCGGCCGCGGCTGGCGGCCATTTTGCGTTTCGGCCGCAACGGTCATACTCGACCGGCGGCAGAAAGCGCTCCGTCAAAAGAACTGCTGGTTGTTTCAGTAGGATGCAGGCCGCTTCGAGGCGGAAGCGATCAGCTTGCTGAGGGCGGAGCCGATCATGATGCCCCAGAGCCCGCTGGTCATCCCGATGATGATATCGAACGTCGAGCCATAGTTGCCGTTCGCCACGAAATGCGACACGGAAAGCGCAAGCACGCTGCCGATCATCAGAAGGCAGGTGAAGGAGGGGGATTGCGGGTAGGCGAGGCGGGCAAGCATGCCCGCTATGCAGAGAGCGCCGGCACGAAAGATATCGAACGGATTGCCTAATGTGGCTTGCCAATTGAAATGCGCAAGCGTTACGCCGATGAGCGCCGCTAGGTAGGTCCAGGCAATAGTTTTCAAAAACCGGTCTGATATCATGGGGATATCATATAGCAGCAGCGCATATGAACGCCAGTCTCGCACCGTTCCGTGGATTGTCCAAGCGCCGATTCGCCGCGCACGTTTTATGTGGCGGCGAAACATTCTGTTGCGCCGCGCCAAGGTTTTTGGCCCTTATCGGCCTTTGATTTGCCGTCTTGCTATGCCGCGATCGCTGGCAGGACCGCCGGGATCGAGGCCCTGGCCGGCCGCTGACGTTGCCTAAGCTTTCGATGTGCGAAGCGTCTCTTCGTCCTCCTGCAATTGATCCGCGTCTTCAACGGTGACGGTCGATGGCGCCCGGCCGAGGAAGGAAAAGACGACGATTGCGGTGACGACGGTGATGGCCGTCAGGAACCACAGCAGCGTGTTGAAGGCATGGCCATAGTCCTGAATGAGGGCTTCATACCCGATCGCCGGCACATTCGAGGCCGCCGCGGCCAGATTGCCGGTGACGAGCTGTTGCGCCGTGGTCGAAGCACGCTCTGCCGCCGATATCCCGAGCTTCGACTGGATAAGGGCGGAGAGAACGGCACTGACGACCGCAAGCGCAACGCCTTCGCCGGCGACGCGGGTGGTGCTGAAGATGCCGGTCGCCATGCCGGCGCGCTCCTTGGGAACGACGCTGACGGCAAGCCCATCCATAAGGCCCCAGGGCAGGCTGATGCCGACGCCGATCGTCAGCAGTGGACCGATGAGCGCGGAAGGAGCCGAACCCGCCGTGACATGGCTGAGCCAGAACAGGCCCGCAGCGGAGATGACAAGGCCGGCGCCGCAGATCGTTGCGGGACTGAACCAGCGGGTCAGTAGGCCGGCGACGATCGGCAGGATGAGCAGCGGGGCCGACAGCGCAATCATCATCCGCCCGGCGGCGATCTCGCTCATGCCCTCGATACCGACGAAGCGAATCGGCAAAAGGATCAGCAGCACGACGAAGGCATAAGCGGGTGCCGCCGCCAGCAGTTGTACGCCGACGAAGCGCGGATAGCGAAACAGGCTGAGATCCAGCATGGGCCGCTTCACGATGCGCTCGATGATGCCGAAGGCAAGGAAGAACGATGCGGCGCCGACCAGCAAGGCGACGACGAGCGGATCGCTCCAGCCGGTTTCCGGCGCGCGCAAGACGCCGTAGGTGAACAGCGTCAGGGCAAGGGTGAAGCTCAATGCACCGGGCCAATCCAGCCCCGCCGCATCTGGATCTTTTGACTCGCGCAGGAAATAGGCGCCGAGGCCGAGGGCGAGCAGCGCCAATGCAACCACAAGAACGAAGATCGACGGCCAGCCGAAGGCATCGATCATCAGGCCGGAGGCGATCGGCCCGAAGGCGAGCCCGACGCCGAAGCTGGAGCCGACGATGCTGAAGGCTCGCATGCGCGCTGCGCCGTCGAATTCCTGCGCGAGCGAGGCCATGCCGCCGGAAAAGGCGGCGGCCGCCCCAAGGCCCTGCAACGCCCGCAATATATCGAACCAGACGATATCGCCGGCCAATGCCAGTCCGGCCGAGAACAGTGCGAAGCATCCGACGCCGGAAAGAAAGATGAGGCGTCGCCCGAAGCTGTCCGCCAGCGCGCCTGATGCCATCAGGCAGCTGCCGAAGGTCAGCATGAAGGCGTTGGTGACCCAGTTGAGGGCGAGCGGGCTGCCGCCGAGTGTCCGGCTGATGGCCGGCAAGGCCACCGCCGGGCCGGTGAATGTGAGCGGCATTGCCGCCGCGGCGCAGCAGACGGCGACGAGAACGAAGAATTTCTCGGTCGCGCTTGCGGCCTTTGTCTGAGGTGAGGTCATCGGATTACCGTTGGGTTTGAGCAAGGAAAGACCGCGGGCAATGCTGGGAGATGCTGCCGAAAAGGCGGCGGCCCACGGGCTTGAAATGACCTGGACAGGATAGTTTTGCTGCAATTGGATGATAATGGCGCTAGCGCTCCATATATACCGGAATAAAACTCTCGAATGGAGATCGCCTATGGATCGCTTGAGTGGATTGACGGCTTTCGTTCGCACGGCGGATCTCGGCAGCTTCGCGGCGGCCGCGCGTGTCCTCGGCCTTTCCGCGTCGGCTGTCGGCAAGGCGGTGAGCAATCTGGAACGCCAGCTTGGCGTTCGCCTGCTGCAGCGCTCCACGCGCAGCATCCGGCTGACCGAAGAGGGGCGTCTTTTCCATGAGCGTTGCCGGCGCGTGCTCGATGATCTCGACGACGCGCAGGCCTCGCTCGCCCAAGCGGTAGCCGTGCCGCGCGGACGGCTGCGCGTCAGCGTGCCGATCGTCAGCTATCATTTCCTGCTGCCTGTCGTGCCGGAATTCGTCTCCCGCTACCCCGACGTCGAACTCGACATCGATTTCAACGACCGCATCGTCGACATGATCGAAGAGGGGGTCGATGTCGCGATCCGCAGCGGCGACCTGCCGGATTCGCGCTTGATATCACGTACGTTACGGCCATTTCAGATGCTGCTCTGCGCCGCGCCCGCCTATCTCGAACGCTTCGGCATTCCCGATTGCCCGCGCGCGCTCAACGAGCATCTGGCTGTCAGGTTTCGCTTTCCCAACAGCGGCAAGCTGCAGGATTGGCCGCTGACCATGCCGGAAGGCGAACCGGAACTGCGGATGCGAACGGCTTTTGCCTGCAACAATATGGAGGCGGTGCGCGGCGCGACGGTCGCCGGCCTCGGCATCGGCTGCATGCCCGATTTCCTTGTGCGCAGCATGCTCGCGGAAGGAAAGCTCAGAACCGTACTCGACGATTTCATCGACGAGCCCGGCCATTTCCATCTCCTCTGGCCGTCGAGCCGTCATTTGTCGCCCAAGGTCCGGGTACTGGTCGATTTTCTGAGCGAAAGGCTTTTCGCAAAAAGCTGTGAGGCTTTACCGGTGACGGCTGCTGTTTGAGAAAGAGGTTTGACGGCCGGTTCGTAACCTCCATGCCGGGGCCACGAGGATATTTTCCCGAATCGTCTCCGAAACGGTTGTCGCGCGAATTCGATTTTGCGACGGTGGAAACTTCATATTTAACTTGCCGCGCCGATCGGGGATCGGCGGCAGCCAAGATTTGGAAATCACGATGAGCCGTTTCTGGAGTCCCATTGTTCATTCCTTGACCCCCTATGTCGCCGGCGAGCAGCCGACGACAGGCGGCATGATCAAGCTGAACACCAATGAAAGCCCCTACGGCCCTTCGCCGCTCGCTCTGGAGGCGATTTCGAAGGCGGCGTCCGACACGCTTCGGCTCTATCCGGATTCGACGGCGCGGGAGTTGCGCACCGTGATCGCCGAGAGCTTCGGAATCGACAAGGACGAGGTCTTCGTCGGCAACGGATCGGACGAGGTTCTGGCTCACACATTCCAGGCGCTCCTCAACCATGAAGAGCCCCTGCTTTTCCCTGATATCAGCTACAGCTTCTATCCGACCTATTGCCGGCTCTATGGGATTGCGTTCCAGCAGGTTCCGGTCGATGCGGAGATGCGGATACGCCTTGACGATTATCGCCAGCCTTGCGGCGCGATCATCCTGCCCAATCCCAATGCTCCCACAGGGATCGGCCTGCCTTTGTCTGGTATCGAAGCCCTTCTCCGGGAGCATCCCGATCAGGTTGTGGTCATCGATGAAGCCTATGTCGATTTCGGTGGCGAGAGCGCCGTTCCGCTTGTCCGGACCTATCCGAACCTGCTGGTAGTCCAGACGTTGTCGAAGTCCCGTGGGCTGGCTGGCTTGCGCGTCGGCTTTGCTGTCGGGCAGAGACCGCTGATCGAGGCCTTGGAAAGGGTGAAGGACAGCTTCAATTCCTATCCTCTCGACCGCCTTGCCTTGGTGGGCGCCGTCGCGGCCTGGAAAGATCGGGACTGGTTCGAGCATCATCGCGCCTTGATCATTGCCACCCGCGAGCGTCTTTCCCTGGCGCTCAAGGAACTCGGCTTCTATGTCCTTCCGTCATCCAGCAATTTTCTGTTCGCCCGGCATCCAAGCCGGCCGGGCGCTGATCTGGCGGCTGAGCTGCGGAGCAGGGGGATTTTGATCAGGCGGTTTTCCGCGGAGCGCATCAGCGACTTCCTGCGCATCAGCATCGGCACGGATGAGGAGTGCGACCGCCTGCTGGCAGCGCTCGCCGAGATATTGCGGTGACCTTACGCCTCGGCGTGGACCCTCCGAGGCAAGCCGTCAACGGATAGGACGGCTTCAGTCGAACCGAACAGCCGTCGTGTTGGCGCCGCAGAGCAGCACGGCCACACGCTCGTCCGGCGCCGGGACATATTTGCGCGCGAGCAACGCAGCAAAGGCCGTCGCTCCGCCTGGTTCGGCGACGATCCGCAGTCGGTCCCACAAAGTCTGCTGCGCCTGACGGATTTCGTCGTCGGACACCAGCACGGGGCGCTGCGCATAGGCGCGGGCGATGGGGAACATCAGCTCGCCGACGCGCTTCGGCGCCAGGGAATCAGCGGCAATGCCGCCTGCGGGAGCGTCGACCGGGTACCCCGCCTCGAAGGCCTGCCAGAGTGTCGGTGCGCCTTCCGGCTCGACGGCGACGACGCGCACACGCCCCTGGAACCAGGCGGCGATCCCGCCGATCAATCCACCGCCGCCGACGGCGACAAGCAGCGTATCGGTATTAGGAATATCCGCCTCGATCTCGACCCCGATCGTCCCTTGCCCAAGCAAGGTCTCAGGCTGGTCGTAGGCATGGATCGCCATGGCGCCGCTCTCCCCCACCCATTGCTCGCTGGCGGCAAGGGCGTCGGCATAACGTTCCCCACCGATGACGAGGTTCGCGCCATAGCCGCGGATGCGCTCGGCCTTGGCGGGCGAGGTCACGCTCGGCACGAAGATCGTCGCGGGGATGCCAAGCCGCATCGCGGCATAGGCGACTGCCGCGCCATGATTGCCGCCGGATGCCGCGACGACCCCCGCCGCCGGCACCTTCCTGCCGAGCAGACTGGAAAAGGCGCCACGCGCCTTGAACGAGCCGGAATGCTGCAAAAACTCGAGCTTGAAATCCAGCGGCCCCGCAGCAAGGCCGAAATCCGCGAGGTCCGCATGCAGAACCGGCGTGTGGCGGATATGCGGGCGGATCCGCTTTTCGGTTTCTGCGATGCGCTCGGGGGTGATCCTGTCGGAAAGCATGGGGTATCTCGCGGCCAAAGTTGACAATGACTTTGTTACTTAGCAAAATGACGAAATGCAAGAGCTCGATCTCATCAAGGCCTTGGCCAACGAACGCCGCATCAGCATTCTCAAATGGCTGAAGGATCCGCGTGCCCATTTTGCGCCGCAGGTCGACGGCGATCTGGTGGAGGACGGCGTGTGCGCGCTTCTGATTGCCGAAAAGCTTGAGATTTCGCAGGCGACCTTGAGCGAGCACATGCGCATTCTGGTGCAAGCCGGTTTCGTGCGGCCGAAGCGCATCAAGCAGTGGATCTTCTACAAGCGTGACGAAGCTCGCATGGCAACTCTGGCAGCCGTCGTCGCAAGCCTCTGAGCAATTCCAGGAAAAGTGCGCAGCGGTTTTCCGTTCGGAATTGCAATGAAATAAAGAGTGAGCGCGGTTCAGAGTTTCCATGAAAAGCTGAACCGCTCCAGCTCCAAATTAAACACCTCCAAATAAAAAAGGCGGCCGGGCCGAGCCCGCCGCCTTCCTTTTCAGATGCGATAGCGATCAGATGTCGCTGGCGGCGTTCGTCCAGATTTCCGCGGCCTGTGCTGCGGTCACGCGACGCACATCCGTTTCATCACGGCGGCTGGCGAAGAGTTCGCTTGCCATGATCTGCTCGGCGAGATCGGCGGGCAGGGACAGGAGAACGCGCTGGCCTTCCTTGTGGATGCCGCCAACGTCGGAACGCCTGCCGGTGATCATGCCGCCGGCAACAGTGTTGTTGCTTTCGGGATCGATCAGGATGAAGGAACCGGTCGAACGGTTCTGCTCATAGGGGTCGAAGATGGCGTTCTCGTCGAAGGTCAAGCGAACCTTGCCGATCGCGTTCATCCAGAGCGCCTGCGCCGGCGCCCATGCGCCCGTCTTGAGTTCGAGCTGGGCGATCGGCTGTACCTGCACGCGCTGGCGGCGGCTGCCGCTCTTCAACCAGTAGCGCTTGCCAGGCTCGATGCCCTCAGGCTGCAGTGCGACGATCTGCGCATCGAAAGAGAGGCCGGTCTGCGGCTGACTGTCGATGGCGACGATCATATCGCCGCGCGACACGTCCACCTGGCGATCGAGAACGAGGGTGATGGCATCGCCGGCCACCGCCGCGTTGCGCACCAGATCGAACGTCACGATCCTCGAGACATTGGCGACCATGCCCGACGGCAGGATCATCACGCTGTCTCCCGGCTTCACCGAACCGCCGGCAACCGTCCCCTGATAACCGCGGAAGCTTTCGCCGGGGCGGGAGACGCGCTGCACCGAAAGACGAAAACCGACCGTCTGCGCCGAGCGGACGGTCGCCAGTTCCAGCGTCTCGACCAGCGTCGGGCCGCTGTACCAAGGCATGGCCGCCTGGCCGGAATAGACGACGTTTTCGCCCTTCAGCGCCGACATCGGGATGGCCGTGATCTGCTTGACGCCGAGCGAAAGGGCGAATTCGCGGAATTCGTTGGAAATCTTTTCAAAGCCGGCGCGGTCGTAATTCGTCAGGTCGATCTTGTTGATGGCGAGCACGAACTGCTTGATACCGAGCAGCGAGGCGATTGTCGCGTGCCGGCGGGTCTGTTCAAGGATGCCGAAGCGCGCATCGACCAGCAGCACGGCAAGATCGGCGGTCGAAGCGCCGGTTGCCATATTGCGGGTATATTGCTCGTGGCCGGGCGTGTCGGCGACGATGAAGGAGCGCTTGTCGGTCGAGAAATAGCGGTAGGCGACATCGATGGTGATGCCCTGTTCGCGCTCGGCCTGTAGGCCGTCGAGCAGCAGCGCGAAGTCAGGCAGGCCGAGATCGTTCTGCTTGCCGGTGGAATCGCGCTGGAGCGTGGCGGCCTGGTCTTCCTTGACCGCCTTGGTATCCCAGAGCAGGCGGCCGATCAGCGTCGACTTACCGTCGTCGACACTGCCGCAGGTGATCAGGCGAAGCGGGCGCGAGTCGCGAAGGGCCTTGGCCGGTTCGGCAGCAGGCCCAACAGCGGGAATTGTGACGACGTTGGCGTTTACGGTCATCTCAAAAATATCCTTCGCGCTTCTTCTTTTCCATGGAGCCGGACTGGTCACGGTCGATGGCGCGTCCCTGCCGTTCGGAAACCGTGGCGATTTCCAGCTCTGCAATAATGTCTTCCAGCGTTGTTGCCGTCGAGCGTATGGCGCCCGTCAGCGGGAAGCAGCCGAGCGTGCGGAAGCGGATGAGCTCCTCGCGTTTGGCTTCCCCCGGCAGCAGCTCCAGCCGCGGATCGTCCGCCATGATCATCATGCCTTCGCGCTCGACAATCGGGCGCTTCGCGGCGAAATAGAGCGGCACGATCGGAATATCCTCGGCCTGGATGTAGCGCCAGATATCGACTTCGGTCCAGTTGGAGAGAGGAAAGACGCGAACGCTTTCGCCCTTGCGGATCTGGCCGTTATAGATGTTCCAGAGTTCCGGGCGCTGGTTGCGCGGATCCCAGCGATGGTCCGGTGTGCGGAAGGAATAGATGCGCTCCTTGGCACGCGAGGCTTCCTCGTCGCGGCGGGCACCGCCGAAAGCGGCGTCATACCGGCCGGCATCGAGTGCCTGGCGCAGCGCTTCCGTCTTCATGATATCGGTATAGCGCGCCGAGCCATGGGTGAAGGGCGTAACATTCTCCGCCTTGCCGCGCGGATTGATGTGCTCGATCAGATCGAGATCGTACTTCTTAACGATCTCGTCGCGGAAGGTGATCATTTCGGCGAATTTCCAGCCGGTGTTCACATGCAACAGCGGGAAGGGGACGCGGCCGGGATAGAAGGCCTTGCGCGCCAGATGCAAAAGCACCGACGAATCCTTGCCGATCGAATAGAGCATCACCGGACGCTCGAATTCGGCAGCAACCTCGCGGAAGATATGGATGGACTCGTTTTCCAGCGCCTTGAGATGCGGATCGAGCGGTGGCTTGACGCTTTGCGGATTGGAAATTTCCGTATCCGGACGGCTATCGGGCATTGATGACTCCAGAACTTTCAAGTGTGCCGGCCGGAACATGGGCCGGAAAGAATGGATGCCTTGGCTCCCGGTGGATCGGCGGCGTAGGAAACGCGCCCTGGATCGAAAGCCGAGAGCCGGCGGGTATTTTACTGGGCAGTGGCCGCGGCCTCTTCATGAACGTGAAGACCGCATTCGCGCTTTTCGTCGTTTTCCCACCACCAGCGGCCGGCCCGTTCGGGCTCGCCCGGCTTGATCGCCCGCGTGCAGGGCTCGCAGCCGATCGAGGGATAGCCGCGCGCATGCAGCGGGTTTACCGGAACGCTGTTGTCGGCGACATAAGCGCGGATGACATCGATGTCCCAATCGGCCAGCGGGTTGATCTTGATCAGATTACGCTCCGGATCGAATTCGGCAAAGGGCGTGTCGGCACGGTTGGCGGACTGGCCACGGCGCAGACCGGTGATCCAGATGGTGGCGCCCGAGAGTGCGCGCGCAAGCGGCTTGAGCTTGCGCACGCCACAACAGGCATGCCTGGCTTCGACGCTCTCGTAGAAACCGTTCAGACCGTATTTTTCAGCATAGGCATCGATATCGGCCTGTTCCGGCTCGTAGCGGATGATGCGGATATCGTATTGGCTTTCCGTCTCGTCGATCAGGGCGAGCGTTTCCGGAAAGAGACGGCCGGTCTGTAGGGTCGCCACTTCGATCGGCAGACGATGATTGCCGATCTCCGCCGTGATCACCTGATCTTCTATCCCGAGCGACGTCGTGAACACGGCGCGGCCACCGAGGCCGGCAACAAGGGACAGACGGCCAGCAAGATCGAGCGATGCGAGCTGGCCGTTGAGCGTCGCGGCGTCTTCAATGGATGTAATGGCAGTCATGGGGATCCTGTCCTGATGTTGCCAGGAGTATCGCAGCTCACAAGGATGGCGGACAGAAAAATAGATTTCGAAACGAAGCGGATGGAGAGTAAATATCTCCATGAAGCAGCACCGATAAGGAAAAGCGACCGCCTCGGCTGTTAACCAAGGTGTTTCGCCGCCAGAAGCGGCCCTTTGGAAGCACTTGATATGGCGGGCCATGTTTAAGTGCTTGCTTTAATGTCTATAGAAATAGTAGAGTTACACATAGCTTGTCAAACGGAAATCGGAAGTGATGCCCAAAATGATGCGCTGCTGCGGATTTTGCGCTAAACTATGGGCATAGCGGCTAAGAATGATAACAAGTTTGGGTTGCTGATCTTTCCTGGCGTTGCGCCATGGGTGTGAGTGCTTCGAAACACCCCGGGGACGAGGGTTGAGGAGTTCTAGCTAGAGCGGACCGGCCGAATCCATCGGCCGAACGTATCGCATGTGTGTGTGAAGCGGTTCGAAATGATTACTCAGAAAGCAAAATATGCGTTGCGCGCGCTTTCGGCTTTGGCCCAATCCGAGGCCGGCGAGCCGATGATGATTTCCGACATCGCGGCCCAGCAGAAGATCCCCAAGAAATTCCTGGAGCAGATCCTTCTCGACCTGAAACATCAGGGCATCGTGATCAGCCGCCGTGGCAAGCAGGGCGGATATCTCCTGCGCAAGCCGGCGGATGAGATCACCTTCGGCGAGATACTGCGGGTCATCGATGGGCCTTTGGCGCCGCTGCCCTGTCTGTCGCTCACCGCCTATCGCCGCTGCGACGATTGCGACGGTGAGCAGACCTGCGAAATCCGGCATGTCTTTGCCCGGGTGGCGGATGCGACGCGCAAGGTCCTGTTCTCGACGACCATTGCCGATGCGATTGCTCAGCCGGATAGGGCCGAGGTCACCAGGCTGATGGCTTAGCGCAATTCGCGGTGCGGAATGGCTGACGCCCGGTCAACCGGCGACGTGTTCTTCGCCGGCTTCCTTCTCCATGGCGCGCCGGGCGCGGATCGCCGCTGCGATGAAGACGCGCGACAGGCCGTGATAGAGCGGCTCGCGCGACAGCAGCCGCGACGTCACATAGCCGATCATCGACACTGCCATGATCGGGATGACGGCCTGATGATCGCCCGTCATTTCCAGGATGATGACGAAGGCGGTCATCGGCGCCTGAACCACGCCGGCGAAATAGCCTGCCATGCCGAGAATTGCTGCAAGCGCCACACCGCCGCCGACCAGCGTGCCGACCGTGCTGCCGAAACCGGCGCCGACGGCAAGCGACGGCGCAAAGATGCCGCCGGGAATGCCCGAGATCATCGACAGGAAGCTCGCCAGCAGTTTTTCGAGGAAGAAGAGTTCGGGTAGGGCATGCCCTTCGACCGCGCCGCGGGCCTGCTCGTAGCCGGTGCCGAAGGTCTGGCCGCCAGAGAGCACGCCGACGGCGGCAACGACAAGGCCGCAGAGGCCGGCAAGGATCAGCATGCGCTTGAGCGGCTGCGGCTGTGCCCAGCGGCGGATGCGGATGCCGGCATAGAGTGCCAGCCCGCTGAAGGTAGCGCCGAGCGCGCCGCCGCCGACACCGCAGATCAGCATGACGATCCAATCCCGAAGCATCGTCGGGGCGGCATCGGCCGTGCCGAAATAGTTGTAGCTGCCGGAAAGGCCGAGTGCGGCAAGGCCGGAAAGAATGACGGCGGTCAGAACGAGGCCATTGGCGCGGGATTCATAGGTGCGGCTCATCTCCTCGATGGCAAAGACAATGCCGGCAAGCGGTGTGTTGAAGGCGGCGGCGATACCGGCGGCGGAACCCGCAAGAATAAGCCCCTTTGCCTGCGCCATGCCACCGAAGCGGGCAACCGCCAGCATGAAGGAGGCACCGACCTGCACCGTCGGCCCCTCGCGGCCGATGGAAGCGCCGCTCAGAAGCCCCAATATGGTCAGCACGATCTTGCCGAAGGCCAGCCGTAGCGAGAGCAGCTTCGTGCGATCCTCGTCATGATGCAGATGCCGCGCAGCGATCGCCTGCGGAATGCCGCTCCCTTGCGAATTGGGAAGCAGGGTCGCGGCGAGATAGGCTGATAGCACGAAGCCGAGCGGCGTCAGCAGCAGCGGCAGCAACCATGTCCATTCGCCCGATTGGGTCACACCGGTAAAGGCGCGCTGCGCCAGATCGGCAAGCTTGGCAAAACCGACGCTGATCACGCCGATCGCCAACGCGCCCGTCCAGAAGACCAAACGCGGCCGCCAGAGATTGAACGAACCCCAGAAAACACGGGAACGGCGGAGCAGCTTGGACTTACGGTAGATAGGGGGCATGGGACGCTCTTCAGGACAATTAGAGTCGGAGGATACTATTCGGTCCTGGCAACTGATCTATGCACCGATTGTCGCGCCAGTGCCACAAAACGATGTTTCACCTCGTTGAAAAGGCTTGGCGGCAATGGTCCGAGATAACCGCTCTCCGTCTCCGCCGGACGAATATCCGGCCCCGGCCAAGCAAAATAGTTGCTTTCCGAAAGTACGATCCACGAAGGGGCATCATCCAGACCGAGCCGGAGTTTGACCGGCGCGGGAAGTTCGATGGCCATGGACGCCGTTTCTGGAGGCGAATGGGTAATGGGGAGGACACGCACCTGCTTGGTTCCGTCTGCATCGCTGACAACAAGGGCCAACACGAGGCAAGGGCGATCTTTCACCCCTTCTTCGCGTCCCTCCAGGCGCTCCCTATGCCAGAGATAAGAATAGCGAAAGACGAAGCCGACTTTGACCTCAGCGGGCAGCATGCGGCTTTAGTTCATCGTTAAGATGCTCATGCCCGGCTTCCATCTCAGATGTTTCGACGGCCGCAATATCGGCATCTGAAAGATTCGATGTCAGCTGAACCTGCCTGTCTCGTCGCAGTAGTCGCTGATAGTCTTCGTAAGCGAGCAAAACCGTTCGCGGCCGGCCGTTCTTGGTAATGACAACCGGATCGCGCATGGCCGCATCCTGAAATGCGCCAAAATTCTTGGAAGCTTCAGCGGCAGTTACCGTTTTCATGGCAAGTCTCCTTACCGCAAATATACGGACTTTCCGTAAATCCCGCAAGTTATGCCGTCAAGTTGGCGTTGTCTGCCCCTCCTACCGATCGCTCGTCTCCCACCGCGGATTGATCCACGGCTCCTGGTTCGAGCGTGCCAGTCTCGGCTTGCCGAGGATGTGGTCGGCCGCCTTTTCGCCGGTCATGATCGAGGGACCGTTCAAATTGCCGTAGGTGACGTGCGGGAAGATCGAGCTGTCGGCAACGCGCAGGCCGTCGATGCCGATGACGCGGGTATCGGGATCGACCACCGCCATCGGATCGTCCTTGGAGCCCATCTTGCAGGTGCCGCAGGGGTGATAGGCGCTTTCCAGATGCTCGCGCAGGAAGGTGTCGATCTCATCGTCGGTCCGGACGTTCGCCCCAGGCTGGATTTCCGCGCCGCGATAGTCGTCGAAAGCCTTCTGCCCAAAGATCTCGCGGGTGAGCCGCACGCAATGGCGGAACTTCTCCCAGTCCTCCGGATGGCTCATATAGTTGAAGCGGATCACCGGATCGGCCTTCGGATCGGAGGAGCGCAGGGTCACGTTGCCGCGCGATTTCGACAGGTTATAGCCGACATGCACCTGGAAGCCGTGGCTCTGGGCCGCCGCCTTGCCGTCGTAGCTGATGGCGACCGGCAGGAAGTGATACTGGATATCCGGCTGCTTGACGCCGGGTGCGGAGCGCAGGAAGGCGCAGGCTTCGAACTGGTTCGACGTGCCGAGACCCGATTTGAAGAACATCCATTGCGCTCCGACGATCCCCTGCATGTACCAGGGCAGCCAGGAATAGAGCGATACCGGCTTGAGGCTGGTCTGCTGGAAATAGAATTCCATATGGTCCTGCAGGTTTGCGCCGACACCCGGCCGGTCGGCCTTCACCTCGATCCCCATATCGCGCAGATGCTGCGCAGGCCCGATGCCGGAGAGCATCAGCAGCTTCGGGGAGTTGAACGAGGAGGCGGAGATGATCACCTCGCGGTTCGCCCTGATGATCTCGGTCTTGCCGTTACGCTCCACTTCGACGCCGGTCGCGCGGCCGTTTTCGATGACGATCTTGCGGGCAAAGCAGCGGATGAGCTTCACGTTCGGCCGCTTCAGCGCGGGCTTGAGGTAGGCCGTCGCCGCAGACCAGCGCCGGCCCATCCAGGTCGTCTGCTCCATGAGGCCGAAGCCTTCCTGCTTGCTGCCGTTATAATCCTCGGTCGCCTCGAAGCCGGCCTGCTTGCCGGCTTCGATGAAGGCGTGGAAAAGGGGATTGCGGGCATCGCCGCGGCGCACATGCAGCGGGCCGTCCGTGCCGCGCCAGCCGTCCTCGCCGCCATGCGAATGTTCCATACGCTTGAAATAGGGCAGCACGTCCGCATAGGCCCAGCCTTGAGCGCCGAGCTTCTCCCAGCGATTGAAATCCTCCGCATGACCACGGACATAGACCATGCCGTTGATCGAGGAGGAGCCGCCGATTACCTTGCCGCGCGGGGCGGTGATGCGGCGGTTGTTGAG
This sequence comes from Rhizobium sp. P40RR-XXII, assembly GCF_012641405.1. Taxonomy (GTDB): domain Bacteria; phylum Pseudomonadota; class Alphaproteobacteria; order Rhizobiales; family Rhizobiaceae; genus Rhizobium. The sequence continues at coordinate 54,352 of NZ_JABAII010000015.1, forward strand.
CTGCGGTTCGGGTTCGGAGAGATAGCCCCAATTGTAGCGATCCATGCTCATCGGCCAGGCAAGTGCTGCCGGCATCTGGATGAACGGGCCGAAGTCGCTGCCGCCGAACTCCAGAACGATGACCGAATGCTTGCCGTCTTCCGACAGGCGGTAAGCCATGGCGGAGCCGGCCGAGCCCGAGCCGACGATGACGAAATCTGCCTGCTGCATAGTTATCTCCCTGTGGCCGCCCTATCCTTCGAGGGCCGCCTTGGCGAGCACTTCAGGATGAGGCGGATCATCGTCCGCGCTTGCGATTGGTTGCTCCTGACCTCCCTTGAGGCGCCGCCGCCGGCGCCCTCAAAGGGAGAAGTTGAGCCCCGAGGTTGCGTTAATAAGGCGCCTGCACCGGCCCCATGCCGACATAAACGGTCTTCAGCTCCGAATAGTGCTCGAGCGCCGCCAGCGAATTTTCGCGGCCGAAGCCGGATTGCTTGGAGCCGCCGAAGGGAATTTCCACCGGCGCGAGATTGTAGGTGTTGATCCACAGTGTGCCGGCCTCGAGCTGGTCGACCATGCGGTGGGCGCGGGTGAGGTCTGCTGTGAAGACGCCGCCGGAAAGACCGAATTCGGTTGCGTTGGCACGGGCGATCACCTCGGCCTCGTCCTCGAAATCGAGAACGCACATGACCGGCCCGAAGATCTCCTCGCGGGCAATCGTCATGTCGTCGGTAACGTCGGCAAATACGGTCGGCTGAATGTAATAGCCTTCGCCGGAGACATTGTTCGGGATGCCGCCGCCGGTCAGCAGCGTCGCGCCTTCGGCCTTGCCCTTTTCGATGTAGGAAAGCACCTTTTCGCGCTGCGCCCAGGAGACCATCGGGCCGATCTGCGTTGCCTCGTCCATCGGATCGCCGATCAACATGGCATCGGTGCGTGCCTTCAGGCGTTTCAGGAATTCGGACTTGATCTTGCTGTTGACGAAGACGCGCGTGCCGTTCGAGCAGACCTGGCCCGTCGAATAGAAGTTGCCGAGCATCGCGCCGCCGACGGCGCTGTCGATATCGGCATCGTCGAACACGATCAGCGGCGACTTGCCGCCGAGCTCCATGGTGACGTGCTTGAGGTTGCCGGCGGCAGAAGCCGCCACCTTACGGCCCGTCGGCACCGAGCCGGTCAGGGAAACCTTCGCGATATCGGGATGGTTGATCAGCAGCGGCCCGGTTTCGCGGTCGCCCTGGATGACATTGTAAAGGCCTTTCGGCAGACCTGCCTCGATGAGGATTTCGGCAATCTTGAGTGCGCCGAGCGGCGTGTTTTCCGAAGGCTTGAATACCATGGCGTTGCCGGCGATGAGGGCTGGAGCGCCTTTCCAGCAGGCGATCTGCTGTGGGTAATTCCATGCGCCGATGCCGACGCAGACGCCGAGCGGCACGCGCTTGGTATAGGCGAAGTCGCCGCCCAGCGGGATGTACGAGCCGTTGAGGCCGGCAGCCGCGATTCCGCCGAAGAATTCGAAGCTGTCGGCGCCGGAGGTCGGGTCGGCAACGATGGTTTCCTGGATCGGCTTGCCCGTATCCAGCGTCTCCAGCTCGGAAAGCTCGCGGTTACGCTCGCGCATGATGTCAGCTGCCCGCTTCAGGATGCGGCCGCGCGCCGTCGGGCTCATGGCAGCCCATTCCGGCTGCGCCCTCTTGGCACTGGCGATCGCCTTTTCGACGATGGCAGGCGTTGCCGCATGCAGGCGGGCGATCACCTCGCCGGTCGCGGGATAGATGCTTTCGATAAGGGTGCCGTCGGTGTCCTCGACATATTCCCCGTCGATGAAATGCGAGGCTTTCGGTTGTGCGCGCATTATAGAACCCTCAATTCTTCGTAGGACACCATGACATGCTCTTGAAAAGCAGGTCGCTCGGTCAGGTTTTCATAGTAGCGCTGCAGCCGCGGATGGGCAGGGCGCTGGATATCGATGTCGAAATAGCGATAGAGAACGTGCCCGAACTGTATGTCGGCCAGCGTCAGATTATCGCCTGCAAGGAAGCGATGCCGTTCGAACTGCGACTCGGCGATGTCAAGCTTCGCACCGAGTGCTGCGACAGCCGCAACGATCGCCTTCTCATCGCGCAGGGCAGGAGCGGTCCGCACCACGCGCCAGAACACCGGGCCGGTGAAATTCAAGGCGATGTTGATCTTGGCCCATTCGGCCCATTTGTCGATCTGCGCGCGGCGCCGCTCGTCCTTCGGCCAGAAGGCATCGTCGCCATATTGCGTGGCGAGATAGCGCAGGATAGCGCCCGTTTCCCATAGCGGCTCGCCATCGCCGTCCCGCAGCACCGGAACAGTGCCATTCGGGTTCATTGCCAGAAATTCGGGCGTGTCGTTGACCCCATATTTGAAGCCTGCATCGATGCGCTCATAGGCAATGCCGAGCTCGCCGATGCACCACATCAGCGCCTGCACATTGGATGACGATTTGCGGCCCCATACGGTCAGCATGGTCTTCAGCCTTTCAACGCGTTGAGGTGAGTCGTCAGATAGCCTTCGGTCAGCGCGATCGACGCCTCGGTGCTGATCGGCGCGGATCTGAGGCCTTGGCGGATATAGAGCCCGTCGATCATGGCGGCCGCACCCTCGGCGATGCGCGCGGCATCGCCGGCCGGGCACAAAGCCTTGAGATTGGCGACGAGGTTCGAATGCAGCCGGCGTGCATAGATGACGAGAAAGCGGCGCGTCTCCTCCGAGCGCTGCGCTTCGGCATAGAAGGCGAGCCAGGCAGCGATCGTTTCCGGCGCGAACTGATCGGCCTGGAAACTGACGCGGATGATGGCGGAAAGCTTTTCACGGGGTGTCTTCGCAGCCCGAAGCGCCATCACGACGCTGTTGCGCAACCGCTGTAGATGAACACGGACGGTTTCGATCAGCAGCTGTTCCTTGCTGCCGAAATAATGATGCGCAAGCGCGGCCGAAACACCAGCCTGCTTGGCGATTTCGGACATGGTGACGGTCAGCGAGCCGTGATCGCCGATCACGCGCATCGCGGCATCCACCAGCGCCTTGCGGCGCACCGGCTCCATTCCAACTTTCGGCATGCGTCAATCCCCAAGGCTGGAGCCAAGTGTATTTTTGATTGACTGATCAATCAATAAAAAAATCACGCAGCGGCGATCCATGCCAAAAAATCCGCAACCTCTTTCCGAGGAGCATTTCTGTGCCATACTTCGTAAGAGGAGGAGGTGCAGTCATGATCGATATTCTTGATGAGGTCCCGCCATCCGCAATGCGCGGCAAATGGGGTTGGTTTGTCGGGCTCGGCATATTGCTATTGATCTGCGGTGGCATCGCCCTTGGCAATCTGTTCATCGCCACCGTCGCTTCGGTCTTTTATGTTGGCATGCTGATGCTGATCGGCGGTATTGTGCATCTGGCCCACGCCGTTCAAGTGAGGGGCTGGGAGCATATCCTGTTCTGGGTTCTCAGCGGCCTGCTTTATACGATTGCCGGCGTGCTTGCCTTCGCCAACCCGCTGCTGGCTTCGGAGGCATTGACGCTGTTCCTTGCCATCGCTCTGCTCATTGCCGGCACGTTTCGTGTCTGGGTCGGCCGCAAGCTGAAGCCGGAGCGCGGCTGGGTCTGGATCGTCATCAGCGGCCTTGCGACCGCAGCGGCCGGTATCGCCATCGCGGTCGGCTGGCCGGTCAACAGCCTCTGGATCCTTGGCCTTTTCCTGGCGTTCGATCTGATCTTCCAGGGCTGGACATTGGTGGCCTTCGGCCTTGTGCTCAGGCGGTAACGGCTCTCCAAAAGGGGTAACGGACTGCTACTTTTTGACAAGGAGCGTGAGCGGCGCTACTCTCTGCCCCTCTGCCCAGTTAGGCGGAGCGATGTTGAGCTGATGTGACGACGGTACCTTCATCTGGAAGCAGGCATGTTCGAGAACACGCCCTGAAGGCACTGGTCGAGGCCGCGGAGCATGCTTCCAGCCAAATTTCCGCGTAACAACATCAAGGGAGGAATATCATGCCAATGGTAACGGTTTCCATCTCCCCGCTTCAGGCTGCTGGCATCCGTGCGGCGGTCGATACCGGCACTTATGCCTCAAGCAGCGAAGTCGTGCGGGAGGCCTTGCGCATGTGGGATGCGGCTCGCAAACGCGATGACGTTTGCGACGTGCCGCGTGCGGCTAACGATGGCGGAGACACGGCAAAAGGCAGCCGTTGCGTCGCCGACATGTTTGCCGATTACGACGCGGAACGGCATACGCATAACTAATTCACAAGCTGCCGGCGACAGCAGCGGCGCATGCCGGCGCGGCTGCCTTCCGTCCTGACGAATGGTTAATATTGCTTTACCATTCATGAAACTTTCACATACGGGAAAGGTTTCGTTGACGCTTATGGCGCATCTTGGGGCGAAAACGCGGTAAATCCAAAGTTTTACTCAAATAAATTAGAACAGAATCCGCAAAGTGGAGATGGGCATGTCACTGACTGCCGCGGTCGAGCCAGGCGTATTGCGCCGATATGCCAGCGACCAGATTGTCACTCTCGCCAAACTCGTCATCGAGAATGCATTTCAGCCAATCGTCGAGGCCGGCACCGGCGCCGTTTTCGGCTACGAGTCCCTCATGCGAGGGCAGGAGCGCATCGGTTTCAGCAGCCCGGTCGATATCCTCGACGAGGCCGAGCGCACCGGCCAGCTTCTCGGTTTGGAACAGATGATCACCAGCCGGGCGCTGGCGAAATTCGCCACCTTGCCCAATATCGCTGCCGCAACCCTTTTCCTCAATCTGGATGTCCGGTTGATCCCGCAAGGCGCGGCATTGCTGGATGGCCTGCTGCAGCACATGCGAAAGGCCGGTATCGCGCCTTCATCCGTCTGCTTCGAATTCTCCGAGCGCTTCGACAATACCATCGTGCCTGGGTTTCACGATCTGGTCGCCAGGATGCGAAACGCCGGCTTCAAGCTGGCGATCGACGATTTCGGCGTCGGTCATGGCGAGATGAAGCTCTTGTCCGATTACCCCGTCGATTATCTGAAGATCGATCGGCACTTCATCGTCGATATCGACCGCAGCGCCCGCAAGCGCCATATCCTCAGGAACCTCGTCAATATCGCCCATGTCCTCGGCACGCGCGTCATCGCCGAAGGTATCGAGACCGAGGCGGAATTCCTGACCTGCCGCGAATTCGGCGTCGATCTCGTCCAGGGCTGGTTCATTGCCCGGCCGACAGTGCTCGTCAACGAGCTCAAGCCGGGCTTTCCGCACCTCCTGCATCTAGGCAAGACGACGCGCAACAGCCAGTCGCTGGATGAAATTCTCATCCGCAAGCAGATCGAGGTGCTGCCGACCATCCGTGAAAGCGACAGCATCGACAGCGTCTTCGAGCTCTTTCGCCGCAATCCGCGCCGGGCCTATTTCCCAGTCGTCAACGCCAATGACGAGCCGCGCGGCATCATCCACGAATACCAGCTCAAGGAATACATCTACCAGCCCTTCGGCCGCGACCTTCTGAAAAACAAGGTCTATGAGCGCTCGATCTCTCATTTCGTCGAAATGGCGCCGATCGTCGGCCTCGATTCCGATGCTGATACGCTGATGGCGATCTTCGCCAACATGGAAAGCAGCGATTGCCTGATCGTCACCGAGGGCACGCATTATGCCGGCATCGTTTCGGCCGCCTCGCTCATCAAGGTCATCAACGAGAAGCAGCTGAAGATCGCCCAGGATCAGAATCCGCTGACCGGCCTGCCGGGCAACAGGGCGATCCACGATTTCATGCAGCATGCCGGCCGGGACGGCGACGAGATCAGGCATTTCTGCTATTGCGACTTCGACAATTTCAAGCCGTTCAACGATGCCTATGGCTTCCATCTCGGCGATCATGCCATTTCCTTGTTCGCAGCGCTGATGCGCCGCTATTTCTTTGCCGAGGGCCATTTCCTCGGCCATGTCGGCGGCGACGATTTCTTCATCGGCGTCACCGGCTGGAGCACGCAGGAGCTGCGCGAGGTTCTGGACCGGCTTCTTGCCGATTTTCATGCCGACGTCCTCGATCTTTACTCGGCCGAGGATCGGGCGGCCGGCCGCATTCGCGGCCACGATCGCAGCGGCGCCGAGGCGGAATTCCCGCTGATGCGTTGCTCCATCGGTATTCTGCAATTGTCCGAGGGACTGGTGATCGACAATATCAACCGCGTCAGCACCTCCATTGCGGGTATCAAGACGAAGGCAAAGGAAAGCGATACCGGCGTCGCATTCCTGTGCCTGACCGAGACGAATTGACGCCCTCCCGTCCCCGCTCCTTTTCAAGTGGTCTGCGCTAAACTATCTCCACTGCTTTGCTGGGAGAGGAGATTGCGCCATGCCCTTGCCATCTGAAATGCGTTTCGTGGATTTGCCATCCTTTGGCGGGCCGGAGGTCATGACCATCGCCCGCCGGCCTTTGCCGGTCCTGAAACCGGGCGAGATCCTCGTCCGGGTCGAGGCTGCCGGTGTCAACCGCCCGGATGTGGCGCAACGGCAAGGCACCTATCCGCCGCCGAAGGATGCGAGCCCCATCCTGGGTCTCGAAATCGCCGGCGAAGTCGTCGATGTCGCGCCCGGCGTGACGGAGTTTGCCATCGGCAACAAGGTCTGTGGTCTCGCCAACGGCGGAGGCTACGCCGAATATTGCGTGCTTCCCGCCGGCCAGGCGCTTCGTTTCCCGAACGGTTACGATGCCGTGCGCGCCGCTGCAGTCCCCGAGACATTCTTCACCGTCTGGGCCAATCTCTTCCAGATGGCCGGCATTACCGAAGGCGAAAGCGTGCTGATCCATGGTGGTTCCAGCGGCATCGGCACGACGGCTATCCAGCTCGCCCAGGCCTTCGGGGCAACGGTCTACACCACGGCCGGCTCGAAAGAAAAGTGCGAGGCTTGCGAGAAGCTCGGCGCAAAGCGGGCGATCAATTATAGAGAAGAGGATTTCGCCGAGGTCATCGCGGCGGAGACGGGTCATGGCGTCGATGTCATCCTCGACATGATCGGTGCGGCCTATCTGGAAAAGAATCTCGCCTCGCTCGCGCGCGATGGCTGCCTTTCGATCATCGCCTTCCTAGGCGGTGCAGTTGCCGACAAGGTCAATCTGGCGCCGGTGATGGTGAAGCGACTGACCGTGACCGGTTCGACCATGCGTCCACGCACCGCCGAGGAAAAACGCGCCATTCGCGACGACCTCTTCTCCCAGGTCTGGCCGCTGCTGGACGAGGGCACGGTTGCCCCCGTCATTTACAGGACCTTCTCGTTTGATGATGTGGTCGAGGCTCATCGGCTGATGGAGACCAGCGACCACATCGGCAAGATCATGCTGAAGCTGGCCTGATCGTGAAGGACAGCGCGATGGCGATCAGGCCGGGTATCGCCATCAGGGCGTAAAGCCAGGTCGCGGCGGAGAGGCCGCCGGCGATGCCGCCCGGATGGGTCAGGCCCGCGCCGTTGACGATGACGCCGGCAAGGGCGGCGCCGAACGCGCCGCCCAGCGATTGCGTCATCGAAATCGCCGCGGAAGCCTTGTCCTGGTCGGTTCTGCTGGCAATGCTGATGACTTTGGTCACGAGATGCGCCCAGCCTAACCCGACGCCGAACCCCATCAGGAACATGGCGATCGCGGCGGGCGCAAACTTGGCGACGTCGTCGAAAGGAGTGGTCGTGGCCAGGAAGGGAATGAGCGATGCGGTTGCGGCAGTTTCCAGGATACAGCCGGCAATGATGGCGATGGCGGCCTGCCTGCCCGAAAACGTGGCGCTGAAGAAGGCTGCGATCGTCCACCCCAATGCGACGAGCGCGACGAGATAGCCTGAGACCAGCGGCGTGACGCCATGCAGGGTCTGCAGGAAATAGGGGATGTAGATGTCGCTCGTCAGCACCATCATAAGCGTGAACATCGTGAGATAGAGTCCCGAGATGGGATTGGTGAGCATCACGGCGCCATGGGGAAACAGGCGTGTTTCGCTCTTTCTCTCGATTGCCACCATCATCGCGACGAATGCGATCGAAGCTGCGATCAGCACGACCTTGTACGATCCATGCTCCATCGTGCTGGCGATGTTGACGAACAGGACGGCCGTCAGCAGCAGCGCAATCTGAATGAGCGGCGTCCTCGTGTCAGCCCGATCATCCGCGACGTCAGGCAGTAGCCAGCGTGCGGAAAGCGCCATGATCACGGTCAGCGGCACAAGGATGATGAAGGCCTCGCGCCAGGCGCCCCCCGCGGCGAAGAGGCCGCCGAGCGTCGGGCCGAGCACCGTCGCCACACCCCATATGGCGGCATAGAGCGTGGACGCCTTGCGCCAGAGTATCTCCGGATAAACGAAACGAATGAAAGCATAGGCAAGGCCGGACAACATGCCCGCGCCATAACCCTGGACGGCGCGACCGATGAGCAATACGGGCATCGCCGGCGCGATCGCGCAAACCAGGCTTCCGGCGCCGAATATGATCGCCGCTGAAATATAGACGGCGCGCAAGCCCATGCCCTTCGGCCGGGTTGCGACCGTGATCGAACCGAGCACGCCGGCGGCGACGAAGAGCGTCGTCATCCATGAGAATAATTCGAGGCCGCCGATATCCCGGACGATCGAGGGCGCGATCGTGGCGGTAATATAGGACTCGACGGCATAGAGCGTCACGCCGCCGCCGAGCATCAGCGTCGCGGGCAGGAGTTTCGATGAGAATAAGGTGAAGACGGAAGAGGATGGAGTGGAAGCGGTATTTTCGATGCTGGACATCAAACGATCCTCGGTATTTTCCCTAGCGGTTGATTATTTTCCAAGTTATAATTTGGAAAATTACATGGCCATCGGATTAAAACAAGAGAAAACTTGGAAAAATGCGTCAATCGCCCGTCAATCGAATCCTAATCCTGTTGAAAACCGAGGGGCCGCAACTGGCGGCAGCCGTCGGCGACGCGCTCGGCATATCGTCCGAGGCGGCGCGTCAGCAGCTGACGAAGATGGCGGAGGAGGGGCTGGTCGAGCCGGTGGCGGAGGCTGCGGCTGGCAGGGGCAGGCCGCGACAGTTCTGGCACCTGACGGCGGCCGGTAACAAGCAATTTCCCGACGGCCATGCGGATCTGACCGCTACCTTGCTTGCGACCATGGTCAGCCAGCTGGGGCAGGGCGCCGTCGACACCGTCATCTCCGCCCGTGAAACGGAAACGCTTCGGCGCTATCGCAGCGAAATCGACCTCGCGGCCGATCTGCCGTCACGCGTCGCAAGCCTCGCCGCCATCCGCACGCAGGAAGGCTACATGGCCGATCACTGGCAGGACGAGGATGGCTCGCTCATGCTGGTGGAAAATCATTGTCCCATCTGCGCCGCCGCGTGTGCCTGCTCCGGCTTTTGCCGCTCTGAGCTCGAAACCTTCCGCATAGTTCTTGGCGCGCAGGTGGAGCGAGAGGAACATATTCTCCTCGGCGCCAGACGTTGCGCCTACCGGATTTGGCCGACCGTCTGAGCAGCGGGGTTTTCGACACCGGCAGGTGTCGTCGGCGATTGGCAAGCCAGGGTGCAACGGCTATCACTGGCATCCAGCAAATCAAAGGCCAGATACCACCATGTCCAATCCCGTTTGCGTCGAAGTCACCCGTGGCAACCAGGTCGAAAGCCATCATCGCGGCTCGGTTGTTGTAGTCGATGGCGATGGAAAGCTGGTATTCTCGGTCGGCGATATTGAGAGCGGCGCCTTTCCGCGCTCGGCCTGCAAGGCGATGCAGGCCCTGCCGCTGGTCGAAAGCGGTGCCGCGGATGCCTATGGCTTCGGCGACAAGGAATTGGCGCTCGCCTGCTCCTCCCACAATGGCGAGGATGAGCATGTTGCGCTCGCCGCCTCGATGCTGGCGCGCGCCGGCCGCGATGTCGATGCGCTCGAATGCGGTGCGCATTGGTCCTTCGACCCGAAGACAACAATCCATCAGGCACGCACCATCGAGAAGCCGACCGCGCTGCATAATAATTGCTCCGGCAAGCATGCCGGCTTCATCTGCGCCTGCTGCCATCAGGATATCGATCCCAAAGGTTATGTCGGCTACGATCACCCGCTGCAGCAGCAGATTCGCGACACCATGCAGAGCCTGACCGGCGCCGTCCTTGCCCACGATAATTGCGGCACGGATGGCTGCTCGATCCCGACCTATGCGGTGCCGCTCAAGGGATTGGCCCATGGTTTTGCCAGGATGGCGACCGGCGTCGGCCTGGAGCCGCTGCGCGCCAAGGCATCACGCCGGCTGTTCGAGGCCTGCATGGCCGAGCCCTTCTATGTCGCCGGCACCGATCGAGCCTGCACCAAGCTCATGCAGATCGCTCCCGGCCGTATCTTCGCCAAGACCGGCGCCGAAGGCGTGTTCTGCGCCGCAATCCCCGAACAGGGCATCGCCATCGCGCTCAAATGCGACGATGGTACCACTCGCGCGGCGGAGGTCATGGTTGCGGCCACGCTGGCTCGCTTCTTCGAAAAGGAGAGCGCGGTTCATGCCGGCCTCATGGCGATGGCGGACAGATCGTTCAGGAACTGGAACGGCATCCATGTCGGCGATATCATGCCGGCGGCCATACTCACTGCCTAGCCGCCGATCTCCGGTTCAGCCGATCGTCCGCCGCGCCGTCACATGCTGCCGGACGATCCTGTATTCTTTCCAGATCAGGACCATGACGACAAAGTCGAAGACGGTGAGGATGATGAGGCCGATGCCGTGCGTGTTGGCAAAACGGTACAGCTGGTAGACGATGAAAAGCCCCAGGGCGACCAGCGAAGCCGGATAGGCCCACATCTTGCCCCTGAGCAGCCCGATGACAAGCAGCACCTTCACCAACCCGTGGCTCAGCAGATAATAGGCGTAGAAGTTCTTGGTGCCGACCGAGAAATCCTGCGCCCAGGTCAGCAGGTGTGTCGCGATAAAGTCCCTGGGGTCGTTGAGCAGCTCGGGCTGCGTGATCCTGTTTGCCAGGCGAAGGATGGACTCGGTGCTGACGAGCGCGAGCGCAATGCCACCGCTGCATTCGATCAGGGCATGCGCACCCTTCAAGAGGACGCTGATTTCGAAGAGCTGATGAATGCGGCGTTCGTTCACGGGCGATCTCTTGGGCATGGTGATGCAGGCTTGAATGGCGACGACGGCAAGGCAAGCCAATGTCCAGCCGGCATAGGATCAATCTTCGACCGCATCATGATGACGATAACGCAAATCCCGGCGTGGCGTCTCGATTCCGCCGGGCGGATGCGCAACCGGCGTCAGGCCAGCAAGAGCGGAACCTCGGTCTCCCGGTAGGGCGCCAGGCTCTCCTCCGCAACATCCGACGGCACAATCAGGCCGGACACATCCCTTATCGGCAGAATCTGGCATGGTGAGGCCGCATCGAGCTTTTCACTCGTCGCCAGCACATAGGTTTCGGCCGAGCATTGGGCGATATGCCGCTTGATGGCCGCTTCCTCGAAATCACCGGTCGAAAAGCCGCGGGCGGGATGGATGGCAGTGACGCCGAGAAAGAAGATATCCGCCCTGATGGATGCGATCGCCGCCATGGCGGCAGCACCCGTCGCCACCATCGAATGTTTGTAGAGCTTGCCGCCGATCAGGATTACCTCGGCGGCGGCATGATGCTCCAGCTCGCCTGCTATCGTCGGGCTGTGGGTGACGATGGTGACGGCGAGATCCTTCGGGAGCTGACGGGCGATCTCGGCATTCGTGGTGCCGCCATCGAGGAACACGGTCTGTCCTGGCTGGATCATGTTCGCGGCATAGGCGCCAAGCCGGCGCTTTGCCTCCGATGAAACTGCCTGCCGGGTCGTAAAATCCGGCAAATCAGGCGAAAGCGGCAGCGCGCCGCCATGCACCCGCTTCAGCAGCTTCTCCGCCGCCATGTCCCTAAGATCCCTGCGGATCGTGTCTTCGGAAAGGCCGAGATCGTCCGCCAGAACCTTGGCGATCACTTGGCCATCCCGGCGCAATCGATCGAGGATGAGGGCTTTGCGTTGGCTGGTCAGCATATCGTCCCCTGCACGTTACTTCACGAATAATCGTGAATTTATCAGAAACGATTCGACATTCAAGAAAATATGCGCATATTCGTGCAAATTCCTGCGGGAAGCAGGAGCTAGAAATGGAGACATGACATGTTGATCTTGATTGCCGGGCCTTATCGCTCCGGCACCGGAGACGATCCGAAGAAGATGGCCGAGAACCTCAAGCACCTGGAGGAGCCATCCTACGCCCTGTTCAAGGCCGGGCATCTGCCGATGATTGGCGAATGGGTTGCCCTGCCGGTCTGGCATGCGGCCGGCGGCAAGAGCATCGGCGACGATCTCTATGAAGAGATATTCCATCCGACCGCGGGCCGCCTGCTGCAGCTTTGCGAGGGTGTGCTCAGATTGCCCGGCGACTCCAAGGGCGCCGACAATGATGTCCGCATCGCTCGCGAGCGCGGCATTCCCGTCTGGTATAGTCTTGAAGACGTGCCCGGCTGCGCATAAGCACTGCTGCCCATTCCTGCGGCTCGATGCCGTGGGGATGGGCTTCGATCCGATCGATCAAAACCTTTTGTCGCACCCATCAGCCTTAGCCACTTCCGTATTGGCCGGCTTGCCATTAGCTTCTCGTGGAAGCCAATCGAGGAACGGAACATGCTGACATTCTATTCTGCGCCCGGAAGCTGCGCGCTCGCCAGCCTCATCGCCCTGGAAGAATCCGGTCTCGCCTATGAGCACCGTCGCATCAACCTCGCCAATGGCGATCAGCGCCAGCCGGAGTATCTGGCCATCAACCCCAAGGGCCGGGTGCCGGCGCTGGTAACCGATCGCGGCGTCATCACCGAGAATGTTGCGATCCTGGCCTATATCGCCCAGATCGCGCCGGCCGCAAAGCTCGCGCCGCTCGATGACCCCTTCGAATTTGCGCAGATGCAATCATTCAACGGCTATATCGCCTCCACTGTTCATGTGAACCATGCGCATAAGGGCCGTGGTTATCGCTGGACCGACGATGCGGTGGCCATCGAGACAATGAAGGCCAAGGTGCCGCAGACGATGACGGAGGCCTTCACCCTGATCGAAGACAAGATGCTGAAAGGCCCTTGGGTGATGGGCGAACAATATACCGTTGCCGACGGCTATCTCTTCACCATGGAGACGTGGCTACCGGGAGACGGTGTCGATCGTAGCCAGTTTGCGAAGGTCAGCGCCCATTATGCACGCATGCTTGAGCGTTCGGCAGTCCAGAAGGCGCTTGCTGTCGAAAAGGGTTGATCATACCCCGTCGAATGTTGCCTGAAGCTTTTTCGGGGCGCGGTACTGCCACGCCTCGACCAGGCGCTGTTGCAGTTCCTCGTCGCCGATCGCGCTGATGCGCAAGGGCAGGGAAGGCCAGCCGATATAGTGATCGGTCTGGAAATAGATCTCCGGCGCCATTTCCATCAGCTGTTCCTTGCGGTCGATCGGCAGCGACAGCACGATGGTCTCGTTATTCTTGACAGTCGCGAATGCCTTGCCGCCGACTTTGAAGGCCGGCAGGCCGTAATGCAGGCCGGGCTCGACCGCCGGCAGACCGGCTTCCGCCACAAGCCGCTCCAGTCGTTCCGCGATGGTATCCATATTGACGTTCGAAGTCATGCTTGCGCTACGGAAACAGGCTTTCTCACGCGCATTCTTCCGGCTGAACGTTTCGCTTGTCCATAGGCCGCCCGAGATTTTCCGGCATCAGCGGCAGGTCGGCGAGCTCCTCCAGCGACATCGCCGCAAGCATGGGATGCTGCAGCGGGTCGTCTTCCGGTTTATAATCCTCATCCAATAAGTGACTGAAGAAAAGCTTCAAGATCGACATCGCATGCCTCCTTGGATCTCCGCGTGGATGCAACCAGAAGGGCATCAGCCGGGCGGGCGGCGGCAGTTTTTAATTCCATGCTGCAATAATCGCGCGAATTGTCGCTTCATGCAATTGAGAATGACGTGACGCTACTATAGTTATTCTATAATGAGAAACCTCAACAACGTTCATCTGAATGGCCTGCGTGCCCTGGAAGCGGTCGGGCGGCTCGGCTCGCTGCAGGCCGCTGCCGACGAACTCGGCGTGACGGTCGGTGCTGTCAGTCAGCAGGTCATCAAGGCCGAGGCGCAGCTCGGTCGCCCGCTTTTCGAGCGCACGCCCAAGGGCATGGCGGTCACAGCTTCGGGACTGGCGGTGCTGGCAAGGCTTGGCGAAGGCTTTCAGGCGCTCACGGCCGCAGTCGCGCTGGCGCAGCACAAGGACGAGAATATTCTTACCATTTCGGTCGCGCCGGTTTTCGCGGCGCGCTGGCTGGTGTACCGGCTCGATCGATTTGCCAACCGCCATCCGGATATCCGCTTGCGCATCGATGCCACCACGCGGCTCATCAGTCCGGCGACCTCGGATGTCGATATCGGCATTCGGGTCGGCAGCGGGCAATGGCCGGGCGTCAAGGCCGAGCTGCTGCTGGCGCAGGAAGTGTTCCCGGTCGTCACGCCGCAGATTGCCGCCACGCTCCGCGAGCCCACCGATCTCCTGAAAGTTCCCGCCGTCATCGACGGACATGCCATGTTCGGCTGGGAAGTGTGGCTGCGCAAGGCCGGACTTTCAGGCCATTGCATGGAAGAGCGGCACATCTTCAACGACGCGTCGCTCTGTCTGGATGCGGCCATAGCGGGGCAGGGGGTGATGCTCGCCTGGCAGACGCTGGCTGCCTATGCGCTGCAGCAGAAATGCCTCGTCGATCCCTTTGGCATCCGCGCCAAAACGGGCTTCGGCCATTATTTCGTTACGGCTGCGGGCGTGCGGGAGCCGAAGAAAGTGACTGCCTTCAAGGCCTGGATTCGCGAAGAGATGGAAGAGAGCATCCGTCTCTTCCTGTAGGATCTATCAGACCGGCTCCTTGCCGCGCGTCGCCTGCATGGCCTTGTAGGCATCGCGCGACTGGCAGCGCGCGATCCAGGCTTTCATCTTCGGACGCGCATCGAACAATTCCTGTTCAGTCTGGGCGTAGCGCATCACTTCCGCCAGGTTGAGATCGGCGGCGGTAAAGCGATTACCGACGAGATAATCCTGATTTTGCAGGTGCTTCTCCAGGACATCGAGCGGCTTCTTCAGCGAGCGGCAGGCAACAGCGATTCCCGCTTTGCCGACCTCACTGTTTTCCTGGGCATTGTCATAGATGCGGACGAGCGCGACGCTGTAGGGCTCGACTTCGGTCGCGGCCCACATGGTCCACATCGACATCAGCCCTTCTTCCTCCACCGTCTTGCCGGCCAGCGGGCCGCCATATTTGCGCGCGAGATAAAGATTGATGGCGAGCGACTCGTGCATGACGAGATCGCCGTCCTTGATGCAGGGGATCATGCCCATCGGATTGATGGCCAGAAACTCCGGCGACATGGTGTTGATCGGCGCATCGGCGGCAAGCGGGTTGGGCAGCCGGCTGGCCTGAATGACAGGAACGGATTTGAACTCGACGCCGAGCTCGTGAGCCATCCAATAGTTGCGCGAAGCGCGCGAGCGATAGACACCGTAGATCGTCAGCATATGGGTCTCCCAGATTCGAGTAGGCGGGACATTATTGATCGCTTGGGACGAGCGGAAGGCCTTGCGGTTGATATCTCGATGAAAGCTTGTGATGGAATAGCGTATACTGGGACCATTTCCTGAGGTGCGCAGGCCATGAGGCCGGAGCCTCGGACCGCGAGGGCGGGTGGGTAGGCACAGAGCAAGCACGAAAATATCAGCCGCCTCCCGAATTATTTGCAAATCATGCTGCCGATGCCCAGCCTTCGTTCGGAAATTAGCGCCCGCGCATGTTAGATTCGAATCGTGATTTCATCGGATGCGGTAGGGGGCAGCCGGTGAAATGCATAAGCGCATTTGGTGACTGCGATCTCGGGAGGAGAGCAGATGCTTGCGACCAGTGTATCGCTAGACGACAAATATACCGCAGAGGAAGGCCGCGTTTTCATGACCGGCTTGCAGACGCTGGTGCGGCTGCCCATGACGCAGATGCGCCGCGACCGCGCTGCCGGCCTCAATACGGCCGCCTTCATTTCAGGTTATCGCGGCTCGCCGCTCGGCGGCTACGACCAACAGCTCTTGAAAGCCAAGACTTACCTAGACGCATATGACGTCACCTTCCAGCCTGGGATCAACGAGGATCTTGCTGCGACGGCCGTATGGGGCTCGCAGCAGGTTGGCCTTTCCCCCGGCGCCCGCAAGGATGGCGTGCTCGGCATCTGGTATGGCAAAGGTCCTGGCGTCGACCGCTCCGGTGATGTGCTGAAGCACGCCAATGCCGCCGGCACCTCCAAGCATGGCGGCGTTCTCTGTTTTGCAGGCGACGACCATTCCGCCAAATCTTCGACCATGCCGCACCAGACCGACCATGATTTCATGTCTGCCGTCATCCCGGTCATCTATCCCTCGTCCATCCACGAATTTCTCGAATACGGCCTGCTCGGCATCGCCATGTCGCGCTATTCCGGCTGCTGGGTCGGCATGAAGTTCATCGCCGACACCATAGAAACGACGGCCGCCGTCGATCTCTCGGGCGAGAGGCGGCAATTCGTCCTGCCGACCGATTTCGAAATGCCGCCCGGCGGCCTCAATCTGCGCTGGCCAGATCCGCCGCTGGTGCAGGATGATCGTCTGCAGACCTACAAGGCCTATGCGGCCATCGCCTTTGCCCGTGCCAATCGCGTCGACGAAATCACGCACGACGTGCCGAACGCCCGCCTCGGCATCATCTCGTCCGGCAAGGCCTATGAGGATGTGCTGCAGGCCCTGCGCGAACTCGAGATCGGCCCGCAGGAAATGGCCGCGATCGGCCTGCGTATCCTCAAGATACGCATGCCCTGGCCGCTGGAGCCCGAGGCTGTCAGGCATTTCTCGGAAGGACTGGACGAGGTTCTCGTCGTCGAGGAGCGGCGCGAGATCATCGAAAACCAGATCAAGCAGCAGCTCTTCAACTGGCGGGCCGATGTCCGTCCGCGCATCGTCGGCAAGTTCGACGAGCACGATAAACCCTATCTCAGCCTGTCGGCGGCATTGACCGTCGGCGCGGTCGCGAGAGCCATCGCCGGACGCATCGTCAAGCTCGATCTCGATCAGGGCCTGCATGACCGCATCGCCGCCAAGCTCGCTTATCTTGCCGAGCGCGGCCAGATCAGCCGCACTCACGTTGCACCGCTGAACCGCACGCCCTTCTTCTGCTCCGGCTGTCCACACAATACGTCCACCAGAGTTCCCGAGGGCAGCCGCGCCATCGCCGGCATCGGCTGCCACTACATGGTCACCTGGATGGACCGCAACACCGAGACCTTCACGCAGATGGGCGGCGAAGGCGTACCGTGGACGGCAATCGCCCGCTACACCGACGAAAAGCACATGTTCGTCAATCTCGGCGACGGCACCTATTTTCACTCCGGCATTCTCGCCATCCGCCAGTCCGTCGCCTCCAAGGTCAACGTCACCTACAAGCTGCTCTATAACGACGCCGTCGCCATGACCGGCGGCCAGCCGATCGATGGCTATCTGACACCGGAGCTGGTGACGAAGCAGCTGCATGACGAGGGTGTCAAGCCGATCTACCTGCTGTCTGATAATCCCGATGCCTATCGCGCCTCGGAGCTTGCGCCCGGCGTCAAGGTGCTGCATCGCGACCATATTGATCAGGTGATGCTGACGCTGCGCGAGACCGAGGGTTGTTCGGCGATCGTCTATGTCCAGACCTGTGCGGCAGAGAAGCGCCGCCGCCGCAGCCGCGGTCTGATGGAAGATCCGGCCAAGCGTGTCTTCATCAACCCGGCTGTCTGCGAGGGCTGCGGCGATTGCTCCGTGCAATCCAACTGCATCTCCGTCGAGCCGCTGGAAACGGAGTTCGGCCGCAAACGGCAGATCAACCAATCGAGCTGCAACAAGGATTTCTCCTGCGTCAAGGGCTTCTGCCCGTCCTTTGTCACCGTTCATGGCGGCAAGCGCCGCAAGCGCAAAGCGCTTGAACATGCCGATGTCGACGTGCCGATGCCCGAAATCCCCGTCATCGGCGATCGGCCCTGGAACATTGCGATTGCCGGCGTCGGCGGCACCGGCATCCTGACGATCGGCGCGATCCTCGGCATGGCCGCGCATCTGGACGGCAAGGTGCCGATGATCCTCGACATGGCCGGCCTTGCCCAAAAAGGCGGCGCGGTCATGAGCCATTTGCGCATCGGTCACAATCAGGCCGACGTTACCTCGTCGCGCATCGTCAATGGCGGCGCCGATCTGCTGTTTGCCGCGGATGAAGTGGTCGGCGCCTCGAAGGATGCGATTACGCTCTGTTCCTCGAACCGCACGACCGCCATCGTCAACACCGGCCTGATGCCGGTCGCCGATTTCGTCCGCAACCGCGATTTCGATTTCAAGGTCGGCTCGCTGCAGCACACCATCGCCAAGACCGTCAGCGACAAGTCCGTCTTTCTCGATTTCAACCACGTTGCGACCGAGGTGACCGGCGATGCCATATCGACCAATATTCTGCTGACCGGCTTTGCCTGGCAGCGCGGCCTGCTGCCGCTGTCGCTGGAAGCAATCGAAAAGGCGATCGAGCTCAACGGTGTCGCGGTCAAGGCGAGCCTTTCCGCATTCCAGTGGGGCCGGCTTCTGGCGCATGACCCGCAGGCCGTGCATGCCATGATGGCCGAGCGCGATGCCGGCAAGACACTGGCGGAGATGAGCCTCGATGAGCTCATCAAGCATCGCAAGGCGCATCTGACGGCCTATCAGAATGCGGCGCTTGCCGAACGCTATGCCGGTTTCGTCGCCCGCGCCAATGCGCTGGCTGCGAGGGAACGGCTTTCGGACAAGGTGCCCTTTGCCGTCGCCGTCACCTATGCGCGCGTTCTAGCCTACAAGGACGAATACGAGGTCGCCCGCCTGCTGACCGATCCCGCTTTCGAGGCGCATCTGCACGAGGAGATGGAAGGCGATTTCAAGCTGGCGCTCAACCTTGCCCCGCCCATCCTCGGCGGCAAGGACCCGAATGGCCGGCCGAAGAAGCGCGAGTTCGGCGCCTGGATACTGCCGGTGCTGCGGGCGATCGCGCCGATGAAGCGACTGCGCGGCACGCTGCTCGATCCCTTTGGCTACATGGCGGAACGCCGGCTCGAGCGCCGCTTGATTGCCGGCTACGAAAAGATTGCGGAGCGGGTGCTTGCCGGCCTGCGTCATGACAACGAAGCCGAGGCCCTTGCCATCCTCTCGCTGTTTGATGAGATAAGAGGCTTCGGACCGATCAAGGAGGAGGCCGCCCGCAAGATCATGGCGAAGATATCAGACAAGCTGAAGGTCTATGAGATGCCTGGGGAGAAGCAAGGCAAGCAGCATGTGCCTGCTGACGCCGCATGACCGCAAAGGCCAAAACTTGAAGCGGGCATGAAGAGATATAGGTTCGTAAGGATCGCGCGTTCGGGACAATCGGGAGGAGAAGCCGGATGTTTGCAGGGGGATTGAATTTCGCGCTTGGCGAGGACATCGAGGCACTCCGCGAACAGGTGCGCCGTTTTGCCGCCAACCGTATCGCACCGTTTGCCGACGAAATCGACCGCAACAACAGTTTCCCGATGCATCTGTGGCGGGAGATGGGCGATCTCGGCCTGCTTGGGATCACCGTCGACGAAGCCTTCGGTGGCGCCGGCCTCGGTTATCTCGCCCATACGGTGGCGATGGAGGAAATCAGCCGCGCCTCGGCCTCCATCGGCCTGAGCTACGGCGCCCATTCCAACCTCTGCGTCAACCAGATCCACCGCAACGGCACGACGGCGCAGAAGGAGCGCTATCTGCCGAAGCTGATTTCAGGCGAGCATGTCGGTGCGTTGGCGATGTCGGAGCCCGGCGCGGGTTCCGATGTCGTCTCCATGAAGCTGCATGCCGAAAGGCGCGGCGGCCGCTATGTGCTGAACGGCAGCAAGATGTGGATCACCAACGGCCCCGATGCCGATGTCCTCGTCGTCTACGCCAAGACCTCGCCGGATGCCGGCCCGCGCGGCATCACCGCCTTCCTCGTCGAAAAAGGCTTCCCCGGCTTCTCCGTCGGCCAGAAGCTCGACAAGCTCGGCATGCGCGGCTCGAACACGTCGGAGCTGATCTTCCTCGATTGCGAAGTTCCGGAGGAAAATGTTCTGGGTCAGCTCGACGGCGGCGTCGGCGTGTTGATGTCCGGCCTCGACTATGAGCGCGTCGTGCTCTCCGGTGGCCCCATCGGCATCATGGCCGCCTGCATGGATGTGGTGCTGCCCTACATGCATGAGCGCAAGCAGTTCGGCCAGTCGATCGGCGAGTTCCAGCTGATGCAGGGCAAGCTGGCCGACATGTATGTCACCATGAATGCCGCGCGTGCCTATGTCTATGCGGTGGCCGCCGCCTGCGATCGCGGCGAGACCACTCGCAAGGATGCCGCCGGCTGCATTCTCTACTCCGCCGAGAAGGCGACGGCGCTGGCGCTCGAGTGCATCCAGGCGCTGGGCGGCAATGGCTACACCAATGATTATCCCGCCGGACGGCTGCTGCGCGACGCCAAACTCTATGAGATCGGCGCCGGCACTTCCGAAATCCGGCGCATGCTGATCGGCCGCGAGTTGTTCGGCGAAACGACCTGATTTCGAATTTCATTTTACTCGATCCGCGAGGCCGCATGACCGTCCTGAAATCAGAGATATCGACGCATACGGATCGCTTCCGCGACAACCGCGCCGCCATGCTGGAGGCGATCGGTGTCGCCGAGGCTGCTGCGTTGCAGGCGGCGGAAGGCGGAGGCGCCCAGGCGCGCGAGCGTCATGTCAGCCGTGGCAAGATGCTGCCGCGCGACCGCGTTGCCAGCCTAATCGATCCCGCCACGCCGTTTCTGGAGATCGGGACGACAGCCGCTCATGGTCTCTATGGCGGTGAGGCGCCGGGTGCCGGCCTGATCGCCGGCATCGGCCGCGTTTCCGGCCGCGACTGCATGATCGTCTGCAACGACGCCACGGTCAAAGGCGGCACCTACTATCCGATCACGGTGAAGAAGCATCTTCGCGCGCAGGAGATTGCGGCGGAGAACAATCTTCCCTGCATCTATCTTGTCGATTCCGGTGGCGCCAACCTGCCGAACCAGGACGAGGTCTTTCCGGACCGCGATCATTTCGGCCGCATCTTCTACAATCAGGCCAATATGTCGGCAGCGGGCATCCCGCAGATCGCCGTCGTCATGGGGTCCTGCACGGCAGGCGGCGCCTATGTGCCCGCCATGTCCGACGAAACCATCATTGTCGAGAAGCAGGGGACGATCTTTCTCGCCGGCCCGCCGCTCGTCAAGGCGGCGACGGGGGAAGTGGTCTCGGCCGAGGATCTGGGTGGCGGCGATGTGCACACACGTCTCTCCGGCGTTGCCGATCATCTGGCGCGTGACGATGCCCATGCCCTTGCGCTTGCCCGCCAAGCGGTTGCCAACCTCAATCGCCGCAAGCCGGAGAGCGTCGAGCTTCGCGCGCCAGAGGCGCCGCTCTACGATCCCGAAGAGATCCTTGGCATCGTCCCTTCCGATCTGCGCACGCCCTATGACGTGCGCGAGGTGATAGTGCGCATGGTGGATGGCTCCCGCCTCGATGAATTCAAGGCACGCTACGGCACGACGCTGGTTTGCGGCTTTGCCCATATCCACGGTATTCCCGTGGGGATCATCGCCAATAATGGCGTCCTCTTTTCGGAGTCGGCGCTGAAGGGCGCGCATTTCGTCGAGCTTTGCTCACAGCGCAAGATCCCGCTGGTCTTCCTGCAGAACATCACGGGCTTCATGGTCGGCCGCAAATACGAGACGGAAGGCATCGCCAAGAACGGCGCCAAGCTGGTGACGGCCGTGGCCACGACCAAAGTCCCGAAGATCACCATGCTGATCGGCGGCTCCTTCGGCGCCGGCAATTACGGCATGGCCGGCCGTGCCTATTCGCCGCGTTTCCTCTGGACCTGGCCGAACAGCCGCATCTCGGTCATGGGTGGGGAGCAGGCGGCTGGCGTGCTCGCCACTGTGCGCGGCGAGGCGCTGACGCGCGCCGGCAAGCCATGGACGAAGGAGGAAGAGGCCGCCTTCAAGGCACCGACGCTCAAGATGTTCGAAACCCAGAGCCACCCGCTCTACGCCTCGGCGCGCCTCTGGGACGATGGTATCATCGACCCGCGCAAGAGCCGCGACGTGCTGGCTCTGTCGCTTTCAGCAGCACTCAACGCGCCGATCGAAGACACGCGCTTCGGTCTTTTCAGAATGTGAGGAGATGGAGATGAAACGCGATGCCGTGAATGCCAAGAATGCGCCGCAGCCTCGCGGTGGTTATACGCAGGCCGTAAAACTTGAGAATTTCGAGCGATTGCTTTTTGTCAGCGGCCAGATTCCGACCGATGTCGACGATACCCTGCCGGAAGGCTTTCAAGCGCAGGCTCGCCAGGTCTGGCACAATATCGACGCTCAACTGAAGGCAGCCGGCATGACGAAGGACGATATCGTCAAGGTCACCACCTTTCTCGCCGACCGTCATCACACCATGGAGAACCGCGAGATCCGCAGCGAATATCTGGGCTCGCTCGCGCCGGCGATGACTGTCGTGATCGCTGGCATTTTCGATAAGGCCTGGCTGCTCGAAGTCGAAGTCATTGCCGCGCAATAGGGTCAGCCGATGTTTTCGAAGATACTGATCGCCAACCGCGGGGAAATCGCCTGCCGGGTCATCCGGACGGCAAGGCGCCTGGGCATCCGCACGGTCGCCGTCTATTCCGACGCCGATCGGGATGCGTTGCATGTGGCGCTGGCCGGCGAGGCCATTCATATCGGCCCGGCGGCGGCGGGCGAGAGCTATCTTTCGAAAGAGAAGATCATTGCGGCGGCTCAGCGAACCCGGGCGGAAGCCATTCACCCCGGCTATGGCTTTCTCTCGGAAAATGCCGAATTCGCCGAAGCGGTCGAGGCCGCGGGTCTCGTCTTCGTCGGCCCGTCGCCGGCCTCGATCCGGGCCATGGGGCTCAAGGATGCCGCCAAGGCGCTGATGGAGCGGGCCGGCGTGCCCGTTGTTCCCGGCTATCATGGCGATGGGCAGGAGCCCGGCTTCCTCGCCGAGCAGGCTGATGGCATCGGCTTTCCCGTTCTCATCAAGGCGCGGGCGGGCGGCGGCGGCAAGGGCATGCGCCGCGTCGACCGGCCGGAGGATTTAGAGGCCTCGCTGGAGGCGGCGAAGCGCGAGGCGAAATCCGCCTTCGGTGACGACGCCGTGTTGATCGAGAAATACCTGATCAAGCCGCGCCACATCGAAATCCAGGTCTTCGGCGACAGCTATGGCAATGCCGTGCATCTCTTCGAGCGCGATTGCTCGCTGCAGCGCCGGCACCAGAAGGTGATCGAGGAGGCTCCGGCCCCCGGCATGACTGAGGAGATGCGCAGTGCCATGGGCGAAGCGGCGGTTCGCGCCGCCCGCGCCATCGATTATCGCGGCGCCGGCACGGTCGAATTCATCGCCGACATCTCGGATGGCCTGTCGCCGGACCGCTTCTTCTTCATGGAAATGAATACTCGCCTGCAGGTCGAGCACCCCGTTACCGAGGCGATCGCCGGTGTCGACCTGGTGGAATGGCAATTGCGCGTAGCGAGCGGTGAGCCGCTGCCGAAGACGCAAGACGAACTCACCATAAACGGCTGGGCCTTCGAAGCCCGCATCTACGCAGAAGACCCCTCGCGCGGTTTCCTGCCGGCAACCGGCACGCTCTCGCACTTACGCTTTCCCGAAGATGATGCCCGCATCGATGCGGGCGTGCGCGAGGGCGACAGCATCACGCCGCATTACGATCCGCTGATCGCCAAGCTGACGGTGCATGCGCCGGATCGCGCGGCCGCCCTTGCCAGGCTCACGCAAGGGCTGAAGCAGACGCAGGTCGCCGGAACAACCACCAATCTCGATTTCCTCATCCGTCTCAGCCGCCAGCCGGATTTCGTCGCAGGTCATCCGGATACCGGGTTGATCGACCGGGATGTGGAGGCGCTGACCGCGACGCAACAGCCAGACGATGCGGCCCTTGCCATTGCCGCCATCGTCGAGGCGGGCGGCTTCAGGCGCGCCGCTGGTAGCGACCCCTGGCTCTCGCTCGGTGCCTGGCAGCTCTGGGGCGAAACAAGCCGACCTGTCACGCTGCATTTTGCCGGCGGCCATAGGAATTGCTGGGTGATCGCAAAGGCTGAGACGATTTTCAACGTTGCCTTCGATGATCGCACCATTCCTGTCCATCTCTTCGAAAGTGATACTGTTTCCCGACGCGTCGAGATCGACGGCCGGCAGTCCCATGTCGATATCTTTGAGACGTCGTCAGGCGTGACGCTGTTCTTTGACGGGCACACCCATCATTTCCATCGCCTCGATCTGCTCGATGGCGCGGAGGAGGCCGCCGCCGGTGGCGACCGTGTGATTGCGCCGATGCCGGGCCTCGTCAAGATCGTCCGCGTGCGGGAGGGCGACGCGGTGGCGAAGGGCCAGGCGCTGGTCGTCATGGAGGCCATGAAGATGGAGCTGACACTGACGGCGACGCGCGACGGCATCGTCGAAAGCCTGCATGTCGGCGAGGGCGATCAGACCAGCGAAAGCGCCGTGCTTCTGTCGCTTCGGCCGGAGGACGCGGTATGACCGACAAACCTCCCAACCACGTTACCATCGTCGAGATGGCGCCGCGCGACGGACTGCAGAATGAGAAAGAGCCGGTCGATACAGCGCGGAAGATCGAATTGGTGGATCTGCTCTCCGATTGCGGTTTCGAGCGCATCGAAGTCACCAGCTTCGTCAGTCCGAAATGGGTGCCGCAGCTTGCCGACGCCGCCGCGGTCATGGCCGGAATAGAGCGGCGTTCCGGCATTCGTTATGCGGCGCTGGCGCCCAACATGCAGGGCTTCGAGGCGGCACTTGCGGCGGGCGCCGATGAAGTGGCGATCTTCGCCTCGGCGTCCGAAACCTTCTCCATGCGCAACATCAATTGCTCCATCGCCGAAAGTATCGAACGTTTCCGGCCGGTTGCCGTAGCCAGCAGGGATCGCGGGGTTCCGTTGCGCGGCTATGTCAGCTGCGTCGTCGAATGCCCCTACGAGGGTGCCGTGCCGCCGCAAAACGTCGTGAGCGTTGCCCGGCAATTGCGAGCGCTCGGCTGCTATGAGATCAGCCTTGGCGACACGATCGGCAGAGGCGAACGGGAGGCGGTGGACAGAATGCTGGAAGCCGTTCTTGCCGAACTCCCTGCTTCCGTGCTGGCAGGCCATTTTCACGATACGTCAGGCCGGGCATTGGACAATATCGGGGTAGCTCTCGATCGGGGCCTGCGAGTATTCGACGCCGCCGCCGGCGGTCTCGGCGGCTGTCCCTTTGCTCCCGGCGCCAAGGGCAATCTCGATACCGTGGCGGTTCACCACTATCTGGCACTCCACGGCTTCGAGACCGGTCTCGATGATGAGAAGCTTGCCCGCGCCGCCGCCTTTGCCCGTAGCCTCAGGAGTGCCCCATGACATCGCAAACGATCCGCATCGACACCGATGGACGAGGCGTTGCCCACCTCACGCTGGCGCGCGCCGAGAAGCACAATGCCCTATCGGCTGAGATGATCGATGCCCTAACCGCGGCGGTTCGCGATCTTGCCCATGACAAGACGGTTCGGGTCGTCGTGCTCACCGGGGAGGGTGCGAGCTTCTGCGCCGGCGGAGATCTCGGCTGGATGCGCGCCCAGTTCGACGCAACGCGGGACGGGCGCATGGTCGAGGCGCGCCGGCTTGCCATGCTGTTCAAGGCGCTGAACGAGCTGCCGAAGCCGTTGATTGCCCGTGTGCATGGCAATGCCTTCGGCGGCGGCATTGGCATCCTCAGTGTCTGCGACATGGTGATATCGGCATCGACGGCCCGCTTTGGCCTGACGGAGGTGCGCCTCGGCATCATTCCCGCCACCATCAGCCCCTATGTCATCGCCCGCATCGGCGAGACGAATGCCCGCCCGCTCTTCCTCTCCGGCAAGATCATCGACGCCTGGCAGGCGCATGCCGCCGGCCTGCTGTCGCGAGTCGTTGCCGAGGAGGCGTTGGATGAAGCCGTGGAAGCGGAGGTCCGCCATTTCCTGGCCGCCTCTCCGCAAGCGGCCGCACGCGCCAAGGCCTTGGCGCGTTCCGTCGGCAGACCGATCACCGACGGCATGATCGATCATGTCGTCGAGCAATTGGCGGATGCGTGGGAGACCGAAGAGGCGAAGGAGGGCGTCACGGCCTTCTTCGAAAAGCGGCAGCCGAATTGGCGATCGGCCTAAAGCAGCCTGTTGTTTTCGATGGTCAATTGCTGGAACTGCGAGTTTCCCTTGGCCAACTCACCCGATGCCGGCTTGTCCCAGCGAAAGCCCATGATCGCGCCTTGCTGCATCTCCTGAAAGAGATTGCGTGAAATCACAGCCGCGCCGGCGCCGTCGGCGACCGAGACGACGCAGCCGATGCCGGCCTGTCTGACGATGTTGCCGGTTGCGACGACATTGCGGAGATATTGACCCCAGCCGAGCCGCATTCCCCAGAGCGGCGCATTCTCGATGACATTATCGGCAACAAGCGTATCCGCCTCGGCCGAGATACCGATGCCAAAGCCGCCATCCTGCGTGTAAGGTGCTGTAAGCGACAGGTTGCGGATGACATTGCCCGTCACCGAGGCGAGCCTTCCACCCTTGTCGAAATTGGTGACCGAGATGCCGTTGGCGGCGCCATCGACCAAGTTGTTGCTGATCACGGCACCGACAAACTCGAATTCGCAATAGATGGCGGTTTCGCCCGAACGCAGGCATTGATTGTTCGAGATCTGCACATTCGATGCCGAGTTGGCGCGGATCGCCGTGAAGGCGCAATCGGCAATTTGGTTGCCCGAAACCGTTACGCCATCGGCGCGGAAGACATTGATGCCGTTGCCGTTCTGGCCGGTGCCGCCGCCATTGGCGCGGATGCGGGCAATGCGGTTGTTGGTGACGCTGCTGCCATCCTCCGCCTTGTCCCAGCGATGGACCAGGATGCCGCCATTGCCGCAATCCTCGACGCGATTGCCGTTCATCGTCAATCCGACTGACTGGACGGAGTAGATGCCGGCCTCGGCGGCACCGGAGATGCGGCTGCGCTCGATCCGGCCGCCGCAGCGCTCCAGCTGTAGCGCATGCTTGCGGCTGCCTGATATCTCGCAATTGTCGATCAGCACCTCTTCAACGCCGGTAAATTGCAGCAGCCCCCCGGCATAATCGGCGAGCCAGCGATTGCCGCCGTCAAGCACGAGGCCCGAAAGCTCGATGCGCCTGGCCTTGTCCGCATTCATCAGATGGCCGTCACCGCTATAGACGAGCCGCGATGCGCCGGGAACGCCGGCGATGCGCGTATTGTTGGGCAGTGTCAGGTTGGAGATGTTGTATGTGCCGGGCGGCAGGAACAGCGGCATGTTGGTGCGCGCCGCATTGTCGATCATCGCTTGCAGCTTGCCGCTCCTGATGTCGCTCGCTCCCGGCGTCGTCTTCAGTGCAATAGCATCGATCGGTCCCCGCAATTCGGTGCCCGTCATCCTGGCAAGCGGCGCGGCGAAAACGCGAGGCGCTAGCAGGCCAGCGGCTGCCGAGGCGGTGAGGGAAGCGATGAAGGTGCGGCGTTGGATCATTGCGAACTCCGGAGATGACACCGGCAAAGCAGAAATCATGCCAGGCCTATCTGTGCCGTTTTGATACGGCGGCAGCCGTTCAAACGCGCTTGATCGGCCATAATAACCAAGTTCTTTCTATTTCGTTTACCAGTCCGGCACAGACGATGCCCTACGTCCGATCCATTGGCTCTAGGGGCGACTCGCCGCACATGTTAACCCTGCCACATGCGGATCGCGGCCTTTCAACGTCTGGCACTTTTCGACGCCGTCGAGCAGGCGGCCGAGGTTTTGGCGCGCGATCTCGCATGGGCCGAAGCGCAAGGCATCGATCTCGCCCTTTTCCCCGAATGCTATCTGCAGGGGCACAGCTACGATAAAGCCATTGCCGAACGCCGCGCGCTTTCTCTGGATGATCCGCATCTAAACACCCTTGTCGCTCGCTTCGCGGCGGGGAAAACGACAGCGATCGTCGGCCTTTTCGAGCGCAGGGGCGATGCGATCCACAACAGCGCCATCGTCGCCAAGTCGGGCCGGATAGTCGGGGTCTATGCCAAGGCGCATCCGCTCGAAAAGGGCTGCACGCCCGGAAAGGATTTTCCCGTCTGGGAGGAGGGGCATTGGCGCTTCGGCATCAATATCTGCGCCGATCTCAGATATCCCTACGCCGCACGCCGCCTGGCCGGAAAGGGAGCCGGCCTCATCTGCAACCCTATCAATCTTATGCTCCGGCCTCACAAAGCCGAGCTATGGCACAAGCCGGGCATTTCGAGCCTGCAGATATGCGCCAGGCATACGGGCTGCTGGGTCATGGCGTCAGATGTGGTCGGTGGCAACGAGGACGGCTGGGTGAGCTATGGCAGCAGCGCGATCGTCGATCCGAGCGGCGTCGTCGTGGCGAAGGCGAAGCCCTATTGCGAGGATGTCCTGGTTTTCGACCTGCCCGATCGGCAACCGACACGCGGATTCGATCAAAAAGCTGCTGTTATCGCTACCTAATCGTGCAAATCGCGCTATCCTCATAAGTCATGAGACCCGATCAACTGCTTTATCCGGCGCCCGAGGGCTTGTTCTGTCCGATCGGCGGCTTCTACATCGACCCCGTGCAGCCGGTCGGTCGAGCACTCGTCACGCATGGCCATTCCGACCATGCCCGCTCCGGCCATGCCCATGTGCTCGCCACGCGCCAGACCCTTGATATCATGCGCATCCGTTATGGCGACGGCTTTGCAGGATCCGAGCAGGCAGTTGCTTTCGGCGAGGAAGTGACGATCAACGGTGTCAAGGTGCAGTTCCATCCTGCAGGCCATGTGCTCGGCTCGGCGCAGATCGCGGTGGAGAAGGACGGGCTGCGTATCGTCGTTTCAGGAGATTACAAGCGTCGGCCGGACCCGACTTGTGAGGCCTATGTGCCGGTTCCCTGCGATGTCTTCATCACGGAGGCGACGTTCGGGCTGCCGGTCTTCCACCATCCCGACCCCATGGCCGAGACACGCAAGCTCCTAGCCTCGCTTCACCAGTTCCCCGAGCGAACGCATTTGATCGGCGCCTATGCGCTCGGCAAGGCACAGCGCGTCATCCGTCTTTTGCGCGATGCCGGCTATGACAAGCCGATCTATATTCACGGCGCGCTGGAAAGCCTGTGCGATTATTATATCAGCCAAGGCATCGCGCTCGGCGAACTCAAGCCGGCCACCATCGAAAGCCGGGATCAGTCGATCTTCCACGGCGCCGTTGTTGTCGGTCCGCCCTCCGCTTTCCAGGACCGCTGGGCGAGGCGCTTTCACGATCCGCTTCCGGCCTTCGCTTCCGGCTGGATGATGGTCCGCCAGCGTGCCAAGCAGCTCGGTGTCGAGCTGCCGCTCGTCATATCAGACCATTGCGATTGGCCTGAGCTGACCGAGACGATCTCCGATTTGAAGCCGAGCGAGGTCTGGGTCACCCACGGCCGCGAGGAGGCCTTGGTGCGCTGGTGCGAGCTGCAGGGCATCGCCGCCAAGCCGCTGCATCTCATCGGCTATGAAGACGAAGGAGACTAGATGATGAGGGTCGTCGTTTGTCTCGCCTTCTCCCCGGCGGGGAGAAGGTGGCCCGAAGGGTCGGATGAGGGGGATTTACGCGATATTGCAACGCTGCAGCGTATGCGTGGCGCGCGGGATTACCCCTGCTCCCCCTCATCCGCCCTCCGGGCACCTTCTCCCCGAGGGGAGAAGGAGGCGCTCAGATGAAAGCCTTTGCCGACCTTCTCGACCGCCTGGTGCTGACGCCGAGCCGCAACGGCAAGCTGAAGCTGCTGACCGATTATTTCCGCGATACGCCCGATCCTGACCGCGGCTATGGTCTGGCCGCCATCGCCGGCACGCTCGAGGTGCGCAACGTCAAGCCCGCCATGCTGCGCGAGCTTGTTCTCGAGCGCATGGATGACGTGCTGTTCCGCTATTCCTATGATTATGTCGGCGATCTAGCTGAGACGATCTCCCTGGTATGGGACAAGGAAAGCGACATCGAGCGCCCTGCCGGCGAGCAGCCGAAGCTCGGCGATATCGTCCGCCGCATGAATGCGCTCGGGCGGACCGAGGTGCGCAGTTTCGTCCGCGACCTGCTGGACCGGCTGGATACGTCAGGCCGTTTCGCCTTCCTGAAACTTGCGACCGGTGCGCTGCGCATCGGCGTCTCGGCGCGCCTCGCCAAGCAGGCGCTCGCGGAGCTTGGCGGCAAGGACGTGACCGAGATCGAAACGCTTTGGCATGGCCTGCAGCCGCCCTATGAAAGCCTGTTCCGCTGGCTTGCGGGGGAGGCTGAGAAGCCGATCCTGGCGACGCCGGCGATTTTCCATTCCGTCATGCTCGCCAATCCGGTTGAAACCGGCGATCTCGACGGCCTCGACCCGCGGGATTTCGCCGCCGAATGGAAATGGGATGGCATTCGCGTCCAGCTTTCGCGCTCCGGGGACACGAGCAAGCTCTACTCGCGCTCGGGCGACGATATATCCGGCACCTTTCCCGACATCGTCGATGCGATAAGTTTCGAAGGCGTGATGGATGGCGAGTTGCTGGTCGGCGGCACCGTTCGCTCCAACAGCCCGACGCGCAGCTTTTCCGATCTGCAGCAGCGCCTCAACCGCAAGACCGTCACCACGAAGATGCTGGAGGAGTTCCCGGCCTTCATTCGTGCCTACGATCTTCTGTTCGATGGGGCGGAGGACGTGCGCGCCCGCGGCTTCCTTGATCGGCGCGAGCGGCTCACTGAGATCATCGATGCCGCGCCTCACGATCGTTTCGACCTTTCGCCGCTCGTCGATTTCACCTCCTGGGAGGAGCTCGACCGACTGCGCGCCGCACCGCCCGATCCGGTGATCGAAGGCGTGATGATCAAGCGCAAAGACAGTTCTTATCTCGCCGGCCGCGCCAAGGGGCCGTGGTTCAAATGGAAGCGCGATCCCTACAATGTCGATGCCGTGCTGATGTATGCGCAGCGCGGCCATGGCAAGCGATCCAGCTACTATTCCGATTTCACCTTCGGCGTCTGGGCGACGACGCCGGAGGGCGAACAGCTCGTGCCCGTCGGCAAGGCCTATTTCGGCTTCACCGATGCGGAGCTGGAGGTGCTTGACAAGTTCGTGCGCAACAATACGGTCGATCGCTTCGGCCCGGTGCGAGCGGTGCGCGCCGATCACGATTTCGGCTTCGTGCTCGAGGTGGCCTTTGAAGGCATCAACCGCTCCACCCGTCATAAATCGGGTGTTGCGATGCGTTTTCCGCGCATTGCCCGGCTTCGGCCGGACAAGCCGCCCTACGAGGCGGACAGACTGGAAACTTTGATCGCGATGATTGACGCCAAGGCTCCTGTTGTCGATGAATAGGCTGGGGCGATTCCTCACCACAATGTGAGTTGGCCTTGCCTTTCAACCCGTGCAGATTTGCGCTGCGCCGGGATATTTGGACAGAGCCATGACCACGTCTGACGACCACCTATTCCGTCTCAATCGTCGCGCCATTCTGGCCGGCATCGCTTCCACCCTTTTCACGCCCAGTATTGTCAGAGCGGCCGATGACAGTACGATCGGAAGCAAGCCCACCGAGAACAAGGGTGAGATTGCCCGGAGCGACGAAAAGGCTTCGGATGCGCCGCCGCAGCTCGCGGGCGATTACGCCAAGGAGCGCCATCTGTTCCGGACCGACCTCCTGAGCAAAGGCGCGGCTCCCGACATCTATGAGCCTCTGGTCACGCCATCGACGGCCGATCGGCTTTTCTATCGCAGCGGCGTTGGCGACGAGTTGGAGCTCGTCGCCTGGGTTTCCCGCTACACGCGCTCGGCGAAGCCGAAGCCGGCCGTGCTTTTCCTGCATGGCGGCAATGCCATCGGCCAGGGGCACTGGCAGCTGATGAAGCCGTATATCGATGCCGGCTATGTCGTCATGATCCCTTCGATGCGCGGCGAGAACGGGCAGAGGGGCAATTTCTCGGGCTTTTACGACGAAGTTGCCGATGTGCTGGCCGCTTCCAACCGGCTGCGGCACCTGCCGGGTGTCGATCCGCATCGCCTGTTCCTGGCGGGCCACAGCATCGGCGGCACGCTGGCCATGCTGACTGCCATGTCGACGAAACGGTTCCGCGCGGTCGCGCCGATATCAGGCAATCCGGATGCCTATGCCTTCTTCGGCCGCTATCCGCAGGACATCCGCTTCAACACCAAGAACCCGCGCGAATTCCAGATGCGCTCGCCGCTCTGCTATGCGCACAGCTTCAAGAGCCCGGTAAAGCTGTTCCATGGCACCGAAGAAGCCCACTTCGACTCGCGCCTGACGCTGCTCTCGAAGCGGGCGATGGCCGCCGGCGTGAAGATGGAGATGGCGACGGTTCCGGGTAGCCATAATTCAGCCCTGCCGGGCGAGATCGAGCAGAGCATCGAGTTCTTCAGGAGCGTCGCTGTCTAAATACCGGCTATTTACGGTGTCAACCGATCTATCAGCGCTGCCGCCGCCTCCGCGATCACGGTTCCGGGTGGAAAGATCGAGTCCGCGCCCGCCGCTTCGAGGGCCGCGAAATCCTGTGGCGGAATGACGCCGCCGACGGCGATCAGCACCTTACCCGCATGGCGGCGCGCGAGCGCAGCCTTCAATTCCGGCACCAGTGTCAGATGGCCGGCGGCAAGCGACGATGCGCCGACGATGTCGACGCCTTCGCGCACGGCGACGTCGGCCACTTCCTCCGGGGTCTGGAACATGGCGCCGACGACGACATCGAAACCGAGATCGGCAAAGGCCGTGGCGATCACCTTCTGGCCGCGATCGTGCCCATCCTGGCCCATCTTGGCGATGAGGATGCGCGGCTTCTCGCCCCGCGCCCTGCGGAACGCCTCGACCTTGGCCACCGCCGCATTGAAGAGCGGATTTTCGGCGCCGACTTCCTTGCGGTAGACGCCGGAGATGGTTCTGATCTCCGCGACATGGCGGCCATAGGCTTTTTCGAGCGCCAGCGAGATTTCGCCGACGGTGGCTCTCGCCCTTGCTGCCTTGACGGCAAAATCGAGCAGATTGCCCGTGCCTTTTCGAGCGGCCTCCGTCAGCGCATCCAATGCGCTTTCCACCGCAGCGGTCTCGCGCGTGCCCTTCAGCTGCTGCAGCTTGGAAAGCTGGCGTGCCCGCACCTCGGAATTTTCGACCTTCAGGACATCGACTTCGATATCCTTTTCCGGCTTGGAAAAATTGACGCCGACGACGGTCTGATGGCCGCTGTCGATGCGCGCCTGTGTGCGGGCCGCCGCTTCCTCGATCCGAAGTTTGGGGATGCCCTTCTCGATCGCCTTCGCCATGCCGCCGAGCGCTTCCACTTCTTCGATATGGGCAAGGGCGCGCGCGGCAAGATCATGGGTCAGCCGTTCGACATAGGCCGAGCCTCCCCAGGGGTCGATGATCCCTGTCGTGCCCGATTCCTTCTGCAAGAGGATCTGCGTGTTGCGGGCAATGCGGGCGGAATGATCCGTCGGCAGGGCCAGGGCCTCGTCGAAGGAGTTGGTATGGAGCGATTGCGTATGTCCCTGTGTGGCCGCCATCGCCTCGACCATGGTGCGGATGATGTTGTTCATCGGGTCCTGCGCCGTCAGCGACCAGCCGGAGGTTTGGCTATGGGTCCTGAGCGCCAGGGATTTCTGGTCCTTCGGCGCGAAATTCTTCTGCATCAGCGCGGCCCAGATCAGCCGTCCGGCGCGCATCTTGGCGACCTCCATGAAGAAGTTCATGCCGACGGCCCAGAAGAAGGAGAGGCGAGGGGCGAAGCTGTCGATATCGAGCCCTGCGGCAACCCCGGCGCGGGCATATTCGATGCCGTCGGCGATCGTATAGGCCAGCTCCAGGTCTGCCGTCGCGCCGGCCTCCTGCATGTGGTAGCCGGAGATCGAGATGGAGTTGAACTTCGGCATCCGCTCGCTGGTATAGCTGAAAATATCCGAAACGATCCGCATCGAGGGTTGCGGCGGATAGATATAGGTGTTGCGGACCATGAACTCCTTGAGGATGTCGTTCTGGATCGTGCCGGAAAGCTTGTCCTCGGAGACCCCCTGTTCCTCCGCCGCGACGATGTAGAGCGCCATGATTGGCAACACCGCGCCATTCATGGTCATCGATACGCTCATCTTGTCGAGCGGAATGCCGTCGAAGAGCTGGCGCATGTCGAGGATGGAATCGATCGCCACGCCCGCCATGCCGACATCGCCGGCGACGCGCGGATGATCGCTGTCATAGCCGCGATGGGTGGCCAGATCGAAGGCGACGGAAAGGCCCTTCTGCCCGGCCGCAAGATTGCGGCGATAGAAGGCATTGGATTCCTCGGCTGTCGAGAACCCCGCATATTGCCGGATGGTCCAGGGTTGCTGGACATACATTGTCGGATAAGGGCCGCGCACGAAAGGTGCTGCGCCGGGATGGGTCTCAAGGAAGTTCAGTCCGGAGAGTTCGCGTTCGCCATAGGCGCGCTTGACGGCGATGCCTTCGGGGGTCTCCCAGGTTGGGGCGGCGGTTGTTAGCGCGGTTGCTTGCGGTTTCGCCCAGGGGACGTTTGTGAAGTTGGGGATTTTGGTCATGGAGCGGAAGCCTCCGTGGATGCGGAGTGTACAGTACCCCCCTCTGTCGCTGTCGCGACATCTCCCCCACAAGGGGGGAGATTGGAGACTCGCGAACCCTTTTCGCACCAAATCGATATCGAATCCGCGGGAGCTAAGTTTGATGCTCCTGTGGCATGAAGCAGCTGTTTCGGAACGATCTCCCCCCTTGTGGGGGAGATGTCACGAAGTGACAAAGGGGGGTGCGCACTTGCCTCGAACGCGATACTCATTTTCATCCCTCCACCCCCTCATCCAGCCGCACCGGCATCAACCCCATGCCGTCAGCAACCGGCCCCAAAGCCCCCAAAACAGCCACAGGCCGCTCCGTCTTCATCGCAAACAGCGTCGTCCCCACGATTGGCCTGGAGGCACGACCTGCACGTGCCTCGGCAATCATCGCCGCAAGCCGACCGCCCGCGATTACTTTTGCCAATCCGCCTTTGCCTTCGATCTCGGTGAAAATATCCCATGCCCGCTCGGCCAGTGCGTCGGTCAGCGCCTCGATGCCGCCGGCTCCGGCGGCTGGGTCGACGACATGATCGAGATGGCTCTCAGCGATTAGGATCGTCTGCGTGTTGCGCGCCAGGCGCCGCGCCAGCGGATCGGGAATGCCGTGCGTCAGGCTGTGCGGCAGGACGGAAATCTCGCCGGCGCCGCCGACGCCGGCTGAAAAAACCGCGATCGTATTGCGCAGAATATTCGTCTCGGGATCGCGGTGGGTGAGCATCCGATAGCTTGTTTCCGCCAGGAGATGCGGCGGCTCTGGATCGGGCACGCCGCAAGCCTCGGCGATCCGGGTGAAGATCAGCCGCGCCGCGCGCGTCTTTGCCATCGCCGTGAACTGGTTCTGATCGGCCGAAAGGCAGAGGCTGGTTGCCCGAAGCGCTGCTTCCGGCGAAAGGCCGGCCTTATCCAGTAATCGCAAATGACCCACGAGGCTTGCGGCTATGACAGCAAGTTCCTGCGCCTCCGTTCCGCCGGCATTATGCGCGGCCCGACCGTCTGCATTGACGATCGTGCCCGTGAATCCGCGTTCGGCGAAGTGCTTGATATCGTTTGCGGTCGCAGCCTGTTCTCCCCCCGTCGAAAAAGCATCGAGGCCGAGATGCAATGTCTGGGCAGCCTTATCCGCGATCGATGCGATCAGGGCGTCCAGGAAGCGGGGTGCAAAGCCGTCGAGGCGGATTGCAACAATTCTGCCGGAGATTGCAGCCGCCAGCCTGTCGGAAAGGGGCGTGGCCTGCGCGTCGGTACCGGTGCCAAAGGCGGAGACGGAGGTTTTGGAGATGAGATGAATGCCGCTTGCGCCATTGGCAAGATCGTCGCCGAGTTGCACCAGCGCCCGCTCTATATTCGGATCGTCCATGCGCTGGGCCACCGTCCAGGGCATATCGGCTCGCTGGCGCGAAAGCGGCGTGCAATCGGGCCGACGCTCGTAAAGCGGCTCGATGGCAATGCCGTCATCGGTCTGCGACACCAGCGTCTTTTGGAAATCCTGGCCCTTCAGCGCCCGTTCCACCAGTTTCAGCCAGCCCTTGCGGTCGGTTTGGTCGAAGATGGCCGGGTCGAGACTGTCGATATTCATGCGATCCTCCGTCCCGCAATGGTCTAGCTCATGATGCCGCGAGGGAAAACAGGAGTTTGGTCAATCGGTGCAATATCTCGCCGATGACGCCAGCCTCGCTCCAGCCGCGACGGTCATCATGCGGCTGACCCGATATGTCCCAACTGGTTTCCGATGATGGCCGATCTTCTGCCCGTTTCCCGTCACCTGCTCGCCGCTGCCGCTCTGATGGCATTGTCCGCCTGCAGCATCATTCCCGATACGGGCGCCACGGACCCGGATCGGTTCGTGCAGGAGACCACGCCGGTCTTCTATCGGCCGGAGGGCATCGATCCGAATAGGGTAAAGCGCCTACCGGTTCAGCCCGTGCCGCAGGCGCGCGATCTCTTCCAGACGCAATTCCATCAAACCTATGGTTTGCCGACCTTTAATCCAGTGCATCAGGCAATGTATGCGCAGCGAAGCGAAGACGACTTCACTTTGCCGGCCATTCCTTACAAGCGCATCGATCCGCGCTTCCTGCGGCAGGAGGTGGATTACCAGACCAAGGAGCGCCCCGGCACCATCGTCGTCGATACACGCGACCACTTCCTCTATTTCGTCGAGCCGGGCGGCAAGGCGATGCGCTATGGCGTCGGCCTCGGCGCCGCGGGATATGCCTGGCACGGCAGGGGGATGATCCAGTGGAAGCAGAAGTGGCCGCGCTGGACGCCGCCCGCCGAGATGGTTGCGCGCGACCCGCAGATGAAGTCGCTGTCAGCCGAGCGTGGCGGCATGAATCCCGGGCCGACCAACCCGCTTGGAGCGCGGGCGCTCTATATCTATCAGAATGGCCGCGATACGCTTTATCGCGTCCACGGCACGCCGGATTGGCAGTCGATCGGCAAGGCGGCATCCTCCGGCTGCGTGCGCATGCTTAACCAGGACGTGATCGATCTCTATAATCGGGTACCCGATAAAACGGAAATTGTCGTTTTGTAGTGGTATTTTACCACAAATTTTCGTGATGTTGCATAAGTGCGATAGCCGGGGTGGTCTAGGCTCTTTAATTTTGCTCCTGTCTCTGCAAACCTCTCGGGGAGCCGAATCAGCTTATATGTTGCGGATTCTCGCTTCCCCCTCAAAAGGAACTATGCTGTCGACATGAGCATTCCTTCATCCTTATCCCGACGTAATTTTCTCGCCTTTGCAGGCATCGGCGCCGTTTCGACGCTTGCCGGCTGCGCTTCCACCATCGACAACGGCCCCGTTGTCAGCCCGGTACAATATACCGGCTCGCCAAGGCCGTTCCGCACTTGGTTCTCCAGCTATGATGGTGAGCAGCCGGATCCGGCCGTCATCTATGCGGCCATGGACGACGGCGGTTTCCATATCCCCCCGGTTCCCTACCAGCAGATCGACCGGCGGTTTTATCGTCAGCGTGTCGTGGATCCGACCGGCGAGGCGCCGGGCAGCGTGATCGTCAACACGACGGAGCGCATGCTTTACGTCACCGAACAAGGTGGCACGGCAATGCGCTATGGTATCGGTGTCGGCCGCGAGGGCTTTGCCTGGCAGGGCCGCGGCGTCATTCAGTGGCGCAAGAAGTGGCCGCGCTGGAACCCGCCGGACGAAATGGTCGCCCGTCAGCCGGAGCTTGTGAAGTTTTCCATTGCCAATGGCGGCATGGATCCGGGCCTGAAGAATCCGCTCGGCGCGCGTGCGCTCTATATTTTCGAAGACAAGCAGGATTCGCTTTACCGTCTGCACGGCAATCCCGACTGGCGCTCCATCGGCAAGGCCGTGTCCTCCGGCTGTGTCCGTTTGCTGAATCAGGATGTCATCGATCTTTATGATCGCGTGCCGGAGCGGGCGCCGATCCTCGTTACGAGCTGATCGAATATCATTGAAAAGGGCGCCCATTCGGCGCCCTTTTGATTTCCCCGACTTCTGAAGCCCGACTTCTGAAGAATGAGGCGGCTCCCTGCGTCGCAGGCGTCATTCCGCCGCCAGATTGACCTTCAGCTTTTGCAACTGATCGCGCAGATTGGCCATTTCAGCCATATCGCAGCCGGTCGCCTGGCCGATGGCGTCCATGATCACGCCAACCTGGCACTTCATGCCCGCACCCTTTTCCGTGAGCGAAATAATCACCTGCCGCTCGTCCTTCGGATCGCGTGCTCGGCCGATCAGGCCGGCCTGCTCGAGCCGCTTCAGCAGTGGCGACAGCGTTCCGGAATCGAGATCCAGCTTCTCGCCGATGGTCTTGACCGACAGGCAACCCTTTTCCCATAGCACGAGCATGACGAGATATTGCGGATAGGTGAGGCCGACGCGATCGAGAATTGGCTTGTAGGCCCGGTTAAAGGCGTGTGCGGCGCTGTAGACGGCAAAACAAAGCTGACTTTCCAGCCGCTTTTCCTCGTCAGATATCATGGTCTGCCCATCCGCCTTGTCCGTCATTGCTGCTCCCGCCGTTTTTCTTGTTGCAGGCATTGTCACAAATTCACCTTGCAAAATCAAATTGCAAAAAATACATATTGTGCACGATTAAATCGTGATGTATATAATTGCCATCCAACACGAAAAGGACACATGACATGCCAATTCTTTACACCACCAAAGCTTCCGCCACTGGTGGCCGCGCCGGCCATGCAGTTTCCGAAAACGGCGTCCTCGACGTCACGCTAACCGTGCCGAAGGAACTCGGCGGTGACGGCGCAACGGGCACCAATCCGGAGCAGCTCTTTGCAGCCGGCTATTCCGCCTGCTTCCTCGGCGCACTGAAATTTGTCGCGGGCCAGCAGAAGGTCAAGATTCCGGAAGACGCAAAGGTGACCGCGACTGTCGGCATCGGCCCGCGCGAGGATGGCGGCGGCTTCGGCATCGAAGTGTCCCTGGCGGTCCATATCCCCGGCATGGATAAGGCCGAGGCTGAAAAGCTTGCTGCCGCAGCGCATATCGTATGCCCCTACAGCCACGCCATGCGTACCTCGACCGAAGTGCCGGTTGCGGTTGTCTGAGGCGGATCACCGCTTACGCCATTGAAAGCTTCAGGAGCAGGGACTTTGTCTTTGCTCCTTTTCTTTTGCAAGAAATATGCTATATTTTTTCCTAGGAAAGGATGTGGCTATGACAATGGCACAGGCAATAGGCCAGGCAAAGCCCGGCGAAGCACTCGTCATCACCAAGGCGGTTGTCAATGCTGCCGAGCGGCTGGGACTGAATGCCCGCATATTGGCCGCCGTCATCGGCGTCTCGGAAGCGACGGTGTCACGGATGAAGCGGCAGGATCATTTGCTGGAGCGCAACAGCAAGCCGTTCGAGCTCGCCGTGCTTTTCGTTCGTCTCTTCCGTTCGCTTGACGCCATCGTGGGGGGCGACGAGGCTGTGGCCCGCCAATGGCTGCGCAACGGCAATCTCGCCTTCGGCGCAGCGCCCATCGACAAGATCATTTCGATTTCTGGTTTGACCGATGTCCTTGCCTATCTGGACGCCCGCCGCGCTCTCATCTGAGGCAAGGGCCATTTCCGGCCGTTATTGGCGGCTGGTGGAAGCGCAGCATCAGGTCTCGACGCTGAAGCTGGTGGATACGCTTGAGGAGCAGGTGCTTCTCGAAAGTCTGTTGGAGGAGAGCAAGCCGGTCTTGCCGCCGGAATGCGCCGGTCTCGACTATCTGCTCGCCACACCCTTTCGCTATGGCGCGGTCTATCCGCACGGCTCTCGTTTCCGTCGCGCCGGCCGCACGCTCGGCGTTTTTTACGCCTCTGAGCGGGTGGAGACGGCCTTGGCGGAAATGAGTTTCTACAGGCTGCTGTTTTTCCGGGACTCCCCCGACACGCCGCTGCCGGCCAATGCCGCGGAATACACTGCTTTTGCCGCGGTGATCGCCACGAAGACAGCGATCGACCTGACCATGCCTCCCCTGGATCG
This sequence comes from Rhizobium sp. P40RR-XXII, assembly GCF_012641405.1. Lineage (GTDB taxonomy): Bacteria > Pseudomonadota > Alphaproteobacteria > Rhizobiales > Rhizobiaceae > Rhizobium. The sequence goes on from NZ_JABAII010000015.1 coordinate 94,604, forward strand.
CGACCGGCAGCACTGGGCCGATCCGGTCAACTACGAGGCATGCCAGTCGCTCGGCGAGGCGGCGCGCGCCGGGGGCATCGAAGCGATCCTCTATCGATCCGTTAGGGATCCTGGGGGCGGCAGGAATATCGCACTCCTGACCGCCAGGGCCTTCTCTGTGCGTGAGCCGGTGGAGCGTCAGACCTGGCGCATCCGGCTGTCGCGCGTCGGCGTGCAAGCGCTCTGCGAATTCCCCCGGCGTCGCATCGGCTTCGAAAGGCAGGATTTCGATCGCGATCCCCGGCTGCCGGCGCTGCCGTTCAGAGCAGACTAGCAAGGTCGCGGCGCAAACGGTCGCCATTGCCGTCGGGCAGCCGCTCTTCGAGGGCCGCATGCGTTGTCTTCCAGACCGGCACGGCGGCGGCAAGCGCTGCCTTTCCGGACGGCGTGAGGCTGAGAAGACGGGCTCTTCGGTCTTGGGGATTGGGCACGATGTTGATCCATCCGCGCCGTTCCAGCGGCTTTAAGGCCGCCGTCAGCGTCGTCTGATCTATTGCGAGCAATGCTGTGACCGATCCCATGGATGCCGGCGCCGGCCGGTTCAGGGACATCATCAGAGAGAATTGGCCGTTGGTCAGCCCAAAAGGCCTCAGCGCTTCGTCAAAACGACGGGCAAGAGCGCGCGCCGCCCGCTGCACATGCAGGCAAAGGCAGGTATCGCGCACTAACAGTGTGGTTTCAAAGGGGATTTCGACTGCGTTTGACATGATTAAATAATATTGATATCAATATATTTGTCAAGATTTGGGGATAAAAACGCCGGAGGAGGGCGCTGACAATGAACCAGGTCGTTTCCAGGGAAGTATGGCTCGAAGCCCGCCGACAGCTGCTCGCCAGGGAGAAGGAGGCCACGCATCTTCGCGACCGCATCAATGCGGAGCGCATGGCCTTGCCTTGGGTAAAGGTCGATAAAGATTATGTTTTTGACACGTCGGCAGGCAAGAGGACGCTTGCGGATCTCTTCGATGGCCGCAGCCAGCTGATCATCTATCACTTCATGCTCGGCCCGGATTGGGATGCCGGCTGCCCGGGTTGCTCCTTTCTCGCCGATCATTTCGATGGAGCGCTTCCGCATCTCAATCATCATGACGTCACGCTGGTCGCCGTGTCGCGTGCGCCGCTGGAGAAGGTGGAAGCCTACAAGAAGCGCATGGGCTGGAATTTCCCCTGGGTGTCGTCCTTCGCCAACGACTTCAATTTCGACTACCACGTCTCCTTCACGAAGGAGCAGCTCGCCGGCGAGAAGGTCTTCTATAATTTTACGCCGATGGATTCGGCTGAAGGCTTTGATGAGCTTCCTGGCCTCAGTGCCTTTTACAAGGATGAAGCCGGCAATGTCTTCCACACCTATTCGAGCTATGCCCGCGGCCCCGAGGAGCTGATCGGCACGCTGATGATCCTCGACCGCGCTCCCAAGGGACGCAACGAGGACAGCACGATGAACTTCGTTCGTCGCCATGACGAATATGAGGATGTGGCGAAGGCGGATTCCTGCTGCGATTGAGGCGTGTGAGGCTGCCGAATTCATGCCGTGCGGCGCCAGGGGTCGAATTATTGCGCTTGGTGCCTAGTTAACATCTGGAGCCCGCTTGCCGAGGAACGACGGATCGACCGATTGACCATCGTGCGGTCGTCATTTTCATCGGCCATGATGCGCTTGTGCCGACATCGGGCTCAGGACGAGACGGATGACCGCAACAATCACAATAGGGAGAGCGATACCATGGCTGAGAAGGGATATTTTGTCTGGTACGAGCTGATGACCACCGATATGAAGGCGGCCGAAGCTTTCTATACCAAGGTTGTCGGCTGGGATGCCGCGGATGCCGGCATGCCGGAAGTCGGCATGGATTATACGCTGTTCAGTGCCGGCGCAGGCCCTGTCGCCGGTTTGATGATCTTGCCGGAGGGGGCAAAGGCCATGGGCACGCCGCCTTGCTGGACCGGCTATATTGGCGTTCCCAATGTCGATGAGGCGGCAAAGACGGTCGCTGCCAAGGGTGGCAAGATCTATCGCGAGCCGACGGATATTCCAAGCGTCGGCCGGTTCGCCGTCGTCTCAGATCCCTACGGCGCCGCCTTCTGCCTCTTCACGCCGCTGCCGGGCCAGGATTGGGAGCCCGCGGCGCCCGCTACCCCGGGTTATTTTGGCTGGCACGAGCTCTATGCCGGCGACGGCCCGAAGGCATTCGATTTCTACAGCGAGATGTTCGGCTGGGAATTGAGTTCCGATTTCGACATGGGGCCGATGGGCAAATACAAGATCTTCAAGATCGGCGACCGGGACTTCGGCGGCATCATGACAAAGCCGGCGGAAATGCCGATGCCGACCTGGAATTTCTACATCAACGTCCCGGCGATCGATGCGGCGATCACCCGCATCACCGAAGGCGGCGGCAAGATCGCCAACGGCCCGATGGAGGTTCCCGGCGGCAGCTGGATCGTCCAGGCCACCGACCCGCAAGGCGCGTTCTTCTCTCTGGTCGCTCCGGCGCGCTGATCTTTACCCTCCCTTGAGGGGGAGGGTAAGCTTCTACCGCTTGAGGCTGCCGAGGATGCCTCGAACCAGGGCACGCCCGACCTGCGTGGCGACCGTGCGCGCCACGCTCTTCAACGCCGCTTCCATGATGGTTTCGCGCTGATAGCCGGAACGGCCGCGACCCGCGGGCTTGTTGCTGTCTCCGCCGAATCCGGGCAGCGTCCAGCCATCGCCCGCGCTCTCGTTCTGGGGCGCGGCTGCCTTGCTCGCACGTTCCGCCAGGATTTCATAGGCGGATTCGCGGTCGATCGTCTGGTCGTAGACGCCGGCGACCGGGCTGGCATTGATGATGGCCTGGCGCTCGGCGTCGCTGACCGGCCCGATACGGCCGGACGGCGGACGGATCAGCGTGCGCTCGACGATCGACGGCGCACCCTTGCCCTCCAGCATCGACACGAGCGCTTCGCCGGTGCCGAGCGTGGTAATGACCGTGGCGCAATCGAAAGCGGGATTGGGCCGGAATGTCGAGGCGGCCGTCTGCACGGCCTTCTGCTCGCGCGGCGAATAGGCGCGCAGGGCGTGCTGCACGCGGTTGCCGAGCTGCGCCAGCACCGTCTCGGGCACATCGAGCGGGTTCTGCGTGACGAAATAGACGCCGACGCCCTTGGAGCGGATGAGGCGCACCACCTGCTCGACGCGCTCGATCAGCACCTTCGGCGCGTCGTTGAAGAGCAGGTGCGCCTCATCGAAGAAGAAGACCAGCTTCGGCTTTTCCGGATCGCCCACCTCGGGCAGTTCCTCGAACAATTCGGAGAGCAGCCATAGCAGGAAGGTGGCATAGAGGCGCGGGTTCATCATCAGCTTGTCGGCTGCCAGCACCGAAACCTGGCCGTAGCCGTCGTTGCTGACCCGCATGATGTCGGAGATTTTCAGCGCCGGCTCGCCGAAGAAGTTTTCGGCACCCTGCTGCTCCAGCACCAGCAAGGCCCGCTGGATCGAGCCGACGGAGGATTTCGAGATCAGGCCGAACTTGCTGGAAAGCTCGGTGGCATTCTCGCCCATATAGTTCAGCAGCGCCTGCAGGTCCTTGAGATCGAGCAGCGCCAGCCCGTTTTCATCGGCGATCTTGAAGGCAATGTTGAGCACGCCTTCCTGCGGCTCGGAGGCATCCATCAATCGGGCCAGCAGCAGCGGTCCCATCTCGGCGATGGTCGTGCGCACGCGATGGCCCTTTTCGCCGTAAAGATCCCAGAAGATGACCGGAAACCGATCGAACTCATAGGGCGACAGGCCGATCTCTTCGGCCCGCTTCATCAGGAAATCCTTGGCCTCGCCCTTGGCGGCGATGCCGGAGAGGTCGCCCTTGATATCGGCGCAGAATACAGGCACGCCGGCCTTGGAAAACCCTTCCGCCAGCACCTGCAATGTCACCGTCTTGCCCGTGCCGGTCGCGCCGGTGACGAGGCCGTGGCGGTTGCCGAATTTCAGCGTCAGGAACTCGTCCTTGTTGATGCTGTCATCCGGATTGCGGCTCGCGCCGACGAAAATCTGTCCATCCTGCTGCGGCATGGTGTCGTCTCCCTTAGAGCATGATGCCGAAAAGTGTCACCGGTTTTCGGACGACATCATGCTCTACCTATCTGATTCTAGTACCGGATGATTTTGGATCGATTCGATCCAAAATCATCCGGTACTAGGGCGGCGGCACAGCAGCCTTTTTCGGGCTGCCAGGGCCATTCATCGATTTGTCCTGACACCGTTATAAGAACTGACTTGAATGGGGACAACCATTCGCGTCGTGGTTATGCTTCTGGTAGCGTAATGACCTCTGGCGCGGCTTGTGCCGGTTGCGCCATTCAGTTACGTTGACGTTAACGTCGTAAAAGGCAGGAGGCCACAGTGAACGAAGTTATTGATCAGATCGCGACCAAAGCCGGCATCGCTCCCGACCTCGCGGAAAAGGCCGTCGGCATGATTCTCGGCTTCCTGCAGCGCGAAGCTCCGGATGGTCCCGTCACCAAGATGATCGAATCCATTCCCGGTGCCACCGATCTCGTCGCGCAATATAACGGCGAGGAAACCGGCGGCGGCCTGCTGGGTGGCCTGCTCAGCGCCGTCGGTGGTGGCGGCGGCTTGATGGCGCTCGGCCAGCAGCTGATGAGCAGCGGTCTCAGCATGGGCGAAATCAGCTCGCTTGCCAAGGAGACGATCGCAACCGCGCGCCAGCATGCCGGCGACGAGGTGGTCGACCAGGTCGTCAATTCCGTCCCAGGCCTGCACCAGTTTATCTGAGGTCTGGGAAACGTTCTTTCGGGAGCTGAGAGCCGCCAACGGTTCGATCGAGTTTCGGCCCCGAAAATGTGCGGACGGAGCCTGCCGCATCGGCGCTCGTTCCTTCAATCTTCCGGCCTTCGCCCTGACATGGGCGAGGGCCGTCGCTTTTTTGGGGAAATCGCTTCATGCCGGTTGGTTCCATCTCTTCGCTTGTGCCCATGGGACAAGGCCATCAATTCGTTCTCTATGGCGATTCCTGTTCAGGCATCCCCGGCGCGCTGCATGAAGGGACGTTTGCGGCGGTGAATGCGGTCGTGCGCCGCCTCGATCCACCGCCGGAATTCATTCTGTTTCCGGGAGACGAGATTATCGGGTTAACGGCGGATCCGGAAGCATTGCGGGCGCAATGGCGGCATTGGCTCGATCAGGAAATGGCATGGCTCGATCGAAGCAATACGCCGCTCTGGCATACGACCGGCAATCACACGACCTACAGCGAAATGAGCGAGCGGATCTTCCGCGAGGTGCTGCAGCTGCCGGAAAATGGGCCGCCGGGGCAAGAGGGGCTGTCCTACTGGGTTCGCCGCGGCGATCTGCTGCTGGTCTTCGTGCATACGCTTTGGACCGGTCTCGGCGGCGAAGGGCATGTCGAAACGGAGTGGCTGGAGGCGACGTTGAGGGCGCACTCCGATGCCAGGTACAAGATCGTTCTCGGCCATCATCCGGTTTTTCCGGTCAATGGCTATTCCGGCGCATACCAGCGCGAAATCGGCCACGAATATGCCAAGCCGTTCTGGGACCTCCTCGTTGAGGCCGATGTTCTCGCCTATGTCTGCAGCCATATGCTGGCCTTCGACGTGCAGGTTCATCGCGGCGTGCTGCAGCTTTGTACGGCCGGGGCGGGGACCGCCCATAGGATGCCTGAAGGCGTGGAATACCTCCACTGCATCCAGGCGGCGCTGGATGCCGAGGGATTTCGCTACCAGGTACTGGATACCGATGGTGCCGTCCGTGAAAAGCTGCAATGGCCTTTCAAATCGGCTGAAACTTGGCGGGAGCTGTCGCCCGGATTGCATGATGCCGAGTTTGGCGGTCTCAAGGGCGCCAACTCCATCGTTCACCTCAAGATCACGGGGCACACGGCGGACGAAGCGTCTGCGCCTGCGCAAACCCTATTCTCCGCCTTCGATCCCGCAAGCATCGCCCCGGTGTGGCTTGGTTTGCGTGGCCCGTGCCAAACGCTGACCTTGATCCTCGGTCGCGACCCCGGCCGCAGCCCGCATTATTGGTTCGGGCCGGATCTTGCACCCGGTCGTCCGTTCGATATCGATGTCGCTCTGCATGCGGGCATGGGGCCAGGCGGTATGCTCTATCGCACGCCCAGCGACCGTGGATGGAGTTCGCTCAAGGGCGCCTCTGCAACCGGTCTTGAGCGCACCGTCTGGCCGAAACAATGGAGTGTCGGCCATGGTCAGGGCGGCGCTCCGGACCGCCCCTTCACAGGCAAGGATTTGGCTATCCAACTTGCAGTATCGGCGTGATCGCTCCTGCTGCCGCCGAAGTTTTTCCGTTTCAAACCCTTCTGCCGCTTGGCGTCGCCCCGTCGATCTGATGCCATTTGCGGCCGTCGCGTTCGATGAGTTCGTCGGCGCAGGCAGGACCTGTGCTGCCGGGGGCATAGAGGTCGGGCTTGCCGCCTTCCGCCCAGAGATCGAGGAAGGGCTGCACGGCCGCCCAGCCGGCTTCGATGCCGTCGGCGCGCTGGAACAGGGTCTGGTCGCCGACGAAGAGTTCGTAGAACAGGCTTTCGTAGCCGGTCTGCTTGCCGATGTCGAAACTATCGGCATAGCGGAAGTCGAGCGAGACCGGCGCCGTTTTCAGCACCAGCCCTGGCGACTTGATGGAGATTTCCATGTCGAGCCCCTCGTCGGGCTGCACCTGGATGATGAGCCTGTTCGGCGGCAGCTCGGGCCGGGAGCCGTGGCGCGGGAATTGCGCGAAGGGCACCTGCCGGAAGGTGATGACCACTTCCGTATCGCGTGCCTTCATCGCCTTGCCGGTGCGCAGATAGAAGGGCACGCCGGCCCAGCGCCAGGTGTCGACGAATAGCTTCAGCGCCACAAAGGTTTCGGTATTGCTGTCCGGTGCGACATCCGCGGTCTCGGTAAAGGCAGGCAAATCCCTGCCGGCAATAGGGCCGGCGGCATAGGCGCCGCGCACGCCGTTCTTGGCCGCTTCCTCGCGCGAGTAGAGACGCAGCGCTTTCAGCACCTTGCCCTTTTCGTTGCGGATCGATTCGGCGTCGAAGCTGTTGGGTGGTTCCATCGCCACCATCGCGAGAAGCTGGAAGAGATGGTTGGGCACCATGTCGCGCAGGGCGCCGGTCGCATCGTAGAACTTGCCGCGCGTGCCGACATCGACCAGCTCGGCCGCCGTGATCTGCACGTGGTCGATATAGTTGTTGTTCCACAAGGCCTCGATCATCATGTTGGCGAAGCGCGTCGTCATGATGTTCTGCACGGTTTCCTTGCCGAGGAAATGGTCGATGCGATAGATCTGGCTTTCCGCGACATGATTGAGAAGCCGCGCATTCAGCGCCTGTGCGGAGGCAAGATCGTTGCCGAAGGGCTTCTCGATCGCGATGCGGCGGAAGGCGCCGGTCGCCTCGTTCATCAGCCCGTTTTCGGAGAGCTTTTCGGCGATGTCGCCGAAGAAGCGCGGCGGCACGGCAAAATAGAAGGCCGCATTGGCGCTCGGCGAATGCGAGAGATGATCCGTGATCTCCTTGTAGACGCCATTCTGGGTGAAGTCGCCGGAGATGTAGCTGATGCGCTTGCGCAGGCTTTGCCAGGCCGCCTGCCGTTCCGCATCATCCATCTCTCCGGAAGTCTTCAGGAACGATTCCAGGCGGTCCAGAAGCATGTCGACGCCACCGGTCTCTATGCCGATGCCGAGAATGTGCAAATCCTCTCCCACAAGCCCGCTACGGGTCATGTTGATCAGCGTCGGGATCAGCAGGCGCCGGGTGAGATCGCCGGCAGCGCCGAAAATCACGAATGTCAGGGGCGGGGCGGGTGCGACGTCGGGTGTGGTCATAAGCGCATCTCCTTCTGGCGGACATAGACCAGGCCTCTGGGCGGCATCGGCTATCTCCTCGGGCCGGTTGCTGTTTCAGCTCTGGCAGCTGGTGTTCTACTGCATAATTCCTTAAATCGGAATCGATTTAAGGATAAAATTATGCAGCAGATTTAAAGTGTTACAGCGACCTTTGCGCGCCACATGTGGCGCGCGGCGCTGCAGCGCGGGCCGGCGCCGGTTGTCGATGTGATCGACGCGCCGCCGCCAGCCTGTTTTCGATATGGATCGGTTGCCTAGCTTTTCACGGCAATCAGGAAGAGCCGCGGGAATCGCAACAGCACCTTGCCGTCGACAAGCGGCGGATAGGCCCTCTCGATGTGCTTCAGATATTCGGCGGTGAAGGCATCGCGATGCTCTGCGCCGGCATGGTCGAGGTAAGGGCGCAGGCCCGTGCCCTTCACCCATTCGACGATGGCGGCTGCATTCTCCAGCACGTGATTGTAGTTGGTGTGCCAGATATCGACCCGGGCCGATTTGCCGATCAGCCTGTTGTAGTAGACCGAAGGTTCTGGCAGCGGATTGCGTCGGACACTCTTGGCCGCAAAAGAATCGCTCCAGGGGCCATGCTTGCCGGTCTCTTCCATCATCACATGGCTCTGCTCGGTCAGATTATCAGGCATCTGAACGGCAAGCACGCCACCGGGTTTCAGGCCGTCCATCAGATGATCGAGAATATCGAGATGATCGGGCAGCCACTGAAACACGGCGTTGGCGAAAAGCAGGTCCACGGGTTCTTGCGGCCGCCATGTGGCGAGATCGGCCTTGACGAAGCTCGTGCCTGGCATGCGCTTGCGGGCAGCCTCCAGCATGTTGTCGTCGCTGTCGAGGCCGGAGACGCCGGCGGCGCCATATCGTTCGGCGATCAGCTCGGTTGAATTGCCCGGGCCGCAACCGAGGTCGACGGCGCGCTCGATGCGCTCCAGCGGCACTTGCGCCAAGAGGTCTCGCGCCGGGCGCGTGCGTTCATCCTCGAATTTAACATATTGGCCGGCAGACCATGCCATGGGCATATCCTCTTCGTGGATTGTCGTTTCCCCCGCTGCGCATAGCATCGGGATATATCAGAAGCGTGTAATGACGCTGATGCCCGTGCCCTCGGCCTTGTCCAGCGACATGAGCGCGGGAACGGCCTCTTCCAGGCTGATCCTGCGGCCGATGAGCTTCTGCGGCGCGATTTTGCCGGCGGCGAGCATGTCGAGCATGGCATCGTAGCGCCAGGCCTGCATGCCATGACTGCCGTAGATTTCGAGCTCATGGCCGATGACCTGCGCCATCGGTATCTGCGGCGTCGCATCGTCGCCGAGCATGAGGCCAACCTGCACATGCCGGCCGCGCCGGCGCAGGTTCTTGATGGAGTTGAAGCAAGTGACGGGATGACCCAGCGCATCGATCGAGACATGGGCGCCGCCCTTGGTGATCTCGCGCACCGCCTCTGCTACGTCGGCAACGCCAGCGGCATTGATGGTTGCCACCGCGCCGCATTCGCGAGCGAAAGCCAGCTTCTCGTCGGAAATGTCGATGGCGATGGCATTGGCGCCGATTGCGCTGGCGATCATGATCGCCGACAGGCCGACGCCGCCGCAGCCATGCACGGCGATCCATTCACCGGGACGGGTTTTCGCCTGGTCGGCAACAGCGCGGAAAGAGGTAGCGAAACGGCAGCCGAGGCTTGCCGCCGTCGCGTCGTCGACCGTATCGGGCAGGTGGACGAGATTGGTGTCGGCATAGTCGATGGCGACAAATTCGGCGAAGGAACCCCAATGGGTGAAGCCGGGCTGGAACTGGCTGGGGCAGACCTGCTGGTTGCCGGAATGGCACTCGGCGCAACGGCCGCAGCCCGATACGAAGGGGACGGTGACGCGATCGCCGACCTTGAAGCGGACGACGCCGCGGCCGGTGGCGACAACCTTGCCGGCGAGCTCGTGGCCAGGCACATGCGGCAGCTTGATATCCGAGTCATGTCCCATCCAGCCATGCCAGTCGCTGCGGCAAAGCCCGCTTGCGCCGACCGCGATGACCACGCCGTCCTCGCCCGGCGTCGGGTCCGGCACGGTGCGTATCTCCGGCGTTGCCTCGAAGGACTCGTAATACATGGCTTTCATGGGAGTTCTCGCTGTTTCCTGACATCGGTCCGATCAATCATTTTTCCTGATGGACCCATTCGTCAAGCTGTTGTTTCGGCGCATGAAAATTGCGCTATGAATGCGGTATCGGGCGCTTTGTTGCAAATGAATTTTGCCATGCAGTTTCCGCTTGACCCTAGGATTGTGCGGTTATTTGTTCTTCGCCACCTAGAGCAATTCCAGGAAAGTGCTGAGCGATTTTCCGTCCGGAATTGCGAAGCAACAAAGAGATAGGGCGGTTCAGAGATTCCGTGAAAAGCTGAACCACTCTAAGGGAGGAAACCGTTATGGCAGTCGATACGTCACCCCGCACCACCACCTGGACCTATGTCGAAGGAGAATGGCTTTCCGGCAATCCGCCGCTGATCGGGCCGACCTCGCACGCCATGTGGCTGGGGTCGACCGTGTTCGACGGCGCGCGCTGGTTCGATGGCATCGCGCCGGATCTCGATCTCCATTGCCAGCGCATCAATCGTTCGGCTGTGGCCATGGGATTGAAGCCGCTCAAGACGGCCGAAGAGATCGAAGCGCTTGCCTGGGAAGGCATCAAGAAGTTCGACGGCGGGACGCCGATCTATATCAAGCCCATGTATTGGGGCGAGCACGGTTCTCCGGGCAGCGTCGTCGCCGTTGATGCGGAATCGACGCGTTTTGCACTCTGCCTGTTCGAGGCGCCGCTCGGCGGCACCGGCGGCATCACGCTCACGGTCTCGCCGTTCCGCCGCCCGTCACCGGAAACGGCAATGACCGACGCCAAGGCCGGTTCGCTTTACCCGAACAGCGGCCGTATGATCCTGGAAGCGAGGGGCCGCGGCTTCAACAACGCGCTGGTGCGCGACATGAACGGCAACGTCGTCGAGACGGCATCCTCCAACGTCTTCATGGTCAAGGACGGCATCGTCTATACGCCGGTTGCCAATCGCACCTTCCTTGCCGGCATCACGCGCGCCCGCGTCATGGGCCTGTTGCGCCAGGAAGGTTTCGACGTTCGCGAGGAAACCCTGTCCGTCGAGCAGTTCATGGCAGCCGACGAGATTTTCACGACCGGCAACTATTCCAAGGTCGTCAGCGTCAACCGCCTCGATGATCGTGAATTCCAGGAAGGGCCGGTGGCTCGCAAGGCATTGGAACTCTACATGGATTGGGCTCACGGCCGCAGCGCCAGCGAGGAGTGAATTTGCGGTTCCACGCGATCGATCATGTAGAATTGATCGCGTGGGACAAAGCATGTCGCCGTTACCCTGTCAGCCCTCGGGCTTCGCTTCCTTCTTCGGGTTGATCCACCAGCAATAGACGGCGCCGATCGCCAGCAGCACGCAGGTTCCGAGGAAGACGGCGCGCATGCCGATATGGCCGCCGACGAAGCCGCCGATGATGGGACCCGCCACCTGACCGACATATTGCGAGGAGATGGAAAGGCCGAGAATGCTGCCGGTGGCTGCGTCAGGCACGTTGTGCCGGATGACGGCCGTGATGCAGGGCAAGAGACCGCCGAGCGCGACGCCCATCAGGAAGCGTAGCGCGATCAATTGCCAGGCCGAGGTCACGAAAGCCTGTGGGATCAACAGCAGTGCCGCGAGGGCAAGGGCCGCCATGATGACGTTCCAGTGGCCGATACGGTCGGCAAGCTTGCCGAGCCAGGAGGCCGACAGGATGCTGCCGAGTGCCGCCGCGGCCATGACGACGCCGGAGACCATCGTCACCTGTGCATCGCTGACGAACTGCGCGACATAGACGGTTATGATCGGCTCGATCGACATATTGGCGAGCATCAGCAGCAGGCCGAGCGACAACATGGCGAAGACGGGGCGCTTGTCAGGAATGGAGGCCCAGCCGCCGCTGGCCTTCGCAGCCTTCTTCCGGGCCGTGGATTTCTCCTCCTTGATGAGAAAAGTCGTGGCAAGGAAGGTGAAGAAGATCACGCCGCCAGCAAGCAGGAAGGTGCCGCGGATGCCGATCAGCGGCGGCAGCGCGCCGCCGATCAACGGTCCGACAAGATTGCCCGCCATGATGCCGGAGGACAGAGTGCCGAGTGCCCAGGCCGAGCGATGCTTCGGCGTTTGCGCGGCCACCAGCACCATCGATCCCGAGGAATAGCCGCCGGCAAGGCCGGTAAACAGGCGCAGCGCCACCAGCTGCCAGACATTGCCGGCCATGCCCATCAGCGAAATGGCGATCGTCATGCCGAGGCTGGCGCGGATCAGCATCAGCTTGCGGCCGTAGATATCGCCGAGCCGCCCCCAGAGCGGGGCGACGAAGGCGGCGGCAAAAAAGGTGGCGCCATAGGCGATGCCGGACCATTGCACGATCGCGGCTTTATCGCTGATGCCGAGTTCCTCGACATAGAGCGGCAGGAAGGGAAGCAGCAGCGTCATCGCCACGATCGTCGTGAACGATCCGACGAGGCAGATGATCAGGTTGCGCATCCAATGAGCGGTTTCCGGCGCGGCCGGTGCTGCTGCATCCCATCTCGTCTCGGTCATTTCTCGGCCTTTGCATTCAATGTGTAAAACAGTTCCCGGCTGCCCGAGGCCAGGATATGACCTTTCGCGGCGGCGATGAGGTCGGCGCGGGTGAAGAGGTCTGGTAGGTTCAGTCGGTCGACATCGAGCGCATAAACGGTGACGTGGTAGCTGTGGACGCGCTCGTCGTTCCAGGGCGGGCAGGCGCCCATATAACCGCCATGCGGCCCGTCCTTCAAGTTGCCGCCGCCGGCGCCATTCTGGCCGCGCCGTCCATAGGCGGTGCGCTCAAGTGGCAGGCCACTGGCTGAGGGACCGTTTCCGTCCGTACCTTCGGCAAGGCCGGTGCGTGACGCCGGGATATCGGCCAGCACCCAGTGGACGAACTCCATCCGCTTGAAATCCTTTGGAATGCTCTTGTCGGCCCTGTTGAACAGCGAGAAATCCGTGGGCACGTCGGGATCGACCATGGTCAGTGCATAGGATCGCGTTCCCTTCGGTCCCTTCGACCAGGATACGGCCAGGCTCTTGTTCGGTCCGGGCGCCGACTTGTCGGATTCTGTCGAAATGCAGGAGGCGTTTTCCGGCAGCAGCATCCGGCCGTTGCTCTTGGCAAACGTCACCTTGAGATCGGCCGATAGCGCGGGCGAGGCGACGGCTGCTGCGATGACGCTGGCGCTCAGAACTTTGAGCATGGTTTTCATGATGTTACCCTTTCGCGCTTCGCTCCCGTGAGCTTTCGAGGGTTGGCTCTAACAAATTCGCAGCGAGCGGCGGCGTACAAAAACGCTCAAAATGCGGTCTGAAACGCTCACGCGCTGCGAAGTCGATCGGCAAAGCGGCGCGGGGAGCGATAGCCGGTGGCAAGGGCGGCTTCGCGCAGCGAAAGCCCGTCTTCTGAGAGAAGGGTGGTTGCCAGCGCCACGCGCTCGCTTGCCAATACGTCCCGCAGGGAAGCACCCTCGCGTGACAACCGTCGGCGCAGCGTGGCGTTGCTCGTGCCGAGTTCGGCGGCGATGAGGTCGGCGGTCCAGGGGCGATCCGGCTGCCAGCGCACCATCGCACGCACTGCCTCGGCTGTCGTTTCCGGTGTGCCGGGCAGCGCGCCGCGCATGCCGAGCACCATGAGGATTTCGAGCAGCCTGTGTTCGATCAACGGGGTCGGCAAACCGCCAGCGGCAATCCCTTCGCCGGCATGGCCGATGGCGGCGGCGAGCAACGGATCGAGCGGCAGGTCGATCTGCGACGCGGTTTGCGCAGGTGGAAAGGCTTTTGCGGCCCGTCGCGTCAACTCTTCGGGAAAGGTAATGAAGATTGCCCGATAGACGCCAGTCTGTGGGTCGGGATCGTTGACGACATCGCCGCTCCAGCCGGCCGGCAACACGAGCACCGTACCGGCCGCAAAGTGCCGCTGCCGCCCCATGCTGACGATTTCCTTGGAACCTTCGAGGATGGCGACGATTGAAACCTGAGAAAAGGCCGAGCCGGCAATGCGCTCGCGTTCGCGCGTGACGAAGGTAAAAAGCGTCGAATAGCTGCCCGTGCCGCTCGGCGCGACCGTCGGACGGTTATCCTTTGCCGCCAGGCGGCGCAACTTTTCCAATATGGGGTGATGAGCCTCGGACACGGCGACGGCTTCCTGCTGTTGGGGTGTTGCGGAGTTTGGACCACGCGGATGACTATGCCAAGCCCGCAAACTGCCTTGTTAGTTCGCTCGTCGCATGTTATAAACCGATTGCGATTTGCAATCAGTTACAATCAACGACTTGTAGTCCGACGAGCAAAAATCGGCCTGATGAAAGGAGGAGGCACGTCATGAACTCTCTCGAAAATGTCCGCTGCGATATCGTCCGACGCCTGTTTGCCGCCTATGTGGCGCAGCATCCCGATATCGTCGATCCGATGCTGACCCGGAATTTCACCTTTTCCAGCCCGCGCGACGATCATATCGACCGGAAGCGTTATTTCGAGCATTGCTGGCCGAAGGAGAAAATCTTCCGCGACATCCATATCGAACATCTGGTCGCCGACGGCGATGATGTCATTGTCAGCTATCGCGCCGAGAAGATGGATGGCGGCAGCTTCCGCAATGTCGAGATGATCCGCTTCGCCGGCGACCGCATCGCCGAAGTAAACGTCTATTTTGGGCGGAACTTATAACGAGCAAGCCGTCGCCATTTTCGCTATCGCCGCTGCAAGGGCGGTCGCCGGGCCGGTCATCGGTCGTTCGACGTCTTCCGAAAGAAGGTCGGCAGCATCCGTCATGGACGCCTGTGCGAAAGCGATCGTGACGGTACCTTCGCCATGGGCCGCTTTCACCGCATCGGCGATGGCGGCAAGATAGGCTTGCAGATCGCCCGCCCGGAAGTGTGTCCATGCGCCCGGAACCAGCCGAACCTCGATCTCCGCATCCCTTGCTTTTGCCGCAGCCTTGAAGAGCGCTGTCGTCGGGACGATGGTCGTTTCGACCGTGCAGAGAACGATGACCTTGCCGCCGGCCTTGGCCGCCTGTTCGGCCAGCACCGCATCCGCCCTGATGATCGGCGCTCCAGCACCGGCCGCGACCTTCGACACGGCCGGGCCGAGCGTCGAGCAGTTGAGCACGACGGCATCGGCATCCTCGGCCAGATGCCAGAGGAGTGCCGCCGTTTCCGCTGAAATCTCCTCGGTCAGGCGCCCCACCTTTTCGGCGGCGAGAAGAAGATCGGCGCGGACATGATGACGCAGCATGCCATCAGGCAATCCGAGCGCCTTTGCCGCCGTCTCATAGACGGCAATGTTGCTTTCGGCGGTGTGCAGGCAAGCGATCGTCATCGGATGTCTCGCAAGTGGCGGAAGATCCGCGAACCTAGCCTCGACCATGCGCTTTGTCGACGTTTCGGCATTGCCTTTCGCCATGCATCGATGCGTCATTATATGCAATGAGGTAAATTTCTAAGTCGATGCTATACATGATTGAAAAATAGGGCAATTTTTGCTCGCGTGCGCAACTTTTTTGGCATGTCGCCGGTTGCTCTTCCAGGCGACCGCTCCTATGTTCCGGTTCACCTGCCGACGCAATTTTTTGCCAAGAGGAGATATGACCATGGCTTTCGAATTGCCTGAACTTCCTTATGATTACGATGCACTTTCGCCCTTCATGTCGCGTGAGACGCTCGAGTATCACCACGACAAGCACCACAAGGCTTACGTCGACAACGGTAACAAGCTCGCTGCGGAAGCAGGTCTTGCCGATCTGTCGCTCGAAGAGATCGTGAAGAAGTCCTTCGGCACCAATGCAGGCCTCTTCAACAATGCAGCCCAGCACTACAACCACATTCATTTCTGGAAGTGGATGAAGAAGGGCGGCGGCGGCAACAAGCTGCCGGGTAAGCTCGAAGCAGCGTTTGCTTCCGATCTCGGCGGCTACGACAAGTTCAAGGCCGATTTCGCCGCTGCCGGCGCCACCCAGTTCGGCTCGGGCTGGGCATGGGTTTCCGTCAAGAACGGCAAGCTCGAAATCTCCAAGACCCCGAACGGCGAAAACCCGCTCGTTCATGGCGCCAACCCGATCCTCGGCGTCGACGTTTGGGAACACTCCTACTACATCGACTATCGCAACCTGCGTCCGAAGTACCTCGAAGCCTTCATCGATAGCCTGATCAACTGGGACTACGTCCTGGAGCGTTACGAAGCTGCTACGAAGTAAGGTCTGTCGCAGAGGCTGGCTTTCGCACCCGGCGCCTCCCAGGCGTCGGGTGTTTTCATGTCCGCCAGCTGTCAATGATGCATCCGCACGTCGCTCTTCCGCCCAAGGAGACTGAATGCCATCAGCACCGCTCTTCCGCTTCGGTGTCATCGCCGATCCGCAATATGCCGATCTGGAGCCCAATCTGCCCCTTAATCGCTATCCCGCGGGTAGCCTCGTCAAGCTTCGCGAGGCGATAGATGAGTTCAATCGGCACGATCTCGCCTTCGTCGTCACGCTCGGCGACATCATCGATCGCGAATGGAAGAGCTTCGACGCTATTTTGCCCGTCTACGAGGCGCTGCGTCATCCCAGGCATTTCCTGCTCGGCAACCATGATTTCGCCGTGGCGCCCGAACATCTGAGCGCGGTGCCGGCCCGTGTGGGCATGCCGGCGGCCTATTACGACTTCAGCCATTCCGGCTATCGCTTCATCGCGCTCGACGGCAATGAGATCAGCGTTTTTGCTCCGCCGGAAGGCGATCCGCGTCGCCAGGAGGCGAAGGATCTGATGAAAGCGCTAGGGAGCGCCGGCGCGCTCAACGGCCAGCGCTGGAACGGGGCGATCAGCAATACGCAATACGACTGGCTCGCTGCGAAACTGCGAGAAGCAAGGGTATCCGGCGAGAGGGTCATCGTCATGAACCACTATCCGATCTTCCCGGATAATCCGCATAACGCCCTCGACAGCGACCGAATGCTGGCGCTTCTGGCCGAGCACGACCACGTCGTCGCCTATCTCAACGGTCACAATCATGCCGGCAATTTCGGCGTGTCGGACGGAACCTATTTCGTCAACTTCAAGGGCATGGTGGATACCGAAGACACGAGTGCCTATGCGATCGTCTCGGTTCACGCGGATCGGTTGGAAATTGCAGGATTCGGACGCGAGGAAAGCAGGGTGCTGGCGTTTTAGGTGCTAAATGAGATCCCCGGCATCTTTTGATGCCTGCAGGGAACGATCCAGATCCCTGTAAGTTTAGGGAACGGAGGCTGCCTGTGAGGCGGAGCTATGTTTCCGATATTGCAAATCCTGACAATCTTAGTTGTGGCAGTCGCTATGGCGCTGGCATTGGCGCATTTGCTGGAGCTGCCCGGCAAAATGCGGCTGTCGAAAGAGGACTATCTGACAGTTCAGGGGATTTACTATCCCGGGTTTACGATCGGTGGTGTCAGTGAGCCGCTCGGCGCTCTGCTGCTTCTGCTACTCCTGTTCCTGACACCGGCCAATACGCTAGCATTCTGGTTGTCGGCCGCTGCCTTTGCTGCCATGGTCGCCATGCACGCCGTCTTTTGGCTGCTGGTACAACCGGTAAACAATTTTTGGCTGAAAGACGCGGAGCTGAAAGGGATGGGCGCAGGTTTCTTTTCTCACGATCCATTCGGTGGTCATCGGATCGAGGTTGCCGTCAAGCCGGACTGGACCATGCTGCGCGATCGGTGGGAATGGTCGCATGCCGTGCGCGCCGCCTTGGGATTGCTGGCTTTCATTCTGTTGGTGACTGCCGTCGCTTTATAGCGGCGCGCAAAACTGATCCTCGACGGCTGTAGCACCTCAGACGGCCGCGGCTGGGGTGTTTACCTGCCAGCCATTCACCCAGATCTGCCGCAGGCCGTCGCCTTCGCTTTTGAACCAGAGCCCGGTCGGCTGGCAATCCTCGATCCGGTCGCTGCGGAAATTGCGGATCGCCTGGCGCAGTTCGCACCAGGCGACGATATTGGCCGTCTCAGCGTAATAGATCAGCGCGATCGGCCGAATGATGCGCTCGGTGGCGCGGCCGAGTTCGTCGCGATAGGCAAGGTCGAGCTTTTCCTCGTCGCGAATGGCGCGGCGCACCAGCGAAAGATCGATCGCGGAAGCCGAAGGTGCGGCGAAGCCCCAGGCATGCAGTGCATTGGCATCGAGGGTCTGGCGCAGCGGCGGCGGCACGGCGCCGGCAATTTTGGCGCTCACGCGCTTGGCCGCCTGCTTCAGTTCGGCGTCGCCGGTGCGCTCCAACAGCGCCAGCGACAGCACGATCGCTTCCATTTCCTCGATCGAGAACATCAGCGGCGGCAGGTCGAAGCCGGGCCGCAAGATATAGCCGATACCGCGTTCGCCCTCGATCGGCACCCGCATTGCCTGAAGCGCTGCGATGTCGCGATAGACGGAGCGCACCGTTACCTCCAGCCGGCCGGCAATATCGGCCCCGGTCACCGGCCGCTTGGCCAGCCGCAGGATCTGGATGATCTCGAATAGGCGCGATGCCTTGCGCATTTCTTGCCCCGCAGATGAAGGCTACTGACACTACCCCGTCAGTTGGTTCGATTTATAAGACTGCCTATTCGCTTGAAAATCAACAATTTCCTCTTCTGCTCTCAGGGAGAGGACGATAGGCAACTGACATGGGTTATGCAGAAAATCTCTGGCTCTTCTTCATTCTTCTCTTGGGCATCATCATCGTGCCGGGCATGGACATGCTGTTCGTGCTCGCCAATTCCCTGACAGGCGGCAGCAATCGCGGCCTCGCCGCGACCGGCGGCATCATGCTGGGCGGCATGGTGCATTCGCTGAACGGTGCTATCGGCATCGGCCTGCTGATGCATTTCGTGCCTATTCTCTTCAATCCGCTGCTGATTGCCGGTGGCGCCTATATGGCCTTCATCGGTTACACGCTGATGCGCAGTTCCATCACCGTTGGGGGCGGGGGGCCGGCCGGCAGCCGCTCCGCGTGGAAAGCCTTTCGTCAGGGAGCGGTGACTTGCCTCATCAACCCGAAGGCCTATCTCTTCATCTTCGCCGTATATCCCCAGTTCCTGAAGCCGGATTACGGCCCGATGTGGATACAGGCCGTCATTATGGGAGCCATGACCATCGCAACGCAATTTGCCGTCTATGGTGGGCTTGCCATCACTGCCGGGCGCAGCCGCGATCTGCTGGTTGCCAGTCCGCGTGCGACCGCTTTTGCGGGCCGTGCCGCCGGGCTGCTGCTCGTAACGATTTCGGTGTTCACGGTCTGGGAGGGCCTGAAAATGGCGTGAGACCTACGACGGCGAACGAGTGTGTCGATGGCATGACACTGATTTCACTCGGTTCTCACCACTTTGTGACTTCATTGCCGGAGGGGAAAGCGGCAAACATGTCGCCGTAATCATGCGCCGGCCGTGCCTGCGGCTCGATCATTAGCAAGAGGTAGGAGAACGAAATGAAGTGGAAAGCGATTGTTGCGGCGACGGCTCTGGCCGGCATCGCATTGGGCTCGGTCGTTGCGGCCGACGGCACGCATGACTCGCGCATCGGGTTGATGAAAAAGGTCGGTGGCGCCGCCGGTGCTCTGGGCGCGATTGCCAAGGGCGACAAGCCCTATGATGCTGATATCGTCAAGGCGTCGCTGACGACGATCGCCGAAACGGCCAAGGCCTTCCCGGATCAGTTCAATCCGCAGAGCGACAAGAATGATGCCGAGGTCAATCCGAAGATTTGGGACAATCTCGATGACTTCAAGGCGAAGGCCGCCAAGCTTTCCACTGATGCTGAGACAGCGCTTGCCCAGCTCCCTGCCGACAAGGACGGCGTCGGCGCGACGCTGAAGACCCTTGGCGGCAGCTGTGGCGCCTGTCATCAGGCCTACCGCATCAAGAAGGACTAAGCGGTAGGTCGGCCCTGTCCAAAGCAATTCCAGGAAAAGTGCGGAGCGGTTTTCCGTCCGGAATTGCGCGAAAGTAAGAGCCTTTTCGCGATTCAAAGAAAAGCGGCAAGGCCCTGAAAATCGGTTCTGGCATCCGCACTGGTTTTGCCTCCAGTGCGAAGTTTTATAGCTTTGGAACCAAGGCTAGGGGATAGTTGTGATGGCGCGGTTTGTCCGTTGGTTGCTTTGCCTTTTCGGAGTGATCATTCTTGGCTCTGGCGCATTCTATATCGTCACCGCCCCATCGCCGTTACCCGCGAGCCATTGGGCCAATCTCGGCGATCCCGACGTCAAGAATGGCGAGATGGTGTTCTGGGCCGGCGGCTGTACGAGCTGTCACGCGGCTCCCGGGGCGCAAGGTGATGCCAAGCTGGTGCTTTCGGGCGGCTTGGCGCTGACGAGCCCCTTCGGCACCTTCCACGTGCCGAATATCTCGCCGGACGAGAAGGCGGGGCTCGGCAGCTGGACACTTGCCGATTTCGGCAATGCCATGAAGCGCGGCGTCGGCAAAAACGGCGAGCATCTCTATCCGTCCTTTCCTTACGGCTCCTATGCTCGCATGAGCGACAAGGACATCAACGATCTCTGGGGCTTCCTGAAGACACTGCCGAAGAGCAGCAATGTCGCGCCTCCGCACGAATTGCCTTTTCCCTTCAATATCCGGCTGGCGCTTGGCGGCTGGAAGTTCCTCTATCTCAACGATCAGCCGCGCGTCGTCCTTGCCAATGCCGACGAGAAGATCAAACGCGGGCAATATCTGGTGGAGGGGCCGGGACATTGCGGCGAATGCCATACACCGCGTGATAGCCTCGGCGGCTTCCTGAGCGGCCAGTGGCTGGCGGGTGCGCCCAATCCCGAAGGCAAGGGCCGTATCCCGGATATCAGGCCGGGGTCCAAGGCGATCGGCAGCTGGAGCGTCGGCGACATCGCCAATTATCTCGAAACCGGCTTCACGCCGAACTATGATTCCGCCGGCGGCTCGATGGCCGAGGTCCAGCAGAACATCGCCCACTTGCCGGCGACCGATCGCGAGGCGATCGCGGCTTATCTGAAGGCGCTGCCGGCGAAATAGGCCTAGGTTGTTCAGACCACAGCCGAACGCTTGGCAAGATAGAGATGCGTTTCGTAGTGCAGCTCGAATTCGCCGCCTTGGGTAGCGATTGTGTCCGCGAGTCCGGAAAGCAATGCTTCCCTCCGATCTTCAGACAGGAGCCTGTAGCTTGAGAGCGTGCGCAGCAGATCGGTATAGCTTTGCGCCCTGTGCAATCGGCTCCAGTGATAGCAATGCTGTGTCGGCGCTTCGAAATGGTCGGACTGCCGCAGCTGTTCGGCGAAGGGACCGTCGGGCAGATACCAGGCTTCCGCAGGCGGTCCGGCGAGCTGCGGCGCATGGCGGGAGTAAATCTCGGCGAATTTTGCGGCAAGCGGTGGCGCGAGCGGCATCGGCACATTGCCGAAGACGGCGAGGGTTCCTTCTGGCGCGAGGAGAGCGGCCGTCTTGGCGAAGCGCAATTCCGGCGAAACCCAATGGAAGGATTGCGCTGCCGCTATGAGCTTGAAGCTCTGTCGGTCGTTCGGCCATGCCTCGAAAGTGGTTTGATGGAATTGCACCTGCGGAAATCCCGCTAATCTTTCCCGCGCCAACTCAATCAGTTCCGCGCCGGGATCAAGTGCGAAAACGGAAAGTCCCTGGCGGGCGAAGTTCTCCGTCGCCTGTCCTGTGCCGCAGCCGATTTCGAGAACCTGATCCTTGGGCTCCAGCCCGGCGAAGGCGGTGACATCGGCAAAAAGCGCATGGGGATAGAGAGG
Organism: Rhizobium sp. P40RR-XXII; assembly: GCF_012641405.1. GTDB lineage: Bacteria > Pseudomonadota > Alphaproteobacteria > Rhizobiales > Rhizobiaceae > Rhizobium. Next base: position 116,323 of record NZ_JABAII010000015.1, read on the forward strand.
GCGAGAGGTATTATAGAGGCTGGCGACGCCATCGAATGTGAACCGCTGTTCCAAGGCGCACCTCCCTCCAGTTGCAGATCGAAGCCGGCAGCCATTTTTCTAGCGCATTTCCAATCAAGCTTACAGCGGTAACGGCGCGGGATTCGGCAACGGGAGAGGATGGTCGTGGACGCAAGGGTGACGCAGAAGATTCCTTATTTCAGCCAGTGGGAAACGCCTGACATGACGCTGGCTGTCGTGGCCGAGGGCGCGCAGATTGCCTTGCTGAGGGATCCGCTCTGGGCGTCGTCCGGCGCGCGCAGCGTCGAGGACTATGCCCGCTGGGCCGGCAATCTCTGCGGCATGGCCTGCCTGAAGATGGTGCTCGCCGCCCGCACCGGCAAAATAATCCCGATCATGGATCTGGCCATGGGATGCAGGGAGTATGGCGGCTATGTCGAGGAGGCGGATGGCCGGATCAAAGGGCTGATCTATGCGCCGTTCGTTCCCTTCGTTAAGGCTCGCTTCGATCTGAATGCCCGGGTCGTCACCGGCATTTCTGTCGCCGGCGTCGCCGATATCCTCGCGCAGTCGGAGTTCTTCATCGCGTCGGTGCACCATTCCATCCGCTGGCCAGAGACCGAGCCGCCGGCCAAAGGCGGCCATCTCGTGCTGGTGACATCAATCGATGGAGACACGATCCGCTTCCACAATCCCTCCGGTCATATCGGTGCGACGCGCGAGAATGTGGAGATGTCGCTGGAGGTATTCGAGAGGTTCTTTGCAGGCCGCGGGATCGCCATCGATCACTGAAGCATTTCCAGGGAAAGTGCGCAGCGGTTTTCCGTCCGGAATGCGCAAAACCAGAAACGCTCTACAGATCAGTCTTCGATGGTGATCCTGTTAAAGGCCGGCATCAGGCCAGCGCCTGCAAATAGCGCATGCCGGTGATCGGACGCGGCTTGAAATCCATGTTTTCGTAAAAGCGATGGGCCTGGAAATTGCCCGTCGCCGCGCCGACCGAGAGGTAGCTGCAGCCGGCCTTGCGGGCGATATCGCGGGCGCGGTCGACGAGATGCTGTCCGACGCCGTGGCCGCGGTGGCCGTCACGCACGAAGAGGTGATGCAGATCCATACCGCGCTGCCCTTCCTGCGCCTTGTAGAGCGGTACGAGGATGGCGTAGCCGATCAGCCCTTGTTCTCCTTCGGCGACAAGCGCCGTGATCCAGGGTGCCGTGCCGAAGAGATCGCGCTCGAGCTGCTCGGGCGTCGTGCCGGACGGGTCGCCGTGATGGGCGGCGAGCAGCCGGATCATGTCGTTCAGCTCCGGCAGGTCGCGCGGCTGTGCACTGCGGATGGTGAGGACCGGGGGGCGGAGAAGTGAGATGTCGCTATCGTCTAGCATGGCATTTTGCGTCCTTGTTTTTCAATGAGCCGTCAGGACGCTGCCGATACAACAAAGCCGCCTGACGGCGGCTTGTTGACAATATGATCTGTCTTGGCCGCCTGTTACAGGTACAGCCAAAAATACGAGCAATTATGGAGCGCGTGCGTGATCATGGGCGCATCAATGATCCGGTTTCCCGCATTTGTCAATGGGGCGCCTCAATGCTCCCCTTCGCATAGTCCGTGGTCGGAAAGCGCGCGGATCACATAGCAATCTTCGATGCTGTGGCCGTCGCAGTGGGAAACGATGCGCTCCAGCTCATGCTCCAGCTTTCTCAGCCGGGCGATCTTGGTGCGCACGTCATCCAGATGCTCCTTGGCGATGCGGTCGGCGCCCACGCAAGGGCGGTCGGGGTGCTGGCTGAGCGAGATCAGCTCCTTGATGGCATCGATCGTCAGGCCGAGGTCGCGGCCATGGCGGATGAAGGCAAGACGCTCAAGATCGGTTTTGGAATAGCGCCGCTGGTTGCCTTCGCTGCGGTCGGGCTCTGAAATCAGCCCCATCTGCTCGTAATAACGGATCGTCGGCACTTTCACGCCGGTACGCTTGGACAGATCACCGATCGACAGCATTGCATATCCTCCAATACCTCTAGTCTCTATAGGGATAGATATGCGATTGGCGGTGGAATTTTCAAGGCCAGGTGGTGTCGAAGGCCAGCTCGGATGTATTTTCGCGGCTGCCTAATCCGGCCGTAGCCTCTTCAAGAGATGGCTTCCAATCGGCCGTTATAAATAGTATACCCCCCTATATTATAAATCGAGGCGGCAATGTCCCACACCATTCGTCAGCAAGCCAAGCTCCTGTCCCGTATCCGCCGTCTCAAAGGGCAGATGGAGGCGGTGGAGCGCGCGCTCGAGGCCGAACGGCCGTGCGGGGAGGTGCTGCAGCTTCTTGCCTCCATTCGCGGCGCCCTGATGGGCCTGACTGGAGAGGTCCTGGAAGATCATCTGCATGAACATGTGCTTCATGCCGAAACTGAAGAGGCCCGGCGTCAGGCGGTCGACGAGATAGCCGATGTGCTGAAGACCTATCTGCGGTGAGCAGGCCGTGCCGCGCAAATGCGTGCGGCGGTCTTGCGATACCGGCATTTGAAAAATCGAAGGCCTGAAACACAAGGGGCGCATCCAGAAGATCGCGACGCCTTTCAGCGCTTCAGACGTTCAACAGGAGACTGATGTTCATGAGTATTTCCTCCGATATGAGCCATAGCCACGTCTTTCTCGGCTCCGATCACCAGCGCAACGAACGCCGCATCTGGTTCGTCATCGCGCTGACCGCCGTGATGATGGTGATAGAGATCGCTGCCGGCACGGTCTATGGCTCGATGGCGCTGGTTGCCGATGGCTGGCACATGTCGACCCATGCCAGCGCCATGCTGATTTCGGCTCTCGCCTATCTCTATGCCCGCCGGCATGCGCACAATGCGCGCTTCACCTTCGGCACCGGCAAGCTTGGCGATCTCGCGGGCTTCGCCAGCGCCATTGTGCTGGCATTGATCGCGCTGATCATGGGCTGGGAGAGCATGCTGAGGCTTCTGGATCCGGTGGCGATCAATTTCCGCGAGGCCATCGCCATCGCGGTGGTCGGTCTTATCGTCAATCTCGCGAGCGCATGGCTCCTGCGCGACGATCACAGCCATCACCATCACGGCCACTCCGGCCATGGGCACAGCCACGGTCACGCACATGATCATGATCATCATCACGACCATGACGATCACCATCACGACCATGGCCATGGCGGCGGCAGGGACAACAATCTCCGTTCCGCCTATGTCCACGTCATCGCCGATGCGATGACCTCTGTTCTCGCCATCGTTGCCCTGCTGCTCGGCAGCCGTTTCGGCTGGACCTTCCTCGATCCTGTCATGGGCATCGTCGGTGGTCTGGTGATCCTGCAATGGGCATGGGGTCTGCTGCGCATTTCCGGCGCGGTTCTGCTCGACTTCATTCCGCCGGGTGAAGATCTGCCAGATGAGATCCGCGAGGCGATCGAGACGGACGAAGACCGCATTACCGACCTCCACGTCTGGCAGGTCGGTCCCGGGCATCATGCCGCGATCGTCGCGGTTGCGACGCCCGTCTCGCGCGACCCGTCTTTCTACAAAGCCCGACTTGTCGATATTCATCAATTGTCGCACGTCACCGTTGAAGTCACGGTCGACAAGGCGGCATAAAATCCGCTAGCAATCGGGGAGGTCAGAGGCTTGCCATATTCCTCGCATAGCCCAAATCTGCCCGATTCTGCTGGAGGCTTTTCGCATGCCCACATTGCTCACCCGACGCCGCCTGATGGCGGGCACGGCGCTGCTTCTTCCCGCCCTGACGCTCGGTCCCGATGCGCTCTTCGCCCAGGACAGCAGCGCAACACCATCAACGCCCGCTGCAACGGATAATTCGGCAACGCCCGACGCCAGCGGCCAGGGAATGCAGGGAACGGAAGGCGACGGCGGGTCGCAGGATAATTCGCAGCTGTCCGACGATGTCGACAAGCAGCTTGCCGATCTGGAAAAGAAGACCGGCGGCCGCCTCGGCGTTTCCGTGCTCGACACTGAAACCAACATTTCGCTAGGTCATCGCGAGGAGGAGCGGTTCCCCCTGTGCAGCACCTACAAGGCGCTCGCTGTCGGTTTCGTGCTGGCGCGCGTCGATCAGGGTACAGAAAAGCTCGACCGTCGCGTTGCCTATGGCAAGGATAAGGTGGTCACCTATTCGCCTGAGACGGAAAAGCATGCCGGCGCCGACGGCATGACCGTGGCCGAACTTTGCGGCGCGGCGATCACGCTGAGCGACAATACGGCCGGCAACCTGCTGCTTGAAAGCTTCGGCGGTCCTGCTGCCTTGACCTCCTGGCTGCGCACCACCGGCGACACCGAAACCCGCCTCGACCGCAACGAGCCCGATGTCAACCAGGCGGTCAAGGATGACCCGCGCGATACGACGACGCCGGATGCGATGCTTGACAGTATCGGCCTCCTGACGCTCGGCAACACGCTGTCGGAAACCTCCAGGGATCAGTTGGTCAACTGGCTGGTCGCCAACACCACGGGCAATAATCGTCTGCGCGCCGGCCTGCCGAAGGAGTGGAAGGTCGGCGACAAGACGGGCACCGGCAATAACGGCTCCTATGCCGATGTCGCCGTGATCTGGCCGCCGGAACGCGGGCCAATTCTGGTCACGACTTTCGTTGCGGAGGCGACCGCGCCGGCAAAAGACGTAGAGGCTGTCTTTGCCGAAGTTAGCAGGATCGTTACCGGAATGGTTGGGCAATAACGAAATAAAATACATGAAAACAAGATGATACGATCGTGAAGTGAATCAGGATCGTATCGTCTTCATGCAATCTGGTAATTTCTTCAGGCGATGGACAATGCCGAGGCGGCGCTGTCCGTTTCCTTGTCGTTATCGCCATTGCTGTCACCGTTGCCGGCGCCGAGCTTCTGCTTGATCTCGTTGGCGATCTGGTCGTTGATCGCCTTCTGCTCGTCGCCAGACAGGGCTTTGAAGGAATCTTCCGTCAGGCCGTGCGCTTCGAGATACTGTGCGCGGATCTTCTGTGCCGGCGTCATATTCGCCCATTTGGCAAATTCGTCCAGAATGTCCTGATCAGATTGCTTGCTCGACGAGGCCGAGCTGCTGGCGGAAGCGCTGGCACTCGGCTGGCCGTCGGTGGAGTCCGATGTGGAGGACGATCCCTGGCTGAGCTGGTTGATCCAGAAGCCGGAGGAAATGGAGGGGGGGACGCCGCTGGACGAGATAGAGGGTCGCTGCGAATCCCCCTGCTGACCGCCACCATCGCCTAGTAGCGAGAAGGTCGAGCTGTCGTCGCTGTCGCTGTTCTGCTGGCTGCGGATCGGCGTGCTGAAATAGTTCTGCGTGCTGTGATGCACTTTCATCGTCGTGTCTCTCCATGGGTTGAGGAGACGATGACTCTGCAAGCATGCCCGGGGCTTATGCCTTCGGCCTTCTCAAGTGCCGCAGAAGGTCTGCAGCACGCGCTCGCTCGGCAGCGGAGGTTCGGCATAGGGCGCGAAGGCAGGCTGGTCTTCATAGGGTGTCGCGAGCACCTTCAGCAATGCTTCGAACAAGGAAAAATCATCGTCTTCAATCGCGGCCTCGATCGCTTGCTCGATCCGGTGATTGCGGGGGATGAAGGCCGGATTGACCCTGCGCATCGCCGCAGCGCGCGCTGCCGGCGTCTGAGGATCGCGGCTGAGACGCTCGCGCCAGCGTTCAAGCCACAGCGTTGCGGATTGCGGGTCCTGAAAGGTGGCGCCAAAATCGCTGTCGTCCTTACCCGAGGCAATGGCGGCCAGCCGGCGGAAGGTGAGCGTAAAATCCGCACCCTGCTGCTGCATCGTTGCCAAGAGGGACTGGATCAGCTCCAGATCGCCGTCTTCCTCGCTCGCAAGCCCGATCTTGGCGCGCATGCCGGCAAGCCAATGAGCCTGGAAGCGCTCGCCATAGGCCTTGATGATGGTGTTCGCCAGCTCGATGGCGGTATCGACGGAGGGGTCGATCAGCGGGATGAGCGTCTCGCCGAGGCGCGCGAGGTTCCACTGGCCGATGGCCGGCTGGTTGGCATAGGCATAGCGGCCGTTGCGGTCGATGGATGAGAAGACGGTCGCCGGATCATAGGCATCCATGAAGGCGCAGGGACCGAAATCGATCGTCTCACCCGATATGGTCATATTGTCGGTGTTCATCACGCCGTGGATGAAGCCGACATGCAGCCACCGCGCGATCAGCGACGCTTGCCGTTCAGCAACGGCTTCCAGCAGCGCGAGATAGGGGTTGGCGCGGTCTCTGATCTCTGGATAGTGCCTGCTGATGACATGATCCGCCAGCGTCCTGACGCTCTCCGTATCGCCGCGCGCGGCAAAGAATTGGAACGTGCCGACGCGGATATGGCTCGCCGCCACGCGGGTAAAGACCGCGCCGGGCAGCACTTCCTCGCGATAGACAGGCTCACCTGTCGTCACCGCCGCCAGCGCTCGCGTCGTCGGGATGCCGAGAGCGTGCATGGCTTCGCTGACGATATATTCGCGCAGAACCGGGCCGAGTGCCGCGCGCCCATCGCCACGGCGGGAAAACGGCGTTGGTCCCGAACCCTTGAGCTGGATGTCGCGGCGCCTGCCGTTGCGGTCCTTGACCTCGCCGAGAAGGATCGCGCGGCCATCGCCGAGCTGCGGCACGAAATTGCCGAACTGATGCCCGGCATAGGCCATGGCGATCGGCTGCGATCCCGGCGGCGGCTCGTTGCCGGAAAAGATCGCCGCAGCACTCTCTCTCAAAGCATCCACGTCGAGCCCGAGTTCCTGCGCCAGCGCTTCGTTGAACTTGATCAGCCTCGGCGCGACGACAGGTGTCGGCGCTTGGTCCGCGAAAAACTGCGGAGGCAGGCGTGCATAGCTGTTGTCGAAAGCGACCGGCGGCGCCCGAAGCGCGGTGTCATCGTGAAGAGGTGAGCTCATGGCTTTAAGGTAGGGTTGCCAAGAGGGAGGCGCAAGACACATATCATAATCGGCTTTGCTGTCGCCGATCTCAATTTTCGCTCTCCTCCAGCTCGCGTGCCATCTCCGCAAGCTTGCGCACCGTATTGAGATTTCTCGCCGTTCCCGCCTTCAGCGCCGGCAGCTTCAGTTTCGAGCGTCCCGAGCCATCGGGATAGTGCACGTAGACTTCCCTGCCGGCGACATGCACCTCCTCGCCACCGGGTGCGACGAGCTTGGTGAGTGCATCCTCAGGTGCCGCATCCCGCAGGAAGTTCACCAGCAGGTAGTTCGGCTTGGCGTGCGGGAAGGGCGAGTTTTCCGCCACCCTTTCCAGAGCCTCGCGGCTGCGCAGGATGACGCCGGGCGACTTGCCCATCTTGTTTGCCAGCGCGCCTTCCAGAAGAGTCTGAGCCGTCGCCTCACCCTCTTCGGTGCGGAAGACCACATTGCCGCTCTGGATATAAGTCTTCACATCCTTGAAGCCGATCTCCTCGCAGAGCGCCTTGAGATCGGCCATGGAGAGCATGCCGGTGCCGCCGACATTGACGGCACGCAGCAGGGCGACGAAGACGGTCATGGCTTTCTCCTGCCGTTCTGCTTACATTTTCTCGGCGACCTTGACGGCGAAGGCATATTCGAACGCCACCTCCTCCAGACGCTGGAAGCGGCCGGAAGCGCCACCATGGCCGGCGTCCATGTTGGTCTTCAGGAGGATGGGCGCATTGCTCGTCGTCTTCTCGCGTAGCTTGGCAACCCACTTGGCCGGCTCCCAATAGGTGACACGCGGGTCGGTGAGCCCGCCGAGCGCAAGGATCGGCGGATAGGGCTTTTCGCCGACATTGTCATAGGGGCTGTAGGCGGCGATCTGCTCGTATTCTTGCTTGCTTTCGATCGGATTGCCCCATTCCGGCCATTCCGGCGGCGTCAGCGGCAGGGTGTCGTCCAGCATGGTGTTGAGCACGTCGACGAAGGGCACGGCGGCGATGATGCCGGCGAATTTCTCCGGCGCCATGTTGGCAACGGCGCCCATCAGCATGCCGCCGGCCGATCCGCCCTCGGCGATGATCTTCGCGTAAGAGGTGAACTTCTCCTGATTCAAATAGTCTGCTGCGGCGATGAAGTCCCTGAAGGTATTGGTCTTCTTCTCCATCTTGCCGTCTTCGTACCAGGCAAAGCCCTTGTCCTTGCCGCCGCGGATATGGGCGACGGCATAAACGAAGCCGCGATCGGCGAGTGACAGGCAATTGGTATTGAAGCCGGCCGGAATGGTGACGCCGTAGGCGCCGTAGCCATAGAGAAGGCAAGGCGCGGAGCCGTCGAGCGGCGTGTCCTTGCGATAGAGCAGCGTCACCGGCACCCGCTCGCCGTCCCAGGCCGGCGCGAAGACGCGGCGCGTCACGTAGTCATCGGGATTGTGACCGGAAGGCACTTCCTGAGTCTTCAAGAGGGTGCGCTCGCGCGTCACCATGTTGTAGTCGTAAAGTTGGCTCGGCGTCGTCATCGACGAATAAGAGAAGCGGATGACATCCGTGTCGTATTCGGCGGCACCCTGCAGGCCGAGCGCATAGGCCTCCTCTTCAAAGGCAATGGCATGTTCCTCGCCGCTGCGGCGATCACGGATGATGATGCGCGGCAGGCCGTCCTTGCGTTCCAGCCAGATGAGGTGGCGGGCATAGGCGAGATGGCTGAGGATCAGCGTACCCGGCTTGTGAGCAACGATCTCTCGCCAGTTTTCCTTGCCCGGCTTCTCCGCCGGCGTCTCCATGATCTTGAAATCCTTGGCGTCGCCGTCATTGGTGAGAATGTAGAAGACGTCGCCGCCCTCGGTGATCTCATATTCGATCTCGGTTTCGCGCTCGGCCACGATCTTGGGTTCGGCGGTCAGGTCGGAGGTCGGGATGATGCGGTATTCGCTGGTTTCGTGATCGTGGATATCGATGAAGATATAGTCGTCGAGCAGCGAGCCGCCGACGCCCATGAAGAAGCCCGGATCTTCCTCTTCATAGACGAGCCGGTCGTCTGCTTGCGGCGTGCCGATGATATGATGGAAGATCTTCGAAGGGCGATGGTTCTCGTCCTGCAGCGTGTAGAAGAAGCTCTTGCCGTCGGGCGCCCAGACGGCATCGCCGCCGGTATTTTCGATCACATCGGCCAGATCTTCGCCGGTCTCGAAATTGCGGATCTTCAGTGTGAAATATTCCGAGCCCTTGTCGTCATAGCCCCAGATGCCATGGCTGTGGTCGGAGGAATGGTCGAGGCCGGAAAGACGGAAATAGGATTTTCCTTCATTCTCCCTGTCGCCGTTCAACAGCAGCTTGCGCTCGCCGCCGTTGCGCGGCTCACGGAAAAAATGGGGCTGCTCGCCGCCGGTGACGAAGAGCGTGCCGTAGGCATAAGGGCCGTCCTTCATCGGGATCGAGCTGTCATCCTCCTTGATGCGTCCCTTCATCTCGCCGAAAAGAACCTTCTGCAGCTCCTTGGTGTCCGCCATCGCGGCATTCATGTAGGCGTTCTCAGCCTCCAGATGTGCCCGGATTTCCGGTGCCAGGATCGACGGATCCTTGAACATCGCCTGCCAGTTATCAGCGCGCAGCCAGGCATAATCGTCGGTGCGGGCAATGCCGTGACGCGTATCCGTGAGCGGCTTTTTCGGGGCGACGGGCGGGGTGGGAAGATTCTTGAAAACTGGCACGGGAGTACTTTCTCTGGTGTGAAAGTCGGATGTGAAGAGAAGAGAGAAATAGAGGGCGCCGACCTTAGGTTCAAGCGGCAAGTCCGCTGCTCAAGTTTCATGCAAGCCGTCAATATTAATCTCGATCGAACAGGCGGCTCCCGGGATGCGCGAATGCGCGCTGCCTTGATGAGACCACATTCTTTACCGAAGTCGGCATACAGTGCGTCGACATGAAGGCGGTCAAGGCCTTTCCTGATGGAACCGACGCACTCAAAATCCAAAACAATGCAAGGGACCGGTCTTCATGCTGAAACTCTTCGCCATCCTTATTCCATTGGTTTCCGTCGCTACCTCCGCCTTCGCCGTCGATCAGGGCATCAAGAAGCAATTGGAGAAACTCGATCCATCGGAGCGGATGGAGCAAGCATGCGATGCCGAAGCCATGAAGCGGATTGGTACGGACAAGACGGGTTTCAAGCCGGACAAGGTGATCGCATATACTTTCGGCGATCCCGATATGAAACCGGACGCCATGGATGCCCCCGGCGCGGTTTTCCGCAGCAAGGGTGACTGGTATCACCTCTCGTACACATGCGTGACCGGCCCGCAGCATATCAATGTTCGGGATCTGAGCTACCAGATCGGCGACAAGGTGCCGCGCGATGCCTGGCAGCAACATTATCTCTACGACTGAGCGCTTCCGACACCCTGCCGGCTGACGACCACAATCCGGCTTGATGTCGCCAAAGCCCGATGTGATCGAACCCTACCGCCGTCTCTGGGACTCTACGCGCGTTAGCTCTGTCAAGATATGCTCCTGCACATCGATCGGCTGACGGCAGACAGCGTCCGTCAGGTCACGCAGCGTCGCCCTCAGGCTATGAAGCTGATCCACCAGATCCATGACGACATCGACGCCGGGTTCGTTGAGGCCCATTGCTCTGTCGAGATCGAGGATCAGTTGGCCGCGCGCAATATCGGCTTCGCGAAAATTCCGGCCCTGATCCGTCTCTTCCGGCACCAGCCAGCCCTGTGAGATCCAGATTTCCAGCACCGTGGTCTCGATCTGGAGGTGCAGTCGAAACTCGCGCTCGTTCATCGCTTATCCTCCCATGGTCTTTCTGGGATCTTGCGTCTTGCCTGCCTCCCATTCGGAAACGAAGCGCGTCAGCTCGGGATCCGCCGTATCCGGCAGGACGATCTTCAGGGAGACATAGGCATCGCCGTTTTCCTTGCCGCGCACGGGCGCTCCCTTGCCCTTCAGGCGCAGCACCTTGCCCGTATTGGAGTTCGGCGCGAGGGTAACGGTCACCGCGCCGGAAGGCGTCGGAACCCGGATCTTGCCGCCGAGCACTGCTTCCGACAGCGAGATCGGCAGTTCCATCCGAATGTCGTCGCCATCGCGGGTATAGAAGCGATGCGGGCGGACGTGCACCGCAATCAGCGCATCGCCGGGCGCACCGCCGCCGAAGCCCGGATCTCCTTTGCCCTTCAGGCGGAGCGTCTGAGCGTCACGCGTGCCGGGCGGGATCTGGACGTCAAGCGCCGGTCCGTCGGGCAAGCTGATCTGCTTCTTCACGCCGTTGATGGCGTCAAGAAAGTCGACCTCCATCGTATAGTGACGGTCTTGACCCTGCATCTGGGATTGGCCTCGGCTGCGCCGTGAAAAGAAGCTGGAAAATACGTCGTCGGCATCGCCGAAATCGGCAAAGCCGCCGGCGTTCTGATAGCGACCGCGCTGGCCTTCATTCGCCGCATAGTCACGGTAATAGTTGCGCGGCGCCTGCTCGGCACCGCTGCTGTCGATCTCGCCGCGGTCGAACCGCGCGCGCTTGTCCTCATCGCCGAGAATGCCGTAAGCTGCCGAGGCTTCCTTGAACTTTTCCTCGGCCTGCTTGTCACCGGGGTTGAGATCCGGGTGCAGCTTCTTGGCAAGCTTGCGATAGGCGCTTTGAATATCCTTTTGCGGAGCGTCCCGCTTTACGCCCAGAACTTCATAGGGATCGCGACTCATGCATGTCTCTCTTTGGAGCACGGAAAAATACGCAGATAGTGCTACGGCAACCTCATATCAATCGTAGCATAGACGCCGCCTGGTTGAAGCCCGGACTTCGCGGCTTTGATATCCGGCGCACTTGTAATGTGAAATGAGCGTGAACCCTGCCGGTCTGCCATATTTCCGGCGTGTTGACGGATAATGGCGGGCACTGCGGCTGAAATGATCATCATTCGGCCGCCCGATTTCGTTTGCTTGATCAACCCGGTGGCCTCCTTGATGAAACGCCTGTTGCCGACATTAGTGGTTCTGCTTGCCGCGCAAGCTGTCCTTGCCGCGCAGCCGGAGCAGCCGCCCGCCGGTTGGCCGCAACTGCCGCCGAAGGCGCCGGCCTCGAACGTCAAACTTGTCGAGCCGCATCTGCACGTCAATCGGGCGGGCAAGGGCGCACCCCGTGTTGCGCTCACTTTCGATGCCTGCATGGGCAAGACCGATCCGCGCATTCTGAGCACGCTTGTCGATCAGCGCATCCCGGCGACGATCTTCGTCACCGCGCGCTGGCTGCGCACCAATCCCGATGCGCTCGCCATCTTCCTGGCCAATCCAGATCTCTTCGAACTGGAAAATCACGGGCAGAACCATATTCCGGCCGTCGACATTCCGACCAGGGTCTACGGCATCCCGGCCGCCGGCTCGCCGCAGGCTGTCGCGCAGGAAGTCAAGGGCGGTGCCGATGCTATGATCGCCGCCGGGATTCCACAGCCGCGCTGGTTTCGCGGCGCGACCGCGAAATACAGCCTTTCCGCCATCGCGCAGATCCGTGGCATGGGCTATCGGATTGCCGGCTATTCGGTGAATGGCGACAGCGGTTCGCTGCTGCCGGCCAAGATGGTGGAGAAGCAATATGCCTCCGCCAGGGACGGCGACGTCATCATCTCCCATATCAACCAGCCGACACATGCGGCGGGCGAGGGGGTTGCGGCCAGCATCCTCGCGCTGAAGGCGAAGGGCGTGGAGTTCGTTCGCCTGCAGGATATCCCCGAAAAGGGCGACGACGGCACGACGAATTGAGTGTTTAAGGGGTTAACCCGGCAATTGCGGCTGGGCCTTTTCCTCGATGAACAGCTCGTCGATCACGGTCATCATGATTAGCGACAGCGGCAGGGCCAGCATGGCGCCGACGGCACCCCACATCCATGTCCAGAAGAGAATGGCAAGAAAGACGACGAAGGGATTGATTTCCCATTGGCGGCCCATGATCGCGGGGAAGACGAGATTTTCAACAGCCAGATGCACGGCAAAAAACGCGACGGCGGGCGCGAGGCCGAAGATGATGTCGGAATGCGTGACGATACCGGCGATCGCCAGGGCAATCGTCATCGTCGTGATTCCAAGGAATGGAATGAAACTCGAAACGAAAGCGAAGACGCCCCATAATACCGGCACGCTCATCCCGCCAACATAGGCGATAACAGTCATCGCAACGCCAATTCCGGCATAGATCAGCGCGGCTGTTGCAAAATAGAAGCCGAGCACCTGTTCCACCGCATTGATGATCCGGATCGCGGTCAGCCGTGACGCGCGGGTGGAAAAGGCCATGATGATTGTCCTGCGCAGGCTCATCCTGCCGGCAAGAAACAGCAGCAATGCCGCGAAGAAAATCAGGATTTGCACGATGGCCGGCGTCAGGTTGGCGGACACGACATGCAGGACATTGCCGCTGTTTTCGAGCAGCGTGCTGATCGACATCGGGCCACCCTGCAAGCTTTCGGATGAAATATGCAGCCATTTGAACCGGTCGAGATAGGGCATCAGCCGGTCTGAGGTGCGCTGAAAGAAGTCCGGTGCTTCCTGGGCGAGCTTGGCAACCGGTCCGGCAAGCGCATTGATGACGAGGAAGATGACCAGCGCTACGGCCGAAGACAGGAGAATAGCGTTCAGGACGCGGGGCACGCCGAGTTTGCTGAGCTTCTCCGCCGCCAGCCCGAGGATCATGCCGACGACGACCGCGAGCGTCACTGGAATGAGAATCAGTGACATCATGTAGACACCGGCCAAGGCCAGGATGAGGAAGATGCCTATGGTTGCCCAGGATGCGGCGACATCGAGCCTGCCGCGCATCGATCCGTGGGATATATCGAAAATACTGTCTTCGTCGCGCTCATCTTGAGATGTGTTGCGTTCCGCGTCGGTCCTGCCTTCGCGTGTAACCGTTGTTTCCGACCGCGTGGTGACGATTTTGTCGACTTCCATGCCTTGCAGATTCCGGAAGGCACAAGCGCCTCTCTACTCAAACGCGAAAAGCCCGTTCCGGTTCCGCAACGGGCTTAGGGCGAGAGCGATTCAGGCGAATCAAGCGATCAGGTTCAGTCCGATACCCCAGGGGTCGCGTAGCGAAACGCCGCCGTCGCGTTTCTCGGTCTTGATCTCATGCTGCTCCAGGGCAGCGACGGCCGTGTCGAGCGCAGCCTTGTCGTTGAAGCGCAGCGTATAGTCGGAAAGGCCGGTCATATGTTCGGAGCGCATACCGGCGCCGCGGCTGTTCCAGGTATTGGCGCCGAGGTGATGGTGATAGCCGCCGGTCGCAAGGAAGGTTGCGCCGGGATAGCGCGCGGCCATGACCTTCATGCCGAGAACATCGCGATAGAAGGCATTGGCTTCGGCAACGTCGCCGACCTGCAGATGGATATGGCCGATCGCAGATCCCTCGGCCATACCTTCCCAGCGATCCTCGGAGGCGCTCTCATAAAGCTTCTGCAGATCGAGCCGGAGCGTGGCCATTTCGACCGTGCCGTCGTCGTGGAAAGTCCATTCCCCGTGCGGCCGATCGGCATAGATCTCGATGCCGTTGCCTTCCGGGTCGGAGAGATAGATGGCTTCGCTGACGATGTGGTCCGATGCGCCTTCCAGCACGACATTGTTTTGGGCAGCATGGCGAAGCCAGCGCGCCAGCTCGACGCGGCTCGGCATCAGGAAGGCGGTATGGAAGAGGCCCGCCGCCGTCTTTGGCGCACGCGTCGCAGCCCGATCCGTCGTCAGCGTCAGCAGGGGATGGCCGGCAACGCCCAGCACTTCGCCGCTCGCCGTTTTCTCGATCGCCTTCAGGCCGAGCATGTCCTGGTAGAAGCGCGACACCAGCGGCAGGTCGCTGACGACAAGGTGCGACTGACCGACATAGGCGGGACGGGTCAGCGCGTAGGAAGGGGCGGTTTCGGTCATGGGGTCAGTTCCAACCTCGATATTCCTAAAAAGCAACCGGCGTCGGCGGCAATGGACCGCCAGCGGCGGGCGGGAGGGTTTCGCCGGTTGATCCTCTGGCCCGCTGTACTTGCACTCTGATATGGCGAATTTTGATTGTTCACAGAAGACTATAAATTGCGGATTGAGCGTTCGCTTTTCATTGACGCATGGAGTGGATACGCATGTTTACGAAGATTGATCGATGCGCTCGTTTGGCGCAGTTGCGTCCTCATCGTCCCGGTGCAAAGATCGTTTTCGGACGGAAACGGAACCGAATGAAATGACCGAGTACAGAGGCATCCGTTGGGCCTATGATCGCTATGAGATTATCGCCGACAGCATCGTCAACGGTGTCGGCGTCGTCTTTGCATTGATCGGCGCGACCGTATTGATCTTCTATGCGACGGTCTGGAGCTCCCACGGAGGGATTGCGGCCGCCTGGATCTACGGTGTTGGTCTTGTGCTGACGCTCGGAATGTCCTTCACCTACAATCTCTGGCCGGTGTCCAAGACGAAATGGTTTCTCCGGCGTTTCGACCATTCTTTCATCTATGTCCTGATCGCCGCCACCTATACGCCCTTTCTCGAGCGCGGAGCCGAGGACCCGCTGCTGCTCGGCGTACTAGTCGCCGTCTGGATCTTTGCTGCCTTCGGCATCGTCCTGAAGTGTCTGTTTCCGGGGCGCTACGACCGATTGGCGATCCTGCTCTATCTGGCCATGGGGTGGAGCGGCATCCTTGTCGCCAAGCCGGTTTCCATGCATATCCCATTCGCTTCGATGCTGCTCATCGTCATCGGCGGCGTGATCTATTCGCTTGGCGTGATCTTTCACGTATGGGAAAAGCTGCGTTTCCAGAATGCCATCTGGCATGGCTTTGTCGTCGCCGCGGCCGCCGTGCATTATTCGGCGGTACTGACCTGCTTCAGCCTGTCGCCGGAAAGCTTTTGACGATCTCAGCCGTCGGCGTGCACTTCCTGGTCGAGCGCAGGCTGCGCACCAGGCGCATGACGATGGCGTCGTAGCGCTGCATATCCGTTTTTGAATAATCCATCTGGAAGAAGGCCGCCGCCCCGTTGCAGAGCGCGACGCCGCGCACATAGACGATGCGTCCCTGCTTGGTGCCCGAAAAGCTGATGCCGCGCGAGTTCGATTTGGAATAGGAAATCTTCCAGCCGTCATCCCTGGCGAGCGCCACGCGCCCGTTCGCTTCCGACGCAAAGTCGCCATGGGCGATCATCGTGCCGAAAACCTGCAGCGTCGCCGAGCGGTCGGCCGGCGACAGCGAGAGCCGATCGGTATCGCCGGAAGGAGCCGCAGGATGGAATTCCGGCGGCAACTCAATCGCATAGCCGAGACCTGCATCGTCATAGGATCGCCAATCCGCGGCAAAGGCCGAGACGGGAGAAAGAAGCAGGAGAGCGATCAGGCGGGCGAGCATTGCGGTTCCTGGGAGGCTGGATCTGCAAACCGAACAAGATTAGCGCATTTTTCGGCGAAAATTCCAGAGCGATTCAAGACGTGAGCGTAAATTAGCGCCAATTCGTTACAGCTTCATTGCGAGCTATGCGTAATTGGCGGTTTGTCCCGTTCATCTCAAGCAGTTCGCGAAGCTGCCGTGGCTTCAGAATTTGCAACTTCTAGAGGTTGCCGTTTTAAAACCGATTTCGGTGGTTTACGGCCGGTTTTCCTTTGCCAGGGCTTGAGGCAGTGTGCCCTTTCGCCTATCCCTTCAAGTCAGCGCCGGTATTGACGGATTCGATGATCATTCAGCAAAGGGGGGAACATGGCCGCCGCCACCGCGGGCCTGACATTCCTGGCACTGAGCCTGCCCTTTCTCGGTGCATTGATCGCGCCAATCGCTGTTCGGCGGCTGGGTCATAATGCGGCTTGGCCCTTGGCGTTGTTCCCAGCGCTCGCCTTCCTTCATTTTGTGGGTTTCCTTCCGGCCATCGCAGCCGGGCAGGTTGAATCGGGCGGCTTCGACTGGGTGCCAAGCCTCAATCTGCGGTTTTCCTGGCTGATCGACGGCCTGTCGCTGACTTTCGCCTTGCTCATCACCGGCATCGGCACGCTGATCGTCCTCTACACCGGCGGCTATCTGAAGGGGCATGCGGATCTCGGACGCTTCTTCTCCTTCATCTTCCTCTTCATGGGCTCGATGCTTGGCCTTGTCGTCTCGGATAGCTTCCTGACGCTGTTCGTCTTCTGGGAACTGACTTCGATCACGTCCTTCCTCCTGATCGGTTTTGACCATCAGCGCGAGGCATCGCGCCGGGCGGCGCTGCAGGCGCTTGTCGTGACCGGCGGCGGCGGTCTGCTGCTGCTGGCCGGCCTGCTATTGCTCTGGCAGATAACCGGCATCGCCGCGATGTCCGACCTCTTGAAGGCCGGGGATATCGTCCGTGCAAGCCCGCTCTATCTTGCGGCTCTGATCCTGGTGCTTGGCGGCGCCTTCACCAAATCGGCACAGTTTCCGTTTCATTTCTGGCTGCCGAATGCCATGGAGGCGCCGACCCCGGTGTCGGCCTATCTCCACTCAGCAACCATGGTGAAGGCGGGCGTCTATCTTGTGATGCGGCTCAATCCGGTCCTCGGCGGTACGCCGGCCTGGCAGATCATTCTTCCGCTTTTTGGTGCCGCCACGCTGCTCGTCGGAACCCTGCTTGCGATCCGCCAGACCGATCTGAAACTGAAGCTCGCCTATACGACGGTTTCCTCGCTCGGCCTGCTGGTGATGCTCACCGGCTTCGGCACGGATTATGCCGTCGAAGCCGCCATCCTCTATCTGGTGGCGCATTCGCTGTTCAAGGGTGCCCTGTTCATGATCGCCGGCATCGTCGACCATGAGACCGGAACGCGCGACATCACCCGGCTGGGGGGGCTGCGCTCGGCCATGCCGCTGACCTTTGCCGCCGCTTTGGTTGCGGCGGTATCGATGGGCGGTCTGCCGCCGGCTTTCGGCTTCCTCGCCAAGGAAGAGATCTATGCCGCGCTGGCCCAGACATCGCCGGCTGCGATCATCCTGACGGTCATCACTGTTGCCGGCAATGCGCTGATGTTCGCCATCGCCTTCGCCGTGGCGCTGAAGCCTTTCCTGGGGGCGCAGACGGAGACGCCGCGCCATCCGCATGAAGCGCCGCCATTGCTCTGGCTCGGGCCGGTGGTGCTTGCCTTGCTCGGCATCGCTTCGGCCTTGTTCGCAGCTCCCTGGCACGCCTATATCTCCTCACCGACGGCGAGCGCCGTCAGCGGCAAAGATGTGCAGATCGCGGTTTCGCTGGCCCCGCATATCGGCGTGCCTTTGGCGCTATCGGTCGCGACCGTGCTGATCGGCATCCTTGTCTATTGGCAGCTCGACAAGGCCCGTTTTCTCATGTCCGTTGTCCTGCGGATGCTCGGACCGGGACCGGACCGCGGTTTCGACGGCTTTATCTCCGGCCTGGTGCGGCTTTCGCACGGCGTCTCGCGTTTCCTGCAGCCCGGACGGCTGGAAACCTATGTCACCGTCACCTTCCTCTGCCTGGCGGCGATGCTGCTGATCCCTCTCGTGATCCATGGCGAATTGCCTACCATGCCCGCCTGGCCGAACCTGCAATGGCACGAGGCGACGATTTTCCTGATCGCCATCATCGGCGTTGCAGCGGTCGTGTTCGCGCGGGACCGGCTGACGGCCATCGTTTCTCTCGGTATTCAGGGTTTTGCCGTTGCCGTCATCTTCCTCTTGTTCGGGGCACCGGATCTGTCCTTCACGCAGTTCATGGTCGAGACCCTTTCGGTCGTGATCCTGGCCCTGGTGATGACGCGCCTGCGCCTCTCGCCTTCGGATCACCGGCCGCCGCTTGCCAGGATTGCTCATGCCGTGCTGGCGATTGCCTGCGGCATCGGCTTTGCTCTCTTGCTGCTGAAAGCAACCCAAGCACCGTTCGATCTGACGCTGACGGCCTTCTTCAATCAATATTCGAAGCTGATCGCGCATGGCGATAATGTGGTGAATGTCATCATCGTCGATTTCCGCGGCACGGACACGCTCGGCGAGATTGCCGTCGTCGCCATGACCGGCCTCGCGATCCTGGCGCTGATCCGCATCCGTGCCGGCGGCGAGCGCAAGCTTGCGGCCAACGATCCCGATCTTGAGGAGAAGGCCGGTCTCGGCGAAGGGATGGAGGCCGAGAGCTTATGAATACGCTGATCTTCCGCACCGCCGCGCCATTTCTGACGGCCTTGATGCTGCTCTTTTCCGTTTTCGTGCTGCTGCGTGGCCACAACGAACCCGGCGGGGGCTTTATCGGCGGCTTGATCGCGACCTCGGCGCTGGCGATCTATGGCATTGCCTGCGGCGTTACGGCGGTCCGGCGCGCGATCGTCTTCCATCCGCTGGCGATTGCCGGCTTCGGCTTGGCTGCGGCGACCGTTGCCGGCTTCCTGTCCGTCTTTTCCGGCGTGCCGTTCATGACCGGTCTTTGGATCTATCCGCATATCTTCGGCGTCGAGGTGCCGCTCTCCACCGTCATGCTCTTCGATATCGGTGTCTATCTCGTGGTCGTCGGCGCCATCACCTCGATCGCGCTTGCGCTCGAAGAGCGGGAGGTGGATTGATGGAGGCTGTCTTTGCCGTCGTCGTCGGCCTCTTCTTCGCCGCCGCGATCTATCTGATGCTGTCGAAGTTCTCGATCCGCATCATGCTCGGCATCGCCATCCTCGGCAATGCCGTCAATCTTCTGCTTTTTACCGCCGGCCGGGTTACTCCCGAAGTGCCTCCCATCATCCAGAAAGGGGCGAGCACGCTTGATAATGCAGCCGCCAATCCGCTGCCGCAGGCATTGATCCTGACAGCGATCGTCATCTCCTTTTCGTTCCTCGCCTTTCTGCTTGTCCTGACCTACCGCGCTTATCAGGACCTGAAGACCGACAACACCGGCGAAATGCTGGTGGCCGAGCCGGACGAGCGGCCGCTGCCGCCCTTGGGATACTGACGCGATGGCCGGACCGACGGATACTGCAGTCGACCTCTCCCGCGCGTTGGTTGCCGCGCCGATACCGGTGGGGCATTGGCTGGTCATCCTGCCGGTCGCCTTGTGCATCGGGCTCGGTGCTATTCTCCTGATGTTGCGCAACCGCGCCGAATGGCATGCCGCGATCGCTATTCCCGGCCTGGTATTGCTGGTGCTCATCGACGCCGCCTTGCTCTACAAGGTCGTCAGCCAGGGCGCCGTGACGATGGTCATGGGACGATGGCTGCCGCCTTTCGGCATCGCCTTCAGCGTCGATATTTTCGGCGCGCTCATGGCCCTGACGGCGGCGGTCGTTGCCCTGTTTGCGAGCGTCTACTCGCTCGGCGAAATTACCGCGAGCGGCCGGCGATACGGCTTCTTCCCTTTCCTGATGCTGTTGCTGGCCGGCGTCAGCGGCGCCTTCCTGACGGGCGACGTCTTCAATCTCTATGTCTGGTTCGAGGTGCTGCTGATCTCGTCCTTCGGTCTGCTGATCCTTGGCTCGGAGCCGGAGCAGATCGACGGCGCGCTGAAATATGCCGTCCTTAATCTCATCGCCACCACGCTGTTTCTCGTCTCGGTCGGCTATCTCTATGCCGTCTTCGGCACGCTCAACATGGCCGATATCGCCATGAAGGCGAGGGCCGGTGACGACAATGCGCCGCTAACGACATTGGCGGGCTTGTTCCTGTTGGCCTTCGGCATGAAGGCGGCGGCCTTCCCGGTCAATTTCTGGCTCCCGGCTTCCTATCACACGCCCCGCATCACCGTTTCGGCCCTATTCGCCGGCCTGCTGACCAAGGTCGGCATCTATGCGCTCATCCGGGTTTTGGTCATGTTGCTGCCCGTTGAGCGGGCAGGCCTAGGCCCGCTGGTCACGGTCATCGCCATCACGACCATGCTTGTCGGCGTCGTGGGTGCGCTCGGGGCAAACGATATCCGCCGCATGTTGGGCTATATCGTCATATCGGGCATCGGCACGATTCTGGCAGGCGTTGCCCTCGGCAATGCCGACGGCCTGAGCGGAGCGATCTTCTATGCGCTGCATTCGATGGTATTGATGACCGCGCTTTATCTGCTTGCGGGGCAGGCGGCACGGCTCGGCGGCAGCTTTTCACTTGCGGCTCTCGGCGGGCTCTATCGGCGGAGCGGCTGGTTTGCCGGCCTCTCGCTGGTGCTCTTCTTCGCCATCAGCGGCCTGCCGCCCTTTTCGGGCTTTTGGCCCAAGGTCGTGCTGGTGAAGGCGGCGCTTGCAGCGGGCGTCTGGTGGCTGGCTGCAACGATCCTGCTGGCCGGTTTCCTGACCACGATCGTTTTTGCGCGGGTGTTCCTGCTCGCCTATTGGCGTCCCGCGCCGGGCGGCGGCGTAGCGGCGGAGCCGATCAGGTGGCAGGCTGCTTTGCCGCTTCTTGCTCTTTCGCTGCTGGTTATCGGCTTCGGCCTGTTTCCGGAATGGCTCCTGCAGCTGACGCAGGCTGCCGCTGCCGGCCTCGAGCAGCCATCGGCCTACCTGCACTCCGTCTTCCCCACGGCAGGAGGCGCCCAATGATCCTCTTCATCTTCAATCTGCTGCTTGCCATCGTCTGGGTCGCCGTAACCGGCAGCACTTCCTTCATCAATCTGGTCTTCGGCTTCGTCCTTGCGGCGATTGCGCTCGCGATCGTTCGGTCGTCTTACGGAGGTGTGCTCTATCTCGGCCGTGCCCGGCGTATCCTTGCACTCCTGGTGCTGTTCGTATGCGAACTCGCCAAGTCGGTCTGGGCGGTCGCCGTGGCCGTCATGAGCCCCAGAATGGATGTGAAGCCCGGGATTTTCGCCTTTCCCCTGACGGTCGACCGCGATTTCGAAATCACGCTGCTTGCCAATCTCATCACGTTGACGCCAGGCACGCTCTCCGTCGACGTTTCCGATGACCGCAAGATACTCTATGTCCACGCGCTCGATTGCTCCGATCCGGAAACCATCAGGCGCGGCATTGCCGACGGCTTCGAGCGCCGCATCATGGAGGCTTTCCGATGATGGCCGCATCCGTCGTTTCGGCCGCAGCGATGGTGGCGCTCGGCATTTTGAGCGTCGCCTTCCTGTTGACCGTCTATCGCGTGGTTGCCGGCCCGACTTTGCCGGACCGGGTTCTGGCGCTCGATATGCTGGTGGCTATCGCCATCGGCTTCATTGCCGTCATCGCCATCAAGACCGGCTTCACGCTCTACATCGATATTGCCATTTCGCTGGGCCTCGTTGGTTTTCTTGCCACCGTCGCCTTCGCCCGGTTCATCCTGACGCAGGCGCAATCCGATATTTCGAAACCACGTGCCGCGCGCCCGGAAACTATTGGCGCTTCCGAAAGCAAGAAGATGCGCAAGCGGAACAAGCCGAAAAAAGGAGGGCGCTGATGGATTTGCTTTGGGCTGTCCTAGTCGCGGTGCTTCTATTGGTTGGCGCATTGTTCTCGCTCATTGCCGCCATCGGCATTGTTCGCCTTCCCGATCTCTACAGCCGCATGCATGCGGCATCGAAGGCAGGCACGGTGGGCTCCGGCCTATTGCTACTTGCGGTCGGTATTCATTCGCAGGACCTGTCGATATTGGCGCGGGCGCTGGCCGGATTTGTCTTTTTCGTATTGACCGCACCGATTTCGGCACATCTTCTTGCACGGGCAGCGCATAAGGCGGGTCATCGCTTAACCGCGCCTTCAGTGCGGGATGAATTGTTGCTGCACGGGCAGCTCGCGAAACGCGGGAATGAAAAAAAGGGCTAACAAACGCAAAAATTGTTAATGAAGGAATATCTGTTCGCGTTATTAGTTACCCAGTTTTTAGTAGATGAATTTTTTGCGAAGAAATGTTGGGATTAAAAACTGGACATTTGGGTAAAGAGTGCTAATTCAGATTCAAGTAGAGTTCTGATGTTAAGTTAGTCTCGACCGGGTTTAAGCTCTCAATGCTTTTATCTTTCTTTGATACAAAGCTGAGCAAAACTTTGTTCCGATAAGCGATTAGAGATCGCTGTCGTGGTCGCTAATTCTGATATCAGGCGGCAAGAGGCGGTTTTCCCTCGCGTGAAGTCTAGGGGTGGATTTCATGCGATAAGAAATGTGGCGTTATGCACCGTTTTCTTGCTGATGGCTGCTACGAATACGAGCAATACGTTTGCGCGAATTGCTCGGCGCTGGGAAACTTCGGAATCAGCAGATTTTCGAAGTCAGGCGCAGATTATACAGCAACGCTGTGTCCTGCGCTCTCTTTTTGGAGGCGCGGCGCGGCAAGCAAGCCGATGAACAGGAGAACACAATGACAGATGCGGCCCTTGGCAACGGGCAGGAGTTACTGGTTGAACTGACTGCCGACATCGTTGCGGCCTATGTCAGCAACCATGTCGTACCGGTCAGCGACCTTCCGAACTTGATTTCCGACGTACATTCCGCCTTGAGCAACACCTCGGCTCCGGCTCCTGCCGTAACCGTGGTCGAAAAGCAGAAGCCGGCCGTATCCGTTCGCAAATCCGTGCAGGATGATCAGATCACCTGCCTGGAATGTGGCGGCAGCTTCAAGTCGCTGAAGCGCCATCTTATGACCCATCATGGTCTTTCGCCGGAAGAATATCGCGAGAAGTGGGATCTGGCCGCCGACTACCCGATGGTAGCACCGGCCTATGCGGAAGCCCGTTCGCGCCTTGCAAAGGAAATGGGCCTCGGCCAGCGCCGCAAGCGCGGCAGCCGTTGAGAGCTTCATTGCTGAACCAAAGAAAAACCCGGCTTTCGAGCCGGGTTTTTGTCTAAGGATGCCGTAAATCCGAGCCTATGCCGCGGCTCTGACGCGGGCTTCCTCCCGAATACGCTTGATCATCGACCGCAGCCCATTGGCGCGCTGCGACGAAAGATGCTCGACAAGACCGATCTTGCCGAAGACATCGAGTGCATCGAGCGCAGCGATTTCAGAGGCGGGCTTGCCCGAATAGGTGGCCATCGCGATCGCCACCAGGCCGCGCACGATATGGGCGTCGGAATCGCCTTCAAACGTAAGGATTGGGTTCTCGGGATCGCCGGACGCGTGTGTCACGAGCCAGACCTGGCTGGCGCAGCCCTGCACTTTGTTTTTCAGCGTCCGCTTGTCCTCCGGCAGATCGGGCAGTGCCTTGCCGAGTTCGATCACGTAGCGATAGCGATCCTCCCAGTCGTCCAGGAAGGAAAAGTCGTCGATGATCTTTTCAAGCGATGCCATTGCAATGATCCAGATTGTCCATATGCCTTGGATATAGGCGAAGTGACAGGCGATTTGAACCCGTGACAAAAAAAGAACGCCGGGACATGGACTGGTCACGGCGTTCAGGCAGGGGCCATTGGAGGAAGCGTCAGATGCGTGGGCGAGGCGTCGGCAGCGGAACGGAGGATGGCAGCCGGACCGTGCCGGTAACGGCCACGTCGGCCGTTTCGGCGCCGGTCACGTGCCTGGCCGGCATCGGCTGAGCCATGGCGGCGACCTGATCGGCACTTGCCTGAGCCGATGCGGCATCAGCGGATGCATTTGCTTGCTGATCCTTGAAGTGGCGGCCGAGCATGTCATAGGCGACGCGGGCGCCGTCGCCAACCTGATATCCGAGGGCGGTCAGCGTTTCGCCGCCCTTTACGCAGACATCCGGCTTCTCGGTGCACATGGCGCCGACATATTGAACGACGCCCGAGGCAGCCGAAATTGCGTCGGAAACCTGCATCGTCGGTTCGCCTGCCGGCCGCGGATCGCCCTGGGGCTTTGCGAAGATCGGCAGGAACATCAGAACCAGCGAAAACCAGAACCCTGCTCTAATCAGAAACCACATTGCCCTGCCCATCCTCTCTTGCGTTCGGCCCGGTCGCCGATTCGGACTGACCCGCCCGATGTGACTTGAACCCTATCCGGCAGAGGACAACATCGCTTTTCAAAACTCGGCTGCATTTTCCGCTAATTTGATTCAAATTTTAGCTTTCCAAATTCGAGCCGGATTTAGATCAAATTGTAGCGTTTGCTGTTAAGCATGTCTCGCCTGATCCTGTTGATATGCAGGGCTTTGCGCGCTTCCGCCTTGTCACAAAAGTTAACGCGTGGCGGAAATATGAATAAAATCCGTTGCTTACCCGCTGTTAACCACAAAAAACAAAGGTCCCGCATTCTGCGCCAAAACGGGATTTTGGAGCCTTTTGGAGCATCCGGCGCGTTCCTCCTTTATTCTTTCTTTAAGCCCGCGAGGCCTATTGTGCAGTCCAATAAGTGACCGTTTTGACGGGTTGTAGTGTGCGCGTATTGAGTGACATGTTGAGTGACATGGCTGTCGGGGCTGGAGCCTTCGTAGACCGGGTGGGCAGAAGCTGGCTCTCCCGGACGAGCGGGAATGGCGAAGTCCGTGGACAGGAACAGGCGATCCTTCGCCGGCTTGCGCTCGTCTCCTCCGTCGCCCTCTTTGCTGTTCCCGCAGGGCTCTCCTTCGTTACCAGCCCGGCCGTGGCTTTGCCCGTGGGTGTCGCCACGGTCTGCGCCGCTTTCCTGTTTTCAGCCGTCGGCAGCATAGCGCTGTCGCGTCAGCGACCGTCATCCGTTCCCGCGGAGGCAGTCGTCGTCGAGCACCGCGACCTGATGCTGGAAGCCGCCTTCGGCCTGGTATTGCTGCTTGATCCGCAAGGAAACGTGACGACCATCGGCGGTCGTGACCGTGTCGAATTCCTGAGCTGGATGCGTGATCCGACGGGCCGTGGCTTCGTCGAGCAGATCCACGTCTCGGATCGCATTGTCTTCCTGCAGGCGATCGATGTGCTTCGTCAGGGGAGGGATTCTTACGGCGTCGGTCTGCGCCTTGAACGCTCCGCGATTGCCGGCAGCGACGCACAGTTCGTCCATGTCCGCATGGAGCTCACGGCTCGTCGCGACGGCGAGGGTCGCCTGACGGCGATCGTCAGCCAGCTGCGCGACATCTCTCAGGATCAGCAGCTTCGTGAAGACGCAGCCCGCAAGACTGCGGAGGCGGAATCGGCCAACGACGCGAAATCGCGTTTCCTTGCCGCTGTCAGCCATGAACTGCGCACGCCGCTCAATGCGATCCTGGGCTTCTCCGACATCCTCAGCGGAGAATATTTCGGCAAGCTCGAAAACAACCGCCAGCGCGAATATGTCGGCCTGATCCGCCAGTCGGGAGCGCATCTGTTGTCGGTGGTCAACACCATGCTCGACATGAGCAAGATCGAGGCGGGCCGCTACGAATTGCTGCTCGAATCCTTCTCGATCGAGGAATCCATCGCGACATGCGAAGCGATGCTGGGCCTGCAGGCGAAAGAGAAGGGGCTGACCTTGACGAGCCGCGTCCAGCGCGGCCTCGGCGATATCGTTGCCGATCAGCGTGCCATCCAGCAGATCCTCATCAACCTCGTCGGCAATGCCATCAAGTTCACCGATGCGGGCGGCGCGATTACCATCGATGCGGCATTGACCGATGGCATGCTGAAGCTGTCGATCGGCGACACCGGGATTGGCATCGCAAGCGAGCGGCTGGCCTCCCTTGGTCAGCCTTTTGTGCAGATCCAGAACGACTATACGCGCCGATATGCTGGCACCGGTCTCGGCCTTTCGCTGGTCAAGGGCCTCGTCGGCCTGCATGGCGGAAACTTTTCCATTGCCAGCGCGCCGGGCGAGGGCACGGTGATCACCATCCTGATCCCGTTCGACGGCTCGGGGGTCGGGGCGATGCAACAGTCTGTGGATGTCAATCGCCCCGTCGATTTTCCGCCACGCCTGAAACATACAACGGAGACGAACGAAGGGCGAAACAAGGAAGGGATGAATGGCCCCGCAAAAGCGAAAATCGCCTAAGGGAAGAGCAAAGGGCAGGCCCAAGCAGCCTGGTCTTGCTTCTCGTGGAGCGGTTGCCCTGGGCAGCCTGAGCCTGCGCGGCAGTACTGCGCTGGGTGGCCTCGGCCTTCGCGGTGTGGGCGCACTTGCCGGTCTGATCGGCGGTGCGGTCGGTCGTCATCCCGTCATTGCCGGCGGTGTGGCACTTTTCTTCGGTGTTTTCGGCTTCGTAACCGCGAACGCACTTTGGTACCAGACGGGCGCGCACCCATCGCCCATGCTGCGCACCCGTGATCCCGGCTCGCCCTATCAGATTCCCGGCCGCAGATCGTTCCTGCATGCACAGCAGGCCGATGCTGGCAACGTCACGACGTTCCGGATAGAGCGGCAGGGTTCGGCTTCCGATCCAGCCATACCCGCGTCAGGCGGTCAGGTAGCGAGCCTGCCCTCGGCACAGCCATCCGCTGCTCCATCGAAGCTGGTTGCCGATGTGCAGGCGGAACTGATCCGTCGCGGGCTTTATGACGGTGTTGCCGACGGAAAGCCTGGATCGCGCACGACATCAGCCATTCTCTTCTTCCAGGAAGCCTCGGGTCTGGCACAGACCGGCGTGCCGACGCCAGAGCTACTGGCAGCTCTGAAGGCCGGCAATGCCGCCGACACGACGCCGGCAGGCGGCAGGGCAGGTGCTGCCGCCGTGCCTGCCGAGCGTCCCGTCAATGTCTCCGCCCGCGCGGATGCCGTCGATCCGGTCGCCGCCGCCATTCTGAATGCGGAGAAGAATTTGAAGACCGGCGCCGTCGCGGCAAAGGCTGCCCCGAGCGATGCGGTCAACAAGGTCAATCTGGTCATGCAGATCCAGAAAGGCCTGAGCAACATTGCCTACAGCAATGTCAGCATCGACGGCGTTGCCGGCGAGCAAACGAAGGCAGCCATCCGCCGCTTCCAGAAGCACTATAGTCTGCCGGAGACCGGCGAGCCGAACGTGGCGGTGCTGAAAAAACTGCAGGACATCGGCGCGCTCTGAAGCCTGCCGGGAACATATCTGCAAACTCTGCACATCAATGCGCGCCGAGCCAGCATGAATTGCCTTGGCCGCCTCTCGTCGCTATAGCTCGCCTATGAGATTGCGTAGCGACATCTTTGTTTCCGCTCTTGTCCGTCGCCTGTTCGCCCGCGGCGATTTTGCCGCCGTCGAACGAAAGGGCGAAGAGCATGCGGGCGCGATCTTCATTCGGCAGCGTTTCCGCGATGGAACGGAAACCCTTTATGCGCCTGCTCCGCAGAGCCTGTTCGATGGGGAGGAGAGCGGAACGCGGCTCTTCGAAATCCGCACCGAGCGAAAGGAGCCGCAGGATATCCGCGAGACCCTCGATCGCGAGCTGAAGTTCGATCCGGATTTGTGGATCGTCGAGCTGGAGACGGATGATATCGCCGATATCGTCCCTATGGCCGGTTTGCGCGCCAATCCGCTCGATTGAGCCGTCTCTACCGCCGGTTTGCGACCCGCAATTCGCGGATGGAGCCTGATTTCGCGCCAAATAATGGCGCTGCAGGCCGTTGTGCCGGCTTTTCCTGCGGCAGATAGGTGTAGCTGTCGGCGCGGCGCCACGCCTCGACGCGGGCCTGGCTTTCTTCCGCATCCATGTCGTCGAGCACCAGCCATGCCCGGCTGACGCTTCCGTGTCGTTCCGCCAGATGCGGATAGAAGCGCTCGAGCGAATAAACGGCATCCGCAATGCCCATGCCGAGGCTGACGAGCGTGACGGCGAGCTGCTGGCCCGACGTGTCGAGCAGGATGCGCTCCGCGAGCCAGTGGCTGGAGGAGAGCGCGTCGGCAAGCGTTGTTGCAAATTGCCGCGCATCGCGTTCGCGAGCGAAACGTACGAGGAGGGCTTCCTGCATTTCGCTGAGGCTGCGCAGGCCGAGACGATCCTTGTCGTCGCGTCCCATATGGCGGGCAGCCTGCTTGATCTGCTGACGCAATACTTCTTCGCGCGACAGCCGTTCGGTTTCCGTTATCTCTGCCTGCGTCGAAACAGCGTCCGTTTGCTGCTCCGGCACTGTCATGCCGCGCTCGGGCTCGGCCTGGTGCAGGCCGACGAGAGCGTCGATGACCTTGGGGGAGAGAGACGACCGGCGGACGATGGCGCGCGCGTGGGCGGCGCCCTGCGTGCGGGCGATGGTGATCAGCGTATCGTCGTCGATCGCCTGCGAGCTCGTGAGGAACGGGGCGGCGATGGAGATCGGCTGACAGCCGATGAACAGCGCAACCGCCTGGGGCACTGTCTGGCATTGGGAGAGGGCGGCGACCGCCTGTCGCTTTGCTTCCTCTGACGACGCCTGGAAGACGGGCGTGAAAAGCTCGGCGAATTGGCGGAGTTCCGATTTGGATGGATGCCCCATGCCTTCGAAGCTGGTGATCGTCGCCATCAGAACCACGTCCTTCTTGCGGACTGTCGCAGGCTCTTCAAGGTCTCGAAACCGGTCACGCACGCCAACACCCATACTGATACTCGGAACAAAAAAGCAGGGAGCCGGACGGTCGACCATGGATACCGCGACGCTTCCTTCCGATCGTGCCGGACGGTCCTTTCGATGAAGAAGGCGTCTTCGGCGGCGATTGTCGAAACGGGTATGGACACGGTCGTCCTTATCTGGCTTTCGCGAAAGACTAAGGCCGCCAAGGTTAATGGTTCGTGAAAACTTTATTAAAATCCGAATAAAAATTACGCGTTAAGCTTGCGTGGGGGCGACTGCCCGACATCGGCCGCATCCGCGGCGGCTTAACGGAAGAGCCCCTGTGGATAAGCTTGCGCAGAACGCGCGCCAGTATGAGTGTTCAACCTATGAGGGTTTTGGTTGAAAAGGTCGCGGGAGGCATGCTTCCATGCCCGCAAAACGCAGTCTGAGCTTCGGCCGGTGCCGCGATAAGAGTGAGGATAGTTCAGATGCCTTTATGCTCGCGCATGGCGGCGAGCAACTTTTCCGAGGTGTTGTAGCCCGATTGAAAAAGGCCAATCGCGGCGGTGGCCGCGAACTCGGCTTCGGCACTTTTTATATCGACCCGCTTTTCCAGGCACCACTCGTCAAGCGCGCCGCGCAGAACGGTGACATCCTCTGGAGAAAAGACGGAACTGCCCGCCATATTCATTGATCGCCCTCGAATTTCCACATTACAATACGTTAATTTTTTGTGAGCGCAAATAATATTTGCGTGACGTTTTTCTGCAACGGATCGGCTGAATTTCCATTTGCCGGCAACGCCACTATTTAACCTAATAATATGATATCACTTGATTTTTTAGCGAAATCGGTTCTGGCGATTTTTCACTGATCGATGAAACCAAAGTCGTTGTCGCAGCGTTATTAGGGCATGGCGACTCGTGCCAAGGGTGACGAGCGACTGTGATTAGCATTCTGTTAACTGCGATATGTCTGAATTCCGGCTGAAAGCAGCGATTGGCAGAATATGATTGTGTGTAAGGGAGCATGGAGGCCGCAAACGGCAGGCCATGCCACGGTGTAAGGGAAATGCCGTGAGAAGACGCGAATGCCTCTATTGCAGCCCAGCGAACAAGGCTGGAATGGAGGGAAGCGTTAGCCCGCTTCAGCGGCGGGCAGGGTGAAATCAAGTCGCAAGTTCATCCGTCTCGAGACGTAAATGGAGACGAGAATGGCAAAGATCATATCTCTTTTGGATTGGCGATTGCGCATGACGCCGCGCGCCCAGAAGGAGCCGGTGGAAGCAAAGATCCTTTTGTTTACCGGCGTGCGCTACGAACATCTGGATACGCCCACCCATCGACCGGGAGCCGGGCCGAAGCGTGCAAAAGGAAAGTGATGCCCGGGTGGCGCGCGTCCATGCGCGCATCTCCCGGTTGCTAATATAGATCAGCCGTCTCCCATCGCGGCGAGACGACGCGTATCGTCACGCAAATCCCCTGCCGCCCGAAGCCTAGTTATCTCGGCCCCAGTCAATCTCAGCCATTGTCGAATTCGTCGCAACCCGCTTCCGACAGGAATTCTCGGGCGGCGTTATCAAAGCTGCCTTGCGGCGCCATCGTATGCAGCACCGCATAGCCTTGGGAGCGCGGCACTTCCACCAGGATCGATTGGGCGAGAGCTGGCGGCAATGCCTTGCGTATGCCCGTAAGCTGGACGGGAGATGCGAGCAGCAAATCGAGCGCACCGCCGACGGACGTGCGGTCGCTCATGCTGAACACTTCATTCGATGCGGCATCATAGACGGCGAGCGACCAGAACGGCACTTTGCCTTTCGCGGTGAGATGAACAGGGATGTCCTCGATATCGAATGCGCAGACGGCGGTACGGATAAAGGGATCGGTGTTGGAAAGCCCCGCCTCGTCATCCTTGTCGTCGAGCATGTAGAAATGGTTCTCGTCGCCCTCGTCCGATACGCGGGTATAGGCATCGCGGTCGGAGAAATGCGGCAAGGAGAGGATGATGACAATGTGCAGCAGCGCCGCGCCGAAGAGACCGGTCAGGATCGCGAAAACGAATCTAAACATTGCCGCACCCGATTTTTTCGAGTTTCGGCATACCGAGATCGATCAGACCGGAATTGCCGGCGGCCGGCGAATCCAGCAGCGTCCACACGAGGCGGAAATTGCCGGCAGGGGGCGGGGCAAGCCAGTTGCCCGCCTGCGCATTCGATGAAACCGTAATGCTGAAGCTTGAATCCGCATTGCGCAGGACGATCCAGGAATTGATGGTGGAAGGACGTCCGGTGGCGCCTTCGATCGGTCGGCCGTCATTGCCCGCGATAAACAGCGTCCAAAGCCTCGCCGGTGGTGTCTGGCCGCTGATGCGATAGCGACAAGATGCCGTCAGCCGCGCGCCGGCATCGTCATCGGAGGCGGTAAACACGAGCCCTTCCGCGGTCCCGTAGAGCAAGCGCCCGGCGCGAGCCCTGTGGGATTTCGCATAAGGGTCCGCATCGGCCGTCTGCATTTCCGGAAAGGCCTGCCAGGCACCGAGCTTGATCGCGCCGAAACCGGAGGTCGCATCCAGCGCCAGGAGCGTGAACACGATCCCGCCACCAAAGGCGATGACAAGCGAAAGCGCAACAAGAAGGGGAACTCGGAACACCCTAGGATCGTCCTCGTGACAAATCAGTATCGATTTATTCCTGATTCTGTCGGTAGGGGGAAGGGCGAGCCGCTTTCAGGCTGCAGTCATACAGGATGCTCTCGATGAGCTAACACGGCAGCTTGCGGCCGAAACACCAGCAGCTGTCGGGCCATTCGCCCGTCGGCCGGCCTTGTTGCGACCGCGGCATGCTCCTTCATATTTTCGTTGGAAAACCCGCCCGGGGTGCTGATGCGGCCTCCGTCTTCATCTCTGCTTGGATGATCTTTATTCCGACGTCGCCACCTTCTGCACGCCGAGCCGGCTCGCGGCCTTCAGCCTTTCGCCGATATTGCGCAGGATATTCGTGGAATCCACCGAAAGCGAGCGCGGCCGTATGAGGGGAGGCAGGCTGGGAGTGGAGGCATCGGCTGGCTTCTTGGCTGCGACGGTTTGCGGCTTCTGCGCCGGGAACGGGTTGCTGATGCCGGGTATGGGTTTCAGCACGATGCCCTGATGCGCATAATCCATGATCTTCTTGAAGGTCATGGCCGGCAGCGTGCCGCCCGTCATGTTGTTCGTGGAGGTATAGTCGTCGTTGCCGAACCAGACGGCGCAGGTGTAGTTGCCGGTAAAGCCGATGAACCAGGCATCGCGATAGGCCTGCGTGGTGCCGGTCTTGCCGCCGACCACGATGCCGTTGTCGAGTGCTGCCCTGCGGCCGGTGCCGATGACCGGAACCTGCGTCAGCATCTGGTTCATGTAGGACGTGGCCTTTTCGCTGAGGACGCGCTTGGCCGACTGCTCGTCGTGACTGAAGTCGTAGAGCACCTTGCCGTCATACCCGGTGATCTGGTCGATGCCATGGCGCCGCGACTGCATGCCGTTGGCCGGGAAGACGGCATAGGCCGTCGCCTGGTCGAGAACGGTCACCTCGGAGGTACCGATCGGAATGGTCTTGTCGTTGCGGATCGGCGTTTCCACGCCCATGGCCTTGGCCATGTTGCGAATGGGCTGGATGCCGAACTTCTCCTTCGCCAGCCGCACCGGAATGGTATTGATCGACTGGGTGATCGCCTGCGTCAGCGTCACCTTGCCTTCATAGCGGTTTTCGTAATTGTGCGGGCTCCAGTTACCCCAGCTGATGGGCGCGTCGACGATGGTGGATGTCGGCGTCATGCCGTTCTCCATCGCGACGGAGTAAGTATAGATCTTGAAGGAGGAACCCGGCTGGCGCAGCGCCTTGGTGGCGCGATTGAACTGGCTTTCGCCATAGTCGCTGCCGCCGACCATGGCGCGAACGGCGCCACCGTTTTCGATCATGACGCTGGCGCCCTGCTTGGCATGGTAACGTTCGCCGAACTCCATCAGGCTGGATTGGACGGAATCTTCCGCCGCCTTCTGCAGCCCCATGTCGATGGTGGTGCGAACGATCAGCGAGCGCTCGGGAAACCGTGTTGCGAGCCGCTGCACTTCGTCGAAGGCCCAGTCGAGGAAATAGTCCGGGGATTCGATCTGGGCGCGGTCGACGACGGAGGCCGGATTGCGGCGTGCGGCGATCACCTGCCCCTCGGTCATCAGCCCGCTCTGAACGAGGTTGGAAAGCACGTCGTTGGCGCGGGCGCGGGCGGCCGGCAGATTGACATGCGGCGCATATTTCGCCGGCGCCTTGAAAAGGCCCGCAAGCATTGCAGCCTCTGCCAGATTGACGTCGGTTATGCTCTTGCCAAAATAGAATTGCGCCGCCGCCGCCGCGCCGAAGGTGCCGCCGCCCATGTAGGTGCGATCGAGATAGAGGCTCAGAATCTCCTTCTTGGAGAGATTGGCCTCGAGCCAGATCGCCAGAAAGGCTTCCTTGATTTTGCGGTCGATGGAGCGCTCGTTGCTGAGAAAGATGTTCTTGGCAAGCTGCTGCGTCAGCGTCGAGCCGCCCTGGACGACGCCGCCGGCTTGCGCATTGACGGTCACCGCGCGGAACAGGCCGATCACGTCGATACCGAAATGGTCGAAGAAGCGCCGGTCCTCGGTTGCGAGTACCGCCTTGACGAAATAGTCCGGCAGCTGGTCGACCGGCACGGAATTCTCATGAATGATGCCGCGGTGGCCGATAACGTTGCCGTAACGGTCGAGGAAGGTGACGGCGAAATTGCCGCGGTTGCGCCAGTCGCCCTGCGTCGACTCGAAGGCGGGCATCGCGAGCATCAGCATCACTACCGAGCCGGCCGCGCCCAGCGTCAGACCTTCGCCGAGCAGCTCGAAAACGATGCGTTTCCAGCCGCGCACGCGGAAACGGCGGAAGAAGATCGTGATCTCCTCCCATGCCTCGGCGAGACCGAAGCCTGCGTTCCACAAAGTGGAGTCGATCCATGAATCAAGGCGCAGGAAGAAATAGCGCTTGCGACGCCGCGGCTTTTCGGCCCCGTTATCCTTTGGCGTCTCAGGCTCCGCCTTCGGCCGGTTTTCTGGATTGGATGGGTCTTCCACGCTCTACTTCCCGACCACAATATTGCTGCGTGCTTCTTGTGGCACACACAAAGCTCATTATCTCATAGAACGGCTATTTGAATAATTGGTTGATTTAGAGAAAAGAACAAGAGACATGCATGCCGCAGCCCGAATTCCCTTTGTCGGGTGGCGAGGACGACGATGATGACAGACGAGTTACCCTTCTGGAAAAGCAAGACCCTGGCGGAAATGAGCTCGCCGGAATGGGAAAGCCTGTGCGACGGCTGTGGCCTCTGTTGTCTCAACAAGCTGGAGGACTGGGATAGCGGCGATGTCTATTTCACCTCCGTCCGCTGCAAGCTCATGGATGGTGAGAGCTGTCGTTGCACGAGTTATCTGAACCGCTGGGATTTCGTGCCGGACTGCGTGCAGTTGACGCCGGAGAAGGTGCCGGATTTGGCATGGCTGCCGCCGACCTGCGCCTATCGTCTCGTCGAGGAAGGTCGTGATCTCTACTGGTGGCACCCGCTGATCTCGGGCGATCCGGAAACCGTGCACATCGCCGGCGTTTCCGCCCGAGGACGTACCATCAGCGAGAATGATGTCGAGCTCGACGATTTCGAGGATTATGTGGTCGATTGGCCGCTGACCGTCGAAGACGACATGGAGCCGAGCCCTCCGGCAAAGCCATAGATTTCGGTGCCACGTTTCGCCATGCGCGCTGCACCAGTGACCTGATCGTCTCATGATCGGCATCATGATGAAACAGCCGCGCAAAGCCCTTCAGGCCCCAGCCGCCAGGCACGGCCATGATGTCGCCCGGCATGGTTGCCAATGCCATTTGCTGCTGGTCGGGTGTCAGCTTGACGACGCAGAAGTCCGGGCCTGGAAGGGTCATGAAAATCTTGCCCCGAACACGAAAATCGCGCGTTCCGAAGTGTGAATTCTCCGCCGCTTCCGGCAGGCAGAGGGCAAGGGATATAAGATCTTCGTCGGTCATGGCCGTGATGGTAACACGTCCCACCGATATACGATAAATGGCCGCCTGCAACGCCCGCGACGAAACGGTCCCGGAAGCGAGGCGGCCAATTTATTGAATTGCGCCTATCCGCATGGTATCGCGCCATGCCCTCGCATATGGACAAGGAGCCGCCGCGTGATCCGTCATATCGTCTTCTTCACCGTTCCTGATCGCGCCAATCTCGAGGAGGTTCGCTCCGGCCTCTCGATCCTGACAGCCATTCCACATGCACGGCTCCTGGAAATCGGCACGAATATGAAGACCGACCAGCTCGGAACCGAAGTCGATCTCGTCGTCTACGGCGAATTCGATGACGAAGTGGCGCTTGCCGCCTACAAGGCGCATCCAAACTATCAGCGCTCCATCGAGCGTGTTCGTCCGCTGCGCGAGATGCGGATCGCCGCCGATTACGAGACCGCGACGGCCGCCCGCGAACCATTCTGAACGGGCGCGCCGGGCCGGTTCCTGCCAGCCATTTCAATGGATTGAGCATTCGAGCGGAATCGGATTGTCGGTAACCGGATTCTTTTCGCGAGGCTCTTGAATCAATCTTTGAAGTTGTGGACTCGATTTGTGAAGGAATCGTCTCAAGTGATTCAAAGGACTCAAGGAAATACCAACGCCTTACCTCGGTAGAGCGCTTGAGGGCCGGTTTGCATTGGCCCATTGCGGTGTGCCTGCCCATGTCGCACCCACGGGCAGATGATAAGCAAGAATGATTAAAAATGGCTGAGCCTGGAGCTCGAAGAAGGGCGCTTCGAAGCTAAATATGCGTCGTCGCGGACATATCGCCGATAGATTGTATCAATGCAGGGCGATAAAGCGCCGCTCGGTTGCCGTCGTGGCGAGCTTGCCACTTTGCATTCAATTATTTCAAATGGTTAAGACAGAGATTGCGTGCCTTGCTTGCCCGATGGGCTGAAAATTACAGCCCATTCATTTGCCATTCAGACGTGTTTGGGTAAATAATCACCAAGTTAATATCCCTGTGGGAAGTCCGAAGCATGGCCACATTTTCAAGCATAGCAGCGGCGGCCCTCGTCTTGGCCGGCTCGGCTGTTCTGCCAGCGCCGACGTCGACCCTGGTGGCTCGTGCCAACAGCGACTGCAGCGAGGCCGCGGCCGAGGTCGTAGAGAAGACCGGAGGACAGCTCCTATCCGCACAACCCTCCGGCGACAGCTGCATTGTCACTGTTCTCGTGCAGGGCAATGGGCAGCGCCCGCGCAAGGTGACGATGAAAGTGCCGATGTGAGGGTGGGCACGTGAAGCGCCGGCGTGCAATGGACATTCTAAGGCCTTGAATCCCACACAAAATCTTATTGTTTCCGTGATTCCACTGCAGCACGATTTACAGTACTGTTTCTCGAACCGGGGAAATTGGATCCAGACATGCGCATTCTCATAGTCGAAGACGATATCAACTTGAATCGACAGCTTGCCGAAGCCTTGAAGGAGGCGGGTTACGTCGTCGATACGGCCTTTGATGGTGAGGAAGGCCATTTCCTCGGCGATACCGAACCCTACGACGCGATCATTCTGGATATTGGCCTGCCTGAAATGGATGGCATCACCGTGCTGGAGAAATGGCGCGGCACCGGGCGCACGGTGCCGGTGCTGCTTCTGACCGCCCGCGACCGGTGGAGCGACAAGGTGGCGGGCATCGATGCCGGCGCGGACGACTATGTTGCCAAGCCCTTCCATGTCGAGGAAGTGCTGGCGCGCATCCGCGCGCTCATCCGCCGCGCGGCCGGCCATGCCTCCTCGGAAATCGTCTGCGGCCCGGTGCGGCTCGATACCAAGAGCTCGAAGGCGACCGTCGACGGCAAGCCGCTGAAGCTCACCTCCCATGAATATCGCCTGCTCGCCTATCTCATGCACCACAAGGGCGAGGTCGTCTCGCGCACCGAACTGGTCGAACATATGTACGACCAGGATTTCGACAGGGATTCCAATACGATCGAGGTTTTCGTCGGTCGCCTGCGCAAGAAGATGGGTGTCGATCTAATCGAAACGGTCCGCGGCCTTGGTTACCGAATCCAAGCTCCGACCAATGCGAATTAAGTCGCTCACCGCTCGCGTCCTGCTGTTGACCACATTGTGGTCGGCGGTGGCGCTGGTGGTGATCGGCCTCGTCATCTCGAATATCTATCGCAAGAGCGCCGAGCGCGGCTTTCAAGATTTGCTGCGCGCGCAGCTTTATAACGTCATCAACTCGGTAACGATCGGCGATCAGGGCGCTCTGTCGGGCAGCCCGCAGCTCGGCGACCTTCGTTTCGCACAGCCGAAGACCGGTTGGTACTGGATGGTTGAGCCGCTCGGCACCTATACCGCGACACCGCTGGTTTCGCCCTCGCTCGGCGCGTCGAGCCTGCCCGTTCTTTCCGTGCTGGAAGCGCCTTTCGACAAGAACTACGAGCGCTACTACATCGTTACCGACGCCTTTGGAAACCGCGTACAAGTGGCCGAAACTGAGGTTGTGCTCGACACGGACGGCCGCGCTGCGCGCTTCCGCGTCACCGGCAATATCGCCGTCGTCGAGGACGATGTCCGCAATTTTTCCCATAGCCTTTATTTCGCGCTGGTCGGCTTCGGTGTCGGCAGTCTCATTGTCAATGCGCTCGCCATTCTTTACGGCCTGAAACCGCTCGATAAGGCCCGCGCCGCATTGGAGCGTATCCGTGCCGGCGAAAGCGAGCGTCTGCAGGGCGATTTCCCGCGCGAAATCCTGCCGCTTGCCAACGAGGTCAATGCGCTGATCGAAAGCAACCGGCGCATCGTCGAGCGTGCTCGCATGCAGGTCGGCAATCTCGCGCACTCGCTGAAAACGCCGATCGCGGTGCTGCTCAACGAATCCCGCGTGCTCGAGCGCTCGCATGGCGATCTTGTGAAGAACCAGGCGGAAGCCATGCAGGGGCAGGTGCAATCCTATCTCAATCGCGCCCGCATCGCCGCGCAACGTGAATCCGTGCTGGCCCGCACCGAGGCGGAGCCGGCGCTGGAGCGGCTCGTCCGTGTCATGCGGCGGCTGAACGCCGACAAGGAATTCGAGCTCACCGTCTCGCCCAATCTGGCGCTCGCCATGGAGCAGCAGGATCTGGAGGAGACCGTCGGCAATCTCTTGGAAAATGCCGCCCGCTTCGCCGAACATAAGGTGCGCCTTTCGGCGAGCGAAGCGCCGCCGGAGATCAAGGGCATTGATCCCGTGCGCCGTCATTGGGTGGAACTGGTGGTTGAAGACGATGGGCCAGGGCTTGAGCCGGATCAGATTCGCGAGGCGATGAAACGCGGACGCAGGCTCGATGAAAGCAAGCCTGGCACCGGTCTTGGCCTGTCGATTGTCAGCGAGATTACCAACGAATATCAAGGCCGGCTCGAACTGTCCCGGGGCACCTGGGGCGGGCTTCGCGCCAGCCTAATTTTGCCGGGCCTGACGAAGGATGTTGCGTGAGGCACGGCATGATGCCAAAAGACGTTGTGGGTCATGACGATGCCGCAGCGCAGTACCTATGGTTTTGCTTTTTGATACTGGTTCGGTTGTATGAAGCTTCGTACCTTTTTTCTGGTCGCTCCCTCTCTTTTCGCCGCGATTGCGCTTTCCGGTTGCTCGACGACGAGCGGCTTAGGGAGCGGCAAGAGCCTATTTTCGTCTGCGAAGCCTCCAGCCTCCGCAACCTTCATCAATGCTCTTGATGGTGGCATCGTCGAGCGCACCGGCATCAAGCTCAGCGACAGCGATAAGCAGCGCGCGCTGGAGGCGGAATATCGGGCGCTTGAGACCTCGCCTCTCGGCCAGCCTGTGGCATGGAAGGGTAGGAATGCGAGCGGCGAGGTAGTCCCCGCCGCGCCTTATCAGGTCGGTTCGCAGAATTGCCGGCAATATACCCACACTGTCACCGTCGACGACAAACCGACGATGGCAAGGGGCGCGGCCTGCCGCAATGACGACGGCACCTGGACACCGCTCGAATAGGGTTTCACGCCGAAAAGCGCGGCCAAACGCCTCAAATCTTCGTCAGAAGGCCTTTCTCGGTTGGAATGGGCGCCCTGTTAAAGTATTGGGCGTGTATGCTGTTCTGGATTCTCGTGGCCGTTCTTACGGCGGTTGTCGGCGCTGTGCTGCTCTATCCCCTTCTGCGTGGTGCAAAGGAGGCGGATGACTGTCGTTCCGGAGAGGCCGAGGTCTATCGCGATCAGCTCCGCGAACTGGATCGGGACCTCGCTGGCGGCCTGATTTCCGCCGAGGAGGCCGGTTATGCCCGTGCCGAGGTCGGCCGGCGCCTCATCGCAATTGCCAAAGATGACAAGGCGGCAACGAAATTGCCCGCGCGCGGCAATTATCGCCTTGCCCAAGCCTTTATCATCGTCATTCTTCCGGCCGTCGGACTCTGTCTTTATCTTGCGAACGGCAAGCCGGGATTGCCGGCCCAGCCGCTGGAAGCACGTCTTGAGATGCCGGGAAACGATCTCGCCATCTCGATCGTCAAGATCGAGCAGCATCTGGCCAAGAACCCGGATGACGCAAAGGGCTGGGAAGTCCTGGCGCCGATCTATTTCAAAACCAACCGCATCGGCGATGCTGAGCTTGCCTATCGCAACCTCATTCGCCTGGAAGGGCCGAGTGCCGCTCACCTCGGCGATCTCGGCGAAGTTCTCGTGGTGAAGGCCAATGGCATCGTGACGGCGGAGGCGCGTGGCGTGCTGCAGCAATCGCAAGCGCTCGATGCCGCCAATCCGCGCACGCTTTTCTATCTGGCGCTGGCGCTGGAGCAGGAAGGCAAGGCAGCCGAAGCGAAGACCGCCTTTGAGGCCCTGGCGAAACAATCGCCGCCGGACGCGCCCTGGCTCGCGGCCGTCGGCGAGCACATCATCAAGAATGGCGGCCGACCTGAGATATCCGCCAACGGTAATGCACCCGGCAATCCGACCGCCGAGGACGTCGCTGCGGCGAACGCGCTCAGCAGCGGCGATCGCCAGCAGATGATCCGCGGCATGGTCGATAGTCTCGATACCAAGCTCAAAGAGGATCCGAAGAATTTCGAAGGCTGGATGCGGCTCATCCGCTCCTATGCCGTGTTGAACGACCGGGATCGTGCCGTCGATGCGCTGAAGCGCGGCCTCGCGGCGTTTCCGGCCGATGGAGGGCAGGGCCAGCAGCTTCTGGCGCTGGCGAAGGAATTGGGACTGCCGACGGAGGTGACGCAGCAATGACCCGCAAGCAGAAACGTCTGGCAGTCATCGCCGGCGGCATGGGTTTCATCGCCGTCGCCGTGCTGCTGGTCCTCTTCGCCTTCAGCCAGTCGGTCGCCTATTTCTACATGCCGGCGGACCTAGCGAAGACGCCGGTCAATGCCGGGACGCTGATCCGCCTTGGCGGCCTCGTCGGCGAAGGCTCGATCGTGCGCGGCCAGGGTACGCAGGTGCAGTTTTCCGTTACCGACGGCACCGATACGATCAAGGTCAAATATGATGGCATCCTGCCGGATCTCTTCCGCGAAGGGCAGGGTGTGGTGACCGAAGGCAAGTTCGAGCCGGGCAGCGACGTTTTCGTTGCTGACAGCGTGCTCGCCAAGCATGATGAGCGCTACATGCCGAAGCAGGTCGCCGACAAGCTGAAGGCCGACGGCGTCTGGAAGGGCGAGGAGGCGACGCAATGATCATCGAACTCGGACATTATGCCCTGGTGCTGGCGCTCGCCACCGCGCTGATCGTCTCAATTCTGCCTGTGGTCGGTGCCCGGCGCGGTGACGTGTCGATGATGGATATCGCACCGATCGGCTCGATCGTCGTGTTCTTGCTGGTCGCCTTCTCTTTCAGCGTGCTGACCTACGCCTATGTCGCCTCCGATTTCTCCGTCCTCAACGTCTGGGCCAATTCCCATTCGCTGATGCCGCTGATCTTCAAGATCTCCGGCGTCTGGGGCAATCACGAGGGATCGATGATGCTGTGGCTGCTGATCCTGGCGCTGTTCAGCGCGCTGGTTGCGCTGTTCGGGCGCAATCTGCCCGATGTGCTGCGCGCCAATGTGCTGGCCGTGCAATCGTGGATATCTTCGGCCTTTCTGGTCTTCATCCTGCTGACCTCCAATCCGTTCATCCGCCTCAATCCGGCGCCGGCGGAAGGCAAGGATCTCAATCCAGTGCTGCAGGATATCGGCCTCGCGATCCATCCGCCCTTGCTCTATCTCGGCTATGTCGGCTTCTCAGTCTGTTTTTCCTTTGCCGTCGCGGCGCTTCTGGAAGGCCGCATCGATGCCGCCTGGGCGCGCTGGGTCCGTCCGTGGACGCTGGCAGCCTGGAGCTTCCTGACGCTCGGCATCGCCATGGGCTCCTATTGGGCCTATTACGAGCTCGGCTGGGGCGGCTGGTGGTTCTGGGATCCGGTGGAAAATGCCTCCTTCATGCCCTGGCTTGCCGGCACGGCGCTGCTGCATTCGGCGCTGGTCATGGAAAAGCGCGACGCCTTGAAGATCTGGACCGTGCTGCTGGCGATCCTCACTTTTTCCCTGTCGCTCCTCGGCACCTTCCTCGTCCGCTCCGGTGTGCTGACCTCGGTCCATTCCTTCGCCAGCGATCCGACGCGCGGCATCTTCATTCTCTGCATTCTTCTGATCTTCATCGGCGGGGCGCTGTCGCTCTTCGCCTTCCGCGCGCCGAAGCTTGCCGCCGGCGGATTGTTCGCGCCGATCTCGCGCGAGGGAGCACTGGTGCTGAACAACCTGATCCTGACGGTTGCCTGCGGCACGGTGCTGACCGGCACGCTCTATCCACTGGCGCTCGAAACGCTGACGGGTGACAAGATTTCCGTCGGTCCGCCCTTCTTCAACATGACATTCGGATTGCTGATGGCGCCGATCCTCATTGCCGTGCCGTTCGGCCCGCTGCTCGCCTGGAAGCGCGGCGACCTGCTCGGCGCATTGCAGCGGCTCTATGTCGTCGCAGGCTTGGCCTTCATCGCTGGATTGGTTCTGTTTTACATCCGGTATGGCGGCCCGGTACTTGCCGTTCTCGGTCTTGCAGCCGGCTTCTTCCTGATCTTCGGCGCCTTGGCCGATCTCTGGTATCGCGCCGGTGTCGGCAAGGGGGCTGCGAATGTTGCCTGGCGGCGCCTCAGCGGGCTGCCGCGGTCCGCTTTCGGCACGGCGCTGGCGCATGCCGGCCTCGGCATTACTGTCCTTGGTATCATCGCGGTGACGACCTTCGAGGGCGAGAACATCACCAGTATGAAACCTGGCGAGACCGCTGAACTCGGCG
>NZ_JABAII010000016.1 GCF_012641405.1 Rhizobium sp. P40RR-XXII
AACAATCCTTCCCGCGCCCAAAAATACCCGCTGGACAAGCATCTCTACGCCCAGCGCCACCTGATCGAGTGCTGCTTCTCGAGACGCAAGCAGTTCCGCAGGGTCGCTACGCGCTTCGAAAAAACCGCCGAAAACTACCTCGCAGTCGTCACTATCGCAGCAATCGTCCTATGGATCAGATAACTGTCCACACTTCCTAGCCCTTCTTGCCCAGCGCACCATGATTGGTGATGGTGATGAAATCGGTCGCGTTGCCGGTTTCCGGTCCTACGCCGGTGTCGGAAATCGTCAGCGAAGAACCTGCCGTCAGCAGATCCTCGATGCGGTGGCGGGCATCGTCTGGAATGGTGATGCGGGCAAGCGCCTGTCCGGCGGCATCGAGCGACTGCGA
Source organism: Rhizobium sp. P40RR-XXII (assembly GCF_012641405.1). Taxonomy (GTDB): domain Bacteria; phylum Pseudomonadota; class Alphaproteobacteria; order Rhizobiales; family Rhizobiaceae; genus Rhizobium. Next base: position 392 of record NZ_JABAII010000016.1, read on the forward strand.
CTGTTCCTCGCTGGTGATGCCGTACCGTTTCTTCGTCTGCTTGCTGAGATCTTCTTCCAGTGTCATGCCGAACCAGTCGGCCTTGCCGCTGATCCGGTCGATCGCGTTGGCGGTGAAGAAATGCACGCCGAGTGCCTCTTGCGGCTCGGCGATGATGGCGGGGCCTTCGAGGAGCGGCTTGAAGTTCTGGCGGACCATGATTGCGCCATTCGGCGGTTCGCCCTTGCCGGCGGCGGCATAAACAGCCTTTATCAGCGAGGGGCTGACGAGGCTGTCCGTCGCCGTGATGCCATGCGCCTTCTTGAAATCTTCGATCGCCTGCACCGTTGCCGGCCCGAGCATGCCGTCGGGCGTTCCGGTAATGAAGCCCATTCCATTCAAAATGGCCTGGAGGTCGCGCACATTTTCGCGCAGGCCACGTCGGGTGATGAGGATGCTGAGCGGTGCCGGATCGGCAGGCGGGGCAATGGTTTCCTGTGCCTTCGGTATCCGGATCGAGGTCACGTCATTCGTCGCGACCTGCAGGGATTGCCCCTGCGGCAGAAAGCTTGCGGTCATCGGGCGCAGTTCGATACCGGAAAGCAGCGCCGGTGGAGGTGCTGCCGGTGGCTGGAACAGCATTGCGCTCGCGAAAGGCTGCGGCACCAGGGGTTGATTGGCGATGACGACATGCACGCCGCGCTCGGTCATCTGGTAGAGCATCTTGGCAAAGGCTTTCGGCATGCGCACGCAGCCGTGGGAAGCCGGATAATTCGGAACCGAGTTGGATTCGTGCAGCGCAATGCCCGACCAGGTCAGCCTTTGCATGTAGGGCATCGGCGCGGCCGAATAGAGATTTGACTCGTGATAGACCTTCTTTTCCAGAATGGAGAAGATGCCGCTCGGTGTCGTATGCCCCCGCTTGCCGGTCGAAACCTTCGAGGTCGCGATCACTTGGTCGCCATCATAGACGGCAAGCGACTGCCTGTCCTTCGACACCACGATCTGCAGGGTGCGGGCATCCGGCGCGGCAAGAGAAGGGTGTGAGAGGGCAGTGGCCGACAACAGCCCGAGCCCAAGCAACAAAAACGGCTTCATATAGACACAAACCAAAACGCAATACTCGTAGCGCCAAGATTAGACTTCGAAGTTTAAGGAAGGCTTGCCGAAAAGAACTGTCCTTTCGTTCCGGCGAAATCTTGGGGTTTATCCATTCGAAGCCAGATTCAGCAACGCCGAAGCGAGGTGCGGCCCCGCCTCGGCGTTAAATCATCAGCGGAGATCGAATGGACGGTTAGTGAGCGCTGGAAGCCACCCAGTTGTGCCAGTCTTGCTCGCTGCCGTGGAAGGCGTTGAGATCGATCTTGCCGTCGACTCCATGGGAGACGCCGGAGCCGGAATATTGCCAGAACAGCCATTTCCGGCCCGGATAGACCTTGGATGGATGTTGGGCCACGGCGCGCAGCCAGAAGGGATAGTCGAGCAGTTCGCCGCTGAGATTGTCGCGATAGAAATCCGGCGCGGTATAGACGATCGGACGCTGGCCGTAATGCCTCTCCAGCTTGTCCATGAAGACCTGCATCTTGGCAAGCACCTGCTCGCGCGAAGGCCGGCGCTTGCAGCTCGACTCGCCGTTCCATTCCACATCGATGACGGGCGGCAGGGCGCCTGCTTCCTTCGGCACGTTGCGGATGAACCAGTCGGCCTGCTCCCCGGCAGTCCGGCACCAATAGAAGAAGTGATAGGCACCATGCTTCAGGCCGGCCTGTTGGGCGGCTCGCCAGTTCTTCTTGAACATCGGATCGAGATGATCGCCCCCATCCGTCGCCTTGATGTAGACGAAGTTCGCGCCCTGGGTGCGCAGCGTATCCCAGTCGATCTCGCCTTGCCAGCGCGAGACGTCGACGCCATGCACGGCGAGCTTCCGGGGCGAGGTGGAAGAGCCGAAGTTGATCGGCTTGGCATCGCGGAAGCGGTGGCCGTAGATCTGCATCGGTTGCTGCCGCATGGCGCGAGGCATGGGATTCGACGGCGCGAGCATTGCGAGCGGCCGCTGCAGCGGGACGGGCGTATCGTCGTCGCTCTGGTCGGAAGGCATGAGCCCCTCCGGACGGAGATTCGTCGGCATTGCGACTGCGAGCGCCTGCTGCTGCTCGACGCGTGATACCGTTTCACCGATTTCGACCGATGGCATCGGCCGGCTACTCTTTGTGATGGAGCTAGTCATTTCCTTGGAAGGCGGGCTGGCTTGCGCGGCTTCGCGCTCACCTCGGGCAGCGCAGCCTGAGATCGTCAGGCAGGCGAGAAGAATGGTCGATACAGCCGATACACGCATAGGAACCCGTACGCAAAACACAATCGACGGCGGATCCGCGCCGTTCGGAAGTCACAGAATCCAAGTCCTAATGGAAATTTACCAAAAAAGTTTGAATCCGAGCTTTTCATCGCAAAGAATCGCGTGTGTGACGCGATTATTCGCGAGGCATTCATATGTCTCTTGTCGGTGACTTTTCTTTAAGTCATTGTTATTTATGGCGCTTGCCGCCGAATGTGTAACCGGTCTCGACCGTCCTGTTGCCGAATTTTTCTTTGAGCTTGTCCATGGCGGCTTCCGCGGCGGCGCGGCGTGTCGCCTGCACGTCGATGAGATCGGGCGGGTCCGCGCGCCCCGCGTCGCCAAGATCGGTGACGCCTATGCCGATGAGGCGGAACTTCGTGCCGTCGGTCTCATGTTCGAGCAGGCGCAGGCCGGTGCGGAAGATCCGGTCGGCAAGCTGGGTCGGATCTTCTAGACGGCGGTTGCGCGTGCGGGTCTTGAAGTCGGCGGTCTTCAGCTTGAGCACCACGGTCTGCCCGGCAATGCCGCTGCGCTTCAGGCGCCGCGACACCTTCTCCGAGAGATCGCGCAGGATCGGCACGAGATCGTCATGGCGCGAAATGTCGTCAAAGAAAGTCGTTTCGGAAGACACGCTCTTTGCTGCCTCGTTCGGATGCACCGTGCGGTCGTCGATGCCGCGGGCGAGACGGAAAAGCCGCTGCCCGATGACGCCGTAGCGACGCATCAGGTCACCTTCCTCCATGGCCTGTAATTGGCCGATCGTGCGAATGCCGTGGCTCTCCAGCGTCGCCGCAAAGGCCTTGCCGACGCCCCAGATGGTGGTGACAGGGCGTGGCTCCAGGAAGGAGAGTGCCTCTTGCCGCCCGATGACGGAGAAGCCGCGTGGCTTCTGCAGGTCGGAGGCGACCTTGGCGAGGAACTTGCAATAGGAAAGGCCGACCGAGACGGTGATGCCGATTTCCTGTTCCACCCGCCGGGCAAACTTGGCGAGAATGCGGGCCGGCGGATCGTGATGAAGCCGCTGCGTGCCGTCGAGCTCCAGAAAGGCTTCATCGATCGAAAGCGGCTGCACCAAGGGCGTCAGCTCCTGCATCATGCCTCGAACCTCGCGGCCGACACGGACGTATTTTTCCATGTTCGGGCGGATGACGACTGCGTTCGGACAGGCTTCCAGTGCCTTGAACATCGGCATGGCGGAGCGCACCCCATGGATGCGGGCGATATAGCAGGCGGTGGAAACGACGCCGCGTTTGCCGCCGCCGATGATGACTGGCTTGTCGGCCAGCTCCGGATTGTCGCGCTTCTCGATCGAGGCATAAAAGGCGTCGCAGTCGATATGCGCCAGCGTCAGTCCGTAGAGTTCGCGGTGATAGACGAGGCGAGGGCTGCCGCAGCTGCGACAGCGCGTCCGTGCGACCGATTGCTCGCTCAAGCAATCGCGACAGAAACCTGAGATCTTGTCGGGCGCACTGGTCATTGAACGAGAACAAAAATTGAACATCGCCACTTTATGTTTTAAGCTTGTGAGTCTCAAGCCGGAAAACTGTCGGGGAGCGGGGAGTGCAGACTTTAAGCGTGCAACCACTAACGCCTGACCGTTGGGGCGATTTCGAGGTGCTCTTCGGGCCAAGCGGCGCCTGCTACGGCTGCTGGTGTACCTATTTTCGCGTCCCGACGTCGCAACGCAAGACGATGGATGCTGCGGCCAAGAAACGCTTCATACAGGCGCGCGTCGCGGCTGGGCCGCCACCCGGGCTCCTTGGTTATGTGGATGGGCAGCCGATTGCCTGGGTGCAGGTCGGTCCGCGCGCCGAACTGCCGCAATGGAATTCCCCCAAAACCGTATCGCGCCCGCTCGATCCGGCGGATGCGGAGGATGGCTCGATCTGGGCCGTCAGTTGCTTTTTCATGAATGCGCGCGATCGCGGCCAGGGACACAGCCATCGCATGCTTTCGGAGGCGGTCAACTTTGCCAAGGCATCCGGGGCGCGGCTGCTGGAGGGCTGTCCGATCGAGCGCACCAAGCAATCGAAATCCGTCGGCCTTTATGTGGGTTCGCAACGCATATTCGAAGCGGCCGGCTTCTGGGAGATCGCCAAACGCAAGGATGGCCGGCCGCTGATGCGCCTTATTCTCTGATATTGGGCTCTCAAATCGGGTTGGAGGCGTCAGCGCACGATATGAGCCTGGATCAGTGGCGCTGCCTGGCTCCATTCGTTTGCTTCGGGGATCCCTGCCGCGACGGCTGGCGCCATGCGGTGAACGACGGAATCCGGTTTGAGGTTGATCAGGAGGCATTCCGGAACATGGTCGCTGACCGAATGCAGATTGTGGGCCATGTCGTCGACGAAGGCGACGGGCATAGTGCGCTGTCGATGCAGGGATCGCACGATCGGCCCCTTCGGCTGCAGCGATGCCAGCAGGGGATAGGCAAGTTCGAGCCTGTCGAGCAGACGGCGTCTCTGGACCCAGAACTGCGGCGGCATGGCCGTGAGGAAGACGATATCGGCGTCTTTCGAGAATTCGCCGAGCGTATCGACAACGCGCTCCAAAGGGGTCTGCCATTGTTCCTGCGCCTCGAAGAAGACTTCGATCAGCCGGTGAACATCCTTTTCTTCCAAGGCGGAGCCATTGTCTTTGGAGACGATGTTGCCCGTCAACCGGAAAGAGCGGGGCAGGAATTCATAGCCTTCGCCGTCGATGAAGGTCAGGAAAGGGGCAAAGAAATGCAAGACGACGTCGTCGACATCGCAGACGATCAGCGGCCGCTCCTGCAGCCGGATATGCGATACGTCGAATTCAAGCGGGGCATCCATGGTCAATATTCTCCAGAGGCAAGGCCGGGCGGCGAAAAATGCGCCGACGCGGCGGCGACGGCCTCCGGTGGAATGCCGCTTGCCTCGCAAAAGGCCAGCAATGTCGGTTCATGGTTCATGAGGAAGTCGAGCATGCCGGCGAGAAAGGCGGGCTCGTTGATGGCGTTGCGCACCTGTGCAGGCTCCACGCCGGTCAGCGCCAGGAAACGGCCGAACATATCCGGTTCGTTGGCCAGCCAGCCGAGTACGGCAATCGCGGTCTCTTGCGGGGCGGCCGCATTCTTCTTTGGGTTCTTGAAGTTACTTTGCATTTCGAAGGGTAAGTTACCTATTTTTCAACCAAATGCCGGTAGTTTGCGATTCAAGTATTTCTGGAATCGGTTCCTCGCGACCCTATATTTCGAGAGAATGGATGCAATACCGGATGCAGGGACAGCTTTCCATGCCTAAACAGGTAATGATTGTAGAAGACAATGAGCTCAATATGAAGCTCTTTCGCGATCTGATCGAGGCTTCCGGCTATACGACGATCCAGACCCGTAACGGTATGGAAGCGCTCGATCTCGCTCGCAAGCATCGTCCGGACCTGATTCTCATGGATATCCAGCTTCCGGAGGTTTCCGGCCTGGAAGTCACCAAATGGCTGAAGGAAGACGATGATCTCCACGTCATCCCCGTAATTGCGGTTACGGCCTTCGCCATGAAGGGCGACGAGGAGCGCATTCGCCAGGGCGGATGCGAGGCCTATGTCTCGAAGCCGATTTCGGTGCCGAAATTCATTGAGACCATTAAGACCTATCTGGGCGATGCCTGATGATGGGGAAGAGCTGATGACCGCGCGCATCCTGGTAGTCGACGATATCCCCGCCAACGTAAAGCTTTTGGAAGCGCGGCTGCTTGCCGAATATTTCGAAGTGCTGACGGCGGAAGACGGTTTGAAGGCGCTCGCGGTTTGTGCGAACGCTCAGGTCGATCTCATCCTTCTCGACATCATGATGCCCGGCATGGACGGATTTGAAGTATGCGAGCGCCTGAAGTCGGATCCGCGTACGGCGCATATTCCCGTCGTCATGGTCACCGCGCTCGACCAGCCGGCCGACCGTGTGCGCGGCTTGAAGGCCGGTGCCGACGACTTCCTGACGAAGCCGGTCAACGACCTGCAGCTTATTTCCCGCGTCAAGAGCCTTCTTCGCTTGAAGACGCTGAGTGACGAATTGAATATGCGCAGCGAGACCGCGCGCAATTTCGGCATCGACGATCTGCTTCGGGCCGGCGATGGTCGCGCCGACGAAGCCGGACAGGTGCTTCTGGTCGATGGCCGCGCCAATTCGCAGGAGCGTATCATCCGTACGCTCAAGCCGATCGCCCAGGTCGTCGCAATGTCCGATCCGCAGGCCGCCTTGTTCGAAGCGGCCGAGCGGCCTTTCGAACTCGTCATCGTGAATTCGAATTTCGAAGACTACGATCCGCTGCGGCTTTGCTCGCAGCTTCGCTCGCTGGAGCGCACGCGCTTCCTGCCGGTGCTGCTGGTGACGGAGCAGGGGGCCGACGAGATGATCGTCCGTGCGCTCGACCTCGGCGTCAACGACTATATTGTCCGTCCGATCGATCCGAACGAGCTCGTCGCCCGCTGTCTCACCCAGATACGGCGCAAGCGCTATAATGACCGGTTACGCGCCAGCGTGCAGCAGACCATCGAGCTTGCCGTCACCGACGCGCTCACCGGCCTGCACAACAGGCGATACCTGGACAATCACCTCAAGGTGCTTTTCGATCGTTCCCTGGCGCGGGGACGGCCGCTTTCCGTCCTGATCACCGACATAGATCGTTTCAAGACCGTCAACGACACCTACGGTCACGATGCCGGCGACGAGGTGTTGAAGGAATTCGCGGCGCGCATCCGCTCAACGGTGCGCGGCGCCGATCTGGCCTGCCGCTACGGCGGCGAGGAATTTGTTGTCGTCATGCCGGATACAACAGCCGATATTGCGGCTGCGATCGCCGAACGTCTGCGCGCAGCGGTAGAAAATATGCCGGTGAAGCTGCGGGACGGCGGTGTCGCGCTTAACATTACCGCATCCTTCGGCATTTCGTCTCGTTTGGACACAATCGAGGCGCCGGAGCAATTGATGAAACAGGCTGATCTTGCGCTTTATGAAGCAAAAAGAGCAGGCCGCAACAGGGTCGTCGCCTCGGCCGCTTGACGGTAGCGGATCATTAAAGCGGGCACCACCTCCCAATATTGAGGGTGTTTTTCAAGTTTTGAACAATGGTCAAAAAAAATTGTTCTGTGCTCCTCCATGATGTACCGCTTCTGCATTGCTGAAAGAAAAGGCTCGTACTTTTATCTCGTCTCGAGATGAATACATGCGTATTTGGAGAAAGATTGGAATTTCGTCACAATTTTATTATATATATGAGAATTGTTTGAAATTTTGCTGCTATATAAAAGTCGAGAGGTGCGACTTTAACTGAAAATAATTTATATATTCAGATATTCATTGAATATATGTATTCGGTTTTTTCCTTCTCCGCAGGAATTAGATCTTTATTCTTTAGTCCTTCTTGACCTCGATTTGTTAAAACTATCGGACATTCTTTTTCTCAAAGTCATGAATTTTAACCATCCGAGCAGGCAGGTATTTTTTATCATTAAGAATTTGTTGATTTCCTTTCGATTTCGCGCGAATTTAGTCTCGTACACAGACAGCCCGCAAGGGTTTCCAAGATACCCCATGATGCTCAGGTCCGCCGCATCTCCTGGGTCGTGGGGTCGGTCGGCTGGCAGGCAGAAAGATAACGGTTCCTCGTGCCGTTTTGCAGGCTAGCCGGCCCCCAATTCAAAAACGCCGCTCTTCGTTCGTCGAAGGCGGCGTTTTTTCTTTTCCGTGAGGGCGGTCAGCTCTCAGCCCTGATGATGCGGAAAAATTGGACTTTGTCCCGGAAATCCTCAGCAAAAACAAAAAAAGGCGCGAACCCGTAGGTTGCGCCTTTTTGTAACCTGAGGTTTAGGAAGCTTACTTGATCTTCGTTTCCTTGAACTCGACGTGCTTCTTCGCAACCGGGTCGTACTTCGTCTTCGTCATCTTGTCCGTCATCGTACGGCTGTTCTTCGTCGTGACGTAAAAGAAACCAGTGTCGGCCGTCGACAGCAGCTTGATCTTGATGGTGGTAGCCTTGGCCATAGTCGTCCTGCCTTTAATAAAAATGAACGCCGTGGACGGCCAGTGCGGAGGTCCACGGCGAATTCTGGCGCGAAACTACAAATCGCGCCCGAAAAGTCAACCCCTGTTGCCCATGAAAAGCAGCCGTATCCCCGAAAGCAGGACATAAAGGCCGAAGAAAAAGGCCACGGCCCAGGCAAAGCCGCTGGGATTGGCGAAATCCATTGCCGTGCCGATCGTCGGCGGCCCGAGAACCATGCCGATGGCATAGCAGAAGACGAAGGCGGCATTGGCTGCCACAAGGTCCGCGCCGGTCAGCCGCGTGCCGAGATGGCTGAGTCCGACCGTATACATGCCCGAAACGCAGCCGCCCCAGAAGAGCAGGATGGTGGCCAGAATAATCCAGTTTGACGACAGCGACGGCAGCAGAAGCGCGCCGACAAAGCCGATCGTAGCCATGATCGACAACAGCGGCCGCTTGTCGCGCATGCGGTCGGCAAGCAGCCCGAGCGGAATTTGGAAGACGAAATTGCCCACGCCCATGACGGTCAGCAGCAATGCGGCCTGCGATTCGTTGAAGCCGAGGCGCGTCGCATAGCTGGTGAACAGCGAACCGCCGCCGACGGTTACCGCGCCGAACACGAAGACAGCCGCCGTCGCCGTCGGCACCAGGAAGATGTAACGGACGAAATGCAGTTCGGGCTTCTCGTCGACGATCGGGCTCTCATTGCGCGCAATGAAGATCGGAATGGCGGCGGCCAGGATGATGCAGGCGCCGACAACGAAGGGCATCAAGCCCTCGCTGCCGACCACGGAGAAGAGCAGGGGGCCGGCCGCAAAGCCGAGGGAGAACACCGTGGAGTAAAGGCCGAGCACGAAGCCGCGCTTGGAAGGCGGTGAGGCCGCGTTGATCCAGAATTCCGACAGGATGAAAAGGGTCGTTGTCGCTCCGTGGAACACGATGCGCAACGGAAACCACAACAGCAGGTTTTCTGCGTAATAGAAGCCGAGCGAGCTCAGCGCCGAGAGAAAGACCGCCCAGATCATCGTCTGCACGACGCCGAAGCGATGCGCGAGCTTGGTCGTGATGACCGCGGCCAGCATCGAGGCTACACCCATCATCGCCGTGTTGAGCCCGATCAGGCTCGAAGGAATGCCGCGCTTTTCGAGGATGATGCTGAGAAGCGGCAGGCCCAGCCCGATGGCGATGCCGACGGCGGACACGGAGGCAATGGCTGCAACGAGCGAAGGCCAGTGAATTTCTTCGACATGGCCGGCCTTGTCGTTCGTCGGTTCAAGCATAAACTAATTCCTGGAGCATGAGGCAGGCGAATCGATCCGGATGCGCAACATAGAAAGCCACGGCTCGGCCAAATTCAGGTGACGGGTCGGCTTTCATGAGATCGGTCAAACCCTCCGGAATAGTCCCCTTGACGCGCGGCATGTTCAGACAAGAAATGTTGCTGATGTCAAGCCGTTGCTGATGAACCATCTCGCGCAAATCGCGAATATGCGGCGAATCGATAGTGATTCCCGATAGAAGAGTGCAACGTTGCGAGACAACCTCGGCCCTTTGTCCGGGCCGGCTGCATAGGCGGGCGGGCATTGTCACGACCGGCCGTTCCCCTCATCCCATTCTTCCGGACTGTCGTCATGTCCGCCGAATCCATGCATCCGGAGCGCCCATTGCAGGCCGATGACACCGCCTTTGATCGGTTGAATGACGGCAAGCGCCGTGATGACGGTAATGGGTGCCCATATGGCGAGATGTGCCCAGAGCGGCAATTTGAAAGTCATGTCTGTCAGCATGTAGCCGCCAACGATGACGTGGCCGAGAACCAGGATCACCAGATAGGGCGGCAGATCGTCGGCGCGCTGATGAAAGATTTCCTCGCCGCATGCGGCACAATGATCCACCGGTTTCAGGAAGGCGCGGAAGAGCCTGCCGGTGCCGCAGCGCGGGCAGCGGTTCTGCATGCCGCGGGAAATCGATCGTCCAAGCGGACGCTCGCTTTCATCGGAGCCACCGAAGCGGGTGGGAGAGTCGGATGGGCTGCCCGTCATGAATGCGTTTCCTTCCTGCCGGTAGCCGCCTTTTACCTGCGTCCGCGCGGCGGTCTTGTGCCCGGCGCCTTGCGGGCCTGGCTCTTGTTGCGGCGGGCCGCCTTGTGGAAGGAACGCACCGCGGTCGGCATCGGCCTGCCTTCGCTCAGCATTTCGAAGCGCAGAGCTCCGGCAAGCGGCACGGCTTCGGCGAGCCTCACGCTGACGTCATCGCCGAGACGATAGCCGAGCCCCGTTCTCTCGCCTGTCAGTGCCTGATGCGCCTCATCGTAGATGAAATAATCGGAGCCCAGCGTGGATATAGGGATGAAACCGTCGGCGCCATAGTCCGGTAGGGTGACAAAAAGTCCCGACTTGGTGACACCGCCGACGCGCGCCTCGAATTCCGTACCGACCTTGCCAGCCAGATGATGGGCGATGAGCCGGTCCACGGTCTCGCGCTCGGCAGCCATGGCGCGGCGTTCGAAGGTCGAGATTTCGGCGGCGATATCGTCAAGCGATGCCTCTTCGTCCGGCGTAATTGCGCCTTCGCCGAGGCCGAGCGAGCCGACGAGCGCGCGATGCACGATCAGATCGGCGTAACGGCGGATCGGCGAGGTGAAGTGGGCGTATTTCATCAGGTTCAGGCCGAAGTGCCCGATGTTGTCGGGGCTGTAGATCGCCTGGCTCTGCGAGCGCAGCACCATCTCGTTGACCATCGTCTGATGCGGGGTGCCATCGGCTTTGGCGAGGATGCCGTTGAAACTGTTGGCCCGAACATTGCCGCCCTTGGGCAGTGATATGCCGAGGGTGGCCAGAAATTCGCGCAGGACCTCCTGCTTGGCGAGCGTCGGCCCGTCATGGATACGATAGACGAGCGCCTGCTTCCGTTTCTCCAGCGTCTCGGCGGCGGCGACGTTTGCCTGGATCATCATCTCTTCGATGAGCTTGTGCGCATCGAGGCGAGGCGGCACGACGACCCGGTCGACCGTACCATCGGGTGTCAGCAGGATCTTGCGTTCGGGCATGTCGAGCTCGAGCGGCTGGCGACGGTCACGGCCCTTTTTCAGGATGTCGTAGGCATGCCAGAGCGGTTTGAGGATCGGCTCCAGCATCGGTCCGGTCTTGTCGTCGGGCTTGCCGTCGATCGCCGCCTGGGCCTGCTGGTAGGAAAGCTTGGCCGCGCTCTTCATCATGACGCGATGAAAGGTGTGGCCGGCCTTCCGGCCCTCCCTGGAGAAGATCATTCGCACGGCGAGGGCAGGACGGTCGACGCCTTCCTTCAACGAGCAGAGATCGTTGGAGATGCGCTCAGGCAACATCGGCACGACACGATCGGGGAAATAGACCGAATTGCCGCGCTTCAGCGCTTCGCGGTCGAGCGGCGAGTTCGGCCGCACGTACCAGGAGACGTCCGCGATGGCGACGGTGACGATCACGCCATCCGGATTGTCCGGCGATGGGTCCATTTCGGCATAGACGGCGTCGTCATGATCCTTGGCGTCGGCCGGATCGATTGTTATCAGCGGCAGGCTGCGCCAATCCTCGCGATGCGACATGGTCGCGGGCTTGGCGGCATCGGCCTCCGCTATCGCGGCGGCGGGAAAGACATGCGGGATTCCATGCGCATGGATGGCGATCATGGAGATCGCCTTTTCCGAAGCGACCGAGCCGATGACCGACAGCACCTTGGCGCGCGGCAGGCCGAAGCGGCCGAGGCGGGCAATTTCCACCTCGACGAGATCGCCGTCCTTGGCGTCGCCGGTATAGCCCGGATCGACGACCATCTCCTCGCCGCGACGCTCGATCGGCATCAGCCGGCCGCCGCCGCCCGGTGTTTCGCGGAAGACGCCCATGGAGGCACCCTTCCGCTTGTCGAGGACCTTGATGATGCGAGCCGTATAGGCTGGGCCGCCGCGATCCACGGCCGGAAAGATCTTCGCGAGAATGCGGTCGCCCATGCCGGCGACCGGCGCCTTGCCCTTGCCATTGCGGCCGGCGGGCGAGGAGGACTGCTTGATCATCACGGCAGGTGCGACGCCGTTTTCGTCAGCCCATTCTGCGGGCCGGCCGATCAGTTCGCCATCCTTATCGCGCGTGGTGATGTCGAGAACGGCGATCGGCGGCAGTGCGCCAGGGCGGATGAGCGACTTGCGGCTCTTCTGCACCATGCCTTCTTCTTCGAGTTCGCGCAGCAGTTCCTTCAGCGCGACGCGGCTCTCGCCCTTCAGGCCGAAGGCTTTGGCCAGTTCGCGTTTGGAGGCCTGCTGCGGATGTTCGGCGATGAAGCGCAGGATGATCTCGCGCGGCGGCAGAATGCCGTGGACGATTGCCATCATCGGCTCGTCATCGCCTGCCTTGCCGGCGCGGCCGGGTTTGCCGGAACGTCGTTCCGACGATGGGTTCCTGCCGCGCGGTTCTCTGCTCACTCTGCACTCTTCTTTTTCGCTGCCGTCTTGGCCGCGGGCTTCTTTGCAGCAGCCTTCGGCTTGGCGGTGGTTTTCGTCGCTTTTGCGCCGGCTGCCGCAGCCTTTGCCCTGGCAGGCGCCTTCTTGGTGGTACCGCCGCTCTTGCCGGCCTTGGCTGCGATCAGAGCCAGGGCTTCCTCGACGGTGATCGCCTGCGGATCCGTGCCTTTCGGCAGCGTCGCATTGACCTTGCCCCAATTGACGTAGGGACCATACTTGCCATCGCGAACGGTGATTGCGCCGCCGCCATCCGGATGCGCGCCGAGATCCTTCAACGCCGCGGGCGTACCGCGCGCTCCGCCGCCGGCCTTGCTCTGCTTTTCTGCAAGAACGGTGACCGCGCGGTTCAGGCCGACGGTGAAGACATCCTCGACGCTTTCGAGATTGGCGTAGCTGCCGTCATGCAGAAGGAACGGACCATAGCGGCCGATGCCGGACGAGATCATCTTGCCGCTTTCCGGATGCTTGCCGATGTCACGCGGCAGCGAGATCAGTGCCATCGCCTTCTCGTAATCGATATCCTCCGGCTTCCAGCCTTTCGGCAACGAAGCACGTTTGGCATCTTTGCCATCACCGCGCTGAATATAGGGTCCGAAACGGCCGGAACGCAGCGTCAGCTCCTCGCCGGTGACCGGATCCGCGCCGAGTGCCTTCGGCTCGTTCAATCCGTTGGATTCGGCCTCCGCGCCGCCTTCCGACGAAAGCTGGCGCGTATAGTTGCATTCCGGATAGTTCGAGCAGCCGACGAAGGCGCCGTATTTGCCGAGCTTCAGCGAGAGATTGCCCGTGCCGCATACCTGGCAGATGCGCGGGTCGCTGCCGTCTTCACGCTTCGGGAAGACGAGCGGGGCGAGCGCCTCGTTCAAGGCGTCGAGAACGTTGGTGACGCGCAATTCCTTGGTGTCTTCGATCTGGGCAAAGAAATCGCGCCAGAAGTCGCGCAGCACGTCCTTCCAATTCAGCTCGCCGGCCGAAATGCGGTCGAGCTTCTCTTCCAGATCGGCCGTGAAATCATATTCCACATATTTGGTGAAGAAGCTTTCGAGGAAGGCCGTCACCAGCCGGCCCTTGGCCTGCGGCAGCAGCTTGCGCTTGTCGATGGTCACGTAATCGCGGTCGCGCAGCGTCGCGAGCGTCGCCGCATAGGTGGAGGGGCGGCCGATGCCGAGTTCTTCCATCTTCTTGATCAGCGACGCCTCAGAATAGCGCGGCGGCGGTTCGGTGAAATGCTGGGTCGAATTGATCTTCTGCTTGGCGAGGTTTTCGCGCGCATTGATCTCCGGCAGACGACCGCCTTCTTCGCTGTCGTCGCTCTGTTCACCGTCTTCCTTCTGGTCGGTATAGGCGGCGATGAAGCCGTCGAACCGGATAACGGAGCCGACGGCGCGCAGGCCTGCCTTCTTGCCGGCGTTGTCGGCCAGGATCTCGACCGTCGTGCGCTCGATTTCGGCCGATGCCATCTGGCTGGCAATGCCGCGTTTCCAGATCAGGTCGTAGAGCTTCAGCTGGTCGTCGTCGAGGAACTTGCGGATGCGGTCCGGCACGCGCTCGAAGTCGGTCGGGCGGATCGCTTCGTGTGCTTCCTGGGCATTCTTTGCCTTGGTGGAATAGAAGCGCGCCTTTTCCGGCAGGTAACGGTCGCCGAACTGATTGGCGATGGCGCTACGCGCGGCATCGATCGCTTCCGGGGCCATCTGAACGCCGTCGGTACGCATATAGGTGATGAGACCGACGGTCTCGCCGCCGATGTCGACGCCTTCATAAAGCTTTTGCGCCACCTGCATAGTGCGCGAAGCCGAGAAGCCGAGCTTGGAGGAAGCGGCCTGCTGCAGTGTCGAAGTGGTGAATGGCGGGCTCGGATTGCGCTTGACCGGCTTCGCCTCGACAGTGTCGACGACATAGGAGGCACCCTCCAGCAAAGCCTTCAGCCTGCCGGCGTCCTCGCCGTTGCCGATGGCGCGCGGCTGCAGGCGCTTGCCGTCCGCTGACACCAGCCGCGCTTCGAATTCGTCGCCGCGCGGAGTCTTCAGGATGGCCGACAGGTTCCAGTATTCTTCCGAGATGAAGCGCTCGATCTCGGACTCGCGATCACAGACGAGACGTAGCGCGACCGACTGCACGCGGCCAGCCGAGCGGGCGCCCGGAAGCTTGCGCCACAGGACCGGCGACAGGTTGAAGCCGACGAGATAGTCGAGGGCGCGGCGGGCGAGATAGGCATCCACCAGCGGCACATCGATGTCGCGCGGCTCGGCCATGGCGTCGAGCACGGCCTTCTTGGTGATGGCGTTGAAGACGACGCGCTTCACCGGCTTGCCGTTGATGACGCGCTTTTTGTTGAGCAGGTCTAGCACGTGCCAGGAAATGGCTTCACCCTCGCGATCCGGGTCGGTCGCGAGAAACAGGCCGTCGGAGGATTTCATCGCGTCGGCGATGTCCTTCATGCGCTTTTGCGACGCGGCATCGACTTCCCAGAGCATTTCGAAATCTTGATCCGGCAGTACCGAACCGTCTTTGGCGGGCAGGTCACGCACATGGCCGAAGGAAGCAAGAACCTTATATCCGGGTCCCAGATATTTGTTGATTGTCTTGGCCTTGGCAGGCGATTCCACCACTACAACGTTCATCATCAAGTCTCTGAATAAGAGGTCGCGCCGGTATAAGGCGCGGGAGATACCGGGTTTTTCCGGCTTCCCGGCCTTCCGACATGGACAGGGAATTCGTCGCGGTCAAGAGGCGAAGGCGATTTTTGCGCTTGGTGCGGCGATGCGATGCTTAGAATTGGTACGCGTGTCACACTTTTCAATCCAGCATGGAGATCGACACCAGTCCGCCGGGATGGCGATGCAGCCGGCCGGCCATGTCCAACTCGAGAAGGACGGAATGAATCGCCGCTATCGGCAGACCGGTGTGGCGGACGATGTCGTCGATCTCGACCGGTGTCGGCCCGAGCGCTTCGACGATATGGTCGCGCTCGGCATCATCGGGCGGGGCAGAAAGCGGCTTGCTCCTTTCGACGGGAGCCTCGGCCGGCCGGGGACGAAAGAGATCCGGCTCGGCGAGCGGCCGCAGCGCTTCGACAATATCGGCCGGCGTCGTCACGATCATCGCGCCGTCTTTCAGCAGACCGTTGGTGCCTTCGCAGCGCGGATCAAGCGGCGAGCCGGGAACGGCGAAGACAAGCCTGCCGAATTCCCCCGCAAGACGGGCGGTTATCAACGAGCCGGAGCGGGTTGCCGCTTCGATGACCACGACGCCGAGCGAGATGCCCGCGATGAGACGGTTGCGGCGCGGGAAATCGCGGGCGCGCGGCTCCCAGCCGAACGGCATTTCGCTGACGGCAAGCCCGTTGCCATCCCATATCTCGTTCAGCAGGCCGATATTCTCGGGCGGGTAGGGCTGGTCGAGCCCACCCGCTAAAGCGGTGATCGTACCCGTTTCGAGGCTGGCGCGATGGGCCGCCGTATCGATACCGCGCGCCAGACCGGAGACCACTGCATAACCTGCTTCGCCGCAGGTGCGCGCGATCATGGCCGTGAATTTGGCGCCGCTGATCGAGGCGTTTCGGGAGCCGACCACGCCGATTGCCGGATGTGTCGCTGTGGGCATGCTGCCTTTGACGGCAAGAAGCGGCGGCGCGCCGTCGATCTCCCGAAGGGCAGGGGGATAGTCCGGCTCGCCGATGCCGACGAAGCGCGCGCCGAAGCGATGTGCCGCCTCCAACTCCCGCAATGCGTCCCGTTCGGCGGCGATGCGGATGGCGCGCGTCGAGCCGCCGCGCTGCGAAAGCTCCGGCAGCATGGCAAGTGCTGCTTCGGCGGAACCGTAATGATGGATGAGATCGCGAAAGGTGGATGGCCCGACATTGTCGGAGCGGATGAGCCTGAGCCAGGCGATCCTTTGTTTTTCGGTCAGCGCAACTCCGGTCCGTCTTGCGCTGCCTGTGTCCATTACCCCTTCGCTCCGATCTTGCTTTCCGTTCCGGCGGTCAGCCGGGCAATGTTGGCCCTGTGCTTGTACCAGGAGATGATGGTCATCAGCGCCATGGCCGCGGCGATCTTGTCGGCGCCCAATATCCACAATACAACCGGTATGACAAGGGTTGCAACCAGCGCGGAAAGCGAGGAATAGCGGGTGGTGAAGGCAATGACCAGCCAGACGATGGCGAAAATCAGCGCCATCAGCGGCGCGAGGCCCAGCAGGATGCCGAGATAGGTCGCAACGCCCTTGCCGCCCTTGAAGCCGATCCAGACCGGAAAGATGTGGCCGATGAAGGCAGCGAAACCAGCAAGCACGCCGGCGTCGCCGCCGAAGAAATGCCCGACGACCAGGACGGCGGCCGTGCCCTTGAAGGCGTCGAGCAGCAGCGTGGCCGCAGCCAGCCCCTTATTGCCGGTGCGCAGCACGTTGGTCGCGCCGATATTGCCAGAGCCGATGCTGCGCACGTCGCCGAGGCCGGCCATGCGCGTCAGCAGCAGGCCGAAGGGGATCGAGCCGAGCAGGTAGCCGATGACGAGGCCGGCCAGCGCGGTCTGCGGGGTGAGCTGCCAAGTCCAGAAATCCGCCATCACGTCTTATTCTCCGTAAACCCTTGGCCCGTCCTAGAGACTATGAACCAGCTTGCCGGCGACATAAGTTGCAACCGCCCGGCCGCTCATTCTCGCATCTTCGAAGGGTGTATTCTTCGAGCGCGACAGAAGCATGTCTTTGGCGACAAGCCAAGGCTCGTCGAGATCGACAAGGGCGATATCGGCCTTGGCACCGGGCTTCAGCGTGCCGGCGGGGAGACCGAAGATTTGCGCCGGCCGCGTCGAGAGCGCATCGACGAGCCGCATCAGGCTCACTTGGCCGCTGTGATGGAGCCGGAGCGCAGCGGGAAGCAGCGTTTCGAGCCCGACGGCACCGTCTTCCGCCTCGCCGAACGGCAGGCGTTTCGTATCGACG
The DNA here is from genome assembly GCF_012641405.1 of Rhizobium sp. P40RR-XXII. GTDB lineage: Bacteria > Pseudomonadota > Alphaproteobacteria > Rhizobiales > Rhizobiaceae > Rhizobium. The sequence continues at coordinate 18,141 of NZ_JABAII010000016.1, forward strand.
TCCTGCGGATCATGCGAGGAAACGATAATGTCGATCGTGCCGTCGGCCAGCGCCTCGATCATGCCCGTGCGGTCGTCCTCGGAGCGCAGCGGCGGGTAGAGCTTGAAGAACGTGCGGTATTCGCCGATGTCGTTTTCGTTGAGCGCGAGATTGTTGATCGAGATGCCGCAGGTGACCTTGGCGCCGCGCGAGCGGGCGAGGCGGATCGCCTCTGCCGATTCCGGTACGGAGATCATCGCCGCATGATAGTGACTGCGCGTCAGCGTCGCGATGCGAAGGTCGCGCTCCAGCGGGATCAGCTCGGCTTCCTTCGGAATGCCTGATAGCCCGAGCCAGCTTGCAAACAGGCCTTCGTGCATGACGCCGTTCGCGCCGAGATATTTGTCGCGCGTCTCGCAGGAAATCACCGCGCCGAATTCGCGCGCATAGGTCATGATGCGACGCAGGACCTGGCTATCGTGGACACCGGAATGCGCGTCTGTGAAAACAACGGCCCCGGCTTCCCGCAGCAGGCCGATTTCCGTCATCTCCTCGCCGGCAAGACCCTTGGTGAGGGCTGCAGCCGGATAGACATTGACGACCGCCGTGTCGCGCGCCGTCTTCCTGACGAATTCGACCAAGGCGATATCATCGATAACCGGATCGGTGTCCGGCATCATGATGAAGGAAGTCACGCCGCCAGCCGCAGCCGCACGGCTTGCGGAGGCGATCGTTTCGCGATGCTCACCGCCAGGCTCGCCGACATGCACGCGCGCATCGACCAAGCCGGGAATAGCGACAAGTCCATTGCAATCGCGAACGGTCGCGCCTTTGGGAATGCCATGGTTCTTCGCATCCTTGCCCGACGCGACGATCACGCCGTCTTCGACGACAATCGTGCCGACCTCGTCGAGATCGCGGGAGGGGTCGATGATGCGGACGTTCTGGAGGACGATCGAATTGCTCATGCGTCCGCTCCCTCGCTGCGAGGTCCCTGGTTCTGCGAAACGAGCAGCGTCTCCATCACGGCCATGCGCACGGCGACGCCCATTTCCACCTGTTCGGCGATGACGCTTTGCGGACCGTCGGCCACTTCGGAAGCGATTTCGACCCCACGGTTCATCGGCCCGGGATGCATGACGAGCGCATCTTCCTTGGCAACCTTGAGGGTTTCGGCGTCGAGACCGTAGAAATGATAGTATTCGCGTACCGAAGGCACGAAAGCGCCGGACATGCGCTCGCGCTGCAGACGCAGCATCATGACAACGTCGGCATCCTTCAGCCCTTCCTTCATCGAATGGAAGACCTCGACGCCCATGTCAGCAATGCCGGCGGGCAGCAGCGTGGCGGGCGCGACGACCCGGACGCGGGCGCCCATGGCGTTCAGAAGCAGGATGTTGGAGCGCGCGACGCGCGAGTGCAGCACGTCGCCGCAGATCGCGACGATGATGCGCGAGAGCTTGCCCTTGGCGCGGCGGATCGTCAGCGCGTCGAGTAGGGCCTGGGTCGGATGCTCGTGCTGGCCGTCGCCGGCATTGACCACGGAGCAGGACACTTTCTGCGCCAGCAGCGCGGCGGCACCCGCGCTAGAATGGCGGATGACGAGCACATCGGGCCGCATGGCATTCAGCGTCATCGCCGTATCGATCAGCGTCTCGCCCTTTTTGACGGAGGAATTGCCGACCGACATGTTCATCACATCGGCGCCGAGCCGTTTGCCGGCCAGTTCGAAGGAGGATTGCGTGCGCGTCGACGCTTCGAAGAAGAGATTGATCTGCGTCAGCCCGCGAAGCGTAGACGTCTTTTTCTCGCGCTGGCGGCTGATCTTGACCGCCTCGTCGGCCTTGTCGAGAAGATAGGTGATATCCTGCTCGGTGAGACCCTTGATGCCGATGAGGTGGCGGTGGGGAAAGAAGACCATGAACCTGCCCTCTGGATTTCGTCAGGCGGTCTATAAAGAGGGAGCGCCCATGGGGCAAGCGGCGGTGTGCGCCGCGCCCGCTTGTTCCCCATGCAATTTCGCCCGAATCCCGCTACAGGACCTATGCCGGTGGGAGACGTAACTTCCGGTTTCCCTTGCAACCTTCTTGCTCTACAAGCGATTCATGACCCAACCGACCCGGACTGACGACCCCTTTGCCGACCTGAACCAGCCGAGCCTCTGGACCGGCATCAATGCCTATCGTTCCGATCCGCTGATCGTCGATCTCACGTCCGGCCTGCCGCGTTCGACGCGTGAAGAGCTGGAGCAGCACGGCCGGTTCGTCACGTCTCACGAGGCACAGGAACTGGCACGCATGGCGAACCAGGGCGCGCCGCAGCTGCGCACCCATGGTCCGCGCGGCGAGCGTCTGGATGTCGTCGAATTCCACCCGGCCTGGCATGCGCTGATGCGCCGCTCCATGGCGATGGGCCTGCATTCCTCCATCTGGGATGCGCAGGCCGATCCCGAGGCCAAGGGCCAGTCGCACAAGGTGCGTGCCGCCCGCTTCTATCTGACGGCTCAGCTCGAATGCGGTCATCTGTGCCCGCTGACGATGACCAGCGCCTCGGTGGCTGCCATGATGGCCTCGCCGGCGGTGCAGAAGGATTGGGCGCCGAAGATTCTCTCGCGCAAATACGATTCGTCCAACAAGCCCGCCATGCAGAAGAGCGCCGTCACCATCGGCATGGGCATGACGGAAAAGCAGGGCGGCACGGATGTGCGCGCCAACCGGACGAGCGCCGACAAGGTGAGCGAAGGCATCTACCGGCTTTCAGGCCATAAATGGTTCATGTCGGCGCCCATGAGCGATGCCTTCATCATGCTGGCCCAGACCAAGGACGGCATGGGCTGCTTCCTCGTGCCGCGGCTTTTGGAGGATGGCTCGGCCAACGGCCTGCACTTCCAGAGGTTGAAGGACAAGCTCGGCAACCGGTCGAATGCTTCCTCCGAAGTCGAATTTACCGATACGTTCGGCTTCCTGCTCGGAGGGCCGGATGCCGGCATTCGCACGATCCTCGACATGGTGACCCTGACGCGGCTCGATTGCGCGCTGGCCTCTGCCGGCATCATGCGCGCGTCGCTGGCCGAAGCCGTGCATCATGCGCGCGGACGCAGCGTTTTCGGCAAGATGCTGGTCAATCAGCCGATCATGACGCGCGTGCTCGCCGATATGGCGCTCGATGTCGCCGCCGCGACCGCGCTTGCCTTCCGCTTGGCCGAGGCCTTCGACAAGGCGAGCGGCAGCAGCGAAGAGGCGGCCTATGCCCGCGTCATGACTCCGGTCGCCAAATACTGGTGCTGCAAGATCGCCCCGGCGCTGATCTACGAGGCGATGGAGTGCATCGGCGGCAGCGGCTATATCGAGGAACGCCCGATCGCCCGCCATTACCGCGAAGCCCCCGTCAATGCGATTTGGGAAGGCTCCGGCAATGTCATGGCGCTTGATGTCCTGCGCGTATTGAACCGGGGCAGGGACCTGTTCGAGACCGTCTTTGCCGGCCTTGCCCGCGATCTCGGGCCAGCAGGCAAGAAGACCATCGAAGTCCTGCGCGCCGCCATGGCGCTTTGCGAGCAGGATGAGGGCGCTGCCCGCCTGCTGGTCGAGCAGATGGCGCTGGCAGCCGGTGCCGCCGAGCTTTATCGCCTCGGAGCCGGCAAGATCGCCGATGCCTTCATCGAAACCCGTCTCGCGGGCGGCTGGCGGGCGACCTACGGCATGCTCGATTCGCGTTTCGACGCCAGCTACATTGTCGACCTGCTTTATCCGCCGGCCACTTAGAATTCCCACTAGGTCTGGCGTCCGGGACCACGATATGTGGCTTGGTCAGTTTCTCTAATCTGTGGATTCGTGCGGTTTGACTGACCGCGGCCTGAAGGCTTTGTTGTTCAAGACGATCCGGCTTGTTATTCACCGCTCGGTGACAATTGGAGTCGAATCGATGGCCGTCGCAAACACTGCCGTTAAAATCCCCCTGGAAACGCCTGTCGTGGAAAAGCGCGTGCGCAATCGCGCCGCAACCGAGCAGGCGATCCTCGATGCCGCCAAGCGGCTTCTGGCGGAGGAGGGGTTCCAGAATTTCGGCATTAATGCGGTTGCCCGCGGCGCCGGCTGCGACAAGCAGCTGATCTACCGCTATTACGGCGGCCTCGATGGCCTCGTGGAAGCCATAGGCACCGATCTCGGCAGCTGGGTGAAGGATCGCATTCCCGATGATACCGGCGGCATGTTTCTTCTCACCTACGGCGACCTGATGGAGCGGCTCTCGCTCCTGTTTCTCGATGCGTTGCGCGCCGATCCGCTGATGCGCCGCATCGTCGCCTGGGAAGTCTCCGAAAGCAGCGAGCAGGTCCGCCGCCTGTCGGAGGCGCGCTCCAAGGCGCTCGCCGGCTGGATCGAGCGCATGCGCGGCTCGCTGGTGCCGCCCAAGGGCGTCGATGCCCAGGCCGTCAACGCCATGATCTTTGCCGCCATCCAGCACATCGTGCTGGCTTCAGCCGTCAGCGATCAATGCGCCGGTCTTGCCTTGAAAAACGGCAAGGATTGGGAGAAGGCGGCAACGGCTTTGAAGCGGATCGTGCGCGGCGTCTACGGCTGATGCAGGGGCTCAAGCGGGGGATATCCACAAGCCCGCTCCGTCGTTAACCTTAACAAATGGTTTACATTGCGCCACTGCGGTTAACTCGTCACTGTGAAAGGACGAATAGTTAACCATCAAGCGTGCAGCCATGGGGTTGAGATCCGCAAAATTAGTGTTTCTCGTCGCGGCGATGATGTTCTTCGCCGTGCTCGCACTAGATATAACGCTGCCCGCGATGGTGTTGAGCGCCATGGCGCTGTCGAACTGGCTCGTCCTTTCGGCTGGAACGACGCAATTTCAGCGTCGAAGGGGTACCGCATGAAGTGGTTGTTGATTTGCTGGGCAGGGCCGGTCTCGTTTCTAGGGGCATGGTATTATCTGTCGTACTACGACATGAGCTTTGGCATCTTCATGCTGACGCGGCAGATGCATGACCTGGTGTTCGATATCTACGGCAAGATCCTCGGCATCCCGCCGGAAACCATTCCGCCGCTGGTGGCGCGCGCCATCGCCTTCGACAGCGTGCTGGTCTTCGCGATCTTCGGCTTTCGCCGCCGCGCCGCGATCATGGAATGGTGGCGCGGCCGTCAGGCATCGAGATCGGGCAAGGTCACTCTTCCGAGCGCCGATAGCCTGTCCAAGGCTCCCTGAAGAATGAAGCTCGCCGCTGCCGAGTCGATACGCTCGGCGCGCTTGGCTCGCGAGACGTCCATTTCCAGAAGTGCCCGCTCGGCCGCCACGGTCGAAAGCCGCTCGTCCCAGAAAACGAAGGGCAGGGCGGTCTTTTCCGCCATGCCGCGCACGAAGGCGCGCGTCGCCTGTACACGCGGCCCCGAAGAGCCGTCCATGTTGACCGGTAGCCCTATGACGAAGGCCGCGACCTTTTCCTTGTCGGCGAAGGCGAGCAGCATCTCGGCATCCTGGGTGAACTTCACGCGTTTGATGACGGGGCGAGGCGTTGCAAAGCGCCGCCCGAGATCCGACATCGCAAGCCCGATCGTCTTCGTGCCCAGGTCGAGGCCGGCAATCGGCTGGCCGGGCAGGAGCGTCGCGGCTAGGTCTTCGATGGTCAGCGTCGTCATCAGGTCTCGCTCTCGTCAAAACAAATTGAAGCCAAAGCCGCTTTTCTTTGCTGCGGTTTGGGATATCTCCTAGAGCATTTCCAGCAAAAGCGCACAGCGGTTTTGCCTCCGGAGATGCGGAAGAACAAATGACAGGGCATTTCGATCGGAAATGCTCTGGACACCAGCCTTCCATTTCAAATCAAGTAATAAGGAGAAATCCAATGAAGATCACCTGGCTCGGCCATTCCGCTTTTCGCATCGAGACGGCCACGACAAAAATATTGATCGATCCTTTCCTGACCTACAATTCCTCCTTCGCCGCCGCCGGCCTCAACATCAAGGACGTTGCCGAAGGCGTGACCCATATCCTACTGACGCATGGACATGCAGACCACGTCGGCGACACGGTTCAGATCGCCAAGGATACCGGCGCCGTCGTTCTCGCCAATGCTGACCTCGCTTCCTGGCTCGGCACCAAGGGCGTCGAGAAGCTGGAAATGGGCAATACCGGCGGCACAGTCGGCCTCGGCGGTTTCTCGGCCACCTTCACCAATGCACTGCATTCCTCCGCCCAGATCACCGAGGACGGCGTTTCCCACGCGCTCGGCAATCCGAACGGCCTGATGCTGCATTTCGACGACGAGCCGACGCTGTTCCACATGGGCGATACGGATATCTTCTCGGATATGGCTCTCATCAACGAGCTGCATCAGCCCGATATCGGCATCCTGCCGATCGGCGACCGCTTCACCATGGGCGGTGCTGTTGCCGCGCTCGCCTGCCAGCGCTTCTTCAACTTCAAGACCGCCATTCCCTGCCACTACGGCACTTTCCCGATCATCGACCAGACCCCGGAAAAGTTCATCGCCGGCATGGAAGGTTCGAAGACCGCGGTTGCCGCGCCGAAGGTGGGCGAGAGCGTTTCCGCCTGACGATACCCGTTGCGTATGGCGGGCATGGCCTTTATAGCGATAGGAAAAATCCTATCCGGAGAATGCCATGTCCGTCGATCTCGCCACCGTCAAACGCGTCGCCCATCTTGCCCGCATCGCCGTCAATGAAGACGAAGCGCAGCGGATGATGGGCGAGCTGAACGGCATTCTGGGCTTCGTCGAGCAGCTCTCCGAAGTGAATGTCGACGGCGTCGAAGCCATGACCTCGGTGACGCCGATGGCAATGAAGAAGCGCACCGACGCGGTGACCGACGGCAACAAGGCCGCCGACATCGTCGCCAATGCACCGAATACCGATCAGAATTTCTTCCTGGTGCCCAAAGTCGTCGAATAGCGGCTCCCTTCAAGCCTTTTTCCGACCCGTTGCCCAATTCCAGATCTGAAGCGAAACAAAATGAGCGAACTGACCAGCCTGACCATTGCCGAAGCCCGCGACAAGCTGCGCGCCAAGCAGATTACAGCAACCGAATTGACCGAGGCCTATCTTTCGGCGATCGAGGCGGCCAATGCTCAGTTGAATGCCTATGTGAAGGTGACGCCGCAAAAGGCGCTTGCAATGGCCAAGGTGTCGGACACGCGCCTCGCGGAAGGCAAAGCCGGTGCGCTGGAAGGCATTCCGCTCGGCATCAAGGACCTGTTCGGCACGGAAGGCATCCACACCCAGGCCTGCAGCCACATTCTCGACGGCTTCAAGCCGCACTATGAATCGACAGTCACGCAGAACCTCTGGAACGACGGCGCCGTCATGTTGGGCAAGCTCAACATGGACGAGTTCGCCATGGGCTCCTCCAACGAGAGCTCCTATTACGGTCCGGTGATCAACCCCTGGCGTGCCGAGGGCTCGAACCAGCAGCTCGTTCCGGGCGGCTCATCCGGCGGTTCGGCTGCTGCCGTTGCCGCGCATCTCTGCGCCGGCGCAACCGCTACCGACACCGGTGGCTCCATCCGCCAGCCGGCCGCCTTCACTGGCACCGTCGGCATCAAGCCGACCTACGGCCGCTGCTCGCGCTGGGGTATCGTCGCCTTCGCCTCGTCGCTCGACCAGGCCGGCCCGATCGCCCGCGACGTGCGCGATGCCGCCATCCTCCTGAAGTCGATGGCAAGTGTCGATGCCAAGGACACGACCTCCGTCAACCTGCCGGTGCCGGATTACGAAGCCTCGCTCGGCCAGTCGCTGAAGGGCATGAAGATCGGCATCCCCAACGAATATCGCGTCGACGGCATGCCGGCAGAGATCGAGACGCTCTGGCAGCAGGGCATCGCCTGGCTGAAAGACGCCGGCGCCGAGATCGTCAACATCTCCCTGCCGCACACGAAATATGCGCTGCCGGCCTATTACATCGTGGCACCCGCCGAGGCGTCCTCGAACCTCGCCCGCTACGATGGCGTCCGCTACGGCCTGCGCATCGACGGCAAGGATATCGTCGACATGTATGAAAAGACGCGCGCTGCCGGCTTCGGCCAGGAAGTGAAGCGCCGCATCATGATCGGCACCTATGTGCTGTCGGCCGGCTACTACGACGCTTATTACCTTCGCGCCCAGAAGGTCCGCACGCTGATCAAGCGCGACTTCGAGCTTGCCTTCAACGCTGGCGTCGACGCCATCCTGACGCCCGCGACACCGTCCTCGGCCTTCGGCATCGCCGACGAGGACCTCGCTTCCGATCCGGTGAAGATGTACCTCAACGACATCTTCACGGTGACGGTCAACATGGCCGGCTTGCCCGGCATCGCCGTCCCCGCCGGCCTCGACCCGAAGGGCCTGCCGCTCGGCCTGCAGCTCATCGGCAAGCCGTTCGAAGAGGAGACCCTCTTCAAGACCGCCCACGTCATCGAACAGGCCGCCGGCAAGTTCACGCCGGCGAAGTGGTGGTAAGCAGCATCCTCTAAGATCTATGACTGCGCCGATCATGATATGGTCGGCGCGGTTTAATTTGCCGCTTAACTGAGCGGCGACGCGCTGGACGCAAGACTTAAAAATCCCAATATTCCGCCCAGTTGCCATCACATTTTGGACCGAAATACGATCATAAATTGCAGCGAGCCGCTTGGTCTCGTCCTCTGCAACCGAATCGGAAGGTCTCTTCATGCTCAAGCAAGTCTCGGCGATCCTGCTCCTCAGCGCGTCATGTCCAGCGATTGCGCTGGCGGCCGACAATGGGGCCATTCGATCCATTACCCTGTCCTCGGGTGGCCTGGCCGAGGTTTCCCGAGCAGCCGATGTCAATAGCGACGGCGTGATCCGGATCGAGGTTCCCCTTGATCAGGTCGACGATATCCTGAAGAGCCTTGTGGTCAACGGGTCCGCGGGCGCGGTGGCCGGCATGTCGCTGGCGGGGCCGCGGCCGTTGCAGGAAACGTTCAAGGGCCTGCCGTTCAGTCTGGAAGCGCTCTCATCCGTACCGTCGCTTCTGACATCGATGCAGGGCGCCAAAGTATCGGTAACCAGCGGTGGCAAGACCGTCGATGGAAACATCCTGGGAATCGAGACGAGGAAGGCCGACGAGAAAGCGACGGTTCATCTGCTGACTGTTATCGACAAGGATGGCGCCGTGGAGACGCTGGCGCTTGGCGAGGATGCGTCCGTCCGGCTTGACGATCCCGACATGAGAGCAAAGCTCGCCAAGGCGGCGGCAGCCATTGCCCGCGGCAAGAACGACCGCACGCGTGCCATCGACATCAAGGTGAACGGTGTAAAGAACAGCGGCGATGTCGGCCTGACCTATGTCGTCCCGTCTCCGATCTGGAAAACGGCCTATAAGGTCGTCATCGAGGGAAATGACAAGGCGCACTTGCAGGCATGGACAGTGCTGGAAAACGCCAGCGGCGAGGATTGGAAGGGCATCAAGCTGACGCTGACTTCGGCCGAGCCGGTGACGCTGAAACAGGGTCTGCACCAGCTTTATTGGAGAGAGCGGCAGGAGGTGCCGGTCAACACGGCGTCGAACAATGTCACTGATCCCGACAGCGGCGACCTGTCCAACAGGCGGCGTCTGCCGGAGGATGCCGAGCAGCGAGCCGCGCCCGCGCCTGCCAAGGCAATGATGGGCGGCGTCCGCAGAAAAGAATACGCGGCCGACGAGCTGGAAAGGCCTTTAGAGCCAATGCAAATTGCCGCGGCCAATCCCACCACCGCGACCGAAAGCGATATCTCTGCCACCTTCGAGCTTCCGGGGACTTACGATCTGGCCAATGGCGACACCTTGTCGGTGCCGATCATGGATGCGGAGGTGGAAGCCGACATGGTGGACATGTATCGGGCGGGCAGCACCCTTCGCAATCCCATCGCCGCCGTGATGCTCAAGAACACCACGGGGGTCAGCATGCCGGCGGGAATTCTGACGCTATATGATAGCAAGACCGGCTATATCGGCGATTCCCTGCTATCTGCCCTGCCCAAGGAGGACACCCGCCTTGCCAGTTTCGCAACCGATCGAAAGGTGTCGATCAGCGAGCAGCAGACGCCGACGGAGGAGATCGCCTCCCTGAAGGTTTCCGATGGCATGATGAATGCCGTCGTAAAATATCGTCAGGCAACGACATATACGGTTTCAGGCGCGCTTGACGGCGAAAGGACTGTCATCGTCGAGCACCCGATCAGGGATGGTTGGTCATTTTCGTCGGGCGAAAGCTTCGGCAAAACGGCAACGCACCAGCGGCTCAAGGCGGTTGTGCCGGCTGGCACGGAAAAGACATTGACCGCTGTCGATGAGCAGCTGCAGAGCAACAGCTATGCTCTGGTCGATGCAGAGCCGGACATGCTGCTTGGATGGTCGGCGTCGACACACGACAAGGCACTGACGGACAAGCTCGCAAACCTCGCGGAGGCGCGTAAGAAACAGGTCGCCTCCCAGAATGATCTCGCGAGCTTCGACAGCGAGATCGAGAAAATCACCAATGAACAACAGCGGATAAGACAGAATATCGGCGCCGTGCCTGAGAATAGCGATTTGAAGAAGCGCTATTTGAAGGATCTCGCGCATAGCGAAGATCAAATCGCTGCCGTCGGTGAAAAGCGCGCTGCGGTGCAAGAGGAAAGTGATCGGCTGGGCGATCAGGTGGCGGAACTCATCAGGACGTTCTAATCGCCGCGCACGTCTTCATCTCAACAGCATCAAATGGTGAGAGCCGCTCCGTGGGGCGGCTCTCGTGTTTAGCTTACCGATTGTTCAATTGCGCCCTCACCAGCCGCAATCCCTTTTCGCTGATGCGATAGGGATGGCCGTCGGTGGATTTGATGGCCTTTAGGCGCCTCAGTCGGCGGAAGAGCTCGAGGCCGAAATCAGGGTAGACCCAGCCGTCACGCGTAAAGCAATAAGCGGTCTCGATCTTCTTGTTGTCGCTGCGTTCGATTTCGATGCGGCCGCCCTGGGCGAGCAGGTGCAGGATGCGCTGTTCGGCGCGGGAAATGTCCATTGTTGTCAGAATCCGTATAGCGCCAAAGGGCGCACAAAAACGATCCGAGCCTTCCCTTGGGGAAGTCGGGGCTTCGTTTTTCAGGCCCGGCACGCAAGAAGACTTGCGAGCGGGGCCTTTACCGGGACTGACAAAAGTTAGACATGAAAACTCCGTTGATACACCTTTCTAAAGCAGGTTGCGCCCCGAGGTCAAGTTCAACTCAGCAGGCGTGTGCCGCCGTCGGCCATGCTGGCGAATCTCGCCGCTGGCAAAAGCTTTTGACTGATGCTTTACTGGTCCAAATGGCGGGGCCTGATGATCCATATTCGCAATGCCCGTGAAGGCGAAACCGAGGTGTTGGCAAGCATCGGCCTGCGCTCCTGGCAGCAGGCCATGGGCGCGATCGGCGGCACGGGCGAGCTGCTGGAAAGCGCAAGCGAGGCCTTCTCGAATTTCACCCGCAATCTCTGGCTGACGATCACCGTTATCGAGCTGAATGGGGAGGCGGTCGGCTGGGCCGCGCGCGAGGCGCTTGACGAGGCGATCTCCGATTTCTGGATCGATCCGGATTTCATTCGGCGAGGTCTCGGCTCCGCGCTCCTTGCGCGGATCGAAGAGGACGTGCGTGGGCAGGGGCTGGAAAAGGTTTCCCTGCAGAGCCACGCGGGGAATACGGATGCCATCGCCTTTTTCAGGGCGCGCGGCTATGCAATCCACTGGCTGTCGATCGTCTATTCCCCGAAGCTCGACAGCGACGTTCCCACGATCGGGCTTTCGAAATCGCTGGTCGAGGAAAGCCACGGCGCCTACGGACCGGGCATATAGCGCATCGCCATACGCCGAAAGCCTTGCGCCGCCTCGTCAATTGCTCTACCTCACCAAAGCAGAAAACAGCATTATACAAGAGCTTCCCATGACCATTGTCGACGTCCGTACGCCAGATCCGAAACGCTTCATTCCCGGTGCCACCGGCGATTGGGAAGTCGTTATCGGGATGGAAGTCCACGCCCAGGTGCTGAGCAAATCCAAGCTCTTCTCCGGTGCATCGACGGAGTTCGGCAAGCCGCAGAATTCCAATGTCTCACTGGTCGATGCCGCCATGCCCGGCATGCTGCCCGTGATCAACGAAGAATGCGTCAAGCAGGCTGTGCGCACCGGCCTTGGCCTGAAGGCGCAGATCAACAATCGTTCGATCTTCGACCGCAAGAACTATTTCTATCCCGACCTGCCGCAGGGCTATCAGATCTCGCAGTTCAAGGATCCGATCGTCGGTGAAGGCAAGATCGTCATTTCGCTTGGCCCGGATCGTCAGGGCCAGTTCGAGGATATCGAGATCGGCATCGAGCGCCTGCATCTGGAACAGGATGCCGGCAAGTCGATGCACGACCAGCACGCGACCATGTCTTATGTCGATCTCAACCGTTCCGGCGTTGCGCTGATGGAAATTGTCTCCAAGCCGGATATCCGCTCGTCCGACGAGGCGAAAGCCTATATGACGAAGCTGCGCTCGATCGTGCGCTACCTCGGCACCTGCGACGGCAACATGGACGAAGGCTCGATGCGCGCCGACGTCAACGTTTCGGTGCGCCGTCCGGGCGGTGAATTCGGCACGCGCTGCGAGATTAAGAACGTCAACTCCATCCGCTTCATCGGCCAGGCGATCGAATATGAAGCGCGCCGGCAGATCGGCATCCTTGAGGATGGCGGCACCATCGATCAGGAAACCCGCCTGTTCGATCCGAACAAGGGCGAGACGCGGTCGCTGCGCACGAAGGAAGATGCGCACGACTATCGCTATTTCCCCGATCCGGATCTGCTGCCGCTCGAATTCGACGATGCCTTCGTTGCCGAGCTTGCCGAGCATCTGCCTGAGCTGCCGGACGATAAGAAGGAACGTTTCGTCCGCGAACTCGGCCTCTCGATCTACGACGCTTCCGTGCTCGTCTCGGAAAAGGCCATCGCCGATTATTTCGAAGCGGTTGCCGCCGGCCGCGATGGCAAAATGGCTGCCAACTGGGTGATCAACGACCTCCTGGGCGCTCTGAACAGAATCGGCAAAGACATTGAAGAGACTCCGGTTTCGCCCGCCCAGCTCGGCGCGATCATCGACCTCATCAAGGCCGAAACCATTTCCGGCAAGATCGCCAAGGATCTGTTTGAAATCGTGCTCACCGAGGGCGGCGACCCCGCCGAGATCGTTGAAGCCCGTGGCATGAAGCAGGTCACCGATACCGGCGCCATCGAAAAGGCTGTCGACGAGATCATAGCCGCCAACCCGGATCAGGTTGCCAAGGTCAAGGCCAAGCCGACGCTCGCCGGCTGGTTCGTCGGCCAGGTGATGAAGTCGACGGGCGGCAAGGCGAACCCACAGGCGGTGCAGGCGCTGGTCAAGGCCAAGCTCGGCATCGAAGAGGAATAATCGGTGTTCTTCGTTCGCACCGCCAGCGAGCAGGACCTGGAAAAGGTCCGCGCTCTGCTCGGCGAGACTTGGCATGCGACCTATGACCGGATCTACGGGCCGGAAAAGGTCAGCGAGCTGCACGCCTCCTGGCATTCACCGGCTGCGCTGAAGGCGCGGCTGGCGAACAAGAACTCGGAATTCCTGGTGGCCGACGACGGCAAGACAATCGGCGGCATGGGCTATGCCGCCATGTCCAAAGAAATGACCAAGACCGTCATGCTCCACATGCTCTATGTCAGCCCCAGCCATCAGCGAGAGGGCATCGGCCGCGATATCTTCGCCGAACTGGAGACCTGTTTCCCGGATGCGGAGATCATGCGCCTGGAGGTCGAACCGCAAAACGAGCCCGCGATCGCCTTCTACAAGGCCCACGGCTTTGTCGAGGTCGGCCGCACGGAAAATTGCGGCAACGGCCAGTCGGCCATTCCGGCGCTGATATTCGAGAAGCCGCTGACGGGTCATTGAGAGAATAGACGAGATCGTTCATGGAAGACGCCCGCCTGGTGATCCGCGAAGCGGAAGAATCCGACCTTCCTTCCCTGATCGGCCTTTTCGCCGCCGACACCATGGGCGGCCACGGCGATACGACCGACCCTTCCGCTTATGACGATTATCTCCGCGCCTTTCGTGCTATCGCGATATCGCCGGATCAGACGCTGTATGTCGCCGAACTCGCCGGCGAGGTGGCCGGGACGTTTCAGACAATGATCACGACGACGCTGACCGGGCGGGGGTCGTCCGCGATGATCATCGAGGCGGTCCAGACGCGTGCGGATCTACGCGGGCAGGGGATCGGGGCGGCGATGATCGATTTCTGCATCGGCGAGGCAAGAGCCCGCGGCATGCGGATGGTGCAACTGACCTCCAATGCGGTGCGCAAGGACGCGCATCGCTTCTATGAGAGATTGGGTTTCAAGCCGACACATCTGGGCTTCAAGATGACATTGAAATGAGGCCGTTTGCCTGCTGGAATCACTGGACAAGCCAGTCCGGTGGCGGCATAAGCAAACTATCGAATTCTGGTATCGCTCGCCGCTTAGCGGGTATCGAGGAAAAGACATGTGGAATTTCATCGTACAGACATTTACCTGGTGGAACGGTCAGACCATGGGCACGCGCTTCGCGACCTGGCGGTTTGGCAAGCGTGTCGGCGAGGATGAATTCGGCAACGTCTATTACGAAGGCGGCATGTCCTCCTACGGCCTCCCGAAGCGCTGGGTGATCTACAAGGGCTATGCCGAAGCTTCGGCCATTCCTCCGGGCTGGCACGGCTGGATGCATCATCGTACCGATGTTGCCCCTTCCAAGGAAAACTACGTCGCCAAGGACTGGCAGAAAGAACATCGCGCCAACCCGACCGGCTCGCCGCAGGCTTACCGTCCGCCGGGTTCTCTGGCCGTTGCCGGCGAGCGTCCGCGCGTGACCGGCGACTACGACGCCTGGACCCCGGGCAACTGAGCGGACCGGGTAACCGAGTGGCCGGCTCGTCCTTTGGCCACAATTAGGCTTTAGGCGCGACATATGCTGGCTCATGCTCGGCGTCTTGACCGAGACCAAGCGGAGATTGGCGGATATGACGTTTTTCACGCGGAGCGCTTCTTTGCGTGCAGTGACTGTAGCGGGCGCAGCTCTCTTCATCGGCATCATGACAGCCCCCACCGCCGAGGCGGCCCGCATCGCCAATCCCGTCGCCGTTTTCTCCGGCCTCGACAAAATCACCGGCCGCATCACCACCTTCGATGTCTATATCAATGAGACCGTACAGTTCGGCGCGCTGCAGGTGACGCCCCGGGCCTGCTATTCGCGAGACGAAACCGAGCAGCAGAAGGTAGACGGTTTCGTCGAGGTGGACGAAATAACCCTCGACCGTCGCATCCGCCGCATCTTCACCGGCTGGATGTTTGCCGACAGTCCCGGCCTCAACGCCGTTGAGCATCCGATCTATGACGTCTGGCTGAAAGAGTGCAAGCAGAAGTCGGACCTTCCGCCGCCGGACACCGCCGGCACGAAATAATCGCCTTCAAGACATACGCCGCAGAATTGTACAGCCCGCAGAAGCCTTGCTCCTGCGGGCATAATTTTAGCGTCGTTCCGTATTGGTCGCCGCTTCGCCCATCGCTTGACGATCGGCGACTTCGGACAGGTCGAGGCTGATCCTCATCCCGCCTTTGGGCCTGTGGCGAAGAAAATCGCTGCGACCCGGATCAGCTTTCAATTTACCTCCGTCTCGGAGAGCTTCGAGCCGCGAACGCGAAATTGCCAGCTCCGATGCAAGCAGCCGATCGAGGCGGAGGTTCACCGGGAATTCGGCTGCTGTCTCGATGCCCAGCCCAGTCCAGTCGCTTGCGGCACGTATCATCTCCTTCCGAATAATGACATCCGGCGGTTCTTCGATGCGCTTGGCCCTTCGCTTTAGCCCGTCGAGGTCGAATTCCTGTGCTCGCACCCAATCCGGATCGCTGCGCTGCAGCGCCTCGAGAGTGGAGGGAGTGAGATCGTGAACGGTCCGGCGCTCGAAGAGCGTTCGGTTCCAGGTCTTCTCGCAATCGATGCATTTGTAGACGAGCCAGGCATCGAGTCTCTTGCCATTGGCATTGAGCCTGACCTTGCCGCTCGATCTGAAGGGTCTAGGAGATCCGCAGCCGCTGCAGGCGATCCATGGCTGAGGCGAAATTCGAGGTGAAATGGTCCAACGGACCTGAAGAATATTGCACATACCGTCTTGGTCTTCCGTCTGGAAGTCCACCAAGCTGGCGGTGAGACAGCCCGTCAGGGCACGGTATGGCGATGTTGCGGGACGGCTGAAGAGCTGAGACAGCAGTGGCTGCGTAGGGCGCGTTTTGACAATGCCAAACCGGTCTCAGGCCATCACCCGATGGACATGAACATGCATCGGACGGCGTTATGCCGCCCCGATGCAGTGGGTGATTTGGATGAGACCGGTATTTACGATGGCAAAGTGGAACCTCTATGCACCAACGCTCTTCGCTAGGAGGGATAGCAAATAACGACCAGAGTTTGAAGTCCGAAAGCTTGAGGCAAGGATTGCTTCAGGTGTCCGTCTTTCCCTTGCGGCGAAACACACTTAGAATCTTGCGGCCCGCCGCGACCACGCCTCCCAGGACGACAATCAACCCCTTCTTCAGTGCGAGAAGGGCGATCCCGAAACTCTTGAAGAAGCCGAGGACGATTGCCAGAAAGCCGAGCTTTGCAGCGATCTTGACGCCAGCACCGGCGGCGATCATTCCCGCCATGCTGTAGGCGGCGATCTTGTCGCCGTTGACGAAGTCGGCATAGCGTTTGCCGCTGTCGTACTGCACCGTGTTGATGACGCTCGGAATGGCGGCGTTGATCTCCTGCAACTGATCGAGCCCGGCGACGAAATCGAGTTCGGTGACACCCTCGCGTCCGAGCACGCGCACCGAATAATTCAGCGTATGGTCTGCCTGCTGATCCTTGCCGAAGATCAGATCGCGAGCCCAATGCAGGGCATGGGTCGCCTTGTCGTAGTGCGGTGGCTCAGCCCAGCCGACAAGCTTGATCGGATCGTAGCCCTGCTGCTCGCGCTCCGGATTCGCCTCGTTGATCGCATCCTGGATTTGCTTCAGCACCTCGTTGTAATCCGTCGAGGCGGCATCGTCGTCGGAGACGTGGCCGCTATTGTCATAGTCCATGACTGCGCCCCATGAATGTGGGTCGGTCGGCGGATATTTTGCGGGAAAGATCATGCCGAGCGTGGTGCCGGCGGCACTCTCTGGATTACCCCAGAGCTTCACCAACACCGTTCTCGCATCGTCCGGAGTGAGATAGTAGAACTGATCCGAAACATTCAGCGTCGCATTTGCCGCCGAAAGCGTGATCGCTCCTTGCTTGAAATCGAGTTGTTTCAGCACTGCGCCTTCCGGCCCGGTCGGCGGTTCGGCACCGAACATATCGTGAAAGGATTTGGCGTCGGCCTGTGTTGCAGCTGCCAATGCGGCGATAAAAACGATTGCAAGGTGATTCTTCAATATACTACCCCCGGCTGTCGAGTTGACCTTAGGGCATTCTTGATTAGAATCAATGCGATTAGAGCGTGATGCCGAAAAGTGTAGGCGGTTTTCGAACGGCATCACGCTCTACTTCTTTGATCCTAGAGCGGATTCAGATTTTAGGTCGAACAGACCTAAAATCGTCCGGCTCTAGTGAAAATATCAGCCGTTCGAGAAGCTCAGATTGGGTGATTCCATCGCCTTTTCCAGCATCGTGGCATAGGCGTCCTTCGGGACGTCGATGGCGCCGAATGTCTTCAGGTGCTCGGTGGTGAACTGCGTGTCGAGCAGGGTGAAGCCGCGTTCGCGCAGGCGCTCCACCAGGTAGACGAGGCAGATCTTGGAAGCGTCCGTGCGGCGGGAAAACATGCTTTCCCCGAAGAAGGCGGAGCCCAGCGAAACGCCGTAAAGACCGCCGACCAGCTGATCGCCTTCCCAGGCCTCCACGGAATGGGCATGGCCGATCTGGTGCAGGGTGGAATAGAGCGAGCGGATCGTCTCGTTGATCCAGGTGCTCGGGCGGCCGCTGGTCTGTTCGGCGCACGCCGCGATAACACCCTCGAAATCCATGTCGAAGCTGATAGCGAAGGGATTTTGACGGATCTTCTTGGCGAGGCTCTTGGAGACGTGAAACGTATCCAGAGGGATGATGCCCCGCAATTCCGGCTCGACCCAGAAGATTTCCGGATCGTCAGCCGATTCCGCCATCGGGAATAGCCCGATGGAATAGGCGCGCAGCAAGATCTCCGGGGTAACACCGGGACGTTTGCCGCGCGCTCCGGGCATGGCTCAAGCCGAGGTCTTGGCCAGGTAGTCTTCCAGCCAATGGATATCGTAATCGCCATTGGCGATATCCTGGTTGGAAACCAGATCCTGGAACAGCGGCAGAGTGGTCTTGATGCCATCGACGACGAATTCGTCGAGTGCGCGGCGCAGACGCATCATGCATTCGACGCGGGTCCGACCGTGCACGATCAGCTTGCCGATCAGGCTGTCGTAATAAGGCGGGATCCGGTAGCCCTGATAAGCGCCGGAATCGATACGGACGCCAAGGCCGCCGGGCGCATGGAAATGCGTGATCGTGCCGGGCGAGGGGACGAAAGTGCGTGCGTCTTCGGCATTGATGCGGCATTCGATGGCATGGCCATGGAAATGCACTTCATCCTGCGTCACCGAGAGACCGCCGCCGGAGGCGACGCGGATCTGCTCGTGCACGAGGTCGATGCCGGTGATGGCTTCCGTCACCGGATGCTCCACCTGCAGGCGGGTGTTCATTTCGATGAAATAAAACTCGCCGTTCTCGTAGAGAAACTCGATGGTGCCGGCGCCGCGATACTTCAGCTTCTTCATCGCGTCGGCGCAGATCTTGCCGATCTTCATGCGCTGTTCGACGTTGAGTGCCGGAGAATTGGCTTCCTCCCAGACCTTCTGGTGGCGGCGCTGCAGCGAGCAGTCACGCTCGCCGAGATGCACGGCATTGCCTTCGCCATCGCCGAATACCTGGATTTCGATGTGGCGCGGCTTGCCGAGATACTTTTCCATATAGACGGATTCATTGCCGAAGGCGGCTGCGGCCTCCGTGCGTGCCGTCGACCAGGCCTCGATCAGGTCGTCTTCCGTGCGGGCAACCTTCATGCCGCGGCCGCCGCCGCCGGCGGTTGCCTTGATGAGAACCGGATAGCCGATCTCGCGCGCCGTCGTCAGCGCTTCCGCCTCGGTCTTCACTTCGCCATCGGAACCCGGAACGACGGGAATGCCGAGCTGCTGCGCCGTGGTCTTGGCGGTGATCTTGTCGCCCATCAGGCGGATATGTTCCGCCGTCGGACCGATGAAGGTGATGCCATGCGCCTCGAGAATATCGGCGAACTTGGCATTTTCCGAGAGAAACCCGTAGCCTGGATGCACGGCGTCCGCGCCGGTGATCTCGCAGGCGGCGACGATCTGATGGATATTGAGATAGCTTTCTCGCGACGGCGGCGGGCCGATGCAAACGCTCTCATCCGCAAGCCGTACATGCATCGCATCCGCATCGGCGGTGGAATGCACCGCAACGCTCGCGATGCCGAGTTCCTTGCAGGCGCGCAGCACACGCAGGGCGATCTCTCCGCGATTGGCTATGAGAATCTTCGAAATCATGGGCATGGCGCTTACTCGATGACGACCAGGGCTTCGCCGTACTCGACCGGCCGTCCATCCTGAACGAGGATTTCGGTTACCGTACCGGACTTTGGCGCGGGAATCTGGTTCATCGTCTTCATGGCTTCGATGATCAGCAGGGTCTGGCCTTCCTTGATGGTCGAGCCGACCTGAATGAAGGCAGCCGAGCCCGGCGCCGGCGCCAGGTAAGCAGTGCCGACCATCGGTGCGCTGACGACGTTATCGGGATTGCGGGTCTTGCCTGCGGGTGCTGCAGCGGCCGGGGCGGCGGCTGCAGCAGCCGGAGCGGCAAAAGCGGCCTGGCCGGCGATCGGCGCCTGAACATATTGCATCGTGCCGGCGCGCGACACGCGGATACGCAGATCTTCCTGCTCGACTTCGATCTCGGTCAGATCCGTGTCGTTGAGAATGTTGGCGAGATCGCGAATCAGCGCCTGGTCGATACCCGATTTCTTTTCAGCCATAGGATTTCTTGCCCTGTATTTTTGTTATTGGGTGATGGATTTAAGCGCATGAAGCGCCAGGATGTAGCCATAAGGTCCGAAACCGCAGATCATGCCCTTTGCAGCGGGCGCGATCATCGATTTGTGCCGGAATTCTTCGCGTGCGTGGATGTTGGAGATATGCACCTCCACCACGGGAATGGAAATGGCGCGGATCGCATCGTGTAGCGCGATCGAAGTGTGACCATAGGCGCCGGGATTGATCGCGATGCCAACGGCCTTGTCGTCGGCTTCGTGCATCCAGTCGACCAGCACGCCTTCGTGATTGCTCTGGCGGAAATCGACAACGAAGCCCAGGCTTTCGCCCGCGGACTTGCAGTCGGCTTCGATATCCTTCAGCGTCTTGCCGCCATAGATGCCCGGCTCGCGCTTGCCCAAGGCATTCAAATTGGGTCCGTTGAGGACAAAAATAGTTTGCGCCATCAGATGTTCCGTCAAAGTGCAGCGCAACCTATAGACTCCCGAGGCCCTGTAGGAAAGCCCCGGAGCGAAGGTTGCATGTCTCTAGGTGTGGAAACGCCGCGATTTTGGCATTTTTGCGCCGCGCGGGGACGCGGCACCGTTTCGAAGCCGTCAAAATGCGGGTGGGCTATCTGCTTTCCCGTTGTAAGACCGGCGCTTACACCGATCAGCAGCTGGTTTTGCCGCAGCTGCGGACATTGGCGATCTTCTGCTTGATGGCGTCGAGGCCGATCGCGCCGGAAATCATCTCGTTGCCGATCACATAGGCGGGCGTGCCTGTGACGTTGAGATCCGAAGCAAGCTGGTAGGTCGCCTTGATCATGTCGGTGTTCGGTGCCTTTGCCATTTCGGCACGGATGGCGGATTCGCTGACGCCGAGCGAAGTGGCGACCTCGATGGCGGTATCTTCGGAGGCGCGGCCGTCGCTGCCCAGCAGCTTGCGGTGGAACTGCTCGTATTTTTCAGGCGCAAGCTCGCGAAAAGCGCTGGAGACGCGGGAAGCGGCAACCGAATCCTGACCGAGGATCGGGAATTCCTTCAACACGAAGCGCACGTCCTTGTCCTGCTTCAGCAGCGTGTCCATGTCGCCGAGCGCATGCCGGCAGTAGGTGCAATTATAGTCGAAGAATTCCACGACGGTGATGCTGCCCTTCGGATTGCCGATGGCCACATCGTCCTTGGAATTGAAGATCGCGTCCTTGTTCTGGGTGATCACCTGGGACGACTGCGCAACGCGGGCGTCGTCCTGCTTCTTTTCGAGCGCTGCCTGCGCATCCAGCAGCACCTCCGGATGCTCGACGAGATATTCCTTGATGAAATCCCCGATTTCCTTCTTCTGCTGGTCATCCAGCGCGGCGGCCGGCTGGATTGTGGCGAAGGACGCTGTCAGGGCAATCGCCGAAACCGTCAGCAGGCTTTTGAGAGAAAAGGTCATTGGGTCCTCGTTTGGATCTGAGCGGAGACGTCATTCTCGGATGCGCCATAGCATCGTCGGGTTAACATCCGCAAACATGCATCGACAATTTACGGTGCGTCCTTATTTCCAGAAACAGGAATTTTCACGACAAAGCCGCAATCGCAGGATTGTGAACGAGCCGATATTGCGGCAAATGTCGCATGCCGATCCGATCCAAGAGAGAATTGACCTTGTTTTCCCTATCCAAGCGCAGCGATGTCGAACCCTTCCACGCCATGGATGTGCTGGCGGAGGCGACGCGACGCCGCCAGGCCGGGCACCCGGTCATTTCCATGGCGGTCGGGCAACCCTCGCATCCCGCGCCGCAGGCGGCATTGGAGGCAGCGCGCGCGGCCCTTGGCCATGGCCGCATCGGCTATACGGATGCGCTGGGAACACTTGCCGTGCGGCGGGCACTTTCCGCTCACTATCAGGCACGCCATGGCTTGAGCATCGATCCCAAGCGGATTGCCGTCACCACCGGCTCGTCGGCCGGCTTCAATCTCGCCTTCCTGACCTTATTCGATGCCGGCGACAGCCTGGCTATCGCCCGGCCAGGCTATCCGGCCTATCGCAATATCCTCGCAGCGCTCGGCCTCGATGTCATCGAAGTGCCGGTCACCGAGGAAACGCGGTTCACATTGACGCCTGAGAGCTTGGAGGCCGCACAGGCAGCCAGTGGCAAACGGCTGAAGGGCGTGCTGTTGGCGAGCCCCGCTAATCCCACCGGCACGGTGACGGGCAGGGCGGCGCTGAAGGCGCTTGCCGACTATTGCGCCGACCGTTCCATCGCCTTCATCTCTGACGAGATCTATCACGGGCTGACCTTCGTCGGCGAGGAGACGAGTGCGCTGGAGCTGACCGACGAGGCGATCGTCATCAATTCCTTCTCGAAATATTATTGCATGACCGGCTGGCGTATCGGCTGGATGGTCTTGCCGGAGCGGCTGGTGCGGCCCATCGAGCGCGTGGCTCAGAGCCTTTATATCTCCGCGCCTGAACTGTCGCAGATCGCCGCCGAGGCCGCCCTCGGCGCGGGCGCCGAACTCGATATCTATCGCGAAAGCTATGGCCGCAACCGTGATTTCCTGATGCGCCGACTGCCTGAGATCGGCTTTCGCATCGCCTCGCCGATGGATGGTGCCTTCTACGCCTACGTCGACGTCAGCCGCTTCACCAATGACAGCATGGCCTTTGCCCGTAAGATGCTGGCGGAAATCAACGTCGCCGCCACGCCCGGCCTCGATTTCGATCCCGTGGAAGGACATCGCGCAATGCGGTTCTCCTATGCCGGCTCGAATGCCGAAATCGAGGAAGCCACAGAACGTATGGCCGCCTGGCTGAAATAATTTAGGAAATCAATGAATTGCAGGAGCTTGCGGATGTACTTTCGCATATCGCGGAGCCGCGCGCATGCCTGGCTGGAGTATGTTAATCGGCTTGCGGAAATAGAAAATCCGGCTGTGTCGCCACGGCCGGATTTTCGTCGGTTCATTCTAAATCGGTCTTCTTAAAAGAATCCCCGGCGCTGCCACCAGCCAGCCTTCTTCGGCTTGGTCGGCTCACCTTCGCCGTCACCGCCTTCATTGGGGCGGTTGGAGGTTACCACCGGCGCCGACGAGGAAACATTGGATTCGCGGTTGGCGCGTGCCGGTTTGGCCGCATCCTCGATTGTTTCGGGTGCCGCAACATTGTCGAGAGCTTCGGCAATCTCGGCAGCCACTTCGGGTTCGCCCTCGGTCGCGAATGCTTCCTCGACAACAGGCGCCTCGACCGGCGATGCATCGGCAGCCTTTGCCTTCCGGCGGCCGCGGCCCTTGGCAGGCTTCACATCTTCGGTGACGATGGCGGCCGTTTCCACAGCTGCCATGGCCGGCTGGCCCTCGACAGCGGCTTCGCCTTCGGCAACGGCAATCTCCGCTACAGTTGCCTCTTCTTCGCGATCAGCGTCGTCGCCCGCATCGGCCTCGAAGGCCTCACCGGCTTCGGATTCGCTGCCTTCGTCCTGTTCGCCACCCTGGTTTTCGCGGTTGCGACGGCCGCCGCGCTTGCCGCGCCGGCGGCGCTTGCGCTTCTGCTGTGCGTCGTCTTCATCGCCGGCGGATGCGGCGCTCTCGTCGCCGGCATCGCCCTCATCCTCGTCGCCCTCTTCACCGTCTGCGTCCTCGGCAGCATCGGCCGCGGAGATATCATCGGAAGCCGGTGCTGCCTGGCCGTCATTGCCACGGCCACGACGGCGGCGGCGGCGCTTGCGTTTGCGGCCGCTTTCACTGCTTTCGGAGCGGGCAGGCTGCTGCTCGGTGCTCGCAGCCTTTTCTTCGAGTTCTTCTTCTTCGTCCTCATCTGCCTCGATGACGATATCGTCGTCATCATCGTCAGGGATAGCCGCGAAGTTGAACAGGCTTTCGATCTTCACCGGATTGGCGACAGGCTCGCCGCGGTCGATCGCGAAATGCTGCGTGCCGACCGCGTTGTCGGCGTCGATGACGATCGCGACACCGAAGCGGGCTTCATAGTCGATGATCGTCTGGCGCTTGTGATTGAGCAGGTAGAGCGCGATATCAGGCGTCGTGCGCACGGTGATGTCGTGCGTCGTGTTCTTGAGCAGGTATTCCTCGATGCCGCGCAGGACATGCAGCGCGACGGAGGATTGCGAGCGCACGTGGCCGGTACCGCCGCAATGCGAGCAGATCTGCGTCGTGCTTTCCAGAACCGAGGCGCGGATGCGCTGGCGCGACATTTCCAGAAGGCCGAAATGCGAGATGCGGCCGACCTGAATGCGGGCGCGATCGTTCTTCAGGCATTCC
This sequence comes from Rhizobium sp. P40RR-XXII, assembly GCF_012641405.1. Lineage (GTDB taxonomy): Bacteria > Pseudomonadota > Alphaproteobacteria > Rhizobiales > Rhizobiaceae > Rhizobium. The sequence continues at coordinate 42,474 of NZ_JABAII010000016.1, forward strand.
TTCAGCTTCTTCTCGACGGCGCGGTTGTTGCGCTTTTCTTCCATGTCGATGAAGTCGATGACGATCAGGCCGGCAAGATCGCGCAGGCGGAGCTGGCGGGCCACTTCATCGGCAGCCTCAAGGTTCGTCTGAAGCGCGGTGTCCTCGATCGAATGTTCGCGGGTCGAACGGCCGGAGTTGACGTCGATCGAAACCAGCGCTTCCGTCTGATTCATGATCAGGTAGCCGCCGGATTTCAGCGTCACCTGCGGCTGCAGCATGCGGTCGAGCTGCGCCTCGATGCCCGAGCGCGAGAAGATCGGATGGATGTCGCGATAAGGTTGAACTACCTTGGCATGGCTCGGCATCAGCATCTTCATGAAGTCTTTCGCTTCACGATAGCCTTCTTCGCCGGAGACGATGACTTCGCTGATATCCTTGTTGTAGAGGTCGCGGATGGAGCGCTTGATCAGGCTGCCTTCTTCATAGACCAGGCAGGGAGCGGTCGATGCGAGCGTCAGCGTGCGGACGTTTTCCCACAGGCGCATCAGATATTCGAAGTCGCGCTTGACCTCGACCTTGGTGCGGTTGGCACCGGCGGTGCGCAGGATGACGCCCATGCCCTGCGGCACTTCGAGCAGCTTGGCGATTTCCTTCAGGCGTTTGCGGTCCTGCGGATTGGTGATCTTACGGGAGATGCCGCCGCCGCGCGCCGTATTCGGCATCAGAACCGAGTAGCGGCCTGCGAGCGAGAGATAGGTGGTAAGGGCCGCGCCCTTGTTGCCGCGCTCTTCCTTGGCAACCTGCACCAGCAGGATCTGCCGGCGCTTGATGACTTCCTGGATGCGATACTGCTTGCGCGGCCTGCGCTGGGTACGGTCGGGAACTTCTTCCATCGCATCTTCGGCGCCGACGGATTCGATCACTTCCTCTTCATGGTCGTGATCGTCATCGTCGTCGTCATCATGGCGACGCTTGGAGGAGCGGACGTCTTCGGAGATCGAATCGGTTTCGACCATGGCGGCCATTTCGCCCGACGGACCGTCCTCGTCCTCGCTCGGCGCATCGATGGCTGCCGTCGCTTCCGGGGCGGCTGCCTCTTCGGCGGCCGCCTCCGCTACCACCTTCTTGCGGCTGCGGCGCGGCTTCGCCTTCTTGGCTGGAGCTGTTTCCTCGGCGGGTGCCGCTGCCTCAGGGGAAGAGGCCTCTTCCGCGATCGCGGCCGGCACTTCGGCTTCTTCGCTTCCCTTGGGAAGGATGCCGATATCGGGCTGTTCCTGCTGCGAAAGGTCGAGCGCGGTTTCCACGTGCTCGACGTCATCGTCACGGCGATGCTCTTCGGCCTCGGCCTTCAGAAGCGCCTGACGATCGGCGAGGGGGATCTGATAGTAGTCGGGATGGATTTCGGCAAAGGCCAGGAAACCGTGCCGGTTGCCGCCGTAATCCACGAAAGCGGCCTGGAGCGAAGGTTCGACCCTCGTCACTTTTGCGAGATAGATGTTGCCGCGGATTTGCTTCTTGTGCTGAGACTCGAAGTCAAATTCTTCTATGCGGTTCCCGCGAACGACAACGACGCGCGTCTCTTCCTCGTGAGACGCGTCGATAAGCATTTTGTCTGCCATGAAAGCTGTGCTCCTCGGCGCCGGCAACCGGATGGGGGCCTGCCTGTCACTGGGACAAGCCGGACACGGTCCGCCGTTGCTGCACCGGATAATGAAAGTCGCAAGTGGTTCGGAGATGACAGCATCCAGACGGCAGCCGGGGCATCAGTTCCCTGGGGTCTGTTGACTTTCTTGAAAAGCTGCTGCGGTAGCATCCGTAACCAAGCGAGATCGACTATGCCTTAGACCCAAATGGGTCCGATGAATGTGCTCTCTAAAGAGCGTTTGGTGGCTCTCCACCGATGAATTTCCCGTCTGAAACCGGAAATTCAGATATCCACTGTTCGGAGCGGAAGTACTGCAGACGGCGGATGACTGCCGCTTATGGCGCCTGGTACTCGAGGCGGCTGCCTTTGCGGCGACTCTATCCCGTCGACACTTCTACCCTAATATGCGTTGTATGTTTTATCTGTCGCAATAGCAAGGGAAAAGCCAAGTATGCCATAATATTGATGGATTCCTCGGATGATGAGGACACGGGAGCGGCTGTCAACGATTCGTCTCCCGGCGCATCACCGGATGCGGCCCTCACGTCAAACCTGGTTCCCGCTATTGGGACTTCAAAAACAACGCCGAAACCAACATGGGGCGCGTTGGACACTTGGTAAAGGGATTGCGGCATGTGGCGGAGATTGGCGTGAGGGCTTTGCGATTTGCGGCAGCGGCCCTTGCCCTTGTGGTTCTCGTGATGTTTTCGGCATTTGCGCCTGCGGCGGCGGCGGATGGTCCGTTGCTAGCCTATGGCGCGCGCATAGCCGGCGACGATGCCCGCACGCGCATCGTCATCGACATGGACCGAGAGCCGGTCTTCACGGTCCATTATCTCGACAATCCCGCCCGCGTGGTGGTCGATCTGCCGGCGACGGCATTCGGCTTTCCGGCCGCCGATCTCAAACCGACCGGTCTCTTCAAGGATATCCGCTACGGTACGATGGATGCAGACAGCGCCCGCATCGTGCTGACGGCAAAAAAGCCGGTGAAGCTGGTCATGGCCAAGGTGCAGGCCGATGAAGCAGGCAAGGGGCAGCGGCTCGTGCTCGATGCCGAGATGGTGCCGGCCGAACAATTTGCCGAACTGGTGAAGGAGCAGAGCTGGACGAGCGATGATACCACCAGGGATGTCGGTCCCGTCGAGCCGACGCAAAAGGCCGATCCGAATATCTTCCTCGTCGCCGTTGACGCCGGTCACGGCGGCATTGATGCGGGTGCGACCGGCACCGACGGCGTCACGCAGGAAAAGGACATCACGCTCGCCTTCGCGAAGATGTTTGCCGACAAGCTGAACGCCCAGCCCGGCATCAAGGCCTTCCTCACCCGTGACAAGGATCAATATTTATCGCTGTCGGAGCGCGTGACCATCGCGCGTCAGAATCGCGCCTCGCTGTTCATCTCGCTGCACGCCGATACGCTGAAGCAGAAGGATATTCGCGGCTCGACCGTCTATACGATCTCGGACAAGGCTTCGGACCGGCTTGCCGGCGAGGTCGCCGACCGTGAAAACAATTCCGATCGGATCGCCGGGACCGACGCTCAGGCGCAGCCGGCCGCCGTCAACGACATTTTGATGGACCTGACCCGCCGCGAGACGCAGGCCTTCTCCATTTCGCTGGCGCAGGATGTGCTGTCCTCGTTCAACGGCCAGATATCCATGATCAACAACCCGCACCGCCACGCCGGTTTCCAGGTCCTGACAGCGCCGGATGTGCCCTCGATCCTGCTGGAACTCGGCTTTCTCTCCAATAAGGAAGACGAGAAGCTGTTGCTCGATCAAGATTGGCGGCAAAAGGTCGCCGACAGGCTGACCGAGGCGGTGAAGAAGTATCGCGTGTCGATCATCGCGAACGGCGGCTAACGACGCCAAATGCTATGATCGGTCGTGGCTTCCATGTCACAGCTTTAAATATTAGAATTAAATGAAACTGGGAATACCGAGGCAAGCCCTATTTTGCTCACATTCCCGCCTTTACAGCGAACTATCATCCGCTCGCGAGTGAAGCACGGCTTTGTTTCATTGCCGTCTTGCATTAACACCGGGAGCATGCAAAACGCCCGTGGTTATGCGATGACCTCACGCACATGCCGCATGAAGAACAAGCACCGGTAGTATCATATGATCAGACTGATTGGATATTTCTTTGGGCTGGGCTGCCTCCTGTTTCTGGGTTTGGCGGCTGCGGCGGCCATCTATCTGAGCGTGGTCTCCAAGGAACTTCCCGACTATGAGGTGCTTGCGAAATATGCGCCGCCGGTGACGACGCGCATTCATGCCGGCAACGGCGCCTTGATGAAGGAATATTCGCGGGAGAACCGGCTTTTCGTGCCGATCCAGGCCATTCCAGATCGCGTCAAGGCAGCGTTCCTTTCCGCCGAAGACAAGAATTTCTACAACCATCCCGGCGTCGACGTCGGTGGCCTGGCACGCGCCATCGTGGTGAACCTGCAGAATATCGGTTCCGGCCGCCGCTTCGTCGGCGCATCGACCATCACGCAGCAGGTCGCCAAGAACTTCCTGCTTTCCGCCGATCAGACCTTCGACCGCAAGATCAAGGAAGCCATTCTCTCCTTCCGCATCGAACAGGCCTACAGCAAGGACAAGATCCTCGAACTCTACCTGAACGAGATCTATTTCGGCCTGAATTCCTACGGTATCGCCGGCGCCGCGCTCACCTATTTCGACAAATCGGTCAATGAGCTGACGATTGCCGAATCGGCCTATCTGGCTTCGCTTCCCAAGGGGCCGTCCAACTACAATCCGTTCCGCCGTGCCGAGGCAGCGCTGACGCGCCGCAATTGGGTGATCGACCGCATGGTGGAGAACGGCTATGTCATCCAGAGCGACGGCGAAGAGGCAAAGAAGCAGCCGCTCGGCGTCGTGCCGCCGAAGAGCGGTCCGTCACTCTTCGCCTCGGATTATTTCGCCGAAGAAGTCCGCCGCCAGCTGATCGACCAATACGGTGAAAAGACCCTTTATGAAGGTGGTCTTTCCGTCCGCACGTCGCTTGACCCGCAGATGCAGCTCGAAGCGCGCAAGGCCCTGCAGGACGGCCTGGTCGATTATGATGAGCGTCGCGGTTATCGTGGCCCGCTCAAGCAGATCGCGACTTCGCAGGATTGGGGTGCCGAGCTTGCCAAGGTTCCCGCGCTGAGCGACGTGCCGGAATGGCAGGTCGCCGTCGTCCTCTCCGCCTCCGATCAGGGTGTCGACATTGGATTGCAGCCGAGCGTCGATGCGTCAGGCAAGGTTTCGGCCGAGCGCAAGCGTGGTACGATCGCCGCTGTCGATATGCGCTGGGCCTACCGGTCGGCAGGCGGCAAGTCGGTGAAATCGCCGAGTGGTGTGCTGAGCGCTGGCGACGTGGTTTACGTGCAGAAGACCGGCAACGCCGATTCGAGCAGCTATCGCCTACGCCAGCCGCCGAAGGTGCAGGGCGGTCTGGTCGTCATGGATCCGCATACCGGCCGCGTGCTCGCCATGGTCGGCGGCTTCTCCTATGCACAGTCCGAATTCAACCGCGCGACCCAGGCCAAGCGTCAGCCGGGTTCGTCGTTCAAGCCCTTCGTCTACGCCGCCGCGATGGATAACGGCTATACGCCGGCCTCCGTCATTCTCGACGATCCGCTGCAGATCACGCTCAGCAACGGCGATGTGTGGAAGCCGACGAACTACGAAGGCGAGGGCGGCGGCGTGCACACGCTGCGCTTCGCCATCGAACACTCCCGCAACCTGATGACGGTCCGTCTCGCCTCGGACATGGGCATGCCGCTGGTGGCCGAATATGCCGAGCGCTTCGGCATCTACGACCATATGAACCCGGTTCTCGCCATGTCGCTGGGCGCAGGCGAAACGACAGTGCTGCGCATGGTTTCGGCCTATTCGGTCATGGCCAACGGCGGCAAGCAGATCAAGCCAACCTTGATCGACCGCATCCAGGACCGCTACGGCAAGACGATCTTCAGGCATGAGGAGCGCGTCTGCGACAACTGCAATGTGAATGCCTGGCAGAATCAGGACGAGCCGGTCATCGCCGATAATCGCGAGCAGGTGCTCGATCCGATGACGGCCTATCAGGTCACGTCGATGATGCAGGGCGTCATCATTCGCGGTACGGCCGCCGGCAAGATCAAGCTCAACACCGATGTCGCCGGCAAGACCGGCACCACCAACGATGAAAAGGATGCGTGGTTCGTCGGCTTCACGCCGAGCCTCGTCGCCGGCCTCTACGTCGGCTACGACACGCCGATCACGCTCGGCCGGGGCGGCACGGGTGGCGCGCTCGCCGCGCCGGTCTTCAACGAATTCATGCAGGCGGCGACGAAGGATCAACCACCGGAGAAGTTCCAGGTTCCGGCTGGCATGACAATGGTCGCAGTCAATCGTGCGACCGGCATGGCCGCGCAGCAGGGCGACCCGAATGCCATCATGGAAGCCTTCAAGCCCGGCACCGGCCCGGCAACGAGCCTCCAGGTCATTGGCGGCGGCGATGCTGCCGCGCAGGTGGCGCCGGAGGAAATTCTAAGGACTTCGCCGCAGGCGAACCAGGCGGTTACGTCCGGGGCGGGCGGTCTCTTCTGATCCCATCCTATTTGTCAGATCGCCATGCCGTGGGGGCTTTACAGCCGCGGCCTGTGTATTTATGTCACCAGCACTCTTTGAATTGGATGGCCGTTCGTCTCGAGCGGCGAAATGAAGAAGCAGGATCATGAGAGCCGAAATCGAGAAAATAGTCGATGAAACCAAGCAGGCCATCACCCTGCTGAGGAGGCATCTTTGACTGGGATCAGGCGGTAAGACGACTGGACTGGTTGAATAACAAGTCGGAGGATCCGACCCTCTGGAACGATGCTTCCGAAGCACAGAAACTGATGCGCGAGCGCCAGCAGCTCGACGACGGCATCAGCGGCGTGCGCGCCCTCGAACAGCAGCTTGCCGACAATATCGAGCTGATCGAGCTCGGCGAGGAAGAGGGCGATGCCGACGTCGTGCGTGACGCGGAAGAAACCCTGAAGGCCCTCAAGGCCGAAGCTGCCCGCCGGCAGGTGGAAGCCATGCTCTCGGGCGAGGCCGATTCCAACGATACCTATCTCGAAGTCCATTCCGGCGCCGGCGGCACCGAGAGCCAGGACTGGGCGAACATGCTGCTGCGCATGTATACCCGCTGGGCCGAGCGCCAGCGCTTCAAGGTGGAGCTGCTGGAAGTCCATGACGGTGAAGAAGCCGGCATCAAGTCCGCGACCCTGCTCGTCAAGGGACACAATGCCTATGGCTGGCTGAAGACCGAATCGGGCGTGCATCGCCTCGTTCGCATCTCGCCCTATGACAGCAATGCGCGTCGCCACACCTCGTTCTCATCGATCTGGGTCTACCCGGTCGTCGACGACTCGATCCAGATCGAGATCAACGAAAGCGATTGCCGTATCGACACCTATCGCTCGTCGGGCGCCGGCGGCCAGCACGTCAACACCACTGATTCGGCCGTGCGCATCACGCATATCCCGACCGGGATCGTCGTGCAGTGCCAGCAGGAACGCTCGCAGCACAAGAACCGCGCCAAGGCCTGGGATATGCTGCGCGCCCGCATGTACGAGGCGGAGTTGATGAAGCGGGAAGAAGCCGCCAACGCCGAAGCCGCTTCCAAGACGGATATCGGCTGGGGTCACCAGATCCGCTCCTATGTGCTGCAGCCCTACCAGCTGGTCAAGGATCTCCGCACCGGCGTTGCGAGCACGGCTCCCGGCGACGTGCTGGACGGTGATCTCAACGAATTCATGGAAGCCGCACTCGCGCATCGCATCAGCGGTGCTGCCGATGCGGTCGTCGACGACGTCGAGTAAGTTCGAACATATCAGCACCAATAAAAAAGCCCCGGAGACGGGGCTTTTTTATTGGCAGGTGCGCTGTTGAATCCAGCGTCAATCCGAAAACTGTTCCGCGAGAATCCGATCCGACCACGATCTGTCCGGATCGGAAAGAATGCGGGCCGTCGTATCTTCGCTTTGGCGGATCTGGATGCCGAGGACGGATTTGACCTCGGCATTGTCGGCGGCGGCGTTGACCGGCCGCTTGTCCGCTTCAAGCACGGTGATGTCGACCGTGACCTTGTTTGGCAGCAGCGCGCCGCGCCAGCGTCGGGGACGGAAGGCGCTGACCGGCGTCATGGCCAGCAGCGGCGCCTCCAGCGGCAGGATAGGGCCATGGGCGGAGAGATTATAGGCCGTGGAGCCCGCCGGCGTCGTTACCATCAGGCCATCGCAGATCAGCTCCGGCAGGCGGACCCGGCCGTCGATCTCGACCCTCAGCTTCGCCGTCTGATAGGATTGGCGAAACAGCGACACCTCGTTGATGGCGAGCGCGACACGGGAGCTGCCATCGGCATTGCGCGTGGTCATCTGCAGCGGATGGAATGCGTTTTCGACAGCCGCCTCGATGCGTTCGGCTAGGCAATCCGTTCGATAGTCATTCATCAGGAAGCCGATCGAACCGCGGTTCATACCATAGACGCACTTGCCGGAATTCATGGTGCTATGCAGCGTCTGCAGCATGAAGCCGTCGCCACCGAGTGCCACGACGACATCCGCACTCTCCTGCGGCGTCTGGCCGTAGAGGCGAATCAATTCTTGCTGCGCAGCCTGTGCCTCCGGCGCGGTGGAGGCGAGAAAGCAAACGGATTGAAGATTGCGTGACATGCAATGTCCTTTAAGTGGCCATACTAGGTAGTGTTATTCCTCTCCTGCGACAAGACGTTTCACTCGGACTGGTAAATCGCTGAAGCTGCGTATCGATCCCCAGCTTTAAGGTCGAACGAGTGATTTTCGCTTTACAGGATTTCAAAATCTGTTAGTTGGCATCCCCATATGCCCTTGTAGCTCAGTTGGTAGAGCACCTGATTTGTAATCAGGGGGTCGCGGGTTCGAACCCTGCCGGGGGCACCAGATTTTTCCAAGACTTGGTTGCCTTGTTGATCGCTGGTATGGAAAATCGGTGGCGACAAGATAATTTATGGATGCCGAAATCTTCAGCATGTCGGCGAAGTCGTCAACGCAACATCCCGTCCCTGGAAACATATGACCAGCAAGCCCAAGAAGCCCAAGCTAGAGCATTCCGAACTTTCAGGTGAATTCACCGATGACGGTGTAACCGTCTTGGTGGATATCTTTCGTCCGGCCGGCACCAATGCCGATTGGCGGATGGAAGTCATTACGCCGGAAGAGGATCTGATCGAATGGGAAGAGCCCTTTGCGACCGATCGCGAGGCGTTCGACGAATTCCTGGCGACGATCGCGCGCGACGGCATCAGATCGTTCTTCGACGACGCGGATCCCGTGATTCACTGAGCCTGTCGACACGTCTTGGCGAGTTGCATCAAATAGCCCTTCAGTTCTGCATGCATGCATTTGCCTGCATGCCCGGAATCGTAGGCGCATTTACAATGTCCAAAATAGGCATAGACTTCATCCGTCAATGGCGGGGAGGATACGTTCATGCGCGAGATATCGCGGCATGTCGCCTTGGGATTGCCGCTTGTCGTGATCACGGCGATCATAGGCGCACCAGCATTAGCCGGTGAAAACTGCTACTGTAAAAATACGGATGGAAAGCAGCATGCGGTCGGCGAGGTCGCTTGCATGACCGTCGGTGACCGGAGCTATCTCGCGCAATGCGAGATGAACCTCAATGTCACCTCCTGGGCGAAGCTGCAGGACGGATGCCCGGTCACCGAGAGAGTGCTTTGGCGCCAATCGGCCTGGCACCCGGCGCCGATGATCGTGCGATGAGCATTGGGGACTTGATTTTGCGCTGGTGGTGAGCGTGCTTCGATATGCTTCAGCCGCCTTATTTGCGGACCAGCAGGAGCGGTTCGCCTTCCTCTTCTTCGGACTTCTGGAAACTGCCATCGGGCTTCATGTCGAAGGAGAGCGAGGAGCCATCGCTGCCCAGCATCACCAGCCCGAAACCTTCGGCCGCCCAGAGTGAAAGCTTGAGCTCGCCGATCTCGGCGATGCAGTTTCCGCTTGGTGACATTTTGGCGGTGCCGTCCTGATCCTTGTCGGTGGTCAGCGTGATATCGCAGACCGGCTTTCCATCCAGCTGCTGGATGCGCCATGCGCCGGCAAGACTTGCGACCGTCGGCACGTGATCGACATCGCCCAGCGCCGGCAACAGCCATTTAGGATCGCCTCCTTCGCTTTCCCACGGGGAGCCTTCCTCCTGCTGGAAGCGCATCAACGGCTTGCCCTCGGCATCGGCAATGGCGAGAGCACCGTCGTCCGTGAAGTTCCAGGCGCGGGCTTTGGCGAGAGCGGGCAGGGGTGTCGCGCAGCCATCGGCACCGGTGATTTCGTGACCGCCAGGGACTGCGTTCGTCCCGAAGGTGAGACGGCAGCCCTTGGCGCCGCTTTCAGGCGCGACCAGCCAGGTACCGGTTTGTGCCTGAACGACTTCGTCGTCGGCGGCTGGAGCGGGCTGGGCCACTGTCAAAGCAAGGGTGGCGGAAACCGCCGCTAGACCGAAAGCACGGATCAAGGCAAATTCTCCCAACATGCCGCGGCTGCCAGGGGCGCCGCTAGAGCCGGATGATTTTAGGTCGATTCGACCTAAAATCTGAATCCGCTCTAGGATCAAAGAAGTAGAGTATGATGTCGTCCGAAAACCGCTCACACTTTTCGGCATCATGCTCTATGATTTGAGATAGGATCGCGTCGCATATAGCGCGATCGCGGCTGCGTTCGAGACATTGAGCGATTTGATGGCGCCCGGCATGTCGAGCCGAGCCAGTGCAGTCACCGTTTCCCGGGTCTTCTGGCGTAGCCCCTTGCCCTCTGAACCGAGAACGAGCGCGATCTTGTCGCCGGTGAATGTGCCTTCCAGCGGCGTCGGCCCTTCCGAATCAAGGCCGATCGTCGTGAAGCCGAGCCGATGCAGTTCCTCGAGCGCGTCCGCGAGATTGGTGATCTGTATATAAGGTATGAGCTCGAGCGCGCCGGAGGCCGATTTGGCGAGCACGCCTGATTCGGTCGGGCTGTGGCGCTGCGTCGTGATCACGGCGCCAGCATCGAAGGCCACGGCCGAGCGCATGATGGCGCCGACATTGTGCGGATCCGTCACCTGATCGAGAACGAGCAGCAGCGGGCTGTTCTTCAGCGCCTCGAGGCGACGCACGGGCAGGGGCCGCGTTTCCAGCATGACCCCCTGATGGATGGCCTCTGGCCCCAGCACCTTGTCGATATCCTGTGGCGAGACGATCTCGACGGGAATGCCAAGTGCGTCAGCCGGGCCGATTTCCAGCCGCACAAGCGCATTCTGCGTCGTCGACAGCTTGATGTTCTTGCGCTCGGGATTGCCGAGAGCGGCGCGAACCGTGTGCAGTCCATAGAGAAAGACCTGATCGGGCGCGATCGCCGGCGGTTTCCAGTCGTCCGCACCGGCCCGCTTTCGCTTCTGCGGCGCCGGCGTCGGGATTTCGCCACGCTCACGCTTGGCGTCGCGATGCGCGCGCCGCAGGGTGGCGTAATGCGTGTCCTTGGCCGATTTGTCGTCGGCGGTGTTTTCAGGGCCGGAATGGCCGGATGTTTTGTCTTTGCTCATGCGGCTTTATAACCAGCGCCTTCCGGGGCGCATAGCCCTCTTTCGGCCGCGAGCTTTTCCCACAGGCTGAATTTTTCGTCATTTTTGCCAATTCCTTGTGTTGACAGACGGAAATCGTCCGGTCATATACGCGGCGCAGATGACGGCGGCGACGCCAACATCGAGCAACTTGGTCGCAAGATCCAGTCGGAATACTGGAGGGATGCCCGAGTGGTTAAAGGGGACGGACTGTAAATCCGTTGGCTCAGCCTACGTTGGTTCAAATCCAACTCCCTCCACCATTCCGGACCGGATCTTGACCACCCGCGCGGGTATAGCTCAATGGTAGAGCAGCAGCCTTCCAAGCTGAATACGCGGGTTCGATTCCCGCTACCCGCTCCAAGAATTTCAACCACTTAGCTATATCCCGTGTCACTTCATGTCACCGCGTGTCAGTCGGCCTTTTTGGCCCGCTGTTCTATGCGAGCTTCCGCAATTCTGCGACTGCTCTCCAATCCATCGCCGCGGCTATAGCGGCGAGTAGTTTTCGTCGTGGTATGGGTCGCAAGATCACGGGCGTCCTCAAGCGAGCCCGTTGCCTCGACTGTCTCGGAAACGGCTCCGGCTCTCGAATCCATCGACCAAACATTTGATGGAACGCCGGCAGCATCCCGCACTTTGCGGAATTTTTCTGTATAGCGATTCTCCCAATATGGCTTTCCATGGTCCTCGTCGATGACAACGGGGCCGATATCAGGAATACGAAATGCCTTCAGCGCCTCCGCCACCAGAGGATAGCTGTTCAGATCCCGCGCCACCGCAGCGCCGGTCTTACTGGTCTTGAGCGTCAAGATCAGGTCTTTCGAGATCGACTTGGCCATCAAGCCGCTCCAGCGGAATTCCCCACCTTCAGGCGGCGGCGCCCATTCCCCGATAATATCAATTCGGCGCAGGGCCGTTTCGAACTTCAATGCTTCGACGAATCCGATCGATGGGCATTTCAGTTCCGCGCTTTTCTTCACGATCGCCAAGCATTGATCATAGGTCATAGCGATTTCGCGTCCTGCTGGCTGCTCGAAACGAATATCCGATAGGATTGCGCGGGCCTGTTTGCACCCCTGAAGGCGTTCGCCGGCTCCGTAGCTCAACACAAGCCGCAGGAGCTTAATAGCGCCTGATGCTCTCCTATGGCCTTTTTTGCGCCATTGCTTGAACCAATCCTTGAAATCTGACGCCTTAAGGGCATCGACCCGGCGTTTCCCCACGTTCTTTTCCAAGACGCGGAGGCTTGGCTCGTAGTCGCGGATCCTGGTCGAGTGCTTCACGGTGTGGAGAGAGCTTGTCGTATCGTGCTTGTAGCAATCGATCAGTGACTTGATCGTGCCATCGTAGCTAGGAGCAGCATCCTTGCCCCGCAGATCGTCTTGGAGCGTTCTGGTGCGCCTCTGACACTCTTCGGCGATCTGCTCGTCTGAGAGGCAGTCATCGAGCCGTATCACGTCCAGATAGTCCGGAGCGCCTTTGACGGCTCGCTTCGGGTCCCAATAATGGACGCGGGTCCCACTCTTGTTGTCCCGGTATTTGTAACCGGGTCGGTCAGTCCTCATCCCATTCTTCCTTTCCATCGGGGGCTAGATTGCCCGATGGAAGCATGCCGGCCGTTCGGGTCGTATCGTCAACCACGGCGTTCTTGTGGAAACCGGGGATAACGGTGACAACCAGTGAACGGATATCGATCTTGACTGCGGCACCTTGGCGATTGGCGGCGCGGATAATTCTTTCGATATCGGCTTGGCGGAAAGCGGCTCTGGTCATTCGTCCTTCCCCTCCTTGCCTATGTTGGCCTTTTGTTCTTGCAACGGAGAAGGGGTGGAGTCGAAGATGGAGTTGTACGGAGGAAGCTCACACTCTGGGCATGGCTCGTCATGGTATTCGGCCCACTCGCGACGCTTACGAGAGCGCTCCTCTTCGATTTCGGAACAACTCGGGCAAAAATCGTAGCCCCATTCCCAGTGATCGAATCCGACACCATCGCCGCAGTATTTGCACTTTCCGCTAGCCATTACTTCCACCCCTCCTCGTTCAGAGCGGCGCGGCCCGCATCGGTGATCTTGATGCCAGGATATCCGCCAAGGCGCATGAATTCGATCAGCTTGGCTTTGATCATGGGCTTGCACTGAGCCTCTGCCGCCTTCTCCCATGTCTGCAAGGGCCAGCCGATGCGGCCTAACCCATTGTCAGCGCACATGCGCAAAATTTCACGTTGCGTGCTATTCAGCTTCATCACCGCCTCCAAGCTTAGAGAGGAGGGCGCGGAGCGCGATCAGGCCATCAACGAACGAACGCGATCCGTCAAGATCTTCAAATGTGGCCTTCACATACGGGTTACCGTCGCCCGTGGTAATCGCAAGAAAGGCCTTGTGCCCCACGGTCAGTTCAGCCGCCTTTCTGGCTTCCTCTATAAGGTCAGAGGTGCGCTGGCGTTCGGAGAGGAGGGCCTTCGCGATGGCATTCACCAAAGCTTCTTCGTTTACTCCATAATTAGGCAGCATGAACTCTGGGCCGTCGCCCAAGACATTCTGTACCGCATACATGATATCGTCAGGAAATATGCTCATGCGTCCTTCCCTTCGTCATTGGAGATAGATGGAAGGGGAGGGAAAACCTCAAGCGCACTTTCGGGGTAGATCTGGACTGATCCAGGCTCTCGTTCGCTCTCGACGCAATACCCGTCCGGCGTCAGTTTGGTGCTATAGAAGCCGACCACTTTTCCTTGCCAGGACGATCCTTTGATTTTCCGGACGCGATCACCGATGCGGAAGGTTCGCCCATCACCGTTTCCGGCTTCTGGGATAGGGGCGCGACGGTTCCAATTCTCCGTCATCTTCCCTTGAAGCCACTCCAACGTGAAGCGGATTCCGCCCTTCTGAACATACTTCGGGCCGCATCCTCGCAAACCGGATGGTTGAATTTCAACACACCGAAGAGTGAGTTCATTTTTGCCTGTCTGCTCAAAAGCAGCTTCGCCGCCGCAGAACGGGCATGGCTTCAGAGTGGTCATTGGGGAATGCTCCAAGGAACAAGGGGAGTCGCGTAGGCGAGCATGAGGGGATGGCGAGGATGGCCGTCGAGCGCGGTTCCCCAGCACATCGGTTTCGCGCCGGCGCGATTCAGCACGTCAACGACAGAGCGCCACCGGTTTAGCAAAGGCTTCGGAAGCTTCGAAAGTGGACCCCATGCGACAATGTGAATGTCGGCACCACGGATCGCCCGTTCGATATAGGCGTCATTCTCTGGACCGATTGGGTCGGCAGCCGTGCGAAGATCGCGAACATCCTTTGCGACAAGGGCGAACGGGTTCCAAACGACAACCTTACTGGCGCCGAGGCGAGCGCAGAAGCCGTCTACCTTTGTCATGGTATGGTCGTTCTTCTCTTCGTTGGCCTCGGCTGGGTTGATCATGCCAAGCGACACGACCGGACCGCTTCCGCCGAAATCATGCTCAAGCAAATAGCGATAGAGGCCACATTCAGAAAATATGGCAGTGCGTTGCAACAGGAGGTCCGCCATCCTACGCCTCCTCTTGGGCAAGCTTGGCCCGGAGGGTGGGGAGGTAGCGACCGACAGCGTCAACCGCACTGCGAGAAAGAACGAACGAGGCCAGCGGCTTGGCGCTTTCCCGGTGTACTATCGTTGTTCCGGCCCATCCCAATGCAATACTTTTGGCAGCACATTCTAAGGCCGCTTCTTCAGTCGGAAAGTTTTGACGCAGACGGATGATCGAAGAATGCTTCAGCTGGTTATCGCGCCGGCTGCGCGGCGGAGGGCAATGGTAGACACTCGCTTCCCAGTGTCCAGTCTCCAGCTCGGCAATCAGCTCTTCAAGCTTGCTCATCGGTAGAATCCTGTTGTGGGAGAGCACTGGAGATCGGCCGAAGCGTGAAGAAGTCATCCGCCGCAACGGTAGCATGCCCAAGGCAGCCAGCCTGATCGGTGATATTGTCCTTGACCGAATCCTTCGAATACTTCGACTGAATGTGAACGGCGGCAGTCAGCAGCATCATGATGCAATCGGCTGGATCGGCATTCACATTCTGGCAGATGGCTTGGGCAACCGCCTCGATTGCCAGAACACGCTCGCGCGGATCTTGTGGGATTTTGCCTTTGATCTCGATTTCCATTACTTGCCTTACCCCTGCTGCTGGAGGGCGGCGCGGGCAGTCCACCACTCGGCAGACTTGCCATGAGTTTCACCGAGCGCCGGGGCTAAGCCAAGGATCACCTCAACCGAAGCGTCGTTGAGTTTGCAAACCTCGTCATGGTCATAGTTGCTTGGATTGATCTCATAAAGTGTATCGTGCGCCCAGCGGACTAACTTGCGGAGTTCGCCGTTCTCCACCCGCAGCGCCTCTATCTCTGCCATGGCGTCGATGCTGATATTGTCGCCCCATGCCTTGCGAACGATCGAATTGCATAGATCGCGTTCTGCTTCGCGTGCCGCCTCTATCTCTGCGGAGGGGGATGGGGGGGCGCGGAGCGCTAGATAGTGACGCAATGATGCCTTCGCCGGTTCATAGTTAATTCCCAGAATCCAGTCTCGGATTTCCTCGTCGGTCATATCGAACTTTCCGCACGCAGAAATGCTGGCACAATCCTCCTTCTCCGTCCCTCTCTCTACAGGAGATGAGAGAGCGGAGCGGATATCTTCGATAAGGTCTAAATCTTCATCTGCCGCACCGAGCCGAATGTCGTAGTTGTCGATCAGGTCAATAAGCTGCTGGCAGTGGGCCGCGAAATCACGGTTTCCGTCGCTAACTTCTCGATCAACATATCGGCGATTTACGCAAGTCCCGTCACAGTGTCCGATATCTGGGCAACCGCATGGCGCGGGTGCAGGCGGAGTATCAAGGCGACGCTGATTGTCGAGTGCCATCGCAATCGCATCTGAAATTTCGGAACGGAGCTTGTACCAATCAACTTGCGGGCATCCTCCTTCCATTCCGGTATGCGCAACTAGAAGATTATGGGCGATCCGGTGAACGGGATAAGAAACCATCAGTGGCGGACTGTCCGGCTCGCCTGGTAGGAGCGCGAGGGCGGCCGCTATCGCTGCTTCATATGGCTTCGCATCACCATAGCCGCTTCCGTGGTGGATTTCCGTCCAATATGCATGGCGGGCGGCTTCGATCATCTCGGGTGTGATCATGTTCATTTGGAAATTACCTCGCCTGTCTCTCTGTTGATGACGGTCCCATCGAAGAGACGCTTGAAACGCTTGGAGAAGCCGACGGCCTTCTCGGGCTTGATGCCGAGATGCTTTTTTCGGGTGCGGGCGATCTTCGATTTGACAGCAACCTCCGCCGCGGTCTTTTTCCGATGCGGCTCTTTCAGAGCAGGGAAGAGGTTTGTCTCCCGGTGCTCGCCGCCAAGGATGAGCGAGACCCTATGATCAAGGTCCCACGCGTCGCGGACGGGATCGATCTTACGGCCGGTCAGATGGCAGATGCCGTTCTCTCGGTCGAAGATGCGAAGACGCACGCGATCCGGCACCTTCTGATCATCGTGCTTGGCAATCCATTCGGGTATGGAGCGGGTCATGTGTTTGCCCCTCCGCTGTTGGCAGCAACGGCCATCCGGGCGATCCGCTGAAGGTCTCTAAGAGCTTCCCGCCATGTCCCGTCGCTCATCAGGGACCATTTGGAACCGGTTGGGTGAGCATCGCGAATTTCTTCAAGCGCCTTCAACAGCCGCTCGTTTTCCGATTTCTCATCTCGGTACCGGCCTTCCCAATAGCGATGATCGACAGGGTTGCCGGTGAGGCGATCAATGTTGGCGCGCAGGCGCTCAATCTCGTCCGCACCATCCGCGCAATCGACCGGCAGGGTTGGCATGCTCTTCGGTGCGCGCTTTTTTGCGCCCCACCAGCGGAGGCGATCAACAATATCGGTCATGCTAGCCTCACATTCGAAAGGGCTGTCTGAACGTCCTTGGAGAGTTGTTGATCAGCCGCTTCAGAGAACAGGCGCGAATAATTCCACGCCGTATCGCGGAAGATGCGGCCGTCGATATCGTCATTGAAGCAGGATAGGATATCGGTCTGGATCGCAGCATCTTCTGGCGTCGCAACCGTAAACCTTCCGAGCGCATCCGAAACGCGATAGTAGCCATCGGACCAATCGCCTCTGGTCTGGTACATGGCCGCAGCAAGATCAAGGCGTTGATCTTTTTCCCGCAAGGCGGCTAGGGCGCCATCCCAATCGATAGCTTCATCCAAGCCATAGCGAATGATGATCTCGGCAAGCTTCAGGTCGTTGCGACGCTTCTCAAGCGCAGCCGCAGCTTCGCGATCTTGATCCGCCTTCCGCCTTGCATCTTCCTGTTCGGCCTGTTTCGCATATTCGTCATAGCGAGCCTTGAGGCTGTTATAGGTCCATGTCGCCGCATCGAAGCCATCGGTTATCTTAACATTCCGGTTCAGGTCGCCCAGGTATCCGGCATCGTACCGGATGTTCTTCGGAAAGCGAGAGCGGCTTTTCATGTCCCGCTCGCTGTAGGAATCCGGTATCCCGGCCTCTTTCATAATGGCGACAATCTTCTCGCGAAGCTGGCGGTTGATTTCGATCTTTGGAAGGTTGCGCTCGTGGGCGTCGATATCCTTCTGCCGGGCTGCTTCCAATTCGCTATTGGCCCGAGCGGCAATCTCCTTCGCCGTCGGCTCGCGCCAGTGGTTCATGCTGCTGGCATAGCTTCTGGGATCGGACATACATCTGCCGACAAAGCCGCACTGTTCAAGCTCTTCAGCCATTGATGAAATCCTCCATGTCGATCTGTGGAGCCTTGCGGCGACGGGTAAGCGCCGCATTGGCGGCATGGTGCTTGGCATCCCAGCTCAAATGACATTTCTGGCAAAGTGCTCGGCAACGCTCCGGGTCAGCATGGCTTTCGTCGTGATCCATGTGGGCGATCGTCAGAACAACCTTGCTTCCGGTGATAGGGTGAGGCTGTCCGTTCTCGGCACGGCACTCGGGATGCATCGGCGTGCCTTCACAGCGGTTGCCAGCACGGGCGAGTAGCGACGCCCGGAAAGCCTTCCATTCCTTCGAATGAGTGCCGCCTCCCAGATAGAGAGATTTTCGCTCGGATCTGATCGGCATCTCAGCCACCAATCCGTTCGAAGACGAAAGACATGATCACCAAACCGGACGCGCCGATAAGGAAGAGCAGGGCGATAGCGCATGCTATTTCGGCGGTATCGGTGGGGATGGTGCCGGTAACGTCAGTCATGTGAGGCTCCGATCTCGGTTATTTGTTTTTCCGTGCAGCCGGCATGAGTGGCGACTAGTTCCAGCGCATCAGGCGGATAAATGTTTGAGAGAACTGCATCCTTGCAGACGCGATAGATCGAGCCGGCCTTTTCTCGCGCCGCTTGGCTAGGAGAGGCGTCCAGAGCGTTGCAGGCGATCCGCTGGTTGTTCAGTAGCGCAAGGTTTTCATCCGCGTTGCCGGTCCAGTGGGTGGCGCTCCAAAGCATCCTGGCGACAGTTGCCAACCAATCCATATCGACTTGTGAAAGGGGAGCGTCCGACGACGTTGGGGGCGGATCGTCGGACGCTGCGGAAGCGGAAAGGGCACCGCTGTCCGCTGTATCCGGCTCGGATGGCGTCGAGCCGGAATCGGATTGTTCCTTTGGTTCTTTGAATATGACGTTGTGCTCGGCACCGAAGGCGTAGATCAGCTCGATAAGGTTGCTCATCTCCTCGATCGTCAGCGTCGAGGTGTGCATGCCGAGCGGGACATAGGTACCCTTGTCGATGCCTGGCACGACGCGAGCGTGGCGGAGGGAAGCCGTAAAAACGTCCTTCCAGTCCTCAGCATCAAGTTTCTGACCGTACCACTCGACCTGATCTGATACTTCGCCCAGCATGGCCCACATCTTCGCAGATTGCTCGCTGGAGCGGCTTTTCTTTCGGAAGGTGACAACGGTCCCGGCTTCGACGTTGCGCGCCCACGTGGCGATCTTCTGCCGATCCTCTGGGCCTTGAATGGTGACGGTCTGGCGGGTGGTCATGCGCCACCGCCTTCTTCTACCGCAGGTTCCGGAAAGAATTTGAGAAGTTCAGCTCGCCAGAAATCACGGCTCTCATACCACTGCGGACCGACGCTCTCCTTGGTGATGGGATCGCGGTTTTCCCTGATGTATGCGTCCAGCTGCTCGGGTGTGGTGAGATACTTGGTGCGGTTGAGCACGCCCTCGTCATCCAGCTTCCCAGCTTCGCGAAGCTCGTACAAAGCCTCTCGGTAACGCTCGAAGAGGCCCTTGTAATGGCCAAGCTCTACGTCTCTCCACCGGTAGTAATCCGACCTGGAACGATGCGAGGTTTCGTGCGCGTTCAGGCGCTCAATCGCCTGGTCGATCGACTTGGCATAGATTTGGACTTGGACCTTCGTCAAGAATTCTCTGCGGTCGACGTCCTCAAACCCCGGAGATGCATAACGTTCGGCCATCTTGTAAACCAAGGCGGCGCGGGCCTCGTCATCGCTCATGATGCCGTCTGCCAGCTCTTCCGCCGAAATGCGCGCGAGGATGAACGATACAAGATCCTCGATCGGAAAGTTGATCGCTCCATCACAGACAGTCATATTCGGGAAGTGCTTGCCTGGATCGGTCTTAGCGTAATACTTGCGCTGCGCCGTGACCTCGCCGTCTTCCCAGACGGTGATATCGAAATCGTTCAGAGAGTGAACCGTTCCCTTCCGACCGTTGTTGGTAAACTCATGGTCTACCTTCAAGGTAGAGGGGCGATCGTTGTAGCGAGATAGAAACATCACTTACTTCCCCTGCATCGCAATGCGTGCGGTATGCTTCTCGTCGGGACCGAGATCGGATTTGTTCGCAACCCAATTCAGATAATCCCACGGCAGATCGGCCCACTTGGCACCCTTGTGCTTACCGAACGTCACATCGCGGAGAAGAACCGGGGCCGTCGTCAACCGGACGAGCTCATCGACGTTCGCCAGCATGAGGAGGCGAGACAGGATAAGCGCTGTGACGTAGGTATCAGGACCGGCGCGGTGTGGGGGCATGGCTCGATTGACGTCATCCATCTGCTCGTCGAGGCCCATCCAATAGCGGAGCACTTGGTTGGAGAACCCCGGAGCGTCTTGAAGGAGATGCTTGGCGCACTGCATGGTGCATATCCATCGCCGACCGCCGCCGGCAAAGAACGCTTGTTCGAACTTGCAATTATGGGCGGCGAATACATCAGCCGCGTCCATGCTTTCCATAAGCGTCCGCAAGCCGACGTCAGGCGACACAGCGCCAACCACATCAGCATCAGATATATGGTGAACAGCTCGCGTCTGCGGCGGGATGGGATGTCCTGGATTAACAAGAAAGTTAGTCGTAGGTCCTATCGTCCAATCTGCGGACAGATCGGTGAATCCAACTTCACAGATGGCGCGAACCTGATCTTCTGGAAACCCGGTGGTCTCGAAATCAACTACCCGAATTTTCTGCATTACGCTGCCTCCTTCTGCCCATACCGGCGGATGCGCTCGACAAGCTCTGCAAGCTCGTCATTGAAGCGATCGATCTCATCGGACATGGTCTTGATGTAAGCTTCGTCCCGATAGACGCGGACGGTCAGGACAGGCAACTTTGGCCAGTACGAGACGAAATCCCACCATTCCCGTTCCGAGACCCAGAGGTTGCCCTGCACCTGCGCGACGTGCTCCGGAGGCAGGCGGTTGCGTTCCAATCGGTCTATCTGGATTTCAGGAAGAGCGGTCTTGATCTCCAAGCCGCCGTTGTCGCCGATGAGGCTATCAGGGCTAGAGCCCTTCAGGCCGTTGCGGATGAAACCGACCTGGATAGGCTCGTTGCCCGTGATGAAGGCGTACTCTCTCCGAGCTACATCCTCCATTTCGTGGCCGCGTTCCATGTGGCCGTTGGAGAAAGAGACATTCGGCTCTCCGGTGTATATCTCGGCGGCAAGCTCACGCATGTACTTACTGCGGATCTTGCCTTCTCCCTTCGCCATGACCGTCGCGAACTTGCTGGCGGTCGGGATACCCATACGGGCGGCGAGCCATTCCGGAGAGTTCTGATCGCAATCAATGATCTGGAGCGTCATGCGGCGCTCCCTTGCTTGCGCTGGTTGGCGATATAGGCAACCCGCTGGCGGAGAGAGCCGACAACTTCATTGAACTGCCTCATCGGAATGTCGGTAACAGCGTCGACCTGCCAACGTTCGCAGAACACGGCCG
This sequence comes from Rhizobium sp. P40RR-XXII, assembly GCF_012641405.1. Classification (GTDB taxonomy): domain Bacteria; phylum Pseudomonadota; class Alphaproteobacteria; order Rhizobiales; family Rhizobiaceae; genus Rhizobium. Next base: position 63,942 of record NZ_JABAII010000016.1, read on the forward strand.
GATCGACTTCGCCCTGCTCGATCAGATCTCGAATAACGGAGGCTTGAGCCTCGGTGATCTTCTTGGCCTGATCTTCGGTCTCATCGGCCTTCGCGCCGTCATCATCGGCAGCCGCTGCCAAGCCCAAGGCTGCCTTGAGCGTATAGCGCTGCAGGTATGTGACGGTCGAACCGATCGACTGAATGCTGTTCTTGTTCCCGCTCTCGTCCCTGCCGGCCATGAGGGTGTTTTCCTCGCTATGGCCCATGCGGTGGGAAACGATGCAGGTGACAACGATCGGCTGGTTCGGTTCTGCGGTTGTGCGGTACCGAACGGACAGGCCGAACTTGGAGAGGATCGGGGCGACGACGCTCATGATCGAGGCAAGGTCTTCGTATTGATAGTTCGTACGGCCTTTCCCCGTGGTGAAATCGACCTTACGACCCTTCTTGATCTCGGGGATTTCGGCCTTGGCGTTTGCCATTGCGTCTTCGAACGCCTTCCGCGCCTGATTGCGCTCCCAACGCTCGTGCAGGTCCATGAGCTTCGTAAGCGTCTCGACCGGCGCATTCTGTGACAGAGCACGATCAAGCATTTCCATGGGCGTCAGAGATGACGGAGCCACCGGCATGCGATCACTTGGGGTCTGAATTTCAACTGCGTTTGCCATCTTATTCGCCTCCATTGCTTGTTTCGCCTTGGCGACCACGCCGAGCGCGAGGGTGCCAATCTGCTGTTCAGTTCCTGGCGGATCGATTAGGTCACCCATGGTCGACACTCCTGTTTCGAAATGTTGATTGATTGTCAGCGCCGAGACGCGACTTGTTCCTGATGGGCAAGAGACCAGTTCCGATCGGCGTCACGCGCCATAGGGATCGAGACAAACGCGATGACGATCCCGAGGCTGATCAGCCAAATGGCCGTCACGGTGCGCCAGAATATGCGGTCTCGTTGCTGCTGGGCTTTGAGGGCGCGAGAGTTGATGTCCGCCAAGCGGGCTTGGATATCGGTCATGACCGGCCCTCCGCTTTGCGATTGCGGCTTTAGCCAAGACTATCGTCTGCTCAATTGGCTTGAAAACGCCTTCTCCCTTGGCGAGGCCGTCAAGAGATAACGTTGCCTCTCTGAGGGCTCCTAGCAGTTCAGGAGCGGCAGCGATCAGGCGAGCATTGGCCCGCATTTCATCAATGCGATGATATTCGGAGCGTCCATCCCAACCTTCGGGAGCATTCGGATAAACAGAGGCGATAAACTCGTCTCCTGCATAAACAGCGCCTGTCATAGAACGCTTATCGCTTGTCCATACGCCTTTCGTGTGCTTTGCCTCAGACATGATGCACCGTCACTTCCGCCACCATGGCAACGTCTGTGTCGTATGAGCGGCCTGCAGGCGTATCCTCGTCCTGATCGATCAGAGCCCTCTCCATCGCGACTACCAAGGTTTCAAGATTGTCCTGGCAGGACGCGAGACGGTTCCGGCGTTCCGAGGAGTTGATCGGGAGCGAAACTGCCTCGATCAGTTTCCGGTTCAGGCGATGCGTCGCCTCAATGGCATGCTCGATTTGAAACGTGTTCATCATGGCTGATCACTCCGCCGCAACTGAGTAGGGATAAGCCGGAGCAACCGGCGGGAAATGGTTGAAGACGCCCTTCCACTCGCGCTCACGGACCTGTTCAGTCGTGAGGCCGACCAAGCCGGTATGGAACGGCATGGGCTCGACGATGGTGTATAGCGGGCCGCCGAAGCCCTGCGCCTTCGCTTCCTCACGGAACTCATGGGCACGGCGGAGATAATCAAGATAGCGAGCCGAAGCCTTCGGGGCTTCCTTGCCGGCGCGGTGCAGTTCGCGGACCTTGCGGATCACATCGTCGAGGAGCTTCACGTATTCGCGCATCGCTTCGGCGTTGAGTTGGGCTGCGGTCGTCATCTCGATATCCTCCATTCAGAGCATCAAGGGGTGGTGTTGTTAGGCCGCGACCGGATCAGGGGTGTCGAACTCCGCGACTAGCGCTTGAAGCGCGGCGATCTCATTCTTGGCCTTAGCCGTCAGGCTCTCGGCCTCGACGGTCATCAGCTTTGCCATGGTCGCGAAGATCAGCTTCTGATTGACATTCAGGGCTTCGATGAACGCCTTCTTGGCAATGTCTTGATCCGACACGCTTAGGATGCTGCTGCATCCAGAATTTCCGTAATATCCGGCCCAACTATCGAAGCTTATGGTCAGCTTGAACGCCGCAAAACGGTCATCTCTGTTGAAGCCGTAGCCCTTCTTGTCGCAATGCGAATCCACCGCATACTTTTCGGAGTAGTGGTCATGAAAGCTAGCGAAGCTATCTGCCCCAGCTTTCAAAGCCTTGATTCGGTCGATCGTGGTCGTATTCATTTTCGCCATCCTCATAAGCGCGGCGGGGTTGTTCGAGGCCCGGGCCCCGCCGCTATCTCCGAGCTGCTGTTCACATGACGGCCTCCATGTTGGAATGGGCGTCACTCTGCGTTTCACCGCGATCCAGATCTGCCGAGGCGTCTTCGTGGTCGCTGTCTACGAAAATGACAATACCGATTTGGTATGGACACGTCAATACCGGATTGGTATAAAAAATCATGACCAGTCAGACCAAGCCGGTATCGGCCAGTTTTCACTCAAGACGATTCGATGAGATTTCAGAGCGCTATCCGCCCGAAGATGTGCGGGCGTATCTGACCATGCAGAGGCGTTGGATAAGGCGCGTAACGCAGATGCAGCACCTGACGCCGATACAGCGTTGTGCAGTGCTCTTCATCGGATCGTTCATGACCCCAAGCACACCATTCTGCTTCGCCGGGATGCACTACATCTGCAAGTGCGTCGGCTGCGAAAGGACGAGCGTCAACCGCGCGGTGACACAGCTCGAGCAAGATGGATATTTGAAGGTTGACCGCCAGAAACGAGGCGGGAACGTCTATCGAATTTCGTTCCCGATTTGACGGTTATTGTTGCTGGGCAGCAACCTATTTTATGTTGCTGGGGAGCAACCCTATATAGGCGGGGGCTGATATAGGCGGATTGTTATATTTTTTTAGTTTGGCTTATGAGGGAGGAGTTGTTGGAAGGGGATGGGAGACAGTCTCATGCTGCACCAGCCAAAGCGATATAGTGAACGCTCTCCACCGTGCCTGCCACGAACCGCAATTCTTTCACTGGATTGAACTGCTCAAGCACCAATTCCGCGGCATTGTGCCGAACGAATTTCTTGACGTAGGCGAGCAACGGCCCGTGCTCTTCAAGGCGGATCTGGGCGATAACGTAATCCCCCTTCTTCACCCTGCGCTTTGGATCGACGAAGCAAACCTCGCCGTCCTCGTATCTCGGGTACATGGAATCGCCTGACACCTGGACCGCATAGGCTCCAGAGATGTGCGAAAGAATGGGAGGTGCCATGACCTCGTACAGGATACTGCCATTCATGATGAACTCGCCGTCTAATCCACCCACCGCTTGTCCATAAACTGGGATTTTGCGGCCTACACCCTCCACTTTACCGCGAATTTCGGCATTTGGAAGTTCTAATGGATGAACGGATCCGGATTCAGGCTGAGATGCCGCAGCGCTGGGCATCTCAAACATCAGGGACGGAGCGATAGTGTCGAGGTGCGGCGCAAGGCGCTCGGCCCACTCCTTGGTGAGTTTCCGCTCGCCAGTCTCTAACCGCTTGATCTGAGGTTGCGAGGTGCCTGCCAGGTCAGCAAGTTGCTGCTGGCTCAACCCCTTCTTCTCTCTTAACTCTTTGATAGTGCTCATGTTCTTAAAATATACCGGGGTGGAATAAAACGCAAAAACCGGAATGGTATATTTTCGCTTGCGTTATCATGCCAATTTGGTATGGTTCCGTCATGACCCTAGAACAGTTTCTCAAATCTCAGGAACCCAAGGTTTCGCACGCTGCGTTCGGCGAATCCGTTGGCGTTACCCAGGCAACGATCAACCGGTATGTGCGCGGTGAACGTTTCCCGTCTCCGGACATGATCCAGAAAATCCATGTCGCCACCGGCGGCAAGGTATCGGTCAACGATTGGTATTCGACGATTTCTGAGGCTGCACAATGAGCCTCTGGTCGCTCGACATTGCATCCACGCCGCGCGATCGCCAGATCCTGATGCGCACGACGCGCGACGGCGACAAAGTCTTCGTCACAAACTGGCTTGAGCCGACGAAGCATTGCCCGAACGGCCGGTTCAACGGCTTCCCGGAAAATGCGAAGTCGCTGCTCGCTTGGTGCGAGATACCAGCTTTTGAGACCTCGCCGGAAATGGCGATCGGGGAGACTGGCATGGTGCTTGGGACGGGGAGGGAACGCCCCTTGTCCGTCGGCCTTCATACCGATGGTGACCCAGAAGCGCGGTTCGAAACCGACTCTCTCCACCAATCGGACGCCAGCGCAATCGCTGGAGTGAAGGCTAAGAGCCGACTCGCGAACGCGATGGCGTTGAACCGCTGGCGTCCGGTCATTTCCATCTCGACGATTGCGGGAGCGGAGCATGAAGCCGCGCGAAGCTGTTGGCCACGACTGGCTCGAAGACTTCCGTCAGCGCTTCGCTGATGAATTTCCCGATGAACCAGAAAATGCCGTCGCACGCCGCGCTGTCGAGCGCAACGTCGCGGCAGATCGTAAGCAGGCCGAAAGACCGAGGAGGGCGTCATGAACCATTTCCAAGTGGGGCAGAAGGTCGTTTCGCTGAAAAGCGCATGGTTCAATGACGAAGAAGGCTTCCAGATGCGTACTGACCTGCCCGTCATGGGGCAGGTATACACGGTGGCTAAGGTCAGCGCCGACGACGCTGGCGTCTTCATTGCGCTCTGCGAGTTAGATCCGTTTTCACTCTTCCTGAGCACGCATTTCCGCCCGGTCTCGGAACGCAAAATCGACATCAGCCAATTCAAAGCCATGCTGAACCCTCAGAAAGAGCAGGTGCCGGCATGACCGCGATCATCCTTGAAGTCGCCCTCGCATCGGTCATCATCATAGGCTTTGCCGCAACGACGCTTTGCGCCTGCGCGTGCCGCATGTCTGGCCGCATAAGCCGTGAGGAGGGACGCGGCCAATGAGCGACGTTCTCCTCGGCCTCCAATACTGCGCCGGCGCCTTTGGGATCATCCTGGCCGCCATCGTCTGCATGTTGCTCCTGATGTGGGTCATTCGGCTGATTTACGGCAGCACCGCCGATCCGACCGATATCGGTGCCCCGGAAGGCGACCCACGCAATTTCCGTCTTCGCTCCATCGATGACGATCACTTCTGGGAGGATCTGTGATGGCTGAGATCAACGTCATTCCTCCATCGGATTCGCGCGAGAGCCGTCTCTACGAAGCTCTGCGCGCCAAATATCCATATTCACTTCGAGTGCAGACAGTCGCTGGCCTGATCGGTCTTTCTTGGCGGGATGATCCGCTCAGGTCTTTCACGCTGCTTTGCATCTCATTTCACCGTCTCAATCAGGAGCTTCTCGGTACCGGCTGGCAGGCCGTGCGCACCGACGTAACACCTGAGGCTTTCTATGCGCTGTCGCCGGTCGCCGAGAGCTAGTTCCTTTCAAACCATCCCTGCCGCGACAACGGATTAGTCGCACAGGGAAAATCGAAAATGTCCGAAAAGCAGTTGGGAAAATCCGAAATGTCTAGCGTCGATTTCGCAGCACAAGCTCTCCAACGGTACGTCGCACCCAAGACCGACGGCCACAACGTGAAGGATCGCATCCGTCTGGCGGCACGTCGGATGAACTGGTCTTTCTCCCGCACCAAAGACGTTTGGTATGCCGACCCGCGCGTATCGATCGATGCAGACGAACTGCGGGCAATCGAGGAAGCATCAGGAGTCAAATATGGCCGCATCGAAGTCAGAACCATCGATGAACTCATCGCAAAAGCAGACGCTCTCTTGGACGGCCCGGAAGCGGATTTCTATCGCCCGTTGGTTGATGGCTTCCGCGCGTTCATTCGGGCTCTGGATCGCACCTGAGCTGAAATAGGGCGCCTCGAGCGGGCGCCTTTTTCTTTGTCCGAAACCTTCGGATTTTTCCGACCACGTTTCCGAAACGGCGAAAAATGACAATTGCAGTGGACGATATCAGAAGCGCCATCGACCGAATGGTCGACCGGGTTTCCAGAACTACCGGTGACCGTATGAGCGCTATGGCCTCTGTCGCCCGCAAGTGTGGAATGCAGTCGCGGACTCTCCGCCGGCTTATCAACGGCGATACGAAGGCCACGGGCCTGCACACAGCCATCAACATTCGAGAGGCCTACAAGGTGCAACTGCGACGGCTAATCGCTGAAATGCAGGGAGAACTCGATGCTGAGGAAGCCAAGGACGAGATCATGGATGTCTGGTCTTTCGATCAGCAGATCGCAGCCCTGGAAGCCAAACTCATGGAACGCAAGGAGGCGTTGAAAAATGGCAACTAGTGAAAGCACGAAAGCAATCAACGACAAACGGCAGAAGCTGTTCGCCTATTATTTCCGCAAGGAACTGGCTGAAGCGATCATCCAGAAGGAAAGCGCAGCCCGAAAAACCGCCAACCGCAAGGTTGCCAAGGCTTCCGACCCGACTTTCACCGGTCAGAAATTTGACCACTACATCAAGGCCCATTTGGGCGAGGATGATCAAAAGCCCGTTGATCGTCTTAGGTCTGATCGCGAAAACCTCGAATGGCTAGGGCTTATTCCATCCACCAAAGGCGATCTCCTCGCCAAGGTCGATCGTGTCGACAAGGAAGGGATGATCCGAGCCAAGGGCTACAAGGCCGGTCTCCTCGGCCTGGACCGGGTATCGGGCTACGACGGCGGCAGCGCCGACGACAAGATGTTCCTCGAATCCTACGACGCTGGAAAGAAGGAATACGAGACCGATCTCCCGGCCATCCTGAAACAGATGGAAGCTGAGACGACGAAGGAAGCGCCGCCGGCGTCTGGCTTTGACCCGTTCGCCATGTCGCAGCCGACCGGCAAGCCTAACTGACGTTCCCCGGCGGTTCGCTCTCCTCCCAAGGCTTGAGCCGCCCAACTAGCCGTCGCGAATGGCGGCGATTTCTTCCATCGAGGGACAGATGAGTTTGAACGTTAAGGTACAGGCAAAAACGGAAGAGATATTGGAGAGCGAGGCCGCATTCTACGGCGTAAATGCTACCGCTCTCGCCAAGGCTATCATCGACAAGGTAGTATCAGGCGGACTTACGCGAGACATCCTGCAAGGCGTCGATGTCGTTTCCTATCAGGAGCGCCGCCGTGGCCGTCCCATTCGGAGGGCGGCATGAAGATTTTCGGTTTCGATCCTTCCAAGTCCACCGGTTGGGCCATCTTCGAGCCAGAACTGCAGAAGATCGACCGTAACTATTCCAGCGTCAAATGCGGCGTCTTCCAAATGCCCGACAAGGCTGATCACTATTATACCGGCGATCAGATCGGGCTAAAGGTTGCGGCGCTCATCCGCGAGCATGGCAAGCCGGATTGGGTTGTCCTCGAAGAGCAGTCGCTTGCCAAGATCGGCAACACCAGCGCCGATGCGATGTTATATCCGTGGATTAGTACCACAGCCATCGTCTCGACGATCGCCAACTTCGGTATCCCATATGGCACTCTGCCGCCGGCAACCTGGCGCAAGAGCTTCTACGGACAGACCTTCAAACCGCCGCTCGATAGCAAGGGGAAGAAGGACTGGAAAGCCGCTGCTGTCAGCCAATGCGAGTTGATCGGCATCAAGCTCCCCACGCAAAAGATTTTGGCCCATAACGCCGCCGAGGCCTGCGCATTGGCGATCTGCTGGGGCGTTAGAGAAATGAAAGTCCACGCCGGCCGGTACCAACAGCCGCTTATGGATCTCCGGATGCAGCGCAACGAGCGCGCGGGAGCGGCGGCATGATCCAATTCCTTGACGGGCGCGTGACGCTCTACTCCGGCGATTGCCTTGAGGTTCTCGCTTCCATGCCGGAGAACAGTGTCGATAGCGCGGTTTGTGATCCACCATACCATCTAACCAGCATCGTCGAGCGGTTCGGATCCGACGACGCGAAGGAAACGAAGGCGAGCGGTGCCACGGGCGTCTTCAAGCGCTCTGCCGCAGGCTTTATGGGAAAGCAGTGGGACGGCGGCGATATTGCGTTTCAGGTTGAGACCTGGCGGCAGGTTCTGCGTGTCCTCAAACCCGGTGGCTATCTGCTCGCTTTTGCATCGACGCGCGGTTTCGGCCGCATGTCAGTTGCGATCGAGGACGCTGGATTTATCAATCATCCGTTGATCGCTTGGATCTTTGCCTCCGGTATGCCGAAGGCCACAAGGATCAAAGCCTGCGCCGTCGATGGACCGTTTGCTGGCATCGACGTTGATGGCTGGCGCTACGGTGGGCAGTCTCTCAAGCCTTCAATTGAGCCGATCTATATGGGCCAGAAGCCTTTCAGTGAAGACAATGGCACGCTGAACATCCTTCGCTACGGTACCGGCGCAATCAACATCGATGGATGTAGAGTGGCTGGAGAAAGCACTTCACGGATCAACCGTGCGGAAATCGGATATCACGGCGGCAACGTCGAGGATGAATACGAAACTGGTTCGCAGAATGGACGGTGGCCCGCCAATCTCATCCTCGATGGCAGCGAAGAGGTTATCAGTGCGTTCCCGAACGCTCCTGGTCAGCAACGGGCATCTTCGGACACGGAGCGTTCGCAAGGCATCGTCTACGGATCAATTAAGGTCAACGGCACGCAAGATTACCAGCCTCGTGATGGTGGCGGATCGGCCGCAAGATTCTTCTATTCCAGCAAGGCGGACGCGGACGATCGCATCGGATCGAAACATCCGACCGTAAAGCCGGTCGATCTGATGCGCTACCTCGTTCGTCTTGTGACGCCACCGGGCGGCACGGTCCTAGACTGCTTCGCCGGTACCGGAACTACGGGTGAGGCGGCTTGGCGCGAAGGCTTCAACGCCATCCTTATCGAGCGCGAGCCTGAATATCAGCAAGACATCGCCGAGCGCATGCGTCTTTGCCTGTCCGGCCCAGACGAGAAGAAGCGCGAAATCATCAAGCGTCGCGGTCTTGCAGACGATGATGCCGGCCCGTTGTTTGGGAGCGCAAAATGAACGAGATGCCTAATCGCCGCGACTTCTCCTCCGACACGCGTCTGCTCGATGGCATCTCCGCAGACGATATCTTCGCCGCCGAGGAAGCCATTATCGCCGGCATCCTCAACAACAATAGCCTGGCGGCCTCCTGCGGCCTTGAGCCAACGGATTTCTCCGAGCCGCTGCACCAAACGTTCTATTCGGCAATCCAGCAGCTTTGCGCCGGCCACCAGATAGCCGATGCCTCGACGCTCAAGCCTTTCGTGCCGAAGGTGGTAACCAACCTCGAAATCACTCCCGCCAAATATCTCGATCAACTCCAAAAGTCAGGCTTTTACACGATCCCACAGGAATTCGACGCGAAGGTTCAGATCGTCAAGGGCGCGTCGATGTCCCGGCAGTTGTCTCGGGAAGCGGATTTCATTGGGGAACTGGCGAAGGAAGGCCATTCACTCCTAACCCTCGGCGAGGAGATCGAAGGCATCGAACAACGCCTCAAAGAGATGCTCTCGCGTTTCTCTGACACGAAGGCGGTCAAGTCGCCGGGCTCGCAATATCTAGCGGCCTTCAATGCCTCGAGCCGTCGTGATGGCGTCAAGGGTGTGCCAATCGCTCTGCCGGAGATCGCCCGCGTTCTTTCGGAGCCGGTATTCGAGGCCGGGAACCTCTATGGGCTGCTTTCATCGTCGGGCGAGGGAAAATCGTCCCTGACGATGCAGCTTATCTATCATGCGGTCTATGAGGGCCACCCGGTCCTTTTTCTTTCTTATGATCAGTCGGCGGCACAGTGCGTGCGGCAGATGATCGCCCAGGTTCACCAGATCAGCGTCAGTCAGCAACGCGAGCCGCTGCGATACATGTCTCAGACTGAGCAGGATAAGTGCGTGGGCTTCGCCACATGGATCAATGAGCAGCCCTTTGAGATCATCCGATGCCAGCGCGAGGGAGTCGACAGGCTCGTCGCCTATGCCCGACGTTTCATCAAGAAGCGCGCCAACGGCAAGACGCCGTTCATCGTTCTCGACCACATCGGCAAGGTGAAGCCGAAGAATGACAAGCTCTCCGCCGACAGGATCTCCGGCGACGTAACGGTTGAACTGAAGGCCTTGGCTGATGAAATCGGAGCCTCGGTCCTCGTGCTCAATCAGCGCAACGGCGAAAGTGGAAAGCGCCAGAACCCGCGGCCGATCGCCAAAGACCTGTACGGCGGCGAGAACGCCCGCGCCGACTATGACGCGATCCTCACCCTCTACCGTCCCGAGAAATACAAAAAGGAAATGGAGAAGGTCGCGGCAACCGCGGCTGATTGGAAGATCATCAACTCCGTTTTCGGGTCTGACATCGACGGTCTTGCGGAGCTCGCTTCGATCAAGGTTCGCTTCGGTGATCCTTCCATCGTCGAGCGGGTGAAATTCGAAGCGGAATACACACGGTACCGGTCCAATCAGCCGGAGCGGACGGCGGAGTTGTTCTGATGATAGCTCTTCTCGATAACGGCCAGGACCTGGAGCAGTGCGCAAGGGAGATTGGCGGCCCGGTCGGCCAGTTGCTCACTCCCCTAACCAGTTACACCCTTCGGGCTGACAAGTTCGCTATCGACAACGGAGGCTTCAACGAGGTCGATGTGGACGGGGTCATCCGCCTGATGAAGCGTGAAGAGCAAAACCGCGATAACTGCTTCTTTGTTACAGCGCCCGACGTCGTTTGCTCCGCGCGACGGACTGCCGAACTCTTTCACCATTTCAAGCCACTGTTCAAAGGCTGGCCGGTCGCATTCGTGTGCCAGGACGGCCAGGAGAACCTGCCAATGCCTTGGGATGAGATCGACGCGATTTTCATAGGGGGCTCGACGAATTGGAAATGCTCGCAGCATCCGATCCACCTCATCAAGGCTGCGAAAGCTCTTGGGAAGTGGGTTCATGCAGGTCGCGTGAATACAGCCCCGAGGATGAAGCACTTCGAAAAGCTCGGTGCCAATAGCTACGACGGTACCGGCATCGGTCGATACACCCATATGCGGCAAGCGATTGCTGACCGCCACCTTCAAGGAGACTTTCTCGATGCGTAATACGATCGCCCTGACCGCAGCCTTTGCGGCTACGATCCCGCTTGCCAACTGGCTTATCGGCAATGTCGGCACCCTCTGCATCCCGAACGGGCCTTGCCTGCTTCCGGTTGGCTTTGGCCTCACCGCTCCGAGCGGCGTGCTTGTCGTCGGCGCTTCCCTCGTGCTGCGTGACATGGTCCATGAAGCGGGAGGTGCCAAAGCCGCCCTGATTGCCATCGGTATCGGCGGCATCCTATCGGCACTCTTCGCTACGCCTGCGCTACTAATTGCGTCCGTTCTGGCTTTCACGCTGGCCGAGTTGGCCGACCTGGCTGTTTATGCCCCGCTGCGCGAGCGCCGCCTTTGGCTGGCCGTCCTGCTTAGCGGCATTGCCGGTGCCATAGTAGACAGTGCCGTGTTCCTCTGGATCGCCTTCGGCTCGCTCGAATTTATCGAAGGGCAGATCGTCGGCAAACTGTGGATGACGCTCATCGCGCTGCCCTTCCTTTGGTTTGTCCGTCCTCAAAGGATTGCAGCATGAGCAACAAATTCGACTTTGGCAGCATGCCCGTGCGTGGCGGCTTCATCGCCTTCTATCGGATGGTCCACCACTCGAAAAACTTCGTCCTTCGCGATGGTGCCCACGACATCATCTTTGCGACGGCCGCAGAGGCCAGGGAAGCCGCCGGCGAAGCCTTCAAGGCCTACCTCAATAGCCCGATCGGGTCGGCAACCTTCGACACGGCCACGCCGAAGAAGGTGCAGCGCGCGGCGGCTGAGAAACTCTTCCGTGGCGGCGGCAAGGTGATCGAGGTCGAGCGGCGGAGGATGCCAGCATGATGCAAGTCGACGCAAAGATTTATGCCACCGGCGCCGAAATGGTTGTGGCCTACGCTGCAATTGTCCTGCAGATGCGCAAGACCCAACAGCGCGTCATTGCCACTAAAATGCCGAAGAAGAGTTTTCCGGCGCCTAGGATAATCCATGTGCGCGAGGACGCAAACTTCCACGTCCGTCTCTTCCATGCTTGGCAGGTGACCCAAGCCGAAAGCACTGCGCCGATCGATTTCATCCGCGCCTCATGCTTCCTGATTGGCATAACCTACGATGATTTGGTGGCAGACCGCCGTAGAATAGAGTGGATGCGTATTCGCCGGTCAATGATCATGGAGACGGCTGACCGATATCCAAACCTCTCCAGCGTGCGCCTTGGGCTGCTCTTCAAACGTGACCACACCGTCATCCTCGGCTGCTTGAACCGTTCCTATGAGGCTCCAAAGCACAATGCCAAACTGACAGAGCAGCAAGTTCGCGCGATCAAGCATCGCTGCGCACAGTATGACGAACTGCAGAAGGATCTCGCCGCGGAATATGGCGTGAGCCGCGCGACGATATGTTCCATCGCGACCGGTCGGACATGGAGGGATGTCGGTATATGAAATACCCAGATGCGGAGGCGATCTTTCAGGAATTTGACATTCGCATCGTCCCCGCAAATGTCGTGCCGGCTGTTGGGGAGACGAGGGCGGTTGCTACTCTTCACAGGATAGCAAAGCGACACGGCTCAGATCATGCAAGATTCGTCGTCATGGCCTTGGCAGATTGTGCAAACAATGCCGCCGCACTCGACGAAACGGGACTATGGGCAACCAGTGATATCGTCTTGGCATTCAGGAAGAACTATCCGAATATCATGAACAACGATGTATCGCGCTTCCTTGCCTTCTATGACGCCGTACCGGTTGGCCTGCTACAATATTGGTGCATGGGCCTGGACGGCATCACAAACAAGCGAGCAGCGCTCACAGGGCTTATATGGGAGCGTGCGTGCAGAGTATTCGGCGAACCTCAAGGCGAGCTTTTTGACGGAAGGATAACTGCATGATGTTCACAGGGCGTGAAATTGGAGAACGATTTATCCGAGCCGTTCAGATCATGGAAGGCTTGTATTCGGGGTCTCCGAGCGGTGGTGGATCATCCTGGATAGCGATCCCGTACACTCAGGCCGATAAGAACGGCTGGGGATCGGAAAGACTTGCTGCAGAACGGCAAGCCTTCTGGAATTCCATCAACCGTTCGCCGAGGCCGTGGGAGATCACCGAAGCCGAGGAAACACTTGCATGGCTGTCTCACGTCCCTGATGAGGAGGAGCGCTTATGTCTCACCTCATGGGCCCGCTGCATGGCGTCGAGGTACATCTTCAAGGACTGGTGCAAGGCCAGAGGCATCCATCCTGAGACAGGTCGGCGCAGAAAAGAACGGGCCATATTGCGAATTATGCTGTTTTTGAGCCGAAAGACGACGCAGCATAACGAAATTGATATATCGAGCCTGTTGCCCGATACGGCCGAAAACGGCTATAAAAACGTCAACATCGGAGAAGAAGCGACATCATGGATGGCAGACGGCGCGAAGCCGATGGCCTGTGATTTCGATAGAACGCTTGAGCGGTTCGACTGGGCAGAAAAGCAAAACCAGAAGCGCCGGCAACGTGACGCTGAGAAGCGCAGACGGCAGGCGGCATAGAATACGAGGGGAAGCCGACGCGCCCCGACCTATGAGGAGCCTTGGCCACCTGAGGGTGATGCCGCCAAGGCCCGTCGGCCAAGGCCCTTGGAGCCAATCTCTGCCATCGTGATCAGTTGCTCGCTAGCGGCAGCCAGGATATAGCGAGAAGCAGAGTGTGACATTTGTCACTAGGCCGACAACTGCCGAATCGAGTTGGCGTCGCGATGGCGGCGGTAAGATAAACCCAGATCCAAGGCTTCGGCCTGAATGCGGTGCGGCGCGTTATCACCATCATGATTCGCCGAAAGGCAACGAGATCGGGAAGGTTGCAAGTTTGGCCCTCTGAAAGCGTGAACCGTGCGCTAAGAGCTCCTACGAGGTGAAAGCTTGCCTAAAATGGCACGGGTTTCCTTCTCGATACCTCCAATTTGCGCAGGCAGGGCAAACGGTAAGCCGCGTGGCTCATAACCTCGAAATATCCGGTTCAATTCCGGAGCCTGCAACCAGATCGGGAAGAGGTGACATCTATCCGCCCATGCTAGGGCATGGCTTCCCGGTACCAATCAGCCCGTCACCATCCGGTGGCGGGTTTTTCATTTGGAGATCGTAATGACCTTCACCGTCACCTTTGGTTGGTGGCTGCTGCCGTTGGCTGTGACCATCGCCTGCTATCTCGTCGCCATCTCTAAATTCAGCCGCGGCGGAGGCGACTATAGCTTTCCTGAGTTCTGGAACGGCATCCTCGTACTGCTGGCGACAATCCCGGCTCTGATCGCGTGGCTGTTGTGGGCGCTCCTTGCGTAGCCGATCGTATCCACGAAATACAGCCCGACGAGATCACCTCGGGACAGCCACCGGCGGCATGACTCGCCACCTCGCAATCATAGCGGCCGTCATTGCCATTGCATTCATTGCGGCAGCTATCATCGGCTGCTCTCACTATCAGCCTCCGGGCGAAAACCTTTGGCTGACGGTGCGATGACTGGTGAAATGACCGTCATCGATCTCCAAGCCAAGCGCTCAGAGCGCGAGCGACCGGCCCCAGACCTCATCCATATCGATGACGACGGCCGCGAGATGCGCACTTATGCCCTCGAATACAAATTCGCCGGCGGAACTTGGGCAATCAGCCTCATAGCCTACTCAATGCAGGATGCCGAGGAACGCGTAAGCGCGATGCGCGAGAGCTTGATGCTCTGCGGTGAGCTGCACGCGATGATCAACGGAGAATAAATCATGGCAGGCAATCCAATATCTCGCTCGTCGGTCGAATGGATCGGCCCGGCCGCCACCTCCTTCGATATCACCCCGCATGCGACCAACACCTTCACGGCGACGCGCAAAATCATCTGCGCCGCTGGTGGGACGCTTGCTGTTCGCTTCGCCAATGACGCTGCAGACCGGTCTCTGACCCTGCTCTCTGGCGTCGAATACAATTTCTCCATCGTCGCCGTTCGTGTCACCGGCACGAGCGCTACCGGCATTGTCGGAATGTACTGACCCTCTTCCAAAGCAACCAGCAACGATAAGGAAGCAATCACATGGCAGCGTTTCACTCCCTCTATGGCCGCAAGTTCGGCGTCGAGCCGGCATCCGGCGCTCTCGTCTCCGATCAGGGCACTAAGACGGCGGTCGCAACCGGTACCGGCGCGACCGGTACGGCAACCCTGAACAAGACGCAGGGCAAGATAACGACCGGCGCTCTCACCACGGCAGCAGCCGCGACCCACGTCCTCACGCTGACCAATAGCGCGATTGCCGCCGGCGATACCGTTTTCGTCACCGTTGGCAAGGGTACCGCCACCACAGGTACGCCGACCGTCTGCGATGTCACGCCTGGCGCCGGCTCGGTCGTCATCACCCTGCAGAACATCCACGCAAGCGCCGCCATCAACGGCACGCTCGTCGTCGGCTACCTCGTCATGAAGCCGTAAGGAGATCGCTTCCATGAAGGCGCATCACAAGAAATTGGTCACGGCAGCCGCCGCGGCCCGCAAGGCTCTGAATACCGAGAAGGCCAAGGCTGAGAAGCTTCAGGCCTCCTTGGACGAGAGCCATGCTCAAATCGCCGCGCTCGCCGGCTCTCTCAGCGAAATCGAAAGCGAGGCTGCCGACAGTGGCCTCTCCGTATCGGAACTCCACGCAGCCATCAAAGGCTGAAGCATAGGCTTGGAGGCAACAAGCTATGGCTCCCCCAAAGGGAAACAAGAACGCGCTGGGCAACAAAGGCGGCCGTCCAGGAACCTATAATCCATCCTACTGCGCCCGTGTCATCGCGCTAGGGAAGGCGGGGAAAAGCCAAGTCCAGATCGCCGTTGCTCTCGATGTTGCTCGTTCAACTCTACAATCGTGGGCGGATCAACACATCGAGTTTTCGGCAGCCCTTACGCGTGCGAAGCAATGCGAGCAGGCTTGGTGGGAGGATATGGGTCAGAATGGCCTGACCGCGGACAAGTTCAATTCCGCTGTATGGTCCAAGTCGATGTCGGCTCGCTTCCGGGATGATTACACCGAGCGCAGAGAGCTGGCAGGTGTCCCGGATCGCCCGATCGAGACGAAGGAAGTCAGCTCCCGCCGCGATCTCGCTCGAGCAATTGCCTTTGCGCTAGCTCAGGGCTTGCAGGATAGCCCCACAGAATGACCGTAGCCGGCACGCTTGATGACATCCTGAGGCGCTTCGACGCTCTACCGCAGGAATATCAGGATAAGCTTCTTGCGGACACTCACGCGGCCATTGACGGCAAGCGCAAGCTGCCTAACCCTGGCCCGCAGACGGATGCTTATTTCTCGCTCGCTGATGAGATGTTCTACGGCGGCGGCGCTGGAGGCGGAAAGAGCTTCCTCGTCTGCCTGCTGGCCATCAATGAGCACAAGTATTCGCTGATCCTTCGCCGCATCTCGAAGAACCTGAAGGGTATCAAGCGCGAAATCCAGGGCATCCTTGGTACCTCGGAAGGTTTCAATAGCCAGGACGGGATATGGCGGCATCCTAACGGCGTCATCGATCTCGGCCACTGTGAGCACGAGGCGGACAAGGAGAATTATCAGGGCGTCCCGCACGACCTGAAGGCCTTCGATGAGATCACGCAGTTCTCTGAAAGCCAATACACCTATATCATCGGCTGGAACCGATCGGCTGATCCTAACCAGCGCTGTCGTGTCGTCTGCACCGGCAACCCGCCGCTGACATCGGAAGGACAATGGGTCACCAAGCGCTGGGGACCATGGCTTGATCCGAACCATCCGAACAAGGCCAAGCCTGGCGAGCTGCGCTGGTACACGACAATCAACGGTGAAGACATCGAGGTCACACCGGACTATCTTGGGCCGAAAGGCGAGAAGCCAAGGTCGCGGACCTTCATCCCGGCTCTGCTTGAGGACAACCCAGACCTCGCAGACACTGGATATGCATCGGTCATCGAGGCTATGCCAGAGCCACTCCGCACTATGATGCGCGAAGGCCGCTTCGATGTGGCCACCGCAGACGCTGCATTCCAGGTCATCCCGACGCAATGGATACTGCAGGCGCAAGCACGGTGGACGCCAAAGCCACCGGATCGGCTTGGTATGACGATCCTAAGCCACGATGTGGCCCTTGGCGGCGGCGATGCCAACACATATGCCCGTAGGCACGGTCACTGGTTCGATGAGATCGTTTCGGACAAAGCCAAGGGGGCAATCGATCCGATCGATCTAGCGGCCCGCACTGTGGCGCTGATGCGCGATGGCTGTGATGTCGTCATCGATATGGGTGGCGGCTATGGCTCCGGCGTCTTCTCGCATCTGAAACACAACGTCGCCGGCATCCGTCTTCATGCCCACAACGGATCATCCGAGAGCGGCAAGCGCACGAGAGATGGAAAGCTCAAGTTCGCCAACAAGCGATCTGAGGTGCACTGGCGCTTCAGGGAGGCATTGGAGCCGAACCTCGGTGAGCCTGTGGCTCTGCCGCCGGATCCCGAACTACTCGCCGATCTTGCAGCCCCGACGTGGAAGCTAACGCCGCGTGGCATCCTGATCGAGCCAAAGGAAGACATTAAGAAGCGTCTTGGTCGCTCTCCTGACAAGGGAGACGCCGTGGTCAATGCTTGGTCTTACGGGCAGACAGCCGTTGAGGTTCGCATCAGGACACACAACGGCACCGCAGGCAGCCGCCCTAAGGTCAACCTTGGTCACGCCACCATGAAAAAAAGGAGATAGCCGATGGGCGGTCTATTCGGTTCCAAAACCCCAGCGCCGACGCCGGTTCAGGCTATGCCCGATACCGAAGACCCGGCGGTCAAGGAAGCGCAGAAGCGCGCCGCCATGGCTGCCACGCAACGTTCCGGCCGCACGTCAACGGTTCTCACCACGCCGGCAACGCGCGCGCCCACAGGCACCACAGGAGCAGGGACAACGGCCTACGGCAATAGCCTCCTTGGGCAGTCCAACTGATGAGCGATAGCGTAGCACGCGAGCTGTGCCGGATCGGAGGCAGCCTGTTCAGCAAGAAATTGCCGTGGGACAGCCTGTGCCAGGACATCGCGGATAACTACTATCCGATGCGCTCGGACTTCACGCGCGAACTGGCTCTGGGTGATGACTTCACCACGAACCTGATGGAGTCCTATCCGGTTCAGGCCCGTGAAACGCTCGGCAACGCGCCGTCTGCGATGCTGCGCCAAGGCGATTGGTTCGACATCAAGACCGGCCGCGAGGAGATCGACGAAGATCCATCCGCCGCCCGTTGGCTGGAATATGCCACGAAGCGCTATCGCCGTCTGGTTTATGACCGCCGGGCGAAGTTCACGGCCTCGACGATCGAGACCGATCACGATTGGGTCGCCTTCGGCAATGGTGTGATCTCGACAGAGGAAAGCCCGACGCGCGATCACATGCTCTTCCGCGCTTGGCATCCCCGCGACTGTGCTTGGATGATCAATGATGTCGGCATCGTCGACCATCTCCAGCGCAAGATGAAGAAGACGGCCCGCAATCTGAACAAGCTTTTCAAGGGAAAGGTCCATTCGGATATCGAGCAGGCGGCCAAGCTAGAACCGGCGAAGGAATTCAATCTCCGGCATGTCGTGCTGCCGACTGATGAGGTCTATGGCGACGACAAGACCATGCGGCGCAAGTATGCCAAGTTCCCGTATCTCTCGATCTATATCGATATCGATCATGAGATGATGCTTGGCGTGGCCGGCCTTCCGGTCTTCAATTATACCGTCCCGCGCTGGCGCACGCTGTCGAACATTCCGCAGGGCTTTTCACCGGCCACGATCAACTCGCTGCCCGATGCGCGCATGATCCAGCAGATGGCCCGCATCATCCTCGAGCAGGGCGAAAAGGCCGTCGACCCGCCGACGGTGGCCAAGGGCGACATGTTCCGTGATGCGGTGAATATGTATGCCGGCGGCATGACATATGTGGACATCGAGTCCGACGACGACATCCGCAAGCTGTTTCAGACGATCGAGACCGGCAACGTATCGATCGGCATCGAGCTCAAGAAGGATGTCCGCGAACTTCTTGCCGAGGCCTTCCTGCTGAACAAACTCTTCCTGCCTGATACGCGGGAAATGACGGCCTACGAGACGCAGCAGCGCATGGCCGAATTCCGCCGTGCTGCATTGCCGTTCTTCGGCCCTATCGAAACGGAATACCATCTGCCGTTGCTCGACAACGGTTTCCAGCTCGCCCTTCACAATCAGATGTTCGACTATGGCGAAATGCCGGACATCCTCAAGGGTGAAGAGGTGACGTTCATCTTCGAAAGCCCGCTGAACACGGCCGAAGGTCGATCCGTCGTGCAGTCGTTCCAAGAGAGCATTCAGATCATCGCCGCCGGCGCGCAGTACGATCAGAGCATCCCGCAAAGCATGGATCTGAACAAGATGACGACCGATGCGATCAAGGGCACCGGCGCCCCAGCCGATTGGTTCAAGAACGAGAAGGTTGTCGCCGAGGGCAAGGCGCAACAAGACCAGATCGACGGGCTCACACAGGCCGCGTCGGCGCTCAACGATGGCTCCATGGTGGCGAAGAACGTCGCCGACGCCTCGGTGGCGCTCCAGCAGGCAGGATTGCAGTAACCGCGACATAGGAGGCAAAAGCTATGTCCATCTCGAAAGTGAAGGTCGACGAGCGCCACGAGCGGCTCATGATGGCGCTGGGCGACACCATCCAGAAGTTCACGCAGCAAACCCCGATGACGCATGAAAGCATCGTCGGGGTTCTGGCATTCTGCACCGGCGCTGCAATCGGCCAGGCGAAGACCAGAGGCGAGCGCTTCGAACTCCGCAAGATGGCCGACGCCAACGTGGACTATGGCACGCACGCCGTCACGGGGAGCGCGGCTTCGAGCCGGCTTATCCTGCCGGAGCATGTCGCATGAGAAAGCTATTCCCCGCTCTCGCGCTTTTCAGGCGGACCAGCAGCCGCACAACGTTCAATATCGCGTCGTGGCACTCGCCCCACAGCCTTACTTGGTCGTGGATCCTGAGCATTAGGCGGCATGAGGTCCGCTGGCCGAAACCATACGCCATTCGCAACAGTATGGGATTTGGAGCTGGTCTCGGCACTCTGCTATCTGCCTACGCCTACAAGACAAACCACGGATGGACGTGGGACATCTGCCTTCTCTGGTGCGGTATCCACTTCACGCGCCAGTCGCCTATGTGGTTCCGCGACATGTACTGGCGGAAGGTGGAAGAAGAAGAGGCTAACACCGCAGCGCGCCGCGCAGCCGGGACGCTCCAATGACCGCCAAGCCAGCCGCCTATGACAAGGAAGTTCTCTACGCCTTCCGCGCGCTCTTCGATGGCAAGGCAAACGATGGGCAGCAAAAGCGGGCCATGGAATGGCTGCTGCTCAATGCCTGCCATATCGGCCAACTAAGTTATTCCGCCAACGAGAGAGACAGCGCCTTTAGCGAGGGAGAGCGTCATATCGGGCTTCAAGTTGCCCGCATGCGCGAGCCCGAGGCGTTGAAGCTGATCGAAGGCCGATCACGCGCCGAGAAGATGGCGGCGGCCACGAAACCTGAGGCAGGCCGCAAGGCCGGTGAATGAGGCAAACATGACTGAGGCAAACCAACAGATCATTGATGACCCGGCAAATACACCCCCCGCTGGCGATCCGCCCCCCACAGACCCGCCAGCATCCGATCCACCCGTCACCCCTCCTGCAGGCGATCCGCCAGCCGGTGACCCGCCGGCAGACCCGCCGAGCGATGGAGCAGGCGACCCTCCTGCTGCTCTTCCTGACAATTGGCGCGAGCTAGCCGCCGGCGACAATGAGGATCAGCTCAAGCTCCTGAAGCGCTACGGCTCCCTGACCGGCGTCGTCAAGGCCCTCCAGGAAGCGCAGAACACCATCCGTTCCGGCAAGATCAAGCGCGATATGCCGGATGCCAGCGACACCAAAGCCATGGCCGAGTGGCGCAAGGAGCAGGGCATTCCGGATAGTCCGGAAGGCTACAAACTGCCCGAGCCTGTCACCAAGCGCATTGTTGACGCCGACAAGCCGGTGCTGTCGAGCTTCACCGAATTCGCCCATGCCAAGAACGCTCCTCCGGCTTTCGTCGAGATGGCGGCGGAATGGTATGTCGACATGGCCGAAAAGGCTGCCGAAGTCCAAGGGCAGGCGGATACCAAGGCCCGCGAGGATGCTGAGGACGCGCTTCGCGACAACTGGTCCCGTGACGAATACAAGGGCAACATGCAGTTGGCTAAGCGCTTCATGGCTGGCGCTGGCGACATCGGAGACGCATGGACAGAGGCCCGTCTTCCGGATGGCCGGCGCCTTGGTGATATAGCAAGCTTTGTCCAATGGGCGTCCGATCAGGGCCGCAATGCCTTCGGTGATGTGGTATTCTCGTCGAGCGACGCAGAGGCAAAGCACACCAGCCGGCGTGCTGAGATCGAGAAGACCATGAAGACCGATATCGGAAAATATTACGAGGAAGGCATGGACAAGGAATATGCCCAAATCCTCGAGCGAGACAGCAAGCGCAAGTAAGCGCTTGCCTCATACCCGCTAACACGAAGGCTACCCCGGCAACGGCCCCTGAGTGAAGGCCCCCCACCATCGCCAAGCGTGAAAGCCCCGGACCATCAGCGGCTACCCCGGCAACGGCCCCGCATGATCTCCGGCCACCCTCGATTGCTCCGGCCCAAATCCCCTCCCTCAAATCTTGAAAGGAGAGCCACATGTCGATTGAAGCGGCAGTGACTCAGTACCGTAAAGAGTTTGTGGCGGCTTTTGAGCAGCGGACCAGCCAGCTCAAGGCGTCCACGACCAAGGAAAGTGTCATCAACGGGAACACGGCCACGTTCCTTGTCTCCGGTTCCGGCGGCGATACCGCTGTTACCCGTGGCACGAACGGCCAGATCCCGTATGGCAACCCGACCAACTTGCAGCCTGTTGCGACCCTGGTCGAAAAGCATGCGCCCTATGAGCTGACGAACTTCAATATCTTCGCCTCCCAAGGCGATCAGAAGCGCGTCATGCAGATGGCATCGATGGCCGTCATCAACCGTGACATCGATCTGACCATCCTTGCCGAGCTTGCCAACGCGACCAACGACTTCCCGTCGACGGCGCAGACCGCAACGCTCAACATGGTGACCGGCGCACAGGCCATCCTCGGCAACAATGATGTCGACGTCGAAGACGAAAACAACATGTTCGCCGTAATCTCCCCGGCCTTCCGCGGCTACCTCCTGCAGACGACGGAATTCTCTTCCGGCGACTTCGTGGAGTCCAAGCCGATGAGCGGTCCCGCCCGGAAGTTCTTCCGCTGGGCCGGCATCAACTGGATCGTCTCGAGCCGGGTCACCGGTCTCGGTACGGCCGCCGAAATTTGCTACATGTATCACCGTGACGCGATCGGCTACGCCGTGAACGTCGGCGAGGAAAAGATCGCCATCGGCTACGACGAAAAACAGGACACGTCCTGGTCGCGCGCCACGGTCTACCATGGGGCAAAGCTTCTCCAGAACAACGGCGTCGTGAAGATGACTCACGATGGCTCCGCGTTCGTTGCCACGTAAGGAGACCTGAAAATGGCCTACGTACCCGATAACCTCATCCTTCTCGACACCCAGATCGGCGGCTATAGCCCCCGGCGCTGGGGCTACACCACGGCAACCGATGCTGACGCCACTATCGTGGGCGCCGGCTATTTCTCGGATGGCGTGACCAAGGGCATGAAAGTGGGCGACCTCGTTGCTGTCGTCGCCACGACCGGCCCGAAGTACAAGCTCTATCAGGTCGCATCCGTGAGCGGTGCTGCGGCAACCGTCGCAGCACCGACCGCTATCACCTGATGTCTTCATCGCGGCTTCGGTCGCGATGTTGCCTCCATCGCTGACCGGATACGGGCGGCGGCCATCTCTCCCGCCGCCGCTCGTTCTCCGGTTCGCTGGATCTCCCTTCCACCCATGAACTGAGGCAACCATGAAAACCCTTCACCCCACGAAGATGCGCAATGCAGCCGAGTATGTCCGCACGCAGCATCACGTCATCGTCGATCCGGATCACACGATTGAAGACGTCCTGAAGCCCGGCTATTGGGCTCATCACGCCGAACGCATCCGCGTCTATGATCTGATCGACGTCATCCACAATGATTTCGATCTCACGCTGCGCGTCACCGGCAGGGGTATCGGCTTTGTCGAAACCCGCGTCCTTCGCGCATGGATATCGGACGATGCGGAAGTCAGCCCATCATCCAGTCAGCCGGCCAAGGTCGAAGCCGATATTCCGGATGGCTATGTGGTGGATCACACGCCGAAGACCGGCTGGCGGGCTCGCCTGAAGGACGGTGGAGCGGAGATCAGCCGGAACCACAAATCCAAGTCCGACGCTATCCAGGCGGCTATAAATCATGCTGCTCGTGCTCAAGGTATCGCAGCATGAGCGAGGATTTCTCCAATCATCCAAAGACGATAGGCGAGCTGCAGCGCGAGCGCACCGATTCGTGTGACGTCGGCACGCCTCGCGACATCCTCATTGAGATGCTTCGAGAAATCGACAGTGGCATCTCGAAGCCGTCAGCGATGGTGATCTGCTACCGCGAGGAAATTGGCGGCGAGAGCTACTCCCGCTTCCTCAGCGCATGTCCTGATGGGCTGGTGGCGCAAGGGCTGTTGTCCCGCATCATCTGGCGCATGAACGAGTAGGAACAACCATGGCTGACCGTCTTGCGATCTACCGCGGCGCCCTGCGTCTTCTCGGGCCATCAAACCTTGCGTCTCTGACCGAGGACAGGCCCGAAAAGCTGGCCTTGGACGGTGCTTGGACGGATGCCGTCAACTTCATGCTCGAGCAAGGCATGTGGCATTTCGCCATTCGGACGGCTCAGTTGCAGCCTGACACGGACGTCGAGCCTTTGTTTGGCTTCGACTATGCCTATGCCAAGCCCGAAGATTGGGTGCGAACGGTCTCGATCTGCTACGAGCCCACCTTCCGCGAAGGCATCCGGCAGTATGAGGACGAGACCAGCTACTGGCATACGTCGTGGAGCACGCTCTATGTCCGCTACATCTCCAACGATGATGCCTATGGCTGGAACATCGGGGCATGGCGCGTTCACTTCGCCAAGGCTCTTGAAGCCTATCTCGCCTTTGAATGCGGCCTGCCTATTTCATCGGACAAAGGCAACCGCAACGATCTCTATACGCTGTTCAAGTCCCGCCTTCAGGATGCCAAGACCAAGGATGCGGTGGACGAACGGGTGAGAGAGAAGCCTCCGGGCCGCTGGACGCGTTCCAGACAGCAAGGATATCCGGGGAGCCGGCGCGGTGAGTAAGCAGAATATTTATGCACAGACGTTCAACACGGGCGTGCAGGACAAGTCTGCCTTGGCGCGCACTGACCTCGAGCGGATGAGGCTTGCTTCGGAGGTTCAGACAAATTTCCTTTGCAAGGCCACAGGTCCTGCTTTCATGCGGCCCGGCTTTGGATATATCGGATCGGCGATCGGCAGCGATGAATGCTTGCTGAAACCATTCGTGTTCGGGGCAACCGATGCGGCCCTCTTGGAATTCTCCAATAATAGCCTGAGCATCATCCTTGATGATGAACCGCTTACTCGCGTCGCTGTTTCGAGCACCGTTACCAATGGTGATTTTTCATCCGCAACGGGATGGAACACGGTCGGCAGCAATGGCGGGCAGGCAACGATAGCGGGCGGCGCACTGACGCTGAACGCTGTTTTCGTCAATGCTACGGCTATGTGCGGCCAGACGGTAGCAACGGCTTCTCCAGGCGTCGAGCATGCCCTGCGGATTTTCGTATCACATGGGCCTGTGCAATTCAGGTGCGGGAGTTCGGCTGGCGGGCAGGATCTCATAGCGGAAACGACGCTGCCTACCGGATATCATTCCGTTGCTTTTACGCCCCCCTCCACGTCCTATTCAATCCGGTTCTCCTCCACGAACATCTATGACTCCGTAGTCGATAGCGTCACGGTGGAAGGGGCTGGGATAATGGCGCTTCCATCCCCGTGGGCAACAGGGGATTTGGGCAATATTCGCATCAGCCAGTCTGCGGATGTATGCTTCGTCGCGTGCAACGGCGTTTCTCCTCGACGGATAGAGAGACGCGGTAGGCGGTCGTGGTCGGTAGCATTCTATCTATCGGATGATGGCCCCTTCATTGCCCCGACGACGCAGACGATCCGTCTTACGACCGACGGCCTCAATGGAAACGCCAATCTGTTTTCCGACACCCCATTTTTCAATCCGGGGCATGTTGGCGGAATTTTCAGGCTGGATCAGTCCGGACAATACATTCAGCAATCGCTTTCCTCCGAGGATTCATTCTCGGACCCGATCCGTGTGACGGGTGTCAACAACACCGCTTCCGGCGGTGAGAATGATCGCGACTTTCTCTACACCATCGCAGGGACATGGTCCGGCATTGTCAGCCTTCAGCGGTCATTTGATAGTGCGACGACAGGCTTCAAGGAAATCGCGACGGAGACGGCGAACGTCACCAATAAGAGCTATTCCGATGACGATGACAATTCGATCTATTGGTATCGTCTCGGCTTTGCTGAAGGGAATTTCACCAGCGGAGCGGCGCTTGTCGCCATTGGATATGATGGCGGCGGCGGTTATGGCATCTGCCGCGTAACGAAATATATCGGCCCGACTCAGGTTTCCATCGAAATTCTCAAGCCCTTCCTGAAGAAAGGGCCGACCCGCGATTGGCGGGAGGGCGAATGGTCTGACGATAATGGCTGGCCTTCTGCCGTCGCGCTGTCGGATGGCCGTCTGTGGTGGTCGGGTGCGGATCGCCTATGGGGTTCAGTCTCGGACGCCTTCGCGAGCTTTGATGAAGAAGTCGAAGGCGATAGCGGCCCGATTGCCAGATCCATTGCCACCGGTGGGGTGAACGCCACGCAATGGTTGCTATCGCTGCAGCGATTGCTCGCCGGTACCGAGGGCGTTGTGGCAACGGTCAAATCTTCGTCCCTGGACGAGCCTCTGACGCCATCCAACCTTGGTGTCAAGGATTCCTCCACGACGGGCGCGGCGGCGATCGAGCCCGCGAAAATCGATACGCACGGCATATTTGTGGAGCGGTCCGGCACAGCGCTTCTGGAACTGACATTCGACGGCGGAAGCGCAGACTATGTCGCGAGTGAGATCAGCAAGCTAACAACTGAGATCTTTGCCTCTGGTATTAAGCAGCTCGCCGTTCAGCGCCGGCCGGATACGCGCATCTGGATCGTTCTCAATGATGGCAGCGCCGTTTGCTTTGTCTATGAAGCCGAAGACAAGGTTGCGGCGTTCATACCGATTACAACGGACGGATTGATAGAAAGTGTCGCGGTTCTCCCGGCCTTGGTTCAAGACCGTGTTTACGTGTGCGTAAAGCGGACAGTGAACGGATCCACGGTCCGCTATATCGAAAAAATGGCGATGGACATCGAAGTCAAGCCCGCCACGCTTTGCAAGGTCATGGATGCATTCAAGACCGGGACCAATTCCCCTGCCTCCACGACAGTCAATGTCGGCACTCACCTGATCGGAGAATCCGTGGTGGTCTGGGCCGACGGCGCGCCCATTGAAACCTCACGCGGTGTCCCGACTACGTTCGTGGTGGATGGAAGCGGCAACATCACGCTGCCGTCTGCGGTCACGAGCTGGGTGGCCGGTTTGCCTTATACCGCTCAATACAAGTCGGCGCGGCTGGCTTACGGTGCCTCGGGCGGCACGGCGATGCTTCAGAAGAAGTCGATAGACTCGCTCGGACTGATCCTCACGAACTTCGTGCGCTCCGGACTGAAATACGGTCATTCGCTCGACGATCCGTACCGTCCGCTCTTCCCCATGCCCGAAATGGCTGATGGAAAGATACAGCCCAACGTGGTGCTCAGCGATATCCGGGATGAAGAGCAATTTCCGTTCCCCGGCGAATGGAACAGCGATAGCCGCATCTGCATGCAGGTCAGCTCGCCATATACGGCCACGCTCTTGGGTCTCGTCATGGGGATAAATACGAACGGATGAGCCTGGAGATCATTCAGGTTGACGCTTCCACGGCTCAAGCCATGGAGGGCGTCAAGATCGATATGCCGGCTGTTGCCTATGTCGGGATCGATGATGGTGTTGTGGTCGGCTCCTACGGGCTGGCTTGGGGCGGCGGCCGGTGCTGGGCATGGCTACGGCTGGAAAATGGCAAGCCGTCCTATGCGCTCACTGTCATGAAGCGATTCAAGCGGCTCATGCTCAAGGCCGAACAGCTTGGCGAGCGCGAGGTCTTCACGCCTCGGGACAAGCAATACCACACATCGGAGAAGCTTTTGCGGCTCTTGGGGTTTCAGATGCACAGTATTGAAATGGATATGGAGGTGTGGAGATGGCAGCCCTAGCAGCGATCGGCACACTCGTTTCCGCAGTCGGCACCGTGGCAAGCGGCGTGGCGGCAAAAAAGGACTCCGACTTCCAGGCCCAGCAGCTTGATGCCAAGGCTAAGGAAGAGATGGCATCTTCCCAGCGTGAGGCAGCGCAATCGAAGCAGCAGGCCACGCTTGCCAATTCGAGGGCTCAGGCGATTGCCGCAGCATCGGGGGGCGGCGCGAGCACGGATGCTCCGACGATCGTCAAGCTCATGAGCGACACGGCCGGGCAGGGCCAGCTAAACGCGGACGCGCAGCTTTATAATGGCTATTCCCGCGCTGCTGGGTTTACCGATCAGGCGGCGGCAACGCGCCGAACGGGCAGGGCATCGCTTCTCGGCAGCATCTTCAATGGATTTGGACAGGCGGCAGGCGGCATCAGCAAGGGTGTCACCAGTGGAGCATTTGGCTGATGGCTATCCTACCGACCAAGTATAGCCTGTCGCAGCCGTCGACCTTCGTCAGTGGCCGGCATGTCGCAACGCAGGATACGACCGATATCGGCAAGGGGATCGCCAGCCTTGGCCAAAGCGTCTCCTCGATCGGCGACGATATCCAGCGCCAGCAGGATACGGTCGATATCTCACGCGCTGAAGCCGCCAAAGCGCAAGGCCTGATCGACACGACGAACAAGTTCACCGATGATCCGAACTATTCGACGTTCAATCAGCGGGCCCCGCAGGAAACGTCGGATGTCATCAACAATGCGGCGAACCTCATCCGCAACCCGCAGATGCGAGAGAAGTGGAAGATCCAGGCAGGGACGGATGCCGCGCGCGTCAATGATGCGATCGGCGACAAGGCTCGCGCTCTCGGCAAACAGGCCGAGACCGTGGCCTTTGATAACTCCCTGGAAACGCAGCGCCGCATCTATGTCGACCCGCAAACCACGGATGAGCAAAAGGCTGCCGCTCGAGCAGCTATCGAGGGCTCCATTGATACCGGCCTCAAGACGGGACTGTTGACGCCGGACGCCGCCGATGCGCGCAAGAAACAGTATATCGACGAAGCCAATTTCAGCCGCGCCAAGCTTCTGGCCGATACGTCGCCCGGATCGGTGCAGTCGTGGAATCCTTCAAATAGGACCAACACGACGGAGATGTTCTCTGGCCTCGAAACGAAATATGGCATCCCGGAAGGCTATCTTTCGAAGACGATGCAGATAGAGAGCGGTGGCCGTGACACGGGGCCGAACAGCGCCGGTGCGGCTGGATATTTCCAGTTCATCCCATCGACTGCCTCAAGCATGGGCGTCGATCCTCATAGCCTTCCATCCTCTGCCGATGGTGCCGCACGCTTGGCGGTTCAGAATGCCCAATATCTGCGGACGGGGCTTGGTAGCGAACCGACCGCAGGTGAGCTTTACCTCGCTCACCAACAGGGTGCGGCCGGCGCAGTCAAGCTTCTCAACAATCCAGATTCCAACGCCGCCAGCCTGATCGGTACCAAAGCCGTCATTCAGAACGGCGGCAAAGAGGGAATGACGGCCAGCCAGTTCGCCAGCATGTGGACGAACAAATTCGATGGGACAAGCGGGGCAACCACCGCTGGACCGCAGCAGCAACAAGGCGAAAGCGCTCCGGATTGGTTCAACCAACTATCCCCTGAGCAGCGGCAAGTCGCCTATCAGGTCGCAGACACGAAGCTAAAGCAGCAGCAGGTCGAGGCCCGCGGCAATATCGAGACCGTCGTTCAGAACGCCCCAGTCGCTATCCAGAACACCGGGACCTATTCCGGCGCAACGCCGACGCATCAGCAATTCGTCGACGCCTACGGCCCGCAGGAAGGCCCGCAGAAGTACGACGCCTTCACGGCTTCTCTCGATGTCGCCCAATCGGCTTATAACTTTCGGACGATGTCGGCCGGCGATATCCAGAAGATTGTCCAGGCAGCGACGCCGACCTCTTCTGGCAATGACGCCGCCTTGGAAGAGAAGAAATATACGGCTCTGTCACAGGCTGCATCGCAGACGCTTGCCGCGCGAAAGGCTGATCCCGCCACCTATGCCATGCAGGCTTTTCCAAGCGTGCAGCAGGCATGGACAGACGCGCAGACCAGCGGCAACTATCAGGCCGCCATGGCCGCCACGGCAACGGCCCAGCAGCAGCTTGGCATGCAGCAACTCCAATTGCTTCCGAAGAGCGTTGCCGATCAGGCCGTCACGTCTTTCAATAGCCCCGATGCTACCGACCAGCAGCGCCTAGGTGCGGTGACCGGGCTCATTTTCTCGACGCCGGACCAAAGCCAGAGACAAGCCGTTTTCAAGCAATTGGTGGACGCCGGTCTTCCGGCTATGACCGAAGGCGTCATGGAAGCGGCTGCTCGCGGCGATCAGGGCGCGGCCAATCGCCTTCTTCAGGCAGCCCTTGTCGATCCCGGAAAGCTTCCGAAGAGTGGCGAGGTCAAGCCGACCGATATCGACAATCAGATTTATTCCTCGGTCTGGGCACCGGGGCAGATCGGCGACGCCGCCTATGGCGTGGCCTATGGCGATGCTTCTTCGCTGGAGCGGGCGCAGCGCGGGTCTGACCTAATGAAGAAGGCCGTTCAGCTTCGCATCTCTCAAGGACAGGATCTGAATACAGCCGTTGCCGGCGCGAGCAAGGATTTGTTCGGGGATGTGAAGGTCTACAACGGCTCCGGCTCAGTATCGGCCAATCTTCCCGTCCCGACAGGCACGGATACATCGGTGCTGACATCGGGCCTCGATGCTTCGAAGACTGCTTTCAAGGCGGCCCTCGATGCCCAAGCGCAACGGGTACTTGGCGAGCCTGCCTCGAATGTCATGGCGGTAGATAATCCAAAGGGCCTTATCTCGCCGGGCAATATCGATCTGACGACAAGGCCACAGGTCAAGAATGAAGATGGCTCCATCAGCACCGTCCGATCGATGTCCTTCAACGAGGATGGCCGCGAAATCCTCGTGCCGACTGTCTCGCCCGATGGCCGCATCATGTCGGATCAAGAGGCGATCGACTTCTATCATAAGACCGGTCAGAACCTCGGTGTCTTCCAATCCGCGCAAGCCGCTGATGCTTATGCGAAGACGCTTCATGAGCAGCAGGGCCGCGCCTATGTGACCGATGCCAGTCAGAAGGCCGTCCTTCAGGCAAGCATCGACAATCGCATGGGCGACGTACTCAACAACGGCGTCTTCGTCCAGGTTGGCAATGGTATCGGCCTGCGTGACCCTTACACCGGCACATTCGTGACGGGCTCAGACGGTAACCCCATGACCTTCTCAATCGACAAGATCATGCAGATGGGAAAGGATATCCCACCGGCCCCGACGGCTGAGGGACAATACCAGCAGGGAAGCTCTGTCGTTCAACCGCCGACCAAGGCAGAACAGCAGTATCAAAGCGGCGGTACGGTCAAGGCGCCCGCCAGCGATGCGGCGCAGCAATACCTTCGCGGCGAAGCGGTAGGCTCCAAGCCACAGCCGAAAGCGGAGGAAGATACCGCAAGCCCTTTTGACCAACTCAGCACGGTGGAGCGCTCATTCCTGACGTCGCTCCGCTATGCCGAGGACATGGGCGCAGGCGGCACGGCGTTGAAGCTCTACAACGACGTCATCCAGCGCGGGCGGAAAGACCCGATCACCGAGAACGATCTGAGCGTGGATGAACGTCAGAAGCTCAAGGCCCTTGTTCTCTCCAAGGGGAAGGATAGCGGGAGCATCGATTACAAGGACTACCGTGGCACTGGCATCGACAGCAACATCTTGGGCGGCTTCAAATACCACGTCAAAGATGGCGTGGTGCACATCGATGATACCTACGATTTCAACTCCGATCGGGCCGAGGCGGGAGACGATAACGTCTTCATCCAGGCCGCCGGAGCCGTTGCTAACCCGCGCGGCCTCGCATCCGTGATCGGTCGAAAGATCGCCCCGAATACCAAAGCCGGCATTCCGGTGCGGATAATATTGAACTGAGGTCCATGTGAGCTTTCAATTCATTGAGAACCCTACCGGCTCCGGCATGACCGACGCTGAGTTCGTGACGTCGGCGCTCGATCAGCCGATGTCTCTGGGCTCGACGTTCTGGGACCAGTCCAAGGGTGGCGTGCTGTCGAGCTTCGGTCTCGGTACCGCGATCCGCGATCTCGGCACGCCAGAAGTTGCGCCGCCTGATGATGGCGGCACGATCTCGGGCGCACTTGGTGCGATCAACCGGACCATCGCGCCGGACAGCATCATTCGCAACGTCCTGGGCACGGGCTATAACGGCGCGGACCCAATGACCAAGGATCAATACGAGGCGTCGCCATCGTTCCGAAAGGATATCCCATTCCAGAAGGGCATGACGACGGACAGAGCCGCAGCTCTTGCGGCAATGGATGACGCTAAGAAGGTTCGTGATTTCTATGCCCAGAAGCGGCCTATCACGTCCTTCATCGGCAACTTGGCAGGCTCTGCCATCGACCCGCTGAACTATATCCCTGTGGCGGGTGAGGCGGTCATTGGCGCGAATGTGGCGCGCTTCGGCAAGGTCGGTGGCCGGATCATCTCAGGCGCGATGGATGCCGCTGGGAATGCTGCTCTTGCCGGCGTCGCCACAGCGCCGACGAGGGGAGAGCTAGGCGATGATATCTCCTGGCAGTCGACCCTATCGCAGATCGGCATGGCCGGTCTTGTCGGTGGAGCATTCGGTGCCTTGCATGGCGTCTTTGGCCGCGATGTCTCGCCGACGGTCAGGGCAGATGCCGAGGAAAAGCTTGCCACGCTGAACAATGTCCAGGCATCGCGCGTGGCACTCAATGATGCGCTCGACGGCCTGATCAACAATTCAGAGGTCAGCCTCTCGCCGACCAGTGCAAATTTCGTTGGCAGACTTGCGGATCAGGTAAACCCGGCATGGTCGCCGGCGCTCTTCGGCAAGATCGATCGGAATGATCTGTTCTCCTCGACTGGCGTCGGCCGGTTCATGGACAATCGTCCGGCTCCGGTTCAGGATTTCGAGACGACGATCCGCAGCGAAGTCTTCCGCAATGACCCGGTGCTGGCGCAACGCTATCATGATGCTGAAGCGAAATTCCAGCAGGCGCAGGATGCGGTTGCCGCGATCGAGGAACCGCTCGCCGCTCGCCGCACCTCAGATACCGTTGGCTTGATCGACCCGGCATCGGCTGAACGTCTCCGCGCTGTTGAGGCGGAGCTCGCCGGCAATATCCCGGCAGCCCGCCGTCAAGCGCTTGAGCAGGAGCAGCAAAGCATCGTCCAGAGCATCGGCCCCGATGCGATCGCAAAGGCCGAGAATGATTTCCGCATTGGCCCGACAAAGCAGGCCAAGGCGGCCCGCAAGGCGCTCGCAAGTGCGAGGCAAGAATTTTCCAAGGTTCGCAGCGCCGCAGATGAAGCGGGACAGCGCGTCCTTGCGGAAAACCGGGTCCGCTATCAGAGCGCAGTAGACACTTCAACGCCGCAAGTCGAGGCCGATCCTGCCGTGGTGCAGGCGGAAAAGCGCGTCAAGCTTCCCGAAGCTCCGAAGGAAATGGCCGAGCAGTATCGCGTCAATCCGGAGACTGGAGAATTCCCCGAGATGGCCGATATCGATCAGCTTCGAAACTCCGGCCGCTTGACGGAAGAAGACATGGTGTCCCTTGATGTCGCCGATGAAACGGTCAAAACCGCAACAGCTTATAGCGAGGCGCTGAAAGCCTTCGCGGGATGCGCGATCTGATGGCAGACGATTTCAAGAATTCCGCCTGCTATGGCGCAGCAACTGCAGCGGCAAAGGCCGTCGGCGGCGAACTGAGCGATCGAGAGCTTGCAGCGGCCTACCGCGCGGCGCGGGAAGAACGCGAGAAGCTTCGGGCCGCCGGCATCACCGACAATGTCGAAGACCGGATCAAGGCGCGAGCTGAGGACATTGCGGAGCGCACCAAGATTGCCGCTGCACTTCAAAAGCGCCATACCGCGCTCAACATCCTGGCACGCGATCGGCTCGACCAGACCATAAAAGCCTTCAAGGCAGCCGGCCTATCGCCACGGGATTCAATCCTTGCGATCATGGAAGGATCGCAACAAGGCGTCGAAGGTGCCCGTGATTCCGTCTTCGCCAGCCGTCTCGGCTATGAGGCGCGCTATGTCGGCGCGATGATGTCCGAGATCCAGAAGGATCGGCCCTATCTCGTCCATGCCCTTGCCGACAAGCGGCTGTCGGATGACGTCTTCCGTGAGATGGGCGAAATCCGCGAAGGCGGTCAACCCGGCATCACCGGCAATGAGGATGCCAAATATCTTGCTGGCGTCTTCGCCAAGCATCTCGAAGCCAGCCGTACGGAACTGAACAAGTTCGGCGCATCGATCGGCAAGCTCGATGGCTGGGCCGGCGCACAGGTGCATGACGATCTGAAGATGATCCAAGCTGGCAAGGATGCGTGGATATCCCGTACCGCGCCGCTGCTCGACCTGAACCGCACGTTCCCCGATGCGTCTTCGCCTGAGGAAGTAAAGCAGATCCTCGGCGATATCTACGATACCATCATCACCGGCGTTCCGAACAAGGCAACGGCCAAGGAGAAGGGCCAGCGCGTCAATCCGGCGAACCTGGCGAAGAGCCTCGGCAAGACCCGCGTGTTGCATTTCAAGGATGCGGAAAACGCCATCGCCTATCGGGATGTCTTTGGCTATGGCAATTCTATCTATGGCATCATGGCTCATCAGCGCCGTGCGGCGAGCATGGCAGCGCAGATGGACGTATTCGGGCCGAACCCGGAAATCATGTTCAACAGTCTCGTGGAAGCTGAAAAACGGAAACTGCGGGACGATCCAAATCTTGATCCGGAAGCCAAGGTGAAGGCAATCCAAAAGCTGACAACTGACGCCGGTCCGCTCAAGGGTGCATTCGATGTCATGTCCGGCATCATATCCCGGCCGGGTAATGTCAAGGCGGCCAAGATCGGTAGCGATATCCGCGCCGTTCAAAGCATGGCAAAGCTCGGCGCTGCGGTTCTCACGGCTATGCCTACCGATGTCGTTGGCGCTGCACAGGCGGCTATGTTCCGTGGCTCCGGCTTCTGGAATGGCATGGTGCATCAAATGGACGGCATCTTCCGTGGCAGGCCAAAAGGGGAACAGGCTGAGATCGCTTATCTCTTCGGCGAAGGCTTTGACAGTATGGTCGGCGAGATCATCTCGCACGGCCTCGCCAATGATGGCCCCGTCGGCAAGATGAGCAAGCTGACGGAACAGTTCTTCAAATGGTCGGGCCTCAACTGGTGGACCGATGTCGGGCGCTCCGTTGTCGGGCGCACTGTCGCTGCCGAGATCGGCATGCGGGCCGAGAACGAGTTCAAGGATCTTCCGGCGAACTTCGCCCATGTCCTCGGGCTCCATGGCATTGATGAAACTCGCTGGAACGCCATACGGCGGGCCAGCAAGCGCGAAATCAATGGCCAGAGCTACATCACGCCCGACGCCATCCAAGACCTCCCTGACGAGGCTGTGGCGCCATTGGTGGCTGACCGGCTGGCGACAGCAAAGACGGATGCCCGCAAAGCCGAAATCCTGAATGACGGTCGACGCGAACTTCAACTCGCTCTTCTCCGCTATGTGGCGGATGAGACGAACTATGCGATCGTCGAGACGGATGCGGCGAGCCGGCGCATAACCAGTTGGGGGCAACGGCCGGGAACATTCGCAGGCGAGGCGGCGCGCTTCATCATGCAGTTCAAGGGATTCCCAGTTGCCTTCTCCCAGCGCATTCTTGGCCGGGCTCTCTTCGGCGGGCGAGGGGCAACGAAGTATGAGCGCATCATGAACAATGCGCCGCACATCGGAGCGCTGATCGCCGGGCTCACAGTGGCCGGCTATATGGCCATGACGATGAAAGACGCGGTGAAAGGCTATTGGCCGCCACGCAATCCAATGGACCCGAAAGTAATCGTTGCTGCACTCACGCAGGGCGGCGCGCTTGGCATCTATGGAGACTTCCTATTCGGGCAGAATAATCGGTTTGGTTCTGGAGCCTTTGAAACGTTCTCCGGCCCATTCATCGGAACATTGTCTGACATGTTAAAAATACCGATGAAAGCACGAGATGCGGCAATCGAAGGGAAGACACCGCAATTGGCTGGAGATGTTCTCAATCTTGCCCTGCAGAACACGCCTTATATCAATCTTAGCTACGTCCGGCCGGCGCTCGATGTATTGTTTTTGAATGCGTTGAGGAATTGGGCAAGCCCTGGCTACACCAATCGGATGCAGCGCCAAAGGCTCAAAGACTATGGCCAGCGCCCGCTACTACCAGCCACACTATAAAGGCTGCCCCAGCTATTAAGGCTACCCACATCAATGCCATAGCGGACAGGATGTCTTTGGTGCCCTGTTTGCCGGCGATGACGAATCCGATCACGCCAATAAAGACGACGATCCATGCGAGGCCAATGGGAAGCGCGAGGGAGCTCGGTGGGTTTGCCTGAATGATCAGGCCGCCAAAAAGGCCAAGGCCAAGCATGGCGGCAATGAACTGCAGAAACTTCTTCGTATCGCTCGCCATCTGATCTCCAAGCAGGAGCTCAGATAAAGCGCCACAACGCCCGGAAAAGCAAGGCTCTTCCGAAAGGAACCCCCATGACTTCTATCCAAATCGATCGCACCGATGGCCTTTCCTCTTCCGTCGCCGTAAAGGGGCCTTGTCGCGTTGCCACCACGGCGAATATCGCGCTCTATGGCGAGCAGACGATCGACGGTGTAGCTGTCGTCACGGGCGACCGCGTCTTGGTCAAGAACCAGACCGCCGGCTACGAAAATGGAATCTATGTCGCCGACACCGGCCAATGGCGTCGATCGAGGGATTTCAACAAGACAAAAGACGTGGTCAATGGAACGCAGGTTCTTGTGCTCAATGCCGATGTCGATGAGTTTGTGGTCTATTGTGTATCATCGTCCGATCCTGTGGTTATCGGCACAAGCGTTATCCAGTTTCAACCGATCCATCTGACGGACTCCGCCGCCGCCGAAGCTGCGAAAGCAGCGGCACAAGCCGCACAGGCTTTGGCCGAGGCAGCAGCGGCAGAGGCTGAAGCTGCGGCGGCTACCATTCTTCCTGGCACCATTCCTGTTGCTAATCGGGCGGCAATGGCTGCGCTCGATACTTCGGTATGGACTTCAGCGGCCCTCAAGGAGAGCGGTCGTGAAGGCGTTTGGCGCTGGGTTCTGGGCGACTTTACGACGCTGACAGGCATCGATACAAGCCAGGGCGTTTACTGCGCGTCCTCAACTGTTCCGGTAGCGACGGGCTGCTGGGTGCGAAATACCGATGGCGAGGTGTGGGCGAACTGGTTCGGGCTCGCTCCCGGCAATGCAGGGGCCGTCAACAATACCGCTTTCTTGGCGGCTTGCAATTTCGCGAAGCAGACGTGGGGTAAGCTTCATGTCAGAGACGGAAGTTTTACGTTTTCTGGGACTCTCAACGTTGCCGTCAACGGCAATGGTTATGCATTGCATATCGAAGGCCAGGGCAATGGTAAGACGCGCTTTCTCTTCCCGCTTGGAGACGGGCTTTATATTACTCGCTCAAATGGCAACTGGTGGTATTTTGGTGACGCAACAAAGCCGACGAATACAGCGACGGTTGCAGGCATAGATTTCATTGCTACTGGCGGAACTAATGGCGCGGCAAACGGCGCCGCCTTGACCTTTTATGGCAATGACGTTGTAGGCCGCCCGACCGCCACTTTTCGTGTTCATGATTGCATGTTTGCCTCAGACAGCCCAAATTATTGCTGGGCGGTCGGCATTCAGACGCTTTCGGCAAGCAACGTAGAAATCAATTATTGCCAATGGTACGGAGCGCTATCCTCCCCAACCATAGGGAAGTTCATCTGGTTTCGGGCCATTGCCTCGGGTCAAGATGCGTCGCCATACCACGTTACAAACTGCTATGCTTATTACTTTCAGATAGCCGTTCAAGGCGAAAGCTTCATTGAAGGCATCCATATTTCTGATTGTGATTTTGTCTCGGGCTCGTATGGCGTATTTTACGAGTGCAATTCCTCGGATGAATCACAATTGGTGATGCATGGTTGCCATGTAAATACAACCAATAATGCGATATACCTTAAAAGGGTAGACGATAGCCAGATCACAGGTAATCTTTTGTGGACGTCAGGCGCAGGTAATGCCGTTGTCAACTGCATCGACGCGCATTCTCAGACCATCATTGGAAACGAGATTACAGCGACCGATAGCAATGTCGGTGTCGGGACAGGTATATCAATAACAGCAGTCACATATAATGCGGCCACCAATATTCTGCGGGCTTCCGTTATTGACGCGAACGTTATCCAGTATTGCGCTACTGGCATCGTTCTTGCCGCTCAAATTCGCAATTATAAGGTCGGGAGCGCAAATCGATTCGCCGGATGCGCGATCGATGTTCAGGATCAGGCAAACCTAAATTTTGTCGGCGACTCCGTCTTCAAAAACACGACAGCAGCGGCTACGGCGGCGAACACAACCGCCACCAATCTTATGTCGGTAACTCTCCCATCCGAATATCTGCATGTCGGCAAGCGCATCAAGGTTAAAGCGTATGGCCGAACCGCCGCAAACACCAATGGCAAGACAGTGCTTCTTACCGGGGCAACCATAAGCATGGGCGGTTTCACAACAACCACGTCTGGTGCGAGCTGGGAGCTTGAGGCAACGATTGATATCATTTCCTCGACCTCTCAGAAGGCGACGCTAAAGGGTATCGTCGGCGCGACTGCGGTAACGTCGGCCGTGACGCTTCCGAGCAACAATCTTGCAAGCGGCCTTGCCGTGGCGGTGCAAGCCACAAACTCGGTCGCCGCGGCCAATGAT
The DNA here is from genome assembly GCF_012641405.1 of Rhizobium sp. P40RR-XXII. GTDB lineage: Bacteria > Pseudomonadota > Alphaproteobacteria > Rhizobiales > Rhizobiaceae > Rhizobium. Next base: position 102,275 of record NZ_JABAII010000016.1, read on the forward strand.
ATCATTTGCGAATCCATGAGTGTCGAGATTGTGGACCGGTGATCATTCAGGCTTGCGAGCGCGAAGGATTGTTGCGCTCGCAAGCTCGAATTGCGCAGCCTTCGGGAGATTTGCCGCCCATGGTTTATCGCGAAGGTTCCACGGGGAATCGATCAAGTCTTTCACTTTGAGATTTTCGAAAGCTGCGCGGTCCTCATCCGGAAGCTGCTTAGCCCACCGTTCCAGGATCCACGTCAGTGAAAATATAGGGCTGGTGGAGTCGAGAACGTCTTGCTCGATAACCTCGAGAGGATCGAACAGAGACCGAAGGCCCTGATGGCTCATGTTATAATAGTGGTGCGGATAGCCGTGGAGAGGCTGCAAGAATGGCACGGCGCAGTAAAGCTCTCCGCCCGGCTTTAGGACACGCATAATCTCCGCAGCACAGCGGAATGGGTATTTGACGTGTTCCAGCACCGCAATGGAGATAATTGCGTCAAACGTATTGTCTTTGAACGGAAGTTCTTCGCCGACACCCACAACATCGGTGGAATCATAATCAACGATCTCGAAGTTTACGACGTTGTCGAAATAAATGTCTCGCCTTCCCGCGCCACAATCAAGCACAAGGCCGTCTTTGTATTTTTCAACCAAATTCAACCCGTGATGGTCGTACCCCATCGAGGAGACAGCGTTGGTGTCAACGATACCGGACATAGCACGCAATTCTTTTGAAAGATAATTATAGACATTATCATTTACTGTGCATGGCATATCGTCGCGCAAGAAGTTCTTTAGCTTTGCCATCTTGGCGCTGCGTTTGTTCTTAATGTCTTCTAGGCGTGCGTCATGTTCGGCGTTCATTGCTATTCCTAATTTTTGGGTAACGGTGGAAACAGGTTACAACCTAACCATGCCAGACTTCAAGGTCATCGCTTAACAATCGGACATCTTATGAAACCGAAACTCGTTCCCGAATGGGGCCGGGTGCTTCGCCGCGCGTGGAGCATCCGCCTCATCGTCGTGGCCGGAATCCTGTCCGGCTGCGAAGTCGCCCTCCCGATCATCGATCAGTTCGTCACCATCCCGCGCGGCACCTTTGCGGCCCTCACCGGGCTGGTGACTTGCGGCGCGCTGATCTCTCGCCTTGTTGTTCAAGAAAATCTGAAAGGTGACACTGATGCCGATCAATAAGATCGTCGCCACCAAGCGCGGGAAGGCAGCGATCGCCGCTGCCCTTGTCGCCGCCGCTGCTGCCGGCTGGCAGTCCACCAAGGATACCAACCCGGCAAAGCACGTTTATCCGCCGGCCGTCATCCTCGCGACCGACAAGCTGATCAAGCCTTGGGAGGGCCTTGTCCTCAAGGCGCATCGGGACCGTTACGCCAAGATCTATGACATCTGCTACGGCAAGACCCGGATCAACGGCAAGCCTGTCACCGCTGGCATGAGCTTCACCAAGGAGGAGTGCGACGCATTCCTCGAGCAGGAAGTCTACGAGGAGTATTACCTGCCGCTCACCAAACAAGTGCCGAAGTTCACGAGCTTTCCGGTCAGCTTGCAGGCCTCGCAGATCTCCGGCGGCTATAACTTCGGGCTGGGAGCGTTGTTGCGATCCAGCGCCATGCGGGAGGCCGGAAAGGGCAGCTATCGCCTGGCTTGCGAAATGCAGGCCCGGTTCAATCAGGCAGGCGGCCAGGTCGTCGATGGCTTGGTGAATCGCCGTGAGATGGGCGATGCCCAGCGGCTCGGCGAGGCTGAAACCTGTGTGAGTGGCCTCTGATGTTCGGTCTCCTCGATTATATCAAGCTCGCAGCCGGCGCCGTCGTTGGCGGCTTCATCGTCTATGCCTTCATGAGCCTCATCAGCATTCCGGCCGCAGAGCATCGCGCTCGGGCCGGATATGTCGAGCTTGCTGAGAAGACGACGGCAGAAGCCAAGGCTGCCGAAATGGAACGCCAGCGCAATGCCGCTTCCCAAGCCCTCACCGAAGCCGCCAAGCGTCAGGCTGCGGACGAACTAGCACAGCAGGCAAAGGATGCCGAAAACGATGTTGCAATTTCCGATTATGAGAAAAAGCTATCCGCTGCGAACCGCAGTTGTCTTGTCGATGATGCTGATCGCCTCTGGCTGCAGTCTCACTGATCGGCTGGGAAAGGCATCATCGGCAAAGGGCCTTATTGCCGCTGGCACCAATCTGCCGCCGCTTCCCGACGACTGCCGGAAGAAAGAACCGCATGCTGCCGTCAGGGTAGGCGATGAGCTGCGTTCCGTGCTTGTGCGGGAGCGAGGCGCCCTCGATCGGGCAAACGCGCGTGGCGGACGGTGCGCACTGTTCTATGACGACACACAGGCGCGCTTTGGCGCCCAATCAAAATGAGAGCGGCCGCGAACCTTCTCGGCTTTCTCACATTTTCTTTCACGCTGGCGGCACTTCTGCTGCTGGCGTGGAATTCCATCAGCATTTCATAGGGCGGGACACAGGATAAATGGCAGGGAACTTGGATATGCCCACAAATGGCTTCGACCCGATGGCACAGTATGCCCGCCTGTCTGAGCGGGTAGAGAACCAAGGGAAAGATATCGTCGATCTGCGGTCGAACATGAACACCGGGTTTCAGACGGTCAATGCCGGCCTGTCAGCGCTATCGAACGAGATGAGGAGCAGCAGCAAGACACAATGGCCTGTTATCTGGGCCGCCGCTGGTGTCTGCTTCACGGTGCTCGTGACGATCGGGACGTTCTTCTATGGAACGCTTAGCAAGGGACAGGACCGGCTAGATTTGGCCGTCGCCAAGATGGGCGAGACAACTGTCTCCCAAGCCGAAATGAAATGGCGAACTGATCGAGCTGCCGAAGATCGCATCAGGACTGACACGGCGATCAAGGATCTCCGTGAAAGCCAAGTCCCGCGGCAAGAGCTTGAGCGCGTCTGGCAATCCGATGATCAGCAGAAAGCCCAGATCCAGAAGCAGATCGACGAGCTCAAGCAAGGGCAGGCGAATACCTACAGTGCCCGCGATTTGTTATTGGATATGCGAGAGCGCCAGGATCGCCTCGAGCGCCAGATCTACGCGAGCCGGCCGGCTGGGCAGTGATCGGCGATTAGTCGTCACCCATCAGAGACCCGAATATCAACCGGGCTCTTTTCTCCCCGCATTCGCATTTCAGCTTTGCTTCAATGTCTTCCACGTGGGCATGATGGAATTTGAAGGGAAGGGCATCCCGATCGAAGTCCTTTTCGATCCCGCACGCCTCGCACCTCACCCGAATCCCCAAATGCCTCGGGCAGACATTCAAATATCCCGGTGTCCAGTTCTTGATTTCCTGAAATCGCATAGTTCGGCCTCACATAGGTTTCATCGTTCCCTGTGTGAAAGCGGCCGCCACGCCAACATCGCATAGGTGCTATCGGCGATGATAAATGTCAATTGGCGCCGTGAACAAAACGTGTCTCGAAGTTTCTTCCGTAAGTGAACGCCACGGAAACAGAGTGACACGGCGATATAGAAAAGATTGATTGTTTAGGTAGCCTTCCAAGCTGAATACGCGGGTTCGATTCCCGCTACCCGCTCCATGTTTCCCGAGTTTTAAGTAATCTGAACAGGCGCTTCTCAGTCGGTGCTTCGCTGAAATCTGCAGAGGCTCTTTATAGATGACGAGGAGCTTGCTGCGCGTGAAGCGCGCCTCCTCCTTCGCATTCGAAGAAAAGCGGAAACGCTCTGGGTAGGCGGTGCCATCCCGCCGAGCTTAGCGGATTTCGCCGGCAAGCTGTCGCAGCAGGCCGGCGAGCTGTACCTCGTCCACCGGCTCGAAAAATTCCGCGTCGGCGGTCTCGATGACGACGATGGCGCGCTGTGCCGCCGCCGCCCCGGCTGCGGTAACGCGTATCACCTTGGCTCGGGAATCGTGCGGGTCGGTCTCCCGTGCGATCAATCCTTTTGCCTCGAGCCGGGTAACGACGTCAGACGTCATCTTTACCTCGGTGCCCGCCTGAGCGGCGAGTTGCACCTGGTTGGGTGGCTGACCATCGCGGCCGAGCCACATGGCCGAGGCCAATAGCACGAACTGGACATGTGTCAGGTCCAGCGGAGCCAGCGCCGCCGTCATGACACGCTGCCAGCGCATGGTGGTTCGCCACAGCAACAATCCCGGACTCTCCGAAGGGCCGCCCTTGAAGCGGGTGTTGAGTTTCTGCTCTTCAGCCAAGGTTCGCAAACTCCTGCGCCTGCTCGAATAACTTGGCCATCGATGTATCGAAATCCCCGCTGATCTGCGGCCCAAGTTCCGGTCCGACCTCGGCGGCGGAGGGGCCGGAAATCTCAAGCCGATGTGTCACTTGTGTGCCATCCGCGATTGGCACCAACGTATGCCGGAACAACAGTTTCGTATCGCCGAACGAGGTCTCGTCGGCATAGGTCACATTGTCGATAACGTCGACGATGGTTGCTTCAAATGTGTCCTGCCCGACGGGTGTGACAGAGACCCGAGAGCCTTTGGCGAATGGCCCATGCAGCACGAATGTATCGGCGCCCTCGTAAGTAAGGCGACCTTCGTGCAGCGCCTTGAGCGCGGCCCAGATTGCCTGCGCCGAAAGGGGGGAAACGGCGGTATACTCGTTGATCCACATGGCTTTCGCTCCATCCATCTCTTTCGATCAATCATTTGATCCGTGAACAGATTATCTGTGCGCAGATAATATTGCAAGAGGAATTTTTCGCCAAGCCCGTTTCAAGCCGCTTGACGGCATGCGGACAATGCTTTCGCAAGGCTTCGACCGGAACGTTCAGAACTTCACTGATCTCACGAAGCTGGCCGTTGGGTGCGGTTGCACTTGAATTGCCGCCTGTCGCTGGGCAAAGGTGGATACTCATCCGCCTTTGCATATTTGACATGAAGGGTTGCTTATATTCTCGCGAGCGATAGATATTGCTCTGGCAACCGAAACGGGAGAGCGGAAATGGGTATCTTCGATAAGATCAAGGGTGCAATCTGGGGGCAGGCAAAGGCTGCGGAGGCCGCTCCGGCCCCGACGCAGAGCACGGCGGCGACCGCCAATCCTGCGCCTGCGCCTGCGCCGACACCGGCTCCTTCAGCGACCACGGCAGCAACTTCGCCCGCGACCAGTGCGCCGTCCGCTCCTGTGGATATCGCCTCGATCCTCGACGCTGCCGTCAAGAAGAGCGGCCAGAAGCTGGATTGGAAACATTCGATCGTCGATCTCATGAAGGCGCTCGGCATGGATGCGAGCCTTTCGGAGCGCAAGGAATTGGCGCAGGAACTCGGTTATACCGGCGATGCCGGCGATTCCGCCAAGATGAACATGTTCCTGCACAAGGCGCTTCTGAAGAAACTCGCCGACAATGGCGGCAAGGTGCCAGCTGATCTTCTTGACTGACCACGCCAAGTCCCGGTCCGCTCGTATCTGCCGACGTGCCGGATCATGCATGGTGGCGGAGCGAATGTCGCCGCCTGATAGTCATGCGCCCTTTCCCGTCGGGAGAGGGCGCTTTCCGTTGATGGCCCTTCTCATGCGGATGGGCGGATCGCTCCCGCATCCGGCACTGGAATTCTCGTCTGTACTTCCCTATCTAAGCGTCTGAACCGGCAAATGCTTTTTTGTCTTTCCGGATCGGCCGTCGAACCTTGCGCGGCGAAGGAATGTTGGGGGCCGCAGATCATCCGTGGCCAACCAGGCTTCGCCCGGAATAGGCCCTGCAATTAAGTCTTGCGCAAATGCGATGAAAGCCTTAAACGGCGGCACTAAACCGGTTCGCCGGGGTCACTCATTACGTTCACAGGAAGCATTCAAATGGCAAAGAGTAAGTTTGAGCGCAATAAGCCGCACGTTAACATCGGGACGATCGGGCACGTTGACCACGGCAAGACGTCCTTGACGGCAGCGATCACGAAGTACTTCGGCGAGTTCAAGGCGTACGACCAGATCGACGCCGCACCGGAAGAAAAGGCACGCGGCATCACGATCTCGACGGCACACGTCGAGTACGAGACGCCTGCTCGCCACTATGCGCACGTCGACTGCCCCGGCCACGCCGACTATGTGAAGAACATGATCACCGGTGCCGCACAGATGGACGGCGCGATCCTGGTTTGCTCGGCTGCCGACGGCCCGATGCCGCAGACGCGCGAGCACATCCTGCTTGCCCGCCAGGTTGGCGTTCCGGCGATCGTGGTGTTCCTGAACAAGGTCGACCAGGTTGACGACGCTGAGCTTCTCGAGCTGGTCGAGCTTGAAGTTCGCGAGCTTCTGTCGTCCTACGACTTCCCGGGCGACGACATTCCGGTCGTCAAGGGTTCGGCGCTTGCCGCTCTTGAAGATTCGGACAAGAAGATCGGCGAAGACGCGATCCGCGAGCTGATGGCTCAGGTTGACGCCTACATCCCGACGCCAGAGCGTCCGATCGACCAGCCGTTCCTGATGCCGATCGAAGACGTGTTCTCGATCTCTGGCCGTGGTACGGTTGTGACGGGCCGCGTCGAGCGCGGTATCGTCAAGGTTGGCGAAGAAGTCGAGATCGTCGGCATCCGCCCGACGTCGAAGACGACGGTGACCGGCGTTGAAATGTTCCGCAAGCTGCTCGATCAGGGCCAGGCCGGCGACAACATCGGCGCGCTGGTTCGTGGTGTGAACCGTGACGGCGTCGAGCGTGGCCAGATCCTGTGCAAGCCTGGCTCTGTCAAGCCGCACAAGAAGTTCATGGCCGAAGCCTACATCCTGACGAAGGAAGAAGGTGGCCGTCATACGCCGTTCTTCACGAACTACCGTCCGCAGTTCTACTTCCGCACGACGGATGTGACCGGCATCGTGACGCTTCCGGAAGGCACGGAAATGGTTATGCCTGGCGACAACGTCACCGTTGCCGTTGAGCTGATCGTTCCGATCGCGATGGAAGAAAAGCTTCGCTTCGCCATCCGCGAAGGCGGCCGTACCGTCGGCGCAGGCATCGTCGCCTCCATCGTCGAGTAATCTTCGGATTATTCCTTTATAAAGAGGCCCTGCTGGAAACAGCGGGGCCTTTTCTTATTGGGAGGTGTTGCATGAGCCTGATCATTCTGACCGGTGCTTCGGGCTCGGGAAAGACCGCGATCGCGCAGGCGATCGCCAGGGACCATGCGTCTACCTTAGCCGTCTATCATTTCGACAGTATCGGCGTGCCGTCGCTTGCCGCCATGATCCGCGATCATGGTTCGCCCGAGGGCTGGCAGCGGGACAAGACCGTGGAATGGCTGGCACAGCTTGCGCCACAGGTGCGGAAGGCCAGGGCCGTTCTCTTCGAAGGGCAGATGCGGCCATCCTTCATCAAGGAGGCAGCGGCCGCCGCCGACATCGACGACTATCGCCTGTTGCTGATCGATTGCGACGACGCAACGCGCACCCATCGCCTAGCAGTCGAGCGAGACCAGCCGGAGCTTGCCGACGCGAATATGATGAACTGGGCGGCCTATCTGCGTCGCGAAGCCCAGGCAAATGGCTGCGAGATCCTCGACACGAGCCGTCTCTCGATCGAGCAGAGCGTGGATGCGGTGCTGAAACATCTGTTCCGGTAGTCTTAAAACATATTATCGCCGGATGGTGATATGGCTCGCCGGCGTGAGTTCTGCTTTTGCACGACGCACGACATCCGCAACGAAATCGCTCTTGCCGGCGGTATAGTGACCCCAGTCGCCGTTAGCTTCCTTGGCAAGCCGGCCGCATCGATCCGATTATTTCGCCGGAAGAGCCTTCGCTCACCAAGGCTTGTCTTGCGAAATGAGCTCAAGGGCCTATTTATCGCTCGATTTTCCAAGGAGGAGATTTTCATGAAGAAACGTATTTTGTTCACGGGCGGAAGCGGCAAGGCCGGACGTCACGCGGTTCCGTGGCTGGTGAATGCCGGCTACGAAGTCCACAATGTCGATCTCGTGCCGCTGAACAGCCCCGGCGTCACCAATCTGCAGGCTGATGTCACCGATGCGGGACAGGTATATGATGTCCTGACCATGCATCGCGATTTCCCGGATCTCGATCAGGGCAAGGGCGTGCAACCTTTCGATGCCGTCGTGCATTTCGCCGCCATACCGCGCATCCTGATTAAGCCCGACAACGAGACGTTCCGCATCAACACGATGAGCACCTACAATGTCATCGAGGCGGCCGCGAAGCTCGGCGTGAAGAAGATCATCATCGCCTCCAGCGAGACAACCTATGGCATCTGCTTTGCCGAAGGTCATCGCGATTTTCACCAGTTGCCGCTGGAGGAAGATTATGATGTCAATCCGATGGATTCCTATGGCCTGTCCAAGGTCGTGAACGAGAAGACGGCTCGGGCTTTCGCCGAGCGTTTCGGCATCGACATCTATGCGCTGCGCATCGGCAATGTCATCGAGCCTCATGAATATGAGCGGTTCCCCGAGTTTTTCGCCAACAGCGAAATCCGCAAGCGTATCGCCTGGAGCTATATCGACGCCCGCGACCTCGGCCAGATCGTCCATCTCTGCATCGGGAAGGATGGCCTCGGTTTCCAGGTGTTCAATGCCGCGAACGACACGATCTCGGCCAACACGCCATCGCGTGAGCTTGCCGCGAAGCACTTTCCGAACGTGCCTTTTACCCGCGACATCGGCGAGTATGAGGGCCTGTTGTCCAACCGCAAAATCCGCGAAGTGCTTGGCTTCAAGGAAGAGCATAACTGGCGTCGCTATGTGAACGTTTGAGGTGCTGCCTTTAAAGCGTTCCCGGCGCTCTCTCGCGGCGCTGGGCAGGGTGAGGGGCTGCTGCCGGCACTGCCTCTCCATTTGTTACGCAGCAAAACCAAAAATGCTTCCGCAAACACTCGACAAATATCCCCGTTTATTTAAGTAGGGTTGCGTTCGCGGCGCATCTCCTGGAGATTGTAGCCGAGGTGCGGTACGTCCGGCCCCTGTTTCGAACGAGCATCCTCGGCAAGAGCGCGCTAAGGGATGGGGTGGGCGCGGCCAGTGTCGCGACGAAAAATGGTTTGCCGGCTGACCTGCAAGCGTTCAGCCGCTTCGGAGGTATCATGAAGGATAATGTTGCACGTATTTTTGTCGGTTTCGATTCCAAGGAAGTCGTGGCCTATCACGTCCTGACCCAGAGCATCATCGAGCGCTCGTCGATCCCGGTGGTCTTCTCGCCGATCGTGCTCAACAATCTCGATGGCATCTTCACGCGTGAGCGCAATCCGCTGCAGTCGACCGAGTTTTCCTTCTCGCGCTTCCTCGTTCCCTATCTCAGCGACTATCAAGGCTGGAGCATCTTCATGGATTGCGACATGCTCGCCCGTGCCGATATCGCCGAACTCTGGGCATTGCGTGACGACCGCTATGCCGCCATGTGCGTGAAGCACGACTACCAGCCGAAGGTCGAAACCAAGTTCCTCGGCCAGACACAGACCAAATACGAGAAGAAGAACTGGTCGAGCATGATCCTGTTCAACAATGCCAAGTGCACGGCATTGACGAAGGACTTCGTCAACACGGCGACCGGCCTGCAGCTCCACCAGTTCAAGTGGCTGGATAGCGACGATCAGATCGGCGAAGTGCCGGTGACCTGGAACTATCTCGTCAACGAATACGACCGCCGCGAAGATGCCAAGCTGGTACACTTCACCGATGGCGGTCCCTATTTCGACGAATATCGCAACGACGACTATGCCGAGGAATGGTTCGCCATGCGCGACCGCATGCTGCACGTCCAGCAGAAGTGAACGATTTGGATCACAAGACGACGGGAAACATCGATGTCGGCATACCGGCTGCGGGTTCCGCGGCCGGCCTGAACAGCGCCGACGAGTGGCGGACCATTCTGGCCGGGTTTTCCCATATCGTCTTGGTCGCCAATAGCGACGCGGTAGATATCGCAAACCTGCAGGCGCAGTTTCCGGAGACTGCGCTCTTCGTCTTCTTCAACAAGGTCTACAAGGTTCTGGACCGCCCGTTTCATAGACATTCACTGCTGATCTCGCGCGGCCAGCCGCGCGGGGCAAACATCGTCTATCGCGGCGAGGTGGGCGAGGTCGTGAAATTCTTTCCGAAGGAATATTTCCTCGGCATCATGAATATCCGTCTGGGCTCGGAGGAGAGGCTCAATCCGGCCGCGGATTTCCAGGGTGCTCCGACCGGTCATCTCGATCTGGTCGGCTTCTGTTCCGATTTCTATACGGAAGGCAAGACGCCGACGAGCGGCTTTGCCCTGGCGCTCTGGCTCAGCGATCTGAAGCTGCCCGGCGCGATCGTGCTCGCCGGTTTCTCGGCCAGGCGCAGTCAGAAGTGGAGGGTGGTTTCCGTTCATGATTGGACCTTCGAGCAGACCTTCCTGCGCCTGTTTGCCCGGCTCGGAAAGATCACCATCCATGGCGGCGTTGCACTGAGCCCCTATATCCGGCTTGCCCAGCGCTTCACCGAACTGCCGCCGGCCGAAATTTCGCTGGCAGCCGCGGACGTGCTGTCGGAACGGCTCGGCAATACGGATGCCGAAGTGGACAAGCTGATCTCTCTGACGAATGTGATTCGCTCCACGGACAATTTCCTGCGCCGGCTCAGGCCGAAATTCCTCAAGCGCAAGCCGAAGGGCTCTTCCGGAGAATAGCGAAACCGGAAGCGCCGTTTCAGCGGCTTCCCCTTCGCGGTACGTCCGGCGGTGCGGACGTGCTCTGCGCGAAGCTGCGGGTTCGATTGGGAAAAAACAAAAAACGCTCTTGCCAATCGTTTCGTCCCGCCTTAAAGGGAGCGCCATGTCTTCGAACTGCTCGGGCGGTCCACCGCTTGAAGCGAATAGTCGAAGGAAGAAGGGGTATAGCTCAGTTGGTAGAGCGGCGGTCTCCAAAACCGCAGGTCGTAGGTTCGAGCCCTGCTGCCCCTGCCATTTTCCTTGATTTGACTGGCGCGTCTTTTCGCTGCTTCTCGGGTTGAGGATTATGCCGAACCGGCGGCAAATTTTAGAAAACACCGTATTGCCTCTTGTTAAATCGGGAATCGGTGTTTATGTAGGGTTCAACAGACACGCGGTGCGTGGGGCTGATATGTTCAGCTTTACGCGCCGTAATTGCGTGGGCAGTCAATGGCATCCAAAACGAATCCACTAGCGTTTCTGCAGCAGGTGCGCTCCGAGACGTCGAAAATTACTTGGCCTTCACGCCGCGAGACCATGATCTCGACGGTGATGGTGCTTGTCATGGTTGTTTTCGCCTCGCTGTTTTTCTTCGCTGCCGACCAGCTCATTGGCTGGATTCTCGGCTACGTGTTGAATACCGGCAATTGATATCGGGTGGAGATGAACATGGCGGCACGTTGGTACATCGTCCACGCTTATTCTAATTTCGAAAAGAAAGTGGCTGAATCCATTGAGGAGAAGGCCAGGCAGAAGGGTCTCGAGCATCTGTTCGAGAAGATTCTTGTGCCGACCGAGAAGGTCGTTGAGGTGCGCCGCGGCCGCAAGGTCGATAGCGAGCGCAAGTTCTTCCCGGGTTACGTGCTGGTGCGCGCCAATCTGACGGACGAAGCCTACCACCTGATCAAGAACACGCCGAAGGTGACTGGCTTCCTCGGCTCCGACAATAAGCCTGTTCCGATTCCGGATTATGAAGCTGAGCGCATTCTCGGTCAGGTTCAGGAAGGCGTCGAGCGGCCGAAGGCTTCCGTATCCTTCGAGATTGGCGAGCAGGTCCGCGTTTCCGATGGTCCGTTCGCTTCGTTCAACGGCACGGTTCAGGATGTGGACGAAGAGCGTTCGCGCCTGAAGGTGGAAGTGTCGATTTTCGGCCGCGCTACGCCGGTCGAGCTGGAATACAGTCAGGTCGAAAAAGTTTGATTGTATCCTTTGCGAGGGGCCGGCTTGGCTGCTGGCCTTTCGTTCGAGTTTGGATATGAGTAATTGCTTACTTATATCTCGCGGCGAAGCCGCAATCCGCGTGGAAGGGTAGGGTCTTAGCCGGGCCTGGTCATCCGCACCACGCAACCGCAGCCGCCGGAGCGATCCGGCATTAGTCGGCCGGGCAACCGGTCAAGTAGAAAGGCAGAGAGAAATGGCTAAGAAAGTTGCAGGCCAGCTCAAGCTGCAGGTTAAGGCCGGCTCGGCGAATCCGTCGCCGCCGATCGGTCCTGCGCTTGGTCAGCGTGGCATTAACATCATGGAATTCTGCAAGGCGTTCAATGCCGCCACGCAGGAAATGGAAAAGGGTATGCCGATCCCGGTCGTCATCACCTACTACCAGGACAAGTCCTTCACCTTCATCATGAAGCAGCCGCCGGTCAGCTACTTCCTGAAGAAGGAAGCGAAGATCCAGTCCGGCTCCAAGACCCCGGGCAAGGGCGCCAAGGCTGGCACCCTGAGCAGGGCTCAGGTCAAGGCAATCGCCGAAGCCAAGATGAAGGATCTGAACGCCGCCGATATCGAAGGCGCAATGGCCATGATCGAGGGCTCCGCCCGCGCCATGGGCCTGGAAGTGGTAGGTTAAGACCATGGTAGCTAAGCGTATTCAGAAGATTCGTGAAGGCGTCGATCCGACCAAGCTCTACGCTCTGGATCTGGCCATCGGCATGGTCAAGGAACGTGCCATCGCCAAGTTCGACGAAACCGTCGAAATCTCGATGAACCTCGGTGTTGACCCGCGTCACGCCGACCAGATGGTTCGCGGCGTCGTCAACCTGCCGAACGGCACCGGCCGTACGGTTCGTGTTGCCGTCTTCGCTCGCGGCGCCAAGGCTGACGAAGCCAAGGCTGCCGGCGCAGACATCGTCGGCGCCGAAGACCTGGTCGAAATCGTTCAGGGCGGCAAGATCGATTTCGATCGCTGCATCGCCACCCCGGACATGATGCCGCTCGTCGGCCGCCTCGGTAAGGTTCTCGGCCCGCGCGGCATGATGCCGAACCCGAAGGTCGGTACCGTTACGATGGACGTCAAGTCTGCCGTTGAGGCATCCAAGGGCGGCGCCGTCGAGTTCCGTGTCGAGAAGGCTGGTATCGTCCATGCCGGTATCGGCAAGGCTTCCTTCGACGCCAAGGCTCTGGAAGAAAACATCCGCGCCTTCGCCGACGCCGTCATCAAGGCGAAGCCGGCTGGCGCCAAGGGCAACTACGTCAAGCGCGTAGCGATCTCCTCGACCATGGGTCCGGGCGTCAAGATCGAGCTGTCCTCCGTCACGGCGCCGGTCGCCTGATTGGTTTTGCCGGGCGGTAAGTCCGGCTTTTAAGAATTCCCGGCCTTTCGGGGCCGGGATTTCCGGAGAAATCCGGAATTCCTGTCCGAGATTGCAGGTGGTTATCCCTTAATCACTTAAGCCTGCATGAGACGGGTAAGACCCGAATTTTGAAGAAGCATCGCTTCGATGAACTCGGTTCGAGCCTTGGATGCCTTGTGCCTTGGAGCCGTTCGGCTCGAGCGCGAGGGGACAGGATCCTCAAGCGTCGCTTGGGATCTACATTGATCCCAGGAGGCAAAAGGCAACCCGGCAGGCCCGTTAACCCGGTCCTGTCAACTGGAGAAAAGCAGTGGAAAGAGCGGAAAAACGCGAATTCGTCACGGAACTGAACGAAGTCTTCAAGGCTTCGGGTTCGGTTGTCGTGGCCCACTATGCTGGTGCTACAGTCGCTCAGATGAACGATTTTCGTTCCAAGATGCGCGCTGCTGGCGGCACCGTCAAAGTCGCGAAGAACCGCCTGGCCAAAATTGCTCTTCAGGGCACGGATGCGGAAGGGATTTCCAATCTCTTCACCGGTCAGACGCTGATCGCATACAGCACTGATCCGATTACCGCTCCGAAGGTCGTCGTGGATTTCGCCAAGGGCAACGATAAGATCGTTGTTCTGGGCGGCGCCATGGGAACAACAACGCTCAACGCCGAAGGTGTAAAGTCGCTCGCGACCCTGCCTTCGCTGGACGAGCTGCGCGCGAAGCTGCTGGGCATGATCCAGACTCCGGCTACCCGCATCGCAGGTGTTGTTGCAGCGCCGGCAAGTCAGCTTGCTCGCGTGTTCTCGGCTTACGCCAAGAAGGACGAAGCCGCGTAAGGCGGTTTTTCGCTGTTCATAACCAACCAGTTCGAACCGAACAAAAGGAACTACAAAAATGGCTGATCTCGCAAAGATCGTAGACGACCTCTCCTCGCTGACCGTTCTCGAAGCCGCAGAACTGTCCAAGCTTCTCGAAGAAAAGTGGGGCGTTTCCGCCGCTGCTCCGGTAGCTGTTGCTGCCGTTGCCGGTGGTGCTGGCGCTGCTGCTGCCGTTGAAGAAGAAAAGACCGAGTTCGACGTCATCCTCACGGATGCCGGCGCGAACAAGATCAACGTCATCAAGGAAGTCCGCGCCATCACCGGCCTGGGCCTCAAGGAAGCCAAGGACCTCGTTGAAGCCGCTCCGAAGGCTGTCAAGGAAGCCGTTTCCAAGGCTGAAGCCGCTGACATCAAGAAGAAGCTCGAAGACGCCGGCGCTAAGGTCGACGTTAAGTAAGCTTGAAACTGCTTTTGGGAGGTGGCTTTTTGCCGCCTCCCATTCGCCGTTTTTCTGAACGAATTACCCAAAAGCCGCGGGCAAAACGGCTTTTGGGTAATGGGTTCTTCAAGAGGATGGTCTCAAACCGAACCGCGACGCAATCCGGCTGAGCGGTTTTCGGTTAAATAGACGAGATTGAATTACTCATTGATTGATGGGGTCGCCTGGCCAGCGATTCCCATCCGTTGCAGGCCCGGGTGCAGGATTTTAAAGGAGCGACGATGGCTCAGACCCTTTCGTTCAACGGTCGCAGGCGCGTACGCAAGTTTTTTGGTAAGATTCCCGAAGTCGCAGAGATGCCGAACCTCATCGAGGTTCAAAAGGCGTCCTACGATCAGTTTCTCATGGTCGAAGAACCGAAGGGCGGCCGCCCGGACGAAGGTCTTCAGGCTGTCTTCAAGTCGGTTTTCCCGATTACCGATTTCTCCGGCGCTTCCATGCTGGAGTTCGTTTCCTATGAGTTCGAGCCGCCGAAGTTCGACGTCGATGAGTGCCGCCAGCGCGACCTGACCTATGCCGCGCCGCTGAAGGTGACCCTCCGTCTGATCGTGTTCGATATCGACGAGGATACGGGCGCGAAGTCCATCAAGGACATCAAGGAACAAAGCGTCTACATGGGCGATATGCCGCTCATGACGAACAACGGTACGTTCGTCGTGAACGGCACCGAACGCGTTATCGTGTCCCAGATGCACCGTTCGCCGGGCGTCTTCTTCGATCACGACAAGGGCAAGAGCCATTCGTCCGGCAAGCTGCTCTTCGCCGCGCGCGTCATCCCGTATCGCGGTTCCTGGCTCGACATCGAATTCGACGCCAAGGACATCGTCTATGCCCGTATCGACCGTCGCCGCAAGATTCCGGTGACGTCGCTCCTTATGGCCCTCGGCATGGACGGCGAAGAAATCCTGTCGACCTTCTACACAAAGTCGCTCTACGAGCGCTCCGGCGATGGCTGGCGCATTCCCTTCAAGGCGGAAACGCTGAAGGGCGCCAAGACCGTTACCGACATGATCGACGCCGACACCGGCGAAGTCGTGGTCGAAGGCGGCAAGAAGCTCACCCCGCGCCTGCTGCGTCAGCTGCAGGACAAGGGCCTCAAGGCCCTCAAGGCGACGGACGAAGAGCTTTACGGCCTCTTCCTGGCGGAAGACATCGTCAACGTCCAGACCGGTGAGATCTATCTTGAAGCCGGCGACGAAATCGACGAAAAGACCCTGCCGGTCATTCTGAAGGCTGGCTTCGACGAAATCCCGATTCTCGGCATCGACCACATCAACGTCGGCGCCTACATCCGCAACACGCTGTCTGCGGACAAGAACGAGAACCGTCAGGACGCTCTGTTCGACATCTACCGCGTAATGCGTCCGGGTGAGCCGCCGACTATGGAGTCGGGCGAAGCCATGTTCAATTCGCTGTTCTTCGATGCGGAGCGTTACGACCTCTCCGCCGTCGGCCGCGTGAAGATGAACATGCGCCTCGATCTCGACGTCGAAGATACCGTTCGCACCCTGCGCAAGGACGACATCCTGGCCGTGGTCAAGATGCTGGTTGAGCTGCGTGACGGCAAGGGCGAGATCGACGACATCGACAACCTCGGCAACCGCCGCGTCCGTTCGGTCGGCGAGCTGATGGAAAACCAGTATCGTCTGGGCCTGCTGCGCATGGAGCGTGCGATCAAGGAACGTATGTCCTCGATCGAAATCGACACGGTCATGCCGCAGGATTTGATCAACGCCAAGCCGGCCGCCGCCGCCGTGCGCGAATTCTTCGGCTCCTCGCAGCTGTCGCAGTTCATGGACCAGGTGAATCCGCTTTCGGAAATCACCCACAAGCGCCGTCTTTCGGCTCTTGGCCCGGGCGGTCTGACCCGCGAGCGCGCCGGCTTCGAAGTCCGCGACGTGCATCCGACGCACTACGGTCGTATTTGCCCGATCGAAACGCCGGAAGGCCCGAACATCGGTCTGATCAACTCGCTGGCGACCTTTGCCCGCGTCAACAAGTACGGCTTCATCGAAAGCCCTTATCGCCGCATCATCGACGGTAAGGTGACCAACGACGTGCTCTACCTCTCCGCGATGGAAGAGGCGAAGTACTACGTTGCTCAGGCCAACGCCGAGCTCGACACCGACGGCTCCTTCATCGAAGAATTCGTCGTTTGCCGTCATGCCGGCGAAGTCATGCTCGCTCCGCGCGACAACATCAACCTGATGGACGTCTCGCCGAAGCAGCTCGTTTCGGTCGCAGCCGCTCTGATCCCGTTCCTGGAAAACGACGACGCCAACCGCGCTCTCATGGGCTCGAACATGCAGCGTCAGGCCGTGCCGCTTCTGCGTGCCGAAGCCCCGTTCGTCGGCACAGGCATGGAGCCGGTCGTCGCGCGTGACTCTGGTGCTGCCATCGGCGCCCGCCGCGGCGGCGTGGTCGACCAGGTCGACGCAACGCGTATCGTTATCCGCGCCACCGAAGACCTCGATCCGTCGAAGTCCGGCGTCGATATCTATCGCCTGATGAAGTTCCAGCGTTCGAACCAGAACACCTGCGTCAACCAGCGTCCGCTGGTTACCGTCGGTGACGTAGTCAACCGGGGCGACATCCTGGCGGACGGCCCGTCGACGGACCTCGGCGATCTCGCGCTCGGCCGTAACGTGCTCGTCGCGTTCATGCCGTGGAACGGCTACAACTACGAAGACTCGATCCTGCTCTCCGAGCGTATCGTTGCCGACGATGTGTTCACCTCCATTCACATCGAAGAATTCGAAGTGATGGCGCGTGACACCAAGCTCGGTCCGGAAGAAATCACCCGCGATATTCCGAACGTTTCGGAAGAAGCGCTGAAGAACCTGGACGAAGCAGGCATCGTTTACATCGGCGCTGAAGTTCAGCCGGGCGACATCCTCGTTGGCAAGATCACGCCGAAGGGCGAAAGCCCGATGACGCCGGAAGAAAAGCTCCTGCGCGCCATCTTCGGTGAAAAGGCGTCCGACGTTCGCGACACCTCCATGCGCATGCCGCCCGGCACCTACGGTACGGTCGTCGAAGTTCGCGTTTTCAACCGCCACGGCGTCGAAAAAGACGAACGTGCTATGGCGATCGAGCGCGAGGAAATCGAGCGTCTCGCCAAGGACCGCGACGACGAGCAGGCGATCCTCGACCGTAACGTCTACGGCCGCCTGGTCGAGATGCTGCGTGGTCAGGTCGCTCTTGCTGGTCCGAAGGGCTTCAAGAAGGGCACCGAGCTGTCGAACGCCGTCGTTTCGGAGTATCCCCGTTCGCAGTGGTGGATGTTCGCCGTCGAAGACGAGAAGATCCAGGGCGAACTCGAAGCCCTGCGTGGCCAGTACGACGAATCCAAGTCGCGTCTTGAACAGCGCTTCATGGACAAGGTCGAGAAGGTCCAGCGCGGCGACGAAATGCCTCCGGGCGTCATGAAGATGGTCAAGGTCTTCGTTGCGGTGAAGCGCAAGATCCAGCCGGGCGACAAGATGGCCGGCCGTCACGGGAACAAGGGCGTGGTCTCGCGCATTGTTCCGGTTGAAGACATGCCGTTCCTGGAAGACGGCACGCATGTCGATATCGTGCTGAACCCGCTGGGCGTTCCCTCGCGCATGAACGTTGGTCAGATTCTCGAAACGCACCTTGGCTGGGCTTGCGCCGGCATGGGTCGCCAGATCGGTGAGCTGATCGAAGCCTACAAGGCAAGTGGCAACATCGAGCCTCTGCGCAAGACGATCGACATGGTCGTCGGTGACGGTCCGAAGAGCGACGACGTGCACGAGTATGACGATGCGTCGGTTCTGCGTCTGGCAGACCAGTGGAAGCGTGGCGTGTCCATCGCGACCCCGGTCTTCGATGGCGCCGGCGAAGCAGACGTCAACGAGATGCTGGAAATGGCAGGTCTCAAGCAGACGGGTCAGTCGACGCTGTATGACGGTCGTACCGGCGAGCAGTTCGACCGCCAGGTCACGGTTGGCTACATCTACATGCTGAAGCTGAACCACCTTGTCGACGACAAGATCCACGCCCGTTCGATCGGTCCGTACTCGCTCGTTACCCAGCAGCCGCTGGGCGGTAAGGCGCAGTTCGGCGGTCAGCGCTTCGGCGAAATGGAAGTCTGGGCGCTGGAAGCTTACGGTGCAGCCTACACGCTGCAGGAAATGCTCACGGTCAAGTCGGACGACGTGGCCGGCCGCACCAAGGTCTACGAAGCCATCGTTCGTGGCGACGACACCTTCGAGGCGGGCATTCCGGAAAGCTTCAACGTTCTCGTCAAGGAAATGCGCTCGCTGGGCCTCAGCGTCGAACTGGAAAATTCCAAGGTCGACGATCTGCAGACGGCAAGCCAGCTTCCGGACGCAGCCGAGTAATAACCTGTCGGGTGCGCGCTGTTGGTCAGCGCGCACCGTTGGAATATTGCAGCGCCGTCGACGTCCCTTCGGATGCATGGCGCCGCAAGGCGGTTTTAAAGCGTCAGGCCGGCTCCCGGGATTTGCCGGCACTGTTCGCAATTCGAGGGCGTTTCGCCCCTAAAGGAGATAGGCATGAACCAAGAGGTCATGAATCTTTTCAATCCGCAGATGCCTGCGCAGAATTTCGATTCCATCCGGATTTCGATTGCGTCGCCGGAGAAGATTCTTTCCTGGTCTTATGGCGAGATCAAGAAGCCGGAGACGATCAACTATCGTACGTTCAAGCCAGAACGCGATGGTCTCTTCTGCGCGCGCATCTTCGGGCCGATCAAGGACTACGAGTGCCTGTGCGGCAAGTACAAGCGCATGAAGTACAAGGGCATCATCTGCGAAAAGTGCGGCGTCGAAGTCACGCTGTCGCGCGTTCGCCGTGAGCGCATGGGCCATATCGAGCTCGCCGCTCCCGTTGCCCACATCTGGTTCCTGAAGTCGCTGCCTTCGCGTATTTCGACACTGCTCGACATGACGCTGAAGGATGTCGAGCGCGTTCTCTACTTCGAAAACTATATCGTCACCGAGCCGGGCCTGACCGCCCTCAAGGAGCACCAGCTTCTCTCGGAAGAAGAGTACATGCTCGCCGTCGACGAGTATGGCGAAGACCAGTTCACCGCCATGATCGGC
Source organism: Rhizobium sp. P40RR-XXII (assembly GCF_012641405.1). Taxonomy (GTDB): domain Bacteria; phylum Pseudomonadota; class Alphaproteobacteria; order Rhizobiales; family Rhizobiaceae; genus Rhizobium. Next base: position 121,851 of record NZ_JABAII010000016.1, read on the forward strand.
GCTGAAGCGATCTACGAGATGCTGGCCAGCATGAACCTCGAAAAGATCGCCGGCGACCTGCGTTCCGAGCTTGCCGACACCACGTCGGATCTCAAGCAGAAGAAGCTGATGAAGCGCCTGAAGATCGTCGAGAACTTCATGGAATCGGGCAACCGTCCGGAATGGATGATCATGAAGGTCGTCCCGGTCATCCCGCCGGACCTGCGTCCGCTGGTTCCGCTCGATGGCGGCCGTTTCGCGACTTCGGATCTGAACGATCTGTATCGCCGCGTCATCAACCGTAACAATCGTCTGAAGCGCCTCATCGAACTGCGCGCTCCGGGCATCATCATCCGCAACGAAAAGCGCATGTTGCAGGAATCTGTCGATGCGCTGTTCGACAACGGCCGCCGTGGCCGCGTCATCACCGGCGCTAACAAGCGCCCGCTGAAGTCGCTGTCCGACATGCTCAAGGGCAAGCAGGGCCGCTTCCGTCAGAACCTGCTCGGTAAGCGCGTCGACTATTCCGGCCGTTCGGTCATCGTGACCGGTCCGGAGCTGAAGCTGCATCAGTGCGGCCTGCCGAAGAAGATGGCGCTCGAGCTGTTCAAGCCGTTCATCTACGCCCGTCTCGACGCCAAGGGTTATTCCTCGACCGTCAAGCAGGCCAAGAAGCTGGTCGAAAAGGAAAAGCCGGAAGTGTGGGATATCCTCGACGAGGTCATCCGCGAGCATCCGGTTCTCCTGAACCGCGCGCCGACGTTGCACCGCCTGGGCATCCAGGCCTTCGAACCCATGCTGGTCGAAGGCAAGGCGATCCAGCTGCATCCGCTCGTCTGCACGGCCTTCAACGCCGACTTCGACGGCGACCAGATGGCTGTTCACGTGCCGCTCTCGCTGGAAGCCCAGCTTGAAGCCCGCGTGCTGATGATGTCGACCAACAACATTCTGCATCCGGCAAACGGCGCGCCGATCATCGTTCCCTCGCAGGACATGGTTCTCGGCCTGTACTACCTGTCGATCCTGAACCAGAACGAACCGGGCGAAGGCATGGCCTTCTCCGATCTCGGCGAGCTGCATCACGCCCTCGAAAACAAGGTCGTGACGCTGCACTCCAAGATCCGCGGCCGCTTCAAGTCGGTCGACGAAGAGGGCAAGCCCTATTCGAAGATCTATGAGACGACGCCTGGCCGCCTGTTGATCGGCGAACTGCTGCCGAAGCACGGCAAGGTGACCTTCGACATCTGCAACCAGGAAATGACCAAGAAGAACATCTCCAAGATGATCGACACGGTCTACCGTCATTGCGGCCAGAAGGACACGGTCATTTTCTGCGACCGCATCATGCAGCTTGGCTTCTCTCATGCCTGCCGCGCCGGCATTTCGTTCGGCAAGGACGACATGGTCATCCCGGATACCAAGGTTAAGATCGTCGGCGATACCGAAGCACTCGTGAAGGAATACGAGCAGCAGTACAACGACGGCCTGATCACCCAGGGCGAGAAGTACAACAAGGTCGTGGACGCCTGGGGCAAGGCCACGGAAAAGGTCGCCGAAGAAATGATGGCCCGCATTAAGGCCGTTGAATTCGACGAAAAGACCGGTCGCCAGAAGCCGATGAACTCGATCTACATGATGAGCCACTCGGGTGCTCGTGGTTCACCGAACCAGATGCGTCAGCTGGGCGGCATGCGCGGCCTCATGGCCAAGCCGTCGGGCGAAATCATCGAGACGCCGATCATCTCGAACTTCAAGGAAGGCTTGACCGTTAACGAGTACTTCAACTCGACCCACGGTGCCCGTAAGGGTCTGGCCGACACCGCCTTGAAGACCGCGAACTCCGGTTACCTGACCCGCCGTCTCGTCGACGTCGCGCAGGATTGCATCGTCACGCACGTCGATTGCGGCACCGAGAACGGCCTCACCATGACCGCCATCGTCGATGCCGGTCAGGTCGTCGCCTCGCTCGGTGCCCGTATCCTCGGCCGCACGGCCCTGGACGACATCGATCATCCGGTCACGGGTGAGCGCATCGTCGACGCCGGCAAGATGATCCTGGAGCCAGATGTCATCGAGATCGAGAAGGCTGGTATCCAGTCGATCCGCATCCGTTCGGCGCTGACCTGCGAAATCCAGACGGGCGTCTGCTCGGTCTGCTACGGCCGTGACCTTGCTCGCGGTACGCCTGTCAACATCGGTGAAGCTGTCGGCGTCATCGCCGCACAGTCGATCGGTGAGCCGGGCACGCAGCTGACTATGCGTACCTTCCACTTGGGCGGCACGGCGACCGTGGTCGACCAGTCGTTCCTGGAAGCCTCTTACGAGGGCACGGTCCAGATCAAGAACCGCAACATGCTGCGCAACTCCGAAGGCAACCTCGTTGCCATGGGCCGCAACATGACGGTTCAGATCCTGGACGAACGTGGTGTCGAACGCTCTTCGCAGCGTGTCGCCTACGGCTCCAAGATTTATGTCGACGAAGGCGACAAGGTGAAGCGCGGTCAGCGTCTGGCGGAATGGGACCCCTATACCCGTCCGATGATGACGGAAGTGGCCGGTACGGTTCACTTCGAAGACGTTGTCGACGGTCTCTCGGTTCTCGAAGCGACCGACGAGTCCACCGGCATCACCAAGCGTCAGGTTATCGACTGGCGCTCGACGCCGCGCGGCTCGGATCTCAAGCCGGCGATCGTCATCAAGGACGCTAGCGGTAATGTTGCCAAGCTGTCGCGTGGCGGTGAAGCCCGCTTCCTGCTCTCTGTCGAAGCGATCCTGTCCGTCGAGCCGGGCACGAAGGTGTCGCAGGGTGACGTTCTCGCCCGTTCGCCGCTGGAAAGTGCCAAGACGAAGGACATCACCGGTGGTCTGCCGCGTGTTGCCGAATTGTTCGAGGCTCGTCGTCCGAAGGATCACGCCATCATCGCTGAAATCGATGGTACGATCCGCCTCGGCCGCGACTACAAGAACAAGCGTCGCGTCATCATCGAGCCGGCGGAAGACGGTGTCGAGCCGGTCGAATACCTGATCCCGAAGGGCAAGCCCTTCCACCTTCAGGAAGGCGACTATATCGAAAAGGGTGACTACATCCTCGACGGTAACCCGGCACCGCACGACATTCTGGCGATCAAGGGCGTGGAAGCTCTGGCTTCCTACCTGGTCAACGAAATCCAGGAAGTCTACCGCTTGCAGGGCGTTGTCATCAACGACAAGCATATCGAAGTGATTGTCCGTCAGATGCTGCAGAAGGTGGAGATCACCGATGCAGGCGACAGCCAGTACATCGTCGGCGACAACGTCGATCGTATCGAGCTGGACGATGCCAACGACCGTCTGATCGAAGAAGGCAAGAAGCCCGCTTATGGCGATCCGGTTCTGCTCGGCATCACCAAGGCATCGCTGCAGACGCCGTCCTTCATTTCGGCCGCATCCTTCCAGGAAACGACGAAGGTGCTGACCGAAGCTGCAATCGCCGGCAAGACCGACGGCCTGCAGGGTCTGAAGGAAAACGTCATCGTCGGCCGCCTCATCCCGGCCGGTACCGGCGGTACCATGACGCAGATCCGCCGTATCGCCACGGCGCGCGACGAGCTCATCCTGGAAGAGCGTCGCAAGGGCACGGGTGCCAACGTCGCAACGCCGATGCTGCAGGATCTCGCAAGCGAGAACACTCCGGCCGAGTAAGCGGCACGGCATTGAAAAAATCAAAACCGCCCGGAGCGATCCGGGCGGTTTCTTTTTGCATGGTGTAAAGTCGATAGGCGAGGGCGGGTCGCCTCCACAGAGGGCGGCGACAGCCGGCGCGTCAGCGGAAGCGGATGATCGCGACTTCGCCTTCGAGTGCGCCCTGATAGGCGGAGGCGTGCGGCTCCTCATCCGGTATGTCCGTCAGCAGACCGATCTGGTCGAGGTCGGCCTCGATGAAGCCTTCCTCGGCAAGCGCGTTCAGCGCCTCGCGCACGGCGGTATCGTCGTCGGGTGCCTTCAGCATGACATGCAGATCGATGCCTTCGCCGCCATCGGTTTCATAGCCCTTGCCGATGATGATGAAGACCATGGGGCCGTCGGAATTGTTGTCGTTATCTGGCGCAGTAATCATGTGTCTTCCTTCGGGAGTGTCGAATCGACCCGGCGATTCCCTGTGGTTGCACGGGCGTCGGATGGAATTGTCTTTCCGTGATTCCTTATAGGGATTTTAACGAAATACCAAAGTCGATCTTGCCGAACAGGCGGCATTTCCGTATCCAAAGCCTCAAATGGCTGGTTTTCCCGGCCTTTCAGGCCTTTGTGACAAAGATAATTTCTTAACCGGCCTTGACGAAACGGCGGGAAACCAGTAGTACCGCCGCCATCGGGACCCATGTGAGGCATGGCTGTTCGGAGCGACGCGCTCTGGAGTTCACCTCAAACAAGGTTCTAAACGCACGTTGAAGACACGAATGCTGCACGCAAGACGCTATTACAGCGTCCTCTGCTTTTCTGTGGTCCATCTGCGAAAGCGGATCGGGCCACGTTTTGCGCATTGAGACGAACGTGTGTCGTTGCCGGTGACGGCGAAAGTGAAGCCCGTAAGGGTGTCGAGATAGATTTACAAGGGATGGTTGAATGCCTACCGTAAACCAGCTGATCCGCAAGCCTCGTCAGGCACAGGTAAAGCGTAATAAGGTTCCCGCTCTCCAGGAGAACCCGCAGAAGCGCGGCGTTTGCACCCGCGTCTACACGACGACGCCGAAGAAGCCGAACTCGGCTCTGCGTAAGGTCGCAAAGATCCGTCTGACCAACGGCTTTGAAGTCATTGGTTACATTCCCGGTGAAGGTCACAACCTTCAGGAACACTCTGTCGTCATGATCCGTGGCGGCCGCGTCAAGGACCTTCCGGGTGTCCGTTATCACATCATCCGCGGCGTTCTCGATACCCAGGGTGTCAAGAACCGCAAGCAGCGCCGTTCCAAGTACGGTGCGAAGCGTCCGAAGTAATTCGGTTTCAGGTAATCCGGTGCTGCGCGAGGTTCTCCGCGTGGTGAAGCGCCGCCAATAGTTGAGAGACGAGAAGTACATGTCCAGACGTCACAGAGCAGAAAAGCGCGAGATCAACCCGGACCCGAAGTTCGGCGATCTGGTCGTCACCAAGTTCATGAATGCCATCATGCTCGACGGCAAAAAGTCCGTGGCTGAAAACATCGTATACGGCGCATTCGACGCCGTGCAGGGCAAGGCAAAGCAGGAGCCGCTCGGCGTGTTCCATCAGGCTTTGGATAACATCGCTCCGCACGTTGAAGTTCGTTCGCGTCGTGTTGGTGGTGCTACCTACCAGGTTCCGGTCGATGTTCGTCCGGAGCGCCGTCAGGCTCTGGCCATCCGCTGGCTGATCGCTGCTGCTCGCAAGCGCAACGAAACCACCATGGTCGATCGCCTCAGCGGCGAACTTCTCGATGCCTCCAACAACCGCGGCGCCGCCGTCAAGAAGCGCGAAGACACGCACAAGATGGCTGATGCCAACCGTGCGTTCTCGCATTATCGCTGGTAATCCCGAACGGTTTCGGAAAGGCAGTCCACAATGGCTCGCGAATATAAAATCGAAGACTACCGCAATTTCGGTATCATGGCGCATATCGACGCCGGCAAGACCACGACCACCGAGCGTATTCTTTACTACACCGGCAAGTCGCACAAGATCGGCGAAGTGCACGACGGTGCGGCCACGATGGACTGGATGGAGCAGGAGCAGGAGCGTGGCATTACGATCACCTCTGCTGCGACCACGACCTACTGGAAGGGCCGCGACGGCAAGACCCGCCGCTTCAACATCATCGACACTCCCGGCCACGTCGACTTCACCATCGAAGTCGAGCGTTCCCTGCGCGTTCTCGACGGTGCCATCGCGCTGCTCGACGCCAACGCCGGCGTTGAGCCGCAGACGGAAACCGTCTGGCGTCAGGCTGAGAAGTACAATGTCCCGCGGATGATCTTCTGCAACAAGATGGACAAGACCGGCGCCGATTTCTATCGCTCGGTCGAGATGATCAAGACCCGCCTTGGTGCTACCGCTGTTGTCATGCAGCTGCCGATCGGTGCAGAAACCGAGTTCAAGGGCGTCATCGACCTGATCGAGATGAATGCTCTCATCTGGCGCGACGAGTCGCTCGGCGCTCAGTGGGACGTCGTTGAAATCCCGGAAGACATGAAGGCCAAGGCTGCCGAATACCGCGAAAAGCTGATCGAGACCGTTGTCGAGATCGACGAAGCCGCGACTGAAGCCTACCTCGAAGGCAACCTGCCTGATAACGATCAGATCCGCGCACTCGTCCGTCGCGGCACGATCGACGTCAAGTTCCATCCGATGTTCTGCGGCACCGCCTTCAAGAACAAGGGTGTTCAGCCGCTTCTCGACGCCGTCGTCGATTACCTGCCGTCGCCGCTCGACATTCCGGCGATCAAGGGCATCGACTTCAAGACGGAAGCCGAAATCGAACGTCACGCCGACGACAGCGAGCCGTTGTCCATGCTGGCATTCAAGATCATGAACGACCCCTTCGTCGGTTCGCTGACCTTCGCCCGCATCTACTCCGGCAAGCTCGAGAAGGGCGCGTCGGTCATGAACACGGTCAAGGACAAGCGCGAGCGCGTCGGCCGCATGCTGCAGATGCACTCCAACTCGCGTGAAGACATCGAAGAAGCCTTCGCTGGCGACATCGTCGCTCTGGCCGGCCTCAAGGAAACGACCACTGGCGATACGCTCTGCGACCCGCTGAAGCCGGTTATCCTCGAGCGCATGGAATTCCCCGAGCCGGTCATCCAGATCGCGATCGAGCCGAAGACCAAGGGCGACCAGGAAAAGATGGGCCTCGCGCTCAACCGCCTGGCTGCAGAAGATCCGTCCTTCCGCGTCAAGACCGACCAGGAATCTGGCCAGACGATCATTGCCGGCATGGGTGAACTTCACCTCGACATCATCGTCGACCGCATGCGTCGTGAATTCAAGGTTGAAGCGACCGTCGGTGCGCCGCAGGTTGCTTACCGCGAAACCATTACGCGTCAGACGGAAAAGGACTACACCCACAAGAAGCAGTCGGGTGGTACCGGTCAGTTCGCTCGCGTCAAGATCGTGTTCGAACCGAACCCGGACGGCGACGACTTCAAGTTCGAGTCCAAGATCGTCGGCGGTTCTGTTCCGAAGGAATACATCCCGGGCGTTCAGAAGGGTATCGAAAGCGTTCTGTCTTCGGGCCCGCTGGCTGGCTTCCCGATGCTCGGCGTCAAGGCGACGCTCATCGACGGTGCCTTCCACGATGTTGACTCGTCGGTTCTGGCCTTCGAAATCGCTTCCCGCGCTTGCTTCCGTGAAGCAGCCCGCGAAGCCGGTGCTCAGCTCCTCGAGCCGATGATGAAGGTCGAAGTCGTAACGCCGGAAGATTACGTCGGCGACGTCATCGGTGACCTGAACTCGCGTCGTGGCCAGATCCAGGGCCAGGAAAGCCGCGGTATCGCCGTTGTCATCAACGCGAACGTCCCGCTGGCGAACATGTTCAAGTACGTCGATAACCTGCGCTCGATGTCTCAGGGCCGTGCACAGTACACGATGACCTTCGATCATTATGCGCCGGTTCCGTCGAACGTCGCACAGGAAATCCAGGCAAAGTATTCCGGTCAAAAGTGACCGGAATACCAATTGACCGATAACAAGAATTGATCCCCCAGGGGACAGGAAAAACGGAGAGCCGAAAATGGCAAAGAGTAAGTTTGAGCGCAATAAGCCGCACGTTAACATCGGGACGATCGGGCACGTTGACCACGGCAAGACGTCCTTGACGGCAGCGATCACGAAGTACTTCGGCGAGTTCAAGGCGTACGACCAGATCGACGCCGCACCGGAAGAAAAGGCACGCGGCATCACGATCTCGACGGCACACGTCGAGTACGAGACGCCTGCTCGCCACTATGCGCACGTCGACTGCCCCGGCCACGCCGACTATGTGAAGAACATGATCACCGGTGCCGCACAGATGGACGGCGCGATCCTGGTTTGCTCGGCTGCCGACGGCCCGATGCCGCAGACGCGCGAGCACATCCTGCTTGCCCGCCAGGTTGGCGTTCCGGCGATCGTGGTGTTCCTGAACAAGGTCGACCAGGTTGACGACGCTGAGCTTCTCGAGCTGGTCGAGCTTGAAGTTCGCGAGCTTCTGTCGTCCTACGACTTCCCGGGCGACGACATTCCGGTCGTCAAGGGTTCGGCGCTTGCCGCTCTTGAAGATTCGGACAAGAAGATCGGCGAAGACGCGATCCGCGAGCTGATGGCTCAGGTTGACGCCTACATCCCGACGCCAGAGCGTCCGATCGACCAGCCGTTCCTGATGCCGATCGAAGACGTGTTCTCGATCTCTGGCCGTGGTACGGTTGTGACGGGCCGCGTCGAGCGCGGTATCGTCAAGGTTGGCGAAGAAGTCGAGATCGTCGGCATCCGCCCGACGTCGAAGACGACGGTGACCGGCGTTGAAATGTTCCGCAAGCTGCTCGATCAGGGCCAGGCCGGCGACAACATCGGCGCGCTGGTTCGTGGTGTGAACCGTGACGGCGTCGAGCGTGGCCAGATCCTGTGCAAGCCTGGCTCTGTCAAGCCGCACAAGAAGTTCATGGCCGAAGCCTACATCCTGACGAAGGAAGAAGGTGGCCGTCATACGCCGTTCTTCACGAACTACCGTCCGCAGTTCTACTTCCGCACGACGGATGTGACCGGCATCGTGACGCTTCCGGAAGGCACGGAAATGGTTATGCCTGGCGACAACGTCACCGTTGCCGTTGAGCTGATCGTTCCGATCGCGATGGAAGAAAAGCTTCGCTTCGCCATCCGCGAAGGCGGCCGTACCGTCGGCGCAGGCATCGTCGCCTCCATCGTCGAGTAATTCGAAGGCGGCCACTCCACCCGAGTGGCCGATTCGAGGACGATGACAATAATATGAAGCAAGCGGCAGTAGTCGCTTGCTTATGACATGGAAATGTTGCAAATGGCGCGCGAGCGCGATTTGAGCTCTGCTTCGGATAACGAAGCGGCCAATGCGATTAACAATGAAGGTGGGCCGAAAGGTCTGAAGAGTGGATGGGGATGCCGCAGCCGGCGTTCCTCTCGATCTTTGAAACCGGTGATCCGCCTTAGGAAAAAGAACAATCCGTGCCCTTTTTTGAGCGGCACGCGAGATAACAAAACACAAGGATAACGTCGAATGAACGGCCAAAATATCCGCATTCGCCTGAAGGCGTTCGATCACCGGATTCTCGATGCTTCCACGCGCGAGATCGTGTCGACGGCGAAGCGCACCGGTGCTAGCGTCCGGGGCCCCGTTCCGCTTCCGACTCGTATCGAGAAGTTCACGGTTAACCGGTCCCCGCACATCGACAAGAAGAGCCGCGAGCAGTTCGAGATGCGCACGCATAAGCGCCTCCTCGACATCGTTGATCCGACCCCGCAGACGGTAGACGCGCTGATGAAGCTCGATCTCGCCGCCGGTGTCGATGTTGAGATCAAGCTCTGAGACCTGGTTCTCGAGCTGAGTGAGAAGGATTGAACCGATGCGTTCAGGTGTGATTGCACAGAAGGTGGGAATGACCCGCGTCTATAACGACGCTGGCGAGCATGTCCCGGTAACGGTATTGCGTTTGGATGGCTGCCAGGTCGTAGCCCAGCGCACAGTTGAAAAGAATGGCTACACCGCAGTTCAGCTGGGTGCCGGCCAGGCTAAGGTTAAGAACACGACGAAGGCCCTGCGCGGTCATTTCGCCGTCGCAAGCGTTGAGCCGAAGGCCAAGCTCGTTGAATTCCGTGTTACGGACGACAACCTGCTCGAAGTCGGCACCGAACTGAAGGCTGCTCACTTCACGGCGGGCCAGCTCGTCGACGTGACCGGCACGACGATCGGTAAGGGCTTTGCCGGCGCCATCAAGCGCCACGGTTTCGGCGGTCTGCGCGCCACGCACGGTGTGTCGGTTTCGCACCGCTCGCACGGTTCGACCGGCTCGCGCCAGGATCCGGGCAAGGTGTTCAAGAACAAGAAGATGGCTGGTCACATGGGCCAGACGCGCGTGACGACGCAGAACCTTGAAGTGGTTTCGACCGATGAAGATCGCGGTCTGATCCTCGTCAAGGGCGCGGTTCCCGGCTCCAAGGGTGCCTGGATCATCGTGCGCGACGCCGTCAAGTCGGCAGCGAAGTAAGGGAGCCAAACCAATGGAATTGAACGTCAAGACCCTCGAGGGCAAAGACGCTGGGAAGGTTTCCCTTTCTGACGCGATTTTCGGCCTTGAGCCGCGTGAAGACATTCTTGCCCGCGTCATTCGCTGGCAGCTTGCCAAGAAGCAGCAGGGCACGCACCAGGCAAAGGGCCGCGCGGATGTTTCGCGTACCGGCGCCAAGATGTACAAGCAGAAGGGTACGGGCCGCGCTCGTCACCATTCGGCTCGTGCTCCGCAGTTCCGCGGCGGTGGTAAGGCTCACGGCCCTGTCGCCCGCAGCCATGAACATGATCTGCCGAAGAAGGTTCGCGCCCTCGGCCTGCGTCATGCTCTCTCGGCTAAGTTCAAGGCTGAAGACGTGATCGTCATCGACAATCTCGTCGCAACCGAAGCCAAGACCAAGGCACTCGCTGGCGCTTTCGAGACGCTCGGCCTGACGAACGCTCTGTTCATCGGCGGCGCTGAGCTCGACAGCAACTTCAAGCTCGCAGCCCAGAACATTCCGAACATCGATGTTCTGCCGGTTCAGGGCATCAACGTTTACGACATCCTGCGCCGCGGCAAGCTCGTGCTGTCCAAGGCTGCAGTTGAAGCTCTAGAGGAGCGATTCAAGTGACGGATCTTCGCCATTACGATGTGATCGTTTCTCCTGCGATCACCGAAAAGTCCACGCTACTTTCGGACAACAACCAGGTTGTTTTCAACGTTGCCAAGACCGCGACGAAGCCTGAAATCAAGGCTGCCGTCGAAGCGCTCTTCGGCGTCAAGGTTACGGCCGTTAACACTCTGCTGCGCCTCGGCAAGACCAAGCGGTTCAAGGGTCTCGTCGGCAAGCAGAAGGACGTGAAGAAGGCTGTTGTGACGCTTGCCGAAGGCCAGTCGATCGACGTCTCCACCGGTCTCTGAGGAATAAGAAAATGGCATTGAAAACATTCAATCCGACGACCCCGAGCCAGCGTCAGCTGGTCATCGTCGATCGCTCCTCCCTCTACAAGGGCAAGCCGGTCAAGACGCTGACGGAAGGCCTGACCTCTAAGGGCGGCCGCAACAACACCGGCCGCATCACCGTGCGTTTCCAGGGTGGCGGTCACAAGCGCACCTATCGCCTGGTGGACTTCAAGCGTCGCAAGTTCGACGTGGACGCGACCGTCGAGCGCATCGAATACGATCCGAACCGTACCGCTTACATCGCTCTGGTGAAGTACACGGACGGCGAACTGGCCTATATCCTCGCTCCGCAGCGCCTCGCTGCCGGCGACAAGGTCATCGCTTCGGAAAAGGCAGTTGACGTGAAGCCTGGCAACGCCATGCCGCTTCAGTTCATCCCGGTCGGCTCCATCATCCACAATGTGGAAATGAAGCCGGGCAAGGGTGGTCAGATCGCTCGCTCCGCCGGTTCCTACGCTCAGCTCGTCGGCCGCGACCAGGGTATGGCGATCCTTCGTCTGAACTCAGGCGAACAGCGCCTCGTGCACGGCACCTGCCTTGCCTCGATCGGTGCGGTTTCGAACCCGGATCACGGCAACATCAACGACGGTAAGGCCGGTCGTTCGCGTTGGCGTGGCAAGAAGCCGCATAACCGCGGCGTTGTCATGAACCCGGTCGACCATCCGCACGGCGGTGGTGAAGGCCGCACCTCCGGTGGTCGCCATCCGGTGACCCCATGGGGCAAGCCGACCAAGGGTAAGCGTACGCGGTCGAACAAGTCGACCGACAAGATGATCATGCGCTCGCGCCATCAGCGCAAGAAGTAAGAGAGGAAGTCTCAAGTGGCTCGTTCAGTATGGAAAGGTCCGTTTGTTGACGGCTATCTTCTCAAGAAGGCTGAGAAGGTGCGCGAAGGCGGACGCAATGAAATAATCAAGATGTGGAGCCGCCGCTCCACGATCATGCCGCAGTTCGTTGGTCTCACCTTCGGCGTCTACAACGGCAGCAAGCACATTCCGGTCAGCGTCAATGAAGACATGGTCGGCCACAAGTTCGGCGAGTTCGCCCCGACCCGTACCTATTATGGTCACGGTGCGGACAAGAAGGCGAAGAGGAAGTAACAATGGGCAAGGCAAAAACCGAACGCCGGCTGAAGGACAATGAGGCGCAGGCAGTTGCGCGCACGCTCCGTGTCAGCCCGCAGAAGCTCAACCTGGTCGCGGCTTCGATCCGTGGCAAGAAGGTTGATCGTGCTCTCGCAGAGCTGGAATTCTCGCGCAAGCGCATCGCTGGCGCCGTGAAGAAGACTCTTGAATCTGCGATCGCCAATGCAGAAAACAACCACGATCTCGACGTTGACTCGCTGGTCGTAGCGGAAGCTTACGTCGGCAAGTCGATCGTCATGAAGCGTTTTCACGCTCGTGGCCGCGGTCGCGCGTCTCGTATCGAGCGTCCGTTCGCGCACCTGACGATCGTCGTCCGTGAAGTTGAAGCTCAAGGGGAGGCCGCATAATGGGTCAGAAAATCAATCCGATCGGTTTTCGTCTCGGCATCAACCGCACTTGGGATAGCCGCTGGTTTGCGGACAATGCCGAGTATGGCCAGCTCCTCCACGAAGATCTGAAGATGCGCAAGTTCGTCATGAACGAACTGAAGCAGGCCGGTATCTCCAAGGTGGTCATCGAGCGTCCGCACAAGAAGTGCCGCGTTACGATCCACTCGGCTCGTCCGGGCCTGATCATCGGCAAGAAGGGCGCTGACATCGACAAGCTCCGCAAGAAGCTGTCGGACATGACGAATTCCGAAACGCACCTCAACATCGTTGAAGTGCGCAAGCCGGAAATCGACGCGACGCTGGTCGCCCAGTCGATCGCTCAGCAGCTGGAACGCCGTGTTGCTTTCCGTCGCGCCATGAAGCGCGCCGTTCAGTCCGCGATGCGTCTTGGCGCCGAAGGCATCAAGATCACCTGCGCCGGCCGTCTCGGCGGCGCGGAAATCGCTCGTACGGAATGGTACCGCGAAGGCCGCGTGCCGCTGCATACGCTGCGCGCCGACATCGACTACGGTACGGCTGAAGCAGAAACCGCTTTCGGCATCTGCGGCATCAAGGTCTGGATCTTCAAGGGCGAAATCCTTGAACACGATCCGATGGCCTCCGAACGCCGCGCAATGGAAGGCGACGCCCAGGGTCCGGCTAGCCGCGATCGCGATAGAGACCGTCGCCGCGACAACGCTTGATAGCGTGCGTGGCAGATAAGTTCGGAGAATAGAGAAATGTTGCAGCCAAAGCGTACGAAGTACCGTAAGCAATTCAAGGGTCGCATCAAGGGCGTCGCCAAGGGTGGGTCTGACCTTGCGTTCGGTGAATTCGGTCTGAAGTCGCAGGAGCCTAACCGCGTCAACGCTCGCGAAATCGAAGCGGCTCGCCGCGCGATCACGCGCTACATGAAGCGTGCCGGCCGTGTATGGATCCGCGTGTTCCCGGATGTTCCGGTAACCAAAAAGCCTACCGAAGTCCGCATGGGTAAAGGTAAGGGCTCCGTCGAATACTGGGCATGCAAGGTCAAGCCCGGCCGTATGATGTTCGAGATCGATGGTGTGAGCGAGGAAATCGCTCGTGAGGCATTGCGCCTCGGCTCTGCCAAGCTCTCGGTCAAGACGCGCTTCGTGCAGCGCATTGCAGAGTAAGGAAGAAGCTCATGAAAGCCGCAGATGTTCGCGCCCTGAGCGCCGACCAACTCAAGGACGAGCTTGCCAAGCTGAAGAAGGAACAGTTCAACCTGCGCTTTCAGAAGGCAACCGGCCAGCTTGAAAAGTCCTCGCGCATCAACGAAGTCCGCAAGGACATCGCCCGCGTGAAAACCATTGCCCGCCAGAAGGCGGCAGAAGCAAAGGCCTAAAGGAAAAATAACATGCCGAAGCGCATTCTGCAGGGCGTCGTGGTCAGCGACAAGAACGAGAAGACGGTAGTTGTCCGCGTTGAGCGTCGTTTCGCTCACCCGCTGCTTCAGAAGACCGTTCGTCGTTCCAAGAAGTACAAGGCCCACGACGAAAACAATCAGTACAAGGTCGGCGACGCCGTTTCCATCGAGGAATGCGCACCGATCTCCAAGGACAAGACCTGGACGGTCGTTTCCGCCCAGTCCAAGTAACAGAATTTCGCTCAGGCCCTTGCGCTTGGGCGAAATATCTGTATGAAGCACGAGCTTGGAAGCAGGACGCTCGAGTACGAGCGTTCTTTTGCTTTGTTGATGGCCGGCGAAGATGACCCTGGTGGTTCCGAGCGCTGGAGAAATCAGACAAGAGACTAGTCCATAAGCCGGGGTAGGGGGTCGGTTGGCCCAACCATTCCGGTAACAACAAGAAGGCGACCTGACATGATTCAGATGCAAACAAACCTCGACGTGGCGGATAATTCCGGCGCACGTCGTGTCATGTGCATCAAGGTGCTGGGCGGCTCGAAGCGCAAGTATGCCTCGATCGGCGACATCATCGTCGTTTCGATCAAGGAAGCTATCCCGCGCGGCCGTGTGAAGAAAGGTGACGTGATGAAGGCGGTTGTCGTTCGTACCGCCAAGGACATCCGTCGTCCGGATGGCAGCGTCATCCGCTTCGATACCAACGCAGCAGTCCTCATCGACAACAAGAAAGAGCCGATCGGCACCCGTATCTTCGGACCGGTTCCGCGCGAACTTCGCGCCAAGAACCACATGAAGATCATCTCGCTGGCTCCAGAAGTACTGTAAGGAGCGGAGCGATGCAAAAGATCCGTAAAGGCGACAAGGTTGTCGTATTGGCCGGCAAGGACAAGGGCCGTACCGGCGAAGTCATTCAAGTGCTGCCGAAGGAAGACCGCGCGGTCGTCCGTGGCGTCAACGTCATCAAGCGCCATCAGCGCCAGACGCAGACCCAGGAAGCTGGCATTATCAGCAAGGAAGCCTCGCTTCACCTGTCCAACATTGCGATCGTCGACAGGCACGGTAAGCCGACCCGCGTCGGTTTCAAGGTTGTAGAAGGCAAGAAGGTCCGTGTGGCCAAGACCTCGGGAGAAGTGATCGATGGCTGAGGCAAAGTACGAGCCGCGGCTCAAGAAGGAATACGTTGCTCGCATCCGTGCAGCCATGCAGGAGAAGTTCCCCTACGCTAACGAGATGCAGATCCCGAAGCTGGACAAGATCGTGATCAACATGGGCGTTGGCGAAGCGACGGCTGATTCGAAGAAGCCGACCGTTGCTGCTGCCGACCTGGCGGCCATCGCTGGCCAGAAGCCGGTCATCACCCACGCGCGCAACTCCATCGCTGGCTTCAAGGTCCGCGAAAACATGCCGATCGGCGCCAAGGTGACGCTGCGCGGCGCCCGCATGTATGAGTTCCTGGATCGTCTGGTCAACATCGCGCTTCCGCGCGTTCGCGACTTCCGCGGCCTGAACCCGAAGAGCTTTGACGGTCGTGGCAATTTCGCCATGGGCATCAAGGAACACATTGTGTTCCCTGAGATCAACTACGACAAGGTTGATCAGATGTGGGGCATGGACATCATCGTTTGCACGACGGCGACGACAGACGACGAAGCACGGGCTCTTCTGACAGAGTTCAACTTCCCGTTCCGTCAATAACCGTAACGACGAGCGTAGAAAAGGAACCTAAATATGGCGAAGACAAGCGCAGTTGAAAAGAACAAGCGCCGCCGCAATACGGTTGCCACTCAATCCGCAAAGCGGGCTGCTCTGAAGGCAATCATCATGAACCAGTCTCTCTCGATCGAAGACCGGTTCAAGGCCACTCTGAAGCTGGCATCGCTCCCGCGCGATGGATCGAAGACCCGTATTCGCAACCGTTGCGAAGTGTCTGGCCGTCCGCGCGCCTACTACCGCAAACTGCGCATGTCGCGTATCGCGCTGCGTGAACTCGGCAATCTCGGCAAGGTGCCGGGCATCGTCAAGTCCAGCTGGTAAGGAGCAGAATAGATGACCATGACTGATCCTTTGGGCGATATGCTCACCCGCATCCGTAACGGTGCTTCGCGCCGCAAGTCGTCGGTTTCGACGCCTGCGTCCAAGCTCCGTGCACGCGTCCTCGATGTTCTGCAGGCTGAAGGCTACATCCGTGGCTACTCCGTCGTCGATTTCGGCAACGGCAAGTCCGAGCTCAACATTGAGCTGAAGTACTACGAAGGCTCGTCGGTGATCCGTGAGATCGGCCGCGTGTCCAAGCCGGGCCGCCGAGTTTATGTCTCGGTCAAGTCCATTCCGCAGGTCGCGAACGGTCTCGGCATCACCATCCTTTCGACTCCGAAGGGTGTGATGGCCGATCACCAGGCTCGTGAACAGAATGTTGGTGGTGAGGTTCTCTGCTCGGTCTTCTAAGATCGAACAGGGATCTCCTTCGAAACAGACAGGTTTGAAAAATGTCTCGTATCGGTAAGAAGCCCGTTCAGGTACCTGCAGGGATCACGGCCACGGTTGATGGCCAAAAAGTGACCGCCAAGGGCCCCAAGGGCGAGCTGTTTTTCGTCGCTAACGACGAAATCGGTCTCAAGCTGGAAAACAATGCAATCGTCGTGACGCCGCTCAACGACACCAAGGATGCTCGCGCAAAGTGGGGCATGTCCCGCACGATGATCGAGAACATCCTCAAGGGTGTTAAGGACGGCTACGAGCGCAAGCTCGAAATCAACGGCGTCGGCTACCGTGCCTCCATGCAGGGCAAGAACCTGCAGCTCGCGCTCGGCTTCAGCCACGACGTGGTTTATGAGCCGCCGCAGGGTATCTCGATCGCTGTGCCGAAGCCGACGGAAATCGTCGTCACCGGCATCAACAAGCAGCAGGTCGGCCAGGTTGCCGCTGAAATCCGCGAATACCGCGGTCCGGAGCCCTACAAGGGCAAGGGTGTTAAGTATGCCGAAGAGCGGATCGTCCGCAAAGAAGGCAAGAAGAAGTAAGGATCACGCGAAATGGCTAGCAGGAAAGAAACACTTGCACGTCGTGCCAACCGCGTGCGTCGTCAAATCAAGTCGGTGGCCAATGGTCGTCCGCGCCTGTCGGTTCATCGCTCGTCGAAGAACATCTACGTTCAGGTCATCGATGATGTGGCCGGCAAGACCCTCGCGGCTGCCTCCACCCTCGACAAGGATCTGCGCGGTTCTCTGAAGACCGGTGCCGATACCGCCGCCGCCGCCCTCGTTGGCAAGCTCGTCGCCGAGCGTGCCTCCAAGGCAGGCGTCAAGGAAGTCGTGTTCGATCGCGGCGCCTTCATCTACCACGGCCGTATCAAGGCCCTGGCTGAAGCAGCCCGCGAAGGCGGTCTGTCCTTCTGATCAAGTTTCTGGTCGGCAGCTCTCGGGCGCCGGCCGGATGTTCACCGGGCCGCAAGCTTCCCTTTAGGGGGAGGGCATGCGGTCTTTGTTGTTTGCCGATTGCACCCGGAAAAGAAAAAGGAAGAGGACAATGGCACAGGAAAAGAGGGGCTCGCGGGATGACCGGCAGAGCCGTGAAGAGCGCGATAGCGAATTCGTCGACAAGCTGGTCGCGATCAACCGCGTCGCCAAGGTTGTAAAGGGCGGCCGCCGTTTCGGTTTCGCCGCTCTCGTCGTTGTCGGTGACCAGAAGGGCCGCGTAGGCTTTGGTCATGGCAAGGCACGCGAAGTGCCGGAAGCCATCCGCAAGGCTACCGAAAGCGCCAAGCGCGACCTGATCTTCGTACCGCTGCGCGACGGCCGTACGCTGCATCACGACGTTCATGGCCGTCATGGTGCAGGTAAGGTTCTGCTGCGTTCGGCCAAGGTCGGTACCGGTATCATCGCCGGCGGCCCGATGCGCGCCGTCTTCGAAACGCTCGGCGTTCATGACGTCGTTGCCAAGTCGACCGGTTCCTCGAACCCGTACAACATGGTTCGCGCCACGTTCGACGCCCTGAAGCACCAGGTTCACCCGAAGGACATCGCAGCTCAGCGCGGCATCAAGTATGCCACCCTGCAGGCTCGCCGCGCCGCTTCGGGCAACGCCTCCGAAGAATAAGGGAGTTTGACCTATGGCCAAGACGACCAAGAAGGCTGAAGCTAAGGCGACCGTTACGGTCGAACAGATTGGCAGCCCGATCCGCCGTCCGGACGTTCAGCAGAAGACGCTGATCGGTCTCGGACTGAACAAGATGCACCGTCGCCGCACGCTGGAAGATACTCCGGCTGTTCGTGGCATGATCCGTGCTGTCCAGCATCTCGTTCGCGTTGTCGGCGAGAAGTGAGCCGGAGGTAAATCGTTATGAAACTGAATGAGATCAAGGATAACGAAGGCTCGACCCATAGCCGCAAGCGCCTCGGCCGCGGCATCGGCTCCGGCTCCGGCAAGACCGGTGGCCGTGGTGTGAAGGGTCAGAAGTCCCGTTCGGGCGTTGCGATCAACGGCTTCGAAGGTGGTCAGATGCCCATCTATCGTCGCCTGCCGAAGCGCGGCTTCAATAATATCTTCGCCTCCGACTACGTTGTCGTATCGCTGGCTCGCATCCAGGCTGCCGTCGATGCTGGCAAGCTCGATGCCAAGAAGACTGTCGATGCTGCTGCCCTCAAGGCTGCCGGCGTGATTCGCCGCGTCAAGGATGGTGTTCGCGTTCTTTCGGACGGCGAACTGAAGGCGAAGCTTGCCCTCGAAGTTGCGGGCGCTTCCAAGCCGGCGGTTGAAAAGATCGAGAAGGCCGGCGGCTCCATCAAGCTGCTTGCTTCTGCCGCAGAAGCTCCTGCCGCAGAATAATATTATCAAAGATCGCCCGAGGTGCTTCACTTCGGGCGATTTTTCTCCCATATGTGAGCCTCACGAACCTGAACGACGCGGCGGTGTCTTTCCGGTTGACAACGGGAACCAAGGGTGAGGCGCCCGATTGCATGGCAATCCGTCCGAAGCCCGAATTTTGAACAATTTACTTACTGATTCCGGACCCGGCCGATTATGCCGGAATTGGTAGTGCGGAGATTTGCATGGCTTCTGCAGCGGAACAATTGGCGTCCAATCTCAATTTCTCGACCTTTGCCAAGGCTGAGGATCTCAAGAAGCGCTTGTGGTTTACGCTCGGCGCTCTCCTCGTCTATCGACTCGGCACCCACATTCCGCTTCCTGGCCTCAATCCTGCCGCTTACGCCCAGGCTTTCCAGAATCAGTCGGGCGGCATTCTTGGCCTCTTCAACATGTTCTCGGGCGGCGCCGTACAGCGCATGGCGATCTTCGCGCTCGGCATCATGCCTTATATTTCGGCCTCGATCATCGTTCAGCTGATGACCTCGGTCGTTCCCTCGCTCGAAAACCTGAAGAAGGAAGGCGAGCAGGGCCGCAAGATCATCAACCAGTACACCCGCTACGGCACGGTGCTGCTCGGCGCATTGCAGGCCTATGGCATTGCGATCGGCCTGGAGCACGGCAACGGCGTCGTGGTGGACCCGGGCTGGTTCTTCCGTATTTCCACCGTCATTACGCTGCTCGGCGGCACGATGTTCCTGATGTGGCTTGGTGAGCAGGTGACGTCGCGCGGTATCGGCAACGGTATCTCGCTGATCATCTTCGCCGGTATCGCTGCAGGTCTTCCGACCGCGCTCGCCGGCACTCTTGAACTCGGCCGCACCGGCGCGCTTTCCACGCCCCTTATTCTCGCGGTGCTGGTCGTTGCCATTCTGGTCATTGCGCTCATCGTTTTCGTCGAGCGTGCGCAGCGTCGCCTGCTGATTCAGTATCCGAAACGCCAGGTCGGTACACGCATGTTCCAGGGCGATACGTCGCACCTGCCGCTGAAGCTCAACACCTCGGGTGTTATCCCGGCGATCTTCGCGTCGTCGCTGCTCTTGCTGCCGGCAACCGTCGCCGGTCTCGGCAACAATACGGCGCTTCCGACCTGGGTGACGTCGATCGTCGCCGCGCTTGGCCATGGCCAGCCGGTCTACATGGTGTTCTACGGCGCCCTGATCGCCTTCTTCGCCTTCTTCTACACCGCGCTCGTCTTCAATCCGAAGGACACGGCCGACAATCTGAAGAAGCATGGCGGCTTCATTCCGGGCATTCGTCCCGGTGAGCGCACTGCCGAATATATCGATTACGTGCTGACCCGCATCACGGTCATCGGCGCGATCTATCTTGTCTTCGTCTGCATCCTGCCCGAAATTCTCGTATCCCAGACAGGTATTCCGTTGTCTCTGGGTGGCACTTCGCTTCTGATCGTGGTTAGCGTAACGCTGGATACGGTGGCGCAGATTCAGGGTCACCTGATCGCACAGCAATATGAAGGCCTGATCAAGAAATCGAAGTTGCGTGGAGGAAAGAGGGGGCGATGAGACTCATACTTTTAGGGCCGCCGGGAGCAGGTAAGGGGACCCAGGCCCAGCGTATCGTGGAAAAGTACGGCATCCCGCAGCTTTCCACAGGCGATATGCTGAGGGCTGCGGTGGCTGCCGGGACTGAAGTTGGCAAGCGCGCCAAGGCCGTCATGGACGCCGGCAAGCTTGTTTCCGATGAGATCGTCAACGCTATCGTCTCCGAACGTATCGACCAGCCGGATTGCGCCAGAGGCTTCATCCTCGATGGTTTCCCGCGCACGCTGGTGCAGGCGGATGCTACGGAGCGGATGCTGAAGTCGAAGGGGTTGGATCTCTCGGTCGTCATTGAACTCAAGGTCGATGATGCCGAATTGATTCGCCGCGTTTCCGGCCGTTATTCCTGCTCGAATTGCGGCAGCGTCTATCACGACACTGATAAGGTTCCGGCAACGGCCGGCGTCTGCGACAAATGCGGCTCGACCCACTTCAAGCGCCGCCCTGACGACAATGCCGAAACCATGGCGACTCGCCTCCAGGTCTATTACAAGGAGACGTCGCCGCTGATCGGTTACTACTATGCGAAGGGCAAGTTGCAGAGCATCGACGGCATGGCCGATATCGAGCATGTGACCGAAAGCATAGAGGCTATCCTGGCTAAGCTTTAGATAGCCTAAAATAAACTTGCCGGAGCGGTTGCTTTTTTGCGCCGATTCCGCTAAACACCGCGCCAACTCGCGACATGCTATGCGATCGGCGCGGATTTCCAACGGGAAGTCCGGGTACGGTCGTTTTGACATGTGGCGGATGCACATTGAACAAGCAGCTCCCGGGCTGCATAACAAAACCCTTTGCTAAGGCAAAAGGAATGCAAGGAGAACAGGCGTGGCTCGTATCGCTGGCGTCAACATCCCGACTGCAAAGCGCGTAGTTATTGCGCTTCGCTATATTCACGGGATCGGACCGAAGTTTGCTCAGGAAATCTGCGACAAGGTTGGTATTCCGGCCGAGCGTCGCGTCCATCAACTGACGGATGCTGAAGTTCTGCAGATCCGTGAAGCCATCGACCGTGACTACCAGGTCGAAGGTGATCTGCGTCGCGACACCGCGATGAACATCAAGCGTCTGATGGACCTGGGTTCTTACCGCGGCCTGCGTCATCGTCGCGGCCTGCCGGTTCGCGGCCAGCGCACCCACACCAATGCCCGCACCCGCAAGGGTCCGGCAAAGGCGATCGCTGGTAAGAAGAAGTAATTTCCGGGAAACCGGGATGGGGAGGCTGGCGGTCCGCCGGCCTCTTTTGAGTTTGGAGCGGCGCCCCGTGGGCGTTGCTTCGGTGGAGCCGCTGGCATTACGGCGGTGCAGAGATCCAAGAAAGGACTACCATGGCCAAGGAAGCCGTACGCGTTCGCCGTCGCGAGCGTAAAAATATTTCGTCTGGCGTCGCACACGTCAACTCGACCTTCAACAACACGATGATCACCATCACCGACGCGCAGGGCAACGCTATTGCCTGGTCGTCCGCTGGTGCCAAGGGCTTCAAGGGTTCGCGCAAGTCGACCCCGTTCGCTGCCCAGATCGCTGCCGAAGACTGCGCCAAGAAGGCTCAGGAACATGGCATGAAGTCGCTGGAAGTCGAAGTTTGCGGTCCGGGTTCCGGTCGCGAATCCGCTCTGCGCGCGCTCCAGGCTGCCGGTTTCATGATCACGTCCATCCGCGACGTGACGCCGATCCCGCACAATGGTTGCCGCCCGCGCAAGAAGCGTCGCGTCTGATCATCGCCACTCTCGACACTGGCCGGGGCAGATGCGTCCGGCCCGGTGTTTCTCAAGCTCGGTTGTCACGATTGGATGGTGACAACGAACGGAAGGCAAAAACATGATTCAGAAAAACTGGCAGGAACTGATCAAGCCCAACAAGGTCGAGTTCACCTCGAGCGGCCGTACCAAGGCAACGCTCGTGGCCGAACCGCTGGAGCGTGGCTTCGGTCTTACCCTCGGCAACGCGCTGCGTCGCGTTCTGCTGTCTTCTCTGCGCGGCGCCGCTGTGACGGCCGTGCAGATCGACGGCGTGCTGCACGAGTTCTCCTCTATCCCGGGCGTCCGGGAAGATGTGACGGACATCGTGCTGAACATCAAGGAAATCGCCATCAAGATGGATGGCGATGATGCCAAGCGCATGGTTGTCCGCAAGCAGGGCCCAGGCGTTGTAACGGCTGGCGATATTCAGACGGTCGGCGATATCGAAATCCTCAACCCCGAGCATGTCATCTGCACGCTCGACGAGGGCGCCGAAATCCGCATGGAATTCACCGTCAACAACGGCAAGGGCTATGTCCCGGCCGAGCGCAATCGTGCGGAAGATGCTCCGATCGGTCTCATTCCGGTCGACAGCCTTTATTCGCCGGTCAAGAAGGTGTCCTACAAGGTTGAAAATACCCGTGAAGGACAGGTTCTCGACTACGACAAGCTGAGCATGTCGCTCGAAACCGATGGTTCGATCAGCGGTGAAGATGCCGTCGCTTTCGCGGCTCGCATCCTGCAGGATCAGCTTGGCGTGTTCGTCAACTTCGACGAGCCGCAGAAGGAAACCGAAGAGGAAGCAGTTACCGAACTCGCTTTCAATCCGGCTCTCCTCAAGAAGGTGGACGAACTGGAACTGTCCGTTCGCTCGGCAAATTGCCTGAAGAACGACAACATCGTCTACATCGGCGACCTCATTCAGAAGACCGAAGCAGAAATGCTCCGCACGCCGAATTTTGGTCGCAAGTCGCTGAACGAAATCAAGGAAGTTCTCGCTTCCATGGGCCTGCACCTCGGCATGGAAGTGCCGGCATGGCCGCCCGAGAACATCGAAGATCTCGCCAAGCGTTACGAAGACCAATACTAACGTTTCAAACGGCAGGCGATCGATGCCTGCAAGTGAAGGAGAATAGCCATGCGCCACGGTAAAGCCGGCCGCAAGCTGAATAGAACCGCCAGCCACCGTAAGGCGATGTTCGCCAACATGGCGGCTTCGCTCATCACCCATGAGCAGATCGTCACCACGCTCCCGAAGGCGAAGGAAATTCGTCCGATCGTCGAGAAGCTGGTAACCCTCGGCAAGCGCGGTGATCTGCACGCTCGTCGTCAGGCCATCTCGCAGATCCGCGATGCAGCCGTCGTTTCGAAGCTCTTCGACGCGATCGCAACGCGCTACGCCACCCGCAACGGCGGCTACCTGCGTATCATGAAGGCTGGCTTCCGCCAGGGCGACAATGCCGCTCTCGCAGTTGTCGAATTCGTCGATCGCGACGTCAATGCCAAGGGCGCAGCCGACAAGGCTCGCGTTGCCGCTGAAGAAGAAGCCGCAGCCGCTTAAGGCCAGCTTTGGACTAGAGATTGAAGGCCGGATGAGAAATCATCCGGCCTTTTCTCGTTTGTGGATCTCGGAAGCGGCCTTTCATTCCTCACCAGCACCAGGGAATATCGACATTCTCAAGCCGGGTCGTTTATCGATTTGCGCATCCATCTGTGAAGGGCTTAGCCAGGCATGCAGCGGAAATTGACGCGCAGGAGAACAGGTTTGCCTCTGGCGCTGCTGCTAACCATAGCCTGCGGCCTTGCGCTCAGGCGGTTCGGATATGCCGTGCATCTGCCCTTCGAGGTCGTGAAATATGGTGGCTCGATCTTGTGGGGAGCCATGGTCTACTGGTTGCTTGCGACGGTCTTTGCCGGGACGCCTCGGTTCCGGATCAGCTTGGCGGCAGTCGTCGTCGCCGTGCTTGTCGAGCTTTTCAGGCTTTGGCATACGCCGGCGCTGGATGCGTTTCGATTGACCACGGCGGGGGCTCTGCTGCTGGGGCGAGTGTTTTCGCCCTGGAACATTCTGACCTATGTTACCGGTATCGCGGCGGCTTTGGCACTGGATTGGGTGCTATCGAGGTGGAAGCGCTTGGTCTGACGCCTGACCTTCATTCCGCGGCCACTACCAGCCGCCGTTGCGGCTCGTCGCCAATTGTTTGCGGTCTCGATCATTCTGCCGTTTGGCCATCAATATTCTCATAGCTGCATTTCCCATTTCAGATGGCGCTTTGGATCATAATAATTTGAATCCTAATTAGTTTAGTGCTAATGGATTCCTATGAAATCGTCAAACGCGCTGCAGCGCCTCTTCACCGCCAATCTGCTGACCACCGGACGCCAATGGCGCCGGGTCGTCGATCTCGCGCTGAGCTCCTATGGCATATCCGAGGCCGCGGCCGCCCCGCTGCTTTGGATCGGTCGTCTGGGAGGAGGCGTGCGGCAGGTGGTTCTCGCCACCTATGTCGGCATCGAAGGACCGTCTCTGGTCCGCCTGCTCGATCAGCTCGAAAGCATGGACCTCGTCATCCGCAAGGATGATCCGACGGATCGGCGCGCGAAAGGCCTGTGGCTGACGGCTGAAGGCGAGATGCTTGCCTCCCGCATGGAGGACGCCCTCGACGAGCTGCGTGGCAAGATCCTCGCCAATGTCGACCCGGCGGATATCGAGGCTGCTGTTCGCGTTCTCAAGGCTTTCGAGGAATTCGAATCGCCGAAGACTGGCGATGCCGAGCCGGAGCGGGAGAAGGTTCTATGAGCGTTCCGTCCTGGCGCGACTGGCTGTTTTCGGTCAAAGCCTTCATTGCAGCGATCATGGCGCTGTTCATCGCGCTGTCGCTGGATCTGCCGCGTCCCTATTGGGCGATGGCCGCCGTCTATGTGGTCGCTAATCCTCTTGCTGGCGCAACCAGCTCCAAGGGGCTCTATCGTGCTCTCGGTACGCTCATCGGTGCCACTGCGTCGGTGATCCTCGTTCCGCTCTTCGTCAATGCGCCGGAGCTGCTCTCCGTCGTCGTCGCGCTGTGGACCGGCACCTTGCTGTTCATCTCGATGCTTGACCGTACCTCGCGCAGCTATGTCTTCATGCTGGCCGGCTATTCGCTGCCGCTCATCGCGCTGCCGACCGTCGGCGCGCCGGCAACCGTATTCGATGTGGCGCTTGCCCGTTCCGAGGAGATCATCATCGGCATCGTCTGCGCGAGCGTCGTCAGCGCCATCGTCTTTCCGAGCAGCGTCGGCACGGTACTCGGCAAGCGCATAAGCTCCTGGCTGGATGACGCCGGCACGTGGGCGGATGAGATCCTGCGCGGCGAGGGCGCTTCTCCCGCAACTCCCTTGAAACGCCAGAAGCTTGCCGCCGACGTTTCCGGGCTCGATCTCGTCATCAGCCAGCTGCGTTATGATGCGGGCAGCCGCGATATCGTCAGGCATTCGCGCGAGCTGCGCGGCCGTCTGCTGATGTTGCTGCCGCTCTTCTCGTCTCTCGCCGATCGCCTGCATGCGCTGAAAGCCGGCGGAAAGCTGCTGCCGCCGCCGCTTGTCGCCGTTTTGAACGAGGTGGCCGATTGGCTCGAGCAGGGCGGTCGCGGCAAGGCCGACGATACCGCCGATGCGCTGTCGAGAAAAATCGAGGAATTGCAGCAGAACGACATCGATCTCGGCTGGGACGATCTCGTCCGGTCGAGCGCTCTCGATCGCCTCAAGGAAATCGTCGATCTCTGGCAGGACTGCCTGACGCTGCGCGACCAGATCATCTCCGGCCAGCAGGTCGGCACATGGCGCCCCGCCGTTCGTCACCGCAATGTCGTTGGTCACATCAGGCACTATGACTATGGCCTGCTTGCCTTCTCGGCCGGCGCGGTTGTCGTTGGCATCGCCGTCGCCTGCTTCTTCTGGATCTATTCCGGATGGGAGGATGGCGCGGGCTTCGTCACCATGGCCGCGGTAGCCTGTTCGTTTTTCGCCTCGCTCGATCGTCCCGCACCCTTCATCACTTCGATGTTCGTCTGGTGCGCCATGAGCCTGGTCATCGCCTGCGTCTACATCTTCGGCATATTGCCGTCGATCTCCGGCTTCGAAATGCTGGTGCTGGTCTTTGCGCCGCCCTTCCTGGTGATGGGCCTGTTGATCCCGCGCCCGCAGACCAACATGCTCGCCATGCTGCTGGCGGTGAACGGAGCAACCTTCATCGCGCTGCAGGACCGCTATACGGCCGATTTCGCCAGCTTCGCCAACAGCGCGGTCGGGGCTCTCGCGGGTGTCGGCTTCGCTCTGGTCTGGACCTTGCTCACCCGTCCGTTCGGGGCCGAACTTGCCGCCTGGCGGCTGGTGAGGGCCGGCTGGACCGATCTTGCCGAAACTGCGGCCGGCATCCGCCGCGCCGATCACGAGCGCCTGTCCGGCCGCATTCTGGATCGTCTCGGCCAGCTCGTACCCCGCCTTGCTGGCATCGAGGATCGCGAGCTGAAGAAGGTCGACGGCTATGCCGACGTTCGTCTCGGCTTCAACGTGCTGATGCTGCAGAAGGAGCGTGGCCAGCTAAAGCCCGCCGCGGCGGCATCCGTCAGCGAAGTGCTGATCGGCGTTTCGGATTTCTATCGCTCGCGGCTGAAGGCCAAGCGCGCCATCGATCCCTCCGACGATCTGCGCATGTCGATCGACCGTGGCCTCGAGGCGGTCGCACAGGAAAAGCGGCATTCCGGCCGGGCGAGCCTTGATGCGCTTGTCGGCCTTCGCCGGGCGCTCTTCCCGCATGCCGAGCCGCCGGCGAGCTGGCGACCGCCCGTATCGGACATAACCCAACCACATTCCATTGCCGCCGAGTAATATCATGCCCGCAGAATTCGATCTTTATGGCGTCTACATCCCCCGCCTTCTCGTTCTCATGCTCGTGACGCTGTTTGCCGTCATCGTCCTTCGACGCCTGCTCGCATGGATCGGAGCCTATACTCTGGTCTGGCATCGCGGTCTCTTCGATCTCGCGCTTTACGTCCTGCTGCTCGGCGCCGTCTCCTCCGTTTCTCGTTGGTACTTCACATGAACGCGTTAAAACTCATCGGCCGCGTGGCCGTCACTCTCATCTTCGTCGTTGCCGCCGTCTATGTCGGCCGCCAGCTCTGGGGTCACTATATGGATGAGCCGTGGACGCGCGATGCGCGTCTCAGGGCCGATGTCGTCGGCATCGCGCCTGACGTCTCCGGTCTCGTGAGCGAGGTCCTCGTCAAGGATAACCAGATCGTCAAGAAAGGCGATGTTCTTTTCCGCGTCGATCGGGATCGCTTTGCCATCGCTCTCGAGCAGGCGGATGCAGCCCTTGCAAGCAGCAAAGCCGCTCTCGATCAGGCCCGCCGCGAAAGCCAGCGGCAGGCTCGCCTCGGCGATGCCGCCTCCCTGCAGCAGAAGGAGCAGGCGCTGACCACCGTGCAGCAGGATGAAGCCGCTCTTCGTCAGGCGACCGCCAATCGCGAGCTCGCTCAGCTGAACCTCGACCGTTCCGAGGTCCGCGCCACCGTCAACGGCACGATCTCGAACCTCAGCCTGCGCCCGGGCGATTATGTTTCGGCCGGCACTGCCAAGGTGGCGCTGATCGATACCGATTCCCTGCGTGTGGAGGGCTATTTCGAAGAAACCAAGCTGCCGCGCATCCATGTCGGCGATGAGGTCTTCATCCACCTGATGGGGCAGGCCGAGAAGCTGACCGGCCATGTCGAAAGCATCGCCTACGGCATCGAGGATCGCGAACGCACCTCCGGCAGCCTGCTTGCCAACATCACGCCGACCTTCAGCTGGGTGCGCCTGGCGCAGCGCGTGCCGGTGCGCATCGCGCTCGACAAGGTGCCCGACGGCACGAAGCTGATTGCCGGCCTGACAGCGACCGTCGAGGTGCAGGAGCAGGACCAGGCGAACATCGCCAGCGCCGCGGAATGACTGTCTTCTAGAGCGGTTCAGCTTTTCACGGAATCGCAGAACCGCTCTATCTCTTTGTTTCTCCGCAATTCCGGACGGAAAATCGCTGCGCACTTTTCCTGGAATTGCTTTAAAAAAGAGCAGGGCGGCCGAATTCAGGCCGCTCTGGAGCTGGAAGCAACGGCCGGCCTGCGTGCGGCCCGGCGCTTCTCCATCATGATCGGCCTGTAGGATCTGTAGAGGATCATGGCGATCAGTAGGCCGATATAGATATATTGCTCCAGTGACAGCACCTTTGTCGACAGGGCGAAGTGCAGGGCACCGCAGGCGGCGATGATATAGACCAGGCGATGCAGCCAGATCCATTTCTTGCCGAGACGTTTGATCGAGAAATTGTTCGAGGTCACGGCAAGTGCCAGCAGCATGACGAGCCCCGCCATGCCGAACATGATGAAGGGCCGCTTCAGCACGTCGTCGATGACGGCCTGCACATCCAGCGCCTGATCGAGGACCATATAGACGGTCAGGTGCATCAGCACATAATAGAAACAGAGTAGGCCGAGCGCGCGGCGATAGCGCAGATAATTCCAGCCGAAGAGATCGCGAAGCGGCGTGACCGCAAGCGTCAGCAGCAGGAAACGGATCGCCCATAGTCCCAGGAAAAGCTCGAAGGTCTTGACGGCATCGGCGCCGAGCTGGTCCGTCGCGCCGAGATAGAATTCCCATGCGGCCGGCAAAAGTCCGACAAAATAGAGCGCCCAGACTGAGGCGGATTGCCAGCGCTTGGGGAGGGCGAAGGACATGGCCATCAGAAATTCACCCTGAGATCCATGCCGCTATAAAGGTTGGCGACCTGATCGGCATAGCCGTTGAAGGGCAGGGTGGGATGACGATTGGAGCCGAAGAAGCCGCCTTCGCCGATGCGCCGTTCGGTCGCCTGGCTCCATCGCGGATGATCGACGGCCGGATTGACGTTGGCGTAGAAGCCATATTCCTGGCTGTTGGTCGCCTGCCAGGTATTCAGCGGCTGTTTGTCGGTGAGCGTGATGCGGACGATCGACTTGATGCCCTTGAAGCCATATTTCCAGGGTACGACGAGCCGGATCGGCGCGCCGTTCTGGTTCGGCAGGGTCTCGCCGTAGAGGCCGACGGCAAGCAGCGTCAGCGGGTTGCGCGCCTCGTCCAGGCGCAGTCCCTCGACATAGGGCCAGTTCAGGGATTGCAAGAGGCCCGATTGCCCCGGCATCTCGGCCGGCCGGACGATTGTTTCGAAAGCGACGAATTTGGCGCTGCCCTGCGGTTCCACCTTATCGAGCAAGGCGGAGAGCTGGAAGCCGTCCCAGGGGATCACCATCGACCAGGCTTCGACGCAGCGCATGCGATAGACGCGCTCTTCCGGGGGGAATTCCTTGATCAGAGCGTCGATGTCGAAGGTGCCGGGCTTGTTGACCATGCCGTCTACCTTGACGGTCCAGGGCCGCGGCTTGAACTTGCCGGAGAGATTGGCGGGGTCGGATTTGTCGAGGCCGAATTCGTAGAAATTGTTGTAGGTGGTGACGTCCTTGATCGGCGTCAGCTTCTCGTTGACCGTATAATTGCTCTTGGTCGCCGCCAGCGCTTCGGCCATCGCAGCCTTGCCGCCGATGGCCGCCATGCCCATGCCGGCGGCCGCCGCCGTCAGGACGCCGCGGCGCTTGAGATAGATCGAGCGGGGTGTGATTTCGGAAGATGCGATTTTGGGCGGACGATAGGCGGCCATGGAACAGTTCCTCTATGCGCTAGCAGCTTCGATATAAGCGATACGCAGCGGATGCAGATTTTATTACACTCTTAGGCCGGCATTTCTTTGGAAGTGAAAGCAACTTTTTGTGTGCGCTTGCGATCGGGCCGTTTCATTCCCAACTCTGGTCGTACGACTTGTTCGCCCGGACGTGGCCTTGCTTGGCAGCGTACCGGATTCGCTTGAGTTGATAGTGACAGTATCGCACGATTGGATTAGGACAATTCC
Source organism: Rhizobium sp. P40RR-XXII (assembly GCF_012641405.1). GTDB lineage: Bacteria > Pseudomonadota > Alphaproteobacteria > Rhizobiales > Rhizobiaceae > Rhizobium. The sequence goes on from NZ_JABAII010000016.1 coordinate 152,023, forward strand.
AAAAAGCGGAGTTGCCGGCGTCCTTTTCGGCTCGAAACCGTGGGCTATGCCGACGCCGCGCAAATTCCAGGATGACGAGGAAGAAACACCATGCCAGCTTATCGTTCCAGAACCACCACCCACGGCCGCAACATGGCCGGCGCGCGCGGCCTTTGGCGTGCGACGGGTATGAAGGACAGCGATTTCGGCAAGCCCATTATTGCGGTGGTCAACTCCTTCACCCAGTTCGTGCCCGGCCACGTTCACCTCAAGGATCTTGGTCAGCTCGTCGCGCGCGAGATCGAGGCGGCTGGCGGCGTTGCAAAGGAATTCAATACCATCGCCGTCGACGACGGCATCGCCATGGGTCATGACGGTATGCTCTATTCGCTGCCGTCGCGCGAGCTGATCGCCGACAGCGTCGAATACATGGTCAACGCCCATTGCGCCGACGCCATGGTCTGCATCTCCAACTGCGACAAGATCACCCCCGGTATGCTGATGGCCTCGCTGCGCCTGAACATCCCGACCGTCTTCGTCTCCGGCGGCCCGATGGAAGCCGGCAAGGTCGTCCTGCATGGCAAGAAGGTTGCCCTCGATCTCGTCGACGCCATGGTCGCCGCGGCCGACGACAAGATCAGTGACGAGGACGTTCAGGTCATCGAGCGTTCGGCCTGTCCGACCTGCGGTTCGTGCTCGGGCATGTTCACGGCCAATTCGATGAACTGCCTGACCGAGGCACTCGGCCTGTCGCTGCCGGGCAACGGCTCGACGCTTGCCACCCATGCCGACCGCAAGGAACTTTTCCTCGAGGCTGGGCGCCGTGTCGTCGCTCTCGCGAAGCGTTATTACGAGCAGGACGATGTAACGGCGCTGCCGCGGACAATCGCCAGCAAGGGTGCATTCGAGAATGCCATGGCGCTCGACATCGCCATGGGCGGCTCGACCAACACCGTGCTGCATATCCTCGCGGCAGCCCACGAGGGCGAGATCGATTTCACCATGGATGACATCGACCGCCTGTCGCGACGTGTTCCCTGCCTTTCCAAGGTGGCGCCTGCCAAGGCCGACGTTCACATGGAAGATGTGCATCGCGCCGGCGGCATCATGGCGATCCTCGGCGAGTTGAACCGCGCCGGACTGTTGAACGTCGATCTGCCGACCGTCCATGCCCCGACGTTGGGCGAGGCGCTAGCGCAATGGGATATTGCCGTCACCGACAACAAGGCGGCTCTGGAGCTGTTCAGCGCTGCCCCCGGCGGTATCCCGACGCAGGTTGCCTTCAGCCAGAGCGCGCGCTGGGAAGAGCTTGATCTCGATCGCGAAAAGGGTGTCATCCGCGATGCCCAGCATCCCTTCTCCAAGGATGGCGGTCTCGCCGTCTTGAAGGGCAATCTGGCGCTCGATGGCTGCATCGTGAAGACGGCCGGCGTCGATGAATCGATCCTGAAGTTCTCCGGCCCGGCCAAGGTCTTCGAAAGCCAGGACGCTGCCGTCAAGGGCATCCTCAGCAACGAGGTCAAGGCCGGCGACGTCGTCGTCATCCGCTACGAAGGCCCGAAGGGCGGCCCCGGTATGCAGGAAATGCTCTATCCGACGAGCTATCTGAAGTCGAAGGGTCTGGGCAAAGCTTGCGCTTTGATCACCGATGGACGCTTCTCCGGCGGCACCTCGGGCCTCTCTATCGGCCACGCCTCGCCGGAAGCGGCAAACGGGGGCACGATCGGCCTGGTACGCGAAGGCGACATGATCGACATCGACATCCCCAACCGCACGATCAGCCTGCGCGTCGACGACAAGGAACTTGCCGCTCGCCGCGAAGCTCAGAATGTTAAGGGTTGGCACCCGGCTGAAGCACGCAAGCGTAACGTCACCACGGCGTTGAAGGCCTATGCCGCGTTTGCCACGAGTGCGGACCGCGGCGCCGTTCGCGATTTGGGCGGGAAATAATAAAGCACCTTCGCCCCGCGCAGCGGGGAGAAGGTGGACTCGAACGGTCGAGCGGAGCTCGGCCGCGAGAGGACGGATGAGGGGCTTTTGGAGATTTGCCGCGGCGGAGGAGTGTGCCTGTCCCCGCGCTTGCCCCTCACCCTAACCCTTTCCCCGCAGGCGGGGAGAGGGGACTTGTGCGGCAAAGCCCTCAACGTCATCGCAAAGCAGCTTCTACAGCGGCCGATTGATCTGCTTGTACGCGTCGTTCAGCTCCTTCAGGCGATCTTGATAGGACGAAGTCAGGCAAGCGACATCGGCGCCGCAGGCCTGCCGTTTCTTCAGCCATTCGGTCTGCTGGTCCTGCATCGTTCCGCGCGCGCCCATGGCGAGAAGGCCGGAGAGCAGGTCGAAGGTCGTCACCATCTTAACGTCGGCATCGTTGAGCGCCCGTACCTCGCATATGGTCTTTTCGTCCGGCTTCAGGTTCTGCGCCTCGCAATCAAAGCTGGCGGCGTGGGAGGTGCCGGCCATGCCCAGCGAGATGAGGAAGGTAGCGGCGGCAAGATGGTTCGATCGCATGTTTGGTTCCCTTTGACGATTCCCAACTCCAAATGCATGACAACATGTTTTTGTTCGGCGAGCCTGTTTTTTATCGTTGCCAGCGTCCATTTATGCTTCATGCTTCCGCCCTCTTTTCTTTCTAGCGTCGGGCGCTACAACGTTGTTTAAAGAGAATTAAAAAGGGAAATTTCCATGCATGTCCTCCTGAAGCGCACTGCCGTTTCGATGATTGCCCTCGTCATGGCGATGCCGCTTTCCGCTGAGGCTCAGACGGCAAAGACACTGCCGGAAAGCCAGACGCAGATGCAGCTTTCCTTCGCCCCGCTGGTCAAGCAGACGGCGGGTGCTGTCGTGAATGTCTATGCCGAGCGCGTCGTTCAGCGTCAGTCCCCCTTTGCTGGCGATCCCTTCTTCGAGCAGTTTTTCGGCCAGCGCATGCCGAATCGCACCGAGAAGCAGTCTTCGCTGGGCTCGGGCGTCATCGTGGAGGCGAACGGCACTGTTATCACCAACAACCACGTCGTCGATGGCGCCGACGACATCAAGATCGCGCTTTCGGACGGCCGCGAATTTCCCTGCAAGGTCGTGCTGAAGGACGATCGTGTCGATCTCGCCGTGTTGAAGATCCAGTCGAAGAACGAGAGCTTCCCGGTTCTGCCGCTTGGCAATTCCGATGGCATTGAAGTCGGCGATCTCGTGCTCGCGATCGGCAATCCCTTCGGTGTCGGACAGACGGTGACGAGCGGCATCGTCTCTGCGCTCGCCCGCAACCAGGTGAAGAACGAGGTCGGCTTCTTCATCCAGACCGATGCCTCGATCAACCCCGGCAATTCCGGCGGCGCGCTTGTCAACATGACCGGCGAATTGATCGGGCTCAATACGGCGATCTTCTCCCAGGGCGGCGGCTCCAACGGTATCGGCTTTGCCATCCCCGCCAATCTGGTCAAGGTCTTCCTTGCCGCGGCCGACCGTGGCGACAAGTCCTTCGAGCGGCCCTATATCGGCGCCACTTTCGAGCCGGTGACATCCGATGTCGCCGAAGCTCTGGGCCTGGACAAGGTGCGCGGCGCGCTGGTGACCAAGGTGGTCGATGGCGGACCGGCGGCCAAGGCCGGCCTCAAGCCAGGCGAGGTGATTACGGCGTTGAACAATATCTCCATCGAGCATCCCGATGCGCTCGGCTATCGCCTGACGACGGCGGGCCTCGGCGCGACCGTGTCGCTGACCGTGCTCGATAACGGCAAGGAACATCAGACCACGATGACGCTTGCCGCGGCGCCTGAATCCATCCCGCGCGACGAGCGGGTGATCGAGGGCAACAATCCCTTCTCTGGCGCGACCGTTGCCAATCTCTCGCCGCGCGTCGCCGATGATCTGCATCTGCCGCCGGATTCCACGGGCGTCGTCATCGAAAGCCTGAAGCAGAACTCGCCGGCCGATCGGCTGGGATTTGCCGCGCGCGATATCGTTATCTCCATCAATGGGGTGGCGATCAATACGACTGAGGTCCTCCAGCGGACCGTGACCTCCAATCCAAGCTTCTGGCGCGTCGAGATCGAGCGCGACGGCCAGCGCATCCGGCAGTTCTTCCGATGAGCAATGACCTGTTTGCACCGCGGATTCCGGAAGAGGTCGCCAACAAGCGGCCTCTCGCCGATCGTCTGCGGCCGCAAACATTGGCCGAAGTCACCGGCCAGGCACATCTGACCGGCGAGGACGGCGTTCTGCGCCGAATGATCGAGGCGGGGTCGCTGGGATCGATGATCTTCTGGGGACCTCCAGGCACCGGCAAGACGACGGTTGCACGGCTGCTTTCGGGCGAGGCGGGTCTCGCCTTCGAGCAGATTTCGGCGATCTTCTCCGGCGTTGCTGATCTGAAAAAGGTGTTCGAGGCGGCACGTCTGCGCCGCATGGATGGCCGCCAGACCCTGCTGTTCGTCGATGAGATCCATCGCTTCAATCGCGCTCAGCAGGATAGCTTCCTGCCCGTGATGGAAGACGGCACGGTTATTCTTGTGGGAGCGACGACGGAAAATCCGTCTTTCGAACTCAACGCCGCTCTTCTCTCCCGCGCCCGTGTGCTGACATTCCGCTCACATGACGAGGAGAGCCTGGAGGAACTGCTGCGCCGAGCCGAAACGGTGGAAGGAAAGCCGCTGCCGCTGACGGACGACGCTCGTGCCAGCTTGATCCGCATGGCCGATGGCGATGGCCGCTCGGTTCTGACGCTGGCCGAAGAGGTCTGGCGCGCTGCGCGCAAGGATGAGCTTTTCGATCCCGATATGCTGGTCAAGATCGTCCAGCGCCGCGCCCCGGTCTATGACAAGGCGCAGGATGGACACTACAATCTGATATCGGCGCTGCATAAGTCGGTTCGTGGCTCCGACCCGGACGCAGCGCTCTACTATCTCGCCCGCATGTTCGACGCCGGCGAGGATCCGCTCTATCTTGGTCGCCGGCTGGTGCGCATGGCGGTCGAGGATATCGGCCTTGCAGACCCGCAGGCTCTGGTCATCTGCAATGCCGCGAAGGACGCCTATGATTACCTCGGGTCGCCGGAAGGTGAACTGGCGCTGGCACAGGCCTGCGTCTATCTCGCGACCGCGCCGAAATCGAACGCCGTCTACACCGCCTTCAAGGCAGCGACGCAGGCCGCGAAGCAGAATGGCTCGCTGCTGCCGCCAAAGCAAATCCTGAACGCGCCCACGAAGCTGATGCGCACCGAAGGCTACGGCGACGGCTATCGCTACGATCACGACGAACCGGACGCCTTTTCAGGCCAGAATTATTTTCCGGAAAAGATGGGCCGCCAGACCTTCTACGATCCGCCGGAACGCGGCTTTGAGCGCGAGATCCGCAAGCGGCTGGACTGGTGGTCGAAACTGCGCAAGGAGCGCGGCGAGCGCTAGGAAGTGTGGACAGTTATCTGATCCATAGGACGATTGCTGCGATAGTGACGACTGCGAGGTAGTTTTCGGCGGTTTTTTCGAAGCGCGTAGCGACCCTGCGGAACTGCTTGAGTCTGGAGAAGCAGCACTCGA
>NZ_JABAII010000017.1 GCF_012641405.1 Rhizobium sp. P40RR-XXII
CGGCGATACGGATCGGCAGGTGCTCGACTATATCGTTTCCCGCTATGGCGAGTTCGTGCTGCTCAAGCCGCGCTTGAGCGAAAAGACCTACATACTCTGGGGGGCGCCGATCGCGCTCTTCGTTGTGGGCGGATTGGCCTTGGTCGTCTACGCCCGCCGCCGCGCCGGCAAGCCCACCGGCAAGCCTCTGAGCGACGAGGAAGAGGCGCGGCTTGCCGAGCTGCTCAATCCGCCTGATTCTTGACTAGGATCAAAGCGCCCTTGGAAACGCTGCGATACGTTTGATTCGCAATAACCCCGATATGCGAGGCAGATGACATGCAGGCGAAGGACATTATGACCAGAGATGTAATCTCGATCAGCTCTGCGGTCGGCATTCGCCATGCGGTAGCGCTCATGCTGCAGAACAATGTCAGCGGTCTTCCCGTCATCGATGATCAGGGACTGGTATGCGGGGTGCTCACGGAAGGCGATCTTCTGCTTCGTCGGGAAATTCGTCCTCCTCAACGATCTTTCCGCTCTGCCGAAGTGATATCAGAGATCGACCTCGAACGTTACATCGCCAGCAATGGTTGGTCGGTGGCGGACATGATGTCCCAGGACGTAATTGTTGCTCGGCCGGACAGCGAGATTTCGGATATTGCCGAGAGCCTGCAAGCTCATCGAATCAAACGGGTCCCCATTGTTGAGAATGGGAAGCTAGTGGGAATCGTCAGCCGCCGCGACATCCTTGCGATGATACTTAACGCCCCGGCAGAGACGCTTCCTCGTGAGGATGAATCCATAAAACTGGCGGTAAGCACAAGGCTCCGATCCGACCTTGGCCTCACGCCACAGAAGGTGACGGTAATCGTCAACAACGGCCAGGTTACCCTTGAAGGCAATGTGGAATCTGACCTGAAGCGAAAGGCGGTGCGCAGTCTTGTCGAAAGTCTGGGCGTCAGCGGCTACAAGGATCGTCTAAATGTTACCGAGACCGTCATCGAACCGTCGAGCTTCTCCTGAGCCTTTCGCTTCAGGTCAGATTCCGCATTGTTCTGAGTTATGTTTTCTGCCGAAGGGGGGGGCGCGGCGACATGGTCTCCGGTCTCCACCAACTCCCTTTCAGAACCGTGAAGTAGATGGGGAGGCCAGGGGCTTGCTGTGAAGCAGCGCTGCACTCAGTTTGAAGCTAGCATTTTCCGTAGCATTGGCTGGATCTTCATCGAGAGCGCCAACTCGTCCAGTGGGCCGACCTGTTTCAAAACGATCCTTCCAGTTTTGTCGAGGATGAACGTTTCCGGCACTCCGTAGACGCCCCAGTCAATCGAGGCGCGACCATCGAGATCTGATCCTATCGCGGAGAACGGATTCCCGTTCGTCTTCAGGAAGGCCTTGGCGTTCTCGGGGGCATCTTTATAGTTAATGCCGACCACCGAGATTCCGGAATCCTCAGCCAGTTTCATGAGATAGGGGTGCTCTTGTCGACAAGGCACGCACCATGATGCGAAGACGTTGACCACAGTCACCTTGCCCTTGACGATGCTTTCGTCGAGGCCGTTCGACGAAAGCCCACCGATGGAGGGCAGATCGAGGAAGGGATGCGGCTGCCCGATGAGCGCGGATGGAATCGCGGCTGGCGAGTATTCACCGGTGGTTTCGCGATAGAGCGTACTCGCAACGGCGCCGGCGAAGCCTAGGAAGGCGAGGAGTGGCATCCCCGCGAGCAGCTGGCGATACATCCTAACGATCGCTTCTCATCCGCGCGACACGTACCGGCATGAGCGCCTCGACGCGACGACGATATGTTCGGCCAGCGAGCCAAATCCTGGCTGTAGCTGCGGACATGACCAAGAACGTGATTGCGTATGCTGAGTAGACGTAAAATTGATGATTCATTTCAATTCTCCAGGTACGCTGCGGTCCTTGCGGCCATTCTGTCGTGAGAGATTAACTTTCTGCGCCAGATTTCGTTTCGGATCGACGCGACATAGAGGGTCGCGAAAAGGGTAGAGAAAGCCAGCGCCATCAGAAGAAGTGGCCGGAGAAACTCGATGTCGAGAGCCGGGCCGCTCAATTTGAGCACGCTCGCCGGCTGATGCAGCGTATTCCACCAGTTCACAGAGAATTTGATAATAGGAATGTTTACGAAGCCGACGATGATCAGCACCGCGGTCACCCGGGCTGCGCGGGTGGGATCGTCGATTGCCCTGTTGATCGCCAGAATACCGAGATAGAGGATGAGAAGGATGAACATCGACGTAAGCCGCGCGTCCCAAACCCACCAAGTGCCCCACATCGGCTTGCCCCAGATCGCCCCGGTGACGAGCGATACGAATGTGAACGCTGCGCCAAGCGGAGCCGCGACACGGACCGCGACGTCGGCCAGCGGATGCCTCCAGACGATCGAGCCGATGGCGCTTCCGGTCATCACGCAATAACAGAGCATCGCAATCCACGCCGAGGGGACGTGGACGTACATAATCCTGACCGTTTCCCCCTGCTGGTAATCGCTGTCCGTGCCGAAGCTGAGCCAGAGGCCGCCGACCAGCAAAAGGGCCGTCAATGCACCAAGCGACGGTAGAACCCGCTCGGCGAACTCAAGAAACCGTGACGGCTGTGCGAGGGTTGTAAGCAATTTTGCAAAGCTGGGAAGGGTGATCATGCGGCCGTTTTACCGTGCCCCGCGTTGCGAGTGATTGATCCAGGTCAAAGATTGCCAGAGACGCGACACGACTACTGCCAGCCGAAGTGAAGACGATTGGCACCACTCGAATTCCAACTTGACGAAAGTCAAATACCGCTCAAAGTATCTCGGATACACCTTCGGGAAATCGAAGGAGCAGATAATGGATTTCGAAGCATTTTTTAAGGGCGAGCTGGAAGGTCTTCACAAGGAAGGCCGCTACCGGATCTTCGCAGATCTGGAACGCCGCCGTGGCAATTTCCCGCGCGCAATCCAGCATACGGCCAATGGCCCCCAGGAAGTGACCGTCTGGTGCTCCAACGACTATCTCGGCATGGGCCAGCATCCGAAAGTGATCGAGGCGATGAAAGAGGCCATCGATCACTGTGGCGCGGGTGCGGGAGGCACCCGGAATATTTCTGGCACCAACCACTACCATGTCCTGCTCGAGCAGGAGCTTGCCGATCTGCACGGCAAGGAATCGGCGCTGATCTTCACGTCGGGCTATATCTCCAACTGGGCGACGCTCGGCACGCTCGGCGCGCGCATCCCCGGCCTCATCATCTTCTCGGATGCGCTCAACCATGCATCGATGATCGAAGGCATTCGCTATGCGAAGTGCGACAAGGTCATCTGGAAGCATAACGACCTGCACGATCTCGAAGCCAAGCTGAAGGCGGCCGATCCCAAGGCGCCGAAGCTGATTGCCTTCGAATCCGTCTATTCGATGGATGGCGACATCGCCCCCATCAAGGAAATCTGCGACCTCGCCGACAAGTATGGCGCGATGACCTATCTCGACGAAGTGCATGCTGTCGGCATGTACGGCCCGCGCGGCGGCGGCATTGCCGAGCGCGAAGGGTTGATGGATCGCCTGACCGTCATCGAAGGCACGCTCGGCAAGGCCTTCGGCGTCATGGGCGGCTATATCGCTGCTTCCTCCGCGCTCTGTGATTTCATCCGGTCGTTTGCCTCCGGCTTCATCTTCACCACCTCGCTGCCCCCGGCTCTGGCCGCGGGCGCTGTCGCTTCTATCCAGCATCTGAAGGTCAGCCAGTTCGAACGCATGCGCCATCAGGATCGCGTGCGCAAGCTGCGTGCCCAGCTCGATGCGGCCGGTATTCCGCACATGCCGAACCCGAGCCATGTCGTGCCGGTCATGGTCGGCGATGCTGCCAAGTGCAAGTGGATTTCGGATCTGCTGCTCGACGCCGGCGTCTATGTCCAGCCGATCAACTATCCCACCGTGCCGAAGAAGACCGAGCGCCTGCGCATCACGCCGACGCCGCTGCATTCGGATGGCGATATCGAGCAGCTGGTCGGTGCGCTGCATGCGCTGTGGTCGCGCTGTGCGCTGGCGCGGGCCGCCGCCTGAAGGCGAATTAAGAGTGTGGCGTTCGGCGTCATTCGATTGCGGAAAAGATGCTTTTCCAATCCTTTCATGCCTTTCGTATGTTCGCGCTGATGTGAGCAACCCTGTCCGACAACAAATTGATCGTCATCAAAGACGAAAGCGCCGTGTGAAGACAGAAAAGGCGTAAATTTCTAAACAGGAGCTCAAGGCCTTGATGATCGCAAGCCACGACCGTCCAGCAGAATCGACCGATGGTATGTCCCTTGTCTCTGACGTCAGGGGTCGTAAATCCAAACGTGCAACTCGTTCGCTCGCAGGCCTGGGGCGACTTATTCCTTTCCTGCGCCCGCATGGTTGGCTCGTAGGCGGAGCTATCTCTTCCTTGACCGCCGCGGCACTGATCTCTCTCGCTTTGCCGACCGCCGTGCGAAGCATGATCGATCATGGCTTCAGCCGCTCGGACGGCGCCTTTATGGATCGCTATTTTCTGATGCTGATCGCGATGGCCGTCGCTCTCGCTATCGCCAGTGCTTGCCGCTACTACTTCGTCGCGGCTCTTGGAGAAAGACTAGTCAGCGACCTTCGGCTTTCCGCCTTTGGGAGAGTGGTACACCTTCCGGCAAGCTTTTTCGACGTGAATCGCGCCGGAGAAATTTCGACCCGGTTAATCGCAGATACGGCACAAATCAAATCGGCAGTCAGTTTGGCGGCCTCAGTAGCACTTCGCAACTCCATCCTGTGCGTTGGTGCACTCGTAATGATGTTCATAACAAGCCCCAGGCTCTCTTCGATAACGATCGGAGCGATTCCGCTCATCGTGATCCCGCTTGTCGTATTCGGTCGCTCAGTTCGCCAAAAATCTCGCTCCGCACAGGACGCCTTGGCCGAGGCGTCCGCCTTCGCGAACGAAATCATCTTAGGGAGTCGCACGATCCAAGCTTTCAATGCAGAGGACACCGCCAAGCGCAGATATCTCCGCGATATTGAGGCTTCCTATGCCAGGTCAGCGATCGCCGCCCGATCGAGAGCTTTACTGACTGCCTTTGCAATCGCACTCATATTCACAAGCGTCGTGGGGGTTCTTTGGATTGGTGCACAGAACCTCATGTCAGGTGCGATGTCGCCCGGCAGCTTGAGCCAGTTTCTTCTTTATCTGGTGATCGCCGCAAGTTCGCTCGGATCACTTTCGGAAGTTTGGGGTGAGCTCGCACAAGCGGCCGGGGCTGCCGGACGGCTCTTCGAACTGATGGACGAGAAAGAGGATGATCGGTCGGCTGCAAAGGGAATGGGACGGTTAGCATTGCCGGTCTCAGGCTCTGTCGAGTTCAGCGGTGTGCGGTTTGCTTATCCTGGTAGCCCCGAACGAGAGGTGCTTAAGGGCTTGTCAATGCGCGTGGCACCCGGCGAAACGGTGGCGGTCGTCGGACCGTCAGGTTCCGGCAAGAGCACCCTGTTCTCGATTCTGCTTGGATTTTACCAGGTGAAATCGGGGCAGATATCGCTTGATGGGCGTGAAATTGCGAGTTTGTCGCCAGAGGAAGTTCGCCGTCAGGTCGCCATTGTCCCGCAGGACGTTACGATTTTTGCAACGTCGATCAGCGAGAATATTGCGCTTGGCCGACCAGATGCAACTGCCGAAGAAATTCAGGGCGCAGCTTCAAAGGCACAGGCAGATGCCTTCATATCGGCCCTTCCGAAGGCGTACGAGACGGTCTTGGGCGAGCGAGGGCTTACACTTTCGGGTGGCCAGCGCCAGAGACTTGCGATCGCAAGAGCGGTGCTGAAGGACGCTCCGATCCTCCTTCTCGACGAAGCCACCGCGTCCCTCGACGCCGAAAGCGAGATGCTCGTGCAAAGTGGGCTTGAGAGCCTGATGGAAAACCGGACCACGATCGTGATTGCCCATCGGCTCGCAACGGTATTGAAGGCAGATCGGATTCTAGTGATGGACGAGGGCAGGATCGTTGAGGAAGGAACCCACGCGAGTCTTGTTCGTCAGGGCGGGATCTATGCCAGGCTCGCCGAACTGCAGTTCACCGCTCCGGTTTCGCCTTCCCTTGCAAGGGACGCGGCCTAATGACCGTCCGCGTTCGCTTATCAGGCGCAAAGCCAATTAAGATCGGCACGCGGGCAAGCCCTCTTGCGCGCGCCCAAGCCTCTGAGGTTGCCGCGCGCCTGGCCGCCTGTCACGGGCTGCCCCCCGAAGCCTTTATCATCGTATCACTGACGACGAAGGGTGATCAGCTGAGGGAGCAGCCGCTTCCTGACATCGGTGTAAAGGGCCTCTTCACGCAAGAACTGGAGGAGCGGCTGTTATCCGGAGAGATCGACCTTGCGGTGCACTCCTGCAAGGATGTTGCTACGGTGCTTCCGCGAGGCCTCCATATAAGCGCCTGTCTGCCTAGAGAAGACGTGCGGGACGCCTTCATTTCCCGGACTGGCTGTCGGCTTTGGGAGCTGCCGCCCGGCGCGGTGGTGGGCACATCTTCAATACGAAGACAGGCCTTGCTTGCGTTACACCGACCGGATCTCGTCGTCGTGCCGTTTCGTGGTCTGGTCGGGACAAGACTGCAAAAGCTGGAAAGTGGCGTCGTTGACGCCACTTTGCTCGCCCAAGCGGGTCTCAACAGGCTTGGACTGGGGCAATTGGCAACGGAGATCCTCAATCTCAGCGACTTTCCGCCAGCGCCCGCTCAAGGTGCCATATGTATTGAAAGCTCGGTTGCAAACAGTCTGGTAACCGAACTGGTATCCGTTCTTGATCATGAGGCCACTGCAGATGCGGTGCGCTGCGAGCGGTCTTTTCTTCGCTCCCTCGACGGCTCTTGCCGCACGCCGATAGCTGCGCATGCAACCTGTCACGGCAGCGAACTGGTGCTGTGTGGAATGACAATCGAACCGGATGGAAGTCATCAAAGAACGGTTGTTTTCAGGGGGCGCCGATCGGCGGCCGAGGCGGTCGGCGGTTCGGCGGCTAGACTTCTGATTTCGAACGAAGCAGTTTCGTTGCGGTCGAGAACAGGGGTGGTGGGCTTATCGCGATCGTAGCATTGTTTACGATGCCTGGCAGATGCGGCGCGAAAAGCTTCTCAGGCTCTCTCCGCCAGTGGACTTTGAACAGTGGGATGTTGTCGCGGGAAAGACTGCATTCTCAGGCGGCGCGGGTCAGCTATTCGTAGCTGGTACGCCGCATTGCCATGAAAGACAGCAAAGCTACTCAGCAGCGCTTCCTTTTCTTCCACGCCAAAGCCAATGCCATGCGCGTCCGGCGCTAAAGCTGAGCGAACGGGACAAGCCATTTTCGTTATTTCTTCTTCTCTTGATCGTGATGCCACTTGATGGCGAAGAACATGCCAGTGCCCAACACGAGAAGCTTGAGCGGAAGGAAGACTATAGGGAACCAATCCCACATTTTGATTATTTCCAGGCTACTACCCGACACTATCTGTCGTGAGGAGCACTATCGCAAAACTGCTGCATACAACATCGGCCATGTTGACGCAGAAGAGAGCATGACATTCCAATCACACGGCAATCGGCCTGCGCGATGTTTCCGGACAGATTGTTTAACAACGCTGGTGCCCACTTCTGGCTGCCAATGCCGTTTCGTTATCGGTTGGCGGTCTTTGCGCCATATAAATCCGCTTTTTCGTAGCCATTACGCAATATGGTTCGTCAAGGCGAACCAGCTAATTTCTATGCGCTTTGTTTTGCTGGTGTGGCGATTGATTTCAGTCTGACAAAGTCCGCCTGCGGGCGGGCATGCATTTTGTTTGTAGGCTTGAGCGGCCATTGATCCGCTGTGCCCGCTGTAGAGGTTCCCACATCGCCGTCATATTGGAACTGCGCGAGCAGTTCGAACAAAGCCGTCGCTTCTCGGGCAAGACTGTGGCTGGCGGCCGTCTGCTCCTCCACCATGGCCGCGTTTTGCTGCGTACCTTGATCAACTGTATTGACGGCCTGGCTGATTTCTGCGAGCGCCGTCGATTGTTCACGCGCGCCCTCTACGATGGCTGCTACATTGGTATCGATCTCCTGGACTTGGGTGGCTATCTCCTGAAGGGCCGATCCGGCATTGGTGACAAGGGCGACACCATTGGCGACCTGTGCGCCGGAGGCAGTGATCAGAGTTTTAATTTCCTTTGCTGCCTTCGCCGATCTTTGGGCGAGTTCGCGAACCTCTTGAGCCACAACGGCAAACCCTTTGCCGGCGTCGCCGGCTCTTGCCGCTTCAACGCCCGCGTTCAGCGCCAGGAGGTTCGTCTGAAATGCGATTTCATCGATGACACCGATTATGTTCGAGATCTCGCGTGACGATGCTTCGATTTGGTCCATGGCACCGATTGCATTTCGGACGATCTCACCCGAATGCTCGGCATGTTTTCGCGCTTCTACAACAAGCCCACCGGCGTCTCCGGCACGACGGCTGGAATCCTTGACTGCTCTCGTGATTTCCTCGAGCGCGGCCGCCGTTTGCTCAATGGAGGCTGCCTGCTGTTCGGTGCGCTTGGCGAGATCGTCGGCTGCCGCCCTTATTTGGTTTGAGCCAGATGAGATGGCATGTGCGTTATCTGCAACGGTACTCATGGCTTGGCTGAGCTTATCGCATGCGCCGTTAAAATCGCCGCGAAGCCGTTCAAGTGAGGGGATGAAGGGTTTTGCGATCGCCTGCGAAAGATTGCCTTCAGCAAGATTGGTAAGGCATTCGGCCAGTTGGTCGACGTTCTCAACCCGCGCGGTCACGTCTGTCGCGAACTTGACAATCTTGAACACCTTCCCGTTGAGGTCGAAAATCGGGTTGTAGGAAGCCTGGATGAAAACCTTGCGGCCGCCCTTTCCAATTCGCATGAATTCATCTGCAACCAACCCGCCGCTGGAAAGCGTCGCCCAGAAGTCTCGATATGCGCTCGACGTCGTATAGGACGGGTCGCAAAACATCGAATGATGTCTGCCTTGGATCTCCGTAAGCGAATAGCCAAGGGCGGTGAGGAAGTTTTGGTTGGCGGTCAGGACTTCTCCGGAGGGCGTAAATTCAATGAGAGCTTGCGCGCGTGATAGGGCTTCGATCTTGCCGGCATCTTCCGCCGCCTTCAATTTTTGCCCGGTGATATCCGTTGCGATCTTGACCACCCTGACGGGCTTACCGCGACGAAGAACGGGATTGTAGGAGGCCTCGATCCAGACTTCCTTGCCGCCCTTGCCGATGCGTTTATATTGCTGTTGATCGAAGGCTCCCGTGGCAAGCTTTGTCCAGAATGCCTTATAGTCCGGCGAGGCCACGTAAGCCGGTTCAACGAACATGCTATGGTGTTTTCCCACAATCTCCGGAAGATTGTAGCCGAGGGTCCTGCAGAAGTTTTCATTGGCGGTGAGAATTTTGCCGGAAAGATCAAACTCGATCATGGCCTGAGATTTGGAAATAGCGGCAAGAACAGATATAGCATTTGCGCCGCGATTAAGAATATGCATTGGGGTCTCCCAGAAAATGCGCGTTCGACGCAAATTGATTCGAAAATAATACTGGCGCACTTCGATTAATTAATTGCAAATGCACTATCTCCCAGTATGAGCAATGGCTTTCGAAAGGTGGAGCGCTTCAGCTAGTTTGGCAGCATCTGCGTTCATATAGTGATTGTATTTGGAAGTGCTATCCTGCAACTACAGGTCATTTGTCCGCACTGGCCTTGTCTGTGGCCGGTGTTGACCCAAATCACCGAGATTGGATACGGAGCATTTACCCCAGGCTGTGTCTGTCCAATCTAATGCAACTCACGGAATTCATAGTGAAAAAGAGGATCCGTCTCCATCAGATCAGCGCGGGAATGTTCGTTCAGGAACTAGAACTGGCTGAGAATGAACCTTCCGGCATGGCGGGCGGCTTTTATATTTCTTCTCCAGCCGACGTGGACCGGCTCATGCGAAGCCAGCGCTTAGCGTCGTCATTGGTTGCGACATCGGTGCCGACCTTATCGCGGGCAATAGCTGGGATGTGGAACGATATGATGCGCACCTAAAATCGCAATTCACCGCAGAGAAGGTTGGATTCGCCCGAGAGACAATCAAAGAAACGCAGCCGGATATTCGCAACGTTTTGAACCAAGCACGTTTGCGGCGCATTTTCCAACTCGAGGCCGCGAACAGCGTCGTGGAGCAAATCATGGCGGAAGCCGTGACCAATGCCGGTGCGTTGATTGGAGTCGCGAAGCTAAAGGATAAGGACGAAGGAACATTTCTTCACTCTCTGGCCGTAAGCGCATTGATGATCATCTTCGCTCGGAGCCTGGGCCTGAAAGAAGAAAGTGTTCGCCTTTTTGGCTCAGGAGGATTGATCCATGATATCGGAAAGATAACGCTCCCGATCGAAGTGTTGCAAAAATCGGGTGCGCTTACGAGTGAAGAGCTTACGATCATGCGGATGCATCCAGTGCAAGGCTACCGCATGATTGCGTCGATTCCAGGTATACCGAAAGCAATTTTGGATATTTGTCTCCATCACCACGAGAAGTTTGATGGTACTGGCTATCCACATAACCTTGGCGGAAATGATATTCCGTACGTGGCGCGGATCGCGGCAATTTGTGACGTATACGACGCCCTTTCAACGATACGGGCGTATAAGCGTGCTTGGTCTCAAGCAGAAGTAATTGATGCAATGCTCAGCTCAAGAGGTCATTTTGATCCGGAACCCCTAAAGGCATTCGTATCAAGAATGATCATCGGCGATGTTATCCGATAACGTGTCTGTCGCTTTACTCCGATCCGCATAAAACCGCCGCTCGATAAATGTGAACCACAAGTCTGCTGCTATTTTATCTCGGAATGGCAGGCCCGGCACTATCGTTGGACCGACGGGTCTTGCGGTAGTCAAATATCTGATTTCATGCTTCCGCTCGCCCGTTGTCTCAGGTGCCAGGAGAAAGCTTCTTCAAGAAGGTGCGGTGTATGGCCTTCACGGGCGGTCGCACGCCGGAAATAGTCCAGCAATGCTTCGCGGTAGTCCGGGTGAACGCATTGGGCGATGATCAACTCGGCTCGCTCGCGCGGCGCAAGCTCACGAAGATCAGCAAGTCCGTTCTCCGTCACGATGACGTCGACATCATGCTCGGTGTGATCGACATGTGTCACCATTGGAACTACGGAAGAAATGGAGCCACCCTTTGCCATCGACTTCGTAACAAAGATCGACAGGTAGGCGTTGCGCGCGAAATCCCCTGAACCGCCAATTCCGTTCATCATATGGGTGCCGTTGATATGAGTGGAGTTGATATTGCCGTAAATGTCGACCTCCAGCGCTGTATTAATTCCAATCACGCCGAGCCTGCGAATGACTTCCGGATGATTGCTGATCTCCTGCGGTCGCAAAATCAACCGGTCCTTGTATTTGTGAAACTGGCCGAATACCCGTTCGCTGCAGCCTTCCGATAAAGTTATCGACGAGCCCGAAGCAAATACAAGCTTGCCGGCATCGAACAAATCAAAGGTACTATCCTGCAGAACCTCGCTATACATGCGCAGATGATGAAACGGTCCATCAGCAAAGCCCCTCAGCACCGAATTGGCGATCGTGCCGATGCCGGCCTGCAACGGCTGCAGGGTCAGGTCGAGGCGACCGTTTTGGACTTCACCCTCAAGGAAGTGCATGAGATGCTTGGCGATTGCTTGGGTTTCCGCATCCGGAGGCTCGACCGTGGAGAAACTGTCTTTTTCATCAGTGACGACGATTGCAGCTATCTTGCGCGGATCGATCGGCACGTAAGGAAAGCCCACACGGCTATCACAGGCGACAATCGGGATGGGCACACGCGCTGGTCGTTTGGTGGGAATGTAGACGTCGTGCAATCCCTCAAGGATCAATGGCTGGCTGCAATTGATCTCGATGATGACCTTTTTTGCGAGGATTGCAAAGCTGGCGGAATTGCCGATCGATGTGGAGGGCACGATGCAGCCATCCTCGGTAATTGCCGTCGCTTCCACGACTGCGTAGTCGATTGGGCCTAACTGGTTGGAGCGTAGATGCTCGACGGTTTCGGAAAGGTGCTGGTCGATGAACATGACTTCACCGCGGTTGATCGCGGCTCGCAACGTTCTATCCACCTGAAACGGCATCCGACGCTCCAGAATTCCTGCCTCCGTGAGCATCCGGTCGATGTCATGGCCAAGCGACGCGCCGGTAATTAAAGTGATCTTGAATGGGTCTGTTTTTGCTTTTTTGGCCATGGCGATTGGGACGGCTTTCGCATCGCCTGCTCGGGTAAACCCACTCATGCCAATGATCATGCCGTCCTTGATGAGACTGGCGGCCGCTTGCGGCGTGGTGACTTTGTCGAGGAGATCCTTTCGACGGATACGGTTTTCGATCATGGCGGTCTCGTAAGGTGATCAGGATGAGGCGAAACTGCTTTCGGCCCGCGATGGCTTCAATTCAAGCAGGCTACTGGACAGGCGCTATTGACCATTCAATCGTCTGGTAAAGGCCCGATAATAGGCACTCTGCCCTTCTTTAGGGAATGAGCACAGCGGCGCCTTCGAAACGGCCGGCACGCAGGTCAGCGAGCGCTTGATTGGCTTCGCGCAGCGGGTAGGGGTTGGTTTGCGTGACGATGCCGACCTGTGGGGCGAGGGCCAGGAAGTCGGTGGCATCCTGACGAGTTAGATTAGCGACCGAAACGACCTGCCGCTCCTCCCACAACAGCGAATAAGGAAAGCTCGGAATATCGCTCATATGAATGCCGGCGCAGGTAACCCGTCCGCCCTTGCGAACGGCTCTAAGGGCGGTAGGTACCAAGTCGCCAACGGGCGCGAAGATGATCGCAGCGTCGAGCTTCTGCGGCGGCGTCTCGTCAGATCCTCCGGCCCAGACCGCCCCCAGGGTCCGAGCAAATCGCTGAGAAGACGTATCCCCCGGCCTGGTGAAGGCATAGACATCACGCCCCTGCCAACTGGCGACCTGCGCTACGATATGAGCCGCAGCTCCGAAGCCGTAGAAGCCCAATCGCTTGGCATCGCCCGTCATTTTGAGCGAACGCCAGCCGATCAAGCCCGCGCACAGGAGGGGTGCCAGAGCGATATCATCATCGTCCTGCCCGAGCGGAAAAGCAAAGCGTGCGTCGGCGATGATCGATGTCGCATATCCGCCATCACGCGTGTAACCAGTAAACCCCGGAGCGTCGCAGAGGTTTTCGTGATTGTCACGGCAATAGGGGCAGACGCCGCAGGTGTGGCCAAGCCAGGGCACGCCGACACGTTCGCCGATCGCCAGTCCGGTGACACCGAACCCCAGCGCATCGACGCGGCCGACGATCTCGTGTCCCGGAATGATCGGAACACGAGGATTGGGCAGTTCGCCGTCTACCACATGGAGGTCCGTCCGACAAACGCCGCAGGCTGAGATCCTGACGCGGATCTCGCCAGGACCTGGCTCGCGATCCGGCAACTCGGTCCAGACAAGCGGCTCGCCGATTTTGTGAAGCACCATCGCGTGCATCGCAGGACTCCTTTCGTTTTATTTTGCGAAGTCGATGACTACGCGGCCTTGGATGTCCCCCTTATGCATGCGAGCAAAGATATCGTTGATGTTTTCGAGCCTGTCGGTCGCGATCGTCGCTTTGACCTTGCCTTCGCCGGCGAAATCCAGCGCTTCTTGAAGGTCTAGCCGCGTGCCGACGATGGAACCGCGGACGGTCACCCCGTTGAGGACGGTATCGAAGATCGACAGGGGGAAATCGCCGGGAGGAAGCCCGTTGAGGGAGACCGTGCCGCCACGACCGACCATACCAAGGGCCTGTTCGAAGGCTTTGGGAGAAACGGCCGTAACCAGTACGCCCTGGGCGCCTCCCACCTCTTTCTTCACAAAAGCGATCGGGTCGTCCTTGCGGGCATTCACGGCCAGCGACGCACCAAGAGATTTCGCAAGTTCGAGTTTTTCATCATCGATATCGACTGCGATGACGTTGAGACCCATCGCTTTGGCATATTGAACAGCCAAATGCCCCAAACCGCCAATGCCGGAGATCACCACCCAGTCTCCTGGCTTTGTGTCGGTGACCTTCAAGCCCTTGTAGACGGTAACACCCGCGCAAAGAATCGGCGCGATGTCGATGAATGATACATTGTCGGGTAAATGGCCCACATAATTCGGATCGGCAAGGACATATTCGGCAAAGCTCCCGTTGACCGAGTAGCCGGTATTCTGCTGTTCCTCGCAGAGTGTTTCCCAACCGCCCAAGCAATGCTTGCAATGCCCGCAGGCGGTGTAAAGCCATGGGACGCCGACACGGTCGCCTTCCTTGACATGTTTCACGCCAGGACCGACAGCAACAACGTTGCCGACGCCTTCATGACCCGGGATGAACGGAGGTTTGGGTTTCACTGGCCAGTCGCCTTCTGCGGCGTGCAGATCGGTGTGGCAGACGCCTGTCGCAGCAATTTTGACGAGGATCTGGCCGGCACCAGGCGTCGGGATGCTAGCCTCCTCAATAATCAAAGGCTTTCCAAATTCGCGGACGACTGCGGCTTTCATGGTCTTGGCCATTATGGCACTCCTTGGCTTGGCGTTCGTTCATAAAGGGATGCTCAACGAAGCGTCCCTTTTTTGCGTTCAGAAATGCGCGTCGATGTCGACAACATCGATCAGTTTGTGATTGACGAACTCCTTGAGACCGAGCCCGAGAAGCTCGCGACCATAGCCGGAACGACGGATGCCCCCGAACGGCAGGTCTGCCTCGACCTTGGTCGGATGGTTGACGAAGACCATGCCGGTGGAGATGCGCTTCGCGACTTCCACTCCATGGGTCGAATTGGAGGTGAAGACTGAGCCACCAAGGCCGAAGGGGGAATCGTTGGCGATGCGCACGGCATCTTCCTCATCCTTTGCTCGAAACAACATCGAAACCGGACCAAAGAATTCCCAATAGCGTGCGGGGTTGTCTTCTCCGATATCGGTCAGGATCGTCGGTTGAACGAAGGCGCCTCGATTGGGTACCGGCGGCCCGACCTCCTCGGCTCTGGCTCCAAGCTTGACTGCCTCGCGGATTTTGTCTTTCACCTCATCGGCCGCGCCTTTGGAAGACAGCGGCGCCAGAGTTGTCCTGGGATCGAAGGGATCGCCTGCGATAAGGCCGGCTACGCCCGTGCGATATCGATCAAGGAATACATCGTAGACAGGATCAACGATGATCATGCGCTTTGAAGAAACGCAGACCTGACCGCCGTTCCAATGACGTCCGAATACCGCCCATTTGGTGGTCTTTTCGAGATCGGCGTCGGAGAGCACCACGAAGGCATCAGCACCGCCCAGCTCCATTGTGGACTTCTTTAGCGCTTTGCCAGCCTGAGCCGCCACAACAGCGCCTGCACCTTCAGAACCAGTCAGGGCCACACCATGGACGCGGTCGTCATTGATGATCAGCTCGATTTGCGATCGGGTAGCATAGAGGTTCTTGAACGCACCCTTCGGCAAACCGGCCTGTGCCATCAGCCTTTCGAAGGCGGCAGCGCTCTGCGGAACATTGGAGGCATGTTTCAGGAGCAGCGTGTTTCCGGCGGCGAGCTGCGGTGCCAAGATACGCGCGATCTGATAATAGGGAAAGTTCCACGGTTCGATTGCCAGGAGCACCCCGAGCGGTTCGTGAACCAAAATGGCATCGCCCTCGGCCGGATCGAGAACCGGCAGCTTCTCAGGCGTGAGCAAGGCTTCAGCGTGGCGGACATAGTATTCGAGGATTTTTGCAGACAGCTCGACCTCGGCCTTCGCCTCGGAGAACAGCTTGCCCATTTCCAGTGTTAGAAGTTTCGCGTAGGCATCGCTTTCGCGGCGCAGGATGTCTGAGGCATTCTGAAGAATGCGCCCGCGTTCTGCGAACGATGTGCCTCGCCACTTCAGAAATGCCTCATGTGCGCCGGCGATCGCCGCACGAACCTCGGCATCGGTTGCGTCTGGGAAGTTGGCGAGCGTCTCGCCGGTATAAGGGTTGATCGTCTGATAGGCCATTTACCATTCTCCCTTGGAAAAAATAACTTGGATTTGGCCGGCCGCTTCAGGCCGCAGCAGCTAGATCTTTTACGGATTGAACCATTTGCGTGAGCACTACTTGGGCGTCGCCATAGATCATCGAGCAGTTCTCCTCGAAGAAGAGCTGGTTCTCGACGCCGGAATAGCCTTTGCCTTGTCCTCGCTTGATGACGTAGACCTGACGCGCCTTGTCGGCGTCGAGGATTGGCATGCCGTAGATCGGCGAGGACTTGTCAGTGCGCGCAGCCGGATTCACCACGTCGTTGGCACCAATCACCAGCGCGACATCGGTGTTTGTGAAATCGGCGTTGATCTCATCCATGTCGAAGATGATGTCATAAGGAACGCCAGCTTCCGCCAGCAGCACGTTCATATGACCTGGCATGCGGCCGGCCACCGGATGGATGGCGAATTTGACGTCCACACCGGCCGCCTGCAGGATCTTGACGAATTCGTGGAGTTTCTGTTGCGCTTGAGCGACAGCGAGGCCATAGCCAGGAATAATGATGACGCTCGACGCGTAGCGCATGTTGATCGCCGCGTCGGCGGCATCGGCGGATTTCATCTGCCCATGAATTTCGGAGCCGCCAGAAGCTGCGCCATCACCGAAGTTGGAAAAAAGCACGTTAGCCAGTGATCGGTTCATCGCCTTCGCCATCAGCAGTGTCAGCAGCGTGCCTGCTGAACCGACGACCATGCCGGCGATCATCAAGGCGGGGTTTTGCAGCGCGAATCCTTCCAAGCCAACGGCAAGGCCGGTGAAAGCATTATAGAGCGAGATGACCACGGGCATGTCAGCGCCGCCGATCGGCAACGTCATCAGCACACCGAAGGCAAGCGCCCCAGCAAAGAACAAGACCGCGAGCCCGGCGCCCGTCAAAGAGCCGTGCAGAAAGATGATACCGGTACCAACAACGAGCGTTGCCAGGAAGAACAGGCCGTTCACGAGACGCTGGCCAGAAAAGCGCCACGGCTTGTCGATCCTGCCATCGAGCTTCGCCCACGCGATAATAGAGCCCGTCAGGGAAATAGAACCGATCAGGGCGCCGATGATAGTGACGGCAAGCAACAATGCACCTGAACCGGTTCCGTTGGAAAGCTCGACAGCTGCGATGGCGGCTGCCGCTCCGCCACCCATGCCATTATACAGGGCGACCATTTGCGGCATTGCCGTCATTTCAACCCTTGCTCCTCGCCACCAAGCCCAACCGCCGCCGACAAGCAATGCCAGGATCCCGAGACCGAGATTGGTCGTCAGATGAGACTTGGCGGCTTGGTCAAGATCGAGAACCATAAGGAAGGTCGCTGCGATAGCGACGATCATGCCTGCGCCGGCCGTCATGATGCCCGACAGAGCGGTAACCGGCGATGCCATCCGTTTCAGGCCGAAGATGAAGAGAGCCGCAGCGAGAAGACCGCTCAGGCTGACGAGATGCTGTGCGATCATCCTACTTCTCCTTGCCGCCGCTCGCTTTGAACATCGCGAGCATCCTGTCGGTCACCACATACCCGCCGGCCGCATTTGCGGCCCCGAGCGCAACACCGATAAAGCCGATACTCTGGGCGAACGGTGTGGTGGCATTCAGTAGTGTGTGGAGAGCACCAATGACCACAATGCCGTGGATGAAGTTCGAACCAGACATCAGTGGGGTGTGTAGGATCGAGGGCACCCGGCTAATCACTTCGTAGCCGGTAAAGGCAGCCAGCATGAAAATATAAAGGGCAATGAGCCATGTCATCGATGTGTCGAGCGTCATCACGCGATCTCCGGGCTTGAAAGGCATGCGCTCTCGATAATGTGGTGAAGTGCTTTGCTTCGAATCTTTCCGTCGTGGGTTGCCACCGTGCCTGCGATGACTTCATCCTCGAAATCGAGATGGATCGAGCCGTCCTTGATGATCAGATCAAGAAGATTAAGGACATTTTTTGCATAGAGTTCGCTGGCATGCTGGGCGAGTGCCGATGGCACGTTAGTCGGACCAAGGACGGTGACCGTTCCGACATTAACTGTTTCACCGGGCTTGGTTTCTTCGCAATTGCCGCCGCTTTCCGCCCCGAGATCCACAATCACAGCGCCGGGCTTCATCGCTGCGACCTGCGCTGAAGAGATTAGCTTCGGCGCCGGTCGGCCGGGTACGGAGGCGGTCGTAATGACCATATCGGCTTCCGCGATATGCCGGGTGAGCGTCTCTTCGACCTTGACCCGTTCATCCGTCGTCAGCTCGCGCGCATAGCCGCCTTCGCCGCGTGCGTCGATACCGGTATCGATGAACTTGGCGCCAAGCGACTCGGCCTGCTCGCGTGTCTCGGGACGGACGTCATAGCCTACTGTTATTGAGCCCAATCGATGGGCAGTGGCAAGGGCTGAAAGCCCGGCGACGCCAAGCCCCATCACCAAAACCTTTGCGGCCCGTAGCGAGCCCACCGCAGTTGTCATCATTGGTAGGATGCGTGGCATGTGAACGGCGCCGAGCAGAGGGGCATAATAGCCCACAAGAGCTGCCTGGCTGGAAAGGACATCCATCGATTGCGCTCTGCTGATGCGAGGTATTTGCTCCATCGCAAAAGCCGTCACCCTTCGATCCCTAAGGGCCAACACCGTGTCGGGATTGCTGGTGCCGTACAGCAGGGAGATCAATATCCCGCCGGGCTTCATTGCCTTGATGATATCTGCGGATGGTGATTGGACGGCGAGCACGATGTCGGCTGCGGACACCATGGTCTTGACGGCGCTCTCGATTGTGGCGCCTCGATAGGCGATATCAGCAAACGTGGCTGCCAAGCCGGCATCTGCCTCCAAATTCAGACCGGCGCCCAGTCGCTCAAGGCGAGGGATAAGGGTCGGTACCATCGCGACCCGTTTTTCGCCTAAAGCCTTCTCTTTCAATACTGCGACATGAATAACCATCGATCGCGCAACTCCGAAGACGATGAACTCGATAAAAATCCGCCTTCTAATAGCGATGCGCATGTCGCGCGCTCATTGATTGGGATCAAATGACAATGAAATATCGCCGCAGCGAATAGACCATCCTCGTCGGCACGATCATGCGAGTCGACTTGGTCATCTTGTGATGGCCAGACGAAGAAGGGCTTTCGACGTCGATCTTAAATTAATCAGCGGCTGAAGAGGCGGTTCTCTGCCTAATCCGGCCACTCTGGTCATATGGAAACAGGCCCAACATATTGAAGGAGGGCTATTCTTCGGACCTAAAAATAAGGCTCATCCGTTCGGCTCCCTCGAGAGCAAACGTCACGTATGATATTATTTCGGCAAGTCTTCCATCACGAGCCATTCCGTCATCGGAGTCGTTTCGAACATGAAAATGCCGCCGATGATCGCGGCAATGCTCACCAAAACGAAGCGCCCGCTGTAGGCTCGATCGCCCAAGATCAAGGCATACATCATCTTGGCGACCGTGTTGGCGATGACGGCCATCCCAAGAGCCGTTGCCGCGAATTCGGTGCCGATCGTGTCTAGGATGCCGGCAATCGTAACAGTGATGGCATCAACATCCGCCAGCCCGGAAAGTGTCGAAACGACGAGCAGGCCAGACTTTCCAAACCAGGTCGCAGCCGCCCGGGCCAAAAAACCCACGACAACAAGCAGGAGCGCAGTTTTCAACACGGCAAACAATTCGAACGGGTTTCGTGTGTGGCTTTCAGCGTGTTTGATCGTGTCGTTTTTTATAAAAACCAATGAAAAGCCAATCATCACAAAGGAGGCCGCAATGAGCGCGGGACCCAGGCGCTCCGCGATCGAGGGTGCAAGGATGGCGACATAGAGAAGCACCTTGAGATATGAGGCGGCATTTGCGGCCATTGCTCCGGCCACCAGTAGGATCGCGGATTGACCGGTGGCGCTTAGGCGAGCATTTGTGACTGCCATCGCAGTTGACGATACCAGTCCGTTGATCGCACCTGCAACGAGTTCACCTTGAACTTGTCCGAATGCCTTGACTGCAACATATCCCAGAAAGGAGATGCCCGCGAGAAGGACCACCAAAAGCCATGTGCCTGAGGGGGAAATGCCGCCGAACGGCCCAACTGGCGCTGTTGGCAATATCGGTAGGACAATGACGGACATCGCAAGGAAAACGATAGCGGATCGCAACTCGTCCCAACTCAGGTTACGAACGAATCGATGCAATATCTCGCGGCTGGCCAGGATTGCCACGAGCGCCACGCCGGCGGCGGCCGCCAACGGCGCGTCACCGACCACGGCCAGGGCGCCCAACGCAAATGTCGTCATGGCGGTGATCACGCTCGTGACGCTAAAATTGCCTTCCGCGACCGATTCGCGATATTGGTAAAGGGCAAAGACAACGCTAAAGGTCACGAACATCGCGATGATGACAAGTCCGTGCCGTGTTACCGGCGCGGAAAGCATCTGCTCGATTAGACCGGAAACTCCGCCGAGCATGCCGGTGATCATGAAGGTGCGTATTCCTGCGGTCCGCTTTCCACCGCCTTGGTCGCGCTCCCGCCAGTGGCGTTCCACCCCGACGATTGCCCCGATGGCTAGCGCCAACCCGAGTCGCTCGAAGGGTTCAATGCTCTCCATCCCTGGGCCTCATTACAAGCGGTTGCGCGCGTGATGTGTTCGCCATTCTAACCTTGTTTGCGCCCACTTGCTCCAATTGCTTTGCCCGCGTGGACGCTAAGCTCTTCACGCCTCAATTGGTCCGTCAGCGCATTAGTTTCTGTGCTGACGAAAGCGCGGCAATCGCCGCTCGACACCAGGCTTCCGCAAACCACCATATCTCGCGGCTCTGATGGATCCAGAAGGGCTTGCTGTGATTAACAGATTCTAATGCCGCAACTCTTCGACTGCCAGCTGTTTCAAATCCGCGACAGCGGGGAGAGTTTCGTGAGCCTGCGCTCCGATGGCCGCAATAAATCGACTGGGAGATCCTGCTAGTACCGCTTTTGACCAGGCGAAAACAGGACCGTCGCGACCTCGCGATAAAAGCCTTCTACTAGCAGATCTCGGAATTCAAGGACTTCCTCGCACTC
Source organism: Rhizobium sp. P40RR-XXII (assembly GCF_012641405.1). Lineage (GTDB taxonomy): Bacteria > Pseudomonadota > Alphaproteobacteria > Rhizobiales > Rhizobiaceae > Rhizobium. The sequence continues at coordinate 21,046 of NZ_JABAII010000017.1, forward strand.
GCGATTCCGTCGCCAGGATATCAAGATCCTCGACGCGCCTGAACCAGGCTATTCCACCTCGCCAACTCGTTGCGATACACGCCGGAGACGGTTCTCTTTCAGTGCACGCTGAAAATTCACATCGATTTGCGCGTGCTGCGCGAGATCGTCGAGGAATTCGACGATCTCTCGTGCCGTCTCGACCACAATATATCGCAGACCGCCGCCGGCATCGACGGAATCATAGGTGACGCTGACACCAAATCCGCCACTGACTTCGCGGAACCATGCCGATCGCCATTTCGTAAAACCCGTGGGATCCGCCTGAAACTCCGCAAGCAACGCCTTCTGCCGCTCTATCCGCGCCAGGAATGTCGAAACAGCGTCCCCTTGTCCCGCCTTTGTCTTCTCGGCTTTCTTCGAGCCCCATTTTTCAATGAAGGTAGACCTTGGTAGCACGACCGTCGCATCGTCGCTGTCGCCATCGGCAACAGGCTTCAAATCCGGCAGAGCTGGACACGGTGCAGGAGTGGGCGAAGGAAGCGGCTCTTCCTGATCCAAGCTTTGCTTGAGATCGGGAGCAAATGTACCCCAAATGGATTTCGGCTGGTCGGCGGATCCAGCCTTTTTGCGGCGGGAATTCTTGATTTCGACGATGAAAGATTTTGTCGGCCTGGACATGATTCTCGGGAGTAGGGTCTGCGGTGGGTCATTGCTGACGAATGATCAGCTGGGATGGATTCGGTAAAGTCTCTAATATTCCAGATCCGCAAATCATGGTCGTTTGCGATCTATATAGTCAAACGATTTATATCAGGTCGAGTGGTCAAGCAATATCGAATGCAGAAGAAAATCACCCAGGCGGGGCGCCAATCGTAACGTCCGATTCATATCAGAAGAGTTTCAGATAAGGTGAAAACCGGTCAAATTGAGATTTATATTTCTCTGAGCCTTCTTATATTATTGGAAATAATTTCCGCGGGTAAATACTTACACCCCATTTGCTATGGAGATCGCTGATAATCTAGTCATAATATCATGTGAAAGGTATTACGGCCACCATGTTTGCCGCACGGTTTGTTCGGGTGTCCGAGATCTATCGCTTGAGGCAAAGTTTGTTATTGTCGCCCTGAAAATGCAGCGAAAACATAGTAATGGCTTGTTCACCATGTCTTTAGCTTCCCCGCGGTGGTGAATCGACGTTCATCCGGGGATAACTTCCCAATAGCAGAATGAACTTTCACATTTGTTCCGGGGAATTTCTTTGACTAAAGGCGACATTGCGGACGGCAAATTGTCAATCTCATCACTGCCCGAAGTCGAGCCAGCTCCTGCCACACCCATGTTACGCAGGAGGTCGGAGGATGTTCGCCACGAAGCAAACCTGGTCGAGCGTGAGGGTTGGCTGGAGAACATGATCAACCAAATCCCCGATTTTATATATGCGAAGGACTTGGAAGGACGCTTCCTGTTTGGAAACCACGCCGTCGTCGTCAACAACGGGCTATCCCATCTGAAGGATTTGGTCGGGCGGACGGATTTCGAGTTCTTACCGAGCCATGTCGCACGAATTGCCACGGATGTTGAACGTCGTGTCGCCGAGACAGGACAACCCCATTTCGGTGGCGAGGAGTTGGCATTTCGTGGTGACGGCGAACGATGGTTGATGATCACGCGTGTCCCGTTGAGAGACGCGTCCGGAACAATTGTGGGCATTGTCGGAGCTTCTCGTGATATCACGGAGCAGAAATCGGCAGAACGCCGGATGCGCTCCCAATCCTATCTGCTTGAAATGATAGCCCGTGGGACGCCTCTTCCGAAAGTTCTTGAAGAGCTTGCCCGTATGATTGCGGAATTCGCACAGGGTGTGCATGCTGCAGTCTTGACGATCACACCAGAGTCAGGGCAGCTGCGTCTGGCTGCGGCACCCACCTTGAATGAAGAATACCGCAGGCGGGTCAATGCCACATTCATTGATATGGCTGTCATGGATCTCGCAGTCACCACGAAAGCACTCAAGCTCGCCTTTGATCAGGCGGATGTCTCTGAATTGGATCATGAGTGCCAATGTTTGGCAATTTCCGACACCGACGGCCGTGTCGAAGGCGTTCTCGCCCTCTATTCGTCTGAAGGTGCCAGGTGCCGGCCGGGCTTTTCCGATTTTGTTTCGATCGCCGTGTATATGGCCGGGATCGCAATCAGCCGTCATCGCGCGGAAGCTCGGATTGGGTTTCTCGCAGATCACGATCCTCTGACGGGCATGGCCAATCGCGCGTTTTTGGATCAAAAGCTCACCCGTGCAATGCAGACAGCTGATTCTGCGGGATCTGAAATCGCCCTGGCATTCCTCGATCTTGACAACTTCAAACTCGTCAATGACAGCCTCGGTCATTCGGTTGGCGACCAACTGCTGAAGATCGTAGCGGACAGGATCAGCGAGCTGACAACTGACAAGGCGGCCGTTGCGAGAATCGGAGGAGACGAGTTCGTGCTCATCCTTGAGCAAACAGATATCGAGAGCTGCCTAGGTCGATTGTCTGCGATAAGAGAGGCAGTGGCTCGCCCGATTGTACTCAACAATATCGAACTGAGGGTAACCTGCAGCATCGGCGTCGCCAGTTATCCGAGCCACGGTATGACTGCGGGAGAGCTGCTCGCTTCCGCAGATATGGCCATGTATCGTGCAAAGGAGCTGGGCCGCGATGGAATCGCTTTATTCACGTCGGAAATGGCCGCCAGTGTCCGCAGAAAGCTCGCTCGCACTGACGAGCTACGCCAGGCGCTTGTCCGTGACGAGCTAGTATTGCACTACCAGCCGCAGGTGGACGTCCAAACGGGCAGGATTGTTGCGGTCGAAGCGTTGGTCCGTTGGAAGCATCCAAGCGAGGGCCTTGTCTATCCAGGGGATTTCATTACGCTTGCCGAAGAGACGGGTCTCATCATGCCAATTGGTGAATGGGTTCTTCAGACGGCGTGTCGGCAGGCCAGGGTATGGCAGGACAAAGGGCTCGAACCTATTCGGATCAGTGTCAATGTCTCCGCCAGACAGTTCCAGGAAAAGCGTTTGGTGGAGACTGTGGCGACCGCCTTGAGCGAGAGCGAGCTCGATCCAACTTGGCTCGAGCTGGAGATCACGGAGACGCTTATCATGAAGGACCTCGCCGGCTCTGTTGCTAGAATGCACGAATTGGCGAAATTGGGAGTAAAATTTGCGATTGATGATTTTGGAACCGGTTATTCGAGCCTTAGTGCGCTTAAAAGATTTCCATTGTCGCGGCTTAAGATCGATCGCTCCTTCATCACGGATATTCCACGCGACACAGACGATATGGCTATAACCTCGGCGATTATCTCGCTGGCGCAAAAGCTGGGGCTGGAGGTAATCGCTGAAGGTGTTGAGACGGAGGAGCAGGCGCGATTTCTTGTCGATCGTGGTTGCAACGAGATTCAAGGATACTTCTACAGTCGACCCGTCGACGAAGAGCGCTTCAAAAGTATGCTTGCAAACAACGCTGACCCTGGTCCGCTGCTGCGAGCTCAATCTCCGTGATCACCCTGCGGGGCAGGTCGCTGTCAGGCGCTCAGAATGGATCGCTAGCGTTTGCGGACAATGCCTCCTATGGAATTGGTTGGGCGTTACGCGTCCATCGATAGTTTGATTGGGATGTCGCTTTGTGGAGCATTGCATGAGCCGCACCCGCGGTGTTCAATCCAGCAGAAGGCACTCCGGGCCGGCCGATCGATTCCGCACCTATGCGATACGAGCCAGAGCCATCAGCGTTCCTTAGTGATGCGCCAACGCAAATCGCCTGCAATGTTCAAGATAAGCCTTGTCGTGAATGGACAGGAGTTCGGTCACACTCGACCACAGCCAAGACGGCATCTCCGATTCTTTCTTGCGCGAAAGGCCAAGTTCAGAGATCCACGATCGCCATTCTTGATGAACCATCTGCCGACCGTGAGCATGCCCAACAACCCCACCGAGGTAGTGGGCTATGGCCTGGATTTCATCTCCGGTGAGACGATTAATCTCGATTTTCATATCCTGGGGGGTGATTTCACGAATAAAAACAGCCTTGCCCACCACCCTCGATGCGACCATCCGCTCACCAAGGTTGGGGGAAAGCGCCTTTGCTCCCGCAACTACCCTCTCGGCATAGTCCCGCGGCATCTTCGATTCGGGCGCCGACGGAGCGGCAGGGGCAGCAGCCTCCTTGATATCCAGCAACGAAACCGGCCCATGCTTCCCGTTTCGAACCAAGACGGCGCATCGCAGGCGGCCAAGAGAGCTGCAGCCCTTGATCCAATAGGCAGCATCGAGGATCTTCAAATCGTCGGCCGTCACGTCATCAATGCCTAGCAGGGTCTTTTCCATTTCCCGGTCACTGCAAAGCCCTAGCACCGCGGACCGTTCGGCTCGATGCAGCGGCCAAAGACGCTTATTTCGGGGGAGCAAGGGATGTTTCGTTTGGAAGTCTTCCATTGCGAGGTTCTTCCAGCGTCTGTGAGCCGCCCGTTTCAATAGCTTTCTGATGTCCTTTGGTTTACGCAATTGCGGCGTGCCCACCTGGATTTCCACGGAAGCGGCCTCATATCCTGCCATGAGGGCTTCTAGCATTCTTGCAGTCGTGACGCCGGGGAGAACTGAATCGCGTGCAGCCGATGCAAGCGAAAGGCCTAGGCGGATAAGATCGTGTGCGGGATTGCCAATAACTGCCTGATCGAAATCCCTCATCTGAACAGCCACGTCGCCATCGCAATCCGCCAAGGCGCCTAAATTGCCCAGGTGACAGTCGCCGCAGATCCAAACCGGAGGCCCTGCTGGAATGGATGTTGAACGGCTGTCCAGCCATTCATAAAAATGCTTGGTCGTGCCTCGTATGTACGTCTCCGGCGAGCGCGCCATTTTGAGCTCTCGCCGTAAGTTCAGAAAAGAACGACGATCCTTGCTACTCATCAGATCACATTTGCGCCTCCGCTAGACTATGCTCACCAGCCATCTCCATCGATCAAATCACCATGACGTCAGCGCTACCGTCGCGTCCCACTCAGGTACGCGGGCTTAATATATCGAAGCGGCGGCGTGTAGCGATTTCTCGCCCAGCATTTCGACCAGCATGCTCCGCGCACGTGAGACCCGGCTCTTGATCGTTCCGATTTCGCAGCCGCAACGCTCGGCCGCAGCCCCATAGGAAACCCCTTCAACGATCATGAGAAGGGCGTCGCGCTGATATTTCGGAAGACGATCGAGCGCTTTGCCGACCTCTGCAGCGTAGATGCACTTCTGCTGGGAGCAATCCGTGGGAACCTCGAACAAGGCATCGTCGTTCGCCCGAAGCTGCAGCCGCCTTCGGCGTTTGTATTCGGTGATGAAAGTGTTTCGCATGATGGTGAACGCCCAGCTCTTCAGGCTGGTCCCGGGCGTGAATCTCTCGGAATGGCGTAAGAGCTTCCATACCGTCTCCTGTGTGAGATCGTCGATGTCCGACGGACTGGAGACAAATCTTCTGGCAAAGTTTCGCAGTGCTGGGAGTAGCAAAACGACATCAGCGTGCAGCGACGCGCTCGTTGCTTCGGGCATCTTCTTCCTCCGCGTGGGATAGAAGAGCAATGCTTGCAATGCGTTCTTGTTCCACGGATTTCTTAAAGGGCGGTATTCGGCGAAAACTCGAGGAAGCTGCTGCAATTTAGGTGCTAGACGGCTTTAAAATGCGCGGCATGAGCGATGCATATCGCGCGGTCATGCTTCAAATATCTGGACGCCGCCTTCTTTGAGCGCAGCAAGGAAAGCACTCCTTGCGACCTCGGCTTCCACACGACCTCCATGGGCGCTGATGAGCGTCCGCTTTGCGTTCTTATAGGCGATCCCGCCTGCCTTTGTCGGCCAGTTGCGCAGCAAATAGTGGGTGGCGGCTTCCGTGTTGGCGATTGTCAGCCGCTCGCCAAACTTGTTAGTCTCGACCGTGATTGGCTTATCCCACAATTGTCCTATCATGTGTCATCCTCCGCTAAATGAACTGCACGCCGGCCCGAATGTTCCGGAACGAAATTGGCTGGCCATGCAATCGTTAGCCCACGCTTACGTCGCTGCGGCAGAACCCTTTTTAGCCGGAACAATTTGATGCGGTGAACGTAAGGACAGCCGACCAAATATATGAAGGAGGCCGGATTTGTTCAGCGGAATGGCACTGGATTACATCGACGTTGGACCCGGCCTTCTGCGGGTTCGCCACGGCGGCTACGGTCCGCCATTATTGTTACTTCATGGCCATCCGCGAACGCACATGACATGGGGCCATGTCGCAGACCTTTTGTCTGCTCACTTCACGCTTGTTTGTCCTGATCTCCGCGGATTTGGAAAGTCTTTCCAACCCGTAGATAGCGACAATAGTCGCTATTCTTCGAAACGGGCGAAGGCGGTTGACTGTGTGGAACTAATGAACGCTTTAGGGCATCGGAGTTTTGCAGTTGCGGGACATGATCGAGGCAGCTACGTGGCATTTCGCCTTGCCCTCGATCATCCGGAAATCGTCACCAAGGTTGCCGTGATCGACAGTATTCCCATCATCGAGCATCTCGAACGAATGGACTGGCGTTTTGCGCGTGACTGGTATCATTGGTTCTTCTTCGCGCAGCGGGAAAAGCCTGAGCAAGCGATCAATTCCGATCCTAAGACCTGGTACAAGGCCATCCACCCGGATCTCATGGGAGAGGAGGCCTACGATGACCTGTTGACCGCAATCCACAGGCCTGCGGTCGTCCATGGAATGATCGAGGATTACAGAGCGGGACTAACCGTCGATCGGGAAGACGAACTGCAGGACCGGATTGCTGGAAGGCGGATCACGTGCCCGTTGCTTTGCCTTTGGTCTACGAGAGACGATCTCGAACGGTTCTTCGGCGACCCGAGGGAAATCTGGCGCTCATGGGCGATTAATGTCGTGGGTCACGGCATCGAAAGTGGCCACCATGTCGCTGAAGAAAACCCCATTGATCTTGCAAATTCGCTGCGTCGCTTTTTCAACGACGAATAAGGTGTTGGCTGCGCTCATCACTTGAAGCCGGCTTGACGCTCACCCCTAGGCCGTTGGCGATCCAATCTGTCAAACGACGCTCTGCGCCATCGCAATGACGCAGAGCAAATCGCTTGCAGTTGTGGCTCAAAGGCGTCGGCCGCGCGCGCCAATGAGCAAATCCTCTTCGTCGTCGCGCTGACGACCGCCAAGGGCTGACGCCGCCGACGCGATGAATGCGCCGACCAGAAGCGACAGGGAGCCAACCAGTGCGGTTGTTGCGCCCGTCTTCCTGGCTTTGTCAGCCGCTTCTTTTGCCGCCGACTTAGCATCATCGATTTGCTTAAGCACCGTATCGACACGGTTGCGGGCATCCGTTTCGGGAAGGCCCGTGCGGGCGGAGATAATCGTCGCAATATAAGATTTGTCTCCGTCCGGGAGCTGGCCGCTGGCTGCACCTTGCAAGAGAATTCGCGAGATTTCGGCCGCCGCAGCTCCATTGTCAGATTGAGCGCGATCTGTCGTTTTTGCAGGCCGGAGAAGGGCGTCGGTAAAATAAGCGGTCGGGTCCGCATTGCGTCCTGATGCAGCCGAAGCGCCAACACTCACCGCGTTTTGCACGACTTGACCTGCGGCGTTGGCAGACGCACTCGCCAGCGAAGTCAACGAAGAGGCGAGAAACCCTGCCACGAACACCGTTGCCAGCGCCCAACTCAGAAACCCATGAGCCGTGTCGCGAAAAAAGACTTCATCGGAGTGGACTTCAACCCATTTGGTGCGAAGGCGGCCCGTGAGATAGCCACCAATTGCTGACGACAACCATTGAACGACCACAAGCCAGATGGCCGCAGTGATGCCGATGCTCGTGGCCGAATCGCTCTGGCCAGACCATGGAGAAACCATCGTAAGGCCGACGCCTGATCCCAGCAGCAGAAGGATGAGGGTAATCCCGGTCGCGGCAAGGGCGCCTCCGATGATGGGACCCCAGACAATAGCGGGGTTGGACGATTCGATAGGAGTGGTTCCCGCTGGTACGTCTTCAACAGCCGACATCGACGCCTCCTATCGCGTGAAGAGAACAAGAAGAATAACGATCGGCAACGGAATACCGAGAAGCCAGAGCAGAATACCTCGACCCATTTGACTATCCTCCAGAAGATGAACTGATGCCTATTGCAACGGCGATCGAGACGGTTTGTTCCGGAGCCTTCGTTTGTGTTCTGGGGAGATCCACCTGGAGATCGCTAAATCTACACAAATTCAATTCGACATTATCTTCTGCAATAATGCGCGCGCGTCGAAAACATGAGACTTGCAGGCCCGGCGCAATATCGGCAGGGCACTCCCGGATAAGGTTAGGGCTTTTTCAGACACGGCCTTCTTGGAAGAGGGGTCTCTTCGTCAGCTCACGCTTTCACAAATTGTATCCCCCGCGACATCCTCCTGCCTTCGATCCCGCAGCCACGCTTGCGAGGGCTCGCGGCGCACCACTGAGGTTCCCCAGTGTTCCGAAGGTGTCAACGCTCATCGTGCTGCCTAGCGCAATGGTATCTCCTCCGTCAGCTCATCGAAAGATAGAATTCGGCGCTTTGCCTCCATGAGCAGATCAAGCTCGATCGAAGACGGGCCGAAGCGAATAAAAAGATTTTCGGCCAAGGCATCGTCGAGACCGTATTTCTTCTGGAAATCTTCCAGGGAATAGGCAGCACCCCTTATAGGTCGGCGCCGTTGGAAAGACCGTTGTGTTTCCATATCGGGTGATCCTCCTTGTACTGACGAAGCAAATCGACATAGGCGCTGAAAGTTCCTTCAGGCGCGAAATATTGTGAAAGAGCACGCACAGATTGAGTAAGCGCAGACGCTAAGTTTTTGGAGTTGCATTATTTTTAGTGCCGCCTGCTTCCAGGGAACAAACAAGCAGCAAGGGCGGTTCACTCGCACCGAGATCAGCGGATATGTGCTGCGTCGGATTTCTGCTCGGAGTCAGTTATGAGTGACTATAGATTGGACGAAAGAAGCGCTGTCGTTGAACCTTCAAAACCGCGGTTGTTGGAAATCCTTGGACCGGGTCTAGTCACGGGTGCTTCGGACGACGATCCAAGCGGCATCGCCACCTACTCACAAGCCGGAGCACAATTCGGTTATATCGCGAGCTGGACTTTGCTCTTTACCTATCCGCTGATGGTGGCCGTGCAAATGATCAGTGCGCGCATCGGTCGGACCACGGGTCGGGGTTTGGCAGGCAGCATGGCGCGATGTTACCCGAGATGGGTCGCCGTCAGTATCACTGTTCCGCTTTTGGTCGCGAATATTATCAATTTAGGCGCCGATCTCGGAGCAATGGGCGATGCGGCCCATCTACTCCTCAGCGGCAATTCGTTGATATACGTTGCTGCCTTCGGTGTGATCTGCATCCTCCTGCAGGTATTTCTGAAGTATAAGCGATACGTCGCTGTCTTGAAGTGGCTGAGCCTCGCGTTGCTCTCCTACATCGCGACGCTGTTCGTTGTCCATGTTGATTGGTCAAACTTCATACACGGGCTGTTGCTGCCGACATTCAAGGGGGACGCCAATTACTGGTCGATGATCGTGGCGATCTTCGGGACGACGATTAGTCCCTATCTTTTCTTCTGGCAGGCTTCTGAGGAGGCCGAAGACCTAAAGGAGAAACCACGTGAGGAACCCCTCGTCAAACATCCGCAGGAAGCTGAAAAGGCGAACACGCGCATCACGCTCGACACGCTGATTGGGATGGCCGCGTCCAACATCGTCGCGCTTGCAATCATCACGACGACCGCTGCCACCCTGAATAAAGCAGGTGCGACCAACATCGAAAGTTCGGTCGACGCGGCGAAAGCGATAGAACCGCTGGCCGGACATTTTGCCAAGATTATCTTCGCGACAGGCATCATAGGGACGGGTCTACTGGCGGTTCCGGTTCTCGCCGGCTCGGCGGCCTATGCAGTCAGCGAGGCAGCGCGCTGGAAAGTGGGACTGTCGCGCGAGCCAAGCGAAGCCAAGGCCTTCTATACGACTATTGGGTTGGCGACGATGGTGGGTATGCTTTTGAATTTTACACCAATCCCGCCGATGAAGGCCTTGTTTTGGAGTGCGGTGATCAACGGCGTCGTCGCTGTTCCGGTTATGGTCATCCTGATGTTGATCGCATCGAATCGTAAGGTCATGAAGGAGTTTGTCATCCAAGGCGGTTTGAAAGCCCTCGGTTGGGCCTCGTGCCTTGCGATGTTCGCCGCCGTGATCGGCATGGCGACGACGGCGTTTTTTTAGCAATTGTTCGGGAAGTAAATGCACGGCATCTGTTCGATGTGCGAGACTGTGGGCTGCCAATGAAACCAGCCGAGAATGCGTGACGGCTTCCCGGGGTGGATCTCACCAACAGGTGATGGCGGTCCGGCAAGGGCCACAACAGTCTTCCGGCTAACCGAGAACATGAAGAATGCCTGGATGAGGCAATGGTGTTCCCATCCGATAGGCGCTGGCGTAGTCAATCGCTTGAGTAAGCCCGACGGTGGTATATGGTTTGACAAGTATGCCAATAGCCGAGGTGTTGCTTTCGACTATCTCAGGATTTCCGGTGGTGAATATAACGGTAGCGCCACCTCTGTACAAGAAGTCGGCAAGTGCCGGGCCAGTCTCGCCGTCGCTAAGATTTACGTCGACCAAGGCGATTTCTATGCCATCGGACCCTGCTTTCGCATCGTCAGCCCTTCCGAAGGGCCCGGTGACCTTATGGCCGAGAGCTTCCACGGTATAGGCAGTGTCAAATGCGATGAGCGCTTCGTCTTCGGCTATGAGTATATTCATCGTTCTCATCCACCTTCATGATACTTGCAGCTCGTGCATCGTACGCGGGCGTCCCGAACGACACCGGATTGTAATGGATTTCACTTCGATACACATGCGTGTCTGCAGCAATGCAAACTCTGATGCCGATCGTTGGCACACAGATTCCTAGCCGTCGCTTCTGATGGCCTGCACGATTTCCTTGTATTGAATCGGTCTATTCAATTAGTTGCACCAACCGGCACTTGAGGATTTGGTTCCTGGATTTCATGCGGGTGCCGCAGATTTGTCAAAAGAAGCAAGCCTTGACGAGACCCAACGAATGGCGTTGGGCGTTTCGCCGCAGCCGAAACGAGCGAAAACTGGCCTCATCATTCGTCGCTCCTGTTTGTGAATGAGGTTGTCTTCACCGGCACTGAGAGTGCCATTGCGAAACTGCCAGCGCGCTGCGGGATTTCCTCCTTTTTCCTCCAGGGTAGTGGACAATTGTCGCATCTTATTTATCCAGCTGGTGGTCGAGAAGTCTCATTTATTTTTGAACGCACATTGCCAAATCAGAAATAGAGGCTATGTATGGGGCATCGACCATTGCTTGTGACGTCGCTCAAGGGCTCAATGCTCTTCCTCGGATTCCCTTTCAAATAATCGATCTAATCCCGCAAGGCATCGCGGGAATAACAACGATTGCTACGAAAGGAAATCGTTATGAACACTGGTACAGTTAAGTGGTTTAACGCCACCAAGGGCTTCGGCTTCATTCAGCCCGATAACGGCGACACGGACGTCTTCGTTCATGTCTCCGCTGTTGAACGCGCTGGAATGCGCTCGCTCAACGACGGTCAGAAAATTCGCTACGACATTGTCCAGGACCGCAAGTCCGGCAAGAGCTCGGCGGACAATCTTCAGGCCGCATGAATTGTCATTCGCTTAGGCTGACCACGGATGTACTGGCAGCGAAGTGAATGGTGCAGAGAGGTCGGGGTGATGCCCGGCCTTTTATTTTGCCCATCGGAGAACCGTATGCAAAAGTGGCATTATCGGATCGGTGACACAATCCTGTTGAAGTCCGGCGTTCTGGGAAGTTCCGGCCCTTCGGGATACGGTCGAATTCTTTCATGCTTGCCCGAGGCTCAGGGCACCGCACAATACCGTGTTCAGTTCGACGCCGAGAATTTCGAACGCCGCATCCTCCAGGTCGACATTGATGCTGCGGCATCCTCGTCACCAACACGAGAAGCGTCCTCCATGCCGGAAGGGAAGCTTTCCAGCTGGGTCAATTCGAGCGCAATCAGCATCAGAAAACGCTAACCGAAGGAACAATCTTGAGAGTAGATGTAAGAGATAATAACGTCGATCAGGCGCTTCGCGTTTTGAAAAAGAAAATGCAGCGCGAAGGCCTCTTTCGAGAAATGAAGGCCCGCAGTGCTTATGAAAAGCCCTCAGAGAAGCGCGCGAGAGAAAAAGCCGAAGCGATCCGCCGGAGCCGCAAGCTTGCCCGCAAGCAAGCCCAGCGCGAAGGCCTTCTTCCGATGCCAAAAAAGAAAGTAATAATCGGACGGGCGCGCTGAGCGTCCCGCCCTTGGAGCTCTCCACCGGCGCGCAGGGCTGGCATATTCTCTACCGCTTGAGAGGTAAGGCATGACTGCGAAAAAAGATCGGTTTTTCAAAACTGGCAAGATCACGGCCGAAACGAAGTTGGCCCAGACAAATGCTGCCGCAAAGGATATTATGGACGCCGAGGCTGCCATCAGGGCCAAGAAGACGGAGAGACTCCGCGCCCTTCGCTTAGCCCAGCCCGTGGCGGAGGCGCCGGAGAAGAAGGGGCGGCTCAAGTCAAACTCAAAGCCGTAACAATTGCGGATCTGCGACCTGTACCTGGAGCGCCACGCGTCACGTAACCGCGCGAGGCCGCTCGTGTGCGCCTGCCTTAAACGCTGATCAAAATGGGCAGATTGCCCATCCTCGGAGTAAGTAGGTTCAACTGGCCTGAGGAATAATGGCACGCATTATTGGCCTGGATGCGTGAGGCGTAGCGAACGGCGATTGGGTACTTCCTGCTAAAGCCACGGCAATGCCCTGGGCGCCGGCGCAATTGGTTTGATCATCTTATAGCGGTTCTTCGACCTTTGCGTGGTATCGTGGGCAGGATTGATGAACGCAAAGACCGCTTGGTCGCCGCCATCCTTCAAGAGAATGCGATGACAAGTAGAACCCGACGGTATGCCCTCCGCCAGGAAATAGATCTGTCCTGGACGGTCTACGATGTGTTTACGGGCAAGTCGGCAAAGCCTTCAACTTGGGCTTTGGAGAGTTTGCCCGAAAAGGAGGCCCGCATTTTTTGTGCTATTCTCAACGAAAAGGATGCGGCTCGCCGGATTGACGGCGATCGGAAGTAAGATTCCGCTCATCCTCATTGTCCAATTTAACAGGGCTTTCGCACTCGGCGGTCTCGGAGAACTAGGCTACGCATTCTCCATCGCATGGAGGCTTCGTCGCCGAGGCAGATGCGCGGCATCTTTGATGAGGCGGCAAGCGGTGAGCGCTACTTGGCGTCGATACAGGCATCACCACAAGCAAAAATAAAATACTGGCGGGCGATTTCAGGGGCGGAGCGATACCGAAGTGCTTTCGTGCAGGAGTAAACTGCGTTCCAATAGAGTTGGCCCGAGCGTTGTTCGAAGTCCTTTTGCAGATATCGAAGCGCCTCTCTGGGGCCGCTTATGATTCTCGTGTAAAAGCCCTCCTTCTGAATGAGGACTGGCGCCTCCCACACGAGAGAAAACCCAACATTTATGATCGAGCTCATGAATATCCTCCTCGCCGTCCCGGACGGAATCCCTTTGACTGCCGGCAAGCGGTGCCCGTGACACGAACCTCGGGATTCGCTGCTCGACCAGAAAATGGGAGCCGATCGTTCGTTCCGCTGGATCCTTGGCTATCGATGCGCCTTTTGCCCATCGAGATAGCCGTGTTCAAAAGCCTTCGCGAGCAAGGTTCCTTCCGGATAGGGATTTTCTTCATCTTCCTTTTCTTGGATGCCGGCGGCGCCTCCACGCTCATAGGCTTCTCTGGTTGTCTCATCGGAAACTTGCGAGCATGGGGGGCCGATTGTTTCGACTTTTCCCGGACCATACAGCTCTGGCCCCAACCGGGATGGAGCGAGGGGATTTTGGGTATGCATAGGTCTTTCCTCCCTAAAGCATAAAGCGGTCTGCCGCGGATGGTCCGAGCAAGTTTGTCGGTTTTCTGAAACGCTGACCTGCAAGGATTCGCTGCCGCTGCGGGCGCCAACCGGTCTTTCGATGGACTACGAAAGAGGAGGGCGACGATGATGGAACACTATCGCTCTCAGTTTAAGGCTATTTGATGCGCTGCGGCTCAATCCGCCGTTCGTCGTCGCCGGGCTTAGCGGAGCACGGGCTTGACCTTGCTGGACGTTCGGTCCTTTTCTCCCGCTTACCGATGCGAGGCGTCTGATCGATCTCTCGACGGCAGGCGTGATACGCCTACACTCGGATGGTCGAGAAAGGCATCAGCGTCGATCCGCCACTGGTCTGATTCTATTGAGGAATTGTCTCCAGCCGGACCAGGAGGGGTGTGCGCCTTGCGGATTAAGTGCATTGGCAAGCATTGCCGGCATCTGCATCGGTTGTCGTCAAACGTCCAGGCTGGCGCTTGCCGCCATGGCGAGTTGGAAGAGCTTTTCCTCCTCGTGAACTCCCTGCTGGTACAGTTTGATGACGAAGGCCGCGATAACCTCGGCTTCTTGATGTTCGCGTGTGATATCCAGCTTGATCAAAGTGGCATCGAATGCGCGTTGGCAGACGTCCAGCGCTTCAGAATCCAGTGGTATCTCCCGCTGGTGAGCATACTTCATAATCATCGCGACCACCTCTGCAAAAGCAGATATCCCTAGACACGATCAAAATCTAAATCTTCGTGTTGGCGATTTCAATACTACAAACAGCCGGGATATCGGCAGTAACCGCGTCGGCGCATTCGCTGAGATGTTCGATATCTATTTCTGCCGCAGCATCCGTTGCAAGTCCACGGATAAGCCTCGGATGAGCTCGTAGCGTCGGTTAGCGGGTCCGGTCTTTTGGCCGATCCTGCGCAAGCTCATCGCGCCGAAAATCCGCAACGAGGTCTACCGCTTCTGCCGATCTCATCTTGTCGAATCCTCGCGATACGCCGGCGCGAATTCTCAGATGCCTGACCCATCGAGTTGCTCCGCATCGTCGCCTTCCCAGGGTGCGGGCATCGCGGTGCGGCTGAGATTGGCCGAGGGCATCGGCATCCAGCACTTCAATTCCGGCTCGGCATATTCGATGATGCAGCCGGGCGAAGAATCGGAGGCGCGCCAACCTTCCGCACCGAACTGATCGCCATTCGACCAATATGCGAGGTCAACTTGTGCCGGCCCCTGTTCGGACGGCCGGATGGTGACGAGGATCCGACTGCCGTCTTTCGGCGCGGCCGCCATATGGCGCCATTGGTCTGGCTCGTCCATCGTCTTCCCTCCTGCCTTGCTGTAGGTTGCAAGTGTCGCCCGGTCATCGGAAACGGTCAATTGAAACTTTGCAAGAAAATTCCTCTATCGATTGGCTGACGGTTCTCCTAAACCTCAGTGAGGTCATGCTAGCGACCAAACCCACTGGGCGGAAGTCACTAACTACCAACTTTGCCTTGGACTGGTTCCCTTCGGTGCCGACGATCTGCTTGAAACGTGTAGAGGCACGTAGGCCGCATTTGGCAAAATGGGGGCGGTCGAATACCACTCGCGCATCTTCTAGCCATTGAAATCTCGATCCAACTGGAACATCCAATGGCGCATATGATCGAGCAAAAGCGCGACGTCATATCGCCATTCCAGGGCGAGAAGTTTCAAATCCATTCGACCAGCCCGAAGGCGCACATCAAGCCGAAGCCTGAGGTCGGTGAGCTCGTTTGCGGTTGGCGAATGCTCAAGCGTGTTTTTCGGCGTAGCACTGCGAACGAGGCGCTTGGCAAAGAGGTCCAAATCCGAAGTTGGTTCATAGGTCGTCTTGGTCATGAGCAATCCTCCCGACCGTAATTTATATCGTAATACGACATAAATCTAGCGGGCAGAGTGTTTTTCGAGGCAGAAGATTAGCTCGCCGTGTGGTCGATCGGCCCGCTACAGCGCTCGGCGGAAATCGCGCAAAAACGGCGTTTGTGTTCGAACATTGACGCAGAAACGGAGCCGTTCAGCGAAAATGTAAGCGGAGAATGGCTTCCAGTTGGGGCGAGACCTTGCCGAAAACCCGGGCTTGACGGTTTCGGGCTACTAGACAAGGCGTTGTCCAAATGGAATGATTTAGGCAGCTTGCCGTAGCCGGTTGCAACCACCGACACCCTAAATTTTCCAGCGAGAGCATTGTCGAAGATCGCTGGAGCCGATCCTTGCGGATCTCGCCGCGACTTACCCTGAGATCGAGCTTGAACTGACCATAGAGGACCGCTTTATCGACATCGTTGCTGAGCGGTACGACGCCGGGATCCGCATCGCGAAATGATCAAGCAGGATGTGATTGCGGTATAGCGCAAGGTGAACGTCGACGCTGGCAGCGGGCGTCAAACCGACGCGAAAATTTCAATGAACAAAGGTCACCTCACTAGAATAGGAGGAGGGTCGACGGTTCGAGTTGGTTCAAGTGCGAGGTTATACGTGGGAACGGCCAGCATCCGTAATCGCGCACAGTCCTGGTCGGGAAGCGAGAAAATCAATGAAGGTACAACCTTCGCCGGCGGATACTTCCTGCTCGGATCACCCGCATCAGGGTGGTGCTGAGTGCTGCGGAGGTCGAGGGGCGCTTGCGATGATGATAAGACGTACAGGCCAGCCACCTAGCTCCGCTGTTTGAGAGGGCGTTCGTCTCGGATCGACCCGTGCAGCTATTCACCGAACAGCATGGTCCCATAATCGGTGGTGCCATGCAGAAAATGGACGATGACTACCTTCATGGATTCGACGCGGTAGAAGATCAGATAGTTGCCATGGACGCGCCGGCGGATACCATGGTGCTCGTAGCGGGGGACGAGGGAGTAGCCGTTCGGATTGTCGACGAGATCCTCGCACTTGCTGCGCAGCTCTCGGATGAATGACAGCGCGCGCTGGGGATTGTCCCTTGAGATATAATCGGCGATCTGCTCAAGGTCGTTTTCCGCCTCGTAGGAAAACTCGAGGATCATGCCGACTTTTCGGCCTTGTCAGCCATCGCGCTGTATTTGGCCTCGAGCCGATCGAAGACACCACTCGCCGGCTTCGTTCGGCCAGCATCTCCATCGGCAATGCCGCGCATGATTGAAGCATCGAGTGCGGCAAGCCGGGTCTCGCGGTCCTGGACCAGTCGCACACCTTCCCGAAGGACTTCGCTTTTCGAACCATAGCGGCCTGTCTCGACAAGTTGCTGAATATAGCTTTCGAGCTGCTTTCCCAGATCGGCACTGATCATGCGGTCCTCCATCTGACGTGATTCAGAACAAAAATAGGCCGTTTATCAACTATTATCAATCGCTCGCGACCTGGCATCGAAGGAACTTACTTTTCGAGGCTGTTGATGGGCCGCCCTAACGGAGGGCGGCCCAGCGGCCCGCAAGGTTTTGCTCATTTTTAACACATCGCGTGCGTGAAAATTGACGGCGTTGTATTGAGTACACGCCACTCTTTGACGCGCGGACGGAACGGCCATGAATTACCGCGTGCTTGCGCACAACTTCATGTGCGGCCTGTAATGTCTCCTGTGAGCGTTGTCTGAAATTGCAGTCGTCGATCTTGTCAGCCGCGAAACTGAGGCTAATCGAGGAGCTTCGCACTGAGGGATTGCTCGTGGCTTTGGATGATTTCGGAACGGGTTACGCATCTCAAACCCACCTCCTCGAGTTCCCCGTTGACATAATCAAGATCGATAAGAGTTTCGTCGACCGGATATCTGACGATCGTGGTGAAACGATAGTCAAGGCTCTGCTTGATATGGCCGCCGGCCTCGGCGTGCGGATGGTAGCCGAGGGTGTAGAGACTACAAATCAAGCAAGCGATCTTGCGCGTTTGGGATGTCCATTTGCACAAGGCTTTTTGTTCGGTCGCGCTGCCGATCGTGATAAAATCACGGAGCTGTTGCAGGCAGGGATGGTGCCCGTGCCACCAATGGTCTCGTAGAAATGGATGGATTCCGGTCTGTCTATTACCGATATCACGTCGAACCTCTGATGATCAGTTTACCGGGGAGCGTGACTGTTTCGGCTTCGATGGTTCCAACGATCATTCCAATGATCGCCTCCACCATTTCGTGCCGGGGCTGCTCGTAGGTTGTGAGGCTATAGGCAGACGAGCCGCCTAGTTCGTAGTTGTCGAAACCGACGATCGCAATGTCTTCAGGCACTCTCAGCCCGTGCCTTCCGCGAATTTCATCGATGGCTCCCAATGCCAGGATATCGTTCTCGCACATGAGAACATCGATCCGGTCGGCAGGTGCCATTTGAGATAGATAGTTGCGGACAGATTCCGCTCCGGCCTCCGCACTATATTTCTCGGCTGACAGCAATTCGATCTCGCTAACACCTTTCTCTGCCCAGAAATCCGTGAAGTGCTGGCGTCGTCTTAGAGCGGTTGAAAGCGCGGTCGCGCCACTCATGAAGCCAGGTCGCCGATATCCTCGTTCATGCAGGTGATTGACGATATCCCGGAGAGCCAGCTCGGCGTCACATACAACTGCCGGCACACCGTCAATCTGACTATCCCGCGCCAGAACGAACATGGGCGGCATCCCGTTGCCGAGCTGGCGATCCGTCAGCGTCTCGTCGCGAAACGCGGTACCAAAAAGAATGACGGCGTCGACCTGCCGCTGATCCGCGTGTAGTAATGCATGCACGTGATCGAAGTGGTTGTTGATGTTGATGAGCATGGCGACCAGGCCGGCTGCCTGCAAGCGATCGGTCAATGTTTCAAGGAATGGAAGCTTCTGGGGGTTGCGGAAGTCGTCGACAAAGACGGCGACCTGTCGCGTGGAGTTTGTCGCAAGGCTTCGTGCCAGCAGATTGGGCGAATAATTCAACGCCGCCGCCGCTTCCATGACGCGGCGCTTGCTCTCCTCTGTGATTGAAGATCCGGGAGTAAAGGCTCGAATGACTGTCCACTTCGAGAGCCCGGCGGCGGCCGCAACTTCCTTCGCCGTGGTTCGCCTGATCGTCTCTCGCTTTCGCATGCTGCCTCCGGAGAAAATAGAACAAACATTCCATTTCGCGATTTCGGTGAAATGAATGCTTGCTTTTACCCCATTCACGCCTATGATGCACCTGCTTGCACCCGGTAGCAAGATATTTGCACCCGGTAGCATCTGCATTTTGCCGACCTGAGGAGCGGGCGGCACAAGGAGGAGGACCAACATGAAATCTATTCTCAGCAAACTCGCCTGTGGCATTCTGGCTGCCGGGATCGCCGTTTCTTGTTCAACGGCCGTACGTGCACAGGACCAACTGACGATCATCGCCGTCACCCACGGCCAGGCATCCGATCCATTCTGGTCGATCGTCAAGAACGGCATGATGCAGGCCGGCAAGGACAGCAATGTCCGGGTTGACTATCGTGCGCCTGAAACCTTCGACATGGTCGCTATGGGCCAGCTCATCGAAGCCGCCGCCAACCAGAACCCCGCCGGGATCGTGATCTCAGACCCTGATCCGGATGCCCTCGGTCCGGCGATCCAGAAAGCCGTGGCAGCCGGCATTCCGGTAATCTCCATGAATTCCGGCATCTCCGCGGCCGAAAAGCTCGGCATCAAGCTGCATGTCGGCCAGGACGAACTTCCAGCCGGCATCAAGGTCGGTGCAAAACTGAAGTCTCTCGGCCTGAAACATGTTCTGTGCGTCAATCAGGAAGTGGGCAATGCGGCCCTCGATCAACGTTGTGCAGGAACGGAAAAAGGCTTCGAAGGCGGCAAGGTGACCGTGCTGCCGACATCGGCCGATCCGGCCGAGATCGAAGCTAAGATTCAAGCCGCGCTCACCTCCGATCCATCGATCGACGTCGTCCTTGGTCTCTCTGCGCCGCTCGTCGGCGAGCGTGCCGTCGCGGTTGTCGAGAAGATGGGCGCTGGCGACAAGGTGAAGGTCGCGTCCTACGACCTGTCGGCGGGCTTCCTCAAGGCGGTGGCTGACGGTAAGGCGTTGTTCGCCGTTGACCAGCAGCCCTACCTTCAGGGCTATCTACCCGTGACCTTCCTCGCATTGAATGCGCGTTACGGCACGATTCCGGCAGGCAACGTCGCCTCCGGTCCGAGTTTCGTCGAAAAGGACACGGCCGCCAAGGTCATCGAGAAATCGTCCCAGGGCATTCGCTAAGCCGGAGCCGTCGCAGTTCCCGCTACGGCGGGAGCTGCCTCAACTGCCACGCCTGCCTTTCTGCGCGATCTCGTCCGCTGAACTCCGTGGCGCGCAAGGACAACGAACAATCTGAGGAACGATCCCATGACGCTGGCCAACGAACAGAACGGGACTTCGGCCCGATCCGACGAGCGGCTGAAAAAGGTTTCGACGATGACCGCGCTGCTGCGGCGTCCGGAACTTGGCGCTGTCGCTGGACTGGTGCTCGTCACTATCTTCTTTTTCTTTACCGCCAATCCCGCCATGTTCACGCTGGCCGGCGTGATCAACTTCATGGCTCCGGCCGCCCAGCTCGGAATCCTCGCGATCGGTGCTGCTCTCTTGATGATCGGAGGCGAATTCGACCTGTCTATCGGATCGATGGTTGCTTTTGCCGGCCTTGTATTCGGCACGGCGCTTGTGGTCCTGCATCTGCCGCTCAGCATCGCAATCCTGATTGCGCTGGGGTTTGCGGTGGCAATCGGCGTCACGAATGCGCAGCTCACGATGCACACGGGCCTCCCTTCGTTCATCGTCACGCTCGCCTTCCTGTTCATCCTGCGCGGTCTGACGCTGGTCGGGCTCAAATGGGCGAGCGGCGGCGCAACGCAGCTTCGAGGCATGAAGGAAGCAGCCGCCAACAGCCCGCTTGCGCCGATCTTTTCCGGCGATGCATTCACGGGACTGTTCTCCTGGCTCGGAAGCAGGGGCATCATCGAGACTTTTCCCAGCGGAGCGCCGAAGGTTCCCGGCATCCCGGTGGAAATCCTGTGGTTCATTCTGATCGCACTGGCTGCCACATGGGTACTTTTGCGGACGCGCTTCGGTAACTGGATCTTTGCCTCCGGCGGCGATCCGCGAGCCGCCCGCAAGTCCGGTGTTCCGGTCGCCCGCGTCAAGACGACACTCTTCATCGTCACTGCCATGTGCGCCACTCTCGTCGCAATCCTGACCGTGCTCGATGCAGGTTCCACGGATGCGCGTCGCGGCTTCCAGAAGGAGTTCGAGGCAATCATCGCGGCAGTCATCGGCGGCTGCCTCCTGACGGGCGGCTATGGTTCGGCGATCGGCGCGTTCTTCGGATCTATCGTCTTCGGCATGGTGCTGATCGGGCTGACCTACACATCGATCGATCAGGATTGGTACCTCGTCTTCCTCGGCGGCATGCTGCTGACGGCCGTCATCTTCAACAATGTCATCCGCAAACGCGTCACGGGAGAACGCTGATGAGCACGTCTCAGACGCCCATCATCGAAGTCAAGAACCTCGTCAAGCACTTCGGCTCCATCATCGCACTCAACGGCGTCTCGTTGAGCGTCAATGCCGGAGAAGTCCTCTGCCTTCTCGGCGATAACGGTGCCGGAAAATCCACCCTCATCAATACCCTGTCCGGCGTCTTCAAGCCGACATCGGGAGAGTTCCTGGTCGAGGGACGACCTCGGACGTTCAATGGCCCGCGTGACGCGCTCGACGCTGGGATTGCCACCGTCTACCAGGATCTCGCGATGATCCCGCTGATGTCGGTGACCCGGAATTTCTTCATGGGGCGCGAACCCCTGAAAGGTTTCAGTCCCTTCAAGCACATGGACATGGATTTCGCCAACAACGTCACGCGCGACGAGATGCGCAAGATCGGCATCGATGTCCGCGAGCCAGACCAGGCCGTCGGCACGTTATCCGGCGGCGAGCGCCAGTGTGTCGCCATCGCGCGCGCCGCCTACTTCGGTGCGAAAGTTCTCATTCTCGATGAGCCGACTTCAGCGCTCGGCGTTGCCCAAACCTCGATGGTCCTGAAATACATCGACCAAGTCCGCGGCAAGGGGCTGGGTGTCATCTTCATTACGCACAACGTCCGCCATGCCTATGCGGTGGGCAACCGGTTCACGGCGCTGAACCGCGGACAGACACTGGGAACCTTCGCCAAGAGCGAGATCGATCTGGACGGTCTCCAAAACCTGATGGCAGGCGGCAAGGAACTGCAGTCCCTCTCAGAGGAGCTTGGCGGAACCGTCTGATCCAACGCTTCGGAACAACCATTCGGTTCGGCGTTTCCTCGCCGCTACACGAACCTTCATATCCATCGACAAGGTAAGATCTATGACTGCTCCCACGTCTTTCTTCCCATTGGCGGCCTGCGCCGAGATGCTCTGGCGTGACAAGCCGATCGAATGGCGCGCCTCTCGGCTCAAGGAAATGGGCTTCGGTGTCGGCCTGTGGAATTGGCCGGAACACGACATTGGCAGGCTGGAGGCGACGGGCGCGACCTTCACGATCATGAATGGCTATCTCGCAGGCCGTCTGACCGACGACGAAGGCGCCGACGAGCTTCTAAGAACAGCGCGCGAGACGGCGCAAATCGGCAGGCGCCTCGGCGTCCAGCGACTGAACCTTCATGGCACCGGTCTCGGCGATCGCGGCCTTCCGGTGCAACCGATCGAAGTCGTCACGGGGGCGATGTGGCTGAAAGCGCGCGACACCTTGCGTCGGATCGTCGATCTGGCCGAAGCAGAAGACGTCGTCTTCACGCTTGAGAACCTGAACCTGCCCGTCGATCATCCAGGCGTGTCCTTCGGTCGGGCCGAGGATACGCTGGCGCTTGTGTCGAGCATCGACCATCCGCGGCTGCGGCTCAACCTCGACCTCTATCATGCGCAGATCGGCGAAGGAAACCTGATCGAGCTTTGCCGCAAATGCCTGCCCTGGATCGGAGAGATCCAGGTCGCCGATGTGCCGGGCCGCTGCGAGCCGGGCACGGGCGAGGTCAACTGGAACGGTATCGCGAAAGCACTGAAGGCGATGGGCTATAGCGGTCCAATCGGCATGGAAGCCTGGGCTGCCGGCGACGCCGACGAAGCGCTCGCGGCATTCCGCACCGCATTCACAATCTGACATCGTAAAACCACAGGACAAACCCCATGCCCAAGATCAAAGCCGTCAATGTCGGCCTCATCGGCGCAGGTCGCATCGGCTCCTTCCACGGCGAAACCGTTGCAAAGCGGCTGGTCGACGCCGAGCTTGTCGCGATCGCCGATCCGGCACCCGGCGCTGCGGCAAAGCTTGCGGATAAACTCGGCGTCGATACATCGTACACCGACGTTGCCGAGCTTCTCGCGCATCCGGACCTCGACGCCGTCATCATCGCGACCCCCGCGCGTTTCCACACCAATGTCCTCGTTCAGGCCGCCGAGGCCGGCAAGGCGATCTTCTGCGAGAAGCCGATGGCGCTGACGCTTGAGGATGCCGATCGCGCGATCGCTGCCGCGCGCTCCGCAGGTGTTTTGATTCAGGTCGGCTTCAATCGCCGCTGGGATCAGGCCTTCGCCGAGGGGCGAGCTGCCATCGACGCCGGCAAGATCGGCGCGCCGCAGCTCATCCGATCCTTGACGCGAGATCCGGGGCCGTTCGGCGCCGATCCGGACAGGATCCCGCTTTGGACCATCTTCTACGAGACCCTCATCCACGACTTCGACACGCTGCTCTGGCTGAACCCCGGCGCCAAGCCGGTTGAGGTCTTCGCAATGGCGGACGCACTTCTACGACCGGATGCCAGGGATAAGGGTTTCCTCGATACCGCCGTCGTGAACATCCGCTTCAACAATGGTTCCATCGCCGTCGCGGAAGCGAATTTCTCCGCTCTTTATGGTTACGATATCCGGGGTGAAGTTTTTGGTTCCGGTGGCATGGTGACCATCGGCGACGTGCGCCGCTCGAGCATGACGCTTTTCGATAAGACCGGTGTCTCCAACGATACCTGGCGGCGCGACACGGATCACTTCATCCAGGGCTACGCCGCTCAGCTCGCGTCCTTCGTCAACGCCGTACGAGATGGAGAGCTCAGGGACGGTCCGACGGGCACCGATGCCCGCAATGCATTGGCGATTGCTCTGGCCTGCATCGAATCCGTCTCCAAGAAGCAGCCCGTCGCCGTGCCGCGATGACGCGAGATGCGCCGGCCTTCGGCGCATCTTCCTGCAACAACGGGAGCCATTGTCATGACCTCATTGAAAAAGCCGGAGAGCATTGGCGAGCTGAAGGCAATGATTGTGAGGAGCAGGTTGCGGCTCCCCGAGCAACAGGAACGTGTCGCAAGAGCGATTCTTGCTCGGCCTGACATTGTGGCTTTCGGCACGATCAGTTCGGTCGCCAGTACGTGTGTCGTCTCCCCGTCCACCGTCGTTCGAGTCGCGAACGCTCTGGGGTTTGAGACCTTCAAGGAGTTCAAGCTGTTCTTTCGACAATATCTGCGGTCGGTCTCTGCAAGCGGGCGCGCGATCAGTTTTGAATAGATTTGTTTCGGCGGAGCTTAAATGCACATCCTCGATTTCTTGCCCACCGGCGTTCGCCTTGCGGTCAGTCCACTTTCTTGGGCGAACGACGTTCTTGAAGATCTGGGCGCCGGCATCTCGCTCGAAACGTGCCTCACCGAGGCGGCCGGCGCGGGCTATCACGGCGTCGAACTCGAGTACCTCTCCGCATCGTAAATTTACAAAGTTCAAAACAAGAGGTAGACGACGGAGGTCGGCTTGTGTATGACATGGTGATCGATACTTTGTTTGCCGATATTTGTTTTGGCTGCGCTTAGCGCCTCTTGACCAACTTCCCTTTCAAAAGTCGAAACACCGCCGTGCGCCGCCCGGCGGACGCTAATTTTTGCTATGAAAGGGTTCGTTATGACCACTGGCACAGTTAAATGGTTCAATGCCGCAAAGGGTTTTGGTTTCATCCAGCCTGACGACGGCAGCGCCGACGTTTTCGTCCACATTTCTGCTGTCGAGCGGGCTGGAATGAACTCGATCGCTGAAGGTCAGAAGCTCGGTTTCGAGCTGGAGCGCGATCGCAAGTCCGGCAAGATGTCTGCCGGCCAGCTCCAAGCTGCTTAAGGCTCTTATAGCCGCCATGACCACGGATGTACTGGCGTGGCTGGCAAGGGCATTTGAAGGCCAGACAGATGTCTGGCCTTTTTGCATTCGATAAGATCTCGCCCGGTAACCGTGTGGTTTGCAATAAAGCCGTGTGCGTGCTGACACGTAGCGCCAAGAAGGAAAATCTATTGAGACATCTGAACGACAACAGCTTCGCCGAACGCCGCAAAACTGCGGAGAATGCCAAGCGCGAGCTTTTGACGAAATTTGCATCTGCGCCGAAACTGACCGATCCTGCTACGCAGCAACGTATTGCCGCCCGCGCGGCAGTTGCTGCGGCGAGGATGGCCCGCCAGGCTGAGCGCGAGGCTCTGAAGGCCGCGGAAAACGAGCGTCTGCTACAAGAAGCCGCCGCGTCAGCAGCGGCTGCAGAAGCACACGAAAAGGCGGAAGCTCACGCCGGGGAAGTGGAACGCAATAATCGACTTTTGCAGGACATGGCCGATGAGGCCGAGCGCAAGGCCGAACGAGATCGCCGCTATGCGGCCCGCAAGGCACGTCAGGGCTGAGAAGCGCAGCCGGTATCTGACTGGCCCGCTTAGTGCCGATATTACCGGCCGCGCAAGCGGCGTCAGGCTGGAAGGGATATCATCCATGAATGTTCATGCCCATGCGACTGAAGCGAGCTTCGACGGCAATGCTGGCGCCTGGCTGAAAATTCTGGCGACATACAGACAGCCTCAAATAGGCCGCAGCGTGTTCGAGCTGATCATTACGATCCTACCTTTCGCGCTCTTCTGGAGTGGGGCCTGTATCTCGATCGTTCAGGGTTTCTGGCCGGGACTTGTCCTGGTTTTGCCGGCTGCCGGGTTCCTGCTTAGGCTCTTCATGATCCAGCACGACTGCGGACACGGATCGTTCTTTGCGCGGCGGGGGGTTGACACCTGGATAGGGCGGACGCTCGGCGTGCTGACCCTGACACCCTACGATTACTGGCGACGGGCGCACGCGGCCCATCACGCCTCGGCCGGCAATCTCGACGAGCGAGGTGTCGGCGACATTTCCACGCTTACGATTTCCGAATATCGCGCCCTCTCCTGGTCCGGGCGTCTTGGCTACCGTTTGTATCGCCATCCATTGGTCATGTTCGGCATTGGCCCGGCGTGGCTCTTTCTCTTTAAGCAGCGTTTGCCTTTCGGGATGATGAGCTCGGGCGCATTACCGTGGATTTCCACAATGGCCACCAATGTGGCGATCGCGATCCTGACTGGCGCGATGGTTCTGCTTATTGGACCGATACCCTTTTTGATGGTCCATCTGCCGGTCGTGCTTCTTGCAGGGGCAGGGGGCGTATGGCTTTTCTATGTCCAGCACCAGTTCGAAGAAACCCATTGGTCTCGGACCGAAGCGTGGAAATTTCCGGAAGCCGCGCTCCACGGTGCATCCCACTACGATCTGCCGCCGGTGCTCCGCTGGCTGACGGGCAATATCGGCCTGCATCACGTACACCATCTTGCAAGCCGGATTCCTTACTACCGTCTGCCGGAAGTGCTGCGCGACCATCCGGAATTGATCGATGTTGGCCGGATCACCCTGTGGCAAAGCCTCCGGTGCGTCCGGCTCGTTCTCTGGGACGAAAAGAGCCGCAGGCTCGTTTCCTTCCGCGATGCTGCGCAGGCAGAAACACATTCATGACCTTCAACAATGAGGGCCGCTACAAACTCACCCGTGTTTAGGATCGAAATCTGAATATGAACGCAAAGACTACCACGAACGCAATCCCTTTGAGCGTCACCCTCACCCCGGCCGAGATCAGGGCCTTGAAGCTCGCGAAAGACGGCGACCTTTATCCTCAGGATGCGAAGAGGTGGACGCATCTCAATGCCACCGTCACCTATGCAAGAACTGACCGCTTCAAGGAGCGCCCGATTAAGGTGAAGGTCGTAACCACGGCAACGTTGGAGCAATTGCGGGACTACGGGCTTGTCCGAAGCCTTGACCCCGAGATCGGTTCCTCACAACCGGCTCATGCCATAACGATGGCGGGCAAGATGTGGCTGCTGAAACACAAGTGACACTGAAAGCAGACGACAGATCCATTCTCTGTCCGTCGACCTCAGGAGTGTTTATTTCATGAATGCGATGATCCCAACGCTCGACCTTGACTGCCAGACATGCGGCGCTTGCTGCGCCTATTCATCTGATTGGCCCAGGTTCACCACTGAAAGCGATGCTGCTCTCGATTTGGTGCCAGCCCACTTCGTCGCCAAAGATCAGCGAGGGATGCGGTGCGAAGGCGCACGTTGCTCCGCGCTTTCAGGCCGTGTCGGCTCGCAGACATCCTGTCTCGTCTATGATGTTCGGCCGGACGTTTGCCGGGCCTGCATGCCGGGCGACCATGCCTGCATGATCGCGCGTGAGGCGTTCTTTCTGACCGGCAAAGCAGTCTAGCCGGCTCAATTCGAGCACAATCAGCATCAGAAAACGCTAACCGAAGGAGCAATCTTGCGCGTAGATGTAAGAGATAATAACGTCGACCAGGCGCTTCGCGTTTTGAAAAAGAAAATGCAGCGCGAAGGCCTCTTTCGAGAAATGAGGGCCCGCAGTGCTTATGAGAAGCCCTCAGAGAAGCGCGCGAGAGAAAAAGCCGATGCGATCCGCCGGAGCCGCAAGCTTGCCCGCAAGCAGGCGCAGCGCGAAGGCCTTCTTCCGATGCCAAAAAAGAAAGTAATCGGACAGGCGCGCTAAGCGTTCTGTTCTTCCTCACCTGAAAGGTCGGACATGACTGCGACAAAAGACCGTTTCTTCAAATCGGTCATAATTACCGCCGAAACGAAATTGGCGCAGACCGGCGCCAATGCACGCGACATCTTTGATGCCGAGGCTGCGATCAGGGCCAAGAAGACGGAGAGACTTCGTGCGCTTCGTCTGGCTCAACCTGTGGCGGAGATCCCCAAAAAGACGAGCCGCTCCAAGCCGAGCTCTGAAAAAGATCGCAAAGCGTAGCAACCGCGAGCGAACTGCCCGGTTTTAATTTACAACTATCGAACCTAGGTGGATGGTACCGCAGATGGCTGCCGTTCGTCGTGCGATATCCATGGCCTTCCTTAAACGAAATCTACTGCCGTTCATTGTTTGCGCCATTATATCGGCATGTGCCTGCGACCTATAAAGTCGCATGACACCCCCAAGGCTTGGCTCTCCGCCAAAATACTCCATGCATTGAAGAGCTTGAGTTCGGCCGCCGAAAGCATAAGGCAAAACTAAATTAAAAAAATCGAGAATTTATTATAATTTTCCAATTTACTGTGCTAACATCCTCCTTCCATAGAAAATAATTACAACAAGGAGGGAAAATGAAAAACGTTGTTTTCGCCAATGCTGCGCGCCGTCTAACGAGTCTTATGATCGAGACGTCTGTTTTGATTGCTGGCGCATCCGCTATTCTTATCGTCGGCCTTCCATCCGTTCGCCCTTGGCTATGACCATGTCCAAACATGCAAAACGCTTTAAATGCCCTATCCAGGAGAAGACCGATACCGTCTTCCGCAAGATCACAACTGGCGACGTTGTCGGCCGAATTGAAACGGCCGCGCTTCTCAAAGCTCTGAGAATTGAGAGGGAACGTCCGACGCCTTCCCAAACCGAACGCTGAACAAAGCGCACGTCTGATAAAGAGGTTGCGACTGATCTGGCCGCAGCAAGGTGAGTATCGATTTCGCCGGGCCGCATCGAACCTGAAAGGACGATTTCTCGACCCCTTCGCCAGCTTGGTGCTTCAATTCCAAGTCTTGTACGCGTCGAACCCGAAAGGGCAAGGAAGGAAACGGTTGCCGAGATCGGCATTCTTCTGTGTCGCTCTGGGCATGGTGGCCTGAGCTGGAGCGTCGCCCCGATCACGCGGGCAAAGGCGCCTTCGGCAAACAACGAACGCCCGCAAGAAAGATGGTCACGGCGGTTGTCACTCATCGTCCGCACACCGGACGTCCGTGTTTTGCTCTCGCGATGTGACTTTTTCTATTTCCGTGGTTCATTTCTTCCTATTCGCCAAAGAAGCCGGCGGCGGCCATCGGCCCGCCGCCAGCGGGTGGGATCGATCAGCTCTTGATGGCGATGCGCTTAACCTGTGACTGCGCCTTCTCACTCTTCGGCAAGGTCACGGTCAGCACGCCATTCTTAAAGGTGCCTTCGACCTGATCGTCCTTGACCTCCACACCGAGCGGGATGCGACGTTCGAACCGGCCGTAATAGCGCTCGGAGAACTGGCGATCCTTGTCTTCGGTCTCGGACCGCTTTTCGCCTTTCAGCGTCAGCACGCCATCATTGAGCAGGACTTCGATGTCCTTCTCCTCAAGGCCGGGGACCTCCGCCGTAACCTTGATTTCCTTATCGGTATCGGAAATCTCGACGCTAGGCCAGCCGCCGCCGAACGCGGAGCCCTTACCGAGAGACGGCAGGCCTGAGTCGAAGCCGCGGAAAACATCATCGAATAGGCGATTGACCTCGCGATGCAGCGACATGAAAGGATCACGGTCGCCATCGCGGGATAGACTGGGGACCTGGTTGCCGCTGTTGCGACCCCAGGGAATCAAATCACGAACGGTCATGTGTCTTTCCTTTCCGTTGTTCTGTTGGCAAAGCTTGCCTACTGGCGCCGAGCCTCGCTCGGCGCCTCTTGCGCATATCGCATTCTGGAAGGCTTAAGCCGCCTGCTTGTCGGTTTCGATCTGCTTTGTCTCAGCGTTCGGCAGAGGCGTGTCGGCCGAAATCTCGATCCGGCGGGGCTTCATTTCTTCCGGGATTTCGCGCTTGAGATCGACGGTCAGCAGACCGTTCACGAGGCCGGCGCCCACGACCTTGACGTGGTCAGCGAGCTCGAACCGGCGCTGGAACGAACGGCCAGCGATGCCGCGATGCAGATACTGAACGTCTTCACCGCTTGCCTTTTGACCCGCGACGAAGAGGATGTTCTGTTCCTGCGTGATCGTCAGTTCGTCTCCGGAGAAACCCGCCACTGCCATGGCAATGCGGTAGTCGTCCTCACCGGTCTTGACGATGTCGTAGGGTGGCCAGTTGTCGATCGTATCGGCACGGCTTGCGGCCTCAAGCGCGTTCAACATTCGGTCGAAACCGATGCTCGACCGGAACAGGGGAGAAAAATCGAGGTTTGTCCTCATAGCCATATCCTCCTTATAAGCAACATGGATACAAGGAGACGCCAAGAGCACATGGCGTCTCCTGGACTTCGTCGATTCCCGTTGGGCAATCGAACAATATTAATATAATTCCGTGGCTTGCGGGTTTCAAGAATAGGCAAACCATCTGGCATAAAAATTTGATCGCTCCTTTTCGTTCCAGACTCCCGTGCGGAACACCAAAGGAGCAATTGGATGCGACAATGACTTTTGAAGGCGTTGCCATCATCTTTGCATCTGTCGATGAAACGCTGGTGGCCAAGGTCTGTGTGACTGGCGCCGTGGTCTGATCGCCGAAAGATTTGCCTGCCGGCAACGACGAAACACCTTAGTGGGAAAGGTCAGTATCTGCCGGCAGGAAGGGGCGGGACTTATGATCGTCGACGGCCAATGAGACAGATCAAGCCGACTGAACCGATCGGCTAAGGAGAACTGCCATTTATCAAGCCGTCGTCAGCACTCGAACATCGCCTTGACGATTGACAAGGTCGACAACGACGTTGCGGCCGGACCGGCGGATGGCGACGTCAGCCGAGCCATTGCCGATCCGCAGGCGTCGAAGGAGCACTTCGTCGAGGAAGGAAGGCAGTTGTGGCTCGTCAAAGCTGAGGTGCCGCACGTTCGGGTCGAAGTCAAGGCCCAGGCACGATTGCAGGAGGAAGAGCGGTGCTGCGGCAGCCCAGGCTTGAGGGGAGCATGCGACCGGATAGAAGGTCGGCCCTTGTGCCCGCTGGCGCGGCAGCCCGCAGAAGAGTTCGGGAAGCCGGCGAAGGTCGATATAGGTCGAGGCTGCAAACAGGCCCTCGAAGATTCGCTTGGCTTCATCGCGATGGCCATAGCGGGCAAGGCCGTTGGCAATCAGGGCATTGTCATGCGGCCAGATCGAGCCATTGTGATAGCTCATCGGATTGTAACGCGTTTCGGTCGAGGGAATGGTGCGAATGCCCCAGCCGCAGAAGGATGAAGCATCCATCAGCGTGCGGGCAACAACGGTCGCCCGTTCGGGAAAGGCAATACCGGTGAAGAGGGCGTGCCCGGCATTGGAGGATCGGACCCGACACGGGCGCTTATCTCCGTCCAAAGCAAGCACATAGGTGCCGAGTTCCTCATCGAAGAAGCTCCGATCGAAAGCGCGGCGCAAGCCTTCTCCCCTCGCAAGGAAACTCGCGGCCCGTTCCGGCCTGCCGAGCCGGCGAAAGATCTCCGCAGCCGCTTGCCAGGCGCCGTAGAGATAGGCCTGAACTTCAGCGATCGCGATCGGTCCTTTCGCAAGCGTGCCATCTGAGTAGAAGATGGAATCGTGGCTGTCTTTCCAGGCCTGATTGATCAGTCCTTCTTCTGTCCGTCGCCCATATTCGACGAAACCGTCGCCATCTCGGTCGCCATGTTCATCGATCCAGGCAAGAGCCGACTCAATGGCAGGAAGCAGCGACTGGATCGTGGCAAAGTCCGCTGTGCGTTTGAGGTATTCGCCGGCCAGCAGCACGAAGAGGGGCGTCGAGTCGATACTGCCGTAATAGCGGCGGAAGGGCACCTCGCCGAGTTCGGCCATCTCTCCATAACGGACCTCGTGCAAAATCTTGCCCGGCTCGGCATCCGCGACGGGGTCGATCTCTGTCGCCTGGTTGGCCGCCAGATGGCATAGCACCCCACGGGCGATCTGTGGATCGAGCCAGAGCGTTTCCAGCGCCGTGATCAACGCATCGCGACCGAAAACGGTGCTGAACCAGGGAATGCCGGCATAGGGAAAGGGTCCTTCCGGCGTGTCGGTGATCAGCATGTAGAGGTCGGAGACGCTGCGGCGAGCCACCTCGTTAAAGATCTCGTTGGAGGTTGCGATTGATGCCGCGCGCGAGGAAGACGAACGCAAGGCTCGGCGCGCGTCCCTGAGCGCAAGGAAAAAGGAACGATGGCTCGGCCGGGGGGCAGCAGGTTGATCGCACCCGATCTCGATGAAGAAAGATCGCGTCTCGTGAGGCTCAAGATGGAGATCATAAATAACATGATCGCTGCGAATTTGATCCGGCTTTGGATCAAAGCAAAAGCGGGTCGACCGCTTTCGCTCATCAAGCCCGGCATAAGAAAGCAGGATCGAATCCTCCTCCACGATCGGGGGAAGGTGGCGACCTTTGCGTGCTCTGACAGTTCCGCGGACCTCGAATAGATCGGCAAAATCGGCCCCGTATGTGATCTCGATACGAACGTGCTGCCGTCGATCGTCATAATTCCTGATGGCCAGCCGCTCATAGCAACCGCCATTCCACAGAAATCGCGACCTGCGAAGATGAATAAGATCGTGACCGAGGGCGAGCTTGCCTTTCTCGTCGAAAAGATCAGGATTGGTGAGATCGCAGGTGAGCGTCGCGTTGTCGTCACGTGACGTCGACGATAAAAGCATCGGCCGCTTACCGTTGATCGTCAGATAGAAATGCGAGAGATAGCGCGTGTCGCGATGGAAAAGGCCTTCCGGGCTGGCTGGCCCGGAAAGCGCATCGCCATTGTGGTCGAAGACGGCGAAGGTATCGCCATGCTTCAGGGTGCGCGGTCGGCGCTCCTGCAGGGATGCGGTTGCCGGAATGAAGAACTGTGCCACCGTGGCGATCGGCTCTTGCGATGCGATGGACGGCTTGCTGTCTACAGAAGCGGTCGACATGTTACGATGTCTCCTACGCCACAACCTGGAGATCCAGACCCTGTCCGTTGGCGCGACGCAGCGACGCTGCTTTCATGCGAACGCCAGGCAAGTTGCGATAGATATCGACATAGTCTTGCGCCATCCGTTCCGCGCTGAAACGCCTTTCGAAGGTCGCGCGCACCTTGCGCCGATCCATTCGGAGAGCCCATTCGACGTTTTCGGCCGCTTCCGTAACACTATCAACGACGATACCGGAAATGCCGTTGTCGATCACTTCTGGAACCGAACCGCATCCAAACGCAATAACCGGAGTGCCACATGCCATAGCCTCGATCATCACCAGACCGAACGGCTCTGGCCAGTCGATCGGGAAAAGCAACGCGCCGGCGTTGCCGAGGAAGTCGGCCTTCTGGTGCTCGTTGATTTCGCCGATGAACTCGACATTCGGATGGCTCTTGACCATCGGTTCTATCACGGTTTCCCAATAGGCTTTGTCGGCATTGTCGATCTTGGCCGCGATCTTGAGCGGCATGCCGACCTTAGCCGCAATCTCGATGGCGCGATCCGGCCGCTTCTCAGGCGAGATGCGCCCAAGAAAGGCCAGGTAGTCGCCTTTGGGCTTTGCCGTAAAGGGAAGAAGATCAGCCGGGAGTCCGTGATATACAGTCCCGGACCAGTTGACCGGCGGCATCGGACGACGTTGGTCGTTGGAAATCGATACCAGCGGTATATCTGGAAAAGCCCGATAGAAGGGCTTGAGGTCAGGCAGGTCGAGGCGTCCGTGCAGCGTTGTGACCGTGCGGTCGGCAAAATCCCGGATCAGCGGGAAATGCAGGAGATCGATATGGAAATGCAGGACATCGAACTCAGGCGCCCACCGACGGATCTCCTCCAGCAAGACGATCTGATGCGGTAGATCGTCCTTGACGGCCGGATTGAGCCTCAGCGCGACGTCCGAGCACGCCACCAAGGCGGCCTCCGTACGCGAGTCACCGCTGGCAAACAACGTGACGTCGTGACCCTGACGGACAAGTTCTTCAGTGAGATAGGAAACAATGCGCTCGGTTCCCCCATAAAGCTTGGGTGGAACGCTTTCGGCGAGCGGTGCGATCTGAGCGATCTTCATCGGCAAAACCTCCTCAAATGAGCAAAGAGTCGTCGGCAAAAATCATGCCCGCGTCCTCAAAGAGGCACGCGGCGGTTAGCGGCGATGTCTGTGAAAGGCGTGTCGGCGGCGGCCTCCTTTCCAGTGGCTGTATAGACCCAGAGGGGCGTAGCGACGTGCTTGCGGCTTGCCGCGAGTGGGCCTGTGGAAATTGAAGGAACAGGATCGATCGAGCTCTCGAGATTGCCGGTCGCCTCCGTCCAAGGTCTTCAACGCCTCGATGATCTCGTCATAGGAGACGGCCTCATCGGCGCCTGGGTATAGCCTGAGGGATGGAAGGGACTCGATCGCGAAGATATCGGAAGCCCACGATGCGAGAATAGCTCGCTTCTCTTCCTTGCCGATATCGTTGGCCGCAAGGACATCACGCGGGTGATCGAAATGCTTGCCCGGGTGGAGCAGATGCTCGACGGTGATCGCCGCGGCGGCTTCATTCAAAGACTGTATGTTGTTACATTCCTCTCTCATGGTTAGGCTCCAAAGATTGATCAATGGCTCCGGGGTTCGTTCTACGAAACTCTACCTTGGGTGCGTGACGTCGCTTGCGATGGCCTGTTCCGCCGTCGAATTGGTCGACGCGTCGAACGCTTCAAGGGCCGCCGATAAAAGCTGCGCGCGATCCCGCATTCCCTTGCTATAGAGCTTGGCAACGCAGGTGGTCAGCTTGCCGATGGCGACCGCGTCGCGAGCGATGCCCTTCGTGGCGGCGATCTCCCTGATCACCCCTGCGCACAGGCGCGCATCCTCTTTCGGTGGTAGATTTGTCGATCTCATACGTGCCTCCGAAGCTGGCCCACCCACGGGGATGGGCCAGTTCCCTCACATCAGAAGTCCGCGCCAGCGCCGGCGGGGATAGCGGGCGCCGCATCCTTCTTGGGTTTTTCGGCGATCATGGCTTCCGTCGTCACCAAAAGGCCGGCAACCGAGGCGGCGTCCTGAAGTGCCGTGCGGACGACCTTGGCGGGATCGATGACGCCCTGCGTATAGAGATCGCCGTATTCGCCTGTCTGGGCGTTCCAGCCATAGGAGAATTCAGATTTCTCACGCAGCTTGCCGACAATGATCGAGCCTTCGGCGCCGGCATTCTCAGCGATTTGGCGAACGGGCGCCTCGATCGCTCGGCGAACGATCTCAACGCCGACCTTTTGGTCCTGGTTGGCGGTGGTGAGATTGTCGAGTGCTTTGACGGCCCGAAGCAAGGCAACCCCGCCACCCGGCAGGATGCCTTCTTCGACGGCCGCCCGGGTCGCGTGGAGCGCATCATCGACGCGGTCCTTCTTTTCCTTCACTTCGACTTCCGTCGAGCCGCCAACGCGCAGGACGGCAACGCCGCCGGCAAGCTTGGCGAGGCGTTCCTGCAGTTTCTCGCGGTCGTAGTCGGAGCTGGTTTCCTCGATCTGCGCGCGGATCTGGGCAACGCGACCGTCGATCTCCGACTTCGCGCCGACACCGTCGATGATGGTCGTATTTTCCTTTTCGATCGCAACCTTTTTGGCACGGCCGAGCATGTTGAGGGTGACATTCTCCAGCTTGATGCCGAGATCCTCGGAAATGACCGTGCCGCCGGTCAGGATGGCGATATCTTCCAGCATCGCCTTGCGGCGATCACCGAAGCCTGGCGCCTTGACGGCGGCGATCTTGAGGCCGCCACGCAGCTTGTTGACGACCAGTGTTGCGAGCGCTTCGCCCTCGACGTCTTCCGCGATGATGACGAGTGGCTTGCCCGATTGCACTACTGCTTCGAGAACCGGGAGCATGGACTGAAGGTTCGAGAGCTTCTTCTCGTGGATGAGGATATAGGGATCCTCAAACTCGACCCGCATCTTGTCGGTATTGGTCACGAAATAAGGCGAAAGGTACCCGCGGTCGAACTGCATGCCTTCGACGACTTCGAGTTCGGTCTCAGCCGTCTTGGCTTCCTCGACCGTGATGACGCCCTCGTTGCCGACCTTCTCCATCGCCTCGGCGAGATATCGGCCGATCTCCTGGTCGCCGTTGGCAGAGATGGTGCCGACCTGCGCAATTTCTGAATTGCTGGTGATCTTGCGCGCGTTGGTCTTCAGCTCCTTGACGAGCGCGTCGACGGCGATGTCGATGCCGCGCTTCAGATCCATCGGATTCATGCCGGATGCAACGGCTTTCGCACCTTCCTTGACGATCGCCTGGGCAAGCACGGTCGCGGTCGTGGTGCCGTCGCCTGCAAGGTCGTTGGTCTTCGATGCCACTTCGCGTAGCATTTGGGCGCCCATGTTCTCGAACTTGTCTTCCAATTCGATTTCCTTGGCGACCGACACCCCGTCCTTGGTAATGCGCGGAGCGCCGAACGACTTGTCGATGACCACGTTGCGGCCCTTCGGGCCGAGGGTCACCTTGACGGCATTGGCGAGCACGTCGACCCCCCGCAGCATGCGTTCACGGGCGTCGCTGTGGAATTTGACTTCTTTCGCAGCCATTTCTTTAACTCCTCAATAGGCAGCTACTGTTGACTGATTGTTTGTTCACAAGAACGGCTCAGGCGGCCCGTTTCTGCTCGGCCTGGGCTTCGATGATACCCATGACATCGCTTTCCTTCATGATCAGCAGATCTTCGCCGTTGATCTTGATTTCCGTGCCAGACCATTTGCCGAACAGGACGCGATCCCCGGCTTTCACGTCGAGCGCCTGGATTTGGCCTGACTCGTTGCGCGCGCCCGGGCCGACGGCGATGACCTCGCCTTCCTGCGGCTTTTCCTTGGCTGTGTCGGGGATGATGATACCGCCCTT
Source organism: Rhizobium sp. P40RR-XXII (assembly GCF_012641405.1). Lineage (GTDB taxonomy): Bacteria > Pseudomonadota > Alphaproteobacteria > Rhizobiales > Rhizobiaceae > Rhizobium. The sequence continues at coordinate 57,843 of NZ_JABAII010000017.1, forward strand.
GGTCTTTTCTTCCGAATCGACGCGGCGGACGAGAATGCGATCATGAAGCGGTCGGAACGACATGTTTTCCTCCGTTGGACAAAAAAGATGACGTTGATCCCCTCGCCGGACCGGATGACCGGTCCGGGCGGGTGCGAACCTCATCTGAGCGTTCGCGCCGAAAGATTTATTTTTGCGATTTTTCGATTTCAAGAGGGCCAATTAAAAAATTTTCTCACGTGGAGTGAAATTGCTAACGTGCTGGAAAGGAACAATAAACCGAGGGGCGGCGTTCAGAGTTCCGTTGATGGTGGCAAAATTTTGTGCCACCTTCGGCGTGTCGTGAAACGGAGATGAAGCATGCGATTTTCATCGGATCTGGAGCGTCAGCTCAATGGCTATGGGCTTACCACCGCGCATATCCTCTACCGCATTCCCGAATTCGAGTCCGTCCTGCAGACCTACGTCTGGCAGAACTATGATCTGGCGCCTGATTTTCCCGAAATGCACAAGTTCCTGGACTTCTGGCAGGCAAGCCTCGACGGGCCTCTGCATTCCGTCCGCTATACCCACCAGCGTCTGATCGGACCAAACGAATGGCAGCGGGTCGAGGGCGAATTCAAGCTGCATTGAAGTCCGAAGCCGAAATCTCCCCTTGCTAGGTCTTCGAAGACCGAGACTAGGTAAGCTTGGTCATTCTCCTTGCCTGTTCGGAAGGAAAGGCCAATGTCGATTCTTCTGACCGGCGGCACAGCTTGGTCGGCACCCGACTTCTGCCCCGCCTGGTCGACGCGGAATTCACTGCCAGGCAGTGCGCAGAAGAAAGCTTCGCCACGAAACTACGAGTAGCAATATAATAATCTAGTTAATGTGATTTCGCCTGCGTGACAGGAAATACCGCTTTGCTGGTTTCGAATGGAAAACCAGTATCTGAACTGTCACGTTCACCTTTGCTGCGTGCCGCCTTGCGCTACCTTCAAACAGCGCGCCTTCTATTGATGGGCATCGACTGGAGCCCACAACATACGCACTGGCTTCCTTTCACTCAAATTTTAGATGCCGGATACATAGCAAACGAAAAAGTCCCGGAAAACCTTTCCGAGACTTTCTCTAAGCCTAATGCATCGCAGGGCTTCGGCGCCCGCCTCGACGAGAGATTGATCAGAACTCCGACCACTCCTGCTGGAGATGTTTGAGCGCCGCGTTACCCTGCGTGGCGGGAGCGGCGCGTGCAGCCTGCCGGCCCGTTGCTGGGGCTGGGGCCGGTCGGGCCGCAGGTCTCGCCTGTGGCTGCCTGCGCTCGGCTGCGCCTGTGCGGAATGCGCTCAGGAGTTCGCCGAGACGGTTGGCCTCCTCGGAAAGACCTGATCCTGCCGCGTTCATCTCTTCCACCATAGCGGCATTCTGTTGTGTTGCCTGGTCCATGTGATTGACGGCACCGTTGATCTCCGACAGTCCCATGGATTGCTCCTGAGCGGCGGTGGCGATCGCGTCCATATGCTGATTGATCTGCAGCACCAAGTCGGCGATAGCCGCGAGACCGTCACCGGTGTCGTTGACCAGCTTCACTCCCTCGCTGACGGCAACTTCGGAATTGCCGATCAGAGCCTTGATCTCTTTGGCGGCATTGGCAGAGCGTTGCGCAAGCTCACGCACTTCCTGGGCGACCACGGCAAAGCCTTTCCCAGCTTCGCCTGCACGCGCTGCCTCGACACCGGCGTTGAGCGCGAGCAGATTGGTCTGGAAAGCGATCTCGTCGATCACGCTGATAATCTGAGTGATCTGCTTGGACGAATGCTCGATCCTGCCCATAGCGTTGACGGCATTGCTGACGACTTGGCTCGAGTTTTCTGCCCGCAACCGCGCGCCACGGACTAAGTCACGTGCATCGCCAGCCCGCTTGGAAGTCGACTGGACGTTGGCCGTGACTTCCTCGAGGGCGGCGGCCGTCTCTTCCAGCGATGCGGCCTGCTGCTCGGTGCGCTTGGAAAGGTTATCGGAAGCCTGCGAGATTTCGTAGCTGCCACTATTTACCAGTGACGCGGCCTGACCAACGCGGGACATGGCTTCGCGAAGCTGGCTGACCGACGAATTGAAGTCTTGACGTAGATTTTCGAACTGCTCAGAAAGCGGCGTTTCGATCTCGCAGAGCAGGTCGCCGGATGCCAACTGACGCAGACCTGTCGCAAGCGAACCTGTTGCCTGCAACAGTCTCTGCTCGGCCTCTGCTTCGGCGCGACGCTGCACTTCGACGCGCTCATGTTCCGATCTCACCCGTACCTCTGTGGCTTCGGCTTCCAGCGCCTTATTGTGTATGGCTGCCTGCTGAAACACCTGTACGGAACGCGCCATGGCGCCGACCTCGTCGTGGCGCTCGACGCCGCCAATCGACACCGAGAGGTCGCCGTGGGCGAGTGCGGTCATGGAATGCGTTAGCACGCCGACCGGCTTTGTGACGCGGAAGATGATGACGCAGATACCGGTGATACTCAGGACCGCGGCGACGAGGAAGGTGAGCCCATAGGCGATCAGGCTGATGAATGCATCATTCTGGCTGGCGGCGGCCTTGCCGACCATGCCATCAGCCGCTGCCGCGGCGGTGTTTGTGATGGTCAGTAGCGCGGCGTTGCCAAGCGGGCGCCAGTCGTCGAGGGACATGGCCTTCTTCTCACCGGCTGCGAACTTTGCAAGCAATGCGCTGTGTTTTGCTGCAAAGTCGCCATTGAAATAGGTCGTGCTGCCGACCTTATAGGCGTCCTTGACCACCTGCGGTGTCGATGGATGATTGACCAAAGTGCCGATCTGTCCCCAGGTGAAATTGGCAGCGTAATCGAATTGCTGGATCTTGCCGACGTCCTCAGGCTTCATCGCTTCTCCAGAGGCGAGCGTGTTGACGAACAACAGGTTTGCAGCACCTGCCGTCGCGCGGGTGTACCATGTCAGTGCACGGATCTGAATGAGTGCCGTCATTGAGGGATCACTTGTCCGAATCCGACTTTCGACGGCGTTCGAGCCGGCTTCCAGCGCTGTCAGCAGCTGCTGACCGATGTCCAGCGTCGTGGCCTGCAATGTCGGATCACGATCCACGAGCTTCTTTGTGATCTCGCTGTCGAGCTTTGACCGGAATGCGACAACCCGGTCGTATGCGGTCATGATGTCGGCCAGCGGGATTTTGAGCGTCGCGTCGTCAATAGTTGCCGAGACCGATTTTGCTTCGTCCATATACTTGTCGACTGTGGCGCGATCCGCCTTCAGCAGGGCAAGTGTTCCCTCTTGCGTGCCAAGCTCAAGTTTGGCGAGCGATGAGCCGTCACCCCGCTCGTTTCTAAAGTTGGCGAGCGTCTGGAAGATCGCGCGATCGAGCATGGCAAATTTGGAGACGTCGGAATAAGTGCTTTCGCCGCGGTAGGCATCAAGCATCGACGATCCCGCTAGCACGCATAGCGAAGCGCTGAGCAGAAGGAAAATTCCGATAAGGACGTTACGGATAGAGAAGATCATAGATGCGCACCTGCGTTCCAAGGTGCCGTGACGCTAAACCGCTTCACCGAGACCCGAATTTCTGGAGCCTTGTGTCATCTCGTTCAAAGGAGAACTAGTTCGTAAGCCATTGAGACAACACCAGAACGCAGGCGCCTCATGGCCTGTCCAACCAGAGACCAAAATAGCTCGGCTTTATTGAAGCAGGATTAATATCGCCTTCCGGAAAAAGATAAAAACAATGGAATTCAGACGACGTCGTTCGTCGATGTTCGGCCCACCTCGGGAACCGTGTCGGCGTGTCCACGAACCGGCCTAGTCTAAGGTCTTTTTGCGGCGAGTGGTTTCAATTCTAGAGCCGATACCCTCGGGGGTTAGCCCGGCTGCTCAACCATCCGATCGCCCGCTTGCGCACGGTTGGGTGCGTATCGGTCGGCCCGACAGCCAATCCCCCGCGAACAACGTCCAGAGTCGCTCGCGTCTCAATTGATGGCGGCGAGCTTGTGCAATGTCGTCATGAGCCTATTTGATTTATGCGCAAATTGCATAAATCGCATGTGCAAATCTCGTTTGTGGCCAAATTAAAAAGCGACGTAGGTTTTCTTATTAGAAAACGAAGCTCATCAACGAGCTCAGGGGATCGAAACTTGACGAATTCAGCGCCACTAGACGTGAACGCGCTCGTGATCGTGCCGCAGCGGAAAATCGGCACCAAGATCATGGCTGCGGTCTGTATCATCCTTCTGCTTCTGCTGGCGAGAGCCTTCTGGAAGGGCGACATTGCCTGGGAATATGTCGGGGAAAACCTCTTTTCCAAATCCGTCCTTGCAGGCGTCGGCAATACGATCATCATGACGGTCTGCGCCATGATCGTCGGTATCGTCCTTGGCGTCATAGCGGCCATCATGCGCATGTCCGACAATCCGGTTCTGCGCAGCATATCCGTCGGCTATGTCTGGCTGTTCCGGGGCACGCCGGCGCTGCTGCAGCTCCTTCTGTGGTTCAATCTCGCGCTGATTTTCCCGACGATCGGCATTCCGGGATTTCTCTCGGTTCGAACCGTCGATGTGATGACCCCCTTCGTTGCGGCTCTTCTCGGGCTTGGCATCCAGCAGGGTGCCTATACCGCCGAAGTCGTGCGCGCCGGCATCCTGTCGATCGACAAGGGGCAGATGGAAGCGGCGCAATCGATTGGCATGACGAAGTTGCGGGCGACCTTGAAGATCGTTCTGCCACAGGCCATGCGCGTCATCGTTCCGCCGATCGGCAACGAGACGATCGGAATGGTCAAGCTGACGTCGCTCGCGAGCGTCATCCAATATTCCGAGGTGCTGAGAAGCGTCGAGGACATTTACTACGTCAATTCGCGCGTCATCGAACTGCTGATTGTCGCCGCCATCTGGTACATGGTCATCGTCACCGCCTTGAGCATCGCGCAGATCTACATCGAGCGGCATTTCTCCAAGGGATGGGGCAGGCGGGACGCCAGCGCCCAGCAGGCAACCAATCAGGCTCTCGTCGGGGAGGCTGGCTGATGGACGCGATCATCAAGGCGCACGGTCTGCAGAAGTATTTCGGCACGTTCCACGTCCTGAAGGACATCGATTTCGAGATCAGAAGGGGGGAGGTGGTCTGCATCATCGGACCATCCGGCTCGGGAAAAAGCACTTTCCTGCGCTGCATCAACCAGCTCGAGCAGATCGATGCCGGTTATGTCACGGTCGAGGATGAAATCGCCGGCTATCGCCGCGAAGGCAACCGGCTGTTCCCTTTGCCGGACCGCGAGATCGCCCGCCAGCGTCAGGCTGTCGGCATGGTCTTTCAGAAGTTTCATCTCTTCCCGCATCGCACGGTCCTGCAGAACATCATCGAGGGTCCGGTCGGCGTGCAGAAGCGGCCGCGGCAGGAATGTATTGCCGAGGCGCGCGTCCTTCTGCAGCGTGTCGGCCTCGCCGACAAGGCCGGCGCCTATCCGGGCGAATTATCCGGCGGTCAGCAGCAGCGCATCGCGATCGCCCGCGCACTTGCGATGAAGCCGAAGGCGATGCTGTTCGACGAGCCAACCTCGGCGCTTGATCCCGAACTTGTCGGCGAAGTTCTCAGCGTCATGAAGGAGCTTGCAGCTTCCGGCACGACGATGATCGTCGTCACGCATGAGATCGGCTTTTGCAGGGAGGTTGCCGATCGCGTCGTCTTTATGGATGGCGGCATGATCGTCGAGACCGGTACACCCGGTGAGATCCTTGAAAACCCCAGAAATCCCAGAGTGAAGAACTTCATCTCTGCGGTGCTTTAAACAACAAGACCCTGAAGAAAGAACATCAGAGGAGAATTTCATGAAACTCATTCGTCTCGCCGTTTCCGCGGCCCTCTTGTCGCTCGCTGCGACCGCCGCGTCCGCGGATTCGAACCTGAACCTGCTTAAGGATGGCGAGCTACGCATCCTGACGAACCCGATCTATCCGCCGATGGAGTTCGTCAATCCGAATAGCGGTACAATCGATGGCTTTGATGTCGATCTGGCGAATGCCATTGCCAAGAAGCTCAATCTGACGACCGTCTTCGTCACCTCGGCCTTCCAGGAACTGCAAAGCGGCCTTCAGACCGGACGCGCCGACATGATCATCTCCGGCATGAGCGACAATGTGAAGCGCCAGGCGAGCATGGATTTCGTCGACTATCTCACCAGCGGCCCGATCCTGTTTACCGTCAAGGCCAATGCCGACACGTACAAGGAGACGACCGATCTGTGCGGCAAGACCGTTGCTGGAAGCCGCAGCACGTCCTTTGGTGATAACGTCAAGTCCTGGAGTGCGGCCAATTGCGAGGGCAAGGGCAAGCCGGCCATCAAATTCGAGGGGACCGCGGATTCAAATGCTGCCCGTCTCGGCATGAAGCAGGGACGCTATGACGCCGTCGTGCAGGGCGTTGAGACGATCGCCTATCAGATGCATCTCGAGCCGGACACCTATAAACTCGTCGGCGAACCGTTGCTCAGCAACGACACCTTCGGCATGGGTTTCAAGAAGGACAATACCGCGCTTCGCGATGCGATTGCCGGTGCGCTCGACGCCGTCATCAAGGACGGCACCTATGACCAGATCCTTCAGAAGTGGGGCCTCGTGCACAACGCTGTTCCGAAGGCCGTCATAAACGGCGTCAAGTAACATCCAAGGCAAGCGCCGCTCTTAGCGCGGCGCTTCCAGATCCTCTGCATGCAGCCATTGGCCGGGACGCTTCAGCGTCCGCGGGCGGATAGCGGCGCCCTGAAAAACTCAAAACGCATAGCTGAATCCCATGACTGCCAAGAGTGCAACCAAATCGGCGAAACCAACTTTGTGGCCGGAAGGCCGGCAATCGGCGGTGGCGCTCGCCTTCGATGTCGATGGCCCGACGGGTGACGCGATGCTCGACGGCTCCCTGCTCTCCAACCCACGCTACTTCACACAGGGCGCCTATGGCCCGTGGCGGGCACTGCCGCGCCTTCTCGGCCTTCTCGGAACATATGGTCTCAAAGCGACGTTCTTCGTGCCGACCTGGGTGGTCGAACATTGGCCGTCGCAATGCGAACGCATCCTGATGGAGGCTCACGAAATTGCTTATCACGGTCACTATCACGAGGTCTTCATCAACTGCAGCCCGCAGCAGCAACTCGACATCATGGAGCGCTCGCGCGAAATCTTCCGCTCCCGAATGGGGATGATTCCGGTCGGTTTCCGCACGCCCTCGGGTGACTGGAGCGACGAAACGGCCGAACTTCTGCGCGACTTCGGCGTCATCTACTCCAGTTCGATGCGCGGTGACGACCGTCCTTATTTCCACACGACGCCGCGCGGGCGCGGCCTTGTCGAGATTCCGGGGCGGTGGGATATCGATGATTACACCGCTCTTGCCTACAGCGAGGAGCCTGATTTCCCCGTCGGTCTCGACCGGATTTCAGGCTACGGCGACGTTCAAAGCAACTGGTGCGCCGAATTCGAAGGCTATCACCGCGAAGGGCTTTGCTGGACGACGATCCTGCATCCGAAGGTCTGCGCCAAGCCGGGGCGGCTTGCGATCCTCGAAGGCCTCTTCAAAGCGATCACCGCCCATGGCGACAGCGTTTGGACAACACACTGCGCTGAAATCGCAAAATGGTGGATCGCACAACATCCGGAGAATGCCGCATGATCAGCACGGCTGCCGAAAGCTACTGGCCACAGGGCAAGAAATGCGCAGCGATTGTCTCCGTGATCTTCGACGACGGCCTCGATGCGATTGCACAGGCTCCCGATCTCAAAGGGCGCGCCAAGAGCTTTTCCGTCTGGCAATATGGAGCCGCGCGCGGCGTCGAGCGTCTTTGCGATGTCTTTGCTAATGCGGACATATCCACAAGCTGGTTCGTGCCCGGCATCCTCGTTGAAAAGCATGAACAGCTGCTGCGCGATGTCGTGTCGCCGCGCCATGAGATCGAGAGCCACGGCTGGAGCTTTGAACGCTATGACGCCATATCAGCACCTGAAGCCGTCGATCTCCTCAAGCGCAGCCGGGAGCGACTGAATGCGATCGCATCGAACGATGTTTCCGGCTTCCGGCTGCCCGCCGGCAACTGGCCGCGTCGCTTCGATCGACTGCTTCTTCAGGCGGGCTATTCCTGGTCGGCGTCGTTGAATGGCGACGATACGCCCTACAGCCATTCCTCGTCGCTGGTGGAGATCCCGGTTCATCTCGAGCTCGAGGACCGGCCTTATTTCCAGTTCAATTTCACCCCGGCCTTTCCGAAAGGGCAGGGGCGTCTCCCCTCCTATGAGGCGGTTCTCGGCAACTGGATCGCCGAGTTCGATGCCTACCGCCAATACGGCCTCTGCTATGTCATCCAGCTTCGCCCGGAATGGACCGGAACGCCCGGCCGGATCGCGCTCGTGGCAGCCTTGCTCGCTCATATCGCCAGCTTCGATGATGTGTGGTTGGCAACGGCTGCAGAAGTAGCTCGCTGGCACGCCGGGAAGGGCATTGCCGCGCCTGGCGATCATCCCGTCAACGTCTATGAAGCCTATGTCGACGAGGAGCGGGCCGTTGAGCGATAATCTGACACAGGCATTGGCGGGGCTGGTTTGTTCGACGAAATTCGAGGCCTTTCCGCCTGAAACCATTCACAAGGCGAAGCTCCATATTCTCGATACGCTGGGTGCTGCGATTGCCGGTTCGGCATCGCGCGAAACCGATGCCGTCGTCGCGATGCTTGGCATCCAGGCCGGAGCCGGGAACGTCCCGATCTGGGGACGGCCGATCGGGACGGACGCGAGGACGTCGGCCTTCGTCAACGGCATGTCGGCTCACGCCTATGAGCTTGATGACAGCGGCGGCTGCGATCATTCTGGTGCCGTCGTCCTTCCGGCCGTGCTCGCCGTCCTCGGCGATCATAGAGGGTCGATCGGCGGCCGCGAACTGTTGCGCGGTGTCCTACTCGGTTACGAAGTCGGCCGGCGCGTATTGGAAGCAGTCGGTGGATACGAGGAGCATAACGGTCTCGGCTGGCATTCCACGGGAACTTGCGGCGCGTTCGGCGCTGCGGCCGCCGTCGGCAGCGTGGTAAACCTCGACGTGACCGGCATGGCCTCCGCGCTTGGCGCGGCCTGCTCCTTTGCCGGCGGCACCTGGGCCTTCATCCACAATGGCAGTTCAGCCAAGAAGCTCCATGCCGGCCGTGCCGCCGAAGGCGGCCTCATGGCCGCCTATCTCGCAAGGCAGGGGTTCGAAGGTCCCGACAGCGTCTTCGAGACGAAGCGCTGGGGCAGCTTCTTTGCGACCTTCGGCGCGGGCAAGGGCGATCCCCAAGCGCTTGTCCGCGACTTCGGAGATTATTGGCGTCTGAACCGATGCTCCATCAAGCCGCACGCCACTTGCCGCGGCACGCATGCGGGGATCGATGCACTGGATCTCATGCTGCAGCGCTACGGCCTTGCGCCTGCCGATATCGCCGCCATCGAAATTGATATCAGCGGCTTTCAGTACGGCATGTGCGGCGGCAAGGTCATCCAATCCCGCGCGCAAGCCCAGATGAGCTTGCCCTATGCGCTGGTCGCTCGGCTGCGCTATGGCAAGGTCTTTCTGGCCGAGCTGGAAGAGGCCGCTTGGTCGGCAGTCGAGATCGGTCCGTTGATGGATCGCATCATAGTTCGCGTCGACCCGGCGATGAGGGACGAGGACGAACCGGCGATCACGATCGTGACGAACACTGGCGAACGGCATCGGCTCGTCGTCGAATTTCCCCTCGGAGGCCCGCAGAACCCGCTGAGCGACGAGCGGTTAGTCGCCAAATATACGGCGCTCGCCCGCATGGTTCTGCCGGCAGCAAAGGTCGACGTTATCAGCGACTTCGTTCTCGACCTTGAAAACCAGGCCGACGCTCGCAGTCTGCTTACTCTGCTTCAATAAAGGATGCACCCGGAGGAGGGCGGCGTTCGTTCAAAAGGGAAGACCGCGATGAGAAACCAGAAAGAAGCCACATGGTCGCCGCTGTTCAAGGAGGCGGTCTCCCGGGATTTCGAGAGCTTTCACGAGTGCCTCGATCAGGACAAGCGCATAGCCTTGCACGATGTTGCGGGTTCGAAGGTCCACGCCGATATGCTTGCCCGTGCAGGCATCCTAAGCGCGCAGGACAACGCCCAGATCCAGGCCGGCTTGGACCAGGTGGCGGACGAAATGCGCTCGGGTACCTTCGAATGGAAGACGGAACTCGAAGACGTTCATACCAATGTCGAGAGCCGGTTGATCGCCCTGATCGGGGATGCTGGCAAGAAGCTGCATACCGCCAGATCGCGCAACGATCAGGTCGCGACCAATATCCGTCTCTATGCCCGAGAGCAACTGGATCTCCTGGCCGATGACCTGAAAACGCTGATTGGCGCATTCGTCGATCTTGCCGAGAAACACGCCGATGCGATCATGCCGGGCTTCACGCATCTGCAGGTGGCTCAGCCCATCACTTTCGGCCACCATCTCATGGCCTATGTCGAAATGTTCCTGCGTGATCTCGACCGCGTTGGCGCAGCGCGCGAGCGCCTCAACGTTTCCCCACTTGGGGCCGCAGCGCTTGCCGGCACCGGTTATCCGATCGATCCCGAATATAGCGCTTCTGCGCTTGGCTTTTCGGGGTCCTTCGTCAATTCACTCGACGCCGTTTCCGACCGTGACTATGTCGTCGATGTTTGCAGCGCCGGTTCGATCATCATGGGACATTTGTCGCGTTTCAGCGAGGAAGTCATCCTCTGGTGCACGCCGATGTTCGACTTCATCGAGGTCGGCGACCAGTTCTGCACCGGCTCCTCGATCATGCCGCAGAAGCGTAATCCGGATCTCGCGGAACTGGTGCGTGGCAAGGCCGCCCGTGTCATGGGCAATCTCACTTTTTCCGCAGCCCTGATGAAGAGCCAACCGCTCGCCTTCAACAAGGACCAGCAGGAATCGAAGCCGCCGTTGACCGATACGCTTGAAACCGTGCGCGCGGCCGTCCGCGTCACGGCTCAAATGATCCCGACCATCAAAGTCAAGCATGCCAAGATGCTTGCAGCTGCCAATCAGGGCTATTCGACGGCAACCGATCTTGCCGATTATCTCGTCCGCGCCGGCTTGGCGTTCCGCGATGCGCACCATGCCGTTGCCGCAATCGTCGGCGCTGCCCGCGACAGGGCTCTGCCGACGCTCTCGGAGCTTTCGCTTACCGATATGCAGACTTTTGCGCCGACCATTCGCGAGGACGTGTTTGAGGTGCTGACGGTGGAGGGCTCGGTCGCCAGCCGCAACCACAAGGGTGGCACAGCGCCGCGAAGGGTGAGAGAAGCTATCGAGACAGTGCGCCGGGCCATTGCCTGAGTGTATCGGTTGCCATTCCATCCGCATGCTTTAATGCTTGTTATTTCAGACAGCAGCGGAGAAGCCGGGTAGGAAATGGAGCCGAGGTTCGATCATAACAGATTGCCGCCGCTGCAGACGCTGCAGACCTTTTCGGTCGTCGCGGAAACAGCCAGCTTCACGGCGGCGGCGGCCGAGCTCAATCTCAGCCAGAGCGCGATTAGCCGGCAGGTGCAGCAGCTCGAGCATTATTTCGGCTGCAGCCTGTTTGAGCGCCATACGCGCAAGGTGGCGCTGACGGAGCGTGGCATGGCGTTGATCCCGATCGTCGATGGTCTGCTCGCCTCGTTGAAGACCTCGTTCGAGGCGACGCGAACGACTGTGCGGTCGCTAACCATCCGCATGCCCCCGACCTTCGCGCGCAAATGGTTCCTGCCACGGCTCCCGGACCTTCACAGCCACCATGAAGACCTGAACATCAATATCGATACCGCCTGGTTCCTGCGGCCAACCTTTTCGGTCGGCGATATCGACATGCTGATCACCTACGGCAATGGCAACTGGCCGGGCATGGATGTGCTGCCGCTGTTACGAGAACAGTTGACGCCGATGTGCTCGCCTCAGTTTCTATCTAAACTTGGCGATCCGCCTGAGGTCGAGAACCTGCAGAGCTGCGTTCTGCTGCATTCCAATCCACGACACAGCGACTGGACGCTCTGGCTGCAGGCCGAAGGCGCCTATTCCTTTCAGGCGACCCGCCACCAGGTCTTCGACACGCAGGATTTTGCGATGACCGCTGCTGCGAGCGGTTATGGCGTGACGATGGGCGATCTCGCCTTTTCGCGACAGGATCTGGAAAGCGGTGAGTTGGTCGCCCCATTCAAACGTATCATCGACAGCGGCTACGGCTACTACGCACTTTGGCCGGCCCGCGCCGAAGCGCGCCAGAAAGTACGCGCCTTTTCCGATTGGTTGGGGCACGCCTGCAGCGCGAGCCCGGACGGCTTTGGCGGAGATCGAACCGAGGCTTTATCGTAGCGTTATCGCAGTCTTTCGATGCCTCGATTGTGACGACTAATTCCGCCGCACGTTCGGCGCGCCGCTATCGAGACCTTTTTCCTGCGACGTTGACATGAGCCAAATTACGACCATCGCGACTCGCGGATCGAGCTGATCCACACAGAAGCGTGCTTCACCAAAATCCGAACCTATACCCATCTATCAGAGAAAGCCGAGCTTGCCTGGTCATCAGTCCTGCGGCCGAGGCGGTATGGCAAGGTGGTAAGCTCGCACGCAAGGCACAAGACACCACCCTTGAATGGGTAACAAAGAACAAGGCTGCTGTCGCCGCCGAGTGGAACCGGACTAATCCCGCTTTCCCGGTTGAGGAAGGGAAACATATGAGCCACCCGTCAACCCAGCCTGATATCGAGGTGATGTTCGAACCGACATCGCTTCGCTTCGACGGCGGCGCGGCCCTGTCTGGTTCCGCGAGCGAGGAAAATGCATTGGAAACGCGGTAAACGCGATCACCATCCGCATCGGCTTCTACCATATGCCCAACGAAGAAAATGGGGCCTTCAGTCTTCGATGGCTGGCGGATTGCGGTCATCCACGCATCTGGGACATGCTTGCCAATGAGCTATTTCTAATATTATCAAAATTTTCGACTGTTTTAAATTGAATTCGGACGGGTCGGAATAGCTAATGCCATGTACATTCTGTGTGTGGCCGGAGGTAATAATTGTTGCCATCTTGCGACAGTGACATGCGACTCTGTGAATAGTCCAAAAATAGTCACTTGGTTTCGGCCAGACAGGCTTGCGCTCTTCGGTATTAACTGTTTCAGGAGATTAAATCGGAATCTATTTTGCAAGTGGACGTGATGTCGTCTACGCTTGTAGGTAAATAAGACTTACAAAACGTATCTGCTAAAGTATAATTTGGGGAAGGGACGTAGTTTTGGTTTATAAGACGCGATTGATGGCGGCAATCGGTATTTCGATGGCCATGAGTTCTTTATCAAGCGGTTCTGCGGGCGCCATGACATTGCAGCAGGCAATTGATAAGACAATGAAAACTAATCCTCAGATTATGCAGGCAGCGCAAAATCGGGAAGCAACCGAGTTTCAATTGCGCCAGGCGAGGGGTCTTTACCTGCCCTCAGTCGACCTCGAGTCTGGTTATGGTCGCCGTAGACTATCGGATGTCACATCCGGCGCCTTGTCGCGTACTCATGATTACTTGAATCCGGCAGATGTAAGCTTGACTATTACGCAGACTTTGTTCGATGGCGGCGACCGCAAGGCGCAGAAGGACAAGCAGGCGGCTCGTGTCGACGGTGCATCCTTCCGCGTCCAACAGCGCTCGGAAGCATTGGCGCTGGAAGTGACCCAGAATTATCTTGAATATCAGCTGCAGATGGAGATCGTCGCGGCTGCTGAAAAGAACGTCGCCTTCCACAAGCAGATGGTCGGAAATATCGAGGATAGCATCAAGGGCGGCGCTCTCACGGATGCCGATCGCCTTCAGGGCGGTGAGCGCCTGCAGGCGGCTAACGCCCGCCTTCAGGAAGCAAAGAAGGAGCTCGACGCGACGAAGATCCGCTTTCTCCAGGTTGTCGGCGAGTCGATCAGTAACGCGAGCCGACCGGCTTCCGTTGCGCGTTACCTGCCCAAGACATTGGACGACGCGGTCTTCATCGCTCAAAAGAACAACCCGCAGATCTCGTCGGCCAAGGCTGATGTCAATGCCGCTGACGCAGACGTGCGCGGTTCCAAGTCCGCATTCCTGCCGCGGCTAGACCTCGTCGGCAGCGCTCGCATTGGTGACGATGTCGATGGCAACAAGGGTAACACCAGCGACGTCCAGGTCGGGGTCGTTGCCAAATGGAACCTTTATCACGGCGGCATCGATACCGCCCATCAACAGGAGCTGGTTCGTCGCGCCGCCGAACAGCGTTTTGCACTGAGCCAGACTTACCGCGAGGTCGACGAGTCCGTCCGGTCCGCGTGGAGCGAGCGTACCAACGAGGCTCAGTTAGCGCATATCCTGGGCGGGCAGGAAAAGACCAACGCCCAGCTCGTCACGTCTTACCGCGAGCAGTTCAAGGTTGGCCAACGCTCGCTGCTTGATCTCCTGGATGCCCAGAACACCCGCTTCAACACCGAGATTTTGGCCAAGACGGCGGAGGTCGCATCCCTTTTTGCCGAATACAAGATCCTCGCAGCATCGGGCAGCCTGTTGTCGACGATGAAACTGAAGCCGGTCGATCAGGCGACGCCTTATGCCCGCGATCAGTTCGCTGTTTCGTCGAATACGGCTGATCCTGGATATACCAAATACGACTCGCATCAGAAACCCGGCCTGCCGATGGATCTGCTCGAGCCGATTCGTTAATCGTTACGATCCGAATTGGATAGCGCTTCATGTTGAACGTAGCACCTGACGTGTCTGCGAGCATATCGCTGCTGACGTTCAAGTCGGCATTTAAATCGGTCGCTGCGTTTTATGGCCGACCGAGCTCGGATACGGTGCTCTTTTCGGGCATTCCGGACGAAATTCTGGAAGCCATGGAGCTGGACGATGTCGAACAGCTGTCGGAACGCGTCGGGTTGCAGGTCCTGAAGCATACGGAACGAGATTGCCGGCTGGGCAACTTCGACTGTCCCGCCATCGTCACGTTCGCCGGTGGCGGTGTTTTGCCATTGCTCGAAATGACCGAGAATGGTTCCTACGTCACTGAGATCGCGTCAGCCGTCGGGGCGCCCGCCTGCTTGACGCGGGAGGAACTCTCGGCGCTCAATCCGCAATCGGCATTTGCCTTTACGCTCTATTACCAGAATTCGTCGGACGAAGCGCGCGTCGGCCATGCCATGGAGATCGAGAAGCGTCACTGGCTGGCAACCGCGCTGGTGCCCTACTGGCGAACCTATGCCCGCGTCATGCTGGCGGCGCTGTTCATCAACATCATCGCGCTGGCCTCGCCGCTTTTCACCATGAACGTCTATGATCGGGTCCTGCCAAATAAGGCATTCCCGACGCTCTGGGTACTGACCGCCGGCATTTCTTTGGCCTATCTCTTCGATTTTCTTCTGAAAACAGCCCGCGCATCGCTGATCGACTATGCGGGCCGCAAGGCGGATTTGCGGCTCTCGCAGTTGATCTTCGACAAGATCCTGAATTCGACCCTGGCGTCCCGTCCGATGTCGACCGGGGAATACGCCAATCGCGTGACGCAATATGAATTCGTGCGCGAATTTTTCACCTCGAACACGATCGGCGTGCTGATCGACAGTCTTTTCGTCGTGATCTTCCTGGTCGTCATCTATTTGATCGCTGACTGGCTGGTGATCATCCCAGCCGTCGCCTTCGTTCTGTCAGTGACCATCGGGCTCGTTGCGCAGGCCCAAATTGGCAAGCGCATGGCAACGGCCACGAACGAGGCATCGCGCCGCCAGTCGATGCTCGTTGAGACGATTTCGACGATAGAGACATTGAAGAGCCTGCGCGCTGAGGCGACCATGCTGCGCCGCTGGCAGGAACTCACCAAATATTCAAGCCGCACCAGCGAGGATATCAAGCATATCTCGTCGAGCGCCATCAACATGACGATGTTTCTCCAGCAGATGGTCAGTGTGCTGATCGTCGTCGCGGGCACCTATGAATTCGCCGATGGAAAAATCGCCATGGGTGCGATCGTCGCCACCGTGATGCTGGCGGGCCGCGCCGGTGCGCCTTTCGGGCAGATCGCCATGACGCTCGCGCGGTTCCGCCAGGCCACCATGTCCCTGCGTATTCTCGACAAGATCATGGAGCAGCCTGATGACCGGCCGTCGACCGTCGGCTTCGTCAATCGGCAGATCACCAGTAGCGGCTTCAGCTTCCAGAACGTTTCCTTCCAATATCCTGGCTCCGACCAGGCGGTCATCAATCAGCTTTCCTTCACGGTCGCACCGGGCGAAAAGATCGGGATCATCGGCCGTATTGGGTCGGGCAAGACGACCCTCGGCCGGCTTCTCGACGGGCTGTTCCAGCCTTCCAGCGGCCGCGTGCTGATCGATGGCGTCGATATACGTCAGTATCACATGGCCGAGGTGCGCGCCGCCGTTGCTGTCGCCGGCCAGTCGTCGGACCTGTTCTCCGGCACGGTGAAGGAAAACCTGCTGCTCGGCCGCGCTGATGCCAGCGACGAGGAACTATTGGCTGTTTCGCGCATGACCGGCGTTGAAGAGTTCGTTGCCCTGCACCCACGCGGTTTCGACATGCCGGTCGGAGAGCGCGGCGCGAACCTCTCGAACGGCCAAAAGCAGGCGTTGACCATAGCTCGGCTTCTCCTGACCCGGCCGAAGATCGTCTTTCTTGACGAGCCGTCTGGGGCAATGGATTTGGCAAGCGAGCGCCATCTCATCAGCAAGCTGACCCAGGCATTCGGCCCGCAGACCACGCTACTCGTTGCAACCCACCGTCATAGCATGCTGGAGCTCGTCGATCGGCTGATCGTCATCGACAAGGGGCGCATCATCGCCGATGGACCAAAGAACGCTGTCATCGAGGCGATGCAGCGCAAGGCGGTGCAATGATGCGTGCCGCTCGCCATAACATCCACGACAATCCGCCGCTTTTCGCGCGGCTGATCCTCGGCCTTTGTGCCCTGATGATCGTTGCTTTCATCGCCTGGGCGGCCTTTGCCGATATCGACGAGATCGCACGCGGCGAAGGGAAGGTGATACCGGTATCGAAGACGCAGATCGTGCAATCGTCCGAGCCTGGCATCGTCCAGGAGATCAATGTCAATCTCGGGCAGATCGTCCACAAGGGCGATATGCTGGTCCAGCTCGACAATACGACGACGGCGTCGACGCTTGGCGAATCGGTTGCCAAGGCTCGCGCGCTCGGTGCCAAGGTTGAGCGCCTGGCCTTGGAGGAGGCGGGCGCCTTAGACGCACAGTTCGTCTGCCCGGCTGATATCCTTGCCACCGCAAAAAACGTCTGCGACAACGAGGAAAAGCTCTTCGAGGCGGATCGCGCTTCCTATAAGAACAAGCTCGATGTTCTCGATCAGCGCCTGAAGCAACATCAAAACGAGCTGGAAGAAGCCCACGCCAACATAGACCGCTTGACGCAGAACATCGTTGGCGCCCAGAAGCAATATGATCTGCTAAAGCCGCTTGGTGAGAAAAAGCTTGTTGCTCAAACGGAAGTCCTCAAGGTCCAGCGAGAGCTTGTCGACCTGCAAGGGCAGCTTAAGGTCTATGTCGAGAGCCTCGATCGCCTACAGTCAGCCATCAAGGAGGCGACGTTGCAGGTTGGCGACCTCGGACTCCAGCTGCGCCAGCAAGCCCTGACCGACAAGGGCCAGGCACTGTCGGAACTTTCGGTCGTCGACGAGACGATCCGCGGGGCATCCGATCGGGTCAAGCACACGGATATCCGCTCACCGGTGGACGGCATCGTCAATACGCTGGAAGTCAATACGATTGGCGCCTACGTCGACGCCGGCAAGGTCATCGCTGGTGTCGTCCCGACAGCGGATACTCTTCTGATCGAGGCGAAGATCTCGCCCCGCGACGTTGCGTTTGTGCGCATCGGCCAGCCGGCGATTATTAAGATCTCGGCCTATGATTTCTCGATCTTCGGCGCCTTGGACGGCAAGGTCGTCAACGTGTCCGCCGACAGCCTTGTCGAAAAGGACAAGAACGAAACCTATTACCTCGTGCGCATCAAAACCGACAAATCGGCCCTGGAGCGAGACGGCAAGCATTATCCGATCATCCCCGGCATGGTGGCTTCAGCCGAGATCCTGACGGGCCACAAGGCAATTCTCGCCTATCTGATGAAGCCGATCAACAAAGCGCGCTCCGAGGCGCTCACGGAACGGTGACAGCAGGCATGCGCAAAGGATCCGGGAAAGACGAAGCGGAAATGACAGTCCGGGAGGAAGCCTTGCCCTCGGTGGATGGTGACGAGCTGGAACCGCGTTTCCGCGCGGTAACGGGCGGCGGCGAGCGTCGTGGCATTCGCCTGGAGCGCATCTATTGGGATGGTCTTGGACGAATGGCAGAGGCCGGCGGTATCAGCATCGGCGACCTGGTGTCCGCCACGGCAGCCGATATGCCCGAAACGGGTAACCTCACCTCCTTGTTGCGCGTGCTGAGCTTCAAATGGGCGCTGAGGCGTCTCGATGCCGTCGAGGATGTCGCATCGCTGACCAATCTCAATGCAGTCCTTCAAGCGTCGCCGACGCCAGCGGTGGTGCTGACGCAGGAGCGCGGGATCAAGCTCTTCAACGATGCCTTCCTGAAGATGCTGCGTCATCGCCTGCCGATGATCGATGATGTCCAGCAGACGGCTCGAACGTTACGCCTTTCGATCGACACCCAGGTCCAAGAGGTGCTTTCCGTCCTGTCGCTCAATCGCGGCAAGACGCTGAACACTGGATTCAAGATCGGTCTCGGTCAACAATCGCTGACGGGCCAGATCAGTCTGGCGTTGGCGCCGACGCACGAGGCGTTGATGTTGATCGGCTATCTCTCTGTTTAGCAGAATGCCGTCGCTCTTGTGAAGCGATGCTGCCGCTGGAGCGGCTGGCAGGCGGGTTAGTGGATCTCGCCTTCGCCGGGAACCACCTTGGCGAGCGGCACTGCGGTGGCAACAGCCTGGGCATGCGGATCGCGCGAGCCGTGCAGATAGCCGCGACCTGCGACGATCGAGTAGAGCGGCAGGTATTCCGCAAGACGTTTGTCGGACAAGACCTCATCGCGCATGTTGTCGAGAATAAGATTGTTGCCATTGACGGAGACCGACAGGACGGCATGGTAAAAGTGTCGCTGCTGGTCGAAGAGAACGACCAGGGTCATATGGTCGAGATCGACACCCGCCTTATAGAGTGCTGCCATCTTCAAGATGGCGTAGTCCTCGCAGTCGCCTTGCTGATGCAAGAGCGCTTCACTCGGTTTCGCCCAGTGATCCGTCATATGATAGGTATCCATGTCGCTAGCATAGCGCACGGCATGATTGACGGTGTAATTGATCGTATTGATCTTGTCGCGCATCGAGGCGCCGGCAATCTTTGCTTCAGCGGTCGCAAGTGCGCTTTCGGCCGCATTGCATGCACCTGCTGTGCAATCGAGCGATTTGCCCGACCGGATTTCCGCAAGCGGGCCGGCGAAATTGTTAAGAGCGGCAAGATGTTTGAAGGGAATGGCAACGGTGCCGAACACCGAGTCGCCCAAGGGAGCGTTGTTCGGCTTTGCGGCGCGCACGGGCTCGGACGCGACGAGGTTATCGTGCGGAAGGCCGCCGGGCGCGACGGCCAAGCTATGATTGAGCGCAGCAAGGTCGATGCCGCCGATCGCCCTTGCGGCGTTTCCGATGGTGGGCGCGAAGAGATCGATGGCCGTATCGACCAGCGGGTCCTCAAACAGCGTCACGACAGGGCGGATGGTGTCGCCGGCCGCCGCCATGCCAACGGTTGGTGATGATAGACCGAAGGCAAAGGAAGCTGCAGCAAGTGCTGAAAGTATAGCTTTTCTGTTCTTGCGTTCCATTGGCGCTCAATTCTCCCTTATGAGAGAATAGTGCGCGATACTTCTGAATATGACGTTCGGAAACGTAGATAAATTAAGTATAAGTTAAGTGATCAAATAAGTATAAAATCCTACGGGTTTCAATGGGAAACTGTTAAGGATGATATCGCAAGGGCGCCGAAGTGATCCGCGCTATCGAGCGCGGCTCTATGAACGGGCGCTATCGTGATGGCGGCAAGAGGCCTTGACGACACGCAATCGCTCTATGAATTTGTCCGCTCTCAGAATGACTGCGAGGGTTGCGCGGAAACCTTCAGTTTGCCGTCCGCAAGGGTATTGATGACCATCCTGCGCTCCACCTGGCCGGTGGAATTGAAGCGGAAGAGCCCAGTCGTGCCGCGGAAACCGACCTTGTTCCTCAGATTGGCCGCGGTGATGGCTTGCGGCCCCTGGGAACGGATGAGGCCGGAGGCGATCGCCATGGCGTCATAGCCATAAGCGCCGTAGGTCGTCAGTGGGTGGTTGAAGTGGCGCTGATAGCGCTCGGCAATTAGCCCGCTGCTGTGCGCGTCGTCGGTTGCGACAAAGGCGCCGGCCACCGCCGGCACCGCATACACCGATTGGGGCCAGCCGTTGGTGCCGACCAGTGCCTGGCCGGGAATGGCTGCGCTGCGCACGGCACCTGCCGCCATACCAACTTCAGTGGTGTTGCCAAGAATGACCACGATTTCGGCCGACTGGATGAGCGGTCGATTCTTCGTAAGGATATCAGCGGGCTGATCGCTTGCGCCGTAACGGCCCAGGCCCATGAAGGTGTTGCCGCTGTTCCAGATGGCATTGCTCAATCTCGTTGTGTCGGATTGAGAAAAATCGGCAGGTACAAGCGCTGATACCTTCTTGTGGCCTGAAGGATCGGCCGCCTTGAGGCCCTCGATCGCGCTGTCGAGTTCATCCGAGGCAAGATTGAAGACATCGCCGCCGGTCGTGGCGGTCGCACTTGCAAGATTAAGCAATGGGGGACGCTGCGCGGATGGGATGGCAGCGATGGAAGCCGTCTCGGCCGGCGGCAGATAACTGACGATCAACGCGGCGTTTCGGCCCTTGGCCGCAGCGACCTGCGCAGCAACGCCCGCAAGACCGGGGCCGACATTCTTGACGCGCAGCCGAACCTGATTGTTGCCGAGTTCGCCGATGCCAAGCACCGCCCCGTCGCGCATGTCACGGGCCGGACCTTCGTAGAGGCCTGCCGCGCCCTTGCGCAGCAGCAGCGTGACTTCCGTGCCGTTGTCGCCGCCATAGCTCTCTTCAATGGCAGTGGACGGCATTTTAATGTCGTCTTTCTTGTTATTGTTCTCCAGTCCCGCACCGTCCATCTGACAGCCGGCGAGGCTTGCACAGAGGATGAGTCCGACACCGCGGACTGATCGCCAACGCGGTCTGCGCGGCAGCCGCTCGGTCAAAAGGCTCAACGAAAGGCTGATCGCAAACGGCACAACTACTCCCCCGATTCTCTACGGCAGACTGCAACAGCCTAGCGGGCGGCATTTGCACACCGCGGCTGACGTAAAGTCAAGCGGTATACTTAATGAGTTGTTCTTTGGTTAAGTTAACCATCGGTAAAATAATTCTGGGGTGCTGCATAACCGGCTATATCGGCGAGGTTAACGAAGTATTGCAATCGTCCCGCTCCCGTAATTGATTGCGGCAAATTATGAGACATCGGGAGCCCGACCATGGACGACTTGAACCTTTCGACCGTAGACCACGAAACTGCTTCGCACGATTTCGCGTCAAGCGGCCGGGACTCTGGCGTCGCAACCGATATCAGCGCCGATCATCTGCTGCCATTGTCGCAGAATGGTGATGTCGCCGCATTCGAGGTAGCACAAGCCGAGGAGCAGCAGGCGAATGGTAAGACGGCACGCCTGGCCGCCAACGAGCCACAGGACAACGGCGCTCGTCAGCCGATCCAGATCGTGCCCGACAATGGAAATGTCGTCCATCTGCCGCCGAACACATCCATCGACGACATCCACGTCGAGGGACATAATCTGGTTCTCATCCAGGCCGACGGTACGCGCATTGTCATTATCAATGGGGCGCTGCACGTTCCAACCTTCCTCATCGGTGAAGTCACGCTGCCGCAGCAGGCCGTCGTCGCCGCGCTGCAGCAGCAGGGCATTAACGTCGCCGAAGGCCCCGATGGTTCGGTTCACGCCGGCAATAGCACCAATTCTGGCCACCAGTTCACGGATAGCCAGGCTGGCAATGCCCGCACGCCCCTCAATCTGCTTGGGCTTCTCGGTCCTGGCGACATTATCGGCGGCGGTAATGGCGGCAATCTGACTGGCACCCAGACCCACGTTCCCTTTATCAATCAGCAGGCGACCGAAACCGCTTCGCTGCTCGAAGGCGCCAGCAGCACCGGCGCCTTCCTCACGGCAAGCAGCACCGGCCGCTTCGGCTTCGGCGGCGTGAATGCCGCGATTACCACCGTCACGCTGGTCGGCGAGGCGGAAATCACCGGCAGCGGCGCACAGCAGCTTGCAGGTCTAACTTCGGGCGGCGTTCCCGTTGTCGTCACCCAAAATGGGCAGACCGTCACCGGCGTCGCCAATGGCGTTACGGTCTTCACGCTGGTATTCAACGCTTCGACGGGCGACTACACCTTCACTCAGCTCGCTGCCCTGGACCATCCCCGCGGCGCCAATGCGTCCAGCGATGTGCTTCAGCTTCAATTCCGGTACACGGTCTCAGACACGAGCGGTCATACGGTTGCGTCCATCGCGCATGTCGACATCACAGACAGCGTACCGGTTGCGGCCACGGGGACCGCGGGTTCGGTCACTGAGGCGGCGCTGGCTGCCGGCAACGGAGCCCTAAGCCATGATACAGGCGCTGCGACGGCCAACGGCTCGCTTAACATCTCCTGGGGTGCTGACAGCGCCAATACCGATCAGGGTGGCCTCGGCGATCGCTCGGTTGCCTTCACCAGTGCTGCCGTCACCGCGCAGGGCGAGGACAGCGAAGCACTGAGCTCGCATGGTCTTGCCGTTCATACCGCGCTTTTGGCTGACGGCACGCTGGTGGGTTACACCGGCGAGACCGCGCCGACAGCGACGTCCGCAACCAACGTCGTCTTTTATGCGACGCTCTCCGACAGCGATAATGGTCACTATAATTTCACGCTGGTTCAGTCGCTCGACGACGCCAAGGGTTCGGATGCCGTCACGCTGACCTTCGGCTACACGGCCAAGGATTCCGATGGCGACACGGCCGCAAATACCTTCTCCGTCACCATCGCCGACGACAAACCTATCGTCGCGACCGGCGATGTGGGCTCCGTCACCGAAGGCGCGCTTACCGGCGGCAACGAGAATCCGCATGTCGCAAGCGACGCAATCGCTACCGGCTCACTCAATATCTCCTGGGGCGCTGACAGCGCCAACACCGATCAGGGTGGCAACGGCGATCGCTCGGTTGCCTTCACCAGTGCTGCCGTCACGGCGCAGGGCGAAGATGGCGACGCCCTGAGCTCGCATGGTCTTGTGGTTCACACCGCGCTTTTGGCTGACGGCACGCTGGTGGGTTACACCGGCGAGACCGCGCCGACAGCGACGTCCGCAACCAACGTCGTCTTCTATGCGACGCTCTCCGACAGCGATAACGGCCATTATAATTTCACGCTGGTCCAGTCGCTCGACGATGCCAAGGGTTCGGACGCCATCACGCTGACCTTCGGCTACACGGCCAAGGATTCCGATGGCGACACGGCCGCAAACACCTTCTCCGTCACCATCGCCGACGACAAGCCAGTCGCCAACGATGTCACCGTCGACACAGGCAGCCTTTACGACACGACGCCGGCCGAGCAAATGCCGCTCCGTCCACTCAGTGAGTTGAGCGAAGGGGCAAAGCCGGAGGGTGCCACCGACTCCGTCAGCGGCGGATCGGGAAGCCTGTTTACGGCCGGTGCTGATGGCTTCCAGCAGGTTACCTTCACGGATCCGGCCGGCCTTAAGGGCATCTACATCGATGCCAATGGTGTCGCTCACAAGGAAGGCCTTTCCTATGGCACCACGACGGACACTCAAGGCAACACGATCTACGCTGCAACCGGCAAGGATTCCGGCCAGGTCATCTTCACGCTCACCGTCCATGCCGACGGCAGCTACACCTATGTGCAGTCGGGCGCGTTCGCCGATGCCAGAGGTTCTGACAACGAGAGTTTCAAGATCTCCTTTGACGTCACCGATGGTGACGGCGACAAGGCAACGGGCTCGCTGACCCTCAACGTCGCCGACAGCCTGCCGGTCGCCAATCATGTGACGGCCGACTCGGGCAGCCTCCACGACACCCTATCGACCTCCTCAGGGACGGATCTGCCTCCCGTACCATTGCCCCTAGAGAGGTCGAGCGAAGGCTCGACGCCGTCGGATGACGCCAAGGCTAACTCCGACACCGTCAGCGGCGCATCAGGCAGTCTGTTCACGACCGGAGCCGACGGCTTCGCGCGGCTGACCTTCACCAATCCAACCGGTCTGAAAGCCATCAATATTGATGAAAACGGTGTCGCACATACGGAAGGGTTGCATTACAGCACCTTGAGGGACGACGCCGGCAACACGATCTACACTGCGACCGGCAAGGATTCCGGCCACGTCATCTTCACGCTGACCGTCCATGCCGACGGCAGCTACACCTATGTGCAGTCGGGCGCCTTTGCCGATGCCAAGGGGTCTGACAACGAAAACGTCGAGATCGACTTCGAAGTCACCGATGGTGACGGCGACAAGGCAACGGGCTCACTGACCCTCAACGTCGCCGACAGCCTCCCGGCGGCCCACGCCGTCACGGCTGATCATCTCGTCAACGACGATATGGCCCCGGGTGGCAATGCCGACACGACCGATGAATATAAAAGCGTGAGCGGCAACGTTGGCAGCCTGTTCGACATGGGCGCTGATGGATTTAAGAGTGTCACCATCGCCCATTCGGATCTGCCGAAGCTGACCACGATCTATACCGACGCGAATGGCGTCGCGCATCAGGAAGCGGTGTCTTGGAGCAAAGCCCAGGCTGGCGATGGCAGCACGACCTGGATCGCCAGCAGCGAGCATAATCAGACCGTTGCGACATTGGCTATTCATGCCGATGGCTCCTACACGTTCTCGACGGGTGCGCCGCTCGTCCATCCGACGTCGCAAGCCGCCGAAGAGACCCTTTCCCTGACATTCAATTTCACCGTCACCGATGGTGATGGCGACAAAACAACGGGCTCGCTCACGGTCGGCGTCAAGGACGATGTGCCGATTGCTCACACGGTCGACAATAATATCTCACCGCTCAACGACGATGCGCAAGCTGGTGGAAATCTGGACGCCAACGACGCCAATGTGCACAGCGTCTCTGGCGCCGCCGGTACCCTGTTCGGCACTGGCGCCGACGGCTTTGCAAGTGTCGCGATCGATCCGTCCAGCCTGCCGGCTTTGAAGACGGTCTATGTCGATGCCGGTGGTTTCGCGCAACAAGAAGATGTTACCTGGGGCAAGCCGACGATTTCCGGCGGAGCGACGAGCTGGGTTGCCTATAGCGCCAATCATGAGACTGTCGCCACGCTGACGATTAACGCAGACGGCTCTTACACCTTCAGCACCAGTGCACCGCTCGTTCATCCGACCTCCGGATCGACGGAGGAAAGCCTTCCGCTGACCTTCACCTTCACGGTGACCGACGGCGACAACGATACGTCGAGCGGCTCGCTGACCCTGCATGTTACGGATGACGTGCCGTTGGCAAATTCGGTCACTGTTACCAGCCTGACGCTGAACGACGACGCGCTGAAGGGCGGAAATCCTGACACGATCGGCGTAACGGATACCGATACTGTCAGTGGCGCGAGCGGCGCGCTCTTCACGGGTGGCGCGGATGGAGTTCATCAGGTAACGCTCGGAGCGACGACCGATTTCAGCGCCATCTATACCGGCAAGGACGGCTTTGGCCATGTCGAGTCGGTCGTCTGGGGCAGCCCAACCACGACGACAGATGGCGAAACGATTTGGATCGCGACCGGCAAGGACAGCGGCCAGACGGTCGCGACACTGACGATCGGCACGGACGGTTCCTATAGCTTCGTGCTAAGCGCACCGGTCGCACATGCAGCAAACCCGACCGCGGAAAATACACAGGATCTGACGTTCAACTTCACTGTCACCGACGGTGACAGCGATACGGCCAGTGGCTCGCTGACGGTCACCGTCAAGGACGATACACCAGTCGCCCATAAGATCGATGTCACCTCGGCGCCGCTCAACGACGACGCGCAGGCCCATGGCAATCCGGATGGATCCGCCGATGCAAAGACAGTCAATGGTGATGCGCAGGTTCTGTTCTCCGCTGGCGCCGATGGTCTCAAGAGCGTGTCGATGGACAGCCTGCCGACGCTAAAGGCGATCTACCTCGACGGCCACGGCGTCGGTCATCAGGAGGCCGTCAGCTGGACGTCGTCTGCGACGAACGGCGTGACAACCTGGACAGCAACCGGGATCTCGAGCCATACCGCCGTTGCGATCCTGACGATCGGCTCTGATGGGTCCTATAGCTTCACCGCGAATGCACCGCTCGTTCATGCGACGTCGTCGACCACCGAAGACAGCCTGACATTGAATTTCGGCTTCACCGTCACGGATGGCGACGGCGATACGGCGAAGGGCTCGCTGGCAATCGCCATCACCGACGACGTGCCCGTCGCCACGGGCACGATCATTACGGTGAGCGCCGACGAGGGCGACATCTACAATCTCCTGTCACACGGCAATAGCCCGCTGGATGGCACGCATGACGGATCGTCCTCGCAGCCGGCTCTGTTCGGTCTCGGCTTTGCAGCGACGGTATCCGGCTCGGTTGCTTCCGTCGTGTCTTTTGGTGCCGACGGCGCAGCGGCAGGCGGTGGCTTCAGCTTCACCACCAATGCGGCGTCGACCTTGGCCGCTCTACATCTGACCTCCGGTGGAGAGGCGCTCTCCTATGCCGTCGTCAACAACACGATCATCGGCTATGTCGATAATGACCACCACAGTGGTTACAACCCGCTTCTCGACCGTCCTGTCCTGTCGCTGACGCTTTCCGGCGACGGCACCTTCACTTTCCAGCAGCACGATCAGCTCGACAACGTCGCTGGTCCTGGCAACGACCTGCGCTCGGGCAACGGCTCGATTTCGGCCATCGACTTCGGTTCCGTCATTCAAGTGACCGACGGCGACGGCGACAGAGTGACACTGACCGGCGCATTGAAAGTCACGATCGTCGACGACATGCCGAAGGTTGATCTTGCTCTCACGGGCTCGATCACGGTCGACGAGAGCGGTAGCGGTGACAACGACGTCAGAGCCGGCAATTCGGTCACGAGCCTGTTTGCCGGCATTACCGGCGGCAACGATCCCCATATGCCAACGGTCTATGCTCAGCACAACGTCGTCTCAGCGTCGGTCTCGATAGGTGCCGACGATGCGACGGGTAGGACGAGCAGCCTGACGCTTCATATCGACAATGCCGACTCCGGTCTGACCACGACCGCTGGTCAGGCGATCACGCTGTCGCAACTCGCCGACGGCACGGTTGTCGGCAAGATCGCCGATGGCGAGATCGCCTTTGCGATCCGCCTCGACAACAACGGCAAGGTCAGCATCGCCCAGTACATGTCGCTCGCCAATCCGAATACGTCGAAGGCGGAGGGCGATACGGTCGATCTCACCGGCAAGCTCTCGGCGGTGCTGAGCGCGACCGATAGCGACGGCGACACCGTGGCCAAGTCCGTTTCCATCGGCAGTAGCATTCGCTTCGATGATGACGGACCGTCGATCGGTGGTGCCGTCTCGACGAAGACGCTTGCCGAGCATGATCTTGTGACGAATTCCGGTTCGCTGTCGCCTTCAGGTATCAGCACTGGCGCGGTCGCGCTCAATCTCGGCTTCGGCGCCGACGGGCCGGCCGCCCATGCTGCCACCTTCGCAGCCCATTCGAACGGCAGCTATTTCACTGCAAGCGACGGCAATAATCAGACGCTTGATGCAACCAAGCTCAGCTCTGGCGGCCACGCGCTGTCCTATTTGCTCAGCGGTGACGGCACGACGCTCATCGCCTACACCGGCAGCAATGCCACCGACCAGGCGAGCTGGGTCTTCAAGGTTGTTTTGTCCCAGGACGGCGCCCACACCAACGGCGCCTACAACTTCACGCTTTACAAGGCGTTCGACGACGTCAACGGTCAAACCAATCTCTCGGATATCAAGCTCACCTTCCAGGTTGCTGGCCATGATGGCGACGGCGACACGACGAATGGCATACAGAGCTTCACCGTCGACGTCGTCGATGACGTGCCGACATTGGTTGATCACGCCACGGTCTCGGCGACGGTCTCGGAAACGGCGATCAATGCCCCGGTGGTGTCGACGACATCCTACGTGGTCGACTTCGACACCGTGACCCCTGCGTCTGCCAAATTGACAGTCAGCGAAGGCAGCGTCAGCGACGGCCAGGTGGGCTCGTCTTCCAAGGGTGGCGAGGTCGTGCTCGTATCCAATACGGGAACGACCTTTGTCCTCACCCAGATGGATATAGGTGTATTTGACCACAAAGGCGCGTCGTCCAAGACTGTCACGATCATCGGCACCGATGCCCAGGGCCATACCTATTCGGTGACAACCACCGGTACGACCTTCTCGGCCGCTGGCACGGCACTCGAAGGCAAACAACTGACGTCGCTCGAAATCGATCCGCACGACAACTCGCTGACAATCACTGTCGACAACATCCATGTCACCGATACGACGACGACGCCCACCCATGATCCTGCGCGGACGACGATCGATCTGACCTCGCTCGTCCACGCCGGTGCGGACAGCCCGCTGACCTGGTCGGTGAACCCGGTGGCCGCCGGTACCTCCTCCGGCAATCTGACAGGCGGTACCGGATTGACCTACAATGGCGCTGTCATCACGCTCGCCAGTACCGATGGGCACACGATCACCGGCTCGGCGGGAGGCGTCACGGTCTTCACTTTGACCGTCGACCCCACGAGCGGTCACGCCACATTCGACCTTTACCATCCGGTCGATGGCGGCAATGCCCTGCCGCTCGACTTTTCCAAATTACTGACGGCGACGGATTTCGACGGCGATCCCGTAACCCTCGGCACCGGCTCTGTCACCATTGTCGTGCAGTCGGCCACGGACCACCTTCCGACAATTTCTTCGGTCGGGCTGGTGTCAAGCGTTAGCGAAAGCGGCTTGCCGGGCGGAACCGGGGTGGATGGCGTCGCCAATGTCCATTCGGGCAGCATCGCAATTTCGGCGGGCGATACGCCTTCGACCGTGACGATCGACGGTCATACTTTCAGCGTCGGTGCCGCAATCGCCAACGGCGATACCAATGCCACCATTCAAGGCAGCTACGGCACGCTGCAGATCCTCAGCGTCACCGCGACGGCCATCGACTACAGCTATAAGCTGACCGCCGCCACCAGTGGAACGGGCAACCATGACGCCTTCTCCGTCAAAGTGAGCGATGCGCCGATTGACGGTGAAAGCCAGACTGCCACTCTCACCTTCAATATCACCGACGACAAGCCGATCGCACACACCGCTTGGCTCGGATCGATGTATGAGAATGATAGCAGCGCAACCTTCACGCTGGCTTCCGGAACCATCGCTTTCGGCGCCGACGGAGCGGCTCAGAGCGGGGCGATCCATGTCGACAGCGTCAGCGCCAGCGGAGATATCGCCGGATCGACGCTGAGCACCTCCATGGTCACGATCGATGGCGGTCACGTCACTGTCACGCCGGGTAGTGCACTCGATGCTCTGCCCCTCGGTCACTCATCGACCCTCTCGATCGGTTACACGGTCACCGACGGCGATGGCAGCAAAAACAGCGGTACTTTCACTATCAGGGTCGACGGCGTCAACCACGCGCCGACCACGGCGGACGGGAGCTTCTCCACTGGCGAACATGCGGATTATTCTTTCTCGTCGAAGGATTTCGCCTTCGGCGATAGCATCGACGGCAATACGCTGAATTCCGTCACCATCACAAGCCTGCCGAGTGGTGGGACGCTTTATCTGGACGGAACAGCCGTCACGGCTGGCCAGCAGATCGCCGCGGGCGCGCTTTCAATGCTTCATTTCACGCCATCGCCGGAGTTTGCTGGCGCGACCGAAACCGAGACCTTCGGCTTCACGGTGCAGGATAATGGCGGCACGGCCAATGGCGGCGCCGACACGTCGACCGTCCATACGATGACGATCAACGTGACGGCCGTTGACGACGGTGCGGCTACGGTATCGCTCGCCGACCAGACGACGCATACAGGCAATGTGGTTGTCGTCGGCGACACGTTGAACGCGGTGATGGCCACAGACGACCCCGATCACGGGCAATCCGGCTTGACCTATGCATGGAGCTGGGCGGACGATAACGCGCACACGGTTCTCGGAACCGCGGCATCCTACACGGTGACGAGTGCCGACGTCGGCCGTTCGTTGGTCTTGACGGTGAGCTATACGGACGGTCAGGGCTTCAGCGATGTCGCGACGCAGGCGACGTCCACTGTCATCGCGCCGACAGTCTTCGCGCCGACAGTCGATACAACGCCGCTGTCGGAGGCACATCTTTCGGGCGGCTCCGATCCGCAGCCCTCCGAACTGACGGCCACGGGTAGCATTGCCCTCGGCACCCTGGATAATCCGCATATCACCAGCGTCATGGGTGCCAATGGCTCGGCGGTAAGCGTCGATCAAACCGCTCCCGATAGCCAGACGACGGTGATCCATGGCTCCTACGGCGATCTCGTAATCGACGCGAACGGTGCATATACCTACACACTGACGCATCCGGGCTCGAGCCCATCGGGAGATACGGATCAGTTCAGCTATACCGTGACGGATATGAACGGCAAAACGGCTCAGGAGACCCTGACGTTCAATATCGCCGACGACGCGCCGACGCTGACCGGCACGGGAATTTCCGCAACGGTTTCCGACGATGGCGTGGTAACGGCCGCCGATCATTCGGCAACGACGACGGCGGAACTGATTTCGCTTGTTAACTCCGGTGCCGACAGCCCGTTGACGTGGTCGGCGAACGCCGTTGCAGCCGGTACCTCTTCCGGTACCCTGACAGGTGGCACGGAGTTGGCCTACAACGGTGCCCCTATCTCACTTGCCAGCACGGATGGGCACACGATCATCGGCTCGGCCGGAGGCGTCACGATCTTCACGTTGACGGTCGACACCAGCGGTCATGCCACGTTCGTGCTTGACCAGACGCTCGACGGCGCCAAGGATCAGACGCTCGATTTCTCGCACTATGTGAAGGCCACGGATTCTGACGGTGACGCTGTGACGTTGGGCACAGGCGCCTTCACCATCGCCGTGGATCACGTCAATCATCCTGCCGCTATCGGCGGGACCGACAGCGGCGGCATCACAGAAGATCTGAATGTCTCTGGCGACGGCTATCTGCAGGCAAGCGGCACGTTGATCATCAACGACGCGGATCGGGGCGAAGGCAAAATCCAGGCGGCGACCATAAACGCCGATGCCACGCATCTTGGTACCCTGACGATCGGCGAGGACGGTAGCTGGACCTACAAGGTCGATAACAGCCTGTCAGCCGTGCAGAATATGGGTGTGAACCAGAGCACGACCGACACGTTCACCATTTCCTCGATCGACGGAACGACGCATGACATCGTGGTTACGATCAACGGCACGAACGACGCGCCGACGATCTCGATCGCCAGCGGCGACAGCGCCAGCGGGGCCGTGACCGAGGCCGGCATTGGCATTGCTGACGACAGCGGCCACAACGCGATCTCCGGCCATCTGAGCGGGGCGGATATCGACAGCCCGACGCTGACGTGGTCGGTGGTTGCGAGCGGCAGCCAGACCGCCAACGGGAGTGAGTCTGTCACCGGCACTTACGGCACACTGAGCGTCAATGCGAACGGCACCTGGAGCTATGTCCTGGATCAGTCGAAGGCCGATCCGCTGACGGCTTCGGATCATCCGCAAGAGAGCTTCACGGTTCAGTTGAGCGACGGCCAGGGCGGCATCACGACGCAGACCGTCGTGGTGATGGTCAACGGCACGAATGATGCACCGACGATCTCGATCGCCAGCGGCGATAGCGCTAGCGGCGCCGTAACCGAGGCCGGCATTGGCATTGCTGACGACAGCGGCCACAACACGGCTTCCGGCCATCTGACTGGTGCGGACGTCGACAGCTCGCAGTTGACGTGGTCGTTGGTTGCGACCGGCAGCCAGACCGCCAACGGGAGTCAGTCTGTCACCGGAACTTACGGCACATTGAACGTCAATGCGAACGGCACCTGGAGCTATGCCCTGGATCAGTCGAAGGCCGATCCGCTAACGGCTTCGGATCACCCGAAGGAAAGCTTTACGGTTCAGGTGAGCGACGGCCAGGGCGCTGTCACGACGCAGACCGTCGTGGTGACCGTCAATGGTACCAACGACGCGGCCGCGCTCTCGGGCTCGGCGACCGGTTCGGTCACCGAGGATGGCCAGTTGACGGCGAGCGGGGCGCTCACAGTTGCCGACGTCGACAATGGCGAGAACCATTTCCAAACGCCGACATCGCTGAGCGGCACCTACGGCACGTTCACCTTCAATGCAACGACTGGTGTATGGGGCTACGCCCTCAACAACGCGGCCTCGAATGTTCAGGCATTGATCGGGGGGCAGACGGCTGTCGATAAGCTGACTGTAACATCCGCAGACGGAACGGCTTCACAGGATATCGTAGTGACCGTCCACGGCACCAACGAGGCGGTATTGGCGCCGAGTATCAGCCGTGTCGCCGACAATGTCGGATCGAGCCAAGGCAACCTCGCTGACGGCGCCGTGACCGACGATACCAATTTGGGGATCCGCGTGAGCTTGAGCGGAACCGGTGCTGTCAGCGGTGATACAGTGCAGCTCTATAACGGCACGACGCCGCTTGGCGCGGCGGTCACGCTGACGGCAACCGCCATCAGCAACGGGTACGTCGATATTACCACGCCGACGCTGACGAATGGATCGACTTATAACTTCCGGGCCTCGCTCACGGATGCGGGCACTACCAGCCCGCTGTCGACGAGCGGCGTCTATGATATCAAAATCGATACGACGGCGCCGACAGTCGCCATAACGCAAAGCACCGCGGGCGGAAAGAACGTCCTGACCTTCATCTTCAGTGAGGCGGTAACCGGGTTTGACGTTTCAGACATCGTGGGCAGCGGCAACTATACGCTCTCCAACTTCAAACATGTCGGCGTGAACGGTTTCGGGCAGGACATCTACACGGTGAATTACACCGCCGGCAACAACGGTTGGAAGTCTGTGGCTGTTGCAGGAAATAGCTATACGGATCTGGCGGGCAATTTCGGAACGGACGGCTCCTTAGCGGATTTCAAGCCGGCCGGCACCTCGGGCGAGGCCATCAATCTCGCGCTCTTGGATCCTTCCCACCACGTCGGTGCGGTCACGTTGAGCGTTGCAGGCCTTCCCGCCGGCTGGGTGCTCAGTGAAGGCATCCACAACGCCGATGGTACCTGGTCCGTGGTGACAAATGATCCGTCGTCGCTGACAGTGACCTCGCCCGATGGCGTCACCGGCGCGCTGGTTCTTCAGGTCACCGAGACCTGGACCAATGCGGACGGCTCGACGGGCATGGCCAGCGTGATCGACAACGTCGAAGCCTACGCCAAGGGCGCGCCGATTTTCGCCTGGTCGGGCGACGACACGCTTAGCGCATCGAGCGGCAATGACATGCTGGTCTTTGCGAACACCATCGGCACCGACGTCGTGCACAGCTTCGATATAGCGCACGATAAGATCGATCTGATCGGCTTCGCGGGCTTCTCAAGCTTCGCGGACGTTCAGGCCCATCTGTCGACCGACGCATCGGGTAATGCCGTCATCACGCTCGGCGATGGCGAGACCATCACCTTGGCAGGCGTAAGCGCCGCGTCCCTCACGGCGAACGACTTCCTCTTCAACGAGGCCGTGGTGACGCATAATACCGGCGACATGGTAGTCGCCGACGGTGCGCTGATGCCGTTCAGCGGTACGCTCGACAACACCGGCAGCATTCATCTTGCTTCCACCGGCAGCGAGACAGCCTTCGAAATCGTGCAGCATGGTCTCACGCTGACCGGCGGCGGCACGGTGGCGCTGTCCGATGATGCGTCCAACATCATTTTCGGCAGCGGCGGCAATGTCACATTGACCAATGTTGACAACATTATTTCCGGCGCCGGCCAGCTCGGCAACGGTCACCTGACGCTGGTCAACCAGGGCACGATCATTGCCGACGGCACACACGCACTCGTCATCGACACCGGTCTTAACGCGGTGACCAACACCGGCACGCTCGAGGCGACCGGGACCGGCGGCCTCGACATTCATAGCGGCCTCGTCAATGACGGCGTATTGTGGGCCAATGGCGGCAATGTTCATCTCGAGGGCAATGTCAGCGGTGGTGGCACGGCGCTGTTGTCGGGGCATGCTAACCTCGATATCGGCGGCTCGTTCAGCGAGACAATCATGTTGAGCACGGACGCCCAGGCCACCGTTACCATCGATCACGCCGCTGCCTTCACCGGTACGATCGTCGGCCTCGACGGCAATGATGCCCTGCGGTTCGGCGATATCTCTGCCGCAACCGGCAGCTTCTCCTATGCGGAAAACGCAGCGAAGACCGGCGGCGTGTTGACGGTCACCGACGGCACCCACACTGCCAGCATCGGCCTCACCGGCGATTACTCGGCCAGTGACTTCTCGCTCAATCATGACGGTGACTATGCCGAGATCGACTTCAGCGGGCACGCGCACCTCTATGGCACTGTCGGCAGCGACGTGCTGACGAGTGGCGGCGGCTACATCATGGCCGGCGGCGCTGGCGCGGATACCTTCGTGCTCGATGCTAAGGCGTTGCACAATCTCAACATGGCCGACGTCATTACCGACTTCAGCCCGAAGGGAGAGGGCGACAAGCTGGATGTCTCGAACCTGCTGAATGCGTTGGTCGGCGAACATCCGGGCATGACCGAGACGAGCGCCCTCGCGTCGATGACAGCGGCGGTCGATACCGCAACCAATTCGACAAAGATCAGCATGAACACCGGCTCGGAAACCCATGTGGTGGCCACACTACAGAATTACACGCCGGCGGGTCACGATGTCGTGCATGTACTGTTCAATAACCACGATGAGCAGCTTGCCACCCACACGCAGACCGCCGGCGCCTGACGCCGTTCGGTCAGCAGCTATCTGGAAGCGGTGCTCTTGAAGGCGCCGCTTCTATTGAAGTCGATGCTTCAGTGATGGTGCAACGCTTGTGGGAAGCGGTTGCCCGTCGACTTAGGGCCAAATTCGGCCAGAATTGTCACTATCCCGTATTTCAGATACGCGATAGTGACAATAATCTTGATGACTCAGCGTAAATGCTGTAACTTTTCCGTATCTGAAATACGCGAAAGTTACATATGCCCCTTTATCTCGTCAGCGAAAACATCGACAAAACGCGCGGCCACCGTCAAGCGGAGGCCGGGAAACTGGTCCAGCTCATGCGCGGCATCTACGTCGATGCCGACGATGATATAGATCAGACGGTACGCGCCCATGCGGTGCGCATTGCCAAATACCTCTATCCGAATGCCTACCTATCGGCCGCCAGCGCCGTGCTGCTCGGCCCTATGCGTGATGGCCGCCTGTTTCTGACCGGCCGCCGCGCGCAGCGGCAACGCATCAGAGCGCTCGAAATCATTCAGAACAAAGCGCCAGACCACCCTTCCATCGCGCAGGCGGCGGTCGGCGACGACATGGGCGAGTTCCGCGTGGACGTGTCTTCGCTGCGCCAGCGTTTTCTCGAAGCCTTCCGCATCCGTAGTGAACATGCGGCCTCATTCGATGAAGACATGAAAGAGGCTATCGCTGCACGACTGATCGAAGAATACGGAAGTCCGGAGAGCGCCGCCGATGCCGTGTTTAAGCTTGCCCGCGACAATGACTGGCTTGACGAAGGGAGTGCGGCTGAGCGTTTCCTAAAACGGAAGCCAACGGCCGGTGTCGCCGTTACCAACCAGGCTGCACTCGACCTGATCGTGGCATGGCACGGCGCCCCGATCGGCAACTTGGTGCATGATGGCTTCGAATGGCGATGGAAGGCATCCGATCCGGACGGCCCGCCGCTTGTGCGCCAGACCACACCCGGCAGATTGCCGCCCTTCATTGAATCGCTGTTGCCGGAAGGCTGGTTGAACCGGGTGCTGAACAGCCCGGACGAGCGGGCGGAACTACGCACCGGCAAGCGCTATATGTCGAACATCACGATTGTGGAGCGGGCGGGCGAACTGGCGACCCTCCCGGCCGATATTCTGCTGACAAGGCTGGACAGCTTCACAGCAGATCATCTGTTTACAGGGACCTATGCCGGTCCCGGCCGCGGCGATATTCATGATACGTTCGAACAGAACCTGGCAAAAATCTTCGCGACGGGCGCAACGCCGCGCCTGTCAGGCGTTCAAATCAAGGCGCCGATGTTTCTCGACGCCGACGGCACGCTTATGCCCAGTTCGAACAAGCCGTTCACGCATATTCTCAAGCCCGCCGGAACGTCGGGATTTGAGGCGCTGCCCGCGATCGAGTGGCAGTCCATGGAACTTGGCCGGGCGGCCGGGTTCATCGTGCCCGCCATTGCGCTTGTCGCTATGCCGGACGGCATGCCGCATGCGCTCGCAGTTGAGCGGTTCGATATCCGCACAAGCCTTGACGATACGCGCCGTCTGGCGCTTGAGGACATGGCGTCGGTTCTCGGCGTGCGGGCGGAAGACAAATACACAGGCACCATGGAGCGGATCGCGGCAGCCCTGCGTCCACTCTCCACCGAC
Organism: Rhizobium sp. P40RR-XXII; assembly: GCF_012641405.1. GTDB lineage: Bacteria > Pseudomonadota > Alphaproteobacteria > Rhizobiales > Rhizobiaceae > Rhizobium. The sequence goes on from NZ_JABAII010000017.1 coordinate 94,614, forward strand.
GCCGATACCGATTTGCTGCTGGTCTTGCGTCGGGCCTTGTTCGCGTGGCTGATCGCGGACGGCGACATGCATCTGAAGAATATGGCGGTCCTGAAAATCGCCGAGCCAGGCAGAATGGATTTTAGCTCCGTCCGAATGGCGCCGCTCTACGACGCGGTGGCAACGCGGGTGTTTCCGAACCTGCAGAATGACCATATGGCGCTTAAGATCAGCGGCAAGGACGAACGGCTGAAAAGAGCGGATTTCCGGCGTTTCGCAGCGACGGCGAGTATTCCGGCGGCGGCGGCGGACACGGCCATGGATGAACTGGCGGCGGCGCTTGCGCGCGGCGTGGATGATCTTGCTCTGCCGGACCCGCTAACAAACGGTTCAGTCGGCGCTGAACGGGCGGCGCAGATGCGGGAAATTGTCCGCGAGCGTCTGGCCACTTTTGAGTAGCAACAGAAGAAGATGTCTCGGGCAGCCTACGAAAATGAGACTCGGTTACGGCGGAGCGCATTTTCTGCCGACGACACATCACGGCAAGACCGATTCTGACCCCATATCGTCTCCGCAGTCATCCAGCAACACTCACGCGGCGATCGAAACCGATGCGGGCTTGCGCTCCACTAGTCCTCAAATGGCCAAAGGGATGAAACACCGATGCTATCCGCCGGCCGAGAAAATCAGCTTATAGTCTGCGATCTACGCGGAGCAAATCAGGCTTGGTCTGTGAGGCGCCGCTTGCAAGCTCGGTCATATCGGCTGCTCGCACCGCATGACCGCGTTGAAAGCACTCGATGGGGCTGCGAGCTGACGTTGACTCCGATCGGCTAAAGAGCAGTGAAACTTCGAACACCGCCAATTTCAATGCTCGTCAGCTGAGTTCAGGCTTGTTGGAAGCGCACATCCCAGGGCGTCGGGTTCGGAAAGATCTCCACCAGAAAGCCGACAAACGCCTTGACGTTTGGATTGCCGCGGCGGCTTTCAGGCCAATATGCACTGATATTGCTGCGGTCGACGGAAAACTGTTTCAGGACGGGTACGAGCGTGCCGTTTTCCAAAAAAGGCGCCGTAATGTACGTCGGAGAGATACCGATGCCGCCACCGGCGGCAACCACGGACGCCACAGCATCGCTGTTGTCGAGGATAGTGACGGCATTCGGAATGATCTCGATTATTTTGTCACCGATCTTGAAGGGCCAACGCAGTGTTTGACCGCTGCTTTGATAGCGGAAGTTGACGCAGTCGTGATCAATGAGGTCCTCGGGCTTCTGCGGTATGCCGCGAGCAGTCAAATATGCGGGTGAAGCGAACGCACACACCCTGTTCGGCGCCAACTTCTTGGCCACCAGCCTGGAGTCAGCCGGCTCTCCGACCCGGATGGCGATATCAATCCCTTCTTCGACCAGATCGGTGAACCGGTCTCCAAGACGAAGGTCGACGATCACCTTGGGATATCGTTTCCTAAACGCAGGCAACGCGGGCGCGATCAGATGGACTCCAATCGGAAGCGGTGCCGTGACCTTCATGAAGCCCGAAGGTTCGGCGCGCGCAGCAACAGCAGCCTGCTCGATGTCCTCGGCCTCCCGCAACAGGCGCAATGCCCGCTCATGGAGATCCCGCCCCTCCGGTGTTAGCGTCAAGGATCGGGTCGTTCGCGTGAACAAGCTTATGCCAAATTGCTGCTCGAGCCTCTGGACGCTCTTGCTTACTGCCGACGGCGAAACTGCCAATGATCGCGCCGCTGCAGCATAGCTGCCAAGCGAAGCCGCCCGCGCAAAAGCAATGACACCGGTTAATCTGTCGAATCCAATTCGTTCCGCCATGGAACGAGTAAAGCGAGTTCAAGCCTGATTATCAAGATCGATTACGCGGTCTACGTTCTCTCCATCGCGCCAAGGATGGCGCCAAAATGGAGATCGAGATGTCTGATACAACTAACTTCAACCCCTCAAATGCCCTCAAAGGCAAGCGCGTCCTCATCGTCGGCGGCACGTCAGGCATTGGCCTTGCGGCGGCCATCGAAGCAAAAGGCGCAGGCGCGCGCGTAATAGTCCTTGGTTCGGACCAGGAGCGCTCCCGGACCGTTGCAACGGAGCATGGCTTCGAAGGCTGGCGCGCAGCCGATGTCACCAGCCCTGAAGCAATCCAAAAAGCGCTTTCCGATATCGGTCACGTCGATCACCTCGTGCTTCTTGCCGGGACGTTCGTCGCCGGCAAGGTGCTGGAAGCCGATGTGACTTATCTGCGTCGGGCCTTCGAAGAGCGCATCTGGGCGGCCATCCATATTCTGCGAACGCTTGGCGACAACCTGTCTGCGGATGCTTCGATCACCTTCATCTCTGGCGCGCTGGCTGACCGGCCCAATGCCTACGGCACAGCTGTTCTCGCGGCCGCTTCTGCTGCGATGGAGGCCTTTGCCCGCGGGCTTGCGGTGGAACTCGCGCCACGTCGCGTCAATACGCTGTCGCCGGGCCCGATCGATACGCCGATCCTGTCCAAGACGCTGGGGGATGGCCGGGCAGCCTACCTTGAAGCCCTCGCTCAGAAGCTTCCTCTGCACCGGGTCGGCACTGCCGAGGAAGCAGGTGCTGCCGTCGTCTTCCTGATGGCCAACGGCTGGATGAATGGCGCCGTCCTCAACATCGACGGCGGCTCGCGTCTCGTCTGACATTGCAGAATTGAAGGATCATATCCATGCCGAGTCTTTTTGACCCTATTCAGCTCGGCGCCATCAAGGCGCCGAACCGTGTCCTGATGGCGCCCATGACACGGGCTCGTGGTACAAGGGACCACTTGCCAACGGCCATCATGGCCGATTACTACGCCCAACGGGCTTCCGCCGGTCTCATCATCAGCGAGGCGATCGGCATCAACCAACTCGGCCTTGGCTGGCCATACGCGACGGGCATATGGTCACGCGATCAGATCACCGGATGGCGAAACGTTACCGAAGCCGTTCACGAGCGTGGCGGACGGATCATAGCGCAGCTCTGGCAAATGGGGCGCGTCGTTCATTCGGACTTCCTAGGTGGTCGCCAACCGGTGTCGGCATCCGCCACCGTCGCGCCCAATCATGCCCACACCTATGAGGGCAAGAAACCTTATGAACGCGCACGGCCGCTATCGATCGACGAGATCGCTGAGGTGGTGGAAAATTTCCGGGGGGCCGCTCTCAATGCGATAGACGCTGGCTTCGATGGGATTCAGCTTCACGCCTCGAACGGTTATCTCATCGACCAGTTCTTGCGAGACAGCGCTAACTTTCGGGACGATCGCTATGGCGGAGCGATTGAGAACCGCGTCCGGTTTTTGAAGGAAACGGCCCAGACTGTCGCTGATGCGATCGGCGCTGATCGGGTCGGTGTCCGTCTTTCCCCGAATGGCGAAACCCAAGGGGTGCGTGACAGCGACCCGCTCCCGCTGTTCACGAAGGCTCTCGAAGCACTATCCGCAATAGGCGTCGCTCATGTCGAATTGCGGGAGCCACCGGTCAATGGGACATTCGGCGTGGGAGAGATCGATCCCCTGGCGCGGCATTTGCGGCCGGCATTTAAGGGGCCGTTGATCCTGAACTCGGATTTCGACGCCATGCGTGCCCAAACAGAGCTTGACGCCGGTATAGGTGACGCCGTCGCGTTTGGCCGGCCGTTTATTGCCAACCCGGATTTTCCGAGACGCGTGGCTGAAGGTCTGCCATTGGCACAGGACGACGCTCAAAAATGGTTTACACAAGGAACGGAAGGCTATCTTGACTATAACAATCGGGGCTAGCGCGATTTCAGCGGCAGCGGTGGGCACGCTAGGGATTGAACGGAGAAGATTCTAAGATTGCGAGCTAGCTCGTGCGCACACCTTCGATGCGGTAAAACAATGTGTCTCCAGTCCGTTCATCTAGTGTTTGTCAAAGTCCCCAGCGTGCATTGAGGCGGAGAATTGACCATGGGTTTGTCAGCGCAAGCAGATCTATTCGGCAAAGCGGAGCCGGACCTACCCACCGGTTTCCGATACCAACCTCGCGTGGTCCCTGAATCGGTCCAGTCGGACCTCCTGCGTGAACTACCGCAACTGTCGCTGAAGCCGTTTGACTTCCACGGTTTCGAAGGCAAGCGGAGGGTGATCTCTTATGGTTGGAAATACGACTTCGACACCCAGCAGGTGAGGCGGACCGAAGACATCCCGCCGTTTCTCCTGCCGGTGCGAACCATTGCCGCAGCCTTTGCCGGCATTGCCCCGGATCAACTGCAACAGGCTCTCATCACCGAATATGCAGCCGGTGCGCCTATCGGGTGGCACCGAGACAAAAACGTCTTCGGGCGGGTTGTCGGGGTTTCTCTTTTGTCAGCTTGCACATTCAGGCTTCGGCGCCGTGCCGGCGACAAATGGGAACGCATCTCGGTCATTGCCGAACCCGGCTCTGCCTACGTGCTCTCGGGACCTGCGCGCAGCGAATGGGAGCATTCCATCCCCCCTGTCGATCAGCTTCGTTATTCGATCACCTTCCGAGAAATCGCCTGATCGAGAGGTGCCAGATGGCCCCCAGTACCAGCGCCGCCGCTAATGATGGGCCTGTTCTGAATTGCGTTTCCGGGTTGCCGCAGCCTTCTTCGCCGACGCCGAGCGATCGGCGGCAGATCGTGATGCAGCGGCCTTTTCACTCTTCTTCCGCCGCCGTCGTCTTTGTTGACGGTCGCCCAGGCGCGACGTTCGGCCTCTTTCTCCGAAACGCCGCGGTCCTATAGCTTTCGGCGATATGGTCTGCCTTACGTTCCTGCTTTTCTTGTTTTCGACCAGATCCACTGGGATGGTCGAGATACGGAGCTTAGTCAGGGGAAAGCGCGCGGATGTCGTATGTGAGGTGGAGAGTAGGTGGCGAGCGCGGTGCCGCCCACGGCGGTCCGTTTCTCACCACCCCTCGCAGAACCGGACATGCACCTTTTGTTATGCGTCCGGCTCGCCAGAAGACATGGCGAACGTTGGCGTTCCCATCCACGCCAGACGAAACCGACAGACAGGAGTCCATGCGAGCATATATGGCTCGACGGATCCATGACGCCATAGTCGCACCGCAGGGCGGCGACTGCTGCGTTGTCGACCTTTTGCGATTTCGTTCGCGTTGGCGTTTGGGCGAACCCACGCAGTCCGAGAGGAAGCAATCTCGCGTGCCGCCATGATGTCGGTCCTCAGACAGTCCAGAACCGGATTTCTGAGCCGGATTCTACACGGCGGGAGAGGCCAACCCAACCGGGCTAGGACTAAGGTCTGACGGCACAGGGGCACGAAGTCCTAACCGGGAACTCTAGCGTCATCCGACGGTTAATTCTCCAGCGGATCCAACCGCAGAAAAGGAGGAAAAAACATGAATATCAAAGTAGTAGGCATTGCCGCGGGTATCCTGCTGGCATCGACAGCGGCCTTTGCCCAATCCTCAACGGTCAACGGCGCGGCCGGTGGTGCAGTCACCGGGGCCATCGTCGGCGGCCCAGCTGGCGCAGCTGTCGGTGGTGTTGCCGGCGCAGTCATCGGCACCGCGATTGATCCGCCGCCGCAAAAGGTTGTGACCTATGTTCAGGAGGCTCCCGCCCCGACCAAACGGGTCGTGGTGAAGGAAAAGGTGGTTGTCGGGCAGCCCCTGCCGGAAACCGTCGTCGTAACTCCGGTTCCCGACGATCCGAAATATGCATATGCAATCGTCAATGACCAGCGTGTCATCGTCGAGCCTTCCTCGCGGAAGGTCATTCAGGTCATCCATTAACCGACCGGCGGCGGCAGCCGCCCTCTTTCCAACATAAGGGCACGCGTGTGCCGCATGGGAATGCGGGCGGCAAGCTGTGCCCAAACCTCCGAGATCGATCATGAAAAGCAACCATCTCACAATACTTCTGGCAACGCTGTCGCTGAGCATTTCGCCGCTCGCGACACTGTCGGCCATGGCCCAGCAGGATACGAAAAGTAGTGGCCAGGCCCAATCTGGTTCCCAAAGCACGGACACTGGGTCGCAGACCGGCTCCGGTAAGACCGGCGCAGACTGCACCTCCGACGCTTCGGGATCCTGCCCACAGGGTAAGGGGCAGTCATCGCAGCAAAAGGCCGGTAAGAGCTCTGACACACAAAAGAGCACCGAGCAGCCGCCGACCGACAGCTCGACCAGCGGGACTGCATCGGGCAAGTCATCGACAGAAACCAAATCCGGCTCGCAAGACGCCGGAGGCGATACCATCAATAAACAGAAGCCCGCTGCCAAATCCGGCATGACGGATAGCAGCGGGGCCGCCACCACAGGCACGAAGAGCGGCACGCAAAACACCAAGCGTGCTGAAGGCACAAGCGGCGGCGCCAGCACGCAGAGCGGCGATGCAAACAAGCAATCGACCGATCAGAACGCGACGACGACAAATAAGAGTTCGTCCGAGACCAACGTCAATAACAACACGACGACCAACAACCAGACGAACACCAAGACCAACGTCAACATTTCCGTCGAACAGCAGACCGAAATTCGGACGGCGGTGAAGGACGTTCATGTTGCGCCTGTGAAGGAGGTCGATTTCACGGTCTCCGTCGGGGTGAAAATCCCGAAGAAGATCCGGCTTGAGACATTGCCGCCACGCATCGTGAAGATCGTTCCGCAATATGAAGGTTATCGCTTCTTCATCCTTGCAGATGGCCGCATCGTCATCGTCGATGCCGAAGCTCTAACAATTGTCTTTATCATCGACGCTTAAAACCAGTGTCCCGGCGGTGCCATACGCACCGCCGGTCCCCCAGGAGCAATCAATGACATTCCACGAAAACAAGCCGTCTGGTACAGCCTTTCCCATCATCGCCATCCTGATTGCCATGGTCGCTATTGTCGGCGCGCTCGTGCTGTCATCAAGTCATCAGGCGCCGGCTCGGGTGTGGGTTCCGGTTCAATCGGCAGGGCCGTGATTTGCATGATTTCGGCACCGGCTACTCGTCGATGGCCTGCTCCGATCTTCCTCTTGACAAGCGCAAGATTGCCCAATCCGAATCTCATTCGAGCACTGCAATCGCTTTCGTCCGGCTGACGCTTTCGGCTACCGCTCGCCAAAGAGTTGATAGCTGACAGAAATGCCCATCCTCATTAACCGGATCAATTGATGGCGGTAACTGTGATATTCGGCCCGGGATATGATCAATACCCACGGGCGGCGGTCATGAAGGTTATGCGAAAGCTTGGTGCCTTCGTCAAAAGCCGGAATTGGTCCGTCGCGGGATCGCAGGAAATCGAGACAATGCAGGCGCCATAAGCCGGAAGCGCGATAACCATCGAGGTCGAAACCTATATTGGACTTCTATCACTGGCGATGAGAACGTGATCAATGAAATCTCGGAGCGAATGAGGCAGGTCGCCAAATCTCCCACCTGATCCTATCCCGCGATATTGGACCACCACACCATAGCGGACCGTTGAGGTATGGGCCCTCTTCGATCGCCGACGAGACGCGTCTCCGCATGGATACTTTTAAGGGAATGGGACAGCGGCTCATGGCCCTTGCATAACACAAGCTTGCTCTTGGCATTAATAGCTTGCGCGCGGAATGCGGTGCCGCTTAGTCTAGGCAACCGGGGTTTGAACATTCAATCAGAGGAAACTTTGTCAGCACGTTTTCCCTTGTTTCAAGGCGTTGCAGCTCATAGAGCAACGCCTGTCTGGCGGCGCGCGGCAAAGCTGCGGAACCATCCAAGGCTTCTCGACGCGCTCCATGGCTACTGTCGCGACATGTGCATGCCATCGTCGGCGGCCTGGCCAGCAAACAAGGTTTTCGGGCAGAAGTTTCGTTACATCACAGCGTACAGCTTGATCGGAAATTTCGTGCGCTGGTCGGAGACCGGTGAAGTTCCGCCCACGCTGAAGACGCTTCAGGACAATGTGCCGGCAAGCCCCCGCCAGGTCGCCGACCTCATTAAGCACCTCAGAGCGGGAGGTTATGTTCACGCGATGTCTTCGCCTCAAGATGGAAGGGCTATCCATCTTGTGCCGACACAAGAGCTACTTTTGGAGGTCGCTCGATCACCATTGGCATGTTTAAGAGCAGCGGAGGTACTTGGTGAAGCAGTGCCGGGCACCTGCCAAAGGCTTCATTCGGAACCGGAATTTCTTGCTGGATGGATCGGGGAGTCTGTGCGGGAATATCGGGGAGCCGATATCCTTTTCTCGCCATTTCCAACCATCGTTCGCTTCAGCGAACGCGATGCCGGATACATGGCGCTGACGGCAGTAATTGGCTGCCACTACGCAACTGTTTTAGGAGACCAGACTTGGCAACTTCGTCCAACGCAGGACGTGTTCGCCAGGCACTTCAAAGTGTCGCGTCAGCACATCGGAAACCTGTTCTTGGAGGCAAGGCAAGCAGGTCTTTTCGCGGTCCGCGAAGGAAAAATTATCAATATTGAGCCAGACCTCGTGACGGAGTTCGGAAACTTCGTTATCGGCCAGATGGCGCACTACTCCATGATGGCGGAGCGGGTCGCTGATCGGGCGAAATCAGAAAACGGCTCTGCGTAATGATGATGACGCCACTTTGGAGCGCTTTTCCGCTTCGAAAAGATGGAATGCAGAACCTCTTGTACCGGACGGGTTACTTGGATTACCGTTCACAAAATGAAGTGTTGCCCTTGCGGCGCAATCACGGCGGGTAACGACTTGGACAGCTTCATTTGGTAAACGCGGTTTAAAATCAGGTAAGTTTTTGATATGAGAAAATTCAACCCGCTCTCTTTGGGTCCGGCGAGCTTGATCGTCGGCGTACTGGCAAGTGCCGCGTTTGCTCAGACACCATCTTCCGCCCTGCCAGGAGGCGCCAGTTCACTTCAGGAAACCTTCCAAGATTGGCGGGTGACCTGCAGCCTTATGCAGAACAACAAGATATGCTCGGTCGCGCAGGTACAAACCCAGCAGAATGGCCAGCGGGTGTTGGCAATCGAACTCGCGGCCTCGAAGGACAACGGCGCGAGCGGCGTTCTTATGCTCCCCTTTGGGCTGAAGCTTCAGGACGGCGCAATACTGAAGATCGACAACAATCCGCCGCTACCTCCACTTTCCTTCTCGACCTGTCTGCCAGTAGGCTGTGTCGTTCCCGTGAATTTAACGGCCGCAAGTGTAAACGCATTGAGATCCGGTACATCGTTGACCGTGAGTGCTAACGCTGCGGATGGAGCGCAAAGCCTCAGTCTTCCCGTTTCGTTGAAAGGCCTGGCCCCCGCTCTCGACCGGCTCAATCAGCTTCAGAAATAAGCGAGAATGAGGCTGTGAGCGGCGAATAGGCGGTACCAGCACCTGTCGCATTGACGTTTTCAGCTGGCATTCGAAGCTGAGGCGAGAAGACACGAAGGCGCGGCGCTCCTCTAAAAATACATGCAACTTTTGGGCTGGAAAAATCAAACTTCCTCGCGCTAAAGATTGGGCAGGGGATTAGTGTTTCGCATACCTGCGGTTGAGCACCGGACGCCTATGCGCAAGCGTAGGTGCCATTTATCCCATGACGAAATAACGGGTTCGAAAGCGCCCGATGGCTCACGGCTCACAGGAGCGGAACCGATCCGATAAGGCGCGGGTCCACTCGGACTTTGCAGCAGTATCGGCAAGTGCAAAGGATGAACAAAAGAGTGACTGATCGCATCAATGGCTTCCAATGCGTCAGCAGGCTCAATATCCGGCCTTCTTTAGTGGGGCTTTTGGCTGGTGTATCCCTGCTAGCGCTCCTTGTGTATCACCGAACGGCACATGCGCAAGATCAGGTCGTCGACGGTCAAACAGTAATCGTGTCCAACGCGCCATCCTCCGATTTTCCATCGCCCTTGGTCATTAGCGGCGCCTTGATAGTGGGAGACGCGGGCAACGGAGTGTTGACGGTTGTCGGAAGTGGTTCCGTTTCCAGTGCATCCGGCATTATTGGCAACGCGGGAAGCTCATCTGGAACCGTAACCGTCGATGGCGCCGGATCAAACTGGGGAGTTGCGGGCTCACTTGTGGTCGGTGATGCGGGCTCCGGTACGCTGGCGGTTGCCAACGGCGGTGTAGTCAGCACGGCCAGTTTCGACATTGCGCGGCAGGCCGGCTCCGCCGGCACGCTTAACATCGGCTCTGCGGCGGGAGGTACCCCGACCGCAGCTGGCACCGTTGATGCGTCCACGATCGCGTTCGGGTCTGGCACCGGCACGATTGTCTTCAATCATACGGGCAATCCGGACGGCTCCGACTACAGTTTTGCCCCCGTTATCACCGGCACCGGCACGATCGATCATCTTGCCGGCAATACGATCCTGACCGGTTCGAACAGCGCCGGCAGCGACTTCACCGGCACGCTCAACCTGTCGGGTGGCAATCTGACCATCAATGGCACCTTCGGCGATACGACGAACAACCATAGTGCCACCGTCAATGTCACGGGTGCCGCGAACCTGACGGGCTCGGGAACCATCGCGGGCAATCTCAACCTTGACCGAGGTGCGACGCTGTCCTGGCAGTCGGGTCAGACGATGAGCGTTCTGGGCATCTTGGGAATTGGCGATACTGCGGATGCCAATCTATCTATCGGCGGAGCCAGCAAGTTGACTTCAAATGTTCTGGAGGTCGGAGCTGGTGCAGGCGGAAGCGGGAGTCTCATCGTCGACGGCGTCAATGCTAACGCTACAGTCAGTCAGCTCCTCGTCGGCTATAACGGAGATGGCGCGCTGACCGTCAGTGGTGGCGGACAGTTCAGCAGTTTTTCTACTGCAATGGGATGGGCTTCCGGTTCAAGCGGCACCGTCACCGTAACCGGCCTCGGCTCGACATTTGATGTCAACCAAGGTTTTTACATTGGCAATCGCGGACGTGCGAACGTCACGGTAAATGATGGCGGAACGCTCCATAACGGGGGAAATGTAGAAATCAGTGGTGAGGGGGCAACGGTCACCGGTGCTGGATCGCGTTGGGTTTCCGATGGTGATGTTTCCCTGACAGGAGATGGCACGACGCTTGCCGTTCTGGACGGAGGAACGTTCAACAGCGGTGGCTATAGTAATATTGGCGTTACTAATCACGCAGCCAACACCCTAAAAGTCAGTGGATCAGGCTCGAAATTCACCAGCGTCAACGATGCTTCTATTGGCCTCAGCGGAGCGGGCATCCTCACAGTTTCCGATGGCGGCGTGTTCAGCGTCACCAGCGGCAAGCTATTCATCGCGACGATCGATTACTTGAACCTGCCCACCACCGGCATGCTCAATATCGGCTCCGCGATGGGAGATACCCCAACGGCGGCCGGCACCATCGATGCGTCCACGATCGCCTTCGGGTCTGGCACCGGCACAATTGTCTTCAACCATACGGGCAACCCGGACGGCTCCGACTACAGTTTTGCCCCCGTTATCACCGGCACCGGCACGATCGATCATCTTGCCGGCAATACGATCCTGACCGGTTCGAACAGCGCCGGCAGCGACTTCACCGGCACGCTCAACCTGTCGGGTGGCAATCTGACCATCAATGGCACCTTCGGCGATACGACGAACAACCATAGTGCCACCGTCAATGTCACGGGTGCCGCGAACCTGACGGGCTCGGGAACCATCGCGGGCAATCTCAACCTTGACCGAGGTGCGGCGCTGTCCTGGCAGTCGGGTCAGACGATGAGCGTTCTGGGCATTTTCAAGGTTGGCGATACCGGCGAGGCCAGCCTGTCCATTGGTGGAACCAGCAACATCAATTCATTCAATTTGGTGGCCGGAGCCAGTGCAGGCGGAAGCGGGAGCCTCCTCTTAAACGGCACCGATGCGCGGTTGACGACAACTCAGGTTCTTCTGGGCTACGGAGGAGATGGCGAACTGACCGTCAGCGGTGGCGGACAGGTCAACAGCGTTCTTGCTGCCTTCGGCTGGGATCCCGGCTCAAGCGGCATCCTCACCGTAACCGGTCCAGGATCTACATTTGATGTCACCGCTGCTTTCAGCATTGCGATTGCTGGGCGTGCGAACATAACAGTAGCTGATGGTGGAACAGTCCATAACGGCGCGGGAGTGGAAATCGGTAGTGGCGGAGCGACAGTCACTGGTGCTGGATCGCGTTGGATTTCTGACGGAGATGTTTCTCTCGTCGGAGACACGACGCTTGCTGTTCTGGACGGGGGAACATTCACCGGCGGTGGCTACAGCAACATCGGCTACACGAACGCAGCCAGCACTCTCAAAGTCAGTGGATCAGGCTCGAAATTCACTAGCTTGAACGATGCTTCGATTGGCGTTGCGGGAATTGGCGCGCTGACAGTTGCCGACGGCGGCGTATTTGCAGTCACCAGCGGCAAGATGTTCATTGCGACGAACACTTATATGGACCGACCCACCACCGGCATGCTCAATATCGGCTCTGCGACGGGAGATACCCCAACGGTGGCCGGCACCATCGATGCGTCCACAATTGCCTTCGGGCCCGGCACAGGCACGATTGTCTTCAACCATACGGGCAACCCGGACGGCTCCGACTACAGTTTTGCCCCCGTTATCACCGGCACCGGCACGATCGATCATCTTGCCGGCAATACGATCCTGACCGGTTCGAACAGCGCCGGCAGCGATTTCACCGGCACGCTCAACCTGTCGGGCGGCAGTCTGACCGTAGACGGCACCCTCGGCGATACCACCAGCAAGAATGCCATCGTCAATGTCACCGGTGCCGCGAACCTGACGGGATCGGGAACGATCGCAGGATCGGTTAGTGTCGGCAACGGAGGCACTCTTTCCGGGCGGGCAGGAACGACGCTGGCGATCGGCGGTAATCTTTCACTGGCCTCAGGCTCCATTACGAACGCGGCACTAGGCGCGCGTTCGGCGCCAGCCCTGTTTGAAGTTGGCGGCAACCTGACCCTCGGCGGAACGCTCAATGTCTCGGATGCCGGAAACTTCGGCAGGGGTGTTTACCGGCTGTTTGATTACGGCGGCACACTGACGAACAATGGGTTGACGATAGGCTCCACGCCAGATGGGATCGGTGCGAGCGATCTATCCGTACAAACCGCCGTTGCGGGCAACGTCAATCTTGTATCGACAGCTGGTGCTGCTCTTTCCTTCTGGGACGGCGGGAATGCCAGCCTGCATGACAACGGCGTTGTCGACGGCGGTACAGGCACTTGGACGGCGCACGCAGTCCCAATTGGCGGCAATTGGACCGACCAATCGGGAGTGCTCAACACCTCCTATGATCCGAACCCAAGTTTCGCTGTATTTCAGGGCGCGGCCGGCGCGGTCACCATAGACGACGCGAGTGTTGACGTGGGCATTACCGGGATGCAGTTCGCAGCCGATGCCTACCAAATTAGAGGGGATCCCCTCGTTCTGCAGGGTACAAGCGAGACAACCATTCGCGTCGGCGACGGCACCGCCGCGGGTGCGAGCTTCGACGCGACGATCGCATCCGTTCTCACCGGCAGCTCTGGTCTTGACAAAACCGATCTCGGCACTCTCATCCTCACGGGGGAAAACACCTATACGGGCGCCACCACAATCTCTGCTGGCAGCCTGCAGATCGGTGCGGGCGGCACCTCGGGATCGATCGTTGGCGATGTGGTGACCAATGGGACCCTCGCCTTCAACCGCTCGGACTCCATCGCATTTAGTGGCAAGATCGACGGTACGGGCAAGGTCGTTCAGCGCGGCACAGGCACATTGGAACTTACAAACAGCCAAAACCGCTATACCGGCGGCACCGTCATTGAAAGCGGCACTTTGGCTGGAAGCACCGTCAGCATCCGCGGCGACATCCTGAATAACGGCCTCCTTCGCATCACCGACCTTGGAAACAACACCTACTCGGGCGCGCTGTCAGGTACAGGCAGTGTGCTCGTTGATGGGATAGGGACTCTGACGCTCGCCGGCAACAATAGCTTCACTGGCGGACTGGCTGTTCTAAATGGCAAGAACATCAACGCGTCCTCCGATGCAAATCTCGGCGGCACAGGCAATGTGGTCACACTGAACGGTGCGTCTCTGACGGCGACGGCAAGCTTTGCCACGCAGAAAACGATGACACTGGGCGCAGGGGGAGGATATTTCGGAGCAAATAGCGGCACAACGCTTTCTCTCAATGGTGCGATAAACGGTGTCGGAAATCTTGTGAAAGCTGGCGATGGCATCCTCAGTATCGGCGGTACTGCCAGCTATACCGGCGCGACCAATATCAATAACGGAACGCTTGTCGTTGCAGCTGGCGCTTCGTTGACCTCTTCGTCGTCACTGACGGTCGGCAGCGGCGGCACTCTTTCTGGATCAGGGACGGTCGGCACTACTGTCGTCAATGCGGGTGGACGTATTTCGCCCGGGGGCTCGGTTGGTAATTTGAGCATTGCCGGTGACCTGACGCTGGCAACAGGCGCAATATTTGATTACGAGCTCGGCAGACCCGGCTCGCAAAGCAATCCTGCCGCAGGAACGAGTGATCGCCTTAATGTGTCTGGCAACCTGACGCTCGCTGGCACGCTGAACCTTCAACAAAGCGCCGGGGTCACCGACGGCACAGCCGGGTTTGGCTACTACCGTCTAATGACCTATGGTGGAAATCTGAGTGGACCGGGGCTCACGATTGGCAATGCGCTCTTACCCGCAGATCCGAGCGCGTACCAGATCCAGGCGGGCTCCGGGTATGTGGACCTTTTCGTGGCCGCGGTCGGAGACGACAACCTGCAAACATGGAACGGCGGCACCGGCAGCTGGACGACGTCGGGCACGCTCTGGTTCAACCAGAACGGCTCCTTGCCCGCCGTTTGGGCCGGGAATACCGCGGTGTTCAAGGATGATCCCTCCGGCTTGTTCGCCGGTGCGACTATCGACGTTGTTGGAACACAAAGCTTCAAGGGACTGCAGTTCGTCGATGAAGGCTACCGCCTGCAGGGTGGCGGTTCTCTTCTGATCGACGGTTCGCAACGCGCCGACAAAAACGCGGAAATCCGTGTTCTGGCGGATCGCGCCGAGATTGCCACAACCATTACAGGGACCGGCGGGATTACGAAAACCGAAGCAGGCACGCTGGTCCTTTCCGGCACCAACAGCTACAGCGGCGGCACTACTATTCTCGGCGGTGCGATCGAAGTTGCAAGCAATGCCAATCTCGGCGACTCCTCGGGCAGCTTGAGCTTGAATGGCGGCATGCTTACCGCAACTGCAAGCTTCGCAAGCTTGCGCAGCGTCACACTCGGCCCATCGGGTGGTGCTTTCAATGTTGCCAGTTCCAACGAGCTTACCCTCGGTGGAGTGATGAGCGGTGAGGGTGACCTGGCCAAGCAAGGCAGCGGCACGCTGATCTTGTCCGGCACCGGTTCCTATGGCGATACTCGCGTATCAGGCGGGACACTTATCGGCAGTTCGCATTCGATCTCGGGAACTATTTTCAACGGCGCGACGACGGTCTTCAACCAGGCGAGCGATGGCAGTTTCGATGGGAATATCACCGGTCTTGCCGGCGTCAGCGGCCAGATGATTAAACGCGGCGTCGGCTCCTTGTCGCTCACCGGCAGTTCAACTTTGAACTGGACTGTGGAGCAAGGCGATCTCACCGCCGCTGCGAGCCGCTTTAATGGCAATGTCGCTATCGACAGCGGTGCGTCCTTCGCGTTCGCTGAGGATACGAATGCGACCTATGATGGTGTCTTGTCCGGATCGGGCAGTTTCGTGAAGGATGGCAATGGCACCCTTGTGATGGGCGGCGATAGTTCTGGTTATGTGGGAGAGACATCCATCCTCAACGGCAAGCTCACAGTGGGCGGTCCAGGCAGCAATGCCCGTCTTGGCGGCTCTTTCGTGGTCGGCAACGGCGCTGTCCTGGGGGGCTCGGGCACGATCGGCAATGGGGCGGGTTCCACCGTCACGCTAAATCCAGGCAGCGCGATCAGCCCGGGTAACTCACCGGGAACGCTCACCGTTGATGGCAATCTCTTTTTCGGTTCTGGCGCGCGCTACGACGTGGAAGTGGTGCCCGGTACCACGATCAGCGATCTCATCGCTGTGACCGGTAGCGCCGCTCTCAACGGAGGTTCGGTCGTTCATGTTGGCGTCACCGGCGCATATGCCCCGACAGCGACTTATACGATCCTTCATGCCAATGCTGGGCTGACAGGCGCGTTTGACAGCGTCAGCTCCAGTTTCGCTTTTCTCGATCCAACTCTTGGCTATGGCGCAAACGAGGTGACGCTGACGCTGGCCCGCAACAGCTTGGCCTTCACCGATGTCGCCAACACACGGAACCAGCGTGTCACGGCCAATGCTCTCGAAAGCCTTGGCTTCGGCGATGCGCTTTATGATGCGGTTGTACAGCTCGACAGTGCAAGTGCGAGGAGCGCCTTCGATCAGTTGTCCGGTGAAATCCATGCCTCGGCTAAAACGGCCATGATTGAAGACGCGTGGCAGGTCCGCAATGCTATTAATGAACGTATTCGGGCCGCTTTTGGTGACGTCGGAACGTCAGCGTCAACTGTTGTCAGCTATGGAGCCGACGGACCGGTTTCCGCCCGTGCTCAGGATGACAATGGGGTCAGCCTTTGGACGAACGGTTTCGGCGCGTGGAGCCGAGTTGACGGCGATGGAAATGCCGCTGCCATCGACCACTCCATGACTGGCTTCGTCCTTGGCCTCGATGGGATGGTGACGGATGATTGGCGGCTTGGCATTCTCGGAGGATATAGTCACTCATCGTTCGATTCCACTGAGCGCGCCTCTTCGGGCGGCAGCGACAACTACCATATCGGCCTCTACTCCGGCGCCGAATGGGGCTCGCTGGCCTTCCGCTCCGGGCTTGCTTATTCATGGCATGATATCGACATACATCGCTCCGCCACCTTTACCGGCTTCCGGGACCGATTGTCGGCGGACCACAATGCGTTCAGTTTTCAAGCATTCGGCGAGCTCGGCTATCGGATCGATCTCGCGCCATTCGCATTGGAGCCGTTCATTAACCTCGCCCATGTGAACCTTCAGACAAATGGCTTTGCCGAACAGGGGGGTGCCGGTGCGCAAAGGGTCGAAGGTGACAGCACCGATACCAGTTTCACAACACTTGGAATGCGCGCTTCGAGCGAGATCGACTTGGGGCCGGTGCAAGCGACCGTACGAGGTCTTATTGGTTGGCGCCATGCCTTTGGCGATACCACACCATCTTCCACCAACAGCTTTGCCAGCGGCAATGCGTTCGCTGTTGCCGGCATACCCATCACCAAAGACGCTGCTGCGCTGGAACTCGGTTTCGACTTACCCATCAAAGACGCGGCGAGCTTTGGCCTGTCATATCAGGGCCAACTGAGCAGCGAGAGCCAAAGCCATGGAATTAACGCCAAATTCAATATGCGATTTTAAACGAGTGCCGCGCGACGGAGCCAGGATGGTGCTCGACTATCGCAAATCAGATGTGAGTTCCCGTCCGACTGTTGGTGTCACGGCTTAGCATCTTGCGGCGAGACGATCACCTATTCCGTCGATCCGTACGGCTATCTGTCATAGATCCCGACTCTCCCGCCAGGCCCGATCACCATCCTAAAGACTGGCATCACGGCATCCTCACAATCGCCTTTTTGTGTCCTGTCCGACCAATGACATGAACATGGGAACCGCCGGTTTGTATGCCTTCAAGACGTTCCACCTCGAGCCCTCGCCCAACCTATTTTTTCGGGACGGCTTTCGGCTTCGGTTGATACAGACGCCGTTTGACATTCGAGCGCAAAGCATTGCGGAGATCTTTATCCGCCATCGACAGGTCGAACCATTCCGGATCAAAGTATCCACCGCACCAACGAATGGTTTCGGCATATTCGGGATCTTCCCGGTCGGCGATGATCTCTAAGAACCGCTCATATCCCGACACGCCGCCGACATCTTCGGGCGGTCGCGCCCTTGCGCCGGCGACGCAGCTACCGTGTTTGGGCGCAGAGCCGAGCGCCAAGAACTCCTCTACCGCGACAGTGTGCCGCCAGCCATCCCCGAAATCATAATGGTAGCTGAAGACGGCACCTTGTTCGAAGTCCAGCAAGCGAACCTCTGTCTGATCGAAGACGCGAGGATCGTCATCGCTCGCATCCTCCATTAGCGTCTCGACGTCACCATACCGCAGGCCGCCGATGCGGAATTCATAGAGATGATAGTCCCACCAGTTGAATGCAGCCTGAATTCCGCAATGCAGATGCTCCAGGTTCCAGTGGACCGGCAGGACCAGACGGCGCCAGACGTCCGGCTCGATCTCATCGATGGAGACTCTGATCTGCACAGCGTTTGCGGCTTTGAACATGGCACGAATGAACAAGGTTGGCGGAGGATCGTCAAGACGATAGCTCCATTGTGGCGCTGTATTCAAATTGGAGCGTCCCTGATGACGATCTCCGCCGGCTTGTGCAGCCGTCGACGCTTCCTATCTTTGATGTAACCTCGAACTGGAGCATCGCCATGGACCGAAGCGCGGACGATACCCTGTCGGAATTCTACATTGAGATTCTCCCGCCGGAGCGAGAAGAGACATACACGTCGGATGCAAGGACATGCCCGTGTTGTCGGAAATTGCGTCCAGTGTCGAGGATGGATGACGATGGCTGCGGGATCTGCGACGAATGCCTGGCACCGTGATCGCCGGCAGCGAAACACCAGCTGTTCTAGCGGCGTTCGAAGACGCGCTTGCGAAATTGCCCGACGGCTATGTTGGCGGAAATTTTGATAATCGACCCTGGGGCGTGACCGTCAAGCGGTCGGAGGATGGCAAACGGAGCTGGCTCTATGGCGAGGAGAGGAAGGGGGCGAGCCCAATGGCTGACGTCCCTGCCAATAGTTCCGTGATCCGTTATCCCTATCTTTGGGCGTGCCAACGCCACAAGGGAGTATATCAACGGCGACCGTGCCGACCAATTCAAGAACCTGCGGGTGTCACAAACCAATCTCGGCGACTGGTTTGAACTGATCGATAACCTCGTCAGTGGCGAAGACCGGTACCTGTTTGCCTGCCATTTGGCCGAATTCGGCTATGCCATCGGCGACCTTGCCGACTACGCGGCAGAACTCACCGAGGATTCTTATCAGCTTCCCAAAAATATCGTGACTTATTTCGATTTCGAGCGGGCTTGGCCTGGACATGGTCCTCTGCGCGGGCGCGGCAAACGTTGGAGCTGCCATCGCTGATAACCGATGAGCACCGCTTGGCCAAGCAAGGATAAAAAATAGGCAATTTGAGAACGTCTGAAAAATTAGGCAGTCATTCAGACGATGTACTTGACATCGTCAATCATAATGTAGTTGACTTACTCAATCAAAACATCGGGGATGCGGATCTGCATGGTGGATACGTCTGAACACGTCGAAGAGATATGGCCTGGTGAGGGGCTTGTCGTCTCACCCGATACTGTCGACCTTGACGTCCTCAACGACACCTTCAGTTTCTTCGTCCGAAGTCTCAGCATCGAGGTCAGCCGCGACTGGGATGCGCGGATCAGCGACATTGACGAGATGCGTGGGACCGGCAAGGTGACAGCCCTGTTCCTGATCAGCAAGTATCCCGGCATTCATCCGTCAACCATAGCGCAGGTGAGTTCGAAGGATCGCGCCGAGATCGCCCGGCTGCTGACCGGAATGGAGAAGGCGGGATTGATCTATCGCAAGGCCGGGCGCAGGGATTCCCGCTCCTGGTCCCTGTTCATCACCGAAAAGGGCGAAAGCTCGCTCAGCGAGATCCGTCAGCGCATCCGCCAATCAAGAGATTTCCTGGCTGATATTTTGGATGAGGAATACGATCAGGCCATGGCGCTGTTGCGAAAAATCTATTGGCGCCTCGTCATGACGCCACGTCCGCCTGGAGGTCGGCCATGAAAGACGACAGGGTTGCTCTTATCACCGGCGCCCGGCGAGGCATCGGGCGGGCCATTGCTCATCGGTTGCAGGTCGACGGCTGGAAACTTTCTCTTGGCTTGCGAGACGGCCTGCAAGATTGGGGCCTCGATCCCGCCGTCCAGACAGTTGCCTATGACGCCGCGCAGGGTGGCGAGGACAAATGGGTCGCCACGGCCCTCGATCGGTTCGGACGGATTGACGCCGTCATCGCCAATGCCGGCATCATGATCCCAAAGTCGGTGGTCGAGATCGACGACGAGGATCTTGAGGCCATGTGGGCCGTCAACGTTCGGGCGCCACAACGACTGGCCCGCGCTGCTTTTCCGGCGCTCGAGAAATCCGGCAAGGGGCGGGTTGTGATCATCGCCTCGCTGTCGGGCAAGCGTGTCGCCTCGGTGCAATCCTCTGCCTATGCGATGACCAAGCACGCCGCCGTGGCACTGGCGCACGGATTGCGGCAGGCAGGTTTCGACCAGGGCATCCGGGCAACAGCCATATGTCCGGGTTTCGTTTCCAGCGACATGGGAAAGTCCCTTATGCCGGACATGGATACAATGACCACCCCGGCGGAGATCGCTGACGTCGTAGCGATGGCGATCGATCTGCCGAACCGGGCAAGCGTTGCCGAGATCGCAGTCAATTGTCGGGCGGAGCAGTCATATTGAGAGCCTCGCGGCCAGCCCGGTAGGGATGGTTGCGAAATGACAAAAGCGGCTGCGATCGCGATGCCGGCCGCCAACAAGAGAAGTCAGTCGACGCCTGAACTGCGGCGTCGGAACTGATCTAGAAAGGCCGCTGCCTTTCCCCTGGGAGTCAAGGAGAGATCCGTCCGCTGGAATGCGGACGGGGTGATGCCGCGCGACATTCCGTGAAGCCAACACTCTATAACAAAGGGAACAGTTCATCATGACGCTTAATCCATTTCATGCCAACCGACGCCAGGTGCTCGCCATGCTCGGTATCGGTGCCGCCGGGGCTGCCATGCCAGGTCTGCTCGGTTCAGGCGCAGCCTTCGCCAAGGAAGAGCCCAAGGGCCAGACCGTTCTCGGCTTCTCGCAGGAGCCGACGGTCTTCAATCCGCATCTTCTGCACATCGAAGTCGATGAGGGCATCTATTTCGCGATCTTCGATCCGCTTTTCGGCGTCGACGACAAGGGCGGTTTCTTCCCATGCCTGGCGGCCGAGGTCCCGACCGTCGCCAATGGCGGCATTTCTGCCGACGGCCTGAAATGGCATCTGAAGCTGCGCGACGGGGTCACCTGGCATGATGGCAAGCCGTTCACCGCCGAGGACGTCAAGTTCACCCTCGAGCTGCTCGTCAACCCGAAATTCAACAGCTGGCGTCACACCGGCCACGATCTCGTCCGCGACCTGACCGTCGTCTCGCCGACCGAGTTGACGTGGATGATGGCCAAGCCCTACGCGCCTTATGCGTCGATCCTCGCCTCGACCTTCATCGTGCCGAAGCACGCCTTCGACGGCCAGGCTGACCTGAACAATACGCCGTTCAACAACGCACCTGTCGGTACCGGCGTCTACAAATGGAAGAACCGCGTCGCCGGTGACTACATCGAGCTCGAGGCCAACACCGCCTATTACGGCGATGGGCCCTATGTGAAGAGCCTGATCGTCAAATACATTCCCGACCTGACTGTCATGTACGCCCAGTTCAAGACCGGCGACCTCGACGTCACCGGCCTGCAGGGCATCAGCGCCGAGCACTACGACGAGGCCTCGAAGCTTGCCGACCGCACGGTCGTTAAGGCCCCCGGCAGCCCGATCGAAACGCTATCGCTGAACCTCGGCCTGCCTGTCTTCCAGGACAAGGCCGTGCGCCAGGCGCTCTACATGGCGATCGACAAGGCCTCGATCATCGATGCTCTCTACTTCGGTCTTCCCGTCGCAACTGAAAGCTACATGCCGCAGCAGGCCTTCTACTACAATCCGGACCTGCCGAAGCACGAGTTCAACATCGACAAGGCAAACGCGCTTCTCGACAGCGCTGGCTGGACCAGGGGCTCTGACGGCGTTCGCGCGAAGAACGGCCTGCGCCTGTCGTTCGAGAATTCGACGACAGTCGGCAATCACCTGCGCGAGCAGATGCAGCAGTTCATGCAGCAGACCTTCGCCCAGATCGGCGCCGAAATGACGATCCGCAACATGCCACCGGCCGTCATGTGGGGCGACAACTGGATGATGTCGCAGTTCCAGAGCGCGATCGCCGGCATTGTCTTCCTGACCGGCGGCGATCCGGATACGTCCGACTATTTCTCGTCGAAGGCGATCCCGGCCCAGGGCGGCTCGGGCCAGAACACCTGGCAGTGGAAGAGCGAGGAAGTCGACAAGCTGCTCACGGACGGCGCGCAGGTCTTCGTTCCGGAAGAGCGCAAGAAGATCTACGTGAAGATGCAGGAGCTCGTTCGCGAAGAGCTGCCCTTCCTGCCGCTGCACCAGTTCACCGACTTGCGCGGTTACAAGAAGGGCTTCGAGGGATTTGTTCCGAACGTCAACGTCCGGATCGACACCTGGAACGTCAACAGCTGGCGCTGGAGCTAACGTCGTCCGTCGGGCCTTCAGGCCCGACGCTCTTCACTTGGTAAAACGGAGATCGACCGATGACACGTTTTCTCCTCGGCAGATTGGGTCAGAGTTTCATCTTGCTGTTCGTCATTTCGCTGATCGGCTTTTGCGTCCTGATGCTTGCGCCCGGCGGTCCGATGTCGAAGTTCGCGCTCACGCCTGGCATCAGCAAGGCGGACCTCGATCGCATCGCGCACCAGATGGGTCTGGATCGGCCAATCTTGATCCAGTATCTCGATTGGCTCTGGGGCTTGGTGCGTGGCGATTGGGGCCGGTCGTTCCGCGACGGGCGTCCGGTACTGACGATCATCGGCGAACACCTCTTCGCGACGCTGCTGCTGATGGGTAGCTCAACGGCGATCGCCATCGGTCTTGGTACCTGGATTGGCATGAAGAGTGCTATTAAGCGCTATTCGATCTTCGACCATACGATGACGATCGGTACGATGATCGCGCTCTCCATCCCGACCTTCTGGTTCGGACTGGTGGCGATCTACATCTTTGCGCTCGATCTTGGATGGTTCCCGGCCGGCAACATGTACACTGTGGGCAATGAGACGGCGCTCGACTATCTGCACCACCTCGTCCTGCCCTCCGCCGTCCTCGCGCTCGTCAACGTTGCCATCTGGAGCCGTTACATGCGTTCCTCGATGCTGGAGGCGATCGGCCAGGAATTCGTCAACACAGCCCGGGCGAAAGGCGTTCCCGAGCGCATCGTCATGCGGCGGCACGTCGCCCGAAACGCCATGCTGCCGATGATCACGCTCGCCGGCATGCAGCTGCCGCAGCTGCTCGGTGGTGCGCTGGTCGCCGAAACTGTTTTCACCTGGCCGGGAATGGGGCGCCTCTTCCTCGATAGTCTGGGTTACAGCGACTATCCCGTCATTATGGGCCTGCTGATGTTCTCGGCGATCCTTACGGTTGTCGGCAGCCTTCTGGCCGATCTGTTGACCGCCTTCATCGACCCCCGAATTCGGCTGGCATGAGGATCGAACGATGACAATTGCTTCTACAGATGCTTTCGTTCCCACGCGCTCGCGCAATCGGGTCTTGCGGCGCTTTATGTATCACAAGCTTGCCGTCTTCGGCTTCGTCGTGGTCTGCGCCCTTATCCTTGCCAGCATATTCGGCCCGGGCCTGATCCCTTACGATCAATTGCACATCGATCTCCGGGCCAGGAACGCTCCGCCATTTTCCGGCGCGCATATCTTCGGCACCGATCCGCTCGGCCGCGATGTTGCTGCACGCCTCTTCATGGCGGGCCGCGTGTCACTCGCCGCCGGTGTTGCAGCGATGGTCATTTCGACGATATTCGGCACCGTCGTCGGCACGATATCCGGCTACTACAGTGGCCGCGTCGGTGCCGTCCTGATGCGTATCGTCGATGGCTTCCTCGCCTATCCGAGCGTGTTCCTGATGTTGACGCTCGCCGCCTTTATCAAGCCTAGCCCGGTCATGATTACTGTGATCATCGCTATTACCAGCTGGATGCAGGTTGCCCGCGTCGTCGATGCGGAGGTACGCTCGCTCCGGCACCGGGAATTCGTGCTGGCTGCGACGATGCTCGGGCTGACGCCGAACCGGGTGATGTTCCGGGAAATCCTGCCCAATGTCATGGGCCCGATCATCGTCTCGGCGACGTTGACCATCGCCAACGCCATCCTGCTCGAAGCCTACATCTCCTTCCTCGGCTATGGGATCCAGCCGCCTTTACCGTCCTGGGGCAACATGCTGAATGGCGCGCAGCAGTATCTGCAGACGGCGCCGTGGCTCGCCATTGTCCCCGGCATTGCCATCACGTTGGCTGTTACCGGCTTCAACTTCATCGGCGACGGGCTGCGCGACGCTCTGGACGTGCGGGGTGACATTCAATGATGACGTCTCGCGCCGACCAGGATGCCGAATCCACTGCCGCCACGACGGAGGTTTCCCTGAAATCCGTACTGACCATCGACAACCTGACGGTTGCCCTACCGAAGGTCGCCGACCGAAGCTATGCCGTCGAAGGCATTTCCTTCTCGCTCGAGGCGGGTGAGATTCTCTGCATCGTCGGGGAATCCGGATCGGGCAAGTCGGTGACCGCCAACGCTATCATGGGCCTGCTGCCGCCGCCGCTGACGATCGAGAGCGGTTCGATCACCCTGCATGGTCGTAATATCGCGACGCTGACGGCGAAAGAGCGGACCAGCCTGAACGGCCGCGTCGTTTCGATGATCTTCCAGGATCCGCTTTCGGCGCTGAACCCGCTGATGACGGTAGGACAACAGATCGAGGAGGTCATGCTGACCCACCCCGATGTCGCGCCCCCAAACCGTTGGGCGCGTGTGATCGAGCTTCTGGAGATCGTCGGTCTGCCCAGTCCGCCGGCGATCGCACATCAATATCCGTTCCGGCTTTCGGGCGGCCAGCGTCAGCGCGTGATGATTGCCATGGCTCTGGCGCTCGACCCGGACATCTTGATCGCCGACGAGCCGACGACCGCCCTCGACGTCACGACGCAAGCCCAGATTCTCGAGATCATCAAGCGGCTGCAGCGGCAGAAAAAGATGTCGGTGATGTTCATCACCCATGATTTCGGCGTCGTCGCCGACATCGCCGACAAGGTGATCGTCATGGAGAAAGGGCATCTGGTGGAGCAAGGGACGGCCGACGAGGTGCTTCGCGCGCCCAAGGAGCCGTATACACAACGCTTGCTAGCGGCAATACCCACGATGCGCACCGAGGCGCGCGCCGCCGTCCGCGAGGGCAGCCCTGTCGTGCTCGATGTTCACAATGTCTGCAAGACCTACAAGACCGCCGGCGGGCTCTTCGGAAAGACGAGCATCGTGCTGGCGGTGAACGAGGTAAGTTTTCGGCTGAGAAAGGGTGAAACCATCGGCATCGTCGGCGAATCCGGTTCGGGCAAATCGACGCTCGGACGGATGGTGATGAAGCTGCTCGACAGTGACTCAGGCCGAATCGTGCTGGACGGTGGCGATATCTTACCGCTGAAGGAATCGCAGTTCCGCGCAAAGCGTCCCTACATCCAGATGGTCTTTCAGGACCCCTTCGCCTCGCTCAATCCGCGTCACTCGATCGAGCATTCCCTGATCTGCGGACCAATGACCTTCGGCATGTCGCGCGACGAGGCGCGCGCAAACGCGCTACGCCTGTTGAACCGGGTTGGACTGCCGGAGCAGGCGATGGACCGCTATCCGCACGAGTTCTCCGGCGGCCAGCGGCAGCGTATCGGCATTGCGCGGGCCTTGATGTTCAATCCCGTGCTGCTGATCGCGGACGAGGCGGTCTCTGCGCTCGATGTCTCGATCCAGGCACAGGTGCTGCAGCTTCTCGACGAGATCCAACAGGAGACGCATGTGGCCATGTTGTTCATCACGCATGATCTGCGCGTTGCCAGCCAGATCTGCGACAACATCGCCGTCATGCAGCGTGGCCGCATCGTCGAACTCGCGCCGGCACACGAATTGTTCTCAGCTCCGAAGGATCCTTACACGCGGAGCCTTGTCGAAGCCATTCCGGGCTGGCGGGATTCGTCTTCGACGGCATGACAATCGTCGCGGCACGCTGCGGCAATACGAGAAACGGAGCACTCGCCTACGGGCAGAGGGACGGATAAATGAGCTACCATGCGGATGTTGGAGTGGTCGGTCTGGGCGCCATGGGAAGTATGGCGGTCTGGCGGCTTGCCAAGCGTGGTGTCAGCGTTCTTGGATGGGATCGGTTCGCTCCGGGGCATGACCAGAGCGCCAGTGGCGGCGAAAGCCGGATATTCAGGACAGCCTACAAGGAGGGGCCGGCCTATGTCCCGCTGCTGATCAAGTCGCGGGAAATCTGGCGTGAGCTGGAGGGCGAAACAGGTGTCGATCTCCTGAACCTCATTGGCGCGCTGTCGATCGCCCACGAGGACAGCGTGTATATGCGCAACGTCATCGCCTCCTGCAGAAACTACGAGATCGACCACGAAGTCCTCACCGCCGCGCAGGTCAAGGAGCGTTATCCGGTTCATACGCTGGATCGCGGCGAGGTCGCCGTTCTCGACCGCTGGGCCGGCTATGTTCAGCCGGACCGGGCGACAATGACCGCCGCCCGCAGGGCCGAAGCGCTGGGTGCGGAACTGCATCGCTATACGCCGATCCGCGACATCCAGTTCGGTGCCGATGGCGCTACGGTTTACACGGATACGCGAGAATGGCGAGTCCGCAAGCTCATCCTGGCCATGGGCCCCTGGACACGCCACCTGTTGCCGGGCACCGCCGACAATCACAAGCTGGTTCGTATCGTGCTGGCCTGGTACCGCACGGAGAACGATGCGCAGTTTCGTTCCGACGTATTCCCCGTGCTACTGCGCCTTTCAGGCGGCCTCGATTTCTGCGCCTGGCCGATCATCGACGGCGGCATGATGAAGATCTCCCGCAACGGATCGCATGATGTATTCGAGGATGCCGCGAAGCTCGACCGCAACGTCAATCCGGAATGGTTCGTGCGCTGGCGGCGGATGATCAAGCAATACCTGCCCGGCGTCATACCTGACCCCGTCCGCATCGGTGCCTACATGGACAGCTGGACCGAGAGCGGCAATGCGGTCGTCGACGTCCATCCCGACTGCTCCAATCTCGTGACGCTCTACGGCTTTTCTGGTCATGGCTTCAAGCTGTCGCCTGTCTTCGGCGAGATCGCCGCGAAACTGGCGCTGGAGGAAAAGACGGACCACGACCTGTCGATCTTCAGGTCGCCGAAGTTAGGGCCGTTCGGCGCCATTCCACTGGACGCGATCGCGCCATGAGCCGGCAGATACCATTCAAAGGGGACTTCACGTGACTAAGTTCGCGCCGTTCGACGAATCCTATTGGTACGCATCAGCCCAGCCCGCACCTGAGACGGGGCCGCTTGTCGGCGAGGCGACGGTCGACGTCTGCATCGTCGGCGCTGGATACACCGGCCTGACGACGGCCATTGAACTCAGCCGCAAGGGTGTATCGGTGGCGCTGCTCGAACGGCGGGAAGCAGGTTATGGCGGCTCCGGACGCAACGCCGGCCATTGCAGCCCGACATTTTCCTACTACACGCTTGAAAAGGTCCGCTCGCTGCTTGGCGAGCCCTGGGCGGAGCGCCTCATCCGACGCCAGACAAGGGCGGCAGACAAGGCAGGCGAATATATCGCCCACTACGGCATAGATTGCGAATGGGTGCAGAACGGGCTGGTGATCGGCGCGATGCGGCCGGGCCATATTCCGGCCCTTGAGCACAAGACCGAAAGCTACAATGCCGTCGGCGCGAAGACACGCATGCTGGGTCGAGATGAAGCGATTGCTATTACCGGATCGCCCAGAATGCATGGTGGCTGGATCAACGAGGACGGCGCGCATCTTCATCCCCTGAAATACGCGCGTGGTCTGGCACGCGGGGCGATGTCCGAAGGCGCAGCACTTTATACCGGATCGCCTGCCAACAGGTGCGAACGGCAGGGAGCAAAGTGGAAGGTCATCAGCGACCGTGGTCATGTGATCGCCGACAAGGTGATTTTCGCGACCGGGGCCTATACGGTTGACGGCTGGCCAGACCTCGAGAAGAGCTACCGCATCCTGCCGATCTACGTCTGCGCCACGAACTGTCTTTCGGACCGCACCCGTGAGACCGTGCTGCCCGACAACAATTCGATGATCGACGGGCGCGGCGATTTCTACTGCTACAAGTGGACGGCCGACAATCGCATTGTCGCCTCGATGTTCATCCTCGGCCAGCGCGGTCGCGACCCCGCCTATACGAAGCGGGTGATGACCGACAAGCTGTTGTGGCTTCATCCGCAGATCACCGAGGAGGTCAGTTGGGACTATTACTGGTTCGGCGAACTCGACATGCAGTACCGCACCGTCCCGCGTCTCTACGGGCTGGCGCCTGGCGTCGTGGCGCTGACCGGTCTTTCCGGGCGCGGCGTGCCAACCGGGACGATGCTCGGCGGCATCCTTTCCGACTGGGCCATCGGCGTATCGGAAAGGGATCTCGACCTGCGCATCGAACCACTGCATCAGGCGCCGCGCTGGATGGACTACGCGCCAAGCTACAAGCTGCGCGAAATGCGGCTGGTCGACAATTTCATGAGCAAACGCGGCGGTATCGAACTGCCGCCTCATCACTGAGAGCAAGGACGCAAAATGACGATTTTTCAGCGTATCGACGACGAGGCTGGCCGTAGCGAGGCGGCGATTGCCGCCAATGGCGCGCGATCCTATCGACGGATGATCTGGGTCGACGAGGGCGATGCGGACGCGGCAACGAAGGTCGCCGTCTGGGGTGCCGCGCCCGGCCTCTACACCTATCCGGCGCGACCGCTGGCCGAGAGTTTCATCGTCATGGAAGGCTAGGCCGATTGCCAGGTCGCCGGCGAGGCTATCCGTCGTATCGGTCCCGGCGACATTGTCAACGTGCCGATTTCCCTTGAGGTGCTGAAGTCCTTCCGCAAGTTTGCGATGGTCGTGCCGAAAGGCTGATATCCCTCGCGCCGCGTCGATGAAACGCGGCAATCATCTGGTCGGATCGGGTGGTTGACCCCGTCCGGCCAAACTTAATCAGCAATACGCCGCGTGGCGATCAGCAGGAGCGCAGAGTGGAAAAGTTCGACGTTGCCGTCATCGGTGCGGGTATCAGCGGCGCCGCGACGGCTTATACATTGGCGAAAGCAGGCGCCAGTGTCGCCGTGATCGACCGGTTCGGGCCGGCGGCGATGGCCTCCGGTTGGACACTCGCCGGCGTTCGCCAGTCAGGTCGCGATCCCGCCGAGCTGCCATTGGCAATGGAAGCAATCGAGATCTGGCAGACGCTGCACCAGGAGCTCGGTGCCCCAACCCACTACCGGCGCAAGGGAAATCTGCGCCTTGCTCGCAATGCGGAGGAATACGAGCAGATCCGCACCATGGTGCGCGGGCAGCGAGAGTTGGGGCTCGACCTGACCTTCCTCGCCAGCAATGACGATGTGCGCGCCATTGCTCCGGCGGTTTCTCCGACGATACTCGGCGCTTCCTTCTGCGCGAGCGATGGTCATGCCGATCCGCAAGCGACAAGTGCCGCCTATATGGGGATGCTCGATCGTCTTGGCGTGACGCGTATCATGGCGGAAGCCGTCGAAGCGATCGAGGTTTCGGGCGGAAAGGTGTGCGGCGTGCGAACTGTCGAGCGCCGGATCGCCGCCGACGGCGTCGTGCTGGTCGCCGGCGTCATGGGGAATGAATTGCTGAAGCCACTGGGCGTGCGGGTGCCGATCGAGACGCCGATGGTCGCTGTCATCCGCAGCGTTCCGATCCCTCCGGTTCTGGAACAGGTGATCGGCGTTTCCGGCGGCGACTGGGCCGGGCGCCAGGAGGCAAGTGGCCGTTTACGGATCACCAGTGGGGCGCTGCCCTGGGGCGGAGCGATGGAAATCATGGAAACTGCGGCCGGTGCCCGGCCGGTCATTCGCCCGCCGCTATCGAGCCTGCGCGAAATCATCGAGAAGCTGGCTTTCCTGCTGCCGGGTCTCGACGCGACGCCGATCGAGGAATGCTGGGCCGGGCTTCTCGACTTGACGCCCGATGCCGTCCCGGTCCTCGATCATGTGCCCGGCGTCGAGGGCCTCGTCGTCGGCATGGGTTTTTCCGGCCACGGTTTCTGCCTCGGCCCGGTGACCGGGAAGATCCTTGCTGATCTCGTCAGCGGCCGGTCGCCGTTGCATGATCTGTCGGCATTTCGCTCTGACCGTTTTTCCACCACCCCGGCCGCTGGTCGCCTCGAGCTTCACGGCTAGGTACCCCACTCGCCGAAACATCCCTCAATCCGCAGAGCCTGCGAATCACGGAGCCCTATCGAAAATGCCCGGTCCTTATGTCGTCCCGTTCCATGGAGACGCAGACCTTCCTGAGAAGGTCGATGTCGTCGTCATTGGTGGCGGTATCATCGGAGCGTCGACGACGCTCGAGCTTACCGAACGCGGCCTGAAAGTTGCCTTGTGCGAGAAGGGTGGCATCGGTCATGAACAGTCCAGCCGCAACTGGGGCTGGGTCCGGATCACCCGCCGCGACCCACGCGAAGTTCCGCTGATGGCGGAGGCGTTGCGCATGTGGCCGGGCCTAAACGAAAATCTTGGCCGCGATGTCGGATACAGCCGCGCCGGGATCACCTTCGCCTGCCTGACGGACAAAGAGGTGGAGGATCATCGCAACTGGATGAAGAACCTCGAAGGCTACCAGCTCGATACGCGGATGCTGACCGCCGAGGAGTTCACGGCGATGAACCCGGGATCTCGGCTGGACGTCAAGGGTGCGCTGTATACCGCCATCGATGGGCGGGCCGAACCGCAGCGGGCGGCCCCAGCGATCGCCGAGGGCGCACGCGACCGCGGCGCGCATGTGCTCACCGAATGTGCGGTGCGCGGCATCGACCTGAAGGCCGGCAAGGTCTGCGGCGTCTTCACCGAACGAGGCTACATCGCCTGTGACGCCGCTGTGCTTGCCGGCGGCGCCTGGTCGAGCCTGTTTGCCGGCAATGCCGGCATCCGGCTGCCACAGCTCAAGGTCACGAATTCGGTGATCCGTACCAAGCCCCTCGAAAACGGGCCGGAATCGGCGATCTGGACGAATGGTTTTGCCATCCGCAAGCGCCAGGACGGCGGCTACACGGTCGCCAATGGCTTCGAAAACATCGTCGACATCACTCCTGACAGCTTTCGGTTCTTGCGCGACTTCTTGCCTGCGCTCGGCGCCGAATGGCGGTCGCTCATATTGCGGGCGGGCATGGGCTTCGTCGACGAAGCACGCATCGCCAGGAGATGGAAGATGGACGAGGCGTCGCCTTTCGAATATAACCGAGTCCTCGACCCCAAGCCCTCTTTTAACCTTCAGGACAAGGCGCTCGCGAACCTGCGCAAGGCGTTTCCGGCCTTCGAGAAGGCAGAGATCGCCCAGCGATGGGCGGGCAAGATCGACGTCACGCCGGATGCGATACCAGTCATTTCGCCAGTCGAGCAGACGCCGGGCTTTTTCATCGCCACCGGTTTCTCCGGCCACGGGTTCGGCATCGGCCCTGCCGCCGGCAGGCTTATGGCAGATCTTATCACCGGCACGCCGCCGCTTGTCGACCCGCAGGATTTCAGATTCAGCCGCTTCAGCGATGGATCCAAGATCCGCATAATCAGCGGATTTTGAGAGCTGCACCAACGCGTAAAACCGCCGCGCGCAGCGGCGAGCGCCAAGCATCTCCATCGCGCGCTCGGTAAATGCCATTATCCCGACGCCTTTTGCGCGGCTTTGTTGAACTCGCAGCCGATGGGCTTTTATGCGCCGGCCCAGATCATCGGCGACGCCCGTAAGCATGGTGTCGAAGTCCGGCCGGCCTGTATCAACCGGTCGAGATGGGACTGCACGCTGGAGCCGATCGACGGCAGCAACGCTCATGCCGTTCGCCTTGGCATGCGCATGGTCCATGGCTTGCCCAGATCGATGCTGCTCGCATCGTGGCTGCGTGGGCCGATCACCCCTTCGACAGTATTGATGATCTGTGGCGGCGATCAGGCGTGCCGGCGGCGTCGCTGGTGGAGCTCGCCGAGGCGGACGCGTTTCTGTCGTCGCTCAAGCTGCAGCGCCGCGATGCGCTCTGGGCGATCAAGGCGCTGCGCGACGAGCCCTTGCCGCTCTTTGCGGCGGCCGCCAAGCGGGAGCGCAAAACAATCGCCGAGCAGCAGGAGCCTCAGGTCAGCCTTCGCCAGATGACAGAGGGGCATAACGTCATCCACGACTATAGCCATACGGGTCTGACGCTGCGCCAGCATCCGATCGCTTTCCTGCGCAAGGATCTCGCGTCACGCAATATCGTCACCTGCGAAGAGGCGATGTCATCTAGTGATCGCCGTTGGCTGATGACGGCAGGCCTTGTGCTGGTGCGACAGAAGCCGGGTTCGGCCAAGGGCGTCATGTTCCTGACCGTCGAGGACGAGACCGGACCGGCCAACGTCGTCGTCTGGCCAACACTCTTCGAGCGCCGCCGGCAGGTCGTGCTTGGATCCAGCATAATGGCGATCAATGGCCGCATCCAGCGCGAAGGCGAGGTCGTGCATCTAATCGCCCAGCAGCTTTTTGATTTGACCGCCGATCTCTCCGGTCTTGCCGATCGCGATGAGACGTTCAAGCTGCCGACCGGTCGCGGCGATGAATTCGCGCATGGGACGCCAGGGACGCCGGATTCACGGGAGCGGGCCGTGATGAAGGTGCGGGAGATTTATGAGCCTGATCGGCATATCGATACGTTGAAGGTGAAATCCAGGAATTTTCAGTGAGCGATGGTCGCCTTCAGCGCGACCTCCAAATATAGCTTGTGACATGCAGTGGACGCGGTGTGTCCGATGGAGCCGGCAGCGGTACCGTCCATCACATGGAATCCGATAGCCTCTGGTTTCCACTCGGCGCGAAATCGAATAACATCTCTCGTTGTTGCAGATGGTTAAAGAGAGCATGAGGCATGTCTATACAGCCGTTCTACTACGGGTTTACCAGGGCAGCTGCTTTAGGCGTTCTGATTATTTTTTCGTCCGTTTTCGTCGTTTCCTGCTCGACGATCGGCGGACATGGCGGTCAATCTCGCTCCGTAACCGCGAGCAAATCGAAAGATCCCGATAACGCCAAAGGCAAAGCGGCCGACCGCCGGCGATGGGAAGAGAGAGTCCAACGCGATAATCAGCTGGATCCAGGCGGGTCGGCACCGGGTTCCTATGGCTCTTTCGGTCCTCGCTTCAGCTGGTGAGCGATATGAAATAGCGCTCCGGAATGCGGGCGGCGAATAAAGAGGGCCGAAACTCTATCCGGCCCTTGATACGGTCGCTGACTTAATTGTTGGAAACGTTGCTGTCTTTGGCGCGCCGAAAATGCATCGGCATATCCTCGATATCCGCCAGCTTTCCGTGCCGCTTGAGAAAGCGCCGGAAATTCTCCGCAATAACCGATACAGGCAATTCACGGTTCGCGGCCATTCTGCAGGCTTTCAACATTACCTCGTAGGTGAGATCCCGCTTTTCCTTCGGCCATTCGTCGAGAAAGTCGAAGACATCGTCCAGACCGGTGATTTCCTGGACAATGTATTTTCGCCGCGCGTAGAGCGGCCGGTCAAACAACTCGAGTGCCATCACGTACCTCCTTTCATGGCGTTGAGTGGAGGTGATTTAGGAGCGCTAAAAACCATCTTCAAGAAGGGGGATGTTGGAAGCTTTCGGGTGCCTGAGAGGCTCATCGTATGGCGGCCCGGGAGGAGGTTTAGGTCATCCGTTTCAACAGCGCGATGAGGCTTTCCGTGTTTCGGTTGGCTTCGAGTGAGAGGAGCTGATTGTCCACCAAGTCGGCGATCGCAAGCAAGATCTCGCGCTCTGCCCATCCAGCCTCGACCGCAGAACCAAGCAAATCCCGAAAAGCGCCCTGCAGCGCGTCCTGGCAGCGGATGTACCTGTCAGGATCGTCATCGGTCACGAAGGGTTGCGCGATATCGAACATGCGCGGAAGGTGAACTGATTTGCCGCCTTTGGCAATCGAATATCACATATGGCTAAAGGAGGCGACCATATGGTTTGTAACCAGCACAGCCACGCCGCTTTACTTCAGGCCGCTCACAATCAGGCGACTTTTGCCGCGAGCATTTCATTGATGCAGTCTTCATTGCGCGCTTCCAACTGCTGCAGCGGGAACGCATTGATGAAGATGCGGATGTCGCATCGAGATCGGCGCCGGATTGGGTCCAGCCAGGCCCGCAATCGATTGGATTGCCGGCAAGATCTTCGACCTCAAAGAGGCCGCAGGTTTCACTGCCTCGTCGTCGATTGCAAGCTCAAGGATACCAAAACATCTGCGTGCGTCTTTCCAGTAAACCGCAATCCGAAGGAATCGAATGCCAGACCAGTTACCGATCTCCGTCAGCAGCAAACCATGGACTTCGTCCGTGGAAACTGGCTTTGGTTCATCCCAGTCAAGCTCGTCATCCAAAGTCGGATAGTTCATCACGTTTTCCAAGAGGTCGCGCATGACATCGACATGATGACGCATGTCACTCGACTTGCCGCGAAAGCTGGGAACACCATCTTTAAAAGTGTCGAAGGCGTGCCGGTTCAAATGGCCGACAAACTCATAGAGGGCCATCGCCTCGTCCGGTGTGATGCTGAGAAGGCATCTCTTGGCCTGGGCTCTCTCGAATATTCAAACATTGCTCCCTCCTTCGCTGTCAAAGGTCGGAACCCAGCCACGGGTGAAGCCGACGCTCATTCCAGCCCCGCAAAGAGCTAGTTGGCCACGAACGAATTGCAGCTCGTTGAGCAAGGCGCCGATCGTGGCGTTAGCATCGCCCTCGAACAGATCGAGTGCGGTATTCACCTGGTCGGGTTGTGGTTCATCTCTCTGAGTGGCTACGGCTGTCATGAGGCAATCTCTTCCTGCACCCCCTAGAAGGGAGTTCCAAATGCGGATTCGTCGATATGGAATTGCGCGGCCGGTGACCGCTCCGGCAATTTGTTCTTATTATGTTCTCATTTGCGATTGAGTCAAGTACGCTTCGTTTCCTGGTGCCAAGACAGATGAGTCCGAGGGATCTTGGCACATGGCTCTCTGACCCTTCCGCAATCCGGCAGCCTGGCTTGTCTCGTGATATTATTTCGCCAAAAGGGACTGGCTCGGTATCCTCAGGGCAAGACTCAGCCCCTCGGGTTTCCAGTCACGGCTGATCGAACCGTTCATGCTTTCAATCGTCAGGCGCTCCAGTCGTGAGCCGAAGCCGCTCGGTCCGGCGGGCATGTGAATGCGAGGGCCGCCGATTTCCACCCATTCCAGCAAAAGACCATCTTCGTTCTTTATTTCAACTTCGATATGACCAGCGATCGTCGAAAGCGCGCCGTACTTTATAGAATTGGTCACGAACTCGTGAAAAAGCATTGCGAGCGAAGTGAGGGCCGAAGCACTCACTTGGATATCACTGCCTCTGACCACGATGCGTTCATTATCCTTGTCTTGATGGGCTGTGAAAATAGCTTGAATGAGAGCAAAGAGGCTTACCAAAACACTTGATTGAGAGGCACTGTCCGTCGCGGGCATCGTGAGGCTATGCGCTGCGGCCAAGGCCCTGATCCGTCCACGAAGGTCATCGGCCAAGGCACTAACGCTTGTTGCAGTCTTTTCACGCATGGAAACGAGCGAATTCACGACGGCGAACAGGTTCTTCACGCGGTGATTCATTTCTCGTAGAAGCAGGTCCTGCCGCTCGACCAACCGCTTTCGCTCCGAAATGTCACGGACAATCTTGGAGGCGCCGATGATCGTGCCATTCTTGTCTCGCACGGGGGAAGCGGTGAGCGAAACGTCCACCAGCGTTCCATCTTTACGGCGTCTCACCGTTTCAAAATGTTCAATCCGCTCGCCCGCCCGAATGGAGGAGATGATGGTGTCTTCTTCCTCCAAGAGGTGGGGCGGAACGATAATGGTGATGGGCTGATCGATTGCCTCCGACGCAACGAAGCCGAACAGCTGCTCGGCGCTCTTGTTCCAGCTTGTGATAATGCCGTCTACGGATTTGCTGATAATGGCGTCGTCAGAATTTTCGACAATGGCCGCAAGCCACGCCTCGGCTGACAGTGGAGCGGCGGCCGGAGGCCCGGGCTGTACGTTGACAAGAGGCGGTGCGATCGTCTCACCCGGATGACCGTCTTTGGGTTTTCGTGACACTTATTCCTCTTGCCTTTTTGCGTTCACCACAAGATTGCAAAATGAGACGAGCCATTATTTCAGGTTTGCGAGCCAAAGCATTGGCCAGGGCTTCGCCGTCGCCGGCCGGGAGACCGCGGGAAGAATAGCATTATCCTATGCGCTGAAAAGTGGGAATCCAGCCAAGGCGCTTCAAAGGCAATGCAGTGCTGTCAGGCCGGCGGAGCGATGAATGTCAGGGGGCAAATTGGCGTCCGGCACTCTGTTCGTTCGACTAGATGATGTGCCGCGGAACTTTTTTATTGGAGAGGTGTTCGAGTGCCCCGAAAGCGTCGTCAGCCTTCGTTTGGCCTGGGATGAGGTGATTGCGACTGCCGGCAAGTATAGGCGGTCGTCCTTGGGAACGACTGGCGATATCGGACAAATTTCTTAACGGCTTTGTTAGAGACCATCATGCGAATCCTCGTTGTCGAAGATGAACTCCTGATTGGCCTTGATATGGAGTACGTCTTGCGCTCCTTGGGCTACGAGGTCGCAGGACCCGTCACCAACGCTGCCGATGCTCGGAAGCTTGGCGCAACAGTCGATATCGCTCTCGTTGATGTTAATCTCAGCGATGGGCCTACCGGTCCCATCTCGGCCGCTTATTTACGACAAACGCATGGCGTTACCATCATATTCACGACGGCCAATCCCGAGGCCGTCATCGCAAATTCGGATGCAATCGGTGTACTTTCCAAGCCCGTCTCAGCTTCGGACCTACTAAGTGCCATCGAATATGCCATCGCTTGCCGTAAGGGCGAACCCGCCGTAGCGCCTACTTGCCTAAAGCACGCGTAGGCCTCGGTGCGAATGATATGGGCGGGTTTTTAAAGAGCCTCCTGTTACCAAAACGCTCCTTTCGCCTACCAGTTCTGACGATTATACCAATCATCGACATCCGACCGTACGCGATCCTTCTCGATGCCGTAGCGTTCCTGGATCTTTCCTTCGAGCTGACCCCGCTTGCCGGCGATCTGATCAAGATCGTCATCCGTCAGCTTGCCCCACTGCTCCTTGATCTTGCCCTTGATCTGCTTCCAATTTCCTTCGACGCGATTCCAATCCATTAGGATGTCTCCTTGTTGTTTCTGAGAGAACAACGCACTTCAAGTCGATTGGTTCGCGCGAATGCACGGGTGCTCAGGCCAAATACTTCCTTTGGATTGCCTGTCCAGTCTGGCACGGCGCGGATATGGCGGCATTTTATTTTACGCACCGGCACAAAACGCCTGCCGAGGAGTTTCCAGAAAAAGGAGACTCGATATGGCCGATAAAACGCCCAGTTCTAGTTTGAACGATCGATCAAAGGCGCCTCGAACGACCAGACGGCCAACTTTCCCGCTGAGAGCGGAACGCCACGATCGACGCGAAAAACGCCTGAAGGACGTCCGGCGGGAGCACCACGCCTCCTGGACTGGATCAGAAGTGATTGCCTCCTAGACACCTATGCCAAGCAGCCGGGAATCAAGATGGCCAGCGACACATTATCCACCTACCGATCGAAGCGTGATTTTCAGAAGACGGCTGAGCCTAGCGGCGAAACGCAGATCGCCCGCGCGAACCGCCGACGGTTTATAATCCAGAAGCACGATGCGACCCGATTGCACTACGATCTTCGCCTTGAGCTCGATGGCGTCTTCAAATCCTGGGCCGTGACCAAAGGGCCATCTCTCGATCCGCATGACAAGCGCCTCGCGGTCGAGGTCGAGGATCATCCACTCGATTACGGTGACTTTGAAGGCACGATCCCCAAAGGCCAATATGGCGGCGGCACGGTGATGCTCTGGGATCGCGGCTATTGGGAGCCGGAGGGAAAAAGGAGCCCGCAACAGGCACTCGCAAAGGGCGATTTCAAGTTCACGCTCGAAGGGAAACGCCTGCACGGCAGTTTCGTGCTGGTGCGCATGCGCAACGACCGCGATCGCGGCAAACGGACCAACTGGCTTTTGATCAAGCACCATGACGAGTTCTCGGTTGACGAGAATGGTGCGGCGATCCTGGAAAAGAACGCCACTTCGGTGGCCTCGGGCCGCACGATGGAAATGATCGCAGCCGGCAAGGGCCGCAAGCCCAAACCGTTCATGGTCGAAGGCGGCAACGTAGATGCCGACGCGGTATGGGACAGCAATCAGGGGCTCGCCGCCGCCGAGCGCAAGGTCGCCGCTCAGGATGACGATAAGGCAGACACCATCACCTCAGTCGATCTTCCTGATTTCATTGCTCCTCAACTGTGCGAAACACTTGAGCGTCCGCCGGCCGGCACGGGCTGGCTCCACGAAATCAAGTTTGATGGCTATCGGATCCAGATGCGTGTCCTTAATGGCGAGGTCACGCTGAAGACCCGGAAAGGTCTCGACTGGACGGGCAAGTATCCACAGATCGCCGATTCGGCCTCGTCATTGCCGGACTGCATCATCGACGGCGAAATATGTGCTCTCGATGAACACGGAGCCCCGGACTTCGCAGCCCTGCAAGCCGCTCTTTCCGAAGGTAAGACCGGCGATCTGGTCTACTTCGCCTTCGATCTCCTCTACGATGGCGGGGAAGATCTGCGATCCGAGCCGCTCATCGAGCGAAAGGCCCGGCTGAAGGCATTACTTGCAGATGGCGACAACGACACGCGCATCCGATTTGTTGAACATTTTGAGACCGGCGGTGACGCTGTGCTGAGGTCGGCGTGTAAACTGTCTCTCGAAGGCATCGTCTCGAAACAGGCGGATGCACCTTATCAGTCCGGCCGCACCGAGACCTGGGCGAAATCGAAATGCCGGGCTGGCCATGAAGTGGTGATCGGCGCCTACGCAACCACCAACGGCAAGTTCCGTTCATTGCTGGTCGGCGTCCACCGCGGCGACCATCTTGTGTATGTGGGAAGGGTGGGTACGGGCTACGGGACGAAAAAGGTCGAAACCCTTCTTCCAAAGCTCAAGGCACTTGCCGCTGCGAAATCGCCGTTCGCAGGAATCGGCGCACCAAAGAAAACGCCGGAGATTACATGGCTCAAGCCGGACCTTGTCGCGGAAATCGAGTTCGCCGGCTGGACGGCCGACGGTCTCGTCCGGCAGGCAGCTTTCAAAGGCTTACGTGAGGACAAGCCGGCTCAAGAAGTCGAAGCCGAGCGTCCAGCGAAGATCACGAAAGCCGATGTACCGCAACCGGCACCGGTGGCAAAGACGCCATCTCGTCGCAAAGGTGCCAAGGTCGATGTCATGAGCGTGCTAATCTCCAGCCCCGACAAGCCGCTTTGGCCCGACGCCAATGACGGCGAACCGGTCACCAAGGAAGAGCTTGCCCGCTACTACGAGGCGGTCGGCCACTGGGTCATCGGGCATATCAGGGGCAGGCCCTGTTCCATTATCCGCGCGCCCGACGGTATTGGTGGTGAACAATTTTTCCAGCGGCATGCCATGCCAGGCCAGTCGAACCTGCTTGAATTGGTGAAGGTCTTCGGCGACAAGAAACCCTATCTCCAAATCGACCGCGTCGAGGGACTGGCTGCCGTGGCTCAGATCGCCGCACTCGAGCTGCATCCATGGAATTGCGAGCCAGAGCAGCCGGAAGTGCCGGGGCGCCTCGTCTTCGATCTTGACCCAGGACCGGACGTACCGTTCTCCACCGTGGTTGCCGCCGCGCGCGAGATGCGTGACCGGCTGGATGAACTCGGCATGATCAGTTTTTGCAAGACGACCGGTGGCAAGGGCTTGCACGTGGTGACGCCGCTTGCTGTCAACAAACGCAAACCGCTCTCGTGGCCGGAGGCTAAGGAATTTGCTCATGAGATTTGTCGGCAGATGGCTCGTGATAATCCTGATCTTTATCTCATCAAGATGACCAAGAGCCTGCGCAGCGGTCGCATCTTCCTCGATTATCTGCGCAATGACCGCATGGCAACGGCGGTCGCTCCTTTGTCTCCAAGGGCAAGACCTGGTGCGACCGTTTCGATGCCGCTCACATGGGCGCAAGTCAAAACGGACCTCGATCCGAAACGATTCACGATCCGGACCGTACCAGCGCTGCTGGCAGGGTCGTCGGCCTGGGAGGACTATTCTGATGGACAGCGCCCGCTAGAGCAGGCGATCAAGCGACTGGTCAAGATTGCGAAGGTAGCCTGACCATTGGCACCGCTTTTCGCTTACCAGAGCCGTCGCTCAAGCCGCCCTGTGATGATTGGCACCGCGGCGGCACCCGGCGCAACAAGCCGAAGGCGCTCGACCAGCCTGCTAAGGGCGAATGTGATCGTGATCAGGACCGCGATCCGAAGCCATGGATGGTGTGGTCCCTGCGACGGACGTTCCTCCGTCCTACTCCCAATACCCGCCAATTGCTCGCGCAGGTCCATGATCTCTTTCCTGAGCCAGGCGATTTCCCTCTGAGCCGCCTCGAGATCTTTGCTCTCTGCACTTTCATCTTGAGCCCACAAGATAACGCTATTATGTGGGAGAATAATCATTTGCCGTGCTAACGATTGACCTCCGTCCATTCCACGCTTGCCGCGTCAATCAGCTCTCATTTTCAAGATGATGAAGCATCCTCCCAATACGGTGTGAATGCCTATGGATGGATCAAATTTATTTCCAACTTCGAACCGGTGGCCTCGGCGTAGCGCCGTAAGGTATTCAGTGAAGGCGATACGCCGCCGCCTTCCAGCCGCGCGATGGCCGATTGGGTGGTGCCGATACGGCGGGCAAGCTCTGCCTGTGAAAGATTCGCCTTCGTCCGAGCGCGGATAAGCGCTTCGACAAGCTGAAATTCTGCATCCGCCTTCTCGTACTCCTGCCGGAATTCGGGACTGCTCATCAGCTTCTTTTTCAGTTCGGCAATCTTGGTCATGGTTTCACCTCGTTCATTCGCTCTCTGGCAATCATCAGTGCCGCCAGTGGCGTCTTCTGCGACTTCTTCATGAAAACATGCAGTACGATGACGCGACGGCCTGTAACGGTCACGTAGATGCCACGGGCGATCCCCTCGGCGGCTTTGGCGCGTAGCTCCCAAAGCTTGCCTTCCAGATGCTTCACATGCGGTTCACGCAATTGTTCAAGGCCGACATTCTCGACCGCTTCCAATGAGGCGGATCAACCGCGCCTGAAGGCCGGGAGGCAATGCCTCGATCTCAGCATCAGCGGCATCGTGTTTCGACCGTCCATCTCACAAGTGCTATATAGCGAATATGCTATAATCTTGCAATTAGTCGAACTTTCGCGATCTGATGAAGGGATTTAATCTACTTTTTCGACGTTTGGCGACTCCAGTATGTTCTCCGCAAATTCAGAGAGATTCGCGGGCACGCCATCGCCATAAGCTAGTATCTGATGGCAAACCGACCGAAGCAAGCCGACGAAGTCATTCTTATTTTTGTACTGCGCTTCCCAAAGCGCTTTCCATTCCTCTGCGCTCGAAACGCCATCAAGAAGTCTCCTCAATGGTCCTATCTTGCTCTGTAATTCGCGCTTCGAGTTGCGACCTTTCCGGTCGGCTGCTGTCTACTGCTGACGTAAGGCGCTCGACTATCTCGGCATTTGCCGATCTGTTCGCAACGTCGGCTGCAGCCTCAATCGCTGAATAGACGTGCCTTGGCACTCTAATTGTATATCGAACATGGTCATCTTGTTTCGCCATGGTCCGCTTTCAGAAGCCGGCGCTTGCCAGTCATAACCCCGCCGTTGGTATCGAGCCAATCAACAAGCGAAAGGGCGGCATACAGGGACGCCTGACGAGATCGACAAGTTTCGCGCCCATTGGGCCATTGGCACCACGCCGCGCCTCGCGATGGAGGTCATGATCAACATTGGTGCACGCCGTTCCGACGCTGCGCGCATCGGGGCCGAAGAATGAGTTCAAGCGTGAGGGCGAGCGCTGGACGCGCTTCACAGCCTATAAGGGCCACAACCGCTTTCCTGTGGAAATGGAAGCTCGCCTTACGCCGGAGCTGATAGATGCGCTGGAAAAGACGGAGATCGGCACTGATTCTTATGTCCTCAGCG
Source organism: Rhizobium sp. P40RR-XXII (assembly GCF_012641405.1). Lineage (GTDB taxonomy): Bacteria > Pseudomonadota > Alphaproteobacteria > Rhizobiales > Rhizobiaceae > Rhizobium. Next base: position 136,741 of record NZ_JABAII010000017.1, read on the forward strand.
CGCGCGGCACTCCTTATACTATAGAATACTATAGAGAGCTTCGGAAACGCCTTCTCCCGCTGATGTGGGGAGGCGGGTTTGCCGCATTGCTCGTCCCACGGCTTGCGTAAGGCTGCATCCGTCGCATACGCCGAAAGCGGTCCATCAGCTCCTGAGCTAATGGCGTTGTTCGGATGGACGAATTTCAAGACAGCTCAAATCTACATCGAGAAGGCTGAAAAGCGGCGCATGCGGACGAATGCATTCGAGCGCAAGGCGGCATACGAGAAGCGCTCAAGTGTCCCACTTTTCGAGCCCAAAATGGCAAATGAGACAAATAGATCACGAGATCGCCGACAGAGACAAGTGCGCCGTCGACCACCATCGACATGTGGACGCCTGGGGTAGAGAACGAGGAACACCGGGGTGGTATTATTATTCCAGTATAGGTGCCGTTGGCCCCTGCCGTCGTTCCCGTGACCGGGCAGACCGTCGCGCCTCTCTCAACTCCTCGATGGTCGGCTGCCACCAGCCACGCATCCGCTCATATTCACCGGCCGGGCCTTTCGCCGGCCATGTGCGAATGAGCTCCTCCAGCGTTGCCGGTCGCCAATGGCACCAGACTTGCTCGTCATTAAGATCGGCATAAAGATCTGCAACACCGATAGGGTCCACCAGCTCCCCGGTAATTTCAGTGATCACGACGATTCCGTAGGCAGGGGTCGCGATCGGCCGATAAAGCGGTGGAAGATCGCCATGAGGAACGGGCAGGCGCCGGCGGCGGCGCTCGGCTGCGCGGCGTTTTGATAAGAGTTCTTCCTTAGTGCCTCTGCGTGTCTCGGCCCGCTTTCGGCGCTCCTCGGGTTCGTTGCGCTTGGCCGCCCTTTCGATGGTTTCCCAGCGATGCTGAAGATCATCATACGAGGCGAAAGGAACCCGCCAAACACGATGGTTGCTGTCCCATCGCGCGAAAGGGATTTGACGCAACTCATCGATGACGGTCTTTGAATACGGCGTCCGAATTCGGAAGCCTTCGGCTTCGACTTCGAGATAAGGACTGAGGATCGGCTCGAAGGCGTAAGCATCCCGTCCGCGGTCTTCTGCAAAAATGTCAGTCCTGGCGGCCTCCCGTGCCAGCCAGCGGTCAATCCGGCGCCGCGCGGTCTTGCCCGGTACCGTCCATGCCTGAAGCCGGTCGCTCCATCGGGCGCGAGGAAATGTCTGGCGGAACCGTTGCACGGTCATGCGGTCGAATGGGAAGCGTGCGAGAGCCCGGTCTGGATCACGACCATCAGCAGGTGGGGCTATTCGATCTTGCCCCGGGATCGTCGTCTTCCGGTCGTCTTCCATCAAGGTTCAAGGCGGGTAACCGCTGCCATTGGTTATTTCGAAGACGGCCGCATTGTCCTGGATTTCACGAAGGCCTTTGTAAGAGGCGTGACGAAGGTTGCCATCGTCAGTCCAGCCGCGAAACTCGATCTCCGCAATTAACGTCGGTTGCGCAAACACGAAGCGCTTCCCCTTGAGCGGCACCGCCGGCTTCGACGTCTTCAGGCGATCGAGCGTCCTCTTGAGATGGTCGGCATCCTTCGTGCTGAAGCCCGTTCCGACGGAGCCGACATACACCCAGTCATATCCACGCCTGCCGGCAAGCAACAGACTTCCCAAGCCGCCGCGCGCAGTCTTCGACTGTTCGTATCCGACGATCATGAAGCTTTCGGATTGGACGCATTTGATCTTCAACCAGTCGCCGGTGCGGCCGCCCCGGTAGGGCGCATCGCGATGCTTGGCGATGATGCCTTCAAGACCGACCTGGCAGGCGTGGTCGAGCAAGGTTTCCCCATCCAGCGCCAGTTCCTCCGACAGCCGAATTGCACTCTCACCACCGGCCGGAACGAAATCCTCGAGAAAATGACGGCGCACTGACAGCTCGGTTCGTGTGAAGTCGTGACCATCGAGGTAAAGAAGGTCGAAGGCGAAGAGAATGGCTTCCGTCGAGATGCGCTTTCCGCCCCGACCGCCGAGCGAACGCTGCAGCGCTCCAAAATCCGATCTGCCCTGCCCATTGAGAACGACGGCCTCGCCATCCAGGATGGCGCGCGTGGTACCCAGCTTGCGTGCCGCCTCGGCTATCGCCGGAAATCGATGTGTCCAGTCGTGGCCGCCGCGTGTGACGATCCGAACGCCCTCCGGCTCGATATGAACAGCAAGTCGATAGCCGTCCCATTTCACCTCATAGAGCCAATCCGGACCCACCGGGACTGTTGGCCTCAAAAGGGCGAGGCAAGGCTCGATCCGTTCCGGCATCGGGTCGAACGGCAGGCTGGGCTGATCCGGATCGCGTTTGCGGATCGGGCGAGATTGACGCGATGACATCGACGTGTCGAGGAGGGGGAGGGCATGGCGGCGGATCATGGCTCAACGCCTGCCGGGCCGATTCTCGGCATCCACGGATTTGCGGAGAGCGTCCATGATGTTGATGACGTTGCTCGGCGCTGGCTCCGCCTGATCTTTGGCGTTCGGCTTGGTCTTCACTGGCTTCTTCATTTGTTTTTTCTTCGCCGCAATAATATCGAGCAGCTTATCCTGGACCGGGTCGGAGGCCATTTTCGGGCTCCAGGGTTGCGTCTGCTTCTTGATCAGTTGTAGCACCAGTGGCATCATTTCCTGGTCCGCCGGCTCGTCGTCCACTCGCTCGAAGTACAGATCCGCATCCCGCACTTCATCGCCATAGCGCAGCGTCCACAGCACGATGCCTTTGCCGCGTGGCTCCAACATGACGGCGCGCTCACGCCGGGAAATCACCAATCGCGAAATGCCGACCATGTTCTCGGCCGCCATGGCGTCACGGATCACGGAGAAGGCTTCCTCTCCGACCGGATCGTCCGGAGAGAGATAGTAGGGCGTGTCGAGCCAGATCCACTCGACGCTGTCTCGGGGCGCGAACACCTCGATGTCGATCGTCTTGGTGCTTTCGAGCGCGACATTCTCCAGTTCCTCGTCTTCCAGGATCACGTATTCGTCTTCGCCGCGTTGATAACCTTTGACTTCATCGTCTTCGTTGACCGCCTTGCCGGTCACCGCGTCGACGTAATGGCTGACGATGCGATTGTGCGTCTCACGATTCAACGTGTGGAAACGCACCTTCTCGTTTTCGGATGTCGCTGGCATCATCTGTACAGGGCAGGTGACCAGCGAGAGCTTGAGATAGCCTTTCCAATAGGGGCGGAGCGCCATTTAAGCCTCACTCAGCCAGCGCGGCGCTGCTGGGTACCAGCAGAGCCGCGGGATTTCGGGATTGCTGCCCGCTTTGCATCCTGTTTGCTCTTTCCGGCATTGCTCGCAGTGCCCGTGCGTTTTGCTTTTGCAGGCGCAGTCATTCCCGCGCTCTCTCGAAGTGCCTGCAGCAGGTCGCCCTTTTTCGATGGTGGCGGAGCCTTCTTCTTCGGCAGCGTGCGGCCCTCGATCTTGGCCTTCACGAGCTCGGCGACGGCCGCCTCGTATCGATCATCAATCTGGCTCGGATCGAATGCGCCCTTCTTCGTATTGATGATGTGCGTGGCAAGCTCCAGCATCTCACCTTCGATCTTCAGGTCCGGCATTTCATCAAAGGCATTTTCGGAAGACCGAACCTCGTAATCGTAGTTTAGGGTGGATCCAATCAGACCTTTGTCATGTGGGCGGATCAAAAGCGTGCGTAAGCGACGGAAGAGGACTGTGCGGGCAATCGCGGCGACCTTGGCTTTCTTCATGCCGTCCCGCAAAAGCTTGAAGGCTTCGCTGCCCATCTTGTCGGGAGCAAGATAGTAGGGCTTGTCAAAATAGATGTCGTCGACCTCGTCGCAGGGGATGAAAGCTTCGATCCTCAGCGTCTTGTCACTATCCGGAATGGCGGCGGCGACTTCTTCCGGTTCAAGGACGACATAACGCCCGTCTTCGATCTCGAAACCTTTGACTTGGTCCTCGCGGTCAACCGGCTCCTCAGTTTCGCTATCGATGAATTCCCGGCGGACGCGGTTTCCCGTGGCCCGATTGAGCGTGTGAAACGCAATGCGTTCGGATGTGGAGGCCGCGGTATAGAGCGCCACCGGGAAAGCAACCTCTCCGAATTTGATAAAGCCTTTCCAGTTCGCTCGAGGAGCAACCATGATACGCGCACTCCCAACAACCAATCCGATACAACCGAGTCACCCGATTGATTGTTCCCAGCCGAAACGAATCTAACTTCAAATATTTTGATCGGTTGTCTTCCCGTTTTTCGCGTGGCGGCCATGCTTTTGATTCGATGCATCTTTTTACAGCGACGTGCGTTCGTGTTGTCCCGCAATCAGAGGGCTCCGTAGCACGATCACCGAAAGGATTTGCCTGTTTGCAGGCGCTCGCGATTTCTAAGGGAGATCGGACAACCTCATCCTGCCTGCCAAACCCGCCCCGCTCCAACGAGACAGCACTGGGAAATTCCGCAACTCGAGTGCCGCTGTGCTGAAACATGAATTGATGCCGCCGGGAAAGTGTATCGATCTCCATTGTTGCGGGCTTGCGAATTGGCTGCGTCTGGTCAAAAATTTTACTGCAGGGTAGTTGTGACAACATTCATGCTGCGTTCAGCCGTATGGTTTCAAGCTGATGACACGAATGGAGGTTCGCTATGAAAATCTATCAGAGTCTACTTGCAGCGCTTCTGGGTGTCGGCTTGTTGATCGGTGCGGGTGCTGCATCCGCTGCCCCGATGATGAACATGACGAAACCGGAGGTCCAGTCATCCGTTCAAACGGTCCATTACCGCCGCCATTGGCATGGTCCGCGACATCATCGGCCTCACTATTGGGGATCGCATCGGAGCTACCGAAGCCATTACTGGCGCGGCCATCATTACGGTTGGTACAAGCATCGTCATCACCACCATCACCGTTACTACCGCTACTGACCGAAGCTCGCGGAAAGCTGCATAAGGCCGCGAAAGAATAGAAGGTATTTGGAACCTTCCCCGAGGCGGAAATCGAATCTGCCTCGGGAACAGCGGCGGCAGCTATGACGCTGCCTCGCCTCAACGATCTCTATAGGTCGCAGTTTTCATCGGCCTGCATTATGGCCCAGTTTCGAAACTGTTAAGTTCGCCACGTGGGTTGGGTCGCCTGTTTCACCACCGATGTCTCTGGAGCCTGCGGCATCCTGCCAACTCAATCACACGGCCTCTGGCGAAGCCGGTGCGGTGTTTAGCGATCGCAGGGCACTCATAGATCTTCAGTACGGAATTCCTAAAAAATCGCGGCTTTGGCGACGAGGCCGCCTGAAACCGAAGACTTGCGGCTTGTTTGGTGAGCGCGACGAATGGCAAAGGGCTTTCGCGATTGACCTGGGCAGGGTCTTGGTTCTCAGTCAACACTTCTGCTTTGGCCGCTTCGACCTAAAATAGGTTCGGATATTAACGGGTGCTTCGGCGACATCAGCGCTAGCCTGGGGGTCGCTTCCGTTTTGCTTTGCATGCTTGCGGAGGGGCGATGATATCGCCAGTGACGGCATGATCTCGAAGGACAGACTGCCTACAGACTTGCCGTTAGCCATCGCCTGCTGCCAGACGCAATCTGCGCAAGCCGATCTGCCGGTTCTCTCGGGGGCTGGATGGGGCATGTCTGGCCGCCGGCCGGCATGCCTTGATCGTCTTCTGCAATGGCCGCTTCGGACTCCCTCCCTCCCGCGCGGCTCCGCCCGTCGACGCTCCCTCCCATGCCCGATGAAAGCGGAACGCAAAGAGCGGGGGCAGTCGATCCCGCCTCCCCGATGGGCCACTATGTTGACGCTCCTGCGGCTGCCCTTGTTCCGCTCTTTGCGTGTCGAGAATTCCCGAAATCCCGGCCCGCGGCCGGCGCCATGCTGATTTCTCCAATGCTCTTCATCATTTCCGGAGCGCGCGTGCTCGTTTCACGTCGCGCTGGCGCGATCAAAAGAGATGAGTCTGCGCGTTGCGCTGTCCGTAATCGTTTTCCAGCCGCAGCGCCGCCGGGCGGCGCCGCCGCGGCCGGAGTGAGCCGGCATCGCCGGCGAGCGGAGCAGGCGGAGGAAACCCGCGCCTCCTCATAGCGCCGTAGGGTTTTCCGGAGCCAGTGGGAAACGACCATCTGGCCCGGCATGCAGGTTTCTAAGATCGTTTAAGGCATCCGCTCGTTGAATGGTCCGAGCTCTGTGCCGGTGGTACACAGCCGATCTTCCTTCGTCTCCGCCGTTCCCGGCGGCGGTTTCTTGTCCATCGGTTGCGCCGCAACCTTCGGTGGGGCCCGTTTAGGGCCACTCCAATTTGTTCGCCCCATGACATCGCCGCCCAGGCCGGTAAAGCGGCCCGTGAAGCCGTCTTTCTTCCGCGCCTGTCCGCAAGCGGACCCGTGAAGTTTTCCGTCTTCCGCGCCACGCCGCTTGACAGTCCTGTTCGCCGCCGCGGGGCGGGCTTTCGCCCTCCCCACTCTGTCCCGGGGAATGTCAGAGGCCATTCCCCGGGAAAGACCGGGGAGGCTTCGCCCGAAGGGGCTGGCCCTTCGGATACCAACCGCAACCAATGGAGACACACAATGACCGACTACGCAAACTTTATCCACTTCGGCGAGAGCAAGACCCTCACTGGCAACATCGCTTCCATCTCTTATGATCTCGACATCACGGGGAAGGAAAACCGCAGCACCAATCCCGATGCGCCGGCTTACCGCCTCTTTGCCAAGTCTCCAAAGGGCCGGCAGGTGGAAATCGGTGCGATCTGGCGGAAAAAGAACCAGAGCGGTGGTGCCTATTACAGCCTTTCCATTAGCACCGGCCACGGCAGGCTCAATGCGAATTTGGGCCGCTATCCTGGTCAGGACGACGAGGACCTGATGGCCGTCATTCCATGGGATTGATGGCGTGATCTGAGCATCGGTTTCGCCCGGGGGATCACCTTCCCTCGGGCGCGCCGAATAACCCCGAAGAGCAAGAAATGACGATGCCACGGGATAGGCGGAGGCGCAAGCGACTGACATCGCCATGTCGCGCGCATCTGCCGTGTTCACAAGCACAGTTGGAGTAGGGTTCGTGCCCGTAAGAGCAACGGCAGACCGCTTCGCGGGAAGAAGGAGATCAGCGAGTAATCCCGCTTTTTTCCAACCGCTCGTAGATCGGAAATATGGAGAGAAGGGCTGGAGGCGGCCCTTCTCAAAAGGCTGGCTTTCCGACTGAGAATTCTGTTTCGGGAATGCCCCAATGTGATCGGCCGAACCAAAACCTTTCCGAATCTTCTGACTCGCGGCGGAATTCACCTGCCCAGCGACGCATTTGAATCGGACAGAGTGTACTAATTCATTTCCATGATGGGTTCGATTATGGGACTGGCCGCTTGGCGCGACCCCGACGAGGGCGGTCCTAACCTCTGCTGCCATCCATGTTAGGACCTTCGCTTCGATGAAATAGATTCGTCCTGACACAGCTTTTCATGTCGTCACGCCGGAACCAGATGGCGCGCCCGCATCTAAGCGGCGGATTGCTTGATGTGAACACGATCTGTTCGTCTGCGCGCATACGCAGCACCTCGTGTGGCATAATCAACGGTCGGCGGCTCAGTTGCTTCGATCGCGACCGCGAAGATCCTTTCATTCCTGTCGAGCGGTTCATCTGATCGACCTCGACTGTGGTGTCGCCGCAGCGCTTCGAAATGTAGTCGGCGGTGTCTGGATCGTTGATAGCGGCAAACGAAATCCAGCTTGCGCTCTCGAACCATTTGCTTGCCGCATCGCGGCCGCCGTAGGCTTCCCGCATCTGGCCTATGGACTGGAAGATCATTGTCAAGGTGATGCCGTATTTCCGACCGGCGTCGCGCGCGGTTTCCAATATCCGCATGTAACCAAGTCTGGCCACCTCATCGAGCAAAAACAGCGTACGTCCCTTCATCGCGCCGTCGCGGTTATAGATCGCATTCAGGAACGAGCCGATGATGACGCGAGCGAGACCAGAATGGGTTTCCAACGCCATCAAGTCGATGTTGATGAAGACGTCGGTCTGGCCATTGGCCAACTCGTCGGTCAAGAACGTTGAACCGGACACCAGCGCGGCATAGTTGGGATAGGAAAGCCAGTGCGTATCCTTAATGACATTGGCGTAGACCCCTGAAAACGTTTCAGGTGTCATGTTCACAAACGCGGCAACATTTTCCCTCACAAAATTCGATTCCGAGTTGTCGTAGATGTCTCGAAGCCTCGCCCGCAGTTTCGGTTCCGGTTCGGACAGATTGGCACGCACCAGTCGCAACGTTCTCTCCTCTCGTTCCGTATGACCGGAGAGGCACATGTCGGCTGTCATGGCGGTGAGCAATTGTAGTCCCGAGGATCGAAAGAAGTCGTCACGCACATTGGGCGCGCGACCGCTGTCGCTCATGATCCACGAGGCAACGGCGGAGATATCCTCTTCATCGGTGCCACCATAGCGCCCGATCCAGTCAAGCGCGTTGAAGCCAACCTCGGACGCTGCTGGGTCGAGAACGATCACCTTGCGGCCAGCTTTCCGTCGATGCTCGATGACCATCGGCGCGACCTCTTTCGACGGGTCGAGTACGACAAGACCACCGCCCCATTTAAGTGCGGTCGGGATCGTCACCGACGTCGTCTTGAAGCCGCCAGAGCCGGCAAAGACAATGCCATGCGACGATCCGAACGTGCCGTCGAAGCAGAGCAACGGCGACTTGCCGCCCGCTCCCCAGCTATGCGGATTTTCAGCTCGGAACGTTATGGCCGCAATGCTGTCGCGGTCAACGCGGTAACGCTCGCCGATGACGATACCGCCGCTCTCCGGAAAGAGTTTTGTCGCATCCAGCATGCTCATCCAGTCGGTCTCACCATGCACCGCTCGCTGTCCGCGAACGCGTCGCGGCATCGTCTGCGCAAAGGCGAGGTTTCCTTTCATCGCGACGCGCAAAGAGAAGATGCCGGCAAGGAAGACTATCACCGCGCCGAGTATCGTAGATGGATCGGCATAGGCCAAGACCGATTGGCCCGCTGGGACACGATTGGCAAAGCCGCCGAGCCGAACCGTCTCCCGAAGCACGGCGATCAGGATGACCACTACGCATCCAACGACAGCGCTCCAGCCGGCGGTTTTGATGTTTATCGCACCATTGATGGCGAACAGGCAGATCAGTCCGGCGCTGGCGGCAAGCGTATAGGGAAGCGCAAGGCCGATGCGGCCGAGAACCAGCTTGCTCTCGGCGGTCTTCCCGAAGGCAGCGAGCCAGAGCTCAATGCCCGGGATGAAAATCGTGGCCACGATCATGATTGCGGCCGGGACGATAGCTAGGAGGAACCTACTGGGTGTTATCACGAAAGGCCTCCGTGCCGATCGCCATCAGCCTTGCGCGCTCCGAACCATCGTTTTGCATCCGTGTTGCGGCATCAATGAGCAGTCCTAGAAGAAGGGCCCGCTTTTCATATCGCAGGCCAGCCTTCACGATCAGGCCGCCAAGCTCGATTTTTTCGCGGGTATCCTTCCTTCGCGCTTCGCTGGACGAGATCTGGCGCATCCGCTCAAGCCTCGCGAGTGCTGCTCTGAACAGTGCCAGTCTCGAGCGACGCGACAACCGCGCTACCGGCTCCAACCCCACCGCCGTTCTTTTTCTCGGCTGCATTTTCTTTTCCGCCGCGAAAGCGTTTGGCGATATCCTCGAAGGCCGTCTGAAGTGAGGCTTCATCAATCTCGATTTCGCCGAGACCCGCCCTTAGCGCGAGCCTGCCGATACGTTCGGCCTCGCGCGCCTCCGCCTGCCTGAGCTGGTCTTTGAGCCGCGCGATGTCTTCTCTGATTTTCGACGAGGGTTTCTTCATTTCGGTCGTTCATCCTCTTTCGTTTGGCGGTGCATCGGCAGCGCCGAAACTCGCCCGTATGCCTATCCAAGGAAACGTGCAGATCTGCACGTCGGCAAAGCCGCCACTTTGACGGATGATCCCGGCCGTTCCGAAGGAGCGGGTCCAAGGGCGCAATTATACGTCGCTGACACGACGTCTTGCGTTGCGGCTCCGCCAGGGGGCTCGATTGGCCCGCCGCTCCGATGGACCGAGTTCGAACCAGGGAGCTTTCGTCGCCATGGCCATCGCCCACTTCTCCGTCAGCATCGTCAGCCGCGGCGACGGCCGTAGCGCGGTACTGTCGGCGGCCTACCGCCATTGCGCGAAAATGGAATACGAGCGCGAAGCCCGCACCCTCGACTATACCCGCAAGCAGGGACTGCTGCATGAGGAGTTCGCGCTTCCAGCCGATGCCCCGAATTGGGTGCGCGCGCTGATCGCCGACCGCTCGATCTCGGGTGCTTCGGAGGCCTTCTGGAACAAGGTCGAGGCGTTCGAGAAGCGATCCGATGCACAGCTCGCCCGTGACCTGACCATCGCTCTGCCACTCGAGCTCACGCCCGAGCAGAACATCGCGTTCGTACGGGACTTCGTCGAAAGACATGTCCTTTCGAACGGCATGGTCGCGGACTGGGTCTACCACGACAATCCCGGCAATCCGCATATCCACCTGATGACAACATTACGCCCGCTGACCGAGGCTGG
>NZ_JABAII010000018.1 GCF_012641405.1 Rhizobium sp. P40RR-XXII
CTTCCACTTCGAAACACACGAGGGAGCGATCGCAAGTGCTGCTGCGATCGATCGTATCGTTTCTCCGGCATTCAAGCGCGCCATCGCCCGTTCGCGAAGATCTTCGGAATATGGTTGGGTCATCCCTACCGACCGTCCTTTCCCGGTAGGAACAGAGAATCATATCTCAGCTGATTTGCGAACCTGCGATTCTGAGAAATCGAAGCGTGCTCTAAGGTCGAGTGGCACTACATCGGACCGGGAAAGCCAATGCAAAATGGCTATGTCGAAAGTTTCAACGGCCGGGTGCGTGACGAGCTATTGAACGAGAGCCTCTTCTTCGGTCTCGATCATGCCCGAAGCGCCGTTGCCGAATGGGCGGAGGATTATAATAATTTCCGCCCGCATTCATCGCTCGGATACCAGACCCCGGCAGGCTATGCCGGGTCCATCGCCGCAACCGGCTCCAACGCTGATGAAAACTTCGCGTTTCCGCCGGTTGCTTACACCGCGCCACTCGGCGTATTCAAAACCGCCGATGGATGAAACTTCAGTGGCAGGTCAGACGTTATCGGCAAAATCTGCTTGTCCTCCAGCACAATATCAGCCATTCGCTCGCGTATTTCGATGCCAGTAGCATTCTGCAAGGCGAAATCAGTACCGTAACCAAAGCGTAGCATGGGTACGCCGCGTTCGAACGCCACTGCTATCCTGTCAAGAAAGCTCCAGTCGCGTGCGTTCGCCGTTAGTTCATTTTCCCTGAATTCAGATGGAATATCACGATATCGGCATGCCATCACCTCAACATTGCAGTTGGATGGGTGCTTGGCCCGCCCCAGGCGCTTGCACCAAACACCGCATCAATCAAAGCGCCGCAGCCATGCCAGCGTTTCGTCCCGATCGTCCAAAGGTGGTGGCAGGCTTTCGAAGATTCCGCGCCGACCGAAATCCTCGAAACGGAGTGGTTTCAAAACGTTTGCCACCTTTCGATACGCGACCAATGCCTCTCCACGGTTGACATCCCCGATCCTTGGTTCCTGCCCGGCTTGGATAATGATGCCACCATCATAAGAATGGATGGAGCATTCCGGCTCTAGCGCAGCACGGATTTTATCAAGGCCCCCAACCCGCCGAAGGCGCTCGTCATCGATTAGTGTCAGCCAATTGATCGATCGTATCACTGGTGTTGCCGCTGCCTCACTCCTGACGCGCCACAAGCTCAGATCCGGATAATCAAAGCCGATAAAACGTTTCAGAAATGGAAAGGCGAGATCAATGAACGGGCCACGACCGCCTCCCTCCTCCATAACGAGGCCTAGACCAAAAGTGCCGTGGATCGGCCGACCTATGGCTGCCCAGCGGGTCAGAACGCTCAGCAGTTGCGTATAATCTCCCTGCGGCCAGTCAGCCGGGAAATAGGCCTCAAGCCGGCCGAGCGCATTATCCTTGTTTGCCAAACGCTTTTCGGCGATAGCGGGCCGCGCCACAACGCCGATGTGATATGGGGTTGGTTCATCCCTGTCGACACCGCCCGAAAAACCGTAGAGTTCGGCGTCGAAGCCTTCCACCTTTTCCTCGGGCGGGATGCTACGCATGCGGTCCGTAAAATAGCCGACATAATCGAAATTTTTCGTGGGTTTTAAGCGGTTGCCATCATAGGGCATGTAGTGAGTGATCTTATCGGAAAAGATCTTTCCGTAATCCTCCACCAAACGGATCAATCGGATACGAACTTCGTCATCGTAAGCATGGCTGAAATATAATTTGAGCACAAACCCGAATTGCAGCGCCGGATTGCCGCGTTTATCGGCAATCGTGAGCTTGGCCAAATCCGATATGGTCTTAAACTCCGACAGGATTTTATTGTAGTCGATTTCTGTCACTTTATATTCCACCTGCGAGTAGGTTTCATCAAGCTTCACAACGCGAGCGCAGCAAGCGACGCTCCGCCCGTTTCCGGAGCAAGCAGAATGGCGCCTACAGCCACAGCACCCACGCCGAGCGGAACGAGCCAGCCTGCATTGCGACTAAACCAGCTCCCGTTATTCGATGGCTCGGTCTCTCGCTCCGTCTGCGGCGCTGGTTGAGTAACAGGGGCCCTGTTGCCATCATCATCATCGCATTTACAGTCTTTTTTGAAGTTGATGTCGTTCCGATCCTGATCCGTATCCTGTCCAATTTCATCGTATGTTTCATTTTGATTGCCGCGATATCGATCCTTCGGCAATTTATTTTCGCCAAAGCTATTGTTATCGTGATCGGTGTAATCCGGCATCTTCGTGCCTTTAGGCCCACCCCTCAACTGGTTACCGCCGTCATCCAGCCGATATGCCCACTTCCCGTCCTCGCCAATTTCATAGGCACCTCCAGGGGTTACGTTGCGCCCTGCCTGGCTAGCCCACTCCAATATCTTGCCATCGATGCAACGCTGACTGAACGTGCCGGCCGCCTTGCAGGCACACGCAAACTCACAGATCTTCTCCAATATCTCGCGCTGCGGGCCTTTAACTGGCCCAGTATAATATCCCCCCGCCGATATGGTATTGCCCTTGTTCAGCAGCATGCGATCCGTCAGGCGCGTAACATTGCGACCTTCCATGAACACATTCGGCGACCATGACAGAAAGGTGGCGCGATCCTTGTTCACGCCGGAAACGATCCCCCCGCCGACGCCAGGCTCATCGCCAAAAGACCGATAGAATTCTGAGCCCTTGACCCCATTCATCGCTCCACCATGCGAGAATACCGTCGTCGTGCCTTTGGCAAGATCCCGGGCATAAGCCGTGTTGGTATAGGGGATAGGCTTGTCAGGGCTCTTGCACACATCTGGCATAGTTGAACGAACCCAGCCATCGGAATGTTTGTGGCAGAGCGTCAATCCATTGATGGCGATAGTCTCCTGCATCGGCTTCAGTCCTTCTTCCGATAGCTTTCGATAACCGCGACGCAACGCGGGCCGTCGGGATGAGATGTCGAAACGATCGACCGCATGGGCACCCTCTTATCTGAGAGATGACCATCCCGCTCGCCGGCGTCACTTGCCAGGTGAGTTTTGGATGCAAGCGCAAAGCTCGCCATCACCATGCCGTTCGTCGCCCCACAATCTCCCGTGTTTCCGAGCGGCGCTTCGAAATCTTGGACGAGAGGTTCTGGTATAAGGGCACCGGATAACGCAAAGCCGAGATCCTCTGAGCGCCAACGCTCTCCATTCAGATCGGCAAGAAATCGATCCGGAACGAAGGCCTCGAAGGCTTGCCGCAAGGGCTTGGCAAGCCCTCTGCCGACAACGCCTTTGGGAGACGAAGGCTTTTCAGTCTCAAACCCAGTAAATAGGGACTTCAAAGCGCCGACCGGTGGATGCGCTCCTGCATCTCCGCTTCCGATCAAAAGCAATGCGGCCGCCTCGCCGGGGATAAGGCCGTGGGGCGTCTGTCGTGAATAAAGGCGGTTGTTCATGGCGAGGATATCCAAAAATTCTGCGTCCATGAAGCTGTCAATGGCGCCGACGATCAGTGCGGGAAACTGTCCCGTCGATATCTCGTTCGTACCACGAACGATTTCGTAAAGAGCAAGGGTCTCCCCGTCGATTAAGATCTCGACGTCTGAAAATAGATGGGGGTAGGTCTCGCTTATCCAGAGAGATAGCCGCTTGCCGATCGAATGACCGACGAGCCAGCGCGGCGCGACAATCCGTAATGGAACAGGTCCAAACGTCTCGGCAACTACGAGATCATCCGCCGCACCGGCGAACAGCCTTTGCAGTCTCAGTTCGAAGTTGCGCATATCTTCAAACGGAATGGCACAGGACAGCGTCATTGGCATTCCGTCGACGCCAATGGGCCCCTTACGCGACTTCGTAAAATTCCGCTCATTGGCAAAATAAGCATCGCAGGCATTGGCAAACCCCTTGCCCAAGGGGCAATGCAAGCCGACTCCGAGAATTTCGACCATGGCGCTGCTCAACATTCCACTCCCGCCATCTGCCGTACATGCAAATTGCAGCCCGAAACGGACATATCTCCCCTCGGACAGGGAATAGCCGTGTTCCAAACCATCTCCAGCGTCTTTTGCGTTCCATTCAGCAAGACGGAGACTAGCCTCGGACGGCTCTGTGTTTTTTCATGCCCCATCCAAGTGGCGCATTCCATGATGATCTGCGGCAGGCGAAATGCATAATCACCGCCCGCGTGGAGGCCGATCACTCGGCCTGTCTCGCCGCCTTTCAAATCAAATATCTGGTCTTCGGGAGCAGCCTGGAAAAAGCGGTCGGAAAAATCTTGCGGAGGTAAAGGCGCTTCGTATTTCCGCCAGTTCTCGTCATACGTACCGGCGTGCGCCGAACGGGCCTCCCAGGACGGCTGAATGGCTCCGAAACCGTGCGGATCCGGCAGAGTGCCATCGTCGATCAAGGCAGCCGGGCTTTCGATGAAGGGGAGAGAAATTTCCGTGCCCTCCGGCATTTCCTGCCAGGCCGACGTCCAGCCCATGCCGATGGGATTGACACCATTCGCCGGCCCATCTGCCTTGATGAAGTCGGCGCCGCCCAGACTGTTGCGCCAGCTAAGCCGACACTCGCGGTAGGACTCGTATCCCTCGAGCTGCAACCTGCCGGATTTTTTACGAAGCCGGCGGGCGCCGAAAACTAACGCGCGCTTCGAATGTGCCCCAAGATCAAAACCGGCTTCCATTTTATTGACAGCGCGGCCCGCGGGCGCGGTGATGCTTCCGGTGAGCAGGAAATCGACTTTGGGCCGAAACGGTGAAATATCGGCCTCCGCTTTCAATTCTAGGCTGTCGTCATCCTCGTATTCGGGCGCAATGCGGATCGCGCCTTGATCTTTTACAACAGCGTTGAGGCCATTTTCCTGGACATCGAAGCGCGCGCGAACCGCAACGACCCAATTTTCCATTCCTGCGCGGTCACGAACAAAGTAACCCAAGGCGGCGAACGGAGTCCGGTTCTCAACCTGCCACATGACAGCGCCTCAATTCAGGTCAATCGTAGCGGCATCAAGCGATATATGCCGTTCCGCAGACTGAGCGATCGACACGCCGTGCACGATGATGCTGCCATCCTTACGAAGCGTGAGCGATGATTTTCCATTGCGGATCGTCATTGCGCCCGTATCAGCGTCGATTTCCAGCATATCGGCAAGCTTGCGCAATTTCGACCATGCGCCGTCCTCATCAAAGGCAACGGCTTCGACAAAAAGGGCTCTCTTGGGAATATCATTCATGATTTTGGACCCGAGTAGTTTCTCTCTGGAATACATGGCCTCACACGACGCTCGCTGTAGATAACGCATAAATTATGCGGCCTTCCTTTCATACGGAAGTATTCCCAGCGAAATTATCGAATTTAGGCCGAAGCTCCCTTATCATGGTTCGTGCCGTCCCTGGCGTGATGGACCAGCATTCGGGAGTACCGATTTCCGAAACAAGGCGCGCGCGGTGACTCTCTCTGTCATACTGAAGAAGTACTCGACACAAGGTCTGTGGGACCCCTCGATTAGAATCGCCCAGAAACGCAATCACCGCAGGCTTCACGTCCTTTATCGAGCAACTGAAAGCCCACCATTGGCCATCCGCGTCATAGGCGTAGCCACTGTTACCGAAATTCCGCCCGCCATCAGAAATAGAAAATACGACAGCCATGGTTTGCCAACGCTCATCCGCAAGCACATCCGCAGCAAGAACCGACCGTACAACAGCCGTTAGATGCTCACGCCGTCGCTGCCGCTCATCGGCAAGCGAAACAATCGCTCCACCATTTCTGTAGGGGCTATCCAACAATGCCCTATTCTCCAAGGTTAGGGCGAAGCTGCGCGATGATGGTGTCGACGTTCTTTGGTGTTACCTGCCAACGCGCGAGGTCTTCATACTCGAAGTCAGCGTTAACCTTGCGGCTCACACGATTGAATTGGAATAGGATCTTTCGAAAGCCCGTGTCTCCGTCTTGACGAAGCCACTCTCGGTATGCGGCTACTGGCTGCTCGATCTCACGCAACTTTGGTGCAACAGCGGTATAATTTCCCTTCTCATCGTAAGCATAGCCAAATATCTCGCTTGCTTCACCGCTCTCATCAACTGTAACCACAATTGAGATCTCGACCCACTCGACACCCTGCATCTTGCCCGAACTTACGATTGCTCGTGCAATATCGCCCATGAGTTCAAGGTTTTCCGACATTTATTACTCCATGTCCCGAAATCGAATTCTGTTGAAGCTTTCACCCGCTTGGTTTTTGAAGCGCTTCTCATTGCTATATTTAACGGCTCCCGTTTTGGGATCGCGAATGGTGTACTCCACATCAAAGCTGCTCGGGCGCACCGATCCAGGCGGATTGACGTCGATGTTATAATTGACTTCGTAGCCTTTGTTTACCCAGTCGGCCCATTCATTCTCCATTGTTTTCCATGCGCCGGTGTTGAGATTACCAGCTTGAGGAGCGATACCATAATCCGGCGTATTGCCCATAAACCTGTGCGCAACGAGATGGCCGCCCTGATCACCCGGATCGCCGAGTTTACCAATGGCCGTGGCATTGTCACCTCTGGCCGTGCCTCCAAAATCCTCGCGCAGAGTGCCTTTCGCATTGATCGGTCTGCCGGTTGCCGGATCGTAAGTGATTTCATTGTCATTTCTGCCATGCGTAAGCTTGCTCGACTTCGGCTTGCCAGCTGCCTCGCCATTCTTCAGCTCATTTTCAGGGGACGGATTATAATTTGGGTCTTCTGTCTTTACCCCTGGATGATGATCTTCAGGCTTTCCAAACTCGCGCTCGAGTTGATCTACAGCAAATTCACGTTCCACTTTACCGCCAGACGCATGCGTGAATTCGACAATAACTTTCGAGGCTTTGCCCGCCTCTTCCCCAGCCTTCACGACACGGACGAAAACCTTGAGCGATTTCAACATCGCCTTGGCGGCAGCGCTTATTCCTTCACCCAGCGCAAGGTCGCCGACCAGAAAGACCCCGTCTACCGTCAAGGTTGCAATTCCGTACAACCAGCCGCATTGCGTAAACCGCTTTTTGATTGCATTCCATGTTTCGCTGAAATAGCCAGCTATCGCGTCAGCGGCCTTACTATATTCCGACTGACTCAAAAGTTGCATATTCATGCCATCCTCGGCATATTTTGCAGCTTTGTCTTTGTCCCCCAACCCAAACCAACTGAGAATCTGCTCCGTTGCGGATAACTGGAAATTGCTCTGGGCCATTTCGGAATAGCCATAGCCCGACATGAGATGGCCAAAACCACTTTCGGAAACGCCTGCCATCAATTGTTTGCGCGCTTCCGCGTCGGTCGCCAGCACATAAACCATTTTTGCTATAGCGACATATTCGTAGAATTTTTCGCCGGTATAAGCTACAATCGAGCACGCATTATCTGCATGCGTTCCTTTTGTAATATCCGCACCCGCGCCTAGGTTGTTACCCGCGTTGGTCAAATTATTCGCAGCACCGGTGCCAAGACCCATCTCATGCACCGTCTATTATGGATGCTTCAAAAGCGGTGACATGCCATTGTTGAAAGAATTTCTTCATCTCAATCGGCAACAGTTCATTCCACGAAAACGCCAGGCTCGACACACCTGGCTCCAACGATCCGAGCGCCATGTCACCGATTGCCTGTGCAGCCGCAAGCGTGATGCCCTTCATCTGCGAGTTGGCCTCGGGACCTGATATCGTTTGCTGAACCAGCGATCGGAAAAGATCCATCCGTTGCGAGACCGGAATATCAATTTCGGCCGTATCCCGCGCAGGGGTGATACCAAGTTCCTCCCAAAAGGCATTTCGACGGTCATCGCGTTTCTGCTGATTGTCCGTTTCATCGCCCTCCCAGGTGCCAGTGAGGAATTTTGTCGCCATCACATCCTCAATTCATGTCAATTTTTCCAGCAGTCATCGTAACGGATGTATCCTGCTTGATGTTGAGTTTGACACCCTCAATGGTAATCGTTCCATCGCGCTCCATGACTATTCGAGATTTTCCGCAAATGATCTCGTATTTGTAACCAATCATCGACACCTTGGTCTGCCCCACCTCCTCCCATGACCCCATCGCGACGCTCTCATTCTTCACGCCGCCAACCGTTAGCTGATACCCGCCCCCGACCGTGGTTGCCTTTGCCGCACCGACGATTTCCGTAGACGACACCATTACGGTTTCCGCCTTGTTCTTGCCAACGCCGACGATCATATTGCCTTCGCCCATGGTAGCTTGAGAGAGAAAGCCAAGGACATCCGTGAAGCCGCCAAGCTTGCTCGTAAGAACGTTGCCGACTGTGTCGCGCAATATCCCCATCGCGGCCGTGACACCTTTTTGCAGGATGTTTGGCCCAACCATTAGCGTCATATTGCCGCCGATGACTTCGTGGTGATTGTTGCCGACCTCGATCGACTTATTGTGGCCTATCGACTCCGCCTGGTTATTATCGATGCGTTTGGAATGGGAGTTTTCGACGTGCACGCGATGATCGCGTTGAGCGTGCATATAGATTTCTTCCCGTCCGTTCTCGTCTTCGAAGGAGAGCTCGTTAAAGCCATTACCCTTGTGGGTCTGCGTTCTGAAGATGGACTTGGTCTTATTCGCGGGAAGCGTGTAAGGCACGCTATTGGCTGGATTCGGCACCACGCCGGTTACCAGGGGCCGGTCCGGATCGCCGTCGATGAAGGCGACCATGACTTCCATGCCGATGCGCGGGATGATCTGGCCGCCCCATGTGCCGCCGGCCCAGTTCTGAGCGACCCGCACCCAGCAGGTATCCGATCCGTCCTTCTTGGCGCGGCGATCCCAGGGATACCAAAGCTTGATGCGGCCGTATTGATCCGGATGGATTTCCTCGCCGGATGGGCCGGCGACGATCGCGACCTGAGTGCCGCGAATGCGCGGCCGCTCCGTCTTGCGATGCGGCGTCATCGCGACGCGCGACGGCACCGCTTCGAAATCATTGGTATATTCCGGCTGGTCCATATTGGTTTCGTAGGAGGGGTCGAGCGCGACGTGGGTTGCGCGCACGATCACGTGTTCCTCGTAAACATGCTCCGGATGGGCCACTTCATAGGGCGTGAAGCGGCGGCCTGCCTCCAATATGCGTGAGGTCGAACGCCCAACCACGCGATTGTGGTCGGCCTCACTTGCCTGCATGCGCAGCTTCTGCGCCCTTTCGGCTTCCGCAATCGATGAGATGCGGGCCGGATATTCGTAAAGCTCACGCTTCATCGCGCCCGGCATCTGCACAAGTGATGGTGTGGTCGTACCCGGCACCATTTGCGGCGTCTCGAAATTCCAGTCGGCGCCGGCGCGTTGGCCGGGGATATAGGCGTAATGCCTCATCCATTCATTGATATGGTTGCGGTCGGTCGAACCTTGGGCAAGCCGAACCATGCCCTCGCCCTGTGCGGATGGCGACGGCCCCGCCCATGAATTCGCGCCGTCCGCGACATGCAGCCGGTGGCTGCCGTCTTCGTGGGAAAACCAGTAGAACAGCCCGTCTTCCTCGAAACGGCGGGTCAGATAATCCAGATCCGTTTCGTTCCATTGCACCGAATAATGCTGTGGCGGCGGCGGTGTCACCACGCCGGAAACATCGGGGGCCGGAATTCCATGTTCGGAAAACAGCGTTTCGACGATATCGATGCTGGTCTTGTCCATCCAGATGCGGCAGTCCGAGCGCTGCGAGAGCAGCCACATTTGCGGCTTCAAGACCATCGAATAGGAGCGCAGACCGCGCGTGATCGGCGGCCCTTCCTGCAGGCTCGTCACCAGACCGTTGAAGGGACGGCGAACGCCGTCACCGCCATCTTCGGCCTGCCGAACTTCGATGGAGACATCGACGAGCCGGCCGATCAGATCCTGCGGCTGGATGATTTCGCGCTTGGCGCGCACGGAAAGCTGGATGTCGAAAAGTGCGGACACGCCTTCCGTTATCGTCACCCGCTCCGGCAAGAGCTGGTCCGTACCAAGCGGTGAGACGACCCGGAGATTTCGGGTCGCCTGGATGAAATCATTGGCCGAAGGCTGATCGTTCATCTGCGTTTATCCTACCAGTGAACTTGCCGAGCCCGTCTTGCCGGCGCTGCCGACCACCTGCTTGCGGCCGCCCACCAGATAGGCGATCTGGTACAAGGTGCCATTCGGCACGGTTTCGCGCATGCTGGGACCGTAGAGCACGTCCGGCGTCAGGATCTTGCCGATATCGGCGCGCGAAGCGACCGTGCCGAGCAGATAGGCACCGCGCACCATGTAGGTCCGGACCTCGGCATCAGTCACCGTATAGTTGAACTGAGCGACAAAGGCCGAATGGTGGTTGACGTCCATTTCCCGGATGATGTGAGGCTCGTTGTTTTGCAGCCACACCTTCAGCCAATGCGTCAACGACATCTCATTGGCTTTTTCCATAACGGACCGGAGACCAGAAGCGAACGCACCTGCGGCCTGGTTGCGGGCGGCATATTCGCGCGGACCTTGCGGCCATGAGAAGTAATCGTAGGAAGGACCGCGGCCCGCGCGCTTGATCGGCGGAAGGTCGGTCTGCTTCACCGGCTCCATTTGCAGAGCCGGCGATGAAACGGAAAAATCTACCATGGCGACCTCGATGAAAAAGGTTGTCGAGAATGTTCAAATCCCAGCCGCCGCAGCGATCTGGCATTGGGCACGATTCCGGCGCGTTGATTGCAACGCGCCGGAAAACGATGCTGGTGTTAGGCAGCCTTGGTCGTTGCCAGATCGTAGGAAGCGATCATCGGCGACTGCGGCGTCTGCGAGTCGTCGTAAGGCGTGTACTTCACTTCCATCTTGGTGAAGTTCAGCTTGATCGTCTCGACCGGGCGATCGCCGCTGGAATCGACCGAGTAGCTGGCGATCAGCGTATTGGTCAGCGTGTATTCGATGTAGGTATCGCCCGGATTGCCTGTTGTCACCAGATGGATGACGGCCTGCTTGCCGGTACGGCCCGAGCATGCTTCCTGGAACAGCTTGGTCGACGAGGAATCGCTGACCTTGGTCAGGATGACTTCCGAAACGGTGGGCTCGGAAGCTTCGCGGTTCGCTGCGGAACCGGCCGACGTCTTCATGTTGCGCGAGACGTTCCAGTGGATGACTTCGATGTCCATCCACTTCTTGTGCTGCTCATGGGTGGCATCGCCTTGAATTCCGTCGATCTGCAGATAAATCGGCATGCTCTCAACTCTCCTGTTTGAATTTGAATTTCACCTTGTCGCTGCAAGGCGGGTTTACCTTTCCGTCTAATGCCGCATCCGGACGTTTCGCTCGTCCGGGGCTGCTTCATTCGCCGCGCCGCCTTGTTCGGGGTCAGCGAATTCATGGTCGTTCACCGGCTTCTCCTCGATGAGGAAGCGGTGATCGTGAAAACTGATGCTGATGCCGGCAATCTTGCGCCGCTCGGCAACGGCATCGAGGAAGAAGGTCGACAATTCGGGCAGAAGATCGCGCCCGATCATGGTCTCGATGGCGCGCGCGCCCATCTCGCTCGCCTTCGCGCGGCTGACAAGCGCGTCACGGGCCGGTTCCGACAGGAAAACCGCGGTCCCGTAGGAGGCTGAGACACGATCGCGGATGCGGCCTATCTGGATATCGACAATGCCGCTCAACGTCTCGCCGTTCAGCGGCATGAAAGGCAGCACCGTGGTTCTACCGACGAAGGCCGGCTTGAAATGCTTCTGCAATTCGGGAAGCAGCAATGCTTCAAGCGCCTGACCCTCGGGCATGGTCTCCGGATCGGCGGCAAGTGCCGCCAGCAGATCCAAGCCGGTATTGGCGGTCATGACGATCGTGGTATTCTTGAAATCGATGTCGCGGCCTTCGCCATCGCGCAGCGTCCCCTTGTCGAAGACCTGATAGAACACCTCCTGGACGCCCGGATGTGCCTTGTCGATCTCGTCCAGCAGCAGGACGCCGTAGGGACGTCGGCGGACCGCCTCGGTCAGCACGCCGCCTTCACCGTAGCCGACATAGCCGGGCGGCGATCCGAGCAGCAGCGAAACCTTATGCTCCTCCTTGAACTCGGACATGTTGATGGTCGTCAGATATTGGCTGCCGCCATAAAGAAGATCGGCGAGAGACAGCGCCGTTTCGGTCTTGCCGGTTCCCGACATGCCGACAAGCAGGAAGACGGCAGGCGGGCGGCGTGGGTCGGAAAGGCCGGCGCGCGCCGAGCGCATGGCGGCCGAAATTCGCGCGATCGCGGCGTCCTGGCCAAGCACGCGCTCCTTGAGCCTTGCGTCGAGCGTCTTGACGGTCTCGACCTGATCCGACAGCAGCTTGCCCACAGGAATACCAGTCCAGCGGGCGACGATACCAGCGATCACTTCCTTGTCGACGACGCGCGGAACCAATGGCGTCTCGCCGGCAACATCGGCAAGGTTGCGCTCAGCTTGCGCCAGCGCCGCGCGAGCGGCTTCCGAGGAACCGCTCGCGGGAAAAAGCGCGACATTGCCCTCATGGGTCTGGTCGCCCCGTGCGGGCGCACTCTCCTCGGCCTGCAGCGTACCGGCATCGCTAAACGATGCCTCGATCCGGTCCGCCTCCTTCGACAGGCGGATTTCCTCGTCGAATTTGGCCTGCAAACGCTCAATCTCGAGCAGCACCTCGCGCTTCTCATTCTCGATGATCACAAGCCGCGCGGTGAGCTCAGGCGTCACCGGCTCGGCTAAAAGTGCTGCAGCTTCCGCCTCCAGCATCTCCTGCTCGTTGCGCAAGCCTTTGAGCGCCTCGGGAACGGTCTGTCGGGAAAGCGACACGGCGGCAGCGGCAGTATCGATGAGGCTGATCGCCTTGTCCGGCAACTGCCGCGCCGGGATGTAGCGGGCGGAAAGACGCACGGCGGCAGCCAGCGCCTCGTCGCGGATGCGCACCTTGTGATGAGCCTTGAAGCTACCGACAATGCCGCGCAGCATGCGGATGGCGGTTTCCTCATCGGGCTCCAGCACCTGAACGACCTGGAAACGCCGGGTCAGTGCCGCATCCTTCTCGATGTGGCGCTTGTATTCGCTCCACGTCGTCGCGGCAATCGTTCGGAGTTCGCCGCGGGCCAGTGCCGGCTTTAGAATGTTGGCGGCATCGCCCTGCCCGGCCTGGCCGCCGGCGCCGATTAGACCATGCGCCTCGTCGATAAAGAGAATGATCGGCTCCGCGGCGGCGCGCACCGCGGCGACCACGCCATGCAGGCGCCGCTCGAACTCGCCTTTCACGCCGGCTCCGGCCTGCAGCAGGCTGAGATCGAGGAGGAGAATACGCACGGACTTCAGCATATCAGGCACGCTTCCGGCGGCAATTTCCAACGCCAGCGCTTCGGCCACGGCCGTCTTGCCGACCCCCGCCTCGCCCACCAGGATAGGATTGTTCTGCCGGCGCCGCATCAGGATATCGATGACCTGGCGCAGTTCGCGATCCCGTCCGATCACCGGATCTATGCGGCCGAGCTTGGCATCGGCCGTCATGTCGCGGGTGTAGAGGCGGAGAAATTCGTTCTCGCCGGCGGCGGGAACGGCTTCAGAATGTTGCGATGGCGAGGCGGCATCCTGAGACGGAGCCGCGCTCAAGCGCTTTTCGAGAATATTGCGATCGAGGTTGCGTAGCGATGGCGCCATGCCCCGCGCCATGATCCGCAGCGATTGGTCATCCGTGAGCGCGGTCAGAAGATCGGCGAGCGTAACGCTGTTGCGGCCGCATTGAAGCGAGGCGACAAGCCAGCCTTCCCGCATCAGCGCCAGCAAATTTTGGGAGAGCACGAGGGCGGCACCATCCCCTCTCGGCAGTTCGGCAATGGCGTTATCAAGCTCCGCGCGCAGCGCCGCGGATGACACGCTAAGTTCTTCAAAAAAAGAGCAAACTTCCGATGACTCTAATAAGGAGACTATCCAATGTGCGACATCGACATTCGCATGCCGATCACGTGCTGCATGCGACGCTGCAGCCTCGAGGCCGACGCGCAATGCTGGCTCGAGCGTTCTGATCAGGCGATTGAGATCGATATTCGACACCTAGAAGTTTCCTCCCTCTAGTTTCATTTCAACCACACCTTCATGTCGCGGCAACAACTAGGGCGGTTATTCTCCGGAGTCCAGACGGACAACAAAAAATTTTTCATGTGGTCAAAAATCGGAATTGTCACAAATTCGTTGCAGAATAGACATGGTTGACAAAGGAATATATCGACATAAGTATCACGCCCTTAAACGATGTAGTTCGAGCTATGGAGCTAATATCCTGCTGAACGTCCGCGACATAGAGAATTCATTTGAAGAAAATGCGCCATGCGGAGAAAATGTGCGCAACAATACTTCTATGCGCGAAATATACTATAGAATAAAAGACGCCAGAAACCAGGCTCGCGCTACGGAACGAGGTATATCACCAGGTGAAAATATTAGTCTTTCACCTCTTTGGACAGATGTTAGCAATCTTGGATTGCAGATTGTTTCTTCTAAAAGTAAGGACCTCGAAGTATTAGCATGGCTGGCCGAGGCGGAATTACGTCTGCGAGGATTCGAGGGTTTAAGGGATGTCTACCAGGCGATTGCGTCGCTATTGGACAAGCATTGGGAGAAATTTCATTCCGTCGGAGCAGACGATATCGAAGAGCGGCTTGCCCCGCTTTCAGGTCTTAATGGTGTCGGCGGCGAAGGGACCATCATTCAGGCGATCAGGCTGTCGCCGCTCGTTCCCGGAATGAAATTCGGTCAATTTTCCCTTTGGGATTTTCAGTTGTCGCAACGGCCCAACGAGGTGAAACGGCGCGATGAGCTGAACCAGGCTGTCCTTGAAGCCGGCACGGCAGCGATGAGCTCGCATCTGGAAATGGTGAAGGGCTGCATCGCAGCTTTCGATCGGCTGGTGTCCATTTTGAACGAGCGCTGCGGACAGATGGCGCCACCCAGCTCGAATACGCACAATGTCCTGCACGAGGCTGCCGCAGCGCTTCGGACCCTTGCCGGCATCGAAACGCAGGCAGCCGAGGCCGACGTGGATCCGCAGCAGCAGGAAGGTTCGGGCGAGCCGGCGCAAGGTCGCCCGCGCCCCTTGGGCGCCGAGCAGATCGGCTCGCGCGAAGAGGCTTTCGAGCTGCTGCTGGCCGTCGCGCGTTATTTTCGCCGCACGGAACCGCATTCGCCGATCTCCATGTCGATCGAGACGATGGTCCGGCGCGGACGCATGGATTTTTCGGAACTATTGGCCGAACTGCTGCCGGAGGCGCAGGTCCGCAACGCCGTTCTAACGGCGGCGGGCATTCAGCCGAAGTCGAACAAGACGGGATGACAAATAGAACTGGTATCCTGAACTTTTTGCAACCCGCTCTTTCCAAAGGCGAGTTGTGCCACATGTGAAGAGCGAAATTGCCGCTGGGATTTGAAGGAGAAGCTTTATGGCGAGTGTTCACGAAAAACTGGAACGAGTGCGCAAGCCGAGGGTCCACATCAAGTATGAGGTGGAGACCGAGGGCGCCATGGTCGTCAAGGAATTGCCCTTTGTCGTCGGCGTGCTCGGCGATTTCTCGGGCAATCCGACCCAACCGCTGAAACCGTTCGGCGAACGCAAGTTCGTGCAGATCGATCGCGACAATTTCGACGATGTGATGCGCCGCATGACGCCGGGCCTGAACATCGCTGTCGAAAACACGCTCGAGGGCGACGGTTCGCAGCTTCCCGTTTCGCTGAAATTCGAAAGCATTCAGGATTTCGAGCCCGGCTCGGTCGTCAATCAGGTGCCCGCGCTGAAGGCGCTCCTCGATGCCCGCAACCAGCTTCGCGACCTCATGAGCAAGGCCGACCGATCCGAAGAGCTGGAGCGGCTGCTCGAGGATGTCCTGCAGAACAAGACGGATCTCTCGAAGCTGATGTCCGAACTCGGTCTGGCCGACAAGCCGACCGCAAGCTGATCGTCGTCGATTGCCGGCTGGCGCCGGTCGTCCAATCCTGTTTCAAGCAGCCGATAACGGCAGGCATCGAGCTCCACCGCTATCGCCCGCACTTTCCGCAAGGATCGAAAAAATGAGCGCTGAAAGCCAACTGAAGACCAAAGAGGCCGAGTTTGCGCCCGATGAAAATCTGCTGTCGCAGATCGTAGCCGCAACCCGGCAAACCGAGCCCGACCGTGCCCAGGATCTCTTAAGAACGCTGACCGATCAGGCTCTCAAGGGGACCGTCACCTATGATCGCAATCTAACGATCACCCTCAACAAGGCGATCGCCGAACTCGACAGCAAGATTTCGCGGCAGCTCGCCGCGATCATGCAGTCGCCGGAATTCGCCAAGCTGGAAGGCAGCTGGCGCGGCCTTCACTATCTGGTCAAGAATAGCGAGACCAGCGTCAACCTGAAGATCCGCGTCCTGAACGCGTCGAAGCGCGACGTCTCCAAGGATCTGGCGAAAGCGGTGGAGTTCGACCAGTCGCGGCTGTTCAAGTCCATCTACGAAGACGAATTCGGCACACCGGGCGGCGAACCCATGGGCGCCATCATCGGCGACTACGAATTCGACAATTCGTTCGACGACGTGCAGACGCTGCAGGCGATTTCGTCGATTGCCGCCGCCGCGTTTGCGCCGTTTATTTCGGCCGCCAGCCCGCGCATGTTCGGCTTCGACGATTATCGTGAGCTTGCCCGTCCGCGCGATCTGGAGAAGATTTTCGAAACGGTCGAATATGCGAAATGGCGCAGCCTGCGCGACAGCGAGGATTCGCGTTTCGTCACGCTCGCTCTTCCCCGTGTGCTTGCCCGCATGCCCTATGGGCCGAAAACCAACCCGATCGACGATTTCGCCTTCGACGAGACCGAACATTCGAAGACCGGCGAGCTCGATCACAACTCCTATTGCTGGATGAACGCATCCTATGTGATGGGAACGCGGCTGACGGACGCCTTTGCCCAAAGCGGCTGGTGCACGGCGATCCGCGGCGCGGAAAACGGCGGCAAGGTCGAAAACCTGCCGATGCACATCTTCTCGAGCGATGATGGCGATCTCGACCTCAAATGCCCGACCGAAGTCGGCATCACCGACCGCCGCGACGCCGAACTCGGCAAGCTCGGCTTCCTACCCCTCTGCCACTACAAAAACACCGATTATGCCGTGTTCTTCGGTGCCCAGACGACGCACAAGCCGAAGCTCTACGACAAGCCGGAGGCAACCGCCAATGCGGCCGTTTCCGCCCGCCTGCCCTACATGATGGCGACGTCCCGCTTTGCGCATTACCTGAAGGTGATGGGCCGCGACAAGATCGGCTCCTTCATGGAAGCGCAGGATTGCGAGAACTGGCTGAACCGCTGGATTGCCAATTACGTCAACGCCAATGACGATGCGGGTGAAGAGTCTCGCGCAAAATATCCTCTGCGCGACGCGAAGGTGACGGTTCAGGAGGTTCCGGGCAAGCCCGGCTCCTATAACGCCGTCGCCTGGATGCGGCCCTGGCTTCAGATGGAAGAGCTGACCACCTCGCTTAGAATGGTCGCCCGCATCCCGAGCAAGAACTAGGAGAGGTGGCGCGGCGATCGCCTCGCCGCGCACCTTCAGCCAGCACCATGACCGCGACGACGATGGAACCGAGAGCTCCCTGGCCCCGTCAGGCGCATCGCGTGATCGCCATGATCGACGATGCGCTAAACCGGCAGGTCAATGCTATTTTGCACCACCCCGAATTCCAGGCGATGGAAGCGCGGTGGCGCGGGCTTGCCATGCTCATGCGCTATACAGGGCAGTCGGACGAGGTGAAGGTCAAGATCCTCAGCGTCAGCTGGCCCCAACTGACGCGCCATCTCGAACGGACGACGGAGTTCGACCAAAGCCATCTTTTCGAGCTGATTTACAGCCGCGAATTCGGCATGCCCGGCGGCGAGCCGTTCGGACTGCTGATCGGCGATTACGAGCTTTCGCCACAGGATCCGGCCGGGGGCGATACCGTGGGGGCGTTGACCCAGATCGGCATGGCCGCGGCCGCGGCATTCTGCCCCTTCATGGCGGCAGCTGCGCCGCAGGCAATCGGCTTGCAGGATTTCAGCGAACTCAACCGCGTGCAGGATTTTTCGTGGCTGTCCTATGATCCTGCCCGCATCCGCTGGAACGGGCTTCGGGCGCGCGAGGATTCCCGCTTCCTAGGGCTCGTCGCTCCACGGATCCTGATGCGGGCTCCCTACGAGGCCTATTCTCGCGACCGCGACGATCAATTCCCGTTTCGCGAAAGCATCGCAGCCGACGGCAGCAGCCTGCTTTGGGGCAACGGCGCCTTCGCCTTCGCGATGATCGTCATCCGCAATTTCGTCGAATCCGGCTGGTTTGCCGACATTCGCGGCGTGACGCAGGATGCAATCGACGGCGGCATGCTGAGCCAGGAGGAACTGGCGCCCTACGATCTCGGCATCGAAAGCAATGGTCTTTCGCAGCAGGCTCCTGTCGAAATCCGCCTGACCAATGCGCAGGAGCAGCAATTGTGCGAGCTCGGCATTGTGCCCGTCGCGACCACCTATCTTTCCGCCTCAGCGATCTTCAATTCCAACCAGTCGCTGCATGCACCACCGCATTATACGAGCGAGCACGCCCGGCAGAACGCGCGCATTGCGGCAATGCTGCAATATGTGCTCTGCGCCTCGCGCTTCTCGCACTACCTTAAGGTCATCATGCGCGACGAGATCGGCCGGCTTGCCGATACAATCTCGATCGAACGCAAGCTGAACGACTGGCTGTCGCGCTACACGCTCGGCAACGACGATGCGGACCTGTCGCTGCGCACGCGCTTCCCGCTGCGCTCGGCCGGCATCAGCGTCGACGAAGTTCCGGGCAAGCCCGGCATGTTCGCCTGTACCGTGCGGCTGCAGCCGCACTTTCAGCTCGATGACGTATCGACCAGTTTTCATCTCATCGCGGAGACGGCAAACGCGACGCATGCGCTCTCCCGTTCCGCAAACACGCCGCAAAGGAAATCCGCATGACGCTCGCCGCCAAGATCGCCGAAGCCCTCAGCGAAAACGCGCTCGACGATGCGATCGAGCAGGCGAAAGCGCATGTGAAGGCGGCACCGACGGACAAGGACGGAAGACATCTCCTTATCGATCTTTTGATCCTTGCCGGCGATTACGCACGAGCCGACGCGCAGTGCAATCTTGCAACGACGTTTGCGCCGGAAGACATGATGGGCTTTGCCATGCTGCGCAATCAGCTGCGGGCAATGGCGGCGCGTTCGGCCTGGTTCGAAGAGGCGGCCGCACCGGATTTCCCGAACGGCCCGACGGCTCTCGACCAGGCGGCGATGAAGGTTGCGATCGCGCATCTCGACCGTTCTGCAGATACGTCCACCACACTGCGGTCCCTGGAGGAGATCAGGGGCGAACGACCGATGAACTGGAACGGCCAGCTCGTTTCGGACTTTCGTGATCTCGACGACCGCATTCCACATGCTCTCGAAGTCATCATGACGGGCGGAGCCTATCTCTGGATCGACTTTTCGAGGATTGCCTCCCTTCACGTCGAACCGATCGCGCGCCCGCGCGATCTCGCCTTCCGCAGGGCCGAGCTGGAACTCGGGGACGGGGCAAGCGCGCCCGTCCTCCTGCCTGCGATCTACCACGGCACCACGGGTGCCAGGCTGCTGCTCGGCCGTGAGACCGAATGGGTCGATGAGGCGACGGGCATCACCACCGGCCGCGGCCAGAAATGCTTCCTGGCCGGCGACGATCTTGTTTCCTTCCACGATCTGACGTCGCTTGAAACGGTCTCCGGCTCCGACGGGACGAGGCGCGCCGCCCATGGTTGATCCGCTGGAACGCTACAGGCCTCGGGAAAGGGTCGTCGCCAGATCGATCATCGATCGGCTGATCGACGAAAATCCCGACCGCCTGCAGGATCCGCCGCAGACCTCGGCCGAGCAGCTGCGTGAACTGCGCGAATGCATCCGCCGCGATCTCGAAGCCCTGCTCAACACCCGCCGCCGCCCGACGGCACCGCCCTCGATCCATGATGAACTCGGCGATGCGCTGGTGTCTTTCGGCGTCGACGGCATGGTGTCGGCAAATCTTGTGACCGACGAAGCCAAGAACCGCCTCGCCCGGCTGATCGAGAGGCGGATCACGCTTTTCGAAACGCGGCTTTCCGACGTGCGGGTGAACATCCTGAAGAGCCGGGGCAATGGTGAGCGCGCCCTGCGCATGCGCATTCAGGCAACCTTCCGCGTGCATGAGGGCATGCCGCCCATCAGCTTTGAATCGACGATCGACCCGTCGACCCAGCGCTTCCTGGTGGAGGCCAACAATGGCTGACGGTTTTCTGCAGCGCTACAACGACGAGCTTGCTGCCATCCGCAAGCGGGCAGCCCGGTTTGCCGACGCTTTTCCGAAGATTGCCGGCCGCCTGCGTGTGACAGGCGAAGTCGCCGATGATCCCCATGTCGAGCGGCTGATCCAGAGCTTCGCCTATTCGGCGGCCCGCGTGCGCCAGAAGCTCGACGACGAGTTTCCGGAACTGACGGATGGCCTGCTGGAAACGCTTTATCCGCACTATCTGGCACCGCTACCGTCGATGAGCATCGTGCGCTTTGCTCCCAGCGCCATGTTGGCATCCGTACAGACCGTGCCGCGCCATACGGAAATCTTCGCAGAGCCGATCGGCGGCGAGAGCTGCCGCTTCCGCACCACGCAGGACACCCAGGTTGCTCCCATAGAGATCGTTTCGGCCTCCCTGGCGGGCCATCCGATCAATGCGCCGCCCTCTCCTCACGCGGGGGCTGCTGGCTGCTTGCGCCTTTCGATCCGGGCACGCGACACCAATAAGCCGTTCAGCGAGATCGGCCTCGACCAGCTTCGGCTTCATATCGGCTCTTCCTGGCAGCAGGCGGTCGCCATTCACGAGCTTCTCGTCAATCATACGCTCGGCATCGCTCTGGCCCAGCATGCCGATGACCGCGCTCCGGTCATGCTACCGGCCAAGGCTCTTCGTCCCGTCGGCTTCGAGCCGGAGGAAGCTATATTGCCCTACCCCACATCGAGCTTCACCGGCTATCGGCTGCTGACGGAATTCTTCGCCTTGCCGCAGAAATTCCTTTTCGTCGATATCGTCGGGTTGAAGGCATGGCGTGGCGAGACGCTGGAAATCTTCATCTATCTCGACGAAACCAGCGCCAAATTGGAGCGAGCCATTTCGGCGCGCGATTTCGTCCTGAATGCCACCCCGATCGTCAATCTGTTCCGTCAGACCTGCGAGCCGATCGCGCTCGACGGGACGCGCACGGAATATCGCGTGCTGCCCGATGCCAGGCGACAGAAGACGCGCGAGATCTATGCGATCGAAAAGGTGCTCCTATCGGCCCGGACCGGCGAAGAGGAACAGTGCCAGCCGTTCTTCGGCCGCAGCTTGAAAGGCGGTGCCTCGTCGCTTTTCTGGCAGTGCGCGCGCCGTTTCGATGCCGACGACCACACGTCGGACATGGAAATCACCTTCGTGGATCGGGCGCGCCGCGCAAGCGATCCCGTCGATAGGATCGCCAGCATCGACGCCCTTTGCCTCAATCGCGAACTGCCCGAGCAATTGCCGTTTGGCGGCGGCCATCCCCGTCTGCAGCTCGCCTCCGGCAGCGAGGCGGTGGAGGCCGTCGAAGCCCTGATGGCGCCGACGCCGTCCGTGCGAATGAACGAGCAGCAGGGGCGCAACTGGCGGCTCATGTCGCATCTTCAGCTCAACCATCTGTCCATCTTCGACAATGATGGCGCTGCACTGAAGGACATGCTGGCGCTCTACGCATTCAGGGACAGCCGCGAGACGCGGCAGCTCGCCGATGCCTTGGTGCGGGTCGACGCCAAGAGTTCGATGACACGCCTTGGCAGCGGCGGGATGGTGACGGGCACGGATATCCGCCTCGAGTTCGATCCGGCTGCCATCGATAGGCCCTCGGCCTATCTCTTCGGCAGCGTTCTCGACCGGTTTTTCGGGCTTTACACCTCGATCAACAGTTTCACCCGCCTCTCCATCTCGATGAAGGGGCAATCGAAGCCGATTGCCGTCTGGCCGGCTCGCGCCGCCGAACGACCGCTGCTTTGACGAAAGGATGATTTGAAGGCGATGGACCAGTTTCGGCCAAGTGATAGCGAAATGCTTGCCGCGCTGCTTGAACGCGACCCCGGTCGCTTCGAGCCGACGACGGCCTTTCGCATCGCCCAGCACGCGGCCGGCGATCACCTTACGGTATCCTCGCCGGTCGGCGTTTCGCCGGCCCCCCTTGCGGTTAGCGACTTCAAGCGCAAGGGTATGATGGGTTCGGTGCGGGCCAGCATGGCCGGCCTGCTTGGCCCTCTCGGCGCCATGCCGCCGAGCTACAATGAGCTTGTCATGCGCGAAGAGCGCAATCGCGCTCATGGGTTTTCAAGCTTCTTCGATCTCTTCACCAGCCGTCTCGCGGAGCTTTTCGTCGATGCCTGCGAGAAGTACCGGCTTGCCCGCCGCATGCGATGGAGCCCGGACAGAAGCGGAAATTCCTTCATTACGGCGCTGTTTGCGCTTTCGGGCTTCGGCACGGCGAGGCTGAAGGAGCGGGTTCGGCCGGATGACGAGCTGATCCTGAGGTTTTCCGGTTTCTTTGCAGCGCAGACGCGCAATGCGGTCAACCTGCAAGCGATGCTACGGGAATTCAGCGGGCTGCCGATTCAAATCGAATTGTTCAAGGGCCGCTGGCTTTCCATTCCCGTCGAGGAGCGCAGCCGAATGGGGCAGCCGCAGGGCGTGCAGCTGGGCGTCAATGCAACAGCGGGTGCCGCGATCCATGATTTCGGCGGCAGTTTCCGTGTGGTTATCGGGCCGGTCGATTATGAGGACTACCGCTCGCTTTCGCCTGGTAGCAGCAACATCGATGCGCTCTTTGCGCTGACGCGCCTTTATGTCGGTCCGTCACTCGATTTCGACATCCAGATCGTTTTGAAGAAAGAGCATATCCCCTTCTGCCAGCTTGGCCAGTCGGGCGACCCGCCGAGACTCGGATGGAACAGCTGGGCACGCGTCGCTGCGGCAGATCGCGACAGCGGCGATGCCGTTATCGTCGAACCCAGGGTGAACCGTAGTCCCTCGAAGCAAGGAGGCGCCCATGCGGCTTGAGCTGCGGCAAGTCTCCGGAGAGGGCGCCAGCAAGGGCTGGTTTTTCGAACGCGGCAAGCGCACGCTCGGTCGGTCGCCGGATTGCGACTGGCAGGTTTCCGACCCGGATCGGCTGATCTCGAAAGTTCATTGCGTGATCGAGCGCGACCGCGTCGGTTTTCTGCTGCGCGACCAGAGCGCCAATGGAACCCATGTGGATGGCGCAGCGATCCTGGAAGGAGAGACGGCAAGGCTTTCGGACAAGTCCAGGATCACATTCGGCGACGTCACCTTCAACGTCGTCATCACCGGGGAGGCGGATCGCGATATCGACGATCCGGCCGCCGATTTGCGCCTCAGTGATGAAACCATGACGATCTCTTCTATCCTTGCCGATATTGCGCCGGGCGGCAGCACAGCCACCGGCGTACTTGGTCAGCGGGGCGGCGATGATTGGATCGCATCGGTTCCGCAATCCTCCAAAAAAAGCAAATCATCCAGCAGGAACGTCGATATCGGCTGGAACGGTCCGCCTGATATCGCCGGCATCAAGCCAACCCTTCCGGACGACTGGAATTCGGAGTTCGAGCTTGGCAGCCAGCTGGAACATGGTCCGGCGACACATGTCTCCGTTGCCGTTGCCCGCAGCACCGGCCGGGATGCCACCGAGACTGCCAAAACGATCGTCCCGGCCAACGATATCCGAACCATGGATGAAGCGGATCAAGGGACGGACGATACGAGCCTGACTTTGCAATTCGATCCGCTTCGGCAGCTCGAAGCCCTTGTCGACACATTGGAGCAGACCCTCGACGATGAGGCATCGATCTTCGGCGTGGAGAACGATAGCGCGCATTCATCGGCCTCGCTGTTCAGCCGGGAACGGACCGACCAGCTCGCTGAACGCCTTCGATCGCTTATTTCAAGGCAATCCGCGCTCAACGCCGGCCTTGAAAATCTCGTGCGCGAAGCAAGCCGGATTTTCGAGCCGCGCATGATCGAAGCGCAGGTCGATGCCTCCCCGCGCAAGGCTCTTTGGCGCGGCAGCCGTGACTATTGGAAGTCCTATCGCAGCCGCTTCGAAAAGGACGGCAAAAGTATTTCGGTCCGCGACCTGCTGGCCGAGGCGTTCCAGGCCGCTACGGATGGCCGCGACGAACAGCATAACAGCAGTTTTTTAGAGAGGACGGGCAACACCCGATGAAGAACGAAAACCGAGTGGTTTGGAACGAAGGCATGTTCCTTCGCGTGCAGCATTTCCAGCAGGCCGACCGCTGGACGGAGCGGCTGGTCCGCACGACTGCCCGGGGACTTGCGCCCTATCCCTGGGGCATCGCGGAAATCGGCATTGATCGCAGCGCGCTTGCCATCGGCCAATTTGCGCTGTCTAACCTGCGCGGCATCCTGCCGGACGGCACGCCCTTTGAAGCGCCGATCGATGCGGACCTGCCTCCTCCACTTGATCTCGACGACTCGACAAAGAATGCCATCGTCTATCTGGCCCTGCCGGCGCGCCAGCCCGGCAAGGCCGACGTCGCCATGAACGGCAGCGCCATGCGCAATAGCGTGCGCATCACCGCCTCGCAGTATGAGGCGCCGGATGCGAATATGGAGACCGACTTCATGGCGCCGATCGATGTCGGCCGCCTGAGCCTGCGCTATCTGAAGACCGGCGACGAACTTGCCGGCTATGACCTGATCGGGCTTGCCCGCATCATCGAAGTCCGCTCCGACAGGGCGGTTATCCTCGATCCGGATTATATCGCGCCATCCTTGAATTGTGCCGCCGAGGCGCGGCTGAACGAGCTCATCACCGAATTGCTCGGCATCGTGCGCCATCGCGCCGAGGCGATTGCCGAACGCATCGGCGATCCCACGGTTCGTGGCACCGCCGAGGTGGGCGACTATTTCCTGCTCCATATCCTCAATCGCGCCGATCCGATGCTGCGCCATATCGCGGCGAATGCGTCGCGGATGCATCCGATGACCTTTTATGAGGAATGCATCCAGCTCGCGGGCGAGCTGGCCACCTTTACCACCGACCGCAAGCGCGCCAGCGATTTTCCGCCCTATCGGCACGACGATCTGAAGGCAACATTTTCGGCTGTTTTCAATGATCTACGCTCTTCTCTTTCAGCAGTGCTGGAACAAGCGGCGGTCGCGATCGAGCTCATCGAACGGCGTCACGACGTGCGCGTCGGCACCATCAACGATCGCTCGTTGCTTAAGGATGCCGGCTTCGTGCTTGCCGTGCGCGCCGAGATGTCGGCCGAAGATGTGCGCCGCAAGCTGCCGGCGCAGATCAAGGTTGGTCCCGTTGAGCGGATCGCCGAGCTTGTCAATGTCGCGCTGCCGGGCATCCCCGTCCGGCCGCTCCCCGTGCTGCCGCGGCAGCTGCCCTACCGCTCAGGCACGATCTACTTCGAACTCGATACGAAGAATCCGCTTTGGAAACAGCTTGATACCTCCGGCGCAATCGCCCTGCATCTTGCGGGCGACTTTCCTGGCCTGGAGATGGAACTGTGGGCTCTGAGAGAATGAACACACCACGCTCAACACCCTGGCACGAGCTGCCGACGATCATCGAGCTGACCGAGGACGGTGCCCGCAAGAACGAGACGGCCCGCAAGATGGCCGATTTTCTGGACGAAGAACTGGACCAGAAAGCAGGAGGCAAGGCTGGCGATGCGAGCGGCGGCTGGTCGGTCGATGCCCTGATCCGCGGCTTTCGCTTCGGTGGTGAGGACGTTCCCACCATCGTACGTTCGGCGGCGCCATTGCTCAATCTCGCCCATAGCCTGCGCAACACCGAAGAGCAGCCCGACATTGCCGAACTGCGGCGGGTGACGATCGATGCGGTCGGCCGTTATGAGCGCGATCTTGCCAGCGCCCGCATCAGCCCGGAGCGGGCACGGGCGGCGCACTATGTCGTCTGCGCGACCATCGACGACGTGGTCTTAAGCAAGCGCTGGGGCGTTCGCGCCGGCTGGGCGCGGTCCGGTCTGGTCTCGACCTTCCACATGGATGTCACCGGCGGCGATCGCGTCTTCGATCTTCTCGATCATTTTCAGCAGAGCCCCGGCACCAACAAGGATCTGCTGCTCCTCATCTATCTCTGCCTGTCGCTCGCCTTCGAGGGCCGGACGCGCGTTTCCCCGCGTGGCTCGCTGGAGCTTGGTCGCATTCGCGACAGCCTTTATAAGACACTGCTTGGCCAATATGGCGTCTTCGAGCGCGAGCTATCGCCGCATTGGCGCGGTGTTTCCGCGCGCCACAAGCCACTGCGGACGGCAGTCGCCCTCTGGACGATCCTTTCCGTGCTCGCGCTACTTTTTGCGCTTGGCTATATGTTCTTCACGCTTTCCCTCAACAGGGCCTCTGATGCCACTTTCGAGCGTCTCGCCAATCTGCCGCCGCGCGATACGCCAAGCGTTCTGATCGAGAAGCCGAAAGAGGTTACCGTACAAGTTCCACCTCCGGCAACCAAGCAGCCCGACATGCCGCCGCCCGTGGTCAAGGCGCAGCCGAGCCCGCTCGACAATCTTCTGGCCTTCCTGCAGCCGGAAGTCGATCGCAAGCTCGTCACGCTGTCGAATTCCAACGGACGGCTGCTTGTGCGCATCAACAATTCCGGCCTGTTCGACACCGGCAGTGCCGAAGTCAGCGACAAATTCCGCGATCTTCTTCAGCGCATCGGCGGCGCGCTGGCCTCGGAAAAATTCCGCGCCGTCGTGGTCGGCTATACCGATAACGTGCCGATCCGCACCGCGCAGTTCCCATCGAACTGGCATCTTTCCGAAGCGCGCGCGCGCGCCGTTGGCAACATCCTGGCAGCTTACACCGGCAAGGAGGCTATCCTGACCGAGGGCCGCGCCGACAGCGATGCTCTGGCAAGCAACGATACGCCCGAGGGCCGCGAGGCAAATCGCCGAACGGAAATTCTGGTGCTGACCGATCCGGCGCAGCGCCTCGGCGATGCTGCCCTCAACCCGCAAGCGACGCCACAAACGCAGACCGGCAAAGCGCCGGCGCCCGCGACAACGACGGGGGGTGGCCGATGAATCCGCTTGGCGCGTTCTACACGCTTCGCTCCTACGTCTCGGCCTATGCTGGCCTTCTCGGTCAGCGTTTCATATCGCTCATCTGGGTCGCGGCGATCTGCATTGTCATCTGGTTCTACGGCTATATGGCCGGTTATGGCAACTTCAAGCCACTGGCGGGTACAGGCGCGCGGATGATCGCGATCGGCGTGATCATTGCCGCCTGGCTTCTCTACATGCTGATCGCGAGGCTACGCGCGCGCAAGCGCGACAAGGCGTTCGTGGACGGCATCGCCGACGATGCAGCCAGCCAGCAGGCCGAAGTCGGCGAAATCCATGGCCGCCTGAAGGAGGCGCTGCTGCTGCTGCGCCGCATCAGCAAGAAGCGCTTCGGCTATATCTACGAACTGCCCTGGTACGTCATCTTCGGCGCACCCGGATCGGGAAAGACGACGGCACTGACCAATTCGGGACTGAAGTTCCCGCTCGGCGATGCGATGGGAAGCAGTTCCGTGCAGGGCGCCGGCGGCACACGCAACTGCAATTGGTGGTTCGCCGACGAGGCGATCATGATCGATACTGCCGGTCGTTACACGACGCAGGACGATCTGAACGGCGCATCGAAGGCCGGATGGGAAGGTTTTCTCGGCCTCCTTCGCAAATATCGCCGTTCCCAGCCGATCAACGGTGCCCTCATTACGCTCTCGATCGGCGACCTGCTCGGCCGCGATCATGAAGCCCAGCTCGACGAAGTGCGCTCCATCCGCAAGCGGCTATCGGAGCTCGATGAATTCCTCCACGCGCGCGTACCTGTTTACGTCATCCTGACCAAGGCCGATCTATTGACCGGCTTCGTCGAATTTTTCGACGGCCTTGCCAAGACAGACCGCGAGCAGGTCTGGGGGACGACTTTCAATCTCGACGAAAGCTACAAGGGCGAAAACCTGCCCGAGCGCTTCATGGAAGAGTTCGCGCTTTTGCAGCAGCGGGTCGATGCCATGCTGATCGAGCGGCTGCAGCAGGAGCCGAATGTCGAGGTGCGCGGCCGCATATTCCGCTTCCCCGCGGAGCTAGCTTCGCTCGGCGAACGCCTGCAGGAAGTACTGAGCGAACTTTGCTCGTCATCCAATCTTGTCGAAGCGCCGCTGATGCGCGGGGTCTACTTCGCCTCGGGCACACAGAGCCGGGAAACGGAAACACCGCGAACGCGCCGCAGCTATTTCCTATCGCGTCTGTTCAAGGACGTCATCTTCGGCGAGGCGTCGCTGGTCGCGCGCGACAGGCGCCTGTCCGGCCGCCAGGCCATGATCAGGCGCATCGCCTATAGCGCAGCCGCAATCGCGCTTGCGATCGTCTTCACCGGCTGGACGGCAACCTATTTTCAGAATTCCCGCGCGATCGCTGCGGCCGAACGGCGCATCGACAACTACGAGAAGCTTGCGACCGGCATCCCGGTGCGCGATGTCACCGACGCGGATTTCCTGCGGATCTTGCCGGCGCTCGACAATCTGCGCGCTGTTACCAGCGGCTTCGATGAGGCGCGTGTCTGGCCGACGAGTTTCGGCCTAGACCAGGAAGACAAGATTGTCAGCCGCCAGCGCGGCGCCTATCAGCGGGCGCTCAATTCGCTCCTTTTGCCGCCCATGCTGGTGGAGATTCAAAATGAGCTCAAACAAACATCGGACGTCCAGAAGACCTTCGATGCCTTGAAGCTATACGGCATGCTCGGCGGCATGGGGCCGATCGACAAGGATTTCGTTTCGCAGCAATCGGAAGACATGTTTGCGGCACTTTATCGCGGGGAAGGACGATCTGCCGCGCGCAAGACACTCGTTGAACATGTCGAGGCAATGGCTGCAGGCAGCCTGCCCGCGATCGAGCTGGATAACACCTTGATTGCCAAGGCGCGGGAGACCATCCATACGCAAAGTCTTGCGGCTCGCGCCTATGACATCGTGATCCATTCGCGACAGGCGCGCCGGCTTGACGCCTGGCTTCCGGTCGATGCTTTGGGGCCGCTGGGCGCTCAGATCTTCCAGCGGAAATCCAAGGCGACGCTCAGCGATGGCATTCCCGGCATTTTCACCGGCAAGGGCTATCGTGACGTGGTGCTGCCGTCGATCGCAGCGGCAGCAGCCGAGGCACTCAGGGAGAAATGGGTTCGCGGTGACGGTGGAGCGGCGTCCTATGGGATGACTACGGACGCGATTTCGCAGGCGGCGCTACAACTCTATTTTGATGCTTTCCAGCAGCGCTGGTCTTCGCTCCTCGCCGATATGCAAGTGCGCCCGTCGAGCAACCTTGCCGACGCGACCGAGACGGCGCGCATTCTGGCGGCCAATCCAAGCCCCGTGGAGATGGTGCTGAAATCAATCGCCGCAGCCACGGATCTGCGTCCGGCTGCCGGCGCCGAAGTCGCCTCGCTAGACGATGCTCCGGATGCGGCACTTACGGCCGCCACAGCAAGTGCTGTCAATGCACCTGATCCTTACGGTCCACTGCGTGCCGCACTTGAAGTAAATTCCGCCAATGCGCAACCGTCGCAGGACGGAAAGGACGCTAGCAGCGACAAGCCGCGCTCCCATATCCAGAGCCTCCAGCCAATCCTGCAGAATATCTACAGTCAGTTGTCGCGTGCGGCCAATTCGACGGCGGAGGTTGCCCGCGTCTTCGACGCCGGCGGCCAGCTCGCCAATGCCAACCAGGATCTGTTGCAGCAGGCGCGCGGCTTGCCCGCACCGGCGGATGCATGGATGGTGGCGGTTGCAGCCGATATCGGCTCGCTGGCGGTCAAGACGGCCCGCGCCCGCATCAATGATCTTTGGGCGGCCGAAGGCGCCGATCTTTGCGCTCGGATCGTCACCGGTCGCTATCCTTTCGACCGGACATCCAGCCAGGATATCGCCATGGCCGATTTCGTTCGGCTCTTTGGACCGCAGGGCATATTCCAGAACTTCTTCAAGAACCGGCTTGAGGCTTTTGTCGATACCAGTGCCCAGCCATGGGGCTGGCGCGGCACCTTCGGTGGTGACAGCATTCCGAGCCAAGCGATCGCGCAGTTCGAGAATGCCAGCAAGATTGAGAACGCCTTCTTCCCGGCTGGCAGCGAGAAACCCGCCATATCGATCAATATCAAGCCCGTCTCGCTGTCGGACTCGGCCAATGCTGTAATCATGGATATCGTTGGCGAACGCGTCGTCTATAACCACGGACGCATAGTCCCGAAATCCATTGCCTGGCCGGCGGCCGGCGCACAGAACCAATCTCAGATCGCATTCTTGCCGGGAGGCTGGCAGGAGGCCATGACACAGACCGGCGACTGGTCGCCCTTCCGCCTGTTCGATGCCGCCAAGGTGACGGTTCAGGCCCCCGATCTCTTCCGTGCCAGATTCGAAGACAAAGGCCAAGAAGCGGAATTCGACGTGCAATTCGGCTCGGTGCTCAATCCTTTCCGGCTGCAGGCATTCTCCGACTTCAGCTGCCCGGCACAATTCTGATGGTCTGCCGATGAACGATGCCCTTCCCCGCGCTCAATCGCCGATGCAGGCCGATGCGATCGGCTTCTTCGGCAAATTGCCGACACATGGCGATTTCGTTTCCTCCGCCCTCGGATTGCGCCTGCAAAGCGAGCTTGACCGATGGATTCACGGCGGCCTCATCGCCCTTGAAGCGACGTTGGGCGAGGAATGGCGCCGGCTTTTTCATGCGACGACGGCCTGGCGCTTCGTGGTCGGCAGCGGCATCTGGGGGCCGACCGCCGTTGCGGGCGTGCTCCTGCCGAGCCGCGATCGTGTCGGACGGAGCTTCCCTCTGATCATCGTCGCACAGCTGCAGCGCTTTTCCGGTCAGCTGCGCGATCTTTGCGAGGATGACAGCTGGTTTACAGCGGCAGAAGCGCTCGCAGAAACCTCCGACAACGCCGACTTCGACATGCAGCGCTTCATCGAGGGCACCAAGCGGCTTCGCTCGCCCTTTGCCGACAAGCGATCGGCGACGGCGCAATCGGCTGCCGCGGGCGAGGCCGGCCCGCCCGCCTCGCTCTGGTGGCGCATCAATCCCGGCACGCGCCATGGCAAGGGATTTCGCACCATGGCAGCACCCACGGCGCAGGATTTCGTCAAGCTCGTGACAGCCGAAGCCATCCGGGCGCCCATCGCCACGGAGCCGTTGGTGCGCGCTGCGGCATCCGTTCCAGACACACCGGACAAAGAGGTGCAGGTCGCACCGGCAACCCGGGTGGATTGGACGATAGATTACAGTCGCGCCAGTCATCCGGGAACACGTTTTTCGCTGAATGCCGATGCCCTTCTCGTCAGCGCACCTCGCATCTTCGCGATTGCCGATGGCGTCGGCGATGGCCTCAGTGCCATTGAGGCGGCAAGGATCACGACCGGGATCCTCGCCGGCATTCCCGAACGCGAGAGCGCGCAAGCATTGGTGCAGGACGTCAAAGGCAAACTCAGCCACGCACATGCAATCCTTCGCGCCAAGGGCGCAAATTCCGAAAAAGAAGCCGCCGTTGCCAGTTTCGTGGTTGCAATCGTGCTTGATGACGAATTCGCGGCCATATGGGCAGGAGACGCGCGCTGCTATCTGCTGCGCGATGGATTGATGCGGCTTTTGACGCATGATCATATCGACATTGGGCTTCGGCGCACGCTTGGCCGCGGCCTGGGGCTGAAGGATCAGTTCGTCGCGGAAACCGTTAGCGATCAACTTAGCCGCGGCGATCGCCTGCTGCTTGTGAGTGGCCCGCTCTCCCGCGCGCTTACGGATCGCATCATTGCCGAGATCCTGATCGAGACACCTCTGGAACAGGCAGCCGAGGCGCTGATCCAGGAGGCGCTCATCGCCAACTGCCGCGAAAACGTCAGCGCAATCGTCATCAGCGCCCAATGAGCGGAGATCCAAGCACCAATGAGATGAAAGAGATCGCAACGCGCTTTGCCGAGCTGCTGCATCTCATCACCCACGACGGCGAAACCGAGCGGCCGAAGACCATGAGCGATCTTCTGGCCGATCGATTGCGCGATGCGCTGGATCGGCGCCTGCCCTCGATCGCCGACGATCAGCCGAGCTTCGTCGCGAACACGTTTCTGGTGGAAGCGGTCGTGCATCGCAACGAGCGGACGGAAATCAGCCGGTTGCGCCATCGCGATCTGGGAACGCGGCATGCGCTGAAGACGATCAGCGCCGAGCGAGCCGACGAAGCCGTCACCAAGGCCCTGCTGTTGCGGGAGGCACGGATAGGCATGACCCTTTGCCATGTCCATCTCGCCGCCGTGCAATGCGCCATCCGCCTGGCCGATGGCCGCCCCGCAATCATCGCGGAATGGGCCGGGCCATCGCTGCCGCAACGATTGGCCGCCAGCTCGATTTCGTTGGGGGATGTCAGGGCGGCTATGCGGTCCCTGCTTGCGGGGCTTAATGCAATTCATGCGGCTGGCTTTGTCCACGGCGATATTTCGCCCGCCAACCTGCTGCTATGCGAAGACGACTTCAGGCGGCTGAAGATTACCGATTTCGGCACGACGATCGAATACGGGGCACGCTATCGCGACCTGGATATTGCGAAGGCCGCAACAGCGGGTTTCAGCGCGCCGGAACTCTTAAGAGATCCCGGCGCCGATCCGCGTGCCGATCTTTATTCGGCCGGTTGCGTGATGAAACTGCTTCTCGATCATTGCGACGAGGCCGATGAAACGGTTGCGCGGTTGACGGCCGTCGCGCAGCACCTGGCAGATCAAAGCCCATCGAGCAGGCCGCCGAGTGCAACGGCGGCCATTGCCTTGATAGACGAGGTCTAGTCCGAACCCTGTCAGTTCGACGATGAACTGCCCGGTAGCGGGGCGGCAGCCGTCGGCACGCTCTTCTGATAGACGGTCAACAGCTTGGCGGCATCGACCATGTCTGCGTTGCTGGCGTAAATCGTGTCGCCATCCTGCATCTTGAACTGTTGCATCAGCACGAAATTAGAGACTTGCTTGAGGTTGACGCTGTAGATGACTGGCTTGACCGAAACGACGGTCGGCGCACTGGCGCTCTTAGCTAGGCTCGACGCAACCTGCGAATAGATCTTCTGATTCCGGAAAAGGTAGAAGTTGCGGGAGTCAGCACGATCGTCGAGCATACCACCGGCGCGGGCAAGCGCCTGGGCCAAGGTCGTCTTGCCCGGTTCCAGCGGAAATTCACCGACGCTCTTGAAGGCGCCAAGCGCCGTGAAGGTTTGCGACGCTCCGTCGACGAAGACCTGATCGCCAGGAACGAGATACACGTTCTGCTTATCGTCCTGGAGAATGCGAGCGAGCGGCGCGGTGGCGCGCTGCGTTCCACGAGTCACTGTAACGGTGGTATTGCTGGGCGCAGAGGATGCGCCGCCGGCCAGCGCGAGAACATCGAGCACGCGCTCCTTGCGCGCCGTCAGCGGAAAGCGTCCAGCCGAGCGAACCTTGCCATCGACCGTCACGGCGTTGGAAGGCTGGTCGACGACCGTGACCACAGCCTGGGGATTGACCGAGGAGCCCTTAAGGGCGGTGACGATCTGCGATTGCACGCCTTCCGGGCTCGAACCGCTCACCTTCTGCTTACCGACGTAGGGCATCGTGACAAAACCCTTCGGATCGACCGTGAAGCGACCCAGATTAAGCGACTTGCTCTGGGTCGCGGACAACAAACCATCCTCGCCCGTATCGAGCACGGTCACGTCGAAGACGTCTCCCGCGCGCAGCCGCGCATTGGAATAGCCGCCCGAGCGGAGGCTTGCGAGCCCCAGATCGGTGGGCGCATAGGACGGCGCAACGACCTGCGCGCCCATCGGAGCCTCGGAGAGCGGCACGACCGGAATCTTCCGCTGCGTGTCGGGCATCCTGGCATTGCGGATATTAAGGGCGCTTGGCCCGTCAGACGGCCTTGCACAGGCGCTGAGGACAACCAAGGGTAAAATCGCCGCCCATTTCCGCATTCCGGAATCT
Source organism: Rhizobium sp. P40RR-XXII (assembly GCF_012641405.1). Lineage (GTDB taxonomy): Bacteria > Pseudomonadota > Alphaproteobacteria > Rhizobiales > Rhizobiaceae > Rhizobium. The sequence continues at coordinate 34,060 of NZ_JABAII010000018.1, forward strand.
CCTTCGGATGTTAGAAGCAAGGCAGAAATATCAACCACAGGGCGGGAGGCAATATGCCGGGCTAATAAATAATGAATTATGACAGTCCGGTTGTTTACGATTGTGTCCAAATAGCAACCGATCACCCGCTTTGATGGTTGGGACCACGCCTCCGCATTCATTTCGACTACGACTTAACGGCCGAAATACACGGAGAAATTACGAATCAGGCGGCAACCACGGCGATAGGGAATGCAGGATGCAGACACGGTCGTCCATAATCATTTAGAAGATGAAACCTCTTTCACTCAAGCGACGCGTGCAAGGCGACGATGATACATTTCCGTCGAAACCCTCCCTTCACGCGTGTTTCCTCGATAGACGCACTCTCTCCAAAATAGTATCAAGATTACGCGTTGACCTGACCGTCTTTCTCAGTAGCAAAAGGCTATGAAATCATGATTACAAGGATAGCTTGCGTATTTGCGCTCGGCGTTTTTTCCGCCGCCCCGGCGTTCGCGGACGCTTGTTCGGATCATTACGAGAGCAGCGGCGTGCCGCTCGTGACGGGCATCACCTACAAGACCTGGATGGTTTTCCCGTCCGTCAATACCACCGCCGCCTTCGACAAGGTGTCGCGCGCTGTTTTGGCCGAAGGCTTTGTCGATGTGAACGTGGAGAAGAAACTCGGCACGCTGACCGCGCAGCAGGAAACGAGCGGATCCGGCAGACCGCAAACTCTGCGCGTGGTCGTGCGCAAGAATGGCAAGGGCAGCCGCGTCGATGCGGTCTTCATCGTGCAGCAGGGCCAGGTGGCGCCGGGCGTCGGCAAGAATCTCTGCCGTATCGTGAATGCGGTCGGCGAATGAACCGCCTGCGGGCGAAACCTTGTTCGCTCGGCAGACCTCATCTTACCTATCGCCGTTCCGGGGCCGTCTCGCAGTCTCGGACGGCATTTCGCCAAAGGCCTGATGATAGAGCGCCGCAAAGCGCCCCATGTGGGAAAACCCCCAATCGCGTGCCATCTCGGCGACCGGCCGTGAAGGTCCGCAGTCCATCAACGCCTTGCGAGCGCCCTGCAGACGGATCATCCTCAGATAGTTAAGGGGCGTCATGTTCTTGAATTGCTGAAAAGCGGCCTGAACCGACCTCACGCTTGTTCCGGCCTCGCGGGCAATTTCACCGATCCGGATGTCGGCGCCGACATTGGCATGCATAAATTCGACGGCGCGCTTCAACTGCTTTGGCATCGCCGGTGAAACCGGCCGGCGCAAGTGCGCTGAATAGGCATGCGGCACCACTTCCAACAGCGCGATCATCATCGCCTGCAGCAGACGCTCGCTGAACGCCAGGGACGAGCGGTCCGCATCGTCAACCGTCAAATTCTGCCAGATCAAATTTCCGAGTGTCGCGATCTGCGCGCCTCTTTGCGTCATGAGATCGACGGCGCCGCCCATTTCCAGATCGTCGAGAACGGGCGCGTCCAGCAATTCGCTCAACTGACGGATCATTGCCGATTTTTCGAAGGCCATGCCCATATGGCCGCGCCGCTCTTCCAGGGTCAGCTTTTCGAACGACGACATATCTGCAAGCAGGCCCTCGCCTGCCTCCGATACCAGCTGTCGCCCTCCTGCATCGATCAACATTTTGCCCATGGTTGGGAGATAGAGACCGTAGGCATTAGGACCACCGGGAAGCGTCACGCTCATTCCGGAATGACATTTCCCATTCCACACGCTGCAGGAACCGACCGTATAATGTCGGTCCTCCACCGAAATCGAAGCGCGTCGTTTGAGAGGCTCGACGACGGCGGGAAATAGGGTTCTCGCATAATGTGCCGTCATCTCCTCAGCATCGGCATTGTCAATTTTGAATATCGATTGAGTAACGTACGTCAAAAATTTTCCTCAGATGCACGCATTGAGACGCCTTCCTTTAGAATTTCTCAACGCGTGCGGCGGCAGCTCGTCATTCATATCTCCGGCAAATAATTTTAGACGAGATGTGATCCAAGCGCACTACCTAAGAAATATTAGTCCAAATAGAGGATGATACAACTCTAGTTAGTACTATGAACGTTTGGCGAGAAAAGATCATCATTTCATAAGATGATTGCGGCCATCAGTTTTTTTATTTTAGATATAAAGAAAATCACTTCGGAAATACAGATTACAATTCTTTCAACATTAAAGGAACGCATCCAGCAATGAGGTTCGGAGCAGAAGGCCTTGACGGAATGTTATCGATAACATAGCCTCCTTCCATCGAAGCTTTGGGAGGAGCGGGATGGACGACGGAAAGCTGCTCGAATTTTGCGAGATCACCAAGGAGTTTGGTGGAACGCGCGCCCTGTCGAATGTTTCGCTCGATCTGCGGCCGGGTGAAATCCTGGCGCTTCTTGGTGAAAACGGCGCAGGCAAATCGACGCTCATCAAGACGCTGGCAGGCATCTACAAGCCCGATGGCGGACAGATCCTGTTTCGCGGCAAGCCCTATCATCACCGCCCGCCGCAGCCTAACCAGCGTCAGCCGGTCGCCTTCATCCACCAGGATCTCGGGCTGATCGAGTGGATGACGGTCGGCGAGAATGTCGGGCTGGCGCAGGGTTATTCTCTGCGCGGCCGCCTGATCGACTGGCGCGCGACGGAGCGGCGCACGGCAGAGGCGCTGAAGCTCGTGGGCTGCGACTTCGATCCTTCGACCCGCGTTCAGGAACTGACGCGCACGGAAAAATCACTCGTCGCAATCGCCCGCGCACTCGCCGTCGAAGCAGATGTGCTGGTCCTTGACGAACCCACCGCCAGCCTGCCCGCCGACGAAGTCGAGAAGCTGTTTGCGGCCATTCGGCCGCTCAAAGAACGCGGCGTGGCCATGATTTACGTCTCGCATCGGCTGGACGAGATTTTCCGCATTGCCGACCGCGTCGCTGTCTTGCGCGACGGTCAGTTGGTCGGCCAGAAGCCGGTTTCGGAGACGACGCCGGATGAGCTCATTCGCATGATCGTCGGGCGCAAGGCCGACCAATTGTTCGTCAAGGCGGAAAGAGCGGCAGGACCTGCAGTCGTTTCTGTCAAGGAGCTTTCCTGCCGCGGCGCCGGACCCGTGTCCTTCGATATTCGGCAAGGGGAATTGCTCGGTCTTGTCGGTTTGCGCGGTGCGGGGCAGGAACTGATCGGACGCGCGCTGTTCGGCTGCGAGCCATCGCACGGTACGGTGCGACTGAACGGGAGCGAGCCGGACCTTTCCAGCACGGTCGCAGCGATGGCGTCCGGCATCGGCCTGATCGCCAGGGACCGGACCGAAGAGTCCGTCGCCATGTCGCTCAGCCTGCGTGAAAATACCTTCCTGAACCCTGGTGCGTCGGGGCGTAGCTTGTTTTCGTTCCTGTCGCCGCGCCGGGAGGCGGAAGCGGCCTACTCTCTCGGCGCCCGCGTCGGTCTCAGGCCCAACGATCAAAGCCTCGCCATCGAGGCACTATCGGGCGGCAACCAGCAGAAGGTCGTCGTGGGACGATGGCTGGCGACGGGTCGCAAATTGTTGATCGCCGAAGATCCGACGGCCGGCGTCGACGTCGGCGCCAAGGCCGACATCTATCGCCTGATCGCCGAGGCAGTCGAGGCTGGCCTTGCCGTTCTCGTCGTCTCAACCGATTTCGAGGAAATCGCCCATATCTGCCATCGCACCCTCGTATTTTCGCGCGGAAGGATCGTGCGCGAGCTTAGCGGCGCTAACCTCACAACACCGGCGGTCATCGCCGCCGCATCGGCATCCGAAGCGGCCTGAACCGGAGAGAAACATCATGCAATCGATCGAATCCAACGCGCTCGAGCCGACCCGCGCCGAGCTTTCGGCTATGAGCTTCGGCCAGAAGGTCCAGCGTCTGCTGCCCGTTTACGGCCTCGTCATCCTGACCGTGCTGCTGATCGTGCTCTTCTCCATTCTGCTGCCGCAGACGTTTCCGACCATGCTCAACCTGCGTTCGATCGTTTCGGATAAGACGATCATCGCCATCCTGTCGCTTGCGGCAATGATCCCGATGGCGGCGGGCCGCATCGATCTGACGATCGGCTATGGCATCGTGCTGTGGCACGTGCTTGCGATCAGCCTTCAGACAATGTTCGGCCTGCCGTGGCCGGTCGCCGTGCTTATCGTCATTGCGCTCGGCGCGCTGACCGGTTTCCTGAATGGCCTTCTGGTGGAAATTGCCAAGATCGACAGCTTCATCGCAACACTCGGCACAGGCACTGTCCTTTATGCGATCGCGCTCTGGCATACGGGCGGCCGGCAGGTTGTGGGCATGTTGCCGCAAGGGTTTTATGCACTGAACGGCACCATGGTTTTCGGCCTGCCGATCACCGGCATCTACGTCCTTGGCCTTGCCTTCGTCATGTGGATCGTCCTCGAATATCTGCCGATCGGCCGCTACATCTACGCGATCGGCGCCAATCCGAAAGCCGCCGCGCTGAACGGCATCCCGGTTCGTCGTTTTGTCATCGGCGCCTTCGTCACCTCGGGCACGCTTGCCGCCATTGCCGGCGTGCTGCTTGCCTCCAAGCTGCGCATCGGTCAGGCAAGCGTCGGGCTTGAATATCTCCTGCCCGCGCTGGTCGGCGCATTCCTTGGCTCGACGACGATCAAGCCGGGCCGCGTCAACGTCTGGGGCACGATGATCGGCGTCATCATCCTAGCGGTCGGCATTGCCGGCATCCAGCAATTCGGCGGTTCCTTCTATGTCGAGCCTCTGTTCAACGGCGTCACATTGCTGGTCGCGATCGGCATTGCCGGCTATGCGCAGCGACGCCGCAGCCATGCAGGGCGCATGGCGCCGGCCCAGGCACCGCAACTCTCCGCCAAGCCGGCGGAGAAATGAAAATCATCTGAAGTTCAAATGTCCAAAGGGAGGAGACGACATGAACCGTAGACAATTCCTGCAGGCGACCACCGCCGTTCTCGTGCTGTGCGCCGGCCAGGCCTATGCCGATCCGATGGCGGATGCGAAGGCCGTCGTCGACAAATATGCGACGCCGGTGACCAAATGGGACGGCCCGACGACCGGCCCGAAGGCACAGGCCGGCAAGACCATCGTCGTGCTTGCGGGCGACCTCAAGAATGGCGGCATTCTCGGCGTCAGCAACGGTGTCGAGGAAGCAGCCAAGGCCATCGGCTGGCAGGTGAAGGTTCTCGACGGCGCGGGCTCGATCGGCGGTCGCACGGCTGCCTTCGGTCAGGCGATCGCGCTGCAGCCGGCCGGCATTATCATCGATGGTTTCGATGCCGTCGAGCAGGCACCGGCGCTGGAGCAGGCAAAAGCCGCCAAGATCCCGCTGGTCGCCTGGCATGCGGGCCCGGTCATCGGCCCCGACGACAAGAACGGCCTCTTCGCCAATGTCAGCACCGACGCCATGGAAGTCTCGAAGGCCGCCGCCGACTGGGCCTTCGTCGATGCCAAGGGCAAGCCGGGCGTCATCATCTTCACCGACTCCACCTATGCGATCGCCATCGCCAAGGCGGACAGGATGAAGCAGGAAATCGAGCGGCTAGGCGGCAAGGTGCTGGAATACGTCGACACCCCGATCGCCGAGACGTCGCAGCGCATGCCGCAGCTCACGACGTCGCTCCTGCAGAAATATGGTGACAGCTGGACCCATTCACTTGCGATCAACGACCTCTATTTCGACTTCATGGGTCCCTCGCTCGCCTCCGCCGGCAAGGGCGGCACCGACGCACCGATCAATGTCGCCGCCGGCGACGGCTCGCAATCGGCCTATGAACGCATCCGCGCCGGTCAATTCCAGAAGGTCACGGTGGCCGAACCCCTCAATCTTCAGGGCTGGCAGCTGATCGACGAACTCAATCGCGCATTCGCCGGCGAAAAATGGTCGGGCTACCTGTCGCCGCTGCATGTCGTGACGGCCGACAATATCCAGTCCGATGGCGGACCGAAAAACACGTTTGATCCGGATAACGGCTATAAGGACGAATACAAGAAGATCTGGGGCAAGTGATCCCGTTGAAACGATATGGCGCGGCCTACGGGTCGCGCCATATCATTCGGCAAGATGCTAAACTCGGCGGCTGCTATCGCGCGCAATCAGTTGCGGTGAAATCCTAACATCGGTGACTGGCTGTGTGCCATCGAGAATATCCAGGATCAGTTGCGCGGTCCGCTCGCCGATTTCCCGCGCAAAGGCGTTGATCGTCGTCAATGTCGGCACGCAGACTTCGCCGATTTCATAATTGCCGAAGCCGCCGATGGAAAAGCGCTCTGGCACCGGAATCCCAAGTCGGCGACATTCGGTGAGCGCGCCGTAGGCGGCAAGATCCGAGACGCAGACGACGGCCTGCGTATCCGGATAGAGCTCGATCAACTTCGCCATGGCATTGGCGCCTTCCCGCATAGAAATCGGCGGCGATCCCGCGGCGATCAGCCGGGTGGCATCAAGGCCATGCGCCTGCATCGCCGCGATGAAGCCAAAGCGGCGCTCGCTGCCGCGCGAGTCCCTCTCGACATCGCCGCCGATGAAGGCGATGCGCCGACAGCCAAGGGCTACGAAATGGTCCACCATATCCCGCATGACGGCCGTGTTGGAAAAGCCGACATAGTGGCCGATCGGATCGGCCGGGATGTCCCAGGTCTCGATCACTGGAATGGCGACGGTCTGCAGGAGCCTGCGGGCACGGTCCGTATGCGTGCCACCGGTCACGACGATCGCCTGCGGCTTGCGGCGCAGCAATTGCTCGATCAGCCGCTCCTCCTCCTCGACATTATAGTTCGTGTAGCCAAACAGGATCTGCATGTCCCGCTTGGATAGGATATCGGAAAGGCCGCCGGCAGTCTCCGCGAAGTTGGCATTGTTGATGGAGGGAATGGTGACCGCGACAAAGCCTGACTTTTGCGAACGAAGATTGGAGGCCGTACTGTCGAAGACATAGCCGAGTTCCTCCGCCGTTCTGAGGATGGCTTCGCGCGTCTCCGGGCTGACGAGGCTATCGGCCTTGAAGGCGCGCGATACCGTCATGGGAGAGACTCCCATGACGCGGGCTATATCTGCCATGGTGGGCGTTTTGCGATCGTTGCTCATCGACGGCCTATGTTATCGTTACCATCAGAGTAATATGCCTCTCCCATGGATGGCAAGAGCCCGCCCTTTTACCCCGATGTGGGAGCGCCGTTCGGGCGTGGCCCCGAAACGCTTTTTGCGAGGGGCAGCCTATAGCTGGAACTCATGCGCAAGCGTCACGTGATGATGGATACGTCCTTCGAAGAACCGGGAGAGGACGGCTTCTGTTGCCGCGCGCGCTTGCGCACGGACCGGGCTTGCAAGTGCGTTTTCCACGGCAGCCATGTCCGGATAATTGACGGCCAGGATCATTGGGAATTCAGGGGCGCCTTCGTCGCGTGCTTCGGCGAATGTGACCCGTACGTCAAGGGCGCCCGGAAACTGCTTCCATTTTGGCAGGATGGTTTCCATGACGGCGGTGCGAAACGCTTCCGCCTGCCCTTCCCTGACTTTGCCCTCGAATAATGCGTATCGGGTAATCATCCGGCGATCTCCTTGTTCGGCCCTTTAAAGAATTCCATCAATGCCGCCTGATCTTCGCCACCGAGGCCTGAGGCCGTCAGCATGCGATGTATCTCGGCGCAGACCGCCGTCAGCGGCATGGCCGTGTTGGTCCTGCGGGCGAGATCCTGCGCGCCGTTCAGATCCTTGACCATGTTGTCGATCCTGCCGGTGCGGCGATAATCCTTGGTGACGTAGCGCGGCATATATTCCTGCAGAATGGCGCTATCGGCCCGCCCACCCTTCAGCGCCTGCGGGATCTTGTCAGCATCGACGCCGGCATCGAGCGCCAATTGCGTCGCCTCCGCGACGGCCAGGAAGTTCAATGCGCAGAGAACCTGATTGATCAGCTTCGTGGTCTGGCCCGCGCCGACAGGCCCCATATGCGTATAATTCGAGGCCACGTGACGCAGGACCTGATGCGCCTCCGCGACATCCTGTTCGCGACCGCCGGCCATCAGGGTCAGTTGCCCGATCAGCGCCTTCGCCGCGCCGCCGGAAAGCGGACTGTCCACCCAGCGCAGTCCCTTTTCCGCAACCTCGGCGGCAAGCGCCTTCGTCGCGTCGGGATCGATCGACGACATGTCGATGATCAGCGTTCCCGGCCTGGCCCCTTCGGCAACGCCGCCCGGGCCGAATACCGCAGCATGCACAATCCTGGGCGAATTGAGGCTCAGAATCACGAAATCGGAAACGCTCGCCGCCTCCGCAGCGCTGGGGGCTGCCATGGCGCCTTTTGCAGTCAGCGCGGCGACCTTGTCCGTGTTGGGATCGAAAACCGTCAGATGATTGCCGGTCTCCACCAGGCGGGAGCCGATTGCACCGCCCATTGCGCCGGCGCCGATCAACGCCACCTTGTTGCTCATGATTGGTCCTCCTCCAATGCGGCTATGATGGCCGCCACCACCGCGTCCAGCGGCTGATCGATATCGACGGTGATCGCCCGTTCGTCAGCGCCGGGTACCTCGAGCGCGGCAAACTGACTGTCGAGCAACGCCGGCGGCATGAAGTGGTCCGGCCGCGCCTGTAAACGCCGCAGGATCGTTTCTCGCGTGCCGGCAAGATGAATGAAGGAAACCGGCGCGCCGACAACCTCGCGGATCCGATCACGATAGATGCGCTTCAGCGCCGAACATCCGATCAGCGCCGTCTCATCCGCCAAAGCCAGGTAGTGACCGACCTTGTCGAGCCAGGGCCATCGATCGGCATCGGTCAACGGTATGCCGGCACTCATCTTGGCAACATTGGCCGGTGGATGAAGATCATCGCCATCGACATAGATGCCGCCAAGGCGCATCGCGATCGCCGAACCGACAGACGACTTGCCGCAACCGCTGACGCCCATGACGACGTAGCGCTGCAGCCTGGCATCGTCAGAGCGAAGCTGTGATGCCGCCATCGACATAAAGCACGTGTCCGTTGACAAAGGAGGAGGCGTCGGAGGCGAGGAAGATGCAGGCGCCGACCAGTTCTTCGACGCGACCCCAGCGGCCGGCGGGCGTGCGCTTTTCGAGCCAGGACGAAAATTCGGCATCGGCAACGAGGGCTGCATTCAATGGCGTATCGAAATAGCCGGGCGCGATGGCATTGCATTGCAGCCCGTGCCTAGCCCAATCCGTCGCCATGCCCTTGGTCAGATTGCCGACGGCACCCTTGGTTGCCGTATAGGGCGCTATCGACGGCCGCGCCAGTGCCGTCTGCACGCTTGCGATGTTGATGATCTTTCCGGCGCCGCGTTTGATCATGTGCCGTGCAACGGCCTGACCGACGTTGAAGACGCTCGATATGTTCGTGCGTAAAAGCCGCTCGAAGGCGTCGGCGGGAAAATCCTCGAGCGTCGTGCGGAATTGCATGCCGGCATTGTTGACGAGGATATCGATCGCGCCCGTTTGCGCCTCAAAAGTATCGACAGCCTGGCGCGCGCCCTCGTGATCCGTGGCATCGAATGCCAGCAGGTGCACCTTGCTTTCGAAGCTTTCAGCTGCCTTGGCAAGCTTTTCCTTATCGCGTCCGTTGAGAACCAGCTCGGCGCCCGCCGCGGCCAAACCTTTGGCGAGCGCAAGCCCGATGCCTTGGGAAGAACCCGTCACCAGGGCTCGCCGCCCTTTCAGATCGAAGAGGCCAAGAGACATCGTTTCCTCCGTTTTTTTTAACTCGACAATGGTTGTCTTCCCCGTTTATGTTATCGATAACATTTGATGTCAAGGGAGGACGTGAAAAGATGGACAGGCCATCAATCCTGCAGATTGGCCCCTATCCGCAATGGGATCAAGAACCGCTCGATGCGGCATTTCGGGTGCATCGCTATTTCGAGGCCGTCGACAAGGCGAAACTGCTTGCCGACGTCGGATCGTCGATCAAGGCCATTGCCACACGCGGCGAACTCGGCGCCAATCGAGCCATGATCGAGGCCTGCCCGAATCTCGAAGTCATTTCGGTCTATGGTGTGGGCTTCGATGCCGTCGACCTGCAAGCCTGCCGCGAGCGCGGCATTCGCGTTACCAACACGCCCGACGTCCTGACCAACGACGTTGCGGATCTCGGGATTGCCATGATGCTGTGCCTATCGCGCGGCATGATTGGCGCCGAGACCTGGGTGCGTGACGGCAGCTGGGCGCAAAAGGGGCTTTACCCTCTCAAGCGGCGCGTCTGGGGACGGCGTGCCGGCGTGCTTGGCCTCGGCCGCATCGGCTTTGAAGTCGCCAAGCGCCTGAAGGGCTTCGACATGCATATTGCCTATTCCGATGTCGAGGCGAAATCCTACGCATCCGACATGACCTTCTTGGCCGATCCGGTCGAGCTTGCCAAACAATCGGACTTCCTGTTCGTCACGCTCGCCGCTTCGCCGGTAACCCGGCATATTGTCGGCCGCGAGGTGATCGAGGCGCTCGGCCCGGAAGGCATGTTGATCAACATCTCCAGAGCTTCCAATATAGACGAAGACGCACTGCTCGACGGGCTGGAGACGGGCAAGCTCGGATCGGCCGCTCTTGACGTCTTCGAAGGCGAGCCGAAGCTCAATCCGCGCTTCCTGGCGCTGAACAATGTGCTGCTGCAGCCTCACCATGCCTCCGGGACCGTGGAGACGCGCAAGGCCATGGGCCAGCTGGTGCGTGACAATCTGGTCGCCCACTTCGCCGGCCAGGCTCTGCCGACACCCGTTCTTTGAGGAGAGGAAAATGAAAGCCATCGTCGCTTACGCCGCCAAGGATGTGCGGATCGAGGATCGTCCGGGGGAAGAGCCGGGTGCGGGAGAAGTCAAGCTGAGGCTCGCGACCGGCGGTGTCTGCGGCAGCGACCTGCACTACTACCATCACGGCGGCTTCGGCACCGTGCGCCTGAAGGAGCCGATGATCCTGGGACACGAGGTCAGCGCCACCGTCATCGCACTCGGCTCCGGCGTGCAAGGCCTCGAGCTCGGTCAGCTCGTTGCCGTCTCCCCTTCCCGCCCCTGCCGGACCTGCCGCTACTGCTTGCAAGGACTGCCCAATCAATGCCTCAACATGCGCTTTTATGGCAGCGCCATGCCCTTTCCGCATATCCAGGGCGCATTTCGCGAAACACTCGTCGCCGACGCCATCCAATGCGTGCCGGCCGATGGGCTGACGCCTGGCGAAGCGGCAATGGCGGAACCACTGGCCGTGACCTTGCATGCCACGCGGCGCGCGGGCGAGATGCTCGGCAAGCGCGTTCTGGTCACCGGCTGCGGCCCGATCGGCGTCCTGTCGATCCTGGCTGCGCGCCGGGCGGGCGCCGCCGAGATCGTGGCGACCGATCTTTCGGATTTCACCCTCTCGCTCGCCAAGCAGGCCGGCGCCGACAGGATCATCAATACGAAGAATGAGCCGGAGGCTCTTGCTGCTTATTCCGCCGACAAGGGCACCTTCGATGTCCTTTACGAATGCTCAGGCGCTGCCGCCGCGCTGGTCGGCGGTATCGCAGCACTTCGTCCGCGTGGGATCATCGTGCAGCTCGGTCTCGGCGGCGATATGAGCCTGCCGATGATGGCGATTACCGCCAAGGAACTGGAGCTGCGCGGCTCCTTCCGCTTCCATGAGGAGTTTTCAGTCGGCGTCGATCTGATGCGCAAGCGCCTTATCGATGTGCGGCCGCTCATCACCCACACCGTGCCGCTCGCCGAGGCGATCAGTGCCTTCGAGATCGCCTCGGATCGAAGCAAGGCGATGAAGGCGCAAATCGTCTTCGCCTGACCGTTTGCGACCTCCCTCGGATCGGCAGGATCAGAGGGAGGTCGTCTGTCCGTTAGTCGAGATCGGCGCCGATTGCCTTAAGGGCGGCGCGGGCTACCTGTTCGTCCTGCTCGCCGGAGCCCGATCCGACACCGATGCCGCCGACAAGCGTGCCGGCAACACGGATCGGCAAGCCGCCGCGCAAGCCGGTCATCCCGCCATGGGTTGCAACCGCAAGCGGCACCCTGGCATGTTCCGGCAAGGAATGGCTTGGCGCACCGATGGAGGCGGCCGTCTGTGCCTTGGCCGCGGCACTTTTCAGCGATTGGAAACGTGAACCGCGCATGCGAAAGGAGCCCAATGTCACGCCGGACTGGTCGACCACGACGATGCATTGCGGCTGCCCCATCGCGGTGGCCGCGGCGATGGCCGCCGTCAACAGCGTCGTCACACCTTCGTCGCTCAAGACACTCGACGTCAGAACATGGCTCATGCAACTATCCTCCCGTTTGCGGACTCAATTCTATATGTTATCGATAACACATCGATCTCCAGATGTAACCTTATGGGAGGTATTGTCATAATGTCGTTCTTCGAGATTTTCGATCCGGCCTTCGGGAAATTCATCCTCGGCAACGCTCCCGTCAAACAAATTGCCACCGGATTCGACTGGGTGGAAGGACCTGTCTGGTTCGGAGATCTGAATTGCCTGCTCTTTTCCGATATTCCCAATAACCGCATCATGCGCTGGGTACCGGGCTTCGGCGTCAGCGTCTTTCGCGAGCCTTCGAATTTTTCGAACGGCCATACGCGCGACCGGCAGGGCCGGCTTGTCAGCTGCGAGCATGGCGGCAGGCGCGTGACGCGTACAGAATATGACGGATCGACCACGATCATCGCCGACAGCTATCAGGGCAAGCGGCTGAACTCGCCGAATGATGTCATCGTCGCCTCGGACGGTGCCATCTGGTTCAGCGATCCCCATTATGGCATTGCGACGGATTATGAGGGGCATAGAAGCGAGCAGGAATTGCCCTGCAATGTCTATCGTGTCGATCCCTCCGGCGCGATCTCCGCTGTCCTGACGGATTTCAATTGCCCAAACGGACTTGCCTTCAGCCCCGACGAGAAAAAGCTCTACGTCGCCGATACCGGCCGCATGCATGGTAGCGACCCGCAGCATATTCGCGTCTTCAATGTCGGAGAAAACTGGCGGCTGTCCGGTGGCGACGTGTTTCATACGATTTCACCGGGCTGCGCCGATGGCATGCGCCTCGACAGCGACGGCAATCTCTGGTCTTCAGCCGCCGATGGTGTGCATTGCATCGCGCCGGACGGTCACCTCATGGGCAAGATCCTGGTGCCGGAGACCGTCTCCAACCTCTGCTTCGGCAGCCGTGGCAAGCACAAGCTTTTCATGACGGCGACGACCAGTGTCTATGCGATCTCGCTCAACCGGAGCGGCGCACTCTGACGGCAGGCCCAGCACGTTGCGAAACCGGGATTGGGAACGCTGGGAAATAGTGGCAATCGCCGATCCCGTGGCGATTGCCGTCGACAAATCCAGGTAGATAATATCAGCGCAAATCGATCCGCGGTACCGACCGCGCGGCCGCATGCGCAATCGGTGCAATGTTGGCAGACAAAGCAAGCTCCTGCCTGCGGGCGGCATCCTGCAGCAGGTTCGCCATCCTTGAAACGGATATGTGATCTGCGCGCATGACCTGGCGGATCAGCGGGTCTCTAAGAACTTCGGCGATCGTCAAGTCCCTATGGGTCATGGTTACCTCCTGTTCGTTGGAGCAGAAGATAAACGGCTTAATTAGCAGCGCGATGTCAAAAGACGGACAAAAACAAGGCAGTTCGTTCGATTTTGTTACAGAATAATTGCAAAAACGAACGGTGGAACATATTCCCAAACTGCAACAGGACCCTAGTTTTCGGTTGTAGAAAGGTTGATCGGTGACGATCGGCCTGAATGGGAGGTCCGTTTGCTCCGCGAAGGTGCAACGTTTTTGCAATAATTTAGACTATAATTTTGCAACTTTTGCGTTCATCATCGCGCGATGCCGGGGCTTTGCAGTTTAAACATCAATGATCGGCCGCGCCATGTATTCAGATCAGACCACAGAAGATGAGCGCCTCATCTATCATGCAGATCTTCTCAGCCAGCTTTCCAATCCCAAACGTCTCGAGGTTTGCATTCATCTCTCACGCCACGAAGAGGATGTGAACAGCCTAGCCAGGAAGCTGGGAATATCGCAATCGGCGCTGAGCCAGCATCTGACGCGGCTGCATCATTCCGGTATCGTGAAAGTGCGCCGCCAGGCGCAATTCAGATATTATACCTGCGATCACCCCGGTGTTCGGCAGATCCTGAAGACATTGTCGAAGCTGTTCGATGCCGAACTCGGGCCAATGTCACCAGACGCGACCGACGAGGGTGCTCACGGCAAGAAATCGTGACATGGCGCCTTGCGGCCCTTGAGGCCGCACGACATCGATAACGAAAGAGGCCAGATCGCAGCGGCTCAAACGCCGCGCTTGTTGCCCCAAATCAGCACGTGCAATTGCGGCAACACTCTTGCCTCAAACCATCGGTCGCCGCTGACCTTGTCGACGAGCCAGCGCATGCGCTCGACGATGCCTTCGATATCGACGATGGCATCGTCGGCCTCCGGCGGCGGCGGCGTGTGATTGCCGGGTTGCAGATAAAGCGGCAGGTCGGGATAGCGCGACGCGGCCTCGCGCGCATAGGTGTAATCGACGTCGTTGAACACGACGATCTTCAGCGCGACCTGCGGCTTGCGAGCCGCCATGCGCAGACAGTCGTCGAATGCGCCCCAATCCGTCGCCATACCGCTCGATGGCGGCTTCGGGCTCAGCACCAGCACGTCGAGTTCGGCGAACCAATCCTTCGCCAGGGTCCCTTGCGTTTCCAATGCGAAACGATAGCCCTCGGCATGACCGCGCGCGATCAGCGGGCCGAGAGGCTGGATTGCGGGATTGCCGCCCGACAGCGATATCGTCAAGGGCTTGCCGCCGGAAAGCCGCGTCACCTCCGACCAGATCTCGTCGACCGACATCGGCTGCCACTGATCGCGGTAGTCGCTGTCGACCGCGTGCAGCGTATCGCACCAGGAACAGCGATAGTCGCAGCCGCCGGTGCGCACGAAGATTGTCGGAAGGCCGATCAGGATACCCTCACCCTGGATCGTCGGCCCGAAGATCTCGCTTACGCGAATGCGCGCTTCGCTCATGGCCGGTATTCCGCCCAGGTCTTCGGCGTCTCGCTGACGCGCACCGCCGATGTCTCCGGCAGGCGAGACTTGCACCAGTCGTAGAAATGCCTGGCCAGGTATTCCGAGGTGACGCGATCATGGCCAAGCACATCGTTGAGATGGCGATGGTCGAATTCCTCGTCGATATAGCGCTTCAGCGGCTGCAGCTCATGATAGTCACGCACAAAGCCGTTCCGATCGAGTTCGCTGGCCGAAAGCTCTACCACGACGATGTAATTGTGCCCATGCATGCGCGCGCACTGATGGTCGTCGGGAAGATGCGAGAGCTGGTGCGAGGCTGAGAAGTGAAATTCCTTGGTGATGCGGAACATCACTTCACCTCCGCAGCGACAAAGCCCGATGTCGCCGACACCCAGAAATCCGGATCCTCATAATCGGTGGGATCCGCGATGCCGGCGATATGGAAGGCTTCGCGCCGTTCGACGCAGGTGCCGCAACGGCCGCAATGGCGTTCTCCGCCCTTGTAACACGACCAGGTCTCGGCAAAGGGCATTTGATGCCGTGCACCATCCGTGACGATATCGGCTTTCGAGATAGTCACATAGGGCGCATAGAGGGAAACGCTGGCATAGCCATCGAGCGCGTGGTTCTGCATCTGCTGAAATGCATCGATGAAACCGGGCCGGCAATCCGGATAGATGAAATGGTCGCCGCCGTGAACGGCAACGGCGACCGCATCCGCCTTCTGGGCGGCCGCCAGCCCGAAGGCGATCGCGAGCATGATCGCGTTGCGGTTCGGCACGACGGTCGCCTTCATGGTTTCTTCGGCATAGTGCCCGTCCGGCACATCGACATCGTCGGTTAAGGCCGATCCGGTGAGGTGCTTGCCGATGCCGGTGATGTCGATGATCTGATGAGGGACGCCCAGACGCCTGGCGCAAGCGGCGGCGAAGTCGAGTTCCTTGCGATGGCGCTGGCCGTAGTCGAAGGAGACGAGGCCGATAAGCTGATGTTCGGCTGCGACTTTATGGGCGAGCGAAACCGAGTCCAATCCGCCGGAGCAGATGACGATAGTCTTCATAGTACAAGATCCCTTGTTTTGACCGGGTGGGCTGCGACCGGATTTCATGGCTCTTCGACGCCACGGCGCGGTCTCTAACAGCAGAACTCGGAGGAAACAAGGCATCCGCTCTATTTCAAGACAACACGCCGGCGAGTGCTGGCGCGCTGATGATTATTGCCACGGAATTAGCTGACGCCGGCAAATTGTCCGGAAATATTCAGATCCGGATAGTAACCGGCAGGCTTGCCTCCGACCGTCTGACCGCCGGTTAGGCCGCCCTGGACCTCCGGCCCGAAGAACGAATAGGGAAAGGCCGGCTGCAGGGCGCTGATTTCGTCGAGACGGCGGCGTAGCTCGGATGGTATTGCGAAATCCAAGGCGCCGAGATTGTCGTTCAATTGCTCCAGCTTCGTAGCGCCGACGATGATCGAGGCTATTCCGGGCTGCGTCATCGCCCAGTTGACTGCCACCTGCGCCATGCTGCGCCCGAGCTCCGCCGCCACCTTCTCCAGTTCGGCAACGATGGCCCAGTTGCGATCGGTAAATTTCTGGAAGCCGGGATTGGTGGTGCCGCGCACCGTCTCGAGCCGGCCGGCGGTCTCGCCCTCGCCGCTTGGGCGATATTTGCCGCTCAAGAGGCCGCTCGCCAGTGGGCTCCAGGCCATGATCCCAGCGCCATAGCGCGTGCCGAACGGCACGAACTCGTTCTCGATATTGCGCTCGGCCAGCGAATATTCCAGTTGCAGCGCCGAGATCGGCTCGTAGCCGCGATGCTCGGCAACGGCCTGGGCGCGGCTGGCGTACCAGGCGGGCACATCGGACAAGCCGACATGGCGTACCTTGCCGGAGCGAACGAGATCGTCGAAGGTGCGCATCACCTCTTCCGGCGGGGTCAGGCGATCCCAGCAATGCATGAGATAAAGATCGATGTGATCCGTATTGAGGCGTTTCAACGAGCCTTCGACGGATCGCAGGATGTTCTTGCGGCCGTTGCCTGCCGCGTTCGGCGTGCGGGCGGTAAGATTCATGGTGAACTTGGTCGTGATCACCGCGTCATCGCGCAACCCGCGTTCGGCAATGAATTCGCCGAGCCAGGTTTCCGACGTGCCACCCGTATAAGCATCGGCCGTATCGAAGAAGTTGCCGCCGGCGTCGACATAGGCATTGAAGATGGCGCGCGCCGCTGCCTTGTCCGATCCCCAACCCCATTCCGTGCCGAACGTCATGGTGCCGAGGGCAAGCCGCGTTACCTTCAAGCCACTGTTGCCAAGCGTGTAAAACTCTATGCTCATAGCGATGCTCCTCTTTGACATGCAAGCCTGAGTTCGATGATCGAAGGGACCCGCAGCGATTTGATGCCACTAAGTTCGCTGCTTTTCGGCCATTCGATAAGATCATTTAATTTGCATGCATTATGCGATATCATGCATGAATGGATCGCGATCTGCTGTCACATCTGCCTGTTATCGCCACTGTCGCGCGCCGAGGTGGATTCGCGGCCGCCGCCAGCGAGTTGGGAATGAGCGCATCGGCCGTCAGCCATGCGGTACGGCTGGTGGAGGAAAGGCTCGGACAACCGCTGTTTGCGCGCACGACGCGCAGCGTGGCGTTGACCGAGGCAGGTCGGAGCCTGATCGGCACGATCACCCCGGCGCTACAGGATATTCATGAGCGCATCGAGCGCATAAAGGCCGTCCAGGGAAGACCGAGCGGCCTCCTGCGTATCAATGCGTCACGTGTCTGCCTGCCGCTTGCCGTCACCCGCGTGATAGCAGCCATGGCCGAACGCTATCCCGAAGTCGAGGTCGAGATCTTCTCCGATGAGCGATTGACCGATATCGTTGCCGAGGGCTTCGATGCCGGCATACGTATCGGCGAAATGATCGCGCAGGACATGGTCGCCGTCCGCCTCACGCCGCCCTTCCGATCGGTCATCGTCGCCTCCCCTGATTACATCGGACGTTTCGGCTGCCCGAACACGCTCGGCGATCTTTCCAGTCACAATTGCATCGGCTACCGCCTCATGCGTTCCGGCGGCCTCTATCAATGGGAATTCGTCGAGAATGGGCGGGATGTCGCCGTCACGGTGCGCGGCCAGGCAATCGTCACGGAATCGCATTCGGCAATCGAGCTGGCCTTGGCCGGCGTAGGGCTGGCCTATGTCTTCGAACCGCTTGTGCAGTCGGAAATCGCATCCGGCAGGCTTGTTCAGCTCCTGAACGACCATGCCGTCACGGAGGCCGGCCTTTTCCTTTACTTCCCGCGTCGCGCCGAGCTGGCGCCAAAGCTGCGGGCCTTTATCGAAACGGTGCGCCATCTCGGTCGCGGGTCGTCCGCTGGCTAGGCGGGAGCGCTTTTTTAGCGTCAGCACCTTTCCGGGATAGTCAAATTGCGCAGGTATTGTACCGAATGCGCACCAAACAGACGGCTCTGCCTCCATCGGGGTGAATTGACGTTGCCGTTTTTCATGGCACCCGGCAGTCATAGGCGGAAGGCTTGGAAAGAATCCGCTTAAGAGGTTTCGCGGCCTTCGCCTCCGTCCATCGGCTCCCCCAGGTTTGATGGGTGGTTTCACGGTCAAGACATGAGGATCCAGTGCAAGATAGCTCCCCCAAAAGACTGCCCAGTCCCATCGATGTCGAAGTCGGCAAGCGCATACGCGCGCAACGTCGTTTGCTAGGCATGAGCCAATCGGCGTTGGCTGAAAGGCTGGATCTAACGTTCCAGCAAGTCCAGAAATACGAGAAAGGCACCAATCGTGTTGGTGCAAGTCGTTTGCAACGCGTGGCGGAGAGCCTTGGCGTTCCGATCTCGCATTTCTTCGACAATCCGACGTCGAGCAACGATGCTTCGACCAATGAGGCGCATGCGTTCAAGAACGACCTCGTCAGTTTCCTTTCATCCGAGGAAGGCGTCGAACTCAATCGCGCCTTTGCAAAGATCAAGGATGCAAGGACGCGTCAAAAAATTGTGGGCCTGATCAAGTCGCTTACCGTGGCCTAGATCGCTGCTCGCGCGTTGGCGATCGCGCTTCCTGCCGTCAGCTTGTAATGCGCGGCGTGCGAATGACTTTCAGGAACAAGGCGTTCATCGCGTCGGAAATACCCTGTGTCGGACTGACTTCGAAGTAGAGGCCAGGCGAGGCGCAGTTCTGCAGATTGGTCCCAATCTGCGATTGGAAAGGCGCGATCCATTGATTGTACCAACCGTTGGTCGGCAGCGGCAGATAGGTCGTATAGAGAATGGCGATCTTGATGTTCTGATTCTTCAACGGCCGGCAAAAGGACGTATCGAGCGGTTCCTGACAACGGCCATTGGTCGTCGGCTTAGTGCAGGTGTTCGGCTTGTTGCTGTCGCCGACGCCATCGGTGACGAGGAAGAGAATCTTCTGCCGATCCGTACTGGTTGTACCGCTGCCGCCTGTTCCTATGATGGGCGCAAGCTGCGTCAGCATCGTGTCAAAGCTTGTATCCTGGTCATTGTTATAGCCTTGCTTGGGAACCGTCATCAGATCAACCGCGCTCGTCGTGTCTTTGACCTGCGTCATGTCGGATGACAACGACGATACATTGGTCAGGCCAACCTTTTCGGCCTGCGTCCCGAAAGTATAAACGGCCATCCGATATTGATCCGACGTGACGCGATTGGCGACCGCGGTATCGGTCAGCTTCTGCGTCGCCTGTCGCACGACATCGATACGGGTGTTGATCTTGAGCACATTCTTCGCAAGATTGTAGTAGTTGTTGGGGTTATCGAGATTGTGGCAGGCAAAAGCACAGCTATCGGACGTGTGGGACACCATCGCCTGGATGTCAGTTGTCGTCGCGCCAACTCCCATCGAAGGCGTGTTGTCCAGCAACATATAGAAGTCCATGAAGGTCGCCGTCTGATACTGCGCGGATGCGGAACCACTCACGGGAATGGATGTCTTCCCGATAATCTGGCTGAGCGTGGTCGGCACATTGGCCGAGAAGCTGACCGTCGACGAGACGACGTTTCCCGTGCGCGTCACCGCGACATTGACGGCGACAGGCGTGTTCGGAAGATCGCCGGATGCCTGACCTAGAAAGAGCTTGTTGGCATCATCCTGACCGATCGTGACGGTGCCGTCCTTCGTCATGGCCATGGCAGCCGCAACTGCCGGGGACGAATCGGCGATTGCACCGACCGCGGCTGCATCGGCGGCGTTTTGCAATTCCGTCCTGACGAGCATGGCGTTAGTGACATCAAGCGCCAGGCCACCCGCCGCAATCAACGGCACGGCAATAAGAGCAGTCGTCATCCCAAAGTTGCCCGCTCTCTCCGCGAGCAATTTTCGCAAGAGCTTATACATTGCATCGAACGACTGTAGGCGGATCCAGACTCTCTTCACCAGGCAAGCTCTCTATTATACAAGTTGCATTCTCAAAACATTCGTCGATTACAAGTATTATCATTTTCAGATATACTAATTTATAGTATCGCACCAAAATATTGAAATTCCGATAAAAGCAATATCTCTATTTTATATTGCTAGCCTCCACGAAAAATTTACCAGTATTCAAATTATGTTTGAGAAACTACCTGACAGAGGAACGAAAATAAAAACCTCTTTTGAGCAGAAATGACGTACGTCTGAATTGCAATCGGTGGCTTTCGAAAAAATAATTCCGCAAAACTCGCAAACCCAGTCAGGACAGTACGTGCAATAACGCCCGCCTGTCACAGTTTTTGCTCAACTGTCTTTACCCGATTTTCAGTGTTTACCCGCAAAAGGCGCGCCGTTGACTTTAGGTTGCAGCTTTAGTTGAGGACTCCCCTCACCTATTGACCGTAGTTGGGATCTTTTGCGTGCGCGTTCTTTCCTGCATTTTCACGGAACATAATCTGTGGCTTGTTCTTCTTGCAGCATTTGTCTGCATCAGCGGTGGATGGATCACGTTCGGCCTGTTGCGGCAAGCGGGAAAGACACGCGGACTTCAACGCGGCGGATGGATCTTCCTGACAGCGGTCGCGGCAGGATCCTCGATCTGGTGCACGCATTTCATCGCCATGCTGGCCTATCAGGTCGAAGCGCCGGTTACCTTTGATCCGATCCTCACCATGGCATCCCTTCTTCTGGCCGTGACCGGCTGCGCCTTCGGTTTCGCAATCGCTTTGTCCAAGCTGTCACGGATGGCGCCGGAAGTGGGGGGTGCCGTCGTCGGCCTTGCGATTGCCGCCATGCACTATACCGGCATGATGGCCTATCACGTCGATGGAATTGTCGAGTGGAATGAGAGCTATGTCGTCGGTTCCGTCGTGCTTTCGGTGATCTTCGCCACGCTCGCCCACCATCAGGCGATCCGTCGTCCCTCGCATTTTTCAGGACTTGCGGCACTCGTCCTTTTCGTCGTTGCCGTCGTATCGCTCCATTTTACCGCGATGACAGCCGTATCGGTCACGCCGCTGGTAACCGGCGCCGGACTTGCCGATTCCTATGCGCTAAAGGCCATGGCCGTGGCGGTCGCCGGCGGCGGGCTCATCATCATCGGCACGGGCGTCGCCAGCTACATGATCGATGAGCGCGCCTCGCGCGAATCCATCCAGAAACTCCAGCATATGGCATTGAACGATCTGCTGACCGGCCTGCCCAATCGCGGCAGCTTCGCCGATTATCTTCAGGGCGAAATGCAACATGCCAAGGAAGACGGCGCAAAGCTTGCCGTGATCGGCATCGATCTCGACCGCTTCAAGCAGATCAACGACCTGCGTGGTCACAAGGCCGGCGACCAGGCCCTCAAGGCGATCGGCCGGCGGCTTGCGCGTCTCGTCAAGGATGGAGAGTTCGTCGCACGTGTCGGCGGCGACGAGTTCGCCGCAACCAAACGGTTCCAGGTTCAAAGCGAACTCCTGGATTTCGTGGCTCGCCTTGAAAAGACCCTGTTCGAGCCCATCCGCATCGATGATTTCGAGACGGCGACCGGCGCGAGCATCGGCGTCGCTGTCTATCCGGATGACGGCATCGATGAGGAGCGCCTGGTGAGCAATGCCGATCTCGCCATGTATCGCGCCAAGGCCGATGTTGGTCGCGCGGTCTGCTTCTACGAGTCCAAAATGGATGAGGCGGCGCGCGCCCGGCATATGCTGGCGCAAGATCTGCGCCGCGCGGTCGAGCTGGATCAGCTCGAACTGCACTATCAGGTGCAGACTTCCGTCAGCACCGGCGAGATCTGCGGTTATGAGGTTCTGGTCCGCTGGTACCATCCCGAGCACGGCGCCGTGCCGCCTGCGGAATTTATTCCCATCGCGGAAGAGAGCGGCACGATCCTCGTTATCGGTGAATGGGTGTTGCGTACCGCCTGCAGGGAGGCCGCATCATGGGACAAGCCCTACAAGATCGCCGTCAATCTTTCGCCGGTACAATTCGCCCATGCCGATCTTGCCCGGCTGGTTCATTCGATCCTTGTTGAAACCGGCCTGTCGCCAAAACGGCTGGAATTGGAAATCACCGAGTCCACCATCATCGCCGACAAGAGCCGCACCTTGCATGTGCTTCGGCAGATCCGGGCGCTGGGCGTCACCATCGCCATCGATGATTTCGGAACCGGATACTCGTCGCTCGACACACTGCGCTCATTCCCATTCGACAAGATCAAGCTCGACCGATCCTTCATGAACGAGGTAGACCGGAGCATCCAGGCAAAAGCAATCGTGCGCGCCGTGCTGACACTCGGCAAGAGCCTGGAAATTCCGGTTTTGGCAGAGGGTGTGGAAACCGATCATCAGCTGGAAATCCTGCGCGTCGAAGGCTGCGACGAAGCACAGGGCTTCTTCCTTGGGCGGCCGAAGCCGGTCGCGCAGATCTTTCAGATGACGGCTGCCGACGAGGACGAGGAATCACCATTCTCCGGACGCATTCCGCCGCAACGCATGCGCCGTCGCTAGGAGCGTTCCGGACGCAACGGCACGCTGACCGGTCGTCCAAGGGCGCAGTCGTTGCGCCCTGGCGCCCATCCCCCCGGATCCGTTTGCTGCTGACCGTAACGTCAAATCGAACGGTCGCCGGTTTCGCCGATCCATTCATCTGCAAGCTCGATCGTCACCGTGGAGCGGATGTCGGCGGCATTGGCGGCGGCAACGAGCTCGTAGCGGCCGGCGGCCGCGCGGAACGCCTTCGTCCCCTCGTCAAAATAGCTGAGATCACGCGGCCGCACGACAAGAGAAGCCGTGCCCGTTTCGCCGGGCGCCAGCCGCAGCTTGGCAAAGGCGCGCAGTTCCTTTTCCGGACGCTCGATCGTGGAATCGATTGGCCGCACATAAAGCTGCACGAGTTCGGAGCCGGTTCTCTCGCCAACATTGGTGACATCGATCGTCACGGTGACACCCTCTGCGCTCATCCGCG
Source organism: Rhizobium sp. P40RR-XXII (assembly GCF_012641405.1). Classification (GTDB taxonomy): domain Bacteria; phylum Pseudomonadota; class Alphaproteobacteria; order Rhizobiales; family Rhizobiaceae; genus Rhizobium. The sequence continues at coordinate 57,459 of NZ_JABAII010000018.1, forward strand.
TCGTCGACGCCTTTGCCTCGCCCCAGGAAAAGCGCGTGTAGCCAAGACCGAAGCCGAACGGAAACAGGGGTTCGATACCGCGGGTATCATGATGACGATAGCCGACAAAGACGCCTTCGGCGTAACGCACATGCCCATCCTTGCCAGGATAAACCTTGGGATCCCCAACCATGGCGCAATTGTCCGAGAGACGTTTCGGGAAGGTCTGCGGCAAGCGGCCGCCGGGCTCGACATCGCCGAACAGCACATCGGCAACGGCATGCCCCAATTCCTGACCGGGATACCACATCTGCAACACCGCCCTGACCTTGCCGATCCAGGGCATTTCGATCGGACCGCCCGTCTGCAATACGACGACGACATTGGCGTTGACGGCTGCCACGCTCTCGATCAATTCCTCCTGTCGGCCGGGCAGGCGCATGTCGGGTAGATCGAGCCCCTCGGTATCCCATTCGCCGTCACGACCGACAAAGAGCAGGACGACATCGGCGTTCTCGGCCTTTGCGACGGCATCCAGCATATCGGCCTCACCGAGCGGCTTTTCGACGCCGAAACGGACCGCCGTGAGGTTGATCCCCTCCTCGCTCGTCGCCGGCGAGCAATATTCGACGATCATCTGATATCGCTGGCCGGCCTCAAGATGAATAGCCTGCCGCTGTTCGACATTGGCCGTGCCGAAATAATTGTCGCCGCGCGACCAGCCGTCATAGCCATTCACGACAAGCTTGCCATTGACATAGAGCCTGGCGAGGCCGGCATTGGTCATGCCGAATACATGCTCGCCGCTTTCCGCCGGAATATAGGAGGCTGTCATGCGGGCGGAGAAATTGCTGGGATCGAGCTCGGAAGACGGCAGCTCGAACCAGAAGAACTCGCCCTTGTTCGCCGTTTCGATGGCCATTGCCGGGCCGGCAAAATCGCGGCCCTTGAAGTACTCCACCCGCATCTCGCCGGAAAAGACGTTGATCAGCCGATTGTTACGGCAGGCTGCTGCATAGTGAATGCTGTTGGCATTTGACAGCGCGTCGCGAATGCCCTCAAGGGGGCTGACTTTATAATGCGCGGCAATCTGGGCACTGCCGCCGCCCATGACACGGGCTTCGGCCGCATTTGGGCCGATGACGGCTACATGCCCGAGCCCTGTTTTCTGCAGAGGAAGAATGCCGTCATTCTTCAAAAGGACTGCGCCTTCGGCGCCTAGCTGACGGATCAGACCGTATGTTCTCGGGGTGAGCGTGGCCCGCCCCCGCAGTAAGCTGAATTCGGGGGTTGCTCTGGATTGGCCGGAGCCGAGCCCCAAGCTTAGCGAGGGCGAACCATGAAAGAAGGTAGCGTAATTTTCATTGGCCTGGATACATCCAAGTCGAAGATTTCAGTTGCGATTGCCGAAGGAGCGCGCAACGGCGAGGTGCGGTTTTTTGGCGACATCTCCTCGGAGCCGGCGTCCGTGGCATCGATGGTCAGTAAGCTTTCCAAGCGCGGCGCCAAGCTTCATTTTTGCTATGAGGCCGGTCCCACGGGTTATGGTCTTTACCGCCAGATTGTCGAGTTGGGGCATGACTGCGTGGTCGTGGCGCCGTCGTTGGTGCCCAAGCGTGCGGGCGACCGGGTGAAGACGAACCGCCGGGACGCCGTAAGCCTGGCGCGCCTGCACCGGGCCGGCGAGCTGACCCCGGTCTGGGTTCCGGATCAAGGCCATGAGGCGATCCGCGACCTGGTGCGAGCCCGCGAAGCTGCCAGCGACGCGCTGAAACAGGCGCGCCAGCAGATTCAATCTTTCTTGTTGCGTCACGGCCGCATCTATACCGGACGCAAACCATGGACGCGCGCCCATACAAGATGGCTGACGTGCCAGGCATTTGATCACCCCGCCCACCAGATCCTGTTGGCAGAATATTGCCAGGCCATCGAGGATGCCGGCGTGCGTCTGGACCGGCTGACCCAGCTGGTGGTGGAAACCGCGGCATCCTGGTCGATGGCCCCGGTTGTGGCCGCCTACCAAGCGATGCGCGGCGTTGCATTGATGACAGCGGTTACCTTTGTCGTCGAAATCGGCGATGTCAGGCGCTTTGATAATCCCCGTCAGTTGATGGCGTATCTCGGTCTCGTGCCGTCGGAGAGCTCGACGGGCGAACGGGTCAAGCGTGGTGGGATCACCAAGGCAGGCAACACAAGAGCCAGAAGAGTGCTCATAGAAGGCGCTTGGACATATCGCTTCCCCGCACGGGTAAGCCCAACGATCCAGGCACGGCTGGAAGGACTGCCAAGGACGGTTCGCGAGATTGCCTGGAAAGGTCAAGTGCGCCTTTGCGCGCGCTATCGAAGGCTGGTGGCGGCAGGCAAGCCGAAAGTCATCGCTGTCACAGCCATTGCCAGAGAAATGGCCGCGTTCCTGTGGGCAATCGGGCAGGAGGTCGCTCCGGCAACAAAGGTTTAAAGCGCCGACCGTCGGCGGAAAATTATCGAGAAACCCAATCATCTGTCTGATGTGCAAAGTTGGAGGCAGGGCTCCGGTGGGGAACCCTCGCGGACTCTATGTGGCGGATACATCCATGCCCGAAATTAGACAGAGACAGCCCCAGACGAACACACGGAAATGCGGTATCCAGCCCGCGCATAAGAGTATGCCAGCCGTCGTCTAAATGCCCTGTCTCCTGCTTTGTGCATCAGCTTCACGCATGACCTCGTCGTCAAAGGCGAAAGAAAAAACGCGGCTAGAGAGCTTGCAAATGAACATAAGAGAGTCCTGTCCTCCGGCAGATCCAGCGCCTGCTCGCTCAAATCAGGTGCTTTTTCGAAAGCGCCTACATGTTCGAGCAGCGTCAATATGCGGCGGGCGGCTTCGCGCACCGTCTCCGCCTTGACCTCGCCGTTGCGCACAGCCGCCACGAGCTTGTCGCCGCGATCGCGCGTCGGGCCGGGCATTTCCAGATCAAGTCCGGCATTGATCGTCGGAACGGTCGAATGTGAGCCGAACCAGTCGGACATGACAATGCCATCGAAACCCCATTCCTCGCGCAGAACCTTGGTCAACAGCCAGGGATGCTCACTGGTATAGGTACCGTTCAGCCTGTTATAGGAGGACATGACAGCCATGACCCCCGCCCTCTTCACTGCCTGTTCGAACGGCGGCAGATAGATTTCGCGAAGCGCCCGCTCGCCGATATCCGAGGACATCGTCTGACGCTCGATCTCGGATTCATTGCCGGCGAAATGCTTGATGGTGGCGGCAATGCCCTGGCTTTGCACACCCTGGATATAGGCGACGGCGAGTTCGGCCGTCAGCACTGGGTCTTCCGAATAGCATTCGAAATTGCGGCCATTCAGGCCGGAACGATGAATATTGACCGTCGGCGCCAGGAGCACTGATGCCCCCTTGCTCTTGGCCTGGCCGGCGAGCGCCACGCCCATGCGTTGAACAAGCGCCGGATTCCATGTGGCCCCAAGCGCGATGGCGACGGGAAAGCAGGCAGCGTTGACGCCGGCAACCAGCGAGCCGGCGCCGCGCGCACCGTTCGGACCATCCGTGACCTTGATCTTCGGAACGCCGAGACGCTCGACCGGCACCGTGGTCCAGAAGTCGGCGCCGGACAGCAGCGAAGCCTGCTCTTCAAGCGTCATCCGGTCGAGAATATTATCAATCATAAGGCCTCCCGAACTATGTGCTAGCGTTTCCCCAACCATGAGTTGGTGGAGATTCGCTTTTAATTCAAACAAATCATCAACGCGCCCGATGATCTTCTGCTAATCTGCTATGCTCATGAAACAACATATCTTTTTATCCGCGCTCAACTTCATAACAGTCAGAAATCATAAATTCCACGGTTGATTGGACTCCTTCCCCCGCACGATGGCAAAAAGAACCGGTTCGCTAAAAATACGAATAATCTTCTTTCGAATAAATTTGACCGCATCGGATGTCATGAGCCCAGCTCATGGAGCCGAGTGTGCGTTCGTTCCTAGTCGCTGCGAGCTTTCTGTGTATTGCCGGTCTGTTGTTTTCGACGGCCACATTGTGATTCGCGCGGGGGCAGAAGATGCCGCCCTTGCCTTCGTATATCGATCGCGTATGAAGATTGTCCCCGTGCCGGGGAATATTTTGAAAGTCATCTTGTCAATGCGAACACGCCTGTCGACACTCCCGGCACTCGGTTTCCTTTTTGTCTTTGCGCTCACGAATGCCTGCTTCGCGTATGAACTCGTGCGCGTCCCCCCGGGCAATCGCAACAGCGTTCAGCCCCCGATACCCAACACTTCGGTGCTGCGGGCCAAGGCGTTCAACACGACATATGACGAAAAATACCAGAAGATCGTCAGCGTGTTTCGCGAGGACAAGGACCTGATGGCTTCGATCAGGAAGGCCGCAACGGCCTATCAGATCGACCCCATCCACATAATCGGCGCGCTTGTCGGCGAGCACACCTATAACATCACCATCGTGAACAGGGTGAAGTCCTATTACGTCAAGGCACTTGCCTATTCGCAATCCAATTTCAAGTTTGCCTATAAGGACGTGACCGTCCAGACCTTCCTGAAGAAGCCGGAATTCGCCCATTGCGATGCCTTCACGAGCAGCGCTGAGCTATGGGAATGCCGTGATGAAACCTGGGACACGAGTTTTCGTGGCAAGCTCATCGATGGCGCTATCTATGAAAACATGACGTTCCAGCGTGCCTTCTTCCAGCCCTTCTTCGCAGGCCAGACCTTCGGTCTTGGTCAGATCAGTCCGTTGACCGCGCTCGAGGCCACCGACCTCGTGCATGCGACCAGCGGTTTGCCGAAATTGTCCGTTGATGATCCGCAGGCAATCTACCGTGACATCATGGATCCCGATCGCAGCGTGATCTATATCGCCGCGATCGTCAGGGATGCGATCGACGCCTATCGCGCCCAGGGTTTCGACATCACCGACAATCCCGGTCTGACGGCAACGCTCTACAATGTCGGGCAGCCACGGCGCCGCGCACTTGCCTTGCGGCAGGCCGCGGACGCTTCAGGCGGCAAAAAGCTGCCGGAAGAGAATTATTATGGCTGGCTGGTGAACGACCGGCTGCCGGAGCTGCGTGGCTTGCTGGCAGAACAGTGATCGCGGGAGAGGTCTGCGAAGCTCTCAAAGCCGATCGCATCGAATAGCTTACGCGAGCAGGCTGACGCGGCCGTTGGCGATCTTGTTTTCGACCCAGACACGCTCATTTTGCCAATCGTGCCGCTTCCATCCTTCCCAGCTGAAGCCGCATAGTTTGACGTCCCATTCGGACGCCGGAAAGTTTGCGAGCGTATAACAGATGCCGAGGAAGCCCGTGCTGGGAAAGACGTCCCGCATGCGAGGCCTGGAAATGCCGAGCTCGTTGCAACCGTCGATATAGGTCTGCGGCGGCATGATGCGGATCTCCTTGCCGGCCTTGCCCATCCGTTCGATCGCCTGCATCGTCCAGTCGGCCCTCCTGCCCTGCAGGCGCTGAAAGATGTTGGGGCGGGGATGATATTTGCGGATGATGTTCGGATGGTAGGCGAGCATCAGCACCTTCACCGCCTTCAATGCTGCATTGTCCAGAAAGTCCGGATCGATCAGCCGCCGATACAAGGTCTTGCTCGATGCGACCAGCATGATCATGTCGGTCCGTTCGCCGCTCATGCCCCCGGCGAGGTTCGGCTCGTTGAAGCGCATGACGAATTGCGCATCGTCCACGATCCCTGAGAGATCGCGCTCGAGTTTGCCATTGCCAATGATGATTGCGGTCTTGCGCGCCAATGCTGTCGTCCGGAAAAAAGAGGCCGTGCTTTAGCAATGGCGTCTGACAAAGCGCTGAAGCATTGATGATGCGGAAATGAAATGCGCCCCCCGAACGGGCTGCGCGCTGAAGGAAGAATGGGCTCCGCCCACAAGGCACAAGCCCATTCCGCATGGACCGTTGCGGCTAAAATCACGCCGCCCGTTCGAGCACAGAACGTATCTGCGTTTCGGCTTTGGCAATGGCCGCATGTGTCGCCTCGGGGCCGTAGGCCGTCCCTTCGACGCGGATGGTTTCGATGTCGGTCACGCCCATGAAGCCGAGCAGATGAACGAGATAGTTCGTCTGAAAATCGAAGGCCGCATGGGCACCCTCGGAAAAGACGCCGCCGCTGGCCGTCACAACGTAGGCTTTCTTGCCGCTTAGAAGGCCACGGACACCGCTCGCATCGTAGCTGAAGGTTACGCCGGGCCAGATGATATGATCCATCCAGGCCTTGAGTTGTGAAGACAGGCTGAAGTTGATCATTCCGGAGCCGATGACGATCACGTCGGCGGCCTTGACCTCGTTCACCAATGTCTCTGCAAGCACCACGGCTTCAGCCTGTTCCGGTGTCCGCGCTTGCGAGGGCGCCATGCGGCCTTCGATATACGCCGGCGTGATATGCGGCAGTGGCCGGGCCGCCAAGTCGCGTATCACGAGTGTTCCACCCAAGCGCTCCTTGAGCCCCTCCGCGATCTCGGTTGCGAAGCGTGTGGACAAGCCTTCTGCCCCACGCGGGCTCGAGGTTACGACGAGAATGTTGGTCATTTGCTGACTCCTGATAAGGGTGGTAATTAATTGTGACCAACACTATTAATGTAACTATTTCGCTCTCCGCAAGAAGGCACATTCATGACACTGAATGACATTGATTTTCCCATCCCTCATTTCGACGATTGCCGGATGGTGCGGGAAATTCTCGATCGCATCGGCGACAAATGGAGCCTGTACATCATCGCCGTGCTCAAGGACGGTCCCTTACGGTTCAACGAATTGCGACGGCGGATCGATGGCATTTCCCAGCGAATGCTGACATTGACGTTACGCGGGCTGGAGCGCGACGGGCTGGTGACGCGCACGCTATTCCCCACCATTCCACCCCGAGTGGACTATGAACTTACCAAATCCGGTCGGGAACTGCTTGGTCCGGTGATGGCGCTGGTGGGATGGGCAACCGCTAATCAGGATGTCATTCACGAGGCGCGCGCTCAATACGACAAGCGGTAGGTGCGGCGTTGCGACAGTAATTCTTTCAAATGCCTATAAGAAATACCGGAACTTCAACGGCAGCAGCGCGGTTCCGACCGCGCTGGCATCGCCCTTCGTCTCGCTGAGAACCAACCGCGGCCCGAGCGGTGCGACACCATAACGATGCGGGCGCTGCGAGGGCACTTTCGCGCGTTCGATCATCATCTGCCCGAGCCCCGGCGGCAGCTGACCGCCGAAGACGATCGCCTGCGGATCGATCACTCCGGTAAGCGTCGCAATCAGGCGATCGAGCATCGGCATGGTCTCCGAGAGCCAGCTCTCCACGCCCGGCCAGGAAGGATCGAAATCTTGCTTCAGCTCCTCGATGGAGCCAATCTCGATACCGTTCTTGCGCAATATGCGGATAAGATATTGCAGAGCCGGCCGTCGCGGCGCCTCCTCCGGATCATAGATCACGCTGAACTCCCCCGCATTGCCATGGAACCCTAGGTGGGGCCTGCCCTCCAGAATAAGGCCACCGCCAAATCCGTAATTGAAAGACAGGTAAGCGAAGGTCTGGCACCAACGCCCGACGCCGCGCAGGCTTTCGCCGATGGCGCCGGTCGTCGCATTGTTTTCCAGCCACGCTGGCAGCCCGAACGCATCTTCGAGCTCCGGCTGCAGATCGATCAGCGACCAGTCCCGCAAAGGCTCCGGGGCATTGAAGTGGCGAGCATCGCCGACGAAGAAGCCGGACATGGCGAAGCCGAGCCCGATGAGGTTTTTGCGCGGTATCTCATGTCGCATCAAGATCGAGTTCAGTTTTCGGGCAAGCGCGGCCAGCGTTGCCTTGCGATCACCTGGCACGCTCCTAAGCGTCTCCTGACTGACGATATCGCAGCCGAAATCGGCGACCGAAAGGGTTACGGCGTCGGTATTGACGGAAATGCCGATCGAGTAAGCAGCTTGCCTTGCCAGTTCGATTGTTGGGCTCGGTTGCCCGCGTGCTCCCTTGAGGGGCGCACCGGCGCGAAGCAGACCGCGCGCCATTAAGGTTTCGACCAGGCGGTACACCGATTGCTGGGTCAGATTGGTGTGGGTCGTTATGGTCGCGCGCGGGATCGGCTCATGTCGGCGAACGATATCGAGGATGAGGCGTTCGTTTTCGCTCGCCAGCGGGGATTTCTCAAGCGCTGTCATGACTGCAATTCCAACCCTTTGAGCCGCCTTAGCCTCTCGTATCCGTGGATGCAATCCGCATCACCCGCATCTTCAAGGTGACCTGTCACAAATATTACACTTTATGTGTATTAATAGCCATCCAGGCGACCGATGCCGATAGCATCGCGTCGGCGCGCAGCCATTGGCGTCTGGATTCTGTCCCGGACATCAAGCGGCGCATTTCGTCAGAACGATCGATCCGCACACGAAAGCCATTCCCATGCATAGCCAGACCGCCGCCTCGCCTCGCCTTGCCGATATCTATGATCTCCTGTCCCGCGCCAATCCGGACATTCTAACGATCGCGCATCGTGGCCTTTGGTCGGCAGCGCCGGAAAATTCGCTGGCATCCATCCGCGCCGCCGCCGAACTCGGCGTCGAATTCGTCGAGATCGACACGCAGGCAACGGCCGACGGCCATCTCGTCGTCATCCACGACAAGACGCTGGACCGCACCACGTCGGCCAAAGGTGTCGTCGGCGCAAGCAGTTTCTCAACGGTCCGCGATGCGCGGCTGCGCGCCGGCGCCGGTGGGCAAACCGCGCCCCTGATGGATGAGCGCGTGCCGACGCTCGAAGAAGCGCTTGAAGAGGCGCGCGGGCGCGTTTTCGTCAATATCGACACGAAGTTTCCGCATGAGTTGCCGCTGGTCATTGCTGCCGTTCGACGCCTTGGCGCCGAGGATCACGTCATCATCAAATCCGATATCGACCCGGAAAGCCCTCAATTTTCGGTTCTCGATGCCGATTGGTTCGGCTCTATCCCGCATATGCCGATGTTTCCCGCAAGACCAGGCAAATTCGCCGACGATCTGCGGTTGATCGAGCCGCTGCGCGCGCCGATGATCGAAGTCAAGTTTGCCGACGTCGCTGATCTTGCTACCGGCCGCGAAGAACTGGAACGCCAGAACATCAGACTGTGGGTGAATACGCTCGATGTCTCCCACAATCTTAATTTCAACGACAGCCGCGCGCTCAAGGATCCGGAAAGCGTCTGGGGAACACTTGTCGCGGCCGGCGTGGGTGCGATCCAGACCGACACGAACGTCGAATTCAAGCGCTGGTTGGCAGGCCGCTAAGCTGGACCGAATAGAGCCGCGCTAATTGCAACCGGTATGGACCAAGCCGAGCCCTACCTGCGCGAGATAGGTCTCTAGGATCACCACATCGCCGCTCGCGACAATGGCACCAATGTAGCCGTCCGGACGTACCAGGACCCAATCACCGACGGCAGGGGCGTAGGCGTCACGGAAGTGACCTCCGTCATCGAGCACATCGCCCTTCGGACCGAATATATGAATATGCACGCCCTGACGCGGACGCACGGACCCTCGCTCAACCTCATAGCCGAGCAGGGTCCAGTGCGTCCCTCGGAACAAATCGAACAGCCGCACAGCTTGCCCGGCTGCACCGTGGATCGGTGCATCCGGCGCACGGTCGCCGGCAAGGAGGCCGCCAACCCGGCTTGACTGCTCCAGCGCCAGCGAGGATTCGGGATAGCCGATATCGAGCTGATGCACGTCGCGGCCGCGACGCATGTCGCCACGCTTTAAGGCATCGAGAAGTTTTGTCGCCAGGCCGAGCATCGCCGCGGCGACCGGCCTGCGTTCCTCTTCATAGGTATCGAGCAGCGCCTCAGGCGCACCGTGGGCGACCGCGGCCAGCTTCCAGCCCAGATTATAGGCATCCTGCACGCTGGTGTTGAGGCCCTGACCGCCCGTCGGCGGATGAATGTGAGCCGCATCGCCGACGAGGAACACGCGATCGACGCGGTAGCGATCGGCCAATCGCGCATTCATGCTGTATGCCGATGCCCAGGATACGGATTGGATATGAATATCGTCGCGATTGGTGCGCCCCGCCACCATAGCTTCCAGCCCTCTAGCGGAGAGTTCGATATCGCCTTCAAGAGGAATCGGGCCTTGAATTTGGCACATTCCGGTCCCTGCGAGCGGGCAAAACGAGATCTGCCGCACCATGTTTCCATCGTTGAAGCGATGCCAGGCATCGCGTGCAAGACCCGTCAGCATAACATCCGCCACGACGGCGCGGACCCCGAGGGTCTTGCCCGGAAAATCGATGCCGAGCACGTGGCGCACGAAGCTGCGGCCACCGTCGGCGCCGACGAGCCAGCGCACGCGCAAGGTTTCTTCGCCGGCCTTGCCCGTAAGACGCGCCGTCACGCCGTCCGCGTCCTGCTCGAAGCCAACCAGTTCCCAGCCGAATTCGGGCCGATGACCGAGCTCCTCAAGACGTTCGCGCATCAGGCCTTCGGTCAGAAACTGAGGCACCATCAGCGGAAGGTGATAAGGCTCGGCGGCGGTCGGAGGCTCGTGCTCCGTCACATCGGCGTCGGCATAGCCGCCATCGTCGCGGTGTCGGCGTTCGGACGGATATAACCCGCCGACCGCGACGAGCCGGTCGAGGATACCGAGATCTTCGAATATTTCCTGTGTTCGCGGTTGAATGCCCTTGCCGCGCGAGCCGTGGAACGGGCCCTCCATCTTCTCAATCAGGCGGAAGGAAACGCCTCTCCGCGCCAGGTCGATCGCCAGCGCCAGACCGGCTGCGCCCGCGCCGCAAATTAGCACATCGGCTGCAAATTTCTCTGTCATCTCAGGCTCCATATGTGTAATATGCACACATTAAGAGAGAGATGGTTCGGCGTCAATGAAAAAGGTGCAAAATACACATATTACCACGCAGCTGCGTGAGCTTCATGGCGCGTTGCTCGAAATCGTCGGCGTCATGAACCGACCCCAGCGTGACGAAGCGATGGTTCGAGAAGCGGGCATATCGCTCGACCGTGCGCTGTTCCCACTGCTTGTTCTGGTGGAAAGGCTCGGTCCCATCGGAGTTGTCGAACTGGCTGACCGCGTCGGGCGCGACTACACCACCGTCAGCCGGCAGGTCGCCAAGCTGGAGGGCCTCGGGCTGGTCGACCGCCAGGAAAGCACGCAAGATCGCCGCATTCGCGAGGCTGTCATTACCACACAGGGAAAGGCAATGACTGATCGTGTCGACGCGGCGCGTGAGAGAATCGGCCTATCTATCTTCGCCAATTGGGACGAACGGGACATCGAAGACCTGGTACGGCTCATGCGCAAATTCGCCGAAGACATCAAAAGCGATAAGCCAGGCGCCCCAGGTGGCGCGCGTTGAAGCGCGCTGCAAATACAAACAAGCCCGGCCGATCGAAAAGATCGGGCGGGCTTGTCCGCGTCTTGGGAGACGGGGCTTAACGGGCGTTATACTTCGCATCGACCTCGTCGATAGCCTTGACGTTGCCGGCCGAGCGGCCGTTCTCGTCGAAGGTCTGCGCCAGGAACGCGTCGGCGATGGCCTTGGCAAGTTCAGTGCCGATGACGCGAGCGCCCATGGTGATGATCTGGGCGTTGTTCGACAGCGCGGCGCGCTCCGCCGAATAGGTGTCGTGGGTCAGCGCCGCGCGGATGCCCGGCACCTTGTTGGCCGAGATGCAGACGCCGATACCGGTGCCGCAAACGAGGATCGCCTTGTCGTAGGTGCCGTCGATGACGCCGGAAGCGACGCGGTCGGCGAGATTGGCGTAGAACGGATCAGCGCCTTCCTCAGTGCGCGACACTTCGCTCACTTCGAAACGATCCTTCAAGTGGTCGGCGAGAACCTTGGCCAGGCCTTCGCCGGCGCTGTCTCCAGCAATAGCAAGCTTCATGATATGTCTCCTCAGAGTTTGGCGGCGCACTTGGCGAGGATGTCGAGATAGCCTTCGACATTCCAGGCGGAGCGGCCGATAAAGAGCCCGTCTACGTTCGGGCAGGATATGAGTTCTTCGCAGTTTTGCGGATTGACCGATCCGCCGTAGAGGCACGGAATTTTCCGACCAAGCACCTTTTGCGCGACCGCAATGATCTCGGCCTGGCGGGCATCGGCATAGGAGGGCTCGGCTGGGATCCCCTTTTCGCCGATCGCCCAGACCGGCTCATAGGCCAGCAGAATGTCAGCCTGCTTCTGGGCATCGGAGAGCTTCGATAGCGCGCCGATGACTTGCTGGCTCAGGATCTCGGTTGCGCGGCCGCTTTCGCGATCTGCCAGCGTCTCGCCGATGCAGATGAGCGGGATCAGGCCATGGCGCACTGCCGCCTCGGTCTTCAATCCAACGGTCTCGTTGGTCTCGCCGAAATGCTCGCGACGCTCGGAATGGCCGAGTTCGACGATATCGAGATTGCAATCCTTCAGCATCAGCGGCGAAATTTCGCCCGTCCAAGCGCCCTGGTCCGCCCAATGCATGTTCTGGGCGCCAACCTTGACGGAGCTGTCCGAAAGGATCGACTTCACCTCACGCACGGCCGTGAAGGGCGGAATGATGAAGCGCTGGATGCGGGCATCGCGCAGGGCATCGGCAGCACGCAATGCCTCGGCGAAGACGCGCGCCTCGGCAAGCGTCTTATTCATCTTCCAGCTCGTGCCAATCCAATAGCGAGGCTTCTCTGTCATGTCATATCCTAGTTCGAGGCAATGGTGAGGGTGACACCGTCCCGGCGGAATTGCTCGAGAATGGCGTCATCGGGTGCGTGATCGGTAATCACCGCATCGAAATCGGTAAGGTCGGCCATCACATGCAAGGCCGTATGCCCGATGCGCTGATGGCTGACGAGCAGGCAGCTCCTGGTCGCCGACGCAATCATTGCCCGCTTCGTGCGCACGACGTTATCGTCCATGTGATAGGCAAGCTTACCGGAAACGGCCGGCGTCGACAGGAAGGCGATATCGGCCCTTAGTCGCGACAGCGCCTCCTCGGTGACGACACCGAGAAAGGCGTTGAACTTCGCGGAATAGACGCCGCCGAGCGCGATCAGCGTAATACCGCTTTCGTTTTTCATGCGGTCGATGATCGCGGCGTTGTTGGTGATCAGCGTTAGCGGCCGCCTCTGCAGCAGCATCTCGCCGAGAACGGCCGCCATCGAGCCGTCATTGATCATGACCGTCATGCCAGGCTCGACCAGCTCGAGCGCAGAGCGCGCCATGGCCAGCTTTTCGTCATGACCCTGCCGCTCGCGGAAACGAAAATCACTTTCGAACTGCGTCCCGGCATCGATGGTCGCGCCGCCGCGAACCTTGCGCAGCACGCCGGCCTGCTCGAGATCATCGAGATCGCGATGGATCGTCATCTTGGACACGGTGAAGCGGTCGGCCAGATCGTCGAGATCGACGGTCTTGTGCTCGACAAGCAGATTGATGATCGATTGCTGACGCTCTTCCCGTTTCACCTTGCGCTCCGGCCACTAACCAGAAATGGAACTAGAGAAAACATAACATCGAAATCTCACAATTCAACATTCCTATTGTTAGATTGAGATGCTTTTATGTTTCCACCCAGTTGGTAGCAGGCTTATGCTTTCAGCAGTGCTTTCGCCGTTTTCTCATCCGTAATCAGCCCGTAAAGACAGCGGCTCTTCAGGACGGCGCGAATGGCTTCGACCTTGGGCAACCCGCCGGACAATGCAACAAGGCGTTCGTTCTCGGTGCGCGGCAGGGAGGCGGAAAGCGTGCGCGCGGTCAGCGTCGTCTCCAGAATCTTGCCATCCGCATCGAAGAAATGACCGAGGATTTCGCCGACGCCGCCGGCCGCGGTAATCTCCTTGATCTCCTTCGGCTCGACCATGCCGGACAAGACGAGCTGCGCATCTGTATCGACCGTGCCGAGACCGACGAGCTTGAGATCGGCGCCGTTGGCGAGATCGAAAACCTCCTTCACACCGCGCTGGGCAAGCAGCACATCGCGATCTTCGCGGGTGTTGGCGAAGAAGGGCACCGGCATCACATGCGACTGCATACCGGTCTTTTCGGCAATGCGATGCATCACGTCATAGGGGTTGGCCGCATAGTTTCGCGTCAGACCACCGAGCAGCGAGACGAAGCGCAGGTCCTTGGCGCTGACGCGCGCCATGTGATGAACTGCGGACGAGAGCGTTCGCCCATGGCCGAGGCCGATGACCTTGTTGTTGCCGCTTTCGATCTCACGCCGCAGAAAACCGGCGCCTGCCTGCCCGAGCGCGCGAAACTCAAAGCCCTCTTCGCCGAGATCGGGCGCAACCTCGCAATATTGCAGGCCAAAGCGCGCGGCAAGCTCCGTTTCGAGCTCGACGCATTCGACGATATCGCCGTCGATCGTCACCTTGACGACGCCGTCGGCGACCGCGCGCGCGATCAGGCGATGCGCCTTCACCGAGGGAACGCCGAGGCGCTTTGCCACCTCGGACTGCGTCAGTCCACCGGCATAGTGCAGCCACGCCGCTCGCACGGCGAGCGAATCATCCGCATCCGTCATCGACCGTTCCTTTTCATTTCGTCACGCATGGCCCCTCGCCTGCTTTTTATCTGACCATGCCCCCAAATCCGTCCCCTTCCGCAAGGGTGGGGCTCAGGTGGAATCGAGTCTCGGCCACTCCAGCGGCTAGATATGCAAGTCACTGGCACCCGTGTCGATATGAGGTGCCCAGAAGGCGATGCTTTCGGCAATCTGCGAGATGACCTGGCGATCGTTGGGCTCACGCTCCTTAAACGACAGTTCGAGGCAGATTTCGTTGTCCTTGGCACCGCCTTCGGCAAATGCCTTCAAGAGCGGCTCCGGCTGAATGCGGCCCTTGGCGTTGAATTCCGCCGTGAAGGGACGGTGGCCGCCCTTGTCCATCAGGCTCTGCTTGATATGGATGATCGGCGAAACCTTCGGCACGGCGCGTGCCCAGGCATAGGGATCATAGTCGTCGGGATTGGCCGAGGTGACATCGCCGTGGTCGATGTCGGCCATCATCCACATCGGAATGGCGAATGGGGCTTTCGTCAATCTCTCCTGCAGGGATCGACATGCCTCGATCGTCTCGCCGAATTCGCGGCCGATACTCATCGGCTCCCAGAATAGATAGGAAAGACCGGCAGCACGTGCATGCTCGGCCACCTCGCCCCAGCATTCGATTGCGATCTCGATCAGCTCCTCGCGCCGGGCTTGATCGTCATAGTCCTTATAGGTGAAGATCGCGAACTGCGTGCCGACGGAATGCCCCCCAAGATCGGCGGTGATATCGGCAAAGGTCTTGAACCAGTCGATATAGTAGCGGCGAACATCCTTATCTGGATGACCGAAATGGTTGAGACGGCCGTAGGGGCCGGTCATGCCTGATGTGACGCGAACGCCGGTACGCTTCAACGCTGCCTGCATGTCCCGTGTCAGCCGGCGGATGACCGGTGCCTGCCAGCTCGGATTGATGAACTCGTGCGTCAGCTGCAGATCGCGGATACGCAGATCGCGCGCCACGGTTTCGATCAGATCAGCCGGCTCGGCAAAGCGGTTCACCAGCGGGTTGGTGTTGAGTGAAAGCGTTAAGGGCATGCCTATTCTCCCGGCAAAGTCTGTTCTTCAGGCAGCCAGCGCCAGTTCGGCATCGAACCAGGCCGCGAAATCCGCCTTCTCCTTCGCCGTCATGCGCAGACCTTCCTTGGTGCGACGCATCAGCACGTCCTCGGGCGCCTGGACCCATTCGGAAGCGACGAGATAGCGGACTTCGGCCTCATAGAGATTGCCGCCGAAATGGCGGCCGAGTGCGGCCAGCGACGTGGCTTCGCCGACGATCTGCCTGGTGCGGGCGCCATAGAGATGGCCGTAGTGATTGATAAGCGCGCGCGGCATCCAGGGATAGGCTTCCCGTAGCGTGTCGGCGAAGGCGACGTAATCGGCATTCGGAATCTCGCCGCCTGGAAGCGTGGCGCCCCGCGTCCAATCGCCGCCCATCTTCGGGAAGAACTTGGCAAGCCGCTGCATCGCGTGTTCCGAGAGCTTACGGAAGGTGGTGATCTTGCCACCGAATACGCTCAACAGCGGCGCACCGCCGGTCTCGTCGAGATCGAAGACGTAATCGCGCGTCACGGCCGACGGATTGCCCTTGCCGTCGTCGAACAGCGGGCGGACGCCGGAGAAGCTCTCGAGCACGTCGGAGCGGCGCAGCTTCTCCTTGAAGTAGCGATTGACCGCCGTGATCAGATAATCGATTTCCTTCTCGTCGGCCGCCACCTCTTCCGGTTTGCCTTCATAGGGAATGTCGGTCGTGCCGATCAGCGCCTTGTCGCCTTCATAAGGGTTGATGAAGATCACGCGCTTGTCGTGGTTCTGGACGAGGTAGGCCTGCTGGCCGGCCCAGAATTTCGGGACGATGATGTGGCTGCCCTTGACGAGCCGGACGCTGCGCTGGCTGTTTGAGCCGACGACACGGCCGATAATGTCATTGACCCAGGGTCCGGCGGCATTCACCAATACACGGGCGCGAACGGTGCGCACTTCACCGGAACGCTGGTCGCGGGTCTGGACGACCCAGTTGCCCTGATCGCGTCGCGCACTGACGCAAGCCGTGCGTGTTAAAATCTTCGCGCCCTTGGCGGACGCATCGAGAGCGTTGAGGACGACGAGCCGGGCGTCATCAACCCAACAGTCGGAATATTCAAAACCCCTGGAATACTGGTCGAGGAGCGGCGCGCCTTCCGGGTCGCGGTGGAGATCGAGCGAGCGCGTGCCGGGCAGCTTCTTGCGGCCACCGAGATGGTCGTAGAGGAACAGGCCGAGGCGAACGAGCCAGGCCGGACGATCCGTCGGGCTGTGCGGCAGCACGAAGCGCATCGGCCAGATGATATGGCTTGCCGAGTTCAGCAGCACTTCACGCTCGATCAAAGCTTCGCGCACAAGACGGAATTCGTAATATTCAAGATAGCGCAGGCCGCCATGCACCAGCTTGCCGGAGCGCGAAGAGGTTCCTTCTGCCAGATCGCCCTTCTCGCACATGACAACCGAAAGACCGCGGCCGGCCGCGTCGCGGGCAATGCCGGCACCATTGATGCCTCCGCCGATCACGAAAAGATCAAAGATTTCCGGTTCCATTATGTCATGCTCCTTCGGATGCCCTGGTTCGAATGCCCTCGGGCATCATCAAATCAATCTTCAATGGCGGCGCTCGCCGGCCGCCAACGGGCTAGCGCTCGGCCAGCTTGTCCCAGGCAGGCGCAATCGCCTGCCGCACGTCCTTGTAAGCGTCGAACAAACGGTCGTAGCGCTCGACGTTTTCCGGATCCGGCTCCTCGGCCGTGCCGAGCAGCGGCGTCACCCAATCGGCAATGCAGCTGTCCATGTCCTGGTAGGCGCCGATCGCGACCGCGGCCATCATTGCGACACCGGCAGCACCCGCCTCTTCCCGCTCCGAAATGCGGACCGGCGCCTTGACGGCGGCAGAGAGCGAACCTCGTAACGCGCGCGAACGCGCAGCTCCTCCGGTGAGGCGCAGTTCTAAGGGCAAGTCGCCCATGGCCGCGTAACAGTCCCGCGTTGCCATGCCGAGGCCTTCGACCACGGCCCGCAACATGTCGGCAAAGCCGTGCCGCGTCGAAAGCCCGGTGAAGCCGGCGCGCGCATATGCATTGACGAAGGGACCGCGCTCGCCCGCCTCGGAAATATAGGGGTGATAGAGAAGGTTCGTCGGACGCGCCTCGGCAAACCAGGTATCGATGCGCGGAATGAGATCCGAATAGGAAACCTGATTTCCGCCTGTGGACATCAGATCCGCCGCGACCCGTAAAATCCAGTCGATATTGATGGTCGCGCCCATATTGGTCTGGACTTGCGTGACGATGCCGGGGATCGGCAGGGCGATCACATATCCCGTCCCCTCGTCGTTGAGCTGGACATCGGGCACGGCCTTGGCGCGCATATGCACGCCCGTCGACCCGATCGTCGAGCAGGCCGCATTCTGGCCGCCGGTGCGAACGCCGGCGCCGAGCGCCGTCATGACCATGTCGACATAGCCGAGGCAGACCGGTGTCCCGGCAAGCAGGCCCGCCGCCTTGGCGGCCGCCTCCGTCAGGGGATGGCTGGTCTCGCTTCCGTCGAGAATATCAGGCAGAAGCGAGCGCCGGCCGGCAAGACCGAGCGCATCGATGACGACCGGATCATATTGGCGATTGCGGAAATTGCCGAAGGTGAAACTGGCCTCAGACGGATCGGTCGCCCGTACCCCTGTCAGATTGAGATAGAGCCAGTCCTTGCAGTGCAAGGCAGTTTCGGCCCGATCGAGAAGCTCCGGCATCAAGCGGTCCATATGCGCGAGCTGCGCGCCCTGCTGGCAGGTATTGAGACCCGTGCCCGTCGCCTCGAAACGCGCGCGGTTGCCAGCCATGGCGCTCAGCCGCGTCACCGTCGATGCGGCTCGGGCGTCGAGCCAGAGCCAGGCATCATCGACCGGAATATTGCCGGAGCCGACAAGCCAGGTGCCGTCACCCTGCCCCGTGACCGCGATCGCTGCCGTTCGGGCGGCAAGGTTCTCGACCTTCTCGCCAAGTCCGCGCAGCGCGCTGACGCAATCAGACCATGTCTGGCCAAGCGACTGCGTGACCGAACCATCTTCCCCCATCTCGTAACGATTGCGCGCCGAGGCGGACACGATCTGCTTTCCGGACAATTCGAAGGCAACCGCCTTCAGAACGGAGGTACCTGCGTCGATGCCGATGATGATCCCGTCACTTTTAGGCATTGCAGGCCGGCTCCACCATCACGCGCCTTACGGCGGGGGCTTTGGCATACATCACGAACATCTTCATTCCTCCCCACCCGGTCACGAGTACAGTTTTGCCAACTCGCGCGCATCGCTGCCACATCCCAAGCTCACAGGAGCACCCGCGAATGGCCATTTCGCACATTCAATACCCTGAACAGCTGAACCCGACGCAATAGCGAGCCCTCAATCACTGCGCTAACTTATAACACAAAGATATCACTGTTGCAGTAATATTTTTCTGGTCTTGTAATTTTTTTCATATAAAATGAGTGCTGTCAATTCCCCAGCCGCTCCCGAGAGAAGCTGCGGAAGGAAAGAAGTTCGTTAGCGAGCGATCGACAGGCAAGAGCAATGCTTTGATCGGAACATCGCAAAAATGTTCTTTCTTTCCTGATAAAGATCCGTAACTTACTGCAATTTCTTTAGAGAAATTCTCGCTGAGGAGCACCGGCGGCAAAGCCTCGAATAGCGCATGCAAAGTGAAAGTTGTAGGCCATCGAGGAAGGATAACACTGACGTGCATGAGGGCAGGCGATGGGCAGGGCATCCCAAATCGCGGTTGACAGGTCGAAATATTTATAACATATAAATTGGAGTTATTAACATACTTATATCACGAAACCCGCATGGATGCGGTCATCGTGAAGCCGAAATGGACGACTGAGGAGACAGCCGTCCACATGCTGAGGAGGCTCCTGATGTTGAATTTCCATTCCGGCGACAGCACCGTCGAAAGCCGAGCGGAGCGCCTGCGGGCCTCAAAACAAGGGCTGCACTTCCGCTAGCCTGGATCGCAGCACCTTCTCCTCCCTCTCCATCAGGCAATCCGGCTGATATGCCGAAGGTCGTTTGAACATGAATACCCAGACTCAGTATGCAACTGCCAAGCCGGCGGGATCCAAGCTCAAGATCGTGGCGGGGATTGCCGTCGCGGTGATCGTGATCGGCGCCATCGCGGCCGATACCAAAGTCGTCAGAATCGGCTCGACTCACGATATTCGCGAGCAAGGTTTCCAACCCGAGGCCTACGGCGCGGAAGAATTCCCGAAAGTCCAGGCCGATGTCGAAAAGCGCGCCGTCGATGCCGTGACGCTTGCCAATGCCGTTCTGGCCGACAAGAAGGCCGCCGGCACGAAATACGGTGTCGCCACCACCACCGGACCCGTTCTTCCCGTTTCGCTGACCGGAACCTTCGGCGAGCGTAAGGCCAATCTCAACGAGTTCAAGGTCGACGGCATGCCTGACGGTGTCACCATCCGGGTACAAACTGGTCCCGCAATCAACGGCACCGATCTCCGCGACGCCACAGGCAAGATCGAATTCGGGCAGTTCACCAACCAGATCGAATATCAGGACGCTGGTTCCGCCATCAACAATGAGATGAAGAAGGCGACCCTCGGCAGCCTGGATCCTGAGAAGCTGACCGGCAAGACGGCGACTGTCGTTGGCGTTTTCAAGCTGATCAACCCGAAGAACTGGCTCATCACCCCCGTAAAGGTCGACGTAAAATGAGCCAGGTCCAGCACAACGGCGTGACCACGGGCGAAGTCGTTCTCGCCGCCCGCAACGTCGCCAAATCCTATGGCAGCGTCCATGCGCTGAAGGGCGTGAATTTTGACATTCGCCGCGGTGAAGTCACCACGCTCTTCG
The DNA here is from genome assembly GCF_012641405.1 of Rhizobium sp. P40RR-XXII. GTDB lineage: Bacteria > Pseudomonadota > Alphaproteobacteria > Rhizobiales > Rhizobiaceae > Rhizobium. The sequence continues at coordinate 77,862 of NZ_JABAII010000018.1, forward strand.
GCGAAAATGGCGCCGGCAAGTCGACGCTGATGAAGATCCTATCCGGCGTCATTCAGCCGACCTCAGGGGACATCATCCTCGACGGCAACCCGATCAGCTTTGCCTCCTCGACGCATGCCCGCGCCTGCGGCATTTCCATCATCCACCAGGAATTGAGCCTCGCGCCAAACCTCAGCGTCCGCGACAACATCTTCATGGGTCGCGAGATCATGAAGGGCGGCGTGGTCGATTTTGCCGAGGAAGAGCGCCAGACCCGTGCCCTGATGGAGGAGCTGGAGGAAAATATCGATCCGCTCACTCCCGTCGAGGACCTGCGTCTCGGCCAGCAGCAGATCGTCGAGATCGCGCGTGCGCTATCGGTCAATTCCCGCATCTTGATCATGGACGAACCAACCTCGGCATTGAGCGCCAGCGAAGTCGAAGTCCTCTTCAAGGTCATTCGCGACCTGACGAACCGTGGCGTCTCGATCGTTTATATCTCGCATCACCTGGAAGAGGCGCTGCAGATCACCCATCACGCCGTCGTGCTGCGCGACGGCAACATGACGGCCTACGCCGAGCGCAAGGACATCGATCTCGAATGGATCGTGCGCAACATGGTCGGCGACAATTTCGACCTTGGCAGTCCGCCGACCGGCCATAGAATAGGCGACGTGGCGCTGACGATCGACAATCTCACCGTGCCGGGCCCATCAGGAGCTGCCTACAATGCGGTCGATCGCATGTCGCTTGCAGTTCGCGCCGGCGAGATCGTCTGTATCTACGGCCTGATGGGCGCCGGTCGCACCGAGCTGCTCGAATGCGTGGCCGGACGCCTCAGATCGAGCGGCGGCCGTGTGCTGCTCGGCAATAACGATGTCGGCGGCCTCAGCATCGCCGGACGCATCGCACAAGGCCTGGTGCTGGTGCCGGAAGACCGGCAGCGCGACGGCCTCGTCCAGACGATGAGCGTCGGCTCGAACCTGTCGCTCGCCAGCATCGGCGCCTTCACCAAAGGTCTGTTCACCTCAGGCGGTCGCGAGCGGTCGCTGGTGAACGACGCGATCCGCAAGGTTCACATCAAGACCGATGGTGGTGAGGCCGCAATCGGCTCGCTGTCGGGCGGCAATCAGCAGAAGGTCGTCATCGGCAAGATGCTGGCGACGCAGCCGAGAGTGATCCTGCTCGACGAGCCGAGCCGCGGCATCGATATCGGCGCCAAGGCCGAAGTCTTCAAGCTGCTCGCCGAGCGCGCCAAGGAAGGTCTTGCAGTAATCTATTCGACGTCGGAAGTCGCCGAATGCCTGAGCATCGCCCATCGCATCATCGTCATGCACCGCGGCAAGATCTCTGCCGAATTCGGGCCTGACGTCACCAAAGAGAAGATCATGGCCGCCTCCGGCGAAGCAGTGGTCGCGCACTAGCCGCATTCATGGAGCACTGATTATGTCAGTCACGAACATCACAGAAAAGAAACCAATTTCGAACGGACAGCGGCGGAACTTCAATCTCGTGCGGCTGATCCTGGAAGGGCGCGCCTTCTTCGCGCTGATCGTCATCATCGCGGTCTTCTCCTTCCTGTCGCCCTATTATTTCTCGCTCAGCAATTTCCTGACGATGGCCTCGCATGTGGCGATCTTCGGCATTCTCGCCATCGGCATGTTGCTGGTCATCCTCAATGGCGGGATCGATCTTTCGGTCGGCTCGACGCTCGGCCTTGCCGGCTGTATCGCCGGCTTCCTGATGCAGGGTGTCACGCTGTCGAGCTTCGGCGTCATTCTCTATCCGCCGGTCTGGGCCGTCGTCGTACTAACCTGCGCGCTTGGCGCGGTGGTCGGCGCCGTCAACGGCGTGCTGATCGCTTACCTGCGCGTCCCGGCCTTCGTCGCCTCGCTCGGGGTGCTCTATGTCGCCCGCGGCATCGCATTGCTGATGACCAACGGCCTCACCTACAACAATCTCGGCGGACGTCCCGAACTCGGCAATACCGGCTTCGACTGGCTTGGCTTCAACCGCCTCGCCGGCATCCCGATCGGCGTCATCGTGCTTGCCGTGCTTGCGATCATCTGCGGTCTCGTCCTCAGCCGCACCGCCTTCGGCCGCTGGCTCTATGCCTCTGGCGGCAACGAGCGCGCCGCCGATCTTTCCGGCGTTCCGGTCAAGCGCGTCAAGATCATCGTCTATGTGCTGTCGGGCGTCTGCGCGGCCGTCGCCGGCCTGGTGCTTTCCTCGCAGCTGACATCCGCCGGCCCGACCGCCGGCACCACCTACGAGCTGACGGCGATCGCCGCGGTCGTCATCGGCGGCGCCGCCTTGACGGGCGGTCGCGGCACCGTGCGCGGCACCATGCTCGGCGCCTTCGTCATCGGTTTCCTGTCGGACGGGCTCGTCATCATCGGCGTGTCGGCTTACTGGCAGACGGTCTTTACCGGCGCCGTCATCGTGCTCGCCGTGCTCATGAACAGCATCCAGTACGGACGCCGGACCAAATCCGGCTGACGCCGCACACAAGCTTGTCACCGGCCGGTGAATACATCGATCGGGGAAAGAACCGCCGGCTTGCCGGCACCACTGAGCTCATCAAAAGGGAGAGAGACTAATGTTCAAGAAAGCTTTGCGTACCGTCATGGCAGCGGTTGCCGTGGCGCCGCTTCTGACGGGAGCAGCATGGGCTGCCGGTCAGATGACGATCATCGTCAACGATCCGTCCAACCCCTACTGGCTAACGGAAGGCAACGTCGCCAAGGCGACCGCCGAAAAGCTTGGCTATACGGCGACGGTCGGCGCCCACAAGGGCGATACCAACACCGAAAGCAACCTGATCGATACGGCCATTACCAACAAGTCGGTCGCCATCATTCTCGATCCGGCAAACGCCGATGGCTCCGTCGGCGCGGTGAAGAAGGCCGTTGCCGCCGGCATCCCGGTTTTCCTGGTCAATGCTGAAATCAACCAGGAAGGTCTCGCCAAGGCTCAGCTCGTTTCCAACAACGCCCAGGGCGCTGCCATCGGCGCACAGCAGTGGGTCGAAGCCATTGGCGACAAGGGCAATTATGCCGAACTCTTCGGCTCGCCCTCCGACAACAACGCCGCTACCCGTTCGAACGGCTACGAAACCGTTCTGACCCAGTATCCCGACCTGAAGAAGGTTGCCAAGGAAGTCGCCAACTGGGACCGCACCCAGGGCCACAACAAGATGCAGTCGATCCTGCAGGCTCACCCGGACATTATCGGCGTGATCTCCGGCAATGACGAAATGGCGCTCGGCGCGATTGCCGCTCTTAAAGAAGCCGGCAAGCTCGCCAACGTCAAGGTCGGCGGCTTCGACGGCTCGCCGGACGCTGTTGCCGCCATCAAGGCCGGTGAGCTGCAGTACACCGTTCTGCAGCCGGTCGCCACCTTCTCGGCGGAAGCCGTCAAGCAGGCCGACAGCTTCATCAAGACCGGCAAGACCGGTGCCACGAGCGAAAAGCAGCTCTTCGACTGCATCCTGATCACCAAGGACAATGTCGACAAGTACACGGCACCCTTCGTTCTGTCCGAATAATGCCATTGGGGGCGCCGGACGCCGGCGCTCCCACCCTTAGCCCGCCATCGGCGACATCCGGCCGAACGTGAGGAATGACTTGCAGAACTCCTGTTAGCGAATTGCTTTTTATGCCTTTTCCCATAGCATTGCATTCGCTGCGGCACGGGAACATCCGCAAGGCTCAGCGCTAGAGGCCGACGTGACAGACAAGACAAGCCCTGTATCATTCCTGCAAAACGAACTGCCGAGCGACAGCCGGCATTCCCGTCAGATCGCCCGGCGGCAGATGATCGCCGAAGCTGTGATGACGGAAGGCTCCATGCGCATAGAGGATCTGACCGACCGTTTCGGCATCAGCCTGATGACGGCGCATCGCGATGTCGACGAGTTGGTCAGCCGAGGCTTGTTCCGAAAGACACGCGGCATCGTTTCGGCCGCCGCCACCAGCCTGATCGAATCAAGCGACGTCTACCGCGCCAACCGGCAGGCGAGCGAAAAGAAGATGATCGCGGCGGCCGCAATGCAGTTCATCGAACCCGGCCAGGCGATCTTCCTCGACGATTCCACCACCGTCCTGCAGATGGCATCGCAGCTGTCCGCCAAGGTTCCGCTGACGGCGATCACCAACTCGCTGACACTAATGAATGCGCTGAAGGACATGCATGACGTGACGCTTCTGGCGCTCGGCGGGCAGTATTACAATTGGTGCAACGCCTTCATGGGCCGCATGACGATCAACGAAATCAATCGCCTGCGGGCCGATGTCGCCTTCATCTCGATGTCGGCCATCATCGATGACGTCGTCTTCCATCAATCGCCCGAGATCGTCGACATCAAGCGGGCGATGTTCGACAGCGCCGCCAAGCGCATCTTGATGATGGACCATACCAAGTTCGAACGACGGGCGCTGCATAGTTTCGCGCGTTTGAGCGAATTCGATGTCGTGATCGTCGACGACAAGACGCCTGCCGCTCATCTGGAGCGCATACGCAACAAGAATATCAATGTTGTCGTCGCCAAAGGCGACAAGGAGCGGTCCTGACGGCCAGGCCCAGGCGGTCGGCCCAGGATCTTTCACGATCAGGAGTATCGAGAATGCCGAGTCTGCTCGGAATTGACAGTGGCTTGACCGTCACCAAGGCCGTCATCTTCGACATCGATGGAACGCCGCTTGCCGTCGCGCGGCGCCGCGTGACCCAGTTCATGCTGAAGGCCCGCCATGTCGAGCGCGACATAGACGAACTCTGGACGCAGACGGCCGATGCCATTGCCGAGGCGATCAAGCTCAGCAACCGTCCCGCCAGCGATATTCAGGCGATTGCCGCCACCGCCCATGGCGACGGCATCTATCTGCTCGACAGGGCAAAGAAACCGCTCGGACGCGCCATTCTCTCGCTCGACAGCCGCGCCGGCCCGGTCGTGGAACGATGGCTGAAAAGCCCGATTGCCGACGAGGCCCTGACGCTGACCGGCCAGCTGCCGCACGTCTCGGCGCCGTCGGCGCTGCTTGCCTGGATCAAGGCCAATGAGCCAGAGCGCTTTGCTGAAATCGGCCGTATCCTCTCCTGCAAGGACTGGCTGCGCTTCTGCCTGACTGGCGTTGAAGGCACCGACCGGACCGAGGCCAGCACGTCCTTTACCGATGTTTCGACACAAGACTATTCATCGGATGCGCTGAAGCTCTTCGGCCTTAGCGAGATGACTGGTGCCCTGCCGCATGCCTCGCGATCGGATGAAATCGTCGGACACGTGACCCAAGCCGTCGCAAAGCGGACGGGCCTTGCCGAGGGCACGCCCGTCGTTGCCGGCCTGCATGATGTGACCGCCTCGGCGCTTGGGGCCGGCGGCTATGCCGACGGCATCGTTGCCGTCATCGCCGGCACCTACTCGATTAACGAAACGCTCTCTTCGGAACCGCGCGTCGATCGCCGCTGGTTCTGCCGCAATGCCATCGCGCCGGGCCAATGGAACAACATGTCGATCTCCCCGGCATCGTCAGCGAATTATGAATGGTTCCTGGACAAGCTCTGCGGCAGTGAAATTGCAAGCGCCGAAGCGGCGGGCAAGTCCATACATGCCGTCCTCGGTCCCGAAATCGAAGCCGCGTTCAATCGGCCGTCGAGCGCGCTGTTCCACCCCTATCTGTTCGGCTCGCCCTATGGCGCCGATGCCAGCGCCAGCTTTTTCGGGCTTGGTGGCTGGCACGATCGCGGCGACATGCTGCGGGCGGTCCTCGAAGGCATCGCCTTCAACCATAAGATTCACGTCGATGCCTTAAGTGACGGTTTTTCCTTTGATCAGGCGAGATTGGCGGGCGGCGTGTCGCGCAACCCGATCGTCGTTCAGATGTTTGCCGATGTGCTCGGCATGCCGGTCACCGTCACCGAAACCGATGAAGCCGCCGCCTGGGGTGCCGCACTTTGCGCCGGCGCCGGTATTGGCGTCTACCCTAGCCCGCAGAGCGATCCGCGCGATGTCGGCAAGATCGCCCTGACCTATCACCCGGAGCCCGCCCGTAGCGCCGACTATCGCATCCGCTACGACCTCTTCTGCGATATTGCCGGAGCAATGACGCCGCTCTGGCCACGGATCGGCAATCTCGCAACCCAACACTCCCAAGACTAGACCGAAAATGCGCCGCGCGGACAGGCTCTATCGCGGCAGCTCAGCAGGACGAAGATGTTATGACCGCTATCGCCGCCGATCTGAAACAACGCTTCTCGCAACTCCAGGACGGAGATGTCGATGTCGTCATTCTCGGCGCTGGGGTGAACGGCGCCGGTCTGTTTCGCGATCTCTCGGTGCAGGGCGTCAACTGCCTGATCGTCGACAAATCTGACTTCGGCTCGGGAACGAGCGCCGCACCGTCGCGGCTGATCCATGGCGGTCTGAAATACCTCGAAACAGGCGAGTTCGGTCTGGTGGCCCAGTCGGCGCTCGAGCGGAACCTGCTGCTGAAGAACGCGCCGCATTGCGTCGAGGCGCTGCCGACATTCGTGCCGATCTTTTCCTGGACTCGGGGCATTTGGGCCGCTCTTCGTACGCTGACGGGCTCGACGACCGCTCCGCGCAGCCGTGGCGCGGTGCTCATCAAGATCGGGCTTGCGCTCTATGACTTCTTCGGCTCGCGCAACCGCGTCATGCCGCGCCACAGGTTCCTTCTGAAGGGCCGCGCGCTCAGGGAAATGCCGCATGTCACACCCGAGATCGTCGCAGGCGGCATCTATTACGACGCCAAGATCAGCCGGCCGGAACGGCTTGTTTATGAGTTGATCCATGACGGGCTGGAAGCGAACGAGAGTTCGCTGGCGGCGAATGCGACAAGACTTGTTTCCGCAGCCGATGGCCTGCTGACCTTCCAGCGCTCGGACGGCCATGCCTTTTCGGTCAAGCCGAAACTCGTCGTCAATGCCGCAGGCCCGTGGATCGATCACGTCAACGCCGCCCTCGGCGCGCCGGCCCATCTGATCGGCGGCACCAAGGGATCGCATATCCTGCTCGATCACCCGGAGCTGGTGCGCAGCCTGAACGGCCATATGATCTATTTCGAAGCCGATGACGGCCGTATCTGTCTTGTCTACGGCTATCTGGGCCAGGCGCTTGTGGGCTCGACCGACATCCCCTGCGACGATCCCGACAATGTCCGCTGCGAAGAACCCGAGATCGACTATTTCCTTGATAGCGTACGCTCGCTTCTGCCGACCCTCCGCTTCGACCGCGACCAGGTGACCTACAGCTATAGCGGCATTCGCCCCCTGCCCGCCTCGGACGCCTCGTCGCCGGGCCTGATCAGCCGCGATCATTCCGCACCGGTCTTCGAACCGCAGGCCGGGCGCCCGTTTCCGATCATCTCGCTGGTCGGCGGCAAATGGACCACGTTCCGGGGTTTTGCCGAGGAAGTGGCCGATACCGTGCTGACACGCCTTCAGCGCGGCCGCAAGACGTCGACCGAGCGGCTCGCCATCGGCGGCGGCCGGGATTTTCCGCTCACGTCCAATGAGCGCGCCAGCTGGATTCGATCGATCGCAGCAAAAGCCGGGGTAGAGGTAAGTAGAGCAGAGGAGCTGCTTGACCGATACGGCACGACCGCAGCGGCAATCCTTGCCCATTCTTCGGCCTATAGCGATAGTCAGCGCATCAGCGACGCGCAGCGTTATAGCGCGCTGGAGATCGATTGGATCGCGCGGCAGGAGCTCGTCGTGCGTCTGTCTGACATCGTCTTCCGCCGTACGACCATGGCGATCGAAGGCCTGCTGACGATCCAGGGGTTGCGCGAAATCGGCGCGATCGCGGCGGCAGCCTTGCACTGGGATGCGCAGCGGCTGGCGGCCGAAATCGACGATGTCGTCGCGTCGCTGTCGAAATTCCACGGTCGGACGCTGAGCGAAGAAAGCCTGCGCCGGGCGGCCAGCCCCACGGCACGCTGATCACTTAGGCTTCAAGAGAAAACCGGATCGAGTAAGCCGGACTTGTAGCGCCTGGCCATTTCGGTGACGGTCAACGGCTGGATGCGCGAGGCGTGTCCGGCCGTTCCGAACTGCTCGAACCGCTCCTTGCAGAGCTTTGTCAGGGCAGCCATGGCCGGCTTCATATATTTGCGCGGATCGAACTCGCTCGGATCTTCCTGCAGCACCCGGCGGATCTGGCCCGTCATCGCCATGCGGCCGTCGGTGTCGATGTTGATCTTGCGCACGCCGTTCTTGATGCCGCGCTGGATCTCTTCGACCGGCACGCCCCAGGTCGGCTTCATCTGCCCGCCATATTTGTTGATGATCTCCTGCAATTCCTCGGGAACCGAGGAGGAACCATGCATGACAAGATGCGTGTTGGGCAGCTTGCCATGGATACCCTCGATCTCATTCATCGCCAGCGCATCGACCCTGGTCTCGCGCGCGAACTGAACGGCCTCTTCCAGATTGGTGAGCAGCTGGTCATGCGACAGCTTGCCTTCCGCGCCATGACCGTCTTCAGCCTCGCCCATGCTGGTTTCGAGCGAGCCCAGCACGCCAAGCTCACCCTCGACGAAGATGCCGCCGAGATATGCCATATCGGTCATCGTCTTCGGTAACGCGGCCGTTCATGCCAAGGGGCGTGTGCCCACGCGTCTATGAATATTTGATCGTGAAATATGACAACGAACGCCGCGTTCGATTGAAGGCATGCTGCTCCATCGCCTGTTTATCCACATAAAAAACATTTGACGGCTGCTTGCTTAACTGTTTTCTATAGATAAAAAACAAATATGCCGGGAGGATTGCTAGATGTCTGCACGTCCCCCCGTCAAGCGGCAATATCGATCAACATTGAAGGCAAGAGAGGCCTGTCTTGAGCGCGCGGATCATTCAATTTGGCACCAGCCGGTTTCTGCAAGCCCATGCGGCGTTCTTCGTGCATGAGGCAAGACAATCAGGCCAGGATGTCGGGCCGATCACCGTCGTTCAGGTTTCCGGCGCCAGCAGCCGCAGCGGACGTGTCGGCGCCTTTGGCAAGACGGGCGGATATCCGGTCGTCATCCGCGGCATGGTGTCCGGACAACCTGTCGATCGCACCGTCCAAGTGACCAGCGTCGATCGCGGCCTCTCGGCCGTCGAGCATTGGGACGAACTATCGAGGCTCTTTGTCAAGGAAGCCGAATTCGTCATCTCCAATACCGGCGACACCGGATATGAGACATCGCGGGACGAAGACAGTTTTGGTGCGGATGGCCAGGTTCCACGCTCCTTTCCCGCCAAGCTTGCAGCACTGCTCGTCAAACGCTGGCAGGCATCCGGCCGGCCGTTGGTCGTGCTGCCCTGCGAACTCGTGACAGGCAATGGCCGCATTCTGAAACAGGCGGTCATCAACTGCGCTGAGCTCAACGCTGTGCCAACACAATTCGTCACCTGGCTCGACGACCACGTCGCGTTTGCCGAGACCCTGGTCGACCGGATCGTTTCGCAGCCAATCGAACCAATCGGCGCGGTTGCCGAACCCTATGCGCTGTGGGCGATCAAGCGGGCTCCGGGCGTCCGCCTGCCATGCAGCCACCCGAGCATCGTGCTAACCGACGATCTCGACCGCTACGAGCGTCTGAAACTGCATATCCTCAATCTCGGCCACACTGTCCTTGCCGAAATCTGGCAACGTGAAAACCGACCGGAGAACGAGACGGTGCGTGCCATACTGGCCGACAAGGAAATACGCGCAAGGCTGGATGCGCTCTATCAGACCGAAGTGTTACCCGGCTTTGCCGCAAACGGCATGGGCGATGAGGCGAAGGCCTATGTGGCGACGACGCTCGATCGCTTCCTTAATCCCTTTCTCGAGCATCGCATTGCCGACATCGCTCAGCATCACCGCGAGAAGGTCGCTCGCCGTATTCAGGCCTTCCTGGATTGGGCGGATAAGGCAGCCAGTCCCTTAGATGCGCCGGTCCTTAGAGAAATCGCAGCCCGCCATGCCTTGATCGAAACGACTCCGTGATGTCCATGCGGGGCTTCGAAGCGCAGTTGGCGCGGGACTATGATGAATGAACCGAGGCCCCGGCTCGCCGTTTGGCGACGTCGGCAAATGCCCCCTCTTAAACACCAACGGCCGGCGTCGCCGGCCTTTCGAGAGTGCATCACGATGAAAACATTGATCTGCAACGAACCCGGCCGGCTCTCCCTGATCGAGCGCGATGTCCCGACGCCTGCCGAAGGCGAGGTGCTGGTGCGCATCAGACGCGTCGGCATCTGCGGCACGGATTTCCACATCTATCAAGGCAAGCATCCTTTTCTCGAATATCCGCGCGTCATGGGTCATGAGCTGTCCGGTACGGTGGAGGATGCAAATGGTTCGAGCCGCCTTAAGAATGAGGAAAATGTCTATATCGTTCCCTATCTTGCCTGCGGCAAATGCATCGCTTGTCGGCGCGGCGTGACCAATGCCTGCCAAAACATCGCGGTGCTTGGCGTACATCGTGATGGTGGCATGAGCGAATTCATCTGTGTGCCAGAGCCGAATGTCATCTCCGCCGGCAAGGCCTCGCTCGACGAAGCTGCGATGATCGAGTTTCTGGCGATCGGCGCCCATGGCGTCAAGCGTGGCGGCATTACCGACGCCGACCGCGTTCTCGTCGTCGGCTCGGGTCCGATCGGCATGTCGGCCATCATATTCGCCAAGGCGCGCGGCGCCGACGTCACCGTCATGGATGTCCGTGAGGACCGATTGAATTTCACCATCACCTCGCTTGGCGCCGATCGGACGCTCATCGCCAATAACGAGGCGGAAGCTCAAGCAAAACGCCTCACCGACGGCGATTTCTTCGACGTCGTCATTGACGCAACCGGCAACACCAAGGCCATGCAACGCGGCTTCGGCTTCGTCGCCCACGGCGGCCGTTACGTCCTCGTCAGCGTCGTGCGCGACGACATCACCTTCTCCGACCCGGAATTTCACAAGCGCGAAACCACCCTCTTCGCCAGCCGCAATGCGCAGCCGGACGATTTTGCCGAGGTGGTGAAGCAAATGGAAAATGGCCGGGTGCCGACGAAAGCGTTGAACACGCACCGGGGGTCGCTTGCTGATGGGTCCTCGCTGTTCAAGGATTGGCTGCGACCCGAGGCTGGGGTGATCAAGGCTATACTGGATATCTAAATGCCCGGGACCGGTTCAGTTCGTCTTCGCGCCTTCCAGGACAGTGAAATCGCAACCGACTGTGTCTCGGCAATAAATATTGGAAAACGGCCGGCCGAGTCGAAATGCAATCTTGCAATTGTCGAAAAACACATCGCCTCCAGTCCTATTGCCAGGTCGACCGAGGCGTTGTCATACCGCTTAACAAACCTCAATTAGCCAGGCGCAGTCGGACGACTACTCGGGGTTAGAGTAAAAAAGCCACCATAATCAGACACATGCCGGCAAGTGCTACAACAATGACCGCCAGAGCGCTTTTCCATTCCGGTTCGATATGAGGCAAATCTTCGTTCATCGCGTCCACCATTCCTGAATGCCCCAAGGGCAGATATTACAGGTAAGTAACGTCTCAATGAAAAAATATTTCCACTGACGTTTCGGCGCGGCCGCGGTGCCCCGCTATATAATGGATACACGATCAGTGCGCTGTGAGCGCTTTCGCAAAGGCACTATACATTTTGCGTCGTTGTCGTTTAAAATGCGTCGAAATCGTACCGATCGTACGTTTGCCAGGCTTCAAATGATTTCAGATATTGCAGAGCAACCATGACTTCCCGCGAAAAATGCTCGCCCGTCGCATCATGCTAACGCTTCTGCCTATCTTTGGTGTTTTGAGCGCTATGGCGCTTTTTACGCTGTCGATGATGGTAGGAGAAATTGCACCTTGGACCGTGAGGCGCATTTCCATTAACTCTCACCTATAAGCAGCTGTTTTATTGCAATAAAATCGAGAACTGTCGTCTTTAAGACGCCGTAGCGGTCCCTAACCACCCCGCCTAAACCTTCTCCAGCAGCAACAGCTCATCCAAGGTCTGCCGCCTGCGGATCAATCGGTGGGTAGTGCCGTCAAGAAGCACCTCCGGTGCATAGAGGCGGCTATTGTAGTTCGACGACATTGTCGCTCCATAGGCGCCGGCGCCATGGAATACGAGATAGTCGCCGACATGGGCTTCCGGGAGATCGCGGGTCTCGACAGTGCCGGTGTCCGTCTGCGTGAAGACATCGCCGGATTCGCAAAGGGGACCTGCGACGACGGTCGGAAAGATTGTGCCTGCGGCATTGCGGGGTGCCTTGCCAGGGATCACCGATATCTGATGATAACTGCCATACATGGCCGGACGGGCAAGGTCGCTGAAACCCGCATCGACAAGCACGAAGCGATTGCGGCCCATCATCTTCACTGCTCTCACCTCGGCAAGCAATACGCCGGAATCGGCGGTTAAGAACCGTCCCGGCTCGATTTCCAGCCGGATCGGATGGCCGAAATGCGTTTCGATCTCGCGCCGCGCCGCGTCCCAGAGCGAGAAATAATGAGCGGGATCGATCTCCTCCTCGCCCTCTCTGTAAGGCACGGAAAGACCACCACCGGATGAGATCGCCTCGATAGCGACATCAAGCTCGCGGCAAAAACCGACCATAGCGCCGCAGACGCGCTGTAAGTGCCCATAATCGACGCCGGAGCCGATATGCATATGCAGGCCGACCAGCGTCAGGGAATATTGGCGCGTCAGCGCCACGGCCTCCTGCAATTGCTCGAACCAGATGCCGTGCTTGCTGCTTTCGCCACCGGTATTGGTTTTCTTGCTATGGCCATGTCCAAAACCCGGATTGATGCGCAGCCAGACTCTATGGCCAGGCGAGCGTTCGCCAAGCTGATGCAGCATGTCGATGGAGCCGATATTCACCTCGACCTTGTCGGCAACAACGCGGTCAAGGGTCGGCCGGTCGAAGACATCGGCGGTGAAGACCAGCTCCGCCGCACCCGACACGCCGCCAGCGACGAAGCCGGCCCGCATCGCCCGCTCGATCTCGCCGAGCGAGACGGCATCGACCCGCACGCCCGCCTTGCGCATTTTCCGCAGGATATGAATGTTCGAACAGGCCTTTTGCGCGTAGCGAACGACGTCGAAGGCGGAGAGTTGCGCGATACGGCGACGGATCGCGGCAGCATCGTAGATCCAGAGCGGCGTTCCATATTCACCGGCAAGCGAGCTCAGTGTTTCATTGGAAGGAATGGTCATCTTGTCTCAATCGGTCAGGGCGGGAATAGATCAACAATGAATAATAGTATGGGCGGAGCGACAGTGCCACTCCGCCCGCCTTACGATATGAAAGCACAGAGGCCGACTAACGTTTCGCGGCCACGAGCGCCTGCTCGAGATCGGCAATGACGTCCTTTGCCGCGTGTAGACCGACATTGAGGCGGATCGTGCGGTCGCTGACCCCGAAGCGCGCGAAGACATTGGTCTCTGGCGAGATGCTGAGCGCCGCCTTGGCCGGCACCACGAGGCTTTCCGGCCCACCCCAGCTGACGCCAATGCGGATGAGGCGCAGCGCGTCGACGAAATCGGCGACGTCGATACGATCGGAAACTTCGAAGGAAAACAGCGCGCCGAAGCCGCTGAAAGTGCGCTTTCCGGGATGATCGCCCAGTGCCGGATGCATGACATTGGTCACATCCCCATGCGCCTGCAGCCAGGATGCCACTTCTAGGCCGGCTTCATGATGATGGCGCATACGGAACGGCAGGGTCTCAAGATTACGCAGGATAAGCCACGCTTCGAAAGGGGCGAGCTTCGCACCCGTATAGGGATAGGTTTCGCTGTTGATGCGATCGATATGCACCTTTGAGCCGGCAACGAGGCCGGCCACGGTATCGCTCTGCCCGCCGAGATATTTCGAGGCGGCGTGAATGACGATATCGACCCCGACGGAGAGCGGCTTTTGGTAGAGCGGCGTTGCCCAGGAATTGTCGACCATCGTCACGACCCCATGACGGCGCGCCGCCTCGGCGATGGCTGGCAGATCCTGCAACTCGAAAACCATCGATGTCGGGTTTTCGAGATAGGCAAGCTTGGCGCCGGGAAGTGCCTCGATCATCGCCTCTGTATCCGTGCCGTCGATATAGTCGACGACGACACCGAAGCGCTTCAGAACCTTTTCGAAGAAGCGGAAAGCGTCGCTATAGACATGCCGCACGGTGACGATGCGGTCGCCCGGGCCGACGAAAGCGAGGATCGCCGCTGCGATAGCGCCCATGCCGCTCGAAAAGGCGCGCGCTTCTTCGGCGCCCTCCATCTGGGCGATCTTGCGCTCCAGAAGCCGCACCGTCGGATTGTCGCCACGTGAATAGATCGGCTTCTTCGAGCGGCCGGCAAAAACATCCTCCAGTTCCTTGTAGCTATCGAACAGAAAGAGAGATGTCTGGTAGATCGGCGGCACCGCCGCATCAAAAGGATCGTCGCGAGGCGGCATCAACGCATCCGGAATGGCGTGTCTGTAAGCATCGAATCTCGGGGTCTCGTTCATGACGTTCCTCATGGTCAGGGGTGAAGTGTCGATTGGCCGGCCAGGCTTGGTGCATCCGCCGGCAAAATGGCGAGCCATTCCCGCCGAGCGACGAAAAGGCCAAGAATTGCGGCGAGGATGGCAGCGACCGCGGGTGCTGCCGAAATGCCGCCAAAGCCCATCCACAGTGGCAGCAGAAGAAGAAGCGGGATCAGCAGATAGCCTTGCGGCGCGAGCCCGACCAGGGCGGATAGGCCAGCCCTGCCCCGTGATTGCAGCATCACCAGCAGTACGAATTGAAAAGCTGCCAGCGGGAAGACCGGAAAAAGCGCGCGCAGCCAGGGCACCGCTTCGCCGACAACTTGCGGACTATCGGTGAACAGGCGCGCGATCGGTACCGCCGCCAGGAACAGCAGGACGGAATAAAGCAAAGCCGCCGGTACGGTCACCGCGAGCATGAAGCGGATGACGGCCTTCAACCGCTGAGCATCGCCCGCACCGAAGGCATGGCTGACGACGCTCTGTGCGCCAAGGCAAAACCCGAACAAGGGAAGCTGCCCCAAAGTCATCAGACGGATGGCGATCGCTGTCGCGGCCACACCCGTATCGCCGCCATGAACCGCGGCCTCCCGCATCAGGATGAGAAATCCGAAGCCGCTCACGATGCTGGTCGCGGCGGCGGGAATGCCGACCCTCGCGATTGGCCGCAACAACCGCCAACGTATCAGGCCGCCGGTGATGCTGACCATTCCCCACTTGCGAATAAAGTAGACAAAATAGCAGACCAGTGCCGCGATGGAGGAAATGATGGTCGACAGCGCCGCGCCTGATGCGCCGAGCTTGAAGAGGAAAATGAAAACGGGATCGAGGACGGCGTTCAGGGCGAAGGTGGCGATCAGCACGATCATCGAGAAGCGTGAATTCCCCTCGGCAATCGCGATGAAGTCGCAGACTGCCTGCAGAAGTCCAAGCGTTACGCCGAAAGCGAACAGCCGCCCGTAGTCCAGTCCCGGGGTAAGAAGATTGTCGCTTGCGCCGAGTGCTCCGACGAAATCAGGCAGTCCGAGATAGATCAGTACGGAGAGGAGGATGCCGAGCGGGATCGTTGCCGCCAGCGCCGTCGCGGCAACGGAGGACGCGGCTTTCAGATCACCCTCGCCGAGATGGCGTGCCAAAAACGTGGCAAGGCCGATGCCGAGCCCCTGACCTGCCGCCGCGACCAACAGAAAAAGCGGCATGACCAGGCTGATGCCGGCCAGCACATTCGGCCCCAGAGCGCCGAGAAAGATCGCATTGACCGCATGATGCCCGGCGCTGGCGGCCAATCCCGCCACCGCCGGCAGCGCGACCGTCAGAACGAGCCGCATGATGCGCGGATCGTTCATGTCGACGGCTGCCTTCATCGCGCTGCATCTCGCGGCAGTGAACCCAGAACGGGCAGGCCGTCCTCACCGAACAGCCCGGTGAGATCCGGCGACAGCAGTCGGTCCATGAAGAAGCGCTCGCGCAACAGCATGACCAAAAGCGCCTTTTTGTGCGGAAACTGGATGTGCTTGACCTTGGCGAAACCCGAGCGGTCGAGATTGCGGATCTGCTGGGCATGATGATGGATCGGCTCGCCGACGATGCGTCTGGTGCGCGGATCGGCCAGGAACATGTAGTGCATCAGTGACGGCAGCCACGCGCTGACGAAGGCTTTTCCGCGGAAATCGTCTTCGCCAATCGCCACGTGCCAGCCGCGGTCGTAACCTTCGGCTTCGTAGTGCGGGCCGATCCGATCTTCCTTGGCCCAATAGAGTTCGAAATAGCCGAAGGGCACGCCACCGAACGTTCCGATCAGCGGCAACGTCCGCGGATCAGCCAGGCGGACTGCAATGAAATCACGGTGATAGGAAAGATCGCCGCTGTCCTCCCATATGGCGGCCACCCTGGGATTGTTCATCCAGCGATGGAAATGCGCAAGATCAGCCTCGATATCGGCGACGTGGAAGCCAAGCTGCGTGTTCAGCCAGGGAATGAAGCGGTTGTATATGGCGCCAATAGGCTTCGGCGACCTTTGCGGATGAAGAACATTGTTCGTGAGGACCGGCACTTCCGGAAAGGCAGGGGGCAGGCTTCCAACCCAGGATTTTGCCTGCTGAAAGAAGGATTCGGGGCGCACGATCAAGCGATCACCCCGGCGCTCGATCGCGCCCGTTTCCACCAGACGCTTCGCAAGGCCATCGTCTGCAAACTCGATCTCGAGGCAATCCACGTGCGGATTGCACGCCAGAACGGCTTCCGAGACGGCATTGACGATATCCTCACCGGAAGCAGGCGAAGCGGCTGAAGATATGGTGTCAAAGACCAGCTGCTTGGCGGCGCGGCCTGAGAGAAAGCCCGAGGCAACCTCAATGCCATTTTGCTGGACGCGGAAACTGCCCGATGCCTGCCCCGCCGACACGATGAGCGGCTGAACACAGGCGAGTGCGTGGCTTGCAAAACCTGATGCCGGCAGGCGCAAATCAAACGATCGCTCCGTCGTCCTTTCACCCCTCAACGCCGCGGAAGCATCCATCTTTTTCTCCATATTTCGAAACCGCGCGCCCTCCAGAATACAAGGCGCTAATTCTGCAGTGACGAACGGCGTCAGGAAAAATTCAAAATATTTTCCAAAAATAATTTTTGAGATTCCGCTGAATTTCGCGCGGAGCCATTCGTCATGCAGCTACATCCAGGTAATTTCCAAAACATCGGAATTTGTCGGCATAGGAAAGTCAGCATAATCGGCTAGTTCAACTCAATGTCTATTTATAGGCATTGTGAAGCATATCCTATTGTATTCTGATAAACCGAACATGCATTCAGAAATATTGATGGAGATCGGCGAAGAAATGACTATCCATGATCGGAACGCCAAGGCTATGAATGACTCCGATTACGTCGCCAAATGCTCGCTGTCACCGGCACAATCGCGCATCTGGCTCCTGTCCGAGACGGGTAACGAAGCCGTCTATGGCCGACAAATACTCGCCGTCACCTTCCCTCCTGTCTCACCTGCTATGGCGCACCAGGCCCTTGTGATGCTTTCGCGCCAGCATCCCCTCATCACATCGGAATTCGAGGCCTGGCCGGGTGGCACCGTTCAACAGATCCTGAGAAATGATCGCACGGTCGATATCATCGAGACGGAACTGGCTGGTGGTGGCGATCTGAGCACGGCACTGACCGCAGCCGCCGCCACCGAACAGGCCCGCTCGATCGACCTGACGAACGGCAATCCGGCGCGCTTCATTCTCGCTACGCAGAACGGTCAGGCCGTCGGCGCCGTGTTTTCCCTGCATGCCATCCTTGCCGATGCGGTGACGCTGGATTTGCTGGCAACGGATTTTCTTCGCAATATCGACAGCAGCGGGTCGGCCGGCATTGCCGAAACCACGTTAGCCGACGCAGCGTCCTGGATGACCGGCAACGGCGCACCGCGCAATCCGGCACCGGAGCTGGTCGATTTCTGGTTCCAGCGGCTGACAGCGCAAGAGAATGTCGCATCGCTGCCGCCACAGACGTCGGCGGGAAAAGACATCGTCGACGAGGCCTGGTTCGAGCATGTGCTTGAAGTGCCTGTTACGGGGCGGTCTTTCCAGACGTCGGCGACTGCAGAAACGTCCCGCGACCTTCTCGCAGCACTCGGGATCGTCCTTCGCCGGCATTCCGGCCACAGTACGCAAAGGATCGGCCTGGTCACTCGGCCGGAAAGTCAGACGGTCGCCGCACGCAGCGAGGATGTGCTGATCCTGACGACGGAACTCAGCGGCGCCATGACGCTGGCCGACGTCCGCACGGCATTCGCAGAGGAAATCGAGACGGCCGCCCGGCAGGCCCTGCCCTTTGAGGTGCTTGCCGATGCGCTGCTGCGCCGGGATGAGCTGTTCGACACGACCGGCCTCGTCAAGACGCTTCTCGATGTGCGACATGCTCTACGTTTCACGGAAGAGATACCCGATGGCGCAGCAAGCCGAAGCGTCGTCGAGCCCCAGGCACGCCGTGATGCCGAACTGGTCATCACCGTTTCTCCAGTTTCCGGTGACAGGCTTCGTATCGGCTTCGGTTTCGATCCGCTAAAACATGACGGGAAGCAGATCCTTCGCTTTGCCGATGATCTCGCCATCGCGCTCGCGCGGCAGAACACCAATCCCGGCGAGCAGATCAAGCAAGTTCCGTTCGTTTCGCCTGAAGAGCTGGACAAGCTTTCCGCGCCCTATCCCGACACGCCGGAACCGGACGATGGCACGCCAATCCATGAGGTCATCTCCGCGCAGGCGAGACGACGGCCGAATGCCTTCGCTGTGGCCCAGGGCGAGAAATCGGTAACGCATGGCGAGCTCGAAGCGGCCGCCAATCGGCTGGCGCATCGTCTGATCGCGCTGGGTCTCGGACCAGAAAAGCGCGTCGCCATCGCACTCGAAAAATCGATCGACGCCATCATCGCCATTCTAGCCGTTCTGAAATCGGGCGGCGCATTCACACCGGTCGAGCCCGATCACCCTGAAGCGCGCAATCGCCATATTCTGGCGGCGCCAGGCCTCTCGCTGGTCATTTCCCGCGCACGGAACATCGCAAACCTTCCAAGCGATATTGCAACGCCCTTCCTCAATCTCGACACCGTCGACCTTTCGTCGGAAAGCAGCGAAGCGCCTGCGACCGTGATCGCGCCGCAGCAGCTTGCCTACGTCATCTATACCTCCGGCTCGACAGGCGTGCCGAAAGGCGTCGCCGTCGAGCACGACCCGCTGGCGCATCATTGCAAGGCGACCCTGCGCATCTACGAGATGAGCGAGGAGTCCTGCGAGTATCCTGTTCTTCCCTTCACATCCGACGGCGGCCATGAGCGCTGGATGGTACCGCTGATGGCCGGCGGCGGAGTGGTGCTGACCCAGGACAAGCTTGCCACGCCCGACGATGCCTTCGCGATGATGAAGTGCCACGGCGTCAACAATGCCAGCCTTCCCACGAGCTATGTACGCGGCCTTGCCGAATATGCCGGCGAGAACAGCGAGATACCGCGGCTGCGGCTCTATTCCTTCGGCGGCGAAGCCCTGTCGCAGGCGGTGTTCGATATGATCACGGAAAACCTGAAGGCGCGGCTGCTGATCAACGGCTATGGTCCGACCGAAACGATCATGACCCCGATGATCTGGAAAATCCCCGCGGGAACCCGCTTCGAGGGAACAGTCGCGCCGATCGGCCGCGGCGTGGGCGATCGGCGCATCTATGTGCTCGATGCCGATCTTGCGCCCGTTCCGGTCGGTGTGATCGGCGAGATTTACATCGGCGGCAGCGGCCTTGCGCGCGGCTATCTCGGCCAGCCGGAGCTGACGGCGGATCGCTTCATCCCGGATCCGTTCTCACCCAACGGACGGCTCTACAAATCCGGCGATCTCGGCCGCTGGCGGGAGGACGGCATTGTCGAATTCGCCGGCCGCGTCGACCACCAGATCAAATTGCGCGGCTTCCGCATCGAACCGGGTGAAATCGAAGCCGTACTGCGCTCCGATCAGCGCGTGGCCGAAGCGGTCGTGCTGCTGCACAATGAAGGCGGGCGCAGCGCGCTTGTCGCCTATGTGGTACCGCGCGAAGGCGAAAGCCTTGGTATTACCGAGCTGCGCCGCGCCGCCATGACGGACCTGCCCGACTATATGGTGCCGCAGACGATCATGCTGATCGACAAGCTGCCGATGGGACCGAACAGCAAGCTGGACCGCGCCGCCTTGCCGGCGCCGCGTATCGAACGCGAGATGGCAGCACCTGCCAATGACAAGGAAAAGGCGATCCTCGACGCCTGGAAGGAAATCCTCGACATCGGCGACATCGGAGTCACGGAGAATTTCTTCGATATCGGCGGCCAATCGCTGGCGGCCGTGCGCATCGTCTCGCGCCTGAAGATGCGTCATCCCGAATGGCCGCTGACAATCGCCGACATGTTCAATCACCCGACCGTGCGCGATCTGGCGCTTGCGATCGACGGCAACCGCGATGAGGCCGGTGTCGACGTGGTCTATCTTCGACGAAACGGCGATCGGCCCGTGCTCTATTGCTTCCCCGGTCTCCTCGTCAGCACGCGCGAATATATGCGCCTGGTCGACTATCTCGGCCCGGAACAACCGGCAACGGGTTTCATCTGCTATTCACTGACCGAAACCAAGACGCTCAGCAGCCGCGTCGAAGATATCACGGCGCGCTACGCCGAGGCCGTGCGCAGAAAAGCCAAGGGTCGGCCTTGCGCCTTCCTCGGCTGGTCGTGGGGCGGGCTGCTTGCCTATGAGGCCGCGAAGCAGCTCGGCAGCGACATCGACCTGCGCATGATCGGCATGGTCGATGTCTGCGACATGGACGAGGAATTCACCGTCGGCATCATGCCACGCTTTGAAGATGGGGTCCGCGACCTCACCCATGCCGCCGTTCAACGCTGGTTGGAAACCACACCGATGCGCGAGGACTGGAAGAGACTTTTCGCCGCCATGAACGAGGAAGTCTACGAGCAGTTCCTCCACCATGTCGTCAAGCACAACGTCAAGCTGCCAACAGACGGTCCGGACATCGGCTCCGAGGAGCACACGTTCTGGATCCTCATCGACAATGCGATGATCTTCCGAAACTACCGCCTTGAGCAGTCCGATTTCCGCATCCACGCTTTTGCGGCCGAGGATTCCCTCACACGTGCCCTCAACGTTATCGACTGGCGGCGCTATTCGCAAAACGCCACCGCCTCGGAGATCGTCACCGGCACCAATCATCTGACGATCATCGGCAAGACGCCCTTCCATCAGCGTTTCGCGCGACGGCTCGATCACGCTTTTGCACCGGGCTCTCTGTCCGCCGGCATCATCAAGTAACCCCCTCCTTCGATATCATCTGGAGCTGCATCATGACATCGCACGTGCTCGACCTCGCCGGGGCCGGAATTGGTCCGTTCAACCTTAGCCTTGCCGCCCAGCTCGACTCCGTCCCGGAACTATCGGTTCACTTCTTCGAACGGCGCCCATCCTTCGCCTGGCATCCGGGGATGATGCTGCCTGGTGCCGAGATGCAAACCTCCATCCTCAAGGATCTGGTGACCGCGACCAACCCGACGAGCCCCTGGAGCTTTCTTTCCTATCTTGTTGCTCACAAACGTTTTTATCAGTTTCTTAATGCGGAATATGAAGCCGTTCCGCGCAAGGAATTCGCCGATTATCTCGGATGGGTCGCACGCGGGCTGACCTCGCTTCGCTTCGGCGCAAGCGTGCACGAGGTTCACGCCAATGACGGCTTCTTCTCCATCGCCACCGACGATGGCTTAGCCAACGCCCGCAATCTTTCCGTCGGTGTCGGCAAGATCCCGGCTCGCCCGGCCTGGGCCGAGCAGCTGCCGAAATCGATGACTTTCCATAGCAGCGAGGCAACACAGCGTCTCGGCGATGTGAAGGCTCCGCGCGTCGCCGTTATCGGCGGCGGCCAGAGCGGCGCCGAGATCGTCGATGCTCTCCTGGATCTGAACGCCGTCTCGACCCTTCACTGGATCAGCCGCCGGCCGAATTTCGAGCCGCTCGATGCCACGCCCTTTACCAACGAACTGTTCACGCCGGGCTATATGGAACGCTTCCATGGGCTGCCGGAGGAACTTCGCCTCACCCATATGCGCCGGCAGGTGCTGGCGAGCGACGGTGTTTCCGCCTCCACCTTGAAAAAGCTCTATCGCCGGCTTTATGAGCGCAAGCTCGAAACTGCGGGCACCCCGGATCACGGCATATCGCTACGCCCTTTCCGCAACGTCATCGCGGCCGAGCAGGATGGTCCCGAAATCCGGCTGACCATGCGCAACGGCTTCGATGACAGTATCGAAACGCTGGCGGTCGACATGATCGTCCTTGCAACCGGCTATCGCTTTGTGCTTCCGGAATTCCTGCATTCGCTCGAAAACCGCATCGAACTGAGCTCCATCGGCGAGCCGGTGCTGGAAAGCGACTTCTCGCTGGCATGGGACGGCCCGCGTGAAAACCGCATCTTCGTTCTCAATGCCGGCCGCCATAGCCACGGCATTGCGGAACCGCAACTCAGCCTGGCCGCGTGGCGCAGCGCCGTCATCGCCAACGCCCTGCTCGGACGTGAGCATTTCAATATCGGCCAGCTTGACCCCATCGTTCAATGGGAAACCCACGGACATTTGTCGGACATCTCTTCGCATATGGGACAGGCGGCCGAATAAAGTGGCCATTCTCCGAGAGGGAGATGGCGTCGCGCAGGTCGAGCTCCATAGCCTGCATCTGCGCGACGGACTTGATATCCCGGACGGAATGTTGAGCGAACAGGAAAGACACCGCGCGGCGGCATTTCGATCGGCCGAAGCGCGGCGTCTTTTTGTTGCCGGACGGTTCCTTTGTCGGCGCGTCCTCGGCAATCTGCTCGGCTGCGCGCCGCAGGCGCTATCCATTGCGATTGCGCTGTCGGGCAGACCCTACCTGTCCGACCATCCCGATATCGACTTCAATATTTCCCATGTGCGCGATCGAGTGGCGCTTGCGATCTGTCGCGGCGGTCTTATCGGCATCGATATCGAACGTCTCGATGCATTTTCGGAGACGGAGGCCCGCGAGATCATGCCGATGATCC
The DNA here is from genome assembly GCF_012641405.1 of Rhizobium sp. P40RR-XXII. GTDB lineage: Bacteria > Pseudomonadota > Alphaproteobacteria > Rhizobiales > Rhizobiaceae > Rhizobium. Next base: position 100,942 of record NZ_JABAII010000018.1, read on the forward strand.
TTTCCGAACATGAGCTCGATCAAATGCATCAATTGGATGCACTTGATCGCCACGATGCCTTTGTCGCCTGCTGGGTTCAAAAAGAGGCTGTGCTGAAATGCCTTGGCCAGGGCTTTCTTGCCGACCCGCAAAGCGTGATACTCGTGCCCGGCGACACAACCTACAGCATCAATTGCCAAGCGTCTGACGAACCGATTTTCATCCGATCCGGCCGGATGGGTGATGGAGAAACCACGGATTTTCAATGGGCTATCGCGACATCAAGGGCCGCGACAGAGCCGCAATGGCGGCATCACATAGGCGGGATTTCCTTATAGATCGCATGTAAAAGTTAAAATAAAATCAGGCGGATAAGCCATGATTTAGGAGATGCTACACTTTTCCGCCTCACTATCTTGACTCTCATTATCATGTTTTATAGGTTCCCTCTCAAAAAGAGGGGTACGACGAAATGCAACTTTGGATTTCAGCGAGAGCCCGACATGATTGCCAACCATTCGCAGTCGACTTCCAATGAGCAACTCCAGACAGCACTTCACGCCTATCCGAAACTTCTCTCCGTCGCGCGCAGGATCACGGGTAACATGACTTTGGCCGAAGATGTCGTGCAGGAGGTTCTCCTGCAGCTGGTCTCCAAGCCGCTTGGGGAAGACATAGCCGCACCCGCATCCTATGTGATGCGCATGGTGCGCAATCTGGCCACCGACCATGTGCGGCGCCTGCAATATGAACGCGGCCTGTTCGTCGAAGAAGAGATCGGCGGCAACACCTCCGCCTATGGAAGTCCTGAAGAACACCTCCATGAAGCCGAGGCCTACAAGGCCTTTCGCTGCACGGTCGAAGCCATGCCCGCCAGAACCCGCAAGTTCTACGAGGAGCACTATTTCGACGACATTCCCCAGAACATCATCGCCAAGGAAGCCGGCGTGTCCTGTGCCCTTGTTTGCGGCCTCCTGCGGGAGGCGCATTCGCGTTGCCTCGCCGCCATCTCGCTTGAAGCCGATCATAATTGTGCTGCCGGCAGCGACCACCGGCGAAACCGCTCCGCGCGGGCACGGGAGATGCGAGCCTGATGGGAGTACATCGCCATCCTCTGCAAACGGCGCTCAACCGACAGGATAAGGAAAAGCAGATGCAGGAAGCTGTCGAGATAACCGAATTCAAAGGCACGATCTGTCGTGCGATCATGTCGGAACTTACGGAGTGGTTCACCGACCCCGATGTCGTCGAAGCCTGCGCAGGCGCAGTCGAAACCCTGCCGATGTTCGGCTGCATCGAGGCAGACACCGTCTCCGGCTTCGTTTCGCTGCGCGCGCATCCGCCGGCGGCCATGGAAATCCTGGTGATCGCAACGCGGCGCCAATATCATCGCAGCGGTGTCGGCAAGCGATTGCTGGCCGCCGCCGAGACATTCGCGCGATCCTCCAATTGCAAGCTGTTGACGGTGAAGACGCTCGCTCCGCGTGGCAAAGACGAGCCGCAATATGAAAAGACGCGCGCCTTTTATGACAGGAACGGCTTCATCCGCGCGGAGATCTTTCCGACGCTTTGGCGCGAGAGCGACCCCTGTCTTTTCTTCGTCAAGCCATTGATTTCAATCAATTAACAAAGCCGATTCGCCGGCAATCAACATCTCGGGAAGCCGGAGCGCTTCAGCAGGAACGATAATGAAAGACGAAACGACTGCCCGAAACGATCAGCAGCATGCAACGGCTTTCACGACGGAAGGCTTGCGTTTCGAGGTCGATGGCAAAACCATTCTTCACCCGCTCGATATCAGCTTCAAAGCCGGCGAAATTTCCGGCCTGATCGGCCATAACGGCTCCGGCAAATCCACGCTGATCAAATTGCTGGCGCGGCAGATTCAGCCGACGGGCGGTCGCATCCTGTTCGACGGCGCAGCAGTCAGCGCCTATGACACGCGTGCTTTCGCGCGCGCCGTCGCCTATTTGCCGCAAGACACCACATCGGCTGCCGGCATGAAGGTCGAGGAGCTTGTCGCGTGCGGGCGCTATCCCTGGCATGGAGCGCTCGGTCGCTTCACCGATCTCGACCGCGAAAAGGTAGAGACGGCCATGAAGCTGACGCATGTCGATACCCTTGCGGGCCGGATGGTGGATACGCTTTCCGGCGGCGAGCGCCAGCGCGTCTGGATCGCGATGCTGGTCGCCCAGGACAGCCGCTGCCTGCTGCTCGACGAGCCGACTTCGGCGCTCGACATCGCCCATCAGATGGAAATTCTCGGGCTTGTGCGGGAGCTTTGCCGAACAAAGGACTTGAGTGTTATCCTCGTCCTGCACGACATCAACGTCGCGGCGCATTTCTGCGATCATCTGCATGCGCTGAAGCAAGGTCGCCTGATTGCAACCGGCCCCTCACCAAGCCTCATGAAAGCCGAGACGCTGCATACGATCTACGGCGCCAACATGGGCGTCACGGCCCACCCTGTGCATGGGACGCCGCTTGCCTATGTCATCTGAACGCAGCTTCGAAACCCTGAAGTTATCCCGCCGCGCGCTTCTTGCCGCCGCAGCGCTTTGTGCCGTTCCACGGGCGGGAATGGCAGCCGGGCCGATATCAGGCCCGATCGTCTCGCTGGACTATGGCCTGGCCTCGACGCTGCTTGCACTCGGCGTCACGCCGGCGGCAATCGCCTCCCTTGCCGATTGGAACACATGGGTCGTCGAACCGAAAATGCCTGATGGCGTCATCGATCTCGGCACCACCAGCGAGATCAATCTCGAGGTTCTGGCCAGCGTGAAGCCGGCACTGATCCTGACGACGCCCTATCTCGCTCCCCTGAAGCCGCGGCTGGAAGCGATCTCGCCGGTCTTGGAACTGACAATCTATGCCGATGGCGGCGAGGCACTGCAGCGTTCCATCACGGCGACACGGTTGCTTGCCGACGCCATCGGGCGACGGTCCCACGCGGAAGATTTCCTTGCCCGGTCCGAGCAATTCTTCGACGATTGCGCAATGCGGGTGAAGAAGCTCAACCCTCCGCCATTGGCGCTCATCAATTTTGTCGACACCCGCCACGCCCGTATCTATTGCGGTGCCGGCCTCTACCAGAACGTCATGACCAGGATCGGCCTGAAGAATGCGTGGACCGGGCCTGGCGACTATTGGGGCTTCGAGACAATCGGGCTGGAGCAATTGGCAACGCTCGATCAAAGCCTGCGCCTGATCGCATTCGAACCTCTGCTCCCACCCAACGTCCTCGACAACCTGCGGGATAGTCCGTTGTGGACCAGCCTCCCCTTCGTGCGGGCCGGGCGCGTATCGGTGCTGCCGGGCACCTTGATGTTCGGCATGGTACAGGAAGCGGAACGCTTTGCGCGCATCCTGCTCGATCATCTGGAAAAATTCGCATGACCCGCATCGAAGCAAACAATCCCCTAGGTGCTCCGGCCGTGGCGCTGACGCTGCTGGCACTCGCCGGTCTCCTCTCCTGGCATCAATTGGCCCCTGATTTTTCACGTCTGATGACGCAGGAAGCCGGTTACGATCCGCAGCGTCTGCTGCTGCTCTATTCGACGCTGCCGAGAATTATGACGGCGTTGCTGGCCGGTGCCGCGCTCTCGCTGTCAGGAAGCCTGTTGCAGCAGGTGCTGCGCAATCCGCTGGCCTCTCCCTCGACGCTCGGCATTTCCGCGGGTGCCAACCTTGCGCTGGTGGCCGTCATGCTCGCCTTCCCCGCCGTACAAGGCCTTAGCCGCGATGCGGTCGCCCTGTTCGGGAGTGCCGCAGCCGCGGCCGTTGTTTTCCTCATCGGCGCAAGACGCGGCTTCTCGCCCCTGGCGCTCGTCCTTGCCGGATTGATCGTCGGCGTCTGGAGCGGCGCGCTCGCCGCCATTCTCGTCCTGATGAACGATCGCTACCTTTCCGGCCTCTTCATCTGGGGCGCCGGATCGCTGGCGCAGCAAAGCTGGACCATTCCACTTTCTCTCCTTCCCAAGATCGTCATCCTCTTCGCCGCAGCCCTGCTGATGGCGCGGCCGCTCTCGCTCATGGAGCTAGGCGACAGCGGCGCCAGCGGACTTGGGCTATCGGTGAAACGAACACGTATCGCTGCCGTCTGCATCGCGATTGCGCTTGCTGCCATCGTCACCAGTGCCGTCGGCGTCATCGGCTTTATCGGTTTGATCGCGCCGCGCGTCACCCAGATTGCCGGCGCCCGGCAGATGAAGAGCCAACTCGTCTGGTCTCCCCTCATCGGCGCAGGACTATTGCTTCTGACGGATGAAGCATTGGTGCTCCTTTCCGGCGCATCTTCGACCTTCCTTCCGACAGGAGCCATTACAGCCTTGCTCGGCGCACCGCTTCTGCTTCTGATGCTGCCGCGCCTGAAGACGGTGCAGCGCAATGTTGCGAACCCGTCGCAGGATGCGAACCGCGCCATGCGAACACCGAAAGCGCTGCTGGTTGCCTCAATTCCGGCGCTCGCCCTTCTGCTAGCCGGTGCGGTCTTCTTCGGGCGCGCACCGGACGGCGCGTGGACGTTCCTCACCTATATGCATTGGCCCGACGTGCTGCCCTATCGGCTGCCACGCATCGCCGGCGCCTTTGCCGCCGGCATGATGCTGGGCGTTGTCGGCGCCATCCTGCAACGGCTGAGCGGCAACGAGATGGCGAGCCCCGAGGTGCTGGGCATTTCCGCGGGCGCGACCCTGGGCGTCACCGCCGCGCTTTTTCTGCTGCCTGCTCCAGGCATTGTCGCGCAGCTCGGCTTCGGCGGTCTCGGCGCTTTCGCCGTCCTCGTCGCCATTTTCCTTTTCGGCGTCCGATCGGGCTTCGCGCCCGAGCGTGTGCTTCTAACAGGTATCGCACTCGGGGCCATGCTGGATGCCTTCATCAGCGTGCTCGCCGCCGGCGGCGATCCTCGTACAATGATCGTCATGCAATGGATGAGCGGCTCGACCTATCTTGTTGATACACCAAAGGCAATTGCCGCGACAACCGCAGCGGCGGCAGGCCTTGCACTTGCATTCCTCGCCCATCGATGGCTCGATCTTTTACCGCTCGGTCCACAAGCAGCGCAAGCGATCGGCATCCGCGTCAATCTCGCCCGCGCCTGCCTCTTTGCGCTGGCCGCAACCATGACCGCCGCCGCCACACTCATCCTCGGCCCCTTGAGCTTCATCGGCCTCATGGGCCCGCATCTGGCAAGAGAGCTCGGATTGCAAGGCGCCGCGCCCCAACTCGCCGGCGCAGCGCTGGCAGGCGGTGGCCTGATGGTGCTTGCGGACTGGTTCGGCAGAATGATCGCGTTCCCATATCAAATGCCCGCCGGCCTCGTCTCAGCACTCGTGGGGGCGCCAGTGCTGCTGGTGATGCTGATAAATCGATCGAAATGACCCCTTCACCTTTGCCATATGTACACTTTGTAAGATCGTGAATATGGTACACTAATGACGCTTTGCATTAGGTGTGCCATTGCCATTGTCCAACGCAACCGATTTGCAAATTGAAAGCTGGCAGCCATCCCGCTTCGAGAAGCACCGGAAAGCTCTAACCACGTTGGCGCAGAAAGCCGACCTTGACTGGGTTATCAATCGCTTCCACCACCATCCGTGCCCACTCCGGAGCCGCTGGAGCACGGCGAAAAAGGAGAGTGGATGCCCATAATCTTGGCCGTTCCTACACAATACAGTTAGCAGTAAGCTACGAAGCAGATCTCGCCGAGTTTGGAGATACATCAGGACCGCCCCCACAACGAGACGCCCGCCATACACCTACCACCGATACTTCAGCGACGCCGTGACATTGCGCCCCTGGCCGAGGTAGCAATAACCCTCATTGCAGACCGCCAGGCGGCGGTTGGCGATGTTGCGGAGGTCGACGGAGGCGGTGAGGCCTTTGTATTTCTGGTCGATCGCACCGAAGTCGTAGGAGAGCGCCGCGTCCAGATAGAAGCTTGCGTCATTCTTGGCGGTGTTGGCCGTGCTGGTGTAGGTTTCGCCCGTGTAGCGGATGCCGGCGCCGACGGTGAGGCCTTTTGCTGCCGAATCATCCTGGAAGGTATAATTCGACCACAGGCTGGCGATGCTCTTGGGCGTCACGGCAGGCGCATTGCCGGCGTTGTCGCCACGGGTGATTTCGGAATGGTTGTAGGAGTAAGCGGCAATCACATCCCAGCCATCGGTAATATTTGCCCTGGCTTCCAGTTCGATGCCTTTGTTGGTCACCTCTCCGAGCGAGGCATAGATACCCGTCAGTGGATCGACCAGCACGGGCTTGTTCTTCTCGACGAGATGATAGGCGACGGCCGAGAGCAGAATGTCGGTGCCTGGCGGCTGGTATTTCACGCCCAGTTCGTACTGTTCGCCCTTGGTGGGATCCAGGATGCTGCCGGATGCGGATCGCTGGGTAACCGGATTGAAGGAGGTCGAATAGCTGGTGAAGGGCGCAATGCCGTTGTCGAAGAGATAGAGCGCACCAGCCTGATAGGAAAATGCGTTCTTGCTGAGTTTGTCGTCCGTGGTCGTTCCGGAAGAAACGAAAGTCGTGTCGGTCGACTGTTTGACCCAGGTCTGGCGCCCGCCGAGCGTGAAGCGCCATTTGTCGAGCTCGATCTGATCGAGCGCATAGGCGCCGATTTGCTGCAGGCTGGCATCGACCCGGCTTAAATTGTACTCCGGCGTTGGGCCTGATACGCCATAGGTCGGATTATCAATATCGAAATCGTAGGCGGGGTTGGCCGTCGCATCCATCCCATATGCGAAGGAATCGTTCATATGGGTGTAGTCCAGGCCGAACAGCATGGTGTGGGCGGCCGGCCCAGTATCGAATTTGGATTCCAGCTGGTTGTCGACCTGGAAGACATTGATAGCATCGCTGATCGCAGTCGCTCCGCGATGGGCGACATTTCCGGTCCAGCCGTAGGTACCGAGATAGCGCGCTTTCAGGTCCAGGTGGGAGAAACGAAGATTCTGGCGGAAGGTGAAGCCGCCGTCGAATTCGTGCTCGAACTGGTAGCCTACCTGCTGCTGGCGGGTCTTCTGGTAATCGTAGTCGGGATCGCTTTCGCGCAGCTTGAGGACGTTGCCATCGGGGCTGGTCAGCGCGCCGACATTGGCGTCGACCTCGGTGGACTGCGCCGATCCGTAGACGGTAAATTTCGTCGCGTCGTCAGGCTTCCAGGTGAAGGACGGCTGGATGAAATAGCGGTCGTCAGCAATATCGAAATTGGTATCGCCCTTTCGTGCCAGGCCGACGATCCGGTACAGCATCGTGTCGTCGTCCTTGCTGACCGGGCCGCCGAAATCGAACATCGTCTGGGCGCGATCCGATGTTCCGTAGAGAACTCCAACCTCGCTGATCGTTTCCTCCGTCGGCAGCTTCGATATCTTGTTGACGATACCGCCCGGCGAGCCGGCGCCATAAAGCACCGATACCGGCCCCTTGATCACCTCGACCCTGTCGAGCGCATAGGAATCGGTCCGGAACATCCCGTAATTCATATAGGGCTGGCGCAATCCGTCGCGATAGTCGCCATTAGTGGTGACGTCATTGCCACGAATATAGATCTGGTCGAAGCGTGGATCGAAGCCGTAGGAGCCGGTCTGAACGCCGGCGGAATAACGAACGGCTTCGATGATATCCTGCGCACCACGCTCCTCCATTTCCTTTTTGGTTATGACTGAAACGGAGCGAGGCGTTTCAACCAGAGGCGTGCTGATCTTGGTGGCGCCTTGGCTTTTCTTTGCCGCTATCGTCGTATTGTCGCTTGCGTCGCTCGACTGACCACTGACGACGATCGGCGCGAGCTGGGTCGCGTTGCCGCTGTTTGCATTAGAATCCTGCGCAAAAGCATTTCCGCTCAGCGCAAAGACCGTGGCAAGTGCGGTGGCACTGCTCGCAAGGCGGAACCTCTTACGCATCAAGTTATTGATATAATTATGTGATCCCTGCTTCATATTCCCTTTTCGCCTACCCGTTCCTGAAAAAGATGGCGCAAATTAGTTCGCGGGTGCAGCCGGCGTCAAGAATACATGAGTATTTAAATCATCTTTTTTTTGTTGAATTCCGAACCCTTGTTGCAAAATGGCTTGCTTAATCCAGGGCCTGCCAAAATTGCACAGCCATACCTTGCATTACCGCTTCATTTGAGCGGCTTGTCAGATTGCACCTCCGATAATATGAGGAAACCCGTCATCTTTTTCATTGGGGACGCCACGCAATCCGGCGTTCCCAATATTCGGTCAGCCGGAGATATCATGCCCCAACCGTCATTACCTGAAGCAGCCGAAGTCCCGGCGTCCGTCGCGCTTGCCGGCTGCACGTTCGCCGATCTGAAATTTGAGAATGCCGATCAGCCGCACAGGATTTTTCTTTATCGCCCCAGCAAGCCGGTTCCGCCGGAGGGATGGCCGGTCCTCTATTTGACGGATGGCAACGCCTGCTTTGCCACTGCCGTCGATGCGCTGAAGGTGCAGGCAAGCTACCCGAACGGAACCAATGTCGGCGAAGGCGTCGTCGTCGCCATCGGCTATCCCACGGACGAGCCGTATGATCCGCTTCGCCGTTCCTGGGACCTGAGCCCACCGCCGGGCCGGGTCTATCCACCGTTCTTTCCGGACACGCCCGATGTGAGGACAGGCGGCGGGGAGCATTTCCTGGCGCTGATCGAAAACGAATTGAAGCCCTGGGTCGAAGAGCAGGTTCCGATCGACCGATCGCGTCAGACGCTCTTCGGCCATTCGTTCGGCGGCCTTTTCGTGCTTTACGCACTGCTGACGAAACCCGCGGCCTTCAACCGCTGGATTTCGGCAAGCCCGGCGATCTACTGGGAAGACGCCGCTATTCTGTCGACCGAGAGTGCATTTCTCGACGGACTTCAGGACACTCTCGATATTGAACTGCATCTTTCCGCCGGCCAATATGAAGGCGAGACCCTTGCGCCCTTTCACAAGGGTACGCCGGAGGAACAAAAGCGACTGGAACGCGCAAAGGAAACCCGCACGGTGCAGCTCGCCCGCGAGATGGCGCGCAGATGGGCTAAGCTGACTTCGTCCACAGAAACGGTAACCTTCGAGGAATATGCCGGAGAGAACCATATGTCGGTGCTGCCGGTCGCCTTGAACCGGGCTGTACAGATCGCATTTCGCGGGATGAAATAGTTAGAAAATTCATCCGCTTGCCGCTTGCGGCTCTACCGCATTCTTCGCAACGTGTCGCCTGCTCGCGCAGTCGGCGCGACAGGCTGTATTCGGCGCGGATTTCCGGCCGCTTCGGAGAGTCAATCAAGCGAAATTAACCCTCGATTAACCATAATCGCCTTTCTTTGCTATACTGAATACAAGGGCTTGATTCTAAAGAGCGTCGCGCAATTTGCGATGAATGTGACCACACGATTGCCGCGATCCCGAGATGCATTTTTCAAAAGCAATAGCGTTGATGATATTGGCCTGTCTTGGTGTCGGATGCTCCACAACCGGCCAGGTTCGCCAGTCGATCGGCGTGGAAACTGTTGCTGCCGACAAGGCGCTGGCCTTCCCGCCCCCAGGTGGCCCGGCGATCATCAATGTCGTAGAACGCAGGCATGCCAAGGACGTCGAGCAGACAATCTCTCTTTTCACGTCCTCTTCCGTTCCCGGCCAGAATTTTCTCAAGGTGCAGTTTCTCGGTATAACCGGCTCGAATCCTGGGCTCGGAAGCAGGCCGTTCGATACGGTCAGCGAGCGTGCAATCGCTCGTGAAATGGCGGCGGCGATCCCCGGTGTGCGGCTCGCTCGCTCGGCGATATTCGTCCAGAACGGCTACGGACCCTTTGGCTATGCCTCCGGCCAAAGCAGGGCCGGCGATACCTGCCTCTATGCCTGGCAGCAGGTGAAGGCCGGCTTAGCCCCATCGCAGGAGCAACGCAATTTCGGCATGGTGCAGGTGCGCATCCGGCTCTGCGACGCCCATGCGACGGAACGCCAGCTCCTGAGCACGGTCTATGGTTACACAATCGCCGGCCATTTCACCGGTGCCGCACTGAGCCCCTTCGGCGAGCCTCGCGGCGCCGATGCAGTCCTCGGCAAGCCCGGCCAGCTGGTCTATCCCGACACAACGGCCTATCGTACACCGCCGATCAGCGTTGGCTATCAAAACAGCCCTCCGGCAGTGCGTCCCGTTGTCATTCATCGCCCGGCCGTTTCACAGCCGAAGCCACAGATCCAGCCGACTTTGCCGCCAATGATCGGGCCACGCGTACCCTTGCCGTTGGGGCAGAGCAAGGAGCCACAGACGAATGGCGCAAGCGGGCCAAGCTCGATGGTACAGCCACCACCCACAAATACGGCAAGCAATATCATCGTGCCTTTACCGGACTGTAACGCAGAAGCTGGCATATCCCAGGCGTGCCGCTAGCAAGCGGAACGGCTTGGAGACGCCAGGATGGCGTCTGGCAATACCTTTGAAGGGACACCGATGCACACAGCACGCAGCATCTTTATATGGGCCGTGATAGCGCTATGCGGCATCGTGCTGATCACATTGCCGGTCAACCTTCAAACCCAGCTGATTGCCGGCACGGTTGTCGTTACCATCATGGCGGTCATCAAGGTCCTCAAGCGCCAGGGTACCTGGCGGCTGATCGCCCTGGCCTTCGGCACCGCCATCGTGCTGCGCTATGTCTATTGGCGCACCTCCTACACGCTGCCGCCGATCAACCAGCCGGAAAACTTCATCCCGGGCCTGCTGCTCTATCTCGCCGAAATGTACAATGTCGCGATGCTGATGCTCAGCCTGTTCATCGTCGCAACACCCCTGCCTCCACGCACCGCACGCGCGACAAAGACACAGAATTTCCCGACGGTGGACGTATTCGTACCATCCTATAATGAAGATACCAATCTGCTTGCCAATACGCTCGCCTCGGCCAAGGCGATGGACTATCCGGCCGATAAGCTCAGGGTTTGGCTGTTGGACGACGGTGGCACCGCGCAAAAGCGCAACTCGACGAAGGTTCTGGAATCACAGGCTGCGATCGCACGCCACAATGAACTCAAGCAGCTTTGCGCCGATCTGGACGTCGAATATCTGACGCGCGAGCGCAACGAACATGCAAAGGCCGGCAACCTCAACAACGGGCTGGAGCATTCGAGCGGCGAGTTGATTGCCGTCTTCGACGCCGACCATGCGCCTGCGCGCGATTTTCTACTCGAAACGGTCGGATATTTCGAGGACGATCCAAAGCTCTTCCTCGTGCAGACGCCGCATTTCTTCATCAATCCTGATCCGCTGGAGCGCAACCTGCGCACCTTCGACAGCATGCCGAGCGAGAACGAGATGTTCTACGGCATCATTCAGCGCGGCCTGGACAAATGGAACGCGGCCTTTTTCTGCGGGTCTGCCGCGGTACTCAGCCGTCGGGCATTGGAATCGCAAAACGGCTTCAGCGGCATCAGCATCACTGAGGATTGCGAAACCGCGCTTGCGCTGCACGGAGCCGGCTGGAACAGCATCTATGTCGACAAGCCGCTGATTGCCGGCCTGCAGCCGGCGACCTTTGCCAGCTTCATCGGCCAGCGCAGCCGCTGGGCGCAGGGCATGATGCAGATCCTGCGCTTCCGCTTTCCTCTCCTGAAGCGCGGCCTGACGCTGCCGCAGCGCCTCTGCTACATGTCTTCGACGCTCTTTTGGCTCTTTCCATTCCCGCGCGTCATTTTCCTGTTCGCGCCGCTTTTCTATCTGTTCTTCGACCTCGAGATCTTTACGGCGTCGGGCAGCGAATTCCTCGCCTACACGCTTGCCTACATGCTCGTGAACCTGATGATGCAGAATTACCTCTATGGCTCGTTCCGCTGGCCGTGGATTTCCGAGCTCTATGAATATGTCCAGACGGTGCATCTATTGCCCGCCGTCGTTTCGGTCATGCTCAATCCGCGTAAGCCGACCTTCAAGGTCACCGCCAAGGACGAATCGATCGCCGTCAGCCGGCTCTCGGAGATCAGCCGTCCGTTCTTCGTCATCTTCGCCGTTCAGGTCATTGCGCTGGCGGTCACCATATACCGCGTCTATGCGGAACCCTATAAGGCGGATGTGACGCTCGTCGTCGGGGGCTGGAACCTCATCAATCTCATCCTATCCGGCTGCGCACTTGGCGTCGTCTCGGAACGCGGGGAGCGGGCATCCTCTCGGCGCGTCAGGGTGGATCGGCGCAGCGAATTCGGGACCGACGGCAACTGGAACTCCGCATCCATCGAGGATGTTTCCGTCCATGGCGCCAGGCTGAACGTCTTCAACAGGGGGATGGCATCGATCAAGGTCGGTTCGGAAGCCACCATTCGCTTCCAGCCCTATAGTGGTGCCGACATGGTGACCTTGTCGGTCGCGATCCGCAATATCGAGCATATGGGCGACATCACAGCCATTGGGTGCCAGTATATCCCGAAGGGCGCTGCCGACCATCGCCTGATTGCCGATCTCGTCTTCGCCAATTCCGATCAATGGACGAAGTTCCAGCAAGCGCGACGGCGCAACCCAGGCATCATCCGGGGAACGATCTGGTTCCTGAGCCTGTCGTTCTATCAGACCAGCCGCGGTTTGATCTATCTCTTCAGGGGCGTGGGCTCGGATCGCCCCCAGCAGCGGCGGGAGGCGAAGGCGAGAAGCTGATGAACCGTATCCTGCCTACCCATATTCTTCTTACTCTTATTATTCTTCTTGGCGCTGCGGCCGCGCAGGCGCAGACAGCACCTTTCGACATGTCGGGCGAGCGGCCGAAGGGCGCATCGCCGACAGTACCGCAGACCATCATACCGCAGACGACGACACCACAGGTCGAACCACCCAAGACGACGGCGCCTTCAGCCGCAATTCCCCAGGCCATTGCACCTAAGACCATTACTCCACAGGTTACCCCGCCTCTGGTCACAACGCCGCCAGCCGGCACGCCGCAAACCGCTGCCCCGCAGGCCACAACACCCGTCGCCCCAGCTCAGGCAAGTCCGCAGGCAACGCCGAAGGCAAAACCGGCGACCGCCATTGCATCCACTCCCGCGTTTCGGCGTTATGTCGTTCCTTTCGCCAAATTGCGATTGGAGGGTGAGGCCGATCGCAGGTCCTGGTCGATCTATCTGACGCCCGAACAGGCAGCGGCACCGGCGAAATTGAGCTTTGCCTATCAGAACGCTGTCGTCGTTGCTCCGGAAACATCGCAGCTTACCGTCCTATTGAACGACCGCGTCGTGCACCAGCAGCAGATCGGCTCCTCCGATAACGAATCGGATGTCACTTTCGACGTGCCGCGCGGGCTTCTGCAACCCGGCGCCAATCTGCTGACCTTCGAGGTAGCGCAACGCCACCGCGTCGATTGCGATATCCCCTCGACCTACGAGCTCTGGTCGGACATCGATCCCGCGAAAACCTATCTGAGCTTCGCCAGCAGTGAGGCGGAAAGACTATCGACCACCGATGCAATCCGCGCGATCGGTGTCGACGGAGCCGGAAAGACACAGTTCAATCTTGTGGTGCCGGCGCTTGCCCAACCCGGGACGACCAAGCCGATCCTGCGCCTCGCGCAGGGCCTTGCCCTGCTCAGCGGAATGCCCAACGAAACCTTCTCGTTCGACACGGACGCGCTGCCCTTGCCAGGTCCTGGCAAAATGGCCGTTATCGTCGGCACGCCGGCGGAATTGCAACCCGTCTTTGCCGTTCCGGCCGCGGCGCAAAATGGAGCTCTGGCAACGTTTGCGACCGATCCGCGTAGCGGTCAGCAGCTCTTGCTTATCAGCGGTCCATCCTGGCAGGCGATTTCCTCTGCAATCGATATGGTGGTTTCTCCGACCGACCGCGACCCTAATACCCGCCGCGATCTGCTGGTGACACAGCGCTGGACGGCCCCGGATGCGCCGCTGATCTACTCCGATACCAGCCTCTCCTTCGATCAGCTGGGGGTCAAAACCACCGAATTCTCCGGGCGGCGCTTCCACACCAGCTTCAATGTGGCAATTCCATCCGATTTCTACGCGAACGCCTATGGGGAAGCCACCATCCTGCTTGATGCAGCCTATGCCAAGGATGTGCGGCCGGGCAGCCATATCGACGTCTACGTCAACGGCAGCATCGCCACGACGAAGCCGATCACCGCGACCGGGGGCGGCATCTTCCGGCAGCTGCCCATCCGCATCACCATGCGCCATTTCAAGCCAGGCCTGAACACGATCACGCTGGAAGCCATATTGCTGGCCGACGAGGATTCCGTGTGCGCGCCGGCCGCAACGTCGAGCACGACACCCCGTTTTGCTTTGTTCGATACCAGCCAGTTCCGCATCCCGGATTTTGCGAGGGTTGCGCAGCGGCCCAACCTTGCCGCATTCGCCGGTACCGGCTACCCCTACAATCGTGGCAGCGAGCCGACCGCGCTTTTCATCGACCGGGCGGATGCCGACACGCTATCTGCGGCCGCGACACTCCTGGGTCGAATGGCGCTCATTGCCGGACATCCCATCGCCGTCGACCCGACGGCCTCCTCAAACACAGTCGGGACCCGCAACGCGCTGTTCATCGGCTCCGTCTCACAACTGCCGTCGACGGTCCTCACGCAAATGAACATCTCCTCGTCGAGCCAGGTAGCCTGGCGTCCGCCCGCCCCGGGTCAGCCCGGCACGCCGGAAGCCTCCGTGACGATCGCCGATTGGCGCTCCCGCATCAGCGGCGGATTGCTGCAAGGGCAGATGGAACACTTCCAGCAATGGCTGCATCGCAATTTCGATATCACGCTGAGCTCGCTGCGCTTCATGCCCAGCTCGGAGCAGGTGTTCACGCCGTCGAACGCCAACAGCCTTCTGATCGCCCAGGAGGCAAATCCGACCAATGATGCAGGCTGGACCGTTGTGACCGCACCGAGCGCCCAGGATCTGCGCTCAGGCGTGGAGGCAATGACCGCGCAGAGCACATGGTCTGAGATCGGCGGACGCATCACCGTCTATTCTGGCAAGACCGGAAAGATCGATACAACTCCCGTCAGCCGCTTCACCTTCATCACCTCCCAGCCCTGGTCGCTGACAAACTATCGGTTGATCGCCGCAAACTGGCTTTCCAGCAACATACTGTCCTACGCACTCCTGTTCGTAGCCGCCGCCTTCCTGCTCGGCATCAGCACGGCGAGCGTGCTTTCGAAGATCGGCAGGCGCGAATGAGAGGCTGGCGCTCCCTTCTTGCGATCTGCACCGCAACCGCCCTGATGGCGGTCCAGCCACTCGCAGCTCAGCGTGCCGCGATCGATCCGCAAGCCTGGGCGGCCTATAAAGCGAGGTTCCTCGATCAGAACGGCCGTATCATTGACAACGGCAATAATGGTATCAGCCACAGCGAAGGGCAAGGCTACGGTCTGCTGCTTGCCTATCTCGCCAACAATCCGGCCGATTTCGAGCAGATTTGGTATTTTACCCGCACAGAACTCCTGCTCCGCGACGATGGTCTCGCCGTCTGGAAATGGGATCCTGCCGTCACGCCTCACGTCACGGACACGAACGACGCTTCCGACGGCGACATGTTGATCGCCTATGCCCTGGCGCTTGCAGGATCGGCCTGGCACAGGAAGGACTATCTGCAGGCCGCTGCGAATATGGCCAAGGCAATCCTCTCGCATGTGGTCGTCAATTCCGAAGGGCGGACGCTGCTTATCCCGGGTGTGGATGGATATCTGCCGCCGGGTCGCAAGGACGGCCCTGTCATCAATCCATCCTATTGGATCTTCGAGGCGTTTCCGGTCATGGCGCTCTTGGCGCCTTCCGACCGCTGGCAGAAGCTGAAAGACGATGGCCTAGCCTTGCTGCGCACGATGCAGTTCGGCCCACGCAAGCTTCCGGCCGATTGGGTCAGCCTGAAGGCCAAGCCGGAGCCCGCCGCCGGCTTCGAGGCGGAATTCGGCTATAATGCCGTCAGGATCCCGCTTTACCTGGCGCGGGCCGGCATAGACGACAAAGCCCTGCTCACGCATCTGCGGCAAGGCATGACTGTCGAGGGAGATGTGCCGGCGACAATCGACCTTACAACCGGCAGGCCGAAGGACCAGCTTTCCGATCCCGGTTACGAAATTGTTAACCATGTTGTGGCGTGTGTGGTGAATGGAACGAAACTGCCGGCCTCGGTCAGGCAGTTCGCACCATCCTTTTATTACCCGGCTACCTTGCAACTATTGAGCCTGGCTTTCATCGCGGAGAAACACCCGGAGTGTTTATAAAGTCCACCTTGATTATGGCTTTCACGGCCGTCGCTGTGGCGGGGTTTACGCTCGCAACGAAGGATCACGACTCGCCTGAGGACAAGATCAAGCTGGCAAAATCCAGTCGCCTGGAACCGCAGATCACGCTCGCCGGCGACATGACGCAGGGCGGCAACTCCGGACAACCCGTCGATCTGCGGGCACTTGCCGATCATATACAGGCAAACGCACCATCCCCGGTACTTGCCGAGCCTTCGAGCACGCAGCAGACAAGCCCCGTCACATCGGATTCGGTCGCACAGACCACGCCGCCACCGCAATCGACACAACAGCCGTCATCGCAGCAACAGGGGCAGGCTCAACCCGGCAATAACCCGCCTAAGGTGGATGAAAGCGCACTGCGCTATTTTGCCAGCCGTGGCGACAAGGCAAGACTGCAGGCCGAGATCTCGCGCCTGCAGGCGCTCTATCCCAATTGGACGCCGCCCGCCGATCCGCTGGCTGTCCCGCAAAATGGCGACAAGCAGCTTGAGGCCATGTGGCAGCTCTATTCGGAGGGCCGCTATGCAGAGGTGCGCAAGGCCATTTCCGATCGCCAGACGGCCGAAACTGGCTGGCAGCCGCCCGCCGATCTCCTTGAGCGCCTTAACATAGCAGAAGCCCGCACACGGCTTGTCAACGCCTCCGACCTCAAACAATACGCGACCGTGATCGATGTCGGCGCCAACACGCCGAGCCTGCTGACCTGCAGCGACATAGACGTCCTCTGGCGTGTTGCCGAGGCCTTCATCCGCACGGATCGCGCGGCGCGCGGCGAGGACGCCTACAAATATGTTCTGAAAGCCTGCACCAATCCGCAGGAAAGGCTCGCCACCATCCAGAAGGCTGCGGGCCTGCTACCGTACCGGGCGATGCAGGACTTGCTGGCGCTCGAGAGACCCGACGGCAATGGCGGACGGGAGTTTGACAGTATCAGGACCGATCTTGCCCGCCGTTTCGTAGCCCAGGGCAATGAAGATCCCAAGCTGACGGTCGCGCAGGATTATCTGTCTCAAGTCGAACGTATCGCCCGCAGCCAGGGCCTGGCATCGGATGATACGCTCCTTGGCTGGTACTATCTGCGCCGCGGCAACTACAGCGATGCTGGACAATGGTTCAAAGCCGCGCATGAGAAAGACGATTCCGCAACGATCTCCCAGGGACTGGCCCTGGTTCTGATTGCCGACCACAAGCCTCAGGAAGCCGAAGACGCCATGTACAAATGGCGCAACGAATCCAAGGATGCGATGGCGACCTATCTTGCTGCGACCGCCAATCTGATGGCCCTGCAGCCGCCCGCCAATCTCGGTGAGGACGTGTTGCAGCGCGTTGCCGCCGAGATCGTGAAAGAGAAATATGTGCCGACGGCACAGCAATTCGGCTGGTACGCCCGCACGCTGAACCAACCGCAGGCGGCCGCCCGCTGGTTCGAGACGGCCCTGCGCTGGAAGCCGGATGACGAACCTTCCGCCTATGGTCTTGCAATCACGCGCAATCAGTTGAACGACCGGCAGGGTGTCGCCGAGGTCCAACGGCTTTGGGCCGGCCGCTCGCAACGCATCGCCGTCCTCGGCGAGCCGGCGCAGCGCTCACCCACCTCCGCGCCATTGCCCTCCCCCAACCAGACAGCGCAGCCGACAGAGCAAGCCTCGTCGCAAACACCACCACAGACAACGCCACAGGGCAGCGCGCAATATGCATTGCCTGCTACTCCTCAGGTCGCAGCTCAAGTTCCTGCAGCGCAGCCCAGTGCCAACGCGCCAATCGCGGCGCAGCCAGTCGTGCCTGGGCGGCGTATCCCGCCAGTCGAATATGCCGAACCGGAAACCCGCACCAGAGCGCCTGCGCGCGCAGCGCGGCAGCCATCCGGATGCACGACCACCGTCAATGCGGAGCTGCTCACGCCCGCCAATGCCTTGTCGCGCGGCTGGTGCCTGATGAACCTCAATCGGCCGATGGAGGCCGTGGAAGCCTTTGGCGTTGCATTGAACAACACCGATCCCAAGTCGCGGGAAGAGGCTGCCTATGGCCAAAGCCTTGCCTATCTTCGTGCAGGCCTCGCCAACAACGCAGCGGCGGCCGCAACCAAGGCTCCAATGAACCATCAACGCGCTGCAGAACTGCAGGTGGCCATACTCTCCGATCGCGCATTATCAGCCTTTTCGAGCAAGCGCTACCACGAGACGCTGCTCTATCTCGACCAGCGCGCGCAATTGCAGCAGGAGCGCGTCGATCTCATGGTGCTGCGCGGATACTGCTATCTCAATCTCAAGATGTACGACGATGCCGAACTCATCTTCACCGCAGTCGCCGCTACCGGCAACCGTGACGGCAGCCGCGGGCTACGGGACCTCATGCTTGCCAAGCACCCACAGCCGGGCGGGTATTGATGCCGCTCGGATTCACAACATATCGAAAACCGATAAAGTTCAGCAGAGTTCGACTTAAGAAGATCTACATCCGAGCCTGAAGTCCCACTTATGCGAGCAGGCATGACGGCCTGTGTCGCTATATCTCCTGTCGCTGCCGGCTTCTACCCGCGAAATAGTGCTTCGATCACGCCGCGTCCCCGCCGCCCGCGATGATGAGGCGGATGCTCCACGCACCGCGAAGCACCCGGCCCGCGTTCGCGACGAATTAGAATGTCCTGAAACGCTTCAGCGGGAGGTGAAGTGCCGTACCTCGTGGGTTGCAGAAAACTTCACAAGAAATACATTCAATGCTAGCATTTGGCCGCGAGCTAGCCCTATCCCGGTTAACTCCACTCGCGCACATGAGTGTTTTCCCTGTGCTTGGTCCTGCTCGGCCCCACCGGCAGGGCCAGTTTTTCAGCTACAGTTAAGCGACAGACTTTATTGCGTCACTGTGCGAAGACTTCTGCCCACAACCGGTATTCGCATCGGAGGTCGGTTGCCTAGCCTCCGAGCCCTGCCTCGCCCCCAACGAAGTTGAGACAGGGCTATTCCGGCCGCACCAGCGGAAACTGCGTTTCCAGCCCGGTCATGAACTCGGCAATGGTCGGCTGCGCGTAAGCGGTGCATTGTCCCGTCTGGCGGTGACGGGGCATCGGGCTTCTTCTTGTGAACAAGTGAGCTTGGTGGGAATTGCTATGTCTGAAGCTGTAGCCGGTCGCTTAGAGGGCGATCCGCGGCAGTTTTGCCGTTGGTCCGATGAATGCGGTGGCCGAAGCGATGGAGCCTGGAGCCAGCGTCTGGGCAATAGCGCGGCGTATCGGCATCGATCCGTCGAATTGTTTACGTGGCGGCGCAAGGCTAGGCAAAAGGCGGCAGCTCTGCCCACGGTGGCCGATGTCGATCCGGTGTCTATGGCGACAACCGCTGATTGCTCCACAGTGGACGTTATCATCGATAACACAGTGATCAGCGTGAATGCTGCCATCGACGAACCGCATTTATTTAAGCTGATCCGAGCGGTGCGCTGCATGATTCCGGCTGGTCGAAAATCTTTTTGGCCAGCCTCCCCGATCGACTTCCGAAAAGGACCAGATAGCCTTCTGGCATTGGTGCGCGACAGCGACTGGCCTGGCTGACGCAAACCCTTGAACGCATCGCCGCAGGTTGGTCATCGACCGATCTCGACGCCCTCATGCTATTGGAACTTCCAAAAGTAATGGCCTCACGTCATCGCTTACAGTTAATGGACAGCTTTCTTAGCGCGGGTTGGGAATCGGAGATGGAAGAACCGCAATTGTCCGGGTTCGCCACAGCGGGCCGGAGCTGTCCGTCGATAGCGTGCAGGGTTGGTGAAACCCGCGCCTGTAAGGCTCAGCGCGCTCGAGGACATGCAGGTCAAGCCTGACAAGAACATTTTTGAGATGCCCATCGTCAGGCTGTGATATTTGCAACGCAAAAGGTTGGGCGCCTCGATGTCACGCAACCTGAAGCGTGGGGATGGTCGATAAATCCTGGTCTCGTTCTGCATGCCAAGCGTCATAGGCAGCTTGCATGCGAAGCCAAACTCCAGTCCCGTCCCCAAACAACTTGCCGAGGCGCGCCGCGATGATCGGAGAAACACCCTTTTTCCCGCGGAGAATGTCGTGAAGATGCTGCCGCGAAATGTCGAGCATCTTGGCGATCTCGGACTTGCTCCTACCAGTATCAGCGATGACATCCTCAAGGAGCGCGCCCGGATGAGTAGGGCACCTGTCGGGCGAACGGCGAGCTACATATTCGGTCATTTTGTTACTCCTAGTGATATTGTTCATAGTCGACACGAGTTGCGTCTTTGCCGTCAAATTCGAAAGTGATGCACCATGGTCCGTTCACATGAACTGCGTAGCGTGTAGGATTAAAGCCATTCAGTGAATGAAAATCGAAGCCAGGGAGATTCAACTCTTCCGGTTTTTCGGCCACGTCTAAGCGGTCAAGGCGTTTCAAAATCCGGGAATGCATTTTTTGATCTATTTTCCCGGTCTTGCCGGTCTCAAACAAATCCGCTAGGCCCTTGTGTCGAAACGTCTTGATCATGCTCAGGACTGTGTAAGCAAAAAGACGACAGTGTCAACTGTTTGTTGACATCTTTTTAGGCCAAGATCCATCCGAGATATCGCAGAAGCGCCGGCGCGCCAATGATGATCGGCGCCAACAGGATCATGATCGCGAATATCAAACTGCCGACATCGCGCGCATCATTCGTGATCTCTCTGCGAATTTCTGTCTCCTCCGGCTTCATCTTCCGGTTGTTTCCAATCGGCTATCCACATATCGTTCTTCAACGATGCCATAATGATTCCGAGCACGCCCACGAGACGCGCCAATACCGACGGGGTGCCGATGCTGGTCGCAGCAATTGCAGGCCACCATGTCGAATTCATCTATACCGTGGCGAAAGCGGACGGCCACGGGGGGCGAGGATGCTATTCGCCGATTGAACTTCACGATTTGCCATGGTTCTTCGACAGTCTCTGTTCCGTGCAGGATGACTTGAGGCAGCCGCTGAAGCCAGGTATGCAAATTGTGGTGGAGGGCCGGGGTACAAGCTTGGGCGCCTACGCGACATCGATTCATCGCCTAGGTCTCTAATGCAGGGATCTACGTGCTTGAGGTTGTCACGATCCTTGTTGTTCTACTGGTAATCGCCTCAAACGCCCTTGCAGGACAGCCGGTCGAGGCGAACGTTTCCGTCTGCTTTACGCCGGGCGAACGGTGTGAGGGCAGGATCGTTGACGCCATCGACCATGCTCGATCCTCCATCCGAGTCCAGGCTTATGGCTTCACCTCGCTGTCGATCATTCATGCTCTACAGCGGGCGTCGGCCAGAGGTGTCGAGGTGTTGGCCATCCTCGACAAGACGAATGAACGGAAATATTCGGGCGCCACATTGCTCGAGGCTGCCACCACCCCGGTCTGGATCGATTTCGAGCCGGCCATCGCTCATGGCTGCGCCGCGTTCGGAGGTCTGCGCTTTCTCAAGCTGGGCCTAGCAACAGGCCCAGATCTGATCGCGCCGGGTGATGAAGGCCCGCGCCGGCGCTGCCCATGTCGATGTACGGTGCGACATAGGAGGCAAGTGTCGCGCCATCACGAAACCGCATCGATCGCGTAGCGTCATCCACCATGCCCTGAATTTCCGCCTCAAGATTTCGAGCGTCGATAAAGGCAGCACCGTTGATCGGCATCGGCTACCGCGATTGTCTTGAGCGGCGGTTTAAGCCCCAACGCAGCCTAAAGACGCGAAAACCCTTCTTGTCAGTCTCGCGAAGTCTATAACCTGTCCAGTTTTCGCCATAAGCCGCTTCCTTTTGGCATTCAGGGAAATCGCCCGTCGCTGTCGCTGTTTGGATCAAGTTCCGATCTCCGATGTGGCGGAGGTCGGCTAGCATCAATCAACATTATCTACGACACACCGGCTCGTTCACGGCATCTGCGCACCCGTTGCGGTCGTGAAGACGCGATAAAGCGATTGCGTTGCCGTGATAAATAGCTGGTTACGTCGCGGGCCGCCGAAGGTGAGGTTGGCGACTGTCTGGGGTATTTTGATCTTGCCGATCAAGGTGCCGTCAGCTGCGAAGCAATGGACGCCGTCGCCGGCACTTGTCCAGATATTGCCTTCGATATCGGCCCGGAAGCCGTCCGGTATGCCGGTGTCGATGTTGCAGAAGACCCGGCCATCCGTCGCCTTCTTTCCATTGACGACGTCAAAGACGCGAATGTGCCGCGGGGCGCTGATGTCGTGGCTGGCGGCAGAGTCGGCAACATAGAGCTTCGTCTCATCGGGAGAAAATGCCAGGCCGTTCGGCTGGCGGAAATCGTCGACGACGATCTCCAATTCGCCCGTTGACGGAGCGAGCCTGTAGACATTGCGCCTCGCCTGTTCAGGCTCCGCCTTGTAACCCTCGTAGTTCGAGAGGATACCGTAGGTCGGATCGGTGAACCAGATGGACCCATCGGAGCGAACGATCACGTCGTTCGGAGAGTTCAGGCGCTTGCCCTTGTAACTGTCGGCAAGCACCGTGATCGAGCCGTTAATTTCCGTGCGCGTGACCCGGCGACCGCCATGTTCGCAGGAGATCAACCGCCCCTGCCGGTCGCGCGTGTTGCCATTGGCAAAATTCGACGGCGCGCGGAAGATCGAGACGCCGCCGCCCGGCACCCATCGCAGCATGCGCTCATTGGGAATGTCGCTCCATATCAGGCATCCGCTATCGGCGAACCAGACAGGTCCCTCCGCCCAGCGGCAGTCTGAATAAAGCTCCTCCAGCCCGGCACTTGGAACGACGAGGTTCCGGAAGCGGGTATCGTAGATTTCATAAAGGGAGGAGGAGTCGTTTGACATTTCGATTGTCCTAAAAACTGCTGGGGAAACAGTGTCAGCGTCCGCCGATGGGGCGTCCGCCTGCAACAAGAATGACGGCAATGATGGTCAGGCCGGTCAGAATGAGCCTCGGCCCGGCGCCGAACCCATAGGTGTTCAGCATGGAGACGACCAGAAACATGAAAAGGGACGCGCCCCATATGCCCGGCACGTTCGAATCGCCGCCGGCAACCGCGGTTCCGCCGATAATGACCACGGCAATCGACATCAGCAGATATTCGGAGCCCATATTGAGGGCCGCGCCACCGGAAAAGCTCGCAAGCAGATAGCCGCAGATTGAGGCGAGCACAGCGCAAAGCACATAGGTAGCAAGCCGCGTTCCGTCGACGGGAATGCCTGCCATCCGCGCCGCGAACATGCTTTGGCCGATTGCCGATATCCAGCGACCGTAGATCGTTCGCTCCAAAAGCACCCAGGCAAAGACCGAGAGCAGAAGAGCAACAATTGCCACATTCGGGATGCCGAAGAAGCCGGACGTGGTGAAATCGGCCAGTTGATCCGGCGGCTTGATGCGCAGGCCACGATTGCTCCAGATTGCCGTCGACTGGATGATGAAGCTCATCGACAATGTCGCAATGATGGGCGGGATGCGCAAAAGCTTGATTAGGGCATAATTGCCGATACCGATGCCAAGGCCGATGAGGATTGACACCAGCAGGCCGGGCACGATCATGCCGTCCTCGACATTCATGAGTTTGAGCGCGACCGTGCCGGCAAGCGTCATCGTGGCGGGCACTGAAAGATCAATATTGCCCGGACCGAGCGTGATGACGAACATCTGCCCGATGCCGACGATCACGGAAAAGGCGGCGAAGGTCAGCGCTGCCTGCGAGAGGCCGATGGAACTCGCGCCACCGGTGAAGAGCACGGTGATGAGCCAGACAATGATGGTGGCGAAGAAGGACCAGATCCAGGGCTTCCGACCAAGCGCCCGAAAAGCAATCATGATTGTTTCTCCCGCTTTTCGACACGGTTGAGCAAGAGCCGCAGCGCGAGCACGATGATCAGGATGGCGCCCTGGGCACCGATTTGCCAATCTGGCGAGATCCGCAGAAATGACAGGAAAGAGCCCGCCAAGGTCAGTGTCAGCGCACCGATTACGGCTCCTACCGGGGAAACGCGGCCGCCGATGAATTCCCCGCCTCCGAGAATGACGCCGGCAATCGACAGAAGCGTGTAGCGCAGCGCGATATTTGCATCCGCCGAGGTGGTAAGCCCGACCAGCGCGACGCCTGATAGCACGGCGAAGAGGCCGGCCAGCCCATAGGCAGCCGCGCGCAAGGTGACGACAGACCAGCCGGCGCGCTCAAGCGAACGTTGATTGCCGCCGACGCCACGGATCAGCACGCCGAACGAGGAGCGCATGACGATTAGATGCGAAATCAGCGCGATCACGACACTCGCGACGATCGCCATGGGGACGAGCGGCGGCTTCGAGGTCATCAGCCAGCGCGCCCAATCGGGCGCCGTGCCACCCGGCGCGGGAAGCAGCAGCACCGCAAAGCCGCCCCAGACGAAGCTCATGCCGAGGGTGACGACGATCGACGGCAAGTCCCTGATGTAGATGATCACGCCTATGACGGCATATACGGTGATCGCGGCAACGAGAATGAGGATGCCCAGGAGCGGTGACGACTGCAGATAGGTCGCGGCCACGCAAGCCGTGAAGCTGACGAATGTCCCCATCGATAGATCGAGATCGTTGACCGACATGATCATCATCTGCGCGATCGTTGCGAGCGCGATCGGCACGGCGAGATTGAAAAGGAGATTGAGCCCGATATAGCTCATGGCCCGCGGCTGGAGATAGAAGACCGCAATGAGCAGAACGGCGAGCGACAGCGCCGGGATGAGCAGACGCAAACTAGCGGACGACGGACGGATCATGCGCCCTCCCCGGCAAAGGAAGCTGCCAGCACGTTTTCCTCCGTGATTTCCTCTCCCACCAGCTCCGCGACGATAGCGCCGTCTCGAAAGACATAGGCGCGGTCGCAAAGGCGGATTTCGTCCATTTCGGTGGAGTACCAGATGAAGGTTCGGCCTGCGGCAGCTTCATCGTTCAGAATGCGATAAACTTCCTGCTTGGTGCCGATATCTACGCCGCGCATGGGATCATCCATCAGCACGATCGGCGAAGTGGTCGCAAGCGCGCGGGCAAACAGGACCTTTTGCTGATTGCCGCCGGACAATGACAGGATGCCATTCTCCATGGCAGGTGTGCGGATTTCGATGCGCCCTTTCCACTCGGCTCCGAGGCTTCCCTCTCGTTCCTTGTTGACGAGCGACATCTTCGAGAGATCGCCGAGCGATGCGATGCTCAGGTTCTTCAAGATGCTCCACAGAGGAAAGGTCCCGTTCAGACTGCGGTCGCCAGCGACGAAGGTAATATTCTCCCGCCTGCCCGGCAGCCAATTGCTTGACAGGGATCGATGGAGATCGAGCAACATGTCGGTCTGCCCATGACCCGCAAGTCCGGCAAGGCCCACCACTTCGCCCTTGCGGACCTCGAAGGTCAGGCCCTTGCCCCGGCGCGATGGCAAAGCGAGGATAGGCGGCGTGACGGCACGCTCCCCATTCCCGTGCTTGCGGTCCTGTTCCTTGACGACGCTGCCCATGGCCTGAACGAGGCTTCGGACATTAAAATCCTGCGCGGCGCGATCGGCGACGACCCGACCGTCCTTCATGACGAGAATCCGGCTTGCCGTCGAAAGAATCTCGCCAAGGATATGCGAGATCAGCATCACCGCGCCGCCTGCTTGCACGAACGTGCGCACATAGGTCATCAATTGCGCCGCCAATCCGGCATCGAGCGATGAGGTCGGTTCGTCCAGAATGACCAACTTCGGCCTCTCGCCGACGGTGCAGAAGGTGATCGCAATCTCCACCATTTGCCGTTCGGCGATGGAAAGCTCACCGACGCTGCGCATGACGTCGATCTTGTGGCCGGCAAAAATCTCATCGAGCTTCGCGCGCGCGATCGTTGCTGCCTGGCGACGCCAGTTCCAACCGGAGAGACCGTGATGAACGACCCGCATGTTCTCGACGACGGTCAGATTGGGGGCGAGCGAGAGCTCCTGAAAAACACAGCGAATGCCGTGCGCACGCGCGGCATTGATGCCGTGCGCTTTATCGTTGCCGTCGTATACAACCGTTCCTTCATGCGGGTTCAGACCGCCATTGATGACGTTGACGATCGTCGATTTGCCGGCGCCGTTGTGCCCGACAAGGCCGATGCACTCGCCGGCATGGACGGTCAGGTCGGCACCATCGAGCGCCCTGACCGCACCGAAATGCACCTTTATGCCGCGCGCCGAGACGACGGCTTGCCGCTCGGTGTCTTCCTTCATCGAACTATTGTCTTTGACTGCAATCATGGATCGTCCGGCCGGCCGTTGCATCTAACCGGCGCCGCCCTTGTCGGCGGCACCGGCCTTCATTTGCTTGTCGATATCGATTATTTCGCCGCAGCGATGACCTTCTTGGCGTCATCGAGCGTGTATTCGACATTGGCGACACCGCCCGCCTGCGTCGTGGCCAGGCTGGCTTCGAGATTGTCCTGATCGATGCGCAGGAATGGCACGACCAGATCCTTCTTCACCTGCTGACCGTCGAGGATCTGCTGAGCCACCCAGAAGGCCAGCGTGGAAACGCCGGGGGCGATGGAGACGGACATGGTCTCATAGTGATTGGCGTCCTTCTCCTTCTTCCACCAGGCAAGCTCGTCCTGACGGTTGCCCATGACGATCGTCGGCATGGGGCGTTTGGCGGCTGCAAATGCCTGTGCGGCACCATAGCCGTCGCCGCCCTGCGTCACGACCGCGGCGATGTCGGGAAGGCTCGGCAGGATGCCGGCGACGGCGCGCTGTGCGACATCCTGCGCCCAGTCGCCATGCACCGAACCGACGATCTTGAACTGCGGATATTTTGCGGCAGCCGCGTGAATACCGGCCGAAATCTCGTCATCGACGGAAACGCCGGCAAGCCCGCGGATTTCGAGCACATTGCCACCCTTCGGCATCTTCTTGGCGAGATACTCGACCTGGCTGGCACCCATGCCCTTGAAGTCGACGGCAATACGCCAGGCGCAGGGTTCGGTGACGATGCCATCGAAGGAAACGACGACGATCTTGGCATCGCAGGCTTCCTTGATGGCACCGTTCAGCGCGGTCGGCGATGCGGCGTCGATGACGATCGCATCATAGCCCTGCAGGATCATATTCTGGATCTGCGCGGCCTGTTCGGTTGCCTGATTTTCCGCCGTTGTAAACGGATCGGCGGCAGCAACGACGCCAGCTTTCACGGCTTCGCCCGTGACTTTCTGCCAGCTGGTCAGCATGGCCTGGCGCCAGGAGTTGCCGGCATAATTGTTCGACAACGCAATCTTTTTGGATGACGTTTCAGCAAAAGCGGAACCCGGCGCGGCAACGCAGGCGATGACGGCGGATGCCAGAAGCATCTTGGTAATATTCATATTTTCCTCCCAATGAGCCCGTACTTCATCTTCCGGGCCAAGATTTTCGAACGCGCTCCTCAACGAACGATCGAAAATATTATTTGCACTGAAGGTTCCCCTGTCAGTACAAGCAGGATGTCCGAGATTGTTTCGATTGTACAGGCGCTTAAGCTACGGGACCTTGCGGGATCCCGCAGAAAAAATGCGCAAGCCCGCAGGACGAACGGCTCGGATCGGCGCTTAATGGTGTCGGAAATCCGTATGCTGCGATCGGCCGGAGGAGAAGTGGTCGACGCATTGCCTGGGAGGGTGTGCCTTGCGCAATCTGGCGCCGCAATCGGTCTTCGACCACTATCTCAACATATCGAGGCTCCTTGCTGGCCAGCTCGACTTTCACTCCGTCATCCAGGCAGTCGCTGCCGAAATCAGTCATGTGATCCCGCACGATCATCTCGACGTCTGTATCATGCTGGTGGACGAACAATTTCACACCGCCTATGAGAGCGGGCTTGAGACCGATTGGGGACGTCGTTTTCCGGCTCCGGTGAGCAACAGCCCCATCCGCACGCTTCTGTGGGGCGAGAGCGATTATCTGCTAACCCACGATGCCTGGAGCGATCCGCAGTTCCATTTCCAGGGCGCCTTTTCGCACCCGATCTTCCACCAATCGCTGCATAGCCGTCTGCATGTTCCCCTGAAAGTGCAGGGTCATGTCATCGGCGCGCTTTCCTGCTCAAGTCACCAGACCGGTTTCTACACCATGCAGCATGTCGAAAGCGCCCAGGTCATTGCCGATCTATTGGCGCCTCATTTCTTCGCAATCCGCGCCGCTGACCAGGCTAAACGATCTGCAATCGTGGAAGCCGAGGCACGCGCCCGCGAGGAGGGTCTTCGCCTTGGTGCGCTGAAATTGACTGAGGCATTGGAGGCCGAACGTCAACGTATCGGCATGGATCTGCACGACCAGATCCTGGCCGATCTGACCCGCCTCGCGCGGCGGCTGGAGCGGCTTGCCCGCCAGCCCGATGTCACCGGTGACGCCCTTGAACCGCTGTTTCGCGGTTTGCAGCACAGCATGCACGATCTTCGCCAGATCATCGAGGAAGCGAAACCCTCGGTCCTTCAGCTCTTCGGCTTTGCCCAGGCGGTGGAAAACCATCTCGAACGATCGATCCAGGAGAGCGCAGCCACCATGACCTGGACCCTGAAAGACGAGACCGGCGGGGCGATCGATTGTCTTGAACAGTCGGTTTCCATTGCCCTTTTTCGTATCGCTCAGGAGGCCATCAACAACGCCATCCGTCACGCGCAGGCAGGCAATATTCAGGTTCATCTGAAAGCAGCCGACAGCACGGTGACCATTGACGTGATGGATGATGGCCTTGGGCTTGGAAACGCCCGCAGGCCATCGGGTGGCGGCATCGAAAACATGCGAACCCGAGCGCGTCTGATCTCCGCACGTTTCGCGATAAAACCGGCCGGCCCATCCGGAGGGACACTGGTCAGCGTCACCTTGCCCGCCAAGGCGCAGCCGGTGGGAGGAGCCGCCGCATGAAAGTTCTGATCATAGAGGACGATCCGCTTCATCGCTCCTATCTCAACGAAGCAATCCGCGCCGCCCTCCCCGAATGCGATGGCGTGCTGGAAGCCGAAAACGGCAATACCGGCGAACGACTGGCGCGAGATTGCAAATCCGCCCATATCGTCATGGATCTGCAGATGAGCCAGCGCAATGGCATCGAGGCGGCGCGCACCATATGGAAGGAACGGCCTGAGACGCGTATTCTCTTCTGGTCGAACTATTCGGACGAAGCCTACGTTCGCGGCGTCTCGCGCATCGTTCCGGTCGGTGCCGTCTATGGCTATGTTTTGAAATCTGCTTCCGACGACCGGCTGAAGCTGGCGCTGCGCAGCATCTTCATTGAAAGCCAGTGCGTGATCGACCGCGAAGTGCGCGGGATGCAGCAAAGAAGCCTTGGCAACGTCAACGGCTTCACCGAAGCTGAATATGAGATCCTGATCGATATCGCGCTGGGATTGACTGATCGCGCCATCGCCCAAAGACGCAATCTCTCCGTTCGCAGCGTTCAAAACCGATTACAGCAGCTCTACATCAAGCTTGGAGTCCATCAGCCGCTTGGCAATCAGGACGATGATGGCCGTTTCAACCTCAGGGCTCGTGCGGTGGCTGTGGCGTTTCTCAGAAAGCTGCTCAATCACAGCGCTCTGGAACGGGCGGAAACCGATCTTACCGCCTGGCTTGCCCGCCAGCCTCACGGTTGACAGAATTTGCCACCGACGTCGATCGCGCTTGACGTCTTCCACCGAATAATTGTCTATTGCTAGCAATAGACATTAATCCAACCATACGGAATTTCTCATGTCCGCCGTTGCGCCTGTCATCCTGCTCAATCCCATCGACGATGTCGCGGTTGCCCGCGTGATGATCCGCGCCGGTAGCGCGACCGGCATCGACGGCTTGATCGCTGCCGACCAGATCCCGCGCGGCCACAAGGTTGCCGTCCGCGACATCCAGCCGGGCCAGGAGATCCGCAAATTCGGCCAGCCGATCGGCGTCGCGACACAATTCATTCCGGCTGGCTGTCATGTCCATCTGCAGAACCTGGCGGTCATCGAATCCGAACATCCCTATCAGTTCAGCGTCGACATTGAAGAGACGGGCATGCTGCCGCAAGAAGACTGTCGGACCTTCATGGGCTTCGATCGCGGAGCGGGCGGCGTCGGCACGCGCAACTTCATCGGCATCATCACCACGGTGAACTGCTCTGCGACCGTGTCGAAATACATCGCCGAGCATTTCAACCGCACCGAAGGCCTGGATGGCTTCGACAATGTCGATGGGGTGGTGGCGCTTACCCATGGCGGCGGATGCGCCATCAGCACCCAGTCTGAAGGCTATCGTTATCTAGCCCGGACGCTGCAGGGCTATGCCCGCCATCCGAATTTCGGCGGCATCCTGATGATTGGCCTCGGCTGCGAAACCAATCAGATCGCGCCCATTCTGGAGCACTACAAGCTCGAGGAGGGAAACCGGCTGCGCACGATGACGATCCAGGATCTCGGCGGCACCCGCAAGACGATCGCAGCCGCGTCGGAAATGATCAAAGACATGCTACCAGAGGTTAACTCAGCCAAACGCACCGTTCAGCCCCTCTCAGGGATCAAGCTCGCCTTGGAATGCGGCGGCTCGGATGGCTATTCGGGGATTTCCGCCAACCCGGCGCTTGGCTATGCCTCCGATCTTCTCGTGCGCAATGGCGGCACGTCGGTGCTGGCGGAAACACCGGAGATCTATGGTGCGGAGCACCTGCTGACACGCAGAGCGGTCACGCCTGCGGTCGCCGAAAAGCTGCTCTCCAGGATCGACTGGTGGCGCGATTATACCCGCCGCAACGGCGCAGAACTCAATAACAATCCCTCCTACGGTAACAAGCTCGGCGGATTGACGACGATCCTTGAGAAGTCGCTCGGCGCGGTCGCCAAGGGCGGCTCCATGCCGCTGAAGGCCGTCTACGAGTATTCGGAGATCGTCGACGAACCCGGTTTCGTCTTCATGGATACCCCCGGCTACGATCCCGTTGCCGTCACCGGCCAGGTCGCTGGCGGCTGCAACGTCATCTGCTTTACCACCGGCCGGGGATCGGTTTCCGGGTTCAAGCCGGCACCCTGCGTCAAGATCGCCACGAATACTGAAATGTACAACCATATGCGCGAGGATATGGACATCAACTGCGGCGACATCGTCAGCGGGGACGACACGATCGAAGCGGCCGGCGAACGGATCTTCGAGGAAATCATCGCGGTCGCCTCCGGCAAGAAGACGCTGAGCGAGACCTTCGACTATGGCGACAATGAATTCGTTCCCTGGCAGGTCGGCGCCATTACCTGACGCCGTCTCAATTCAGGTGATGAAACTGTATTCGTCCGGCTCGTAGTGCTCGCGGATATAGGCGGCACGTGCCTGCACATTGGGCTGCGAATTGCTGATGTGGTCGCGCATGGCTTTCCGCAGCTCTTTCTCGTCCCGCTTTTTCACCATCTCGAACACGCCGATATGCTCCGCAAGAAACGGCTCATGGTCCGGCCTTTTGATGCGACTGCCGACGATGTGCTTGCTCAGCGTCAAGATGCAATGCGTCCGCTTCAGGATGCTGAGGAATTCCTTGTTCGGACAGGTTTGAAGGCTGCGCAGATGCAAATCGAGCTCAAGCTCATACATGGTAGAGGCCGAGACGTCGGGATAATCCGCAAGCGCCTGCGACAGCCGCGCAAGCATGGCGTCGACATGGTCTCTGGAGAGTCCGTCCAAGGCGCTGGCAAGCGCCACCGGCTCGATCTGCTCTCGCACCTCGTAGAGGTCGCGGATGCGCTGACTGTCGAGCGGTACGATCGACCAGCGGAAATTGTCGTCCTTCTCCGCGATGCCAAGCGTCTCCAGCCTTAAGAGCACGTCGCGCGCCACCCCACGTCCGACGCCGAAATGTCGCGCCAATTCGTTTTCATTGATACGATAGCGACCGAAGAAGGAGCGATAGACAACGATGCGTTCGACGTCTTCGTAAAGCGCCTGCCAGGCCAACGCTGGCCTGCCACTGTCTTCCTCAAACAGGTTGCGGAGATAGTTATCGAGCTTGACGCGTTTCGGCGGCATTCCCGGTGTTCCGACAATAAAGCCGCGACCATCGAACCGAGCGATTAAACCGTCCTTAAGCAGCAGCTGCAGCGCTTGGCGCACGGGCGCACGGCTACTACCGACCAGCCCGGCCAGCGCGGCCTCGGTCAGCACAAGGCCGTCCGGTACCCCTCCCGCAAGTATCTTGGCCCTCAATCGCCCGTGAAGTTCCTCATAGAGCCTGGTCTTGCGTAGACCACTGCTCTCCAAATGTAAAAGGCTCATCTCGTTCCATGTTTCACCAGAGAAGACAGCATCTTGGCTTTCGACATTGCCGCGCCGAATTCAAATCCTTCCTCGGGGCCGACCTCATCGTGCTTTTCGGTTCCCGTCCGCGTGCGTCCGAGGCCCAAGCAAGGAGCGTGCTCTGAAGTTGGACATGTCGAACGATACCACGTATTCGACCGTGAACTAAGCGAGCCTGACCATCCAATGGAGACCGATTGAGATTGGCGTTCAACGTCACAGGCCTTAGGTTATTTTCACAAACTCAACATCAAATTGTAGGCTGACAGCAAAAGATTGAGCGATCTTCCATTGGCTTTTTAGAATGGCATCGCTAAGCCGTCATGTCGTCTTACGACGTTTCTTCAAGCGTATGCCAGGACCATCGCCGTTTTCAGAAATGAATATTATACCGGCATTCTCTAAAGCGACGCGGAGATCGTCGATCGTCGACTGCTTGAGCGCTTTGCCTGTTTCAAAACGGACAATCGTATTGGTAGACATCTTTGCCAATTCCGCGAGGTCCGCAATCTTGAGGCCAAGAGCCGCACGCGCCATCCGGCATTGAACTGGTAACATATATAATCGCCTATTGCAGGCGAATTTAATTGATCCGCCGTGTTTTCGCACCTAGAATATGTCGATCTGCCTAAGCGCAGACGGCCGAACAAGTCGTCGCAACCGACCTGTTCGACCTGACCACAACCCAGCTTAGTGGAGCTCGGATCATGGCTGATTCTGAGAATAGCAGAACTTTGCCCGCATTTGCCCGCGGAAAAATCAAGCCATGCCCTCGGATGTGTGAAACCGTCCCGCGGCTGATCGACCGCCGGAACCTGCTTTCCATCGCGTCGCGCCTATTGAACTCTCGCATCGAAGATCCTGACGGTCGGCGAACAGAGCCTGGCCCAACGCCCGTCAGAGAAATGTGGCCGAAATGGTATGCGCTCTATCAGCGGCAGATGAAGGTCACTCGTCTCAGAGAAAAACTTGAGAAGGAATTGCTCGAAGAGGCCGGTGGTCTTCCGGCAGCGACGCTGCCGAGTGTTGGAAAGGATGGCGTCGTTAAGGTTCATTCGTTTGCCGACATCAATCGAATGGCAACGCAGCTTAATGCCGGAGACCTGTCTCGGGCGCGCGCCGAGCTTCGAAGGCGCCGGAAACGATGGAAGGACGCGGATCAGCGTTTGGGATACAGCGCGGCGCTCGCTTTGGAGCAGGAGCTCGCGGAAGGGGCCGGAATATCGGGACGTGTCATGGGGATCACACCGCCCTCCTCCCTGATGGAAGTCACCGCGAAACTCCATTGCCTGATCGTCATGCATGATCCCGGTCTGAAGCTCGAAGATGCCCCCTGGCCCGAGCTGCGCACGATGCTGAAGGATCTTATCCGCCTTGCTGGGAAGCGCCGGCCGACATCATGCAAGCGATCTACACCGCCCGGCAAAGCGGCAGGCGTTCGGAGCATTCTAAACCTGGCGACACACTACCAAGAGGCGGCCAGGAAGCTTGGCGAGGGCTCGTCCAAGCCCAACCAGGCTCCACAGCGTCTTCTGGCGCTCCATGCGATGGAACTCTACCTGAATGCATTCCTGCTCGCCAAAGGCGTGGA
This sequence comes from Rhizobium sp. P40RR-XXII, assembly GCF_012641405.1. Lineage (GTDB taxonomy): Bacteria > Pseudomonadota > Alphaproteobacteria > Rhizobiales > Rhizobiaceae > Rhizobium. The sequence goes on from NZ_JABAII010000018.1 coordinate 134,957, forward strand.
CCCCACGATGCTAGGCGGTTTCCGGCACGACCTCGGCGAACGAACGCGGATAGCGACCGACGCTGGCCTCATCCTGCGCAAGCGGACGGTGGCGCATCTGGCCACACTCTCTGCAAGCAACGAGCATCACGTCCTCGGCCATGCCCCGCAACCTGCGTCCACGCTGTCACAGATGAACCGAGTTATGGCGACGGTCGATGAGCTCTCGCGCAAGGTGCGAAAGGCATTGCGGGTCGCGCCAGTGCCACCCCGAGAGCAATACCTGGGAAGCACTCAGAAGGATTAGCATTCCGCAGGCTCGCCGACCTCTACCGTCGCAAGACGAAGGCCGATCTTGAAGCAGAAATCGAAATCGGCGCCCTGCTGGAGATTGATCATGGCGGCTAAACACAAGTGGATCCGTTGCTCAAAGCCCGACGCACGATACAAATTTGTTGACTTGTTCCCAATATGGGAATATGCATAACCCATGCAAATCATAGCGAAGTCCACTCTACGAGAGTTCTGGAGAAAACATCCTCAAGCAGAAGTCCCTCTCAAGACGTGGTACGCGATGGTTAGTAGCGCGATTTGGACGGAGCCGGCCGATGTGAAGGCGATGTTCGGCGCCAATGTCGACTTTGTCAGCGACAATCGCATCATATTCGACATTTCGGGCAACAAGTTTCGCCTGATCGTCCACGTTGCCTATCCATATAAGCGGATCCTGATCAAGTTCGTCGGCACCCACAAGGAATATGACAAGATAAACCCGGAGACAGTGTAATGGACAACATTCGAGCCATTAGGAACGATGCTGACCTCGCATGGGCGATTGCAGAGGTCGCGGCCTATTTTAACGACCAGCCGGAAATTGGGACGGAAGAGGCTGACCGTTTCGACGTGCTTTCGACGCTCATCGAAGCATATGAAGATGCCCACTACCCTATTGAAGCGCCTGAACCAATCGAGCTGATAAAGGCTCACATGGACATGTTCGGTCGCACTCAGGCCGACCTCGCCGTGCTTTTCGATTCCCGTTCGCGCGCCTCTGAGATCTTAAACAAAAAACGTGCACTGACCGTGGATATGATCAGACGCCTTCATAAGGCATGGGGTATCCCCGTTGAGTGCCTTGTCGAACCATACCACCTTGTCGGTCGTGAACTAGAGAGAGCCTGACCATCGTCTCCAGCGAAACGGTTGATATCTGCGTTCAACGCCATGGGCCATAGGCTGATTTCCACAAACTCAACATCAGATTACAGGCTGAACGCACATGATCGAGCGACCCTCCATTGGCTTTCCAGAATGGGGTCGTGATCGGAGCGCCTTCGAAAATTGGGGGCTATGAAAATGAGCTGGAAGCAGGAAACCTCGCGCGGACATCCGATAGCCGGACCATCGATCGGATCGTCGAGGATCTTGCCCGTCGGGTTCTGACGACCGACGGGCTATCTTTCAGGCCGCGGCGCATGCGCAGCGGACGTTAGGTTTCCCGCATTCTCTACAGCCCGAAATCACCGACGAGCGGCTCGCGACAAGAACGCCATCAGCGTCGGTGGTTGGGCTCGCCAGCGACCGGAAACTGTTCAGGCCCCAACGAGAAGAGCGTGTCGGGATCAGCTGTGAGGTCCAGTTTGCCGGAGATCGAGGTTTTCCGGTCAATCGGTTCAAGGCACCGGAACCGCTCGATTTCCACAATAAACGACTTTGACTACTGAGGCATGGATCCTCCAGGCGACGATGCTCAAGCACGACGATAGTCCGAAGAACGGCCAACGCGACGCCCTTGTTCGGCAGTTCCTGGGTGTTTGATTTTGACATGTATTGGGGCGGCAGGCGCACTGTTGCATGGATCCGGCAGGCAGTCGGGGCGCAGCTGCCATCGCCATATTCCTTTTGGCCGCTGAGCCAGGCCACGTCCTTCGCGGGCTCGATGAGGCATGTCTGATCGAAGACCGGCTTCGCCTCGATCGTCCTCCCGCAACGGCCTTCCAAAACTTTCTTCCCCTGAGCGCGGTACGCCCATTCCTCGCGGAACAACAAAGTTTCTCCTGGCCGCCCTCCACCTTGTTCCGGCCCTTCAGGTGCGGCCCGATCGCCCCCGATCCTTCACCACCTCCGAAACCGGCTTCAACGGCTCGATCCGCACGCTCGCCCTCAACGTCAGGGCCCGCATCGCCCGCATCGAAACTCCCTCCGACAAGGGCCCGCACTTCCGCATCTATGCCGACAATGTCGATTATGCTGAGAACGTGATTATGCAGAGTGTCGGTCGCTGAAGGCCGGATTTGCCGGTGATTGCGGCGGATTCTGCTCCGCATAATCCCGGAGGCTGAGATGGATAGTGCGTCTTAAAAAACGGACGCCTTTGGCCTATGCTGATCCCCACGATCATTTTGGCGAAAGCTGCAAAGTTGGCGGAAAAGAATGATGTATGGGAGAACATTGCTCGCATTCGACGGCGGCTGGCTGATCTGAATGATGAGCGGAAGGCGCTTGAGCGTGAACTGGAAGCGGTTGAGCAACAGCTGATTTCCGATAGCCAGGCCGACGCAGAGAAGCCAGCCTTCGCCGACGCCCCTGTTACCAACAGCTCACCGTCGATGGAGAAGGTGGAGTTATTCCGGCAGCTGTTTGCCGGGCGCCCCGACGTCTTCCCGGTTCGCTGGAACAACAAGAAGGACGGACGCTCCGGCTATTCACCGGCCTGTTCTAATGAGTGGGCGAAAGGAATCTGCGGCAAGCCGAAGGTGAAATGTGGGGACTGCCCGCATCAGGCTTTCATCCCATATTCCGAAGATATCATCGAAAAGCACCTTCGTGGCGGAGATGCCCGTTCAAGCGACTTTGTTGCCGGCGTATATCCATTGCTGCAGGACGAGACATGCTGGTTCCTTGCTGCTGACTTCGACAAGGAAAGCTGGGTAGACGACACCAGAGCTCTGCTGGCCACTTGCCGTGCAAAAGGAATTTCCGCTGCCCTCGAACGGTCGAGGTCTGGAAACGGTGGCCATGTCTGGATATTCTTCTCCGAACCCGTTCCCGCAAAGATCGCACGACAACTTGGTGCCGCGCTAATAACGGAGACGATGGAGAACCGTCCCGAGATCGGCTTCACGTCTTACGACCGTTTCTTTCCTAACCAGGATACGATGCCACTTGGCGGCTTCGGCAATCTGATCGCGCTTCCTCTGCAAAGGAAAGCCCGTGAAAATGGCAACAGCGTTTTTGTCGATGGCGACCTACGACCTTACGATGACCAGTGGGCATACCTGTCGTCTTTGCCCAGGTTATCGGCGGACGAAGTCTTCAGGATTGCCGACGAAGCCGAATTGTCGGGGCGGGTCTTGGGCGTCCGGATGCCAGTCGATGACGAACATGCCGATGAGCCGTGGAAGATGTTGCCGTCACGTCGTAGCGAGCCGCGGCGAATAGAGGCTGCGATCCCGCAAAGCATCAAGGTCGTGATCGCTGATCAGGTTTACATTGATAGGACCGAGCTTCCGTCCGCGCTGATTGCGCAGTTCGTGCGCCTGGCAGCATTCCAAAACCCGGAATTCTATCGTGCGCAAGCAATGCGATTGCCGGCATTCGGCAAGCCTCGGATCATCTCATGTGCCGAACTTCACCCACACCATGTCGCTCTGCCACGAGGCTGCTTCGACGAAGCGATTGAACTCATCAAGAGCCATGGCGCGACCGCCATTTTGGAGGATCTCCGCGAAGATGGAGAGGCTCTACCCGCCGGCGTCTCGTTCCAAGGGGAACTGCGACGGCCACAATCGCGGGCCTTTGATGCTCTTGTCTCCAACGATAACGGCGTGCTGGCCGCCACGACCGCCTTCGGCAAGACAGTTGTCGCCGCCGCACTCACAGCACATCGAAGCCGCAACACGCTAGTTCTTGTTCACCGCAGGGAGCTTCTCACCCAATGGGTTGAGCGTCTGAGTTCCTTCCTGAGCATCGACCCGAAGCAGATCGGCATCATCGGTGGCGGGAAAAGGAAGCCGACAGGGATCGTTGATGTGGCGCTGATCCAAAGCCTGGTTCGGAATGGCGAGGTCGATGACATTGTCGGCAATTACGGTCATCTGATTGTCGACGAGTGCCACCATCTGTCCGCTGCCAGTTTTGAACTTGTCGCTCGCAGATCCAAGGCGCGATATGTCGTCGGCTTATCTGCCACCGTTGCCCGAAAGGACGGTCATCATCCGATCATCTTCATGCAATGCGGGCCCGTTCGCCATCGGGTCGATGCAAGAGTTCAAGCTGCCGAGCGTGGTATTCGCCACCGTGCCCGCGACCGTTCGACCAAGTTTGAGTTGCCAGCGTCACTCGTCTCGGCAGAGCGCCCGTCAATGCCAGCGATCTATGCGGCCCTTGCGCAGGACCAAGGCCGAAATGACCTGATATTCGATGACGTGTTGAAATCTCTCGAGGCCAGACGTTCGCCCATCCTGCTAACGGAGCGGAAGGATCACCTCGATTATCTCCAGCAGAAGTTCGGCCGTTCGTGAAAAATCTGGTGGTGCTGCGCGGTGGCATGTCGGCGAAGGATCGCAAGCAAGCCAACACGGCGTTGAATGTCGCAGACGATGATGAGCGCCTGATACTTGCGATAGGGCGCTATATCGGGGAAGGCTTCGACGACGCCCGGCTCGACACATTGTTCCTGACCATGCCGATCGCCTGGAAGGGAACTCTGGCGCAGTATGTCGGCCGTCTGCATCGCCAGCATGATGGCAAGCGGGACGTCCTGGTCGTCGATTATGTCGACAGCACCGTTCCGGTGCTGGCCCGGATGGCCGCAAAGCGACGATTGGGTTATCGCGCGCTGGGCTATGTGATCGAATGAGGGCGCCCCGCTTTGAGCGGAGCGCCGTGGTTCTGGTCAGCGTGACCAGATGAGCTTGTGCTCGCCCTTGTCGCCCTGGACGAGGGAAGCGTAGACGGGCGCCGTGAAGGACGGATCGTCGAGCTTGAGCGAGAGGTATTCGGCGCCCGTTTCGCGGGCTGTCCGGCTCCAGCCTGCTCCGAACTCGACACCCGTTGCTGTGACCCGGAAGTCGGGTGCGCGGTCGTTGTCGCGGTCGCAGGGCTTGATGGATGCCTTGACGTTGAGGGTGAGGGTCTTGATGGTGCCGTTGTAGGCGCCGGTTTCGTCGCGGGTGAAGGTGCCGATCTGAGCCATTGTCGTATCTCCTGAGGTTGTTCGAAGCCGCCCGATGCGGCCTCGATGGCGGTCGAGAGGCGACGGATTGGACGGAATGCATCCGCAGGACCGCAGCGTTAGCGAAGGACGGTGGCAGCCGAGCTTGTTGGCTCGCGAGGAATGACCGCCTGCGGTCAGGGGAAGAAGGTCGGCGGAGCCGTTGCAGGCCAGGGCCGGTCCGGTGCCAGACCAGCCCAAAAGAGAGGCCGTATGGGGGGCTTCGCGCCGTCAGCAGAGAACGACGTGAATGATCGATGTCTCCTCATCAGCATGATCAGCGCCGCCGCCGGTGCGTTACCCCTCCCGCCGTCCCAGCCGCCGTCTCACCAGATTCAAAACACGCCGCGCGTGCCTCTTTTGGCAACCCCAGGGGGTGAGGCTGGAAAAGCTGCCCGCCGACGCTGGAATGGCTTTGAAACCTCCGATTTGTTCCTACGGGCCGGACTTCCCCGGCGCCAACAAGCAAATCGAGGAAATCAACGTGACAAAGCGAAAGTACAGACATCGCCGCAGTGTCGATGTTCGGATCAACTGGCTACAGCCGCATGTTGACGAGTTCAAGGAGTGGCTTTCTCAGCAGAATTATTCCCCTGCAGCGATCGTCGAGGTGGTGCGTCTACTGGCATTGTGGGGCGATTGGGTACGTGCTGCTGGCTTCGGCGTCGAAACACTTGCCGCTGGCTTGAACGCATCAGAATCGGCGTTCCAGGGTAGCAAGAATGCCCGTGCGCCACAGGGGGCTTCTGGACTGTTTGTCGGATATCTGCGCGAGTGCACCGTTCTGGAGCAGGAGCGGCCGTCGTCACTGGAGAGGACTTGGCCGGCACTAGCCACCTTCGGTTGCTGGATGCGGGAGCAACGCGGCATCAAGGACTCGACGCTCAACACCTACCAGCCGATATTGGTCGATCTATTTATATCGCTCGGCACAGATCCTGTGGTTTATACGGCCGCCGCGATCCGGGACTTCGTACTTGAGCGAGCGAAGCCGCACGGACGTTGGCGGGCGCGGGGCATCACTGTCGCCACGCGCGCCTACCTCAAGTATCTCGTCGCGATGGGGCAATGCCCTATCGGTCGGGAACATGCGGTTCCGAGCTTCGCGAACTGGCAACTGGCGACAACACCGCGCTTTCTTGGCCAAAGCGACATCGACCGCCTCCTTGCCACCTGTGAGGGCGAAAGCCGCTTACGCGACCGCGCTGTCATGCTGCTTCTGGCTCGGTTGGGCCTCAGGGCGAGTGAAGTCGCTAATCTCACTTTCGGTGACATCAATTGGAAGAATGGCCGAATAACGCTTGTCGGAAAGGTCCGGCGTGAGGAATGGCTGCCGCTGCCTCAAGACGTTGGCGATGCTATGTTAGCTTATATCGAGCGGGCAAGGCCGCGCGTTGCGACAACCCGGGTGTTGCTGACGGATATCGCACCGATCAGGCCGCTGAGCCGCATTGCCGTGAAATGTATTGTGCGTCGCGCTCTCGACAGAGCAGGGATTGAAAGTATCCATCGCGGCGCGCATGTGCTGCGGCACTCGGCGGCGACAGCAATGCTGCGTAGCGGCGCAAGCCTTGCAGGCGTCGGGGCCGTGTTGCGTCACCGCTCTCCATCGACGACGGCGCTGTATGCCAAAGTAGACATCGGTCTCTTGTCCGAAATCGCACAGCCATGGGGCGGGAGGCTGCCATGCTGAGCGCCGACATCAACCGCTACATCAGTCTGCGCCGCGCGCTAGGTTACAAGCTTGTCCGGGCCGAGCGGCGTCTTCTTGCATTCGCGCGCTTCGCAGCAGAACGCGACGAGAGCCACATTCGCACAGCAACGGCTCTTACCTGGTTACCCACGGCTGCCAAAAGCCCGAACGCCATGGCCCATCGCCTCACGGACTTGATCCAGTTTGCTCGCTTCATGCAGGCGGAGGATCCTCGGCACGAAATACCGCCCGCAGAGATCAAGCGGATCACCAATCGACCGGTTCCCTATATCTATACTGCGGCCGAGATCGCCCGGATTCTCGATGCCGCCGGCAATCTACGGCACCAAAGGCCCAATCCACTGCGTCGCGAGCTCTATGTTATGCTCTTTGGGCTGATCGCAGCGACTGGCATGCGTGTGTCCGAAGCTGTTGCGCTCAGGCTCGACGATATCCTGCCTGACGGCGTGTTGCGCATTCGCGAAACCAAGTTCTGCAAGAGTCGGCTGGTGCCGCTACACCCGACCGTCGTTGAGGCGCTCAAACGCTATCTTGGGGGCAGGTGCCAACTTGCGAGCGACAGTGATTGGCTCTTCCTATCCACAGAACACCGACAAATGTGCTTGAGGATAGTGAATTACACATTCCGTTGCGTCACACGACGAGCGGGCATCTTGTCGGAGCGAAGTCAGCAGCCGCGCATCCATGACCTCCGACATACGTTCGCGACCCGCGCCTTGGAACAATGCGGCGCCGGACGCAGCGAAGTTGCTCGGCACTTCGTCGCCCTGTCGACATACCTGGGCCATGTCAGTATCCACAATACATACTGGTATCTTCAGGCGACGCCGGAAATGATGGTCGACATCGCCGCGGCGGCAGAAACATTGTTCAGGGAGGACGATGCATGACGGCGCTCGCCCCTCTCATCACCGGCTTCCTCCGAGACTACATGCCATGCCAGCGAGGCTATAGTCCACAAAGCTGCGAGACGTATGCGTTCAGCTACAAGCTCTTGTTCGACTTCGCAGCAAAAAGGCTCGGAACTCGCCCGTCGCTGCTTACAATCGAAGACCTCGACGCGCCGATGATCGTGGCATTCCTCGCGCACATTGAACAGGATCGCAGCAACGGCGCCTCAACGCGCAATGTGCGGCTCGCCGCCATCAAGGCGTTCATGCGCTACCTCGAGCACAAGGTGCCCTCCACCTTGGAGCAGATCGGCCAGATTCACGCGATCCCGACCAAGCGCCATGACCAGAAGCTTATTCGTCATTTGACTATGGAAGAGGTCCGCGCGGTTCTTAACGCGCCCGACCTTGCGACGAGATCTGGCATCCGTGACCGGGCAATGATGCATCTTTGCTTCGCCGGAGGCTTGCGGGTCTCCGAACTTGTCGGCGTTCGGACGGAAAACCTATCGCTTCGACACGGCGCAAGCCTGACGGTTCTAGGAAAAGGCCGCAAGGAACGCTGCCTACCGCTCTGGAAGGATACTGCACGGGACCTTCGCGCTTGGTTAAGTGTCCGGGGAGCAGTGCGCGTCCCGGAGCTCTTCGTCAATGCTCAGGGCGATCCGATGAGCCGTGCCGGCTTTGAGTATGTGCTCGACAAGCATGTCGGCAAAGCTGCCGAGAACTGCGCATCACTTCGCGATCGCCGCGTCTCACCTCACCAGCTTCGGCACAGCTGTGCAGTCGTCATGCTGCAGGCAACCCGCGACATCCGCAAGGTCGCCCGGTGCCTAGGATCATGATCAATCCTTCGGCGCGCTTTCGATCAACCGAAGGCGTCAAAGCGCCCTTTCCGATACGATGCCTATGAGATCGTCGCGATGATGGCGAGAACGACCAGTTAAGCCTCTTTCTTTCGGCCTTATAGCGAGCTCGGTTTCATCTTGTATTTATCGACGAGACGAACAACAGGAGGAGGTGTGCGAGCGGCGGACGCAGTCGGTCCCGCCTGCCCTGCGGGCCTGTCTGTTCAGGCTCCTGCGGCTGCGCTGTCTCCCGCTCCTCGCACGCCGAGAATTCCCGAAATCCCAACCTTGGGCGGATGCTCACGCTGATCTCTCCGACTCTTCATTGTCCTGGATCGGCCGCGCTCACTGCGTCGCGCGCAGGCCGCCCCGGCGACACTCTCGTTCCTCAGACCGCGAAAACCTGTTCGTTCCGACGCACCCTTTCATGTTCTCGCGCCGGAGCTAGATCGCGCGTCCACATCTCAGCGGCGCGTTGCCGGCCGTGAAGATGATCCGCTCGTCGGCGCGCATGCGAAGCACTTCATGCGGCAGTATCAATGGTAGCGCAGCCAGTTGTTTCGATCGCGTGCGCGACGATCCTCTTGGCTGGGAGCTACGACTGACCTGGTCGATCTCAACCGTCGTCATGCCGCAGCGGCGCGAGATATAATCCGCGGTTTCCGGATCGTTGATTGCTTGGCCGGAAAGGACCGCGAGGAGAACCTTATTCATTGTCATGGCTAAGCGCCTCCGTGCCGATCGTCATCAGGCGCGATCGCTCGGCATCGTCGTCTTCGATGCGCCGGCTTGCGTCGATCAGCAGACCCAGCAACAGCGCCCGCTTTTCATATCGCAGTCCAGCCTTCACGATCAGACCGCCAAGCGCGATCTTCTCGCGGGTGTCCTTCTTTCGCACGTCGCTCCTCATCGTTCGAGCCATCCGCTTAAGTCTCGCCAGCGCTGCCCTGAGCCTCGCCAGTCTCAACCATTGCAACCGATGCATCAGCGCTTCTACCGTCGGCGGCATCCTTCTCTCCGGTCGCCGCTCCCTTGCCTTCGCGAAAGCGTTTGGCGATATCCTCGAAGGCCGTCTGAAGTAGGACTTCGTCGATCTCGATTTCGCCAAGACCGCTCCTTAGCGCGAGTCTGCCGATACGTTCGGCCTCGCGCGCCTCCGCCTGCCTGAGCTGGTCTTTGAGCCGCGCGATGTCTTCTCTGATTTTTGACGAGGGTTTCTTCATTTCGGTCGTTCATCCTCTTTCGTTTGGCGGTGCATCGGCAGCGCCGAAACTCGCCCGTATGCCTATCCAAGGAAACGTGCAGATCTGCACGTCGGCAAAGCCGCCACTTT
>NZ_JABAII010000019.1 GCF_012641405.1 Rhizobium sp. P40RR-XXII
TCTGTTTTTTTTGGGTGTTTTGTGTGTGTATTTGTTGGTCTGCCTTTGTTTTTTCCCACCCCCCCCCCACGTCCGCCGGCCGCTTCTTTAAGGTTGCCGCAACGCAACACAGCTCTACGAGGAACCGCGAGGGAACTCCTTAGCTCACGCATTATCGGAACCTGAGTTGCGCCGAAGTTACGGAAATACCTAGAGAACGCTTTACTCTGCTTTTCGCTGCGCGCTCGAAATCGCGCGCGCCGCTTCTTCCGAGGAGTTTGCGAGCGTACGCATCTCCGCCGCCAATACGGCGAAGCCCGATCCGGCCGTACCCGCTCTTGCCGCCTCGATGCCGGCATTGACGGCAAGCAGCTTCAGGTAGCGCAAGGACTGCAGGATCTCGTTGGTCTTGGATGCCGTGACCCGCATTCCGGCGGTCTGTTCGTCGAGACGCTGATAAAGGGATTCGACGTTCAGGATACTGCCCTCAAGATAGAGCAGCTCGCCGGCCTCGTCCCAGACACCGCCGCCGGTCTCCGTCACCCAGACAAGATGTCCGTCGCTGTGGCGAATGCGATATTCCATCGTCCAATCCGTGCGAGCTTCCAGCGCCTTGCCGACGAGCTCGTCCATGTTCGGAATGTCGTCCTCGTGCATGATCGAGGTAAATGTTCGCGTGCGGTTACCGATAATCTCGTCGGCGGGATAGCCGAAGATCCGCTCGATGCCATCGGTCATTTCGAGCATCGTATAGTTTTCGTCCGCCCGGCAGCGATAGAGGAAACCGGCCATGCGGCCGAGAACGCTTGTCTGGAAATCCATGGATGCCATGCCCGAAGAGAAGGTTGCGGATGAACTCGTTTCGTCTCGACGCACAAAAGGCCGGCAAGGGCTGCACTTCGCCTCCCTTGCCGGTTAGGCGGGGAAATGACCGCGGATCAATTGCGCAGATATTCCTCCATCGAATCGTCAAGCGCGTCGACCCAGGGTGTATGGTGCGTCGGCGACATGGTGCCGGTCATCAGCGAGCGATAGGCGTGGTCGCGGAAGTCCATAATGTTCCCGGCCTTGTGGTGCTCCCACTCCATGAAGGTCTTGTTCGTGCCTTCGATGTCGAAGCTCGGATAATCGGTCTCGGCGAGCAGCTCCTTCACATAATCGCCCTGGTACCAGATCATCTGCTCGGCATCCTCGAGCGTTTCCTCGCGGGCGCGCCACTTGTCGAAGTTCGCCTGCAGTTCTTCTTCCGGCGGCAACTTGATGCGGCCCATGATGACATCGCGCGCCCACCAGGCCTGCACGTCGAACATGTTGAAGGTGTAGAACTGATCCTGCATGCCGATGTAGAAGAGCTGCGGATTCTTGTCGAAGATCACGCCCTTGTAGAGATGGTCGGCCCATAGGCGGTTGGCCGTCTTCAGGCGGAGATCATCCGGCAGGAAGGGGAAATGATGCTGATAGCCGGTGCAGAGGATCAGAGCGTCGATATCCTTCGATGACCCGTCGAGGAAATAGGCCGTCTTGTTCTCAAGATGCGTCAGCAGCGGGCGCTCCTCGAAATTGTCGGGCCATTTGAAGCCCATCGGCTTGGAGCGATAGCTCGTCGTGACGGATTTTGCCCCGTATTTCCAGCATTGCGAGCCGATATCCTCGGCCGAATAGCTCCGGCCGACGAGCAAGACGTCCTTGCCCTTGAACTCCAATGCGTCGCGGAAGTCATGCGCATGCAGCACGCGGCCGTTGAAGGTCTTTACGCCCTCGAAATAGGGCACGTTAGGCGTCGAGAAGTGACCTGACGCAACGACGACATAATCGAACTCCTCGTCATACATCCGGTCCTGCACGCGATCGTGCGCGGTCACGGTGAACTTCTTCGTCTCTTCATCGAAGCGCACCATGCGCACGGGCGTGCTGAAGCGAACCCATTTGCGCACATCGGCCTTCTCGACACGGCCCTTGATATAGTCCCAAAGCACGGCGCGGGGCGGATAGGAGGCGATCGGCTTGCCGAAATGCTCTTCGAAGGAATAGTCAGCGAACTCGAGGCATTCCTTCGGCCCGTTCGACCATAGATAGCGATACATGCTACCGTGAACGGGTTCGCCATATTCATCGAGCCCCGTGCGCCAGGTGTAATTCCAAAGACCGCCCCAATCCGACTGTTTCTCGTAGCAGACAACTTCCGGAATATCAGCGCCCTTCCTTGCAGCCGATTGAAAGGCCCTCAACTGTGCAAGGCCCGAAGGGCCGGCACCGATAACGGCAACTCGTGTCATGTCGCATTCCCCTTCTCGATTATTTCGAAGTTCTTATGGCAGTCAGAAGTTTGGTGCGGTGCCCGGCATCAATCCGGAAAAATGCCGGGGCTGGTCGGCGCCCCGTCGTCATATTTCGAAAGCCAGTCGATCGTGATCTCGCGGAAGCGCGTCAGGCCCTTGTAGTCGATGAGTTCCGGCGGCAGGGTTTTCAGCACACGCGGGAAGCGGCGCGCCCATTTCGGCACGGTCACGAGCTCATTCATATTCATCAGATAGCAGCGGATGACGAAGAGAATGGCGTTCGAGCGCGGCAGGCGCCACAGGCTCTGCAGCTCGACACGAAGATGCACCTTTTCGCCGACATTCTCCGGCGTCACCGTGGTGCGATCCGGCCCCCATTTCGGATAGTTTTCGGGGCTGGTATCGAGGCGGGGATTGATCGTCATCGTCCAGTTGAAACGGCGCGTCGGCTTGCCTTGCTGCAGGTTCAAGAGGAACTTCAGCGCGCGGTCGAAGACGCCGATCTGGTGGGCGAGCGGCACCGGCCCGTGCCACTCCATGAAATTCATGCCGATATCGAAATCGAGCGACCAGTCGGCCTGGGTCGTCACCATGCCGGCATCCATCCAGAGATTGCTGTCACGCTGGTCGACGATGCAGAAATCGCCCTGCGCCTGGCGGGTAATGTATTCGAACGGCTCGTAGGGCAGCGTCGACGCATCGCCGAATGTGAAGGTGTCGTCGATGCCAAGGGGACGGTTGGTCCAACGCCATTGATCGCCGTTCTTGGTGAGCGTGAAATGCTCGGGATATCCGGCCGCTTGCTCTTCCATCAGCAATTCCAGCGTATCCCATTGCGCTGTCATCATGTGCGGCAGCGCTTGATATCGTAAGGGGTCCTCCTTCAGGACGAGCGCCCGGTCGTGCATTTCGGCGACGTAGTGCTCATCGACGTCGATAAGGCTTTCGTAGACCGTGTTCTTCTGGCCCTTCACATGCGGTTCCATGTTGACGGAATACATGTACTCGTCGCGGTCGAAGGGAAACGGGAAGCGCCGGATGTTTTCCGGACTGTTGCGATAGCTGAAATCGTCTCGGAACGTTTCCTGCTTGAAGGCGATTGCCATGTCCGTTCTCCTGGGTATCGGCCGAAGCCTAGAGGTCGAGATGCAGCGCGCTTCCTTCGAAGCGGGAAACGCAGATCATCACCTTTCGGCCGGAAGCCTTTTCTTCGTCGGTCAGATAGACGTCATTATGCAGAAGCTTGCCGTCGCAAACGGCAACACCGGTCTCGCACTGGCCACAGGCGCCGCCGCGACAGAGAAACGGCGCGTCCACACCGGCTGCCTCGATCGCTTCCAACATGCTTTCATGATGGCCGACGTGCACTGTCTTGCCTGATCGGGTCAGCACGATGGAGAAGGGCTTGCCGGGCTGCGAGGACAGGAACCGCTCCGAGTGCAGGTTCTGTTCCGGCCAGCCAGCCTCCAGACCGGTTCTCAGCACGCCGTCGATCATGCCGGCAGGTCCACACACATAGAGATGCGTGCCGAGCGGCTGGCTTTCGAGAAGCCGGGCAACGGACAAGAAATTGCGATCGGCGTCGCAGTAGATCTTTATGCGCTGCGAGCCATATTGCTCGACAAGTTCGCGGCAATAGGCCCCACGATCCAGCGAGCGTACGGCATAATGCAGCTCGAAATTGGCGCCTTCGCGGGAAAACTGCTGCATCATCGCGATGAAGGGCGTGATGCCGATGCCGCCGGCGATCAAAAGGTGCTTGCGGCCACGCCAGTCCGGCTGGAAAAGATTGACGGGATAGCTGACCCTGAGCTCGTCACCCTCCCTCACCTTCTCATGCATGAAGGCAGAGCCGCCACGCGAATCCTCGACGCGCAGCACGCTGATCTCATAGGCCGAGCAATCATGAGGTGGTGACATCAGAGAATAGGCATTGCGCCGCATATGTCCTTCATCGTTCATCGACACGATCACATGGGCGCCGCCGGAAAAATAAGGCATCGGCTTGCCGTCGAGACGCTCGAAGCGGAAGCGCTTGATGCGCTCGGCAATGGGAGTGACCTTCGCCACGCGAACAGGAATTTCCGTACCACCGCTCACAGGAACAGCTCCTCTGGATCGGGCGCGCTGCCGGGCTCTTCCGCATCGATATTGACGCCCTGGAAAGCGCCGAGGCGACGCGAATAATGGTCACGCACCAGAAGCGGCAGCCCGCAATGGCTGCAGGCAAAGGGGCTATGCGTGACATCTTCGGTAATGCCCTTGCAATGGACGCATTGCACGCGGCGGGCCAGCGATCCACGATGTTCCGTGATGATCGAGGCATGGTCCATGCCATAGTCGAGCGCCACCATCATTGCCTGGCCGATAAAGCCTTCGGTGCCGGCGATGTAAAGCCGGGTGCCCATATGCGCCGTCGAAAGCGATCCTTTCAGCCGAAAGAGCAATGTCGCGATCGTCGGCGCCGTGAAGAACATATCGGCGCCGAGCCTGCGCAGGGCCTCGTCGTGGCCTCTGCCCTGCGAACCGCGCGCGACATAGAGCACTTCGCTGCGAGGCAGGATGGCATCGTCAAGTGCCGTCACCTGGTCGAGGAGGGCGTTGGCCCCCTCACCTTCGAGCACAAACAGATGCCGCCGGGCGTGCGGCTGGATGGAGAGACCTTTGTAGACCGGTCGGCTCTTTATGCCTTCGACGAGCATGAGCGCCTCCTAACCGATGGCCGTCCTCTTCTTCTTTTCCGGATCGTCGAACGGCAGCGTATGGGCAATCGCGCTCGCCTTGAGGCTCTTGCCCCGCACTTCCAGCCTTGTGCCCTGCACGGCCTTGTCGACATCGAGACGCGCGATCGCCATGGATTTGTTGGTCAAGGTCGAATAGCAGGGGCAGGTGATGACACCGACCTTCTTGCCCTCGGCATAGACCTCGTCGCCGAGATCTGCCGGGTCGTCTGCATCGATGAGCATGCCGAAGATCTTGAAGCGCTCCTTGCCCTTGAGACGGGCATGTTCCTCGGCGCCGCGGAAGCCGGTCTTGCCGGGGCTGACCGTGAAATCCAGGCCGAGTTCCCATAGGCTGTCGCCGGGCGGTTGGTCGGCGAAAGGATACATCTGCGAGTTATCATAGGGATAGAAGAGCAGGTAGCTTTCGACCCGAAGCATATCGAGGACGCTGAAACAGCAGGGGATGATTCCCATCTCCTCGCCTTCCGCGACGATGCGGTCCCAGACCATCGGAGCATCCTGGCCGCGAACGAAGATCTCATAGCCGCGCTCGCCGGTATAGCCGGTGCGCGAGATCATGACCGGTGCGCCGAACAGCGTTGTCTGCATGTGATGGAAATATTTGAGGTCGCGGATGCCGGGCACGTATTTGGCGAGATAGTCGACCGCGACGGGGCCTTGCAGCGACAGGTCGTGCAGATCGTCGTCGAAGAGAACGGCGCAGTTGCGGCCGGCGGCCTGCTTGACGAGTTCTTCGTGACCCGAGCCCGAACCATGCACCAGCATCCAGGAATTCGGTCCGGTGCGATAGACAATGCAGTCGTCGGTGAAGTAGCCGCGGTCGTTCAGCATCGCGGCATAGACCGAGCGGCCAGGATAGATCTTCGACATATCGCGGGTGGTGATATAGTCGAGCACGGCAATGGCATGCGGCCCGACCAGATGCACCTTCTTGAGGCCGGAAACGTCCATCAATCCGGCCTTGGTGCGGATCGCGACATGTTCTTGCGACATGTCCTTGTCGTAGGTCCAGGCGGTGCCCATGCCGCTCCAGTCCTCAAGCTTCGATCCGAGAGCACGGTGCCGGTCCGCCAAGGCGGAGAAACGCCATGATAATGCCATTTCGTTCCCTCATTTTCTTCTATGGAATATTTATTTCCTGACTATAGTCGTCTTTCACGCCTTGGCAAGCCGATCCGAGTGGTTTTTGTCATCTCTCGGATGGCATTTTCTTCAGAACTTCGGCGGCTTTCTACCGGCGGCACGATAGGCTGCGATGACGGTATTGGCCATCAGCATGGCGATCGTCATCGGACCGACACCGCCCGGAACCGGCGTGATCGCACCGGCGACATCCAAGGCTTCGGCATAGGCGACATCGCCCACCAGCCGGCTCTTGCCCTCGCCCCGCTCCGGTGCCGCGATCCGGTTGATGCCGACATCGATGACCGTCGCGCCGGGCTTCACCCAGTCGGCCTTGACCATCTCCGGCCGGCCGACGGCCGCCACCAGAATATCGGCGCCCCTTGCGACGGAGGCGAGATCCTTCGTCCTCGAATGCGCCGTCGTGACCGTCGCATTGGCATTGAGCAGCAATTGCGCCATCGGCTTGCCGAACAGGTTGGAGCGGCCGATGACCACAGCATTCAGTCCCGACAAGTCCTCGCCATGGATGCGCCGTACCAGAAGCATGGCGCCGGCCGGCGTGCAGGAGATCAGCCCGGTTTCGAGATCGCCGGTTGCTAGCTTGCCGGCATTGACGACATGCAGGCCGTCGACATCCTTATCCGGCCGGATCGACTGAATGATCGCATCGGAATTGAGATGCTTCGGCAGCGGCAGCTGCACGAGAATGCCGTGGATGGAGGGATCGTCGTTCAGTGAAGAAACCAGGCCTGCGAGCGCGTCCTGCGTCGTCTCGGCCGGAAGCGTGTGCTGGATGGAGTTGAAGCCGCATTCCTTGGCCATCTTGCTCTTGGAGTTCACATAGGCGTGGCTGGCCGGATCGTCGCCGACGATGACGACCGCAAGTCCGGTCTTCACGCTCGCGTCGGCTTCAAGCCCGGCTGCTGCAGCCTTCACGGCCTCGATCACCGATGCGGCTGCCTGTTTCCCGTCGATCACTGTCGCGATAGGCATGGCTTACCCCATCCTTTCGGAAGCGTATGATCCCGGGCTTGCCGGGAAGACGACGGTGCGGTTGCCGTTGAGGAAGGTGCGGAAGTGGATATGCGCGTGGATGGCACGGGCCAGCACCTGGCTCTCGACGTCGCGGCCGATCGAGACGTAATCCTCGGCCGACTGCGCATGCGTGATGCGCGCCGTGTCCTGCTCGATGATCGGACCCTCGTCGAGATCGGCGGTGACGTAATGCGCCGTCGCCCCGATCAGCTTCACGCCGCGCTCATAGGCCTGCTTATAGGGGTTGGCGCCCTTGAAGGACGGCAGGAAGGAATGATGGATGTTGATGATCCGGCCCGACATCTTCTGGCACATCGAGTCCGACAGGATCTGCATGTAGCGGGCCAGCACGATCAGCTCCGTGCCGGTCTGCTCGACCACGTCCATGATCCTGGCTTCGGCCTCCGGCTTGTTGGCCTTGGTCACCGGAATATGATGGAAGGGGATGTCGTGGTTGACGACGACTTTCTGGTAGTCGAAATGGTTGGAGACGACGCCGACGATGTCGATCGGCAATGCGCCGATCTTCCAGCGGTAGAGCAGGTCGTTGAGGCAATGGCCGAAGCGCGACACCATCAAGAGCACCTTCATGCGCTTCTTGGCATCGTGGATATCTGAAACCATGGCGAACTTTGCCGCGATCGGCTTGAAGCCTTCCGCCAGGGCGGCTTCGCCCACCCCTTCCTCGGAGATGAAGGAGACGCGCATGAAGAACATGCCGGTATCGAGGTCGTCGAACTGGCTGGAATCGACGATGTTGCAGCCCTGCTCGGCCAGATAATTCGAGATCGCCGCCACAATCCCGCGCGTCGACTTGCACGCTACTGTCAGTACATAGCTCGTCATGGTGAACTTCCTCCGCCGTCTACGGGCAAAAACCTGCCACTGTGCCGAAGCATCCCGCTCCGGCGCACGTGCCAATTCAGGCATTGTTTGCTCCGCCCTCAGATATCGAGCGTGCTGTCGCGCTCCCACTGGGTAAAATGCGAGCAGTAGGCATTCCATTCTTGATGCTTGAGCTTGAGATAGGCTTCGGAGAACTCCGAGCCGATCGCCTGCTTCAAGCCTTCGTCCTCGTCGTAGGCCCTCAACGCATCGAGCAAGTTGAGCGGCAGGCGCGGCGCATTCTTCACCAGATGGCCCTCCGCATACATGTCGATATCGTGGTGCGGTCCGGGATCGGCTTTGTTGCGCAAGCCGTCGAGGCCGGCGGCGATAATGATCGCCTGCAGCAGGTAGGGATTGACGGCGCCGTCAGGCAGACGCAGCTCGAAGCGGCCGGGACCGGGCACGCGCACCATGTGCGTCCGGTTGTTGCCGGTCCATGTCACGGTATTGGGAGACCAGGTGGCCCCCGAGGTCGTGCGCGGTGCGTTGATGCGCTTGTAGGAGTTCACAGTCGGATTGGTGATGGCCGCCAGCGACGAAGCATGTTTCATGATGCCGCCGAGGAAGTGCTTGCCCTCCGCTGAAAGGCCGAATTCCGCCTCTCTATCGGCAAAGACGTTGGTCCTGCCGTCATTGCTCCACACCGAAATATGGCAATGGCAGCCATTCCCTGTAAGACCCTTGAAGGGCTTGGGCATGAAGGTCGCGCGAAGCCCATGCTTCTCAGCGATCGACTTGACCATGAACTTGAAGAAGGAGTGCTTGTCGGCCGTCTGCAGCGCATCGTCGAACTCCCAGTTCATCTCGAACTGGCCGTTGGCGTCCTCATGATCGTTCTGATAGGCGCCCCAGCCGAGTTCGAGCATGTAGTCGCAGATCTCGGCGATGACGTCGTAGCGGCGCATGACGGCCTGCTGGTCATAGCAGGGTTTTTCGGCGGTGTCGTATTCATCAGATATCTTGCTGCCATCTGCGGTGATCAGGAAGAACTCGGCTTCAACACCAGTCTTGACCCGCTTGCCTTCCGCCTCGACTTGGCTGACGAGCTTCTTCAACACGTTGCGCGGGGCCTGGGCGACGATCTCGCCATCCATCATCAAATCAGCGGCGACCCAGGCAACCTCCTTCTTCCACGGGAGTTGGATGACGGAGGACGGGTCTGGCACGGCGAAAAGATCGGGATGCGCAGGTGTCATGTCGAGCCAGGTCGCAAAACCGGCAAAGCCCGCACCATCTTCCTGCATCCCGGCAATCGCCTGGGCCGGCACCAGCTTGGCGCGTTGGCCGGAGAAAAGATCCGTATAACTGATCATGAAATATTTGATGCCTTTGTCCTTTGCAAAGGCAGCAAGATCCAGTGTCATTCTCGTTCCCCTTTGGATTTCTTCGAGACACTTCGATTTATGTATGCAACCGCCGGGCTCTTCGGCCCGGCCGGAAAGTCAAAAGCCTCCTTTGCCCGGATACCAGTTGGTACCGGCAAGCGGAATCTGCGCCATGGCGGCGGCTTCCATCGTCAGCGCGCACAAATCCTCCGGCTCGAGGTTGTGCAGGTGATTCTTGCCGCAAGCGCGCGCGATCGTCTGCGCTTCCAGCGTCATGACTTTCAGATAATTGGCAAGACGACGGCCAGCGGCAATGGGATCGAGCCGGCTTGCGAGCTCCGGGTCCTGTGTTGTGATGCCGGCCGGGTCCTTACCCTCGTGCCAATCGTCATAGGCGCCGGCCGTCGTGCCAAGTTTCTGATACTCTTCCTCCCACTTGGGATCGTTGTCGCCGATCGCAACCAGCGCCGCCGTGCCGATGGCGACCGCATCCGCGCCGAGCGCCAAAGCCTTTGCGACGTCGGCACCGGAACGGATGCCGCCGGAGATGATGAGCTGCACCTTGCGGTGCATGCCAAGATCCTGCAGCGCCTGGACGGCGGGACGGATACAGGCGAGTGTCGGCATGCCGACATTCTCAATGAAGACATCCTGGGTCGCCGCCGTGCCGCCCTGCATGCCGTCAAGCACGACGACGTCGGCACCGGCCTTTACCGCAAGGGCCGTATCGTAATAGGGACGCGCGCCGCCGACCTTCACGTAGATCGGTTTTTCCCAGTCGGTGATCTCGCGCAGTTCCATGATCTTGATTTCGAGGTCGTCCGGCCCGGTCCAGTCCGGATGACGGCAAGCCGAGCGCTGGTCGATGCCCTTCGGCAGATTGCGCATATTGGCGACGCGATCGGAAATCTTCTGGCCGAGCAGCATGCCGCCGCCGCCGGGCTTTGCGCCCTGTCCGACGACCACTTCGATGGCATCGGCGCGGCGCAAGTCCTTAGGGTTCATGCCGTAGCGCGAGGGAAGATACTGATAGACCAGCATTTGCGAATGGCCGCGCTCCTCGTCCGTCATGCCGCCATCGCCCGTCGTGGTCGACGTTCCTGCCAGCGTCGCGCCACGACCGAGCGCTTCCTTGGCGTTGCCTGAAAGGGCACCGAAGCTCATGCCGGCAATGGTAATCGGGGTCTTGAGCGTGATGGGCTTCTTGGCAAAGCGGCTGCCGAGGACGACAGTCGTATCGCACTTCTCGCGATAACCTTCGAGCGGATAGCGGGAGATCGACGCACCGAGAAAAAGCAGGTCGTCGAAATGCGGCACCTTGCGTTTCGTGCCGGCGCCGCGAATGTCATAAATGCCGGTCGCCGCCGCCCGGCGGATTTCCGCCAGCGTATGATCGTCGAAGGTGGCGGACTTGCGCGGCGGCGTATGCGGATTGTGGTAGCTCATAAGGTCCCCTTCGCCTTAGTACGCGTCGGCATTGTCGATGTTGAAGTTATAGAGCTTGCGCGCCGATCCATAGCGCTTGAACTCTTCCGGTCTGACGCCGCGCACGCCGGCCCTTTCCAGAAGCTCGGAGAGCTTTTCCAGGTGCTCCGGCCGCATCTCCTTCTCGATGCAATCGGAGCCGAGGCTTTTCACCGAGCCGCGAACGAAGAGCTTGGCCTCATAAAGGCTGTCGCCGAGTGCATCTCCGGCGTCGCCAAGCACCACCAGATGGCCGGATTGACCCATGAAGGCGGACATGTGGCCGATACTGCCATGGACGACGATGTCGATGCCCTTCATCGAAATGCCGCAGCGCGAGGCGGCATTGCCCTTGATGACGAGCAGGCCGCCGTGGCCGGTCGCGCCGGCATACTGGCTGGCATCGCCTTCGATGACGACCGTACCGGACATCATGTTTTCCGCAACGCCGGGGCCGGCGGAGCCATGCACGGTGACATTGCCGCCATCGTTCATCCCGGCGCAGTAATAGCCGACGGACCCTTTAATATCGACGGTGACCGGCGCGTCGATGCCGGCGGCGACCGCATGATGGCCGCGCGGATTGACGACTTCGAAGGCTGTATCGTTGGCGCCCGCCGCAAGGCTATGGAGAGCGCTGTTGAGTTCACGCAGCGGCGTGACTGATAGGTCGAAAACTGGCATGAAAGAACTCTCTCGATTGCGACAAGCCTGATCAGGCCGCTTTTTCGTGATCCCAGAAATAGACGGTTGCCGGCTCCGGCTCCCAGATGCGGGCATTCTCGATGCCCGGGAGACTGACCAGCGCGCGATATTCGGAGCCGAAGGCTACATATTGATCGGTTTCCGCCATGACCGCCGGCTTGCAGGCGATGGGATCACGAACGACGCCAAAGCCGGACTTGGTACCGACGACGAAGGTGAAGAAGCCGTCGAGATCGTCGACCGCGCTTTCGAGTGCTGCCCCGAGATCCTTGCCTTTTGCCATCTCGGCCGTGAGATAAGCGGCCGCCACTTCGGTATCGTTTTCCGTCTCGAACGTCATGCCCTGGCGCTTCAGCTCGCGGCGCAGGTTGTTGTGGTTCGACAGCGAGCCGTTATGGACCAGGCATTGATCCGAGCCGGTCGAGAACGGATGCGCTCCGAGCGTGGTCACAGCCGATTCCGTCGCCATGCGCGTATGGCCGATGCCGTGCGTGCCGGACATGGCGGTGACTGCGAAGCGAGAGAGGACGTCCTTCGGTAGACCGACTTCCTTGTAGATCTCGACGGTATCACCGCTGCTCATGACACGGATATTCGGACGCATTGCCGTCAGGGCCACCCTGCCCTCATCAAGCTTGTCTTTGGCAAGAGTGATGACTGCATGCGTGCTCTTGACCACCACGGTCACCGGGACATCGAGCGCCCGCCTCAATTCATATTCCAGTCCGTCGAAATCCTTTACCGGATCCGCCGACTGAACGGTTATCTTCGCCGTGTTGCCATTGTCGTTCCCGTAGATCGCAATGCCCGCGCTATCAGGTCCGCGATCGGTCATCGTGATCAGCATGGAAGACAAAAGCGCGCCGAGTTTCGGTTCCAGCGCCCTATCCTTCAAGAAGAGACCGACAATTCCACACATGCCCAAACCCTCCGTTTTCGCATCTGCAAAAATGGCTATCAGGTCTAATGCCGTTTTTCAACTCAAAAGAATATTTTTTTCTTTTAAGGCAAGTCAGTCGGTCTTGCCGCGTTGTGGGTAACTGATGATCGACAGATATTTTGCCGGCAGTTTCACCAGTACTTCCGGCCCATGCGGCGCGTCTGCATCGAAGAAGAGACTGTCGCCTGGCTGCATGGGATAGAGCTGATCGCCGTGGCGGTACATCACCTCGCCTTCCAGCATATAAAGGAACTCCATGCCCTCATGTTGGAAAGTGGGGAAGATATCGGAATCCGCCGTCAGCGTAATGAGATAAGGCTCGACGATGACGCCGCTCGAATTGTTGTCGATATGGCCGAGGAGATTATACTGATGGCCGGCACGCGTGCCGCGGCGTTCGAGTTCGACACCCTGGCCGGCCTTCACGAAAACAGCATTGCGCGGCTCTTCGTACCGGCGGAAGAAGGCGGTGAGCGGCACGCCGAGCGCGCGCGACAGCGACTGCAGCGTCGTCAGCGACGGCGAGATATTGCCGTTCTCGATCTTCGACAGCATGCCAAGCGAAATACCGGTTGCGGCCGCTAGATCCGTCACCGTAATGCCGAGCTTCTTGCGATAGGCGCGAACCTCGTGGCCGATCGCCATTTCGAGATTGTTTTCCTTCGGTTCGCGAACCGCATGCGGATTCTGCAAGAAAGCCGAGCGTGCAGCATGGGATTGGTCGTCGGTCGATATTTTGTCTGCCTTGGTTTTCATTCTATATCCTTTTTGCCGGCAGGGCTTGCTGGGAAGGACTCTATCCTCTCAGTGAAATTTCCTCAACTGCCACGAAAATCAGGCGCGTCGGGTTTCGCCGGGCGCGATCCCATAGCGAGAGCGGTAGGCCCTGGAAAAATGCGCGCCGCTGGAAAAGCCGGTGGCGATGGCGATTTCGGAAATCGACAGCGGGCTCTGCTCCAGGAGCCGCCGGGCATGCTGCAGCCGTATCAGCCGATATTGATCGAGGAATGTCGCGCCGAGATGAGCGGCAAACAGCCGGTCGAGATGACGCGGCGTGACGCCGGCAATTCGCGCCATCGCGGCACGGTCGAGCGGCATCTCGATCGTCTCCTCCATTTTTTCAAGCACGCTCAGCAGACCCGGGTGGTGGACGCCATAACGTTCGGCAAGCGAACCGCGTTGTGGCGCCGTCGGCTCGCCGACTTCGGTGTGCAGATACCAATCGCTGACGCGCCGGGCGAAATCGGCGCCCATGCGCTCGCCAATCAAGACATGCATCATGTCGAGCGGCGCGATACCGCCGCCGCAGGTGATCCGATTGCCGTCGATGACGAAGCGTGCCTGGCGCGGCGAAAGCGCCGGAAAGGCTTCCAGCAAGGCGGGCGCATGCTCCCAATGAATGGTGAAATCGCGCTCCGCCAGAAGACCGGCGGCGGCGAGCAGATAGGGACCGCCGGAAATCCCGCCGATTCGGACGCCTTCGCGTGCCAACTGGCGAAGACAGGCGAGAACAGCGGGATAATACCAATCGCGCGGTGACCCGCCGGCGCAGACGAAGACCGTGCCGAGGCCGGATCCGCGACCTGGAAGAGGCCCGGCCGGCACCGGCACGCCGCCCGACGATACCGCCGGGGTGCCATCAGGCGAGAAAGTCGACAATCGATAGATTTCTCGCCCGGCCAGCAGATTGGCGGCGCGCAGCGGCTCGCTCGCGGACGCAAATGACATCAGCGCGAATCCCGGGATCAGGATGAAGCCGATATTTTGGATATTCCTTGCGTCAATCGAAGCCATGTCCCTTTTCTATCGAAATAGGTCCTAATTGTGCAAGTCGACATTTTCTACTCTGTCATCATGGCCGGAATTCAAAGCGGACACGACCATGCGCTATTCGGCTTTCTCTGTCTTCCTCAACGGGCTTCGCGGCAATACCGGCTGGGCGCCCGCCTGGCGTCAGCCGCAACCGAAACCGCATTATGACGTCATCATCGTCGGTGGCGGCGGGCACGGTCTGGCAACCGCCTATTATCTTGCCAAGACGTTCGGCATCACCAATGTCGCAGTGCTGGAAAAGGGCTATCTCGGCTCGGGCAACATCGGCCGCAACACCACGATCATTCGCTCGAACTACCTGCTGCCCGGCAACAACCCCTTCTACGAGCTCTCCATGAAGCTCTGGGAAGGACTGGAGCAGGACTTCAATTTCAACGCCATGGTCTCGCAGCGCGGCGTGCTTAACCTCTTCCATTCGGATGCGCAACGCGACGGCTATACGCGGCGCGGCAATGCCATGCGCCTGCACGGCGTCGATGCCGAATTGCTCGATCGCGAAGCCGTTCGCAAAAAGCTGCCCTTCCTGGATTTCGAAAACGCGCGCTTCCCGATCATGGGGGGGCTATTGCAGCAGCGCGGCGGCACCGTGCGTCATGACGCCGTTGCCTGGGGCTATGCCCGCGGCGCCGACAGCCGTGGCGTCGACATCATCACCGGCTGCGAAGTGATCGGCATCCGCACCGACAATGGCCATGTCCTGGGCGTCGAGACCACGAAGGGCTTCATCCGTTGCGGCAAGCTGGCGCTTGCGGCGGCCGGCAACTCCACTGTCGTCGCCGACATGGCGGGTCTGCGCCTGCCGATAGAAAGCCATGTGCTTCAGGCTTTCGTTTCCGAAGGCCTCAAGCCGTTTATCGACTGCGTCGTCACCTTCGGCGCCGGGCATTTCTATGTCTCGCAATCAGACAAGGGCGGCCTCGTCTTTGGCGGCGATATCGACGGCTACAATTCCTATGCGCAGCGCGGCAATCTCGCGACCGTCGAGCATGTCGCGGAAGCGGGCGTGGCGATGATCCCGGCGCTGACGCGCGTGCGCTACCTACGCAGCTGGGGCGGCGTCATGGACATGAGTATGGACGGTTCTCCGATTATCGACCGAACCCATATCGACAATCTCTATCTGAACGCCGGCTGGTGCTATGGCGGCTTCAAGGCGACACCGGCGTCGGGCTATTGCTACGCCCATCTGATCGCCCGCAACGAGCCGCATGAGACGGCTCGGCAGCTGCGTCTCGATCGATTTCGGCGCGGCTATCAGATCGATGAAAAGGGCGTCGGCGCCCAACCGAACCTGCATTGAGGACATGACGACATGGCCAGCCTGATTTCCTGCCCTCATTGCGGCATCCGCCCAAAGGAAGAGTTCACTATCAAAGGCGATGCGAGCCTTGCGCGTCCGGCTCCGGATGCGGGTTCCGACGCTTGGTACGACTATGTCTACCTGCGCGACAATCCGAAAGGGCGGCATAAGGAATATTGGCACCACTCCTCGGGCTGCCGCCGCTGGCTGATCGTCGAGCGCGACACAGTCACCCACAAGATCCATGGCGTCAGCGATGCGGCGCTTGCCAAGCTTGGGGGTGGCGCATGAGCAGCCGTCGCCTCCCCTCCGGTGGCCTGATCGATCGCTCCAAAACCATTGCCTTCCGTTTCGACGGTCGGGATTTGAGCGGTCACCCCGGCGATACGCTTGCCTCCGCCCTGCTTGCCAACGGTATCCAGCTCGTCGGCCGCAGCTTCAAATATCATCGGCCGCGCGGTATCCTGACGACCGGTGCCGCCGAACCCAACGCGCTTGTCACGACCGGGACCGGCGGGCGCACAGAGGCCAACACTCGCGCCACGATGATCGAGCTTTACGACGGGCTGATCGCGCGCAGCCAGAACCGTTGGCCTTCGCTCGCCTTCGATGTCGGCGCCGTCAATGGGCTGCTCTCGCCTTTCCTCAGTGCCGGCTTCTACTACAAGACCTTTATGTGGCCGGCAGCCTTCTGGGAGAAGGTCTACGAACCGCTGATCCGCAAGGCAGCCGGTCTCGGCAAGGCATCCTACGAGATCGATCCCGATTCCTACGAGAAATGCTGGGCGCATTGCGATCTGCTCGTCATTGGCGCCGGGCCTGCTGGCCTTGCCGCGGCGCTGACGGCGGGACGCGCCGGCGC
Organism: Rhizobium sp. P40RR-XXII; assembly: GCF_012641405.1. Classification (GTDB taxonomy): domain Bacteria; phylum Pseudomonadota; class Alphaproteobacteria; order Rhizobiales; family Rhizobiaceae; genus Rhizobium. The sequence goes on from NZ_JABAII010000019.1 coordinate 16,480, forward strand.
GCGCGTTCTTCTCGCGGATGAAGGCTTCGCTCTCGGCGGCAGTTTGCTTGCAGAGCGCAGTTCGCCGCTTAAGGAGATGCTGGACGAACTTGACGGTTTGCCAAACGTGCAATGCCTGCCGCGCACGACGGTTATCGGCTGGTATGACGATAATGTCTTCGGCGCAGTCGAACGTGTCCAAAAGCATGTGGAAGCGCCCGATCCACGCCAGCCGGTCGAACGCCTGTGGCGCATCATCGCTAAGCAGGCGATCCTTGCGACCGGGGCCGAGGAGCGGCCGCTCGTCTTCGGCGGCAACGACATTCCAGGCGTCATGATATCAGGTGCCATGCGCAGCTATCTGAATCGCCAGGCTATTGTCCCCGGCAAGCGCGCTGTGCTCTTCACGACCAACAATTCCGGCTACCGGACCGCCGGTGACCTCGAAGCCGCGGGTGTCGATGTGGCCGCCATCGTCGATACGCGCGCCAATAGCGAACACTGGAACGGCAAGGCGCAGGTGCTGACCGGCGCATCCATCATCGACGCGCTTGGCACTAAGCAAGTCCGTGGCGTCAGCATTGCAAGCGCGTCGGGCCTTCAGCATATCGATGCCGATGCTCTGGCCATGTCCGGCGGCTGGAGCCCGATCATCCACCTTGCCTGCCATCGCGGCGCCGAGCCGGTCTGGTCGGAAAAGCACGCGGCCTTCCTCGCGCCCGAGAGACAGGATGGCTTGCTGATTGCTGGCTCCGCGGCCGGTCTTGCCTCCACGGATACTTGCCTTGGCGATGGGGCGATCAAAGCTGCCGAGGCGCTGGAAGCAATCGGCTTTGGAAAGATTGATCCCGCCTTTGCTTCAACAGAGGAAGCGCCGTCCGCCGCCAAGCCGCTCTGGCATGTCAAGGGCGGAAAGGGCAAGGCCTTCGTCGACTATCAGAACGACGTGCACCTGAAGGATCTCGGCCTTGCTGTTCGCGAGGGCTACGGTGATGTTGAGCTCGCCAAACGGTATACGACCAACGGCATGGCGACCGATCAGGGCAAGCTCTCCAATATCAACGCCATTGGCATCCTTGCCGAGGCCCGCGGCATCTCGCCGGCGGATGTCGGCACCACGACGTTTCGACCTTTCTATACGCCGGTTTCCTTCGGCGCGCTCACGGGTGCCTCGCGGGGCAAGCACTTCCAGCCCGCGCGCAAATCCCCTTTACACCAATGGGCGAAGAAGAATGGCGCGATCTTCGTGGAGACCGGCCTCTGGTATCGGTCCTCCTGGTTTCCGCGCGAGGGCGAAAAGACCTGGCGCGACAGTGTCGATCGCGAAGTGCTGAACATCCGCAAGAATGCCGGCATCTGCGATGTCTCGACACTCGGCAAGATCGAGATCTTCGGCAAGGATGCCGCCGCCTTTCTCGACCGTATCTATTGCAATGGTTTTGCCAAGCTGCCTGTCGGCAAGGCGCGCTACGGCATCATGCTGCGCGAGGATGGCATGATCTATGACGACGGCACCACCAGCCGCCTGAGCGACGATCACTTCTTCATGACCACGACGACGGCGCTTGCCGCCGGCGTGCTGACGCATCTGGAATTCTGCGCACAGACCCTGTGGCCCGAGCTCGATGTCTTTTTTGCCTCGTCGACCGACCAATGGGCACAGATGGCGGTCGCAGGCCCAAAATCGCGGGCAATCCTCTCGGAGATCGTCGACGAGGACATATCCGATGCCGCCTTCCCGTTCATGAGCGCACGCACGGTTTCACTATTCGGTGGCAAGCTCGAAGGCCGCCTCTTTCGCATCTCCTTTTCCGGCGAGCTCGCCTATGAACTTGGCGTGCCCGCCGCCTATGGCGAATTCGTCGCCGATGCCATCATGCAGACTGGTCAGAAACATGAGATCTGCGCCTATGGCGCTGAGGCGCTCGGCGTTCTGCGCATCGAGAAAGGCCACGTTACCCATGCCGAGATCAACGGCACGGTAACGCCAGGCGATCTCGGTTTTGCCCGGATGGTCTCCGCGACGAAGCCCGACTTCATCGGCAAGGCGATGCTCGCCCGCGAGGGTCTCCAGGCTGCGGATCGTCCGCGCCTCGTCGGCATCAAGCCGCTAGATCCGGCCACCAGTTTCCGCACCGGCGCCCATATCCTTGAGGATGGCGTGGCGGCGACGCTCGAAAATGACCAGGGCTATGTCACGTCGAGCGCCTTTTCGCCGAGCCTCGGCCATACGATCGGGCTGGCATTGGTCAAGAACGGGCCGGAGCGCATCGGCGAGAAGGTCACCGTCTGGAATGGCCTTAGAAACGAGTACACGGACGCGGTAATCTGCAGCCCCGTCTTCATCGACCCTCAGAACGAGAAGCTCCATGCCTGATTTGCCGACATTAAAGCCGGTTCTTGCCGGCAAGGCCGTTTTGCAGGGCAAGACCATCCGGCTGGAAGCCTTGCCGGAAGGCCATCTCCTGCATGTGATGGGCGCGACCACGACGGAGGAGATCAAGGCGCATCTTCTTGCGGCCGGCGCCGGAGAAAGCTCCGTGCGTCCGGCCGGATACCGGCAATGGTTCATCGCCGGCGGGGATCAGTTTTCCGTTGTGCATCTGCGGGCATTGAGCGAGACGCTTACGGGCTGCGCCTTTATCTCCGACCAGAGCCACGGCCGTGTCCGTATCCGCGTCTCGGGCCTCAATGCCGCTCAGGTGCTCAACAAGGGCGCCGCCGTTGATCTGCATCCGTCAGCCTTTCCGGTGGGAAGCACGGCGATGACGCTCTTCGGTCATATCTCGATTCAGCTTACGCGTACCGGTTCGGACGATTTCGAGCTGACCGTGCTGCGCAGCTTTGCGGAATCGCTCTATGAGGAGATTGAGGAAGCGGCCTTATCCCAAGGCGCTGAACGCCTCGTATCCTGACGATCTTGCCTGCCGGCTGCAGTGATTCGCTGCAGCCGTGCCGACTGCTCCAAATGTTGGGAACGCATTGTCCGTTGGGCTATGTCTCGCATTCTGCTACCAAAAGTGTGGGTAACCGTATCGAGCAACTCTTGCGGCATAGTAAAGAAAATGTAACGATATCAAATAGATAAATGTTATCAGTCTGATACGGTTTCGTCATACGCTGATCAGCCATTACGCCTTAATCTCTGGACGGCCTGATAGAATCGTGTTCTACATTTTGTCGGGCATAGGTCGGCAAACCGGCATTAGGCCGCCAAGAGGGACAAATGGCGATAGCGGGACGCATGGAGACGATAGCTCCTTCCAAGGAAGACGCAGGCGGCAAAATTGCGCGCCATGCAAACCTGCTGTCGAGCCAGCTACAGCAGCTCAGAACCCGAATGTATCCGCCGAAGTCCGAAAAGATACTCCGGCAGTTCCTGACCAACGAAGTGTCTAAGCTGACATCGATCCCCGATTCGACCCTGAAACTGATGTCGAGCGAGGGACGAGGCCCCGTGCCCAGCCGATTGGAGAACAATCATCGGGTCTACACGCTCGCACAAATCAATGAATTGCGCGAGCTGTTTGCGAAGCAGAAGCCTTCGGAAGCTCTGCGCTTCCTACCGCGCCGCCGCCCTGGCGAACATCTTCAAGTACTGGCGATCGCCAATTTCAAAGGCGGCAGCGCCAAGACCACCACCTCCGTCCATCTTGCCCATTACCTCGCGCTTCACGGCTATCGCGTGCTTGCGCTCGATCTCGATCCTCAGGCCTCGCTGTCGGCCATGTTCGGAGCGCAGCCCGAAGTCGATGTCGGGGCAAACGAAACCATCTATGCGGCCTTGAGATATGACCAGGCCGAAAGACGTTCCATCCGTGAGATCATCCGCAAGACCTATTTCGATGGTATCGACCTCATTCCGGGCAATCTGGAGGTCATGGAATATGAACACGAGACACCTCGTGTTCTGGCGCAGAAATCGGGCGCCGGCGCCATCTTCTTCGAACGGCTCAAGCTAGCGCTCGCCGAGGTCGAAGCAGATTACGATGTCGTCATCCTGGATACGCCCCCCTCGCTCGGTTTCCTGACGCTGAGCGCGATCTACGCGGCGACCAGCATGATCATCACGGTGCATCCGGCCATGCTCGACGTGGCATCGATGAGCCAGTTCCTCCTGATGATGGGAGATCTGATCAGCGTACTGAATGAAAGCGGCGCCCAGCTCGACCAGGATTTCATTCGTTATTTGATCACGCGCCACGATCCGAACGATGCGCCGCAGTCGCAGGTCGTTGCGATGTTGCGCCACCTGTTTGACTCCGATGTGCTGTTGCCGACGGCGATCGAAAGCACCGCCGTCGAAGCCGCCGGTCTTGCCAAGCGCTCGGTCTACGAACTCGAAATGGGCCAGATCGGCCGCGATACGCAGAAGCGCGCCCGCGAGGCCGTGGATGCGGTCAACGAGGCCATCGTTCAACTCATCAACACAAGTTGGGGACGTGGATGAGCAAAAGCCCGAGGAAATCCATCGTCGCGAGTTTCGGCCTTCTTTCCGCCGAATTGGAAAGCAGCGAGGCTGCGGCAGACCAGCCTTCGCCGCCCCCTGCCCCCACGACGCAGCCAGTGCGTGTCGGCGCAGGCGTTATCGGGGCCGCGCACCGCGCCATTGGCGATATTCGCGCGGAACGTGATCGGCTGCGAGCCATCGTCGAATCCGGTGAAGGCTGGATACAGGATCTGGATCCCCATATCATCGATCCATCTCCCTACCCCGATCGTCTGCCGGACGACCACCCCCATGATTTCGAGAGATTCAAGCGCTCGGTCGAGGAGGAAGGTCAGAAAGTTCCGATACAGGTGCGGCGGCACCCGTCTTCGCCCGACCGATATCAGGTGGTCTACGGCCATCGCAGATGGCGGGCCGCTCTAGAGCTTGGCCGCAGTGTCCGCGCCATAGAAGTCGAGATTTCGGATCTCGATCTCGTTCTCGCACAGGGCATCGAGAATGCCAGCAGGCAGGATCTGACGTGGATCGAGCGCGCGTTGTTCGCCTTGCGCATGGACGATGCCGGCATCAAGGCGCGGCATATCTATGCGGCGCTCTCGATCGAGGACGCGGAGCTAGCGCGGATGCGCAGCGTCTATCGGGCTATCCCGGCCGATGTGATCGAAGCGATCGGCAGGGCGCCGAAGGTCGGCCGCCCGCGTTGGCTGGAATTGGCCAAGGCGGTTTCCGCACAGCACGATGCACTGGAGGCCGTGCGCTCCGCTTTGTCCGACGCGGGCAAGGCGAAGGAAACCTCGGATGAAAGATTCCAGCTGGCATTGCATGCGATCAAGCCCCGCGCCGGCTCGCGCAATTCCCAAGTGCCGATTTCCGATGCGTCGGGAACGAGGCTGGGAGCGTGCGTGGTATCGCCTCGCGAGATGCGGATCTCTGGAGAGGGTAAGCTGGGGTTGGAATTCATTAAATTTGTCGAGGAGGAGTTGCCCGGCCTGGTCGAGCGCTTCGCTCTCCGGAAGAAACCGTAACTCCTGACAGGTGTCAGGGTTTTTCAGATCGAAAAGGAAGCCTAGCAAAAGAAAAAAGGCCCCCAAACGTTGCCGTCGTGGAAGCCTTCTCTTCAATGTAGCAGCTGAAGAATCGCATTTCCACGAATCCTAGTCAAGCGTTTTTGGCACCGTTTTTGGTGAGCGGATTTCTTTTGCCTCGCGAGGGTGAGGGAAATGCAGAATGGAAGTGTAACGACGCCCTTTGGGCGGCGGCCGATGTCGCTTGCCCTGGTGCGACGCCAGGTTGCCACGGCCGAGATCGCGCCCGGCAAGACGGCCGATAAGTGGAAGGTCTTTCGGGATGCATCCGAGGCCAGGCAATTGCTGGGACTGCAGGATCGCAGTCTGGCGGTACTCGACGCATTGCTGAGCTTTTATCCTGATAACGAGCTCCGTCAGGATGCCCAGCTTATCGTATTCCCCTCCAATGCGCAGCTGACGTTGCGCGCCCACGGCATTGCCGGGGCTACGCTTCGCAGACATCTCGCGCTCCTCGTCGAGGCTGGGCTGATTGTTCGCAAGGACAGCGCTAATGGCAAGCGCTATGCCAGGAAGGACAGGGCGGGGGAGATCGAAAACGCTTTCGGCTTCGACATCTCGCCGCTTCTGCTGCGGGCAGAGGAGCTTGCAGGCATGGCGCAGAAGGTGGCAGCGGATCGCGTCGCATTCCGGCGTACCAAGGAAAGCCTGACGATTTGCCGGCGCGATGTGCGCAAGCTCATTACGGCCGCGGTCGAAGAAGGCGCTGCGGGCGATTGGGCAACAGTCGAAGATATCTACATAGGCCTCGTCAGTCGCATTCCACGCTCTCCCACGATGCTGGAGGTTGCTGCCATCCTCGAAGAGATGGAGCTTTTGCGCAGCGAGATCGTCAACCTTCTGGATAGCCAGCAAAAAGCCGCAAATAATAGCAGCAATGATGCTCATAATGAGCGCCATATACAGAATTCAAACCCCGAATCCATCCATGATTTTGAACCAAGCTCTGAAAAAGAGCTGGGGGCGACGCCTGAGAGGAAAAGTGGGCTGCGCAGCGAGACGATGCGTACGTTCCCATTGGGTTTGGTGCTGAAAGCGTGCCCCGAGATTATTGCCTACGGCCCGAACGGGGCTATCAGCAATTGGAGGGAACTGATGGCTGCCGCAGTCGTGGTTCGATCTATGTTGGGCGTCAGCCCTTCGGCCTATCAGGATGCCTGCGAGACGATGGGACCCGAGAACGCTGCCACGACAATCGCCTGCATTCTTGAAAGGTCGGGGCACATCAACTCCGCCGGCGCCTATTTGCGGGATCTCACGATGAGGGCAAGGCGCGGCGAGTTTTCTGTCGGACCAGCGATCATGGCTCTGCTCCGGGCAAATGGCCATGGCGAACATGTGACAGGAAAAGCTTCATGAGATAGTCGTCCTGGGGATATGCCGAATGTTGTTTGACGCCGGCGACGGGATTGGCACGACGACAGAATGGCCGCTTGTTTTTGCCATAAGCGATACGGCCACAGCCGAAGGATTTGGCCGTGGCCGACGAAATGCGGTCAAAGATGGTCGATCAGGAATCCCGGCTTAGCGGCAGACGCGTTCCTTGCGAATAACCCAATGACCATGAACCTTGTGCTTCACGGTCTTGACGAAGCAGTCATGATGATGGCGATGGAACGGAGCTGCCTGAGACGGGGCGCTGACCGCAACGACGGATGCCAGGGCGATTGCGGAAGCAAGAAGCAGGTTTTTCATGTTGGTCCTCGTAAGCATTGGGGGTTGATGCTGCGCGATAACGCCTGACTTTGATGCCCCAGTTCGACTTAACCGAAAATGAATAGGATGCTTACAAATTTGTAATGCTTCGACAGTGTCTCATTGAAAGGGAGCGACGGATTGGGTGTCGATACTATTGATGATCGCATACCGCCCTATCACGAGAAGGATGGTGCTGTTCCCTCCCTTCCCTTGACTTAGCCATCCGGCGAAGAATTGTCCGTCCGAGCAAACGGCACATCACTCGCGAGAGATATGCGCAGAAAGCTGGATCAGCGCATGACCAAAACTCGCGGTAGGAGGCCGGAACGATTGAAGCCTTATCGACTGAGAGATGGAGGACGATATGCCGCTAAATGATTTCGGAAATGTCGGAGACGCCTACCAGAGATATTCAGACGGAATACGCGGCAGAATACGACACGAACTTGTGTTCCAGGTCGTAGCTGGACTGATAAATGCTGGAGGAACCGTTCTGGATATGGGATGTGGTGGCGGTGAGATATCCGTGCGTCTATGCGAAGCGGGCTTTAGAGTTCTCGGTGTTGACACATCGAGCGAAATGCTCCGTCGGGCAAATATGCGTAAGGCGCAATTGCCAGAGCAAGCCCGCAAACGGCTTAACTTTGAGGTCGGCACTATCGAAAACTTTGAGCCGGGACAAACATTCGATGCAGTCTGCTGTCACGGAGTGTTGATGTACTTGGATGACAGCTGTGCTGCAATTCAAACATTGGCAGACCATGTCAGCCCTGGCGGCGTACTCAGTATTCTGACCAAGAACGCACTCTCCAACGGTTTTCGCGAAGCACTCCGGGGAGATTATACGCTCGCAAGCGAGTTGATCGAGACCGGCGCGGCGAGTAGCATTGGCAATCTCGGCATTAGCACGCGCGGTGACAATCCTTCAGCAATTGTTGATCTCATGAAGCAGTGTGGTTTTGACGATTGTCAGTGGAGGGGTATCCGCATCTTCTCCGATCATCTCGATGCGAACCGCTTTGATGAGAATATGGCCGATGCACTCATTGCGCTGGAGCGGGCCGCTTCGATGCGTGACCCGTACAGGATAATGGCCCGACTGTTTCACGCAACTGGTCGAAAAGTCCGATAAGCTTACCACTGGGCTGATTAAGAGCGAAATGCTGCCATCGCCGTCGCGCCGTTCTCCCTCCCACGGTCTCTGCGCATGCGGGTCGCACTCGAGGTCGTTCGTGCCGCGTCGCAAATGACGAGAGTGACGTAGGCTATGCGGAGCTCGGCGTTCTTGTCGGGCCCTTTTGAAGATTGCAGCGTCCGACATGCAACAGGCCGAAATTAGCCGGGTTATCGGGAATTTGGAATGCGGGCCGCGGTCGGTTCAGAGATTGTCGGCGTTCGCGGACATGGCGCTCTTCAATGGCAAGAGCGCGGGAGACAATGTGGATAGCAGGATGTCTCTTGGCACACCGTCGGCGGCCTGCACCGATAAACCGTGGAGAAAAGCAGCGTAGAATTCCGCCAGCGCGCGGGGGTTTGCATCTGGTTTCAACTCCCCGGTCTCCGACGCTTTTCTCAGCCGCTCATTTAACGAAGCAGCGCGGTCCCGCCGGTATCGACCGAGCCGTTCGCGCACGGCTTGGCTATTGATCGTGTAATTCGTGGCCGCCATCACGATCATGCAGCCGCGGGGGTGATTTGGGCGAGTATAGAGCAAGATTGCATCCCGCAGCAGCCGCTCGAAGGCATCGAGAACATTCGGCTCCTCCGCCAAGGCGCGTGTAGCAAATCCGCCTTCGCCGGAGGCGTAAAGCATCACCGCTTCCTGGAACAGTGCCTCTTTCGATTCGAAAGCGGCATAGATGCGCGCCGAAGCGATGCCCATAGCATTGACGAGATCGGCCATCGAGACCCCTTCGTAGCCTCGCGTCCAGAAGAGGTCGCGGGCCTTCGCCAACGCCTCGTCGCGATCAAATTCACGCGGCCTTCCCGCCATGCTCGACCTCAATCTTTGTCGATCAACAAATAAACGGCTTGACTCAGATTTACAAGCTTCACATTATTTGTTGATCGACAAAGAAATGGCGGAGAGGAAAAATGGATAAAATTGGGGAAAGGCCTTCACTGGGAGCCCGTGCGACGAATTTCAACCGGACGGCTGCGCTGGCGCTCCTCGCATTCGCGCAGCTGATCATCTCGCTCGATATCAATATCGTTTTCGTGGCCCTGCCCCAAATCGGCCAAGGCCTCAGCTTCTCGGATCAGACGCTGCAGTGGGTCGTCAGCGCCTACACGGTCTTTTGCGGCGGTTTTTTACTATTTGGCGGGCGTGCGGCGGACCTTATTGGCCAACGCCGATTGTTCATCACGGCGCTGGGGCTTTATGCGGCATCCTCGCTGGTTGGGGGATTGGCTTGGGAGCCGGCAATCATCATCGCAGCGCGGGCGGTCCAAGGCATCGGCGGCGCGTTTCTTTTTCCCGCCACGCTCTCCCTCGTCAACCGGCTTTTCCCGGAGGGGACAGCGCGCAACCGGGCTCTAGCGGTCTGGGGAGGGGCTGGGGCCAGCGGTCTTACGATCGGGTCGCTCGCCGGCGGCTTTCTAACAAGCGCTTTTGGCTGGCCGTCGGTGTTTTTTGTCAATGTCGTCCTCGCCTCGATTGCCATCGCGGCGGCGTTTTTTGTCATCCCGCAAGATCCTCGCCAGACTGTTCGTCGCTCCTTCGATCTGCCGGGAGCGCTGACTGTCACGGGAGGCGCTACGCTGTTGGTGTTTGCGCTCGTTCAGGGACCCGTGTTCGGATGGAATGCCGCACCGATCCTCTCCGCCTTCGGCCTATCGGCGCTACTACTGCTGGCATTCGTGATCATCGAGTTGCAAAGCCGCGATCCATTGATGCCTGCCAAGCTGCTTAGTAATCGCATGCTCGTGGCGAGCATGGCCATCACCTTTCTCTATATGGGTACGTTTGGAGCCCTGCCGTATTTTCTGACAGTGCTATTCCAGGATATCCACCACTTCACAGCCTCCGAAACGGGCCTGGCCTTCCTGGTTCCTTCACTTGCCATTGCTGTCGGTACTCAAATCGGCGAGCGATATGCATCACGCCTTTCGGCACGATCGACATTGATTGCGGGAATGCTGGCGGGGGCGGCAGGCACGGCCATTATGGTGGCCGGGGCATGGCCGGAAAGTAGCTACGCAGTCATCGTTCCGGGTCTGGTCGTTGTAGGAATTGGTCAGGGCATTGTGTGGACCGCAATGTGGATTATTGCCAGTTCCGGAGTATCGGATAGCGAACAGGGTGTTGCGTCAGGGATGGCGTCGACCACGATGAACATAGGCAACGCTGTTGGTCTTGCCGTCGTCGTTGGCTTTGCCAATGCTCATGCCGGTTTCGCAAAGGGTGAGGTATCGGCCGGCGATCTAGCGAGCGGCGTTCGTCTCGCGTTCTGGCTCTGTGCGACGGGCGGCGTCATCGCCACGGTTATTGCCATGGCAGTTCTGGTTCCACCGCGGCAATTGCGGTAGAATCCATGAAGCAATTGCCACGTTGATTTCATCGATCCCAAGTCGGATAACGAGGTTTGAGTTGGCCGTGTTACCAGATTTCCTGCGTTTTTAATTTTCCCGCAGCCGCAGCGTCAGGAAACCGGCAGCGACAGCGGCGGCCATGCTGAAGAGTATGGGGCCAAGATAGCTGCCGGTTTTGTCGAAGATGAGCCCTGCCATTGTCGGCCCCAGCAACGCAGCGACCCCCACGGCCGTATAGAGATAACCGAGTATTGTTCCAATGTGTCTGACGCCGAAAAGATCGGCAGCCACCGCGGGATACAGTCCGACGCAACCACCATAACTCATTCCAAATAGCAGGGCGAAAAGCGCGAGCATGGCGATGCCGTTGGCGACGGACCATAGGAGGAACGAGCCGGCGACGGCAAATGTGAGGATTGCCAAGAGGCGCAAGGAACCGATGCGGTCACCCAGACCGGCCAGCACGAAACGTCCAAAGATATTTCCGATGCCGATGAGTGCGATAAGGATTGTGCCGCTTTCAAGTGACAGACCCAAGTCGTGCGCTGCCGGGACGATATGAACGTAGGGTATGAATGTCGAGAACGACGCCAGGACCAGCATAACGAAGAACAGGCGGAACCGGCTATTGCGCCAGACTGTGAAAGGACTAGGCCGGTCGTTGGATCGCGGTTCTATGGAAGTTTTGTCACCTTGACGTTTGCGTACCAGCATTGCGGCCGGCAAACCGATCATAGCGATGACAACCGCCAAACCGATGAAACATCCGCGCCACCCGAGCTCGGGGACGAGACGGCCGATTGTAAAGGGTAGCAGGAGCGTGCCAAGACCGAGGCCGGCCGTAGCAATACCGGATGCGCGGCTTCGCTTCAGAACAAACCAGGACTGCACGGCGCCGAGCGCGGGAACATAAGAGAGGCCGATCCCAAGTCCCACGCCGGCACCATACCAAACGTAAAGCGAGACAAGGGTCTGCGCTTGGCTGGCTCCGATATAGCCAATGATCATTGCCACCAGACCAGTCGCTATGACCGCACGAGACGACCAGCGGTCGGCAAGCGCGCCGGCGATCGCGCCGAGCGAATAAAACACGAAGGCCGATATGGAGAAGACAAGTGCGATTTCGCCACGCGATGCCGCAAATTCCTCGGAAAGACCGGGAAACACGGCGGAGAACGCGTAGGCTGATCCGAAGGTTACAGCTGTCAGTGCATGCGCGCCGCCGACGACCCGCCACCCGCTTGGTGAATCTGTGTCTTCCGACAGGGGGTCGGGTAAGGATGTAGACGACAAAATCAAACGCCTTTCGAAGATTTATGGCTCGAAGGAATGAGTGTGGCAGATGCGGATAGCTCGGAGAATTGAATAGATTTGATTTCCCGTATTCAATGCGCTGATAATAATGTGGGCCCTTTCCACTTAATTGTTGATCTGCTGAGAACTTTCCTTGGCACTGTCGAAGGCCGCACCGGTGGTTTATGCCGCAGTAGGTATGCAGATCCAGTATCTGGAACAGTCGGTTGGCACAGAACGTCTCGTAGGTTTCCCGCAGGCGGCAAATTCAAATCCCGCCGGCGAGAAACCGCTTTCCTTTGCCGGGAAAATGCTGCGGTTGGGCGACGAGGCCAAGCGGCGATCCGCTCGGTTAGAGAAAATCAGTTCGGTGCGTCTTGGTGGCCACCGGTGCTCGCGTAATTTGCAGCCGGGCATCCCGGGGTTGCGGTGAAGCGGGTCTGTGAGACATCGTCTCAGCTCATGCCGACCGTGCAGAACAGACACTTGACTGGACCGTTGTTACGGGGCGACCGGCCGATGCGTTCGCGGCTTACCGGGGAGACCCCTTGGTCTGGTTTAGATCCGGTCAACCATGTAAGCTGAGAGCTCCCTTCCCCTATCGCCTTGTTCGAGATCGACGGTGGACCCGCGCATGCGGATGTTCTGTCCGCTCAAGAGTGCGACCCGGGCCTGACCGGTATGTTGCCAGAAAGGCATGACCTCATATCCCAATCCGTGACTAGCCGCATCAGCCGCCAAGACGCCAGCCAGATGCATTACAAAATGTCGTTCCTGCCGCGCTGATGGTCGTCGGCTGGTTACCAGCTTCCTGACGACGACGGAGACCTGATCCTGCGACGAGGTCCACTCGCCCGTCCCGTTTCTGTTTCTCGTTGAATGTCGCCGGTCTCCAACGTATCCGTCAGTCTCGGAAGGCCAGGCTGCTGCGCAACAGAACAGGAGCTGAACGCGGCTCGACTGCAAGTCGGGGTGACTCGATGAGACAACTGGCGGCTTCAAGTTCCCGAATTTGCGGCGGGTTGTTGAGATTTGTCTTGGGCTCAAAATACGTATGGGTAATCGAAGTGAATGTATCTATAGCTTCCTTATAGCGGAAAAGATATAATTAAAACAAATGGATAATGGAATAGAAAATTCACCATTTGAGGAGTAAAATGCGGTAATCGGAGCATGTTCGGCCGCCCTGCAGTTTCGGCATCCAACGTCCGTCGGGTTAGCGCGATCCACTGCCTTCACCTCGGCTGTTCCCAGCAGGGCGCGCGATAAAGCTGCCCGCGCTAAGATGGCATAACGGACAAGCTTTCGATTTCGCCGATGTGTTGTCGTCTCGCGTCAACCCGCTGCAGGCAGCAAGGGTGTAGTTCCCAACGCCCAAGCTATAAGATCTGGCTGATCAAGGCGGAAAGTTTGAGGCGCGGATCACGCGGTACTATGGCTTTAGAATGGACCATTTTGCTCCACAGTCAATGTTGCAATCTGTGAAGCGGCCTACGTCGACTGTCGCTTGAACGGTCGAAGTTGGGGGCGGCTCGGACTCGCTATTCGATCTTATCGGGTCGGACTTGGTAACTGAGGTCCACACTCGAAACGGAATTCATGTGCTCGCGCAGCAGCTGGATGGCTTGGTGAACGGTTGGCCCAATAGCCGGTGGCGGGTCCGAGCATTCGTAGAATTCGCGCCATACGTACAGGGTCAATTCGGCGCCATCGGTTCCGCGCTCCCCCTCCCCTTCCGCAAAATTTTCCAGCACGCGATAGCGGGAATCCTGCCGGAAGAGTTCCTCGACCCAATCGTAAATCGGGATTACATGAAAATGGATCGTATTGCCGGGAAGATGTCCATATCGGCCTGTATAGACGTGTCGAGCATTCAGTCGCTGCTTCAGTTCGGCCTGAGCAAGCGCCAGCAGCGGGCCAAGTTCCCTCAAGGGGCCTGTGGACAGTTCCGATAGATCGGTAGCGAAGTATTTGGCGCTGATGATGAGATAACCTGGGAGAGCGGAATTTGTACGACTGACAAGCCATCCGCCGGTCTCGGCTATAAGATATGGATCCGACTTCAAACAGCCTCCCATTTTTCCCGGTAGCGTTCTCGCGCGGCCTTTCACTTTCCCGAGATGGCTGGCAGCACTGAGCTTTAGTGTCGACCACGGTTAGATAGGGACATTGCCCAACCTATTCATGTCGAGAGCTGAATGGCAAGCGCTGGATGCTCCAAGGTCTTGCCAGGCGTCGCCGGCGGGCCGGTCACCTGGGTCAGTGAAACCCTGACAGCTGTCAGGGTTTTGATAGCAGAGCTAGATTCCAATTGGAGGACCATGGCGTGCTTTCGAGCTTATCTCGGTGGATGTGAGGGTGTTTGGCACGCTGGTTTCCCGGCCGAGTATGCAATGAATGAAAACCCTGACAGCTGTCAGGGTTTTCATGGGACAAGGCTCTCGTCCTACAGTCGCGAATAACCGCGAGTTCCGGCGGGTGCGGTATAATCAACCATCGAAGTATTCTAGCGCTGAGCAACATTGCACAGGTCCGCGTTAGCACCCGAGATGCATTCGATGTAAGGCAGAGCAGAGATCTGGCTCTGTGCCTACTCGTTGATCCACATAAGGACCAGCTCCTACGCCCTGTGAGCTGCCTATCCGTACGAGTAGATGATCCCCGGCCGAACGAATCTTGATAGGCAGCGGATCCGCTGCTCCACCACGCGACTCGAATGGAACCGCGCGGGCGGCTGGTGATATGCTATATCAGCGCAACTCTGACGACCCACCGGTGTTGTCTACGACACCGGCGGCTAGTCAAGCTTGCCAGAGTTGTCGCCGGAATCAGTGTTCTGGTCACCATCATCTCCGGAAGCAGGTGCTGAACGGCGGCCTCACGACCATTTGGAGGTCGACGGCTGGAATCTTGTGCGTAATCACCCTGGGATTATCAAGGCCAGAGGATAGATCAAGGCAACCGCGACGACGAACCTCGACCTGTGTTAGCTGTCTGCTGAGGTTGGCATCCGCTCCAGCGTGGCGAAGAACGTCGTTGCCAGAACCGCACGGAACAAGGCTCCTACCCGCATTTCTCAAGCGGAAAGCCGTCGGCGAGGTTGGATTGAGCGACTGGCACCGCGCCGCCGTCAATGCCCTATAGAATTCGGAAGCCAATAAGCCGCACATCACCGAACTGGCGATGAAAAGTGCCAGACAGCTCAGAACGCTTACCGTGCGCTCGGCAATGCTCACGGGGAAGATGAAAAAGCTTGGCGTGCTCCATGTCGGCTTTAGCCCCCGCCGGTTCGGCATCTGACTCGTTTCCGACGGAGAAGTCTGGCAATCGCGGTCGTCGATCCGGGCAGTCACGCCGCCGGTGTCCACATGTACAATGTTAAGAAAAACATGTTCAGGGTAGTTGGAAGCGCTTTCGAATGGTAGGCGTCCCGCGCGTAAAGCACGCTATAAAGCACAGACGATCGAGCTTTGCGCAGCGCAATTGCCGAGGCGACACACCAATAGGCAGACGAAGGCGGAAGAGATCAGATCCTTATGGTCTTTCGCAGGGGATGATCCTCAAGCGACCCGATATATTTCAATCGACCTAATCCTGTTGCCGATGTTGTTACGGGCCGAAGCGGGGACCTGGCGCAGATGGAGGATCATGTACGAGAGGCGGCGTCATTTTTTCCGTGGCTGCGCATTCCGCCCCATCAATATAGCCGGCCGATTTCGCCGCGACCATCAGGCCTGGGCAGCGGGTATTGAGTATTGGTCGATGTCCACGCCGCGCGCCGAACTGGCTCAGCCGCGACGAGCAGCCTCGATCGCCGCGACGTCGATCTTGCGCATGGTCATCATCGCATCAAAAGCACGTTTTGCCTCATCCCCGCCGGCGACGAGTGCTTCCATCAAGATGCGCGGTGTGATCTGCCAGGAAACACCCCATCTATCCTTGCACCAGCCACACTCACTTTCCTGGCCGCCATTGTTAACAATGGCGTTCCAGTAGCGATCGGTCTCTTCCTGGTCTTCGGTGGCGATCTGAAACGAAAATGCCTCGTTGTGCTTGAATACGGGACCACCGTTCAGCCCGACGCAGGGAATGCCCGCAACGGAGAATTCGACGACCAACACATCGCCCTGCTTGCCTTCCGGATAATTGCCGGGAGCGCGGACGATGGCCCCCATCGCACTATTCGGAAAGGTTCCGACATAGAAGCGGGCGGCGGCTTCGGCGTCCTTGTCGTACCATAAGCAGATTGTGTTCTTTGTCATTAGCGCGTTTCCTTCCCAACTGGCGTGATTTTCGATGTGAAATAGGCTGCAGGCTGACTTTCTCGATCCTTTGGGAAGCAATTTTGCACCAATATCCTCCCCGCCGCCAGCTTGCGCGAACGCGAGATTAACGCTTCAACGCCGGTGCGGCTATTTTAGGTCAAGGACTGACGGAAGTGATATGAGGTTTAAGTTCAAAATAAGGAAAAAGCGATACTCATTCATATGGTTAACATGTAAGAGAATTGTGCATCACCCTGAAGATACGAGTACCTAAGATATTTTGGGGGCGAAGACGCGCTTTCCAGGCTATCCCACATAATTCGTGGGACCGGGCAACCCTGCGTATACAGGGACCTCCTCGCGTTTGGCAGACCTACCTATTAGGCGAAGCGAAATATCCATACGATGAGGAGAATGTCGATCAGCAATGCGATCAGCAGAAGCAGGCTTATGAGCTTTCGTCGCTCTACCGTCGCCTTTGCTTCAATTTGGAAAGCCGCTTTATAGGCGTTTTCGGTGTCTCGGTCACTCACTGGTCTAATAGAGTTTCGAGGGCGTGTCATATTGACGAGGCCGCATGTGACGAAGATGAAAAACAATAGCAGATAAGGGGCCATCTCAAACGCAGCCTTTTGCTGTCCAGCCACTTTGCGGTTTCTCATTAGATAAGCAGGTTTCACTGTCCACCACAATTGAAGACCGCTTGCATGCGCAGGCGGTTCTGCGTTGCCAGACATTTTGCTCCACTTATAGAAATGATGCGGCGCTGAAGGGTGATATCGATTTGACGCCGTGGTCACGATCAGGCCACTAAATTGTCGATCGGGTACATCTATAGCGGCGTGCAGCGGAGGGCTGGAATGATCGATCGCCAGCCATTGGCTCTCAAAGCCTCTGTGCAGAGGATCGAAACAAGGCAGTGCTTTGTCTGGGCCTGGTGAGAAATGATCCCTCGTTTTTTC
This sequence comes from Rhizobium sp. P40RR-XXII, assembly GCF_012641405.1. Taxonomy (GTDB): domain Bacteria; phylum Pseudomonadota; class Alphaproteobacteria; order Rhizobiales; family Rhizobiaceae; genus Rhizobium. Next base: position 33,743 of record NZ_JABAII010000019.1, read on the forward strand.
ACCACCGCATTTTCGATGACGAGGAGAGCAGCAATACTACGCGTTAATGGCGGAACATGACGTGATGCGCATTTCTGTTGACGAAATGGCCCAGATGGCACAGCAGTTCACGACAGCTTTCCATTGTGAGAGGATCACATCCGAGGCGCCTAAGAGTGCAGGGTGGATATTTGCGCGGATCCGGGACGTTACGATTATCTCAAATTACGAAAGCAGCGTATACTCCGCTGACTGTCGGATGTTTTGTTTCGGTAGGAACAAAGATGACATCGCCTCCGTTTCAGCGCCAGAGGTCGATTATGTTGATCTATGGAACATGGCAGAGACCTGTAAGTATTCAGCTGCAGCGCGTCGGCGAGTTCCGAGCGATCAACAGCAGTTCGGAAGCACTTGACTATTTGTTAGCGGATTGGCCCGCCGAGGAAGATCAGGCTTATCAGGATGCGTTGATAATCTGTCGCGCCGCAGTCGAGGGTCATTCCAATCCCGAGATCGCGAGGGATGCCTTCATCGTGGCGGCGTATGAGGCTCACATCTACATGAAACTCGGATATATCGACCGCGATTTTATCGCCATCGAACCACCGAATCCAGCATTCTGAGATCGTAGCACATTCGGCTCGAAACTCACACCGCTCCGAACGGCGACAGCCATAAAGCCGCCGTTCCGTGGTCAGCAGATCGCCGTACTATTGCCCCACAGAAATCGTTTGGCGGCCACATTGTCGCCCGATCGGTCTTCAACCCTAACTCGCGGCAAAATCAATGCGACATGCCGCCGTTCGCTCTACGCCACTAAAGAGGTGTTACCCCCCGCACTATCGAAGAGGAATTAAGATGATCACTCGTTATATCTCTGCCGCATCGGCAACCGCCGCGGTCTTGAGCTTGATGTTTGTCAGCAATCCCGCGTCCGCGCAGCAGGCAACGCAAGAAAACCAACCCACTCAGGTGCAACCGAATAGCAACGGGACGCCTGCCGCCGTCAGCGATCAAAAGATCGAGGCTTTTGCGGTCGCGTATCTGCAGGTGGACAAGATCAGGCAGGAATACTCGGCTAAGATCGGAGCGACGTCGGATGCGACCGCGAAACAACAGCTGCAGACCGAGGCAAGCAAACAGATGGTACAGGCTGTTCAGACCTCTCCGGGCATGTCGGTAAACGAATATAACGCAATTCTCACGGCCGCCCAGAAGGATCCGGCGCTCGTTAAGAAAGTTCAGGACAAGATTCAGAAATCCGCGCCTGCGCAGCAGCCCGCACAGCAGTAAATAACGCCACGATCGCTGGTCAAATCGATCTCCACCACGACCGTGCCGAGGACCGCAATCTCGGCGCGGCGCGGATGAGGGCTCGTTCGTCACAATCGCCGCAAGCTGTCACGCCGGATGAATGGCAGGATGGCTTCGATCCTATGCTCTGCCTCAAGAAGCACCAATCCAGTATCGTAGATCGAGAGCAATAGCGGGTACCGGACTCTCGTGATATTTGGTGCCTCAGGTGTATCGCTCGAATGTATCGACGTTCGTCTGCACCGAATGAACCCAGCCTAACTTCTCAGCTTGGCCGGAATTTCCAACCTTCGCACTGGTTACGACGTGCCAAATTGCTTGGAGCTTGTTCTCACGCAGCATTCCGGTGAATGAGCAGATTGATGTCGGACCGTCTCCTGCCATCCCAAAGGCAAAATTAATGCAATCATCGAACCAGACGCCCGTCACCGGCAATTCATGGCCAAAGAAAGCACTATCCTGGAGAGCCGTTTTGAATGTGCCTTTGATCAGCCCGCCCCGATCCTCGGTGATTGTTAGCGTAGAGCCGTATTGATTGCGCCAGGTTCCCGTCCAGGTCATTTCGAAAATCTCCTCATCGTGTGATAAGGAAACTAGTCTCGCGCGCGGGTGTTCCGGTTCGACTTCGTAGCTGAGGGAATTCCGTTCAGCGCTTGCGGACGAATTCGGTGCGCAACACCAACCCTTTGATGGTGTCATGCCGGCAATCGACTTCCTCAGGATTGTCGGTGAGGCGGATCGATCTGATGACGGTCCCCTGCTTGAGCGTCTGGCCGGCGCCCTTCACCTTGAGGTCCTTCACCAGGACCACGGAGTCTCCGTCTGCCAGTACATTGCCCGATGCATCGCGGACCTCCGCAGCTTTCGCGGCCTCCGCGGCGATCTCCGAAGCTGGCCGCCATTCGCCGCTCGCCTCGTCATATATGTAATCGTCGTTCTGACCGCTCATGTTTGCCCTGCCGTGTTGCCTTGTTTAGCTGCGTCGGGGTTGCCGACATGCTTTCAGCACGGACGAGCAACTCACCTGAGCCCCTTTATCCCGCAAAGGCCGCGAAATCAAATCGCGGGCACTAACCGTCGACCGCGATAAGAATCCGGCGCGATCGAGAGGCGCAAGGCTGAGGCCGGGCCGATGGCCGCGTTCAGGCGGCCGGTACGAGGGTCTGATCAGCCTGGTGGCGCGCCCAGGCGATTCCGTCGTCGAGCGAGGTTGCGCGGTAGGCCAGGTCGGTTCCCCCGGAAAATGCGGCCATGAACCGGCGTATCTTGCCGTAGCTGTTGTCCAGCACCGCATGCGGTCGCCCAAGCAGGATCGAGCAGATATGGACGTGAAGCCGGTCGGTGACGAGCGCACGGCCGCGGGAAATCTGGCGGATACCGCGACCCAATCGATTATGGGCGGCCGCATCGAGCTTGCGCAGCCGTACTTCGGCCGGCTTGAGAGCGAGCAAAGCTGTTGCCGCGCCAAGCGCTTTGGAGATACGCACCCGCCTGGCGGATTCGGTGGTCCAATCTTCTTTCGGAATATCGGGATAGGCGGAGAGGTTGGCATCTCCTACCTTTTCGAGATCGGATCTCAGCATGGCAAGGACGGGAAATTCCGGTTCCTCGGCCTGGATTGCTCCGATGGAAAAGGCCATGTCCGGGCAAAGGCGCACCTCGCAATCGAAATGCTTGAGGGCAAATTCCTTCGACTCCTCGTCACGCACCAGCAATACGAAGTTCTTGTGGCGTCCGATGACGCGGGCGCTTTCATCCAGGCGCGCCTGGGACTTGTAATGGATGGATTGCGGAAACTGGATCACCTGACGATTGGGAAACCGCTCCAGCACCCGTTCGCGGAAATCCTGATGCGCATCCCAGATGTCGCCGAAATTGCCGCCGCCATGAATGAAAATCGGACCGGTCGGCATGGTTCGCTCGAGTTGCTCGGGCGAAAAATCATCGATCCGCGAGACATAGGTTGGCCGCTTGCCGTATCTCCTTTTGAGATAGGCCATTTCGCCCAACCAGATGGCGGAGTCGCCGCAGTTGCGGATGTCGGGAAAGTCGAGGATCGCCAAAGGCTCATCATGGCTGATGTAGTCTTTCAGGCAATCGTGGATCATGTTGTCCAATTTCGCGATCAGGACTTGATTTGATTGCAATGTCATTTCCCCATTCCCCTTTAGATGACAAGGCAGTTCGGCCGGCCTGGCCGAACGTTTCTCAGGCGAGGCGCAATTTTGGCAGCACCTTGCCGAGTATGGTTTGCACCTCTGTTTCGGGACCGCTCGGCCGTTTCATGAGCCTCCACAGGAGGAACGTCGAACCGCAATAGAGCAGGCCGCCAAGCAGGATCAGCATTGCGAGATGCGTTACGAGGACGAGCTTGTCGTCCGTCGGCGCCAGATGGCTCGAGGCGAGCGAGACGCCGGCCGCCATCACGGCGACGCTTGCGAGCGCCCGAAGGTTCACCGACAATTGCTTGGCGACACTGATGCCGGTGAAGCGCCGCACGAGCATCATGTTGACGGCGGTGCTGAAGAGGCCGGTGAACACACGGCCGGCAATGACCCCTGGCAGGCCATAGAGTATCAGGCCGCCAATCATGATCGGCACGCGCAGGCAGAACATTTGGGTATCGCGAACGAAGAGCACTCGCGTCTCACCCTTGGCCATGCCGAGCGGCTGCACCAGCGAGCCGAGCGTCTGAAGCGCAAAGACCGAGGCAAGCGACTGGATGATGAAGATGACAGGCGCCCATTTGTCGCCCAGCGCGAGCCTGACGAGTGGGTCGGCGGTGACCGCAACCCCGATGCCGGCGGGAAGCGCGACGGCGGCGACCAGTGCCTGTACGCGCTGATAAGCGGCGGCGAGCCTGCTGGGGTCGTTGTGAATGCCGGCAAAAGCCGGATAGATCGTCTGGGTGAGGGGCGCGGTCGCTTCCCGCGTCGGCATCATGGCGAGATTGCTACCGACTGAATAGTAGCCGAGCTGGATTCCGCCGAGCATCTTGCCCACCAGCAGATAATCGAAGCGCCAGTTGAGCGTGCTGACGATCTGTCCGGCAGTGAGCCAGGCGGAAAAGGAAAAGAACTCCCGCATATGCTGGAACGTGATCCTGGGCCGGAAGGGCAGCACGAGATAGGAGACGATGACATTCGTCGCCTGGCTTATGAGGGTTCCGACGACCAGTGCCCAGTAGCTCTGATAGATCACCGCTATCGCAACGGAGGCGATGAAGCCGGCGAACTTCTGCGAAACGGCGAGCACGAACTCCTGCCAGAAGATCAGATCGCGCTGAAGCATGATGCGGCGGGGATTTGTGAGGCCCCCCATCAGCATGCTGATGCCGAGCGCCAGCATGACGCCCGTCAGTCTGGGCTCGTTGAACAGGACGGCGGCCGGATAGGCAGAGATCGCAAACAGGATGCAGATCGCCAGTCCGCGCGCGGCATTGAGGGTCCAGGCCGCGCTGAAATGGGATTCGTCCGGTGCGGCGTGCCGGATTAGCGCCTCGGAAAGAGACAGTTCGGTAATGGTCGTGACGATCATGAGGATCGTCATGCCCAAGGCGACCACGCCAAAATCCGCCGGTGCCAGATAGCGCGCCAATACGAAAGTGCTGAGGGTCGCGAGCCCGTTCACGATCGTCCGGGACAGGCTCAACCACATGCTTCCCTTGACGAGGCGTCCGCTGATGCTGCTCATACGATATCCAACTTCCCACTGCGCAACTTAGGTGACCGGAGGTGCGATCCGCATGAAAAACCATGCCGTACCGACCCTTGAGGGTCGGAACAGCTCGGAAGAGCCATATGGTCGCTGTAAGCAAAGGACGCCCCCCGGGCATCTCACCGGGAACTAGTTCGACGATTCCTTATGTCAACGCCTCTAGATCATTTTCGCATCATTTATGGATCATTTTCGCATCAGTTTCAGATCATCGACCCGTGGCACTTGATTTATCGGAGAGTAGGTCGGCCTCTCCTCGCTCTCGGCGCTAGTCAGCGATGTGCATAACACGCCGTCAGCCGGGGCGCGTAGATGCGCCGCGGCGGAGGTCGTCCGATCGAAAAGCCGTCAGTTCTGATGCCTGCGGGGATCTTGTCAGGTCGAGAATAAAAGTGGACATTTAGCATTGGGCATTGGCTTACCCGCCGCAATGTTCAGGCGGGTTTGATGCCGCTGAGAACCGCTGCTTGCGATCAAGCAATTTAGGTCGGTTCACACACTCGCCAATCACGAATTTTGTCAGTCTGGTTCCAACTTGTGATGGCAGCAACCAACGCCAAAAGCGGAACATTCCAGGGTCAATCGTATTCCCCTTTCAGCTCCTCGGAGCCAATAAGCAAAGGAGAATGCTATGTACACGAAACTTATCGTTTCAGCGGCGGCCGCCTTTGGTCTTCTCGCTGGTTCGGCCCTGGCGCAGTCGTCAACAGTCACAGGCGCTGCGGGCGGCGCGGTTACCGGCGCTGTTGTGGGCGGTCCTGTGGGCGCCGCTGTCGGCGGTGTGACGGGCGCCATTGTAGGTACCGCAATCGATCCGCCGCCGCAGAAAGTGGTCACCTATGTACAGGAACAGCCGATGCCTCCTTCTGAGGCCGTGGTGCAGGATCGGATTGTCGTAGGCCAGCCGCTTCCAGAGACCGTTGTCGTCACGCCGGTTCCCGAAAATCCGGCTTATGCCTATGCGGTTGTGAACCACGAGCGCGTTATCGTTCAGCCGAAGACGCGCAAGGTTATCAAGATCCTCGAATAATACCTGCGAAGGGCCTCCTTAAGAGGCCCTTTTCGCGCCGCATTCGATCTTGATGGCCACCTGGTCAATTAACGAGAAAGAAACTCTGGAGGTAACCGTTGCCGACAAACATGATGAAAATGGTATTGTATAGATGCCGCCGTAGTTAGATATTTTCCTATGAACCCCGAGCTTATCGATGATTGGTGCACATCTAAACACAATGTATCGTCTTAGTTGTATTTTAATTATTAGTCATAAATTTCCTGACGATTGACTTATTTGACGGATAATTAACGACGATCCCACATTCTTCTCTTGAGGAAATCTTGGGATATGTTTCATGGCATCTATCCAGCAGAAAATCATTTTTGGGAGCGTGGCGATATTTGCAATTGCCGGCGGAGCAACCGGTGTGGGCATATGGTCGGCCTCGACTCTGACGCAGAATGCCGAGAAAATAGCAGCTTCGGCTCAGGTCCTGCGTAACCACATGCAGGCAGATATGATGCACGACGCTTTGAGAGCGGATGTGCTGGCTGCATTGCTCGCTTCTGATCCTGCATCCGGCATTGGCTTTGAAACCGTTAACTCGGATCTTTCGGAGCATGTCGCGTCATTTCGCGAGATGATCAAGGCTAACAAGGCGCTCGCGACGGATCCGGACACTCAAAAGGTGCTTGCCGGCGTTGAACCTCCATTGCTGGCCTATATCGATAATGCGACTGGGATGGTGGCGACGGCACAGAAGGATCCGGCCGGTGCTTTGAAGGCGTTACCCAATTTCATGAAGCAGTTTTCCGCTTTGGAAACCGCCATGGAAGAGGCGGGTGATCAGATACAAAAGGTATCGGAATCGATCTCTGCAGAAAGTGCCAGCACGGCAAATTCCATTCGCGGCGTGATGCAGGGACTTCTTGGACTGACGGTACTGTTCTCCGTCATGCTCTTCGTATTGTTCCGCAGGACCGTGTGCAAACCTATCCTGGCGCTCTGCGCAGATATGGCCAAGCTTGCGGGCGGCGAGACCAACATCGCTTGCGCGGGCATCGGCCGGCGCGACGAAGTAGGAACGATGGCGGAAGCTGTCGAAGTATTCCGAAAAGCGGCGATCGCCAACGGCCAGCTCGAAGCGGACGCTGCAAGGGAACGTCACCAGGCGGAAGCCGACAGGATCGCTGCCCAGCAGCAGGCGGAGGCCGATGCCGCAGAACGTCTGCGGGTCGCAACATCCGGTCTTGCCATGGGGCTCAAGAGATTGGCATCCGGGGATCTTTCCTTCCAGCTCGACGAGCCGTTCGCCGCGGATTTCGAAGCGCTTCGCCATGATTTCAATACGTCACTGAAGCAATTGAGTAACACATTGAACGCAATTACCGAGAGCATTGTATCGATCGATAGCGGCACGCAAGAGATCTCTTCCGGCGCCAACGATCTCTCGCGCCGAACGGAGCAGCAGGCAGCGTCGCTTGAAGAGACCGCCGCCGCCCTCGATCAGATTACGGTCAATGTAGCCAATTCGAGTAAGCGGACGGAAGAGACGCGGGCGGTAGCAACCGCTGCCGATCACAGCGCCGCCCGGTCGGCCGAGGTCGTCAGTCGAGCTGAGGAAGCCATGCAGCGAATAGAGAATTCCTCCCAGCAGATTTCTAACATCATCGGCGTGATCGACGATATTGCCTTCCAGACCAATTTGCTGGCGCTCAATGCCGGGGTGGAAGCCGCGCGCGCTGGTGAGGCGGGCAAGGGGTTTGCCGTCGTGGCGCAAGAAGTGCGCGAATTGGCGCAACGCTCCGCGGCGGCGGCAAAAGAGATCAAGGCGCTAATCAATGCTTCTTCGTCCGAGGTCAGTGGTGGGGTCAAGCTCGTGCGTGAAACGGGTATTGCTCTGAAGGAGATCGGTGAGCGCATCTCGGGCATAAACGAGCATATGAACGCCATAGCCGCATCCGCCAAAGAGCAGTCGACAGGCCTTGCCGAAGTCAATGCGGCGGTCAATACAATGGATCAGACGACGCAGCAAAATGCGGCCATGGTCGAGCAGACGACGGCAGCCTCCGCTGCACTTGCCGCTGAGGCCAGCAAACTGAGTGAACTGGTATCGCAATTCCGCCTCGAGGCTTCTGCCTCCGGCGCCTCGGGGATGTTGAGGCAGACGGCACGCACCATGGCGGAGCCATCACATAGGGCGTCATTTGCAGAGCCGGTTGCTCAAGTGACGCGCAGAGCAGCGGCAGCAGGCGGTCGGCCTGCTTCCGGGTGGAAAGAGTTTTAAGGGCGTCGCCAGCCTAGCGGCAAAGGCGCGCGTCGTTTGTTTGAACCCTTTGCCGCAGGTCCGACATTGAAATCTCGGCTCGCTGGCATAGCAAACAGTAATATTATGTTTTGAGTTGCACCGATATCATGAATAGCTCCGGATGGTGGGCTTCCTCGCATCTTCAGTATAGGCATTGGCTACGCGGATGCCCCCTCTGCTTGCGTCCGTTCTGCTTGACCGCAGAGCGACCCTATGGACCAGAGACAAGCGATTGCGGGCCGCGGCAGAGATAGCGCGCGCCTCATTGCTTGCCGGCGACTTTGCCCGCCAGGCTGCAGATCCAGTCAACGGCCGGATCGGGTGCGGCCCCCGCCAGCCGCGCAAGACCGATAGTCCATGACGGCGCTGGGGCTGGTTGCGGATGAACAGCGATAGCTGCGACACCGGCAAGCCTATGCGCTACGCGTTCGGCCAGCAGGGCAACGAGGTCTGTCTCTGCTACAATAAAAGGCGCTGACAGAAAGTTCGGCAAGGTCATCACGACGCGTCGGGAAAGGCCGGCGTCGCTCAGGCGCTCATCGAGGCTGCCCGTCGCATCGACGCTTTGCGAGACCAGCAGGTGCTCGAGCCCGGCGAGCATGGTCAGGGACATATCGGCGGTCAAAGCCGGATGGGCCTTTCGCGTCACCAGCACCAGTCGCTCAGTGAAAAGGGGCATTAGGTCCAAGCCGTCCGGCGCCGCCGCGAGCGGGCCGATCGCCATGTCGATGTCGCGGCGCCTCAAATCGCCCAGCACGGTCTCCCGGCTGGTCGGCCGCCGCCGGATGTTGAGACCGGGCGCGGACACACGCACCGCAGCCATCAAGGCCGGCATCAGCACCAAGTCCGTATAATCCGAAGCCCCGATCGACACGGTGCGAACTGCTTCGGCGGGATTGAAGCCACCCTCCTCGGCCAATGCCGCGCGCAGGGTAGCCAGAGCATGACTGACCGGCGCATTCAGAGCTTCCGCCCGCGGCGTCGGCCTGACGCCGCCGGCATGCCTCACAAAAAGTGGGTCGTCCAACAGGTCGCGCAGCCGAGACAAGGCGTGGCTCACTGCTGGCTGGGTCAAGCCGAGAGCCTCGCCGGTACGGCCCACGTGCCGTTCCCGCATGAGCGACTCGAACATTATCAGTAGATTGAGGTCAAATCGACGTAGATCAATTTCGCGCATATTACATTATTATAATTATTCATTGGAATAATAAAGTTAAATCAGCGATGGCAGAGGCCAACGCATCCGTCGACAGCGTATAGTCGCCATTTTTGCTGGCCGCGATCGCCCCACCAATGCCCAGTTAGAGAATTGGGCACAGACAAAAACATCAAACATCATCTGGAGCCCAAATGCTGATCGCCCTTTATACCATCACCATTACAGACGTCCTGTGCGCCACCTTTTTTGCCGTCGTCGGGCTTGTCCGCCCGACCTTAGTTGCCCCCGGCCCGCAGACTGAGTCCAGCCGCATCTTTGCTCTTTACACCTTTGCCCGCACTGTACCGATCGCCGTCACCACCATCGCTGTGGCAGTGTGTGCTCCCTTAGCTGTAATGCTGTGGCTGAGTGGACTTTCCGGGCTACTCCAATTGCTTGACGGCTATGTCGGAACACAGCTGCGCAACGCCCGCACGACTTGGGGACCTATCTTCCTCGGCGTAGTCCAGTATGCGTTGCTCACCGCGGTCGTGTTTGGAATCTCCTAAGCTGAAATTGTTGCGGAAGCTTCTTAATACAGGATTGGCACGCCACATTACCCCCTCTAGATCACTGATCGAGCTGCTGTGAGTGAGGAATTCTGTGGTGACGGCCGTTCCTCATAGATCGCGCAGAGAACATCATAAAAAATATGTTGGACGATCTTGAAACCTGTTTTTCGCAAAATTAGATCATTTTCGCCGGTCGCCGTAAGGGACCGGCAGAACCGGAGACGCTAGTTTCCGCGTCTCCATTCCATCTCGCTTTACGGAGGATTTGGTTATGAGAAACGATCTTGATTTTGCACCTCTTTATCGCTCCAGCGTCGGCTTCGACCGCGTATTCAATCTGTTGAGTAACGCGCAGCGTCTGCAGCCGATTGAGACTTGGCCTCCCTACGATATCGTCAAGACGAGCGACGACGACTACCGCATCGAAATGGCAGTCGCCGGTTTTGCCAATTCCGATCTCGACGTCGTCCAGGAACGCAACGTTCTGGTCGTGAAGGGACAGAAAGCAGATCCGAAAGATGGCGAATATCTCCATCGAGGCATCGCAGGACGATCTTTCGAACGGCGGTTCGAGCTTGCCGACCACGTCAAGGTCGAGGGCGCGTCTCTGGTCAACGGCCTTCTGCGCATCGTGCTGAAGCGCGAGATCCCGGAAGCCATGAAGCCGCGGAAGGTAACAATCGGCACTACCGCCGAGCAGCCCGCGCCGCTGCAGATCGAAGCAGGGCGCCAGGTAGCATAATTCCCCATGGCGAAGCGCATTGCGAAAGCCTTCGTGGTGGAGATCCGAAAGCGCCGCGGCCAAAAAGCAAAAGCTGCAGAGAACGCGCTCGCCAGCGCGTCTAGAAGCTTACGGTCAGAGCAGCCGCGTCCTGTCGCAAGGACATGACCGCAGTAGGGAGCGCTGTCGAGCGCTCCCTACTCTCCATATGCGACCCGACAAGCAGTTGGGAGATAAAGGCGCCATGAAGCCAGATGTTCGACGAACCTATTATCGTTCTTCCTGGCAGCTTTGACGCGTGCCGGTCGGCCGGATGGATTTTCGCTTCCCTTGTTCGACGCGAAAATTCACGCCCGGTCATATGTGAACGACGTCAAAAGGGTCGTCACGAAATTGCTGGCTCTTTCCTTGACGAGAACCTCCGTCCATTCGTCAGTACCGCGGAGTCTTAGGTCGGTGTAAATGCTGTCAACTGCCGCTTCTTCGATCCGTTTGATATGCGCATTGAACGCCTCTTCTCCCCTTGCACGGTACATGTCACGGATGACCATGCGCAGGATTTCCTGGATCGCAATTTGCCAAGACGTGTTGATCGCTTGAAGCTCGTTCGTATCCAGTGCCATAAAGGCTCTCCTGTTGTTTGAGTCAGTCTCCCGGGGCGAATTGATCACATCTGCCGATCAGCGAAAGCTATCGATCGCCGGCGCCGCAAGCTTAAGCCGGTCTGGCGCTGCGGTTTTCATAACGTCTCGCTAAGCCTTGCAAACGGCTTCATCCTCGACCATTCCGGCGATATAGGCACTCTTAGGCGATGCGCGCCTCCGGGCTTTTGCCCCTGCCCCTGCCCCTGGGAGAGGCGCCTACTCTTCAGCCACGCTGCCTTCAGGAACCGTGCGCTCCACAAGTTTCAGGCGTTGCGTTTCAGTATTGGCGCTATCGGTTTTTAATTTTTTATCTCGACGGAAAGAGGTTCGATCAACCTAGTCGGCCGCGTTTGGCAAGCAGTGCAGCCGTGGCGGAGGTCCTGTCGGCGAGTTCCTTTGCCAGCCGTGCTTCACGCAACCGCTGAGTCTTCGCGTCTCGAGACTGAGTGATCGCCTCGAGTTCGTCCATTGCGTGATTTTTGGCAAAGAACGTGGTTTGAAGATTACCAAAGGCGATCTCCGCGGCCTGGCGAGATTTGCTATAGGTCTGTGTCATTGAAAATTCCTAAGGGGTCCACCGTGTGAACCGAATGAAAAAAGGCCAGGCAAAATGCCTGGCCTTGAAGTGATACGTGCTTCCGGCAGTGCCAGTACATCCGTGGTCAAAGGGAAGCCGATATCGATTACGCGGACTGCAGATTGCAGGCCGACATCTTGCCCGACTTCACGTCGCGCTCAAGCTCGAAGCCGATCTTCTGACCTTCGGTGAGCTCGCGCATGCCGGCGCGCTCGACAGCCGAGATATGAACGAACGCGTCAGCGCCGCCGTTGTCAGGTTGGATGAAGCCGAAGCCCTTGGTGGAATTGAACCATTTTACTGTGCCAGTGGTCATGATGAACCCTTTCAAAGCATAGAGTGAGGGACCGCGAAGCAGATGCCACGCGGGTTGAAACCGACTATTTTTGAAACGGAAGTTCGCTTAGAGCGCGGTGCCAATCGCGCGGTAGACAAAGCTCGGCAAGCAAAAGATCGATAACGCATCTATACGGAACCTAGAGGGTCGCGTCAACGTTTAGTTTTTGTTTGATGTCTCTTTCTCTCCTGGGTTGCGTCCATAAATTGGCTGCGCGAAGGAAAAGTCCTTCCGGGTCTGGAGCTAGCGGCAACTTACCAACACTGTCCTGTTCGAGATCGATCGACTGAAAGATCGGCTGAAGCCGGATTCGACAGAACACCTGCTTATTATTGAAGCATTGGAACGTGGCGATGTGGAGCAAACACGCGTTACCGTAGCTGGCCACGTGGAAAGCCTTATCGCTTTCGCGAGAGATCAATTGGGATGATCGTTCTTGAAACAATGACTTTGCCGGCCCGAGCAACCTTTTTTCTACGTGTGTGGGGCATTCGCCGCCGCCGTAGCGGCGCTCAAAGAAGCATTGACGCGCCGCGATCGAGATAGGTGTCCAGAAATTGTTCCAGACGTGGATTTCGCGGTTTCTTGAATACCGCCTGCGGTGTCCCGGTGAACAATATCTTGCCGTGATCGAGGAAAAAGATCTGCTGGCCGACTGTCGCTGCGAAGCCGATCTCGTGGGAGACGACGACCATGGTCATGCCCTCGGCTGCCAAATCGCGCATGACATTTAATACCTCACCCGTCAGCTCCGGATCGAGCGACGAGGTCGGTTCGTCGAACAGCATGATCTTCGGCTTGAGCGCTAGTGCGCGGGCAATGGCGACACGCTGTTGCTGACCCCCGGAAAGCTGCGAGGGATAGTGTCCTGCGCGCGCTTCCAGCCCGACCTTGACGAGCTGGGCCAGCGCCAGATCCTCAGCCTGCTTGCGGCTCATCTTGTGAACCGTCTTTAACGCCTCGCTGACATTGCCGAGCGCGGTCATATGCGGCCAGAGATTGAACTGCTGGAAGACCATGCCGATCTGTGCGCGGATAGCCCGGTTCGTGGCAGCAGGAACCCGCTCCCGCACACCCTCGGCGTTCTCGCTGAAGCCGAGTACCTCTCCATTAATGGCAATCGTGCCGCGGGTCGCCTCCTCAAGAAAGGCCATGCAGCGCAAAAGTGTGCTTTTGCCGGAGCCGGAAGGACCAATAAGGCAGGAGACCTGTCCCTGCGCGATCTCGAGATCAATGCCATGCAGGACGGTGGAATCACCGAACTTCTTGACGAGATTTTTGACTGCGATTGCGGGAACGCTCATGCGTTGAAAAACCTGAATCTGGAAAGTTTCGTTTCGGCAAGATTGCCAAGCCAGCCGGTGAACTCGACCAGCACCCAATAAAAGAGCGCGAGTGCGGATAGAGCCTCGACAAAGGCATATTGCTGCGAACCTATGGCGCTCAGCGTCGCCGTCAGCTCCGGCACGGTGATGATGGAGAGAACCGCGGTCTCCTTCATGAGAATGATGGTCATGTTCACCGACGGCGGCAACACCAGCATGGTCATTTCCGGCAACAGGATGCGCCTGACGATCTGCCCTTGCGTGAGGCCGACGCATTCACCGGCCTCGATGTGCCCCGTTGGAACGGCCTGAAAGCCGGAGCGGAAAATTTCGCTGAAATAGGCCGCACCATAGATCGAGATGCCGATCAATCCCGCCGGTAGCGGATCGAGCGACAGGCCGATGAAAGGACCGCCATAATAGACGAGGAAGATCTGGATCAGGAAGGGCGTGCCGCGCAGGACCGCGACGGCAAGACCGAGCGCCTTGTCGATCAGAAGGCCGCAATATTGTCTGGCAACGGCCAGCAGAAAACCGAGGATGGCAGCGGCAATCGTGCCGAAAACCCAGATCATGATCGTGACGCCCGCGCCGCTGATGATCGCTGGCCATTGATCGAGAAGGACATTGATGTCGAAGGTCATCGCGGCACTCCGGGAAGAGAGCGCTCGATCAGGCCGCCGGCCAAGGCTACGATCCAGTTGATCACCAGATAGATCAAGCCGGCAGACGCAAAGAGCTGCAGAGGCAGAAAGGTGCTGCCGGCGAGATCCTGCGCCATGCGCGTCAATTCGACGATGCCGACGACGGAGACGAGGGACGACGCCTTGAGGATAAGGATCGCTTCATTGACAAGGGCGGGAAATGTCAGGCGAAGGGCGGTCGGAACTTTTATGCGCCGGAAGATTTGGCTGGGTGTCAAACCCACCATTTCGGCGGATTCGATCAGTCCAACGGGAACGCTGGCAAATCCGCCCCGCAGGTTTTCCGCCTGGTAGGCGGCGGTGCAGAGTGATAGGCCGATCACCGCCGCGACAACGCTCGGCACATTGATGCCGATCACGGGAAGAAGATTGTAGATCAGCAGCAATTGCACCAGCAGCGGCACGCCACGGAAAAAGCTGATGAAAATCTGGGCAGGCAGCATCAGATGGCGCCGCCGCGAAAGCAGCATGCCCGACAACAGGATCGCAATCGCGAAACCGATCAGGATCGATACGACGCTGATCGTAACCGTATAGATGGACGCCTGCAGCAGCAATTCGAAGAGTTTGAAGGACATGGGGGTTGGATGTCGTCCACTTGGCGGTCATGAAACCGGATCGGTCTCCGAACATGCCCCGGTACATCCAAGGCATGTTCGGTGATGATGATCAATCGATCAGAATGCCGGGTCCTTGACGGAGTCCGGCGTATCGAAAGTCGCGCCGAACCATTTCTTCTGCAATGTGGCCATCCGGCCGTCCGCCTTGATCTTCAGCATGGCGGCATCGATTGCGTCCATCAGGGGTGCGTGATCGGCATCCTTCAAGCCGATAAAGCCGAAATAGGATTTCTTGCCGAAGGGCGGCAGAACGACCTCGAAGACGCCTTCCCGCTGCTTGGCGACGAACGCAATGTTCGGCAGAGAATTCGCCACGCCGGCGATGCGGCCGGCGGCAAGATCGGCGTAGGATTCGGTGAAGGCGGGATATTCGCGAATGTCCGCCTTGGTCGGCAATGTCTCGGAGAATTCCTTGAGCTGATCAAGCTGCGAGGTTGCCTTGCCGACGCCGATCTTCTTGCCGGCGATGTCTTCCGGCTTGTTGATGGTCTTGTCGCCCGCCTTCTTGAGGATGGCAATGGTCGCTTCGGCCAGCGGCGGCGTGAAACGGTAACGCTCCATGCGCTTCTTGGTGATCGTTGCCGGGCCGGCGACCACATCGAACTTCCCGGCCTCCAGAGCCGGGAAAACACCGTCCCAGGGCAAGGTCACCCACTCGATCTTCACACCGAGTTCCTTGCCGATCTCGTTAAAGAGATCGACGTTTAATCCGACATGTTCGCCGGCATCGATAAAGTCGAAGGGGGCGAAGGCCGTTTCGGTGCCAACCTTCAGGGTGCCGGCAGCCTTGACAGCCGAAAGCGTATCGGCGGCGTGCGCGGACAGTGTCGCTCCCAGAAGGAACGCGGCGCTCACCAACCCTTTGAGCAGAGAATTCTTTTTCATGATCGTCTCTCCAGTTTTTTGCCCTTCCTGCGGAAGAGTCCAGGTTCCCCAGCGTATTCCCGCCGAACGAGCTTCTTTGGCCCGCTTTTGTCTATACAAATAGATATAGGCAGGCCTACAGTGTCAATGTAAAAGTCTTGGAACGCAAAAATCGTGCCGGACCTTTCGCCGAAACTGCCTCGCATAGAGGCGAGATTTGTGCGCTGTCGCGGGATCGAGGTGGATGTTGGTCTCAATTCATCACAGAATTTTCGCAGACATAGAGACGAAGATCATGAATGGCGACTGGAAGCCCGGCCAGCGCATCCCGATCGAGCATGAGCTGGCCGACCAATACCGATGCTCGCGAATGACCGTCAACAAGGCGCTCTCGGCGCTCGCCGAACGCGGCATGATCCTGCGGAGGCGCAAGGCGGGCTCCTTCGTCGCCTCGCAGCAGATCGACCGCACGGTCATGGATATTCAGGATATCAGCACCGAGGCGGAGCTTGCCGGACACGCGCACGCCCACCGCATCCTGAAGCGGCGAATAGAGAAGCTGGACGCCTCCAGCGCGGCCTTGTTGAGGGAAAAGCCCGGCGCGGAGGTTTTGAGGCTGCAATGCTTGCATCTGGTCGACGGCAAGCCGAACGCCATCGAGCGGCGCATCATCATGCTCGATGCCGTACCGCTTGCCAAAGATGAAAGCTTCGCAACCGTTCCACCGGCCAAATGGCTATTGGCACAGGTGCCATGGTCGAAGGCAAGGCACATCATTCGCGCCGTCTCGGCAGATCCGGCAACGGCCCGGCTGCTGGAGACCGAGCGTGGTGACGCCTGTCTGACGCTCATCCGCCAGACCTGGCAGAACGGCCGCACCGTCACCTATGTCGAAATCACCCATCCCGGTGATCGCTTTCAATTCGCCGGCGACTTTCAGCCGGCCGAACAGGAAATGCCCGATTATTCGTCCTGGAGAAATGCAACGTGAGCGAACCGCGCCTCTTCAAGGCCATTCCGCTGAAAGGCCTGCAGGCTTTCGAAGCTGTCGGCCGTTGCGGCAGCGTGACCGCGGCTGCGCTGGAATTGAAGGTTTCGCCCGGTGCGATCAGCCAGCAGATCCGCAAGATCGAAAGTTTTCTCGGCGTGACCCTTCTGGAACGCAACGGCCGCACGGCAGAGCTGACCTTATGGGGCAGGCTCTATCATCAGGAAATCTCCAAAGGTTTCGAGCACTTCGCGATCGCCGAACGCATGCTGGAGCGGGCGCGCAATGAAAATGCCCTCGTCCTGAGCGCCTTGTCTTCTGTCGTCAACAAATGGATCGGCCGGCGCATCTTCGACTGGCAGGCGCTTCATCCGGACGCTCATGTTCGGATTATCGGCCGCGATAAGGAGCCTCGCATGGGCTTCGACGAAATCGACTTCCGCATCAGCTACGGATCGGACGTGCTTCAGCACGAGCATTACAGCGAGCTCTTCCGCGACTGGGTCGTGCCGGCCTGCTCGCCGGCACTCATTCAAAAGCGCGCGCCATCGGCATTCGAACTTTTCGACTACCCGCTTTTGCATGTCGAATGGGAAAGACACTTCACCCCTTATCCCAGCTGGGCCGACCTCGCGGCGAAAGTGGGCGTGACGCTGAAAGAAACGGCGCCCGGGCTGTCCTTCACCCTCTCGAGCAGCGCCATCGACGCTGCCGTCAACAAACGCGGTATCGTGCTGGCGCAGATGTCGATGATCGCCGACGAGCTTGAGGCGCAAACGCTCGTCATCCCCATCGATATCCGACTTCCGCTTCGCGAAAGCTACTTCCTGGCCTGGGATCGGTCGGCGCTGCAAAAGCCCCATGGCGCCGCCTTCCGCGATTGGTTGCTGGCGATCTCGCGGCAGCAGGCGCGAATGTCTGCCCCGCCATGATGGCCAGGGCAATCCTTTAGAAAAACTAAAACGAAACACAGCCCGGCATTATTGCGTAAAAAACCGGCACGGCGATAATTTGCACAATCGTCAAGACTGGAGGCTGGAATTTCATGGCACGCACAGACAAGATGAAGCTCGGCACCTTCGTCTACACGTTCGGCTTCCATCCGGCGTCGTGGCTTCATCCGGCCAGCAACGTCAACGGCGCCAACGATTTCCAGCATCTGCTTAACGTTGCCAAACGGTCAGAGGCAGCAAAGTTCGACTTCATGTTCATGGCGGATTCACCCGCCGCCGCCGTCGGCGACCCCGATGCTCTCGCCCGTATTCCCACCAAGATGAACCGCTTCGAGCCGCTCTCCCTGCTGTCGGCGCTTTCGGTCACCACGCAAAACCTCGGCTTGGTCGCAACCGTGTCGACGAGCTACTACGAGCCTTACAACGTTGCGCGCCTCTTTTCCTCGATAGATCATCTGAGCGGCGGCCGCGCCTGCTGGAATGTCGTTACCTCCGACCACGACGAAA
Source organism: Rhizobium sp. P40RR-XXII (assembly GCF_012641405.1). GTDB lineage: Bacteria > Pseudomonadota > Alphaproteobacteria > Rhizobiales > Rhizobiaceae > Rhizobium. Next base: position 52,008 of record NZ_JABAII010000019.1, read on the forward strand.
CCGGCTATAACTTCAACCGCGAAGGCTTGGATCCGCATGCCCTGCGCTACGAGCGCGGCAACGAATTCGTCGACGTCGTCTTCGGCCTATGGGATAGTTTCGAGGACGGCGCCCTGCTTCTCGATCGCGAAAACGGCATCTATTACGACAAGGCGAAGCATCATACGCTGAACCACAAGGGCAAGCATTTCCAGGTACGTGGTCCACTCAATATCGCGCGGACACCGCAGGGCCGCCCTGTCATCGCACAGGCCGGCGGCTCGGAGCCAGGCATCGACATGGCAGCGCGCACGGCCGAGATCGTCTTCAGCCTCGCCTCCAGCATCGACCGCAACCGCGCCTTCTACGAGAATGTGAAGGCGCGCATGCCGGCCTATGGACGCGATCCGAACGACCTGAAGATCATGCCGGGCGTCGTGATCAATGTCGGCGAGACGAAGGCCGAGGCGCAGGCGAAGGTCGATTATCTGATCGACAAGATGCATCCCGATGTCGGCCGCCTGATGCTGTCGGAATTCCTGGAAGTGGATCTGCGGGGCGTACCTCTGGACAAGCCCTTTCCGATGGACCGTCTGCCGGCTGCGCCGAAAGGCTCGCGCGCGCTTTTCGACGAACTGGTTGACTTCGTCAGGAGCGGCCGCACGGTCGGCGAACTCATCCGTCACTACGCGGAAAAGCATACCGGCAACGGCATGACCGGCACGCCGGCCGAAATCGCCGACTTCATGGAAGAATGGTTCGAGACACGTGCAGCCGATGGCTTCATCCTGATGTTCCCAACCTTGCCGGCGAGCCTCGACGATTTCGTGCGGCTTGTCCTGCCGGAACTGCGCCGGCGCGGATTGTTCCGGAAGGAGTATGAGGGTTCGACGCTGCGCGAGAATCTCGGGCTCTCCATGCCCGCCAACCGGTTCGCGAAAACCCGGGCCTGATCAGCGCAGACGCTCGCCGAGCAGGCCGATCGAAGCCGCATCGGCATTGGCAAATGCCAGACGCAGATAGCGTTCCTGCCCTGCGCCGAAGTAAGCGCCGGGGATCGAGATGATTCCTGCCTGTTTCGCGAGCCGCTCGGCGACCGCCACGGATGGCTGATCGGCAAAGGGATGGCGGATGAAGGCGAAATAGGCGCCGATCGCAGCGATATCCCAGCCTGGCAGCCCGGCCATAACCGCCTTCAGCGCATCAGCCCGCCGCGCGATCTCCAGCCGGTTCTCGGCTCGCCAGCCGGCCAGCACCGGCAGGGCCTTGGCGACAGCATGCTGAGCCGATCGCGGCGCGCAGATCTGCATATTGTCCATGACTTTGGTGATCTCGGCCAGCAGCCTCGGCCCGGCCGTGATCGCGCCGAGCCGGTGGCCGGGAATGCAGAAGGACTTCGAGAAGCTGTAAAGGAGAACGAGCGTCTCCTCCCAGCCGGGTTCGGAAAGCAGCCCATGCGGAGGTCCATAGCTCTCAGCCAGGAAATCGCGATAGGTCTCGTCTAGGATCAGCCATGCCCCGTATTTCCGGCACAACAGGAAGAGGTCATGCAGCAGCGCCGGCGGATAGACGGCGCCGGTCGGATTGTTGGGCGTGACGATCGCCAGTGCACGCGCTCCGGCGGACAGCACCTGTTCGGCGGATGCGCGATCGGGAAGAAACCCGCTCGCCGCGTCGCATCCGACGAGCATGCGATTGATGCCGAGCATAGCAAGCGTCGTATCATGATTGAAATAGAAGGGATTGGTCAGTGCCACGGTTTCGCCGGCGCCGGCAAGCGCGATGGCCGCGCACATGAAGGCCTGATTGCAGCCGGAGGTGATGTGGATATTCTCGAGAACGACGGGCGCGCCGTAAACCTCGCTCACATGCCGCGCATAGGCCTCCCGCAGGACCGTCTCTCCTTCGATCGGTCCATAACCGGTCATGGTTTGCGACGCGGCCGCCTCGCCGAGCAGCCGCAGCATTTCCGGATGCGCGGGATAGCCCGGCACGGCCTGCGAGAGATCGATGAGCGGCCCCTTGGCGCCGGTATATTCGCGGCTCCAGGCAATGACGGAGGGAATGGGCGGGGGTGAAAGGCGGGCAACGAGACCATTGGGGGTGGCGACTGGCATATCGATTATCCTGTTGAAACCGATTGCTACACCGATATCGCTCGTCGTCTCAACTGCTTTGTCGAAGAGGAGAGGACAAGCGGCGGACAAGCCGCCGCTTCCTTCCCTCTTGGCTCGAAGCAGTCCCCTGCTATCTCACCGACGGACTGAAAACCATGAGGCTCAGGATCTCGAACAGCGTCTGCGCGCCGGCATGGGCCGTGTTGGTCGTGGCATCATATTGCGGCGCTACCTCAACGACATCGCCGCCAACCAGATTGATGCCCTTCAGGCCGCGAATGAGTTCCAGCACCTCGCGGGTGGTCAGCCCGCCGACCTCCGGCGTTCCCGTGCCCGGCGCAAAGCTCGGATCAAGGCTGTCGATATCGAAGGACAGATAAGTCGGGCCGTCGCCGACGATCCGCCTGGCCTTCTCGATGATGGCCGGAATACCGACGCCGGACACTTCTTCGGCATGAATGACCGTCATGCCGGACTCATAGGAGAACTCCCAGAGGTATTCCGCCGATCCCCTGATCCCGATCTGAATGGTGCGCGTCGGGTCGAGCACGCCGTCAAGCACGGCATTTCGGAAGGGGCCGCCATGATGGAACTTCGTCTGGTCGAAGGAGCCGCCGGTATCGCAATGGGCGTCGATATGAATAAGACCGACCGGCGCCTTCTTGCCGACGGCCTTGAGGATCGGATGCGTAATCGAGTGATCGCCGCCGACGGACAATGGCAAAACACCTGCATCAACGATCTGATTGACGCGCTTTTCTATATCGTCGTGGCTGAGTTCGAGACGATAGCGGCTCTGGAAGGGAACATCGCCGATATCGGCAACCCTAAGATCGAAGACGGGCGCGCAGCCGAGGACGTGGTTGTAGGGGCCGATGCGCTCGATGGCGCGCAGAGCGCGCGGTCCGAAACGAGAACCCGGGCGGTTGGTGACGCCAAGATCCATCGGAATGCCGAGAAGCGCGACCTGCAGGTTGCCGAATTCCGGATTTTCCCCGTCGACCGGCATGTAGGGTGCCGACAGCAAGGTCGGAACGCCGGCATATGGGGCAAGCCGCGTGCCGCTCTTCGAGAATATCTTGTCAGCAACCTTGCGGAACTTGGCATCGAAAAGCTCTCCGCCGTGGCTCTCGCCATACTTCTCGCGCAGCGCACTTAGCTTTTCCTCGTCGAATGTCATTTGAATCCCTCGGTCAACTGATTGCCATCCTAGTGCTTATGCGGGTATTCCCATGCCATATTTCTAAGGATCGCACTTTGGCGTCATCGAATTCGTGGCCTCGGCTTATTGCTTCCAGCTGAAAAATGTCATGCGCCCACAAGAATTAGTCAATAGATGCAAACACGATCCTTCACCCAACGATTTTGCTAACAACAACAGGAGTGTAATAGTGAGTGAACTGACCGTAGAAGATGCCATCAACCGCATTTATGAATCGCTCAAAGCGGACAACGCCGACATTGACTTGCATATTGCGAATCTCAAGGCAGCCTTGACGCGAGCGGGTTTGAAGGAAGCCGCATTCGACCCGACCAGGCTCGTACATAACAATCGTTCCGGCAGAAAACTTATGCAGGCGTATTTTCGGCAGCGTGGCGTGACGGTGACATTCACCGCCTCGTGACGCCTTCCAACGGCGTTAAGTGGGCAACAATATACGTCGACCGGATCACCTCAATGAGGCTTGGCACCAAACTTTGGCCATCGGGCACGAATTGACGTGCCGCCTCCGTTCCGGTGCATGATCTCTGCCAAAGTAACTCGGCGGTTTTCAGCCATATGCTGATAGAGTAAGCGCGATCTATGACTTAATAGGCTTTATTCGCCAAGGCGGTCGATGCGGTTCTTTCCAGCAAAATAAAGCAGAACGCGATTTCCGCCTGGGTCGAATAGTTCGGCTTCCCGCCATAACCAACTTTGGTCTTGGGGCGGACTAGAGAAGGAAATCCCTGCTGACGGCAGGTCTTGAAATTTTTCGTCCACATCGTCGCATTCGAAATAAACAGTCGTGCCCCGCCGCATTGCCGTCCACTGCCGTGACGGTACCTGCTTCAAAGTCGCCAAGCGATAAGCTGGCTTCGCCTTTCACGCCCAGAAGCATTATTTTATACATGCAATTCTCCTTTGAAGGCGGCAATTGCAGGACAAATCGATATTCAATGTAATGTGCAACGCAAACTATCATGGTGTTTGCGGTGCACAAGAAGATTCCGGCTGTTGAATCCGGCAGGATATTGGCACAAACTGCCATCAACATATATATTTACGGTTTCTAACCCTGCGGATCTGCGCCGCATTTATCCGCATTCCCATACAAATGCAGTGATCGAAAATTCATACCGCCTGGGCGCATTCAAAATGACATTTTCTTTGCAGACATTTGGACAACTCCAGCTCCTTGATGCGAAAGGCAAATCCGTTTCCTTTCCAGAGAAGGGTCTATTGATCCTTGCCTATCTACTTACAAGCCAAGAAGGTTCTGAGCATCGGGCGAAGTTGGCGCAGTTTTTATGGGGCGACGCGGATAGGCCGGTTTCACTCGTCAATTTGCGCTCAATCATTTCAAGGATCAAATCACGCCAGGATGAACTTGGGGCGGAGTTCCTTCGCTTCACGGATGGCATGATCTCGCTGGGGCAGACGGCAATCGCATCCGATCTTTTGTCGCTTGACAGGAAGGGCTTCGAGGAACCCGTGATCTGGCTCGGGCGCCTCGTTGGACTCTTTAATCGGACGTTTATAGGCCCGGTTAACTGCCAAAGTCGCGATTTTGACGCATGGCTACTCCAGCGTAAAATCTACCACAATGCCCTTCTTAAGGGGTTGCTGAAGGAAACCTCTCATTCAGCAAAAACACCCAAAGAAGAGGAGATCGTAAAGAATGCGGCAATCCTCATCTTTCATAATGAACCTGACGATCCGGATACGCTCCGATTCCTTGTGCAATTATTCAACGCGGAGGAAGAGGTTGAATATTTCCGAAAATATCTGGAGCAGCGGAAACAGTCACTTTCCGAGGGACCCGCTCCGCTAGGTACCACTTCGAATAAAGCTTCTGCTGAAAGCGTTGTGAGAACGAAGGCACCCGAGCACTTCTCGGCGCAGGGTATGTCCATCACCGACTTCCCCCCTCAGCCCGAGAAAACACTGGCAAAAACTATTCCGCGTCTCGCCCTGCTGCCTCCCACGAATGCTCATCGCGATCCGATTGTCGCCATGGTTGCGTCCTCGCTGGTGGAAGATATCACGATAGCGTTCTGCGCCCTGAATAGCCTTGAGGTTATTGCCCCTCATACTGCGGTGAGGATCGGAAAAACGTCGGAGGATAAGGCCAACGTTTATGAACGCTATGACATCACTTATGTTCTTGACACGCGTTTGAGTGGCTTGAAGGATCAGGATCTTTCCTTGTTCGTTCAGCTCATATATGTGGACAACTCCGAGATCGTCTGGGCTGAGCGCTACATGCTCAGCACACTGGATCTGATGAGCCGTCGCCGTGACATTCTGCGACAAATTACTCTTTTCGTGGCAGGGCGCATCGAAAGCCATCAGGTCACCCGACTCTATTTCGAGCGAAGCGCGGCCGCGTACCATCGCTACCTTGTTGGTCGTCACTATCTCAATCGACTGACGCTTCCGAACCTACGGCGCTCGCGGAAGGAACTGAAAAGCGCCTTACAGGAAGACGCAAATTTTGCGCCGGCCTTGAGTTCGATTGCGCGAACCTATTCAAAGGAATGGCTTCTAACCGCCCGCGGCGATCTCGATCTTCTGCAGGCTGCGGCGGAATACGCCACACGCGCCATCGAGGCTCGAAGAGACTCGGCGGATGGTTACCGCGAACTGGGGGTTGCAAAGCTTCTTATGGGGGCAATAGATGAAAGCGTGCAGGCGTTGGAAGTGTCTGAAACGCTTAGCCCCAATTATGCCGACATCATCGCCGACCACGCCGATACGTTGAATCATTTTTCGCGGCCAGACCTTGCATTGCAGAAGCTCGAACGAGCGATCGAGCTTAATCCATTGACTCCGGACTCCTATTTATGGACTGCGGCAGGAGCCAGCTACAGCCTCGGCAATTTCGAGGGTGCACTCGGGTACATTGACGAGATGGTCGACGGCGATCTCGCGGACCGGCTTTCGGCGGCAAGCTGGGCAATGCTCGGCGATGAAAAGAAGTCGCGTTTCTTCGTGCGTCGGGCTCTTGAGGCAAATCCTCAATTCGATATCGATAAATGGCTAACTATCGTTCCATTCAAGGAACAATGGCAAAAGGACATTTATCGGGAAGGCCTAAAGAAAGCAGGATTCTAGTTCTTTTACAGAAAGGAATTATCGGAATGGCAAAAGTTGTCGTGATCGGCGTCGCCGGTGAGCATGGTCTTTGGGTTGCGGATCTTGATGCGGGGACGGTCACACCATTGCCGCATGCAGCAACCGGACATCTGAGGACCGTCGTTGACCTCCGGGGGGCTGGAGCCTCCGTGATTAAGGGGGTTGATGTAGCGATCGCGGTGAAGTCCACGGCGTCTGTCGCGAGCGGCCATATGGAAGGCTAGTAAGGGGGGCTTTGCCAAGCTGCGCGCCATCATGTGTTACTTTCGGAAACTCCGCGCCGATCGCCGTCCATAGGCTTCTACCTGTCGCACCACGTTTCGCCGCTCTCCTATCGCTGAGTCCAGAAACGGGCGCCCGAGACCGAGAATCGATTGCGCTGTCAACGAGCTGGCGTGTCGATGAAACCTATGTGAAAGTTCGCGGTAGATGGACATATCTATACCGAGCCGTAGACAAGTTCGGCAACACGATCGATTTCTATCTGTCTCCGACGCGTATTTCTGGACTAAGCGCCTTGACAGAAGCCGTCGCTCTGCTCGCATGGAATCTCGATGGTCAGGCCGCGTAACAGCAGAGACAATAGGATATTTCAAACCAACCGGAATTTTTGTAACAGGGCCCGAATTCCTTCGTCTCCATCGTTAAGGCCTAGCGTAGTATTAGCCTACCGAAAGTAGCATTCTCGTAGAATCGGTGTGCGCTCTTCTACTTGTTGACGTAGCACCATCAGCAGCATTGTGCCTTATCCTTGCCATTCGGGCGCAAAGTCGGTGCTTGCCAAAATCGGTCGTCCGTTCAATTTCGCTGCTGCGGCTGTCGGATGCTTTCCTTGGCGCCGCATCCGCGCATAACGAGCAGGCGGCGCGCCCGCATGGCGGGCAAAGGCAATGCTGAAGGTGCTTGCGGAACTGTAGCCCACGCGCGCGGCAACCTGATCTATGCTGAGTTCGCGCTCGCACAGCAATCGCTTCGCCAGCGCCATCCGCCAAGTCAGCAGATACCCCAACGGCGGTAGGCCCACGGCGCGACCGAAACGTGCAAAGAAGGCCGAGCGTGATAGAGCTGCTTCGGCGGCCAGTTCCGCCACGGTCCAGGGATATTCGGGCCGCGCATGGAGGGCGCATAGCGCGGCCGCCAGGCGATTGTCGGCAAGGCCACGGGCCAGGCCAGGCACGGAGGACCCGGTCTCGGCGCCGCATCGCAAAGCTTCGATCAGCAGCACCTCGAGCAACCGCTCGAGCATGAGTTCACGCGCCGGACGCCGTGCCCGGGTCTCGTCGCCGACCAGCTGCATCAGCGTCGCGAGCCGGGGCTCGCGCGCGAGAACCATCTGTGGCAGGAGCGGCACGAGGAGTTCCGCGTCAGCCGAACCAAAGCTGCAGTGACCGATCCGCATCCGCAGCTCGGCGGGTCCGTTCTTGCTGCCGACGCGAAAACAGCCCTCACTGATCTCGATCGGTCTCGTCGTCACTCCGTCCGGTGGCGCGTTGAGGCTTTCATTGATGAGATCATGCATTGCTGGCACCAGCACGAAATCGCCGGCCTCCAACACCATGAATGGCTGCCCGTTTATCGACACTCGGCAGCACCCCTCCAGCACCGCGCAATAAAATGGCTGGCGCGTCATTTCACGATGGATCCTCCAGGAGCCGGCGCACTCCACCAGTTTGGAGAAACGCGCAGTTGGCTGGAGCAGTGTTACGATCTCGGCGAGCGGATCAACGGTCATTACAGGACTTTCGCCAATGAAATTCATACTCTGAACGATATCAAGTCCTGTGGCGACAATCTACCTTCTGGGCGGTTTCAACATTTTTCCGGAGTTCCCCATGTCTACGATCCTCATTACCGGCTGCTCTTCCGGCTTCGGCCTGGAGACCGCACGACTGTTTCTCGATCGCGGTTGGAATGTCATCGCGACGATGCGTTCGCCCCGCGCCGAGTTGCTGCCCTCCTCCGATCGCCTGCGCGTCCTGCCGCTCGACATCACCGATCCCGACAGCATTAGCAGGGTCATTGCGCAGGCCGGTGTGATCGACGTTCTAGTCAACAATGCCGGCTTTGGGGCGCCAGCGCCAATCGAGTTGACCGCGCCCGAGACATCACGTTCTTTGTTCGAGACCAATATGCTGGGCACGCTTGCGATGGTCCAGGCGGTCCTTCCAGCTTTCCGCAAGCGCCAAGCAGGCGTTATCATCAACGTCACCTCGACGGTTACGCTCAAGCCGCTGCCTCTCATTGGCGTGTACCGGGCCAGCAAAGCCGCGGTTAACGCCTTCACTGAATCGCTGGCGATGGAAGTGGAGCCATTCGGCGTGCGCGTTCACATCGTCCTGCCGGGCCGTTCCCCCGAGACGCGATTCGGCGACAATGCACGGCCGCATCTGCGCGGTCTTGATCATCCCGCCTATGCTCCGATGATCGAGCGCTTCGTTGCGAGCGTCCGCGACAGCTCCGGTCCGGTGACCCATGCACCCGACGTGGCAGAAGCGATCTGGCGGGCAGCCACCGATCCATCCACCCCGCTGCGTATCCCCGCTGGGGCCGATGCCGAAGCATGGATGGCTGAGGCAGGCTAATTACTCGGCACCGCGATTGGCGCAGCCGTTCCCCATCATCACCCGCGATCAGGTTAAACACGCTAAGCCCGATCCTGACCTCTTCATTGCGGCTGCCGAAGCTTTGGGCGTGTGGATTGAAAACTCCGTCGTCATCGGCGACAGTGTGTGGGGCATGCTGGCCGCCACCCGCTGCAGGGCACTGGGTGTCGGTCTTTTAAGCGGCGGATATGGCCGCGAGGAATTGCGCGACGCCGGGCCCATGCAGATCTACGAGGACCCCGCCGATCTGCTCTATCACAACGACGAGGTCGGAGGCCGACGGTAGTTTGCACAAGGTTCAAGGTCCCGCCAAGGATGCACCGGTCGCTCAGCTGAGCTTTCCGCCAGCGGAAAATCGCGCACTCGCGCTGGGCGAGGTGCACGCCCGCCCCTTCGTGGCGGTGTCGTCCCCGCGCATCATCTTGCAGCTCGCCTTCCTGATGGATGCCGGGCAGGCGCCGCACAACGAGCTGATCGAGGAGTTGGCGCGCGCGGGGTGTTCCCGTACCCGACCGAGAAACCCGTCATTGCGCGATCCCCTGGGGCCGCGGAACCCTGCGCTGGGAGCGGCATACGGAATTCTCCACCTGGTTCTGGGATGGCCCGGCCATGACGGAATTCGGCGAACCCATGCCGCTTCATCCCTTCGGCGGCAGCTTTCGGCCACCGGGCAAATTCATTTCCGGCATTCGACTGGAGATTTGGCCTGATGGCGCGCAGGCGACAAAAGCAATCACAACCTTCGGGCCGACGAGCCTCTGTCGCAGCCGTGTTCGCGAGGGGGCCGCTGAGGTTGCCACCGACTTCCGACAGGATGGCGACGGGCTGACCCGAATATTGATCGTCGACAAGGGATTGACCGACCTGGGGCGCGGCGCGCTCGTCCAGTGTCTTTTGGACATCGAAACGTATCGCACCCTGGCTATGCTGGCGCTTCCGCTCGCTCAGACGCTCTCTCCGGAGATACGACGGATCGAGGAAGGCCTGAGATCCGTCACCCAGAAGATGCGCGACCAGGCATGGAAGGACGCGGATGATACGCTTGGGGAGATCAGCCGTCTTTCCGCCGAGCTGGAGGCGAATGCCGCGCAATCCCTTTATCGGTTCGGCGCGAGCAAAGCGTACGATTCCATTGTCGGAGAACGCATCGCCTCCCTCAATGAAGAACCTCTCGGAGGCGAGACGCTTGGCACCTTTCTTGAGCGAAGGCTTGCGCCTGCCATGCGGACCTGCAAATCGGTCGAAGAGCGACAGCAATATCTGTCAATGAAGCTGTCGAGGACCACCGAGCTTTTGAGAAGCTGGGTCGATGTTGGGCTTGCCAGGCAGAACATCGCGCTTCTGGCCTCGATGGATAAACGAGCCAAGCTCCAGCTTCGTCTGCAGCAGACCGTCGAAAGCCTTTCGGTGGCTGCGATCTCCTATTATGTCATCGGACTGGCAAGCTATCTGGCGAAAGGGCTAGACCATTCGTTTTCCCAGCCCGTGTCCACCGTCGGTATTGCCGCAGCGGTGCCTTTCGTGGTGATCATTGTGTGGTTCTTCGTCAGGAAAATACGACGCCATCACAGCGACGATTGAGCCGCTGCTTTCACCTTGCCGCGCCCTCATAACGGGCTACGGCGCTGATACGCCGTGGCCGATAAATTGTCGCCGAAACCACTTGCGCCAACCTCACCAGGTACTCGATCGTTAGCCCTGGCGTCAGTGGCATCCCGGCAGCGGCCAGCTGGCCGCGTCGCATCACCGACAATTAGCGTCTCGAGGTCAATCTGACGCTGCTCCAACAAATGGGCGTCGCCAAAGTCGGTTGATGATGGCATGGGAAACGGACTTGGCGCGCGGTCAGGCGACTATTGCCACCACCGGCGAAATGTGACGGCTAGTTTTGCTGAGAAGATCGAGCCAAGCAAGCCGGCGAGGATCGAGACATCGCAAACCAAGATCGTTTGCCCTAGTCATGCCGGTGGGCAAGACCGATGCCTCGACCACATCCAAGGGCTCTGTTTCAAATATTCCGCATGGTTGTGGAGGCCCCGTGTTCTTCACCGTCAAGCGGCCTGATCCTCCAGACCACCATCGGCTGGCAATGGGCGTTCTTGTACCTTTCACACAATAGCTGCGGCGGCATCATAGGCATCCATTTCCAGTAGAAGCCGAAAACATTTTATCGCATTGCCTGGCTCATATGGCTTTCTCAGGAAACGGCAGCGACGCGGAAGTGAGGATTGTCGCAGATTCACCATGGCTGAAGTGATAACGATGGCCAAATCCGGTCTTGTGCGGTGAATCCGCACAGCAAGACCGAGGCCATCGATGCTACCCGACATATTAACGGCCGTGAACACCAATCCAATGTCGGCGCGACGTTGTAGAACACCTATTGCTTCATCTCCATTTGATGCTTGAGCGGTCCCGAGTCCAGCTGCCTTGATCTCCTCAACAATCCTCAAACGAAGATCGGCGTCTGCTTCGACGACCAGGACTCCTCGAGCTGTTTTAGGCTGCCCTTCGACCAATTTGCCCCCTTTGAAGCACGGGTTGCGCCACTTAAAGCACGTCAGGCTCTAAGCTCTATTCATCGATTGAATCTTGCGTCGCGATAGCCTCCTCCTACTCTCGCTCCCTCTCACTAGAAGGCGGAATGGCGCCATTCCCGCGAGCGCCATTTGGGAGGAGGAGGGTCGGCGCTCGCATCTTGTCATTTTGCTTTGATCCAACATTACATCAGATTTGCTTAAATGATAAGCTATCATTTGCGATGCGGCCATGCGCTATGCGTCTAACGAATGGCTCGTAATATCTACGTCGATTGAGTGATGGTCCGCTTGCATAACGCCTTGCGCGAAACGCAGCAACATCGCTTCTCTAACGCCAAATTTCGGTGTTCGATTTAGTACGCCGCCAGGTAATCTATTTTCGGTAGGTTCCAGGAAATACGATATCCTGGTCAACAAGAACGTTGAATCTATACCCAGGTCGGACCTCAAGTGTGGGCTGAACATTTAGATTCTTACTGATCGTCTGTTCGGCGACACGGCCAAAGCTCTCCGCGAAATTCCGCCTCGCCGCATCGGACGCCGTATCCTGCGTAGCGAGTGTCGAACTCTGCGGCACGGACGCGTCGATCCCTGTTCCGATCAGCGCGATCAGTACCGCCGATCCGAAGGTCTTCAGGTAGTGGTTGTTCACCTTATCGTTGAAGCCGCCATAGCCTTGAGCATCCGTGCCCGCCATGCCGCCGATCTGAAGGGTCGAGCCGTTCGGAAAGATAATGTCGGTCCAAACGACGAGTACACGGTTCTGGCCGAAAGACACCTTGCTATCGTATCGGCCGAACAGCTTCGTTCCCTGCGGGATCAGGAGGCGATGTCCGGTCGCAGAATCGAAGACATTCTGGCTGACCTGGGCTGTGATCCGCCCTGGCAGGTCGGAGTTGATACCGGTAATCAGGGTTGCGGGAATAACCGAACCTCGTTTTAGCTCATAGAGAGACTGTTGCGGCACGACACGGTTGGGTAGGTAGCCTGCTTCCTTCAGATCGGCGTTGAAGAATTCTTCTTTGGACCTCTGCTCGTTCGGATCGAGGTTCTGTCCGCCGATGCCTGCTCGCAGCGCCGCCGCATAGAGGTCCGATGCTCCGCTGCCGGGTGCCGCAGACGAACTTCCAGCAGCCGTCGCGGCATTTGGATTTGAGATCGTCCCTGCCTTGGCATCGAATTTCCCATGGTCGATGGAGATGGGGGCATCATAGGCCGCGTCACTGGCTTGAAGCCTCGCCATCCGTTGGCGTTGCAGCTCGCGGAAATATTGCTCGTCTTGTTCGCGCTTCAGGCGGGCACGCCAAGCGTTTTCGCTTTCGAGGTCCTGGGATGGCTGTGTCTCCTGCCGACGGTCCGGCTGCGGTGCGAACGGGTTGGTGTCACTCCTTTTTTCATCCTTCGCTTCGACAGGAGCCGGCTGGAGGGGCATGGTTTGTTGGGGTTCACCAATGATCGCATCGCCGACGCCGCGCTTGAGCTGGTCGGCGAATGTCGATGCCGGATTTCCGGGACTCCCATCGGGACCGTTGTCCCGGCGAAGCAGCAGCCCACGTGTGGCAAGGCCATAAAAGATGACACCAAGGAATGCGACGACGAGCACAATCACGACGATGATCGGGAGGCGATTGACGCGGCGAATACTGTTCTGTGGGTCCTGGTTCGACACCCCACCAAGTTTAATGGATTGCACCATGGTTTCCTCTCCTATCCGCGGCGCATCACGGAAAGCGGGCTGGTTGGTGACGCCCCTCCCCCGTTCACCGTATAGGCGCGGCTAAGCTCCACATCTTTCGTCGATAGCCGTGCGAGAACTTGCCCTTCGAATGGCTCGACGACATAGGCGAGCGGGATGATCGCACCGGAGCCGTCGGTCTTCTGATTAGAGATGACTGCATACCCTCGCCCTTTGAGGGCGGCCTCCAAGGCTTGCCCGAAAGGAGAGCCATCCTGCTTTAGCCCGATAGCACCGCTGCTCGGATCGACGTGTTCGGTGAACCGGTTCGCCATGTCGGATGCGATCGCGGTCGCTGCCGCTGCCGGAATATCCGCTGATGCCCTGCTGGTAACCAGGCCACCGGGACCAAGGCTCTGGCAACCGGAAGCAAGAAGCAAGAGCGCGACAGCGAGGCCGAAGCTGCGAATACGGCGCAGGAACAGGGGTCTCATCATCGCCCGCTCCGCCGGATCGTAATTTTCTCCTGTTTCCAGCCAACGCCGGAGACCAGCACCGCCTTGTCGACATCGTAGTCGACGATCATCATGTCGTTCTTCATCCGATAATTGACGGTCCGGTTTTCGCCGCCGGAGACAACGAACAGCACTGGCGCATCCATGCCGGAGACCGAGCGTGGGAACTGAATGTATGTTTTCGTGCCATCGCTGTAGACCCGGCTTGGCCGCCATGCAGCGCTGCCCGAAATCGAATAGCCGAACCGCAGCTGTTCAGCCGGAACGCCGACGCCCGGGGTGGTGTTTGCCTCCATACGTGCGTTGGCGTCGGCGAGTTTCATGGAGACGTCTTCCGGAAATTCGAACCCGACACGCGCCATATATTGCGTCTGATGGGACTTGAGTTGGATGTGATAGGTCCGCCGCGAGGTTGTCACGACCATTGAGGTCACGAGGCCGGCCTCCGACGGTTTGACGATCAGGTGTATCGCCTGAGCGCCGGCGGCTCCCGAGGTTGCAGGCTCGACCTTCCAGCGCACGGTATCGCCCACCAGCACATCGCGGACGACCTCCCCGGCCTGCAGCTCGATATCACAAACCTGAAGGGGCGAGCACACCACGGAGGGTTGGATTTCGCCGTAGAGGAAGATCACCTTACCGTCCGGGCCTTTCGTCACGAGCCCGTCGCTTTTGCGCCAGCGCCCGGAAATTCCCGTGCCTTTGGTTTCGGTCGGTGAAAGACTTTGTGCTGCCGCCCGTGATGCGTCGGCCAAGGATGAAACGTTGATCGTCAATGCGATCACAATGGATCCGGCCACCCGGACACTTGTCGTTCTGGTGTTCATTTTGGAGTGCATGCCTCTTAAAGCTGGGCTGTCCAGTCGAAATCGCGGAGATAAAGGCCTATCGGGTTGAAACGGATGATGGCTTCGTCCTGCGGAGGCGTGAGTGTGACCGTCGCGACACCGCGGAACCGTCGGACAGCAGTTTCCTGGCCCTTGCGATCACGCTCGAACTCGGTCCAGTCGACCTGATAACTCTGGTCCGAGAGCGCCACGATATTGTTCACCTCGATGGCGACGGTCGCCGTCTTCGCCTTCTCGAAGGGCGAGGAGGAACGGAACCAGGCATTGACCTTTTCGGTCGCGGGATCGGAGGTTCTCAAATGTGCGTAAGTGCGATCGATATACTGCTTCTGCACGACCGCATCCGGTGTGACGCTCCTGAAATTCGAGACGAAGCTTGCGAGCGTCGCTCTGACGACCCGCGGGTCGGCATATTCGATCTGCTCCGGAAATCCAGCGCTCGAGGCCGTGCCGAGTTTGTCGACTTCGACGATATAGGGGACGAGCTTGACCTGCGTGCTCTGGAAGAGCGCGTAGGAAAAACCAATGATCGCCATGACCATGCCGATAATGCCGACGACACGCCAGCCCGCCGCAGCCTTCACATATGAGCCATAGCGTTCGTTCCATTCTTGACGTGCGGCAAGATAGGGATTTTCAGGTGGATTACCTGTCGCCATTACCAAAGGATCTCCTTATTTCGTGTCATCGATTGGCGGCGGTGCGGGTTTGGATGACGAACTGCGCGGAGTACGGCTCTCGTCAAGCTTAGCGTTTGCAAGACCCAATAGTGAGCCGGCGTAAGCGCCAGGCGACGCGATCGCCTTATCCTTGGCAGCGGATGCTGTCGCCTTTCCCGCGCCGCCAATGCCAGATGCCATGCCGCGCAGGGCCGCCCCCGCCATGGACGAGCCACCTGCTCGGGCTACACTTGCCGCCTGCATCCCCTTTGATGCCGCGCTCGCGCCGAGAAAGGCGCCGCCGGCCGTAAAGGTTGCCGCCTGTCCACCATGGCGAATGGCTTCCATGCCGCCAGAAACCGAGGCACCTTGCACGACGCCCTGCAGGATTGGGGGCACGTACATCGCAACGACGAAGATGACGACCGAGATCCCGGCAATCGAGAGTGTCGTGATGAACTGATCCGAGGTCGCTGTTGGCGCATCGCCGAGGCCGAGCAGGATGTCCGAGCCGATTTTGGCGATCATCACCAATCCCATCAGCTTCATGCCGACGGAGAATGCGTAGACCAGATAGCGAACCGCGAAATCCTTGGTGAAGGAGGAACCGCCGAGGCCGAGCATGATCACACCCGCGAGTAGCCCGACATACATCTCGACCATGACGGCCACGAAAATCGCCGCGACCAGCGAAAACGACACCACGACCACGACCATTGCAAAGACGGCGGCGATGGCGAGCGAATTGTCCTCGAAGAGGCCAAACTTCACCTGTTCGGACATCTTGGAGGCGACCTGGATGCCGGCGTCGAAAATGTTTGCCGGCGAGACGGAGCCGTTGCCAGCACCGATCTGAAACAGGCTATCGACAATCGCCTTGGCAAAGGCCGGGCCCTTGTCGAGGATGAAGGCGAACAAGCCGATGAACATGATCCGGCGCACCAATTCGGCGAACCAGGCGTCCAGACTGGCCGTATTGATGGCGAGCCAAACCGCGGCGATGGCGATTTCGATGCCGGCGAGGATCCAGAACAGCGACCGCGCTGCGTTCGTCACCGTCGCTTCCCAGCCCTTGACGGCGGTAACGACGGAGTTTTCGAGGGTGTTCAGAACTGCGCCGTTTTGCTGTGCGATCGCAGGCGTGCTCGCAAGCAGGACGATAGCGATGACAATAAAGAAGACCTCAAGGGCGCGTGACGGACGGAGGATTACCATTGCGGCCTCATCTCTTGCCCGCCGTGGATGTCGATCTGAGGAGCGTTGAAGAACTTCTCCCGGCGGGCCTGGGCCAGATCCCTCTGGGTTTGCTCGGATTGATACCAGGTGGCCATCATCGTCATTTGCTGGGAGATCAGTCCGCGAAGCTTCTGCATCTGCGCCACTTGCTGCGCCGCGATTTGGTGTCCGACTTGTAGAGCCTTCATCTGCCCGTCGGCCGACTCCGACAACGAGCGAAGGGAGGACATCGTCGATTCCTCGCTGGAGAACTGGTCCGCCGTCAGATTTGCGGCCTTCAACGTGCCGGCGATCGTGTCACGGTTCGTGGTCGACCAGGTCTGATAGGTCGAGGAAAAGCTCGCGTCGTCCGGCAGTTTGCTTTTCATATCGGCGAAGCTCTGGAAGCGCTGCTTCAGCACGTCGTCGACGTTGCCCATCGAGAATGCGATCCCCTGCCCTTGCGAAACGACGTTCTGCAAGGTTTTCAGATCGTTCTCGACCTGCCCCCAAACGTGATCGGGAAGTTGGGCGGTGTTCTGGAGCATGTTCTGATAGATGTTAAGCTGGTTTTGGATCTGCTCGGCGAGCTGGGAGATCTGTGTGATCTGATTGTTCACCTGCTCGGCGGACTTGCCGACGAGACTGACGAGCTCCGTGTTATTGGCAAGCTGCGTCCACTCGGTAGCCTGCCCCGTCACACCGCCGGCTTGAACAGGCCTCGGCAGGGCAATTGTGAACGTGCTTGCAAGCACGACAGCGGCGCGAGCCGCCTCACGCGGCAGACAGAAGCGTTTCAGCATCGGCAATTCCTCGTTGTTGGAGCCATTGGACAGGCCAAGCGGCACCGTATTGCGCCTGAAGTGCCTGTATCCGTTTGAGGTCCTCCTTGCCGGATGCGCCGACGAAGGAGAGCGTCACCGGTCCGAGCGCCATGTCGAACAGCCTCCGGCCTTCGGGCGAGGCGACGTAGTATTCCCGCTTCGGAAGGGCCGTCGCGACGATCTCGATCTGCCGTGCGTTGAAGCCGATCCTTTCATAGAACTCGCGGGTGCCAGGTTCGCGCGCGGCACCATTCGGCAGGCAAATCTTTGTCGGGCAGCTCTCCTTCAGCACGTCGATAATGCCGGAGCGCTCGGCGTCCGAAATGGACTGGGTGGCAAGAACGACCGCGCAGTTCGCCTTGCGCAACACCTTGAGCCACTCGCGGATCTTGTCGCGAAACGTCGGATGCCCAAGCATTAGCCAGGCCTCGTCGAGGATGATGAGGCTTGGCGCTCCCGTCAGGCGCTTCTCGATGCGGCGAAACAGATATGTGAGCACGGGAACAAGGTTTCGTTCGCCCATATTCATGAGCTCCTCGACCTCGAAGCATTGGAAAGCGCCAAGCGACAGGCCATCCTCCTCTGCATCAAGAAGCTGTCCCATCGGGCCGTCGACGGTGTAGTGATGCAGGGCGTCCTTGATTTCGCGCATCTGCACGCCGGAGACGAAGTCCGAAAGCGAGCGTCCGCGTGACTGCGCCATGAGTGCGATCTGACGGGAAATCGCGTTGCGATAGTCAGGCGTAACGGTCACGCCCTGAAGCGCAATCAGCGCCTCGATCCATTCACTGGCCCAGGCGCGATCGCCGTCGCTCGATAATTCCGCGAGTGGGCAGAATGCCAGGCCTTTTCCCTCCCAGCTTCCCGATGCGCCCTCGGCAGGATCGTTGCCGATCTCATAATGGTCGCCGCCAAGGCCGAGCGTCAGCGGCAGCATCGAGCGCCCTTTGTCGAAGGCGAACACTTGCGCGCTGGCGTAGCGTCTGAACTGCGCCGAAATCAACGCCAGGAGCGTCGATTTACCTGACCCTGTCGGTCCGAAGACGAGCGTATGACCGACGTCACCAACATGGAGGTTCAGGCGAAAGGGCGTCGAGCCCGATGCCACCTGCATCAACGGCGGCGCGCCTGGCGGATAAAACGGGCATGGAGCCGTTGGGCTTCCAGACCACACCGAGTTCAACGGGACCAAATCGGCGAGATTACGGGTGTTGACCAAAGGCTCCCGAATATTGGCATAGGAAACACCCGGCAGGCTGCCGATGAAGGCGTCGGTCGCATTCAGCGTTTCGATCCGTGCGCCGAATCCTTCCGCCTGAATCAATCGACGGATGGCCTCGCATTTTTCCCGAAGTCGCATCTGCTCCTCGTCGAAAAGAACGATGACCGGCGTGTAATAGCCGTAGGCGACGAGTTGCGAGGCAGCCTCGGCAATCGCGTCCTCCGCCTCAGCCACCATCGACATTGCATCCTGGTCGAGCGAGCGGCTCTGGGTCTGGAACAACTGATCGAAGAAGGGCCGCACTTTTTGCTGCCACTTCTTGCGTGTTCGCTCTAATTTCTGCCGCGCCTCCTGTTCGTCGAGGAAGACAAAGCGCGACGACCAGCGGTATGTCAGTGGCATCAGGTCGAGGGCGTTGAGAATTCCAGGCCAGCTTTCCGCCGGCAATCCATCGATGGCGACTACGCCGAGGAAACGGTTTTCCACCAGTGGCGTCAGACCATGCTGCAACTCAGCGGTCACCAGCCAATCCAGATACATCGGAATTTCGGGCAGCCGGAGAGGATGGTTCTCGCCGGTTATGCAGAAGCGCACGAACTGGAGGAGCTCGTCATAGTGCGCGATCCGGAAGCCGCCGCGCTCTTCGGCTTCGCATGTCGTCATGCGCCTGATCGAGACGACATTGCCGAGATACTGTTCGATCTCGCGGATGGACGTGTGAAAGCTGTCAAGAATTGTCGTGGCGTAAGATGCCGTTCGGCTTTCCAGATCGGAATAGACATAACGCGCGAGCCCAGAGCGTCTCGGCTCCGGCGGACGCCATGTTAGGATGAGGGCGTGCCGGCTTTCGAAATGTCCCCTCTCCCGTTGGAAGTGAGCACGGCGCTCGGCGTCGATCGCCCGTGTCACCGGATCGGGGAAGAAGCATTCGCTCTCGTCCGGATAATCCAAGGTCGGCACCCGAACCGCCTCGACCTGAATCATCCAGCCAGATCCGAGGCGTGCCAGGATCGTATTGATCTGGCGCGACACGTCGTTGCGCTCGGTGTCGGTCGAGCTTTCACTGTCAGGCCCGGCGAAGTACCAGCCTGCCATCAACGATCCGTCCTTCAAAAGAAGAACCCCATTGTCGACCAGGCCGGCATAGGGCACGAGGTCGGCGAAGGAGGGCGTGGAATGGCGGAAGGATTTTAGCGCTACCATCTAAGGCCCCTCAGAACTTGCGCCATGGCGTCGATGTCGGCCGGTAATGCGCCTTGTAAGAGACGTGGCGAATGTAGACCCGCCGCATCAACGGATCGGCCTTCGCCATGATCCTCAGCGAGGCGATCGCAGCCAGCCAGATGCCCAAGCCGAACAGCGTGGCGTACCAGGTCAGGACAACGAAGATCAGGATGATCGACGCGAGGCCCGTCAAAAGGACCAGTTCGCGGTCCGCACCCATCAGCAGGTTCGGGCGCGAAAGTGCCCGATGAACCCGTGAACGTACAAGATTGCTGCCCGCCTCAGTCATGAACAGCTTCTCCCCTTGCCTTGCTTGAGGCCTGATACGGCGCTGACCCGATCGACGCGCCCGTGGCGCCGAATAGGGCCACAATCTGCGTGGCGCCGAGGAGAACGCCGCCGACGAGCGCGATATAGCAAAGCCTCCTCGCGAAATCGTTGAGCTCGCCGCCGAAGATCAGCATGCCGCCGGCGATCGCCACCGCGGCCAATGCAATGAAGCCCGCCACGGGGCCGGTAATCGATTGCTGGATCTGTTGGAGTGGCGACTCCCAGGGTAATCCGCCGCCGCTCGACGAAGCAAATGCCGGGGTCGCCAGGGCGACTGACCACAGGATCACAATCAGGCAACCGGCTCGTGCATATTGACGCTTACGCTGCATGGCTATCCTCATCAATTTGGGCGTAATGTTCGGTTCGGTAGCGAGTGTTGCCGAAACCTTCGACATGAATGACGTCGCGGACCCGCCGGCCGCGTCCGGTCCGCTCGATGGAAAGAACAAGATCGACGGCCTCGCCGATCACGTCCTGCATGGGCTGCTGGCTGGCTTCCGCCGTCAGTTGTTCGAGGCGGCGCAACGCGGACAGGGCACTGTTCGAGTGAATTGTGGTAACCCCACCCGGATGGCCGGTGTTCCAAGCCTTGAGGAGCGTGAGCGCCGCGCCATCACGGACCTCCCCCACAATGATCCGATCGGGCCGCAAGCGCATGGTGCTTTTGAGAAGCCGCGCCATGTCGACAGTATCGCTGGTGTGGAGCGAAACGGCATTCTCCGCTGTGCACCGGATTTCGGTCGTGTCCTCCAGAATGACCAGACGATCGTCCGGCGCGCCCGCTACGATTTCCGCGATGACTGCATTGGCGAGCGTGGTCTTGCCTGATCCCGTACCGCCGGAAATCACGATGTTCATGCGCGAGGCAATCGCTTCGCGCAGCACCGAAACCTGCGCCTGTGTCATCACTTTCGACGTTACATAGTCGTCGAGTGGGATTAGGCGTGAAGCGCGTCTGCGGATCGTAAAGGCCGGTGCGGCGACCACCGGCGGCAACAATCCTTCGAAGCGGTGACCGCCGATCGGCAATTCGCCTGAGATGATCGGTTGCTCTCTATCGGCCTCGGATTGAAGGGCATGGGCTACACTGCCGATGATGACCTCTGCAGCGGCGGGATCCATCGCGCCGGCTGGCGTAATGCCGTGGCCCAGACGCTCAATGAAAAGCCTCCCATCTGGGTTCAGCATGATCTCGACCACTGTCGCGTCCTTAAGGGCAACGCATAGTTGATCGCCGAGAGCGTCCTGAATCTTGCGGATAAGCCGCGAATGGGAACGGAGTTGGGTCACGCTCCACCCCCGATCCATCCCGCGTTACCGTTGCTTGTGAGAGGATGATATGTCGCTGGGCGAACACGCTCGAAACTGGCGCGATCAAGCGGGAGGCTTCCAGCGATGGCGATCGTGTTGCCGATCGCGGTTGGCTCGCCAAGTCGATCCATCGGCCAGCCCGCACGTTTGAGGATCCGCTCGAAGCGAAGATCGGTCGCGGTGACAAGCTGGGTGTATCCGTTGGCCGCCGACCACTCGATAATCGCGGCGAACATGGTGAGAGTGACAAGGTGGAGTTGGCCCCCTCCCCTGCCTGCCGCAAGCGACGTGTCGACGCAGAACCGGGAGCTTTCGACGACTGCCAAACGCGTGGGGAGCGAGCCGTTCTCAAGGAGCTGCGGGAAAGTCCACTCAAGCATTGTGGGGCCCGTTGCCGGTAGAAGACGGGCGCAGCCGACAACCGATCCGGCCCGTGTCACGGCGAGGATGTAGGTGGGGTGAAGCTCGTCATACTGGTCCCGTTCCTCACCAGCGATGATTTCGACGTTCCATTCCAGTCTCGCCCCGAATACGGCGGCGCGCAGGCGATGCATCTTCTTGAGATAGCTTGAATGACGTTCGTAGAGGTTCGGCGAGACGGCGAATATCTGCATGTGCGACTCCGCGTAGGTGAACTACTGGAGTGGAAACCATCTTTGGCGACCCGTGACTATGTGCAGATCTGCATTCGGTGATTCGACCAAGGCGCGGATCGGGACGGGCAGATAATGGGTGTTCGCTGAAACTATGCGGTATCTTTTGACCGGGAGATTGCGTGCAAACGTTCCCTGCGGGAAAGCCAGGAATGGGCCTAACTCTACGTTTATTATTGAGAATAACGCTCGGACGCTGAAATCGAAGCCTCCGTTAGCTTCTCGTTAACCTTAAATACCTTGCAGCAATAACGGAATCGAATGATAGTTGCGCAAATGATGGCCGCACGGTCATTTTTTCGAAAGTGTCGCCATCAAGGAAATAATTCGCAAAATGAGCCAGCCACAGCCGAACCGGTTTGATTTCGAGATCGCCCAGCAAGGGGCTAAAATCTCGAATGCGTTGCATATGCTGCGCAGCCAGCAGTACCCTCCCGATGCCCGCAAGGGATTGCGGAAATTTCAACTCGGGGAAGTCGCCGACTTCATAGGTGTTACCCAGAGTCATCTGCGACAGATCCATTCGGAGGGAAAGGGACCGGAGATCGAATCCGTCAGCGGCCGACGCTATTATACGGCCGAGCAGATGCTCGAGCTTCGGGAATATCTCGAAGCGAACAAGAAATCCGACAAGAGATACTACATCCCGCAGCGGCGTGAAGGCGA
This sequence comes from Rhizobium sp. P40RR-XXII, assembly GCF_012641405.1. Lineage (GTDB taxonomy): Bacteria > Pseudomonadota > Alphaproteobacteria > Rhizobiales > Rhizobiaceae > Rhizobium. Next base: position 74,731 of record NZ_JABAII010000019.1, read on the forward strand.
GCCGATGCAAGTCGTATCAGTCGTGAACTTCAAGGGCGGAAGTGGCAAGACGACCACGGCTGCGCATCTCGCGCAGTATCTCGCCCTCACCGGCCATCGCGTTCTGGCGATCGATCTCGATCCGCAGGCCTCGTTGACCTCGCTGTTTGGAATTCAGCCTGAGCTCGATGACACGGCCTCTCTTTATGAGGCACTGCGGTTTGACGACGAAAGGAAGCCGATTGCGGACGTTATTCAGTCGACGAATATTCCCGGTCTGGATGTCATCCCCGCGAACCTTGTCCTGCAGGAGTATGAATATGATGTACCGCTCGCCATCTCCTCACGGAAGGGCGACGAAGGCAGGCTGTTTCATATGCGTATCGTCCAGGCGCTGAAGGAGCTTGACGACAGGTACGACGTCGTTGTCATCGATTGTCCACCGCAGTTGGGTTATTTGACCATCACAGCCCTTATGGCTTCGACCGGCATCCTTATTACCATCCACCCACAGATGTTGGACATCATGTCGATGAGCCAGTTTCTGATGATGCTGGGCGGAATCATGACGCCGGTCGCGGAGGCCGGTGCTGAGATCCGCGTCGAGTGGTTCCGGTATCTCGTCACGCGCTTCGAGCCGACGGACATACCGCAAGCGCAGATGGTCGGCTTTATGCAGTCGATGTTTGCTCAGCACATGCTTCGAAACCACGTGCTTAAATCGACAGCCATTTCGGACGCGTCGATCAAGAAGCAAACCCTGTATGAAGTCGAGCGTGGCGATTTCGTCAGATCGACCTATGACCGCGCTATTGAAAGCCTGAACGCCGCCAATGGCGAAATCGTGGAGCTGATCCACAATGCGTGGGGGCGGAAATGACCAGCTTGTCAGCCGTTTTTTTCTTCAATTTCGATTGGAATGCCAGCAACTTACCAGCGCTGAAGGGGATGTGTCATGAAGCGTGAAAATCCATTCGCCAAGCTGGACATTGCCTCAATCTCAACAGAGATGGCGCCCACTAAGCCCGGTTACGGCATGACAGGCGCTGCCAAGACCGTCGTTCGCTCGATCGAAGATCTTGCGGAGAATACCAAGAAGCTCATGGAAGGCGAAGTGATCGTGGAATTGGATCCGCGTTCGCTCGACGTTTCCTCCATTGCTGACCGCCTTTCCGATGATGGCGAGGAATATCAGGCGCTCAAACAGGCGATCAAGGCATCTGGACAATCGTCGCCTATTTTGGTTCGGCCAAATTCGAGCGATGGTCAGCGTTACATGGTCGTGTTCGGCCATCGTCGCGTGAAGGTAGCCCAGGAGCTCGGTATACCGGTCAAAGCCGTCGTTAAGAAACTGGACGACATCGCCTCTGCGATTGCGCAAGGCCAGGAAAATTCCGCTCGATCAAATCTGTCGTTCATTGAGCGGGCATATTTCGCGCAGAATCTGCTTGCGTCCGGAATGACCAAGGAGGTGGTTAGAGCGTCGCTTGCCATCGACGAAGCTATGCTTTCCAAAATGCTCAGTGTCGTCGAGGTGGTTCCAACGCCCGTCATCAAAGTGTTGGGAGCCTCCAAGAAGATTGGTCGCGACAAGTGGTTGAGCTTGCGTCAACTGCTGCTGGTCCCTGCCCTTCTGAAGGTGACCACCGATTACGTGGGAACTGCCGATTTCCTCGCGATCGGAGAAGAGGCGAGATTCGACAATCTTCATGGCTACCTGACACGGTACAAGAACAAGTCGGCAGCCAAGAAACCAAAGGCTCCAGCGTCCGCAAAAAGTTGGACGTCGAACGATAGTTCGCTGAGTTTCACCATGAATGCCAAGCCTAAGAAGGTTGCGATCGAGCTTTCCAAAGCGGAAGCGAAACCCTTCAGCGATTGGCTTTCGAGCCGGATGGATCGCCTATACGACGAATACAGACGGGCCTACGCGAACGAAACGGAGATTGGGTCGCAAAAGGAAAAGGTGCCCAAGCGGTAAACCGCGGAAACCCCTGTCGTTACCCTTAGCACGATCGCATCCGTCTTTCCCCGCAGTGCAGCCAATTGTCTTTGACGCGGATTTGGCGAGCGGATTTCTTTTGCCGAAGAAAGGTGAGGCTGGATGTGACGGCGCGTTCGGGCGGAGGGTAATGACGCTTGCTTTGGTGAAAGCCAGCTGTAGATCAAAGAATTGAATTCAGGCGCACACTTTGACCAGTGGAAAGTGTTTCCCGACCTCTGCCGCGCGCGCGGTTTAGTCTTCAGGATGGAGCTCTCGCCGTTCTCGAGGCGCTGCTGACCTTTTTGCCCCGAGGCCGAGCTCGACAGGGGTAGCGCGGAGCGCCGCGGCATGGGTCACAAACGGTGAGATGCGGGCAGACCAAGGCGTAGGCGAAGGTCGAGCCGATCAAGTTGCTTGCGTTGGTCTAGCCCCTCGAGCATGCCCCGACCCGGTCGGCCACGGGTCGGCAGGATTTCGCGTTAGTGCGAGCTCATGGCAGCCGGTGCTGATTCGATCGACGCTCGGCATTCGTCGAACGATCAGGGGCTCGCGATACCGTGGGGCCGGGGGATGCAGCCGCCGCAATCGCATGTATCCCTGAACAATGAAACGGAGGCCAATTTAAGCGTGCCTGGACCGAAACTTGTCAGCCGTTTTTTCTCGAAGATATCCCTGTTCCTACAATGTGTTATCGGAATTGAGGTAGCGTTCGCGCACAAAGGCGTTCCTTGGAAAGGACTTGGGATTTTGCACTCTGGACAATCGGCGAACCGCGGCGCCCGGCATAGGAGGCATCGCAGGTGGGTCCGCTGAGGGATCGGTGGCGCAAGGAGAGGGCTTATCCTTCCGAAACAACACAATCTCGGTTGCGAGTCGCGCGACGATGCGGCTTGTTAGTGAGCGCTTAAAAGCCTATAACTCATAGGACAGTGCGACTCAGCACAATTGCCAATTAAATCACTCGCGGACCGGCTTGATGTTCAGCGATGTGGTGTGAATGCTGAGATGCGGCTTGCCCAAGGCAAGATTATCCCGCCCTGCACTGTTCCAGCCAATCATCGATAACCATTGGAGCTTGAGAACATGATCTCAGCCGGATATTGCCGACTTATGGCCCGTTACAATACGTGGCAGAATGCCTCTTTGGTAACTGCCGCCGATGGGCTCACCGACGAGGATCGCTGGAAGGATCGAGGGGCCTTCTTTCAGTCGATCGCGGCAACATTAAACCATCTATATTGGGCAGATGCCCTGATCCTAGAGCGATTAAAGGGGAACGAGCGTCCGGAGAGAACCATTCAGCATTCTTTGTCAGACCCATCGAATTGGGATGCTTTCAAAGCGCTCCGTTTGCAACGAAACGAGGAAATCGAAGAGTGGGCCGCGCGATTGCTTGACGCCGACCTTAACGGTTCGCTTGTTTGGTATCCTGGCGACGGTTCAACTCGGATCGAGAAACCAAAAACCATCTGTGTTATTCAACTCTTCAATCATCAAACCCATCATCGGGGTCAGGTTCACGCGATGCTGACCGCAGCGGGCGCGAAGCCAGAGCCAACTGACCTTCAGATGCTCGCATAGCCAGTGGCTTGATCATTCCGCCTCGATGAGGATGGCTAACGAAGCGTGCCAGGCGATCGCGGCGAACCGCGACGGGCGTGTCACCGAAGCCCCGATCTCGCACAGCGGTCTTGAGAGGGCAGGGTGAGCTCGCGAAGCGCCAGAGCCGTGCCTGCGGACTGCCGCGGCCGGAAATGACATTCGTATTGAGAGCCGTCTTTCAAAGCGCGTGGGCTTGGCAGGCGTCTTGTCGTCAAAAGGTGATGAAGCGCTCTGCGTCGGCCTAGTCAGCCCGCCAACTTTTTTGCGATGAGTGATGCAGAACCATAGCGACGGCAGTTCGTTCACTTCTTTTCAAGGTCTTCCATCTTCATGCCGAGAGCCTTAGCCAGAGCTATCTTGCCGTTATCAGGTAGCCTCTTAAGGCTGTTGGTGATCCCGTCCTGCCACGAAGGACCGCGTTCCCATGCCTCTTCATAGGCAACGGCCAGCACGTCGCTTTGGCGCATTTCCACAAGGGCTTCAAAGAGCAGAGCGGCTTGGGATCTGTCCTTGTCCGCCTTGGCGCGTCCGAGCGCGTCCGTAAGCCGCCTTGAAGCCACGATGAGCTTATGGACGGCATACCTTTCCGGAGCAGGCACGAGGACGTTTACGCCTTCGCGATGGAGGAGGACCGTGCGGACAGGTTCGTAAAGCAGGTAGTCGAGAAACCGCAGATTTTCCGCCGACGCGCCGCCGAGGGCGGACATGGATGATGGTTTGCCTGCGTAGTCGTTCGATCCCCGGTTTCCCGTCAAGAACTCCACTCGGTAGCCTTTGCCGTTTATGAATGCGGTGACCTTCACCCGGTCCGATTGATGTGGAATCGGTCGGAATCCAGGATCGACTGACTGGAGGATTTCCAGGACGGGCGGCAAGCTATCGCCCACTTCGGCCGAAATCGCGAAGTCCTGCGCGAAATCGGCATCTCCCGTCTGCATTGCCGAGGACGGCAGCCTAACGCCGAGAAGGCCTGCGTAGGTGCCAAATGCTACGGATCCGATTAGGACGGCCCGCAGTCGGAACAATCCGGCGTCCGCAAGAGCCTTCGTGATGTCCCCCGCGAACGGGTCTGGGCCGGGGAGGCCGGCGCGACGCAAGGTACTGACTATGCGTCGGCGCTCCCTGATATCGTCCTTGATCTCTTTGTGAGCATTCACCCGCGCGGTGATCTCCTCGTCGCTGTGCGGGCCGACATAGCGACGCTTGTCGCCGTTTGGAGTTGGTAGGTCGAAATACCAGTAATTGCGTCCCTTGACGGGGACTGTGACAAAACGGCCTGCCACGGGAAAGTCCGCGTGAAACGGCGCATCGAACGAGCGCTGCGCCAACTCCGCGAACATCGTTCGATATACGAGACCGACCTCTTTCGTCATCGACGTTTCTCCCATCCGAAGCGCGCCGAACTTCTGTGCCGGCAGCCCGCCGGCGCCCTTTCCACAACGGGCGAAAAAATGTTCTCGCTCGTTGTGGCGTTGCCGGTTATAATGTTCTTGCTGAAAGATTATAACTCGCCGGAAGCCCAACAAATGTATCTTCCTGCCGGCAAAAAATTCTCAACGTCCGCATCATGAGACGTCGTAAGATTGCCGCGTTTGTTTTAGGTCCTCTGACGGGACGTTTACGGCCTTTATCAAGAACCACATATTTGCTTATCTCGAAGGGACAACTGAGGCCTTTAGGGCTATCGACAAGCAGTCTCCCTGCAAATCGGACTTGTCCTTTATGAGTCTTAGCTGCAACAGCCCTCAGACAATCGGCGGTGCGCCGAATTTCGGACTGGATCTCTTTCGTTCACTCCAGCTATTCACTGAGCAGCGGAGTGATTTGAGCGCGCGAAGTAGCGGTGGTCGTCTCCTCAACGGGGCATGTCATGATGACGCAGATCATTGCTGAATGGGCGACACAGAACGGGTTCGATCTACTCGATTCGCGGAAGTATCGTCGTAGCGATAGCGAGCGCACAGTCACCATCGAAATAAAAAAGGTCTCGGTGGTGCTGATCGATGAAACGATTGGATTACGTCCCCGGGTCGTCTCTGCCTTGTTCAAAGATTTGTTTTTTGGCAGCCCCGATGGCAAACTCGAACGGCTCTTGCTCGGTCGTTGACGATATCGAATTGCGGGCCTCTAACTTGAGACTCGCAATTCTCGTTGCCTGATCTCCAAAAGGGTTGACCTTGCCGCTAAAATGACCAAACCAATGGTTCGACCCCCAATAAGGTAAATACCGAAGGGCAATTCCGGCGGCTGCGCCAACTGAGATCGACGCAAACCTTCCAATCCGGCGCGAAAGCCGCAAAATGGCACCAAGTCAACTTATCATACGAGCATCTGAAGTCCGTGCTTTTGTACCAATGACAAGAGCTTGAGTGCGGGTCCACTCGGTCGTTTCGCACCCGTCTCCCATTTCTGGACCGTCGACTCGCTGGTATTCAGATAGCGGGCAAATACCGGTTGGCTCACATGGTTATTCTCGCGGAGCGCCTTGATCTGGGCGGGCGTCAGCTCTTGCGGAACGACAAGGCAATCGCCATCGAAGGTCCTCATTGTTTCCTTGTCGATGGTCCCGGCCGCATACATGCCTTCAACGGCGCTATGGATCGCCTCGAAGGCATCGCTTTTGAACTTTCGTTTAGTCGCCATGATCAATCTCCAGCAGGGCGCCGTTTTCGATTTCCGTTTCAAGATCGGCCTTCGTCTTGCGACGGTAGAGATCGGCGAGCCTGCGGAATGCTAGAAGCTCGTCGTCATCGATGTTCGCTCGATCCTGTTTGGCGAAAAGATATGCGAAAACCCAGAACTCTTCGGCCTTTGCCAGAACGATTGAACGATGCATGTTGTCGTTGAGCCGCTTTTTGAACACACCGCCGCCGAGATCATCGGCACGGCCGACGGCAACCTGCTCGATCGCCTTCGATAGGGCCTTGTCGGAAATGCGCGCTTTCTTCGCCGCCTTGGCAAACCACGCCGTTTTGAACACTCGTTCTGACATTGGTCATATAGCACTAAGTGCTACCTTCATCAAGATTCAAAAAGGGGACTGCGCTCCTCCCGTGCTTAAATAAAATCTGCTCAGCAGAGACGACTCTGTCCTGCGGAAGGAAACGCCGTAGTGGTTGGCGACCAGCGCCTCCTGGATGATATAGTCGCCTGCTAGTAGGAGCCGGTCCGCTTGAGGATAATGGCTTGCAAGCACACGTGAACGCTATGCCGGCCATTCGATAGCTGAGTCGCCGTCAAGGCGTCGAAATACTTCGAAACGGGATATCAGGCATTCCCTTTCTTAAACTAATCCTTCTGAGTGCTCTCCAGACGACGCCCTCGGGGTGGCGTTGGATCCACCCGCAACGCCTTTCTCACCTTGCGCGAGAGCTCATCGACCGTCGCCATAACTCGGTTCATCTGTGACAGCGTGGACGCAGGTTGCGGGGCATAGCCGATAACGTGATGCTCGTTGCTTGCGGAGAGCGTGGCCAGATGCGCCACCGTCCGCTTGCGCAGGATAAGGCCAGCGTCGGTCGCTATCCGCGTTCGTTCGCCGAGGTCGTGCCGGAAACCGCCTAGCATCGTGGGGTCCACGCCTCTGGCGAGCAGGAATGCATTCAGGTAGAGCTCCATCGCATGGAGCGCCAGAAGACGCTGCGGAGCCTGGTTGAGCTTGGACGAGCCCTCGCCAAGCTTCCTGGCCGCGTCTTGGTAGTGCGTCGCCAGGTTTAGAATGCTCCGAACGCCTGCCGCTTTGCCGGGCTGTGCAGGTCGCTTGCATGATGTCGGCCGACGCTTCTCAGCAAGGCGGGTAAGATCCTTCAGCATCGTGCGCAGCTCAGGCCAGGGGGCATCTTCGAGCTTCAGGCCGGGATCATGCATGACGATCAGGCAATGGAGTTTCGCGGTGACTTCCATCAGGGAGGAGGGCGGTGTGATCCCCATGACACGTCCCGATATTCCGGCCCCTTCCGCGAGCTCCTGCTCCAAAGCGAGCGCCGCGCTGTATCCCAAACGCTGATCCGCGTCCTTCCATCGTTTCCGGCGCACACGAAGCTCGGCGCGCGCCTGAGACAGGTCTCCGGCATTAAGCTGCGTTGCCATTCGATTGATGTCGGCAAACGAGTGAACCTTAACGACGCCATCCTTTCCAACACTCGGCAGCGTCGCTGCCGGAAGACCACCGGCCTCTTCGAGCAATTCCTTCTCAAGTTTTTCTCTGAGACGAGTGGCCTTCACCTGCTGCTGATAAAGCGCATACCATTTCGGCCACATTTCTCTGACGGGCGTTGGGCCAGGCTCTGTTCGCCGAGCGTCAGGATCTTCGATGCGAGAGCTCAATAGGCGCGACGCGATGGAAAGCAGGTTCCGGCGGTCGATCACGCGCGGGACGGTTTCACACGTCGGAGGGAATGGGCTTATTTTTCCGCGGGCAAATGCGGGCAAAGTTCTGCTATTCTCAGAATCAGCCATGATCCAAGCTCCAACCAGCCAGATTGTGGTCAGGCTGGGTAGCGTGCGCGAACACGCGATCCAGCCGTCTGCAACATGATAATAAACGTCCCCGTTTAATCCGTCAATAAAGGGGCCCGTTTATGGACGTTAGATTTATTTTTGATATTGAGCGACGGGAAAGAATACATTTTATGGGTCGACCGCCGCTAAATCTGAAGGAAACGAAAGTTCGTCTTCCACGGGCAACGAAAGAACGGATCAAGGCTCTAGTCGGAAACTACGGCATCGCCACCTTCATCCGTGAGGCCGTCGAAAACGAGCTAGCGCGCCGGGAAGCTGAGCCGCCGACGACCGATGGGACTGGCGAACGCGAGATAGAATAACCATCGTCAGAATGCGCAACAGATAGGGCGATCTTGTTCTGCTGACCGATAGTCATAGGGGGCAATGATTCCGAAGAGAAGCGAGGGCTTGCGAGAGATTTCACACGTCGAGAAGCCGAACGCGCAAAAGCCTTAACCTCAATATGAAACCGGCTTCGTAGAATTATATGACGGCTTAGCGATACCATTTTAGCCTATGGAGGCTCACTGCGCTGGAGGCGCACAAGCCCCTAGTGTTGTTGCTCGTAGGCTTTTCAAGCGTCAAAAGCCAAGGCGAGAAAGATACCTTTCCTTGTCCTTCACAAGCCGGGACGGCTAATTGACGTGCTGAATGACTTCAGGCACCCAACGCAGAGAAGTGGGATCGCCCGTGATCTTTTAGCTGACGATATGAGCGCGCGCCGCCAACCTCATTTCCGGTTAACTACGCTCCCCTCAACCACCGCCAACGGAGACTTGGGAGTCCAGCTTCGGCCGGATGTGAAAATCGTTCATTGCGTTGGCCGCATACAACGGCGGCTACCGGGAATGTCTCCCCCACCTTTAACGTCAACACTTTCTCGGGAACGGTATTGTTACTCGCCGTCGTTGCGAAGCCTGATAAGCTCAGCGCGAGGTTTATATTCTGTGGAACTAAGCTCCGGAGTGTCCCTTGACCGTTCAATCCCTCATTCCACGCAGGCTGCTATTCGGAAACGCCAACGCCTTTGGGGGGCGGCTTTCACCCAACGGACAATGGCTGACGTGGATCGCGCCGTTTGAGGATGTGCTCAACGTCTGGATTGCCCCGACAGGCGAGCTCCAAGCGGGAGAACCTCTGACGCGGACAAAAGGTAGGCCGATTACCTGGCAGGATTGGACGCCTGATGGTCGTTTCGTGATGTTCGTCAACGACGAGAACGGGGATGAAAACATTCACGCGTTTATCGTTGATCCGTGGACGAAAGAGCTTCGCGACCTGACGCCCATCGCCGGCATAAGTGCACAGGTTAAAATGTGGTCGAGGCAGATTCCTGGAAAAATCGTCATTGGGCTCAACGATCGCGATCCGCGCTGGCATGATCTTTATATTGTTGATGCCGAAACAGGCAAACGCGATTTGCTTTGGCTCAACACGCAGGATTTCGGGTATATCGGCGTCGATTGGCAGCTTCGTCCGCGGCACGCGCGGTCGTCATCAGCAGATGGCGGAGCGAAACTATGGCGGATCGATGGTGACAAGGTCACCCACTGGATCGATCTTGATCATGTCGACGGATGGCTCACATGGCCAACACGCTTCGATGGCGACAGCAAACGCTTGCTGATGCGAACCTGCATCGGCCGGGAAACGACCGTTTTTGCTTGGCGTGACTGGGAGAACGGCGAGGAAACTGTCGTAGTCGAGCATCCGCGCTTTGATGTCGGGGGATGCCTACTTCACCCGATTACCTTCGATCTGGAGGCGGCGAACGTCAACGGAGCGCGTGTTGATTGGCTCTATGTCGCGCCCCAGGTTCAGGCCGATTTTGAGATTATTCAGGCTAACTTGCCAGGGTTTGAATTCAACATTGTCAGTCAGTCCAGCGACAACAGGACATGGATTGTCGATGCGTATAAGGCGGAGCAGGCTTCAACGACCTTCCTTTATAGCCGTGATAGGGGAACGATGACCGAACTGTTTCGAGCGCGTCCGGAGCTGGATACTTATAAGCTCGCGCCGATGCGATCTATCGAAACGAAATCACGTGATGGTCTTGATCTCATCTCCTATCTGACGTTACCTGCCGATGTCGCAATGGATCGGCCGGATGTTCCCCTGCCGATGGTGCTGGATGTGCACGGTGGACCATGGTCTCGCGACATATACGGTTATCGCGGTGACCACCAGTGGCTCGCCAATCGTGGCTACGCGGTATTATCGGTCAACTATCGTGGCTCGTCGGGCTTCGGGAAATCGTTCATTGCCGCCAGTGAAAAGCAGCATGCCGCCAAGATGCATAACGATCTCATCGACATCGTCGATTGGGCGATCCGTGAGGGCATAGCGGACAAGTCGAAGATCGCGATATTTGGCGGATCCTATGGCGGCTATGCTTCGTTTGTTGGTGCGACGTTCACGCCCAATGTCTTTTGCTGCAGCGTACCTGTTGTCGGCATCACCAATCTGCAAACCTTGTTGGAATCGATACCGCCTTATTGGGCGGGCTTTGCCGATTTCATGTATCGCAGCTATGGCGATCCGAAAACGGAGGAGGGGCGGGCGCTGCTGGCCGAGCGTTCGCCAATTCATAGGGTCGACCGCATCCAGAAACCGATGTTGATTTTTCACGGCGCGAACGATGTGCGTTGCAATATCGCCGAAAGCGATACGATCGTTGCGGCCATGCAGGCCAAGGGGATACCTGTGACCTATGTTGTTTATCCAGACGAGGGACACGGCTTTGCAAAGCCAGGCAACAGGATCGCCTACTTAGCCTTCACAGAAGCATTCTTCGCCAAGCATCTCGGCGGTGAGTGTGAACCCTTCGGTAGTGATCTTGATGACTCAAGCCATGAAATCAGAGCCGGGGCAGAGATTTTCGACAAGTTCTGATGGTGCAAGAGCGCGACTATCGATTCTCGATCCAATATCGGCGTCGGTCTCTATCCACCTTACTGTTGGCTGGGACCGCAGCGTTTCCGCAACGAATTGCGCGCTATTCGAGATCGAGTCTGAGAGCAAATATTTCAATCCGCTGATATCTCCTCTAGCGGCGCGAGCGTACGGTTACCTGTCCTTAATTTTGGGATTTGAGCGCGGGTCGCGCCAATTCCACAGCATCTCGAGAAAGCCATTGATGGGCTGCGATAGCGGCTCGCAGCTCGGGAAGCGTGCGATTGCCTTCTCTGAACAGGGTGACGACGGCGGCCGCTGCGATTTCATACTCTGGTTTGTCCCGGCTAATGGCCGTTGCATCCCGCCATTCTTCGAGCGCTTGGCTTATAATGTCGAGTTCGACTGAACCGAAAGTTGCGTTTACGAAATCTCTCATCGTCCCTTTCCAAAACAAGCGGCAAAGAGATGGGAGTCGGCGCGGCCAATTTCAAATGGGCCGTCTGCAACTGAACGGAGACAATCAAATTTTAACCATGACTTGCGAGCTTTACCACGCCACGCAGCTGAATACTCGGCACTCGGGCAGGTGCTGGTTTCGCGTCACCTGCCCGATATCGAACAGCCAGTTTAATCGACCCTTGGCTTCCTCAGCATGACGGCCCTGTTCGGTGACGACGCCAATAGCTCGGAAAGAACGTTGGCGTCGAGGATAGTCGCCGGTCAGGGTGTAGAGCATCGCGGATGAGATCGCGGGTGGCAATAGCGAGCTCGACACCGCCGACCGGTTCAAGCCGGGCGCGAATAGTTTCAGCAAGGTTGCGCGCGGGTTTTTCGTCAGCGGCGAGCGCCGATCGAAGGATATCGCGGGCCTCGTCTTCCATCGAACGGCCACGAAAAGCTGCACGCACGCGCAGACGCTGCTTCAGCGCATGATCAATATTCCGGATCGTCCTACTCGCCATCGGATCTCCCTGAATCAATAGTGACAATCTGATCGTCGATGGTTTATTTACAAGCATTGTGCGTTCGCACTTATCCAGCCTAGAAGCGCAATTGCCGAGAGGATCCTAAGGGAATGGCACCGGCGCTCTACTAACGAGGCATTATTCGGTAAACGCATGCAGTTCCGTCAACGCCCCGGATTGGAGCCTCGAAGACAACTACTCTTTGGCCGGCGAGAAGTTGGCTGACGCCTGGCGCCGAAAATAGCGCTTCGGAAATGCAGATTTCTCCTGCGCCCGCCAGCGACTGCACGCGTGCGGCAACATTGACTGTCTGGCCGAAATAATCGAGGTTTTCGTTCAAGCTCACAGCGATCGAGGGGCCGCAGTGGGCTCCGATCTTCAGGATAAGGCTAGGGTCGCCATGCTGGGCATTATGGCGCTCAATAACCCCCAGAATGTGCAGCGCGGCCGAGACCGCATCGGCCGGTCGGGAGAAAGCAGCCATCACGGCGTCGCCGATCGTCTTGACGATCGCTCCCGAATGCTCCTGCACCGTTGCGCCGAGCAACGCGAAATGCTCGCGAACCAGCGCATAGGCATTGAGATCGCCGAGCCGTTCATACATGGCGGTCGACCCCTTGAGGTCCGTGAATAGCAACGTCACCTGTCGGATACCCAGACCCTCCTTCTCGTCGACGTTCTCCGAGCGAAACAGGCGTCGAAAGGTCTGTCGGGCAAGCAGCATGCCGCCCGACATATAGGGATCAAAGTCGAGAGCCGGCTTGATTGTCTGCGCCAGGATTTCGGGTGGCCAATTGATCAGCAGTAGCGAGCCGCGTGAGGCGCCGGAATTCTGCACGTCGATGATGACAGGGCCGGGCGGCACCGCCGGCAGCGAAGCGGAAAAGCGCTGCCCGTTATATCCGATGCGCAGATGCGTCGGCACTGTCACAGGTTCGCCTGCGACCGGCAGTGCGAAACTCGCCTGGGTCTGGACATTGATGCCTGCTAGGGCTCCAGGGCCGAGCTCCGCCCTCAACGTTGTAACCGAGCCTGGCGGCAGGAAAGAGAGGCCGCGAACCAACCCCTGCAGGACATCGAGAAAGCGGATCTGTTGGCCGGGCAATCGCGCGTCGCTCAGGAAACGCGCCTTCCAGTGAAAATCCTCGACCGAGAGCGAGGCGGGATCATGAAACGGCAGCTGGCGGAGATGTGGCGACACCGTGAAGGTGACCTCGATGAAATCGTCGAGGTTGGTCTCGCCGCTGACGTCGCATAGGCCGCAGACATAATGGGTTTTCAAGGTTCGCAAAGCACCGAAACTGTCGAGGACCATGCCAGATTGAGGACACACCACGTCCCAGCTCATTTCGAATAATCCGTTTCGGGTCGCATGGAGAAACAGATCGATGCTTTCCACCTCCGCGATGGCGCGGTCGCGGGCGAAGGCAAGCGGATTGACGCGGAAAAGAGATAAGTCGTCGCCGTTGCGGATCAGTGTTTCGAATTTGGAAATGACCCTCGGGCTCCAGGACCGAGCGTGCTCGATCTCGGCGATCTTGCTTTCAAGGAGCCGTTCCTGAACGTCAGTCATGTAGCACCTGCGCGTTAGCTATCGATCAGCCATGCCGTGGTACCTGTCTTGGCTATTGAAGACTATAGCAAAGAATACACTGCGCGTCCGCTTCCGGGCACCGAATAGCTGGTCCCGCCGCCATCGGATTCTGGGATCTATGGGCGACAGATAAGGGGCGTTTGCGGGAGGGGGCGAAATTCTCCGCTACGCTTCAAGAACTATCGCGATAGGTGCGATATCACCGGCTGCGCTTTGGTGAGCCGCGCCAGCGTTTTGGATTCCTAATCTCAAGAAAAAATCATGTGGCCCGCCTTCGTAGACATCAAGGCTGACAGCCCCACCAAGCTGTTGCGCTGTCCGTTGCAACTCGTGCCCAATCGACAAGGGAACCCTCCGGTCGGACCTTTTCCAAATTAAAAGCAGTATCAGCAATGAACGTATAGGCTGTAAGTGCCAGCCGCCCTAATCAAGCGGCTTATCTTCGATGGGAAGACTATGTTCGGCCCAGTCGTCTCTCGGTATTGGCTCGCCCATGAGAAATTCAAAGGCAGCAACCTTCTTATGATCCGGCGTAAGATCACATTTGAATAGCAACCTATACCAATCTCGCTTGGTGTGCAGAGCCGCTCCCTCCGAAAAGGACCCGCGACGCGCCGGATCCGTGCTCCTGAAAAATCCGCTCGCAGCCGGCGCCGCGCAACTCGTCCATCTGCGCGTCATGGACCTGATCGTCGGTCGAGACGCGTGCGTAGCCGATAAGACGTTGGAGAGCCGGCGCTGGATTGGCGGCTTGCCGTTTGCCATGATTTTCTCGCGCGATTTCACGGTGCTTTGTACAAACAAGGAAAGCGTGAGAAAATGACCTTTTTTGATTGTCGGATGCTCCTCACGTCCCTTGCCAAAATAATAAACAATCTTTATATATCCCAAAGTATCTATATCTTTTAGGATATGAAATGACAGAATGGAAGGTTGAGTTTCACCCGCGATTTCGAGACGAGATCGCCGACCTTCCGAAAGATGCAAGAGTCGAGCTTTTGGCACATCTCGTTGTGCTGAGGCAAAAAGGATTTCGCCTCGGGAGACCGGAGGTCGATACGCTCGAAGGCTCCAAGCACGCGAACATGAAAGAGCTGCGTGTAAAAGTTCTCAAAGTGCAATGGCGCTTTGCCTTTGCCTTTGACCCGGAACGAAAGGCTGTTGTGCTGTGCGGCGGCGCGAAAAGCGGCGTTAGCCAGAAGCTCTTTTATAAGCGGCTGATCGACCTAGCTGATAAACGATACGACGATCATTTGGCAGAGCTGGAGAAGAACCGTGGACGATCTTGATAGACTGATACGCGATTTGTCGGCCGACGAACGTAAGGCCGTGGAAAAGCGCGCAGAGGTGTTGCTTGAGGCTCATAACCTCCGTGAATTAAGGGCTCTGGCCGGTCAGACGCAAGAGCAGGTATCCGCGAAAACAGGCTTTAAGCAGACCAACGTGTCTCGGTTGGAGAAGCGCGCGGACATGAAACTGTCAACGCTTCGAGATTATGTGGAGTCGCTGGGCGGTAGCTTAAAAATCATCGCTGATGTCGCCGGCAAAAAGGTCGACCTTTCTAGTATCGCCGAAAGGTCTCGGCACCGTTGAAACGGAGGTAAATTTCTGCGTTCGAATTCGCCGCTGCTACATAACTAACCGCGCCGCCCGTCCGTTTTTCCGCTCGGCGTTGTTATAGTAGCTTGCCGCCTGCGCCACCGACTTATGCAGGGATTGCTGCATCGCCTCGGGCAGGGGCACGCCACGATTGGCCGCCTCGGTCAAATAGCCGGATCGCAGCCCGTGAGCAGAGAATGCCTCCGGATCCAGACCCGCCTGTCGGCATCTGCTCTTGAGGATCAGATTGACCGACTGCGGCGTCAGCGCTCGCCGGTCAATATTGCCCCATTGGTCGATCCGCCGGAAGAGCGGTCCGCTCTCGATCCTCGCTTCTTCTATCCACCGCTTCAACGCGACAACCGGCCGGCCGATCAGAACGACATGTACCTGGTCTTCGGCCGTCGTTGTCTTCGTGCGGCCGAGATTGACGGTGAGACACGGCAGAAGAGGGGAGGCGGCATTGCGTGGATCGGCATGGACCTGGTCTTCATCGACCAGATCCTCGACCCGCAAATCGGCGACTTCCGAACGCCGCCGACCGCCGGAGGCAAAGGCGGTCAGCAGCAAGGCGCGATCGCGAAGATCGACCAGGCGCTCACCGTCGCAGGTGGCCAGCAGCTTTGCCAGGACATCGCCGGTGACCGCCTTTTTGCTCTTGCGTCGCCTTGGTCGAGCGCTGGCCCGCACCGCGAGCCTGAGTGCGGATTTCAGGGAAGGGGCGGAAAACGATCCGCTCAGGCCACGCCAGCGGGTGAGGATCGACCAGGAGGTCAGCCGCCGGCGCACGGTATCAGGCGCATGCGGGCCATCGGCCCTTAGCAGACCTTTTGCCCGCAATCCGATCTCGACCTTGGCCGGCATGCCGTGGCTGGGATCCTCGGCACGCTCCACGGGATCCCAGAGATGGTGGGCGACGAATTTCAGGAGCAGGCTTTCTGGCGCCGGCCAGGGGAGGGGCGCGCCTGTCGCAAGCTCGCACCATGCCTCGAGATAGCCGAGATCGGAGGCAAGTGCCCTGAGCGTGTTGGCGCCTATGCCTTCCTTGGCCAGGTATTTGAGCGTGGCGACATCGTCGTCGGTCAAAAGCGCGGCGAGTTGGTCGCGACGGGCAAACGGCAGGATGGCGCCGAGTGCGTCCAGTTCTTCGGCGCGGCTTTCAACCGAAATTGATGAAGCGCCGTTCATTTCGGCAGTCCGTTCAAGTCATAGAGATCGTCGTGGTTTGGCGTCTGATCAGCGTTTGCTGGGCGACTCTCGGCTGCCAGCGCCAGAAAATCATCCATCGTGCCCTGGCCCAGCTTCGGGGGCGCCGTGAGGACGGCGATAGGCTGCCCAGCACGGCAGATGACGATCTCGTCGTTGCGCCGGGCGAGATCCACCAGCTCTTCGAATCGTTCGGCCGCTTCGGGAATATCCGCAAAAATCTTCATCGCTATTGCCCTCACCAGACCCGTTCGTGCAGCACCATGTCGAAAGCCACGTCCAGCGATACGAAAGCGCAATGTTCCAACCGCGTTTGGGCGGCGAGAATGCGATCCCAGGGATCGCGGTGATCCCAGTCGAAGCTTGCCGCCAGCTCGGCATGCAGATCGCTGATGGCGAGCGTCTGTAGGCCGCTGGCGGTGACGGCGGCGCGCAATTCCTGCGGCTTCAGGTCGAGCTTCTTCAGCCGCATCTTGTTGTCCAGCTCGTAGAAGGAGACGGCGCTGACGAGAACGGTGTTGGACTTGTCCTCGATCAGGCCTCGGGCCGCGTCGGACAGCCGGTTGCTGCCGGTCGTCCACCAGTAGACGGCGTGGCTGTCGAGCAGCACCTTCATGGCTCGCGCTCGGCTGGTCGGCCCTGCCAGATGCCGACATCGTCGTTGAAGTCGCCTGCGTCGATCGCCGCCTGCTCAGTGTCGACATCGTCGAACAGGTTGTCGGGCAGGCCACGCTGGCGCAGCAGGCCGAACGGTCGTTTGCCACCGTCGGCCGGGCCGATGCGGGCGTAGACTTCATTGCCGCGCATGATAACAATTTCTTCACCCTGGTTGGCTCGTTCGAGCACCTCGGCGAAATTCTTGCGCGCTTCGCTGATCTTGTAGCTGGTCTGGGGCATCGTACGCTCCGGGAGTGACTTTTGACGCTAATGTAGCACCGTAAATGCTCGCGTACAAGTCATCTGTACACGTCACTATCGATACTTGAAACCTATCGATGGTCATCGCCCAAGAAAACCACCGCCTGAGCAACGGAAGCGATCATCGACTTCGATTCACTATGAACAAAGAATAACGTTAATTCATATGGTTAACGCCTGCCTATCGCTTGAGCGATGCAAGCATTGCGTGGCGCAAAATGGCGTTGAGCCGCGATTGATAGCCTTTCCCCTCACTGCGCAGCCACGCCAGCACGTCCGAATCGATCCGTACCGTGGTCGAAGTCTTGGTCGGCTTGTAGAACCGGCCCTGGATAGCATTTTTGAAGAACGTGTCGGGCAAAGCCGGGCTGTCACCGAAATCGATGTCGCTGTCCGGCTTGGCGGCCAGCGCTGCGAGTTCTGCCTTCTGCGCCTCGGTCAGGGGCGGCAGATCGGCGAGATCAATGTCATGTTTAACGAGTTTCTTGCTCATAGCGTCGCCTTTCTGATTTCTCGGCCTTGCGGGCCGATATGATGCGGATTACCTCGACGGCATGCCCGTCCTCATCGTCCTCATGGATGGTGTGCGCCACCAGCAGCAGCACGTGCCCTTCGACCATGCCAAGCGTCTGCCAGCGATATTCGCCACCCTCGATCCGATCATGGTGCGAAAGCGCGAAGGGATCGGCGAAAACGCGGATCGCCGTCTCGAAGCTCACGCCATGCTTGCGCACATTGCCGGCCGCCTTGACCGGATCCCATTCGAACCGCGTGTTCATACAATATTGTTACTACAGATTTGTGTTTCAAGAAAGAGATGCTGGAAAGTTCTGCACCATCGCCGCATCCGTGACGCCGGCTCTGCCTATCCGGCCGCGCAGCCTAACGCCAGGCGCTCCTTACGCCTATGAGAAGACCAAGCACTTTTTCTCCACATGCGGAAGGGGACGCTCGACGCCGCCGAATGGTTGAGCAAAGATGAGCTAGGCGAATTGTTGGATGTCTCGTCAGGATCAAACAATGAGGGGCGATGATGAAGAAGATGGAGAAGCCGCCGATTGGACAAAGGCAGGCTAAACGGATCTGCCAAATGTCGGCTGCAAATCGGCTCGCTTTCATTGCCGAGGGTCTACCGATCATTCATGCCAGTGCGATGGGATTTTGGGCTGCCTC
Source organism: Rhizobium sp. P40RR-XXII (assembly GCF_012641405.1). GTDB lineage: Bacteria > Pseudomonadota > Alphaproteobacteria > Rhizobiales > Rhizobiaceae > Rhizobium. The sequence continues at coordinate 93,152 of NZ_JABAII010000019.1, forward strand.
CATGGAGCTGCAAGCGAGGCCACGTGAGGCCGAGGTGCTTGCCGGCTTCGCGAAGGCGGAAGCAGCAAAGATACTTATTCTGCTCGATGTCATCCGTTGCCCACCAAAGCGAATCGCAGGCATCCTCGACAGGCAAGTGAAGCGGTTTTATGGGCACCTCGAGCGATTGATTTATGCTCAGCTTGCGGAATGGTGGTTCGTAGATATCGCGGATGTTCGAAAAGCTGTCGAGCCGTTACGCAGGGCGCATGACCTCGAAGGCAATCTGGGTCAATATATCGTCCCCAACAACACGCTCTATTGGCGAGAAAGCAAGCTTTATGCAGATGTCGAGGCATATGAGGACGGCACGCCCCTCTGGAATGCCCCCGTCGCCTATCAAAGCCGCTTGCCGTCACGCATGCCGGCTGTGGTCCAGGTCGTAGATGCAATGGCAGCTTGCGGGATCTTGACCGTTGCCGGGCTCAAGGCCATGTCCGAGATCTGGGGACAGCTTGAGTTTAGGGAGAAGGAAACACTGCAAGACGGGGAGCGTTTGACGCGGGAGCTAATTGCACGGCTGATTGCCGAAGAATTGCCGCGTGAATCCGCAGAGCAAGCTCACGTCGACGCGATCTACAAGCACTGGCCCTTGCCGCTATACAACGTCGAACTCGACGAAATCCCCGTGTCGCTCGAGCAATTGAGGGATGAGCAAGATCGCCTCTTTCGTGCAGAGATCGATAACAGTTCCTGGCGAGAGTGAATTACTTCCCCCGAAAATTGCGCGCTCCGACTGCGACGCCAAACGTTATTTGGTTGCCCGTTGACCTGCAAAATGGCCGCCGTCTGGAACGCGCGCCAGCATAGACAAGATTGAGCGCGTGCCGTGATATATCAGTTGCGCCAGCCTATCGTTTGAAAGAAGGCCGTCGAAAAATGTCGCGTAAGTCGCGAATATAATATCGACGACATCGTTTCTGACCCGATCTGCGCGCACGATGTCTGGTTTACCTTGAGCGATCCAGTCAATGGACCAAACAAAGGTCGCGACAGAATGGCGAAAGAGGTACGTATTCTGGAGTTCGTTCACGCTGCCAATACGCAATGGAGGGGTCGGATGCGATTCCATCGCTTTGAACGCCAATTGCATTATGAACTTCACCGCTTTCTCGATCAGCGTGTCCGGAAATGGTTTACCTAAGCGAATCGCTTTCAGCTCCTCCTCTCGAAACGTCTCCCTCAATTCCTTAATCGCTCCCGGAAGGATCGGCGCACTCGCGAGAATGCGGTCCATTTGCGTATCCGCCACGCGGCCGCTCTCCAGGAGTTGTTTTCGCAGGCCGGCGTCTCCATTTTCCGCGGCTTTTAGCCCACGGCAAAATCTTGGAAAGTCGCGGGTCTGACGCTCATCGATCATCCGCCGCTGCAGCCCTCGCTCCCGTCCTGAAAGCGAGCAGATGTGTCCAGTCGATTTCAGGATGATGATTTGACGTGGAAATTCACTTGCGATCTTCATGGAAGGGAAGATCGATTTCAGGGTATTGCCCTTATATGCCTCCATCGCCGCGTAGTCGTTCAGCACAGCATAGTTGTTCTGAGACGCACTTAAAAAAGCCCGAAGCGTCTCACAGTGCATCGCGTTGCTGTCGACAACCTGTTTTGTCATCTCTTCTTCAACCCTCGCCAAGATAGCACGTCGAACACCTCCGCGGAGCGCAGGCACCGTGAAAATGCGCAACTGTGAATGCCCTTGCCCGGCCGTTAGGTGAGCCAACGCTCAGATCGATCGGGACGCTCATCGTTGAGCCGGTATTGCCACACCGGCCGTGAAGAACAGGTCGCACAACTCGTACCTCGCTGGCGCCATCAATCTCGAATGCTAGATTCGAGATGGTTGTGGCGAGAAAATCAATCGAGCCGAACGTCGGGATCAAGCCCTGCATAGGACGGAATTGAGAGTTCTTTTATTGCAAACATATCGGTACCCTCCCATAGCAAAGTCGTCTTGTTGTTCCGCGACGTCAATTGACGAGTGCTTGCCGCAGCATGTTTCGTAGCCTCCTCGGCTGTTTTGTCCCATTCTGTCGGGTTGCTGTCGTGGCGACAAAGCGCAACGATGGGCAAATTTACGGCTGTGGCAATGAAACGAGGAAAATCTCATGCGACAGACTAAACCCGCAGACAGCAACGACCGCCCGCTTACTGCATCCGAAATCGCGACCTTCGTGCGTGCAAAGCGCGATGCGAATGGTTGGTCTCAGGAAACACTCGCCGAACTATCCGGTCTCAACGTTCGGACCGTTCAGCGGGTTGAGGACGGGCAGCCCAGCAGCACAGACACGCGCAGAGCTATCGCAAGAGCATTCGACTTTTCCGATCTCGACCTTTTCAACAAACCAATGCCGGTCCCAAATGAAGTGCAAATTCGGGAGCTGCTTGATGAATGCGAACGACTGAAGAACGAGCGAGAGCTGCTTCGAGTCAATATGGAGCAGCTTAACAAGCGCGTGGAAACCACGCAAACGATGTTGGACGTGGCTGCCGCCAGAGATGGGCGCTGGCTTCATTTAGTGAGGACCACCATGATGCCGAAGCAACCCGGCCGGGTTCCGTTTCACAATGCGGCAGAAGTCGCACTCCGAGGATATCATTGCAGTATGCGGGAGAAACCGGTGCTCAACCGTGTCACGTGGTCCCCCCTCCCTTACCATGAGAATGGCCTTTGCCGAGGATATCATGCTGGCCTTATCTTGACGGGAAGTCATTTCGCGCCGGGCGTGGCGATTGCTAAGCGCTTTAAGGGTGCGCCAGAAAATGGAGCTCCGGATCTCAGCCAGCTGTGGCAGCAACCTAGCATCTACTTCGGCGACCACCTAGAGCTTGCTGCAAGTGTCGAACCCGATGGTCCGGTTTCCTGGCGCGGAATGGAGTTCTGCGTGCGCGGCCCTGAAGGGCGATTGTCCGAGTGGATCGAATTTTCGTATGTATTCGACGACGACAAGTTGCTGGGCGACGTGATGCGGTACGATAATGAAGGTCGCGCTGCCTTGGACCGTTGTGATTTCGACGCCGCCGTCGAGCCCTTACGCCGCGCAATGGTCATTTCGCGTGGCCTGTTCGGATGGCAGTCAGAAAAGTACAGACAATCTGAAGCGATTTGGAATCTCGCGCTAGACACGGCTGCCCTTAACAGGCTTCGCTTTAGGGAAGGCGCTACACTTAGGATCGTCGCAGGACCGCACGAAGGAAGATCTGGTAAAGTGGAGAAGATACTACTGCGACATTTCCATGCGTATGTAATCAACGTGGGTCAGGAGGAGGTTCAAGCGGCCGACAATCAAGTCGAGTGTACATGATGATAGAGCCAGCATCATCCCATTTGCGGTCATTATTCCCGCTCCGAGGTCACCTAGCGGCCCTGGGAATCAGGCGCCAACGAGAAACACATTTCACTCTTCTGCGAAGACAGAGTTGAGAAAAGCAATCACGTAACCGGCCTTAAGGATTTGGAATGTGGTTTTTCCACCTCGCACAATCAGACCGGCAAAGTAGGCGCGGGGGTGCCCACTTTCTAGCTGGATCACGAAGGCCGATCCCCCACTCATGCCGTCAGGATGAACTTCAAGGGGCTGCACGGCCTGCACAGTAAGCAACGCTTGGTCGCTCGGTTGCGAATATGGTTGGCAAACAACATTGCGCCGCGCCAAACCGAGGTGATTGTTTTCGTGAACGTCATATTCCTGATCTATTGTGGGATATCCGCTTAAGAGCAGCCCCAGAACTTGAGCATTCAAGACGTCGGGCGGTCCGCTCAGCAAATCGAAAAACCGTTTCTTAAACTCCGGGCGGTCTGCGCATGGTTCGGTAAAATCGAACGCGGCGATATCGTACGCATCTGTATCCGGATGCGGGCCATAACCACGTACCCCTCCCGATGTGATTATATGGCTGCCCGAATCGGTCAGCATCGCCACTTGGCGCGGATCGAAATTGCGCAGCTGATGTTGGGTGGTGAGAAGAATTTCTCGACCTTGAAAGCGAACAGCTGTTGCGGACCCCACCAGAGAGACTTTGAATAGCTCGTCATCGTTGTTGATTACGAGGTTGAGAGCGTGGCGGGAGAGAACACTTTCGATCGAGCGACCAGGAATGACAAGGTTATTTACCTGGACGCCGTGGGCGGAGAATTGACGGAGGATCGAATTAGGCATTTGATTTTCAATAGTTGAATGTGCTCCGATGAAGGCAGAACTTTTCGGTCTTCCGTCGAACTGTACAGCTTTTCCAGGCAGGAAAGGCAGTTATTTTGCACGATCTGGGAGAAGAAATGCAGGCCTTCCCACTCGATCCTAGCATTCGCTTTATCATCCCCGTGCCTGACGGAGAACCAGAGAAAGCGTCGCCTTTTCAGGGGTTCGCTGTGAGCCTCTGTTTGAACTCGCGGTTGATGCGGCTCGCTGCCAAGTTACCTTCAAATGTGTTCGACCTCTCTGAAGACGGACGGAAGACCTTCGCTGCCCGCCGCATGTGCGGTGTCAATCCGATCTACGTACTGCCGATGTCACCGGGGGCTATCCGGTCGCTGGAGCCGGAGGTTTTCGCACCTTTCAATGTCCTTCTTCTGCCCGATGACCAGCATGCCGATGATTATCGAGATTGGGCAAATGCCTGTGCGATCGCTCCTTTACTGGTCGCCAAAAGCGGCGGTGACGTTCGGCCCGCCGACCTCTCGCCCGAGGCTTTGCGAGCTTTCTGTCTGGCAGTTTGTGACCTGCTGTCGGAGCAGGTCATTGCGCAGGACATCGATGACGCAAGGTGTGCACTGCATGATCGGTTTGAACCAGTCTCGCGCCAGCTCGATTATGGTCTCGAGGGTCATGCCACAATCACGCCCAATCTAATGGTGCTGCACGCGCTCGGGTATCGCGATATCGGCGTCAAACCGTTCAAAGACATCGGGAACGGCATCGCCCCGTATGTTCGTCAAATTGTTGCGACGTGCGAGACGATCTTCTCCGAGCGAGGGTCGATCGACACGAGCGGCGGATCGCATGAATACCCTCACTTTCCCGATCTCAACCTGTTTGCTCCGGCGATGTATGCACACGTGGCGACGATGCGTGCTCCCGATAAGGTGGTTGGCGCCGAGAAGCGGGCTTTTTTCACCGTACGGGATATGCTGGTCGGACAGACAGGTTATGGCTTCTCGGCAACGACCGTTCATCAAGAAGAGGTCATGTTCGGCGCCAGCCTCGCCGACATTGGCGCCGGAAAAGCCAAAGCGTCCCCACATCCGATGATGCACATTAGACAGTTGGAACTGGCTCTTGCGACTGATGCGGTCGCGACATTCGCTGCATCTCACCTTGCCGCAACCATCCGGCTTCCCAATGCAGTCAACACGACTTTCAAATCAGTGCGCGCATTCGCCTCCGGGCGACGCGGTGACGAGACACACTCAAAAAAGCGGCTCGACGCGTTTCGCCAAGTCCAGCAGGCCATCGACAGCGCGGTTCCGGCAGGTTTCCTTTCAATTATTCGTCAGTCGCGCGATGGGATCAGGATTATTGCCGACGCCCATCTGGAATGGCTGAGCGTTGACGGACTACCCTTGTGCATTCGCAAGAATGTCTCGAGACTTCCTGCTACACCAGGCAATCTTTTGATCGACCAGCTTGCGCCGCTACCGCTTCTTCGCCTTACTCCGGAAAGCTTTCGCAAGGTTCTGATCATCAGTGCCCTCAAGCGAACCGATCCGATCCGTCCGATGTTCGAGATGGCCTTTGAGGGATTTAGCGAACAATGGGAAGATCGCATCGAGATCGAGGTTGTCGAGGTCACGAGCGCCGACGAGCTTGTCGATGCCCTCAACGCCTTTGACGGACCACTCGTTATTTTCGACGGCCATGGAAGTCATCGGGAAGAGAAGGCCGGAACGCTTCATCTCTACGACGAGGCGTGTGACGTCTGGCTATTGCGCGGGCGGATCCACAGGCCGCCGCCCATCGTTATTCTTAGCGCTTGCGACACGCACGCCGCAGCGCGAAATCATGCAACGACTGCGAACGGTTTTCTGGCGATCGGGTCGCGCGCCGTTTTGGGTTCCGTCTTTCCGATCGGGGGGCGTGATGCGGCTATCTTGGCGGCCCGGCTGATCTTCAGAATCTCCCATTTTCTGCCGGCGGCAATTTCCGTTTTTGGCCGCGCGCTTTCGTGGACAGAAGTCATTTCGGGAATGCTGCGCATGCAGCTCCTCACAGATTTTCTAAGATTGCTCGAACAAGAGAAGCTGATCGACCAAGAGGCCTACTTCCATATCCATATGGAAGGCAATCTTGCCATTAATGGCGGCGCTCCATCGCCGTTTGAGGATGTTATCGACCTATTGGAGACGGCGGGACTTTCCCGGGAGGGGGCGAAAGCGAAGCTCGATATGGCCCTCGCAAACTCGGACGTGCTTTCCTATGTGAACATCGGTCGCCCCGAAACCATCCTGATCGATTCCCGCGATCGTGACGAAACCGATGATCAGTCGTGACGTCGAGTGCCATATCAACCACCAGTCAAGTGGGAGCTACAGGGCGATCCGGTGGACACCGCCCTTTTAGACGTCAACGCGCGGATACCAACTTGAGGGCGTTATCTATATTCACGGCGTTGTAGGCAAGGGCTGGGAGGATGAAAACGGGCCAATCAAGCTGGCTATGGGTCCATGCTTGCACCGTCGCTTGGGCTATCCGGCCTCTGAATAACCAGTCGCTCCTCGATCTGTCTAAGCTCGATTACTACGGCATACCCAAACTTTTTACAGCTGATGCTTGATCGAGAGAATTTGAACTAGCCCGACATTGCTTGGGTTGCGCCACCGATTAAGCCACCGACAAACGATCCGATCTTGGTGTAGACGGACGCTTCGAGCTCACCCTTGACGCTCACCTTTTTCTCGATGCTCTCACCGAGATCGGGATCGTTAGGCTTAGTCTGCACGATTGAAACGCCCTTGGATGTGAGTTGCACACCATTGAAAGCGTAACCGCCGTCGAACTCTTGAATACGGCGAACGCGGATTAGTCCTTCGTCTTTCATCCAGTAGAGAACGTCGGCAAAAGTTCGCAGCACCTCTTCTTCATCGCCAATGCGATGGGTCATGATGTCCATGGCATCTGACGGATCGAAATCGACACGTGAAAGTCCCGCGTTCACTAGGTATGAGAGAATTCGCCCCATGGTTTGGTAGTGGTACTCGATGGTGGACATGAAGCTCGCTATCTTTGTTAGCCGTTGAGTTTAGAAAAATCATACGCGAAAAGCTCCGCATTGTAAGTATGAGTGAACGCTAGAGTTGTTAAATTCATTTGTCTTGAATAATCATTGGACGCAAATGTCCATTTGCAAATTTGAGGGCTATGAAGGTTGAAATTTCATATGCTCGGTAACGATATCGATCCGCAGCGACGCACGCGTCAGAGCTACGTAGGCATCTTCTTTGGTCATCGGGTGAGATAAGAATACGACGGAGTTTTCGTATTCAAGGCCCTTTACCAGAAGTGTGCTGGTGACAATTTTGTAGCCGTGGCGACGTCCAACGTGTCTACGGCGCTCTTGAATATGCCATGCGCAATCAAGGAGTGTCGGATGTTCGGATAGGATTCGGCTGGCTAAACTGTCTTTCAGCGCGAAAAGCAGTTCGCTGCGGAACGCTTGGCCTACCTTTCGAAATTCATCAATCAAGATGGTAAGCGGCTCCAGATGGTCATCGTTGATAATCTGGAGCGCCGCTGCCTCTCTCACCGAGAGAGGTTTTGTGATCCTTTTGCCTTTGTGAATATCTTCGACTCTGCGAAGAAAGGGTGTTGGTCGAACCCCTACAATGCTCTTGCTCAAGAATGTTACGAAATACCGTAGCCGGGGAAACCCCGTTGTCGCTTCAATCTTCACGCAGGCTTCCTGTAGCCCTTTGCACTCAATCGTTTCAACGTTTTGGGCGCGGACGCGTTTCGCCAAGGCCGCGCGCTGGTTTTCGCTCCCCTTGGTTCCGACTATCACGAGACGATTGGTAGGCGAGGGGGAGATCGCATTGCAGGCTTTTGCTTCCAGCTTGCGGACAAGTGCCTGATTCTTGACATGGTGGACGCGGATACACGATGGCACCGTCTGAAGATCAATAGCTCTTCCGGCCAGAAGGTCGTCGCGAGTGGCCCTCAGCCATTTGGCGAGGTCGTGGTTTCCTAATTTTTTCCATCGCCAGGGCGTCTTTAGCTCATCGACCTGAGGGAATGTCGGCAGCACGTCAACGGTCCAATCGACAACTGCCTCTGACCCAAAGTCGAAAATTCCTTGCAAGGGATCGCCGAAGACTATCACAGGAACTGTACGGGAAAGTTCTTTGATGATCTCATGTTGGCTGACCGTACAATCCTGATATTCGTCCACCAGCACCATGGAGTACGAGGCCTTCACCACCACGTCCAAGGTACCCGACGTGAGAAGCTGCCGCGCGGCTAGATAGACCGTGGGCCATTGGTTGCCGCGCGGTGTGGTGATCGACGGAATGCCTGAGGCTTTTGGAAAAGATGATGCGTACCGAAGCGCCCAGGCTGCAATTGTATCCAATTGATATCGTTCTGGTCTGACCCCCTTCGATTTCAGGCGCGACTTGAGCGCCTCAACACCGGCCAGCGTGTGCGTGAGTAACAGGCATCGACCTGTGGTGTTCGCCACTATTTCAGCTATTGTTTCGGTCTTACCGTAACCGGCCGGAGCTATTACGGAGCCGCTTGTTTGTGCCGAGACTGCTTCGGCTATGGCCTCAGGGACGGGCATCGATCCATGCTCGTATTGCCGTTATTACCGTTTCAAATTCCGGCTTGCTTTCTGCAAGATATGGTCCCACCACGGTCTGCGCAATCGTATCGGCCTTCTCTATGTCTTTGAACCAGGCGCGGTGGCGTTCGCCATCTTTGTCAATCTTGCCCTTGGCTCGATCTGCGAGGGCGTCACGTAGCACTTTGTCGCCAAGCGCCTTGCGGATGCTATCCGTGTCGGGAAATTGCTCAGCCTTGGATCGATCTTTGTTGGCGGCCGCTTGTATCGCAGCTGGGCTGATAATTGTGAGAGTGTAATCAAATAGAGCTTCCACGGCCTTTAAGGGCAATTCGTGAAAAAGGACATCCTCCGTTGCGTAACTCTGTCTCCATCGAAATATAGGAATTTTGACATTTGCGAGCTTGCCGAGGATTTCCTTGTCGTCAGGTTCCCGGTCGGAATCGATGAGCAGCGCCACATCATATCCTAGGGAAAAGAAATGACCCGCCAGTGCGGGAGCTTGGTCGATTCCGCCTCCGTCCACTAGCGCAATGCCCTTCAGGGCGAGAGTATCCTTTCCCGCTGAGGACCAGAAATCATCCAGTCCTCTCAACAGGCCGACTTCCGTTTTGCCTTCGCATATCAGTATCGTCGGTGCCAAATACGCCTCGGGCATGGACCGCGGCGGCGCTTGGGGGTCCAGCCGTGAATACTTTTTGTTTGCGGCACGGATCTCAACCTTGCCATCCGCTAAACGTCGAACAACGTGCAAATCATCGACTTTCAGCTCCCGAATGACGACGGGCGAATGCGAGGTCAAGAATACTTGGGGACTTGCACGGTCTTTCGACTTGAGATGCTTCAACAGGCGCACAATTCTGTACGGTTCAAGACCATGTTCCACCTCGTCAATGATTGTTAAGCAGGATGACGCCCTGGAAAAATCCTGTAGTGCGGCGACCAGCAGCCGTGATGATCCCAAGCCCATAACGCGCAAGGGTATCTCTCCATTATGGATCGCGATGCTGCCGTTAGTAACGGAGAGACCATCGACATCCAAACCGGCTGTTAGTGTTTCCGGAAGTGCCATCCCGACCTTAGCGGCCGCTTTGGAAACATTGGTCAGGCTATTCTTGAAGAGGTTGGCTGCTTCTTCCTTGAAGTGGGTACGGGCCAATCTTCCTGCACGGGCCAGAATATCTTTTGTTCCTGCTGTTCCTTCGCTCATTCGGGTCAGCGTCGAATTGCGGCCCCAGCTCAGATGGTGATCGGCATAAACCCCCAGTCGTGCGGGTGCGACCTCAGTTCGATGTGAATAGCTCAAAGCTCGTTCTTTTAGATCGCCGGACGTGACGCGGTCATTGTGAAGGCCCCATTTGCCCTCCAGGGATTCATCTATCGTGAGGCGGATCGAGAGGGCAGGCATTCCGTGTTCCGGTAATGGCAATTCATCAACGAGTTTTTTGTCGTTGAGGAAACCTCGGAGATAATGGCCATAGTGTTGATCGGACGTGAATTCCTTGGGAAGGTCGATTAGGGTAACTGTAATGACGGCGGGGTTAGCGTGGTCGCTCTGATAGAAATCAAGATCATCGAAATTTAGCGTGTGGCGAGGTGATAACGCCAATTCAACAGCATCAAGGATCGTTGTCTTGCAAGAGTCGCCCGGTCCAATCAGGCAATTTACGCCGGGTTCTGGCGCCCACTGAAATAGTTTGATTCCGCGAAAGTTTTCAATTTCAATCAGGCCGATGCGCATATGTTAATTTCCGTGATGATTTAACGCGGTTTTGCATGTGGCACGGATCCAGAAAACACTTAGCATAATCAATCGTTTCAAATGGTTGAATTTTCATAGCTGGCTCAGCACGAAACGAAAGTGCGGATCAAAATCTCGCGCAACTCAACAGCCTGACCTTCATATCGATACGTTGAAGGCGAAGAGCAGGAATTTTCACTGATTTGGCACCCCGGCGACTTCATCTTGACAAATCAGCGACTGACGCAGTGGTTGGTTCGGCGACTTACTTGACCTCGGAACGGTAAATATGGGCCAAGAGAGGTCGTCTAATGGGATCGGAAGTAGTCTACGTCCCGGTTTCATGTTGCGATCGCCCCGCCGCTTTCGATCGAAATAATCGGCAATGTTGCCGCGTGCTTGCGAAGCGCCTCGATTAAGATTTTGAGCGCTGGTCTCCTCGATTCACCTTTGCGAATTGCAAGGAGGATCGATCTCTTCATGGGGGGATCAAATTGACGCGCGACGATTTCGTGGCGGTGCCGCAACACTCTGATCTGAGGCAAGATGGAGATCGCGCTCCGCCCCGCAACCATAGCACAAATGACATCGAATGCGTCGAACCTTCCTATAATTTTGGGCTCGAAGCCGCGACTTTTGCAGATCTCAAAAATCGTGTCTGAGAACGTGTTGGGCCGCGTATCGATTGCCCAAAACTCATCTCGAAGATCCGTGATCCGGATCTTTCTTTTAGTAGCCAATGGATGAGACTTGGCGAGAACGGCCACGATCGTATCTTCGTAAATAGAGAAAGTTTCGAGGGCCTCTGGACTCTTATCCTGCTTGAGCGTCAGATCGTCGACAATCGCGAGATCGACCTGCCAACTTCGCAAAGATGCTAGACTTACTAGAGGTTCCATCTCGATCGCTGAGACGACTAGATCTGGAAAATCAATCTGCAATTCCCGCAGCGTCCCCGGCAGCAGGCTCGCAGCGATGGAAGGGAACGACGAGAGCGTCAGCTCACCAGCAACGATCCGCTTTATCTCGGCCAGCTCGGTTTTTGCTTCTTCCAGCACATTCAGTAGTCTCTCGGTGTGCCGTATCAAAACCTGGCCCGCTGGAGTAATCCTGACGCCGCGGCCGCGGCGCTCCACCAGCGCCACGCCCACCTCTTCCTCAAGCATGGAAATCTGCTGGGAAACCCCGGAGGGCGACAGTCCTACCGCCTCTGACGTGGCCGCCATGGTTCCTCGGATTGCAAGTTCCCTAAGGGTTTTTAGTCGCTGAGTGTCCATAGTTCGATTGGCCTAACCGGTTCCGTAATCGACAGCATATCGCATTCAACAGTTTTTCAAATGGAATACTTGAAATCATTTAACTGGACTGATGTTTTGAGTCAAACTACGCTCAAAATGCAGGTGTTGGATAAGAAAAAGAAGCGACACGACGCCCAAATTCGCTTGCAAATCATCATCGCCGGATAGGCTCCGGGTGACCAATGGGGAACAAAATGAAGATAGCACTCAGCATTGCCGCCGCCGCCGTTTCACTTTTCGCCGCCATGCCAGCGAGCGCCAGCGTGCTCGATACCGTGAAACAACGCGGCACTCTAAATTGCGGAACCGACAATACAGCTCCCGGCTTCGGATATTTGAATACGAAAACCGGCAAGATGGAAGGTTTCGACGTCGATTTCTGCCGCGCGATTGCCGCCGGCGTTCTCGGTGACGCCACCAAAGTCAACTACGTTGTCGTTACCGACAAGAGCCGCTTCACGGCGCTTCAGACCGGACAGGTTGATGTCGTGTTCGCGCATACGACCATGAAGCCGGCTCGCGAGTCCGCAATCACGATCGACTTTCTACCGATCACATTCTGGGACGGGACGGGAGCCATGGTCAAGGCCGCCTCCAAGGTCACAAAGTTCGATGATCTCGCAGGCGCGAGCCTTTGCACAACGCAAGGGTCGGGAACTGAAGCTTTGCTCGCCAGCCTTGTGAAAGAACGAGGCTGGACGAACAAGGTACTCACCTACGAAAATCTGGAAAAACTCTTCGGCGCCCTCGGGAGCGGGCGTTGCGACGCTATGATAACCGACAAGACGGCGCTCGCCGCATGGCGCGGCAACTCTGCCAAGCCGGATGACTACTTCATTCTGCCGGAAATGCTCGAAAAGTCTCCATTCGCCGGATTCGTCGTCGCAAACGATTCTCGCTGGCGGAACGCTCTGCGCTGGATCACCTTTGCGATGATTCAGGCGGAAGAAGACGGCTTGACGTCGGCCAAAGTTGACGAAGCCAAGACGTCGTCCGACCCGGTGATGAAACGGTTTCTCGGCCTCGATGGCACGTTCGGCGCAGACTTCGGAATTCCCGCAGATTTCGTCGCGCAGGTTGTCAAGCAGGTCGGCAACTACGGAGAAGTCTACGATCGCAATCTCGGCCCCAAAACTCCGTTTTACATCGACCGGAAAGGCACTCCGAATGCCCTTTTTAAAGACGGCGGCACGATGATTTCTCCGCTCTGGAACTGATAGTATAGTGCGGCCGGTAACGGCCGGCCGCATATCTCCATGGCTTTCACTAAAGGGAGCGTCAAATGATGGCCGCAAGCACAATCGATGCGCCCGCTCAATTCGACCGGCAAGCGCTTAGAGCTCGGGCAATTCGAAAAAAACTAACGCAGTTAGCAATCGTCGGCGCGGCGATCGGTATTTTGTTTGGCCTTGGATATGCGTTGCGAGCGAGCCTTGCTGCCAGGGGCATTGCGTTCAGCTTCGACTACCTTTCGGCGGCGGCGGGTTTTGAGATCAGCGAGGGGTTTACTTATAGCTTTTCCGATCCTTTTGGGTTGGTGACATTCTCATCTGAGATGAGTAATGCGCAAGCGCTATTCGCCGGGCTAATGAACACGCTTAAGGTCGCCGTCCTCGCGATCCTGTTTGCCACGATAATTGGTGTGATGCTCGGCGTCGGCAGGCTATCGACGAACTGGCTGATCCGCCAGATCTGCTTCTATTTCGTCGAGTTCGTCCGCAACACGCCTTTGCTGATCCAGTTGACATTCTGGTATGTCGCCGTGATCCTCCAGTTTCCGCCCATTGCAGGAGCGCCGCATCTTCTTGGTACCATCCTAAGCCAACAAGGCGTCTGGATTCCGGGCCTTGTGGCGACTCAGAGCACGACCGGCTCCTCGATAATCCTCTTCCTTTCAGCTTTAGTCATGCTCGCGTGCAATTTCGTCTCAACCCGAAACGGCTTCCGTATTGCCTGTCTTGTAATTGGTTTACTGCTGCTGGCCGCTGCGCTGTATCTCGGGTTTCGATTGTCTATCGAATTTCCTGAAGTCGGGCGGTTTAGGGCATCTGGCGGATTTTCGCTGTCGCCGGAATTCACTGCAATCCTGATCGCGATTTCCATCAACAGCTCCGCTTATCTCGGAGAGGTGGTGCGCGGAGCAATCGAGAGTTTGCCGAAGGGTCAGTGGGAGGCAGCGGAGTCGTTGGGGTTCTCCCGGAGCGAGACCATCAAGGACATCGTACTTCCGCAGGTGTTCCGCGTCGTTCTTCCGTCCTTTGGGAACCAGTACATTGGTCTGGCCAAGAATACGTCTCTTGGCATCGCGATTGGGTTTCCTGATCTCTTCAATGTGTACGGCACCGTCGCAAACCAGACTGGCCGAAGCCTTGAAGGCGTGATTATCGTCATGCTGGTCTATCTCTTCCTCAGCCTCACGATCAGCGCCGTCACGAACGTGCTCAATGCGCGCATGCAAATTCCGGGAGCACGATAATGCACGCCACGACGACCCTGAAATGGCTTCGTCTCAATCTTTTCGCCAAGCCGTTCGACACTGCCTTGACGATCATTGTCATACCCGTGGCGATCTGGATTGCTTACGCATTCCTGGCCTGGGTTCTGACGGGCGCAGACTGGAGTGTTATCCAGTCGAGCGCGAAGGTTCTCATGACCGGGGTATTTCCCGATGGTGAGCTATGGCGTGCCTGGTTTGCGACCGGGTGCCTTTCACTGATCTTCGCCACTGTCAGTGCCACGGCAATTCCATTCCAGACGCGCCGCTTGGTTGTCGTAGCAATCGGATTCGGGTTCATCACAGTGCTCGCCGCATATGTTTCCATTGGAGCTGCGGTCAAAACGTTGCTCGTAGCTGCGATTTACGTTTCAGGATGGATCGCGGGATCGAAACTTCCCACAATCAAAGCCCATACAGGCAAGCTATCAACGGCATTATTAGGGCTTACAGTAATCGTTTTGGCGCCAGTAGGTCCCTCCACTTGGGGTGGCCTGTTGCTCTCGGTCATCCTGACGATTTTCGCAGCTGCGCTGACCATCCCGATCGGAATCCTGCTGGCTTTCGGCCGCCAGAGCAAGATTGGTAGCATTCGAGTCCTATGCACCGGCTACATCGAACTCATGCGCGCTGTTCCGCTGATCCTGATCGTCTTTTGGATCTGGATCGCCCTCCCACTGCTGCTGCCTAGCGTACACATCCCTGACGTCATCCGCGGTCTTCTTGGCTTCGTAATTTTCTACTCGGCTTACGCGGCCGAATTTATCCGCAGCGGCTTGCAGGCAGTCCCACGTGGACAGACTGAGGCCGCAGACGCTCTCGGCTTCAGTGACGCCGATATGAAGCTATTGATCGTGCTGCCACAGGCGATGCGCGTTGCTCTGCCTGGATTGGTTGGCAACATCCTCGATATCTTCAATTACGCGCCCCTCGTTTTCATTATTGGCCTGACGGATTTTCTCAGGGCGGGCCAGATGATCTTGGCAAATCCTCAAAACAGCGGGCAAACCTATGAAATCTATGTGTTTCTCTTCGCAGTGTATTTTGCGATCGGAAGTATCATCACTTTCATGGCGCGCCGTCTCGAACAGCAGCTCGGTAAAGGAGCAAGCCGATGAACAACATATCCGCGACAAAGACGAATGAGCCGATAGTAAGGGTCGAACGCCTCAACAAGTATTATGGGACGTTCCATGTCCTCAAGGATGTCGACCTATCTGTCGGAAAAGGCGAGGTCATCGTTGTAATCGGAGCGAGTGGCTCTGGAAAGTCGACTCTCATCCGTTGCGTCAACGGTCTCGAGCAGTATCAGAGCGGAAATCTGATGGTCGATGGGTTCCGCATGCCAATGGCGGAAGAGCGCGCCGTTGGCGACGACAAGGCCCTGCAAGAGATCCGCAAGGGCGTTGGGATGGTCTTCCAGCAGTTCAACCTGTTCCCGCACATGACCGTGCTGGAAAATATCGCTTTGCCCCCCATCAGAGTGCGAAAGCAGTCGCGAAAAGACGCCGAAGCGAAGGCCTTGCGACTCCTTGACCGCGTCGGTCTGAGCGACCAAGCGCACAAATATCCTGCAGCATTGTCTGGGGGGCAACAGCAACGAGTGGCGATTGCTCGATCCCTCGCGATGGATCCGCACATCATGCTCTTCGATGAACCGACGTCCGCGCTCGACCCTGAAATGGTGGGTGAGGTCTTGGACGTGATGCGCGAGCTGGTTGCCGAAGGGATGACGATGATGATCGTCACCCACGAAATGGGGTTTGCGCGGGAAGTCGCGGACCGCGTGGTCTACATCGATCATGGACGTATCACCGAAATCGGAGAGCCGAACAGCTTCTTCGACAACCCGCAGCACGAGCGCACGAGAACCTTCCTGTCTCGCATTCTTAGACACTGATCTGCAGAGGGCATCGCGATGTGGGGCCAAGCTGATTTGGGCGATGCGTCCATGCGACAAGCATCCAGGAACTTACAGAACCGAACCTCCGCAACGTCCCTGACAAAGCGGTCGTCTCTCAACTTATCGCTCAGTGCCGAGGAACATGGAAGATGAAGAACGTGGTTGGATTTGGCCATGCATCGGTGCGCATCGACGACCCCAAGTTGGTTGTAGTCCTGGCGACGGGTGGCACCATTGCCCAGGACGGAGCGCGAACGGCGACCATTGGGGTTGAGACACTACTGCAATTGAGTGGTATCGATCGGGAAGTTGAATGCCTTCAGCTCATGCAAGTAACAAGCCCGAACATTCGTCCCGAACATTGGCTTGTTCTTGCCGAGCAGGTGGCTATTGTCGCCGCGCGACCGGATGTGTCGGGCGTCGTCATCACACACGGGACTGATACGCTCGAGGAAACGGCATTCTTCCTTGATCTCACCTATCGCGGGACGAAGCCGATCGTTATCGTTGGCGCCATGCGGCCGTCGCACAGTCTCGAAAGCGACGGGCCACTGAATTTGCGGCATGCGATTATGTTGGCGCGATCTCCGGAGGCTCGTAACCGAGGCGTGCTGACTGTCCTTAACGCTCGAGTACAGGCTGCCAGGGATGTTACAAAGCGTCATAGCGTGGACGTCGATGCCTTCGACAGCCCTAACATCGGTGACGTGGGTGCGATCGAAAATGACAAGCCCCGTGTCGCCGCCCCGTTAGACGCTTTGCCCCACTTCTTGTTGCCGAGCGCCTTGCCGCCGATCCCAGTCATCTATGCTTACGCCGGCCAAGAGCCCGAAACCTTGTCCTTTCTCGCCTCCGCCAGACCGCCCGGCCTTGTTTTTGCTGGAACCGGCGGCGGGAGCATTCCGGACGCAATTCTGCCAACAGTCCAGCGGGCAGCCCAGGAGGGGACAATAGTCGTGAGGTCGTCGCGCACTGGAGCTGGCGCCGTAGCGCGCAATGCCGAGGTTGACGACGACGCCAACGGCTTCGTTGCTGCTGGGACGTTGAACCCTCAGAAGGCGCGCGTTCTTCTGATGCTGTGCGTTGCCGCGGGATTTGACACACGCAGGACCCAGGAGATGTTCGCGAAATGCAGCGGCGCGACTGAATTTTCAACGACCGGTGCAACAAGATAGCGTGGGAACGCGAGACGGGCGCGCGAATGCCATTTGATCATTCTGGGGTCTATGAGTAAGGTCGCAGTATCAAGTTTCGAGTTTTTTCCTCTCGAAATATGATTATCCTTTTGTCTTGCGAGCTACGATATGAGTTTGAATGCCAACCAGGATGGCCCACTCGATCGCGCCTTTGCCATCCTGGATTTTGTGGCCGGCCAATTGAAGGCCGTAACTGCGGCAGATATCGCCAAGAACCTTGATCTGCCCCTCCCGACAGCTCACAGGCTCATTGGCAATCTTGAAGCGCGAGGCCTGATCCAACGCGCGACAGGCACGAAGCGATATGTTGTCGGCAACGCGCTTGTCGTGCTCGCAGGCAAGACGATCGGCTCGGCCTTTCGCACTGCACGGCGCCATGCAGTCCTCCAGAACGTCGCAGCAGAGATCGGCGAACAATGCGAAATCGGCATTGTCAGAAACAATGTCGTCGCCTACGTCGACAGCATCCGGGTGACCGCACCCCAGGGCCTTCAGTTCGATCCTGGGCACAGCGCCCCGCTGTATTGCACCTCAACAGGCAAAATCTACATGAGCATGCTGCCGGCAAAAGCTCGCGAAAAGCTCGTGCGGTCAGTCCGGATGGAAAAGCATACAGATCGGACAATAACTGATCCTGACTCTCTTTTACGTGTGCTTGAACAAACGAGATCAGCTGGCTGGGCGCGAACAAACGAGGAATATGTCAAAGGCGTGGTCGGGTGTGCAGTCCCCATACTTGCCCCGGACGGCACGCTCATCGCCTGCCTTGGGGTCTCGGTTCCCGCGGCTCGGGTGAGTTACGAGGAATTGGAGCGGTTCCGAGAGCCTTTGATGAATGCAGCCATTCTGCTGTCCGAAACGATCCTCCAGGCGGATAGCGACTTCGTCTAAAGGCATATTCTCAAGTTTCGGAAGAACAATTCTCGGATCTGATCGATGCGAGAATACTCGCAGCGCCCCCTGTCGCACCCTCTTCGTCGTCGGTCTTTTGCTTCAGGCCAGCGCCGGAGCCTGTCATTGTGTTTCATATCAGTAACTTAAGATAAAGCCTTCCCCGGGCCACGTAGCAATTCTCATTTTTCGGAATTAAATACTCTCATTAAACGATATATTTCTAGACTGTTCGACGTTTTGACCTATCATTTCAATGGATGAAATTTATGCAGCGTAAAAGAATTTAAGGCAGACGCAGACAGCCTGGCCAACGGTCGGGACGGGAGCGACGTGGTTCACCGCCACGCCGAACGGATTTTGTTGCCCATTGGAGAGAATGATGATGCAGTATTACGATGTCCAAGCAGTCAGGAAGCTCTTTCCTGCCGTCGAGCAGATGACGTACCTCGATTCTGGCTTCCAGACGCCGATGTCGAAGCCTGTCAAGGATGCCCTCGAGACGTTCATCAGGGAGGGCTACGAGACGGCCGGTCCGAAGTCTGTGTGGATCGATCGCATGGAGCAGACTCGGGCAAAGGTTGCCGGCCTGTTAGGCGCTTTTGTCGAAGAAATCGCGTTCACCAAGAACACTTCTGAAGCGATGAACATCGCCGCTAACGCGTTGCCGCTCAAGGCGGGCGATAACGTCCTCATGATCCATGGCGATCATCCCAACAACGCCTACGCCTTTCTCAATCTCAAAAGGAGGGGCGTCGAAATCCGCTTCATTCCTATGACGGAAGTCGTCAATGCCGACAGCTTCCGTTCGTATATCGACGCCAAAACCAAGGCAATTTCGATGTCGCAGGTTACATTCCATGCCGGACATCGCTTCGACATTTTCGGTGTCGGTCAGCTTTGCAAGGAAAAGAACCTCTACTATGTGCTCGACATCATGCAAGCGGTCGGCGTGGTTCCGATCGACGCCAAGAAGGTCGGGGCCACTTTCATTGGTTGCGGAACTCACAAGGGTCTTCTTGTCCCCCAGGGTCTTGGTTTACTGTATTGGGATCAGTCCCGCACAGAACTCGAACCTGCCTATCTTGCGGCGATCAGTCTTGCAAATCCTCCGGCCGACTTCATTGCCCGACCGGATGACATGGCTCCGGCATCGACCGCAGGCCGCTTCGAGCTCGGTAACTTCAATCTGCCCGCCATCCAAGCCCTCGGGGCCGCACTTGATCTGATCAACGAACTCGGTGTCGAGCAGATTCAGGCTCACTGCTTTGATCTCGGCGACCGTCTGATTGCCGGCTTGGATGAACTGGGCATCCGACTCGTCGGACCGCGCGAGCGTGCCAACCGTGCACCGCACATCTACGTCGCAGCGCTCCCGGCTGAAGAGTGGCTCGATTACTTCGCCTCCAAGGATGTGCGCGTTTCGCCGGAACGCGACGGCGTCCGCATTTCACTCGGCATGTTCAATACCGAAGCCGACATCGATCGCTTTCTTGCAGTCGTCAAGGAACGTGGAACTTCGACAGGTCGGTCGTCCAAGGCGGCTTGATCGTACTTAGGCCACGCTAGCAAAATCAAGCGTGGCCCCAAAAAACAAGACGCAGAAAGCGCGTGTTGCGCCGTGAAC
Source organism: Rhizobium sp. P40RR-XXII (assembly GCF_012641405.1). Lineage (GTDB taxonomy): Bacteria > Pseudomonadota > Alphaproteobacteria > Rhizobiales > Rhizobiaceae > Rhizobium. The sequence continues at coordinate 113,107 of NZ_JABAII010000019.1, forward strand.
CACAGGGTTTAGCCACCCTCAACTTTCATCTTGGCGCCCGCTGTCTCATACTTTGGAGGAAATACTCGTGATGGCTGCTCCTCAGACCGAACGCATTGAAAGAGACCCGCTTGGCCCCGTCGCCATTCCGGCAGATGCTTACTACGGCCCTCAGACTGCTAGAGGTATTGCGAACTTTCCCATATCAGGCATACAGATCAGCCACTTCCCAAACTTCATCAAGTCGCTCGCCTACGTGAAGTTGGCGACAGCCCGCGCGAACGCGACACTTGGCGATCTTGATGCGGGTAAAGCAGAGGTCATCTGCCAGGTCTGCCAGGAAATCATCTCCGGTCAGCACCTCGAAGAGTTTCCCCTCGACGTTTTCCAAGGTGGCGCGGGTACTTCTACCAACATGAATATCAACGAGGTTGTCGCCAACCGCGGCCTCGAAATCATGGGTATGGCGCGGGGCAGATACGATGCCCTCCATCCGAACAACGACGTCAACCTCTCCCAATCGACCAACGACGTCTACCCGACGGCAATTCGGCTTGCGATCCTTCTGTCCCATGGGCAGTTGCGACGGGCGCTGGAGCAGCTTGCCGGCGAGCTCGAAAGCAAAGCCGAGAGCTTCGCTGATGTCATCAAGCTCGGCCGCACGCAGTTGCAGGATGCCGTGCCGATGACGCTCGGCCAGGAGTTCCAGGCGTTCGCGACAACTCTCCGCGAGGATGTCGCACGGCTTGGCGAAATCGCTACCTTCTTCCACGAGATCAACCTCGGAGGCACGGCTATCGGGACGGGTATTAACACCAATCCCGACTACCAGGCAGCTGCTCTCCAAGAGCTTCGCTCAATCACGGGCCTTCCCCTGGTTTCGGCTGGCAACCTGATCGAAGCATGTTGGGATACTGGTGCCTTCGTTCTCTTCTCCGGCATGTTGAAGCGCACAGCAACGAAGCTTTCGAAGATCTGCAACGATTTCCGATTGCTATCGAGCGGTCCGCGCGGCGGCCTAAACGAAATCAACCTGCCGCCTCTTCAGCCGGGCTCATCGATCATGCCAGGGAAGGTCAACCCTGTCGTGCCTGAAGTGGTCAACCAGGTCGCCTTCCAGATCATAGGCTACGACCTGACGATCACGCTCGCGTCGGAAGCCGGTCAACTGCAGCTGAATGTGATGGAGCCGGTCATTGCATATAATACTCTTCATTCACTCGAACTGCTGACGAACGCGATCGACGTGCTGCGCACGAAATGCGTGGTCGGGATTACGGCGAACGCCGAAACATGCCGCAAGCACCTGGAAGCCAGTACAGCTGTCGCAACAGCTTTAACTCCCGCAATCGGCTACGAACGTGCCGCCGACCTTGCAAAGGAAGTACTGGCCTCAGGCAAGACGATCCGCGAAGTCCTCGCGGAACAACCGGACCTTTCCGAGGACCTGATTGCCCAAACGGCTGATCCTCACCTTCTAACGCGGCCCACGCGATCGCGTCTGGCGTCCTAGCCAAGCCGTAGTGTTGATCCGATTTTGCGAACCAACAGATGAGATTCCGCAGAAAACGCGTATCCAAAAAGGAGAAAACAATGAAAAGCAGAGCGGCGGTCGCGTGGGAGGCGAATAAGCCTCTGTCCATCGAAACGATCGAGATTGGCGGACCGAAGCCCGGCGAGGTTTTGGTCGAGGTCATGGCGACAGGCGTATGCCACACCGATGCCTATACGCTGTCCGGCCTTGATTCCGAAGGCAAGTTCCCGGCAATCCTCGGCCACGAAGGCGCAGGCATTGTCCGCGAGGTGGGCGCCGGCGTCACGACGTTGAAACTCGGTGATCACGTCATTCCGCTCTACACGCCGGAATGTCGCCAATGCAAAACTTGTCTATCGCAGCGTTCCAACCTGTGCACGTCCATCCGGTCAACGCAGGGGCAGGGGCTCATGCCGGACAAGACGAGCCGCTTTTCGTGCGATGCCGGCGAAATCTTCCATTATATGGGCTGCTCGACGTTCTCGAATTTTACCGTCCTGCCGGAAATCGCCTTGGCGAAGGTTCGCAAGGACGCTCCTTTTGACAAGGTTTGCTACATCGGGTGCGGCGTGACGACTGGCATCGGCGCGGTGATCTACACCGCCAAGGTTCGTCCCGGTTCGAATGTCGTCGTCTTCGGCCTGGGTGGGATCGGCCTCAACGTCATCCAGGGCGCTCGAATGGTTGGCGCCGACAGGATTATCGGCGTCGATCTCAATCCGGCAAAGGTGGAGATGGCTCGCAAGTTCGGCATGACGGACTTCATCAACCCAAGCGAGGTTGGGAACGACAAGGTCGTACAGGCCATTCAGGATTTGACGGATGGCGGCGCCGACTATTCCTTTGATGCGACAGGCAACGTCAATGTCATGCGTCAGGCGCTTGAATGCTGCCATCGCGGGTGGGGTGAATCCATCGTGATCGGCGTCGCGGAAGCCGGTAAGGAAATTTCTACCCGGCCGTTTCAGCTGGTCACCGGGCGTGTTTGGAAGGGCACCGCCTTCGGCGGCGCACGGGGCCGGACCGACGTTCCCAAAATCGTCGACTGGTACATGGAAGGCAAGATCAACATCGACGACCTGATCACGCACAAGATGCCACTCGATGAAATCAACACGGCATTTGACTTGATGCACGAAGGCAAGTCGATCCGTTCGGTGATTGTCTATTGATCATTGATAAAACCCGCATGTTGCGGGGAAAACCTAGGAGGAAACCATGAGCATTCGACTTCTTCATCCGTCGATCCAGTCCGGACTTAACAAGGGCGACAGCAAGCATGCAGGTGGTGTTCTCACCTGCAAGTGTCTGGATCGCCCTGTTAAAGTGAAAGTCTCGACCGGGATCGCCCACAACCATGCGTGCGGCTGCACCAAATGCTGGAAGCCGGAAGGTGCGGCATTCTCTGTCGTGGCCGTAGCGCCGAGCGAAGCCGTATCGGTCACTGAAAATGGCGACAAACTCGCCGTCGTCGATCCTTCGGCATTGATCCAGCGCCACGCTTGCAAGGAGTGCGGCACTCATATGTATGGCCCGGTCGAAAGGGATCATGCGTTCAAGGGGTTGTCCTTCATTCATCCGGAATTGTTCGACAGCGGCGATTGGCCAGAGCCCGGCTTCGCAGCCTTCGTTTCGTCAGCAATCGAAGGCGGGGTCGATCCGTCCGAGATGGATGGCATCCGGGCCAAGCTGCGGGAAGTGGGTCTTGAGCCCTATGATTGCCTTTCGCCGGCGCTGATGGACTTTCTCGCCACATGGGCAGCCAAGAAAAGCGGCGTCCTCCAATAATGCGCAACGCGGGCTGGAGCAATCTGGCCCGCTCCATGATACGGGGAGTGGAATGAAGCAGATTGCGGCCAATAAGTCCTTTGAAGGCACGCAGTACGTCTTTTCGCATTGGTCCAGCACGTGCCATTGCAACATGACGTTCGCGATCTTCATGCCACCTCAAAGCGAAAGCGGAAAGGTTCCTGTCTTGTGGTACCTGTCCGGTCTGACCTGTACTCACCAAAATGTCATGGACAAAGGCGACTATCGCCAAAGTGCCGCAGAGCTTGGCCTAGCCATCGTCTGCCCCGACACCAGTCCGCGCGGCGATGAGGTAGCCGACGAAAGCGACAATTGGCAGTTCGGCAAAGGCGCGGGATTCTATCTGGATGCCACAGAGCCTCGCTATGCCACCCACTACAACATGCAGAGTTACATTCTCTCAGAGCTTCCAGCACTGCTAGAAAGTAGCGGGCTCGCATTAGATTTCTCTCGCCAGGGCATTTTCGGTCACTCCATGGGTGGTCACGGGGCGATCACCCTGGCGCTGAAGAATTCCGACAGATTCCAATCAGTTTCCGCATTCGCGCCGATCACTCAGCCATCGACGGCAGATTGGTCCCGGCCAGCGTTTGAAAAATACCTTGGTTCCGATCCTGCCACTTGGCGTGCCTACGATTCGACATTCCTGATTGAAGACGGATTTCGCGTTCAAGAAATGCTGGTCGATCAGGGGACGGCAGACAGTTTTATCGATAACGGACTTCGGCCGCATCTGTTGAAGGAAGCGTGCGAGAGGGCTGGGATCTCGCTCACCCTTAACATGCGCGAAGGATACGATCATTCTTACTTTTTCATCTCGACGTTCATGGCGAACCATCTCAGGTGGCACGCCGAACGGCTTTCAAGAGAACCTGCATTCCAAGTATCGAGGGCAGCTCCATAGATAACGGCATGTTCTAACATAACATATGATATTAGGAGGCTTATGAAGACGTTGATGCTTTCGCTGCTTAAAAAGGCCTGCCTTCAGTGCGTGTCCCAAGGCAGCACACTCGCGGAGATCGCCCTGCTCGAGGGAAAAGGGTCATCGAAGTCGAATTTTGTCTCGGGCGGGCGCTCACCGCGCGTGGAGCTCAATCGATGAAGGAGACGCTTGAAAAGGCATCGGGCCTGGACGCTTAGGGCGCTCACCACGCGGCGGTGCAAGGAGTATTTTCAAACGTCGAGCGAAACTGAGGCCAGTCTTCGAGACGTCATGGTCAGGTTATCGGTATCGACCCACTCTTCCCAAGGCCTCTGGCCCAACTCTGCCGGGTAGAAACGCCCGGCATTTTTTTGTCCTTCCAGGCAGCGCCTAAAGCCACGCCAAGCAGGATCGCCCTGAATTCACTACCGTTCTTGCAGGAGCCGTTTTTGCGCGGACCTTACGACTCAGGAATATCCAGATTCAATGGGATGGAAACGGCACATACGATGGCCGTGGTTTCACCGAGAAACAAACACGCGCGACTGCTGACGTTCCTGCTGCCCCGCAAAAAACGCACTCAATGTTTCAGCACTACTTTTCCCTGCACGCCCGAAGAAACCGCGCGCTGGGCCGCGCCGATCTCATCCAGTCGAAATATCTTTGCGATCGGGATAGTCAACACGGCGCGCGAGGCGACTTCGGCAACCGCTTGCAGCGTCTCGGCGTCTGTGCGGTGGTAAAGCTCGTCGATTTTCACGCGATTTTCAGCACTTGCACCTTCCGGCACGGGCACGATGCTGACAATTTTGCCGCCGTCCCGCACGTGCAGAATGACATTCCCGATAACGGGCGCTGCGGCGCTGATCGCGTATTCAAACCCGGCATTCGCCGGCCTCTCGGTGATATCGAGGTAAGCGCGATTTTCGATGCGCATTGACGGCGCAAGACCGATGAACGTGCGCGCATTGGTAGCGAGATCCGGCTCTATCCGGCCGCAGTAGTCTTGGAGAAGTTGAACGGCAGCAGGTCGCCGATTT
>NZ_JABAII010000001.1 GCF_012641405.1 Rhizobium sp. P40RR-XXII
CATTGGCGACGATAGCGCCAGCCGCCGTTTCGCATTGATATTGATAGGCGCGGCCGAGATAGGTTCGTGTCCCCAAAATGGCCGGCAGTCCATTGCCCTCGCGTCGAACGGAAAGCCCGTCCGCACGACAGCCGAGAATGAAGCTATCCGGAATCGGCCCGAAATCCTCCTGCGAAGGAGGCAAAGCCGACGCAGGGGGACACAAATCAACAAAGCCTCCACACGAAACCAAGCTTTCCAAAAGCAAATATCGCCAAGACCGCTAGCGCCTCAGGCGCAGAACCTGAAGGGTGAGGCGCGATCGAGCTTCAGCTCGATTGCACAGTCCAGTGGCGCCGTTCCAAGCAGCCAACCGCGAAAAGCCTGAACCCGCAATCAATTCCAAAAGTACACGCGATGATTGACGTGTTCTGTTGGTAGTTACACGTCGCCACGGATGTCGGCATGTTAGATGCCTTCCGAAGCCGGCTTGAAGGTGCTGCATTTCCGTGAGCAGTACCTTCATTTTGTGATGAATATTGACAATATATGCTACACACCCCGCAATTAGCTATAATAAAAGGATATTCCGATGGCGTCGGGTAGCATTCATGTGAAGGTCAGCGGTGCGCTGCAAGACCACATCCAGCAGCAGATTGGCGACGATGGCCTCTACGAGAACGCCAGCGAATACATTCGTGCCTTGATCCGTCGCGACCTGCAAACCCGTGATGAGGCATGGGACTCGCTCCAAAAGGAGCTTGCACCGGCCATGCGCGCGGATGACAGCGAGTTTGTCGCCGTTTCCGCCGAAGATGTTATCCGCCGCAATAAGCGCCGCTGATCATGGTGGCGTCTCGCTTTTATCCGCGCGCCGACGCGGCGCAGGACAAGATTTGGCGGGATACCGTTGAGAAGTGGGGTGAGAAGCAGGCGGTGACCTACATCACCGGCCTGCATACGCATTTGCAGCGGTTATGCGAGGAAAAGGCAATCTGGCGGAAGCTTCCGCAACGTCTTGCTATTCCCGCCGATGTGAAGCGCGAGGCGTATTTCAGCCGCTACGAGCATCACTATGTCTTCTTCCGCGAACTAGATAACGGCGATCTCGGTGTGATGAGCATTTTGCATGAGCGCATGGATGTGCCCGTGCGTCTTGCCGAGGACTTGGCGGCGCTTTCAGAGAAAGCGGAGCCTTTCAAGGCATAGGGTTGGTAGCTCCGAAACAAAGTTGGGTGAGGATATATTTCCCTAACTTGAATGGTGAGGCGATCGAGCTTCAGCTCGACCGGACAGTCCAGCGGACTGTTCCAAGCAACCAATGGCGAGAAGCCTGAACCCGCAACCAATTCCAAAAGGTCCGCCGTCGCGCGGGCTTTCTTGTATCTGGTAACCGGGCAAGCATCGTCTAGCGATGCCCCAACTCCGGCGAGCTAGGCTTCCTCAGGCACTGGCCCGATCAGCGGTGATGATCCATGCTCGGGAGTCGAAGAGCACACCTTCGGGGGTCATATGCGCATCCAGCACATCACGCAGCCGCTGCAGTGGTTGGTCGGGCGTCTCATCGGTGTGCGTGAGCGCGTCCTTGACCATATAGAGGCCGCTAAGAGCATCAAGGGCGGTGTCGACATTCGTTCCATAAAAGACAGGTTCTTCCACCTCGATGAAGTCGATCGAGGTGAAGCCGCCGGCGCTCAGCAGCTCTTTGGCCATGGCGGGATCGCCAAGCGAAAACGGCTTGCCGGCGTTTTCCGAAATTGGGCTTCCCGGAGCCAAAGCTTGCCTGATGGCGCCAGACCATTCGTTGCGCTCCTGGTTTTGCCACACCATCCAGGCGAGGCGTCCACCAGGGCGCATTGCGTGGGCGATATTGGCAAATGCCGCCGGCGGATCAGCAAAGAACATAGCGCCGAACCGGCTGATACAGAGATCGAAACCGGCAGCTGGAAAGTTGTGGCTTTGTGCGTCACCCAGTTCGAAGCCGACGTTGCGCAATCCCGCTTCAGCGCAACGTTGCCGCGCAATCTCAAGCATCTCGGCGGAAGTATCCACACCGACCGCGCCGCCTTCCATCGCGGCAAGAGCTGCTTCCCGGGTGGTTTGTCCGGCGCCGCAGCCGATATCGAGTACCCGGTCGCGCCTCCTGACATCGGCGACGGCCCGCAAATGCCGGTTATGCCGTGAGAGTTCAGCGTCGTAAAAATCGGCACATTGCAACACTACAAACCTCCCTCATCTCGTTTAATCGCCATCGCGGTTCAGTTCTCGCGAAATCTCGGAACAGCTCTAACTCATTATTCTCGTACAATTCCGGATAGAAAACCGCTGGGTGCTTGTTCTGGAATTACTCTCATGGAAGTCGGGTCCCGTATTGCACCTTCTCATAAACTGATTGCATAATAAGATCAGTTATGCAATATGGATTCCAGTTGCAATTCGCAATCGGATGGATTTGTCATGGAACGAACGAGATCATTCGCCGTCACCGAGAGCTCAGTCGAGACCAAGGGAGCGAGCCTGCAGACCCAGGCTTTCGGTGATCCCTCCAGCCCGCCCATAATATTGATCATGGGGATGATGGCTTCGATGCTGTGGTGGCCGGATAGGTTCTGCGAGGCGCTCGCCGCCCGGCGGCGCTATGTGATCCGATACGACCAGCGCGACACCGGCCTCTCGACACACTATCCGCAAGGCGAACCCCGTTATTCATTCAGCGACCTGGCCGACGATGTCATCGCTATTCTCGACGGCTACGGATTGGAAACGGCACATGTGGTGGGCATGTCGATGGGCGGCGCCGTCGCGCAAGAAGTAGCGTTGCGCCATCCCCGGCGTGTGCGGACGCTCACGCTGATCAGCACATCACCGCTTGCAGTCGAGGGCTTGCCCTCCTCGACAAAAACCTATCAGGAGCATTCCAGGTCGGCCGAAGCGACCGACTGGTCCAATCTTGAATCCATCGCCGATTTCCTGCGTAGCGAGACGGCCATGCTTGCCGGCACCAGGCATCCGCATGATGCTGATGCTGCAAACACCTTGATCGCCCGCGACATGGCGCGGGCGCCGTCATTTGCCAGCGCCACGAACCATTTCACGCTCGTGAGTGAGGAGGGGCTCGCAAGACTTCAGGCATCGGATATCAAGCTGCCGGTCCTTGCGATCCACGGCACAGCCGATCCGCTGTTTCCCATAGAGCATGGGGAGGCCTTCACCCAGGTCGTGCGAGATGCGCGGCTGCACCGGGTCGACGGTGGAGGGCATGAAATCCACGAGCGCGACATTGATGAGATCGCGCAGGCCATCGTCAATCACACGGCCTGACGGACGTCCGGAAAGCCAGGCATGACCTCGCTTTCCGGTCTGTTGGAGATCAGCTTCTCGGCTTCAGGTTCTCCGCGTCGTAGAGCGGCTTGTAGCCGACGCCTGCGACTTCCACCGGGTAAGTCTCGCCGAAATATTCGACCTTCAGCTTGCGGCCTTCCTGGGCATAGGACCAGGGCAGGTAGGCGAGCGCAATATTCTTGCCGATGGTCGGGCCGTAAGCGATCGAGGTGGTAAAGGAGCGGCGGCCGAGCTCGTCGACGAGGGTTTCGCCGGTTTCGGGGTCCATGACCGGCAGGATGCCGACGAGGTAGCGTGCCACGCCGTTGGAATCCACATTATCGGTGACGATGAGCGTGCAGAGCATGGCCGGCTGATGCTCGCGGGCGCGATATTCCAGGTGCTTCGCCTTGCCGCGGAAATCAGCTTCCTTGACCTTTGGGCGGGCGAGATCGGCTTCGAGAAGATTATATTCCGTCAACAGGTCGGCATTCTGCAGGCGGAGGCTCTTTTCCATACGGCGGCTGTTGGCATAGGTTTCGACGCCGACGGCGATGGCGCCCGTCGAGCGCAGCGCATCCCAGACGGCCAGCGCGTCACTATAGGCCATGTGCAGTTCCCAGCCCTGTTCGCCGACATAGGAGATGCGGAACGCCGTGACGTTCTTGCCAGCGATGCGGATCTGCCTGATCGCCGCGAAGGGGAAGTTCTCGTGCGAGAGGTTTTCCGGGCTTTCGACCACCTTCTGCAGGTTGGTGCGGGCATTCGGTCCCCAGATGCCGATCGTGACATAGCGTTCGGTAACGTCGGTAATGGTGACGTCGAAACCCTTATCCTGGGCAACGCGGCGCATGTAGTGGAAATCGCGCGGGCCGGCATCGGCGCCGTCGATCAGGCGGCAGCGGTCGGCCATGCGGATCACGGTGAAATCGGCGCGCACCATGCCCTCGTCATCGAGGAAGTGGGTATAGATGCCCTTACCGATATTGGCGTCGCCGCCGATCTTGGCGGCGCAGAGCCATTCCAGCAGCTCGACATGGTCAGGGCCTTCGATGTCGTACATGGCGAAATGCGAAAGGTTGATGATGCCGCAATCTTCGCTCAAGGCCAGATGCTCGGCATTGGAGACGCGCCAGAAATGGCGGTTGTCCCATTCGTTTTCGCGCACCGGTATGCGGTCGCCGTATTTTTCGAGCAGGTGCTCGTTTGCGGCATAGCCGTGCGCACGCTCCCAGCCGCCGAGTTCCATGAAGTAGCCGCCGAGTTCCTTTTCGCGCTCCCAGAAGGGCGAGCGGCGGACACTGCGGCCGGTCGCATAGGGTTCGCGCGGATGAACGGCGGGGTTGTAGATCTTCTGGGCAGCTTCGGTGCAGCGGCTTTCGATGAATGCCTCTTCCAGCATATGAGGGTAGAAGCGGGAATAGTCGATCCTGTTATGGTCGATCGGCGTGCGGCCGTCGGTCATCCAGTCGGCAACGAGCTTGCCGAAGCCGGGGCCGTCCTTCACCCAGATGGCGACGCAATACCAGAGACCGCGGACCTTCTGGCTTTCGCCGACGGATGGGCCGCCATCGGTCGTGACTTGCAAGAGGCCGTTGAAGGAATGGCCTTCATTGTAGCCGAGCTCGCCGAGGATCGGCGTCAGTTCCATGGCGCGTTCGAGCGGCTCGATGATCTGCTCCATGTCGAGGTCGCGCTGCGAGGGCGAGAGGCGAGCCTCGTGCTTTTCGAGGAGATCGCGGGGATGGCAGAGGCGCGGGTTCTTCTCTTCGTAGTAGCCCCATTCGATCTGGCCACCCTCGGCGGTCTTCGGATCGCCGGTGTCGCGCATATAGGCGGAGTTGCCCTGGTCGCGCATCAAAGGGAAGCCGATTTCCTTGCCCGTGTTGGCAAACTCGTTGTAGGGGCCGAAGAAGGTCAGCGGGTGGTCGACCGGCATGACCGGCAGGTCTTCGCCGACCATCTCGGCGATCAGGCGACCCCACAGGCCGGCGCAGACGATGACGTATTCGGCCTCGATCGTGCCGCGATGGGTGACGACGCCGGTGATGCGGCCGTCCTTGACGATCAGCGACTGGGCCGGCGTATTGGCGAAGGAGAGAAGCTTGCCGCTCTTTTCGCCCTGATCGATCAGCTTGCCGGCAACCGTCTGCGAACGGGGAATAACGAGGCCGGCATCGGGGTCCCACATGCCGCCCTGCACCATGCTTTCCTCGATCAGCGGGAATTTCTCCTTGATCTCGGCGGGATCGATCAGGCTCACGCGCGTACCGAAGGCCTTACCCGAGGTGACCTTACGCTTGATTTCCGCCATGCGGTCGTCGTCGCCGACGCGGGCGACTTCCAGGCCGCCGACACGGGCATAGTGACCGAGCTTGTCGTAGAAATCGATGGAGTAGAGGGTCGTCCAGCAGGAGAGGAAGTCATGGCTGGTCGTGTAGCAGAAGTCGGAGGCATGGGCGGTCGAGCCGATATCCGTTGGGATGCCTGATTTGTCGATGCCGACAATATCGTCCCAGCCGCGTTCGATCAGATGGTGGGCGATCGATGCGCCGACGATGCCGCCAAGCCCGATGATTACGACCTTCGCCTTTTGAGGAAATACTGCCATTTCGTGCGACCCTGATTGATACTGGAGACGGATTTTATGATGTGTGCGACGCCGACCAGAGCCTGTCTACGACATATTCAAGATGCTTGCACGACGACTGCAAGGCCGTCCCCTATCGAGAAGCCGCGTTGATTGTCGTCAGCAGCCATGTCGCAAAGGCGACGGTATCGCTTCGATGTGTCTATTGCGGGATCGATTGCATCATGATCTCGCGACGCAGGACCGGGCCTTCCTGGCCAAAATAGGTGGTCAGCAATTTGGCGAATTCATCCGATTGGTAGGTCTCGGTCAGCGTCTGATCGACGAGCAGGCGGAAGGCGGAGTCATTCTGCCGGAGTGCGATCCCATAGGGCTCGTGCGTGAAGAGGCGGTTGCCGATGGCGAGCGCGGAGGGGTTGCGGGCATGCGATGCGAGATCGAAGAGCAGAGCGCGATCGGCGAAATAAGCGTCGATCTTATGGTTTTCGAGCGCGATCAGGCCGTCCTGATGCGTGGCGAAATCGGCAACCCGCGTCTTCGGCACATCGGAGCCCAGCGCATCGCGCAGCGTTGCGCCCGTCGTCGTGTCGGCGCGAACGCCGATCGTGCTCGTCGCGGGCGCCGGCTTGGCGGAGACCTGCGCCAGCCGCTTGTCGAGGAACAGAGCCATCAAATAATCGGGTGAATCCTTGCGCAGCAGGGCGCTTGCGCCGGTAATGAAGATCGGCTGCGAGAAATCGACGTTTTGGCGCCGGCCAAGACTGATGGTCAAGGCGCCGCAGAGAAGGTCGACCTGGCCGCTCTTCACTGCATCGAAGCCGTCGGCGAGCGTGGTTTGCACATAATCGCGCTTCAGATTGGCGATCTTGCTCCCCACAGCATCGGCGATTTTGCCGCAAAGATCGATCGCATAGCCTGCCGGGCTGCCGTCCTTCTTCTTGAAGGAGAATGGCTCTTCGTCGCTGATATAGCCGATACGGATGGTGCCTTTCTGGGCAATGAGGTCGAGGGTCTGCGCGGCAACGGCCGTATAGGCGGATATGCCGAGCACAAGGCCTGCCAGAACCAGTCGTCTTATGCAATTCGCCGGCATGATCCTGATCTCCAAAAGAAAATTGGGCAATCGCAAGGGCTTAGGCGCAGACTATGGGCTGACAGGGTTTTGTCAACGGCGGATTGTCCTCGACGACTTCCTATCGAGCGGGAGTGACGGAAACCTTCGTACCCGAAGGCCGGGAGTTCATTTGGACAAGGCGTGACGATCTGCCCAGTCGGAAATCGCAGCTGCAATGGCTTCAGGTTGATCTTCCGGTGCGTTGTGCCTGGCCGGTCCACAATTCCTGACTTCGAGATTGGCCATGTTCGCGCGGCACCAGGCTGCCATTGTCTCCCCGATCAAAAGTGTCTCCGGAGGTCCATCGAAGGTCAGCAGCAGCTTGGGGACATCGGCACTCGCGGCAAGCCAGGCATCGTAGGTTTCGATGCGCCTGGTCACATCGGCCGGCTCGCCTTCGATCGGCATGGCCCGCGGCCAGGCCAGCAGCGGGCGGCGGCTTTCGCGTGTCGGATAAGGGACTGCATAAACGGCATGATCTTCTTCGCTAAGCCCCTTGAGAACGGTGGCCCGCAGAGCCTGTTCGATGAAGAAATTCTCGTCCAGCACTTTCGTTTCGCCGACACCGGATGCCCGCAGAGCCTCATAACGAGGACGGGCGTTCGGGAAATCCTCCCAGGTCATCGGTCTCACGATCGTTTCCATGAAGGCGATGGCGCACACACGTTCGGCATGGCGGGCAGCCCAGTCGAAGGCGAGAGCGCCGCCCCAATCGTGGCCGACAAGCACGACGCCATCGAGCTCCAACCTGTCGAACCAGTCGTCGAGATAGCGCGCGTGGTCATCGAAACGATAGGCAATATCGGGTTTGCCGGACTGGCCCATGCCGATGAGATCGGGGGCAAGGCGACGGCCAGGCGTGGTGATAGCGGGCGACACATGCCGCCAGAGGTAGGAAGAGGTGGGATTGCCGTGCAGGAAGACGAAGGGCGTCCCCGTTCCGGCATCCTCGTAGTAAATTGTCGAGTCCAACACGTTAACCGAAGGCATGCCGAGTATCCCTTCCTTATTGGAAATGGTAAGGTACCTGACCATTTATCATAATAGTCAGGTACCTGTCTATATCTCATGGAAAAACGCGTTCCGACACATCTGTCACTGGGCTTGCTGCTGCGGCTCGTTCACCAGCATTGGGCACAGGATGTCGATGCCGCTCTCGAAAAGGCGGGCTTCGACGATATCCGACCGTCGCATGCCAATGTCTTCACCTTTATGCGGCCGGACGGAATCCAGGTGAGCGAACTCACCCGGCTTGCGCATGTGCGCAAGCAGACGATGACGCAGGCGGTGGAAGAACTGGAGCGGTTGGGTTACGTCGAACGACGCCCCGACCCCAATGACCGGCGTGCGCGGCTGGTCTTCCTGACGGAGCGCGGCAAGGGAGTGCGGCCCGTCGCAATGTCAGCCGGGCGGCTCGTGGACCAGCGCTGGTCAGACATGGCTGGTTCGGAAGAGATCGATGCGCTCAAGCAGGCCCTGCAGACCCTGCTGGGAAAACTGCGCGGTAGCGACAAGAACGACGAAGATCCGATGGGCGAGGCAGGCGCATAGGCGGTTCCCGCCGGTCATGGCATCGTCCGAGCGCTGCGAGACTATCACGAAGAGTTTCGTTACCCTCTCGTAGTTTCTGGCCTATCAATCCTGCACCATCGTCAAACCCATGGGGACGCTGATGCGGAAGAGCAATGGACTTCGATATGAAGGCAGCGCGATAAGCAAGGCAGGCTTTGCTTTGTGTGCCGGTCTTGCGGTTCTTTGTGCGGGCTTCAGCGCCGCTTTCCCGTCACCGGCGGCAGCGCAGACGATCATCGACGACTGGCAGAATGTGAAGCCGCCGGCGCCGCCGGAGCTGAAGCAGGTTACCGTCGATCCGAAGACGACGGCGCTGCTGATCCTCGATTTCAACGGCGCGCAGGACCCGACCAAGGGGCCGTGCAACGAGAAGACCAAGCCTCGGTGCCTTGCCTCCGTGCCCAAGGTCAAAACCCTGCTCGATCAGGCCCGCGCCAAGGAGATGCTCGTCGTCTTCAGTCTGGCGGGGGCCGGCCAGGCACCGGATATCGCGACGGCGCTGGCGCCTTTGGCGAGCGAGCCGATCGTCAAATCCGGGCCGGACAAGTTCATCGGCACCAACCTGCGCAGCATTCTCTCCGACAAGGGCATCAAGACCCTCATCGTGACCGGCACGGCCTCTGAGGGGGCGGTGCTCGATACCGCAACGGACGCAGCGCTCAATGGCATGAACATCGTGCTACCGGTCGACGGCATGTCGTCCACCGAGCTCTATGGCGAGCAATATGTGGCATGGCACATGGTCAATGCGCCTGGCGTCTCGCAGAAGACGACGCTGACCAGCATAGACAGGATCAAGTTCTGATCCGCTGCAGTTTGCCCTGCAGCCGATCGGAAGAAAAACATCCCGCTCTCCTGCGCGGCAGCGGATGTCGGCATGAGAGTTGTTTAGGCGAAGGCCTCGTCGAACAGGTTCAGCAGCCGTTTCCAATGCCTTTCGGCGCCGATCTCGTCATAGACGCCATGATCCGGCACCGTCCATCCATGCGCCATGCCGACATAATTTTCGATGGTGTGATCGACCCCACCTGTGCGGAGCGCCTCGGCGAGGCGAGCAGATTGTTCCGGCGGAAAGCTGTTGTCGACGCCGGCAACACCGACATAGACGCGCGCCTTGAGATTGGCGGCGAGGCGATGCGGGCTGTCTTCCGCGTCGCTGGCGAGATTGCCCCCATGGAAGCTCGCCGCAGCGGCGATGCGGTCGGGATAGGCGGCAGCGGCGGTCAGGGCGCGTCCTCCGCCCATGCAATATCCGACCACGCCGGCCGGACCCTTGGCGCCGGCGGCTGACAGTGCATCGAGGAAGGCGGCGCTGTCGTTCTTGGTCATTTCCTGTGTCGTGCCGCGCAGCATCGTCATAATTGTTTCGCGGCTTGCCGGATTGCCGAAGGCGCCGCCGTCGAAGGGGCCATAGGTGCCGAAACGATAGAAGAGATCGGGAAGCAGCACGACATAGCCGGCATCCGCCAGCCGCTGCGCCATGCCGTCAAGCGACGGGCGAGGGCCCATGGCATCCATGTAAAGGATCACGCCGTGTCCGGAGGAAGCGCCATTGTCGGCGCGGAAGAGGGCGGCCTTGGCAGTCCCGTCGGCCGTCTTGATTTCGATATTCTGTTTCATCGTCGAATCCCTTGCGAATTTTCTGGCGGCTTGTAACTCCCGGTGCTGCAGGGCACCTTGGCAAATGGCCGATAGGCCCTCAAGAGCGTCTTGCCGCAAAAAAGCGGAGATCGATGATCCATCGATCAACATCTCTTGAGTTTCGGTAAGCATGTTCCATGACATAGTATCGCCGGCAACAGGCTCTATGCGATGAACCTTCGGAGGATACGATTTCATGTCTTTTCGCCAGATGGTTCCCGGCCTGGTGCTGGCTTTTTCGCTGCTATCGACTGTCGCATCCGCCGCACCGCCGGAGCAGAACCATAACGCGCCTGCCGGTGGCGGTGGCGTGCTCTCGCTCCTGCCGCCGGATGCGGTGAGCGATCACGTGCTGAATGCGGATGGCAAGACCATTCCCTACACGGCAACGGCCGGGACCCTCGATCTCTTCGGTCAGGATGGCCAGCGCAGTGCGGCGATTTTCTACACCGCCTATGTCGC
Organism: Rhizobium sp. P40RR-XXII; assembly: GCF_012641405.1. Lineage (GTDB taxonomy): Bacteria > Pseudomonadota > Alphaproteobacteria > Rhizobiales > Rhizobiaceae > Rhizobium. Next base: position 10,680 of record NZ_JABAII010000001.1, read on the forward strand.
GAAGAACCGGGATGCAAACCGGCCTGTGACCTTCGTGTTCAACGGCGGACCGGGTGCTGCCTCGGCTTTTCTCAATCTCGGTCTCGTCGGCCCGCGCATCGTCGATTTCGGCGCGGATGGGCGTGATGGCGCCAATGCCAAGCTGGTCGACAACCCGCAAAGCTGGCTCGAATTCACCGATCTCGTGCTGATCGATCCGATCGGCACCGGCTGGAGCCGGACGGTGAAGCCTGATGACCAGAATGATTTCTATAGCGTGGACAGCGATGCCGAAAGCCTGGCCAAAGCGATCACTCTCTACGTTAGCCATAACGGCCGCGCCTCATCGCCGAAATATATTCTCGGCGAAAGCTATGGCGGATTTCGCTCGGTCAAGGTCGCCAACAGCCTGCGCGAGGATCAGGGCATTCTGGTTTCCGGCATCGTCATGCTCTCGCCCTTGCTGGAGGGCCGCTTCGTCTTCGGCGACAGCGGAGATGCTCTCGCCGCTGCCATGGAGCTGCCTTCGCTGGCGGCGGCCGAGCTGGAACGGCAAAATGCCTTCAGCGAGAAAGCGATCCAGGACGCCCAGACCTTTGCCTTGAACGAATATCTGCCCGCTCTTGCCGGGCTGCCGCCGTCGGGCGACGCCGGCCGGGCCTTCTACGGTCGCGTGGCAAAACTGACCGGCATTCCCGAAGATGTGGTTGCCAAGAACCAGGGCTTTCTCAGTCAGGTCTACCGCAAGCATTCCGATGGGGGCGGGACGGATGTGGCAAGTGCCTACGACGCCTCCTTCCTGGCGCCGGATCCCTATCCGCAATCGGAGGCGGAGCATGGCGGCGACCCGGTTCTGGACGGTTTCGTCCGCGCCTATGGCGGCGCCTTTTCGAGCTATGCCCGCGATGAGCTGGGCTTTCACACGGACATGACCTACACGCTGCTATCGGGATCCGTGAACAGGGAATGGAAATGGGGCGGCGGAAGCGGCGGCTCGCGCGCGACCGCCGGTGTCACCGACGATCTCAAGGAGCTGCTGTCGCTGTCGCCGTCCTTCCGGGTTCTGGTGGGGCAGGGATACAGCGATCTCGTCATCCCCTTCGGCGTCAACAAATATGTGCTCGACCACATGCCGCAGGCCCTTGCCGATCGTGTGGCATTGAAGCTCTATCGCGGTGGTCACATGTTCTACACGCGCCCGGCTTCGCGGGAGCAGTTCACGGGCGATGCCAGGGCGTTTTATGCCGTGCGGGTTCAGGCAGCGCCGGCAACGCAGTCGAACTGACGGAGCCGATTCACCGGGTTCGGCCTGGAATCCGACAGCATTGCGAGGCTCGTCTCACGCGCTTCTCGCGACCATGGCCTTGATGGTTTCGAAGAGTTCATCCTTCGCCTGCTGCGGACTGATGTCACCCGTCGTGGCGGCATAGGAAAGCGCCTCGGCCGCACCCAGCATGGCCCAGAGGCCGGCCGATGCAATCGAGCCGGTTTTGGCGAAGGGAATGAGCAGCGCGCGGCACTTTTCGATGAAAACAGTCTCATATTCACGCTTGATCTTTTCAAGCTCCGGCGAGCCCGCGAGTGCGGCGATGATGCCGGGTATTTCGCGCCCCTGCAGGAGAACGCAATCGACATAGGAGGCGGCGATCACCTCCGCCCGGCCTGCCAGCGTCGGGGTGCTTGCATCAAGCGCCTTATCCATCGCCTCCGTCTGCCTGTTGTCGAACTCGCGATAGAGTGCGGCCAGCAGGCCGGAACGGGTGATAAAATGGTCGTAGACCACGGGTTTCGTCACGCCGGCACGCTCCGACAGCCGCCCCAGCGTCAGAGCTTCCGTTCCCTCTTCTCCCGCGATTTGCCAGGCAACCTCGATGAGCTGCCGGTAGCGCTCCTGCCGCGTCAGCCGGTTGCGGGACTCCGGTTTCTTCGTCTGCATGCTTGACATCGCTATATACCAAAAGTAACTTACTAAAAGTATATAAGACTGAACCACCTTTCACAATGCGTCAGCAGGAGTTTTTCGCATGCACGCACTTATCGTCGTTGCCCACCCAAATCCCGATTCGTTCAGCCACAGCGTTGCAGCCCATGTCGCCGAAGGCGTGAGGTTGTCTGGTCAGGGAGATACGCTCGAAATCGCCGATCTTACGGCGGAAGCTTTCGATCCGCGGTTCACCGCTGCCGATATCGCCGCCCACCTCAGGGAAGGGCCGGCGCCCGCCGATGTGTTGGTCGAGCAGGCGAGGATCGATCGCGCCGATGCGCTGGTGCTTGTCTATCCCGTCTATTGGTGGTCGATGCCGGGTCTCCTCAAGGGATGGATCGATCGGGTATTTACCAATGGCTGGGCCTATGAGGACATGCCCGGCGACAGGCCGGTCAAAAGGCTGCGACATCTTCGCATCCATCTCGTCGCCATTGGCGGAGCGACCATGCGCACCTATGCGCGACATGGCTATTTCGGCTCTATGACAAAACAAATCGACCATGGAATTTTCGGCTATTGCGGCGCGCCTGTCGCGACCTCCGAACTGCTTCTGACGGAAACGCAGGATATGGCATCCCATCTCGATACGGTCCGTGCCATCGGGCAAAACCTCTTTGCCGGTTCGTCATCGGAGACGACGGCCGATGCGGCCTAGAGCCGGATGATTTTAGGTCTGCTCGACCTAAAATCTGAATCCGCTCTAGAATCAGAGAAGTAGAGCGTGATGTCGTCCGAAAACCGCCTACACTTTTCGGCATCACGCTCTAATCATGCTGCTGCAGCTGGAACAGGTGCTTGATGCGTGAGCTCAGCGAGCTGACGGGAGCGCCATGGACAAGCATATCGGCATTGGCAAACAGGTGACGCTCGGCATCGATGCGCTTCGCCATGATGGCGCCGAGCTCCTCGGCGAGCGCGGGCCTGTCATGCAGCAAGGGCGCCAGGCAATCCTCGCCGATTTCATAGGTGACGACAAAGGTCAGGGCGCGGATGGTTCCGACTTCCCCCGTGCCCATCAGCAAGCCGTTTTCACCGAAATAGTCGCCTGGAGCGAGCCTCGTCAGCTCAATCTGCCGATGTCCTTCGCGACGGGTAATGCTGATGACGCCCGAGCGGACGATTGTCAGCGAGCGAAGCCGGGCATCCTGTTCGGCGATCACCGCATCCTTGTGATAGGTGCGGCGCTGCATGTTTGTCGCCAGATGCTCTTTTTCGTCCTCCGTCAGCGAAGCGAAAAGCGGGATGTTGTTGAGCAATCGCCATGGCGTGCTGGGGTTCTGCTGTCCTCCGGCGGCCGTGTCCGTCTTATGTTCCGCCGCAATGGTGAACGTGCCGGGAGGGCCGGCGAGCTTCAGGCCTGCTGCTTTCGTATGCCGGTAGAGGAGATCGTAGATCTCGTTCTTGGCTGTGGTCGCCAGGGATACCTCGCGCACGCGGAAGGAAAGCTGCAATTCGATGGCCTGTTCATCGATCGAGCTGATGGCGACCGAGGGCTCGGGTGTCTTCTGGATGGAATTGCAGCTGATCAGCACATTCTGCATCACGTTGGCAACGACGTTCGGCTGGGTGGTCGGCTGGATTCTCACGACGACGGTGGCGCCGTGACTCTCATCTGGTGACGAAAGGTTGGTGAGCCGTGTCTTTGCGAGGACGCTATTCGGAATGACGACCAGATCGTTGGTGCCGCTCAGGAGATGCGTCGCCCGCCAGTTCGTTTCGACAACACGGCCTTGAATATCGTTGTTGACGACGATCCAGTCGCCGACGGTATAGGGGCGGCCGAGATTGAGGGCGATGCCGGAGAAGACGTCGCTCAACGTGCTCTGCAGGGCGAGACCGAGAATGATGGCGAAGACGCCCGATGTTGCGATCAACGTGCCGATCGGGACGCTGAAGACATCGCCGACGATAGAGAGAATGGCGCCAAGATAGATGATGCCGACGACCAGGTCCTGCAGCAGCCGGCCTTCGCGCGGCTTGCGCTCGAAGATCAGGAAGAGCCGCACGAAGGCGATCAGCACCCAGGCGCCGTTGATCCACCAGACGATCTTGGCAAAGCCGGTGAAGGTGCGCAGCGTCACCGAATCCTGCGGCGGGCTCGGCTCGTAGGGGACGATGCCGTGATAGAGCAAAAGCACGGTCAGGCTGACGAAGAAGACGATCTGGCCGATCAGGCGGCCCGCCCGCTGGTGACGCAGCGCGATGCGGCTGACGAATGTGCCGACGACAACCAGGATACAGAACTGGACGATCGGATCACCAAGAAGCGCAATGGACATAGGGGTTTGGCCGTTCTCGGTCTTTCGGATGGCCGCTAAATTGGCACGAAAGGGACGGCAGCGCCATATGCAGATAAAGTATGATTAATTGGCGCCGACGCCTTGATCTCAAGGCTTGTACCTTGATAATTAGATGACGATTATCATCTTATATCTGTCATCCCATCCTGCTATCTGCCTTAGAGAGCGCAGAGCTTCGCGCTCCGACATCATCAAGGAATATCCATGACACAGTCTTTCGAGATTCGCGGCGATCTGCTGATCGGCTCAGATTCCACCGGCGACAACAGAACCGCGCGTGCCGTCAACCCGGCAACCGGCGCAAACCTGGAACCGGCCTTTGCGATCGCCAGCGAAAGCGACGTTGCCAAAGCGTGCGAATTGGCCGCCCAGGCATTTGACGTCTACCGTGCGACCAGCCCCGAACAGCGCGCTGCCTTTCTCGAAAAGATTGCCGACAATATCATTGGCATCGGCGATGCGCTGATCGAGCGGGCAACGGAAGAGACCGGCCTGCCTGTCGCGCGCCTGCAGGGCGAGCGCGGCCGTACCGTCGGGCAGCTCCGGCTGTTCGCCCAGGTGGTTCGTTCGGGCGAGTGGCTCGATCTGCGCGTCGATCCGGCATTGCCGGAACGCAAGCCGCTGCCGCGGCCGGACCTGCGCCTGCGCCAGATTCCGCTCGGCCCGGTCGCCGTCTTCGGCGCCAGCAATTTTCCGCTCGCTTTCTCGGTTGCCGGTGGTGATACGGCTTCGGCACTTGCTGCCGGCTGCCCGGTCGTCGTCAAGGGACATCTTGCCCATCCGGGCACGGGCGAGCTTGTCGGCCGCGCCATCCGCGCAGCCGTCGCCACCTGCGGGCTGCCGGAAGGCACCTTCTCGCTGCTGACCGGCGCCAACGAGACCGGTGCCGCGCTGGTGCGCGATCCCCGCATCAAGGCCGTCGGCTTCACCGGCTCGCGTGGCGGTGGCCTGGCGCTCGGCGCCATTGCCGCGACCCGTCCGGAACCGATCCCGGTCTATGCCGAAATGAGCAGCGTCAACCCCGTCTTCCTCTTTCCGGCAGCCCTTGCCGCGCGCGCCGAGGCGATCGGGACAGGCTTCATCGATTCCCTGACGCTCGGTGCCGGCCAGTTCTGCACCAATCCGGGCCTGCTTTTTGCGATCGAGAGCCCTGATCTCGACCGTTTCGTCCAGGCTGCCGGCGATGCCCTGACCGGCCGCGCACCGGCACCGATGCTGACACCGGGCATTCACGCCGCCTTCGACAAGGGTGTTGCGGCACTGGCGGATCATGAGGCGGTCAAGACCGTCGCTCATGGCGCGCCGGCCGAAGGCGTCAATCGTAGCCCCGGCATCTTCTTCGAGACAGATGTCGAGCAGTTCCTAGCGGACGAGCGCCTGGGGCATGAGGTTTTCGGCGCGGCAAGCCTTCTCGTGCGCTGCAAGAACATCGATCAGATGATCGCGGTTGCGGAAAAGCTCGAGGGTCAGCTGACCGCGACGCTGCAGATCGAAGCGGATGACTACGCCACGGCCGCCAAGCTGGTGCCGGTGCTGGAGCGCAAGGTTGGGCGCATTCTTGCCAACGGCTGGCCGACCGGCGTGGAAGTCTCCCATGCCATGGTGCATGGCGGACCTTTCCCGGCGACTTCGGACAGCCGGACGACCTCGGTCGGCACGCTGGCCATCCGCCGCTTCCTGCGTCCGGTCTCCTATCAGGACCTGCCGGAAGGGCTGCTGCCTAGGGAATTGCGGGATGATGGCGTCAAGTCGTTGCCGCATCTGCTGGATGGCGTGCGCGGGGGCAACTGAGTGGCAAAGTGCCCCTCATCCGGCCTCCTGAGCTTGTCGAAGGGCGGCCACCTTCTCCCCGTTCTGACGGGGAGAAGGGGATAGACGCACCCACAGCCTTCCTTCCGACCACCTTCCCAGGCGAGGGTACAGAGATCGTTCCCTCTTCCCGTCAAAACGGGGAGAGGGCTAGGGTGAGGGGCAGTTTCGCGACTCGAGGTTGGTTGGGAAGCCTCAAACCTCCGCGTAAACAATCCCCGTGAACGAGCCGGCATGGTGCAGCAGTTCGCGTTCGCCCGAGCCGTCGAGGCTTGCGGAATAGAGATTGCCGCCGATGTCGGTGAAGAACATGCGGTTACCAGGCAGGTCGAGCGAGAGGCCGATGCCTTCGTCCAGGCCTTCGAGGACGACTTGCGATGTTGCGGCGAGATCGTCAATCTGGGCGCGGTTGACGGTATTGCCGCGCGGAAGATTGCCGCGGTCGGTCCAGTAGATCGTGCGGGTGGCGAGATCGAGTTCGAGATCGATCGGTTCCGGCAGCTTGTCCAGCAGGGTTTCGATGTCGCTACGGCTCGTCGCGGTTTCGCCGGCGGGGATGTTGATACCGGCGCGGAAAATGCGGCCGAGGCCGGCATCCGGCGGGCCCTTCTGGGTCCAGTAGATCTGCCCGAGCGGAAGGTCCAGCGCGATGCCGACGCACCAGCGTTCGATATCGGCGCTATCTTCCGGACTATCGCCGTTCTGCACCAGGGTTTCGATGTCGCTGCCGTCGATATTGGCGCGCATGACGCGCATGCCTTCGCGGTCGCACCAATAGAGCTTGCCATTATCGCGATCGAGCTGGATCTGCTTCGGCGTGACCAGCGTGCTGCCGGGCGGGATCAGCGTGATGTGATTGCCGCCGTCGAGGTCCATGCGCTCGATGGAGCCGTCATGGGCGTTGTAGTCCGTGCCCATTTCCGTCCAGTAAATCCAGCCGTTCTCGCTGTCGACGAGAATGCCGTCCGGGCTGCGGCCCGGCCGCTGGACGATGAGCTTGAGATCGGTGCCGTCGATGGCGGAGGAGAGAATTCGTCCGTCGTTGATGTCGAGGAAGAACAATCTTTCGGATTTGTCGGCGGAGGCGGCAGGCGTCCGTGCTTCTGCTTCTGACATGAGAGCATCCTTTCAAAGGGAGCGGATCTGCGGATCACAGCGCGGCAATCATGGCATCGGTTGATGACAGCATCATTCGCCGCTGTGATCATGTTGAACATCTGTTGCATTGCAGCAAAGATCAAGGGCAGGGTTGTCGCAGCGCGCATTCGTGGCCGTCAAATAAGTGTCATCGGCCTGATATAAATCCGCTTCATTCCCGTCGGCTGCGCCAGTCGAGGGCTGAAACCCGAAGCCGGAGGTGATTGATATCATGTCGACGCTCCAGCAGATCGCCTTTCGTGCAGGTTGTTCGGTTGCGACCGCCAGCCGCGTGATGAATCGCACCGGTCCGGTCAGTGACGAGATGGTGCGGCGCGTGCGCCGGGCGGCGGCGGAGCTCGGCTATCGCGCCGGCAGTCGCAGCGGCAACGGTCGGCCGGCGATCGGCGTGCTCATTCCCAGCATCACCAATCCCGTCTTTGCAGCATCGCTTTCCAGCATCCAGAACAGGGCGCTGCATGCCGGACACAGCGTGCTGATCGCGCAATCGAACTATGATCCGGCGCAGGAGACCGATGCCGTCGCCTCGCTCCTTCAGCAGCAGCCGACCGGGCTAATCCTCACGCTTTGCAATCCCGAACGCAGTCTGGTCCTGTCATCTGCCCTGCCGCCAACGGTGCTGCTCGGCAACCTGCCGACCGCCCGCTTCACCGCGGCCGTCGCCACCGACAATTTCGGCGCGGGCCGGGATCTGACCGAGCATCTCCTGCGCAAGGGGCATCGCCGTATCCTATTCATATCAGGCCATTTCTCGGCATCGGATCGGGCAAAACTGCGTTATCTCGGCTATATCAGGGCGATGGAAACGGCAGGCCGGCAGCCCCTCGATGCCCTGGAGATTTCCTTCGTGAACAGCCTGGAGCAGCTCGATCTTTCGGATGTGGTTTCGAAGCTGAATCCGACGGCGATTATTGCTTCCAACGATCTGCTGGCTCTTGGTGTCATGGGTGCGCTTCGGCGCCAAGGCCTTTCGATCCCGCGCGATATTTCGGTCGCCGGCTTCGACGGAATTTCCCTCGGTTTTCTCGCGGAGGTTTCCCTGACGACTGTCGAGATTCCGGACGGGACGATGGGGGCGGCGGCTGCCTCGCTGCTGCTCGATATGGCGGAGAATGCCGCACCGCCGCGTCATCTGACCGTGCCCTATCGGCTGCGTCCGGGTGGAACGGTGGGCGATCTCACCATTCAATCCTTGACGTAGCTTTGCATACGAAAACGCCGCCTCTTCGCGAGAGGCGGCGCAATTTCTTCAGACTGGATCGAAAGATCAGCTGCGCGGCAGCAGGCCTTCGACGTCGGAAGCGGCGTCGTCGAGTGCTTCCTTCGGCGTGGCCGAGCCATCGACGATGCGCGAGAGGTTGTCGACGATGGTCTGCGTGACCTTGACGCCGTTGCCGCCCGGGAAGGCATACCAGGGGATCATGAGCGACATCTGGCTGAGGCCAGCCTGGAACAGCGGGTTCTTCTTGTAGAAGTCACCGAGATATTCGGCCGACTTGGCGGCAAGCTCGTTGTTCGGAACATAGCCGGTGCCGGGAACGACGACCGAGGCGCCATAGGGGCCGGCGGCGAACTTGGCGAATTTCCAGGCGGCTTCTTCCTTGACCGGATCATGAGTCAGGATGACGACGGCGTTGCCGCCTGTCGGCAGGCGGCCGTTGACCGGGTCGATCAGCGGCAGCTTGGCGGTGCGCAGATCGAACTTCGCACCGACATTCTTGATGGTGTTGACGAGAGCGCCGGTCGTCTGGAATTCGAAACCGACCTTGCCGGCAGCGAAGGCCTGCTCGCCGGCAGCCTTGGTGAAGACCGGCATGCCGCCTTCCTTGACGAAGCGCTGGATCAGTTCGACCGCCTTCTGCCCCTCGGGACCGTTGAAGGCGACCTTCGTCTCGTCGTCGCTCAGCATCTTGCCGCCGGCGCCGAAGAGGAGGGCGGAGAACATCCAGTCGTCGCCCTGCCAGCGGAAGTCCATGCCGTCGACGCCGTTGCCGAGCGCCTTGATCTTGCCGGCGAGCGCAATGACTTCGTCCCAGGTCTTCGGCGGGTTGTCCGGGTTGCCGCCGGCAGCCTTCACCAGGTCGGCGTTGTAGTACATGATCGGGTTGGATGTCGCGAAGGCGAGGCCGACCTGCTTGCCCTTGACCTGGGCGAGCTTCAGGATCGTGTCCGAGAAACCTTTCTCGGCCATGTTGCTCTCTTTCTTGACGAAGGGGCCGAGGTCGACGGCGACGTTGCGCTCGTCGATCATGCGCAGGCGGTTGAGGCCGATGAAGGTGACATCCGGCATTTCGCTGGTGCCGGCCTGGCGCAGGATGGTCTGGATGCCTTCCTCATAGGTGGCCGAAGGGGCGGCGAACTGGATCTTGATGTCGGGATTTTCTTCCATGAACTTCTTCGAGATCGTGTCCATCACGTTCTTGAAGAAACCCGGCATGGGATAATGAACCGTCAGGGTGGTTTCGGCGTAAGCCGGGACCGACACGACCATGGAAATGGCCGCGGCGGCGAGAATCTGGGTGATATGCTTCATCGCTCGTTCTCCTGTTCGAGCATGATGCCGAAAAGTGTGAGGGGATTTCGGACGACATCATGCTCTACTTCTTTGATTCTAGAGCGGATTCAGATTTTAGATCGATGCGATCTAAAATCATCCGCTCTAGGGAACCGATCAGCCTTTGAGACCGGTCATGGTGATGCCCTCGACGAAGCGTTTCTGCGCGAGAAGGAATGCGACGACGAGGGGAAGGGTAATGATCAGGGTTGCCGCCATCAGCGCGCCGTAGTCGTCGCCGGCTTCGGCGGCGCGGAAGTACATGAGGCCCAGCGGCGGTGTGGCATAGTCCGGCTTGCTGATGACGATCAGCGGCCAGTAGAGGTCATTCCAGTGCGCGACGACCGAGAAGATCGCGAAGGCGGTAACCGCCGGCCAGGCGTTCGGCACGATGACGCGGGCGACGATGCCGAGTTCCGACATGCCGTCGAGACGCGCGGCATGGATCAGATCGTCCGGCATGGCGCGGAAGAACTGCAGGAACATGAAGATCGCGAAGACCGAGATCGAGAAAGGCGCGACGAGAGCCATGTAGCTATTCAGCAGCGACAGGCTGTTGAAGCCGACATAGAGCGGCAGCGCCGTCGCGTGGATCGGGATCAGCAGACCGAGCATGACCAGCACCATCATGGTGCGCGCCGCCGGAAATTTCAGCTTCGCCATGGCATAGGCGCAGGGAATGGCGATCAGCACCTGGAAGAAGAAGATCAGGCCGCAGACGAGGACGCCGTTGAACAGCAGCCTGCCCATATCAACCTTGCTGAGCGCCTTGGCGATGTTCTCGATATAGAAGAAATGCGTCGGGATCAGCCTCAGCGCCGAGGTGAAGATATCGTCCTGCACCTTGCCGGCGGTCGAGATCATGAAGATGTAGGGCGCCAGGAAGACGAGCGCGCCGAAGATCAGCAGCGAGAGGCGCAGGATGCGGCCGGGAGTGAAGCCTGTCGAGGTCATGTGTAATGCACCTGCCGGTCTTGGACGCGATATTGCAGGAAGGTCAGCACCACGAGGATGGCGAGAAAGACAGTGGTCATCGCCGAGGCATAGCCGACCCGGAGATAGACGAAGCCTTCCTGGTAGATAGTGAAGAGCAGGACTTCCGAGGCATGGTTCGGGCCGCCGTCGGTCAGGGCCTTCACGGTGTCGAACACCTTCACCGCATTGATGATGCTGATGGTCGTGACGAAGAGCGTCGTCGGCCCGAGCATCGGCCAGGTGACCAGCCAGAAGCGGTCCCAGGCCGATTTCGCGCCGTCGACTTCGGCTGCGGCATAGAGCTCGCGCGGGATGGTGGTGAGGCCGGCCAGGAACAGCACCATGTTGAAGCCGACCGACTGCCAGACGCCGATGATCGACAGGCTGTAGAGGGCGGTCGCTGAAGAGCCGAGCCAGTTCGGGCCGTGCAGGCCGATCTCGGCCAGAAGCGCGTTGATCGGGCCGATCGTCGGGTGGAAGAGGTATTGCCAGACAGTCGCCATCGCGACGATCAGCGAAGCGACGGGCAGGAAGTAGGCCGTGCGGAAGAAGCTGCGGCCGATGCCTTCGCTCTCGATCAGCAGCGCGACGCCGAGGCCAAGCGCGATCGAGATCGGCGCAACGATCGCCGTATAGATAGTCGTGTTCCAGAGCGATTTCATGAAGGCGCGATCTTTGAGCAGATGCGCGTAGTTTTCGAAGGCGACGAACCGCAGGCTCTTGTCGCCGAGCTGGAAGTCCGTGAAGCCGAGCACCACGACGGCGATGATCGGCACAATGATGAAGAGCACGATCAGGATGATGGCGGGCAGGGCAAAGAGCAGCGCCGTGCGGGCCTCGCTGCGTTCGCGCGCCGCGGCCGTCTGCATCGGCAGGGAGGTGGCGGCGATGCTAGCCATGCGCCTTCTCCCGCGTGGCGTCGACGGTCGTGGGCATGGCGCGCAGGCGTCGGCCGTCTTCGGCGAAGACCATGGCCTGTTCCGCCGAAAGGCTCAGCGCAACGGGCATGCCGGTGGAAAGACCCGCGACTTCGGCCGGTGCGAGCTTGACGACCATGGTTTCGCCGATGGCGTCGAGTTTGGCATAGAGGATGACTTCGGAGCCGAGGAATTCCATGCGCTCGATATGGGCGGCCAGCGCATCCTGACGGCCCTGGGTGAGCCGCACGAATTCTGGGCGGATGCCGAGTGTGACATTGTTGCCGGCAAGGCTTCCGTCTTCCAGCGCGAGACGGATGCCGCCGAAGGCGACGATGCCGTTTTCAGCCAGCGCTGGTAGCAGGTTGATGCGCGGCTGGCCGACGAAGCGGGCGACTTCGATATGGCTCGGGTCGTCATAGATCACCTGCGGCGAGGCGAACTGCAGCAACTGGCCGCCGATCATGACCGCGACGCGATCCGCCATCGACAGCGCCTCGGCCTGATCATGCGTGACATAAACTGTGGGAACGCCGGCACGGCGGTGCAGATCGACGATCTCGCCGCGAGCATGGACGCGCAGGTTGGCATCGAGATTGGAAAGCGGCTCGTCCATGAGAAAGACAGCCGGGCGACGCACCATGGCGCGGGCGAGCGCCACGCGCTGGCGCTGGCCGCCGGACATCTGACCGGGCTTGCGGTCGAGCAGGTGGTCGATCTTCAGCGATGTTGCCATTTCGCGGACATCGCGGATTATGCCGGTGCGCACCGCACGCTGGCCGGGGATCAGCGAGCCGATGAAGGGCAGACGCTGGACGCGCGAGAGGCGGCGCATGGCGAGCGGCACGGCGATGTTTTCCGAGGCCGTCAGATGCGGATAGAGCGCATAGGACTGGAAGACCATGGCGATGTTGCGGTCCGCCGCCGCGACGCCGGAAACGTCGTTGCCTCCAAGGATGATTTCGCCGCTATCGGCATGATCGAGGCCGGCGAGGATGCGCAGCAGCGTGCTCTTGCCGCAACCGGACGGACCGACAAGGGCGATGAACTCGCCGGGCTGGACATCGAGATCGACGCCCTTGAGGATGGCGTTGCCACCGAAGGATTTGGCGATGCCGCGAAGCGAGAGCGCGCTCATTCGGTCGGCTCCTTCTGTGCCTTGGGGGCGGCTTGCGGATAAACTTCCATGACGACGTCATCGAGGAAGTAGGCGATCATGCCCGGCACGGCGACGAGCTCGGTCGATACCGTTTCGCCAAGCTCGTGGATTGCGGCGCCGATCAGCCGTTCGCCCGGCATTTCGCGTTCCATCTTGTCGAGGATAAAGGCGCCGGGCGGCGCCCAGACGAGGTTCGTGTCGTTGAAACGGCCTTCCCAGGTCCAGTGCAGGTGGCCGCTGCCGAAGAGAGCGACGTCATGCACTGCGATCAGATCATAAAGCCGGCGGCGCTGGGCCGGGCGCACGCTCCAGTAGCCGGTATCGCCCTCGTCGGGCGCATCGACAAAGAGCGGCTTGTGGGCGAAGAGGGCAAGGCGGCGGTCGCCGCGGCTTTCGAGCATGTCCCGCAGCCAATCGAACTGCTTCTGCTCTTCGGCATCCTCGAAGCCCATCAACAGGCTGTTGAGGCCGATCAGCCGCCAGTTGTCGACATCCTTCGCCCAATAGTCCGGACCGACAAGACGACGCCAGCGCTCCAGCCGCTCGGGATTGACGGGCTGATACGAACCGGGCAGATGGCCGACATCGTGGTTGCCGGGCACGATCAGCATCGGCACGGAAATCTGGCGCATCAATTCCATGGAGAAGGTGAGATCTTCGTCCTTGTCGGCGCCATCGACGCTGAGGTCGCCGGTGTGAACGACGAGATCGGCGCCGCTTGCCTCGATCCATTTCGCCAGCGGCTCCCAATTGCCGTTGAAATGCGGCTTGTTGGGGCTCAAATGGGTGTCGGTGATCTGGATGATCTTCAAGGCGCTTCTCCGCAGTCTTCTAGAAAGGGTGCGCCTGTGGAAGGAAATGCCTTCAAACCGGCGCGTCTCTGCGCTCTCTTTAGAAGGCTCCCATGTCAGTTAGGTAACGGCTCTTTTCAGCCGTTTTTCAGTTTTGTCACATCGCCGTCAAACGGAGCCGGCGTCCGCTTCACACTGACTTCCGGGACTGTACGCAGCTGCCCCGATGTTATAGATCGTTGCGAAAGGGATCAGACATGTCAGACGAACAGAGCCGCATCACCAAACTCGAGGAGACGGTCGCCCATCAGGCGAAGACGATCGAGGAGCTTTCCGACCAGATTGCCGAGCAATGGAAGGTAGTGGAACAGACCAGGCAGAAGCTTGACCGGTTGACCGAGCGCTTTCTGACGCTGGAGGAGCAATCGCTGGACGCACCAGCCATCACCAAGCCGCCGCATTACTGAGGTCTGCCAACGCGTTCACGTTTCGGTGTTACACGCGGGCGTGTGTAACATTGAGCCTCGCCTTCCCGTATCTCCTTGTGACCGAAGAGTTTAGAATGGCGGTCGAGAGGAGAGTGTCATGAAGACTTCATCGACAGATATGATCCGCATCGGTTCAGCGCGGGTTGCGCGCCTTGCCGGACTCACTGCGGCCGCAGTGCTGGTCGGCGCCATCGCACTGCAATTTGTCGGCCGCGCATCAGCCGAGGATGCGCGTGTCATCCCGCCGCCGGGTATGGATGAAAAGGCAGGTTCATCGGGCACGGAGACGGCCGTGCTCGCCGGCGGCTGCTTCTGGGGCGTCCAGGGCGTCTTCCAGCATGTCAACGGCGTGATCAGCGCGACGTCAGGTTATACCGGCGGCGGCAAGGATGCGGCCCATTATGAAATGGTAAGTGCGGGCGACACCGGTCATGCCGAATCCGTGCGCATCGTCTTCGATCCGCACAAGATCAGCTACGGGCACCTGCTGCAGATTTATTTCTCGGTCGCGCATGATCCGACAGAGCTGAACTATCAGGGGCCGGACAGTGGCACGCAATATCGTTCGGCGATCTTCCCGACAAGCCAGTCGCAGGCCGACATTGCCAAGGCCTATATCGATCAGCTCAACCACGCCAAGGTCTTCGATGCCGGGATCGTCACCAAGATCGAGCCGTCCAGGCAATTCTATGCCGCCGAGACCTATCATCAGGATTTCCTGACGACGCACCCCACCTATCCCTACATCGTCATCAACGACCTGCCGAAGATCAAGAACCTGCAGCATCTTTTCCCCACGGATTATCGCGCCGATCCGGTCCTGGTGACGGCAAGCGCCAGCGCGAACTGACCGCCTGCCTGACCGACGAGCGATATCAGCCGGTCAGGGCCGCCTTGCAAGAAATGCTCGTTACTCCTGGCTCGTCTGGTGTATTGCTGCGCCATCAGACATTCATCGAGAGTGCAGTTCCTTATGATCGTCCGCGACCGGCCGAATCTCTTCCAGCTTTTCTTCATCCTTCGCGGCTCGATCGTCCTGCGCATCCTGCCGCAGATCATCGTCATCTTCCTGATGTCGGCCCTCATCGTCTGGGGACATGAAGAGCGGCCGAACCTGGTCGTTTCCTTCAACGGCTCATCGCTTTCTCTGCTCGGCATTGCCCTTTCGATCTTCCTCGGTTTCCGCAACAATGCCGCTTACGACCGCTGGTGGGAGGGGCGGCGTGACTGGGGACAACTCGTCTATCTTGCGCGCGGCTTCGCCCGGCAGACGCTGGTGCTGGAGGGTGCGGGCGAGGCGGGCATCGAGGCGCGCAAGCACCTGCTGCGCCTGACCATGGCCTTCGCGCAGGCGCTGGTCTGTCTTCTGCGGCCCGGCAGCGACGAGGGCAAGGTGCTGCGCCTTCTGACGGCGAGCGAGGCGGAATTCTATCACGCGGCACAGAATCGGCCGGATCTCATTCTGCGCCTTATGTCCGCCGACCTCGCGCGATTGAAGGCATCGGGCGCGATTTTGGATATCCAATACCAGATGCTGGATATCACGATCGGCCAGATGGGGGCGGCCCAGGCGGCCTGCGAGCGGCTGCGCAACACGCCGCTGCCCTTCGGCTATACGCTGCTTCTGCATCGCACCGCCTATCTCTTCTGTTTTCTGCTGCCCTTCGGCTTCGTCGATACGCTCGGCTGGGGCTCGCCATTCGTGACGGCCCTGATCGCCTATACCTTCTTCGGTCTCGATGCGCTCGGCGACGAATTGGAGGACCCTTTCGGCCGTCGCCCCAATGCGCTCGCCATCGGTGCCCTTGCCGATACGATCGAGATCAATCTGCGCGAAGCGCTTGGCGAAACCGACCTGCCGCCACTGCCGCAGCCGAAGGATTTCGTGCTGATGTAAGAAATCAGCAAAAAATATTCGTCGGGCGATGGAATAGAATCCGGAGTGCTTCCGTATATAGGGGTATGGAACGCAAAGGACGCACATTCGACGTTTTGGGGCAGCTCGGTTCGCTGAGACGTTATGCCCGCTCGCTCGTGCGCAATGCGGACGAGGCCGAAGATCTGGTGCATGACGCACTGGTCAAGGCATACGAGCGCAAGGCATCGTTCCGGCGCGACGGCAATCTACGCACCTGGCTATTGTCGATCCTGCACAATGTGCATATCGACCGCCTGCGCCAGACGAAATCGCAGAACCGTCGCCACGAGGAGGCTGCAGCCGAGCTCGAGCCGGCATTGCCGGCATCGCAGGATCATACGGTCCGTTTGAGCCAGGTCCGCGAAGCTTTCTTCAGTCTGCCCGAGGAGCAGCGTGAGGCGCTACATCTCGTGGCGATCGAGGACCTCTCCTATCAGGAGGCGGCATCCGCGCTTGGCATTCCAGTCGGCACGCTGATGTCGCGCATTGCGCGGGCTCGCGCGACGCTGCGCAATTTCGAGGAGGCTACCTCCAAGGTTTCCCATCTCAGGCTCATCGACGGAGGCGGCAATGAAAATCGTTGATCCGATCATCGATACCGATCTCGACGCCTATGTCGATGGCGAGCTGACCCTCGGGCGCCGTGTCGAGGTGGAATCCTATCTCTCGGAGCATCCCGAGATCGCGGCCAAGGTGATGGCTGACATGAGCATTCGCGGCGAGCTGCGCATGGCGCTGGCCGGAGAAGGCCATGTGGTCCGGGCCGAAACGCGCGAAGCCGCGCGGCGGCTGGAGCGCGGGCTGGTCTATGGACGCATGCTGGGCTCTTTCCAGCGCGTCGCGGCCATTGCCGTGCTGGTGACGACCGGCTGGGTCGCGCATACATCCTTCGGCGCCTTTACGGCGAGCGAGGTCAGCGCGTCCACACGGCCGCCGGCTTTCGTCGACGATGCGGTGCGCGCTTATAAGACAACGGCGGTGCGCGAAGAAATCAAGCAGCCGTCGGTCGTGAATTACAATCCCGAGGAAATCCGCGCTTCGACGGCGATCGTCCTGCCGGAGCTGCCGGGTGGCTGGCGCGTCACCGATGCGCAGATCTATCCGTCGGAGTTCGGTCCGAGCGTCGAAATGATGGTTGATGCCGGCAAGGACGGGCATTTGTCACTTTTCGCCGTCCGTCCGGGCACATTCGCCGTCAAGGACGTCAGTCACGTCAAGCGTGACGATGTCCAGGCTGCCTATTGGCAGATCGGCGAAGTCGCCTATGCGCTGATCGGCAATGGCCAGGCGGACCAGCTCGACAGCGATGCCGAACAGCTTGCCCGCAGCCTGTACTAGTTTGAATTAAAGGAGAACGACCATGAACCCGACCAATCCGCGATACGGCTACGGCGCCGCCGCCGGCTCGCAGGCGCTCTTCGACGAGGGACTGCGCAAGCATATGCTGCGCGTCTACAACTACATGGGTATCGGCCTTGTCGTGACGGGTATCGTCGCGCTGATCGTCGGCACCACGCCGGCGCTTTATGTGCCGATCTTCCAGACGCCGCTGAAGTGGGTCGTCATGCTGGCGCCGCTCGCCTTCGTCTTCTTCTTCTCGTTCCGCATCCAGTCGATGTCGGCGAGCACGGCGCAGATGATGTTCTGGGCGTTCTGTGCGGTCATGGGCCTGTCGCTGGCTTCGGTCTTCCTGGTCTTCACCGGCACGAGCATCGCACGCACCTTCTTCATCGCCGCCACCATGTTCGGCGCGACCAGCCTCTACGGCTATACGACCAAGCGTGATCTTGCCAACATCGGTTCATTCCTGATGATGGGTCTGTTCGGTGTGATCATCGCCAGCGTCGTCAATATCTTCCTGGGGTCCAGCGCGCTGCAGTTCGCAATCTCGGTGATCGGTATCGTCGTCTTCGTCGGTCTCACCGCCTGGGATACGCAGAACATCAAGGAACAGTATGCCGAAAACTACGATCAGGAATCGCAGCAGAAGCTCGCCGTCTTCGGCGCCCTGTCGCTCTACCTGAACTTCGTCAACATCTTCCAGCTGCTGCTGAATTTCACCGGCGAACGGGAATAGTTTGGAATTACTCGCTTGAGCATGATCTGAGCTGAAGGGCACTCCACCCCTTTGGTGATCCTGCTCCAGGAATGCGTCTCCCTGGGGGCTTGTTGAGACGCATGACGCGCCTGCAGTATCTGCGCCGATACTGCAGGCGCAACCTTTTTCAACAACGGAAACCGGGCCTACGATGGAGCCAGTTTCGTCGTCATCTTCGCCGCAGCGCGGCAAGGGGAAAGGTGCCGGATTTCAGAGAGCACCGGTTTAAAGAAAAGCCCGACAGCGCAGATCTGCTGCTGTCGGGCCTTCAATCATTCGGGGTAGAAAATCTTCGGCCTCTGAGGTGAGGGCCGGACTCTTACCATTCGGCGACGCTGCCGTCCTCATGGCGCCAGACCGGGTTGCGCCAGCGATGGCCTTCCTTGGCGCGTTCGATGACATAGGCTTCGTCGACTTCGATGCCGAGGCCGGGACCCTGCGGAATGCTGACGAAGCCGTCGGCATATTGGAACACCTCCTTGTTGGAGATGTAGTCGAGGATGTCGTTGCCCTTGTTGTAGTGGATGCCGAGGCTTTGCTCCTGGATGAAGGCATTATAGCTGACGGCGTCGACCTGCAGGCAGGCGGCGAGCGCGATTGGGCCGAGTGGGCAATGCGGGGCGAGCGCCACGTCATAGGCTTCGGCCATGGCCGCGATCTTGCGGCATTCGGTGATGCCCCCGGCGTGGCTGAGGTCGGGCTGCAGAATGTCGACATAGCCGTCCGACAGAACCGACTTGAAATCCCAGCGCGAATAGAGGCGTTCGCCGAGCGCGATCGGCGTCGAGCAATGGTTGGCGATTTCCTTCAACGCTTCGCGGTTTTCCGACAGCACCGGCTCCTCGATGAAGAGCAGCTTGTAGGGCTCCAGCTCCTTGGCCAGGACCTTGGCCATCGGCCGGTGGACGCGGCCGTGGAAATCGACGCCGATGCCGATATAAGGGCCAATCGCCTCGCGGATGGTGGCGATGGTTTCGACAGCCTTCTCCACCTTGTCGTAGGTGTCGACGATCTGCATCTCCTCGCAGCCGTTGAGCTTGATTGCCTTGAAGCCGCGGGCAACCACGTCCTTGGCGTTGTTGGCGACGTCGGAGGGACGATCGCCGCCGATCCATGAATAGACTTTGATCTTGTCGCGTACCTGGCCGCCGAGCAGCGAGTGGATCGGCTGCCCGAGCGCCTTGCCCTTGATGTCCCACAGCGCCTGGTCGATGCCGGCAAGGGCCGACATGTGGACGGCGCCGCCGCGATAGAAGCCGGCGCGGTACATGACGTTCCAGTGATCCTCGATCAGGAAGGGATCCTTACCGATCAGATAGTCTTCCAGCTCGTGCACAGCCGCCTGAACCGTAAGCGCGCGACCCTCGACCACGGGCTCGCCCCAGCCGACGATGCCTTCGTCGGTCTCGATCTTCAGGAACAGCCAGCGCGGGGGAACGATATAGGTCGTCAGCTTGGTGATTTTCATGGGAATGATTCCGTTTGGCTTTGGGTTGCGTCAGCGGCGCGAGGCCGCGGATCTCGGGGTTTCGGGATTTGTTTTCCGGCCTTCGTCCAGTCGTCGTTCGACGGCAAGATCGCGCGCCGCAAGATCGAGCATGCGATGAGCGCAGTCGCGCGCGGCGTTCCGGTCGCGAAGGCGCAGCGCCTCGACAAGTTCGCCGTGAACCGCAATCGCCTCGTCGCGGCTATGGGCGGCGACGTTGGAGGCATGGAGCGCATATTTGAGGCCGGCATGCATGGCGCTGGACAGGCGTCGGAATACCTGATTGTGGCTGGCGCTCAGGAGTACGTTGTGGAAGGTCACGTCGGCCTCCGTAAAACCTTCCGGATCATCGCCGCTGTGGCGCATCCGCTGCCATGCATTCTCCAGATCGGCAATCTCGCGGGCGGTGGCGCGCTCGGCCGCATATTCGGCGGCGGCGGGCTCGATGGTGCGGCGCGCCTCGAGAATGGAGCCGAGAATGTCGAAATCGGCGATGAAGGGACCCATCCATTGCAGGACATCCTGGTCGAGAATGTTCCAGTCGTCCTTGTCGCAGACCGTGGTGCCGATGCGCGGCTTACCGCGCACGAGGCCCTTGGATTCCAACACTTTGAGAGATTCGCGGATAACCGTGCGGCTGACGCCGTACATTTCACAGAGGTCGTTTTCGCGCGGCAGGGTCGAGCCGGAGGGATAGCGTTCGGCGCAGATGTCTTCGGCGATCGCGGCGGTCACGTTTTTGCGCACGCGCGGGCGGCGCGCCGGCCGCGTTGAGGAGCCATGCCCCTGTTTTGCAAGCCCCTGTCTTTCGAGCGATTCCACCCTATCTCCTCTACACCGTTTCGCATGCTCGCCCGAATATCTCTCTCGGCCAGAGGCAGGCGGGTCTTTCATGCAGGCGATGCCCGGCCATGTTTCGTGACCGTATTGAAATCATGATACGATAATCATCATACATTGGCAACATTCTTGTATGATGATTGAGAGGGTGCGATTGCCTTTTCCGGATCGACGCCGCTTCTGTTACGGCGGCGTCGTCTTCAACGGATAGAAGGAATATGGTGTCGGTGCAGGCGGCCAGGCCGCTTGCCGTCGATCATCAGGGGGAGGCGGGTTTCGCTTCCCTAAGTTCATTCAACGATAAGGAGGACGACATGCAGATCAATCGTACAGGTTCGGCCCAATGGTCCGGCGGTTTGAAGGACGGCAAGGGTCAGATCTCGACGCAGAGCGGCGCGCTCAATCATTATCCTTACGGCTTTGCCAGCCGGTTCGAAGGCGTTCCCGGCACCAATCCGGAAGAGTTGA
The DNA here is from genome assembly GCF_012641405.1 of Rhizobium sp. P40RR-XXII. GTDB lineage: Bacteria > Pseudomonadota > Alphaproteobacteria > Rhizobiales > Rhizobiaceae > Rhizobium. The sequence goes on from NZ_JABAII010000001.1 coordinate 31,607, forward strand.
TCGGCGCTGCGCATGCCGGTTGCTTCACCATGGCCCTGTCGCTGATCCTGAATGAGGCAGGCTTCACCGCCGAAAGCATGGAGACGACGGCCAAGGTCACGCTTGAAAGCGTCGAAGGCGGTTTCGCCATCACCGCGATCCATCTGACGCTGACGGGCAAGGTTCCCGGCGCCGACGAGGCAACTTTCACCGAGCTTGCCAACAAGGCGAAGGCGGGTTGCCCGGTTTCCAAGGCGCTTGCTTCCGTTCCGATCTCTCTGGAAGTTCACGCCGCCTAAGCGGCCGTTTCAGCCTTTCGCGTCGCGCTGGCTGGCGCGGCGCGTTTAGTGTATGGTCCCTCCACCGTGGGCTTTGCGCTGTCATTTTCACTGAAATGCGGTGCTTTAAGGGGAGGGGCGAATGTCTGGAATTCTCTTAATTCATGTCGTCATAAGCTTGATTGCCATCGTCAGCGGCGTCGTCGTGGCCCAGGGGTTTCTCGCGGGCAACCGTCATAATCGATCGACGCTCGTCTATATGCTGACCACCGTTCTTACCAGCCTGACGGGCTTTCTGCTCCCGTTTCACAGTGTCACGCCGGCGATCATCGTCGGCACCGTCTGTCTTCTGATCTTCATCCCGACGGCGCTGGCACGCTACAGGTTTCGTCTTTCCGGCATCTGGCGTCCCGTCTTCGTGATCGGCGCCCTGGTGCTGCTCTTCTTCAACTGTCTCGTGCTGATCGTTCAGTCGTTCCAGAAGATATCGGTCCTCAATGCGCTGGCGCCGAATGGCAACGAGCCGCCGATATTAGCTGCGCAGGTGGCGCTGCTGGTGGTGATTGTGTTCGTCGGCTTTTTCAGCCTTCGACGCTTTCATCCAACGCTTATGAGCGCCTGAGCGGGCGACTTTCGCTGCTGCGACAAAATGCCGGACACTTTCGCTGCGTTCCGCGAGGAGCGTTGTCGATGATTTAACTCTTGTTTCAAGTTGTTCGGCGCATCCTCGGTTTATTCAATAGCATCTAAAAGCCGCCCAGGTTGCGGGCGGCTTCATTGACATCGGCGCTCTGATGGTTTACGAGTGACGAAAATTGAAAATCGTCACTCGTAAACCATCAGGCCTGCTCATGCTCGATCTTTCCGACGTTAGCGCCGATCCTGCCCGCCAGGAAAACGTCACGCGTATTCTCGATGCCGCCGAAAAGCTGTTTCGCCACTATGGCTACAGCAAGACGAACGTGGCCGACATCGCGCGCGATCTCGGCATGTCGACGGCGAATATCTACCGGTTTTTTGGCTCCAAGACGGAAATCCATCAGGCTATCTGTGGGCGCATGCTCGGCCAGAGCTACCAGATGGCGCTTGCCATCCGCAATCAGCCCATCAGCGCCGCCGATCGGCTGCGGGCCTATACCATGGCCCAGTACAGGATGACGATGGAGGCCATGCTCGACGAGCAGAAGGTTCACGAGATGGTCGTTGTCGCCATCGAGCGCGATTGGCACGTCATCGAAAAACATATCGACAGCATCCACGATCTGATCGCCGAGATCATTGCGGAGGGCATTGCCGCCGGTGAGTTCGTCGAGCAGGACCCCTATGTCGCGTCCAAATGTTTCGGCGCGGCGACCATCAATCTCTGTCACCCGCAGATGGTGGCCCAGTGCCTCGCCAAGACAAACCGGGCCGAGCCCGAGGATCTCATCGAATTCGCCATCAGGGCCTTGAAGAAATAGCAATGCGCGCACCGGATGGCCGGCGTGCTTCCACTCTTTTGTTCGACTTTAGGAGAGCGACATGGTTTCGCTGACGACCAACACCCTACGGACCGTAGCCGGCGCGGCGCTTTTTGCCGCATTTGCGCTGACGCTCTCCGGCTGCAACGAGAAGAAGGAAGAGGCGGCGGAGGTGATCCGGCCGGTGAAGGTGGTCGAGATCGCCCAGGCGGACACGACACGCAAGCTCGATTATTCGGGTGCCGTGCGCGCCCGCACCGAGATGAACCTCGGCTTCCGCGTCAATGGCAAGATCGTCGAACGCAAGGTGGATATCGGCCAGAGGGTGAAGCCCGGTGATGTGCTCGCCCGCATGGATGCGACCGATTATGTCCTTGCCGTGCGCCGTTCGCAGGCTGATCTGGATTCGGCGGAAAAGCAGGTGCAGACGACCGAGCTTGCCCGCACACGTGCGCAGACGCTGTTCGATAAGAACGTCACCTCCAAGTCGCAGCTCGAACAGGCCGAACTCTCCTATGAACAAGCCGTTTCGACGCGTGATTCCGCGGCTTCGGCGCTGACCGAGGCCAAGAACCAGGTCGCCTATGCCGACCTGACCTCGGACATGAACGGCATCGTGACTGCAATCAATGCCGATGTCGGCCAGGTGGTCAGTTCCGGCACGCCGGTCATTACCGTTGCTGTCGATGGCGAGAAGGAAGTGCAGGTCGCCGTGCCGGAAATGGACATCGCCCAATTCAAGACCGGCAAGGACGTCAAGGCGCGCTTCTGGTCCGACTCAGCTCTCGTTCTGGATGGAAAGGTGCGGGAAGTATCGGGCAGTGCCGATCAGTCGCGCACGTTTGCGGTGCGCGTGAGCCTGCCGAATGATCCGCGCGTGCTGCTCGGCATGACCGCGACCATCGAAGCGCTCGCCGGCAATACGAAACCGTACGTTTCCATTCCGCTGAGCGCCCTTGCGCAGAAGGACGGGCAACAGATCGTCTGGCTCGTCGACCGCAATGCCGGCACCGTCCATTCCCGCGCCGTCAAGATCGCCGATTTCGCCGATGATGGCGTGCGCGTCGCCGATGGCCTGAAAACCGGCGATGTCGTCATTGCCGCCGGTACGCAATTCATGACCGAGAACATGAAGGTCAAGGTCCCGAGCGCTGGCGCTCAGCAGGCCTCCGCGGAAACCAAAGCCGCTTCGGCGGATATCGTACGCTGACCCGGATCGAAGGGGACGACATCATGTCCATCAATAGCACCTCCGGCGAGAGGAAGCGTTTCAACCTGTCGCGCTGGGCGATCGCCCATCCAAGCATCGCGCGGTTCCTGTTCGGGCTCATCATCATCGCCGGCGCGCTCGGCCTGACCCATATGGGCCAGAAGGAAGATCCGGATTTCACCTTCCGCGTCATGGTCGTGCAGACCGTGTGGCCCGGCGCTTCGCTGCAGGACATGGAAGACCAGGTGGTCAACAAGATCGAGCGCAAGCTGCAGGAAACGCCGCATCTCGATTGGGTCAAATCCTATACCCGCGCCGGCTTTGCCATCACCACCATCCAGATCAAGGGCGACACCAACACCGCTGAGGTGAAGGACGCCTTCTACCAGATCCGCAAGAAGATCGGCGATATCGGCAACGAGCTGCCGTCCGGCCTGCTCGGTCCGTATTTCAACGATGAATTCGGCGATACTTTCATCACGCTGCATTCGATCAGCGGCGACGGCTACACCTATCCGGAGCTGAAGAAATTCGCCATCCAGGCCCGCGACATGCTGCTTTCGACGCCGGGTGTCGAGAAGGCCACCATCATCGGCGACCAGGCGGAGCAGATCTATATCGATGTCTCCTCCAAGGTTCTGGCCGAGCGCGGGTTGACGCTCAACGACCTGAAGAACGCCATTGTCGGCCAGAACAATGTTGATCCGGCGGGCACCGTCGATACCAGCACGCGCTCGGTGCGCATCTCGGTCGAGGGCGATGTCAACAAGATCGAGGACATCAAGAACCTCCGGCTCAATGCGGGCGGCCAGGTGACCCGTCTCGGTGATATCGCCATCGTCACCGCCGGTCTGCAGGACCCCTACACGGCCAAGTTCCTGTATAACGGCCATCCGAGCGTGCAGCTGGGCGTCGTCATGGCCAACGGCTACAAGGTGACCGATGTCGGTACGTCCGTCGAGGAAACCTACAAGCGGTTCGAAGCCTCGCTGCCGGTCGGCGTTCAGGTCGACCAGATCGCCAACCAGCCTGACGTCGTCACCGACGCAATCAGCGAATTCATGCATGCGCTCGGCGAAGCTCTCGTCATCGTGCTGATCGTCTCGTTCCTGTCGATCGGCTGGCGTTCCGGCCTCGTCATTGCCATCGCCATTCCGCTGGTGCTGGCCGCGACCTTCGCCATCATGTACGAGTTCGGCATCGACCTGCAGCGCATTTCGCTCGGCGCGCTCATCATCGCGCTCGGCCTGCTGGTCGACGACGCCATGATCGTGGTCGAGCTCATGGAGCGCAAGCTGGAGGAGGGGCTCGTGAAGCTCGATGCCGCCAGCTTCGCCTATTCCTCGACCGCCTTCCCGATGCTGACGGGCACGTTGATCACGACCGCAGGCTTCATTCCGGTGGGTTTTGCGGCATCGACGGCCGGCGAATATGTCCGCACGCTCTTCTACGTCGTTGGTATCGCGCTCGTCGTCTCCTGGTTCGTGGCCGTCTATTTCACGCCATGGCTCGGCTACATGATCCTCAAGCAGCGTCACCATGCGGGCGAGCATCATGACGTTTTCGATACGCGCTTCTATCGCCGCCTGCGGGCGTCGGTCACCTGGGCCGTGCGTCACCGCGTCATCGTACTGCTCCTGACGCTTGCCGCCTTCGTCGGCAGCCTGTGGTCCTTCCAGTTCATTCCGCAGAATTTCTTCCCGCAGTCGTCGCGTCCGGAAATCCTCGTCGATCTTTGGCTGCCCGAGGGCACCAGCATCAAGGAAGTCGAACGGCAGGCACAGGCGCTGGAAGCCCGCATGGCCGATGATCCGGACAAGCGCTTCATCGCCACCTATGTCGGCCAGGGCGCGCCGCGCTTCTTCCTGCCGCTCGATCAGCAGCTCACCAACCCGAACTATGCCCAGATGCTTGTCATGGCCAAGGACGAGCCGGCCCGCGAGCGGCTGATCACCAAGATGCGCGGCATCCTGGCGGCGGATTTCCCGTCGGTCCGCGGCAAGGTCGACCGCCTGTTCCTCGGTCCGCCGACAGGCTGGCCCGTGCAGCTGCGCGTCATGGGTCCCGACCGGCAGGAGGTTCGCCACATTGCCGACGAGGTGAAGCAGCGCTTCTCTCAGAATCCGTTGCTCGGCGCCATCCATGACGACTGGCTCGAGCCGGTGCCGGCGATGAAGCTGGTGATCGATCAGGATCGCGCCCGCGCTCTCGGTGTTACCTCGCAGCGCATCCGCCAGATGCTGCAGGCCTCGATGTCCGGCGTCACCCTCGACAATTATCGCGAGGGCGAAGAAACCGTCGGGATCGTCGCCCGCGAGCCGGACGCAAGCCGTCATCTGCTGACCTCGGTGAACTCGGTCTATATCCCCACCGATAGCGGCGGATTCGTGCCGCTGTCGCAGGTTGCCAAGATCGTGCCCGTGATGGAGCAGAGCATAGAATGGCGCCGTGACCGCCTGCCGACCATCAGCGTGCGGGCGACCCTGCCCGACAATGTGCAGTCGAACGATGTGACGGCCAAGCTCTACAACGACATGGCCGATCTCAGGAACAGCCTGCCGGCCGGCTACAAGATCGAGATCCAGGGCGGCGCCGAAGACAGCGCCGAAAGCCAGGCCTCGATCGCCGCCAAGGCGCCGATCATGCTCGTCATCATCGTCGTGCTTTTGATGGCGCAGCTGCAGCACTTCGGCAAGGCGATGCTGGTGCTCGCCACTGGCCCGCTCGGCATCATCGGTGCGGCAGGCGCCCTCTTGATCAGCGGTGCGCCCTTCGGCTTCGTGGCGATCCTCGGCGTCATCGCGCTGCTCGGCATCATCATCCGCAACTCGATCATCCTCGTCGACCAGATCGACCAGGATATCGCGGCGGGCATGGATCGGAAGGAAGCAATCATCGGCTCGGCCGTGCGTCGTTTCCGGCCGATCATGCTGACGGCGCTGACGGCCGTACTCGCGCTGATCCCGATCTCGCGCGGCGTCTTCTGGGGGCCGCTCGCCTACGCCATGATGGGCGGCATTCTGGTCGCGACCGTGCTGACGATCTTCGTTTTGCCCGCCGGCTACGCCCTGTTCTTCGGCCGCGAGCCGAAGAGCAAGTCGGCGGAACCGCCGGCCAAGGAGCAGGCCGACGAGGAGGAGCAGAATACCATCCATCTGCCGCCGGCTGTGGCGGCGGAATAGGGCATCTTAAGAAACCCCGGTCTCAGGCCGGGGTTTTCGTTTGGGTTGTTCGGATCGGCGGCAGGGTGGTCTGCCTGCCATCGGCGATCTTGAGGATCGTCAGGCTTCCGCCCATGGAAACGGCCGTATCGATGCCGATGCGGCCTATGCCGAAAGTCGGATGGGAGTCAGGCGTATGCCCGTGGACCACCAAAATCGGCAGTCGCGGTCCTTCCGACAGGAAGGGCTCACGGATCCACATCAAATCCTCGTCCGTCTGATCCCTGAAGGGAATACCGGGCCTGACGCCGGCATGAACAAAGAGCGTCGAGCCGAATGTGACGGCTGCGGCGAGCGACCGCAGCAGATCGACATGCGCTGGCGGCATCGCCTTCAGCGTCATGTCGCGCAATTGCCGGATGCTATAGCCAAGGTCGAAAAGTATGTGCCTGGCGTCGATGCCATAGGAGGCGAGCGTCGGCAGCGCGCCGAATTCGAGCCAATGGACATTGGTATCGGGATCATCGAGAAAATGCAGGAAGACATCGTCGTGATTGCCGCAAAGCGCGTAGCGGTCGAAGCCTTCCGGTGGCGGCGCGCTGAGATGCGCCAGCACGTCGCTGGAGCGCGGGCCGCGATCGACATAATCGCCGAGAAACATCAAAAGCTTGCGGCCGGGAAGGGAGCGGGCATCGGCAACGATGCGTCTTTCAGCCTCCGCCATCTCGTCGTGGCAGCCATGGATGTCGCTCAGTGCATAGATCGCGGTATAATCGCGTCCGGTGAGATCAATGCGGTCCCGTTGCTGCTGCATGAAATCGGCCGTTTCCCGCCGGGTCGTGCTTGAACGGCCGCGGCAGTCCAATTGCTTGAAATGGTGTCGAAACCCGCTTTCGGCGAGTCTGTATCGGACGGTATTCCAAGCATCGACCTGCCGCAAGTCTTACGGGCAGCGGCATTGGTCTGAACCGCTGAAATTGCAGGGAATTTCAGAATGTCTTCGGGGGATCGCACGCATGGCACAATCCCCCGAATGGTCGCTCAGTCGCGATAGGCGGCCTCAAGCTCGGCAATATCGAGCTTCACCATCTCCATCATCGCCTGCATGACGCGGGCCGCCTTGGCCGGGTCCGGATCGGCGATATATTTGCCGAGCACACTCGGCACGATCTGCCAGGAAATGCCGTAGCGATCCTTGAGCCAGCCGCATTGAACGGCCGCTCCCCCATCAGTCAGCCCGTTCCAGAGCCTGTCGACTTCAGCTTGGTCGGCGCAATCGACCTCGAGCGAGATCGCATGGGTGAACTCGACGTGGCTGCCGCCGTTCATCGCCATGAAGCGCTGTCCGGCAAGCGTAAAGCTGACGACCAGAACCTGATCGGACTTTCCGGCCGGCGTGTCGACGATATTCCTCTGAACATGATCGATTCTGGAGTCCGGGAAGAGCGAAACGTAGAAATTCGCTGCTTCCTCCGCTTCGCGCGCAAACCACAGGCACGGGGCAATCTTGGACATAATGTGCTCCTCTCTCGGATAGCTTTCTTTAGCTAAGCTGCCAGAGGACGTTCGATAGAGCGGGATGCCGACAGGTGGATTTGAAAAAGTGCTTTTCAAGTCGCCGTAGGTAAGCGGAGCGGCAGAGGAAGGTGTCAGAGGTCCGGCATACGCGGAGACGCAGCAAATCTATCTCAACCGCCCGCGAGCCTTTCGGCGAATTCGATCGCCTCGATCAGGCTGCGCTCATTGGCGATGCCCTTGCCGGCGATGTCGAAGGCGGTGCCGTGGTCGACGGAGGTGCGCACGATCGGCAGGCCGAGCGTGATGTTGACGCCGGAAAGGTCAATCCATTTTCCCGTCGCCGGGTCGATTTCGAAACCCAAGAGCTTGACCGGGATATGTCCCTGATCGTGATACATGGCGACAACAGCGTCATATTGGCCGGCGCGCAGCTTGACGAAGACGGTATCGCCGGGGACGGGGCCGACGATGTCGAGGCCCTCGGATACGGCCTTGGCGATGGTGGGCGCGGAAATATCGATATCCTGCCTGCCGAAGAGGCCGCCTTCGCCGGCATGCGGATTGAGCGCCGCCACCGCGATCTTCGGCTTGGCGATGCCAAGATTTTTGAGCGCCTTATGCGTGAGGTCGATGACGAGCCGCAGCCGCTCGGGCGTCAGGCGCTTCGGCACATCCTCCAGCGCGACATGCGTGGTGACGTGGCTGACGCGCATGTTGCCATGGGCCAGCATCATCACCGAGCCGCGCGCGCCTGTCAGCTCGGCCAAAAGCTCGGTATGGCCGGCATAATGGAAGCCGGCCTTGTTCAGCGCTTCCTTGTTGAGTGGCGCGGTGACGATGCCGCCGACCTTGCCAGACATGGCAAGCTGAACGCCCTTCTCGATCGCCTTATAGGCCATGCGTCCACCATCTGCAGAAAGCCGGCCCGGCAGGATCGGCTCTCCCTCGGCATCGGCCTGGATGAAGCAGAGGTTCGGCCAATCGCCCTCCATCTCGGCTTCCGGGATTTCGATATCGGGGCCGAGCTGCCGTTCGGCGAGGCGCAGGGCTGGGCCGCTGCCGATAATTGTAATCTTTAACTTACCTTCGTCAATCCTGTCCTTCAGCCGGGCTGCGGCCTTGACGATGATTTCCGGGCCGATGCCGGCGGGGTCGCCCATGGTGATTGCCAGGTGTCGCGTCATGGTTCTTCTCCTCCGGCAATCAGCCCGTTTTCACTCAAGAGATCGCGCCATAGGGTAGGGCCGCCGAATGCGCCTGATTTGGAGATCACCGTGGTGCCTTGCCAGGGGCCGCCGACGATGGTGGAGCGGGGCAGGCCCGGCGCTGCCTGGCCGGTGATGCTGAGGGCTGTCACGTCGAGCGCCGAGCATAGGTTTCGCAGGGTTTCGCCGCCAGCGACAATCAATGTGCCTGGAGCGGGCAGTGCCTTGGCCATGCCGCCGAAGGTCGCCTCGATCCGTCTTGCCGCATCGTCGCGCGCGAGCCCCGCCGGCAGATCGATGCTGACCATCGCGACGCCGCTTTGCTGGATTTGATGATCGACGGCATCGGCATCAGCGCCTTCGGCAAGCTTCAGCCAGTTGGGGCCGCAGGCCTGGAGCTGCGCGAGCGTAATCGGCTGGTCCGAGCCGAACAGGCCAAGCACCGGCCTTTGCAGCCTGCGTGAGATGGGGACAGTGGGTGAGGGCAGCTGTTCACCTGCGTCTCTTTCGGCCTGAGTGCGACGATGCCTCACGAGATCGATATTGCGCGCTAGTGCTCGGGCTAGCCCGCCGGTGCCGCTCCAGAGGACCGGTCCCTCCAGGCGCGATGATACCCAGGCGATGACAGCGTCCAGATCGTCGTCCGAATGGGCATCGAAAACATGGATGCCATCCGGAATGGGCTGGTTTTCAACGCCATCGACGGAGGTCCGGTCGAGAGCCGTGTTGAAGGCCGGCAATCCCTCTGCCCGTAAATGAGCGGCGAGATCGCCACTGACGTCGCGCCAGGCATCCTTCCCGGCAAACAGCACCTGCCGTCCGCCCCTTGTGTGCCGCCCATGATGCGGAAAGGCCGGCGCGAGAATGCAGTGCCGCCAGTGGCCGAGCCGAAAGCAGGCCGCGAGTTCCGCCGCCCAGGGGCCGCGAAACAGGCTGTCCACCTTCTTGAAGGCGAGATCGGCGCCCTGCAGCAGCGGCGCAATGCCACTGAGGATGGCTGCCGCTTCGGCAGCCGTTTTCTCGCGGGTGCCGCTGTCGATCGCAAGGCAATCCGGCAGGCTCGCCGGAAGTGCATCGCCGCGCTCCACCTCGATCGGCCCATAGACGCCGACGAATTCGACAGCCGTATCGAGCGCGCCGGTCAAATCATCAGCGATAAGGCGGAGGGTGGGCATTGGCGGAGAAGCCTTCAGCGGGCCTTGCGGGTATCGGATAAGGAAATGGACGTGAGGCCTTGCGGTTGCTCTTCTGGCGCGCAATCTTCAGCCTTCCATGAAGGATGTCAACGGGTTGCTTTGTCACTGAGTCATGTCGGCCCGTCGCCGATGAGATCGCTGTCGCACAACCCCTTCCGCCATTGGAGCAGGCGATAGCATATGAAACAAAAAGCGCCCCTCACCCCAACCCTCTCCCCGTTTTGACGGGGAGAGGGGGCGATCCCGCCAAGCCCCTTCGCCCCGCGTGCGGGGAGAAGGTGGACTAGAACAGTTGAGCGAAGCGAAACTGTGAGAGGACGGATGAGGGGCCAACCTGTCCCTATGCAACTGCCTGCCATTTCATCCAGCCGGGCTGCGACGTCTGCCCGCGTTTACTCGGCAGCGCATATGCGGCTATGCTTGTATCGCAACGATGCAGCCGGTTGCTTCGGCCGCTTCAAGGAGGGCAGTGTGAGTTACGGTTTCCATGTGGGTCAGAAGGTCGTCTGTATCGATGACAAGTTCAAGCATGTCAGCATCGATCAGCTGATCCGCAAGGGGACGATCTATACGATCCGCTGGGTCGGCGAATACACCCATTATATCGACGGCACATTCATCGGCGTGAAGCTGGAGGAGATCCATCGCGGCAACGATGACGGCCCGGAAGGCTATGGCGCCGCCGACATGCCCTACCGCGCCAGCCGCTTCCGCCCGCTGGTGAAGGACAAGATCGCCTCGCTCAGAAAGCTGCTGGCACCGACGCCGGATGCGCCTGTCGAGCCGAAGGTCAAGACCAAGAAGACGGAAAAGGTTTGACGCTCGAGGGCATGGCGAGCTGAATTAGGCTCGTCGCGCCCGCGCAAGCCCGTGCTCGATCAGCCGGCTGATCAGCTCCGGATAGGAAATGCCCGAGGCGCCCATGGCCTTGGGATACATGCTGATATTGGTGAAGCCGGGCATGGTGTTGATCTCGTTGATGACAATGCTTTGATCCGGGCTCTGATCCGGCCGCACAAAGAAATCGACGCGCGCCAAGCCCTCGCATCCGAGCGCGCGAAAACCATCCGCCGCCATGCGCTTCAGCACGTCGGCCGTCCCGGCCGGAATATCCGCGGGCACGGTGACGACGGCGCCATCCTGATCGAGATATTTCGCCTCGTAGGAATAGAAGCCGTGCGTCGCCGCCGTGGCGATCTCGCCCGGCACGGAAACGAAGAGCGTACCGTCAGGCTCTTCCAGAACGGCGCATTCGATCTCGCGGGCGCGCACGAATTCTTCCACCAGCACCTTGCGGTCATGCCGGAAGGCCTCGGCAAGTGCTGCTTCAAATGCTGCGGCATCCTGCACCTTGCTGACCCCGACCGATGATCCCTGGCGCGTCGGCTTGACGAAGACGGGCGAACCGAGCGTGGCTGCGATCGCATCGAAATCAGGCTTGTCGCCGCGCGTCAGCGTGACGGAGCGGGCCACCGGCAGGCCGGCCTCGCGCAGCAGGCGCTTTGCCATGTCCTTGTCGATCGCGTTGGCCGAGCCCAGAATGCCGCAGCCGACGAGGGGCAGGCCGACGATCTGGGCAAGGCCCTGAATGGAGCCATCCTCGCCGTTCAGCCCATGCAGCACCGGAAACAGCACATCGACCACGGGCAGCTCGTGCGCGCCAGCGCCCTCCAGCGCCATCAGCCGCCCCTTGCCGCCCGGAACCAGGCAGACTTCCGTGCCCTCATAGGCAATCGGCTCCGGCAGCACGCCGCCCTTTTCCTCCACCAGCAGCCAGCGCCCGGCGCGATCGATCAGGATCGGAACGATCTCATATCTCGCGCCATCGATCGCCTTGACGACATTGCGGGCCGACATGACGGAAACCTCATGCTCGCTGGACTGACCGCCAAACAGAACGGCGACGCGTAGTTTCGACATTGAGGGTTGCTCTCCCGGGCCAAGAAGGATGTGATGGGAGAAGGGTTTAAACGGGGGATTGCAGCGGAATTGGGGTGGGGGCTGCGTTGCGATGGTGCAAAGAGGTACGCCTCGTGCTAGAGACCATCCAAAGGCTTCAATTCTAGTTAGAAGTGACTAGCCAATATATTGATTTATTACTGCTTTTTTTGAGCTAGCCGATAGTGCGCATTGGGATCACGGTCCTTGGGGGTAACAAAGTCAAGAATTCCGCGTTTCGCAAGCCTATGGAGTCTATTTTTTGCTGTATGCCAATCAGCGGTACTTAGTATTCTAAGGGCCTGGCTCACGTTAATTTTATGATTTTCCGCAAGATAGTTGATAATTTTTCGCTCTTCGAGGTCAATGGAAAAAGAAATTGCTTCTCCAAGGATCTTGTAAGCTTCGCTATCCAGTGTATTTGTTCGATTTACAATATCGTTGTACATTGTAGCTGTTACGCTAGACGGCGATTCAAGATAAGATATTGGTGGCAGCTTCGCATTTTGCAGTTCGCGTCTTATCCGCTTTGTTCCTTCGCTAATGCAGCGAACCTCCCCGTATTCACGGAGTACGAACATCAAGAATGGATTTCGAGGCTTATGGATAAAGTTATCCGGGTTTATTGACGGCATAAACGTTCCCGGATTTGATATTACTAGACGATCATCAAAGAGTTTGACGAAGATGGGCTGCGTCTTTGCGTGGTAGGATCGGTGCACGCATGCGTTTACCAGCAATTCATACCAAGCGTCGTGTGGATATTCCGGCACGCTGTAGAATTTGCCATGCCTGAACTCAGTAAATTCGCGAAGATTTGCGTCAATTGTTGCAGCTGCATCTTTAATGACATCCAACAGGGATCCTTGGATCATACGATCCTTAATTACATTGTATTCCTTGCCTGATTTCTCCTCATTTCCAACATAACGAAGGAAATGAACATACGAGCCCGGGAAAACCTGTTGAGGATCCTTTGCAAACATTAATGCGCAAACGTTATTTGGAACGAATTTTCCTTCTCTAACTTTCCCAAGCCGCATTGCTTCAAGAATATCGATACGGTCAATTTCGTCAGAACCATCACGTGCATCGCGAACGGTTTTAACAAACCTGTCGATGATATTTTGTCGGAAGTCATCTGGCCATTCGAGAGGACAAGGCTCAAGCTCAAATGCACGTTCGCCCTTGTTGATCCGGACTTCTTGTTTTTCCGCGTCTGTTAGCTTCCTAGGTCGATCAGACTCGCGACAATAAGCATCGCCATTTGTAAGTTCTACGAGTTTGTCGTCAACAAAATAGACTCTAACAAGAATGATGAAGTCCTCTTCACCGTTCTTGTTTCTCACAGCCACCCTTCGTGTTTTGAAGCGACCGCCGGCACAATGATCGCGGTCACGGCACCATCGTTTTCTATTCCGATGGCTACAACGCCGCCCTCGACCGCGGGACCGTTGCCAAAAGCAGACAGGCAGATAGCAAAAACCTCCGCTTTGGCTCGCGCAGACTTCCGTTCGAATCGCGTATTCTCAGGCTGTTCCGTTATGAACTTCCAATCTTCGCTATCAAAAATCTGATCTGGCTTAATTAAAGCATCGACCGTTGATCTTTCTAGGATCTCAAGGAAACTAAGTTGCGTCATTGTGAAATAATTGAAATGCTCGAGGCGTCCCGAGCTTCTTGTTTATTGCTTGGAAATTGAGATTCTATCATCTCACCCTTGAGATGATTCCTCAAATGACTCGCAGTTCGCGCGTTCTGCATCGGCTATCATCCGCACCTATCAGTCGATACTAAGAAGCTAGCCTTTAATGGGCGCAACTGGAAGGACCTTATCTATGTAAAGGCCAAGATGGTGGACGTAGGTTGATGAATTGGGCAAAACTGGTGCTGCTAGAGAGATTTGAACTCTCGGCCTCTCCCTTACCAAGGGAGTGCTCTACCCCTGAGCTATAGCAGCATTCCGTGGCGCCGCTTGAGTGCGCCGTATTGGGCGAGGCGGCTATTGCCATAGGTCGGGGCGGAGTGCAAGCCGCAAATTGCAAGTTCTGTGAAAGATAGCTGGAAAAAATGTGTCGGTCTTTTGGCGCCTAAGGTTTTCCGCTATGAGGAAGCCATGGGTGCGGACAAGACGAAAATCGATGAAGGGCAGGCTTTGCAGGGCGGTTCGGTCTCCGGCGAGGCGGGCGAGCCCGTGTGCGGCAAGCAGGTCACGGAAGCGGATCGGCGGCGCGAGCGTGCGGCGCAGAAGCTGCGCGAGAATCTGGCGCGGCGCAAGCAGCAGGTGCGGGCGCGGCGCGCCGGCCAGGCCGACGAGACGGATGGGCTGCCGGCTGCAAAGGCTGGGGATAATGCTGATTCCGCCGCAAAAAGGGACGAATCGCAATGATTGATGTCACCCATCATCAAACGAATTGATGCGTTAATCTATTTCGTCTAAAGAGCGCGTTTTACCAGGTGCACGAAACCTGGCGCCCGCGACTTCAAGGCGCTCGGAACTATCAGGAAAGGCGGGCCTCGCCCGTATTGCTTATATGGATCGTATCAGGATTGTCGGCGGCAACGAGCTTAACGGTATCATTCCGATCTCCGGCGCCAAGAATGCCGCCCTGCCGCTGATGATCGCCTCGCTTCTGACAAGCGATACGCTGACGCTCGAAAACGTGCCGCATCTGGCCGATGTCGAGCTCTTGATGCGCATCCTCGGCAATCACGGCGTCGATGTCGCCGTCAACGGCCGGCGCGAGCGCCAGGAAGACGGTTATTCCCGCACGATCCATTTTACCTGCCGCACCATCGTCGATACGACCGCGCCCTATGAACTCGTCGCCAAGATGCGCGCGAGCTTCTGGGTCATCGGGCCGCTGCTCGCCCGCGAGGGACAGGCGCGCGTGTCGCTGCCGGGCGGCTGCGCCATCGGCACGCGTCCGGTCGATTTGTTCATCGAAGGTCTTGAGGCGCTCGGCGCCACGATGGAAATCGATGCCGGCTATATCAATGCCATCGCGCCCAAGGGCGGCCTCATCGGCGCCCGCTATGTCTTCCCGAAGGTTTCCGTCGGCGCGACGCATGTGATGATGATGGCGGCCACGCTGGCCCGCGGCACCACGGTCATCGGCAATGCGGCCCGCGAGCCCGAGATCGTCGATCTCGCCAACTGCCTGATCGCCATGGGCGCCAAGATTTCCGGCGCCGGCACCAGCACGATTACCATCGAGGGCGTCACCTCGCTCTCCGGCGCCCGTCACCGCGTGCTGCCCGACCGGATCGAGACAGGCACCTATGCCATGGCCGTCGCCATGGCCGGCGGTGACGTCACGCTTGAAAATACCGATATGGCGCTGCTCGACACGGCGCTCGAAAGCCTGCGCCGCGCCGGTGCTACGATTTCGCCGACCAACAGCGGTATCCGCGTCATGCGCAATGGCGGCGGCATCAAGCCGGTCGACGTCGTCACCGATCCGTTCCCGGGCTTCCCGACCGACCTGCAGGCGCAGTTCATGGCGCTGATGACCCGCTCCGGCGGCATTTCTCACATCACCGAGACCATCTTCGAAAACCGCTTCATGCATGTGCAGGAGCTTGCCCGCCTCGGCGCGAAGATCTCTCTGTCAGGCCAGACCGCCCGCATCGAGGGCGTCGAGAAGCTGAAGGGCGCGCCCGTCATGGCAACGGACCTTCGTGCTTCCGTCTCGCTGGTCATCGCCGGCCTTGCCGCCGAAGGCGAGACGCTGGTGTCGCGCATCTATCATCTCGATCGCGGCTTCGAGCGGCTGGAAGACAAGCTGACGCGCTGCGGCGCCGTCGTCGAGCGCATCAGCGACTAAGTCCTATCGCGGCCTTGCGGAACAGTTTCCCGCTTTTGTGCCTGTCGCTGTCGCAAAACCGCGACATGGGTTTGCGCGGCGTGCCTTAATTCCATCCGATGGCGCCAAGAGAGCGGGCAAGCCCGTTTTCTTCGGTTGCGTCTTTTGCGCTCGCATCCTATGTCCACAGAAGGGAAGCGCTGGAAACGGCGTTTCGCCGGCGCATTTTTCTGGTGGCGTGATCGGGGATAAAGGACGAATGAGCGATCTCAAGCTAATGGCACTCGACACCGAGGACCTGGATGTCATTTCTGCCTATATGCAGGATAGCGTCTTCAAGGTCGGCGACATGTCCTATGCGCCGAAGCAGGAGCAGTTTTCGCTCGCGGCCAACCGCTTCGGCTGGGAGCAATCGGATCAGCGCCGCAAGCCTTACGAACGCCATCGTTCCGCGCTGGTGTTCAAGCGCGTGCAGGCCGTGCGCTCCAACGGCATCGACCGGCGCAACGGCGACGAGGTGCTGTCGCTGCTCGCCATCCGCTTCGATCAGCGGGGCGACGGGCCTGACGGCACGATCGAGCTTGCCCTTGCCGGCAAGGCCACGATTGCGCTCGATGTCGAATGCATCGAGGCCCAGCTCGCGGATATCGGCGGCGCGTGGGAAACGGCGCATAAGCCCCGGCATCCGGATGCGGGCATATAGGCTTGTAACCGTTGGATACGGCCGCTGAAGGCGGTCTCGATGGAAGGGAATATCAGCATTGGCTATCTGGCTGGATCAGGCGTCGGAAGGGTTCGAGCAGCAGTTCGCCGCTTTCCTGACGACCAAGCGGGAAGTGTCCGAGGATGTGAATGCCGTGGTGCGCGGCATCATCGATGATGTGCGCGCGCGCGGCGATGCGGCCCTTGCTCACTATTCCAAGAAATTCGAGGGCATCGATTTCGCCACGACGCCGATGCGCGTCGGCGAAGCGGAGATCGATGCCGCCGTTGCCGCCGTTCCGGCCGAGGTGCTTGGAGCGCTGAAGGTCGCCGCCATCCGCATCGAATCGCATCACCGCCGGCAGCTGCCGAAGGACGATATCTATGAGGACGATCTCGGCGTCGGCTTGGGGTCGCGCTGGACGGCGATCGAGGCTGTCGGTCTCTATGTGCCCGGTGGCACGGCGAGCTATCCGAGCTCGGTGCTGATGAATGCCGTGCCGGCGAAGGTCGCCGGCGTCGATCGCGTCGTCATCGCCGTGCCGACCAAGGACGGTGCCGTCAATCCGGCCGTGCTTGCTGCGGCCCGCATGGCCGGCGTCGAGGAAATCTACCGCATCGGCGGCGCGCAGGCGATCGCGGCGCTCGCCTATGGCACCGAGACGATCGAGCCGGTCTATAAGATCACCGGTCCCGGCAACGCCTATGTGGCGGCCGCCAAGCGCCAGGTGTTCGGCACCGTCGGCATCGACATGATCGCCGGGCCTTCGGAAGTGCTCGTCATTGCCGACAAGAACAACGATCCGGATTGGATCGCCGCCGATCTTCTGGCGCAGGCCGAGCATGACGAAAGCGCCCAATCGATCCTGATTACCGACGATGCCGAATTCGGCAGGGCCGTGGAGGCGGCGGTCGAACGGCAGCTGAAGCGGCTCAGCCGCTCGCAGACGGCGGCGGCGAGCTGGCGGGATTTCGGCGCGGTCATCCTGGTCGCCGACCTGAAGAAGGCCATTCCGCTTGCCAACCGCATTGCGGCCGAGCATCTGGAACTTGCGGTCGACGATCCCGAGCCGCTGCTTGCCGGTGTGCGCAATGCCGGTGCGATCTTCGTCGGCCGTCATACGCCCGAGGTGATCGGCGATTATGTTGGCGGCTCGAACCATGTGCTGCCGACGGCCCGCTCCGCGCGGTTTTCCTCCGGACTTTCCGTGCTGGATTTCGTCAAGCGCACCTCGATCCTGCGGCTTGGGTCGGAGCAGCTTCGCGCACTTGGGCCGGCGGCGATCGCGCTTGCCAATTCCGAGGGGCTGGATGCACATGCGCGATCGGTCGCGATCCGCCTCAATCTCGAGGGGTAAGGCATGGCCAAGGGCGTCTTCCGGCTGAGCGATGTGGTCCTGGACGACACGATCGGCCGCTCGACGCCCGATGTCGAGCATGAGCGCGCCGTCGCCATTTTCGACCTGATCGAGGAAAACAGTTTCGAGCCGGCCGGGCACAAGGGCGGGCCTTATCTGCTCAAGCTGTCGCTGGTCGACCAGAAGCTGGTCTTCGACATCCGCATGGAAGATGGTGTCGTCGTCGCCACCCATATCCTGTCGCTCACCCCATTTCGCCGGATCGTGAAGGATTATTTCATGATCTGCGAGAGCTATTACGAGGCGATCCGCTCCGCGACCCCCAGCCGCATCGAGGCGATCGACATGGGCCGGCGGGGCATCCACAACGAAGGCTCGCAGACGCTGATGGACCGGCTGAACGGCAAGATCACCGTGGATTTCGACACGGCTCGCCGGCTGTTCACGCTCGTCTGCGTGCTCTACTGGCGCGGGTGAAGGCCATGGAGGAGCCGCAGGCGATCGAGCATATCGGCAAATCCCCCGGCGCCATCCTCTTCATGTGCGGCCTGAATACCATTCGTTCGCCCATGGCCGAAGCGATCGCCCGGCAGATGCTGCCGCAGGGCACCTATATCGCCTCAGCGGGAGTGCGGGCCGGCGAGCGCAATCCCTTCGTCGATGTCGTGCTTTCCGAGATGGGGCTTTCGCTCGGCCGGCGGCAGCCGCAGACCATGGAGGAGCTGGAGGATGATTTCTTCGATGTCATCATCACGCTGTCTCCCGAGGCGCATCATGCCGCGCTGGAATTGACGCGGGCCAATGCGATCGACGTCATCTATTGGCCGACCATGGACCCCTCCGCGACGGACGGAACCCGCGATCAGGTTCTGGATGCCTATCGCGGCGTGCGGGACTATCTTCTTGGTCTCATCGAGAGCAGGCTTGTGGAACATCGCGGCTCGCTTTAGAGCTGCAAATGAAACAAATGCAGAAACCCTTATCAACGTGGTTCACAAAACCGCGGCGATTGTGTAGTTTCCGCGCAAATTTCCGGCGACCCAGCCTTTTTATCACGGGCACCGGCCTCAACCGACAGGAAAAGAAGCTTTAATGCCGAAAGAAGAAGTCCTCGAATTTCCCGGTGTCGTCACCGAACTCCTGCCGAACGCGACGTTTCGCGTGAAGCTGGAAAACGAGCATGAGATCATCGCCCACACCGCGGGCCGCATGCGCAAGAACCGCATCCGCGTTCTGGCCGGCGACAAGGTGCTGGTGGAAATGACCCCCTACGACCTGACCAAGGGCCGCATCACCTACCGTTTCAAGTAGTCCGCCGCTCGCTGGAGCCGGATGCCGTCGACACTTTTCGGCATCATGCTCCGGAGCCGGCTCTCATTCCCGCACGACAGGTCGAGATCTGATGGCGTTGAAACACAAGCTGATACTGGCTTCCGGATCGCCGCGTCGCGTCGAGCTCCTGCATCAGTCAGGCATCGAGCCCGCGCGTCTCATGCCCATGGACATCGATGAGACCCCGAAGAAGTCGGAGCATCCGCGCTCGCTGGCGCGGCGGCTTTCGACCGAGAAGGGCGAGGCGGCGTATGCCGCGATCAAGAGCGACGCCGCCTGGCAGGGCAGTTATATTCTCTCGGCCGATACGGTCGTCGCCGTCGGACGGCGCATGCTGCCCAAGGCGGAGTTCGTCGATGAAGCGTCCGCGGCGCTGCATCTGCTCTCTGGGCGCGGCCATGTCGTCTATACCGGCATCTGCCTGATCACGCCGGACCGCAAGCTGCGCCAGAAAGTTATCGAGACCAAGGTGCGCTTCAAGCGGCTCTCCGGCCGCGACATCGAAATGTATCTCGCCTCCGGACAATGGCGGGGCAAGGCTGGAGCCTACGGCATTCAGGGGCTTGCCGGCTCCTTTGTGCAGAAGCTTGTCGGTTCCTACACCAATGTCGTCGGATTGCCGCTTTATGAGACCATGCTGCTGCTCACAGGCGAGGGATTCGACGTCCACGCCGGATGGCAGGAAGGATAGCAGTCATGACAAAGGGTGAGGATATCAAGGTTGGTGCGAAGGTCGAGCCGCTGCGCAAGACGCGTGCTTGCGCGGAATGTGGCCGCCCTTCGGTGCGCGAACACTATCCCTTCTGCTCGGATCGCTGCCGTTCCGTCGATCTTTCGCGTTGGCTCAACGGCTCCTATGCCATCCCCGTGACCGAAGACGAGACGAAGGCCGAAGGTTCCGATCAGGACTGAACGCGGCTTTCCAACGCCACTCGACCTTACGAACTCCTTCATTTTGTTCGCGAATTGCCAAAACTCGATTTCCTGTTAAAAAAGAGTCATTTGCGGCTGGACATGGGCGAACAAGATGCTATAACCCCGCTCGCTTCCGGGGCGAACCAACCGCCCGGCGCCCTTCAAGGCTCTTTCTTCGACGCGAAGCACGGATGCCCAGATAGCTCAGTTGGTAGAGCAGCGGATTGAAAATCCGCGTGTCGCTGGTTCGATTCCGGCTCTGGGCACCATCTTTTCTCCCCAATCATGCTGACAATGAAGCTCGACGTCGGCTTCGACCAATTCCTCGTTCAGATCGGGTTTTCGCACGAATGCCCGGCGAGAATGTCTGTCATGCAACTGCGACGTTTTGCGTGTGGAGATTTGATTGCAACCATCTTATGGTTGCGTTTCATTAATTCGGTGCATGATCCCATCAAGATATTGATGACATTCGGAATCAAGCGTACGAATTATTGACAGATCACCTATTGATTCGAAGCGATTCATACCGCACCTTAGATACAGCGGGATAAAGTGATCTCGTAAAAGCCGGCGTTTATTGCAATAGCAAGCTACCGAGGCGCCATGTTAAACAACGATGTGCTATTTAACACGTTCGCCCGTTCTTTCGAAGCACGGCGCGAAGTCGAGATGTCATTCTCAGAATACCTGGAAGCGTGCCGGGATGATCCGCTCATGTACGCAAATGCGGCAGAGCGGCTTCTGGCAGCCATGGGTGAACCACTGCTGATCGATACGGCCAAGGATACAAGGCTTGGGCGTATTTTCATGAACCGGACCATCCGGACCTATCCGGCCTTCTCTGGTTTTTTCGGCATGGAAGAGACGATCGAACGGATCGTCGCCTTCTTCCGCCATGCGGCTCAAGGCCTGGAAGAACGCAAACAGATCCTCTACCTGCTCGGGCCTGTCGGCGGCGGCAAATCATCGCTCGCCGAGCGGCTGAAGTCGCTGATGGAGGTGCATCCGATCCATGTGCTCAAGGCCGGAAACGAGCTGAGCCCTGTCTTCGAGAGCCCGCTCAGCCTGTTCGACCCCGTCACCATGGGGCCGATGATGGAGGAACGCTACGGCATTCCGCGCCGGCGCCTGACCGGGCTCATGAGTCCCTGGTGCCTCAAGCGCCTTGAGGAATTCGAGGGCGATATTTCCCGCTTCAGGGTGGTTCGGATCCAGCCTTCGCGGCTGCGCCAGATCGCCGTCGCCAAGACGGAGCCGGGCGACGAGAACAACCAGGATATCTCCTCGCTGGTCGGCAAGGTGGATATCCGCAAGCTCGAAAGTCTCGCGCAGAACGACCCCGACGCCTACAGCTATTCCGGTGCATTGAACCGCGCCAACCAGGGCATTCTCGAATTCGTCGAGATGTTCAAGGCGCCGATCAAGATGCTGCACCCGCTGCTGACGGCAACCCAGGAAGGCAACTATATCGGCACGGAAAACATCGGTGCGATACCCTTCTCCGGCATCATCCTGGCCCACTCAAACGAGTCGGAATGGCAGACATTCAAGGCCAACAAGAACAATGAAGCCTTCATCGACCGTATCTGTGTCGTGAAGGTGCCTTATTGCCTGCGGGTCACCGAAGAGCAGAAGATCTACGAGAAGCTGATCGAGGAATCCGAGCTCAGCGACGCGCCCTGCGCGCCGTCGACATTGGAGACGCTCGCCCGCTTCACGGTTCTGACGCGGCTTTCCAAGCACGAGAACTCGACGGCCTTCTCCAAGCTTCGGGTCTATGACGGCGAAAGTCTGAAGGAGACCGATCCGAGAGCACGCAGCGTGCAGGAATATCGCGATTCGGCCGGTGTCGACGAAGGTATGGACGGGGCTTCCACCCGTTTTGCTTTCAAGGTGCTGGCGGCGACCTTCAACTATGACACGATCGAGGTCGGCGCCGATCCGGTGCATCTGATGTACATGCTGGAACAGGCGATCCGCCGGGAACAGCTGCCGCTTGAAACCGAGAAGCTCTATATCGAGTTCATCAAGAGCGAACTCGGACCACGCTATGCGGAGTTCATCGGCAACGAGATTCAGAAGGCCTATCTGGAATCCTATGCGGATTACGGCCAGAACCTTTTCGATCGCTATGTCGACTATGCCGACGCCTGGATCGAGGATGTGGATTTCAAGGATCCCGATACGGGCCAGCTTCTCGATCGCGAACTTCTGAACCAGGAGTTGACCAAGATCGAAAAACCGGCGGGTATCGCCAACCCGAAGGATTTCCGCAACGAGGTCGTCAAGTTCTGCCTGCGGGCACGAGCGAGCCACGGCGGCAAGAACCCGTCCTGGACCAGCTACGAGAAGATCCGCGAAGTCATCGAAAAGCGGATGTTCTCCCAGGTCGAAGATCTTTTGCCGGTCATCTCGTTCGGTTCCAAAAAGGACGGCGAGACGGAAAAGAAGCATGGCGAATTCGTCGAGCGCATGATGGCGCGGGGGTATACCGAGCGCCAGGTTCGGCGGCTTGTGGAATGGTACATGCGTGTGAAACAGGCGGGATGAGCCACCAAGGAAGAAGGAATGCACATTGTTGACAGACGCCTGAACCCAGGCGGTAAAAGTCTGGAAAATCGTCAACGGTTTTTGCGTAGAGCAAAAGCGCTGGTGCAGAGAGCGGTCTATGAATCCTCTCAAAATCGCGACATTCAGGACATTCTGAAGGGTGGCGAAATCAGCATTCCCCTTGATGGAACCGAGGAGCCTCGGTTCCATCGCGGCCCGGAGGGCCTCAAGGAGCATATTCTTCCCGGTAACAAGGACTTCATTGAAGGCGATATCCTGCCGCGGCCGGAAAGCGGCGGCGGCAGGCCCCGCGCCGGCGGTGACGGCACGGGCGAGGACGCCTTCCGCTTCATCCTGACGCGGGATGAATTCCTCGATCTCTTCCTAGACGATCTCGAACTTCCGGATCTCGCCAAGCGGCGGCTGATGTCGGCGGACCAGATCAACCCGGTACGCGCGGGCTATTCGGTGACGGGATCGCCCGCCAATCTTGCCATCAACCGCACGATGCGGCTCGCGATGATGCGCCGTGTGGCGCTGCATCGACCGAAGCCGGAAACAGTCGAAAAGCTCATCGAAGAGGCGGAAGAGTGCCAGGACGAGACGCGCCGCGCGCAGCTCGAAGCCGAAATCAAGAGGCTGGAATCGAAGGTTCGGCGCATTCCCTACATCGATCCGATCGATATCCGCTATCGCCGTTTCGAGAACGAGCCGAAGCCGGTGGCACAGGCCGTCATGTTCTGCCTGATGGACGTATCCGGCTCGATGACCGAGCACATGAAGGATCTCGCCAAGCGCTTTTACATGATGCTCTACATCTTCCTGACAAGGCAGTACCGCCGCGTCGAGATCGTTTTCATCCGTCATACGGACGTCGCCGAGGAAGTGGACGAGGAGACCTTCTTCCGCAGCCCGGCAACCGGCGGCACGCAGGTTTCGAGTGCTCTCGAAGCCATGCGGCGGATCGTGCGCGATCGTTTCCCCGCCTCGGACTGGAACATCTACGCGGCGCAGGCCTCGGACGGCGACAATGCCTATTCCGATAATGCGACGACGGCGGCGCTGATGACGAGCGAGATCCTGCCCGTCTGCCAGTATTTTGCCTATCTCGAAGTGGGTGAATCGCGCAGTGTCGCGATTTCGTCCGGCTCGGCGATCTGGTCGCTCTACGAGCGGATGCAGGCGGGATGGCCGGTGCTGTCCATGCGGCGTGTCAGCGATCGCAGCCAGATCTACCCGGTCTTCCACGATCTCTTCCAGCGCCGGACGGCGGAAACAAGGAGCGGATAATGGCAAAGGCATCGATGGAACGGCTTTTCGAGGGTGCGGACTGGGATTTCGCCACCATCCAGCGGATCCACAATGCCTGCGAAAAGATCGCCGTCAACGAGCTTGGTCTCAACGTCTATCCCAACCAGATCGAGATCATCACCGCCGAGCAGATGCTCGACGTCTATTCCTCGATCGGCATGCCGCTGTTCTATAAGCACTGGTCCTTCGGCAAGCACTTCGCCCACCACGAGGCCTTCTATCGCAAAGGCCTGCGCGGGCTCGCCTATGAGATCGTCATCAACAGTTCCCCTTGCATCTCCTATCTGATGGAAGAGAACACGGCGACGATGCAGGCTCTTGTCATCGCGCATGCTGCCTTCGGCCACAACCACTTCTTCAAGAACAACTATCTCTTCAAGCTCTGGACCGATGCCGAAGGCATTCTCGACTATCTCAATTTCGCCAAGAGCTATGTCGCGCGCTGCGAGGAGCGCTATGGCCACGCCGCCGTCGAGCGCACGCTGGATGCCGCGCATGCGCTGATGTCGCATGGTGTGCATCGCTATGCCGGCAGGAAGACGCCCGACCTGCGCGACGAGGAGAAACGCGAGCGCGAACGGCGCGAATATGACGAGAAGATCTTCAACGACCTCTGGCGCACGGTTCCAGCCGGGTCAGGCAAGAAGATCCATGACCTCGATCTGGAGCGGCGACGCTCGCTGGCAGGCCTGCCGCAGGAGAATATCCTCTATTTCCTGGAAAAGATGGCGCCGCGCCTGAAACCCTGGCAACGCGAGATCATCCGCATCGTGCGGCACGTGGCCCAATACTTCTATCCGCAGAGCCAGACCAAGGTGATGAACGAGGGCACGGCGACCTACGTGCACTATCGCATCATGACGCGGCTGCACGAGCTCGGCGGCATTGGCGACGGCGATTTCCTGGAGTTCCTGAAATCGCATACCAATGTGGTTTTCCAGCCGACCTTCAACGATCAGCGCTATTCCGGCCTCAACCCCTATGCAATCGGCTTTGCCATGATGCAGGATATCGAGCGCATCGTGACGAGGCCGAAGGAAGAGGATCGTCAGTGGTTCCCCGAGATTGCCGGCACCGGCGATGCCATGGCGGTGCTGCGGGATCTCTGGGCAAACTATCGCGACGAGAGTTTCGTGGCGCAATTTCTAAGCCCGCACCTGATGCGCCAGATGCGCATGTTCCAACTGACCGACGACCCGGAAGAGGACGAGGGGCTGAGGGTTGCCGCCATTCACGACGAGCGTGGCTACCGGCGCATCCGGCGGGAACTGTCGCGGCAGTATGATGTCGGCTGGATCGATCCGCATATCGAGATCACCGATGTCGATCTTGCCGGCGATAGACGGCTTCTGGTCAGGCATACCGTGCTGAACGGCGCGCTGCTTGACGATATGGATGCCAAGCGCGTGCTGCAGCACCTGGCCGATCTGTGGAGTTACGACGTGCTGATGCAGGAGGTCGACCGCTCGGGGGCGGTGCTTCGCGAGCATCTCGTCCATCCTCGCGCTTCGGCGCTCGCGGCATAAAATTCCAATCGCTATGGCCGGTTTTTCGGCGGGCGCCGATGGCCGCTCACCTGCGCGCCGTCTTCCGGCTGCAGCTTGAGGAAGCCGGGTATGCCAAGAAGGGGAATGACTGCCATCAGCAGGAATACCGTGTGGAATTTTTCCGGCGTCAGCGCCGATCCGTCCAGCGTGACGAGACCGAGCAGCATCGCGGCAACGGAGATGCCGAAGCTGACGCTCAGTTGCTGCAGGACGCCGCCGAGACTGGTCGCACGGCTGAGCTGGGCGGCTGGCGTGTCGGAATAGGACAGGGTGTTGGAGGTCATGAACTGTCCGGCCCGCGCCAGCCCGAAGATGAAGACGTAGACGATGATGAACCAGTGCGGCGTATCCGGCGTGATCAGCGCGAAGCCGGCGACGACGGCGGCACCGAACACGGCGCTCCAGGTCAGCATGCGATCGAAGCCGTAGAGCTTCAGCAGTTTTGCCGAAACCGGCCGAACGGCGAGCGCGCTGAGAGCGCTGACGAAGGTCAGCGTGCCCGAGACGATCGGGCTCAGCCCGAAGCCGATCTGCAGCATCAGCGGCAGCAGGAAGGGCACGCCGTTCAACCCGACGCGACAGATGCCGCCGGCAAGCGTGCCGATGCGAAAGGTGCGCAGCTTGAACAAGGTCAGATCCACGGCCGGCCATTTCGCCGTTCTCGCATAGCGGACGAAGCCGACCAGCAGAAGGGCGGCGGCAGCGAGAACGAGGAAGATGCCCCAGACCGGAATGGCTGGACGGCCGATATTCTCGATACCGTATTGCAGGAGCACGCAGCCGAGGCCGACCATGACGAAGCCGGGAAAATCGAATTTGATCGTCTCGTCGCAGTCCGTGTCCTCGACGTAGCGCAGCGCCATGAACATGCCGATCAGGCCGAAGGGCAGGTTCACCCAGAAGATCCAGCGCCAGGAAAGATAGGTCGTCAGGAAGCCGCCGAGCACGGGGCCGATCACCGGCCCGATGACGGCTGGCAGGGTCATATAGGTCATGGCAGTCACGAGTTGGCTGCGTGGGAAGCTGCGGATGAGAATGAGACGCCCGACCGGCGTCATCATCGCGCCGCCGAAACCCTGCAGCGCGCGGGTGGCGATCAGCATCGGCAGGCTGGTCGCCAGGCCGCACAAGATCGAGCCGAGCGTGAAGATGAAGAGCGAGAGTGCGAAAATGCGGCGCGCGCCGAAGCGATCCGCAAACCAGCCGCTCACCGGGATGAACATGGCGAGCGTCAGGATATAGGTCGTGACGGCGAGGTTCATTCGTACCGGCGTCGTACCGAGGCTCTTGGCGATATCGGGGACGGCGGTGATGAGGATGGTCGAGTCGAGCTGTTCCATCAGGAAGGCAACGGCAACGACGGCGGGAATGATGTAGCGCAGACGAGGGTTACGTTCGACCGCGAAAGTCTGGCCCTGCGGATTGGGGTCTGTCGAATCCATGGAATGTAGTGG
The DNA here is from genome assembly GCF_012641405.1 of Rhizobium sp. P40RR-XXII. Classification (GTDB taxonomy): domain Bacteria; phylum Pseudomonadota; class Alphaproteobacteria; order Rhizobiales; family Rhizobiaceae; genus Rhizobium. Next base: position 58,530 of record NZ_JABAII010000001.1, read on the forward strand.
CTTTCCAACGCCCGGCTGGGGACCGGCGCGTTTGACGATTTGCATGGATCCCTTCGGAAACCGCCTCGTGCTCTCGGGAAACATGGTGCTGGCGGCCGGTGATCCGCCGGCCATCGGAATCGTTGCCTATATGAGCACCATCCATGGCGCGGTGCAACAAAAACCAGGCTAGTTAGGGGGAAGAGGGAGAGGGAAGGGTCCAGCGCGTCTTGTCGAAGACAATGGCGGTTCGGATCTGCTCGGGTGCCGTTCTGCGCAATTCGAGCTGAAGGTTGAAATTGTTGTTGCTCTGGAATTCCTTGAAAAAGGCGAGCTTGGCGCCGAAGGCCTCCAGCGTCACGTCCTGAAGCGTGCCGATCGCATTCAGCGCCACCTGGAAGTCCAGCCAATGGGTCTCGTTCAGCAGCAGGACCACAGTGTCGATGAAGGTGCCGGCAACGGCCTTGCCATCGTTATTGTCGGGCATGATCACCTTGATACGGATGGTCTCGATTTCGCCGGTCGGCTTGCCGCGCGCGATGATGAAGAAGGAAGCCGCGTTCGCGTTGCCATAGGCGCCCTTCTGGACGGCATAGCTGCATTCCGATGTGCCGACTCCCAATTCGCTTTGCCGCCATTCGCCTACGGACAAGCCGAACTTTTCAAGATCGGCGCAAAGTGTTGGACCCGATATCCGCCAGCTGCGCACGAAGGCGCTCAGCAAGGCGTCGACGGGAGCGTCCAGCAGATGGGATCTCTTTGCCTGAAATTGTCGAGTGGCGGCATTGCCCGTCGGCTTTATGCGGTCGTGCCTCGGCGCCTCGGGTGCTGTCGCCGGCGCATGTTCGGCTGGAGTGTTTGCCGTAGCGAGATGTGCCGGCTGCTGCGCTTGGTCGGGCTTCGGCGGAGAGGGTGCGGCCTGCTGTTCCGGTTGAGGAAACAGGTTGAGATGATAGCGGCTGTCCAGCGCCCTGAGGTTACGCATGTCGTTGGCAATGAGCGCGGTCGCCAGGATGATCGAGCCGATGACGATCGTCGCAATCCAGAAGACAGCCCTGCTTTTCTTGCTAGGTGGCGCCACCGACATGGTTCAGATCACAGCTGCTCCCTAGGAACCCAATCTTGCTGCAGCGACTGTATGTTGTGCAGCCTGTCCATGGCTACAGCATATGCGTTTATGAACGATTGATCATTCTAATGTTTCTTTGTCAATTCATGGCCTTGCCTAAAGTGCGTGGCCATCTGCCCGTTGCGTCTTGTGCTTCGGCGCTTTGGTTTTCGCATATCGCTGCCAGCAAACGCTGCACGCGTTCGAAAACATTACTTCAGGCGAAATACGTCTTGAGCGCCTTGACGGTCGCGGCGTCCGTGCGGCGCGCCGACGGCGCCGAGAAGCCGAGGGCGACGACGCGCTCGTCCGTCTCGGCAACAGCTGCGGAGCAGGAGGCATGTATCTCGCCGATCCGCAGGCGCGGCCATAGTTGATCGACCGTCGCGAGCGTGACGCCGGAACCGGGCATGATGGAAATCCGGCCGGCTGCGGCGGCGATCGCCTGTTCGAGCACGGTGACGCCCTCCGCGGCGGTCTTTGCGCCGCCCGACGTCAGGATGCGTTCGAAACCGAGGGAAATGGCCATGTCGACGGCCTCCTCGATGTCGGGGACAAGATCGAAGGCGCGATGCAGCGTCGTGCCGAGACCTTCCGCGTGGGCGCTGAGGGTGGCAAGCGCGTCAAAATCCAATCGCCCGTCCGGAAGGGAGGCTCCAAGCACGACGCCCGGCAGCCGGGAATTGCGGGCCGCGTCGATGTCGCGCTTCATGACGTCGAGCTCATCGGCAGAATAGACGAAGCTGCCGGCGCGCGGGCGGATGATGGCGTACGCTGGAACAGGAATATTCGCCGCGGCAGCCATCAGCCCGGCACTGGGCGTCAAGCCGCCGACAGCGAGCGCGCTGCAAAGCTCGATACGGTCGCCGCCGCCCTCGACGGCGGCTTTCAGGCCGGCAATATCCTCGACGCAGACCTCAAGCAGCATGGCCGCGCTCCCCGGCATATTGCAGGCCCAGCAGGGCGGCGCCGATGAGGCCCGGCTCCGGCTTGCACTGGCTGGGCACGACGAGCGGCCGGCCGAACTTGCGCAGGATGCGGGCGCGCACCGCTTCATCCAGGCGCGCCAGCAGCGCTTCGACGTTGGAAAGACCGCCGCCGACCGGCACGATGGTCGCGCCTGTTATGTTGACCGTCAATGCGAGCGGCGAAGCGACCAGATCGACCATGATGTCGATCGTGCGTTCCGCGCGCTCATCGCCCTTCCGCCATTGGTCGATGATCTCTTCGCTGGATAGTTCCAGGCCGTGAAGCGTCTTGTGCAGACGTTCGATGCCGCGGGCGCCGCCGACCGTATCGACGCAGCCCTTCTGGCCGCAGCCGCAGGGATAGGCGGGGATGGCGACCGGCGGATGGCCGGCGAAGGACGCGATGATGGGACCGTGGCCCCATTCCCCGGCAAAGCCGCCAGCGGCGTTGACCAGCCGGCCGTCTGCCACCAGGCCGCCGCCGACGCCGGTGCCGAGAATGGCGCCGAACACGATGCGATGGCCGCGGCCGGCGCCGGACATGGCTTCGGCCATGGCGAAGCAATCGGCGTCGTTGGCGATCAGCACGGGATAGCCGAGTTCCGCTTCCAGATCGGCTGCAAGGTGCCGGGCGTGGATGCAGGGAATATTGGCGCAGGTCAGCGCCTGCGTATCGGGATCGACCACGCCGGCAATGGAGAAGGAGAGGCAGTCCGGCTTTTCGTCTGTTTCCGCGATGACATCGCGCAGGACCGCGACGAATTCGGCAAAATCATGCTTGGGCGTAGGGCGCCGGGCCAGCGGCACGATATCCGTCATGGAGCGGGCGATGCCGCCTTTGATGGCGCTGCCGCCGATGTCGAAGGAAACGATCATGAATATCGACCCGCTGGAAACATGCGGCCTTGCTCGCACCCTTTACCGGTCTTTGCAAGATCAATCCTTGCTGGGCCGCGCCATCGTCAATCGGCCGGCAGCGTGACCCTGGCTTCGAAGCCGTCGGTCTTGCCCGTCGCGGGTGACAGCAGATCGAGATGTCCGCCGATCTGCTCGACGATGCGCTCGACGATCGAAAGGCCCAGGCCGGAGCCTGCCGCTTTCGTTTTGCCACGCCGAAAACGCTTCTTCAGACCGGCAAGTTCATTTGCGGAAAGCACGATGCCGCCATTGATGACGCGGATGGTGCGATCATCGACCTGGACCGTTACTTCGTCATCGTCCGGGCCGTGGATCAACGCATTTTCGATAAGATTGCGCATGACGATGGCAAAGGCGTCGATATCGACATTGCGGATCAGTTTCGCCTTTGCGTCATTTTCCAGCTGGACGCGGCCGGCCGTGCCGGTGTCGCGGTCATAGTCGCCGATGACGGTTTCGATGACGGCGATCAAATCGGCCGGTTTGTCGCCCGCGCCGATGCCGGCTTGAGCGCGGGAGAGCTGCAGCAGTTTCTCCGCCAACCGCCCCAGATTGGAAAGCGATGTCTCGATGCGGTCAGCGCGGTCCGTCAGAGGCCCTTGCGGCAGTTCGGCGATCAGGCGCTGGGTCTGGGCGAGCGCGCCCGCGATCGGGGTGCGCAGCTCATGGGCGCTGTTGGCGGTGAATTCCCGCTCGGCTTCAAGGGCCAGGCGCAGGCGGTCGAGCAGCAGATTGACGGAGCGCGCAATCGGCTGCAGCTCGCGCGGCAGCGTCTCGCTGTCCAATGGCGCCATATTGCCGCTGTCCTTGGTGGCAATCTGCGATCGCAGGCGGTCGATCGGCCTGAGCGAACGACCGACGACGAAGCCGATGGCGACGATGCTGGCGGGAATGAGGGCAAGCAGCGGCCATAGCAACGCGACACCGCTTTCGCGCGATGCTTCGCGGCGATTTTTGAAGGCATCCGCGACATGCAGGAAGATCGTGCCATCAGCCGATGATTCCGTATAGATCCGGTATCGCGGCGTATTGTGGAAGCCGATCTTCAGCGGCACGTCATAGGCTGTCGCCGGCGCATCGTGGGAATGCAGGATGACCTTGCCGTTCGCATCCAGCACCTGATAGATCAGATATTCGCGGTTCAGCCCCTTGTTCAGCTCTTCCAGGCTTTGCGGATCGCCCGAATGGTCGCGATTGGCGAGATCGTCGAGCACCAGCGGCATCAGCCGTTCGGCGGTTTCCTGCAGCGCGCCGTCGAAGGTCTCGGAGAGCTCCTTGTTGACGACATAGACGCCGATACCGACTGCAATCAGCCAGAAGACGACGACAGTACCCGTGAGTGCCGCGATCAGGCGACGGGTGATGCTGCCGCGGCTTGGGCTTTGCGGCTGCGTCATCGCTCACCCAGGCAATAGCCGACGCCGCGTGCCGTCCGGATCCGGTCCCTGCCGATCTTCTTGCGCAGGCGGCTGACATAGACTTCCACCGTATTGCTCTCTATCTCGGAGCCGAAGGCGTAGAGGGCTTCCTCTATCTTGTCTTTCGAGACGATGGCGCCAGGCCTTGCAACCAGCAGGTCGAGCACGGCCCACTCGCGCCCCGTCAGCACCACATCCTTGCCCTCCAGCCGGACACGCCGTTGCGGCTGGTCGATTTCAAGATCGGCAAAGCGGATTGTCGGCTGCGGACTGCCGGTATAACGGCGGGCTACCGCCAGGATGCGGGCCGTGAGCTCGCCGAGATTGAACGGCTTGACGAGATAGTCGTCGGCGCCGCTGTTCAATCCCTCGATGCGATCGGAAATCTGGTCGCGCGCCGTGAGAATGATGACGGGTGTTTCGTCGGGCCTGCGGCGCAGCCGCTTCAAAAAATCGATGCCGCTGCCGTCGGGAAGCTGCAGATCCAAAAGGACAAGGCCATACTGTACGGCGCTGGTAACTTCATCGGCATCGGCGAGATTCCTGACCCAATCAACGGCGTGCGGGCCTGCCGCGATATGGTCGCGAACCGCGCCGCCGATCGTGTCGTCGTCCTCTACCAGAAGAATGCGCACCTGCACCTCTCAACCATTGAACGCGTTTTAGTTAATGCCGACGAACCTATCGGGTCAATAAGGGCCGAAATAAGCCACGCCCGGATGCACAGGTCTTGGGGCATCCGCCTGCCGAAAACGTTCCCGGCGCCTATGGACAGACAGGAACGCGATGGTTACTTGTTTGCGCGGAGAACCAAGCGGCCGAGGGTGGCCGCCATAGGCTATTGGAGGATGCCCGGTCATGCTGAAGGGAATTTCGCCGCTGTTGAATGCGGACGTGCTCTACGCGCTGAAATCTATGGGACATGGCGACATGCTCGTCGTCGTCGATACGAATTTCCCGGCGGAAGCCATTGCAAGCCAGACGGTCCTGGGCGAGCTGCTGCGCATCGATAACGTGCCGGCCGCCGACGCGGTTGCCGCGATATTGTCATTGATGCCGCTCGATACGTTCATCGACGATGCGGCAACGCGCATGGAAGTGGTCGGCGCGCCCGACGAGGTACCGCAGGTTCAGCGCGAGGTTCAGGCAGCGATCGATAAGGCCGAGGGAAAGCATTGGCCGCTGTCGCCGGTCGAGCGCTACGCTTTCTATGAGCGCGCCAAGGACGCCTACTGCGTCATTCAGACCGGCGAGCGCCGCTTCTATGGTTGTTTCACCTTGACCAAGGGCGTCATCCCGCCGGAAACTGAATGATCCGATATTCGGACAACAGTGCTGTTTCGATAAAGGAAGGCGATGGCGAGAAAGCTGGATTCCCAGGGGCGGCTTGACGATGCGGCGCGGGCCGGCTGGCTCTATTACGTCGCCGGCCGGACGCAGGACGAGATCGCGGTCGCAATGGGAATCTCCCGCCAGTCGGCGCAGAGGCTGGTATCGCTTGCCGTTGCGGAGCGGCTGATCAAGGTGCGGCTGGATCACCCGATCGCCGCCTGTCTGGAATATGCCGCGGCGCTGAAAGCGAAATTCAATCTCCGCCATGTCGATGTCGTGCCGAGCGATCCGGACAGCACCTCCTCCACCATCGGCATTGCCGAAGCCGGGGCCGCCGAAATCGAACGCTGGCTGCGGCGCAGCGACCCGATCGTGCTGGCGATCGGCACGGGCCGCACGCTGAAGGCCGCGGTCGATCAGCTGCCGGCCATCGAATGTCTGCAGCACCGGGTGGTGTCGCTGACCGGCAATATCGGTCCGGACGGTTCAGCCGCCTATTATAACGTTATCTTCAGCATGGCCGACGTCATCAAGGCGCGGCATTTTCCGATGCCGCTGCCGGTGCTGGTATCGTCGGCCGAAGAACGCGAACTCTTGCATGCGCAGGCGCTGGTGCGCTCGACGCTGGATATCAGCGCCCAGGCCGACGTGACTTTCGTCGGCATCGGCGAGATGGGCATCGAAGCGCCGCTCTGCCTCGATGGCTTCCTCGAGAGAGAGGAGATGCTGGCGTTGATGAGCCGCGGTGCTGCCGGCGAGATCTGCGGCTGGCTTTTCGATGGCGATGGCAAGCTCATGCCTGATGACGTCAATGATCGCGTCGCCAGCGCGCCGATACCGTCACGGGACACCTGTTCGGTCATCGGAATCGCCAAGGGAAGACGCAAATTCGAGGCGATCAAGGCGGCAGTTGCCGGCCGGCAAATCAACGGTTTGATCACCGACGAGGCAGTTGCTGAATTTTTGCTCAGGGATTGAGCAAAAAATTTTTCCGTAAAAACAAAGAGATGGGATGCTTGCTCGGCAATGCAGCAACGAATCCGCATTGACATTTTGTCGCAATAAGCGAGTAATTGCCCACGAGCAAAGCGAATGCTCATTTTTAATCTTCTGGGAGGAAGATATGAAATTGAAAACTTTATTGCTGAGCGCCTGCTCGGCGCTGATGTTTGCCGGCCTGGCGTCCGCAGAAACCCTCACGATTGCGACGGTCAATAACGGCGACATGGTTCGTATGCAGAAGCTTACGGACGATTTCAAAGCGAAGAACCCGGGTATCGACCTGCAATGGGTCACGCTTGAAGAAAACGTATTGCGCCAGAAGGTTACGACCGACATCGCTACCAAGGCCGGCCAGTACGACGTGCTGACCATCGGCACCTACGAAGTGCCGATCTGGAGCAAGCTTGGCTGGCTTGCCTCGCTCGACAAGCTTTCCGCCGACAAGGACTATGCGGCGGATGACCTTCTCCCGGCTATCCGCAGCGGTCTGACCACCGACGGCAAGCTCTATGCGGCACCGTTCTACGGCGAAAGCTCGATGGTGATGTATCGCAAGGACCTGTTTGAGAAGGCCGGCCTGAAGATGCCGGATGCGCCGACCTGGGACTTCGTCGCCGATGCAGCCCGCAAGATCACCGACAAGGACCATGAAGTCTACGGCATTTGCCTTCGCGGCAAGGCAGGCTGGGGCGAGAACATGGCATTTCTGACGGCGATGTCGAATTCGTTCGGCGCCCGCTGGTTCGACGAGAAGTGGAAGGCACAGTTCGACCAGCCGGAATGGAAGGATACGCTGAGCTTCTACGTCAAGCTGATGAAGGATGCCGGCCCTCCGGGCGCTTCTTCCAACGGCTTCAACGAAAACCTGGCGCTGTTCCAATCCGGCAAGTGCGGGATGTGGATCGACGCGACGGTTGCAGCATCCTTCGTCTCCGATCCGAAGGAATCGAAGGTCGCCGACAAGGTCGGCTTCGCTCTGGCGCCGGACAAGGGCCTCGGCAAGCGCGGCAATTGGCTCTGGGCATGGAACCTCGCCATCCCGGCTTCCTCGAAGAAGACCGAAGCTGCCGAGAAGTTCATCTCCTGGGCAACCAGCAAGGAATACACCAACCTTGTCGCACAGAAGGAAGGTTGGCTGAACGCACCTCCCGGCACCCGCACGTCGCTCTACGCGAATGCGGACTACCAGAAGGCAGCACCTTTCGCGAAGATGACGCTCGACTCGATCAACTCGGCTGATCCGACCCATCCGACTGTCAAGCCGGTTCCCTATGTCGGCGTCCAGTTCGTCGCTATCCCGGAGTTCCAGGGCATCGGCACCGCTGTCGGCCAGCAGTTCTCCGCTGCTCTTGCCGGCCAGATCTCCGTCGATCAAGCGCTCAAGGCTGCCCAGCAGCTGACGGAACGCGAAATGAAGAAGGCCGGCTACCCGAAGTAAGGGCCTTTGAAGCTAAGGAAAGCGGCACACCCTCTCGAGTGCTGCTTTCCCCTAGGCCGCCGAGCGCCCGAATTGCCCTTGGCGGCCCTTTTCGTTTCCGCCGGCCCGCGGCCACCCCTTCCTGATCAAAGATAGGTCGGTACTTGCCATGGCAACGTTGCACACCCGTTCCACCGCCCGCGTCATGATGGCGCCTTCGGTTCTGCTCCTCTTCGCGTGGATGATCGTCCCGCTGGTGATGACGATCTATTTCTCGACGCTGAACTACAATCTGCTGAACCCCGGCACGCATGATTTCATCGGCTGGCTCAACTACGAATACTTCATCACCGATCCCGCTTTCATAAGCTCGCTGGTCGTGACGCTGCTGCTCGTCGGCGGGGCGTTGCTGATTACCGTGGTCGGCGGTATCGCACTGGCTCTCCTTCTTGATCAGCCGATCTTCGGCCAGGGCATTGTGCGCATGCTGGTGCTCGCGCCCTTCTTCGTGATGCCGACGGTTGCCGCCCTCATCTGGAAGCACATGTTCATGAACCCGGTGAACGGGCTTCTGGCGCATCTGTTCAAATTTTTCGGGCTTGATCCGCTGACCTGGCTGGAGACGGTTCCGCTGCTGTCGATCATTATCATCGTCGCCTGGCAATGGCTGCCTTTCGCGACGCTCATCCTGTTGACCGCATTGCAGTCGCTGGATGAGGAGCAGAAAGAAGCCGCCGAGATGGACGGCGCCGGGCCGGTTTCGAAGTTCATCTACATCACCCTGCCGCATCTGGCACGCGCGATCACCGTCGTGATCCTGATCGAGACGATCTTCCTGTTGTCCGCCTTCGCCGAGATCCTTGTCACCACCAACGGCGGACCGGGCACGGCCACGACCAACCTGACCTATCTGGTCTATTCGCAGATCGTTCTGTCGCAGGACGTCGGCGGCGCATCGGCGGGCGGTATCATCGCCGTCATCCTCGCCAATATCGTCGCGATCTTCCTGATGCGCGCAGTCGGCAAGAATCTGGAGGCTTGAGATGGCACGCAAGATCAGCACGCAACGCAAGATCGTCGTATCGGTCGCCGCCTGGGTCGTGGCAATCCTCATCTTCTTCCCCATCCTGTGGACGATCCTGACGAGCTTCAAGACGGAGGGCGATGCCATCGCCTCGCCGCCACAGTTCCTCTTTTTCCACTGGACGCTGGAGAATTACTTCGAGGTGCAGTCGCGCTCCAATTACTTCCTCCACTTCGGCAATTCGGTCATCATCGCCTTCGGTTCGACCATTCTCGGCCTGCTCGTCGCGGTACCTGCCGCCTGGGCCATGGCTTTCTCGCCGACCAAGCGGACCAAGGACGTCCTGATGTGGATGCTGTCGACGAAGATGATGCCGCCGGTCGGCGCCTTCATCCCGATCTACCTGCTGTTCCAGAGCTTCGGTCTCCTGAACAACCAGTTCGCCAGCCGGCTGGGCATGGTCGTCGTCCTGATGCTCATCAACCTGCCGATCATCGTCTGGATGCTCTATACCTACTTCAAGGAAATCCCCGGCGAAATTCTCGAAGCGGCCCGCATGGACGGTGCGACGCTGGCAAAAGAGATCATCTACGTCCTGACGCCGATGGCGATCCCCGGCCTTGCCTCGACGATGTTGCTCAACATCATCCTCGCATGGAACGAGGCCTTCTGGACGCTCAACCTCTCCGCCGTCGACGCGGCGCCGTTGAGCACGTTCATCGCCTCCTATTCCAGTCCGGAGGGCCTGTTCTATGCCAAGCTTTCGGCGGCATCGACCATGGCGATCGCTCCGATCCTGATCCTCGGCTGGTTCAGCCAGAAACAACTCGTTCGCGGCCTCACCTTCGGCGCGGTTAAGTAAGGAAGACAAGCATGGGTAGCATTGTTCTCAAGCAAGTTTCCAAGGTCTTCGGCGAAGCCAAGGTCATCCCTTCCATCGACCTGGAAATCGATAATGGCGAGTTCGTCGTCTTCGTCGGCCCGTCCGGCTGTGGCAAGTCGACGCTGCTGCGCCTGATCGCCGGCCTCGAAGACGTCTCCGGCGGCCAGATCCTCATCGATGGCAAGGACGGCACCAATCTGAAGCCGTCCGACCGCGGCCTTGCCATGGTGTTCCAGTCCTACGCGCTCTATCCGCATATGAGCGTCCGCAAGAACATCGCATTTCCGCTGAAAATGGCGAACATGCCGCAGGCGGAAATCGACAAGAAGGTCGCGGATGCCGCGCGCGTCCTCAACCTGACTGACTATCTGGAGCGCAAGCCGCGCCAGCTTTCTGGGGGCCAGCGCCAGCGCGTCGCCATCGGCCGCGCCATCGTGCGCCAGCCGGCAGCCTTCCTCTTTGACGAGCCCTTGTCGAACCTGGATGCGGCACTGCGCGTCAACATGCGCCTCGAGATCAGCGAGCTGCACCAACAGCTAAAGACGACGATGGTCTATGTGACGCACGATCAGGTGGAAGCCATGACCATGGCCGACAAGATCGTCGTGCTCAATCGTGGCAACATCGAGCAGGTGGGTTCGCCGCTGGAACTCTATCGCAGCCCGCGCAATCTCTTCGTCGCCGGTTTCATCGGCTCGCCGAAGATGAATTTCGTCAAGGGCGCTTATGCACAGAGCCTCGGCGGCGACACCATTGGCGTTCGTCCGGAGCACGTCCTGTTGTCGACCAGCTCCGGTGATTGGCAGGGCAAGGTGCTCGTTGCCGAGCATCTCGGCTCCGACACCTTCCTGCACATCGACGTCGAGGGAATCGGCACGGTGACCGCGCGCGGTTCGGGCGATTTTCCGGCCCGGGCCGGCGATACCGTCTACCTGACCCCCGACAAGGCGCATATTCACCGGTTCAATGCCGAGGGGCTGTCGATCTGAGCCAAAGGCCGAGGCCGTGCGCGCTTGAGCGGGCACGGCCAGCGCATCTCTGCCGCGCCGCATCGATCTCCGCGGATGGCAAGCATACCAGCCGGTGTGGTCTTCCCCAACCGCCCGGCGCCAGAGACCCTTCAGAAGGACGAGAGACATGACGTGCAAATTATCGCTCGTAACTCTTCAGCAGGCGGCTGCAAAGGCGGCCATTCCTGCTTACGATCCGAAATCGCTTTCGGCGGGCATCGTGCATTTCGGTGTCGGTAATTTCCATCGCGCCCACCAGGCTGTTTATCTCGACGATCTTTTCAACGCCGGAGAGGCCCATGACTGGGCGATTATCGGTGCCGGCGTGCTGCCGTCCGACGTGACCATGCGGGAAAAGCTTGCAGCCCAGGATTTTCTAACGACCGTCGTCGAGCAGGACAATAATCGCACGGCCGCGCGCGTGACCGCGCCGATGATCGATATCCTGCCGGTCGGCGATGCAAAGGCCACCATCGCCAAGCTCGCCGACCCGACGATCCGCATCGTTTCGATGACGATCACCGAAGGTGGCTACTTCATCGACGCCTCGGGCAAGTTCAACCCTGCTCATCCGGCGATTGTCACCGACGGGCAGAACCCGGATGCGCCGAAGACGGTGTTCGGCCTGATCGTCGCCGGCCTCAAGGCACGGCGTGCCTTCGGTCTACAGCCTTTCACGGTCATGTCCTGCGACAACATTCCCCATAATGGCGGCGTCACCAAAGCCGCCGTCGTCGGTACGGCGCGGTTGTCCGACCCGGCCTTCGCCGACTGGATCGCGGCAAACGTCGCCTTCCCGAACGGCATGGTCGACCGCATCACGCCGGCAACGGGCGCGCGCGAAATCGACCTGCTGAAAGAAGCCTTCGATATCGAGGACAACTGGCCCGTCTATTGCGAAGAGTTCAAGCAATGGGTGCTGGAGGACAATTTCCCCGCAGGCCGGCCGGCGCTCGAGAAGGTCGGCGTGACCTTCGTGCCCGACGTGACCCCTTACGAGCATATGAAGATCCGCATCCTCAATGGCGGCCACGCGGCGATCGCCTATCCGGCCGCGCTGATGGATATCCATTTCGTGCATGAAGCCATGGAAGAGCCGCTGATCCGCGCCTTCCTCGCCAAGCTCGAAAACGACGAGATCATCCCCGTGATCCCGCCGGTGCCGAACACGGTGCTTGCCGACTACTTCAAGCTGATCGAGCGGCGCTTCGCCAATCCGAAGATCGCCGATACCATCCCGCGTCTGGCGCAGGACGGCTCCAACCGCCAGCCGAAGTTCATCCTGCCGTCCACGGCCGATCGGCTTAGCCGCGGCGAGGATATCGTCGGCCTCGCACTCGTTTCCGCTCTCTGGTGCCGCTACTTCGCCGGCAAGAGCGACAGCGGCAAGGAGATCGTTTTCAATGACGCCAGCGCTGACCGGCTGTATGAAGCCGCCCTCAAGGCGAAGGACGATCCGAATGCCTTCCTGGCCTTCGACGATATTTTCGGCGATGTCGCAAAGTCCGATCTCTTCCGCAAGCGCTTCGCGCATGCACTGAAAACGCTGTGGGAAAAGGGTACCCGCGTCACCCTGCAGCTATACTTGGACAACAAACTCGCGGAATAATTTCAAGCGGCCGGACTTCTCCTGTTCCGGCCGTTTTCCATTGCCATGCCGGTTTTCGGGCTGGCGGGACAACAACAGAATTCAGGTTGGATCTGTGATGGCGGGTGAGGGAACAGGGCTCGTAATCTTCGATTGCGATGGCGTGCTTGTTGATAGCGAGCCGCTGTCGGTCGACGTGCTCATCCAGGCGATGCACGATATCGGCGTCGAGATGAGCGAAGAGGATGTCTACAGCCGCTTCCTCGGCAAGAGCCTGGCAACGCTTGTCGATACGATGCAGACGGAGTTCGATGTCTTCATCGACCAGGCGTTTCTGGATCGGGTTCGCAATAATCTCTACGAACGCTTCAAGCATGAGCTGAAGCCGATCGACGGCATTGCCGCGACGCTGGATGCGCTTTTGCTGCCGCGCTGTGTCGCCTCGTCGAGCCAGCTGGAGCGCATCCGCCTCTCGCTCGGCGTGACCGGCCTTCTCGACAAGCTGCAGCCGAATATTTTCAGCGCCAGCATGGTCAAGCGCGGCAAGCCCGCGCCGGATCTTTTCCTTTATGCGGCCGAAAAGATGGGTGTGCCGCCGAAGGATTGCATTGTCGTTGAAGACAGCCCGGCGGGCATTACAGCGGCGCGCGCGGCCGGCATGACGGTCTTTGCCTTCACCGGCGGTTCGCATGCCCATTCGCCGAGCTATCGGGCTGAGTTGGAGCAGCTTTCGCCGGAAGTCGTGTTTGACGCGATGCCGGAATTGATACAACTTGTCCGCAACATGAGATAAGTGGTCGGGACCTCTTTTGCATGCGTGATCACGTGGTTGCGGTCGATATCGGCACAGGCAGCGCACGCGCCGGTGTCTTCACGGCGAGCGGCTCACTGCTGGGAAAAAGCGAACATCCGATCCTGATGAATCGCCCGCGTGAAAACCACGCCGAGCATGATTCCGAAGATATCTGGACTGCCGTCTGTGCCGCCGTTCGCGCGGCCGTGAAGGTATCCGGCGCCGATGCATCCGTCATCGGCGCAATCGGCTTCGATGCGACCTGCTCGCTGGTCGTGCGTGACCGCGACGGCAAGCAGCTCACCGTTTCCACCGGCGGCGAGAAGAGGTTCGACACCATCGTCTGGCTCGATCACCGCGCGCTTGCCGAGGCGGATTATTGCACGGCGACGAAGCACGAGGTCCTGGATTATTCCGGCGAGTTCATGTCGCCGGAAATGGAAATGCCCAAACTGATGTGGCTGAAGGAGAATCTGCCGGAAAGCTGGGCCGAGGCCGGTTATTTCTTCGATCTCGCCGATTTCATGACGTGGAAGGCGACCGGCTCGCTCGCCCGCTCGCGCTCGACGCTGGTGGCGAAATGGAACTATCTTGCACATCGCGAGCCGGGCTGGCAGGCCGATTTCCTCAACGTGATCGGGCTCGGCGACCTGCGCGAGCGCGGTGGCCTGCCTGAAGAGAGTGTCGCCGTCGGCGGGAGCATCGGCACATTGACGGCCGAGGCGGCCGAAGCGCTAGGGCTCGATCGCGTCTGCCATGTCGGCGCGGGCATGATCGACGCCTATGCCGGCGCGCTGGGTGCGCTTGCCGCCCATGCCGGCGATGCCGACATGCTGGAACATCAACTGGCGCTGATTGCCGGAACCTCGAGCTGCGTCGTTTCCTTTGCGCGCGAGCGCAAGCGCAGCACCGGCATGTGGGGGCCTTATTACGAGGCTGTCTTTCCGGGCATGTGGCTTGCCGAGGCCGGACAGTCGGCAACGGGTGCGCTGCTTGATCATATCGTCAGCATGCATGCGGCCGGCGGGTCTCCGACGGCGGCGTTGCATGATCGCATCGTCCGGCGGATCGCGGAGCTGCGGCTTGCCGAAGGCGATTCTCTCGGCGGACGCATCCATATTCTGCCCGATTTTCACGGCAACCGCTCGCCGCTTGCCGATCCGCATGCGCTGGGCGTCATCAGCGGCATGACGCTGGATGCGTCCTTCGATGGCCTCTGCCGGCTTTACTGGCGTACGAGCGTCGGCATTGCGCTCGGTATCCGTCACATCCTGGAGCGAATGCGGGATTACGGCTATGTACCCGACACGCTGCATGTGGCCGGCGGCCACGTGAAGAATTCGCTGCTCATGGAGCTCTATTCCGACGTGACCGGCTGCAAGGTCGTGATCCCGAAGATGAACGAGACGGTGCTTCTGGGCACGGCGATCGCCGCTTCCGTCTCCTGCGGTCTGCATGAAAGCCTGGGTGCGGCCGGCGCTGCCATGCATCCGGGCGGTCACGAACGACTCCCAAACGCGGGAAAGAAGGCATTCTACGACCGCGATTACCGACGCTTCCTCGCCATGTACCGCCACCGGGCGGAACTGGATGCCATGGAATAGGACGGCTTACCGGAGCGGGGCGTGGGCAAATATGCCCTGAAGCTCTTCTATGCGGCGAATTCTGGTTTCGGCGGTCTCGCCGGCGGCCTGAACGACGGCCACGGCCAGATATTCAAGCAGCGACATTATGGCCGCAAGGTTTTCGCGGTTATTGGCCCGCTGCGGCGGCAGGGACAGCGTGATGTTTGCGAATTCATGCGCCCATTCGGTGAATTGGCCTGTTACCAGCAGAACCTTGCATCCGGACCGGCGCGCGGAGCGGGCCAGCAGGCGAGACGAAACGAAGCGCGGCGAATCGATGATGACAAGCAGCCCTTCTTCGGATCGCTCGCCGAACAGTTCGATATAGCTGCCATTGGCTCCGTCGAGAAACAGGACCTGATCGCGGGCAAAGGTCAGGCGGTCGCAGAAATGGCGGCCGATCCCCGCAAGGCTGGGGTGGGCGGCGACAAAGACATTGCTAGAGGACAGGATGGCCATGGTCGCTTCCTGCCACTGCGGCTGGCTTGCGAGGTTGTAGATATGCCGCAGCATTTCGACCTGTTCGGCAATCTGCGTCGCAAGCGGACGACCTTCGCTGGCATCTTTCTGAAGCTGCTCGAGAATGTTAGGCAATGATGACGTAAGCGTGGGTGCATTTTCCTTGAGATGCACCTTGATCCCGTCCAGGCCGTGATAGCCGAGAGATCGTAGGAACCGTCCGACCGTCATAGGGCTCAATTCCAGCCTGTCGGCGACTGAGGATGCCGTCTCAAACGGTAGTTCATTCAGATGCTCTGAGAAATACTTAGCAATTCTTCGCTCAGCCGGCGTGCCGATCTTGATATATTGTCTAAGTTTCTGGCTAAGGTCTTCCAATTTTTACGCCTCGTCGATGGTCTTTCCGATGTTCGGTTGCGCCAATTCCTGGTTCAATCGCTCATTCAAATCTAATTGAGCGGCTGGTCTTGTTTCGATTGTTGTTCTTAATGTGGCGAACAGGATATATTAGTGCAAAATATATTACAATAATTCAAATTTTTAATTGAACGTATTTCATACAGTGGCGCGAGATATTGATATCGGTACAACCACTTCCTAGGTGTTCATTTGCCATCAAAAGAGGTCGACCGAATGATTGTTCTTGCTGCACGTCTCTCCCTTACCAATCTTTTTGCGCCGGAGACGCGCAAGGTTTTCTGGAAAGTTCTGGGGCTGACTTTGCTGGCGCTGGTTGCGCTGTGGTTTGCGCTGCGCGGTGTGTTCAACTCTTTCGTCCTGCCCTGGCTGCAGGGCTTCATGCCATCGACGGCGGACTGGACGGGCTGGGTTACGCTCTTTCTTGCTATCTTTGCCGGCATTGTCCTGGCCCTGGCGATGGCGCTGTTGATCTCGCCGGTGACGGCATTGATCGCGGGCCTTTTTCTCGATGATGTCGCCGAGGTGGTGGAACAGCGCGACTATCCCGGCGATGCGCCCGGAACGGCGATGCCGATCGCAGCGGCGATGAAAAGCTCCGTGCGGTTTCTCGGCGTGGTCATCGTCGGCAATATCGTGGCGCTGTTTCTGCTGTTCATTCCAGGCGTCAACTTGGTCGCCTTCTTTCTGGTGAACGGCTATCTGCTCGGCCGGGAGTTCTTCGAATTCGCCGCCATGCGTTTCCACTCGCCGGATGAAGCGCGTGAATTCCGCGTCAAGCACGCGCTCACGGTCTTCCTCGCCGGCCTGGTGATCGCGGCCTTTCTGGCGATCCCGTTTCTCAACCTGCTGACGCCTCTGTTTGCGGCAGGCATGATGGTGCATCTGCACAAGCTGATCTCGCACAAGGAGATTGGCCTGCGGTTAAGGCAGGCTTAGCCTGCCGCTTCCGCCCCGATAATCTGCGCTGGCAGTTCGACCAGAGGGGCGGGGATATCCCAGGTCTTTTCCGGCGAGCGACAGAGATCGGCTATGACGCAGCGTTCGCATTCCGGTTTGCGCGCCTTGCAGCAATAGCGCCCGTGCAGGATCAGCCAATGATGCGCATGGTAGAGATATTGATCGGGGATGATCTTCATCAGCCGCTGCTCCACTTCATCCGGCGTCTTGCCCGGCGCCAGCAGCAGCCGGTTGGCGATGCGGAAGATGTGGGTGTCGACGGCGAGCGTCGCCTGGCCGAAAGCCATGGAGAGCACGACATTCGCGGTCTTGCGGCCGACGCCCGGCAAGGTCATCAGCTCTTCGCGCGTTCGCGGTACTTCGCCGCCGAAATCCGTGATCAGCTTTTCGGACAGGGCGACGACGTTCTTCGCCTTGTTGCGATATAGGCCGATTGTCTTGATGTATTCGCGGATGCGCTCCTCGCCGAGGTCGAGCATCTTCTGCGGGGTGTCGGCGATGGCGAAGAGGGCGCGCGTCGCCTTGTTGACGCCGGCATCGGTCGCCTGCGCTGAAAGCGCCACCGCGACGACAAGCGTGAAAGGATTGACGTGCTCCAGCTCACCCTTCGGCTCCGGCCGCTGGATTGAGAAGCGGCGGAAGATCTCTTCCAGATCGGTCTTGGAATAGAGGCTCTTTCCGCTCGGCTTGCGGCCTGCGGTCGCATTTGACTTTTTCGCGGTTTGGGCGCTGGATTTGGTCTTGGGATTTGCCATGAACGACCTATACTCAACTCCTATGACGGAACGCAATGCCGATACGGCGGCAGACGGCAACAGGCCGGTCTTCGCTGCCGAATTGTTCCCTCATCGCTCGCTGGGGCGAAAGGGGTTCAGGGTCATGCTGGCCTTGGCGGGTGGCTTCTGTCTCGTCTACAGCGTCCTGTTCATCACCAGTGGAGCGTGGCCAATCGGCATCTTCTTCGGCGCTGATTTCCTCCTGCTCTATGGCGCCTTCCGGCTGAATTACCGCTCTGGCCGTGTGCGGGAAGAGGTCACCGTGTCGCGCACCAATGTTTCCATCCGCAAGTTCTCGCCAACGGGGCGGATGGTGGAACATGATTTCAACCCGTTCTGGACGCGCTTCCTCGTTCGCCGCCACCGTGAGATCGGGGTCGTGTCGATGCATGTCGGCGACAGAAGCCATGACACCGATGTCGGCTCCTTCCTCAATCCGGAGGATCGCGAGAGCTTCGCCAAGGCCTTCAAGCGGGCGCTGGCGACGGTCACGCAGAGGATATGAACTGATCGTTCGAACACGCCGCATCACATTTCCGCAGAGAGGCCACTTGCGCAAGAAACGGGTGGTTTTAGCCCTCTTGCCGTGGTTTTCTCCTTTCCAAGGAGAAAGATCATGAATGCGATTGCACAGCTGAAGAAAGACATCACCCCGGAAGGTCAGGATTACGAGACCGTGCGGGAGGTCATCGAACTCATCTCCGAGGAATATCGCGACCAGCCGTCGCTGGAGATGCTTGCCGGGCGGCTCGGCCAATCGCCGACCCAATTGCAGAAGACGTTCACGCGCTGGGCCGGATTGTCACCCAAGGCGTTCCTTCAGGCCGTCACGCTGGATCATGCCAAGAGGCTTCTGCGCAAGGAGGATCTGCCGCTCTTGGAGACCTCCTTCGAAGTCGGCCTTTCCGGCCCCAGCCGGCTGCACGATCTCTTCGTCACGCATGAGGCGATGTCCCCGGGCGAATGGAAGGCCAGAGGCGGCGGTCTGGTGATGCGCTATGCGTTTCACATCTCCCCTTTCGGCCTTGCGCTGATCATGGTCACGGATCGCGGCCTTGCCGGCCTTGCCTTCAGCGATTCCGGCAATGAAAAGGCGTGCCTCGCCGACATGACCTGCCGCTGGCCGAATGCTGAGTTCATCGAGGATCCGCATGCGACCGCGTCTTATGCGGCGCGCATCTTCGAGCGCTCCAACTGGTCGAGCGACGAGCCGCTGCGGGTCGTGCTGATCGGTTCGGATTTCCAGCTTCGTGTCTGGGAAAGCCTTTTGAAGATCCCGATGGGCCGCGCCGTGACCTATTCCGACATCGCCAAGGATATCGGCCAGCCGACGGCGATGCGGGCCGTGGGTGCCGCTGTCGGCCGCAACCCGATTTCCTTCGTCGTACCGTGCCATCGTGCGCTTGGGAAGAATGGGCAGCTTACGGGCTATCACTGGGGGCTGACGCGCAAGCGGGCAATGCTGGGATGGGAGGCGGGGGATGCTTGAGGGTTCGCTCGATCGTAGGCCCCGAGCACGCTGAAAGTGCGGTACCCCCCTCTGTCGCTGTCGCGACATCTCCCCCACAAGGGGGAGAGCGTTGGGAGTTTGTGGCCCATTCTACCGAATGCTCAGCGACTGCGGTTTCCGCAGTTGCGATGTTTGCTTTGAGGCGAGAGCTCGATGCTGGTTACCAATCTCCCCCCTTGTGGGGGAGATGTCACGAAGTGACAGAGGGGGTATGTGCTCTCCGCAAGCTCAAACGGAGTTGCTCACGCCGCCTTCGCCATAGCCATCCGCAGCAGTGCCTTCGCGGCACTTTCGTCTGTTATCAGGGTGTTGCAGCCGATGCGCTTGATGGTGGCGCTGATCGCCTGGGCGCGGTGGGCGCCGCCGGAGGAGATCACGATGTGCTTTGCCTTTTTCAGCGTATCGAGATCGACGGACATCACCCGCTTGTTAATCGGATGATCGACGGAATTGCCCTCGGCGTCGAGGAAGTTGAACATGGTGTCGCAAACGCAGCCGGCCTCGATTAGCTCTTCCAGCTCGCGCTTCGAAATGAAGCCTTCCGACAGCGACGTCGAGTGCGGGCCGATGTCGCCGCAGCTGACAATGGCGAGATCGAGGTTCTCCGCCAGCCTGTAGATCGCTTCGAGGCCGCATTTTTCGATGAGGTTACGCTTGGTCTCGACGGAATCGACGAGAAGCGGCGCCAGGAACATGTAGCATTCCGCCCCGAGCTGGCTCGCCAGGCGCCATGTATAATCGATCGGATTGGTCTGGTGCACGGCGACGATGCCGCCGAGCAGGGAGACCACCTTGCAATTGTCGCGGCGAGGAGGGCGGAAGCTTGCGAGCGAGGCCGTCATCGTCCGGCCCCAGCCGACGCCGATCGTATAATCGTCGGGGATGGCCTCCGTCAGGAACTGCCCGAGCGCCAGACCGACGCTCTTAGCCTGCGCGTTCACATTGCCGCCGGCAGGCTCGGGAACCACGATCGCTTCATCGAGCCCGTAGATGCGCTCGAGCTTGATCGCCAGTTCGACGCAATCATCGATGCCTTCCGTGATCCAGATCTGCACCTCGGCGCGGCGCATGGCCTCGTCCAGCAAACGGATGACGGTGGTACGGCTGATGCCGAGCTGTTCGGCAACGTCCTTCTGCGTCAGGCCCTGATTGTAATAGAGCCAGGCGGCGCGAAGCCTCAGGGAGGAGGTCTCCGAATAGGCGGTATGGGTTCCGCGTCTCAGTTTGGCCACAGGTCCTCCGGCAGGATTGTCGCATGCGCCGTTTAACGTCATGATCCGCCAGGACAAGGGTTGTGGCTGTGGCGGATGACGGGAGCGGGCAAGATCGGCTCTTCTGCTGTCGATATTCTATGACGTGAAACTTATGTCAATCGAATTGCACAAATGTTCTTGACTTTTCCGTGCGAGATTGCAGATAGTCAGCGCTGAGGAATTCGGTCTTGTCCAATCGAGGAGGACAATGTGCAAATGCTGTTCCGAGCAAGTGCCGGGCCGGACAGGGAGCCATATAGGGCGCCCGATGCCGGCGAAAAGCCTGTTTTCGGAAGGTTGCCTCCTCATCGTTCGGCCGTTCACCGAAAATGGAACTCTAGCGCTTTTTATCCCGTTACTGAAACATAGGAGAAGGAAGGCTGCACCCCTGACGCCTTCAAGTCCCTCCGGCGAAAAGACCGGATCTGCTGCCCGACATCTCCCATCCAAATGGGCCTCATTCAAACAAGGATACCTGTTATGACTTCCAAGCTTGATCAACTCCGCGCCATGACGACGGTCGTGGCCGATACCGGCGATATCGAGGCAGTCGCTCGCCTGAAGCCGGTGGATTGCACCACCAACCCGACCATCGTGCTGAAGGCGCTCGGCACGCCGATGTTCGCCGATGCGATCAAGGAAGCCGTCGCCTGGGGCAAGAAGCAGGGCGGCGCCTCCGAAGCCGTTGCCGCTGCCGTTGCCGACCGCCTGGCGATCTCCGTCGGTGCTGCGCTCTCCGGTCTCGTTCCGGGCCGCGTGTCGACCGAAGTCGACGCCGACCTGTCCTTCAACACCGAAGCTTCTCTTGCCAAGGCCCGCGCCATCATCGCCGCCTATAAGGAGCGCGGCATCGAGCGTGACCGTATCCTGATCAAGCTCGCTTCCACCTGGGAAGGCATTCGCGCCGCCGAAGTGCTGCAGAAGGAAGGCATCGACTGCAATCTGACGCTGCTCTTCAGCAAGGCTCAGGCCATTGCCTGCGCCGACGCCAAGGCATTCCTGATCTCGCCCTTCGTCGGCCGCATCCTTGATTGGTACAAGAAGTCGACTGGCAAGGATTACACGGCCGAGGAAGATCCGGGCGTCGTTTCCGTCCGCGATATCTACAATTACTACAAGGCCAACGATATCCAGACGATCGTCATGGGCGCCTCCTTCCGCAATACCGGCGAAATCGAAGCGCTGGCGGGCTGCGACCGTTTGACGATCAGCCCGAACCTGCTGGACGAGCTTTCCAAGGACGAAGGCAAGCTGGAGCGCAAGCTTTCGCCGGAAAGCAAGACTTCCGTCGAGAAGATCGCCGTCGACGAAAAGACCTTCCGCTGGATGATGAATGAAGACGCAATGGCGACCGAAAAGCTCTCCGAGGGCATTCGCGCCTTCGCCAAGGACCTGATCGCGCTGCGCACCATGGTCAGCAAGGAACTGCAGCTCGCTGCGGCTTGAGGCGATCCGCTCCCGTTGGGAGACACGTTATTTAGGAGGGTGCCGCAGGGATGCGGTGCCTCTTTTTGTTTCGAGTAGAGTTTTGCGTTCGCTGCTCCTGCGGCACCCCCTCTGTCACGGTACCGCGGATGCGAGGCGCGCTATAACCTACCGATCCCCAATAAACTCCGCCCTGACTTTATCTGACTGCCCACCGATCGTCGGTGCCGCCAGGCTGTTCTTGCTTCTGACACCATTGACCCGGATAGGGCTTGCCGTCGTGCGCACGGAGGTGCCGTCGTCACGGGTCACCGTCTGCAGCATGTCGAGCTGGCGGAAGGCGGCGCTTTGCAGCAGTTTCGGCCAGTCCAGCACTTCCGCCGCCCAGATATCGGCCGGTTCCAGGATGGCGAGCCATTGCTGAGCCGTCTCTTCCTTCAGGCGGCCTGCGATCATGCTCTTGATCTCATCGCGGCGTTGGAAAGCATCATCGGGCGTGCAGACGGCAAGTTCAGGCAGATCGAGCAGCGGTGCGAGCTGCGCCAGCGGCATCATCGCCAGCGCCAGCCAGCCATCGGCGCAGCGATAGACGCCGTAGGGGGCGGCGAGATAGGCGTGGGCATTGCGCACGGCGGATTTCTGCGGCAGTCGTCCGCCGTCGTTCAGGTGCGTGGTCAGCACTTCGAACTGGAAATCGACCATCGCTTCCAAAAGGCTCGTTTCCACATGCACGCCACGCCCGGTCACGCCGCGCCGCACGAGGCCGGCGAGGATTGCCTGGACGAGGAGGTTGCCTGCCAGCATATCGGCGACGGCGAGCCCGAAGGGCACAGGCCCGTCATCGGCCTCGCCGTTCAGCCACATGGCACCGGAGCGAGCCTGGGCCAGCAGATCCTGCCCGGGAAAAAGACGCCATTCATTGTCGGGACCGTATCCGGTGATGCTGCCATAGACGATGCGCGGATTGATCGCCGCAACGGCGGCATAGTCGAGACCAAGCCTTTCGATGACGCCGGGGCGGAAATTCTGGATGACGACGTCGGCCTTGGCGATCAGCGCGCGCAGTTCCCGAAGATCGCTCTCGTCCTTCATGTTGATCGCAAAGCTCTCCTTGCCGCGGTTGATGGCATGAAAGAGTGTGGAATCGCCGCCGATCTCGGTGTCGCTGAGATAGAGCCGGCGGCAGAGGTCGCCGCCATCGGGCCGCTCGATCTTGATGATGCGCGCGCCGAGATCGCCGAGCCGCAGGGCGGCCATCGGGCCGGCAAGAAACTGGCTCATGTCCAGCACGATGATGCCGGAGAGCAGACCCTCTTCGTTGTCCTCGTTCATGTCAGGCTTTCAGCGGCGGCGCGTCCGCAGGCCGGCCGTTCTTATAGCGCACGGTCTGGATATGCTCGCAATAAAGCACCAGTTCGCCTTCGCCCTTGAAGACTTCGTAGGAGGAGCGGATCAGGCCGAGTTCGGCATATTTCGGCTGCTTATCCAGATTGGTGCGGATGGTGTAGATCGTATCGCCGATGAAGGTGGGCTTGATGAAGCGCAGCTTGTCGTAGCCATAGGAAAAGGCGTTGACGCAATTGGTGGCGACGAGGCCTAGGCCGGCGGAAAAGACGAAGGCGCCGGCGACGAGCCGCTTGCCGAACAGGCCCTCGGTCTCGGCAAAGATCTGGTCGCTGACGTAAGGGTGCATGTCGAGCACCAGCGCGTTGAACTGCTGGGACTCGCCTTCGGAGATCGTGCGGCGCAGCGAGCGGATCCGGTGGCCGATCTCGAAATCCTCGTAGAACCAGTTTTCCGCATTCCAGACTGGAATATCGGCGTGGTCTGCCGGCATGGTTTTCGGATGGGTGCTGGATACGCCGACGGTGGCGGTCATGGCATTGTCTTTCGATGGAACCTCCGGCCTCAAAGAGACCAGAGGCGCTTGGCATTGAGCTGGTAGAGGCTGTTGCGTTCGTCGGCGCTTACGCCTTGCATCAGCGCGTGGGTGGCTGCGACCCAGGTGGAGAGATTGCCGCCAAGCGTGCAGACCGGCCAGTCGCTGCCCCAGATGACGCGATCCCAGCCGAAGCTCGTGATGCAGTGTTCGACGAAGGGGCGCAGCGTTTCCGGCGTCCAGCTCTCGGGATCGGCATAGGCAACGACGCCGGAAATCTTGACGACGACATTCGGACGCTTGGCAATGGCTGATATTCCGGCCGACCAGACCTCGCTGAGCTGTTTCTTGACGGCGGGCACGCCGCAATGGTCGAGAATGAACCGGACGTCAGGATTGAGGTCGACGAGCGCGATTGCCTTGGAAATCTGATGAGGCAGCACGCAGAGATCGAAGGTCAGGCGGGTGCCGGCAAGCCGCTTCAGGTTCTCGCGAAACAATGCGCCTTCGGAGACATTGTCGGGCACGACATGCAGCACACGGCGAAAGCCCTTGACGAAGGGGTCGGCGAGTACGCGTTCGAGATAGGCGGGAAAGCCAGCGCTTTCGGGGCGGCAGGCGGCGATGGCGCCGCGAAGAAGGCTACCGGGCTCACGGCTCAGGCCTTTGACGTAGTCGGTCTCGCGTTCGATATCTTCTTCGGCGACATCGACTTCCATGTGAAGCGTATCGGTGATCCCGAGGCGCTTGGCCTCGCGCGCATAGTCCCCATAGAGGCTGTCGCGATTGAGCGCACCGGCCTCGGCCAGCCAGGGATAGGCGAGCTTTTTTCGGTCGACGATGTGCAAATGGCTGTCGAAAAGCATGGTTTTCCTCCCATACTGCTTGCTCAACATATACTCACATAAGAATAATTTATTCAAATAAAAATTATAACTCGGCCTTGTCGACTATACCGGCCACGGTTTCAGAGATCTCCTTTGCCGCTTCCCGCACATATTCGATGACTTGATCGTAAGTCGGCGCCTTGGTGTTGACGGGCTCGATATAGGGGCAGGTGAGAGCGGCAAGTCCATTGCCGTCCATGGCCAGGATCGGCGCGGAAATATTGCGCACGCCGCTCGTCTGCAGGCTGTCCATGGTCTCATAGCCCTTTTCGCGGATTGCCCGCAGCTTCTCTTCGAGATCGGCCGGCGGCTCTTCGGCCTCCTGATCCTGCTGGCGCCTTTGCTCGTTGATCATCATCTGGCGCTGCTTGTCATCCCGGAATGCCAGGAGAATGTGACCAGAGCCGGTATTGTAGAGGTTGATCTGCGCGCCGACGCGGATGGAGATGCCCCAATAGGTCGGCGAATCCTGCTGGGCGATGACGACGACCGAGCCGCGGTCGTAGATCGCCAGATGGCAGGCCTGCTCTGCGCGGTTGGAGAATTCACGCATCAGCGGCGTTGCGAAGGACACCAGTCGGCGCACTGGTGCGTGATAATGCGCCAGCCCGAACAGCTTCAGCGTCAGATAGAAGCGATCGCCGTCCTGCCTCTGCACATAGCCGCGCCGCACGAGGCGATCGAGCATGCGATAGAATTCGTTGGGGCTCTTGTTGAGCGCCTTGGCGATTTCCGCCTGCGTCAGGCCACCATCGATCGTTGCCAGCAATTCCAAAATATCGAGCCCCTTGTCCAGGGCCGGCGCGCGATAGCGATCGCTGTCGTCTTCTACACTCATCAACAAATCCCCCATGCGACGAAACATGAATCGTCATTCATATATGAATGAAGGCATTTTACAAGCACGCGATCGCAGCTTGACGGCCAATGAATAAGATGTTTACTTATAAATCATTGATCCATATTTGGGTCGGGAGAACAATCGGACAAGGGGTCCGGTCTTAGGGAGGAACTTCGATGAGGAATTGGAAGGCCGGTCTCGTTGCCGGCACGATGGCATTGCTTGCCGGCACAGCGGTCTTCGCCGCCGATCTGCCGGGCAAATTTCCGGGTGTGACGATCGACGCCAAGCTCATCGGCGGTCAGCAATACGAGCCGCTGTATGCGCGCATTGCCGAGTGGGAGAAGGAGACGGGGGCCAAGGTCAACATTCTCTCCAAGAAGAACCACTTCGAGCTCGACAAGGAAATCAAGTCGGACATGGCATCGGGCAGCATCTCCTGGTGCGTCGGCTCGAACCATTCGTCCTTCGCGCCGCAATATCCCGATCTATACACCGATCTTTCGAAGCTTCTGCCCAAGGAAGAAATCGGCCAGTTTGTCGATTCCACCATTCAGGCCTCGACCATCGACGGCCGCCTGATCATGCTGCCGCGCGCCCAGTTCGACGTTTCGGCCCTCTACTATCAGAAGAGCCTCTACAACGACGATGCCAAGAAGACGGCCTTCAAGGCAAAGTACGGCTACGATCTCGCGCCGCCGAAGACCTGGAAGGAAGTGTCCGATCAGTCGATCTTCTTCTCCAACCCGCCGAACTTCTTCGGCACGCAGTTCCCCGGCAAGGAAGAGGCCATCAACGGCCGCTTCTACGAGATGCTGGTCGCCGAGGGCGGCGAATATCTCGGCAAGGACGGCAAGCCGGCCTTCAATTCCGAAGCAGGCGTGCGTGCGCTCGACTGGTTCGTCAACATGTACAAGGCGAAGGCCGTTCCTGCCGGCGTGACCAATTATCTGTGGGATGATCTCGGCGCCGGCTTTGCTTCCGGTTCCATCGCGCTCGATCTCGACTGGCCGGGCTGGGCGACCTATTTCAACGATCCGAAGTCGTCGAAGATCGCCGGCAATGTCGGCGTCGTCGTACAGCCCGCCGGTTCCTCCGGCAAGCACACCGGCTGGTCCGGTCACCACGGCTTCTCGGTGACCGAATCCTGCGCTCACAAGGATGCCGCCGCTTCGCTCGTCTGGTTCCTGACGAACGACGACTCGCAGAAGCTCGAGGCCGCCAACGGCACGCTTCCGACCCGCAAGGCTGTCTGGGATTGGGATATCCAGCAGGCGGCTTCCGATCCTTACAAGAAGGAAGTGCTGAGCACCTTCCAGGAAGCCATGAAATATGCCTTCCCGGTTCCGCGCACGCCGCAATGGATCGAGATTTCCAACGTCGTCTATCCCGAGCTTCAGGCCGCAATCCTCGGCGACAAGAGCTCGAAGGAGGCGCTCGATGCTGCTGCCCAGAAGGCAACCGACGTCCTGAAGGACGCCGGCGCGCTCTGAGCGATGCAATCGAAATCCCGCGTGCTCATGGTGCGCGGGACTTCCGCAATCTGACTTCGAGAATGGCTTTCGATCGGCACCGTGAAGGGCCGGCGTGTGCCGCCGGTGTCGCACCGGCTTCTCGGTCCCAGGCAATTCATTCCACGCAGTCCGGGCCACGCTGCCGAGGAATGCCGACAGGTGCAAACCATGCTCAAAAGAATATCCCCACCGGTCCTGCTTCTTCTTCCGGCGATCATCGTCCTTGTGGCGGTGGTTCTGTTTCCGCTGCTCCTCTCCTTCTATTCCAGTTTCACGCCGTTTCGACTGACGCGGCCGGCGACGCTCTTCACCTTTATTGGCCTGCGCAACTATGCGCGTATCCTGACCGACCCGGTGTTTCTGGCCGCCTTCGTGCGCACCGTGGTGCTGCTGACGATCGCGCTCAATCTGGAAATGCTGCTGGGCCTGGGATTGGCTATCCTGGTCAACAAGGCGACCCATGGCAAGCGCGTGCTGCGCACGCTGATGATGTTCCCGATGATGTTTTCGCCCGTGCTCGTCGGCTTCCAGTTCAAATTCATGTTCAACGACAATGTCGGCATCATCAATAATGCGCTGCAATCCCTGGGCATTACGGAGACGGCCATTCCCTGGCTGATCGACGGCAATCTGGCGCTGCTCTCCATCGTCATTGCGGAAGTCTGGTCTTCGACCTCGGTCTTCGCGATCCTCATTCTCGCCGGACTGCTTGCCATGCCGCAGGAGCCGGTCGAAGCCGCGAAGGTTGATGGCTGCACCAGCTGGCAGACCTTCCGTTATGTCACCTGGCCGTTCCTGATGCCGTTTGCCTTCATCGCCATGACGATCCGCTCGCTCGACGTCGCGCGCGCCTACGACATCGTCAAGATCATGACGGATGGCGGGCCGGCGCGGCGCACGGAGCTCATCTGGACGCTGGTCGGGCGTACCGCCTATGCCGACGCGCAGATGGGCCTCGCCAACGCCATGGCCTATGTCTCAATCATCCTTTCGATCGTCTTCACAGTCTATTTCTTCCGTAAGCTGGCGCTTGCCCGCACCCAGATCGGAGCGGAGTGGTAATCATGGATCGCAATGCCCAACAACGCCTGCAGCGCCGCCTTTGGAAGGTCGCCTATCTCATCGGCCTTTTCCTAGCGATGCTCGTCATCTGCCTGCCCGGCTTCTGGATTGTCATCAGCTCGCTGCGCCCCACCGTGGAAATCATGGCGAAGCCAGCGGTCTGGATCCCGCAGGAACTTTCGCTGGAAGCCTATCGCGCCATGTTCGGCGGCGTGGGGCAGGGCGGCATTCCTGTCTGGGACTATTTCCGCAATTCGCTTATCATCTCCGTCACCTCGACCGCCATTGCGCTCGTCATCGGCATGTCCGGCGGCTATGCCTTCGCCCGCTTCCGTTTCGCAGGCAAATCGGCCGTGTTCCTCGGGCTGATGCTGACCCGCTCGGTGCCTGGCGTGGCGCTGTCGCTGCCGCTCTTCATGGTCTATGCCCGGCTCGGGATCATCGACACGCATTTCGGCCTGATCCTCACCTACGTCGCGCTGAACGTGCCCTTCACGATCTGGCTGATCGACGGCTTCTTCCGGCAGGTGCCGAAGGATCTCGCCGAAGCCGCGCAGATCGACGGCTGCACGCGCTGGCAGGCCTTCTGGCAGGTGGAATTCCCGCTTGCCGGCCCCGGTATCGCGTCCGCCGGCATTTTCGCCTTCCTCACCTGCTGGAATGAATATGCACTGGCCTCGCAGCTGACACGCTCCGTCGATTCCAAGACGCTGCCTGTCGGTCTGCTGGATTACACGGCCGAGTTCACCATCGACTGGCGCGGCATGTGCGCGCTCGCGGTCGTGATGATCATTCCGGCGCTCGCTCTCACTTTCATCATTCAGAAGCATCTGGTGTCGGGTCTGACATTCGGTGCGGTCAAAGGTTGATTTCCATGGCTCAGGTTTCCCTCAAAAAACTCGTCAAGCGCTACGGCGCGCTGGAAATCGTCCACGGGATCGATCTCGACATCGCGGACAAGGAGTTCATCGCGCTCGTCGGCCCGTCCGGCTGTGGCAAGTCGACGACGCTGCGCATGATCGCCGGCCTGGAGGATGTCTCAGACGGCGTGATCGAGATAGGCGACACCGTCGTCAACGACCTGCCGCCTCGTGATCGCAACATCTCCATGGTGTTCCAGTCCTATGCGCTTTATCCGCATATGACGGTGCGCGAAAATATGGGCTTCTCGTTGAAGATCGCCAAGCAACCGCAGACGGAGATAGACCGTCGCGTCGATGAAGCCGCCGCCATTCTCGGCCTGGATGTGCTGATGGACCGCCGCCCGGCCCAGCTTTCCGGCGGCCAGCGCCAGCGCGTCGCCATGGGCCGCGCCATTGTCCGTCAGCCGGAAGTCTTCCTCTTCGACGAGCCGCTGTCGAACCTCGATGCCAAGCTGCGCACGCAGATGCGCACCGAGATCAAGAAACTGCATGCCAAGGTGCAATCGACGGTGGTCTATGTCACGCACGACCAGGTCGAGGCCATGACGCTGGCGGACCGCATCGTCATCATGCGCGACGGCTATATCGAGCAGGTCGGCACGCCGGACGAGGTGTTCAAGCGGCCGGCCACGCGCTTCGTTGCCGGCTTCATCGGCTCGCCGCCGATGAATATCGAGGAGGCGACGTTGAAGGCGGGCGAACTCACCTTCAAGAATGGCGATCGGCTGCCGCTGCCCGGCCAGTTTGCCGGCAAGGTCAAGGAGGGCGAGAAGGTCGCCTTTGGCCTTAGGCCCGACGATATCTTCCCGACGGGACATGGCCTGCATTCCGGCGTGGAATCGGCTGTCTATGAACTGACTTTGCCCGTCGCCATCACCGAACCGCTCGGCAATGAAACGCTCGTCTTCGTCGAATTTGCCGGGCGCGAATGGGTGACGCGCATGCTCAACCCGCGCTCGCTGAAGAGCGGCGAACAGCTGAAGATGAGCTTCGATCTCAGCCAGGCGCACCTCTTCTCCGTTGAAACCGGCAAGAGCCTGGCAAGCTGAGGAGCCGACCCATGGCACGTATCGAGAAAATTGAGCTGCGCATGGTCGACCTGCCGCCGAAGGTGAAACGGACGGATGCGATCCAGAGCTTCGTCAGCCAGGAGACGCCGATCGTCACCATCACCGACAGCGACGGGGCTGTCGGCACCGGCTACAGCTATACGATCGGCACCGGCGGTTCC
This sequence comes from Rhizobium sp. P40RR-XXII, assembly GCF_012641405.1. GTDB lineage: Bacteria > Pseudomonadota > Alphaproteobacteria > Rhizobiales > Rhizobiaceae > Rhizobium. The sequence continues at coordinate 88,732 of NZ_JABAII010000001.1, forward strand.
TCCGTCATGCGGCTGCTTTCAGATCATCTGGTGCCGCTGCTGATCGGCGAGGATGCCGACTGCATCGAGGCGATCTGGCACAGACTAGAATTCGCGACACATGCAACGACCATAGGACCTATTACGGCGTTGGCACTCGCAGCTGTCGACACGGCGCTTTGGGACCTGCGGGCGAAGAAGCAAAGCCTGCCGCTCTGGAAGCTCGCCGGGGGTGCTAGGGATCGCTGCCCGCTCTACACGACGGAAGGCGGTTGGCTGCATATCGAGAAGGAAGCCTTGGTCGAAGATGCGCTGCAGGCGAAGGCCAAGGGCTTCTCCGGCTCGAAAGTGAAGATCGGCAAGCCGCATGGCTCGGAAGATTACGACCGATTGGCCGCAATGCGCCTGGCGCTCGGCTCCGGCTTCGAGATCATGACCGACTGTAATCAGGGTTTTACCGTCGATGAGGCGATCCGCCGGGCGGCACGCCTGAAGGAGCTGGATCTTGCCTGGATCGAGGAGCCGTTGCCGGCCGATGATCTTGACGGCCATATCCGGCTGACCCGGTCGACAACGACGCCGATCGCGGTCGGTGAATCCATGTATTCGATCCGGCATTTCCGCGAATATATGCAGAAGGGTGCCTGCTCGATCGTGCAGGTGGACGTTGCCCGCATCGGCGGCATCACGCCCTGGCTGAAGGTGGCGCATGCCGCTGAGGCCTTCGATATTCCGGTCTGCCCGCACTTTCTGATGGAGCTGCATGTCAGCCTCACCTGCGCGGTGCCGAACGGTAGATATGTCGAATATATCCCGCAACTCGATGACTTGACGACGAAGGGCATGGAAATCGTCGACGGCAAGGCGCTGGCGCCCTCCGAACCCGGTATCGGCATCGAGTGGGATTGGGAAGCGGTGAAGGCCCGCTCGATCGGCGAATTCACCCGGGAAATCCACGGCTGAGGAGGAACTGGCCATGCAGCGAATGGGAATGGTGATCGGTCTGGAGCCGGCCAAGGTCGCGGAATACAAGGCGCTTCACGCGGCCGTCTGGCCCGAAATCCTGGCGCTGATCTCCGAATGCAACATCACCAACTATTCGATCTTCCTGAAAGAGCCGGAAAACCTGCTCTTCGGCTATTGGGAATATGTCGGCACGGATTTCGAGGCCGACATGCGCAAGATGGCCGCGAGCCCGAAGAACCAGGAATGGTGGTCGGTGTGTATTCCATGCCAGAAGCCGCTCGAGACCCGCAAGGAGGGTGAGTGGTGGGCCATGATGGAGGAGGTGTTTCATCATGAGTAACTTTCCAGAAAAGCCCCTCACCCTAGCCCTCTCCCCGCAGGCGGGGAGAGGGGACGATCTTTCAGTTCGCGATCCCTGGCTTTCCATGAAGTCGTTGAGGGCATACCCCCCTCTGTCAGCTTTGCTGACATCTCCCTCACGAGGGGGGAGATTGGTAACTCGCGGCTATTTTTCGCTATCAACGGACATCGAATCTGCAGACGGTACAGTTATTCGTTTCCCGAAGCGGTGCGAAACGCACTCAACGATCTCCCCCCTTGTGGGGGAGATGTCACGAAGTGACAGAGGGGGGCATCTAGCTTCAACAAACTCCAAAGCTGATGCTTCGGGAGTACTTCAATGACCTTCGATCCCCAATCCCTCCGCCAATGGCGGCCGAAGCCGTCGAATCCGCGTCCAATCGTTATCTTCGGCGCCGGTAGCATCGTCGGCGATGCGCATTTGCCGGCGTACAAGCAGGGCGGCTTTCCGGTCGCTGGTCTCTACGATCCCAACGTCGAGAAAGCGGCGGCGCTTGCCGCGCAATGGGGCATTCGCGCTCTCGTCTCCGAGGCAGAGGCGCTTGCCGTCGAAGGCGCTATTTTCGATCTAGCAACGCCGCCGGCCGCGCATGCGACGATCCTTTCGAAATTGCCGCACGGCTCCTTCGCGTTGATCCAGAAGCCGATGGGCAGCGATCTTGCCGGCGGCTCCGAAATTCTGCGGGTTTGCCGCGAACGCGACATCAAGGCGGCCGTCAATTTCCAGCTTCGGTTCGCGCCGATGATGCTGGCGCTCTATGATGCCGTGAAGAAGGGTTATCTTGGCGAGGTCGTCGATTTCGATGCCTGGCTGGCGCTCGCCACGCCCTGGGGCCTTTGGCCGTTCCTTAAGGGTCTGCCGCGGATCGAGATTGCCATGCACTCGATCCACTATCTCGATTTCATTCGCGGGCTGCTCGGCAATCCTCAAGGGATCCATGCCAAGACCATCGGCCATCCCAACCATGATGTCGCGCAGACGCGGACGGCCGCGATCCTCGACTATGGCGACAAGGTCCGCTGCGTGCTCTCGGTCAATCATGACCATGATTTCGGCCGCAAGTTCCAGGCCTGCGAGTTTCGCATTTCAGGCACCAAGGGTGCGGCCTACATCAAGCTTGGCGTCAATCTCGACTATCCGCGCGGCGAGCCGGACGAGCTATGGATCCGCCCCGCCGATGGCAGCGATTGGGTCGAGGTCAAGCTGGAAGGGGCCTGGTTCCCGGACGCTTTCGTCAATCGCATGGCCAACCTGCAGCGCTTCGCATCTGGCGAAGATCAGGAGCTGATCGGCTCGGTCGAGGATGCCTGGCAGACCATGGCTCTCGTCGAGGCCGCCTATCAGTCGAGCGCCGCGCCGGCGACGCCGATTGCTGAACTTCCAAAGGCTTGAGGAATGGCAGAACAAACCCTCTACTTCGAAGACTACGAACTTGGCCATGTCCGATTGACGACCGGACGGACGATCACCGAGACCGATTTCGTCGTCCATGCCGGCCATACCGGCGATTTCTTCCCGCATCACATGGATGCGGAATTCGCCAAGACCTTGCCCGGCGGCCAGCGCATCGCACACGGCACGATGATCTTTGCGATCGGTGTCGGTCTCACGGCATCACTCGTCAATCCCGTCGCCTTTTCCTATGGCTATGATCGGCTCCGCTTCGTTCGTCCGGTGCATATCGGCGATACGATCCGCACCCGCGTTACCATTTCGGCGAAAGAGGACGATCCGAAGCGGCCGGCGGCCGGTCGCGTCACCGAGCGCTGCGAGGTGCTGAACCAGCGCGACGAAGTCGTGCTGGCCGCCGATCACATCCTGGTCGTCGAGCGCAAACCGGCGGCGGAGAAGGTATGATGGTGAAGCTAAAGGGGATGACCTGGTCGCATCCGCGCGGCTATGATCCGATGCTCGCTTGTTCCAAAGAGTGGCAGGAAAGGACCGGCGTCGAGATTAGCTGGGAAAAGCGGTCGCTGCAGGATTTCGAGACCTTTCCGGTGGAAGAACTTGCCGCCCAATACGATCTCATCGTCATCGATCACCCGCATGTCGGCCAGATCACGCGCGAAAACTGCCTGCTGCCGCTCGACGATGCGGCTCATTCGGAGGAAATCGCCGCGATCGCCGCCGGCACCGTCGGGCGCTCCTATCCGAGCTACAATTGGCAGGGACGCCAGTGGGCCTTTCCGCTCGATGCGGCGACGCAGGTGCAAGCCTACCGGCCGGATCGCCTGAGCGCGCCGGTCAGGGATCTTGCCGAGTTCGTGACGCTCGCCCAGGAAGGTAGGGCGATCCTGCCGATGCGGCCGCCGCATTCGCTGATGACCTTCATCTCGCTGGCGGCGCATCTCGGCACGCCCTGCAGCATCGAGGGACCAGACTTCATCGCGAAAGCCGATGGTGAAGCGGTGCTCGACTGGATGGCGCGGATCGTCGCCGGGATGGATATCGGCTGCTACGAGATGGACCCGATCGCGGTGTTCGACCTGATGAGCCAGGTCGACAGTCCCTATGTGGCGACGCCCTTCATTTACGGTTACGTCAATTATTCCTTTGCCGGTTTCAGGCCGGCACGGATCGCCTTTGCGGATATGCCCGTCATCGACGGCCGCGCGCCGAATGGCTCGGCGCTTGGCGGTACGGGCATTGCCGTCTCGGCGCACACGCAAGCTCCCGAGGAGGCGAAGGCTTTCGCGCGCTGGATCGCCAGCGGCCCGGTGCAGGCCGGCATTTATGCAGGCGGGAACGGTCAGCCGGGTCACGCCGATGCCTGGGTCAGCGATGCGGTCAATGCGCTGGCGCTCGATTTTTACCGCAATACGCGTGCGACTCTGGATGGCGCCTATGTGCGGCCGCGGCATGACGGCTACATGGCATTTCAAAGCGATACATCCGAGATGATTAGCAATGGACTGCGAACCGGCGAAAGACATACAGTCCTCATCGACAAGCTGAACCGCCGCTTCGCGCAGTCCTTCGACGTTTGATGGATGGCTGGGCCAACCGATTGTTATTGCATGATCTTATCCAGGCTATCGGCCGTGGGCCCGGCGGAATGGGTGAGATCATAGTTCCGAGGAAAGGATTAGGATTATGGGTCACGGGTTGGAAGGCAAGAAGGTCGTCATCACGGCGGCGGGGCAGGGCATCGGCCGGGCTTCGGCGGAGCGCTTCATCTCGCTCGGCGCGCATGTCTACGCCACCGACATCAACGAGCAGACGCTTTCAACGCTGGAAGGCGCCAGCAAGCATGTGCTGAACGTGCTCGACAGCGCCGCCGTCAAGGCCTACGCGGAAGAGATTGGCCCGATCGATGTGCTCTTCAACTGCGCCGGCTTCGTCCATGCCGGAACCATCCTCGACTGCGACGAGAAGGATTGGGATTTCTCCTTCAACCTCAATGCAAAGGCGATGTACACGACCTGCCGGACCTTCCTGCCCGGCATGCTGGAAAAGGGCAAGGGCTCGATCGTCAACATGGCTTCGGTCGCTTCCAGCGTGAAGGGCGTGCCGAACCGCTTCGCCTATTGCGCCTCCAAGGCGGCCGTCATCGGACTTACCAAGTCGATCGCTGCCGATTTTGTTTCCAAGGGCATCCGAGCCAACGCCATATGCCCCGGCACGGTCGACAGCCCCTCGCTGCATGAGCGGCTGCGGGCAACCGGCGACTACGACAAGGCGATGAAGGATTTCATCGCCCGCCAGCCGATGGGCCGCATCGCGACTGCGGAAGAGATTGCCGCGCTGGTGACCTATCTGGCCGGCGACGAAGCGGGCTTCACGACCGGCCAGACTCACGTCGTCGACGGCGGCTGGACAGGCTGAGGCTTCATTTTCGCAATCGGGGGCTTCGTGTTGCGAGGCCTCCTTTTATTTGCCACTCTCGTTTGCGAATCGGTTTGTAACGGCGATTTGCGATCAGGAGAGCGGCATGGATGCGAACGAACTTATGCATCGTTCCAGAGGTCTCGTGCTGTGGCGCAAGCACCATGTCATCCTGATTTCCGTGCTTGCCGGTATTGCCGTCTTCCTGCTTCTGACATCACGTGATCTCAATGCCGGCAACCTGCTGATTGCCTGGGATACGACCGCCGTCGTCTTCATCGTCTACAGCCTCTATCGGATGCTGACAGCCAATGCGCTTCGCATCCGCAAGCGCTCGGCCGACCTCGATTTTTCGGATGGCTTGCTGCTGTTCCTGTCGATCGCGGCGGCGATCGCCAGCGTCGGCGGCATTGCGCTCGATCTCATCGGCATCAAGGACGCATCGCCCGAAATCGCCTTCATCCGCGTGATGACGGCGATCGTGACGATCCTGATTTCATGGACATTCCTGCACACCCTGTTCACCATCCACTATGCGCATAAATTTTATAGTAGTCCGGGCAAGGGGCAGGGGCTCAAATTCGCCGAACCGGTGGAAGAGCCGATCTATTGGGATTTCCTCTATTTCTCCTTCACCATCGGCGTTGCAGCGCAGACGGCCGATATCGGCGTTTCCACGGTCGGCATGCGTAAGCTGGTGCTGCTGCATGCCATCCTGTCGTTCCTGTTCAACACGACCATCCTGGCGCTCGCGATAAACGTGGGGGCGAGCCTGATTTAGGCCCGCCCCGAAGGTTGTGACGGCCGATATCGTCAGACGACGGCGTTGCCGGCCATAACGGCCAGGATCAGGAACACCAGGAAGATGATCAGGAAGATAGCGAAGAGAACGCGCGCAATGGTTGCGGTTGCCGCCGATACTCCTGAGAAGCCGAAAAAGCCGCTGATCAGCGAAATCACAAAGAAAATGAGAGCCCATTTCAGCATTAGCAATCTCCTCTGCGTTGTACCTCTTAAAGACGCCGGAGGAGGGTAAATTGTTCCGAAGGCGTTTCGGTTAAAGGCACATGGTTGTCTTCGGCGGGGGGTACAGCGTTGCCCCAAACTCAAGAGAGCTGGTTTGACCGAGAGTCTTATCTCAGCCGCCTCTCACCCATGATTGATCATCACATGCCGCACAGCCGTGTAGTCTTCGATAGCGTAGACTGACATATCCTTGCCGTAGCCGGATTGCTTCAGGCCGCCATGCGGCATTTCGTTGACCAGCATGAAATGGGTGTTGATCCAGGTGCAGCCATATTGCAGCCGTGCGGCCGTCTGCATGCCGCGGCTGATGTCCTTGGTCCAGACTGAGGAGGCGAGGCCATAGTCGCTGTCGTTGGCCCAGGCGACGGCATCATCGGCATTGGTGAAGCGCGTCACCGAGATGACAGGGCCGAAGACCTCGCGGCGGACGATCTCGTCATCCTGCGTGGCGCCGGCGACGACCGTCGGCGCGTAGAAGAAGCCGTGGTCGCCGGAGATCCTGCCGCCGGTGGTGATCTCCATGTGCTTGTGTTCGGCGGCGCGGGTGACGAAGCTCTCGACGCGGTCGCGCTGACGCTTGGAGATCAGCGGGCCGATTTCGTTTTCCGTGTCGTCGGCCTGGTTGAACTTGATGCTGGAGACTGCCGAAGTGAGGTCGGCGACGAAATTGTCGTAGACCTTGGCGTCGGCATAGATGCGGCAGGCGGCGGTGCAGTCCTGGCCGGCATTGTAATAGCCGAAGGTGCGGATGCCGGCGACGACGGCGTCGATATCGGCGTCGTCGAAGATGATGACGGGCGCCTTGCCGCCAAGTTCGAGATGGGTACGCTTCACCGTTTTGGCGGCGGCCTGAAGCACCTTCTTGCCGGTGGCGACGTCGCCGGTGATCGAGACCATGCCGATCTTCGAGTGGTTGATCAGCGCATTGCCGACGCTTTCGCCACGTCCGAGGATGACGTTGACGACGCCCTCAGGAAGGATATCCGAAAGCAGCTTCGCCATCTTCAGCGCCGTCAGCGGCGTCTGCTCGGAAGGCTTGAAGACGACGGTGTTGCCGCCGGCAATGGCCGGTGCCAGCTTCCAGGCCATCATCATCAGCGGATAGTTCCAGGGTGCGATCGAGCCGACGATGCCGATCGGGTCACGGCGGATCATCGAGGTGTGGCCGGGGAGATACTCACCGGCGACAGGGCCGTGCAGGTTGCGCACCGCGCCGGCGAAGAAACGATAGCAGTCGACGATCGCCGGAATTTCGTCATTGAGCACGGCGTTGATCGGCTTGCCGCAGTTCAGCGCCTCCAGCGCTGCGAAACCTTCGGCATCTCGCTCGATGGCGTCGGCGATTTTGAGGAGATAGGCCGAGCGCTGGCTCGGGGTCGTCTGCGACCAGCTCGTGAAAGCCTTTTCGGCGGCGTCGACGGCGGCATCGATCTGGCCGAGTGACGCCTCAGGCAGGTTGAGTACGGTCTCGCCCGTCTTCGGGTTCAGCACGCGCTCTTCCGTTTCCGTGCCGGCTTCGAAGCGGGAGCCGATCAGCATCTGGGTATCCATATTTTTCTCCCTTTCATTTGCCGCCGCCGGCGATCTGGTCGCCGTCGCGGGTAAGATAGTAGGCTGCCAGGATCGGCAGGAAGGTGACAAGCACGACGACCATGGCGACGACATTGGTCACGGGTCGCTGGCGCGGGCGGATCAGTTCCTCCAGCATCCAGATTGGCAAGGTCATCTGCTGACCGCCGGTAAACGTGGTGACGATGACTTCGTCGAAGGACAGCGCGAAGGCGAGCATGCCGCCGGCGAGCAGCGCCGTGCCGATATTCGGCAGGACGACATGGCGGAAGGTCTGGAAACCGTCGGCGCCAAGATCCATCGACGCCTCGATCAGCGAGCCGGAGTTGCGGCGGAAACGGGCGACGGCATTGTTATAAACAACGACGACGCAGAAGGTGGCATGGCCGAGAACGATCGTCCAGACCGAGAAGGGGATATCGAACAGGCTGAAGGCGGAGCGCAGTGCGATGCCGGTGATGATGCCGGGAAGCGCGATCGGCAAAATGACCAGCAGTGAGATCGCCTCGCGGCCGAAGAACTTGGTCTGGCTGACGGCGGCGGCGCAGAGCGTACCGAGCAGCAAGGCGACGATGGTTGCGATGGTCGCGACCTGAACCGACAGCGCCAGCGCCGACCAGACATCCGGCCTGTTCCAGGCAATGCCGAACCATTGCAGGGTGAGCCCTGGCGGCGGCCACTGATAGCTCTTTTCCTCCGTCGTGAAGGCATAAACGAAGATCAGAAGGATCGGCAGATGCAGGAAGAGCAGGCCACCGGCTGCTGCGATCTTCAAGGGGAGGGAGGCGCGTTGGCCACGATCAGAGCGCATCGAAGGCTCCCTGCTTTTTGGCGATCCAGAGATAGATCGCCATGATGACGATCGGCACGACCGAGAAGGCGGCGGCGAGCGGCACGTTGCCGGCGGTTCCTTGTTGCGCATAGACGGCCTGGCCGATGAAGAGGCGCGAGGAGCCGATGATCTGCGGAATGATGTAATCGCCCAATGTCAGCGAGAAGGTGAAGATGGAACCGGCGACGACACCCGGCAGAGCGAGCGGCAGCAGCACCGTGCGCAAGGTCTGCTTCGGCGTCGCGCCGAGGTCGGACGAGGCTTCCAGCAAGTTCGCCGGCACGCGCTCGAGAGCGGCCTGCGTCGGCAAGATCATGTAGGGCAGCCAGATATAGACGAAGACGAGGAAGGTGCCGATGTAGCTGACCGACAGCGAATTGCCGCCGATAATGGGCAAAGCGAGCACGCCGTCGAGCAGCCAGCCGAGATGCAGCTTGTCGAAGATCCAGGTGAGGATGCCTTCCTTGGCGAGGATCAGCTTCCAGGCATAGACCTTCACCAGATAGCTCGACCAGAGCGGCAGCATGACGCCGAGATAGAACAGCGCCTTCCATTTGCCCTGCGCATGGCGCGCGGCAAAATAGGCGATCGGGAAGGCGACGAAGGCGGAGGCCAGCGTGACGAGGGCGGCCATAACCACCGTGCGCACGATGATGTCAAAATTAGCTGTGTTCAACAGCTGGGCATAGGTCGAGAGGGTGAACTCGTAGTTCACCATTCCCGAGAAGTCGTCGATCGAGAAGAAGCTCTGCAGCAAAAGCGCGATCAGCGAGCCGATATAGATGATGCCGAGCCAGAGGAGCGGCGGCGTCAGCATCAGGAACAGCAGCAGCTTCGGACGTCGCCAGAAGAGATCGGAGAGGCGGCCGAAGACGCCGCCGCGGCGCGGCAGGATCGAGGCCGGCGCTTGGCTCGACGAGGCGGGGAAGGCGGCGGCGTTCATGCGGCGTCATCCATGTAATGAACGTCCGCCGGCAGCCAGGCGAGGCGGATGGCGGCACCGGTATCCGGGGCCGACTGGCCGGCCGGCACCGTCACATGCAGGCGTGCGCCATTCGCCTCGACCGAGAGGCGGGTAGCGGCACCGAGAAAGCTCGTCGCTTTCACGGTCGCCGCCACGCCGCTCTCCTCTGTCAACCGTATGGCTTCCGGGCGCAGGCTGGCCCAGCGCCGCTCGCCGCCGAGCGACGACATGACTTCCGGGGCAATGACATTGGAGGAGCCGACGAAATCGGCGACGAAACGGGTCTTCGGCCGCTGATAGATATCGTGCGGCGTGCCATGTTGCACGATGCGGCCATCGTTGAAGACGGCGACGCGGTCGGCCATCGAAAGCGCTTCGCCCTGATCGTGGGTGACGAAGACGAAGGTGATGCCGAGCGCCCGCTGCAGGCTCTTCAGCTCTTCCTGCATCTGCTCGCGCAGCTTCAGGTCCAGCGCGCCGAGCGGCTCGTCGAGCAGAAGAACTTTCGGCTTGTTGACCAGCGCCCGGGCGAGCGCCACGCGCTGGCGCTGGCCGCCGGAGAGCTGGCCGGGGCGGCGGGCGCCATAGTCAGGCAGTTTCACCAGTTCCAAGGCTTGTTCGGCGGCACGCAGCCGCTCGGCCTTGCCGACGCCCTTGACCATCAGCCCGTAGGCGACGTTGTCGAGGATGTTGAGATGCGGAAACAGGGCATAGTCCTGGAAGACCGTGTTGACGTTGCGCCGATAGGGCGGCACGCCTTCGGCGGTTTCGCCGAAGATCTCGATATGGCCGCCGGTCGGCTGTTCGAAGCCGGCAATCAATCTCAGGCAAGTGGTTTTGCCGGAACCGGAAGGGCCGAGCATGGCGAAAAATTCGCCGGCCGCGATCTCCAGGTCGACGCGGTCCACAGCGCGGACTTGGCCGAAATGCCGCGACACCTGCTGGAAACGAACGGCGCTCATTGGTTTCTCCGAGTATGTTGTTTACTCCTTCTCCCCAGCGGGGAGAAGGTGACCCGGAGGGTCGGATGAGGGGGTGGGGCGGCATAAGCAGTCCTTCGCTTTTCGCTCAGGACATTCGTCGCTTAACTCCTCATCCCCCTCATTTGCCCTCCTGAGTTTTCCGAAGGGCGGGCATCTTCTCCCCGAGGGGAGAAGAGTGAAGGTCACCGACCGCCGATCACGCCGATATAATCGGAAACCCAGCGATGATAGGGCACGCATTCGCTCTGCGTCGTGCACTTGGCGACAGGGGTTTTCCAGAACTTGATCTTGTCGAAGTGATCGTAGCCATTGGTGGCGCAGCCGCTGTCGGTCAGGAGTTCGTCGCCCTTGCAGGCGGCCGGAACCGAGGGGACGGCGCCGAACCAGGCGGCCGCATCGCCCTGAACCTTGGCCTGGAGCGAATGTTCCATCCACATATAGGCGCAGTTCGGATGCTCGCTGTCGGCATGCAGCATGGTCGTATCGGCCCAGCCCGTCGTTCCCTCATCCGGGAAAGTCGAAGCGATCTTCTGCTTGTCGGCCTGCAGGAGGTTGACCTGGAACGGCCAGGAGCCGGAAGCGACGACGCCTTCGTTCTTGAAATCGTCGGTCTGGATCATGGCGTCGTGCCAATAGCGGCTGACGATCTTGCGCTGGCCGCGCAGCAGTTCGAGGGCGGCCTTGTACTGGTCTTCGTTGAGCTCGTATGGGTCCTTGATGCCCAGCTCAGGCTTGTGGGCCATGAGGTAGAGGGCGGCATCGGCGATATAGATCGGGCCGTCATAGGCCTGGACGCGGCCCTTGTTGGATTTGCCGTCAGGCAGGTTCATTTCTTCGAAGACGATATTCCAGCTCTTCGGCGCCTGGCCCTTGAAGGCGTCGGTGTTGTACATCAGCACGTTCGGCCCCCAGAGATAGGGGACGCCATAGTGGACGCCGTTGACCGTATGCCAGGGGGCATTCTTCAGGCGGTCGTCGAGGTTCTTCCAGCTCGGGATCAGATCGGTATTGATCGGCTGGACGCGCTTACCGGCAACGAGCCTGAGCGACGCGTCACCGGAGGCGGTGACGAGATCGAAGCCGCCTTCGTTCATCAGCGCGACCATTTCGTCCGAGGTCGCCGCAGTCTTGACGCTGACCTTGCAGCCAGTTTCCTTCTCGAAGCCGGTGACCCAATCGTAATTCTTGTCGCTTTCGCCGCGCTCGATATAGCCGGCCCATGCGACGATGCTGACAGCGCCTTCGCCCTTGCCGAGCGTCTTCAATGGCTCCGCGGCAATGACCTGCGTTGCGAAACTTAGGCATGCGAGTGCAGCCGTGCATGATTTCAGCAGATGCTTCATCGGACTCTCCCGGTTTTTTGAGTCTTGCTCTTGGAGCCAGTGGCTGGCTTTTTGTTCCCGGAAGAAAAGGTGACGCGATTTCGCCGTATTCGCAAATTCATTTATCAGAAAGGCGATATCGGAAATTCCGATTCCTTCCCAGGCAGGCCATGTGCGGTAAGGGAAGCCTGCGATGGGCGTCGATTTGATGCTCGGCGATGCTAGTTGCGGTCGAAGGCCTTCGGCTGTAATTTCCCAGCCTTCATAAGATGTTGCAGCGTATAGGACACTGAAAGTGCGTCGTCGAGCGCGTTATGGCTCTGCAGGAGCGGATGCTCCACACCATAATAGTCGGCGAGCTTGTTGCTCGGCGTCCTTGCCAGATCCTCGATCGGCATTCCCGCCGCGATCAGCAGCTTGACGGCGTTGTCGAAGCGGCGGGCCGGAATTGGCGGCTGAATTCCGGCGACATAACAGCTGATCGCCACCATATTCAGCTCGTCCTTGCCCCAGGACCAGAAGCGGGCGCCGTCAGAGAAGCTATCGAGGCCGGCAAGCGCCTCCTGTAAGGCAATTCCCTCAGTCTTGATATTCTCTTCGGTAATGCCGGTCAGTGCGGTGAAGAACGGGTCGAGCGCATACTGGTTGCCAATCTGTCGAGGGGGCGAACATAGGCTTTATAGTTGTCCAGAATGGGGAAATCGCCTTCCAGGCCCAGCTTAACCGCTCCGATCTCGGCGATTACCGGGTCCGGATCATGGGCCGCGCACCAGAATCTGCGTTGCGAGCCTTCGAGGCAAAGAAATTCACAGTCGAATATGATGGCGCTCTTCACAATGATCCTCCACTCCCTTGATGCTCGTGGAGCAGCTCTCTGCTATCGCTGCCTCCCCGAGCGCATGCTTTCGGCAACGCCGACGAAGTCGCGAGCCGCTTGCGGAAGGCTCGATCCTTTGCGCCAGACCATGCCGACCTGAACGACCGGCAGCGAGCCGGAGACGTCGCGGCTCTCGATGCGATCGCCTTCCAGCGACCAGGGGCGATAGACGAGATCGGGCAGCAGCGCCACGCCCGCGCCTGTCGCGACAAGGCTGCGCACCGCCTCGACCGAGCGCGTGCGGAAGGCGACATGGGGGCGGGCGCCGAGTGCGCTCAGCAGCTTGCCGGTGTTTTCCTCGATTTCGTCGATGGTCAGCATGATCAGCGGTTCGCGGCTGATGTCGGCGACGCTGATGATATCGGCCGAGACGAGGGGATGACCCATCGGCAGCCAGAGGCGATAGGGCGAGGTTTCGAGGATTTCCGCCTGCAGGGCCATGCGATCCCGCAGGTTGGAAATGACCATGACGGCGACGTCGAGCTCGCCACCAACCAGAAGGTGCTCCAGATAGCCGCCATTGTCCTCGATGGCGCTGACCTCGACACCGGGGCAGGCACGGCGGTAGCGGGCCAGAAGATCTGACAGAACATAGCCGGCGACGAGCGAGGTCACTCCAATGTTCAGCGTGCCGCCAGCCTCGTTCCGCTGGCCGGAAAAGCTTGTGCGGGCATCGGAAACCGTCGCCAGGATCTTCGTTGCGTGGCGCAGGAACTGGTGACCATTATGTGTGATGGAGAGACCGCGCGGATGGCGCTCGAACAGTTCGACGCCAAGATCGCTTTCAAGTTCCTTGAGGGCTTCCGTGACGGACGATTGCGAGATGGACAGGTTCTGCGCGGCCCGCGTCACGGAACCTTGTTCCGCCACGGCGACGAAGTATTGCAGCTGTCTCAAGGTGAAAGCCATGCTTTGGTTAGAGCACGTTCGCGGCGCGAAAGGCAAGCATGCGTCATTGCTGTGAAAGTTTGGACCTTTTTTGGTAGCTATGCCGTCAGAGTTGCAAGTTTTACGTCCGTTTTAAGTATTCCGAAACGCCCTCTGCCTAACGTGAGGGTTGATCATCTTTGTCGGCTTGGAGTGGTCTATGCTGGAGCAGTTGGCGTGAGCGCCTTACTGCATATTTTCCGGGCACACCGGAAGTTTGTCGTCATATTCGGCGGAGTGGCCCTTCTCGTGGGCTCCTCCGGCGTTTTGGCGCTTTGTATCGGCAAGGACAGATTGCTCGGCTTTGCATCCGCTTCCCCCAACGGGCTTCAGTGCATGGATGTCAATCTCGTCACCATCCGCAAGGAAAACCGCTTTTGGGTACGTAAATATATCCGCACGGAACCGACCGATGGCCTGACGCGGGTGAAGACCGCGCTTAGGGTCGCCAAGGCGGTGTATCAGGAGCAGAAGCCGGATCTCGTCCAGGTTGTGGTTCTCGACAAGAACGGCCCGACGCTGCGCTCCGACATACGCGGCCGGGCGCTGGGGGCCGATGTGGTCTACGTGCCGCATCCGGACAAGCTTGTCGACGGCAGCTCGGAGGCACCGCTGACGGCACGCTACTATGATGGCGGTGCCAGCAATGCCGGCCTGTTCTTTGGCGAGCAGATCACCATGTTGCCGCAGGATATCAATGCCGCGCTTGCGGAGTTGAAGGACTATAGCGATTGCGGCAATGCCCTTTCGGCCGACAATGGTGCCGGGAGTGCGAAGAAGGACAAGATGAAAGCGGCGATTGCCGCGGAAGAAAAGGCAACGGCGAAGGAAGACGGGCAAGATGCCAAGCTGCTGCCGGAGCCGAAATCGACCGGCAATGTGCAGCCCGGCTATGACGAGAACGGCGAATTCATCGGTGCCGACGCCCGCGGCAAGGAGGGGACCCCGTCCCCGCGACTGGACCCGACCATGACGGGTGCCGCCGACCGTCGGTCGCCGATTACGAATTGACGCTACCGCCGCTATTCCAGATGGGGCGGTTCCGCGAAATGCTGAAACGCCCAATCCGCTTGCTCTTACGCAATTCCAGATGGAAAACCGCCATGCGCTTTTCCTGGAATTTGCGCCAAAAGAAAAGCGCCAGGCAGCGTCGTTTCCTTCGCTTGCCTGGCGCCTGAAATTGCTGGCTTGATCAGTCGGCCTTGCTGCGGCGAGCCGGGAAGAGAATGATGTCGCGGATCGACGGCGAGTTGGTCAAAAGCATGATGAGGCGGTCGACGCCGATGCCGAGACCGCCTGCCGGCGGCATGCCCTGATCGATGGCGTCGAGGAATTCCTCGTCCAGTTCCTTCTGCTTTTCGCCGCGCGCATGCGCCTGCTCGAGCTGTTCGACCATGCGGGCGCGTTGCTCTTCCGGATCGTTGAGTTCCGAAAAGGCGTTGCCGAGTTCCCACGCGTTGCAATAGGTCTCGAAGCGCTCGACGAGGCGCGGTTCGCCCGGCACTTCCTTGGCGAAGGGCGAGATGTCCTTCGGGAAATGCGTGACGTGCGCCGGCTGGATCAGCGTGCCCTCGACCTTCTCTTCGAAGATGAAGGCCAGGCATTCGCCCCAGGTCGCGTCCTTCTCAACGGCGAAGCCGGCGGCCTTGGCGGCGTCGCGCGCTTCCTCATCGGTCTTGATCGCCAGGAAGTCGATGCCGGTCGCTTCCTTGACGGCGTCGGGCATCGGCACGCGGCGGAACGGACCCTTGAAGGAGATCTGCTTGTCGCCGAAGGCGAATTCAGTGCTGCCGTGGATCGACATGGCGAGCGTCGAGAACAGTCGCTCGACGAGGTCCATGATGTCCTCGTAGTCGGCATAGGCCCAGTAGCACTCCATCATCGTGAATTCGGGATTGTGCCGGGTGGAGACGCCTTCGTTGCGGAAGTTGCGGTTGATCTCGAAGACCTTGTCGGTGAGGCCGGACACCAGCGTGCGCTTCAGGAACAGTTCCGGCGCGATGCGCAGGTACATGTCGAGCTTCAGCGTGTTGTGATGCGTCTTGAACGGCTCGGCGGTGGCACCGCCATAGACCGAATGCAGCATCGGCGTCTCGACTTCCATGAAGCCGTCATTTTCCATGAAGCGGCGGATGCCGGAAACGATGCGGCTGCGCTGCTGGAAGCGGAGCTTCGATTCCTCGTTGGTCATGATGTCGAGATGACGCTTGCGGTAGCGTAGCTCGATATCGGACAGGCCGTGCCACTTTTCCGGCATCGGCAGCAGAGACTTGGTCAGCATGGTGATCTCACGCGCATTGATCGTCAGCTCACCGCGCTTGGTGCGGCGCACGACGCCGGTCACGCCGATGATGTCGCCGATGTCGATCATCGGCAGCAGGCTGCGGGCCCCTTCCGAAGTTACGTCCTTGTGGCTGAAGATCTGGATCTTGGCCGAGGCATCATGGAGATCCATGAACATGCCGGAGTTGCGCGAGGAATAGACGCGGCCGGCGACGGTGACGACGTCGGCGGTTTCCGTGTCCGGCTCCAGACCCTCATATTTCGCAGCCAGTTCGGCATTGGTCATGGTCCGGTGGAAATGCGCCGGATAGACGTCGCCGATCTGCTCGCGCAGCAGCTTCAGCTTCTGCGCGCGAACTTCCGTTGCGTCGGAGGAGAGGGTGGCGGTTTCGGTCTTGTCGTTCATGGTTCTACGTCCGGTTCAATTCTTCGGGCCGACGAGGGTCGCAACGGTCTGCGCGGCAAGTTTCAGCCGCTGGCGCACGACGGAGCGGCCGAGGATGGCCATGCTATCGAAAAGCGGCAGCGAGCGCGAGGAGCCCGATACGGCGACGAAAAGCGGGGCGACGATGACCTTCAGCTTCTTGCCCATGCGGTCGGCGATGGCGCGCAGCTCGGCTTCGATCGTCTCGACATTCCATTCGAGGATCTTTTCGAGATCAGGCTGCACGGTGTTCAGGATTTCCAGCAGTTCTTCCGGTGTCGACTTGATCCTGGCGAAGGCCGAGGGATCGAGGTTGAGGTCGGACTTGAACAGGAAACCGGTGAGGTCGGGCAGCTCGCCGAGCTTGGTGATGCGCGACTGCGACAGCTTCAGGCCTTCCTGCAGGCGACTGTTTTCCATCGCCCAGGTCAGAACGCGATGCTGGAATTCTTCTTCCGAGAGCTTTTCGCGGATCCAGCGGCCGTTCAGCCAATCGAGCTTCTGGATGTCGAAGATCGCGCCGGCCTTGGAAAGGTTTTCCGGGTCGAACTTTTCCGCAAGCTCGTCCATGCTCAGAAGTTCTTCACCTTCGGCGATCTGGATGAAGAACAGGCCGAGGAAGTTCATCAGCGCTTCGGGGATATAGCCGAGGGCCGTATAATAGGAGATCGAGGTCGGGTTCTTGCGCTTCGACAGTTTCGATTTGTCGGCATTGCGCATCAGCGACAGGTGCATGAAAACAGGCGCTTCCCATCCGAGGTACCGATAGATCAGGATGTGCTTCGGCACCGAGGCGAGCCATTCCTCGCCGCGCGCGACATGGGTGATCTTCATCAGATGGTCGTCGACGACGTTGGCCATGTGATAGGTCGGCATGCCGTCGGCCTTCAGGAGAACCTGCATGTCGACGGCATCCCACGGGATTTCGACGTCGCCGTAGACGCCGTCATGGAACTTGCAGGAGCCTTCGGTCGGGATCTTCATGCGCACGACATGCGGCTCGCCTGCCGCGACTCGCGTGGTGACTTCCTCGGCCGAAAGGTTCAGACAGTGGCCGTCATACCTCGGCGGCAGGCCTGCGGCGCGCTGAGCCTCGCGCATCTTTTCCAGACGCTCCGGCGTGCAGAAGCAGCGGAAGCCGTGTCCGTTTGTGACGATCTGCTCGACATAGGGCTTGTAGAGTTCTTTGCGGTCGCTCTGGCGGTAAGGGCCGTAGGGGCCGCCGATATCGGGACCTTCGGACCATTTCAGGCCGCACCATTTCAGCGCATCGAGCACCTTGGTCTCGAATTCCGGGGTGGAGCGGGTCGCGTCGGTATCCTCGATGCGCAGGATGAACTCGCCGCCATGTTTCTTGGCGAAGAGATAGTTGAACAGCGCGATGTAAGCGGTGCCGACATGCGGCTCGCCGGTGGGGGAGGGTGCAATGCGGACGCGAACGCCTGAAGTGGTCATCTTGTTTGCCCATCATAAAAGGCCGGATCGCGCTTGGGGCAAGCGCCGTCCAGCCGAAAATGTGTATCTGGATCAGAAAACCGGCCGGAAAAGGGCGTCTTGCCGCTTCTATCAGCGTTTTCCGTATGGCTGGCCTTAGGCCATATTCAAGGGGTGGCGTCAAGGGAAACTGCGCCGCGAGGCTGCCTGGACCGGATTGCCGGCAGTGCATCTCGCATCGATTTGAGCCGATCTCCCGATTTCACAAGGTCTCTTTACTCTTCACAGGGCTACGGGAATAAAAACAGGCTGCCCGTCGAATTTGATTTGCAATTTTCGCGGCAGTGGCGAAATAGGTCCTCAATCGTTCACCGCGAGGAAACAATGAAGAAATTGGTTTTGAGCTTTTTATTGACGTTCGCCATGTTCGACACAGCGGCGGCACAATCGACAATTAAGCGCGACGGTTCGGCGCGTCTGATCGAATCCTACCGCGCCTATATCGGCAGCGACGATCTCTACAATTCCAAGGGAGAGCGCCTGACGGCGCCCTGGCAGATCATTCGCCAGGACCGCGCGAACTATCATGCCTACCGTCGCCGCGACCGTGGCGACCAGGGCGACAGCTTCTTCTCGCAGGCGTCCAATCGCCAGAAGCTGGAAGCCATGCTGGCAGATGGCAATATCGCCGACGATGCCGGGAACATCATCGTTCGCGGCAACGTCTGGATCAAGGTCGACATCTATGGACACGGGGACATCGGCCAGTGGGTCGACGTCACTGTCCAGGACTGACCAGGCGTCATGAAAGCCGCACCCGTTTTGGGGTGCGGTTTTCGCGATCAATGGCCGCTGGATGCCTTTTTCCGCCGGTTGCGCGCCAGCATGTTGAGCACTTCCACCAGGGCGGAGAAGGCCATTGCGGCGTAGATATAGCCCTTGGGCACGTGTACGCCCATGCCTTCGGCAATCAGCGTCGTGCCGATCATCAGCAGGAAGGCGAGCGCGAGCATGACGATGCTCGGGTTCTTCTCGATGAAGTTGGCGAGCGGGTTTGCGGCCACCAGCATCACCGTGACGGCGGCGATCACGGCGACGAACATGATCGGCAAATGCGGCGTCATGCCGACGGCGGTAATGATGCTGTCGATCGAGAAGACCAGGTCGAGCAGCAGGATCTGGCCGATGGCCGAGGCAAAGCTTGAGGTCGTCGACTTGGCGATGAAATCCTCACCCTGTTCCTGAGGGTCGACATTGTGATGGATCTCCTTCGTCGCCTTCCAGACGAGGAAAAGGCCGCCGCCGATCAAAATCATGTCCTTCCAGGAGAAACCCTGGCCGAAGATTTCGAAGACGGGCTGCGTGAGCTGCACGATCCAGGCGACCGTGCCGAGCAGGGCAAGGCGCATGACGAGGGCAAGGCCGATACCGATCTTGCGCGCTCTGTCGCGATGTTCGGCCGGCAGCTTGTTGGTCAGGATCGAGATGAAGATGAGGTTGTCGATGCCGAGGACGACCTCCATGACCACGAGCGTGATGAGCGCGACCCATGCGGCGGGATCCTGTAGCAGCCCAACAATATCCATAGACGATTTCCCCTTTTGTCAGCATTCGCCGATGCTGACCCCCAGCTCCGGCCTCTCCAGAATGGCCGTAATGTAAGGAGCGCCGTTCTCCGTACAAGCGCCGCCGCCAATTTCGGGGCGGCGGCGGCCTTGTTTTCAGGCTTTGCCTCTAGGCTTTCAGGGGGATCCATATCTCCGTCACGCCCGTGCCCGTACGCGGATCGAAGCGCTCGTCATAGCGTTCCATCATGTCGGGGGAGCCGCCGTGCTGCTGGCCTGATTGCGGGAGCCATTCGCCGAAGATCTGGTGCACGGTGGCGGAGATGCCGGAGATATGGCCGCGATGCGTGAAGATCGCATAACGCTGCTGCGGCAGTCTCGTGACGACGAAGCCTTCGGGCAGGTCGTCGTTGCTGGCCACCTCCGCAGCGGCCATGTAGCGAAAGCCTTCACTGCCTTCTTCCGCCTGGGTACAGACGCCATAGGCAACATTGCCGACCTGGCCCGGGATATGGTCGAAATGCTGGTTGAATTTCTGCCAGAGCGAGGGAATCGCCTGGGTGGACTCATAGGCATAGGTTTCCGCAAGGCCGGCAAGCAGCATTGCGGGGTGGGTTTCGAAGCGCGGGGCATCGAGTTTGGGAAGGCGGGTGTCGTCCATTCTGATCGGCTCCTGTAGAGCGAGGTTGCGAACGTGCCCCTGCTTGCGCAGGCTTTCCGGCGTCATGCCGAATTGCTCGCGGAAGGCACGGGTGAAAGCCTCGTGCGAGCCGTAGCCGGCATCGAAGGCAACCTGGAGAATGGTGGAAGAGCCGTCGATCAGTGTGAGGGCCGCCTCACTGAGACGGCGGCTGCGGATGTAGCTCCTGATCGAATGGCCTGTCGTCATGCCGAAGACGCGCGACAGATGATAGCGTGAAAGTCCGGCCGTCTCGGCAATCTCATCCAAAGAGATATCAGAGGTGAAATGGCTTTCGATAAACCATATCGCTCGTCCGATCGCGCTCATGCCTAACTCCCCTGGTTGCCGGGCCAGTCATAAGCGCCCGGCGGTCGCGACGCTTGATCGCAATTGCGGAGTTGGATCGCTAGCTGCTCATCGGCAACAAGGGAAGGCTTCTGGCGTCAATCCCTGCGGTCGGGGCCGTAGCCCGCGAGGAAGACGCGCACGGCGCCGCGCACGACGTAGTCGATCTCATCCTTCGATGGAGGCTCGTCCATGTCGCCGAACAGCCGCAGCTTGAAATAGCCGCCGCTGGCCATTTCGAGAAAATGGCGGGCCGCCATGTCGAAATCGTCGATCTTGAGGTGGCCGGCTGCCACCTGGCGTTCAAGAAAGCCGCGCAGCACCGTGCGCAGGTTTTCCGGGCCGGTGAAGAAGCGTTGACAGAGCGACGGCATGCGTTCGCGCACGCCGATGACCGTGCGCATGGCACTGATGGTCTTGTCCGACGTGACATGCGTCACGAATACGATGCCGAAGTCATAAAGAGACGTCGTGACATCTGCTTCGTCTGCAAGTGCGTTGCGCACGAGGTTGACGAAATAGGTGCGCTCGCTCTCCATCATGGCGGCGAACAAGTCTTCCTTGTTGGCGAAATAGACGTAGAGCGTGCCCTTGGAAACGCCGGCCTCACGGGTGACGTCGTTCATACTCGCCGCGTCGAAGCCCATCTTCATGAAGACGCGCTTGGCGCCTTCAAGAATTTGCTGGCGCTTGACCGGATCTTCGCCGGCCGCCCAACGTCCACCGGATGCAGGCGCGGGCGCGTTCAACACAGCGGCATTTTGCGGTTCGTGTTTCATCGTCTCCTTCACTCGATCATTCACTTGATCATTTTTCTGAATCTTAAACAGATTCGCCAAATAAATCGAACCGCTCAGTTCGATATCTCTTGATATGGAGTGAAAAAGGCTTTATGTCAATTGAACTGAACCGTTCGGTTCGATTAATTTAGACAGAATTTCGGTGGTAGGGCAATGTCGTCAAGTCATGGAAACAATGTAGCGCGCATCGTGGACGAGCCTGCAGATGCTGAGGTGGAAACCCGCGAAGCCGGCGTGTCTGCTGAGGCTCCCGCGGCTGAAACGCGCGGCAAACCTGCCCCCGCCCAGGCTGCGCCCACTGCTCCGGTCCCTGCGGCCCCACCGCCGCCGGAGAAGAAGCGGCGCAGCCTGGCTTTTCCAATTATCCTTGTCGTCGCTCTCGCGGCCGGTGGCTGGTACGGCTATGACTGGTGGACGAACGGCCGCTTCATGGTCTCCACCGACGACGCCTATATTGGCGGCGACATCGCGACTATACAGCCGAAGGTGACCGGCTACGTTTCCAAGGTGAACGTCGTTGCCAACCAGCAGGTCAAGGCCGGCGACGTTCTCGCCACGCTCGACGACGGCGACTACAAGCTGGCGCTGGAGCAGGCCCAGGCCTCGCTCGATACCGAGCAGCTTTCGCTCCATACCATCGATGCACAGATCGCAGCCGGCCAGGCCGCTCTTGCGCAGTCGGAAGCGCAGAAGGTTGCTCTGCAAGCCACTGTCCGTGGCGCCCAGATCACCCAGACACGCGCTGCCGAACTGCAGTCGAAGTCGGTCGGCACCACGGCCGCCTTGGATAGCGCCAACATCGCGCTCGACCAAGCCAAGGCCAACCTGGTCGGCGGCGATGCCGCGATTGCCTCGGCGCAGGCAAACATCAACCTGCTGCAGGCCCAGCGCCGGCAGGCCGAGAGCACGATCAAGGGACTGGAGGCCGCTCGTGACAAGGCTTCCCGCGACCTGTCGTTCACCGTGCTGAAGGCGCCTTATGACGGCATCGTCGGCAATCGTTCGGTGCAGGAGGGCGATCTTGTCTCTCCCGGCCAGAAGCTGATGGCGATCGTGCCGATCCGCCAGCTCTATATCGACGCGAATTTCAAGGAAACGCAGATCCAGCATCTGGTTCCCGGTTCCAAGGTCAATGTTCACGTCGATGCCTATAGCGACCATCCGATCGTCGGCACCGTCGAATCGATCTCGCCGGCTTCCGGCTCGGTCTTCTCGCTGCTGCCGCCGGAGAATGCGACGGGTAATTTCACCAAGATCATCCAACGTGTGCCTGTCCGCATCGCATTGCCGCAGGATGCGCTCAATACCGGCCGCCTGCGCGCGGGCCTCAGCGTCGTCGTCGACGTCGATACCCGCACGGCGCCGGACAGGTAAGCGATCAAGCTCGGGAGAGACGCAGCATGTCGTCCGCCAGCACTACAGCCGGGTCGCCTCCACGCGCGGCTGGACCTGCCGCACCAGCGGCGGATCAC
Source organism: Rhizobium sp. P40RR-XXII (assembly GCF_012641405.1). Lineage (GTDB taxonomy): Bacteria > Pseudomonadota > Alphaproteobacteria > Rhizobiales > Rhizobiaceae > Rhizobium. The sequence goes on from NZ_JABAII010000001.1 coordinate 111,368, forward strand.
ATCGACACGAAAAAACTTATCGCCTTTCTGGCGATGGTGCTCGGCATGTTCATGTCGATCCTCGACATTCAGATCGTCTCCGCCTCGCTCAGCGAAATCCAGGCGGGCCTTAGTGCCGGCTCGGATGAAATCCCCTGGGTGCAGACGGCCTATCTGATCGCCGAGGTCATCATGATCCCGCTATCGGGAACGTTGGCGCGCATCATTTCCACGCGTTATCTCTTCGCGATTTCGGCGGCCGGCTTTACCGCCGCGAGCGCGCTCGCCGCGACCGCCACCAACATCGACCAGATGATCATCTATCGTGCCCTGCAGGGTTTCATCGGCGGCGGCATGATCCCCTCGGTCTTTGCGGCGGCGTTCACGATCTTCCCGCCGTCCAAGCGCAATGTCGTCTCGCCGATTATCGGTCTGATCGCGACGCTCGCGCCCACCATCGGCCCGACCGTGGGCGGTTACCTCTCCAACGCCTTTTCCTGGCACTGGCTGTTCTTGGTCAACATTCCGCCCGGCATTGTCGTCACCATCGTGACCTGGAACTTCATCGACTTCGACAAGCCGGAATTGTCGTTGATGAAGAAATTCGATTGGTGGGGACTTTTCTCCATGGGCGTTTTTCTGGGCGCGCTGGAATATGTTCTCGAAGAGGGCAATACCAACGATTGGTTCAACGACAATTTCATCGTTGCAGGCGCAATAGCCTCGGCGATCGGAGCGGTCATCTTCTTCTATCGTGCCTTTACGGTAGAATTCCCGGTCGTCGATCTAAGAGCCTTTACCAATAAGAATTTCGCTTTCGGCTCGATGTTCTCCTTCGTGATGGGTATCGGCCTCTATGGCCTGACCTATATCTATCCGCTTTTCCTTGCTCGTATCCGTGGCTACGACTCCCTGCAGATCGGCGAGACGATGTTCGTGTCCGGCCTGGCCATGTTCTTCACGGCGCCGCTGGCCGGCTTCCTTGCAGGCAGGGTCGATCTTCGCATCCTGATGATCATCGGCTTCACCAGCTTCTCGGCCGGTACCTACATCATGATGCACCTGACGGTGGACTGGGATTTCTGGGAATTGATGATTCCGCAGATCCTGCGCGGCTTCGGCCTGATGCTCTGCATGGTGCCGATCAACAACATCGCGCTCGGGACCATGCCGCCCGCGCGCATGCGCGGCGCATCCGGCCTGTTCAACCTGACCCGAAATCTGGGCGGTGCCGTCGGTCTTGCCATTATCAATACACTGCTGACGAACCGGCAGGACCAGCATTATTTCAGTCTGCGCGACCATATTCATTGGGGCAGCCACGCCGCCGTCACCCAATTGAACAACATGGCCGCCAATTTCAACGCATCCGGCCTCGACGGCGAGCAGGCCGCATTGAAGCAGATGGTGAACATGGCGACGCGGCAGGCGATCGTGATGTCCTTCGGGGATATTTTCCTGATGCTGACCATACTGTTCCTGGCGATGATCCTCGGCGTTCTCATGTTGAGCAAACCGAGTCCGACAGGTGGCGGTGGCGGCGGTCATTGATCCAGCCCTTAAAGAATGCTCCCAAGGCACATGGCCCCTCCTCGTGAGGGGCCTTTTTTATGTATGGCCATCAGCGGAAAATCGAGCGGCCGAAAATTTTTGATTTACGTACATCAGAAATGGCGGTAAAGGATTCCGGTAGGAGGAGCCGATGAGACCGACCGTGCATGATATCGCCGCCGCCGCGGGCGTCAGCCTGGCCACCGTGGACCGCGTCTTGAACCAGCGGCCGGGCGTGCGGCTGGTGACGCGGGAGAAGGTGGAGACCGCTATTCGAGAGATCGGCTATATCCGCGACGTCGCGGCCGCCAATCTGGCCAAGGGCCGCATCTATCCTCTCGTTTTTATCGTGCCGACAGGCGACAACTCCTTTATGCACGGGCTGCGTTCAGAGGTGCATCATGCGACCATACGGGCGAGCATAGAGCGCACGGATATCCGCATCGCCGAGGTGCCGCCTTTCGATGTGCCGGCGCTGGTGGCGGCGCTTGACGCTTTTCAGGGACAGGATATCGCCGGTGTCGCCTTGGTGGCGACCGATGCGCCCGAGGTGCGGGCTGCGGTCGGCCGGCTGGTCGCGGAGCGCATCCCCGTCGTTACGCTTGTTTCCGATTTGACCGATTCCGCCCGGCATCACTATGCCGGCATAGACAACATCGCCGCCGGCCGCACAGCCGCCCGGCTGCTCGGGCGATTCCTTGGCGATCGCAAGGGTGAAATTACCGTTCTCGCCGGTTCCATGCTGGTGCGCGACCATCGCGAGCGTCTGCAGGGTTTCTCGGCTGTCATGGCCGAGGAGTTTCCCAAGCTGCGGCTGCTGCCCGTATTGGAAGGGCGTGACGATCCGGAACTCGCCGGATCGCTCGTTTCCAGGGCATTGTCCGAAAGCAGGGACATTGTCGGCATCTACAATCTCGGTGCCGGCAACAGGGGCCTGATTGCGGCCCTGAAAGCCGTCAGGCCCGAGCGCGAACTGACCGTCGTCGTGCATGAGCTGACGCAGCACACGCGCGCAGCGCTGGTGGACGGCACGATCGATGCCGTTCTCAACCAGGATGCCGGCCATGAGGTGCGCAGCGCCATCCGCGTCATGAAGGCGACCGCCGACGGCCAGGCCGTCATCGCCGATCAGGAGCGCATCCGCCTCGATATTTTCTTGAAGGACAATCTGCCCTGAGCATTCGAACGCGGCAGAGCATAGGGAGTTACATCTGATGTATTTGGGTCTCGATCTCGGAACGTCCGGCGTCAAAGCGATGCTGATCGACGGCAATCAGAAGATCATCGGCTCGGCCAATGGCGGGCTTGACGTCTCACGCCCGCATCCCGGCTGGTCGGAGCAGGATCCGGCCCACTGGATTCGGGCGACGGAGGAAGCCGTTGCCGGCCTGAAGGCGGCGCATCCGAAAGAGCTGGCGGCCGTGCGCGGCATCGGCCTTTCCGGCCAGATGCACGGCGCGACGCTGCTCGATGCCGACGACAAGGTGCTGCGCCCCTGCATTCTCTGGAACGATACCCGCAGCTATCATGAGGCTGCCGCGCTCGATGCTGACCCGCGTTTCCGGGCATTGACCGGCAATATCGTCTTTCCGGGCTTTACCGCCCCGAAGCTTGCCTGGGTTGCCAAGCATGAGCCGGAGATTTTCGCGAGGGTTCGTTGGGTGCTGCTGCCGAAGGACTATCTGCGTCTTTGGCTGACCGGCGAGCACATGTCGGAAATGTCTGACTCTGCCGGCACGTCCTGGCTCGATACCGGCAAGCGCAAATGGTCTTCCGAGCTTTTGGCGGCGACCAATCTCGACGAGAAGCAGATGCCGACGCTGGTCGAAGGCACCGACGTTGCCGGCAAGCTGCGCGGCGAGCTGGCCTCGAAATGGGGCATTGCCGGCGATGCCGTCGTCGCCGGCGGGGCAGGGGACAATGCGGCCTCAGCCTGCGGCATGGGCACGGTGAGCCATGGCGCCGCCTTCGTTTCGCTCGGGACCTCGGGCGTTCTCTTTGCCGCCAACGGCTCCTATCTGCCGAAGCCGGAAAGCGCCGTGCATGCCTTCTGTCACGCGCTGCCCAACACCTGGCACCAGATGGGCGTCATCCTCTCGGCAACCGATGCGCTCAACTGGCATTCGCATGTGACGGGCAAGTCCGCCGCCGACCTCACCAACGAGCTTGGCGAGACACTGAAGGCACCGACCAGCGTCACTTTCCTTCCCTATCTCTCGGGCGAACGCACGCCGCATAACGACGCGACGATCCGCGGTGCCTTCATCGGCCTCGGCCATGAAAGCGGCCGCGCCGCGCTGACGCAAGCCGTGCTCGAAGGCGTGTCCTTCGCCATTCGCGACAATCTGGAAGCGCTGCGCTCGGCCGGCACCGACATCGCACGCGTGACCGCCATCGGCGGCGGCTCGCGCTCCCGCTACTGGCTGGCCTCGATTGCCACCGCGCTCGGCGTGCCTGTCGACCTGCCGGCCGACGGCGATTTCGGCGCGGCCTTCGGTGCCGCGCGTCTGGGCCTGATCGCTGCCACAGGTGCTGATCCGGTCGCTGTCTGCACACCGCCGCAGACGGCGGGTACGATCGATCCCGTGGTGTCGCTGACGGATGCCTATGCGGATGCCTACAAGCGCTACCGGGCGGTTTATCCGGCGATCAAGCCGCTGTCGGCGCATTGAAGTACTGTGCGTCAGGCCCCTCATCCGCCCTTCTGAGCTTGTCGAAGGGCGGGCCCCTTCTCCCCGTTTTTTAACGGGGAGAAGGGGAAAGCGGCAGCCACTGCCCACCCCTAACGATTTGCTCGGCGAGGATACAGAGGTCGTCCCCTCTCCCCGCAAGCGGGGAGAGGGCTAGGGTGAGGGGCAACGCGACACGGCATGAATAACAATACCGAATACCAACCCAAGGAGATGAGATATGAGCACCGGATTTTTTGGTGATATCAGCAAGGTAAAATACGAAGGTCCCGACAGCACCAACCCGCTGGCCTTCCGTTATTACAACAAGGACGAAGTTGTTGCCGGCAAGCGCATGGAAGAGCATCTGCGTTTCGCCGTTGCCTACTGGCACACCTTCACCTGGCCGGGCGGCGATCCCTTCGGCGGCCAGACTTTCCTGCGTCCCTGGTTCCATGAAACCATGGAAGCCGCCAAGCTGAAGGCGGACGTCGCCTTCGAATTCTTTACCCTGCTCGGCGCTCCCTACTACTGCTTCCACGATGCCGACGTGCGCCCGGAAGGCAAGAATTTCGCCGAAAACACCAAGAACCTCAACGAGATCGTCGACTACTTCGCCCAGAAGCAGGCCGAGACGGGCGTGAAGCTGCTTTGGGGCACGGCGAACCTCTTCTCCAACCGCCGCTTCATGTCGGGCGCTGCGACCAATCCAGATCCTGATGTCTTCGCCTTCTCGGCTGCGACCGTGAAGACCTGCATGGACGCCACGCACAAGCTCGGCGGTGAAAACTACGTGCTCTGGGGCGGCCGCGAAGGCTACGAGACGCTGCTCAACACCGACCTGAAGCGTGAGCTGGACCAGATGGGGCGCTTCCTCAACCTCGTCGTCGAGTACAAGCACAAGATCGGCTACAAGGGCACGATCCTGATCGAGCCGAAGCCGCAGGAGCCGACCAAGCACCAGTATGACTACGACGTCGCCACGGTCTACGGCTTCCTCAAGAAATACGGCCTGGAAAACGAAGTGAAGCTCAATATCGAGCAAGGCCATGCGATCCTCGCCGGCCATTCCTTCGAGCACGAGCTGGCGCTTGCCAACGCGCTCGGCGTCTTCGGTTCGATCGACATGAACCGCAACGACTACCAGTCCGGCTGGGATACCGACCAGTTCCCGAACAATGTTCCGGAAATGACGCTGGCCTATTACCAGGTTTTGGCAGGTGGCGGCTTCAAGACGGGTGGCACGAACTTCGACGCCAAGCTGCGCCGTCAGTCGCTCGACCCGGCAGACCTGTTGATTGGCCACATCGGCGGCATGGATTGCTGCGCCCGTGGCCTCAAGGCTGCCGCCAAGATGATCGAGGACAAGGCGCTCTCCAAGCCGCTCGCCGATCGCTATGCCGGCTGGGACTCTGCCGAGGGCCAGAAGCTGCTGCGCGGCGAATATTCGCTCGACCAGATCGCCCAGTGGGTCGAGACCAAGGACGTCAATCCGCAGCCGAAATCAGGCAAGCAGGAACTCCTGGAAAACATCGTCAATCGTTACGTTTGATCGATATGTTCGGGAGGCGGTGGTTCATCGCCTCCCGAGCTACCGCCGGAAGGCGCGGCTGGAAATGGAGATGGAGTTTCCCGAGGGGTCCTTGACATTGGCGTAGAGATAGCCGTCGGCCTGACGCAGCGGACCGAACTCAAGTCCCTGTTCGGCGCATTTCGCGCGGAAAGCTTCGACGTGTTCAACGTCGAAAACCAGTTTCACCAGCACCTGACCCATTTTCTGGGCCTTTCCTGCCGGATGGATCATCAGATTGGCGCCGCCATCGGGTGCCTGCAGTTCGATAATCCGGTCGCCGTCCTCTCGGTGCGGCTTGAATCCGAAATGTTTCTCGTAAAAGCTGACCGTCGCTTCCACGTCGCGGACATAGAGGACGAGACGACCAAGCGGCATGGCCACGTGCTCCTATCGCCGGCTGCGCGCCGGCGCCGCAACCGAGTTTCGCACCACGAGGTCCGGCCGCAGCAGGATTTCCGTTTCGGCAGGCTCGCCATCTGACAGCAGTTCGAGCAGCAGTGCCATGGCATGCTTGCCGATCAAAGTTCGCGGCTGCCGGATCGTCGTCAGCGACGGTGTCATGAAGACGGCCTGCGGCACATCGTCGAAGCCGGTCACGGAAAAATCCTCGGGAATGTCGTAGCCGCGCGCCTTCAGGCCGATCATCACGCCGATCGCGGTCTGATCGTTGACGCACATGAAGGCTGTCGGCAGGGTGTCACGCATGAAGAGCTGCTCGATGGCGAGCCGTCCGCTCTCGATGGTGCCGTCGCCTTCGAGCACGATGCGCAGATCGTGTCCGATGCCGGCGGCGTCCAGCCCGGCTTCATATCCCATTCGCCGGCGGCTGTAGGCGAGGCGGGTACGGGAATCTCCGACGAAGGCGATCTTGCGATGACCCTCGGCAATCAAGAGATCAATGGCCTTGCGCGCGCCAGCGACATCGTCGACGCCGACATAGGGAATGCCGCCGTTGAAGACCGGCTCGAAGACGCCGACGCTCGGCGGCAGCCGGGCCGTCATCGTCTGGTGGCCGAAGGGCAGGATGCCGGTGAAGAGGATCAATCCCGCCGCCTGGTTGGAATTCAGGAACTTCAGATATTCGAGCCCGCGCTGCGCATCGTTCTGCGTGTGGCCGATGAGGATCCCATAGCCGTGCGAGCGCGCCTCATTCTCCAGGCCGATAAGGATATTGGAGAAATTGGGGTCGCCGATATCGGGCGCCACCACGAGAATCATGTTCGATCGGCCGAGCCGGAGGCTGCGCGCCATGGCATTGGTGGTATAACCGGTGATGGCAATCGCCTGATTGACTTTCAGCCGCGTCGAATTGGCGACTTTCTCCGGCATATGGATGGCCCGCGAAACCGTTGCTATCGAAACATTGGCAATTCGGGCGACGTCTTCGATAGTTGCGGGCGTGGAATTCGACACTGCGCTCTGCCTTGGGTCTCGTCTGGGGCTGGAGACTACACAGACTTCGGTGGAGGTCAAAGGTGACCGCGAAAAATTATGCGATATCCCATGATGTAAACCTTTACACAGATTATGTAAAGGTTTACACAGCATAGAAAGCGGGTGGGACCGCAGGGAGGATTCAATGAGTTCGGAAGCCGTCGACGGTACGGTCGTGCTGTCTGCGAGGGGGATATCGAAATCCTTCAGTGGCGTGCAGGTGCTGTTCAGCGTCAACTTCGATCTGAAGGCCGGCGAGATCCATGCGCTCATGGGCGAAAACGGCGCCGGCAAGTCGACGCTCGTCAAGGTTCTGTCCGGTTTCGAGCAGCCGACGTCGGGCGAAATCCTGCTCGATGGCAAGCCGGTGAAGCTGCCGCCGAACGGTGCCGCCGAGGCGCTCGGCATCGTCATCATCCACCAGGAATTCAATCTCGCGGAACATCTGACCGTCACTGAGAGCCTGTTTCTCGGTCGCGAAGTCACGCGGTTGGGTGTGCTCGACCGCAAGCATATGCGTGCCGAGACGCGGCGTGTGCTCGATCTCCTCGGCTCGCATGTCGACGAGAACGCCATAATCAGCTCGCTCTCAATCGCCGACAAGCAGATGGTGGAGATCGCCAAGGCGATCAGCCGCGATGCGCGCATCGTCTTCATGGACGAGCCGACCGCTGTTCTTTCGCGCGAGGAGACCACTTTCCTGTTCAAGCAGGTGCGTAAGCTGCGGGATCAGGGAACGAGTTTCGTCTTCGTCTCCCACAAGCTCGATGAGGTCATGGAGTTGACGGATCGGGTCACTGTGCTGCGCGACGGCCAATGGGTGAAGACATCGCCGACCTCGCTGCTCGACGGCGAATCGATCGCCCAGCTGATGGTCGGGCGCGAACTCTCCAGCCTCTATCCCGCCAAGAACGAGCCGGATGTCGACGAGAAGGTAGTGCTCAGCGTCAGCTCGCTTTCGACGGGCTACGTGCATGATGCGAGCTTCGAGCTGCGCAAGGGCGAGATTCTCGGTTTTTCCGGCATGATCGGCTCGGGCCGCACCGAACTGATGGAAGCGATCGTCGGCCTGCGCTCGCGCGCCTCCGGCGATGTCGTCGCAAACGGCCAAGCGGTGCCGGCGCATGACGTGCATGCCGCCATCGACGCCGGGCTTGCCTATATGACCAAGGACCGCAAGTCGAAGGGCCTGCTTCTGAATTCGGGCATGGTCGTCAATTTGACCCTCCAGTCGCTCGACCGGCACGGCAAGTTCGGTTATCTGAGCGCCTCCAGCGAGGCGGATGCGCTGGCGCGGGCGCGTCGGCTCTTCGACATCCGGGTTCGGGACGGGAATATCGTTGCCGGCCGCATGTCCGGCGGCAACCAGCAGAAGCTGCTGCTGGCAAAGGTCATGGAGACCGAGCCGCAGATCATCATCATCGACGAGCCGACCCGCGGCATCGATGTCGGCACGAAGCAGCAGATCTATCATTTCATTTCAGCGCTGGCGCGTGATGGTCATTCGATCATCGTGATCTCCTCGGAAATGCCCGAGGTGATCGGGCTGTGCACGCGGATCGCGGTCATGCGCGAGGGGCGGATCGTCGGTGTGCTCGAAGGGGAAGAGATCTCCGAGCAGGAAATCATGCGTTATGCGGCGGGCCTGAAGAGAAAGACCGCTGCCTGAACGGGCGGCACAGGACAGGGCGAATTCCCAGCAGTCATGGGACGGAGGTTGGTTTTGGTTATGAGCGTAGGCGAAGACAGCAGCGGGAAAACCGGTCGGCGGGGCCGTTCCTGGCGGGATGTCGATCTCAGGGCCGTTGCACCGTTTGCAGCGCTGGTGCTGCTTCTGATCGTGGGCGCATTGGTCAATCCGAACTTCATCGGCATCACCAATCTCACCAATGTCGCGACGAGATGCGCCTATATTGCGATCATTGCAGTCGGTGCCACTTTCGTCATCTCGGCGGGTGATCTCGATTTGTCCGTCGGCGCGATGGTTGCCTTCGTCGCAAGCCTAATGATCCTCCTGATGAATTCGGGTGTTATCGCCGATCCCGCGCTGATGCTGGCGGCCGCCGTGCTGTTCTCGATCGTCGCGGGTACCTTGTGCGGCCTGGCTAATGGCCTGATCACGACCATGGGCAAAATCGAACCGTTCATTGCGACCCTCGGCACGATGGGCGTCTACCGCGGCTTGACGACCTGGCTGTCGCAGGGCGGCGCAATCACCTTGCGGCCGGCGAATCTGCAGGCACTCTACAAGCCCGCCTATTATGGCTCTGTACTCGGCGTGCCGGTACCGATCGTGATTATCCTTGTCGTCACCGGCATTGCGGCCTTCATTCTTTACCGTACCCGCTATGGGCGGCACGTCATCGCCGTCGGCTCCAATCGCGACGTCGCGCGCTACTCCGGCGTGGCGGTCAATCGCGTCCGCACCATCGCCTTTGTCATTCAGGGCCTGTGCGTTGCGATCGCCGTGCTTCTCTATGTGCCGCGGCTGGGTTCGACCTCGGCAACGACGGGCAGCTTGTGGGAGCTGCAGGCAATCACCGCCGTCGTCGTTGGCGGCACGGCGCTGAAGGGCGGAGCGGGCAGGGTATGGGGCACGATCTGCGGCGCCTTCATCCTTGAGCTGGTCGGCAACATCATGCTGCTTTCCAATTTTATCAGCGAGTATCTGCTGAGTGCCATCCAGGGCGCGATCATCATCATCGCCATGCTGGTTCAGCGCTCGCTTGCTCGCAAATAGCGAATAACCGGGTCAGAGGGCGCCCGGTCCTTAATGGCAAGGCCCTGTCTCTATCTGGGAGGAAGAAACATGCGAAAAAGACTATTGGGCATGGCTGTCGTGATGGCGGCTCTGGCCGGCACGGTCCATGCCGCGGACAAGAAGGTGACGATCGGCGTTTCCATTCCGGCCGCCGACCACGGCTGGACCTCGGGCGTGGTGTTCCACGCCGAGCGCGTTGCCAAGCTCTTGATGGCGGAGCATCCGGGGCTCAACGTGATCGTCAAGACTTCGCCTGACGCTGCGAGCCAGGCCAATGCGGTGCAGGACCTCGAGACACAGGGCATCGATGCTCTTGTGATCCTGCCTTCGGATCCGGATCCGCTCGTCAACGCCATCAAGGAAGTCAAGGACAAGGGCAAGTTCGTGGCGCTCGTCGATCGTGCGCCGAGCAACAACGACAATTCCGTCCGTGACCTCTATGTCGCCGGCAACAATCCGGCGCTTGGCCAGACCGCAGGCGAATATATCAAGGCCAATACGCCGGATGCCCAGGTTGTCATCATCCGCGGTCTGCCGATCCCGATCGACCAGCAGCGCCAGGATGGCTTCGACAAGGGCATCGCGGGCTCGAACGTCAAGGTTCTCGACCGCCAATACGGCAACTGGAACCGTGACGACGCCTTCAAGGTCATGCAGGATTACCTGACCAAGTTTCCGAAGATCGATGTCGTCTGGTGCCAGGATGACGACATGGCCGTCGGCGTTCTGCAGGCGATCGACCAGGCCAAGCGCACCGACATCAAATATGTCGTCGCCGGCGCCGGTTCGAAGGACATGATCAAGAAGGTCATGGACGGCGACAAGCTGATCCCCGTCGACGTGCTATATCCGCCGGCAATGGTCGGAACCGCCATGGAGCTGACCGCCGCCAATTTCTACGATCAGGTTCCAGTTCGTGGCAATTACATCCTGGATGCGACGCTCGTGACCAAGGACAACGCCAAGGACTTCTACTTCCCTGATTCACCGTTCTGATCGGTTGATCCGGACAGATGCGCCCGCCGGTTCCGGCGGGCGTTTTTTATGCAGCCGCCACCTCGCTTCGCATTGCCTAGCGATTTTTTGCTGCACGTACCTCTTGCCGTCAGCGGCCGGCCGTGATTAGGTCACGGGGCATTCGACTTTCAGCCCGACGACCCTATAGTTTTTTGAGGTTACGGCATCCAGCCGCCTCGAATGCTGGTTTGAAAGGCATCGGAAACGTTTACAGAACGCGATTAGGGAGGAATTACTGATGAAGACGATCAAGGGGCCAGGCTTGTTTCTTGGCCAGTTCGCCGGTGACGCGGCACCGTTCAACTCCTGGGATTCGATCACGAAATGGGCTGCCGATGCCGGCTATATCGGCGTGCAGGTTCCGACCTGGGCAAGCCAGCTCATCGACCTGAAGAAGGCGGCCTCCTCGAAGGATTATTGCGACGAATTCGCCGGTGTCGCCCGCGCCAACGGTGTCGAGGTCACCGAGCTTTCCACCCATCTTCAGGGCCAGCTCGTCGCCGTGCATCCCGCCTATGACGAAGCCTTCGACGGCTTTGCGGCGCCGGAAGTGCGCGGCAATCCGAAGGCGCGCCAAGAATGGGCCGTCGAGCAAGTGAAGATGGCGCTGACGGCGTCCAAGCATCTCGGCATCAAGGCGCATGCGACCTTTTCCGGCGCGCTCGCCTGGCCCTTTATCTATCCCTGGCCGCAGCGCCCGGCCGGCCTCGTCGAAACCGCCTTCGAAGAGCTTGCCCGCCGCTGGACGCCGATCCTCAACCATGCCGACGAAAACGGCGTCGACGTCTGCTATGAAATTCATCCCGGCGAAGACCTGCATGACGGCATCACCTTCGAGATGTTCCTGGAGCGCGTGAAGAACCATCCGCGCGCCAACATGCTCTACGATCCCTCGCACTACGTCCTGCAGTGCCTCGACTATCTCGAGAACATCGACATCTACAAGGACCGCATCAAGATGTTCCACGTCAAGGATGCGGAGTTCAATCCGACCGGACGTCAGGGTGTCTATGGCGGCTACCAGGGCTGGGTCGAGCGTGCCGGCCGCTTCCGTTCGCTCGGCGACGGCCAGGTCGATTTCGGCGCCGTCTTCTCGAAGATGACCGCCAACAATTTCGACGGCTGGGCCGTGGTCGAATGGGAATGCGCGCTGAAGCACCCCGAAGACGGCGCCCGCGAAGGCTCCGAGTTCGTCAAGGCTCACATCATTCGCGTCACGGAAAAGGCCTTCGACGACTTCGCCGGCAGCGGCACGGACCAGGCGGCGAACCGGCGCATGCTGGGGCTTTGATCAAGCCCCTTCGCCCCGCAGATGCGGGGAGAAGGTGGACTCAAACGATTGAGCGGAGCGAAATCGTTTGAGGACGGATGAGGGGCCTTCTCGCTATTTTCACCAATTCGGAGCTTGCAGAAGGCTCGGCCCCTCACCCTAGCCCTCTCCCCGCAGGCGGGAGAGAGGACGATTGCGGCAGGCAATCGCGTTCAAACAATTCCATTCTCAGGAGGACAAAATGGCAATCGAAGGATCATCGGAACAGACGCGGGAGCCGCGCATTCGGCTTGGCATGGTGGGCGGCGGTGCCGGCGCCTTCATCGGGGCGGTGCATCGCATCGCTGCACGCATTGACGACCAGTTCGATCTTGTCGCCGGCGCGCTCTCGTCTTCGCCGGAAAAGGCCGTGGCTTCCGGCCGCGATCTCGGTCTCGATCCCTCGCGCACCTATTCCAGCTATCGCGACATGGCGATCCGCGAAGCCAAGCTGAAGAACGGCATTGAAGCCGTTTCGATCGTCACGCCGAACCATGTCCACTATGACGCGGCCAAGGAATTCCTGCGTCGCGGCATCCATGTCATCTGCGACAAGCCGCTGACCTCCAATCTCGCCGACGCCAAGAAGCTGAAGAAAGTGGCCGACGAGAGCGGCGCGCTCTTCATCCTCACGCATAACTACACCGGCTATCCGATGATCCGCCAGGCGCGAGAGATGATCGAAAATGGCGAACTCGGCGATATCCGCATCGTGCAGACGGAATATCCGCAGGACTGGCTGACGGAGAATATCGAGCAGTCCGGCCAGAAGCAGGCCGCATGGCGCACCGATCCCTCGCAGTCCGGCGCCGGCGGCTCCACCGGCGATATCGGCACGCATGCCTATAACCTCGCTTCCTTTGTGACGGGCTTGGAACTCGATAGCCTTGCCGCCGATCTCGACAGCTTCGTTGAGGGACGTCGCCTCGACGATAACGGTCATGTGCTGCTGCGCTTCAAGGCGAAGGGCAAGGAAAGGCCGGCCAAGGGCATGCTCTGGTGCAGCCAAGTGGCGCCCGGCCATGAGAATGGCCTGAAGCTCCGCGTCTATGGCACCAAGGGCGGCATCGAGTGGACGCAGGCCGATCCGAACTATCTGTGGTACACGCCGTTCGGCGATCAGAAGCGGCTGATTACCCGCAACGGTGCCGGCTCGGGGGCTGCCGCGGCGCGTATTTCGCGCATCCCATCCGGTCATCCGGAAGGCTACCTGGAAGCATTCGCCACGATCTATACCGAGGCTGCGCGCGCCATCAATGCCCGCAAGAAGGGCGTGGCGATCGATCCCGCCGTGGTCTATCCGACCGTCGATGATGGCGTGAAGGGCGTGGCTTTCGTCGAGGCCTGCGTCGCTTCCTCGAAGCGCAATGGCGCCTGGGTCAAACTATAAGGCTGGTCTCATTTCGTTCGAGGCGGCGAGCGCCGCCTCGAACCTTTAAACCACTGCTAATCAGGCAGCGGCATCCTGCTTGCGCTTCGTCAGCGCATCGACGCTCAGGGGTCCACCACCGGCACCGACGAGAAACAGGAAGATGAAGCAGAAGAGGATGGCGGAGACGCCGCCGTTCTGCGCGGGATAAAAGCTCTGCGGCGCATGGCGCAGGAAATAGGCGAACGCCATCAGGCCTGACAGGACGAAGGAGGCGAGCCGCGTCTGGAAGCCGATCAAAACGAGGAAGCCGAGGGTCAACTCAAGCAGGCCGGCGATCCACGGGAGCGATCCGACATCAGGCACCTTCTCGGCCGCCGGGAAATGCAGCACTTTCTGCGTTCCGTAGCTGAACAGCACAAGCGAGGCGACGATGCGCAGGAGGCTCAGCAGATAGGGGTGGAGGATGTGGAGCGCAGGGAGCATTTCTATCCTTTCGTTGTCAAGTTTGAATGCCACCATCAATTGATCCGCATCGAAAACACAAGTCACGACTGTTGACATTGATGTTATCGCGCCGCGGGGAAGCCGCCCGACAAAGCCGTTAACAAAGCCGTTAGCCGGCTGCGGTTCCAGGCATCTGCAACGTTGCAGCTTCTCAAATCGGCACTGTACTTTGCCAACCGCGTTGGCTAAACCGCAGCCAACGAAGCCACAACAGACGGGATTTTCATCATGATCGATCCGAAGCTTCTTGCCGATCGCTTCCCCGGCGATTTCACGTTCGGTGTTGCCACCGCCGCCTTCCAGATCGAAGGCGCCACCAAGGCCGATGGCCGCAAACCGTCCATATGGGATGCCTTCGCCAACATGCCCGGCCGGGTCTATCAGCGCGATAATGGCGATGTCGCCTGCGATCACTATAATCGGCTGGAGCAGGACCTCGATCTCATCAAGGAGATGGGCGTCGAGGCCTATCGCTTCTCGATCGCCTGGCCGCGCATCATTCCCGAAGGCACCGGCCCCGTGAACGAAGCCGGCCTCGATTTCTACGACCGCCTGGTCGATGGCTGCAAGGCGCGAGCGATCAAGACCTTCGCCACCCTCTATCACTGGGATCTGCCGCTGGCGCTCGCCGGCGACGGCGGCTGGACGGCGCGATCGACGGCACATGCCTTCCAGCGCTATACCAAGACTGTCATGAGCCGCCTCGGTGACCGTCTGGATTCCGTTGCCACTTTCAACGAGCCCTGGTGCATCGTCTGGCTGAGCCATCTCTATGGCGTCCATGCGCCCGGCGAGCGCAACATGCAGGCGGCGCTTTATGCCATGCACTATATGAACCTCGCCCATGGTCTCGGCGTCGAGGCGATCCGCTCCGTCGCGCCGAAGGTGCCTGTCGGCATCGTGCTCAACGCTGCCTCGATCCTGCCGGGCTCGGAACGCCCGGAAGATCTGGCCGCCGTCGAGCGCGCCCATCAGTTCCATAACGGCGCTTTCTTCGATCCGATCTTCAAGGGCGAATATCCGAAGGAATTCGTCGAAGCTCTGGGCGATCGCATGCCTGTCATCGAGGACGGGGATCTGAAGACCATCAATCAGAAGCTCGATTGGTGGGGCCTGAACTACTATATGCCGAGCCGCGTCCTTGATGACGCGTCGAAAAGCGGCGATTTCCCATGGACGAAGGACGCTCCGCCGGCAAGCGACGTGAAGACCGATATCGGCTGGGAAATCTATGCACCGGGCCTGAAGCACGTCGTCGAGGATCTCAACAAGCGCTACGAGCTGCCGGAATGCTACATCACCGAGAACGGCGCCTGCTACAATATGGGTGTCGTCAATGGCGAGGTCGATGACCAGCCGCGTCTTGATTACTACGTCGATCATCTCGACGTCGTCGCCGATCTCATCAAGGACGGCTACCCGATGCGCGGCTATTTCGCCTGGAGCCTGATGGACAATTTCGAATGGGCGGAAGGCTATCGCATGCGCTTCGGCCTCGTGCATGTCGATTACGAAACGCAGGTGCGTACGATCAAGAAGAGCGGCAAGTGGTACAAGGAACTTGCCGCGCAATTTCCGAAGGGTAATCACAAGGCGGATTGATCGATCTGCGTCTTTGCGGCGGGATTTCAGGTTGTCGCCAGAATCGGTGGGGCCTGATAGACATCAAGCATGATCCAGCGAGCGATTTCCCTTTACGCGCTTTGCGGCAGCCAGCGGCAGGCCTCGGCCAGTCGCAGGCTGCTGGAGGGGTTGCAGCTTGCCTGCCCTGACGGCGTCACCATTACCATCAGCGATCTGATCGGCGCTTTGCCGATCTTCAATCCCGACAATGAGGGCGAGAGGACGCCGCCCGTGGTCGAGAAATTTGCGGACGAAATCCGCAAAGCCGACGGGTTGATCGTGTCCTGCCTGAATACGCCCACGGCATACCCGGCGGCTTCAAGAATGCGCTGGACTGGCTGGTGTCACGGGACGAAGTGCCGTTCAAGCCGCTGATGTTTGCCCATGCCTCGCATCGCGGCGATCTCGTCTTGGCACAGCTGATTGAGGTCCTGCAGACCATGTCGCTGGACATCGTAGCGGATGCCTTCCTGCGCCTGCCGATTGCGGGCAAGAGTGACGATGTGCAGGCGGCCATGCTGCTGGAGGCGCGTGAAAATGGTCTCCTGTCCGCGAGTCTCGGCCGTTTCGCGCAAACGATTGCCGCCAGGGCGTGAATTTTTGCGGCTTCGGCAAATATGCAACCCTTTCCTGTAGGAATCTGCGGTACGCCTTAACCGTTTGTTGAAGACCTGACGGCAGACTTCCGTGCCAAGGAGAAAAGGCGTGGGAGCAGCTTTCAATTCATTGCGGCAAGCGACGAAAATCGGTCGTCATTCCATTGTGACGGCCGTTTTGATTTCCTTTGCTCTCGTCGTTGCCGTTGTGACCCTGATGGTATTGTCCGCGATCGGTCGCGTCGCCGATTACTCCAACAAGCTGGATGACGAGCGCTCCTGGGAGACGACCGTCGGCGCCCTGAAAACCTTCCAGGGGCAGCTGGAAGCGACGCTGCATGACCATTCCGCACGCAACGACGCGGCGCGAAGCGTCTATGGGACGGATAATCAGGGCTGGATTGCGGGCAATTATGGCGACATCTCTTCCGATGGCGCGCTGTTCGATACGGCCGTCATCGTCGACGACCGCAACAAGCCGATCATCGCCTATCACGACGGCACGCCGTTGACGGAGAATATCGAAGACGTCCTCGGTACCGCCATATGGGCGCTGGTCGATCAGGCGCGCACAATGCGCGTGACCGGGGTGCCGGAAGCCTCGGGCTACATCATGACCAGGGATGGCATCGCCGCCGCCGGCGCTGCGACGATCCGCGAAAGATCCGGCCGCATTCCTGCGCCGGAAGGCCAGCGGCGTTATCTGATCCTCGTGCGCTATCTCGACGCCGCCCGGATCAAGATGCTTTCCAACACCTATGTTATCAGCGGCCTGACGCTGATGCCGCCGGAAACCGTGGCTCGCTACGCCGTCTCCATCGTCGATCCGCTGGGCAAGTCGCTGGGGCGGCTGGTCTGGAGCTCGCGCGAACCGGGCGACATGAGCTACCAAAAGGTCCGCCCGCTGGTTCTCGGTGCGCTCGGCCTTGTCGGCCTGTTCTTCGTCGTGCTGCTGATCCTGGGATCATTGGCCGGGCGCCGGTTGCGGTCCGAGGAGGTTCAGGCGCGTCAGGTTTCGCTGCGCGACAGGTTGAGCGGTCTCCTCAATCGGGAGGGGCTGCGGCTGGATGTGGACCGGCTGGTGGAACGGGCGCGGGGCGACGGAACCAACGTCCTGCTTCTCTATCTCGATCTCGATGGCTTCAAGGAAATCAACGATTCCTATGGGCATGGCACGGGCGATCAGCTCATTCGCGCCGTGGCGGCGGGCCTCAGCGTACTCGTTCCGCCACAGGCAGCGCTGGCCAGGGTTGGGGGAGACGAATTCGCCATCGTTTTTCCGACCAGGGAACTCAACGATGCACCTGCATTGCAGCTGGCGGAACAGATTTTGGATTTTCTCTCCGAGCCGTTGGAAATCGGTCGGCGAGTGGTCGTCGTCGGCACGAGCATCGGCATCGCCAGTTCGCCGGAAGGCCGTATCGACAGAGAGGAACTGGTGCGCCGGGCCGATCTTGCCATGTACAAGGCCAAGGAGGCGGGCCGTGCCCGCATGACCTGCTACGACACTGCCATGGATGCCGATCGCGAGGAGCGCAACGCACTGGAGCTCGACCTGCGCCGCGCCATCGAGATGGAAGAGCTGACACTCGCCTATCAGCCTCTGGTCGATGCGTCGAGCTGCGAAATGATCGGCGTCGAGGCGCTCGTGCGCTGGAACCGTCCCGGTCATGGTCCGATTTCACCCGAGGCCTTCATTCCCATCGCGGAAACCAGCGGGTTGATCGAGGCATTGGGCTTGCTCGTCCTGCGCAAGGCCTGTGAAGCCGCGCGGCAATGGCCGGATCTTCGCATCGCCGTCAACGTGTCGCCGGGTCAGTTCCGCAATCCCGCCTTCGCCGACTACGTCCGCAGTGTGCTGAACAGGACGGAGATAGAGGCTGAGCGCGTAACGCTGGAAATCACCGAAGGCTATATCATCCAGAATCCGGAGCGTACCCGTCAGTCGATCGAGCGGCTGAAGAGGCTCGGGGTCAAGGTGGCACTGGACGATTTCGGCTCCGGTTTTTCTTCTATCGGCTATTTGCGCCAGTTCGGCTTCGATCGCATCAAGATCGATCGTTCGCTGACCATGAACGTGCTGGAAGACGACCGCGCCCGCGAAATGCTGCAGGCGACGGTGGCATTGGCCCGTTCGCTCGATATTCCCGTCACGGCCGAAGGCATCGAAAGCGAGGCACAGGGAAGGGCGCTGGAGGGCTTCGGCTGCGACGAGCTGCAGGGTTATTTCTATGGCAAACCCATGCCGGAAGCCGAGATCAGCAAGCGGCTCGCCATTCAGGTGGCTGCGGCGCTGAATGAAGAGCAAGGCGCCGCCGCCTGATATTTTTAGCCGATATGCTCGTGGCCGCGCTTGCGCGCGAGCGTGATCTGCCGCTGTCTCTCACGGTAACGTTCGCGATCCTCTTCGCCGCGCTCGTGATAGCAATGGCTGCAGGAGACACCGGCCTCGTAGAAGGGTGAGGTCACTTCCTCGGCCGTAATGGGATTGCGGCAGGCATGGCAAAGCTTGTGATTGCCCTCCTTCAACCCATGCTCGACGGAAACGCGCTCGTCGAAGACGAAGCAGGCGCCTTCCCAGAGGCTTTCTTCCGCCGGCACTTCCTCCAGATATTTCAGGATGCCGCCCTTGAGATGGTAGACCTCGTCGAAGCCCTGCTGCTTCATGAAGGCGGTCGCCTTTTCGCAGCGGATGCCGCCGGTGCAATACATGGCGATCTTCGGCTTGTTGTGCAGGCCGGTATTCTCACGCACCCATTCGGGAAACTCGCGGAAGGTCTTCGTCTTCGGATCGACCGCACCCTTGAAAAGGCCGATGGCGGTCTCATAATCGTTGCGGGTGTCGATGACGATCGTATCCGGATCGGAGATCAGCGCGTTCCAGTCCTTCGGCGCGACATAGGTGCCGACGACCCTAGTGGGGTCGATATCCTCGACGCCCATGGTAACGATCTCTTTCTTCAGCTTCACCTTCATGCGCACGAAAGGCATTTTCGTGGCACGGCTTTCCTTGTGCTCCAGGCCGGCAAATTCCGGCTGGGCGCGCAGGAAGGCAAGCACCGCCCCGATGCCGGCGTTCGTGCCCGCGATGGTGCCGTTGATCCCTTCATGGGCAAGCAGCAGCGTGCCCTTGACGCCATTTTCCTCGCAGAGCGCAAGCAAAGGCTCGCGCAGGCTTTCGAAGCGCGGAAAGGAAACGAAATGATAGAGCGCGGCAACGAGGAATGCGCCGGTCGCGTCGCGCCGTGGATCTGAAAGCATGTTGGTCATGGCGGGGAAATACAATTTTGTGGGCTTTCAGGCAATCGGGATTTACACCGCAACCCCGAGCGGCCGGCGCATCGGCCGGGCAAGATGGCTATAAATGTCGGGCCGACAGGCTGAAAAGCCGATTGAAGCGCCTGCGCGCGGCCTGTGGCTGCCTCAATCCGCGGCTTCCAGCCAGAGGCGCTTCATGGTCCGTGCCTCGCGCTCCGGCTTGTCGGCAAAGACCCAGCGTGCCCGGTTCAATGCTTCCTCGCGGGCCGTCTGCTGCCGGGAAATGATCGCCTCCAGCAGACGGGCGTGATCGTCGCTCCCGTTGAAGAGATGCGGCTCGCGATCCGCGACGTCAGCCAATATCGACATGTCGAGATAGCGGCCGAGCACATCGACCAATAGCTTGGCCTCAAGCTGCTTGGCATGCATGGCGGCCGGCCAGACGTCGCGCAGCAGCATGTGATGCATCCAGTAGTCCTGGCTGCGCTTGCGCAGATCGTGAAAGCACTCGGCATGAGCCGCCTCGCCGCAGCATTCGGCCAGCGCCTGCATTGCCTTGCGGACGTTCTTGCGCCAGCTCTTTTGGAAAAGACGGGCCGTATCGCGTCGCCCTCCCTCGAATGATGCGTCCTTCAACGCCTCGATCGCTTCACCGCAGGTGACGATTGCCGCCCGCGCCTTGTCTTCCAGATCAGTTTCCTCTTTGGACAAGCGGTCGCGCCGGATTGTCAGTACATCGCAGACGCGAGCCAATGCATGCCGCTCATCCTCGGAGGTCGCAGTTTCCTGCAGGTAGCGGCTGACCTCAATCAGCGCTGTGGCGTCTCGCACACCCGAAAGTGTAAGCGCCACGGCGCGGAGCTTATCATTCTCCCGCTGCTGAAATTCCCGGGCAAGCGGGGCGATCAACCGATAAAGGCCGCGCACGCGCTTGATGTTCTTGCGCGCAGCGTGGATGGCTTCGTGCAAGCCTTGTGGCCTGTCCGTCAGAACGGCCATCGCTCTGCCGAGTTGATGCGCGGCGGCTTTATGCACCTCGTCATCAAGAGCCCGGTCAGGCCGTACGCGATAGCTCATCGTACTCCTGTTCGAACTGCGTCGCGAGAGCCTGATTGGAATAGCGGTATTCGCCGGTCACTTCGCGGCCGATCCAGTCCGGCAGTTCCGGATCATCGCTTTCGTCTTCCATCTCCACTTCGGCGATCACAAGACCGCGATGGGCGCCGCGAAAGACATCCACTTCCCAGACAAATCCCTTGAAGGGCACCTTGTGGCGGGTCTTCTCAATGACGAGGCCGATCGCCGTTCCCAGCAGCTCCTCGGCCTCGGCAACCGGGATCTCGTATTCGAACTCATCCCTCGTCATCGCCTTGCCGATCTTGATCGTCAAGGTCGCCGTGGTCTCGTTCGTCAGCCTTATCCGCACGGAGCGGTCGTTCATGGAGGCGATATATCCCTGTCGCAGGATCAGCTTCTCCGAAGCGAAATCACGCCAATGATCGCCGCGCACCAGAAACTTTCGCTCGATCTCTTTTGCCATGCGTTTAACATGCTCCACCGGCACAGACCGCGGCAGACTATAGTATGTCGTGACGAATTCCTACCCGTCCTGTCCAAAGCGTGCTTTTGTCTCGACAAGCATTCTCGGGGAGGTTATTCGAGAGCCGGTTTCAATCGTTTTAAAGGAGCGCACCGACCATGGGCGAGAAAACCGAAAAGCTTCTTTCCATTCTGAAACTGCAGCCCGTCGTTCCGGTGCTGATCGTCGATGATGCGAAATCGGCCGTTCCGCTCGCACGGGCGCTCGTTGCCGGCGGTCTGAAGGCCATCGAGATCACGCTGCGCACGGCCGGCGCGCTCGATGCCATCAGGGCGGTCGCCGAGGAGGTGGAAGGGGCCGAAGTCGGCGCCGGTACGATCCTCAATGTCAGCCAGTGGGATGCGGCCGTCGAAGCCGGTTCCAAGTTCATCGTCAGCCCCGGCACGACGCAGGAACTGCTTGATGTTGCGCGCTCCTCGCATGTGCCGCTGCTGCCGGGTGCCGCAACCGCAAGCGAAGTCATGGCGCTACGGGAAGAGGGCTATACGGTGCTCAAGTTCTTCCCGGCCGAACAGGCCGGCGGCGCCTCCTATCTCAAGGCGCTGTCCTCGCCACTCGCCGGTACGATCTTCTGCCCGACCGGCGGTATCTCGCTGAAGAATGCGCATGATTATCTTTCGCTGCCGAACGTCATCTGCGTCGGCGGCTCCTGGGTTGCGCCGAAGGAGCTGGTTGCATCAGGCGACTGGGCCGGCATCACCAAGCTTGCCGCAGAGGCCGCAGCCCTCAAGGGCTGAGAAGCTCGCTCCTATTTGATTTCAAGGCGCGCAGGATTTTCTGCGCGCCTTTTTGTATGATGCGGATTGGTATTTGCGGTTGCGCTTCCTATCTCCCCTTCACCATCACAAGGACGGAGGACCATCCATATGATCGACGCCCGCAAGCTTCTTGACCAGTTCCTGGGATCACAGGTTCCGGGAATGCAAGGAACGGTGAAAGACAGGGCAACGCAGGCCATCAATCTCGCCAGGGATAATCCGATGGCGACAAGCGCCATCGCCGGCGTGCTGCTCGGGACGAAGACCGGGCGTCAGGTTGCCGGCAATGCGCTGGCGCTCGGCGGCCTCGCAGCAATCGCCGGACTTGGCTATCAAGCCTACAAGAATTATCGCGATGGCAATCAGCCGCAGCCGGCACCGCAATCGACGCAGCAGGCCGAGCCGCAGTTCCTGCCGCCGCCATCCGATTCCGGCTTCAGCACCGCGCCGGCCGTCGCCAGCAATGATTTTACGCTTTCGCTCGTGCGGGCCATGATCGCGGCCGCCCGAGCCGATGGGCACATCGATGATGCTGAGCGTCAACGCATTCTCGGCAAGGTACAGGAAGCCGGTGTCGGGTCGGAGGCGGAGAGCTTTTTCCAGCGCGAGCTTACCAATTCCGTCGATCTCGATGCCATCGTCGCTTCGGCTCAGACCGAGGAGCAGCGCGTGCAGGTCTATACGGCCTCACGGCTGGCGATTGAGCCGGATTCCCGGGCCGAGCGCGGCTATCTCGATCTGCTGGCCGGCAGGCTCGGTTTGGCCGACGCCCTGGTCGATCATATCGAGGCGACGGTTGCGGGCGCCAAAGTCCAGCTCTGACGGATAGGGTCGGTTGCCTTTCGGCGGCGGCTGGCCTAAGCCTTCGCCGAAACATTTCATGGCATGCTGGGGATCGGCGATTTGACGGACAAAAAAAGCGAAACCCGCTCGGCGGCGATCGCCGCCGGCATTATTTTGGTGGTTGCAACGGTCGCACTTTACCTGATGCCGAACGTCATCGTCTGGCTCGGAACCATCTCGCCGTGGCTCGGCACCGGCTTCGGCGTTTTGGTCATCCTGGCCTTCTTCCTGGTGTTCTGGCTGAGAGCCCGCTATCAGAGACGCAAAGGGTCGTAAATCCTGATGCGGGGCTACCCCTGAAGTCTTCCGGAAATTGCTTCAGTTCTGAAGCGAAGCACCCAACAGGATGACTCCGGTGCCGATGACCAGCAGCGCGCCGAGAATCTCGATGCCGTTGCCGACCCAGGCCGAAAGCCTCGAGCCGCTGCCAGTGAAGCGGACGGCGGTGCTTTTCGCGAAGACGGCGATGATGGCAAGCAGCGAGACGGTCAGCGCCGTGCCGATGGACATGGCCAGCACGGACAGAAGCCCGCCGAGATAGAGCCCGTTCAACATCGAAAAGGTCATGACCAGCAGTGCGCCGGAACATGGGCGCAGCCCGACGGCAATGATGGCCGACCAGGCTTCGCGGACACTGAATTTCTCGTTCGACAACATCTTCGGATCGGGAAGATGGGCGTGGCCGCATGCTTCGCAATAGGCGCCATCGCCGGTCGCATGGGCGGGATCATAGCATTGATAGCCGCTGGCCGCCGGCATCGTCGCGCGGGCAAAACCTCTTGCCGAATCCGTGCCCGTCGCCGCCCCTTCGAACAGCGAGAGGCCGATTGGGCCGGCCGATGTCGCCAGCAACATCTCTTGACGCTGCGCCTGGCTCTGCAGCATCGCCCGCAGCTTGCGGAACAGCAGCCAGCTGCCGAACAGGATGACCATGACGAAGCTGGTAATTTCCATGGCGTTTGTCGCCATCGTCATGGTGATGCCGGAGCCGCGCAGCACGAAATAGGCGGCGCCCACGACAAGGACGGCGACAAGGCCCTGGATGAGGGCGGAGACGAACGAGATGCCGATGCCGCGTTTCAGCTCGATCTCGTTGGCAACCATGTAGGAGGAGATGACAGCCTTGCCGTGGCCTGGGCCGGCGGCGTGAAAAATGCCATAGGCGAAGGAAAGCCCGATCAGCGTCCAGAGCTGCCAGGGATCCTCACGCATGGCTTCGATGGACTTGGTGAGCGCCCGATAGAAAGCCTGCTGCTCGTAGTTCACGTAGAGAAAGATCGGCGCAAGCGGGCCGCCGATCGGCTGGAAGCTCGGTTCCGCCGTGCCGATACCGAGCGGCGAGCCTGCGGCATGCGCCAGGCCGGCGGCCGCCAAAAGGGCGAGCGCTGCGGTCGGCGCGAGCTTCCTTAGTCTCGAAATCAGCATTCGACGTCTATCCGCGTTGCGAAGAGTTTCGACATGGTCGTTCCCGTCGGATCGTTGAAGAAGGCATCCGTCAATGTCGATCTGTTCTCGGCGATAACCTCGTCCGGATTGGGGCGGACGACCTTCTGCCTACAGCTTTTGAAGGCATCGCCCTCCGTCACCAGCTCATTGTCGCCCGGGAAATCGATGGAAGTGTAGAGCGTCGGGTCGTAAATGCCGAAGCTCAGCTTGTTGCCCTTGGCGAGCGGCATTGGCTCCGACGGCTTGACGGCGAAGAACATCAGGAGCTGGCCGTCGCGGTAATCGACATTGATGACATCAGGCTTGTTCACCTTGATCGTTTTGCCGTTCAGCGTCAGGTTCGTGTAGTAGTCGTAGTCGGCAAGCGACTCGCGCACTGTCTTGCCGACCTCCTTCAGCTCGTCCGGGTCGAGCTTCAGATTGGTGTTCTTGTCGAAATCCATCAGTACGGAAGAGGAGAATACCTCGTCGAAGCGCCAGACGTTGCGCAGCTCCTGCACATTGCCGTCCGGGCCTGCCAGCACTTCCAGGCGGGCTTCCACGAAAATATGCGGATGCGCGGATGCCGCGGCGGGCGCAAGGAGCAGGCCGCCGGTCAGGGCAAGAGCATAGGCGGTCGTGGATTTTTTCATGCGTCCGATAGGTTTCGTGAGCATCGATTCACTTCGTTTTCTGGTCAGGAAATGAGACGGAATTGGGACCGGCTCGCCAGCCTTGCGTCGTTCAGCCGTGCTTGCGGAACCAGTTGTGCAGGTAGTCCACAAAGATGCGCACCTTGGCCGGGAGATAGCGCCGGTGCGGATAGACCGCATAGATGCCGCGATCGGTGGGAAGGTAGTCGTTGAACAAGGTCAGCAATTGCCCGCTTTCGATCGCCTTGCGGCCGATGAAATCCGGGACGACGGCAACGCCGAGATCGGAAAGCGCGGCGCGCAGCGTCGCATGCGGGCTGTTGACTTCGAGCGTGCCGTTGATGGCGACGTTGAAGGTGGTGCTGTCGGCATCGACGAAGCGAATATTGCCTTGCGAGCGGGTGTTGGTATCGATGATGAAAGGCACGCGCGCAAGATCGCTCGGGCGCTCCAGCGTCGGATAGCGGTCGAGGAACGCCTGGGTTGCGCAGAGATGGATTCGGAAGTCC
Organism: Rhizobium sp. P40RR-XXII; assembly: GCF_012641405.1. Classification (GTDB taxonomy): domain Bacteria; phylum Pseudomonadota; class Alphaproteobacteria; order Rhizobiales; family Rhizobiaceae; genus Rhizobium. The sequence continues at coordinate 136,802 of NZ_JABAII010000001.1, forward strand.
GAGATCTTGCGGGCAATCATGCCGGAATCCTCGAGCTTGGTGATGCGCACCGCGACATCGAAGCCTTCCTCGATCAGATCCACGAAACGGTCGTCGGCGGAGATTTCCAGCGCGAGATCGGGGTTCTCCTTGGCGAAGTCGATCAGCGATTGCCCGACATCGGCGTCGACGAAGGTGCGCGGCACTGAAACGCGCAGCCGACCTTTAAGCTGCTGGTTGTTCTCGCGCACAAGGTCGGCAAGATTGTCGATCTCCTTCAATATGTCGGAGGCGGTACGATAATAGGTATGGCCCGCTTCCGTCATGGAGAACTGGCGGGTCGTGCGGTTGAGCAGGAGCGCGCCGAGCTCGTCCTCCAGCTCGCGGACATATTTCGACAGCAGCGCCTTGGAACGCCCGGTCTTGCGCGCGGCGGCCGAAAATCCCTCGGCTTCCACCACGTCGATGAAGGCGCGAATCCGGGTCAAAGTATCCATGATGTAGCCCCCGTTAACTGTTTCCGGATGTTGAACAAAACGCGTCGATTTGTTCAATTATTTTTTTGGACCGCGGCGAAAAAATTTCTTGATTATGACCGCGAATGCACCTATTTCGGGGTCAGCCCAAAGTCGCACGTGCCCGTGGGTGTCCGCCGATCCTCGATGTGGTGAGAAAATCGGTAAGGTACCTGGAATTAACCCCTCCAGTCGCTATTCCGGCCAACCGGAAAATGCGAGGACATCTGAAGCAACGACGGTGCGGGCCTTTTTGTTCTCTCCCGGCTTTCCATCAGCCGGGGTTACTGAAGAGGCACACCTTCATTGCCGGAAGTGCGGTTGGGATCATCCCTCCAATCCATGGCAGACAAAGCGAATTAGCGCCGCTTGCGGCACTCGTTCATTATCCGCGCTTCGCGCATTTGCACGGTACCGGGGTCTCCACCGGCTGGTTCCTGAGCGAATGAGCGTCGCCCTTTGTCCTCTGGGTCTTTCTCCCGGAGCCTTTGGAATTGAAAAGGGAATTGACATGACCACGCAACGTATTCGCGACTTTCTCGCTACCCGACGTCCGGACGGTCCCTGCCTGGTGGTTGATCTCGATGTCGTCCGCGACAATTTTCACGCCTTCCGTCATGCCATGCCGGACAGCGCCATCTACTATGCCGTCAAGGCCAACCCGGCTCCGGAAGTGCTGCGCCTGCTCGCAAGCCTCGGTTCCAACTTCGATTGCGCTGGTGTCGCTGAAATCGAAATGGCGCTTGATGCCGGTGCGACCGCTGAGCGCATTTCCTATGGCAACACAATCAAGAAGGAGCGCGATATCGCCCGTGCGCATGCACTCGGTATCAACCTCTTCGCCGTCGACAGCCACGAGGAAGTCGAGAAGATTTCCCGTGCCGCCCCCGGCGCCCGCGTGTTCTGCCGCGTCCTGACGGATGGCGAGGGGGCTGAATGGCCGCTGTCGCGCAAGTTCGGCTGCGTCCCGCAGATGGCCGTCGACGTTCTCGTCTACGCCCATCAGCTGGGTCTGGAATCTTATGGCGTGTCTTTCCACGTCGGCTCGCAGATGACCAAGGTCGATGCCTGGGATGCTGCTCTGGCCGATGCCAAGCGCGTCTTCGTTTCGCTCGCCAAGCAGGGCATCCACCTGCAGATGGTCAACATGGGCGGCGGTTTCCCGACCAAGTACCTGCGCGACGTTCCCTCGGCCGAAGCCTATGGCAAGGCGATCTTTGCGTCCCTGCGCGCCCATTTCGGCAACCAGATCCCGCACACGATCATCGAGCCGGGCCGCGGCATGGTCGGCAATGCCGGCGTGATCAAGGCTGAAGTCGTCCTGATTTCGAAGAAGTCGGACAATGACGCCGCTCGGTGGGTTTTCCTCGACATCGGCAAGTTCGGTGGTCTCGCCGAAACCATGGATGAGGCGATCCGCTACCCGATCCGCACGGTGCGCGACGGCGACGAAATGGAGCCCTGCGTCATTGCCGGCCCGACCTGCGATTCGGCCGACGTGCTCTATGAGAAGAACCTCTATCCGCTGCCGGTGTCGCTCACCATCGGCGACGAGGTCCTGATCGAAGGCACCGGCGCCTACACCACGACCTACTCGGCTGTGGCGTTCAACGGCTTCGATCCGCTCAAGGCCTACATTATCTAAGGTCCCTAAGGGTCTAAAGTTCGATAAAGCCGCCCCCGTAGCCAGCCGGGGCGGCACCCTCACAATAGTCTGTCACCGCCGCTGATAACGGTATTGGGCACGGGAGGCCAAAATGGCCGCTGTTCTTGATTCTGTCCGCGCATTCTTTGCGCCCACAACTTTCACCCTCGACCTGGAAAATGCAGGCGATGTCGTCGCGCGCGAAAACCTGCTGGATCGCGCCATGGGTCCCGGCCGCCGCAAGAAGTCGTCGGAAAAGCTGCGCCAGGGCCGCGTGCCGGCCGAAGGCCTGGCACTGGTCGCGCGCGATCGTGCCGGTCATGTCGTCGGCACGGTCCGTTTGTGGAACGTCGAAGCCGGCGTCGATCGCGAGACTCGTCCCGTCGATGCGCTGCTGCTCGGCCCGCTGGCCGTCGATCCTGCCTATGAAGGCAAGGGCATGGGCTCGGCACTGATGCGCGCAGCCATCATGGAAGCCAAGAAGCGCGGTCACGGCGCGATCCTGCTCGTCGGCGATGCGCCCTACTACGAGCGCTTCGGCTTCTTTGCCGCAAAGACCCGCCATCTCGTCATGCCCGGCCCGTTCCAGCGCGAGCGCTTCCTTGCTCTCGAGCTCAAGGACGGCTGGCTGGACAGTACAGCAGGCATGGTTGTCGCCAGCGGCCGCAAGCTTGCACAGCCGCCGATATCAAAGGCTGCGTAAAACGCCCGAACAGCTTTGAGGTTTCATACGCCTTCGCCCATCCGGGCGGAGGCGCTTCTAATTGGCGGCCTTCACGCTGTCCTTTGCCGGGTCGTAGCCATCCGTCAGCGTCTTCAGAAAGGCGACGACATCGGCGATCTCCCTGTCGTTCAGGGCAGGAGCTTCGCCGAGCTTGCGGTTCATCGGCGCGTCGATAACGTCGATGTTGGCTTGGTACTGCACCGGCAGATCATCGTATTTCAGCGCCTTGCCGCTCGCATCCTTCGGATAGATCTCCTCGGGATTGGTGTCGCGCTCGACGTAGAAACGGGTCACATCCTCAAGGGTCCGGTAGACGCCATTGTGGAAGAAGACATGGCGGGTGGCGACGTTGCGAAGTGTCGGCGTCTTGAACAGCCCGCAATTCTGCTGCTGGGCGGAATAGGTATCGTTGCGTAGCGGGCCGCAGATGCCGGTGTCGTAATAGTGCGCATCGGCATTGGCCGGAATGGCTGGATTGCGCGGCGCGCCCAGGGCCTCGAACTCGAAATCGGTGAAATTCGGCATCTGCCCGTCACCGGTCATCTTGTCGAGATGGCAGGAGGCGCAATTGCCCTTGTTCGCATCGTCGAACAGCTTCAATCCCCGGGCTTCTGCATCCGTCAGCACTGCCTTGCCCCGCAGATAGTCGTCGTACTTGCTCGTATAGGGATGGAAGGAGAGTTCCTCGATCTGGTAGCGGGCAAGTGCAAAGCCAATTTCCGAAATCGTCATGTCCTGATCGTTGGCGACGTTGTCGCCGAAGAGCGCTGAAATATCCTTGCCATACCCCTTCTTCAGCTTGGCATAGACAGTTGCCGCATCGGCATTCGCCATTTCGAAGGGCGAGATCATCGGCTGCAAGGCCTGCTCTTCCAGCGAATCGACGCGCCCATCCCAGAACATGCCGCCCTGCGGCACGAGGTTCGCGACGGCCGCATCGGCCTTGGCGACGGCCTGGGCTGTCAGCGAGCCAGCGACCGCGGCAGGAGCATTGGCCAGAGCCACGCCCGATGCTTCCGTCATCGGTGAGGCTTCCGCAGCCTCGTCCGCAGCGCTTTCCTCCCCGATCGAGAAGGAAGGCGTCGACATCTTGTAGGCGAGGCTGGGCACTGCGCGGATACCAGGCTGATCGAGATGCGGGCCGCCGAACTGGACGGCGCGGTCGTTGGCGGGCGCGTAGTGGTTGGCGGGATCGTGGCAGGTCGCGCAGGACATCTGGCCGCCGCCCGAGAGCGACGGATCGAAGAACAGCCTCTTGCCGAGCTGCGCTACCGCGCTCAGCGGCGCCCGGTCGTCATAGCCGGCCGGTTCGCTTGCCATGCCGACGGCCGCACCCGCGAGCGAAAGGCCCGCGAGTGCGAGGAGCGGCAGGAGACGACGGTTGATCGAGGGCATTTCCGTCACCCTTATGGTTTTACGATGCCTGATTGCCGGTCTTCGGATCGAGGATCAGCTTCGGCGCATCACCCTTGGACCAATCGAACATGCTGTTCAGCGAGCCCGAGAGCACATCGAAGGAGCCGCCGCCGAGACGGGCACCGGCCATCCAGTTATCCTCGATGAAGCGCATGACGGAGGTCTGGTCGGTCAGCGTGTGGTCGACGAAGTTGACCTTGGCGTAGGGCGAGACGACGATCAGCGGCTGGCGTGTGCCATAACCGCAGCGTCCCTGGGCCGGCTGGCCGTTGACGCCGGGCAGCGGCGTGCCGGTGGAACAGCCGTCACCGCTCAGCACGTCGTAACCCTTGACCGGGAGTTTCGACGGATTGACGACCGCATGGGCATGGTCATACCAGCCATCGGAATCGTCGTAGAGGAGGATGATGGCGGTGTCCTTCCAATCCGGGGAATTCTGCACGGTGTTGACCACCTGAGTGACGAATTCCTGCTCGTCAAGCGGATCGGAATAGCCGGCGTGACCGTCCTGATAGGCGGGCGCCTTCAGGAAGCTGATCGTGGGCATGTTGCCGTTCTTCAGGGCCGCATAGAAGTCGGTCATGTCGTACTGGTGATTGGCCGCATCCGTCGTGCCGATCGTTGCCACGGAGGATGGGCGCGCATGCGTCGGGTTGGCCGTCGAGGCATAGTATTGGAATGGCTGGTGATGCGGGATGTAGTCACCGTAATTGACCTTGGTGACGGCCGAAGTCGTCGCGCGCTTGCAGCCCGTCGTGCCGTCGGGGTTGGTCAGCGTCAGATCGAAGCCGCCTTCGAAGAAGCCCCAGCTGATCTTGTGCTCGTTCAGCATGTCGCCGATGTTCTTGCCGTACATCAGCGCCGTCTGGCCGACCGAGCAGACGTCGCCCGTCGGATCGAAATCACTGATCGCGGTCCAGCCGCCATTGCCGTCAGGCACGATGCGGCCCTTGGAATAGGTGCCGTCGCTTTCCAGCGTGTAGCCCGGCGGCAGGATGGCGCCATTGGTCTGGCCGGAAATCAGGTTCAGCGCGCCTGGGGTCGAGGGACCGAAATTGGTGGAGAAGGAATTGTCGTTCAGCGCATAGTGCTGGGCGTAATTCCAAAGCGCGGTGACGGTGTTGCCGTCATAATAGCCCATGACCTGACCCTTGGTGCCGAATGCACCGGCGGCACCCTTGGTGCCACGGCCGGTATTGGCCGGGAAAAGGTCCATGGCGAAGTTGTCATAGGCCGCCTGTTCGGCGGTATAGCCGTGGTTCTGCGACTGGGTTGCGGCCTGCGTGCGGTCGAGCCGGAAGGGCGCGGCGGCATCGGCGCCGTTCGCCGCGTTGGTCTTGTTCGGATTGGTGTCGAGAAGACCGGCATTTGCCAGCGTGTTGATATCGGTCGGCGTGTTGTCGGCCGCCTTGAATTCCGGCTCTCCGGCGACGTTTGCGGCCTTGGGATAGGTCGCGAAATAATGGTCGAAGGAGACGTTTTCCTGGAAGATAACAACAAGATGCTTGATCGGCGTTGCGGTATTCGGCGCCGGCGCCACGTCGGCGGCGCCGGCGGGGGAACAGAGCAAAGCAAAAGTGAGCGCGCTGCCGCTTGCGAGGGCGGCGCGACGTGAAAGGCTGGTCATCGTCATATCCTCTTCGAGTGGGGGGCATTGCTCCGGCGCATGTTGCGCCACGCCGGGCATAGAGAACCCTTTCGAGCTATCAACGGAGTATGACAGTCCCATGAAGGGTGAGGGGAGGCGATTCTGCTTTTGCTATCGCATTTCTGGCAAGCAATTGATTCTGCTGTGTTGGGCAGAAAGCATGCGGGAGGTATCCGCCTTGTGTGTTTGCGATGCTACCTTATGTCACGGACGAGGTTTTCCCACCCGCCCTCGTGGTTCGAGACGGCCCTTTGGGCTTCCTCACCATGAGGGTCGGCCACGGGATAGCCGCGAATGAAATTAGATGTTCTGATCCATCGTCTCGGCCGGTATCTCATCGGCGCGATGGATGCGGATGACTGTTGCCGGTACGCCGGCGACGGTGCAATGCGCGGGAACGGGCTTCACCACGACACTGCCGGCCGCAACCTTGCTGAAGGCGCCGACTTCGATGTTGCCGAGGATCTTGGCGCCGGCGCCGATCATCACGCCGTGGCGGATCTTCGGGTGACGGTCGCCGCTCTCCTTGCCGGTGCCGCCAAGCGTGACGTTCTGCAGGATGGACACCTCGTCCTCGATCACGGCGGTTTCGCCGATGACGATGCCGGAGCCGTGATCGAGCATGATCGACGTACCGATCTTCGCGGCGGGATGAATATCCGGGCCGAAGACGAGCGAGACGAGATTGGAAAGCCAGCTGGCAATTTCCGGGCGGCCTTCGGTCCAGAGCGCATGGGCGATGCGATGCGCCTGCAGGGCGTGGAAACCCTTCAGGTTCAGAAGCGCATGCAGATAGGTGGTGCAGGCGGGGTCGCGCGTTCGCACCGCGACGAGGTCGGCTTCCGTCGCCTGCAGGATTGCGGGATGCCGCGCCAGCACGTCGGACAGCAGGGAAAGCAGGTCACCATGCTCGATCCTGACGACGCAGAGCCGCGCGGCCAGCACACTGGCAAGGCTTTCCGCATCGGAGCGGCTGGCGAGCAATTGCGCCTGCAGCAGCGGGGCGAGCGTCGGCTCGCGCGCCGCAAGCTCGGCGGCTTCGCAACGGATCACGTCCCAGACGTTCTCGACGGAGGCAGGGTTATTTCCGGCGGTAGCCGTTCCTGACTGGGGCATGATCCTGACTTTCTGTTTAGAGTGGTTGGGCGCTTCACCGTATTGCTCAACCACTCTAGGTGTTTGCTTTTGCGCAATTCCGGACGGAAAACCGCTACGCGCTTTTCCTGGAATTGCTCTTAGGCGGAAATGTCGACGACGCCGCAATCGCCGGCTTCGGAGGCGAAGGCGAGCAGCTTGCCGGATTTGCTCCAGCTCATCGACGTGATCGCACCCTTGCCGGGCCGGCGCAGAAGCGCCTCCTTGGCGTCGCCGATGCGCACCGCAAGGATCATACCATCGATGAAGCCGATGGCGAGGATATCTTCCGCAGGATGGAATTTCACCGAAGTCGCCATGATGTTAGCACGGGTGCCGAGCTCGAGCGGCGCCTTACCCATCGGGCCGTCCTTGCCCTGGAAGGGCCAGACGATGGCCGCCGGCGCGCCCGACGAGGCGAGCCATTTGCCCTTTGCCGACCACGACAGGGACTTCACCTTGGCGGGATAGCCGGTCATGCGCATGTGCCGGGCCTCGGCACCCGGCTTGGCGTCGAGCTTCCAGCCGTGCAGGGCATTTTCCTGCATGGTTGTCACGATGAACTGGCCATCCGGTGAAAACGTGACGCTGGTATGGGCGCCCTTCCATTCCAGATTGACCGGCGGGGCGCTCATTCCGACCCAGTGCAGCGATACGCCGTTATACCGGGCGACAGCGATCCGCATGCCCTTGTGAGCAAAGGCGATGCCTTCGACGGTGCGTTCCTCCGGAAATTCCTTCGTCGTGCCGTCGGCGAGGCGCACGAAAGTGCTCTTGCCATAGGAATAGGCGACCGCGCCTTGCGGGCCGGCGGCAACCTGGCCGATCCATTTGCGCGGTGCTTCGGCAAGGGTCGTCACGCTGCCGTCCGCGGCAATCCGGAGAACCTTGCCGTCCTCGCCGCCCGAAATCAGGCTCTCGCTGTTCGGATCGCGGATGCAGGTGAGCATGCCCTGATGGGCTTCCGTCACCTTGTCTCCACCTTCGAGGCGATGGATCGCGCCGGCGGCGCTGGCGAAGAAAGGGGTATCACCTAAAAATTCGACGGCCAGAACATGGCCGTCGATATCAAGCGGAGCAACAGTCGGCATCAGGCGGATGCCTCGCACGCCTTGAAGCTTGCTTCCAGCTTTTCGCGGTCGAGCTCGCGGCCGATGAAGACGAGCCGGCTCTCATGCTTTTCGCCATCCTTCCACGGACGCTGATGATCGCCTTCGATGATCATGTGCACGCCCTGGACGACATAGCGTTCCGGATCGTCCTTGAAGGCGACGATGCCCTTGAGGCGCAGGATATTCGGTCCCTGCGTCTGGGTGATCTTCTGGATCCATGGGAAGAAACGCTCGGCATTCATCTCGCCGCCACGCAGCGAAACCGACTGAACGGTCACGTCATGGATCGGCGAAGGAGCGTGGTGGTGATGATGATCGTGATCATGGTGGTGATGATCATGATCGTGGTCATGATGGTGGTGATCGTGGTCATGATCATGATCGCAATCCGGGCCGCAGACATGATCCTCATGGCCATGCTCGAGGAAATGCGGATCGTTTTCGAGCGCGCGTTCCAGGTTGAAGGCGCCCTGGTTCAGCACGCGGGCGAGATCGACGCCGGAGCGGGTAGTCTTGTAGACGCGGGCGTCCGGATTGATGGCGCGGACGATATCCTCGATCTGGGCCAGCTCGTCGTGTGACACGAGATCGGACTTGTTGATGACGACGACGTCGGCAAAGGCGATCTGGTCTTCGGCCTCGCGGCTGTCCTTCAGGCGCAGCGGCAGGTGCTTGGCGTCGACCAGTGCGACGACGGCATCAAGTTCGGTCTTGGCGCGGACATCGTCGTCCATGAAGAAGGTTTGGGCAACGGGAACCGGGTCGGCAAGGCCTGTCGTTTCGACGATGATGCCGTCAAAGCGGCCGGGGCGGCGCATCAGGCCCTCGACGACGCGGATGAGGTCGCCGCGAACGGTGCAGCAGACGCAGCCATTGTTCATTTCGTAGATTTCTTCGTCCGATTCGACGATGAGATCGTTGTCGATGCCGATCTCGCCGAATTCGTTGACGATGACGGCGTATTTCTTGCCGTGGTTTTCAGAAAGGATGCGATTGAGCAGCGTCGTCTTGCCGGCGCCGAGATAGCCGGTGAGAACGGTGACGGGAACGGGCTTTTGCGTGGCTGTTTCGGTCATGGGAGCCTCGAAATATGGAAGGTTGCCCCGAGGAGCAGATATTGGTCGGGTTCCATATAAGGAGTTGGGGACGTCAGTTCAAAGGCTTTTATATGTTATAAGATCACATTAGGTTTGGGATGGCTGGCTGAATATCGGTTTGCGAGAAATCATTGCCGACAAAGAGAAGAGGGCATCCAAATTCCTTGGCGGTCGCATAGGCAAAGCAATCGCCGTAATTTAGGGCGGCCGGGTGAATTCCCTTACCCCAGCGTAAATACGCATCAGCCGCAAGCTGCGAGCGTTCCGACGTGACTTCGATCACTTCGATCGCAGGCGAAGTCAGAAGTTCTCGCATTTGTTTGTCGAAGCCCCGCCGTGTCGCAACGATGAGTGCTTCAAGCATTGTTCCCGCTGAAATAAGAACGCGATTTTCACTCTGAAACACGATTTCGCATGCGGAAGCATGCAGCTCATTTGCAAGCATCGCAACAAGAGCCGAAGTATCGACGACAATCACTTGGGCAAGCCATGCTCATCATATAAGAAGTCTTGGCTCCTGGCGGCATCGGGGCCTGGAGGTAAGTTTTTCCTCCTGACCTCATCTTGCAGCTTTTTGATGAGATTTCCCTTTTCTGCTGATGTCATGGGCTTTTTCATCGGCTGTATGCGCGCAGCCGGCATACCATCCTGTGTCAGCACAACTTCCTCGCCTTGCTTTGCAAGTCGCACCAATTCTTTGAGTTGGCCCTCAGCATCATCGAGGGAAATACGCATATCTGCCTCCCGGCGGATAAAGAGAATTGTTGATAATATGATGGATTGTGCCGCTTGATACAAGCGATCAGCTATCTGAGCGCCTTCACATCAAACTCATCGACATCCTGCAAGAGTTCCAACAATCCTTGCACCGCATGCGCAATCAGCCGCTCGCCCTTTTCAGCCGTCGCCATGCCTGCATTGCCTGCAACGCCCTGCGTGCTCAGATCGGACATCTTCCAGCCGAAGGCGTGGGGGCCGTAGGCGCGCAGATGCTTGAAGCCCTTGATGAACTCCGACTGGCGCGACGGGAAGTTTTCCGCCTTCGACATATCAACCTTCTCCGGATGGAGGGCGAGCATGACCGATGTCTCGATATCGCCACCGTGAATGTCGATGGCCTTGTCGTCGGGCGCAATCAGCCCATCCGGAACGCCGAAGCGGGTCCAGCTGGTGGCGACCGCCAGCATGTCGAAGCGCACGCGCGCCTCCGTCGCGACGATAGTCAGCAGTGGAGAATTGCCGCCATGAGCGTTCAGCATGACGAATTTGCGGATGCCGAGCCCGCTTAGCCGCTCGGCGATACCGAGCCAGCGCCGGATAGCCTCGTCGAAGGTCAGCGTCTTCGTACCGGCGACATCCATATGCTCGATCGAGTAGCCGACGGCCTCGACGGAAAGGAAGGTAACCGGCAGTTTGGCCGGCAAAGCAACCTTGAGACGTGAAACGATTCCCTCGGCAATGAGCGTATCGGTTTCGAACGGCAGATGCGGCCCGTGTTGCTCATAGGCGCCAAGTGGCAGCACGGCGATCCATTTTGATCGCTCCTGCGGTGTCAATGTTTCATCATTGTCATCGAAACATGGCAAAGGATACGCCATCTGAGGATGTGCCTCTTGTTTATGTCAATAACCTGCGCAATGTCATAGCGTGATGACTTAGCGGCGAAAAGGTCAATGGAATCACGATGGGCAAGAAGAACAAGGTCGGGAAGAAAAGTAAGTCAGGTAAAAAGAAGGATCACCGGGACTACACGCTTGCCGATTTGTCGCCGGCATTGACGCAGGCGGCGCGGTCCATGCGCACGGTGATGACGCGCAGCCTGACGGCGAGCGGTCTCTATGCCGGGCAGGACGGCGTCATTCTGGCACTGGCGGCAAATGACGGGCTTCCGGCCGGCTCGCTGGCGCAGAAGCTCGGCGTCAAGGCGCCGACCATGACGAGGACGATCGGCCGGATGGAGGCGCAAGGCTTCGTCGAACGGCGGCCGGATGCCGAGGATGCCCGGCTGACGAAGGTCTATCTTACCGAGACGGGCCGCAATAGCGTCAGCGAGATCGAAAGTTCCGCCGCTACCTGCGACGAGCTGGCCACCCGCGGCTTTTCCGAAAAGGAAATCCGTTCGCTCGTACGCCTCCTCAAGACGATCGAGAGCAATCTTCAGGCCGGCGACGACGACGAAGAAGACGACGAGGAATTCTGAGAATTCCCGCGAATTCGTGTTGCGCGATGTGATTAAAGCTTTTAATTAAAGAATTTAAATTCCGGAATCGTAAAACGACGGAATATATTGACGGCTGCGTTTCACGGGGGAGGGAGTGCGTGGCGCAAAAGATAAAGCTTTCTACGATTGCGGAAACACTCGGTATTTCAACGGCAACTGTATCCCTGGCCTTACGCGACAGCCCATTGGTCGCGGTCAATACCCGCGAGAAGATCAAGGACCAGGCGCGCGCGCTAGGCTATATCTACAATCGCCGCGCGGCGAGCCTCAGGACATCACGGTCGGGCATCATCGGCGTCGTCGTGCACGACATCATGAACCCTTTCTACGGAGAAATCCTGAAGGCGATCGAAAGCGAGCTCGACCGCAGCCGCCACACCTTCATTCTCTCCAATCACTATGATTCGGTCGAGAAACAGCGGACCTTCATCGAGACGCTGCTGCAGCTCGGCGGCGACGGCGTCATCATGTCGCCGGCGATCGGGACTCCGCCGGAGGATTTCGAGCTGGCCGAGGCAAACGGCATGCCGGCCATCCTTGTGGCACGACAGATCGAGGCACTGGATCTGCCGACCTTTCGCGGCGACGACAGCTACGGCATCTCGCTTGCGACCAACCACCTGATCAGCCTTGGCCACCGCTCCATCGCGATGATCGGCGGCACCGACCAGACGTCGACGGGGCGCGACCGTTACCAGGGCTATGTCAATGCGTTGCGCAAGGCTGCCATCGAGGTCGATCCCAATCTGCGTATTCCCGGCGCGCGCTCCAAGCAGGGCGGCTTCGAGGCTGCCGTGCATTTCCTGTCGCTACCGCAGAAGCCGACGGCGGCCGTCTGCTGGAACGATCTGGTCGCCATCGGCCTCATGAACGGCATTTCACGCGCCGGCCTCGTGCCGGGGCGGGACATTTCGGTTACCGGCTATGACGATCTGGAAGAAGCGGCGATTGCGACGCCGGCGCTGACGACCGTCTGGAACGGTCAGGCGGAAGTCGGAAGGCTTGCAGCGCGGGCGCTTTTGGATAGGTTGGCAGGAAGCCATGAGCCGGATGGTATTCATCTTATCAAGCCGGAAATGCGCATCCGCCAATCCACGGCGCCTTACAAAGCTCGCTAGCAGCGGTTCGGCGCCGAACCGTCTCTCAAGAGGAAAGATCCATGTCCGACAGTCGCATCGCCGTCCTCGTTCCGGGGAAGATACACCCGCGTGTTCTCGAAAGGCTCGGAAAACAGTTCGATATCGTTTCCGTCGAACGCGATGGCGGCCCGAAGGTCGATGTGGAAATCGCGGCCTGCATCCGCGGCGTTGCTGTCTCAGGCGGGTTCGATGCTGCCTGGATCGATGCCTTTCCGAATGTCGAGGTCATCGCCAATTTCGGCGTCGGCTATGACGGGATCGACGTCACGCATGCCGCCTCGAAGGGGATCGTCGTCACCAACACGCCTGACGTCCTGAACGACGAGGTCGCCGATACCGCGATCGCCCTGCTCTTGAATACGCTGCGGCAGTTTCCGAAGGCGGAGACTTGGCTGCGCGAGGGGCGCTGGACGAAAGAAGGAGCCTTTCCGCTCTCGCCTTTTTCCATAAAAGGGCGCCGCGTCGGCATTTACGGGCTCGGTCGCATCGGTCTGGAGATCGCAAGAAGGCTGGAGCCGTTCAAGGTGAAGATCGGCTATCACACCCGCTCGCCGCGCGACTCTTTGCCTTACGACTACTATCCGACCCTGAAGGAGATGGCGCAGTCGGTGGATACGCTGATCTCCATCGTGCCGAAGACGCCGGAAACGCACAAGGTGATCAATGCCGAGATCCTATCGGCGCTTGGGCCGCAGGGCGTGTTCATCAATGTCGGCCGCGGCTGGTCCGTCGATGACGACGCGCTGATAGCAGCCCTTGGCAATGGAACGCTAGGCGCCGCCGGCCTCGACGTCTTTTATGACGAACCCAATGTACCGGCCGGTTATCTTTCGCTGCCGAATGTGTCGCTGCTGCCGCATGTGGCATCCGCTTCCGTGCCGACGCGCAATGCCATGGCCGATCTCGTCTCCGACAATATCATCGAATGGTTCGCAAAGGGCAGGCCGGTCACACCGGTGCCGGAAACGCCGGTGTCGGAAACGAGGGTCAGGCCGCGCGGCTGATCACAAGGCTTTCTGCTCAAAGGGAGCGGCCTTGAGCCGCTCCTTGCCCGCCGCATAGTCGCGTACGGCATCGCCGAAGGCCATGAAAAGCTTGCGCGACGACGAATCCGTTTCCGCCCAATACTCCGGATGCCATTGCACGCCGACCGCAAAGGCCTTCGCATCGATGACGGAGACGGCTTCGATCGTGCCATCCTCGGCCAGCGCCTCGACCTGCAGCCTCGGCGCGGTATCGGCGATCGCCTGGCGATGCAGTGAGTTGACGCGCACCTCGCCCGGCCCGACGACACGGGCGATGCAGGAGCCTTCCTTGACGAAAACGCTCTGGCGGATCGCATACATCGTGTCGCGATCGACATCCTGCGGCTTACGATGGTCCCAGATGCCGGACTGGTCCTGGATTTCGCTCGCGAGCGTGCCGCCGAGCGCGACGTTCAGTTCCTGAATGCCGCGGCAGATGGCGAGCATCGGAATGGCGCGCTCGATGGCGCGGCGGATGAGCGGCAGCGACGTCGCGTCGCGCGCCGGGTCGAAGGGGCCATCGCCATCTTGCGCTTCTTTTCCGTAGAGTGATGGATGCACGTTGGTGGCCGAACCGGAGACGAGCAGGCCGTCGACCCGGTCCAGAAGGGCATCCGCGTCATTGCCGTCTTCGAGCGCTGGTACGATCAGCGCCATCAATCCGGCGGCCTTCACGGCGGCGCGGACATATTGCAGTTGCACCGCGTGCCAGCGCGTGCCGTCGAACTCGCGGATATCGGCGGGAATGGCGATGATCGGTCTGGACATTCAGAGCTCCGAAGGATGCGAAATAATTGGGCGGCTGCAAGACCTCTGGATAATCATGATGTCAATCCAGAGGCTATTGTCCACGCCATGAATTTACGCGAAGACGGCGCAAGCGGCAACGCGCGGCAGCTTCCATAAGGCTTTGTTTCCTTTCGTCATGCGGTTGTACAGGAATCGCCATAATGCGGTGCGAGAGAGCGAACTTGAAAGACTGTGTGCGGCATGGTTAGTTCCATCGCTTGCGCCGTGACGGGGAACGCGCCGTTTCCCAGCAATGCCGTCCGTATGGGAGAATTCGATGGATCGCCGTTCCTTCATCAGGCGGGTAGGGGCCGTTGGCGCAGGCGCTGCAGCCTCCACGCTCGTAAGCCCGGCCCTGGCCCAGGAATATCCGAAGATCACCTGGAAAATGACGTCGTCGTTTCCGAAGAGCCTGGATACGATCTATGGCGGTGCGGAAGACATTGCCGCGCATGTTTCCGATGCGACGAACGGCAATTTCGTCATCCAGACTTACGAAGCCGGCGAAATCGTGCCTGGCGCCCAGGCCGCCGATGCGGTGAGCGCCGGTTCCGTCGATGCGGCGCACACCTGCTCCTACTATTTCTGGAACAAGGACCCGACCTACGCCATCGGCACGGCGCTGCCGTTCGGCCTCAATGCACGGCTGACCAATGCCTGGTTCTACCAGGGCAACGGCAACAAGCTGATGAACGAGTTCTACGCCACACAGGGCATATTGGGCCTGCCAGCGGGCAATACCGGCGCGCAGATGGGCGGCTGGTTTCGTAAGGAAATCAATACGCTCGACGATCTCAAGGGCTTGAAGATGCGCATTGCCGGCCTGGCCGGCAAGGTGATCGAAAAGATCGGCGTGGTGCCGCAGCAGGATATCGCTGTCAACGGGGTCTACGACGCGCTGAGCAAGGGCGTAATCGATGCGGCCGAATGGGTTGGCCCTTATGACGACCTGAAGCTAGGGCTGCAGCAGATCGCCAAATACTACTACTATCCCGGATGGTGGGAAGGCGGTGCCGTGGTGCATGCATTCTTCAATCTGGAGAAATGGAACGCCTTGCCGAAAAATTACCAGGCGATCCTTACGGATGCCTGTGCCTTCGCCAATACCAATATGCTGGCGAAATACGATGTCAAGAACCCGCAGGCGCTGAAGGATATCGTGCAGCAGGGGGTGACGCTGCGTCCGTTCAGCCAGGAGATCATGGAGGCCTGCTTCCAGGCAGCCGGCGCGCTCTATGCGGATCTCTCCAAATCCAATGATTATTTCAAGCGCATCTACGAGGATCAGGTTTCCTATAAAAAGGATGCGTATCTTTGGATGCAGCTTTCGGAGTATACTTTCGATACTTTTATGATGATCCAGCAGCGGGCGGGCAAGTTGTGATCGTATTCCATAAGTCTTTAGTGATGTCTTGTTTTATTTATTAGTGACTTAAATATTATATTCGAGGTAGAGTGAGCCGGGAGTAATTGCACCAATACGATGCGGAGCGCAGCCTAACTTCGATGTAAGTTACCGGCATGATTGATAAATCTGTTTAGATGGGTGCCATTGGGCAATCAAATTTTAAAACGTTTCCACTTAGGGTGTCCGCCGCATCAGGGGAAGTCTGAATGAAGCCTCCAAGCCCGGACACCGTGCCGACGGATGTTTATCTGTCGTTCGTCAGTTCGCTTTTCGGAAACCGTAAAACGCTGTTTACGGGCGTGTTCGTTCATATCCTCACTTATGTCATCGTTTACCTAAGCACGCGCGCAAATATCTATCTCACGCTTTGCCTGGCCTTCGGTGCCGTGTTTGCCTTGCGGATGTATTCGTTCCGGCAATTCGACGCGGCGGACAAGCATAGTTTCACGCGGGCCGATATCGCCAAATGGGAAACGCGCTATGTGATCGGCGCCGCCGCAACGGCAGCCATCCTTGGCATCGGCAGCGGCTATGCCATCCTGATCGTGCAGGATCCGCTGGCGGAATTCATCTGCATCGCCGTGACGATGGCGTCGATGGTGTCGATCGTCGGCCGCAACTACGGTTCCCAGAAGGCGATCGACCTGCAGACGCTGGCCTGCTGTCTGCCGATCATCATCGCCTGCCTGATGTCGCAGCAGCTCTACAAGGCGATCGTCTCCATCATGCTTGTCCCCTTCGGGCTGACGACGCGGGCGATGGCGAACGGCGTGCGCGAATTTCTCTACAAGAACGTCATCGCCTCGCGCGAGATATCCCTGATCGCCGACCGGTTCGATACCGCGCTCAACAACATGACGCACGGGCTCTTCATGCTGGACGCCCAGAACCGTATCCTCGTCGTCAACCGCAAGGCTTGCGAACTCCTGAATTTCGCGCATCCGGAGCAGCTCAAGGACTGCGAATTCGACGTCGTTCTGCGTTATGGCGCGCGCCACGCCTTCATCGACGGATCCTTGCCGGGGCTCATCCACCGGCAAATGGCGCAGCTCGTCAGCGGTACGCTTTCCCGCACGCTTATTCAGTTCAACGAGGATCTGTTTCTGGAATTCTCGGCCAGCCGTCGCGCCGACGGCATCGTCATTCTGATCTTCGAAGACGTCACCGTGCGCATCCGGGCGGAGCGCAAGATCCTGCATATGGTCCGCTATGATCCTCTAACGGGGCTGCCGAACCGCGAATATTTCATCGAGCTGGTCAAGGAAAAGCTTGCGGCGCGCATGCGGGACGGCCGGATCGGAATCCTGGTTCTCGATGTCGACGACTTCAAACATGTCAACGATACGAAGGGACATCTGGCCGGCGACCGGCTTCTGGTTGCCATAGCCGAGCGCCTGAAGGAGCTCGCGGGCACGGCGGCGCTTGCGGCACGGCTGGTGGGCGATCAATTCGTCCTGTTCTTTCCAAACGAGGACAACGCTCCGGAGATCGATGGCCACATTCGTGCGCTGCACGCGGCGATGACAGGCCTTTACAATGTCGACGGCAACAGCTTCCGCATTTCTTTCAGCGGCGGATATGTGACCATGCCGAGCCGGGAGTTCCGCTCGGAGGAATGGCAGGTCAAGGTCGATCTGGCTTTGTTCGACGCCAAGTCGCGCCTGAAGGGCGGATGCAGCGCCTTCGAAGAGGAGATGGATGCGCGCTACGTCGAGCGCCAGAAGCTGAAGGAAGACCTGCGCGAAGCCATCGAGGCGGGCAGGCTTCAGGCCGTCTATCAGCCGATGTTTACGCCGGACGGTTCCCGCATCGTTTGCTGCGAGGCGCTGGCGCGCTGGGTTCATCCGGAAAAGGGCTCGATCCCGCCCAACATCTTCGTGCAGATTGCCGAGGAAATGGGTATCGTTGCCGGCATCACCCGCTTCATGGTCAACCAGGCCTGCCGGGATTGCGTTTCCTGGCCGGCGCCGCTCGCGGTCTCGGTCAACCTGTCGGCGCAGGATCTGCGCAACGACGATATTGTCACTATCGTCATGGAGGCGCTCGATGCGTCAGGATTGGCGCCGTCGCGGCTGCATCTCGAGGTGACGGAAAGCTGCCTGATGGATGAGGTGGCAACCGTTCGCTCCATCCTTGCCGATCTGCGTGCCAAAGGCATCACGATCGCGATCGATGATTTCGGAACGGGCTTTTCCAGCCTCAGCTACCTCGATTCCCTGCCGGTGGATGTCGTCAAGATCGACCGGTCCTTCGTCCGCGACATCACGACGGACAGCCGCCGTTTCAAGCTGTTGTGCGGCATCGTCGATCTTTCCCGCGCGCTCAGCCTCCACATCGTGATCGAGGGCGTCGAGACGCTGGAACAGCTGGCGCTCGTTGTCGAGAAGAACCTGGCCGATATCATCCAGGGTTATGTATTCTCCGCGCCCGTGACACGGGAACAGGTGGTTGAGATGGTGGATAGCCTCAATCACAGGCTGCCCGGTCTGCGCGAGGGTCATATCGCTTGATGCGAGAAGCGGCCGCATATCATTGCGCTGACGCTAAAATAATCAGGAAACGGACGATCGTATCGCGCCACCATAGTGATCCGGCCCAATCGATCATTTCATTCCAGGCTGCACGCCGGAACTGTAAGTCGAAGTTTCGCGTTCGTTGTGTTCGTGTGAGATCGGGCGGATAGAGCTGCTTATTTCCCACGCCAAACAACGAAAAACTTGGTTGCCTCGCGCCGCTGAACCTATACCGGTATTCGTTAAAAAAATTAACCTTAATGGAACGAATAGTTAATAAAAATTAAATCAAATATTGATCAAGCCATGAGTTAATACCAATAATGTTCCGTTAACCATCATGGAACATTAATCATGACTCATATGAGTGCTTGGAAAGACAGCTTTGCCGGCAAGCTGATGGAGGTGCTCGATCACGTGGAATACCGCCGGATCGAAAGCAGCGAAGACATGGAGGGTGTCGCGCGGCTACGCTACAAGGCCTACAAGGCGCGCGACGTCTTGCCTGTGGCCGCCAAGAACTTGATCGACGACATCGACTTCGACGATCATGCCTATATTTTCGGGGTCTATTATGACGAGGAGCTGGTGAGCACGGTGCGGATACACCATGTCACGCCGGATCATCGCGTATGTCAGTCGACCGGTATTTTCCCCGAGGAAATTCACGCTTTTCTCGATGCCGGCATGACGTTGATCGACCCCGCACGCTTTGCCGTCGATCCCGATTTCGAAATGGAACTGCCTGCTCTGCCCTATCTGACGTTGCGGCCCGCGATCGTCGGCGCCGTCTATTTCAACACGGATCGTGTGATACAGCACATCCGCCCGGCGCATGCGGCCTTCTACAAGCGCGTCTTCTACGCCGATACGATCGTGCCGCCGCGGATGACCAAGACCTACGGTTTCGAGCTGACGCTGCTGGCCTCGCGCTCGAGGGAAATTCGGGGCAAGCTGATGCAACGATATCCGTTCTTCGATTCAGAGCCCTATGAAAGGCGTATGATGTTTTCCCGCAACGAGGATAACGGTTCGCCTCCTTTGACCATCCTGCCGACCGCGCGGCTGGCAATTGGCGGTCGCCGCGAAATTAGCGGGCAATTCGGCTAGCGCCGGCTGATTTTAGGTTGAATGAACCTAAAATCTGAACTCGCGCCAGCATCAAACAGGCGGAGCATGATGCCGTCCGAAACGGCTTTTCGGCATCATGCCTTGGACTGCGCGCCTGTGCGACCTTCTCGTGCATTGCATTTTTCCTCGCTTTGTGTAACCCCTCGATAGAGGAAATTCGGCTATGGCATCTGCGATGCCGCAGCCTTTGAGGATTAGCTCCAGCCGCCGGCCTGCAGGGCCGGTCGGGGAGAGAATTGAGGGGAGACTTCTGAATGGCCGAACATCATACCGGACCCGTCGAGACTGGCGCCGCCATGGACTACAAGGAACATCAGAAAACCTATAACGGGTTCCTGTTTGTGGCCAGGCTGGGATCGGCGATCGTCGCTGCTTTGCTGATTGCGATGGCGGCGGGTTTTTTCGGTCATGCCGGCTTGCTGGGCGGCTTCATCATTTTCGTCGTCCTCTCGTTCCTTGGCTTCCTATTGTCACGTTGACCGACGCGGGGCCGTCCGGCCCCAGCCTTTGCTGAAAATTATGACCTGATTTCGCAGGTGTTTGCCCAGCTGTATCCAGCAGGGCCGCCGTTTGATGTGGGGTGGTGCTGTTGAGCAATTTGGTTTTCGTGGCCAAGGAAAGCGTGACGGAAGAGACGCGTGTTGCCGCCTCCGTGGAGACGGTGAAGAAGATGAGGGGGCTCGGCTTCGATGTCGTGATCGAAGCCGGTGCGGGGGCTTCATCGCGTATTCCAGACGCGGAATACGAAGCCGCCGGCACGCGGATCGGCTCCATTAGGGATGCGAAGGCGGCGGATGTCATCCTCAAAGTCAGGCGCCCGACGACCAAGGAAATCGCCGGCTACAAGAGCGGCGCGATCGTTATTGCCATCATGGATCCCTATGGCAACGAGGCCGCACTTGCCGAGATGGCGCGAGCGGGGCTTACGAGCTTCGCCATGGAGTTGATGCCGCGCATCACCAGGGCACAGTCGATGGACGTGCTGTCGTCGCAAGCCAATCTCGCCGGTTATCAAGCCGTCATCGAGGCCGCGGCCGTCTACGATCGGGCGCTTCCGATGATGATGACGGCGGCGGGCACGGTGCCGGCGGCAAAGGTGTTCGTCATGGGTGCCGGCGTTGCCGGCCTGCAGGCGATCGCCACGGCGCGGCGTTTGGGCGCGCTGGTATCGGCGACCGACGTGCGACCGGCGGCGAAGGAACAGGTGGCCTCGCTCGGTGCGAAATTCATCGCCGTCGAGGACGAAGAGTTCAAGGCGACGGAGACCGCCGGCGGCTATGCCAAGGAAATGTCCAGGGAATATCAGGTCAAACAGGCCGTTCTCGTCGCCGATCATATCGCCAAGCAGGATATCATCATCACGACGGCGCTGATCCCCGGCCGGCCGGCGCCGCGGCTGGTCAGCCGCGACATGCTGAAGGCCATGCGCCCGGGTGCCGTTGCCGTTGACCTCGCGGTCGAGCGCGGCGGCAATATCGAGGGTGCCGAATACGGCAAGGTCGCGGAAGTCGAAGGCGTTCGCGTGATCGGCTATCCGAACATGGCCGGCCGGATCGCGGCCAGCGCCTCAGCCCTCTACGCCAAGAACCTCGTCACCTTCCTGGAAACGATGGTCGACAAGGATAGCAAGAGCCTCGGCCTCAACCGCGTCGACGAACTGATCAAGGCGACGATGCTGACCGATGACGGCGAAGTCGTGCACCCGAGTTTCGTCGATCCAGACCAGCCGACGGTCAGCAAGGGAGATCTCTGATATGGCCAGCCAAGCAATGGACCAGGCACTCCAGCAACTGAACGATGCCGTTGCCGCCGTCACGGCTGCCGCCGCACAGGCACCGGAGACCGTCAGCGCCGCAGCGGGCGGAGCGATCGATCCCTTCGTCTTCCAGCTTGCCATCTTCGTGCTGGCGATCTTCGTCGGCTATTACGTCGTCTGGTCGGTAACGCCGGCCCTGCACACGCCGCTGATGGCGGTGACGAACGCCATCTCTTCGGTCATCGTCGTCGGCGCGTTGTTGGCCGTCGGCATCTCGGCGAGCGGTCTCGCGACGGGCTTCGGCTTCGTGGCGCTGGTGCTGGTCTCGGTCAATATCGTCGGCGGTTTCCTTGTCACCCAGCGCATGCTGGCGATGTACAAGAAGAAGGACAAGTGAGAGCGGCATGCTGAGCAATATGGCGGCTTTCCTCTATCTCGTCTCCGGCGTGCTGTTCATCCTGGCATTGCGCGGCCTGTCGCATCCGGCGACCAGCCGGCGCGGCAATCTCTACGGCATGGTCGGCATGGGCATTGCCATCGTCACGACGCTTGTGCTGGCGACGCCGTCCTTCGGCGGCTTCGTGCTGATTATTCTCGGCCTTGCCATCGGCGGTGGGGCAGGCGCCTATATCGCCCGCGTCATTCCGATGACGTCGATGCCGCAGCTGGTGGCCGGTTTCCACTCGCTGGTCGGCCTGGCGGCCGTCCTCGTGGCCGCTTCAGCGCTCTATACGCCATCCTCATTCGGCATTGGCGAAATCGGCCATATCCACACGGAAGCCCGCATCGAAATGGCGATCGGCGTCGCTATCGGCGCCTTGACCTTCACCGGCTCGATCATCGCCTTCCTGAAGCTTGACGGGCGCATGTCCGGCAAGCCGATCCTGCTGCCGAACCGCCACATCATCAATACAGCCCTGCTTGTCCTGATCGTGTTCTTCATCATCAGCCTGGCGGCAAGCGAGAGCCATTTCGCCTTTTGGGCCGTCGTCCTGCTGTCGCTGGCACTCGGCGTGCTGCTGATCGTGCCGATCGGCGGCGCCGACATGCCGGTCGTCGTGTCGATGCTGAATTCCTATTCCGGCTGGGCAGCAGCCGGCATCGGCTTCACACTCGGCAATCTCGCGCTCATCGTCACCGGCGCGCTTGTCGGATCCTCGGGCGCGATCCTGTCCTACATCATGTGCAAGGGCATGAACCGCTCCTTCATCTCGGTCATTCTCGGCGGCTTCGGCGGCGAGACGGCATCGGGCGGGGCCGATAATTCCGACAAGACCGTGAAGCTCGGTTCGGCCGAGGATGCCGCCTATCTGATGGCGAACGCCTCCAAGGTCATCATCGTTCCGGGTTACGGCATGGCAGTCGCCCAGGCGCAGCACGCGCTGCGCGAAATGGCCGACAGGCTGAAGGCGCATGGCGTCGAGGTGAAATATGCCATCCATCCGGTTGCCGGCCGCATGCCCGGCCATATGAACGTGCTGCTGGCGGAGGCCACCGTCCCCTATGACGAGGTCTTCGAGCTCGAGGATATCAATTCGGAATTCGCCCAGGCCGATGTCGCCTATGTCATCGGTGCGAACGACGTCACCAATCCGGCTGCGCGCGACGACAAGACCTCACCGATCTACGGCATGCCGATCCTCGACGTCGACAAGGCCAAGACCTGCCTTTTCGTCAAGCGTTCGCTCGGCTCCGGCTATGCCGGCATCGACAACACGCTGTTCTACAAGGACGGCACGATGATGCTGCTTGGCGACGCCAAGAAAGTGACCGACGAGATCGTCAAGGCGATGAACGAGTAGGTTTTGGAAAACGGTATGTGAAAGATTCTTCGAATCACGCAGCGTTCCATCTTCTTTCACGTGCCCCAGACAGAAGGCCGTTGCGCGCTTTTCGTGAGATGTCCCAAGCGCAAGAAGCGAAACCGGAAGATCGCGATGTGCTTCAGCTCCGCTCGCGCTCCATCGTGCTGCGCAGGGCAGTCAATTTCCAGACGAGGCCGGTTAAGCGGAAATCGACCTCGACACTGCCGCCGAAGGATGCCGCGGCATGCGTTTTCGTCACGGTGGTGCCGAAGCCGGTTTCTTTTGGCGGCTTGACCGGGGGGCCATCGCTTTCCGTCCACACGAAGTGGATCATCGGCCCGCTTTCGCCGGCCTCCGTCGTCCATTCGATGGTGATCCTGCCTTCGGGAGCCGAAAGCGCGCCATATTTCACGGAATTGGTCGCGAGCTCATGTAGAACCAGGCCGAGATTCTGCACCGCTTCCGGCTTCAGCAGGAAATCGTTGCCGAGGACATCGAGCTGCTGCGGTCCCTGCAGGAAGGTCGCAAGGTGGATGTCGATCACGCGGCGCAGCGAAACGCCGGACCATTGTTCGCTGGTCAGGACTTCGATCGAACGTGCCAACCCTTCCAGCCGATCGGCGACGGCGCGCTGGAAGCTGTCGACGCTGTCCGTCTGCCGCGCAAGCTGCCGGGTCATCGCCTGGGCGAGCGCCAGCAGATTCTTGGTGCGGTGGACGAGTTCGTGCATGACGAAATGCAGCCGGTCTTCCGTCACGCTGCGGTCGAAGGATGCGTTGGAAAGCGCCACGGCCACCTGGTTCGCCTCGATAACACTGGTATCGATCGGCGAGACAATCTCGCCCCGCCCCATGCGATCGGCCATGTCGGCAATGCTTTGAATGGTGATGCGCACCTGCCGCGCCAGGGCATAGACGGCAATCAGCGCGATCAGCAGCAGCGTCACGCCGCCATAGATCAGAAAGCGCCAGGTGCTCATCAGTGATTCCTGCGCCGACGCGATCGGCCCCCAGACGACGGCCTTCCAGGACCAGCCTGAGATTTGCGCATAGCCGAGCACCGCGTTCGGCAGGATCTTTTCGTCCTGATAAACGCCGCTGGATGTGATCAGCTTCGGCAGGATGTCCTTTTTGAACGCGTCGCCTGGCGCGAGGGTCGTGGGGCCGCCGGCTGCAACGACATGGCCGGATTTGTCCAAAACGGCGGCCGACCAGCCGGGCGGTAAGGCCTCCGTGGTCACGAGCTTGGCGAGTTCGTCCGCATCCTGGGTTACCGCCAAGGCAGCACCGGCGGGGGAATGCTCGAGCGGCAGGGTGACGTTATAGACCCAGCGGCGGGCATTCGTACCGATGAAGACATCGGACGCCTCGATTCGCCCGGAGGTCAGCGCTGATTGCAGCGCGGCCATGTTGCCGGTCTTGCCGAGCGGCTTGCCGAGCGGCCAGCGGGTGTTCAACCTTAGCTGGCCATCCTTTTCCATGAGCAGGACAAAGAGGGAATCAGTGCGCAGGACCGTTTCCGTCCGTGCGAAGAAAGTGGCGATATCGTTGCGCTCGAGTTCAGGCGACGAGGAGAGCAGCCGCAACGTCGTCGCCATATCCTGCAGCTGGCGGTCGATGACGCGCGCCAAAGCCTGGGCGTCCTGAACCGTATCGCCTTTCAGCGCATCGCGTTCATTGTTTTCCAGCTGGACGAGAAGGAGAGCGACGAAGGCCAGAATAGGCAAGGCAATCGCCAAGGCTATGGCGATCAGATAGGCCCCAATCGACGCTTTCGGGAAATGCGGTTTCCTCATGGGGCGATCAACCGATCGTGCCTCCATGACGATCCAAAGCGCTGGCAAACGCGAATAGAATGGTTTTGGTCATCATGCCAAGCGCCCCGTGCCCAGTCTCGAGCTACATGCTCTCGAAGTCTCCATGTTAGGGCTGGGGAAATTGCCTTGCAACATCTGAAAAGTCATTGTTTCGAAATCATAAGCGATCTCGGGTATTTACGACTATGGTAATGCATCCCCTGAGTTGCGCCGCACCGGCTTTTTGCTAGGGTCAGGCAAAGCGTGAAAGGCGGAAGGGGACAAGCTGATCATCGTCTTTGCCATCGACGATCGCCTCGGCGGCAAGCAGGCCGACCAGCGGCGCCAGCGTGACGCCCGAATGCAACACCGCGAGATAGAGGCCCGGCGCGCCATCGACGCCGCCCAGAATGGGCAGGCCATCCTTCGGCGTTGGACGATAGCCGACGGTGTGGAAATCGAGCTCTAGCGCCTCGGCTCCTTTCAAGGTTGCCTTGACCTTGGCGAAAAGTTCGCGGGCGGCCGCTTGCGGATTATCGCCAGGATCGGTGCCGCCGAAGTCGCCGCCGGCGATGATTCGTCCTTCCGCCGTCTGGCGCAGATGCAATTCCGGCATCATCACCAGACCGTTCAGCAGCTTTTGGGCAGGGCGGGAATGAACGATGAGTCCCGGTGGCGTTTCCAGTGGCACGTGGATATCGGCCGATGCCGCAAGTGCTGCCGTGCCTGCGCCGGCGGCAAGAACGATATGATCGGCACGCATTGCCCCTTCGCTCGTTTCGACGCCGATGACCCGCCCGCCTTCCTTCAGCAGGCGTCTGGCTTCGACGCCGGACAGCAGGATCGCGCCATGGCGCGCGGCTTCTTTCAGCAGCAGTTCGGCTGCGGCAACGGGCTCGACGGCGCCTTCCTCGGCGACGTGCAGCGCATAGTCCGGCGGATTGGCGAGGTTCGGCTCGATCATCGCGCTGGTGGCTCGATTGACCGGCTGTATGCCATAGCCCCAACCGTGATGCTGGGCCGCATAAGCATCCAGTTCCGCCTCCGGGAGATCCCAGCGCAGGCCGCCGCGCCAGGATAGCGGCAGGCCGGGAAGCTCGGCCGCAAGCCTCGACCATTCGCGCATCGAGCGGTGGCGGAAATGGAAGTAGAATTCCGTATTGCCCCAGCTCGCATTGATCCAGGCGAAGGAATTCGGTGTCGCCACTCCGCCGGTCTGCTCCGCGGCCACGGTGACGGCCGCACCCTTGCGCTGGAGATGCCAGGCGATGGAAGCGCCGATGATGCCGGCGCCGATGACGATGATTTTCTGCGGGGAGGGCATGTCGCTGTCTCGTTCGGATAGGAATGCTTCGAGACTAAGCGTTCAGTGCTGCAAAGAAAAGCCGCCGGGCGAAGGAGCGCCGGCGGCCGGATGTCTTATCGCGGTGGGATGTCGTATCAGGCGCCGGCGCCGACACGCGCCAGGCCGTCCCTGGCCGGCTGGTAGTTCGAATCGAGGTTGACCGCATGCTGATAGGAGCGGCGTGCTTTCACCTTGTCGCCGCGGCGCTCATAGACGAAGGCCTGGTTCGCCCAGGATTCGGCAACCTTGTTATTGAGATCGATGGCATGGTTGAAATCGGCGAAAGCGTTGTCGTCGTCGTTCTGCGCGAGATAGGAGATACCGCGGCTGTTGTATGGCTCCGGCGAGTTCGGCGACAGCGAGATCGCCTTCGAGAAGTCGTCGATCGCCTTGTCCTGCTGATTGCGCTTCTGATAGATCACGCCGCGGCCATTATAAGCGCGTCCATCAGTCGTGCCGAGGCTGATCGCCTTGGAATAGTCATTGAAGGCCTCGTTGTCGCGGCCGGCCTGGCGGTAGAGATTGCCTCGGCCGATATAGGCGACATCGTAGTTCGAGTTGATCTGCAGCGCGGCACTATAATCTGCAATCGCTTCCGGCAGCTTGCCCATGTTGCGGTAGATGAGCGCGCGGTTGGCGTATGCCTGGTAGAACTTCGGATTGAGCTGGATCGCCTGGTTGAAATCGGCAAGCGCGCGGCTGAAATCGCCGCCGCGGCCATAGGCCGTGCCGCGAACATTGTAGCCTTCCGGATCCTGCGGATTGGAATTGATGACCGAAGTCAGCGAAGCGATATTTTCCGAGGAGCCTTGCGCCTTGTCGATCTGGATCACGTTATCGGTGGAGGCGGTCTGGCAGCCGGAAAGGCTGATCGCGGCGAGCATCGCCAAAGCAGGCAGCACCGCAACGCGCTTCGAAACGGGTAAGGAAAGGTTCGAAGTGCGGAACTTTACGAAAGTCGTCATTGCCATTATCGGGTTCGCTTTCCCCATGCGTCATATCAGGCTATTCTGATTTAATCCGATTTGCTCGGAGAAGAAATCAAAAAAAAGGCGGCGGCGAACGACTCGCCCCCGCCACACATGCATCTGAAAACGTCGAAAAAACGGCGATTACTTGGCAACAAGGCCTTCGCGCTGAGCGCGCTTGCGAGCAAGCTTGCGAACGCGACGAACAGCTTCGGCCTTTTCGCGAGCACGCTTCTGCGACGGCTTTTCATAATAGTCGCGCATCTTCATTTCGCGGAAAATACCTTCGCGCTGCATCTTCTTCTTGAGAGCGCGGAGAGCCTGGTCAACATTGTTATCGCGGACAAGTACCTGCACGAGAATCACGTTCCTTTGGTTTGGTTGATGCCAGCGGCGACGGCAGCGCCAGGAGGCAAAAATATAACGTTCGCGAAGCCGCAGCCTTGCGATTGGTTAGGCGAGATAACAGATCGGTTTGTCAAAGTCTAGCCAGATCGTGAGTTTGCAGAGGAAAAAGCGGTTTGTCGAGTACCGAATTCAGCCGGCAATGCCTGCGGCGCTTCATCGAAGCTGTTTGAATACGGGGCTGGCGGCCCCGGTGCATTTGCGACATTGACATGTTCTATGAGTATTTCGGATCACACTCATTCGTACGCCGCGGCAATTGCACCATTCGCGCAATTGTCCGAGGCAAAAAGGAATCGTCTTATGAAGTCACTCGACTTGGTTGCCGTTGGAAGGTTGCTCGCAGCGCCCATGCTTGCCCTCGTTGTTCTCGCCGCAGCGCTTGCGCCTGCCGCGGCAGGCGAAGTGCGGCTCGGAAAGAACGTCCGCATCGGCGGTCACGACTTTTCCAATCAGACCTTCGACAGCAAGCATCGCGCGAAGATCTATCTTTACAATGGGAAGCCGCGCAAAGAGGGATGTGTCTGGCGTAAGGACGGTCACGGCGGGCGAATGAAAGTCTGCCATCTGCAGCGCAAATAGAGCTGCTAAAAGGTCATAAGCAGCTCATCCGGGAGCGCGGCAATTTTAACCGTGTCGAAAGACGGTCCTGAATGCGTCGCAAAAGAGCCGTTGTGTCGGTTTTTGATTTGCGATTTGTATGACCCATAAAAAGGGCGTCTTGCCTGAAGGAGTTGAGGGCGAATGCGTAAATACTCGGTTTTTGCCGTGGCAAGGGAAGCGATGCGGGCTCACAAGGGCTGGGAGGCTCAATGGACCTCGCCGGAGCCGCGCAAGGAGTATGACGTCATCATCGTCGGCGCCGGCGGTCATGGCCTGGGCGCCGCCTACTATCTCGCCAAGGAGCACGGCATCACCAATGTCGCGGTGATCGAGAAGGGCTGGCTCGGCGGCGGCAATACCGGCCGCAACACGACCATCATCCGCTCGAACTATCTCTATGAAGAGAGCATGCACATCTACGAGCATTCGATGAAGCTCTGGGAGGGGCTGTCACAGGATCTCAATTACAATGTCATGTATTCGCCGCGCGGCGTGATGATGCTGTCGCACAATGTGCACGACCAGCAGTCCTTCAAGCGGCATATTCATGCCAATCGCCTCTATGGCATCGATAATGAATGGCTGACGCCGGAGCAGGCCAAGGCTTACTGTCCGCCGCTCGATATTTCGAAGATGGCGCGTTATCCGATCAATGGCGCCGCCCTGCAGCGTCGCGGCGGCACGGCGCGCCACGATGCGGTTGCCTGGGGCTTTGCCCGCGCTGCTTCCGATCGCGGCGTGCATATCATCCAGAATTGCGAAGTGACCGGCATTCGCCGTGGGCCGGATGGCCGCGTGACCGGCGTCGACACCTCCAAGGGCTTCATCGGCGCCAAGAAGGTCGGCGTTTCCGCGGCCGGTCACACCACTGTCGTCATGCAGATGGCGGGCGTGCGCGTGCCGCTGCAATCGAGCCCGCTGCAGGCGCTCGTCTCCGAGCCGCTGAAGCCGATCTTCCCCTGCGTCGTCATGTCGAACACGGTGCACGCCTATATCTCGCAGTCCGACAAGGGCGAGCTCGTGATCGGCGCGGGCACGGACCAGTATAATTCCTACAGCCAGACCGGCGGGTTGCAGATCATCACCCATACGCTGGATGCGATCTGCGAGCTCTTCCCGATGTTCCGTCGCGTGAAGATGATGCGCTCCTGGGGCGGTATCGTCGACAATACGCCGGATCGTTCGGCGATCCAGTCGAAGACGCCAGTGCCAGGGCTCTACGTCAACTGCGGCTGGGGTACGGGCGGTTTCAAGGCGACGCCGGGTTCGGCCAATCTCTTTGCCCATCTCATCGCCCGCGATGAGCCGCACAAGTTCAATGCCGGTCTGACGCTGGATCGCTTCCGCACCGGCCGCCTGATCGACGAGGCGGCAGCGGCCGCCGTGGCGCACTGATGCCGGCGGCGGTCGGGATCGTTCTTGCGGCGGGGCTTTCCTTGCTGGCCGGAACGATCGCGGCCGAAGCCAGCGATCTTATTCCGGGGGCCGAGGATTTTCGCATGCAGGTGATCCACAAGGCGAAGGATGAGGCCGAATGGCCCTTCGTGGCCGAAAGCGGGGTGCTTGCCTGCGCCAAGGTGCTGAACAAGCCCGCCGTTTATTTCGTGCCGGAGCAGAAACCCGAGGCGACGCGCGCTTTCGTGCTCGATACGGATCTGCTGGGCATGAGCCTGGTCAATATGGGGATGACGGACGTGCTGAAACCCTATGGATCGCTAGAGGCGCTTTTGAAGCGCATAACACCTTTCGTCACCATGGGACGGCGGCTTTGCGCCCAGCCTCCCGGCACAAGCCTTACGGGCTCCGAGCTTTAACACAGGTAGAAACCGATGCTGCTGATTTACTGCCCCTATTGCGAGGAAGAGCGTTCGGAACTCGAATTCCGCAACGCCGGCGACGCCCATATCGTACGGCCGGCCAATATCGCCGGAATTTCGAACGAGGAGTTCGAGGAATATTTCTTCCTGCGCGACAATCCGAAGGGCCTGATATTCGAGCGCTGGCGGCATATCCATGGCTGCGGCCGCTTCTTCAACGCGGCGCGCGACACGGTGAGCGATCATTTCTACCGTACCTACAAGGCCGGCGAGCCAAAGCCGGATCCCGCGACGCTCCTGCCAGGCGCGTCCGAGCCGGCTGCGCAGCATAAAAACGAACAAGAACAGACGGCACAAACAGAGGGATTTGTTGAATGAGCGGCGCCAATCGTATCGCGGGCAAGGGACGTCTGACGCCGGCCAGAACCGCTCGCTTCACTTTTGACGGCAAGAGCTACACTGCGCTCGAAGGCGATACCGTCGCCTCGGCGCTGCTTGCCAACGGCGTCCATCTCGTCGGCCGGTCCTTCAAGTATCACCGCCCGCGCGGCATTCTTTCCGCCGGAGCCGAGGAGCCGAACGCGCTGCTCGATATTTCCCGCGATGCGGCGCGGCGGCAGCCGAACGTGCGCGCCAGCGTGCAGGAAGTCTTCGACGGCATGAAGGCGCAGTCGCAGAACCGCTGGCCGTCGCTCGCCTTCGATGTCGGCGGCGTCAACAATTTGATGTCGCCGTTCTTTGCCGCCGGCTTCTACTACAAGACCTTCATGTGGCCGAAGTCGGCCTGGAAGCATCTCTACGAGCCCTTCATCCGCCGCGCCGCCGGCCTCGGCGTTGCGCCGACGGAAGAAGATCCGGATCATTATGCCAGCCGCTATGCGCATTGCGACGTGCTTGTCGTCGGTGCCGGCGCTGCCGGTCTTTCCGCGGCGCTGGCCGCCGCCGAAACCGGCGCTAAAGTTATCCTCTGCGACGAGCAGCCGGAAGCCGGCGGTGCGCTGCGCTTCGACACCGGCATCAAGATCGACGGCGTCGAGGGCTATGACTGGGCGCAGGCTATCGTCGCCAAGCTCCAGGTGATGCCGAACGTCCAGGTGCTGACCCGCACGACGGCCTTCGGCTACTACAATCACAATTTCTTCGGGCTTGCCGAACGGGTGACCGATCATCTGGCGCGACCGGGCCGCGACCTGCCGCGCGAGCGCCTGTGGCAGGTCCGCGCCAAGCGGGCCATCCTGGCGACTGGCGCCATCGAACGTCACATGGTGTTTCCGAACAACGACCGTCCGGGCATTATGCTCGCCTCGGCGGCGCGCGCCTATCTCAACCACTATGGCGTCGCCGTTGGTGCGAAAATCGGCGTCTACACTGCGCACGATTCGGCCTATGAAGCCGCCTTCGACCTCAAGCGCGCCGGCGTTTCCGTTGCCGCCATCGTCGACAGCCGCGCGCGGCCGGGCGAGGCGGTTCTGGCTGAGGCGAAGCGGCTGGGCATAGAAGTGATGACGGATTACGCCGTCGTCGACACCGCCGGCAAGCTTCGCGTCTCCTCCATGACCGTCGCGCGCAACGGCAGCTCCGCCAAGCGCAAGATCGCGATCGACGCCCTGCTGGTTTCCGCCGGCTGGACGCCCTCCGTTCATCTCTTCTCGCAGTCGCGCGGCAAGCTGAAATTCGATACCGAGAAGCAGCGCTTCCTGCCGGGCACCTATGTTCAGGATTGTCTCTCGGTTGGCGCCTGCAACGGTACGGATGGTCTGCAGGCCGCGATCGAGGAATCGTTGGCCGCCGGCGAGCTGATGGCGCGCGCTACCGGCGCCACCAATGGCGGCGAAAAGATCCAGCTTCATGCCGAGCAGGCCTTCGAATGGACCGGCGGCATGATCGGTGCCGCCGAAGGTGCCGGGCCGGACACGAATGCCAAGGCTTTCGTCGATTTCCAGCATGATGTCTGCGCCAAGGATATCCGCCTTGCCGTGCGCGAGGGCATGCACTCCATCGAGCACATCAAGCGCTTCACCACCAACGGGATGGCGTCCGACCAGGGCAAGCTTTCCAACATGCACGGGCTGGCGATCGCCGCCGAAATGCTCGGCAAGGATATTCCGCAGGTCGGTCTTACCACCTTCCGCGCGCCCTATACGCCTGTCACCTACGGCACGCTGATCAGCCATTCGCGTGGACCTCTTTTTGATCCCGCCCGCAAGACGCCGATGCATGCCTGGGAAGAGGCACATGGCGCCATCTTCGAAGATGTCGGCAACTGGAAGCGTGCCTGGTTCTATCCGCGCGCCGGCGAGACCATGCACCAGGCCGTCAATCGCGAATGCCGTACGGCGCGTGACGTGGCCGGCGTGTTCGATGCCTCGACGCTCGGCAAGATCGAAGTGGTCGGGCCGGATGCGGCGGAATTCCTGAATCTCCTCTACACCAATGCCTGGGATACGCTGAAGCCCGGCCGCTGCCGCTACGGCATCATGACGCGCGAAGACGGCTTCGTCTATGACGACGGTGTCGTCGGGCGCTTGGCCGAAGATCGTTTCCATGTGACGACGACAACAGGCGGTGCGCCGCGCGTGCTGCATCACATGGAAGACTATCTGCAGACAGAGTTCCCGCATCTGAAGGTGTGGCTGACGTCGACGACGGAGCAATGGGCCGTCATTGCCGTGCAGGGTCCGAAGGCGCGCGAGATCATCGAGCCGCTCGTCGAGGGGCAGGATCTGTCCAACGAGGCCTTCCCACATATGAGTGTGGCCGAGTGCAAAGTCTGCGGCGTGCCGGCGCGGCTGTTCCGCGTCTCCTTCACCGGTGAGGCCGGCTACGAAATCAACGTGCCAGCCGATTATGGTCAGTCCGTTCTGGAAGCCGTCTGGGCGCGCGCCGAGCCGCTGGGTGCCTGCGCTTACGGCACCGAGACCATGCACGTGCTGCGCGCCGAGAAGGGCTACATCATCGTCGGGCAGGATACCGACGGGACTGTTACGCCAGACGATGCCGGGCTCTCCTGGGCGGTTTCCAAGAAGAAGACCGATTTCGTCGGTATTCGCGGCCTGAAGCGGCCGGATATCATGAAGGAAGGGCGCAAGCAGCTTGTCGGTCTTACCACCCGCGATCCGAAAGTGGTGCTGGAGGAAGGCGCGCAGATCGTCGCCGACCCCAACGAACAGAAGCCGATGACCATGCTCGGCCATGTCACCTCTTCCTACTGGTCCGAAAATCTCGGCCGCTCCATCGCCTTCGCGCTGGTTGCCGGCGGACGCGAACGCATGGGCAAGACGCTCTACGTGCCGATGCCGGACAAGACGATTGCCGTCGAGGTGGCGGATCTGGTGTTCTTTGACAAGGAAGGAGGCCGGATCAATGGTTGATCTCGCAACCCGTAAACTGCCGCTCGCCGGTCGCCATGGTGGCTCTTCTATCGTTCGACTGACGCCCGCCGCTCCCGCAAGCCGTATTTCGCTGCGCGCGCCGGCCGACTCGATCGGCGGTCTTTCGCAGGCGCTCGGCCTGCAGCTGCCGACCCGGCCGAAGACCTCGACCAGCGCCAATGGGCGTCATGCCCTGTGGCTTGGCCCGGACGAATGGCTCGTCATCGATGAGAACGGCGCAGAACTCGTCGGTCTGGCCGCATCGTCCGGAGCGTTGCATTCGGCGACCGATGTCTCGCATCGCAATACCGCTGTGATTGTGTCAGGTTCCGGGGCGGAAGCAACGCTTGCCGCCGGCTGCTCGCAGGACCTTTCGCTGAACGCATTCCCTGCCGGCGCCTGCTCGCGCACGCTTTATGGCAAGGCTGAGGTGGTGGTCTTGCGCCTCGATGAAGAGACATTCCGCGTTGAAGTCTGGCGCTCCTTCTCCGACTATGTCTTTGGTCTTTTGGCCGAGGGCGCGGAGGATGCGGAAAATACCTTCTCCCCGGCGGGAAGAAGGTAGAAAAGAGACTTTAACCCTCTTCCGGCCGATCCTTCGGATCGAACTGCGATATGGTCGTCCATGTCGCGGTGAGCGCCGGTTTGCGCTCATTTTCGATCTCGACCGTCACGTCATAAGTCAGCATCAGCATGCTGGCGCCGCGCAGGCGGGTTTCGGCGAGCACGAAACGGCCACGCACCCGCGCGCCGCACTTGACTGGTGACATAAAGCGGATCTTTTCGAAGCCGTAGTTGATGCCCATCGTCTGCTCGCGGATCTTTGGCAGACCGCTGTAGTTCATCGCCGAGAGCAGCGAGAGCGTCAGGAAGCCGTGGGCGATAGTGCCGCCATAGGGCGTTTCCGCCTTGGCGCGCTCTGAATCGACATGGATGAATTGGTGATCGAGCGTCGCATCGGCAAAGGTGTCGATCATCGTCTGCTCGACGATGATCCAGTCAGAAACGCCGATCTCCGTTCCCGCCAGTTTCATGATCTCGACAAGCGAAATTTCGCCGGGCATTCCATCCTCGTCAGTCTGTGTCGTCAGAATCCTTTCTGGCGAATCGAGACCGAAAGTGCAACCGCGATCATTTTTCGACAAGGAAGGCGACGGAACGGGCGGGAATAGTGAGCTGCTCACCGGCTGCCGTTTCGCCTGCCGTCGTCAGCAGCGACCAACCACCATTTTCCGAGGCAGGCAATGTGGCATGGAGCTCCTCGGTTGCGCGGTTGAACAACATGGCAAGCCGCGCCGACCGGCCGGTGGCGCGATCCTGCGTGCGGAGCGCCATGCCGAGCACGCTTGCGCTTGGCGCTTCCCAATCCGGCGCCGCCATCGGTGTTCCCGCGCCTGAGAACCAGAGCACGTCGCCATCGCCATGGAAGAAGTCCATATCGCCGAAGGCAGCGAAGCGGCGGCGTAGGCCGGCGAGCCATGCCGTATGGCCGATCAACTCCTCGTCCAGTGTCTTCCAGTCCATCCAGGTGATGGCATTATCCTGGCAATAGGCGTTGTTATTGCCCTGCTGGCTGCGTCCGGCTTCGTCGCCCGATGTCAGCATGATCGTGCCGCGCGTGGCAAAGAGCGTCGA
The DNA here is from genome assembly GCF_012641405.1 of Rhizobium sp. P40RR-XXII. GTDB lineage: Bacteria > Pseudomonadota > Alphaproteobacteria > Rhizobiales > Rhizobiaceae > Rhizobium. Next base: position 171,798 of record NZ_JABAII010000001.1, read on the forward strand.
CAGCATGGCTTCGATATCGGCGCGGCGCTTGCGCTGGATCGATTGGTCGTCCGTCTTGCCTTCGATGCCATTGTTCCACGAGAAGTTCTCGTTGTGGCCGTCGCGATTGTTCTCGCCATTGGCCTCATTGTGCTTGTTCTCGTAGGAAACGAGATCCATCAGTGTGAAGCCGTCATGGGCGGCGAGGAAATTGACGCTGCGCGTCTGCGTGCGTCCGTCACGGCCGAAGATAGAGGAGGAGCCGGCAAGCACGGTCGCGAGATCGCCGATGCCCGCATCGCCTCGCCAGAAGCGGCGTAAATCATCGCGGGCGCGGTCGTTCCATTCAAGAAAAGGCGCGGGAAAATTCCCCAGCTGGTAGCCGCCGGCGCCGATGTCCCAGGGCTCGGCGATCATGATCCGATCCTGCAGCACCTCATCCGCCAGCATGGTGCGCAGCGTCATGCTGTCCGGATCGAAGCCCTTGCCGTTGCGGCCGAGCACGGTGGCGAGATCGAAACGGAAACCGTCGATGCCGGCATTCCGGACGAAATGGCGCAGGCTGTCGATGATGAGCCTGCGTGTTGCCGGCTGGTCGCAGGCAATGGTGTTGCCCGTGCCGGTATCGTTGACCAGCGTGCCGGGTTGGTCGGGCAGATGGCGGAAATAGCTTGAATTGTCGAGGCCTCGCAATGACAAGGTAGGTCCCTGTCGGTCGCTTTCGCCCGTATGGTTGAAGACGAGATCGAGGATGACGGCGATCCCTTCGGCGTGAAGGGTGGCGACCGTCTCGCGCAACTCCCTCATGCCGCCGGGCACGAGGCGCGGATCGAGCGCCATGAAGGCGACCGGGTTGTAGCCCCAACCATTGGTAAGGCCGAGCGGCGGCAGATGCCGTTCGTCGATCCATGCGGTGATCGGCATCAGCTCGACGGCGTCGATCTGCAGGCGCTTGAGATGCGCGATGACGGAGGGGTGGGCGAGGGCGCCAAGCGTGCCGCGTATCTCAGCCGGCACATCCGGATGCAACATCGTGAAGGGCTTTACGGCGATCTCGTAGATCAGGCCGCCGGGCTGAAACAAGGGCTTGGCCGGCTTGACGGCGACATCGCGCGAGACGATCGCCTTCGGCATGAGATCCTGCGTATCGGCACCGAAGACCCCGAGGCGCGGATCATAGCGAAACGGCCGGTCGATCTCCTTGGCGTAGGGATCGACCAAGAGCTTGGACGGGTCGAACCAGAGGCCGCGATCGGGATCATAGGAGCCATGGGCGCGCAGGCCGTAGCGCGCGCCTTCCCTTGCATCCTTGACGAAAAGACGATGTTCGTCGCCGTCGCGGGTGAGCGGCAGGCGCGCAATTTCCTTGTGGCCCTCGGCATCGAACAGGCAGAGCTCGATGCGCTCGGCATGTTTGGATGCGACGATAAATTCGCCGCCAGAATCGGTAAGGGTTGCTCCAAGGCAGCGGGTTGTCGGTTCTGACATGTCTTGCGGGCTTTCCGGATCGCTGGAGATTGTTCCCTCTCCCCGCTTGCGAGGAGCGGGTTAGGGTGAGGGGCGGAGCGTTCGGCAAATTGTGCAGTCGCGGCGAATTTTGAGAATGCCCCTCATCCGGCCAGTCGCCGCCCCACATTGTTGGGCGGCTCCTGGCCACCTTCTCCACGCATCCGCGGGGAGAAGGGGCTTAGGTCGTAAATTCAGGTAATGACGGTCGGCGCGTCACGGCCGGTGCGACCCTTGATATCGGCGATATCCTGGGCGGCGACGATGAGGTCGGCCAGCGCTTGCTGGGTTTCAATATTGTGGCGGGTCGGATCTGGCTCGTAGCGCTCGATGTAAACGCGCAGCGTCGCGCCCGTCGTGCCGGTGCCGGAGAGACGGAAGACCACGCGGGAGCCGCCTTCAAAGAGGATGCGGATGCCCTGATGCTGGCTGACCGACTTGTCGACCGGATCGTGATAGGCGAAGTCGTCGGCGGCGGAAACGGTGAGATCGCCGAACTTCGTGCCCGGCAGGGTCGGCAGCTCTTCGCGCAGCGCCGAGATCAGGCCATTGGCTGCATCGGTGTCGACGCCCTCATAATCGTGGCGGGAATAATAGTTGCGGCCATAGGTGGCCCAGTGCTGCGTCACGATATCGATGACGCTCTCGCCGCGAACGGCCAGAATGTTCAGCCAGAGCAGCACAGCCCAGAGGCCGTCCTTCTCGCGAACGTGGTTGGAGCCGGTGCCCGAGCTTTCTTCGCCGCAGATGGTCGCCATGCCGGCATCGAGCAGATTGCCGAAGAATTTCCAGCCGGTCGGCGTTTCGTAGATGCCGACGCCACGCTTTTCGGCAACGCGGTCGGCGGCGCCGCTTGTTGGCATGGAGCGGGCTATGCCGGCGATGCCGTGCGAATAGCCGGGAGCGAGATTGGCGTTGGCCGCCAGAATCGCCAGGCTGTCGGACGGGGTGACGTAGATGCCCTTGCCGATGATGAGATTGCGATCGCCGTCGCCATCCGATGCCGCGCCGAAATCGGGGGCATCGTCGCTCATCATGTCGTCGTAAAGCTCCTTGCAGTAGACAAGGTTCGGATCCGGATGATGACCGCCGAAATCCGGCAGAGGCAGGAAGTTGCGAACCGAACCGTCCGGCGCGCCGAGGCGGATCTCGAAGATTTCCTTGGCGTAGGGGCCGGTGACGGCGCTCATCGCGTCGAAGCTCAGGCGGAAGCCGAGGCTGATCAGATTGCGGATCGCGCCGAAATCGAACAGCTCCTCCATCAGGGTCGCATAGTCTTCGACGGGATCGATGACGGAAACGATCATGCCGCCCACATCTTCGCGGGCGATGCGATCGAGGTTGATGTCCGGGAAGTCTGATATCTTGTAGCTGTCGATGACCTTCGAGCGCTCATAGATCGCGTCGGTGATCTTCTCCGGCGCGGGGCCGCCATTGCTGATATTATACTTGATGCCGAAGTCTTCGGTTGGGCCGCCAGGATTGTGGCTCGCGGACAGGATGATGCCGCCGAAGGCCTTGTATTTGCGGATGATGTTGGAGGCGGCGGGCGTGGAGAGGATGCCGCCCTTGCCGACCATCACCTTGCCGAAGCCATTCGCGGCGGCCATCTTGATGGCCTTCTGGATGACTTCGCGATTGTAGTAGCGGCCGTCGCCGCCGATGACCAGGCACTTGCCCTGATAGCCTTCGAGCGAATCAAAAATCGACTGGATGAAGTTTTCCGCATAGTTCGGCTGCTGGAATACGGGAACCTTCTTTCGCAAGCCCGAGGTGCCGGGCTTCTGATCCGCGTAGGGGGTGGTGGGTACGGTTTTAATCATCGGGTTAAGCGCCTCTCGAGACTAGACTGGAGTAGAGAGCGGCGTAGCGTTCTGCGCTCCTGCCCCAGGATACGTCGGATTTCATGCCCTGCTTTTGCATCTGCGTCCAGACCTTTCGATCCTGGAAGAGATGCATGGCACGGCGTATGGCCTGCAGCAGCCCTTCGGGGGTGACGGGCGAAAATTGGATGCCGGTCGCGGCTTTTGCCTGCAGCGCGGCGTGGTTGGCGTCGATAATCGTGTCGTTGAGCCCCCCTGTCCGCGCAACGATCGGCAGGCAACCATAGCGTAAGCCATAAAGCTGCGTGAGGCCACAGGGTTCGAAGCGCGAGGGAATGATAATCGCGTCACACCCGGCCTGCATCAGATGCGACATGGGCTCGTTATAGCCCGCGGAAACGCCGACACGGCCGCGATGACGGCCGGCTGCGGCAAACAGCGCGCCCTCCAGCGCCGCATCGCCCGCGCCCAGAATGGCGAGCTTGCCGCCCATGTGGACAATCTCGCTGGCAACACTTGCCAGAAGATCCATGCCCTTCTGCCATGTGAGCCGGCTGACGACGCAGAAGATCGGACCATCATCGTCGTCGAGGCCGAAATGTTCGATGACCCGGTGGCGGTTGACGGCGCGATCCTTCAGCGTCGCCGCGCTATAGGTCTGTGCGATCATCGGATCGGTCGCCGGGTTCCAGATATCGTCGTCGATGCCGTTGACGATGCCGTAGAGGTTATAGGCCCTGCTGGCGATGACGCCTTCGAGACCCATGCCGAATTCCGGCGTCAGGATTTCTTCGGCATAGGAAGGGCTGACCGTGGTCAGTGCATGGGCGGTCTGCAGCCCGCCCTTGAGAAACCCGACATCGCCGTAATATTCCACGCCCTCCATCGAAAAGGCATGCGCCGGCAGGCGCAAGCCCGGGAAGATATCGGAGCCGAACTGGCCCTGGAAAGCGATGTTGTGGATGGTGAGGACACTCGGCAGCTCCGGCGTAGGATTGTAGCGCATGTAGACCGGCACCATGGCCGATTGCCAGTCATGCGCATGCACGAGATCCGGCCGCCAGCCCGGCAGGAGGCCTGCGGCAATTTCCGCGCCGGCCAGCGACAGCGCGGCGAAACGCCGCCAGTTATCGGGATAATCCTTGCCCGTCGCATCGACATAGGGGCCGCCGGTGCGGCTGTAATAGGCCGGCGCGTCGAGCACGAGGAAGGAAATGCCCGCATGCTCGACCTCGAGAACGGTGGCCGGCTCGCCGAGCAGATCGGGGAATTCGAGACGGACGACCGGATCGCGGACGGCCTTCATGACCGCCGGATAGCCCGGAATGAGTGTCTTGGTCTCGACGCCGTAGGGCTTCAGTGCGGAGGGCAGGGCGCCGGCCACATCGGCCAGGCCCCCTGTCTTGATCAAGGGGAAGACTTCGGACGAAACCGAGAGAACCTTCATAGGTTACAAATCCAGCTTGTCGATCATCGATTGCGTGATCAGGCAGATGCCGCTTTCCGTGCGGCGCCAGCGCTTGGCATCCAGTTCCGGATCCTCACCGACGATCAACCCTTCCGGAATGGTGACGCCATGGTCGATGACGACATTCTTGAGCTGTGCGCGGCGACCGACCTTGACGCTCGGCAACACGACGGCTCCCTCCAGCTTGGAATAGGAGTTGGCGCGCACGCCCGTGAACAGGAGGCTGTTGGAAAGACTTGCGCCTGAGATGATGCAATCGCCGGCAACCACGGAGGAGACGGCCGAGCCGCGGCGATCCTCGTCGTCATGGACGAACTTGGCGGGGGGGCTGATTTCCGCGTAGGTCCAGATCGGCCAGGATTTGTCGTAGATATCGAGTTCCGGCACGACGGCGGTCAGGTCGATATTGGCCTGCCAGTAGGCATCGATCGTGCCGACGTCGCGCCAGTATGCCTCGCGCTCGAAATCGGAGCGAACGCAGGATTGCGCGAAGCGGTGCGCGACGGCTTTGCCGTTCTTGACGATGTAGGGAATGATGTCCTTGCCGAAGTCGCGGCTGGAGTTCGGATCGGCTGCGTCGCGCCGCAGGCATTCGATCAGGAATTTCGTGTGGAACACGTAGATGCCCATCGAGGCGAGGGCGAAATCAGGATTGCCGGGAATGCCAGGCGGATCGGCCGGCTTCTCGACGAAATCGATGATCTGGTCCTTTTCATCGACATGCATGACGCCGAAGCCGACAGCCTCCATGCGCGGCACTTCGAGGCAGCCGATGGTGACTTCGGCGCCGGAATCGACGTGCTGCTGCAGCATCCATTCATAGTCCATCTTATAGATATGGTCGCCGGCGAGGATGACCATGTATTCCGGACCATAGGGCTCGATGATGTCGATGTTCTGGTAGACGGCGTCGGCTGTGCCTTCGTACCATTGCGTCTCCGAGACGCGCTGCGAGGCCGGCAGGATGTCGAAACTTTCGTTTCGCTCGGGCCGGAAGAAGTTCCAGCCGCGCTGCATGTGGCGGATCAGCGAGTGTGCCTTGTATTGCGTGGCGACGCCGATGCGGCGGATACCGGAATTGAGGGCATTGGACAGCGCGAAATCGATAATTCGCGTCTTGCCGCCGAAGTAGACGGCCGGCTTGGCACGGCGGTCGGTCAGCTCTTTCAGGCGGCTCCCGCGCCCGCCGGCAAGAACGTAGGCCATGGCATCGCGCGCCAGCGGCTGGAAACGTTTTTCTACCATTTTATTCCTCCCTGTCCGTAGTGATCTCAAAATTCCGGTTCGAGCATGATGGTCGCCAGCGGCGGCAGCGTTATGATCGCTTGTACGCCCCCTCCTGCGCTGACGGCCTGCACGCGCCCACCATTTCCCTTGCCGCTGCCGCCGTAGATGTCGGCATCGGTATTCAATATCTCGCGCCACCGCCCCTCAGCTGGCAAGCGCAAGGTGTAGTTCTCACGATAGACTGGCGTAAAATTGGTGATGACGGCAACCGGCTTTTCGCCCGGCGCCTTGCGGAGCCATGCGAAGACCGAGTTTTCGAAATCATCGACGACAAGCCATTCGAAGCCATCGCCCTCGCAGTCGCGGGCATGGAGTGCCGGCTTGCTGCGATAGGTGAAGTTGAGATCGCGCACGAGACGCCGCATGCCTTCGTGCATGCGGTATTGCAGCAGGTTCCAGTCGAGCGCGCGCTCTTCGCTCCACTCGCTCCATTGGGCGAATTCCTGACCCATGAACAGCAGCTTCTTGCCGGGATAGCCCCACATGAAGGCGTAATAGGCGCGCAGGTTGGCGAATTTCTGCCAGTCGTCACCCGCCATCTTGGCGATCAGCGATCCCTTTCCGTGAACGACCTCGTCATGCGAGAGCGGCAGGACGAAGTTTTCCGAGAAGGCGTAGATCAGCCCGAAGGTCAGTTCGTTGTGGTGATACCTGCGATGCACGGCCTCGCGGGAGAGATAGCTCAGCGTATCGTGCATGAAGCCCATGTTCCACTTGAAGCCGAAGCCGAGGCCGCCTTCGTGCACCGGCTGCGATACTTTCGGCCAGGATGTCGATTCCTCGGCGATCGTCATCACGCCGGGATGAGCCCCATAGATCCGCGTGTTCATCGACTGCAGGAAGCGGACCGCCTCGAGGTTCTCGTTGCCGCCATATTCGTTTGGAATCCATTCGCCATGCTTGCGGGAATAGTCGAGGTAAAGCATGGAGGCGACGGCGTCGACGCGCAAACCGTCCAGATGGAATTTTTCGGCCCAGTAGAGCGCATTGTTCAAAAGGTAGGCGAGCACCTCGGTACGGCCGAAATTGTAGATCGCTGTGTTCCAGTCAGGGTGAAAGCCCTTGCGCGGGTCTTCATGCTCATAGAGCGCCGTGCCGTCGAACCAGCGCAGGCCGTGTTCGTCGGTCGGGAAATGCGCAGGCACCCAATCCAGGATGACGCCGATGCCGACCTTGTGGCAGCCATTGACGAAGCGGGCAAAGCCTTCCGGCTCGCCGAAGCGGGCGGTCGGGGCATAGAGGCCCGTGGTCTGATAGCCCCAGGACGGGTCATAGGGATGCTCGGTGATCGGCAAGAATTCGATGTGGGTGAAGCCCATGTCGACGCAATAGGGGATGAGCCGCGAGGCAAGCTCGTCCCATGACAGCATCGAGCCATCGTCGCGGCGTTGCCAGGAGCCTGCATGCACCTCGTAGATGCTGATGGGCTGGCGGCGCTGGTCGACGCTTGCCCAATGCTCGCGGTGAGCCGAATCCTCCCAGACCTGGCTCAGCTCAATGGCCGTGATCGAGGCGGTCTTGGGGCGCAGTTCGCTGCGGCGGGCGAAGGGATCGGCCTTCAGCGGCAGCACCACGCCGTCATGGCCGCGGATCTCGAACTTGTAGGCAACGCCGGCCGGCACGTCCGGAGCAAAGATCTCCCAGATGCCTGAGTCGGAGCGAAAGCGCATGACATGGCGGCGGCCATCCCAATTGTTGAAATCGCCGACGACTGAAACGCGCTGCGCATTCGGCGCCCAGACGGCGAAATGGAAGCCTTGGACGCCTTCGTGCTTCATCGGGTGGGCACCCATCCTGTCGAACAGGCGCAGATGCGTGCCCTGACGGGCGAAATAGTCATCCATCGGCCCGAGGATCGGGCCGAAGCTATAGGGATCGGTCACTGCCCATTCCGCGTCGCCGCGCCTAGCGCGATAACGGACCGGCTGCTGCTTGCCGAGTTTCACATCACCCGAAAAGAAACCCGCCGGATCGAGGCAGTCCAATTCGCCGGCGACTGTGCCGTCCAGCGTCAAGGCGGTGACAGCTTCCGCGCCGGAGATGAAACAACGCGCCACATAGCCGTCATCCGTCTTGTGGACGCCGAGGACGGCAAACGGATCGGAATGGGTGCCTTTGAGAATTGCAGCGATCTCGTCGGCCGAAATATCCCTCGACCCGGTGCCATCACCGTTCTTTTTAGGCTTCTTCATCCGGCTCTCCAGATTTCCTTGGCGTATTGGCGGATCGTGCGGTCGGAAGAGAACCAGCCCATGCGAGCAGTGTTGTTGATCGTCTTGGCGTACCATTCCGACGGATTGGCCCAGAGAATATCGACTTCGCGCTGCGCCGAGGCATAGGCATCGAAATCGGCGGCGACCATGAACCAGTCGTGGCTGTAGATGCCTTCGATCAGGCTGGCATAGCGGTTGCGGTCATCGGGAGAGAAGACGCCGGAGGCGATGGCCGACAGCGCCTGCGCGAGCTCGCGTGAACGCTCGATAATGGCGCGGGGATCGTGACCGTCGCTGCGCAGGTTGGCGACCTCGTCGGCCCGCAGCCCGAAGATGACGATATTGTCCTCGCCGACATTGTCGCGCATTTCAACATTGGCGCCATCGAGCGTGCCGATGGTCAGCGCGCCGTTGAGACCGAATTTCATGTTGCCGGTGCCGGAGGCTTCCATGCCGGCGGTCGAGATCTGCTCGGAGAGGTCGGCTGCGGGAACCATGACTTCCGCGAGTGACACATTGTAGTTCGGCACGAAGACGATCTTCAGCAGGCCTCGCACCGACGGGTCATTGTTGACGACGCGGGCGACGTCGTTGATCAGCTTGATGATGAGCTTGGCGTTGTGATAGCTCGGCGCCGCCTTGCCGGCGAAGAGCTTGACGCGCGGCTGCCAGTCGAGCTCGGGATGCGAGCGGATCTGATCGTAAAGCGCCACGGCTTCGATGACATTGAGAAGCTGGCGCTTGTATTCGTGAATGCGTTTGATCTGGATGTCGAACATCGCAGCCGGATCGAGCTTGATGCCCATGCGGCTGGCGACGAGATTGGACAGCTGCACCTTGTTGGCACGCTTGACGGCGGCGAACTTCTCCTGGAAGGCGCTGTCGCGAGCGAATTGATCCAGCGGCTTCAGCTGCTCGGCATCGTCGAGGAAGGCGTCGCCGATGGCTTCGCGCACGAGGCCGGTAAGGCCCGGATTGCACTGCATCAGCCAGCGCCGCGGCGTAATGCCGTTCGTCTTATTGTTGATGCGGTCGGGATAAAGCTTGTGCAGGTCGGCAAAGACCGTGACCTTCATCAGGTCGGTGTGGAGCGCGGAAACGCCGTTGATCGAATGCGAGCCGACAAAGGCGAGGTTGCCCATGCGCACACGGCGATCGCCGTTCTCGTCGATGAGCGAGATCGAGCGAATTTCCGTATCGCTGAAGTTACGCAGCTTGCGCGCCTCGACAAGAATCTTGGCATTGATGGCGTAGATGATCTGCATATGGCGCGGCAAAAGCCGCTCAAACAGCGGAACCGGCCAGCTTTCCAACGCCTCCGGCAGCAGGGTATGGTTGGTATAGCCGAAGGTGTTTCTGGTGATATCCCAGGCCTTGTCGAATTCGAAGCCGTGGACATCGACGAGCAGGCGCATCATCTCCGTGACGGAAACGGCCGGATGCGTATCGTTCAGCTGGATCGCAACCTTGTCGGCGAGATTGGTCAGATCGTCATATTGCTGCAGATGGCGGCGCAGAATGTCCTGCAGCGATGCGGAGGAGAAGAAGAACTCCTGGCGCAGGCGCAGCTCCTGGCCGGCGGGCGTTGCATCGGCCGGATAGAGAACGCGCGTCAGGCTCTCGGCCTTGTTGCTCTCGCGCAGCGCGCCGATATGGTCGCCGGCGTTGAAGGCATCGAGCAGGATCGGATCGATCGGTTGCGCCGACCAGAGGCGCAGCGTGTTGACGCGCTTGCCGCGCCAGCCGACGACGGGCGTATCGAAAGCCGTGGCAATAACGCGCTCGGCCGGCTTCCAGACGTAGCGCGGCTGATCGTCATGGCCGTTGACGGTCTCGACGGCGCCGCCGAAGCCTATTTCATAGGAGCTTTCCTGACGTTCGAATTCCCAAGGGTTGCCGTGCGCCAGCCAGGTTTCGGGCAGTTCCACCTGCCAGCCATCAGCCATCTGCTGGCGGAACAGGCCGTGCACGTAGCGAATGCCATAGCCATAGGCCGGCACATCGACCGTCGCCATGGATTCCATGAAACAGGCGGCGAGACGGCCGAGGCCGCCATTGCCGAGAGCTGCGTCGGGCTCGATGCCGGCGATGACGCGGATGTCGACGCCGAGCGAGGAAAGCGCGTTGGTGATTTCTTCCATCAAGCCGAGGTTGGAGATGGCATCACGCATCAGGCGGCCGATCAGGAATTCGAGCGATAGATAATAGACGCGCTTGGCGCCCGTCTCGTAAACGTTGCGGGTCGATTCAATCCACTTGTCGATGACGCGGTCACGAATGACCAAGATCGTTGCCGTCAGCCAGTCATGCGGCTTGGCGACCTTGGCGTCCTTGCCGATGCGATAGGTCAGGCGCTCGATGATTTCTTCGGCAAGGATTTCGGGGCGGGAACTGCGTGGGGCGGGAACGGGGAGATCGGCCGTCGTCAAGTTATTCATATTATCAACTCTCGCCATTTGTGATTTATATTCAGGGTGTTACGCCTGTGTAAATCAAATTGCCTTTCCGTTTCACTATCAGTTTACGCACTGATGTAAAGCAGTTGCAACATGCGAGTTGGGCGGATGCCAAAATAGCCGCGAAAGATTTCACCTTTGCGGGAAAAGACTTGATTCCGATGATGTTTCGGGCTCTTATTCGCGCATCGATCAAACGAAAAGCCGCGCGATACTCGCATCGCGCGGCTTTTTCTTTGTCATCCATCTCCGGTTGCTCGGCGCGGAGGAGAGGCGCGATCACTTGGTCAGGAGCGTCATCTGCTTGGCTGCCTGGGCGCCGATGGTTTTGAAGGCGGCAACCAGATCGGACATTTGCTGCGCGTCGAAATAGTTGGATGGGCTCGAGGCACAGGCGGCGAGCAGGGTCTGTCCGCGTGTCGGAGCCATGAAGGCGACGGTGTAGATCTGCACGCCAGCGTCTTTTGCGGTTTTGCACGTATTCAGCGTTTTTTGATCGGAACTTGCGTCGTTGTTTTCGCCGTCTGTCATCAAAACGATATATTTCTGAAAAGTCTTATTGCCGTTGTTGCTTTGTGCAGTTGCCTCGGCAGTAGCGGTAACACTGTTATAGGCCTTTTTCATCGGGACGTTCGATTCGGTGCCCCCTTCGGCGTTCAGTCCGCTCACCACATTGGTACGGGTCGTTTTCGTTCCCCAATCGAGATTGCTGAAGCTGTCGACCTGGCTGCTCCAGGCAATGGCTGCTGTGCGAACATATTGTGACTGGGGATCGGCAGCGTCCAACTGATCGAGAAGATTGCCAACTGCTGTCTTTAGCGCATCTATTTTCTTGATGTAGCAAGGGCTTATCGGATTTGGATACTGATACAGACGGTTGCCGTTGGTATAATATTGCGTGCAGCTGGTTTTTGTCTTGTCGATGACATTCGTGTTCAGCAGCATCGATCCGGACTTATCGAGTGCAATTTCCATCGACAGGGCGGTTTTCTGAACGGCCGTTCCGCTCGTGCTTGAACTCGACGACGAAATTGTCATCGATGTCATGCCGAGCAGGCGGCTCATGCTGTTGACCGGCATGCCGTAGGAAGCGTCGACCGTAACAGTATAGCTCGTGCCGCCGGATGAATTGCTGCTCGATGTTACGGTGGTTAATGTTCCTGACTTCAACGCATTCGCCGTCGTGGCATCTCCCGGTAGGTAGTTCGACATCTGGCCGAGGACGAAATTGTTGGCGAGATCCTTGGCTGATGTCGTGGTCGCGCTGCCATCGGCAATCGCTGTCGCCGCCGCAAGCGCGGCGGAGTCCGTTGCTTCCTGAAGCTCGCTGTGTGACAGCGACATGTTGGTGATGTCTACCGCCATGCCACCCGCCGCTACCAGTACGGGTATCGAAATCGCCGTCAGGATGCCGAAATTTCCAGCTCTATCGCGTAGAAGTTGTTTTAATGCGCAAAGTAAATCAGAGCTGGCAACCATCATGTCCGCCTATCGAAAAAGTTGAGTCCTCAAGAACGGCGGAACTATCAAATACAGATATTAGTTGAACGTTTAAGCGGCAGGTTGATTTTTAACAAATTGCCTAATCTGGCGCGATTTGCTTCAGATTTTTACTACGTTAAGTATATTCTATTTTAGTGGAATGACATCTACTGCCTGAACGGCCTTCTGGCTGCCATAGCCTTTGAGCACCCCGATGACGGGTGCGACATCGGAATAATCGCGGCCATAAGCGACGACGATATGATCGGTGCCGGCGGGAATATTGTTGGTCGGATCAAGCTCGATCCAGCCTGCCGTCTCCCCGCACCAGACGCGCACCCAGGCGTGCATCGCATCGGCGCCCTCGAGCCGTTCCTTGCCGGGCGGCGGGATGGTGCGCAGAAAGCCGCTGACATAGCCGGCGGGGATGCCGAGGCTGCGAAGCGCAATGATCATCACATGCGAGAAATCCTGGCAGACGCCGCGCCGGAGACGGAAGGCCTCTTTCGGCGTGGTGTCGACCGTCGTCGCCTTCGCGTCGTAGGTGAAATCCTTGTGTATCTGGGCACAGACCGCATGAGCGATCTGCAGGGTCGTCAGATTGGTCGACCGCCACTGCCTGCTGTAATCGGTGATTTCACCCGTTTCCGGTAGACGCGGGCTGCTGCCGAGGAAATGGTGGGGCGAGGAAGGATCAACCGACCAGCAATCGTCGATTTCCTCGGGCAATTTGGCGAGCAGGGGCGAAAAATCCACGGCGACGGGCTGGCTTTCCACCTGCACACGCGCCTGCATGCGGATGTCGAGCCTTTCATGCGGATCGCGCACCAGGATCGAGGTTGCCGGATGCTGGAAGAAATCCGTGAAGTTCGATTGCTCGTCCGGGCCTGGAGTTATTTTCACCGAGCCGGCGATCAGCCGCTGCCGATGGGGCAGGGATAGCGGCATGACGCGCAATATGTGCCGGGCACCGCTTGCCGGCACGTCGTATATGTAGCCCATGTGAAGCGAGAGGTCGTAGAGCATCACGTCATCCGAGATAGGTGCGTGCCAGCAGGTCGGAAAGCCGTTCCAATTCGCGCGCTAGCTGCTGATAGACTTCGACGGTCATCGTTTCGGGCGTCATCACGGCGAGACCCGAATGCAGTCGCATGGCCTCCCGATAGAAGGGCGACATCTGGCCGTTGACGAAGGCATTCGGCAGCTGTTCCACTTCGCGATGGATCTCGTTCATCTGAAAGAGGATCGAGCGCGGATTGAGGGGGTCGAGCGCCAGGAGATCGGTCACCGTCAGGCGGGCGGTATTGACGTTGTAACGACGGCGGTGGGTCATGACGCTATCGCCGATTTCGAGCAGCATGTCGAGCGCTCCATCGGGCGCATCGGGGCCGGACAAATGGCCGAGCAGCCGTGTCATATGCAGGCCGCGCTCGATGTAGCGGCCGAGCGACAGAAAGCGCCAGCCGGTGAAGCGATACATGTTTTCGTGCACGAGGCCGGCGAAACCCGCAAGCTTGCGCAACAGGATCGTCATGGCATGGCTGGCGTCATCGCCATGCTTCACTCTTTCCTTGAAGCGGCGCGCGGTCTTGGCGAGGTCGTTCAGCGCGAGCCAGCCGTCCGGGGAAAACCGGTCGCGGATGTTGCTGGCTGAGTAGACGGCGCTGTCTATGTTCAGCAGCAGGCTTTCGGGCACCGCCTCCTCAGTGTCGATGTCGATGGCGGCGAGATAGGCGCTGACGTCGGCAAGCAGCGGCTGCTTCGGATCCGCCGCCTCGGCGAAACGGCCGTGCCAGGCGCGCAGGATGCGCAAGGCGCCTTCGGCGCGCTCGATATAGCGGCCAAGCCAGAAGAGATTGTCGGCGGCACGGCTCGGCAGGCTGCCCGGCATGTTGCGGGTAAAGGTTTCTTCGGCCGGCAGCAGCGTATGCGCTTCGACCGGCTTGTCGGAGACGATCCAGACATCGGCGGCCGAACCGCCCGCCTGCATGGCGATGGCCGCAACGTCATCGCCGCTGCCGATGCGGGCAAAGCCGCCGGGCATGATCTGCCAGCCGCTTTCCGTGCGGGCGGCGAAGACGCGCAGGCTCATCGGCCGCGGCGTCAGCCTGCCGTTGACCCAGGCCGGCGTGGTCGAAAGCGTGACGACCTCCTGGCCGACCAGCTTGTGACCTTCGGTCGCCAGCCAGTCCGCGATCGAATCGCGGGCGGTGCTGCGCAAAGTCGAGCCCAGCACGGACTGGCCGTTGTCATCGAAGAAGGGCATGCAGGAATAGGCCGGGCCTATGACCATCTTCTCGATATCGGCGGCGACATGCTCGCGCTCGGTCTTCTGGCCGCACCACCAGGTGGCGATCGACGGCAGCTTCAATTCCTCGCCGCGCAGATGCCGACAGATGGTCGGCATGAAGGCGAGCAGGGCGCGTGTTTCGAGGACGCCGGAGCCGAGCGCATTAACGATGGTCACCGTCTGCGCCCGCAAGGCTTCGATCATGCCCGGCGTGCCGATATGAGAGTGCTGGTTGAGCTCCAGGGGATCGGCATAGGCGGCATCGAGGCGGCGCCAGAGCACGCTGATCGGCCGCAGCCCCGCGACGGTGCGCACCATCAGCTGATCGTTGACGACGGTGATGTCCTCGCCCTCGAGCAGCATGAAGCCGAGATAGCGGGCGATGTAGGCGTGTTCGTAATAGGTCTCGTTGGCAGGTCCCGGCGTCAGGACGGCGACGCGACCCTCGGCGCGGCGCTTGCCGCCAAGCAGGGCATCCCGAAAAGCGCCGAAGAAGGAGGCGAGGCGGTGGACCTTGGTTTCCGCATAGATATCGGAGAAGGCACGGGTGGTTGCGACGCGGGTTTCCAACGCAAAGCCGGCACCTGACGGAGCCTGCGCGCGGTCGGCCAGCACCCACCAGTTACCATCAGGGCCGCGGCCGACCTCGAACGCCAGGAAATGCAGATAGTGACCGTTCGCCGGCTTGACGCCGACGAGCGGACGCAGGAATTCCGAATTGGCCGCGATCAAGGCCGGCGGCAGCAGGCCTTCGCTGACCAGCCGGCCGTCGCCATAGATGTCGGCTATGACCTCTTCGAGCAGATCGGCGCGCTGGCGCAGCCCTTCCGAAAGCACTTGCCACTCGCGCTCATCGATGAGCACGGGAATATGAGATATCGGCCAGCCGCGTTCGCTGACACCCGCCGCCCCGTAGGCGCGATAGAAAACGCCCGCATCGCGCAGATAGCGGTCGGCGCGGGCGAAGCGCTCCGTCAGCTCCTGTTCCGACATGCGCGACAGCGCCGACAGGAGGTTCTGCCAGACCGGGCGGACAGCGCCTTTGTTGTCGACCATTTCGTCGGCGACGCCGGGCAAGGGACGATAGGCAAAGGCCGGATCCTTGCCGGTTCCGGTCTTTACTTCGTCCCGCCGTTCCGTCGCCGGTTTTCTAGCCATGCACAGTTCCGTCTCAAATTCCTGCAGGCCGCCTGAGGTCGAGCGTCAGCGGGAATTCCACCGACGCAGTCTCCGGTCTCAAGGCGTAGCCACCCGCTGTATGCCCCCAAGGTTCGAAACGCGCAAGTCGTCGCGCCTCAGCCTCGTTGCCGTTGACGGGGAATGTGTCGTAGTTCCGGCCGCCCGGGTGAGCAACATGGTAGATGCAGCCGCCGATCGAACGCCCCGACCACGTGTCGTAGATATCGAAGGTCAGCGGCGTATCGATAGGCAGGACCGGATGCAGACCGGAGGCGGGATGCCATGCCTTATAGCGCACGCCGGCAACCGAAACGCCTGAAGTTCCCGTCGGCGTCAGCGGCACGGGACGGCCGTTGCAGGTCACGGTATAGCGCGATGGATTGGAGGTTTCGAACCGAAGCTGCAGGCGTTCGACCGACGAATCGACGTAACGCACGGTGCCGCCGACCGCACCCTCTTCGCCGAGCACATGCCATGGCTCCAGCGCCTGGCGCAGCTCCAGCTTGTTGCCTTCATATTCGACTTCCCCGCAGAAGGGGAACCGGAATTCAAGTTGTGCCTGGAACCATTCCGGCCGCAGGTCGAAACCGTTTTCGCGGAGATCGGCGAGAACGTCGAGGAAATCCTGCCAGACATAGTGCGGCAGCATGAAGCGATCATGCAGCATCGTGCCCCAGCGCACGAATCGGCCATCGATCGGGTTGCGCCAGAAGCGGGCGATCAGCGCGCGCACCAGCAATTGCTGGGCAAGGCTCATGCGGGCATTCGGCGGCATTTCGAAACCGCGGAATTCGACGAGGCCGAGGCGTCCCGTCGGGCCATCCGGCGAGAATAGCTTGTCGATGCAGATTTCCGAGCGGTGGGTGTTGCCGCTGGAATCGGTCAGAAGGTTGCGGAACAGGCGATCCACAAGCCAGGGCAGAGGCGGGTTGCCACGGCCGGGCGCGGGCACCTGGGCTATCGCGATTTCCAGCTCGTAAAGGCTGTCGTGGCGCGCCTCGTCGATGCGGGGTGCCTGGCTGGTAGGGCCGATGAACAGGCCGGAAAAGAGATAGGATAGGGAAGGGTGGCGCTGCCAGTGCAGCACCAGGCTCTTCAGCAGGTCGGGACGGCGCAGGAAGGGGCTGTCGTTCGGATTGGCCCCGCCGACGACGACATGGTTGCCGCCGCCGGTGCCGGTGTGACGGCCGTCGATCAGGAACTTGTCGGTGCCGAGACGCGTTTGCCGCGCCTCTTCGTAAACCGCCGTGGTAATGTCAACGCATTCCTGCCAGTTCGATGCGGGATGGACGTTGACCTCGATCACGCCGGGATCGGGTGCGACGCGGATGACGTTGATGCGCTCGTCCTGCGGCGGCGAATAGCCCTCGATATGCACCGGTAGTCCAAGCTCCGCCGCTGCATTTTCCGCTGCAGCCAAAAGTTCGAGATACTGCTCGATCCCTTCGGTCGGCGGCATGAAGACACAGAGCCGGCCATCGCGCGGCTCGACCGAGATGGCCGTGCGCACCACGCCACGGATATCGCCAAGCGTCTGTTCTACGCGTGATTGCGCGCCTTCATCGGCCTGGAACGAGGCTTCCGGCATGGCGCGGCCGGCGGGCACGATGACTTCAGGCAATGGCGTACGCGGAATGGAGGGATCGACGGTATGGATATAGGGATACCGCGACGGGGGTACATAGGGCAGGGTGCCGAGCGGCAGACGGTAGCCGATCGGCGAGTCTCCCGGCATCAGGTAAATCTTGCCGCGGCGCGTACTCCATTTTTCACTGACCCAGCGCGTGCCCGAGGCTCGTGCATTCCAGGCCTGCACGGGAAGGACATAGCCGGTCGCCGTTGTCAGGCCACGCTCGAAGACGCGGGCAATGCGGCTGCGTTCCTCCGGGTCCTTCAGCTTCGAATTGGACGGGTCGACATTTTCCGGCAGGCTGCCTTCCTTGATGATCCATTCGGCCGGGTCTTCGTAGGCCGGCAGCACCATGTCGGGCTCGATCGCCAGCTCCTTGGCAATTGCGCTCAGAAGCTTTCCGGCATCGTCCGCACTTGCGCCGGTCTTGACGGTCTCCTGCGCAATCAAGGCGGGGTTCTGCCAGACGGGCTTGCCGTCCTTGCGCCAGTAAAGCGAGAAGGTCCAGCGCGGCAGGCTTTCGCCCGGATACCATTTGCCCTGACCATAATGCAGGAAGCCGCCAGGCGCGAAGCGCTCGCGCAGGCGGCGGATCAGCTGATCGGCCATGTCGCGCTTGGTCGGGCCGACCGCGGCGGTGTTCCATTCTTCCGACTGAAAGTCGTCGATCGAGATGAAGGTCGGCTCCCCGCCCATGGTCAGGCGTACGTCGTTGGCTTGCAGGACACGATCGACCTCCTCGCCGAGCGCGTTCAGCGCATCCCAGCTTTCGTCGGAGAAGGGCTTGGTGATGCGCGGGTGTTCGGCGACACGGGCCACCTTCATATCGAAATCGAATTCGGTCCTCGCCTCACCGAAATAGCCGCCCGAGATCGGCGCGGCATTGCGGTAATGCGGCGTGGCCGCAAGCGGAATGTGGCTCTCGCCGGTCAGAAGTCCGGAGGTCGGATCGAGGCCGACCCAGCCGGCGCCGGGAAGGTAGACTTCGGCCCAGGCATGCAGATCGGTGAAATCGACCTCGGTGCCAGAGGGGCCGTCGAGCGCTTTCAGATCCGGCGTAAGCTGGATGAGATAGCCGGAGACGAAGCGGGCGGCGAGGCCAAGGTGACGCAGCACCTGTGCCAGCAGCCAGCTGGTGTCGCGGCAGGACCCCCTGGCTTTTTCCAGAGTCTCCTCAGGCGCCTGCACGCCGGCTTCCATGCGAATGACATAGCCGATCTCCCGCTGCAGCCGTGCATTGAGGCCGACGATCATGTCGACGGTCTTTTGTTCCGAGCGGTCGAGTGTGGCGAGGAAGGCTTTCAGCCGGGGACCAGGCTCCTCCGGCGTCATATAGATCGACAAATCCTCGCGGATGGTCTCGGGATAGTCGAAGGGCCATTTGGTCGCTTCCTCTTCGACGAAAAAGTCGAAGGGATTGTAGACCGTCATATCGGCGACGAGATCGACTTCGATCTTCAGCTCGGTCACCGGATC
Organism: Rhizobium sp. P40RR-XXII; assembly: GCF_012641405.1. GTDB lineage: Bacteria > Pseudomonadota > Alphaproteobacteria > Rhizobiales > Rhizobiaceae > Rhizobium. The sequence continues at coordinate 190,587 of NZ_JABAII010000001.1, forward strand.
GGGAAAGACGAAGCGGGCGAGATAATTGCCGTAGGGATCCTGTTGCAGGTTCACGAAATGATTTGACGGCGTGACCTTCAGCGAGTGGCTCAGCACGCGCGTCTTGGAATGCGAGGCGGGTTTCAGACGGATGATCTGGGGGCCGAGGCGAACCGGATTGTCGTATTTATAATGGGTGAGATGATAGATGCTTGCCTTGATCGCCATATGTCTCTTCGCCTAGCCCGCATCGTTGTGCGGTGATTGCTGTTCCCACAGACAGTGTGTGCAATGCAGCGAAAGAAAGCAAGGCGTCTGTCGGCGCTTCGGAAACTCCTACCGTATAACGCCAAAACAAAAACGGCGGGTTTTCGCCCGCCGTTCTGAAATCCCTGTTTTGCTGCTTGCGATCAGCTTCGGCCGAACTCGTCGACGAGGCGGATGATGTCGTCCTCGCCGAGATAGGAGCCGGTCTGCACTTCGATGAGCTCCAGCAGGATCTTGCCCGGGTTCGACAGGCGATGCACTTCGCCGAGCGGGATATAGATCGACTCGTTTTCGCGCAGCATCTGCACATTTTCGCCGACGGTTACTTCGGCCGTGCCCTTGACGACGATCCAGTGCTCGGAGCGGTGGTGATGCTTCTGCAGCGACAGCTTCTTGCCGGGAAGGACGAAGATGCGCTTGACCTGGAAGCGCTCGCCGTTCAGCACCGACGTATAGCCGCCCCACGGGCGATAGGAGGTCGGATGCGTCTCGGTGAGCTTGGCCGTCTTCTTTTCGCTTGCGAGCAGCTTGACGAGCTTGCCGACTTCCTGGCTGTCCTTGAGATGGCCGACATAGACGGCGTCCTCGCTGGCGATGACGGCGACGTCTTCAAGACCCTGTACGGCCACATGAAGGCTGTGCGTCATCACGAGCGAATTCTTCGTGTTGACCAGTGTCGTGGCGCCGGCGGAGACGTTGCCGCTTTCATCGCGATTGCCGACTTTCCAGACGGCGTCCCAGCTGCCGAGGTCGGACCAGGTGAAGGGCGAGGGGACGACGGCGGCGTTTGCCGTCTTTTCCATCAGCGCGTAGTCGATGGAAATATTGGGGCTCTTGGAGAAGGCGTCGGCATCCAGACGGGTGAAATCGAGGTCGCGGGTCGCCTTGGAAACGGCCTTGCTGGCGGTCTTCTCGACGTCGGACGCATATTCCTTCATTTCGTCCAGAAGCTGAGCGGCCGAGAACATGAACATGCCGGAGTTCCAGTAGAAGCTGCCGCTTGCCACCATCTCCTCAGCCTTGTCCAGCGCTGGCTTTTCGACGAAGCGCTTGACGGCATGGGCGCCGGTCGAAAGCGCCTTGCCGCTTTCGATATAGCCATAGCCGGTGGCCGGTTCCGTCGGCTTGATGCCAAAGGTGACGAGCTTGCCCTGAAGGGCTGTGTCGCGCGCCTGGCGCACGCAATCATAATAGGTCGCGTTGGCGTCGATCTCATAGTCGGAGCCGAGGACGTGCATGATCGCGTCCTTGCCGAAAAGCTCGGTGACGAGCGCAGCGGCGGCCGCAACGGCGGCAGCGGTATTGCGGGCGACCGGCTCCAGCAGCACGGCGGCCAGTTTCAGGTCGAGCTCGCGGGCCTGTTCCGCAACGAGGAAGCGGAATTCCTCGTTGGTCAGGACAATCGGCGCTTCGTAGAGCTCGGCATCGGCAACGCGCTCCAGCGTGTTCTGAAACAGCGTCCTGTCGCCGATGAACTGGATAAATTGCTTCGGGGCGGATGCGCGCGATAGCGGCCATAGCCGCGTACCCTTGCCGCCTGCCATAATCACCGGAACGATCTTTGCTGCCATACTCTGCCTCTCCTAGACACTTCATTCGAGAGCCGGCCGTCAAGAAGCGCAACCGCTGCGCTTTCCGCCATGCTCCTTCGACAACGTCAATCGCCATTGCGATATTTTTCGGCAAAACGCTAGCGCTAATATGTCAGCAGCGTAAACATTCGGCGATCTCGGCTCGGAAACTCTACGGAAAATCCGTTCAAGGCGCTGTCCTGAGTGAAAAGGTGGAGGCCGTCGTGAAACGGTCTCCGCCATCGATGCATCACGACTCGCCCGCAGGCGGCGGCCTTCAGTGCGTTACTGTCTATGCTTCCGCCCTATCGTGCTGTTCTTCGTGCTGTTTGTCGGGCACTGGCACATGGTGAAGGCCGGTGCGCCTGTTGTAGCGGATGGACGACCAGAGCGAGATGCCGATCAGGGCCGCGCCGCCGAGGCCGGTGACGACTTCCGGAATGTGTATCAGCGTCTGCACATACATGATCACGGAGAGGATCAGGATGGCGTAGAAGGCGCCGTGCTCGAGGTAGCGGTAATGGGCGAGCGTGCCCTTTTCCACCAGCATGATCGTCATGGAGCGGACATACATGGCGCCGATGCCGAGGCCGATGGCGATGATGAACAGGTTCTGCGTCAAGGCGAATGCGCCGATGACGCCGTCGAAGGAGAAGCTGGCATCGAGGATTTCGAGATAGAGAAATGCGCCGAAACCGCCCCTTGCGGCAGCGCTCATCGTCTTTTGTGAAGCGTCCAGGAAACCGGCCAGGACTTCCACCAGGAGAAAGGTCAGGAGACCATAGATGGAGGCATGCAGGAAGGTCGTCGAATCGTCGCTGTCCAGCAAGGAACTGAAGATGAGGACGAGAATCAGCACGAAGGCGATTTCAACACCCTTGACAGTGGCGAAATGCGCCATGCGCTTCTCTATGAAGCCGATCCAGTGCACATCCTTTTCGTGATTGAAGAAATAGGTCAGGCCGACCATCATCAGGAATGTGCCGCCGAAGGCGGCGATCGGCAGATGCGCATTCTGCATGATCTGCGCATATTGCTCAGGCCTGGTGGCGGCGAGCTTTAGCGCCTCCCACGGATCGATCCATGCGGCGATCGCGACGATTGCCAGCGGAAAGACGATGCGCATGCCGAAGACGGCGATGATGATGCCCCATGTCAGGAAGCGATGCTGCCAGACCGGCGTCATCTCCTTCAGCTTGTTGGCATTGACGATGGCATTGTCGAAGGAGAGCGAAATTTCCAATACGGCGAGGACCGCGCAGATGAAGAAAGCCGTGGCGAGGCCGCCCATCGTGCCGGTGGTGTTCCAGCCCAGGAAGGCGCCGAGAGCAAGGCCGCCGACGGTGACGACGAAGGCCCAGCCGAAATAGCCGAGCACGGATTTGGAGGTGGCGGGCGGCGTCATGGGCGCACCTTGCCACAAATGGAGTGACGATTTCCGGATGGGGCGAGCAGCCGTATGCCGAAGACGGCATGCGGGCGAGGCATGGTCGAGCTGTTCATGAAAAGAAGTCCGCCGGCTCATCTGCAGGCGGTACCGACATCGCGAGAGCGCCGTGAAAACTCTCGCCAGAGGGGCCCGGCACCAAAGTTCAATCCGTCGCCGATGTCAGGAAGGCGCGGAGATAGTCAATATCTAGTGAAGTCGCGACACAGGTCAAGAGTTGAATTAGGACATGCCCACGTTGCTCCCAATAATTGCGAATTTGGGAACCAAACGGAAAAGGCTGCGTTTGGCCCTCAGGCATGTTTGCGCCGCCCGCCAAGCGGATCCCTCAGGCGGATCTGTTACCTTCAAAACAGCCATCGATAGGAGAAGCTCCCATGAGCCCCGATCCCATTCACCGCAACGGACAATCGCAGAAGCCTGAATTGACGGAGCGGCAGAAGAAGGCGCGGCCGAACGCGCTTCGCCAGGCCCAGGTCCTGCCGCCACATCAGGTAGACCTGACGCTGCATCCCGTGACCCATGAGGATGTGCACGTGCCCGCCCATGTCAACGGCGCGGACCTCTCGCGCGAAGCGCCGGCCGACGCCAACCATGGTCACAAACGGAAGAGCGGCCCGCAGCATTAGCCGGGCCGCGCCCGCTGCGGCAAAATGCTTATTTATTTGTGCCGGGTTTATTTGTGCTGGGGCGCCTTGCCGTCGGAGGTGAAGTTGCCGTTGAAGCTCATCTCCGTCGATTTTGCCGAGCATTGGATGGCAACCGGCTTGCCCGCATAAGGATTGGCAAAGGTGCAGGTGCCCTTTGCTTCGACCTGGCCGGATATTTTGCTGCCGGCCCCCGTCGAGATGACATCGATCGGCAGCTGCGCGGTTCCCTTCTCGTTGCCGGGCTTGATGCTCTTGCCGTTGCCCTGGAAGCCCAGCATCTTGCCGCCTGACGTGAAGATGAAGGTCACCGAGCCGTCGGGACCCGTCACGCTGGCGACCTCAGCCTTGCACCCCTTGGAGGCATCGAGCTTGCCGACCATGAGTTTGGAACATTTTCCACTGACGACGGTGACGCCTTGCGACGGAAAATTTTCCACGGCGCCGGCCGACGTGGCGGCCAAGACGGTCAATCCAAAAGCAATGCCTGCGAATCGCATAAGAAGGGCTCCTTTCAAGCCCACGCAGGTTCGCCGATCAAAATGTGGCAGTCAACCCAAGGCGCGGCGCAAGCCCCAGGCGACCGGCGTCGATCCCATTGCTCATCGCGCTTTAGGCTGGTGAGCAGAGCACCTCGCTATCGCAAAACGACCGCTTAGGGTTGTGAGGATCTCAGTGTGGGGCTGCTTCCTGAACGAGCGAGCCGATCAGCTGCAGCAAGGCATTCTGGCGGTTGCCGCCGCCAGCCAGGAATTCGTAGAGGGTCATGGTTTTCTCGCTGCCGCCGTCGACGACGTAATCCGCCTGGCGAATGACGTAGACCTCGCCGCTGTCGGTGTCGCGGGCGAGATGGAACATGTATTCGTCGCCATTGGCCTTGTGGTTCTTGTAGAACTGCCGCTTCATCACCGTCATCTCATCCTCCCGTATGATCGATGCGCTGATATGACAGTAGGATGACGGCGCGGCCGGAAGTCAAGCGGCTTCTCGCGGGAACTTGTGTCGCAGGCTGGGTGCAATTCGCAATCGTCACGAACATCAGCATGTGATTGGCTATCTTCCAAAAGACTACTATTCTCGACCTGCGCTCGAATTTTCGAGACGTAGCAAGTTGGAGATCGAAGCACATGAGAATGATGTTAGCGCTGGGAGCGATTTTGAGCCTGGCATGCGTCTCCGCAGGTGAGGCGCCTTCAAACTATCAGACCTATCACGGCATTCGCGCCGACAGCGATCCGGTGGTGCTGGCAAAATACGACAGGGCTCTCAATCGCTGCGAACCCGAGGCCTATTCGTGGTACCGCGGCTCGCCGGATCCGAACAGCACGCTTTATTGGCTGGCACTGAGAGCCTGCCTCTACCGTCAGGGCTTTATCGATCGCGGCGCCTACGCATACCCGACGACGGCGGTCTTCCGGCATTTTCTGGATCGCTGACCGTCCTCCGTTCGCCTTGGCTCCCGGCGAACTCTTTGGCCGATCCGCTCCAAGGCAAACTTGAAATTCAGCAGATCGTCGCAAAACTAAAAAGGCCTTTCGATTTCTCGAAAGGCCTTTGCTTTTCAGCGAATTAGGATGGTGGGCGTGACAGGGATTGAACCTGTGACCCCTACGATGTCAACGTAGTGCTCTCCCGCTGAGCTACACGCCCATCCGATGGCGGCGCATAGATCACAAAACCTCAGTGGCCGTCAATAGGCTTTTTTTCGGTTTTGTGACGTAGCCGCCGAAAGCCTTACGCGGCAAGGAGTTTGTTGACTTCGTCGACGAGTTCGCGGAGGTGGAAAGGCTTGGAAAGGACCTTGGCATCCTTCGGCGCCTTCGAATCGGGGTTCAGCGCGACGGCGGCAAAGCCGGTGATGAACATCACTTTCAGGTCCGGATCGAGTTCGGTGGCGCGGCGCGCCAGCTCGATGCCGTCCATCTCGGGCATGACGATGTCAGTCAAAAGCAGCGAGAACGGCTCTTCGCGCAGCCGATCGTAAGCACTGGCTCCATTGTCAAAGGACAAGACCTTGTAGCCGGCTTTTTCGAGTGCCTTCACGAGAAAGCGACGCATGTCGTTGTCGTCTTCGGCAAGAAGTATCTTCTGGGTCATCATCTCTATCGCTAATCAACTTTGTCTTGTTGGACTTGTCCAGCTTTTAGGTTAGCGCCACGCCGTAAACAAGCCGTGAATAGTCGGCCAAAACGCGCCAATCCTGCTTTTGTTCAAAGCATAGCTTCGTTCTGCGAAAACGTCTCGCGTTTCCGCTGGCCGAGCATCCGGAAATTTCGAATACGGCACTTTGGATTAAGGCCATTTCGCTCAAGTTACTATGGACTTGCAGTCATGCAACTGGCAACATGACTACCGCGACAAGTTGTTGACATGGTAAAGACGTTGATGTCCGCGGAAATGCGTAGTTTCGAGATTTTCGAGGTATTGGAGCCCGCCTCCCAGACGATACCGTTTGTCTACAGCTCGCCTCATAGCGGTCGCATCTATCCCCCCGATTTCATCGCCCAGTCCCGCCTGCAGGGCATCGCCATCCGCCGCTCGGAAGATCATTACGTCGACGAGCTTTTTTCGGCGGCGAGCTCCCTCGGCGCGCCGCTGCTGCTTGCCAATTTTCCGCGCGCCTATATCGATGTCAATCGCGAGCCCTATGAGCTCGATCCGCGCATGTTCGATGGCGCCTTGCCGCCTTACGCGAACATCAATTCCCTGCGGGTTGCCGGCGGGCTCGGTACGATCCCCCGGATCGTCGCCGAAAACATGGAAATCTATGCGCGGCGCGTGCCGGTCGAGGATGCGCTGAAGCGCATCGACACGATCTATAAGCCCTATCATGCGACGCTTCGGCGGCTGATTGCGCGCACCCATGTCAAATTCGGCTTCGGCGTGCTGGTCGATTGCCATTCCATGCCGGGCAATATCCGGATCGCCGGCAGCAACATGCGCCCGGATTTCATCCTCGGCGACCGTTACGGCACGAGTGCTTCGGCGGAGCTTTCGCGCGCCGCCATGCAGATCCTCGAGGAGCTCGGCTTCAACGCCGTGCGCAACAAGCCCTATGCCGGCGGCTTCATCACCGAACATTACGGCCGTCCCTCGCGCGGGCTGCATGCCCTGCAGATCGAAGTCAATCGTTCGCTCTATGTCGACGAGACGACACTGGAAAAGCGCGCGGATTTCAACGAGGTTGCCACCGCCATTACGCTTTTCATGAAGCGCATGGCCGAGCATGTGGAATCCTACACGGGCGATCCGGCGCTGGCAGCGGAATAAAGCAAAGCCCCTTCGCCCCGCAAAGGCGGGGAGAAGGTGGGGCGGAGACATTGAGCAGGGCGAAATGTCGACGCCTCGGATGAGGGGCTGTCTCGGAAACTTTCAGAGCGAACAGAATCTGTCCAAGCGTTTGGCTATGGTGATGGTCAGGCGTGTTTGTTGTTGCCGCGCACTTGCGCCTAGCCCCTCACCCTAGAGCGGTTCAGCTTTTCACGGAATCGCAGGACCGCTCTAGCTCTTTGTTTTCTCGCAATTCCGGACAGAAAACCGCTGCGCACTTTTCCTGGAATTGCTCTAGCCCTCTCGCCGCAAGCGGGGCGAGGGGGATCACTCCACCAAAAAAGAACCGCGCTCGTGGCGCGGCTAAGTCTAGGGAGGAAACACCCAAGGAGGGTATTTACAGTCAGAAGACTGTAGCTGGATATTGATATCGCACTGCACAAATGTCAAGCACTTTATTGCGCTGCAAAATATTTAGGCAGATTCGAAAATCCTGCCTGATCGGCAGGCATCCTGCGCGCCGCGTCATCATGCGGTTTGCTTCAGGGCCTATATGGGATATGACATCGCCCATCCTGTCACTTACGCGGATTGACCATGCTTCCCGATCGCTCGTTTTTCTATCGTCTGGCCGAGGCGGCCAAGGCTGAAACTCTGCCGCGCTTCCGCGCCGGCGTCGATGTGGTCAACAAGGAAGCCAGCGGCTTCGATCCGGTGACGGAAGGAGACCGCGCCGCCGAAGAGGCGATTCGCGCCTTGATCGAGGCCGAGTTTCCCGATCACGGCATTCTGGGCGAGGAGCACGGCAGCGTCGGGCTCGACCGTGAGCATGTCTGGGTGATCGATCCGATCGACGGCACGCGCGCCTTCATCTCGGGTGTTCCGGTCTGGGGAACGCTGATCGGCCTGCAGAAGAACGGCCGCGCCATCATGGGCATGATCGACCAGCCCTTTACGGGCGAGCGCTATTTTGCCGACGGCAACGGTTCCACCTATTCGGGGCCGGATGGTGAAAAGCGGCTGCGGGTCCGCGATTGCGGCGCTCTTTCGAATGCAATCCTCTTCACCACGTCGCCGCATCTCTTTGCCGGCGAGGAACTTGCAAGATATCGCGAGATCGAAAGCCAGGTCCGGCTCTTCCGTTATGGCACGGATTGCTATGCCTATGCGCTGCTGGCCGCAGGCCATATCGATCTCGTCATCGAGAATTCGCTGAAACCCTATGATGTCGGTGGCATCATTCCCGTCGTCGAGCAGGCCGGCGGCATCATGACGACTTGGGATGGCGGCCGGCCGGAGATGGGCGGAACGATCATCGCCGCAGGCAGCCGCGCCGTTTATGAACAGGCTTTGGCTGTCCTGTCGCGCTAGCGCATGATGCCGAAAAGTGTGATCGGTTTTCGGACGACATCATGCTCTACTTCTTTGATCCTAGAGCGGATTCAGATTTTAGGTCGAACAGACCTTAAATCATCCGGCTCTAGCGCATGTCGCGCAAAAGTGTGCAGTGGTTTTGCGATAACGACATGCGCAAATTCAAGGATCTAAAACGCCAAATCACTTGGCGTCAGGCTTCCGCTTCTATCTCGTAGGCGTTGGTTTCGGCATCGCTGCCGGGAATGAAGGCATGGATCGCGGCGAGAGCCTGATTTCGGTAGATATCGCGCTCTTGCAGGATCTCATGCTTGGCGCCGTGAATGGGCACGAGCTGGGCGGCGCGGAAATAGCGCGACAGCCGCTCCTGATCGGCATAGGGCACCACGCCGTCCCGCGTCGGCGCGAGCAGGACAGTGGGGATGGGAATTGAAAACAGGTGTTCAGGCCTGTTGACCCGTTCGATTGCCCGCAAGGCTTGCGACAGCCAGCGCGCCGTCGGTGGCCCCAGGCAAACCTGCGGATAAGTGGTGCCAATGCCGATGTTGCGCCGGTAGCGCTGTTCGTCCGTGGTCAATGGGTTTTCGGCGAAAGGTCTTTCCTTGAATTTCTTGCTGAATTGCATTCGGCTAAGGCCGATGCCGCTGAGGGTGCCGGAAAGAAAGCGGATGAAGGCCGGCGATACGCCGTGACCGGTCAGACCGATGAAGGGGGCGGACAGCACCATGCGGTCGATGCGCGTTGCTAGCCCCGGTGCTGCCGAGAGCGCGATCAGCGCGCCCGTCGAATGGGCGAGAAGGAAGAAGGGCAGGCGCGTATCCGGCAGGACGATCTTGTCGAGGAAGGCCGTGAGATCGCGTTCATAGTCGGAAAAGTGTCGGATATGGCCGCGCAGGGGATCCTTCAGCAGCCGTTCCGATCCGCCCTGGCCGCGAAGATCGAAGGTCGCAACCCAGAGGCCCTTGGCCGTGAGATCGCGGATCGTCTCGAAATATTTCTCGATGAATTCGTTGCGGCCCTGCAGCAGAACCACGGTCCCTTTGGCGACCGGCTGCTCGCAGCGGAACACGGCATAGCGCAGCTTGCGCCCGTCAAAGCTCTCGAAAAAACCCTCGGTGCGGTTCTCGGGCACCGGATTGTCTGCTGTGGAATAGAGGATCGAATCCATGGCGATGTCGCGCCTCGCTGACAAATGGCTCATCTCAAGGGGATAGCGCAGCTTGGGGGAATTGCAACAGGTTTGTGGCTTTTCTCCGAATGACGCGCGCGGGGTGACGCGAAAGCCGCGTTTCGCCTGCCGAGTGCTATTCGACCTCGAGGGTGAGGCCCTTGAAAGGCTTGATCTCCTTCAACACGAAGATCGTGCGCATCAGGTCTTCGGAGTTGCACCACGCCGTTCGAGCGCGGTCTTGCGGATGATATCGGCGATCTCCGGGCTGCTGCTCGACAGCATCTGAAAATCCGACGAATAGAGCGACAGCAGCGAGACTTCCGTTGTTGCGCTGACGGTCGCCGAGCGGGGTTCGCCGCTGATCAGCGCCATCTCGCCGAAGAAGCTGCCGGAGCCGAGCTCCACAGGGTTCGGCGTGGCGACGCTGACGCGGCCCTCGACGATGAAGTACATCTGGTCACCGGCCTCGCCCTTGCGGCAGATGATGCCGCCGGCCGGCACGACACGCGGTCTCAGCGCTCTAACGATCTCGATGAGCGCGGCCGAACCAAGCTTCTGGAACAGCGGCACCGCGGCAACCAGCTGCCAATTGCGCACAAAATCCTGGCGACGAACTTCTTCGTAGAAGCCGGTGGCGAGGATGCCGGCCCAGAGCGCAAAGATGCCGATTCCGCTCATCATGACTAGCCCGGCAAGGACGCGGCCGGCGAAACTTTGCGGAATCTCGTCGCCGTAGCCCGTGGTCGACAGCGTCACGACCGCCCACCACATCGCTAGCGGAATGCTGCCGAACTTGTCAGGCTGGACGTCGCGCTCGATGATATAGGCTACGAGCGCCGCGCCGAACAGGACGATGCCGAAGATCGAGGTGACGCCGATCAGGTTGCGCGCTTCCTTGGTGAGGACCCTGCCCAGCAGCCGGAAGAAGGTCGAGCCGCGCAGCGGCTTTAAGAGCCATATAGCACAATAGAGGCTTTGGTCGCGGCCGCTAACGAGAAAGAAGGCGGCCAGAGGGACTAAAACAGCCAGTACGTCGACGGCGATTTCCGGTGCGCTGCCGCGAACGTCTTTCGTCCGCTGCGCCCTCAGTGTCTCGATCAGTTGTAGACCGTAGGCAGCCCAGATGCCGGCGAGCAGAACGTGCAGGATGAGCCTGGTCTGTCCAGTTATATCAGGCGTCGTGAGCGCCGCCACGGTCAACAGACCGATTGCAGCGAGCACCGCGTTCAGCGATGCGGAAATCTTCGAAAAAGGAAGCGCCGACATTCAATACCCCGGGGTGGGCTGCCACTTACCTAGAATAGTATCGCCTAGAATAGGATGGCTTCGATCCAAACGTAAAGGGCTCGCAGGGTATGCCCAGCAGCCAAGCGCTATGTGTTATCGCTGCCCGACCTCAAGCGGAAGGCCCTTGAAAGGTTTGATTTCCTTGAGCACGAAGGTCGTCTGCATTTCCTTGATGCGCGGCAACCGGCGAACCACCGCCATGGCGAAATCCGCATAGCTGTCGAGATCGGTCGCGACTACTTGCAACAGGAAATCCGCGTCGCCGGCGATGCTGTAACAGGCCACGACTTCGCTCAGCTTCAGGACATCGCGCGAGAATTCCTCGGCCTCCGCCTCGCTGTGGCTGTCGATCTTCACCCTGATGAAGGCGAGAACGCCGAGGCCGATCCGGCGTCTGTCCAGGGTTGCCGCATAACCCTGGATCACGCCTGTTTCCTCCAGCTGGCGCACGCGCCGCCAGCATGGCGACGTCGAGAGCCCGACTTCGGAGGAAAGCGCTTGATTCGTCAGGCGCCCATCCCTCTGGAGCGCTCCGAGGATCCGCAGATCGATGGGTTCGAGGGGTTCCGGCATACTTGACCTCGGTGCTGCATAATTTAGGTAAGGTCTACCATAATTGCCGTGCAGCCGACAATGATAGGCAAGATTATCCACCATATCGGAGATATCCTGCAAGGAAATGTCATCATCAACAGCACACCAGGTCTTCATGCTTCCCGATATTCGTCTTGCCATCGTCGTCAATCCGAACCTGCCGCTCGGGCTGATCGCCAACACCGCCGGCGCCATCTCGATCGGGTTGGGCGCAAAGTTTCCCGCGCTCGCGGCCAGGCAATTGACCGACAGGGAGGCGCGTACCATCGACATCAGCTCGAACATGCCCGTTCCGATACTGCAGGCGGATGCGGAAACCATACGATCTCTGTTGTTGAAGACCTTGCCGGTGGAAAACGACCGCGCGATCGTTCCGTTTCCTGCCTTTGCCCGCTCGCTGCACGATTACAGGGAATATGAGGCGACGTTTCCCGATCGCGACCTCGCCGGCGAGACGATCGACGGCCTAGGGCTGGCGGGGCCTTCGAAATGGGTGAAGTCGCTGACCGGCTCGCTGAAATTGCTGCGGTAGCTGTGTGCTTTGACGCAATTCCGGACGGAAATCAGCCTCACACTTTTTCTGGAATTGCTTGGGTGCCTGAAAGAAAAAAGGCCGGCTTGCGGAGATAGAGAGATCCGCTTCGCCGGCCGAGCAAGGACTGAAGAAGAAGGGACGATACACTTCAGTCATCGGACGATGGTCTTCCGATAATTTGAAGATAGGTCCGCCTGCCTGAATGGGTTCCGAACCATGCGTTCATCTGCGGTTCACGCAGGGTTTTCCTAGGAATTTCCCGAACCGCGCAGGGGTCTTGAACTCCGCAAAAGCGATCCCCATCTCTTTTCTGCGGGTGCCAAACGGGCTCGCAGAACCGTCCCGAGGCCGCCCTGAGTGGGGCCGTGGGGCAAAACTTGAAATCGCAATTGTCGCTCACAGGAGGACTCCATGCGTCACGTAGACTTCTCTCCCCTTTATCGTTCCACCGTCGGTTTCGACCGTCTGTTCACCATGCTCGACAGCCTTGCCCAGCCGGATCAGGCACAGACCTATCCGCCCTACAACATCGAGCGCACCGGTGAAAACACCTATCGCATCACCATGGCCGTTGCCGGTTTCGATGAAAAGGAACTGAGCATCGAGGCTCACGCCCACGTCCTTCAGGTTAAGGGCGAGAAGAGCGAAGAGCCGGCTGAAGCCAGCGAATATCTCTATCGGGGTATCGCCAAGCGTGCCTTCGAGCGCCGTTTCCAGCTTGCCGATCATGTCGAGGTTCAAGCTGCTTCCCTGAAGAATGGTTTGCTGCACATCGATCTGCTGCGCAACATTCCGGAAGCCATGAAGCCCCGCCGTATCTCCATCGCGGCCGAGACGGTGGACACCGCCAAGGCCATCGAGGCACATGTAAACTAAGAAAATAGCGATCGATGGCGGCTCCTGATCGCCATTGATCCTGATCCTCCCAAGATCAAAACAAGAGCGGCGTCCGGATGGGCGCCGCGTTTGTTTTGGCGGATCGGCCGGATCTCTCAGGCGGCGTTGGTTGCTTCGCCCGGCGGCTTTGCCGCCGCTTTTGCCGCTTCACGGCGTTTGGCCGCATCGGCATATTTCTGGGCAAGCACGGCGCAAGTCATCAGCTGAATCTGATGGAACAGCATGAGGGGCAGCACGATGGCGCCGATGCCCTGGCCGGCGAAAATGACGTTGGCCATCGGCACGCCGCTTGCCAGCGACTTCTTCGAGCCGCAGAAGGTAATGGTGATCTCGTCAGCCTTTTCAAAACCGAGGGCGCGGCTGCCGAACATGGTGATGCAGATTACCATCGCCAGCAGCACCATATTGGCGACGATCACGGTCGCGATATCGATCACCGAGAAGGTGTGCCAGAGACCCTCGACCACGGCCTCGCTGAAGGCCGAGTAGACGACCATCAGGATCGAGCCGCGATCGACCGGCATCAGGATCTTCTTCTTCGAGCGGATCCAGTCGCCGATCCATGGCTGCAGCACCTGGCCGGCGATGAAGGGGGCGAGCAGCTGCAGCATGATCTGCCACAGGACATCCCAGGAAAAACCACCCTGGCCGCCGACCGAAAACAGGATGCCGACGAGCAGCGGCGTCAGGAACATGCCGAAGATGTTCGAGGCCGAAGCGGCGCAGATCGCCGCCGGCACGTTGCCGCCGGCGATCGACGTGAAGGCGATGGAGGATTGCACCGTCGAGGGCAGCACGCTCAGGAACAGCATGCCGGTATAGAGCGATACGGGCAGGATGCTGTTCGGGACGATGTGACCCATGGCAAGCACCAGCAGCGGGAAGATGCCGAAGGTCGTCAACAGGATCACGAGATGCAGCCGCCAGTGCAGCAGGCCGGCAATGACGACATCGCGCGACAAGCGCGCGCCGTGCAGGAAAAACAGCAGGCCGATGGCGAAGTTGGTGGCGATGCCGAAATAGTGAGCGCTTGCGCCCTGCACCGGAAAGAAAGATGCCGTCAGAACGGTGAGCACCAACAGCATGGTGAAGGTGTCTGGAAGAAAGCGGCGCATCTGCCTACCCCAAAATCGCAGTTACAAGTCTTAATGATAACCCTTGCAGATAGACCTATCCTGATCCACGATGCAAGGAATAACAGTTATCGTGACATAGGATAAGCGCGATGCTAGATCTCACCCAGTTGCGCAGTTTCGTGGCTGTCGAGCAGATGGGCAGCTTCACGCTGGCGGCGGAGCGGCTCGGTCTCGGGCAATCGACGGTCAGCCAGCATATACAGCGGCTGGAAACGGAGATCGGACGCAAATTGCTGGCGCGGGACACCCATCGCGTCGTTTTGACCGATGACGGTGAGGCGTTGCTCGGACATGCACGTCAGATGCTGTCGATTGAAGGAGAGGTGCGGCAGCTTTTTGCCGGCAACAGCCTGCGCGGCAATCTACGGCTTGGCGTTTCCGAGGATTTCGTCACCAGCCAGCTCCCGGACGTGCTGGAGGAGTTCGTGCGTTCGCATCCGTCCGTCGATCTCGAACTGACGGTCGCACTCAGCGGCACGCTCTATGAAATGCAGGACAATGGCGATCTCGATCTGGTGCTTGCCAAGCGCCGGCTCGGCGATGCGAGGGGCAAGCTCGTCTATCGCGAACCGCTGGTCTGGCTGGCGCGCGATCCCGAGCGCATTCGCAGGCTTGCGGCACCCTTGCCATTGATTGCCTTTCCCGCGCCCAGCGTCACCCGCGCGGTGGCGCTGGAGGCACTACGCCGGCAGCAGGTGCCATGGCGAATCGTCTGTACCTGCGGCAGCCTCAGCGGGCTGACGGCTGCTGCCCGGGCGGGCATGGGCGTTCTCGTCCAGCCGCAGAGCATGGCACCCGCCGGCCTGAGCGAAATTGCGCCGGGCTGGCTGCCGGCGCTGGAGGATGTCGAATTCGTGCTGGTGCCACGCAAGGGCGCCAATCAACTCCTCATCAACGCGTTGTCTGAAGACATACTGACAAAGGTCCGAGGCCCGAGATCGAACTGAGAACGATACCGCCCGCGGCCTCGCGATAAAAGCAATGCGGATCATGCTGATAGCGCGGGGAGTTTTCCGGGATTTCCTTTGCCGGCTGCCGTTTTTCTTTCATGCGCCGCGCCTTGCGACGCCCAAGATTCAGCTCAAAGTCAGCTTCCGCTGCTATCTTAGGTGGCGATGGGTGAACTAGGGGAGGATATCCGTCTCGTTGATATATGGTGCCATCTTCATTTCCGGACTTGTAGCCTGCGTCGTGGCAATGACGATGATCGTTCATCATAAGCCCGCGTCCGATCGCGATGATTTATCGAACTTTGCAATGTTCGCCCATCGGAATCAAAACTAACCCTCGTTGTCGCCATTTTGAGCGCCGTCCGGCTCTAACCCGGCTCCGGCGCTCTTTTTATGTGGGTCAGGCCAGGCAGGCGAGGAAGTTCCCAACATCGGCCTCGGTCGTGGCGAAGCTCGTCACGAGGCGGATCAGGGTTTCATCATTGTTGACGAGATCCGGCTGCGATTCCGGGATCGGCCATTCGTAGAACTTCGCCCCCTTGTCCTCGGCTGCCCTGGCGGAGGATTTCGGTATGACCGCGAAAACCTCGTTCGAAACGGTCGGCCAGGCGAGGCGGGCGCCCCGTGCCCTTTCGATGCCGGCGCGCAGACGATCGGCCATGCCGTTGGAATGGCGGGCCAGATCGAGCCAGAGACCATCCTGGAAATAACCGTCGAACTGGGCGGCGATGAAACGCGACTTGGAGAACAGCTGGGCGGCGCGCTTGCGGATGAAGTGCATCTCCTTTGCCTTCTCGGGATCGAAGACGACGATCGCCTCGGCGCACCAGCAGCCATTCTTGGTGCCGCCGAAGGAGAGGATGTCGACGCCGCGCTTCCAGGTCATCTCAGCCGGGCTGGCGCCGAGCGCGACCAGGGCATTGGCAAAACGCGCGCCATCCATGTGCAGCGGCAAGCGGTCCGCCTTGGCGACGGCGGCGATGGCATCGATCTCGTCGAGCGAATAGACCGTGCCGATCTCCGTTGCCTGAGTGATCGTCACGGCGGCGGCGCGGCCATGATGGACGGCATCCTGCGGGAAGCGGGCAATTTTCGCGGCAAGGGCCTTTGGGTCGATCTTGCCGACATTACCCTTGACTGTTGCCAGGCGCGCGCTGCTGAAAAAGTCCGGCGAACCGCATTCGTCCTCGGCAACATGCGCCTCGCTGTGGCAGAAGGTGATGCCACCGGGCTTCTGGACGCTGGCAAGCGACAATGAATTGGCGGCGGAGCCGGTCGCGACGAAGAAGACGGCGACTTCGCGCTCGAAGATTTCGGCGAACCTGGCCTCGACGTGCTGATCCAGGTCGCTCAGGCCGTATGCGGTCGCAAAGCCTCCCGACTCGGCGAGCAGGCGTTGCGCGATCTTGGAATGGGCGCCGGCCCAGTTATCGGAAGCAAAGAACATGGAAATGCACCAGTTGAAGGATTGAATTGCGGGAAGGTTAAATAGGCTCGGCGGGACCTTACGCCAATGCAAAAACCTATCAAGAGTATGAATTTGAAGAATGCATCACAGAAATTGATCTACGCAATCAACAAATAAAATGATGCGCTGCAGCGAAACTTTATTGCTTGATTTATGCGGCATTGGCAATCTTCCGTCTTTCATTGAGGAAATTTTGCCATTTTGCTCTTGCGAAGGCGTTCGCTTTCTGGCATAGAGCTGATGAATTAGGACAGGGTTGCTGTCCTATTTTGGCCGCCGAGGCCGAAGATGCGCTAGAGGGTCCTGACGATGTCGGGATTTCGAGCTATAGTTATCCGGAGCATGCCCTTTCAAGCCTTTCAGGCGGCGGGCAATGCGGCGGTGGAATAGCAAGGCGCGGAACGCTGACGACGGGCTCCACTCGCGGGGTCACGGGTCGCGGCCGGATCTTCATAATGCAACAGCGCTGTCGCGCGTCGGCCCCGGAAACGGACCGCGCGGGACGAAGGAGCGCCCGCGACGCGGGCCTTACCGGAGGGAAGACGATGACGAACAGGACGACGTCCACGAGTTTTGACCAGACCGCTGCAGTGAACGCTGCCGCTACGGCCAAAACGTCGAAACGCGCCGATCGTTTGCCGTCGGTCGGCATCCCGCCGAAGCAGGGCCTCTATGATCCGCGCAACGAGCATGACGCCTGTGGCGTCGGCTTCGTCGCGCACATGAAGGGCCAGAAGTCGCACCAGATCGTGCGCGACGGCTTGTTCATTCTGGAAAATCTGACGCATCGCGGTGCCGTCGGCGCCGATCCGCTGATGGGTGACGGCGCGGGCATTCTCGTGCAGATTCCCGACCGCTTCTTCCGCGAGGAGATGGCCAAGCAGGGCGTCGTCCTGCCGAAGGCGGGCGAATATGGCGTCGGTCATTTCTTCCTGCCACGCGAAGAGGCGCTGATCGAGCACTTCAAGACCGCCATCACGCAGGTCGTTGCCGAAGAAGGCCAGGTGCTGCTCGGCTTCCGCGACGTGCCGGTCGATAATTCCTCGCTGTCGAAGGCGCCTGACATTGCCGCCACGGAGCCGCATCACGTGCAGGTCTTCATCGGCGCCGGCCGCGATGCCGGCACGAACGAGGAGTTCGAGCGCCGCCTCTTTACCCTGCGCAAGGTGATCTCCAACCGCATCTATGCGGAATATGAGGGCGAGGAGAGCAGCTTCTACCCCGTATCGCTGTCGAGCTCGACCATCGTCTACAAGGGCATGTTCCTGGCCTATCAGGTCGGCGCCTATTACAAGGACCTGTCCGACCCGCGTTTCGAGACGGCTGTCGCTCTGGTGCACCAGCGTTTCTCGACCAATACCTTCCCGTCGTGGAAGCTCGCGCATCCCTACCGTATGGTCGCGCACAACGGCGAAATCAACACCCTGCGCGGCAACGTCAACTGGATGGCTGCCCGCCAGGCATCGGTCTCTTCGCCGCTGTTCGGCGACGATATCTCCAAGCTCTGGCCGATTTCCTATGAGGGACAGTCGGACACGGCATGTTTCGACAACGCGCTCGAATTCCTCGTGCGCGGCGGCTATTCCATGGCGCATGCCATGATGATGCTCATCCCCGAGGCATGGGCCGGCAACCAGCTGATGGCTGCCGAACGCAAGGCATTCTACGAATATCACGCCGCCCTGATGGAGCCGTGGGATGGCCCGGCCGCCGTCGCCTTCACCGATGGCAAGCAGATCGGCGCGACGCTCGACCGTAACGGCCTGCGTCCGGCCCGCTACCTCGTCACCAACGACGACCGCATCATCATGGCCTCCGAGGCGGGTGTTCTGCCGGTCGAAGAAGAGAAGATCATCCAGAAGTGGCGCCTGCAGCCGGGCAAGATGCTGCTGATCGACATGGAGAAGGGCTGCATCGTCTCCGACGACGAGGTGAAGTCCGAACTCGCGACCAAGCATCCCTATCGCAGCTGGCTGAGCCGTACGCAGCTGATCCTCGAAGACCTGAAGCCGGTGGAGCCGCGGGCGCTGCGTCGCGACGTGTCGCTGCTCGACCGCCAGCAGGCCTTCGGCTACACGACGGAGGACACCAAGCTGCTGATGTCGCCGATGGCGACGACGGGGCAGGAGGCCGTCGGCTCCATGGGTACGGATACGCCGATCTCGGCCATGTCCGACAAGCCGAAGCTGCTTTACACCTATTTCAAGCAGAACTTCGCGCAGGTGACGAACCCGCCGATCGACCCGATCCGCGAGGAGCTTGTCATGAGCCTCGTCTCCTTCATCGGCCCGCGCCCGAACCTGCTCGATCATACCGGCATGGCCAACGCCAAGCGCCTGGAAGTCCGCCAGCCGATCCTGACCAACGGCGATCTCGAAAAGATCCGCTCGATCGGTCACACCGAGGATCGCTTCGACACCAAGACGCTCGACTTCACCTATGATGTCGAACGTGGCGCCGAAGGCATGCCCGAGATGCTCGATCGTCTCTGCGAGCGGGCGGAAGCGGCCGTTCGCGGCGGCTACAACATCATCGTGCTTTCCGACCGCCAGATCGGCCCGGACCGTATCGCGATCCCGGCGCTGCTGGCGACCGCGGCCGTCCACCATCACCTGATCCGCAAGGGTCTGCGCACCTCCGTCGGCATCGTCGTCGAGACCGGCGAGCCGCGCGAAGTGCATCATTTCTGCCTGCTGGCCGGCTATGGTGCGGAAGCGATCAACCCCTACCTCGCCTTCGACACGCTGCTCGACATGCATCAGCGCGGCGAATTCCCGAAGGAAGTGGACGCGACCGAGGTCGTTTACCGCTACATCAAGGCTGTCGGCAAAGGCATCCTCAAGGTCATGTCGAAGATGGGCATCTCGACCTATCAGTCCTATTGCGGCGCGCAGATCTTCGATGCGATCGGCCTGCAGCAGGAGCTGGTCGACCAGTACTTCTTCGGCACGGCGACCATGATCGAGGGCATCGGCCTCGAAACGATCGCCGAGGAAACCGTCTCCCGCCATAAGGCTGCTTTCGGGCGCGATCCGCTGCTGGCAAGCACGCTCGACATCGGCGGCGAATATGCCTACCGCATGCGCGGCGAAAGCCACGCCTGGACGCCGGATGCCGTGGCTGCCCTGCAGCATGCTGTGCGCGGCAATGCCGAGGACCGCTACCGCGAATTCTCCGAAATGGTCAATGAGTCGACGCTCCGGATGAACACCATCCGCGGCCTCTTCAAGATCAAGGGCGCGGAAGCGCTCGGCCGCAAGCCGATCTCGATCGACGAGGTCGAACCGGCCGCCGATATCGTCAAGCGCTTCTCGACGGGCGCCATGTCCTTCGGCTCCATCAGCCGCGAGGCGCATACGACGCTGGCCATCGCCATGAACCGCATCGGCGGCAAGTCGAACACCGGTGAAGGCGGCGAAGAGTCCGACCGCTACATGCCGCTCTTCGACGGCTCGCCGAACCCGGAACGTTCCGCCATCAAGCAGATCGCCTCCGGCCGCTTCGGCGTGACGACCGAATATCTGGTCAATGCCGATGTGCTGCAGATCAAGGTGGCACAGGGTGCCAAGCCCGGCGAGGGCGGCCAGCTGCCCGGCCACAAGGTCGATGCCACGGTTGCCAAGACCCGGCATTCGACGCCGGGCGTCGGCCTGATCTCGCCGCCGCCGCACCATGACATCTACTCCATCGAAGATCTGGCGCAGCTCATCTTCGACCTGAAGAACGTCAACCCGACCTCGGATGTGTCGGTCAAGCTCGTCTCGGAAGTCGGCGTTGGCACGGTTGCCGCCGGCGTCGCCAAGGCGCGCGCCGATCACATCACCGTCTCGGGCTATGATGGCGGCACCGGCGCTTCGCCGCTGACCTCGCTGAAGCATGCGGGCTCGCCTTGGGAAATCGGCCTTGCCGAGACCCAGCAGACGCTTGTCCTGAACGGGCTGCGTTCGCGTATTGCCCTGCAGGTGGATGGCGGTCTGAAGACCGGCCGCGACGTCATCGTCGGCGCGCTGCTTGGCGCCGACGAATTTGGCTTCGCCACCGCGCCGCTGATCGCGGCTGGCTGCATCATGATGCGCAAGTGCCACCTCAACACCTGTCCGGTTGGCGTCGCCACCCAGGATCCGGTCCTGCGCAAGCGCTTCAAGGGCGCGCCGGAGCATGTCATCAACTACTTCTTCTTCGTCGCCGAGGAAGTGCGCGAGATCCTCGCCTCGCTCGGCGTTGCCAAGCTGGACGACATCATCGGCGCTTCCGAGCTTCTGGAAAAAGACGATATGCTCGCTCACTGGAAAGCCAGGGGCCTCGACTTCAGCCGCATCTTCCACAAGGTCGATGCTCCGAAGGAGGAGACCTATTGGACGACGGTGCAGAAGCATCCGATCGACGATATTCTCGACCGCAAGATGATCGAAAAGGCCGAGCCGGCGCTCGCCTCCAAGACGCCGGTTGCCTTCGAGGTCGACATCAGGAACGTCGACCGATCCGCCGGTGCCATGCTGTCGGGCGCGGTCGCCAAGCGCTACGGCCATCGCGGCCTGAAGGACGACACGATCAACGTCACGCTTAGAGGCACCGCCGGTCAGTCCTTCGGCGCGTTTCTGGCGCGCGGCGTGACCTTCAACCTCATCGGCGATGGCAACGACTATGTCGGCAAGAGCCTTTCGGGGGGCCGCATCATCATCCGTCCGCCGGAGAATTCGAAGATCGTTGCCGAGAACTCGATCATTGTCGGCAACACCGTGCTCTATGGCGCAACCGAGGGCGAGTGCTACTTCCGCGGTGTCGCGGGTGAGCGGTTCGCGGTCAGAAACTCCGGCGCGATCACCGTCGTCGAAGGCGTCGGCGACCATGGCTGCGAATACATGACCGGCGGCGTCGTCGTCGTGCTCGGCGAAACCGGGCGCAACTTCGCGGCCGGCATGTCGGGCGGCGTAGCCTATGTGCTCGACGAGAAGGGCGATTTCGCCCGCCGCTGCAACATGGCCATGGTCGAACTGGAACCGGTTCCCGAAGAGGACGAGCTCCTGGAGAAGCTGCATCATCACGGCGGCGACATCATGCACAAGGGACGCGTCGACGTCTCCGATGACATGACGCGGCATGACGAAGAGCGTCTCTTCCAGCTGATTTCGAACCACGTCCACTATACGGGCTCGACGCGGGGCAAGAATATCCTCGATCACTGGGCCGACTACCGCCCGAAATTCCGCAAGGTCATGCCGGTCGAATACCGTCGCGCCCTTGAGGAAATGGAGCGCAGCCGGATGAGCGTGGCGGCGGAGTAATCCGCCCCGGCTCAAAGCCAGTCGAGGGTTTCGCCTCGCATTGCTGTCGCCGCCATGGCGATCGCGACTGTCGAACGGCGGAATCGGATTTGAATTAAAGTGCCGGACAGGGAAACTTGGATGACCCTCGGGCACGGGAGCCATGAGCTCCTCTTTTAGAGTGAGGAAACGAAAGCATGGGCAAGGTAACAGGCTTCTTGGAAATCGACCGGCAGGTGGCGAAGTATCAGCCGGCGTCGGATCGCATCCGGCATTTCCGTGAATTCACGATCCCCATGTCGGACCAGGAAGTGCAGAAACAGGCAGCGCGCTGCATGGATTGTGGCATTCCCTATTGCCACGGCCCGACCGGCTGCCCGGTGCACAACCAGATCCCCGATTGGAACGACCTCGTTTACAACAACAATTGGGAACAGGCGATCCACAACCTGCATTCGACCAACAACTTCCCGGAATTCACCGGCCGCGTCTGCCCCGCACCCTGCGAGGAGGCCTGCACGCTGAACCTGGAAGACGCGCCCGTCGCCATCAAGACCGTCGAGCAGGCGATTGCCGACAAGGCCTATGAGCTCGGCTTCATCCGCCCGCAGCCGGCAACAGTCCATACGGGCAAGAAGGTCGCCGTCATCGGTTCCGGCCCCGCCGGCATGGCGGCCGCCCAGCAGCTCGGCCGCGCCGGGCACGAGGTTCATCTCTATGAGCGCGAAAGCAAGCCGGGCGGCCTGCTGCGCTACGGCATCCCGGATTTCAAGATGGAGAAGAACTTCATCGACCGCCGCGTCGAGCAGATGAAGGGCGAGGGCGTCACCTTCCATTGCAGCGTCAATGTCGGCGTCGACATCAAAGTCGAGCAGCTTCTGGCAGACTATGATGCCGTGCTCTATTGCGGTGGCTCGGAAACCCCGCGCGAAGCCGGCATCCCCGGCGTCGAGCTGGCCGGCGTCCATGATGCCATGCCCTATCTCGTGCAGCAGAACCGCCGCGTCGGCCGCGAAAACATCGACAGCGCCGGCTGGCCCGCCGATCCGATCCTGGCCGGTGGCAAGCATATCGTCGTCGTCGGCGGTGGCGATACGGCGTCGGACTGCGTCGGCACGGCATTCCGCCAGGGCGCCGTGAAGGTGACGCAGCTCGACATTCGTCCGCAGCCGCCGGAGAAGGAAGACAAGCTCGCCGTATGGCCGTTCTGGGCGACGAAGATGCGCACCTCTTCCTCCCAGGCCGAAGGTGCGGTTCGTGAATTTCAGGTCGCGACGCTGGAGTTCATCGGCGAAGACGGCGTGCTGACGGGCGTGAAATGCTGCGAAGTCGATGAGCGCCGCAAGCCGATCGCCGGCACGGAATTCGTCATCCGCGCCGATCTCGCCTTCATCGCCATCGGTTTCCGCGGCCCGTTCACCGACAGCGTGCTCAAGGAA
Organism: Rhizobium sp. P40RR-XXII; assembly: GCF_012641405.1. Lineage (GTDB taxonomy): Bacteria > Pseudomonadota > Alphaproteobacteria > Rhizobiales > Rhizobiaceae > Rhizobium. The sequence continues at coordinate 213,883 of NZ_JABAII010000001.1, forward strand.
CTCGACGGCAAGCTGACGCTCAACACCGACAGGCGCGGCTCGACCAATGTCGTGGCCGACGACAAGAACTACAAGACCTCGGTCGACAAGCTCTGGACCGCCGGCGACGTTCGCCGTGGCCAGTCGCTGGTGGTCTGGGCCATCCGCGAGGGCCGCCAGGCCGCCCGCGCCATCGACGAGGCCTTGATGGGCTCGACGGTTCTGCCGAACTAAGTTTCGCTGCCATCTTGGTGCAAACTATCCGAGGCCGGGTTCGCGATGAACCCGGCCTCCTTTGTTTTCATCGGTTTGCGGCGATATTCCAGTTGTAGACGCAGCGGTCGAGACCGATGGCGATTTCCAGCACTGCGACGTCGTGGTCTGCAGCCGGTCCCTTCTTCGGCTGACTGCGGTAGCGCTGTGGAAAGTCCGTGCGTCTCGAAATCGAGCAGACCTCCATCCATTTGTCGCCGTTGTCGACCTCGATATCCATGGTGATCTCCGAATAGGCCGGGAGGCGATCGGACGGCACGATCCGCGTCGGCAGATGGATCACGGAAGCGATCATCCGGCGGACCGGTTCCAGCGAGGCGCTGTGATAATCATTGCCGCTGTCGGCGGCAAACGCGCATTGGAATTCAAGCTGCCAGAATTCCTTGAGGCGCACATGCTTGCTCGGCTGGTCCTGTTCGCGGCGATAGGATTTTCCGGCCTGCCAGACGCATAGGGGCAACCGCGTTCTCGAATGATTTCTGAGAAGGTGCTGCATATAGACATAGGTCGACGGTGTCGTTTCGGGCCGAAGCACAAGTTCGGCCTCGGTCTTCGATACCAGCTCCTGCACCCATATGTCTGAGTTGGAATAGGCATCCGAGACGAGGCTTCGAGGCATGAGGGTCGGCGCCTCGACCCTGCGGATATCCCAGGCTTGGTTTTCGGATCGCAGAAATCGTGCGACCTCATCGGAAAAGAACCGGATGAAGTCGTCGCGCAACTTGATGTCCCGCTCTTCCCAATGAACGAGCGAATTGACGTTATAGATATTGAGCACGTGCCATTCTCCATGGGCAACGTTGATGTTTTGAGGCGAGGGCTTTACGTCCAGCAGCCGCCGGACATGCTGATCGCTCCGGCCGTCACGACTGGACGCCGAGACCTCGGCCGGAGAAAGCGCGCAAAACCACAGCCTGCGGGCAGGTGCGGTTACGATCGATATGATCTGCGCTGTTCGTGCTCATGCGGTTCTTCTATTGGCGGCCTGCGAGCTTGTCAAACCGCTCCCGCGCATCTATCGCGCCACCGATCCAGGCAACCGGTAGTCGTCCACGCGGCCGGCCGGCGCCGGATCCATTCGGCCCTTGTCGACAAGCAGATCGCGTGGCGAGGGCGTCGTCACGGCGGGAGCGGGTGCGCCGCCTAGAAGCTGCGAGCCGCCGTCGAGATCGGGATCGGAAAGGCTTATCGGCTGCGTCCGGGTTATTTTTTCCATCTCCGTTGCGGGCAGGTTCGCTTGCTGTGCCGGCAGCGGATTGCCCGTGTCGAGGCGGGTGATGTCTGGGCTCGCCTGATCTCCCAATATCCGGCGCGCCGGCTTCTCGACATAGAAGGCGACCTTGCGCTTGCCGGCCACCGTCAGGTTGACGCCATCTGCCGTTCTCAATCGAACCTGCTGGCCGTTCATGTCGGAGCCGGTGACGATGAACTCGCCGTTCTGGTCGGTAAATCCGTCCCATATGTCGATGAACTCGCCGCCGACGCTGGTCATCTGGCTCTGGTAGATCTGATTGAGTTTGACCGCACCGGCGCTCAACTGGTCCGATCCGAAAGAGGGCAGCCCTACCCAGAGCAGCGGGATATGCCGGCTCGTCACCAGCTTGGCGAATTGCTGCACGCGCTCTTCGTAGGCGAGGAACCACGGATCGGTGCCATATTTTTCGTTGAGCCCGTCGCCGATCATTTGCTGGCGGTCGTTGGCGCCGATCATGACGACGACCATGGCAGGCTTCAACTGATCGATCATCCCGGGCAGTTGCTGCGGCCAGTTGTAATAATCCTGCCGGACGAGGCCGGAAGCGACGTTGCCGCGCGCCTGGATGAGGACGCCGGGGGAGGTGGAGAAAGCATCCTCCAGTCCGGCCGCCAAGCCACTTGCCAGGAAGTCTCCGACAACGAGGATGGTTTTGGCATCGGTAAGTTTTTCCGCCGGGGCCGGCGTTTCCGGCTGCACGACCGCCTGGCGGGGTGGCGGGGTCGGCCGCTTGCGCGGCTGGACCTTTCGCCGTGGAGGCGGCTGCTCGGCGGACTGATCGGGATAGTCGGGCTCGCGGGTGCCGAACAGCATATCGAGCAGGTTTCTGCGCGGTCGCTCCTGCGCTTCGGCTGCGCTCGACAGGCAGCCAAACATGATGACGGCCGCAAGAAATGCCGTAAGGACAACCCTTATTGTTGCCATGGTCGCGCGGGCAGGTCGTTTTATCATAGCTTCTTTTCCGCTCACGCCCCGCTGTCGCATGAGGACAATTTTCTCGTCCGGCGATCGCGGATTCGTTCTATGCGGCCTACTTGCGCAATGCCTTCAGCAGGCCCATCGAGGGCTCGCCATCCGCATCCATGCCCATGCGTTCCTGAACGGCGGATATCGCAGCCTTGGAGCCCGATCCGAAATTGCCGTCGACGACGCCGTCATAATAGCCGAGCTCCTTCAGGCGCGTCTGCAGCTCGAATTTCTGCTTGACGTCGAGCGTACCGCTCGGGCGCGGCCAGGATTGCTGCATGCCGCCAAAGCCGGCGATCTGATCCGCAAGCAAGCCGACGGCCAGTGCATAGCTGTCGGAGGCGTTGTAGCGCTTGACGGTGAAGAAGTTGCCGGTCATCAGGAAACCGGGGCCATCCGGGCCGCCCGGCATCTTCAGCTGGGCGCGGTCGGAGGTCTGGCGGAAACCCTTGCCATTGGGACGGACGAAGCCGAGGGCGGCCCATTGCGCAATCGTATGGGTCTTGCCGGCCTGTGAGTTGCCGCCTGGCGGTACGACAACTTCATAGCCCCATGTGCGCCCGGTATCCCAGCCGTTTTTGGCAAGCAGATTGGCCGTGGTCGCCAAGGCATCCGGAATGGAGTTCCAGATGTCTGGATGGCCGCTGCCGTCGGCGTCCACGGCATAGAGCAGGTAGCTGCTCGGGATGAATTGCGTGTGGCCCATGGCGCCGGCCCAGGAGCCGTTCAGCTCCTTGCGCGAGATATCGCCCTTCTGCAGGATTTTCAGCGCGGCGACGAGCTGCTTCTTGGCATAATTGGCCCGCTTGGGATCGGCATAGGCGAGCGTCGCCAGCGCGCGGGGTACATAATGCAGCCGGTCGTTCTTGGCCAGCACGGCGCCATAGTTCGATTCCATCGACCAGATCGCCAGCATGATGTTTCTGTCGACGCCGAAGCGCTGCTCGAGCGCGCGCAGCGTGGATGCGTATTTGACCGCCATCTTCCGGCCAATATCCACGGTATAGGGATTGACACGGGAGTCGAGGTAGTCCCAGATTTGGGACTTGAATTCCGGTTGGTACTGCGCTTTTTCGAGGACCGTGGGGTCTGGGTCCGTCACGCCGGCAAATGCATCGCGATAGGTCGATTGTGTAATGCCGCTCTTTGCAGCGGTAGCGTAGAAGCCCGCGATCCATTTCTGGAACCCAGGGTCGGCATTGGCGTTAACGGGGAAGAATCCCGCAAAGGCGCCGAGCGCGAGCGCCAAAGCGAGACCACGAAGGGAGTGTTTGCGGTTTGCGGTCATCTACAGCCTGGTCCATCAAGCGTTGGATTTCGGTGCGGCGAAGCAAATAGCGTTCGCCCAAGCGTGACACTAAAGGAACGAAGTCAACAAATTCTTTACCATGGAAGTGAGGGCCAGTCATTATTTGCAAAACAGTAGCAAATTTAATCTACTGACGTTTCGAATGGCTTGGCGCCAGCATTTTAATGCCCAGGAGGTATGAGTGGGACAGCATAAGAAGGTGCGTAAGGCGGTATTTCCGGTTGCCGGATTAGGGACGCGGTTCTTGCCGGCGACCAAGGCGGTGCCGAAGGAAATGCTGACTGTCGTGGACAAGCCTGTGATCCAATACGTCGTCGACGAGGCGATGGAAGCGGGCATCGAGCATTTCGTGTTCGTGACGGGGCGCAGCAAGCACGTCATCGAAGATTATTTCGATATCCAGTTCGAGCTCGAGCATACGCTGCGCCAGCGCAACAAGAATGCCGAACTGTCGCTGCTGAACGGCCTGCTGCCGAAGGCAGGCACGGCGAGCTTCACGCGTCAGCAGGAGCCGCTCGGCCTTGGTCACGCCGTCTGGTGCGCCCGCGAGATCGTCGGCGACGAACCCTTCGCGCTGCTATTGCCCGACATGGTCATGCGCGGCGAAAAGGGCTGCATGAAGGGCATGATCGAGCTTTACGAGCATAGCGGCGGCAACGTCATCGCCGTCGAGGAATGCGCGCCGGATCAGACCCATAAATACGGTATCGTCGGTGTCGGCGAGACGATCGGCAACGGCTTCCGCATCACCGAGATGGTCGAAAAGCCGGCCAAGGGAACGGCTCCGTCCAACTTCTTCATCAACGGCCGCTATATCCTGCAGCCGGAGATTTTCCGTATCCTTGAAAGCCAGGAGCGCGGCGCCGGCAACGAGATCCAGCTGACCGACGGCATGCTGAAGCTCGCGCAGACGCAGGATTTCGCCGGCTATCACTTTGAGGGCCAGACCTTCGACTGCGGCGCAAAGGATGGCTTCATCCTCGCCAACGTCGCCTTCTCGCTGGCGCGCGCGGATATCCGCCCGACCATAGAAAATGAGCTGAAGGCGCTGGTCGAAGCCCTGAAATAGGCGCTTGCGATCTTCGCAGGCAAAGCATCGAGGCCCGGTCTTCCGGGCCTCATTTCGTTTGCGCTGACAAAACTTCACGGTCCGGAATGGAGCTTTGGAGCATTTCCAGGAAAAGTGCGCAGCGGTTTTCCGTCCGGAATGCGTTCGGAAATAAGAAGATGGAGCGTTTTTGCGATTCGAAGAAAAGCGGAAATGCTCTGGGTCAGCGCTTTACCGTCAGGCCGACACCGGCCTGGAGTTGGTGGGTGCTGTCGCCAACATCTCTTGTGGTCAGTTGATAGCCGATATTGCTGGTCAGATCGAGGTAGCGGTTGATCCCCCAGGTTAGGCCGAAAGCCGTGCCGTATTCGGTTTCGTCGGAGGCGTTGCCGTTGGAAGGATAGTTGCGCCAGATCGTTCCGCTCGTCACCTTGGCGGTCAAGTCGTCGCGCAGCTGACGGCTTACGGTGCTCGTGAGCTGGTAGGCGGTATAGCCACTGAGGCCGGCCGTGGTGGAGGGCTGGACCGTGGTCGAAAGGCCGATGCTGATATCCGTACCGCGCTGCGGCGACCAGGCGAGATTGCCGTCGATCGTCGGCGAGTCCACGGACGCCAGGCGCGAATCGTCGAATTGGGTGTGCTGATAGCCGAAGCCGAGTTCGCCCTTGAACTTTTCGCCGAGGTCGAATTCGACGCCACCCTTGCCGCCATAGCTCTGGTTCGAGCGGGCATAGCCGTTGCTGTCGCGGGTCTGGTCGTAGACAGCTCGGCCGAGATCGACTTCCACGAAGGGAATGATGGCGGGCGAGAGCTCGTAGCCGATACGCCCGCGCCAGGTGCCGGCCGTCTGGTCGCGGTCGCTGAGCGTGACCTTGGTTCCGTCGGAAAGTACGGCATCGGAATAGACCGTGCGCGTCAGTGCCAGTGCCGTCGTGCCGCGCAGCAGGCCGAAGTCGCGTTCCAGCGAAAGTCCTGTTGTAAACTGGTTGACGGCCGATTGCTTCGAGGCGCCGGCGATCGCGTTCGGGTCGCTCGTGTCCTCGCGGTAGAACTGATAGCCGGCGGTGATATGCGCGGTGGTATCGGCGGGGAGATCGAGCCGCAGGTCGGCGTTCAGGTTGATGGTCGGCTTTTCTTCACTCGTGCCGCTGAGATTCTTTTGCCAGACGCCCTCGCCGGTAACGGTCAGGGCATGACGGTCCCAATCCGAGGTCACGGTGCTGCGCAGATCCGTCTGCAGGAAAGTGCGGTTGTTCTCAGTGGAGCCGGTGCGATCCCGCTCGACATTGATCGACTGATTGACGGAAGGGCGCAGGGTGAAGGTGCCGAGCGGTATGCCCTGGACATCGGCGCGATCCGGATACTGACGTGCCTTCAATCCGTCGACGGTTGGTTCCGCCAGGTTGACGCGGCGCAGGTCGTTATCGAGCGTGGAGCCCGTGGTGATGGGATCGACGCCGTCAAGGCGGAGGCGCATGTTCGGCGGTGCGTCGCTATTCGACGTGCCGGCGGACGCCGGGTTCGTCGGTTGGACCGCTTGCGCACCGCCTGTGGAGGTGGTCGTCGGATCAGTCGGGGATGCCAATGTCGATGCAGGCAGGGTATCGTCGAGGTTCTGGCCGGGCGAGAGCGATTGCGCGTAGACCGACATCGGCGCGGCGAATGCGATACCCCAGCCGAGCACGGCGGAGGTCGCCCGTGCCGTCAGCCGGAGGGCATCATGACCCGCCTTATCCTTGCCGATGTTCATTTTATTTATGTCTGACCCTGCTGGAAATGTCTTAAAATTCTTACCCAAGTGTAAAGCCGCGTGGTTAACGCTTGGTTGCCAAAGGGCCGCGCGCGGATGCGGATCGGCAATATTATCGATATGGCATGGCGGCCGGCGCCATGGCCATAAGTCGATCTTCTGTGGACAGATTTGGAGAAAAGCGTTAGGCCTCCCTCATGAATAAGAGAGCTGTAAGACTCATCGAGAACGGCGCGATCGAATCCGCCATACGAACGATCGAGACCGAGAGGCGGGGCATGGAGGCGCTAGAACGCGCGCTGACCAATGGCCTGGCCGAGCCCTTCAGCCGCGCGGTGGAGATCATCGGCGATATCACCGGCCGTGTCGTCATCACCGGCGTCGGCAAGAGCGGCCATATCGGCAACAAGCTCGCCGCCAGCCTGGCCTCCACCGGAACCCCGGCTTTCTTCGTGCATCCGGTCGAGGCCAATCACGGCGATCTCGGCATGATCACGCAGGATGATGTCATCATCGCGATCTCCTGGGGTGGCGAAAGCGCGGAGTTGCGCGGCATCATCAGCTATTCCCGCCGCTTCTCGATCCCGATGATCGCCATTACATCAGGCGAGACCTCCACCCTTGCACGCGAGTCGGACGTGGTCCTCCTGCTGCCGAAGGAGCAGGAAGCCTGCCCGCATGGGCTGGCGCCGACGACATCGACGCTGCTGCAGCTCGCTATCGGCGATGCGTTGACCGTGGCGCTGCTGGAAGCGAGGGGCTTCACAGCCGAGGATTTCCGCACCTTCCATCCGGGCGGCAAGCTGGGCGCGAGCCTGTCGCATGTCGCCGATATCATGCACAAGGGCGATCGTGTGCCCCTGGTCAAGCTCGGCACCGGCATGCCGGAAGCGGCGATGACCCTTTCGCGAATGCGCTTCGGCTGTGTCGGCGTGATCGATGACAACGGTTGCCTGTGCGGTATCGTCACCGACGGCGACATCGCCCGCAATCTCGGCACCAGCCTTGCCGAAATGCGCGTGGACGAGGTGATGACCCGCAATCCGAAGACCGTCAAAGAAACGACGCTGGCCACAAGCGCCATGGCCGTGCTCAATCGTCACAATATTTCGGCGCTCATCGTGATTGACGATACGCGCCACCCGGTCGGGATCGTGCATTTCCACGATCTACTGCGGATCGGTGTCGCCTGATCAGACGGGTTCGACCGTGAGGTCGCGGCCGTTGCTGGCGACGACCTTGACGCGGGTGCCGATAGGCAAGTCCGGCCCGCTGACCGTCCAATACGTATCGTTCAAGCGAATGCGTCCCCGGCCTTCGGTGATCGGCTGGTCGAGGGTTGCCGTGCGCCCAACCAGGCTGGCGCCGCGCTGGTTCAGGAACGGCTCGTCCGTAACCTGGTTGTTGTTGTAGAGATAGCGTCGCCCAATCAGGGTGACGATCACCGCCGTGGCCGCGAAGACGAGCCCCTGCACCTGCCAGGCCCAGAAGGCGCTATCCCAGAAGAGCAGGGACAAGGCGCCGACGATGATGCCCGCCAGGCCGACCCACACCAGGAAGAAACCCGGCAGGACCAGCTCGGCGGCGAGCAGCACCAATCCGAACAGCCACCAGCTCCAGGGGCCGAGTTCCACGACAAGATTGTCGAACATCTCAGCTCTCCCGAGGTGGCAGCGGATTGACGGAAGGCGTGGTGCGAACCGTGCCCGACCGCGGCCGGGAAGGTTGCGGAGCGCCATTGCCGTCGCCGTTGTCGCCGAAGACTTCGCGGGCGATGGCGCCGATGCCGCCGAGCGAACCGATGATGGAGCTGGCCTCCATCGGCATCAGGACGATCTTCGAATTGCCGGCGGAACCGATTGCGGTCAGGGCTTCGGTGTACTTCTGCGCGATGAAGTAATTGATCGCCTGCACATTGCCCTCGGCGATGGCCTCGGACACCACGCGGGTCGCTTTCGCTTCGGCCTCGGCGAGACGCTCGCGCGCCTCGGCATTGCGGAACGCCGCCTCGCGCTGGCCCTCCGCCTGCAGCACGGCTGCCTGCTTGGCGCCCTCGGCGCGCAGGATCTGCGCATTGCGAAGGCCCTCCGCCTCCAGGACCTGAGCGCGCTTTTCGCGCTCGGCCTTCATCTGCCGGCCCATGGCGTCCACGAGATCCTTCGGCGGCTGGATATCCTTGATTTCCACGCGCGTTACCTTGATGCCCCAAGGTTCTACGGCCTCGTCAACCACCCGCAGCAGCCGCTCGTTGATGGCATCGCGATTGGACAGAAGTTCGTCCAGATCCATCGAGCCCATGACCGAACGGATGTTGGTCTTCGTGAGATTGAGGATCGCGCTTTCGAGATTGGTGATCTGATAGGCGGCCTGCGCTGCGTTCAGAACCTGGAAGAAGGCCACCGCATCGGCGGAGATGCTGGCATTGTCCTTGGTGATGACCTCTTGCGTGGGCACGGCCAACACCTGCTCCATCACGTTCATCCGCATACCGATCGTTTCGATGAAGGGCACGATCAGATTGAGCCCCGGCTCCAGCGTGCGGATATAGCGGCCGAAACGCTGGACCGTGTACCGATAGCCCTGCGGCACAGTCTTGATCCCTGCGAACAGCACCAGGATGACCAGGACGATCAGGGCAATCACAACGATGCTGAAACCACCGACTACCATCAAATTCCTCCATGGGCGCGCCCGTCTGCAGCGGAACCGCGTCGCGTCAATCGCCGCCGTTCTGCCTCCAATAGCTCGGTCGAGCATACGAGGCGGCAGCTCAATCAGATGTGGTGGGTTAGCATGTTCTCGGCAAGTGAGGAATGGGCGTCGAAGGGGAAGGTTTTAGCGAGCCCCCATCAATCAATCGCGACCGGGTCTTGCTTCCGGCGGTTGATCTTCATACTTTATTGTAGAAATTTCTGGCTCCGCTGCTCCGCAGCCTTTCGAGCCAAGTCATCGCGCATCATCAGGGTGGAGCTATGAATATCGATAGGACCTTGCGGTCGGTCGTGGCCGTACACGCCTCAATTCCGGAAGATGCTTTCACAGCGGCAACACTTGGCACCCGCAGGGAAGGCAGCGGCGTGGTCATCCGGGGCAACGGGCTCGTCTTGACCATCGGCTATCTGATTACGGAAGCCGATAATGTCTGGCTGACGACCAATAGCGGCCGCGTCGTGCCTGGTCATGCCCTGGCTTACGATCAGGAAACCGGATTCGGTCTGGTGCAGGCGCTCGGCCCGCTCGACGTGCCCGCCCTGGAATTCGGCGACGCGGACAAGGCCGAGATCGGCGATGCGGTCGTCGTGGCTGACGGAATCGGCCAATTCGTCGAGGCGAAGATCGTCGCCAAGCAGGAGTTTGCCGGCTATTGGGAATATTTGGTCGATGAGGCGATCTTCGTTGCGCCGGCGCATCCCTCATGGGGTGGCGCAGCCCTTCTCAGCGAAGATGGCAAGCTTCTCGGTGTCGGCTCGCTGCATTTGCAGATGGCAACAGAGAACGGCGATAGCGCCGACATCAACATGATCGTGCCGATCAACCTGCTTTTGCCGATCCTGGAGGATCTCATCAAGCGCGGGCGGGTCAGCAAGCCGCCACGGCCCTGGCTCGGTGCCTTCTCGGCCGAAAGCAACGGCGAGGTCGTTGTCATGAGCGTCACCGAGGGCGGCCCGGCGGCCAAGGCGGGATTGCGCCGGGGCGACGTCATTTCGGAGATCCGCGACGGGGAAGTCGATGGGCTCGCCGATTTCTATCGCAAGATATGGGAGAGCGGGCCGGCCGGCGCCGAGATTCCCATGCGGGTGCTGCGCGATGGCCGCGAGGCCTGGCTGCGCATCAAGTCGGCCGATCGCAGCAGCTTCCTCAAGAAGCCACAGCTGCAATAGGCTTCGAGCGGTTCAGCTTTTCACGCAATTTCTGAACCGCTTTATCGCTTTGTTTTCTCGCAATTCCGGACGGGAAACCGCTCAGCACTTTTCCTGGAATTGCTCCCGGCGGCTCTCTTACACCCAGCCGAGCAGCTCACGCCGCACGACCTTTTCCAGCACTTTCATGCCGTCTTCGCTGTCGTTGAGACAGGGAATATGGGTGAATTTCTCGCCGCCATTGTGATGGAAGGATTCGGCCGCCTGCTCGGCGATTTCCTCCAGCGTCTCCAGGCAGTCGGAGACGAAACCCGGATTGAGAACGGCGATGCGCCTGGTGCCGCTTTTGGCAAGCTCTTCCACGGTCTTGTCGGTATAGGGCTGCAGCCACTCCTCCGGGCCGAAGCGTGACTGGAAGGTGACCATGAACTGATCTTCGGAAAGACCTAGCTTCTCGCGCAGCAGACGGCCGGTCTTCTGACAGAAACAGTAATAGGGATCACCCAGCTTGAAATAGGACATGGGAATGCCGTGGAAGGATGCGATAAGCTTTTCCGGCTGCCAATCCAGAGCCGACAGGTGCCGGGTCACGGAATTGGCGAGCGCCTCGATATATGTCTCGTCGTCGTGATATTGCGGGACGGTGCGCAGGGCCGGCTGCCAGCGCATCTTCACCAGTTTCTCGAAAGCCTTGTCGTTGACGGTGGCGGTCGTTGCCGCCGCATATTGCGGATAGAGAGGGAAGAGCACGATGCGGTCGCAGCCGCTGTCCTGCAACGCTTGAATGCGCTCACCGATCGATGGCGTACCGTAGCGCATCGCCCAGTCGACGATGACATCAGGCAGGTCCGCCAGCCGTGCCGCCATGAGGTCCGACTGGTTGCGGGTATAGGTGCGCAGGAAGCTCTCGTTCTTTTCCTTGTTCCAGATCGTCTCATAGGCCTTGCCGACCTTCTGCGGCCGGGTGTTGAGCACGATACCGAACAGGATCGGGTACCATTTCCAGCGCGACCACTCGATGACGCGGCGGTCGGTCAGGAATTCGCGCAGGTAGCGGCGCATGGAAGAGTAGTCGGTGCCGTCGGGCGTTCCGAGATTAACGAGCAGCACGCCGACCTTGCCGTATTTCACGCTGGGGTGACCGGGCGAAAGCGTGGTCAGGTCTGCTGTCATCGATTGAATCCCTCTCAAGAAACGAAGCCCTTCACATAGGAAAAAAAGCCGGCCCGCGGAAGTCCGGACCGGCTCTCTCATGCGAGACAAATCGTCCTTACTTGGACGGAATCCTCAACTTTTCGCCGACCGGGAGATGGTGCGGCTTGATATTGCGATTGGCGGCCAGAAGCTTGTGCCAGTGATTGGCATTGCCATAGTAGCTCTTGGCAATATCCCAGAGCGTATCGCCGGCGACGACGACATGCGTCGTCGGTGTCTTCGGCGGTTCACTGGCCGCAGTTGCCGGCGCGGGTGCCTCCTGAGCGGTTACCGCGGGAGCGCTCGCCGCGGGCGTCGAAGCCGCCGGAGTTTCGGCCGTGGGTGCCGCCGTGGCGGGCGTCGACGCTGCCGGATCCGACTTTGCCGGAGCGGATGGCATCGGCGTCGAATTTGCCGGCATCGTCGTATTGGGCACGGTGACGGTAGGAGCCGAAGAGGCAGACGGCGGCGTCGTGGAAGAGGCTGCGCCGCCATCGGTGGCCGGTGCCGGCTTTTGCTCGGGCGCGGCCTGCTGTGTCGCATCGGCGGGCTTTGCCGGCGCGGGCTGCGCCACCACGGCCGGAGTGCCGACCTGGCTTATGCGGCCGTCCGTATAGGGCTTGTAGGGATTGTGCGCGCCAAGATAGTCGGCAACCACCGATTCCAGATTGGGGCCGAAATCATAGGCATTCTTGCCGTCCTTGGCGAAAACAGCATAGCCGTCGCCGCCGGCGCGCATATAATTGTTGCTGACGACACCATAGGCTTTTTCGGGATCGATCGGCTTGAATTCCGTGCCCTCCTGCACGTCGACGGACAGCAGGCGGCTACCGGCCGGCTTCGACTTGTCGAAGCTGTATTTGAGGCCGGCAACCTGCGGAAACCGGCCGGCGCCGTCATCGATCTGGCTGAGGCCGTTTTCCAGCGCCGCCTTTACCTCCGCGCCGGTCAGCTGGAAGGTCGCGACCGTGTTCTGGAAGGGCAGCACGGTCAGGACGTCGCCCATGCTGACATCGCCGGCGCCGATGGAGGCACGCAGGCCGCCGCCGTTCTGGATGGCGATGGTAATGCCTTGCGTCCTGGTGCGGTCGAGCATTGCGTCGGCGACGAGATTGCCCATCGAGCATTCCTGAACGCGGCAGACTTCCCGCGCGCCTTCGATAGGCCCTTGCGAGCTGCCGATAATCTTCTTGCGCAGCTCCTCGATCGGCTTTGCCATCTCCTGCACGCGGGCGGCGATCGCCGGATCGGGCTTGATGGAGGCATCGAGCAGGATCGGGTCACCCTTGGCATCCTTAACGATGCCGTTGTCGTCGAAGGTGACGACGAGATCGCCGAGATACTTGCCATAGGAGGCGGCCTGTACCACAGGCACCTTGTAGCCCGCCGGATTGTCGACCATGGTCGGATAGGGGCCGGCCGCCTTCGGGTCGGTATTCGACAGGAGCGTATGCGAATGGCCGCCGACGACGACGCTGACGCCGGCGATCTTGGCGATCTTCTCGACATCGCGGGGATAGCCGACATGGGTGAGAGCGATGATCTTGTTGATGCCCTGAGACTTCAGCGCATCCACCTCGGCGCTGATGGCGGCGGCATCGTCGGTGATCTTCACATGCGGGCCGGGCGAGGCCAGTTCCGGCGTTTCGCTCGTCACGGCGCCGACGATGCCGATCTTCTGGCCGCCGACATCGAGCACGATGGATTTCTTGATGCGTTCGCCGAGCTTCGACTGGTCGGCGACGACCAGATTGGCGGTTACGACCGGGAACTGCGCCTTGTCGAGGAAGGCTGCAAGCGGGCCTTCGCCATCGTCGAACTCGTGATTGCCGACCGTCATGGCGTCGATCTTCATGTCGTTGAGGAATTCGACTTCGGCCGCACCCTTGTAAGTGGTGTAGAACAGCGAGCCCTGGAAATTGTCGCCGGCATCGAGAACAAGCACATTTTGACCGGCAAGTGCGGCGCGGCGCTGGTCGATGATAGTCTTCAGCCGGGCTGCGCCGCCTAAACACTCGTTCTTGGCCTCCTCGGCTGCCGAGCAGGTCGCGTCGAATTTGTTGATCGATTCCACGCGCGAATGGAAATCATTGAAATGCAGGATGTTGAGCTGATAGTCCGCGAAGGCGGCGCTGGTGCTGAGCGCCAGCAGCGTGGCGGCCAAAAGGCCCACTCCGAAGGGCTGCTTCATCTGTCTCTCCTGTTGGTCATCGCAATCCGGCCCGCCTGTGCCCCGTGGCGGTCCCCCGTGCCGATGTTTTCATCACGGGCAAGCGAGTGCAAGCAAAAGCTGTTGGCTTCATTAGGATTTTTACAAGCGCGAAATGGGGCGCCGGATCAGGCGCATGCCTCGACGGAGGCGGGGCCGTAGGATTCCCGCAATGCCGCAGCGACATTCCAGCCGACGGCGCAGAAGACGAGCAGGCAGCAAAGGGAAGCTGCGAGGTGAAAGCGCCATTTCCGCTTCCGGTAGAGGAGGATCGCGCCGGCACCATAGATCAGCAAGGCCGGCAAGGCGAAGAAGAGGACGCTGATCGGCCCGTCGCAATCGAGCGCCGCGAAGCCCTGAGCCCGATAGGTGTTGACGGGGAGAACCGTCGCCATAACAGCGACGGGGAAGGCTGCGATAAGAGCGAGATAAAGGATCAGCACGCCGCGCATGATGCCTTATCCGTCCAGCCGGCTCATGTCAGCCTTGGCGATTGAGCGAGAAATGCCCACCGGTTTCGGAGGTGCAATTGAGCTGGCTCGGATTGGCCAGGAAGCAATTCACCTTCGACGACGTGCGCTTGATGTTCGAATAAAGATTGATTTGGATCGTGCCCGACGGATCGGTCGTGTAGGTTCCCGAGGCCATCTGCTGGTTCGTGCCGTCCGTGGTGTGCGTTTCGAAGCGGCCGGCGTTGAAGGTCGAGTTCAGGCCGTTCGAATCGGCCCAGCTGCCTTCCACCGCGTTCATCCGCGGCTGGGCGCCGGTGTTCATTCCCATCGGCGGCGGCCTCGATCCGCCGAAATCGACGCAGGCGGACAGGGCTGACGCGGCAGCAACAAGGGCAAGCAAGGTTCTTATCTTCATAAATGTCTCCCGCGAATAAGGGCGGACCAAAGGCGCATCGGTTGCAAGGAAGATGACGCGGCCATCGGGCTAAAGCAAGGCTTCGCCGCCGATCTGCTTGATTTATCTGGCTTGCGTTACAAAAATGCCCGCACGACCTGTGCGGGCATTGAAGCATTGTATTGGACGAACGCTGTTACTCTCAGCGAACCAGAATGTTGCGGAACTGCCAGGGGTCCTTGGTGTCGATGTCTTCCGGGAACAGGCCCGGACGGCCTTCGAGCGGCGTCCAGTCCGTGTAGTGGCCTTCGACCGGACCAAGGTAGGGCAGCTGCACTTCGAGGCAGCGCTTGTAATCGACTTCGTCGGCCTCGACGACGCCGGCCGTCGGGTTTTCCAGCGCCCAGACCATGCCGGCGAGCACTGCCGAGGTTACCTGCAGGCCGGTGGCGTTCTGATAGGGGGCGATGCGGCGGGTCTCTTCGAGAGACAGGCGCGAGCCGTACCAGTAGGCATTCTTGGCATGGCCGTAGAGCAGCACGCCGAGTTCGTCGATGCCGTCCTCAAGCTCGTCCTCGTCGAGAACGTGATGGACCGGTTGCGCGGTGCCGCCGTTGCCGAACATTTCGTGCAGCGAAAGCACGGCGTCATTGGCCGGATGATAGGCGTAATGGCAGGTCGGGCGGAAGGTCACTTCGCCGTCCTTGTCGCGCACGGTGAAATAGTCGGCGATCGAGATCGACTCGTTGTGCGTGACGAGGAAGCCATATTGCGGGCCGGGGGTCGGGCACCAGGTGCGGACGCGGGTGTTGGCGCCCGGCTGTTCCAGATAGATGGCGGCCTGGCAGCCCTTCTTGTGCTTCTTGGCGTTCTTCGGCATCCATTCTTCATGGGTGCCCCAGCCGAGTTCGGCCGGCTGCAGGCCTTCGGAGATGAAGCCTTCGACCGACCAAGTGTTCCAGAAGACGTTGAGCGGCTTCGGATGCTTGGTGCGCTGCGTGTCGCGCTCGGCGATATGGACGCCCTTGACGCCGACCTTCTTCATCAGCTTGGCCCAGCCTTCGCGGTCATGCTGGTCCGGCTCGTCGAACTTCAGGTCGATATCTTTGGCGAGGTTGACAAGCGCCTGCTTGACGAACCACGAGACCATGCCCGGATTGGCGCCACAGGTGGAAACGGCCGTCGCGCCGCCGGGGTTCTTCGCCTTTTCCTTGCGCATGGTTTCACGCAGCGCATAGTTCGTGCGGTCGGCGTTCTTCAGGCTTTTGTCGAAATAGAAGCCGAGCCAGGGTTCGACGACGGTGTCGATGTAGAGCACATCGAGCTTGCGGCAGAGCTTGACCAAATCGAGCGAGCCGGTGTCGACAGAAAGATTGACGCAGAAGCCCTGGCCGCCGCCTTCCGTCAGGAGCGGCTTCAAGAGATCCTTGTAATTGTCCCTGGTGACATATTCCTTGATGTGACGGACGCCATGCTTTTCCAGGATCGCCAGGTGCTCGGCGTCCATCTGCGGGTCGATGACGACCATCCGGCTTTTGTCGAATTTGAAATGGCGCTCGATCAGGGGCAGGGTGCCGCGACCGATGGAGCCAAAGCCGATCATCACGATCGGACCGGTAATTTCGGCATATACCGGATAGTTCTTTTCCGTCATTCTTTTCTCCTTCGAAAGGCAGGACGCCGTTCGGTTTGCGAAATTCAATCAGAGTTGGCGCGAAAACGCGAGATGAGCGGCTCTAATCATAATTTGATGTCACAATAAAGAGCTGTTCAGGGTTAGCCGGGCAAAGTCAAGAAGACCAACATACACGCCATATGCGACGAGTTTGTTGCCTTCAAGGTTTGTTTTCACTGACGTAGGGGAATAGGGCTGCGGTGGCCGCCCTCATCGATCAGGCTTTCAAGCCTTCGAAACCATCGGCGACGGTGGTGAAAGCGATTTCCTGAACCTCGTAAGCAGCGACGCCATGAATGGTAAAGGGGTCGGCGGCAACATAGGCTTCCAGCTCGGTCCGCTCGCCGCGGGCGAGGATGACGCCGCCGGTGCGCGGCACCTTGCGGCCGGAGGCCAGAAACCAGCCCTTGGCATAGCCTTCCTTCACCCAGGCCATGTGCGGCTCCATATGCTTGTCGGCTTCGTCATTGCCCTTGAGATAGGTGAGCGAGAGGATGAACATTCAATCAATTCCATAGGAGTTGTGCGCGGATCAGGCCGCGCAGGGAGTTTCCGACGTAAAGGGTGCGGTCTTTGAGATCGTCGAGCCGGATGCGGCCGACGCGAGCTTTGCGCTGGCAGATAAGTTCCGTGCGCAGGACGCCCGCCAGCAGGCCGGCGGAAATCGGTGGAGTGCGCAATGCGTCCGGACCGTCTTCGATGAAAACCGAGGTGATCGTCCCCTCGCATACCTCGTCCTTCTCATTGAGCAGCAGCACCTCGTCTGCTTCATCGGGTCGATACTCGGCGCGAGCCGCTTCATAGACGCCACGGCGCGTGGTCTTGACGCGTAGCAGCTTGTCGGCGGAATCGAGCCGGGTCGCGGCGATGCGCACCCGCCAGACAGTGTCGGGCGGCAGTGGGACAAAGGGGGCCGTCGTCACCGCCGTCTGCCCTTCGCGATCCAGCGTCAGCCGAACTCGCAAGGGTGCGGCTGCGCCGGCAACAGCCTGCTCGAGTTTTCCAAGCACGTTCTTCGGCGCTGAAAAGCTGAGCCGGCGGGCGGAGCGCTGCACCCGGGCGAGATGCAGGCGCAGGCGGACGAAGCCGGTTTCCGGCTCGTAGCGCAGCGTCTCGATCAGGGAAAAATCCTCTATCGGTTGATCCATCGGTCCCCCACGGCGAAACGCGCCTTGAGGAGGCATTCCTCATATTCCGCTTCCGCCGTCGAATCGAAGACGATGCCTCCGCCGACATTGAACACCGCGCGGCCGTCTTCGAAAAGCGTGATCGTGCGGATCGCCACGGAAAAGCGCATGGCGCCGGTCGGCGAGATCATGCCGATCGCGCCGCAATAGGCGTCGCGGGGTGTGTCTTCGAGTTCGTGCAGGATTTCCATCGCCCGCATCTTCGGCGCGCCGGTGATCGAGCCGCAGGGGAAGAGCGCTGCGAGGATATCGCGGATTGATATGCCGGAAAGCAGCTTGGCCTGCACATGGCTGACCATCTGATGCAGGGTGGGATAGGTCTCGATCTCGAAGAGCCTGGGGACGGCGAGCGTGCCGACCTCGGTGATGCGCGAGATATCGTTGCGCAGCAGGTCGACGATCATGCGGTTTTCGGCTTGCGTCTTTTCGTCGGCCAGCATGGCGGCGATGATCTCGTTATCCTCGGCGGCATCCTTGCCGCGCTTGGCCGTCCCCTTCATCGGATGCGTCTCGATCCAGCCGTCCTCGTCCGTACGGAAGAAAAGCTCCGGCGAGCGCGACAGGATGATCGGTCCGCCGAGATCGACAAGCGCGCCGTATTTCACCGGCTGCCGTTCGATCAGCGACCAGAAGGCGGCGCGTGGATTGCCGTTCCAGCGGGCATGGATCGGCATTGTGAGGTTCGCCTGATAGCAATCGCCCTGGCGCAGATGCCAATGCAGCCTGTCGAAGCGCTCCTTATATATCTCGAAATTCCAGCCGGCTTTCGGCTCCGTGAGGAACTCCCGGTTTTCCGGGCGCTGTGCCGGCCGGCCAAGCGGATGATCATCGGCGGCGGGGGCATCGAAAACGCCAAAGCAGAGAAGCGGCGTTTCCCTGTTCTCCTCGGCGAAAGATGCGAGTTTTTCCTCGAAGAGATGGCCGGCTTCATAGGCCACATATCCGGCAAGCCACTTTCCCTGCCGCTTGGCTTCTTCCATCCTATCGAGGGCATCGAAGAACTGCGCGCGCGTATGGGCCACGATGATCTCGGCCGGTTCGGCAAAGATCATCACCTGTCCTGTGCTGTCGTCCCTGAAGAGGACGTAGGGTATGGCGTCGGCCATGGGCGGATTTCTATCCAGTCTTTTGTTCAGTCGATCTCAGGCATGAATGCGCCTGACGCGTCTTCGCGCATGGCCCCTCACCCCAACCCTCCCCCCCTAGCGGGGAGATGGAGTTACCGCAGCCACTTCCCCATGATTTCAACGGGAACAGTGCGGCTGATGCCGAATAGGTTCCCTCTCCCCGCAAGCGGGGAGAGGCTAGGGTGAGGGGCTACGCCCGATGGCATTGCAATGGCGAAGGTGCCTGGCCCGCTGCTCCTGTCAGCAGGCGGAATTTCAGTTCTTATCTAGCGCTTCCAGCTCGTCGATCAGCCCTTCGATCATCGACAGTCCCTTGCTCCAGAACGACGGATCGGTGGCGTCGAGGCCGAAAGGCTTCAGGAGTTCGGAGTGATGCTTGGTGCCGCCGGCCTTCAGCAGCTCGAAATACTTGTCCTGGAAACCCTTTTCGGCATTGCGATAGACCGCATAGAGCGAGTTCACGAGGCAATCGCCGAAGGCATAGGCATAGACGTAGAAAGGCGAGTGGATGAAATGGGGGATATAGGCCCAATAGGTCTCATAGCCCTCGGAGATCTTGATCGCCGGCCCCAAGCTGTCCGTCTGTACCGAGAGCCACAGCTCGCCGATATTATCCGATGTCAGCTCGCCATTCTTGCGGGCGGTATGCACCTTGCGCTCGAATTCATAGAAGGCGATCTGGCGCACGACCGTATTGATCATGTCCTCGACCTTCTGGGCAAGCATGGCCTTGCGCTCGCGCTTGTCGGTGGTCTTGTCGAGCAGGGCGCGGAAGGTCAGCATCTCGCCGAAGACCGAGGCGGTTTCAGCTAATGTCAGCGGCGTCTGGCACATCAGCGCGCCCTGACCGCCGGCCAGCACCTGATGCACGCCATGGCCGAGCTCGTGCGCCAGTGTCATGACATCGCGCGGCTTGCCCATATAGTTGACGAGAACGTAAGGGTGGGCCGACGGGACGGTCGGATGCGCGAAGGCGCCCGGCGCCTTGCCCGGGCGCACCGGCGCATCGATCCATTCCTCATCGAAGAAGCGCTTGGCGATATCGGCCATTTCCGGTGCGAAGTTACCGTAGGCGGAAAGAACCGTGTCTTTCGCCTCGCTCCAGGGGATCAGTGCATTGGGCGTTTCCGGCAGCGGCGCGTTGCGGTCCCAGAAATTCATCTGGTCCATGCCGAGCCACTTGGCTTTCATCTTGTAATAGCGGTGCGAGAGGCGCGGATAGGCCTCCCGCACGGCAGCCGCCAGCGCATCCACCACCTCGCGCTCGACGCGATTGGCCAGGTGCCTGCTGTCGGCGATATCCTCGAAGCCGCGCCAGCGGTCGGCGATTTCCTTGTCCTTGGCCAGCGTATTGGTGATGAGCGTGAAGGTGCGCAGATTGGCCTTGAAGGTTTCGGCAAGCGCCATTGCCGCCTTGCGGCGCACGTCCGGATCCTGTTCCTGCAACATGTTCAAGGCGACTTCCAGTGGCTGCTTCTCGCCGTCGATGTCGAAACGCAGCTCAGCCATCGTCTCGTCGAACAGACGGTTGAAGGCGGCGGCACTCGTCATGGATTTTTCCAGGAACAGCTGCTCCAGCCTGTCGTCGAGCTGATGCGGCTTGTCCTTGCGCAGGTCGACGATCCACGGGCGATAGTGGCCTGCGGCGGGGTCGTTAGCCATGCAGGCGTCCATGACAGCATCGTCGATGCGGTTCAGTTCCAGCGCAAAGAACAGCAGGTGAGAGGAGTAGTCCGTGAGCTTTGTCTGGACGTCGCCATAGAGCTTGCCGTTGTTCGGATCGATCGTATTGGAAAAGTAGGTGAGCCCGGCGAACGAGCCGAGACGGCCCATGACGTCGTCAAGCGCCTCATACTCCTTGATGGCAGCGCCGATACCGGCATCGCCCGATTTGGCGGCGGCGTCGGTAAGCTTTCCCTTCCACTTTTCCTCGAAGGCAACCGCCATCCTGCCGGCCTTTTCCATATCATCGAGGAAGGCTTGCGAGGTGGCGGACGGATAGAGATCGCTGAGCTTCCAGGCTGGCAGGTCACCAAGCGTCTGGCCGGCGGCCGGGCTCGCGGAGAAGTTAAGGGATTGATGGAGAGAGGTCGGGCTCATGGGCGATATTTCCTCTGCTTTTCTTGTTCGGACCGTCCGGTCCGTTCGTGTCTATTCGGCTGGAAAGCCTGCTGCAAGGCCTGATTTTCCTGCGTTGGCGCTTGAAACATAAGCGATGTTACATTCGTCATAATGATTAAAATGCAATGATTTGGCAAAACTTCATGTTCAAGCCTTTCTGCGAGTGTTCGCTTCAGGTTTCGCATGAAGTGAGGCACCAATGACCGTTTACAATAGCGCCAAGGTGGGCGCGCAGATTCTCGTTGTCGAGGATGATCCGATTCAACGACGTCTGCTGAAAAATGCCATCGAGCGGCACGGACACGTTGCCCATTTGGCAGAGAATGGCCGTCTCGGCCTTGAAGTTTTGAAGCGCAGCAGCGATCAGATCAGCGTGATCGTGCTTGATCTCATGATGCCGGAAATGAACGGCATCGAGTTCCTGGGCGCCCTGAACGATATGGGTATCGATCTGCCCGTGATCGTACAGACGGGGCAGGGCGGCATCGACACCGTGGTGCAGGCCATGCGGGCCGGTGCCTTCGATTTCGTCGTCAAGCCGGTATCGCCCGAGCGTATCGCGGCATCGATCGCCAACGCCCTGAAGCTCGACCAGCGCGAGGCCAAGGCTCGTGCCGGGCGTAAGTCGCGCTCGAGCAGCATCACCTTCGACGACATCGTCTCGGCAAGCCCGGCGATGATGCGTGTGATCGACCTTGCCCATCGTGCGGCGCAATCGAATATTCCGGTCGTGCTGGAAGGCGAATCCGGCGTCGGCAAGGAATTGGTCGCGCGTGCCATCCAGGCCGCCAGCGACCGTGCCGGCAAGCCGTTCGTGACGGTCAACTGCGGCGCCATTCCGCATAATCTGGTCGAAAGCATTCTTTTCGGTCACGAGAAGGGCGCCTTTACGGGTGCTGCCGAGCGCCATGTCGGCAAGTTCATGGAAGCCGATGGCGGCACGCTGTTCCTCGACGAGATCGGCGACCTGCCGCTTGATGTCCAGGTCAAGCTGCTTCGCGCCGTCCAGCAGGGCGAAATCGAGACCGTCGGCGCGCGCGTCGCGCAGAAGGTCAATGTCCGGCTGATCTCGGCGACCAACAAGGATCTGATCGAAGAGGTCAAGGCAGGGCGGTTCCGCGAGGACCTTTACTATCGCCTCAACGTCTTCCCGATCACCATGCCGGCCCTGCGCCGCCGCAAGGAAGATATTCCGCACCTGGCACGCGCCTTCGCGGACCGGTTCGCTCTGGAGCAGAAGCTCGATCATCCGCTCGGGATCAGCAACGATGCCCTTGCGCTGTTGACGGCCTATGACTGGCCGGGCAATATCCGCCAGCTCGAAAATGCGATCTTCCGCGCGGTCGTCCTGTCCGAAGGACCGGAGTTGCTCGATAGGGATTTCCCGCAGATCTCCGCGCAGTTGCCGGGCTATTTCGCGGCCGAGCATCCGACCTTAGTTGTGGATAATTCGCACGCGCACGCCGCGGAAGCCATTGCAACCGAGAGAGCGGACCGGGCCGCACGCCCCCTTCTTCAAGGCGCGGCTGCAACCTCTTCTCTTGCGGGCGGGGATGCTTCAGAGAGCGCTTCCGACAATGTCATCGTCAGCACCAATATATCGGGCGACGTCAGAAAACTGGCGGATGTCGAGGAAGAACTCATCCGATTTGCCCTGAAATTCTATCGCGGGCAGATGAGCCAAGTGGCAAGAAAGCTCGGAATCGGCCGCTCAACTCTCTACCGGAAGTTGAAGGACTACGGCATAGACCCGGATGACCCGCAAAAAAACGCCGCATGAATGGTGATTTAACGTTTAGGCAAGCATATTTTGTTACCCGTCGTAAAGCACTTGTTAGTGCATCGTTCACCATGTATGAAGAGGGCGACCATGTGTGGCATTTTTGCCATCGTGTCACCGCAATTGACAGCCATTTGGAACACGATGCGACATTGTCTGTCGGACGGGGATCGAATTGCCGAATTTGAGTGGAAATACCAAGCCTAAAAGCTTGAGCTGGCATTCTGCGTGCTCTGACTTATTTCGCAAGGTGGCCAAGGTTGCAGCCGTTGGCCTCCTTGCTTTGGCCGTTTCCACCCCAGTTTTCGTCGGCACTCCCTCGCAGGCCGGCGGCGAAACCCGCAGCCTCAAGATCTACTACGTCCATACCGGCGAAAAGGCCGTCATCACCTACAAGCGCAACGGCAAGTTCGATCCGGACGGTCTGGAGAAGCTGAATCGCATCCTGCGCGACTGGCGCAAGAATCAGCCGACCAAGATGAATCCGCGCCTGTTCGACCTCATCTGGGAAGCCTACCGCGAAAGCGGATCGCACGAATTCATCTACGTGATCTGCGGTTTCCGGTCTCCAGGCACCAACGAGATGCTGCGCACACGCACGGCCCATACGGGCGTTGCCAAGAAGAGCCAGCACATGCTCGGCAACGCGATGGATTTCTATCTTCCGGACGTCAAGCTTTCCAAGTTGCGCGAAATCGGCATGAAGCTGCAGGTGGGCGGCGTCGGCTACTATCCGACCTCCGGCTCCCCCTTTGTCCATATGGATGTCGGCGGCGTGCGCGCCTGGCCGCGCATGGATCGCCAGGATCTCGTCCGCCTGTTCCCGGACGGCAAGACCATGCATATTCCGGCTGATGGCCGGCCGCTGCCGGGCTACCAGCAGGCAGTTGCCGATTACAAGCGCCGCATGTCGTCAGACGATATCCAGATCGCCAGTTCCTCGTCGCCGCGGCGTGGCTTCTTTGCCCGCCTGTTTGGCGGCGGCGGTGCGGATGAGGAAGAGGATAATGCGGAAAGCGGCACAGCGGCAGCACCGGTGGCCGTCGCTTCGGCTGCCCGTAAGGGTCAGCCGGCTCTGCCCGCAAGCGACGAGGGTGACGATAGCGCCGCTCCGGTTCAAGCTCCGGCCCAGGTTCAGGTTGCAAGCGTAAACGCTCCGGTTCCGCAGGTTCGTCCGGCCTTCGGCAATCAGCCTGCGGGCAGCGATGTTGCGTCCGCGCTTGTCTCGCCGTCGCGTAACGCCGCGCAGGACGCGCTTGCCGCCGCAATGCCTGATACCGACGATCAGCCCCAATATGCCGATCTTCGTTCCTATCACGTACCCGTTCCGGCCTTGCTCGATCGGCGTGCGCCTGGCGATGCCGAACTGGCCTCTGCCGAGGCTGACATGAAGGGCCAGGTCGCTTCCGTACCCGTGCCGGCACAACGCCCCGAACTCGCCGAGAATCTTTTGGCATCCAGTGATGCGGACCAGGAAGCGCTCGACGATCAGGCCGATGTCGCCGCGCTTTCGCCCTCGGTCGTTGCTGCTCTCGAGCAAAGCCGTCCCGATCGATCCGATGCGAATGCTGCGGTCGCGCCGCCGCTTAACGATGTTGCGTCGAAAGACCAGATCGCGCCCGTCAACGAGGGGGCTGCGGGCGGGAACGGTGCCGCCCAGGCGATTGCTTCGGTTCTGCCACAGCAGAGACCGGCGCAGCAGATGCCGATGCAGGTGGCGGCGCTCGCGCCGATCCGCAACGAGCTCAAAGCCAGCAGCCGTCGTTTCAACGATAGTTTCGATACTGCGACCCCGCAGGAGCGTCCGATTGCCGCTGGCATCGCGACCAAGGGCTCGCGGCCGAGCAGGCAGGATGCGGCCGAGGCCGATGCCGGCCGGGCTACGGTGACGACCGCGCCGAGCCTGACGGAGAAGATGATTTCGCAGTGGGCGATCGCAAAGGCCCGTGTCGAGATCGTCAATCGCCCGGTCAAGGCGCCGCGTTTCGTCAGCCCGACGCTGCGTGCCCAGCCGACCGCCGTCTACACGGATGGCTTCAAGATGCAGACGGCATCGATCGATCCGGAACGTTTCAGCGGATCCGCCGTGAATTTCCTTCAGGTGAAGAAGTTCAATTCGGTCGAATAGGCTGAGTTCCTGTTCTATGCAGTTTGCGGGAGCCGTTTAGGCTCCCTTTGCATATGGCGGGCGGGGCTGAGACGCGGTCTGGAACTATTCGTCATGGGATCTGCGCGTTCTGGCTGAAATGTCGATGACGGCCCGTGGCTGTTGCTTGCCGGTGACACCGCATCTGCTTTCAGGTTCACGTCAGATTTTATTCATCTTGGCCTCATTGAGTGCGATTAGGGCGGCAGTCTTTGCAAGGCTGGATATCCGCGTTTGAACCGAAAGACGGCAATCATCATCGGCAATGGCAAGCTGCAGCGCGATCTCTCGGAGATCGTGGACGGGGCGGATTTTACGATGCGCTTCAACGAGCCGAAGGCGTCGATCGGCATGAGCGGATCGCGCACCGATATTCTCATGCTTGCAGCCTCCAGCAAGCCGATGCAACGCCGACTGACGGATCCGACTTTCCTGACCAGCGCTACCTTCAAGGCCGCAAAGGAGGTCGTGCTTGCCTACCATCCCGTCATCATCAGCAAGTATCACCCCAAGCCCAATTTCCTTTCGCGACTGAAAGGCAGGAGAAGCGACTGGACGATGCGGACGATCGAACTCGTCGGCGCCGCCGGCAAGGAGATCCGCATCATGCCGCCGCAATTCTATATCGAAGGCTGTGCGGAGCTTGGCGTGACCGAATGCCGGATGCGCCAACTTTTTCCGAGCACCGGCTTTTTCGGCATCCGCTATGCCCTGTCGCGGTTGCCCGCCGACGAGTGGGACGTGAAGCTGTGCGGCTTCAGCTGGGAAGGATGGAAGCGTCATGCCTGGCTGGATGAGCGCCGCTGGATCGACGACAAGATGGCGAGCGGGCGCATCAGTCTGCTTGCCTAACCTCCTTTCAGTTGTTCAGATCGGTTGAAAACAACCGTTTTCAGTTTCGGCTCAGGTTTGCCTAAGCCCGCTTTCATTCACGGTTGCTAGAGCCTCGCGAAATTGACCGAGGTATTCTCAATGCAAACCTACGAATTCAACCCGTCTTCGGCGATGCCGCTCGAAAGATCTCATGCGGGATTCGAGTTCGATCATGCATCCAATCCCGTCGGCACCAGACTGGACGAGCCGAGGCAACCCGTCATTCGCGGCTTCATCATTCATCTGGAGCGGGCTCGCGACCGCATGCCCCAGGTCGAGCGGCTTGCCGCCAGGCTTCCGGTGCCAAGCGAAATCATCGAAGCGGTTGACGGACGCGTCCTGTCGGTCGGCGAGGTCGAGCGCGTCTATCGCCGCCGACTGCAGAAGCCGTACTATCCCTTTGCAATGAGCATTGGCGAAATCGCTTGTTTCCTGTCGCACCGCAAGGCATGGGCCGCTATTGTCGAGCAGGGTATCGATGCCGGCCTTGTCTTCGAGGATGACGTCGAAATCGATGATGCGTTCCGGGTTGCCTTTGCCGCAGCCAAGGCTTGCCTGAAGCCGGGTTCGTTCATTCGTTTCCCATTCCGCATGGGTAAGGAGCATGGCAAGTGCGTTCTGTCCGAGGGGGAGACCAATGTCATCCAGCCGACCCGGATCGGTCTCGGCATGGTGGCGCAGCTCGTCAGTCGAGATGCTGCCATCCGTCTGCTGGAGGCGACATCGATTTTTGATCGGCCCGTGGATACGACCGTGCAGATGAGCTGGTTCACCCGCGTATCCCCGCTGGCGGTCCTGCCGGGCGGTGTGCATGAAATTTCGCCGCAACTTGGCGGCAGTACCATCAAGAGCCACAAGACATTGGCCGAGCGGCTTTCGAGAGAGGTGTTGCGGCCACTCTATCGCGCGAAAATCGTCTTCCATTCGCGCCGCTTCATCCGAGACGCCATATCGTGACCATTCCAATCCTCGCCTATCATCAGATTGCGGTGCCGCCCTCGCGCCAGGCGCCGTTCAGAAGCATGGTCGTTCATCCCGAAGCCTTCCATCGCCAGATGGCGTGGCTGAAACGGCTTGGCATCCAGGGCATGACGCTGCGTGAGGCAATGCCCTACATCCGGGGCGAAAAGGCCGGCAAGGTCGCCGCTATCACCTTCGATGACAGCTATGCCAATGTCTATGAGAATGCCTTGCCTGTGTTGCAGGAGTTCGGCTTCACGGCCACGAATTTCGTGGTGGTGAACCAGATCGGCGGCAGCAACGTTTGGGATACGCCCATCGGTCTAGGGCATGCGCCCTGCATGTCGGTGGAGCAGCTGCGCCACTGGCACAGTCTGGGGCACGAGGTGGGATCGCACACGCTCGATCATGTGCGGCTCCCGCGATTGCCGATGGAGGAAGCGCGCCGCCAGATCACGCATTCGCGCGAGCTGCTGGAAGATTTGCTCGACGAGGGTATCTCGTCTTTTTGCTTCCCCTATGGCGACGAAACGCCGCTTGATCGCGTGTTGACCTATGAGGCGGGCTATAGTGCCGCGACGACGACCCGGCGCGGCCGGGCGCGGCCGGGCAACGACCCGTTCGGCTTGCCGCGCGCAACGATCCGGCGCAACGACAGCTGGATGCATTTCGTCAAGAAGTGCATCGTCGGATAGCAGGCTGCCACTAGAGGTTTTTCGCTTTTCTTCGAATCGCGAAAACGCTCCATCTTCTTATTCCGAACGCATTCCGGACGGAAAACCGCACTTTTCCTGGAAATGCGGTGAATCGCGGCAGCACCGGTTATGGCTGCTTTTTCGATACGGGAGCGGGATCCGCGAGGGGGTGGCCATTGATGTCGCTGAGCGTGATGGGGCCGCCGAGATGGTTCCGCACCGTCGTTGCCGGCGGCATGAGGGTCCATGTGAAATAGGCGATCAGGCCGCAGACACCGAGCAGAAAAACGGTGAGAATCGCCGGAATGGACCATTCTTTCGTGAACATCGGCATCTGCCGGCGAGGCTTGAACGTGGCACGGCGGCCTGCCGCCGTCTTATTGAGCTGTGTCGGCATCGGTGCCTCCAAAACTAGGTGTCCAGGCAGAGCAGGGGCCGAGGGATATCAGCGCAACGGCGCATAGAATACGCACCGGCCATTGCGTTGTTGCGAAGACCCGCTTGCGCACGATCCCTCTCCATGTCTGTCTGGATGAAGCACGTACGACATTCGCCGTTTCAGCTCAATGCGGCAATTTGGTATCGCCGTCTTGGTATCGCTGGCGCCGCGCCCGTTTACACGCCACTTCGAGGTCAGCTACAGATGAAGGTGATGGCTCGCGCTGGCGGATTGGCGGGCCTCGTATCGTCCACCGTCGCGCGGCTGGGTCGCTTTCCGGCGCTTGCGCGAAAAGGAATTGGAATGCCCATCGTGTCCTGGAAAGGCGGCGAGGTCGACGTTGCCGTCATCGGTGCGGGAGCCGCCGGTGTGGGCGCTGCCCGGCAATTGCAGCTGCTTCGCCCGGATCTCTCCATCCTATTGCTGGAAGCCTCTGATCGGGTCGGCGGTCGTGCTCGCACAATCCATCCGTTCGGTGCGGATGGGGTCGCGCTCGATCTCGGCTGCGGCTGGCTGCATGGCGCGCGAACCAATGCCTGGACCAGGATCGCTGAAGAGATCGGCCTGACCGTCGATCGCACGCCCGCGCCCTGGAGCGATGGCGGACATCGGCTCGAACAAGACGATCCCGAGGTAAAGGCTGCCGGGGCAGCTGTGAACCGATTTTTCGAACGCGCCTACGCCTATGAAGGCGCGGATGATGCGGATCTTTCGACCCTGGTTGCGCCTGACGATCCGTGGAGTGAACGGATTCATGCCGTCGGGGCGTTCATGACCGGAGGAGAGCTCGACAAGTCCTCGGTGATCGATCTTGGCCGCTATGATCCCGGTCCTGGCCCGGATTGGCGGGTGCGGCAGGGCTACGGAACGCTGGTTGCGACCTATGGCCTGCCGGTGCCGACCGTCGTTGGCGTCGAGGTCCGTCGCATCGACCATAGCGGCGCCGGCCATGTCGTGCTTTCCACGAGCAAGGGCGATCTGCGGGCAAGGGCCGTTATCGTCACCGCTTCCACCAATGTGCTCGCTGCCGAACGCATCGCCTTCTGGCCGCCGCTGCCGGAGAAGATCGAGGCCGCGTCGCGCCTGCCGCTCGGGCTGGCAAACAAGCTTTTCATTCGCATTGCCGAGCCGGATATGTTTCCCGACGATACGCATGTCATGGGATCGCAGCACAGCCACCGGACAGGCGCCTATCAGTTGAAGCCGTTCGGCGCGCCTGTCATCGAAGCCTATTTTGCCGGCGATCTCGCGCTTGATCTGGAACGGCAAGGCATGGAGGCGATGTTTGCTTTTTCGGTGGAGCAGCTAAAGCGTGTCTTCGGTTCGGATGCCGGCGCGAAACTGTCGCCCCTCATCATGTCTGCCTGGGCTGGTGAGCCCTTTGTCGGCGGATCCTATTCCTATGCGACACCCGGCGCATCCGATCTCCGTGGGGTACTGGCCGCCGCCCGCGACGATCGGTTGTTCTTTGCTGGAGAAGCCTGTTCGAGGCCGCGATATTCGACCGCTCATGGTGCCTATGAGACCGGCGCCGCTGCCGCTAAAGCCGTCGCGAAAGCACTGTGACGGGAAGCTGAGAGGAGGGGCGGGCGGGAAATGACGGTTTGCCTCATAAATTTCTGAAAATCACTCTTAAACTTGCGCAGGAACAGGCGTAAACGCAATCAAATACCACCCGATTTGATTTAAACCATCCTTCGGGAGATGGGCGGCGAAAGCCGCAATAAATGAAGCATTGGAGGAGCCATGAGCAACGGCGACACGTTAACCTTCGCCATCGAGAAAAATCCGAACCCCGCAACGGCCAGCGAGCGCGAAGCGCTGCTGCAAAATCCGGGTTTCGGCCGCGTATTCACCGATCACATGGTGACGATCCGCTATTCGCAGGACCGCGGCTGGCATGGCGCCAAGATCGAGCCGCGCAAGGCGCTGGCTCTCGATCCGGCGACTGTAGTGCTGCACTACGCGCAGGAAATCTTCGAAGGCATGAAGGCCTATCACCTGCCCGACGGCGGCGCTGCGCTCTTCCGCCCGAGCGCCAACGCACGGCGCTTCCACAATTCGGCCGAGCGGCTGGCGATGCCGACCTTGCCTGAGGATCTGTTTGTCGAGTCCGTCCGCGAGCTGGTCAAGATCGATCGCGAATGGATCCCGACCGCCGAGGGCGCATCGCTCTATCTCCGGCCGTTCATGATCGGCTCGGAAGCCGCGCTCGGTACGCGACCGGCCACCGACTACCTCTATTGCGTCATCGCCTCTCCCGTCGCTTCCTATTTCAAGGGCGGTGCGTCGGCTGTTACGCTTTGGCTGTCCGAGAATTTCACGCGTGCGGCCCCGGGCGGTACCGGTGCTGCCAAGTGCGGCGGCAATTATGCCGCAAGCCTTTCCGCGCTTGCCGAAGGCCAGCGTGAAGGTTGCGATCAGGTCGTGTTCCTCGATGCCGTCGAAAAGCGCTGGATCGAAGAGCTTGGCGGCATGAACATCTTCTTCGTCTTCAAGGACGGTTCGCTGCAGACGCCACCGCTCGGCGGCACGATCCTGCCGGGCATCACCCGCGACTCGCTGATCAAGCTCGGGCGCGACGTGGGCCTCACCGTGCGCGAAGAGCCCTATTCCATCGAGCAGTGGCAGGCAGATGTCGAGAGCGGGCGCCTGAGCGAAGCTTTTGCCTGCGGCACGGCGGCTGTCGTGACGCCGATCGGCAAGCTGAAGGGCCGCAACTACGGCTTCACCATCGGCGACGGCAATGCCGGCCCAACGACCCTGCGCCTGAAGGCCGCACTGACCGACATCCAGTTCGGCCGCGCGCCCGACAAGCATGAGTGGCTGGACCGCCTGTTCTGAGCGGATGATAGACCGATATCCGGCGGGAAAGGCACGTAAGCTCTCCCGCCGGCTCTGACACGAGATCGCATCGTCACCCGGAATATCGGAGTCGTTATGATGACCAACGTCAGTGAACGCCCCGGCGACGAGCCGGGCGAGGAGATCGGTTTTGTCGGTCTCGGAGTCATGGGGCAGCCAATGGCCCTCAATCTTGCAAAAGCCGGCGCGAAACTCGTGGTCTGGAACCGCTCGCCGGCAGCGGCCGATCCGCTGCGCGAAGCCGGTGCGGCCGTGGCGGCGAGCGTCGAGGGGGTGTTTACGCGCACGCGCATCGTCATCCTAATGCTCGTCAACGAAACGGTGCTGGATGAGGTTCTGCAACGCGGGACGCCGGGCTTTGCCAGGCTGCTTGCCGGGCACATCGTGGTTTCGATGGGAAGCAATCCACCCGACTATTCGCGTGGCCTTGCCGCCGATATTCTTGCTGCAGGCGGGCGCTATGTCGAGGCGCCGGTTTCGGGCTCGCGGAAGCCTGCGGAGACGGCACAGCTCGTCGCGCTGCTCGGCGGCGACGCCGAGACGGTCGCGGAGGTGCGGCCGCTGCTTGCGCTCATGTGCCGTGAAACGATTGTCTGCGGTCCCGTCGGCAATGCGCTGCTGATGAAGCTGACCGTCAATCTCTATCTTTGCACGATGTTGGCGGGGCTCGCCGAGGCGGCGCATTTTGCCGAGAGAAACGGGCTCGATCTCACAACCTTCCAGGCTGCCATCGATTCCGGCCCCATGGCGAGCGACCTGACGCGCGTGAAAATTCCGAAGCTCATCGCCAGGGATTTTTCAGTGCAGGCCGCAACCGCCGACGCATTCAACAGCACAAGCCTGATCGCCGAGGCGGCACGCGCCGCCGGCATGGCGTCGCCGGTTCTCGACCTCTGCCGCATGCTTTATGGAGAGAGTGTGGAACTTGGCAACGGACGGCTTGACATGATGTCCGTGGTTGTAGCCATCGAGGCCCGTACATCGGCTCTCGACCAATCCTAGGCAAGCGTCGCGCCCGCACCTATGTTGCATTGAGACGGAAACAGACACTCCGGAAAGGAAGACGGATATGCCGGCTGCCACGGACAGCAATCTCTTTCGCCAACTCGGTTTGAAGCACCCGCTGATCGTCGCGCCGATGGCCGGCGGCCCTTCATCGGTGGAGCTCACGGCGGCTGCGTCGGCCGCGGGCGCGCTCGGCGCCATGGGAGGCGCCTATTCCAATGCCGCGGCCATCGAGGCTTTTGCGGATCAGGTGCGCCAGCGAACCGACAAGCCGTTTTCGATCAATCTTTTCATTCCGCATTCGATCCCCGACGTTGCAGCAGACCGGCTCGCGCGCGCAGCCGAGGCGACTGCTCGCTATCGACAGGAATTGGAGCTGCCTCCGCCGCGGCTTGGGGCCCCTTATGAGGAGGATTTCGACGTGCAGTTCGAAGCCGTTCTGCGCGTCAAGCCGGCGTGCTTCAGCTTCGTCTTCGGTCTGCTCTCCGCCGAGCATGTCCGCGAGGCGAAAAAGGTCGGTATCCCGCTGATCGGAACGGCGACGACGCTCGAGGAGGCGAGGGCGCTGGAAGACGGCGGCGTGGATGCAATCGTGCTGCAGGGCTTCGAAGCGGGCGGCCATCGCGGCATTTTCGATGCCGGGGCAGCGGATCCGGAAATCGGGATGCGCGATCTCCTGGCGCAATGCGCCGGCACCATTCGCGTGCCGCTGATCGCAGCCGGCGGCATCATGACCTCAGGCGATATTCGCGCGGCGTTGCAGGCGGGAGCGCAGGCCGTCCAGATGGGCACGGCGTTTCTCGCCTGCGCGGAAGCCGGAACATCGGCACCCTATCGCAGGAAGCTTCTCGAAGCGTCGGAGCGCAGGACGCGGACGACACGCGCCTTTTCGGGCCGTTTTGCACGCGGCATCGAAAATCGCTTCATGGATGAGATGGATGGCAAACCGGACGCCATTCTTCCCTTCCCGGCGCAGAATAAGTTCACGCGCGATATGCGTGGCGCATCGACGGCAAAGGGGTTGCCGGATTTCCTGTCTCTCTGGTCGGGAACCGGCAAGGGCGAACTCTGGCAAGGCAGTACTGCCGCCTTGATCGACCGGCTGTTTGGCGAGTGAGGCCTTCTTTCCGGAGATAAAAGAAGGGAGCCGGCAAGCCGGCTCCCGATCGTCTTGCAAGGCTGATGACTGCCTTTATTATTCCATGCCGAGTGCGGCCATGTAGGTCTGCAGGATGGATTCTTCTTCCAGACGTTCATTCGCGTCCTTCTTGCGAAGGCGGATGATGGTGCGGATCGCCTTGGTGTCGTAACCGCGGCCCTTGGCCTCGCCCATCACATCCTTGATGTCGCTACCGATCGCGGCCTTTTCTTCTTCCAGGCGCTCGATCCGCTCGATGAATTGACGCAGTTCCGCCGCGGCCACGTTCTCGACGCTGTTCTCTTCCATGCACTTCTCCTAAAGGGTCTCAAAGGATCGCTTGCGGCCGGTCGCAACTAAGATCGGTGGATCACCGATACGGTAAATCGCTTCGGGGCCTGCGGGGTATTTCGAATTCGATCGGGCAGTTGACGTGCCGCGAATGGCGCGTAAGGTCAAGCCGGATTGGTGAAGGGAGAGTTAATCTTTTGGCTTGTTCTGCTCGAAAGCGGCTTTTTGCACAGGCGAAGCTTCTTTCTGGTGCAGGTTTTTCCAATCCTCATAGGGCATGCCGTAGATGATTTCGCGCGACTCGTCCTTGCTGACGGCCAGGCCCGCTTCCTCGGCCGCTTCGCGATACCAATTGGAGAGACAGTTGCGGCAGAAGCCGGCGAGGTTCATCAGGTCAATGTTCTGAACGTCGCCGCGTTCGCGCAGGTGCGCCACGAGACGGCGGAAGGCGGCGGCCTCGAGCTCGGTCTCTTGTTCCCTGGTAAGCGTGGACATGTTTTTCTCCTCGGTTCGCTCGCGGCCTCATGCCTCGTAAGGACCGGTGCGCGAAGCATAGCGTTTATAGTGGTGCAGGGCCGGATCGGCATTGATCTCGGCGAAGATCGGCGTCAGCCGGTCGACCCATTCGGCAATGCCGGCCTCGTCGCCGATCAGATCCTGCCGGACCTCCAGCAGCGCGTGCGGAATGCCTTTCATCATGCAATGCCGGAACATGGTGTCGTTACGCAGGGCGCCGTCGTAAGGTTCATTGTCTCCGATAACGAGATTGGTATCGGCGCCGAGTTTTGCAAGAAGCGGCACGACGGCGCGATCGTCGCTATCCCAGAGCACGCTCGCATGCCAGGGCCGAGGAACGCCCTTCCATGCCGGCGTGAAGGAGTGCATCGAGAATACCAGAGGTGCCTTGCCCGTTATTGCAGCCACAGCGGAAATCGTCCCGTCAACGGCATTGTGGTACGGACGATGGAAGGCTTCGATGCGGTGGTTCCACTCTTGGTCCGTGATCGGGTGATTGCCCGGGATGATCGCCCCGTCCGAGATCTTCATGATCAGGGTCGGGTCGTCCTCGCCGCGGTTCGGGTCGATCAGCAGGCGGGAGAAACCGCCGAGCACACCCGGCACGCCCAAGCGCTCGCAGAGATGGCGGCACAGGTTTTCGATGCCGATATCATAGGCAATGTGGCGGGAGAAGGCGGTTTCCGGCAGGCCGAGGCTGCCATAGCGCTCGGGCAGATGCCGCATGGCATGATCGCCGAGAATGACCATGCCTTTGTCACGATTGCCGGATATAATTTCGAACGGTCTGAAGTCGATCATGCGGATTGTCGGTTATCGAAATTTTCAACTCTTTGTTTGATTGCATGTGAGGATGGAAGGTGCAAGGTTTGCAGCTTCGATCGGATGGGAGCGGTGCGAGGCGCCGTCACCATCCGTGAAGAAAATATAATCGATTAGAGTTGCGTTGACATTCATGGGATGGCGGCGCAAGAAGACGCAACAACGAATAACCGGGAGCCAATTGGAAGCCGTGTCCAGCCAAGTCGCGCCACGTTTCGTTAAGCGGTCAGGTCCGCTCGCCCGAATCGCCTTCCTCATTCTCGCCGCTGCCGCGCCGTTCTTCTTCATGCCAAATGCGGCTCATGCCGACTTCCGCGTTTGCAACGGCACGCAGAATCTCGTCGGTGTCGCGATCGGCTATCGCGCAAAGGATGGCTGGGTGACGGAGGGATGGTGGCAGGTTCCGGCGACCACCTGCGCCACGCTGATCGAGGGGCCGCTTCAATCCCGCTATTATTATCTCTACGCAGAAGATGCGGCTCGCGGCGGCCGCTGGACGGGCGACGTCGAAATGTGCGTGGCGGAAAATGAATTCAAAATCCCAGGCGTGAAGGACTGCTACGCTCGTGGCTACCAAAAGATGGGGTTCAAGGAATACGACACGGGGCGTCAGGCGAGCTGGATGGTTCAGCTCTCCGATACCTCGGGCAGCCAGGAAAGCCAGAATTGATGAGACGCAACCGCAAAGTCAAAATCCTCGCAACGCTCGGTCCGGCCTCCTCTTCGGAGGAAATGATCCAGAAGCTCCATGAGGCCGGAGCAGATCTGTTCCGCATCAACATGAGCCATGCCAGCCATGATCTGATGCGCACGTTGATCCAGCGCATTCGCGCCGTCGAAGCCCGCTGTGGTCGTCCGATCGGTATTCTCGCCGACTTGCAGGGTCCCAAGCTGCGCGTCGGCAAGTTTGCCGAAGGCAAGGTCGATCTCAAGCCCGGCCAGACGTTTACGCTCGACAATCAGGATACGCCCGGCGACAACACGCGGGTGTTCCTGCCGCATCCGGAAATTCTGGAATCGGTCCAGCCCGGCCATCGCCTGTTGATCGACGACGGCAAGCTGGCTCTGCGCGCCGAGAAGTGCGACGGCAAGAGCATCGTCACGACGGTCATTTCGGGCACGAAGATTTCGGACCGCAAGGGCGTCAGCCTGCCCGATACGCTGCTCGGTGTCGGCGCGCTGACCGACAAGGACCGCGTCGACCTCGATGCTGTTCTCGCCACCAACGAAGTCGACTGGGTGGCGCTCTCCTTCATTCAGCGCCCCGAAGACCTGATTGAGGTCCGCAAGATCTCCCATGGCCGTGTCGGCCTGATGTCGAAGATCGAGAAGCCGCAGGCCGTCGAGCGCATCGAGGAAATCATCGAGCTTTCGGATGCGCTGATGGTGGCCCGCGGCGACCTCGGCGTGGAAATGCCGCTGGAAGCCGTTCCCGGCATTCAGAAGCAGCTGATCCGCGCCTGCCGTCGCTCCGGCAAGCCGGTGGTCGTCGCCACGCAGATGCTGGAATCGATGATCTCCGCGCCGGTTCCGACCCGCGCCGAAGTCTCCGACGTCGCAACCGCCGTCTTCGAAGGCGCCGATGCCGTTATGCTCTCGGCAGAATCCGCATCCGGCGACTATCCGGTCGAATCTGTCTCCATGATGGCCTCGATCGCCGGCACCATCGAGCGCGAGCCGCATTATCCGGGCATCATCTACGCCCAGCGCGCGCTTCCAGAAGCGACCGGCGCCGATGCGATCTCGCTGGCCGCCCGCCAGATCGCCGAAACACTGAAGCTCGCCGCGATTGTTTGCTACACCTCGTCGGGCACGACAGGCCTGCGCGCCTCGCGCGAGCGCCCGCAGGTTCCGATCCTGGCGCTGTCGCCGATCATCCAGACGGCGCGTCGCCTTTCCGTCGTATGGGGCATGCACTGTGTGGTCACGCACGATGCGACCGACCTCGACGACATGGTCAACAATGCCTGCCGCATCGTCGCCGAAGAAGGCTTCGGCAAGCCGGGCGACCGCATCATCATTTCGGCAGGCGTGCCGCTCGGTACGCCCGGCGCCACCAACATGCTGCGCATTGCGTATATCGGTTCGGACGGCCAGTCCGGCGTGTGATTGCCGACATCCGGTCACGGCAGCACCCTGAAATATCCGAAACCCGCTGTCGCAAGACGGCGGGTTTTTTCTTGTAGCCGAAGCGCCTGCGATCACCCCCAGGGCAGGCGGATTGAGAAGGAGATATGCCAATGAAAGTCGGATTTATCGGATTGGGTCACATGGGCAGCGCCATGGCGGTCAATCTCGTCAAGGCCAGGCATGAGGTGACGGTCTACAATCGCTCACGGGACAAGGCCGAGGCTTTGGCCGGCGAAGGTGCTAAGGTTGCCGTGAACGTGGCGGAAGCCTGCGGCGGCGAGGCCGTCTTCACCATGCTTGCCCATGACGAGGCGCTGTCCGCCGTCGTTCACGGCGATGGCGGCGTTCTCAAGAGCCTTGGCAAGGGTGCGGTCCATATCTCCGCAAGCACGATCAGCGTGGCGATGTCCGAACGACTGACAAAGGAACACACCGCCGCAGGCCAGCGCTTCGTGGCAGCACCCGTTTTCGGCCGTCCGGAAGCTGCTGCCGCGGCGAAGCTGTTCGTTGCCGCAGCGGGTGCGCCCGATGCCGTCCAGTCGGTCGCACCGCTCTTCGAGGCGATTGGTCAGCGTACTTTCGTGCTCGGCGAGGAGCCGAAGGCCGCCAATCTCGTCAAGCTCAGCGGCAATTTCCTCATCGCCGCCGTCATCGAGTCGCTCGGCGAGGCCATGGCGCTGGTGGAAAAGGGCGGCGTCGACCGGCACGCCTATCTCGATCTGCTGACGTCGACGCTCTTCAATGCGCCGGTCTACAAGACCTATGGCGGGCTGATCGCCGATCGCAAGTTCCAACCGGCAGGCTTCACCGCGCCGCTCGGCCAAAAGGATATCCGACTGGCGCTCGCCGCCGGCGAGGCGCTCAACGTGCCGTTGCCGCTTGCCAGCCTACTGCGCGACCGGTTCCTGACGTTGCTCGCCCATGGCGGCGAGGAGCTGGACTGGTCGGCCATCGGCGCATTGGCCGCTAAGGATGCCGGGTTGGTGAGGTAACTATGTAACCATCGGTGACTGAGTGCGAGGGGGGTATCAGAAGTGCGGCATACTCAAAGCCTCCATCAAGCAACCCCTTGCTAAGTACCCCACCGCATGCAACCTTCCTCTCGCCAAGAGGAGGGACCCATGCATCTCACCACACTGCTCGCCTTTGCCGCCGTTTCCTTTATCGGTATCGCGACGCCGGGGCCGACCGTGCTTCTGGCGTTGACCAACGGCTCGCGCTTCGGCGTCCGGCGTGCCTTGCCGGGCATGGTCGGTGCTGTTCTGTCCGATGCCGTTCTGATCAGTGCCGTCGCCATCGGCCTTGGCGCTCTGCTTGCGGCGTCGGAATTCTGGTTCTCGGCGCTGAAATGGGTGGGGGCTGCCTATCTCGCTTTTCTCGGCATCATGATGCTGCGCTCGAAGGGAAGCATCGATGGCGCCTTGCAGGCGAGCGCGAACCAGCCGAAGGGAACAGCCTTTGCCATCGGCCTGAAGAGCTTCATGGTCGCCGTGACCAATCCCAAAGGCTATCTCTTCTTCTCGGCCTTCCTGCCGCAGTTCATCGAACCGGCCGCGCCGCAGCTGCAGCAATACGTCGTTCTGGGCACCATCTTCGCCGCGCTCGATTTCACGATCATGTTCGGCTACGCGGTGTTCGGCTCCCAGGCCGTCCGCGTCCTGAAATCGGAAGGGGCGAAATGGCTCGAGCGCGTCTGTGGCGGCGCGCTACTGGCTCTTGCCGGATCGCTGGCGCTCTACCGTCGCGCCGTCAATTGATTTAACGACGGCTCAACGCCGCTTCGAAGACATCCTGGTCGACATTGCCGCCTGACGTGACGGCGATCACCGTATCGCCGTCGATATCCCCGCCATGGAAGAGTGCTGCGGCCAGGGCGACGGCGCCGCCCGGTTCCACCGCGATCTTCAGACGGGTGAAGGCGAGCGCCATGGCCCTTTGCGCTTCCTCATCGGTGACGACGAGGCCGGGGCCGCAGAGGCGTTTCAGGATCGGAAAAGTGATGTCGCCGGGCTGCGGGCTGATGATGGCGTCGCAGATCGAGCCCTGCAGCGCGGCATTGCGTTCGATCTTGCCCGTGACCAGCGAACGGGCGGTATCGTCGAAATTTTCCGGTTCGCACGGGCGCACCTTGAAACCCGGCGCGCGGGATTCGAGCGCCAGTGCAATGCCCGAGGTCAGGCCGCCACCGCCGCAGGGGACGAGCACGCTTGCGGCATCGATGCCTTCCTCGGCAGCCTGTTCGGCGATTTCCAGTCCCGTCGTTCCCTGGCCGGCGATCACCTGCGGCTCGTCGAAGGGCTTGATGAGCGTCAGCCCACGCTCCTTTGAAATGTGTGCGCCAATCTCGTCGCGATCTTCCTTGACGCGATCGTAGAGCACGACCTCGGCGCCGAAGGCGCGGGTATTGGCAATCTTCAGCTTCGGAGCATCCACCGGCATGACGATGACCGAGGGGATGCCGTGCAGCTTTGCGGCCAGCGCCACGCCCTGCGCATGGTTGCCGGACGAGAAGGCGATGACGCCCCTGGCGCGGACGGACGGCTCCAGCGCAGAGACCGCCGACCAGCCGCCGCGAAACTTGAAGGAACCGGAATGCTGCAGGCACTCGGCCTTCACGAACAGGCGGCGCCCGGCAATCTCATCGAGAAAGGGCGAGGAGAGAAGCGGCGTGCGCCGTGCCCGGCCGCCGAGGCGGGTGCGGGCGGCTTCGATCATTGCAATATCGACCATGGAGGGATCACTCTTTTGATTTCGAGAGGCTTTCCATCCATAAAGCGACCGGCTTCCCTTTGAAACAAGGAGATTGTCCCCATGACACTTCAGGCAATACCGGGCAGCGAGAGATGCCCGACATTGTAGGTCTGCACACCGGATCGAGTCGGATCTTTCGGCGGCTCGGCCAGCAGGCGGAAGCGCACCAGCGTCCAGTGGGTCGGTTCGAAGGCAACGACCGAGGCGAGGGCGCCGCCATTCGATATGGCTTGTGTTGCGGCTTCGCTCTCTTCTTTCCGGAGTTCGGCGAGCGATGCGTTGGGATCGATTGCGGCCACCTCACGCGTGGCGAAGCTGGCGTTGCGAATATCCGCCGAGGTATCGGCGCGCCAGACGACCCAAGTATTGACCTGGGGACGGCCGAAGCTCTCGGTCAGGGCCACGAAGCCGGGGCCGCAGACGAAGTCGCTCAGGCCTTCTTCCTGCTGCCAGACGTAGAACGGCGCATAGAGATTTTCCCAGCTTGCCGTCACCGCATCGCCCTTTCTTGCGGTGAGATAGGCCTTGAACTTCAGGCCCGGGAGATTGTCGAGCAGGGGACCCTTGTCGCGGATGCGGCGATCGATGATCGCCATGTCGTAATCCGCGGGCAGGGGGAAATTATACTGCATGGCGATCATTGCTCATTCCTCCAGCCAGGTCACGGCGCTGCCATCCTGCGCCGCCTGGATACTGATATAGGAAAAGGTGCTTTTCGCTGCCGCGCCGTGCCGATGGCGCTCGTTCGGCGCGAAGCTGATGCAGTCGCCAGCCCGAAGTTCCTCAGCCGGGCCGCCGAACCGTTCGGCAAGCCCGATGCCGGACAGGACATAGAGGATCTGTCCGTGCGGATGCTTATGCCAGCGCGTCATGACGCCAGGCTCAAGGGCGCAGCGCATGGCGGTCAGGCCGCCATTCTCACTGTTCTCCACGAGCGACTCGACCCAGAACGAAGCGGTGGCGATGCCCTCGGGCGAGAGACGCATATTCGTGCCGGCACGGTGGATGACGGGTGATTCTCGGGACGTCGTTTGAGGCATCGCTCTCAGGCCTGCTCGATCATCTGCGCGCGGCCATCGGAAAAGGACCAGTCCTCGCGCGCTGCCGTCGTGATGGTGATCATGATGTCCTCCGGGCGGACACCAGGCGCGTCTCCAAGCAGCTCGGCGACGCGGCGATAAAAGGCCTTCTTGACCTCCGTGCCGCGCGGCTTGCCGATCGTGACATCAAAGAAGACGTAATCGTCCGAGCGTGGAGTGCTGGCGAAATAGGTTCGATCGAAGACGAGCTCATACGGCTCCAGCTGATGAATGGCCTGGAAACGATCGGTTGGCGGCACATCGAAGGCCTCTACCATGGCGCGGTGGAAATTGTCCGACAGTGCCTTGAGATATTCCGGCGACTTGCCGCGCTGAAGGGTGATGCGGGTGAATGGCATGGGATTGCTCCTGTTTCCGTGTCACTTGACGAGCATAGAATGCCAGCAGATAATCATCCCGAAAATCAGATAATTCAGGATTTATAGTCCTAAAAATATGGACAGTTATCCATGCGGAAGATTATCTTCGATCTCGATGTACTGCGCAGCTTCGTCACCGGCATGGATCTCGGCAGTTACGCCAAGGCGGCTGACAGGCTCGGGCGTTCGACCTCGGCAATCAGCGCCCAGCTCAAGAAGCTGGAGGAGCAGGCGGGAATGCCGATCTTCCGCAAGGCAGGGCGAGGACTGGCGCTGACGGAGGCCGGCGAAACGATGCTCGGCTATGCGCGACGGCTGCTGGATCTGAACGATGAGGCAGCCACGGCGCTGCATGGGACGGAGCTCGAGGGATGGGTGCGGTTGGGGTTGCAGGAGGATTTCGGGGAAACGCTGCTGCCCGAAGTGCTTGGACGTTTCGCGCGCGCCCATCCAAAGGTGCGCATCGAGGCGCGTGTCGTGCGCAATGCGGAGCTTGTGGAGCGAGTGACGTCAGGCAAGCTCGATCTGGCGCTTGCCTGGAGCGACGGCTTTCGTACTGCTCATTGTGATCGCATTGCGGAAGTGCCGGTCTGCTGGGTTGGTCCGGCGAATGGTGCGGTGAATTGGCATGCCGGCAGCGGCGAGGTTATGCCGCTGGCCTCGCTGGAGGCACCCTGTCTGCTGCGGACGATCGCCACGAAGACGCTCGATCGCGCAGGCATCGGCTGGCGGATATCCTTCGTCAGCCCGAGCCTGGGAGGCCTTTGGGCAGCAACAGCGGCGGGCCTCGGCCTGGCGCTGCGCACCCCGCTGGGCTTGCCGGGTAAAGTGCGGCAACTGGCGCCGGGGGAGGCCGGTTTGCCAGCCTTGCCGAAGCTGGATCTGGTGCTGCATCGCGCCGAGGCCGAGTCGAGCCCGGCGACGGAACGACTGGCATCGATCATGCTGCAGGCCGTGCGACAGACCGTCGGCGCCGTACCGCAGAGCCGGATATTCGAGGATGCGCCGGCTCATGATGTCGTCACGGCCTGAGATCCGGCGCTGGATTCGGAAGATTCTCCCGTCAGGCCGGCGATACGGATTTCAGCCTGGGTTGCCAGTATCCGTAAATCGCGCGGCTGGCCCGCCAGCCGTTCGATGGCTGCGATCGCAACATCCGTGGTCACATAATCGGGCTTGTGGCCGAGATTGCGGATTGTGATGAGTTCCGCACCCGCGATATCCCGCGCAAGCCCGCGCGAATGCAATTTCTCCAGGACGATATCGTCGCTGTCGCCGGTAATGATGATGGTGGGCGCCGTGATCTCGCTGTAGCGCGTCGCATGGGTCGAGACATAGGCAAAGAGATTGACCACGTCGATTGCATTGTTGCGGAAGGTCTGTGGCCGCAACACGAGTTCCGGCGCTGTCTTCATGATATAGTCCGCCGGCCGCGCATTCGGATGGAAGATGTTGAGCGTACCGGTATCAACCCGGCGCAGGCCGATCGGAATGACGAAGAGCTGGGTGAAGAGCCAGCCGAAGACCGGCATGGCGGCGAGCGTATAGTACCAGTCGACGCCGCCGGGCCAGGGGTGAGTCGCCGGAGCGAGGAAGAGCAGCCCTTCCGTCTTTTCGGGATGACGCATGCCGAAGGCCGCAGCTATCGCGCCGCCGAAGGAATGACCGATGATGATGGCACTCTTG
This sequence comes from Rhizobium sp. P40RR-XXII, assembly GCF_012641405.1. Taxonomy (GTDB): domain Bacteria; phylum Pseudomonadota; class Alphaproteobacteria; order Rhizobiales; family Rhizobiaceae; genus Rhizobium. Next base: position 256,238 of record NZ_JABAII010000001.1, read on the forward strand.
ATGCCGCGCCCGTCCATCAGTTTGGCGATGGCGTCGGCTTGGCCGGAGGGGAGGGCATTTTCGGCCGTCCCGCGCTCGGAATAGCCGTGACCGGGCCGATCGACGAACAGCATTTCAGCGCGGCCGCTTAAAGGTGCCGCAAAGGCTTCGAACTGATCGCGCAGATTGCCGCTGGCGCCGTGGATGAAGACAAGAGCCGGCAAGTCCGCCGTCGTCGGTCGCGGCAGATGCACGGCGTTCAGGCGGTAGCCGCCGATATCAGTAAGTTCGCCGATATTGGGATAGGTCTGCTCGATGGCACGCGTTTTGTAGGCGGAAAAGCCCGCGGCAACGACAAGAAGCATGACAATGGCAGCGAGAAGAGAATCGAACATTGCAGCACGGATCAAATATCGTAAGACACTAATCTAGCGCAGTTTCGCGGCTTTTTCATCCCCTCCAACTCGGCTTCGACGAAAGGAAGAGCGTTTGCGGCCGTGATATCAGGTGCGGCTGCCGGCAACCTTTTCCGAGAGCTTGGCGGCTTCTTCCTGAGCCGACCGATTCGCCGGATATACTTCCAGAAAGCGCTCCCATGCCCTGAGGGCGAGCGCATCATTGCCGCGTTCGGTCAGGATCGCCGCCATGCCGGCCAGCGCGCCGAAATGGCGCGGCTCTATCCGGAGGACCTGATTGATATCCTCCATGGACTTGCGATAGTCGCCGATGGCGAAATTCAGCGTCGCGCGCCTGTTCCAGCCTTCGACATAGTCGGGTTTCAGCGAGATCACCTGATCGAGATAATCCATGGCGGCGGCATTGCGCTTGTCCTGAATGGCCTTGTCGGCCCATTGCATCAGGAGATTGATCGTGGCACTGCCGGAATCGCTGAGCTCAGTGTTGATCTGATCTGCGATCAGGCTTGCCTGATCGGGATCGCGCTGGCGCTTCAGCGCCGTGAAGAGATTGTCGAGCTGCTGCTTCGGCGACAGGCTGCCGGAGGGATTACCGGGATCCTTCTTCTCCACTATGCCCGGTTCATCCGCCAACGCCGCAGGGGGCGCGGAGGCCGTCAGAGCAAGCAGAATCGGCAGAGCTAGATATGACAAAGCAAAAACGCGCATGGCGGGCATAGTAGCCCGCCAATGTCGAAGATCAAACCAAATTTGATGCGATCAACTAAAACTGAGTGCTCGATCCATGGGATCGAGCCGCGCGCTATATCAGCCCTGACGAGCCTTGTAGCGCGGGTTCAGCTTGTTGATGATGTAGATGCGGCCCTTGCGGCGGACCAGACGGTTGTCACGGTGACGCGCCTTGAGCGACTTGAGCGAATTCTTGATCTTCATTTTTCTGATCCGCGATGTTCGAGGGGGAATGTCACATTCGCCCGTATCTTTAACAATCAAAAGCGCGCTCGGGGCGCGCTCTTTAGGGTGGGGAGCAAATACCCTGTCATACCGGGCCTGTCAACCATGTCAGGGGCTTTTTCCCACGCCTCTCAGCGTAGAAGCTGTGTGACATGGCCCATCTTGCGGCCCGGCCGTGCTTCGGTCTTGCCATAGAGGTGCACCAGCGTATCGTCAAGGCGAAGCCATTCCGGCAATGCCTCGATGTCGTCACCGATCAGATTCGTCATGACGCAATCCGAATGACGCGTGGGATTTCCGAGCGGCAGGCCGGCGACGGCGCGGATATGCTGCTCGAACTGCGAGATGACGCAGGCGGCCTCCGTCCAGTGACCTGAATTATGTACGCGCGGCGCCATCTCATTGGCGATCAGGCTGCCGTCGGCGAGCGCAAAGAATTCGATGCCGATGACGCCGACATAGCCGAGCGCCGTCAAAATCTTCTCTGCCGCCTCGCGCGCGGCGATCGCCGTTTGCGCGGAAATTTTGGCCGGCAGCGTGGAGGTATGAAGGATACCGCTGCGATGGATGTTTTCGGCTGGATCGTAGCAGGCGACCGTTCCATCGACCCCGCGCGCCGCGATGATGGAAATCTCGCGCTCGAAGGATACGAAGCTCTCGAGGATGAGCGGCACGTTGCCTAAAGCCGCATAGCCGCCTTCCGGGCAGTCGGCGGCGGAGCGATAGACGCGTTGCCCCTTGCCATCGTAACCGAGGCGGCGGGTTTTCAGCACGCCTTGTCCGCCGAAATCCGCCAGCGCCTTTTCAAGATCGGCCTGGCTGTCGACGGCGTGGAAACGGGCGGTCGGAATGCCGCAACCATTGATGAACCGCTTCTCGGTCAGCCGGTCCTGCGCCATCTCCAGCGCCTTCGGCGGCGGATAGACCGTTACTCGCGAGGCAAGCTCCTCGGCGGCGGAAACCGGGACGTTCTCGAACTCATAGGTCACGACATCGCAGCGTCTCGCCAGCTCGGCGAGAGCGGCCGGATCATCATAGGCGGCGGCAATCTGTTCGTTGGCGACCTGGGCTGCGGGACAATCCATCTGCGGCTCGATGATGACGGTGCGGAAATTCAGGCGCGCGGCCGCCATGGCCAGCATGCGGCCGAGCTGGCCGCCGCCGATGATGCCGATCGTCTTCGCGCTCATAGGTCGTCCATCGGATATTCGGCGACCGCAGCGCTTTGGCGGGCGCGCCATTCGTCGAGACGGTCGGCGATCTCTTCATCGCCGAGCGCCAGGACGGCGGCGGCAAGAAGGGCGGCATTGACCGCGCCGGCCTTGCCGATCGCCAGCGTCCCGACGGGAATGCCCGCGGGCATCTGGACGATGGAGAGAAGGCTGTCCTGCCCGGACAGCGCGCGGGACTGCACCGGTACGCCGAAGACCGGCAACGGCGTCATGGATGCCGCCATACCCGGAAGATGCGCCGCGCCGCCGGCGCCGGCGATGATGACCTTGAAGCCTTCGTCCTTCGCGCCCTTGGCGAAATTCACCAGCCTGTCGGGCGTACGATGAGCGGAGATGATGCGCGCATCATAGGTGATTTCAAGCGCTTCCAGAGTGTCCGCGGCATTCTTCATGGTTTCCCAGTCGGACTGGCTTCCCATGATGATGGCGACAGGCGGTCTTTCGGTCATCATCGTTGCTTTATGCTCCTCAGGCTATGATATCGGGGATGATCTGGTCTTCCAGCTTGGTCAGCTTGTCCTTGATGACGAGCTTCTTTTTCTTCATGCGCTGGATTCGAAGGGCATCGCAGCCCGTCTGGATCATGGCATTGATTGCGGCGTCATAATCCTCGTGCTCCTGGCGCAGCCGCGCCACGATCAGCCTGATTTCCGCCTGTTCCTGATCGGCCATGTTCATTTCCCCAGCCTATAGCGGAATCGCATTCGTTCCGTCTCCTGAATTCCGCAAGCTCCTATCACCAAACGGCGATAACGGGAAGTTCTCCTTCATCACGAATTTGCCGCCTATAGGCCACGTTTTCGCCTTCGACAAAGGTTCGATATTATGGCACAGTGGGAGGGTTGACACCTAGGGCCTTGGCGAATGGATGGTCAGGGCCCTTAAAGAGGAAGGAAGGGTCATATGACTGTTCAAGCTCATCTTGAATCGCTGGAAAAGAAACATGTCGCTCTCGAGGAGGCGCTGCATCTGGCACTATCATCTCCCTCTATGAATGATACGGAAATAGCCGACATCAAACGCAGGAAACTGCGCGTCAAGGACGAAATCCAACGTCTGCGTTCGTCAGTTCACTGACATAACGGTTTTAAAGTTCAAAAAAGCCATCGATCTTGGGGGCACCAGAGGCAGATCGAAAATTTTCCAGCCAGGATCGATGAGCATTTCCGTCAAAACGGATGCGCCAGCATCATAGTGTCAGAGGTAGAAGTTGGCGCAATTTTCCTGAAGCCGCGAAAGCCAAGGATTTCAGGACCAGAACTGATCCAGCCATAAATTTAGCTTGTCGAAACCGCGGCTGTTGACCGCGTATATGCGTTTCGTGCCTTCATTGGTGACGGAAACGAGATTGCTGTCGAGCAACGCCTTGAGATGCTGCGAAACGGCCGGGCGGCTGATCGGCAGGCCGTGCGCCAGTTCGTTGACCGTTTTGGGTGCGCGGCGCAATTCCTCCAGCAGGTAGCGCCGGTTCGGATCCGCGATGGCTGCGAAAGGGTCCATGATCGACATGGCGGAAAGCTACGTCAAACGCTAAAAGGCGGCAAGTTAATTGTGCGCTGCATGATATATTGTGCGATAGGCTTACCGGCGGCGGCGAGAATGTCCTGGAGTTGCGCCGCAGATCGCCGTTTCAGCCGCTGCCCCTTGTCAGAGAGAGCTAACGGATTTACTCACGACTATCGAACCGGTGCGCCATCGCTGACGATGGAAGCCGAAACCATGGAAGCTCGCATGACCGTGCCCGAAGATCGTTGCCGCCTCGTTCTCATCGTTCCCGACATTGCCGATATCGAACAGCAGGCGAAGGTCGTGGCCGATGCGCTTAGGGGCGGGGATGTCGCCTCGGTGATCATCCCCCAATACGGGCTGGATGACGGCACTTTCCAGAAACATGCTGAAAAGCTGGTGCCGGTGGTGCAGGCGGCGGGAGCTGCGGCGTTGATTGCAGGCGACAGCCGTGTGGCCGGCCGGGCCAAGGCCGACGGGCTGCATATTGCCGGCAATATTACCGAGCTTACCGAAGCCGTCGAAAAGTTCGTGCCGAAGCTGATCGTCGGGGGCGGAAGCGCCGCCGACCGGCACGGCGCCCTGGAGATCGGCGAGCTGCGACCGGATTATATCTTCTTCGGCAAGCTGGAAGGCGACATCAAGCCGGAGGCGCATCCGAAGAACCTGGCGCTCGGCGAATGGTGGGCCTCGATGATCGAAATCCCCTGTGTCATCATGGGTGGCACCGATCCGCAATCGGCGCTGGAAGTGGCCTTGACGGGTGCGGAGTTCGTGGCGCTGCGCGCAGCGGTCTTTGCCGACCCCACGGCGGCTCCATCCATCGTTGCCGAGGTGAATGCGCTTCTGGACGAAAAAGCGCCACGGTTTGAGGATTGATAGCGATTCATGTCGTCTAAGCCTCGATTCCGCCACAGACCTTTACTCGTCGCGCTCACGGCCGGGCTGGCGGTATTTCCACTGCTGGCTGCAGCGCAATCGGATAATGGCGCTGCGTCGCTGCCGGGCGTTACGGCGCCGGCGGAGAAGGGCGCGCGGCCAGACGACAAGGGTCAGGGCGGTGACCAGGCGCAGTCCGATGACGCAGCCACCGTGCCGGATGCGCCGGCGGCCAACGAAAGCATCGTGACGCGGCCGCTGGGTGCCGATGCCGGCACCTTCAAGACCGAGAAGATTCAGCCGGGTACCGAGCCGAAGGCCGACGGCGACATCAAGCCTTCGGAAGGCGTCGGCGTCTTCGAGCGCATGGGCGCCAACCTGCCTGCCCTGCCGCCGGAAAAACCCTTCAAGGGCAAGGTCGACGACGCCTATGGCGCGTTCCAGCGCGGCTATTATCTGACCGCTTTTCAGCGGGCGCTGCCGCGGGCGCAGCTCGGCGACCCGGCCGCCCAGACCCTCATTGCCGAGCTGATGTCGCAGGGATTGGGCGTCAAGCGCGACACCAAGGACGCCGCTTTCTGGTACAGCAAGGCCGCCGACGGCGGCGATGCGACCTCGATGTTCAAATACGCCTTGATCCTGATGGAAGGTCGCGACGTGCCTCGCGATCAGAAGAAGGCGGATGAATGGATGAAGAAGGCTGCCGAAGCCGGGCAGCCTTCGGCCGAATTCAACGTGGCGCAGATGCTGACGGCCGAAAATCCGGGCGTGAAGGGCCTGCAAATGGCGCTTCCCTATTACGAGAAATCCGCCGAGCAGGGCATTGCCGACGCGCAATATGCCGTCTCGCAGCTCTATTTCAATCTTCCCGACCTGCCGCCGGAGAAGAAGGCCCGCGCGCGGGAGTGGCTGTCGCGCGCCGCCAATTCAGGCTTCGACACCGCACAGCTCGACATGGGCCTCTGGCTGATCAACGGCATCGGCGGCAAACAGGATCTGGAAAACGGCTTCAACTGGATGCGGGTTGCCGCCTATCGCGGCAATGTCGTCGCTCAGAACAAGCTGGCGCACCTTTATATCAACGCCATCGGCACGAAGCAGGATCCGGTGGCTGCGGCCACATGGTACGTCATTTCTCGCCGCGCCGGTCTGAAGGACACGGAGCTCGAGGATTTCTATCAGGGTATCGAGGACTATCAGCAGAAGGCCGCCATCGACGCCGCGAACAAGTATCGTCGCGCGCGATAGCAGCCGAGGCTGAAACCGGCTGAAACGGGGCCTGATGTGACGTCAGTTTGCGCGTGCCATAGCCTCACCACTTGAAATTCCCCCGATTTTATGGTCTTGAGGCCGCCAATCTTTATTTCCGCTGACGCTCCCGCTCCGTCGGGGCCTGCTTTAGGGCCGCCCGGTCAGCGCTTTCTGTATTATCCAAGGAAACCCGATGGCCCGTTCTGCTCTTCTCAATGTCATGGTTCAGGCTGCCCTCAAGGCAGGTAAGTCGCTCAGCCGCGATTTCGGCGAAGTGCAGAACCTGCAGGTTTCTGTGAAGGGACCGGGCGATTTCGTCAGCCAGGCGGATTTGAAGGCGCAGAAGATCATCCGCGATGAGCTAATGAAGGCGCGTCCAACTTACGGTTTCCTCGGCGAAGAAAGCGAAGAGGTCAAGGGTACGGACGGCGCGCATCGCTGGATCGTCGATCCGCTCGACGGCACCACCAACTTCCTGCACGGCATTCCGATGTTCGCCGTTTCGATCGCCCTTGAGCGCAATGACGAGATCGTCGCCGGCGTCATCTTCAATCCGGCGACCGACGAACTCTATACGACCGAGCGCGGCGGCGGCGCATTCCTTAACGATCGTCGCCTGCGCGTCGCTTCGCGCCGCGTGCTGTCGGACAGCGTCATCGGCTGCGGCGTTCCGCATCTCGGCCGCGGCAATCACGGCAAATTCCTGGTGGAGCTTCGCCACGTCATGGGCGAAGTCGCCGGTGTGCGCCGCCTCGGCTCCGCATCGCTTGATCTCGCCTATGTCGCCGCCGGCCGTTTCGACGGTTTCTGGGAAGCCGGCCTGTCTCCCTGGGATGTTGCGGCAGGCATTCTGCTGATCCGTGAAGCCGGCGGTTTCGTCTCGGATTTCCATGGCGGCAACGACATGCTCGGCACCAGTTCGATCATCTGCGGCAACGAGCACATCCAGAAGGCGCTCGCCGAAGTGGTCAAGCGTCCGATCCCGACGAAGTAAGCCATTCCCCCATTCGCTTTTTCGAATGACAAAACAGTCTGTTGCCAACGGACTGTTTTGTGCTTTCCGTCTCTTCAATTCGGCACAATGTTGCTCTAGTCTCCGCCTGCGGAAAATGCGGTGGCGGAGCGTGTGATGGAAAATGTGAATCTGTCGGACCTGGGATCGACCGACAACGTATCGGGCAATTACACCTACAAGCTCTCAAGCCCGATGGCCTTCTTCTGGACGATGGTTCTTTTCCTGATCATCGTCGGCTTCATCGTGGCGATCCTCTTCCGTCAGGCCCAGGTCGCCTTCCTGCACAATCCCGGTCTCAACGGCTTGATCCTGGGCGTTCTGGCCGTCGGCATCCTGCTGGTCTTCAATCATGTGCTGATGCTGAGGCCGGAGGTTCGCTGGTTCAATCATTTCCGCGCCGTCGGCAATGCGGACAAGGTCGGCCGCAATCCACGGCTTCTCGCGCCGATGCGGGCGCTGCTCGGCAACCGCCGCGCGATGCAGCTGTCGACGGCGACACTGCGCTCCATTCTCGATTCGATCGCCACGCGCCTCGACGAATCGCGCGATACTTCGCGCTATCTCATCGGCCTGCTGGTCTTTTTGGGTCTGCTCGGCACCTTCTGGGGTTTGATCGGCACGATCGGCTCGATCAACGACGTCATCCAGAGCCTCGATGTCGGCACCGGCGGCACCGGCGATATTCTAAGCGCCCTGAAGAGCGGCCTTTCCGGCCCGCTGGTCGGCATGGGCACGGCCTTCTCGTCGTCACTGCTCGGCCTTTCCGGCTCGCTGATCCTCGGCTTCCTCGACCTGCAGGCCGGCCGCGCGCAGAACCGTTTCTATACCGAGCTTGAAAACTGGCTCTCGTCGGTCACCGATGTTGGCTCCGATATCGCCCCCGTCATCGAAGGCGCGGCTGGTGCCTCTTCGGAGGATGTGCGGGCACTGTCGGACTATCTGCGCAAGATCGCCGAGGAAGGTGGTGGTCAGCGCTCGGTAACCGCCATGGCCAACCTCGCCGAAGGCATTCAGGGCCTGGTCAAGAACATGCGCAACGAACAGCAGATGCTGCGTGACTGGATCGAGGCGCAGCAGGAAGAGGCGAAATCGATGCGCCGCACGCTGGATCGCCTTGCGGACCGCATCGGCCACACCGAGAAGACCGGGAGCAAGTAAGCCATGGCGCTCGCCCGCAACCGACGCCACCAGAGAAGCGTCGACTACTGGCCCGGCTTCGTCGACGCGCTGTCCACGCTGCTGATGGCCATCATGTTCCTGCTGACGGTATTCGTCGTCGGCCAATTCATCCTCAGTCGTGAAATCTCCGGGCGTGACGAGGTCCTCAACCGCCTCAACAGCCGCATCAACGATCTTGTGGAACAGCTGGCGCTGGAAAAGAACGGCAAGCAGGATCTGGAAGATACCGTCGCCAATCTGCAGGCCTCCCTTTCATCGGCGGAAAGCGAGCGTTCGCGCCTGCAGTCCATGCTTGCTGCAGGTTCCGGCAACAGCCAGGCCGCCGAGCAGCGGGCCGGTACGCTGTCGCAGCAGCTCGATGATCAGAAGCAGTTGAGTGCGCGGGCTCTCACCCAGGTCGATCTCCTCAATCAGCAGATTGCCGCCCTGCGCAGCCAGATCGCCGCCGTCGAGGCAGCGCTTCAGGCGTCCGAGTCCAAGGACCAGTCGTCGCAGGTGAAGATTGCCGATCTTGGACGGCGCCTCAACGTGGCGCTGGCGCAGCGTGTGCAGGAACTGAACCGCTACCGCTCGGATTTCTTCGGCCGCTTGCGCGAAATCCTCTCCGATCGTGACAATATCCGCATTGTCGGCGACCGTTTCGTGTTCCAGTCCGAAGTGCTGTTCCCATCGGGCTCGGCCGATCTCAATCCGGCCGGCCAGACGGAGATGACCAAGCTTGCGGCGGCTCTCATCGATCTTTCCAAGGAAATTCCGCCCGAGATCAATTGGGTGCTGCGCGTCGATGGCCACACCGACAATGCGCCGCTTTCGGGCAATGGCCGCTATGCGGACAACTGGGCGCTGTCGTCGGCGCGCGCCATCGCCGTCGTCAAGTTCCTGATCGCGCAGGGCGTCCCCGCCGACAGGCTTGTTGCGGCCGGCTTCGGCGAATTCCAGCCGATCGCACCCGGCGATACGCCGGACGCACGCGCGACCAACCGGCGCATCGAGCTGAAGCTGACGGAAAAATAATCGATCATCGCTCCGGCGATGCGACGCTATCGAGGCGTGCCTGCAGGAATTGCCGCACGGCTTCGCTATCGCTGAGGCCGATCGCGCTGCGATATGCGCTGGAGGCGTTTTTCATATCTCCCGCCTCCGTCAAGAGGTGGGCGCGCACGGCCCAATAGGGTTGATAGTTGACGATTTCGCGCTCGGCTATCCGGTCAAGGAGCGCCAGCCCGGCGGCCGGACCATCCACCCTGCCTGTCACCGCCGCGTGGCTGACGCGGGCGCCGGCTGTCGGCTTCATGATCACAAGCGCCTCATAGAGCTTGGCCAGTGCGGCCCAGTCCGTCGCGCCGGAACGTCGCCGGTCGGCATGCACGGACTGGATCGCGGCCTGGCACTGGAACGGACCGAAACGCCCGAATGCACCAGCCTTTCGCAGCAGATCGTCGGCTTCCGCGATCATTCCGGTATCCCAAAGGGCCATTTCCTGTTGGTCGAGAGGGACATAGTGTCCATTCGCGTCGCGCCGTGCTTCCCGACGGGATTGACTGTAGAGCATCAGCGACAACAAGCCCGCCGCCTCCGGTTCCTGGGGCAGGGTCGCAAGCAGAGTGCGGCCGAGCCAGATGGCTTCTTCCGCGAGCGAGCCTTGCTTGCCGATCTCTCCGTCGACCCCGTCCCAGCCGAGGCCATAGGCGGCATATATCGCCGAGAGCACGCTCTCCAGTCGGTCCGGCAACATGGACCGCTCGGGAACGATAAAAGGAATATGCGCGTCGCGGATCTTGATTTTTGCACGCACCAGCCGCTGGCTCATGGCTTGCGGCGAAACGAGGAAGGCCCGGGCGATGGTTGCGGCATCGACCGCCAGTACGGATTGCAGCATCAGCGGGGTGTGAGCCGAGCGATCCAAAGCCGGATGGGCGCAGACGAAGAGAAGCTTCAAGCGCTCATCTGGAAAGGCGGAGTTGTCGGTATTCATGCGTTCCTCCGCTTCTTCGAAGGCCATCATGATCCTGTCGCGCGCTCCGGCCCTGACGTTCTCGTGCCTGACCCGGCGAAGGAGATTGCGCTTGGCTGCAACCAGCAGCCAGGCTTCCGGATTGTCGGGGATGCCGCGTTCCGGCCAGGTACTTAGCGCTGCCGCGATCGCATCGGACAAAGCATCCTCGGCCGCCGGCACGTCGCGGAAACGCGCGGCGAGAAAAGCAATCAGCTTGCCGTAGGATTGACGCGCCGCTTGCTCGGCAGCGCGTCGGGCATCCAATGCCATGATGGCTACATCTGCAATCGCGGCCGTATCTCGACCGAGCCTTGCTGGGAGATCGGTATGCGCAGAGCCCATTCCAGCGCGGCATCGAGATCCGGCACGTCGATCAGGTAGAAGCCGCCAAGCTGCTCCTTGCCGTCAGGGAAGGGACCGTCCTTTACCTCATGGTCCTCGCCCTGGCGACGGACGACCGTTGCGGTCTCCGGCGCGGTCAACCCCGCGCCTCCTGTCATGATGCCGGCCTGGATAAGCGCCTGCGTGTAGGCAACCCAGCCGTTCTTATAGGTCGGATCGGCGCGACGCTCGAAATCCTCGGCTGATTCACGGATGATCAAAGCATATTGCATGAGATAAGTCTCCGATTGGCAGTTTTGACGATGGCCGGACGGCGTACCTGCAAAGCTCAATGCCGGAATATACAACACCGCTGGCGAAACGGCTTCCTGCCGCTTCGATATAATGAGCCGTGAGCCCGGGCGAATTCGACACTCGCGGAAAGATTTTTGAAATTCATGACCGAAAAATCAAAACGGCCGGCATGCCCAAGGGGCAGCCGGCCGGACATGGCTTCACAGCAGATGCTTGACGCGAAGTCTTAGGCGGTTGCGGTGGTCTGGTCGTCGATGACGGCGCCGCCGACATGAGCCTTGATCGATTCGATGGCATGCAGAGCCGAAGCCTTCGCCTTGTAGCCTTCGGAACCGAACATGGTTTCGCCGTTCGAGGCTTTGAAGCGAAAGCGAAACTCGCCAGCCTTGTCCTTGTAGACTTCAAATTTATACATGGTTCACGTCTCCTAGAATCGCGTCAGCGCGGGATAACGCGGAAAATCTAGCTCAACTTCAAAGTTATTTCCATATGGTTGTATTTGCGGCAACGGGATACTGCACATGCTATTTCGCGATAAGCATGTGTTCCTCTATGCCGGCATCGAACTGCAGGCGTGCAAGCTTCGCGTAGATGCCGCCGTGGCGGATCAGGCTTTGATGCGTGCCTTCCTCGACGATACGGCCCTGATCCAGCACCAGAATGCGGTCGGCCTTCAGCACGGTCGCCAGGCGATGGGCAATGACGAGAGTGGTGCGTGTTTCCATGAGGCCTTCCAGGGCTTTCTGCACCAGGGTTTCGCTTTCCGCATCGAGGGCGGACGTTGCCTCGTCGAGCAGCAGGATCGGCGCATTCTTCAGGATGGCGCGGGCAATGGCAACGCGCTGTCGCTGGCCGCCGGAGAGGGTTACGCCGCGCTCGCCGACTTGCGTGTCATATCCCTTTTCCAGGCGCGAGACGAATTCGTCCGCCTGTGCGGCGATGGCGGCGGCGCGCACTTCGTCGCGAGAGGCATCCGGGCGGCCGAAGGCGATGTTGTCGTGGATGGAAGCGGCGAAGATCGTAGTGTCTTGAGGCACGATGGCGACGCGCTCACGCAAGGCATCCGGCAGAACATCGCGAGCGTCGACGCCATCTATGGCGACTTGGCCCTTCTGCGGATCGTAGAAGCGCAGCAGCAGCGAGAAGATGGTGCTCTTCCCGGCGCCGGACGCCCCGACGATCGCGACCGTCTCGCCCGGCTTCACCGAGAAGGAGAGCCCATGCAGCGCCGATCGCCCGGGTCGTGATGGATAAGAGAAGTGGACATCGGAGAAATCCACGCGGCCCTGCGGCGGCTGCGGTAAGGGCAGGGGATTGGCCGGAGCGGCAATGGGCGAAACCTCGGCAAGCAGCTCGCCCAGGCGATCGGCAGCGCCCGCGGCCTGCGACAGCTCGCCCCAGACTTCCGACAGCGAACCGAGCGAGGAACCGGCGATGACGGAGTAAAGCAGGAACTGGCCGAGCGTGCCGGCCGACAGGGTGCCGGCAAGCACATTCTGCGCCCCGACCCAAAGAACGGCGACGATGCTGCCGAAGATCATGGCAATGGCGAAGCCCGTCAGCAGCGAGCGGGATTTGATCGCCGCACGCGCCGCCTGATAGGCATCCTCGACCGTATTGCCATAGCGCTGCGAGGCGGCGATTTCGCCGTTATAGGCTTGGATGGTGCGGTTGGCCGCGATGGTTTCATTGGCATAGGCCGATGCCTGCGCCAGCGTATCCTGCGCGGCACGCGAGCGCTTGCGCACGGAGCGGCCGAAGCTGACCAGCGGCAGCACGATGATCGGGATGGCGATCAGGACGATGCTCGAAAGCTTCGGGCTGGTGATGATCATCATGATCACGGCGCCCAGACAGAGGATGAGGTTGCGCAGCGCGACGGAGGCAGTAGCGCCGACCGCGGACTTGATCTGGGTCGTGTCGGCCGTCAGCCGCGAGACGATCTCGCCGGACTGGTTGACGTCGAAGAAGGAGGGCGACAGCCGCGTGACGTGGTCAAAGACCTCGCGGCGCATATCCGAGACGATGCGTTCGCCGATGGAGATGACGAAATAGTAGCGCAGCGCGCTCGCCGCGGCGAGCACCAGGGCCATGCCCATGATCGCGATGAAATAGCTGTCGATCAGTCCGCAGTCGGCCTCATCGAAACCGTGATCGATCATGCGGCGCACAGCGACCGGCAGAGCAAGCGAGGTGACGGCTGCAAGGACGAGCGAGACAAGCGCTCCGGCCACCATGCCGCGATATCGCCTGAGGTATGGCGTCAATCGTCCAAGGGGACGGATCGAACGGGTTTTCTTTTCCTCTGCCTGGCCAGTCTCTGACAAGTCGTCTCCTATCCCCATATCAGCAAAGGGACTTGACGTTTCGCCCCTTGTTATCGCCGCTGCCTTCATGTATAGGCACGCCATCTTAATTGGAAGCCGTGGCCTTTAACGGACTGCGGCTTCATTTATTCAATCGGTTCGGTTGCCGCAATGGCTTGCGACAAATGGACCCTGGCATGACAGGAAGATTGTTATGAAGGCCAACATTCATCCCGACTACCACACGATCAAGGTAGTCATGACCGACGGTACCGAATATGAAACCCGCTCGACCTGGGGTTCTGAAGGCGCTGTCATGAACCTCGAAATCGACTCCAAGTCCCATCCGGCTTGGACCGGCGGCAACCAGCAGCTGATGGACCGTGCCGGCCGTGTTTCGAAGTTCAACAAGCGCTTCGGTGGTCTCGGCATCTAATCGCATTGCGATTTGCCGCTTGAAAAGAGCCCGGTTTTGCCGGGCTTTTTTGTGTTGGGTATGTCGCCTCGGCGCTCATCGCACGCGCCGCAGGTAGTCGGCGCGATCGAACGGGTTGGCACCCGCGCGCTCCCGTAAGTGTGGCGGACCGGCCAGCGGGGCATAGTGGTCGAAGGCGTGATCCAAAGCGCCCGCTCCGCCCGACAATCCCGGCAACTGCCTTTGAATATTCTGGATCATCGCCGATGCCACCGTGCCTTCCAGCCGGGCCAGTCCCTCGTCGATCAGCGATTTTCTCATCGATGCGCCGGATTTTGCCAGCAGGCTGTGCATGCCGGCGAGTGCCATTGCCGGTATCTCGATATGAAAATGCTCGATAGGCTGGCACAGGACCGTGCGCGCGGACGAAAGCGCCGATGCCAGCACCAGCGGCGTCAGCTTGCGAAAATCCACAGCGGTCGTGGCTGGCGAGCTTTGGCGCGCCGATGTCATGGCGACGTGGCAATCGATGACCTGCCAACCGAAAAGACCTTCCTTCAGTGTTTCGAAAGTGGCCTCCTCGACCGCTCGATAGAAGCTTGCGGGCATCTGGCCGACGTCCACTTCCAGAGCAAAGCTGTTGCCGGCGCCTTCCGGCCGCGGCTCGACGCGCAATCCGACCGTTGCGAGAAACGGATTGGGCTCCTTGAATATCAGCTCAATTGCGCTTCCGGTTCCGACCAGCCTCTCGGCATAGATGACGGTGCTTTCTTCGAAGACGATATCCAGGCCGAACTCGCTCGACAGCGTTGCCTGGATGACTTCCTTCTGCACCTCGCCGTAAAGCGAGACGTATATGTCGCCGGTTTCTTCATTGGCGCGCAGGTTGATGAGCGGATCCTGCTCTGCGAGCTGGCCAAGAGCCAGCCACAGTGCCGCGTTTTCGGAGGGCCGCATCGGACGGATGTGGGTTTCCAGAGTGGGGGGCGCAAAATGACGAAGAGTGCCGGGTGACGTCTCGGTGCCGACCCAATCGCCGATGCGGGCATTCGCGAGCCCGCCGACCTTGGCGATCTGTCCCGCGCTGACCTGCGTGACCTTGTCCGCTCGGCCGTCCCGGAAAAGCTGAAGGCTGCTGATCTTTGCCAAGCCGTTCGGGAGTTCGAGATCGTCACGAAGTCCGATCGTGCCTGACGCCAGATAGAGATAGGCGAGCTTCTCCCCGCCCCATCCTCGCTCGATCTTGAAGATTTTCCCGGAGACCGGACCATCAGGATTCGGGAGGCGGCTGGGAAGCAGGGTCTCGATCGCCGAGATCAGGGTAGGGATACCGAGGCCCCTTGTGGCCGCACCGGCAAATGCCGGGTGAATGAGAGCTCTCGCCACCTGATCGACAAGGAGGGGCTCCAGTCTTTGTCGCGTCAGACGCTCCGGATGAAGCACATAATCGGCCAGCAGGGCCTCATCGTTGACCGTAAGCACCTCGCATAGGCGCGAGAAATGAGGATCGGCTCCGATATCGGCTGCTTCCACAGCGGCGAGCCTGCTGCCGGCATCGCGCACGGTCGACATCGCAACCGGGCGGACCGCCAGCTGGGTCGCAATATCATCGAGAACGTCATCATAACGCGCGCCGAGGCGATCGACCTTGTTGATGAAGAACACGAAGGGGATGCCGAGGCGCCGCAAGGCCCGGACAAGTACACGGGTCTGCGGCTGCACGCCCTCGACTGCCGAAACGACGACGACGGCCGCATCGAGCAATTGCAGGACCCGTTCTATCTCGGCGATGAAGTCCGGGTGGCCTGGCGTGTCGACGAGGTTCACCGCCACATCGCCAATGGTAAAGGAAGCCACCGCCGCAGCGATGGTGATGCCGCGCTGTCTTTCGAGTTCGAGACTATCGGTCTGCGTATTGCCGGCGTCGACGCTGCCGAGCCTGTCGATAACACCGGTGTCGAAAAGGAGTCGTTCCGTTAGGCTAGTCTTGCCCGCGTCTACATGGGCGAGAATGCCCAGATTCAATGTGCGCATGGTCCATCATCTTCTCAGAATTTCGGATTTGATTTTCGTGAGAAGTGAGTCGGCGCATTGGGTCCTCCACGCACATTCGATATCGGCTTGCCCATCCCTTGAGAGAGGCGGGGTACTCTTTTTTACAGATGTTTCGCGCAAACCGTCAAGCTTGGCCCGGTTTCTACTCTGAGCTTAACTTCGCGTGTCGCTTTTCCAAGTGCGGGATGGCTGTCCAAAAGAAAACCGGCCGCGCCAGGCGCGACCGGTTCAAATTCATAGCAGATGATTAGAACGGCTCAGTTGCTGCCAAAGGCTGTCTGCAACAGGGTCAGCTGTGCCTTGACGCTATTCTGGTTGTCGGGAACGATGGCGGCCTCGGTCGGACGATAGATTTCGCGATCGAGAATGGCGACGCGATTCTGCAGGCGCAACGAGCGCTCGACCAGATCTCGGAACGCTTCCGGCAGATCGTTCCAGCCCGGCGCGCTGCGATCGACGTTGAAGCCGTCGAGACGAACCTTGTTCTTTTCGGCCAGCACCTGGTCACGCGACATTTCGCCATTGTTGACGGCGCGCTGCAAAAGCAGCCAGGACGCCATCTGCATGAGGCGGGTCGTCAGCCGCATGGATTCGGCGGCGTAGAGCACGGAAGCCATGCGCGGCAGAACCTTGGAGGCAGCGCGGCCCTGGCCGTCGAGATAGCCCGCGGTTTCCTCGACCAGCGACATGCCTTCAGAATACAGTGCCCTGAACTGCGCCGAAGACGCGGCATGGCCAGCAAAGCTGATCGTGTTCAACCCAAGTTCCGACATTGAATAAATCCCTGCTTCACGCAACACTTTTGTTCAGGAAAAGCCGGTCAAGTCCCTAAGAGCTTTCGGCATCCGCTTTTATGACTTTAGGATGCTGGTTTTAACTGAAATCCGCAAGGCGATTCTTAAGAAAGGGTTAATCTCCACAGTTTCGATGGAGGTGGTGTCACAGGATGAAAAAAGAAGAGCCGCAAAAGCGGCTCTCAAGGTAAAACAGGGAGAAAAATCAGACCAATTCGCCAAGTGGAGGAACTGTCTGAGTCCAGAGCGAATCTGGATAATTATAGTAATATGTCGTAAAGCTTAATATTCGGTTGAGCATGCCTTGATCGCGAGCTGCGCCGCACGGATCTCGTGCCGCCGCCAAGCGCCTTGGAGCAGTGCTTCAGAAACGGAAGAGGCTCTCCGCCGCCTTGCGTCCGGATGCCTTGGTTTCCATTTCCTCTTGCAGCCGGGCGATCTCGCCCTGGAGCAATGCGATGCGGTTTTTCAGCTCGTCCACGGATAGCAGCGACAGATCGCTGCCTATTTCATGGGCTGACGGCTGCTGCGGACGATCATCGTCGAATAAGCTCATTTCGGCTCCTCCTTTCCCTTTTGGGGGATCAGGTGCCGTAATTTACAGTTATATCGTCCTTTTTTGAAGTCTCACTCCGCGCGAGCGCCATACTCTCCGGCGTGATCATCTGCGCATTGGCTGAAGGCATGGTCGTATAGGCGTCGCGATCGCCCGCCGGCTTGGCGGCTCGCATGCGGCTGCGGAAGATCGAATAGGCCGTGATCAGCACATGAGCGATGGCCGTCACGAAGAACAGCGAGTAGGGGCCGATAGAGGACATGACCGGTCCGCCGAGCGTCGGGCCGATGATGGTGCCGATGCCATAGAGCAGCAGCAGGCCGCCGGAAACCTTGACGAAATCTTCCGATGCGGCGAAGTCATTGGCATGGGCAACCGCGATCGGATAGAGGGTGTTGGCGACCGCGCCATAGATCACCACCATGCCGATAAGGAAGGCGGGATTGCCGGGCTTCACCAGGAAGAGCAGCAGGCCGTCGAGCGCTGCAACGGCGGCCATGCCCGCCAGCACATAGCGGCGGTCGATGCGATCGGAAAGGCGGCCTGCCGGCAGCTGCATGACGGCACCCGCAAAGATCGTCAAGCTCATCATCAGCGCGATATCACTTTGGGAAAGGCCGGCATTGGCGCCGAAGACGGCGCCGAGCGTGCCGTAGGCGCCGTTGGCTATGCCGACGAGCAGGATGCCGATCGAGGCGACCGGCGAATTGCGGTAGAGCGCCTTCAGGTCGAGGCTGACGGCCTTGAGCGGCTGCGGGGAGGCGGCGGTCGATAGCGTGGTTGGCAGCATGGCGACGCAATAGCAGATGCCGCACATCATGAAGAGGATGGGCGTGTGGATGTCGGCAAAGGGAACCATCATCTGGCCGGCAACCGCGCCGATGAGGGTGATGCCGATATAGAGCGAAAAGATTGCGCCGCGGCTCTCATTGGTGGCGCGCTCGTTGAGCCAGCTCTCGATGATCATCGAGGTGCCGGCGGTGCAGAAGCCGGTGACGGCGCGCAGCGCCACCCACCAGATCGGGTCGACGACGATGCCGGTCAAAAGCGCGATGATGGCGATGACGGAAATGAAGCCTGAAAAGGCGCGGACATGGCCGATGCGCCTCACCAGCTTCGGCGCAGTCAGGCAGCCGAGCACGAAGCCGGTGGCCCATGTGGTGCCGAGCAGGCCGAGCGTCGTCGTCGCATAGCCTTCGGCCGTGCCGCGTACGGGCAGCAGCAAGCTATGCAGGCCGTTTCCCGTAAAGAGGAAGAGCGTGCCGAACAGCAGAGCGAGTACGGGCAAAATATTTCTTTTCATGCTCCCCACCTTCATGCGGCTCCGCTTAAGGAACCGATAAGACAGGATCCCGCCCTGCCTGTTTTCACTATTGATTGTGTCCCGGATTGCCGCTATCGGCCTGTAGAAACAGTCTGTTGGCGCGGAAAGATGTCCGTCCTGTGGCGATTACAGCATGAACGCGAAAGCTATGCAGCGGTTTTTGGTCGCGGCGGCTCTCACTCTTGCGAAAATGGGGAAAAAGAGCGTGACAAAAGCCATCGCGGTGCTGCTTCTGCTCGCTATGGCGGTGCACATCATCAAGCCCCTGGGATTGCCGGGACTGAAGCGCCGTGCCGATTTCTGGAAGATCGCGATTTTCGCCTTTGCCATCTGGACGGTGGCGCTGGTCATCAACGAGGCGTTTTAGGGCGTTGTGGGGCTGGGTTCAGGCTTTTAGAAGCTCGCTTGAGGTTGCCTAAAGCCGGATTTCGCCGCGCATGACATGGATGCTGCTGCCCGACAGCAAGACTTCATTTACCGTGCCGGCGGTTTTCTTGACCTCGATGCCGATGACGCTGCGTCTTCCCATCTCCACGCCCTGCTCGATGGTGATTTTCACCTCCGCATCCGGTGCCGGCAGCAGGGAGGTCAGATAAGCGCCGAGGGCCGCGGAAGCGCTGCCGGTCGCCGGGTCTTCCGTGACGTTGTCCAGGGGCGCGAACATGCGGGCGCGGATATGCCACGGATTGTCGGCCGAGCGCACGTAGAGAAAGAGCGAAAAGCCAGTCTCGTCTTCCTTGTGGCGCGTAGCCGCTTCGGCAAAAACAGCCGCATTCGGCCATGCCTTTCCGAGCGTTTCGAGGCTATCCAGCTCCGCCAAGGCAAAGGGCAAGCCGACCGAGGCGAAGGTCGGGGCATGCGTGGCTTTGCGGATCGATTGCGGGTCGATCTGCACGCAACGCGCAATCAATTCGTCGGCAATGGTTTCGCCGATCGTCAGGCTCGCCGGAGCACGTATGCTAGCGCCGGTGACGGCGCCATCAGTGCGCAGCAGCGTTACCTCCACCAGCCCGGCATCCTCCTCGAAGGTCAACCCGTCGCCTGCGGGCTTTCCGAAGATTTCCCGCTGTTGCCCGAGAACGAAAGCGGTGCCGACATTGGGATGGCCGGCAAAGGGGATTTCGGCCGTCGGCGTGAAGATGCGGACGCGGGCGGTATGATCGGGATTTTCCGGCGGCAGCACGAAGGTGGTTTCTGAATAACAAAACTCGGCTGCGATCTTCTGCATGGCGTCGCCGCCAAGGCCGCGGGCATCCGGGATCACGGCCAGCGGATTGCCGACAAAGCGCTCCGATGTGAAGACGTCGACAGTGACATAGGCGACGGTGTTCATGGCGGCCTCCAGAGCTTCGGTAGATCTGCAAGGATTTAGCCGTTGCTCTGCCGAACCTGGAAGCGAGAACTTGTGCCAGTGACAAGTTCGCCAGGGGCCTCTTCAAGAGAAGAGCCCTTTACCCCGACGTTCCAAGCTTGTGGCACGCATCGGGATTGCTTCAATTGTTCTGGAACTGCTTGAGCACGCTGGACCAGAGCTCGACCAACTCGGCACTGCCTATATCGCCGGGCTTGGCACGTACGGCAGTGTGGACCAGGACCAGATGGGTCGTCGGATCGACGAGGATACGCTGGCCGGCTCGACCGTCCAGAAAGAACGTTCGCCGGGGGCCGGGCATCAGCCAGGTTTGATAGCCGTAGCCCCAGGGGTTCGTCTCATGATTGACTGCGAGGAACGAGCCTTGCTTAACCGGCTGCGTCGCATCGAGCAGCCATTGGCGCGGTATGATCTGCCGGCCGTTCAAGGCACCGTCATGGGCGAGCAGCATGCCGAAGCGGGCGTAGTCGCGAAGTGTCGCGCTAAAGCAGCAATAGCCGACCTCCTTGCCCGTGCTGTCGACCTGCCAATTCGCGCTGGCTTCCGCGCCCATCGGCTGCCACATCCGGGATTGGAGATAGTCCGACATCGTCATGTGGGTAGCGTGGGTCAGGACCAGGCTCAGCCCTTCGGTGTCGAGATTGCTGTAGTGCCAGACCGTGTCGGGAGCGGCGACCCGCTTGTCAAATCGCGACACGGCGGTAATCGGGTCGAGTTTTTCCGGGCCGAGCAATGAATTGCTGAGCCGAATGTTGTCGTCGGGATTGCCGAAGTTCTCGGTGAAGGCAATGCCGGAGGCCATATGCAGCAATGCGCGGATCGGCGTGCTGCCCATCTCGGTGCCTTTCAGCTCCGGCACATAGGTCTCTACGGTATCGTCGATCGAATGAATGGAGCCTTCGGAAATCGCAATGCCGATCATCATGCCGGTCAAGGTTTTCGCCAGGGATTGCGAGACAAGGCGGTCGCGATCGGTGCGGCCGTATTGGTAATGTTCGAACAGGATCGTGTCGTTGTGGGCAATCAGCAAGCCCGTTGTGGGATTGGTGTCGAGATATTTCGACAAGGAGGAAGTTTCCGTGCCGAACGTGAACTTGACCGAAACCTCGGATGGGGCGCGTAAGAACGGTAACGGATGCTCGGCGGCGGCAATCGTGTGTGTTGGCGCAAGCTGGTCGGCATGGCTGAAGTTGCCGATCATGTTCCGTTGTTCGCTAAGCGGCAGACCGATGGGATAACCGAGCTTCTCACCGTAAGCCTCTGCGTCCGGTCCGGTCGGGGAAAAGACGGGAACAGCCGTCTGCAACTGTTGGGCGTGAGCAATATCTATTTGAATAACGAAGATTACAGCAAGAACAGCAACAAAACCGCGCCAGGGAAGCATACGACAACCTTTCTATTGAGCCCTCTATTATAAGTGGGACAAGCTTGTGCCGTGCTTCCATAATATGCGTTTGACATGATTATTTTCCGATGTCGAAGCAACTCCATTTTCTTATTGCAGAAGATATGTTTTGCCCAGCGTCAAATATCCGACTGATATTGCCCGAAACTAAAAAAGCCCCGGTCGCATCGCGACCGAGGCTCTGTTCATTCGAACAGCTGCGTCAGATCAAGCAGCCTGTTCGCGGTCCTTCGTCCAGCTGCCCTTGGCGGCGAGATAGTTCATCTCGGCGCGGTGACTGAAGGCGCGTTGGCCGGCGGCGACATTTTCCGGCTTGCCGCCCCAGGCCTTCAGCGCGGCGTCCTGCAGGGCGCGGCCATAGGAGAAGGTTACTTTCCAGGGCAGATCGTAGCCGGAGTTGATGGCGGAGAGATGCGCGGTCGCCTCTTCGGTCGACTGGCCGCCGGAGAGGAAGGCGATGCCCGGCACGGCGGACGGAACGGTTTCCTTCAGAACCTTGACGGTGCGCTCGGCAACCTGTTCGACGGAGGCTTTGCGGACCTTCTTGCCGTCGATGACCATGCTCGGCTTGAGGATCATGCCTTCAAGCTTGACGCGGGCTTCCGCGAGCTCCTGGAAGACGATCTGCAGCGTCCAGCGAGTGACTTCCTCGCTGCGGTCGAGGCTCTGCGTGCCGGGCTCGCCATCCATCAGCACTTCCGGCTCGACGATCGGGACGATCTTCGCCTGCTGGCAAAGGGCGGCGTAGCGGGCGAGTGCGTGGGCGTTGGCCTTGACGGCGCCATAGGTCGGCAGCGTGTCGGAAATGGCGATTACGCCGCGCCACTTGGCGAAGCGGGCGCCGGCTTCATAATATTTCGCCAGGCGATCGGCGAGGCCGTCGAGACCCTCGGTATTGGTTTCGCCGGGGAAACCGGCCAGCGGCTTGGCGCCGACATCGACCTTGATGCCGGGGATGCTGTCTGCAGCCTTGATGATATCGACGAAGGGGGTGCCGTCCGCGGCCTTCTGGAAGAGGGTTTCCTCATAGAGGATGACGCCGGAGATGTACTTCCTCATGGCGTCGTCGGAGCGGAAGAGCATCTCGCGATAGTCGCGGCGGCTCTCTTCTGTGGAAACGAGAGAGATGGTGTCGAAGCGCTTCTTGTTCGTGGCAGTGGATTCATCCGCCGCCAGGAGGCCCTTGCCACCAGCAACCATCTTTACGGCAATGTCTTCAATTCGTTCGCTCATTTTGTTTCTCCAAGGCGATTTCAGTCGGCAACAGGATCAATATAGATCGGCGATAACAGAAGTGTAGAAGGAGGGAAATGGCTGGCTAACTAATTGAAACGATTGAAATGATTTCAACCGTTTGAATGTTTTGGATGTCATCCTAGCACTCATGGAAAAGCCGCGAAAGTCTTGGCTTTCGCGGCTTCCGTCAATCATGGCGCAGAGGCTCGTTTACTTGGCAGACTGCAGAACGGCGACGCCGGGAAGAACCTTGCCTTCCATCCATTCGAGGAAGGCGCCACCGGCCGTCGAGACATAGGTGAAGTCGTCGGCAACGCCGGCGTGATTGAGCGCCGAAACCGTGTCACCGCCGCCGGCGACCGAGGTCAGCTTGCCGGCCTTGGTGCACTCGGCGGCATATTTGGCGACCGCGACGGTGGCGGCATCGAAGGGAGCGATTTCGAAGGCGCCGAGAGGTCCGTTCCAGACCAGCGTCGTGGCGCGGCCGATCCAGCTGTTGACGGCTTCAACAGACTTCGGGCCGACATCGAGCACCATGGCATCGGCCGGGATGGCGTCGATCGCCACGACCTCGTTATCGGCGCCGGCTTTGAATTCACGCGCGATGACGCCGTCTTCCGGCAAGACGATCGCGCAGCCGGCCGTGGCCGCTTCGATCATGATCTGCTTGGCGGTGTCGGCGAGATCGTGTTCGCAGAGCGATTTGCCGACATTGGTGCCGCGCGCGGCGAGGAAAGTGTTGGCCATGCCGCCGCCGATGACAAGCGCATCGACCTTCTTCACGAGGTTCATCAGCAGGTCGATCTTGGTGGAGACCTTGGCACCGCCGACGATGGCGACAACCGGGCGGACCGGATTGCCAAGACCCTTCTCCAGGGCTTCGAGCTCCACCTGCATCGTGCGGCCCGCATAGGCAGGCAGCAAGTGGGCGAGGCCTTCGGTCGAAGAGTGGGCGCGGTGGGCAGCCGAAAAGGCGTCATTGACATAGATATCGCCATTGACGGCGAGCGCATTGGTGAAGGCTGCGTCGTTCTTCTCCTCTTCCTTGTGGAAGCGGGTGTTTTCCAGCAGCAGGATGTCGCCGTTGTTCATCTTGGCAACCGCGTCGGCTGCCGGAGTACCGATGCAGTCCGAGGCGAAAAGAACGGCATGGTCCAGAACCTCTTCGACGGCGGGCACGATCAGACCGAGCGAAAGGTCCGGGGAAGGGCCATCCTTCGGGCGGCCGAAATGGGCAAGCAGAATGACCTTGGCACCCTTTTCGGACAGCTCGAGAATCGTCGGGACGACACGTTCGATGCGCGTCGCATCGGTGACCTTGCCATCCTTGACCGGCACGTTGAGGTCGACGCGCACGAGTACGCGCTTGCCGGTGATGTCGGTGAGATCGTCGAGAGTTTTGAAGGCTGCCATGGGAGGATCCAATGTTGTTGGTGGCGAAAAGTGCGCCGACCATACTACGGATGATCGGAGACGCAAGGCCATTCAGGCGTCGTTTTTTCCGGCATTTGAATCGTTTGAAACGCCGTCTTCCGGGCGTTCCCTGCGCTTTTGCAGATGAGCGCGAATGCTCTTAAAAATATCGTGGAGATTGATGAAGATCGGAAGGATGACGGGCGGCTCCACCGCTTCGAGCGACATGCCGACCGATTGGATGTGATCGTTCTCGTCGAGGTCGCGAACGATGAGGATGATCTCGCCCAGGCGAACGCGATCCGCATAATCGGCCTTGCCACCCAGGCGATGGCGCATAAGTTCGGCGATGGTGAGCCCTTTTTCCTGTTCGCTCAGAAGGCCTGGCCCATAGGCCGCATCGAGATCGGCGGCGGGGCGCAGCGGCGAGATCGAGAAGGCGCCGAAGAATTCGGCATCATCGGGATCGACCGGGGCGCGGCTGGCGAAAAGCCGGTCGAGAAGCCGGGAGTAGTTGGGCGAGATGAAGAGATAGACGATATCGTTTTCGCGCAGGCGGCCGGCATATTGATAACGCATGGATTTGCCGTCGCGCACGACGAGCGAGGGCATGGCCCAGCGCGGTATGCGCTCGCCGCGCAGAACCGGACTATCCTTGACAACACGATAGGACAGAAGTTCGTGGTTGACCGTGCCGGGCAGGTCGACTTCGACCTTGTCGATCGCTCCCATGCGCGGGGGAACGATGAGGCCGAGGCGGCGCGCCATCGGCTTGATGGTCCAGCCCTGGACGAGCAGCGACACCAGCACGACGATGAAGGCGACGTTGAAATAGGTCTGGCCGGCCTGCAGGTTGCCGAGGATGGGCATGATCGCCAGAAGGATGGAGACTGCGCCGCGTAAGCCCACCCAGGCGACGAAGCCGGTCTCGCGCTGGGTGTAATCGAAAGGCAGCAGGCAGAGCCACACGGCGATCGGTCGGGCAATGAAGATCAGGAAAAGAGCCAATGCCACGGCGGGAATGGCAATGGCCGGGAATTGCGACGGCGTGGCGAGCAGGCCGAGGACGAGGAACATGACGATCTGCGCCAGCCAGGTCATGCCGTCCTGGAAGCGCTTGATCGAGGCGGAGGCCGGCATCTTGCGATTTCCGGCATAGATGCCGGCAACATAGACCGCGAGGAAACCGCTGCCGCCGACGGCGCCGGTGAACGAGAAAACGAGAAGCGCCAGCGCCAGCACGAAGATCGGTGTCAGGCCCCGGTCGGTCTCCAGCCGGCTGACGATGAGGACGATCATCATGCCGCCGAGCAGACCAAGAATGACGCCAAGCCCCATCTGCTGGACGAAGGTAGCGAGCATGGCGAGGTTGATGCCGGCATAGCCTTCGCCGCTTGCCAGCAGCTCGACCAAGGCGAGCGTCAGGAAGATCGCCATCGGGTCGTTGGTGCCGGATTCGACTTCCAGCGTCGAGCGCACCTTGTCGCGGATATTGATGCCGCCGATGCGCAGCAGGAAGAAGACGGCGGCCGCATCCGTCGAGGCGACGATCGAGCCGAGCAGCAGGCCCTGCAGCCAGGTGAAGCCGAGCAGCCAGGTGGAAGCGAGACCGAAGAGCGACGCCGTGACGATGACGCCGACCGAGGCAATGGTCAACGCCGGTGCCGCGGCAAGCTTGAAGGCCTGGATCGGCGTGCCGTAGCCCGAATCGAAGAGGATGATGGCAAGAGCCAACGAGCCTAAGATATAGGCGAGATAATTGTTAGAGAATTCGATGCCGAGCCCGTCGGTGCCGGCGGCAAGCCCGATCATGAGGAACAGCAGCAGCAAGGGTGCGCCGAAACGGAAAGCAATAAGGCTGGAGAAAGCCGCAATGAGAATGAGGACCGTGCTGACCAGCACGATGACGTAAAATGCCTCCACCTTTTTCTTCCCCTTTTCCGCGCGCCGCTGTCAGGGCCTAAAGCCCGGAATACGGAAATCCCTTCGTCGTCCCATCATGCAGTCTTGCCGGCCATATTGGCAAATATGGCCTCGTTCAGAGGAGAGCCTTATAAGTGAAGCTTCGCTCCGACGATTGCGACGTCATGGT
This sequence comes from Rhizobium sp. P40RR-XXII, assembly GCF_012641405.1. Taxonomy (GTDB): domain Bacteria; phylum Pseudomonadota; class Alphaproteobacteria; order Rhizobiales; family Rhizobiaceae; genus Rhizobium. Next base: position 282,249 of record NZ_JABAII010000001.1, read on the forward strand.
GTGATGCGCTTTTGCCAGAACGGCGAAGCGGCTTGGAATGCCCTGGGAAACTTTCCGACTCAAAATTTATTGGTAAATCTGGACCATAGCAGGGCAGAGGGAGCAAAGATTGGGGCGTTTTTAGGGGCAATTGCGATTGGGCTACTGAAACCCCGGAATGCATTTCGAAATCTACAATAAATCACCTTACCGCCCGAAACGGTTAAATTGATGAATAGCGAATGACGTGCTCATGATGCCTTGGGCCACACCGAAAGGCTTGTGCGTGGACTTCAACGGCGCCCATGCCGATGTCGAGCTCGATGCCGATACGGCCGCTCAAACATCCGCGCGCGTGAAATAGATCGGATAGTCGATCACCAACCCATCCTCGTCGACCGGGAGATCGACGGTGAAATCCCTATCTTCGGCGGCGTAGCGATAGAGTTTCTCCGGCACGATGCAGGTATAGTGCTGACCGTCGCGCACCGGCTCGAACGTGTCGAATGGGATATAGAGCATGGAGAGCTTGGCGGTTCCGCTTTCCGGCGTCATCTCCAGCCGGCGGATCGGCAGGCTGTTGGTGAAGGGCGAGCCGTAGAGATCGATATCGACGCAGCCATCGAATTGCGGCAGAGCCGCGCCGTCCTCGGTGCGCCAATGTCCCTTGCCGTCGGATATCAGGGCGAGACGGCGCCCATCGGTGGTTTCGACGGAGAAGGAAAGAACGGCCCAATCGGCGGAACAGTCGATGCGGTAGGAGACGCCGTAGGGTGTGCCGCCACGGCCACCAATAATAATGCCGGCGGCGCGGATGGCCGCGACGCCGGCATTGTCGATAGGAACGATCGTGAGATGCTCCAGCCCGTCTCCTTCCATGGGACGCCAGCGGACCGTCGTCGGAAGGAGCGGGCGGAAGGCCATGATCAGATCAGCTTGGCAAGCGCGACGGCCGTGTCGGACATGCGGCTGGAGAAGCCCCATTCGTTGTCGTACCACGACAGGACGCGCACGAAGCTGCCTTCCATGACCTTGGTCTGGTCGGTCGCGAAGATCGACGAGTGGCTGTCATGGTTGAAGTCGCGGGAAACCAGCGGCTCGTCGGTGTAGCCGAGGATGCCCTTCAGCTTGCCGTTCGCTGCAGCCTTGATGGCTTCGTTGATTTCGCCGACCGTCGTTGCCTTCTTGGCCACGAACTTGAAGTCGACAACCGAGACGTTCGGGGTCGGAACGCGGATCGACGTGCCGTCGAGCTTGCCCTTCAGGTGCGGCAGAACGAGACCAACGGCTTTTGCGGCGCCCGTCGACGTCGGGATCATGGACAGGGCTGCGGCGCGGGCGCGGTACAGGTCCTTGTGCATGGTGTCGAGCGTCGGCTGGTCGCCGGTGTAGGAGTGGATTGTTGTCATGAAGCCGTGGTCGATACCGACGGCGTCGTCGAGAACCTTCACAACTGGCACCAGGCAGTTCGTGGTGCAGGAAGCGTTGGAGATGACCAGGTGCTCCTTGGTGAGCTGGTCGTGGTTGACGCCGAAAACGACGGTCAGGTCGGCGCCGTCGGCAGGAGCCGAAACGATGACGCGCTTGGCACCGGCCGTCAGGTGGGCGGCGGCCTTGTCGCGGGCGGTGAAGATGCCCGTGCATTCCATCGCGATGTCGACGCCGAGATCGCGGTGCGGCAGGGTTGCCGGGTCCTTGATCGCCGTGACCTTGATCGGCTTGCCGCCGCCAACGATGATCGTGTCGCCTTCGACCTTCACTTCGGCGGGGAACTTGCCGTGGATGGAATCGTAACGCAGCAGGTGAGCATTGGTCTCGACCGGGCCGAGGTCGTTGATGGCAACGACTTCGATATCGGTGCGGCCGGATTCGACGATTGCACGCAGAACGTTACGGCCGATGCGGCCAAAGCCGTTGATAGCAACTTTTACAGTCATTGAAATTCACTCCCGTTCACTCAGGGTGTTTATCTATTGGATTTGAGAGCGCTTGTCAGCGCCCTCAGGAAAGCTTTGCCTCGGCGGCAGCAACAACGGCCTCCGTCGTGATGCCGAAGTGCTTGTAGACGTCCTTGTACGGAGCCGAAGCGCCGAAGCTCTTCATGCCGATGAAGGCGCCTTCCGGGCCGATGAAGGCATCCCAGCCCTCGCGAACGCCGGCTTCGACAGCGACCTTGACCGGCGAATTGCCGATGACATCCTTGCGGTAGGCGTCCGGCTGCTCGAAGAAGAGTTCGGTGCAGGGGACGGAAACGACGCGCGTGGAGACGCCCTTGCCTTCCAGAACGGCGCGAGCGGCGACGGCGAGTTCGACTTCGGAACCCGAAGCGAAGATCGTTACCTTGGCGTCGGCATTGCCTGCCAGCGTGTAGGCGCCGAGTTCGCAGAGGTTCTTCTCGCTATATTCCGTGCGAGCGGCCAGCAGGTTCTGACGGGTCAGCGCGAGGCCGGACGGACGGTTGGTGGTCTTGATGGCGATCTGCCAGCATTCGGCCGTTTCCGTGGCGTCCGCCGGGCGGAACAGCTGGAAGTTCGGGATGGCGCGCAGGCTGGCGACCTGCTCGACCGGCTGGTGGGTCGGGCCGTCTTCGCCGACGCCGATGGAATCATGCGTCAGGACGTGGATGGCGCGGATGCCCATCAGGGCTGCGAGGCGGAGGGGCGGGCGGCAATAATCCGAGAAGATCAAAAAGCCGCCGCTGTAGGGGATGAGACCGCCATGCAGGGAGATACCGTTCATCGCGGCGGCCATGCCGTGCTCGCGGATACCCCAGTGCATGTAGCGGCCGGAGAAATCGGTCGGGGTAATCGACTTCATCTGGCTGGTCTTGGTGTTGTTCGACGGCGTCAGGTCGGCGGAACCGCCAAGCGTTTCCGGAATGAAGCCGTTGATGATTTCGAGAGCGTCTTCCGAGGCCTTGCGGGTCGCAAGTGTCGGCTTGGTTTCGGCAAGCTTCTTCTTGTAGTCGCTGATGGCGGTATCGAAGCCGGCGGGCAGCTCATGGGCGAAGCGGCGGTTGAATTCGGCTTTCCTGGCCGCATCGGCGGCGGCAAGGCGGCCTTCCCAGGCTTCGCGGGTGCCGATGGAGCGCTCGCCGGCGGCGCGCCATTCACCGAGGATGTCGTTCGGGATGACGAAGGGCTCGTAGGGCCAGTCCAGTGCGACGCGGGTGGCGGCGATTTCCTCGGCGCCGAGCGGCGAGCCGTGAACCTTGTGGGTGCCCTGCTTGTTCGGAGCGCCGAAGCCGATGATCGTCTTGCAGGCGATGAACGTCGGGCGGTCGGACTTGTGAGCCGCTTCGATGGCGGCGCTGATGGCGGCCTGGTCGTGACCGTCGATTTCGATCGTATTCCAGTGAACGGCCTTGAAGCGGGCGACCTGGTCGGTCGAATCCGAAAGCGATACGGCGCCGTCGATGGTGATGGAGTTATTGTCCCAGAAGAGGATCAGCTTGTTGAGCTTGAGGTGGCCGGCAAGCGCGATCGCCTCATGGCTGATGCCTTCCATCAGGCAGCCGTCGCCGCACATGGCATAGGTGTAGTGATCCTGCAGGTCGGCGCCGAATTCCTCGCGCAGCTTGCGTTCGGCGATCGCCATGCCGACGGCATTGGCAATGCCCTGGCCGAGCGGGCCGGTCGTGGTTTCGATGCCGGTGGCGTGACCATATTCCGGGTGGCCGGCGGTCTTGGAACCGAGCTGGCGGAAGCGCTGCAGCTCATCGATCGTCATGTCCGGATAGCCGGTGAGGTAAAGAACCGAATAAAGCAGCATCGAGCCGTGGCCGGCCGACAGGACGAAACGGTCGCGGTCCGGCCAACGGGGGTTCTTCGGGTCGAAGCGCAGATATTTGCCAAAGAGAACGGTGGCGACATCAGCCATCCCCATCGGCAAACCGGGGTGACCGGAATTGGCCTTCTCGACAGCATCCATGGCAAGGAAACGGATCGCATTCGCCATCCGGTCGTGTTGTTCGCGAGAGTTCATGGGTTTTTCCGCAGTGTTCCGGGTTCGGGGGATGGCCGCACGCCGGGGAGGGAGGGCCATCGGTTGAAAGGCAGCTGAAGGGGCGACGCTCTTCCGAACGTCATTTCCAACGTCGCCTCAGGCGGCTGAGACATAGCAGTTGGGACGAGCAAGTCAACAAATCGAGGGCTCAATCCGGCCCTTCCGCGGCAATTTTTTAACATTTGCCCGTTCACTTTTACAAAAGACGACAATGATGCGACAAGGCCTGTGTAGTCGGCAAAGGCGGCCTTCATCCACAGAATAGGGGGGGTGCCACATGACAGCCTTTATTGACGTGCTGTTGCTGAGTTGAATATTGTTGCGAAATCAGACAAGTGGCCGGATGTTTTGATTCGGGCCTTGCGCGGAGAAGCGAAGGGTATGACACCTTCAGGCAAAACGGTGGACGCGGCGCTCGCCCAATTGCGCCAGGCACTCTCGACTTTGGAGAGCGCCGTCGATGGACGGTTCGAGCGGGAACGGGCACAGAGCGATATAGAAGGCGAGGTCCGCAGGGTTCACGCCGATCGCTCCCGGCTTGCCCAGGAATTGGACCAGGCCGAGTTCCGTGCGAACCGGCTCGAGGAGGTCAATCGTGAAGTGTCGCGCCGGCTGGTTACGGCGATGGAAACCATAAGAGCCGTGTTGGACCGCTGATCCCTCGGGAGGCAGCCGTCGCAGCGCGGCAGTGATCGGAAAGTCGAATGGCGCAAGTAACGGTAACGATCGACGGCAAAGCCTACCGGATGGCCTGCGAAGAGGGGCAGGAAGACCATCTGACGGATCTCGCCAATCGCTTCGATCGCTACGTCATGCATTTGAAAAGCCAGTTCGGCGAAATCGGCGATCTTCGGGTCACCGTCATGGCCGGTATCATGATCATGGACGAGGTGTCGGAACTGACGCGCCGGGTCTCCGCGCTCGAAACGGAACTGGAATCCCTGACCAGCAATCGCGATACGACGCTGGCCGCCAATGCGCGCGCGGAGGAAACACTGGCGAGCGTCATCGACGAGGTGACGACACGCATTCACGGCATCACCGAGAAGCTTCTGGCACGGCCGAGTGTCGAGGAGGCTTAAGTTTATTTCTGCGGATGCCAGCTACGGGCCTCTGGTGCGTTGACTTAATCCGCTCTATATAGCTTGGGCGGTCTGCGCTTCCCGACAGGAACCACAATCCCTGGGGCCATACTCGATCCAAAGGGAGCTGTCCCTGACTAGGCCTGTGGGCCTGGACACACGGCGCCCACCTACGTTTGTAGGCACCCAGGATCGTAAACATCCATCGGTCGTCGTGGATCGCTCTCAAATTTCCGGCTTATGGCGAATTTTCCGGCCTATGGCAAAGGATGGCGCCGCGCAGTTCTTCCGCCGCGCTGACGCCGCTCCTCCTCCCCCTTAACCTTTCGACCGCAGGTAGGCACCGCGCTCGAGTTCCGCGCGGTTCGTCGCGCTGCGCAGCCGCAGCAGGTCCTTGCGGGCGATCAGGCCCATGAGGCGGCCGGTCTGGGCCTCGACGACGGGAACGCGTCCCGTATCAGCCTGGATCATGATATCCGCGACGCGTCCGACGGTGTCCTCGGCATGAGCGACGGGAATGGAGGCATCCGAGATCACGTCGAACAGCGATTGATCCATCAGATCCGGCTCGCTTTGCCAACGCAGGGCATCGGCGCGCGAGATCATGCCGACCAGGCGTTCGTTATCCCCGACGACCGGATAGAAGCGGTGGGCATCCGGTTGTTCCGTCATCCGCGCCAGCGCTTCCGACAGGCGCATGGAGGCAGGCAGGGTATCCACCTTGGCGATCATGATGTCGCGGGCGCGGGTGAGCTCGAACGGGTCGATGCCGTATTCGCGGGTGATGTGCTGGCCGCGACGGGCGATCTTTTCCGTTAGGATTGATCGTTTCAGCAGCAGGACGGTGACGGCATAGGCCGCGACAGTTGCCGCAAGCAGAGGCACCATCGCACCGGTGTCCCCCGTCAGTTCGACGGCGAAGAAGGTGCCGGTGAGGGGTGCGCGCATCGTGCCGCCCATCATTGCCGCCATGCCGAGCAGCGCCCAGAAGCCGGGATCGCCGGGCAGGATGAGGCCGACGAGCCAGCCAAGCGCGCCGCCGAGGATGAGCAGTGGCGCCAGAACGCCGCCCGAGGTGCCCGAGGAAAGTGCCACCAGCCAGATGCCGGCCTTGACCAGCAGGATCGCCAGCACCGCGCCGGCGGCGATGTGGCTGTGCAAGAGATCGGCGATGATATCGTAACCGACGCCGAGCGCGCGCGGCTCGATCAATCCGCCAAGCCCGACGATGAGGCCGCCGAGTGCCGGCCACCACATCCAGTGGATCGGCAGCTTTTCGAAGGCATCCTCGATCTTGTAGAGCAGGGTGGTCAGCAGGCCGGATTGCAGTCCCGAGACGATGCCGAGGCCGGCGGCGAGCACGACGCCCCACCAGGAGAGCGACATATCGAAATGAGCGGGGAAGAGCGCACCGCTGCCGATCAGCAACGGACGCCAGACCACCGAAACGCAGGCGGCGACGGCGACCGGAATGAAGCTGCGCGGCTTCCATTCGAACAGCAGCAATTCGACGGCGAGCATGACGGCCGCGATCGGTGTGCCGAACACCGCCGTCATGCCGGCTGCGGCGCCGGCGACGAGCAGGGTCTTTCTCTCGGCCGCGCTCATATGAAAGAGCTGTGCGAAGAGCGAGCCGATGGCGCCGCCCGTCATGATGATCGGGCCTTCCGCACCGAAGGGGCCGCCGGAGCCGATCGAGATCGCCGATGACAGGGGCTTCAGCACCGCCACCTTCGGCGACATGCGGCTGCCGCCGATCAGGATCGCCTCGATGGCTTCGGGAATACCGTGGCCGCGGATCTTCTCCGAGCCGTAACGCGCCATCAGGCCGATGACGATGCCGCCGAGAATGGGCGCGGCCACCATCCAGGGCGAGCGTGCCACCATGGTAAAGGAGAGCGGCTCCGTGCTGATCTTGAACAGCCAGACGGCATTGCTGACGAGTGCGATGAGATTGATGAGCACCCAGGCGGCGAACGCGCCTCCGGTGCCGACCACCAGCGCCATGGCAATCAGCACCAGGACGCGCTTGTCCGTGGTGAAATCGCCATTGTCCTTGCGGGAGGCCCAGCCGGAGAAATCGTGACTGTGATTTTGTGGGGTGGGGGTGTTCTGCATTGGGGCCTTCTGTGCCAGAGCGCTTTCGCTATTCGAAGAAAAGCGAAAGCGCTCTATTTTCCTGTTTTACGCATTCCGGACGGAAAACCGCTGCGCACTGTTCCTCGGAATGCTCTGAGCGCGCGGCCGGCCTTCAGCCGCTCCCCGCTTCGAGATGGCAAATATATCGTAATGCGATATAAATCAACCAGAGCGCATCGCGATCTCCAAGATTCGCTTCGGCACTTTCGGTCCTTGATCTTGAGCATGCCGTTGCTGCAAAACTGCTGAACATTTTGCGCGGCATGCTTTAGGACCGCGAACTGCGGCAACAGGGACGATTTGATGGTGCGACGTTTGGACAAAACCCTTTCTCAGGCGGATTACGAGGCGCTGGCGACGCTGCGCCATACCCTGCGCAAATTCATGGACTTCAGCACCTCGGCGGCGTATGAGGCAGGCTTGCCGCCGCAGCAGCATCAGGCATTGCTCGCCATCAAGGGGAACGGCGCCGGCGAGGCGATGACCATCGGCATGCTGGCGGAAAAGCTGCTGATTGCGCCGCATACGGCGACTGAGCTCGTGGGGCGGCTGATCGATGGCGGCTATGTCACCCGTCATCCCGATCCCTCGGACAAGCGTCGCCAGACCCTGCAATTGACGGAGAAATCCGAGGAGGTTCTTCAAGCGCTGAGCTCGATCCATCTGGTCGAAATCCGGGAAATGGCACCGAGACTGATCGAAATCCTCACACAGCTTCAGGCGGATGCTCGCAACAGCTGAGGACGCCATCGCTGCCGCTGGCTGGCGATGACGCGTTTTCGCGCTTCGAAGAAAAGCGGAAAGGCTTGCGGGATTACTGGCCGAGGCGGATGCCGCCGTCGCAGATCAGCGTGTGACCGCTTGTGAAGCCGTTGCCGATCAGGAAGGCGATGGCTTCGGCGATCTCCCGTGGGCTGCCGACGCGGCCAACCGGCGTGCGCGCTGCGAAGCCGGCAAAGGTCGGCTCTTTCTGCTCCGCGGATAGGAAATCCCACCAGGGCGTATCGACGACGCCCGGGGAAACGCAGTTCACCCGGATGGGTTTGAGTTCGACGGCGAGGATCGGTGCCAAAGCGGCAATGGCGGCATTGATGGCTCCGAGTCCGGCGGTTCCGGGCATGGCGGCCTGCGCCGAGACAGCGGAGACGAAGGTGATGCTGCCCTGTTTCGAAAGATGAGGAAGGCAAGCCTGGGCACAGGCGAAGTGCGCCAACGTCTTCTGCTCGAAACCTTTTTTGACATCGGCAAGGTCGACGGAGGCGAAGGGACCAGCCCCATTTCCGCCGCCCAGTGCCAGGACAAGATGATCCAGCGGCCCGATTGCCTGGAAGGTTTCGACAAGGCCGGCAAAGTCGGCCGCATCCATGACGGTGGCGGTGACATCGCCATTCAGGCTTTGTGCGGCGGCCTGAAGCTTCGCCGCGTCACGACCCGTGATCGTGACCCGATATCCTTTTTCGAGAAGATGGGCGGCGGCCGCAAGGCCGATGCCGGAGGAACCGCCGATAATAACTGCGTGTTGAGACGACATGGATCTCACCTTTCTGGGCTGAGTCTAGGCTGAGGAAGTTGCAGGGAGGTGGCCGGTCAGGCGAGGCGGGTGAGACTTTGGCTGAGTGTCCGCAGCTTCTGTCGCGCGGTCGCATCATAGGCCTGAGCGGTGGCGCGGGACGGGCGCAATCCGTCGTAATAAAGGCCCGTACGCCCTTCCAAGGCGTTGCCGATAACCAGATTGAGGATGGCATCGGCGCCCTGATCGACGGAGCTCAGCGGTGCGACACCTGCCTGGCGCACCATGGTCGTGTTCATATAGGTTGCCGGATGCAGGCAGTTGACGGTGACGCCGGAGCCGGCCAGCTCTTCGGCAAGATCAAAGGTTAAGATGATCTGCGCCAGCTTGCTCTGGCAATAGGCGCGCACGCCACTATAACCGCGGGTCAGCATGACATCGGAGAAGTCGATGGCCTGTTGACCGGCCGAGGAAACATTGACGATGCGGGCGGGAGCGCTTGCCTTCAACAGCGGCAGGAGCCGGCGCGTCAGCAGAAAGCCGGCGAGATAGTTCACCGCAAAGCGCAGTTCATATCCATCGCGGCTTTCCTGGCGTCCTGTGCCGCCGCCGCTAGTGCCGATGCCGGCATTGTTGATCAGGACGTCAAGGCGCTCATGGTCGCGTTCGACGGCATCGGCAAGTGTGCGGACCTCGTCCAGCGAGGAGAAGTCGGCAAGATAGATGGCCGCATTGCCGCCTTTATCGCGAATGCCGGAGACCACCTCGTCGGCCCGTGCCCGGTTGCGGCCGTGGACCAGTACCTTGGCACCTGTCTCCGCCAGTCTTTCCGCAACCCGCCGGCCGACGCCATCGGTCGAACCCGTGATCAGGATCGTCTTACCGCTCATGTCCATCGAAAACAGCCTCCATATAGCCTACGTCCAATACTTTGGCAGCTTGCAGAGGCGACAAACAGTTCCGACTTTATCCTAGTATTAATCCTGCTATGATGGGCGATGACCATCAATCAAAACCAGACCATCCTCGAAGCGAGGCGTCGCGAATTCGCTGCCTTCCTGCGTTCTCGCCGAGAGAAACTGACCCCGGCAAGCGTCGGGCTTCCGGTGGGGTTTCGCCGCCGCACGCCGGGGCTCAGGCGCGAGGAGGTGGCGCTGCTCGCCGGCGTCGGCACCACCTGGTACACATGGCTGGAGCAGGGCCGGGACGTGCGCGCCTCAGCGGAGGTTCTTTCGGCGCTGGCCGATGCGCTGCGCCTCGATCCGGCCGAGCGACGGCATCTCTTTACACTCAGCGACCGGCCAACGGCCGAGGTTCCGTCGCGCGGACCCGAGGATGTGCCGGACGCGTTGCTGCGCATGCTTGCGAGCCTCAAAGGCCAACCCGCTTACGTTCTCGGCCGGCGCTGGGATGTGCTGGCCTGGAACGCAGCGGCAGTCGCGATATTCGGCGATTACAGTCGGCTGCAGGGCGATGCGCGAAACAGCATCCACCGGGTCTTCACCGATCCCGCCCATCGGCAACTATTGGTCGATTGGGAGATCGTGGCGGCGAATTCGCTGGCGATGTTTCGTGCCGATAGTGCCCGTTATGCCGGCGATCAGGATTTCGAGCGGCTGATCACCAGTTTGACGCAGGCAAGTCCGGAATTTCGCGCTTGGTGGCCGAGGCAGGACGTGTTGCGGCCGCTGACCGGTCATAAGCGCCTCCGCCATCCCGAAGGTGGCCTCATGACGTTCGAGTATACCGCGCTTGCCGTCATGGATCGCGCTGATATGAAGCTCGTGGTCTATACCCCGCTCGACGGGGATGGAACGAGTGACAGGCTGGAGCAACTGTTACGGAGGGCGGGCGCGGCATAGTCCCTCTTTCGTCGACCGCAGCCATCATTTCTCGTTTCAGCCTTCCAAATCGCTTTTCAGCCGGTCGAGGATCGATAGAGCGTGGCCGGCATAGGCGCTGATCCAGCGATCGTGGACCTGCTTGATCGGCAGGCTGTTCAGATGGTTCCAGCGCTCGCGTCCGTCCTTTTTGGCGATCACGAGGTCTGCTTCCTCCAGCACTTTCAGATGCTGCATGACAGTACACCGGTCCATATCCGTGAAGGCCTCGCAGAGCATTCCCGTCGTTCGCGGCGCATCCTTGAGCATATCCAGGATTTCGCGCCGGCGACGATGGGCGAGTGCCTTGAAGATGAGGTCGCTATCCGATTCGTTTGACATGTTATATTTTTATAACATAATGAGGCTGCTCGCAATGGAGCGATAGCGACTGACAGATAACGGAGGAGATGTCATGGCATTGAACGTTCGGATATCAGGACGGATTGGCCGCAGGGTCGACGAGGTCTTCGATGCGGTCGTCAATCCGAAGAAGCTTTCGAGCTATTTCACGACAGTCGGCGGCGCCAGCGCCCCGCTTGTGGCGGGAACGACGGTCATCTGGTGGAAGAATGCGCCCGTCGAGGTCAATGAAGTGGAGGAAAACAAGCGCGTCGTCTTTCACTGGGAAGGCGGTACCGGTGAGGACTGTGTCCGCTACAGGACGAAAGTCGAGATGACGTTTGATGCCTTGGACGATGGCGGCACGCTCGTCGTCATCGAGGAATCCGGCTGGCGCGAGGATGAAGCCGGCCGTCGCGGCACCTATCTGAATTGCGAGGGCTGGACGCAGATGCTTTGCTGCATGAAGGCCTTTGTCGAATATGGTATCAACCTGCGCGAAGGCTTCTTCCTCAGCGAAATGCGTGGCGAGCCGGCGGAAGCGCCGGATCGTTGAAGGAATTCCAACATCGTCAAAACATGCTTCCGGCTCGCCCGCACCAACCGTACCTGCGGCCGCTTTCATTTTGCTGAACGATTTGTTTCGGATAGTTTGCCGGTGTGTGCGGCGATGCTCGACCGCACGGCCGCCCCGGGAGGTGACCAGGCCGCGGATTCCTGATAGGGAGCAACATTCCGTGGGGAATGGGAAGATCACTTTTGTGTGTGGATAAGCTCAAAAGCCGGCTGAATGACAAAATCCTTTAAATAATAACAGATTCATTGGTGGTGGAACGGGGCCTGCGCCAAAATTGCCTAAATTCAGAAGGATGGGAGCGCGCGTCATAACGGGCCTGTCGAAAGAAGTGTATGCGGCAACACGAAGACACATCGTCGGTGTTACTGGACATTCTCAGCAATCGGGACCGGCGAAGGTCACTATAAACAGGTAGAACATGTCGAGCCCAATCGATCTCGAAAATGCCGATGAGGAATTGGAAGAGCGTGGCGGTTTCGTCGGTTTGCTGAACCGCTATCGCGCGCTGATCATCGCCGTTCTCACCGTCGCCGTCTTCTGCATTGCTGCCTATGCGATCTACGACCTGACCAATGAAGTGCGCTATGACGATGTCGTTCACGCCTTGACGACGACGAAGATCTCTTCGGTGCTGCTCGCGCTGCTGTTCACCGGCCTGAGTTTCGCTTCCCTGATCTTCTACGACCAGAACGCGCTTGAATATATCGGCAAGCGGCTGCCATTCCCGCATGTGGCGCTGACCTCCTTCAGCGCCTATGCGGTCGGCAATACCGCCGGCTTCGGTGCGCTCAGCGCGGGCGCGATCCGCTATCGCGCCTATACCCGGCTCGGCCTGTCGCCCGATGACATCACCCGCGTCATCGCCTTCGTCACGCTCGCCTTCGGTCTCGGGCTGGCGGCCGTCGGTGCCATTGCGCTGCTTGTTATCGCCGATGAGATCGGCCCGCTGATCAATGTCAATGGATTGTGGCTGCGGCTGATCGCCATCCTCATCCTCGCCGCACTTGCTTTCGTCGTCTATGCCGGCCGCAACGGCCGCGAGGTGCGCATCGGGCCGGTCGCCGTTCGCCTGCCGGATTCGCGCACCTGGTCACGGCAATTCCTCGTAACCGCCTTCGATATCGCCGCATCGGCCTCCGTGCTCTACGTGCTGCTGCCGGAATCCTCGATCGGCTGGCCGGGCTTCTTCGCCATCTATGCCATCGCCGTCGGTCTTGGCGTGCTCAGCCATGTCCCGGCTGGCTTCGGCGTCTTCGAAACGATTATCATCGCCTGGCTCGGCAGCTCCGTGAACGAAGATGCGGTTCTGAGTTCGCTGGTCCTCTATCGCGTCATCTACAACGTCATCCCGCTCGTCATCGCGATTGCCGCGATCTCGGTGGCGGAGCTGCGCCGTTTCGTCGATCATCCCGTCGCTTCGAGCATGCGCCGCATCGGCGCGCGTCTCATGCCGCAGCTGCTGTCGGCCTTTGCGCTGCTGCTCGGCATGATGCTGGTCTTTTCGAGCGTGACGCCGACGCCGGACCAGAACCTGATCGTGCTTTCCGGCTATCTGCCGCTGTCGCTCGTCGAAAGCGCGCATTTCCTGTCGAGCCTTCTCGGCCTTGCGATCATCGTCGCGGCGCGCGGTCTCAGCCAGCGTCTCGATGGTGCCTGGTGGGTCTCTACCTTCTCGGCGCTGCTGGCGCTGTTCTTCTCGCTGCTGAAGGCCATCGCCATCGTCGAAGCCGGGCTGCTCGCCTTCTTCGTCTTCAGCCTCGTCGTCAGCCGTCGCCTGTTCAAGCGGCCGGCCTCGCTGCTCAACCAGACGCTGACCGCGGGTTGGCTGACGGCGATTGCCGTCGTCTGCATCGGCGCTATCGTGGTCCTGTTCTTCGTCTACCGCGATGTTGGATACAGCAACGAGCTCTGGTGGCAGTTCGAATTTGCCGACGAGGCGCCGCGCGGCCTTCGCGCAGCGCTCGGCATTTCCATCCTGTCCTCGGCGATCGCGATCTTCAGTCTGTTGCGTCCCGCGACAAAGCGGCTGGAGCCCGTGACCGACGATGCGGTGACGCGTGCCGTGGAAATCGTCCGCAAGCAAGGCATTGCCGACGCCAATCTGGTGCGCATGGGCGACAAGAGCATCATGTTCTCGGAAAAGGGCGATGCCTTCATCATGTATGGCAAGCAGGGCCGTTCCTGGATTGCGCTGTTCGATCCGGTTGGCCCGCGCCAGGCGCTCCCCGACCTCATCTGGCGCTTCGTCGAGGCTGCGCGAGCCGCGGGCTGCCGCTCGGTGTTCTACCAGATTTCGCCGGCGCTTCTGTCCTATTGCGCGGATGCCGGGTTGCGCGCCTTCAAGCTCGGCGAATTGGCCGTGGTCAACCTCGCCAATTTCGAATTGAAGGGCGGCAAATGGGCCAACCTCAGGCAGACCGCGAGCCGTGCGGTTCGCGACGGACTAGAATTTGCCGTTATCGAGCCTCAAGATATACCCGCAGCCATGGATGAACTTACCCATGTGTCGGACACATGGCTCGCCGATCACAATGCCAAGGAAAAGGGCTTTTCGCTTGGCGCGTTCGATCCGGATTATGTGTGCTCGCAGCCGGTCGGCGTGTTGAAAAAGGATGGTAAGATCGTCGCATTTGCGAATATCCTGATGACGGAGACCAAGGAGGAGGGGTCCGTCGACCTGATGCGTTTTTCGCCCGATGCCCCGAAGGGGTCGATGGATTTTCTGTTCGTGCAGATCCTCGAATACCTCAAGGGACAGGGCTTTCAGCGTTTCAACCTCGGCATGGCGCCATTGTCGGGCATGTCGAGACGGGAATCGGCGCCGGTTTGGGACAGGGTCGGAGGAACTGTCTTCGAGCACGGCGAACGCTTCTACAACTTCAAGGGGCTTCGTGCCTTCAAATCCAAGTTCCATCCCGAATGGCAGCCGCGCTACCTGGCTGTTTCGGGAGGTGTTAGTCCAATGATCGCGTTGATGGATGCCACATTCCTCATCGGAGGCGGACTTAAGGGGGTCGTGAGGAAATGATCTTGAAATACGCAATGTCGTTGGCTTTCGCAGGCATGGTGTCGCTGGGCCTTTTCGCATCAGGCCCGGCCCGGGCTGAAGCCGACGATGCCAAATACGATCTGGGCATGATCCCCGCGCCGCATATCATGCGCCCGCAGGGCAAGGTGACGAGCGAAGTCGTTCTGATTTCCGATCTTGCCGGCTGGAGCGACAAGGAAAAGGCGGTTGCCGATAAACTCGTCGCCAACGGCACGCTGGTTATCGGCATCGATTACCCGTCCTTCCTGGCTTCGCTCAACAAATACGACGTCAGCCAGAACGACGGCTGCATCTATATCGTCGCGGATCTGGAATCGCTGAGCCAGCAGGTGCAGCGCTCCTTTGCCGACAGCACCTATCAGCAACCCGTCATTGCCGGCGTCGGCGCAGGCGGCGCCATGGCGCTGACCATTACCGCCCAGACGCCGGATGCCACGGTTGCCGGGACGCTGGCCGTCGATCCGGCCGCCGGTATCGGTCTGAAGCAGGAGCTCTGCACGCCGGCCGAGAAGAAGACCGATGGCGATATGGTGTCCTTCGGACTTCAGGAAGGCGCGTTGCCCAATCCGATCCTGGTGACCTTCACGCCGAATGCACCGAAGGACGGGCGCGACCATGTCGAAGAGATCCGGAAGGAACATCCCGAGGTCCAGTCGACGGATTCCGACAATGCCGATGCCTATGCAACGCTCGAGGCTTCGCTCGCCGATCTGATGAAGTCGATCGACAGCTCCAAGTCGCCGCTCGGCCTTCCCGTCGATGTCATGGAAACGAAGCCGACCGAGGATACGCTTGCGATCGTCTATTCGGGCGATGGCGGCTGGCGCGATATCGACAAGGAAGTCGGCAGCTATCTGCAGGATCAAGGCATCCCCGTCGTGGGCGTCGACTCGCTGCACTATTTCTGGTCGGAGCGTGACCCGCAGCAGACGGCCGACGACCTTGCCCGGATGATCGATTTCTACACCAAGCGCTTCAAGGTCAAGCATGTGGTGCTGGTGGGTTATTCCTTTGGCGCCGATGTGTTGCCGGCGAGCTATAACCGCTTGAAGCAGGCCGAAAAGGACAAGATCGTCCAGATGTCGCTGCTGTCGCTGTCGCAGAAGGTCGATTATGTGATCTCGGTCATGGGTTGGCTCGGCGCTTCGAGCGAGGGCAAGGGCGGCGATCCCGTCAGCGATCTCAAGTCCATCAATCCGAAGATGGTGCAGTGCGTTTACGGCAAGGACGATGACGAGGATGTCGCATGCCCGCTGTTGAAGGGCACCGGCGCCGAAGTCATCGCCATGGATGGCGGTCACCATTTCGACGACGACTACGAGGCCTTGGCGAACCATATCATCAATGGCCTAAAGAGCCGTCTCGGCGAATAGAACCCATGGCGCAGCATCCTTGCTTGCCGCGCGTTTCTTCCGTCCTTCCCCGTTACCGCAGGTAGATGCCTTTTCTGGATGTCCGGCGCAGCATTCGTTTGCTTCTTGCGGCAGCTGCCGCTAGTCGGGAAGGTACATAGCATGAGCACCGGTTTACGCCGCCGCTTGCCGTCACATCCAGAAAGGTCCAGCCTTGTCCGATGCATTGTCTTCCGCCTTCACCAAGACCTATTCCGGTTTCCTGTTCGACATGGACGGCACGATCATCAATTCGATTGCCGCCGCCGAGCGTGTCTGGGGCAACTGGGCTCGCGGCAAGGGTCTCGATGTCGAAAAATTCATGCCGACCATGCATGGCAAACGCGGTGTTGATACGATTGGTCAGTTGAATCTGCCTGGCGTCGATCCGGTCGCGGAGGCGCTGGAGATCACTGAAGCCGAGATTGCCGATGTCGAGGGTGTGGTCGCACTGCCGGGCGCGGTCGATTTTCTCGCGTCACTGCCGCCGGAGCGCTGGGCGATCGTTACCTCGTCGCCCTATCGTCTGGCGCTGGCGCGGCTGGATGCTGCCGGGATCCCGGTGCCGCGCTTCATCGTCACGGCCGAGGACGTGAAGGTCGGCAAGCCTGATCCACAGGGCTATATCCTCGGCGCGCAGCGCCTTGGCCTCAGCCCTTCGGAATGCCTGGTGTTTGAAGACGTCTTGGCCGGTGTCAAGGCGGGCGAGGCGGCCGGTGCCGATGTGCTCATCATCACCGCCACGCATTCGCATCCGATCGAGACCAATCACACGATGCTGCAGAATTATGAAAACGTCCGAGCACATGTGGCCGGCGAAGGTCTGTTGTCGATCCTTCGCAAGGACTGAGGTTATAGCGCATTCACCGGCTGGCTTGCATGTCGCTTTCGCGCATTGCAATAGGCCGCCGGCTCATTATTTTTTCGTGATCTTATAAAATTCGCTAGGAGCCGATGACACCCAAAGAGCTGAAAGCCCGATATCGCAACGAATGCCTGGCGGCGCGGGATGCCATTCCAGCCGACGAGCGCATCGAAAAGGGCCTTGCCATGCTTGCCCATGGCGGCGATGTCATCGATGTCGAACCGGGGACGATTGTCTCCGGTTTCCTGCCGATCCGCTCCGAAGTGGATATAAGGCCGTTGATGACGCGGCTGCGGGAGCGGGGTGCACGGCTTTGCGTGCCCGTCATCCTCGACCGCAGCACGATCGTCTTCCGGGAACTCGTTGCGGGAGCGCCGTTGGTTCCTGTCGGATTCGGGACGTTCGGCCCTGGCCCTGATGCGGCGGTGTTCGATCCCGATGTCATGCTCGTGCCGCTTTCGGCCTTTGACAGAAGCGGGCATCGCATCGGTTATGGAGCAGGCCATTACGACCGTGCCATCGAGCGGTTGCACCAAAAAGGCTTGAATCCCCAGCTGATCGGCATTGCATTCGATTGCCAAGAAGTGCCATCAGTACCGGCTGAGCCGCATGATGTCCGTCTTGACGCGATTTTGACCGAGAGCGGACTCAATTTCGTTTCGGAAGTGATTGGATAGCGAATGCGGCTGCTTTTTCTGGGTGACATGGTCGGCAAGACGGGACGAACCGCGGTGTGGGAACGCCTGCCGGGGCTCGTATCCGACCTGAAGCTCGATTTCGTCATCGTCAACGGCGAGAATGCGGCCGGCGGTTTCGGCATCACCGAGGATATCTTTCTCGAAACGATCAATGCCGGCGCCGATGTCGTGACGACGGGCAACCATGTCTGGGACCAGAAGGAAGCCGTCGTCTTCTCCGAGCGCCACGACCAGTTCCTCCGCCCCGCCAACTATCCGGCCGGCACCCCCGGTCGCGGCTCCGGCCTCTATTATGCCCGCAACGGCGCG
The DNA here is from genome assembly GCF_012641405.1 of Rhizobium sp. P40RR-XXII. Classification (GTDB taxonomy): domain Bacteria; phylum Pseudomonadota; class Alphaproteobacteria; order Rhizobiales; family Rhizobiaceae; genus Rhizobium. The sequence goes on from NZ_JABAII010000001.1 coordinate 300,075, forward strand.
CGCGTCCTTGTTGCCAACATCATGGGCCGCGTCTTCATGCATCCGGAACTCGACGATCCCTTCAAGTCGGCCGAAGCCATTCTCGATGCCTGCCCGCTGAAGGAACAGGCCGATGCGATTGTCTTCGACTTTCACGCGGAGGCCACGAGCGAAAAGCAGTGCTTCGGTCATTTCGTCGATGGCCGCGCGAGCTTCGTCGTCGGCACGCATACGCATGTGCCGACCGCGGACGCGCAGATCCTGAATGGCGGCACGGCCTATATGTCCGATGCCGGCATGTGCGGCGATTATGATTCCTCGCTCGGCATGGAGAAGGAGGAGCCGCTGAACCGCTTTATTTCGAAGATGCCGAAGGGACGCTTCGAAGCGGCTTCGGGGCCTGCCACTATCTGCGGCGTCGGCGTCGAGATTTCCGATGTGACGGGACTGGCCGAGAAGATCGCGCCATTGCGGCTCGGGCCGCGGCTTGCGGAAACCATTCCGGACTTCTGGCGCTGATCGCTGCACGATAATTCATCATCGCTATACGATGACGCGATTGTGAGCAATCGCGCCTGATTGTTGCTGGACCTACTTCCGCTCATGCCGCATCCTCTCGCCACCACTGCATAATTCCCTCAAATCGGAATTGATTGAGGAATTATGCAGCATTTCAAAGTGTTACAGCGCCTTTGGCGCGTCTTAAAGACGCGCGGCGCTGTATCGGGCTTGAGGGGATGGCATGATGCCGCGATTTCCTGTCCTTGCCGTGTTTTTCCTATCGATCATTCTCGGCTGGAGCGCGGCGCATGCCCAGCAAAGCCCGGCGCGTCCGCAACCCAGCCAATGCCAGGCGATCGCGCAATCTCTGCCCAAGGCGACATTCGCCAGCTTTTCTCCGCCCGCTCCGACGCGTGTCAATGACCCCGTCGATGGCGAGGTGAAGATTACCTTCCTCGGCCATGCGACGCTCTTCATTGAAACACCCGGCGGCGTCTCCATCGCCACGGATTATAGCGGCGCATATCCGCCGCCCTATACGCCCGAAGTCGTGACGATGAACAAGGCGCATCCGAGCCACTATACGCTAACGCCGGATCCGGCGATCAAATATGTGCTGCATGGCTGGAGCGATACGCCCGGAGAGCCGGCGAAGATCCATCTGACCGTGGGCGACACGCTGATCCGCAATGTCGTCACCGATATCCGCTCCTGGGGCGGCGGCCTCGAAGCCAATGGCAATTCGATCTTCATCTTCGAGGTAGCGGGCCTTTGCATCGGCCATCTCGGGCACCTGCATTTCGAACTTACCGACCAGCAATATGCCGAGATCGGCCGGCTCGATGTCGTGATGGTGCCGGTCGACGGTGGCCTGACCATGGGCGCCGACAGCATGAGCCGCGTGGTCAAGCGGCTGCGTTCGTCGCTGATCCTGCCCATGCATCGCTGGGGTCCGCCGGTCGATCAGTTTCTGGCTCTGTTCGGTCCCGATTTCGACGTCGGCTACGCGCCGACGCCAAGCGTGACAGTGTCGGTGAAGACCCTGCCGCGCAAGCCGCTGATCTATGTGCTCAAGGGGCTTTGATCGTCGCGATCGCCTTGAAGCGCAGTGTCCCGCATCCCCATTATCCGGCTTTTTACTTGAATGAAGGCCGCTTCGCTTTTATAAGGCGGCCCATTCCCAACAAAAGACGTGAACAGGGGTGCCATGGCTGGCCATTCACAGTTTAAAAACATCATGCACCGCAAGGGTCGTCAGGACTCGGTGCGTTCGAAAATGTTCTCGAAGCTGGCGCGTGAAATCACCGTCGCTGCGAAGACGGGCCTGCCCGACCCGACCATGAACGCGAGTCTGCGCCTGGCGATCCAGAATGCCAAGGCGCAGTCGATGCCGAAGGACAATATCGACCGCGCCATCAAGAAGGCCTCCGGCGCCGATACCGAGAATTACGATGCGGTCCGCTATGAGGGCTACGGGCCCGGCGGCACGGCGATCATCGTCGAAGCACTGACCGATAACCGCAACCGCACGGCTTCCAACGTCCGCTCGATCTTCACCAAGGCCGGCGGAGCGCTTGGCGAAACCGGTTCGGTTTCCTTCTCCTTCGATCATGTCGGCGAGATCACCTATAAGCCGACTGCCGGCGATGCCGACAAGGTCATGGAAGCGGCGATCGAAGCCGGTGCCGACGATGTCGAGAGCGACGAGGAAGGCCATGTGATCATCTGCGCCTTCGAATCCCTCGGCGAAGTCGCCAAGGCGCTTGAAGCGACGCTCGGCGAAGCCGAAACGGTCAAGGCGATCTGGCGCGCGCAGAACAACGTGCCGGTCGACGAAGAAAAGGCCCAGTCGCTGATGAAGCTCATCGACAGCCTTGAAGATGACGACGACGTTCAGAATGTCTATTCGAACTTCGAGGTCTCTGAAGAAGTGCTGGCCAAGCTCTCGGCCTGATCCCTTCCGATCATTCAGAAAAGCCGGCTGCAGCGATGCGGCCGGCTTTTCTGCTTCCGAGCGGTTCCGCTTTTCTTCGAATTGCGAGAATGCGCTATCGCGTTGCGCAATTCCGGGCGGAAAACCGCTGAGCGCTTTTTCTGGAATTGCTTTATAGCGCCGTCGCGCGGGTGAAATCGTCGCGGAAGGCAGCCAGATCGGGCGCTGCGACATCGGAGATAGCCCAGAAGACCAGTCCGTCCGCATGCCATTCGACGAAATTGTAGCCCTCTTTCTCGGCATTGGTTTTGGCTCCCGCAGCGCCCGGCCAGATGAAGAGATTGATGATATGGCCGTGCCGACGATAGATCAGCGCCGCCACTACGCGGCCGTCGAGATAATCCACCCTGCCGCCCACGAGAGGGAAGCCCTGGGCCGCTAGATCGACCACGGGCGGTGAAAAATCGATCTTGCCGTTGAACCATGGTTTGACGGTGTGCTGGTCGGAGGTGAGCACGTCCGTCAGATGATCGGCAAGCATCGAACGCACATGGCTTGCAAGAAGCTGATCCTCGATGGTCTGGCTTTGCTGCGGCACGTTCAGCACCAGCATAAGGCTTGCGGCGAGCACCGCGAGCGACGGCACGAAGCTCCATTCGCGGAGGAAGCGCCAGACGCGCTGCCACGGGCTTTCAGCCCGGTGCGTGACTGTCGTCGCGTGCGCCATCATGGATTGTTCCAGCGAAAGCGCCGCCCGCACGCGGGCATGGACGGTGTCCGGTGCCTGCCATTTCACGCCTTCGCGTGCGGAAAGGCGCTTGACCATCAACGCATTCTCCATCTCGCCGGCACATTCCCGGCAGGTCGCCAGATGCGCCTCGAAACGCGCGGCGTTGGCTGCGTCGAGTTCTCCGTCGATGAAGCCGTGCAGCAGGTCGTTCCACTCGCCGTGATCATTGTGTTCCCCGCCGCTCATCGTGCGGCGCCCTTCTCATCGAGGCGGCGCCAGAGTTCGCCGAAATCGCGGCGGGCGCGGGCGAGGCGTGACATGACGGTGCCGATCGGCGCATCGATGATCTCGGCGATTTCTTTGTAGGACAGATCCTCCAATTCGCGCAGGACCAGAACTTCGCGCATGGTGTCGGGCAGCCTATTGATGACCTCGCGCACCCGCAGCGTTTCCGTCTTGCGGATGAAGGCTGCTTCCGGCGTATCTTCCTCGGAGGCGGGATCGGGGGAGGGCGAGCCTTGCTCCAGGTCTCTTTCGTCGGTCATCGGCTGTTCGTAACGGCTCTTGCGCCGGCGCTCCTGCAGCCAGGCATGATAGCAGTTGCGGACGATGGTGAAGGTCCAGGCTCGCGCATCGCCATCGCGAAAGCCTCCAAAGCCGCGATAGGCGCGCAGAAACGCTTCCTGCACGATATCCTCCGCGGCATCTGCATCCCTGCTCAGGAAGCGCGCGAAATTATAGGCGGCGTCCAGATGCGGGATGATCATGTGCTGGAAGCGGCGCATGGTCTCGTCGGGAGAGGAGATCGAATGCTGCAATGGCGCGGCATGTGCTGATGGTTCCGCCACCGCCATGAGGACGGCGCGGTTGATCGTGTTTTGTGCCGCGACGAGGGCGCGCAGGCGGGTCAGGAACCGCGCCAGCCTGCTTATCGCGGTGTTTTGCGGCCAGCGCCAGGTCCATGCGTGGAGTGGCTCGCCAAGCGTCATCGAACTCATAATTCGGGCGTCTGTCATCATAATCCCCGCAAAACGCCGATACCGACTGTAAGCCTCGGATAAGGCGCTTGCAATGTTGCCTAAAAGGCTAGATCGCGCCCGCGCGGGTTTTATTCCCGATCGGATGCAAAAAATCGCAGATGCGGAATTCGGATGGCCGCTTGGCTAAAATAATCGGATAAACTTCAACAGCTTATGAGAATTCTTCGCGTGGCGGGGAATAACCACCCACGGCTATCGATCTTCTTCCTCAGTGGACGGCCGCGATCTGTTGCGACCTCCGCCTGACCCCAAAAGCCATAACCCTGAGGAGATATTGCTATGTTTGCTATGACCCGCCGCACCGTGCTCGGCACGGCTGCAGCCGCGGCAGCCTTCGGACTGTCGTCGAAGCTCGAATTCATTCCGCAAGCCTTTGCCGCCACGCCGCTGGAGCCGACGGTCGGCTTCTACAAGTACAAGGTCGGCTCGATCGAGGTGACGGCCATTTATGACGGCATCTGGCGCAAGCCGCATGATCCGGCCTTTATCAAGAACGCCTCCGTCGACGACACCAAGGAAGCGCTCTCAAATGCCGGCCTTACCACCGACTTCATGCCCATTCCGCTGACCGTCGTCGTCCTCGATATCGGCGGACGCAAGATCATGATGGATGCCGGCTCCGGTGTCGGCCAATGGCAGGCCAATGCGACGCATCTGCCGGCCAACATGGCCGCCGCCGGCATCGACTACAAGAAGATCGATACGATCATGATCTCGCATTTCCATCCGGACCACGTCTGGGGTCTGATGGAAAAGGGAACCAATACGCCCGTCTTCCCGAATGCGGAGCTGATCGTCAACGCCGCCGAATACAATTGGTGGACCGATCCCGGCCGTGTCGACAAGCTGGCGGAGGGCCGCAAGGAGGCCGGCCGGCGCATCGCCTCCGTCTTCCCGACCTGGAAGAACTGGAAGCTGGTCGAGGATAATGCCGAAGCGGTGCCCGGCGTGCACATGCTGGCCGCCTATGGCCACACGCCCGGCCATTCGGTCTTCCTCATCGATGGCGGCAGCGAGCAGCTGATGGTCTCGGCCGACATCATGTATGTGCCGGCGCTGCTTGCACCCCATCCGGAATGGCAAGGCGCCTACGACCAGGACGGCCCGATGGCCGTCGCCACCCGCCGCAGGCTGATCGATCGCATTATTGCCGACAAGATCAGGATTTGCGGTTCGCATTTCCCGTTTCCGGGCTCCGGCACCTTCGTCAAGGACGGTAATGCCTACGGATTCACCCCCACCATCCAGGCCTGAGCGGCCAGAAAGAGGAGCAAAACCATGTTCAAATATGCCATTTTCGGGATCGCCGGCCTGTGCGCCGTCACCATCCTCCCGGCGGCAACGGCAGGCATCGCCTTTGCCGTCGACAATATGGAATCGACCGACGCGCCGGACCTGACGTCGGTGCGCTCCAAGATCGACGCGAAGGATTATGCCGGCGCGCTCGCCGAGCTTCGTGATATTGCCGAGGAGCACCAGCAGGCCGATGTCTACAACCTGATGGGCTTCACCCTGCGCAAGACCGGCGACTTCAAGACGTCGCTGACCTACTACACCAAGGCCCTGGAGCTGCAGCCGGACCACAAGGGTGCGCATGAATATCTCGGCGAACTCTATGTCGAGACCGGCGATATGCCCAAGGCCCGCGAGCAGCTTGCCGCACTCACCAAGCTTTGCCCGGCGGGATGCGAGGAGCTTGAGGATCTCACCAAAACGATCGCCGCCAAGGCAACCAACTAGAGCCGGATGATTTCAGGTCTGTTCGACCTAAAAGCCGAATCCGCCCTAGAATCAAAGAAGTAGAGCGTGATGTCGTTCGAAAACCGCCTACACTTTTCGGCATCACGCTCTAACGCTCGGCCTCAACCGATCCGGCGGCATTCCATTCGATCAGGTCGTGGGGATGCCGCCGGACAGGATCGGAAACCTATGGATCTTGACGAGAAGGAGATGGTCATGGAATTCGAAGAAGAGAATGCCGTTCTCGTGAACATGACCGATATGGCATTGCTGTTCGGCCGCATACTATTGTCGCTGCTCTTCCTGGAAGAGGGCATCGAACTCGCCAGCAATCTCGACAACGCGTTGGATGCTATGGCGAGGCTTGGCGTCACGGCCCCCATCGCTATTGCAACCATCGTGCTGCAGCTTGGTGCGGGTCTCGCCATTGCGCTTGGCCTGATGACGCGCTTGGCCGCATTTGGTCTCGGCCTGTTCTGCCTGCTGACGGCGCTGCTCTTTCACACCAACTTCGCCAGCCATAACGAGTTGCTGCATTTCGAAAAGGATCTGGCGATCTCAGGCGGCATGTTCGCGCTGATCGTCGCCGGCGCCGGCAAGCTGTCGCTCGACATGTTCATCCGACGCCATTGGAAGACGAGGCTCGTGGCTTGAGCTCGTCGGTCACCCGGTGAGCCATGTTGGCTCACCGGATAATTTACCCGCCCGCGAAAATCAGGACACTTTCTTGAAGCTCGGAAGCGTCGCGAACAGCTCGACCGATTTCAAACGCGCCTCGATATCGTGGATCGGCATCGAAATGATGACTTCATCAGCCTCGGTATCCTTGATGAATTGCGACAGCTTCGTTTCGGCCGTTTCCGGGGAGCCGACCACGGCGTAGCGCAGCGTATTTTCCACATTCAGCTTTTCCATCGGCGTCCAGAAATCGTCCATGTCGCTGCGCGGGCGCGCGAAGGGGCCGCGCACGTTGCGGCGCAGATTGACGAATTGCTGTTGCGCCGAGGTGAAGTGATACTGCGCCTCCTCATCCGTCTCCGCTATCGCGCCCATGGCACCGACCATGACATAGGGCTTGTCGAGCGTGGCCGATGGTGTGAAGCGCTCGCGGTATATGCCGATGGCATCGAACAGCGATTCCGGCGCGAAATGCGAAGCGAAGGCGTAGGGCAGGCCGAGCACGCCGGCGAGATGGGCGCTGTAGAGGCTGGAGCCGAGAAGCCAGATCGGCACGTTGGCGCCATGGCCGGGAACGGCCAGAATGATCTGGTTGTCGTCGGCAGGGCTGAAGAGATGCTGCAGCTCGATGATATCGTTGGGGAAGCTTTGCGCACCGGCTTCGATATTGCGCCGCAGGGCCTGTGCGGTGCGCATGTCGGTACCCGGCGCGCGGCCAAGGCCGAGATCGACGCGGCCGGGAAACAGGGCTTCCAGCGTACCGAACTGCTCGGCAATGACGAGCGGCGAATGGTTCGGCAGCATGACGCCGCCCGAACCGATGCGGATGCGCGAGGTTGCCGCGCCGATATGGCCGATGACGACCGATGTCGCGGCGCTGGCAACGCCCGGCATGCCGTGATGCTCGGCGAGCCAGAACCTGTTGTAGCCCAACTCTTCCGCCTTCTGCGCCATGCGCTTCGAACTATCGAAGGACTGGCGGATGGTGCTGCCTTCGGCAACGGGCGAAAGATCGAGGATGGAAAAGGGAACCATGGCAAGAAACCTGCGTGGTGGAAGGGAGGGTCGCTTGCACATGTAGGAGTGCCGGCCGCGCATTCCAAACCCTGTGCCGCAATTTCGTCACGATGTTTTCGGCGTCTCACTCAGAAGCGCAAACTGTGCCTTGTTTTTGTTTTGTTCACATTTTGCTGGCACATGTCAGGCCTGAAAGATAGGTTGACCCATGCAAAATACGATTCGCATCATCGGCATCGATCCGGGCCTGCGCCGCACCGGCTGGGGTGTCATCGATACGCTTGGCAATTCCTTGCGCTTCGTGGCGTCGGGAACCGTGACCTCGGATGGCGACATGGATCTCGCATCCCGCCTTTGCCAGCTGCATGACGGGCTTGCGGATATCGTTCACAGCTATCAGCCGGATGAGGCTGCCGTCGAGCAGACTTTCGTCAACAAGGATGCGGTGGCGACGCTGAAGCTCGGGCAGGCGCGCGGCGTCGTCATGCTGGTGCCGGCCCGCGCCGGCTTGCCGGTGTCGGAATATGCACCGAATGCGGTCAAGAAAGCCGTGATCGGCGTCGGCCACGGCGAGAAACAGCAGATCCACATGATGCTGAAGATCCTAATGCCCAAGGTCGAGTTCAAGGGCAACGACGCGGCCGATGCGCTTGCCATTGCCATCTGCCATGCCCATAACCGTGGCGCCAGCCGGCTGCGGCAGGCTGCGTTGGCGGGATAGTTTGTTCTTGACTTGTTCTCGGTGGGTCGCTAGGTATTACTGAAGAGGTATTACTATGCGCGTGACGGAAAAAGGTCAGGTGACCATCCCGAAGGAAATTCGAGACAGGCTGGGCATCGCCCCAGGTTCAGAGGTTGATTTCATCGCCTCCGGCAGCGGTGCGATGCTCGTCAAGATCGGGGAAGCGTCGGATACACCCATTCGCGATTTTGACGATTGGCTCGAGCGCGTCAGGGGCACAATTGACCTCGGCGGCATGACAACGGACGAATTCATGGAGTTTCTGAGAGGGCCGCGTGACGACATCGACCCTCATTGATACCAACATTTTCATCGATATTCTCGGCCCGGATTCAGTCCAACGGCAATGGTCGGCCAAATTCTTGAAACGATGTGTCGGCGAAGGCGATCTCGTCATCAGTCCTGTGGTGTGGTCGGAACTCGCTGCCTCGCCTTTGAGCGAAGAGGAATTGACGATCGCCTTGTCCTGGCTCGATATGAAGCGGGAGGCGATACCTTTCGAGGCGGCGTTTCGAGCCGGAAAAGCGCATCGCCTCTATCTGCTTGCTGGAGGGCAACGGGAAAGAACACTTCCGGATTTTCTGATCGGGGCACATGCCGAATGGCGAAGGCATAGGCTGCTGACGCGCGATGCCTCGCGCTATCGCTCCTACTTTCCCTCACTTGACCTCATCTCTCCCGAAACCCATCCCTGACGGACATCATCCATGATCGGTAAGCTGAAAGGCACAATTGAAGAGATCGGCGAGGACTATGTGCTCGTGGACGTGCACGGCGTCTGTTACGTCGCCTATTGCTCGGCCCGTACGCTGTCGAAGGTCGGTTCCGTCGGCGAGGCCTGTATTCTCTTCATCGAGACCTATGTGCGCGAAGACCAGATCCGCCTTTTCGGCTTCATGACAGCCATGGAACGCGAATGGTTCAATATCGTGCAGACGGTTCAGGGTGTCGGAGCGAAAGTGGCGCTCGCCCTGTTGTCGACGCTGACCCCGGCCGAGCTTGCCAATGCGATCGCCTTGCAGGACCGTGCTGCCGTTTCGCGAGCTCCCGGTGTTGGCCCGAAGGTGGCCATGCGTATCGTGACCGAACTCAAGAACAAGGCGCCGGCCCTGGCCGGAGATGCGATCAATATCGGGCTCAAGCAAGAGCTGGGGGAAGGGGTCGCCGCAGCACCCGTTGCCGATGCCGTCTCCGCGCTCACCAATCTCGGTTATTCCCGCGATCAGGCGGCCAATGCCGTTGCAGCTGCGATGAAGGCGGCCGGCGAGGGTGCGGACAGCGCCAAGCTGATCCGGCTTGGTCTCAAGGAACTGTCGCGGTGAGGCTTTGCACCTTCCGCAATCCTTACTATTGTCGCAAAGTCGAGAGATCGAGTTGTAGTGCTCTTTCGGCGAAGACTATGTTTGAGTGCGGCAGAACAAATGCCGTCCTCGGTGCGAGAGCCGCAAAACGCATACCGGGAATGGAACCTCTGACATGAGTGAAGCCGCACGTCTGATATCGCCGGAAAAGCGGGGCGAAGACATCGATGCGACGCTCAGGCCGCAATCGCTGGATGAATTTACCGGGCAGGCGGAAGCGCGCGCCAACCTGAAGGTCTTCATCGAGGCGGCCAAGGCGCGCGGCGAGGCGCTTGATCATGTGCTGTTCGTCGGTCCGCCCGGCCTCGGCAAGACGACGCTGGCGCAGATCATGGCGAAAGAACTCGGGGTCAATTTCCGCTCGACCTCCGGCCCTGTCATCGCCAAGGCGGGCGATCTTGCGGCGCTGCTGACCAATCTCGAGGAGCGCGACGTGCTCTTCATCGACGAAATCCATCGTCTCAATCCGGCCGTCGAGGAAATCCTCTATCCCGCCATGGAGGATTTCCAGCTCGATCTCATCATCGGCGAGGGGCCGGCGGCGCGTTCGGTCAAGATCGATCTCGCCAAGTTCACGCTGGTTGCCGCGACGACCCGTCTCGGCCTGCTGACGACGCCGCTGCGCGACCGTTTCGGCATCCCGGTGCGGCTGAGTTTCTATACGGTCGAGGAGCTGGAGCTGATCGTCCGGCGCGGCGCGAGGCTGATGGGTCTCGGCATGACTGACGAGGGTGCGCGCGAGATCGCGCGCCGTGCGCGCGGCACACCGCGTATCGCCGGCCGGCTGCTGCGGCGCGTGCGCGATTTCGCCGAGGTCGCCAAGGCCGAAGCGGTGACGCGCGAAGTTGCCGACGAGGCTCTGACGCGGCTTCTCGTCGACAATGTCGGCTTCGATCAGCTCGACAAGCGCTATCTGAACATGATCGCGGTCAATTTCGGCGGCGGCCCTGTCGGTATCGAGACCATCGCCGCTGGCCTTTCCGAGCCGCGTGATGCGATCGAGGATATCATCGAGCCCTATATGATCCAGCAGGGCTTCATTCAGCGTACGCCGCGCGGCCGCGTTTTGACCGCGATTGCCTGGAAACATCTCGGCATGCAGCCGCCAAAGGATCTGGAGGCCGCACAGTTCGGGTTGTTCCGGGAGGAAGATTGAATGCTCGGCCGTCGTGCCTTCCTGAAGCTTTTCGGCGGCAGCATATTCGGATTGATGGCACTTGGGGGATATGCCTTCGGGTATGAGCCGGTCGTCCGTCTCAATGTCACCCGTTACGCCTTGACCCCGCCGGGTTGGACGCCCGGGCTGAAGCTCCGGATCGTGGCGCTTGCCGATTTCCATGCCTGCGAGCCCTGGATGACGGCAGAGCGCATCGCTTCGATCTGCGCCCGCGCAAACCAACTTGGCGGCGACATTATTTTGCTGCTTGGGGACTATACGTCGGGAACGGACCTCATTACCTCGCGCGTCGATCATCGTATATGGTCGGCGGAACTGGCAAAGCTGCAGGCGCCACTCGGTGTTCACGCCATCGTCGGCAATCATGATTGGTGGCATGATTCGAGTGCGCAAAGAACCGGCCACGGACCGACGTTCAGCCATCGGGCATTGGAGGCTGTCGGCATCGAGGTCTATTCCAACCGCGCCGCGCGCTTGGAGAAAGACGGACAAGGCTTCTGGCTTGCCGGCGTCGAGGATCAGCTGGCTTTGCGACGGAGCATGCGCTGGAAGCGGCCGTTCACCAAGGGGCTGGACGATCTCGGTGGCACGCTGGCGCAAGTTGGCGACGATGCGCCGGTGATCCTCCTTGCCCATGAGCCCGATATCTTTCCCGCCGTTCCCCAGCGCGTTTCGCTCACCCTGTCGGGACATACGCATGGCGGACAGGTGAGGATTTTCGGCTGGTCGCCCTATTCGCCCTCGCGCTATGGTGACCGGTATGTCTATGGCCATATCGTCAAGGAGGAGCGCCATATCATTGTGTCGGGCGGCCTCGGCTGCTCTATCGCGCCAGTACGCTTCGGCGTTCCGCCGGAGATCGTCGTAATCGATGTGGGGTAGGGGATGACACCGAAACGCAAGCATATCAGATTGAATTCCGGCCGCGCTCGCTTTCAGGTGCGCGTTGCCGGACTCGGATTTCGGGACGGCCATGTCCTGGTGCATCGCGCCGTGCACGAACACTTCTGGACGTTTCCCGGCGGCCGCGCGGAGATTGGCGAGACTTCGGAAGAAACCTTGCGGCGGGAAATGATGGAAGAGATCGGCGTTGACGTTACGGTCAGGCGCCTGCTGTGGTCTGTCGAGAATTTCTTCCATTACGAGCAGCTCGACTGGCACGAGCTCGGCCTCTACTACCTGATGGATATTCCCGCCGAATTTCCCTTCGATCCCCAGGAGATCGTGCATCGCATTCAGGATGGCGACAACGATTTGGAGTTCAAATGGGTGCGGGCCACGCGAGAGGCGCTGGCGGCGCTCGATATCCCGCCCTATTTCATCGCCGATGAAATCGAGGCCTTGCCGCTGACGCCGCGTCATGTCGTCTGGCGGGACGGCAATCTCGACAGGACTTAGGGGGAGTTGATGGCCGCTTTCGATCCAGTTCGCAGTTTTCGCAAGCTTGCCTATAACAATGCATTGGCGAATGTCCGGCTGCATCGCGCCTGCGCAGCCTTGCAACCCGGCGAATTCGACGCCAAGCGGGTCAGCTTCTTTCCGTCGATCAAGGCGACCCTCAATCATATCCTGACGGTGGACTGGTTCTATGTCGATGCGCTGGAAGGCGGTACGCTGGGCCTGAAGGCTTTTGACATCGAGGAGCCGTACGACCGCCTGGACGAATTGACCGGGCAGCAGGCAGATGTCGATCGCCGGCTGGTGACCTTCTGCGAGTCGTTGACGCCGGAGGCCGGCATGCGGGTCATCGATATCCAACGCGACGGCCGCATCCAGCGGGAGCGCGCCGACGATGTGCTGAACCACCTGTTCCAGCATCAGACGCATCACCGTGGGCAGGTGCATGCCATGCTTGCCAGAACCAGCGTCGCGCCACCGCAGCTCGACGAGTTCATCGTTTCGGACGATGCACGGTTCAGGGGCGAGGAATTGGCTGTGCTTGGTTGGGACGAAACGAAGCTGATGCGCTGATGCCGGCCTGTTGCGGCATCGTTTTCGCCAGCGTTTCGATTGTCCGCCGCAGCAATGCCTTTCCGCCGACTTGCCATCCGAGCGCGCGGATTTTCGACGTATTCATGACGCTGATCGTGTCATGAGGTGCCTGCGCCGGCAGCGTGTGCGGACAGCTCGTCACGCTTTGAAGATGCCCCAGGATCTCGCGTGTATCGGTCAGAATATCCGAGAGATTGAAGGCCTCGCCATCGATCCGGCCGGCTTCCGTCTCCAGCAAGAGCCGGACAGAGCGGCCGAGATCGCGGCCATGAACTTCGGTTCCCGCGCGCGAAGGAACCGGCTTGCCGTTGAGATAGTCGTCGAACAGGCCGTCCCACTTATTGGGCCGCAGGTCGCCATAGACGCCTGTCGCTCTCAGGCTCGCGGCAGCGAAGCCGGGCGCGGAGAGTGAAAACAGGGCACGCTCCGCATCTCGTTTCACCTCACCATAGAGCGTGTTCGGCATCGGCTTTGCCGCCTCGGTCAGCTTCTCTCCAGCGATGCCATCGCCATAGATGGCGCGGGAGGAGAGAAAGATGCAACGGCGAATGCCGGCCTTTCGGGCGGTTTCGAACAGCTTGGCCGAGCCGTCGAGATTGAGGCGCCGAAAGCCGTCCGGATCCTCGCCTTCGCCGCCGCGATATTTGCCGGCGACATGGCTGAAGGCCGCATGCACGAAGAAATAGGCGTCGTCGAAAGCGCCGCTCTGATTTTCCGTTGGGTCGAGGCTCAAGGGGACGAAGGAGACCGGTTGCGGAAAGAGGCCGGCTGGCGGCGGATTGCGCCCACCGATCGCAACCTTGTATCCGGCCGACAGCAGCTCCTCGGCGATGTATCGGCCGACGAGGCCTGTTCCGCCTGAGATGAGAACTTTCATGCCGCCGCTTTCGGGTTTGCGAGCGCGGCGATATCGGGCATATTCCGGCCGGTGTGGAAGCTGTGCCACAGCTCGATCAACGGTCTGAGCTGTTCAGCCTTGGGATGGTTTTCTTCCCAGGGTTTCTCATACTGGTAATGCAGGATCGAGATGCTGTTCCAGTCCCAGAGCGCGGGCATGCTGAACCAGACATATTGCAGCATGTTCATGAATACAGGCAATCCGTGCCAATCTGGGAAGAATGTCTCGAGAAAGGTCTGATCCGTGCGCCGCCAGAAGACGTCGGGGCGGTCGAGTTGCTCGAGCATATGCCGGAAGGTTGCAAGCGAAGGCTTGGCGACGAAGACGCCCGAATTCAGCCGATGGAAATCGGCAAGGTTCTCGTAGACGTTCGGCGCGGCGGAAAATTCCGGATAATCGAAGAGCCGGTCGACATTCTTCAGCACCAAAGCGTCGGCGTCGATGAAGACGCAGGTGTCGTATTCGATCAATTGCCAGAGCCGGAGCTTGCAGAAATTGTCGAGCGGCGTGTGAAAGGAAGGCTTGCGGCCCTTGGTGAAAGGGGCGGCGGCATGGAGATTGCCACGGGCGTGTCGCTCGTTGAAAGCGTCCGACAGGGGAAGGTGTTCGACTTCGACCAGCCGGCAGTCGAGTGCGATAAGCGGGGCAAGGTCGTCTTCATTGACCCCCGCCGTATGGAGCACGACGATGTCAGCCTTCGTGCCGCTGTGAATGATGGAGCGCGCCAAGGCCACGGCCCCCATGGCGTAGTCGGCATTCGTGACGAGCGTCACGAATGCCTGCCCGGCACGGGGGCGGCTGTGAGGCCGCAACCCCTGCAGCATTTCGCTTCCGAGCATCATGACACGGATTTCAACCTCTTGCCCTCGGGATCATGGTTGACCGTCGCGGCGAGATCCTTGGTCCAGGCGGAGATGGCCGGAACGCGCGAGCGATCGACGCGGTAGGCATATTTCTTGGCTACATCGACGATTTCGCTCAGAAGGCCGGCTTCGAGCGTGATCGGCGCCAGCCCGAGGTCGAGGAATTTGTCGTTCTTGACGATCAGGTCGTTCTCCGGGGCTTCCTTGCGCGGGTTGGGCAGACGGACGACTTCTGTGCCGCTCATCTTGGCGATCATGTCGGCGAGATCGCGGATGCGATGCGTTTCCGTCATCTGGTTGAAGATTTCCACGCGGGCGCCGCGGGCCGGCGGGTTCTTCAGCGCCAGCTCGATGCAGCGCACGGAGTCCTGGAGATGGATGAAGGCGCGGGTCTGGCCGCCCGTGCCGTGCACGGTCAGGGGATAGCCGATAGCCGCCTGAATGAGAAAACGGTTCAGCACCGTGCCGTAGTCGCCGTCATAGTCGAAACGGTTGATCAGCTGCTCATGCCGGCGGGTCTGTTCCGTATGGGTGCCCCAGACGATGCCCTGATGCAGATCGGTGATCCTGAGCCCGTCATTCTTGGCATAGAACTGGAAGAGCAGCTGATCGAGGCATTTCGTCATATGGTAGATCGAGCCGGGATTGGCGGGGTAAAGGATCTCCTGGCTGACGGTGCGGCCGTCGGTCGTGTCGATGCCGACGGGCAGATAGCCTTCGGGGATGGCGGCGCCGATCGTGGAATAGCCATAGACGCCCATCGTGCCGAGATGCAAAAGATGTGCGTCGAGATTGAGTTCGACAAGCGCGTTCAGGAGATTGTGCGTGGCGTTGACGTTGTTGTTGACCGTGTAGTTCTTGTGACGATCGCTCTTCATCGAATAGGGGGCGGCACGCTGCTCGGCGAAATGCACGATGGCATCGGGGCGATGCTCGGCCAGCCACTTCTTCAGAAGCTCATAGTCCTTGGCGAGATCGATGAGGTTGAAATGGATGCGGCGGCCGGTTTCGGCGTGCCAGATGCGGGTACGTTCCTGGATCGAATCCATGGGCGTCAGCGACTGGACGCCAAGCTCCGTATCGATCCATCGGCGAGACAGATTATCGAGGATATGGATCTCATGACCGGCGTCGGAGAGATGGAGCGAGGTTGGCCAACCGATGAATCCGTCTCCGCCCATAACCGCTATTTTCATGAGATTTTTCCTTCTGCGCCGATCCGCTGTCCGGCTCTATTCCGGATAGTCGGTGTTTATGACAATTGTTCAAAGCTTGCTTGATGGCAGAACTTCGGCCAAAGAGATGCCGGACATTCAAGGAGATGCGGCAACGATGAACAGCCCCTTTCTGATTGCTGGGGAACTGGAAGCCGGAAGCCACCGGCTGGTGCAGCGAGTCTACTACGAGGATACGGATTTTTCCGGCCTCGTCTATCACGCGCGCTATCTGCATTTCCTCGAGCGCGGGCGCACGGACTATCTGCGCTGTCTCGGTGTGGAACAGCGCGAGCTCCTGAATGCCGACGAGGAGGGGCTGGTTTTCGTCGTTCACCGCATGGAGATCGATTTCAAGGGGCCGGCGCGCATGGACGACGTGCTGACGATCCGCACGGTCACGGAAAAGGCCGGCGGCGCCAAGATGGTGCTGTCCCAGGAGATACGGCGCGGCGATACATTGCTGATCGCAGCCAAGGTCATCATCGCGGTGATCAACGCGAAGGGACGCCCGCGCCGGCTGCCGGAAAAGCTCGCGGTGCAGATGCTGGCGGCATCGGAAACCGTCGGCTAAGCCGGGTTTCGCGTGCCTATGGCGACGGTCGGCTGCATGCAAGGATACCGTGCTTGCCAATGTGCGCCTTGCAATAACTTGAGTTTTGTGTGAAGGAATTCGCCGCGCAAGATTTGTCTGCGTCTGTCGCCGGTTTCATCCGGTCAGTTCTTCCCAGGAGCTAGAATAGCCATCACCGCCGTTAAATTCTTCATGTTTCGACGCTAACATTCTTTTAACCATAATAGTGTCTTACTGGTTATGTCGGAGTTTGTGCGGTGCACGCCTTCCTTTGACCAAATTTGACGGCAAGAAGGCAATTGTAAGCTTGGAAGGCTTGACCAGGGCGTTCAGCGGCGGCTGCCAAACAATTCTTGTGAGATCACTTTTAGCCGCCCGGTCTAGCGCCGGGCGTTTGGATTCGGGGATTTTGGATCAATGGAACAAGTAGCATTGGCGGCGGCGACCACACCGGACATCACGCTCTGGTCGCTTTTCATGCAGGCGGGTTTGGTCGTCAAGCTCGTCATGATCGGCCTGCTGGCAGCGTCCGTCTGGACCTGGGCGATCGTCATCGACAAATATCTGAGCTACGCGCGGGCGCGCCGGCAGTTCGATCATTTCGAACAGATCTTCTGGTCCGGCCAGTCGCTCGAAGAGCTGTACCGCACGCTTTCGGAGCGCAACAATACCGGCCTCAGCGCCATCTTCGTCGCCGCCATGCGCGAATGGAAGAAGTCCTTCGAGCGCGGCGCCCGCTCGCCGATCGGCCTGCAGATGCGTATCGACCGCGCCATGGACGTCACCCTGGCACGCGAATCGGAACATCTGACCGCTCGCCTCGGATCGCTCGCGACCATCGGTTCTGCCGGTCCGTTCATCGGCCTGTTCGGTACGGTCGTCGGTATCATGACCTCATTCCAGGCGATCGCCGGTTCGAAGTCGACCAACCTTGCGGTTGTTGCGCCCGGTATCGCCGAGGCGCTGCTGGCGACCGCCATCGGTCTGGTCGCGGCCATCCCGGCCGTTATCGCCTACAACAAGTTCTCCGGCGATGCCGGCAAGCTCTCGGGCCGCATGGAAGGTTTCGCGGACGAATTCTCCGCCATCCTTTCGCGCCAGATCGATGAGAAGCTGCAGCCGCGTCAGGCAGCACAGTAAGTAGCGGACAGGACCGGAGTATTTCACATGGCAATGTCTGTTGGAGGCAAGAGTGGCGGCGGTGGCCGCCGGGGTAGTCGTCGCGGCGGAGGCCGAGGCGGCCCGATTTCCGAGATCAACGTGACGCCGCTGGTTGACGTCATGCTCGTGCTGCTTATCATCTTCATGGTGGCGGCGCCGATGATGACCTCGGGTGTGCCGATCGACCTGCCGCAGACGCAGGCCGGCGCGCTGAACGCCCAGACGCAGCCCATCACGATCTCGATCAAGGCCGATGGCCAAGTGTTCATCGGGGAATCGCAGATCCAGGCCACCGAAATCGCGGACAAGCTGAAGGCGATCGCCACGACTGGCTATAGCGAACGCATCTTCGTAAAGGGCGATGCGAAAGCGCCTTACGGCGTCATCGCCGACGTTATGTCACGCATTCAGGAGGCCGGTTACAAGAACATCGGCCTGGTCACGCAGCAGCAGACAACGGATCACTGACGAACCGACATGAAGCGCAGTCTCGCCACTTCTGCTGTCATTCACATCCTGGTGCTGATCGGCGCCATGGTGACGCTGAGTGCGCCCGCGCCGCTGGAGACGCCGGAAAGCACGGCGATGGATGTGGACATTGTCCAGGCGGACCAGCTCCAGCAAGGCGAGAAGAAGGCGCCAGTGACGGATCACGTCTCGCGGAAACAGACGACGAAGCAGGATCAGGTCGCCAACGCCCAGAATGTCGGCGAGAACAAGGTCGACATCAAGAACCTGGTCGTGCCGACCCAACGGCCCGAGAGCGATACGGCGGCGTTGGCGCCGAAGAAGGTGGATACGCCCGTTCCGCAAGACGATCCGCGGCCGAACGACGTCAAGACGATCGAGCAGAAGGAAACGGAGGCCGCGCCGAAGGAAGTGGCCGCCGTTCCGCAGCAGAAGCCTGACGTGACGCCGACGCCGAAGCCGGATGTCACCCCACCGACCCCGAAGGCCGATGCGACGCCCACCCCGCCGCCGACCGAACAGCCGACCCAGCAGGCCGAGATCCCGGTGCCGAACAATGTTCCGGTGCCTGATGTCAAGCCGCAGCCGACGCCGCCGAAGGCCGCCGAGCAGAAGCCGGAGGTCAAGCCGCAGCCGACGCCGAAGCCGGACGTGAAGGTCGCTGACGCCAAGCCGACGGACAAGACGACGACACAGAGCACCAGCAAAACCACGTCGGCCGATGACGGCAAGAAGGACGCCGACAAGAAGCGCCAGACTCCAAAGTCCTCCAGCAAGGGCCTTGACGATGGTCTCGCCGATCAGATCAACGACCTTCTGAACAACACTTCGTCAAAAGGCGGCGCGAAGCGCTCGTCCCAGCAGGCTTCCGCCGGCGCGGATACGCAGGTCGCCTCGCGCGGTGGCATGAAGTCGCTCGGCGCTGGCAAGCTCAGCCAGAGCCAGCAGGACGGCTTGCGTGATCTGATCCAGAAGTACTGGAACCTCCCTCCCGGTCTTGAGGGCGGCGGCGACGTGCGAATCAAGGTGCACTTCAAGCTCGACAAATCCGGTCAGATCGTCGGTCAGCCGGAAGCGACGACCAACGGTGGACCGGCTTCGACACAAAGTGCCATGCAGTCCGCCGCTGTACGCGCGGTCCTTCGGGCGCAATCGGAGTTCATGACGATTCTTCCGGCGGACAAATATGAAGATTGGCAGGAAGTCGTCGTCAACTTCAGCGCAGCGGATTTGGGGATGTGATGCGGGGGGGGTGGCTTTCGTTGAAACACTGTCCTCGTCTTGGCCTGCCTTTGGTTGCGGCTCTTGGGATCATGCTGGCAGCTTCCGTATCGGTGCTGCCTGCACATGCCACCGGCGAGAATCGCCTAGGGCAGCCCGCCGGTGAAAACATTCGCAATAGCATCATCGCGAACTGGCCCCCGCCTGCCGATCTGACTGACGTGAAAGAAGTTCACGTCCAAATCCGGTTTACGCTTGATCGTGCCGGAAAGATCGTTGGCAAGCCGAAAGTGACGATGACTGGCGGCCCTCAAAAGACCCAAAAAGCTGTTGCGGCAAGTGCGCTGCGAGCCGTGCTTAGGGCTGCTCCATTCAAAAATCTGCCGATGGATCAATATGACGTCTGGAAAGAAGTAATCATCAACTTCAAAGCGGACGATCTCGGGCATTAATGCTGAAAGGCTTGACACATATGATCAGAAACTCCCTCGTTCGTCTCCTGCTGGTGCTGGCAGGTCTGACCGCAGCGTTTGCCACTCCGGCCTACGCCGTGGTGGAACTGAACATCAACAAGGGCAACGTCCAGCCGATGCCGATCGCTATCACCGACCTTCTGTCGAATGATACGCTCGGCCCGCAGATCTCAAGCGTGATTGCCGCCGATCTGCAGCGCTCCGGTCTGTTCGCTCCGATCAACAAGCAGGCCTTCATCGAGAAGATCACCAATCCGGATTCGACCCCGCGCTTCCAGGACTGGACGTCGATCAACGCGCAGGCGCTGGTGACCGGCCGCGTCACGCAGGAAGGCGGCCGCCTTCGTGCCGAGTTCCGCCTGTGGGATACGTTCGGCAACAGCCAGATGATCGGCCAGCAGTTCTTTGCCCAGCCGGACAACTGGCGCCGCGTCGCGCATATTATCGCTGACGCGATTTATCAGAAGATCACCGGCGAGAAGGGCTATTTCGATACCCGCGTCGTTTTCGTTGCCGAAAGCGGCCCGAAGACGGCTCGCAAGACGCAGCTCGGCATCATGGACCAGGATGGCGCCAATGTGCGCATGCTGACCGACGGCAGCGATCTCGTGCTGACGCCGCGCTTCTCGCCAAGCCGTCAGGAAGTGACCTACATGTCCTTCGCCAACCAGCAGCCGCGCGTCTATCTGCTGCAGCTGCAGACGGGCCAGCGCGAGCTGGTCGGTAATTTCCCCGGCATGACCTTTTCGCCGCGCTTCTCGCCGGACGGCCAGCGCGTGATCATGAGCCTGCAGCAGGAAGGCAACGCCAACATCTATACAATGGACCTGCGTTCGCGCACCACGACGCGCCTGACCTCGACGGCTGCGATCGACACGTCGCCGTCCTATTCGCCTGACGGCAGTCAGATCGCCTTCGAAAGCGACCGCGGCGGAAAGCCGCAGATCTACGTGATGGGCGCCGATGGCTCCAACCAGCGCCGCATTTCCTTCGGCGACGGTTCGTACTCCACGCCGGTCTGGTCGCCGCGTGGCGATCTCATCGCCTTCACCAAGCAGTCCGGCGGAAGCTTCTCGATCGGTGTCATGAAGACGGACGGTTCGGGGGAACGCCTGCTGACCACGGGCTTCCACAACGAAGGCCCGACCTGGGCACCGAACGGCCGCGTCATCATGTTCTTCCGCCAGCCGGCTGGTTCGGGTGGGCCGCAGCTCTATTCCATCGATCTGACCGGCTATAACGAACAGAAGATCCCGACTCCGGGCTTCGCTTCCGATCCGGCATGGTCGCCGCTTCTCGAGTAGTAGATGGACTTGCCACGTTATCGCCGCAAAGTCCTGTGAGTGGACCGTTTCCGGACGATTTTAGGACATCATTAACCATACTTGTTGGAATCGGATTAACCGAACCCGGTTACAGTCTGGCAACCCTGATAGAGACTTAAGGAGAGACCGGCTATGAGCCGCACCGCAACCCCGGCCGTTGGCCACATGCAGAACCTCGCCCGCAACCCGATCATGATCGCGCTTTTCGTTGGCCTTTCTCTGGCCGGCTGCGCCTCCAAGAAGGGTCTGCCGAACGATGCCAACGGTCTTGGCTTGAACGGTGCCGGCAACGCTACTCCGGGTTCGCCGCAGGACTTCACGGTCAATGTCGGCGACCGCATCTTCTTTGACACCGACAGCACCTCGATCCGCACCGACGCCGCCCAGACCCTCGACCGTCAGGCTCAGTGGCTTGCTCGCTACCCGAACTACGCGATCACCGTTGAAGGCCATGCCGACGAACGCGGCACGCGCGAATACAACCTTGCCCTCGGCGCGCGCCGTGCGGCTGCCACCAAGGACTATCTCGCTTCGCGCGGCGTTCCGGCCAAGCGCATGAAGACGATCTCCTACGGCAAGGAACGTCCGGTCGCGACCTGCGACGATATTTCCTGCTGGTCGCAGAACCGCCGCGCGGTCACCGTGCTCAACGGCGCCGGTTCCTGATAGGTCGAACGACCGGTCGAATTGTATAAAGGCGGCCCCTGCGGTCGCCTTTACTTTTTTGACCACACTTTGGCCGAACTCCGTTGCTTTTTGAAAGCAATTGTAAAAATCTCATTTTCGAGCCCCAGGCCCGAAGAATCAATGAGACAGGACGATCCATATGAGAAAACTTGTCGTGGCGAGCATGCTTTGTCTCGCTGCCTTTGCAGGTAGTGAGCGCGATGCTTCTGCCTTGTCGCTGTTTGGAATCCACCTCGGAGGCCGCGATGCTTCCGCGCAGTCGGCTTCCAACAATGCGTATCAGAGACAAGCACAATACGGCCAGGCACCGGTCATCAATGTTCAAAACAGCGACGCCGAAGTTCGCCTGCAGCAACTCGAAGACCAGATGCGTCAGTTGAACGGTCGCGTCGAGGAAATGAGCTATCAGCTGCTGCAGATGCAGGAGACCATCCGCAAGGCGCAGGAAGACAACGAATTCCGCTTCCAGCAGCTTGAGAAGCGTGGCGGCAGCGCGCCGACGGCAGCGGGCGGCACGATGAAGAAGAGCGAGGCCGATGTTCCGGCGCAGGGCTCCGGCGGTCAGCAGCAGGACGACATTGCTGGCGTCATCGGCGATTCGCAAAACAATGATGTCGCTTCCCAACAGGGGAGCGGCGCGGGCAAGCCGCCGAGCCAGCTTGGTTCGATCCAGTTCGACCAGGGCGGCAAACAGGTGGGAAGCTCTTCTACCGGCGCCAAGAATGGCTCGGGCGCGCCGCCGAGCGCTGGCTCCGGGACACAGACCGCTTCGCTTGGCAATGAGAACGATCAGTACAAGGCTGCCTACGGCCACGTCCTGTCTGGCGACTATAGTGTCGCCGAACAGGAGTTCCGCCAGTATCTTGACAGCTATCCGAGCAGCACGCGGGCCGCGGACGCGAATTTCTGGCTCGGAGAGGCGCTTTATTCGCAGGGCAAGTACAACGATGCCGCCAAGACCTTCCTCAATGCGCATCAGAAATATAGCGGCTCCGAGAAGGCACCTGAAATGCTGCTGAAGCTCGGCATGTCGCTCGCCGCCCTTGATAACAAGGACACTGCCTGCGCCACGCTTCGCGAAGTGAGCAAGCGCTACCCGAAGGCATCGAAAGCCGTGACCGGCAAGGTTGCCAGCGAAGAGAAGCGGCTTGCCTGCTGAGCGCCATGTCTACTGACGCTGTGACCGGCGGTGCCACAGCCCTCATGCCAGAAGCCGCCGCGGCCGAATTCCTCCAGTCCCTATCGACGCCTGCTCATATTCTGGTTGCCGTTTCCGGCGGCAGCGATTCCACCGGGCTTCTGATTGCCCTTGACGAGCAGCTGAAATCCCATTCCTACAGAGATATCACCCTGAGCGCCGCGACCATCGACCATGGCTTGCGCGCCGCCGCGGCCGACGAAGCGCGAGAGGTCGCCGCACTCTGCGCTTTGCGCGGCATTTCCCATTTTATCTGCCGCTGGGAAGGTGAAAAACCCAAGGCCGGCATCATGGCCGCGGCCCGCGAGGCACGCTATGAATTGCTCGCCGATCTCGCCGAGGAGATTTCGGCCAATCTCATCGTCACAGCACACACCATGGATGATCAGCGCGAGACCATGGTCATGCGCGGCAAGCGCCGGCTGGAGGATGTGGACGGCATTGGCACCGGCATTGCCGACGCGGTGCTGTTTGACCGGCGTAGCTGGATTGTCAGGCCGTTTCTGGCCTGCCGGCGGATGGATATCAGAACCTATCTCGAGATGCATGGCATATCCTGGCTCGACGACCCCAGCAACGAGGATTCGAGATATGAGCGCGTGCGTACGCGCATGGAACTTGGAACGGATCCGCCGAGCTCATCGCCACCGGGGAATGGCGGTTCCGGTCGCGCCGTGCTCTCCGCGAAGGCGGCCAGGTGGCTGGACGACCACGTCACGATCCATGCGAATGCGCTTTGTGCCATCGACCGATCCGGCCTTTCGGCGGATAAAGCGGTCGTCGCCTATGTCCTGTCCTATCTTGCCGCGGTCTTCGGCGGCAGGCCTTACGCGCCGGGGCGCGTGCAAATGGAGCGTGTTCTCGAATTTGTGAACGGCGCGGATTCCGGCCGGCGCACCGCCGGCGGCGTGGTCTTCGATCTGCGTCGCGATGGGCTCTACCTCATGCGGGAAAGCCGCAATATCGCGCGGCTGTCGGTTCCATCAGGCGAAAAGGGCAATTGGGATGGTCGCTTCGAGATAAGCAATTCGGGTCGGACGCCGATCAGCGTGCGCGCCGCCGGGACAGAGAATGCGACGTTTTTTCCGCCGAACCTGCCGAAAGGGGCCGTGCGGCGTGCTACGGCAGCGATGCCGCTGATTGTGACGGAAGCGGGGATAAAGGCGGGATCGATTGCGGTTATGCCCCGTCTTGCGCCTTTCGACCGCTTTTTGACACGATTCGACCTCACATTCGCAGATCGGCTTTCAATCGCTTTTGGCCGTGAAGCCTATATGCGGCCACCGCTTTCGGTCTTATAGACGGAAAAAACATGCGGCGATGCGGTTTGCCTTGGCAACGGCTTGGCGCAACCCTATGTTAGGGATCAAGTAATGCCGTCGCTTAAGCGGCGGAAGTTTCAGTGCTGGGGAGTTCGATGAACCCTAATTTTCGTAATTTCGCTCTGTGGGCAATCATAGCTCTGCTGTTGATTGCCCTGTTCAGCATGTTTCAGAACGCGCCGGCACAAACAGGCTCCAGGGAAATACCGTATTCGCAGTTCCTCCGGGAAGTTGATTCCGGCCGCGTCCGTGACGTGACCGTTACGGGCAACCGCGTCATCGGCAGCTATGTCGAAAACGGCGCGGCCTTCCAGACCTATGCTCCGGTCATCGATGACAGCCTGCTTGAACGCCTGCAGTCCAAGAATGTCATCGTTGCCGGCCGCCCGGAATCGGACGGTTCCTCGAGCTTCCTGAGCTATCTCGGCACGCTGCTGCCGATGCTCCTGATCCTTGGCGTCTGGCTGTTCTTCATGCGGCAGATGCAAGGCGGCTCGCGCGGCGCCATGGGCTTCGGCAAGTCAAAGGCGAAGCTTCTGACGGAAGCGCATGGCCGCGTCACCTTCGATGACGTCGCCGGCGTCGATGAAGCCAAGCAGGATCTGGAGGAAATCGTCGAGTTCCTGCGCGATCCGCAGAAATTCCAGCGCCTCGGCGGCCGCATTCCGCGCGGTGTTCTGCTTGTAGGCCCTCCGGGTACGGGTAAGACGCTACTGGCGCGCGCCATTGCCGGCGAAGCCAATGTGCCGTTCTTCACCATCTCCGGTTCCGACTTCGTCGAAATGTTCGTCGGTGTCGGCGCAAGCCGCGTTCGCGACATGTTCGAGCAGGCAAAGAAGAATGCACCCTGCATCATCTTCATCGACGAAATCGACGCCGTCGGCCGCCATCGTGGCGCCGGTCTCGGCGGTGGTAACGACGAGCGCGAACAGACGCTCAACCAGTTGCTGGTCGAGATGGACGGCTTCGAGGCCAACGAAGGCATCATCCTGATCGCCGCCACCAACCGTCCTGACGTCCTCGACCCCGCGCTGCTGCGTCCGGGCCGCTTCGACCGTCAGGTCGTGGTTCCGAACCCGGATATCGTCGGTCGCGAGCGCATCCTCAAGGTTCATGCCCGTAACGTGCCGCTGGCTCCGAATGTCGATCTGAAGACGCTTGCCCGCGGTACGCCCGGCTTCTCCGGCGCCGATCTGATGAACCTCGTCAACGAAGCCGCCTTGATGGCCGCCCGCCGCAACAAGCGTCTGGTAACCATGCAGGAGTTCGAAGACGCCAAGGACAAGATCATGATGGGCGCCGAGCGCCGCTCTTCGGCAATGACCGAAGCGGAAAAGAAGCTCACCGCCTATCACGAGGCCGGTCACGCGATCACGGCGCTCTATGTCGCCGTCGCCGATCCGCTGCACAAGGCGACCATTATTCCGCGCGGCCGCGCGCTCGGCATGGTCATGCAGCTTCCCGAGGGCGACCGCTATTCGATGAGCTACAAGTGGATGGTGTCGCGCCTCTGCATCATGATGGGCGGCCGCGTTGCCGAAGAGCTAACCTTCGGCAAGGAAAACATCACCTCGGGTGCGTCTTCCGATATCGAGCAGGCGACCAAGCTTGCCCGCGCGATGGTGACCCAATGGGGCTTTTCCGACGAGCTCGGCCTGGTTGCCTACGGCGAGAACCAGCAGGAAGTCTTCCTCGGCCACTCCGTCTCGCAGTCGAAGAACGTTTCGGAGGCGACCGCGCAGACAATCGACACCGAGGTCCGCCGCCTGATCGACCAAGCCTATCATCAGGCCAAGGATATCCTCACCGAACAGCATGACGGCTTCGTGGCGATCGCCGAAGGCCTGCTCGAATACGAGACGCTGACGGGCGAGGAGATCAAGGCGCTCATTCGCGGTGAAAAGCCGGCGCGCGATCTCGGCGACGACACGCCGCCGAGCCGCGGCTCAGCCGTGCCGAAGACCGGCGCCAAGAAGGATGGTTCGCTCGGTGCCAAGGGCGACGAGCCCGAAGGCGGCTTCGAACCGCAGCCGCGCTGACGCACGGAGCCGATTGACCATGTAGACGAAGAGGCCGGTTCTCCTTTGAATAGGGAACCGGCCTTTTTCTTGAGGCTGTGCGGAACGAACAGAAGCCGAGGTCGGTACTGATGATGGTCCGAACATCGGAATTGACGGGAGAGTGGGTCGTTACCTGCGGCTAGCGATGTCGATGGCGATCAGGGCAGCGGGCTTGTCTGCATTCATGTCGTCGAGGGCCGCAATCGTAAATCGGCGTTCGCCGGTCTCGTCGCCGGCATTGCCCTACTGATGATCGAATATCTCCATGCGTACAGCATCCGTGATTCTCAGCTCAACGATTACCTGTCCGATTTGCGGTTTCAAGGCGAGGGAAACGATGCCAACCGACGCCTGCCAGTATTTCTATGATTGCAAAGGCTGTGGCGCCAGCCTTCAGCCAAAGGCCGGTGCTTGTTGTGTGTTTTGCTCGTTCGGAACCGTTCCTTGCCCACCGATCCAGGCTCAGGGCGGGCAAGGCCGTTGCTGTTGACTAGCGTGACACCACGATGATGAGGCTGCAAGTACAGCCTTGAATGCACAATCGTCGTAGCCGGGGGAAGTAATATGGGCAGCTTATGTTGTGAATTGGAATATTGTCCGCCTCCACCCGATGCGGTTTTTTAGTGCTTATTAATGGTAACGCGTTGTAATAGGCGGTCTCGGTAATTTAAGTGCCGAGTTTTACAATCTGTGGCATGAGCCACAGGCATCGATGCTCAAAGCGTCTCTGGATTCAGAGCAGTGTTTTCGATGCCGCTGCATGTTTCGCGAAAATGCAGCAACGACAGGAGTGCATATGAAACGTCGCTATTTCGGAACTGACGGAATTCGCGGTCAATCCAACATCTATCCGATGACGCCGGATCTTGCCATGCGCGTGGGTATCGCCGCCGGCACGATCTTCCATCGGGGTAGTCACCGTCACCGCGTCGTTATCGGCAAGGACACACGTCTTTCCGGTTATATGCTGGAAAACGCGATGGTCGCAGGCTTTACTGCGGCCGGCGTCGATGCCTTCGTTCTCGGCCCTATTCCGACGCCGGCCGTCGCCATGCTGACTCGCTCGCTGCGTGCCGACATCGGCGTCATGATTTCCGCTTCGCATAACCCTTACGAGGACAACGGCATCAAGCTTTTCGGGCCGGACGGCTACAAGCTGTCCGACGATCTTGAAATGAAGATCGAGGATCTGCTCGACAAGGACGTTACCGAGCATCTTGCCAAGGCTGAGAATATCGGCCGTGCCAAGCGCATCGACGGCGTGCATGACCGCTACATCGAGCATGCCAAGCGCACCCTGCCGCGTGACGTCACGCTGCAGGGACTGCGCATTGCCATCGACTGCGCCAATGGGGCCGCCTATAAGGTTGCCCCGGCCGCCCTTTGGGAACTCGGCGCCGACGTCGTGACCATCGGCAATGAGCCGAACGGTACGAATATCAACCTGAATTGCGGTTCCACCAGCCCTGTCGCCCTGCAGAAGAAGGTGGATGAAGTGCGCGCCGATATCGGCATCGCGCTGGATGGCGACGCCGACCGCGTCATCATCGTCGATGAGACCGGCACGATCATCGATGGCGATCAGCTGATGGCTGTCATCGCAGAGAGCTGGGCCGAGAGCCAGACATTGCGCGGCAACGGCATCGTGGCGACCGTCATGTCCAATCTCGGCCTCGAGCGTTTCCTGGAAGAGCGCGGCATGTCGCTTGCCCGGACCGCCGTCGGCGACCGCTATGTCGTCGAGCATATGCGTCAGCACAATTACAATGTCGGCGGCGAGCAATCGGGTCATATCGTGCTGTCCGATTACGGCACGACAGGCGATGGGCTCGTGGCCGCGCTGCAAATCCTTGCCTCGGTAAAACGCACCGGCAGGACGGTCAGCGAAGTCTGCCGGCGTTTCGAGCCCGTGCCGCAGCTCTTGCGCAATGTCCGCATAGCTGGCGGCAAGCCGCTGGAGGATATTCAGGTGCGGCAGGCGATCGCCGATGCGGAAAGCGAGCTTGCCCGCAGCGGCCGCCTGGTCATCCGTCCTTCCGGCACCGAGCCCTTGATCCGGGTCATGGCCGAGGGCGACGATCGCGGCCAGATCGAGCGTATCGTCGGCGGATTGATCGACGTAATTTCGAGCGTCCGCTCGGCAGCCTGAGACTGGAAATACTGGATATCCAAATCTATGGCCGCCTCATCGAGGCGGCCGTTTTGTTTTCCGCCGGTGAGGCAAAGGCGGCTTACTGGAACATTTCGCCGGGATAGGCGCCCCAGAGTTTTTCCTGCCTGACATAGCCTCTTGCCGAATGCTCCCCTACGGAAACACGGCACCATGTTCCCGTGCAGGACTGCAGCGAAACCAGTACGCGAGGCTGCAGCTCCGCGACCGCCCGAGCGGCCGGATTGGGATCGGCGCGCAGCATGGCATTCTTGGTCAGCCAGGGCGCGATCACCGCCATACGTGTGCCGGAGAGCAGGGCACTATGCATCCAGCCGGTCACGCCGGTGTCGTCGCGGACCTGCCGCCAATGGCCATATTCGTCGATGATCTCCAGGGGCAGGCCCGGTTTCGTATAGATCCATTTGGTTGCGTAGATGGTCGATGGACCCACGCGCATGCGTGCCTTCTGAGCCCGCAGGGAAACATAACGAGGGATCGGCAATCCCGTTTCGCGACCCTTGTTCCATGCCGTGGCCGCGACGGGTTTTATCGGCTTCGTGCCGGCCAGAGCGGCAGGGCTCAGGAAGAGGATAAGGAGCCCCAGGCAGGTCCATAGCTTTCGATGGCAAGTCAAAGACTTCCTCCTGAGTTAGCTTCCGGCCACCGCACTGTAGTGGCTCTATTCTTGCCAATTCGTTTAAAATCCAGACCTCCACGACACCTGGTGGCGCATGTCCTCGCGAAGAAGGGAGGAGGTGAAACGGCCGCATCTCGTTCTCTTTATTATAAAATCACAAGTTTCTAATATATTAAATAAAGTATAGTCTCTGAATAAACAGGGTAAATATTCGTAGTTAATCAGGCTTTAACTCATTTTCATCATTATCCCTGTCATGTCTTTTCGATTGGCAAGCGTCTGCTGCGCCAAGGCAAGAAATTTGGAGCCAAAGCCATGATGAAATCCCTAATAGGAGCACTTGCCACTTTGCTTGTCGGCACGTCGGCCTTTTCTGCTGATCTTTATACACCGGAACCCGCGCAGTCGGCGCCGGAAGTGACTGTCGCCCAATCCAGCGGCTGGTACCTGCGCGGCGATGTCGGCTATGCCTTCACGAACCTGCGCGGCGCCAACTATTTCCAGGGCTCCAATTCCAGCCTGGTCGATTTCGATAGGGCGTCGCTCGATGACAACCTCACGCTCGGCGGCGGTATCGGTTATCAGATCAATAACTACCTGCGCACGGACTTGACGTTCGATTATCTCTTCAAGTCCGACTTCAAGGGTTCGACGAAGGGCAATTGCGGCGGCTGCGGTCCGGACTTCACGTCCGTCCCGGCAACGTCCCGCGACCTGGCATCCCTGACGGCCTTCAGCTTGCTCGCCAACGCTTACGTCGATCTCGGCACGTACGGCATCTTCACGCCTTATGTCGGTGGTGGTCTCGGTGGTACCTACGTCAAGTGGAGCAATCTGAAGAACACCTCTTGCTCGGACGCCAATCCGGACTCCTGCGACGGATCGGTTACGCATAATGGTCGCGGCAGCTGGCGCTTCACCTACGCGCTGATGGCCGGTACGTCCATCGATCTGAGCTGCAATCTCAAGGCTGACGTCGGCTATCGCTATCGGCATATCCAGGGCGGCGATATGTTCGGCTTCGCTGAAAACGGCGGCCCCGGCTACGATAAGGGCCTGAACCTGCACGAAGCTCGCATCGGTGCCCGTTACACCTTCGGCGGCTGCCAGACGGCAAGCTACATGCCGCCGGCCGATATTCCGGCCCAGCCGGTCTACAAATAAGCATACCTCACGCAAGCCATTGAAAAGCCGTCCGGTTTCCTCCGGGCGGCTTTTGTCTTTTCTCCCTGCCGTTAAGCAATTCTTCCGTGCTTTAAAGCTTCATTAACCATGAATTCCCTATGGTTAATGAAATGAGAATGGCGGCTTTCCCGCAGGGTCTCTTCTCTGACGGGCTCGCGGGCAAGCAAAGGCCGACCGGTTCGACGCGCGGGCATTCGCCCGAGGATGGAAGGCGAGGGGTAATGATCCGTTTTGACGCTTTGGCGCTGGCCGCAGCGATGGCAGGCGCATCGGCGGGCGTTGCTCTTGCGGGCGATGCGCCGCCGGAAATCAAGGTGCCCGAAGTCAGTGTCCCAGAGGTCAGCGTCAAGGATGCGAAGGGATGGTACGTTCGCGGTGATGTCGGTTATGCCGTCAATGCCAGCCGCAACAACACGACGTTCCGCGCTTACGATCCAGCTGGTGGCGACTACAGTTCGAGCCGCTTCGATTCGACCCGCTTTGGCGGCGATTTTTCCGGCGGCCTGGGCGTCGGCTATCAATTCAACGATCTATTTCGCGCCGATGTCACTGGGGATTTCTTCAGCGGCGATTTCGACGGCCGAATCTCCAGCAATTCGCCTTGCGCCAGCGGAGCCGCAGGCACAGGTTGCTCCACAAAGGCGCATTCTTCCTTCAGGGCCGGCAGCCTGATGGTCAACGGCTACGTCGATCTCGGAACGCTTGCCGGCTTTACGCCCTATGTCGGTGCGGGACTGGGTGCGACGCGTGTCTCGTGGAGCAGCGTCAATGCCATGGGCTCCTGCGTGGACGGTGCTTCCGGCTGTGGTGGCGTGGCTTCGATCAGCGCGCGCTATCCGGGCGATAGCGACTGGCGCATGACCTATGCTCTGATGGCGGGTGTCGCCTACGAGGTTGCGCCGAATATCAAGGTCGACCTTGGCTATCGCTTCTCCCACGTTGCCGGCGGAGACATGTTCGGCGAATCGGTGGCGAGCGCAGGCGGCACTGTGGGTCGTGACGGTGCGCTCTCGCGGCACGAAATCCGGATCGGTCTCAGGATCACGACCTGGTAGGATCGAGGCTTAGAGCGGTTCAGCTTTTCAATGAGCCTCTGAGCCGCTCTATCTCTTTGTTTCCTTGCAATTCCGGACGGAAAACCGCTGCGCACTTTTCCTGGAATTGCTCTATGGCGTCGTCAGCACATAGTTGATACGCCGAAAGAAATCCAAAGTTCGGAAGATGTGGGCGGGTACGCGCCGCCACGCAGAAGACTTGGCGGCGCGATAATCGCGGCGCCAGCCGATCATGGTGGTTCGCTGCAGCCGGCTGAAGCCGGCGATATTGGCGCGTGTGCTGAAGATCGATATATGCATGTCCCAGCCACGCTCCACCGCCACGTCCCAAGGCAATGACATGACCTCTAGCGATTTGACGATTCTCTCGGCGCCGCGGCGCGTGACGAGATAGCAGGCCGTCGAACCCTGTGGGCCGAAAAGGCAACGACCGACGACATCTCCCTTCCTGCTGCGCATCATGGCACGGAAGCCGTTCCAGCGATGGTTGACAAGCTTGATCAGGTCGGCGGTCGGCGCCGCTTCCTTGGCGGCTATAGCGCGCGCCAGGAAATCGGCATCCAGGGCGACATCATCCTCGATGATGATGGCCATTGCGTCGCTGCTCGCAAGAAACTGGCGCAATGCAAGCAGATGGCTGCGATAGCAGCCATATTCACCAGGCAGGATCGTCCGACCGTGCCGGCGCTGGAAACGGTCGTGGTCCACGTCGATCCATTGATCACGCGGGACGAGGGCGCCGTCGACGCCGTCGATGCGTTCAAATCGGAAGCCGAATTCATCGCTCTGCCGGCGGATCTCCGCCAACCTCTCCGTCGCGCGGTCAATATTGATCAGATAGACCGGCACGGTCTGTGCCGGCATGAAGGGGCTTTCGGCGAGCGCAGTTAGTAACATTGGGCACACTTGTTATTTCTATCGGCGCGGCCATGGGACGCTAGGCCTTATATGATTGTGCTTCGGCACAAAAACCAGTTTTTATGTGGCCAAATTTGGCTGAATTTCATTGTGCGTAACTTACGCACCGTCAAACTTTTCGCACGACTTTGTGATCGAGCGCCATCCGCAAATTTTACTATTGTGCTCGTGCTCGGCTTCCAATATACCCGGCGGCGGGACACTCCTCCCCAACGAGGAGCTTTCTATCTGAGAGGATAGCATCATGACTAAGCTCGCCAAGCCGGACATCCGTCCGAATAATACCCATTTTTCTTCTGGTCCATGCTCGAAACGTCCAGGTTGGACACTTAATGCTCTTTCCGATGCGGCCCTTGGCCGTTCGCACCGCGCGAAGGTCGGCAAGACAAAGCTGAAGCAGGCCATCGATCTTACCCGCGAAATTCTGGAAGTGCCGGCAGATTACCGCATCGGCATCGTCCCGGCCTCCGATACCGGCGCCGTAGAGATGGCGCTTTGGTCGCTGCTCGGCGAACGCGGCGTCGACATGCTCGCCTGGGAAAGCTTCGGTGCCGGCTGGGTTACCGATGTCGTCAAGCAGCTGAAGCTCAAGAACGTCCGCAAGCTTGAAGCCGCCTATGGCGAGCTGCCCGATCTTTCCGCTGTCGATTTCGACCGCGACGTGGTCTTCACCTGGAACGGCACCACCTCGGGCGTGCGCGTTCCGAACGCCGATTTCATCCCGGCCGACCGCAAGGGCCTGACGATCTGCGATGCCACCTCGGCCGCTTTCGCTCAGAACCTCGATTTTGCCAAGCTCGATGTCGTCACCTTCTCCTGGCAGAAGGTTTTGGGCGGCGAGGGCGCACATGGCGTCATTATCCTGTCGCCGCGCGCCGTCGAGCGCCTGACGACCTATCAGCCGGCCTGGCCGCTGCCGAAGATCTTCCGCATGACCAGCGGCGGCAAGCTGATTGAAGGCATCTTCACCGGAGAGACGATCAATACGCCTTCGATGCTCTGCGTTGAAGACTATATCGACGCTCTCCTCTGGGCGAAGGATCTCGGCGGCCTGAAGGCGCTGATCGGCCGTGCCGATGCCAACGCCAAGGTCATCCACGATTTCGTTGCCGCCAATGGCTGGATCGCCAATCTCGCCGTCAAGGCCGGGACGGAATCCAACACGTCCGTCTGCCTGAAGATCGTCGACAAGGATGTCGTCGCTCTCGATGCCGACGGCCAGGCGAATTTCGCCAAGGGTCTGGTCGCACTCCTCGAAAAGGAAGCGGTTGCTTTTGACGTGGGCCATTACCGCGACGCACCGTCCGGCCTGCGCATCTGGGCCGGTGCGACGATCGAAGCTGCCGACATGCAGAAGCTGATGCCCTGGCTCGCCTGGGCTTTCGAAACGCAGAAGGCGACGCTCTCCCAGGCCGCTGCCTGAGGTTTGAAGCGTTTATGGCTCCGCCACGATCGGCGGAGCCCAGCATCCCGAAATTCTCGTTGTATCCTGCAATTCCATACGGAAAGCCGCTTTACACGTTTCCCGGAATTGCTCGTCTTAGCTGACCCTTTTCAGGAGGCCTCAATGGCACCTCGCGTTCTCGTATCCGACGAACTGTCGGAAACCGCCGTCCAGATCTTCCGCGATCGTGGCGTCGAAGTCGATTTCCAGCCGCAGCTTGGCAAGGACAAGGACAAGCTGTTCGAAATCATCGGCAAGTATGATGGTCTTGCCATCCGTTCCGCCACCAAGGTGACCGAAAAGATCATCGAAGGGGCCAAGAACCTCAAGGTTGTCGGCCGCGCCGGTATCGGTGTCGACAATGTCGATATTCCAGCCGCCTCGCGCCGCGGTATCATCGTCATGAACACCCCGTTCGGCAACTCGATCACAACAGCCGAACATGCCATCGCGCTGATGTTCGCCGTCGCCCGCCAGCTTCCGTCTGCCGATGCCTCGACCCAGGCCGGCAAGTGGGAAAAGTCGAAGTTCATGGGTGTCGAAATCACCGGCAAGACGCTCGGCATCATCGGTGCCGGCAATATCGGCTCCATCGTGATCTCCCGCGCCATCGGCCTGAAGATGCACGTCGTTGCCTACGACCCGTTCCTTTCCAAGGAGCGCGCCGAGGAAATGGGCGTGACCAAAGTCGAGCTCGATGAGCTGTTCGCGCGCGCCGATTTCATCACGCTGCACGTGCCGCTGACCGACAAGACCCGCAATATCATCGACGCGAGCGCCATTGCCAAGATGAAGCAGGGCGTGCGCATCATTAACTGCGCCCGCGGCGGTCTCGTCGATGAGGCAGCCCTTGCCGCCGCCATCAAATCAGGCCATGTCGCCGGCGCCGCTTTCGACGTCTTCGAGGTCGAGCCCGCGAAGGAAAGCCCGCTCTTCGGCCTTCCGAACGTCGTCTGCACGCCGCATCTCGGCGCGTCGACCACGGAAGCGCAGGAAAACGTCGCGCTCCAGGTTGCGGAGCAGATGGCCGACTACCTCGTCAAGGGTGCCGTCTCGAATGCCATCAACATGCCCTCGATCACTGCCGAGGAAGCGCCGATCCTGAAGCCGTTCATCAAGCTTGCCGATGTTCTCGGTGCCTTTGTCGGCCAGGTCACGGAAGATCCGATCAAGGAAATCGAGATCCTCTATGACGGCGTGACCGCCAACATGAACACCAAGGCTTTGACGAGCGCGCTGCTTGCCGGCTTGATCCGCAACCAGGTTGCCGACGTCAACATGGTTTCGGCGCCGATCATGATCAAGGAAAAGGGTATCGTGCTTGCTGAAGTCAAGCGCGATAAGACCGGCGTCTATGATGGCTACATCAAGCTGACGGTTACCACCGACAGCATGACGCGCTCCGTTGCCGGCACCGTCTTCTCGGACGGCAAGCCGCGCTTCATCCAGATCAAGGGCATCAACCTCGATGCCGATGTCGGCAACCACATGGTCTATATCGCCAATACCGACGTTCCCGGCATGATCGGCTTCATCGGCACGACGCTCGGCTCCGCCGGTGTCAACATCGCCAACTTCCAGCTCGGCCGCGACAAGCAGGGCGGCGATGCCATCGCGCTTCTCTATGTCGACGGTCCGATCAGCGATGACGTGCTTGCCAAGCTGACGGCGCATCAGGCGATCCGCCAGGCAAAGCCGCTGGTGTTCAACGTCGATTGAGCCCGCCCGCCCGCTAAGGGGCGGCAGCCAGAGAGTTTGCTCCTCCCAAGAGCCAATCCGGAAGCCCGGCGCGACGCGAGTTGCGCCGGGCTTTCTTCATGATTGCTTGGGTTGTGGATAAGCTGAAGCTGTGGACTATCTAGGCCGCCGAAACGCGCCTATCTCTTTTGCCATGGAGGCATTGCGGAAGAGTATTTTCGGGGAAAGGATGGGCACGCCGATCGAATGGCTGGCCAGGCCCGTCTCCGTGGCGATCGTGCTCTTTGCACGCGCCATCACCGCCGTCCGGGCGATCTGGCCCGAGAGCGGCATGCAAACCCGCCGCTGCGTCTATTTCGCCAATCACTCCAGCCATGGCGATTTCATCCTGATCTGGACTGTCCTGCCGCCGCGATTGCGCCGACGCGTGCGCCCCGTGGCGGGTGCTGACTATTGGCTGAAATCGCCGCTGAACAGCTTTATCGGCCGCGATGTCTTCAATGCCGTGCTGATCGAACGGGATCGTGAGGCGCGTAAGGAAGATCCGGTCACGCAGATGACGCAGGCGCTCGATGCCGG
Source organism: Rhizobium sp. P40RR-XXII (assembly GCF_012641405.1). Taxonomy (GTDB): domain Bacteria; phylum Pseudomonadota; class Alphaproteobacteria; order Rhizobiales; family Rhizobiaceae; genus Rhizobium. Next base: position 336,097 of record NZ_JABAII010000001.1, read on the forward strand.
TTCCTCGCTGATCCTGTTTCCGGAGGGCACCCGCAATTTGACCGAGCAGCCGCTGCAGCCCTTCAAGAGCGGGCTCTTTCATCTTGCCCAGGCGCGCCCGGATATCGATCTCATTCCGGTCTGGATCGACAATCTCAATCGCGTCATGCCCAAGGGCGAGTTCGTGCCCATTCCGCTGATCTGCACCGTCACCTTCGGCGAGGCGCTGCATATCGACGAGGCCGAAGAGAAGACGGAGTTCCTGGCGAGAGCAGAAGCGGCGCTGCTGGCGCTGGCGCCCAAGCGGGCGGGAGACTGAGCATGAGTGCGGCAAGCGCCGATCTGATCCATCTTGTTTTCGGCATTTTCGGCGTCCTGATCGTCGCCTCCGTCGTCGGCTATGTGCTGCAGCGGCGCCTGTCGCCCGACGGATCGAACGCCGCGATCGAAAACCTGAATGCACGCATCAAGGCTTGGTGGGTGATGGTGGTGCTGATCGGCATCGCCTTCATTGCCGGGCGCGCCGGCGTCATCCTGCTCTTCGCCTTCTGCTCCTTTGCGGCGCTGCGCGAATTCATGACGCTGATCAACACGAAGCGGGCGGATCATTGGGCACTTGCCGCGGCCTTCTTTGTGGCCCTGCCGGTGCAATATTATCTGCTCTGGGCCGAGCAATATGGCATCTATTCGATCTTCATCCCCGTTTACGCCTTCCTCTTCATGCCGATCATCGCGGTGCTGCGCGGCGACACGGAGCGGTTTCTGGTGCGGATCGCCGAGGTGCAATGGGCGCTGATGATCTGCGTCTTCTGCGCCTCGCATGTGCCGGCGCTGCTGACGCTGCATATTCCGGGCTATGAAGGCCGCAATGTGCTGCTGATCGCTTTTCTGGTGATCGTCGTGCAGCTCAGTGACGTCCTGCAATATGTCTGGGGCAAGCTGTTCGGGAAAACGAAGATCGCGCCGCGGCTGTCGCCATCGAAGACGGTGGAGGGTTTCGTCGGCGGCGTCATCAGCGCCTCGCTGATCGGGGCGGCGCTCTGGTGGGTGACGCCGTTCACGCCGCTGCAGGCTGGGCTTCTCGCCTTCGTCATCACGATCATGGGTTTCTTCGGCGGGCTTGTCATGTCGGCGATCAAGCGGGATCGCGGCGTCAAGGATTGGGGCCATCTCATCGAGGGGCATGGCGGGCTGATCGACCGGCTGGATTCGGTCGTCTTCTCCGCGCCGATCTTCTTCCATCTCGTGCGCTACTGGTGGTCGCTGTCATGAACGGAAAGCTGAAAGCACTTGCCGGCAGCAGCATCGTGCATGTGCTTTTCGCCTTCCTCGCCATGGGCGGCTGGGCTTTCTTCGCCAACCGCATGCACCCGATGCCGAGGCCACTGATCGCGGGCTTCGTGCAGGGTGTGCTTTCGGGCTGCCTGACGCTGTTCCTGAAATCCGTGGTCGAAGCTTTGTCGCGGCGGTTCGGCGGCTCTACGCGTCTTTGGGCGCCGCCGCTGATCGCCTGCCTGGGCTCGGCGACCATCCTGATCGTCATCCACGCGCTGAGCGGCACGCCGGAGATCCTGAAAACCATTGCGGTGCCGCTGCTGGTCTCCTCCAGTTATGCGGCGATCTACAATTATTCGATATCGGGCGGAAGGCCGCGAAATCATGAGGGATAAGGGCATATGACCGGCGAGGGAACAGGCGACAGGCGGCCGCTGGCGAGCCGCAACACGCGGTGGGCACAGGCACTGGCGCGGCGCATGACCGCGCTTTCGGTGACGCCGAACCGGATCTCGCAGGCAAGCATGCTGATGGCAGCGCTGGCGGGAGCCTCGTTCTGGCTCTCCGGCGCCGTCGGCAGCGCTGAGATGCGGGTGGCCCCGCTGATCTTCGCTGCCTTGTTCTGCCAGCTGCGTCTGCTCTGCAACCTGCTTGACGGCATGGTGGCGGTCGAGGGCGGAAAGGGCGAGGCCGACGGGCCGTTCTGGAACGAGTTCCCGGATCGTGTTGCCGATATCCTCATTTTTGCCGGCATTGGCTATGGCGTCGCAATACCGGGACTCGGCTGGGCCGCTGCCGCCTTTGCAGTGCTCACAGCCTATGTCCGCGAGCTTGGACGGGCCACGGGCAATCCCAGCGATTTCGGCGGGCCAATGGCCAAGCAGCATCGCATGGCGGTCGCCACGGCTGCGGCTTTGCTCTCGATCGTCGAGGCGCTATGGAGTGGTGGCAGCTGGGTTTTGACGATCGCGCTCTGGATCGTCGCCATCGGATCGGCTGTCACGGTCTTACGGCGCGCCGGCAATCTGATCGGACATTTGAAGGCAAAGGGGTGATTCGCGATTTCGCCCGCCCCTTGCATGGGATGGCAATCCTTTCTATATCCGTCCACAATTGAGGCTGGCCGCAAACAGCGGCCGAAGGCCCCGCATGATGAAAATTCGCCGCTTTTGCATGGCATGCGGCGATCAGAAGCATGATCCCGAAAAAGTGTGCAGCGTTTTTTGGATCAGATCATGCGAAATCAAATCGTGATAGCGTGAAGACTTCTCGAAAAAAGTCATCCCGCTTGGCAGCATCGAAGATCGTTCAAGACTGGCGGCAACGACCGTGAATACACTGGATTTTGACAAGAGGCCGGAAGATACCCGCGTCGTCGTCGCCATGTCGGGCGGTGTCGACAGCTCCGTCGTCGCCGGCATTTTGAAGCGGCAGGGCTATGATGTGCTCGGCATCACGCTGCAGCTCTATGATCATGGCGCGGCCGTGCATCGCGCCGGCTCCTGTTGCGCCGGCCAGGATATCGACGATGCGCGCCGCGTCTGCGAAACGCTCGGCATCCCGCATTACGTGCTCGACTATGAAAAGCGCTTCCGCGAGACGGTCATCAATCCCTTCGCCGAAAGCTATGTGGCCGGCGAAACGCCGATCCCCTGTGTTGCCTGCAACCAGACCGTCAAGTTCGCCGATCTTCTGCTGACCGCCAAGGAACTCGGCGCCGATGCGCTGGCGACCGGCCATTATATCCGCTCGCGTCCGAATCCATCCTCGGAGCACCCGCATCGTCGCGCGCTCTATCGCCCGGCCGATGCCGATCGCGACCAGAGCTATTTCCTCTTCGCGACGACGCAGGACCAGATCGATTATCTGCGCTTTCCGCTTGGCGGCATGCCGAAGGCCGAAACCCGCGCGCTGGCAGAGGAAATGGGCCTCGTCGTTGCCAAGAAGGCCGACAGCCAGGACATCTGTTTCGTGCCGCAAGGCAAATATTCCGACGTGATCGCCAAGCTGAAGCCGAATGCGGCGCTGGCCGGCGAGATCGTCCATCTCGACGGCCGCGTGCTCGGCCAGCACGAAGGCATCCTGCACTATACGATCGGCCAGCGCCGCGGCATCGGCGTTGCCACCGGCGAGCCGCTCTATGTCGTCTATCTCGATGCCCGCTCGCGCCGCGTCATCGTCGGCCCGAAGGAAGCGCTGGAAACGCATCGCGTCTATCTGCGCGACGTGAACTGGCTGGGTGACGAGCCGCTTACCCAGGCGGCTTCTGACGACGGTTTTGCCTGTTTCGCCAAGGTTCGCTCCACCCGCGCGCCGTCCCCGGCCGTACTGCATGCCGACGCCAGCGGCATCTATGTCGACCTCACAGTCGGCGAAGCCGGCGTGGCTCCCGGCCAGGCCTGCGCGCTCTATTCCGCGCCGGGCGACGATGCCCGCGTCTATGGCGGCGGCTTCATCGAACGCTCGGAACGCGAGCCGATGGCGGAGGCTTCGCTGAAGGCGCTGCTGGCGAGCCCGGTGGCCGCCTGAGCGCAGACGGCATCGGTGCAAGAGAAACCACCGATTTTTCCAAATCATCCGCTTGACACCGAGCCGAACCGCACCTTATAAGCCGCTCAACCGACGAGCCAGCGCTTTTCGAGCGGCGGTTCGTTTGACCTTTGCGTGTGATCCTAAAGATCATGCGTTGACGTGGCGGAGTAGCTCAGTAGGTCAGAGCAGAGGAATCATAATCCTTGTGTCGGGGGTTCAAATCCCTCCTCCGCTACCAAAATTCCCAAGTAAAATCAAGATTTTATTGATTTTTCGAGGCGCGCTTGCCGCGATTTTTCGATCCTCGCTACCAGCCCTAGATAGACGAGGCTGAGCTCAGGAGCCTGCCGAGCCGATCCCCTTTGGGCCATCGAGACGGGTCATGTTCTCGTCCAAAGATCGCACAGCCTCTATCATGGCGCTCAATGCCGACATCATGAGCGCGTGATCAGGGTCTTCCCGGGACTGGGATAGAGCAAGAGTTCGGGCGTGAAGCTGTTGGTTAATCGAGTCAAGCCTGTCGATCGTATCCTGGTTCATAGCCATCTCCTTTGCAAACAAATCGAACAGAACCCCCTGTCTTCGGGAATGCTCCGCGCGCGACATTTGTTCCGGTGGTGGGCTTCCGTCCAATTGGTGTGGGATACAAGGGACCGGTATCCTGGTTGCGAGGTCGCGGTGTTTCCCACGCGCCGATATGGCGGCATCGAAATTCTTGCCGCGCTTCCGAATGATTGTCGGAACCAAGAGCGGCTGCCTGCGTAAAGACAAGTAACGAGCTTTACTCGATCCTCATGTGGAACCAAGCGCCTTGAGCCTCGCGAATTCCGGGTAGAGGTGCGGCTTTTCATGACGACACCAAGAGCAACTTCGAAGGGAGCCCATGATGTCGAGCTATAAGCTTCTTCTTATGTTCTTTCTGTCCGCCGGCCTGCTGACCTGCATGATTGTGGTCGGCCTGCTTTCGCTGCATCAGTGAAATCATCCAGGATGAAGCAAGCGAGTTTTTATCCTATCTTTCCGAAGGGGCGGCGCGATGTGTGCTTGCGGCGAGAAGCAGTCTCATACGAACTCAACGCCTATGCCGTTGATTTTTCGCCAGCGCATCTCACAGGCGACCAGCCTGTCGTCTGGAAATTGCAGATTGAAGCTGTTTGGTACTGCGAGCGGGTTTTCGATTTGGATCATGGCGCCGGTATCGGACAGATTTCTGACGATGCAATCAAAAACCGAACGGCCGTCGTTGAATATGATCTTTGCGCCGAGAAGCGTACGCTTTCGGAGGGATGCTCGACCTTCGGGCGAGAGTGCCGTCATCGCGTTGGCTCCGTGATCTCCATTTTTTCTAATATGCCATGTTCTAATATCTGACATGTTAACGGGAAGCTGTGAATTGCACGCTTTTCACCTGTCGGGTCGATGAAGCGACGGGTGAGGAGGTTGGCCTCCCGGCTCGTTTGCGGCCGAATATTTCCCGGCAAATCCGGATAATTTAATTCTCCGGCGAACAAGTTGTCGTCAATGACGTTGTATTTCCAAACAGTCATCGCAAATCCGTGCAACATGTCTTGCAAGAAGAAACATGCTCTGGCACCGTGCCGCCATAGGGGATCGGGGTTTTCAATGAGACTGTTTTTGGCGGTGACCACTGCATTGGTGGTCGCCAATTCTGCAACGGCTGCCGATGATGCCGCGAACAATGCGTTCCGGGTTTGTAAAATGATCGACAATACCGGCTTGTTTACTGCGCCGTGTCAGGTTTCCAGCCGGAAAAACGCCGTTGTGGCGACGATAGATTTGCCGAGCGCCGACGCCCGGAAGGCATGCGTGCAGATTGCCGGCGTGGTCTCCTCCAAGGGATTTCATTTCCCCGGCGGCGAATGGACCGTGCAGATCAAGTCGCCGACCAGCGGCGACAAATCGATAGCATTCTGCAGATTGCCGAAATAGCGGGTCAGGCCGACGCGTTCAGCTCTTCTTCGGCAAAGGCGAGCTGCAGCTCCATCTGGACCGCGTGCATGTAGAGACCGGCTTGCCGGGAGATCTCGTCGTCTTCCATTCCCTGTTCCCGCAGGATGGCGGCAAAGCTCGCCATTTCCGAACGCCAGAAGCGGTTTGCCGCCTCTCCGTGAAGCTGTTGCAGGGCTTTGGCACACCGCCTGACATCACTGGTACGCCTGTCGGCTGGGAATGGTAGAAGCGACATATTCTCTCCGTCATTGGCAGCGCGAATCGCCTGCCTCTGTTGGCAAGATCGCCGGCACTCGTTCATAAAAAGTGAATTATCTCAGAGAGATCCCGTACGCGGCGGGAAGGGCGGGGCGATTTCATTGCAATACGGATATGCCTGCTTCCCGGGCCGCCTTGATCAAGGCCTCCCTCACAGCCTCGGGCGGGACGGCGCCGAGCATCGCTTCAAGGCAGATGCGTACCGCGGCGACATATTCCTCGCCATTCTCGACCGGCCAATGCTGCAACAGCAGTTCCGCAACCTGATGCACCGAATTGACGCGGCGGTGTCCGCCGCTTTCTTCCATGACAAGCGTGACAGCTGGAAATGGTCGTAAAGTGTTTCGTTTCAACACGCATTACCTCCGAAACGTACATGCTTTGGTAATGTTGCAAAAAGCATTCCGGATCGAACGGCTTTTGGCCGGTGTCATTGAGCTGGTTTCGTTTGTCCACCGAGAGCGGCGTGGACGCCGACTATCTTCGGGGTTTTACGCATTGGCTGGTTCCTGACGCGGCGGCGCAGGCCCGCAACGGGCCTCCACCGCCGCGTCGTGCGGCTGAGTTCCCTCTATTGGCACTAAGTATTGGCACACTATGTCTGACCGATCGGGATGGGCACCGTCGAAAAACTTAGGCGAGCCCGTGGACGCCTTGCGTCGCAGAGTCGGCGACAGGTTATATGGCCCTAATCCAATACGTCGGCTTCGATGCAGGCTTCGACGAAGATTTTCCTGGCCTTCTCGCTGAGAAGGGGATCGCTGTTGGCGGCAAGGCAAAGGTTCCGGGCCGAATTATATCTCTCGCCTCTGATGGCCGGCCAACAGAAAAGGAGGTAGTTGTAGGCTTCTTCTGGACTTCGAATTGCTTCCGGCATGCCATAGCCGATACGGAGATAAACGGGCTCAGGCCAGCGGACCCCAGCCCTATTAAATATCATGGTCATTTCAATGGTGCTCCGACATTGTGATCGAAACTCCCGTCGCGGCAAAAAGTTTCGCAATTTACGAAAAATCGATCGCGTTGTTCTGCAGAGCCGCTGCGGCCTAGTGTGACGCGAACAGCCGGGCGGGGCAGGGCCAGCGTGAAGTCGCATAGACCAGTTGATGCCCCTATCGCATGGAGAGAGGGCGGCCGTTTTGTGCACGAATGCGTGCGGAAGATTGCGGTAAATTCTATTGAATCACGGGAATTTCGAGGGGGACGCCGGCCTCCGCCGCCGCTATGACAAAGCTGCTGCGGGCCTCCAGCGGTTGCCCCTGACCCCTCTCCACGTCGGCACAGATCTGCAGGGCCATCATGAATGCCTTGCCTTCCGCCACGGGCCACGCATTCAGCAACATGTCCAATGCTTCCTTGGTATTGGCGACCGTATAGATTTTTCCGGTACGCTTGCAGATGACCATGATGGGATAATTCCAGTCTTTATTATTCATGGTACGAGGCTCCGATCCGATGCCGCCGAAATTAACGCTACGCCGCGCGAAATCTCAAGTTAATTTCAAGACGATATCTGGAGCAGCCTGGAACTGTTTCAATCACCGCGAAAATCAATTCACCCGCCAATCTGATCAACTTTCGAGTCATGTCTTTCGATGCCGTGTTTCGCAGCCGATCATTGCGGGAGATTACTTGCGCGGCGGCGGAAGATCATAAAAGACTTGAGCGTACAGCGCAGTTGATGGGAGAAAGCGATGGTGAGCTTTGTGGAGATCCAGGAACGGGCGGAGAAGCGCAAGGGCGGAGCCGCGGGGCTGAAGGCGTTGATGCCGAAGGTGCCGAACCATGACGTCCTGCGCGCCCTGCCTGATGACCGCATCCTCTCGGAGATGACGCGCTACATCTTCTACGCGGGCTTTGTCCGCAACATCATCGATTCCAAGTGGCCGGGCTTCGAGGCCGCATTTTCCGGTTTCGATCCTGCCTTCCTCAACCTCGCGCCTGATGATTACTGGCACGATCTGACGTCCGATGCGCGGGTCATCCGCAACGGCGCCAAGATCATGTCGGTCCGGGCCAATGCGCAGTTCGTCCGCCGGCTTGCCGACGAGCATGGCAGCGTCGGCCGCTTTTTCGCCGACTGGCCGCTGGAGGATCAGGTCGGCCTGCTTGCTGTTCTCGCCAAGCAAGCGAACCGGCTCGGCGGCATGACCGGCCAATATCTCCTGCGGGCGATCGGCCGCGACAGTTTCGTCATGAGCCATGACGTTCTCGTCTGCCTGCGGCTTGCCGGCCTCCCTATCTCGGAAAGCAAGCCCACCAAGAAGGATCTGCGGTTGATCCAGGATCAGTTCAATGCCTGGCATACGGAGACGGACCTGCCGCTCACCTATCTCTCGCGCATCTGCGCCTTCTCCGTCGGAATGCCCGGCGAAGAGGACGAAGCCTGATTGATCTGATCCGTCGAATGCTATTGGATCGCGTCTTTAGACAGGGAGGAACAGAATGACGATCGACAGCAGGCCCTTGGCCATTAGCGCGCCGGAGCCACGCTCGCTCGAGCTTATCTTCACCAACGACGCACTGTCGCTTCTTCACTCGAACTATCGCCTCGTCGAGGCGGATCCGGACGATATCGCCGGACTGGGCGACGAGGTGCTCAGCGAGGCACGCTACATCATCGGCCAGCCGCCGCTGTCGAAGGAAACGCTCGACCGAATGCCGCAACTGCGCTGCATCCTGAATGTCGAGAGCAACCTCATCAACAACATGCCCTATGAGGTGCTTTTCGAACGCGGCATCCATGTGGTCACCACGGGCCTCGTCTTCGCCGAGCCGGTCGCCGAGATCGGCCTCGGATTTGCCTTGAGCCTGGCGCGCGGCATCGTTGATGCCGATCTGGATTTTCGCGAGGGCAGGGAGCTCTGGGGCGGCGATGGCAATGCGAAGGCGCGGCTGCTTTCCGGCAGTGATATCGGCATCGTCGGCTTCGGTGATCTCGGCAAGGCGCTGAACCGGGTGCTCTCCGGCTTCCGTGCCAATATCAGGGTGTTCGACCCCTGGATGCCGCCTTCGATCCTGAGAGAACACGGCGTGCAGCCCGCCGGGCTGGACGAGGTGTTGTCAGGCAGCGATTTCGTTTTCGTAGTCGCGTTGGTCACCAGCGAAAACAAGGGCTTTCTCGGGGCTGAAGCTTTCGCGAAAATGCGCAAGGGGGCGGCCTTCATACTGCTCAGCCGCGCGGATGTGGTGGATTTCGACGCGCTGATGGCGGCGGTTGCCTCCGGCCACATCGTGGCGGCAAGCGATGTCTATCCGGAGGAGCCGCTCGGCTTCGATCACCCGGTGCGCAAGCTCAAGGGTTTCCTTCGCTCGGCCCACCGCGCCGGCGCGCTCGACAGCGCCTTCAAGAAAATGGGCGACATGGTGCTGGAGGATATGGATCTGATGGATCGCGGCCTACCGCCGATGCGTTGCAAGCGCGCCGAGCGGGAAACGGTATCACGCATGCGCTCTAAGCCGGTGACGCGGAACTGATCTTTAGTTTTACTCCCGGCGCAGCATCTCCCTGCGCCGGGAATGGATTTGTGCCGGCGGAACTAGCGGCGATCGAGCCGGTCGGCGAAGCGATCGCCCAGCCATTGCATGCCCCAGACCAGAATGATCAGGATGATGACGACGGCGATCATGACGTTCGTTTCGTAGCGTTGATAGCCATAGCGGATGGCCAGGTCGCCGAGGCCGCCGCCGCCGATCGTGCCGGCCATGGCGGATGCGCCGATCAGCGTCACCATGGTTACCGTGAAGCCGGCGACGATGCCGGGCATGGCTTCCGGTATCAATACCTCGCGGACAATGGTCCAGCGATTGCCGCCCATGGCGCGCACAGCATCGATCAGGCCGCGATCGACATCACGCAGGGAGACCTCGGCAACGCGCGCGTAATAGGGGATTGCGGCGATGGTCAGCGGCACGATCGCAGCCGTTGTGCCGAGCGCCGTGCCGACGATCAGGCGCGTCAGCGGAATGAGCGCGATAAGCAGGATGATGAAAGGCACGGCGCGGAAGCCGTCGACCAAGACGCCCAGAACGCGGTTGATCGCACCCTGCTCGGCAATGCCGCCGCGGCTGGTGACGACGAGAGCGAGGCCGAGCGGCAGGCCGATGATCAGGGAAAGAAAGCCGGATGCGCCCGTCATCCACACGGTTTGCCAGAAGGAGTGCCAAAGCAGGCCGAGGATTACATCAGTCGTCATAGCCTAGAACCTCCACCCGGGCGGAACGGGCTTTCAGAAAATCGCTGACCTGGGTCGGCAAGGTCGCATCGCGCGTCGGCACCGCGACGAAGAAGCGGGCGACGGGTTGGTTCTGGATATGGTCGATGCCGCCGTGGACCAGCCGGAATGAGTGGGGTAGGGCGGCCGAAAGCTCGGCAAAGAGCGCACCTTGCGCGGCCGGGCCGGCAAGATCGACGCTGAGAATGGCCTCGGTACCCGATGCCGGGGAGAGGCGGGCAGCGATATGCTCCGGAAGCTGCGGGCGGGCGCCGCTGAGCAGGCTTGCGGCGATCTCCGTTTGCGGATTGGCGAAGACCGTCCACACCGAACCTTCTTCGACGATGCGGCCGGCGTCGATGACCGCAACGCGGTCGGCGATCGAGCGGATCACCTCCATCTCGTGGGTAATGAGCAGGATCGTCAGGCCGAGCTTGCGGTTGATGTCCTTGAGAAGGGCCAGGATGGATCGGGTGGTTTCCGGATCAAGCGCCGACGTCGCTTCGTCAGAGAGAAGAATGGCGGGCCGCGCGGCAAGGGCGCGGGCAATGCCGACGCGCTGCTTCTGGCCGCCGGACAGGGCGGAGGGATAGGCCTTGGCCTTGTCGGCAAGGCCGACAAGCTCGAGCAACTCGCGGGCGCGCTGCAATCTTTCCGCCTTGGCGACGCCCTCGATCTTCAGCGGCAGTGCGATATTTTCCTCGACCGTCCTGGAGGACAGCAGGTTGAAATGCTGGAACACCATGCCGATGCGGCGGCGTAGCGGCTGCAGCTCCTTTTCCGATAGGCGGGCGATATCGCGGCCCTCGATGTGGATCTCGCCGCTATCGGCACGTTCCAGCCCGTTCAGGCAGCGGATCAGCGTCGATTTGCCGGCGCCGCTGCGGCCGATGATGCCGACAATTTCGCCACGACGCGCGATCAGCGATATGCCGTCCAGCGCCGGCGTCGAACCGAACCGGCGGCGGACATCGACCAGACGGACGATCTCATCGCCGGGCGATCGTTCGGGCGGCGCCTGTCCGTCGATTGATGTGGCTGGGGTGAAGGAATTCATTATGTGTCTCTTTGTGTAAAGGCGGCTTTCGAGTTTGCCGAGCGTATTATCCCCCCCACTGTCACTGCCGTGACATCTCCCCTACAAGGGGAGATCGTTGGGAGTATGTCGCGCACTCTGCGAAATAAATCAGCCAGGTGTCAGCGGATGCGATGCTCGTTTCCGGCGATGGCCTGCCACGAGTTTCCGATCTCCCCCCTTGTGGGGAGATGTCACGAAAGTGACGGAGGGGGTATGTACCTTCCGCGAATTCCAAAACCAACTATAAACTTCATCGCATCCCAAGATCGGAGAAACGCCAAAGGCGACCCGGGCGAGATGCCCCGGCCGCCTGCCGCTCAGCGCTGTTCCCACCTCGTCCTGATATCAATAGGCGCTCTGGCCGGTGCCCTTATAGACCTTGTCGAATTCGGCCTTGACGGTGTCGTTCTGGTAGGAGGCGACCAGGGTCTTCACCCAGGTCTCGTTCTCGTTGCCTTTCTTTACGGCGATGAAGTTGCGGTAGGGGTTGTCGTTGGTCTGCTCCTGCGCAATACGGTCTTTCGCAGAGAGCCCCGCTTTCAGCGCCCAGTCGGTGTTGACGACGGCGGCGTCAAGGTCGTCGATCGAGCGGCCGACGATCCCGGCGTCCAGTTCCTTGATGTCGACGTTCTTCGGGTTCTCAGCAATGTCGGCGACCGTGGCGAGGATGCCGGTGCCGTCCTTGAGCTTGATGATGCCTTCATGCTGCAGCACGAGAAGCGCGCGTCCTTCATTGGAAGGGTCGTTCGGCACGCCGATGGCGGCGCCCTTCGGGAGCTCGGCCACTGTCTTGTACTTCTTCGTGTAGAGGCCGATCGGCCAAATGCCCGTGTAGCCGGCAATGACCATGTGATAGCCATGCTGCTTGACCTGGTTGTCGAGGTAGGGCTTGTGCTGGAAGGCGTTGGCGTCGATTTCGCCGCGCTCCAGGGCCTCGTTCGGCTGGGTATAGTCGTTGAAGACGACAGGCTCGACCTTCAAGCCCTTCTTGGCGGCTTCGGCGACCACGACGCGCCAGACGTCTTCATCCTCACCGCTCATGATGCCGACCTTGATCGTCTTGTCTGCAGCGAAGGTCTGCGGCGCGGTTGCCGTCAGGCCGAATATGGCGACAGCGGAAGCAAAGATGGCGGCAAGGCCGGCGCGGCGGGAAAGGCGCAGCGCGTCGAAACCTTTAGGAAGCTTTTCAGTCATGGGAAATCCTGTTCCAGATGATCGAGATCGTTTTTCTCGTTGACGGACTTATCATCTCAGATGCGTATTGGCGCCGCGAAGCAGGATTATGCGCTGTGCGGTGCGGTTCTGAAAAACTCTTTTCAGTGCAGTGCAAAAGAGCCAACTAATTTTTCTACAAATACAGTAGATTATTAGTGCGGCAAAATAAGCATTTGCCTAAAAATTGAGCGTATCACCGGTGAATCGGATCCTTCCAGAGAACTTCTTCCGGCTTTTCGATGGGATCTATATCGAGATTGACGACGACCGGCTCCTGGCCGGAGCGGACCAGAACGCATTCCAGCGTTTCATCGCGGCTGGCATTGATCTCCTGGTGCGGCACGTAGGGCGGCACGAAGATGAAATCGCCGGGGCCGGCTTCGGCAACGAATTCCAAATTGTCGCCCCAGCGCATCCGCGCCCTGCCTTTGACGACATAAATGATGCTTTCGAGATCGCCGTGATGGTGGGCACCGGTCTTGGCATTGGCGTGGATCGTCACGGTTCCTGCCCAGATTTTTTCCGCGCCGGCGCGCGCATGGTTGATCGCGGTTGCGCGGTTCATGCCAGGCGTCTGCGCCGTATTCGGGTCGAGGGCATTACCGGGGATGATTTTGACGCCATGTTCACGCCAATCGACCGATTGATGGTCATGATCGTGCCCGTCCTGATGCCCATGTTCATGATCGCCGCACATGGTCGTCCTTTCGGCTTTTGGAAGGAGATTCGCCTGTAGTCCACAGGAACGCTGTTGTTCCACTCTACGCGAAGCCATTCAAAAATAAAGGGAATTGCAGAAAGTTATCAATGAGGCTTTTCAAGTCGTGATTAATCTATAGACTTGATCAAGTTACATGACCGGTGGGAACATTTCGTGTGGTTCCCGCGTTGCGCCGGTCGCGAAATGGTTTGCCGCGCCGAAGTCCCTCATTTTCAGGTGCGCCAAACTGCAGAAGCAGCGCTTGGGTCTCGAAGGAGACCATCGACTTTCATACATGCGCCGGACTTCCAATTGAAAGGAGACAGACATGTCGAATGCCTTGCCGCCCCTTCATGAGGGTCATGCCCCCATCACCCTGCAGCAACTCTTCCGTGAGGCGCTCTACGCCTTCGAGGAGTGGGACAGCGAAGTCACCGAACCGATCGTGACGTTCGAGGGACGTATTCATCCCATCAGCGTCGTTTTCGAAACCATGCGCGAATGCACGGACATCGTGCCGAACAATATCGTCTCGGCCGTGACCGAGCGGCTGACCAAGCCCTGGGAGGGCGAAGGTCCGCTTGACACGATGACCTTTTCGACGGCCGCCCGTGTCATGGGCGTTCTGGTCCGCAAAAGGCTGCTCGCGGTGAACAACGGCGTCAGCGTCGTTGCCATTGCGGCAGATGGTCAGGCATCGGAAACCTCGGATCGCTAAAGGTAGCGAAGACAGTCTATCGAAGACCCGCCAGCACATGCCGGCGGGTCTTCTGCATTTCATCGGCCTGTTAAATCAAATTGCGGGTCGACGGGGATCTGCATTGCCGTGACCAGGTGATTGGTCTGGCCGGCAAGCCCGATGACGGCGAGCAACTCCCCATGCTGCGCATCGGTCATGCCCTTTGCTTTGGCGGCTGCCGTATGGGAATGGACGCAATAGGTGCAGCCATTGGCGGTGGAGACGGCGATATAGATCATCTCGCGCACCAGCGGGTCGAGCGCTCCTTCCGTCATCATGACCGCTTTCAGTCCCTCCCACGTCCGCTTCAGCAGAGCGGGGTCATTGGCCAGGCCGCGCCAGAAATTATTGACGAAGTCGGACTTTCTCACCGCGCGAATATCGTCGAACACAGCCTTGACTGTCGGGATTGTGTCTGCTTCCGCATCGTCAAGCAATTTGACCGTCGCCATTCCCTATCTCCTTTTATGTCAGCAACTCTCATTATGTGGGAGCATAATGCATTTCCCCACGACGTGGGTGCGCAGGGCTTCCATTATCCTCCCTCTTTTCGTTTGCAAAATTTATCCATATGTGAAAATACTATTCACATAAGAAGAATAAGGCTGACGCGGAAACCGGTGACGAGGATATTCCTCGGGGCGGAGGGGCGCTTTGAGCCGGAGCGATGTCAGAGGAGCGGGAATATCGATGACGCTGAAGAAGGACTTGCCGCTGGCCGGGCTTGTTGTCGTCGACATGAGCCAGTTCCTGTCGGGTCCCTATTGCACCCTTCGGCTGATGGATCTTGGCGCCAGGGTCATCAAGATCGAGCGGCCAGGCGGCGGCGACCTCTCGCGCGGGCTTTACCTCAGCGATCATGAGATCGGCGATTCGACGATTTTCCATGCGATCAACCGCTCCAAGGAGAGTCTGGCGATCGACCTGAAGAACGAGCGCGACATGAGCGCGCTGCGCAAGCTCGTCTCAAAGGCCGATGTTCTCGTGCAGAATTTTCGCCCCGGCGTGATCGAACGGCTGGGGCTGGATTACGAAGCTGCCCGCAAGCTCAATTCGCGCCTCGTCTATTGCTCGATCAGCGGTTATGGCGAAGAGGGGCTATGGGTCTCGCGGCCGGGGCAGGATCTTCTGGCGCAATCGCGCTCCGGCGTCATGTGGTTGAACGGCGACGAGGGACAGGGTCCGGTGCCCTTCGGTCTTGCGATCGGCGATATGCTGGCGGGTGCGGCCGCGGCCCAGGGCATTCTTGCGGCGCTGGTGCGACGCGGCGTGACAGGCGAGGGCGGGCTGGTGGAGACCAGCCTGCTCGAGGCGCTGGTCGATCTGCAGGTCGAGGTGCTGAGCGTTCACATGAACAGCGGCAACAAGCTGCCCGAGCGCTCCCATCTTCGCAGCGCCCACGCCTATCTTTCGGCGCCCTATGGCGTCTATCCCGCCGCCGACGGTTATCTCGCCATCGCCATGACGCCGATCTCGAAGCTTGCCGATCTGCTCGACATGGAGGAATTGGCGCCCTATCGGGAGAACCCGAAAAGCTGGTTCACGTCTCGCGATGACATCAAGGCGCTGATCGCCGCGCGCATTGCGACGCGCAACGTCGACGACTGGCTTGCGATCCTCGAACCCGCAGACATCTGGTGCGCCAGGGTGCTGAACTGGCCGGAGCTTCTTGGTAGCGAGGGCTTCCGCGTTCTCGACATGCTGCAGACGGTCGGGCGCGATGACGGCGTCAGCCTGCATACCACCCGCTCGCCCATCCGCATCGACGGGCAGCGGCCGAAATTCGAGCGTGCGGCCCCGCACGTTGGCGAGCATAATGCGGCACTCTGGGAGGAGTTCGGCCTCGGTTAAAAGAGGTCGAGAGGTCGCCGATGGATTTAGAAGGAGTTTTCCAATGACGCGCATCACCAATCTTCGCGTTTTCGATTTGCGCTTCCCGACATCGCAGAGCCTCGACGGTTCGGATGCGATGAATCCGGATCCGGACTATTCGGCAGCCTATGTCATTCTCGATACCGACAAGCCTGGTCTTGCCGGCCACGGCCTGACCTTCACCATCGGTCGCGGCAACGACATCTGCTGCATGGCGATCGAGGCGATGCGACATCTGGTCGTCGGCACGGATCTCGCAAAGGTTCTGGAAAACCCCGGCAAATATTGGCGGCATCTGACCAGTGACAGCCAGCTGCGCTGGATCGGCCCGGAAAAAGGCGCGATGCATCTGGCGACGGGCGCGGTCGTCAATGCCGTCTGGGATCTGCTTGCCAAGGAAGCCGGCAAGCCGGTCTGGCGGCTGGTTTCGGAGATGGATGCCGAGCATATCGCCGATATCGTCGATTATCGTTATCTGACCGACGTGCTCACCCGCGACGAGGCGGTTGCCATCCTGAAGAAGGCGGAAGCCGGCAAGGCGGACCGTATCGCCACGCTCGAGCGCGAGGGCTATGCCTGCTATACGACCTCGGCCGGCTGGCTCGGCTATGACGATGACAAGCTGCGTCGGCTCTGCCAGGAGGCGATCGACGCCGGCTTCAACCATGTGAAGATGAAGGTCGGCCGCGATCTCGAGGACGATATTCGCCGCCTCACCATCGCCCGCGAGGTGATCGGCCCCGACCGCTACCTGATGATCGATGCCAATCAGGTATGGGAAGTCAATCAGGCGATCGACTGGGTACGCAAGCTCGCCTTCGCCAAGCCCTTCTTCATCGAGGAGCCGACCAGCCCGGACGATGTCGCCGGACATCGCAAGATCCGCCAAGCCATCGGTCCCGTAAAAGTCGCGACCGGCGAGATGTGCCAGAACCGCATCATGTTCAAGCAGTTCATCGCCGAGGGCGCGATCGACATCGTGCAGATCGATTCCTGCCGTATGGGCGGTCTCAACGAAGTGCTGGCGGTGCTGCTGATCGCCGCCAAATATGGATTGCCGGTCTGGCCGCATGCCGGCGGCGTCGGGCTTTGCGAATATGTGCAGCACCTGTCGATGATCGACTATATCGCAGTATCCGGCACCAAGGACGGACGCGTCATCGAATATGTCGACCATCTGCACGAGCATTTCATCGACCCCTGCATCATTCGCGATGCAGCCTACATGCCGCCGAGCCTTCCGGGCTTCTCGATCGAGATGAAGCCGGAATCGATCGCGGACTATACGTTCAAGGGGTGAGTCCAGCCCAATCTGAGCAAAAGTCCGCCATTTGGCGGGCTTTTGTCGTTCGAGCTAAGCAAATCGGCGTCAGGCGGACTTGTTCAACCACGCCTGAATGACCGGCACGTCGGCATCGTCAAACTCGTGACCGGCGGGCACCGCCGCGAGTTCGACCTTGGCGCCGCCATCGCGCAGCCGTTCGGCGAGAGGCTGGGCGTATGGGCCATACAGATCCTTCTCACCTGCGATGACGAGCACCTCGGCGTCCGACATATCCACCGCCGGCGGATTTTCGAGCGCGGCCATCGAGCGCAGCAGCACGGCGCGGCGGATAAGATGCGGGTGCAGCGACAGCATGGCGTTCAGCAGATTGGCGCCGTTCGAATAGCCGATATAGACGATGCGGTCCGGATCGAGCCCATAAGCATGGATGGCGCCATCGATGAAGGCGGCGAAGGCTTCGGCCTCGCTGGCGATGTCGGCCTGATCGAGGGACATCGGTCCTGTCCGGCGAAACCAGCGCGGTGTTCCTTCCTCAAGCGCGCGGCCGCGCACGCTGAGCAATGTCGCATTGGCGTCGATCTTGTGGCCGAGCGGCAGCATTGTCGTTTCGTTGGCGCCGGAGCCGTGCAGCAGAATGAAGATATTGCCGTTCGGCTGCTCGGGCGTGAAGAAGCGATGGATGAAGGGCAGATCGCGATAGATGACGCGCGGTTCGCCGGGCATGGAGAACTGCGGCAGGACCACGTTCAGTTCGGCCAAAAGCTTCGGGCTGTCGCCGGGAGCAAAGAGGCGCGTGCCAAGCGTTGCCTCGTCCTCGTCAATAAGCATGCCCGGTGCGTCCGTTGCCAGTTCGAATAGGATGCGGCCAGGTTCGCGGACGTAGAGCGAGCGGAAATACTTGCGGTCATGCATCGTCGTCGGCCCGGAGTTGATTGCCTGCAGTGCGGTGTGGACTGATTGTAATTCCGCATCGTTGCTAGCGCGAAAGGCGACATGATCGACCGTGCCCGTGCCCGGAGCACTGGCCCAGAAGCCGCGTGCATCGCGGATATCGAGGATATCGCCCGATACTGAGATGAGCCGGCTGATCGCTCCGCTGGTTGCGAGCGGTTGGTAATTGAAGTGATCGACCAAAATCGCCTGCGTTTCCTCGGGCGTTTCGCTGAACAGCGTCGCGCCACGGATGCGGCGGATGGCGTGCTCTTGCGGAATGGTGTCGCTCGTCCATGGAGCCGTTGCCTGCAGAGCATTGGTCCCGACAAGCTTGACGATGACCCCGTCTGGATCCTTCAATCGCAGGACCGGCTCACCGAATTCCTCGGAGGGGCCTTCCGGCTTGAGACCGGCGCTCAAGGCGCGTGTAAGCCAGAAGCCGATGCTCGCCGGATCGATCGCGACCGAAATCTCGCCGATCTGGCCGACGCCCGCACGGCCGGGAGAGCCGTCTTCCCATACGAGAAACGTGATCAGCGAGCCGGGCGAGCCCTTGGCGTCGCCATAGATGAGATGAAGCTGCGTGGCGTCCTCGAAGCCGCCGGTGCGCTTGACGAGACGCAGGCCGAGGAAGCCGACGTAGAAATCGACATTCGCCTGTACCTTGCGGGTGATCAGCGTGATGTGATGAATGCCGGCGACCATGGGATGCTCCAGACTATTGTTTTGTTCTGGTCGCTATTTAGGCCGGGGCCACTGTTCAATTCAATCTGCGGTCTGTGGAGGCAGTGTTCACAAAAAACGCAATGTTTTGTCGCGCTACATCGGCCGTCAGGTCAGGTTTCAGCCGTTCCAGATTTTTTGGGAGTCTTGCGTCTGGACTTTGTCTTTGGCTCCGGCGGTGGTTGCAAGGCTTCCTTCTCGAGCCGGAGTTCGCGCAGACGGGCCGTTTTTCGCTCACGGATTGCATGCTCGCTGGCGAGAATTTCTTTAACCGCCGAATCGAGCTGATTGGCCTTGTCTGCTGGCGCCTGTCTCTTGGAGCCGAATAGGCTGTCTTTATTCGGTGGTGTCATATCAGCCTCCTTGGGTTGTATCGTGTTGATGCTGGTCGCAAATAGCCCAAGCTGATCGACTGTAGGCACAATGGAGATGGTATCATGCTGTAGCAGAAGATGCCCGCATCAACGATACAATTCCGCAGTCCTTCGCAGAAGCAGGCGAGCGGAGCCCAAAGGACAAGGTTTTCCATTCTATTCAGAAGCAATTTTATCAAGCGCCATCATTTGATGCGCTATCCAACATTTTGATATTTTAGATGTTTCTGCTTGTGAAGAATATACCTATCGGATACAAGATGCGTCATCGATCTTTGTGAATGACGCTTTGCCTCGACGCACTCTGCGCGACAATGACGAACTTCTTTGTCAAAATCGGTCTACTGTCAACCGAGTGTTTCCTGGGTTGGCGTCTTTATGTGAGTGATTGAAAGGTCATCGTTATGAGCACAGGTACTGTAAAGTGGTTCAATGCCGCCAAGGGTTTTGGTTTTATTCAGCCTGATGACGGGGCGACGGATGTTTTCGTGCATATTTCAGCCGTTGAGCGCGCTGGAATGAGCACACTGCGTGACGGCCAGAAAATCTCCTACGAGCTTGTCAAGGACAAGCGTTCGGGCAAGATGTCGGCCGATCAGCTTGAAGCCATGTAAGCCATTTATTTCCGGTCTTTGACCACGAATGCGCTGGCATAGATCGTTAGGCAATGAAGGAAAAGGTCGGGTTAGCCCGGCCTTTTTGTTTTCATTCATCCCTTGCTTCCGCAAGGTCGAAGCACTGATGCATGATCGATGCGCGTTGCGACTTTGCGCCCAGCAGGCTTAGCGCCGGAGGATTATTTCGTCCTAAGGCCGCTTACGCTTTTCAACATCTTGCTCTCGCCAACTCAATGCTCGCCGAGGCTGTCTTCCGGCGATTTGCGGCGATGGCCGCTGATCTCGGAGCCGGCGGTGCGCGAGAAGCTGGCATTCCAGATCACCGCGAGCAGCGCAATGGTCGTCACGACGATGAAGGCGGCGGAGAAGTCGCTCATTTCGGCCTTTGCGTGTCCACGCAGTTGCGTCGAGCCGTGCAGGGCAAGGGCGGCGACGCAGATGCCAAGCGAGAGCATCAGCTGCTGGAAGGTCGAGTAGAAGCTGGTCGCAATGCTCATGCGGTCACGCTCGATCTCGTCATAGGCGATCGTGTTGTAGGCCGTGAACTGGAACGACATGAAGAAGCCGCAGAAGAACAGGATCACGAAGATGACGGGCAGCGGCCAATCCGGCTGGAAGATGGCGCACATGCCATAGCCGAGCGTGCCGATCAGGCCGAAGATAATGAGGGCCGTGCGGAAGCCCAGCGTCCGCAGAATGCGCACCTGCAGCGGCTTCATGGCCATGGAGCCGAGTGCGGTCGCAATGGCGATCTGGCCGGCCGCGGCAGCCGAAAGGCCAAAGCCGAGCTGCAGCATCAAGGGGATCAGGAAGGGATGGGCGCCCTGGCTGATGCGTGTCAGCGAGCCGGCGATAACAGAGGTGCGGAACGTCGGAACCTTCATCAAGGAGAAATCCATGATCGGCGAGGGGTGCTTGCGCGCATGGCGCAGATAGGCGATGCCGAACAGCAGACCGATAGAGATCAGGAAGACGGCTAGATAGCCTTCGCCCTCGCGGCTCGACATTTCGAAGCCGAAGAGCAGAGAGCCGAGCGAGATGCCCGACAGGATGAAGCCCGAGAGGTCGAAACGGCCGGTGCGCGGGCCTTTTACCTCCTCGATGAACATGGTCACCAGGATAAAGCCGACGACGCCGATCGGCACGTTGATGTAGAAGATCCAGCGCCAGTCGAGATAGGTGACGAACATGCCGCCGACCGGCGGCCCGAGAATGGGGCCGACGAGCGCCGGGATCAGCAGCCAGGACATGGCGTTGACCATATCCTTGCGAGCGACGCTGCGCATCAGCACGAGACGCCCCACAGGCAGCATCATCGCGCCACCGAGGCCCTGCAGCAATCGCGCGATCACGAGGAAGAACAGGTTCGGCGCCTGCGCGCAGAGAAGCGAGCCGACAACGAAAACCGCGATGGCGGATCGGAAGACGGTGCGCGAGCCGAAGCGGTCGGCGATCGCGCCGCTGGCGGGAATGAAGATCGCGAGGCTGAGAAGGTATGAGGTCAGCGAGATACTCATGGCCGGCGCGCTGACGCCGAAGTCTCTCGCCATGGTCGGAAGGGCAGTCGCGAGCACGGTCGCGTCAAGCTGTTCCATGAACATCGCGCTTGCTACGATAAGCGCTACTACACGAAAATTCGGTGCGGCCCGCCGGGTATGGGCGGCCTGGAATATCTGATCCGACATTGTCGGGGATCGCTCTCGATGGTGCGGTGGGGTCCGAAGACAGAACCGCAAGTCTGGTCACGGCTCGAAGGCCTATTTGAACGGCGGCTTGTATACTCCCGCTCGAGCGCGATTACCATATCAGAAATCGCAAATCCTATTGATCGGAATGGAAAAAATGACGCAGGCGAGCGGGGATGCAACATCGACGGTCGATCTCTGCGACCCGCTTCGCGAATTGGAAGGCTGGGAAGCAATTTCTGGAAAAGTGCGCAGCGGTTTTCCTGGAATTGCGAGACAACAAAGAGATAGAGATCCCGTGAAAAGTTGTACCGCTCTAAGCAATACAATTACATCTCAAATAAAATTCGATAAAGGAGTTATTCAATGATTTCCTTAAGACGGATGCGAGACAGCGAGTTTCCAGGTTATCTCGAATATTTTATTCCTGATTATGCATCCGAAATCGCCTCCAACTACCGGCTTTCCAATAGTGAGTCTCTTGCACAAGCGAAAAGGGAAATCGCATCTGATCTACCTGATGGCGTCAATACGATCGGGCATGTCTTGCTGTGCCTGGTCGATCCGACCGAAAGCCCTGAAAAGGCTATCGGGTATCTATGGTACAAGCAGGATTTGACGATGCGGCGCGGCATTTATCAGCGATTTTCACATCTTTCCTGCCTATCAAGGTCGCGGCTTCGGTAAGCAGGGCCTTAGACGTTCTCGAAAACGAGCTGAAACGCAATGGGTTTCAGCAAATAAAACTCCGAGTGGCCGACGACAACAAACGCGCTAGGCATGTTTATGAAGTCATGGGCTTTCGGGTAACCGGGATCAACATGAGCAAGCCACTCGTGTCGAAGTGAACCCTGAGGTGTCATTTCACCCTTACCGGAACCGACCCCAAGCAGGGCGTTGGTAGCGGTTGCTTCGCTCACAATTCGTTTTTTACGCAAGCGAGTGTGTTTTCTCTGCCGTCTTCCTGTCCAGGGTTGCGCGCAAAAATGCCGGTACCGCCGTGGCGGTACCGGCCTCGTTGTCGTTCCTAGGCGATGAGCAATCAATAGCCTTCGGCAAGCCCCGAGCCGGCGCGGCTGTCCATGGCGCCGTTATAGCGGGCGCCTCCGCCCTTGGCGATGTCACCGAGGCTCTTGCCGCCTACGAGGATGCCGGCCGCCTGGCCCCAGATTGGCCAGTCGTTGTCGACCTGAACCGTGTAGCCCATGCCGCTCAGAAGCTTGACCGTGTCAGGCGAAAGCGCATGAGGTTCGGTGTAGACCTTGTCGGGCAGCCATTGGTGATGGATGCGCGGCGCATCGATCGCTTCCTGAATATTCATGCCGAAATCGATGACGTTGATGATTGCTTCGAGCGTGATGGTGATGATGCGCGAGCCGCCGGGGCTGCCGATCACCATGAAGGGCTTGCCGTCCTTGGCGATGATCGTCGGGCTCATCGACGACAGCGGCGTCTTCTTCGGCTGGATGGCATTGGCTTCGCCCTGCACCAGCCCGTAAAGATTGGGCACGCCGGGCTTGGAAGTGAAGTCGTCCATCTCGTTGTTCAAAAGGATGCCCGTGCCGGGTGCGACGACGCCGGCGCCGAAGGAGCCGTTCAGCGTATAGGTGACGGCAACGGCGTTACCGTCGTTGTCGATGATCGAATAATGCGTGGTCTCGTGGCTTTCGCCCAGGCCCTTCGGCATCAGATCCTTGGAAACGCCGGCCTTGTACGGATCGATGCCGTCGCGGATCTTTTTGGCATAATCCTTGTCCAGCAGCTTGGTGACGGGATTGTCGACGAAATCGGGATCGCCGAGGGTTGAGTTGCGGTCGACATAGGCATGGCGCATGGCCTCGACCATGACATGCACGGTATCGGCCGAGCCGTAGCCGGTATAGGAGAGCGGATAGCCTTCCAGCACGTTGAGAATTTCGCAGATGATGACGCCGCCGGAAGAGGGCGGCGGAGACGAGATGATCTCGTAGCCGCGATAGTCGCACTTCACGGGGTCGAGTTCACGGACCTTGTATTGCTCGAAATCCTGGGCGGCGAGAATGCCGCCCTTGTCCTGGCTCGCCTTGACGATGGCGTTGGCGACCGGACCCTTGTAGAATCCATCAGGCCCTTGGTCCGAAATGCCGG
The DNA here is from genome assembly GCF_012641405.1 of Rhizobium sp. P40RR-XXII. Classification (GTDB taxonomy): domain Bacteria; phylum Pseudomonadota; class Alphaproteobacteria; order Rhizobiales; family Rhizobiaceae; genus Rhizobium. The sequence goes on from NZ_JABAII010000001.1 coordinate 359,674, forward strand.
AAAGGGCATTGGCGAGATCCGGCTGCGTCAGCTTGTCGCCCGTCGCGAAAGGCTTGCCGTCCGCCTTGGTGAAGATCGCCGCGGTGGCCGGATCGCGCGCGAGCCGATCCTTGCTCTCGTTGAGTTCGGCGGCATCGGCCTGGTTCAGCGCGAAACCTTCCCTGGCGTAGCGGATGGCCGGCGCCATCAGATCCTGGCGGGATTTCGTGCCGTATTTCTCGCGGGCGGTCTCGAAGCCCATGACCGAGCCCGGAACGCCGACAGCGAGATAACCGTTGGTGCTGGCCCCTTTGACGATATTGCCCTTGTCGTCGAGATACATGCCCTTGGTGGCCGCCAGCGGCGCCCTCTCGCGGAAATCGAGGAAGTCCGTCTTGCCGTCGCGCATGCGGATGGTCATGAAGCCGCCGCCGCCGATATTACCGGCGGTCGGATAGACCACCGCGAGCGTGTAGCCGACGGCAACGGCTGCGTCGACGGCATTGCCGCCATTTTTCAACACCTGCACGCCGACATCGGTGGCGAGATGCTGCGCCGTGACCACCATGCCATGTTCAGCCTCGACCGGAGGCGGCGCGGCGGCTCTGGCGGTGACGGAAAAGAGGGCGAACGTGACAAGGATCACCGAGGATATCGCCCGTTGGCGGAATTGGCGCATAATGATGCCTTTCGCTGTCGTATCTGTGGAAGATGGCCCGCAAGTGAAATGGAGCCTGACGAGGAAATGGCGATATCCGCTGTCACATTTTTTTAATGAAGCCATCATGCTCCACCTCTTTGATGCCAGCGCGGATTCAGATTTTAGGTCGAATAGACCTAAAATCATCCGGCGTTAGGCGGAAGCGATCCAAACTATGTTGTATTTGCACAACAACGGATAATTTCGTTCTTCCTTCCGCGTGGAAACCTGCTTCGCGCTTGCAATATTTCCTTTATTAGTTACGTCTACTTTAGTTAGGTAATCTATCGCGACCGAAGTATTGCGTGGAGGATGATGATGCCCGTCACGAAACTTGAGCAGTGGAAGAGCGAGCGCAAGATCAAGGCAAAGCCACTCGTCATTGCTGAAAAGATGCACATCGTTGAAATCGAATGCGCCCATTGCAGCAGGCACTTCTTCCGATGGTCATCGATGGCGACCGTCTACTGGCGCTGCGACGATTGCACCGCCATCGTCTGATCTGCATCTCCTCTCAACAGTTACACGATGAGGATAGCGCGGAAGTCGTTGACGTTCGTCCCGGTCGGCCCGGGTACGAAGAGATCGCCGATTGCGTTGAAAGCTGTCCAGGCATCGTTGTTCGCAAGCAAGTCGGCGGGAACCATTCCGGCTTCGCGCAGCCGCGCCACCGTGCTCGCGTCGGCGAAGGCGCCGGCATTATCTTCGCTGCCGTCTATGCCATCAGTATCGGCGGCCATGGCATGAATGCCGTCATGGCCGCCGATATCGATCGCCAGCGACAGCAGGAATTCGGAGTTTCGTCCGCCCTTGCCCTTGCCTTTCAGCGTCACCGTCGTCTCGCCGCCCGATAGCAGAACGATCGGCTTGGCGAAGGGGCGATTGCGGTGAAGCACCTCGCGGGCGATGGCGGCGTGGACATGCGCTGCCTCGCGGGCCTCACCCTCTATGGCGTCGGAGAGAATGGCGGTTTCGATGCCGGCGGCGCGCGCCACTTCGGCAGCTGCCTTCAGGGAGACGCCGGCGGAGGCGATGATATGGACTTCATGACCGGCAAAGCGCGGATCGCCCGGACGCGGCGCATCGGCATCGGCTTTCTCGATATGGGCGAGAACGGCCGGCGGCAGTTCGATGCGGTAGAGGCGGATGAGGTCGAGCGCTTCCGCGCGCGTGCCGGCACCCGGCACGGTCGGGCCGGAAGCGACCAGCGCCGGATCGTCGCCGGGAATGTCCGAGACCACGAGGGAGACGACCTTGGCTGGATGGGCGGCGGCGGCCAGCCGGCCGCCCTTGATGGTCGACAGGTGCTTGCGAATGACATTCATCGCCGAGATCGGCGCGCCGGAGGCCAGCAGCGCCTTGTTGACAGCGATCTCGTCGGCAAGGCTCAGCGAACCGGCCGGCGACGGCAGCAGCGCCGAGCCGCCGCCTGATATCAGCGCGATCACCAGATCGTCTTCCGTCAGGCCCTCGACAAGTTTCAGAAGCCGGCGGGAGGCGATGAGGCCCGCGTCATCCGGCACCGGGTGGGCCGCTTCGATGATCTCGATCTGGCGGCAAGGAGCGAAGAAGCCGTATCGCGTCACCACCAGGCCCTCCAGCGGGCCATCCCAGCATTGTTCCAGCGCGGCGGCCATCTGCGCCGAACCCTTGCCGGCGCCGATGACGATCGTCCGGCCCTTGGGCTTGGCCGGCAGATGCGCGCGAATGCCGGTCAGCGGATCAGCGGCGCGAACGGCGGCATCGAACAGCGAGGTCAGGAAGGCGCGGGGGTCGGTAACGGTCATGTCAATCTGCCTGTCTTGCGATGAGCTTGTAACCATTTGGTGGCTTAACTGGCTGGGAGACGCAAGGGGCGGGAACTGCAATTGTGTCCTGCGCGATGAATTCCTATGTAGAGGGAAAGGGTTTCACGCTTTTATTTCAAGGATTTTCGACATGGCCGAACTGAAAGTGAAGACGAGGCAGACCGGCGCCACCGCCACCGTCGGCCGCACCGGCCTTCCGCATGTGACCTCGGTGACGGGCGGCGAGATCGACATCGTTACCTCGCCGTCGCAGCCTGGTTTCAACCCGCTCGATCTGCTCTATTCATCACTCTCGGCCTGCCTGGTCCTCAGCGCCCGCATGGCGGCAAGCAGCCTCGGCGTGCTCGACAAGCTGACCGAAGTGACCGCCGTCGTAACCGGCGAAAAAGCCACCGAAGGCCTTTCCCGCGTCGAGAAATTCAACATTGCCTTCACCATCAAGGGCGATTTCGGCGATGAGGTCCGTAACGCGATCGCGCACGCCGCCGAAGATGAAATCTGCACCGTGAGCAATACGATCCGCGGCAATCCTCAGTTTTCGACTGTCATTTCGGGGTGAGGTTGGGAGCAGGTGGCGAAGGCCCCTCATCCGCCCTGTCGGGCACCTTCTCCCCGTTTTGACGGGGCGAAGGGGACAGCCGTGCCATCGCCGTCCCTCCCTTAGCACTGAGTTAAGCGAGGATACGCTGATCGTCCCCTCTCCCCGCGTGCGGGGAGAGGGTTAGGGTGAGGGGCCTTTCTCTTGCCTCGCCGGCAGCTCGAACCCTTCAAGATAAGGTCCAAGCTCCGGGTCGATATCGACCTTCACGGCATTGTTGTAGATCGCCGTTGCGATCATGATGCCGGCGAAGGCGACGAGGTTGGCGAGCGTCGGCTCGTCATAGCGGGCTTTTAGCCGCGCCCAGACGTCTTCAGGAATCGCGTTGGAATCCCTGACGATCGCCCTGCCGAACTCGATCAGCAACGCTTCGTCCTTGCTCGGCACGATCGTTTCCGGCGTCAGGCCGGCATTGATCAGCGCGCGCCGGAAGAAGCCGACCGGGATGATCGAGCGGCATTCGAGCGCGATGACATGGCAAAGCAGCCAGACGGCGCGGTCGTCCAGTGACGGACGCAGTTCTTCGCGCAGGGGAAACCATTCCGCATAGATGCGATGCGCCACCGGCGAATGCAGTAGCGTCCGCTTCATGTTCGTCATGCGGCCGCGCAGCTGCATCTCTCGATCATGCTCGGCACGTACGGCGTCTGAAGCGGTCTCGTAATCGATCGGCGTGATATGGCTCATTTCACTCTCTTTGCTGGACTCTCTTACCGCGCTGCCACAGGCGTTGCCTTGAAGAAACGGTTTTCCGGGCGCGGCAGGCCAAGGTGTTCGCGCAATGTCGTGCCTTCGTAGTCGCGGCGGAAGATGCCACGGCGGTGGAGCTCCGGAACAACGCGGGTCGTCACGTCAAGCAGTCCCTGCGGCAGGAAGGGGAAGACGACGTTGAAGCCATCCGAGCCTTCTTCATGCAGCCATTGCTCCATCTCGTCGGCGATGCTCTGCGGCGTGCCGACGAAGGCGAGGCCGGCATAGCCGCCGAGACGCTGGGCAAGCTGGCGCACGGTCAGCTTTTCCGCTTCGGCAAGCGCGATAACACGTTCGCGGCCACTCTTGCTGGCATTGGTCTCCGGAGTTGCCGGCAGCGGTCCGTCTGGATCGAAGCCGGAGGCATCGTGCCCAAGCGCGATCGATAGCGACGCAATCGCGCTGTCGTAATGGACGAGGCTATCAAGCTTGGCGCGTTTGGCCTTTGCCTCCTCGATTGTATCCCCGACGACGATGAATGCGGCGGGCAGGATTTTCAGGTGATCCGGGTTGCGGCCGATCTCTCTCATCCGTCCCTTGATATCGGCGAAGATCGCCTTGCCGTCGGCAAGATTGCGTGGGGCAGCGAAGACCGCTTCCGCCGTCTCGGCGGCGAGCTGGCGGCCGACATCGGATTGACCCGCCTGGACGATGACAGGCCAGCCCTGCGGCGGGCGGGCGATGTTAAGGGGACCGCGGACACTGAGCTCTTCGCCCTTATGCCCAAGCACATGCATCCGTTCGGGATCGAAGAAGATGCCGCTTTCGGCGTCGTGGATGAAGGCGTCATCGGCGAAGCTGTCCCAGAGGCCGGTGACCACATCATAGAATTCGCGGGCGCGATGGTAGCGCTCGCCATGTTCCATATGCTCTTCGAGGCCAAAATTAAGGGCGGCATCGGGATTGGACGTGGTGACGATGTTCCAGCCGGCGCGGCCGCCGCTGATATGATCAAGAGAGGCGAAGCGGCGGGCGATATGATAGGGCAGGTCGAAGGTGGTGGAGGCGGTGGCGACGAGACCGATCCGCTCGGTGACGGCAGCGAGCGCCGAAAGCAGGGTGAAAGGCTCGAAAGAGGTGACCGTCTGGCTGCGCTTCAGGGCCTCGATCGGCATGTTGAGAACCGCGAGGTGATCCGCCATGAAGAAGGCATCGAATTTTGCCTTTTCCAGCTCCTGCGCGAAGCTCTTGATATGCTGGAAATTGAAATTGGCATCCGGATAAGAACCGGGATAGCGCCAGGCTCCGGTATGCAGGCTGACGGGGCGCATGAAGGCGCCAAGCTTCAATTGCTTCTGTTCGGTCATTGGCTCTCTCTCGGGCTCTCTCTCGAAAATCGCCAGGCTGTCATGAGGTCGCGACAGTACCGTCAGCGAGGTAATGCACTACGACGTAGGCGTGCCTGCCGCGCATTCAAAGAGCCGATTTCATTTATTTGATCGCTTTCGCGGAATATTCATCCGGCCGGGCTTTCAGCCACGTTCTGTCCGGCAAAAACCTTCACAAGCCAATCTATGAAGACGCGGACCCGCGGCGAAAGCTGGCGGCTGCGCGGATAGAGCATCGAGACGGGCGTTCGAGTCGGTGGATAGTCCTCAAGGACATGCAGCAGCTCGCCCGATCGTAAGGCTTCCTCTGCGTGGTAGCGCGGGACCTGGATCAGGCCGAGGCCGAGTTTGGCCGCCGCGAAGTAACTCTCAGCCGCATTGACCGAGATGGTGGCCGGCAGGGTAATTTCGCGCACGGCGCCATCGATCTGGAATTCCAGTGGCAGCAGCCCGCCCGTCGCGGAGGAGCGGAAGCCGACCATGCGGTGACCGTCGAGCCTGTCCGGATGGGCCGGCATGCCGAAACGTTCGACATAGGTGGGTGCCGCAAGCGTCACCTCTTCGAGCATCGCGACGCGGCGGCCGATCATATCGCTATCCTGCAGCGTGCCGACGCGCAGCACGCAGTCGATCCCTTCACGGATCAAATCGACGAACCGGTCGCCTTCGGTGATCTGCAGTTCGATATCGGGATAGGTTTCGAGGAAGGAAAGCAGGTTCGGCAGGACGAAGTGCCGCGCAAGCGTGCCGTGCACATCAACTCGTAGCACGCCCTTCGGCTTGGCACCGGCAAAGGCGCCTTCCGCATCCTCGATATCGGAGAGGATGCGCAGGCAGCGCTGGTAATAGGCTTCTCCGTCGAGCGTCGGGCTCACATGCCGCGTCGTGCGCCGCAGCAAGCGCACGCCGAGCCGCGCCTCAAGCTGCTTGACCGCATCGGTCACCGTCGAGCGGGGCAGGCCGGTGTCCTCGGCCGCCAATGTGAAACTGCGTCGTTCCACGACCCGGCAAAACACCCGCATGGCATCGAATCTGTCCATCTATTTGTTCGCCAATTTCGGATAGTGATGCCGATTAATGGCTGATTATCCGCCCGATGAAAAGGGACATCTTCTCCTCATCGAAACGCGCTACGGCGCAGAGCAACGAAAGGATGAGGAAAATGAGCAGCAATTCCAACAAGGTAGCAATCGTTACCGGCGCATCCCGCGGCATCGGCGCCGCGATCGCCGAGCGTCTGGCCGAAGACGGCCTCACTGTTGTCATCAACTATTCCGGCAGCGAAGCCGCCGCCGAGGAACTCGCTCGCAAGATCGAGGAAAAGGGCGGCAAGGCGCTGACCGCGAAAGCCGATGTCTCTGATGTGGATGCAGTGCGCCGCATGTTCGATGCGGCCGAGGCAGCCTTCGGCGGTGTCGATGTCCTCGTCAACAATGCCGGCATCATGCAGCTCGCCAAGATTACCGATGCCGACGACGCGCATTTCGACCGCCATATCGCCATCAATCTCAAGGGCACGTTCAATGCGCTGCGCGAAGCCGGCAAGCGCCTGCGTGACGGCGGCCGCATCGTCAACTTCTCGACCAGCATCGTCGGCCTCAAGCTCGAAACCTATGGCGTCTATGCCGCGACGAAGGCAGCGGTCGAGCTTATGACCGGCATCATGGCGAAGGAGATGCGCGGTCGCTCGATCACGGTCAATGCGGTTGCTCCCGGCCCGACGTCCACAGATCTCTTCCTGAACGGCAAGAGCGACGAACTCATCGACCGCATGGCCAGGATGAACCCGCTGGAACGGCTCGGCACACCGCAGGATATTGCCGCTGCCGTTTCCTTCCTTGTCGGCCCGGACGGCGGCTGGATCAACGGCCAGACGCTGCGCGCCAATGGCGGCATGATCTGAGCCAATGAGGCGCAGGGTAGTGCCTGTCGCCGACCCCCCAGCCCATCGATCGTCAACAACGGCCGATCCAGCAAAGGAACAGGATCATGAGCAAGCAAGTCATCGTTATTACCGGTGCATCGAGCGGCTTCGGCGCTCTGACGGCACGCGCTCTCGCCGAGGCAGGCCACACGGTCTATGCCGGCATCCGCGAAACCAAGGGGCGCAACGCGGTGCAGGTTGCCGCAGCGGCGGCATTTGCCGAGGAAAACGGCGTCGATCTCAGAACCGTCGAACTCGATGTCGCATCGGATGCTTCCGTAGAAGCCGGCATTGCCGCTGTTATCGCTGAGCAGGGTCGCATCGATACCGTCATCCATAATGCGGGTCACATGTCCTTCGGCCCGGCCGAGGCCTTCACGCCCGAGCAGTTCGCCGAGTTATACGATATCAACGTACTCAGCACCCAGCGCGTCAATCGCGCCGTCCTGCCACACATGCGCAAGGAAGGCGAGGGGCTAGTCGTCTGGGTCTCCTCGTCCAGCACGCGCGGCGGCACGCCGCCCTATCTGTCGCCTTACTTCGCAGCCAAGGCCGCCATGGACTCGCTTGCCGTTTCCTATGCTTCGGAGCTGGCGCGCTGGGGCATCGAAACCGCGATCATCGTGCCCGGCGCCTTCACGAAAGGCACGAACCACTTCGCCCATTCCGGCTCCCCGGCCGACAAGGCCCGTGCCGCTGAATATGACAACGGCCCTTATGCCGGCGTTCCCGATCAGGCGCTGAAGGGGCTTGCCTCGCTGGAGCCGGCGGATGCCGATGCCGCCTCGGTCGCGACCACGATCGTCGAAGTCGTCGACATGCCGTTTGGCACGCGCCCCTTCCGTACCCATATAGATCCTTCCGAGGATGGTGCTGAGATCGTCAATGGTGTTGCCGACCGGGTTCGCGCGGAACTCTTCCGGCGGATCGGGCTGGAGGATTTGCTGAAGCCCCATATCCAGGGTTGAAGCTTCGCCGTCACCTTCCAGCGTGTCAAATCGCCGCTTCTGTGCCACAGGAGCGGCGATGACTTACGTTCGTCGAGACTATTTGTGCAGTACGGCATTCCAAGTGTACACGTTTCGTACTAAAGCGAATCCTTCAGAGGGTCGGGAGATATCCATGGACGCGAAGGACATTGGCGAAATTGCCAGCTGGCTCATGCAGGCCGGTCTCAAGGGGATGACTGAAGTCGATATCCTCTCGGGTTTCTGCGAGCAGTGCCGTCTGCATGGCCTGAACCTTGATCGGGCCATGGCGCTGATGGATACGCTGCATCCGGTCTATGAAGGGCGTGCCTTCCGCTGGGATGGCAATCAGGTGATCGAACGTGAGTTCGAATACGGCCCGACACATCAGGGGATCGCCTCCGAAAACTGGCAGCGTTCCGCCTTCTATCACATGTTGACGACCGGTGAGGACGAAGTGCGCCGACGGATCGGCTTTGGCGAACCGACGGATTTCTACGGGCTCGATACGCTGTTGGCAGATGGCCACACCGACTATATCGCGATGGTGCACCGCTTCGAAGAGGGCGGCACGATCGGCGAGATGGATTGCTTCTATTCCAACTTCGCCACGGCTGCGGAAATGGGCTTTCCGGACGAAGATCTGCGCGTGCTGCGCAAGCTGACGCCGGCCCTGGCGCTGGCGATCAAGTGCACGGGCATGAGCCGCATCGCCCGTACCATTGCCGAGGTCTATCTCGGCGAAGATGCGGCCCGGCATGTCCTTGAGGGCAAGATCACGCGCGGCAAGACGGAGCGGATTTCGGCGGCGCTCTGGTTTTCCGATCTCGCCAACTACACGCGCATCTCGGATACAGCCGAGCCGGATGAAATCATCCCGATGCTGAATGCTTACGCCGATGCGGTCATTTCCTCGATCCATGAAGCTGGCGGCAATGTGCTGAAGCTGATCGGTGACGGCACGCTGGCGATTTTCAAGGCCAGGAATTCCGCCGACGCTTGCGCCGCCGCGCTGATGGCGGAATCGCTACTGCGCCAGCGGCTGCGCGACCTCAACTCGCAGCGGCAGATCGAGGGCCGGCCCGTGACGGAGGTCTATCTCGGCCTGCACATCGGCGACGTCTTCTACGGCAATATCGGCAGCATGGACCGGCTTGATTTCACCGTCATCGGCCCGGCCGTCAATGAAGTCAGCCGCATCGCCTCGATGTGCCGATCGGCCGACCGCAACATCCTGATGTCGGCAAATTTCGTTGAGGCGCTGTCGGGCCAGGAGAGCAACGATCTCGTTTCCGTCGGCCGCTATGCGCTGCGCGGTGTCAAGCGGCCGCAGGAACTGTTCACGCTGCTGTCTTCGGCCGCCTGACCGTCCACCGGAAGCGCTCTCAGCGGCGATCGGCGGCAAACATCGGGCCACCCTTGCTGGCGGGAAAGCCGTAGCCGTTGATCATGACGAGGTCGATATCGCTTGCGCGCGCGGCGATGCCTTCCGAGAGCAGCAGTTCGCCTTCGTCGGCCATGGCTTTCAGGAGCCGGGCGGCGATCTCGTCCGCCGTGAAGTGTTTCGGCACGATGTCTTTCTCCGCGCGCGCGGCTTCGATCATGGCTGTTACCTCGGGATCGACAGTCCGTTTGCCGTCGGGATAGGCATACCAGCCACGCCCGGTCTTCTGGCCGAAGCGTCCGGCTTCGCAGAGCCGGTCGGCGATGACGACGTAACGCTCCGCCGGATCACGGATTGCCGCTTGCCGCTTGCGGCGTGCCCAGGCAATTTCCAGTCCCGCCATGTCAAAGACGGCAAATGGCCCCATCGGGAAGCCGTAGGCTTCCAGAGCCGTATCGATCTCCTGCGGCGAGGCGCCATCCTCCACCATGTATTCCGCTTCGCGGCGATAGGCGGAAAAGACGCGATTGCCGATGAAGCCTTCGGTGACGCCTGAGATGATAGGCAGCTTACCCAGCCGTTTTGCGAGGGCAAGGGCTGTCGCCAGCACGTCGGGCGCCGTCTCCTTGCAGTTCACCACTTCCAGCAGTCGCATAATATTGGCCGGCGAGAAGAAATGCAGCCCGACGACACGCTCCGGCAGCTCTGTGGCAGCGGCAATGGCTTCGGGATCGAGATAGCTCGTATTGGTTGCGAGAATCGTATCGGCGCGGACGATGCCGTCAAGGCGTTGGAACAGCTCGGTCTTGACGGCGAGATCATCGAAGACGGCTTCGATGACGATATCGGCCTGCACTAGCTGCTGCGTATCGGCGGTGACCGTCAACCGGCCGAGACGGTCCTCTCGGCCGGCCGTATCGAGGCGTCCGGTTTGCACTGCCTTGTCGAGCAGCTCGGCGATCCGTTCGCGGCCCTTTTCGGCTGCCGCGGCATTCTGCTCGATGCCGATGACGCGATAGCCGCCGTTGAGTGCGGAGACGGCGATACCCGACCCCATCAGGCCGGTGCCGACGATGCCGACGGTTTCGATCTTGCGTGGAGCGACGGTCTCAAGCCCCGCGACCTTGCCGGCGGCACGTTCGGCGAAAAAGACATGGCGCAAGGCGGCGGCCTCGTCGCTGTCACGGAGTTCGACGAATGTGCGGCGCTCTTCGGCAAGCCCTTCCGAAAGGGGGGCGGTAGCCGCCAAGCGTACGAGGCGGACAGCTTCGGCGGGTGCACGCTGGCCGCGGGCCTTGCTTAATGCGTCCGCCGCTGCTTTGGCGATTGTTTCCGAGGCCTCCGAAGGAACCGCCAGCAATCCCGTGCGGCGCATGGGGGCGGTGACGGTGGTTCTGGCCTCGGCGATCAGCTCGCCGTTGGGTATGTCATCGACGATGCCGAGCTTGAGCGCTTCGGCGGCGGAGACGACGCGGCCGTTGGCGATCATGTCGATGGCGGCGGCGATGCCGATGAGCCGCGGCAGGCGCTGCGTGCCGCCGGCACCGGGCACGATGCCAAGCTTGACTTCCGGCAGGCCCAGCTTCGCAGCCGGCGCGGCAAGGCGGCGATGGCAGGCAAGCGCCACTTCCAGGCCGCCGCCGAGGGCTGCACCATTGATCGCTGCGATAACGCGCTTCGGAAAGGCTTCGATACGAGTGATGATATCGGGCAGCAATGGCTCGACCGATGGCTTGCCGAATTCCTTGATGTCGGCGCCACCGATGAAGGTGCTGCCCGCGCCAGTGAGAACGACGCTGGTGACCGCGCCGTCTTTCTCGGCGTGATCAAGCACCGCCATCAGACCGGCCCTGACATCGGCGGAAAGAGTGTTGACGGGCGCATTGTCTATGGTGACAACGAGGATCCCGTCGGTCAATTCCGCCGAGATGGTATCCGAAAAGCGCAATGCCGACATGATCTTATCAGCCTTCCGATATTATTCCGGGATGACGGCGGTTGCCTGGATTTCGATCTTGGCGCGATCCTCGACGAGGGCGACGACCTGTACGGCGGCCATGGCCGGGAAGTGCCGGCCGATAATCTCGCGATAGGCCTGGCCGAGACCCTTCAGATTGCCGAGATATTCCTGCTTGTCGGTGAAATACCAGGTCATCGAGGTGATATGCTTCGGTTCAGCACCGCCTTCGGCCAGGATGGCAACGACATTCTTCAATGTCTGGCGCACCTGCTCCACGAAATCATCGCTTTCGAATTGGCAGGCGGCATTCCAGCCGACCTGGCCGCCGACGAACACCATGCGGCCCGTCGCCGCCATGCCATTGGCATAGCCGATCGGCTTGGCCCAGCCTTCAGGTTGCAGGATGGTGTGCATCGGTCGTCTCCAGATGAGAGGTCAGCACGGCGCGGATATCATCCGGCCATGCAATGGATTTATTGTTGTCGAGGGAGGTGGCGACGACGCGATGCGTAGCCGTCCACAACACATGGCCATTCGCCGAGACCTGATGTTCCAGGTCGAGCGAGGAGCGACCGATGCCGCGCACCGTCAGCACGAATTCGAGTTCGTCACCCTGCAAGCCCGGCTTCATGAAGGTCAGATCGAGCCGCACGGTGGGGACACCGATGCCGCGGTCGTCGATCAGCTTTCGCCAGGAAAAACCAATCGAAGCGAAATAGTCTTCCAGCACCCCGACGAGGATGTTCAGGTAGGAGGGGAAATAGGCGATCCCGGAGGGATCGCAATCTCCGAAACGCAGGGGTCTGGTGGTTTTGAACGCCAAGGCGGGCCTCAGTTCGAAAAGGCGGCGATGCCGGTGATGGCACGGCCGAGGATGAGGGCGTGGATATCGTGCGTGCCCTCATAGGTGTTGACCACTTCGAGGTTGACGAGATGACGCGCGATGCCGAACTCATCGGAAATACCATTGCCACCGAGCATGTCGCGCGCCGCGCGGGCGATATCCAGCGCCTTGCCGCAGCTATTGCGCTTGAGGATGGAGGTGAGTTCGACAGGCGGATGGCCTTCTTCCTTCATGCGGCCGAGACGCAGGCAGCCCTGCAGGCCGAGCGTGATCTCGGTCACCATATCGGCAAGCTTCTTCTGGATGAGTTGGTTGGCGGCAAGGGGACGGCCGAACTGCTTGCGGTCGAGCACATATTGGCGTGCCCTGGCATAGCAATCCTCGGCGGCACCAAGCGCACCCCAGGCGATGCCGAAGCGCGCCGAGTTGAGGCAGGTGAAGGGGCCTTTGAGGCCGGAGACGTTCGGCATCAGGTTTTCTTCGGGCACGAAGACATTGTCCATCACGACTTCGCCGGTGATCGACGCGCGAAGTCCGACCTTGCCGTGGATCGCGGGCGCCGACAGGCCTTTCCAGCCCTTTTCGAGAATGAAGCCACGGATGAGGCCATCCTCGGTCTTTGCCCAGACGACGAAGACATCGGCGATCGGTGCGTTCGAGATCCAGGTCTTGGCGCCCGTCAGGCTGTAGCCGCCGTCGACCTTCTTCGCCCGCGTGACCATCGAGCCGGGATCGGAGCCGTGGTTCGGTTCGGTGAGGCCAAAGCAGCCGATCCATTCGCCCGTCGCGAGCTTCGGCAGATATTTCTGCTTCTGCGCGTCCGAGCCGAAGGTCTCGATCGGTACCATGACAAGCGAGGACTGAACGCTCATCATCGAGCGATAGCCGCTGTCGACGCGTTCGACTTCGCGGGCGATCAGGCCGTAGGCGACATAGCTGAGGCCGGCGCCGCCGTATTCCGGAGAAATCGTCGGGCCGAGAAGGCCGAGCTCGCCCATTTCGCGGAAGATCGCCGGATCGGTCTTTTCGTGGCGGAAGGCTTCGAGGACGCGGGGGCTGAGCTTTTCCTGCGCGTAGGAATGCGCGGTATCCAGCACCATGCGTTCGTCGTCGCTCAGTTGCTCGGGCAGCCGGAACGGGTCGGCCCAGTCGAAAATCTCGCGGCTCATGCTCTCAATCTCCCATTAGAGCGGTTCAGTGTTTCCAGTTAGCACTGAACCGCTCAATTTCTTTGTTCACGCAATTCCAGGAAAACCGCTTCGCACTTTTCCTGGAATTGCTCTAGGCCTTCAAAAGTTCGCGCGCGACGATGAGTTTCTGAACCTCCGTCGCACCTTCATAGATGCGAAGCGCGCGGATCTCCCGATAGAGTTTTTCCGTTATCTCGCCTGATTTCACGCCGCGTCCGCCAAAGAGCTGGACGGCGCGGTCGATGACGCTCTGCGCGGTTTCCGTCGCCGTCATCTTGGCCATGGCCGCCTCGCGTGTCGTCGGCAAGCGCTGCACGTCGCGACGCCAGGCTGCCCGATAGGTGAGCAATGCCGCCGCGTCGATGCCGGTCGCCATATCGCCGAGGGCGGCCTGCGTCAACTGAAGGTCGGCGAGTGCCGCGCCGAACATCGGCCGCGTGCGGACATGCGCTAACGACTCGTCCAGCGCGCGGCGGGCAAAGCCGAGGCCGGCAGCGGCGACCGAAGCGCGGAAGATATCGAGCGTGCGCATGGCGATCTTGAAGCCTTCGCCGGGTGTGCCGAGACGGCGCGATGCGGGGATGCGGCAATTGTCGAAGCGGATCGTCGCCAGCGGATGCGGCGCAATCACCTCGATGCGTTCGGCAATCGAGAAGCCGGGATCGTCGGCGTAGACGACGAAGGCGGAAATGCCGCGGGTTCCCGGCGCTTCGCCGGTGCGGGCGAAGACGGTGTAGACATCGGCGATGCCGCCATTGGAAATCCAAGTCTTCTCGCCATCGAGAACATAGTGATCGCCGTCGAGACGAGCAGCGCAGCTCATCGCGGCCACATCGGAGCCGGCATACTTCTCCGACAGCGCGAAGGCGGCGAGCCAATCGCCGGAGCGCACCTTGGGCAAAACGGCCGAGCGCAATTCCGGCGAGCCGGAGAGGCCGATCGCGCCGGTGCCGAGGCCCTGCATGGCAAAGGCGAAATCGGCAAGGCCGTCATGCCAGGCTAGCGTTTCGCGGGCGAGGCAGACCATACGGGAATCGATCAGCGGTTCGCTGTCGGACGAGCCTGTAGCGGCGGTCAGGAGTCCGGCTTCGCCCAGTGCCTTGACCAGCTTCCGGCATGCGCCATCGACATCGGCATGATCGATCGACGCCATAACGCCGGACTTTGCGAAGGCATCGACCTCGGCTGTGAAGCGGTGATGGCGCTCCCCGAAGAAGGGCCAGTCCAGATGATCGCGTGTCGGGCCGGGGAGGCTGCTTGCCTTGGACATCCGTTCAATCCCCCTGGAATTCCGGCCGGCGCTTGGCGGCGAAAGCCTCGAAGGCGCGGCGGAAATCCTGCGTCGCCATGCAGATCGCCTGGGCCTGCGCCTCGGATTCGATCAGCTCATCGATGCCCATCGCCCATTCCTGGTTCAGCATGGTCTTGGTCATGCCATGGGCGAACCAGGGGCCGTCGGCCAGCGAGCGGGCGAGCTTGACCGCTTCCTGCTCCAGATCGGCACTGGCGTGCAGGCCGTTGTAAAAGCCCCAGGCTTGTCCTTCCGCTCCTGTCATCGCGCGGCCGGTAAAGAGAAGCTCGGCGGCGCGGCCCTGGCCGATGATGCGGGGCAGGATGCCGCAAGCGCCCATGTCGGCACCGGCAAGGCCGACGCGGGTGAAGAGAAAAGCCGTCTTGGCCTCCGGCGTCGCCAGCCTCAGATCGGAGGCCATGGCAAGGATGGCGCCGGCGCCGGCGCAGATGCCGTCGACTGCTGAAATGATCGGTTGCGGGCATTTGCGCATCGCCTTGACGAGATCGCCGGTCATGCGCGTGAAAGCCAGAAGCTCGGGCATGGCCATGCGGGTCAGCGGCTCGATGATTTCGAAGACATCGCCGCCGGAGGAGAAATTGCCGCCCGCGCCCGTCAGCACGATGGCGCGGATATCGGAGGCATAGGCGAGATCGCGGAAGAGATCGCGCAGTTCGGCATAGCTGTCGAAGGTTAGTGGATTCTTACGTTCCGGGCGGTTCAGGCGGATGGTGGCGACGCGGCCGTCTTCGCTGACCTCCCAGAGGAAGTGCTCCGGCTTCAAATCCTTAAAGGGCTTCAGATGGCCCTTCATCGTCATGTCGCGTTCGCTCATCCCTCAAATCTCCCCACCAGCAACCGCGATTGCCTGTCCATTGATCGACGCCGCAGCCGGCGAGGCCAGCCACAGCACGGTGTCGGCAACCTCTTCCGGCTTTATCAGCCGTCCCTGCGGATTGGATTTTGTGAATTCGCCAAGCGCCTGCTCGGCGGTGCGCCCTGACTTGGCGATGATCGTCTCGATCGAGCGCTGGATGATCGGCGTATCGGTAAAGCCGGGGCAGACGGCATTCACTGTGATGCCGGTCTTCGCCAGTTCCAGCGCCAGCGAGCGGGTGAGGCCGACGACGCCATGCTTGGCGGCCACGTAGGCTGAGACGTAGCCATAACCCTTCAGACCGGCCGTCGAGGCGATATTGATGATGCGCGCGCCGGTGCCACGAGCTTTCAGGTCGGGGAGGACTGCCTGCGTCACCACAAAAACACCGGTCAGGTCGACCGTAAGGACATGGTTCCAGGCCTCCAGCGTCGTCTTCTCGAAGGGCGCGCTCGGTGCTTCGCCGGCATTGTTGACGAGGATATCGACCGGGCCGAATTTTTCGCGTGCTTTGGCGAGGCCTTGCGCCACGGCGTCGGGGCTGGTGACATCGAAGCCGTCGATAACGAACCCATGGGCGCCGATCTCGGCCACGACCGCCTCCAATGGCTCCCTGCGGCGACCGGCCAGGCTGACGCGCGCGCCCTCGGCGGCCAGCGCCTTGGCGATCGCGGCCCCAATGCCGCTGCCGGCCCCGGTGACAAGCGCGTGACGGCCGGCGAGTTTGCCCGAAGTCGTCATCTCATCCTCATTTCGCCGGTGCAGCGGTGGCCGCGCGGGCGAGGTTGGTTTCATACTGCGTCTTGCCGGAAACATATTGCTTCGGCCAGGGAATGGAAGTCAGGCCGATCTTGGCGGCTTCATGCAGCGCCCAGGCCGGATCCGCCAGATGCGGGCGGGCGACGGCGCAAAGATCGGCGCGGCCGGCGGCGATGATCGAATTGGCATGATCGGCCTCCGAGATCGCACCGACGGCGATGGTGGGGATGCCGATTTCGTTGCGGATCTTGTCGGAGAAGGGCGTCTGGAACAGGCGGCCATAAACCGGTTTTTCTTCTTTCGATACCTGGCCCGATGAGCAATCGATCAGGTCGGCGCCGGCTTCCTTGAACATGCGGGCGAAGATCGCCGCATCTTCCGGCGTATTGCCGCCATCGGTCCAGTCATGACAGGAGAGGCGTACGGAGATCGGCTTGTCCGCCGGCCAGATTGCGCGCATCGCCTTGAAGATTTCCAGCGGATAGCGGGCGCGGTTTTCATGGCTCCCGCCGTACTCGTCGTCGCGCAAGTTGGTCAAGGGCGACAGGAAACTCGATAGCAGATAGCCATGGGCGCAATGCAGTTCCAGCCAGTCCGCGCCGGTCTCGATCGCGAGCCGCGTCGATCGGATGAAGTCGGCCTTGACGCGCTCCATGTCGGCGCGGTCCATGGCCTTCGGCACCTGGCTGTTCTTGAGGTAAGGGATTGCCGATGCGGAGATTAGCGGCCAGTCGCCTTCGGCAAGCGGCTGGTCGATGCCTTCCCAGGCGAGCTTCGTCGCGCCCTTGCGGCCGGCATGGCCGATCTGGACGCCGACCTTGGCGGCGCTGTTCATGTGAACGAAGTCGACGAGGCGCTTCCACTGAGCGACCTGCGCCTCGTTCCAGAGGCCGAGGCAGCCGGGCGTGATACGGGCATCCGGGGTGACGCAGGTCATTTCCGCGAAGATCAAACCGGCGCCCCCAAGCGCGCGCGAGCCGAGATGGACGATGTGGAAATCGTTCATCACACCGTCCGCGGCCGAATACATCGCCATCGGCGACATGACGATGCGGTTGACGAGCTGGACATCACGCAGGCGATAGGGCGTGAACATCGGCGGCAGGCACCGGTCGTTGCCGACGGCAAGGCCGGATTTCTCGGCGAACCAGCGCTCATAGCCCTCGAGCCAGGTCTTGTCGCGGAGCCTCAGATTTTCGTGGCTGATACGCTGTGAGCGGGTCAGCATCGAATACATGAATTGCGGCGGCTCGAGCGTATCGGCATAGCGGCGTCCGACGACTTCGAACCATTCCATCGCATTGCGAGCGGCGTTCTGAATGCGGGCGACGTCGACGCGGCGGATTTCCTCGTAGGTCTCAAGGACGGCCGGAATCTTATCCTTCTCGTGCCCGTGGATCTGGAACTGCCGGGTGAGTTCGATCGCATCGTCGATGGCGAGCTTGGTGCCGGAGCCGATGGCGAAATGCGCGGTGTGCGCGGCATCGCCCATCAGCACGACATGGGAATCGCCGTTGAAATGGCTCCACTTGCCGCAGATCAAGCGGTTGAAGTTCAGCCAGGCCGAGCCGCGGATATGGCGCGCATTGGTCATGAGCGAAGCGCCTTCGAGCACTTCGGAGAACAGGTTTTCGCAGAAGGCTATGGAGCCGTCCTGGTCGATCTTGTCGAGGCCGTGGGCGAGATAGGCCTCTTCCGTCGTCTCGACGATGAAGGTCGAGGTCTTGTCGTCGAACTTGTAGATATGCGCCTGGAACCAGCCGTGATCCGTACGGCGGAAATCGAAGGTGAAGGCGTCGAAAAGCTTGTTCGTGCCGAGCCAGATATAGCGGTTCGGCCGTGTGATCATATCCGGCTGGAAGACTTCGGGATAATGATTGCGAATCCTGGAATTGAGGCCGTCCGAGCCGATGATCAGATCGGCGTCCGGGTAATCCAGATCGGAATTGACGTCGGTTTCGAAGATCAGCTCGACGTCGAGCGCCTCGCAGCGCTTCTGCAGGATATTCAAAAGTTTCTTGCGGCCGATGCCGACGAAGCCGTGGCCCGATGTACGCTGGCGCGTACCCTTGAACAGAACCTCGATATCGTCCCAATGGTTGAAGGCGTCCTCGATTTCGGCAGCACTTTCGGGATCCCATTCCCGCATCGAAATCATGGTCGCGTCGGAGAAGACGACGCCCCAGCCGAAAGTATCATAGGGGCGGTTGCGCTCGACGACGTGGATCGAATGCTCGGGATGGAGCTTCTTCATCAGAAGCGCGAAGTAGAGCCCTGCGGGGCCGCCGCCGATACAGACGATGCGCATCGCTTTTCCCTCCTCGTCCGGCCGGAGCCGATTTCAAAATCATTTAAGTTTAAAATATCTCGTCGCCGTCATTCGTCAAGGCTTTTCCTGCCGGGATATGCGGATAGCAGATGATCACAATATCGTAAAAACTGAAAATTGTTATTTTAAATCAATGGAAATCCAAAAATAGTTTAGGCTTAAAATTTCTTGCTTGAACATTGCGGGCTTCGGTGCGATCCTTTTTGACAACGCTGCATGTGCCGCTGGGGAAAGCGGCGACGGTGGCTTTGAACGATAGGAATGCGGGAGCAAGGCAATGCTGGGACCGACCGGCCATACCGATACATTCACGCGAGACAATCTGCCGCCTTTTGACGAATGGCCCGAGCTGCGGATGGATGGTTTCGACTATCCGGAATGGCTGAATGCCGGTTTCGAGCTCAGCGACCGCATGGTCGAGAAGGGTTTTGGCGACAACGTCGCGCTGATCGGCAACGGCCGTCGCCGCACCTATAAGGAACTGGCGGACTGGACCAATCGCATCGCCCACGCGCTCATCGAGAATTTCGGCGTCAAGCCCGGCAATCGCGTGCTCATCCGCTCCGGAAACAATCCCGCCATGATCGCCTGCTGGCTGGCGGTGACGAAGGTCGGAGCCGTCGCGGTCAACACCATGCCGATGCTACGGGCGGGCGAGCTTTCGAAGATCATCGACAAGGCGGAAATCTCGTTCGCGCTCTGCGATACCAGGCTGGTGGAGGAACTCGTCGCTGCCGCCAAGGACAGCCGTTTCCTGAAGCAGGTGGTCGGCTTCGATGGCACCGCCAATCACGATGCCGAACTCGACAGGATCGCGCTCAACAAGCCGGTGCGCTTCGAACCGGTCAAAACCGGGCGGGACGATGTGGCGCTGCTCGGTTTCACCTCGGGATCGACGGGTGTGCCCAAGGCGACCATGCATTTTCATCGGGATATCCTGATCATCGCCGATGCCTATGCCAGGGAAGTGCTGCAGGTCACGCCGGATGACGTCTTCATCGGTTCGCCGCCGATCGCCTTCACCTTCGGGCTTGGCGGCCTGGTCGTCTTCCCCTTGCGTTTCGGCGCGTCGACGGCCTTGCTGGAAAACGCGTCGCCGAAGAACATGGTCGAGATCATCCAGGAATATGGCGCGACCATCAGCTTCACCGCGCCGACGGCCTATCGCGCCATGCTGGCGGCAATGGACGAGGGGGCCGATCTTTCATCGCTGCGGATTGCGGTTTCCGCCGGCGAAACGCTGCCGGGACCGATCTTCGAAGAGTGGACGCGCAAGACCGGCAAGCCGATCCTCGACGGAATCGGCTCGACCGAGTTGCTGCACATCTTCATCTCCAACCGTCTTTCCGACGTCCGGCCGAATTGCACGGGCAAGCCGCTGACCGGCTATGAGGCCCGTGTCGTCGATGACGAGATGAACGAGGTTCCCAGCGGCACGATCGGCAAGCTCGTCGTTCGCGGGCCGATCGGCTGCCGCTATCTCGCCGACCACAGGCAGGCCGACTATGTGCGCGATGGCTGGAACCTGACGGGCGACAGTTTCGTTCAGGACGAGGAAGGCTATTTCCACTTCGCCGCGCGTTCGGACGACATCATTCTTTCCGCCGGCTACAATATTGCCGGACCGGAAGTCGAGGCAGCGCTTCTTTCGCATGCCGATGTGCTCGAATGCGCCGTCATCGGCAAGCCGGACGAGGAGCGAGGTCACATCGTGCAGGCGCATGTCGTGCTGGTGTCAGGTGTCACCGGATCGGATCTGCTGGTCAAGGCGCTGCAGGATCATGTGAAGGCCGTCATCGCGCCCTACAAATATCCGCGCTCCATCGTCTTCGTCGAGGCTCTGCCGAAGACGGAATCGGGCAAGATACAGCGCTTCCGCCTGCGTAGCTAAGGATACCGCCAGGCGACGTTTTCCCGCTCGAGATCACTTACCGGGATCTTTCGGATTCCACAGCACGGTTTCGGCATCTTTTTCGTAGGCCATGCCCTTGGGATAGCTGATTGCCTCCAATTGCAGACCCCACGGTGCCTGGAAGTAAAGGATCGACTGGCCAGCTGCCGGGCCTTCTGTGATTGGCAACGGCCCCAACCGCGTTTCAATGTTCTTGCTGTCCAGATGAGCCTTTGCCGCATCAATATCGTCAACGTAAAGCGAGATATGAAACGCACCGATGTCGCTGTTCTTCTGCTTGAGGTCCCGCTGATCCGGAGCTGAGTATTCGAACAGTTCTATGTTCGATCCGAAACCGCACCGAACTTGCGTTATCTGCTTTATTTCAGCCCTGGGATCGACGCCGAGCAGATCGGTCATGAAGGTACCCTTATCGTCGGCAAACGGTCCGAACGACATGATGACCTCGCAGCCGAGAACGTTCTCGAAGAAATCGACCGCCTGCTTCATGTCCGGCACGGTAAGCCCCGTATGGTCGTGACCACGAAGACCTGGAAGCCCGCCGGCTTTTGTCGCTGTTGACACAGGGTATTTCATAGTGGCTCCCTTTCTGTATGCCGATGCTGTTGCGTTCTTACTGCGGTTTAAGTGACAGCTTTACGCCCCCTTCGGGCGGCTATTCAGGCATCGGATACTTCTTCAATCAGGCTCTCGCGTCCGAGCCAGCGCGGGTCGATCTCCGGCAGAGGAATGGCGTCGAGCAGCATGCGCGTATAGGCGGAGGCAGGTGCGGTGAAGACGCGCTCACAGTTACCTTCCTCTTCCACTCGGCCGCGGCGCATCACGTAGACGCGGTCGCAGATGGCGCGGATGACCGAGAGGTCATGGCTGATGAAGGCCATGGACAGGCCGAGGTCGCGCGAAAGCTCCTTCAGCAGATTGAGCACCTGTGCCTGGGTCGATACGTCGAGGCCCGAGACGATCTCGTCGGCGAGCACGAAGTCCGGCCTGAGCAGCGCGGCGCGAGCGATGCCGATGCGCTGGCGCTGGCCCCCGGAAAGCTCATGCGGATTGCGATCGAGGCAGGCCTGCGGCAGCATCACCCGCTCGAGGATTTCAGCGACGTGGCGTTCGGCCTCTTTCCGGTCTGAAGCCAGCCGATGCAACAGCAACGGCTCGACCAGGATGCGGCGGATCGTGTGGCGCGGATTGAGCGAGGCCATCGGATCCTGGAAGATCATCTGCATGCGGCGGCGCAGTGGCCGCATGTCGGTATCAGGCAGACGGGTGATGTCCCTGCCGTCGAAATGGATGCTGCCCGCGGTGACGTCGACCAGCCGCAGCAGCGCACGGCCGAGCGTCGTCTTGCCAGAACCGCTTTCGCCGACGATTCCCACGGTCTCGCCTCGACGGATATCGATGTCGACGCCGCGCAGCACTTTGATGCCGTGGCCCGGAGGTCCAAAGAGATGCGGCTTGGCACCATAGGTGATCTCGATGCCCCTGGCGGACAGGAGATTATCGGAACCACTCATCGGCCGCCCTCCGGAATGCCGATTTCGCGGCGCAATTGCTCGAAGACGGCCTGCGGCACCGGTGTCAGCCCGGCATCCGGCCGGTCGTAGCGCGGCCCGGCCGATATCAAAGATTTGGTGTAGATATGTTGGGGATGCGCAAGCACGTCGCCCGTGCGCCCCTCTTCGATCACCTTGCCGGCATAGAGCAGGGTCACGCTGTCGCAGATCTGGGCGACGACGCCGAGATCGTGTGTGACGAAGATGACGGCGGTGCCGTGCGCTTCCTGCAGGCCGCGGATTAGCCGCAGAATCTGCTTCTGCACGGTGACGTCGAGCGCCGTGGTCGGCTCGTCGGCGACGACCAGTTTCGGCTCCAGTGCGAAGGCGGCGGCGATCAGGATGCGCTGGCGCATGCCGCCGGACAATTCATGGGGATAGGCGCGCAGCACGCGTTCGGGATCGCGGATATGTACTTCCTCCAGCAGTTTCAGCGCGCGCTGCCGGGCACCGCTTGACGACAGGCCTCGCTTCAATCGCAGGCCGTCGGTCAGTTGCGCCTCAATGCGCCTGCCGGGATTGAGCGCCGTTTGTGGGTCCTGCGGGATCAGCGAGATGTCGCTACCCATGATGTCGCGCAGCTCTTTACTGGAGAGAGCCAATAGGTTGCGGTTCTCGAAGAGGATCGAGCCGCCGGTGATGCGGACGCCGCGCGGCAGGATGCCGAGCAGGGCCTTGGCGATGGTCGACTTGCCGGCACCGCTTTCGCCGACGAGGCCGCGTACCTCGCCGCGCTCCAGTGTGACGGAGACATCGCGCAGGATGGGCGCGCCGCCGTCGCGGTCGGATGCGGCGTTGAGGCCGATAATCGAGAGAAGTGGAGATGTCATCGGCGCATCACCGGATCGAGGGCGCGGCGCAGGCCGTCGCCAAGCTGATTGAAAGCAAGCACCGTCGCAAAGAGCGCGATCAGCGGCACGACCAGCACCCACCATCCCTGATAGATCATCTGCCGTCCCTCGGCGATCATGCCGCCCCAGGTTGGCGTATCGGATGCAACGGATAGGCCGACGAAGGACAGGATGGCTTCGACAATGACGGCGATGCCCATTTCCAGGCTGACGAGGGCGATCAGCACCGGCGTCACATTGGGCAGGATTTCGCTGAAGAGGATTCTCTCCCGCGAAAAGCCGATCGTATGGGCTGCGGTCACATAATCCATCCGCGCCTGTGCCTGGGTTTCCGAGCGCACGACACGACAGAAGCGCGTCCAGTCGATGATGACGATGGCGGCGATCACCGAATGGACGCCGGAGCCGAACACGGCCACGAGCAGGATCGACAGCAGCACCGGCGGGAAGGCCATCCAGATATCGACGAGGCGGGAGATCACCTTGTCGATCCAGCCGCCGTACCAGCCGGCGAGAAGGCCGAGCAGCGTGCCGATGAAGGCCGCGAGCCCGGCCGCGACGAAGGCGACTGTCAGAGCGATGCGCGTGCCGAAGATGGCGCGGGACAGCACATCGCGGCCAAGATCGTCCGTGCCAAGCAGGAAGCCGGGATCGGAGCCGTCGATCCACGCCGGCGGCAAGGTGCCGGACATGAGGTCCTGCTCCAGCGGGTCTTTCGGCGCGATATAAGGGGCAAAGATTGCGAGGATAATGAGAATGAGAATGAAACCGCCGCCGAAGATCACCTTCGGCTCGGAGAGCAACGCCCGGACGCGCTTCGCCATCCTGGATGGTGGTCGTGGCATGGCGGGCAAGGTGACGTCAGCCATGGGCGAGCCTCGGATTGAAGGCTGCGACCAGAAGATCGACCGCCAGATTGACGAGAATGAAGAGGGCGCCGAAGACCAGCACCAGCCCCTGGATCAGCGGCAGGTCGCGATTGATGACCGCATCGATCGCCATGTTGCCGATACCGGGATAGGCGAAGATGCGCTCGACAATGACGGTGCCGCCGATCAGGAAGGTGAATTGCACGCCGGTCAGCGCAATCGTCGGACCGACGGCATTGCGCAGCGCCTCCTGCAGCACGAGCCGCAGCTCGGACATGCCCTTGAGCTTGGCGAGCAGGATATAATCCTGCACCATGGCCTCGGAGAGTGCGGCCTTCAGCACGCGGGCAATGATGGCCGCCAGCGGCAGGCCAAGGGCCAGGACCGGCATGACCATATGCGCACTGATGTCGGCGAAAATGCCGAAGCGAAGCGTCACCAGGCTTTCAAGGAGATAGAAGGGCGTCGCGAATTGCGCGTCGATGCTTGGATCGATGCGGCCGGAGAGCGGGAAAAGCGGAAAAAGAACGCCGAGGACAAGAACAAGCGCCAGCGCCCAGACGAAATCCGGCACGGCGAGGAAAAGGCCGTTCAGGCTATCGATTACAGGCTCGAAAATCGTGCGGCGGGCAAGCGTACCGACGATGGCGACCGTGCCGCCGAGAAGAACCGCGAGTGCGAGGGCTGCGAAGGCGAGTTCCAGCGTCGCCGGGAGGCGTTCTCCCAAGAGAGATAATACATCACGCTTCAAGGAGATCGATGTCCCAAAGTCACCGGTCAGAACCGATTTCAGCCAGAGCCAGAATTGGGTCGTGAGGCTTGCATCGAGCCCGTAATGGGCGCGGAGCGCGGCGATGTCGGCAGGGCTTGCGCCCGGTGAGATCATCATGGCGATGGGATCGCCCGGCACGACGCGCAGCAGGACGAAGACGATCACCGCCACGCCGAAGAGGGTAATCGCGGCCATGATCAGCCGGTTGAGAATGGAGACTGCTATCATGCGTTATGAGTTCCGATCGCATGTGCTGACTATAACATGGAACGTGCCGGCCCCTCATCCGGCCTATCGGCCACCTTCTCCCCGTTTTGACGGGGAGAAGGGGATAGACACCCACAGCCTTCCTTCCGAGCGCCTTTCCAGACGAGGGTACAGAGGTCGTCCCCTCTCCCCGTCAAAACGGGGAGAGGCTAGGGTGAGGGGCAGCCACATACTCAAGCCCGAGCCATCAAGCCTTCGAAACCAACGTCGGCTGCAGGGCGCCGGAGACGTTCGGTGTGACCTTCAGGCTCGATTTGTAGACGATCGGCTGGGCATATTGCAGCAGCGGGATCACATAGCCCTGCTCGGCGATGTATTTGATCGCCGCCTTCCAGCCGGCAATGCGCTTTGCCTCGTCCTTTTCCACCCAGAGCGGCCCCAGCATGTCGTCGACATCCTTGGTTTTCCAGGCCGAGTGCGGCGACGGGCCGAACATGGCGAAACCGGTCGAGGTCGTCGGGTCGCCGATGGCATTGCCCCAGTTATAGAAGGCGGTCGGGCCGAGCTGGTGGGCGGCGCGCAGTTCGTAGTGCTTGGCGATTTCGTAGACTTCGATTTCAGCCTGGATGCCGACCTTGCGCCACATGCCGACGATCGCCTGGATCATCTCGTAATCCTTCGGCTTGAAGCCGCGGGTGGTCTTGATGCCGAACTTCACCGGCTTTTCCGGTGAATAACCGCTGGCGGCCAGAAGCTTCTTGGCCTGTTCCGGATCGTAGGGGATCTTGATCGAGGCGTCGTAGGCCTCGTATTCCGGCGCCTCCAGTGTCGACAGCGGCTTGCCGTATCCGCGCAGCAGACGCTTGATGATCGCTTCCTTGTCGATTGCCATATTGGCGGCAAGGCGGACATTCTTGTCGAGCATCGGATCGACATTGCTGATGAAGATCATGCCGATGTCGGAGATCGGGGTGGTGACGCCTGATAGCCCTGACTTCTTCTTCAGCCGGTCGAAATCCTCATAGGGGATTTCCAGCGTCACGTCGGAGGAGCCGGATTCGATTTCGGCGACGCGGCTCGTCGTATCCGGCACGAACTTGAAGATGACGGTATCGAAAGCCGGCTTGCCGCCGAAATAGTTTGGGTTCGCCTTCAGGCGCAGATAGGAATTGCCCTCATAGGCATCGACCATATAGGGGCCGGTGCCGATCGGCTTCTTTTCGAAACCTTCGGCACCCACCTTGGTATAATAGTCCTTCGGCAGGACATAGCCGGTGAGGAAGGCCATCCATTTGAAGAAGGTCGGTTCGAAGCGGACGACGTCGCCGGTGATGCGGTTGCCTTCCACCTTGTAATTGTTGGCCGTCGACCAGATGAACTGGATCGGGTTGCCGGTGTCCTGCTTGGCGGCGCGCTCGAGCGACCAGACGACATCGTCCGGCGTGAACTTGGAGCCGTCATGCCAGGTCACGCCCTCGCGGACGTCCATCCAGACCTTGGTCTTGTCGTCGTTCCAGCCCCAGGCGGTCAAAAGGCCCGGCTGGAACTTGAGGTCAGGTCCCTGGCCGATATACTGATCGAAGATCGAGCGATAGATCGCCTGGATCGTCGGGTTGACGGCGGACGGGCCGGTCGTCGGATCGAAGGATGGCAGGTTGACGTTGAAGGCGATGGTCAGCGTGCCGGCTTCGGCGGCTTCCACCTGTGTCCTGCCTGCAAAAATCCCAGTCAAGAATGCGGCTGCGCCGAGGCTCAGGGCCTCGCGCCGAGTAAGCGTTGTCATGGTCACTCCGTTCCCCTGTTAAGCGACAGAAAAGCATGACGCCCGACTGCCGCTGGCGATTTATTGTCGGAATGTTTTAATCTTAAAATATGTATTTCGGAGCGGCAAGTGCTTTCTCTGGTGCTTCCGCAGAATCCCGGCCTTCATTCCTTGGCCGGCTTCGTATGTCCGTATAAATTTTATGCATATGCATATATTTGGATGCTGGACCGATGCTTTGACCAACGGCTCTGCATCGCCGCGCGCTATTGTTACGCAGCCGATATCGCAAATTGCAGTAGCGACATCCGATAATTGTTCGTTGACAGTTCAAGGAAGTTCAAAATATGATTTTGCAAATGATTTAAAGAAGCCCATAGGGCAAAGGGGTAACACGATGGCCGAGCGATCATTTGCGCGCGAGGTCGAGGATCTGAAGCTCGGGGAAGGCGACATCTTCCGCGGCGAGGGTATTCTCGCGATCACCAAGGCGCTTCTGCAATCCGGTGTTTCCTATGTCGGCGGCTATCAGGGATCGCCGATCTCGCATCTCATGGACGTGCTGGCCGACGCCAAGGACGTGATGCAGGACCTGGGCGTCCACTTCGAGACATCCGCCTCGGAAGCGGCGGCCGCTGCCATGCTCTCCGCCTCCGTGATGTATCCGGTGCGCGGCGCCGTTACCTGGAAATCGACTGCCGGCACGAACGTCGCCTCCGATGCGCTTTCCAACCTGTCTTCCGGTGGCGTCACCGGCGGCGCGCTCATCATCATCGGCGAGGATTATGGCGAGGGCTCCTCGATCATGCAGGAGCGCAGCCACGCCTATGCGATGAAATCGCAGATGTGGCTGCTCAATCCGCGCCCGAACCTGCCGTCGATCGTACAGGCGGTCGAGGAAGGGTTCGAACTGTCGGAAGTATCGAATACGCCCGTCATGCTGCAGGTCGGCATCCGCAGCTGTCATGTGCATGGCCAGTTCGTCGCCAAGGACAACAAGCGTCCCGCCTATACGCTGAAGCAGGCGCTTGAAAATCCGGTTCGCGACGTCAACCGCATCGTGCTGCCGCCGGCTTCCTTCATGCATGAGAAGGAGAAGCTGGAGAAGCGCTGGCCGGCTGCGGTCGATTTCATTAGGAAACGCCAGCTCAACGAATATTTCGGCCCCTCCGAAGGTGAGGTCGGCATCATCCTGCTCGGCGGCGCTTACAACGGCGTCATGCGCGCTCTGCAGCAGCTAGGGCTCGCCGATGTCTACGGCAATTCCGCGGTGCCGCTCTATGTCCTGAATGTCGCCTATCCGCTGGTCGACGATCAGATCGCCGAGTTCTGCGCCAGCAAGAAAGCGGTGCTGATGGTGGAAGAGGGCGCGCCCGAATATATCGAGCAATCCCTCAACACCATTCTGCGTCGCCGCGATATCCAGACCAAGGTGGCGGGCAAGGACGTGCTGCCGATGGGCGGCGAATATACCGCGCCGGTGCTGATGAAGGGCATCAAGAACTTCCTGGAAATCCATCAGCGCGTGCTGCTCGGCAATCAGCCGCCGCTGCCGGATCCGACGCCGATCCTCAACGATCCGAAGATCAAGGCGCTCGCCGAAGTCGTACCGCCGCGGCCGCCCGGTTTCTGCATCGGCTGTCCCGAGCGGCCGATCTTCGCCGCCATGAAGATGGTGGAGGGCGAACTCGGCCAGCACCACATATCAGGCGATATCGGCTGTCACCTCTTCTCGATCCTGCCGCCCTTCAATCTGGGCAGCACGACCATGGGCTATGGGCTCGGGCCGGCGGCTGCCTCGGCCTTCAACGTCGAGGCCGACAAGCGCGTAATTTCGGTCATGGGCGACGGCGGCTTCTGGCACAACGGCCTTGCGACCTCGGTCGGCAATGCCGTCTTCAACAAGCAGGACGGCGTCATCCTCGTCGTCGACAATTATTATTCGGCGGCGACCGGCGGCCAGGACATACCGTCGTCGCGCGCGCTGAATCCGCGCCGCAAGACCAATAATTCCATCGTCAATGCGGTGAAGGGCATCGGCGCGACATGGGTGCGTCAGATCGACAGGACCTATGATGTCGGCAAGATGCGCGACACGTTGCGCGAGGCTCTGACCTCGAAGGAGCCGGGGCCGAAGATCATCGTCGCTTCCTCGGAATGCATGCTCAATAAGCAGCGCCGCGTGAAGCCGCAATTCGCCAAGGCGGTCAAGGACGGCAAGCGCATGGTCAAGGAGCGCTTTGGCGTCGACGAAGACGTCTGCACCGGCGATCACGCCTGCATCCGCCTTTCCGGCTGTCCCTCGCTTTCGGTCAAGCATACCGACGATCCGCTGAAGGACGATCCTGTGGCAGCGATCGACAATAATTGCGTCGGCTGCGGTAATTGCGGCGAGGTTGCGGAAGCGGCGGTGCTCTGTCCCTCCTTCTATCGTGCCGACATCATTCACAACCCGACGGGCTGGGATCGCTTCGTCGCCCGCATGCGTTCCGGCATCATCGGCTGGCTGCAGGCGCGCCGCCGCGCCGGCCGTATCGTCTTTTCGGATTGAGAGGGCGATATGAACGAGCATATGAGCATGAGCGATCTTGGCGCTACCAGGCTTTCGACGGACAAGCCGCTGTCGCTTGCCATCCTCGCCATGGGTGGGCAGGGCGGCGGCGTGCTGGCCGACTGGATCGTCGGTCTTGCCGAGGCTGAGGGATGGATGGCGCAGACGACGTCTGTGCCCGGCGTGGCGCAGCGAACGGGCGCGACGATCTACTATATCGAGATGCTGCCGGCCCGCGACGGTCACGAGCCGATTTTTTCGCTGATGCCGACGCCGGGTGATGTCGATGTCGTCATGGCGGCCGAGCTGATGGAGGCCGGCCGCTCGGTGCTGCGCGGTCTGGTCACACCGGACAAAACGCTGCTGATCGCCTCGACGCATCGCTCCTTTGCGGTCGCGGAAAAAGAGAAGCCGGGCGATGGTATCGGCAATGCCGAGGTGGTGGTCGACGCCACGGATTTCGCCGCCAAACGCACCATCGCTTTCGACATGGAAACGATGGCCGTCCGGAACGGTAGCGTGATATCCGCTTCCATGTTCGGCGCACTGGCCGGCTCCGGTGCGCTGCCTTTCGGTAAGCAGGCTTTCGAGGCGATGATCCGCGCCGGCGGCAAGGGTATCGAGCCCAGCCTGAAAGCGTTCAATGCCGCTTTCGACCGCGTCAAGGAGAAGCCGCGCGATGCGGTTTCCGCAACGCCGCCGAAGCATTTCGATGCCCTGCCGGAGACGGCTGGCCATCCGGCGCTCGATCGGCTGGTCAATCGTATCCGGTCAGAATTTCTGGAAGCCGCCTGGCCGCTGCTGTTTGCCGGCGTCAAGAAACTGACCGACTATCAGGATCCGGTCTATGCCGATGAATATCTGAGCCGCGTCGCCACCCTTCATACGCTCGACCGCAAGGCCGGCGGCGGGGATAAGGACTTCGCCTTCACCGTCCAGGCTGCCAAATATGTCGCCGTTGCCATGGCTTACGACGATGTCATTCGTGTTGCCGATCTGAAGGTGCGCGGCTCGCGCTTCGAGCGCGTTCGCAAGGAGGTCGGCGCCAAGGACGACCAGGTCGTCTACATGACCGAATACATGCATCCGCGCATGGATGAGGTCTGCGGTACGATGCCGAAGGCCATGGGCTTGTGGATCGAGAATAGACCCCGCCTGTTTTCGCGGCTCGACCGCTTCGTCAACAAGGGCCGTCGTGTTCAGACCGGCACGCTCTTCTGGTTCTTCGGTCTCTACATGGTCTCGGCGCTACGGCGTATCCGACGTGGCACTTTGCGGCATTTACGCGAGGTGGAGCATCGCGAGGCCTGGCTTGCGGCAGCATCCAATCTGCTGGCCGTGAATTACGATCTCGCGGTTGAGGTGCTCGGTAACCGCCGCCTCGTTAAAGGCTATTCCGATACGCATGCGCGGGGGCTTTCCAAGTTCGATCGCGTCATGTCGGCCCTGCCGCTGCTGCGCGATCGCGACGATGGCGCCGCCTGGATGCGGCGGCTGCGACAGGCGGCCCTTCTGGATGAGAAGGGCGCGGCGCTCGATGGTGCGTTGAAGACTGTGGAGACGCTGTGAGGCAGGGTCGGCCACCCGCCCTCGCGGTTCGAGGGCGCTTGCGCACCACCTCATCGTGAGGGCTAATCCTTCATGCCGATTGCGAAAATCTCTCCGCCTCATCCTGAGGTGCGTCTTGACGCGCAGCGGAAAGATGCCTCGAAGGACGGGCGGCCATAGGCGCCCCAACCTCTTCAAATCTCATGCTTGCGGATGTTGTGCAGCACCTTGTGCAGTGTCGAGATGAAGGTGCGGTATTCGGCCTCTTCGACGCCGTCGAACATCTGCAAGAACAGGTCGTACATGGTCGGCCACACCTTCTCGAAGGCCGCGCGGCCTTCCTCGGTGATCGATACGTCGCGGATGCGCATGTCTTCGGCGCGCGGCTGGCGGCGGATATAGCCCTGCTGTTCGAGGGAGTCCAAGGTGCGGCTCATCGTCGATTGCTCGGTCACGGCGAAGACGGAGAGCTCGTTGATCGTCACGCTGGAGGATACGCTGAGAACGGCGAGCGCACGCATCTTTGCGGTCGTCATGTCGTATTCGCGCAGCTCTTCGGACAGGTTGGCGTTCCAGCGCGCCATCAGCCGGTTCATCAGATAGGGTGCGAAGTGATTGAGGCCGATTTCGCCCATGGTCGGACGCTTCGCGTTCTCATCTCGCTTGCGCCTCAAAACGGTGCCTGAAAACCGTTCCTCCATCGACGATCCTCCCTAGGAAACGTGTTACTTCAGCGATGATGCGAGCAGGAAGCCGGAGCCCCCACCAAGGCCCGCACCGGGATGCGCCGAAGCGCCGATGTGGTAGAGGCCCGTTATGTGGGTGCGGTGGTTAACAGATGACTTGAAGGGACGCCAGATGAAAAGCTGGTCGAGGCCGCAATAGCCGCCATAAGGGTCACCGCCGACGAGGTTCATGTTCATCGCTTCCAGATCACCCGGAGAGTAGGCGCGGCGTGCGAGCTTTATGCCCGAGAAGTTCTCGATGTGGCTGGCAAGCAGCGCCTCGATGCGGTCGGCATAGCGCTCGCGCACCTCTTCCGTCCAGCGGCCGTCCTCCGGCGTTGCGATCTCGCCGGCGGCATCGCCCTTGATATGGCGCGGCGCTTCGGGAAGCTGCAGCCAGAGGATCGACTTACCTTCCGGCGCGCGGCTGGGATCGAGCGCGACCGGTTGCCCGACGCAGACGGTGGGCTCCGCAGGCAAGAGCCCACGCTCGCATTCGTTGGCGGCGCGCGAGACGCCGTCGAGGCCGGAGGTCAGATGCAGCAGCGCCACCTTGCCGAGCTCTGCATCGGCCTTCCAGCGCGGCGGTTCGGAGAGCGCGTAATGGATCTGCATGTCGCCCTTGCCGTACCGATAGCTGGCAACGCCGGATTTGACTTCGGCCGGCAGCGGATCCGGCCAATCCCCCATCAGCCGCTCGTAGAGTTGATTGGGCGTGACCGAGCAAATTACGCCGGATTTGGCTCTCAAAATTTCGCCGCTTGCAAGTCGCACGCCGTCGGCGCGGCGATTGGGGCCTGGAATGATAGCCTCGACATCGGCGCCCACGCGGATTTCGCCGCCATTGTCGGCAATCAGCCGTTCGAAGGCGGCCAGCAGTTTCCCCGCGCCGCCCTTGACGATCGGCGCGCCGCCCAGTTCCAGCGCAAAGCCGATGACCTTCAGCATCTCGGCCGAATAGGCGCTTTCCGGCCCGAGGCCGCAATGAAGCACCCAGGGTGCCCAGAGCGCATGGATATCATCCGAGCGATAGGCAGTTTCGAGGTAGCCGCGCGCCGGCGTCAAGGCCTCGCCGAACCAGGCGGCGAGCTTGCGCAGGCCACGGTTCCAGCCTTGCCCGGCAACGGCTTTCAGGGTCGATCCCGACCATAATGCGCCGCCGAGCAAGGAAAACAGGAACGGCGCGTCGGCGGCAAGGGCCGCCATCTCGCGGGAGAAAGTCTGCCCGTCGCCGAGCGACAACTCGTCGAAGGTGGCGATATTTCGCTGCCTGTCCTTGGAAAAGATCACATGCGAACCGTTAGGTCGCAGAACGCCTGTGGGAAAGTCGGCATGGGCAAATTCCAGACCCCGCGCCTCAAGGTCCCCGCCGATAGCGCCATAGGCCGGCGAGGTGAGGAACAGCACCATGGTCGTTGCCATGACGTCGTGGATGAAGCCGTGCTCGGTGATCTCCTCGGTGCGCAGGCAACCGCCGATGCGGTCGTTGCGCTCGAGGACGAGCACCTTGTGGCCCTTTTTGCCGAGCATCGCGGCTGCGACGAGCGCATTGATGCCGCTGCCGACGATGATGTAATCACGATCGCCCATTGCCGTTGCCCCTCATAGGCAAGATGAACGGAAAGGCCGGAGCCCGCCCCTCGGGTCCCGGCCTCTCCAGCCTATCATGCAATCAATGCCAGTGCACGAACCGGCGAGCCGGTGCCCTTGACGAATTTCAGCGGAGCGGCGATCAGCACGGCGCCCTTGGCCGGAAGCTGATCGAGATTGGAAAGGCTGGCAAGGCCGTAGCGGTTGGCCTTGTGCATAAGGTTGTGCGCCGGGAAGGGCGGGTTCATGCCGCCGGCGGAACCGGCATCGGTGCCGATCGTTTCCGAACCCCAGCCGATGATGCCCTTGGTCAATAGATATTCGATCGCCTCGGCGGTCGGGCCTGGAGAATGCGGGCCGTTTTCATCGGCGTTCAGGAAGGTCTCGGTCGAGCCGTTGCGCTTGTACCAGTCGGTGCGCAGCAGCACCCAGCTGCCGGGCTCGATCGCGCCGTTCTCAGCTTCCCATTCCTTGATGCTGTCGACCGTTAGCAGGTAATCGGGATCGGCCGTGGCTTCCTTGGAGCGGTCGATGACATTGACCGGAGCTACGAAATTCTGCGGCGGGATGGTGTCCGTCGTGTTGTTCGGATGGTCTTTGCCGGTGATCCAGTGACAGGGCGCGTCGAAATGCGTGCCGGTGTGCTCGCCGAGTTCCAGCCAGTTCCAGGCCCAGAAGGGGCCGTCCTGATTGTATTCCGAGATCGTATGGACCTTGACCTTGGGGGTGTTCTTGCCGAACTGTGGCGGCAGGTAGAGCACCGGGGTGTCCGGGCCGAGCGGCGCGGTGAGATCAACGACCTTGACGGAGCCCGAAAGCAGGGCCGAAGCGAGGCTGGCGAGTGCGGTAGCGGTCATATTTTGAGTTCCCCTTGTTGTCGCATGATCCCATGCGAGGAGCCGTTTTTGTGGGTCTTTTATTCGGATCAGGCTTGAAGTCAGTGTCGCCAAGCGCGGGTGCGTTTCCTCCCGGCACCGGTCCGCGCGGCGGCGGAATGGAGGGAGCCTATGTCACAATATATGATATTGCAAGCATTCCGACCTGCTTCCAGAGGGCAAAATTTGGCCTCAATTCGCGTGCGGACCGGATTGGTAAATCACTGAAATAAAACGCTAATCTCTGGGGTATTTTCAAGTGTGCCATTTTAGATTGCAATGATGTCAAGCAATTCGCGTCGGCATATACTTGAAGCTTAAAACTCAGGATGTATGCATGTGATAATAATAATCACAATTCGAAGAGGGGCAAGCGATGAGCTATGATTCGATCATAGTGGGGGCCGGCCATAATGGCCTGGCGGCGGCGGTGCATTTGGCTTCCAAAGGCTGGAAGGTCGTCGTCATCGAGGGCAATGCGGAGCCTGGCGGTGCGGTGAAGACGCGCGAAGTGACGCTGCCGGGTTTCCGGCACGATCTCTGTGCCATGAACCTCTCCATGTTCGCCGGCTCGGCCTTCTTTGCTCAATATAAGAACGAGCTGTCGGCTGAAGGCCTGAGCTTCGTGCCCGCCGCGGATTGCTTCGCCAGCGTTTTTCGCGACGGCACCTATCTCGGCGTCAGCACCGATCTCGAGAAGACCGCAGGCGCCATCGCCGACATATCGCCCCAGGATGCCGCCGCCTGGCGCAACATGCTCTCGCAATTCGGGACGGATGCCCCGCACATCTTCGGCCTGCTCGGCTCGCCGATGCCCTCCATGACTGCCGCCAAGGTCATCTGGAAAGCCTGGCGTCAAAAGGGAATGGGCTGGATCTACGATACGGCGCGCATGCTGTTTGCTTCGCCACGCGATTTTCTCGACGCCCGCTTCCAGAATGCGAAGCTCAAGACGATGATGGCCGCTTGGGGATTGCATCTCGACTTTGCGCCGGATGTTGCTGGCGGTGCGCTGTTTCCCTATCTCGAATCCATGGCCAATCAGGCCTTCGGCATGGTGATCGGCAAGGGTGGCGCCGATACCATCATCAAGGCGATGGCCGCCGTGCTGAAAAGCAAGGGTGGGGAACTGATGCTGGGTACGCGTGTCGACAAGATCGTCACGTCAGGCGGCAAGGCAACGGGCGTCGTTCTCGCCGATGGACGCCACTTTGACGCGAAGCGGGCCGTCATCGCCAATGTCCACCCGCAGATCCTGTTCGGCAAGCTTCTCGACCAGGATGCGTCGCGTCGCGAGTTCGACGGCAAGGTTTCGCGCTTTCGGGCCGGACCCGGCACGATGATGATCCATCTGGCCTTGTCGGGTCTGCCGGACTGGACCGCAGGCAAGGCGCTCCAGAATTTTGCCTATGTGCATATCGCGCCGGATCTCGAAATGATGTCGCGTGTCTATGCCGAGGCGATGGGCGGGCTTCTGCCGGCCGAGCCCGCTTTGGTGATCGGGCAGCCAACGGCGATCGACCCGACGCGCGCGCCTGCGGGGCAGCATGTGCTCTGGATCCAGGTGCGTGTCCTGCCGGCGGAATTTCACGGCGATGCGGCGGGCGAAATCATCGGCGCAAGCTGGGATGAGATCAAAAGTACCTATGCCGAGCGCGTTCTCGATATCGTCGAATGCCATGCGCCCGGCTTGCGTAGCAAAATATTGGGCCAATCGGTGTTTTCACCCATCGATCTCGAACGCGAGAACCCGAATCTTGTCGGCGGCGACAACCTTTCCGGCAGCCATCATCTCGACCAGAATTTCCTATTCCGCCCCGTTGCCGGCTATTCGCGCTATAGGACACCGGTGGCTTCGCTGTTCATGTGCGGAGCTTCGACATGGCCGGGTGCGGGAACGGGGGCCGGTTCCGGTTTCATGTTGGGGAAAATGCTGGCCAGGTGAGCACCATTTGGCTTGACGCGTAAACCTTTGACATTTCAAATGTTGCTCCCTAGATCGTCCACATGAATGAATGTAGAGCATTGAATTGAGCTGACGCGATGGCAGAACCGGAAAGTGCAACCGTTGACCTGGAGATTATCGTTCAGGGGGCGCAGGAAGGCAAAAAGCTGGAGTTGCGACTCTGGTTGCGCATGCTGTCGACCACGAAGCTGATCTCGCAGGAAATTCGTCGCCGACTGCGCAACGAGTTCGGTGCGACCCTGCCGCAATTCGATCTGATGGCGCAGCTCTATCGCGAACGCGAGGGTCTGCGGCTTGGGGAGCTGTCGAAGCGAACCATGGTTACCAACGGCAATGTCACCGGGCTTGTCGAACGGCTGGAAGCGGATGGCCTCGTGCTGCGCGTCACGCCCGATGGCGACCGGCGCGTGACGGTCGCGAAGCTGACGGCGAAGGGAGAAACATCGTTCAGCGCCATGGCCGCAGCGCATGAAGGCTGGCTGCGCGACATGATGGCGGATGTGGATCCCGCTGTTGTCAGCGAGTTGTGGCGGGATATCGGCGCGGTGAAGTCGTCGGTAAGCAACCATCTTTCGGGCGCCGACTTCGATTGATGGCCGCTCTGTCTGTTTGTTTCCGCGCAATTCCATGCGGAAAACCGCTACGCACTTTTCCTTGAATTGCTCTATCTGGCCTGCTCGCCCTTGAATTTCTTCTCGAGCACGCTGACGAGGCGCACCATCGGCCAGAGCAGGATGACGTAAATCACCGCGGCCATGATCAGGGGCGAGGGGTTGGCATAAAGGCCCTGGGCGTTCTGCCCTTCTTTCAGCAATTCCGGCAAGGCCACGGTCGAGGCAAGCGATGTATCCTTGAACATCGACACGCAGTTGCTTGTCGTCGGCGGGATCACGATGCGGACCGCCTGCGGCAGTACGACCTTGTAAAGCGTGATCAGGAAGGGAATACCAAGGGCGGCGGCGGCCTCGAACTGGCCGCGCGGCACGCTTTCGATCCCTGAGCGAAAGACCTCGGCCGAATAGGCAGCCAGCACGATGGAAAATCCAAGGATCGCCGACCACCAGGCGGAAAAGCTGATGCCGACGAAAGGCAGGGCGTAATAGATCAGGATCAGCACGACCAGCATCGGCATGGCGCGCATGATGTCGATATAGGCGATCATCAATAACTGCAGCGGTTTAGGAGCGTAGAGGCGGATCAGGCTGACGACGAGGCCGCCGGTCACGCCGATCAGAATGCTGACCACGCCGAGCGCGATGGTCATCCAAAGCCCGCGCAGCAGTTGGGGGAAAGCCGAGATCATGACGTCGGAATTGAAGAAGGTGTCGACGAAAGACATTGGCACTCCCGCGCGCAAAACGAAGATATGATTTCTTACATCTACGCCGGTTGCTGCGACCGGCGTAGCTCATTTCAGTGATGATCTTTTGATCACGCCTTGGGGATAGGCAATTCGGTGACGGTAGAGGAGCCTGTCGGCGCTTTGCCGCCGAACCACTTTTCGTGGATCTTCTCCAGCGTGCCGTCCTTCTTCATCGCGGTGATGGCATCGTTGATCTTCCCGAGCAACGGCGAATCCTTGGTCATCATCAGGCCGTATTGTTCGCCGGTCTTGATGCGATCCTTGATGGCGAAGCCCTTGGTCTTGACGAAGAGATACTGCATGCCTGGAATATCGCTGACGACGGCATCAATGCGGCTGGCGCCGAGATCGAGGAACATGTCCTGCTGCGAGTTGTAGCCCTTGACGTCGGCAAAGCCCTGCGCTGCCTTGTTGTCATTGACCCATTTTTCACCCGTCGAACCCGACAGCACGCCGACGGTTTTGCCCTTGAGATCGGTAAGGCTTTTGATCGAGCTGCTGTCCTTGGCGGCCACGCCCATGTCGGAGTCGTAATAGGGCTGCGTGAAGGACTGCGATTTCAGGCGCTCCGGCGTAATCGTGATGGACGAGATCGCGACGTCGATGCGCTTGGAGCTGGTTGCCGCGAACAGCGCCTGGAAGCCATAATCGGCGATGTTAGTCGTCATGCCGGCGCGCTTGGCCGCCTCGTTGACGACATCGACCTCGAAGCCTTCGAAGCCGCCATTGGCGGTCTTGTATTCGAAGGGCGGATTGTTCGGATAGGAGCCGACGTTCAGCACGTCGGCGGCATAGGCAAAATGGCTTCCGCCGGCTAGGCCGACGGCGGTCGCAAGGACCAGCAGACTGCGACGAGTAATGGGCATTTTCTTGGTCTCCC
The DNA here is from genome assembly GCF_012641405.1 of Rhizobium sp. P40RR-XXII. Classification (GTDB taxonomy): domain Bacteria; phylum Pseudomonadota; class Alphaproteobacteria; order Rhizobiales; family Rhizobiaceae; genus Rhizobium. Next base: position 397,787 of record NZ_JABAII010000001.1, read on the forward strand.
TCTGGTTATGGCTGCGGGCTTTTCCTCTCACCCGCGGTATTCCCGTCCGCCTGACCGGCGGCCGTCTCATGTCATCGCGTTGACCATGCGATCGAGCGCGATGCGCATCTGTTCGGTTTCGCGGAAGGTGCACATGCGCAGGAAGGCGCGGGACGATTCGCCGAAGTGGTATCCCGGCGCCAGGCCGACGCGGGCTGTTTCGAGGATACGCTCGCACAGCGCCGTCGCATCGGGTTCGCCCTGCAGCGCGAAGAAGGCATACATGCCGCCGCGCGGTTTCTCCGGCAGGATCATGCCCGGTATCTTCGGCAGCTTCTCATAGGCCAGATCGAGGCCGGCCTTGATGCGTCCGCGGATTTCAGCGACCAGCGGCTCGCCTTCGCGCAAGGCGGCTGCGGCACCGGCCTGAATCATGGCCGAGGTGCCGCTGTTGATATATTGCGTCATGGCGCCGAGCTGATCGGCAACGGCAGACGGGTGCGTCAGCCAGCCGACGCGCCATCCGGTCATCGCCCACGCCTTGGAGAAGCTGTTGATCGCGATCACGCGATCGCCGTCCTCGGCCACCTGCAGGATCGAAGGGGCGATTTCGCGATCGAAATAGAGGCGGGCATAAACCTCGTCGGAGATGATCCAGATGCCGGTGCGGCGGCTGAAATCGAGCAGCGCCTGCATCTCCTCGCGCGACGCCGTCCAGCCCGTTGGGTTGCAAGGGGTCGACAGGAAGATGGCGCGGGTGCGGGCATCGCAGCGAGCGAAAAGCTTGTCGAGATCGAGGCGCCAATCGGTATCGAAATCGAGCGATACGGCGCGTGGCTCGCCGCCGATCAGGTGGATGGCGTTATGAATATTCGGCCATTGCGGCGCGACGTAGACGACATTGGTGCCGACGTCGACGAGCAGCTCGAGGGCCATATAGAGCGCCTGCATGCCGCCAGGCGCGACCGTCGTACGCTCGATGGGGATAGGGCGCTGATGCCAGTGAGTCTGATAGTCCGACAATGCTTCGTTGAGCGTCGCCAGCCCGCGCATATTTGGAACATAGAAAGTCGCACCATCGTCGAGCGCTTTCTTTGCCGCGTCGCGGATGAAGCCGGGTGTCACCACATCGCCTTCGCCGAACCAAAGCGGAATGACGCCGCCGAGTTCGCGTGCGCGCTTGGCAAGCACGGCGATGTTGTCGGTGCGCATGTCGCGGATCTGAGCGCGGATGCCTTCGAGGGCATCGCGGCCTGATATTGCGTTCGGCAAATTATGCTGCGGTCGAAGAGACAAGGAGTTTCCCCTGGGAATCCGGTATTGGAGGGTTCAAACGGCTGCGGAAGCTCTCGCTCTCGCCACCCCTCGATTTCGAATGGTTATCCAAAAACCAATGCATTTCAAGGACAAATTTTAAGCTTAAAAAGTCTGCCTCCTTGCTGGATTTCATTTTGCCTTTCAAAGTGGTAACACCCTGATAGAAATCAACTTTCCTTCTTGTTCTCGCGCTGACCGGCCGCTCTTGCGGCATCGACGCCGGCGGCCAGGCTGGCGCCTAAAAACATCGTGTCGCTTGCCAGTACAAAGAAGCTGATACCGTCTTCCGACCATGCGCCGACATCATCAGGCGAAGGGCGGAAGATGCCGACCGCGCGACCGGCGGATAAAGCCGTTTTTGCGATAGTGCCGATCGCCGCGTCGAGCCTGTCTTTGCCTGCCGGTCCCATGGCGTCGATCGAGACCGAGAGATCGCCGGGGCCGATGAAGATCAGATCGATACCGTCGACGGCCGCGATCTCGGCGACATTGGTAAGCCCCTCGGCCGTTTCGACCTGGATGGCAAGCAGTAGCTCCGCATTGGCCTTGGTGAGGTAATCCGGAATGCGGTAGCCATAGGCAGCAGCGCGACCCGGGCCGACGCCGCGTGTGCCGAGCGGGGGATAGCGGGTGGCCTTAACGGCGGCGCGGGCTTGCTCCGCCGTCGAAACGCGCGGTACCAGCACGCCCGCGGCACCCGCATCCAGAACGGCCGCGATATCCTCAGCCGCATGCCCAGGTACACGGACTATGGCGGGAACGCGATGGACATCGGCGGCGCGGATCAGATCCTCGATGCGCTCGCGGCCGATCTGCGAATGCTCCCAGTCGATGCAGAGGAAATCGACGCCGGAGGCTGCGGTAACTTCGATGGCGACCGGATGCGGAATGGCCGCAAACGTACCGACGAGCAGCTTCTGCTCCATACAATTCCGGCGGAAATCGCTCATCGGCATCCTCATATTTCAGCGGTCCTCTCAACGAGGGATAGACCGAAAAGATACAACTGCGAAGCGGCAATAGCCCTGAACTCAGGGCACCTTCCGTGCCGATCACGCACCGGCACGGAGGCATTACAGTGGCGGAGTTGTTCGGGCGCCGCCACCGCTCACAGGCACGGCTTACTTGCGCCGCGCCATGATCTCGGTCAGGACCGCATCGAACCGCGCGATCTCTTCAACCTTGTTATAATGCACCAGCGACACGCGGATGGCACCCGTTTCCATGGACAGGCCGAGGCGCTTCATCAGGCGCGGTGCGAACATGTGCCCGTCGCGCAGGCCGATGCGCCGCTTGCCCATCTCGTCGGCGAATTCCTGCGGCGTGATGCCTGGCATGTTGAAGCAGATTGTGGGAACGCGCTGCTCCAGGCGAGCCTCGTCGGAGATGCCGTAGATGGTGGCGCCGTGGCGCTTCAGCACCGCGATCATCTCGCGCGACAGTATCAGTTCGTATTGGCGGATCGCACCCATGGCGGCGGCTAACGCCTGACGGCGGCTATGATCGCCGGCAGGCAGGAAGCGACGGCCGAGGCCTTCGAGATATTTGACCGCCGCGTTCATGCCGGCGACGTTCTCATAGGTGAAGGTGCCGACTTCGATCTTGTAAGGCGGCACGTCCGGGATGAAGTCTTCCTTGAACGTCGGCAGCTTGACCAGCGCGTCGTAGCGGCCCCAGAGGAAGCCCATATGCGGCGAGAAATTCTTGTAGCCGGAGCAGACGAGATAGTCGCAGCCCCAGGCCTGAACGTCGATCAGGCCGTGCGGGCCGTAATGGACGCTATCGAGAAAGGTCTCGGCACCGGCGGCCTGTGCCAGTTTGCAGACCGCGGCGACGTCGACGATCGTGCCGATGGAATGCGCCGTGACGGTGCAGGCGACAAGGCGGGTCTTGTCGTTCAGAAGCGGCTTCAGGTCTTCCACGTGCAACGTGCCATCCTCGCGCATGCGCCACCAGACGATCTTCGCGCCATCGGCTTCCAGCGCCATCCAGGTGGCGATGTTGGCATCGTGATCCATGTCGGTGACGACGATCTCGTTGCGCTCGCCGAGCAGCTTGGCAACGCCGAGGCTGACAAGGCGGATGAAGGAGGTGGCGTTCTGGCCGAAGGAGATTTCCTCGGGACGATAGGCATTGACCAGCATAGCGACGCTTTCGCGCGCTTCGTCCAGATTGCGGTCGACGCCCTGACTATGCTGGTATTTCGCCATGCGCTGGACGTTGAAATCGATGAGGTGATTGGCAACCGCGTCGACGACCGCCTGCGGCACCTGCGCACCGCCCGCATTGTCGAGGAAGACGAAATCGCCGGCCTTCTGGATGGCCGGGAACATGGCGCGGACCTCGTCGACCGGGAAGCTGTTGTGGCCGGCGAATTGCGATGCGGAAGCGGCGGAGCTCATGGGGATCTCGCTCTGGACGTTGGGACTGAAACCTCAATTTTGATCATTTGATCACAAAGTACTTTAAGGTTCAACCAAATTTCTCGATCTCTTTTGATAGGCTTAGCGACGAGCCGAGCCGGAGCCCTTGCGCGGTTCGTCCTGCGTGGCCGGGCAATAATCCTGGAGGATTTCGTGGGTGCGTCTGATATCGGCGACGACACCGTCGCGGGCGCCGGCAAAGTTGCCCGCCTTCAGCGCCTTGACGATGGCAACATGCTCGCCGGCGGGATCGAGTTCGCCGCTGCGCATCAGGGGTTCGACCGAGGCGGATAGCATGCGCATGTAGGGGCCGAAACGTAGCCACAATGTCTCGATGAGCTGCAGCAGCACCTCGGAGCCGGAGGCGCGATAGATGGTGAAGTGGAATTGCTGGTTCTTGGCCATCAGGTCGTAGACATTGGCACCGAGGCCGATCACATGCTGTTCCCCGGCGATGCGCTCGAGCGTTTCAATGTCGGTGGGGGTGAGGTTCGGCATGCCGAGTTCGGCCGCCAGACCCTCCACGGCAATGCGGGCGCGGCACAGATCGCCCAACCGGGCAAGGGTGACGATCGGAATACGGGCCGAGCCGTTGGCCGCGACCTCCAGCGCATTTTCCGCCGCCAGCCGGCGCAGCGCCTCGCGCACCGGCATGTTGCTGGTTCCGAAGGTTTCGGCAAGCGAGGCGATGGTCAGGGTCTGGCCCGGATCGAAATTGCCGGCCATCAGCGCGTTCCTGAGCTGCTGATAGACGCTCTCCTGGATCGTCGTTCTGGAGGACACCGGTTCCAGGGCTATGCGCACGCTCGCTTCCTTTTCGCTTCTCGGGACTCGTTCATGGTAGAACGAAGGGCGGGCGAAAGGAAAGGGTTTCCCAGAGCAGTGCTCAGGCTTCCTCGGCCTTCCAGTCCGCCGCATCTGTCGTGGATGCTATTTGACCGTTCTTCACTCGGGTCTTTCGCAGGCCGAGACCGACGCCGATGAGGGCAAGCGCGCCGCCGATGGCGTGATAGGCATGCAGCTGCTCTCCAAGCAACGCCCAGGCCAATGCCGCGACGATAATGGGCAGGAGATTGATCAGCAGCGAGGTTCGGCTCGCGCCGAGCCTCTGAATGCCGATCATCCAGCATAGCGGCGCGACGAGAGAGGTCGGGATCGCGGCATAAAGGATCAGCGGCAGATTGGCCGCGGTGACCGGCGAAATGTCGCCCATCAGGAAGATCGGGATCAGCAGCAAGGTCGAAAAACCGATCTGCCAGAAAAGCTGCTGCCACATCGGAATTGGCATCGCCCAGCGTCTCAGCATCACGCCATAGAGCGCGTTCGAGAGGACGGCGATGATCATTAGGCCGTCGCCGATATGAAAGCCGCCATTCGCCAGCCGCATCGGGTCGCCTTGAGACGTCAGATAGATAAGGCCGACCAGGGAAATTCCGCCACCGGCAATACTCGCGATGCTCAGTTTCTCTCCGGCGAGCAGACTGGCAAAGAACGTCGACATCAGAGGCATCAGCGCAACCATCACACCCATATTGACGGCAGAGGTGGTCTTGGCCGCCTCATAAGCGAGGCTCTGGTAGATCACCATGCCAAGAGCGGCGAGGGTAGCGAGCTTCAGCCAGTGCTGCCGGAGCAGGGCGCGATTGCGCCATGCCGCGCGGCCGACGAAGGGCAGCAGTACGACGAAGGCAAGCAGCCAGCGATAAAAAGAGATGGAGCCCGGGGAGATCACGCCGGCGGACGCTTTGGTGACGACGGTATTGCCGGACCAGATCAGCACCGTCAGCAGGGGCGCAAGTCCGGCCGCACTGACGATGGATGCGGAAGCGTTCGGCTGGGTGCTCATGGGAATGATCTCTCGTCGTCTTCTGGCTTGGGCAAAATGAAGGAAAGCGGACATAGTTCGCCATCCCGAAGCTTTTCTATCGTCTGTCCGAATTCTGGTATATAGCGAAATCAAGACAACGGGAGTGAAATGAGGACATGACTTTCAAGTCTCCACGCATCGAGGGTGATCCGCCGCACCCGGTTTCCTTCCGAACCGAAAACTATAGGGCAGGTACGGTTTTTCCCAGAAAGAGCCAGCCTTGGGGCGAGCTCAACTATGCGCTTATCGGTGTCTGCGAGTTCGACATTGAGGGCGTGCGCTATCTGTCGCCGCCCCATTATGCCATCTGGCTGCCGCCGGATACGATGCATGGCGCCTATAGCCAGCATGACTTGCGCTATGTGACCGTCTACGTCGAACGCGCGCTCTGCCACGATCTGCCGGAGAAGCCTTCCACGCTCAGCATCAGTCCGCTGCTGAAGGCGATCCTGGCGGATTTCGCGGCGCGTGATGTCACCATACCCGAAACTGCCGAGGATCTGCGGCTTGCGCAGGTGCTGGTCGATCAGATTCGCCTGGCGCCACGCTGCGAAAGCTATCTGCCGCTTTCCGACGATCCGCTGCTCGGTCCGGTGCTGAGCGCCCTGCAGGCCGATCCCGGCGACAGGCACTCTCTCTCGGAATGGGCGCGCAGGATGGGGACGACGGAGCGTACTTTATCGCGCCGATGCCAGGACGATCTCGGCCTTTCCTTCAACGAATGGCGACAGCGGTTGAAGCTCGTCGCCGCGCTTTCGCTGATCGAGGCCGGCCAGCCCGTGCACCGGATCGCATCGCGATTGGGCTACAGCAACGCTTCCGCTTTCATCGCGATGTTTCGCAGGCTGACGGGCGCGAGCCCGACACAGATGCGCTAGATCCTATGGCTCGACTAGAACGATTTCCAGCTCGCGCAGCCCCTGCGGATCGGCGACCACGTTGATGTTCGTAATCATGCCGCCCTCGTTGACGGCGCACAGAAGTGCGATGCGTAACTGTCCGCCGATCACCACGATGGCACCGACCGCGCCGTTGATGACGGCGAGCCGGGCTGCCTGCGCGCGGCCGTGGAAGGTCTTGGCGACGTCGGCGCGCCCGCGGATTTCGCTGACCGATCCCATGCGTGCCGCAACGGCGTCCGGCCGGAAGACCGCGTCTGGGTCGAGGACGGCGAGCAATGCCTGCATGTCGCCATGACGCGAGGCGGTGAAGAAGGCCTCGACGACGTGGCGCTGGCGGGTGAGATCGGCCTCTGTCGCCGACGGCGTGTCCTGCACGCGGCGGCGGGCGCGGCTCGCAAGCTGGCGCGTCGCGACCGTCGTGCGGCCGACAATCGGGGCGATGTCGTCGAAAGATACGTCGAACATATCATGCAGGACAAAGGCGAGCCGTTCGGCCGGGTTCAGCTTTTCCAGAACGACCAGAAGGGCGAGACCGACTGAATCGGCCAGCAATGCATCCTGTTCCGGATCGGTGCCGTTTCCGGCTTCATGCGTGACCATCGGTTCGGGGATCTGAACCGTCAGCGGCTCCTCGCGGCGGGATTTGCGGGCGCGCAGCAGGTCGAGGCAGATGCGTGCCGTGACCGTCGTCAGCCATCCGCTGAGATTTTCGACGTCCGAGGTATCGCTCCTGACGAGGCGCAGCCATGTTTCCTGCACCGCATCTTCGGCCTCGGTGCGCGAGCCGAGCATGCGATAGGCAACGGCGCGCAGATGCGGCCGGTTCGCCTCGAATTTTTCAGCTTGCCACTTTTTTTCGTCCATCGGTCACATTCCCTCATCGCGTTTCGTCAGACCCATGACGAGTGAAATCCAGCCGGTGTGACAGCGGATCGGCAGGAAAGTGCATCGTCAGGACATGAGCCGCAACCGTGCTCTCACAATCAGAGGAAATAGATATGCAAGCTCGTATGAAGAACCCCGCCCTCGTTCTGCCCGAAACGCTGCAAGCGCTTCTGGCTGTCAGCAATTCGATCAAGGATCAGGGTCTTTCGGAAAATATCATGGACCTCGTGCATCTGCGCGTCAGCCAGATCAACGGTTGCAGCGTCTGCACGGATATGGGCTTTCGCAAGCTCCAGAAGGCCGGCGAGACGCTGGAGCGAATCGTCGGCGTCTCCGCCTGGCGCGAAATGCCTTATTTTTCGGAGGCCGAGCGCGCGGCTCTGGCCCTCGGCGAAGCGGCCACCCGGCTTGCCGACCGGCCGGATGCCGTCAGCGACGAGATCTGGAACGACGCAGCAAAGCATTTCGACGAAAAGGCACTGGCGGCGCTGATTGTCGCGATCGCGATCGACAATGTCTGGAACCGGCTGAATGCAACGGTCCGCCAGCAGGCAGGCGCATCCTGGAACTGATCGTTCGCAATGAGCGCCACCTTCTTCTCACAGCATGTGGAAGAAGGTGGCCCGCATTTTTAAGCCTCGCCTACTCGCGAGGTCACCAGCAATTTCGCCATCCAATCCACGAAGACACGCACCTTGTTGCTGAGGTGCCGGTTGGGCGGGTAAACGATATGCAGGGGCAACGACGGCCGGGTCCAGTCGGAAAGAATGGGAACGAGTTTGCCGCTGGCAAGCGCGTCCCGAGCCATGAAGCTCGGAACTTGCGCAATGCCGAGCCCCATCAACGCCGCCTGGAGATAGCTGCGGCTGTCATTCACCGAAAGGATATAGCGCGGGCTGATTTCCAGTGCCTCGTTGCCGTGTTCGAACAGGAACGGAATCGTACGGCCGGTTTGCGCGCGAAAATAGCTGACCGCATAATGGCTGGTTTCCAGATCCTCCGGCCGTTCCGGGAAGCCATGCTTGTCGATGTAAAGCGGCGCCGCGCAGGTGACGAGGTGAATTTCACCGACGCGGCGGGCAATCAGCGACTGGTCGCTCGGCATGCCGGCGCGCAGCGCGCAATCGACATTCTCGGCCAGATAATCCACCAGACGGTCGCCGACACCGAGATCGATATGGATATCGGGATAACGCTGATGGAAATCGCACAGCGCCGGCATGACGATCTTCTCGGCGAAGGCGCCGGCCATTTCGACGCGCAGGCGCCCGCTCGGCAGGCTCTGCGAATTGCTGATGCTGCCGTCCAGCTCCTCTATCTCCGAAAGGAGCTGAACCGCGCGTTCGTAATAGAGCGCACCGTCCGTCGTCACCATGACGCGCCGGGTCGTACGGTTGAGGAGCTTGGCATGCAGATGCGCCTCAAGCGACTGGATGAGCGTCGTCACCGTCGCCTTCGGCATGGAAAGGGCGGCTGCGGCGCGGGTGAAATTACCCGTTTCCACCACACGCGCGAATGCCCGCATTGCTGATAACTGATCCATTCTATGATGTCCCTGCACCGTAAAGAAAAGGTGCCGATTGTTTGTAATCGTGAACAGTCTGATCGAATATAAGCTACTTATTCTCGAAGCGGAATAACAATATGTTTTTCTCGTGATTGTTGCAATGCGGCATGGGGGCGCCAAAGACCGCATTCGAGAATATGATTGCAAAGCGTGGCAGACCGCTTCTGAATTGGATCATATTCGCTCGAACAGACAAGGATTTGGGTCGATGAGTGCGCCGTGGAAAGATGTTGTGCTGGAAAACGTGCCTACGGGGCCCGTGGAAGCCCGGATCTACAACGGCGAAGGTTTGAAGAAGGCGGCACCTCTCGTGCTTTATCTGCACGGCGGCGCTTTCCTCGACACCGATCACGCGACTGACAGGCCGGTGGCGGCAAGTCTGGCAGAGGCTGGTGCCATCGTGGTTGCCGCGGATTATACGAGCGGCAATCAGAATGCTTTTCCGAAGGTGCTCGAATGCGCCTACGGAATTCTCGCCTACCTCGGCAACAAGCGGAACATGCTTGCGCTGGGTGGAGCGAAAAAATCGCTGCTGTTTGTCGCCGGAGAGGAATCGGGTGGCAATGTTGCGGCGGGTGTCGCTTTAAAGGCGCGCGATCAGATGCCCGGTTCGCTGGACGGACAGGTGCTGATTTCGCCTTTGCTTGATCCCTTCATGGGATCGAAATCTTTCCTCCAGGCGGAGGAAAGCGGCATGCGCGAGCGCTGGACGGACGGCTGGAACCGATACCTGGGCTTTCTGGGCGGTGTCTGCCACCCTTATGCAGCGCCTCGATACTGTTCGCGGCTTTCGGGCCTCGCGCCGGCATTGGTGCTCACGGCCGAGGACGACCCGCTCCGCGACGAGAGCATGGAATACGGCAGTCGGCTGAAAGCGGCTGGCGTCCGTGTTCGCCAGCAAGTCCTTCCCGCCGGGACAGGCTGGCCCACCCTCTATGGCGGGCAGTCGAAAGACAGGCCTTCGTGGCGACAGGATATCTGTTGCTGTTTCAAGGGTTTTGTCGAAGACGTGCAGGCTTGATCGACTAGGCTATCCCGTCCGCGAGAGACAAGCGCGAACTGGATGAGGCGTCGAAGGCACGACCGAAGCGGTGGTCGCGCGAATGCGCGGCGCTTCGGCCCCTGATTTTATTGAGACGATAGGAATTTTCGGTCCCGTGTCCCAAGACGGGACCAAAGGAGAGACCAACATGAAGTCCAACCGTAAGAGCTGGGCCCTGTGGGGCGCCGGCGTGGGTGTTGCTGCGGCTGTTGCAGGCGCGGCTTTCTATCTGGAGCTGCCGCGCGGCGCTCAGGCAACGGAGGCGGCCAGCAAGGCGGCACCGCCGGCGGTCCCCGTCACGGTTGCCGCTGTCGAGCCGCGCGACGTCACCTCCTGGCAGGAATTTTCCGGCCGGCTCGAAGCCATCGACCGGGTCGAAATCCGGCCGCGTGTCGCCGGCGCAATTCAGTCTATGCATTTCCGTGAAGGCACTTTGGTCAAGCAGGGCGACCTGCTGGTGACGATCGATCCCGCACCCTATGAGGCGGCCGTCGCCCAGGCTCAGGCCCAGGTCGGAGCAGCAAAAGCCAAGCTCGATCTCGCCAAGGTCGAAGTCGGCCGTGGGCAGAAGCTCTTCGACAACAAGACCATTTCGCAGAGCGACATGGACACGCGCACAAGCAATTATGCCGAGGCCGAGGCCAATCTGAAGGCGGCGCAAGCGGCCTTGCAGACAGCGCAATTGAACCTCGACTATACGCAAGTCCGCGCTCCGATCGCCGGCCGCGTCGGCAAGATCGCCGTCACAGTCGGCAATCTCGTGGCCGCCGGCTCTTCTTCGCCGGCATTGACGACGCTTGTTTCGGTCGATCCGATCTATGCAAGCTTCAATGCGAACGAGCAGACGGTCACCAGGGCGCTGTCCGAGCTGTCCACCAGCAATGGTGTGGCTCCGCCGGTGGAGCAGATCCCGGTTCAGATCGGGACGGCGAGCGACAACGGCACGCCGATCACGGGCAAGTTGCAGTTGATCGACAATGAAGTCGATGCGGCGAGCGGCACCGTCAGCGTTCGCGCCGTATTCGACAATCCGGGCGGCCGTCTTATCCCAGGTCAGTTCGTGCGGGTCCGCATGGGCCAGCCGAAGGCCGAGACGAAGCTGCTCATCAGCGAGCGTGCGATCGGCACCGACCAGGACAAGAAGTTCGTCTTCGTAGTCGGGGCGGACAACAAGGTCGAATATCGTCCGATCAACCTTGGTGACAGCTCCGACGGCATGCGCATCGTCACTTCGGGCTTGAATGCCGGTGACCGGATCATCGTCAACGGCCTGCAGCGGGTTCGCCCCGGCGCCGTGGTCGATCCGAAGCTGGAAGAGAAGGTCGCCGCCAAGTAATTATCCGGCCGGGAGGCTTAGCTTTCCGGCCGCCATTCCAAGTCTCGATTTTGCAATGCTCGTGGCGCCTCTTGGGCCGCGGGCCTGGGCCTCGTGTCCCTTGATTCACTCGTGGAGAGGGTTCTGCCATGAACATCTCAAGATTTTTCGTCGACCGTCCGGTGTTCGCCGGCGTGCTATCGATCCTCATCGTGGTTGCCGGCCTGATCGGTCTCAAGCTGCTGCCGATCTCCGAATATCCGGAAGTCGTGCCGCCGTCGATCGTCGTCACCGCGCAATATCCGGGCGCCAACCCGAAGGTCATTGCCGAAACGGTGGCAACGCCGATCGAGGAGCAGATCAACGGCGTCGAAGGCATGCTCTACATGAGCAGCCAGGCGACGTCTGACGGTCTGCTCACGCTGACGGTCACCTTCAAGCTCGGCACCGACCCGGACAAGGCGCAGCAGCTCGTGCAGAACCGCGTCTCGCAGGCAGAGCCCCGCCTGCCGCAGAACGTGCGCGATCTCGGTATCACCACGGTCAAAAGCTCGCCCGACCTGATGATGGTGGTCAACCTCATCTCGCCGGACAATCGCTACGACATCACCTATCTGCGCAACTACGCCACCCTGAACATCAAGGACCGGCTCGCCCGTATCGACGGTGTCGGCCAGGTTCGCGTGTTCGGATCGGGCGATTATTCCATGCGCGTCTGGGTCGATCCGCAGAAGGCGGCCGAACGTGGTCTCGCCGCAAGCGACATCGCCAATGCCATTCGCGCGCAGAACATCCAGGCGGCCGCCGGCATCATCGGCCAGTCGCCGAGCGTTCCCGGCATCGACGTCCAGCTGAACGTCAATGCTCAGGGCCGCCTGACGACGCCGGAGGAATTCGGCAACATCATCGTCAAGAGCGGCACCAACGGCGAGATCACGCGCTTGCGCGATGTCGCCCGCATCGAACTCGGCGCGGCCGATTATTCGCTGCGTTCGCTGCTCGACGGCAAGCCGGCAGTCGCTGTTCCGGTCTTCCAGTCGCCGGGCTCCAACGCGATCACCATCTCGGACAACGTCGTCAAGACCATGAACGAGCTGCAGACCGCTATGCCCGATGGCGTGAAGTATGAGATCGTCTACGACACCACGCAATTCGTGCGCGCGTCGATCGATAAGGTCGTGCACACGCTCCTCGAAGCCATCGTGCTCGTCGTCATTGTCGTCATCCTGTTCCTGCAGACATGGCGCGCCTCGATCATCCCGCTGATCGCGGTTCCGGTCTCGATCATCGGTACCTTCGCTGTCATGTATGTCTGCGGCTTCTCGATCAACGCGCTCAGCCTCTTCGGCCTGGTGCTGGCGATCGGTATCGTCGTGGACGACGCCATCGTGGTCGTCGAGAACGTCGAGCGCAACATCGAGAACGGCCTCAGCCCGCGTGACGCGACCTATCGCGCCATGAAGGAGGTCTCCGGCCCGATCATCGCGATCGCGCTGGTGCTGGTCGCCGTCTTCGTGCCGCTGGCCTTCATCTCCGGCCTGTCGGGCCAGTTCTATCGCCAGTTCGCGCTGACGATCGCGATCTCGACCGTCATTTCCGCCTTCAACTCGTTGACCTTGTCTCCGGCCCTGGCGGCGATGCTGTTGAAGGATCACCATGCGCCGAAGGATCTGCTGACGCGCGTGATGGATGTGGCGTTCGGCTGGTTCTTCCGCGGCTTCAACAAGGTCTTCCATCGCGGCTCGTCTGCATACGGCAAGGGCGTCGGCGGCATCCTGTCGGTGAAGAGCCTGGTCATGGTCGTCTACCTCGCCTTGATCGGCGCGACCTACTACCTGTTCCAGGCCGTCCCCGGCGGTTTCGTGCCGCAGCAGGACAAGCAGTATCTGATCGGCTTTGCCCAGCTGCCTGATGGTGCAACCCTCGACCGCACAGATGACGTCATCCAGCGGATGAGCAAGATCGCGCTGGAACAGCCTGGCGTCGAACATGCGATCGCCTTCCCGGGCCTGTCGATCAACGGCTTCACCAACTCCTCCAACGCCGGTATCGTCTTCGTGACGCTGAAGGCATTCGAGGAGCGCACGACGCCCAATCTGTCGGGTGGGGCGATCGCCATGCAGCTGAACCAGAAGTTCGGCGCGATCCAGGATGCCTTCATCGCCATGTTCCCGCCGCCGCCCGTCCAGGGTCTCGGCACGACCGGCGGCTTCAAGCTGCAGATCGAGGACCGTGCCGGTCTCGGTTACCAGGCGCTCGACGAGGCCAACAAGGCGTTCCTCGCCAAGGCCTACCAGACGCCGGAGCTCTCGGGCATCTTCTCGAGCTATCAGATCAACGTGCCGCAGCTTTTTGCCGATCTCGATCGCGCCAAGGCCGAACAGCTCGGCGTCTCGGTGACCGATGTCTTCGATACGCTGCAGATCTATCTGGGTTCGCTCTACGTCAACGACTTCAACGCATTCGGCCGTACCTACAGCGTGCGTGTGCAGGCGGACGCCCAATTCCGCTCGCATGCAAGCGATATCGGCCAGTTGAAGGTTCGCTCGGCGTCGGGCCAGATGATCCCGCTGTCGGCATTGCTGAAGGTCGAGGCGAGCACCGGGCCGGAACGGACGACACGCTATAACGGCTTCCTTGCCGCCGATATCAACGGCGGTCCGGCCCAGGGCTTCTCGTCCGGCCAGGCACAGGCCGCCGTCGAGCGGATCGCCAGCGAGACGCTGCCTCCGGGCATCGGCTTCGAATGGACGGATCTGACCTATCAGCAGATCCTGGCCGGCAGCTCGGGCGTCATCATCTTCCCGCTCGCCCTGCTGCTCGTCTATCTCGTGCTGGCCGCCCAGTATGAGAGCGTGAGCCTGCCGCTTGCGATCGTCATGATCGTGCCGATGGGTGTGCTGGCCGCCTTGACGGGCGTCTGGCTGACGGGTGGCGACAACAACATCTTCACGCAGATCGGCTTGATGGTGTTGGTGGGCTTGTCGGCGAAGAACGCGATCCTGATCGTGGAATTCGCCCGCGAGCTGGAGTTCGACGGCCGCAAGCCGGTCCAGGCCGCGATCGAGGCCAGCCGCCTGCGCCTGCGCCCGATCCTCATGACCTCCATGGCTTTCATCATGGGTGTCGTGCCATTGGTCACCTCGACCGGCGCGGGTGCCGAGATGCGCGCCGCCATGGGTGTCGCGGTGTTTGCCGGCATGATCGGCGTCACCTTCTTCGGCATCTTCATGACGCCGGTCTTCTACGTGCTGATCCGCAGCGTGACGGGCAATCGTCCGCTGAAGCAGCATCCTCACAACGACAACGACCAGTCGGCGCACATACTCCCGATCGCCGCCGAATAGAGGGCCGTGCCGAGCGGTACTCCAGTGCTCGACATGCCACGGGCGGGACCGAAAGGTCCCGCTTTTTTCATGCATTAATATTTTCGTTTTAGCTAATTTACCCTTCTTTCGAAGAATTTGCCGCATGACCGCCGATTTCCTTTGCATGCTGGCACCAGAGGTTTATCAAGCTCTTGGATGAGTTGATTGACGTACGTCGGGCGTGAGGAGTCGCCTGCGTCTCTTGGGGGCTTGAGGGCGAGAATGGGCGGAAGATCGTCGCCGAATCCATCGGCATGACGAAGGGCGCTCCGCTATCCGGTATCCGATGCGTTCCAATTCGGAGGATATTTCATGCAGGGCAGAAAGATCGCGTTTCTTGGTACGGGATTGATGGGCGCGCCGATGGCGCGGCGGCTGCTCGCCACCGGTTTCGCGGTGACCGTCTGGAATCGCGACCGCAGCAAGGCGGAGCCTTTGGCTGCCGATGGCGCGACTGTCGCGGATACGGCGGTCGAGGCGGCGCGGGGAGTATCCGTTCTTTTCACCATGCTGACCAACGGCGGTGCCGTCGGCGAGGTCCTGTTCGGCAGCGGTGTGGCCGAAGTGCTGGAAGCCGGTGCGATCGTGATCGACCATAGCTCCATATCGCCCGCGGTTGGCCGCGAACATGCGGGCAAGCTTGCCGAGCGCGGCATTCGGCATATCGATGCTCCGGTCTCCGGCGGCGTCGTGGGTGCCGAGGCCGGAACGCTTGCAATCATGGCCGGCGGTGATGCCGACGTGATAGACAGCGTTCGCGATATCATGGCGCCTCTCGGACGCGTGACCCGCGTCGGCCCCAGCGGTACGGGCCAGCTCGCAAAGCTCGGCAACCAGCAGATCGTTGCCGTCACCATCGGCGCCGTCGCGGAGGCGATGCTCCTTGTCGAGGCCGGCGGCGGTTCGCGCGAGGCATTCCGTGCCGCCATCCGCGGCGGTTTCGCTGAAAGCCGCATCCTGGAACTGCATGGTCAGCGCATGATCGAGCGCAATTTCGAGCCGGGCGGAACCGCTCGCAATCAGCTGAAGGATCTCGATACCGTTCTGGCGACGGCGGAGGGTCTCGCCCTTCATCTCCCCTTGACGGAAGCTGTGAGAGCCGAATTTGCCGAATTCGTCGAGAATGGCGGCGGCGAGCAGGATCACAGCGGTTTGCTGCAGCATCTGGAAGACAAGAATGCCCGAGGAAAGGCTTGAGGAAGAGATGAGCGATAAGGGTGCATCCAAGCGTCGCCTGCGTTCGCAGGACTGGTTCGACAATCCCGATCATATCGATATGACGGCGCTCTATCTCGAGCGTTTCATGAATTACGGCATCACGCCGGAAGAGCTGCGATCCGGCAAGCCGATCATCGGCATAGCCCAGAGCGGTAGCGACCTCACGCCCTGCAATCGTCATCACCTCGATCTTGCCAAGCGCGTGCGCGATGGCATCCGTGATGCCGGCGGCATTCCGATCGAATTCCCGACCCATCCGATCTTCGAGAACTGCAAGCGTCCGACGGCGGCGCTCGACCGCAATCTTGCCTATCTCGGTCTGGTGGAAGTGCTCTATGGCTATCCGCTCGATGGCGTCGTGCTGACAACCGGCTGCGACAAGACCACGCCGTCGGCACTGATGGCGGCCTCGACCGTCAATATTCCGGCAATCGTTCTGTCCGGCGGCCCGATGCTCGATGGCTGGCATGAGGGAGAGCTTGCCGGATCGGGAACGGTGATCTGGCGTTCGCGCCGCAAGCTGGCGGCCGGAGAGATCGACGAGGAGGAGTTCATGGAGGCGTCGCTCGCCTCGGCGCCCTCGATCGGCCATTGCAACACCATGGGTACGGCCTCGACCATGAATGCCATGGCGGAAGCCCTCGGTATGTCGCTGACCGGGTGCGCCGCCATCCCCGGCGCCTATCGCGAGCGCGGCCAGATGGCCTATCGCACAGGAAAGCGTGCGGTGGAGTTGGTTCTCGCCGATATCAAGCCTTCGGACGTGCTGACGCGCGAGGCTTTCCTCAATGCCATCCGCGTCAACTCGGCCATCGGCGGCTCGACCAATGCGCAGCCGCATCTGGCTGCCATGGCCAAGCATGCGGGGGTCGAACTCTACCCCGGCGACTGGCAGGTGCATGGCTTCGACATTCCGCTGCTCACCAATATGCAGCCGGCGGGCGCCTATCTCGGCGAGCGCTTCCATCGCGCCGGCGGCGTTCCGGCTGTCATGTGGGAGCTACTGCAGGCCGGCAAGCTGGACGGAAGCTGTCCGACGGTTACAGGCAGAACGATGGCGGAGAATCTAAACGGCCGGGAGGCGACCGATCGCGAGGTCATCCGCCCCTTCGCCGAGCCGCTGAAGGAGCGCGCCGGCTTCCTCGTCCTCAAGGGCAATCTGTTCGATTTCGCCATCATGAAGATGAGCGTCGTTTCGGAGGAGTTCCGCAGCCGTTACCTGCAGGAGCCGGGCCATGAAGGTGTGTTCGAGGGCAGGGCTGTGGTCTTCGATGGATCGGAGGATTATCACAAGCGCATCAACGATCCCGGGCTCGGCATCGACGAGAGGACCATCCTGGTAATCCGCGGAGCCGGGCCGATCGGCTGGCCGGGGTCGGCCGAGGTCGTCAACATGCAGCCTCCGGATGCTCTTCTGAAGCGGGGCATCCGCAGCCTTCCCACGATCGGTGACGGCCGCCAGTCGGGTACGGCCGACAGCCCATCCATCCTCAATGCATCGCCGGAAAGTGCTGCCGGCGGCGGCCTTGCCTGGCTCAGGACCGGCGACGTCATTCGCATCGATTTCAATCACGGCCGCTGCGACATGCTGGTGGACGAGGCGGAAATCGAGCGCCGCAAGGGCGACGGTATTCCGGCCGTTCCGGCGGATGCGACGCCATGGCAGCGGATCTATCGCCGTTCGGTCACGCAGCTTTCCGATGGTGCCGTCCTCGATGGCGCGGCCGAGTTCCGCAATATCGCCGCAATACCGCCGAGGCATAACCATTAGCGCCGGACGATTTTAGGTCGAAGCAACTTAAAATCTGAATCCGCGCTGGAATCAAATGAGTAGGGCATGATGTCGTCGTAAGCCGCTTACACTTTTCGGCATCATGCTCCAGTTGGGATATCAAAAAACTGCTGACCGAACGCCAATGCGCTGCCGTTAAAGTTCGTGAAAGGGAGTGGTGCATATATACTTAGCAGCAGTTATGCGGTCTCTTCAGTTTCCGAAGGGGGGTGGAACTCTTTGGCAGAGACGATATCAGGGCGAAGCGAAGAAGAGTTCCAGGACCTTTTGAGAAGGCTGGAGCTGGCGCTGGAGGCGTCTCAAATCGGCGTTTGGCAGCATAACGTCAACGAACAGGAGCTGCTCTGGGACCAGCAGATGCACAAGCTCTACGGGACCGGGCGCCACAATCGCCGGGTTTCCTCGAATGTCTGGTTTAAGGCCCTGCATCCCGAGGATCAGGAAGGGGCGGTCAACGACTTCCAGGTCGCGCTTGAAGGGAAGGGCTTCTACAACTCGCAGTTCCGCATCATTTTGCCCGATGGCGAGGTGCGCCATCTGCGCTCGCGCGCGCATTATTATGAAGATGCGCATGGTGCGCCTTCCTTCATCGGTGCCGAATGGGATGTAACCGCCGACGTACTGCTCAATCGCGAGCTGACCAGCCAGAAGGCCATTGCGGAGGCCCGCGCCGTCGCGCTGGAGCAGAGCCGCGCGCGAATCGAGCATGCCGCCGATCACGATTATCTCACCGGCCTTCCCAACCGGCGCTATTTCGATCGGCGATTGGCCGAATTGCGCAATGACGCGTCTATCGAGACGTTGGCCGTGCTCCATATCGATCTCGACGGGTTCAAGGAGATCAACGACAAATGGGGTCATGCGGCCGGCGACGCGACATTGCAGAGTGCGGCCGCGCGCGTATCGGGAGCCATAACCGCCAACGACATCGTCGCGCGTATCGGCGGCGATGAATTCGTCGCTGTCCTGGTGAATGTCGGCAGCGCCGAGAGGCTGGAAGCGATCGCGAATGATATCTTCGGGCGATTGCGACGCGAGGTGCGTTTCGGCAATGAGATGCTGCGGTTCGGCGCCTCCATCGGTGTGGCCATGAGCGAGGCCGGGAGCGCCGGCAATCTGCTGGCCGAATCCGACGTCGCCCTTTTCCAGGCCAAGAAGCTCGGCCGCAACCGGGTGGAGTTCTTCACGCCGAAGCTGCAATCCGACCTGCAGGCGGAACGCCAATTGGCCGACGAATTGCGCTTGGCGCCGGTGCTGCGTCAGATCGAGCCCTTCTATCAGATTCAAGTGGATGCCCACAGCCGCCGCATTGTCGGGCTGGAGGCACTGGCACGCTGGCGACATCCGGAAAGGGGATTGTTGAGCCCGATCGCGTTCCTGAAGGTGGCTGACGAATACGGGCTCACCGCCGAGATCGATGCGGCGGTCCTGAGGCGCGCGCTTGCTGATCGGTCGGACTGGGCGTCGCTGGGTCTCTCGCCGCCGCGCATTGCCGTCAATATCTCCGGGCGCCGGCTTGCCGATCCAGATCTGATCGAAGGGTTGTTGGCGCTCAGGATACCCCGCAATGCCATCGCTTTCGAACTGGTCGAAACTATCTTTCTCGATGCTCCCGACGACCAGGTGCTTGCCAACATCGCCGGCATCAAGGAGATGGGAATCGATATCGAGATCGATGATTTCGGCTCGGGCCACGCGTCGCTGATCGGCCTGGTTACGCTGAAGCCGAAGCGGTTGAAGATCGACCGGCAACTGGTGACGGCGGTAACGGTGTCCGATGAGCAGCGCCGGCTTGTCGGCTCCATCGTCGATATTGCGCGGGCCTTGAATGTCGAGGTCGTTGCCGAAGGAGTCGAGACCGAAGAACATGCGCGCATCCTGGCCGAGGTCGGCTGCGACGAACTCCAAGGTTATGCCATCGGCTATCCCGCCTCGGAAAGCGAGGTTGTCGCGTTGCTGAAATCGGCTGTTGTCGTGGATAAGAGCCGGCCGACGGCGGGCGCGGGCGCTACTGGATCTGCAAGGCGGCGATCAAGCCGTAGCTGATGACGCCGAGCATCAGCAGCGACAATGTCGCGGCGGCAATGACCCGGCCGCCGGCATGCGCGACGGAGCGGATATTCACGGACAAGCCGAGTGCCGCCATGGCGATGACGGTCAGGATGCCTGACACCACCTCCATCGGGGCAACCAGCGCATCCGGAATGAGGCCGAAGGAACGCAATGCCATCAGCCCGAGAAAGCCGCAGATGAACCAGGGAACAAGCGAATAATGATGATTGCCGCGCGCGTCGGCGCCAACTGCCTCAGCCTTGGTGATGATGCCGAACAGAAAGATCACGGGACCCAGCATCAGGACGCGGACGAGCTTGACGAGCGTGCCGGTCTGGACGGCGAGCAGGCCGACGGGCGCGGTCGCGGCCAGCACCTGCGGCACCGCATAGACGGTCAGTCCTGCCAGGGTCCCGTATTGCGGCACGCTCATGCCGAGGTGGAAATAGAGTAGCGGCAGCAGAAACACAGCCGCAATGCCAAGGACGGCGGTGAAGGCGAGTGCCGCGGCAATCTCCTGCGAATCCGCCTCGATTACGGGAGCAACGGCCACGATCGCCGAGTTGCCGCATATCGAATTGCCGCAGGCGATCAGCGTTGCCAGCTTCGGCGGCAGGCCAAGCGCCCGTCCGATGACGTAAGTGGCGGCGATCGACAAAATCACGACGATGGCGATGCCGGCGATGAGCCAAACGCCTGCGCCGCGAATGGCGGAGAGGCTGATTGAGGCGCCGAGAAGCACGATGGCAATTTCCAGCAGGATCTTGGCGCTGAAATCGATGCCCGGCTTCATCGCTGGCTTCAGCGGCTTGAGAGTGCAGACGGCGATGCCGAGCGCGATGGCAAGCACCAGGCTTTCGATCCATCGGCCTCCGAACAGGCCGATTTCAATATGCTCGCCGGCGTAGGCGAGAAGGGCGACGGCACAGGTGAGTGCGAGGCCGGGGAGGATCGTGTTTGCGCGTTGAGCAAGAGACATATGGTGCCGTCATTCGTTTGGTATGCTTTGGTGACGGGCGGAAAGTCTCATCTGTCGATGTCGACATCCATCGAATATTATCCTATGTATCGTTCGATAAATTAGAATGATTTCCCATGACCTTCGAGCAGCTTGCAATTTTTGTCGCCGTCGCCGAACGAGAACATCTGACCAATGCAGCAGAAGCCATCCACCTGACGCCTTCGGCCGTCAGCTCGGCGATCAAGAACCTCGAGGCTTACTACGGCGTGGAGCTATTTCATCGCGTCGGCCGGCGGATCGAACTGACGGAGACGGGACGCTCCTTCCTGGGTGAAGCCAAGGCGACGCTCGCACGCGTACGCTCGGCCGAACTCATGCTGTCCGAGCTAGGCGGCCTGCAGCGTGGGCGGCTCAGCCTCTATGCGAGCCAGACCATCGCCAGCTACTGGCTGCCGCCGCTGCTGATGCGGTTTCATCGCGATTACCCCGGTATCGAACTGGATCTGACGATCGGTAACACGCGAACCGTCACCGAGGCCGTTATCGACGGCGCGGCCGAGCTGGGTTTCGTCGAGGGCGAGGTGGACGCGCCGGCGCTGTCGATGAAGATCGTCGCACAGGATGCGCTCGTCATCGTCGTGCCGCCACATCATCCCTGGGCGGACGGGCGTCAGCTGACGGTTGCTGACCTTGTCGCCGCGACCTCCTGGGTAATGCGTGAAGAAGGCTCGGGCACCCGTTCGGAATTCGAGAATGCGGTTGCCAAGCTCGGCGCTTTGCCGCGCGATCTCAAAGTGGCGCTCGTCCTGCCATCGAATGAAGCCGTACTGTCGGCGGTCTGCGTGGGAGAAAGTGCCGCTGCCATTTCCAGCGCGGCGGCCAGAGCCTATCTCGGGCAAGGACTGCTGGTTCAGGCAACGTTCGATCTCCCGGCCCGCAGCTTCCGGCTGCTGCGCCACAAGGAGCGCCATGCCAGCAAGGCGGCCCAGACGCTGGAAGGCATGTGTAAGAATTACCGTGAGTCCATCGCCTTCGATACGGATGAGCGCGGTCAATAGCCTGACGTGGGCGATCGCCTGTAGCTTCGATATCTCTTTCGTGCGTTTGTCGGCAGATATCGCCGACCATTTTTCCAGGCGGCTCGAAAGAGTTGCCACCGTCTATCGCCGCTCAGCCCGTTGGCGGTTGGCGACCACGAGTTCGATGTTGTTGCGCTCAAGCATGGCGCGAATGTCTGATGGTGGCGTGTCGTCGGTGACCAGCACGTCGAAGGTTGCCGGCTCGCTCAGGACGATGGGTGCGCTGCGTCCGAATTTGGCGCTGTCGGCGACGATGATGCAGTTCTCGGCGCGGCCGGCCGCTTCCCGGGAATATTCCGCTTCTTCGAGATCGTGCAGCATGAAGCCGGAGGTGGCGTTGATGGCGCCGACCGACAGGATGGCATGGCGTATGTTGAAGCGGCGCAGGAAATTGGCCGCTTCCATGCCGAAGGCGCCGCCGTCATGGCCACGCAGCTCGCCGCCGGCGAAGAAGACGCGGTTGCCGTTGCGGGTCGCGAGCGCGTGAGCGACCGCGACGGCATTGGTGACGACGAAGAGGTTCTGGTGCTTCTGCAGCGCGACGGCGATGAAGGCGGTGGTCGAGCCGACATCGAGGAAGAGCGTATCACCGTCCTCGATCATCGATGCGACGGAGGCGGCGATCATCCGCTTGGCCTCCGCATTCTCGTTCATGCGCAGATGCAGCGGCGGCTCGATCATCGAGTCCTTGATGTGGACCCCGCCATGCACCTTGGTGACCAGCCCGTTGGCTTCGAGGCTACGGATGTTGCGGCGGATGGTTTCTTCGGAAACGCCGAGCCGTTCGGCCAGGAACTGGATGCGGCTTGCGCCGCCGGCCAGGCGCAGTTCCTCCAGAATCTCGCGTTCGCGATGATTGGAGTGAAGCGGTGGCTGGGATATGCCCGACATGGTTGCTGATCCTATTGAGGGTATTGATCCCGAAATGTGCTTGGCATCTGGAATGACTGACCCTGTCGCCGCCAGAGGCGTCAACGCGCACAGGCTTGATCCGATTGCCTCGCGCTTGAGTTTTTAAGGCAAATCTCACCTATGGTGAAGCGTCGTGTTTGCGATATCCATAGCTCATCGAGTTCGAATGACATCTCAAAACCAACAAAAAGCCAAGTATTCGTTTCATTTTGTGGGATGCCCCTTGACAGCTTCGCGTTTGTAAGGAACCTTTCTCATCCGAAGGATGCTCAGCAGTGGTACCGGAGGGGGAATGACTGCGACGCCGGAAGACAGGATCCATTCTCTCGGCATCTGGCACGGGTCGATCGAGATCGCCCCGCTGGTCGGCGGCATCACCAATCGCAACTATCTGGTTGGCAATGCAGGCCGGCGTTTCGTCGTCCGGCTCGGGGCGGATATTCCCGTTCACCACATCAGCCGGGTCAATGAGCTGGCGGCGAGCAGGGCTGCCCATGCAGCCGGTCTTTCGCCCGCCGTCATCCATCACGAGCCCGGCATACTGGTGCTTGACTATATCGACGCAAAGCCGCTGGTGGCCGATGATATAGGTGACCCCGCAATGATGGCCCGTGTCGTGGCGCTTGTCCGGTCCTGTCATCGCGATGTCGGCAAGCATTTTCGCGGTCCGGCCGTAATCTTCTGGGTTTTCCATGTGGTCAGGGACTACGCGGCCGTTCTGAAGGCTGGCGATAGCCGGCACAAGTCGCTGCTCCCTTCCTTTCTGGAGATCGCCGAGCGGCTCGAACGCGAGGCTGGTCCCTTCGAGATCGCCTTCGGCCACAATGATCTGCTGGCCGCGAATTTCCTCGACGACGGCAAGCGGCTCTGGCTGATCGATTGGGACTATGCCGGGTTCAACACGCCGCTTTTCGATCTCGGCGGTCTTGCCTCCAACAATGAATTCTCCGAAGCGCTGGAAGAGGCGATGCTGGAAGCCTATTTCGAGGCCCCCGTGAGCGACGATCTGCGCCGGCGCTATCAGGCGATGAAATGCGCCTCTCTCCTGCGCGAGACGATGTGGAGCATGGTTTCGGAAATCCATTCCGACATCGATTTCGATTATTCTTCCTACACGGCTGAAAATCTGCGGCGGTTCGAGAGCGCCTGGCAGGGCTTTCGCGACTCTTGAGGTGATGCAATGAAGGAACTGCCGGCTACAGCAAAGACCGTCGTCATCGGCGGCGGTATCATCGGCTGCTCGACCGCCTACCATCTCGGCAAGCTCGGCTTCACCGATACCGTGCTGCTGGAGCGCAAGAAGCTGACCTCGGGCACGACGTTTCACGCCGCCGGCCTCGTCGGCCAGTTGCGCACCAGCGCCAACATCACCCAGATGCTCGGCTATTCCGTCGATCTCTACAAGAAACTCGAGGCGGAGACTGGCCTTGCCACCGGCTGGAAGATGAATGGCGGCCTGCGTCTCGCCTGCAACGAAGAGCGGTGGACGGAAGTGAAGCGGCAGGCGACGACGGCACAATCCTTCGGCCTGCAGATGCATCTGCTGACGCCCAAGGAGGCTTTCGATCTCTGGCCGCTGATGGATGTCGACGACCTGGTCGGCGCTGCCTTCCTGCCGACCGATGGGCAGGCCAATCCTTCCGACATTACCCAGGCGCTGGCGAAGGGCGCCCGCATGAGCGGTGTGTCGATCTTCGAGGATACCGAGGTTCTCGATCTGGAGATAGACAAGGGCCGGATCCGCGCCGTCATCACCGAGAAGGGCCGTATCGAATGCGAGCGCGTCGTCGTCTGCGCGGGGCAATGGACGCGGACCTTTGCCGCCCGTTTCGGCGTCAACGTGCCGTTGGTCTCGGTCGAGCATCAATATCTCATCACCGAATCCTTCGGCGTGCCGTCCAACCTGCCGACGCTGCGCGATCCGGACAGGCTGACTTATTACAAGGAGGAGGTCGGCGGGTTGGTCATGGGCGGCTATGAGCCTAATCCCATCCCCTGGGCGCCTGATGGTATCCCCAGGGATTTCCACTATACGCTGCTCGACAGCAATTTCGACCATTTCGAGCAGATTATGGAACTGGCGCTGGTGCGCGTGCCGGCGCTGCAGACGGCCGGCGTCAAACAGCTGCTATGTGGCCCGGAGAGCTTCACGCCCGATGGCAATTTCATTCTCGGCGAAGCGCCGGAGTTGAGGAACTTCTTCATCGGCGCCGGCTTCAATGCCTTCGGCATCGCCTCCGCCGGCGGGGCCGGCATGGCGCTGGCCGAATGGGTCGCCAAGGGCGAGCCGCCCTACGATCTCTGGCCTGTCGATATCAGGCGTTTCGGCCGTCCGCATTTCGACACCGACTGGGTGCGGACCCGCACGCTGGAAGCCTATGGCAAGCACTACACCATGGCCTGGCCTTTCGAGGAGCATTCCAGCGGCCGGCCCTGCCGCAAGTCACCGCTCTATGATCGCCTGAAAGCACAGGGTGCCTGCTTCGGTGAAAAGCTCGGCTGGGAGCGGCCGAACTGGTTTGCCGATCTCTTTGCCGGCGAGGAACCGAAAGATGTCTATACCTATAACAGGCAGAACTGGTTCGATGCCGTCGGCCGCGAGCACAAGGCGGTGCGCGAGGCGGCCGTGATCTTCGACCAGACGTCCTTCGCCAAATTCGTGCTGAAGGGCCGGGATGCCGAGGCGGCAATCTCCTGGATCGCCTCCAATGATGTCGCCAAACCCGTGGGTGCCTTGACCTATACGCAGATGCTGAACGACCGGGGCGGCATCGAATGCGATGTCACCGTCGCCCGCATCGCCGAGAACGAGTTCTACATCACGACAGGCACCGGCTTCGCCACCCATGATTTCGATTGGATCGCCCGGAATATTCCGCCCGAGATGCATGCCGAGCTGGTGGACGTGACCTCGGCCTATTCCGTCTTGTCGCTGATGGGGCCGAAGTCGCGGGAGATATTGCAGGCCGTAACCTCCGCCGACGTTTCGAATGCCGCATTTCCCTTCGGCAAGGTTCGGACGGTCGGTATCGCCGGCTGCCCCGTCAGGGCACTGCGCATCACCTATGTCGGCGAACTCGGTTATGAGCTGCATGTCCTGGTGGAATATGCCGCGACCGTCTATGACGTTCTGATGGCGGCCGGCCGCGAGCATGGCCTCGTCAACGCCGGCTATCGCGCCATCGAAAGCTGCCGGCTGGAGAAGGGCTACCGCGCCTGGGGCTCCGACATCGGGCCGGATCATACGCCGATCGAGGCCGGGCTGGCCTGGGCGGTGAAGATGAAGAAGCAGGTCGCATTCCGCGGCCGGGAGGCGATCGAGCGGCAGCTCGCCTCGGGCGTGAAGAAGATGCTTGCCTGCTTTGTGCCGGACGATCCCGAGATCGTGCTTCTCGGCCGCGAGACGATCTATCGCGACGGGCAACGCGTCGGCTGGCTGTCGAGCGGCGGTTATGGCTATACGATCGGCAAGGCCATCGGCTACGGCTATGTCCGCGATCCCGGTGGGGTGACGGAAGATTTCGTGCTTTACGGCCGCTATGAGCTCGATGTCGCGCAAAGCCGCGTGCCGTGCCGGGTGTCGCTGAAGCCGCTCTATGATCCGCAGATGGAGCGGATCAAGGGGTGACTAGCAAGGGTGCAAAGCAGCGCGCCGATTGGAGACATCACGCGAACATTCCCACACTCTCCTACCGTCTGTTTGGTAAATCCCAAACCCGGTAGAGGTTCTTGAGCGCCTCTGCCGTATGGCATTCCACGATTGGCAAACCGGATTCCTGAAGAATTCTCGCGTATTTGGCGCCGCTGTCGCGGGTCTTCACGAGTATCCAATGCATCATCTCCCATTTGATACTGTCCTTGGCGCCTTCCAGATGTCCCGCGCGGCCCGAGCGGTTGATGAGTGTGCGCTTGAGATAGCGGGAAAAGCGTAGCCAATGGTTTGAGGTTATGAGGATGGCGCCGGTAGCGCGCGCCAAACGCTGCGGCATCAGGCGCGAGTAGTTGCCTTCCATGATCCACTGCTCGTCAAGAATTGCCGTATCGTGAAGCGCGGCGAATTCCGCTTCGGGGCGCTGTTGCCAATCCGTATGGGGCAGATGGTGAAGCTGGTCGAGATGGACCGTTGGAAAACCAAGCTTTTTGGAGAGTGCGACCGCCAAGGTCGACTTGCCGGCATTGGAAGGGCCGAGCACGACGATGCGCTCGCCAAGGGAATGCAAGGGAAGCATAGGGCACCGGTCGGGAAATTGGGATGGCTTCCATTGGCTGAAGTAAACGGAATTGTCAATGATATGGGGACCTATCTTCAGTCATCGGTGGCGTTGATCGAATAAGAGTGAGATCAAACTATTTGCTCCTCAAAAACTGTGATCTCCCCGTCGCCACATCTGCCATTTTCTTGACACGCCGGCACTTTCATCCTCAATCGACATGCTGACAACAGATGGAGGCCCGAGACGATGGCGGAAGCGAGCATCAAGCTAGAGGAGAGCTGGAAAGAGGCGCTGTCTCCGGAGTTCGAAAGCCCCTACATGCAGCAGCTCAAATCCTTTCTTGTCGAGGAGAAGCAGCGCGGCAAGGTAATCTTTCCGCGTGGCAGCGAGTATTTCCGCGCGCTGGACCTAACGCCGCTCGACGAGGTGCAGGTCGTCATTCTCGGGCAGGACCCCTATCATGGCTTCGGCCAGGCGCATGGGCTCTGCTTCAGCGTCCGTCCCGGCGTGCGCATTCCGCCGTCGCTTGTCAACATCTACAAGGAGCTGGAGACCGATCTCGGCATTCCGCCGGCGCGCCACGGCTTTCTGGAAAGCTGGGCGAAGCAGGGCGTGCTCCTGCTCAACAGCGTGCTGACGGTCGAGGAATCACAGGCCGCGTCGCATCAGGGCAAAGGGTGGGAGCGCTTCACCGACGCGGTGATCCGCAGGGTCAACGATGAATGCGACGGCGTGGTCTTCATGCTCTGGGGCTCCTATGCCCAGAAGAAGGCCGCTTTCGTCGATACCGAGCGCCATCTGGTGCTGAAGGCGGCGCACCCGTCGCCGCTATCGGCCCATAACGGCTTCCTCGGCTGCCGGCATTTCTCCAAGGCCAATGCTTATCTTGCCGAGCATGGTCGAGAGCCGATCGATTGGGCGCTGCCGAGCAATCCTGATGCTTAAAGCGCGAAGCGATCTTTCAGAGTCGCTTGTTGCGCTTTAAACTCTAGATTTTGCGCGACATGCCTTAGTAAGGCGCCTGTTCCCAGGGGTTGATGATTGAAGCGCCGGTGTCGTCGAAATCGCCGACGTTGCGAGTGACGACGATGAGGTCATGAACGATCGCCGTTGCCGCGATCAATCCATCGGCGTCAACGCGTGGGCGCTGTGCTGCGATACGCCCCCATTCGACCGCAATCTGATCGGTAACGGCAAGGATGCGATTGCGATGGTCGTGCCGGATCTTGCGCATCCATTCTTCCAGATGTGCTGCGCTACGCGGGTCCGTTTTTCGCTTCAGCGCAATCCCGCGCATGATCTCTCCAAGTGTGATGACACTCAGATAGATAGTGGAGGGATTGACCGAGCGCAGCCACGTAATCGCCTGGGAATTGCCGCGGCGAATTTCCGAGATGACGTTGGTGTCGACCAGATACATCAGAAAAGGACATCCCGGCTTGGCGTTTTATCCCGTTTAGATACGGCCTCGGCCATTTCGTCGTCCCAAGCAGGTCCGGACAGCAGGTCATCGGCAAGGCTTGGTTTGCCGGCTAGGAGAGCATCGTAGTCTTCGGCAGAGAGGACGACGGCTGCAGGTTCGCCGCGCAAGGTGACGATTTGCGGTCCCTCGCTGCGTGCTTTCTGTACGACTTTTGAAAATTGGTTCTTTGCATCCTGCAATGGCCAACTCATCGCAATCCTCTCTAGCTAGACTGTCTAGCTTAACCTAATGCGGCACCTGCTGGGAATCAAGAGATGAGCGATATTGCTTCAAGATGAACGATCCGAATTTATCGTTCACTCGATGAAGACAATCCGTTTGGCACTTGAGGGCTATCGAAACACGGGCCACAAGACCATCTTCTGCCCATGAGAAACGCCTGCCAGTGCAGGCGAGCAAAGGGGTTAGAGATGCTCAACCAGATCAAAGGTCTTCACCACGTTACCTCGATGGCGGAAGACGCCAGGACCAACAACAAGTTCTTCACGGATACGCTCGGCCTGCGCCGCGTCAAGAAGACGGTGAATTTCGACGCGCCCGATGTCTATCACCTCTACTACGGTGACGAGATCGGTACGCCGGGCACGATCATGACCTACTTCCCGTTTGCGAAGATGGCGCGCGGTCGCCCTGGCACCGGCGAAGTCGGCAACACGGTTTACTCCGTTCCGGAAGGCGCGATCGGCTATTGGGCCGATCGGCTCGGCAAGCACGGCGTCGAGGGCCTGAAGACGGACGAATCCTTCGGCCAGAAGCGCCTGCATTTTTCCGGCCCCGATGGCGACGGCTTTGCTCTCGTCGAGGTCAAGGACGACAAGCGTCTGCCCTGGACGCATGGCGGCGTCGATGCCGAGCATGCCATCAGGGGCTTCCATTCGGTCGCCATGCGGCTCCGGGACGAAGGCGCCACGGCCGAGCTATTGAAGTACATGGGCTATGAGGTTGTCGACACGCATGAAGGCGTCAAGCGTCTTGCCATTCCCGGCGGCAACGGGGCCGATTATGTCGACCTCGAAACCATGCCGAATATCAACCGCGCGCTGCCGGGAGCCGGCTCCGTCCACCACGTCGCCTTTGCCGTCGAGAACCGCGCAAAGCAGCTCGAGGTGCGCAAGGCGCTGATGGATACGGGCTATCAGGTCACTCCGGTCATCGACCGCGACTATTTCTGGGCGATCTATTTCCGCACGCCGGGCGGCGTGCTGTTCGAAATCGCCACCAACGAACCCGGCTTCGACCGCGACGAGGATACGGCTCATCTCGGCGAGGCGCTGAAACTGCCCGAGCAGCATGCGCATCTGCGCGGCCTGATCGAGCAGCATCTTGAGCCGCTGGAAGGTTGATCGGGAGGACATCATGACGGATATGACTTATGTGCACCGGCTGAAGGCCGGTGCACCCGGAAAGCCTATTTTCTTCACCTTCCATGGCACCGGCGGCGACGAGAATCAGTTCTTCGATTTCGCTGGCCGCCTATTGCCGGATGCAACCATCGTCTCGCCGCGCGGTGACGTTTCGGAATATGGCGCGGCGCGTTTCTTCCGCCGCACGGGCGAGGGGGTCTATGACATGGCCGACCTTGCGCGGGCGACGGGAAAGATGGCGGCCTATGTCTCGGAGTTGGCGGTTCAATACGGTGCATCGCAGGTGCTGGGCCTCGGCTTTTCCAACGGCGCCAATATCCTCGCCAACGTCTTGATCGAGCATGGCGATCTTTTCGATGCGGCCGTACTGATGCATCCGCTGATCCCGTTCCAGCCGAAGGACAATTCAAGGCTGAAAGGGAGGCGCGTGCTGATCACGGCCGGCGAGCGCGATCCGATCGCGCCTGCGCCGATGACCCAGGCGCTGGCCGATTATTTCGCGCGGCAGGATGCTGAGGTCACGCTCGAATGGCATCCGGGCGGCCACGATATTCGCTCCAACGAGATCGAGGCCATCAGCAAATTCCTTGTGCCCTACGCGTGAACTGGAGCAACCGGGCCACGCGGCGGAAAACCTCTGCCGCGTGGCCCGCTATTTGCCGATCAGACGCAGCATCGCCTTCGCTTGCGAGGCGGCTGCGAGCTTTGCCCTCTCATCGATGTAGTCCGTTCCGCAGAAACGGTTGAGGTTCGCCGCATCCATGCTGTCCGGCTGGGCGTGTTTCGTCTCGGCAATGACCATGCGCCAGGCGCAGCCGAGTATCTTGTCCGGTTGGATCGCCTCGTCGCAGCCGGTGCTGAGGCACAGGGCGACGTGTTTCTGCGCGCGATATCCGCCTGCGATGGCTTCTTCGTAATCGGCCGTCCAGCTATCGCGCGTATGTTCGCAACGGGCGGGATTGCTGCTCTGGCTGCATTGCACGGTCTTGTCAACATAGGTTTGCGCCGGCGGCCACAATGGGCCGTCGACCAGGCTGACGCAGCCGCACGCGAACAAGGTGGCTGACAGCAGGCGCAATTGATTCTCCTTCGGCGAGGTTGCCAGAACCGTAGAGCATGTCGCGCAAAAGTGTGCAGCGGTTTTGCGATGGCGATATGCAAAAAATCAAGAGTTTAAAGCGCAGGGAGCGAATCTGAAAGATCGCGACGCGCTTAAAGCGATCGTAAAGATATGCAAGATCAATATGATCTTGCCAACAGCGGCGACGAGACGGCGCTCCCTTGACTACTCGTAGCAATGTGTGGCGTGACCTTCCTGCAACCCTCATCATCTTCCTGCAACCCTCATCATCTTCCGGCAGCCGCGACGCGCAACGACGCAAGCTTAGCTTGTAGGCATCATGGCCTCCCGCTAATGATCTGCCTCGACAGGGCGGGGGGATTCCATCGTGACGCTGGCGGAACAGCAGCAATATAGGCTCGGCGTGATGTATGTTGCGCTCTCGGCGCTCGCCTGGTCGACATCAGGCCTCTTCATGCGCGCGATTCATGCCGACCTGATGACGATCCTGTTCTGCCGCGGAATCGTATCGGGCCTCGGCGTGTTCGCGCTGTTCTTCTATATCGAGCGCCGCAACGCCTTTCGCGTCCTGCGCTCCATGCGCGGCCCATCGCTGGCGGCGACGATCTTTTCCACCGCATCGATGATCAGCGGCATCGGCTCGATCTATTATACATCGGTTGCCGACGCCATGGTCATCTACGCGACCGTGCCCTTCGTCACCGCGGGCGTCGCTTTCCTCTTCATCGGCGAGCGCCCGAATTTGAGGACGCTGATTGCCAGCGGCATTGCCTTCATCGGCGTGCTCGTCATGCTTTCCGGGCATGCGAGCGACGGCGGCAGCTGGTTCGGCAAGGGGCTGGCCGCCATCATGACGCTGACAGTCGCTGCCCTTGCCGTCGTCATGCGCCAGCATCGTAATGTGCCGATGCTGCCTGCGATGGCCCTGTCCGCCTGGCTTTGCTCTTTCATCACCTTCTGGTTCGCCTCACCGCTCTCCCTGTCCGGACAGGATCTCGGCCTGATCATCGCCTTCGGTATCATCCAGAATGCGATGGGCCTCAGTCTCTACACATTCGGCTCGCGGCTAGTTCCGGCTTCGGATGCCGCGTTGCTGACGGCGCTTGAGGTGCCTCTGACGCCGCTGTGGGTCTGGATGGTCTTTGCCGAGCGTCCGTCGACGGCGACGCTGATCGGCGGGCCGATCGTGCTTGCGGCGCTTTTCGGCCATATCCTGTTGGAAGTGCGCCGAAACCGGGCGGTTATTTCAGCACAAGTGCATTGAACGGCTTGTCCGCGTAGCGTCAAAATGCTGAAATCGCTCCGATCACGAGGAGTCGATATCGATGAAAAAGGTATTCAACCCCCCATCCGTCCGCCGCCCTTTCGGCAATTATAATCACGGCCTTCTGGTGCCGCCCGGCGCCAGCCTACTGGTCACCTCAGGCCAGCTCGGCATCGGTCTCGACGACCGCATCCCGGCTGACGTTACGGCGCAGGCCGAGCTATGTTTCAAGGCGATCAATGCCATTCTGGATGAGGCCGGCATGAGTTTTGCCGACATCATCCGCATTTCCGGCTTCGTCACCACGCGCGAGGATTTTCCCGCCTATATGGCCGTGCGTGATCGCTATATCCTGGATCCCAAGCCGGTCTCGACCCTGCTGATTATTGGCGGATTTACGCGCGCCGAATTTCTGGTGGAAGTCGAGGTCACGGCGGCGAAGGTGATGTAACCTCAGTAGCAATGCGAGCTTCTAAATCAGGCTGCCGGATCGAAATTGTCGATCTGCAGGAGACGAGCATGACCCAGAATATCTACGACGATCAGGCTTTCTTCGAAGGCTACAGCCGCCTGCAGCGTTCGGTCGACGGGCTGGCGGGCGCGGCCGAGTGGCCCGCCATCCGCGCTCTGATGCCTGAGATGAAGGGCCTCGATGTCGTGGATCTCGGCTGCGGCTTCGGATGGTTCTGCCGCTGGGCGGCAGAGCAGGGGGCCGCGAGTATTCTGGGCCTCGATGTTTCCGAAAAGATGCTCGAGCGCGCCCGCGCCGAGACGGCGGACGGGCGTGTTCGCTATGATCTGGCCGATCTCGAAAAGCTTCAGCTGCCCGAGGCCGCCTTCGATCTCGTCTATAGTTCCCTGGCCTTCCACTATATCGAAGGCTTTGCCGGGCTTCTGGCGACCATTCGTCAGGCGTTGAAGCCCGGTGGCCGGCTGATCTTTTCGATCGAACATCCAATCTATATGGCGCCACGGCAGCCGGAATGGCAGGTCGATGCTGGGGGTCACAAGATCTGGCCGCTCAGCGCCTATCAGATCGAAGGGCCGCGGGTGACGAACTGGCTTGCCGAAGGCGTCGTCAAGCAGCACCGGACGATGGGCACGACGTTGAACCTGCTGATCAAATCAGGCCTCACCATCGCGCATGTCGAGGAATGGTCGCCGAGCGATGAGGACCTCGCCGCCCATCCGGATTGGGCAATCGAGCGCGAGCGGCCGATGTTTCTGCTGATTTCGACCCGGACCTGAGATCGGTTCGGTATGATTCTGCAGCTTTGCTCCTGTGGGTGAATGATTTTCCTTTTGTCGATAGATTTTATGGGGAATTTATTGCTCGCCGCGGGCCGTTTCCGTAAAATGTCGTTTCTTGAGGCGCATCGGTCCTCCCGATAGTGTGAGTTATCTGGCGCGAGTTAGGGGATAGTGGGAATGAACATGAAAACCTCCGTGGCAATCGAGAGGGCGGTACCCGTCGCCGATCCGGATATCGCGCGCACCGAGTTTCGCAACGCCATGGCCCGGATGGCGGCAGCCGTGAACATCGTCACGACCGATGGCCCGGCCGGGCTGGCCGGCTTTGCGGCGACCGCGGTCTGCAGCGTCACCGACAGCCCGCCGACCTTGCTCGTCTGCCTCAATCGCGGCGCTTCCGTTCATCCCGCCGTGACGCAAAACGGCGTGCTCTGCGTCAACGTCTTGTCGGAAGCGCATGAGGATCTGTCGCGTCTCTTTGGTGGCAAGACCCCGGTCGCCGAGCGGTTCGCGGCCGCCTCCTGGTCGGAATTATCCACTGGTGCGCCGGTGCTGGAAGATGCTCTTGTGTCGTTCGATTGCCGGATCGTGCGTTGGGCCGATGGCGGCACGCATGACATCCTGTTCTGCGAGGTCGATGCCATCCGCCAGCGCGATAGCGGGCAGGGGCTCATCTATTTCGACCGGGCCTATCATTCCGCGGGTCAGGCCGGGTAAGCCGGCCTTCTCGTCGTTTCACGCCAGAAAATCTTTGATCGTCTTTATGACAAGGCCAGGGCGTTCGCGATGCGGCGAATGCCCCGTGTCCGACAGGATATGGAGCGACCCGCGTCCGGCCGCGATCCGGCGCGGATGGGCTTCCGAGCCGTATTCGTCACGGTCTCCGTGAATGGCGAGCACCGGGCATCGGAGCTTTTCAAGTGCCGGATCGAGGCTCCACCCGGCGCGTTCGGGAGCAAGCCAGGTGTCGATCCATGCATGCAGCACCCAATCGGTCTTGCTGCCGTGATATCTGGCAAGCCGGGCGAGGGTCTCCGCCGATCTGAATTCCTGTTCCGCGACCCTGATACCCTGCAGGGTTCTCTCCTCCACGAAAGCCTGAGCGGCAATGGAGATTACGGCATCACAGCGCTCGCCAAAGCTCGCTGCCGTTTCCACAGCCATGCCGCCACCGACACTGTGCCCGCAGGCGACGAACTTTCGGATGGAGAATTGTTCGCACAGCAGCGGCACCGCCTCCTCAGCCTCCAGGGCCACGAAGTTCTGCTGCAGAAGGTCTATGCGGGCATCTGACCGCCCGAAGCCCAATCGATCATAAGCGATCACCTGACGGCCGAGGGAATGGGCGAGCGGCTCCGGGAAATCTCTCCAGAGCGCGATGCACCCGAGGGAATCGTGAAAGAGGATTATCGGCGGCAGGGAAATCTTGGCATCCGGTGCCCAGGATTTGGCATAGAGGCGTCCGGCGGCGCTCTCGATCCAATGTTCCGTTTCGACGATGCCTGCCATTTCGCTCAATAGTTTTCCTGATACCATTCCACGAAGCGGCGCACGCCCTCATCGACTTCGATCTGCGGCTTGAAGCCTGTCAGCGCCACCAGCAGGTCCGGCACGGCATAGGTATTGTGGACGTCGCCAGGCTGCATGGGCAGCATCTTGCGGATCGCCTGCTTGCCGAGCATCGTCTCGATCGTCTCGACAAAGGTCATCAATCCCACCGGCTGGCCGCCGCCGATATTGACGACGCGGAAGGGGGCGTTCTTCGACAAGGTGTCGATGACCGTCTCCGACACCACGCGGTTTTCCTCCGAAGGCACCACGCCGATGAGGCGAACGATGCCTTCGACGAGATCGTCGATATAGGTGAAATCGCGGCTCATCTTGCCTTCGCCGTAGATTTCGATCGGCCTGTCGTTGCGGATGGCATCGACGAATTTGAACAGTGCCATGTCCGGGCGGCCCCACGGGCCATAGACCGTGAAGAAGCGGAAAGCAGTGGTGGGCACGTTGAAGAGATGAGCGTAGCTGTGCGCCATCAGTTCCATGCTCTTCTTGGTCGCCGCGTAGATCGTCATCTGCTCGTCGGCCTTGTCGCTTTCGGCAAAGGGGATCTTTTCGTTGGCGCCATAGACGGAGGAGGTGGAGGCCAGCAGCAGGTGCTTCGGCTGCAGGTCTCTCGCCAGTTCCAGGATGTTGAACGAGCCGACGAGGTTGGAATCGACGTAGGAGCGTGGATTTTCGAGGCTGTAGCGCACGCCGGCCTGGGCGGCGAGATGGACGATCACATCAGGCTCGGCGAGCTCGGCTGCATGCTCGAGCGCCGCCTTGTCCTCCAGCATGCCGGTAACGGCCTTGAAGCCGTTGGAGCGGGCGAGGATGGCCGTGCGCTTCTCCTTGAGCCTGACATCGTAATAGGGCGTCATGCCGTCGAAGCCGACCACGAAATGACCCTCGTCGAGCAGACGCTTGGCAAGGTGGAATCCGATGAAGCCGGCGGTGCCGGTGATGAGATAGCGCATGGGTCGGCCTTTGCTTAAAGCATTTCCAGGAAAAGTGCTTAGCGGTTTTCCGTTCGGAATGCGTAAGCGCTCTAAAGTGTGGCGTCGTTCGAGGGTCTGCCGACGCTTGTATAGGCAAAGCCGTGCTTTGTGACCTCGTCATGGCGATAGATGTTTCGAAGGTCGACGAGGACCGGCGCCTTCATCACGGATTTCAGCCGGGCGAAATCGAGCGCGCGGAACTGGTTCCATTCGGTGACGATGACGAGCGCGTCGGCGTCGCGCGCGGCGCTGTAGGCATCGTCCGCATAGGCAATATTGTCGATCACCAGGCGGGCATTGTCCATGCCTTCCGGATCATAGCCGGTTACCGTGGCGCCGGCATCCTGCAGCGTCTGGATGATCGAGATCGAAGGGCTGTCGCGCATGTCGTCGGTATTCGGCTTGAAGGTCAGGCCGAGGACTGCGATCGCCTTGCCCCTGATATCGCCGCCCATGGCCGCGATCACCTTGCGGCCCATGGCGCGCTTGCGGTTGTCGTTGATCGACACGGTTGTTTCGATCAGGCGCACGGGGCTGTCGTAATCCTGCGCCGTCTTGGCGAGCGCCAGCGTATCCTTCGGGAAACAGGAGCCGCCATAGCCCGGGCCGGCATGCAGGAATTTCGAGCCGATGCGGCCGTCAAGCCCGATGCCGCGCGAGACCTCCTGCACATTGGCGCCGACCTTTTCACAGAGATCGGCCATCTCGTTGATGAAGGTGATCTTCATAGCAAGGAAGGCGTTCGCTGCGTATTTGATCAGCTCCGACGTGCGGCGGGAGGTAAAGAGCAGCGGCGCCTGGTTGAGATAGAGGGGGCGGTAGACTTCGGTCATGACGCCACGGGCGCGCTCGTCATTGAGACCGATGACGATGCGGTCGGGACGCTTGAAATCCTCGATGGCCGCACCTTCGCGCAGGAATTCCGGATTGGAGACGACGGCGACATCGGCTTGCGGATTGGTTTCGCGGACGATGCGCTCGACCTCGTCGCCAGTACCAACAGGCACGGTCGATTTGGTGACGATGACGGTGAAGCCGTTGATATGTTGGGCAATCTCGCGGGCGGCGGCATGGACGTAGGAGAGGTCGGCATGGCCGTCGCCGCGCCGGGACGGCGTGCCGACGGCGATGAAGACGACGTCGCTGTCGGCGACGCTGGTTTCGACGTCCGTGGTGAAGGAGAGGCGACCGGCGCGGACGTTGTCTGCAACGAGCTGCTCCAGGCCCGGTTCGAAGATCGGTATTTCACCGCGTCGCAGCGCCTCGATCTTGCCTGCGTCCTTGTCGACACAGATGACGTCATGGCCGAAATCGGCAAAGCAGACGCCGGACACCAGCCCCACATAACCCGAGCCGATCATCGTGATGCGCATGAAACTTCATTCCTTTTTGCTGGCCTTTTGCTGGCGCCGGATCCCGCGTCAGAGCACGAAGCAGGCATTGGCGATTGAATGTTCTTATACACAGGATCGCGGGGGACGCCTATATGCGACGGCCCGGCCGGAGGAATTGCAAAAGAAGTGTCACAAAAGGCTTTTGCTTTGCTTTCGTTCCATTGGCGTTGTTCTTTGTGCTCAGAGTGAAACGAAGCCTTTGTATTTCCAGCTTATCATCGCTGTCGCTTGTGATTGGCATCATGTTGCCGCATGATGAATTGGGCGCAATCGTTCCGTTGGGAACGGCTGTGTAATGGGCGGTTCGGGACTATTGCATGAAGTCGACTTTTGCCGTGCGTACAATGCGGGCTGGCGAGCTGGAGCTTGCTCTGGAATGGGCCCGGCAAGAGGGATGGAATCCCGGTGTCGATGATGCTCCGGCCTTCTGGGAAGCGGATCCATCCGGCTTTCTGATCGGCGCGATCGGAGAGGTGCCGGTCGGCTGCATCTCCGTTGTTCGATACGGCGAGACTTTCGCGTTTCTCGGCCTTTACATTCTCCATCCGGAGTTTCGTGGGCGGGGATACGGCAAGCAGCTTTGGAACAAGGGCATGGCGCTTGCCGGCAATCGCACCGTCGGACTGGACGGCGTCGTCGCGCAACAGGAAAACTACCGCCGGCACGGCTTCGAGACCGCTTATCGGACTATGCGCTATGGTGGCATCCCCAAGGTACCCGATGTGGAGGATCAGCAGGCAAGGCAGGTGGTGCCGGTAACCGACAGCAAGCTTGACGGGCTGTTGCATTATGATGCGGAAATCTTCCCAGGCCTGCGCCATTCCTTTATTCGTGCCTGGTGCGGTGCTCCGGAAAGGCGCACCTCCTTCATCGTCGGCGGTGGCAGCAGGGTTCGCGGCTATGGCACGATCCGGCGCTGTTTCGAGGGCTACAAGGTCGGCCCGCTGTTCGCCAACAAGCCGGACGTGGCGCTTGCCTTGTTGAGCAGGCTGCTTGCGAAAGCCAAGGGAGCGCCGGTCTATCTGGATGTGCCGGTGGACAATGCTCGGGCCATCAGGCTTGCGGAAGATTGCGGCCTCTCGCCGGTTTTCGAAACGGCTCGCATGTACCGCGGCTCCGCGCCGGCAATCCCGCTCGATCGCGTTTTTGGCGTGACCACGCTCGAGCTTGGCTAGCCGCAGTTCGCTTGCGCCAGCCAGGAACGAGAGCAGCTGATCTTCGATGGAAGAGTAATCGCGGTATCGGAGTATAACCGGTGCGATGATCTCGGCCGAGCATGAATATCTCCATGTCTTTGCGTACAAGCCTGGCCTTTGATGAGGAGGACCGTCAGCTGGATGAGAGCTGTTCGCAGGCGTCGCCCAGCCGGTAGCCGGGAAAAATCCTGTTGGAGGTGCTGATTCGTCATGCAAAAAGCCGAATCTCCTGAGACAACAGGGTCGCTTTCCCAAAAACAAAGCTTTATAGATGCGCGGGTTTGAGCAAGGCACGCGGCTGCGTGCAGGAAGCGGGAATGGATAAATGACGAATGTTGTAGTGATCGGCTCACAGTGGGGTGACGAAGGCAAGGGCAAGATTGTCGACTGGCTTTCGGAACGCGCCGATGTGATTGTGCGCTTTCAGGGCGGTCATAATGCCGGTCATACGCTTGTCGTCGACGGTGTCAGCTACAAGCTGGCGCTGCTGCCTTCCGGGCTGGTGCGCGGCAAGCTCAGCGTCATCGGCAACGGCGTTGTCGTCGATCCCCACCATTTCGTTGCGGAAGTGGAAAAGCTGCGCGCCCAGGGCATCGCGGTTACTCCCGATGTGCTGCGCATTGCCGAGAATGCACCACTGATCCTGTCGCTGCACCGTGATCTGGACGCCATGCGTGAAGATGCAGCCTCCAATAGCGGCACGAAGATCGGCACGACGCGTCGTGGCATCGGTCCTGCCTATGAAGACAAGGTCGGTCGCCGGGCCATTCGCGTTATCGATCTTGCCGAGCCGGAAACGCTGCCGGCCAAGATCGACCGGCTTCTGACCCATCACAATGCCCTCCGCCGCGGCATGGGCGTCGACGAGATCTCCTTCGATTCCCTGCACGACGAGCTCAGCTCCGTCGCGGAACATATTCTTCCCTATATCGATCAGGTCTGGCGGCTGCTCGACGAACAGCGCAAGGCTGGCGCCCGCATTCTTTTCGAAGGCGCGCAGGGCGCGCTGCTGGATAACGACCACGGCACTTATCCATTCGTGACCTCGTCCAACACGGTGGCCGGGCAGGCAGCGGCCGGTTCGGGACTTGGTCCGACGGCGCTGGGCTATGTACTCGGTATCACCAAGGCCTATACGACCCGCGTCGGCGAGGGACCATTCCCCTGCGAACTGCATGACGAGATCGGCAAGCATCTGTCGACCGTCGGCCGCGAAGTCGGCGTCAATACCGGCCGTCCGCGCCGTTGCGGCTGGTTCGACGCCGTGCTGGTGCGCCAGACCGTGAAGACCTCGGGCATCACCGGTATCGCGCTTACCAAACTGGACGTTCTCGACGGCCTCGACGAGCTGAAGATCTGCGTCGGCTACATGCTCGACGGCAAGGAAATCGACTACCTGCCGGCAAGCCAGGCGGCGCAGGCCCGCGTCGAGCCGATCTACATCACGCTCGAAGGCTGGAAGGAATCGACCGTTGGCGCGCGCAAATGGGCTGATCTTCCGGCGCAGGCGATCAAATATGTTCGCCAGGTGGAAGAGCTGATCGGAGCGCCGGTGGCGATGCTTTCGACCAGTCCGGAGCGCGAGGACACCATACTTGTGACTGACCCCTTTGAGGGCTAAAGTCGCGTATCTATGATGAATCCCGGCCCGGCTGCCCGCCGGGCATCATGAGAAAGTACTGATGGCGGATTTTGTAGCAGTTATTCGACGGGCCGTTGACGGCCTGGCCGAAAATACTCCCGAAATGCGGGTCAAGGTTTACGATCGAGCTCGTGGTGCCGTGCAACGGCAGCTCGAGAGCATGAAGCCGCGCCCCCCCGAGGAAATGCTGCGCCGTCAGCTCGATAAGCTCGAGGCCGCAATCGTCGAGGTCGAGGCCGAGCATGCCGAGGCCCTTCCTGGAGCCGAGGAACCGGTCGCGGAAGCGCCTGCGGTGCACGAGCCTGCGGAGCATGAGGATGTCGCCCCCGAGCCCGTTCACGAGCAACACCCGGCTGAAGAAGTCCATGCCGAAGCGGATGTGGAAGAGCCTGTGGCCGCTCCGGCCGAGGTGCATGCCCATGAGGAGCCGGACGTTACTCATCCGGCCCATGAAGAACCCGTCCATGAAGAACCTGTCCATGAGGCGCCCGCTCCCGAGGAGCCGGCTTTGCATGTCGAGCAGGACCATGCACATGGACATCAGCCTGCCGAGGAATGGAGCGAGCCGCATCGCGAAGAGGAGCCCCATGTTCCGGCTGCCGAACATGCTGGCGTCGAACACCATGCCGAGATCGACGAGGAGCCCACCCTCGAGCCGGTTTATCCGGACGAGCCGCAACATCATGCGGAGGAAGCGCCGGCGATTGCCGTCGAGCCTGTCCACGCCGCGCCCGGGCAGCGCGCGCAATCCGCGCCGGTCGACGACGTTATAAGCCAGGTCGAGCAGATCTGGGCCGAGGTGGATGCGCCGGCACGTCGTTCCGAGCCCGAGCCCGTCATGCCGGCCGCGGCTTTCGCGGAGGCTCCGTTCGGCCATCCCGTCGAGGCATCCGAGACGGCGAAGACGCCTGCCATCAACAAGGGCTTTGCCTGGGACGCCGATGTCTTCGAGGAGTTGCAGTCTTCGTCCACGGTGGCCATACCGGTCCAGCAGCCGGCTCGGCAGATGCCGGAAAACGCCTTTGACGATGTCGATCTCTTTGCGGATGTGCATCCCGCCAGCAAGACGGCACCGGACGCCGATGCCGCCAACGACGGCTGGCGCGAGCTCAAGGAACTTGCCGGCTTCGATAAGCGCGCGGAAGATGAGCGGGGCGGTGGTTCCTCCGTTCCGCCCGATCTCGATCAGGCCATGGCGGCAAAAC
Organism: Rhizobium sp. P40RR-XXII; assembly: GCF_012641405.1. Lineage (GTDB taxonomy): Bacteria > Pseudomonadota > Alphaproteobacteria > Rhizobiales > Rhizobiaceae > Rhizobium. The sequence continues at coordinate 439,100 of NZ_JABAII010000001.1, forward strand.
TGCAGGGCCGCAGCTTCCGCATGGAGCCGAAGCGCCGTCGTCTCAACGTTACCGGCATCATCGTCACGCTTGTGGGACTTGCGGTCGTCGGGGGAGGTGGCTACGCGGCCTGGCTGAACCGTGATGCGCTCAACAGCATGGTGACGAAACTCGTCAGCTCGGCAACGAAGAACGGGGCGACGCCACCGGCTGCGGATACGGCAGGCAACAATGCCCCGAAGAACGGTAACGCTTCCACCCCTGCCCAGCAGCAGGCGGCTGCGCCGCAGCCGAACAATCCGGCGGCTCAACCTTCGTCGGGTGCCGGCAATACGGATGTCGCCACGGTGACCAGCGACCCGAATACGGTCAATACGAAGTTCACGCAGCGTCTTCTGGCCAATGGCACCGAAGAGGATAAAGGACCGGCCGCGAACGGTCAGCCGGGTGTCGTCGAGGGCAAGTCCGTTGCGCAGCAGAATGTTGCTTCCGCTGCTCCGTCCGCGACGGCGACGCCGCCTGCGAACAATTCGGCTGCCGCGCAGACCCAGGCGCCGGCGAATGCCGCGCCGAGCCCATCCGCTTCCACGGACCAGCAGGCACCCGCGGCCAGCCAGCAGCAGGCCCCCGCCAATCAGCCGCCGCCCGTGACACAGCAGACGGCAACGGCTACCGACGGGCAGAAGGTGTTTCTCTATGAGGAGCGCCTCGGTCAGACGTCGCCATCCGCCTTCCAGGGCACCGTCACCTGGTCCGTCCAGGAAGGCAAGGGGGCCGATGGCCGGCCAGAGCCTTCGGTACAGGGTCTTATCACCGTTCCGGATCGCGGCCTGACCGCCACGATCACCGTTTCGCGGAATTCGGATTCCTCGCTTCCGGCGAGCCATCTGATCGAGCTGGCATTCCAGGTTCCCCCGACATTCGAAGGCGGGGCGATCGATAATGTCCAGCGCGTTGCGTTGAAGGCGACTGAGCAGGATCGCGGCGATGCATTGATCGCGGTGCCGGCCAAGGTGACCGACGATGTCTATATGATCGCGCTCAACGATTTCCCGGATGCACGCAAGACCAACCTCGACCTTTTGAAAAGCCGTAACTGGATCGATATTCCGATCGTCTATCGCAACGGCCGACGCGCCCTGCTGACGATGGAAAAGGGTCCGACCGGCACGGATGCCTTCAACAAGGCAATTTCGGAATGGCAGGCACTTGGCGGTGTTGCGTCGAGCGGTCAGTAAGGCTTTCTGAAATCGATGAATACGCAAAAGGCGGGCTTGCGGCCCGCCTTTTCATTTCTACCCATTCGGTATCTATCGAAGATAGGTTTCAGGCTGTCGCTTCGACGACGCGAAGCGCCTTGGCGCGTTCCAGCGCATCCTTCTGCACGGCTTCCTGAACCTTTTCGAAGGCGCGGACCTCGATCTGGCGGACGCGTTCGCGGCTGATGTCGAATTCGGACGACAGATCCTCCAGCGTCACCGGCTCATCGGCGAGGCGGCGAGCCTCGAAGATGCGGCGTTCACGATCGTTCAGCACGCCCATGGCGCGCGCCAGCATGCGGCGGCGGGTATCGAGCTCGTCCTGTTCGATCAGCACGTCTTCCTGACTGTCGTGATCGTCAACGAGCCAATCCTGCCACTGGCCGGAATCGCCTTCGGAAGCCTTGATCGGCGCGTTCAGCGACGCGTCGCCGGAGAGGCGGCGGTTCATCGAAACGACTTCCTCTTCCGAGACCTTCAGCTTGGTGGCGATCTCGGTCACGTGTTCCGGCTTCAGATCACCGTCGTCGATAGCCTGGATACGGCCCTTCAGACGGCGCAGGTTGAAGAACAGACGCTTCTGGTTGGCGGTCGTGCCCATCTTCACCAGCGACCACGAGCGCAGGATATATTCCTGGATCGAGGCCTTGATCCACCACATGGCATAGGTGGCTAAACGAAAACCGCGTTCCGGATCGAACTTCTTCACGGCCTGCATCAGGCCGACATTGCCTTCCGACACGACTTCGCCGATCGGCAGGCCGTAGCCGCGATAGCCCATGGCGATCTTCGCCACGAGACGCAGATGGCTGGTGACGAGCTTATGCGCGGCCTGACGGTCGGCATGTTCCGCATAGCGCTTGGCGAGCATGTACTCTTCCTGCGGTTCCAGCATCGGGAACTTGCGGATTTCGTCGAGATAGCGATTAAGGCCGGCTTCTCCGGCGGCGATGGACGGCAAGGTATTACGGGCCATGATTGTGCACCCTCCTATTCAAGATTTGGTTCCTTCTTGGGGGCGTAATTGCGCGCCTTCTGCGAAGCGGACCAAGGCGTACGGGTCCGAGAACCCCGCACTGAACCAATGTAAAGATAAGTACGGCGAAACGGTGATTCAAGGATATGGTCACGCAAGTGTTATCGCAGCGTGACCACTGGTCTCGCCGTGACGTCGCCCTTGGGATTATCCTCCCGAATGTTCCGGCGCCAGATGATTTGACCAAATCGACCCCGAAAACGCGGTCGCGTTTCCGACAGGCACAAGCGCTCGGACTTCGGTCCTCCATGTTTCCTATTATAGGGCGGTAGGTCGCGGGCGTCCAGCGGTCAGGCTGAGAAGCCTCACCGCCTATCCCCTCAGCGCCGCCGCCAGCTCTTCCATATCGTCCGGCAGGGGCGCTTCGAAGTGCATGATGTCGCCGGTGCGCGGATGTTCGAATTGCAGCATGTAGGCATGCAGCGCCTGGCGGGTGAAGTGGTTGACGACCTGCTTGGCTGCGTCAGGCAGAAGGTTCGCCTTGGTCTTGAAGCCGCCGCCATAGACGGCATCGCCCAGCAGCGGATGGCCGATATGCGCCATGTGCACGCGGATCTGGTGGGTGCGGCCGGTTTCGAGATGGCAATCGATCAGCGAGGCAAGCGCAGTCGAGTCCGGCGTCTCGTGAAAGCGCTCCAGCACTTCGTAATGCGTGATGGCCTCATCGGCTTCCTGCGAATCCGGGCGCTTGACGGCCCGGCGCGTGCGGTCGCCGCTCGACCGGCCGAGGGGCGCATCGATGGTGCCGATAAGCTGGCGGGGGCGCCCCCAGACGATTGCCTGATAAGCACGCTCGAGCGAGGTTGTCCTGCCATGATCGGCAAATTGCTGCGACAGACGCCGGTGGGCGACATCGTTCTTGGCGACGACCATTACGCCCGTCGTATCTTTGTCCAGCCGATGGACGATGCCCGGGCGACGGACGCCGCCGATGCCGGAAAGGCTGTTGCCGCAATGATGGATCAGCGCATTGACAAGTGTTCCGGTCCAATTGCCGGCAGCGGGGTGGACGACCAGGCCGGCGGGCTTGGAGATGACGATGACGTCGTCGTCTTCATAGAGCACATCGAGTGGAATATCCTCGCCCTGCGGCGTCGGATCCGCCGGCTCGGGCAGCGTGATCTCATAGACATCGCCTGGACGCACCTTGCGCTTGGCGTCGGTGATCGGTGCATTGTTGAGCATCACGGCGCCTTCCTTGATCAGCGCCTGCACGCGGCTGCGGGAAAATTCCTCGCCGATCTCGGCCGTCAGCCATGAATCGAGCCTTCCTTCGGCATTTTCATCGGCGGTAAGGACTTTTCTATTGCTCGCGGCTTCTTTAAAGGGGTCGCTCAAACGTATTTCTCCGGCGCACAAAGCGCTCTACTGGAAGCAAGGACGCATCGATGACGAATCTCGAGCCAGACGATCAAGAGGAAAAGCCCCTCGATCCGGCCCTGGAGAAAGTCCGACGCAAGATGATCCGCCTGCAGATCGTCTCTGCGGCCGTCATGGTGGTGAGCCTTATGGCTGTCTTCGGCGCCGTTGTCTACAAGACGATGAAGCCGGCGGCGAAGCCTGCAGGCCAAGCGGCCTCCGGCATCCCGTCCGATGCTCCTGTTGCCGCGACGGCTCTGCTGCCGGCAGGCTTTACGGTTCAGTCCACCGCGCTGTCGGGCAATCAGGTGCTGTTCTACGGCACGCTTGCCGGCGGCCAGCGCCAGGCCATCGTGTTCGACTACGGTATCGGCCGCATCGTGGCGACCATATCGCTGTCCAATTGACGGGCTGACGATGACGAGCGAGCGGCTCATCGAGATCACTTATCTCGACGATCCGCGTATCGCCGAATTCCGCAATATCCGCGAACGCGATCTGACAGGCCGAGAGAACCGTTTCATCGCGGAGGGGACCGTCGTGCTGCGGCTTCTCGCCGGCGCGCATGCGACTGGTGGCGATTTCGTCGCCGAGAAAGTGCTGCTGCTCAAAAATCGCGTTGCCGGCCTAAGCGATATCATCGACACCTTCCCATCGGATGTCCCGATCTATGTCGCGGCCGCCGAGGTGCTCGATGGCATTGTCGGCTTCCATCTGCATCGCGGCGTTCTGGCGTTGGGGCGCAGAACGGCGGAAGAGGGGATGAACGACCTTCTCGACCGCCTCCCGAAGCGGTCGCTCGTGCTCGTCGGCTGCGGCATTTCCAATCACGACAATATGGGGTCCATGTTTCGCAATGCGGCGGCCTTCGGCGCCGATGCGGTGCTGCTCGACGAGAGCTGCTGCGATCCGCTCTATCGCAAGGCGCTGCGGGTTTCGGTCGGCTCGATCCTGACCATACCGTACCGACGGCAATCGAGCGCCGTGGAGCTGCTTACGGCGCTGGCCGAGCGCGGCTTCGCGATCTGGAGCCTCTCGCCACGCGGGACGGTCGATATTCGTGACGTCGCGGCTTCGCAGCGCATGGCGCTTGTCGTCGGCACGGAAGGGGAGGGTCTGCCCGAAAGCATCCTTTCCGCCTTCGGCAGCGTGCGCATCCCGCAGGCGCCGGGGCTGGACAGCCTCAATGTCGCGACGGCCAGCGGCATCGCGCTTTTCGAGATGGCTGCGAAGAACGGGCGTATCTGAACGGCGCTGTGAGGCTTTGAATTATGCAGTGGCGGTCAGGAGTGCTTCGGCAGCATGGCCGCGACGCGATCGGCGAGGCTAAGGCGTGCACCCGGTTCGGCGGCTTCCCTGTTCTTCGGTAAAAGACCGAAGATCGGGGAGCTATCGCCCTCCTTGAGCGCCGTCAGCGCCACCATGTTGGCAGCTATCTTTGCAATCTCCTCGCGCATGGCGTCATCATGCGCGGGCGAGCGGGTCTTCGCCAAGCGGTCAGAAAGGGCCGCCGCCCGGTTGCGGACCTCTTCCGTCATTTCGGCGATCTCGTCTTCCACTGTGCGCCCCGGTTCCGCCACTTGCGGCGGTTCTGCAGTCTTTGTCTGGTCATCTGCCGTCGCGATCACCGAGGCAGCCGAAAGCTTCGGTGTTCTTGCCGGCTTTTTCGGTGGCGTGAGGCCGGCCGCACGCAGTGCCTTGCTGGCCTCCCTTGATTCCTTGACGGCGGCCTCGAGCCGCTCCCTCAGGCGGATGACATCCTGAGCCTGCCGCTCGATCGCGGTTTCCTTGTCGGCGCTGCCGGCGATTTCGCGATTGAGGCGCTCCTCGAGCCGCTTGTTCTTGTCGCTTTCCTGTCGCAGCGACTGTCCAACATCCGCGGCACGCAGGTTTGCCGCACTCAGATCCTGGCGCAGCGTATCACGCTCGTCCCGCAATGTATTGATGCGCAGCTTCAGGCTCTCGATTTCGGTTTCGCGGGTTGCTAGGTCGATCTTGAGATTGTCCGTGTCGGCGGCCATCTTCGTCATCCGCTTGCGCAATCCGTCAATATCGGCTTCCTTTTCGGCACTTGCCTGCTCGGCGGTATGGATGCCCGATTTGAGCTGGCTGATATAGCTCTCCTCGTGCCTCAGGCGCGAGCGCAGTTCGCCCGCCTCCGCTTCCAGATCGTCGATGCGCGTCTGCAGCTCAGCACTTCCGGCGGAGAGGCGGCTCGCTTCCTGCTGAAGCTTGCCATTATGGATCTGCAGGCTAACGGTCTTGTCGCGCTCCTGCGTCAAGGCGTGCTCGGTTCTGGCGTTTTCGGCCGCAAAGAGGGCGCGCGCCATATCCTTCTGCGCGCGCACTTCCTGCGGGCTCAGCGGCATGGTCGCCTTCAGGCGCTTTTCGGTGAACCAGACGATGCGGCGATGGATTGCCGGCGCGATGAGAAAGACCAGAAGAGCGGCCGTCAGAAAGCCCAATCCGAACAAGAGAGCAAATTGAATCACGACGCGGCCAGTATCCTGGAGTTATGTTCGATCTTGATAAAAGGATTAATCATGGGTTAGCCATGCGGGCAAGCGTTTAACGCGGATATGGTTTATCGGCACGAGGTCGAATTTACGGAAAGAAAAGGCCCGCGATCTGCGCGGGCCAAGGCTGGGCTGCCTGGGAGACCATATGAGGTGGAGGATCAGAAAGGATTCCAGGTCGGGCTGGGCGTAACCTTCAGATAGCCGAGGTTGACGCCGAGGCGGGCGCCAAGGCCGGTTCGGATCGGCACGAGGACGATATTGTTGTTCTTCAGCACGGTCATGCCGAAGCCGGCAACCACGAAGGCCTGGCCGCTGACGCCGCCAAAGCGGGTATAGACGCTGTTGATGCTCGGCAGATCGTAGACCAGCATCATGACGCGGGTGCCCTGGCCGCCATAATCGAAGCCGAGCGACGGACCCTGCCAGTAGAGCGGATGCTCGCCGGCATTCTTAGTGTTGAGCTGGCCCTCGCCGTAAGTCAGGCCGGCGAGAAAGGCGCCGGAGCCTTCCTGGCCGAGGATATAGCCGTTCGGCAAACCATATTGCTGGAAGGCCCGCTCGATCACCTTGGCGAGGCCGCCGCTGGTGGAGCCGAAGAAGGAATGGCCGGCATCGACGATTTCCTGCGCCGAATACTGATTTGTGGGCGCGGCAGAGGCCTGGCGAACCGGCAAGGCGAAGCTCACGAATGCGACAATGGCCAGGATCAGGCCGAGGCCGAGCGTCCTGGTGCCGGGGCTTGGCATTCTCTTGAGGAGTTCATAGCGCATGAAAGTCATCCGTTCATCATGGTCGGTGCAACAGGGGTGAACGAGCAACGCATTCGCCTGAATGCGCCACGCATGGCACGCCCCATCCTCAGACCAATCCGCTCATTTATCGCAGGCCGATTCGCGTGCGAAAAAGTCTGATGGTGATGAATGCATTTTGCGTCGATGGTCTTAACAATCGGTTTACCAAATATGGTGTCATTATGGCGCGCGGTACACTGGCTGCGACAACCCTCGGGCAACCTTACCGTGGCAACGTGGACTCGACTGCATTTTGCCTTGCCAGCATTCAGGAGACAATGAATGTCGAAGAACCCGAACCTCACCTTGACCGGACCGGATCTGGCCGCGCTGCTGTGCAGCCGCGTCTGCCATGATGTGATCTCTCCGGTCGGGGCGATCAATAATGGCCTGGAGCTGCTCGACGAGGGTGGTGCTGACGCGGATGCCATGGATCTGATCCGCACGAGCGCGCTCAACGCCTCCGTCCGCCTGAAATTCGCACGCCTCGCCTTCGGCGCTTCGGGCTCGGTCGGCGCCTCGATCGACACAGGCGAAGCGGAGCGGGCGGCCAAGGATTTCGCCGCCGCCGAGAAGAAGACCGAGGTCAATTGGATCGGCCCGCGCGCCATCATCGCCAAGAACCGCGTCAAGTTGCTGCTCAATCTCTTCCTGGTTGCCTATGGCGCGATTCCGCGCGGCGGCAACATCGACGTAACGCTCGAAAATCCGGAATCGGACGCCAAGTTCACGCTCGCCGTCAAGGGACGGCTGATGCGCGTGCCGCCGAAATTTGCCGAGATCTGCTCAGGCACCCTGGAAGAGGCGATCGATGCACATTCGATCCAGCCATACTACACGGTTCTTCTTGCCGACGAGAGTGGCATGGAGCTTTCCTACAATGCGACGCCGGAGGAATTGACCTTCGTCGCGTCCATGGCGGCGCAATAAACGGATCGGTTCACCCGTGTCCTTCGCCCGCGGTCGAACATCGGCTGCGGGTTTATTTTTTCGTGCATTGAAAATTCTGTGCAATCTTATGGTTGTTTGCGCAATTAACAATATAGCGGTAACGAATCCTTAGCTTGCTGCTCCTATCGTTTCAATTTGAAGTCGTCGTTTGGACAATGGCGGCTGATGCCAGGGAGCTCAGAGATGCAGCGGTTCATGATAACGGATAGTTCGGATGTCGTCAGAAAAGTCGGCAAACGAATCCTGTCCGAGCTGGATTTTCTCGTGAGCGAAGCCGGGGACGCCCGTGAGGCGCTGATGCGTTGCCAGGCCGAAATCCCGGATTACCTGCTCGTCGATGCCGGCATGGAAGGGGCGCTCGATCTCATCGCCAGCATCCGCGCCATGCCTGATGGCAAGGATGTGAAGATCTATTATTGCGTTGTCGAGGCCGACCTTCGCAAGCTGATGGCCGGAAAGCGCGCCGGCGCCACGGATTTTCTGCTGAAGCCTTTCGACCGCAAGATCCTGACGGCTATATTCGGTAATCGCGCCGCGGCCGCGTAATTTCATCGAAGTTATCGAACAATAATGGCCGCCCTATCGAGGCGGCTATTATTTTGACTTTCACCGCAGCACTTCAACGTGTTGCAGCGTCCTTGGCGCGGCTTAAAAGACGCGGCGCTGTAAAGCGCGAAATAGAAAATCCCGCCTGGAGAGGCGGGATTTTCCATGTTTCGGCGGGTGTGACGGGGCGGCTCAGGCGCTCTCGGCGAAATCGCTGCTATCGGGCTCGCGCAGCACATAGCCGCGGCCCCAGACGGTTTCGATATAGTTGGCGCCGCCGGCGGCATTGGCCAGTTTCTTGCGGAGCTTGCAGATGAAGACGTCGATGATCTTCAGTTCCGGCTCGTCCATGCCGCCATAGAGATGGTTGAGGAACATTTCCTTGGTGAGCGTCGTGCCCTTGCGCAGCGAGAGCAGCTCCAGCATCTGGTATTCCTTGCCGGTCAGATGCACGCGCTGGCCGCCGACTTCGACGGTCTTGGCGTCGAGGTTGACGATCAATTCGCCGGTCATGATCACCGACTGGGCATGGCCCTTGGAACGGCGAACGATGGCGTGAATGCGGGCGACCAGCTCATCCTTGTGGAAAGGCTTGGTCATGTAGTCGTCGGCGCCGAAACCGAGGCCACGAACCTTGTCCTCGATGCCGGCCATGCCGGAGAGGATGAGGATCGGCGTCTTGACCTTCGAAAGGCGCAGGGTGCGCAGGACTTCGTAGCCGGACATATCGGGAAGGTTGAGATCGAGAAGAATGATGTCGTAGTCGTAAAGCTTTCCGAGATCGACGCCTTCCTCACCGAGATCGGTGGTATAGACGTTGAAACTTTCGGATTTGAGCATCAACTCGATGCTCTGCGCTGTCGCGCTGTCGTCTTCAATGAGTAGAACCCGCATAATTGTCCCCTTTACCGCCGCCGAAAGGTCGTCAGCCCCCTTACGCGATACCGATCAAATCACTGGTTGATTTGGAAGCTGCCATGCAATGGTTAACAAATTCTGATTCACTCTGGCAAGTCGTATCGAATTTATTAAATAATTTTTCCATTGCACTGTTTTCCAACGACAATCAGTAAAATCTTCTCCTAAAGTATCGCATTAAGAACTTACGCCAAGTGATTCATCCGACTCATCAATGCCAACATGTCGAAATCCGACCACAACATTTACCGAGCCTTAAATCATTGCGCCTATCATTAACGATGCCCGTAAACGAAAGGTTACCAGCGGTAGGCTTTTATTAAGATCGCTGGAAATTTTTTTAACCAAGCCGTCTCAAAGCGGTTCGGCGGGCGGAAATATCGAGAGCCGGGGTCTCGCATCACGGGAGTAATGCGTATGAAGTCACGTGAGAGCCTTGTTCGCCTGAAAGAGTTTCAGGTGAACGAAAAACGCCGTCAGCTGCAGCAACTGCAGATGATGATGGCGGAATTTGACCGCATGACGAAGGAACTGGAAAGCCAGATCGTGCTGGAAGAGAAGAAGTCCGGCATTTCCGATCCTAACCACTTTGCTTACCCGACTTTTGCCAAGGCGGCCCGCCAGCGCGCGGACAATCTGCAGGTGTCGATCCGTGAGCTGCAGGTTCAGGAAGAAACGCTGGAAAGTTCGCTTGAGGAAATGCAGGCGGAATATGCCAAGGCTGCCGCGCTCGAGGAGCGTGATGGTTTGGGTCCGGCGCGGGCACGCGCCTGACAATGCAAGCCCGTTGCTTTTCGGGATCGGATTAGCTTCGTCCCGATATAAGGGCAATCTTCGCAATGCGGAGAAGATTTGACGGCAGGCGTTTGAAAGCTGCGCATGACTGGCCGTGACAGGGCCGGCCATGCGCAGCTTTTGCATTCTGTAAATTAATCCGTCTATCCGGACGGATTAATTCCGCTTGAATGATTACCGCAAGCATATGCACGGTTGGTATTGACGCGTCCTTAGAGCATTTCCGCTTTTCTTTGAATCGCGAAAACGCTCTATCCTCTTGTTTCCCAACGCATTCCGGACGGAAAACAGCCGCGCGCTTTTCCTGAAAGTGTCTTAGAGATTGACGACGTCGCGCCAGTCGTCGTGGCGTTGTGCCTGCGCCTTGAAGAAGGGGCAGAGCGGGATGATCTTCCAGCCGCCGCGCCGGGCTTCCTCGACGGCGTGAAGCGCCAGCGCCTGGCCGACACCCTTGCCGCGCAGGGCATCCGGCACGCCGGTATGATCGATGATGATCAGCTTGGGAGAGGTGCGGGAAAACGTCATTTCCGCCTCGTGGCCTTCGACGGTCGCGACATACCGGCCGCCGGAGGCATTGTTTTCGTTGCGGATATCCATGATTTTCTCCCTTATCGCGTTGTAGACGGCGAAGATTGCATGCACCCGTCGCGCTGCCAACTCCCGAATGATCTAGGAGAAATCAGTCTGTCGCCGAATGTTTTCAAGCGGTTCGCTTGCCCGGCAATCAATAACCAGTTCGCTTCGACGTCAGCCGCGTCAAATAATTCGGGCCTCTTTCTTGGAAAAGAGGCCCGAACACAAAAGCAAATTAAGGTGGTGCTGTCGCTGCTGTCAGTGGCGATACTGCTGTATCCGGGTCGTCCGAAGGCCGGCGAGGCCATGGGTATTGATGGACGACTGCCAGGAGAGGAACTCTTCGACGGTCAACGTATAACGTTCGCAGGCTTCTTCCAAGCTGAGCAGACCACCACGCACGGCGGCGACAACCTCTGCCTTACGACGAATGACCCAGCGGCGCGTATTCGGCGGCGGAAGGTCTGCTATCGTCAGCGGGCTGCCATCGGGGCCGATGACATACTTCACTCGGGGACGTATCATTTCGGTCATTGGACTCTCTACACACACTCAAGACCACGAGAGGCACTCTATCTTGCCACATTTAAAAATTGCCTAAGCCCCTAGTAAGACTTTGCTAATAATTTTAATCAATGTGGCGGGCGGCTGATTTGCGTGTGTGCTGCCTGGGTGAAATGCCAGAAAGACTCTGTTATTTCAGGGGAAATCGCTTTCGTCCTATGATTTTTCGTCAGTAAAAACTTACGCTCCAGAACCGAAATTGCGAAGTTTGGCCTGCTGCCCTGAGGGTCAGGGCAGGCGCAAGAATTGCTTTTTACTTGCGAAAATAGACTTACGCCGACACGCCGTGCTTCTGTCCGCCCCAGCAGATGAAATGCGGATTGGCGAAATCGGCATCCTCATTCTGATCGGTCTTGCCATAGGTCAGAAGGCTGCCTGCAACCGTTACGGTCGTGCCGCCGGCGGCGCGCAGGACCGCGTCGCCGGCGGCCGTATCCCATTCCATGGTACGGCCGAAACGGGGATAGACATCGGCTTTGCCTTCGGCGAGGAGGCAGAATTTCAGGGAAGAACCGATCGACGTGCAGGCGGAAACTGCATTGTCGGTCAGAAAGTCCTCGGTCCTCGCGTTGCTGTTGCAGCGGCTTGCAAGCGCGGTCAGTTTGGCCGGGCGCTCACGCACGGCGATGGTCAAACGGTCGGAGACGGCAAAGTGCTCGTCGACGATCAGCTTGCGCGCCCTGCCGGGTTCGCCGGTAAAAGCTATTCCGAGTGCCGGTGCGTAGACGATGCCGGTCACGGGAATGCCGTTCTCGACATAGGCGATGTTGACGGTGAATTCGTCGCGATGCTCGATGAATTCGCGGGTGCCGTCGAGTGGATCGACGAGAAAGAAGGCGCGGCCGCGAACGTCCGGGATCTGGCCGGCGGAGACCTGCTCCTCGGCAATGGCCGGGATATGCGGGAAATCGCGTTCGAGATGCCTGAGAATAATGCGTTCGGCCTTCTCGTCAGCGAGGGTGACCGGGCTCATGTCCTGCTTTAAGGCAACCGCATAGCCGGCGCGATAGACCTCCAATATGGCCTGTCCCGCCTCGAGCGCCGCCTTTTCGAATGTTGCAAGCATCTGCCTGTTCGTCTTTCCGCGCCGTGTGCGCCTCAAGTCTCTGGACATTATAGATAAGAAGTCGCGCTTACAGAATTTAGACTTCCGATGCCTCGGTTTCTTTCGCCTTAACCTCTGGCTGAAGGTTTAGCAACAAAACTTGTCAGACTCTCAGTGCCGCCGACGTTTTCGGCATGCCCGCAGTGTGTTCGCCTGAAAATAAATCCCAGCCGCTCCTGCGCAATCGGGAAAGAATGTGTTCTGTTTGCGAAGCTTTTTCGTCCTTTCGGGACTTGTCGTTTTTATTGCATGTGCGAATGTGCGGCCGGATCGTGATCGGGATGAATGCATGCGTTATTCGGCTTATCAGCTTCTAAAACAGGCGTTTTCGGGCAATCGCCATTGGCGGCCGGTGTGGCGGACGCCGGAGCCGAAACCACATTATGACGTGATCATCGTCGGCGGTGGCGGTCACGGGCTGGCAACGGCCTATTACCTCGCCAAGGAATTCGGCATTACCAATGTCGCGGTGCTGGAAAAAAGCTACATCGGCTCTGGCAATGTCGGCCGTAACACCACGATCATCCGCTCCAACTATCTGCTGCCCGGCAACGAGCCCTTCTACGAGTTCTCGATGAAGCTCTGGGAAGGGCTGGAGCAGGATTTCAACTATAATGCTATGGTCTCCCAGCGCGGCGTCGTCAACCTGTTCCATTCCGACGGCCAGCGCGATGCTTATGCCCGGCGCGGCAATGCCATGCGCATGCACGGCGTCGATGCGGAACTGCTCAATCGCGAGCAGGTTCGGCGAATGATGCCTTACCTGAATTTCGACCATGCGCGCTTTCCGATCCTCGGCGGTCTCCTGCAGCGGCGCGGCGGCACGGCGCGACACGATGCGGTCGCCTGGGGCTATGCGCGCGGCGCCGATAACCGCGGCGTCGATCTCATCCAGCAATGCGAGGTGATCGGCATCCGCCGCGAGAACGGCGTTGTCACCGGCGTTGAGACCAATCGCGGCTTCATAGGCTGCAGCAGGCTGGCGCTCGCCGCCGCCGGCCATACGTCGATCCTGGGCAACATGGCCGATCTGGAGCTACCGATCGAAACGCATGTCCTGCAGGCCTTCGTTTCCGAAGGACTGAAGCCCGTCATCGATAACGTCATCACCTATGGCGCTGGACACTTCTATATCTCGCAGTCCGACAAGGGCGGCTTGGTCTTCGGCGCGGATATCGACTACTACAGCTCCTATGCGCAGCGCGGCAACCTTGCCACCGTCGAACATACGATGGAGGAGGGCGTGTCGCTCATTCCCGGCCTGTCGCGCGTGCGCGTGCTGCGCACCTGGGGCGGTGTCATGGATATGAGCATGGACGGCTCGCCGATCATCGATCGCACGCCCATCGAAAATCTCTATCTGAATTGCGGCTGGAACTATGGCGGCTTCAAAGCGACGCCGGCCTCGGGCTTCTGCTTCGCGCACCTGATCGCCAGGGGCGAAAGCCATGATGTCAGCCGTCTTCTGCGCCTTGACCGCTTCGAGCGCGGCTTCGCGATCGACGAGAGCGGCAAGGGTCCGCAGCCGAACCTGCATTGAGGGCACGAAACCAATGGCAAGCTTGATCAACTGCCCGCATTGCGGCGTGCGACCCAAGGAAGAATTCTCCATTCGCGGTACTGCTTCCGTCATTCGTCCGGCGCCGACCGCATCGGATGAGGACTGGAACCGCTATGTCTTCATCCGCGACAATGAGCGCGGCCGAATTCAGGAATATTGGCATCATGGCGCGGGGTGTCGCCGCTGGCTGGTCGTCGACCGCAGCAATGTCACCCATGAGGTCTTTTCCGTTATCGATGCCGAAGACAAGGCGAAGGAGGCGGCGCGATGACCGCCTATCGTCTGTCTACCGGCGGCCTCGTCAATCGCAGCCGTCCGCTTTCCTTCAAATTCGACGGCAAGGACATGAAGGGGCTGGAGGGCGATACGCTCGCCGCCGCTCTTCTTGCCAATGACCAGCTGCTCGTCGGGCGCAGCTTCAAGTATCACCGGCCGCGCGGGATCCTGACGGCGGGCTCGGCCGAGCCCAACGCGCTTGTTACGACAGGCAAGGATGGTCGCACCGAGCCGAATACGCGCGCAACCGTTGCCGAGCTCTATCAAGGCATGACGGCTACGAGCCAGAACCGCTGGCCATCGCTGAAGTACGATTTCGGCTCGATCAACGGCTTGCTGTCCCCCTTCCTCGGTGCCGGCTTCTACTACAAGACCTTCATGTGGCCGGCCGCCTTCTGGGAGAAGGTCTACGAGCCGATCATCCGGCGCGCCGCCGGCCTCGGCAAGGCGGTCATGCAGACCGATCCGGATCGTTATGAGAAAGCCTGGGCGCATTGCGACCTGCTCGTTATCGGCTCTGGTCCTGCGGGCCTGATGGCTGCTCTGACGGCTGCCCGCGCCGGCCTGCGCGTTGTCCTCGCAGACGAAGGATTCCGGTTCGGCGGCTCGCTGCTTTCGGAACGGCTGACGATCGGCGGCGCTTCCTCGGATGTTTTCGTCCAGGCGGTGTTGGAGGAGCTGCAGAGTTTCGACAACGTGACGTTGATGCCGCGCACGACCGTATTCGGCTGGTATGACGGCAATGTCTTCGGCGCGGTCGAGAAAGTGCAGAAGCATGTGGCGATGCCATCGCCCGACCTGCCGGTCGAACGTCTCTGGCGCATCGCCGCCAAGCGCGCCATTCTTGCATCGGGCGCCGAGGAGCGGCCGCTGGTGTTCGGTGGCAACGATCGTCCGGGCGTGATGATGGCCGGCGCCATGCGCAGCTACCTCAACCGCTATGGCGTCGTTGCCGGGCAGAAGGTGGCGGTTTTCACCAATGGCGGTTCCGGCTACCGCACCGCCGCCGATCTGGCCGCCGCGGGCGTCGAGATTTCGGCAATCCTCGATACGCGAGCCGCATCGGCCGACATTGCTCCGCAGGGTGTTCGCGTGGTTCATGCGGCCAGCGTCCACGCGACCAAGGGCAAGTATCGCATCGGCGGCGTCATCGCCGATCGCGGCGGGCTGGATGAGCTGATTGCCTGCGACGCGCTTGCCATGTCGGGCGGCTGGTCGCCGATCATCCACCTTGCCTGCCAGCGCGGCGCAAAGCCGGTATGGTCGGACGAAAAGCAGGCCTTCATGGCGCCGCTCATTGGCGGCGAACTGGAGATTGCCGGTTCTGCTGCCGGCATCGAGAGCGTTTCCGGCTGCCTTGCCGATGGGACGGAAAAGGCGCGGCGGGTCGTCGAAAGCCTGGGCCGCACGGCTCATGCGGCTGACCTGCCCGAAGTCGAGGGGGAGTATGATCCATCCTTCGCGGCGATCTGGCATGTGCCGGGTGCAAAGGACAAGGCATTCGTCGACTTCCAGAACGATGTCCATGCCAAGGATCTGGGTCTCGCGCTGCGCGAAGGCTTCGGCCATGTGGAGCATGCCAAGCGCTATACGACCAGCGGCATGGCGACGGACCAGGGCAAGCTCGGCAATGTGAATGCCGCCGGCATGATCGCCGGCATGCGCGGCGTCAGCCCCGCCGCTGTCGGAACGACGACATTCAGGCCGTTTTACACGCCGGTCTCCTTCGGTGCGCTGGCGGGCACGGCACGCGACAAACACGCGCAGCCGGTCAGGGAATCGCCGCTGCATGGCTGGGCGAAGAAGAATGGCGCGACCTTCGTCGAAGCAGGTCTCTGGTATCGCTCGTCGTGGTTTGCCCGGCCGGGTGAGAAGGGCTGGCACGACAGCGTCGACCGCGAAGTCCTGAACGTCCGCAACAATGTCGGCCTGTGCGATGTGTCGACGCTCGGCAAGATCGAGATCTTCGGCAAGGATGCGGCGGAGTTTCTCAACCGGCTCTATTCCAATGCCTTCCTGAAACTGCCGATCGGCAAGGCGCGCTATGGCTTGATGCTGCGCGAGGACGGCATGGTCTTCGATGACGGCACGACGAGCCGGCTGACTCCGGATCATTTTTTCATGACGACCACGACGGCGATGGCCGGCGAGGTGATGACCCATATGGAATTCGCAGCGCAGACGCTTTGGCCGCAGCTTGACGTTCGCTTTGTCTCCTCTTCCGATCAATGGGCGCAGATGGCGATTGCCGGCCCGAAGGCGCGGCTGGTTCTTGAGCAGATCGTCGAGGATGATATTTCTGACGCGTTCTTCCCGTTCCTCGCTGCCGCCGAAGTTCTGCTGAAGGGCGGCTTGCGGGCGCGTTTGTTCCGCATCTCCTTTTCGGGCGAGCTTGCCTATGAACTTGCTGTTCCCGCCGGCTACGGCGAGGCGGTGGCGGACGCGATCATGGAAGCCGGCAAGGTGCACGGCATCTGCGCCTATGGCGTCGAAGCGCTCAACGTGCTGCGCATCGAGAAAGGCGATGTCACCCATAATGAGCTGGATGGCCGCACCACGCCCGACGACGTCGGGCTCGGCCGGATGATGGCGGCGCAGAAGCCGGATTTCATCGGCAAGAGGCTATCGACCCGCTTTGGTCTTACGGCCGCTGATCGTGGGCAGCTCGTTGGCCTGAAGCCTCTCGATACGACGAAGGAAATCCATGCCGGCGCGCATCTTTTGAAGGAAGGCGCGAGGCCGTCGACCGTAAACGACCAGGGGCATGTCTCCTCGGCCTGCTTCTCACCGGTGCTGGGTCACTCCATCGCGCTGGCCTTCCTGAAATCGGGCCGTGAGCGGATCGGCGAGCACGTGGTCGTCTGGGATGGGTTGCGGGGCGAGGAAGTGCCTGCCGAGGTTTGCAGCCCCGTCTTCGTCGATCCTGATAACAAGAAGCTTTTGGGGTGAGGGATCTATGAGCGTCGCGTTTCAGAACAGGCATGTGCTGGAAGATCATATTTCCGGCTTCGAGGCTGCCGCCAATCCGAATCACCTTGCCGTCGTGCGCCGTCCCGCTATCTTTTCCGTGCTCGGCAGGGCCGGGGATCAGGATGGCGTTCTGGCGAGCCTGAAGGCGATCAAGGTGGTATCCGTCCGCGATGTCGGACCGAGGGAATGGCTTGTCGTGTCCGGCACGCTTGGCGCCGATAGCGTGGCGCGGGATCTCTTCGCGCTCGATCCGGCCCGGCTTTCCTTTTTCGAGCAGAGCGATGGCCGCGTGCTGCTTCGCATTTCCGGCCCCAATGTTCGCCGTATTCTCGCCAAATGCGTGGCCGTCGATCTGCATCCGCAGGTCTTTGCAGAGGGGCGGTCTGCCAGCATGCTGTGCTGCCATGTCGCCGCCAATGTCGCCCGCACCGGTCCCGACCGTTTCGAAATCATCGTGCCGCGCTCCTATGCCGGCCACGTGTTCGAAGAGGTCATGGAGATGGGGCGGGAGTTTGCGCTGACAGCTGGGTTTGCCGATTGAAAAGCCCCGTGACGGCGAAGATCGAGTGCCTCACTGGCTGGCCGGTGCCGCCGATCGCCAATGGCGCGATCCGAACAATCGCCATGGCGCAAACAGACATATCGGCTTCGCAGTTCGGGCTATTTGGCCTACCGGATAGTCTCTAGGTTTCCTCTCAAATGCGGTCGGTCGCGCGGGAAGACACCCGGCGGCTTCGTGCCGAAAACAGGGGATTCCCAGATGAAAAGCCATGCCAAGGTCGTCGTCATCGGTGGCGGTGTCGTCGGATGTTCGGTGCTCTATCATCTCACCAAATTCGGTTGGACGGATGTGGTGCTGCTCGAGCGCTCCGAGTTGACATCCGGATCGACCTGGCATGCTGCGGGCGGCATGCATACGATCAACGGCGATCCGAATGTCGCCAAGCTGCAGAAATATACGGTCGAACTCTACAAGGAAATCGAGGAATATTCAGGTCAGGACATCGGCCTCCACCTGACCTCCGGCCTGATGCTGGCGGCCACCCCGCAGCGCTTCGACTGGCTGAAGTCCATTCTCGCCAAGGGCCGCTACAACGGCTTGGAGGCGACGTTGCTGACGCCGAAGGAAGCGCATGAAATGATGCCGCTCCTCGATCCCGATCAGTTCGTCGGCGCGCTCTATGACCCCGTCGAAGGCCATCTTGACCCCTATGGCACCACCCATGCCTATGCCCGTTCGGCGAAGAAGAACGGCGCCGACATCTATCTGCACACCAAAGTGGAAGAACTGGTGCAGCGCGAGGACGGTTCCTGGCGCGTCATTACCAACCAGGGCGAGATCATCGCCGAGCACGTCGTCAATGCCGCCGGTCTTTGGGCGCGCGAAGTCGGCCGTATGGTCGGGCTGGAGCTTCCGGTACTCGCCATGGAGCATATGTACCTGATCACCGAGGACATGCCCGAGGTGATCGACTTCAACAAGACGACGGGCAGGGAGCTGATGCACTGCGTCGACTTCGATGGCGAGATCTATCTGCGTCAGGAGCGGCAAGGCATGCTGATGGGCACCTACGAGAAGGCATGTCGCCCATGGTCGCCGGTAACGACGCCATGGGATTTCGGCCACGAGCTGCTGGCCGAGGATATCGAGCGCATCACGCCGGAACTGGAGGTCGGCTTCCGCCATTTCCCGGCCTTCAACAATGCCGGCATCAAAAAGATCATCAACGGCCCCTTCACCTTCTCGCCGGATGGCAACCCGCTCGTCGGACCGGTCAGAGGCTTGCGCAATTACTGGTCGGCCTGCGCCGTCATGGCCGGCTTCAGCCAGGGCGGCGGCGTGGGGCTCGCGCTCGCCAACTGGATGATCTACGGCGATCCGGGTTTCGACGTCTTTGCGATGGACGTCTCCCGCTACGGCGACTACGCGACGCTCGCCTATACGAATGCCAAGGTGCGCGAGAACTATGCCCGCCGCTTTTCGATTCGCTATCCGAATGAAGAGCTGCCGGCGGCGCGTCCGCTGCTGACGACGCCAATCTACGACAGACTGAAGCAAGCAGGCGGCGTCTTCGGCGCTTATTATGGCCTGGAGCAGGCTCTGTGGTTCGCCCCGCAGGGTGAGGTCGACCAATTCTCCTGGCGCCGCTCCAACGATTTCGATGTTGTCGGTGCCGAAGCCAAGGCGGTGCGCGAGAGCGTCGGCCTGATGGAGACTTCGGGTTTTGCCAAGTATTTGGTCAAGGGGCCAGGCGCGGAAGCTTTCCTCGATAGGCTGCTGGCCTGCCGTATTCCGGCCGTGGGCCGCATGACGCTGGCGCCAATGCTGAAGCATGACGGCAAGCTCATCGGCGATTTCACGCTGGCGAAGCTGGGAGAAGGGGATTTTCTTCTTATCGGCTCGGGTATTGCCGAATCCTATCACATGCGCTGGTTCGAAAGCCTGCTGCCGAAGGATGGCTCGGTCGAACTGCAGGCCCTCGGTCTTTCGCTGCTCGGCCTTTCAATCGCCGGTCCGAACGCCCGCAAGCTCATGCAGAAGCTGACCCATCAGGATCTGTCGACTGCTGCCTTCCCCTTCATGTCGATCCGCCGCATGGATCTCGGCATGGCGCCGGCGATCGTCGGCCGGGTCTCCTATACGGGCGATCTCGGCTATGAAATCTGGATGAAGCCGGAATATCAGCGCTATATCTTCGATCGCCTGATGGAGGAGGGGGCCGAATTCGGCATCCGACTCTTTGGCCTGAGAGCATTGAATGCGCTGCGTCTCGACAAATCCTACGGCAGTTGGGCGCGCGAATATCGCCCGCTTTACGGACCGCTGGAAGCAGGACTGAACCGCTTCGTAGCGCTGTCCAAGGAGGCTGATTTCGTCGGCAAGGCGGCTGCAGCCAAGGAGAAGGCGGAAGGCGGGACGCTGCGGCTGCGCACCTTCATCCTTACCGCCAGGGATGCCGATGTCATCGGCGACGAGCCGAT
The DNA here is from genome assembly GCF_012641405.1 of Rhizobium sp. P40RR-XXII. Classification (GTDB taxonomy): domain Bacteria; phylum Pseudomonadota; class Alphaproteobacteria; order Rhizobiales; family Rhizobiaceae; genus Rhizobium. The sequence continues at coordinate 459,284 of NZ_JABAII010000001.1, forward strand.
CTATCATAACGGCGCCGTCTGCGGCTGGGTAACGTCGGGCGGCTACGCCCACGGCTCCGGCCTTTCGGTTGCCGTCGGCTATGTGCCGAAGGAAATCGCCGACGAGACCCAGGGGTGGTCGATCGAATTGCTCGGCGAGCTTCTGCCGGCAAAGTTGCAGGCTGAACCGCTGTTCGACGCCGACGGCGCCCGCATGCGCGCCTAGCAGTCATTATCGAGAGTAAGGACGGCAGGCCCAATCTCGGGTCTGCCGCTGATAAAAGCTTTTCAGCGGACATTCCCAACTTGATCGCTTTGGCTATTTTTGAGCCAGAAGCTGCCGCTTTTGTGTCATTTTTGGTCGGATTCGCATCAGCGCACAGCGATTTGAAAAGAATTTGTCAATTTCTTGCCTTTTTGGCTTCACATTTCCCTCGAAAGCGGTATGGAATCGGGGCCGCGGGCCTTCGCGAAGGAACCTAAAAAAGTAATAAGAGATGCGGTGGACTGACGCCGCATCCAGGGGAAATGACATATGGATTATTTTATCCAGCAGCTCTTGAACGGGCTGACTCTCGGGTCGATCTATGGCCTGATCGCCATTGGCTATACAATGGTTTACGGCATCGTCGGCATGATCAATTTTGCCCATGGCGATGTCTTCATGCTCGGTGGCTTTGCCGCTCTTATCACCTATCTGGTTCTCGTATCGCTCGTCGCCGGCTTGCCGGTTGCGGTCTTGCTTCTGGTGATGCTCATCGTCGCCATGTTGATGACGAGCCTTTGGAACTGGGTGATCGAGCGTGTCGCCTACCGGCCGCTGCGCGGTTCGTTCCGCCTTGCGCCGTTGATTACCGCGATCGGCATGTCGATTGTGCTGTCGAACTTCATCCAGGTCGCTCAAGGCCCGCGTAACAAGCCGATTCCGACGCTGGTAGGCGATGTCTACAATTTCGGGGCCGTATCGCTGTCGCTGAAGCAGATTATGGTTTTCGTCATCACTGTCGTCCTGCTCGCGGCCTTCTGGTATCTGGTCAACAAGACGGCGCTCGGCCGCGCTCAGCGCGCCACCGAGCAGGATCGCAAGATGGCGGCATTGCTCGGCATCAATGTCGATCGCACTATCTCCGTCACCTTCATCATGGGTGCGGCATTGGCTGCCGTCGCCGGAACGATGTATCTGATGTATTATGGTGTCGCCAACTTTTCGGACGGTTTCGTGCCGGGCGTCAAGGCCTTCACCGCAGCGGTTCTCGGCGGCATCGGTTCGCTGCCGGGGGCGGTCCTTGGTGGGCTGATGATCGGCCTGATCGAGTCGTTCTGGTCGGGCAATTTCGCCATCGCGTATAAGGATGTCGCAACATATGGCATCCTGGCCTACGTGCTGATCTTCAAGCCGACGGGTATTCTCGGACGGCCGGAAGTCGAAAAGGTATAACGTCATGGCAAATTCAAATTTCGTTGCAGGCAAGACCCCTCCCGGCCTTGTCCAAAAAGGGATTACCGACGCCTTCTGGACTGCGCTGATCGCCTTCGGCATGTTCGTCCTCTATATCGGCCTGAAGACCGATCAAAACATCGACAACAAGCTGGTCATCGTCCAGCGCTGGGGCTTGCTGGCCACCATCGTCGCCATCGCGGCGGTCGGGCGCTTCGTCATGACGGTGTTCGTGCAGCCCCTTTTGGACGCGAGAAAGGCTGAGAAGGCCAAGGCTGCGCCCGTTGTCGCCGAACAGGGCTTCGTCGGCAAGAATTTCAATATGATGGCGCTGGTTTTCCTGCTCATCTATCCGATGCTGGCGCTGGCGCTTTTCGGTCCGCAGGGGTCGCTGACCTATGTCGACAACTTCGGAATCCAGATTCTTATCTACGTGATGCTGGCCTGGGGCCTGAACATCGTCGTCGGCCTCGCCGGCTTGCTGGACCTTGGCTACGTCGCCTTCTACGCGGTCGGCGCCTATTCCTACGCGCTGCTGTCGACGCATTTCGGCTTGTCGTTCTGGATCCTGTTGCCGCTCTCCGGTATCTTCGCCGGTCTTTGGGGCATGATTCTCGGCTTCCCGGTTCTGCGTTTGCGCGGCGACTATCTGGCGATCGTGACACTGGCCTTCGGTGAGATCATCCGCATCGTTCTGACCAACTGGACTGATGTGACGAAGGGCAGCTTCGGGATTTCCAACATCACCAAGGCATCGCTGTTCGGCATCTATACCTTCGACACCAAGGATCCGCACAACTTCATCCGCACCTTCGGTCTGCCGTTCTCATCGGCCTGGTACAAGATCTTCCTCTTCTACGTCATCCTGGCGCTCTGCATGCTGACGGCCTATGTGACGATCCGGCTGCGGCGCATGCCGATCGGCCGTGCATGGGAAGCGCTGCGTGAAGACGAGATCGCCTGCCGTTCGCTCGGCATCAACACGGTGACGACGAAGCTGACGGCTTTTGCCACCGGTGCGATGTTCGGGGGATTTGCCGGCTCCTTCTTCGCGGCCCGTCAGGGCTTCGTTTCACCGGAATCTTTCGTCTTCCTCGAGTCCGCTGTGATCCTAGCGATCGTCGTCCTTGGCGGCATGGGCTCATTGAAGGGCATCGCGATCGCGGCGATCGCCATGATCGGCGGCACCGAACTGCTGCGTAACATGGGTTTCCTCAAGCTTTTCTTCGGGGCCGATTTCACCCCTGAACTCTATCGCATGCTCATCTTCGGGCTTGCGATGGTTGTCGTGATGATCTTCAAGCCGCGCGGCTTCGTCGGCACCCGCGAGCCGACCGCCTTCCTCAAGGAGCGAAAAGCGGTCTCCGGCAGCTTTACCAAGGAGGGCCACGGCTGATGAACGCTGTGACCACAACCCCCGACAACGACATCCTGCTGAAGGTCGATCACCTGTCCATGAGGTTCGGTGGCCTGATGGCGATCAACGACTTCTCCTTCGAGGCGAAGCGTGGCGACATCACAGCGTTGATCGGACCGAACGGCGCCGGCAAGACAACGGTGTTCAACTGCATAACCGGTTTCTACAAGCCGACGATGGGCATGATAACGCTCAACCAGAAAAGCGGTAAGGACTATCTGCTGGAACGGCTTCCGGATTTCCGGATCACGCGCGAAGCCAAGGTGGCGCGCACCTTCCAGAACATCCGCCTGTTTTCGGGCCTTACCGTGCTCGAGAACCTGCTGGTGGCGCAGCACAACAAGCTGATGCGGGCATCCGGCTACACGATCCTCGGCCTGCTTGGCGTCGGCCGCTATCGTTCAGAGGCGAAGAACGCGATCGAGCTGGCGCGCTTCTGGCTCGAAAAGGCCGATCTCATCGATCGCGCCGACGATCCCGCCGGTGATCTTGCCTACGGCGCCCAGCGTCGTCTGGAGATTGCCCGCGCCATGTGCACAGGCCCCGAACTGCTTTGCCTGGACGAGCCGGCTGCCGGTCTCAACCCTCGCGAGTCCCTGGTTCTTAACGAGTTTCTACGCAGCATCCGCAAGGATACCGGCACCTCGATCCTTCTGATCGAACATGACATGTCGGTGGTCATGGAAATCTCCGACCATGTCATCGTGCTTGAGTACGGGCAGAAGATCGCCGACGGCACGCCGGATGAGGTCAAGAATGATCCACGGGTGATCGCCGCCTATCTGGGTGTCGAGGATGAAGAAGTGGAAGAGGTGATTGCCGAAGTCGAACACCTCCAAGAGGGTGAAAATTGATGACGGGGCAACCGCTTCTGAAGGTCCAGGGTGTCGAGACCTATTACGGCAATATCCGCGCTCTTGCCGGTGTCGATATCGAAGTCAACAGCGGTGAGATCGTCAGCCTGATCGGTGCCAACGGCGCTGGCAAGTCGACGCTGATGATGACGATCTGCGGCAGTCCGCAGGCACGCAGCGGTTCGGTCACGTTCGACGGCCGCGATATTACCCGCATGCCGACGCATGAGATCGCAAGGCTTCGCATCGCCCAGTCGCCTGAAGGGCGGCGCATCTTTCCGCGCATGACGGTCCATGAAAACCTGCAGATGGGCGCGAGCCTGGACAAGCTCAAATATTTCAACGAGGACGTCGAGAGGATCTTTACGCTCTTCCCGCGCCTCAAAGAGCGCCAGTCGCAGCGCGGCGGCACGCTTTCGGGCGGCGAGCAGCAAATGTTGTCGATCGGCCGAGCACTGATGGCGCGTCCCAAGCTGCTGCTGCTGGACGAGCCTTCGCTCGGTCTTGCGCCCCTGATCGTCAAAGGTATCTTCGAGGCCATCAGGGATCTGAACAAGACCCAGGGGCTGACGGTCTTTCTGGTCGAGCAGAATGCCTTTGCGGCGCTGAAGCTTTCCGATCGCGCCTATGTGATGGTCAACGGCCGGGTGACGATGACCGGTTCGGGCAAGGAGTTGCTTGCCAATCCGGAAGTACGCGCCGCCTATCTCGAAGGTGGGCATCATTGAGTCTCGTTCCGCGGAGAATTTGATATGCAGGGACTTTTCTTCGACAGCGATAGCGGCGGACGCATGGTCATACGCGCGGTTATCGTCATTCTTGGGCTCTGGACCGCATGGCGCGCCGGCCGTGCCGTGGCTTCCAATTGGGACTCCTACCCGCTGGCGGTCATCTACAGCTTCCTGATCGGCCTTGGGTTGCAATTCCTGCACCACGCGCTGTTCAACGGACCGGTGTTCGATCCGACGATCTACATCATCGACGTCGTTCTCCTGCTCGTGTTCTCGATGGCCGGATATCGCTACCGGCGCACCGACCAGATGGTGAATAATTATTACTGGCTCTATGAAAAGACCTCGGCCTTTTCTTGGAAGAAGAAGAATTGACAGTGTGCTTAAACTAGGCTCAGTCTGCGTGCAGCATAGGCGTCATCCTGCCTCATAAAAGTAAGTGATAATGGCAGGATCATGCTTCCAGAGTTCGGAAATATAAGCGTTACCGGCGTGATGATTGGTGGGTATCGCGCAGGGTAAATCAACGGAACCCGCTTAAAAATTGGGAGTAACAATATGAAGAAGTATCTTCTGTCGGCGGTGGCTTTGTCGGCGATGATCGCGTTTGGCGGCGTTGCCAAGGCCGACATCATTATCGGCGTTGGCGGTCCGTTGACCGGCCCGAATGCTGCGTTTGGCGCGCAGCTCCAGAAGGGTGCGGAACAGGCTGCTGCCGATATCAATGCGGCCGGCGGCATCAACGGGGAAAAGGTCAAGATCGAACTCGGCGACGACGTGTCCGATGCCAAGCAGGGCGTTTCGGTCGCCAACAAGTTCGTCGCTGACGGCGTGAAGTTCGTTATCGGTCACTTCAACTCGGGCGTTTCCATCCCGGCTTCGGAAGTTTACGCCGAAAACGGCATCTTGCAGATCACTCCCGCTTCGACCAATCCGCAGTTCACTGAACGCGGCCTGTGGAACACTTTCCGCACTTGCGGTCGTGATGACCAGCAGGGCGAGGTTGCCGGCAAGTATATCGCCGACAATTTCAAGAGCGCCAAGGTTGCCGTCGTTCACGACAAGACCCCGTATGGTCAGGGCCTGGCCGATGAAACAAAGAAGAACCTCAACGCCGATGGCGTAAAGGAAGTTCTTTACGAAGGCATCACCCCCGGCGACAAGGACTACTCCGCCCTCATCGCCAAGATGAAGCAGGCTGGCGTCGACTTCGTCTATTACGGCGGTCTGCATACCGAAGCCGGCCTCATCATGCGTCAGATGGCCGACCAGGGCGTAAAGGCTCACTTCATGTCCGGTGACGGTATCGTCTCGAACGAACTGGCTTCGATCGCCGGCGATGCGGTTGACGGCACGCTGATGACCTTCGCGCCGGATCCGCGCAAGAACCCGGCTTCCAAGGATCTGGTTGCCAAGTTCCGCGCTGCCGGCTACGAGCCGGAAGGTTACACGCTCTATTCCTATTCGGCTCTGCAGGTTATCGCCGACGCCGCCAAGGCTGCCGGCTCCAACGATCCGATGGCTGTAGCGGACGCACTGAAGGCAAAGGGTCCGTTCAAGACCGCCATCGGCGAGCTTGGCTTCAACGCCAAGGGCGATATCACCCGCCCGGACTACGTGATGTACAAGTGGGCCAAGGGTTCTGACGGCAAGTACAACTACGACGAAATCTCGAAGTAATCTTTGCACTGCCTTTTTAGGCATTGCTGGTGATCTGAGGAGCCCGGCCATCGGCCGGGCTTTTCTCATGTCGTTTTCATAACCGCAAAGTCGGTTCGCCGTTCCCTTCGCGCAAGAGCTGCTTTAAATCTGCCTTGTATCGGCAGGAGGAAGACAGCATGAGCAAACCCCGTATTCTCGTTACCCGGCGCTGGCCGGCCGCGGTCGAGGCGGTGCTTTCGGAGCGTTTCGACGTCACGCTGAACAAGGATGACGTCGCGCTCGATTTGGCGCAGTTGCGCGAGGCGCTGCTGGCCTATGATGCGGTTCTGCCGACCGTATCCGACAAGCTTCCGGCCGCGCTCTTCGAAGGTCAGGCGATCCGGACGAGGATCCTCGGCAATTTCGGTGTCGGCTTCAATCACATCGATATCGCCGCCGCCAAGGAAAAGGGCGTCGTCGTTACCAATACGCCTGGCGTGCTGACGGACTGCACGGCGGATATCGCCATGCTGCTCCTGCTTTCCGTTGCGCGACGCGGCGGAGAAGGGGAGCGCGAGCTGAGAGCCGGGGCATGGACCGGCTGGCGGCCGACGCATCTGGTCGGCACCAAAGTCACCGGCAAGACAGTCGGCATCATCGGCTTCGGCCGCATCGGCAGGGCGTTCGCGCAGCGCTGTCATTTCGGCTTCGGCATGGATGTCGTCTTCCATAATCGCTCCGCCATCGATCCGATGGAAGCCGCGCGCTATGGCGCCGTGCAATTGCAGAGGGTGGAGGATGTTCTCGAAGTCTCGGACTTCGTCTCCCTGCATTGCCCGGGCGGCGCCGAAAACCGCCATCTGATGAATGCGGCCCGTTTCGCAGCCATGAAACCCGGCGCTTTCCTGATCAATACGGCAAGGGGAGATGTCGTCGACGAGGAGGCGTTGATTTCCGCGCTGGAGCAGGGGACGATCCGCGGCGCCGGCCTCGACGTCTATGAGGCCGAGCCGCATGTTCCCGAGCGCCTGCGGGCGATGAACAATGTCGTGCTCGTGCCGCATCTCGGCAGCGCCACGGAAGAGACGCGCACGGCCATGGGCATGAAAGTGGTGGACAATATCACGGCCTTCTTTGCCGGGCGCCAGCCGCCGGATCGGGTTGCCTAGAGCAATTCCAGGAAAAGTGCGGTTTTCCGTCCGGAATTGCGGGACAACAAAGAGCTAGAGCGGTTCAGCGATTCCGTGAAAAGCTGAACCGCTCTAGAATTCTTCACCCCGCAAGCGGGGAGAGGGAACAATTTCGCTTACACTTCGTGCAGAACATGCGCCGCCTTGACGGCAGCTGATGCCCGGTTCTCGACGCCAAGCTTCACATAGATCTGTTCCAGATGCTTGTTCACCGTGCGGGCCGATAGCCCGAGGATTTCGCCGATGTCGCGGTTCGATTTACCCTTGGCGAGCCACAGCAACACTTCGGATTCGCGTTGCGTCAGCGCAAAGTGCTGGCGCAAGGCTTCGTCGTCGGCGCGCTGGCTGGTCGCCGTCAGGCGAAAGAGATATTCGTCTGGGCCGATGGCGCCGAGGAAGGTGAATTGCAACGCCGCCTGGCCGCCATTGCTGATCGAAAGAAGATTGTCGCGCGCCAGCCCGAGCCGCTCGCGTTCCAACATGAAGGCGGCGATATGTTTCGAGGCGAGATCGAGGCCATCGTCGCTGCCGGTTGCGGCATTGATGAGGCGGGTCGCCTGCGGTGTCGACCAATGGATGGCGCCGTTGCCCTTGACCGCCAGGAGATGGCGGCCGGCGGCGTCGAGCGCCACCCGCGCGCTCTGGGCGGAGCGGGCATTGCGCAGGTGAACGCGGATGCGGGCGCGTAGCTCGTCGATATTGATCGGCTTGGTCAGGTAGTCGACGCCGCCCGATTCCAGCGCATGCACCACATGCTCCGTCTCGGTCAGCCCGGTCATGAAGACGACGGGAATCTGGGCGATGCCGGCATTGGCCTTCAGCCGGCGGCAGGTCTCGAAACCATCCATCGCCGGCATGACCGCATCGAGCAGGATGAGATCGGGCGTGATGCGCTCGACAATGTTCAGCGCCGCCGATCCGGAGGTGGCGATCAACACGGAGAAGCCGGACTGCTCGAGCGCATCCGTCAGGAAGCCGAGTGCCTCGGGGGAATCGTCCACCAGCAAGACTATGTCGCGGGGAAGGGTGGGCTCAGCCAATCTGTTCTACCTTTTCAGTGTCGAAGGTATGCAGCATGTCTAAGAAGCCGTCGAGATTGAAGGCCTGGACATGAGCGCGCAAAGCCTCGGTGAAGGGCCTGTTCTCGTCGAGCTTGGCGAGATCCGCAAGCTTCGCCTCGATACCCCTGATATAGCCGATTTCGCCAAGCCGCATCAGCTCCCGGACATGTTCTATCCCCGGGCTCTTCAGGGGTGGTGGCGGCTTCGGGGCCACCGGAGCGGAGGCATCGGCATAGATCCATTTCAGCCCGAGATGCAGCGCAAGTTTATCGCGAAGCTGGCGGATATCGACCGGTTTGGAAATGGCGTCATTGTGGCTGTCGTCGCTGTCGGTCGCGGCGGCGGCGTCGCCTATATTGGCCGACAGCATGAGGATGGGCGCCGTCTGGCCGTTTTCGCGGAGGCGCGAGACGAGCTGCCAGCCGTTCATGCCGGGCATGGAGATATCGACGAGGAACAGATCCGGCTTGATGCCTTCGATCAGTGTCAGGCAGTCGGGGCCGCCGGCGGCGGTCAGCACGATGAAATCGAGCGGCGACAGGATCTCGCGCATCAGCTCGCGATGATCTTCGTTGTCGTCAACGACGACGACGGTCCGACGCGGTCCCTCGTAGCCGGCGATGCGCTGTTCCTGCGCCGGCGGCTTCATCGGGCGGATCACGGCCGACAGCATCAGGCGTACCTTGAACGTCGAGCCTTGGTCCTTCTCGCTCGCGACGGAAATTTCGCCGCCGAGCGTGTTCGTCAGCAGTTGTGTGATCGTCAGCCCGAGGCCGAGGCCGGGCATCGGCCTTACGCTGTCGGCTTCGCCACGCTGGAAGGGCTCGTAGATGCGGGTGATGTCCTTTGCGGCGATGCCGCGACCGGTGTCGGAAACAGTGAAGGTGGCGACCTGGTTGCGATAGCCCACCTCGAAGCGAACGGTTCCGGTATCCGTGAACTTGATGGCGTTGGACAGCAGGTTGACGAGGATCTGGCGCAGCCGCTTCTCGTCGGTGCGGACATAGTCGGGCAGGGCTCCGGAGCGTTCATGGATGAAGGTCAGCCCCTTGGCCTGCGCCTGGGGATGGAACATGTCGATGATCTGATCGAGGAAATCCCGAATGTTGATCTCATTGGAATAGACTTGCAGGCGGCCGGCCTCGATCTTCGAAATATCGAGCAGCCCATCGATAAGGCCAGAAAGATGCTCGGCACTGCGGCGGATGACCTTCAGCGAGGATTGTCGGGGTGCCGGAATGGTCTCGTCTCGCTCCAGGATCTGCGCGTAACCGAGCACGGCATTGAGCGGCGTGCGCAGTTCGTGGCTCAGGCCGACAACATAGCGGCTCTTGGCGCGGTTGGCGGCTTCGGCGGCTTCCTTGGCGCCCTGCAGGGCGGCGTCCGTCTTCTTGTGGGCGGCAATTTCCTTCAAGAGCAGCGTGTTCTGGCGCGAGGATTCCTCCTCCGCGACCACGCGGCTGTCATGGGCCAGTACATAGAACCAGCAGACGACACCGGCGATGACGGCAAAGACGAAGAAGACGATCAGGATCGTGCGGTTGACCACGGAGGCCGTCTCGGGAGAGGCGGCGCCGACCTGATGGGCGATCATTGCCAGGATCGCACCCACGGCAGTCAATGCCACGGCGACGGCAATGCCGTAGCGGCCGAGGCGCGTGGCGAGCTTGGCGACGATGCTTTCCGGCAGCAAGGTCTTTGCGACGGTGGCGACCTGCGTATTGAGCCGCGCCTTCGGCTTGCACATGTCGTGACAGCGGCTGTCGAGCGAACAGCAGAGCGAGCAGATCGGTGCGGCATAGGCCGGGCACCAGGCCATGTCCTCCGGCTCGAATGGGTGCTCGCAGACGGAGCAGGTGATGGTGGTCAGGTTCTTCCAGCTTTGGCGCGGTTTGCGGGCGAGATAGTATTTGCCCTCGGTGGCCCAGGCGATGGCGGGTGAGGCGATGACCGCGACGATCAGGGTGATGTAGGGCGCAAGTGATGCCGCGATCGAGCCGAAAGCACCGAAATGCGCAATCAGGGCGATGGTTGCCGAAAGCGCCATGGCGCCGAGGCCGACCGGATTGATGTCGTAAAGATGCGCGCGCTTGAATTCGATGCCGGGTGGTGCCAGCCCGAGCGGCTTGTTGATGAAGAGATCGGCGGAGATGGTGCAGAGCCAGGCCATGGCGATGATCGAGAAGATGCCGAGCGTCTCCTCCAGCAGCCGGTAGATCCCGAGCTCCATCAATAGCAGCGCGATGGCGACATTGAAGACGAGCCAGATCACCCGGCCGGGATGGCTATGTGTCAGCCGCGAAAAGAAGTTCGACCATGCGAGCGAGCCGGCATAGGCATTCATGACGTTGATCTTCAACTGCGAGATCATCACGAAGGCCGCCATCAACAGCAGCGCGGCATTGTGCCAGGGGATCATGTAACCGAAGGCGGTCAGATACATCTGCGCGGGATCGGCGGCACGATCGGCCGGCACGCCCGAGGTCAGCGTCAGAACGACGAGAAAGGAACCGGCCAGCAGCTTCGGCGCGCCGATGATGACCCATCCCGGTCCGGCAAGGAAGATGGCCAGGCGATGGCGCCATTTGCGGTGACCATCAGGCGGCAGGAACCGCAGGAAGTCGGCCTGCTCGCCGATCTGCGACATCAAGGCGAGGATGACGGCGGAGGCGGCGCCGAATTCCACCAGATCGAAGGGGGCGGCGCTCCCCGGCGCGCTTGCTGCATGATGAATGCCGGCAAAGGCACGCCAGAGATCGAATTTTCCCCAATCGGCAAAGGCGATGAAGACGAAGGGCAAGATGTTGAGAACGATCCAGAAGGGCTGGGTCAGCAGCTGGAAGCGGCTGATGAGACGGACGCCATGCGTGACGAGCGGGATCACCATGACGGCGCTGATGATATAGCCGATCCACACGGGTATACCGAGCGTCAGCTCCAGCGCCCCGGACATGATCGACGCCTCGATCGCAAACAGCATGAAGGTGAAGCTGGCGTAGATCAGCGAAGTGATGGTCGAGCCGATATAACCGAAGCTCGCGCCGCGCGTCAGCAGGTCGATATCGACGCCGTGGCGAATAGCATAACGGCTGATCGGTAGCCCTATCCCGAGCATGACAAGGCTCGCGACGATGATGGCGTAGAAGGCGTTGGTCGTGCCATAGGAGAGCGTGATCGAGCCGCCGATCGCCTCCAGCGCCAGGAAGGAAATGGCACCAATCGCGGTCTGCGAGATGCGTTGCGAGGAAAATTGGCGCGCGCTCTTGGCGGTGAAACGCAGGGCATAGTCTTCCAGCGTCTGGTTTGCGACCCAGCGATTATACTCGCGTCTTACCGGAATGATGCGTTGCCGCGCAGCCATGCTTGCCCTTCAGTGGTCCTGCCATAGTAATTCCGGCAGTTCAGCGATGTCGTAACATGGATCGATACGGTGCTTAAGGGCATGCGGGTGCCCAAAGCTGCACATTTCGCCCCGATGCCTACGTCATATTACGTATGTGGTTTCCCCAGGCGCTGCCGGATAGTCGCGAAAGGCAACGGTTCATCTTCGTTTACCGGCCGTTGCGGCAGACAAAAAGAGGGGAACCACGGATGAAATTCAAGACAATCGTCTCCGGCGCGCTGCTTGGCGCCATCATGTCCACGACCGCATTCCACGGCGCTTTCGCAGCCGACGACACCATCAAGGTCGGCGTGCTGCATTCGCTTTCCGGCACCATGGCGATCTCGGAAACGACGCTGAAGGACGCCATGCTGATGCTCATCGACGAGCAGAACAAGAAGGGCGGCGTTCTCGGCAAGAAGCTCGAACCCGTTGTCGTCGATCCGGCCTCCGACTGGCCGCTGTTTGCCGAAAAGGCTCGTGAGCTGATCCAGAAGGACAAGGTCTCCGCCGTGTTCGGCTGCTGGACTTCGGTGTCGCGCAAGTCGGTTCTGCCCGTCTTCAAGGAACTGAATTCGATCCTGTTCTATCCGGTGCAGTTCGAAGGCGAGGAATCCGAGCGCAACGTCTTCTATACGGGTGCCGCTCCCAACCAGCAGGCCATCCCTGCCGTCGACTACCTGATGAAGAACGAAGGCGTGCAGCGCTGGGTGCTTGAAGGCACGGACTATGTCTATCCGCGCACGACGAACAAGATCCTCGAGGCCTATCTGAAGTCCAAGGGTGTCAAGGACGAAGACATCATCATCAACTACACGCCGTTCGGCTTCTCCGACTGGCAGACGGAAGTCTCGAAGATCAAGGCTTTTGGCGCTGGCGGCAAGAAGACTGCCGTCGTCTCCACCATCAACGGCGATGCCAACGTGCCCTTCTACAAGGAACTGGGCAACCAGGGCGTCAAGGCCGAGGATATCCCGGTCGTCGCCTTCTCCGTCGGCGAAGAAGAGCTTGCCGGCGTCGATACCAAGCCGCTTGTGGGACATCTCGCTGCCTGGAATTACTTCCAGTCCGTCGATACGCCCGCCAACGCCGCCTTTATCAAGGAATGGCATGCCTACACCAAGAACGACAAGCGCGTGACCAACGACCCGATGGAAGCCGCCTATATCGGCTTCAACATGTGGGTGAAGGCTGTCGAGAAGGCCGGCACCACCGATCCGGACAAGGTGATCGACGCGCTCGTCGGCGTTTCGGTTCCGAACCTCACCGGCGGCACCGCCACCATGATGCCGAACCACTACATCACCAAGCCGGTTCTGATTGGCGAAGTGCAGGAGAACGGCCAGTTCGACGTCGTGTCGCAGACCCCTGCCGTGGTCGGCAAGGAATGGTCCAATTATCTGCCCGACAGCAAGGACCTGATCTCGGATTGGCGCATGCCGATGAACTGCGGCAACTTCAACGTTTCCACCGGCAAGTGCGGCGGCAAGGGTTCCTGATATCAGCCGAAATGACGCAAGACCGCCGCGGGCAGGCTTTTCTGCCCGCGGCAGCTTGAGGGGACAAGCCCAATGTTCGACAAATTCGTTTACCGCATAGCCCTGGCGCTCGTCGCCGGTTTCTGCCTGATGCTGGCGCTGACGGCGACGAGCCTGCGTGCCCAGGAGGATGCGCATGGCCTGATCAATTCGCTCGGCCAGGCCAATTTCCAAAAGGCCGGAGAGATCGTTCAAAATCTGGCAAAAACAGGCGATCCCAAGGTCGTGCCGGCGTTGCAGGCCTTTTCCGACGGCGATCTTTATATAAGGAGATCAGACAACCAGGTGTTCATCGCCAAGTCCTCAGGCGAAATGATGGACCTGGCGGACCCTCTGACCGGGCAGGCCGCAGGCCAGGAAGCCAAGGACAATCTCGGCAAGATCAAGATCAACAACAATCTGCGCCGTACGGTTCGCGCGGCTCTCGGCGGTCTGACGCTGATGAGCCCGGATCGCGCGACGCGGCTGGAGGCGGCGCAATCCATCCTGAAGGCGCCGAGCGCGGATTCGCTGGAAGCCGTCGAGACCGCGCTGAAGAGCGAGAAGGACGGAGAAATTCGCGGCGTGCTCGAAAGGGCAAGGGCCGTTGCAATACTTGGCTCTGACCGTCCGGTGGAAGACAAGAAGGCGGCGATCGAGACGATCAAGAACGAAGGCGGTCGGGATGCGATCGGCATTCTATCTTCGGTGTCGGTGGACGATAGCCTCAAGCCTGATATCGCTGCCGCCATTGCCGGCATTCAGGAGCAGTTGAAGTTTTGGGATGCGGTGCAGAACGTCTGGTACGGGCTGTCGCTCGGCTCGGTACTGCTTCTGGCCGCCATCGGCCTTGCCATCACCTTCGGCGTCATGGGCATCATCAACATGGCGCATGGCGAGATGGTGATGCTCGGCGCCTATTCGACCTTCATGGTCCAGAGTGTCATCCGCAGTTCCTATCCTGTGCTGTTCGACTGGTCGCTGGCGATCGCGCTGCCGGTTGCCTTCATTGTCACCGGCGCCGTCGGTCTCGTCATCGAGCGCGGCGTTATCCGCTTTCTCTATGGCAGGCCGCTGGAAACATTGCTCGCCACCTGGGGTATCTCGCTGATCCTGCAGCAGGCGGTACGCTCGATCTTCGGACCGACCAATCAGGAGGTCGGCAATCCCTCGTGGATGTCGGGTTCGTTCGACCTCGGCTATCTCTCGATCACCTGGAACCGTCTCTGGATCATCGTCTTTGCGCTCGCTGTCTTCGTGGCGCTCCTGCTTCTCCTCAAGCGCTCGGCGTTTGGGCTGCAGATGCGGGCGGTGACGCAGAATCGGCGCATGGCCTCTTCGATGGGGATACGCACGTCCTGGGTCGACGCCTTCACCTTTGCGCTGGGGTCGGGCATCGCCGGCATGGCGGGTGTGGCGCTCTCGCAGATCGACAACGTCTCGCCGAACCTCGGCCAGAGCTACATCATCGACAGTTTCATGGTCGTGGTGTTCGGTGGTGTCGGCAATCTTTGGGGGACGCTCGTCGGCGCCTTTTCGCTCGGCATTCTCAACAAGTTCCTCGAACCCTATGCGGGAGCGGTGCTCGGCAAGATCCTCGTCCTCGTCCTCATCATCCTCTTTATCCAGAAACGTCCGCGCGGCCTCTTCGCGCTCAAGGGCAGGGCGGTGGAAGCATGATCACGGCCTTTATCCTCCGCTCGCTCGACCGGCGTATCAGCATTGCCATCGCGATATTGATCGCCATCGCCTTTCTCCTGCCGTTGTCGAACCTGCTGTTGCCCGAAACCAGCGCGCTGCATGTGCCGACCTACCTGATGTCGCTATTCGGCAAATATCTGACCTATGCGCTGCTCGCCTTGGCGCTCGATCTCGTCTGGGGTTATTGCGGCATTCTCTCGCTTGGCCACGGAGCGTTCTTCGCGCTCGGCGGCTATGCGATGGGCATGTATCTGATGCGTCAGATCGGCTCGCGCGGCACCTATGGCAATCCGATCCTGCCCGACTTCATGGTGTTCCTGAACTGGAAGGAGCTGCCGTGGTTCTGGTATGGCTTTGACCATTTCTGGTTCGCCATGATCATGGTTTTGGCGGCACCCGCTCTGCTGGCCTTCGTGTTCGGCTGGTTTGCCTTCCGCTCGCGCGTCAACGGTGTCTATCTGTCGATCATCACGCAGGCGATGACCTATGCGCTGCTGCTTGCCTTCTTCCGCAACGATATGGGTTTCGGCGGCAATAACGGCCTCACCGACTTCAAGGATATTCTCGGCTTCAACATCCAGGCCGATGGCACCCGCGCCGTGCTTTTCGCTGTCACGGCGGTGTTCCTGGCGCTGGCGCTGATGCTGTCCTCGGCGATCGTGCGCTCGAAGTTCGGCAAGGTGCTGGTGGGCGTGCGGGATGCGGAAAGCCGCACGCGTTTCCTCGGCTATCGCGTCGAGCACATGAAGCTCTTCGTTTTCGTCGTCTCGGCCATGATGGCAGGGATTGCCGGTGCACTCTACGTGCCGCAGATCGGCATCATCAATCCCGGCGAATTCGCGCCCGCCAATTCGATCGAAGTGGTCATCTGGACGGCCGTCGGCGGCCGCGCCACCTTGATCGGCCCGATCATCGGCGCCGTGCTCGTCAACGGCGGCAAAACAGTCTTTACCGGCCTGTTTCCCGAGTTCTGGCTGTTTGCGCTCGGCGGCCTGTTCGTCGCGGTGACCTTGTTCCTGCCCAAGGGCATCGTCGGCACCATCGCGCAATATCTCGGCAGCAAGCGTAGGCCGGACAATCCGCCGCCGAAGGCTGCGAAGGATGACGCCCAACAGTCCGTGCAGGCTGCGGAGTAGGACCATGATCCCGGACATCAAACCCAACAGCATGCTCTATCTCAACAATGTTTCGGTATCCTTCGACGGGTTCAAGGCTTTGAACTCGCTGTCGATCGTTATTGAGCCGGGCGAGCTTCGCGCCATCATCGGCCCCAACGGCGCCGGCAAGACGACGATGATGGACATCATCACCGGCAAGACGCGGCCCGACGAGGGCGAGGTATTCTTCAACGGCCAGGTCGACCTGACGAAGAAGGACGAGGCTGATATCGCCCAGCTCGGCATCGGACGAAAATTCCAGAAGCCGACCGTTTTCGAAAGCCATACGGTCTGGGACAATCTCGAGCTGGCGCTCAACCGCAATCGCGGGGTCTTCGCGACGCTCTTCTACCGGCTGACGCCTGCCGATCGCGATCGCATCGAGGAGATTCTGGAGACGGTACGGCTCTCGCATCGGCGGGACGAGCTGGCGGCCAATCTTTCCCACGGTCAAAAGCAGTGGCTGGAGATCGGCATGCTGCTCGCGCAGGAGCCGAAGCTCTTGCTGGTCGACGAGCCGGTGGCGGGCATGACGGATGCGGAGACGGCGGAAACCGCCGTGCTGCTGAAGGAGATCGCCAAGACGCGCTCGGTCGTGGTGGTCGAACACGACATGGGCTTCATCCGCGACCTCGGCGTCAAGGTGACGTGCCTGGCGGAAGGATCGGTTCTGGCGGAAGGGTCGATCGACTTCGTCAGCAGCGATCCGAAGGTGATCGAGAATTATCTGGGGCGGTGAGATGCTGACAGTCGAAAACGCAAATCTCCATTATGGCGCCGCACAGGCGCTGCGCGGCATCTCCGTCGAGGCGGAAATGGGCAAGATCACCTGTGTCCTCGGGCGCAACGGCGTCGGCAAAAGCTCGCTCTTGCGCGCCGTCACCGGACAGCACGCCTTGTCGGCCGGCACGGTTGCCTTCAACGGCGTGACGCTGAACGGCATGGCACCGTTCGCGCGCGCCAAGCAGGGGATCGGCTATGTGCCGCAGGGACGCGAGATCTTTCCGCTGCTGACCGTGAAGGAAAATCTCGAGACCGGCTACGCGCCGCTTTCCCGCCGCGACCGCAGCATTCCCGATGACATCTACAGCCTGTTTCCGGTGCTGAAATCCATGCTGTCGCGCCGCGGCGGCGATCTCTCGGGCGGCCAGCAGCAGCAATTGGCGATCGGGCGGGCTATGGTGACGCGGCCGAAGATCCTGGTGCTGGACGAACCGACCGAGGGTATCCAGCCGTCGATCATCAAGGATATCGGCCGCGCGATCCGTTATCTCAGGGATTCCACCGGCATGGCGATCCTGCTCGTCGAACAGTATCTCGATTTCTGCCGCGAGCTTGCCGATTATGTCTACATCATGGATCGCGGCGAGATCGTGCATGAGGGGCTGGCGGAGACGCTGGACACTCCAGAGGCTCGCCGGCATCTGACTGTCTGAGACGATTGCCTTTCTTTTCGGCGTTTGACGAAAAATGCGGCTGATGCGGCTGATAATGGGCCGATATCGCGTGGCGTCGCATAAGGCACAGAAATTGCTTGCGTTTATTCCTTGCCGGGTTTCAATGATCTGACTTCGGCATGGTGTGATGTGTGGAGAAGCGAATGGTAATGGCGGCGGCAGGCACAAGACCGCAGAGAGCGCGTGGTCGCGGCCATCTTGCGGCCAAATCGCTTGGCGGCCGCACGCGCCTCGCCGAGCTTTTTCAGGAAGGGGCGGCCAAGATCAGGCTGCCGGAGACCTTCGATCATTCCATGGAAGCCGTCATCATCAACACCGCCGGCGGCCTTACCGGTGGCGACCGGATGGATTGGAGCGTCGCCGCTGCGCCGGGTACGCGCATCGATGTGACGACGCAGGCCTGCGAGAAAATCTACAAGGCTTCGGCCGGTACGGCCGAGGTGGAGACATCCATAAGGATTGGCGCGGGCGCGCGGGTCGATTGGCTGCCGCAGGAGACGATCCTGTTCGACCGAGCCTCGCTTTCGCGTGCGTTGAATGTCGAGCTTGACGACACGGCCGAATTCCTCGCCGTCGAAGCGATCCTGCTTGGACGGAAAGCCATGGGTGAGGTTATGGCGCAGGGGCTGTTCCGGGATCGCTGGTGCATCCGTCGCGGCGGACGGCTGGTTCATGCCGAGGAGCTGCGCCTGGATGGCGATGTGGCCGCATTGACGGCCAAGGCGGCGGTCCTGAGCGGCCAGGTTGCCTTCGCGACCCTGCTTTATATCGGGCCGCAGGCCGAGACCTATCTCGGCCGGATCAGGCCGCTCCTCGAAACGCATATGGGAGGCGCCAGCCATTGGGGCGAGAAGCTCGTTGTGCGGCTCGCCGCCGCTGATGGTTTCGCGCTCAGAAAAATCCTCATCCCGATCATTTCCGCCTTGCGCAATGGAGCGCCTGTGCCGAAAGTCTGGAACCTGTAGTCCCTGGAGCCGGATGATTTTAGGCTTGCATGATCTAAAATCACCCGGCTCCAAAATCAAAAAAGTAGAGCATGATGTCCTCCGAAAACCGCTCATACTTTTCGGCATCATGCTCTGGAAACAGCAATCACATAGGTAGGCGATGAACCTCACTCCGAGAGAAAAAGACAAGCTGCTGATTTCCATGGCGGCGATAGTGGCGCGGCGGCGGCTCGAACGCGGCGTCAAGCTCAACCATCCCGAAGCCATCGCGCTGATCACCGATTTCGTGGTCGAAGGCGCGCGCGACGGCCGCCCGGTCGCCGAGCTCATGGAGGCCGGTGCCCATGTCATTACCCGCGATCAGGTGATGGAGGGCATCGCCGAGATGATCCACGACGTTCAGGTCGAGGCGACATTTCCCGACGGCACCAAGCTCGTGACCGTCCACGAGCCGATCCGGTGAGGCTGCCATGCTGGAGCTGAGGCCAAATTGCGAATGCTGTGACAGGAATTTGCCGCCGGAGAGTACGGTAGCGATGATCTGCACCTTCGAATGCACGTTCTGCGCCGATTGCGTCGATACGGTATTGGGCGACGTCTGCCCGAATTGCGGCGGTGACTTCGCGCGGCGTCCCATCCGTCCAGCTGCCTTGCTTGCCAAATATCCCGCTTCGACCAAGCGTGTTCTGAAAGCTGAGGGATGCGCGCCCGTCCGGGCTGCATGAGGAGAGAACCATGATCCCAGGTGAAATCATCGCTGCAGGCGACGACATCGAACTCAATGCCGGAGCGCCGACCGTGACGCTCGAGGTTTCCAACACCGGCGACCGGCCGGTGCAGGTGGGAAGCCACTATCACTTTGCTGAGACCAATGCCGGGCTTGCCTTCGACCGCGACAAGGCGAAGGGAATGCGGCTCGATATTCCCGCCGGAACCGCCGTGCGTTTCGAGCCGGGGCAGACACGCTCGGTGACGCTGATCCCGCTGTCGGGCAAGCGCGAAGTCTACGGTTTCCGCCAATTGGTCATGGGCAAGCTTTAGATCTCGGGGAAGTTTAATGTCGATGAAATTTCTTGCATCTGCCGCGGCTCTTGCCGCAATCCTGGTCTGCGGTCCTGCCTTTGCGTTGAAAACTACGCGCGAGCCGAAGGCCGACTGCGCCAATGCACAGACGCAGACGGACCTGAATGTTTGCGCGGTGCTCGATTTCGGTACGGCCGACAAGGCGTTGAACGCGCAATGCACGAAAACCAGGGCCGCGATGGTCGCCATCGATGCGGATCTCGACAACAACATGAAGGGCGCGGAAAAGGCGCTCATCAAGGCACAGCGTGCTTGGGTGGATTATCGCGACGGCGAGTGCGAGGCGCAGGGGTTCCAGGCGCGCGGCGGCTCCATGGAACCAATGCTTGTTTCCGGTTGCAAAGCTGATTTGACTAAGAAGCGAACGAAGGAATTGAAGGATCTCGCCGCTGGGCCGGAGGGCAATCAGTGAGCCTGAGGCGCACCGTGATGATCGTCGGCAATGGTGAGATCGCGGCAGGCGCCGCGGATGTCATCGATGTCGCCGATCTCGTGATCCGCTTCAACGATTGTCGCTCGATGGGGGCCGGCGGCAGCCGCACCGATGTTGTCGCTGTCTGCAACACGGGCCGGCCGGCGCGCGCAATGCTCGGCTCGGCCGAGTGGCGCAAGAGCACCGCCGTTGCCTCCGCGTCGGAAATCTGGAGCGTGCGCGATCCAAGAAAATTCGCCGCACTGCGCGCGCCACTGGCGACCTCGCATCCGGAACTCGACGACTTCTGCGATGATTATACCGACCAGTTTGCTGCCTTTTGCCGTGCGACGGGCAAGCGGCATGTCGTGATCGATCAATCCGTTCACGAAGGCGTTGACACGGCGCTGGCGGGTTACGATCCCGGCTCCTTCGTGGTGCCGAGCAGCGGCATGATCGTGATTGCCGATGTGCTGTTGCGCCATCCCGACGACGACATCGCCATTACCGGTTTCAGCCACACGGGCTGGGACGAACATCCCTTTGCCGCCGAAAAACGGTTGGTGGACGCCTACGTATCCCTTGGCCGCCTGCGGCGCCTTGCCGACACGAACCTCATCTCTGCCTCCCAAGGAGACTGATCCATGCCCTACAAGATTTCCCGTGCCGCCTACGCCAACATGTTCGGACCGACCGTCGGCGACAAGGTTCGGCTGGCCGATACCGAATTGTTCATCGAGGTGGAGAAGGATTTCACCACCTATGGCGAGGAAGTGAAATTCGGCGGCGGCAAGGTCATTCGTGATGGCATGGGACAGAGCCAGGTGACGCGCGCCAACGGTGCCGTCGACACCGTTATCACCAATGCGCTGATCCTCGACCATTGGGGGATCGTGAAAGCGGATATCGGCTTGAAGGACGGCCGCATCGTCGCGATCGGCAAGGCCGGCAATCCGGATATGCAGCCTGATGTCAACATCATCGTCGGACCGGGCACGGAAGCGATCGCGGGCGAGGGCAAGATCGTCACCGCCGGCGGCATGGACAGCCATATCCATTTCATCTGCCCGCAGCAGATCGAGGAAGCCCTGATGTCGGGCATCACCACCATGCTTGGCGGCGGCACCGGGCCGGCCCATGGAACGCTGGCAACGACCTGCACGCCCGGCCCCTGGCATCTGGCGCGCATGATCGAGGCTTTCGACGCCTTCCCGATGAATATCGGCCTGTCGGCCAAGGGCAATGCGTCCTTGCCCGCCGCCTTGGAGGAGATGGTACTCGGCGGTGCCTGCTCACTCAAGCTGCATGAGGACTGGGGCACGACGCCGGCGGCGATCGACTGCTGCCTCAGCGTTGCCGACGAATACGACGTTCAGGTGATGATCCACACGGATACCTTGAACGAAAGCGGCTTCGTCGAGGATACGATCGGCGCCATCAAGGGTCGCACGATCCATGCATTCCACACTGAAGGCGCGGGCGGCGGGCACGCGCCCGATATCATCAAGATCTGCGGTCAGTCGAACGTCATTCCCTCTTCGACCAATCCGACGCGGCCCTATACGGTTAATACGATCGCCGAGCATCTCGACATGCTGATGGTCTGCCATCATCTGTCGCCGTCAATCCCGGAGGATATCGCCTTTGCCGAGAGCCGAATCCGCAAGGAGACGATCGCCGCGGAGGATATTCTTCACGATATCGGCGCCTTCTCGATCATTTCATCCGACAGTCAGGCCATGGGCCGCGTCGGTGAAGTGGCAATCCGCACCTGGCAGACCGCCGACAAGATGAAGCGGCAGCGTGGCCGCCTTGCACAGGAGATCGGCAACAACGACAATTTCCGCGTAAAGCGTTATATCGCCAAATATACGATCAACCCGGCGATTGCGCACGGCGTCAGCCATGAGGTCGGCTCGATCGAGGTTGGCAAGCGTGCCGATCTGGTACTCTGGAATCCGGCCTTCTTCGGTGTGAAGCCGGAGATGGTGGTGCTTGGCGGCTCGATCGCTGCTGCTCCCATGGGCGATCCGAATGCCTCGATCCCGACGCCGCAGCCGATGCATTACCGGCCGATGTTCGGCGCCTATGGCAAGAATCGGACGAATTCCTCGGTGACTTTCGTTTCCCAGGCCGCGTTCGATGCCGGGCTTGCCGGCAAGCTCGGTATCGCCAAGGCGCTGCTGCCGGTCAGGAACACCCGCGGTGGCATCTCCAAGGCATCGATGATCCATAACAGCCTCACGCCGCATATCGAGGTGGATCCGGAAACCTATGAAGTGCGCGCCGATGGCGAGCTCCTGACCTGTGAGCCGGCGACGGTGCTGCCGATGGCGCAGCGCTATTTCCTCTTCTGAGGACGCTTCCAAGCTTAACCATCGGTGGGTATGAGAAAATCCCGGTTTTCCGGGGTTTTCCGATGTTGCGCACCGAGTTCGGTTTTGTCGAAGGCGTGGTGTGGCGGTGCTCGCGCGTCGCATTTCCATCCGCAACCCTGATTTTGCGGATGGGGCGCCCTTGGTTGTTCACAACTTGGGAAATGCAACGCATTTTAATCATTACATTAAAGACCTGGAAGCGCCTTCACCCCTATCTCACATGATCGAAACGGTAGGCTGAGGAAGGTGAATCGCATGAGACGATGGATTTCGCTGCAGGCCGAGCTCGGTAACTTTCAGCAGCGACGTGCGATTTTTATTTTCGCGCTTAAGATGAGTTTTGTCGCCGTCATCATGTCGCTTGGCATCATCGTGGCGATGCTTTTCCTGCTGCAATGGTTCGATCTCCTGCCGTTACCGATTCTGGAGGCGATGCGCTTCGGCGTTCTCCTGGCGTGGATCATCGGCGGCACCGTTTCCGGCGGGGTGGCTGTGCTGGCGGGCTTTTCGATTCACCGGCTTGCCGTCTCCCGCGCCGAGTTCGAGCGGCTGAGCCGCACCGACACGCTGTCCGGCCTGCTCAATCGCCGCGCTTTCACCGAAGCGCTGAATACGGCCGGAGACTGCGCCTCGTTGGTCATCTTCGACCTCGACCGGTTCAAGACAGTCAACGATCGCTTCGGACACGCATCCGGCGATGCCGTGATCGTTGCGGTGTCGCAGATATTTTCCGGCGTCTTTACGGGAGATGACGTGATTGCCCGGCTCGGCGGCGAGGAATTCGGCGCCATCGTTTATGGGGGTGACACCGCCGAACGCATTGCCCGCATCGAGGAGATCAAGGAACAGATCGCCGCGCACTCGATCGCCGTCGACGGCGGTTCGGTGAAGATCACCGTTTCCGCGGGGATTGCCGACATAGACAGGGATCGCAAGACGGAGATCGTCTATGCCGCGGCCGACAAGGCGCTTTATCTTGCCAAAACGCTCGGCCGCAATCGTGTCATGCACGAGCGCGAGCGGCTGTCCCAGGTCTGGCATCGCTGCGCCACCGAGCAGGAACAGGAAGCGACGACCGATCCCCGGGAACTGCAGCGCTATGTGCAGCGGATGTAGCGTATAGGCGCGTCATTGATGCTTGCACAGCAGGTGACTATTTTGCATGGTCTGACAAAGTCATAATTTGGAACCGCCATGCAACGCGTTACTTCCTATCTACCTGCCGGCACCCCTTCTTCTAATCCGATCGATCGTGTCGTCCTGCCGCATGATCTCCGGCATCTGCGCCGCAAGCTGCTGCATCTCGAAAATGGTGACATGGTCATGCTCGACCTCAAGGAGCCGGTGCTGTTTGCCAGCGGCGATCTGCTGGTGCGCGAGGATGGTGAGCTGATCGAAATCGTCGCGGCCGACGAAAAGCTCTTCGAAATCCGCCCGCGCGACCGCAGGCATCTGATCGAGCTCGCCTGGCATCTCGGCAACCGGCATCTGTCCGCGCAGATCGAGGAAGAGCGCATCCTGATCCTGCGCGATCACGTGATCCGCTCCATGCTCGAAGGATTGGGGGCTGCCGTGACCGAGGTGAGCGAGCCTTTTCAGCCGGCTCGGGGTGCCTATCACTCGCATGGCGGCCATTCGCATGGGCATGACCATCATCACTCGCATGATTGAGCATCGATGACCGATACGACGGAAGATCGCGATCTGCAGGCACTCCTGCGGCTGATGGCCTGGCTGTCGCCGGCCTTTCCGGTGGGGTCCTTCGCCTATTCCGGCGGTCTCGAGCGTGCGGTACACGACGGTCTGGTGCGTGACAGCGCCGGGCTGGGAGATTGGATTTCCGCCTTGATCCAGAATGGTTCGGTGTGGAATGACGCGGTCCTGCTGGTCGAGGCTCATCGAGCAGACGGGGACATGCCGCGGCTTGCAGCAGTTGCGGAACTGGCGGAGGCGCTGGCCGGCTCGAAAGAGCGGCACAACGAGACCATGCTGCTCGGCGATGCCTTTCTTTCGGCCGCTACCGCCTGGCCGCACGAGATCTTCTCCATGCTTCCGGCAAGGACAGCCTACCCGGTTGCGGTCGGGGCGATCGCTGGCGCCCATGGCATCCCAGCTGAAAAGGCGGCCGCTGCCTTCCTGCATGCGCTGGCCTCGCAGATGGTGTCAGCCGGCATCCGGCTCGGTGTCAGCGGACAGAAGGACGGCGTCGCCATTCTCGCGCGACTGGAGGGTCTTTTTGCCGCTATGGCGCGGCGGGCGGCGCACTCCAGCCTCGATGATCTCGGTTCGGCGAGTGTGCAAGCGGATATCGCCAGTCTGCGCCATGAAACCCAGGGCACGCGGCTTTTCCGTTCGTAATGCGCGCCATCGGGAAAATATCACAATCGAGGCTTCACCTACGTCATTCGCCGCTGTGCGGCGGCCGACCGCTTCGCTATGCTAGAGCAATTCCAGGAAAAGTGCGCAGCGGTTTTCCGTCCGGAATTGCGAGAAAACAAAGAGATAGAGCGGTTCACAGATTCTGCGAAAAGCCGAACCGCTTTAGCGCTTTATCGGAGTTGCAAGCATGAAATCGAGACATGGACCCTTGCGCGTCGGCATCGGCGGCCCAGTCGGATCCGGCAAGACGGCGCTGACCGAGAAGCTGTGCAAGGCGATGCGCGACGACTATTCCGTCGCCGTCATTACCAACGACATCTATACGACGGAGGATGCGGAAGCGCTGGTGCGGATGCAGGCGCTGACCTCGGACCGCATCGTCGGCGTCGAAACGGGCGGATGCCCGCACACCGCGATCCGCGAGGATGCGACGATCAATCTGCAGGCCATTGCCGGCCTGAACGAGCGGCTTCCCGATCTTGACGTGGTCTTCATCGAATCCGGTGGAGACAATCTGGCGGCGACCTTTTCGCCCGATCTTGCCGATATCACCATCTATGTGATTTCGGTGTGCCAGGGGGAGGAAATCCCGCGTAAGGGCGGTCCCGGCATCACCAGGTCCGACCTCCTCGTCATCAACAAGAAGGATCTGGCGCCCTTCGTCGACGTGGATCTCGAGGTTATGGATCGTGACGCCAACCGGATGCGCCAGGCGCGGCCCTTCGTGTTTTCCGACATGAAGCGGGGCGAGGGCGTCAGCGCGATCGTCAGTTTCCTAAAAGAACAGGGCGGCCTTTAAGCCGCCCCGTCATCATCGGTTTTGCTCGGTCAAGAGGACCGCTATTCGGCCGCGAAGGGCGGCAGTTTCAGCACATTCGTGCCTATAGACTTTGTGCCCCTGACATTCCTGTCTTCAATAGCTTCCAGACGCTCTTCCAGGGTGGCGAGCGATTGGCGGTTTTCATTGACGGCGGCTGCCAGGCCTTCCTTGGTCACCACCTCGTCATCCGCATCCTTCCGGCCGACAAGCTTTCCGAAGAGGAAGCCGAGCAGGCGCGACAGGTCATCCATGATCAGGAAGAAGGAGGGGACGACCACCAGGCTAAGCACGGTGGAAACGATGATGCCGCCGATCACGGCAATCGCCATCGGCGCGCGGAAGGAGCCGCCTTCGCCGACACCGAGAGCGGATGGCAGCATGCCGGCCGACATGGCGATCGAGGTCATGATGATCGGGCGGGCGCGCTTGCGACCGGCCTCGACGACGGCCTCCAGGCGCGGCATACCCTGATGCATCATCTCGATGGCGAAATCGACGAGAAGAATGGCATTCTTCGTCACGATGCCCATCAGCATCAGGATGCCGATCATGACGGGCATCGAAAGCGCATTGCCGGTCATGATCAAGGCCAGTGCCACGCCGCCGATCGCCAGCGGCAGCGACAGCAGAATGGTGAAGGGCTGGATCACGTCCTTGAACAGCAGGATCAGCACGGTCAGGACGAGCAGAAGGCCGAGCAGCATAGCGTTGCCGAAGCTTTGCTGCATTTCCTTCTGGATCTTGGTGTCGCCGCTTTCCGCCAGATGCACGGTTGCCGGGATCTTGGCGCTGTTGACGATATTGAGGAAATGTTCCGATGCCGTATCCAGCGCCACGCCCTGCGGCAGGTCAGCGCCGATGGAAACGACGCGGTAACGGTTGTTGCGCTTGATGGACGACAGTCCTTCCGAATAGTCGATGTCGGCGACGCTCGACAGCGGCACCGTGATGCCCGAAGCGGTCTTGATGCGAAGCGCCCGGATCGCCGAGAGATCGCGACGCATGCCGAGCGAGGCCTGCACGCGGATCGGGATCTGGCGATCGTCGAGCGAGATCTTCGCAAGCGAAGCGTCGATATCGCCGATGGTTGCCACGCGAATCGTGTCCGAAATCATCTGCGGCGTGATGCCGAGGCGTGCCGCCTCGTCCTTGCGCGGATAGATCTGTAGTTCGGGACGCGGCAGGGCACCGTCGGCGCTGACATTGGCAAGCGCCGGATCGGTGCGAAGCTTGGCCTCCAAAATGCCCACTGCCCGGTTCAGATCCTTCTCGCTGCGCGAGAGGAAGTTATAGGTCAGGTCGCGGTCGCCACGGTCGTTCAGTTTGGTGATGCGGACGTCGGGGATCGAGTGAAGCTTGGCGAAGACTTCCTTTTCCACGTCCCATTGCGGGCGCTCGCGGCCATGCACGGTGACCTTCGGCAGGTAAGGTCCGATGACGGGCAGCGAGCCAAGGACGTCGTTCACCAACTTCTTCGTCAGCGACTGATCGAGCTTGCCGAGCGTCAGCGTCACGGTGGCGCGGCGCAGTTCCAGATCGCCCTTCGGCGAAGCGCCGCCAAGAACGAAGACATTTTCAACGCCGTCGATGCCCTTGACGCGCCGGTAGATCTCATTGGTCGCCTGCTCGGTATCGTCGAGCCGTGCGTTCGGCGGCAGTTCGGCCGAGAGCACGATGCGCGAGGAATCGTCAGGCGGAATGAAACTGCCGGGAACGAATATCACTAGGGCGGCGACGGAGGCGATCGAGAAGGCGAAGGCGGCAAGCAGCGTCGGATAGCGCGTGTACCAGCGCTTCGTCGTCTGCCGCACCAGCCAGCTATAGCCGCGCATGAAGCGGCCGTCATTGTCGTGATGATCGTCGACACCGTCTTCGGCACGCATCAGATAGGCAGCCATCATCGGCGTGATCAGACGCGCCACCAGCAGCGAGAAGAACACCGAGAAGGCGACGGTCAGGCCGAACTGAATGAAGTACTGGCCCGGGATACCAGGCATGAAGGAGACCGGCACGAAGACCGCGATGATGGTGAAGGTCGTCGCGATGACGGCCAGGCCGATCTCATCGGCGGCGTCGATGGAGGCGCGATAGGGCGTCTTGCCCATCTTGATATGGCGGGCAATATTCTCGATCTCGACGATGGCGTCGTCGACGAGGATGCCGGTCGCCAGCGTCAGCGCCAGGAAGCTGATAAGGTTCAGCGAGAAACCGATCTGGCTCATGATCCAGAATGTCGGGATCGCGGACAGCGGCAGCGCAACCGCTGATATCAGCGTCGCGCGCCAGTTCCGCAGGAACAGGAACACCACGATGACGGCGAGTATGGCGCCTTCGAGCAGCGTATGCATCGCGGACTCGTAGTTGCCATAGGTGTAATAGACGGAATCGTCGATCATCTCGATCGAGACGTTCGGGTTTTCGGTCCGCACCTTGTCGAGCGTATCGCTCACCGTCTTTGCGACGGTCACTTCGCTGGCGCCCTTGGCGCGGAATACGCCAAAGGTGACGACGGGCGTGCTGTTGAAGCGGGAGAAGGATTTCGGCTCCTGATAGGTATCCTTGATCACGCCGAGAGCGGAGAGCTTGACGAAGCGGCCGTTGGTGAGCGCGATCGTCGTGTCGGTAAGCTGGGCGACATCGCGGGCGTCGCCGAGCACACGGATCGCCTGCTCGCTGCCGGCTACCTGGCCACGGCCGGAGCCAAGGTCGATATTGGTGCTGCGCAGCTGCTGGCTCACCGAAAGCGCTGTTATGCCGTAGGCGTTCAGCTTGTTGGGGTCGAGTTCGATGCGCACTTCGCGGTCGGCGCCGCCATAGCGGTCGACGCGGCCGATGCCCGCCTGACCCTGCAGGGCGCGCTTGACCGTATCGTCCACGAACCAGGACAGCTCTTCCAGCGTCATGTTCGGCGAGGAAACGGCAAAGCTCTGGATCGCCTGTCCTTCGACATCGACCTTGGAAACGATAGGTTCATCGATCGTCGACGGCAGGTTGCCGCGGATGCGGTCGATGGCGTCCTTGGTGTCCTGAACCGCCTGCTGCGTCGGCACTTCCAGGCGGAAGATGACGACGGTCTGCGATTGGCCGTCCGTGACGGTCGACTGGATCTCGTCGATGCCGTTGATGCTGGCGACGGCGTCTTCGATCTCCTTCGTCACCTGCATTTCGAGTTCGGCCGGGGAGGCGCCGCTCTGCGTCACGGTGACATTGACCACAGGCACGTCGATATTCGGGAACCGGGTGATGGGCAGGTTGAAGAAGGCGTGTGCGCCCACCACCATCAGCAGGAAGAAGCCGAGGAGCGGGGCGACCGGATTTCGGATTGACCAGGCGGAGAAGTTCATCTTGCCGTTCTCGCTCAGTTGGAGGCTTGCGACGCATCGCGGACGGGCGTGATATGGTCGCCGTCGCGAACATAGGCACCGGCCTTGGCGACGACCTCGTCACCGGCCTTCAGGCCCTTGAGAATCTCGACATAACCTGCGTCCTGAATGCCGGTCTCGACATTCACGAACTTGACCACGCCGTTCTCGACCTTGCGGGCGGAGGAGCCGTTTTCCTCGCTGTTGACTGCCGTCAGCGGCAGGGCGACGCCATCCTCCTGGCGAATGATGATCTCGGCGCTGCCATACATGCCGGCGCGCGCCTTCTCGCCGTCGTCGATCGAGATGTGCACCGCGCCGAGGCGGGTGAGGGAATCCACGATGGGGGCGACGAGGCGGACGGTTCCGGTAAGCTTCTCGCGGCTGCCGGAAAGGGCGATGAGAGCCTTCTGGCCGATGACGATCTTGGTGATATCGCTTTCGGACACATCGACCACCAGTTCGAGCCGGCTGTCGCGGATGATGGTGAAGAGCGGATCGCCGCTGCCGTTGGCGATCGCGCCGACGCGGGCGTTGCGCGAGGCGACGGTGCCCGCGACAGGCGTCTTGATGCCGGTGCGGGCAAGCTTCAGGTCGGTGTCGGCGATCTGGCTGTCGGTGACCTTGAGATCCGCTTCGGCAACGGCGATTGCCTGCTCTGCTGAAACCACGCGTGCCTTGTTGGCGGCGGCGGACGCATTCGCCTGTTCGACGGAGGAGGTCGACATTGTGCCCTTGGCACCCATTGCGACGGCACGGACGCGCTGTAGTTCCGCTTCTTCAGCGTTGGCGTGCGCCTCGGTCAGCTGCGCGCGCAATTGTGCAAGACTGGCCTCGCCCTTTGCTCTTGTCGCTTGCATCTGGCTCTTCTGAAGGATCAATGCATCGTCGTTCAGCGTGGCAAGCGTGCTGTTCGCCTCGACTTTGTCGCCGACATCGGCATTGAGCGAGCGGATCGAGAGACCATCCACCTGCGGCTGGATGTAAACCTCCTCGACGGCCTTGACCGTGCCGGTCGCAACGACCTTGTCGGTCAGGTGGCGCATCGTAGCTTTGGTGATGACGATCGCCGGCAGGTTCTGCTTCGGCGTCGTGACGGCGGATTGCTCGGCCAGCGCGGCGGGTGCCGCCAGCAGGGAAAGCAGGATGGCGGTCGTGCTTAGAAGTCTAAACGGCGTGGGGGCCATGCGTCCAGTTCCAGTTCAGCGTTGGCAAAATGGATTTCGCTGTTTTCCGTCGCGAACACGGGGATCGATGCATGCGTGCCGGCTTCTCCGGCGGATCAATATCCGTCTGTCATGCCTTGCAGGTCCCTCATCCTAAAATCGCACCTATAGATGGGAGCGTTTTTCAATTCTCACAAGATCACGAGAAAATGATTTCGCGGGTATTTCTATCCTTCGCAACCTTGCGAAGCAATCACGGCATTGTGATGTCAGCATTCGAATAGTTGATAACCGAGGGCTTTTCCGCCAAGTTTTGCGCGAAAGCCAGCCTTTTGTTGCCGCTGTTACAAAATGAAAAAAACGCGCGGGGCCTGAAACCCCGCGCGTTTTAGTCTCTAAGAGTACTCCGGGCTTATTTCAGAGCAGCGTCCGTGACCTCATGCGTATAGGCGCCGGACGGTTTCTTGTTGATGATCTTCTGGTCGAGCAGGGCTTCGACCGTGCGGTCGTAAAGCTTCGTGTCGAGCTTGCCGTTGCCGATCAGCTTGGCGACTTCGCCCATCATGCGCTTCTGGTGGTTTTCGTCCTGGCCGCCATTGTCCATCACAATCCCGGCGGCCTCATCCGGATGCTCGACGGCATATTTCCAGCCTTTCATCGAGGCGCGGACGAACTTGACCATATCGGCCTTGAACTTCGCATCCTTCAGCTTGTCTTCCTTGACATAGAGGCCGTCTTCCAGAAGGTCGACACCGAGCTTGGTGTAATTAAAGACGGTCAGGTCTTCCTGCTTGAAACCGGCATCGATTGCCTGCCAGTATTCATTGTAGGTCATGACAGAGATGCAGTCGGCCTGCTTCTGGACGAGCGGCTGCACGTCGAAGCTCTGCTTGAGCACGGTGACGCCGTCCTTGCCGCCATCGGTCTTCAGGCCGATCTTGTGCATCCAGGCGAAGAAGGGATATTCGTTGCCGTAGAACCAAACGCCGAGCGTATGCCCCTTGAAATCCTTCTCCGTCTTGACCGAGCCATCCTTGGGGCAGATCAGTTCGAGGCCGGATTTCTCGAAGGGCTGGGCGATGTTGACCAACGGCACGCCCTTTTCGCGGGCAACCAGCGCGCCACCCATCCAGTCGACGATGACATCGGCGCCGCCGCCGGCGATCACCTGTTCCGGGGCGATATCCGGGCCGCCCGGCTTGATGTCGACGTCAAGGCC
Source organism: Rhizobium sp. P40RR-XXII (assembly GCF_012641405.1). Taxonomy (GTDB): domain Bacteria; phylum Pseudomonadota; class Alphaproteobacteria; order Rhizobiales; family Rhizobiaceae; genus Rhizobium. The sequence continues at coordinate 490,575 of NZ_JABAII010000001.1, forward strand.
TTCTTCCTTGTAGAACCCCTTGTCCTTGGCGACGAAATAGCCTCCGAACTGACCCTGGGCCACCCATTTCAGCTGCAAGGTCACCTTGTCGGCGGCCATCGCGGCCTGCGTAGCAGCCAGCGTCATCGTACTTGCCATCAATGCGAACATCAGTTTTTTCATGTTCTTTACCCTTTTCCCTCTGAAGTTATGCCTTGATCCCTTGAGGAGACCCCGGATTACGTCTGCCCACCGCGGATAGACGGATGCCAGAACGTCACCATTCTCTCGACAATGGCGACGATACCGTAGAAGACGGAACCTGCAACCGCTGCAATCGCGATCTCGGCCCAGACCATGTCGAGGTTCAACCGACCATTTTCGGTCGAGATGCGGAAGCCCATGCCCGACATGGGAGTGCCGAAGAACTCCGCCACGATGGCACCGATGAGGGCCAAGGTCGAGTTGATCTTCAGCGCATTGAAAATAAAGGGAGCGGCGGCCGGCAGGCGCAGCTTGAACAGCGTCTGCCAGTAGCTCGATGCATAGGTGCGCATCAGGTCACGCTCCATGTTGCCCGCCGCGGCAAGGCCCGCCACAGTGTTCACCAGCATCGGGAAAAAGGTCATGACGACGACGACGGCCGCCTTCGATTGCCAATCGAAACCGAACCACATGACCATGATCGGCGCAACGCCGATGATCGGCAGAGCGGAGACCAGATTGCCGATCGGCAGCAGGCCGCGGCGCAGGAAGGCGAAGCGGTCGGCAAGGATGGCGACGATGAAGCCGCTGGAGCAGCCGATGATGTAGCCGATCAGAACCGATCGGAAGATCGTCTGCTGAACATCCGTCCAGAGGATCGATATGGAGCCGGCAATGCGGGCGCCAATGGCGCTCGGCGGCGGCAGGAGGATGAATGGAATACCGGCCCCGCGTGTCACCGCTTCCCAGATGATGATGATCCAGACCCCGAAGATCACCGGGATCAGCAACCGTAATGTATAGCTGTCGGCGGTCGATTTCACCCGAATGGCCGACAGGATGGAAACGCAACGCCAGGCAAGCAGCCACGCCGCGGCGAGGAGGATAAAGAATGAGGCCGCCGCACTGCCTTCGTTGCCCGATATTCCAGCCAGCAACAGCCAGGCGGCCGCGTGCGCGGCGAAGAAGAGGATCGCCGCGCAGAGGGTTGCAGGCAGGTTCATGAAGGAAATCGTGGCTGCGGCGGCAATAAGAATGAAAATGACGAAGGTGGTGCCGCTACTGAAGGGCGTGGCGGCATCGGCGGCGAGCAGCGGCAGCATCGGAAGCGCAGCGAGGCAGAGAAGCAGGGAGAGCGTACCTTGCCACGACGAATGAAAATTCCTCATGCCGCACGGCCTCCCATGGCACGATCGACGATGCGCGCCGCGATGCTGACGGCGGCAACCAGCGCGGCCGCCAGGATCGAGCCGGCGACGAGCGTCGCCCATATGTCGATCGTCAGGCTCTGATACGAGCCTGCGAGAAGTTTGGCGCCGATGCCGGCGACTGCGCCTGTCGGCAATTCACCAACGATCGTGCCGGTGAGGCTCGCGGCGATTGCGACTTTCATCGAGGTAAAGAGGAAAGGGATCGAGGCGGGCACGCGCAGTTTCCAGAAAGTCTGCGTGGCGCTGGCATTGTAGGTACGCATCAGGTCGAGATGCATGACCTCCGGCGATCGTAATCCCTTGACCATGCCGACGGCGACGGGGAAGAAGGAGAGGTAGGTCGAGACCAGTGCCTTGGGAATGAGGCCGGTAACGCCGATCGAACCCAATACGACAACGACCATCGGCGCGATCGCAAGGATCGGTATGGTCTGCGAAGCGATGATCCATGGCATCAGGCTGCGATCCAGAGCGACCACATGCACGATGCCGACCGCGATCAGGATGCCGAGAACGGTACCGAAGGCGAAGCCGACAGCGGTCGAGGACAGGGTCACCCAGGCATTGTAGACGAGGCTGCGGCTGCTTGTGGGAGCGCGAAGGAAGGTGTTTTCGAAAACATTCTGGGCCACTTGGTGCGGTGCCGGCAGGATCGGCTTTGGCTGCGACAGCGTCTTGCCAATGAATTCCATCGCCGTCGGGGAGAGATTGCCGCGCCTGTCGAGATCGCGCTGGAACGGCGAATTGAGGATGACCGCGAAGACATACCAGAGAACCAGGATTGCCAGGACGATGGTCGTGACGGGCAGGAACTTGTGCTTGAAGAACTGTTCCCTTTCCATGATCATGCCCTGCCTTGCGCAGGAAACAGCATCAAGACCATGGCGACGATGCCGAGACCCACGCCGGCGAGCTGCTGCAGGCTTAGTCGCTCGCCGAAAATAATGAAGGCGATGACGTTGACGACGACGAGCTGGGCGATGGAGGAGGCGGAGATCGCCAAGCCAAGCCCGCCCTCGCGCATCAGCCGCACCATCATCAGATTGCCGATGCAATAGAGGATAAGCGCCAGGATCAGCACCAGAACGTTGTTGTTGATGACATAGGCGCGCGAGGCTGTGGCACCACTGATGAAGATCGCCATGGCGCCGGTAAGCCAGAGGAGGAATTGCGGGTTCATGATGCCCCTCCCGTTGTGGCAAAGCCCCTCATCCGGCCTGCTGGCCACCTTCTCCCCGTCATGACGGGGAGAAGGGGATAGTAGCGCCCACAGCCTTCCCTCCAGCGAACGAGATTGGCGGTCGTGTCGAGGTCGTTCCCTCTCCCCGTGCACGGGGAGAGGGCTAGGGTGAGGGGCTGCCGTGCGACGGAGCTATCCATGGTCCTATTCCTCATAGCTATGTCCGGCCCGCAAGCCTTCGCGGACGCGATGGGCGATTTCCAGGAATTCCGGCGTTTCGCGAATGCCGAGCGGGCGTTCGAGCGGCAGCGTCGATTCGATGACATCGGTGACGCGGCCCGGACGGGGCGACATGACCACGATCTTGGTGGAGAGATAGACCGCCTCCGGGATGGAGTGGGTGACGAAGCAGATGGTCTTGTTCGTCTGCTTCCACAGTTTCAGCAGCTGTTCGTTGAGGTGGTCGCGGACGATTTCGTCAAGCGCGCCGAAGGGTTCGTCCATCAGCAAGAGGTCGGCATCGAAAGCCAGCGCGCGAGCGATCGAGGCACGCTGCTGCATGCCGCCCGAAAGCTGCCAGGGGAATTTCTTCTCGAAGCCGCTGAGATTGACGAGTTCCAGGGTCCGGGCAATGCGCTTGGCCTGCTCTTGCCTGTCGTAACCCATGATTTCGAGCGGCAGCGCAATGTTTTTCTCGATGGTGCGCCAGGGATAGAGTGCGGCGGCCTGGAAGACATAGCCATAGGCGCGGGCCTTGCGTGCTTCCTCCGGCAACATGCCGTTGACGGTAATATCGCCTGAACTCTTCCGCTCGAGATCGGCGATGACACGCAGGAAAGTGGTCTTGCCGCAGCCCGACGGGCCGATGAAGGAGATGAAATCACCCTTGCGGACATCGAGATCGACATTGCTCAGCGCATGCACCGGCCCGTCATTCGTATCGTAGGTGAGACAGAGATTCCGCGCGGAGACGACGGAGGAAGCGGATGACGTCATTAACACCTACCAGTCCTGATTTCGCCGCATGGTTGGGGCGGATTGCGTGTTATCCTGCTTGGCATTGCTGCAGCTCGAAGGGGCGAGGGTGCCTTGCTGCTGGATCCAGGGGAGCAATGCCATGAGTGTTTCATCGAACCCCACCTGCCGTGTCGTGCGGCCCGGCGGCGCCTATGCCGGAAAACAGGGCTTCAGCTATTTTGAAGGGATTGCTGCCGAGACAGTGGGCTCGACGGGGATTTGCATGCATCTCCTGACGATACCGCCGGGTGCTCGCGCCAAGGCGCATCTTCACGTCTCGCACGAGACGGCGATCTATGCGATTTCCGGCGAGACACATTGCTGGTTCGGCGATGAACTGGAAGAACACGTCATCGTTCGCGAAGGCGAGATGTTCTATATTCCGGCCGGCGTTCCGCATCTTCCAGCCAATCTCAGCGATCGGCCGGCGATAGCGGTCATCGCCCGCACTGATCCGAACGAACAGGAAGGCGTCGTCCTGCTGCCGGATCTGGAGCGGTACGTGCCGCGCTAGAGCCGTTTCGCTTTTCTTCGAATCGCGAAAATGATCTATCTCTTTGTTTTTACGCAATTCCGGATGGAAAACCGCTTCGCACTTTTCCTGGTATTGCTCTAGGCGGCCGATGAGCCGAAGCGCCGTGCCCAAGCGTCATACCCCGCTGGCGGGGATGCCGCTGCGCTGCACCTTGCGCGGCGCTGTGACTTCTTTCCAAGTCGAAAGCGCGCGGTTGACGGCGGTGAAGGGATCGCGCCTGACGAACTCGCCATGGCCCTCCTTCGTCTTCACCGTGCCTTCCTCGATGGCGACGACGCCCCGCGTCAGCGTATAGCGCGGCAGGCCGGTCACTTCCTTGCCTTCGAAGACATTGTAGTCGATCGCCGACTGCTGTGTCTTGGCGGCGATGGTCTTCGAACGCTTCGGATCCCAGACGACGATATCGGCATCGGCGCCTACAAGGATGGCGCCCTTTTTCGGATAGACGTTGAGGATCTTGGCGATGTTGGTCGACGTGACGGCGACGAATTCGTTCATCGTCAGGCGGCCGGTGTTGACGCCATGGGTCCAGAGCATCGGCATGCGGTCTTCAAGTCCGCCGGTGCCGTTCGGGATCTTGGTGAAATCGTTAAGACCGAAGCGCTTCTGCTCGGTCGTGAAAGCGCAATGGTCGGTCGCGACCACCTGCAGCGAGCCGGATGCGAGGCCGGCCCAGAGGCTGTCCTGATGCTGCTTGTTGCGGAAGGGCGGTGACATGACGCGGCGGGCGGCATGATCCCAATCCGCATTGGCATATTCGCTTTCGTCGAGCGTCAGGTGCTGGATCAGCGGTTCGCCATAGACGCGCATGCCCTTCTGGCGGGCGCGGCGGATGGCTTCATGCGCCTGTTCGCAGGAGGTATGGACGATATAGACCGGCGAGCCAGCCATGTCGGCGATCATGATGGCGCGGTTCGTCGCTTCGCCTTCGACCTCGGCCGGGCGGGAATAGGCATGCGCTTCCGGGCCGTTATTGCCTTCGGCCAGCAGCTTCGCCTGCATCTGCGCGACCACGTCGCCGTTTTCCGCATGGACGAGCGGCAACGCACCGAGCTCGGCGCAGCGCTGGAAGGAGGAGAACATCTCGTCGTCATCCACCATCAATGCGCCCTTATAGGCCATGAAATGCTTGAAGGTGTTGATGCCCTTGTCGCGGACGATGGCCTCCATCTCGTTGAAGACCTGCTCGCCCCACCAAGTAATCGCCATGTGGAAGGAATAGTCGCAGTTTGCTCGCGTCGACTTGTTGTCCCACATGGTCAGCGCCTCGAGCAGTGACTGGCCGGGCGAGGGAAGCGCAAAATCCACCACCATCGTCGTGCCGCCGGCAAGAGCCGCGCGGGTGCCGCTCTCAAAATCGTCGGAAGAATAGGTGCCCATGAACGGCATTTCGAGATGCGTATGCGGATCGATGCCGCCGGGCATGACATAACAGCCGGAGGCATCCAGCACTTCGCTGCCCGCGAGATTCTGCCCGATCTCGACGATCTTGCCGCCTTCGACCTTGACGTCCGCCTTATAGGTCAGGTCGGCCGTAACGATGGTTCCACCCTTGATGACTGTGCTCATGGTGCGTGCTCCAGATGTGTGAGGTTCCGATGTTGGGAATCGTGGCCGTCAAGCCACGATCTCCGCCGTCTCGACGACTGCGTGGAACAGCACATCCGCGCCGGCGGTCGCCCATTCCTTGGAGATTTCTTCGGCTTCGTTGTGCGAGAGGCCGCCGACGCAGGGGCACATGACCATCGTGGCGGGAGCGACCTTGGCAGCCCAGCAGGCATCGTGGCCCGCACCGGAGATGAGGTTCATGTGGCTGTAGCCGAGCCTTTCGGCGGCGTCGCGCACGGAGGCGACGAGCTTGGGATCGAAGGTCACCGGCTCGAAATGGCCGATGGCTTCCACCGAGCAGCCGACGCCGAGGGCGTCACAGATCTCTTTCGCTTCCGCTTCGATCCTGGCGCGCATGCGGTCCAGCTTTTCCTTGTCGGGCGTGCGGATGTCGACGGTGAAGACCACTTTGCCGGGCAGGACGTTGCGCGAATTCGGCGAGAAGAAGACCTGGCCGACGCCGCCGACGGCGCCCGGCTGGCTTTCCATCGCCACGCTCTGCACCATCTCGACGATCCGCGACATGGCAAGACCGGCATTCACGCGCAGGTTCATCGGCGTCGAGCCGGTATGTGCTTCCTTGCCGGTCAGCGTGAATTCCAGCCACCACAGGCCCTGACAGTGCGTGACGACGCCGATGGTCTTGTCTTCGGCTTCGAGGATCGGACCCTGCTCGATATGATATTCGAAATAGGCGTGCATCCTGCGGGCGCCGACTTCTTCATCGCCCAGCCAGCCGATGCGCTTCAGCTCCTCGCCATAGGTCTTGCCGTCCGGATCCTTGCGGCCATAGGCGAATTCCAGCGAATGCACGCCGGCGAAGACGCCGGAGGCGAGCATGGCGGGCGCGAAGCGCGCACCTTCTTCGTTGGCCCAGTTGGTGACCACGATCGGGTGCTTGGTCTTGATGCCGAGGTCGTTCATCGTGCGGACGACTTCGAGGGCGGCGAGCACGCCGAGGACACCATCATACTTGCCGCCCGTCGGCTGGGTATCGAGGTGCGAGCCGACATAAACCGGCAGCGCGTTCGGGTCGGTGCCGGCGCGGGTTGCGAACATCGTGCCCATCTTGTCGACGCCGACGGTCAAGCCGGCCTTGTCGCACCATGTCTTGAAAAGGCTGCGTCCCTCGGCATCGGCATCCGTCAGGGTTTGACGATTGTTGCCGCCGGCAATGCCGGGACCGATCTTTGCCATATCCATCAGCGTATCCCAAAGGCGATCGCCATTGATACGCATGTTTTCTCCTGGCGCTGCCACCATGATGCAATCCTCACCTGTTTGTCCCGAAGCATGCAAGGCGCATGCCCGATTGTTCCCGTGGTCTATTCAGAGCGGTGTCTTGTTTTTCTCGCCCGGAAAATCCCCAGTTGCCTTTAAGAAACATCTGACGGATAATTTGACCGATTGGTAAACATTACAACTTCCGTGGCGCGGCTCAAGACGAAAAGCACGAAAATTTCCGATAAAATTTCAGGCGATTGCTTAAATCCGATGCATCGGCAGGGTGGATGAGGGCGCGGCCGAAAGGCTTGGATTTCAAGGAGAAACAGAGCACACATGGCCATCCCGAGAGCCGCCAAGACGCAGCGCCGCACCCGTATCCAGGAAGAGAAAGAGGAAATCATACTGGAAGCCGCGCTGGACGTATTTTCTGTCAGCGGCTTTCGTGGCTCGACCATCGACCAGATCGCCGAAGTCGCCGGCATGTCGAAGCCCAATCTACTTTATTATTTCCGCACCAAGGAGGCCATGCATCGGGCTCTGATCGACCGGGTGCTGTTTACCTGGCTGGAACCACTGCGCGCCTTCGACGCCAATGGCGATCCCGAAAGCGAGATTCGCTCCTATATCCGCCGTAAGCTCGAGATGGCCCGTGATTTCCCGCGCGAAAGCCGGCTCTTCGCCAATGAGATGCTGCAGGGCGCGCCGCATGTGGAGGACGAGCTGCGTGGACCGTTGAAAGCCCTTGTCGACGAAAAGGCGGAGGTCATCCGTGTCTGGGCCAGGAACGGCAAGATCGCCAAATGCGATCCCTATCACCTGATCTTCTCGATCTGGTCGACCACGCAGCATTATGCGGATTTCGACGTGCAGGTGCGTGCGGTCTTGGGGCCGGAACATTCGGGCGAGGGGCGTTTCGAGGACGCCGCCCGCTATCTGGAGCAGCTTTTCGTCGATGGGCTTCGCATTCGAGGACCACACGGCTAGAGCGCCGCATGTCCAAACGGCGCTGATTTTATTGGATTTTTCCAAATTCTTAGAATTTTTCTCGCGTTAAGGGTGTGGTATCGATTCGCACCCTATATGGCTGGTTGCTGCATAACATAGATATTGATTTTAGTCGGTCATTGGCCTATGAAAAAGATAGGGATCAAGACGGATGTTGCTTTTCGTTTTGTGAATGAAGCCACATTTCATCCCGTATGCACGGTCGAAATTCAAACGCCGGATGGTGTGATTTCGGTGATGGCTGAGCCTCAGATGGTCGGGAACGCGCTCTATCTTCGCGGCTTCCATATCCAAGGCGAGGACATTTTAATGAACGACCTTGGAGCGCATCGTCTCAGAAATCTGGCGGAGATCGCTATGGAGGAAATGGAGTGTCATGAACTCGTCGTTGAAGGAGCGGTTCGAACGACTGGGGCCGGTCGAGGACGTACGCTGCGGCCAATCCGGTTCACCCGTCGCGATATCCCTGCATTTTGACCAACCCGTAAAGGGTTTCCGATCTATTTCCGCGGTCCATGCCTTGGTGAAAGGCGGAATGTCCATGCTGGCGGCGAAGAAAGCTATCGAGCGAGCGATGGAAAAGGGACAGGCGACCATGCTCGTCCCGCATGTCGACAGCCAGGCCGATCTTGCACGCGAACTGGAGGAGACTGGGCTCGTCGTGAAGGCGGTCGCCTTCCGTCCGATCGATGTCAGGGAAATTCGCCGGAAACTCGGTCTAACCCAGGAGCAGTTCGCGCTTCGCTTTGGCATCGATCTGGAAACGCTCCGCAATTGGGAGCAGGGCAAACGGTCGCCGGACAAAACAGCGCAAAGCTATCTGCGCGCCATAGAACGGATGCCGGAAGAAATCCAGGCGGCTCAGGAAGACCGTATTCTCAAGTTTTAACAACGGAAACACCCGCCCGGACGTGCCGGACGGGTATGCTTTTCGCATCTGCCGCTATTACTCCGCCGCCTGCCGCGCCATTGGATTGTTCGGATGGGTCGTCCAGTTGGCGTAGTTCGGGTCGACGATCTTGCCGGTGCGCTTGTCGAGGGCGCCGGCCGGCAGTTCTTCCATGGTGATGCAGTTCTCGACGGGGCAGACGTTGACGCAGAGATTGCAGCCAACGCATTCCTCTTCAATCACCTCGAAGCGCCTGACGCCATCGACGAAGTTGGTGATTGCCTGGTGCGAGGTGTCCTCGCAGGCGATGTGACAGCGGCCGCACTTAATGCAGGCATCCTGATCGATCTTCGCCTTGGCGATGTAGTTGAGGTTGAGATATTGCCAGTCGGAGACATTCGGCACGGCGCGGGCGATAATATCGTCCAGAGTGCGGTGCCCTTTTTCGTCCATCCAGTCGGAAAGGCCCGTGATCATCTCCTCGACGATCTTGAAGCCGTAGGTCATCGCAGCGGTGCAGACCTGCACGTTGCCGGCGCCGAGCACCAGGAATTCCGCCGCATCGCGCCAGATCGTGATGCCGCCGATGCCTGATATCGGCAGGCCGTAGGTATCAGGATCGCGAGCAATCTCGGCCACCATGTTGAGTGCGATCGGCTTCACCGCCGGACCGCAATAGCCGCCATGGCTGCCCTTGCCGCCGACCGTCGGATTAGGGGCGAAATTGTCGAGGTCGACCGACACGATCGAGTTGATCGTATTGATCAGCGACACCGCGTCGGTGCCGCCGGCCTTGGCGGCGCGGGCGGGTTTGCGGATATCGGTGATGTTGGGCGTCAGCTTGGTGATGACGGGCATGCGGGTGTACTGCTTGCACCAGCGCACGACCATTTCGATATACTCGGGCACCTGTCCCACAGCGGAGCCCATGCCGCGCTCGGACATGCCGTGCGGACAGCCGAAATTGAGCTCGATGCCGTCGGCTCCGGTTTCTTCCACCAGCGGCAGGATGGCTTTCCAGGCCTCTTCCTCGCAGGGAACCATGATCGAGGCGATCAATGCGCGATCCGGCCAGTTCATCTTCACCTGCTTCATCTCGCGCAGGTTGGTGTAAAGGTCGCGGTCGGTGATCAGCTCGATATTGTTGAGGCCGAGCAGGCGGCGGTCGGCGCCCCAGATCGCGCCATAGCGCGGGCCGTTGACGTTGACGACCGGCGGTCCTTCTTCGCCCAAGGTCTTCCAGACCACGCCGCCCCAGCCCGCCTTGAAGGCGCGCTCGACATTGTAGGCCTTGTCGGTCGGCGGCGCGGAGGCCAGCCAGAACGGGTTCGGGGATTTGATACCAACGAAATTATTGCGGAGATCAGCCATGTCGGTTCTCCTTTCAGGCGACTGCAGCGGCCGGCTTCACGGAGCCAAGCGCGCGGTTGATGGATTCGGCCGCGTCGCGACCCTGCGCTACGGCCGAGACTGTCAGGTCATCGCCGCCGAGCACGCAGTCGCCGCCGGCCCATACGCCTTCGATCGAGGTCCGGCCCTCGCCATCGATGGCGATGCGGCCGGATTCCATGCGCAGGGCGCCAAGGCCTGATGCCTCGAACGTCTGGCCGATCGCCTTGAAGATCTGATCGGCGGCAATGACACCGACATCGCCGGTGCCGGCAAGCTTGCCGTCGCGCAGCTCGGTATATTCGACCTCGATGCCGGCGACCTTTCCGTCCTTGTCGAGGATGCGCTTCGGGGCCAGCCAATGGCGGATGATGACGCCCTTCGAGGCGGCGAGATCCTGCTCGAACTCGGAGGCGTTCATATGCTCCTTGCCGCGGCGATAGCAGATCGTCACCTCTTCGGCGCCAAGCAGCTTGGCCTGTACGGCCGCGTCGATCGCGGTCATGCCGCCGCCGAGGACGACGACGCGGCGGCCGATGGCGATATCGGCCTTGCTGCTTGCCTGGCGGAGCTCGGCGATATAGGCGACGGCGTCTGCAACGCCATCGAGATCTTCGCCTTCGGCGCGCAGCGCGTTGACGCCGGCAAGGCCGAGGCCGAGGAAGATGGCGTCATATTGCTGGGAGAGGTCGGAAAGGCTGAAATCGCGGCCAAGCGCCTGGCCGTTCTTAACTTCGATGCCACCGATGGCGAGAACGTAGTCGACTTCCTTCTGGGCGAAATCGTCGACCGTCTTGTAGGTGGCGATGCCATATTCGTTGAGACCGCCGGCCTTTTCGCGGGCGTCGAAGATGGTGACGTCATGACCCTTCACGGCAAGACGATGGGCGCAGGCGAGACCGGCAGGTCCGGCGCCGATGACGGCGATCCTCTTGCCGGTGGATTCGGCGCGTGAATAGAACTGCTTGTTCTCGGCCATCGCCGTGTCGGTCGCATAGCGCTGCAGCCGGCCAATCTCGACCGGACGCTCTTCGGCAGTGTTGCGCACGCAAGCCTGCTCGCAGAGCTGCTCGGTGGGACAGACGCGGGCGCACATGCCGCCGAGGATATTCTGATCGAAGATCGTCTTGGCCGAACCGATCGGGTTGCCCGTCGAGATCTGGCGGATGAACATCGGAATGTCGATGGAGGTGGGACAGGCCGTCATGCACGGCGCGTCGTAGCAGAAATAACAGCGGTCGGATGCGACCAGCGCCTCGTGTTTGTTCAGGCGCGGATGAAGATCGGAAAAATTCGCATCATATTCGGCTGGCGTGAGCCTGCCTTTATGAATCCCAGTTTCCAGTCGTCCCATTGAAGTTCCCTCTTATAGTAAACGGCTAGTACTGAAACGGTAACTCAGGTTAAAAAATTTATCAAACGGTAAATTTTTGTCGTCGCACGAGGTGTCCAACGTGTGCTGAGCCGCGCGAGGAAGCATGCGGTTTCGATCGATCGCAGTCGTTCAACTATATGTTTTTAATGGATTTTATTCTGCTGCCGGAGGAGGATTCCGATGAGGCGGCCATGTCGCTGCGACAGCAGGCATCGACCGAGGTGCGACCCTCGCCGCGCGGGCATTCCGGAGAATATGAAGAACAGGTGAATTTTTTCGCGGCGGCATGGAACCAAGGGTCCGCAGCGTCGTTATGACCGTATCCTGACGATGATCGCATCTCCTGATGCACGCCCAATAACATCTCAGGATTATACTCACGGTCCCCTCCCGATGAGTGCAAAGCAGCCAGTGCGCCGCCCTCGCACTGGCTGTTTTCCTTTGTCTCCTGCATAATTTCCAAGGCGTTACAGCGCCTCAGCGGCGTCGCAGGATCTCGTATTCAGTCTCAGGAATGGTGAGGCGATAGCCGATGCTGCCGTCCGTGATGGCGAAATCGGCGTGGCCGTTCATCGAGGTCGGCACGACGCGCTCGAGCACGGTGCGGCTGAAGCTGTTATCTTCGAATTCATGATCGGAGGGCGTATAGAAGCGCTCCGACCAGGCCACCTCGATTGCCTTCTTGCCGTCGAGTTCGGCCTCCTTGCAATTCAGTGTGATGCTGGTGGCGCCCGTCGAAATCGCGCCATGCGAGGCGGAATTGACGATCAATTCATGCAGCGCCAGTCCCAGGTGCACTGCGGCATTGGGCGTCAGATGGGCATTGATGCCATAGATCGGCAACGGCACGCCGGCATCGGGCCAGTAGGGAGCGAACTGCTTTTCCGCGAGTTCGAACAAATATGCACCGCGCCAGCTCGAATCCGTGATGAGATCCTGCGAATTCGAGAGGGATTGCAGGCGCCCACGGAACTTGATGAGAAAATTGTCGACGGAAAGCGTGTGGCGCGCAGTCTGCGTGGCAATGCCCTGTATGATCGCCAGCAGGTTCTTGGAGCGATGCGACAGTTCGCGCAGCAGCGATTTCAGGACTTTTTCGCGATGGCGGCTCTCGGTGATTTCGGAAATGACCGAGAGCACGCCTTGCGGCTTTCGCCCGCCGATGCGCTCCATCTTCAGCTCGTAGATGCGAGCGCCGTCGCCGCTTGCCATCTCAACTTCGGCGGTCGCGGACTTGCCGCTTTCGAGCACGCCCTGCTTCAGGCGCAAAAGATGCTCGCCGTCCTTTTCGCCGAACAGATGCGAGTCGTTGCCTCCGACGACAAGGGACGGCCGCAGCTGGTCCGGCAGGTTGTCGGCGAAACGGATTGCTAGATTCACGTCCTGAAACAGGATCGACACGTTGGCGCTTGTAAGCGCCCGCTCCATCAGAGCCGCTTTGCCTTCCAAACTCAAAGGCGCGCCGGGTAATGGTTCAGACGTATTCACCGGCTTGCCTTTCACTCGCATTTTGAGAAGCCCGCCGATAGGGCATTCTCATTCCCAAGAACTCGAGCCGACCTATAAAATGACCCTGCATAACAGTCGGTAAACCGGCCGTTCTGTACGCCAACGTCCGGTCGTTATCTTTGTTCCGCTTCGGAGGGGGGACTTCGATCAGGCAGCCACCTTTGTGGTTTCGTTAAAGAAAAGGGCCTGGCTGATCAGGGCCTTAACCATATCGGGATTGAACGGCTTGGTTACGAGGAAGGTCGGCTCCGGCCGCTCGCCCGTCAGCAGCCGCTCCGGGAAGGCGGTGATGAAGATCACCGGTATGCTGGCCGTCTTGAGAATGTCGTTGACGGCGTCGATACCCGAACTGCCGTCGGCAAGCTGGATGTCGGCAAGCACCATGTTCGGCTTTGTCGCATTATAGAGAGCGACGGCTTCGGCGTGCGTGCGGGCAATGCCGGTGACGCGATGCCCCAGGCTTTCCACCATCTGCTCGATATCCATCGCGATCAGCGGTTCGTCCTCGATGATCATGATATCCGTCGCCACCTGGCGCGAGATTTCCTGGGAGGCCGTGTCGAGAAGATGCATGGCTTCGCTTTCCGAGACGTCAAGGATATCGGCGATCTCGCCGAGGCGGAAACTTTCAACGGAGGCAAGCAGGAACGCCTGGCGGGCAAGCGGCGACACCTTGGAAAGGTTCACCGAGGCACGCTGTTCCCAGGCAAAGGGCGACATTGGCTCGGGAATCTGAAGCGTCACGGAACCGAACAGCTTCGTGAACAGTTTATATAGGGCGACACGGTCGCTGTCCGTGTCGGGAAAGATGGAGATGTCAGCGATGATGGCTTCCAAAACCGCAGCAACATAGGCGTCCCCCGACGTCTGCGTTCCGGTCAAAGCACGTGAATAACGCCGCAAATACGGAAGATGCGGCGCAATGCGTGTGGAAAGTGTCATCAATGGCTCCCGCCTTTTATCAAATTCTAATTAAATACAGCGCGGACGCTGCAATGACTAATAAACGTCAGTTGAGTAAAAAAGTTCCTCTTTGGCGGAACTTTTTTTAGGCAGTCGCATTACAATGCTTACAATCTGTAGACCTCATCCTTTACGATTCGTTAGGCAACAGATTTGAATGAGGTCAATCGCTCTCCTGACGGAGACAAAGGTGCGCTTATCCATGAACGCGAGACAATTGAGAAGCGAGCGGGCTATAATGACTATCCAAAATCACGAGGACGCAGACAAGAAGGCATCCGACCTGCGCGCGGTAGATATCCTCGACCCTAATAATCAAATCGGCAACCGGCTGCGTTCGTTCTATGCTACCATGCAGGACGAAGCCATTCCCGATCGCTTTCTCGATCTGCTCGAGAAGCTTGATCAGGCCGAACGCCTGGCTTCCGCAAAGGTCTCCGAATAGGAGGTGGGCGTCATGGAAACCCAATCGAGCTTCAAGCGCGAACTTCTCGCGGCCCTTCCGAGCCTGCGTGCCTTCGCTATTTCCCTGACCGGCCGCCACGATCGCGCCGACGATCTTGTCCAGGACACGATCATGAAGGCATGGGCCAAGCAGGATCATTTCGAGATGGGCACGAATATGAAAGCCTGGCTCTTCACCATCCTGCGAAACGAGCTCTATAGCCAGATGCGCAAGAGCGGCCGCGAGGTGCAGGATACCGACGGCGTGTTTACCGAATCCATGGCAACTCACCCCTCTCAATATGGGGCGGTCGACCTGCAGGATTTTCGCAAGGCACTGGAGCAGTTGCCGCCGGATCAGCGTGAAGCCATCATCTTGGTGGGTGCGTCCGGATTCTCCTATGAGGAAGCCGCCGAAATTTGCGGCTGCGCGGTCGGTACCATCAAGAGCCGCGTCAACCGCGCCCGCCAGCGCCTGCAGGAGCTGCTGGATATTTCCGGCGAGGCGGATTTCGGTCCGGATGCCACGTCAGCGCCGCTGACCTCCAAGGCATTCGCCTTCTGACAAGAAACCCGGTCTCTCGACCGGGTTTCTTTCATTGAATCATTTCACACGGGGATTTGTGCTTCCCTTTGCCCAACCGAGGCGTATTGCTCCCGATTTTCTTCAATCCTACTTGCAGGCTTTGAAGGGCAGGCTTTGAAGGCCGGCGGATCAATCCTCGTCGTCTTTCGTCGCGAAGACGTTGCCGAATACGAGGGCTGCTGCGATGGCTGCTGTCAGCAGCGGCTGCTTGCGCACAAGGCCGAGGGCCGCTGCCGCCATCGACTCCATTGCCAGCCGGCGTTCGCGCGCCCGGCGCTGCTCCTGCTGGTTGATGATGGCCATGATGACAAGGACGATGAGCCCGAGGAGCAATGCGCCCGCCGCAATCAGCAGTGCCGAGACGGCTGCGCCGTAGATCGTCGCAAGCCAGATGGCTGCGGAGATCAGCGCGAAGGCATAGGCCGTCAACAACAGGAGGGCCGCAATGGCGATGAAAATACCGTTGCGCTTAGTCCGCGCAACGGTGCGGTTGAAGGTGCCCGACAGAAGCAGGCCAAGGATCGGAGCGATCATCCCGCCACCCTAGCGGCGAGACAGAAGCAGGGCGACGGCAAGGCCGAATGCAGCAGCCGCGCCGATGGTGGCGACTGGATGCTGACGCACAGTTCTGCGCATTTCGCGCGAGCCCCTTGCATAGCCGCGCTGGAGATCCCGCAGCAGTTCCTCGCCACGAACCGTCAGGTCATCGAAACCGGACTCGGCGCTGGCGCGCAGTTTCCTGCTCTGCTTGGCGCTGTTGTCACTAACCAGCTTGGCGAAAGCTGCAACTTCCTCGCGCAGCGATTCGATCTGCTGCTCAATGCTTGCCTCGACATCCTGCAGGCTGCTGCCATTGCGCTTGCCGCGCACCGAATGGAGAATGGATGTAGCCATGTTCAGCTCCCTTTCGCTTTGCTTGGGCGCCCTGTCGGACACCTATAGTTCGCGGTGATCGGAGGTCATCCAACGGACCAGACGATCGAGCGTTCGAAACATCGATTCCGATCGCATGGTTTCAACGCGCGGATGCAACAAAAAGTTCCAGAATGCGCGATGGAAGCAAGGTCAGTCGATCAGCGCGCTGTGGGCTAGAACGAAGGGGGCGCCATCGGCCGGAATGCGGTTGACCTGCAGGTTGCAGCCGAAGACGTCCTGAAGATGCCGGTCCGTCAGCACGTCCTTGACAGCGCCCTCGGCCTGCAGCCGGCCGTTCTTGAGCAGAATCATCCGGTCGGCAAAGAGCGCAGTCAGGTTGAGATCATGCATCACGGCGATGACGCCGCCGCCGCGCCGGCAGAATTGCCGGGCAAGCGTCATGATGGTGAGCTGGTGGCTGATATCGAGGCTGGAGACCGGCTCGTCGAGAAGCAGCCAGCAGGGCATGCCGTCGATGACGGGTTCCGGGATCTGGCAGAGCACGCGGGCAAGCTGCACGCGCTGCTGTTCGCCGCCGGAAAGCTCCTGGTAGAAGCGCCCTTCGAAGCCGCCAAGATCGACGGCGGCAAGGGCCTCGGCGGCCGTGCGGTCTGCCTGTTCCGGCTGACGGTTGCGTCCGCTGGTAAGGCCCATTCGTACGATTTCACGGACGGTGAAGGGGAAGGAGATGGAGCTTGCCTGTGGCAGGACGCCCCGCATTTCGGCAAGCTGCCAGGCTTCCAGCTTGCCGATTTCGGTGCCGTTTATCTGCACGGAGCCGCGATAGGCCAGTTCGCCGGAGACCGCTTTCATCGTGGTGGTTTTGCCGGAGCCGTTCGGGCCGCAGATCGCCGTCAGCGTCCCGGCCTCGGCCGTGAAGGATATGTCCTGCACGACGGCCTTGCCGGAAAGCCGGACGCTCAGATTGGAGACATCGATCATCGCAGGCTCACAGGCTGAGGCGCGAGCGCTGCCGCAGCAGCATCCACAGGAAGAAGGGACCGCCGACGCCCGCCGTCAGGATGCCGATCGGCAATTCCGCCGGGGAAACCACGGTGCGCGCCGCCACATCGGCAATGATCAGCAATGCGCCGCCGAGCAGCGCGGAAGCCGGCAGGAGGAAGCGGTGGTCGGGTCCGATGACCATGCGCAGGATGTGCGGCACCACGATGCCGACGAAGCCGATGCCGCCGCTGACGGCGACAGAGGCGCCGACGGCCGCGGCCACGCTGACCACGGCGATATTCTTCAGCCGCTGCACCGATATCCCCATGTGAAAGGCGGCAGCCTCGCCAAGCGTCAGTGCGTTCAAGCCGCGTGCCATGAAGGGAAGCGGCAGGAGAGAAAGGACGATGATGGGGCCGGCACCGCCGACCTTGCTCCAGGTCGAGCCCGCCAACGAGCCCATGCTCCAGAAGGTGAGGTCGCGCAATTGCCGGTCGTCGGCCATGTAGATGAGGATTCCCGTTGCCGCGAGAGCGAGGGAACCGAGCGCAATGCCCGCAAGCAGCATGGTCGCGATGGACGTCTGCCCCTGCCTGGTTGCGACTTTATAAAGCAACATGGTCGTCACCAGGCCGCCGATGAAGGCTGCGAGGGGCAGGGCGAAGATACCGAAGAAATGCGCGACCGGACCAAGAATGCCGCCGCCGAGAGCGATCATGGACACGGCACCGAGGCCGGAGCCGGCGGACACGCCGATCAGGCCCGGATCGGCCAGCGGGTTGCGGAAGAGACCCTGCATGACCGCCCCCGATACCGCCAATCCGCCGCCGATCAGGAAACCGAGAATGGCGCGGGGCAGGCGGATGTCGAAAATGACGATACGGTCGCGATTGCTGAGCGCGCTTTCCGCGCCGCCGCCCAGCATGCCTGTCATCACGTCGACGACCGAAGCATTCGAGGCGCCTGTCGTAATGGAGAAGAAAAATGCAGCGGCGGAAACCAGAGCGAGGCCGGCGATGACGAGGATCGCAAGTGTGGTGCGATCCCCCTCGCGACGGCGTGCCGTGGTTTGCGACATCTGCTTCAATCCTGCCATGGCATCGTTGAATGCCACGTCAGCCTCCGTAGATCGCCGTGTTCAACTCGCGAATGGCGCTTGCGGTGCGCGGTCCGAAGCCGAGCAGGTGCAGGCCGTCCATGCGCACGATCGTCTTGTGGCTGGCGGCCGGCGTCAGCGAAATCGCCGGCTGCTTGAGCAGATCCTCGTTCGATATCGACAGCGGTCCCTCGCGATCCATGATGAGGATGACGTCGGGCTTGGCTTCGATGATCGCTTCATCCGTCACCGACTTGTAACCGGAAAAGCCACTGATCGCATTGACGGCGCCGGTGAGCTTGATGATGCCGTCAGCAGCCGTGTTGCTGCCCGATGCAAGGATCTTGCCGTTCTGGTTGCTGAGCACGAAGAGCACGCGCTTGCGCGCGGTTTGCGGACGCTTGGCGGAATCGGCAATTGCCGCATCGAGATCGGCCGCGACCTTGTCTTCCAGTGCCTTTGCCTTTTCGGGTACGCCGAGCAGCGCGCCGACGATCTCTATCTTCTTCAGAATGCCGTCGCGGTCATACTGCTGCGGCACGGTTTCGAAGGGCAGGCTGGCGTTGCGCAGCACGGCAAGCGCCTCCGGCGGGCCGGAGCCCTCGACGGCGATGATGGCTGTCGGATTGACGGCGAGGATGCCTTCTGGCGACAAAGCGCGCATATAGCCGACATCGGGAAGCTTGGTTGCTTCCTTGGGATAGAGGCTCGTGGAGTCGCGGGCGATGAGTCGCTTTTCCTCGCCCAGCGCATAGACGATCTCGGTGACATCGCCGCCGATGGAGACGAGGCGCGACGTATCCGGCTTGGGCGTTTCGGCCGCATGCGCGTGGCGTACGAGGCTGCCGAAACCGGCAATCGGATTGGCCGGCACGAGCGGCAAGGCCATCACCACCATGGTCAGGGCGACTTCCCACGGCCTGATGCGCTTGAAGTTCCTAAACATCGTCATGAACCATCCCTCATGCGGCGACGCTGGTGCCGGCTCTTGTCAGATTTTCCACGATAGCGCGCCAATCGGGGCGCTCATCGAGGCCTTCCTTCCGCTTGCCGAAGAACTGGATGATCATCTCGCCCTTGGCATTATAGGCTTCGAGCGAGGTGACATGGCCGTCCTTGGTCGGCTTGCGCACGGCCCATGCCTCGGCGATGTGGTCCATCCGCAGATGCAGATGGAAGGTCGGGTCCATCACATTGATCCACGGTCCCATGGCCTGCACGTTGTGGATCGGGCCGGAGTGGATCTGCACGGTGCCCTCGTTGGCGACGAAGCACATGATCGGCAGGCCCTCGCGCACGGAAGCATGCATCATCTCGGCGACAGCGGCGGTTTCCAGCTTCCAGGCATAATCATCGCCGACGGTGCGGATCGCTTCCTGGCGGCCGATCTTCAGCTTCTTCAGCATGCCGAAGAATTCGTGCGTGTCCGTCATGCGGCTCCAACGGTCGCGCAATTCGTCGCGGCTGACGTCGCCATCCGTCGCGCCATTGTCATAGCCCGAGCGATCTTCGATGAATTCCTGCGCCTGGTCTTCGATACGCAGCTCGGCCACCATGGCGTGATAGGCATCGACATTCGAGTCGGGGCGCAGATGCACCTTGTGGACGGCATCGCCGGCCTTGTCGAAGAACTGCAGGCTCAGCTTTTTCTGATCGCCATCGGTCTTGGTGACGGCGAAGCCGTACACCCAACGCTTCGGGAAGATGCGCAGGTCGATATTCTCGCCCAGCACGATGGCCGCCTGCACGCCGAACTTCATGTTTTCATAGACGCCGATCTTCTCGTGCACGGCGCTTTCGTTGCGTGACAGCGCCATGATCTCGCCGAGCGAGGCAATCCGCTCCAGGAAGCGATCGACGCTGGCATCGATGCGGATGGCCGAGATGCCGACTTCGGCCGCAACCAGGGCAGCTTCGGAAATATCGAGGCGGGCAGCGATGTCGCGCTCGCGCATTTTCGGGTTTTCGGCGCGGAAGGTGCGGATTTCGGCGGGGGTCGGTCGGGTCGTCTCAGTCATCTGTCATGCCTATTTGTTGAGTATGAGTTTGCCTTGGCGCGTAATCTTCATGCGGTAGATGACGCCCTCGTGCTTGATCATGATTTCGGTCTGGCCCCGGAAAATATCCGTGCTCTCGACAATTCTTATCTGCGGTGCGGCCGTGCATTGCACCGGCGGCGTTGGGGTCTTCTCAGCAATCATCCTGTTTAGTTTTGCCTGAAAATTCATCGGGGGCCGAACCCTCGTCCGGCCAAATTTATCTTGACTCTCATACTCATGGTTTCATAAAGACGCAATAGGAGACTGTTAAAGTCAAGTTTAAAAATTTCGACGCTACACGCCAGGGCCGTTGGCCGGGAAGGTACGTGTCAAACATATTCAGGAGGCATGCCGATGCTGACGAAAACGATCCTGGCGCTCGCTACCTCGGGGCTGTTTGCCGCGGCATCCTCCATTCCCGCCTTCGCCCAGGATGCGACTGCAGCGGCGGCACCCGCATCGGCAGTTCCGGCCGCCGCACATAAGCTCAACATCGAACTCAATGCATTGGCGCCTTCGCAGAAGGGCTGCATGATGACCTTCGTCGCCGAAAACGACATGGCGACGGCGATCAACAAGATTTCCTTCGAACTCGCCTTCTTCAACGATAAGAACGCGGTCGATCGTGTCACCGTTCTCGACTTCCGCGATCTGCCGCTCGGCAAGAAGCGCGTGCGGCAATTCGACATGCCCGGCGTGAAGTGCGAGACCGTATCGCGCATCATCATCAATGACACGCCGGTCTGCGACGGCCCGGCCGCCGGCGAATGCAAGGCGGCTCTGACGACCCGTTCGCAGATATCCGTTCCCTTCGAGGGTTGAAGCCATGGCGGTGCGCTCGGCGAGGGTTTCCATGGAGCGCCGCGCCAACGGCGGCTTGAATGACAATTATCCGAGTGTGCTGCCGGGCCACGAACTGGCCGGCCTTGAAGGTGTGCCGCGACCGCCGGTTGGCGAAGCGGTCGCGCATTACAGTCGCGTTACTGAGATCAGTTCTTTTCCGGACAATCCAAGTGAAGCCGCGTCGGTCGAGACGGCGGAGCGTCTGCCGATGGACGCGCTGCCCGAAAGGCGGCGCGAGGCTATTGCAGGGCGCAAGACATCGCTTCTTTTCTCCGGAATGGGGTCCTGCCTGTTCCATGCCGTGATCGTTGCCGTGTTGCTGCTGACCTTCGTCGCGACCCCGGAAGATGCGCAGGAGGAAGCCGGTGACTCTGTCAGTGTCATTATGATCGGCAATTCCGATGCGGATCAGATGGCCGCCGGCGAGGAGACGCCGCAGACCGAACCGGAACAGGTGACGGCCGAGGCCGTGCAGCCGCAAACGGTTCAGCCGACCGAGGTAACGCCGGAAGAGACCCAGCCTCCGCAGCCGGATATCGTTCAGCCACAGGAAGTCGAGACGCAGCAGGCGCAAACGGCCGAGCCCGTCGAGCAGGCTCAACCAACGACAGTCGTACCGGAGCAGCCGCAGATTTTGGCGACGCAGGTACCGGCCGAGACGACGGTGGTCCAGCCCGCCGAACCGGTGCAGCCCGTGGAGACCGAGGTCGTCGAAGCCCAACCAGTAGAGCCGCCCGCGGCAGTAGCAACGCCTGTAGAAAAGCCGAAGCCAATCGAGAAGCCGAAGGAGGTCAAGAGGCCGGTTGCAAAGGTTGCGAAGGCAAAGTCGGGGTCGCTAGGGGAGAGCCGGGAGGATACCAAACGAGGGGCCGCCGACGGTATTGAGGCGGCGCAGGCCGACACAAATTCGCAAGTGAATGCTCGCCGTACGGGTTCAGGCGATGCTGCCGTCGCGAACTACAAGGGCAAAATACAATCCCGTATCCGCCGCTACGTTCAACGTGTCTCCTCAAAATATGAGAAGGGCCTGATACTCGTTGTAAATCTGACAATTGGTTCCGGCGGCGAGCTCCGATCTCTTTCCCTGACGCGCAGCTCCGGAGACTCTGCATTGGATCAAGCCGTGATGGAGCAAATCCGGAATGCGGCGCCATTTCCACCGCTGCCCTCGGAGTGGGGTAGGCCGACCTGGCCGTTCATGCAAGCGGTTCAGGTCGGCGGGCGCTAGCCTTCCGGCCAGTGTCGCTTTAAAATATGATAAAAATTATCAACTTTATACTTTACTGTAAAAATCAAGTTTAATATGGTCGCCTCGCGCTCGATGGAATCGAGTGCATAGGAGCAACCAGCAAACGGGTGATGCATGGCGCGTAAGGGGAAGAAGGATTCTGGCCGCGAGAGCCGCGAAACGCAGGCGATGGCACAGGCTTCCGGAAAATCCACGCTTGATGGGCGCAGTTTCCTCTATGTGGGCGGTCGCGATTGCCAGGTGGCGCATCTGCGCCAGATTGCCAGCAGCTTCGGCGCCGAGCTCATCCATCACGATGGCGGCCTGCGCGAAGCGGTATCACGTATCGATACGGTGCTTCCTTCCGTCGACTGTGTCTTCTGCCCGATCGATTGCATCAGCCATGATGCCTGCCTGCGGGTAAAGACGGGCTGCAAGAAATTCGGCAAGGCCTTCATTCCCTTGCGCAACGGCAGCAAGTCCAGCCTCGAGCGGGCACTGCAGACCATGAACGAACGAGACGCTTCAAGATGATCGATAACGGCCCTGACGGGTTTTTGCTGATCGGCCTGCACAAGCTGGCCGCACAGAATGGCGACGGGCTCGTGCCCGAACTCTATGAATTGTTGATGCGTCGTGCCGAAGAACAGCGCGCGGCCAATATCGCCTCCTTCCCGGCATGGAAGGCGCGGCAGCCCGGGGAAGCGCCGGATCAGCCGCTGGACGAGACGAGCCGTGATGGCGCGAATGTCGTTGCCTTTGCGCCTGACGTCGATAAGACTGTCGCGCGCCGCAAGAAGTTCTAATCGTCGAACGAGGTTGCCATGTATATCGCCATGAACCGCTTCAAGGTCGTCATCGGTTTGGAGGGCGAATTCGAAGAGGTTTGGAGAGGGCGCGCTTCGCGGCTGTCGGAAGTGCCCGGCTTCCTGGAGTTCAGGCTCCTGCGCGGCAAGGCGGATGTCGAAGAGGGCTATACGTTGTTTTCCTCGCACACCATTTGGCGTAGCGAAGAGGATTTCATCAATTGGACGAAATCCGAACATTTCCGCACGTCGCACCGCAATGCGGGCGATAACAAGCGGCTCTATTGGGGGCCGCCGCAATTCGAAGGCTTTGCTGTCGTTCCGGGGATTTGAGACAGCGCGGTCTGTTTCGCGTACGGTAATTCTCTCTTAGGCTTTGGTCGCAGTGGTTCTGAAGAAAGCGCCGAGCGCTATCGCGGCCCAGCCGGCAATCATCCCCATTCCGCCTATCGGCGCGGCCATCGGAAAGAGCGAGCCGCCACCGTAATGCCTGTTGATCAGATCGCCGGCGAAGATCAGCGCTCCCAATCCCAGCAGGATAGCGGCGATCGGCGCGGTACGGATGCGGTCGTAGCCGATATAAAGCGCAAGCAGGGCAGGGGCGTGGGCGAGGCTCATGGTAGAGGCCGCGCCGAGGAAATGCGTATCACCACCGTGGGTGGCGGCCGCGGCAAGCGCGATACCACCACCGCCGAGAATGCCGGCAATAAACAGGGTGGCCGGACGGATTGCGGCGCTCATGCTCATGTTTTCTTTATTCCCTATTTTGCATATGGAAGGCCAGGCGCTCGACCGGCTCCCAGATAGTGGCCCGCAGCTTTTCATTCTCGATGGTTTCATCCATGGCGCGGCGGAAGCAAAGTAGCCACTCGTCGCGCTCCATCGGACCGATGGCGGCGACGAAATGCCGGCTGCGCAAGCGTGGGTGGCCGCGCTTTTTGGTATAGAGCTGCGGCCCACCGAGATAGCCGGTCAGATATTCGTAGAATTTCTCCTGCGAGCCTGCGAGGCTTGGCGGGTGCACCGCGCGGCAATTGGCTGCCTCGGGCAGCGTATCCATCAGTTCGTAAAAGCGTGATGTCAGCGCTCGCACCGTGCGGTCGCCGCCGATCGCTTCGTAAAGTGTGATGGTTTCTTCGCTCAAGCCCAAGCCCCTGTTTGCGATGTCCTACGTGGCAACTGACGGGCGCTGCCGCAACCGTCGAAGCGGTCGCTGCGGCGTTTCGGCGCTGCTTATTTTGCGGTCTTCAGCTGGAAAGCATCGCTTTCCCCCGGGATGAGCTCGAGCGGCCAGACCGTCTGGCGTGTCTTCCGGGGATATTCCTGGCTGTAGGCGGGCATGCTGGAAAGTAGGATCTCCGCCAGCTCGACGCCGAGATCGTGCACGGACGTGCGAAAGCAGGTCAGCGCCGGCTGCAGGAACTTGGCACGCGGCGCCTCGCGAAAGCTGACGACGGCAATGTCACGTCCCGGAATGATGCCGGCTTCCATCACGCGCCGATAGAAGCCGATCGCCATCAATTCGTAGATCAGGATCACGGCCGTCGGCTGGTTTTCGAGGCTCAGCAGTTCGTCGGCAACCTGATAGCCTCCCTGTTCGCTCGATTTGGCGCGAATGACGAGTGCAGGATCGTAGGCGATGCCATGCCGCTCAAGCGCCCGGCGGTAGCCCTCGAGGAAGACAAAGCCGAGGTTGATGTCGCTCGACGGCGCGCTGACGGCGATGCGGCGATGTCCATGCGCCACGAGCCGGTCGACGGCGCAATTGACGACGCCGTCGAAATCGAGGTCGGCCCAGGGATGCTGCGTGCCCGAAAGGCTGCGGCCGAGTGCTGCGAAGGGGATCTTGGCCTTGGCGAGCAGGTCGAAGCGCTTGTCGACGCGCTGCGTCTCCGAAATGATGAGGGCGTCGACGACGCGCCTTGCCACCATGCGCTTCAGATATTCATACGGATCTTCGTCATGCGGGCAGGGCAGCATGATGAGATCGAGCTTGTGGCGCGAAAATACGCTCTGCAGCCCCCCGGTCACGGTGAGAAAGAAATTGTCGCTGTTTTCGACCGTTTCCCGGCTGGACTGGATCATCAGGCCGATGACATTCGTCGTGCCCTGCCGCAGGCTGCGCCCCGATTGATTGGCCACGTAACCCAGCTGCTCGGCGGCGGCGAGAACGCGCTTGCGGGTTTCCTCGTTGACATCAGGTTTGCCGTTCAACGCCCGTGATACTGTGCCGATCGAGATATCGAGATGTTCGGCAAGCTGACGAATTCCCTTCATCGGCCGCGGTTTTCCTCCATGCGCCATTTTCCGTTGTCCTCCTCTATTGACACAGGAAAATCTTTTCGCATAGTATCGTAAACGTTTACGGAGCGCGTGTCATGAGGGGTTTACGCACCGCCCGCTGGAGGACATCGTGAAATTTAATGCCATTTTGTGTGGGTGCGGAGCTATGTCCAAGGGCTGGCTCAGGGCCATCGCCTCGACGCCAGACCTTGCCGAATCCATTCAGATCGTCGGTCTGGTCGATCTCAATCGCGCCACTGCTGAAAACCTTGCGAAAGAGTTTTCTCTCGAGCATGCCGTCATCGGCTCCGATCTCGCCGAGGTCATTGCGATGACCAAGGCGGATCTGGTCTTCGACGTCGTCATTCCGGCCGCTCGTTTCGGCGTGGTTTCGACGGCGCTGAAGGCCGGCTGCCATGTCTTGAGCGAAAAGCCGATGGCGACGTCGCTCGCCGAAGGTGCCGCTCTCATCGATCTTGCAGCTGAGGCCGGCAAGGTCCATGCCATCATCCAGAACCGCCGCTTCATCTCCGGCATCCGTCGCATGCGACGCTTGGTGGAAGAGGGGGCGATCGGCGAGCTCACGGGCGTTCATTGCGATTTCTTCCTTGGTCCGCATTTTGGCGGCTTCCGCGAAGAGATGGACAATGTCCTGCTGCTCGACATGGCGATCCACACCTTCGATGCCGCCCGCTTCGTGTCCGGCAAGGTGCCGCTTTCGGTCTACTGCGTCGAAAAGAATCCTGTTGGGTCCTGGTACAAGCATGGCGCATCGGCCCATGCGCTGTTCGATTTTTCCGATGACGTCGTTTTCAGCTATCGCGGCTCCTGGTGTGCCGAGGGCCAGCGCACGAGCTGGGAAAGTGAGTGGCGGCTGACCGGCAGCAAGGGCATGCTGACCTGGGACGGCGAGGAGAATTTCGAGGCTGGTGTCGCCGGCAACGATCCGGGGCTGCTGCATGGCTTTACGCCGATCGAGGTTCCCGGACCGAAGCATGAGGAAGAGACGCATGGCCATGCCAGCGTCATCGCCTCCTTCATCGAAGCGATCAAGACCTGCAAGCCGCCCGAAACTGCAAGCGGTGACAACATTCGCAGCCTCGCCATGGTTTTAGGCGCGATTGAAAGCGCCAAGACGGGCCGGCGCGTCGATATTTCAGCACAAGGACAGTGACATCATGACAAATCCGGCAAAGGCCATCCGCATCGGCACGATGATCAGGGCGGCGAACGAGGACGCCGCCAAGGGCATCGCGAAGATCGCCGATCTTGGCTTTGAAAGCTTCGAGCCCTTCTTCTGGCAGACCACCAACGGCCAGAACCTTGCGGAGCTCGGCAAGCGCTGCCTCGACGCCATCGGCGATCGCGATATCACCATCTCGACCCTCGGCATGTTCGGCAATCCGCTCGAAGAGCGCGAGATGGACCTGCAGACGCTGCAGGGCTGGAAGGATTGCATCGACAACGCCCATCATTTCGGCGCGACTTGCGTTGCCGGTTTCACTGGCCGTATCCGCGACAAGCCGCTCACCGACAGTCTGCCGCGCTATAAGCAGATCTGGAGCGAGCTTGCCAAGCGTGCCGCCGACAAGGGCATCAAGATCGCCTTCGAGAATTGCGCCATGGATGGCAACTGGGCGACCGGCGACTGGAACATCGCTCACAACCCGGATGCCTGGGAGCTGATGTTCAACGAGACGCCTGACGACAATATCGGCCTGGAATGGGAACCGTGCCATCAGATGGTCTATCTGATCGAGCCGCTGCCGCAGATCCGCAAATGGGCAAGCAAGATCTTCCACGTTCACGGCAAGGATGCGACGATCCGCTGGGATGTCATCAAGGAGCACGGCATCTTCGGCAAGGAGAAGTTCGTGTTCATGCGCACGCCGGGCTTCGGCGACAGCAACTGGACCGATATCATCTCCGAGCTGCGCCTTGCAGACTGGTCTGGCTCCATCGACATCGAAGGCTGGCATGACCCGGTTTACCGCGATGCGCTTGAGATGACTGGCCAGGTTCACGGTCTGAACTATCTCAAGGCAAGCCGGGGTGGGGACTTCGTCGAGTAACGCATGCATTTGCAGAACTGCATCGATTTAGGAGGCAAGTTGTGCGTTAATGAAATGCCCTAAGTTATCGACGCTTAGGGCATGACGGAAACCCGAACGGAGGAACCCGAGCGTCTGCACCTTGCCCTATGGGACAGGCGGGCGCTTGGCGCAGGTAAGAGGAAAACGCCGATGGCAGCGCGGGCCATGTTATCGGACAGATACCGTCACGGTTCGCATGGTGGAGGAGAATGTATGAATATTTTTTCGAAGCTGGCGATCTCCGCCGGCATGTCGCTTCTGCTTGCCGCCGGTGTGGCGCAAGCGCAGAGCAAGACATTTAACGTCTGGTGGTTCGAACTGCCGGATACTTCGCAAGCCAAGGCATGGACCAAGGCGCTCGAAGAGCTGAAAGCCAAGCATCCTGACGTTACGATCAATTTCGAGCAGAAGACCTTCGAGCAATTGCAGAAGGCAGGCAGCCTCATTCTCAATTCGGATCAGGCCCCGGATGTTCTGGAGTACAACAAGGGCAATGCCACGGCTGGCCTCGTCGCCTCGCAGGGCCTGCTGACACCGCTCGACGATCAATTCAAATCGCGCGGATGGGATAAGATCCTCAACGAAACGAATAGCCAGCTCAGCAAATACGATGGCAACGGCATCTACGGTTCCGGTCCAATTATCGGTATTCCCGTCTATGGCGAATTCGTTTCGGTTTTCTACAATATCGACATGTTCCAAGCCAATGGCGTGAAAGTGCCGACCACGCTGGACGAGTTCGAAGCTGCGCTCGATACTTTCAAGAAGAAAGGCATTACGCCGCTTGCCTATGGTACGGTGGATTCCAACGCGCAGCACCTGGTCTATACGCTTGCACTGACGCAGGCTGACGATACCTGGGTCAAGAATTATCAGGGGCTGAAGGCACCGCTTGATACCAAACCCTTCCTGTTCGCCGCCCAGAAGATCGCCGACTGGGTGAGTAAGGGTTATATTTCGAAGGATTCGACCGGCCTGAAGGGTACCGGCGGCGCCGACAATCTCTTCTCGTCGGGCACAGCTCCGATGTTTGTCAGCGGCACCTGGAACAACGGCAACTTCGCGAGCTCGATCAAGAACTTCAAGTGGAGCCAGTTCATCTTCCCGACCACAAAGTACAGCGTGGGTTCGACCGGCAACCTGTTCATGGTGCCGAAGAGCGCGAAGAACAAGGATCTCTCCTACGAGTTCATCGATCTTGTTCTGAGCAAGGAAAACCAGAACCAGCAGGCCAATCTCGGTGGTGTTGCCATCGCCGCCGATCCGGCCTCAGTCACTGACGAAGTCGGCAAGCGCAACGTTGAGCTCTTCAACCAGATCTCCAGCAAGGGCGGCCTCGGCTTCTATCCGGACTGGCCGGTGCCTGGTTACTACGAACTGCTGATCCAGGCGACCACGGGTCTTGTCAACGGTTCGACCACGCCTGATCAGTTCGCGGCGCGCCTGAAGAAGGCCTATGACGACGTGCAGGCAGCGCAGTAACACCATCGGCGACAATCACAACGGCAAGACGGCTTTGATGCTGCCTTGCCGTATCGGACTGGAGGATTTCGATGGATAAGTCGAAGAACGCCGGCAAGGCGGGGTATTATTTCTATATGATCCCCGGTGTGTTGGGCTTTGTTCTGATCGTGCTCATTCCCCTGATTGCCAATCTCGCAATCAGCTTCACGACGTGGAAGGGGGGCGTTATTCCGCCGCGCTATGTCGGCCTGGAGAACTATCAAAGATTGCTTCAGGATACCCTCTTTTGGGGGTCGATCCAGCATACGCTGCTGTTCATCATTTCGATGACCATCGTGCCCATTCTGTTGGGATTGCTGCTGGCGGCGGTGCTTTTTGACTATATCAGCGCGCAGTTCAGCGAGAGATGGTCGAGCTTCTTTCGCGCGGGCTTCTATCTGCCGCAGATCCTGCCGCTAACCGCCGCCGGTGTTCTCTGGGCATGGATCCTCAATCCGATCGGCATCATCAACGCGGTGCTGAAGGCGATCGGGCTCGATTTCCTCGCCAAGAACTGGCTGGGGGATGCAAGTTATGCGCTTTGGGCGGTTTCAGCCGTCATCGTCTGGGTGCAGGTCGGCTATTGTCTCGTGGTCTTCATGTCCGGGCTGGCGCGCGTGGACCCCTCGCTCTATGAGGCTGCTGAGCTCGACAATGCAAGCTGGTTCGGGCGCTTCCGTTCCATCACGATCCCGATGCTCATGCCTGAAATCTTCGTAGTTGCGCTGACCACGCTGATCGCGGCGCTCAAGGTCTTCGCGCCCATCTACGTTCTGACGTCGGGCGGTCCTGACAATGCGACGACGGTACCGTCCTATCTGTCCTATTATCACTTCTTCACGACAAATCGCGTCGGCTATGCCGCGGCGATCGCAACATTGCAGACGGCCGTGACCATCTTACTCGGCGTCGTGTTTCTGCGCATGCAATCGAAGCAAACCGAGGGAGGTCACTGATATGACGGCCACGTCTTCGCTTTCCGCCCAGGCTGTTTCGGTGCATCATGGCCAGAAGAAAGGGATAGGCCGATGGGTCGTCCTGGCCATCCTGCTGGTTTTCCTTGCAGGTACGCTCTTTCCGTTCTTCCTGGCCGCCGTCAATGCCATCAAGACGCCGTCCGATTATGCCGCCAACGGTCCGCTCGCCTTTCCGCAGAGCTTTGATCTGACGGCGCTCAAGAACTTCTGGGCGACCGTCGATTTCCCGCGCAAGCTCTTCAACAGCATTGTCATCAGCGGATGCGCCGCCATTCTGGCCGTCGTACTCAGCCTGCTCAACGCCTATGCCATCGGCATCGGCCGCGTGCGCGGCGGACAGGTGATGCTCGTCATCCTGCTGATTTCGATCATGGCGCCGCAGGAGGCGCTCGTCTATCCGCTCTACTATATGTCCAAGCAGGTCGGCCTGTTCGACTCGATGCTCTCGGTCATCCTGATCATCGGTGTCCTGCATACCGCATTCGGCACTTACCTGCTGTCGTCTGTCATGGCGACCTTCCCGCGCGAGATCATCGAGGCGGCGCAGATCGACAATGCGAGCCGATGGCAGATCCTTTGGATGGTGATCGTGCCGGTGCTGCGGCCGACGCTTGCGGTGCTCGCAACCTTCTTTTTCATCTGGACCTGGAACGAGTTCCTGATCCCGTTGGTCTTCCTGGTCTCCAACAACAATCAGACGGTTTCCGTCGCCATGGGCGTGCTGTCGGGAGCCAATACGCAGGAGCCGACCGCGATTGCAGCAGCGTCGTTGCTCGGTATCCTGCCGACGGTGATCTTCTTCCTTATTTTCCAGCGGACCCTGACGCGCGGTGTTGCGGTCGGTGCCGTCAAATAACCAATGCGGAAGTCCCGGTCCGACTGTCGTCGTCGGGCGGGGCGCGATGAATGGCAAGTCAGACGACTTCGATTTTCCGCAGGAGGCGTAAAGTGGCAGGAATCAACATCAAGTCCCTCACTAAGCATTTCGGTGCCGTGCAGGTTCTCAACGACATCGATCTGACGATCGAACGCGGCGAGTTCGTCGTCTTTCTCGGCGGCTCGGGCTGTGGAAAGTCGACATTGCTACGTATGATCGCGGGTCTGGAGTCGATCACCAGCGGCGAGATCTGGATCGGCGGAAAGCGCGTCGACCAGTTGCCGCCCGGCGAGCGCGGTGTGTCGATGGTCTTCCAATCCTATGCGCTCTATCCGCACATGACCGTTCGCGACAACATGTCCTTCGGCCTGCGCAACATCAAAACGCCAAAGGCCGAGATCAACAGGCGCATCGAAGAGGCTGCGAAGATCCTTGAAATGCCGCATCTGCTGGATCGCAAGCCTTCGGCTCTCTCCGGCGGCCAGCGCCAGCGTGTCGCGATCGGCCGCGCCATCGTGCGCGAGCCCGACGTCTTCCTCTTTGACGAGCCGCTCTCCAACCTCGATGCCGGCCTGCGCACGCGCACGCGCGTCGAGCTGGCTCAGCTGCATGAGCGGCTGGGCGCGACGATGGTGTTCGTCACCCACGACCAGGTGGAGGCGATGACGCTTGCAGACCGTATCGTCCTGCTCAACAACAAGAAGATCGAGCAGGTGGCCACGCCCGTCGAGATCTATACGCGCCCCGCGACGCGCTATGTCGCGCAATTCGTCGGATCGCCGGGCATGAACTTCATCAACATAGCCGGTGTCGGCGAGGCGGGCGGGCTGGCGACGGCAGCGCTGCCGGACGGATCGGTCATCAGGACGGCGATAGCGCTCGACGGCCTTTCGAACTCCGGGCTGACGCTCGGCATTCGCCCTGAGCATCTGGTTGTCACGGCGGCGGAAAAGGGCGACATTGACGGCCAGGTCGAGACGGTGGAGCGTCTGGGCGACCGTTCCCTCGTTCATGTCAGGCTCAAGGACGGCTCGAAGATCATCGGCACCGATCCTGGCATGACGACCATCGCGACCGGCTCGCCGATCGCCTTCACCGTCGATGCAGCAAAGGTGAGCATCTTCGACGAGAAGGATGCAGCCTATCATTCGGTAAACTAAGAAGGGAGCAACACGAAGATCAGCCACACTCAATAAGGTTCAGAGGCAATCAACTAGGTCGTTGACGAAACCGTCCAACTGGTATGTTATGTCGCCATGTCCACTGCGCACCATAGGAAGAAGCAGCCCTTGTTCGTCCGCCAGCAATTGCTGGAGGTGGCGGCGCGGCTTGCTTCCGAAAAAGGGATGACGGCCGTGACCCTGGATGCCGTTTCCGGCGCGTCCGGCGTCAGCAAGGGCGGTTTGCTGCATCATTTTCCCAGCAAGAACATGCTTCTGGAGGCACTGTTCGAAAGCCTGCTGGAGCGGCTGGACGCGGCAATCGAGGAAGCGATGCGCGCCGATCCGTTGCCGCATGGCCGCTTCACCCGCGGTTACCTGCATGCCTGCCTGGCGCTGCGCGATCAGCCCGAGGGCACGAAGGACTGGGCGCAGGTGACGATGGTGTTGCTCACCGAGCCGCAATTGCGGCAGCGGTGGCACGCCTGGGTGCGCGAGCGCAGCGAGGAATATGTCGGCACGGACTCCTCGGTGGATGCGGCAATCGTCAGGCTGGCAGCCGATGGAATCTGGCTCGCGGATTTGCTCGGTAGCCACGACATGGACGAGAGCGCCCGTCAAAAGCTGATCGACCGGCTGATCGAGCTGACGCAGCTCTAACCTTATCGGAGAAAATGGAATGGCGAACGCATCGGTCTATGCAATGCTGCTGGTCGCGATCGTGCTGGAGGTGATCGGCACGACGGCATTGCAGATGTCGCAGCAGTTCACCCGCCTCGGCCCGACAGTGGTTCTGGTGGTCTGCTATACCGCAGCCTTCTATTGTCTCTCGGTGACGTTGCGGGTCATCCCTGTGGGCATTGCTTATGCCATATGGAGCGCGCTCGGCATCGTGCTGATTTCGATGGTGGGCGTCGTGCTTTTCCGCCAGAAACTCGACCTTGCCGCCGTCATCGGCCTGGGTCTGATCATTGCCGGCGTCCTGGTCGTCAATCTCTTTTCAAAGTCCGTGTCGCACTGAAAACACAGGTGTTGTCTATGGTCGTTTTTGTCTTTGTCAAATTCACGGGGAGGCTTTATCTCTTGTCCCGACTGGGCTGATGGAGTCTTGAAGTACGGCGCTTTCCCAAAGCGCTTTGGATCGCATAACCCATTCAATTTCAATGGTATAAGAGGAGTGCCGTAATGACTATTCGTGCCGTCGTTTGGGGCGAGAACATTCATGAGCAGACAAACAAGGTCGTCGCCGAGATCTATCCGGAGGGCATGCACAACACCATCGCCAAGGCACTGAATGCTGATGCCGGTATCGAGGCGACCACCGCAACGTTGCAGGAGCCGGAACACGGTCTCAGCGAAGCCCGTCTGAAGGATACCGATGTCCTTTTGTGGTGGGGCCACAAGGATCATGGCGCCGTCAAGGACGAGGTCGTCGAGCGCGTCGCCAGGCGCGTGTGGGAAGGCATGGGCCTGATCGTCCTGCACTCCGGCCATTTCTCCAAGGTCTTCAAGCGCCTGATGGGCACGCCCTGCGCGCTGAAATGGCGCGAAGCCGGTGAGCGCGAGCGTCTGTGGGTCATCAACCCCCGCCATCCGATCGCAGCCGGCCTCGGCGAGCATTTCGAGCTTGAGAACGAGGAAATGTACGGCGAGCAGTTCTCCGTTCCCGAGCCGCTGGAAACCGTGTTCATCTCCTGGTTTCAGGGCGGCGAAGTCTTCCGCTCGGGCATGACTTGGCGCCGTGGTGCCGGCAACATCTTCTATTTCCGTCCTGGCCACGAAACCTATCCGACCTATCACAACGGCACCGTTCAGAAGGTTCTGATCAATTCCGTGAAATGGGCTCATAACCCGCTCGGCACCCAGGCCAGCATCCATGATGCGCCGAACGTTCCC
Organism: Rhizobium sp. P40RR-XXII; assembly: GCF_012641405.1. GTDB lineage: Bacteria > Pseudomonadota > Alphaproteobacteria > Rhizobiales > Rhizobiaceae > Rhizobium. The sequence goes on from NZ_JABAII010000001.1 coordinate 524,357, forward strand.
GTCGAAAAGGCGCTGGAGCCGATCGTCGAGCGCGGCCCGAAATTGCACCAGGCCGGCGAAGCCGGTTATCGCTGAGGTATCATATGCGTCTCATAGTAGTTGGCACGGGCGGCATGGCGAAGAACCAAGTGGAGCATTTCGCCCGCATCCCTGGCGTCGAAGTCGTGGGCGCCGTCGATACGGACGCGACAAGACTCACCGCCTTTTGCGATACGTTCGATATTAAGAAGCGCTTTTTGTCGTTGGACGAGGCCATCGCCTGGGGCGAGTTCGATGCGGCGACCAACGTCACGCCGGACAAGGCTCACCATCCGACGACCCTGCCGCTGCTTGCCGCCGGCAAGCATGTTCTCTGCGAGAAGCCGCTCGCGGAGAATTACGAAAAGGCACTTGAGATGACGGAAGCTGCCGAAAGGGCAGGGGTCATCAACATGGTCAACCTCACCTATCGCAATGTCGCGCAGCTGCAGAAGGCGCGCGAGATGGTGATCTCAGGCGAGATCGGCACGGTCAAGCATGTGGAGGCGTCCTACCTGCAGAGCTGGCTCGTCTCCAAGGCCTGGGGCGATTGGCGCAGCGAATCCAAATGGCTCTGGCGCCTGTCGACCGGCCACGGTTCGAATGGTGTTCTGGGCGACATCGGTATCCACATCCTCGATTTCGCCGCCTATGGCGCAGCGACCGATATCGATCACGTCTTCGCCCGCCTCAAGACCTTCGCCAAGGCGCCCGGCGAGCGCATCGGCGAATATACGCTCGACGCGAACGACAGTTTCTCGATGTCGGTCGATTTCGCCAACGGTGCGCTCGGCGTCGTGCATGCGAGCCGCTGGGCGACGGGGCATCTGAACGAGCTGAAGCTGCGCATCTACGGCGAGCGCGGCGGCCTGGAAGTGTCCCACAGCCCGAACGGCTCCGAATTGCGCGGTTGCCTTGGCGACGACACCGAAACGGCGACGTGGAGGGTGCTCGAGGTGCCACCGGTCCTGACCAACTACCAGCGCTTCGCCGAAGCTGTCACGACCGGCAGCAGCCAGGACCCGAGCTTCCGCCATGCGGCTAACTTGCAGCGCGTGCTGGATCTTGCCATGGTAACGGAAACCGAGCGGCGCGAACTGAAGGTCTGATGGCTACAGCGCCGCGCATCCCATGTGACGCGCAAAGGTCGCTGTAGTATTTTAAATCTGCCGCATAATTTTATCCTTAAATCGATTCCGGTTTAAGGAAATATGCAGTAGGCCACCTTCAGGCAAAGCCTTGGGAGTGATGCATGTCTACCGAGGAAAAAGTTGCCAGCCACTACACGCACGGATCGCTGGAAACGGCGATCCTGCAAACCCTTGCGGCCGACGGCAAAGACATCGAAAACCTGCGCATTCGCGATCTGGCCGGTGTCGATGAGTTCCATCTGGGGCGACATGCGGCGACGGTGGATTTCGCGAGGGATCTCGATCTTTCCGCCGGCCTGCGGCTTGCCGATATCGGATCGGGGCTCGGCGGGCCTGCGCGCCATTTTGCCGATTCCTATGGATGCATCGTCTCGGGCATCGATCTCACCGAGGAGTTCGTCCAAGTCGCCAATTCGCTGACGGCCCGCTGCGGTCTGGCGGATCAAGTCTCCTTCCGGCAGGGGAGCGGTTTGGCACTGCCCTTCGAGAGTGGCGGCTTCGACCGGACGACGCTCATTCATGTCGGCATGAACATCGAGGACAAGGCGAGGCTGTTTTCCGAGGTCAGGCGCATTCTCAAGCCGGGCGGCCGCTTTGGCCTCTATGAGATCATGCAGATGCGGGAAGGCGCGCTGCCCTATCCGATGCCCTGGGCGATGGAGCCGGAGACGAGTTTCGTCTGCAGCCCCGATGTCTATCGAAATCTGCTTGATGAAGCCGGCTTCAAGGTGGAGCTGGAGCAGGATCGCAGTGCTCTCGCAATCCGGCTGGCCCATGAAGCGCGCGCCAAGGCTGCGGCGGGCGAGGAGCGGAACCAGGGGGGCCGTATCCTGATGGGGCCGCGGGCTGGTGAGCGCATGAGCAACGTCAATATGTCGGTGGAGGGTGGCCTGCTTGCTCCGATCGAGATGATCTCCAGAGCCATTTGAGGCGATTGCGCCGAATGCAGTTCGTCACGGTACATTGACAGCGGTGGGCCTATTTCTATATGGAAATTCCGACGGTAATGGATTTCTGCCGGGCCATGGTGGCCGAACCGCTGCTCTGATTTTCCAGGGAAGCTGATGACTCCTACTCAACGCGCCTAAAAGGCGAAGGAGTAGAGTCATGCCTGTCTTCCTGCCGTTATCCCGCCTATGTTTCTTATGCACTGTCCCCGGAAGACCGTCCGTCGGCTTCGCGGGAGGGGCAAACTGATGTCCGCATCCGCCTATTTTCATCATCGCTTTCAGCAGTTTCGCAGCCTCTTCAAATGGATCCTTCTCGTCGTGCCGATGGCGGTCGTCGTCGGCTCGCTTTGCGCCCTGTTTCTGTGGAGCCTGGACGAGGCGACGACGGCGCGTTTCGAGTATCCCTGGCTGATCTTCCTGATGCCGGTTGCCGGTTTCCTGATGGTGCTGGTCTATCAGCACTTCGGCCGCGGGTCGGAAGGCGGCAACAATCTGATCGTCGACCAGATCCACGAGCCCGGTGGTGGCGTGCCGCTACGCATGGCGCCCTTCATCTTGGTTTCGACGGTCCTGACGCATCTGGTTGGCGGTTCGGCCGGGCGCGAAGGGACGGCGGTGCAGCTCGGCGGCAGCATTGCCAGCGCCTTTGCCAAAGTCTTCCGGCTCAGCCATGCCGAGATCCGCATTCTCCTCATGGCGGGCATCGCCGCCGGCTTCGGCGCGGTCTTCGGCACGCCGATCGCTGGTGCAGTCTTCGCTCTCGAAGTCTTGACGATCGGGCGCATGCAATATGAAGCGCTGATCCCGAGCCTTGCGGCGGCGATCACAGCCGATTGGACCTGCCATGCCTGGGGTATCGAGCATATCCAGTATCAGATCGGCTACCTAGCCGGCACACCGGCCAGCACCTTCCATCTCGATGCCTTGCTGCTCGTCAAGGTCAGCATCGCCGGCGTGATCTTCGGCCTGATGGCGCGCTGCTTCAGCGAGGTCTCGCATCGGGCGTCCGCGGCGTTCAAGCGGTTGTGCGCCTATGCGCCGCTGCGGCCTGTCATCGCCAGTGCAATCCTGATCAGTCTCGTCTACCTGCTCGGCACGCGGCAATATCTCGGACTAGGTGTCTGGTCGCCCAATCCTGGCGATGCGACGATCCTAGGTTTCTTCGATCCCGCCCATGCCGATTACTGGAGCTGGTTCTGGAAGGCCGTCTTCACGATCGTGACGTTGAGTGCCGGCTTCAAGGGTGGCGAAGTGACGCCCTTGTTCTTCATCGGTGCTGCACTTGGCAATGCGCTTGCCGCCATTCTCGGCGCGCCGGCCGATCTCTTTGCCGGGCTGGGCTTCGTCGCCGTCTTTGCCGGGGCCACCAATACGCCGCTTGCCTGTATGATCATGGGTATCGAGCTCTTCGGCGCGACGCACACGGTCTATCTCGCCGTCGCCTGCTTCCTTGCCTATATCTGCAGCGGTCATACCAGCATCTACCTGTCGCAACGGCTTGGCGTCGCCAAGGGGGCCGCCGCCGGTAATGTCCCCGCCGACACGCCGCTTCGCCATATTCGGGAGCGCGGTTTGGAGACGCGGCGAGAAAATGCCCATAAGACCGGAAAGGTTTGACGCCAAGGACGGCTGGAAGTTGTCGTGCTCTATCTTGTCGTGTTTCTCGGTGCCGGATTGGGCGGCGCATTCCGTCTCGGTATCAACGAACTCGTCGCCCGCCTGCTCGGGGTCGAATTTCCATTCGGCACGCTCATCATCAATATCCTCGGAGCCTTCGTCATGGGGGCTGCTGACGGAATATTTCGCCTTTCGCGGCGGTATGTCGCAGGAGGTGCGATTGTTTCTGACGACGGGCGTTCTCGGCGGCTTCACGACGTTTTCGACCTTTGCGCTGGAGAGCGTCGTTCCATGGGGCGCGGCCAATGGATGCCGCCATCGCCTATATCGGCCTGTCCGTTTTCCTGCCGATCGGGGCTCTGATGGCAGGACTTGCAATTGTCCGGCTAATAATTCAGGCTCAAACGGCATAGTGATTGGGGGTCGGCAGATTTCGCCGCATTTTTGCCGATTCCGAGGTGAAACCCTCTCGAGAATCGCGGGGATTCATTCCACGACAAACCACCGCTCGTCGCGAACGGACTCTCTTGCGAAATTCGACTTATCAACTCATATAAACGCCTATTAAGATCACCGCATAACACAAGGAGTCGGGCGTCGATCAGGATAAAGACGGGCAAGCATTCCCAATGACAAGCCTGTTCTCGCTCCGGGATTCGCATGCGGATTCCCCGGCAAAATTTCCTCCCGGACCGCACCGCCCCAAAAGACAGACATGACGGAGAGTCCCTTGAGCGCACCTGCTCCCACTTCCAACCAATCTCCTGTTCCGGAACAAACCTTTGGCACCGCCGGCATCGCGCCGATGGAGCGCGCGAGCGCCATGACGCGCTTTTTCATGGGCATTGTTGCCTGGGCCGAAAGCCTCAATCTGAAATATGCCAAGCTCGGCAATCCGCCGGTCTATGACACCGCGACCTTCCCCTGGGCGGCCGAGATCGAGAAGGATTATCCGGCCATCCGCGCCGAGCTGGAAAAGGTGCTGCTGCGCCAGAGCGAGCTGCCGACCTTCCAGGACATCTCGACCGACGTGAAGACCATTTCGACGGATACGCGCTGGAAGACCTTCTTCCTTCTCGGTTTCGGGGTTAAGTCCGAGCAGAACATCAAGGCATGCCCGAATACCTGGGCAGCCGTGCAGAAGATTCCCGGCCTGACGACGGCGATGTTCTCGATCTTCGAGCCGGGCAAACATCTTCCCGCCCATCGCGGCCCCTATAACGGCGTGCTTCGCCTGCATCTCGGCCTCATCGTACCGGAGCCGAACGAGAAGCTCGCCATCCGCGTCGACAAGCAGGTTTGCCATTGGCAGGAAGGCAAGGCGCTGATCTTCGACGACGCCTATGAGCATGAAGCCTGGAACCACTCCGACAAGACCCGCGTCGTGCTCTTCGTCGATTTCGTCAAGCCGCTGAAGTTCCCGGCCCGTATCGTCAACTGGGCTTTGATGAACCTGGCGATCTTCACGCCTTTCATCAAGGAAGGTCTCGACAATCACAAGGAATGGGAAAAGAAGTTCTACGCCGAAGCAGAGGCGCTCAGGAATCGGCCGAAGCCCTAATTTCATCGGCTGATGACTCTAGTAAAAACCCCGGAATCCGTAAGGATTCCGGGGTTTTATTTTGTCGATCAGACGCAGCGGTTAAGCAGGCTTATTCGCCTCTTCGTGTCTTCTTCTTCGTAGCACTCTTCTTCCGGCTCAGCCGCAGCGGCTTTACCGTCGAGATTGCCAAGCAGCGCCGAAATGGCTACTTCACCGTCCGCACAATTGCAGCGCCCGCCGTCATGCCGCCGCCGAAGGCAACGAGGCCGAGATTGAGCGGCTCGGAGTGTTCGCTGGCGACATGCAGCATGGCAAGCGGAATGCTGGATGAGCTGGTGTTGCCATAGGTCTCGATGACGCTCAGGGCCGGGCGGCCGCTGCGCTTGGCAATCGTATCGATGATGCGCTGGTTGGCCTGATGCGGCACCAGCAGATCGAGATTGGCAAGCTCGATGCCCGCATCGACGCAGGCGTTTTCGATCGAGCGGGTCATCGAATGCACAGCTTCGGTGAAGACCGCGCGGCCGTTCATCGCGATTACGCCGTCGTCCGGCAGCGGAACGTAGAGCAGATCGCCCGGCTCCGGCCGGCCGCTGACGATCGGTCGGCTTGCGGTGAAGAGCGGATTGCGCGCCATGTCGCGGCTGGTCACGAGACTGGCCGTGGCGGCGTCGCCGAAGAGGATCGCCGTGGAGAAGTCGTTCATGTCGAGCAGCGGCGACAAGACTTCCGAGGTGATGATGAGCACCTTGGCATCGTTCTGCTGCGCAATGAAATCATAGGCCTGCTGCAGCGCGTAGAGATAGCCGGAGCAGGCTGCGCCCATATCGTAGGCGGCAAGCGAAGGCCGCACGCCATCTTCGGCAACGGCAACCGCGACGCGGCTTGCGAGCGACGGCGTGGCGATATCGGGCGTGCCGGTGGCGGCAATCACCAGATCAATATCGTGGATCGAGATCTGGTTCTGCCGCAGGAGATCGCGCGCAGCCTTCGTGGCGAGGCTCAGCGTGCCTTCCTCAGGCCCGACCCAGAAGCGACTCTTGATGCCGGTCAGCGCGAGAATCTCGTCAGCGCGGCGGTTCGGCCAGTTGTGGATGATCTCTTCATTGGTGATACGGCGGGCGCCTGTCGCGAAACCGATGCCGTTGATGACAACTTCGGAGAAGCTACCGGTATGGCGGCGCAGCGCCGGGATGACATGCGACTTCAGACGGCGCAGCACGAATTTGTTCTGGATTTCGGAGGCGAGTGCGAAATTCTGCTCGCTCAGATCGCGATTGGCGTCAACGGTCAGAAGCGGACTGTCCGTGGCGATCTGGTCGCCGACCTTGGCGAAGACCTCCTGCACGACGCCGCCTATGTTGGCGCAAATCTCGACAGAGGCTTTCGTCGCCTCGACGACGGCAACGAGTTGGCCGACTTCGATCTTGTCGCCGGGCTTGACGAGCAGATCCGTCACCAGGACGTTTTCGTCGGCAGGGCCGGAGCCGATCGCCTTGATGGCGGCCGTCGGGCCACTATCGTCCTCTTCATGCCAGGTCACCTCGCATTCGAGGACTTCGGCCATCAGATCGACCAGCTTGCGGTAAGAGGGCAGGGTCTCGAGCTGGTTGCGGAAGTTGAAGGGGATATGGGCGTCCGAGCGGGCGAGCCTGCGCACGACAACGGGCACATCGGTCTTTTCTGTAACAGTGGCGACGATTTCCGCGCCCATGCCGACGGTGCGATTGTCCTCATGAACGACGATCAGGCGGCGGGTGCGCCGTGCGCTCGCCAGCACTTCCTTCTCGTCCCAAGGCGAGATCGAGCGGAGGTCGATCACCTCGACGGAAAAGCCCTGAGCCTCGAAGGCGCTTGCGGCATTGGCGCAGAGCGAAACCGTATTGCCATAGCTGACGAGCGTGATGTCTCGGCCTCTGGCGACATGGCGCGACAGGCCGGGATGGACGAAGTGCTTGTCGAGATCCTCGGAGGTGCGGCCGTCGGAATTGTTGAGAACGGCCTTGGGATAGAGGAACACCGTGGGGCGGCGCGACTCGAAGGCGGCGTTGAGAAGCCCGGCCGCATCGCCGGCGCTGGAGGGCATGACGACGTCGATACCCGGCGTATGCGCCAGCATTCCCTCGAAGCTCTGGGCGTGGAATGGGCCGAGGCCGGGCTTATAGCCGCCGCAGCTCACCATCAGGATGACGGGGGCTTCCCATGCGCCTCGGGTGCGCCAGAACATGCTGCCCATTTCCGAGACGATCTGGTTGTAGGCAAGCGGCAGGAAATCGGCGAACTGCAGGAAGGCGACCGGGCGTTGCCCGGCCAGCGCGCGGCCGACGGCTGTGCCGACGATGGTGGATTCGCTGAGCGCGGCGTTGCGCACGCGATCGGGATATTTCGTGCTGAGGCCTCGGGTGACACCAAAGACATCGCCCTTCGGATCTTCGATATCCTGTCCGAACAGGACGACGTCCGGGTTGGCGGCAAGCTGCTTGTCGAGAACGACATTCAGCGCTTCGCGCATCGTCAAGGTCGATACTTTTTCATTGCCGCGATATTCCGCTTTTCCCTTGAAGGAAGCGGGATAGGGAGCCTTCGCGTCCGGCTCGACCTTGGGGGCGTCTTCCTTGCGGGCGAGGGCGGCTTCCGCCTGGACCTCGGCCGTCAGGTCCTGTTCGATCTTCAGAAGCGTGTCGGCGTCGATGCCCGCCTTCTGCAGCATGGCCCGCAAGTTCGGCAGCGGGTCGCGCGAGGAGCCGGCCTCGATTTCGAGCAGGGTGCGATAGGTCTTCTGATCGTCGGCATTCGTATGATCGGACAGCCGCTCGACATTGAGGAGCACGATGCTCGGTGTGCGATTGTTGCGGCTGTGGCGGACTGCCTTATGAAAGGCCTCGCGCGACGCCCGCAGATCGTCACCCTCGGTGCGGATGATCTCGACGCCATAGAAGCTCGCGGCCGGGCCGCCGGGCAGGTCGAAGAAAGTCTGCTTGTTCGTTCTCGTCGAAATGGAGAAGCTGTTATCCTCGATGACGAAGACGACGGGATACTGGCCGCGCACGGCCTCGGCGACCGCTTCGACGAATTCGCCCTGCTGGGTGGTGCCGTCGCCGACGCAACAGACGGCAATCGGCATGCCGGGCTTGTGCTTCAGGGATGCGGCAACGCCGGCGGCGTGCAGCGCATTGTTGCCGACGGGGCCGACGATGGAGGTGATGTTGAGAGCGCGGGAGGAAAGATGCGCGCTCATCTGCCGACCGGCGGAGTGAGAGCTGGCTGTGGCGAGAAGGCTGGAGAAGAACTCACGAATGGGCATTCCGCGCGCCAGCATCAATGCCTTGTCGCGATAATGGAGATGCAGCCAGTCGTCGTCCTGGAGAAACTCGTTAAGCAGCGCCGTGGACTCGTGTCCGGCGCCGGAAACATGGAAATGTGCTATGCCCTGCTTGATGAATTCTCGCTCAAGCCGGTCTATTTCTCTGGAGACGAAAAATATTCTGTGAAGTTGCTTGAGGTATTCTGTCGTAAGCCTCCCTTCCATCTTAATGATTTTCCTAATCTTTCGTCTAAATCAACTGCAGGGACCTAGGTAGACCCCTAGGCTGCCTTTTTCAATACACGTTAAATGACAATATCTTCTCAGTTTGAAATCGAAATACGTGGATTGCCGGGCTGGAGTTTTTCGTGATGTTTCTATCCACAGGCATGCAACGATCAACGCACCCGTCCGCGCGCTGAGCGGCTGGTGCGTTTATCGAAAGCGATCTTAGCTCGATTTGCGGATCTTAGCGTTGCTGTTCCGCCTTGCCGCAGCTGCCTTTGCGGCTTGTTCTTCCTGAAGGATCAATTCCTTCGGCTTCTTGCCGATGATCTCCTTGCGGCCCTTCCTGGAGAAGGGTTGCGCGAGCTGGGCGAGGAAGCCCTTGGCGACCTTGCCGGTGATGCCGATATCCGTGGAGGAAGGACGCGTCGGATTGTAAAAGGTGCCGAGAAGCTGATCCCAGATCACGAGGTTTTCCCCATAATTCGTATTGCCTTCGGCAAGCACCTTCGAATGATGCCAACGATGCAGGCGCGGCGTCGAGAATATGAGATCGAGCGGGCCGGTCCGCATATCGACATTGCAATGCGTGAGCAGGCCGATAAAGGCCGTGACGGCACCAATCCATAGAAAGACGGGTAATGGTGCGCCGAGCAGATAAAGCGGGATCTGGCTGAGCGCGATCTTGAAGAGCGAGTCCATGAAATGGAACCGGCCCGTATTGATGACCCAGAGGCGCTCGACGCTGTGATGCAGCGCATGGAAACGCCAAAGCGACAGATGTTCGTGGGCAAGACGATGCGCCATGTAGAGGCCTAACTCGGCGATAAAGAGGCCAAGCGCTACCTGGAATATCAGCGGCCATCGATCCGGCCAGAAATGCGAGTGATAGCTGAGGACAGGCTGTGCGACTGTCGCCACCGCCATGGGAAACGAGGTACCGATTGCCGCTGCAATCTGCACACCCCCTTTGCTCAGCAGGGTATGGGCGACATCGTTGAAGGTTTCTCCGTCGCGTTTCAGCCAGGTTTTTTCATAGGGCATGAGCCATTCGAAGACCGCAATCACCGCCACGGTCGCAAGATAGACGACGTTGAACCAGAGGAGATGCATGTTCGACTCGAAGGCGAAATAGGCGCCGACCAATCCGGCGCAGAAGATTGCCGGCCACAACAGAGCTGAAACAGCAGCGTAGAGACGCGAACTGCTTTGAAATGTCATTCCATCATCCTCAGATTATGATCAGCGAAAATTGCGCGTGAGTATGCGCGATATGTAGCGTGATGATTGTGGAGTCGAAAGCGAAATTTTTCCATTCGCTGGCGACGGGTAGTTGGAAGGGAGGCCGAAGCATGCGGATAGAGAAGGCGGGACACGAGCATCTGGAGGGTTGGGTGGGCCTGCGCGCGGCGCTTTGGCCAGACGATTCGCTTGAACATCACCGCGCGGAACTCGCGCAGTTTCGCTCCAATGAAAACGGTATTGCCTTCGTGGCGATCGATGCTGCGGGTCATATTGTCGGTTTTGCCGAAGCGACATTGCGGCACGATTACGTCAACGGCTGCGAGACATCTCCGGTTCTGTTCCTCGAGGGCATTTATGTGCGCCCGGAAAATCGGCGCGAAGGCGTGGCGCAGGCGCTTTGCCAGGCTATCGCCGCCTGGGGGCGAGATGCCGGCTGCGTGGAATTTGCCTCGGATGCGCTGATCGACAATCTCGCGAGCCACGCTTTTCACGCCGCGCTCGGCTTCGTCGAAACCAGGCGCGTGGTTTATTTCCGCAAGCTGCTATAGTCGGGAGCCTCGGAGAGCAATTGTACTCAAGCGAATGTCAGCTTGGTCTTCTGCTGTCCAGCCGCGTCGAAATTCTCCGGGGCTAGCCAGCGTTCGTAGCCGGCCTTCAGGCGCGGCCAATCGGCGTCGGTGATGGCAAACCAGGCGGTGTCGCGGTTCTTGCCCTTGGCAACCATGTGCTGGCGGAAGATACCTTCGAAGACGAAACCGAAGCGTCCGGCCGCCTGCTTCGACTGTTCGTTGAGATTGTTGCACTTCCATTCGAAGCGGCGATAGCCGAGCGTATCGAAGACGTAGGATGCAAACAGATAGAGGGTTTCCGTCGTCACGCGGCTGCGGGCGATCGCGGGTCCCCAAAGGATGCTGCCGATCTCGATGACGCCATGCGCATTATCAATGCGCATCAGTGCCTGCCGGCCTTCCGCGCGTCCCGTGCGCTTGTCGATGGACGCGAAGAAGAGCGGGTCGGCGCTGGAGGCGGCTTTTTCGAGCCAGGGAGAAAAGGCGGCGTGATTGGCCGGCGCGTCTTCGAAAAGATAACGGAAACGGTCCTCCGCGCCGTGGGCTCGAGCCGAGGCATAGAGATCCTCGCCATGACGCGCCGGATCGAGCGGCTCGATCCGCACATAGCGGCCTTCAAGGGTAATCCGTTCGGGGCGGGGAACGCCCTTCCAGTTTGCAAGATCCATGTCAAAGTCCTTTGGTCATCAAATGCAGCCTAGCCGAGCCGGCCGGATTGTATCAAGTCCGCGAGGGATTGTGGCAGTTCCATCCCGTCGGGCAAGCCAGGCGCCGGTTGCGGCGGCAACAGACGGCTTTCGATGGGCAGGACACCGGCCCAGACGGGATGATTGGCCTCGTCCATATCGCCAGGCGGGCCGTTGCGGATCTTGGCTGAGGCCTCGTCGATTTTCATTCGCAGCACCGAGGTCGCCTTGACTTCCTGCCTGGTCATCGGCCTCAAGCTGTCCCAGCGACCAGGAAACAGGTCCTCGACAAAACGGCGCAGCGCATCGGTCTTTTCCTCGAGGTCGTCGACCAGGCGGGCCGTGCCGAAGACCATCGCAGAGCGATAGTTGACCGAATGGTTGAAGGCGGAGCGGGCGAGCACATAGCCGTCCATGATACTGCAGGTCAGGCAGACCGGCATATCTTCGGCAGCGCGCAGGAAGCGGCTGGCGGCGGAGCCATGCCAATAGACGTGATCGTCCTCCCGCCAATGCAGGGTCGGCGTCACATAGGGCGCGCCGTTGACGACATAGCCCACATGACAGAGCGGGGCGGCATCCAGAATGGCGTGAACGTCGGCATGGGCATGGCTGCCGCGCTTCGGGCTACGCCGCACGCGGGTGCGCTCGGTCGTCGGATAGGTGTCGGATGCGAGCGGATAGTGATCGGTCATGTCTTCCTCGTCGATTGACCGTTGATCTCTGCCAGCAAAGAGGTAGGTTATAAACAGCCAGTTTCTTGATGTTGAGCAGACCAGTTGAGGTTTCATGGCATCGGTGGCGCAATGGCCGGCACTCGATCGGACTTCGGGTGACTTGGAGGGCCAAGTTTATCGCCTGATGCGCGATCGTGTCCTTCACGGACAGATCCCGACAGGGCAGCGCGTGCCTTCGACGCGGGCAATGGCAATCTCGCTTGGCGTTGCGCGTTCGACCGTCGTCAACGCCTATGATCGCCTGAAAGCGGAGGGCTATCTGCTCTCGGCGACGGGTGCTGCAACGCGCGTCGCGGCCTTCCCGGCTGCACCGTTGTCTGGAGAGGTCGCCGCACCGCCGCCGAACCAGCCCCGCGTTACGGAATTCAAGACCGGAGGATTGTTCGAACCCGGCGTGCCGGATGTGTCGGCTTTTCCTCACGCTGCCTGGGCGCGCTGTCTCGGCGCTCGCGGCCGTTCTCTCCGGGTGCATGATCTCGGCTATAGCGATCATGGCGGCGTTCGCGAGTTGCGCGAAGCCATCCTCGATCATATTGCGGCGACGCGCGGCGTGGTTGCCCGCCCCGAACAGGTTTTGATCGTGCCGTCGACGGGTGCTGCGATCGGGCTGCTTTCGAGCGTGCTGATCCGCGCCCGTGAGCCGGGCGGCGACGTGGTCTGGATGGAGGATCCCGGCTATGCCACTGCGCAGGCGATCCTGCGGATGGCTGGAGCCAGCCTCGTGCCGGTGCCCTGCGATGCCGAGGGCATCGATATCGCGCGAGCTGCCGGGCCGTCTCCACGGCTGATCTATGTAACGCCCTCGCATCAATATCCGACCGGCGTCACCATGAGCCTGCCGCGTCGTCTCGCTCTGCTCGAATTTGCCCGGGCCAACGGCGCGATCGTGCTGGAGGATGATTACGACAGCGAGTTCCAGTATGCGTCGCGCCCGATCGCCGCCTTGCAGGGCATCGATCGCGGCGAGGTGGTCGTCTATGTCGGCACTTTCTCGAAGACGCTCGCGCCAGGCTTGCGTGTTGCCTATGCCGTCGTGCCCTCCCGTCTGGTGGCGGCGACCGAGGCGGCGCAGCGGCTGAGGGGCGCCGTCGTGCCTGTTCATATCCAGGCGGCCCTTGCCGATTTCATGCGCGAGGGACGGTTTCGCGCGCATCTGAGGCAGATGAACGCGATCTATGCGGAGCGCATGGCGGCGACTGTCTCGGCATTCAAGCGTCACTGTGGCACCCAGCTGGAGGTGGGAGCAGGCGGCGGCGGGTTGCAGCTGGCGAGCTGGTTCCGCGATATAAAGACCGATGATGTCGCCCTCGCGCGGACCATCAACGCCAACGGTTTCGCTGTGCGGCCTATATCGGCGCTGTGCCTCGGCCCCGCAAGGCCTGGATTGCTGCTCGGCATCGCCCGCATGGAGGCGCAGGCTGCGGATACGGCGGCTGCCAAAATTGGCAGGTTGCTCGCGACAGTGTCCGTCAGCGCCTAAGAAACATTGCCCGATATTCGCGCGGGGTCATGTCCTTCAGCGCCTTGAACTGCCTGTTGAAATTGGCAAGCGAGGCATAACCGACGGCATCGCTGACGTGGTGGATCGCCTGATCGGTGGAGGAGAGGCGAGCGCAGGCGTCGCCGATGCGCATGCGCATGAGATAGTCCGATATCGTCCCGCCGGTGTGGCGGCGAAACATGCGGTGCAGGCCGGAGACGCTGAGGGCCGCGACATCGGCGAGTTCATCAAGGCTGATTGCGCGGGCATAGTGAAGATGCATATGCGTCAGTACGCGGTCGATGCGCTCACGGCTTTCCTTGAGATCCGGTGCCTGTGCCGGCGCGCTGGCGAGTGGCGTTGCCTGCCGGTCTTCCGCAACCCTCACCAGAATGCCGAGCAACGCTAAAAGGCGCTCCACGGGCGGCCTTTCGAAAATGGTTTCGAAGGCGGGGCGGACGGCGGCGGAGGTCGTCTCGGAAAAGTGCAGGCCGTTGTCTCCACGCTGCAGCATCGCCTCGATCGATCGGAATTCGACGGCACCGTCCGTCATCTGCAACAGCCATTCGCGATTGAACCAGAGCACGAGCGCGATATGCGGCGTCTGTTCCTTGATCTTGGCGCGCGAAACCCAGCTGTGCGGTAGATTAGGTCCGACAAGAACGAGGTCACCGTCGGCATAGTCGCCACTGTGATCGCCGATGAAGCGCTGCCCGATGGAGTTCAGCGTCAGCGTCAGCTCGAATTCCGGATGATGATGCCATTGGAAGGGGATGCAGTCGTCGAGCCGGCGATTGAGCATGCTCCAGGATGCTTCCGGCGAACGGGGCAAAACTTCGAGATAGGGCCTCATTGGGCGTCCATAGCGCTAGAGAGGCCAGAATAGTATCAGAATTGGCCAGAGCCAAGCAACATCGAAGCGGCGCTTACAGCTACAACTTTCTCCGTCACCCGAAACCAAAGGGGCCAGCGAGATGGAGGAAACCGATGCAGCCTGCCTTGAAACGAGACGCTCACCCGACCGCATCAGCGGTCACGGCGCAATTGAAGGATATCCGGAAGACCTTGCCGCTCAGGGTGCTGTCGAAGGACGATTGGCAGCATTGGATCACCAGGGGTTATGTGATCGTGCGTCAGGCGGTGCCGGCGGTGAATGTCGAGCGGCTTGCCGACGTTTTATGGCATTTTGACGAGAAGGACCCGAGTGACCCTTCCACCTGGTATGCGCCGCAGCGGCGCGAGCACAAGATGAAGGAGCTCAACAATACCGGGATGCTGGAGATCTACAATCACCAGTATCTCTGGGACAATCGCATGGAAAAGCGGATCTACGATGTCTTCGTCGATATATGGGATCGGGAAGATCTCTGGGTCACGATCGATCGTGCCAACCTCAATCCGCCGAAGAAGGTGAAGGGTAATCCGAACGGCTTCATCCACTGGGATGTCGACACCTCGATCCGCCCGCTGCCGATCGGCGTCCAGGGTGTTCTGAGCCTGAAGAAGCAGGATGGCGATGTCGGCGGATTCCAGTGCGTGCCGGAGCTCTTCGAGCATTTCGAGGAATGGGAAAAGACGCAGCCGGAAGATCGTGATCCGATGCATCCCGATACGACGAGCCTTTCTGTCGTCAATATCGATATGGAGCCTGGCGATCTGATGATCTTCAACTCGCTACTCGCGCATGGGGTCCGTCCCAACCATTCCGACAATCGCGTTCGCATGGCGCAGTACATCTCCATGCATCCGGCGGAATACGACAACGTCGCCGAGCGCGAGGAACGCATCCGTCTGTGGCGCGAGCTCGACCATCCGAAGCGCGATGCCTTTCCCGGCGACCCCCGCGAATGGGAAAAGCACAATGCGACGACGGCCCAACTGACGCCGCTGGGCGAGAAGCTGCTGGGGCTCAAGGCCTGGTAAGCGGCTGCAAGATGACGTCTGGAAAACATCGAGCGGCCTGGAGCATGATGCCGGAAAGTGTGAACGATTTCCGGACAACATCATGCTCCAATTTCCAGAATCCCCTCCAGGGCCGCTCGAAACGTTTGTGGAGATGCGGCGGGTCGGTGTGCGTCCGTCACATCTGGTTCCAGCGGCGGATGACCGGCTCGGTCAGGTCATGCTCGTAGCCGAGCACGCTGATGCTTGTGGTATCAAGGGCCAGATGCGCGCCGCCTTCCGGCGGCAGGCCGACCCAGCGGGCGGCGAAGACGCGCAGGAAATGGGCGCTGGAGAAGATCAGGACGGAATCGCCGATGCCGCGAAGTTCGCCGATGATCCGGTCGGCGCGCGCGCCGACATCGGCCGCCATTTCGCCATTCGGGCAACCATCGCGAAAGATCTGCCAACCGGGGCGTTCGGCGAGGATCGCCTTGGTGGTGATGCCCTCATAGGCGCCGTAATCCCATTCCGCCAGATCCTCCTTGACGACGCGCCGGTCGCCGAAGCCGGCTAGCGCGCAGGTGTTTTGCGCGCGTTGCGATGGGCTGGACCAGACGGCGGCGAAATCGATTAGGGGTAGGCGACCCACAAGCTTGCGGGCAGCTTCCTCGCCGGCGGCGGTCAGGGGAATATCGGTCCGGCCGGTGTGCCTGCCGGAAAGGCTCCACTCCGTCTGTCCGTGCCGTACGAGGTAGACTTCGGGATAGGCGCTGCTCATGCCGTTTCTCCTTTTCGCTTGACGTGCGGGATTCTTCGCATCTGCCAAAGTTTCTGTCGAGAACTAAGGCCGATCGGCGCGAAACATCACATCCGCCTGCAAATCCAAGGCTTTGCAGGCGGATGTGAATCTCATCGTTTCACGGCGCGCCGGATGCTGTAGAGCAGGATGGCGAGGCAGCCGATCAGCAGGAGAAGGCCGCCCGCGAGCGGCGGCATGGCGAGAAACTCCACCGCTCCGGCAATGACGAGGATAAGGATGAGGCAGAGCGTTGCAAGGCTGCCGTCGTCGATGAACATGCCGATGAGCTCGGACAGGGCGATGCGGAGGATGGTCATTGGGCTGCCTTTGCTGTCGGGTTGCCGCGCAGGCCGCGGATGATGGCGTAGGAGGCGAGGGAGACGATCGCGAAGATGGCGATCAAGGCCAGATCCTCTCCCGGCCAATGCGCGCCGATGCCTTCGCCGGTCCAGAAGATGCCGAAGCTGGTGAGCATGAGGCCGACGACGAATTTGAGGGTATTTTCCGGCACGCTGGCAAGCGGGCGGTGGACCAGCAGCCCTATCAGCATGACAAGCACGAAGGCGGCAAGTGCGCCGAGGCCGGCATAGAGCGTGAGGCCATGGGCGCCGCCGACCGCGATGACGATGAACACCACTTCGACGCCTTCCAGCAGCACCGCCTTGAAGGCGGCGAGGCCGGCGAGATAATCGGCGCGGCGATCGGTGGACTGCGCCTGTAATGCGGCGGTTTCCTTGGAGAAGGCCGCTTCCTCGTCATGCAAGGCGATGACGCCGAGCGAGCGGAGGATGGCTTTGCGCAGCCAGCGCATGCCGAAGAGGATGAGGAGGACGCCGACGACGAATTGCAGCATCTCGATCGGCACCAGCGCCTGCAACGGCCCGAAGATGAGAACAAGGACCGCCAGCACGGCAAGGGCAAGCGCTGCACCCGTAAGAGCCGGACGCCAGCTTCTCGTGACACCGACGGCAAGCACGATGGTGAAGGCCTCCACGACCTCGACGAACGAAGCAAGGAAGGATGCCGTCACGGTGGAAAGAATAGGTGTTAGGCTGTTCATGAAATGAATCCTGGATGGCGGTTAGGGATTTGAATTTGCGAAATATTTCCCCGAAAGTTCTTCTTGATGTCCTGGACCAGCTTGCACAGGGTAGAGGGTCGACCTGCTTCGAGCCCAGCGGTTGGTCCGCGGCTCACTTGCGTTTCCTCGTGCCGCGCTTGCTCCACGCCTTGTCGATCGCGCCGCGCAACTGGCTGAGCTGGTCAAGACTGTCGATGGCTGCTTTCTTGCCCTTGGCCGCCAGCGCGACGATCAATGCCTCGATCAGCACCATCGTGCCGGCATGCATGGCGAGGTGGCCGGCATTGCCGCGTGGGACCGGGAGAACTTCCGCGACCTTATCGACAGTGAACGGGCCAAGATCATCGCTGATAAGAATGACCGGCACGCCATGCTTGCCGGCGTGTTCCAGCAGCACCTCGACCTCGCGATAGAGCGGGGCGTAGGCCATCATCAGCACGACGTCACCTTTGCCTATCCAGAGCAGGCGGTCCGCCAGAGCGATGCCCGACGCCGAAAGCGCGTGGGTCGGAAGGCCGATGCGGTTGAACTGCAGGCTGACATAATCCGCCATCGCGCCCGAAGGACCGATGCCGAAGACATGGCGCCCCCCAGCGCCTGCCAGAATATCGACGCTGCGTTCGAAGCTTGCGGCAAATTCCTCATGTCGCAGGACGTCCAGGGCCTGTTCGTGCATGCCGATAACGTGGCGAAGCGCGTCGTTCGCCTGATTGCCTGTTTCAGCCAACGTACGCTCCATCCGCGTTCCGGGTGAAGGCGTTCCCGTCAGCTCCGCAAGCACGGCGGCCCGCAGCGCCGACAGGCTTTCGAAGCCGAGGGTGCGCGCTGTGCGTACGACGGTTGCGTCGCTGGCGCCGGCGAGCTGCGCGATCTGGGCAGCCGAGTTCAGCAAGGTTGCCTGCTTCTGGTCAATGAAGAAGCGGGCAATGCGTTGCTCCGCAGGCGCCAACGTTTCGATCACGCCGAGAATGCGGTCGTCGAACGTGTGAGGCTTCTGCGTCTTCTCTTCCATCGGCGACTTTGGCTCGTAGTAAATGCTACCAATAACACTATCCGTAGCATTTACTGCATGAAAATGACAGCGCAAAAACAACAGGCGCCTCGCTGTATTGCGAAGCGCCCGCTGATCCGATCGATCATCAAAGGCGAGGGTGAGGCACCCGGCTGCGACTATCCCGCCAGCGCGGCGCGCACGGCCGGGATCACCTTCTGGCCATAGAGTTCGATACAGCGCAGCATCTTGTCATGACGGAGTGCGCCTGCGCTGTATTTCAGCTGGAAGCGGCTGATGCCGAGCGTCTTGACGACGGGGGCGAGCTTGGCGGCGACCGTTTCCGGCGAGCCGACATAGAGCGAGCCCTTTTCGATCTCGCTGTCGAATTCGGCCCGCGTCATGGGCGGCCAGCCGCGCTCGCGGCCGATGCGGTCGCGCATTGCCTTGAAGCAGGGCCACAATTCCTCGCGGGCCTGTTCGTCTGTCTCGGCTATATAGCCCGGCGAATGGATGCCGATCGGCTTGATAGGCTTGCCCAGTTGCTCGAAGGCGCGGTGATAGAGGTCGACATAGGGCTGGAAGCGGTAGGGGCTGCCGCCGATAATCGCCAGCATCAGCGGCAGATCGTAGTGCGCCGCGCGCACCACCGATTCCGGGCTGCCGCCGACGCCGATCCAGGTCTTCAGCTGGCCGCTCTCGATGGTCGGAAAGACTTTCTGATTGCGCAGCGGCGGGCGAATGCTGCCCTCCCAGTTCACCGGCTCGTTCTTGAGCAGGGCTGCGAACAGATCGAGCTTTTCCTCGAACAGCTGCTCATACTGCGACAGCTCGAAGCCGAATAGCGGGAAGGACTCCGTGAAGGAGCCGCGGCCGAGAATGACTTCGGCGCGGCCGTTCGAAACCGCGTTCAGGCTGGAGAAGCGCTGGAACACGCGGATCGGATCGTCCGAGCTCAGCACCGTCACGGCCGATCCCAGATGGATTTTCGAGGTTCGGCTGGCAATGGCAGCCAGGATCGTCTCGGGCGAGGAGACCGCGAAATCCTCGCGGTGATGCTCGCCGATGCCGAAGAAGTCTATCCCAAGCTGATCGGCAAGGACGCCTTCCTCGACGACATTGCGCAGCACCTGCGCATGCGGCAGCGGCGTACCCTTGTCGTCAAAGGTCACGTCGCCAAAAGTATCGAGTCCGAATTCGACATTGTGTGTCGGCATGATTTTTCCTGTCATGTGTCGAAGATGATGTTGAGACAGCATGTAGTGCCGTCGCTGCTCATCAACTACCCGGAAAGTTTCGGCTGAAACCTTCGAGGAATTCGATATGCCAGGATACGGGTTGGCGTTGCCTTCGGCGAAGCCGGCGTCAATATTGGCAATGTGGAAAACGAGCGGACGATCCGCGAGCCGAAGCGGCTTTGAGGGATATTGAAAGCTCGGCGGCCCCATCGAAGCAGGGGCCGCCGGCTATTGTGCAGTCCGTCAGTTCAGCGCGAGCTTGTTCGATGGCGTGCGGCAGGCGGCGAAGACGTCCAGCTTGGGATCGTAGACTTTCGTCGACACGTCCATCATGCCAAGAACGCTGTGGAAGATGTTGTCGTGGGAGTAAGTGCCCTCGGCAGCGCGCTTGGAGAGGCAGGCCATGTCGAAACCGGCTGCCTTGGCGAGATCGTCTGCCATCCACACCAGCATCGGCACCTGCGTCTGCTGCGACGGGGCGATGATATAGGGTGTGCCGTGCAGGTAGATGCCGTTCTCGCCGAGAGATTCGCCGTGATCGGAGAAATAGAGCACGGAGCCGGATACCGAATTCGAGCGTTGTTTCAGCTTGTCGATGACCATCGAGACGACGTGATCCGTATAGAGGATCGTATTGTCATAGGCATTGGTGATTTCTTCTTGCGAGCAGGCGCTGAAATCGTTGGAACGGCAATCCGGGCGGAAGCGGCGGAATTCCTCGGGATAGCGCTGATAGTAGGCCGGGCCATGGCTGCCGAGCTGATGCAACACCAGCACGCTGTCGCCCTTCACCTTGTCCAGCCAGCCGTCGATCTTGTCGACGAGGATCTCGTCCCTGCATTCGCCATCCTTGCAGAAGCGCGGATCGGCCGAGGGCGGCAGATAGGTGTAGGAGACACGATTGGTCACATTGTAGCTGCCGGTGTCGTTGTCGAGCCAGGTCACATCGACCTTCGCATGGGTCAGCACATCGAGCAGGTTTTCCGTCTCAAGCCCCTTGCGGTGCGTGTACTGCCCGTGCGTGTAGACCGAAAACAGGCAGGGTATGGAGGTTGCCGTCGCCGTACCGCAACTGCTGGTATTGGGGAAGTAGACGACATTGCGCTTTGCCAGTTCCGGATTGGTCATCTTGGCGTAGCCGCCGAGCGAGAAGCTCTGCGCGCGGGCGGTTTCGCCGGCAACGATGATCGTGACGCGCGGCTTGCCGCTATCGACCACGCCGACCCTGCGAGCATCCGTGCCCAGCGGCTGCGCGACGACGTTTGCGTTCTTTTGGGCATCGATTGCGTAACGCACGGCGCTGGTGATCGGGACGACCGGATTAAGCGTATCCATCAGGTCGCGATGAGCGCGGCCGACGCCGGCATAGGTCTTGTAGTAGCTGGTGCCGGCAGCGACAAGGATCGCCGAGCAGGCGAGAATGACGGCGGTATTGTAGGCAAGCTTCTTGAGGATGGGGCGATGAACGATCCGGATCCACATGATGACAAGCGAGGGCAAGATGCCCGTCAGCAGAACATATGTCACGAAGCGTGTCGTGATCAGGTGCGCACTTTCCGCCCCCGTCGACACCGCTGCATTGCGGATCATCTCTTTGTCGATGATGACACCGAACTGATCGTTGAACCAGGAACATACCGATGCCACCAGCACGAAGAAGATCAGGGCGGGCTTGGTGAGATATTTGGCGGAAAAGAACGTGAAGAGCGCCATGATGCCGGCGGAAATGCCAATCACGAAGGCGGCGAAAGCGGCAGGTTCAGCAATGAAATAGCCGTATGCCTTGATCCAAAACATCCGGTTTGTCACAAGGAGTACATAAGAAGCGGCTATGAAACAAAGCGTGACGCTCCCGATGGCTGGCCTGAATATTTGCCGGCCGGGCGTGGCGTTTCTGTTGGTCAATAGTCTTTCTCCGCGCATCTGCTGCCGGTCGGGGCGGAAATGCCACTACTGCAGGGTGCGTTTTGGCTGCCAAAGCCGGCCACCATGGTGATCGATCCTGACATCTACCTGAACGGCGAGTTGTTGTGCAGGGCTGTTTCGAGCCCTGTTCGGATTATCTTTGCTTTTTGCCGGCCTCTCGCCCGCAGTTCAGGTCATCGTCAGAAATAGGCATCATAGCTGCCTGATTGCAACGGGGGCAATCGTGCGGCTCTTATTGATCGAAGACAATCCGGCCATAGGCAATGCCGTGCAGGATCATCTGCATGCCGACGGCTGGTCGGTCGACTGGTCGATCAATCTGGAATCCGCAACCGCCGCGGTCGCGGTAAAAAACCATGATGTGGTTCTTCTCGACCTTCGATTGCCGGATGGAAGCGGCCTCGACGTGCTGAAGCTTATGGAGGCGCGTGGCGATACGACACCGGTCGTCGTCATGTCGGCCTATGATCAGCTATCGGACCAGATGACCGCCATGAGCATCGGCGCCGTGGACTATCTGGTGAAGCCCTTTGCGCTCGCCGAGATGGCGGTTCGTGTGCGGAAGGCAGCCTCGCGCAGCGGGCTGATCAGCATGCGCAATGTCAGCTGAGTGAGCGTTTTTCAGGATTGAGTCGATCTTGCCGACCGCAGGAAGTCGATCATCGCGATGACTGCGGCAAAGACGACAAGCGACAGCAGCCAACCCAGGACAGCATCGGACAAGTAATGCGCCCCGGTCATCACGCGCATGACGGGCATCATGATCGAGACGATCGCGAGCGGAATGCCGAGCCGGAGGCGCAGCTGTGGCGGCAGCAGCAGTATGAGACAGAGCAGCCAGCCGCCTGACGATGCTTCCCCGGAAACGAAGGAGCAATTTCCAAGGCACCGGCCGGCAAACGAACCTGCCTGGACGAAATCGAGCGAACCGCCGAAGAGATCAGTGCTGCGCGGCCGCGGCCTGCCGGAATAGCTTTTGAGCAACGTGTTCACGATCAGCCCGCAGCCGATTGTCAGCGATATCAAGGCGGCGACATATCGATCCGTTTTCAGTGTGCGCCAGTCGGCGCCACGTTTGCGCCAGGACGAAATCACGGTCGCGACCAGGGTGACGGCAGCGATGTAGGGCAGAGCAAGCGTCACAGCCCGCATGATCTCGAAAAGAGGATTCTTGGCGAGAGCAAAGACCCCGCACACTTTTCCGGGAAAGCTGGCTGGTCCGGGAAGGATGGCTGGCGCGCAGGGTGTCGCGGTGAAGACGCGCTTGGCGACGAGGAGATCGATACCGGGAAACCGGTAGAAGACAAACAGCAGCAGCCACCAAAGCGTGAAGAGCGCGAGAAACGCGACGAGAGATCTGCTTACCGGCGCGGTCCGTTTTGTGTAGGCAATGGAATTATCGAACATCGGGAAGCCGGCCACGGTCTGAACAAGTTCAAAACGAGCGCCCGTCCGCGTTTTGCAAAACGCCAGGACGGCCACCATCGAGCGTCCAGTACGACAGAAGGCTGACAGCAGCCTGAAAGATAAAATGCTTAAGAAAATCAAGCGACAGGACCCACGCCGGTCAGGTCGATCCCGATAGGTCAATGGGTCCTCATGTTGCCTTTGGTTGCGCTCTATTCGCCGGTCTGGAAATAGGCTTCCAGCCGATAGCCGTCGGGATCGATGACGAAGGCGGCATAGTAGAACTGGCTGTAGTCCGGCCGGATGCCCGGCTTGCCATTGTCCTCGCCGCCATTGGCGATGCCCGCGGCATAGAAGGCGTCGACGGCAGCCTGGCTCGGGGCGACGAAACAGAAATGCAGGCCGGAGCCGCGATCGGCGGGCACCGGGCGCTCCACCTCGCTGACCCAGAATTGCGCGCGTTCCGCGCCATATCCGACCGTGCCGTCGAAATTGGTCAGGCGCTCATAACCAAGCGGCGAAAGCGCTGCGTCATAGAACTTCTGCGCCCGCGTTAGGTCTTTGACGCCGATCGAGATATGGTCGAACATGAAAACAAGCTCCCGCCACGTTTCGCGGGCTTTGCGGAAGGCCGTGTCCCTGGAAGACGCCAGCTTTCGAAGCCCGCAGGTTCAATTTCGCCTCACCATCTTGCAATGGTTATGGGAAGTCAACAAAGCGAAGCGATGGATTGTGGCATCGTTCGATCCAAAATTTCAGTCGTAAAATCGCCTCGATGCCGCCAATCTTGATGAGATGCGCGGGCCGGACGTAGGATCTGCCGGCGTACGGCTGCAATCCGAATTTTTTTAAGACGGCTGTCGATTTGCCAATGGCTGCTTCGTCGTCAATATGAGCGGGCTTTTTCAGCGGCAATGGTGCCGGCGTCCCGCTTCCGGAGGAAACTTCCATGCGTTTCATGTCTATTGTCACCTCTAGTGATCACATGCATCCGACGCCGGAGCTTATCGAAGCCATGGGCAAGCTTGCCGATCGGGAAATCAAGGCCGGCCGCATGCTCGATACGGCGGGGCTGATGCCGCTTGCGACCGGCGCCCGCGTCACGATCAAGGACCGTAAGTTGAGCGTCGTCGACGGCCCCTTCGTGGAGGCCAAGGAGGTCGTCGGCGGCTATGCGATCTTCGAGCTGCAAAGCAAGGAAGAGGCCGTGGCTCTGGCGGTCGAGTTCATGCAGCTGCACAAGGATTTCATGCCCGGCTGGGAAGGCACGTGCGAAGTGCGTGCCTATTTTGAACCGGGTGCGGAGGGGATATGCGATCCGCTCGCCGAAGCAAGGGCGTGATGGTTTCAACCTGTCATATGGTTTTAACCTGTCATAAGGGCGGGCGGCCGTGACGGCCGCCGGTACCCATCGGGCGATGATGGCCGTCTGGCGGATCGAACAGCCACGGCTCATCACCAGCCTGGTCCGATTGCTGCGCGATGTGCCGCTTGCGGAAGATCTGACCCAGGAAGCTCTGATCGTCGCCCTGGAGCGGTGGCCGGAAACGGGCATCCCCGAGCGCCCCGGCGCGTGGCTGATGACCACTGCCAAGCGCCGGGCGCTGGACCATTTGCGCCGTCGCCGGATGCTCGACCAGAAGCACGAGATGATCGTTCGGGAAATGGAAGAGGACGAGCAGATCATGCCCGACCTGGATACACCTCTGGATGACGATATCGGCGATGAAATGCTGCGCCTGATCTTCACGGCGTGCCACCCACTGATCTCGCGCGAGGGACGCGTGGCGCTTGCCCTGCGGATGATCTGCGGCCTGACGACGGAAGAGATTGCCAGAGCCTTTCTGGTGCCGGAAGCGACGATCGCCCAGCGCATTGTCCGCGCCAAGAGGACATTGTCGGAATCGCGGCTTACCTACGAGACGCCGCATGGCGAGGAATTGTCGGAGCGCCTGGCCGCGGTGCTGGAGGTCGTCTATCTGATCTTCAACGAGGGTTATACGGCCGCGCGCGGCGAGAACTGGCTTCGGCTGCAATTGTGCAACGAGGCGCTGCGGCTTGGCCGGGTCTTGACCTCCGTTGCCCCGTTGGAGCCGGAGGCGCATGCGCTACTGGCTCTGATGGAGCTGAATGCATCCCGCGCGGCGGCCCGGACGGATGCCGACGGCAACCCGATCCTGCTGCTCGAACAGAATCGCGGCCGCTGGGATCGATTGCAGATTCAGCGCGGTTTGAAGGCCCTGATAAGGGTACAGGAGCTTGGCGGCGCTGGTGGGGTCTACGCCTTGCAGGCCGCGATCATCGCATGCCACGCCAGCGCAAGAACGGCTGAAGAAACAGACTGGCGGCGGATTGCCGATCTCTATGCGGAACTTGCCGGGCTTACGCGTTCGCCGATTGTCGAACTTAATCGCGCAGTCGCCATCGGCATGGTCGAAGGTCCCGAGGCGGCATTGGGCATCGTTGAAAGCCTTGGCGCCGAGCCTGCTTTGAGGGACTATCATCTCCTGCCGAGTGTTCGCGGCGATCTTCTTTACAAGCTTGGCCGATACGACGAAGCGCGGCAGGTCTTCGAAATGGCCGCCGCGCTTGCCGAAAATCGGAGGGAGCGTGATCTCCTGCTGCGCCGTGCCGCCGAAGCTGCCGGTGTGGAGAAGGATTGACCCGTCCACCGGACGGGTCGTCTTGCCTTGAACTATTCCGCAGCTTGATAATTCGTGGCTCTCGCGGTGGATGAGCGCGGACCGACGGCGGCAAGCAGCGTGATGGCGGCCGCGAGGATCGTCACGAAACCGATGCCGGCGATGTAGGGGTTCCAGCCGAAGCTCGGTGCTGCGCTGAAGACGGCCGATGCCGCCGCCAGGATGATGCCGCCGCCGATCTGGAAGGAGGCAAACAGCATACCCGAAGCCAGTCCGGATTCGTCATCTCCAACTTCGGACAGGGCGGCGACCTGGATCGACGGATAGGTCATGGCATAGCCGACGCCGAGCAACAGCTGCGAGATGATGACGAGCACGATCGTATCGATCTGGCCGGCCGACAGCACCCAGAAAAGATAGCTGATGGCCTGCAATCCGACACCGACGGTCATCAACAGGGTCGTTCCGCGGTTCTGTCCGATCGTGGCGAAGCGTGGAGCGAGGAACATGACGCAGGTCCCGCCGATGGCGAAAGCAAGACCCGTGGCGAAGGCCGACCAGCCGACGACGGTTTGATAGTAGAGTGTCGCAATGAACTGGAAGCCGACATAGGCTCCCTGGTATAGCGCGGCAATGGCATTGGCATGGCTGAGCTTGGCGCGCCGGAACATGGCGAGCGGCACCATCGGATCCCGATGGCGGGACTCGACGACCAGGAACAGCAGGATCAGAACAAGCGCGGCCACCAGGGAGCCCCAGGTCGCAAATGCCTGCCAACCATCGGCTGCGGCATTGGTGACACCGAAGACGAAGAGCAGCAGGCCGGGGGTGATCGTCAATGCTCCGGCCCAATCGAAGCGGGCGCGTGGGCCGCTTCGCTTATGATCGGCGGGCAGGACGAGCGGCGCGACGATGAGCGCGAGGATGGCGATGGGAGCGCCTATGACCAGGGTCGCGCGCCAGCTGATGATGGTCGCGGCACCGCCAAGCACCATGCCTAGCACGAAGCCGGCGGCACCGGTGGAGGAGAAGACGCCAAGCGCCTTGGCGCGGGCGTTGCCTTCTCCGAAGACGGAGAGCAGGAGGGCAAGCGCGGCGGGGGCGGTGAAGGCGGCGGCAATGCCCTTGATCAGGCGCGCGGCGATCAGGGTGGGAGCGCTATCGACGAAACCGCCGGCGATGCTGGCGGCGGCGAAGACGGCGAGCGACCAGAGAAAGACGCGGCGATGGCCGAAAAGGTCGGCAGCGCGGCCGCCAAGCAGCAGAAAGCCGCCATAGCCGAGCACATAGGCGCTGACCGCCCATTGCAGGGATGTGGCCTGCATGCCGAGCTCTTTCTGGATTGCGGGCAGGGCCACGCCAATGGTGGAGACGTCCATGGCGTCGAGGAAGTTGGCAGCGCATAGCAGCAGCAACGCCAATCCGGCCCCGCTTCGGGTTTGGGAAGAAGTCATCGGGATCGTTCCTTTCTAGGCTGCCGCCTCTTGGGAGGTTGAAAGCGGCAGGGAACGAGAAAATGTACATCTTCAAACCCTATTGCAAATTGATAGTAACCATGTCAGGTATTACTGACGATGATGAATGATGCGACCCTGCGAAAAATAGATCTCAACTTGCTGCTCGCCTTCTCCGTGCTGATGCAGGAGCGGAATGTGAGCCGTGCCGCCGAGCGCCTGTTGCTTGGCCAGCCGGGTCTTTCCGCTGCGCTCCGCCGGCTGCGCGAGACGCTGGATGACGAGTTGTTCGTGCGTGTCGGGCGCGGGCTGCAGCCGACGCCGCGGGCGCTTTCCATTGCGCCGGCGATCGAGGATGCTCTCTCCGGCATCGAGCGCGCCATTCGTCCGCCGGCCGCCTTCGATCCGGGAAGCTGGCAGGGAGAATTCCGTATCGGGCTCTGCGACAATCTCGAATCGTCCTTCTTCGGGCTGCTGGCCGCGCGGTTGCGCCAGCTCGCGCCCAATGCCCGGCTGACCAGCGTTGCCTTCGACCGGCGTGATGCCGTGCGGCTGCTGGACGAGGGCGCCTTTGAATTCAGCATCTCCGTGCATGATGAGCCGGCCTCTTGGCACGTTCGCGCGCCGCTGTTCGAACAGGCTTCGCTCTGCATCTACGATGGCCGGCATCTCAAATGCGCGACGCCGCTGAGCCTGAAGCATTTTGCCAACGCGCCGCATGTGACCGTTTCGCTTGAAGGCGCCATATCCACCAGTGTCGACGTCGCTCTCGCCCGCCTCGGCCATCGCCGGCAAGTGGTGGCGACCGTTCCCCGCTTCTCCGCCCTGCCGACGACGCTGCGGGCCATTCCCGCCATCGCGACGGTTCCGGAAGCCATTGCCCGCTGCATGGCGCAACTGCATGATCTTACGATTTCGGAGCCGCCGTTCGAGCTGTCTGCCGATCCGGTGACGATGCTCTATCGGCGCGTCGATCAGGCCGACAGCCGCTCGGTATGGTTCCGCCGCTTGTTCGTGGAGGTGGTGACGGAAGCGCTTGAGGCGAGTGGATGCCGCATGGGGGTTTCCACGGATGCCTGCTGCTACGATCCGCCGGTTCTTGCCGAAGCGGTCTGATCTTTCAAGGGAATGGACCATGATCCGGCATACATCGCGCCTTTCCCTGCGTATGCCGGAAGAGCGGGATCTCGACTTCCTCACGGCCCTGTTTTCGCGGCAGGAGTTGGTCGCCCATCGGCCGGATCCGAGACCGGATTCTCCCGAAGAGAGTGTCCGGCGGCTGGCGCGTGACCGGGCACACTGGCGTTTGCACGGGTTCGGGCGCTGGGCGATCGAAACAGAAGAGCGGCTGATCGGCTTCGGCGGCGTTACCGTCTCGACGGAGTTCGAGGGCCTCAATCTCTCCTATCATCTGCATCCCGATGATTGGGGAAGCGGCTATGCGACGGAGCTGGTAACGGAGGCGCTGGCTTTCGCCCAGAATGATCTGCATGCAGAGCGCGTTGTCGGGCTTGTGCGTCCCGTCAATGTCGCCTCGCGGCGCGTACTGGAGAAATGCGGCTTCGGTTTCGAGCGTGAAGTCATGCTGCATGGCGCGCCGACGCATCTCCTGTCCTATCGGCTGGCTGTGACGACGGACGAACGAGGATAGAACGGTTTGTCTTACGCAATTCCGGACGGAAAACCGCTGCGTACTTTCGCTGGAATTGCCTTAACCGTCCGGATAGGGCATGCCGTCCTTGTGCACGAAACGTCCGTCCGTGCTGGAGCTCATCATGTCGACGTCCGAACAGGTAATAAGGTCCGTTGGTGAGCGCGTGCCGGCCTCGAGATAGATTGCCGTCGTGTTCGATTTGTTGATCATGTGATGGCCGTTGCCCGAGCCTTTCGGGAAGGCGGCGCAATCGCCGGCGCGCAAGATGGTTTCACCATCATCCTCGATCAGCGTCAGTTCGCCTTCCAGCACATAGACGAATTCATCCTCCTCGGAATGCCAGTGCCGCTGGCTCGACCAGTTGCCCGGCGGCAGCCGCATCAGATTGACGCCGAAATCGCTGAGGCCGCCGGCATTGCCCAGCCGCTGGCGTATACGCTCGGCGCAGGGGGCATTGAATGGGGCGGGATAACGCGTGCCTTTGACTTCGGGTATGGCTGCAATATCGATCTTCGGCATGATGATCCTGCCTGCGATTTGCCATGGATGGATGCGCTGTCTGTCCGCTTCAAACTCTATCAAGATTCATCACTGTCAGTCCAGCAATGTATGTCGCTTGAGTGCGTGGCAGACGAGGGCCATTTGCCGTTGTTGTCACTTGGCTGTCATCTAGTTGTCATCGCTCGTACACATGTGCGTCGTTTGAGCAACACGTCATATGTCGGTGCTGTCACATATGTTTAGGCTCCCCTTAAATCCTTGTAAAAATGAAATAGTAAATGCAGCTTACTAATCAGAAGTGAAGCGTTGTGCTTCGAACTAGGCACTGGAACTTGATGTCGAGCGGTCCCCCAGGTTCGTCCATCGCGCAAGTTCATTTGACGGATGGAGTTACCATGAACATCAAGAGCTTGCTTATCGGTTCCGCTGCTGCCCTCTGCGTCGTATCCGGCGCGCATGCGGCTGATGCTATCGTTGCTGCAGAACCGGAGCCGCTGGAATATGTCCGCATCTGCGATGCGTTCGGCGCTGGCTACTTCTTCATTCCCGGCACGGAGACCTGCTTGCGGGTCGGCGGCAAGGTCCGCACCGAGGGCCAGTGGAAGGATCCCTATAATCGCGATAGCAACTTCGGTACCAAGTGGCATACCCGCGCCGAGCTCGACCTCAATACCGCGACCGATACCGAGTATGGTCCGTTGAAGACCGAAACCATCGTTCGCTGGGACTGGAACGACGGCAACGCCACCTCCACCAACCTGTTGTGGGCCTATATCACTCTCGGCGGCTTTACTGTCGGTAAGACGGACTCGCAGTACAACCAATTCACCGGCTATGCTGGCGATGTCATCCAGGACGACGTGATCTATGACGGCCCGTACGAACTGAACCAGATCACCTACAACTATGATAGCGGCACCGGCTTCACCGGCGTCATCTCGGTCGAAGACAGCAATTCCGGATCGACCACCAGCGCCTATGGCGGCAGCTGGCAGCTGTCCGAGACCGACCACTATGCTCCGAACGTCGTCGCCGGCCTCGGCTACAAGGCCGGTGCGTGGCAGTTCCGTGTTGTCGGCGGCTATGACTCGATTGTCGAGGAAGGCGCCATCAAGGCCCGTATCGATGCCGACTTCGGCGCTTTCTCGGCCTTCCTGATGGGCGGCTGGAACACCGACGGCGACAAGCTCAACCAGTATGCCGGCTCGAACCAGAACGTCTCGGCCTGCACGACGTCCGACGGCGTTGTTCACGGCGCGGATTGCGGCTGGGGTGACTGGGCTGTCTGGGGCGGTGTCGGCGTTCCGTTCAACGACAAGCTGAAGTGGAACCTGCAGCTCGCCTATACCGACTCGAAGATTTTCGAGGCCACCACCAACATCAAGTTCAACCCGGTGAAGAACCTGCTCATCGAGCCGGAAGTGACTTACGTTCACTATGACCTGCCGGGTGACGACACCTTCTCGGGTATCCTTCGCTTCGAACGGACGTTCTGACGCTTTCGGTCTAATCTGACCTTCATCTTGAATAGGCCCGGTATTCATATCGGGCCTCATATCTTGCCGGACGATTTCTAAAATCTCCGCTCGGCCCGCATCTGCCTATGGGCAGCATGAGGCGCAAGTGACCCTGGCGCAATCGTACCTAAACGGGCGCTCCGGTCACCCCTGGCAGTGGTTGAACAGCCGATAAGGGAAGTCGGCTCACTGTCATAAATCCGATGCTAATCAAGGACTATCTCATTTTCGACAGCGCCTTTCGGCGCGACCAAAGGAAGACCCATGAAGACGATCATCATACTTGCCGCAATTGCAATGTTCTCCACGAATGCGATGGCAATGTCGGCTTATAATTCCAAGTCGATGACCTGCGCGGCCGTGCACGAAAAGATGGCTCAGGAAGGGTCGATCGTGCTGAGATACCCGTCGCACCATCCGGGCCTGATGATGTACCATCGGACCGTATTGAATTCGATGTCTTGCCTCGGACAGGGTGCGATGGCCAGCGCCAGCGTGCCCACGAGCGACGATCCGAAATGCAAGATCAAGACCTGCAGCTTCGCGACGGGCAAGGGTCCGAACAAGAACCACTAAGCCGAAAGCAGGGCCGATTATCATTAGAGATCAGCCGCCAGGCCTTCCCGAATAGCACTATCGGACGGCAGGAAAGCTCCTGCCGTCCGATATTCTTTTTAGGCTTTCAGGCCGAAGCCGGCTGCCAAAGAGTATCTCGCCGCGCATCCGGCAGGATGATATTGAAAACGCGTATGTTATTATCGAAATCTCAGGATCGCGGGATATGCCCGGGGGGAGCATCAAGCATCGGGTTCCTCTTATCTGGATCAGGAGTGCAGAAAGCGAAGCGGCGGTATCTTAGACGGCGGTCATGAATGGCCGATATGACGGGTGTTGCGGTCTTGCGCTTTGACGCGGAAAAATTTGCGGGGTTATCCAATGCCGCTTGTTTACAGACCTGCTTGCGCGGATGATTTGGCCGCGACCGATGCGCTGGTGGTTGCCAGCATCAACGATCTTACCGTTCGCCATGGCTTCGGCGCGATGGCGACGGCAAGCCCTCCTGGCTTTCAGCTGTTTTCGCTGAAGGACGACCCTGATGGATTATGGGTCGCGGAAGACGAGGGCGAAATTCTCGGCTTTGCCTGGAGTTGGGTTTGCGGCGATGTTTGGTTCCTCGCCCAGCTGTTCGTCGACCCCGCCCGACAGGGGCAGGGCATCGGAAATGAACTGCTGGAGCGAACCATGGAGCACGCCCGGAAATCGGGAGCGGCTCACAAGGCATTGATTACCTTCACCTTCAATCGTGTCTCGCAGGGCCTTTACATGCGGCACGGCCTCTTTCCCAAGATGCCGATTTACTTTTTCAACGTCGAGCGCGAACGGATAAAGCAGACCCTGCCGGAACCGCAATTGCGCGCCATCGCGATCGACAACGGCGCCGCGACCATGGAAAATCTCGTCGATATCGATTCCCGCGCCATCGGCGTCTCGCGGGAGAAGCATCACCGCTATCTGCTCGACGATCCCGTGATCACAGGGATTTTGCTCCACGCTGGCAATGATATTGTCGGCTACGGCTATATCGGCTCCAACGGACACATCGGTCCCCTCGCGGTCACGCGGCCTGACCTTCTCCGTGATGCCTTTGCGACCATGCTGAAGCTGGCGACAGACGGCTCCGCCGAGAAGATATCGGCATTCCTGCCAGGCACATGCGACAGCGCCTTGAGCCTTGCGATCAATCAAGGCATGCGGATCACCTTCCCAATGCTGCTGATGGCATCGCCCGGCTATGGCGACTGGACGCAATATCTGCCGCGAAATCCAGGCTTTATGTGATCAGACGTTTGCGGGTGTTGCAGAGCGGAATGGCTAGCTCGGTTGCGAGTCTTCTCGATCATCGGGATGCGGCAGATGACGGTTGCGTGCCACCTCGGCTATTGGTTCCGAATTTATTCCGTATTGGCATGGGCATTTGGGAAAACGGTGGCGCACCCGACAGGATTCGAACCTGTGACCTTTGGAATCGGAATCCAACACTCTATCCAGCTGAGCTACGGGTGCATGCCGTGGCGGTTTGAATCGCCTGTCCGATGGCTGGTTCTTAGCCTAGGAAGCGTTTGGCTTCAATGAGGAAAATTCAGGAAAGCGTGAGATCGGACGTTTTGGTGGACTGAGGCCGCGGGCTTTTGGCGCGCGGCCTCGTTTTTGTTGGCCGTTTCGGCTTATTCCCGCATGGCGCCGGGGCCGGGGGTGGCTTTCGGGGGGACCTTGCCGAGGATGATCATGCCGAGGACTTCGTCCTTGGTGACGTCTTCGGTGCGGGCGTGGCCGACGACCTGGCCGTTCTTCATGACCGAGACACGGTCGGCGAGGTCGAAAACGTCGTGGATGTCGTGGCTGATGAGGAAGATGCCGATGCCCTCCTTCTTCAGCTGCTTGATGAGTTCGCCGACCTGCGCCGTCTCCTGCGGGCCGAGTGCCGCGGTCGGCTCGTCCATGATCAGGATGCGGGCATCGAAGAGGATGGCGCGGGCGATCGCGACCGACTGGCGCTGGCCGCCGGAAAGTGCCTTTACCGGCTCCTTGAAGCGCTTGAAGTTGGGGTTGAGGCGCCCCATGACTTCGCGGGCCTTTGCTTCCATCGCGACGTCGTCCAGCGTGCCCCAGCGGGTCTGCAGCTCGCGGCCGAGATAGAGGTTGGCGGCGGCGTCGACATTGTCGGCGACGGCGAGCGTCTGGTAGATCGTCTCGATGCCGTATTTCTTGGCGTCGCGCGGGGTGCGGATATCGGCGGGTTCGCCGTTGATCAGGATATCGCCGCTGTCGCGCTTGTAGGCGCCGGAGAGGATCTTGATCAGCGTCGATTTGCCGGCGCCGTTATGGCCGAGAAGTGCGACGACTTCGCCGGGGTAGAGATCCACCGAGGCATTGTCCACCGCGTGGATGCCGCCGAAGGAGATGGAAATGTTCTTCATTTCCACAAGCGGAGTGGTTTGATCCGTCATGGTTCCGAATTCCTTTTACTTGGCGCGCGAGCGGTAGACGATGTCGAGCCAGACGGCGATGACCAGGACGACGCCGACGACGACGTTCTGGATCGGCGTGTCGACATTGGCGAGCCCCATGCCCGATTGCAGCGACTGCATGACCAGGGCGCCGATCATAGCGCCGGCGATCGTGCCGCTGCCGCCGGCAAGCGACGTGCCGCCGATGACCGCCGCAGCGATGGTGAAAAGCTCGTAGGTCGTGCCCTGCGAATTGGCGGCGGCGTTGAGGCGCGCCGTGGAGATCGCCGCGGCAACCGCCGCAAGCAAGCCCATCAGCGCGAAGATGCGCACCGTCACCCAGCGGGTCTTGATGCCGGCGAGTTCGGCTGCTTCCGGGTTACCGCCGATGGCGAAGACATAGCGGCCGAAGCGCAGGCGGGTGGCGATGAAGGTCATGACGATGCCGATGCCGACGGCGATCAGCACGGGCACGGCGATGCCGTAGGGGATATCGAGCCCGGTTTCCGGCCAGGGAATATTGTGCTCGGTCGCGTATTTCTTCGCGATGCCGATGGGCCAGTAATAGATGTTGAAAACGTAGATCGTCACGAGGACGAGGGCGGAGCCGAGGACGGCGAGGAAATATTCCGCCCAGAGCGGCCGGCGCGGGAAGTTGAAGCGCTTGCGCTGATGGCGTCCGCCGATGATGCCGAGAACGATGAAGAGGCAGGCGAGACCGCCGAGGATCCAGCTCCATGTCGCGCCGATCGAGCCTTCGGCGCCGCCGCCCATGATGCGGAAGGTGGCATCGAGCGGGGCAACCGTCTGGCCGCTGGTGACGTACCAGGCAAGGCCGCGCCAGGCGAGGAAGCCGCCGAGGGTGACGATGAAGGAGGGGACATTGAAGAAAGCGATGATCACGCCCTGGAAAGTGCCGAGCAGCGTGCCGACGACGAGGCCGCAGATCAGCGTGATGACCCAGGTCCAGGAGCTGTCGAAGCCGAGATAGGCCGGCAGATATTTCGCCTGGACGACGCCCATGACCATGGCGACGAAACCGAGCATCGAGCCGACGGAAAGATCGATATTGCGGGTGACGATTACGAGCACCATGCCGGTGGCAAGTACCGCAATTTCACAGGTCTGGACGGAAAGGTTCCAGAGATTTCGGGGTGTCAGGAACAGGCCGCCGGTATAAAGATCGAAGCCGATCCAGATGATCAGCAGCGCGCCGACCATGCCGAGCAGGCGGGTATCGATTTCGGTGGCACGCAGAAAGCGCGTGATTGCGCCTTCCTCTGCATTGCGCGGACCGCTCGATGTTGTGGAATGCGTCAGGTCGGCCATCGCTTTGCCGTTCTCCCACTGTTGGGCGCAGGCCCGCGAATGCTTTTCATTGATCGCTGGGCAGTATCCGCGCTGGTCACAATAGACGCCATCGCTCGCCCATCCGGCGTCTGCCGGTTCCACGACCGCCGTCCGGCAGGCCGATCGGATATGCGATGACGCAACACATGCGGGAAGCCTTGCGTCTCCATTCTGGGTGGAGTTGCGGGCCTCTTATCCGCATTCGACGCCGCAACGGAGAGCCCCTTGCGGCGTCGGCATTATCTTCGGGTCAACTCGTCAGCCAAGTGCTTACTTGCAGGCAGCGACGCTGCCGGCCTTGACGCCCTGGCAGGCTTCAGCCTTGGAGATCCAGCCGGCGTCGATGACGACGTTCAGATTGTCCTTGGTGATCGGGATCGGGGTCAGGAAGACCGACTTCATCGCAACATGCTTCGGGCCACCGTTGAAGGTCTGTACGCCATCGATCTGGTCCTGGGTCTTGCCGCCGGCAAGAGCGAGGGCGATTTCAGCGGCGCGCTTGCCGAGCTCGCGCGAGTCCTTCCAGACCGAAACGGTCTGCGTGCCGAGCGCGATGCGGTTCAGAGCGGCCTTGTCGGCGTCCTGGCCGGAAACCGGCACGGAACCTGCGAGGCCCTGGGCGTCGAGTGCAGCGACTGCGCCGCCGGCGGTGCCGTCGTTGGAGGCGACGACCGCGTCAACCTTGTTGTTGTTGGCGGTCAGGAACTGCTCCATGTTGCGCTGCGCGTTCTGCGGCAGCCAGCCATCCGTGTAGGCTTCGCCGACATTCTTGATCTTGCCGGCGTCGATGGCGGACTTCAGCACTTCCATCTGGCCCGCGAAGAGGAAGTCGGCATTCGGGTCGGACGACGAGCCCTTGATGAAGACGTAGTTGCCTTCCGGCTTTGCCTTCAGCACGTCGCGAGCCTGCATGCGACCCACTTCCTTGTTGTCGAAGGTGATGTAGAAGGCGGCCGGATTTTCGATCAGGCGGTCGTAGCCGACCACTGGAATGCCCTCGTCGGCGGCCTTTTCAACGGCCGGGCCGATGGCGTCGGAATCCTGCGCGAGAATGATGAGGGCGTTGGCGCCCTGGGAAATCAGCGACTCGACGTCGGTCAGCTGCTTGGAAGCGGACGACTGGGCGTCGGCGGAAATGTACTTGGCGCCGGCTGCCGCGAGCGCCTTCTTGATGGCGGCTTCATCGGTCTTCCAACGCTCTTCCTGGAAGTTCGACCAGGAAACGCCGACGACGAGATCCTTGGCGAAGGCGGCCGTCTGCATGGTCAAAACGATGGCTGCGCCCGCAGCCAGCTTGATGAAAGCTTTCATGTGATCCTCCCGATTGAATGCGGCCGCACGTATCCTTAACTCCCGTCGGCCGCGGCGAAAATGCTGACAAGAAAAGCTTTGGATTTTTTTCTCGACAGTCGAGAAATTTAGTGTCAGAGATTTTTTCAACTGTCAACACCCGCATTGCCGGCTTTCATCGGTCATCCGAAATGGGCTATCAGGGCTGCGGAAGGGGAGGGTTGATGAGCGGGGAGCTTGCCGATGCTGGCCAAATCGAGCACCGAATTGGTCCGTCAAAAGAACAGCGCTTTGGTCTTGTCGGCGCTGCGCCGGCACGGCCCGCTTGCCCATACCGAGCTTTCTGACTTTACGAAACTCTCCTCCGCGACCGTGTCGGTCATCACAGCCGATCTCGAACGGGCGCAGATCATCGAAAAGGCGGAGCAGCAGGCCGCCAGTGGCCGCGGGCGGCCGCGCGTGCTGTTTTCGCAGCGGCGTGATTGCGGCTATCTCATCGTCGTTGTCATCTCGTCGGATGCCGTGCAATATTCCCTTGTCGATTATACCGGCCGCCTGATCGACCGTTTCACCGAGGACAGGCAGCAGAACGTCGTCGATGTCGATCGCTTCGTGGCCGGATTGCGCGATGCCTTGAACCGGATCGTCACCCGTTCGCAATTGTCGCGCGACAAGGTGCTGATGATCTCGATCAGCAGCAAGGGGCTCGTCGATGCGTCCGAACCAGTGCTGCGCTGGTCGCCGATCTTCGGGCGCGCCGAGATCGATTTCGCCGCCGTGCTTCGTGACGAATGGACAGCGCAAGTCATTCTTGGCAACGAGACCCTGCTGGTGGCCGCGGCCCTCGGGCGGCAGGAGGAAATCAGCACGCGTGGCGGTTTCCGCGCAATGGCGGCGCTGTCGCTTGGCCACAGCATCGGGCTCGGCATCGTGCGCCGAGATCAGGAGGGTAATCATCATATCTCGGCGCCGAATTTCGGGCATATGATGCATGTACCGGGCGGTGGTCTTTGCCGCTGCGGCGCACGCGGCTGCATTGAGGCCTATGCAGGCTTTTATGCCATGCTGCGCACGGCTTTCGACGTGCCGCTCGACACGATCCCGGCGAAGTTCGTTCCTATCGCCGAACTCGACAAGATCGCAGCGAGCGCGCGCCATGGCGGGCGCCGCAATGTGCTGGCCTTCCGTCAGGCCGGCCTGGCGCTCGGCAATGGCCTTTCGCGCGTCCTGAGCCTGCACGAGCGGATGCCGATCGTCATCACCGGTCCGGGCGTACGCTATTATGATCTGCTGATCGAGGGCATAACCGAGGGACTGGCGGAATCGCATGTCGTGCGCATGGAGGGCATGCCGGAGCTGCGCGTCATCGTCGACGAGCCGACGCTCGTCTTCGAAGGGCATCTGAACCGTGCATTTTCGATCATCGACAATGATATCGTGAAAAGGAGCGGATCGGTCGTGGAATTGCGCGACCGGGCCGGTTGAGAGCCACGACGCGAAAGTTCGGCACTGCGACTGGCTGCAGCGCCGCTGTTGGACTCAATCCGTCAGGCCCAAGGGTTGCTCTTCCTCGCGAATGTGCAGGATGCGGTCGATCAATCCCCATTCCAGCGCTTCTTCCGCCGTCATGAAGTGATCGCGATCCATGGCGCGCTCGAATTCCTCATAGGAGCGGCCGCAATGCTCGGCGTAGAGCCGTGTCATGCGGTGTTTCGTTCGTCTCATTTCTTCAGCGTGGATAAAGATGTCCGATGCCTGCCCCTGGAAGCCGCCCAAGGGCTGATGGATATGGATGCTGGCATTGGGCAGCGCGGTGCGCTGGCCCGGTTCGCCGGCCATCAGCAGAAAAGACCCCATTGAACGAGCCGTCCCCATGCAGAGCGTATGCACCGGCGCGCGGATGTAGCGCATGGTATCGTACATGGCGAGGCCGCTGGTCACGACGCCTCCGGGCGAATTGACATAAAGGCTGATCGGTTTCTTCGGGCTTTCCGCCTCGAGAAATAAGAGTTGGGCGCAGACGAGGGCTGAGACGGTATCGTTCACCTCGCCATTCAGGAAGATGATCCTCTCGCGCAGCAAGCGGGAATAGATGTCGAAAGACCGCTCTCCTCTGCTGGATTGTTCCACGACCATGGGGACGAGTTGCATCGCTTCGCGCATCGGCGAACTCCAATATTCTTGAAATTGTTGATCTATTCAGAGCGTCAGGCGGCGCGCATGACGGTCAGGCTGTTATTGTTTGCCGCAGCCTTTTCAGCCTGGCGAAGCCGCACATCATCAAGTTCGTGGATGATCCGCAGGCTCGTGCCGCCGTTTGCGTTCGGAGCTATCCTGAAGGTTACGGTGCTTTCGAGGAATGGCGGCGCGTCGTCGCGCAGGCGGTAGCGCACCTCTTCACCTGGCGTGACGGATATTGCCTGGGGATCGGCCAAGGCTTCCTTCGGCAGCCAGTTTTCGCGAAGTTCGGGAGTGCTGACCGCGCGCCACACCTTCTGAGGGGGCTCGTTGAGATCGTACTCAAGTTCGATGCCGGGTTTGCGGGCAGGGATTTTCCGGTCGTTCATTGGTCCATATCCTTCAGCAAGACCTTGAGAGCTTCGATGCGGGCGGGCCAGTAGGCGCGGTATTTCGCCAGCCATTGCGCAATGAGGGCAAGCCCCTCCGGATCGACTTCGTAATTCACGAACCGCCCCTGTCGTTCTTCCCTGACCAGCCCGGCGCCGCGCAGAACGGCGAGATGCTGGGACATGGCCGGCTGGCTGATATCAATGCCTTCGCGAAGGGCGCTGGCATTCATGCCACCGGCGGCGAGCTTTTCAAAAATGGCGCGGCGGGTCGGATCCGCCAAAGCCCGGAATATCTCGTTCTCTATCATGAGAACAGATAAGCACGTACTTATGCGATTCGCAAGAGGTTTCGACAACGGAGAACGGCAGCCTCGAAAGGCGAGGCTGGCACGGGCCTTCCGGCCAAAGAAAAGGTCCGCCGCGAAGCGATTCGCGGCGGACCTTTTGGGAGGATCGTATTTCTTGCAGGAATTGCGGCTGCTTAGCCGACCTTTATCAGGCGGCCTTCCTTGACCGACTGCAGGGCGGCATCCGCCAGCTTCAGGGCGGCGAGGCCATCGGTGCCCGAGGGAGTGATGGTGGCGCCCTTTTCGACTGCGGCGATGAAGCTTGCGATCTCGTTAGCATAGGCTTCCGTGTAGCGCGTCATGAAGAAATCATGCAGCGGCGGGCGGGTGTAGCCATCGCCATTGGCGACTTCGATCGAGAAGGGGCGCTGGTTTTCGGCTGCTACCATGCCCTTCGAGCCGTGGATTTCGATGCGCTGATCGTAGCCGTAGGTGGCGCGCCGGGAATTGGAGATGATCGCCTGCTTGCCCGACGCCGTCTGGAGGATGACGGAAACGCTGTCGTAATCGCCAGCTTCGCCGATCGCCTTGTCGACCAGCACGGCCGCGGTTGCGGTCACGGCCACAGGCTCTTCGCCGAGCAGGAAGCGGGCCATGTCGAAATCATGGATGGTCATGTCGCGGAAAATGCCGCCGGAGCGCTTGATGTAATCGACGGGCGGGGCGCCCGGATCGCGCGAGGTGATCGTCACCATCTCCACAGTGCCGATGCGGCCTTCGTCGATGGCCTTCTTGACGGCCATGAAATGCGGGTCGAAGCGGCGGTTGAAGCCGACCATCAGCTTGCCCTTGGTTTCCTTGACGACCTTGATGCAGGCCTCGACGCGGGCGACGTCGAGATCCACCGGCTTCTCGCAGAAGACGGCCTTGCCGGCGCGAGAGAAGCGCTCGATAAGATCGGCATGGGTATCGGTCGGCGTGCAGATGACGACGGCATCGATATCGTTTGCCGCTTCGATGGCCTCGATGGTGCGCACTTCGCAGCCATAGGCGGCTGAAATTGCTTCCGCTGCCGCCGGAAAGGCATCCGCGACGGCAACGAGCCTGGCGTTGGCATCGCCGCTGACGGCCTTCGCATGCACCTTGCCGATGCGTCCGGCGCCGAGCAGGCCAAATCTGACAGTCATTCTTACCTCCCTGAATTCGGAATAAATGGACCGAATATCTACCTCTATGGAATTTTCATTCCATTTTCCGGCGACGGCGTCAAGCCGCCTGGACTTCACAATTCTCAAAAATGCTGTTCGATCTCGGCCTAGCCGAAATCAGCCCGCAAAACCTTATTTTATCCGGACCGCTTCACAATTTTCCCAATGATGCGCTAAAGACAAGTCTTCTTGAATAGGCAAAAGAGACCCATGCAACTGATCGATCCCAGTCACCCGCTCTATAAGCCGCTTTGGGTGCGCATCCTCATCGTGGCTGTCTGTTTTGGCTGGGCAGCCGTCGAAACCTTTGGCTCGCAGCCGTTCTGGGCCATGCTGTCAGGAGCGCTTGGTGTCTATTCGGCCTGGATGCTGCTTCTGAATTTCAAGCCTCAACCGCCTGCGGCAACCAATGATGCGCCCGCGCGGGACGATGTCGCCGAGGATGACGGGCCTGCGGAAGATAAGAAATAATCATCGCCTTAGGCGGCGGATGGCTTCGTCGATCAGCTGATTGGCAAGCGTCATGCGGGTCGTCGCCTGTTCGCGGAAGAGGGCGGCGATGCTGTCCGGGTGATTGGCCTTGGCGAAGCTGCGGCGTTTTTCCTGCAGAGCTTCGCGCGTAAGGTCCGAGGTGATTGCAAGCTCCGCGGCGATCTCTTCCCGTGACGTTCGTGCCAGATGTTTCGGCATGACCGGCGGCTCCGGCTCCGGCTCCTGCGGCGCAGGTTCGGGTTCCGGTTCGGGCGGGATAATCGGATCGCCGAGATTGTCGCGATAGGCTTCGTCGGGCCGGTGCGTTTCCGGCGCCTCGCCGCCGAGCACCGTCGCGGCAAAGCTGACATTGAGGCCGCGGATGCGGTGCGCCTCTTCCTTTTCCGGCGCATCCTCCTCGGTATCGAGGCGGTCGAGCACGGATTGAAACAATGATTGCCTGAACAACATGCGAGCCTCCACGCCAAGTTTCATAGGAGCGGAAGTTGGCGTGGAGCTTATGGGCATGCATCCGCGAACGTAACGTTATGTCAGCGCAAGATTCCTGCTCTCTTCCAGGATCATGTCGTGCAGCAGCCGGGCGCTCGGCGGCATGGCGCGTTCGCGCGCTGTGATCAGGCTGTAGGGCCTGACATCGATGTCGAAGTCGATCGGCAGGATGGAGGATTCGCCGGCCTGCGATGTCTGCCCGCAGATGAATTGCGCCATGTCCAGCGCAATGGGAGCAACGGCATCCGTCTTGCAGACCACGGCAAGCGTCAACAGCAGGGACGAGGTGTTGATGACATTTTCCGGCAGGGGCACGCCTGCCGCAAGGAAGATGTCCTCCACCTTGCGCCGCAGCAACGTGCCGGGTGGCTGGAAGACCCAGTCGTAGCCGGCGAGGTCCGGCAGGCTGGCCACTCCCTTTTCGAGCAGTGGATGTCCGTTGCGGACCACGAGGCAGGCTTTCTCGACGCCGATTTCATGGGCGGTGAAGAGGCGCGGATCGAGATCGTCGG
This sequence comes from Rhizobium sp. P40RR-XXII, assembly GCF_012641405.1. GTDB lineage: Bacteria > Pseudomonadota > Alphaproteobacteria > Rhizobiales > Rhizobiaceae > Rhizobium. The sequence goes on from NZ_JABAII010000001.1 coordinate 566,182, forward strand.
GAATGCGGCTGATGATGAAGTCGTGGCGGGCGGTCAGCAGCTCGCGCGCTAGGACATTGCTGTTCTCCACTTCGATATTGATCTCGATGCCCGGATAGGTGCGCGTTACCCGCTGGATTGCCGGCACCACCAGGCTGATCGCCGGGGCGGTTACCGCGCCCAGAAAGACGGAGCCGCCCTTGCCGGTCCGCAAGGCGCCGAGCTCGCGGCCCGCCTCACGCAACTCGAGCAGGATCTTGCGCGCCCGTTTGGCGAGCGCAAGGCCGAATGGGGTCAGCACGACGCCCCGGGCGACGCGCTCGTAGAGCGGACTTTTGACAATTGACTCCATTTCGGAGAGCATGCGTGAAGCCGCTGGTTGTGACATGTTCATGGACTCGGCGGCGGCCGAAATTTGCCCATGGTCCTCGATTGTGACAATCATTCGCAGGTGATTGAGCTTCAAACCGGCTTTCAACAACGTGTCGTCGCGAAAATTGTCGGAATGAATCTCAATGCCATCGCTCAAATAATCGTTATATATTTTCTCCATGACGGCCAAATTTCCCATTCGTCGGCAAAAAAGTACTATTTTTTACCATTATATCAAAGTTGGTATATGTTTTACCAGTTATTCTATTTGACAGATATACGAAATCGTACGAGTTTGCCGATCGTGCGCTGGGTACAGCTCATAGACCGTGAGAGCGTGGAGGAGACCTACTTCGTTTCTCACAATTAGAAGTAAACCATTCCTTCTACGGAACCTGCCGCAGTTTCGGGCGGGCATTTTTTGTCCGCCACATTAAACAACAAGGGAGAGAGTAATGAAATCCATTATCTCATTGATGGCCGGCGCTGCATTCGGCGTCGCCACGCTGGTGGTACCTGCCTTCGCGGCGGACAAGGGCACAGTAGGCATTGCCATGCCGACCAAGGCTTCGGCCCGCTGGATCGACGACGGCAACAACATCGTCAAGCAGCTCCAGGCTGCCGGTTACGGCACCGACCTGCAGTATGGCGACGACGACATTCCGAACCAGCTGTCGCAGATCGAAAACATGGTCACCAAGGGCGACAAGGTTCTCGTCATCGCTTCGATCGACGGCACCACGCTGTCCGACGTTCTGCAGAAGGCACACGATGCCGGCATCAAGGTCATCGCTTACGACCGCCTGATCCGCAACAGCGGCAACGTCGACTACTATGCGACCTTCGACAACTTCAAGGTCGGCGTTCTCCAGGCCGGCTCGATCGTCGACGCTCTCGGCCTCAAGGACGGCAAGGGTCCGTTCAATATCGAGCTTTTCGGCGGTTCTCCGGACGACAACAACGCCTTCTTCTTCTATGACGGCGCAATGTCGGTTCTGAAGCCCTACATCGACAGCGGCAAGCTGGTCGTGAAGTCCGGCCAGATGGGCATGGACAAGGTCGGTACGCTGCGTTGGGACCCGGCAACGGCCCAGGCTCGTATGGATAACCTGCTGTCGGCTTATTACACCGACTCCCACGTCGATGCCGTTCTGTCTCCGTATGACGGCCTGTCGATCGGTATCCTCTCCTCGCTCAAGGGCGTTGGTTACGGTTCCGGCGGCGTGAAGCTTCCGATCGTTACCGGTCAGGACTCCGAAATTCCGTCGGTCAAGTCGATCATCGCCGGCGAGCAGCATTCCACGATCTTCAAGGACACCCGTGACCTCGCTAAGGTCACCGTCGGCATGGTCAACGCTCTGATGGAAGGCAAGACGCCTGAAGTCAACGACAGCAAGACCTACGACAACGGCGTCAAGGTTGTTCCGTCTTACCTGCTGACCCCGGTCGCAGTCGACAAGACCAACTACGAGAAGATCCTCGTCGAAGGCGGTTACTACAAGGCTGATCAGCTGAAGTAATTTTCCAACATAGCGGTCAGGGCTCGCTGAAACGCGAGCCCTGGCTTTGATATTTAAGACGATCGCGCGGTCTGCTATGCTCGGTCGCGGCGTTGGATACGGACAATGGACAATACCATCCTCGAAATGCGGAGCATTACCAAGTCGTTCCCCGGTGTGAACGCCCTGGAAAATGTTAATTTAAAGGTCCGTCAGGGCGAGATTCATGCTTTGGTCGGCGAAAATGGAGCCGGCAAGTCCACTCTCATGAAGGTGCTCTCGGGTGTTTACCCGGCCGGCACCTACGACGGCGACATCTACTATGATGGCGCGGTCCGCCAGTTCAGGACCATCAAGGACTCCGAAGAAATCGGCATCATCATCATCCATCAGGAGTTGGCGCTCGTTCCGCTTCTTTCGATTGCCGAAAATATCTTCCTGGGCAACGAGGTCGTCGCCAATGGGATGATCAATTGGCAGGAAACCTTCACCCGCACCAAGCAACTCCTTGCCAAGGTCGGTCTCAGGGAATCTCCGAATACGCTCGTGACCGACATCGGCGTCGGCAAGCAGCAGCTCGTCGAGATCGCCAAGGCCTTGTCGAAGAGCGTCAAGCTTCTCATTCTCGACGAGCCGACGGCATCGCTCAACGAAAGCGATTCCGATGCTCTCCTCAATCTCCTCATGGAGTTCCGCAACCAGGGCATCACCTCGATCATCATCACGCACAAGCTCAACGAAGTGCGCAAGGTGGCCGATCAGATCACGGTATTGCGCGACGGCATGACGGTGAAGGCACTGAATTGTCGCGAGGAAGAGATCAGCGAAGACATCATCATTCGCAACATGGTCGGACGTGAGCTGGCCGACCGCTATCCGCCGCGCTCGGTGCCGATCGGCGAGACGATCTTCGAAGTCAAGAACTGGAATGCGTTCCATCAGCAGCACCGTGACCGCCAGGTCCTGCACGACATCAACGTCAATGTGCGCAAGGGCGAAGTGGTCGGCATTGCCGGCCTGATGGGCGCGGGGCGCACCGAATTCGCCATGAGCGTCTTCGGCAAGTCCTACGGCCACAAGATCAGCGGTGAAGTCTTCGTCGACGGCAAGCAGGTCGATACCAGCACCGTTCGCAGGGCGATCGACGCCGGTCTCGCCTACGTGACGGAAGACCGCAAGCAACTCGGCCTCGTTCTGACGAACAATATTCTGCACAATACGACGCTTGCCAACCTGATGGGCGTCTCCAAGGCAACGGTCATCGACGACGTACGCGAGCTGCAGGTGGCGACGAACTATCGCGCCAAGCTGCGCATCCGTTCGTCCGGTGTTTTCCAGGAGGCAGGCAACCTGTCCGGCGGCAACCAGCAGAAGGTGGTGCTGTCGAAGTGGCTGTTCTCGGATCCGGATGTCCTGATCCTCGACGAGCCGACGCGCGGCATCGATGTCGGCGCCAAATACGAAATTTATTCCATCATCAACCAGCTTGCCGCCGACGGAAAGGGCGTTCTGATGATCTCATCGGAAATGCCCGAGCTTCTCGGTACCTGCGACCGCATCTACGTCATGAATGAGGGTCGAATCGTTGCCGAGCTGCCGAAGGCAGAGGCAAGCCAGGAGAGTATCATGCGCGCTATCATGCGCTCAGGGGAGAAGCATCAATGAGTTCGGCCAACCCAGCCACGGAAAGCAGCCACGTCGTTTCCATCGGCGATCACATCCGCAACAACATCCGCGAATACGGCATGTTGATCGCGCTCGTCGTCATCATGCTGCTGTTCCAGTATCTCACCAACGGCGTTCTGTTCAGGCCGCAGAACCTGACCAACATCGTGCTGCAGAATTCGTTCATCGTCATCATGGCGCTCGGCATGCTGCTGGTCATCGTGGCCGGCCATATCGATCTCTCCGTGGGCTCCGTTGTCGGCTTCGTCGGCGCGGTTGCAGGCGTGCTGGTCGTGCAGATGCATATGAACCTGGCGCTTGCGACGGTCATTTGTCTTCTGATGGGCGCCGCGGTCGGCGCCTGGCACGGATATTTCATCGCCTACCACCGCATCCCATCGTTTATCGTCACGCTTTCCGGCATGCTGGTCTTCCGCGGCCTGACCTATACGATCATCAACACCACGGGCAACGGCAGCAGCATCGGTCCTTTCCCACCGGCGTTCCAGATCGTCGCGACCGGCTTCATTCCCGATTTCGTCGATATGGGCGGCATCCATTCGACATCGATCTTCCTGACCATTGCCATCCCGATTGTGATGTTCCTCCTCGCGTGGCGCGGTCGCAGCGTGAACGAGAAGCATGGCATCGATGTCGAGCCTTTCAGCTTCTTTATCGGCCAGAATCTGGTGATCGCCGCAGCGACCATTTTCATCGGCTACCAGATCTCCTCCTACAGAGGACTGCCGAACGTTCTGGTTCTCATGCTGCTGTTGATCGCCCTCTACGGTTTCGCAACCCAGCGCACCACGATCGGCCGCCGCATCTATGCCATGGGCGGCAATGAGAAGGCGACGAAGCTTTCGGGTATCGATACCCGCCGCCTGACGTTCTACACCTTCATCAACATGGGCATTCTTGCCAGCATCGCCGGCATCATCATCGCCACGCGCCTGAATTCGGCAACGGCCAAGGGCGGCGACGGCCTTGAGCTCGACGTGATCGCGGCTTGCTTCATAGGTGGCGCGTCTGCCTCCGGCGGCGTCGGCAAGGTGACGGGTGCCGTTATCGGTGCCTTGATCATGGGCGTGCTGAACCAGGGCATGTCGATCCTCGGATACCAGACGGACTCGCAGAAGATGATCAAGGGCGCTGTCCTGCTCGCCGCCGTGTTCATCGACGTCTACAACAAGAACAAGGGCTGATCGCTTAAGCGACCAGCCGAGACTTTAAAACCAAATCCATGACAGAGTCCGGCTCTCGCTGAGAGCCGGAACGGTAAACTGCATCCGATCTCTGTCTGTTAGGAAAGGATGAAAGACATGCTTATCTCGCAGATCAAGGGTTCGAACGGCGATATCGTCGTTGTCGTGCGCAACGGACCCGGCGAAGCTGCCAAGGCCGTCGTCAATGCCGGCAGCGTCTATAAGCTTGCGATGGAAGCAGCCGACAGCGGCAAATCGCTGGCGTCGGTCATCGAGGCACATGGTCTCGGCGAAACGGTCGACCTCGAAAAGGTCTATGCCGAAGGCCGCTTCCTGCCGCCGATCACGCATCCAGATGCTGCCCATCTGCATCTGACCGGCACGGGCCTGACGCATCTCGGCTCGGCCGCCACGCGCGATTCCATGCACAAGAAGACGACGGAAGCGGCTGAAGAGACGCTGACCGACTCCATGAAGATGTTCAAGATGGGCATCGAGGGCGGTAAGCCGAAGGCGGGCGAGAAGGGCGTTCAGCCCGAATGGTTCTACAAGGGCAACGGCTATGGCGCCGCGGCCCCAGGTGCCGCGCTGGTGTCGCCTTCCTTTGCGCTCGACGGCGGCGAGGAGCCGGAGATGGCCGGCATCTACGTCATAGCCAAGGATGGCACGCCGTTTCGCATCGGCTTTGCGCTCTCGAACGAGTTTTCCGATCACGTCACCGAGCGGATCAACTATCTCTACCTCGCCCATTCCAAGCTGCGTCCGGCAAGCTTCGGCCCCGAGATCCGTATTGGTGCGGCGCCCGAGGATATCCGCGGAACGTCCCGCATCAAGCGCGGCGACAAGGTGATCTTCGAAAAGCCTTTCCTTTCCGGGGAAGCGAACATGTCGCATACCTTTGCCAATCTTGAATATCACCACTTCAAGTACGGCCTCTTCCGCGTTCCCGGCGATGTGCACGTGCACATGTTCGGCACGGCGACGCTTTCGTTTGCGGAAGGTATCAAGCCGGAAGCCGGTGACGTCTTTGAAATCGAGGTTGCCGAATTCGGCCTGCCGCTGCGCAATCCGCTGGCGGTTGACGCCGAGGAAAACGTGGCTGTTCGCCAGCTGTAATTCGTCGAGCCCGGCCGCAAGGTTCGGCCGGGCATTTTCAATACGATCCAGGAAGGCATGACGCCATGAGCATTCATCAGAATTTGATCGCCGGCGAGTGGACCGGGACGACGGGTAGCGAGAATATCAACCCGTCGGACACGAACGAGGTCGTCGGCCTCTATGCCAGCGCGAATGCGCAGGATGTTGCCGATGCGATCGCAGCTGCCAAGGCTGCGTTCCCGGCCTGGTCGCGCTCCGGCATTCTGGAACGCCATACGATCCTGAAGAAGGCCGGCGAGGAGATTCTGGCGCGCAAGGATGAGCTCGGCGCGCTGCTGGCTCGCGAAGAGGGCAAGACGCTGCCGGAAGCGATCGGCGAGACCATCCGCGCCGCGCAGATCTTCGAATTCTTCGCTGGCGAGGCGCTGCGCCTGGCAGGCGAGGTGGTGCCCTCCGTGCGCCCGAACATCGGTGTCGAGATCACCCGCGAGCCGCTCGGCGTCATCGGCGTTATCACCCCCTGGAACTTCCCGATCGCCATTCCTGCCTGGAAGATCGCGCCGGCGCTCTGCTATGGCAACACCGTCGTCTTCAAGCCGGCCGATCTCGTGCCCGGCTGCTCGTGGGCAATCGTCGATATCCTCCACCGCGCCGGCCTGCCGAAGGGCGTGCTGAACCTTGTCATGGGCAAGGGCTCGGTCGTCGGCCAGGCGATGCTCGACAGCCCGGTTCTGTCCGGCATCACCTTCACTGGCTCGGTCGGTACCGGCAAGCGCGTGGCGCTGTCTTCGGTCGAGCATGGCCGCAAGTACCAGCTGGAAATGGGCGGCAAGAACCCGATGGTCGTGCTTGACGATGCCGACCTGACGGTTGCCGTCGAGGCGGCTGCCAATTCCGCCTTCTTCTCGACCGGCCAGCGCTGCACGGCCTCGTCGCGGCTGATCGTCACCGAAGGCGTTCACGACCGGTTCGTGGCGGCGCTGACGGAGAAGCTGAAGACGCTGAACGTCGATAATGCCCTGAAATCGGGCACGCATATCGGCCCGGTGGTCGATGCCAAGCAGCTGAAGACGGATACCGACTATATCGAGATCGGCAGGCAGGAAGGCGCCAAGCTTGCCTTCGGCGGCGAACTCGTCAACCGCGACACGCCCGGCTTCTACCTGCAGCCGACGCTGTTCACCGAGGCGACGAACCAAATGCGCATCAGCCGCGAAGAGATCTTCGGGCCGGTCGCCTCGGTCATCCGGGTGAAAGATTACGAAGAGGCGCTGGCAACGGCCAACGACACGCCGTTCGGATTGTCCTCCGGCATTGCCACGACAAGCCTGAAGCATGCGACGCATTTCAAGCGAAATGCCGAAGCGGGCATGGTGATGGTGAACCTGCCAACGGCGGGCGTCGACTTCCACGTGCCGTTCGGCGGCCGCAAGGGTTCGTCCTTCGGTTCGCGCGAGCAGGGCAAATATGCCGCCGAATTCTTCACAACCGTCAAGACCGCTTACACGCTCGCCTGACGATCGAATCCAAAGCCTGGGCGCGGACGAGGCGGCCTGGGCGACGCAAAGGGTACTGAGACAATGAAAAAGAAAGCTGAATGGCCGCGCAAGCTGCGCTCCTATGACTGGTTTGGCGGCACCGGCAAGAATGCGATCATGCATCGCTCCTGGATGAAGAACCAGGGCCTGCCGGCCGACACCTTCGACGGCCGGCCGATCATCGGCATCTGTAATACCTGGTCGGAGCTGACGCCCTGCAACGCGCACTTGCGCGATCTTGCGGAGCGCGTGAAGCGTGGTGTTTACGAAGCGGGCGGTTTCCCCGTGGAGTTCCCGGTCTTCTCCGTCGGCGAAAGCACGCTCCGCCCGACGGCGATGATGTTCCGCAACCTGGCGGCCATGGACGTCGAAGAAGCGATCCGTGGCAATCCGGTCGATGGCGTCGTGCTGCTTGGCGGCTGCGACAAGACCACGCCGAGCCTGCTGATGGGTGCTGCCTCCGTCGACATCCCGGTGATCCTCGTTTCCGGCGGTCCGATGCTGAACGGCAAGTGGCGCGGCAAGGATGTCGGTTCCGGCACGGCGATCTGGCAGTTCTCGGAAATGGTGAAGTCCGGCGAGATGTCGCTGGACGAGTTCATGGATGCCGAGCAGGGCATGGCCCGCTCGGCCGGCAGCTGCATGACCATGGGCACGGCCTCGACCATGGCGTCGATGGCCGAAGCGCTCGGCATGACGCTGCCAGGCAATGCGGCCATCCCGGCTGTCGATGCCCGCCGCCGCGTCATCTCGCAACTGTCAGGCCGCCGCATCGTCGACATGGTCAAGGAAGACCTGAAGCCTTCGGATATCCTGACCAAGGAAGCCTTTGAGAACGCTATCCGTGTCAATGGCGCCGTTGGCGGTTCGACCAATGCGGTGCTGCACCTGCTGGCGCTTGCCGGCCGTATCGGCGTCGATCTCTCGCTGGACGATTGGGATCGCTTGGGCCGTGAAGTGCCGACGATCGTCAACCTGCAGCCGTCGGGCAAGCACCTGATGGAAGAGTTCTACTATGCCGGCGGCCTGCCCGTCGTCATCAAGGCTGTGGGAGAGATGGGCCTGCTGCACAAGGACGCCATCACCGTCACCGGCGATACGATCTGGGCCGGCGTCAAGGATGTCGTCAACTACAACGACGACGTCATCGTTCCCAGAGAGAAGGCGCTGACACAGTCGGGCGGCATTGCCGTTCTGCGCGGCAACCTCGCGCCCAAGGGCGCCGTCCTGAAGCCGTCGGCCGCTTCGCCGCATCTGATGCAGCACAAGGGCCGCGCCGTCGTCTTCGAAAGCATCGAGGACTACCACGCCCGCATCAACCGCGACGATCTCGACATCGACGAGAACTGCGTCATGGTGCTGAAGTACTGCGGCCCGAAGGGTTATCCGGGCATGGCAGAAGTCGGCAACATGGGCCTGCCGCCGAAGGTGCTGAAGAAGGGCATTACCGACATGATCCGCATTTCGGATGCGCGCATGTCCGGCACGGCCTACGGGACCGTCATCCTGCACACCGCTCCGGAAGCTGCCGATGGCGGCCCGCTGGCGCTGGTCCAGAACGGTGACATTATCGCGGTCGACGTTCCCGCCCGTACCATCCAGCTCGAGGTCTCGGACGAGGAACTGGCAAAGCGCCGCGCCGCCTGGGTTTCCCCGGTCAAGCCGCTCACCGGCGGTTATGGCGGTCTCTATGTAAAGTCGGTCATGCAGGCCGACACCGGCGCCGACCTGGACTTCCTCGTCGGCCCGCGCGGCTCGGAAATCCCGAACAATCGCGACAGTCACTAAGATTTGTGTTTTGAATTAAGAAAGGGGGCGGGGCGAAAGCTCCGCCCTTTTTCTTCTGTGAGCCGCTAACTCTGGCTCTGACTTTGCCCCTGGCTTGCCACCGTCACCTTGACCGTAAGAGTTTCGCCTGGTGTGCCGACCCGCATGCCGGAGACCGGGGCTGCGTCACGATAGCAGAGGCCGGTTGCGACGCGGACGTAGCGGGCGTCGGGGCAGACATCGTTCGCCGGGTCGAAGCCGACCCAGCCGAGGCTGGGAATATGCGCCTCCGCCCAAGCATGCGTGGCCGCTTGCTCGTTCTTGCCCTCCATCATCAGGTAGCCGGAGACGTAACGCGCCGGGATATTCAGCGCGCGGGCGCCGGCGATGAAGATATGGGCATGGTCCTGACAAACGCCGCTCTTCGCCTCCAGAGCCTGTTCTGCCGTTGTCTCTGTGTCACTGGTGCCCGGCTTGTATTCCACGGTCTCGTGGATTGCCTTCATCAGTACATGCATCCTGGCAAGCTCGTCGTCGCCGGAAACGTCGCGCAGCAGATTCTTCGTGAGCTTGCCGGCCTTGGTGCGCGGCGATTCCCGCAAGTAGAGCCAGAGCGGAGCAAAGCCGAGATGCTGTCCTAGCACCCCATTGAGATCTTGTGTTTCGACTTCGCCCAAGGCGATGATTTTTGTCGCGTCCTGCTGGCCGTCAAGCGAGACGAGCGTGATGCGATTGCCGAACTGGTCGTCGTACTCCACTTCGGGTTTGGCGCCCTCAACCGTCAGCTTCCAGTCGATGACCGTTTGCCCGATGCCTGTCAGCGGGGTCAGACGCAGCCGCTGCAGTGAAAACTGCGCCGGCTCGTCGTAGCGATATTCCGTAATATGGCTGATCGTCAGTCTCATGATACCGCCCGCCTACTCGTAGAACCGATAGCCGTCGGAGATTTCGGCGCCGAGTTTATTGCTGTGCGCGACGAAATCTTCGAGGAATTCATGCAGGCCCTGATCCATGATGCGCTTGATCGTCAGGCGCTGCAGTGACTGGCGGATGGCTTCCGCCGTGTCGTGGGCCGGCAGCCGTTTTTCATATTCGGCGCTGAGGTAGCTCATATTGCTGACGATCTTGTCGTAGCAATAGGCGAGCGAACGCGGCATCTGGCCGTTCAAGATCAGGAAGTCGGCAATGTTGGCCGGCTTGTATTCGGGGTCGTAGGCCCATTTATAGGCCCGGTGCGCCGAAACGGATCGCAGGATCGATTCCCATTGGGCGTTGTCGAGCGAGGAGCCGACATGCGAGACTGATGGCAGCAGGACGTAATATTTCACGTCAAGGATGCGGGCCGTATTGTCCGCACGTTCGATAAAGGTGCCGATGCGGGCGAAGTTATAAAGCTCGTTGCGCAGCATCGAGCCGTGAAAGGCGCCGCGGATCAATCCGGCACGCTGTTTGATGACGTCGATCATCTCGGGCAGTTCGGCCGTCTTCAGCCGCTTGCCGAGGATGGACTTCAGCTCGATCCAGCATTCGTTGGTTGCTTCCCAGGTGTCGCGGGTCAGCGCGGTGCGCACCATGCGGGCGTTGTTGCGGCCGTATTCGATGCAGGACATGACACTCGACGGGTTGGAGCGATCGCGCATCAGATAGTCGATCGCGTCGGCACCGGTCAGCTTGCCATGCACTTCGTTATAGGCTTCGCGCACACCTGCGCTTTGCAGGACGCCGTCCCAATCGTCATCGACGGCGTCGCTGCGCGTCAGCGACATACGCTGGCCGGCGTCGACCAGACGGGCTATGTTTTCGGCACGCTCGATGTAACGGAACATCCAGTAGAGGCCATTTGCGGTTCTTCCCAGCATGTCCGTTCAGTCCTCCAGAACCCAGGTGTCTTTGGTGCCGCCGCCCTGGCTGGAGTTGACCACCAACGAGCCTTCCTTCAGCGCCACGCGGGTCAGTCCGCCGGGGATGATCCGTACCTTGTCGGAGACGAGGACGTAGGGCCGCAGATCGACATGCCGCGGCGCAATGCCCTTATTGACCAGGATCGGCACGGTCGACAGCGAAAGGGTTGGCTGCGCGATGTAGTTGTTCGGCTTGCTCTTGAGCTTTTCGGCAAAGGCCGTCCGTTCCTTTTTGGTGGCCGTCGGTCCGACAAGCATGCCGTAGCCGCCGGAGCCATGGACTTCCTTGACGACGAGATCGGCAAGGTTGTCGAGCACATATTTCAGGCTGTCCGGCTCCGAACAGCGCCAGGTCGGCACGTTTTCGAGGATCGGCTTGCGGCCGGTATAGAATTCGACGATCTCCGGCATGTAGGAATAGATCGCCTTGTCGTCGGAAATGCCGGTGCCGGGCGCATTGGCGATGGTAATGTTGCCAGCGCGGTAGACATCCATGATGCCGGGAATGCCGAGCGCGGATTCCGGGCGGAAGGTGAGGGGATCAAGGAAATCGTCGTCGACGCGGCGATAGAGCACATCGATGGCCTCATAGCCTCGCGTCGTGCGCATCTTCACCTTGCCGTCGATGACCCGCAGATCCGAACCTTCGACCAGCTCCACGCCCATCATGTCGGCGAGGAAAGAATGCTCGTAATAGGCGGAGTTGTAGATTCCGGGCGTCAGCACCGCGACGCGCGGCTTGCCCTTGCAGCCGGGAGGGGCGAGCGACGCCAGGCTCTGGCGCAGCAGCAATGGATAGTCTTCGACGCGCTGCACCTTGTTCTGATGGAACAGCTCGGGGAACATCTGCATCATCGTTTCGCGGTTTTCCAGCATGTAGCTGACCCCGGAAGGCGTGCGGGCATTGTCCTCAAGCACATAGAACTGGTCTTCGCCCGTGCGGACGATATCGGTGCCGACGATGTGGGTATAGACGCCGCCTGGCGGGCGGAAGCCGATCATTTCAGGCAGGAAGGCGTCGTTCTTCTCGATCAGCTCGCGCGGGATACGGCCGGCGCGGATGATTTCCTGCTTGTGGTAGATGTCGTGAAGGAAGGCATTGAGCGCGATGACCCGCTGTTCGATGCCCTGGGCAAGCTTGCGCCATTCACGGCCGGATATGATGCGGGGGATGATGTCGAAGGGGATGAGCTTTTCGGAGGAGTCTGCGTGTCCGTAGACCGCGAAGGTAATGCCCGTCTTCCGGAAGATGGTTTCCGCGTCGCGGGATTTGGCAATGAGATGGCCCCTGTCCTGGCCTGAGTACCACTCGAAGTATTTCTCGTAAGGCGCGCGCGGACTTTCATCCGCAGTAATCATTTCATCAAATGCCAAAGGTGCGGTCCCCGTGTTTTCACCCATTTGAATACAATGGTTTTTACAATGCAAGAACTATGCGCAGTTGCCATTGCGAATTTCGCAACGTCGAAAAATGCCGGAGTTACAGGCATTTAAGAATAATCTGACCGTTACTCGCCGGGTTTCGCCGCAACGCTCGGGTCAAAATTTGAGCATCTGCTTCTTTTGCGGACTGAACGCCTGGGTAGTGACTGAGGTTCCTGAAACCAGAGCGATGGCTCGCCGGACGTGAAGAAAAATTGATTGCTGTTTTCAGCAGATCGATTTTGACCGCTCCGCCGCCATCGGCTATCAGCCTTCAACCTCTCCGCGCGACACTCCGAGTTCGACCAGGATTCCGGCTCCGAAGCGCCAAACATATCGGTCCGATTTCTATGTCCCTCGATAAACTCGCGCCGGTGATTTTCGTCTTTCTCTGGTCCACCGGCTGGATCGTTGCCAAGTACGCCTCGCTGCATGCCGGCCCGTTCACCTTCCTGATGATCCGCTACAGCCTGTCGGCGCTTGCCTTCGTGCTGGTCTGTTCGGTCACGGGTGCCCGCTGGCCGCGCGACTGGTCCAGCGTGTTTCGGGCCATCTATTCCGGTATTTTCCTGCACGGCATCTATCTGGGCGGTCTCTGGTGGGCGATCGCCGAGGGCGTGCCGGCCGGCATCTCCGGCGTCATCGCGGCGCTGCAACCGCTGATGACCGCTATGGCCGCGCCGTTCCTCGTCAGCGAGCGGCTGCAGCCGATCCAGAAGGTCGGCCTGCTGCTCGGTTTCTTCGGCATTGCTATTGCGATTTCGCCGAAGCTCCTGACGACGGATACGGCCAATCTCTGGCAGTCTGCGCTGCCGCTGGTGGTCAATCTGCTCGCGATGGTGTCTGTGACTTACGGCACGCTCTACCAGAAGCGTCACCTGCAGACCGGCGATCTGCGCACCATCGCAACATTGCAATATGTCGGCGCATTGATCGTCACCGTGCCACTTGCCTTCCTGTTTGAAGGTCTGCGTTTCGACGGCACGCATGAGGTCATTCTCGCAATGCTCTGGTCGGTCTTCGGTCTGTCGATGGGAGCCGTCGGCCTGCTGCTCTATCTCATCCGGAGAGGGCAGGTGTCGCGCGCGGCATCGCTGATCTATCTGATGCCGCCAGCCGTCGCCATCGAAGCGGCGATCGCCTTTGGCGAACCGTTGACGCTGCCGATCATCATAGGCACCGTCATCGTCGTGATTGGTGTCTATCTCACCAACCGGCGCGCGGCGGATGTGGTGCCGGAATAATATCGGCGCACTTCTATTGTTAAAGGAGGATCAGTCCCGTGAGGCCAAGTCTCAGGTTGAAAGCGATCTCAGTCTGCAATGACAAGATCGAGAAGAAGGGAGACGCCGTCGGGCTGTCGTTCTATGCATTTTTCGCCAACAGGAATGATGATCCTACCCTGCTCATGGAAGCGACCGAGTGGTGGATCAAAACGCATTGTTTGGATCACTTCGAAAAAGCAGTCAAAATTCGGGATATGATTCAATCCGGAAAGTAGGCTGTGGTCGGTAATTGAGGCAACTCTGAAATGGTGACGACAACTGCAAAATTTTGTGAGGAACGACTTTTTCTTAAAAGCTGACGCGCTGTTACCGCTAAAAGCGATCACATAACGTCGAGTTTCGCGACGGATTTTTGCGGCGATAATTATTCCACATTTCAGTTTGGGATGGGGGCCAGGTAAACCGGCCCCCATCCCGATTTTATATCAGGCGCGTTCGCGACGCTGACCACCGTTGCCGGGACCGCGGCGCTTCATGCCGCCGTTGCCGCGGTCGTGGCGCTGTTCGCCCTGAGCATTCTGGCCACGGTCTTCATGGCGACCCGAGGGGCGGCCGTGAGCATGACGGCCACCGCGATGGGCGCCGGCTTCGTGGGCTGCGCCATTGGCGTTTGCCGGGCCGTTGTGGTGCGGCTTCTTGGCTGGACGGAAATCGGACGTCGAAGCGAGATCATTGTCCACTTCCGGGCGCGGCGTGCGTTCGTCGCGGCGCTGGCCACGGAAGTCGGCATTGCGATTGTTTTCGCGCTGCGGACGACGTTCCTGGCGTTCGCCATTGTGGGCGCGGGATTCGCCGGCTTCACCTTCGCGAAGAGGGCGACGGGCCGGGCGAGCAGGGCGGCCTTCGGCACGTCCCTGGCCTACGCCACCGCGACCTTGGCCTTGACCACCACGGGGTTGACCACCGCCACGGTTGTTGTTGCCACGGGCCGGACGGCCGCGATCGGCCGGAGCCTCGCCGCTGGCAACGGCAATCTCGATGCCCATCAGGCGCTCGATGTCGCGCAGCAGGCGGATTTCGTCCGGAGCGCAGAAGGCGATGGCAATGCCGTCTCGACCGGCGCGCGCGGTGCGGCCGATACGGTGGACATAGGCATCCGGCACTTCCGGCAGGTCGTAATTGTAGACATGCGAAACGCCGGGGATGTCGATGCCGCGCGCGGCAACGTCTGTCGCGACGAGAACGCGGATTTCGCCGTCACGGAAGCCCTTGAGGGCGCGCTCGCGCTGACCCTGGCTCTTGTTGCCGTGGATGGAGGCGGCGGCAAAGCCGACGTGTTCGAGATGCTTCATCAGCTTCTCGGCACCATGCTTGGTGCGCAGAAAGACCATGGCGCGGCCATCCGGATTGGCGGAAATCGTTTCTTTCAGGATCTCGGTCTTATGGTTCTGGCCGGAAACGAAGTGGACATGCTGCTCCACCTTGTCGGCGGCTTTGCCCGGAGGCGAGACTTCGACCTTGACCGGGTTGGTCAGATAGTCGGCGGCGAGGTCAGCGATCGCCTTCGGCATGGTGGCTGAAAACAGCATGGTCTGGCGCTTGGCCGGGACCATTTTCGAGATCTTGCGCAGATCGTGGATGAAGCCGAGATCGAGCATCTGGTCGGCTTCGTCGAGGATGAGGTAGCTGACCTGGCCGAGCGACAGGGCGCGGCGGTTGATGAGATCAAGCAGGCGGCCGGGGGTAGCAACCAGAATGTCGGTGCCGCGCTCGAGCTGCAGCTGCTGCTTGTTGATCGAAGCGCCGCCGACCACGACATTGATCCTCAGCGCCGTCTTGCGGACGAAGAGCTTGAGGTTGTCGGCGATCTGGTTGACCAGTTCGCGGGTGGGGGCGAGAATCAAGGTGCGGACGGTGCGGTTGTCCGGACGCTTGGCGTCCTTCAACAGCATTTCGATGATCGGCAGGCCGAAGGCGGCCGTCTTGCCGGTGCCGGTCTGTGCGAGGCCGATGAGATCGCGGCCCTCAAGAACGAGCGGGATCGCCTGCGCCTGAATCGGCGTCGGTATGGCGAAGTTATTCTGCGACAGCGTATCGACAATCTGCTTGGAGAGGCCAAGCGAGTGAAAATCGGTCAATTCAATACCTTTCGGGGCGCCAAAGCAAATAGGCCGGGTCGCACCATGCGGTCCGGTCTGTCTCTGGCGTCAAGAACCCCGCGTGAAGTGGGAACTTGTAAGTTGGAAATAGCTTTCCAGCGCATCCGGCCGCAGCGTTGGGCGCGGCCTCATTAACAAAAGCGCTTTTGTCCTTCTCCTGCGTACAAATTGTCCCGCATGGCACGCTCACGCGGCGGCCGGAAGGTGAAAGCTGTCGCGGATTTGGTCTTAATTGCCGCGAATGTCAAGGGGTATGGGCAAAAAGCTTTTCAACAGGCGGCCGAAAATGCCGCCGGAAATCCGGCGGCACCGATAAAGCGGACCGGGTTGTCCAGCCCCACGTAATCGTCAACCGCTTCCGGCAGAACTAGCAATTGCGAGCGGTCTGTTCAGAGAGATAGGCCATGCCAAAATATACCACAGCCGCCTATACGCCGGAATTCTCACTGGAGTTTTGAGGCGATCTCTCTAGGATTTACCCGACAGACGATCATGCCGTCCTTGGGTTCAATATAAAGATGGCGATGCCGGTCAGTGCCAGCGTGAGGCCGCTGACGATCGTGCGGACCGTGTTCCAGAACTGCCACGGCCCCGAATAGTTTTCCCAGATGCGTCGCGCCTCGGCTGCATCCTGCGGAATGACGACGGCAGCGAGCGCTTCGTTCATCGGGACGTTTACGGTCATGGTGAGGATCACGCCGCCGGACAGGTAAAGCAGGCCGGCGATCGCGAAGATCAGGCTTGCGGCTTTCAACCGGCAGAACCAGGCGAACATTGCGGTCGCGATGAGGACGAAGGGCGTCGCGAAGAACGCCGGCGCGAACACCGTGTTTCGCACTGATGCGTTCATGGCCTGCATCGCACCGATCGCAAGCGCCGGATCGGCTGCATCGAGCCCCCACATCGTCGAACAGATCCACGCATAGAAGAAGCCGAAGATCGCGCCGCTCGACAGCAGCGACAGGAGGGAAAACGCGTAAAGAGCCGGAATCATCTCGAAGGTTTCCTGTCGGCGGACGGCAGGGGACGTTCGCTGTCGGCGGGCGCGTGGAGCTGGAGGAACAGGGCCATGGCCTCGCTCGCCCGTCGCTCGATTTCCGAACGCGGCAGCTCGTCCAGGGTGCAGATGACGCGGCGAACCTGAAGGTCGCCGATCAGCAGGCGAAAATAGATGTCGGCGGCCTCGGTCGGGTCGCCGCAGGCGATGAGGCCGGATCGGCTCGCGGCTTGCAGTAGGTCGCGAAGCAAAGGCGCTATGGCGTCGCGTCCGAATTGGGCGATCGCCGGGCCGAGCGTCCTCGTGTCGCTGACGTCGCCGGCCGCCGCGCGATTTAGCACAATGGCCTTGTCGCCCGTCACGAGAGACAGGAGGATGGGACCGAGCGCGGCCAGCGTATCGAGCGGATCGCTTTTCCCTTGAAGGGCGGCCGCCAGCAGCTCTTTGGCCTCTCTGGCGTTGGATTCGATCAACGATCGAAACAGGGCCTGCTTGTTGCCGTACCAGTTGTAGAGCGTTTCATTGGAAACCGATGCGCGCCGGGCGATCGCAAGCAGGGACGTGGCCTTGTACCCGGATTCCTTGAGCACCGCATAAGCGGCTTCTTCTATCCGTTCGCGCCGAGCGATCTGCTTGGGTGTAGCCACTATACCTACCTCGTTGACAAAATCGTACAGAAATATACGGTTTTGTCAACGAGGTATGGTCGAAGGAAGGATCGGCGGAACGGCGGCTGTCGCGCAACTCCTACAGACCATCCGAAAACCCGAGCAGTAATTCCGAAGGTTAGCTTGCGCCTGGGTTTTCGGACGGTCTGAATGAGGTCCGCGACATTAAATTTCGTTCATGATTTCAGGCGTAAAGCCTTTGATTTTCAACTAGAAATCGGTGGGAACGCCACCTTCCTCCTTGCGCTTGGCGACGAAAGCGTCGAGCTCTTCCTCCACCGCCGGATCGAGCGGCGGTTTTTCATAGCGGGCGAGCGTTTCTTTGAAGACGCGGTTGGCGTGATCGTAGGTCGTGGGCCGTCCTGCTTCCGTCCAGGTCTCGTAGTTGCGCCAGTCGGAGAGGATCGGCGAATAGAATGCGGTTTCATAGCGGGCGAGCGTGTGCGCGGTGCCGAAATAGTGGCCACCGGGGCCGACATCGCGCACGGCGTCGAGCGCCAGCGCGTCGCTGCTGACATCGAGCGGCGTCAGGAATTCGGCGACCATCTGCAGCATGTCGACGTCGAGGATGAATTTCTCGAAGGAGGCGGTGAGGCCGCCTTCGCTCCAGCCGGCCGCATGCAGTACGAAATTGCCGCCTCCCTGGGTCAAGGCCCAGAGGGAAAGGGCCGATTCATAGGCGGCTTGTGCGTCGAGCGTGTTGGAGGCGTTGGTGTTCGAGGTGCGGTAGGGGATGCCGTAGCGGCGGGCGAGTTGGCCGCCGCAGATCACGGCCTTCATGTATTCCGGCGTGCCGAAAGCGGGTGCACCCGTCTTCATGTCGACATTCGAGGTAAAGCCGCCATACATGACCGGCGCGCCCTTGCGCACCATCTGCGTGAAGGCGATGCCGCAAAGCGCTTCGGCGTTCTGCTGCACCACCGCGCCGGCAATCGTCACCGGCGCCATCGCGCCCGCCAGGGTGAACGGGGTGACCACCACCACCTGGCCGCGCGACGACATTTCGATGATGCCCTGCAGCATCGGCCCGTCAAGGCGCAACGGTGACGAGGAGTTGATGATGGTGAAGAGCGAAGGTTCGTGGTCCATTTGCGCCATGCTGATGCCGCGGCCGATGCGGGCGATCTCGATCGCGTCGAGATTGCGCTGCTGGCCGAGCGAATAGCAGTGGAAGGCCTTGTCGGTAAGCTTCACGATATCGGAGAGGCAATCGAGATGGCGCACCGAGGGATGGATATCGATGGGCTCGACCGGATAGCCGCCGGTCATATGGATGACGTCGTAGGACTGGGCGAGCTTGATGAGCTTGCGGAAATCCTCCTGATTTCCGGCTCTCCGGCCGCCTTCGCGGTCGGCTACGAAGGGGGCGGACGCGACCTGCGCGAAAACGAGATTACGGCCGCCGATCTCAACGTTTCTTAGCGGATTGCGGGCGTGCAGGGTGAAGGTCGAGGGGGCGGAGGCAATCAGCTCCATGATCAAGTCGCGGTCGAAGCGGACGCGCTCCTTTCCCGGCGTGACATCGGCGCCGGCGGCCTTCATGCGCTCGCGCGCTTCCGGCAGGATGATGTCCATGCCGATCTCTTCAAGGATGGTCAGCGACGCCTCGTGAATATCGTCCAAGGCCTCGGGCGACAGGAGTTCCGTGCGAGCGAGATTATTCACCAGATTGAGGTACTTCGTGCCGCTCGGCTTGCGGCTGCGCTCGGCCCCGCGCCCTCCGGCCCGCCGCCGCCGTTCGCCCGTCGCTGTCGCGGCCTGTGCTTCGTTCAAGGTCAGGCTTGCTTCGTCGCTCATGGCGCTCGCTCCCAATGATCCGTTGACGGATTCTTGGCAGAGTTTGCCTCGGCGTGCCGCCGTCGTTTGCGACCAAGACATGGCCGTTATAGGATAGTGCGTGGTCTGAACGCGACGCCGCCCGACTGGTTAAACATGGTTAACACCTTATTAAATCGATCCGTGTTAGAGCGTTGTTTCACGAACTATCATGCGCGGTGAGAAGAGGGGCTCCGTTTGACCCTGGACGGTGAACTGCTTGACATAGCGTGCCGCCGGATCGCCAATCTGGACAGGCCCGCCTACATCAAGAACAGCGAGCTTCGGTACGTCGCCGTCAACGATGCCTATGCGCGTTTTTTCGGCCGCGATATTTCCGATTTCATCGGCAACCGCAGCCAGGATCTTCTCGATGCCAACGAGAGTGCCGACAGGGAGGACAAGGAGCGTCGCGCCCTTGTCTTCGGTTCGGAAGAGGTCGCGCTGTGCTTCGATGCGTCGGGCCGCCAACGTTCTCTCGTGGAAATCGAGAGCTTTTCCCCATCGGAAGACCGTGTCTACATATTCGGGGTGTTCCTTGCCGCACCAGCCGTTGTGCGCGATGCTTCCACGGACGGGGCAGTGCGAAGGGAGGCCGATGAAGCCGGCTTTTTCCGCAGCATTCTGGAGGGCCTGCCGGTTGCCACCTTCGTGCGCGATTCCGGCCATCGCCTGATTTATGCCAATACGGCCCATGCCGACATTACCGGCCTCGATCGTGACGAAATGCTCGGAAAGACCGAGCATGAAATGTTCGACGCCGGCGCCGACGACTTCTTCGTGGAAAACGAAGCCGTGCTGCAGGAGGGGCGCAGGCATGAATTCGAAAGCGAAATCGTCGACCGACAGCAGGTGAAGCATCCGGTAAAGATTTGCCTCAACCGAACGACGACGGCGGAGGGCAAGCATTATGCCGTGGGTTCGGTCACCGATACATCTGTGCTGAAGCAGCGTGAGATGCAGCTTATTGAGGCGCAGGCTCGTGCCGAAGCGCTGCACCAGGATCTCGACAACATCCTCCGCTCGATGCCGATCGGTGTCCTTATCCATAACGGCGACCATATCGTCGAATACGTCAACGATGCCTTCTACGACATCTGGGAATATTCAAGGGACGAGCGCTTCGGAGGCCGCCCCTATCGCGATATCATCGCCAAGCACTACGAGCTGGCACGCTTCGGCGCCGATGGCCGCAGCATCGACGATATATATCAGGCGTGGCTGGCCAAGCTGCGCAAGGGCGGCGAGCATCTGCAGACGGAAGTAAATTTTGCCGACGGCAAATCCGTCATCATCGACGCGCGCCAGATTTCCAATGGCCGGACATTGATGTCCTACACGGATATTTCTTCCGTGAAGCAGCAATCCAGGGAGATTACCGAGACCCGGCTGGCGCTGGAGCATCTCGGCGAGTTGATGGCTGATGCCATGCAGGCGATGTCGCAAGGCCTGCTGATCGTCCAGGATGGCGCGATCCTGCTGGCCAACGATCGGCTGAAGGACATGCTGAAACTTCCGGCCGAGCTTCTAGAGGTAGGCAGGGACTGGTCCGCGGCATTCGACTATTGCGCGGAACGCGGCGACTTTGGCAATGGTTCCGGGGGTCTGCGGGAATCATGGGCGGAGAGCGTTGCGGCGGGCAAGCCGATCTCCTGCGTATTCCAGGTCGTCGGCGACCGCTGGATACAGCTTGGCGCCGCGATCGGCGAGCAGCGCCGCTGGACGGTGGTGTTCACCGATGTCACCGAGATGAAGGAACGCGAGGCGGACCTACAGCTGCTGCTGGCGCGCAGCAATGCGGCAGACCGGGCGAAATCCGAATTCCTGACCCATATGAGCCACGAAATCCGCACGCCGATGAACGGGGTGCTCGGCATGGCCGAGCTGCTGGGCAAAACAGATCTCGATCCGAGGCAAAAGACCTTCGTCGATATCATCGTCAAGTCGGGCAATGCATTGCTGACCATCATCAACGACATTCTCGATTTCTCGCGCATCGACACCGGCGATATGAATCTGCGCAAGATGGCATTCGACCCCGCTGAAGCTGTCGAAGACATAGCGACGCTGCTGGCCGCCGCCGCATCGGAGAAGAATATCGAGCTGATGGTGCGCATCGCTCCCGGCGTGCCGGCGGCGATGCTCGGCGATGCCGGCCGTTTCCGCCAGATCGTGACCAATCTCGTCGGCAATGCGATCAAGTTCACCGAACGCGGCCACGTGCTGGTGGAACTGGACAGCCAGTCCGCGCCGGACGACAATATATTGCTCATGCTCCGCATCGAAGATACCGGGATCGGCATACCGGACGAGAAGCTCGATACGATCTTCGACAAATTCTCGTTGGCGGATTCTTCCTTTGCGCGGCGCCTCGATGGATCGGGCCTTGGCCTTGCCATTACGGCGGGTCTCGTCGATCTTTTCGGCGGTTCGCTCTCGGTCGAAAGCGAATGGGGCAAGGGATCGGTTTTCACGGTCCATCTGCCCATGCCGCTGGTCGCGTCGCGTGGCAAGGTTCCGGAGCTGCCGGCCAACGTAAAGCGAGCCGGGATCCTGATCGTGGAAGACGACGAGATCCATCGGCGCATATTGACTGAGCAATTGGCGCGATGGGGTTTCGACAGCCACGCGGCAGAGGACGGAAAGACCGCGCTTGCCATTTTGGATGCCGCTTTCGACATGGGCGTATCGGTCGACGCGATCATCGTCGACTACGGCATGCCCGCCATGAGCGGTTATCAGATCGCAAGCGCCGTGCGCGCCGATCCACGTTTCGACGCGCTGCCGATCGTATTTCTGACCTCGATGGGCGTCGCCGGTCGCGACAAGGATTTCACCGCCGTCAATGGCCAGGCGCATCTCATGAAACCCGTGCGTGCCAATGTGCTGCGCAACACGATCATCGACGTCGTGCGCGCGTCGCGGCGCAAGAACGCGGGCGAGCAGCCGGGCTCCATCGCCCGGCCGTTGCCGATAGAGGCTGAGGCCGCAGCCGCGATCGAAGCCGCCGACCGGATGACGCGTGCTAGACCTGGTAACGCCATCGACGTTCTCGTCGCCGAGGATAACGAGGTGAACCAGATCGTCTTCACGCAGATCCTGCAGGCGACCGGACTTCGCTTCCTTGTCGTGGAGAACGGCCAGGCGGCGGTGGACGCTTGGCGTCAATTGCGGCCGTCGCTGATCCTGATGGATGTTTCCATGCCAGTCATGAACGGTCATCAGGCGACGCGCATGATCCGGCAATTCGAGGCGCAAATCGAGCAGGGATGGCATGTGCCCATCATCGGGGTAACGGCACAGGCGTTGGATGTCGATCGCATCGCATGCATGCAGGCTGGTATGGACGACTGCCTGTCGAAACCGATCAGCCCCGAACTTCTCGAGGCGAAGATCCAGCGCTATCTCGGTGACGCCGTTTTCCAGGCCGATCGTTCCAACAGCTAGAGTTGAGATCGATGGACTGAGCCCAAGGCCGGGATGACGCTTACAGCCATTGCGCTGGTCGGCGCTCTCAGCCATCGGTCGAAACGGTAACGGATTTCCATGCCTTGATCTCCTGTTTGAGGCGCTCGATCCTGTCCGTCACAAATCCAAGGGCATCGCTGCCGAGCAGGAGTTGCGGTGGAGGTGCGTCGGACTCGAGCAGGTCCAATACGGCGGCTGCAAGCTTGTCCGGATCGCCGAGCTGCTTGCCGCTTTTGGCATGCCGAGCCTGCCGGATCGGATCGAACAACGCGTCGTAATCCGCGATCGAGCGCTTAGTCCGGATCATCGAACGTCCCGCCCAGTCCGTCCGGAAGGAGCCGGGGCATAAAGCGGTCACTCGAACGCCGAACGGCGCCATCTCCGCGCCCATGACTTCCGAAATGCCCTGAAGGGCGAACTTGCTTCCGCAGTAATAGGCGATGCCGGGCATGGTGATCATGCCGCCCATCGAGGTCACGTTGACGATGAACCCGCTCCGCCTTTCGCGAAAGCGCGGCAGGAAGGCTTTGGCGACCGCGACGGCGCCGAAGACGTTCACGTCGAATTGACGCCGCATCTCCTCGAGGGACGACTCTTCGAGAATTCCCTCGTGGCCGTAGCCGGCATTGTTGATCAGCACGTCGACCGGCCCATGGTCCTCTTCGGCTTGCTGAACGATATCGGCTATCCGGTCGAAGTCCGTCACATCGCACAGGACGGAGCGCGTCGCCGGCAGGCGTTCCGCAAAAGCAGCCCGCGACTGTTCCGAGCGGACGGTGCCGATAACTTTATGGCCTTGGCTGCTCGCGGCCGCTGCGATTGCGAAGCCGAAGCCGGAGTTCGCGCCGGTGATGAAGAAGGTTTTTCGTGACATGATTGGCGTTCTCTTCTTGATTGGTGAGTGTCACTGACTAATAATCTTCAAAAGTGTCGCCAGCGATTGTGAAAACTATGAATAGCTTGCCAAATCCTATGAAGATGGAGAGTGAGAGGCGCCGGGAGCTGGTGGAGTTGGCGGGGATTCTTTCCCCTCGCCAGGGATACAATCCGACCGGGCTTGCCGGCGTGCGCATTCTCAGAACCGAAGCGATCCTTCACGACGTCCCGGTGCTCTACAAGCCGGGTGCGGTATTCGTGTTGCAAGGCCGAAAGCAGGGCATGCTTGAAGGCGAGGTCTATCTCTATGATGAGGAGCATTATCTGGCTGTTTCGGTCCCCGTTCCGTTCCGCATGGAATCCTCGGCCAGCGCAGAACGTCCCCTGCTTGCGGTCTACGTCGAGTTCGACATGCTTCTGGCTGCGGAGATCGTCTCGGAAGTGGGGATGAGACGTTCCGAGCCGAAAGCCGGCAAGGTGCGAAGTCTGGTATCGAGCAGAATGGAGCCGGTTATCGAGGATGTCGTGCTGCGTTTGCTGCGCGCGCTGTGTGATCCCGTCGAGCTCGCGGTCATGGGGACGGGCATCCTGCGCGAGCTGCATTACCGGGTGCTCGTCGGCCTGCAGGGCGGCGCGATGATCTCAGCCCTGCAGCAGCGGGGCACCTCTGGGAGGATCGTGCGAAGCCTGGCCCGGTTGCGCGAGACCTACAGCTCCGAGATTTCGGTCGCCGCGCTGGCGCACGAGGCAGGCATGAGCGTTCCCTCCTACCACGCCCGTTTCAAGGCCCTGACGGGCAGCAGTCCGATACAGTATCTGAAGGCGATGCGGCTGCACGAGGCGCGGCTGATGCTCGCGCGCCAGGACAAGACGATCGCGGAGGTCGCGACATCGGTCGGCTACGCCAGTCCCGCCCAGTTCAGCCGCGACTTCAAGCGACACTTTCGGCGTACGGCATCGGAAGAGGCCAATTGGGTTCGCCGGCATCTTGGCGAGCTGGCTTGATCCCCCGCGGTCATCGTCCGGTTTGAGAAACGGGCCTCGGCCTCAGTCCGGCTTGATTCCGCAGAGCATTTCACGCTTGCCGGCAAAACCCTGCCGTCGCTCGACGACGAAGCCCGCGGCCTGCAGGTTTCGGCGCACGAAACCGGCAGCCGCGTAGGTGGCGAAGGTGCCGTTCGGAACCGTCTTGTCGTAAAGCGCCTGCATCAGCTCCAACGACCACATGTCGGCATTGCGCGAGGGTGCGAAGCCGTCAAGATACCAGGCATCGAAGCCTGGCTGCGCATCGCTCACGCCTTCGAGCGCCTGGCCGCAAACGATGGTCAGGCGCGTGTGGGCGTCAAGCCGCAGCGATACCGAGCCTTGCGGATCGTCCGGCCAGACGGCGACGAGGGCCTGACGTTCTATGTCGATCTCGGGCCAGTGCGACAACGCGCGGTCGATCTCATCCGCACGCATGGGATAAAGTTCGAACGACATGAAATGCAGTTCCGAGCCCGGTGTCGCCTGCTGTCGCCATTGGCGCCACGTCTCGCAAAAGTTCAGGCCGGTGCCGAAACCGAGCTCGCCGATGAGGAGGTTTTGCTGCTTCTGCCAGCGGGCGGGCAGGCCATTGCCGGCCAGGAAGACGTGGCCGCATTCCAGCCGGCCGTCGGTCTGGCAATAAAAATGGTCGCCAAAAGCCGTCGAATAGGGCATATCGCCGTCGCGCCATTCGAGCTCCGGGCTTGCCGCACTGGTTTCGGACGCCTCAGTCCGATCGGAAACTGGATCTGTCATGGAAAGAGCCGATAATCCCACACGGCCCGTCGGTCAATCATCCGTCGATCTGTTGATCGTCGGCGGCGGGATCATGGGCCTGTGGGCGGCCGTCCATGCCGAGCGCCTCGGCATTCAGGCCCTGCTCGTCGAAGCCGGCTATTTCGGGCAAGGGGCGAGTGGCGGCCTGCTCGGCGCGCTGATGCCGCATATGCCGGACAAATGGTCTGACAAGAAGCAGTTTCAATTCGATGCGCTGGTCTCCTTGGAGGAGGAAATCGCAGCATTGGAGGCGGGGACCGGGCTTTCGGCGGGCTACCGTCGCGCCGGCCGGCTGATCCCGCTGCCGAAGCCGCATCTCAGGCAGATCGCGCTTGGTCATTCGCGGGATGCTGAAGCGCATTGGCGTAAGGATGAACGTGAATTTCACTGGCATGTGCTCGACGCTGCGCCCATTCCAGGCTGGATCGATCCTACCGCCGGCGAAAGCGGTTTCGTCTTCGATACGCTTGCTGCGCGGGTTGCTCCACGTGCCTTGCTGAATGTGCTTCAGAGATTTCTTGCCGGAGCCCAGCATGTGCGGCTTGCCGAGGGGCTGAGCGTCGAAGGCATCGATCCTGAGAAGGCCGTGGCGACCACGAACGAGGGCGATATCCGGTTTGGACGCTGCATTCTTGCCGCCGGCTATCGGTCGTTTCCAATCCTCGACGGGCTGACGGAAGGCCGCAAATCCTCACTTGGCCAACCGGTCAAGGGGCAGGCGGCTATGCTCAAGGCCGATATCGACGGCGGCTTCCCGGTTATCTTCCGGGATGGCCTCTACATCGTTCCGCATGAAAATGGATTGGTCGCGGTCGGCAGCACGAGCGAGAATCGTTTCGGCGACCCGCTGTCGACCGATGGGCAGCTTGACGATCTTCTGGCTGCGGCCCGTGCCTTGGCGCCGATGTTGGCCGGCGCGGAGGTGATGGAACGCTGGGCCGGACTGCGGCCGAAGGCGGTCGATCGCGATCCGATGGTGGGCGTACACCCCGACCATCCCTCGCTGATTGCATTGACCGGCGGCTTCAAGGTGAGCTTTGGACTGGCGCATCGGCTGGCCGAGGCGGCGGTACGGGAGGCGGCGGATATGCCTTGTAGCTTCAAGTTGCCGCAGAGTTTCACTTTAGCAAGTCATATTTCAGTCATATCACATAAAACGTGAATTCACGCCCCTTTCGGGTCGTCAATCTGTCACGCAAATCACCTATCTCCTTGGCCGTTAGCCCTTGCCGGTCAGCCGGTTTATCGTGCCTTGGAGGAATTTATGCGTTACGCCATTTGCTTCACGCCGTCCGCGAGCGATCCGCTGACGCTTGTGGCGGCAAATTGGCTCGGCCGCAATGTCTATTCCGGCGAGATGGTCGACCCGCCCGCGGTCCGCGGGCTCGGCATCCACGAGATCGCCTTCTATACCGCCGTTCCCCGTCGCTATGGTTTCATGGGCTTGCTGAAGGCGCCCTTCCGGCTGGCGGAGAATATGTCCGAGGCCGCACTGTTGCGCGATCTCATGCGGTTTTCCGGCTCGGTCGCGCCTTTTGAAATTCCACGGCTGGAGGTCGCGCGCCTCGGCGGTGCGCTGGGCCTCGTCGCGTCCGCACCCAGCCAGCAGATGCATTTCCTGGCGGCATCCCTGGTCCAGGCTTTCGACCAATATCGCGCGCCATTGACCGAAGCGGAGATCGAGCGCATCGATCCGGACGGCCTTTCGGCGGCGCAGTTCGCCAATTTGCACCGCTGGGGCCATCCGCACGTGATGGACGAATTCCGCTTTCAGATGATGCTGACCGGCACTGTCGGCCCGGCTGATCTGCAGCGCATGGAGCGGGCATTGCGCGACTTCTTCGAGCCGGCGCTTGCCGCGCCGGTTCCCG
Source organism: Rhizobium sp. P40RR-XXII (assembly GCF_012641405.1). GTDB lineage: Bacteria > Pseudomonadota > Alphaproteobacteria > Rhizobiales > Rhizobiaceae > Rhizobium. Next base: position 593,511 of record NZ_JABAII010000001.1, read on the forward strand.
TATCCAACATCGCGCTGATGATGGAAGACGGTTCCGGCGGCCCCTTCCGCGTGCATTCCTTGCATCCGATGGGAAAGGTCAGCGCCCGGAAGATCGCCTAGGATAGCGCGACGGGCTTACCATTGAAGAGAAAGTGATTTTCCCACTTTCCGTCTCGACTTTCGCTGTGTGGGTGCTACCGTCCGCTGATCAGAGAAGGTGCTTCAATGTCGGAAAACTACTCCCGCAATCTCATCGGCTATGGCCGCAATACACCGGATCCGAAGTGGCCCGGCGATGCACGCATCGCGGTGCAGTTCGTGATCAACTACGAAGAGGGTGGGGAAAGCTGCATTCTCGATGGTGATGCGGCCTCTGAAAACCTGCTCTCCGAGATCGTTGGGGCGGCACCCTGGCCGAACCAGCGCAATCTCAATATGGAATCGATCTACGAATACGGCGCGCGTGCCGGCTTTTGGCGGCTGTGGCGCATGTTCACAGAGCTCAAGGTGCGGGCGACCGTCTATGGCGTGACGCTTGCGATGGCGCGCAATCCGGAAGCGGTTGCGGCTATGAAGGAAGCCGGCTGGGAGATCGCCAGCCACGGCTATCGCTGGCTGGAATACAAGGATTTTTCGGAGGATCTGGAGCGCAAGCATATTCTCGAGGCCGTGCGGCTGCACACCGAACTGACCGGCGAGCGGCCTTACGGCATGTATCAGGGCAAGCCATCGGACAATACGCTGCGGCTGGTCATGGAGGAGGGCGGCTTCCTCTATTCCTCCGATTCCTATGCCGACGATCTGCCCTTCTGGGTCGACGGCTTGAACGGCAAGCCGTTCCTGATCATCCCCTATACGCTCGAAACCAACGATATGCGCTTTGCCACACCGCAGGGCTTCAATTCCGGCGACCAGTTCTTCACCTATCTCAAGGATGCCTTCGACACGCTTTATGAAGAAGGCAAACAGGGTAGCCCGAAGATGATGTCCGTGGGCTTGCATTGCCGCCTGGTCGGCCGTCCGGGCCGGGCTGCGGCCCTGCGGCGCTTTATCGAATATGTGCAGAAGCACGACAAGGTCTGGATCCCGAAGCGTATCGAGATCGCCAACCACTGGCATCAGAATCATACGCCGGGGGGCGAGCGCTGACATGATATCGCGAGCCGATTTTATCGGCCGTTTCGGCGGCGTCTTCGAGCATTCTCCCTTCATTGCCGAGCGCGCCTACGACGCTGGTACCATCGCCGAACCGCTGACCTCGGGCGGCGTGCATGCCGCTTTGGTGAGGGGCTTCCGCGCTGCCAGCGAGCAGGAGCGGCTTGGCGTGTTGCGAGCCCATCCGGACCTTGCGGGCCGGCTGGCGGTTGCCGGAGAATTGACCGAGGACAGCCGCAAGGAGCAGGCCGGCGCCGGGCTCGATCGGCTGAGCCCCGCGGAGCATGCGCGGTTCACCGAACTCAATGCCGCCTATGTGACGAAATTCGGCTTTCCCTTCATCATTGCGGTCAAAGGGCTTGGCAAGGACGATATCCTCGCTGCCTTCGAAACGCGGGTCGACAATGGCCGGGATGCGGAATTTGCGGCCGCCGCGGCCCAGGTTGAAAAGATCGCTTTGCTGCGGCTGCAATCCATGTTTCCCGAGGGCTGATAGCGAGCTGTTTCCACGCCGCTCATGACTTAGTATTTCACAAACTGGGGCTGTGTCATATGAGCTTGGATCGGCTAATCGCCCACCTTGATTACATGCAGCGGGCCGTGTCCGAGGCAGGTCAGTTCCTTCGTGGAATTGATCAAGGCGCATTTTTCAAGAATGTCGAGAAGCAGCGCGCCGTCGGTATGACTCTCCTGATGATCGGCGAGGCGGCCGCGCGCATTGCGGAGGAATATCCGGAGTTTGTCGTTGACCATCCGGAGCTGCCTTGGCATGAGATGCACGACTTCAGGAGCAGAATTGCGCAGGGTTATTTCGACATCGAGCTGACGGTCCTGTGGGACATCGCGCAAAAATCTCTTCCGGAATTGTTCTCACAACTGGATTCCATTCGCCGTTGGCGGGCGGAAGGCGAATGATCATAGAATGACACAGCATCTTGAAATTCACCCACTAACGAAGGCCGCGTTCGCTCCTTTCGGCGATGTGATCGAGGCCGATCCGGCAACCATGCGGTTCATCAATGGCGGCACGACGGAGCGCTTCCATGCGCTGTCGGCTGCCGAAGCCATCGGCGACGGGGCACGGGTTATCCTGAACCTGTTTCGCGGTCAGCCGCGCGCCTTCCCCTTCTCGATCGAGATGATGGAGCGCCACCCTTTCGGCAGCCAGTGTTTCGTGCCGCTGAAAAGCCGGCCGTTTCTCGTGGTCGTCGCGCAGGATGAGGGCGGCAGGCCCGGCAGGCCGCAGGTCTTCCTGGCCCGGGGCGATCAGGGCGTGAACTATCGGGTCAATGCCTGGCATTATCCGCTGATGGCACTCGGCGAGCAGAGCGATTTCCTTGTTGTCGATCGTGATGGGCCGGGAAATAATCTAGAGGAATATTTCTTCGAAACGCCCTACATCATCGGAGCGCCAGCGCTATGACCGGATTGACCACCCATGTGCTCGACACCGCCCTCGGCAAGCCGGCCGAAGGCCTGGTGATCGATCTTTTCAGGATCGAGGGCGATGCGCGCACGCATCTGAAGACGGTCACGACCAATGCCGACGGACGTGTGGACGGCGGCCCCATCCTGATCGGCGACAGCTTCGTTGCCGGCACCTACGAACTGCTGTTTCGGGCCGGAGACTATCTTCGTGCCAACGGCGCCAAGCTGCCGGAGCCGGCGTTTCTCGACCTCGTGCCGATCCGCTTCGGCATTGCCGATACAACGGCGCATTACCATGTGCCGCTGCTGATTTCGCCCTATGGCTATTCCACCTATCGAGGGAGCTGAGACTTGCGTTTTGCTGCGATCGCGGACATTCACGGCAATCATCTGGCGCTCGAGGCGGTACTGGACGATATCCGCAAGCAGGGCGTCACCGAGATCGTCAATCTCGGCGATTGCTTCAGCGGGCCGCTGACGGCTGGCAAGGCCGCCGATATGTTGCTGGAACTGAATGCGCTGACGGTGTGCGGCAATCATGATCGGTATCTGATCGAGCAGGCGCCGGAGGCCATGCATGTTTCGGACAAGGCGGCTTACGACGAATTGACCGAACGCCATCTGGAATGGCTGCGCCGCCTGCCGTTCAGTACGACCTATCGGAACGAAGCCTATCTTTGCCACGCCACGCCGACCGACGACAATGTCTATTGGCTCGAATCCGTCTCACCGGACGGTTATGTCTATCTGAAGCCGCTGGAGGAGATCGAAGCGCTTGCCGTCGGTGTCGATTTTCGGCTGATCCTGTGCGGGCATACTCATATTCCGCGAGCCGTCCGTCTCTCAGGCGGCCGCCTAATCGTCAATCCCGGCAGCGTCGGCTGCCCGGCCTATGACGATGTTCTGCCCTATCATCACAAGGTGGAAGCCGGCCATCCCTTCGCCTCCTACGCCATTCTGAAAAAGACAGGCGATAACTGGCTGCCGGTCTTCCGGCAGGTGGCCTACGATCACATGGCAATGGCGAAGCTCGCGGCTGAGAATGACCGTACGGAGTGGGCAAGCGGCTTGGCAACGGGCTGGCTGCGTTAGAGCACGTCGCGCAAAAATGTGCAGCGCTTTTGCGGCAACGACTGCGCTTTAAAGATCAGCCAGGATCGATCGATCTACCGCTTTGATATCCCGCTTGCCGCACAGCGCCATGGAGATATCCAACTCCTTACGGATGATCTCGAGCGCGAGCGTTACGCCTTCCTTGCCCATGGCGCCCAGACCATAAAGGAAAGGGCGGCCGATGTAGGTGCCCTTGGCGCCGAGTGCAATGGCCTTGAGCACGTCCTGGCCGGAACGGATGCCGCCATCCATATGCACCTCGATCTTATCACCCACCGCATCGACGATCCGTGGCAGCATGCTGATGGAGGAATGAGCGCCGTCGAGCTGGCGGCCGCCATGGTTGGAGACGATGATGGCGTCGGCGCCGGTATCGACGGCCGCCTTCGCATCCTCAGCGTCGAGAATGCCCTTGATGATCAGCGGGCCGCCCCATTGCTCCTTGATCCAGCCGACATCGCTCCAGGAGAGCTTGGGGTCGAATTGCGAATGCGTCCAGTGCGACAGCGTCGTCATGTCGGAAATATCCTTGGCGTGACCGATGATGTTGCCGAAGGAATGGCGCTTCGTCTTCAGCATATTCATACACCAGCCTGGTCGCGTAGCCATCTGCCAGAGATTTTTCACGGTCATTTTCGGCGGTGCCGACAATCCGTTGCGGATGTCGTTGTGGCGCTGGCCGAGGATCTGCAGGTCGGCCGTCAGCACCAGCGCCGAGCATTTCGCCGCCTTGGCGCGGTGGATCAGGTTCAGGACGAAATCGCGGTCCTTCATGACATAGAGCTGGAACCAGAAGGGTTGCTTCGTTACCGAGGCGATATCCTCGATCGAACATATGCTCATCGTCGACAGCGTGAAGGGAATACCGAATTCCTCCGCCGCGCGCGCCGCCAGCATCTCGCCATCGGCATGCTGCATGCCGGTGAGACCGGTCGGCGCCAGGGCGACCGGCATGGAGACTTTCTGGCCGACCATGCTGGTTGCCAGCGACCGGTCGGACATGTCGACGAGAACGCGCTGACGCAGCTTGATCCTGGCGAAATCCGCCTCGTTCGCCTGATAGGTCGATTCCGTCCACGAACCGGAATCGGCATATTGGAAGAACATTTTCGGCACGCGCCGCCGAGCGAGCTTCTTCAGTTCTGCGATGGTAAGCGGCGCGGTCATGGCTGTCTGCCCTCTGGACGGTTACATGGCGATGGGGTTGGATTGCCTTATTGCAGGGTCGATTTCATCGGCTTTCCGGCGACATAGGTTTCGACGACGGCGCGGTCGTCGCCCATGGTCTGCAGCAGGAACAGCTCTTCGGTGAGGCTCTTCGTCACTTCCATCTTCAGCGCCATGGCCGGCGTTGCGGCGGCATTGAGGACGATGAGGTCGGCTTCGGTGCCGGCGTCGAGCGTGCCGATCTTGTCGACGAGCGAGAGGGACTCGGCATTGCCTCGCGTCATGTAATAATAGCTTTCCAGCGGGTTCAGGCGCTCGCCCAGCAGCTGCTGGATCTTGTAGGCCTCGTCCATGGTGCGCAGCATGGAATAGCTGGAGCCGCCGCCGATATCGGTGGCGACGCCGATGCGAACGGGTTTCTCGCGGCGCGCCAGCGCCTTCAGCGGAAAGAGGCCGGAGCCGAGAAACAGGTTCGAGGTCGGGCAATGCACCGCGACTGCGCCTGCTTCGCTCATGGCGTCGGCTTCACGCTCCGAGAGATGGATCGCATGACCGAACAGGCTCTTTGGGCCAAGCAGACCGTAATGCGCATAGATATCGGTATAGTCGATCGCGTCGGGATAGAGTTCGCAGGTGAACTTGATCTCATCGTGGTTCTCGGAAAGATGCGTCTGAATGTGCAGATCCGGGAATTCGCGGGCGAGGGTGGCGGTCGCCTCCATCTGCGCGGGCGTGGAGGTGATGGCGAAGCGCGGCGTGATGGCAACATGGTTGCGGCCCTTGCCGTGCCATTGTGCAATCACTTCGCGGGTCTCGTCGTAACCCATTTCGGGCGTGTCGAGCAGGCCTTGCGGGGCGTTGCGGTCCATCATGACCTTGCCGCCGACCATGCGCATGTTGCACCGCATGGCTTCGGCAAAATAGGCGTCGACGGAGGTCTTGTGCACCGAACAATAGGCAACCGCCGTCGTCGTGCCGTGGCGGATCATCTCGTCATAGAAATGGGTGGCGATACGCTGCGCATGCGCGCTTTCGACGAAGCGGCATTCCTCCGGGAAAGTATAGGTATTCAGCCATTCCAGGAGGTTGGCGGCATAGGAGGCGATCACCTGCATCTGCGGGAAATGCAGGTGCATGTCGATGAAACCCGGCAGGATCAAGTGCGGACGGTGGTCGATTTCGGTGACGCCTTCCGGCGCCCGCGCCTTGATATCAGCATAGGGGCCGGTTGCGGCGATCGTGCCGTTCTCGACCAGCAGGCCGCCATCGCTTTCATAAGCGTAGCTGTCCGTGTCGTCGAGGCTTTGCGGCAGGCGCTTGAAGGAAAGCAGGCGGCCGCGCAGAAGGGTGGTCATTGGCTCTTTTCTCCGATGGAGCTTTCGAACCAGGCGACCAGCAGCTTGCGCTCCTCTGGCGTGACGTCCGTGACGTTGCCGGGAGGCATGGCGTGGCTGCGGCCAGCCTGGATATAGATCTCCCGGGCATGCATAGCGATTTCCGCGTCATTTTCCAGCGTCATGCCTTTCGGCGGGCGGACAATTCCCTCATAGACGGGTTCTGCCGCATGACACATGGAACAGCGCGTCGACACCATCTGCTTGACGGCTGGGAAATGCGCGTCCGAGGCGAACTGCTGGAAGGCGGGAGCGACTGCATTCGCATCCTTCTCGCCGGTCAGCACCTTCGGAACGGTCGAAAGCCACATAATGGCGATGAAGATGACGACGGTGACGATCCAGGTCCAGGTCGGGCGGCCCTTGCGGGCATGCGTCGTGTTGAACCAGTGGCGGATGGTGACGCCCATCAGGAACACCAGCGCCGCGATCACCCAGTTATAGGCCGTGCCGAAGGCCAGCGGATAATGATTCGACAACATGAAGAAGATGACGGGCAGCGTCAGATAGTTGTTGTGCAGCGAGCGCTGCTTGGCGATGCGGCCGTATTCGGGGTCCGGCGTGCGGCCGGCAATGAGATCGGCGACGACGATCTTCTGGTTGGGAATGATGATCATGAAGACGTTGGCGGACATGATCGTCGCGGTGAAGGCGCCGAGATGCAGGAAGGCGGCGCGGCCGGTGAAGAGGTGCGTATAGCCCCAGGCCATGAAGACCAGCACGGCATAAAGCACGATCATCAGTCCCCAGGTATTGTTGCCGAGCGGGGATTTGCAGAGAAGGTCATAGACGATCCAGCCGCCGGCAAGTGAGGCCAGCGAAATCAGAATGGCGACGGGGACGCCGACGTCGAGCACATGCCGGTCGATGAGGAAGAGATTGGCGCCGCCGTAATAGACGATGCACAGCATCAGGAAGCCGGAAAGCCAGGTGAAATAGCTCTCGTATTTGAACCAGGTCAGATGTTCCGGCATCTGCGCCGGGGCAACGAGATATTTCTGGATATGATAGAAGCCGCCGCCGTGAACCTGCCATTCCTCGCCATAGGCGCCAGGCGGAAGATGGGGGCGCTTCACCAGCCCGAGATCGAGCGCGATGAAGTAGAAGGACGAACCGATCCAGGCAATGGCGGTTATGACGTGGAACCAGCGGGCAGCAAATGTGAGCCACTCCCACGCTATGGCGTATTCATACATTCAGTTCCCCTTTTCTTCCTCCGACTCGACACCTTGCAGAATGTTGAGAGCGTATGGAAGAGGGGGGCGTTTGATGTGCGGGCAAAAAGCGCGGCCTTGTCTAGCGCCCCGGACGCATTAGATCAGATTATGGCAGTTTTTTAATAAAATGCCCTTGGCTGCTTGGAGCGGGCCATGTCCGCGGCGGCCGTCTATTTTTTTCGACGGAGAATTGCCCATGCGTGGTATTCTGGCGTTCGTATTTTTTCTTCCCTCCGCAGCCTTCGCTTTGGCGCATGAGGCGCCCTCCGGCTGGTCCTACGACCCCTATTGCTGCAATGGCGACAGCAAGACAGGCGATTGCGAGATGATCCCGTCGCGCACCGTCACCATCGTGCCGGGCGGCTATCGAGTGACGCTCAATCCTGGCGACCATCGCTACGTAACGCACGCGCATATCTTCAATCTGCCGCAGCGGAAAACGATGCGTTCGCCTGACGGAGCCTACCATCTCTGTCTGTTTCCGGATGAAAACACACCGCGCTGTTTCTATGCCCCTGACATGGCCTACTGAACACCGGAGAGTGGCGCAGCTCTGAACGACTTTATCTCATTGCTCCGGACGGAGAGCTGCTGCGCAGTTTTCCTGGAACTACTCCAGCGGCATGCCGAATTCGCAGAGGAGCCAATCCCTGAAGGCGCGGATTCGCGGCGTATGACGCCGGTTTTCCGGATAGGCGATCCAGTAGTCCGTATTGTCGGACGAAAGAATATCGAAGGGCTGAATCAGCCGGCCGGAAGCCAGATCATCCGTATAGAACTCCGGGGTCAGGATGGCGACGCCTTGACCGGCCAATGCCGCGCTTGCCTCGAAGGACTGGGCGCCTAGCCTGCTGCGCGGCCGGCCCTGTAGGCCGGGGTCGGGAACGCCAGCCTCCTTAAACCATTGGACCCACCATGGGTCACCTGCGTCGATGATGCGGAGCTTCAGGAGATCGGCCGGTTCGTGTATGCCGCCGACCGTCTCCGCAAGAGCCGGGCTCAGCATCGGCGTGAAATAGACCTTCATCAATAGGTGGGCGCGCAGTCCCGGCCACTGGCCACGCCCAGCGCGGATGGCGATATCGGAGGGCTCTCGGGCGAAGTCTATGATCGAGCCCGAGGTATCCAGCCGGACGGCAATATTGGGATGCTTCAGCTGAAACGAACCGATATGGCGGGCTAGCCACTGCGAGGCGAAGGTGGGGGTCGAATGGATGCACAGCGTCGCTTCGGCATCGCCGCGGATCGAGGTCATGGCCTCCTGCAGCATGGCAAAGGCTTCCGCCACTTTCGGTGCAAGCTGCTCTCCGGCCTTGGTCAACAGGATCTGCCGCGGACGACGTAGGAATAACGGCTCGCCCAAAGTCTCTTCTAGCAGCTTGATCTGATAGCTGACCGCCGTCTGCGTCATGCCAAGTTCTTCGCCAGCCCGCGTGAAACTGCCGTGCCTGGCGGCGGCCTCGAAGACGCGGAGCGCATTCAGCGGAAAGCGCATGGACAATTTCATGGATAAGTTCTCTTTATGTATGCAGACGATAGTTCGATTGGAATTTCAGCATTTTTCGCTCCAGACTACAACCCATATCACTGATCTGATTGAGGTGTTGTCATGGATTGCTATGTTGTGGAACAGGTGCAAGCAGCCAGGCCCACGGTTCTGGAGCGTCTTCTGGAATCGTTGACGCGGGCCTTCGTCAAACATGCGGAGCCGTCGCCGCATCTCGATCTAGATGAGATGCCGGACCGCCTGAAGCGTGACCTCGGATTTCTCGACGGGCGCGAGCCGCGTTATGACGATAACCGGCTGCTCTAAGTGGCAATGGGCGCAAGCCCGGGAAGGACAATCACATCCCCTTGAGCCGCTCGACCGCCATCAGCACCCGCTCCGGCGTTGCCGGGGCATCGAGGCGCGGGCAGATGCGATAGTCCGCGACGCTTGCAACCGCCATCGACAATGCTTCGAGCACGGATATGCTGAGCATGAAGGGCGGTTCGCCGACCGCCTTTGAGCGGCCGATGGTGGCCTCGGTATTTTCGGACCATTCCGCCAGCCGCACGTTGAAGATCTTCGGCCGGTCGGAGGCGAGCGGGATCTTGTAGGTCGATGGCGCGTGGGTGCGCAGCCGGCCCTTTGCATCCCACCAGAGCTCTTCGGTCGTCAGCCAGCCCATGCCCTGTACGAAAGCGCCTTCGACCTGGCCGATATCGATGGCCGGATTGAGCGAGCGGCCGACGTCGTGGAGGATGTCGGTGCGGTCGATCAGATACTCGCCGGTCAGCGTATCGATCGACACTTCCGAGCAGGCGGCACCATAGGAGAAATAATAGAAGGGCGTGCCCCGACCGGCCTTGCGATCCCAATGGATCTTCGGCGTCTTGTAGAAGCCGGCGGCCGAAAGCTGGACGCGGGCGAAATAAGCCTGCTTGACGAAATCGGGGAAGGGGATTTCCACTTCACCGATGCGCACGCGGTTCGGCAGGAACTGTACCTCCTCGGTGCCCACGCCCCATTTCTCCGTCGCGAAGGCAACGAGCCGCTCCTTGATCTGGCGCGCGGCGTCATAGGCTGCCATGCCATTCAGGTCGGAGCCGGAAGACGCAGCCGTTGCCGAGGTGTTCGGCACCTTGCCGGTCGTCGTCGCGGTAATCTTCACCTGATCGATATCGACCTGGAAACTGTCGGCCAGCACCTGCGCCACCTTGGTATAAAGGCCCTGGCCCATCTCGGTGCCGCCATGGTTAAGGTGGATGGAGCCGTCCTGATAGATGTGCACCAGCGCGCCAGCCTGGTTGAAGGCAGTCATGGTGAAGGAGATGCCGAATTTCACCGGCGTCAGCGCGATGCCCTTGCGGATGAAGCGGCTGGAACGGTTGAACTCGATGATGGCGCTGCGCCGTGCCTGATAGTCGGACGTCTGTTCAAGCTCATCGACGACGCGGTCGATGATGTTGTCGGTGACCTCCTGGTGATAGGGGGTCAGCGTTCGGCCGGAGCCCGGCTGGCCGTAGAAATTGGCGCGGCGGACTTCCAGAGGGTCCTTGCCGAGCGCATAGGCAATTTCTTCGATCATGCGTTCGCCGCCGACCATGCCCTGCGGGCCGCCGAAGCCGCGGAAGGCGGTGTTGGAGACGGTATGCGTCTTCAGCGGCTTCGAGACCAGATGCACATGCGGGTAGAAATAGCTCGAATCCGCGTGAAACAGCGCGCGGTCAGTGACCGGGCCGGAAAGATCGGAGGAGAAGCCGCAACGTGCGGCATAGGTGGCATCGACGGCGTGGATGCGGCCCTCGTCGTCGAAGCCGACTTCATAGTCCACCAGGAAGTCGTGCCGTTTGCCCGTGGCGCTCATGTCCTCATCGCGGTCGGGCCGGAATTTCACGGCGTGGCCGAGTTTCTTGGCAGCGATGGCCGCGAGCGCCGCAAACTGGTTGCCCTGCGTTTCCTTGCCGCCGAAGCCGCCGCCCATGCGGCGCACGTTGACCGTCACTGCATTGGACGGAATGCCGAGGACATGGCCGACGATGTGCTGGATTTCGCTCGGATGCTGCGTCGACGACCAGACGGCTACTTCGTCGTCTTCGCCAGGGATCGCCATGGCGATATGGCTTTCGAGATAGAAATGTTCCTGGCCGCCGATGCGCATCTGCGCCTTGATGCGATTGATGGCATTCGCCATCTCGGTTTCGGGCTCGCCACGCTTCAAGGTCATCGGTTCGTAGACGAGCGGTGCGCCATTGGCGAGCGCACCGTCGATATCGCTCCAATGCGGCAGGTCGCGATAGTCGATTTTGGCGAGGCGTGCGGCGCGACGAGCCGCATCGCGGGTTTCAGCGATGACGGCGAAGATTGGCTGACCGTGGAATTCGACCTTGGTCTCGGCAAGCAGCGGTTCGTCGTGCATGCCGTTGGAGCTGGTGTCGTTGACGCCGGGGATATCGGCGCCGGTGAAGACCCAGACAACGCCGGGATAGGCCCGAACAGCCGAAAGATCGATGCCGGCGATCTCGGCATGGGCGCGGTCGGAAAGGCCGAGTGCGCCGTGTAATAGGCCGGCGGGTTCGGGAATATCGTCGATGTAATCGGCTGCTCCGGTCACGTGCTTGTGTGCGGAATCATGGCGCAGCGAGCCATGCATGGACCCGTTGATGACGACTTTGGGCTCTTCGAAAGCGGATTTATCCATGGCTCAGGCCTCCGCCGTCGCAAAACGCTTCAGCTCCTGAGGCGCACCCGACGTTTCAAGATAGAAGCGGATGAGAAGATTCTTGGCGGTCAGCTGCCGGTATTCGGCTGAAGCGCGCCAATCGGATAGCGGCGTGTAATCGCTGTCGAAGGCATCGCGTGCGGCGGTGACCGTCGCGTCCGTCCAGGGTTTGCCGAGCAATTCCGCCTCGACGGTACGAGCGCGCTTCGGCGTGCCGGCCATGCCGCCGAAGGCGATGCGGATATCGGCGACGTTACCGGCGGTGTCCAACGACAGATGGAAGGCGCCACAGGCGGCCGAAATATCCTCGTCTCGACGCTTGGAGATCTTGTAGACGGCGAAATGCGCATCGTCGGCTGGGTATGGCACGAAGATGCTTTCGACGAACTCGCCGGGATTGCGATCCTGCTTACCGTAATCGATGAAGAAATCTTCCAGCGGCAGGCTGCGCGTGCCTGCCGTCGAGCGCAGTTTCACCGTTGTGCCGAGCGCGATCAGCGGCGGCGGCATGTCGCCGATCGGCGAGCCGTTGGCGATATTGCCGCCGATCGTGCCCATGTTGCGAACCTGCTCGCCGCCGATGCGGTTGATGAGGTTGGCAAATGCCGGGATCTTTTCGCCGATCACCGCAAAGGCGCGGCTATAGGTGAGGCCGGCGCCGATGGTGAGGCCCGCATCTTCAACAGTGATTTTCTGCAGATCGGTCAGATGGTTGATGAAGACGACCGGGTTCAGCCGGCGCATCTGCTTGGTGACCCAGAGGCCGACATCGGTCGAGCCGGCGACGACGGTCGCGGTCGGCTCGTCGGCAAGCACCTGCGCCAGTGCCGATACAGAACCGGGCACGATGAGACGATCCTCGCCCTCGGAAATCTCGATGGTATCGCCACCCTGCATTGCCCAGAGGCGGGCGATGATATCGGCCCTGGTCTTTTCGAGCGGGTCGAAGAGCGCGCTCGGCCGTTTCTGGCTGACCTGCTCGGCGGCCTTGACGATCGGCTCGTAGCCCGTGCATCGACAGAGATTGCCCTGCAGCGACTTCTCGATCTGCGCCCGGCTCGGCTTTTCCGTCGTCAGCCAGAGGCCATAGAGCGACATGACGAAGCCCGGCGTGCAGAAGCCGCATTGCGAGCCGTGGCAATCGACCATGGCCTGCTGCACCGGATGAAGCGTACCGTTCTGGGCGGCAAGATGCTCGACTGTCACGACATGGGTCGCATGCAGCGAGCCGACGAAGCGGATGCAGGCATTGATGGATTCGTAGTGCAGTCCGCCATCGATCAGGCGGCCGACGAGAACTGTGCAGGCGCCGCAGTCGCCTTCCGCGCATCCTTCCTTCGTGCCCGTGAGGCGCTGCTTGAGGCGCAGGAAGTCGAGCAGCGTCTCGGTGGGGCGCAGGCTGGATAGGGTGATATCCTCACCGTTGAGGATGAAGCGAATGCAGTCGCTCATGTCGTTCCCGTTTTTCGATCTGTTGGCCGGGCCGGATACGCAGACGAATCCGGCCCTAACCGTCTATGGTTATTCCGCGGTCCAGCCACCGTCAATCGAGACGTGCGTGCCGGTCACCTGGCGCGCCTCGTCGCTTGCAAGGTAGAGCGACAGGGCGCCGATCTCCTCGGCCTTGACGAACTCGTGCGTCGGCTGGGCCTTGAGGATGACCTCGTTCTTGACCTGCTCCTCGGTCATGCCGCGGGCCTTGGCCGTGTCCGGGATCTGCTTTTCGACAAGCGGGGTCAGGACGTAGCCCGGGCAAATGGCATTCACCGTGACGCCGAATTCGGCAAGCTCAAGCGCTGCCGTCTTGGTCAGCCCCAATATACCATGTTTTGCCGCGACATAGGCGGACTTGAAGGGTGAGGCGACCAAGCCATGCGCCGAGGCGATGTTGATGATGCGGCCGTATTTTTTGGCCTTCATCAGCGGAATGGCGGCGCGGATGGTATGGAAGGAGCTGGAGAGGTTGATCGCGATGATCTGGTCCCATTTCTCGATCGGGAAGTCCTCGATCTTCTCGACATGCTGGATGCCGGCATTGTTGACGAGGACATCGACGCTGCCGAAGGTGGAATTGGCCGTTGCGATCAGGTCGGCAATTTCGGCGGGCTTCGTCATGTCGGCGGGATGGTAGATCACCTTGCCGCCGCCCGAGGCTTCGAGCTCGTTCTTGATCGCGTCGATTTCCTCGGGCTTCCCGAAGCCGTTGATGACGACGTTATCACCCGTGGCGGCGAAGGCGGTCGCGATGGCGAGGCCGATACCGCTCGTGGAACCGGTGACGACAACTGTTCTTGCCATGATCTTCTCCTTAGACAGCGCAGCTCCTGCTGCAGTGCAAAACGGACTGAGCTTACTGCATAATTCCTTAAATCGGGATCGATTTAAGGATAAAATTATGCAGCATCTAAAGTGCTACGGCGACCTTTGCGCGTCACATGTGACGCGCGGCGCTGTAGTCCCAAACCCGCGGATATGGCAATCGCATTGCTGCAAGTCCCTTTTGCGGCACCTTGACCCACGATGCTGTGAACAGGAAAGCGCTTCCTTCAGCGAAAAATTTCGTTTTGCTTTCTTTTCACATTCGTTTTGCTCGCGTATCTGTTGTTTCGGGATGCATTAGCGGGAGGAACGCATGAGCGGTTATGTCTTGGCGATCGATCAGGGAACGACGTCGACGCGGGCTATCGTTTTCGACGGCAAGATGAAGGTTGCCGGTGTCGGGCAAAAGGAATTCACTCAGTATTATCCGAAGCCCGGCTGGGTCGAGCACGATCCAGAGGAGATCTGGTCGTCTGTCCTCGTCACCGTCCGCAAGGCGATCGAGGCCGCAGGCATAACCGCCAAGGATATTGCAGCCCTCGGCATCACCAATCAGCGCGAGACCGTCGTCGTCTGGGATCGCGAGACAGGCAAGCCGATCCACAATGCCATCGTCTGGCAGGATCGCCGCACGGCAAGCTATTGCGAGAAGCTCAAGCGCCAGGACCTGGAAAAGCTCTTCACTCGCCGCACCGGCCTGCTGCTCGATCCCTATTTCTCCGGCACCAAGCTCTCCTGGCTGCTGACCAATGTGAAGGGCGCCCGTGCCCGCGCTGCCAGGGGCGGCCTCTGCTTCGGCACCGTCGATACGTTCCTGATCTGGCGGCTGACCGGGGGCAAAAGCTTCGTTACCGATGCCACCAACGCCTCGCGGACGCTCATGTACAATATCGGCGCCAACGAATGGGACGAAGAGCTGCTGGATATTCTGCAGGTCCCCGCTGCGATGCTGCCAGAGGTGAAGGATTGCGCCGCCGATTTCGGCGTGACCGATCCCTCGCTCTTCGGTGCCGAAATCCCGATCCTCGGCGTTGCCGGCGACCAGCAGGCGGCGACGATCGGCCAGGCCTGCTTCGAACGCGGCATGATGAAATCCACCTATGGCACGGGCTGCTTCGCGTTGCTCAATACCGGCGCGGACATGGTGCGCTCGAAGAACCGCCTGCTGACCACCATCGCCTACCGGCTGAACGGTGAGACGACTTATGCGCTCGAAGGATCGATCTTCATCGCGGGCGCCGCGGTGCAGTGGCTGCGCGATGGCCTGAAGGCCATCCAGCGCGCTTCGGATTCCGGCGAACTCGCAGCCAAGGCCGATCCGCTGCAGGAGATCTATCTCGTGCCGGCCTTCACCGGTCTTGGCGCGCCTTACTGGGATCCGGATGCCCGCGGCGCGATCTTCGGCCTCACGCGCAATACCGGACCGGAAGAAATTGTCAGGGCAGCGCTGGAAGCCGTCTGCTATCAGTCGCGCGACCTTCTGGATGCGATGCACAAGGATTGGCGCAATGGCAGCGGGCAGGACACGGTGCTGCGCGTCGATGGCGGCATGGTCGCTTCCGACTGGACGATGCAGCGTCTTGCCGATCTGCTCAATGCGCCGGTCGACCGTCCGACCATTCTGGAAACGACCGCGCTCGGTGCTGCCTGGCTTGCCGGCAGCCGCGCCGGCGTCTGGCCGGATCGCACCGGCTTCGCCAAGGCATGGGCGCGAGACCGGCGGTTCGAGCCTGAAATGGATGACAAGACGCGAAATACGAAAATGAAGGGGTGGAAGAACGCGGTGTCGCGCACTTTGAGTGCACGGTAGAGGCGATCGCCATGATGCGCCGCTCACCTTAGGTTATGCCGTGTAAGATTTCTTTATTTTGCTTATATAAGGGCACGCAGCGATACTCACGCCGTTCGTGGTTCGGAGGGGATGTTCCGAGCCATCTTTGAAAGTTTTTCCCTTTGGAATGAATGCCTTCTGAGAGACGACGACGGGATAATGGCTGCTCAATTTAGCGAACTGAAGAAACACTTTTACCGGCAGATCAAGTATCATCTGACCCGACCGAGGCCCCCGGTGCTGGCCGAGCGGTTCGATGGGCCTGTTCTTGTCGTCGGATCGGCGCCAGTGTCGAACAAGCCGGCGGATTTCGACAAGAGCTTCCGGGTGATCACCATCAACGGATCGCAGACGGTGACGAAGGGCTGGGGAATAGAGGCGCCCGACGTGACGCTCGTTCAGTTCAACCAGATCGAAGGCACGAACACCAATGCCGTCGAGGTGCGCCGCGTTCTGAACGGCGAACGAACGAAGATGCTCTATGTGCTGCTGTGGCGGAAGGAACGTCGACGGCTGGAAGACGGGCTGAGAGCCTTCAATTACGGCTACGACAAGCTTGAAATCGTCGATCGCTACAAGCGCATGGCGCTGCTGGACCGGGTCGGCGGGGTGAAGTGCAGCGAACTCGGCGCTGACGACAAATGCTCCAACGGCATCAACGCCGTCCTGTTCGCGCTCTATAACGGCGCAACCGAAGTGATCATCACCGGCATCAATCCCGATTCCGGCGGGCATGTCTACAACACGGAAAATCTCGCCCGCCTCCATGTCCGCAAGGACCGCGAAGTTCTCGAACGGCTGATCCAACGGGGCTATCCAGTGTTCACCTCGGATCCGGGCGTTTCGCAATCCATCGGTCTGCCGCTGTGGACCGGCAAGGCGAGGACCGGTCGGGCGATCGAAGCCGATGTCAAGCGGCCTGCGCCGATAACGGCAGGGGCTGTCAATCCATCCTTGAGCTAAAGGACTGCCGGCGGCTGACGCATGCGATGATTCCATGCCAAGATCGCAGCATGGAATCACTCGATCGCACAGAGACCAGTCGGATATCAATGCCGCCGCCATTGCGGCCGGGCGACAAGGTGCGCTTTGTGTCGCCCGCAAGCTCGCCCGATAGGGACAGGGTTCAGAAGCATGCCGAAATCCTGAAAGGCTGGGGATTGAGCGTCGACTTCGGCGAACACGTCTTCCGCAAGTGGAATTATCTTGCCGGCACCGATGAAGAGCGGCTGTCGGATCTCAACGCCGCGCTTCGCGATCCCGGTGTTGGGGCGATCTTCGCCACGCGTGGCGGCAAAGGATCTTATCGAATTGCCGATCAGCTGGATTTTGAAGCGGCGCGGCGCAACCCGAAATTCGTCATCGACTTCAGCGATATCACCGCATTGCATTTGAGCTTGCTGAGGCATTGTCATCAGGTCGGCATTCACGGCGCGTTTTCTATCGGGCCAAATGAAGACGGTGTCAGCCCTTACACGCATGACTCGCTGCGGCAGGCGTTGATGGCAACCGAGGACATCATCATTGCCGGGCGCCCGGAAGAGCCGACCTCGCGGCTGACGACAGACGGTGTGGCCAAAGGCCGGCTGATCGGCGGCAATCTCGATATGGTGGCCACATCCGCCGGCTGGGCGTTGCCGGATCTGCACGGCGAAATTCTATTGCTCGAAGCGATCGGCCTGTATCCCGGTCAGGTGGACCGGCAGATGACGATGCTGCGCAAGGCGGGGCATCTGGATGGTCTGACAGGTGTCGCCATTGGCCAGTTTACCGACTTCGAGTTCGATCGTCCTTATTCGGTGATCGATATCCTGCGCGAGCATTTGACGGCGCTGAATGTGCCGATCCTCGGCGGTTTGCCGCTTGGGCATGGCGATCGTCCGGCAAGTGCGTTGATCGGCGCTGTCGCGGAACTCGACGCGAGGGCCGGGACCTTGGTGATCCGGCGCGGCAAGGCCTGACCGCCTGCTGCAATATTTTTTTGACGTAGCCTGTCGGTCCGGATGATATTCCTTCGTCTTTAAAGGGAGAAGGGAATCCTCATGCTCTATGCGATCCTATGCTACAACGACGAAGATACCGTATTCGCCTGGTCCAAGGAGCAGGAGGAGACAACCATGGCGCGGCTGATTGCCGTGCAGGAGCCGCTAAGACAGGCCGGCAAGCTTGGCCCGGTGGCGCGACTGATGCCGACGACGGCGGCAACGACCTTGCGCAAGGGCAAGAACGAACCGATCGTCATCGACGGTCCCTTTGCGGAAACGAAAGAGCAGTTGCTCGGTTTCTATGTGGTCGATTTCGAAACCCTCGACGAAGCCATTGATTTCTCGAAGGAGCTTGCCGCGGCCAATCCCGGTGTCGGCTCCTATGAAATCCGCCCGCTTTACGTCTTCCGGCCAGGAGCGGTTGCGACATGACGGATATTGCCTGGATCGACATCGCGCTCACCAATGCCCGGCCGCAGGTGCTCGGGGCGCTGCTGCGCTATTTCCGCAATCTCGATATTGCCGAGGAGGCCTTTCAGGAGTCCTGCCTCCGAGCTTTGAAGACCTGGCCCGACAAAGGGCCGCCGCGTGATCCCATTGCCTGGCTGATCTTCGTCGGCCGCAACAGCGGCATCGATACCGTGCGCAAACAGGCGAAATTGCAGAGCCTGCCGGACGAGGAGGCGATCTCCGATACGAGCGATGCCGAGAGCGATCTGGCCGAACGGCTCGATGGCTCCGGCTATCGCGATGATATTTTGAGGTTGCTGTTCATCTGCTGCCATCCGGATTTGCCGGCGACGCAGCAGATCGCCCTGGCGCTGCGCATCGTCTCCGGCCTTTCGGTGCAGCAGATCGCCCGTGCCTTCCTCGTTAGTGACAGTGCGATGGAGCAGCGCATTACGCGAGCGAAAGCGCGTGTGGCGGCCGCCGGCGTTGCTTTCGAGACACCGGGCGCGGTCGAGCGCAGCGAACGGCTGGCGCTCGTCAGCGCCATGATCTACCTCATATATAACGAAGGCTATTCGGCCGGCGGTACGCATCGCGAGGCTGCCGCCTTCGCCGACGAGGCGATCCGGCTTGGCCGGCTGCTGTTGCGGATCTTTCCCTCCGAACCGGAGACCATGGCGCTGCTGGCGTTGATGCTCTTGCAGCAATCGCGCAAGGATGCGCGGTTCGATGCGGACGGACAGATCATCTTGCTGGAAGACCAGGACCGCTTGCGTTGGGACCGGACGCTGATCGACGAGGCGCTGGCGCTGCTCGACAAGGCGATCCGTCATCGTCGGCCTGGTCCCTACCAGGTGCAGGCGGCAATCGCGGCGCTGCATTCCCGAGCAAAACGGGAAGTCGATACGGACTGGGAGGAGATCAACCTTCTCTATCAAATGCTGGAGAGGCTGACGCCGTCTCCCGTCGTCACGCTCAATCGCTCGGTCGCGCTCTCCAAACTGAAGGGGCCGGAGGCGGCTCTGGCGCTGATTGCGACGCTGGAAGCGCAGCTCGACAGCTATTTCTATTTTCATGGGGTGAGGGGCGGCCTGCTTGCACAGCTGGGCCGTTCGCAGGAGGCACGTGTCGCCTTCGACAGGGCCATCGCGCTTGCCCGCTCGCCCGCCGAGGCAGCCCATATCCGCCATCAGCTCGATCGTCTGAACGCGGATGCTCTTGCGGCTGCAAAATAATCGGAAAATTTGTGTCTGCGTTGTCGGGAAACGATGGTTACGAACGTCGTTGGAGTATAGGCCGCGCAGGTCGCGTCAAACTAAAAGAGGAAGAGGACCATGACCGAGCAAACCCAGCGCCATGAACTTTCGCTGACCCGCATCATCGATGCGCCGCGCGACAAGATCTTCCGCTGCTGGACGGAGGAGGAGCTGTTAAAGCAGTGGTTCGCGCCGCGACCGTGGACGGTGTCCGCCGCCAGCATCGATGCTCGTGCGGGCGGTTCGAGCTCGGTCACGATGCGCAGTCCTGAAGGCGAGGATTATCCGGGCAACGGCGTTTATCTCGAAGTCGTTCCGAACGAGCGGATCGTTTTCACGGACGCCTTCACCAGCGCCTGGGTTCCCTCGGCCAAGCCTTTCATGGTCGTGACGATCCAGCTCGACGATCTCGGCGGTGGCAAGACGCGCTATACCGCGACTGTCCTGCACTGGTCGGCCGAGGATCGAGAAGCGCATGAGAAGATGGGTTTCCATCAGGGATGGAGCCAGTGCGCCGATCAGCTCGCCGCGCTGGCGGCCAAGATCTGAATTTCCTAGTCAATTCCGGGGGATACGAACATGTCTTATGCAGTCGATTCATCCATGCCTTCGGTCACGCGGGCTCAGCGCGTGGCGGGCATGATCCTCAGCGGACTGGTCATTGCCTTCCTGTTGTTCGACGGCGTGATCAAGCTCGTTCCGCTTCCTGTCGTCACGGAGACGATGGCGGCACTCGGCTATTCGGCCGATCCGGCGCTCGCACGGCTGCTCGGCGTCATCACGCTCGGCTGCGCCGTTCTCTATGCGATCCCGAGAACTTCGGTTCTCGGCGCCATCCTACTGACAGGCCTGCTCGGCGGCGCAATCGCGACGCACCTACGGGTCGGCAGTCCGATCTTCTCGCATCTGCTATTCGGCGTCTATCTCGGCGTGATCGCCTGGGGCGGACTTTATCTTCGCTATGAAGGCGTTCGCAAAATGATTCCGTTCTTTGATCGAAGCTTTTGATTCCGGATTCGATTTGCTAAGGCTCGCTCATCCAGAGCACCTCGGTATTCCATGGAGATGCCGAGGTGCTCTATCTGTCTGTTTCTGCGCAATTCCGGGAAAACCGCTGCACACTTTTCCTGGAATTGCTTTGGAGAGGGGAGCGAGCCATGCCGCAAGTGATCATCGCACCGGTCAGGCAATCGGACGCGGACGAGCTGATCGCCGCCAACATCGCCAGCCGCGCCCATCATGTACCCTGGGCCTATCCCTTTCTCGATCGTGACGGTTTCGACGCATGGTTCGGCCAGACGGTCACGGGACCGAATTTGGGTCTGGTGGCGCGCGATCCCAGCTCCGGCGGGATCGTCGGCGTCGTCAATATCAGCCAGATGGTTTGGGGCGGTTTCCGCAGTGCCTTTCTCGGCTATCACGGCATGGTCGGTTTTGCCGGCAAGGGCTTCATGACGGAGGCGGTTCGTCTGGCTGTGGCGCATGGTTTCGATGCTATCGGCCTGCATCGGCTGGAGGCCAATATCCAGCCGGGCAACTACCCCTCGATCGCGCTGGTCGAGCGGTTGGGCTTCCGGAAGGAAGGGTTCTCGCCCAAATATCTGAAGATCGGCGGCGTCTGGTGCGATCACGAGCGCTGGGCATTGCTGTCGGACGAGCCGCGCTCGTGACCTTTTTCGGAACTCCAAATTTGCGCTATCTGCCAGAAAGCCTCGGAAAGACCCCAGAAAAGCGTTGACTGCGCAAAGGGAAGGGGCGAAAGCGACTTTGAGCCTCTCGCCAAACCGTTGCTGAGAGAGAGGGTGCCGGAAGCCGCAAATGATCGTTTCGACCGAAGAAGAACTGACCAAGCTGAAAGATATCGGCCGCATCTGCGCCAATGCGTTGCAGGCCATGGCCGCCGCGCTCGAACCGGGCATCACCACGCTGGAGCTGGACGCGATCGGCCGCAAGGTGCTGGAGGATGCCGGTGCGCAATCGGCACCGGAATTGGTCTACAAGTTTCCTGGCGCGACCTGCATCAGCGTCAACGAGGAAGTGGCGCACGGCATTCCCGGCCCGCGCGTGATCCAGGCGGGGGACCTGGTCAATCTCGACGTTTCGGCCGAGAAGGACGGCTTCTTTTCCGATACCGGCGCATCCTTTGCCGTGCCGCCGGTCAAGCCGAAGATCGAGCGCCTTTGTCGCGACGGCAAGCGGGCTCTCTGGGTCGGCCTCAATCAGGTGCGCAGTGGCGCGCCGCTTGCGAAGATCGGGCAGGCGGTCGGTGCCTTCGCGCAGAAGAACCGCTACACGCTGATCGCCAATCTCGCCAGCCATGGCATCGGCCGCTCTTTGCATGAAGAGCCCGCCGAGGTTTCCACCTGGGCGGACCCCGACGAGACCCGGATCATAGATGATGGCCTGGTCTTCACCGTTGAACCGTTTCTCTCGCTCGGCGCGAGCTGGGCGGAGGGGGGCGACGATGCGTGGACGCTCTATGCCGAACCGCAGGCGCCAACGGTCCAGTACGAACACACGATCATCGCCACCCGCAACGGGCCCATCGTCCTGACATTGCCGGACAAGTGACGCCGCGGTTCAATCGCCGGACTTCGGGTCTTCCTGGGTTTTTGTTTCGCCGCGGATGATATCGGCGGCGGCCCGCTCGAGGATTGCCGCGATGCGCGCGCCTTCGGCCTTGCTCCACGGGAATTTCGAGCGAAGCGCTGAGCGCAGCAGGTGGCGGGCGCGATGCACGTCGCCGGTGCCGTGACGGTCGAACGGATTGTCACGCTCGTCCTCGTCTTCGCCGCCGAAAACCTGCCGGACGCGGGCCATCTTCTCGCCGATGGCGCTAAGCTTGGCAAACGTTGCCTCCACCAGATCATGGTTATCATCGACGCGTTTCTGGCCGCTTTCGGTGATGCGGTAGAGTTTCTTCGTGCCAGCCGCCTCGACTTCGGCCTGACCGGTCTCTTCGAGATAGGTGAGGGCGGGATAGATGACGCCCGGGCTCGGCACGTAGAAGCCGCCGGAGCGCTCTTCGAAGGTCTTGATCAGTTCATAGCCGTGGCGCGGCTGCTCGGAAAGCAGGGCGAGGATGATGAGCTGCAGGTCGGCCGCATCGAACTTGCGTCCGGTGCGAAACCCGCCGCCGAACATGCCGCCCTTGAAGCCTCTCATGAAGTCTCTCCTGTGCTCGCCATGTGATTCACGGCCTCGACCATGTCGTAGGATATATGCCTCGACGATGTCAAAGCTATCTCCAAACATGCGATCTCTGAAACCTCTCATATCGTTTCTCCTTGTGAAGTGTGAGAGTTTATATCGTTCGTCATGTCGTAAGATATATATCGTAAGATAGTATTCTGCAAGAGGGGTGGCTTCGAAATGGGAGGGTTCGATGGAAAATACGCCCATATGGGGAGGGAATTCACCCAATGGGTGAAAATTCGATGCTGAACAACTGCATCACGATCATGGGATAAGCGATTACATCTACGTAAGAATAGGCCCTGGCGGTTGCCGCTATTGGCGAACTGTCCTAGGCTCCCCGCAAATTGACGTCATTCGTGGTCGTCCGAACCAATAGGAAGCCTAACCGTCGTGTTCCATTCTTTCTTCCCGAATCCGAGATTGTTTTTTTCCTCAGCGGTCATCTGGGCGCTCGTCTGTGTGTTCCTGTGGTATTTTGCCGGCGCGCATGTCGTGGCGTCCATGGGCTATCCGCCGCTATCGGAAGAACAGCAACCGGTCGGAGCGGCCTTCTTTGTTGCTCCCACTAATTTAGTGTTTTACCTTTACTTTATTCTCTGCGCCGCCGTCTTTTGCGGCTTTTGGCACGCGGTTTCGAAGAGCAACCCTTGGATCGCCTGGTCCGTGTGGGGCTCTGCTTTCATCGTCTTTATCACCTATTTTGGTGTTCAGATCGACGTAGCGGTAAACGTATGGCGCCGGCCTTTCTTTGATCTCCTGCAAAATGCGCTCGGCGGAAAGCCCGGCGTTACGGATGGGGATTTCTATGGATTGCTGTGGGCGTTCACGCAGCTCGGTCTGGTGGGCGTAGCTGTCAGCGTCGTTTCATCGTTTTTCCTGAGCCACTATCTCTTCCGCTGGCGTTGGGCGATGAACAATTTCTACATGTCGAAATGGGAGAAGCTTCGACACATCGAAGGCGCATCGCAGCGTGTCCAGGAAGACACGATGCGCTTTGCGACCAATCTAGAAGGGCTCGGCGTCAGCCTGATCGGCTCTGTCATGACACTCATTGTCTTCCTGCCGATCCTGCTGGAACTGTCGAAATATGTGACTGATCTGCCAATCATTGGCGCAATTCCGTACTCGCTCGTCTGGCTGGCGCTGATCTGGTCGGTGTTCGGAACCTTCCTGCTTGCACTCTTCGGGATCAAGCTTCCGGGGCTGAACTTCCGCAATCAGCGTGTCGAGGCGGCCTATCGAAAGGAACTTGTCTACGGCGAGGATCGCGACGACCGTGCGCAGCCCCCCACTGTGAAGGAACTCTTCTCCAACGTCCGCCGCAACTATTTCCGCATGTATTTCCATTATGCGTATTTCAATGTGGCGCGCTATTCCTACGGTCAGCTCGACGCGATCTTCCTCTACTTCGTGCTGGTGCCGACTTTCGTCGCACACAAGATCACGCTCGGCATCTGGCAGCAGATCGCTACGGCTTTCGGTCAGGTCAGCAATTCCTTCCAGTATCTCGTCAGCTCCTGGACAACGATCATCGAGCTCCTGTCGATCCATAAGCGTCTGAAAGCCTTCGAGGCGGCCATTGACGACGAGCCTTTGCCGACGATCGACCAGACCTATCTGGAGCGCGAAGCGGGTGTCATCCACGCGGACGGCTGATGAAAGAAACAAGGTCCCGGGAACGGGGCCTTTTCAATCACGATAATGGCAGGGAAGCAGCAATTCGGTGGCTTGTAGGGTAACGGAAGGACTTCCGTTTGCCGCACCGCCGGCCCTTCGCCTTGGCTCAGGGCGTTCGTCGCTGCAATCGACCCACTGGGTCGATTGCTCGGGCTCTGCCCGACCGCTCCTCACCCCTGCTGGGACTTGCCTCTGGCGGCGATCAGCGGGATGGCTTCGGAATAGCTGACGCAGGCGACGTCCTGCTTGTGGCAGACATCGCTGACGAAGCGGTCCAGCGCGCGCCAATAGGCGCCGTCGTTCATCTCGACGAAATGGAAGCCGAGCTGCAAAGGGATGCGTTCGCCATCATATTGTTTGTTGAAGGCGGCTTCGAAGGCGTCGAAAGTGCGGTCCTCATAGGTCTTGGCATTCGCCTTGTCCTCGGCGCCCTTCGAATGGCGGACGTAGAGATTGTAGTCCATGCCGATGACCAGGCGATGTTCCGGACCTTCGGGGATCAAGGGCAGGCCGAAACGATAAATGCCGTCGATCACCTGCGGCAGGGCAGGCCCCTTGGTGACGAGGCTTGCATCATACTGGAAGCCCGTCTCCTTCTCCGCCGGCACGAGACCGTCGCTAGTGGAGAGGTAGGGCGCGCGGAACCCCTTGACGCCGTTCGTGGCGAAATCTTCCCAGCCTTGCGGCTCCTTGTCGGCAAGGCCGACATTCTTCCAGGCATCGCGAAGCGCAATGCGCGCATTCGTGAATTCCTGGCTCCAGTCGGCCGCACTCCAGCCCTTGCCGTCGAAATGGCCGCAGGCATGGCTGGAAATATCGTGACCCTCCAGATGGGCGCCCCAGATATTGGCGATGCGGGTGCGCACATCGTCTTCGCTCTTGGCGAAGCCGACGTTGGATTTGCCGGGACGCTGCTTCGGCCCTTGATAGGCCTTGGCCTGTGCCTTGTTCATCAGGAATGTGCAGGACAGGAAATAGGTGAAATGGGCGCCGTTGCGCGAAGCGATCTCACGGCTCCTGGTCCAGAGCGCATTGTCGTGCGCGCCGTCGAAGGAAATCATGACGAGCTGCTTGGGCTTGCCATCCGCATAAGCTGCAGCGGGAAGAACAAGAGAAAACGCGACGGAGAAACAGGTAGCTAAACGAAACATGGGCACCGAATATTGATTTGATCGAGCACGAGTTTGCGAAGGTCGATCCGCGCTATCGGATGGCGTGCTCCAGATGGCCTCCTTCCTTTCGTGTAAATAAGGCGAAGCTGCGGTGATGCTGGCATTTTTTTGCCACAGCCGATAAGGATGTCATTTACAAGACCGTAGGGGACTTCATTCATGGCATTGCTTATTCTTGGTATTGTTCTCTTTCTCGGCATCCATCTGATCCGCGTCGTCGCTCCAGGCTTGCGAAGCTCGATGATCGCAAGCCTCGGTGAATCCGGCTGGAAAATCGCCTATTCGATCGCAAGCATCGTAACCCTGATTATCCTCGTTTACGGCTTCGGCCAGGCGCGCGACATGACGCCGATCTGGTCGCCGCCTTTCTGGATGAGCCATATCACCATCCTGCTGATGCTGTTCGCGATGATCTGTCTCACCGCCTCGCTGCTGCCGGCGGGGCATATCGCCGTCAGGACGAAGCATCCGATGGTGCTGTCCGTGAAGATCTGGGCCTTGGCGCACCTGCTCTCCAATGGCGACGGCGCAGCGATGCTGCTCTTTGCCGCTTTCCTCGCCTGGGGCGTGATCCTTCGCATTTCGCTGAAGCGGCGCGAGCGCGCCGGCGAAATCACCCTGCGTCCGTTCGTCTCGGCGAAATACGATCTCTACGCTGTTGTCATCGGCGCCATTGTCTGGGCTTTGATCATTTGGAAGCTTCATGCGTGGATTATCGGGGTTTCGCCGCTCGTTATGTGACGATTTCTGCCGTTCCCCCTTACATCAGCCGCAAAATGGAGTAGAAGGCCCCACTAATGGTAGAGCCGGATGATTTCAGGTCAGATCGACCTGAAATCTGAAGCTGCTCTCGGAATTTAATAGATAGAGCGTGATATCGCCCGAAAACCGCTGACACTTTTCGGCATCATGCTCTAAGCTTCTGGTATAATTTGGCCTGGGCCGGAGACGAGAATGGCATTCAATGACGATAGCTTCATCCGCGAGGTGAACGAGGAACTGCGTTCGGACCAGCTACGGTTCGTATGGCGCCGTTTTGGCAGGCTGATCATCGGCGGGGCCGTGCTTATCGTTCTCGGCACCGCGGCCTATAGCGGCTATCGCTATTGGGCAGGCAATCAGGCCGGTAGCGGCGGCGATCAGTTTATCGCCGCTTTGACGCTGGCCGATCAGAACAAGACGGACGAAGCGCTCGCTGCGCTGGCAACGATCGAAAAGAGCGGCCCTGGTTCCTATCCCTTGCTCGCACGTCTGCGCGCGGCGACGCTGCAGGCGCAAAAGGGCGACAAGGCCGGCGCCATCGCCACGTTCTCCGCGATCGGCAAGCAGACGGATATTCCCGTCGTCGTCCGCGATGCAGCGCGCCTGCGTGCCGCCTATCTTCTTGTCGACACCGGCACTTACGATCAGGTTGCCGCCGAGGCACAGGAGCTGGCGGTGCCGGCGGATGCTTTCCGCCATTCCGCGCGCGACGTTCTCGGCCTTGCTGCCTATAAGGCCGGCGATTTCGCCAAGTCCCGCCAGTGGTTCCAGGCGATCGTCGACGATCCGCAGAGCCCGCGCAACGTTGCCAACCGTGCCCAGATGCTGCTCGATCTCATTACGGCATCCGGCAAGGCTCCGGTCGCAAAAGGCTGAAGGATCACTCAATGAGTTTCACGGTCGCGATCGTCGGTCGCCCGAATGTCGGCAAGTCCACGCTGTTCAACCGCCTGGTTGGCAAGAAGCTGGCGCTCGTCGACGATACGCCGGGCGTCACGCGTGACCGCCGCCCCGGTGACGCCAAGCTGATCGATCTGCGTTTCCACATCGTCGATACCGCCGGTCTTGAAGAGGCCCAGGATGAATCGCTTCAGGGCCGCATGCGCGCGCAGACGGAAGCGGCGATCGACGAGGCCGATCTGACGCTATTCGTCGTCGATGCCAAGATGGGCCTGACCCATGTCGATAAGACGCTCGCCGAAATGCTGCGCAAGCGCGGCCGGCCCGTGGTGCTCGTCGCCAACAAATCCGAAGCACGCGGTTCCGATAGCGGCTTCTATGACGCCTATACGCTCGGTCTTGGCGAGCCTTGCCCGATCTCGGCCGAACACGGCCAGGGCATGATGGATCTGCGCGACGCGATCGTCGAGACGCTCGGCCATGAACGCGCCTTTCCGCCGGAAGAAGACGAGGCGCAAACGAATGTCAGCATTCCGCGTCCTGGCATCGGCGAGGATGGCGAGGAGATCGACGAAGAGCCTGTCTATGACGAGACGCGTCCGCTGCGCGTTGCGATCGTCGGCCGCCCGAATGCCGGCAAGTCGACGCTCATCAACCGCTTCCTTGGCGAGGACAGGCTGCTGACCGGCCCGGAAGCCGGGATTACCCGCGATTCCATCTCCGTCGACTGGAGCTGGCGCGGCCGCACCGTGAAGATGTTCGACACGGCCGGCATGCGCCGCAAGGCGAAGGTCATCGAAAAGCTCGAGAAGCTCTCCGTTGCCGATGCGCTGCGCGCCATCCGTTTTGCCGAAACCGTCGTCATCGTCTTCGATGCGACCATTCCCTTCGAGAAGCAGGATCTTCAGATCGTCGATCTCGTGATCCGCGAAGGCCGCGCCGCCGTGCTTGCCTTCAACAAGTGGGACATGATCGAGGATCGCCAGGCGGTGCTTGCCGATCTGCGCGAAAAGACCGACCGGCTGCTGCCGCAGGCGCGCGGCATTCGCGCCATACCGATTGCCGGCCAGACCGGCGAAGGGTTGGACCGTTTGATGCAGGCGATCGTCGATACCGACAAGGTCTGGAACAAGCGCGTGTCGACCGCCCGTCTCAATCGCTGGCTGGAGACGCAGCAGGTCCAGCATCCGCCACCGGCGGTTTCCGGCCGTCGTATCAAACTGAAGTACATGACGCAGGTGAAGGCACGGCCTCCGGCCTTCATGATTTCCTGCACGCGCTCCGATGCGCTGCCGGAATCCTATGTCCGCTATCTGATCAACGGCTTGCGCACGGATTTCGCCATGCCCGGCGTGCCCATTCGCATCCATTTCCGTACGTCGGAAAATCCTTACGAGAACAAGAAGAAGCGGTAATTTTCTTGAACGCCCCGCCGGGCGGAGTGGCTTCGCTCAGGCTGCGTTCTTGCTGAGCGCCTCGCGCAGCATCGTGATTTCCGCCTTCAGACGAGCCAGTTCGGCAGGCGTCTGCTCCGTAGCATCCAGAATGCATGGAGGGACGGTCGCCGCCTTTTTTTTCAGCGCCTTGCCTTCGGTGGTGAGGTGGATCAGCACTTGGCGCTCATCTTCCTTGCTGCGGATGCGATGAATGAAGCCGGCGGCCTCAAGGCGCTTCAAAAGCGGCGTCAGCGTGCTCGATTCAAGGAACAGCTTTTCACCGATACCACCGACGGTCTGGCCATCTTCTTCCCATAACGTCACCATGACGAGATACTGCGGATAGGTAAGGTTCAGCGCATCAAGCATGGGCTTGTACAGCCGATTCATGGCGTGGTTCGCCGAATAGAGGGCGAAGCAGATGAAGTTATCCAGCTTTAACAGGTCGTCGGTCATCTCAAGTCCTCCCTGAGAAGTCTTATGTAAGTCGTGCGATAAATAATTGTACACCTAAAAAGGCGCTAGGGCTACGGATTTCTTCTGGTTTTGAAAAGCCGAGCTCGGAGGAGGCGCTCTTCGAAGCCCTGTCGCCATGTTCTCCTCCATGGCAGGCACAATGAGGACCGCCGGCCAGAGGACCGGGTTGCGACCGCATATGGACGTCATCAATTATCTGGCGCAAGGTGACAGGAAATTCAACATCGAATTTGAGCGCAACCAAGGCTCAATGCCTGTGAGCCCGGCCCCGATGGTTGGCGATCCGGACGTTGCCGATGAACTGCGTGGTGGCGGCTTCCCAGGAATAGCTGAGCGCCAGGGAACGGGCGGCCTCGCGCGAGCAGGAGAGGGCGGCAAGGCAGGCAGTTGCCAGATCCGCATCCACGACGCCGGCTGCCCTGTCGCCGGCGAGAATATCCGCAGGGCCGGTGACGGGATAGGCAGCGACCGGAACGGCGCTGGCAAGCGCTTCCAGAATGGCGTTGCCGAACGTGTCGGTCTTTGACGGAAAGACAAAGACGTCGGCCTGGGAATAGGCGTATGCCAGCTCCTCGCCGAACTTCGCTCCCAGAAAATGCACATCGGGATAGAGCTTCTGCAGTTCCGCGCGCGCAGGCCCGTCGCCAACGACCACCTTGGACCCCGGCAGGTCGAGATCGAGAAAGGCGGGCAGGTTTTTTTCGAGCGCCACGCGGCCGACGGTCATGAAAATCGGGCGGGACAGGCCGAAGGGATTGTCTTCCTGAGGTTGCGGCCGAAAGAGAGAGGAGTCGATGCCGCGGCTCCAGGGCAGAAGATTGTGGATACCACGCTGCCTGAGCTCGTTTGCGAGACTTGGTGTTGCCACCATGCAGCCGTAGCCGGCGTTGTGAAACCATTTGACGAAAGCATAGAGCCAGCTTTGCGGTATCGGCAGGCGAGCGGACACATATTCGGGAAAGCGGGTGTGATAGCTCGTGGAAAAGGGCATGGCGTTTCGCACGCACCAGCGCCGCGCCGTGAGCCCGAGGGGACCTTCCGTCGCGATATGCACATAGGTCGGCCGTATCGCTTCTATTCTCGAGGCAACCTTGCGATAGCTGGCAATCGAGAGCCGGATTTCGGGGTAGGTAGGGCAGGGAATGTTGCGAAATCCGTCGGGCGTAATCATGGAGACTTCGATCCCCATGCGGGTCAGTTCGCGATTGGTGTTCTCAATCGAGCGGACGACGCCGTTGACCTGCGGATGCCAGGCATCGCTGACGATGAGCAGCCGTTCAGGTACTGCGACAGGTGTCGCCGCCTGGTTCCAGGTGGTTTGATCGATGTCCGACAAGCGTTGCAACATGCCCAAAACAGTCCATCCGCACCACATCCTCATGATGACGGTGCCAGCGATTGCGGTGCTTCAAACATGATTCCCGCGCCCACCTTATTGTGGGGGCTGTCCATGATGGAAATATTACAGTGTTTATTTGGCGACTTTCAGCTTCTGGGGAGAAACGAGCGCGCCATATTCACGAATGACCTTTGCCGCGATTTCGGCGGCGAAGCCGGCGGCGGCAACCGCATCCTGATGCTGCAGATAATGCGCCAGAAATGCACCGTTGAAGCTGTCGCCGGCGCTGGTGGTATCGACGACCTTGGCGACCTTGACCGCGGGGACAAGCGTCTCGTCGGTACCCTCGCCGATGGTCGCACCTTCCGCACCGTTCTTGACGACGATCATGTTGGCACCATGCTGCCGGTAGCGGCGAATGGTCGTGGCAATGGAATCGTCGCCGAAATGCACGGCCTCGTCGTCAAAGCTCGGCATGACGAGTGTTGCGGCGCGCGCGCCTTCCGCAATCATGGTGTGCATGGCGTCCAGGCTCGACCACAGGCGCGGGCGCAGGTTCGGATCAAAGGCGACGAGCTTGCCGGCCGCCTTGGCACGGCGCAGTTCCGCCAGCAGGGTGAAGGCGTCTTCGCGTTGGAGGATCGCCAGCGTGATGCCAGAGAAATAAAGGACGTCGGATGCCTCGATTGCCGTGCGCAAGGCGTCGCCATCGGCGGCGAGCTGGCGGGCGGCGGAGCTGTCGCGCCAATAGCTGAAAGAGCGTTCGCCGTCCTTCAGATTGATCATGTAGAGGCCGGGCGTCTTGCCGCGAAGGCGGCGGATGCTTGCCGTGCCGATGCCGGCGCGGGACATGAAAGCGATCATTTCGTCCGACATGGCGTCGTCGCCGAGCGCGGTAAAATAGTCGATCGACCAGTCTTTCGGCAGGCAGGCGCGGGCGTACCAGGCGGTGTTGAAGGTATCGCCGGCAAAGCCCTTGCGCAGGTGTCCGTCATCGGCCTGCGACAATTCCACCATGCATTCGCCGATCGATAGAAAACGCCCGCCCAAGACTTCCTCCTGCATTTTGTCCTGGTGCTGCATACCCGCAAGCCGCGGCTGGAGCAAGGCGGACGGCGGCAGCCGCCATCCACTTTTGCGATGTTAGGGCCGGTCCATATGATAGCAGGCGGCCGTCTGGCCCGGGCGCACATGCTCGGTCGGCGGCATCTTCGTGCGGCAGACATCCGTCGCCTTCCAGCAGCGGGGCGAGAAGACGCAGCCCGGCGGCGGATTGAGCGGCGAGGGCGGATCGCCCTGGAGGCGGATGCGCTCGCGGCCCCGCGCCAGCTTCGGGTCGGGGATGGGGGCGGCAGAGAACAATGCCTGCGTATAGGGATGAGCCGGATGGTCGAAGACCGTCGCGGCTTCGCCCGCTTCCACCACCTTGCCGAGATAGAGCACCAGCACATCGTCCGAGATCAGGCGCACGACGGAAAGATCGTGGCTGATGAAGATCAGGGTCAGGCCGAATTCCTTGCGCAAGCGGCGCAGGAGCGTGATGACCTGCCCCTGGATCGAGACGTCGAGCGCCGAAACCGGCTCGTCGCAGATGATGAGTTTCGGCCGGGTGATGACCGCGCGGGCAATGCCGATGCGCTGCGCCTGTCCGCCTGAGAACTCATGCGGGTAACGATTGATCATCTCGGGAACGAGACCGACAGCGGCCATGATTTCGCGAACGCGATCCTGCCGCTGCGCGCGTGTCAGTTTCGGTTCGAAGACCGTGAGCGGCTCGGCGATGATGTCGCCGA
This sequence comes from Rhizobium sp. P40RR-XXII, assembly GCF_012641405.1. Classification (GTDB taxonomy): domain Bacteria; phylum Pseudomonadota; class Alphaproteobacteria; order Rhizobiales; family Rhizobiaceae; genus Rhizobium. Next base: position 625,766 of record NZ_JABAII010000001.1, read on the forward strand.
CGGTCATGCGCGGGTCGAGCGAGGCGATTGGATCCTGGAAGATGATCTGCATGTCGCGGCGGGCGGCACGCATCTCCTCATCGGAGAGATCGAGGAGATTGCCGCCCTGCCAGAGGATGCGGCCTTTCTGCGCCCTGATCAGCCGCAGGATGGAGCGGCCGAGCGTGGACTTGCCGCAGCCGGACTCGCCGACGATGCCGAGCGTGCGGCCGGTCTTCAGCTCGAAGCTGACGTCGTTGACCGCCGTCAGTACCAGCGGCGGCTTGAAGAGGGATTTCGACGGCAGTTCGAATTCGGTGGTCAGATGCTCGACCTTCAGAAGGGTTTGTTCAGCCATGGACGCGGCTCCGTTCCTGGTCAGCCGAAAGGGGGTGGAAGCAGGCCGCGCAGCGACGCGGCGCGAGCGGATCGAGCGGTGGCGCCGCGTCCAGACAGTCGTCCTGGACATGCGCGCAGCGCGGCGAGAAGGAGCAGCCGCGCGGCAGGTGCATCAGGTTCGGCGGCCGTCCCGGGATGACGGCGAGATCGTCGACATCCTGGTCGGGCCGCGGGATCGCGGCGTGAAGCGCTGCCGTATAGGGATGGGCCGGGCTTTCGAACAGCTCCTCGACTGGCGCCTCCTCTACGATGCGGCCGGCATACATAACGGCGACGCGATCGGCGAGGCCGGCAACGACGCCAAGGTCATGAGTGATCATGACGAGCGCCGTGTGCATTTCCGCCGTCAGCTCGTTGAAGAGATCGAGGATCTGTGCCTGGATCGTCACGTCCAGCGCGGTTGTCGGCTCGTCGGCGATGAGGAGTTTCGGCTTGGTGAGCAGCGCCATGGCGATGACGATGCGCTGGCGCATGCCGCCCGAAAGCTCGTGCGGATAGAGATTGAAGCGGCGCGTCGGGTCGGGAATGCCGACGCGTTTCAGCATATCGAGCGCCGCAGCCGAAGCCGCGCGCGCCGAAAGCCCGCCGTGAACCTCGAGCTGTTCCGTCAACTGCCGCGATATGCGCAGCGACGGGTTGAGCGCGGTCATCGGGTCCTGGAAGACCATGGCCATGTCCTTGCCGCGCACATGGTCGAGTTCGCGCTGTTTCAGCGTCAGCAGGTCCTTGCCGTCGAGCAGCGCCTGGCCGCTGGTGCGGCCGTTCTTGGCGAGCAGGCCCATCAGGCCGAGGAAGGTCTGGCTCTTGCCGGAGCCGGATTCGCCGACGATGGCGATGCGCTCGCCGCGGCCGATCTTGAGGTTCATTTTCGAGACGGCCGCCACCTCGCCTTCCGGCGTGCGGAAGGTGATGGAGTAGTCTTTGAGTTCGAGAAGTGTTTCTGTCATGTCAGCGATCCTTCGGATCGAATGCGTCGCGCAGGCCATCGCCGATGAAGAGTAGGCTCATCAGCAGCGCGACCAGGAATCCGGCCGGGAAGAACAGCAGCCAGGGCGTCGTCTCCATGCCGGCGGAGCCTTCGGCAATCAGCGTACCGAGCGATGTCAGCGGCTCCTGAACGCCGAAGCCGAGATAGGAGAGGAAGCTTTCCGTCGCGATGATTTCCGGGATGGTGAGCGTCGCGTAGATGACGACCGGACCGACGAGGTTCGGCACGATGTGCTTTAGGATGATCTTGAACGATCGTTGCCCGGAGGCCCTTGCGGCTTCGATGAACTCCCGCTGCTTGATCGAGAGGGTCTGGCCGCGCACGATACGGGCCATGGTGAGCCACTCGAGCGCGCCGATCGCCGCAAACAGCAGATAGACGTTACGGCCGAAGATCACCATCAGCAGGATGACGAAGAGGACGTAGGGCAGGGCGTACATGATATCGACGAAGCGCATCATGATTGCATCGACACGGCCGCCGAAATAGCCGGCAACGGCGCCATAGAGCACACCGATGATGACCGAAACGAGGGTTGCCACCAGGGCAACGGTCAGCGAGACCCGCGTGCCATAGAGGGTACGCGACAATAGATCACGACCATTGCCGTCGGTGCCGAAATAGTGGCCAGCAGCAAAGTCCGGCGCACCTCGAAACGAATTCCAGTCCGGATCCTCGTAGTTGAACGGCAGGAAATACGGGCCGAATATAGCGACCAGAACCAGTACTGTCAGTACGACCAACGACAGTGCCGCGGCCTTGTTGCGGAGCAGGCGACGCATCGCATCGCCGGTTAGGGAACGCCCTTTGGGTGCGAGCCCCTCTGCCGAAAGCAATTCCGCTTCCAGCAATTCTCTCTTGGCGGAATTGAGGATCATCGCATTCTCACTTTCGGATCGAGCCAGGCATACGCGATGTCGACCAGCAGGTTGAGGACCACGATCAGGACCATGTAGAAAATGACCGTGCCGAGGACCATGCCGTAGTCGCGGTTGAGCGCCGCGCCGACGAAATAGCGGCCGACGCCGGGCAGGCCGAAAATGCTTTCGACGACCAGCGAACCGGTGAGCAGGTAGCTGGCCGCCGGTCCGAGATAGGACACGACGGGCATCAAGGCCGGCTTCAATGCGTGCCGCATAACCGTCAACCGCGGACCGATACCCTTGGCCTTGGCCGTGCGGATGAAGTTCTGGCCCATCACCTCTATCATTGAGCCGCGCATCAGGCGCGAAATACGGGCAGCGTGCGGCAGGGTCAGGACGACGATAGGCAAGATCAGGAACTTGATCGAGCCATCGCCCCAGCCGCCGACTGGCAGCCATCCGAGCGTATTGCCGAAGACGAGCTGGAGGATCGGGGCAATAAGGAAGTTCGGCATGACGAGGCCGATCAGCAGGCCGCCGCCCAGCCAGTAATCGGCGCTGCGGTTTTGATAGAGCGCCCCAAGACAGCCTATCAATACGCCGACGACAGTCGCGAGCACGAAGGCGGTGCCGCCGATGGTCAGCGTATAGGGAAAGCCGGACATGATCTGCTGGGTGACGGTGAAGTCCTGATTGGCGAAGGAGGGGCCAAGGTCGCCCTTCATGACGTCGCCGACATAGATCAGGTATTGCTCAACCAGAGGCTTATCGAGGTTGTAGTGAGCCGCGAGGTTGGCTTTGACTTCCGGCGGCAATGGCCTTTCGCCATCGAAGGGGCCGCCGGGAGCGAGGCGCAAAATGAAAAAACACACTGTCACGGCAATCCACAAGACAGGGATTGTCGACAGCAAACGACGGAGAGCATAGCCAAACATGATCTTAGACGGCTCCCTCCCGGTTGTGTCCGGGAGGGAGCCTGTTCCCAATTATTCTTTGACCGACAGCCAGCGCGTGCGATGGATGTCCTGGATATTGTCGACGAAGCCCTGGACCTTCGGGGCGACGATGTTCTGGGAAACGTAATAGTAGATCGGGATCGCGGCGCTGTCATCGAGGGCCAGTTGCTCGGCCTTCTTGTAGATTTCGGCGCGCTTCTTCAGGTCGATTTCTTCGTTGCCCTGCTTGATCAGAGCATCGTAGTCCTTGTTGCTCCAGCGGCCGTAGTTCATTTCCACGCCGGTGGAGAGCAGGTTCAGGAAGTTGATCGGGTCGTTGTAGTCGGCAAGCCAGCCGGCACGGCCGATCTGCACCTCGCCGCGCTGCATTTCATCGTAATGCACCTTGGTTTCGGTGTTGTAGAGCTCGATATCGACGCCGAGCGGCTTCCACATGGCGGCGATCGCAACGGCGATGCGCTTGTGGTTGTCGTTGGTGTTGTAGCGAAGTTGTGCCTTCAGTGGATGATCGGGGCCGAAGCCGGCTTCCTTCAAGAGCTTCTTTGCTTCTTCGACCTTCTGTTTATAGGGCTCGTCCTTCCAGCTGACATAGGCCGGTTCGCCGTAATTGGCCGTGCCCGGCGGCACCCAGGAATACATCGGCAGTTCGCCGGTGCCGAGGATCTTCGGGCCGATGACTTCGCGGTTGACGGCCATGGAGAGCGCCTGGCGGACGCGCTTGTCGTTGAAGGGCGGCTTGGCGGCGTTCATGACGTAGTAATAGGTGCCAAGGAACGGCACCACATGCGCCTGACCGGGGAGGTTCTTCTGGATCCACTCATACTGATCGGCGGGGAACGAGGTCAGAATATCGAATTCGCCAGCACGGTAGCGCTTCAGGGCGGCAGCCTGATCTTCTAGCGTGTAATAGTTGACGTTGTCGATCTTGATGTCCTTGGCGCCGTAATACTGGTCGCTCTTGACCATGCTGACATGCGAACCAGGCACCCATTCGGTTGGCTTGTAGGCGCCGTTGGTGACGATGTTGCCGATCTTGACCCACTGGTCGCCCTTGGCTTCGACGACGTGTTTCGGCAGCGGATAGGCCGTGTAGTGCATCAAGGCGTTGAGAAAGTAGGGGGTGGGGTTCTCAAGCGTGATTTCGAGAGTCTTGTCGTCGATCGCCTTGACGCCGAGCTGGGTCAGATCCTTGATCTCACCCTTGTTGATCTTTTCCGCGTTCCTGATCGTGTATTGCAGATAGGCGTACTGCGCGGCGGTCTTCGGATCCATCAGGCGCTGGAAAGCAAAGACGAAGTCCTGAGCCGTCACCGGCTGACCGTCAGACCACTTGATGCCGTCGCGAAGCTTGAAGGTGTAGACCTTCTGGTCGGGCGAAATGGTCCAGCTTGCAGCCTGGCCGGGAATTGGGTTGTCCTTAGGATCTTCGGTCACCAGCCCTTCGAAGATATCGCCGTCGATGCGGTTCTCCCAATCGCCGGAAATTTTTTGCGGATCGAGCGAAGTCGGGTCGCCGCCGTTGTGGATATTGAGGGTCGCGGCATGCGCGGAAACGCTCAATATCGTGCTGACGAAAGCCGCAGCGATAAATTTTCTGGTGATATGCGCCATATGTTTTCCCACCTTTCTGGAGTTATTGTCCTTGTTTTACAAGGGTGTTTTTGATCCGCAGGTGACCTGTACGTGCAGGTCAATGCGCGAAGTTATCGAAAGCGACGTCGCTTTCAAGCCCCTAAAAGACGCAGGAGCTTCATGTGTGAACTTTCATATTGATAATTCTCTAAAATTGATACCGCGAATTTACCCGCCCAGGTAGTCGAGTTTGCCGCATGGCTGTTTGCGGCTTGCCGCTTGAGGCGGAGTGTGCAAACTGAGCGGGCTGGTGCGATATCGAGGCGGTTTGATGAAATCGACGAATAAAGCGGCGGGAGCCGACTGGTGGCGCGGGGCCGTGATCTATCAGGTCTATCCGCGGTCGTTTCAGGATACGGATGCCAACGGGCTCGGCGACATCAAGGGAATTACCCGACGCCTGCCTCACATTGCCGCACTTGGGGTCGATGCGATCTGGCTGGCGCCGTTCTTCACCTCGCCGATGGCCGATATGGGCTATGACGTCGCCGAGTATTGCGACGTCGATCCGATCTTCGGCACGCTTGCCGATTTCGACGAGATGATGGCGGCGGCGCATGGGCTGGGGCTCAAGGTCATTATCGATCAGGTCATCTCGCATACGTCGGACCGGCATTCCTGGTTCGTGGAGAGCCGTGCAAGCCGCGACAATCCCAAGGCGGATTGGTATGTCTGGGCCGATCCGAAGCCGGACGGCACGGCGCCGAACAATTGGCTGTCGATCTTCGGCGGTCCCGGCTGGGAATGGGATGGCGTACGCCGGCAATATTACCAGCACAATTTCCTGACCTCGCAGCCGGACCTGAACTTCCACAATCCGGAGGTTCAGGATGCGGTGCTGGCGGCGGTGAAATTCTGGCTCGACCGCGGCGTCGACGGCTTCCGCCTAGATACGGTCAACTATTATTTTTGCGATAAGAAGCTACGCGACAACCCGCCGGCGCTCGTCGCGACTGGCGGGCTCGATGCCCCCGAGAGCAACCCTTACGGGATGCAAAACCATCTCTACGACAAGACGCAGCCGGAGAATATCGGTTTCCTGAAGCGGTTCCGGGCGTTGCTCGACCAATATGAGGATCGCGCGACCGTCGGCGAAGTGGGGGATGGTGCGCGGTCGCTGCAGACCGTTGCCGCCTATACCAGCGGCGGCGACAAGCTGCATATGTGCTACACCTTCGACCTGCTGGGGCCGGATTTCACCCCGGCGCATTTCCGCCGTTGTGTCGGCGATTTTCAGGATAATGTCGTCGACGGCTGGGTTTGTTGGGCCTTCTCCAACCATGATGTCCAGCGCCATGTCAGCCGCTTTGCCGAGACGGAGGAAGAGCAGCCACGCGTCGCGAAGCTCGCGATCTCGCTGCTATCAACCCTGCGCGGCTCGATTTGCCTCTATCAGGGCGAAGAGCTCGGCCTGCCCGAGGCGGAGCTTGCCTTCGAGGATCTGCGCGATCCCTACGGCATTCGCTTCTGGCCGGCCTTCAAGGGACGCGACGGCTGCCGCACGCCGATGCCCTGGGAAGCGAGCCGCGCCCATGCCGGCTTCACCACCGCCGACAAGTCATGGCTGCCGGTACCCTATCAGCATGCGGCGCTCGCGGTCGACAAGCAGGAGGCCGACGAAGATTCGGTGCTGCACCACTATCGGCAGACACTGGCCTTCCGCGCCGAACATTCGGCCTTGCGCGACGGCGACATGACCTTCCTCGACACGGCAGAAGATGTCCTCGCCTTCACACGCTCCAAGGGCGACGAGACGCTTCTGTTCGTCTTCAATCTCTCTCGCAAGCCGGTGAAAGTTGCACTTCCCAAGGATATCAAACTCGGCAGGACGATCGCCATGCCGGGGTTTGGCACGGCGGATGCCGGAGCGGCGGTGGCGCTTGCCGCACTGGACGTCTATTGCGGCCGGGTCGAATAATCGAAGTTGGCCGAAGGCCTATTGTTTGACAGGGACCAAGGCGCCGCCGGGTTCGCCGTTTACCGATAGAATCTGCGCGGCACCCCTAAGGGCCGTACGGAACGCATCGTCGAAACTGACGCCTCGCACCTGCCATGTCACGTCATGCGGTTCAATGCCGCTTTGTTGATCGCTTAGCGTCCATGTCGCGACCCAGCCTAGAGCGCTCCCATTCCACTCCAAATCGCCCGATAAGGGAATGGCGCCCGCTGTTGAGCCGGCTTGGAACTTCCCCTCAGCAGGGAAAACGACGTCGATGCCGGTGAGATCGGACGCTGCCGTGAATGCTTCGCGCATGGCCAAATCGCGACCGCTCTCGGCCGTTACCTGATAGCTCAAGTCACCACGACGGACTGTCAACAGGATTTCGAGCACCGGCCGCTTGGCGAGCCAAGGGCGGGTGCCGAGCCTCTTGAGCAGATCGTCGATGCGTTCCTTGCGAAAGCGGCATGTGAGGTCGAAGGGTCGGTCGTGGGTGCCTTGCTCATCATGGATAGGACGGCCCGCGAGCCTGTCGCGATAAGTGAATTCCTCGACGTAGTCGGCCGCATGCTCGCGAGCGGTCCGCATGAGAGGGCCGTCAGCCAATCGCGAATTGCCGGAAACGCGGGGCAGAACCTTATCCAGACAATCGGCAAAGCCCTTGGCTCGATTTTCCGGTCCCTGGCCGGTAACGACACAGACGCTCGTGTAGACATCGTCAGGCATGAAGGCTTGGGCCTGAGATGCAGGAAGAGATGCGGTCAACAGCAACGCAAGTAGCTGCCAACTCGTCGCATAAGCGAGATTTCGCACCATTCCCTCCCTGCGGCTTCCGAGCCTGTAAGCAGAGACGATAAGACAGGCTCGGGGATCGAGACAAGGATGGACGAATAATTGTCGCTGTCACCCGATCAGCATGAACTTGTCGACATCGACGAGGCCTTTGTCCGATATCTTCAGATGCGGGATGACGGGCAGGGGCAGGAAGGCGAGCTGCAGGAAGGGTTCTTCCAGCGTCGCGCCAAGGGCGTAGGCCGCCTGGCGCAGGTGGTGCAGCGTATCGCGGACGCTTTCATAGGGTTCCAGGCTCATCAGGCCAGCGATGGGGAGGGCGATCTCGCCTGTGACGGTGCCATCCTCGACGACGACGAAACCGCCGTTGATCTCGCTCAGGCGGTTGGCGGCAAGCGCCATGTCGTCCTCGCTAACGCCGACGACGCAGATATTGTGGCTGTCATGGCCGACGGTCGAGGCGATGGCGCCCTTCTTCAGCCCGAAACCCTGGACGAAGCCGTTGGCATGATTGCCGTTCTTGCCGTGCCGCTCGATGACGGCGACCTTGATGACATCGTTGCCGAGGTCGATATCGGTTTGATTGCCCTTTGCGGGCAGACGATAGCGGCGATGTTGGGTGATGATCTTGCCCGGAGTCACGCCGATGACGGAGCTTTCTCCTTCGTTGGCCGGCACACCGAAATCGGCGGCATTGATCGGGCGGGCCTTGACGCTGTCGAGGCCGACCGGGGCAACGGAATTGCGGGTCGCGAAGAGCTCGGCCGTCACCTGCCTGCCTGCGGCGAAGACAATGTCGGCCTTGCAGTTCTCTAGGCTATCGATGACGACGAGATCGGCGCGCCAGCCGGGCGCCACCAGGCCGCGATCCCGCAGGCCGAAGGCGCGGGCGGCGGAGATGGAGGCGGCGCGGTAGATAGCCAGCGGCTCGACGCCATGCGCGATCGCCGTGCGGATCATATAGTCGAGATGTCCCTGTTCGGCGATGTCGAGCGGGTTGCGGTCGTCCGTGCAGAGCGCGAGGTAAGGCGACAGGCGCTCCGTGATGATGGGCATCAGCGCGTGCAGGTCCTTGGAGACGGAGCCCTCCCGCACCAGGATATGCATGCCCTTGCGGATCTTTTCCAGAGCCTCTTCTGATGTCGTCGATTCATGCTCCGTGCGGATGCCGGCTGAGAGATAGCCATTGAGGTCGTTGCCGCGCAGCAGGGGGGCATGGCCGTCGATATGGCCGTCCTGGAAGGCTTCGAGCTTCGCCATGCAGACAGGATCCTTGTGGATCACGCCGGGAAAATTCATGAATTCGGCAAGGCCGATCACCTTCGGATGATTGCGGAAGGGCAGGAGCTTCTCGATCGGCAGATCGGCGCCGGAGGTTTCCAGATGTGTTGCCGGCACGCAGGAGGAAAGCTGGACGCGGATGTCCATGATGGTTTCCAGCGAGCTATCCAGGAAATAGCGGATGCCGTCCGTGCCGAGCACGTTGGCGATCTCATGCGGGTCGCAGATAACGGTGGTGACGCCATAGGGCAGGACGCAGCGGTCAAATTCGAGCGGCGTCACCAGCGAGGATTCGATGTGGAGGTGCGTGTCGATGAAGCCCGGCACGACGATGCGGCCGGAAATATCAATTTCTTCGCGACCCTGATAATCGCCACAGGTTCCGACGATGCGATCGTCGCAGATGGCGATGTCCGACGCGACCAGCTCGCCCGTCACCAGATCGAAGAAGCGTCCATTTTTCAGAACGATGTCCGCAGGCTCCCGGCCGACGCCCTGGTCGATATAGCGTTCGAGTTTGGTGGTCATGGTGTTTTCCTGCGTTCGCTGTGATTCCGTATAGCTCCTCACCCTAGCCCTCTCCCCGTTTTACGGGGAGAGGGGATCTGTCCGAATTTGTTGATAGGGCTGTGTTTCTAGGCTCGATAGGCTCCCTCTCCCCGCCTGCGGGGAGAGGGTTGGGGGTGAGGGGCTATTTCATAGATGCCGCTGGAAAGAATCTAAAATCGCGAGCTATAACAGTTTCTGTCAATCTGCCGTCGCAGATGGCCACGATGGTTTCGAGAACGGATGGCATGGCCGTAAGGATGTCAACGTTCCAGAAGCGTGCGACAGACCAGCCGTTGTCGAGCATGTAGCGATCACGCGCTGCGTCTCGCGGACTATCGGCATGCTGGCTTCCATCAACCTCGAGGATGAGCTGTTTTCCGCGACACGCAAAGTCTGCGAAATAAGGTCCGATCGGAAATTGCCGTACGAACTTAATGCCATTCAAGCGGCGGTCTCGGAGTTCCGACCATAATTTTGCTTCCGCATCATTGTCTGATCGTCGGAGGCTGCGTGCGCGCTGTGTGGTCTTAGGCTCTGGGCCGCGCATCTTATCGTCCTCGTGATCGGCCCCTCACCCTAACCCTCTCCCCGCAGGCGGGGAGAGGGGACTTTTCGAGTTCGGGAATCGCATCGCGATCCATAAAAGGCGAACTAGATATTGTTCTGCAAGATCTCTCTCAGCTTGCCGAACAGCTCGTCGATGTGATGCTTTTCGATGATCAGCGGCGGCGAAAGCGCGATGATGTCGCCGGTGGTGCGGATCAGCAGGCCCTTCTCATAGGCCTTCAGGAAGGCGGTGAAGGCGCGTTTGGTGGGTTCGCCGGCGATGGGGTCCAGCTCGATGGCGCCGATCAGGCCAGTGTTTCTGATGTCGATGACATTCGGGCAGTCCTTGAGGGAATGCACGGCATCGGCCCAGTAGTCGGAAAGTTCCGCCGCGCGGGTAAGGAGGCCCTCTTCCTTGTAGGTGTCGAGCGTCGCAAGGGCTGCGGCAGAGGCGATCGGATTGCCGGAATATGTGTAGCCGTGGAAGAACTCGATCATATGCTCGGGTCCTTGCATGAAGGCGTCATGGATTTCCGAGGTAACGAAGACCGCGCCCATGGGAATGACGCCGTTGGTCAGGCCCTTGGCGGTCGTGATCATGTCCGGTTTGACATCATAATATTGCGCGGCAAACGGTGTGCCGAGACGGCCGAAACCGGTGATGACTTCGTCGAAGATCAGCAGGATGCCGTGCTTGGTGCAGATTTCGCGCAGCTTCTGCAGATAGCCCTTCGGCGGGATCAGCACACCGGTGGAGCCGGCAACCGGCTCGACGATGACGGCGGCGATCGTGGAGGCGTCATGCAGCGTGACGATGCGCTCGAGTTCGCTTGCGATGTCGCCGCCATGCTCGGGCTCGCCGCGTGTGAAGGCATTCTTGCCGGGAACATGCGTGTGGGGCATGTGATCGACGCCGGTCAGCAGTGTGCCGAACATCTTGCGGTTCGAGACGATGCCGCCGACGGAGATGCCACCGAAATTGACGCCGTGATAGCCGCGCTCGCGGCCGATGAGGCGGAAGCGCGAGCCGTTGCCCTTCACGCGGTGATAGGCAAGCGCTACCTTCAAGGCCGTCTCGACCGACTCCGAACCGGAATTCGTATAGAGGACATGACCCAGGCCTTCGGGCGCGATGTCGACCAGGCGGTTCGCCAGCTCGAAAGCCTTGGGATGGCCGAGCTGAAAGGCGGGGGCATAATCGAGCTCGCCCGCCTGCTGGCTGATCGCTTCGGTAATCTTCGGGCGGCAGTGCCCGGCGTTTACGCACCACAGGCCCGCGGTTCCATCCAGAACCTGGCGGCCGTCATGGGTGGTGTAATACATGTCCTTGGCGCTGACGAACAGGCGCGGTTCCTTCTTGAACTGGCGGTTGGCCGTAAACGGCATCCAGAAGGCACGCAAATCATTAGGGGTGGCATTCAAACGGTCCGACATGCTGTTCTCCAACGGCCATTCGGGGGCCATTTTCCCGATCGCGGCGCCGCGCCGCGTGATTATATTTACTAGCTGGTCAAATTATCAGCCGACCTTTTTGCGTCAAGGCAAAGATGGCGCCGAAAGCGGGGGAGAGGCCATGGATCACAGGCGGGATCGATAGACGCCAAGGCACGCCCCCGTCCCATAGGCTGAAGCCCGCCTTGGGGCGGCCCATCTTGGTGCAAATACGAAAAAACTGGCAAGTCCGAAGACTTGCCAGCCAAATTGGTAAAACACCTGGTAATGAAAGGAAGTCGATCTTTCGGGGTCTTTAAGTGTCCCTTACGGATCGTTCGTCGGCGGACGCAGAGCTATTGAAAGCTCTTAAGCAGCCGATCTACTTTTTTCCGGCTCACAATAAATGTCTTCCAGCGTTTCAAGAACCCGAATGACGGATTCCGATGTGCTGGAGTAGTAAATCGTCTGCGCATCACGACGCGTCTTCACCAGCTTCTGAGCGCGCAGCTTCGAAAGATGCTGGGACAGTGCCGACTGGCTTAATCCGACCTGATTGGCCAAAACGCCAACGGGAACTTCGCCTTTAACAAGACTGCAAAGGATCAAAAGACGCTTTGGGTTCGCCATTGCTGATAGTAATGCTGCCGCAACATTAGAGTGTTCGGCCAAATTTCTTGTCTTCATGTGTTAATCTTCCCAATGCGGAGCGTACATCAGAAATTGTGCTGTTTTTAAACCGGCACCTAACCGATATCTAACAATACCAAGACCGGTCGAAGATTGTATATACCTAAATTTAAGGTATCGAGTATGCTATTTTAGGTATGTATGTATGACGCTGCGGCAATGGCGTAAAGGCCGCTTGATATGCCCTACACGGCCTGAATTAGCCCAAAATAGGTCGATTATTGGCGTTCCCGACTGCAAATATGCCAACTTTGGTCAAACAGGGCTGTATCCTACCAATAATGGTCGACGCCGCGTCGGAGTGGCCGCCTACTAATTCTCGCACTATTGTATGATTTTATGGCCGGCCGATTTTGCTTTCGGTTTGAGGCATCGTCAGGTCTCTTGATGACAAAATATATGCCTTCCCGAAGCCGCCGTTCAGGCTGGCGTCAAGCGGAACGAGGCGGAAGAAGCAGAAATCCGGAAAGTCGATATAGAGCTTGGACTTCGGGTGACGATCGAGAAAGCCACCTCGAATGCGTTCATGCGCTTCGCTTTGCCGGTCGATGCGCTGTGCGTTGCATCGCACGGTCAAGCGAGGATGGGCGAGGGGATCACCCTTGCCGGCTTCACCGAAAAGCATCGAAGCACGCGGGTCCTTCCCCAGGGCCTTGGTATGCGCGGAAAGGCCGGAGACGAGAATGACCGGAACGCCGTCGGTATCCATCGCAATCAGAACGCGGCTTACTGAAGGAAAGCCGTTTTCAGGGTCGATGACGGCCAGCGCCGCATGCGCGGCCGTATGCATGAGGTCGCGCGCCTGTTTGCGCGCTTCCTCGTCCGTTTCCCTGATCACTGAGGGCTTATCGTTCATGAACTGCTCCGTGAATTGGGGAGCAGCCGTGAACGGCTACTCCTTACGCCGGTGGCTGGTGAGACCGGCCACCACATCTTGCGCCGAGATCGTTCCGATAATCGTGCCGTTGTCAACGACGCCGATATTGCCCGGCTGGCGCGTCAGGGCGTCGAGGATATCGACGAGCGGCGTGGCGGCGGTTGCCGTGGCGGTGACGGAGCCGGCGTTGGCGGAATGGCCGACGCCTTGCTGCATGACATCGCGTGCCGTCAGCATGCTGATCGGGTTCATATGCTGCACGAAATCGGCAACATACTGATCGGCCGGATTCTTGACGATCTCCTGCGGCGTACCGCACTGGATAATGTGTCCGCTTTCCATGATGGCGATGCGGTTACCGATGCGGAATGCCTCGTCCAGATCGTGGCTGACGAACAGGATGGTGCGTTTCAGGCGGCGCTGGAATTCCAGAAGCTCGTCCTGCAGGCGGGTACGGATCAAGGGGTCGAGCGCGGAGAACGGCTCGTCCATGAGCAGGATCGGTGCGCCGGTCGCAAAGGCGCGGGCGAGACCGACGCGCTGCTGCATGCCGCCTGAAAGCTCGTTCACCTTGCGATTGGCCCATTGCGCGAGATTGACGAGCTGAAGCTGTTCGTCGACGCGCTTCTTGCGCTCAGCGTCCGGCACGCCGGCAAGCTCGAGGCCGAAGCCGACATTGTCGGCGACCGTGCGCCAGGGCAGAAGCGCGAACTGCTGGAATACCATGGAGACGGTATGCATGCGCAGATCGCGCAGCGCCTTGGGGCTGCAGGTGTAAGGGTTGATCGGACCGTTCTTGGTGTTGACGACGACATCGCCGCGCACGACCGGCGCAAGGCCGTTGACGGCGCGCAGCAGGGTCGATTTCCCCGAGCCCGAGAGACCCATGAGCACGAGAATTTCGCCTTCCTCGATCTCCAGCGAGGCGTTGGCGACGCCGAGCACCATGCCCGTTGTCTTGCCGATCTCATCGCGGGATTTACCTGCGTCGACGAGTTTCAGCGCGGCGTCGGGGCGATCGCCGAAGATGATGCTGACATTCTTGAAGCCGACAGCGACGGTCATGAGCGATCTCCTTCGCCGGGGGCACGGAACATGCGGTCGAGAATGATCGCCAGAATGACGATGCAGGCGCCGGAATCGAAGCTTTTTGCAACGTTAACGCTGTTCAGCGCGCGCAGAACCGGCACACCAAGGCCGGGAGCGCCGACGAGAGCCGCGATCGACACCATCGAGAGCGACAGCATGATGGTCTGTGTCAGGCCGGCCATGATCTGCGGCGTGGCGAAGGGCAGCTCGACCTTGCGAAGCACCTGCCGCGGCGTCGCGCCGAAGGATTCGGCCGCTTCCACCAGAGAAGGCGGTGTGGAAATGATGCCGAGACGCGTCATGCGGATCGGAGCGGGAATGGCGAAGACGACGGTGGCGACCAGACCCGGCACCATGCCGAGGCCGAGCAGGATCATTGCCGGCACCAGATAGACGAAGGTCGGGATGGTCTGCATCAGATCAAGGATCGGGCGCATGAAAGCATAGAGCCAGGGGCGCCGCGCCGCTGCAATGCCGAGAGGCACGCCGACGAGCATGCTGACGAAGGTGGAGGCCAGCACCAGCGCGAGCGTTTCGGTCGTTTCCTTCCAGTAACCCTGGTTGATGGTAATGAGCAGGCCGATGAATGTCAGGGCCGTGACCGCAACGCTGCGGCGCATCCAATAGGCAATGACGGCGAAGACGACGACGACGATCAGCGGGTGCGGTTTCTGCAGCAGGAACAGCATCGCGTTGATCACATGCGCGACGACGAAGGAAAGACCGTCGAAGAACCATGTGACGTTGGTCGTCAGCCAATCGACGACGGCTTTGGCCCACGGCCCGATGGGAATGCGGTAATCGGTTAACCAGTTCACGTCTTTGCCCACGTTTGGGGCGGCGTTTCCGATTGTTACTTAGGATGCCGGAGGTGCCGCCGAAGAATACGGTCTGTCACGCCACACGGGCCGTTGTCCGGGCGGTGGCGGGACGCGAAAGCAAGCAGTCCATGCAAGGAAGAGAAAGGGGCGGTTTAGCCGCCCCTCCGTCCACCCATGTTACAAGCCAAGCTTGGCCTTTACCGCCGCCGGGCCGTCACCGCCGTCCTTGGTGGTGACGCCGGCAAGCCACGGCGTGACCGCCGCCGGATTGGCCTTCAGCCATTCCGTGGCAGCCACTTCCGGATCCTTGCCGTCATTCAGGATCTTGCCCATGATTTCGTTTTCCATCGGCAGCGAGAAGACGAGATTCTTGACGAAGGCGCCGACGTTCGGGCATTCCTGCAGGTAGCCGGCCCGGACGTTGGTATAGACGGTTGCGCCGCCGAAATTCGGTCCGAAGACATCGTCCCCGCCGGTAAGATAGGTCATCTTGTAGGTGGTGTTCATCGGATGCGGCGCCCAGCCGAGGAAAACGATCGGCTTGCCTTCCTTGTCGGCACGCGAGACCTGGGCAAGCATGCCCTGCTCGGAGGATTCGACCACTTCGAAGCCCTTGAGGCCGAAGGTGTTCTTGTCAAGCATGTCGATAACCAGGCGGTTGCCGTCATTGCCCGGCTCGATGCCGTAGATCTTGCCGTCAAGGTCATCCTTATGGGCGGCGATGTCCTTGAAGTCCTTGATGCCGAGCGCGGCACCCTTTTCGTTGGTCGCCAGCGTGTACTTGGCGCCTTCCAGATTGGCGCGGACGGTTTCGACCGACTTGTCCGCGGCGAACGGCTTGATGTTCTCGGCCATGGAGGGCATCCAGTTGCCGAGGAAGACATCGATGTCCTTGTTCTTGAGGGATTGATAGGTCACCGGCACGGCGAGCACCTTGACGTCGGTGTCGTAGCCAAGCGCCTTCAGGAGGACGGAGGCGGTAGCCGTGGTGGAGGTGATGTCGGTCCAGCCCACATCGGCGAAATGCACGGTGCTACAGCTTGCCGGCTCAGCGGCCGCCGCGGGCGTGGCGCCCAATGTCAGTGTGGAAAGGGCTGATGCGAAAGCGAATACAGTAAGGGTCTTTTTTATCATTGCGTGACTCCCAGTCTAACGTTCCCAAGCAACCATCAATAACCGACATTTTCAAGCGACCACAGTGTATTTGCGGCGGTTTAAGGGGGCTGATTGCGACGCCTGCCTTTTTCCGCCCGATCGTTTTCAGAGCATTTGCCGTAAACCCACCGCTCCTGAATCCTGTGGTTTTTGCCGTGGATATCTTTTCTTATCATCTCGCAGCACCCATGAAGCATTCAAGGAGAATGTCATGGCCAAGCTCTATTTCCATTATTCGACGATGAATGCAGGCAAATCGACCATGCTGCTGCAGGCGGCCTACAACTATCAGGAGCGCGGCATGCGCACCGCCGCCTTCATCGCAGCTCTCGACGATCGCGCCGGCCGCGGCACGATCGCCTCCCGCATCGGCCTGACGATGGATGCCATACCCTTCGAGATCGGCGACGATCTTTATGCGCTGGTCGGCGAAATGCATGCGAGCGAGCCTCTGAATTGCGTCTTCGTCGATGAAGCCCAGTTCCTGACGCGCGAGCAGGTATGGCAGCTCGCCCATATCGTCGATCGCCTCGGCCTGCCGGTCATGGCCTACGGGTTGCGCACGGACTTCCACGGACGCTTGTTTCCAGGGTCGCAGGAGCTGTTGGCCATCGCGGACGAATTGCGCGAGGTGCGGACGATTTGCCATTGCGGCCGCAAGGCGACGATGGTGGTGCGGCTGGATGCCGCCGGCGAGGTCGTGCGCGAAGGCGCGCAGATCGAGATCGGCGGCAGCGACAAATATGTTTCGCTCTGCCGACATCATTGGGAAGAGGCGATCATCTGCGAGTGACGGCATTTCGCTGCGTGGCCGGTGGGAAGAGTTGGAATTCGATCGGGAGGGACGATGAAACTGCTTTGCGTGGCGCCGGCCGTCATCATGCTTGTCGCCGCGTCTTCGGCGCTTGCTGACGGAGGTGCG
Organism: Rhizobium sp. P40RR-XXII; assembly: GCF_012641405.1. Classification (GTDB taxonomy): domain Bacteria; phylum Pseudomonadota; class Alphaproteobacteria; order Rhizobiales; family Rhizobiaceae; genus Rhizobium. The sequence continues at coordinate 642,675 of NZ_JABAII010000001.1, forward strand.
GTTGCGGGTGCCATCGTTTTCAGGAAATGCGGCGCCTGTCATACGGCGACCGCGCCTGAAAATCGCATCGGCCCTTCCTTGATGGGCGTTGTCGGCCGGCCCGTCGCAAGTGCGCCCGACTATGCCTATTCGCCGGCGATGAAGGCGTTCGGCGCCGATGGCAAGGTCTGGGACGAGGCCCTGTTGCGGAAATACCTGCCGGGGCCGCAATTCCTGGTCAAGGGTACCCGGATGACGTTTCCGGGCCTCAAGAGCGACAGGGATCTCGACAATCTCATCACCTATCTGAAGAATCCCGCGGCTGCGCAATAGCGTTTTCTTCACAGCCGGAAGCGCTTAAAGCGCGGCGCGAGCTTTCAGGTTCGCTCCGTGCGCTTTAAGCTCCCGGTTTTTGCATGTCGTTATCGCAAAACCGCTACACACTTTTGCGCGACATGCTTTAGTCTCACTCCAAAGGCAGGAGAGAGATGCATGGTCAGGCCTCATTCCTTCGATGGCATGCTCGACAAGGCAAGCGCGACACTCGATGATGCCATCAATGGCGTAAACGCGGCCGTCGCGACGCTGGCCGGCCACGCGAAGGGCGAGGGGCGCAGCGCCGCCATCAACTTTCCCATGGAGGAAGTGCTGGTGCGCGAGGCCGTCGAGCTGCTCGACCGCTGGAAATCGCTCGCACTTTCGTTGGTGAAGGAGCTCGATCGCGCAACGCAAGAGGCCGATCTGCAGCATCGACGATTGTTTGACGAGAAGATCGGCCTTGAAGATGCGAGCCTGCTCGCGAGGAGGATGGCGCGCGGGCCTGCGAAGCCTCAGGCTATCATCACCGATCTCGAAGCGGTTCTGGATGTTTCGGCCGAACTCGATCTCCTCTTCAAACAGGCTAGGCCCGCCTTGTCGCGATGCTTTCATGATTGCGAGCTCCATCTCGAAGGCTTGATCGAGCACCGGCGGAAACTCGATTTCGATATTGAGGAAGTCCAGCGCCGAGCCGATGCCCTGACGGCAAAACTCACGTATCAGCGGCGTAATCGTCCCTCATCGCGCCATGCCGATTTGCAATCCGATCTGGAGACGGATTATGGCGATCTGCTTGCCGAGCAGGAGGATATTCGGCGGCAGGAGGCCGGGCTTCAGTCGGATCGAACGGCAGGCCAGCGCCTGATCGACATCTATGAGGGCATGGCTGCCTCCTTGAATGTCCAGGTTGCCGCCGTCAGCGCCATGACAGCCAAATCGGCCGTCGATATCGAGCAACGGATCGCCCTGCTCAAGGCATTGGCGTCAAATGCGGATGGCCCTGCGGTCGTGGCTGCGCGAACGGCCGCGGTCGAGAACTTGATCCAGGCCTTCGAGGCAAACGTGCTGGCCGGGCATGACCTAGCTGCGCGCAAGGCGCATGCCGATGCCGTGTTCACGAGACGGCTGGAACCTCGACCGCTGCCCGTGGCCGAGGATGCGGGTGAAACTGCCGGCGACGCGCAACCGGAGAGATGAATTCCGGCCAGCATCGAAAATTCGGCGCAGACGGTTGTTGTTTTTCTCAAGAACACATATTTGCTGGAACGCGAATGGCGATAAGGCCTATCCTATGAAAATCGAAAGGGATTTTCGGAAGGGCCGGTGCGCAGGTTCAGTGTGGTGCGTCCTTCGCGTGTGGGCAGGATGCGCGGTTGCGGTTTAGGAGGCGTGTCCATGCTTGACTCGATCACGGCGTTCTTGAAGCGGATCTGGGCCGCCATCATACGATGGCTGGGCTTGGTTTTCGTCGGGCTCGCATGGCCGTTTCTTGCCGCGCGCGGCTGGTATCGCCACAGCAACTGGCTGATCAAGCTGCCGGTCATCGCTTTCGTGACGCTGCTGGCGGTGCTTTACATCTATTTCATCTGGCAGACGCAGATCTGGTCCGGGTTCAATCCGGTCTATCCCGACGTCTACAAGTTCTCCGAACGCAAATTCTCCGCCGGAGAAGAGTTGCCGGCGGCGCAAGGGCAGCAGGCTGCGGCGTCAAAGGCCTGCCAGACCTCGGCAGTCGTGGATGTCGCCGCGGATCTTACCGATTTCAACGTCAACCAGAATGCCTGGATCTCCTCGATGCTGCTTTACAAGCTCGGGTTCTTCAGCATTTCATGGGACGACACGCCTTTCCTCGACAACAAGGCGTCCTTTCAAAGAGGCATAAACTCGGTGGTTCGCCGCACCTCGGCGGAATTGGTCGACACGATCGGCCGCGTGCGCGGGACCTCCGGCATCAACGGCGACCTGCAGAAGGCCCGCGGCAACCTGCAGTTCGACGAATCGAGCTGGTATTTCGGTCTGCATCCGTTCGGGCCGAAGACGCCAACCCCGAGCTATTATCGCGCCGCGATCACCAACCTGCGCAGCTTCAATACTGATCTCAGCAACTGCAAGGCGGTTTTCGATGGACGCGCGGACAATCTCCTGCAGTTTCTCGACCATGTCGCTGGCGACCTTGGCAGCACGGCAAATATATTGGCGGACCGGTCGCAAAACTACAGCTACGGCTGGTTCGACATGCGCGCGGACGATCGGTTCTGGTTTGCCTATGGCCAGCTTTATGCCAATTACGGCATTCTGAGCGCGGCCGGCGCGGATTTTCAGCAGGTGATCGCCGAGCGCAATGTCGGCAGGCTCTGGAACGACACGCTCGGGATGCTGCAGACGGCACTCCGCATTCAGCCGATGATCATCTCCAACGGCCGCGAGGACAGCTCGTTCATGCCAAGCCACCTTGCGACGATGGGCTTTCACATCCTGCGGGTGCGTTCCAATCTCGTCGAAATCCGCACGGTTTTGGGTGGCCGCTGAGTGCCAGCCGGGCATTCGCCGTGATGCATAGGGAATGCGTCAAAACGAGAAGGTGGAGCGCTTTCGCTATTCGAAGAAAGCGAAATGCTCTAGCTGATCAACTTGAGGCGGATGGCCTTGGCGACCAGCTGCGTGCGATTGACGCAATCGAGCTTCTTGATCGCGTTCATCATATAGGCGTTGACCGTATGGTCGGAGAGGGAAAGGATCTGCCCGATTTCGACCGAGGTCTTGCCCTGGGCCGTCCAGCGAACGACTTCGAGTTCGCGGGCCGAGAGCGAATGCGGCACGGCGCTATCGCTGCGCTTCAGGCAATTATAGGAATCCAGCGCCTGCAGCATGATCAGGGTGAGCTCGTTGATTTCGCTCTGACCGAGACTGTTGCGATTGCCCATGAACCAGAAGAGAAGACGCTGTCCATCCGGTGAATTGACCGGGACGATTACGCTCGTCGGGCAATTGTGGTTGATCAAAAGCGTATGGAGCTCGCGCGGAAGATCGCTGTCGAGCTCGATGTCCTTTTCCAACAGATGCCAGGAGCGCGGCAACACCGAGTCCCGCGTGCGCAGCAGCATTGGGCAGCGCCGCACCAGCTGCTGTCGATCGAAATCACGCACGAATTGCGCCGGCACGGTGCCTTCGATCAGCAGCGGCGTCATCATCGTATCGTCGGGAACCGGGGCATTCATGAAAGCCATATAGCTGAAGCCGAAAGCCAACCCCGCCTGCTCCAGCGCCAGCGCAAACGCTGTTTGTGTCCGAGCGGAAGCGAGCTCGGCAGAAAGCAGCAATTGTCTCTCGGCGGTGATGATATAGGACATATAGGTTGAAGCGCCCACAGCGTGTTATCGTTATCAAATACCGGATTTATGAGTGAATGCTAGACGCAAAAATATCACAGGACCAGAAATAATTTCATTTTCATATATTTTAATATTCAGACATGTAGATTTACATAAATCTTCGCCCAAAACGGGCATTAAACGCAAAAAATGCCGTTCAGCTGGTCTTATTACGACGGCGCTGTACATATGCCGATGCCGCAGTGTCAAGGACGGAGCGCTGAGGAGGGCATGGGGATAGCAAAAATCTATCTGAATCGACGCTTCGGGTGCCACGATGGCAACCGTCTGAGGGTTGCGATTTGATACAGGAGGTGGCGTCCTGCAGCGCGATAGTTGCCGCCTTAAGTGTTGCGACAGATGGAAGAGCAAATTGAGATGGTGCCTGCACAACATGCACGCATGGCCGTCTGCTTTCATCTCGCAGCCGTTCTCCAGCGGGCGGCTCTCGCCACGCAAGACTGATCGTTTCGGCAAATGATGCGGCATTGCGCCGGCACGCCTTGCGAAGGCCCAAAGCGGTTGCTATCGGTCTTGCCAAAGCAATCGCTTCCAGGCGTGTACCTCATGGATTTTCGTTTTTTCCCGCAGCTTGCGGTGCGGTGTTGCCGAACGGTGTTGTGGTTTATCACGGCCGTTTCGCTTCTGCTCGTTGCGCCCGCCTTTGCCGAAGCAGGCGTCGCCGGTGGCACGCCGATGCGCTTCCTGCTTGTCCATGGCGAAATGGGTCAATGCCGCGCCGACAACACGTGTCCGGACTGGATCTCCGCCGAGGGGCAGATCATGTCCGACACGCCGAGAAAGCTGCAGAAGTTCCTGAAGCAGCTCGGCAATCGGCAATTGCCGATCGTCGTCAGTTCGCCGGGCGGCGATGTCAAGGCGGCGATGGAGATGGCGCGCACCATCCGCAAACAGAAGCTTTCGATCGCCGTCGGCCGCACCCGCTCGCGGGCATGCCCCTATGCCGAGCCGATCTGCCCGGCAGCCTTTGCCGCGGACGGCTCGATCAAGGGACAGGCCTTTTCCGCGGGCGCGATCTGCTTTTCGGCTTGCCCGCTGTTTTTGGCGGGCGGTGTCCAGCGTGTTTCCAGTCCCTTGGCATTGCTGGGCGTTCACCAGATCACCACGACCTACAGCGAAGTGCGCGTCCAATATCGCACCGAATATGAAATGGTGGATGGCAAGCGCAAGGTGCTTTCCAAGAAGGAGATCGGGCGAAAATTCGTCGGCAAATACGACACGACGAAGCTCGACAAGGCGCAGCGGGCGCGGCTGGTCCGCTTCCTCGACAAGATGGGCGTCGACAAGGGACTGGTCGATGTGATGCTTGGAACCGATCCGAGCGGAATTCATCTGATGTCGCAGATGGAGGCGCTGAGACTGAAGCTGACGACGGAGCTTGCCGATGCGGACGCGCTGGTTTCCGCACGCAACTGCAAGGACGGGCAATCGATCTCCGATTGTGCCGCACCGCCGCCGCCGATGACCAGCGCCTCGGCCATGGCCGGCAAATAGGCGCGGTTTCCAGCGTCAGGCGTCCTTGGCTTTGGCTTTCGCCATGATCTTTTCCAGGAAGCCCAAAAGTAGCGCCGAGATGACAAATGCCAGATGGATGATCGTGAACCACATCAGCTTGGCATTGTCGTATTGAGTGGCGTTCAGGAAAATCTGCAGCAGATGGATCGAAGAAATGGCGACGATCGAGGAGGCAACCTTGATCTTGAGGCTGCCTGAATCGAGCTTGCCAAGGAAGGAAACCTCGTCTTCGGCTTCGTCGAAACGGCTGACGAAGTTCTCGTAGCCGGAAATCATCACCATGACGATCAGGCTCGCCACCAGGGCGGCGTCGATAAGGCCGAGGATCGCCAGGATCATGTCGGCTTCGTCATAGGCCAGCACGTTGATCGCCACCTTGTAGAACTTATAGGCAAATGACACGGCGTAGACGGCGAGCGAGGCGGCAAGGCCGAGATAGAAGACCACGAGAAGCCAGCGACTGGAGAGAATGATGCGCTCGACCAGCAATTCCAGGGACTTCATATCTTTTCCTTCTTTCTCGATTCGCATTTGGAAGCCGAAAATAAGCACGTCCCTGTCGCGCGACAAGGCGGAGTGTTTCGCAGAAGACAGTCAGCAGTTGCTATTCACACTTGATACTTATTGGTTTATCCCGACAAGGAAATGACCGTGTGTTTGGGGCGAATCTAATGGCGGCGGTGGCATCGGATATCGAAATCGCTCGTGCGGCGAAGAAACTGCCGATTATCGAGATTGGCGCCAAGCTCGGCATTCCCGCGGAAGATCTCGCGCCCTACGGCTACGACAAGGCCAAAATCGGTGCCGGGTTCATCGCGGCGCAAGCCGACAAGAAGGATGGCAAGCTGATCCTTGTCACGGCGATCAATCCAACGCCCGCGGGCGAAGGAAAGACCACCACGACGGTCGGCCTTGGCGACGGCCTCAACCGTATCGGCAAGAGGGCTGTCGTCTGCGTGCGCGAGGCATCGCTCGGCCCCTGCTTCGGCGTGAAGGGCGGGGCGGCCGGCGGCGGTTACGCGCAGGTCATTCCGATGGAAGACATCAATCTCCACTTCACTGGCGATTTCCATGCGGTCACTTCGGCCCATAATCTGCTCGCGGCGCTGATCGACAACCACATCTATTGGGGCAACGAGCAGAATATCGATATTCGGCGCATCACCTGGCGGCGTGCGATGGATATGAACGACCGCGCATTGCGCGATATCGTCTCCTCGCTCGGTGGCGTCGCCAACGGCTTTCCGCGGGAAGGCGGCTTCGACATCACGGTTGCTTCGGAAGTCATGGCGATCCTCTGTCTTTCCTCGGATCTCAAGGATCTGGAAAAGCGGCTCGGCAACATCATCATCGGTTATCGCCGCGACCGGACCCCCGTCTATGCCCGCGATCTGAAGGCCGACGGCGCGATGGCCGTGCTTCTGAAGGATGCGATGCAGCCGAACCTCGTCCAGACGCTGGAGAATAATCCGGCGCTGGTTCATGGCGGCCCCTTTGCCAACATCGCCCATGGCTGCAATTCGGTGATCGCCACGCGCACGGCGTTGAAGCTTGCCGATTATGTGGTGACGGAAGCCGGCTTTGGCGCCGATCTCGGCGCTGAGAAATTCTTCGACATCAAATGCCGAAAGGCCGGCCTCTCGCCAGCCGCAGCCGTTATCGTCGCGACCGTGCGGGCGCTGAAGATGAATGGCGGCATCAAGAAGGACGATCTCGGCAAGGAGAATGTCGATGCCCTCGTCAAGGGCTGCGCCAATCTCGGCCGGCACGTCGCCAATGTCCGCAAATTCGGCGTGCCTGTCGTCGTGGCCATCAATCATTTCGTCTCCGATACCGACGCCGAAATCGAGGCACTGAAGGATTATGTGGCGCGGCTCGGCGCCGAGGCGATCCTCTGCCGGCACTGGGCCGAGGGGTCGGCGGGGATCGTCGATCTCGCACACAAGGTGGTGGAGCTCGCCGAATCCGGCCAGGCAAAATTCCAGCCGCTCTATCCCGATAATCTTTCCCTGCTGGAGAAGATCGAGATCGTTGCCTCGAAGATCTATCATGCCGGCGAAGTCACGGCCGACAAATCCGTGCGCGATCAACTGCGATCCTGGGAGGACCAGGGTTATGGACACCTGCCGGTCTGCATGGCGAAGACGCAATATTCCTTCACGACCGATCCGAACGTTCGCGGCGCGCCGGAGGGGCACATCGTGCCCGTTCGCGAAGTGCGGCTCTCAGCCGGTGCTGGCTTCGTCGTCGTCATCACCGGCGAGATCATGACCATGCCAGGCCTGCCGAAATCACCGTCGGCCGAAAGAATTTTCCTCAATGATCACGGCTACATCGAGGGACTGTTTTAAGTTCAGAATCCGCTTCAAGTGATGTCGTTTGAACTCAAGATCCCTGCCAGCCTGACATGATCTGCCGCGGATTCCCATGCCGTTCGAAGCAGAAAGGGCATCCATTCGCTTGACGCCACCGGCAACACGATCGACAACGGACATCGGCATCATCGGATACGAGAGCGGAGGCGGATCGTGACTGCAGATAGCCGTGCCAGCCTGGACGATATACGCGCTTTCCATGCGAGAATGATGGCAGCCGCCAGCCACTCGGCGGATGAAAGGCTGGAGCGCGCCTTTCGTCTGGTGCGACGCGAAGCCTTCATGGGGCCGGGACCCTGGGAGATCGTGGTCAACGGACGCTATATCGAAACGCCGAGCGACGACCCAACCTTTCTCTATCAGAATGTTTTGGTCTCCCTGGACAGATCGAAGGGCATCAACAACGGCGAGCCATTTCTCCATGCCGCCTTCTTGGGCGCCGTCGCACCCAAGCCCGGCGAAACCGTCGTTCAGATCGGGACGGGGACCGGGTACTACACCGCCATTCTCTCGACGCTGGTAACGCCGGGCGGTCATGTCCATGCCATCGAGATCGATGAAGCTTTAGCCGGCCGCACGCGCGACAATCTCGCCGCCTTTAAAGAGGTTTCCGTCGTCTGCGCCGACGCGACTTCGTTCGAGCTTCCTGATGCGGACCTGGTCTATGTGAGTGCCGGCGTGGTGGCGCCGCCGAAGTCATGGCTGCAGGCGTTGCGGCCCGGAGGCCGGCTCATCGTGCCCTGGCAGGCGAACGACAGGGTCGGGCTTGCCGTCCTGATCACGCGCGGAGATATCGGGTTCAGCGCTCACGTTTTGATGCCTGCTTATTTCATTCCATGCATCGGTGCATCGGATCCGGCGCAATCTATTAGAATCCCAAATCGAGGCCAGGCTCGATCCATCCAGTCCATCTGGCTGACCGAGGAGCATGCGCCCGATGAAACGGCCGTTGCGATCTACCGCGAGGTCTGGTTTTCGAATGCCGGCATTGGAGCATGATCGGCCCCGAATTTTAACGATGGTCGAACCATCGATTGATCGACGTGCTTTTAGAGCGTGATGCCGAAAAGTGTAGGCGGTTTTCGGACGACATCACGCTCCATTTCTTTGTTTCTAGAGCGGATTCAGATTTTAGGTCGAACAGACCTAAAATCATCCGGCTCTAGTGGCAGTAGCGAAAGCCGCCATTCCTTTCGATGACATCGAGATGGAAATGCGTTTCGTGCGCGGCGTCGCTCTCCGGGTCGAGGACAGTGGTGAAATAGAGGCAGGCGGAGGCACTGGCTGCGCGCTGGAACGCGCCCGTCAGCGTCGGATCTTCGCGCCGAGGCTCGATTGCGATGGTCTTGCCGTTTTCGAACGTGAAGCTTGCGACATCGATGGCATTGCCGCGGGCATGCTCCGAGATCTTGCCGGCGGAGGCATTGTTGCGCAGGCGACAGATATAGGTCGAAGCCTGATTGACGGTGACGATCTTGCCGTCGTCCAATGCGGCGGCTGATGGAATCACGCTCTCCTTCATCCATTGGGCCAGAGCCAGGGCCGCTTCGCAGCGCATCGTCCCTTGAGGCTTGAACTCGATCCCCGGCAACGGCGAAGCAAGCGAGATCGGCTTGTCGATGCCGCAGCCGTTGCCGTCGTCAATGCGGGGAATTTCCTTGAAGGCCGCTCCCATCGCGGTCAGTTCCTTCAGGCATGCCTGGTGTTCCTCGTCCGGTTCGGTGGCGACGGTCAGAGGTGGGCGAGGGGGACCTTGCATCTCGCCCGTCGTCTGCTCTTCTGGCTGGGTTACCGGTTTTTCCTCTGGTTCAACACTCGGCTTTTCCGCCGGAACGACGGGTTTGTCCGGAGATGTCACGGGCTTCTCTGCCGGGATTGGGGGCGCGCCGCTCGGCTCAGCCTGTTCCTGATCCGGTTTTTGTTCTGGTATCGGGCCGGTCTGGGGAAGAGAAGCGGCCATGAGCACGATGACGGCAGAGGTTAGTGAAATGGTTCTAAACAACATCAAGTAAATCAGCCAATTCTAATGATGGTGTCACTAGAACGCTTGAGGTCGCCATTTCGTTGCAATTCAGCAACGTTCGTCCTCTGTCTTTAAACATGATAATTTATTCATGATTCCGTGGATGGGATATATTGACAATAATACTCATGTTTTTTATGCGGCAGAAAGAAGGCGGGATATTTCCGTCTCATTAACAAAACTGACCTAGCCAGCCCCTTGCCTGCCTCGACGCAGCAACCAGCCAGCCCGGTGAAGCCTTCGAAAGGAATGGTTATGGTTGTCCGGCGCTCCCGTTCGGCTCTTTTGGCATGCACTGCGTTTCTGGCTCTCGGGCTGGCGACGACATCTCTTGCGCAAACAGCAACACAGAATGATGAGGCGACGGGCGAGGCCGCCAAGGGCGATCGCGTTACCAACCTGAAACCGATCGTTGTGAAGGGGAAGGGCACGGCGAACAAGGATGTGCTTGCCGACTCCCCGACCGCCAGCGAGACGACGGCCAAGGAGATCGATGACAACCAGATCACGCGCATCGAGGATCTCGGCCGCAGCACGGAAGTCGGCGTCGGTTTCAACCGCACTACCGGCGGCGTCAATATTCGTGGTCTCGGCGACGACCGGGTGCTGACGACGGTCGACGGCATCCAGATTCCTTTTCTTCTCGATGCGTCTCGCGACTCTGATGGTGGTATTAACAGCTTCGATTTCAACGCGCTTTCAAGCGTTGACGTTGTGCGCGGTGCAGATTCGAGCCGGGCCGGTTCGGGGGCTCTCGGCGGCGCCTTCGTGCTGCGTACGCTGGAACCGGAAGATCTGATCACGCCCGGCTCCACCTGGGGTGGCGTCTTCAAGTTCGGTTATAATGGTGACGATCGGAGCGTCGGCGGTGCGGCCGCCGTTGCCAAGCGCATCGACAATACGGCCGTTCTCTTTCAGGGCGGCTACACTCACGGTCACGAGCTTGAGAACAATGGCGATGTCGGCGGCTATTCGACCAAGCGTAGCGAGGCTAACCCGGCCGACTACAATCAGAGAAGCGGCCTGTTCAAGATCCGCCAATATACCGACATCGGCACTTTCGGCATCACGGCCGAGCACTACAACAAGGATAAAGACACAGACCTGATGACCCTGCAAAGCCCGACCGGAAACTTCCGGCCCGGCAACTACGATGGGACAGACAATATCGAGCGCAATCGCCTGTCGCTCGATTATAAATATGAAGCCGATAGCGCCGATTCGCTGCTCGATACCGCCAATGCCGTTTTCTACTGGCAGAATCTTGTGCGCGAAACCGGTACCGCAGGTTATCGGTATACGTCCGTTATCGGCGACTATTCACGCCTTAACGAAATGGAAGACCGCAGCATCGGCTTTAGCGGCGATGCGTCGAAGTCTTTCGACACCGGCAGCCTGCATCACCAGGTCACGTTCGGTCTCGATGTCGCCTTCGACAAGGTACATCAGTATTCGGCCGGTAAGGATAGCTGCAGCAACCCGCGCTGGCGCGCTACTTGCGCATTCCTGCACACCAATCAGTCCGACATGCCCGATGTCGACGGCAAGCGCGTCGGCGCCTTTATCGATGACAAGATCGAACTGGGCTCCAGCAATTTCTATCTGACGCCGGGCCTGCGCTTCGACTGGTATGACTATTCTCCGAAGAACACGGCCGCCTATCGCGATAGCGCCAACTACAATGGGCTGCCGTCAGGTCAGTCCGACAGCCGTATCTCGCCGAAGCTGCGTGCTTCCTATCAGCCGCAGGACAATGTCGAGATCTATGCCCAGTGGGCGATGGCCTTCCGTGCACCCAACGTTAGCGAGCTCTACGTGAACTACGGTGTCCCCGGTGGCTATGTCAGCTACGGCAATCCCAATCTGAAGCCGGAAACCAGCAACGGCATCGAAATCGGCACCAACCTCGGTGATGACGATTTCGGCGGCCATGTCGGCGCCTTCTACAACAAGTACAAGAACTTCATCGACACGCTGAACTATCGCGATCCCACAGGCACCTATCCGCTCGGGATCACCGAATACTTCAACCGCGCCAACGTCCGCATGTTCGGCGTCGAGGTCAACGCACACAAGAAGTTCGACAACGGCATCCATATCAAGGGCGCACTTGCCTATGTGAACGGCAAGGATTCCGATACGGACCAGTGGATCAACTCCGTTGCTCCGGCAAAGGCTGCCTTCACGGTAGGCTACGCGACCGAAGTCTGGGGAACGGACCTGACCTTCATCACCGCGGCTCGCGAGGCGAAGAAGACGGGCGATACGCTGCAGACCCCTGCCTATGGCATCTTCGATCTCACAGCCTGGTGGGAGCCGGAGCAGGTGAAGGGCCTCAGCATTCGCGGCGGCGTCTACAACATCTTCAACAAGACCTACTACGATGCGCTGAACTCGCCTTCTTACAGTGTTTCGCAGACACAGCCTGCATCCTACTATTCCGAGCCCGGCCGGACCTTCAAGCTGACGCTGACGCAACGCTTCTAAGCCGTCTCATCGATGCAGCAAACTTGGGCGATGCTTCGGTATCGCCTCTTTTTTGCACCTGGCGTAACATCGGGAAAATTGCGTAATTGTAAATCGCAACGTTCGGTGTTATTCGAGGCTCGCAGTCTTTCACCCGCCAAGAGAAAAGAGAGGAGGACCATATGACCAAGATAGTCTGGCATATTCGCCAGTTCGGTCCGACTCGTGCCCTGCAGATGCGTTTGCAGGGCTGATCAGAGGCTGTTACTCACTCATTCCTTCTGGTCTGCCCTTTGGGCGACGTGAGCCGCGCATTTGCGCGGCCGCGTCATGACATGTTTTCGAGCATTGGCCCGCTTGTGGCCATCGACATCGGCGTAGCGCGGCAAAAGGAGCCGTCGGCGATGTCACGGGATGCTCGATAGAGACCGGAAGAGACCATGACTCTGATCAATCTCCGCAATCTGGGCGTCACCATGAGTGCGCCGCTGTTTTCCAATCTCAACGTCACCGTCGATGCCGGTGACCGTGTCGGCATCGTCGCCGCGAACGGGCGCGGAAAGACCACGCTGCTCAACTGCATAGCGGGCAGGCAGGAGCCGACATCGGGGAATATCACCCGCGCTCGCGGCCTCCGCGTCGGCTATGTCGAGCAGAATGTGCCGGCGGAACTGCTGGACGTTTCCTTCTACGATGCCGTCCTGCGCGCCTTGCCCAAGGACCTGGTTGAGAGCGAAAGCTGGCGCGTGGATGTCACCCTCGATTCCCTCGACGTACCTGCGGCGATGCGGGAGAGGACGCTTACCCGGCTTAGCGGCGGCTGGCAGCGGCTTGCCATGCTTGCCCGCGTCTGGGTGACCGAGCCGGACGTGCTGCTGCTGGACGAACCCACCAACCATCTCGATCTTGCCAAGATCGCGCTGCTGGAAGATTGGCTGAATGCCTTGCCGCGTGACGTGCCCGTCATCATCGCCAGTCATGACCGCGCTTTCCTCGATGCTGTCTGCAGCCGGACCCTGTTCCTGCGTCAAGACCAGTCGCAGGCCTATGCACTGCCATATAGCCGCGCGCGGGCGGCGCTGGACGAGGTCGATGCCTCGGATGAGCGCCGTTATCAGAAGGAGATGAAGACGGCGCAGCAACTGCGCAAGCAGGCGGCCAAGCTTTACAATCTTGGCGTCAACTCGGGCAGCGATCTGCTGACAGTCAAGACGAAGCAGTTAAAGGCGCGTGCCGAGAAGCTGGAGGACGGTGCAAAGCCGGGCTATCGCGAACGCTCCTCCGGCTCGATCAAGCTCGCCAATCGTGGCATCCAGGCCAAGGTACTTCTGACGCTGGAGGATGCCTCGGTGACGACGCCGGACGGCACGCTGCTGTTCAAAACCGGCCAGCAATGGATTTGCCAGGGCGACCGCATCGTGCTGCTCGGGCAGAACGGAGCCGGCAAGACGCGGTTCGTCGAGATGATCCTCAGGGCGATTGCCGATCCGTCCGCCGGCGGCGCGATCAAGCCGACGCCGTCCCTCGTGCTCGGTTACAGCGATCAGGCGCTCTCCAATCTCGGTCAGAAAGACACGCCGCTCGGGATGATCACGCGCCTGTTCGAGCTCGGCGAACAGCGCGCCCGCACCCTGCTGGCCGGTGTCGGTATCGGCATCGATATGCAGGGTCGGGAGATCGGCCGTCTGTCCGGCGGGCAGAAGGCGCGGCTTGCGATGCTGTTGCTGCGGCTGACCAATCCGAACTTCTACCTCCTGGACGAGCCGACAAACCATCTGGATATCGACGGCCAGGAAGCATTGGAGGGCGAGCTGACGGCGAACGAGGCAAGCTGCCTTCTCGTTTCGCACGATCGCAGTTTCGTGCGATCGGTCGGCAATCGCTTCTGGCTGATCGACCGGAAGCGGCTGGTCGAGGTGGACGGCCCCGAGGAGTTCTTCGAAGCCGCCAGAGCGCAAGAGTAGACGAGCACGGAATGCTCAGGCGGCCAACTGACCCGAAAACAGATTGGCCGCCATGAAATCCACGAAGACCCGTATTTTCGGAGAGAGATAGCGGCTTGTGGGCCACAATACGCGGAAGATGCCTGTCTTCGCGATGTGGTCTTCGAGCAATGGCAGAAGCCGGCCGTCGGCGATTTGCGTCCTGACGGCAAAGGGCGGCAGACATGTTATGCCGAAGCCGTTCTCGGCAAGGTGGATGAGCGGCTCAATGGTGCTGGCGATCGTCGTCGTTGGCAAGGCGAGCCGCAACTCCTCCCCATTGCGCACCAGAGGCCACGGCTCCAGCCTGCCCGTGCTTGGGTAGCGGTGATGCAGGCATTTGTGCTGAAGCAGGTCTTCAGGTGCAAGCGGCATGCCTTCCGTCTCCAGATAGTCCGGTGAGGCGACGATCTGGAAGCGGAACGTGCCGAGCTTGCGGCTCATCAGCCTCGTATCCTTGACGTCGCCGGTCCGGATGACCGCATCGAAACCTTCCTCGATCACATCGACCAGCCGATCGGTAAAATCCAGATCCAGCGTGATATCGGGATAGGCGCGCATGAAAGCCGATATGGCCGGCATCAACAGCATCCCCGCCAAGGGAAGGCTGACGCGAAGATGGCCGCGAGGAGCCGTACGCGATTTCGAAAGCTCCGCCTGAGCGGTATCGAGCTCGGATATGATCCTCCGGCAGGTGTCGAGAAAGAAGCTGCCTTCTTCGGTCAATGTCATGCTGCGGGTCGAGCGGTAAAAGAGGCGAACCCCCATCTCCTGTTCGAGGCGGGCGATCGCCTTGCCGACGGCGGAGCTGGAGAGGCCAAGCCGTCGCGCGCCTGCGACGAAGCTGCCGCCCTCTGCCGTCTGCACAAAGATGCCGAGCGTTCCAAGCCTATCCATCGTCGCTCCAATTGCGGAATATAATTCCGATCTCATGAGAATACCGGATCATTTATCCGCTATCTCAACCCCGATATCCAGTGTCGGCGCGGCACATGACGCCGCTTTTTCAAAAGGAACCGCAATGAATACGAACTCCGCACATTTCATCACCCAACCGCAGCCGACCACCTTCATCGTCAATGTCATCCACGTTCATCCCGGCAAGCAGGAGGAGGCTTTCCGAGTGATCCAGGATGTCGTTCACTATGTCGCCGAACGGAAAGAAGGGTTCCTCTGGAGCAATCTCGCCAAAAGCACGGACGGTCTGACGGTTGTGAATATCGAAGCCATCAAAGGCGCTGGCAATGTCGACGAATTCTTCTCCGATCCGGTCTTTGTCGAGAAATTCCGCAGGCTCGACCAGGTTTCGAAGAGCGAATTCCACACCTACACCGTTGGTGATCTGGTTTTGCCGAAGCTCGGCCATTCTGAAAGTGGTCGCGTCTGACGAACCTTGATCGATCGCGAGCGGACGGTGCTTTCTCATGCCGGAAACTTTCCTTCCATCTTCCGCTTGCGCATCGTGGCATCTCACGCTAACAATTCCCGCCATGAACATGTCCTTGAACAACATTGCGGTTTGGTGGTGGGCGCGCTGAGGCGGCCTCGACCAATCGTGTTCAAAGACGACGAGTGAGCCGCCCGAGATTTCGAGGCGGCTTTTTTGTTATATTGGCCGCCTGTCGTCCGGGCCCGATAACGGAGTGAGGAACAATGGTAACGATCCTTCGGGATGATGGTGCGGAAATCTACGAGACGAAGGGCGGCATCACCGTCACCCGGCAGCGTCGGCCGACGCCCTATGCGGATGCGGTTTTGTCCTATATCGACAAGCTCGACGAGCGCCGTGGCGCTGTCTTCTCCTCCAATTACGAATATCCTGGCCGCTACACGCGTTGGGATACCGCCATCGTCGATCCGCCGCTCGGCCTGTCCTGCAATGGGCGCGATGTCTGGATCGAAGCCTATAACGAGCGCGGCGAAGTCATTCTCGGCTTCATCGCGGAAAAGCTGAAGACGGTTTCAGAGGTCGTTCTTGGCGCTTCGACGCCGCGCCGGCTCGATCTGGCCGTAAAGACGCCGGATCGCGTCTTTACCGAGGAAGAGCGCTCGAAAATGCCGACGGTCTTCACCGTGCTGCGCGCCGTGACCGATCTCTTCTATTCGCAGGCGGATGCCAGCATCGGCTTCTACGGTGCCTTCGGCTATGATCTCGCCTTCCAGTTCGACGCGATCAACCTGAAGCTCAAGCGCCCGGACGACCAGCGCGACATGGTGCTTTACCTGCCGGACGAAATCCTGGTGGTCGATAATTATTCCGCCAAGGCCTGGATCGACCGGTACGATTTCGCCAAGGGCGACGTATCGACGGAAGGCAAGTCGGGCGAGATCGCGCCCGAGCCGTTCCGGCACACCGATGCCATTCCGCCGAAGAGCGATCACCGCCCCGGCGAATATGCCGAACTGGTGGTCAAGGCGAAGGAGAGCTTCCGCAAGGGCGATCTCTTCGAAGTCGTGCCCGGCCAGAAGTTCATGGAGCGCTGCGAGAGCAAGCCGTCCGATATCTCCAAGCGGCTGAAGGCGATCAATCCTTCGCCCTATTCCTTCTTCATCAATCTCGGCAATCAGGAGTATCTCGTCGGCGCATCGCCCGAAATGTTCGTGCGGGTGTCGGGCCGCCGCATCGAGACTTGCCCAATCTCGGGCACGATCAAGCGCGGCGATGACCCGATCGCCGACAGCGAACAGATCCTGAAGCTGCTGAATTCCAAGAAGGACGAATCCGAGCTGACCATGTGCTCCGACGTCGACCGCAACGACAAGAGCCGCGTCTGCGAGCCGGGCTCGGTCAAAGTCATCGGCCGCCGCCAGATCGAGATGTATTCGCGCCTCATCCACACGGTCGACCACATCGAAGGCCGCCTGCGCGATGACATGGATGCTTTCGACGGCTTCCTCAGCCACGCCTGGGCCGTCACCGTCACCGGCGCGCCGAAGCTTTGGGCGATGCGCTTCATCGAGAGCCATGAGAAGAGCCCGCGCGCATGGTATGGCGGGGCGATCGGCATGGTCAGCTTCAATGGCGACATGAACACCGGCCTGACGCTGCGCACCGTCCGCATCAAGGACGGCATTGCCGAAGTGCGCGCCGGCGCGACGCTGCTCAACGACTCGATCCCCGAGGAAGAAGAAGCCGAAACCGAACTGAAGGCCTCCGCCATGCTTTCCGCCATCCGTGACGCCAAGACCGGCAATTCCGGCAAACAACAACGTGACGTCGCTTCCGTCGGCAAGGGCGTGAAGATCCTGCTCGTCGACCACGAGGACAGCTTCGTCCATACGCTTGCCAACTACTTCCGCCAGACGGGCGCGACGGTTTCGACCGTGCGTACGCCGGTGCCGGAAGAGGTCTTCGACCGGCTCGATCCGGATCTCGTCGTGCTGTCGCCAGGTCCCGGCAATCCGAAGGATTTCGATTGCAAGGCGACCATCAAGAAGGCGAGGGCGCGCAACCTGCCGATCTTCGGCGTCTGCCTGGGCTTGCAGGCGCTGGCAGAGGCCTATGGCGGCGAGTTGCGCCATCTGGCGATCCCGATGCACGGCAAGCCCTCCCGCATCCGCGTGCTGGAGCCGGGTCTGGTCTTCTCGGGCCTCGGCCGCGAAGTGACGGTCGGCCGCTATCATTCGATCTTTGCTGATCCGTCGAGCCTGCCGCGCGACTTCATGATCACGGCCGAAAGTGAAGACGGCACGATCATGGGCATCGAGCATGTGAAGGAGCCGATCGCGGCCGTGCAGTTCCACCCGGAATCGATCATGACGCTCGGCGGCGATGCCGGCATGCGGATGATCGAGAACGTCGTGGCGCATCTGGCGCGGCGGGTGAAGACGAAGGCCGCCTGAGGCGAGCGTTTAGAGCTCGGAAGTTTGATAGCCCTATGTACTCGGAAAAAGTGCATGGGGCTATTTTTCTGCCTTGAAAGAGCCAACAAACCACTCAAGAGATTGATCGATGGCGGGGGCTTTCAGTCGGTGATCTCAGGGATATTCAAAGGCATCTTCTTCGCCCTTCTTGCTGTCGTGCTCCTCGTCGGCCTTGGCATCGTTGTGCCGCGACCGCTCTGGCTTGATGATCCCGCGCGTACCGGGCGCTCCCGGCAGATCCTCATGCTCAGCAACCCTATCCATACGGACATTGCCATTCCCGTTGATAGTGATCTCATCACTCGTTTCGCATTCCTGCGGTCGGCTGGGCTGAATCTCGACAATCCGAACTTGCGCTATCTCGTCTTCGGCTGGGGCGGCCGGAGCTTTTATACGGAGACGCGGACTTGGGCCGATTTGAAGGCAGGTCCTGTGTTGAAAAGCTTTGCTCTCGACCGCTCCGTCATTCATGCGGAACTGGCGGGCGATATTCCGCTTGATGCGCCGGCTGTCACGGTCATCAACATCGATGCTGCGGGTCTTGAGGGGCTCAAGCAATTCATTCTCGGTAGCTTCGAGCAGGCCGACAATGGGCCGATGCCCCTGCCTGGCAGCAATTACGGACCGAACGATACGTTCTTCGAAGCGCGGGGTTATTTCAACGCATTGGTGGGCTGCAATACCTGGACGGCGGCGGCATTGAGACAGGCGGGTTTGACCTCGGGCTTTTGGACGGCGTTGCCCATAATGCTGCGCTTGTCTCTAAACCTGCACAACGAGGACGAGCGTTTCGTTGCAAGCCAGGCTCTGCCGTGAGGTGGTTTGACTTGCCGTGGGTTGTAAATTAATCTTCTCGCGTTCCTGTGGGGCACATCGGCATGGAGGCCGAAAGGGCTAGGCCCGCCCGCTGATTATCCTCAGCAGGAGTCTGCCCATGCCCACCCTCGATACCTATCGCAAACAAGCCAAGCTCTTGATGCGCTGGCACCGCGAGCGCGACTATTCCATCGGCGGGAGAGTTCGAACGCTCGATCGTCTCAAGGCTTTGACGGATCGTGAGATCCTAGCGATGAAGTTCCCTTTGACGCTGGCGCAGGAGATCGTCGCGGTCGAAGCAGGCCACAAGAATTGGGCCGAATTGAAGGCCATGGCGGCGGATGCGCCGAAGATGCCGGCGGCATCTGCGGAACCGCCGGTTTTCAAGAGTGTCGTTCCGATTCTTTTCGTGCGGGATGTGACGGCCAGCGCGGCCTTCTTCCGGGAGAAGCTTGGCTTCGCGCCGGAGTTCCTGCATGGGTTGCCGCCATTCTATGGTGCGGTGTCGCGTGATGGCATCTGGATCCACTTGCGGCTCGTCTATGAACCCTATTTTGCAGCTGCTGCGGCGAAAGAGGGGTCGCTGATCCTGGCGTCGATCGAGGTTTCGAACGTCCAGGGATTGTTCGAGGAGTTCAAGGCGAAAGGCGTGGAGTTCGCCCAGCCGCTCACCAAGCAGGCATGGGGCGGTACGGATTTCCATGTGCGCGACCCGGATGGTAATGTGATCTCGTTCGTCGCGTTCAGATCGTGATGTTTGCATCCGTCGTGGGCCGCTGAAGAACGGCGGCCTTTACATGTCGTCGCAGACCTGCCAGCCTTCCTCGAAGACGAGCTTGTCGAGCGGGAGCCGGTCGCGCCATCCTTTCACGGCGAGTTCCGGCATGTCGTAGAGCTCGTCGACATAGCCGACGCAGAGCCAGGCGACGATCTTCACATGCTCGGGTATGCCGAGGATCGCCTTGATGGCCTCCTCGTGGAAGATGCTGACCCAGCCGATGCCGACGCCCTCGGCTCGTGCGGCAAGCCAGAGATTCTGGACGGCGCAGACGGTCGAATAGACATCGGTGTCCGGATTATGCGTGCGGCCGAGCACGACCGGGCCGCCGCGCTTGGTGTCGCAGGTTATGCAGATGCTGAGCGGCGCCTTGCGGATGCCCTCGAGCTTCAGCCGCTGATATTGCGCGCGACGATCGCCCTCGAACATCGCGCAGGCTTCTTCGTTTGCCTGGTGAAACGCCTGCCATACGCGCTCGCGCGTCTCGGGCTGACGGATCAGGATGAAATTCCATGGCTGCATGAATCCAACCGACGGAGCCGAATGGGCCGCCTCGAGCAAGCGCCTGACGAGATCGTCGGGCAGGGGATCGGAGCGGAACTGGTCGCGCACGTCGCGACGGGTCTCGATGGCACGATAAACGGCGTTGCGCTCTTCTTCGGAGAATGCGCCGGCGGCAACCAGATGCTCCGAAGCGCCGGCAGGGGTGTCAGCAGTGACGGGCGCCGCATCGGCATCGTTTTTAAAAGAGGGCATGTTCAACCATGGTTTCATAAAGAGCGGCGGTTCATCGGCCGATATCGGAGTCTTGCACATCAGGCTGAGGCCCAGCTTAGTGCGCAATCACGGACGAAATTACCAGCAGGATTTTCCACAGGCGAGCGGGTAATCGGCTTCCTGTTGTCGCGGAACGTCGGTTTGCGGCAAATCTTGCTCGCGCTCCGGCTTGCATTCCAAGACCGCGCTTCGTTCAAGCCGTATATTGAGGACGAATTGTCGCGCGGAAAATGGCCGCCTCCTTTGACAAACTCGGCATTCTGTCCCATATGGACCGCCAATGAGCCGCCTGCGCGAAATTCGCGTGGGCGGTTTTGCATTTCAACGGCGCCTTTCTTGCAATTCATTCGCATGAGCAGGCGCGGAAGACATTGGGGAAGGGCATGAACAGTCAGGGAAACGATACGATCAGGCGGCTCGCCCTCTGGGGTATTCCGCTGTCGCTCGGCGTGATGGGGCTGAAGATGCTGGCCTGGTGGCTGACGGGCTCGGTGGCACTCCTGTCCGACGGGCTTGAATCGCTCGTCAATGTCGTGGCAGCCTTCATCGCCTTCTTCGTCATCCGCTACGCGCAGAAGCCGGCAGACCACGATCATCCGTTCGGCCACCACAAGGCGGAATATCTCTCCGCCGTCACCGAAGGCGTGATGATCGTCGTTGCGGCGGTGATGATCGTGCAGGAGGCGGTCGGGCATCTCGGCAATCCGCAGCCGATGCAGGCGCCGGTGCTCGGCCTGGCAATCAACTTCGTCGCAGGCGTCATCAACGGCGCCTGGGCACTGACCTTGATCCGGGCCGGACGGACGCACCGCTCGCCGGCACTGACGGCGGACGGTCAGCACATCATGTCCGACGTCTATACCTCGATCGGCGTGCTTATTGGCCTGCTGCTGGCACTTGGTACCGGACAGCCGATCTTCGACCCCGTGCTTGCCATTCTCGTCGCCATCAACATTCTCTATCAGGGCTGGAAGGTCATCTCCAGTTCCATCGACGGGTTGATGGACAAGGCCGTGTTGCCGGAGGAGGAGGAGATCATCAAGGATGCGATCGCCAAGAATGCCGACGGGTCGCTTGGCGTTCACGATCTGAAGACGCGCAGGGCAGGGGCTGTGACATTCGTCGATTTTCACATGGTCGTGCCCGCCGCCATGCCGGTGCGCGATGCGCATCGCATCTGCGACCGCCTTGAAGATGCCATACGGGCGATCCATGCGGGCGCCGAAATAACCATTCACGTGGAGCCGGAGGGCGAAAAGGCCCATGGCATCCGCGTCAAAGTGATCAAGGAGACCTGAGATGCCCCAAACCGATGTTTCCGGCCTGTCGATGCTCGGCAGCCAGACAGAGACCGCTGCAAACCCCGAAGCGGCCGTTCTCGAAAAAGTGCCGTCCGGCCATGCCGGCACGGATTATGTCGTGCGCTTCACCGCGCCCGAATTCACATCGCTTTGCCCGATGACGGGCCAGCCGGATTTCGCCCATATCGTCATCGACTACATCCCGAACGAGTGGCTGGTGGAATCGAAGTCGCTCAAGCTTTTCCTGCATTCCTTCCGCAATCACGGCGCGTTCCATGAGGATTGCTCGATCTATATCGCCAAGCGTCTGGTGGATCTGCTGCAGCCGAAGTGGCTGCGCATCGGCGCCTACTGGTATCCGCGCGGTGGCATTCCGATCGACGTCTTCTGGCAGACCGGCAAGCCGCCGGAGGGTGTCTGGCTGCCCGACCAGGGCGTTCAGCCCTATCGCGGCCGCGGCTGAATGAAAAAAGCCGCCATCCGGGGGTGGCGGCTTTCTGATAGATTCGATGAGACTGCGACTCAGGCGAACGAGTTGTCGTCGCCATTGTCATAGGACGAGTCGTCATAATCATCGTCCTGAGCGTCTTGGGCAGCGTCCTGGGCGTAATCGGCCGCGCTCTGATCATTCTGGCCGCTATTGTCGTCGTTGCCGAAATAATTGTTGTTGATGATCGTTTCCTGAACAGGCTGTTCGGCTGCATTGGCCGCGGTCCCGCCGAAGAGGCCGCCGAGACCCGCGCCTGCCGCCGTGCCGCCCAGATGCGGGCTGAACAGGCTGGAGAGAGATTCCGCCAGCATCACGCCGCCGGCGACACCGGCTGCCGTGCCGAGCGCGCCGCGCAGAAAACTGCCGCCAGCCGAAGGCGCTGCGGCCTGCTGGCTCCAAGGGCCTGAGGGCTGCGGTTGCGGCTGGCCAGCCCAGGGGCCGGGCTGAGGCGCATTCCGGGCATAATCGTCGTAAAGGCGGCCCTGCTGCTGCGGATTGCCGCCCTGCGGTGCGGCGGCGCGCTGCTGTTGCTGGCCGCCGCCGAAGAGGGAGCCGATCCCGCCGAGGAAACCGCCACTCTGGCCTTGCTGGTGATTGTCGGCACCCTGCTGCTCGAGCTCGTGCACGCGGGCTTCGAGCTGCTGGATGCGATCGGCCGCCGCCTTCATGCCTTGTTCCTGCATGATGACGGCCTGCGCCAGAAAATAGGGCGCATAGGGCTGGTCGCGGACCGACTGGTTGATGAAGGTCTCAGCATCGGCGTCGCGCTGGGTACTGGATGCCGTGCGCACGCGATCGAAGAGAGAAGTAAGCAATTGACGTTCTTCAGGCGACATGATGGCCTCCTTGGCTATCTGTTGCTGCAAATTCGGGGCGCGATCCTCATCGCGCTGACCTGACGTAGGATCCAATCTCGGCTTTTCAAAGCCATTCAAGTTACATTTCGGTAATCCGCAACCAATGCGCCATGTTCTCCAGTGCTATTCCCGCCTTGTCTTTTTCCAGCATTGTTTTACGCATTGAGTCGCACTATGTGCGGTGAACGACGCATCTGCTGGAGAGTTGAATGAACGACGAAGACGAACAGGAAGACAAGAAGACCGAGTTGCCTTTGGGCAAGGACGCGGAGGCGAATCTTTTCAAGTCGCGTTCGATCTTCATCTATGGCGGCATCACGCAGGAGCTGGCGCAGAAGGTCTGCTCGCAGCTCGTTGCCCTTGCCGCCGCCAGCGACGAGGACATCCGCATCTATGTGAATTCGCCCGGCGGCCACGTCGAGTCAGGCGATTCCATTCACGACATGATCAAGTTCATCAAGCCGAAGGTCTGGATGATCGGCACGGGCTGGGTCGCTTCCGCCGGTGCGCTGATCTATGTCTCCGCTCCGAAGGAGCGCCGCATTTGCCTGCCGAACACGCGCTTCCTGCTGCACCAACCGTCCGGTGGCACGCGCGGCATGGCCTCCGACATCGAAATCCAGGCACGCGAAATCATCAAGATGAACGAGCGCCTGAACAAGATTTTCTCGGAAGCCACTGGCCAGCCGATCGAAAAGATCGCCAAGGATACGGACCGTGACTACTGGCTCTCCGCCGAGGAAGCCAAGGCCTACGGCTTGGTCTCGCGCATCGTGACCTCGCAGACGGATATTTGATCCAGCGGATCTGCCTTACTGATTGAGCGTCCTTGCTTGCCGATAGGCAGGCGAGGACGTTTTTCGTTCCGGGCGCCTTGTTAGAGCCTTCAGCCGCGCGTGAGCCAGCGAAAAGCGCGGGCCATGAAGGCCTGTCCATTTTCGGTGATCGGATCGCCATGGGCCATCAGCACCTTTTCCGATGGCCAGTCCAAAATGCGCTCGACGGATGTGCGCGCCGCGCGGCGATTGGTAAATCCAACGCGAAATTTTCGCGGCACGGAAGGCTCGGGGCCAACCATAAGGTCGAGCTTGGCGATCAATGCGCGCCAGCCTCTGAACCAGTTTGGCTTAAAGTGCTGGATGAGGTCGGTGAAGAGCACTGTCTTGCTCATTTGATGAAAGAAGACGACCTCCGTCGTAATCAGGTTGCCGCGCATGACGACCAGATCGATCTCGCCCGCCCAATCCTCTTGCGCAGTTTCATCGAGATTGCCGTCAAATCGAATATCGCCGCGTTTCTGGATCAGACCGGGCGGCGCGTATGCCTTGGCGTTCGGATAGGTCCGTTGCCAATCGCCGAGAAAAACGTGATGCAGCGAGTTGGGTGGGATCAAATAGCGCACGCTGCCCAAGGTATCGATGTCAGCACGAAGTTCATCCGACATCCGCGTCGGCGACCATAAAAACAGGTTTCCATCCACCAGTCGGATAACAACCATGCGCGTGGGGTAATGAAAGCCACCCGCCGCCGTGACGATCGGGCCGTCCGCGATCCAGATATCCGGACCGAATTCCCTGAGGATTGCAGGCATTTTCACACCGTCCCCATTTTGTTGCCGAAAGTTTACATGTGAGTAAATTTACACTAATGTATAAAAATGCCAAGACTGAAGCGGACGGAACGATCCCGTGCTCTTATTCTGGATGCTGCCGACGGGGCATTTTGGGAACTGGGCTTTGCCGAAACCTCCGTCGAGGAGATCGCCTTGCGGGCGGGTCTTACGCGCAAGACGGTCTACAATCTGTTCGACTCGAAGGAAAACATAGCTCTGCAGCTGATTGCTCGCGTGGAAGCGGGCGATGCCATCTATCGGGCTCGTATCGACGCGAACGAGGATGTTTTTATTCTGCTCGAACAGGTTTTTCTCGATAGCGCGGGATGGTGCCTGGCAAATCCGTCGCTTGCAAAGCTGGCGCTTGCCCCTGCCGAAAGACCGTCGCTGGAGCCGCCATCGGATCGGCCGTCTTTTCAAGGGCTGGTTAGGGACCTTCTCATGCTTGGCCAGCGGCAGGGCGTTATTCGGAGCGACGAGGATCCCAATTTCATGTCGTTGGTGCTGCTCGGCATTTACGGACAGGCGATGTTGACGGCTCTGGCCGTCGGATCGTTCAGTGCGGATGAGATCAGGCATATCATCCGTATTGTCGTCGAGGGAATCGGCTCTCAGTCCTAGATATCGATATCTCTTGCGTACGATTTCCAATCGTACGTTGGGTGCTGGCGACGGACGCCGCCGCCGCCAGCTTTTCGCTGCTCGGGAGGTTGCAACGTTCCAAAGAGCAGCGAGCTTGAAAATCGCTTGTGGTGCGAATGGCTCTTCCTAAGCGGTAATCTCGACCGGCGTTCCGTCCGGCATGGTGATGACAGCCTCATAGAAACCGTCGCCTGTCGTGCGGGGCGCGGATTTCAGGCAGCCATCCGTCCGGCATCGCTCGGCCAGCGCGTCGACGGATGCCCTATCCCCAAGCGACACGGCGATATGATCCCAGCCGATGCGCTCATCCTGCCTGTCGGCGGCAAGCCAGGGGCCGGTCATCAGCTCGATTTGATCGCCACTCCCGGCCAGATGGACGAAGCGGGAGATGAAGCCCGGGCGGCGAAGGCTTTGATAGGGTTCGCCGACGGTTGCACCGAAATAGGTCTTCCAGAAATTGGCTGCGGCATCGAGATCACGCGTCCATAGAGCGGTATGAGCGATGCGCATCGGTCTCTCCCTGTTCTCGATTGCGGGTCACGATCCCAGCGCAGAGAGGAGCGACGCAGAGGAGCAGGGCGAGCCCCCAGAAAGCGCCGGGCAGGCCAATGTGATCCGCGACGAAACCGACTCCAGCGGGGCCGACGAGCACGCCGGCATATCCCGTCATGGTGATAGCCGCGACGGCAAGGCCCGCCGGCATGGCTTTCTGCGCGCCGCCCTTGCGGAAGAGGACTGGAACGATGTTGGCAGCGCCAAGACCGATCAGCAGGAAACCGCTCATGGCGAGGATCGCGATCGGGCTGAGGAGGAGGATGACAAAGCCCGCCACCGCGACGATGCCGCCCCACAGCATGACGGTCCTGTCTCCAACCCTTGCCGTGATGGCATCGCCACTCAGGCGGCCCGCCGTCATCGCAATTGCGAACAGCATGTAGCCAAGGCCACCATGGCTCGTATCGACCTGGCCTTGCGTGGTGAGAAGCAGAGCGCTCCAATCTAGGATCGCACCTTCGACAAGGAAGGTGGTTGCTGCCAGCGCGGCGAGCAGCAGCACGAAGCCGCGTGGCATGACGAAAAGCGGCGCGTCCTCTGCTGGGACGGTCCGCAGCAGCCGTGGCCATGCGACGATCATGGCGACGACCATCACGGCCGAGCTTAGAAGCGTCGCGGCGAGGGGACCAGCTTTGATCGACAGCAACAGCGTGACGAGCAGGGAGCCGATGAAGCCGCCGATGCTGAAGAGTGCATGGAAGCCGGACATTAGCGGCCGGTTCGCGCCTTTCTCGACCTCGACGGCGTGGATGTTCATGGCCACGTCGAGTGATCCCAAGCAGGCGCCGAAGGCTGCCAGCGCAAGGCCGAGGGTGAACGGCGTGCCGGCGACCGCGAGCGTCGGCAGAATCAATGCGAGACCGAGGCCGCCGGCGATGATGATCGGCTTACTGCCATATCGCGCGCTCAGCATTCCGGTCGCCAGCATCGCCGCCACCGAACCCAGGCCGAGGCAAAGCAGCAGCATGCCCAGCACGCCGTCATCGACCCCGAGGCGATCCTTGGCGAAGGGGACGAGGGGAGCCCAGCAGGCGAGGGCAAATCCCCCAACCAGAAAGGCAAGTCGGGTTGCCAGCCGGGTTTCCGGTCGATCGGTGGATTGCATGGACATTGCTTGTCTTTCGAGATCAGGAGGATGAGGTGACGTTGCTCGCCTTCACGAGCGAGAAGCCGGCCTCGACGGCTGTTTTTTCGTCGTCGGCAGGCAGATCATCCTCGACAACAAGCCAATCGATATCGCCAGCGGCGCCGATGCGATGCGGCGCGCGTTCGTGGAATTTCTCCGAGGTAATCAATGCGATGCGCGATGCGCTTCTCTTGAGGAGCATCCGTTTGAAGATTGCATCCGCATGTTCGTACACGCTGATGCCGTTTCTTGCCGAAACGGCACAGACACCCAGGAAACAGCGGTCGATGTTCATGGCGTCGATGGCCGCAACCGCTGACGCGTCGACGCTGCCGCCGACGATGGGATCGACCGCGCCGCCGATCAGGACGAGCGGGATGTCGCCGCGTTTCATGACGGCGCTCGCTATGTCGATGGAATTCGTCGCGATCGTCGCTTCCAGGTTCTTCGGCAGAAGATCCACCATCGCGAGATTGGTGCTGCCGCTGTCGAAAAACAGGAATTCGCCGGGCTCGATCATCGCGACAGCGGCTTTCGCCAAGGCTCTCTTGCGACCGGATTCCTGTCCGACGCGTACGGCCATGGGCTGCGACGGCGTCAGGAGAGGGAGCGCGCCGCCATAAACGCGCCGGCATTTGCCTTCCGCTGCAAGCGCCCGCAGATCGCGGCGCACGGCATCCTCAGACACGTTGAACTCGGCCGCGAGCGATGCGGCGATGATCTGCCGCCCCTCTGCAAGCCGCGATTCGATAACATCCCGGCGGGACAATGGAAGTGAATTGCTCATAATCATGTAATAACGTGCATAAATAAGAGAGTCAATCTGCGCATTTATGCACGATTTGAATCGCGTTTGATATATGCGATCTCGGTTCGCCTTGCCGCCGTCACTTCGTCCGGAAACTGCACTTGCACGTCCGATGCTTGTGATGCTCCATGCGAGCTCAATCGATCGTCGCCCCCGAGTCTCCGCCGCCATGCTCAAAGATTTTTCCATCCAAAGCCTGTTCATGGGATGCCTCACGGCTTTTGTCGGCTTTGCCAGTTCCTTCGCCGTCGTCTTCCACGGCCTGCAGGTCGTGGGTGCCACGGACGCTCAGGCGGCATCCGGGCTGACAGCGCTTTCGGTGGCGATGGGCGTTTGCGCCATCGTGCTCAGCGTGGCGACGAGGCTTCCCATCAGCATTGCCTGGTCGACGCCGGGCGCGGCGTTGCTGGCAAGTGCGGGGGCGATCGAGGGTGGCTTTCCAGCAGCTGTCGGGGCGTTCTTCATTTGCGGCCTGTTGATCGTCATTGCCGGGCTGTTCCGGCCTTTTGGACGGGCGGTCGCGTCGATCCCGGCGCCGCTCGCCAATGCCATGCTGGCCGGCGTTCTGCTCGGCCTTTGCTTTGCGCCTGTGAAGGCGATTGCTTTCAATCCGGCCTTTGGCCTGCCCATCATCCTCGCCTGGATCGTCGTCGGCGCGTTCAAGCGGCTATGGGCCGTGCCGGCGGCACTTGCAGCCTTCGCGCTGGTGCTGGCCTTCGGCGTGAAGATACCGGACGGTGCGTTTGCCTCGCTCGAACATTCGCTGCTGCCGACGGTCGAATTCGTCAAGCCGGTCTTCACGCTCGCCGGCATCGTTTCCATCGCGCTGCCGCTGTTCATCGTGACGATGGCGTCACAGAATATTCCCGGCATCGCGGTGCTGAAGGTGCATGATTACGATCCCAAGCCCGGCCCTCTGTTTGCCGTGACCGGCGTATTCTCGTTGCTTGCCGTTCCCTTTGGCGGCCATGCCGTCAATCTTGCGGCCATCACGGCCGCCATGTGCGCCGGACAGGATGCGCATGCCGATCCAGGGAGGCGCTATTGGGCGGCGATCGTCGCCGGACTTGGCTATATCGTCTTCGGATTGCTGGCGAGCGCGGTTACGGCTTTCGTGGCGCTCGCGCCGTCGATCCTCATCGAGGCGGTGGCCGGCCTGGCTCTTGTCGGTGCATTCTCCAACTCCGCCTTGAATGCCTTCCAGCAACCGGAATCGCGTGAGGCAGCCG
Source organism: Rhizobium sp. P40RR-XXII (assembly GCF_012641405.1). GTDB lineage: Bacteria > Pseudomonadota > Alphaproteobacteria > Rhizobiales > Rhizobiaceae > Rhizobium. The sequence continues at coordinate 671,580 of NZ_JABAII010000001.1, forward strand.
CGATTACTTTTCTCGTGACGGCATCGGGCGTTTCCTTCGGCGGGATTTCCGGCGCCTTCTGGGGGCTGATTGCCGGCGGATTGATGCTGGCGCTGTCGCGCGGCGTGCAAATGCTGAAGAGGTGAGCAAGGGGTTGCTTCTTTTCGGTCCGGCGGCTATAAGCGCCACCATGAAGTTGACTGGCGCAAAGATTTCCGAACAGATTGCACGTGGGCGCGTTGCCCTGCGTGACAATACGCGCGCCCTTACCTCGCTTCTCCTCCTCGGCCTTACGCGCGGTTGCCGGGTCCTTTGAGGAGCGCCCGGCGGCCGAAAAGCCCGCTGGCCATCGCTCCTCGCGACTTACCCTAAAATCGACAGATCACCCGCAAGGGTCCGCATTTATCATCGCCAAGCCGCATCCGATCGGCTAAGACGCGGGACGAAATGACGGGAAAGGAAGAGACGAGACCATGGACGCGAACAGCCATTCCCCCAAAGGCATGCCCGAAGCGGCGGTGAAATACCGCGCCTATCCGCAAATCAACATTCCCGACCGGACCTGGCCGTCCAAGGTCATCACCAAGGCGCCGATCTGGTGTTCAGTCGACCTGCGCGACGGCAACCAGGCGCTCGTCGATCCGATGGGTCACGACCGCAAGGCGCGCATGTTTCAGCTGTTGCTGGATATGGGCTTCAAGGAAATCGAGATCGGTTTCCCCTCCGCTTCGCAGACCGACTTCGACTTTGCCCGCTGGTGCATCGAGCAGGGCAACGTATCGGCCGATGTGTCGTTGCAGGTTCTCGTCCAGTGCCGTCCGGAATTGATCACCCGGACCTTCGAGGCGCTGGAAGGCGCCAACAAGCCGATCGTGCATTTCTACAATTCCACCAGCGAGTTGCAGCGCCGCGTAGTGTTTGCCAAGGATGTGCAGGGTATCAAGCAGATCGCCGTCGATGCGGCCAAGATGATCAGCGACATGGCGGCCAAGGCCGGCGGCGGCTATCGTTTCGAATATTCGCCGGAGAGCTTCACCGGCACCGAGCTGGACGTGGCGCTGGAGATCTGCAACGCGGTGATCGACGTCATGAAGCCGACGCCGGACAACAAGCTGATCATCAACCTGCCGTCGACGGTGGAAATGGCGACGCCGAACATCTATGCCGACCAGATCGAATGGATGTGCCGCAATCTCGACAACCGCGAAAACCTGATCATCTCGCTGCATCCGCACAATGACCGCGGCACGGGCATCGCAGCCGCCGAGCTGGCGCTGATGGCCGGCGCGGACCGCGTCGAAGGCACGCTCTTCGGCAATGGCGAACGCACCGGCAACGTCGACGTGGTCACGATGGCGCTGAACATGTTCACGCAGGGCGTCGATCCGGAACTGGATTGCTCGAACATCGAGCGCATGAAGGAAGTCTTCGAATATTCCAACCAGATGGCGATTGGCGAGCGTCATCCTTACGTCGGCGAGCTGGTCTACACCGCCTTTTCCGGCTCGCATCAGGATGCGATCAACAAGGGCATGAAGGCCGCCAAGGTCGCCAACGATCCGGTCTGGGAAGTGCCCTATCTGCCGATCGACCCGCAGGATGTCGGCCGCACTTATGAGGCGATCATCCGCATCAACTCGCAGTCCGGCAAGGGCGGCATCGCCTATATCATGCAGCAGGACTACGGGCTGAACCTGCCACGCAATCTCCAGGTGGAATATCGCGAGGAGATCCAGCGCATCACCGACGAAGAAGGCAAGGAACTGCCGTCCAAGCGCATCTATGAGCATTTCATCGAGCGTTACGTGACGCAGCCCGATGCGCGGCTCCGCTTCGTCGACCATCACACCTTCGCTGACCCGGAGCACAGGGGGCAGCGCATCGTCGCGGCCGAGATCACCGACAATGGCGAGGTGAAGCGCATCGAGGGCAGAGGCAACGGCCCGATCGACGGTTTCATCAATGCGCTTTCGATCTATCTCGGTATCCCGATGTCGGTCGAGGATTATTCCGAGCACTCGCTGCAGCACGGCTCCAACGCTTCGGCGATCTCCTATGTCGAAGTCTCCCATCCGGGCGGCAAGCTCTTCGGTGCCGGCATCAACACCAACATCGTCGCGGCGTCTCTCGAGGCGATCGTATCGGCCGCGAACCGTGTTCTCGCGATCAGGGCGGCGTAAGGCTGAGACGGTCTCTGCAGCGCTGATTTTAAAAAGCTCCCTCGGTTTGAACTGGCCCCCGAAAGTTGGACGACAACTTCGGGGGTCAGTTCAGTTTTCGAGGGAGCTTTTTGTTGCGCGTCAGCCGGCTGCCGGCTCGTCGCCTTCGATGAAGCCGCCGGATTGATGGGACCACAGCGTTGCGTAGATGCCGTTTTGGGCGATCAGCTCTGAATGCGTCCCGTCCTCGACGATGCGGCCCTGATCCAGCACGACGATACGGTCCATGCGCGCGATGGTTGACAGGCGATGCGCAATGGCGATGACTGTCTTGTCCTCCATGATGCTATAGAGCGTGTCCTGGATGGCAGCTTCCACCTCCGAATCGAGGGCCGACGTTGCCTCGTCGAGCACCAGGATCGGAGCGTCCTTGAGGACGGCGCGCGCGATCGCCACACGTTGCCGCTGACCGCCGGAGAGCTGAACGCCACGTTCGCCCGCATGGGCGTCGAAGCCCGTACGTCCCTCCTGATCCCTTAGCTTTGCGATAAAGTCGCTCGCGGCTGCCTTCTCGGCCGCGGCGATAATTGCATTTTCCGAGAAGCGGGGATTCGCGTGCGCGATGTTATCGCGAATGGAGCGGTGAAGGAGCGACGCCTCCTGGCTGACCACGGCAATCTGCCGGCGCAAACTATCCTGCGTCACCTGCCGAATATCCTGCCCATCGATTTCGATGGTGCCGGCTTCCGGATCGAAGAAGCGCAGCAGGAGGTTGACGAGGGTCGATTTGCCGGTGCCGGAGCGACCGACAAGGCCGACCTTCTGGCCTGCCGCAATTCGCAGGGAAACGCCATCCAGCCCGCCGTCTCCCTTGCCGTAGTGATGCGTTACATGATGGAAGACTATCTCGCCCCTTGTAACGGCAAGCGGCTGAGCTGCCGGCGCGTCCGTAATGGTGAGCGGCTGTGAGATGGTCAACAGGGATTGCCGCATGGCGCCGAGATGCGCAAAGAGCGAGGAAACCGCGTCCAGCATCCATTCGGCCATGCCGGTTATGCGGAAGCTCAGCGCGAGAGATGCGGCGATGAGCCCGAGCGGCGCGCCGCCGGACTGCCATAGGACCACCGCATAGCCGACAAGCGTGACGATGAGGAAACTGCCGAGGAACAGCATGCTCGAATTGACAAGCACTTCCAGCCTCTGCACCCGAACGAATGTTTCGCGCGTTAGAGCGAAACGATGCCGGGCTTCTTTGTCTTCCGCCTTCGCATCGGCGAAAAGCTTGATGAGGTCGATATTGGCATAGCTGTCCACCAACATGCCCGTCAGCTCGGCATAGGCTCCTTGATACCACGCGGAGGCTCTCTGCAGGCGAGGGATGACATAGGCCATCAGGGCGAGATAGCAGAGGAGCCAGGCGATGAGAGGCCAGATCAGACGCGGGTCGATCGAGGCCATCAGCCAGAGCGAGCCGGCCACGTAGATCGTGACAAAGGAGAGCGTGTGCAGGATTGCATAGGTGGCACCCGTTGCCTCCGTGCCGATGTCGCGCACCTGGCTGGCGATGCGGCCGGAAAAATCCTGACGAAACCAGCCGACCGATTGCCGAAGGATGTGACGATGGGCTTGCCACCGGAACAAGGTCTCTGCATTGGGCCGGAATGCGATGTCATCAAGACTTTCGCGGAGATATCCGGCAAGAGGCCGTCCGATCAGCACAAGGGCTGCGGCCGCCAGCAAGCCCAGCCCTTCGGATGCCCAGAAATCCTCCCGGCGGGCGGTGGCGAGATTGTCCACCAGCCGGCTGGAATAGCCGATGAGCCAGATCTCGATAATGGCGCCGATCATGGTCAAGCCGAGGCTGATCGCCATGACTGTGCGAAACGGACGAAGGTTGGTTAGAAGATAGCGCCAGGTCCCGGATGATGGTTGCTGCCCGTCATGATCCTGGAACGGATCGACAAGCTCTTCAAAGCGACGAAACATAAGTGCCCTCCGCGGGCGAAAGATAACAATCTGATGATCGGGCCGATAAAGCAGCCCTTCACGGCACTGCTTTTCAGCGGTGATTTCCTGTGCCGTGATTTTTCATCCGAGTGCTCTCCTCATAGGTCGCTGCAACAGCTATAGCGTGTATCGGGGTCGATGTCAGCAGCAATTGTACCATGATCGTGCGGCGTTGCGGGCGTGGAACGCTGTCCGCGCCGAAGCGGCAGACGTCGAAACCTGCCGACGACATGTGCTTCGGTGTATGTTTTGTTCAGGCTTTGCCCTTGGTAAGTTCATCGCGCTGCTTCGTCAGGCGCTCGAGCTCTTCTTCCTGTTCGGCGATCCGTTCCGATGTCCGTTCTTCGTCGGCTGCGCCGGAAAAGGCGGCGGCCTGCTCGATCAATTCGCGAAGATTTCCCCTTATCACCGCAATGCGCCTGTCGATTTCTGGAATGGTCAGCAGAATGTCGGACATGTCGAAACTCCAGCATGATTAGCGGACCGGTGCCATTGCCGCAGGATCATTATCCATCGACCGTCATTCGGCCGCAAGCTGCAAAAAGGGAGGAGGAGCGGTCAGATCTCCGACGATACCCGGTTGGCGATCTGGTCGAGCATCGCATCCGAGGAAGGGCCGACGACAGCGTAGGTCGCGCCATTGCGATGCCAGGACACGATGCTGATATCGTCCTTGATGGTCTCGTTGAAATCGTTGTCGTTGGCGACGCCGTCGGTTTTGGTGAAACAGACGGCGACGACCTCTCCATCGAAGTTCTTGTAGATCAGCTGGCCGACAGGCTTGCCGCCGGCGATGAACATCCGCGCGCCCTGGAAGACGAGGCCGTCGGCGGCAAGATCCGGGAAATTGAATTTCACGCCGACCGTGCTTGCCAGCCACTTGCTGATTTCGTCCAGTTCGCTTGCCTGCAGCTCGACCATATGACGTGGCTGGCGCGAATAGATGCGATGATAGGCGGCTATATCATCCAGCCAGTTTCGCGTCGCGACCTGGGCCGGGGTGACGGGCGCCGCCTCCGGCGCATTGGCGGATTGAGTGCCGAAGAGATAACCTATGCCGCCGCCGAGTGCGAAGAGGATCAGGGCTGCCGCCAGCGACTGCCTGCCGTTCGGCGCCAATTTCAGGGATGGCCGGGCAAGACGGGGGGAAGGGTCGCGAGTCTTCGGAGGCTGGGCGCTCTTGATGGAACGAACGAGCGCAAGCGGCACCGGCTCTTTCAAAACCTCGTCGAAAGCCTTGCGGCCGACATCGGAACCGTGCTTCAGCTCATTGAATATGCGCTGCGCATTCGGATCGGAAGCAATGAGCTTTTCCAGCTCTTCCTTTTCTTCCCGGCTCGTTTCGCCGTCCATGAAAGCGGACAAGCGGACTTCGAGCGGCGTTTTTTTCATGTCTTGCAATGCTTAAAACCTTCGAGGCGAGCGACTATGACCCTGAGAAGCAAGGTAAAGACGTGCGCTGGAGAGCCGCGACATCACTGCCGATAGCGGAATGCCGAGGATATCGGCCGCCTGCTTGTAGCTGTGTCCTTCGACATCGACCAGCAGGAAGACACTGGCCAGTCCTTCGGGCAAAGATGTGACGAGGCGATGCGCTTCTCCGGCTTCCACCGGATTTAAATGTGTTCCGGATGCAGGGTCGCCCTGTTCCAGGGCATTGCCCTTGCCGGCGGTGGGGCGCAGCTTGTGGCGCCGTGCTTCGTCGACCCATTGATGCCGAGCCATGGTGTAAAGCCAGCTTTCCAATTTGCCGCCGCTGTTCCACAGATGGAACTTGGCGATGCCACGCTGACAGACGCTTTGGACGAGCTCGTCCGCCTCGGCCAGATCGCCGGTCAGCGTCACCGCGAAGCGTCGAAGCTTCGGAAGAAGGCCGACCAGATCGCGTCTGATATCGATGGCTGCTACCGGCGTTGGCATGGTCTTTCCAAAGAAGCGTTGGAGGTTGTCACATGGTCGACATGCTTCCGCAAATAATGACCCCTCCCTTGGAAAAGGTGACGCGAGCAGAATGATCGTCCTGTGTTGGTATGAACCATTTCCGTGCCGTTTCGCAAGCCTTCAAAACACTCGCGCACTCAACTGTCTTTCTCCGGGCGGCGATCGGCATATGCCTGACCCGCGCCGCCTCAATAGGCGACCTGGCCCTTCAGCGATTGCAGCAGCGAGCGGTAAGCCCAGGTGTCTTCGCCGCCGCGATCGCGAATCTCGACCAGCTGGACGCGCGCGCCCTGAACATCACCCTGATCGAGAAGGGCCTGCCCCATGTAGGAGCGCGCAAGGATATAGTTCTCGTCGCGTTGCAGCGCCTTGCGATAGTAGCTCATGCCGAGCTCCATGCGGCCCGCCTTGCGATTGGCGTAACCAAGATAGTTGAGAATGCGGGGATCGTCCTGGTTCCTTGCGAGCTTCAGGACGGTGATGGCATTGTCGTACTGGCCCGCATAGGCGAATTCGCGCGCCGCCTGGAACAGCTGATCGTCATTGAAGCCGCTTTGCTTCGGCTTCACGCATTCCTTCTTGTCTTTGTCCCAAACCTTGCCGTCCGTGCATTTGATCGTGGTCTTGCTCTTTGGCGGCGGGGCTGTTTCGTCACTTTCGGAGCCGGCGGCGATGGCCTGCAGGCTGGCGGCAAACAAGAATCCGACGGTGAGCGCCACAGTCGAGGAGCTTTTCATTGCGGCCTTGAAACCCATCCTATCCTCCCGGGATTCCGATGGTTCGATTGTAGCTCCGTATCCTAGAAAACGCTACCGAAACGATGCGTGCGGCATCCGAAAATGCCGATCATGTCGCCAGAATATCGACGCCTTCCGGATCGACGCCATTGCCCTGGTCATTGAGGCTGTAGCGTTCGGCCGTCAACTCCCAGGCGCCCGGACGACCGTCGATCGTGAAGAGATTATAGGCGGCGCGCGGCTTCAGGCCGCCAACCCCTTGCGAGGCTGAGGCGATCCCGACAATGGGCACCGGACCCATATGGCCGCGCAGCCAATGCAAGGTGTTAAGATGCGTGTGTCCATGCAGGACCAACTCCGCGCCGCCCGTCGAGAGGACCGCCGCAAAGCGGCGAATGCCGATCATGCGCTTGTAGAAGCTGGTTGCGCCGCGAATCGGCGGGTGGTGGATCATGATGACGCGAAAGAGCCCGGCATCCCCGGCCGCGCGCAGGATGTTTACCGTCTCGCGCGCCTGGCGGGCGGAGAAGAAGCCGCTTGCGGCAAAGGGTGGCGTGGCGACGGCGGTCGAGCAGCCGACCAATGCAACCTGGCCCCGGATGCGCAGATAAGGAAAAATGCGCTGGTTTTCCGGCCACTCGGCGGGAGCGCTGTCGCCGCTGACATAGGGATACCAGGCGCGCATGGCCTTTTCGTATGCGCCGGGCACATAGGCATCGTGATTGCCGGGGACGACGGAAGTATGAAGGGGATCGCCGACCGTCTTCAGCCATGCGGCTGCGGCCTGGATCTCCATGCCGCTCGCAAGATTGACGAGATCGCCGGTTACGGCCAGATGATCGGCCTGCTTCGCCTTGATGTCGTCAAGAAGGAGATCGAGCGTACCGCCAAAAAGGTGCTTGCGCCGGTTCCGATGCCAGTTCACAAATCCGGTAATGCGTTTGGAGGCGAGTTCTCTGATCGAAAGGCGTGGCAGCGGACCAAGATGAACATCGGAAATATGCGCGAGCTTGAACATGGGATGAGACATAGCCCAGTCTATTGTCAAAACAAATACATCCCCGACCTCATTGCAGACCGGGGCATCGGGTTTCACGCATGAGCGACGAGATTTCGAGGGACGAAAAGCAGAGTTTGGCGGTGCGGTTGTTCGGTCGGGCGCTGCATGTCTATTTCGGCCTGACCCGCAGCATGACGCTTGGCGTGCGCGCGGCCTGTTTCGACCGGGAGGGGCGAATTTTCCTGGTGCGGCACTCCTACATCGCCGGCTGGCACATGCCCGGCGGCGGTGTCGAGCGCCATGAGACGGTGGAGCAGGCGCTGGCCAAGGAGCTGCGGGAGGAGGGCAATCTGGTGATCTTAGGCCGGCCGCAGCTCTTCCACGTCTATTTCAACAATCGCACCAGCAAGCGGGATCATGTCGTTTTCTACCGTGTCGAGGTCACCCAGGCCGCGCCGCGCAAGCCGGATCGCGAGATCATCGAAAGCGGTTTCTTTGCGATCGATGCGCTGCCGCCTGGAACGACGAAGGCAACCTATCGCAGGCTGAAGGAATTGGAAGGAGCAGAGGCTCCTTCCAACCACTGGTAGCGACCGGCATTCGAATTACGCGGCTTTTGCCAATTGCTCACGGCCATGCGGGCGACCGAGGTCTAGATCTGGGCCGATCGGCACGATGCCGGTGGGATTGATCGTCTTGTGGCTACGATAATAGTGGTTCTTGATATGCGCGAGGTTCACCGTCTCAGCAACGCCGGCAACCTGATAGAGATCGCGCAGATAGGCCGAGAGGTTGGCATAATCGGCGATGCGGCGGATGTTGCATTTGAAATGGCCGACATAGACGGCGTCGAAGCGAACGAGCGTCGTGAACAGCCGCCAGTCGGCTTCCGTCAACCGGTCTGCGAACAGATAGCGTTTTGTCGCCAGCCGCTGGTCCAGCATATCGAGGGTTTCGAAGAGGCGTCGGGCATTTTCCTCGTAGGCCTCCTGGGCCGTTGCAAAGCCGGCCTTGTAGACGCCATTGTTGACCGTGTCGTAGACGCGCTCGTTCAAGGCATCGATATCGGCGCTGAGATCGGCGGGATAGAAATCCGCCTTGGAGCCGGTCAGGCCATCGAAGGCGCTGTTGAACATGCGGATGATTTCGGCTGATTCGTTATTGACGATCATACCGGTCTGCTTGTCCCAGAGAACGGGAACGGTCACCCGGCCGGAATAATGCGGATCGGCCTTGGTGTAGATTTCCCAAAGCGCCTTTGCGCCGAAGAGATGGTCGACGGTGCCGCCGTCCTTTCCTTTGAATTCCCAGCCGTTTTCCAACATCAGCGGATCGACGATCGAGACCGAGATCAGCTCCTCGAGCTTCTTCAGCTTGCGGAAGATGAGGGTTCGATGCGCCCAGGGGCAGGCGAGCGACACGTAGAGATGATAACGTCCGGCCTCTGCCTTGAAGCCGCCGGTGCCGGTCGGGCCGGGGCTGCCATCCGCGGTCACCCAGTTGCGGAATTGCGACGCGGCGCGCTTGAAATGGCCCTTTGTTTCTTCCGTATTATACCAAACGTCATGCCAGACGCCGTCCACCAACATGCCCATTGCTCAATCCTTTCAGGGAAACTGCCGAGTAACTTATAGGGAAAGATACGGCATGCGCGGGAGATTTCGAGGCGGCAAATGCTGAACACTGCGTCCCATACACGGTCGGGAGGGGCCGGACTAGGAGGTGTGGACTCTTGGGTTTCCAAGGCTGAGCGAATCAGATTCAAGACTGTCTTTTGGAGGCAGTCATGGGTGTTTTGGATCGTCTGATCCTTCGGGACGAACAGTGGGCGCGGATAGCGCATCACATCATTGGTGACGAGCGCACGCGCGGCTCGTCTG
>NZ_JABAII010000020.1 GCF_012641405.1 Rhizobium sp. P40RR-XXII
AGACCGTTCCCTCTATCGTTCAAGTCCATCTTCTTGACGTCGCCGAATTGGTGGAGCGCTTTCCGGAGCGCGGTCAGCGCCAGCTGCAATGGTTCTCGCCCCACGAAGCGGCCGCCCATGTCCGCGACCCGGAGTTGAAGAGCCTGCTGCGCAGGGTGGATACGCTGCTCAAAGAAGACAAGAAAGGCAAAGGATGAGCTCTCCGGCTATAGTTGGTCCAGGTAGGAATTGCGATGACGAATCGTGAGGGTCAGGCGCTACGCCCAAATTTCACAATGAAAGTTGACATTAAGTGGAACATTTTTGGAGCCCCGGCGTACCTATCAAAAGGGCGCACGAGCTCTAAACCTCGCCAACCGGACGCCGAACCAAGGCAAATCTGATCCGGGCCAATGTCAAAACCACTGAGAACAGTCCTCAACTTCAAGGGAGGCGTGCTGTGCCAAAAACTGCTAGAATTCCCCCCGTTGTTCCCCATGACGATCACATCGTCACGGCGAAAGAAGCGCTCGAGGTTTCTTTTCTTAGGCTGGAGCAGGAAGTCGAGATCCGTCTTGTCGCTGCAGCTCTACGTGCGGGATGGTCGGCAGACGACGCTCTCGACGCGATCGATCAACTGAAGGCTGAGGAAAACCGGCAATGAACCCAATAATATGTTGAAACGCGGCTCACGTCCCGGACGTCCTCTCAATTCTTGATCCGCCCAGATCGCCGTCAGGAAACTTCCATCCCCGCCAAGATGGCCGAATTCTTTGAAGAGGAAGGGCGATGGCGGGCAGTCGATTCCTCATCCCGGTTATGTCTCCAAGCTGAAGCGCTTTGAAGCAATCAATCTTCGACGCATCCGGCTGATTCCCGTCGTCGCGCCGAATTTTCTGCCTTTTCCAGTGGAGGAGGCGTCGCTGGAGCGGATGCGGGACCTGGTTCAATGCATCATTCGAGATAGTGCGGTACAATGGCCCGCTACGTCATCGAAGGCGCCCGGACCTGCACCGTCGGTGATCAACTCATGAAAAAAGAAGTGATCCTGCGGGGACTTGGTTGGGGACCTATGCCGGATTTTCCTGTCGAGGCTGAGTTGCGCGACGGCCGTTTGAACTCCATGGCCAGCAGCTATTTCCATGGCGGCGTGATCGAGCCTGTCGCCGCGCGCCGAGCCGGACGCGCGCACGGAGCAGCGGCATCGGCGTTCTAGCGTGTCCTGCAGGGGAGTGCCGATTCCAATCCCGAGCGCGAGCGCTGATGACGTCCTGATTGGGGTGGGGAACCGCAAATCTCAGCCCTTCGAACTTCAGCTATGAGCCGAAGCCCCGGTCTTCACGAGGCCCGAGATGTAAGCCCGCAAGCTGGTTGTTCCACGCATGGGGTCTTTGGGCATATCGAATCCGCCCAACGATACCTCGATCATTCGCGCGTAGGCATGGGCCGCTTGTTCTGAAAAACCCGCTTGCTTCAGGCTCGATTCCCACTCGCCCCGTTCAATCGTTCGGACAGTAACGGCATGCTCCAGCGTTTCGGCGAAAGCATCCGCGACGTCGTCGAACGAGTACGCTTCCGGTCCTTCAACATACCTGATCCCGACGTCGTCGAGCGAAGTGGTCAGCCGTCTTGCTGCGGCCACGCCGAGATCGGTCGGAGCCACCATCGGTATCTTCAAATGCGCCGGGAACATCGTGATGATAAAGCCCCGCTGAGCCTCGTCGAGCAGCATATCGAGGTTGGTGAAGTAATACGCGCCGCGGTTGACGGCCATCGGGATCGCAGCTGCGCCAACGCGTTTCTCGAAAGCCCATAGAACCGAGAGATCGCCGATCGCATCACCCGGCTGCGCGCCGTAGGTGGACTCCACCAGGATTTTTTCCAAGTTCGCTCCGGCGACTGCCTCGGCAATGCTCGTGGCCGTCCGGGTTTCTTCTGCATCTGTGTCGGTGGTAACGGGAGCCGGAGGGTTCAACAGGAATGCCCGTCGGCCACGACGGAGCGTAGCGCGAAGAGCCTCCATATTACCGACGTCGACAACGGCGATGTCGGCGCCGGCGGATTTGAGGTCACTGGCCCTGGCTTCGTCCCGTACGACCGCGATGACCTGGTGCCCCTCTCGAAGAAGCCTTCGAGCGACGACCGATCCGATATGGCCGGACGCGCCAAGGACGACGAAAGCATCTCGTTTCGGCATTACAAAACTCCTTTCTTCCGCATTTCTTGCTTTGCGGTCTCGGTTTTGTCGGCAGTGACACCCATCGCCTTGAGCACGGCATTCGATTTGGTGAACTGGACTTCGCGGTATTCGACGATTTCGAAATGGTTTCCCCAAGGGTCGAGAAAGTTAAATGGGCGGCCTTTTAAGACTATCGCGCCGGCCGCGGTGGCAAGGTCCATAACGCTCGATCTGTCGTCTACGACCAGACCGAGATGACGGTTCGCATCGCGCTCTTGCGTCCTGCCGCGGCTCAACGCGAGAGACTGGTCCCCCATGTCCACGAAAGCCATCTGCAGGACACCGCTCTCATCACGGTGGCTCCCGCGGAGCTGGAAATCGAAGACCTCACCAAAGAATTCGAGCGCCGCGTCGACATCATCGACTTCGAGCGCGACGTGGTTCATACCGATGAGCTTGGGTTTGGTCATGCTGATCTCCCGCATTCTTGATATCTTGGGCATAAGGCTGAATGATCAACAGAGTTCGGAAAGGTCTTCCAAGTGCGGGAAGTGCCTGTTTCCGCATCTGAGGATGCAGCTCCCGGCTTTGATACCGTTTTCCAGCAAGCCGCTTTCGCGGAGCCGGAGAACCTCCAAGGAACGTTCGATGCTTGTTTCTGAGACTGTCGCAAACCGTGTATAGAGATTAGAATTGCAGGATCATTTGCGATGTTTCAACGGGCGCGCTGAACTAACGTTTCGCCCCCGCGTTACCAGGTGATACCCATGGAGAGTTTTTATGACGTCGGAATTGCTGCCTGGCCGATTCAAGCGACAAATATTCCTTCTCGCGTCGTTTTCATCTTTTTGTAGGTATGCAGGGCCTCTGATGGCTCGGACCAATATGAGGTACCACCCGTATGCGCTACCGATGTCAAGGCATTGGTTCAAACCATCCATCGCATCATCAATGGCATAGGTGTGGTCGCGCTGCTCCAATCGGTAACGGTCAGACCGCGGATTGATGGCAAGGCCATGGAGATTCCCTTTGCCGAAGGCGAGACGGTTGTTGCTGATGCTCGATGATCGGGAGCTAATGGGGAGCTTGGCGTTTCGACCTGACCGAACTTTGCGGCCTCTGTATCGTTATCTTCTAAAAAGGAGCCATTCCCTCAAAAACCGTAGCGCCTATGCCAACGGCTCACGGGTCGGCGAACCAACCTCATTTCATAGAAGCGGCTTCGCGAATAGTTCGCGTCTTAATCAGCCGGGGAGACGTATCAATCCGCCTACAGGCGAGTTTCTGGAACGGGAGCTTCCGGTCTGGCAGGATGAGCGTTTCGTCATCGCTTTTGACTTTTGCGCTACTTCACACGTCAACTGAAACCACCAGATGTCAGTCGCTGCTGGTCTTGGGGGAAAATCTCAACGTCGGCATCACAAACTCGATTTCGACCTGCTGCTTTCGCCAAGTACAAGGCCCGATCGGCCTCCCGGCATAGGCAGGACAGCTCATTGCGCTCATGCGAGGCTCTCGCAATGCCTATGCTGGCCGTGACGACGATGTCTTTGGGAATGGAGGGATACTGAAGTTCAGAAACCGTTTTGCGGATTCTCTCCGCGTGAGCCATGGCATCTTCGGTTCCAGCCGGAAGAAAGACAATAAACTCTTCGCCTCCTTGCCGCGCGAGGAGAGCAAATTGCGGGAGGATTGTCTGCACGGCTTGCCCCATTATCTGGAGAACCTCGTCGCCTGCGGCGTGTCCCCAGCGGTCGTTCAACTGTTTAAAATGGTCTATATCGAGATAAAGTATCGAGTCGCCGCGACGAAGCCGGCTGGGTACGGTCGAGTTGAAAAAGCGACGATTATAAAGACCCGTAAGAGCGTCACGATCGGCCAAGCGTCTAATCTTAAGATGTTGGCGTTCGCTGATGAAGATCACGATGGAGATGGCGAGTACAAACTTGGACAGGATCATCAAGGAAAACCCGCTCGCTACATCAAGTAACAGAAACGTGTCGAACGCAAATTCCAGACCCATTATCAATGAAAGAACACTGGCGCACGCGAGTATCGCTGCGACCAATTTGCGAATTGGAAGGGGTTCGCGATAAGCGTCGCGCAACACAACGGCTGCAGTTGCAGCCATCGTTAGGCAGCCGAGAAAGGTGAACGTCGTTGCTCTATATGTGTTATTCAAGTGGAAGGCCGTGATCAGGCCAACAGCCAGCGTCGCCGCTGCGGGTATAACAACAAGCCAGGTCTTGATTTTTCGATCAGGATTGCTGATCACGACAAACGCCAGCCCTAGTAGGGAATACCCAAGGACAGCAAGGGCGATGTTCACCAGGCTGAGGGCGCCGTAAAGCGATGGGTAAATCTCAGCATGTCCCGCAAGCGTCGAGCCTCCGGCGAGGATAACAAAACTTGCGGCCAGAAGTCCAACCCCACGGCTCTCAGCCGACGTTAACCTTAAGTACCCGAGAGTTAAAGCACCCGCGATATAGGATGTCTTCTGCAGAAAGAGGACTGTTGGCATATCCAGTTCGTTCATCATCAAGCACCAAAACAGGGTCGTATGTTGAGATTGCTCTAGCTCGTACAATTAAAGATTTTGCGAAGATCGATCGAGTGCGTTCAGTGGTTCTGCGGATTGGAGGCACGCGACTTAAGCGATTTGGCGAGTTCCGCAAGGAGCTGGCATGCTGGTAGCCGAGAGCCATTTCGCGAAGTAGGGGCTGGCCCGGCTCATAGCCGAGAATGCGAAAGCCAAACAGTCCTGGACGATTGACGACCGCCGTTCAGGTCCCGTCAAGTCCGATGACCCACCGAATATTCACATGGCATGCTCGCAGCATCGATGCGCATGCCTCATCCGTTTGTCTTATCCCGACGGGCTTTTTGCAGCAGTGATATGTCACAGTTCTCGGCTAACAAGAAACTTGTAAAACAGTCCTCAAGCCACTCCGACGGTGGCAGTGAATGAGAGGCATAAAATCAAGCTGCTCTGCCATGACATCGACACGTATTGGCAGAGCAGCGATTGTCTTTCGAACGGAAGCGCGACCGTCCGGGCAGCATTAGCAGGCGGACGTCGCTGTAGTTATCATCCTCATTGGAAAACCCTCAGCGGCTTCGCTTTAGCAGGTTCTTTCTTACTAGCATTCAGTGGCCGTCTGCGTCCCCATCGGTATCTTCGCGCAACGCTAAGGCCGCAATGGCAGACGGAACGTTGGCTGCGGAGGATGAGCCGACCGTCGGAGCTGAGGTCCTGGCGGGATCGGAAACCGCAGGCGCGGGCGCAGGAAGCTTTGATGGAAGTGACGCAGTCGCGGTCGCATTAACGGAGGTTATGGAAGTCATTGAGAAGCCCCTTCTTCGGCGGAGCTTTCGCGTCATGCGTCAGCGCGGTCGAGTTTGTAGATGGTTCATCCATCCGAGAGTCGAATCGAATACCTGTCCATCGATCGCGGGCCGAAACTGGCATTCGATTCTTACAACAGACTTACAAGATGGTACCCAATCCAAATTTTCAAACAGAGCACAAAGACTTTTCGACCAATGACCCCTGACAATTAGGGGAATGGACGTGTGTTATAAGCAAAAGAGCCGAACTACGCACAAATTCTCAAGCCCGCCTTGACAGGACGTCGTCAGAGGCGCTTGGCAATGCCAATCGTGACTATCCCTCATCTGCCAAAGGACGTCGAATGGAAGGCCCTCAAATGGAACGGCCCTTTATCGATCGTATCGGATGGCTGTGCTCTGCCATCCCTTGCGCCACCGACGGCATCATATCCACGGCGAGTTTGATGGCTGGGATCGCGTCGGCCGGAATAGCATCGAGCGCCATCCCCGTCGCTGGCCCTGTGACCATGGTCGCTGGTTGATCCGGCTGTTGCGCAGACCTATGTCATTTCAGAATGGTTCATACGTTGATTGGCGCGCAGCTTGCTCAATGAAGATGCCGCATCCTGCTGTCTTTTGTTGACTATGATATAGGAAAAGGACGGACAATCCGAATTTCCGAGCTAGTTCCAGCCCTCGTTGTTCGCCCAGAACCATCATCGCGGTCGCCCAAGCGTCGGCGCTCATGCCGTCGCCGGCGATTACCGTCGCCGAGGCGGGTGGATTTTGGAGCGGCATGCCAAGCCGTGGATCCATGGTATGGGACAGACGGTGTCCGCCAACCGCCACCCAATGGCGATAATCCCCCGATGTCGCGATGGCAGCTTCCGAAAGCTCGATGATGGAGCGCGGCGCTCGTTCGTGACGATCAGGTCGCTCGATGGCAATCGCCCAAGCTCTGCCATCTGGTTGGGTACCGAGCGCGAGCAGTTCTCCGTCGATCGCGAAAAGGCCGGCTTCCACACCGTGCAGGCGAGCTACGTCCACCAGCCGATCGACACCGTAGCCCTTGGCGATGCCGTTTAGGTCGAGATACATGGCGGCATGTTTGCGTGCTCTCCGATTGGCGATGTCGAGCTCCAGCGTGTGATAAGTCGGGCTGCGGCACTTGATGCGAGCGGCCTTTATCGCCGTTTCGTCTGCATCTGCCGTCGCGAAACCCCATGCGGTGACGGCGTCCCCCATGCCAATGTCGAAAGCTCCGTCCGAAGCTTCGCCGATTGAGAGCCCCGCTTGGAGCACGTTCATCAGTTGTTCGGGCAGGGATATCCATTCGCCAAGAGTGGCGCGGTTGAGGCGATTAAGATCGCTGTCGGGCTTCCACGTGGACATCTGCTGATCGACCTGCGCGACCGCGTTTGCCATGGCGGCATCGACCTCCGCGGCTTTGAAGTCGAATGGCATGTGAAAAAGCGCAGACCAGCGAGTTCCCATGGTGGGCCCGTTCAGGGCATGACGGGCGAGATTAGTAAACGTCTTCGGCATAGCGGCCCTCCGCCTTGAGAATGGCGAGATCAACGCCGTGCGGCGTTAGGATATCTGAGAGCGCCGCGGCCACTCCCAATGCCATCTCGCGGCCGCCGCAGACCAGGATCTGACCTCCCGTCGCGACCAGCTTGCGGATCCTTGCACCGTCATTGCGCAGGACGTCCTGAACGTAGGTCGGGTTCACCGTGCGCGAAAAGGCAGCAACGACGTCCGCCAGGCGGCCTTCCGTCCTCCAGTTCGACAATTCCTCCGCGTAGAAGGCGTCGCTCGCCGGATGGCGCGTCCCGAAATAAAGATACATAGGTCGGCGCGCCCTGTTCGCGCGCGCAAAGCCCGCCAGCGGCCCGATGCCGGTGCCAGCACCGATGAGAATGACCGGCCTTCGACCGCGTGCGGGCCGGAAATCCGGATTAGGACGAACGAAAGCGCTTACTATCTGTCCGGGTTCAAGAGTCGAAAGTTGTCCGGAGCACAGGCCGCCCGGCTGTCTTCGGACGCAGATTTCGAGGAACCCGTCACTTGAGGCCGATGCGAGCGAATAGAAGCGCGGCACATTCGAACCTTCGGGGAGAATGCCGACCAGATCGCCGGCCTCGAACCTCGGCAGCGTGTTGCCTGTCAGACGCTGCCGAATGGATATTTTCGGCAGGGAAAAGCGCAGGATGACAGTGGTTGCCTCGACGCTTGCACCGTAATCGCGGCGCGAGACGAGCGACAGCTCGCACGTCTTCGGTCTGGTCTCAAGGTGATTGAGTTCGACGTTCCGACCGAGTGTTTGGGCGAGGTTCCGGCCCCAGCGGGCAAAGTCCTGGATCGATTGGCGGTCCACGGTGTCGTAAGGCAACAACGTATTCCAACCCTTTTCTTCAGCCACGCGTGCGACGTCAGCCGCGAAGCCGCAGAAGGAGGGGAAGCTGCGGTCACCGAAGCCCAGAACCGCAAGCGAAAGATCCTGCCTGACGGGTGCGCGCCGAAGGCGTTCAAGAAAGCCGCGCGCCGAAGCCGGAGCTTCGCCATTGCCGAAGGTCGCGGTAAGCAAGATCAATCGACGCGCCCGCGCCCATCGTTCGGGCTCGAATGACGACATCGGACCAACGTGAACACGCATACCCTGAACCGAGAGCGATTTGCTGAGCGTTTCGGCGAATTTCCAGGTGGTGCCACCGTCGCTGCCGACGAGGACTATGGTATAAGCGTCGCGCGCGGAAACCGAACTTCCCCTTTTCCTGCCGCGGCCGGTGAGCCAGACGGTGAGACCGGTCCAGCTCAGGACGGGAATGGCGAGCGCGGAAACGCCAAGCAGCAGGCCCATCCACGCCATGCCTCGACCTGTATGCAGCATGACAACAAAGTCGGTCACGCGATTGACCCAGTTTGAATCTTGCCAAGCGAGCAGTGCACCGGTGCCCTGATCGATAAAGCCTTCGCCGGCGTCCGTCTTAAGGGTAAATGTGTCGGTCGCATTGTCCACGGCTGGAAAGCGAAGTGAGCGAAGTGTCTCGACCGAGGTCCGACGCAGAACGGGGATGGTGCCGACGGGAACACCTGTAGCCCCGCTCACCTCCGACGGAAAGGGCGGCGCGCCGGCGCCCTCCGGCAGGTAGCCGAAGGTCGCTGCGGTCATCCAGAGGGCGGTGAGAGACGACAGAAGGAGGCCGGGCAGCGCAAGCCGCGAAACGACTGCGTGCAGGCGTCTATCGCCGGTGCCCTTTGCAGGTTTGAGGATAAGGCGCCATCCACCCGCCCGGCGTGCCAGCAGCGATAGCCCCGACAAAGCCAGCGTCAGCAGCGCTGCCGCGCCACCGGCGGCAACGAGGCGACCGGTGTCGTTAAGAAACAAGGAGCGATGGAAATCGATAAGCCACCGCTCGAAAGTCGTTGTGTTGGCGCTGCCAAGCGGTCTCCCGGTCATCGGATCGATGATGGATGAGACTGGCTGGTCGCCTTCGAGATAGTATGCCGTGATCCGGCCGGTTGGTGCGCGCCTGATTTGCTCCACCGAAGGCTCTATAGCCTGTATGCGTGCGGCGAGTTCGGCCACGCTGATCTGCTGACTGGCCGGAATCGTGAGCGTCTCAAGGGCGGGGAAGACCGAGAGTGCGGTGCCGCTTATCGCCATGACAGTGACAAGTGCTGCGGCGATCAGCCCGAACCAGCGGTGGAGCGACCGAATCATATCAATTTCCTTGGTGATTAACGCGAATAGGTGAAGTCGGCGATGTAGCTTCTGCCTTTGATCGCATGACCTGCGCCCGCTGAAGTCAGCGGTACGACGACTTCGTTAGGGCTATCCTGCATGTCTTCGGCGGCGGAATCGATGTGCAGCCGGTAACCAGCGTCGAAGAGGGTATCGGCAAGATCGACGGTGATTTTGAGCGTGCGCCCGGAGCCAACGCTGGCGCCGGTGATGCCGTTGATTTCTCTCGTGGCGCCTTTGGTCGCGCGATACCAGCCGTCCAAGTGTTCGTAGTAGCGCGCCTTGCCGCCGGCCATCCATAGGCTACCCACATATTTGCCCTGCCCATCCGTGACGTAATAGGCGAGATAGGCTCCATTGCCGCCGAAACTGCGCATGTTCGTGGTGAAGGTCACCTGGCTTGCCAGGGCAAGGCTCGGCACTGTCAGGGCCGTCGTGACGGCCAGTACGGCCAACAAGGGTTTGGTTCTCATCATATGCTCCGGTAAGAAAAGAATGGCGTGATCAATTCATCTGGCTGTGCGGCATGCTGCCGGGCACAAAGAGGCCGTTGCTCGGCCGAGTGGCGTCCTTTGGGATGGGAGTGTTTTCGTTGCCGCAGACACCACCACTGCCGCCGTCATCTTCTTCCTCGCCATGTTCGCCACAGTCGTTGGCGGCGTAATCGCCATTCCCGTCCTGCGGTTGGCGATATTCCCCGGTTTGGCTTTTTCGCTCGTGCTCGCGGTCGTCGACCTTGACGATGTCTCGACTTGCGGTGTCGAAGCTTAGCGTATCGAGCGGCAAGGCCCGGGCCGCGACGGCGGCAAGAATGCTTGTGCCGACAGCGGCGGCGAGAAGAAGTCTGCGGTTGATCATGCGTAAATCTCCTTGGGAATAAGCTTGCGGTCACCGTTGGCGCAGTGTTCATCGAGCTACGCGACATTGAGCCCGTGGGGACAATCTCGATGCGCTCAGCACCGGGCAGCGGACTCTGGCCCGTCACCGGCCATCTCGCGTCCATTCCACTCGGCGGACTATCGCCTCTTCTCCTGGGTCCCCGGATATCGCTGCCATGAAGCTAAGTGTGACGCTCGGTGAGATGCGGGTTTCATCATTGGTTTGTTCCTGTGGTCGAGGCGATCATTCGAACGACAAGCTGACCTGCACCTGACAGACGTGGAGACTTTGCTTCAGCTTCCCGTAAGCCAACCGTTGGACTACACAGGAAGGCAAAGGAGAGACCGGGCATGAGAGTCTTACTGATCGAGGACGACAGGGCGCTGGGAACGGCTATCCGTGATCAGATCGCAGCGGATGGACATTCCGTCGATTGGATGAACCGCCTTGACAGCGCGCGAGACGCGCGTGCTTCAACCAGCTACGATCTCATCTTGCTCGACCTGATGCTGCCAGATGGGCTTGGCATTCCGTTTCTCAAGGCGTTGAGGGCGCGGGGCGACGTCACACCCGTGATCATATTGACCGCGCTCGATCAGGTGTCGGATCGGATCTCGGGGCTCAATGCCGGAGCGGATGACTACATGGTGAAGCCTTTCGACCTGGACGAACTATCCGCGCGCATCGGATCTGTTGCACGCCGCTACACAGGCAATCCCAATCCAATCGTTGTGCTTGGCCCGTTGGAGGTCGACCTTGCTCGGCGCAGCGTCAGGCTGAATGGCAAGCCCGTCGTGCTGACAGCGCGAGAATGGGTGTTGTTCGAGGCGTTTGTCCAGCGTCCCGGCCAGTTGCTTTCCAAGACGCAGCTCGAAGAACGGCTTTATTCCTTCGATCAGGAAGTTGAGAGCAATGCCATCGAGGTCCATGTGAGCCGGCTACGCAAGAAGCTAGGCGCGCGCGTGATCGAAACCGAACGCGGCCTTGGTTACAGGCTGGGGCGGCCATGAACTGGATATCCTCGCTTCAGGCGCGATTGGCAATCGCGATCGGTGCATCGGTCACGATACTGTGGCTTGCAGCCGCCGTCGCCACCGCAGACCGGCTCGAGCGAGAAATGGAGCAGGTCTATGACGATGGCCTGAAGGCGACGGCGGAGCGCATCTTGCCCATCGCCCAGCATGACTTGCGGGAAGGACATCCCCGGCACGAAAGCGCTGAGGTCGACGAAGAAGACGATAGTCGTCGTGACGCGCAGCCCAAACGCGAATTTCGTTACGGCGAAGACGTGACATTCATACTGCGTGACGGACAGGGCCGTATCGTGCTTGGCTCTGCAGGCGTGGACGCCTCAGTCTTTCCTCCCTTCGAGAAGCCGGGATTTTCTCAAACCGGGACCCATCAGCTCTATTCTGCGGTAAGCACTGATGGAAATCTCAGCATTTCCGTGGCCGAACCGCTGGCGCATCGCCAGCAGCTGTCAAAAAAAATGCTGCTTGGTCTGGTGCTGCCGCTTTTAATCGTTATTCCGCTCAGTCTGGTGGCAATCCTTGTCGCAGTCCGGATTTCGCTGCGTCCAGTCCGCGCACTCAAACAGGGACTTTCGCTTCGTGGTGCACAAGACCTCTCCCCATTAGCCGCCGCCGGCCTACCGCGCGAATTATTGCCGATATCGACGGGCATCAACCAGCTTCTTACGCGCCTGAAGGGTGCCTTTGACGCCGAGCGGACCTTTGCGGCGAACGTTGCGCATGAGCTTCGAACCCCTGTTGCCGGTGCGATCGCACAAGCTCAGCGCATATGTTCCGAGACGAAAGAGGAGCTGACCGCGGAACGCACGAGGGAGATCGAGACGACGCTTAAGCGCCTCATGCGCATGTCTGAAAAGCTCATGCAGCTTGCTCGGGCCGAGGGCGGCCGGTTGCGTTCAGACGAGGCCTTCGACCTGAGATCGGTACTGCATATGATCGTCAAGGATTTCGAACGTGCCGGACAGGGGCGAATCGAGTTGACCATGCCCGAAACGGCCGTTCTATCGCCTCTCGATCCCGATGCAGTCGGCATTCTCGCCCGAAATCTCATCGAAAACGCATTGAAACATGGAGCGCAGGGAAGTCCGGTCCATGTCACGCTCGAGCAGCAAGGCACGCTATCTGTCGCCAATGATGGCCCGATCCTTCCACCGGAGGCAATGGACCGCCTCATGCGCCGGTTTGAACGCGGCAACCTCAAGATTGTCGGGAGCGGCCTTGGGCTTGCTATCGTCAAGGCGATTGCGGACCGTGTCGGAGCCGCAATCGAGGTTGTGTCGCCTCGCCGCGGAAGGAGCGAAGGCGTGGAGGTGCGGGTAAGCTTACCGATCAACTGAGAACCCCACTGTTGGCTGCGACCGTCCGTCGCTGGCTGCCGTCCTTGCCGCCAATGAGCGCGGCTGCAGCTAGTGGTTCCATTAATTCACTGCTGAAGGTCCACGACCTCTATTCGAAAAGATAACGACTGGCGCCAAGTATTCTCGACCACGGAGACATCGTCTCGACCGCAAGTCTTATCAAGGGGGTCGCGTCGGCGTCGGCGGAGACGTCACAGGCGCTAGTGGACGGCGTGGCGGGCCTCGTCGCAGGGTGACCCTCTTCAAGCGCCTGCCGCGCGGCCTTGCCCTGACCGATGAGGGGCATGCTCTCTTGCCGGTGTTGACCGATGCCTTTCGCCGTATGAGCGCCACGCTCAGCCAGCTGGAGGAAGGCAACGCGATGTCGATGGCCGCGGGCGAACACGTCTCAATCCGTTCGCAGGCGGACATCGAGGCGGCCGATCTCGCACGCGAGCGTATGAAGCTTGAGACCAGTCCAAGGCGGAATTTGAGCCCACATTTATGTCGCGCGAGGCCTAGTAGCGATGATCTGGCGAGGCAGGTTGGCGTGCAATTGAGGGCAAACAACGCGCTGGACGCCCACGCTCGAGATGAGCTCGCGGTTGTCGAGCACTTGGCGGCGCCCGATCGAAGCGGCTCTAACCTCCGCGGCAACCCTCACGGTGGGGGCCGCGTTGCCCCTTCTCATGGTCATCCCGTTCCCGGGGGCATTGATCTACTCTGTCGCCATTGCATCGTTAATTTTCCTGGCACCTCTCGGCGTCATCGGTGCGATAGCCGGTGGTGCCAATGCAGCCAGTGCCAATGCAGCCAGTGCCCGTGTGCCTTCGCCATGGCACTGACGGCAAGGATCTGGAGAGTATTGATCCGGTATCGACAGCGCGCTCATAGGAGGGGCAGTTTAGCTGAGGTGCGCCTCATCGATGTGATATCTTCGGACAACGGGATCAAGATTCCGCGATGACTTGGGCGAGCATCGAACGCAGGTTTCTCGCCAGCGCCATCAGCAAATTGCGATCGATCGCCCGCAGCGATTCCACGGGATCAATCGCCCCCGTCAAGTTTCGACCCCGACATGTCCATACGATCATATTAGCGCAGCATGGCTCCCACCTTTGGCTCCGGCTTCATATGCCATAGGCGGACTACACGCTCCGAGGTCGGGGACTTATCGACATCAGCGCTGATCTTGTTCCTCATCGTCGCTTTTACGTCGATCTTAGCCAAAATGCCGAAGCCCATTATTTCGTTCAAAATGACTCCCTCCGTGAGCGACTGCGCATGTGGGAGACGTGCCATCGCTGAGAGATTTGCAGAGCGGGTACAAATCTCCATTCCAAACTTGCAGGCTCAAAGTGCCAACTAGTCTCCTGTTCAGATCGGCTCCATCATGCGCCCATTCTTGTCATTGCCTTCTTAGACCCGTTTCCCGGCGTTGGGCATGACTGCATGAAGTTGATGCAGGTATGCCCGACGCCGGAATTCGATAATTTCACCCTTAGCAGCATCGCCCAGATCTTCCGCGCCATCTTGTTTGCAAGAGCGATCGCCACTTCCTTGCCAGCGACCGGATATGCCAGTCTCAAAGAAAAAACATCAAAACGGCGGCATGGAGCGTCACCACAAGTTTTAGAATCTCACCTTCATATCCGCTCGCAATCCATGTTCGCTTGTGTTACGGCCAAACGAGCCGGAATAGGAAAACCCCAACATCGCCGCTTTGGTAAGATTGAAATCCAGGCCGGTCTCGATGACGACAACATCCTCGGCGATCGGTATTTGATCCCGCAAGTCCCAGCGTCCCGCGTCCGGTCTTAACCACGCCACCGGCTCCGGAGATAATACTTGAATCGACAAAATCGGCCGCGAGCGTGTCGAAGCTGATCGTTGAAATGCCATCTTGCAGACTAATGGCGTTGCCCAGAGTGAGCCCCGTGTGCTGCGGTGCGACAGTCGCCGCGGCGCCTGGCGCGATAACGATATCGCCGACTAGATTCGAACCGCTCAGCAGACCGAGAACGTTGCCGGAGCTCTCGAAGCGAACGGCCGCCGCGCGGGATAGACCGTCGCTGTTCATCCCACCCACGATGGTGCCACTATTGAAAATGAGGCTGTCGCCGCGGCCAATCACGCCCACGCCTGCCGCGGCACCATTTCCCGGACCGCCCGCCACTGTCCCAGCATTTTGAAGAAGACTGTTAAAGCCTCCAAGATTGACGCCTGCACCACTTGCCCCCGCGCTACCGCCGCCGCTCACCGAGCTGGTACCAGGACCTCCTCCGATACCGCCAGTGATGGTCCCGAAATTAGTAATAATCGTCCCGCTCCCGAAAACCAGCAGACCGTCGCCGCCGCCGCCACCGGCACCGAAGCCGCCGCTGCCACCCACTCCACCATTTCCCCCAACGATAGCCCCGATGTTATTGACAGTCGCAGCCGCGAACGCCGATATGATGCCAGAACCTCCACCGCCACCGCCGCCGCCGCCGCCATTGCCGACAGAGCTACTTGCCGTAACTCCATGACCACCGGCGCCGCCCGCCACGGTAACGCCGCTGTTAATACTCAGGTCTCCCGCCGTAAAAACGCCAGCTCCGCCGCCGCCACCACCGCTTGCAAAATTGAGGCCGTCATTGCCAGCTGTGCCGTCATCCCCGGCAATGTCCGTAATAATGCCAGCCCCCCATGGGACGACAATGAAACGCCTAGGCCCCGCCTTGCCCTGCAAAGCCGTCTCCGGCGACACCATTTCCACCCACACCGTTCGCGCTCGGGCTTCCGGCGATCACGTCGGTGGCGCCTGTGCTATTGTTGAAAGCGCTTGCTCCACCGCCGTCGCCATTACCGGCACCGCCATTACCGGTACGATTTGGAATGCCGGCCCCGCCTTCGGCGCTGCACGAGGCTGTTGCCGTTGGACCGCATGCCGCCCTCGCCGCAGTCGAATAGCCATCCGACAGACATAATAAAGTGACGATCGCAAGTGCCGATGTGGTCGACGTTGCCGTGGATCGTCCTTTTGGCACCAAGAAGAGAGAGGAACGCTTTCGCTCAACGAAAGTCGCCGCAATAATATTCGCCCACATTCTGACCCCCAACACAGTCGCCTAAGTCGACCCGTGACACCGTCCCAATTTCAGCCTTTCGCTTTGATTTGGGCTTGCCTCCAACCAGCCGAACTTCCGATTCCCTCTAGCATGGAGGCAATTAAGAGCCAGAATTTATCCTCAAGATTGTATAAAAGCGCTGACAGGGGAAACCGGCAGGCCGACCCTGATGAGAAGAGAATAAGGGCGGTATAGAAACTATCAGGAGCGGGGCGGCTGATGCCAGGCTCGACGTTTCTTGCCTCATCTCGCTCAGATAAGAGCCTGTCGATGGCGATCCTCGAAGTTTCCAAAAGAACGAAACGAGCTAACGAGAAAGCATTGATCCTGGTCAATGTAGCGGATCATAAACAGAACAGTATGTTTTCATGGCACGTTCATCTTTCCAATTCTTGAATCGATCAGATGCAGGACGCCGATTGGCGTCCAGCTTAGTCGGCCTCGATCCTGTTAGCCCCGTCATATATGCACTGCCGCGTGGCGGTGTGCCGGTTGCCCTGGAAATCGCGCGCGCCCTGCATGCACCTCTTGATCTCATTCTCGTGCGCAAGATCGGCGCGCCGGGTGTGCCCGAGGTGGCGCTTGGTGCCATCGTGGACGGTGCAAGCCCTGAAACTGTTATCAACGAGGATGTTCGTCGGCTGAGCAGAGCCGACGACGTCTATCTTCAGCACGCGAAACAGCGCGAACTTGCCGAGCTCGAGCGCCGCCGTGCGCTATATCTCGGTAACCGTGCGCAGGTAGAGCCGACTGGGCATACTGCCATTATTGTCGATGACGGTCTCGCTACCGGGGCCACGGCGAAAGCAGCACTCATTGCAGCCAAAAGTCGCGGAGCCGCCAAGGTCATCCTCGCCATTCCGGTCGCACCGGCAGAGACACTCGTCGAGATGCGTCAGCACGCCGATATGGTGGTGTGCCTCCATCCTGCCACGAGCTTCCAGGGGGTCGGATCGTTCTATCAGGACTTTCATCAGCTAACCGATGAAGAAACGATCGGATTGTTGCGCCAGGGATGGGCTGAGGTTGATCAGGCGGCCGCTGCCTCCATGAAGCGCCAGATTGCAGTCCCGCCGCTCGGCCTAGTGGGTGACCTAAGTATGCCCGCAGACCCGCGCGGCATCATCCTGTTTGCCCACGGCAGCGGTTCAAGCCGTCTTAGCCCTCGAAACATTGCCGTTGCCGAGAGCCTGAATGCTCAGGGCTTCGCCACTCTTCTTCTGGATTTGCTGACGGTAAATGAGGCGAGAGATCGGCGCAACGTCTTCGATATTCCTTTGCTCGCGGAGCGCTTGCTCGAAGCTGTGATCTGGATCGGCGCCGAGCCGGACATTGCGGACTTGCCGTTGGGCCTGTTTGGCGCGAGCACTGGAGCCGGCGCAGCAATGCTGGCGGCCGCGGGACTGCGGGACCGCGTGGCAGCGGTAGTGTCGCGTGGTGGCCGGCCCGATCTTGCAGCCGAACGATTGGCCGAGGTCGAGGCGCCGACCCTCTTCATTGTTGGCGGCGGCGATCAACAGGTCCTTGAACTGAACCGAAAGGCATTGGCTGCCCTCATATGTGAAAAGATGCTGAAGATCGTTCCCAATGCCACACATTTATTTGAGGAGCCTGGCGCCTTGGAAGTGGTGACCGATATGGCAAGCGCCTGGTTCCAGCATTACTTGGCGCTGCCGGCGTCTAGGCAAACGCCCGTGCCTGCAGAGATATCGCCAACGCAGAAGATTCCGACGGTAGCCGTCGTACGAGCCGCCGCCGAGCCGCTGCCGTCGCTGGATGACCCGAATTTCGCGACTGCCTTCGATCGCTTTGCTGCTGCCCGTGTAGTGTTGCTTGGTGAGGCTTCGCATGGCACGTCGGAATTCTACCAGGCCCGTGCCGCGATCACGCGTCGATTGATCGAGCAACACGGCTTCACGCTCGTTGCTGTCGAGGCTGATTGGCCCGACGCAGCCACGATAGATCGCTATATCAGGCAAAGACCGCATCAGCCGACGAATACGCCCCCATTTTCCCGGTTCCCGATCTGGATGTGGCGCAACAAGGATGTTGACACCTTCGTCAGCTTTCTGCGGGACCACAATACCAATCAACCGCCCGCCACGAAGGTAGGCTTCTTTGGCCTTGACCTCTACAATATGACCGCTTCGATCGCTGCGGTGCTGACCTATCTCGATCGCGTAGATCCGCAGGCCGCGCAAGTGGCTCGCGCGCGTTACGCTTGCCTGTCGCCATGGTCGCGACAGCCGGCAGCTTACGGCCGCGCATCCCTGACCGAAGGATATGGCTTGTGCGAACGACCCGTGACACGGATCCTCGTCGATCTCTTGCAGAAGGAGTTCCAATACGCAAAAAGGGATGGAGCAGAGTTCTTTGACGCTATGCAGAATGCTCACCTTGTGGCGGATGCGGAGCGATACTATCGATCGATGTATTACGGCGCCCATGAATCCTGGAACCAGCGTGATCAACATATGTTCAACACGCTGCAAAATATTCTTGCATGGGCAGGTTCAACGTCGAAGGCGATCGTCTGGGCACACAACTCACACATCGGGGATGCCCGTTTCACAGACATGGGGATGGAGCGAGACGAGCTGAACATCGGCCAGTTGTGCAGACAGGCTTATGGACAGAATGCTGCCCTGATCGGCTTTGGCACCCATACTGGGACAGTCGCCGCAGCGTCAGAATGGGACGCGCCCATGGAGATCAAAACGGTGCGTCCGTCTCGGCCCGATAGTTATGAAGCCCTTTTCCACGACGTCGGTACTGATCGCTTCCTGCTTGATCTCCGAGTTGGGCAGCACAACGATCTTCGCCGCGCCATGGCTGATCCGCGCCTTGAACGTTACATTGGAGTTGTCTACCGTCCAGAGACGGAGCGCTGGAGCCACTACAGTTACGCGTCGTTGTCCAATCAATATGATGCTTTCGTGTGGTTCGACAAGACTAGCGCTGTAACGCCGTTGTCGACGCGGGTTGCCTCGGGCGAGGATCAAACTTACCCATTTGGCCTGTAATCAGATATGAGGTAACCATACATCTGGTTGTTGAAGATCGGACCGTCGCGAAAGCTGGCGCGCGACATCATCGATATCGGCAGTTACACCGCCAGTCCGATCATGGCGAAGGCGTTAAGTGTACACCAGCGAAAAGCCTAATTCCGATTCCGATCAAGATATCCAAACTTTATATCATCAAGACGATCCGCGTGTGCCTGAGCGTCGCTAAGTATCTTTTTGGCGTAGTCTTGAGCGTCCAGTATATCTCGTAGGTGCAGCCCTCTTCTCCGGCAGGTGGAGTCGATCTCGTGCAGAATTTGGGCGGTAAGCTCCGCTTTTTCCTGACCATCGTGGAGACGCAGCAATCTGACGGTTGCGCTCGCCGCCATCATGTCGAGCACCAGGAGGCGCCCCATAATCTCTCCGATTGATGGTGCCACGGCGCTGGTCGTCTCACTCTCGGTGAGGTTTTTTGCTTTCGGCATGGCTCAACTCCTCATTCTAGCTCAACTTGGCGTGTTTGTCGGCAGGTGGGCGTTCTAATCGATCGTTTTGCGCCCGCTCAAATCAATGATCTCGAGCGCAAAAAAGATTTGTGTATGCAGGTGAGTATCCGCCACCTTGCCTGTCGGCTTCAAAGCGCCAGGCTCCCACCAATCGGTGTGTTTTGCGAGCAAAGACCAGGCTTGATCTCTTTCTTCTCGGCATTCTTCCGTGCTGAGATCTATGAAGCGCGTGTCAGCGACCACGCTCTTCCAAGAATGCTTGCTTTTCAATTGATCGATCTGAACGCAAACGTGAGGATTTCTTCTCATGATTTCTAGCTTTTTACCAGGCAGCGTAAAAACGTATAGCTTGTCACCCGAGCAGGAGTATTGAACCGGTATAACATACGGAACATTCCGATCCGCGCAGCCGAGTCTTGCAAGCCATTGCCTCTTTATGAGTGCAATACACTCATCGTAGGACATCATTTGAACATTCATTGAGATTCACCTCGAATTTTTGGGCAGTCGTTCGCAACTGCCTTATGATGTCTTAGCGGTCTGCCAGCATCGATCCGCCGAATTTCAAGCGATAATGCCCCCCAAATTGCCGCCAACGACAACTGAAGCGATGAGCTCACAGCCAATAGAAGCAATTACCGGCTATTGACAGAGGGGTTTGCCTTGGTCAACGCAAGCACCTCGTCGAATAGGCCTTGAGCATATTTCGAGGCGGCCATGGTATCAGTTTCATCGAAGTTCGCGTCCTTGGCTTTTCTTTCGATTGCACGGCGAAGCGCCGCCAGAAATGAGACCTGGCCTTTTTCGTCATGATGTTTCAAAAGCCTCTCAAGTGAGGCGGTTGCTATAACTCGTGACACAAGCAATCTGCCCTCAACCTCGCTCATAGACCCAATCGCATAACCAAATGGTCCGCCCAATCTTCCTTGCTCGCTACTAGCCATCCTATCGATCCAGTCTCAGCGCGTTAATTAAAATTTAAAATAATCCTATTGCTGCGCTATCGCATTGAGGCAGATCAACCGAGCGCCAACCCACGGCGTGTCAGGCGATGGGGCTCCATGCGAGGAAGACATGATTGATGCAAATCAATTGCCACGGCAAAGCATCCTGTAAGGTCAATGCGAATTTGTCTCCTGGAGAGCATGGCAATGAAGCCGGGAATGCGTCGCAAGATACCCTCAATCACGCTAACCGTGGAAAGTGCAATGTCTCCGCGACGCATAAATACGGTACAGGATGCGGTGGAGACACTTTTAGACCATTGGCCGATCGATGACGGCGAGGAGTATCTGACGGCAGTGCACGTGTGCCTTGACGCTATCCATGGCCGAATTGCGCCCGAAGCTGTCCGGGATGCGATGGTCAAGGCCGCGGAAGAAGCCGGCGTATCAGTGTTGCAGTAAGGAGGCGAAACGTTCAATGCACCGTTGCACTATAATGCTGCTTTGCGGGCAAGCGCCTCGTCGATACGGTTCGACCTGATGATGATCGCGCCACATTGGCATGGCGACAGTCCCGGCGCATTTTCCTGAAGCTGATCGTTTTGGCGGAGTTAGTTTTAGATGGTCTGCCGAAACGCAGTCGAACTCAGACCTGCATGGTCGTATCGGTCAAAGCATTCTTTTCTTTGAGGGTTTCATCGACTTCGGTCATCGTGGCTTCCGTCAGCAATAGCACGCTCGCAATCGAAACGGCGTTCTCCAGAGCCACGCGAACGACCTTAGTGGGATCGACGATGCCGGCTTCGAACATATCTACATAGACCTTTTTCTCTGCATCGTAGCCGAAGGTTCCGTTGCCCTCCAACACCTTCGCGACAACGACGCCGCCATCGATGGAAGAATTTTCCGCGATCTGTCGGATTGGCACTTCCAGAGCTCGTCTCAGGATTTGCACTCCCGTGCGCTCGTCGCCTTCACACCTTGTTTCCTCCGCCGCAATCGCTTCTGTACAGCGTAGAAGAGCAAGACCGCCGCCGGGAGAAATACCTTCGGCGACGGCCGCCTTGGTAGCATTGATTGCATCGTCGAGAGCTTCCTTCTTCGTCTTCATTTCAGCTTCTGTCGCCGCACCGACGCGGATGACCGCTACGCCACCCGCCAATTTGGCCAAACGCTCGCGTAGCTTCTCCTTGTCGTAATCGCTGGAAGTTTCGATGATTTCCTGACGTAGCTGATCAATGCGACCGGTGATTGCGCTCTTATTGCCCGCGCCGCCGACAATCGTCGTGGTATCCTTGGTTATGACGACACGGGAAGCGCGGCCGAGTTGATCGAGAGACACAGCATCAAGCTTGATTCCCAGATCTTCCGATAGAACCTGGCCACCGGTTACGATGGCGATATCCTGCAGCATGGCTTTTCGCCGATCGCCGAAGCCCGGAGCCTTTACCGCGCAATTCTTTAGCGTGCCGCGAATCTGATTGACAATAAGTGTTGCCAAGGCTTCACCTTCCACGTCTTCGGCGACGACGAGCAGCGGCATGCTCGCCTTGGCGATTGTTTCCAGTAGGGATACGCAGTCGTTGAGCGTGGCCAATTTGCGATCGACCAAGAGAACCGCAGCCTCCTCCAAAACGATTTCCATGCGCTCACTGTCTGTGACAAAATAGGGAGAGAGGAAACCGCGATCGAATTGTAATCCCTTGACAACTTCAAGCACGGTTTCTGTGGTTTTTGACTCTTCAACAGTGATAACACCATCATCGCCAATCGTTTCCAAAGCGTCACCTATTAGAGCTCCGATCTGGCTATCGTTGTGCGCAGAGATCGTCGCCACTTGAACTTTCTCCCGTTTGCCCGCCACAGGGCGACTGTTTCGTTTAAGAAAATCGACCGTGCATGCAAGGCCTCGATCGAGACCGCGTTTGATATCGATTGCGCTAGCGCCGGCTACGACGTTGCGCAGCCCATCTGAAAAGATTGCTTGCGCAAGAATCGTCGCGGTGCTCGTACCATCGCCGACAACGTCGCCGGTTTTCTCCGCCGCTTGTCGCAACATGCGCGCGCCGAGATTTTCCTCCGCATCCTTCAATTCGAATTCCTTGGCTATGGTTACGCCGTCATTGCATACAAGCGGGCTACCCCACCTCTTTTCGATGAGCACAGCTTTGGACCGCGGGCCGAGTGTCACGCGCACAGCATCGGCCAGTTGAGCGGTACCTTTGAGTATCTTTTCTCGGGCTGCGGAACGAAAGAGAACATTTTTATATGTCATGGCATCACCTCGTTGAGGGCGATCATATTGGCGAATTCGATTCAGGGCTTTGACGGCGATCAATTGACGATGTGGTGGATTCGGATGTTTTCTATTCAAATAACTCGATAGCCCGTTTGAGAACGATCCGCAGCATCACGTGATCCTCAGCCCTGCGCTGGTCGCTCATTTAGGTCTTTCGTCTAAATCGTCAGTCGCCTGTAAAGACTGTGCCCGTTTTCGACCTGCATGGTCGCGGATAGCCAGGAGGGCAGGCGGTTGGATGAGTTTCTCCTGAACCAACTCTTGCCTGGTTCAATCGTGACGCCGAATTGTCAATTTGATCTAAATCATCGTGTACGTCCTGCTCATAGGCCTGCTTCACCAGGCTGCCTTGCACTTCCTCAAGCTCCAGGAGTGTCTGGTTGATTGTGCCGGCTGAAACCGATGCCATGCCCGGCATAGGCGGCGGGATGACAGAGACAAGAGCATAATGCCTCATCAGCACATGGACATATCGAGACTAGCTGAAGGCGAGGAGCAAACCGAAGTCGCTGGGATATGTAGTTGGTCGCTTCTCGACGTTCTCTTGCCGACCGAGCCAAGGCATTCCCAGCTGAGCGCTGGCGGCCCCGCAAAGTTGAGCTATCGATACATCACCGACCCGGCGCTAATGCAGCTAGCGCGCTTTTGCGAAGAACGTAGTTCCCTTCGTCATCGCGACGATTGCAGCAGCATCCTCAAGGCGCCCGATGGCTGCGCGCCGACCGCCGCTCCTCGAAAAGCGGGTCGCGGCGGCAATCTTCGGCCCCATCGAACCTGGCGGGAATATCGTTTCATCCACCTGCTGGGGATCTATCCTTGTCAGCAATCGTGCATCGGGCGTCCCGAAGCCCTCGTAGACGGCATCAACGTCGGTCAAAAGGAGGAGTATGTCGGCAGCGAGCTGCTCTGCGAGAAGTGCGCTGGCCGCGTCCTTGTCGATGACGGCTTCTACTCCCTGCAGACCGCCATCGAGTCTGTCAACGACCGGAATTCCACCACCACCCGCGCAGATCACCGTTATACCTTCCTTGACGAGGAGAGAAATGATGGGGGCTTCCATAATGGTCTTCGGCGCCGGTGAGGGGACGACACGTCGCCATCTGTCTCCATCGAGTGCAATTTGCCAACCCCGTTCGGATGCGAATTTTTGGGCAGTTTCGGCGGCGTAGGTTGGGCCGACAAATTTCGTAGGTTTCCGGAACGCGGGATCGCTGGCATCCACCTTGACGAGGGTCACGAGCGTGGCGAAACGATGATCTTTCATGATGCTGGCGAGCTCCTGCTCGATCATGTAGCCGATCATGCCCTGGGTCTCGGCACCCAGAACATCGAAGGGCAGATCGGCCCCATTCGGTCCGGCCGTTTCAAGAGCTAGGAGCCCGACTTGGGGACCATTTCCATGCGTTATGACTAGCGAATGGCCCGCCGCGATCAATTCGGCAAGCGCGATTGCCGCTCGCTTGATATTGGCGCGTTGGTTCGCCGCGGTCAGCGGCTCGCCTCGTCGCAGCAGCGCGTTGCCTCCGAGAGCCGCGACAATCAACATCTCAGCCTCCGATCGTTGCGACAAGCAGCGCCTTGATGGAATGCAGGCGGTTCTCGGCCTGATCGAAGACGATGGAGGCTTCAGATTCGAACACCTCATCGGTTACCTCCATGCATTCGATGCCGTATTTTTCTGCGATCTGCCTGCCAACTTCCGTTTGGGTATCGTGGAATGCGGGAAGGCAATGCATAAACTTGCTGTAGGGATTGCATGTGGCTTCCATTACCTGTCGGGTAATGCGGAACGGCAATAGAAGATCGATGCGCTTCTTCCAGTTACTTTCGTCCTCGCCCATGGAAAGCCAGACGTCGGTGTAAACGAAGTCCACGTCCTTCACGCCCGAAACGATGTCAGAGAGGAGTTCGAACTGTCCGCCCGTCTTCGCGGCTTCGATCTTGACACGTTCGATGAATGTCTGCTCGGGCCAGCGCTCTTTCGGCGAGACCAGCCGGAAATCGATCCCCACTTTGGCTGCACCGAGGGCGAGTGAGAGAGCAACGTTGTCCTGACCGTCGCCGACAAAAGCCATCGCCACGTCAGAAAGGTGCTTATGGGTGAACTCCCGCATCGTCATGAAGTCCGCGAGGACCTGCGTTGGATGCCAGATGTCCGTTAGGCCGTTGTAGACTGGGACGCCCGAATGGCGTGCGAGCCCCTCCACGGCTGATTGCTCAAACCCCCTAAATTCAATTGCGTCGTACATGCGGCCAAGGACCCGCGCGGTGTCTTTGACGGATTCCTTGTGACCGATATGGCTGCCTGAAGGCCCAAGATAGGTGACATGGGCACCTTGATCATAGGCCGCCACTTCGAAGCCGCTCCGGGTACGGGTGGAATCTTTCTCGAAAATCAATGCTATAGTCTTGCGCGTGAGGCGAGGATTTTCGTAGCCCCCAATCTTGGCGGCTTTCAGCTCTGCCGCCATGCGCAGCAGGAACCGGATTTCATCGGGGGAAAGGTCATCAAGTGATAAGACGCTTCTGCCATGCAAATTGATCGGCATATCCGTTCCTTCCTAGGCGGTTTCGCGAACCAGGGGGCATGTCATGCAATGCCCGCCGCCGCGCCCGCGGCTTAGCTCCGCGCCTTCAATGGTAATCACTTCGACACCTTGGCGACGTAGCAGCGTATTGGTGTAGACATTACGGTCGTAGGCGATGACGATGCCAGGTTCGACCGCGACGACATTATTGCCGTCGTCCCATTGTTCGCGTTCGGCCTCGTAGCGGTCTCCCCCGGTCTGGACGACGCGCAGTTTCTTCAGTCCCATAGCTTCAGCCACGACATCAATGAACGGGGCGTTTTCTTCGCGGATGTCGATCAACTGATCGCGTTCGCCCGGACGCAGGGAATAGCAACGTAGCAGATCGACGACCGGCGGATACATTGTTACGAGATCGCGGTCACAGAATGTAAAAACTGTATCAAGATGCATGTAACTGCGATCGCGCGGCATGAGAGCGGCGATGACCCGTATCGCCAGCCCAGCGGCAAACAGTTGCTTGGCTAAGGCACTCACTGCTTGCGGGGCTGTTCTTTCACCCATGCCGATAAGAACAACTCCATTGCCGATGGGCAGGACATCGCCGCCTTCCAGGCTTGGAGCTTCTCCTCCATTTGCGGAAAATATCGGAAAGTTATAATCCTGAAATCGGGAATGGAAGCGGTAGATAGCTTCCACGTTTGCCGCCTCTGGGCGGCGCGCCTGCCAATACATGGAATTGACTGAGACTCCGCCATAAATCCAACACGAGCTGTCGCGAGTGAAGAGCTGATTGGGCAATGGTTGCAAGACGAAATCTTCTTGCAGCAATGTTCTCCCACTTAACCCTAATGGCTCAAATGGAAGCTCCGCACGAGAGATGCCTCCGACCAGATAGGTTGAAAGCTGCTTCGATGGCATCTCCCTTAGCCATGCCTGTACCTCCGCTATCATATCCTCGCCGACACCCGGCGGCTTGATCCTTCGGGCCAAAAGCCATTGTCTTGCTTCGGTCGACTCCAGCGTCTCGGCGAGAAGATCACCCAGCGAATGGACCACGACATTTCGCTCGCGCAATGCATCCACAAATGCGTCATGCTCCTGCCGGGCTCGTTTGACCCAAAGGACGTCGTCGAAAAGGAGGGATTTGCAATTGGCCGGCGTAAGCCGACGCAGGCTGAGATCAGGTCTGTGAACCATCACCTCACGCAATCGGCCAACTTCGGAATGCACGCCTAAGTTCATCATTGCTATATCTCCTTAGAAGGGGCTGACCGCACCGATCCACATCTCGTAAGCGGCAACCACTCCGACAGCGACGAGTGCGACGGCGAGAATGGCTTCGGCCGGTTTGAAGACCTGCTGGTGCGTCTGGCGGCGTGCGATCACGTAGAAAATAATGCCGGGTGCATAGAGAACAGCGCACATAAAAAGGTAGGCAGGGCCGGCGGCATAGACGAGCCACAGACCATAGATGGTGGCAGCAAGTCCCATGATCATCGGACCGGCGCGGCTTTCTCCCCGTTGATAGGATTCGCCGGTGAGCGCCAGCTTTGCTGCATAGGCGCCGGAAAAGATGTAAGGCACGAGGATGGCAGCCGAAGCGATAGAGAACAAGGCTTGATAGGTGCTCTGCTCAAATAGGGTGAGGAATAGAAACGCCTGGACCAGGAGGTTTGTAATCAATAACGAGGTCCAGGGAACACCCTTGCGGCTTTCTTTTGCAAAGAACGCTGGCATGGTGCCATCCTTGGCTGTTGCGAGCGGGATTTCGGCGGCCAGAAGTGTCCAACTCAGAAAGGCACCCGCGACCGAAATCACCAACGCGATATTGATTAGGATAGCACCCCAAGGTCCGACGATTGCTTCGAGTACCCCCGCCATGGAAGGGTTCTTAAGCGCGGCGAGTTCCGGTTGGCTCAGGATGCCGAGTGAAAGGAGCGATACAAGCGCGTATAGAGCAAGGCAGGTTAGAAAACCTGTAATCGTCGCGCCCGCAATGTCTCGACGGCGTTCTGCTCGGCTTGAGAAGACACTTGCACCTTCAATCCCGATGAATACCCACAGCGTGATGAGCATCGTACTCTTCACCTGCGTGGTAATGGAGCCGAGGTCTGCGTTGCCAAGGCCGGAAAAGTCAATAGAGAAGATATTGACTTTGAACGCGACGATCGCCACGCCGATGAACAGGATAATAGGCGCAATTTTCGTTACAGTGACGATCAAATTGACGATCGCAGCTTCACGGATGCCCGTCATGATCAGAGCATGCACTAGCCATAGAAGCAGGGATGCGCCAATGATGGCAGGCCATGTATTCCCTTCACCAAATGAGGGAAAAAAATAGGAAAGAGCACTGAAGACAACGACGGCATAAGATACATTGCCAATCCAGGCGCTCAACCAATAACCCCAGGCGCTGTTAAATCCGATGAACGGACCGAACCCCGCTTTGGCGTAGGCATAAGGACCGGCGTTCAGTTCGGGCTTGCGGGTTGCGAGTGATTGATAGACGAAGACAAGGGCCAGCATTCCGACCGCGGTGATCCCCCAGCCAATGATAATTGCGAGCGGCCCCGCGCCGGACGCGATATTCTGGGGAAGACTAAAGACACCCGACCCGATCATGGAGCCAACAACAAGGGCAGTCAGTGACGCGAGTCGAAGCTTGCTCTTATGTCTATCTCTATTGGTGATCGTCGCAGTATCGGCAACTGGCTCCGCCGATTTCAGTTGGATTGACGACATAGCTGCCTCTCCCTTGTGTGAGCCGGGCAACCTCATCATCAGGGAACAGCGGCGACATTGATGCGTGTCAATGAAGCGTGTAAGAATAATTGAAACCGATTGGATACTCTTATCTATCAAGCCGTTCGTCGTTGCGTTCAACGGTCGCAAAATGCTTTGAAGCGCCCATTGAAGATATGACTTTATCTCCTGAACGGTCGCAGCCCGATGTGGCCCCTGAGCGAGGCGAGTTCCAAATATTCTTCCCTCGTTACCATTGCGCATCGCCTGAACGACTGGCGATGCGGGTATTTGTGGTCATCTAAAACGTCTGGTATCGGTCGGTTCGTCAGGGAAGTTGACGCGACGAACTGATATTGACATTCCGAATATGACATTAGAGTGGATTGCGGGCTAAAGACTGGCAAACTTCGTAGTTCGCCTTCAATTTTGCCCGCTGATCATCCTTCATATCGCAAGAGAAGTCTTTCAACGCCCAAAATAGGGCTATCGTCTTGAGATGCGGGGGATCAGTGACCCCATACCGGTACAGGGCAATCAGCCGCACGGCAAAGCCCTCGGCACTATAATCATTGGGATCGAACCATGGCTGCCCGACGACGAAATCAAATATTCCTTTCAGCGCCTGGATTTCTACAGGCAACAATGCGCTGTTTGCGAGGCGGTGTAAGCGCTCCATAATCAGTCTTTCATACAAAAGAGGGAAATCAACAACTGTACGGGGATCGCAATCTAGGTGAGTGAATTCCGCCCCTCATTGCGGGATCTCCGCCAGCAGCAGTCCTATCGCGGGTCGAATATATCAGCCCGGCTACTCGCCGCCAGTCTCTGGGCGTCGCGAGGCGAAGGCCAGTCCGCTCACCACGATTAGAAGCATCCCCGCGAACACAAAGCTGAGGTCAAAGAATATATTGTCGTTGAACCGAAACAGCCATGGTGTCACCAGGAGACCAAAACCCAGCATGTACTTCAGCCAATCGTTCCAAATTTTCGGAGCGACGATTCCGAGTAGCGAAATGCTGACGAGCGTCAGCCCTGCAACTGCTCCAGCTATGTCTGTCGTCATTGACGCCGGAGCAAGCGAAAAAGTGCTCGGAATGACCCACGGCGATATAAGTATATGGATTCCGAGAAACAGCCCCAGCCAATTTTGCCATTGCGGTTCACGCATATTCACCTCCCGCCAGAAACAAAATAATTCTATGGCAAGGGAATTGAAGCAACTTGATGCAAATCAAGAAAAGTATCGCGACATATTTTTTTTGAAATAATACTTCAAGGTTGTCACTGAGATGAGCTTGCATGACGGGATAATATTGGAATTTGATCTTTAATATACAGATGGTTTCATCCAAATGTTGGGCTTGGAAAACTCCATGGCGACGAGCGTGAGTTTGAATCGTTGCCGGTGGGCATGGTCCGTTCTCTGGCCGAGGGGCGTAGTTATGGTACTCCATCGCCTCAACGTGTCGGAAGAGATCATGGTGAGTGCAAGTGTTCTCGCCCACCATTCGATCATGACCAAAGCGAGGTTCTTATGGTTCATCCGGAGGTCTATTTTGGCAAATCGCGACTTGGCCGCTTGGTCGTTCCAAAACGTGAGCACTCAAGCAACGAGCCAACCGCTGTAGCCGCTAGGCGAGAGTTTTCATAGGTGGGCTGGCTAGCGCGGTCCGAACTTCGCTCTCTCAAACGTCAACGCAGCGGCAAGCTCGTTGCAGCCCTCGCGATGACAGGCGATTTTCAGATCGCAACCCTGCTCAGCCAGTCATTTGAAATCATATGGCCGCCGGAGACCAATCATGTTCAATCTTTTGGCGAGATTGAGCGTGCAGAATGGTTCACCCTCGAACAGGCTTTTGCAAAGATCATCCCGGTCCAACGGCCATTCCCCTATCGGCTCGATCCTTCCTTGCGGATAATGGTCAATTTCCGACCGTTCAGTTCACTTGCGTCTGATCGACACGCCAGAGGCCGGAGGGAAGATCACCAGACCTTGATTTTGATCTTGCGCAATGTGCTGTCGAGCTTCGTGCCGCAATATATCGCCTTAACTTGGAGCGATGCGATGCGAAGTATTCCCTGGCGGAATGCCGTTATATGCATGGTCGGAGTGTGGCTATGTTTCTCGCCCTGGATATTGGGCTATCTGTTCAGCAGCTCAATGCAAGCTGCCATGGAGATCTGGAATCTCGTAGTCAGTGGTGCGCTTGTCGCGATGTTGAGCTTAGTTGCGATGATCACATTTCAGCGATGGGAAGCATGGTTCGAAATACTTATTTCGGTATGGCTCGTTATGTCGCCTTGGTTACTCGGATTTCAAGCTCAACCCTTGGTAACGCTGAACCTCCTGTTGAGCGGAGGCATTATCTTCGTCACATCAATATGGGCTTTGAGCAAGGTGGGTCATGGAAAAGAATGGTAGTTCGTGACTGATTTCCGTAGAAGTCGGGGCGACCCTCCGGAACAGTTCGGGAGGCGGCAGCTTGCGAAACAGAACGACGGGCCGCCAGTAAGGGATGAGCTGAAGCAAGGAGAGTCGAAAAACACTGACTCCTGCCCGCAATCGCGATGCGCGAAGACGTATTTTTGAGACCACGAACAGTGATGTGATCAAGGGATTAAGCCAATGCCTTACACCTCCAAGCCGCGCGTTTCCGTTTCCGTCGTCAGGCATCTACCAATACGCGCCTACGAAACCTATCGCGCGGCATTCAACGATGCATGGCGCGAATATGCCGATCGTGACATGCGGCGTGAATAGATTGCACATCGGGTCGTATGGCCTCCGGTCAAGCGGGCTTATTGCGTTAGAAGAGCGACGATTGGGTTGCGCGAACTTGAGTCAAATCAACGCCCCGGCGCCTCGCTCACGGTTCGTTATCGTTCGAATGGAGATCTGAATGAGTTACTTTCCGCTACGCACCTTTCCGGATGCTGCCCAGCAAGCCAACTTATGGGTCCACGAACTGGCCGATCGTCTTAATTGCGAACAGCGGGAGGCCTACGAGGTTCTACGAACGGTTTTGCAGGTGCTGCGCGATTCAATGACGGTGCATGATTTAAGTGAATTTGCCAATTATTTGCCGGTGCTTCTTCGGGGAATTTTTTTCGAGAATTGGCATCCAGCAGCAGCGACCTCCGCTCGCAATAGTACCGAACACTTTCCTGCAGCCGTCGCCGCACGGCTGGATTGTAGTGAGCCTGAAGGCCGGGACGCTATTGCAGAGGTATTCAAGTTGCTCGAGCTTCGGGCAAACCCGTTTATCGCCGAAAAGCTTCGCGCGTTGCCGCGGACAGCACTTTCATCGCCTATGTCCGCAGGTAGCACGCCGCCAGGCTAGCGATAGGCATTTCTTCACGGTGGTGATTGCGAAATGACGGGGAAAGGGATTTTCTCGTCGAAACAGCTTTTGCAGTTGGCATTGTCGCGGTGCTGCATATACCTCTTCAATCCGTAGCATGCTGAAGCGCCTTTCTAACACGCCTCAAGATAATCGCCCTGCGTTTTTCATCGGCTGCCTGCCGGAGTTCTTCGTCAAGATCGAGGACGAGCGACTGGTAGTCGTTATGCCAATCAAAGTGCCCGACTTCTTCAGCGCGCAACCTAGGGGGTGAAGTGGTCGCAACGCTCGCGACGGCCCCATCCTTTGTGAGGTGATATGCACTGTCAAGTTCTGGCTCGAGCACAATGGGGACGCCTCGATGTCCGGATATCCGGCTACTCAGCTGGCCGATCGCCGCCGGCTCGCCATGGACAAGAAACAATCCCTTGCGGATCGGTAGTCTTGCGAGGATCCAATTCTCCAATTCAGTCGCATCCGCATGGCCGCTGTAAGCATCCAACGACTGGATCGTTGCCCTCACGGCAATCTGTTCACCTTGAATCTTCACTGCATGCGCTCCATCCTGCAGGATACGCCCCAAGGTGCCGGCGGCCTGGAAGCCGACCAGCAATATTGTTGCCTCGTCGTGCCAAAGCCAATTCTTGAGGCGATGTCGTATGCGGCCTGCCTCGCACATTCCGCTTGCTGCAATGATGATATGAAATCCGTGAATGAGATCGATTGCTTTCGATTGCTCAGCGGTCTCGGTGAAGCGAACGTTCTTCGCATTTAGTGCTCGAAGAAGAAGATCGCTATTCGACAATGAGCGAGCGTGTCGTTTGAAGACGGAGGTTGCTCGCGATGCGAGCGGGGAATCTATAATGATGGGGATGCGCTGCAGCTCGTTGGCATCCATCAATGTATTTAGGTCGGCCAGCAGTTCCTGTGTGCGTTCGACAGCAAAGGAAGGAATAAGCAGCGCACCATTCGGATGGTAAGCCTGGCTCACGATCTGGCGAAGCTGCCTGCGTCGCGCTTCTGGCGACGCGTCGTCCCTTTCCCGGTCGCCGTAAGTGCTTTCGCAAATGAGGTAATCGAAGTCCTCTGGAGCTTCGGGAACAGCCTCGAACAACTTGTGTTGCGGCCCGATGTCACCGGAAAACAGCATGCGGATCGTCCCGTCGCTGGAAACGAGCTCAAGTTCGACGGACGCCGAACCAAGTAGATGGCCCGCATCCCAAAAGCGAAATCTAAGAGCGCCTTCTGTCTCCTGCCATTCCTTGTATCCAATCGAACGAAACTGTGTCATTGCAGCTTGCGCATCGGCGACCGTATAGATCGGCTCAATCATTTGCCGGAACCGGGACTTGTTTCGCCGATTCAACTGCTCGACTTCCATTTCCTGTATATGCCCTGAATCCTGCAGCATGATTGTACAGAGATCGGATGTCGCAGCCGTGCAATAGATCGGTCCCTGGAAACCCGCTTTTACCAGCTTTGGCAGCAAGCCTGAATGATCGATATGGGCGTGGGTCAGGATGACTGAATGTATCGATGAAGCTTCGAAAGGGAAGGGGCGATAATTCAGCTCCTTTTCTGTTTTCGAGCCTTGAAACATCCCGCAGTCGATCAACGTTCGCGTGCCTGCGTGTTCGAGCAGGAAACAAGATCCCGTCACGGAGCCAGCAGCGCCATGAAAGCGCAAAAGGGGATCAG
Organism: Rhizobium sp. P40RR-XXII; assembly: GCF_012641405.1. Taxonomy (GTDB): domain Bacteria; phylum Pseudomonadota; class Alphaproteobacteria; order Rhizobiales; family Rhizobiaceae; genus Rhizobium. The sequence goes on from NZ_JABAII010000020.1 coordinate 32,663, forward strand.
CCATGACTTTCCTCATTCCATTTGGTGACTTGGGCCAACAGTTCAAATCCTTGCGCGCAACGTTTCCGGCGCAGGAAAGCAGGTCGGTGGCCCTATCGAAGTTCTCTCCATTTTGTCACGTCGTTGGAGGTGATCAGGATGCGACCATCCGGTTTGATCTCGCCGCGATCATATTTCGTGCTGGCAATATCGCTGAGCACGCCGATATATTCCTGCAAACGGCTTTCGTCGCAACGCGGCGGAAATGCCAGGTCGAGAAGCGCTTGTTTCGTAACAAGAGCGAGCTTGTTCATGGTCCCTGTATTCATGACCAGCAAGGCTTCGTTGCCGGATGACTTCATCATTCCCGTTACCAGCTTAAGCGGCATTGATTCCTCCAAACTCTGCTTCATGATGTCGGAGAAATCAGTATGCGCCATATACCCAGCCCAGTGCTTTGAGCGATGTCAAAGCGCTGTCTCGCTGTAGTGATTGCGTTGTTCGACTTGTTGCTCGTTGATCGGCAAGTCCTGCGCAGGAACCCTCAGGTGGGACGACCATCACGACTAGGAACAGGGACGCCTGCCGGACACAAATGCGAAATTGGCACGGACAGCCTTCTAAGTCGCATTGTAGAAAGTTCCTCCAAGCAGGGAAATTGTTCCAAAGACAAGGCCGGCTGCGATAATGAGGCAAATTGCCGCCGCGAGCAGCGATCCGCCGCGCGCCTCATTGCGTTCGACATAATACGCACGCTTCTTGCGCCCAGTAACCATCGCACCGATGAGATTGTCGCGCTTGATGAACTGATAGAAGAGGTTTGCCGCGATGTGCACGACGGCAAGTCCGACAATAGCGACATAAAACCATGTCGCGTGGATAGAGGCCGCCCAACTTGAAATGGCGTCACCCGCTGCGTCGGCAAAGGGTCCCGTTGCTGTCACTCCATCACTGGAAAAAAGCCCGAGTAGTCCTTGAACGGCACAAGCTAAAAGCAATCCGACAACCATCAGCCCCCCCACTGGATTATGACCGAGATAGCGCTCAGCCCTGTTCCTGCTCAATGCTCTGAAATAGTTCCATATGATGGATGGCGAGCGCACAAAGCTTGAGAAGCGGGCGGTCGTGCTTCCAACGAAGCCCCAGAGAATTCGGAAAACCACAAGTACGAGAATACCGTAGCCCGCCGTCTTGTGGACGACCATCTTGGGATCATCGAAGCCACTTGATATCCAGGCTATTATGATAAGCGCGACAAGCGACCATTTGAAAAGACGTGTGGGAAGATCCCACGCCCGGACATACTCATTCTTTGCCGAGGAAGCGTCGACGCCGCTATCTGAATGCTCATCACAATAGTCGTCAATCACGTATCGTTGTTCGTTCATACCATGCTCCCGCTCCGACGAGGTCCAGAGTCATTATTTGTACGTTGAATGGCAGGATTTACATTCGCTTGCCACTTCGGTGAACGTCTTGCGAAATGAGGGCTTACTTTGCGGCGCCTGGCTTGCGGCTGCTGCCATCGCTGCCAATTTCTGGAAACGAGCGCTCAAGTCTCTTTCCTTGGCGCCACCTTGGCCTCCAAACATGTCGCTCGCTGCTTGAGCTTGCGAAGCATAACGTTGCAAAACTTGCTTGGCGGCGGTGCTGTCGAAATTGGCGAGTACGGCTTTGGCCGATGTTGTGTTGTCTCGCATATCGCCCATTATGCTTTTCAGGGAGGCTGCGAATGCCGGTCCGACCACAACGGATAGCACAAGCGCGGCGGCGATATGGCGGCGCGAATGGATGGAAGATCGGCGAAATATTCTCATGAAGCTTGTCAGTCCTTTATCTTCGCGCCGAGGCGCCGGCGGGTTGCAGTGAGAAACTTGTTCTTCGCAGCGATGGGCGGATGGTGCACCCAACATGGGCGTCTAATGCGCGATCGCTGTGCCTTCTAATGCGATCAGCTTCCGTTCTTCATCATTCGCTTCGATAGCTCTCCAGCTGCGGTCCATCGCGTAGGCGGATGAAATTATGGGAACACCGACATGCCCATAGTAGAACGATAATTGGCCTCGCGCTCTTTGCTCGTCCAACCCGGCAATCTTTTTCATATAAAGAGCAGCAACCAGACCACTGCGATCGGCGCCCGACTGACAATGGATAAGGATCGGTTTGGGTGCCGTGGTCATGAGCTCGACAATCTGCTGCGCGGTCCGAGGAGATATCAACTTCGAAGAAGACATGCCGAAGTCGATGTGAACTATTCCTAATCCCCTCGTCACGGCGACTTCATTGTCGTACCATGCTGTTCCGGGATGATTGCCTCTTAAATTGATGATCGTCTTGATACCGTATGTCCGTACATAGAAGGTAAGCTGGTCAGAGGTTGGTTGTGCTGAGCGATAAAGCTGACCATCGATGACCGTATGAAAATTGCCGCGCAGTTGAAGATAGCCAGTATAAACTGCGCAACTCAAGCCTGGAACGCCGATTACTAACAAGATAATGATCATCATCCGCCGAAGGCCACTTCCCGTCATTGCTTCCTAAGGTTCCATTTTTCATATGCCAACATTTGATGGATCCCCCTGACGGGTACCTGAACAAGGGCGTCAATATTGTTAGAATTTGCGCTTCCGTGCTGGGAAAAGTGCCGGTGAAGGCAAGAAAATGCATATCTATGATCGTTCAAGCTTCCGCGAACATATGGGGCAATTTAATGGTTGAACAATGGAATTTCCGTGGCTGAGCTATTTCTCATGGTAAGGTAGACTTTCGCTTGGAGGCAGCATCCAGGTTATATTGATGCAGCTACCTGCTCTAACGAGAGTATAGATGATCAACTACAAGCCGAAGACGAATATCCATAGTTGGTGGGCTTGAGCGGTTCGTAAGACAGATGGAACGGCACCAGGATCAAATAATGGCATTAAATGTCTGAAAACGGTCAACTGCGGTCGGACACGCAGGCCATTCTGCGGCAAAGCCGCAGCCAGTCTGCCGCCAGCTAGAAAACCATGGTCGCTAGCGCTCCGCCAGACGGCAAGTTCGCCAACACGAGTTGTCCACTATGTGCCACCATCGTTTCCAAGACAATGGAGAGACCGAGACCCAAGCCGTCCGCGCGGTCCGTCTTTCCGAACAATCCGCCGCCCTCGCTCAAGCGCCTGTTGGTGAAACCGGGACCTTGATCGGCAACGCTGATACGCGCGTTGAATACAGCGATCGTAATCACGCCGTTCTCCGGACTATGATGCAGTGCGTTTTCAACCAAGTTGCGCAGCGCTCGAAATATGAAATCCTTGGCGCCACTGATGCGAACGGGGCCGTTCTCGATCTTTAGCTCGATATTGCGACCGGCTTCAATGATTATGGGTGCCAGATAGCGGGCGACTTCGGTGGCCACGCCTCCGAGATCGACCAAGTCGGCCGCCTCATAGTGGAGCGTGCCTACGCGCACGCGATCGATGAGTTGCGTTATGACACGTTCGATGTCCTCGAAATCTCTTTCGACCGCGCGTGCGATTTGGTCTTGGGATAGGGACAGCCGTGTCTTGGCGATGGCAAGAGGTGTGCGCAGTTCATGAGCCAGTTGCCCGGAGAAGCGCTCCAACGAAAGGAAGCCGCTTTGCAGGCGGTCAAGGGCGGCGTTAACCGATCTGATCAAGGCCAGAACGTCATCGGGCATCCCACTCTCGGTTAAGCGTGTCGCAATGCTCGACGGGCCAATTCGAGCTGCTTCTTGGGCTGCCGTGCGCAGAGGCTTCAGTGCAAGACCAAGGACAGCAATGTTCGTCGCGAGCAGCGCAAGGACAAACGGGATCCAGATCCAGGCGATATCCCTGACGAACTCCTCGAGGACGCTGTCGAAGATCACATGCGCTTTGGGAAAGGCAACTTGTATGGCCTGCGCGGGGCTTGGCGCGGCGATTGGGATGGAAATACCGAAAAGTGCCTCGTGTCCCTCATGAGATGGAAGCTCGAAATACTGAGTTCTCTCGCTGGCATAAGGAATTAGCGGTTCCTGCGGACCGGAAGATTCGATAATCCGTCCATCACGTCCCAAGATCGCATACTGACCACGAAGTTCGCGAATGCGCGCCTTGACGGCGCTTGCATGGGGACTTGAAAGTGGCGGATCCGTAGATAAAACCTGCCGCAGATCTGCGGCAAACGTCGAAAGCGTTTCTTCCCGGAAGGTGTCATTGGAGGCTTGGAAGCGGATATATAAAAACACGATGCTTGCGCAAATCGCAACGAGGGCGACGATAGACATCGCCAGCACCAATCGCTGCAGGAGCGTCAATCGTCGCCCCTTCACGACCGCTTTTCCATAAGCATATAGCCAATGCCGCGCATATTGTGAATATACAGGGCCGATCCGGCCCCCTGAAGCTTCTTGCGCAACCGGTGCAGCAAAACCTCGATGGCATTGGAGCTAAGCTCGTCGCCGAAGCCATAGATTGCCTCTTCGACCTCCGCCTTCGACAATACGTGGTTGGGACGCCGTAAGAAGAGATGCAGAGCGGCGAACTCACGACGACTGAGGGCAAGGGGCGTTTCGCCGACGGAGGCTGAATACTGGCTGGGATCGAAAATGACGTCACCCTGCTGTAGGATCGTGCCGTGACGAGGTTGACCACGACGCATGATTGCGCGCAAACGGGAGATGAGCACACCCATGACGAAGGGCTTGCAAAGATAGTCGTCGGCACCGCTATCGAGAGCATCGATAATCGAACTCGACGCATCGCGCGCGGTCAGGATGAGAAGTGGAGTCGATGGCGCCGCTTTTCGCAATGGTTCGATTAGTGTGAGGCCGTCACGGTCCGGCAAGCCGAGGTCTAGTATGATGGAATCATAGTCGACCGTCGCCGCAGCCTCTTCGGCATCATGTGCGTTGGAGACGTGATCGACCGTAAAGCCGTGTGAACGCATGGCATCATGCGTTACCGCAGCCAATTTTACGTTGTCTTCTACTAATAACACACGCATGAAATAACCAGTCTAGTTTGATGGAACGAAAGCGGGCACTAGCATTTGGATCTTCCACACTCGTCGCATCGCTATCTTTTGGATGATGCCGCCTACCCATTGGGGGGTGCGTTGCTTGCGGGCACTTGCGACCTGGAACCCGCGACGGGCAACGACTGCGCTAGCCAGCAGAAGAATGCCAACCTCAGCAAAGGACGTGCGTGCATAAGGCGTCATCAATGGAATCATAAGTTCGTACGTAGTGTTTCAAACGATCAAGCGCCTTCATATGGGGTTCTCCGTATGAGTACGGCTTTAATCCACAATCACGTCCGTTGAACACGGGACGGATCGTTCGAACCGCGGCCCAACTTAGTGTGCGTTACTGTCACCAGCCTGAAAATGATGGCGTCATACTTCTGGAGCAGATGTCCCTAGCAGGAGCCTTCAATAGGCGCGAATTGGGTACCAGAAGACGAGGGATCGGGACAAATTCCATCTTTTCGCCGAGATTTTGTAAGCGTGCGGTAAGCCGAACTCAACATGTTCGCTCGGATGAGACGGTGATGTCGCCGCCTCGGAGTGGATGCGACATGGTAAGCACAAGGCAAGGCGAAGCGTCGCTGACGGTCTTTTTGATCAATCTTGATCGCGCGGTCGACCGGCTGGTTGCCATGCAACAGAAACTTGGGTGCATCGGCCTGCACGCTCAACGAGTATCGGCGGTCGATGGTGCTGCCCTCGACTTTCCGATCAGGGACTTCAACGAGGTTGCGTTCCGTTTCAAGCATGGCCGCCGGCGCAATCCCGCCGAAGTCGGTTGCTATCTGAGCCATATAGAATGTGCTCGGCGCCTTCTTGCCTCGAATAGCGAGTTCGCTCTGGTGCTTGAGGATGATCTCGAGTTTCCGGACGACTTTGCGGAACTTCTGGATGCGACGCTCCAACAGAACGAGAAATGGGACATCTTGCGCCTTTCGACGGTCAGCGACGGACGAAAGTTTCGCTTTTCCAGGCTGACCAAAACTCGAAGTCTGGCGGTCGCATTGACACGCGAAAAAGGCTCAGGCGCCTATATCATCAATCGACGCGCGGCACATTGGTTTGTCGAAAAGCTCGTGCCTATGCAATTGCCCTTCGACTTGGCATTCGACCTTGAATTCTTTGGCGGATTGAAGTCAGCTTTTGTCGTACCCGTCCCCGTGGATCAGCAATTGGACCTGCCCTCGCAAATCCAGGGAAGGCGCCGGCGCTATCATAGATCGCGAGGACATTACTTGACGGTGATGCCCTATCGAATCTTCATTGAGACCATACGATTGCCGGCGCGGCTTATGTGCCTCGTCGGCCATCTGACATGTGCGCGAATGACAGAAGAAACATTCAGCGGGCAGACAAGCCAGACCGAAAAGATATCCGCTCCAGACAGCTCGGCAAGGCGGATCGGCTAGATGCGATGAGGTTAGGTGTTTACGTCATCAATCTGGATAGGTCGGTGGAGCGATGGAATATCATATGTTCCAGGGCAGCAAAACATGGCATCGACATCGTCAGGGTGAGTGCTACCGACGGGCGCAATCTATCGCAGAAGGAATTTCGCGATGTCGATTGGAAGGGTTTCGCCAGGCACGGCGGACGCGCAATTCTTGCGGGAGAATATGGTTGCTATCGCAGCCATCTCAGATGCCTTGCCAGCTTTCTCGAAAGCGATTTCGATGCAGCGTTGGTCATGGAGGATGACATCGATGTCTCCGGCGACCTGCTTGACAGGACGACGGCCATTCTTGCTGTCGTTCCAAGCGCGGATGTCGTGAAATTGTTTAATCACAGAAGTCACGGATTTCTCGGCGTCGCGATAAGTGATTTCGGCGATGAAGTCGGTCGTTGCCTGCATGGGCCGCAAGGCTCGGCAGCTTGTTATGTTATCACTAGGCGCGGCGCGCAGATCGCACTTCCATTCCTGAGAATTATGAGCTTCCCCTTCGATGTGGCGCTGGAGCGAGGATGGCACCACGGCCTAAATGTCATGAGTGTCCGCGAAAACGTCGTAAACTTAATGAGCTCTAGCCATACCAGTTTGATTGGAAAGCGGGCAGATTATAATCATGTGAAATTCGTCGGCGCGAAACGCCTGCCCACGCACCTCTTGCGCCTTGCCGAATATTATCGGCGGATTCGCTACGTATTGGAAATTTAGGTAACCAGCCGCAGCTCGGTCTATTTTCTTCGCTATTGTCAACGTTTGGTCGCGCCAACCACCAGTCCACGGATGCCAAATGGCAGCGGAACCGGCTCGACCGTCATGTCGTCCCGCATAAAGCCGGCGCTCGCAAGCATTTCAACAATATCATCAGGTCCGAAGATGCGGTGGTTCTCTTCTTCGCAAAAGGGCCATCGCTTCATAGTTTCCTTGTCAGTCGCATACATGGCGATGCGACCGCCTGATCTTAATACGCGGTAGCATTCCGCGATATCGCGGCCAGCCCGATCGAAGAAGTAGATAACGTTGACGAGAAGGATACGATCGAAGAAACCCTCTGGAAACTCCAGGGGAGAAAATCGCCCGGCCTGCAAATCGAGCCTTCCGGCCGCTATTTGCCGCCGATTTTTCCGTCGCGCCATGGTGAGCATGGCTTCGGAATGTTCGATCGCGACCACCTTGCCATTCGCGGCAAGACGGCAAAGGCGCGCAAGGCTGCGTCCTGCACCGAAGCCCAGTTCGAGTACGCGGTCGGAGGCTTGCACCTCCAAAGCCTTAACAGCTAGCCTATATGGCTGCCGATTGACGATGGTCATGAACCGACCGACCCATGGGCCGAAAAAACCTTCCGGACACCGTAATTGGCGTCCGGTGGCGGACCAGATTCCGCGTCTATGTGCTGGCATGCTCATGCTTTGGCTTTAATCTTGCCGATGAGCTGTTCGATGACCAGCCGACGGTTATGATCCCAAAGGGGGCGATCCTGGCTCGGTGGAATCTTCAAGGCCTGCTGCAGAACGGCTTCCGCTTTCGGATATTCATGTTGTTCGTAGAGAAAATCTCCGTAGAAATACTGCGTGTCGAGGCCTTGGGGAGCGCTGCGGACCGCCTCTTCCAGCAGTGCACGCGCCTTCTTCGTATCGCCAAAGCCCAGCGGAAAACCTGGCACCCGATAGTAAAGGACCGCAAGACTGGTCGGCGCACCCGCATCGAGCGCTCGTGGGTCGATGTCATAGGCTTTCTGCAGAATGTCCCTGGCGCGCTTGGCGAGTGTCAGGGCTGAAAACGCACTGGCCATCGAGGCGCGTTCGCTGGTGATGATGCCGTCCCAGATCAACGCTTCAGCATGATTGGGGTATTTGGTTGCGAGCTGATCGGCGTCCTGGCCGAGCTGGTTCATCAGCATGGTCTGTTTGTCGCCAGCACGCATCGTGAATTTGAGCGTTTCCCATTGACCGCGGACCTTGGCGATGTCGGAATTCATTTCCGAAATCTCGTCGGCCCGTAGGGCTGGCGCGAGAGTGGTGAGGAAAAGCGCTCCGATTGCCAACAGCGTCCTAATTTTGGACATGGACTGCCTCCTTTCGAGTCTGTTTTTCGTGTGAGATGGATGATTGTCTGGGCGGTCTCGCAACGGCCCGATCGATTACCCGAGGGGCGATCGACTGTATCAGCAAGAAGAGTCTCTCCGACGCAGACGGGTATACAACGTCCTTGTCGAGATCCACCGCGTCCCAAATCTGAGTGGCAACTCGCTCAGGCGCATCCAGCTTCGAGCCAGCGGCTGCATCCAGCGCCACTGCGGCGCCGTCCGTGTCGGTGGCTCGTGGAGCAGCATAGGTTACGGCAATGCCGATGCCTCGCAATTCCCGGCGCAAGGCAACGGAAAAACCCTTCATGGCGGCTTTCGAGGTGGAATAGGTGGCAAATCGAGGAAACGGTATTTCTCCGAACATCGATCCGATGTTAACGATCCTCGGCAGCGTGCCCTCCTTCAAAAGAGGGATAAGCTGTCGCGTGAGCAAGATCGGCGCGATGACGTTCGTCACGACAAGCGCCTCGATCTGGGCCGGATCGGTTAATTCGAGCGGGCCGGATAAGATCAGACCCGCATTGTTAACGAGAATGTCGACCCCGTTCCACCGTCGTAACAACAGTTCCTCGATGCCTATACGATCCGTGTTGATGGTAACATCCGCCGTAAGTTGCAGATGCTGGCTTCCAGGCAAAAGGCGCATGGTTTCATCCAGCTTGTCCTTGCGCCGGCCGCAGATACAGACATGCGCGCCGCGTCGTGAGGCGTCTATCGCGAGCGCTCGACCAATGCCCGAACCTGCCCCCGTTATGAGGATGCGTTTGCCTTTAAGCGGCATGTCGTAAGTCCGCCCGTTCACCGAGTTCATGGAAGATCGCGCCGTAAAGGCGGTAGAACATTTTCGATTGGGCGACGACCAGATCTTGGATGGCCCGATCCTCGAAGCCATTGATCATCGACCTGAAGAATGCGACATGCTCCTGATCGAGAGCTCCATGCGAGCGCAGGTAGGAAAAACCGATGTCGTCGGATATGCCGAATTTTGCCCTCAGACTATTAGCAAGCTGATCGGCCAGCAAAACCGACATGCCTTCCAGCACATGAACGCTGCCAAGCATGGCATAGGGGCTGATATGCTCTATAGCGTAATATGCATAGGCAACCATGATCCTGCAGGCAGGACCGGCTTCGCCGGCTGCGACGGCAGCGGCATCGCCGCCGAGTGCTTGAATGTCGTCGAGGATCCATTTTTCATGGCCTCGTTCCTCTTCCATATATTCGACGAGTGCGTCCTGATAGCGCTCGTCGTGTGTTCTGGAAGCAGCCAAAGCAAGAAGCGGGAAAGTGTGTTTTACGTGGTGGTAGGCCTGCGTGAGAAACGCGATGTAGGTCTGTCTCGGGGCACCGTGTCGCACGCTGTGCGAAACAAGTGGAATATGCAGGAATCCTTCGCGCTCTGCGGTCGTTTCTGCAATCAGCCGATCATAGAATGTCATGCGATGTCCTTTCATTCGGTTTATTGTGCCGCTGTCTGGTGAGTGGAGGTGGCGACATAGTCATTGAAACGGCAGCGAATCGGGCGGCCATTTGTCGTCATCAGCTTGGCCTTGAGCGCATCTGATATCGAAAGGGTCTGATATGCCTGGGGCACGGCATAGGCTGGAAGATCGCTGCATAGGGTCGCGATCAGGCAATGGACGTCTTTTTGCGAGGCTGTAGTGAACCAGCTCTCCCCGAACGCCGTTGGAACAAGAACGGCATGCAAGGCGGATTGGCCGGATCCACTGATGATCGCAAGTGCAATCCGAGGATCGGCCATAAGCGCGGTCTCAACCCATTCCGGGCTGATGTTTCTGCCAAAGCTGGTGACAATAAGATTGTCCTTGCGACCATGGACGGTCAGAAAGCCATCCTCGTCGATTGTCCCAAGATCGCCGGTACGCCAAGATCTGCCGGTCAGCGGTGACCCAAGATAACCTTGCATGACCGTCGGGCCATCGACGACGATCTCGCCGTTGTCAATGGCGATTGTAACGCCGGAAAGCGGCTTGCCAGAGGTGCCGGGCTTGCTATCGTCTGTGCGGTTTAGCGTCACCACAGAGCAGCATTCGGACAATCCATAGCCTTCGAAGACAGGTACGCCCATATTTTCGGCAAGATCCAAAACCGCCCGAGAGACCGGAGCTCCGCCAACGGCGACAAAACGCAAGCCGGACGGTGGAGGAATCCGCATAGCCCTCATTTCGAAAAGCCAGGCTTTCAGGAGCTGTGGAACAAGCACTGTCGCCGTCGGATCGCCGTCGATGATGGCCTTGCTCAGCTCGCTAACGCGTCCGGCGGCCACCCCTTCGGCAATTCTTGCGTCGAAATAAACCCGGGCGCCACTGAAAAGGGGCAGAAAGACTGCACATATGGTCTCCAAAAGCATGGGAAGAGGCAGAAGCGAAAGATAACGATCTTCGGCTGTTGCCGCACTCGCAGCCCCCAGGCTTTGCACAACGGCCTCGATCTGGATCGACGTGTGTCGAACGCCCTTAGGTTGGCCGCCGCTGCCCGATGTATAGATGATCGTCTCGAAGCTCTCGACTGGCGCGCTCCAGGTGCAATCGGCTGTGTCCAGGTTTACAACCGAATGGGGCGCCCCCAGTCGCGTGGCTCGTTGGACGATTTCCTCGGTTACGAGAATCCGATTGATGGATGCGTCGCCAATGATCTTTGAGAGTTGGGCGTCACTGAAAAAGGTCGGTAGCGGAACGAGTGTCTTTCCTTCCGCAGCCGCCGCCAGAAGAGCAACGACATATTCACATCCATTCGGTGCGAGCAGGCCGAGTATCTTCTCGTTTGTGGCGAGCTTCTTCCGGTAGTTGGCCACTGCATTTCTAAGATCTGTCCAGGTCAGTGTCTGATGTGTGTCGGCCACGACGATTTGCGAGGGACGTTCCGTGAGATGTCGTTCGATGCTGTCAAAGAGGAAGCGCATGGATGCTTTCTTTCGATGGGAAGGAAATTGCCGAATGAGCAGGGTTTCGAAAGGCAAAGACGTAAGGTGCGCAACTGTAATAGCTACCCCAATCGGCACTGCGAGCCACTCGGTGGGGTTCGGCCCTCGCCAGCGGAACCAGATCGATGCCGAGAGGGGCAAGCATGCGTGCCACGCGGGTGGTCAATGTAAAGAAGGCCCAGCCGTAACCCGATCGTTGGCCGTATGATATGATGGCGCGAACGAATTTGATCGTCTGGCGCACGTCCCGGCTTGCGAGAGAGGTTACCTCAAGCAGTTCATCGCGCTTGACCTGAAGGCCAAAAGCGGATGAGAGCACCAATTCGATGGGATCGTTGAGGTACTGTTCCGAAAAGAAGCCGTCCCTTGAAAAGCGCAGGCCGGCAGCACAGATCGCCTGCTTATCATCATTGAACGTGGCAATGAGCGTTTCGGGAAAGACTGAAACCTGGGCGCTGTAGCGCATTTTGAACATGTCGGTGATGAGTGCTTCGGCAGAGGGCCGTCTTTCATCTTGCCGCGTCAGTATTGACGTTCCGAACATTGCGTTTTCGCTCCGCCCTGTTGATCACACGACGAAGTTTACGTGCTGGTATTACGGCATACTTACAGAAGAATGGTCTCAGAATGATCTTAAAGTGGCGAAAGCTGCTCGGCAGCACCTAAATTGGATCTTCTGTAGCCGTATTGTGAAGATGAAGCGCTACCGCGTTTGTGCTCCTTGTGTAGCGTCTGCCGTTGTCCACCGGAATGACTTCTTTTTTCAGGATCGCCCCGATTGCACTCGCAGGAGGTTAAGCGATTTCGCCAAAACCAATGCGCTAGAAAGCCAATATCTTTGATAGAAGTAGCACTGCTGCAATTCGATGCTGCGCGGAGTTAGCGTCTTCCCAGCACCAGCAGAGGAAGCAACGCGACAAAGCCCGGCTAGGGATGCTGAGCCTTGATGTAGGCGGTTAGATCTGCAATTTCCGCGCGTGTCAGGGAAAGATTTGGCATTCGTGAGTGCTGAGGATCCGCCAAAAAGGCTGATAACCGCGGCTCGTCGAGGTGCTCAGATTCACTGATCTGAGCAAATGTCGGTACGGAATCGGAACCGGTTGTCTGGCCGGGAGCAACGACATGACACTGGCTGCACCAGCGCAGCGCGATGTTGCGTCCCTGTATAAGGTCTGCCGCGCCGCCTTCGTCAAAAAATATCAGAACGAGAGCGACGACGATCACGCCCTTCAAACTGCATTTCTTGCTCATCGATCCAATCCTCCTGAACTTTTAGGCCTGTGCGCATCTTACCGTCGGCAATGAGTTTCATCGTCTCGACGAACACGCTTGTCATCTTCGCCGCAATTCGCCCATCGCCCGCCATCGTCCAGGCCGTTGTCCCGAGCTCGTCGGCTCAGAATGACAATTCCGCGCCACAATAGTCGTGAGCGAGTAAAGCAAGTCCTGAATATGCGGAATCAAGGTCATCATCTTTGCTTTCGGTCAATGCATCCGGGAATTGTTTAATGCCAGCAGCAAGCAGTATGTTGACCATCGTATGCGTGATGAGTTTGGGGTCAGGCGACGGTTAGTTGGATGAAACCGTGAGAAGAGCTCTGTACGGCAGTGGCAATCGTATATGGCTTAATATGGAGTGCGCGCAGGGCGTTCAAAATGACGGCAACGTCGATCGCTTCCTGGAGACTTGCTCCTCCGACCGTGGGAGATAAGCAAACGCGACCGCCAGCATGCCGAGGACGGAAAAGCCAATTCCAGCCCAAACGGTCTCAAGCGCGATGCGGCGAGAACGTCTGGCAATCTCGAGCCCCCTCCAGAATTGGTCGATGCGGTCAACGAGAAGCGCGATATCGGCGGCTGCAGCGGCTCCTCGAACTCCCATGGCAACCCTACATCTGCGGCGGCGCGCGCAAGTGCGTCATTGATCCCATCACCCACCACAAACTGTCCGTTCGATGCTCGGCGAGGCGATCGCCGGCGCCCAACCCCTACGCGGAAGCATGTGTGCCCAAGCTGATACACAAGAGTGTCGTTTGGTTGCGATTGCACCTGCCGGCAATTGCTATGGCGAAGTGAGCCTAGCCTCGTGACGCACATAGCAGACGGTGTTCTTGACTTGGATCAAGGCTGCACGTCGACCAGTGGCTAATGATTAGCTTATGTTCAGCATTCCAAGGGCCGCCGATGTCAAGATTTGTTCAATGGCGACCGCAAGTCTTCGTAACAACTGACAAACTTTCCGATGATGAAGTTGGATCCCTAGACCGCAGCCATTATCGCACCGGCTTCGTAGGTAACGAGGATGATTAGGCACGGCTTGGGCCAACCTTCGCGTGCGATAACGGGGCGCCTCTTGGGGGCATCTGAAATTCGTTCAGGCGACGCCAATCGTTCGGATGGAATGCCTGTCGAATTTACAGAACAACACCCTTCGGGATCATCCTCAGAATGAACTGACAAATATAAAGAGAGCAAAAGGAGAAGCGATATGAGTATGATACGAACTCCAGTGGCGGTCCTTCTCGCCTCCATGGTCGCTATCGGCGGCCCCTGCCTGGCACTTGCGCAGACAAACGAGGCGGATGACCATCGCCCTGGTTACTCGTCACCGACGAACCCGCCTTCGGAAATGGGGAGCATGATGGAAGCGGACCAGGACGCAATGAATGGATCGCCAATGATGTCCAAGGGATTCCAGTGCATGATGATGCCCGGAACGACGGGCGGCATGCCGACAATGGCCATGGCCGGGAACATGATGAAGTTCATGTTTGCCATCGCGGACACGGACGGGGATGGTTCGCTATCCTTCGATGAGGTCACGGCCGTCCACAAGCGGATCTTCAACGCGATGGACGCGAACAAGGATGGTAAGGTTACGCCTGAGGAGATGCGAGCATTCTGGCTACAATAGGCTTCTGACAGTGATTAAGTGGACAGACGGTCACATCGCCGCTGGTCACACATTCTTGCCGGCGAGATCGTCGATGCCCGACGGTTTCGTCCTTTCAAGCGCCTGCCGTTGGGTCTTGGGGTGGCACCCCGCCATTCTCCATTTTTCACGGCCTCGGTCCTTCGCCGTCGTCATAGCCACGTTCTAGCGTGATCATGCCAACGTCATTGAATTAGGGAGGCGAAAGTGTGCCAAGTCGACCCAGCGTGGTTTGGTTGCTGGCGGTGCTGATCAGGCATTGCCGCCGCGCGATCGGGCATCATAGAAAGTCGACATAACAGTGGTGACGTCTTGATCGCCGGCCGCGTTGTTGAGGGATGGAACGCGAATTCAGGTTGCGAATAGCGCCGACCGGATTCGACCAGGCAAACTGTCGACAGCAGCGATGTGTCTTCACTCTGATCTGCGGTCAAGGCATGCCACTTTGGGAGCATATTCAAAAAAACCTACGTCCTTCTGGGGAGAAGCAAAAGTCGATAACTTACTTTGCCAATCCAAGATCGAGGCAAAATGTCACAGAAACAGCCTTTGCTCCCTTTCTTTGCGGGCGCGTCTGGAGCTATTCGCCGGTTAGGAGCTTATGCGGACGCAATCCATAGTTCGCGCGGCCGCAATGGACTTATTTTGCTCACGTTTGGTCTGATAGTCGTGGTGGGCGCCACTGCAATTGGTCAGCTTCGGCTAAATGCATGGAACGAACCCTTCTTCGACGCGCTGAAAAACCGCGATCTCGCATCGTTCAGCCAACAGCTCGTCGTGTTTGCCAGTGTGGCCGGGGCTCTCATCTTCCTGAACATTGCGCAGGCATGGCTTGACCAATGGACAAAAATTGCGTTGCGCGAATGCATTACGCGTGACCTCCTCGTCCAATGGTTTACGCCGCGAAGAGCTGTCCTTCTCGCCGGCGTAGCTCCAGTCGGCAGCAATCCTGATCAGCGGATACAGGAGGATGCGAGGCGACTGACCGAGCTTACTGTATCACTCGCCCTGGGGATGCTTCAGTCGACATTATTGCTGCTCAGCTTCGTCGGCGTGCTATGGCTGCTTTCCCGCGGTTTCGTGTTCGAATTTGAGGGACGCCGTCTTCAGATTCCAGGGTTCATGGTTTGGGTCGCGTTGATTTATGCGGCGTCGGGCTCTTGGCTGAGCTGGCGTCTAGGGCGTCCACTAATCGGACTGAATGCGACGCGCTATGCTCAAGAAGCCGAGTTCCGTTTCGGGCTCATGCGGGCAAACGAATCCCGCGATGGGATTGCGCTCAGCGGAGGCGAGCAGGGCGAACGGACGCGGCTCGAACGGGAATTCAAAAGTGTGATTAGCACCGTGCGGCGTATTGCCAACGTTACAACGCGGCTGACGGGAATTACCGCAGGATACGGGTGGTTCACCACAGTGGTTCCGATCATCGCCGCCGCTCCAGGATATTTCGGCGGTCACCTCACGTTCGGCGGGCTAATGATGGTCGTCGGCGCCTTCAACCAGGTACAGCAGGCACTCCGTTGGTATGTTGATAATGCGGGTAACATAGCCGACTGGCTAGCTACGCTCGAGCGCGTGATGGATTTGCGACAGGCGCTTATCGCGCTAGACCTTGCCGCGCCCTCGGAGAATCGCATCACAGTGCTGGAGAACGCGCCGGCGTTTGTCATCGAAGGCATGATCGTGGAGATGGCTGACCGCACGATCTCCATCAGCGAACCAAGGCTGGAGCTTCGCCCGGGAGAGCGACTCCTCGTCATTGGTAGGCCGGGAACGGGCAAAAGCACGCTGTTTCGAGCGCTTGCCGGACTGTGGCCGTGGGGAACCGGGCGGCTTTTACTCCCCCCGAAGGCAAAGATCATCTTCCTGCCGCAAAGGTTGTATCTTCCGGACGGATCGCTGCGGGATGTCCTTGCCTACCCATACGAGGCTTCGGTCTTTAAACAAAAGGATTTTGGTCGCGCCCTCGCGCGCACGAACCTTGCTCATCTGATCTCCTCGCTCGATCGGCTGGCTCGGTGGGATAGAGAGCTGACGGTGGACGAACAGCAACATCTGGCCTTTGCCAGGCTCCTTGTCCACGAGCCCGAATGGGTTGTAAGCGACGAAACGTTATGCCATCTCGACGACGATGATCGGAAGATGTTGTTTTCACTATTTGAAAAAGAATTGTCGAAAACAGCCGTCCTAAGCATATCCAGCAATGAGGCACAGTATGGGTTCTATTCCAGAATCCTTTATTTGACCGCGCGCCCGCGCCTCAAAGTCGTTCCAGCATCCGGGTGATCGCCGCCCTGCTTTTTGAAGGTGTTTTGATTGGGAGATAGGTGCCGCTAAAGGGAATGTTTCACACGTAAGGATCCCATAATCATGCGGGATCCGCCGCTTGCCAAATACGAATGACGTACAACTTTTCAAAATCGGAAGATGGAGTGCTATTCGTCTCCACCGTGCTGACTCTACCTGTCGAGATGGATCCGGTCCCGCTTTAAGCGAGATGATATTGCTCCAACCACTGACGAAGTTGCCCACTGGCCATCGCTCCACTCCGCCGGGCAATCTCCTTGCCGCCTTTAAACATTATCAGCGTCGGGATGGCCCGGATCCCATACGCGGCGGTTAGTTCAGGTTCGGCTTGTGTATCGACTTTTGCAAAGCGAATGCGGGGTTCAAATCGTGATGCTGCGTCCTCCAAGATTGGAGCCATTGCTTGACACGGGCCGCACCATGAGGCCCAGAAATCAACCACGACCGGTAGATCCTGGGAACTAATCTGGCGCGCAAAGTTCTCGGAAATCAGCGAGACAGGTCGTCCAGTAAACAGGGCTGACCTGCAGCTTGAGCAACGCGCCGCGCGGTCATTCCTGCCATCATCCAATCGGTTCGATTGCCCGCATCTCGGGCATGGCACAATTCGAGGCATGCCGTAGTTCCCTGGTTCAACATATACAATCTTATACTGCCGTTGACTTGTTCGACTTGACCTGACGCAATCTCCATCATTCGTTTGTTGACTGGTTTCGACAGAACCTCTCATACAAGATAGTCATTATCTGCAGCGCGGCCTCGTCAGCGATGAAGTAGTGGAGTGTGCGATGCTCCCTGCGAAAATCCACGATGCCTTCCTTCTTGAGCTTACCAAGGTGCTGGGACATAGACGTCTGGGCAATACCAGTCGCATTTATGAGCGCCGACACATTGCGTTCGCCGTTAGCCAGCTCACATAAAATTAATAGTCGGTGCGTGTTGGCGAGGCCGCTGAGAAATTCTGCAGCATTATCTGCTTTTTTGGCGATTGCTTCAGCTACGTCCATGGTGGCCCTTTACAGTTTACAAAAATATGATATTACATTCACATGAATTGAAGTATAAGTCAAATGAGGCAGTCTCACGGCCCATCCCACGTGAATAGCCGTCTAACCGGAACCACGGAAGAGATACGACGCTTGGCCCGGGTTGATCCGGGTCAAGGCGCAGAACAATCGCTTATCAGAATGTCATAGCAAGCAGCGAGGCCACGGGATGCAATCCGTCGGGGTGGTTCGACTGGTCTGCTGTCCGGAAATGGGCAAGAGAGGAAAGGAAGAAAAATGACCTTAGATCGTTCGGTTCTCGCATTTGCAGGTTTGATGGTGCTTTTGTCGGTCGCGTTAACCTGGTGGGTGTCAGCCTATTTCGTTTGGCTGACGATATTTGTCGGCGTCAACCTCCTGCAATCGGCATTCACAGGCTTCTGCCCTGCTGCAACGGTGTTTCGCAAGCTTGGCATCCGTTCAGGCGCTGCCTTTTGAGGACTTCATCATGCGACTTCTCTTGCTCGCCGTAGCCCCGCTGTTGTTTGCTGGCGAGGCAGATGCGGTGACCATGAAATTGGAACCTGTCATCATCACCGAATGGAAAGCGGTTTACGGCACGATCGAAGCACGCAATACGGTGCCGGCCCGTGCCCGCATAGGAGGGACCGTTGCTGATCTTCGCGCTACGGAAGGGGATGTCGTCAAGGCTGGACAGAAGATTGCAACGGTCGAAGACGAGAAGCTTGCATTCCAAATTGCAGCGCTCGATGCTCAGATTGGCGCGTTACGATCGCAGCTGACGGCAGCTCAGGCCGATCTGATACGCGGCGAATCCCTTGTGAGCCGGGGTATTGTCACTCAGCAGAAGCTTGATGAGCTTCGATCGCAGACCGGCGTTTTGCAGAACCAGATCAGCGCAATGGAGGCGCAGCGTTCCGTCGTCGTCCGGCAGCAATCGGAGGGAGAGGTGGACGCGCCCTCGGATGGGAAGATTTTAACGGTACCTATAACTCGCGGCGCTGTGATCATGGCTGGTGAGACAGTGGCGATTGTGGGCGGTGGCGGCCTGTTTCTCCGTCTTGCGGTTCCCGAACGGCATGCCGGCGCGCTCAAGCAGGGCGCCGACATCAGAGTCTCCCTGGATGGGCGGCAGACAATCGGAAAACTGGCAAAGATTTATCCACAAATCGAGAATGGGAGAGTTATCGCCGACGTTGAGGCGGGAGCCCTCGATACGACTTTCGTCAACGCCCGCGTTCTTGTTCAGCTCCCGGTGGGCGAGCGGCAAGCGCTCCTCGTACCGGCCAGTGCCATCGCCACTCACGATGGCGTGGATTTCGTCTCCGTGAACGAAGGCGCCGCAACTTTGCAGCGTGTTGTTATCGCCAGCGAAGTCATAAATCGACCGGACGGCAATTACAGGGAAGTGCTGACCGGGCTTGCTGCCGGTGATGAGATCGTCTTGCCATGACTTCGCAACCCAACGATTACGGCATGGCCGGGCGGCTTACCGGCATGTTCATCCGTTCGCCACTGACGCCACTCTTGCTCCTGGCCGCGCTTACGTTCGGCTTGATCGCTCTTTTTACGCTGCCGCGCGAGGAAGAACCCCAGATCTCCGTTCCCATGGTCGATATCCATGTGCAGGCACGTGGCCTTAAGGCGGAAGATGCGGTGAAACTCGTTGCGGAGCCCTTGGAAACGATAGTGAAAGGCATTGACGGTGTTGAGCACGTCTATTCTCAGATCCGGGACGATCAGGTCCTCGTGACCGCGCGCTTTTTCGTGGGCACATCGTCCGATACGGCCGTATTGCGCGTTCATGAAAAGATCCAGGCGAACATGGACCGCATTCCGGTTGGCATCCCTGCGCCACTGGTCGTCGGCCGAGGCATAGACGATGTTGCGATACTTTCCTTCACGCTTTCACCCGCACCGGAGGCTACTGCTCGCATATCGGCCAATGATCTGACGCGTGTCGCAAGGGAAGTCCGTACTGAGTTGTCGAAGGTCGAGAATGTCGGTCTGACCTACCTCGTCGGCGAGGCGGATGAGACCTTCCGGGTTGCGCCCGATCCACAGAAGCTCGCGCTTTATGGCGTCACTTTGCAGCAGCTTGCACAGAAGGTGGCCGGCGCCAACCAAGCTTTTCCGGCGGGAACAGTGCGCGACAAAGGTGAACAAATTGGTCTCGTTGCAGGAGAGACCCTCGCAACGCCTGAGCAAATTGGCAATCTTCTCATCACGACCCGTGACAACAGGCCCGTTTATGTCCGCGATGTGGCGGAAACCTATTTGGCATCCGATTCTAATGAGACTATTGCGTCCCGGCTAATTCGTAACAATTCGGACCTGAAACGTCTACCCGCGGTCACTGTCGCTGTGGCAAAACGCACCGGTGCCAATGCGGTTGATGTGGCGAACGCTCTGATGACCCGTATCGACGCACTCAAAGGATCACTTATTCCGCAGGAGATGATAGTCAGCGTTACCCGAAATTACGGGGAAACTGCCAATGAAAAGGCAAACGAGCTGCTCCTACATCTCGGGCTGGCGACGGCTTCGATTATCCTGCTTGTCGGTCTCGCCATTGGCTGGCGAGAGGCTGTAGTAGTTGCGATCGTCATTCCGGTCACGATCCTCTTGACACTGTTTGCCTCGCAGTTGATGGGATATACCCTCAATCGCGTCTCGCTCTTTGCCTTGATATTCTCGATCGGCATCCTGGTCGACGACGCCATCGTGGTAATTGAGAATATCTCCCGACACTGGGCGATGGCGGATGGACGCTCGCGGTATCAAGGAGCCGTGGAAGCAGTTGCCGAAGTCGGCAACCCGACGATCATAGCGACGCTGACCGTGGTCGCGGCTCTTCTGCCGATGCTGTTCGTCTCGGGCATGATGGGACCCTATATGAGCCCGATTCCTGCCAATGCGTCCGCTGCGATGATCTTCTCCTTTTTCGTTGCCGTGATTGTGACACCCTGGCTGATGATGAAGCTTGCCGGCAGATCCGGTGTTCATGGCGCTGACCATCATGCGCAAGGAGGGATGGTCGGTCGGCTTTATGCAGCGATGGCACGACCAATACTTGCTTCAAAGGCGCGAAGCTGGATTTTCTTGCTTGCTGTCGGCATCTTGACCTTGGGCTCACTGTCCCTGTTTTATTTGGAGAAGGTGACCGTCAAGCTTCTGCCCTTCGACAACAAATCGGAACTGTCCGTCCTAATCGACCTGCCGGAAGGCTCCTCCGTCGAGGCGACGGATGCGGTCGCGCAAACCATCGCACGAGCGACAATGGAGTTCCAGGAGGTGCGCTCAGCTGAGACATATGCTGGGACGGCAGCCCCTTTCAACTTCGACGGCCTCGTCAGGCATTACTACTTGCGCAGTGGCAGTCAGCAGGGCGAGACGTCGTTGGAACTTGTTCCCAAGGACCAGCGGTCCCGTAGCAGTCACGATCTGGCGGTCGCAATTCGAAAGCGTCTCGCTGAAATTGCGCTTCCGGCAGGCACGAAAGTGAAGCTGGTCGAACCGCCGCCGGGCCCTCCGGTGCTCGCCACGCTGCTCGCCGAAATCTACGGCCCGGACGCAGAGACACGCCGGCAGACGGCGGGCAGAGTGGAAGAGGTCTTCCGTGCCGTTCCCTTCATCGTTGACGTTGACAATTCCTATGGCAAGCCGGCAAGGCGTCTGAGAGCCACTATTTCGCCTGACGACGCGGAATTTTTTCATGTCGAGGAAGCAGACGTTCTGGATACGCTTGCGATTCTCAACGGTGGCAGGACGGTGGGCTATTCCCATCGTGGCGGCGGCAGATCACCTATTCCAATCCGGATCGAGCTTCCCAAGAACAGACGGGTGATGGATGAAGGCTTTCTGACCACGCCCATCCCGGCCAACGTGCTTCCGGGAGAGCGAGGCGTGGTGGAGCTCGGCGACGTCGTCAGAATTCATGAGGAAAAGGCTTCTTATCCGATTTTCCGGCACAATGGTCGCGCCACTGAGATGGTGACCGCAGAACTCGCCGGCGCATATGAAGCTCCCCTATATGGCATGGTCGCGGTGCGCCATGCACTCGACATGCAGGATTGGAAGGGCCTGCGGAAACCGGTTATCTCTTTGCACGGCCAGCCGATGGACGAATCCGTTTCCACTCTCCTTTGGGATGGCGAATGGGAGGTTACCTGGGTGACCTTCCGCGACATGGGCGCCGCTTTCGGCGTCGCGCTGCTCGGCATCTATATCCTTGTCGTTGCCCAGTTCGGATCGTTCAGACTGCCTTTGGTGATCCTCACGCCGATTCCGCTGACCTTCATCGGAATCTTGTCTGGCCATTGGTTTTTCGGCGCACCGTTTTCGGCCACCTCCATGATCGGCTTTATCGCGCTTGCCGGCATCATCGTGCGCAATTCGATCCTGCTTGTGGATTTTATCCGGCACTCCGCGTCATCCGGAAAGCCCTTGACCGAGATATTGATCGAGGCAGGTGCGATCCGTTCAAAGCCAATCCTGCTAACGGCGTTGGCGGCAATGATCGGAGCTGCGGTCATCCTGTCGGATCCGATTTTTCAGGGACTGGCGATTTCACTTCTCTTTGGGCTCGCGTCTTCGACTTTGCTGACCGTGCTTGTCATTCCAGCCATCTATCGAGTGCTCAGGACCTAAAGGAAGAACGCTATAGTCGCGGCCAGTTGGTCGCAACCACCTGGCAATAGGAATAGCTTGCCGCGGTGGCGTCCAGCATTTCAATCCGCCGGGTTGATTACGGCGGTGTTGGGATCAGCCGCGTGTGGATATTACTGAAACAAATATCCATTAAATCCATTGATTTTCGTCAATGTCGATTTCTTGCCCCGCTGCTATTCGTTCTCCAATATACGGAGGAAATCATGGCAAGGATAGTTATTTTGGGTGCCGGGCCGGCCGGGACTATTGCTGCTTTTCAACTCCGCCACGAGCTTGAGGCATGTCACGATGTCGCTGTCATCAACAAGGGACGCATTTTTCAGCTTCGTTCCTTCCAACCCTTGGGTTGCCGTTGGCTGGCGGACCCGCAAAGACGTAAAGATCGATCTCGAACGCATTTGCCGTTGGCGTTCCTAAGACAGGCTTCGTGATTGAGTCTATGGTGAGTGCTGCCGTGCGAAATATTAGCCGATTGGCCATGGGCAATCAGCCGGACGCGGAAGCAACCTGGAATGCGGTCTGCATGGCGGACTTCGGTGATTCGGGCGTCGCTTTTGTCGCGCAGCCACAAATCCCGCCCCGCAATGTCAGTTGGTCATCGAGCGGCGCTTGGGTTCATATGGCAAAGGTCGGTTTTGAGAAATATTATCTGCGCAAAATGCGCACTGGCAACGGAGAGCCGTTTTATGAAAAACTGGCTCTGAATGTACTCGGTATCGAGAAACTCAAGCAGATCAAAATTGATATTCCTGATTACGCTGATGGATGACTTTGGAACCGGGTGTGGATTCTCGTCATCCCGAGATTGCAACACGTGACATCCATAATCGCCTTTTGACGAACAAGTCGACCATTTCCTCCCAAGTGCCAGGGCCCGATCTTGCAGATCCGAACTCAATGTTCCTTACTACGCAAATCGATGGAAAGCGGCCCCGTGTCGAGATCCGTCTGGGAAAAGGTGTCCAGCAGGAGAATGGTGAACTGGCATAGTTCGATCATCCATTGATAGCGGACAATGACGTTGGGCGTTATTTCGACATACTCCTCGGCCGGCGGATGCAGGGCGAAGATGCGCTCGCCACCTTTGATGCCTTCGACCTGCGACCTGAATCGGTTGAGGCGCTCGACGACAATTTCCCTGTTTCCGCGAAGGGCTTCATTCTGCATGATAACCTCCGAAACTAAAAAACCTGGACGAATATTAGTATATTTCGATATTTTTGGGTATTGGTTTCTAATCTATGTCCCTCTTTGCGACACAGATTGCCAATATATAATTTCAGCTCTTTATGCTTGCATTTTGCTTAGGCTAAAGGACGCCTCTTGGCGTTTGAGATACCGGCCAGCGGTTGAAGATATGTCGAAAGGGCCTTCCAGGAAATCGCTTTGATCCACAATTCGAAGGGGTTGATGGCGTTCCACCCGTCTAGGGCTCTGTTTGGCAATAGCGGCAGGACGACGACCGTCATGGCGAGCAGGATGAGCGCGGCGCGAAGCTCAGGCAAGCCAGGTGAGCCTCCGCAAAAAGCCGGGTAGCGGCTCGCGAGCAGCCAGGAATGCCGTTATGACAACCGCCGTTGCCATTGTCGTCCTATCGGCAACCACCGCTCCAAACCCCAGAACAAAGACGGTGAGGGCGGCAACCACGCCTGTCGCGTTATATTCCCCGGCCTGTTCTGCCTCCATATAGCTAAAAATGATCATGGTGGCGCTGACGACGAGGAAGACCGCAAGCGGCAGAAAAAGCCGACACTCGGATAAAGAGAGCCGCAGATCCCCCCTAGAAATCCGGTCGCGCCATAGGTTCTGGGGCGCGCCGTTCGTTCACCGGCCGCCATGTTGCGATCCCGCCAGCCGCGTTCGATGCCGACAAGGGCGCCGATTGCAAGCGCGAGACCCAAACGTTGGAATCCCTCGATTGCAGCCATATTGCTAATCACATCCATCGGCACCGTGGGCTGCTTATCGTCGCCAATGGCTTGCCGGTCATTTCATCATGATTGGTCACTACCCGCAGCAAAACCAGACATGCCAGATGTTGGCATTGTTGCCCGATTGTCGCCAAGGATGTTGATGGCGACTAATTCAGCTTCGTCTTGTAATTGAAGATGCCATTTGGGTGCGGGGCAACAATCGCTTCGGCGCGGAATGCAAGCTCGCTGCCATTCGGATGGCTTTGATGCCGATCAAGGTTGATGTGGACGGCATCTGCTAAGCGTTGCCAAAATGGAGGAGTTTCTCATGTTCTCAAATATTCTTTTGCCGACCGACGGCTCGCCAACTGCTCAGTCCGCAGTCGATAAAGCTGTCGAATTTGCACGTGATTGCGGGGCAACCGTTACTTTCATGACGGTGATTGAGCCCTTCCACTTGTTCTCGATCGATAGCAAGCAGCTTTCCGGCAACCCGGAAGACTACGGCAAGCTCGCTCATGCGGAAGCATCGCAGCTTTTGGCCGAAGTGGAGGCTAAGGCCCGCCATCAAGGGCTTATCTGTCGCTCCGTCGCGATCGAGGATGAGGAAGTCGATGCGGCGATCATCCGCGTGGCTTTGGAAAACGGTTGTGACCTGATTGCGATGGCATCACATGGCCGGGGAAGCGTCGGCAGCTTATTGCTCGGCAGCGTCACGGCGAAGGTCCTAAGTCATTCGCGTATTCCCGTTCTCGTTTATCGATGATTATGGCCGAAGCGGCGGATAGACTGAGACCGTCTTGAGCGACACTGGATTCTCAAACGCGGTCGCCGGGCCAGCCCTGCGCTCATCACCTCTTCCCTTCGTGACGCAATGCCGGAGAAGATCAAAAAATCCGGAACGCAAATACAGTCTGCCGGGCAGCATTTGCTCAGTTTATCAACGTCAAGAAGATCGCGATTGCCGCATGGTAACCGGGATAAAGCAGCAACTGCACGGCCAGTAAGATCCTCGATATTGTCTAACGAAAGGACTGGCAGCGCTGCGATCGCCGCCTACGGACCTGTAAGAAAGGATTTGTCTACCTTGCGCGGGCACTTTCGTTTCAAGAGACCCAGCCTCAGTGCCGCATTTGCAGCTTGCTGGCGGCTCCTACATAAATGCGAAATTTTCCTTGTCTGTCGCATATGGCTGCCGTGCCCTTGGTTAAGGGTTCGACTCCAGTCATGCGGTCGGCATCGACGTTAGTTGAACGGTGTATTTTCCTTGTGGTGCCAGCGCGTGGCGATGGTCATTTTACGATAAGGAAAAGCTTGCGGCCGTCGCGGAAGATGCCCAGAAGCAAGATTTCATCTTGCTTTTGCGTAAGGTCAGCAACCATCTGCGGCGTTGATACCGGGTGCTGGTTGACGCTCACAATTACATCACCCGGCAATAGGCCGGCTGCCGCCGCCTTGCTACTATCGATAAGCGATGATACAAACGCCCCTTGAACTTTGCCATAGGCATCCGAAACCGAGCTGAGCTTCTCGACTGTCACGCTGTCTAGCAATCCGTGGCCTTTGACTTCCGCAGTGGTCGAAGGTTCGCTCTGAGGAAGTGCCGCGCTCAATGTCGCATTGAGGTCTACCTTTCCAGTCTGGCGTACCAGTGAGATCCGTACGGAGACATCAGGCGGGAAGGCTGATACCCGTGCATGGAGTTCGTTAGCGCTTTTGATTGGAACTCGTTGACGGCGATGATGACGTCGCCCGCTTTTATTCCCGCGATCGCACCGCCTGATCCGGAAATAACATCGCTGACCAGCGCTCCAGTCGCTGTGTTGATGCGAAGAGCTCTTCCGAAGTCGCGTTGTTGTTCTGCACGATTACCCCAAGCTGCCCACGACGAATCTCACCATGAGCGACAAGTTGTTGCATGACGGATCGTGCCGTGTTGATCGGAATGGCAAAGCCTATGCCAATATTACTTCCTGAAGGACCGATAATGGCGCTGTTGATGCCAACAAGCTCGCCTTCGAGATTAATTAAGGCACCTCCGGAATTGCCAGGATTGAGAGAGGCATCGGTTTGAATGATATCCTGGTAGCCTTCAACGCCGAACTCGGCCCGGCCAAGCGCACTGACGATACCGAATGTGGCTGTTTGACCAAGGCCAAACGGATTGCCTATCGCGGTGACATAATCTCCGACGCGCAGCTTGCTTGAGTCACCAATATGGGCAGCTGTTAATCCCGCAGCTCTGATCTTTATCACAGCGATGTCCGTTTCAGCATCTGCACCGACAACTTTGCCTTGGTAACTAGAACCGTCGGAGGTCGCGACCCGGATGTCGTCGGCGTTTTCGATGACATGATTGTTCGTCAGAATATAACCATTGGACGCATCGATGATGACGCCTGCAGCGACGGTCTGAGAAATCTCAAACAGGGGACCAACATTCTCAGCGGTGCCCAGCGATCCGCCTGCTTGAGGCAATGTTGCGTCGTTCGTATCACCCGCCCCAGTCGAACGAATAGAGATGCTGACAACGCTCGGAATAACTCTTTCCAATATTGGCGCCAATGAGGGTAGGGGTAAGGACGCCGATTGCGCCGGATCCCAGCCTGCGATGACGATCAATCCCATTGTCAGCACGATGGCGCGCGCGTGTCGCCTACCCATATAAGGCCAATGCCTTGCCCTGACACCCATCTCACATAGCCCGATAATCAAGCCTCTCGACATACTTGCTCCTCCTTCGAAGGTTCACAAATTATCGATTGGGATCGAGTTCGCATTGACCAGGAACAAAGTCGCCCAATTGGCCAACACATCGGCCCGACTTTTGATTGGGCGGGCGAAAGGGGCCCATCGGTCCGTCGCGATCAGGAAGTGACTTTGATCGGGCTCAATGTGCCTGCCACTAGTCGGTTTAGCCTTGAAAACAACCGCAGTTCTTGTGGGTGTCACAATTTGAGGAAAATCGATATGTTCAAAAAGATCCTGATTGCCACGGATGGCTCATCGCATGCGCAGACGGCCGTCGAAATTGGTGCGGACCTCGTGGAAAAAGGAGACGGCGAGGTCCATTTGGTTCATGTCATTCTTTCCGGAGAACTCGACACCAATATTGAGCGCATGATCAAAATCGAACATCTCGATGACCTAGTAATGACTGTGGACGAGCCGACAGCCCCCTTCGTGGTGGCGCCAGGTCTTCCAATGGTGCCTCCGCTCGCTGATCCGGTCGCATCTTACCGCATGCTGCACGCTCTCGGAGTTGAAATTCTCAAGCGAGCTGAATCCGTGGTCAGGGCTTATGGCATTAGGCGTATCTTTACCCATCTAATGGATGGAAATGCCACGGACCAAATCATCGAAACAATCCGGAAAGAGACGCCGGATCTTGTCGTTTGTGGTGCAAGAGGTCTTTCCCCTCTGTCGCAATTGGCCTTTGGGAGCGTGTCCACCAGAGTTGCGCATTCGTGTCCAGTCACGTGCATAACCGTTCACTAGAACCTATGCGAAATGATGCGGCTTCCGAATTTTAAATGCTAGAGATGATTTGCTTCCATTGCCTGACAGGACTCGTCAAACATTGACAAGGCTTCCTCAAGATAATCGCCGAGTAGTGGTGTGCCAAGAAGGTAGGCGGCTGTCCGGTTATTGTGCGCCTCTGCCGCCGCCTCACGTATGTCTCGCCAATCTGAAGCAATACCGTCGCCACGACCGAGCCAAACCAGGGTCACGAGGTCAATCTGCTCGTCCACGCTGAGAGCCCATATGGCGGAGCGAATTTCTTCTTGAACTGGATCGTCCGCTCTGTCTTCGAGCACGTCGATCATGGCGTCGTCCGATGGGTTCGAGGCTGAACCTTCGTTGGTGGGTGCGTCTTTCGCGTCAAATTGGCGGGCTTTCAAGATAAAAAAGCAGACCTTCTCGGGTGATATGGTCAATGGCCAGGCCGGCCGATCCTTGTCGAGCTTCTTTGTCATAGCCATACTCCATTCTGGGGCACAAAATAAGGGTGGCGCCGGGTCGCCCGCTCCAGGTAACCCGGCGCTTACGTCTAGCCGACTGATAGTCGGTCTTCGACGGTTCGTACGCCAGGGGCTGACCAGGCTGCATGTTCGGCAGCCCGCCGTTCCGACCAGGTTTTGACTTTGCCCTGCAGCGTTACCTTGCCGTCGGCGACGTTGACGCTGATAGCATGCGCCTCGATTTCCGCGTCACGCCGGAAGGCGTCCTCAATACGCCTCTTGACGTCAATCGAACTGGCATGTGGAGCCACTTCAATCATGTTTGACACGCCGACCACGCCGGAAAGGTCGCGAACCGCATCGGCTGCCGCATTCTTCTGATACTGCCATTCAACACGACCGTTCAAGGTCACCCAGCCATTCTGGACTTTGATCTGAACCGCGTCCTTGGGAATGGTCACATGCCATCCCATAGTATTGACGGCGCGTTTGGCAATTTCGTCGTCTGCCATCCTGTTTGCTCCGATGGGCCTGACTTCAATGCCTTGCGCGATCGCCTTAACACCTTTAATGCGTCGTGTTGCCCGTTCCGCGGCTTCTCTTTCGGTATAGGTCGCAACGTGGCCCGAAAGGGTAATAACACCATTATCCGCGGCAACGCCGATGTTGGCTGCATCGATGCTTGGCTCGAACTCGAGCTCATCGAGAACTAATTGACGAAGTGTGATATCGTCCATGAGACAATCTCCTCTGTTGATATCTCGAACACGGAAACATTACGATGATGTTTTGTGGTCACATTGACTTGGCTCAATTGCCAGGCCCTGCGATGTGTGAAGGAGAGGTTTCTTGCATCGTTTTGATAAGCCGCGCGGCAAGCTGCGGGGTGCGGGCCGCAATGAAACCGTCGATCCTCATTGATGAGCAGCCCGCTGTCAGTAGAGGAGACCCATCCGTCCGAAGGACGACACCACCGGTGGCCTCGACAAGCGCCTGGCCAGCTGCGCAGTCCCATATCATCGTTGGTGAAAGCCTCACGTAGGCGTCGGCCTCAGCAGCCGCGATCAGGGCGAATTTCAGCGCGGATCCCAGTTTGTGCACAACACATGGTCGGGATGCAAACAGCAGGTCGCGTGTATGCTGATCGAGGTGAGACCTGCTCGTAAGTGCGATGAACTTTCTCGATGGGATGGAGCGATCGGCAAGACTACTGCGCTGCCCGTCTCTTTTCTCCTCGAATGCATAGCCGCCTCCATATGAGAAGAAAAGCCGCCCTCGAGCCGGCGCGTAGATTAAGCCGATAGTGGGTCTCCCATCTTCGACCAACGCCACATTGATCGTAAATTCGTCGCGGCCGGAGATGAATTCCTTTGTTCCGTCGAGCGGATCGATGATGAAGGCGATCGCATTTAGGGCTTTTGTCGCTGAGTTTTCATCCTCCTCGCTGACCACGGGAATGGTCGTCGTCAAGGCTCTGCAACCGGCGTAGAGAATATCATGGCTCGCGAGATCGGCCGGTGTAATAGGAGAGCCGTCGCGTTTGCTGCGTGATGGTTGCGGGGTTTTTTGAAGCGAGCAAATCACATCTCCCGCCCGACGAGCGATCGGGATCAGGGCCTCAGCGAGCCGTCGTCGGGAGTCGAGTTCCATTCCTCATACTCCGGTTATTATTATTGGAAGAACAGCTATCCGATATGAAGGCCTTTTCATTGATACGCATCAATGTCGGCTGACACCAGTTGGCGCCAGATATAGTTGACCCAAACGACACGCAAGGCAAACCGATGATCGTCGAAGACCAAACTAAGGTCGTATCCTTTCTCGAAAGCGTTCTTTCCCGGGACGGTGAGCCCGTGCAGACGATGGAGACGCATATATCCCGCATATTCCTGTCGGGAGACCGCGCCTATAAGATGAAGCGGGCTGTCAAACTGCCTTACGTCGATTTTTCCACATGTGATAAAAGATGGGCGGCCTGTGAGAAAGAGGTTGAGCTCAATGGCCCGACGGCGCCTGGCCTCTACCTCGGTGTGCGCGCGATTACGCAGGCCGCAGACGGTACGCTCGCGATTGGTGGCGCGGGACAGACGATCGAGACCGTCGTCGAGATGAAGCGCTTCGATCAATCGCTCCTGCTTGATCATGTCGCTCAATCCGGCGGATTGACTCCTCAGATGATGACGGCACTTGCCGGCGCGATCGTGGAATTTCACCATCAGGCGCCGATTATCCGAGATCGCGGCGGAACTGAGTATGTGCAAGCTGTTCTCAAGATCAATGAAGCTGGCTTTGCCACCAGTCACGTTTTCACGCCGACGGAGGTTGCCGAACTGACTGCTTCCTTCAACAAGCGGCTCGCCGCCCTTGGCGGATCATTGGACAAGCGGGCAATGGCGGGAAGAGTTAGACGTTGCCACGGCGATCTGCACTTGCGCAATATTTTTCTGCGCGATGGTCGGCCATGCTTGTTCGATTGCATCGAGTTCAGCGAAGAGATCGCCACCAGCGATGTGCTGTATGACCTGGCGTTTCTCCTGATGGATCTCTGGCATCGTGGCCATGCCGAATTTGCCAATCTTGTCATGAATCGATACCTTGACGAAACCGGAGACGACAACGGTTTTGCCACGCTTCCGTTCTTTATGAGCATGCGGGCAGCCGTACGGGCCCATGTGGTTGCCACGCAAGCGGAGGGGGGCGGCGTCCACGCGTCGGAACTCGCATCGGAGGCGCGATCCTACTTTGCGCTGGCGGGAAGGCTTCTTCAGTCGCCTCAGCCTAGCCTTGTTGCCATCGGCGGACTTAGTGGATCGGGAAAGTCGACGCTTGCCGAAACATTGGCACCACGCATCGGCCTTCCGCCTGGAGCGCGCATCATCGAGAGCGATCGCATTCGCAAGTCACTGTATGATGTGCCGCCGGAAACCCGATTGCCCCAGAGCGCCTATCGTCAGGAAGTTTCCGTTCGGGTATATCGGGAAATATCATGGCGTAGCCGGCTCATTCTCGCCCAGGACGGCGCAGTCGTTGCCGACGCCGTATTCGACAAGGTCGAGAATCGCAAGCTGCTCGAGTGGGCGGCGAAAGAGAAGGGCTGCGCATTTTCGGGTTTCTGGTTGGAAGCCGACCCGGCGCTGCTATGGCAACGCATCGAGGCGCGACGGGATAATGTATCGGATGCGACGGTCGACATATTGGCCGAACAGCTTTCGAGGAAGTTACATCCGATCGACTGGGTCAAACTGAATGCAGCCCGTCGGCCAACCGAGCTCGCGGATGAAATTCTGCGTCGCATGGCGAGCGACGAGCCGGCCCTTTCCTGCATCGCCGAAGATATTTGAGATCAGACTCGACGTGAATCATACCCGACACTATGGACAGCCCCATTTCACATCCGGGCTTTCTCAAGCTTAAGAGTGCTTGATCGGCGTGATCGTCCCCAGAAGATGATCTCGTCCGCCACAGTGAAGATTGGCAAAGGGTTGTCGCCGGCGGAGAACGAGATGGAACGCAAGCACAAATTCAATATCGGATATGTTTTGATGGCCTTCTTGTTGATAGGCCTCCTGCAGCTTTGGCTGGCCGCGCGCAATGTGGAGGAAATCGCCTATAGCGATCTTATGCGGATGGTCGCTGAGGGCAAGATACAGTCGGTCACGTTAACCGAAACGATGATTGAAGGCGTCTTTAAGCAGCCCCAGGCCGGCAAATCGGAATTTATCAGCAATCGTGTCGACCCTCTGGCCGCTGCAAATTTTGAAAAGGCTGGTGTTCAGGTGTCCGGCGGCTCGGATAGCACGTGGCTTACGATCGCTCTTTCCTGGATCCTGCCGATATTGTTGTTTGCAGGTATCTGGTTTTTTCTGTTTCGAAATATGGCGGGACGGCAAGGCATGGGTGGGCTGATCCAGATCGGCAAGTCACGTGCCAAGGTCTATCTCGAGCACAAAACCGGCGTGACATTCGAGGACGTGGCAGGCGCAGATGAAGCCAAGGCAGAATTAAAGGAAATTGTTTCGTTTCTGAAAGAGAAGGATAAATACGGCCGCCTCGGTGCCCGTGTTCCCAAAGGCACCCTGCTCGTCGGTCCTCCCGGCACCGGCAAAACCCTTTTGGCACGTGCAGTCGCGGGGGAGGCGGATGTACCTTTCTTTTCCATTTCCGGATCAGAATTCGTTGAGCTCTTCGTCGGTGTCGGAGCTGCCCGTGTACGCGATCTGTTCGAACAGGCACGGGCTGCTGCCCCATGCATCATCTTCATCGACGAACTCGATGCGTTGGGGCGTGCGCGCACCAGCCTTGGCGGGTTCGGCGGTGGCGATGAAAAGGAGCAGACGCTCAACCAACTGCTCTCGGAGTTGGATGGCTTCGATCCAAGCGTTGGGATTGTTTTGCTGGCAGCGACCAACCGGCCGGAAATTCTTGATGTCGCCTTGCTGCGCGCCGGCCGGTTTGATCGCCAGATCGTCATCGACCGGCCCGACTTCAAGGGACGGGCCGCAATCCTATCTGTGCATGCAAAGAAAATCGCGATGGCGCCCAGCGTCCGCGCTGACGACATCGCCGGTCTCACTCCTGGCTTTACCGGGGCCGATCTTGCTAATTTGATCAATGAAGCAGCGATCTTCGCCACCCGCAGGAATGCCGATATGGTGACCCTGGAGGACTTTGTGCAAGCTGTGGAGCGCATCATCGCGGGCTCCGAACGGCGCAGCCGTCTTTTGAACCCCAAGGAACGGGAACGTATCGCCTATCACGAAATGGGACATGCCCTGGCCGCGACATTGCTGGAAAAGACGGATCCTGTTCAGAAGGTTTCCATCATTCCGCGTTCGATCGGCGCCTTAGGTTATACTCTGCAGCGCCCAACGGAGGATCGCTTTTTGATCACCGCGAGCGAACTGAATGAGCGAATGGTTGCCCTGCTGGCTGGCCGGGCCGCAGAAGAGATAGTTTTTGCCGAAGTTTCGACCGGCGCTGCCGATGACCTTGCAAAGGCGACTGACATCGCCCGACAGTGCATCACTCGTTTCGGAATGAGTCCCGTTGGTCAGGCCGTGCTCGAGCCACAGCGATTAGAATGGTTGGCCCAGGATCGTGCGGAAATGCACGAGCGGGATTATTCCGAGGCGACCGCTCGCGAAGTCGATCTCGAAGTGCGTACCATGATCGACACAGCCTATGCGGCTGCCAAAGGCATCTTGTCGGCACATGTCGATGATCTGCGCGCCGGAGCAAGGCTTCTTCTCGAACGCGAAACGATTACGCCTGCCGATTTCAAGCCTCTGCGGCGAAAGAGCGACGAAAGGCACGGTGCTGCCGCGTTGGAAGGCGCTCTGGTCCAACTGCCATAGGAGTGCGCAATGACGGATCAGCCGGAAGACGGGTCGCCCGGAAAACTGGTCCATGAGCTGGTATCGTTGGACGGTCAAAGAAGCAAATTCGCTATCGCGGCCAGCTGGCTCATAGGCATCCTACTGCTTGCGGCTCTTGTCGTTCTAGTGCTGCGTCGCGGTGATATCGAGCTCTTTATTTCGGTCCTGGTTTCGGCCGATCCGGTTTGGCTTATGGCAGCATTCCTGTCACAAGTTGGAACTTATGCATGCGCCGCTGCTATCTGGGCAAATGTGTTGGGACGCGTGGGTGTTCAAAGGAGAACGCGCGACCTTTTCGGTCTAGCACTCATGGAACTCTTCGCAAATCAGGCCATGCCGACGGGCGGAATTAGCGGCAGCGTCATCGTCATGCATGGCCTGCGTCGGCGAGCTGTTCCGGACGCGATTGCGGCCACAGCGCTTCTGACCGCCGCGCTTTCATACTATGTTGCCTACCTGCTTGTGGCACTTTTGGGCTTTGCATTGTTGTGGTGGCAAGTTGGGTTAAGCAATGGCTGGTTTTACCTCGGCGCAATATTCGTCCTGGTTATTATCCTTATCGCTGCGCTGCTGCTTTTCGTCGTTCGGTCACGTGGCCGCTTCATTCCCAAATCGATACGGGGCTGGCCCTCGGTAAAACGGCTTGCAGATGTGATGCAGTCGATACGACGAGATGTTGTCGGTGACAGCATGGTTATTCTGCGCGCGGTGAGCCTCCAGACGTTTATCTTCATGCTTGACGCGATGACACTTTGGCTGGCACTGCGCGCAATTGCAGTCGAGATTGCTCCAACCGATGCCTTTGTCAGCTTTATTCTCGCATCGGTCGTTGCGACGCTTGCGCCCTTACCGCTTGGATTAGGCTCATTCGAGGGTACATGCGTAGCCCTATTGCATCTTTTTGGTGTCCAGATCGAGGCAGCCCTCGCCGGCACATTGGTGCTACGCGGCCTCACTTTCTGGCTGCCGATGGTACCGGGCATCTGGCTGCTGCGCCGGGAGGCCCGAGTCTCCTGACCGTCATCAAGATCGATTATGATCAATCCTTCAAGATAGCGGTCGGAGCCTCATCCCCACCGCGAAATCAAAATCCGTGACCTTTGGTCGGGGGGATATAGGGGTCGTCATATCCGAGCCGCGGCTTCTTTTCCGTCTTCCTTGGGCTTTCCTTCTGCTGATCGCCTCCCGCGTTCGACCCTGCATTGGGATTGGCACAAACGATTGTGAATGCGGCCAGAGAAACGATTATTGCTCGAAACATCATGGTTTCCTTCCAGTTAATATTGATGTCCGAGAAGAGATTCCATCTACCCGCAGCTGTTTGCATTGCCTTGGATCAATCTGTCGCAATGGCCATATGAGCGGTGGCATCGGCGAACTGCAAAGTTGATATCGATCAAGGCGAAATTCAGCAGGGACTGCATGATCGACAGTCAATATGGATGCTCGAATGTGGAGATATGGCAATGCGCTACAAAACCATCCTCGCCCCGGTCGGGGTAAATCATCTGGAAGAAGACCTCAGACAAGCAATTGCTCTGAGTGAAACGGTGGAAGCACATCTTTCGGTTCTGGTCGTGGCGATGGCTGCGCCACCTCCGATCGGTGGCTTTGGCGAGGTTGTCTCGGCCGCCTGGTTGGAGGAGCGTGAAGGCGACATCTCAAAGCTGGTTAGCCAGGCGGAGGTCGCCAAGGATAGTCTCAAGCAATCAGGCTTGTCTTATGATGTTCAGGATGTCTATGCGGAATATGCCTGGGCAGGGGAGGATATCGCTCAGCGCGCACTCTATGCCGATCTCGTGTTGATCGGCCCGAAAGCGGCTGCGGATCCGCAATTTGCAAAGCGCATCATGGATGGTGCGCTGTTCCAGTCTCCGGCACCGCTGTTTGTCAACCCAACCGATCGGGCTGCGACTTTGGCACCTCAATCTGTATTGATAGCGTGGAATTCCCGGATGGAGGCCGCTCGTGCTGTCCAGCAGGCCTTGCCTCTGCTGCGTGCCGCAAAAGAAGTCCACGTGACCATGATCGATCCTGTCGGGACCGCGATTTCCAACGGGGAAGAACCCGGAGCCGATATTGCTGCCTATCTTGCGCGGCATGGAGTTTCGGTGGTGGTGGACGCCCTTCCAAGTGAAGGTCGAGGTGTCGCGACGATGCTTCACCAACATGCAATCGATGTCGGTGCCGATCTGATGGTCATGGGAGCTTACGGCCATTCCCGCCTCCGAGAATTCATTTTCGGCGGCGTCACGCGATCGATGCTTGAAACGGCAAAGCTGCCCATATTCTGGGGTCATTAGAAGACGTCCATCACTCACCAAAAACCCTTGTGCCAATCCAGCGGGACGATGCCGATGTTCAAGCATATATTGGTTCCAACCGATGGCTCCAAGATGGCGTCGCATGCGGCCACACACGCAATATCGCTTGCCGACGAAATGAACGCCGAAGTCACGTTGCTGGCCGTGACCGAGCCGTTCCATATGCTATTGATTGACAGCAATGAGTATCTGGACCAGCAGCAGCGACATGAAAAAGCGGCTGCTTCGGAATGCGGTGCAATGTTGGCACGGCAGAAGGTCAAGGCGTCCGACAAAGGGGTCCCCTGCAAGACCCTGGTCATCAACAGTATGGATGTGGCCAAGACCATTGTCGACACCGCCGATAGCTTGAATTGCGACTTGATCGCCATGGCGTCTCATGGGCGCAGCGGTTTGTCGTCTCTGCTATTGGGAAGTGTCGCCGCCGGTGTGATCGCCAAAAGTCACATCCCTGTTCTTGTGTATCGCTAAAGCGGGGCGCATCGCGATGTCCATCAAGAATCTCGCCGCGTTGTCCAACCCGTATTCAGTGGCCATTATCGGTGCATCAACACGTCAGGATGCGATCGGGTCAAAAATCTTGCGGAATGTCATCGATGGTGGATTTTCGGGAGAAGTGTGGCCGGTTAATCCGAAATACAGTCGTATCGTCGGACGCAGGTGTTTTAGAGATGTCGCGGCTCTTCCACAGGCGCCAGATATCGCTGTGATCGCGACGCCGGCCCGTACCGTCGCTCCCCTTGTTCATGAGCTTGGAGAAAAGGGGACAAAAGTTGCCGTCATCGTTACCGGAAATCTCAACAATGAGCTGAGGCATACCATTCTGGAGGCATCTAAGCCATATGGTCTGCGCATTTTCGGACCCAACGTTGTCGGCCTTATTCTTCCGGAAGCGAGGCTCAATCTGAGTTTCGTCCTGACAGGCGCGCAAACAGGTAAAATTGGACTGATCTCACAATCAGGAGCCATTGTCAGTTCACTTCTCGACTGGGCTTGTGATCACTCGATAGGCTTCTCCAAGGTTCTTTCCCTAGGCGATATGATCGATGTCGATGCAGGTGATGCGATCGACTTTCTAGCTGCGGATCATCAGACAACGGCGATCGTCATGTATCTGGAATCCATTCCCAATCCGAGGAAGTTCATATCTGCCGCACGCGCGGCGGGTCGCCAAAAGCCGCTGATCGCCATCGTGCCAGGCAGGCACCTTGAAGCCGCAAAAGCCGCCATGACACATACAGGCGCATTGATAGGGAACGCCCGCATCATTGATGCCGTACTCAGGCGCGCAGGCATCATCCCCGTCAAAAGCCTATCGGAACTTCTCGCTGCCGCAGAAATTACGCAGAAAGTTCGTCCCGCGAAATCCTTGCGCGTGGGAATAGTCACCAATGGTGGCGGTGCAGGCGTTCTCGCCGTCGATAGTCTTCTTGATCGCGGCGAATGCCTGGCAACTTTAAGCGACCAAACGATAAATGACCTTGATCGCATCCTTTCCACAGGCTGGTCGCGAAGCAATCCAGTGGATGTCTTGGGAGATGCAACGCCGGCACAGATTGCCGAAGCCATCAAGATTGCGGCACGTGATCCGAATGTCGATGCCGTTCTTGCGCTGCATTGCCCAGTCCGAGCGGCAGAACCGATCGCGACAGCTGCAGCCGTCGTTAGCGCGGTGCAAACAAACGAATGGAGGGGCAAGCCACTGCTGGCCTGTCTTCTGGGGGGGCGAGCCAGTCGTCAGGGCCGCCTCGTTCTGCGCGCCGCAGGTATTCCCGACTACGGCATGCCCGACGACGCTATTGCGGCACTGCATATTCTGGGCGAATGGGGACGACGGCAGGACGCGTTGACCCATATTGCCACCACCTTTGAACTGGAAGCGAACAGAAGTGCGGCGCGGCAGTTGATGGAGGCGGTGGCACGCCAATCGCGAACGATGCTGACCGAGGCAGAGGCGAAGACGGTCCTAAGGTCCTATCAAATCCCGGTTGCCGAATGCTCGATCGCAGGAAATGTTGCGGCAGTCGGCCCGCTTGCCGCAATGATGCTTCGCAAGCACCAATCTATCGTCGTCAAGCTTCTATCGCGCTCCATAACGCATAAATCCGAACTCGGCGGCGTCGCCCTCGATATCCACAGCCGGGTTGCCGCATGCCGCGCTGCGCGCGACATGCAAAAAAGGGTTAACGCTGCCGGACTGGAGACGCAAATCGACGGCTTCGTCGTAGAGCCGATGATTGAGATGGAAAACGGCATCGAATTATTCGCCGGCCTCTCCGTTGATCCGGTTTTCGGGCCGGTCATCGCCTTCGGCGCCGGTGGAATCGCGATTGAGCAGCTTGATGATGTCGCCGTGTCTCTGCCGCCGCTCGACGACGCATTGGCCGCGGATCTAATCAGCCAAACCAGAGTGTCGAGATTGTTACGGGGGTTCCGTCATGTTCGGCCGGCAAATATGGATGCCATCAGAAAGACGCTTCTAGCCCTATCGCAAATCGCGATCGATTTTCCCTTCATTCGAGCGATCGATATCAATCCCTTGGCTGCCGGAAATGAGGTCGCAGTGGCAATGGATGCGCGCATCGAAATCGATCTTCTTCGTCTGAATGAGACCGCGCCGAATCGCAATCTTGTTATTAAGCCATATCCTGGTGAGTGGACGGAACGGATCAGCCTGAACGACCAAGCCTTCACATTGCGCCCCATTCGCCCCATGGATGCACATGCTTATAGCGCTATGCTGGAGCGCACTTCGCCCTCGGACACACGCGCCCGATTCTTTGGACAGACGAAGCTTTCCAATGCAACTGTCGTGCGCATGACGCATATCGACTACGAGCGTGAAATGGCCTTCGTGGCGACCGATATAGATGGGCAGATTGTTGGTGTCGCTCGGCTTGCAATAGACGATGCCAAGGAATCTGGTGATTTTGGTCTACTTGTGCGAAGCGACCGCCAGCGAATAGGACTGGGAAGGATCCTTTTGCGCAAGCTTGTTGACTTTGCTAACGCGCAAGGTCTGAAAGAGATCCGTGGTTCGGTCCTGCCCGACAATTTCAAGATGCTGAATTTCTGTCGCAAAGTAGGTTTTGCGATAGCGGCCTCATCTGGGGACGTGGGTCTCCGGCAGGTTCAGCTGTCGCTGCCGGATCGCGACTTGTCCGTTCTAGGTGATAATGTTCCCGTCCCACAGGCGCATGCCGTTTGATTGATTGAGCGCAATGACACGACCCACGAAAAAGCAATCATACCTTTGAGGTCCGCCTCAAGTTGTTTCCAGCCAATCGGAGAAGTGCGATGAATGATCTTTCCTTGCGACAGGACGTCATGGACGAACTGCAATTTGACCCCAGCATAGATGCAGCCAATATCGGTGTCGCGGTCACGAACGGCGTCGTCACCCTTTCTGGCCACGTCGGCAGCTATGCGGAAAAGTCCGCGGCGGAAAGCGCCGTCAAGCGCGTGCGCGGTGTGCGCGCCATCGCTGAGGAAATCGAGGTGCGCTATGCGGGACGAAAAATGCACGCCGATGATGAGATCGCTTCGAGAGCGCTCGACATTATCGAATGGGATACGGCGTTGCCGGACGGTCTTATCGATGTCAAGGTCCAGCGCGGCTGGGTGACGCTTTCGGGTGAGGTGCCTTGGCATTTCCAGCGTCTGGCGGCGGAGAACGCGGTCAAGAAGCTAGGCGGCGTGACAGGTGTCTCAAATCTCCTTAGCATTCGGCCCAGCTCAATGATTGCGGATATCAAAGGCCGAATTGAAGGCGCCTTGCGACGCAACGCGGAGGTAGAGGCTGACCGCATTCGGGTCGATATCATAGAGGGGCGAGTTGCCTTGGAAGGTGCCGTGCATGCGTGGAGCGAACGCAGCGCAGCCGAGCGGGCGGTCTGGTCGGTGCCTGGCGTGATTGCCGTTGAAAACCACCTGACAATCGGTTGATTTCCCAAGCTCATGCTTCACCGTTGAGCGCCTGCGGGTCTTGAGCTTCTGCAGGCGCCATTCGCTTTTGATCGGTCAAGTCGGATCGGGAAGTCTACCCGTTTGAGCGATTCAACGAGACGATCAATCTTCAAACGAACCGAACAATCCGAAAAATAAGCAGGCAAGACCGATCATCTTGCCTGCTGTAAGTGTTGACGCGGCCGATTCAATCAGGAAGCCTTGATGGCAATCTTGCGCTCGCCTTTGCGTGCCTCTGCAGTCTTGGGCAGTACGACGGTCAATACGCCGTTAGCAAAGGATGCTTCGATTTTTGCGGCGTCAATACCTTCCGGAAGCTGGAAGTTTCGCTGAAAGGAGCCGAAGCGGCGCTCCGACAGGAAATATTCCTTTTCCTTTTCTTCCTTCGTTTCCTCTTTTTCGCCTTTGATGGAAAGAGTACTGTTGGAAAGCTTTACATCGACGTTCTTGGCGTCGATACCCGGCAATTCCGCCGTTATTTCATAAGCATTTTCCTTCTCGATCACATCGACGGCCGGCGCTGTGATGATCGAAAACGACTTGGCTTGAGACAGGCGTCCGAAAGGGCGATGCCAAAACGCCGGCGTAAAGTCATCGAACAGGCGATCAACCTCCCTTCTCAGATTTTCGAAGGGGAACCATCCCTGATCCCGGGCCGTAAGAGTTTTTTCATCGGTTTTTATAGGCAGCTTAGTAGCAGTATCGGCCATTTCTATTCTCCTCTTGGTGAAAAAAGTGAGGTGGCGATCAGCCTAGTCGCCACGATTGCCGGCAACGGACATCGTGCGCCTTCCCGGCATT
The DNA here is from genome assembly GCF_012641405.1 of Rhizobium sp. P40RR-XXII. Classification (GTDB taxonomy): domain Bacteria; phylum Pseudomonadota; class Alphaproteobacteria; order Rhizobiales; family Rhizobiaceae; genus Rhizobium. The sequence continues at coordinate 73,381 of NZ_JABAII010000020.1, forward strand.
GATAGTGAAATAGATAAGTACCTTTTCGGCATTGATCGTCGTCAAACCGGTCCTCTCGATTTCCCAACAACGAGACGATTGGCCTGGCAGAAGCCACTGCTTCCGCCTATGCGTCGCGAGTTCTATCGGATAAAGTCGTCAATTTTACGCAGAAACTGGTGCAATTGATGCTGAGCAATGTGATCGTAGACAACAGAGATTATGATCGTCGTCGTATAAAATCGGTAGTCAAGCATATAGGAATTCTTCGACAACCGTGAAATTCGAATATTTGGGCAATAAAAAATGATGATCTCAAGGCTATGAATATGGTGTACTTACATGACAGTTTGCGCTGGTTGCGCTGGTTTGTGCTCGACCATCTTCTAATGATCATTCTCGTAATCATGATAGCTACGGTAATATCAGTGATATTTATCCAGCCTAAAAGCGATCTTTTTCAAGAAAAAACGCATTTGCAGAACTCTCTCAATTGAATTCGACATTGCCTAGTTCGTTGATAGATAGGCAATGAATTGAATGAGCCATGAGAAAACCGAAATGTGGTAGGAAACATACTCAATACAATCGTGTTCGAGAAAAAATGCCCCATCATTTGGTACTGGTATTAAATATGTTTGATAAAAACCAAAGCGCGGTATCAAAACCTTTAACCAATAAATTGATGCTCTGGCAACAATGCTTGTCTCCCGTCCGCTAGCGATGATTTGACAATCTTTCTGTCATTTAATGAGAAAATCAGAAGTCAGACATTTCATTTCTTTCCTGAGATATCCGTCAGATGTTTTCTCCAAAGAACCCAAACTGCCAGGATCGTCAGTAGCAACCCCGCAAGCAGCGCATTCCAGGTTAGCAATACGCGATCAGTAAATTCCAAGATCCATGGAGAAACGATAAGCCAGAGACCGAGCAGAACATCCAGCCTATCTTCCCAGACATAACGGGACGCATATGCAAGTCCTCCCAAGGCGGCAACGAGTAAGCCGCAGAAAAAGAAACTCCATGCTGCGGCTCCAGCAGGTAGGGAATCGGAGCCATATGCTCCAAGGCTCCAGGGTGTTACGATCAACCATAGGCCGAGAACGAATATTGTGTGATCTTGCCAACGCCGACTTTGCATTTCCCTCTCCTTGGTGTTTAGATCTGCCTAAAATCTGGTCGCTGGTCCGGCGCCTGTTGCATTTCGTTTTTGCTTGAACTTGCAACGCACAGGGACTTTAACCGCTATTCATATCTAAGGGCCTCAATGGGATTGAGGTTGGCGGCCTTGTGGGCGGGATAATAGCCGAAGAAGACGCCAACCACTACCGAGAAGAGAAACCCGCCGGCAATTGCGACAACCGACAAGGAGGCTGGCCAATTCGAAACCTGTGAGATGACCAACGATATTCCGATCCCCATACCAATTCCCGCAAGGCCACCCGTAACACTGAGAAAGATCGCCTCGGCCAGAAATTGCAGCAGGATATGTAGACGCCTGGCTCCAATCGCCATTCGAAGCCCGATTTCCCGGGTGCGCTCGGTTACGGACACCAGGAGAATATTCATGATGCCTATGCCGCCCACAAGCAGAGAAATCGAGGCGACGGCTGCAAGAAGCAGTGCCATTATGCGGCTGCTGCTCTTGGCGGTTTCGGCAAACTGGCTGAGATTGCGAACGTCGAAATCCTTGCCTTCGATCGTCCTGATGTTGTGACGGCGGATGAGGACGGCATTGATGACGGTTATGACCTCACTCACCTGATCGGGGCTTCTCGCCTGGACGAACAGAAGATTGGCGAAGCCCGTCAGGCGCTGTTGCAAGCCATAGGGATTAGGCGCCGGCAAATAGGCCCAATTGCTCTGCGTCTGCGCCTGGAGCGGTGCCGCTGCCCCCAGGACGCGACGCTCGGCTGTCGTAAATGGAATCAATACGATATCGTCCTGATCCTGACCCATGGCCGACTGGCCTTTCGGCGCCAAGAGCCCAATGACGCGCATGGGTACGTTTCTGATCCTGATCGTCGCCCCTATGGGATTCTCGCCGGCTCCAAACAATTGATGAACGACCGTTTGACCGATGACGGCGACTAGAGCTTCATTCTGCTCGTTTCCCCTACTGATCGTGGCTCCCGCAGAGATATGCCAGTTGGTGATGGCAGCGTAGGATTCACTGACACCTTGAATGCTGGTGGTCCAATTGTTGCCGTTATAGGTGATCTGCCCCTGTTGGCGAATGAGATAACCGATATCTGCAATGGGCGCTTCTTTGGAGAGTGCCCTCGCATCCGCAACGGTCAATGTGCTGGCACTGCCAAAACCACTGCGCAAACCGCCACCGGTTACCGCTCCCGGTATTACCACGACTACGTTCGTACCAAGGCTCTCGATCTGTTTCATGACCGCGATATTTGCTCCTTGACCCACTGCAACCATCACGATGAGCGCTGCCACTCCTATAAAGACACCGAGCATTGTCAGTAGCGAGCGCATCTTGTTGCGCATGATTGCTTGCGCGGCAGCACCCAACGCCATGACACCGAACGAGAAGGCGGTCTTGAAGCCGGAGCGGGTTTCCGATTGGCCTGGCGGATGAAAATGCCGTATGTCATGGGCTTCAACGGCCCGCGGCATCGGTTTGCGCTCGTCGGAAATGATCTTGCCATCACGCATGGTGATGATGCGATCGGCATAAGCGGCCATGTCCTGTTCATGGGTAACTAGCACGATCGTTACGCCGTCACGACGATTGAGGGTCACCATTATGTCCATGATTTCCCGCGAGGTCTTCGTATCCAGATTGCCCGTTGGTTCATCCGCAAGTAGCAGGCCCGGCGCATTGATCAATGCACGCGCGATGGCGACCCGCTGTTGCTGGCCGCCAGACAATTGCCCGGGCGTGTTGTATTGTCGATCGCCAAGGCCCATTCTTTCGAGCGCTAAGCGAGCGCGATCGACCATGGCTGTATGAGTGAGAGAACTTGTGCCGGCATAGTAAAGTGGCAGACAGACGTTCTCCAGGGCGCCCGTGCGCGGCAAGAGGTTGAAGCTTTGAAAAACGAATCCGAGACGGTCGCTGCGTATTGCGGCCAGATCCGGCTCGCTGAGCTTGGCAACATCCAGACCCTCAAATAAATAATGACCAGCGCCAGGCTGGTCAAGGCAGCCGAGAATCGACATCAACGTCGATTTTCCAGAGCCCGAAGAGCCTATGATCGCAACAAACTCGCCCCGGTTTATCGTCAGCGTAACGCCCTGAACGGCCGAAATCTGCACGTCGCCAACCGTGAACGTCCTGGCAATATCCTTCAAGACTATGATTGGCGGATTGGCTGAGCAATTCATGACGGTGTACCTAGAATCTGAAGAAGCGAAAGCTTGTCGACGCATTCACCGGAGTAAGCTGTCCGACAACAACCTTATCCCCCGCGTGCAGGTCGCCATCGGCAATTGCTGTGTAAGATTCATCACTGATCCCGGCTTTCACCGGAACCATCCTCAGGGTGCCGTCGCGTTCCACCCAGACATGATCGAACTTGCCTTCGGCGGGATGTGGAACAGCAGATGCCTTCGGTTCAAAGCGCAGGGCTTGGCTCGGAACGCGCAATGTATTCTTTTGCCGATCGGTCACAATATTGAGGGAGGCGGTCATCCCAGGTTTGAGGTGGAGATCCGCATTGTCGATCGTGACCACGGCGTCAAAGGTTACGACATTCTGAACGGTCTGCGGTGATTGCCGGACCTGCGTGACGATGCCGTTGAAGACGCGATCTGGAAACGCATCGACCGTAAACGTGGCCGCCTGGCCATTCTTGAGCCCGCCGATGTCACTTTCGCTGATGTTGGTATCAACCTGCATTCTGGTAAGATCAGTGGCAATGAGGAAAAGCGTCGGCGTCTGGAAGCTTGCTGCCACTGTCTGCCCCTGCGTCACGTTGCGCGAAACCACGACGCCATCGACCGGAGATTTGATATTTGTGTAATCAAGATTGATCCGGGCGGCTGAAAGCGCCGCCTTGCGCTGCTCGATCGTCGCCTGGTCGAGGCCGACCTGCGCCGCTGCTTGATCCACGAGGTTTCTGGCAACATCCACCGTGTCTTGGGAGACTGCATCCGTATCCTTCAGCCGCAGGTTACGCTGATAGCTCAATTGAGTGTAAGTCAGATTGGCCTGATCCTTTCTGAGTTGGGCCACGGCCACAAATAGATCGGCATTATCCTGATCGACGATGGTTTGGTAGGGGCGCGCGTCAATAGTGGCGCAAACCTGGCCGGCTTTGACCATTGTATTGTAGTCGCAGCGGATCTCCGTAATCGGTCCGGACACATAGCTACCGACGATGATCGTCAGCTGTGGATTGACCGTGCCCGTTGCCATCACCTGCCGTGCGATATCGCCTCTGTCGAGCATAACCGTCTCATATGAAGGCAGTTGCGGCTGTCGAGCGCGCTCCCATATCGAAAAGAGGGCAACTCCACCGAGGAAGACGGTCGTTATCGCGAGCCAGAACCATCCCGAGTTCCCCTTCTTGATTTTGTTGCCTGAAAGCGAAGAGATGACGTCTCGTTGCGCTAATGCTTCAACCGGATTGTCCATGTGCGTTGCTCCTTCGTGATGTAACCATGCGATAGAAGGAGATAAATGCGCATTGATGCCGCTCAAAAATTATGAACACGAGGGCGGTTCGCCATTCTGCCGGATTGCGATAGATCAAGGTCGGATCGGCTAAACTGAAGATGATAAATGTCGATCGAAAGATCAGTCTACGGTGATTAGGCCAGGTGTGGGCACGCGGTTGTTGCGCATGGACATTCCCTTCACGACCGTTCTTGCTTGGAAGCAGGAGATGCGATCTTGTCACGACACATACTGATCATTGAAGCGCATCCGAACGGCCATGATAAGCATCTTTGCGGAGCTCTTGCCGATTCCTATGCGGCGGGAGCCGCCGAAGCGGGTTTTATGCTGCGCCGGTTGGACATCTCACAGTTGGATTTTCCGTTGCTGCGTTCACGCGAGGCGTTTGAGAATGGAACCTTGCCTCAATCTCTTGTTCCTGCTGGTGAGGCGCTCCAATGGGCAGAGCACATCGTTTTCGTCTTTCCGCTATGGCTCGGCACCATGCCGGCTCTTCTCAAGGCGTTTCTGGAACAGCTGTTTCGACCCGGCCTTGCCTTTCAATATCAAGATGGCGGAGCCAAAGAACTGCTTGGTGGCTGCACGGCGCGAATTATCGTCACTATGGGGATGCCAGCGACGGTCTATCGCTTCTGGTTCGGCGCGCATGGTATAAATGTCCTGCGCCGAAGCATTCTGAATTTCGCAGGAATTCGTCCCGTCCGCCAAACGTATTTTGGGATGGTCGAGCAAGCTGGTAAGCGAAGAAGAGAGCGATGGCTTGCCCAGGTGGAGATGCTTGGTCGCCGTGGGTCGTGACGCCTTGTCGCCATCGCCCTTATTCAAGCGCGCTCGAGAGCGATTGAGACCAGATTTGCTTTAAGAGTTTGACCTCGATCAACCCGCAAACGGGATGTCCGCATTATTGGTTAGCTAGGCTTCGAACGCGTTGCTCCGTGAATGTCAGTCCAAGCCACAGCGACCGGTGGGGTTTCAAGCGGAAATGCCATGATACGGACCGGCCTCACGTCCATCATCAATTCAAATGGAGAAGACCCATGCTCATTCAGGATATCATGACACGGACACCCATAACGGTTAGATCATCCTCATCGATCGCACAGGCTGCGAAAGTGCTATTGGACAATCACATAAGCGGGCTTCCAGTCGTCGACGACAACAGCGCGATTGTCGGCATTGTCAGCGAAGGGGATTTCTTGCGGCGAGGTGAACTCGATACCGAACGGCAACGCTCAGCCTTTCTTGAGTTTTTTGTTAGTCCGGGGCGGCTCGCGGATGAATATGTGCATGCCCATGGCAGGCTGGTCGGAGAAGTGATGACGTCGCCGGCAAAGACGATTTCGCCTCAAGCGCTGGTCAGTGACGCCGTCGAGATGATGGAACGCGACGGCATCAATCGGCTGCCGGTCGTCGATGGGGAAAAGCTCGTCGGCATTGTTACGCGTTCCGACCTGCTGCGCGCTCTTGCCGACATTCTTGCCGATAAAGCGAAGCCGCACAGCGATGCCGAGATTGAAGCGCTCATCATTGCCGAACTTGGAAAACGAAGCTGGAGCCAGAACGGCTTCATCCATGTGAATGTCAAGGACGGGACCGCTGAACTCTCAGGTTCCATTTTTGACGAGCGCGAGCGCCTAGCTGCCAAGGTTCTTGCCGAAAATGTCCCGGGAGTAAAGGCTGTCAAGGATTGCTTGACCTGGATCGACCCCTACATCGGCGTCGCCATGTCGATGCCTTGAACGATCACGCTACTTGTCGTGCCGCCGAACCGACCGACCGCAATGCGCAAATTCGCGGACCTCATATGCTATCGGAAATCATTGGAGACAGCCATGCCAAATCACGCTCTAGGCGACTACATGACAAACATGATCGGCATTGTACTTGTCGTTGCATCCTTCGCGCTGATTTTTCTCTGTCCAGACCTTCCTGGCTTAGGGGTTTCAACCGTCAATCTTGCACTGACGGGACTATTGTTGCTTTGCAGCGCTACCGTACGGGATAGAGCTGCGTTGGAATGGGAGCGGATCGTGTTGGCGGCATGGCTTGCTCTGTCGCCTTGGATGATCGGCGTTTCTGCGGTGGATGGAGTGGCTTGGATCAGCCTTATCTGCGCTACCCTGGTGTTCTTTCCCGCCGCATCGTTTGTCTCGCAGCCATGGGGCCTTGGCAAAGCAAAGGCACTTGGCTCGTTTCCCACATACGATCCAGGCAAAAAGAGACACATGTAAAGGAGATCGAGTATGAGCGAATTCAAAATTGGCCAGAAATGCTGGGTTATCGTCTGTGACGGAGCCAGGGCGCTTTTCCTACGCAACGACGGTGACGGACACTTCCTCAACCTGGTTGAGGTCGACGTCTACCACGAGGCGTCTAAGGCGACGCACGATTTAGGCACTGATCGACCAGGCCGGGTTTATGCATCCGAAGGTGGAGCGCGCAGCTCCGTCGAGTCCACGGATCTTCATGACAAGGCGGAGGAGGAATTCGTCACAAAAATCGCCGATCGTCTCGACGAGTATGTAAGTGGCGGCGTCATTGCCAATTTCGTACTGGTCGCACCGCCAAGGACGCTGGGTTTCCTGCGCAAATATATGAGTGCAGCCGCCATGAACGCGATGAAGGCGGTCGTCAACAAGGATCTTACAAAGTTGCCTGTCTATGAAATCGAGGCTCACTTGCAGCGTCAAGCTGATATTTGAAGCGCTTTTTCATTCGCGACTGGCGACCGGCTGGCAAGCCTCACCTTGGAATGCTGATCGCCGCTTGATAGATCTCCCGAATACGGAACCAGTGCTGGCGCATCGCAGTTGGCTTGATATCCCTCTGTCGCGCCAATCAGCGGATCAAGGAGCCTAAAGTGCCCAAAAGCCTATTTGGCTTTATTTTGATAATGGGACGACGCCATCAATTTGCGCTCGCGGTGATTTCCATTGTGCTTTTCGTTGTCGAGGCCGCACCTCTGGAACTGCAAAGACGCATCGTGAATGCCGCGACGGCTGGCGCTGCTTATCGCGTCATTCTGTTGCTTGCGCTTGGCTATCTTGGTCTTGTTGCTGCAGAGGGTACTATAAAACTCATACTCAATATTTATCGCGGTTGGATCGCCGAGACTGCAATTCTATGGCTGCGTGGGCGGACCCTGGCAACGTCAGCGCATCAGGACGGATCATCGGTCGAGGTCGTCGCCGAAAGCATTCAGCTTTCAATCGTCCTGGCCGAGGCAGAGCCTGTGGGCGGCTTTGTCGGCACCAGTATTTCCGAGCCTCTTCTGCAGGTGGGAATCCTGCTTACCGTCGGCGGCTATCTCATTTTTCTCCAGCCATTGATGGCACTTGCCATCGCTGTTGTCTATTGTCCACAGTTTGGCTTTGTTCCCCTCATGCAGTCAGCAATCAATCGCCGGATTGGAACAAAGGTTAGCGTAATGCGTGAAATCAGCGAGGGCATGATGGAGCATGTCGATACCGACGAAGCCTCCGCTGCACAGGCGCAGCGCATCCAGGCGCTCTTTTCCACCAATATGAGCATCTATAAACTGAAGTTTACCATGAACTTCATGATGAATCTGATGATCCAACTGGGTTATGTCGGAATTTTCGTTCTGGGAGGCTACTATGTCGTAACTGGAAAGACCGAGATCGGCACAGTCGTCGCCTTTTTGTCTGGCCTTTCCAAGTTGACCGATCCGTGGAGCGCGCTGGTGGATTGGTATCGTGATCTGAAGGCAACGCAGGTCAAATATGCCTTGATCCGCGATGCAAGCAAAGTTGCCGTCGGATCAAGTCAAATCGTCGTCGTGCCGCCGGGTGTGAAATCGTCGTTGGCCACCTAATGTGAGGTATGCCGAAAGTCGCAGCCTGTTCGACAATCAGGGCGAGCGGTCGTCCAGAGTTTGCTGCACATGGGCCACCGCCGCGCCAACAGAGCACAAGAAGGTGCCTATACGCTGCGGCGTCACCTCTTCTCGGCAGGTCCGGTTCAGCGATTTGGTGTCGATCAATCGCCGCTTGCCATTACGATGAGGTTACATCGTCGAATAACGCGGTCAGCTTCGAACTCTTTGCACGGAGCTATTGCATCAATTCGACAAAAGCAGATGCTGCGGGCAATGCTGAAGCAGATGCTGCGTGACACCGCCGAATATCCGCTCCCTGAAGCGACTATGCCCGTAACCGCCGGCAACGATCAGATCAGCTTGAAGTTCTGTTGCAATATCGATGATCGCTTCGCCGGTGCTTCCTAGCCGCAGCGGTTCAATCAGGCGTCGCGCTCGAACATTATACCGAATGAGATAGTGCATGATATCCTCGGCAGGATCATTGTCGTAATCTGTCTCCCGAACGCTCAACAGTACGACATCTTCGGCTTGCTGAAGCAAAGGTATCGCGTCAGCTATCGACCGTCTCGTTTCCCTGGTATCTTTCCAGGCAACCACGACCGTACGTGGCACCAAAGCATTCATTGTCGGAGAGGGAATCAGCAAAGGGCGGCCGGCGGATAGCAAGACGGCACCCTGATCTGCGGTTCGGTGACTGTCGTATGCATGCCCCTTGTCGAGGCGAAAAAGCACCACGAGATCGGCACAGCGGGCTCGCTTGATGATCGTCGTTGTCGGGTCGGTGATTTCAGCGAACCATTCGACGTGCGTTCGGAATGGAGCATTTTGCATGATCTGTTCATGCAAATCCCGCTGTCGAGCTTCAATGGCGGCCGCGTCCCGGCGCATGATATTGACAGCTAAAGCTGCGCTGCGCCCCATAGCGAGTGCGAATGTGGGATCGGCAAAGCAGGCACAGTTCAGTTCGGCATCGAATCTGCCCGCTAGCTGAAGTGCGAAGGCTATACGTCTTTCTGCGCGTGCCTCGATATCCAAATGAACCAGAATAGATTTGAATGTCATGAGCTGTTTCCTTTGTTGGCTCTGGGCAAAAGCCGTTAATCGGCTATCATGATCGGATCGCTGCCGCGGCAATGCCGTGACCTGCGTCAAAGTCTGCACAGAGATCGGGCCAGCGTCGTTGGCTGGAACGCGGCGGCATCTTTTTGGTGAAAGCCGTCGAATAGGGTAGCCGCGCTCAGACAAACCCCCGGTGTGAGAATGATCGCATCTGGAGCGTCGATTGAGCGGGCAAAGCCACGATATTGATTCCGATCTGCTAGAAAGTCTTTCCGTTTTTCAAGCATAGAGCGGTTCGGTTCCAATTTTTTGCGTTGCCGCTTCCATCGCCATATCCAGGACGATGCGCCCATCGATGCGCCCTTGCTTCAGATCGCTGAACACTTGGTTGATGTCTTCGAGGGGGGCACGGCGGACGGCGACCTTGACTTTGTGATCGGCGGCAAAAGCTATCGCCTCGTCGAGATCTCGACGTGTTCCGACGATCGACCCGCGAACCGTGATGCGCTTAAGGACGACGTCGAAGATCGGAGTGGCGAACTGGCCAGGCGGCAGACCTACCAGGCTGATGGTACCCTTCTTGCGAACCAACGACAGGGCCTGCGAAAACGCGGTCGGCGAGACCGCTGTCACAAGGACGCCGTGGGCACCCCCATTGGTAACCTTCATCACTTCCGAGACCGTATCCGGCACCGTGGCGTTGATGGCGATATCGGCTCCGGCCATGCGCGCAAGAATGAGCTTCGGCGGCGCAATGTCGAGAGCAATTACTTTCAATCCCATTGCCTTGGCATACTGAATTGCGACGTGCCCGAGGCCACCCACGCCAGAGATGACAACCCATTCGCCAGGTTTTGCTTCCGTCTCCTTCAACCCCTTATATGTCGTGACGCCGGCACACAAAATGGGCGCTATTTCGGCGAAATCCATGTGGCCGGGAAGATGGGCGGCGAAGGCCGCTTTGGCGATGACATAATCGGCAAAGCCGCCATCGCAGCTATATCCGGTATTGTGCTGATGATCGCATAGTGTTTCCCATCCTGTCTCGCAATATTCGCATTGCAGGCAAGCATCGTGCAGCCACGCGACACCCACACGGTCGCCCTCCTTCACATTGGTGACGCCTGGTCCGATCGCCGCAACAACGCCGGCAACTTCGTGTCCCGGTATAAAGGGCAATCTGGGACGCACCGGCCAGTCGCCATCGGCTGCATGCAGATCCGTGTGACAGACGCCACAGGCTTTGACCTTGACGAGAATCTCGCCCGGGCCTGGCTGCGGCACCGGCACCTGTTCGATCGTCAAAGGCCTGCCGAACTCTCTTACGATCGCTGCCCGCATGAATTTATCCATGGAAATCTCCGTCCAGATCAAATTAACACCACTTTACAAATCTGCCGCAATGTGCGGGCGCAACATTGATCTGCCGCAATGACGCAAGTTGCGCTGACTGGCTTCCATTATCCACTTACGGATCAATCATGAGGTGAGGCCGATGAGAGGTAACTACACGCTCAACCCCATGAGGGGAGGTCAGGTTGTCCAGGCTTTGGCCTTTCTTCGGGCTTTCGGCCCGGAGATTAGCGTCGAACGCTGGCAAGTCATCGTTGAGCAGGGCTATGCGACGATGGTGGTGACCGATGGCGCTGGTTACATTCGTGGATTGACCTTCTCGCTTGTGCGTATGCATCCGATTGCGCATAAGCTGCTTGACGTTCCGATCTTGATTGTCGGTAGTGTCACGAACGAAAAAGCCATCGCCGAATCGCTCTTCCTGGAGGCCAAACGCCGTGCGATCGTTCAGCGTTGCGACTTCATACGCATCTGGACCTGGTCACCCGATGTGCTTGACAGGCTTGATGATCTTTCCTTCTGCAATCGCTGGGATCACGGCCTGATGCACTGCCTCAAACCTGCCCCTATTCAATCTCTCGGCGACTGAGCTGGCGCTGTTACATTCAGTTACAAATTCGCACCAATTGGCACATGGCTGGCGTTTCCCTGTCACGCGAAAACCGTCAATTGCTCTTCATTGATTTAAAGGAGTAACGGGCATGCTGACGAGCAATCTGCATATGGTTCGCGACGTGAGAGGCGATACGTCCGCCGCCGCAGAACTATCTGATTTCAATGGCATATTTTGCAGGCAGCCTCTCGAACACGCGCAGCCGGGGCAAATTGTGTTCTTCGAAGGCGACCCTGCGAAACACGTCTTTTCACTGGTTGAAGGAAACCTTCGGATCTGCCGGTTGCTGTCAGATGGCCGACGCGTCATTACAGGCTTCCTGAGAAGTGGCGATGCGGTGGGCGTTTCATTCAAGAATCGGTATCTCTATAGCGCTGAGGCGATCGATGAGGTCACGTTCCGACGAGTAACCAAGCGGTCTTTCGAAGAGGAGCTTGCGACGTCCCCGCAGCTTCGCCCTCTGGTGTTTTCGAGGGTTTGTGACGAGGTTGCCGCAGCGCAAGATCAAATGGTGCTGCTATCTTGCAAAAGCGCTGAGGAGCGTCTTGCTAGTTTTCTTCTGCGCCAATTGCAATCCGATGAAGCCCATGGTGGTTTGCGCGGCGTGATCGCGCTGCCCATGACGCGGCTGGATATTGCGGATTATCTAGGGCTGACGATCGAGACAGTGTCACGAACGGTGACGAAATTGTCCAGTAAGGGGATCATCAGCGTATGCGGTCGTCACGGTATCAAGGTCCTCAGCAGGGCCGGTCTCGCGCATCAAGCAGCAGAATACGAAGATGATGACGTCGGAAATAACGGCAGAACTATGATGGCCCAGCGCCGCCACTAGCATCGTGTTGGCTATCCGGGGAATTGGGGCGCGGACGTGTCGCAATCAATGTGATACGCTGGCGCCCCAACTTCAATGAGGACAGCTCTTCTAATAGATGCCGCACTCTCATCGGGATTGTCTTGACTATCAAGCCCTTAGGGCCCGTATGGCCCCTAGGGGCTAAAGAACGAAGATTCCGTTTGCGCGCGATACATTCGTGCGGGCTTGAAAATCGGATGCGGAAACCGATGGAGGATATATCGTCTTAAAGATTGCAACTCATGCGGTCAGCGATTTCGACAAGAGAAGAAGTGTAGGATCGCCCGGGCAGGCTTCAGCCTTGAAGCCCATGTTCTCCTCTAGTTCGATGGCGTCGTAATTACTTCTGTCTTCCATCGACTCGATCTTTTCCAAGCCCCGCTGTCTGGCTTCTTTCACCATCAGGCCCAGAAGTTCCCAACCAAGGCCGTGACCCTTGAAGTCGCTGCGCACGGTAATGGCGACTTCACCACGTTTTTTTTGGTGATCACATGCCAACACGGCCGTCGCAACGGGCGTAGTAGAGTTCCCAGGGAAAGCGAGATAGCTTTCTATGGCCTTGTGATCTGCACCGATCAGGTCAGCAATCTGCTTTCGCGAAACATGTTTGACGGCTGATAGAAAACGGAAGCGCAGGTCCTGTGGACTGACATGATCGAAAAGCTGGATCATGAGCTCTTCGTCTTCGATACCTGCCGGCCTAACCGTCACCTGCAGGCCTTCCCGCGTCGTGATGTTCCATTTTTCTTCTGGCATCGCAGTCTCCTTCTTGTCCAAAATGACGTCTTATTTGCCCAACGTGGATATCTGACGGCAAAATCGAACCCTTGTAAGCGCTCTGTGCACGACATAAATCCTTTATCGGGTTGCCTACCATGAACTGCACATGCAGACACTGATCGCAGGATTTGTTTTATCCGCGGTCGCACGGATCAGCCTTGCGGTGGATCAAACTTGCGGAGCGACGATTTGGGAGCCTCGATGTCCATTGGGACAGGTTCGGCTCCGATAAGCGATCTTTGAGATTGTCATGCGAGGCGCGAGCCTCAGCACACGCTTCACATCCTGGTTTCGCTCGTCAATTGCAATAGCGAAAGGGTTTCATTGGCCATGACCCGCTCGTCGCCCGTCGGAATCACATATGCGGCAAGGCGACTTTGCGCTGAATGGACGACCATCGCGTTTCGCATATTAGCAACTGCCTCCAGCTCAAGCCGGAGCCAGGCAAGATGGCGTGCCGCCATCGCGCGAATTTGCGGTTGATGCTCGCCCATGCCAGCCGTAAAGACAAGCCCGTCGAGACCGCAAAGCGTTGCCTCCATTCGGCGACTTTCCCGGCAATACGAAGCGCGAAGAGTTCGAGGGCCTGCTTTACCTGCGCGCTATCGTCGGTCAACAGGTCGCGCGTATCGGCACTGATACCGGAGACGCCGAGCAGTCCGGAATGGCAATAGACCATGTCCTCGATATCGCGTAGGCTGCGACCCTTGGCTCCCAAGATGTATGGCAAAGCACTGGGATCAAGCACCCCGCAACGGCCATATGCCATCCAGTGTGGAAAATCCCATGCTGCCATCGCGACTTATGACACCATCAAGCGCGCGTAAACTGGCGCCGCTGCCGATATGGGCGACAACGACCTTGCCAGCTGCCAGCCTAGGTGCCGGTTGTCGCAACGCCGGTATGATGAATTGATGAGACAGCCCGTGAAAGGTGTAGCGTGGAACGTGTATCCGATACGGTGACCTACGCCGCGGAGCATCGACAGATCCATATGCCTGCCGAGAAGGTCAGACATTTTCCTCGGTGATCATATGAAGTTCATCGCCCGGCGCCGCCTTCAGCGGCAGATTGAGGCAAGCTGGTCCGTCTGGCAGATGGAAGGTCAAGGGCCGCCTGCGGAAATCAATCACCGCTCGAGCGATATCGATCGCCGTATCGTGACGGACTTCGCACAGGCCGATTTTAACGCTGGACGAGTCCTCATTGAAGGTTATGAGCTGGAAGGTGGTTTCAATATCGATCTTGTTGGAGCTCGCATGCCTGGAAAAGCCTGATTGGCAGTTGCGCGATACCTCGACTGCTCGGTTTGTGATCAAGCAAGCATTGGGGTGGGTTTCATGCGTTTTGCGATGCAATCTGAAGGCCATCGACAAGGCCGCTTGTGCCCCTGATGCGTTCGACGAGGACCTTGATCGCTTGGCGTTGCAGTTCAGAATCAATAGTTCCTGTTAGTGAGACCCGCGCGTTTCGAACCGCGACATTGATCCTGTGGTTATCCAGGCCCAGCTCGCTCTTCAATCGCGTCGCAATAGCCAACCTGAGCGCATCGTCTCCGGAAGCGATGACATCGGGTTTTGTCTCGACAAGCGCGATCAGGAGGTCACGACGGCTCACGAGCCCGATGAGATGGCTCTGGTCAAGAACAAGGACGCGCTTGATGTTGTGGGCGGCCATGAGCTTTGCGACGATTGAAACGGGGGTATCAGGTGAGACCGCGACGAGGTTGGGGGTCATGATGTCGGCGACACGCCATGCCCTATTTTTGATATAGTTGCGGATTCCGCAATCGGCTAAACCTTCCGTAATCGGAGGAACTGAATTGATTTCGCAGCGTCCCAGCAAATCACCCATCCGTGATGACGCCGCAGACATCGCCCCGATCGTCGATCACAGGCAAACCGCTGACGCGATTGTCGATCATCAACCGGATCGCGTGGCCGATACCTGCACTGGCATCAATCGTGATGACCTTCGCTGTCATAACGTCGCGAGCCAACATGGTGAGCACTCCCAATTGAAAACGGGCTGTCCGGATCGAATAGCGATCGCCGGAACGCCACCAAATTCACCAGAAATCTGCGCTTGATCATTGATCGGCGTCAAACTCCGTCGGCAGATGATCAAGCGCCTTCGTAAGCGGTCTTTGAATGGGCTTGTTGATGCCGATCAAAGTACCTGCAAGACAAAATGCCTAGTGTGACGTCATTCAAATCGCTAATCGAGGGCAAAGTCGATGCCATGCAAAACACTATTGTGCGTCACCGCCGCTCGTCACGGTGATCAGGATCTGCAAGCAGCAATCTCGCTGAGCATGATTATGGAAGCTCATCTTGTCCTCCTCGTCGTCGCATTCGGTGCGATGCCTCCCTATAGCGGCTATGCGGGTGAAACCGCGAGTATTTGGTTCGATGAACGCGACCGCGAGGCAACACTGCTCGGCGAGAAGATCGAAACGGCTCGAGCCAAGCTCACTGCTTCTGGCATATCCTATGAAGTTCAGGAGTTTTTCTGCGACTTCCCATGGGCCCCGGATTTGCTCGGGCAACGAGCCATGTATGCCGATATGACAATCATCGGTTCGGAAATGACGGCGGACGAAGATCTCAGAGGATTTGCGATCGACGGCGTGCTGTTCCATTCTCCAACGCCGGCTCTCATCGTGCCGAAGGATTCTTCGCCGGTATGGCCGCCACGCACCGTCATGATTGCCTGGGATGCGGGTCAGGAGGCCGCCGACGCGGTTCATAAGGCACTTGATATCCTAAAGGCAGCCGAGCGCGTGCACGTCGCCATGGTCGACCCAGTCGCCCTGCCTGGCCTGCAGGGTGAGGAACCGGGCGCCGATATTGCCACCTATCTGGCTCGGCAGGGAGTGAACGTGACCGTTGATGTTATCGCAAGCGGAAAGCGATCAGCCGACGAGGCATTACAACGACATGGGGTCGACATCAGCGCGGATCTGATTGTCATGGGAGCCTATGGCCACTCGCGAATGCGGGAAAGAATCTTCGGCGGTGTCACCCGCGCCATGCTGGAGCATGCGAAATTGCCGATATTTCTTGGCCGATAGAGCTGCCGATCCGCAAATCTGTGAGGATGCCATTCACAGGCGGACTGTGAAGACGTATCCAACGCCGCGCACCGATTTGATCAGCTTGGGGTGTTTGGGATCCTCCTCGATCTTCTTCCGTAAGCGCCCGATCTGGGCATCAATCGAGCGGTCGAATGCCTCCAGATTGCGTCCTCGCGTCAAATCCATGAGCCGTTCGCGGCCGAGCACGCGCCCGGCATGGCGGACTAAGGCCGCCAGCATGTCGAATTCACCTGTTGTCAGCTGCATTTCACTACCGTCACCGGCAATGAGCTGGCGGCGATCAAAATTCAGCTGCCAGTCGTCGAAATGAATGATATCCTCCTGCTTGGCTTCCGGCTTCGATGCGGGGACGCGTCGACGGAAGATGGTCTTCATTCGCGCATGTACCTCGCGCAAATGAAAAGGCTTGGCGATATAGTCGTCTGCCCCTATCTCCAGCCCGACGATCCGGTCGACCACATCGTCGCGGCCGGTCAGCATGATGATCGGAACGTCCGATTGCATGCGAATTTCCTTGGCAAGCGTCAAGCCGTCCTCGCCGGTCGGCAGCATGAGATCGAGCAAAATCATGTCGAAGACATCTTGCTTTAGCCGCAGGCGCATTTCGGCACCATCCGAAGCGGTGGTGACCTGATATCCCTCGTCTTCGAAATAGCGTGTCAACATCTGGCAAATTCTTTGATCGTCGTCGACGACGAGAAGATGGTCTTGCCGCCGCTGTTCAGAAATCATTGCACAAACCTCGGAGAAATGTGAGCATGCCCGCAACCAGCACGATATAGTCGCAAAAATATTTATATCATGTGGCATGTTCGCAAGTCACGCGATGGCGTAGCGATATTTTTTCTAAAGGGAAATGGCGAAGCTCTGTCACGTTTCACCAACCCGACGAACCGGAGACTATCAACATCGGCTATTGCGCTCGCATTTTATCGCGATAGACCAGTGAATGACCAACGGCGGTTCTTTCCCAGGAACCATTCAGATGATTAGATTGTGAACGATATGAACGACCAAAGCGTATCTTCAAACACAAGCGAGAGTGGTTTGGACGACATGGCCCGCATCCTGACGGGGGCCTATATTATTGTCCATGGCTTCGACGGCGTCATCAGCCGCTGGAGTGCGGGATGTGAACATCTCTACGGATGGAGCCAGGAAGAGGCGGTCGGTAAAGTGGTGCATGAGCTGTTGCACACTGAAATGCCAATTTCCCTCGAAGCAATCCGTGCGCATGTTGCAGAGCAAGGCATGTGGCAAGGCGAACTCATCCACTACAATAAGAAGGGCGAGCGCATTTTCGTCGTCAGTCGCTGGGTCAAGGTGTCTGTCGGCGATCCTTCAAGACAGGTAGTCGTGCAGACAAACAATGACATCACCGATTTGAAGCGAACTCAGGCCGATCTAGCAACCCGTGAGGCCCACTTGAGATCGATACTGGACACGGTTCCCGAGGCTATGATCGTCATTGATTCGGCTGGAATCATCGCTTCATTCAGTACCGCTGCCGAGCGCCTCTTTGGCTATTCCTCCCCAGAAGTCGTGGGGAAAAATGTCAAGTTGTTGATGCCTTCCCCCGATCGGGAGGCGCATGACAGCTATTTGTCACGCTATCTGAACACCGGTGAGCGCCGCATTATCGGCTATGGGCGCGTTGTCAGTGGCTTGCGCAAGGATGGCTCGATCTTTCCGATGGAACTGTCGGTCGGCGAGGTCGCGATGGACGGCAATCGGATTTTCACGGGCTTCATCCGGGATCTAACAAGCCGACACAAGATCGAGGAAGAATTGCGCCAATCGCAGAAGATGGAGGCGATCGGGCAGTTGACCGGCGGTCTAGCCCACGATTTCAATAATCTTCTGACCGTCATCAGCGGCAATCTTGAAATGCTCGAAGGCAAAATAAGTGATCCCGCGCTCAAAATGCTGGTGGGGGAAGCCCAGGATGCGGCAGACGATGGCGCAAAGCTGACTGGCCAGTTGCTCGCCTTCGGGCGCAGGCAGCCCCTTAATCCGACGGTTCTGGATATCGGCCGGCATCTTTCCGGCTTTTCCGATCTTCTACGCCGCACCCTCGGGGAGACGATCGAGCTGCGAACCATCATCAGCGGTGGGCAAAATCATGCGCTTGTGGATGGACCTCAGTTCCAAAGCGCGCTGCTCAATCTGATTCTCAATGCGCGCGATGCGATGCCCCGGGGAGGGCGCCTTTCCGTCGAGATTTCGAGGGTACGTCTCGACGCGGATTATGCACAGATGTATCCACAGGTGCGGCCGGGCGAATATGTGTTGGTGGCAGTCACCGACACGGGAGCTGGTATGTCCAAGGACGTACTGGAGCGTGCGTTTGAACCGTTTTTCACGACTAAGGGGGTCGGCGCGGGAACCGGATTGGGGCTCAGCATGGTTTACGGTTTTGCCAAGCAGTCGGGTGGTCATGTGCAGCTCTATAGCGAGATCGGACAGGGAACCAGCGTGCGCGTATTTCTGCCAACCGCCAAGTCGCAGAGCGCGCAAGCCGGTTTGAGGGATATTCGCTCAGAGCCTGCAAGGCTGGATGATATTCCGCGTGGTTTTGAGAAGATTCTGGTGGTCGAAGACGACGCTCGTGTTCGCCGTGTGATGGTTGCCAGACTGTTCGATGCCGGCTATCGCGTTGTCGAAGCTGCGGATGGTGAACAAGCTCTCGCACAGCTCGAGGATACGCCGGATATTGCATTGTTGCTTACCGACATCGTCATGCCAGGCGAACTCACTGGTGACGAGTTGGCGCGCCGGGTGCGCATGACTCATCCACAGATCAAGATACTCTTCACGTCCGGTTATGCGGAGCCGATTATCGCAGAAAAGGAGTTGGCTCAGCTGGGGAGTTGGCTGAAGAAACCCTACACCGCGCGCGAGCTTGCCTTGCGCTTGCGCGAGCTTCTTGATTGATTGAAATCGGCTTGGACGAGATAAGATTCTGCCTCGTCCAACGCATGACAGAGATATCCAAAGCAAAGCATCACGTTATTGCCGCCACAGTCAGCGTCGGATGAGATCTGGAGAGGCATCACTGGCAAGGCGAGGCCGTGTTTGGTTCGTTTCAGATTTAGATCATGCCAACGCCGATAAGGGGATCGATATAGACGAGCTGGTCGCAGACGGCGCGCACGCCCGGAGTGTTTTCGGCAGCGATCTTTGCCGCGAGGCGTTCTCGCTCATCGAGTATTCCACCGGAAAGCTCGGCCACCCCGTCTACGACTTTGACATGGATAGAGCCACTCCGCCCCCAGCTCTGTGCAGCCAGTTCTCTTGTGATCGCTGCTTCGATCTCCTGATCTTTCTCCTTCGATGCCTGCGCGGGTGGAAGCTTGTCCAGGAGCGTCTTCAGAAGATCGGATCGAGAAACGATCCCCACCAGCACGCCGCGTGACAGTACGGGAAGACGTTTGACGTGGTGTTTTTCCATGAGATCGACCGCCTCGTCGAGCATTGTTGTCGGCGTGACCGTCACAACATCGCAGCTCATAACCTCCCCAACCGTGCGACCATGGGTCTGGGCGTATTCATCAGCCAGCTTTCCCGGGCTTGTCAGAAAATCGACTAGCCAGGTGCGCTTGCGTTCTGTTCGCAGTTCGGCGCGCCGGACGAAGTCGCCTTCGCTAATGATGCCAACCAGATCGCCGATGTCATCGATGACCGGAAGACCGCTGATATGGTTGTCGAGCATTATCATTGCGGCTTCAGCGACGGGCGTTTCGGGTCGGACCGATATTACAGGCGATGTCATGACCGCGTGGATAAGCATGGTTTTATTCCTCACTCTCTTGACGATGCATGCCGAGGACGTCGGGCATGTCATTGACGGAAGAATATCCGGCCCCGTGGGCCTTACCTTGATCGCGATCAATAGAACGGTGCTGGGGTTTGGTTACGCTTGGAAATATTGTCTGACTTAGCTCTCACGTCTCGTCGTTGCGCGTTCCGCTGTGGCAACCTGACGTGCGCCAATTCGGTCGATAAGCACGGAAGATCTGGCGTGACGTACGATGTAGTCGACGGTCGAGCCAAAGATGTGGTCGAATATATCCGAGGCGTGGGCGGCGACGACGATCAAATCCGCCTCTCTTTCCTCGGCGATCTTCAATAGCGTTCGCGACGCAGACCCGGATCGCACATGAACGAAAGCCGGTATGTCGAGATTATTGCACAGTGTGCTGAGCTTTTCCTCCGCCTCACCGATCACCGAAATTGCCCAGCTGTCGGGACATTTCTGCTCAGCGGGGAAGCGCTCGACGATATGCGCCACCGTCAATTCGCCTTCTGGTGCCAACAACGAGTACGACGTTCGCAGAAGATGTTCGGCGCGTTCACGCGACCCAAGTCCGATTGCGCAGATGATCCGTGCATACATTGCCGCCTCCTTAAAATATGTCGATGCCCGAGCGGCAGATGAATTCCGTCCGCAACCCCCTCGCATGCGCTTCCTTGAGAAGCCGATCGGCACTCATCACGTCAACGACGATATCGCCGGTGAAGCATTGAGCCAGGGGGGACAATAAGGTCTCGCGCATCCATGCCTCAGCGCGAGGAGAAACCGCATTGATCTGCCAACGCACTTCGTCCAGGCGGGTAAGGCGAAAATCGCAATGGTCGCTGTGCATCGGCGCATAACCAGCAGCAGCGAGGAGCGCTTCCTCGTTTCGGTTGGTGACAGGGTTATGGGGCATTCGCTCTCCCTCCGATATGGCACCTTTGTATTCTTCCGAGGTTGCACGACAGGCTGAGACTGCTTGCAATCATGGTCCCAGCGGTCCGGCTGAGCATTGATCGCAATCAAAGAAGCGCGAATTCGCTTGATACCCAGAAGAATGCTGAGCACTGGCCGAAAGGCAGGCAGCCCTCGATCGCACTTCTTGATCCAACGCAATGCCGAATACTGTGGTGACGGCGATGGTAGTCGATATCGGAACGTTTTGAGACCGATGCAAACTGCCGCAACCGCGGATTGCTTGAGGTGGGCGAAAATCGCTTGGCCGGCTGGAGGATAAAGCGCCTATGGCATCTCCTGAAAATACTGGCCAAACCTGGCATATGAAGATCACAAGCGTGTTCTGGTCTCGCCTGAGGGAGCATCCGCTTGCACGCGTCGGACCTGGTTTGATCACCGGAGTTGCCGATGACGACCCGAGCGGAATCGCGACCTATTCGCAAGCGGGGGCGCAATTCGGGCTTAACATGCTGTGGACGATGCCGCTCACCTTCCCCTTGATGGCTGCAATCCAATCCATGTGCGCGCGGATTGGACGGGTGACCGGCAAAGGGCTGGCGGCAAATATCAAGTTGGCCTTTCCACCGTCGATACTTCGAGGCGTCGTAGCGCTTCTACTTGTCGCCAACATTCTGAATATTGGCTCCGACGTCGCCGCCATGGGCGAAGTCGCGGAACTGGTTATCGGCATCAACCGTCATGCCATGACGATCTTCTTTGTGATTGCCACCTTGCTGCTTCAGGTTTTCGTTCCCTATCACCGCTATGTTGTGTTTCTCAAATGGTTGACACTGTCGTTGCTCGCCTATGCCGCAGTCTTGTTTACGATGCATGTTCCCTGGGGCGAGGTTGGCTTGAAGACAATATGGCCCAACCTTTCGTTCAGTTCTGATGCCGCGGCGGTCGTTACGGGAGTTTTCGGTACGACCATCAGCCCATATCTCTTCTTTTGGCAGGCGTCAGAAGAAGTTGAAGATATGGAGCGCAAGTGGGGTGGCGTTGCCCTCAAAAAGGACAGCCCGAGCGCCAATGCGGAACTGCGACGCATTCGCTGGGACACATGGAGTGGAATGTTCTATTCCAATATCACTGCCTACTTCATCATTCTGGCAACGGCCATGACACTCAATGTTGCCGGCATTACCCAGATCAATACGGCCGCCGAGGCCGCCAGCGCACTGAAGCCGCTCGCGGGCGACTTTGCCTTCCTATTGTTTGCCATGGGAATTCTAGGTGTCGGTCTGATCGGTGTGCCGGTCCTGGCAGGTTCGGGGGCCTATGCTCTTTCCGAAGCGATGGGATGGAGAGAAGGGCTTGAACTGAAACCAGCTGACGCGCGCGGTTTCTATAGTGTGATCGCTATCAGCGTGCTTGCCGGGATGATTATCCAATATTCACCCGTCAGTCCCATGAGAGCATTGTTTTGGAGCGCTGTCATCAACGGCGTCGTGGCTGTCCCCCTCATGGCGGTTGTGATCCTTCTTGCCTCCAGCAAATCCGTTATGGGTGATTTGACCGCCCCTAGATCGGTCATAATTCTGGGTTGGATTGCGACTGCCATCATGGGCATGGCAGCCATTTGCATGCTCCTTCCCGGGTAGGCTTTTCCGTGTTCACTTCGTGAAGCAGGACGTGGAAGATCGTCGCCCGGAAAAAGCGCGGCAAATCCCCCTGATTGCCATCAGTGACGGAAAATCGTTCTCTCGGGAAGGCAGACGCTCAATGAAGCGTCTTATTGAAAGTCGAATGGCGATATCCGGCGAAGGTTTCTTCCAGGCAAGCGCGAACTTTTCCGCCGACGATATCGAATGCAGGATTCGACGGTGTCGGATGCCCTCGCTTTGTCAGGGCACAAGCACCGCGGCCCCCTTGATCTTTGCATCGCGTAATTGTCTTTGGGCCTCGTTTGCGTCGTTCAACGCAAAGGGCGAAATTGTGGTGCGCACCGGGATCTTTGCCGCGATCGCCAGAAATTCACCCCAGTCTCTTCGCGTAAGGTTGGCGGCAGACCGCACGACGCGTTCTTCCCACAAGATGTTATAGGGGAAACTTGGAATGTCCGTCATGTGAATGCCGGCGCAGACAACCGTATCACCTTTGGCCGTGGATCTTAGCGTTGCCGGCACGAGTTCGCCCGCGGGTGCAAAGATTAGAGCGGCATTGAGGGGTTCAGGTGGCAGCGTGTCGGAGCACGACACCCAGACTGCGCCAAGTTCGCGGGCGAAGGCCCGTCCCGCGATATCGCCCGGTTTGGTGAATACATAGACCTGCTGCCCACGATAGCGTGCAACCTGAATGGCAATGTGGGCCGCGGCTCCGAAGCCACAGAGGCCGAGCAGAGGTGCGTCTCCCGCAAGTCTCAGAGCTCGGTAGCCGATCAATCCCGCGCAAAGCAATGGTGCTGCCTAGACATCGCTGAATTGGGCAGGAATAGGAAAGCAGATACGTTCATCGGCAATCGTATATTCGGCATAGCCACTGTCTACCTGATAGCCAGTGAAGCGGGCGTTCGAGCAGAGGTCACGTCCGCTCTTGCAGTAGATGCATTTACCACACGTCCAGCCCAGCCAAGGCACTCCGGGGCGGTCACCAACTTTAATGTTTGTTGTTTTCGCTCCCACAGCGGTGACGATACCGACAATTTCATGACTCGAAACCAGGGGAAGCTTTGGATGGGTAAGCTCACCGTCGACGCCATGGAGGTCGGTACGACAGACTCCACAGGCACAGACGCGGATTTGCACTTGATGCCGACTTGGTCACGGAAGTGCTTTCTGCTCATCCAGTCGTAGCATCTTATGTGCGCTGTCCAAAATCATTGCGCGCATGATAACGGTCCCTCAAACGTTCATTATGCTATTCTAGCATGATCTGATGCGGCGTTGCGTCCTATCAAAACAGTTGGGACAGCGTAGAGCTAGAAAATTCAAGAGGGCTTCGGTTCGATGATCGTTGCGCACGCTTCGCTGCCTGATGCGCGATTGTCGCCCTGCAGCGAGAAAAACGCCATCGCTGATTCCTGGCCAATCTGAGCTAGTCGAACGCTATGGTCGCAGGCATCGTTCAGATTGGCCATAAGGCGGTCCACGCTTCCTGTGAGCCAGTCGCTGTAGGCTGTGGTGATCACGACAGGATTGCGTGAATGGAGTATGACATCAGCGGCTTTCATGGCGGCGTCTATTGTTGCTTGTCGGCGCTTCATCCAGGTGGTGGTGATCGTCCACCCTTCTTCAAGGAGCTCGGCATGCTCTTCCGAAAGGATCTTCGTCGGCATTTGCCATGCCTCGACTACGCTCCCTATGATAGAGGCCGGCAATGGCACAGCGCTATTTTCAGTCTTCAGCAGATCAGTCATCTCGGGATCTCCGTTCTTGAACGTATGGTTTATCGTCACGGCCCCTGCGCTACAGCGCTCGCAAACGCTATACCAATAAGGAATGCCGCACTTCGTTAGTATGCAAATACCGGTTGAATTGGGTCGTAGGCGTAGCGCGGAACCTTCATGTCGATCAGACGATGGTTGAGGACGGCTGTCATATTCATAATTCCAGGATGGTGCTGTTGCGCAGACAGATGGCGCGATGGGTCGAAATCACGAGGACGCGGTCGTTCAGTTGCTCGGTAAGGCGAGCGAGGATGCGTTGACCTTGTGCCGCATCAAGGTGCTCGGTTGGTTCATCGAGCAGGACGACAGGCGTATGCGCCAGAAGGGCGCGCGCCAGATTGAGCCGCTGCGCTTCGCCGAGCGAAAGCATATCCTGCCTGATCCAAGCGTCGAGGCCGCCCGCATCCCGCATACGCGTATCGAGTTCCACGGTCGCCAGCGCCCGCCACATCGTCTCGTCGTCGCCTGCAGGGTCGAAAAGATTGCCTCGAACGGTGTCTTCGAGAATGGTCGCATCGTGCAGGACGAGAGTCGTCGTGACGCGCCGCTGCGCCGCCGAGAGGCTTGCTTCCGGTCCATCGAAGATGTCTTCGCCGATCCAGCCCGCGATCTGCTTCAAGAGGCTCGATTTACCGCTGCCGCTGGTGCCGACCAGGATTGTCGGAAATCCGGGTCTCAAACAAAGCGCAATCGGCCTGTTGCCGATCGGGGCGCCCGTCGGAGAAATCCGCTGGAGGAGTTCTTGTCGGAGCTCGACCGGCGTCTTGCCTGCCGAACAGCTCGCCAGGGCTTCCGCATCTCGCTTCCACTTACGGATCTCCATCCAGGCGGCGTCCCGCCGCAGATTGGCGACCAAGATTCGGGATGCTCCGTTCATGGCTTCGCCGAGTGCAAGCCACGCAAATCCGAGCGCAATCGGCAGGAGCATCGTCTCACCGCGTGCGCCTGCGAGCCACGCGGCAACAACGACGCTGAAAGCCGCGATCGGACCGATGAGGGAAGCAAGCGCATCAAATCCCGATTGCAGGCGACGCAAGGCAGATATTTGGCCATCGGCTTCACAAAAGGCGCTCATGGCCAATTGACATTGTTCATTCCACAAGCGTTCGGCCTTTAACGAAACAGCCGAAGCCATGATGGCTCCCAGTCGCTCCGTACCGTCTCGCCGTTGGAGCCGCGCCCGCGACCAGACGACGGCGCCAGTTTCTGTCAGTCTGCGGACAACTATAACGCCGAGCGACAAGGTGATGACGATGGGCAATAGCGACAGTGGCGCGATGATGGCGCAGCCGATGAGAAGCGCCGCAAAGCCCATTGCCAGCGTGAGCAGCGGAAGTCGGGCGCGCAGACATGCATAGTCGACATCGTCAACGTCATCCACATAATCGGCTAGGCGAGCCTCGTCGCCAAG
Organism: Rhizobium sp. P40RR-XXII; assembly: GCF_012641405.1. Classification (GTDB taxonomy): domain Bacteria; phylum Pseudomonadota; class Alphaproteobacteria; order Rhizobiales; family Rhizobiaceae; genus Rhizobium. Next base: position 99,147 of record NZ_JABAII010000020.1, read on the forward strand.
CTGCCAACTGGCGCTGCGCACGGCTGGTGCCGTCGCCATGGCTGCAAAAAGATCCACGCGGCGATGGATCTGATCGCTGAGCGCAGCCTTATGACCGAGGAGGCGTTCGCCATAACGTGCCGCCGTGCGTCCGATGGCGAACAGGCGGATGAACGCCGAAGGAACGTGGAAATTGAAGGTGGCGGCCGAAGCTGTCAATCCTGCCGTCGCCACGGCGCCCAAGAACCAGGCGGAGACTCCACCCAGTAAAATGCCGCATGCTAGAGCGCAACAGCTCAACAGCGTCGCCCGCCGCCACTGTTTCCTGGTTGCAGAGAACGAGGCGCCGATCATGCAGCCACCTCGATATTTTCGTCATTTGAAAGGTCGATTGTGAGCCATGCGCTGCTGGCCAGTTCCTTGTCATGGGTGGCAACGACCACCAGCCGGGAGCGCGCTATCTCAAGAAGCGCATGCCGCACGAGGGCAGATGTCGTTGTGTCGAGCTTGGCCGTTGGCTCGTCGGCGACGACCACTTTTCCCGAAAGAATGGAGCGGGCTACCAAGATGCGAAGCCGCTGGCCGCCTGAAAGGTTGCCACCGCCGCGCGCAAGAGGCGCGCCAAGGCCACCGGGCAGGAGCGCATCGTCAAGCAGAGCAACCGCGCTTGCCGCGTCGAGCAGTCGTGTCGGCGATACGGGTGGGAGCCCCCACAGGATCGCCTCGCCAAGCGTATGCCCCGCTACGAAGCCGTCGGTCGAAACCCACGCGATCTCCCCTGAAATCGACCGGGCAGGACTTGCTGTTGGGTCCAACCCGCAAAGCCGGCGCAGCAAGGTCGACTTGCCGCAACCGCTCGGGCCGACGATGGCAACGAGGCCGTGTTCGGGAAGGGGAGGCAGCGATCGGCTCAGGGTGGAGACGACCACCGCTTCTGGCACCTCGACGTTGAGCAAACGCTCGAGTGCGTTCGCTGCCGCGAGCCCCTCCGCCTTGGCGTGATATTGTTCCGAAAACCGCCTGAAAGGCGCAAAATAATCAGGCGCGATCATCAGGATGAACAGGCTTTGCCAGAGCGCGAGATTGAAAAAACCTGGGATCATCATCAACTTGAGATGTCCAAGGCCGAGAAAGACGGCAAGCAAGGCGATCGATAGCGAGGCGAAAAAGTCGATGATGCCGGCATTGATGAATGCAATGGTGAGGACGCCCATCGTCTCGTGCGCATAGGTCTCAAGCCGGGCGGAGAGTTTTTTCTCCTGCTCGACAAGAGCGTGATTGGCCAGAATCGTCGGCAATGCCCGGATGCGATCCGCAAATTGGCCCGCCAAACGGCCAAAGGCGCGTTCCTGAACCGCCGCGCGGCTGCGGATCGCATCGCCCACCAATGCAAAGAACATGATCATGACCGGCGTCAGACAGATGATCAGGACTGCAGCCTGCCAGGAAACGAGCAAGAGCATAGTTGCAGCCAGCAGCGGACCGACCGCCATCATCCAAGAGGCCATGCGATGGCCGATGACGAGCGATGCCACCGCCTCAGGATAGCGTTGCGTGGCGATAACCAACGTCCCAATGGGCAGTTGGTTCAACTGTCGTGGCGACATGGCGTCAAGTCTTGTTTTTGCTGCATCGCGCAACCCTGCCGCGATTGTGGCCTCCGCTTTCGCCTGGGTCCTGTCGCCGAACAATCCTGCTATGGCTGATGAAGTCAGAAGGCCGACCGCAAGGATTGGCAGCCAGAGATCAACCCTTTGCTCCATCACAAGCCGCCCGGCGATTACGGCGGTGACGGCCGAGAAGCCCAGCCGCAGAACCAAGCGCGTCACCTGAAGCGTAAACACGGTTCGCAGGCTGCCGTTCGCGCCGTGGCGCGCAAGGGCAAGCATGTCGGTCTTGTCGGCGCCCCTGTGGGCGCATTCTGGCTTTGCTGCCGATGCCTTGTCTTTGCTCATTCAGCTCTTTTGACACCGATCGACGCGCACAAGGTTGATCTGTGTCAACTCGGAGAAGGAACGTTGGCGCTAAAAAATGGTGACTAAGAAAGGATCCATTCATGTTCGACCCACTCCTTGTCGACCTATCCCGGCTGCAATTCGCGCTTACGGCGCTGTACCATTTCCTCTTCGTGCCTTTGACGCTCGGCCTCTCCATCATGATCGCTATGATGGAGACTGTCTATGTCATGACGCGGCGGATCATCTGGCGCGACATGACGAAATTCTGGGGCGCTCTCTTCGGCATCAACTTCGCGCTCGGTGTTGCGACCGGCATTACCATGGAGTTCCAGTTCGGTATGAACTGGGCCTATTACTCGCATTATGTCGGTGATGTCTTCGGCGCGCCGCTTGCGATCGAAGGCTTGATGGCTTTCTTTCTCGAAGCGACCTTCGTCGGCCTGTTCTTCTTTGGCTGGGATCGTCTTTCGCCACGCGCCCATATGATCGTGACCTGGCTGATGGCGCTTGGCACGAATTTTTCGGCGCTCTGGATCTTGATTGCCAATGGTTGGATGCAGAATCCGGTGGGATCGGCCTTCAATCCCGACACAATGCGGATGGAAGTAACGGACTTTATGGCGGTCTTGTTCAATCCCGTCGCTCAGGCGAAATTCGTTCATACAGTTTCGGCCGGCTATGTCTGTGGCGCGGTTTTCGTCCTTGGTGTTTCGGCGTGGTATTTGCTGCGAAATCGGCATGTCGCGCTCGCAAAGCGCTCCTTTGTGATTGCCGCAGCTTTCGGCACAGCCTCCTCGCTTTCTGTTATCGTGCTGGGCGACGAGAGCGGCTATGCCTTGACCGATAACCAGAAGATGAAGCTCGCCGCAATCGAAGCCATGTGGGAGACGGAGCGCGCGCCGGCATCCTTCACAGCGTTTGGAATTCCAAGCTTGGTGGACCACAAGACTCTCTATGCAGTCCATGTTCCCTGGGTCATGGGACTGATTGGCACCCGGTCGATAGACAAGGAAATTCCAGGCATTGATCAGTTGGTTGCGAAGGCGGAGGACCGCGTTCGCAATGGCCTGATCGCCTATGATGCGCTTGAAAAGCTGAAGGTGAATTTAGGCGATGCGACTGCACGGACGACTTTCGAGGCAAAGTCCCAGGATCTCGGCTATGCCCTCCTTCTCAAGCAATATGTTGAGGACCCGCGCATGGCGAGTGATCAACAGATCAAGGATGCTGCATGGTCGTCGGTGCCGCAGGTGCCGTGGCTGTTCTTCTCCTTCCGCATCATGGTGGCCTGCGGTTTTGCCCTGCTCGTCCTTTTTGTTACCTCTCTTTGGTACACGATGCGTGAACAAGGCGCTCCGCGTTGGCTGTTCAGCCTGGCGGTGCTTGCAATGCCATTGCCTTGGGTTGCGATCGAGCTGGGATGGTTCGTCGCGGAATTCGGTCGTCAGCCTTGGATCATCGATGGCGTACTGCCGACCTTTCTCGCCACATCGGAGCTCGGCATCTACAATCTCATCCTGAGCATTGCTGGTTTTACCCTGGTTTATAGCGTGCTTGCCGTCATCGAGGTGCGGTTGATGCTGGCCGCGATCCGCAAGGGGCCTGATGCCGCCGTGGTGATGACCGGTCAGCGATCGGCCTCGCCCGAGAAGGTCGAGCCGGTATTGCAGGCGGGCCAATAGCCTATTTTAGAGGGAATCAACTCAATGATCGAATTTCTTTTCAGCTATGAAACGCTACGCGTGACCTGGTGGGTCCTGCTCGGTGTCCTGCTTATCGGATTTGCCGTCATGGACGGTTTCGACATAGGCGTGGGGGCACTCCTGCCCTTTGTTGCGAAAACGGACCTTGAGCGGCGTGTCGCCATCAACACGGTGGGGCCGGTTTGGGAGGGTAACCAGGTTTGGTTCATCCTTGGTGGCGGCGCGATCTTTGCCGCGTGGCCCGCGCTCTATGCTTTGAGCTTTTCAGGCTTCTACCTTGCGATGTTCCTGGTGTTGCTGGCTCTCATTTTGCGGCCCGTCGCCTTCAAATACCGCTCAAAGAGGCCGGAGAAAGCATGGCGTGCGCGCTGGGACTGGGCGCTGTTCGTCGGGGGTAGCGTTCCGGCGCTGATCTTCGGGGTTGCGGTCGGCAATGCACTTGAGGGTGTGCCCTTCCATCTGACTTCGGATCTGCGCCCGATTTATGAAGGAACGCTTCTTGGGTTGCTCAATCCATTAGCACTTTATTGCGGCCTGGTTTCGCTTTCGATGCTCGTGATGCATGGGGCGGCCTGGCTCGCCTTCAAGGCCGAAGGTGCCGTTGCAGAGCGTGCAAAGGCGATCGGATCCAAGGCAGCTCTCGCCGCAGGCGTGCTTTTTGCTGGTGGCGGCCTGTTGGTTTGGCTCGGCCTCCTCGGCGGTTACAGCGTCACCTCGGCCATCAGATGGGATGGTCCGTCAAACCCGCTTTTGAAAAGCGTCGAGCATGATGGCGGTGCCTGGCTTGCCAATTTTGGGGCTCATCCCATTCTCTGGCTCGTTCCCGCCATTGGCGTCATCGGACCTTTTGGGGTGGCATTGGGTTTCCACACACGCCGCGAAGGCTTGACGTTTCTCGCGTCCAAACTTTCGGTCGCGGTGATCATCGCGACGGTCGGTCTGGCAATGTTCCCGATGATATTGCCGTCGAGCACAAACCCCGCTCATTCGCTGACCGTATTCGACGCGTCGTCTAGCCGTGCCACCTTGCGCAACATGCTTCTGGCGACCGTCATCTTTATGCCGATCATTCTTCTCTATACCGCCTGGGTTTACCGGATCCTATGGGGCAAGGTGAGCGAAAAGAGCGTCGAGAAGGCCGGGGATTCTGTCTACTGAAAATATTGGAGATCAAGCTATGTGGTATTTTGCCTGGATTCTTGGATTAGGTTTGGCCGCTGCCGTGGGCATTTTGAATGCGCTCTGGTATGAGCTTCGCGCAGTACGCGAAGAACCGACTGACGAATCGGTGCCACTGCCGACGCCGTAGTTAAGGCCAAACTCATGAGCAAATCCCACTTGGTTCGTTGCTCGGCCAAGTGGGATCTGGGAATTAACCGGCTGCTAGCTGCTGGTTCAAGTGATCGGCCAACCGGGTCGCGAGAGCAAGGATCATCAATGTAGGGTTCGCATGGCCACTGGTGGGAAACACCGATCCGCCGGCGACATAAAGGTTATGCACGTCATGGATTTTGCAATTCTGGTCGACGACACCTGTCTTCGCATCAACAGACATGCGCGTCGTACCGAGCGTGTGTGCCATGTCGATAATGACGATGTCTTGTGGTCGCCGTTCGACTGCCCAGTCTTCGAGCTTGGGCACTGGCATGCCGGCGCTCGAAAGGCACGCAACCGATATTTCCGCAATTCTGAGGAGCGTCTGGCGCTCGAGATCATTGATCCGCCAATCGACCTTGGCTAGCGGCATTCCGAGCCGGTCCCTCCTGGTGCTGAGGCTGATGCGGCTGTCGGCATTCGGAATTTGTTCGCAGATCGCTTCGATCCGCAGACCTGTGAGCTTGTGAGGAAGACCCCGACATTGAAATTCATCTGCCACCATATTCGGAGACAGTCTTATCGCGGTGTTGATTATAATGTCCTTGAGCATTTTCGGGGTTCGATGATCCGAAAGGATCTTCATTCCGATCCCCTTGACTATGAGGCCAGAACCTTTGGCAACGGAACATAGGTCATGCTGAAAATTTGCGTCATGGCGCAGCAGCCGTTTTAGTGCGTCCCAGGGGTCATCGGGTGCGCGCTCCGTGGCGAAATAGATCGCGGCGTTCAGTAGTTGCTCGCGCTCCTGTATCTGCGGCGTTAGTGCCAGGCCGTGCATGAACATGTGGGCCCGACCTTTGTGGTGAACCCCGAAGAACCCAAAGAGCTTGGCCAGCGACGTCATTTGGCTGGCTTCTATGCGGCCTATACGAGCGCCGGGATGATCCATCAGATATCGCCCGACCCGGTCATAGTGATTGCCGATTCCCTTCGAGTGCACATCATTGGATGCCAGCAGCAATCGGGCATTCTCAATTCCGCCCGCGGCCAACACACATAATCTGGCCTGAATGCGTGCACGCTTTCCCGCCGTATTCGCGATGTCAAGGTGTGAAAAATGCGATCCGTCCGCGCTCAGGCCGATACGCGTCACGGTCGCATCCAGAAGAACATGTATCTGATCCGACCGCTTCGCCAGGAACTCCCTTCCGAAACGCATGATGTCGAGACGCTCTACGCGGGAGCGGGCAAACTGCCAATAAAAGGAATGAAGCTCCGCGGCGTCAAAGCGCCTTGGCGGCTCTCCGGGGCTGAGATTGAGCACCTCCATTGCCCGCAGGAGATAAGGTTCAATTTGGCCGCGATCCATCGGCCAGCCGGAACACGGAACCCATGAGCGAGCCTTGAAGTCTATAGCATCGAAAGGTGCTGATTTGCCCGCCCATGCGTGCGTCGATCCGCCAAGCGCTCGGCAGCGGACGCCGAACGGTTGAATCTCGCTAGACCAAAACTCTGCCTGGGGGCCGTGAAATTCCACTCGCCTGCGGATTTGCGCTTCGGATTGAAGCTCGTCGACATTCTCGACTTCGTTGAGTGTCGAATGCTCGGCGTCTTCGAACTCGAGGCCACTTTCAACGACGAGTACCTTTCTGCCCGCTTTCGCGCATTGCATTGCAATTGTCAGTCCCGCCGGTCCGCCTCCCACAATGACCAGATCTGCCGTCATTGTCGAATTATCATCAAGTTTGGATAGACGGTCGATATTCATGCTGTGTCAACAATTCAAAGTGGTCATCATCCAAGATGGAGCGATCTTCGTCGCCTCATGTCATCCGGTGATTTACCAAGAATTAGAAATCAACAATATCCGTACAAAATTGGTAGGAGTTAATTCGGTTGGACGTCAAAGGCCGCAAGAATATCACCCTATTCGGCAAGAGCTCCGCACCGATTCCAGCCTTGAATGCGCCGAGCGTCAGCGTTTGCACGATAGGGTTTACCGTTGCTGTAATGAACGGTGCACGCACGGCATCACAAGGCGTTTTTCTTGATCGGGCACACAAGTTGGAAAGGCTTTGCGCCATATCAAACTCTCACGGCTCGAGATGGTAGAGACTTTGGCTTTGTGAGGAGGAAAGCCATGTCTGCGACATTTGCATCGATCGATAAGGAAGATTGCCTCAAGCTTCTGGATGAGATCGCGTTTGGAAACATTGTTGTCCGCAATGACGGTCCATCTAACATTCTTCCGGCGTTCTTCGTCAGAGAGGGGAGCAAGATATTCGGACTGATGCTTGTCGCCAGCGGCGACATGCAAGGAGCGATGGATCCAGACCGCTGGCGACTGGTGGCAAACGAGATCAAAGGTGACCAGTGGTATCTGGTTGTCATCTCAGGTCCCTCACAGCAGTTCCCGGTGACAGAAGCCTTCAAAGGCGAACGAGCCCACGCCTGGCGCCTGCTGCAGGAGCGCAATCCATGTTGGAAAGGTAAGAAACTGGACGATGTTTTCTCGGTCAGCAAGAAGGAAGTGGCCGTATGCTTCAGCATGTGGCTGGACGAGATATCAGGTTATCGCATTGAATCGCAGCTTTTTCAGCGATTGCCGGATCCGTGAACGCAGCGGTGCCAATCGGATGCCGAAGCCCCATGGTATCGGCATCCGATTGTCGGACGCAAACCCTGGAATGGGATCTACGAGATCAGTTAGGTCGCCCGAGGACGTCGCAAGAGCGAAGTCTATGATTCGGCCTTATGCCGAGCTTCGCAAATCTTGAGGATTTGTCGAACTCAACTCGCTTAAGCCGCTTCTGCGAGCAAAAAGAACAAGCATCTCGGCTTTTCGCGAAGCCGCGAGATATCAGAAAGCGCGATTTGCCGGATTTGCGACGTCGCGAGCAGTCTGGTGTCTCAGTACCGCAAAATCAATGGAAGTCTTTGGGTCGTTTGTCTAATTCCGATGTGATCTCTTCCATCAATCTGCGTTCCTGTGGCTGGAAAACTGTGGCATGCAGGCGACAATTAATGAGAATCATGTCCGGCGTGGCGACACTGCCGCAGCGATCACAGGACCGTAAATGGTATCGCGATCGTCATGTGGTCCAATGTGATCTAGGTCAAGGATCGCGGCATCCGCTGTGCGTAAAAACGCAATTCGAAGCCGACAGAGCATTGTTCGGCTTGAGGATACAACCACCATGCGCCACCAGACTGCTCTTATCATTGCCGCCGCGATCTGGCTGGGCCTAGGTGCCGATGCTCGGGCCGAAGACGCGGCGTCACGCGCCCTGGCCGGGATTAAGGCTCTCTGGAGCAGTGTCACCGGCCAAGAACTCCCGCAGAATATCGCCATGTCGAACGACCGTATCGACGCTCAACAGATACTGATCTCGGCCAAATTCGCGGCAGGCTTGCACCTTCGACCCATTTCGTCGCCCTTTCTCACGCTATCCTTTATCGCGGAGCCGGACTGAAGGTTGTCTGGCTGGAGGCATCCTCCTTGCTGGTGCTGGGCGCGGCCTTCTTCGTCATTGCTCTCTTCCGTTTCCGTTCGACTGTCGCGCAGGCGCAGTAGGACCGCTTTTCACATCTGACGGCGGTCTCTTCCTCCCAGCGTCAAGGCATCGACTTCCCCCTCTGGCGGTTCTTATCCGCCACACCTTACGGGCTGTAGACCTTCCAGCGGCCCATTTTTTTCTTCAAGCCTCGCAAACATTTCACTTTGTGCAAGGCGATTAATCATCCCGACCGGCGACTACTAGCGGGCGGCCTGCACGAGCGCCATCACCGATACGTGTTCGCTATGTCGTCCACTTCGTAGAAGGACCGGTAGCTTTCATGGGGGATGAATTCACTTCGGTGATGTGAATTCGTCGACAATGCTGGGCCAATTGACCGGGATCAAAGCGATTATATGCCGGATGCCGCACTATCGCGGTTCTTCGGTATCCGTTGTGTTGGTTTGCACCATCCCTTCATTTCTCGAAAAAGGAATTGGATATGACCTGCGCAGACCGGACACCGAAGACAACGCGAGGGCGTTAATCCATCAGACGAGCAAGGACGTGAACAAATGACCAAAGCGCAGGGCGATCTCATGGAAAGAGAGGCGCATTTGCGCTCGATCCTTGATACCGTGCCGGAGGCGATGGTGATTGCTGATGAAGCCGGAGTGATCTCGTCCTTCAGCGTCGCGGCCGAAAAGCTCTTTGGTTACACGGCCGAGGAGGTGTGCGGCAAGAACGTTAAAATCCTCATGCCACAACCCGATCGTGATGCGCACGACGAGTATATTTCGCGTTACCTGGCAACTGGCGAGCGCCACATCATCGGCTACGGGCGCGTAGTAACGGGACAGCGCAAGGATGGCTCGTTGTTTCCCATGGAGCTCGCAGTTGGTGAGGCGATCGCGAACGGCCGGCGCATCTTCACCGGGTTTATCAGGGATTTAAGTAGCCGGCACAAAATTGAAGAGGAGTTGCGCCAAGCGCAAAAGATGGAAGCGATCGGCCAACTCACAGGTGGGCTGGCGCACGACTTCAACAATCTGCTCACCATCATCGGCGGCAATCTCGAGATGATCGAGAACAAGCTTCACGATGAAAATCTTCGATCGTTGTTGCGCGAGGCACAAGGAGCTGCCGAAGAGGGCGCAAAACTGACAGGGCAGTTGCTCGCTTTCGGACGGCGTCAGCCACTTCATCCGAAACTTCTGGATGTCGGCCAGCTGGTATCGGGTTTTTCCGATCTCCTAAGGCGGACACTCGGCGAGTCGGTTGAATTTCGCACCGTCATCTCGGGCTCGGAAAACACCGCGCTCGTTGATGCGTCCCAATTGCAGAACGCAATATTGAATCTTGTTCTGAATGCGCGCGATGCCATGCCACGCGGCGGTAGTCTCTCGATCGAAATTTCCCGCGTGCGTCTCGACGCCGATTACGCGCAAATGTATCCGCAGGTTCGCGCCGGCAATTTCGTCCTTATCACGGTGACAGATACTGGCACAGGAATGTCAGCAGATATCAAGCAACGTGCCTTCGAGCCATTCTTTACAACCAAGGGTGTAGGATCTGGCACAGGGCTTGGTCTCTCGATGGTTTATGGTTTTGCCAAGCAATCCGGCGGCCATGTTCAGCTTTACAGTGAAATGGGACGGGGCACGAGTGTACGCATTTTTCTACCTGTCGTACAAAAGGAGACGCTCGCTTCGCACAGTCAAGGACAGGCAGACAAGGCTCAATCGGCAATACCTGGTGGTTCCGAGAAGATTCTTGTCGTCGAGGATGATGCGCGCGTGCGGCGCGTTGCCGTTTTGAGGCTTGTCGATGCCGGCTACAAGGTGGTTGAGGCATCCAACGGCAAGGAAGCGCTTGAACGGCTTGGGGAAAACCTGGACGTTGCATTGCTTTTTACGGATATCGTCATGCCCGGAGGCATGACAGGTGACGAACTCGCTGAGACCGTTCGTGTAACTCGGCCGGAAATCAAGATTCTCTTTACCTCTGGCTACGCGGAGCCAACGATTGCCGGCCGAGAACTCGCTCAGTCCGGAACCTGGTTGAAGAAGCCCTATACGGCCCGCGAATTGGCCGTCCTCTTGCGAGAGTTACTCGATTGATGGTGAATTTGCCTGATGTAGAATAACGATCCCCGACAAAGGTGGGATTTGATAATACATCACATCGGCACTTCCGCTTGATGAAATCAAAACCGCATCCCGCATTCGTAGTTATTCCCGATTTCGAGACTGAAGTAGGACTATCCTCTTGTCACGAATCGAATTTCGCCATGCCTTCTCTCGAAGAGATTGATAGCAAGGCCCAACATGCCGTCCTTGCTGCAAGCACCGTCGCCTTTACCGCATGTCTTGCAGCGTGGACCATTTTCGCCATCATGGGTATCAGGATTCGAGGTCCGCTCGGGCTTAGCGAAACCGAAATTGGGCTCTTGGGATCGGTGTCGCAGGCGGTTCGTTTGCTGTTGGGGTTGCCTATGTGTCCCGTTAGTACCCGCCTGGCAAACAGGGTACGGCGCTCAGAAGCTTTGGGGCCGGCAATGTCGGTTCGGCCATCACTAAGTTTCTCGCGCCACTGGTGCTGGTCGCCTGGGGCTGGCATGCGGTTGCGGAAATCTAGGCGGCAGGTCTGACAGTTCTCAGTCTATTACTTCGTCGTATTCGGCGCCTTTGTCGTCCTTGCGCTGTGGTTGCCTCAGTAGCTATCAATGTTTACGGGCCCGGTATTCGCACCGCCGACATGATCGCAGCCTTCTTCTCTGTACCAGCCCGTCTATTTCGGGCCTATGGCGGCCATCTCTCGGGTATCTATGGCGCCCGTGGCGTGCACTACTGGACGTTCTTCGTCTCCATCGCTGCCACCTTCATCCTGGCCTATCCGCCGACCGGCTACGTGGTCAAAACATAGAGCGGCTCCGTCGCCTTTCATCTCGAAATGAATCTGGTAGGCTTTACCGTCGTCCCCATTGTACTCGGCTTCTTCATGGCGCTAGCCAAGGCTGCCGTCTACAAGCACATTTCCGCCCATTATCTGGATAATGTCGGTGCCGTGGGCCGCCTGGTCAGCGATTTGTGGAGAAGAAGCCGAATTCTCAAACTGAATGCTACCACTCAAAGCGTGATGCGAAATCACGCACCTCTCGACAGTCAAGGTGTTCGAACTCTTGAATGACAGACGGGTAGAGCTTTTTGATCACAGATGGTCAGCTAGGTCGCGATCCGTATTCGAGCAACAATCCTGCAATGGATTTCGCCCCATAGAAGGGCAGGATATTGACGATAAGATGTGTCGGCGCGGCGTTCACGAGTGAAGGACTAACGGTGTACGTCGATGATGAGCCAGAGATTGATCATCGTCGATTTCTCGATCATGACTATAGCTTCCGTCGAAAAATGGTTTCAAGAACGCAAGGATCACGAGCGGCAAGGAAGGGTCTTTAAATGGCACGGAAGAGCGCGGGCATTTTAGTCTATCGTGTTGACCGGGGCGAGCTCGAGGTTTTGTTGGTTCATCCTGGAGGTCCCTATTGGCAGAAGCGTGACATCGGCGCCTGGCAAATTCCAAAGGGAGAACTCTTCGACAACGAAGAGCCCGATGTCGCTGCCAGGCGAGAGTTTGTCGAGGAGACGGGTTGGGTTTTGAAAGAAGCCCTCTATCCCCTTGGCGAGATACGCCAGCATGGAGGAAAATCGGTTACTGCTTTTGCAACGGAAGGTGCATTTTTAGTCTCGACGTTGGTCAGTCAGGCATTTGACATAGAATGGCCCCCGCACAGTGGTCTTACGCAATCTTTCCCTGAAGTCGACCGTGCCGAATGGTTCACGGTTGTGCAGGCTTACGAAAAGATGCTCGACAGTCAAAGACCATTCCTGGACCGGCTTATTGACTTCATCTCCAGGGGCAGCGTCCAGCGCCTTGCGGACATGCCCTAAAAGGTCGATCAGAAGTTTCTCGCCTTCAGGTTCGGCAAGTCTGGCTGAAGTTCGCGAGGCATCGCGCTCGACAATATCTTGTTTAAATTCCAACATATCCGTCTTCTATGTCTAAATGCTACTTTATCTTCGACGCCGGCTAGCGCTTGGCGGCGACCATATGATCGATGCTCACGCACTCTTTGACTCTAAAACTGAGCTCATCGATGGAGCCGCGTGTATTGCCGATGCGTTCGACAAAGATCCTGGTTGCTTGACGTTACAACTCGGATTCGATGTTTACGCAGATCTGGGCATCGTAGACTGTGACCTGCAGCCGGTCGCTAGCCAAGCCGAGTTCAACTCTCAAGCGTGCGATGACCGCCAATTTAAGAGCCTTGCCGCCCGATGCGAATACATTCGTGCAATTGCAATATCCTTTATGGCATCTAGCAGCAACCAGCCCGGGGAGGCGAGCTTTACGCTTTTCGCGGATAGGACGTGGTCGTGCATGAAGGAACCAGCAACCCATGCAACCACGATCTAGGCCCCATGGCGGTGGCAAGACGCCCGGCACTGGCTTGGCGGCAGTTTTTCCGCCGAAAGAGCAAGGAGCGTGTTCGTCGGAACAAGTAGTGCAAGGAGAGAGAATACGGCAACGGCTAAAGCGAAGGCGTTCCTGGAAGGTCCCCTGGGGCGCCGTGGCACACTTTCCCAGCTCTGCAACTGATTAAGGTCGTGTCGGGGAACTCGCAGTCGCGTCGTTCGTTTTAATTCCAAGAACGGAGGTCGAGATGCCACAGCTGATCTCGTTCATGATCATCCGACTTATAGTTGGCTTCGCCATCGGCGGGCTCACGGGTTTCGTTGTGTGGACGAACGGCTTTTCAGAAGCGTTCATCGCCGAAGGCCCGGATCGATGGCTTGCGCAATGGCTCTTCATCTATTTCTTCGCCAGCACTATCGCGAGTGGCTATCTGGCTACGGCTCTTTTTCAGGACGATGACTAAGCGTTTCGGCAAATCGATGCGTACTTGCCTTTCGTCAAGGAGGCGGAAGACATATCAGGACAAAAACCACGCGGTTCGATGCGTTCCCGATGGCCACTCGAAAGTACGGGCCTTCACGGGGCGTCGACGTCGACACGGCTCGACGCTTACCGTTCGGCAGGCAGCGCAAGGCGGGATATGTGCTCAATCTCGAACCCACCGAGGCAGTACTGGTCAGCCGGATTCACAATGGAATTGCGGCTTCGTCCTGGTTCACCAAGAACGCGGTGACGGAGTGAGAGCTGCGGAAACTCATTCTTGCCCGTCGGGCGCACCACATGTCGCAAGATTCAATGGAAGCGTGCCACGCTGAAGCCCGACTTCGGATTGCACGCCGTTGACACTCAGGCAAGCTTTCGGCTCGAATACACGAGGTGCGCGGCGTGTGAGATTGCGGCTAGCAGTTCCTCGGAAGATCGTTCGGTACGAGCATGTCGGCGGCGATAGGCTGATTTCACACATCGCTGCCAGGAGGGACGTTTCGCCTGCGCCAAAGCTGAATGTCTTTTGCGGTTAATTTGACGTTGCGCTGCTGGCTGGATTTATCGATCTTCTCCATTGCGGTTGCACGGAACGTTTCGAGGCGTTCGAGAAAGCGGGAACGCGTGTCACGTGGCGGCGAGGCGGCACGGAAAATTCCAAGCTGCGTCACTGACACGATACACGGTTCAACGCCGTCTTGATCGCGCGGAGAGGAGCCTGTGGGGCTCAGTGGAATACGGAAAGCCGATCGCCGCAAGTGTCATCCATTCGCCATAAGATTCGGAGCAAGCTGGTGCCGACCAGTAAGAACGCAAGGCCAAGCGTTGTCGTTGCTGGGATCATCACCCAGACGGTCACAGCCGACCCCTCGCCGAGCATGAGGAAACCGAGTAGCAGCAACCCGATCGCGATTCCCGCCAGCGCAAGCGGCTGTGAGAATCCGGGGGAGAGGTCGATCCCGGTCAGAACTGGTCCGAACTAGAGAAGTGTCCCGATCATCAGCAGGGCAACCAACCGATCGTGACCTAATGCACCACGATGAGCGCGCAAGGGGGCTCCCATGTCGAGAGATGGTGCCCTCATCGGGCCGCTCCCGTCCTAGCGGTTGCCGCAGCAGCAGTCGCAGCCGCATCGAGGCGGACGATCTCCCGGGCAGCGCAGTTGCGAGCTGGTATTGAAGAGGGCGGGGTTCATGGTCGCTGGTGATACGCAGTACACCGTTTGGCGGCGGAGTGTGAAGGGTGGCGAGGATGCATGGATGCCGCTCGGCGGGGGGCAAGGCCCGCACGTCGATATCGTTGATTTCTTGCCGCTTGCTCGGAGCGTCTGTCATTGTAAGTCCTCTTGCCGCCGAATGAAAATGTTCGGATGGTGGCGCGCCGACGTCAGATGCTCACGACAGGCAGATCGAATGCGTTCAACTTTGACAGCGAGCAAATATCTAAGAGTTTGCTGCGGCGCCGTCGATGATCATTGACCTAAGACAAGGAAGCGGCCGGCCACGCGATGCATAAGGCCCAAAAACCCCAAGGGAAAACGTTCAAATGTCTGATGCTCTAGTTAGGAAGTACGGTGAAACGCGTCTTCCACGCTACACAAGCTATCCCACCGCTCCAGCCTTTGCTCCATCGGTCGGACCTGACGATTATGCTAGTGGGCTTCGCGAGGCGGCTTCATTTGGTCCGGTCTCGATATATTTACATGTGCCGTTCTGCCGCTCCATGTGCTGGTACTGTGGTTGCCATACCACCATCACGCGCCAGGATGCACCGATCCTCGAATACTTGGACGTCCTGATGAAGGAGATTGATCTGGTTTCCGCGACCGCCGGTACCAAGCTTTCAGCCAAGAATGTCCATTTTGGAGGGGGAACGCCGACCATCATGGCGTCGCACGAATTCGCGGTGCTGATGCAGAAGCTCAAGACTGCTTTCAATTTTGTAAGCGATGCCTCTATCGCCGTCGAGATTGATCCGAGGACACTGACAAGCGAAATGATCATTGCTCTCGGTGAAAATGGGGTGAACCGTGCGAGCCTTGGCGTGCAGAGCTTCGATCCGCTCGTGCAGAAGGCCATCAATCGCGTCCAGACCTTCGACCAGACGAAAGCGGCTGTAGAGGGTCTGCGAGGCCATGGCGTGACCAGCACGAACTTCGATCTCATCTATGGTCTTCCGTTCCAGACGGTCAACTCCTGTATCGAGACGGTGCGAACGGCGATCGAACTTAGGCCTCAACGATTCGCCGTTTTCGGTTACGCACATGTTCCCGCATTTAAGAAGCACCAACGGCTGATCAACGAAACGACTCTTCCCGACGCGACCGAGCGCTACGAACAGGCGGAGGCGATCGCAGAAGAACTCGCGGTGGCCGGTTACGCGCGTATCGGTCTCGATCACTTTGCGCTTCCAAACGATGAACTGGCCGTTGCTGTTGAAAGCGGCACACTCCATAGAAATTTCCAGGGTTACACGACCGACGACTGTGACACCTTGATTGGATTGGGCGCGTCCGCGATCGGGCGCTTGCATTCCGGGTATTATCAAAACCATATAGCGATCGGGCGGTACGCTGAAATGGTAGCCGCGGACATTTTGCCGACTGCCAAGGGTTATGCTCTCACCAATGAGGACAAGCTTCGGGCGGCGGTGATCGAGCGGCTGATGTGTGATTTCGAAGCCGACATTGGAAATCTGAGCCTGGATTCCGGCTACGAACCGCACTTCCTGCTTGAGCGGAACGAGCGGCTCGAGGGTCTTGTTTCGGATGGCGTGGCCAGCGTCGAAGGCTATAAGGTGATCGTAAACAGGAATTCGCGGTTTATGGTGAGAGCGGTAGCGTCTGCGTTTGACGCTTACATTGGCGCGCTCGGTCGCACCCATAGCAAGGTGGCCTGATCGTATGTTCCCGACCTTCACCGAGTGTTAGCAGTTGGCGCGATGGTCGGCCCATTTGCCGCACATCTGTCGGATCGAAAATCCTTGCCGGGCCTAATACCAACCTCCGGTGTGGTGCCGGTCTGGCAAGGTAAGTCGAGCATCCTTTCATGTCAGTGGCGAAAGCGCCTTCGTCGGAATCCGAGCCGCTGGTTCGTACACTCGAAAAGATCGGTTTCGGAGGAAGGGTCTTTGTGGATTTGCAAGCAAGCGGGGATTTGTGCCGACGCATGTTGGTTGAAGGGCCGGATCTAGTCTAGGACGTGGCAGCGTAGCCCGATCGCCAATATTCTAAACTACCTTGCTCTTGCTATCGTCGGTTCTCAATCAGCCGATGAGCATGCGACGCGATAGCGCGACGAAAAGCACGAGCGCGGCCCAGACCACCAGTACCGATATCAACTGCGAGCGCGAACCTCGCAGGGTTAGGAAGTCGAGAATGACGAGCCTCACCTTGCAAAGCGCTACAATAGCAACAACGGTCGGCACGACCATTCTTGACGTCGCGCTCGACATCAACGTCCTCGCCAAGGTGCGGATGGTAAAGCCCGCTAGGAAGCCAAAAGCGCGGTTGGGGTTGGGGCGTCTCTCTAAGGGATTGATTTTCATATAAGGTACACCATTGGAAACATTACGAGCCAAACGATGTCTAAGACGTGCCAAATGATGGTCGTCATGTACGTTCTCGGTCGATGGATACCGGGCGAGCAACAGGAGGATGAGTGACCCGAAAAGCAATGTGCAAGATGGAAGCCAGTCATTGCGGCGTACAGTGTGGAGCGCGCGTCGTCGGCGGACAGGGATACCTGCTCTAGCCGACACTCGTAGAGTTCAATGGCGACAAACGCGAGACCGCCGACTGCCGCGGCTGCGAACGCCACCCGACGCTTTGCCAGCTTCTTCTGAGACGCCGCCGTCGCTGCGAACCAACCGCTTGTCAAAAGGATCGCTGTGTTCGTGATCGGAATCAGGCGATGACGTTCTTCCCTTTCAGCGGCCACTTCGTCGGGATGCAGCCATGAGACGATTGTGAATGCAATAAGAAGCGCGCCAAATGACCCAAGTTCGCTCCAGCATAAGATCCAGGCCAAGAGATCGCCGCCATCGGCGGATGAGGGTTTCGGCTCGCCTTCGTTCAAAGTTGTGGATGTCGTGAGCCACATTTGCCGCAACAGCCTGAAGCCATCTTTGCGGAAAGGCAAACGCCGGTCGGATAACGGACGGAGAGAGGATTTCGTCGTCTAGCCGTCGCGAGCCCTTTCCATGCCTGTTTTCCGACGGCGAGCTAAGCTGCTTCACCTGTGGCTTTTGACGGCACAGCGTACGCGTCCTTGCTGTCTAAAGCCTTTATCAAGCGGATGGCTTCGCGTTCCGCTTTGATGTGCTTGCGCGCCGAGCAGGAAAACGAGCGCAGGAGATATCGCGCGGCGTCCGACGACAGGCGGCAATCTCCCGTCTTCAGAGCCATAAGAACGTCGACGACCTCCTCGGCACCAACAAGGTCCGAAACCCATTCCAACCGCCGCTGTTTCTCGGTATCTCGTTGTTCCTTGTCGCTTATGATCAGGCATAAGTTGGTTAAAATGAGCTGTTCTTCAAGGCGCTGCGCGGAGTGAATAAGCGGAGGGAGTTCGTCCGTCATTGTGTTGCAGAGCCGTTCATCGAGATGACACGGAAGGAAGTCGGCGATCGCTTCAAGTATGTCGCACCACGACGTAAGCTGTTCGTAGCAGGACTCCAGCTCCGAAAATTTGTCGAAGGGGAGCACAGGCATGTCCTACTTCTGGAGAAAGAGGCTCGGGGCGGCAGCGGCGGCAGCGAGAATGGCAGATACCGTACCCATCCGTTGCAGGACACCCATCCGATATAGGGTGATCGCAAAGACTATTATGACGGGCGTGGCAATCGATAGTCCGATTTGAGCTTCTGGCATCTTCGATTTCTCCTTTACGCCACCGGCGCAAAAGCGCCGGTAACAGTTGGATTTCGTTACTGGGTGGCTTGTGCGAGATCGGCGTCCAGGCGCTTACGCATCATGTTCGGAACCTTTGCTGCCTTGATTGCCTCAAGGTTTGTAGGCTTCTCGCCGACCTGGATGAGGGCGACCATGCCCATGCCGGCGTGCGGCGTGCATTTCACGACATAGGCGCCAGGTACGTCGAACTTCGTCTGGAACTGTTCGCTCGGTTTCGACTTGAACTCCGGCGCGCCGTCCGGGATGAGCCCCTTGAGATCCCATCAGGGGTGAGTAGCGGCCTGCACGGTGGCAGAGTGAGGTCGCTAGAAAACTCTCTGGAGGCCAACCATGCCGATGACAGCAGATCAATCTCAAGCGCAGACCACTACTCTCGTC
>NZ_JABAII010000021.1 GCF_012641405.1 Rhizobium sp. P40RR-XXII
ACAGCCTCGCACAGTCGAAGCGACATGGCGCAAGGCTGGTGAAATGCTCGACTGCTTCTCGCCAGCCGAATGCGCAAACTACCTCACAAACTCAGGATATGCTTCCGTATGAAAGCAGCAGGCTCTAGCGCAATTCGAGAGTTACGCTCGACGTGCGTCGGTTGCCCTCAACCACTCGCCTTACCCTCCACGAACGTATCCCGCATCGCCCGCAAAATAATCACCGCCGAAGCCGCCCCGGGGTCGATATGTCCCAGAGACCGCTCGCCCAGCCGCGCAGCGCGGCCGCGGGCGGCGATCATGGAGCTTGTGGAGTCCGCCCCGGTTTCAGCAGCTTCGACGATATTGTTCCACATGACGGCAACATCGCGTGAACCTGCCTTCACATCGATGGCGGCTTCTGCGGCGGGGATCCAGGCGTCGAGCATGGTCTTGTCGCCGCGCTGGCCTTTACCGCGTTGCTGGATACCGGCGCGCATCTCTTCGACGATCATCGCCTGACAGGCAGGCGAAAGGGACTCGTCCGTTTTCAATGCCTGCGACGCACGGCGAAAAGCTGTGGCATAGAGCGGACCCGTCGATGCGCCGACGGCATCCAGAAAGGCGGAGGCTGCGATGGAGAAGATTTCCGAGGGCAGGGCCTGCGCGAGATCGAGCTTTGAGAGTTCTGCATTCACCGCCATGAAGCCGAGGGACATGGTGATGCCGTGATCGGCATCACCGATCGCCCCGTCCAGCTCTGAAAGCCGGTCCTTCTCGGCATTGATCGCGATCGATATGCGCTGGAACATGGTGCCCAGGCATCGCGCGGCTTTTTCCGACATCGTCTTCCTCCCGATCCCAGCAGTTTCAGAGCTACTGGGCACATTCTTATGTTCATCCGACCTTCAAAGCGAAGGTGTCGCATGGATGGTGCAGCATCTCAGTCAGTTTCTGGTCGAGATGCAGGATGGATATGGATGCGCCGACCATGTCGAGCGATGTGCAATAATGCCCCACCCAATTCGCCTCGATCTTGATGTCCTTGGCGCTCAGCCTTTGCTCGACGCGCCGGAACAGGATGTAGAGCTCCATCAATGGCGTCGCGCCGAAGGAGTTGATCAGGACGGCAACACGATCACCCGCAAGGGGCTTCATTTCGGAAAAGATCCGGTCCATCACCCGGTCGGTGATCTCGTCGGCGGTCATCATCTTTTCGCGGGTGACGCCGCGTTCGCCGTGAATGCCCATGCCGAACTCGATATCGTCGGGGCCGATCTCGAAATTGTGGCGTCGCGTCTGCGGCAGCGAGCAGGGCTCCAGTGCGACCCCCATGGTGAAGGTCCGGTCATTGGCCTTGCGAGTAATCGCCTCGCAGGTGTCGAGTGAGAGGCCTTTGTCGCAGGCGGCGCCTGCGATCTTGAAGATGAAGAAGTTACCGGCAACGCCGCGCCGTCCTTCGCGATCCTCGATCGGCGACGAGGAGATATCGTCTGTTGTCAGCACGGTGCGGACGTCGATCTGCTGTTCCTGCGCCATTTCCGCAGCCATTTCGAAGTTCATGACGTCACCGGCATAATTGCCGTAGACGAAGAGCACGCCTTCGCCGCCTGAGGACGCTTTGGCGCATTCGAGGATCGGCGTCGGTGGTGGCGAGGAAAAGATGTTGCCAATGGCGACGGCATCGGCAAGACCCTTGCCGACATAGCCGAGAAAACAAGGCTCATGCCCAGTGCCGCCGCCGATCACCAGGCCGACCTTACCGACCCTCGGACCGTTTCGCGCCATCAGCGCCCGGTTCGATCCCTTGATCGGTGCAATATGCGTGGCATGCGCCTTGACGAGGCCCTCGAGCATCTCGTCGACAACATCATCGGGATTGTTGAGGAATTTCTTGATATGCGTCCGGTAGCTGCTGGGCAATGAGAGGCTGTTATCGATCCTTGGACGTTGCTGGGATTTCGGATCGAATTCGGTGACGCCGTCCGCATTCAGAATGCCGCGCCCCGTGGCAGCATCGGTAATGAGCACGTTGATATAACCGCCGCGCAAGGCAGCGAGGATCGCCGGCACTTTGTCGAAGCCGCCGGCAACGGCGATCCGCAGCCCGATGGACTTCAGCATGTTGAGGGATATGCCGACGGTGCGATCGTCAAGCGGGCCTGCAATCGGCTGACCTTTCGCATCGATGAAGCGACCGGCGAGAACGCCGACGGCATTCTTTGCCAGATAATCCTGCAACGAAACCGACTCGAAGAAGCCGCTGCTATGGATCGTCGAGTTCGGCCGCAGCGACGCGATGCCGAAGATGGCCTTGTTGGCCTTGGACAGCATCGCAAACTGATCCTCAACCAGCGGCTCCCGCAGTAATATGTCCCGAACCTCGGGAGCCGAGACGATGGCGGGCGCTGTGATATTGATGAGCTTGCCATCAGTCGCATTGGCAAAAGCTGCGGCGCAAAGCTCCGGCGTATAGGCAAAGCGCGCGCGCGTGCCGCCGGTTGCCTGAACGATGGTGACGTCCTGTAGGTTCGGTACATTGGCCTGCTCGGCAACGGCGAGGACCGTGCGGCCCCAAGCGACGGCAAGCGTGTCGCCGGATTTTAAGAGCCGGGCGATTGCCTGAGCGCCCGCGGTGCCGAGGCGGTCGATCAGCGGCCGCGAGCCGTCGTCGCTCGGGACGACAAGACAGTCATGCAGGCCGAAATGTCGCTTCAGTTCCTGGGCGATGGAGAGAGAGCTTAGCCGCGATGGCTCGAGCGAGATATTGACGATACCGCGGCTGCGAGCATCGGCCAGATAGCTGTTCACGGTCGCCCGCGAGATACCCATGATCTCGGCGATATCGCCTTGCGTCTTGCCATCTTCATAGTAAAGCCAGCAGGCCCAGACATAGGGATCGTCGCCATAGCGTAGCGGCATACTATCGGTTGCGTCCGGCGCACCCGCCTTGCTTGCACTATTTTTACCGACCGAAGATGCCTTGCCTGTCATGACGATTCACAATTCCCTTTTCCTGCCCGAGCATGGAAGCAATGGCGTATGTTTGCAAATGCTTCTTCGAGCGAGGGGCGGCCCGCGATCCCGTGGTGGAGCACGGGATCGTGTGAGCCTTGGGAGAGCCCTTTATGTCAGCCGCGCGCGCGCGCCGAGGGAAAGCTCCTTCAGGATGATCGCACAGGACGTAGCACCGGCATCCAGCACGCCAAGCGAACGTTCGCCCAGCCGGCTGGCGCGGCCGATCTTGGCAACGAGATTGAGCGTGGCGTCTCGGCCGGCCTCGGCGGCAGCGACTAATGCATCGAGCGCTTCCGCAAAAGATTTGCCGGCTGCATTCGTTGCATCGAACGCTTCGATTGCCGGAACCAGCGTATCGAGCAGCGTCTTGTCGCCGACCTTGGCGGAACCGATCGATTGGATGCCTTCGAGCCCAGCATGCAGCGCCTTGCTATAGGCCGCACTGTCGACCGCCTCGATGCCTTCGAGCTTTTCGGCAATCTCGGTGAACATGACGCCGTAAAGCGGACCCATGGAGCCGCCGATCTCGGTCATCAGCACCGTGCCCAGCGTGTCGAGCGACGTCGATAGCGACTGGTTCTTGCCCTTCAGGCGCTCCGATGCCATGCCGAAGCCCTTGGCCATGTTGACGCCGTGATCGCCGTCGCCGATCTTGCCATCGATCTCGCTTAGATAGGCCCGGTTTTCGACGATGCGCTCGGCCATCACCAGAACGATGTCGCCTGATGTTGCATTGTTGAATGTCTGCATGTGTACATCCCCCTCAGAGCAGCGTCGTGCACTTGACCTCGACGTCCAAAAGCTCCTTGAGCTCTTCGTCGAGCGCCATGACGGTCAGCGTCGCGCCGACCATTTCTAGCGACGTGAAGTAATTGCCGATATAGGTCTTGTAGATCTTCAGGCCCCGCTCGGAGATCTTCGCCTCGATCGTATCATTCAGGATGTAAAGCTCGTTGACCGGAGTGGCACCTAGGCCCGATACCAGGACGGCCACTTGCGTTCCGGCTGCCAGATTATGATCGTCGAGCACGATCTGGCACATGTCTTCGGCAATCTCCGCCGCCGTCTTTAGTGGTTCCACCCGAACGCCAGGCTCACCGTGATGGCCGATGCCGACTTCCATCGTACCGGGTTCGATCCGGAAATTCGGATGACCGACGGCGGGCAGGGTGCAGGGGCCAAGGCCGATACCGACGGAGCGGCAACGGTCGATCGCCTTCTGTGCGGCAACGCGGACTTCATCGAGGCTTGCGCCCTTGGACGCCTTGGCGCCGCCGACCTTCCACATGAAGATTTCGCCGGCCACGCCGCGGCGCTTCTCGCGCTCTTCGGGCGGTGCGGAGCAGACATCGTCGTTCGCAACGACGGTCGCGACTTCAATGCCATCCTTTGCAGCAAGCTTCATTGCCATCTTCACATTCATATTGTCGCCGGCATAGTTGCCGTAAAGGCAGATGACGCCGCGACCGCCATTGGCCTCGCGGATGGCATCATGGAAGCTCTTGGCCGTCGGTGACGAAAAGAGCTCGCCGACGGCGACCGCATCCAACATGTTCTTGCCGGCGTAGCCAATGAAGGCCGGCTCATGGCCCGAACCGCCGCCAGTGATCACGCCGACCTTTCCGGCATGCGGCGCATCCTTGGCCACCACGACGCGCGGATTTTCTGCCAGGCGTACGATGTCCGAGTGTGCCTTGATGAAGCCTTTTACAGTATCTTCAACGACTTCATCGGGATTGTTGATGAACCGCTGCATGGTCTCTCCTGTCGAATTGTCGAGCATCTGGGCTCAAAGAATGGTGTAGCCGCCGTCGATCAGAAGATCGGCGCCATTGATCATGTCCGCGCCGGACGAGGAGAGGAAAACAGCCGCGGCTGCGATCTCCTGCGGGAAGGCAAAGCGGCCGGTGGGGATGCGCTTCTTGGCGGCCTCACCCTTTTCGCCAGCCCAGGCCTTCTTGCCGAGCTCGGTCAGCACGATCGTCGGTGAGATGGTGTTGACGTTGATGCCATGCTTGCCCCATTCGGCGGCAAAGGTCTTGGACATGCCGATCACGCCGAACTTGGAGGCGCAATAGGCGACATGCTCTTCGATGGCGACGGTACCTGCCTGCGAGGCGAGATTGACGATCTTGCCGCCTTTGCCGGCCGTGATCATGGCGCGACCGACCGCCTGCGTGACCAGGAACGTGCCCTTGAGATTGATGTTGATCGTCTTGTCCCAGTAGTCGAGCGGCAGATCCTCGGCCGGTGCGAGGAAGACGACGCCGGCGCTGTTGACGGAGATATCGATTCCGCCGAAATGTGAGACGACATCGCTGACGGCCTTGGTGACGGAGGCCGGATCGGACACGTCGCAGACGAATGCTTCTGCGCCGCCGCCGATTTCGGATGCCTTGGCCTTTGCCATATCGACATTGATATCGAGAACAGCCACCTTCGCGCCCTTGGATGCGAAAGCTGCCGCGATGGCAGCGCCGATGCCGGAGCCACCGCCCGTAACAAGCGCTGTTTTGCCTGACAGCGGGAAATTCAAATCAATGTCTGGTGATGTCTCGGTCATCTTTTTCAAGCCTCTGTCTTCGGGGTACGGCGGGGCGGCAGTTCGCCCCGCCGCATTGTTTTACTTGCGGGTTTCGAGCAGCTTGTCGACATTGTCGGCCGTTACCGGCGTCCATGGGACATTGTAGTTCTTCTCCTTGCCGTCGTTGAACGGCATGTCGGGATACTGCGACCAGATCTTCGATTCCGGCTTGTAGTTGCCCTTCTTGGTGGCGAAGATCGCAAGATCGAGGGCGCCCTGGGCCTGCGCACTGGCATCCTGCAGGATCGAAGTCATCGTACCCTGCTTGACCGCGTGGAGCGCATCGGTAATGCCGTCGATACCTGCAATAGCGAAATCCTTGACGTTGAGCTTGGCAGCCTTGATCGCCTCGATCGCGCCGAGCGCCATCTCGTCATTCTGGCCGATGACGCCGTTGATCTGGCCCGGGTGCGAGGTCAGCCAGTTTTCCATCAGCGTCTGTGCCTCAGCGCGCGACCAATTGGCCGTCTGGTCTTCCAGCACCTTCACATTCGGGCACTCCGCAAGCGCCTTCTTGTTGCCTTCGAGGCGCGAGATCTGCGCGGACTGGCCGATCGGGCCTTCGAGGATGACGACATTGCCCTTGCAGCCAATCTTGTCGAGAACGGTCTTGGCTTCCATGTAACCGGAGATCGTGTCGTCGGAGCCGACATAGGAGGTCAGGAGATCGGAGTTGACGCGGGTGTTGGAGCCGACGACCGGGATACCGGCATCATGGGCTGCCTGAACGGCGGTCGCTGCCGCTTCGATATCGATTGGCACGAAGATGATGGCGTCGAACTTCTGCGTGATCATCGTGTTGACCTGCTCCTGCTGGACAAGTGCGTCATAGCGGCCGTCGAAGATGGTCAGGTCGACGTCACCGTTCTTGACGGCGGGATGCTCCTTCAGCGCTGCCGACCAGATCTGCATGAACTCGGCGTTGAGGCCATAGGGAGCAGCACCAATCTTCAGTTTCTTATCCTGCGCGAGAGACGGCGAAGCCAGAAGTGCGGTCGCGGCAGCAAGGGCAATCAGTAATTTTTTCATTATAAGTCTCCTCCATTGAAAGTCCGGCGGCCGTTGTGACGCGCCGTTTGGTTTCCGAGTGCGAACACTGGAATTTCTTCGGGCTTAGCTGCCCAGGTTTCTCTTTTGGTCGAGCATGACGGCGCCGACGATGAGCGCGCCCTTGAGGACCTGCTGGTAGTAGGATTGGATCCCCATCAGATCGAGGCCGTTGTTCATGACGCCGATGATCAATGCGCCGATCAGCGTGCCGGTGATGCGGCCGACGCCGCCGGAAAGGCTGGTGCCGCCGATGACGACAGCCGCGATGGCGTCGAGTTCGTAGGCGATGCCGGCTTGCGGTAAAGCGGAGCCGGTGCGAGCCGCGAGGATCATGCCTGCCAGCCCGGAAAGGCCGCCGGAAATCACATAAGCGAGAAAGCGCAGCTTGCTGACATTGATGCCTGACGTGATGGCAGCATGAGGGTTACCGCCGACGGCGTAGATATAGCGGCCGAAGCGGGTGCGGTTCAGAACCCACCAGGCGACGATGAAGACGATGGCGAGCAGGATGACCGGCATCGGAATGGACAAGACACTGCCGGTGCCGATCCAGCGGAAATCCGGAATGAGCGCCGGAACCGGCTTACCGCCGCCATAAATCAACGTCAGGCCGCGTGCTGCCGAGAGCATGCCGAGTGTTGCGACGAAGGCGGGGACAGCGAAACGGGACACGATGAGGCCGACCACGGCGCCGCAGGCGACACCGACGAGCAGACCGACGGCGAGCGCGATATAGGGTGGATAGGGGGCGCCGACGATGCCGGCTGTCGCTGACGTCGTTGCGAAGCTTGCGCTGACGATCCCGGTGAGCGCAACCACGGAGCCGACGGAGAGGTCGATGCCGCGTGTCAGGATGACAAATGTCATGCCGATCGCCAGCACGCCGTTGATCGAAGTCTGCAGCAACACATTCGAGATGTTGCCGGCCGTCAGGAAATACTCATTCGAGAATGAGAGGACGACGGCCAGAAGCAAGAAGGCGAGAAAGATCCCGTATTCCTGAATGATCAATCTGCGCCGGTCCGAACCGAACCAGGAATTGGACGGATTGTTGTCAGTGGCGGACATTGCAAATACCTCTTGTTGCCGGGCGCTTCTTTTTGGCCTCGTGCTCCGTCGCATTCAGGTCGACAGATGCACGAGCGATTGCGCGTCGGCCTCCTCCCTCTTGAGAATCCCGGCGGAGCGTCCCTGGCGCATCACCAGGATGCGGTCGGACATGCCGAGAACCTCGTCTATTTCGGATGAGATCATGATCACGGTGCCGCCTTGGGCGGCGAAGTCGCAAATGATGCGATAGATTTCGCGCTTGGCACCGACATCGACGCCGCGCGTCGGCTCGTCCAGCAGCAGTACTTTCGGCTTGCGCAGAAACCATTTGCCGAGAACGACCTTCTGCTGATTGCCGCCGGAAAGGCCGGAGACGGGCATGCTGTCGCGCGCCGC
Source organism: Rhizobium sp. P40RR-XXII (assembly GCF_012641405.1). Classification (GTDB taxonomy): domain Bacteria; phylum Pseudomonadota; class Alphaproteobacteria; order Rhizobiales; family Rhizobiaceae; genus Rhizobium. The sequence continues at coordinate 8,078 of NZ_JABAII010000021.1, forward strand.
CTTGATGCCGAAACGCTTGATTATATCCTGGCTAGCTGTGGCCTCGGCCCGGCGATCCATCGAGAAACGCGGGCTCATTTCTGGAAGGCTCGCGAGGCAGATGTTGTTGCGCACGCTATCGATCAGGTTGAGACCCGTGAGCTTGCGATCTTCGGTCACGAAGGCAATGCCGTGCTGCATGGCTTCTGCCGGCTTGCGCACGACGATGGGTTCGCCGGCGAGCATGATCTTGCCGCTGCTGACGGCATCGACGCCGAAGATGCAGTTGAAGATCTCGGTCCGGCCCGATCCCATCAGGCCATAGATGCCGAAGATCTCGCCCTTATGGGCGGTAAACGAGATATCGTTGACCTTGCCCTCTGCGCTAAGACCGGTGACTTCCAGCCCGGGCGTCGCCGTCGGCACATTGGTCTTGATATATTCCTCGCCAAGCTCGCGGCCGACGATCATACGGATGAGGCCGGGCCGATCGATCTCGGCGAGTACACCGCTGCCGACATAGGATCCATCGCGGAAGGCCGTGTAGGAATCGGCGATCTGGAAGATTTCGGACAGGCGGTGCGAGACGTAGACGACGCCCTTGCCCCCGGCCTTCAGCCGCTCGATGGTCGCAAACAGCTGCTGTGCTTCCTTCTCGCCGATTGCCGAGGTGGGCTCGTCCATGAAGATCACCTCGGCGTCATGGCTCAGCGCCTTGGCGATCTCGACCAGCTGAACCTGGGCGACCGAAAGGTTCATCATGAATTGCGTGGCGCGGATCTTGAACTGCAACCGGTCGAGCAGCGCCTGCGCATTGCGGTTCATCGTCTTGAAATCGATGCCGCCGAAGCGGGCCGATGGCTCACGGCCGAGATAGATGTTCTCCGCAACGGTCATGTGCGGGATGGGGCTGAGTTCCTGTTCGATGATGGCAATACCGGCAGCAAGCGCTTCGGCGGGGCTTGCATAATCCACGTCCTTGCCGCGGCGGCGGATCGAGCCAGCATCGCGCTTGTGAATACCCATCAGGATCTTGATGAAGGTCGACTTGCCGGCGCCGTTGCCTCCGCACAAGGCGTGGACGGAACCGGGCCGCAGCTGAAAGCGTCCGTCGCGCAATGCAGCGACGCCGCCAAAGGACTTCTTCAGCCCCTCTACTTCAAGCAGGAATTCCACTTTCCCCTCCGCACTCCCGATGCCGGAGCAAGCTCTGACGAGACCGTCGATTGTTGCCTAGCACCAATGTTGACAATATTCGAAGTGCTTTCGACAAATGTCAATACGACGATGGAGAATTCCTATAGGAAGGTATCGTGCATGGATACCGATGGCGCATCTTCTCTTGGATGCGACTATAGGTAATCGTTATAAGCATCTGTAGATAATGATATTTCGTCGCACTATAATTACCGCAATGAGTAGCCTAGAAGGTGCCGTTGCGGTGGGAGTAGCGGCGCAAGTAGCCTGCGTAGAACACAGCGATTGTGCAAAAAGTTGGTTGTAGGCGCGGAGAATCTGCTTAATTTTAAGGTGCAGCGCAGTTCCGGCTGATATCGTTGGGACGGAGTAAGACAGAGATGCAGCCATCGAAAATCACCATCCTGTCATGCAGCATGGATCCGGAAAGCCGGAGTCGCCGGCTCGCTCGTGAAGCCGAGAAGCTGTTGCGGGAGAGGCGGTGTGGGGTTGATTTTATCGACCTTCGGAACCATGAATTGCCCGTATTCGATAACTCGAACTGCTATGACCATCCATTGTATGACAGGCTCTATCACGCAATCCGCGATGCGGACGGCGTGCTGCTTGCCGTGCCCATTTACAATTGGTCAGTGGGCAGCGTTGCCAAGAGCCTGATCGAACTTACCGGCGCAACAGGTGCGGGTGGTCGAAAATCTGCCTGGTTCGACCAGATCGTCACTTTCGTCTGCTCCGGGGGGCTTCCTCATAGCTATATGGCTTACGGAAACCTGGCGATGTCGCTGATGCTCGATTTCAAATGCGTGATCAATCCCTACGTCGTTTATGCGACGGAGAGAGACTGGATCGATGGTGCCAACCCGTCCGATGCACTTGCAGCAAGGCTGCAAAAGACGATCGAGGTCAAGCTGGAACTTGCATCGCGCCTTCGAGGCAGGGGTTATACTTCCGATTGGGAAATCTGAGGCACGGGAATTTACTGCTGTTTACCGATCACAATTTGGAGACGAACATGAACAATGAGGTGCTCAAAAACTACCTTCTTCATCTTGTTCCTGCGTTCGCTATCCCGATAGGATTATATCTGCTGGATGATAGCATTCCGCTGACGGCTCTGTTTAAAATCTGGTTGCTGTTTCCTCTGCTCCTGCTCGCAGTGAAAGGCCTGACGGTTTATTTCGCTCCAGGCAATCTAAGAGACCGTTCGATAGGACGAATCCTTGAATATGCTGTGTTGCAGGGGATGGTATATGCTGCGTTCATAGTTTTGTTTATAGGTTTTGCGCAGCCATATCTGCAGCTCACAACCCTTGCAACATTACGTCAATTTTTGATTGGCAGTGTTGCGATGACGGTGTCCAATATCCTCATGGCTCTAAATCAGCAAAAAAAGCTGCGCAATTCGTAACATTCGACAGCTGTTGTCTAAGCTTGCTTTTTCCGGAATTTCGACGGACGCCCGCGATACGCGTGCGTCAAAGGAAACTCGCTTCAAACAGTTCGCGCGTGTAAGCGTCGTGGGTTACGCTGGCTTGTATGTCTGCCTTGGTGAGTTCGTCCACGAACCGGCCGCCCTTCATGATCAGAACCCGGTCGCACATGTGGCCGATGACCGCGAGATCATGGCTGACGAGGATGTAGGTCAGTGATCGCTCCTCGCGTTGATCGGCGAGCAGATTGAGGATTTCGGCCTGGATCGACACGTCGAGCGCCGATGTCGGTTCGTCCAGCAACAGGATCGGCGGTGACAGGATCAGAGCCCGGGCAATCGCCACGCGCTGGCGCTGACCGCCGGAAAGCTCATGAGGATAGCGATTGGCGAAACTCGTGGGCAAGCCAACCTGCCGCAGGGCCTTTTCCACCTTGGCCCAGACGTCGTCATGCCCCATGGCCCGCAGCGGCTCGGCGAGCGCTGTGCCGATCCGGTGCTTGGGGTGGAGCGATCCGTAGGGGTCCTGAAATACTATCTGCGCATGGCGCAGTTCGTCTCGCGTCCTGACCTTTCCGACTGCCTTGCCGGCAATTTCGATCGTGCCGGTCCATCCTTTTTCCATTCCGGCGAGGCTGCGCAACACCGTCGATTTGCCGCATCCGGATTCGCCGACAATTCCGAGTGTCTCGCCGCGGCTGACCTCAAAGCTGACGCCACGCACGACGTGGTTTTGGACCTTGCCGGACGTGAAAACGACATCGAGATCCTGCACCTTGATCATCATACGCGCTCCAGTTTTGTCCTGTCGAGTACGGCCAGGCGGCGTACCGGGTGACGCGGATCGGGCAGGGCAGCCATGAGCCCCCGCGTATAGGGGTGTTGCGCATCTTCCAGCCGGGTCAGGGTTTCGACAATGCGGCCGCCATACATGACGATAATGCGCTCGCAGAAGGCCGCGACCATGCGAATGTCGTGGCTGATGAGCAGAAGACCGGAACTGTTCTCGCGCACGAGTTCATCGAGCAGGGTGAGGACGTCCTTGCGCACGCTGACATCGAGCGCCGATGTCGGCTCGTCGGCAATGACGAGCTTTGGCTTTGCCAGCAGCATCATGGCAATCATGACGCGCTGCCCCATGCCTCCGGAAATCTGATGCGGATAGAGAGCCATGACGCGCTCGGGATCGGCTATTCGAACCCGTTCAAGCATGGCACGCGCCGCATCCCGGGCAGCGCTGCCCGTCGCGCCGAGATGAAGGCCGGCGGACTCTGCGATCTGCTTGCCGACAGGCAGAACCGGATTGAGCGAGTAGCGCGGATCCTGCATGATCAGCGCCATATCCTTGCCGCGCAGCGCGCCCATCTGCCGCTCCGTTCTATCAAGGAGCGGCGTGCCATTCAGATCCAGGCGCTCGGCCGTCACGGCTGCGCTCGGCGGCAAAAGGCGCATGACGGCACGGCCGGTCGTCGACTTTCCGGAACCGGATTCGCCGACAATTCCGACGCGTTCGCGGCCGACATCGAAGCTGACATCCGAGACGGCCGAAACGGAGTTGCGGCCGAAGCGGACATTCAGTCCCTTGATGGAGAGAATGGTGTTGTGATCACGATCTTGCATGGCGGGGATCCAGAATATCACGCAGAGCATCGCCTGCGATATTGAAGGCTAGGCTTGCCAGAAGGATGGCAATGCCGGGCATGACAGCGACCCACCAGAAATCGAGCATGTATTTGCGGCCGCTGGAAATCATCGCGCCCCATTCCGGCGCAGGCGGTTGCGCCCCCAGCCCGAGAAACCCGAGCGATGCGGCTGTCAGGATGATGCCGGCCATGTTGAGCGTCAAACGCACGATCACCGAGGGAACGCACATCGGCGCGATATAGAAGAACAGGATGCGCAGCTTGGACGCGCCATAGAGCTGCGCGGCGGCGACATAGTCGGCATTTCGGACCACGAGCGCTTCCGCGCGCGCCAGCCGCGCGATCGGTGGCCATGCGGTCAACGAAATCGCGATGATGGCGGTGTTAAGCCCGGCTCCGAGTGCGGCGGCGAAGGCAAGAGCGAGGATAAGCGAAGGAAAGGAGAGCACGATATCCGTTGCGCGCATCAGGAAAGCGTCGATGCGCCCGCCGAAGAAGCCGGAAATGACACCGATCAGAAGGCCGATCGGTCCGACGATAACGGAAATCGACATCACCGTTTGGATGGTGATGCGGGTGCCGAAGATCAATCGGCTGAGAATATCGCGACCGAATTCATCCGTTCCGGCCAGATGCGCGAGGCTAGGCGGCTTCAGCGCCTCGGAAAGCTGCTGCAGGTTCGGATCATATGGTGCAAGCACCGGCGCAAAGATGGCGATCAGGCAGAAGATGGCGAGAACGACGAAGCCAGCCAGCCCAAGGGGCTCGTGGCCGAGCTTGCTGCCTGCGCGCCTCAGCGATGCACCCATGCGGGTGAGGATGCCCGGCGGGCGAACATCCGCTTCCGTTTGGACGGCGTCGGTCATCGGCTTGCCTCCCTGGTGCGCGGGTCGAACACGGCATAGGCGATATCGGCGAGGAAATTCAGGAGCATGAAGGAAAACCCGACGATGATGGTTGCGGCCAGGATGGCGTTCATGTCACCGATCATCAGGGCGTTGGTCATGTATTGTCCGATGCCGGGCCAGGAAAAGACGATCTCGGTGACCACGGCGCCCTCCAGAAGACCGCCATAGGAGATGGCGAGGATGGTAATGAGCTGGACGGCTATATTGGGAAGCACATGGCCGATGACGGTCCGGATCGGGCTTGCTCCCTTGGCGCGCGCGGCGATCACATAGTCCTGGCTCAGCTGCTCCAGCGTAAAGCTGCGTGTCATGCGCGTGATATAGGCGACCGCCGCATAGGCCAGAATGCTGGCCGGCAGGATGATATGCGCCAAGGCGTTCCAGAAGATCTCTGTTTCGCCCTGCAGCAGGCTGTCTATCAGGAGCAGCCCTGTCCTTGAGGTGACGATACCCTCGTAATAGACGTCGACCCGCCCCGGTCCGCCAACCCAGTTCAGGCCCGCATAGAAGACGACAAGTCCAACGATGCCGAACCAGAAAACGGGAATGGAATGGCCGACAAGGGCAATGATGCGCGCGATTTTATCGATCAGACTGTCGCGGAACAGAGCTGCGACGAGACCGAGCGGCACACCGACGAAGGTCGAGATGATGACGGCGAAGGTCGCAAGTTCGAACGTCGCCGGAAATGCCTGGGCCAAGTCCGAGGAGACCGGATTGCCCGTCAGGATCGCCGTTCCGAAATCGCCATGAGCCAGGCCCCTCAAATAAATGAAAAACTGCTGGTAGATCGGCAAATCCAGGCCGAGCCGCTGGCGCATCGCCGCGTAGGCGGCTGGATCGGCCAATTCACCGACGATGGCGCCGACCGGATCGGCCGGCAAGACGCGACCGATGACGAAAGTGACGCAAAGGAGGATGAACAGGCTGATGATCAAATGCGCGATACGGCGTCCGAACTCAGCGGCGGATAGTTCCTTCATGGTCGCTGCCTTCGATAATTAGTCGGCTCAGTCCTTGGTCACAATCTCAAGCCGCGTCATCTGGTTGGGATGCCCGACGTAACCCTTGACTTTGCCGGACAGCACGATCGGTTCGAACCGTTCGAAAAGGGGTAAAAGCGCCGGCTTCAGATCGACGAACATTTTCTGCATCTGCACGTAACGCTCGCTGCGCTTCTGGGCATCGACTTCCACGGCCGTCTTTCCATAAAATGCGTTCAATTCCGGAATATCCCAGGCTGAGCGCCAGGCGAAGTTGCCGGCATTATTGGCTTCCAGGCGATTGTCGGGATTGTTGGCGAAGTCATCCATCGAACCGAGCACGTTCGGCATCAGGGCGCTGGTCTGCGGAATGAGGAGATCGAAGTTGCGTGCGCGGTGCGCCGCGATAATTTCGGAGCCGTTACCCTGCTGGATATCGACCTTGATGCCGATCTGGCCGAGCGATGCCTGGATGGCGGTGGCAAGATCGATGCGCGGCGTCTGCGCAATCGTCTTCAGCGTCAGCGAGAACCCGTCCTTGAACCCTGCCTCTTCCAGCAATTGCTTGGCTTTCGAAATGTCCAGATGCCAATCCGGATTCGGTATCGCATTAGCGAAATTCTCCGGAACGGGGACGTTGCGCGCCCGCCCGTACGGACCCATTATGGTCTTTTCAATTCCCTTGTAATCGATGCCATAAGCAATCGCTTCGCGGACTTTCGGGTTGGCGAGATATTTGTTGCCCGCATTCATAGCCAGCACGTAGAAGCCGCCTGTCGGTACGCGCTGGATGACAAAATCGCTTTTGCCCTCGAAAGTCTCAAGATCAGACTTGGTCAATGCATTGCCGATATCGATATCGCCACGCTGCAGCATCAATCGCTCGACCTGGCTTTCCGGCACGTGACGAATGATCACGCGGCGCATCTTCGGCTGGCCGCCCACATAGTTCTTGTTGGCATCCAGGAGGACGATCTCGTTCGGAGTCCATTTGTTAAGCGTGAATGGTCCGGAGCCGGCCGAGTGGGTTCTCAGCCAGGCATTGCCGTAATCGTTGTCCGATATGTGCTTTTGCACTTCGACGCTGTCGACGACGCTCGAAACGCCGACTGCGAGACGATAGAGCAGGCCCTCCGCCGTCGTCTGGTCAGTCAAATCGATCTGCAGCGTTTTGGCGTCGATCGCATGCATATGCGCGGCAATGTTATCGCCATTATAACCAAGCCGCTTGAAATAGGAGGCTCCCGACTGATTGAGCTTCAGCAGTCGCGTCAGCGAGAAGATGACGTCATCGGCCGTGACCGGGTTGCCGGAGGCGAATTTGGCATCCCGCAATTTCAGTGTCAGCGTCTTTCCATCGTCCGTCCAGCTTTCGGCGAGTTGCGGAACGATTTTGCCGTCCGCCGTGGTGGCAACGAGCCGGTCGTAAAGATTGGCAAGGATTTCGAGCGCCTTCGGCTCCGTCGCCTGTTGCGGGTCGAGCGACAGCACCTGCGCAAGCGATGTGCCGATTACCAGCTGATCCTTCGGAGTGGCCGCATAAAGCTGGGGAGCGGCGAGTGTCAACGCACCTATCGCAATACCGACGAATGCGGATCTCGAAAAGTGCTTCATTATGGCTCCTCCTTGGATTACTATAAATACGTATTATGTCGTCCGTATGTCGTATTATGATTATCGAAGATCAGCGGGCTTGGCAAGCCCGCGCAGATCAATCGGCGGCAACCAGATGGGGATCAAGGAATGACGACGATGAGCAGAGGTCGGCAAAGACTCGCGCAGCAGGTGATCGATCAACTGCGGGCGCAGATCGAAACGGGCAGGCTGCGGGTGGGGGATCAATTGCCGACGGAGCCGCAGCTGGAGGCGACGTTTGGTGTCAGCCGCACGGTCGTGCGCGAAGCGATTGCCGACCTGCGCTCTGCCGGGCTCGTCAAGCCAATTCAGGGCAAGGGTGTTTTTGTCGCGGAGCTGACGGCACGCGGCGGACTGGCCCTGACGCCGGTTGAGATTAAAAATATCCCGGAAACCCTTGAATTGCTGGAGTTTCGTATGGCGGCAGAGGGGGAGGCGGCGGCGATCGCCGCTTATCGAAGAACCGCCGGGCAGGAAGCGGCGATCGCCGCGGCCAATCGAAAAATGGCGATGCTGATCGACCAGGGGCTGCCGACGGTCGAGGCGGATTATGAATTCCATATGGCCATAGCCGCGGCGACAAACAATCGATTCTATGTCGACGTTCTCCGGCATTTCGGTGCCCGCACGATCCCGCGAGGCCAGTTCCCAACGCTGCCGGAAGCCAATGATCGGGCTTATCTGGAAAAGGTCCATGCCGAGCACGTCGAGATCCTGATGGCCATTGCGGACCAGGATCCCGAACGCGCGCGCCAGGCGATGCGGGCACACATGATGGCGAGCCAACGGCGCTATCGCTTCCTCGCCGAGCAGCAACCGCAATAAGGGCTCGACACCTCTAAAAATTCATATTATGTCATATGACATTATGAAATCGAACGGGAGACATTCCGGGTGTATGTAGGAACGCAGGTCGACGCGCGGGACGACGATGATTATCGGGTTTTTGCGCAATTGGGGGTGAAGCACATCTGCGCCGATCCGCCGGGGAGGCCGGAGAGCTGGACGCTATCCGATCTCGAACGTCATCGCGACAAGGTGGAAAGCTTCGGATTGATCCTGGACATGGTCCAGCTTCCGTTGCCGTCGCAGCCGATCGAAAAGGCGTCCTATCCCGATATTCTTCTCGCCGGGCCTGATCGTGATCGTCAGATTGATTCGGTCTGCAAGCTGATCGAAGATGTGGCGGCGGCCGGCATTCCCGCGGCAAAATACAATTTGAATCTCATCGGCATTCCACGCACCCCGGAAGAGCCGGGGCGAGGGGGCTCGATGAATGCGAGCTTCCGCTGGGACAAGGCGGACCACAATGCCGCACCCGGCCTTGCAGGGGTTTTGTCGGAAGATGAAAACTGGGAGCGCATCGATTATTTCCTTAAGCGTGTTATCCCCGTGGCGGAAAGCAGCCGCGTCCGTCTCGCCTGCCATCCGCATGATCCCTACACGCCGCCGGGCTATCGCGGCGTCACGCGCGTGCTGGGCTCGGTGGAGGGTTTGAAGAAATTCGTCCTCATGCGTGAAAGCCCCTATCACGGGCTGAACTTCTGCCAGGGATCGATCGGCGAGATGCTCGACAATCCGCGCGAGGAAATCGACGACATCATTCGCTGGTTCGGCACGCGCGATAAGATCTTCAACGTCCATTTCCGCAATATCAGCGGCGGCAAGCTGTCCTTCATGGAGACCTTTCCGGATGAGGGCGACATGGACATGGTCCGCTCCGCCCGGATCTATAAGGAAGTCGGGTATCGGTACATGCTGATGCCGGATCATGTCCCGACGATCAGCGGCCGTGATCCGACCGGCGTCGCCTTCGCCTTTTGCTATGGTTACATCGCAGCGCTCGTTCAAGCGCTCGAACAGGCCTGAACCTTGTTGCCCCAATTGAATTGAAACAGGATTCCACGATGAACCCGATTGAACTGAAAAAAGCAGTTGGCAGCGGCCTGCTATCGTTCCCGGTCACACATTTTGATCAGAATCTGACGTTCGACGAAGCGAAGTACCGCAGCCATATCGAATGGCTGGCGGGCTTTAACGCCGCAGCGCTTTTCGCGGCCGGTGGGACGGGTGAGTTCTTTTCCCTCAACCCCTCCGAAATCCCGCAGGTCGTGCGTGCCGCCAAGGCTTCGGCCGGCAAGACGCCGATCATTTCCGGAGCGGGCTACGGAACGTCGCTCGCAATCGAAATCGCCAAGGCCGCGGAAAAGGCCGGCGCCGACGGTCTGCTGCTTCTGCCGCCGTATCTCCTGTTTTCAGAGCAGGCGGGCCTGATCGCCCATGTAAAGGCAGTTTGCCAGTCCGTCGGTATCGGCGTCATCGTCTACAATCGCGACAATGCCGTGCTCAGCGCCGAGAGTTTGGCACGACTGGCCGACGAATGCCCCAACCTCATCGGCTACAAGGATGGGGTCGGCGACGTCGACAAGGTGATCGAGATCACCACGACACTCAACGATCGTCTGGTTTATGTCGGTGGCATGCCGACACACGAGGTCTACGCCCAGGCCTATTTCGCAGCAGGTGTCACAACCTATTCTTCCGCGGTCTTCAATTTCGTTCCCGCTCTGGCGCAGCGTTTCTATGCTGCGCTGCGGGCCGGAGATCAGGCAACGGTCGACAATATTCTGCGGAGCTTCTTCTTCCCGCTGGTAACCCTGCGCAACCGCAAGAAAGGTTATGCCGTCTCCATCATCAAAGCGGGCCTGCGTATCGTCGGCAAGGATCCGGGTCCGGTCAGGCCGCCTTTGACAGATCTGACGCCAGAGGAAATGGCTGTGCTGGAAAAGATCGTCGCCGTGGCGGGGTGACGATCCGGGATCAGACCAATCGTTTGCGATAACGACGATCTGTATTGGAGGGAGGTGACGCGTGACACAGATATCCTTTGGACTTGCCGCATCGGTGCTCGCAATGGCGGCGATGGTGTCGGGTGCTGGCAGCGCTTCTGCAAGGACATTCGTTTATGTTTCGGCAGCAACGGCCGGAGCGATCGACACTTACAGCATGGACGAGAACACCGGCGAGCTCCTGCAGGTTTCGACCTTCGATGCGGGTAAGATGGTCATGCCGATGACCGTCAGTGCCGATAAGAAACATCTCTATGCCGTCATCCGTTCGCAGCCGTATCGGGTGCTGACGCTGGCGATCGATCCTACGACCGGCAAACTCACCCAGGAAGCCGTCGCCGCCTTGCCCGACAGCATGCCTTATGTCTCCACAGATCCGTCGGGCCGTTTGCTGTTCACCGCGTCTTATGGCGGCAACAAGATCGCCGTGCTGCCGATCGCCAAGAATGGGCTTGTGACCGACGGTGCACGGCAGATGATCCTCACCGGCCGCAATGCGCACTCGATCGTAAGCGACCGGACCGGCAGATACGTCTTCGCAACCAATCTTGGTTCCGATGTCGTGCTGCAGTTCGTGCTCGATCCGGCCACCGGCATGCTGGAGGTGAACAATCCGCCAAAGGTTACGACGAAGCCGGGCTTCGGGCCGCGCCACATCATTGTCTCGCCGGACAATAAATCCGTTTATGTTCTGACGGAATTGACGGGCCACGTCATCCACTACGCCCTCGATGCTGCCAAAGGTACGTTGAGCGAAGTCGAAAGCGTGAAATCCGTTCCTGATGATGCCGGACTTTTTCCGGGCATTGCTCCGCCGGCCCCGGCAGCGTTCAACGCAACCGCGCCAGGCGCAGCTCCGGCCGATGACGGCAAGCCGAAGGTATGGGCTGCCGATATCGGCATCACGCCGAACGGCAAGTTCCTCTATACGACCGAACGAACCACCAGCAAGATCGCTCTCTTCCATGTGGCCGCAGGCGACGGAAAGTTGACCTACGTCACGAATTATCCCACCGAGCAGCAGCCGCGCGGCATTCGCATCGATCCGTCGGGCCGCTTCCTTGTCGCCTCCGGCGAGAAGTCCGACAAGCTTTCGGTCTATGCCATCGATCAGGCAAGCGGCACGCTCTCATCCGTCGGTCGATATCCGGTCGATGCCGGCGCCAACTGGATCGAGATCGTGACATTACCCTAAGCGCCGCCTTATGCAGAAAACGCCCAAGCGTTGGATACGCTATCCGGCCTTCACGGCCATCCCTGCAATCAGGCTTTCCACCTCGGAAGAGGGAAGGGGCCGGGCGAGCAGATAGCCCTGAAGCAGTTCGCATCCGGCGCCTTCGAGGAAGCGGGCCTGTTCCTCGGTCTCCACGCCCTCTGCCACGACTTCCAGTTCGAGCGTTCTGCCGAGCGACACGATGGCGGAGGCAATAGCCATATCGCCGGGCTTGTCCGGAATGTCGGCAATGAAGGATCTGTCGATCTTCAATCGGGACAGCGGAAAGCGCCTGAGGGCGCTGAGGCTCGAATATCCGGTACCGAAATCGTCGATCGCGAGACTGACGCCCAGCGTCTTCAGTTCAAGCATGCGCTCTATCGCTCCCTCGATATCGCGCATGATCAAGCTCTCCGTCAGTTCGAGCTCGAGCCATTTCGGATCAAGACCTGCCGCTTCGAGTGCCGACGCAACCTGGTTTGTCAGCGAACTTTCCAGAAATTGCCGGGCCGATACGTTCACGCCGATACGCAGCTCAGGCAGGCCGCGATCCTGCCATGCTCGGGCCTGCTGACAGGCCTTGCGCAGAACGATTTCGCCGAGCGGCACGATGATCCCCGTTTCCTCGGCCAGCGGAATGAAGTCTGCGGGCGGCAACAAGCCCTCGACAGGATGCTGCCACCGCACCAGCGCTTCGACGCCGATCACCCTGCCGCTGCGGATCTCCTTTTGCGGCTGGTAATGCAGCACGAACTCATCCCGCTCCACCGCGCGCCGCAGCTCTTCGATCCGGCTCAGCTTGTTGCGGGCGTCCTCCGCCATGGACGGTGTGAACAATCGAATGGAGTTGCGCCCCGCTTCCTTGGCGCGATAGAGCGCCATATCGGCGCTTGCGAACAGGTCCGAGGCGGTATCGCCGTGCTCCATGGCGCATGCGACACCGATGCTGCAGCCGACACGGATTTCGACGCCGTCGATAGTCAGCGGCTTGGATATGGCCTCGAGAACGGCGGTGAGCCTCTCGTATATGGAATCGGAGGACTCCTCCAGGACGATGATGAATTCGTCACCGCCTATCCTCGCAACGATGCCGCGGCGACCGACATGGGTCGATATGCGCTGCGCCACCGCCATCAGCAATTCATCTCCGGCGGCATGGCCGAGAGTGTCGTTCACCAGCTTGAAATTATCCAGGTCGACGAAGGCAACGGCCAGGGGCTTCTGCTTTCGCGAAGCCTTTTCCAGCAGGGCGCTGAGCTTGCGGTCGAGCAGCATGCGGTTGGGTAGCCCGGTGAGCGCATCGTGTTCGGCCAGATAGGCAATATGGGCGATGTCCCGATGACGATCGATCGCTATCCCAACCGTTTGCGCTATGCCCGCGAGGAATTCCATGAGCCCGGCCTCGTCGCCGTCGGTCTTCACCGTCACCAGCGCCCCATGTTTGCCGCCATCCCGCGAGAAGATCGGAAATTCCAGAATGTCGCCACTCAAGGATTCGGGTTGCTCGCTGTCGAGAACAAAGTCGACCTGCCTGCCGTCGAGCAATCGTTCAAGGAGGGATCGGGCATCCTTCAGAAGGTCGTCAAGATCGACGCCTCGCGCCACATCCTGCAGGAGTTTCGTCTGCGCGCTCATCAATTCTTCGGCACGCTTGCGAGCGGAGATGTCGCGCGAGGCTCCAACGACACCGATGATGTTGCCGTTTCTATCCCGCAACGGAACGCGCGACATCATCAGCCAGCCTTCGCCCTTGAGGCGCCGCTCTTCCACGCCGAGATCGGCTTCGCCTGATTCCATGACCTGACGCTCGACCTCCTCGATCTTACGCGCGTCGGCCATCGGGTGAATTTCGGCGTCCGTGAGGCCGATCATTTCAGCGACATGTGTAAAGCCGTTGTTGAGAACGATAGCCTGGTTGGCAAAGAGGAAACGGCCGTCTCTATCCTTGGCGTAGATATAGTCGGGCACGTAATTGATCATCGCTTCGAGCCATTCGTAACGCTCGGTGAGCGACAGATGCTGAGCCCGGAGCAATTCGAGCAGCTCGCGGACATGCCGGTCATCATCGTTCGCATCTGTATTCACTGACTTCGACGATCTACCCGGCCGCTGTGTCATCAATGTTCTCTCACGTGGTGAACGGACAATAGAGGCAAGCAGTTATGCAACCATGAAAACAGATGGGGCATTTTGGCCATCTTAAACGAAAGCGTAAAGGCATATTTATCGGAGCTTTGACCAGAAGAATCTGGTTGCTGAGCATTCATGCGGCGGTGAAGGAGGGGTGGATTTGGCAAGCGTCGCGCTGCATGGTGGGAGAAAATCATAAAGTCGAGCACAAGCCATAGCTTGACACTTCATATTGTAATTTGAATTTCGTTCGTGTTGCCGCGCCGGATGCCGATCATATTCAGCTTGAGGCGTGGTGGTCGCCTTGCGGAGTAGGGGTGAAAACCGCTAAAGCCGAGGCGGGAGAAATGCAGGATTCGCAAGGACAAACGACATGAACGTTCGCAGAGCAGCGGCGAGTGGCAATCTCGTGCTTGCCGGCATGCTTCTGATGCTTGTCGGCGACTTCATGTTTTCGCTGAATGATGCCATGGGCAAGTGGCTGGTTGCGAGTTTCTCCGTCGGGCAGATACTGGTTATCCGCTCGCTCGGTTCATTCATAGTCCTGGCACCCATGATCGCGCGGCAGGGCAGCGATGCGCTCTTTCGCCTCGAGAGGCCGCCGCTGCAGGTCTTGCGGATAGTTATGACAACACTTGACGTCGGTCTTTTTTACGCCGCCGTTGCCTATCTGCCGCTTGCCGACGTCATGACCTTCTACATGGCCGGCCCCATCTATGTCGCCGCTATCTCGCATTTCTTCCTGGATGAGAGGATCGGCTGGCGGCGGTCGCTGGCCGTTTTCGTCGGCTTCGTCGGCGTATTGATCGCGCTCAGACCGTCCGCCGCCATGTTTTCCTGGCCGTCGCTTTTCGGCCTTGGCGGCAGCCTCGCATTCGCGATGACGCTTGTGCTCGGGCGGCGGCTGCGGCAGACGAGCGATGCCACGCTTGTTACCTGGCAGACGGTTGGCGCCCTCGCGGCCGGATTGGTGCTCAGCATCGGCAATTGGCGCGCGGCATCGGCACTCGATCTCGGCGCCATGCTGGCGCTCGGCGTTGTTGCCGGCGCCGCGCACTTGATGATCACTCGATCATTGAAACTTGCCCCCGCGTCGCTGCTCGCTCCGCTGCAGTATAGTCTGCTCCTCTGGGCGATCATCCTGGGCTTTGTTTTCTTCGGCGATATTCCGGATGCCCAGATCGTCATCGGCTCTGTCATCATTGTCCTTGCCGGGCTCTTCATTTTCCATCGCAAGAACATGGTTGCTACGATCCCAAAAGACGACATTGCCCCGGATGGGCATTGAGGCTGATACGTCATCGTTATCTCACTGAATATCTCCGGCGATCACGGCAACTCGCCTGTCTGGGAACGACGCCGCATGCATTTGCAGAGGTTTGCCAAGCAGATTGGGAGGGCTTGGGCCACCCCACTAGGATTCGTGCTCATCCCCCGTTACGATAAACCGCGCATCAACAAATCCGTGGCAGCCTATAGAAGCCAACGAGTGGAATGGGGAACATGAGCCTGCTGTCGTCCCTGATGAGAAGAATGCGGAGCCATTCCGAGATTTCAGGCGTTGATCGCCTCGACCCATCACACGATGTGCACCATCTCAAAAAGGTTTTCGACCGCTGTTCCAAGGCAGCCAGGATCGGAGTGTGGGAGTGCAGCCTTCCGGATGAGCGGCTTTCCTGGACGGATATGGTCTACGAGCTGTTCGATCTTCAACCGGGAGAACCCCTGGTCCGCGATGACATCGTCGCGCTCTATTCGCCAGAGGCATCCAAGGAGCTTACACGACTTCGAAATGCAGCCATCGAACAGCGCGGCAGCTTCTCACTCGATGCCGAGATCGTCACCTGCAAAGGCAATCGTCGCTGGATCAGGATCACGGCGACGGTCGAATGCGAAAATGATATTCCGGTCCGCATCTTTGGCCTGAAGCAGGATGTTACGGCTGAGGTCATGATGCTGCACGAGATCCGCCGCCGGGCGGATTTTGATCATCTGACGGGGCTGCCCAACAGGTTCAGTTTTCACGAACGCCTCGACGCGCTCTGCGGATCGGGATTGGAGACCAACACAGCTCTTCTGCTGATAGATCTCGATGGCTTTAAACGTGTCAACGACACTCTGGGCCACCGGATGGGGGATACGTGTCTTGTAGAGGCGGCGCGGCGTCTGGCGGGCGCTGCGGAGCACGCCGATCTGGTGGCAAGAATCGGAGGCGACGAGTTCGCCGTGATCTATACCGGGACTTCGGTAGGGCATGTCGAACATGCTGCCAGCCGTATCGTGCAGGAAATGCAATGGGACGCTCGTGACGGAATCGTCCTCGGCGCGTCCGTCGGTATCGCTTGGGCAGTGCCGGGAACGACCTCGGCCACGCTCTACGAGGAAGCCGACAAGGCCATGTACCGGGCCAAGACACAGGGGCGGGCTCGTCTTGTCGCTCATTGCACGACGACAGATGAGCCGCGCCCGTTCAGATCCGCGGGATGACTTCAAGGCGAGTTCGGACGCTTGTCTGGTGTTTCGACAAGGTCGGTGCGCCGAAACTCGACTGGTATTCGTCCTCTGCAAGGGAGGCACGCAATTCTGGTGGTTCATTAGGGAGCGCTGATCATTTAAAGTCCCGCCTTCCAAAACAAAGGACCAAGATGTCTGAACATTCACGACCGCTCGAATCGACAAGGCATTGCGTATCTGACCGTAAGCCTAAAGGGACGATCACTTATATAGCTGTTGCAATCATTGCTGTTCTCACAACATCGATTTCAGCCAGACATGAAGCTCCTGCACCATCGCAGAAACCCGTCGCGAAGTTGCTCCAAGACACCAACTGATCTGCCGGGAAGTGCTGTACGCCGACCGTCAGTGGTTGTTTACTATCGATTATGCAACTATAGATTGAAAGCAGATAATATACATTATGGAACTGATCTCGTGCCGCCGGATGTCGGTGTTAAACCGGAGCGAAGACCGGATTATGCGGAACGAAACGCCACTTACGGGAACGAAGAACCGGATTGACTATTGGCGTGGGCGTCCGACACCAGCACACAGACGGACGTGATATCGACAATTCTGCAGATTGAGGCGCCGACTGGTGCCCATTTGGCGTAATTGCATCGCGATGCGGCTCCCGCAGTTTGCTCGTAAGCGCTCAATTCCATGCACATTGACGTTTTTCGAGATGACCAACCGCTTTCGGTGGACGCATCGTTTGGGGTCAGGCCGCAGTTGCTTTGGGAAAGTTGAATGGCAGCAGGTCGTCGATATCGGCGTCCTCGGTGCGCTGGGGCAACTCGGTGAGAACGTGGCGCAACCAGGGTAATGGCTCGACGCCACAGGCGCGACAGGTCAGCATGAGGCTGTAGACGATGGCGCTGGCCCTGGCCCCGTCGACAGTGTCGCTGAACAACCAACTCTTTCTGCCAGTTGCAAAAATTCTGATATCACGTTCCAAAAGATTGTCGTCGATCGGCATTCTGCCGTCCTCGGTGTGGTGCGTCAGATACTGCGTTCGGGCGTCAGACGCGACGGGGGCAATCCGATAGACACGCTGCCCGCGATTGCCGAAAATGTCGATCAAGGGGGTAATGTCCCTATCCGTGTCACCGACCAGTGAAGACGACCGCTGCTCATCTCCAAGCGGTTCCGTCATGATAGCAACGAGCGTCAGCTTCTCGATGCCGAAACCCGGCTCGATCTTTTCGGTGCGATCCCGGAAGAGCTTGGTGAGCCACGCGATGTCGCGAGCTGGCTTGGCGGTTCCCGCTCGTATGGCTTGCCGTACGCCATCGACCTTCTCGACAATGAGGTCCGTTCGTCGGACACCGAGTCCCTTGCGCTGCAGTTCGGAGACAAGCTGCGTGATCAGGCGTCCCACATATTTGTTGATGGTTTCAGCTGCGCCGATAGGCTCAGCGAAGGAGCGACTGACTTCGATTAGCTCCGGTGTCCGGATAGGATCGATTGGCTCCCTCACACGACCAAACATCTGGTCGAGCCGCCTGCTGATTTCGGGACCAAACCGAAGAGTCAGTGGAGTACGTGGGGTCGCTGACAGCTCGCCAATTGTCGCTGACAGCTCGCCAATTGTTCTGAAACCGAGCGTTCGTAGATCACCGACGACCTTGCCCGGCAACCTCAGGCGAGCGATAGGCAGGTGTTCGACGGCACGAGCCGTCTCTCCAGGTAGTATGATGACGGTTTCGCGGTTGATGGCACGCGCACAAGCATGGGCAGCCCCCCACGTTTCGGCGATAGCAACGCGGGTCGTCAGTCCCCTCGCCCGGAACATGGAGCGTCAGGTGGAGCATTGCTTCGCCAAGGGCCTGTAGGTCTGGAAGCAGTTGGCATCATGAGTTCAATGAGTGGGTCTTGCACGAAGTTCAACCGCAACCGCTGCTATACCTTTGCCGTCGGTTTCGAACCAGAACTTGTCGCAGCCGTGCACAAACTTGCCGGAGAATGAATCTTGATCGGTACGGTGAGTTGGCCAACGTCCGCGCCATCATGCGCCACTCGAACTCGGTCAATGCCGTCGGCTCATGCCAACTCTGAAGGAGCCTCGACCCAAAAAGAGAGCCTTTATTTTTTCCTGTCGCTCACGCAGGATAGTCCATGACCGAACATTGTTGTAGCCGCATTGCTCGGCGAGAAGTAAAATCTTGTCGAGCATGATCACCCGACAAGCTCATTTCCACCGTCACTCTACACCCTAAATCGGCGTCGCCTTGATCGAAGTGTCAGACATCACCTCAATCTCAATATTCCTGCGATGTCCCAAGGAATCTACGACAGATGCCCAGGCGTGGCCGTGCCGTGCAGCCACAATAAGCCGATCATAACCGAGCATCGCCGCGTGATTAAAATCTTCGGCGTCTTCGATGTCAAAGCTGAATGATACGTTATGCATAATGGTCTCTCGCCTCGTTGACTATTGATTTATAGCGTCAGCGATCGAGAGGCGCATAAAGTCGCGAGCGAGGCTGGCCCACCTACAGCAGTTGGGCATCCTCTTCTACGGACACCTTTCTCTTCACCCACAAATCGCTCGTCTGCTCCATCGTCATCAATTCCGCTGGATACACGCGTTGCTGAAGAGCAAGCAGATCGTCGAGGCTACCTTTCATCCATCGTTCGTAATCATCCCGGTGTAGGATTACAGGCATCCGGTCGTGAACTGGCGAAACCGCCTCGTTCGCCGCTGTCATGGCACCGGAATAGACCGGCCCCCATTCATCGGAAATACGCCAAAGCCCTCCCCACGCGAAGATCGGTTCATCAGGAAGACTGAACCAAGTCCTCGTCTTCTTTCCCTTTGGTCCCTCCGGCTCGGCGAAATGCGTGACAGGTCTCAGGCAACGCCACTGCGGTTTGCGAGCAACCCCGATCCACATGGGCTTCGTCAGTTCGGCAACGTTGTTCACGGGTATCGGCTTTGCCTCGGGTTTCATCGTCTTGAGGCGCAGTGGAAAACCCCAGGTCATCGACCGCATTTCCCGAGCGCCATCCTGCTCAATGATGGCAATGCCGGGAGTGCCCGGATAGACCTCCTCTGGAGAGTTCGATCTAACTGGGTTGGCTACCCCGAAATAGCGAGCGACTTCTTCAGCCGACTTCCGAACCGTATATAGATTGCACATGCTGAAGCGTTCCCTTCAATCAGATCAGGCCGGTTTCCCGCCGTTCGCGAAAATCACAACTAAGATACGTTACATCGCCCAGCCTAAGGCCCCATGGGCTTTGACAATACGGTGTCTAAGCCAACGCGAGAGATTTCTCTCCGGAGCAGCCTATGGTACTGAGAGAATTCTGTATCTCCATCGCTTTACCCTCATGCACCAAAACGAGCGCATTCAATGTCAAACAAGTTCCTAATTCTACTGAGTCATAAAACTTTCTGGGTTCGCTGATGTTCGAGATTTGATAGCTTGCCGATTCGCATTTTGGCGCGAGTTTTCAAGATGTCTGTATCTGAAGCTACCTTATCTGGTCGATTTGAATCCTACCTGTCTTCGTTGACCAGTGTTTTCGGTCACGCGGATCGCATCGAACCGCTGCACGATTATTGTTGCGGGCTGTTGTTGCCGGGAGAACGCAAGAGCGTTGAGCCGATGGCGGCGGTGTTGGCGCCGTCGCGGGTCTCGGCGAAGCATCAGTCCCTGTTGCATTTCGTCGGTCAGGCCGGCTGGTCCGATGCGTTGGTTCTGGCCAAGGTCCGTGAACTGGTGTTGCCGTCGATCGAGCGCAGTGGGGCGATCACTGCCTGGATCATTGATGACACCGGCATCGCAAAGAAGGGCATGCATTCGGTGGGCGTGGCTCGGCAGTACTGTGGTCGCCTGGGCAAGCAGGATAATTGCCAGGTCGCGGTGAGCTTGTCGGTGGCCAACCATGCCGCCAGTTTGCCGGTTGCTTACCGGCTGTTTCTACCGGAGGCCTGGGCCGGTGATCCAGTCCGCCGGAAAAAGGCGGGCATACCGCAGGACGTGATCTTCCAGAGCAAGCCGCAGATCGCTCTCGACCAGATACGCAAAGCCCTGGCCGATGGCGTCGCTCCTGGTGTCGTCTTGGCCGATGCCGGCTATGGCAACGGGGGTGGTTTTCGTACCGCCCTCACTGAGTTGAGATTGCTTTACGCCGTTGGCATTCAATCGAATGCCACCTTCTGGTCGCCGGGGCAGGAGCCCTTGCCCGCCAAGCCCTGGAGCGGACACGGACGCCCCACCTCACGGCTGCAACGCAGCCCTGAACATGCGCCGCTCTCAGCCAAGGCCCTGGCTATGGACCGAGTGTCGGACTTTTCGACCGTCACCTGGCGTGAGGGATCAGATAGCGATCTCACCTCCAGGTTTGCCCGCTTTCGCGTGCGCTCCGCCGCCCGTGACTTCGAGCAGGACACTCCCCATCCCGTCGAATGGCTCCTGGTGGAATGGCCCGAAGGAGAAGAAGAACCCACCAAATACTGGCTATCGACCTTGCCCGAAGACACTGACTTCAGCACGCTTGTCGACACGGTCAAGCTGCGCTGGCGCATCGAGCGCGACTACCAGGAACTCAAATCCGAATTGGGCCTGGCGCATTTCGAAGGCCGAGGATGGCGCGGGTTCCATCACCACGCCACCCTCACAATCGCCGCTTACGGCTTTCTCATCCGCGAACGCGCCGCTTTTCCCCCCTCAGCACACCAAATCCGCAAAAACACTCCCATTCCCAATCGTCCTAGACCCCGAGGCGCCCCCAATCCGTCCGGAACGACACGTTCCAAACTCGATCGCAACGATCCGTAAGTACCTGACAGTCGCTATCGCAAGACAAATCAGCCGATGTCCATGCTGCCAAAAAATCTACCGTCTCAGAATTTAATGACACAGTAGAACTAAGCCGTGGTGCGATTATCGATACAATCAAAAGTGCCGAACGCATGAACGCATTGCAAAAGCGAACCGGCCCCAAACGTTACCACGTCGATGTAATTTCATGCGGATGTCCTGATCCAAATTGCGGCGCTTTTCACAGACTCCGGCTTGAGCGCCCCCTCCCCACGGTAGAGGAGGCGGAAGCAACTTTGCGCATGCACAGCAAAACGCAAAAGCGCTCGTGAAGCTATCGCACAATCCCCCAGCCGTCGAAGCCAAACGCGCCTCCGAGGGCGTCACTTCACATAGCAGCGTGCGAAGCTCGTCGATGATGACTTCGTGCTGAGGAATGACATCCCTGTCGAAGATCAACCAGCAATTTATGGTTTTAGAGAATTGAAGATGGCTCTGGCATTGGCTGCGATGATAGCCGACTGCGTCATGAAAAAGTCCGTCGTGCTCCTGAAATCGTACGAGATGGCGAGCTGGTCTGATAACTGCTCGGTGACAGTGCAATAGAGCCAGGGTTGGCTCTTAGAATGAAAATCCCGGCATCGGGCGAAATATCCGTCTGGCCGCATCAGATAGAAGTCATTTTGCGAGCCATATGTTCGGAGGCCATCGGGCCCTACGATAGCTTGGTTTTTCAACATGGCTTCGCGTTCGCGGGCCCAGGGATCAAAGCCCTGGGCTTTAACGGAAACCGTTATTTCGACAGGCTTGTCGGGTATAACGTCCGTCGGAATGAGGTGGCAGGCCATTTCGGCCCATGGATATTCAGGATGTGGGCGCGAGCAGAACGGTCGTTTGGTCTCCGTTTCTCTCCGCGAGGGGGTACCATCCAGCATGAAGACCACTGATTTCAAAGTCGCGCCGCCTCCATCCGCCTCCCTGCAGAAGGAGCGTGCGTCTGGATTGCTCCAAAGAATGTAATGGTCGTCGTTCATTCCGTTGCCGTAGAGGAAAATACCGGGCGCAACCGGAATTGCGACGTCGACATCGGCGATCCGCGCCGGATGCAGGTTGTCGAGGCATGCGGCAGCAGGTGGTGCATAGTGAGCTTCCCTCATTTTCTGCTGGGACCAGGTGACCGCGAAATAGCTGCCGAAGCCTAAGATGAAGACGGCGGGAAGCACGTACATGGCCCGCAGCGCCTGCGACTGGGTCGTGCGGCCGATCAGCACAATCCCGCTCGCTACAAACCCGCTGGCGGCCCCAATCATCACGAAGACGACGAGGAGGATTCCCAACGCCACGCCGGGCCCGTCAGAGGACGTGACACTCGCGTATTCGATTTTGGCCAAAACTGCCGCAACGATCCCAGCGAGAAGGAGCAGCCACCAACGCCACCAGAAACAAAGGGCGAGGAAGCCAATGCCGTAGGCCGGACCTACAAAACTGAGAAAGTGCCCGATGTACTGCATGAAGTCGTCGTCCGTCCCGCCCCAACATGATCATCTATGGCATCAACCTGAAGATGAATCATGAAAAACTTCGGTCAAATTGCATGCAACAGCGTCCACCGTCGTGATGCGCGACGAGGCTAAAAATATGACTGGTAGAAGCAGACCAGTCTCAACGAGGCCGCGAAAGACGTGCCCTCCATGAAATCAGCGCAGAAACAAAAACCTTTCGAAATTCCCTCGACAGTGCCTATTCGATCATTCATTGCTTCCATGCAATCGTACTTTCGTCAGCGACGTGACAACTTTTACTACCTCTGGTATTTCCATGATGGACGCTCAGGTTGGGAGAGACTTTCATGAAGAAACACGTCATGGCTCTGATGGCGGCACTTGCCATGTGCGCCCCCATCGCCAAAATGACGCCCGCTTTTGCCGCAGATGATGCATGCGCGTCTGTCAAAGCGATGGCGAATAAATTCAATGCCACACCGCGAATCCGGTTGGACGGCACCAGTTATCTTGAGGCAACCCATTTCACCACCTTGTATGTTGACACTAAGGAGTGGTGGCATGCTGGTTCTAAACCGTGGCATATAGAACCGCGCCAATATTCAAAAACCAATGATATCGAGAACTGCGAACATCTTGGGAGCGAAACGATAGACGGCGTCCAGACGGAAATCTGGTCCTACGACCACTTATCGTACCAGGAGGTAGATAACTTTAAGCTTTGGATATCAGTTGATACGGGGTTGCCGCTGAAATCCCATTTCAAGCGGGTTCGGCCAAAAGACGTTATCGAGTGGGACGGCATTTACACGTATCGCCCTGATATCAAAGACCCCGTCTGAACCACAGCACGTCGTCTTCGAAGGAAAACCATCGTCGGCATCCCGATGGCCGCTTCTAGCGCGTTCCCCCTGTCGGTCCTAACCGGTCATAGCCGAAATGGCCTCGACATGATTGATCACCTCACGGCCGGTCTTCAAAATTACTTTCGTTCCCGCGTATGCGTCGAACAGTTTCTCATGTGGGGCATAGCTGGTTGAAGAGTTTTTGCGCTCGCGATACTCGCGGACGTTGGGTAGCATTCCCCTTCTTGATTGCCCTGATAACTTTCAGAACAGGCGATCAACGAATTGCTCGGTCTCCCATGTTTTGAGAAAATTTGCTTCCCGGGCAACCCAGCCGATAGCATTGTCGCCCCACTCTTGCGCCCGGCTCGCGTACTCGCCCATGAGCCAAAAGTGACGGACGATCACAAACCGGTGGGCTGCTTCGTAGTCGTTTGGAATTATCGGCCGGATTGCTCGATATCCATCGATGAACGCATCCCACATAGTGGTCAACTTCCGACCAAAGGATATTTTCGCCCACAGGAAAACCGACAAGTCGTAAGCAAGGTATCCTGGACCACCATCATCAAAATCAAAAAATACTGCTTTGCCAGCGTCATTGATACGCGAATTGAAGCCGTGGCAGTCCCCATGGCAATACGTCCAGGTCAGATTGCTGAACTCTTCAATCGCCTTTGCGGTCCGCGCGGCGATATTATCAAGATCGCTGAGGACTTCGGCATCTTCCACTATTCCACTATCGCGTATTCGCACGAGCGGTCGGCGCAGCAAGTGTTCAAGGTCAAGACGATACACTGCCCCTTCAAATGGAAATGACCCGGCGGCATTGTGCACGAGGGCAAGGGTCTCCCCGTTGGCCCAAGCATCGCCAGCGTCTGCCGCATTTGCGTCGCGACCGTCGGCCGCCTGGAAAAGCACTCCCTCGCGCGGCCCTTCCGGCGCATATCCCGTAAGAAACAAAGTGCCGTCGCGTGTCGGAATGGGCGCGGCGACCGGAACTCCGGATCGCGCAAGGTGGGTCAGGAAAGCCGTTTCGGTTTGCACGTCGGCTGGACCACGCGCACGCTGGTGGGAAAGGCGAAAGACATAACGCCCGCCGTCGCTCGCAATAACAAGATAAACATCATTCAAGCCACGCTGGAGCAATCTGCAAGAAACCGGGCTTGCAAGCGAATAATGCTTACCGATGAAGCGCTCAATCGTCTCAACCTGTGGGGTCGAGTATCGTGCCTCGAAGTCGAGCATCGTCAGTTCCTTAGGAGAAGCCCTTCAAGGTAATTCTGTCGTACCGAGCCGATATTTGCAACTTTAGAGAACAAGAAAAACTGCCGAACCCGCCGCCAAGTTGGTGTCAGCAAGTCCGGGTTGGCCATCGTCATGCCACATATCATTCACGAACGCAGTCTCACACTCGCGGCCTTCAACCACGAAACCACATTTCTCATGGGCCCGGATCGCACGCTTATTGTGAGAAAGCACCCGAATTCCAATCCGGTGCAATCGCAAATGCTCGAAGGCGTGTTTCACAAGGCGAATAGCTTCGCTTCCAATCCCTTGGCCCAGCAATTGGGGGTCGAAAATGCCAACGGCCATGGACGCACGGCGTTCGCGGAAATCGAGATTGTCCAGCCTTATCTCCCCGACCAATCGGTTGCTAACTTCTATGATCCAAGCATTCGGATTGCCGATCAGTCTTTGAAGCCATCGTGACGCTCCGTCTCTGGTCAAAGGCTTCACGTCACGCAGACTAATCCCAAACATTTCGATGATTTCGGGATGGTTCCCAAGAGACAGACGAGCGTCAATGTCCTCTGAAGACGCGGGTCGCAGTTTGACGTTCCTACCTTTCAAATTCACCATTCCTACCATCGCCATCCGTTTTCGAAATGCTTTCCGCCATCGGAAGTCTAGGTAACCGCAAACGTATTGCAATGACGACATTTGGCGCGTTCCCGCCGAGGCTCTCGGCAGCTTGCGGCCCATTGCAGACACCTTTTTAACAGAGCCGCAATCAAACTAACTGCAACCCATGAGATTACATCTGTTTTTCTACAATCTCTTTACTAATTATTAGTGCGCACTACCTAGCTTCGTCGGCGGCGAACACCTGGGGAGCCCTCAATGCGGTCAATGCGGTCGCGTCCCAACACGTGGTGTAGGTGACTGGAGGTAGCGAAGGCGAGCGCCCGCGCGTTTCATAGCGCTGTAGCGGGTGATCGGCTTCGCGGGCGGCCATCAGTGTTTTCCGCTAGGGTCGGGTTGTTCAAGACACAACCTGACGGAAAGACCACCGATGACCAATGACATGATGAACGTGCGCTCGCTCGTTGAGAAGAGCGCCGATGCAGATTTATTGCGCGAGATGATCGGCTTTGCAGCCGAGCGGCTGATGGAACTGGAGGTCGGCTCAGTCACCGGTGCTGACTTCGGCGAGAAGAACCCGATGCGGCTCGCCCAGCGCAACGGCTATCGTGATCGCGATTGGGAAACGCGAGCCGGAACGGTCGAGCTTCGCATTCCAAAGCTGCGCAAGGGCAGCTACTTCCCAAGCTTTCTTGAACCGCGTCGTATGGCGGAGAAGGCTCTGACGGCTGTTATTCAAGAAGCGTATATCCAAGGAATTTCCACGCGTTCTGTCGATGACCTGGTCAAGGCCATGGGCATGAGCGGCATCTCCAAGAGCCAGGTGAGCCGCTTATGCGAAGAGATCGACGTCAAGGTGAAGGCGTTTCTCGACAGGCCGATTGAGGGCGAGTGGCCGTACGTCTGGGTGGATGCGACCTATCTCAAAGTCCGGCGTGGCGGTCGCATCGTTTCCGTCGCCGTCATTATCGCGGTTGGCGTCAACAGCGATGGTCGGCGTGAAGTCCTAGGTATGGAAGTCGGCACATCGGAAGCTGAGCCAATCTGGACGGAGTTTTTGCGTAGGCTGACACGCCGAGGCCTACGCGGGGTGAAGCTGGTTGTTTCCGATGCGCATCAAGGCATCAAGGCCGCCGTTTCCAAGGTCCTTAACGCCACATGGCAGCGGTGCCGCGTTCACTTCATGAGGAATGTGCTGGCGCATGCCGGAAAGAACGGCAGGCGGGTCGTCTCCGCCTTCATCGCGACAGCCTTTGCCCAGGAGACACCAGAGGCGGCCAGCGCTCAATGGCGCAGCGTCGCCGACCAGATCAGACCGAAAGTGCCAAAGCTTGCCACCATCATGGACGATGCTGAAGACGATGTGCTGGCCTACATGACCTTTCCGAAAGAGCACCGGGCGAAGTTGCACTCGACGAATCCGATTGAGCGTCTCAACGGCGAAATCAAACGCCGCACCGAGGTCGTCGGCATCTTTCCCAACGGTAAGAGCGAAGAGCAATCGATCCAGTGAATCGATTGCCGCTCGAACGCCATCGTGCGTCTCGTCGGCGCATTGCTCATGGAGGCGAACGATGAATGGACCGTCCAGCGAGGGAGGTACCTGACCCTCGAGACCATGGCTCAAATGAGCGATGATCCCCAAATCAGCTTGCCCGCTGTGGCACGCTGATAATCGCTCCGACCTGGGGCGGAAAGCACGGCAATCAGCCGGCAGCTACACCACCTATGTGGACGCGATCCTCAATGCTGTGGAAGATATTCGCCATCATATCGATTGCTCTTTATTTTTGGTTGTTCGTGATGTGGTTCAACGGGACCTACAGTCCAACGATGCTGCACTATCTCTTTGTCGCCATTCAATTGCCTGTCGTTGTTGGGACCACGTGCTAAGCGTTCGATTTATATATTGGCGCACCAATGTTCTGGAGAGCGACACTATGGGGTCTGGCAACTAAGATAATAGTATCTGCTGGCATGACGGTTCCTGGGACAATCAAGATGTATTATTTGAGCCAAGCATATTCGCATCCATCAGCGGTTTTCGCTGTCGCGTTTGGAGGAGCTTGGGTTTTTTTATCTATCGATTTTGTACCCTGGATTATTCAGTTTGTTGTTTTGTCGCGTTACTTCCATAAACAATTGAACCGTGGTCGAGCTATCCAGCAGCCTATATCCAGTGCTCGCCGCCCTTTGTTCCGGCTGCCAGCAGGCTAAAGGCTGATGTCCGCAATTGGCGCGAGGCGGCCGAGGCTATCGGCGGCTTCCAGGCCCGAAGCGGTTGTCGGCCTATCGGTTCCCAAGAGAGAGTTTCATAAGCGAGATTAACTTCGAAAAAGCATGCGCGACGCCGACCAAGACATATCCCAATAGACACGCTGCTACCTCTCCGATAACCGGCAAAAGAAGGAAGCCGTCGCCAGGGCCATTGCTCTCATCAGCGGACATCTCCGGCAAAGCTAAAAAGGCTACCAAAATAGGTGAGCAAGCGAGCCAGACGAATGTGATGACATGCGGCAACCATTTGAGACGGGACATCTTTATTGAGGCGAGAAACGCCGCGCCAAGCGCAATTATGTTGACGAGAAATATAAGCGAGACCGCGAATTCTGGCGGTAAAATCGTAGGGTATGCTGGGTCAGATTGCGTGAACATGAGCTGCCAAGGTTGAGTATGCCATCCGGTTTCAGCGACGGGCAATTAACAAGAAATTTGCAGTATCGGCAATGACCGCTGATGACGCGACGCGAAGCTGCTGTTCAAAAGACAGCGCTTAACCAGTGCGAGAGCGTGCAGTGTCAACGATTCTTTTAGTGGAAGTTTCTGCTCTTCACCTTCAGCTGATCGATATGCAGGTCGGGAATGAGGGAGTCTCGTGACTTCATTCCTTGGTCCGATGGCTCCCTGGATTCCGGCCTGCCTGGCGTTCCATGACCGAATTCGTCACCCCTCCCGGTCGGCAATCGGAATTCCAGATCGCGATCCGCAAGCCCCGTTAGGTCTTCCGACAGATCAAACAGCTGCTGGGCAACCAAATGAACGACATCGCCCTCCCTTTGGATGCGGCCATTGATCGCAATCATGGAAGCCCCGAGCGCGACGCGTCTGGACCGCTCGAACAGCTTTGGCCAGATGACGACATTCGCAACACCGGTCTCGTCTTCAAGCGTCATGAAGATCACGCCTTTTGCCGATCCCGACCGCTGGCGTACGAGAACCAGACCGGCCGCCATCAGCCATCGACCATCGCGAGCCGACATCGCTTCCGCACAGGTGACGACACGACGCTCGGCCAGTTCCTTGCGAAGGAAGCTGACAGGATGCGCCCGCAGGGTTAGGCCGGTGTGCCCGTAATCGAGGACGACGTTGTGTCCCTGGGTCATCTGTCGGAGTTCGACCGTTGGTGAAAAACAAAAGGCTGAACGAGCCCAAGAAGGCGGAGCACGATAGAGATGATTGAAAGTTCAACTATATGGCCAGTGTATTTCCCGGTCGTTTTTGTGAACCAGGAAAATGATGCTGGAGTTTCATCCAATGGTTGTTTTTCCTATTGGGCGCGACTTTTGGGGTTGATTATAGCATCCTCCGGCACAGATAATACTATCTGTGATGCATCACATAATGAAATTTCAACCCAAAGCGCAAGATAGGAGAAGTTTTATGGGTGGTTCATCTGATAGTGGTTCAAACAGCGGATGGGGCGGCCGGATCGGTGCTGCTGTCGGCGGTGTAGTCGGGGGAACGGCTGGCTCTGCGGCAGGCCCCATGGGCGGTCGGATCGGCGCTGCAGGCGGCGGGCTCGCCGGATACGCCATCGGTAACTCGGTAGAAAATAATATTAACAGCGGAGCTTCGCCCGACTATGGTGGCTACACTGCCATGGGTGATTACGGTGGAGGCCCCGCATCCGACGGCGGTAGAGGCGTTAGTAGCTCCGGAAGCCACAGATAGTTCTCGGAACCGCTGCAAAGGACATAGATTCTGGTTCTTGTCGGGGTCTATGTCCGATACTGGGGAGGTAACGGTTGAAATATCTTAACATTCTCATACCCCTTGCCATCATAAATCCCCTTTTGATTTTTCTGTTTCCCTTCGGTTTACGGGGAATTGAAGATCACTTCATTTACTTCGCCTTTCTCTCTCCAATTGTTTCATTTTTGGTATGGGACTTCCTTATTCGTCCATTTTTTGGGCAGCGATGACCCCAACCATTCATTGAAATTCACGTAGCTAGGCGGCTTGTAGTTCATGGCGCAGTTCTTGAAGCGATGTCTGGCAGGGGTGACAACCATCTGTCGTATGATTTTTCTCGTCTGTGCAGGTGACATTGGAATTATCATAAGCGCCGTATTGGTGGCTTTCCTCACCACCAATATCGCCGGTGTCGTCCTGTCTGCATCAGACGTTACTGCGACCGCACGAACCGAAATAGCCATTGTGGTACCGATCCTTACGATCGACATAATCCTCTTGGGCTCGATCCTACTGCGCATTCGAGAGGTTGCTCGACCGGATCGCCAACGTCGTTCGCTGCTTTATGCGCTTGTGACGGGCGTTGTTTTGCTGCTCTTAAAGTCGCCTTGGCAGGGTCTGGACCAGGCAAGCTATAGCTTTTCGGCCACAAGCGTCCTTTTAATCCTTACGACCTGCATTATCGCACCGATCTGCGAGGAGTTATTTTTTCGTGGTCATCTGTGGCTGAAGCTCCGGAGCCATCACTACAATGATAAACTGATCGTTTTGTGTACAACGGTGTTGTACATAGTCCCGCATGTTCCCAATAGTTTATCGGCATTTTTAGACTATGCGCTAATCGGCGTTTTTCTTGGAGTTATACGATATTTTAGCGGAGGAATACTTATTTCGTGCGCTTTTCATATGGCTATGAACATCATCTTAATATTCGGAATATGAATGACCGACGAAAGAATACGCCTCGCGGCGGTTGCAACCGAGTAGCGTTTCTCGAAACGGGAGGGCAGCTGTGTCCTTTGGCTTTGCGTTCGTTTTCAAGACAGCCCTCCTCGCCTTCTTCGAGGAAGTAATAAAGTTTGTGACGGTTTGGCTCTTCAAGCGCTCGCCGCACCCGGCTCTGGGATTGTTCCCAGTCGCACTGTTGGAATTTGGCCTATATTTCCCTGTGGTCAGGCAGCACCTTGGCGATCTAGGTATTGAGTCCACCTTCTTGTCATATATTTTGGCAACTTATTTCTTAGTTCTCGTTAAGTTTCTTCATGTTGCATCGAGCTACATTTATTTCAAGGCAAACAACTGGTTTATAGCCGTAGCTTATTGCACCGTTTGGCATGCGACTTTTAACCTGCTGCCTTTGCCCCCACTTTCGTTGAAGTATTATCTTCTTCTTCCGATTTGGGGCTTCTTATCAAGTGTAGCCGCAGCAGCCGTATTCTTGGTTGTCCAAAGACGGTTGTCTCGACCGGCACCCGTTCCTGAATCCGGTCCATTAGAAGATCGCAGATAGGACCAAGGCTTCGGAGGTTTAGGGTAGTAGAAGGAATAGCTCGCCCATTGCCCCCCAGCTCGCAACCCGCCGAACTCGGAGATCATTTGTAATTCAGTCGACGGTTCTCGTTCGCCTATTCATTTTGGCTCGCAAGCTCAGCCAGGAACGCTGTCCGGATGCGCTGCGCTAGAGCCGCCATGTCTTCATCATCGATATGCAGGACGCCGTTTTCGGCCATGAGTGCGTGATATTGTTGCTGCGCCAGGGGAACACCTTTTGGTAAAGGCGCGACGTGGAAATGGAGATGACTGTTTGCTTGACGACTTCCGAGCGAAAGAACGTAAACACGCTCAGCGTCGAACAGGTTTTTAAGGACCCGAGATAGAACGTACACCATTTCCTGCAGGCGAATGTATTCGGCTTTGGTGAGATCGTGCGACAGGTCCTCCCGATGTTCACGAGGGCAGACAAGGCAGTATCCCTGAAGAGTCGGATATTTACTCAAGAAGATGATCGTATCGGCGTCTTCGTATACAAGATGATGAAAGAAGGCCGGATCCCTGGCGGCGCAACGACAGATGAAACAAGGCCTCGTCTCAATCCCGTCCAGATATGCATCCAGATCGAATGGCTGGCGCTCAGTCACAGTGGGCGTCCCTTTTACAGAGGTAGAAAAATGACATCACGGCTTCTAACGTCGGAGCAGGCTTTCAAGGCAATGATCGCGTTTTTAGAAGAATATTATAATCGGACAGGATCTGACAGTGTCGGGTCTCTCCTTGGAAGCATGAACTTGCTGACGGATGGAAAGCCGGTGGATCTTGCCATGTGGCGGGAGTGGTCAAAATGTGTCGACAGCGCGGTGAACGGTGATTTTGACACCGGGACCCACAAAGAATCTTCAAACGTGTAAGTGAGCATCCAGCCATCGCGCCGATAGAAGTTCTCAGCGGTGGCGTTCCCTGCCGTGGAGAGCAGCTCGGCCTCTCGCACTCGATTTTTCGACAGATGCAATTTCGCGACGGATAGCAGCTGATGCGTTCCCCTCCCCGCGCGAGCATTCCTAAGCCTCGTAGAGTTTTACGACTTCGGGGCTCTCCACGGACACGAAGCCCACGATGTCACCGCTCATCGCAACGTAAAAATCATCTGAGGCTTCTTTCAGCCATATATTGAAATGTTCAATCGTCCTGAACGACAGCACCTCAGACGGCACGAGGGCCGCATGTGCATCGTGCCATCCCTGATGTCACAACCGCACAATGTCGGCATTGTCAGTCGATTGTGCTGGCCGAATTTTGAGCATTGATACGAACTCCCTGGAATTGAATCATCGGCATCGTCCTGTCGCTGGCCCATTTGGAATACCGGCCAATGCCAAGTTCCGCGTCCGGGACATAAGGGACAGCGATGAACCCGACGGAATTTCCATCTCGGCCGCCGGAATACCGAGAGATCGCTGGATCCGACCAGCCTATTTGTTCTCGTGATCAAAGCTATAGGCCCGTTGAACAAGCGCGACGCGGCCATCGAAGGGTTCGTGAGGCGCTGGTATCACTCCCGACTTAGCCCACAAATTAAACGGGGATACTAGAAGTGGGTTTGCCAGAAAGCTCGGTGCATATTCGAAATAGGCGCGGCGTTCCTCAGAACTCCAAGCGAGCGTCCCAAGTTCTCGATGATCGCCTTCAACGTTTAAGGCAACTGTCATCTTACGAACTGGTTTGAAGTTCATTTCTTCCTCACTCGCTGGCGCTCAGGACTTTCTACAATCTCATCAATCGTTTGTTTTTGGCGCGGCAAAAACAAGGTTTCAAACTCTTTGTCTGCATCCAACACGAAAGCAACCTTCACGAGAGCCTCGAAAGATATTTTGCCCGTTTCCTCGAAGAGGCGGATTGAACCATATGAGACGCCCGACATTGATGCTAAATCTCGTTGAGTGAGATCAGCATCAATCCGCCGCTTTTTCACTCTGGCCGCGAGGTCACGCACAGTTTCTGACGGAGAACTCATCGTAAATGCTGTCATTTTAGCACTAAACCTTAATTTAAGGCGTTAATTGCTAATATAATAGCATTTAAGTCAAGAAAGTCTACCGTTTTCTCGGCGTCTCTCCGATCAATGACACCAGCGCCTCCTCCAGCCGTGCCAACGACTGTTTAGGGCTGGACACCTTCAGCTGGACCGTTTCCAACCCCGACGCTTGTCGCCTCCCTTCAAAGCTTAAGACGCGCATAACCGGGTCATAACTGACCATGGAGGCGATCTCATTTCCCGCATTCGCGACCAACTGCCCATCGACCGGCAGTCGCGACGGAATTTGCAGATAGGGCGGTATATTCCCGCCCAGCGCCTTTTACCTGACACGCTACACCAGTGACGGCAGGATGCCGATCGATAACAACATTCTGGAACGCGAAATCAGAGTTTTTGCCACCGGCAGAAAATCGTGGCTGTTCAGCGATACCGTCGACGGAGCCAGAGCCAGCGCCGTGATCTACAGTCTCATGCTGACTTGCCGCGCCTGCGGCGTCGACCCGCTCGCCTGGCTGCGCCACGTGCTCACAGAGTTGCTGCAGCGCGAAGAAGCGGCCGAAATCGGCGACCTGCTGCCGTTCAACTTCTCCAATACTACTGTGGTTGGATAGAGCCGGATCTCACTACCAATGCGCGGACGTTCATCGGGCTTGCCGCCGTCAATGCGCATCGAAAATCGCGCTTACTTTCTTTCAGCACTCACTTTTCAGCAGATATCGTTTTCGACCACCCTTTTCCCGCAATGGCGCCTTCGATGCTACGTTGGGCTCTTATTGCTCAGGCGAAGAGCAATTCGACAGATGTGTCAGGTTGTGAGGCGCGATCTTGCGAAGACGAAATCATCGAAAATAGTGCCGGTCGAGCACCAGCTGCGTCTTACGGCTGAAATTCCATGCGAATGGGTCGGGAGTTCATCACGGAATACCAAGGTGTGGGCCAATTCAGGAGGGAATCAAATTTCAAGGAAACGCCCGAATACTCGGGGCGAAAATACAATCCGAGACTAGAGCACGCTTCGATTTCTCAGAATCGCAGGTTCGCAAATCAGCTGAGATATGATTCTCTGTTCCTACCGGGAAAGGACGGTCGGCAGGGATGACCCAACCATATTCCGAAGATCTTCGCGAACGGGCGATGGCGCGCTTGAATGCCGGAGAAACGATACGATCGATCGCAGCAGCACTTGCGATCGCTCCCTCGTGTGTTTCGAAGTGGAAGAAGCGCCTTGCAGAGACCGGCGCTCTCACTCCAGGCCGCGTCGGCGGGCGCAAGCAGCGGACCTTGTCCGGCGAGCGGGCCGACTGGCTGCGCCAACGCTGTCGATCCGGCCCGTTCACGACGCGGGGCCTTGTGGCGGAACTGGCCGAACGCGGCATCAAGACCGAGCGACGCGCCGTTTGGGTGTTCGTCCGGGCCGAGGGCCTGAGCTTCAAAAAAAACGGTTCTGCCGGCCGAGCAGACGCGGGTGGATATCGCCAGGAAACGGTTGCGTTGGAAGATCCATCAACGGCGGATCGAAGCGCGGCGGCTGGTCTTTCTCGATGAGACCTGGATCAAGACCAACATGGCGCCCCTCAGGGGGTGGGCACCGCGTGGCCAACGCCTATGTGCTGCGGTCCCGCACGGGCATTGGAAAACCCTGACCTTCATTGCCGCCTTGCGCTGCGATCGCATCGATGCCCCTTGGGTCATCGATGGGCCGATCAACGGCGAGCTCTTTACCCTCTATATCCAGAGGATCCTCGTACCCACGCTCGCCAAGGGCGACATCGTCATCCTCGACAATCTCGGCAGCCATAAGGGCCAAGCCGTCCGTCGTGCCGTCCGGGCCGCAGGCGCGCACCTCTTCTTCCTGCCGCCTTACAGCCCGGATCTCAATCCCATCGAGCAAGTCTTTGCGAAGCTCAAGCACCTGATCAGGAGAGAACAGCCTCGCACAGTCGAAGCGACATGGCGCAAGGCTGGTGAAATGCTCGACTGCTTCTCGCCAGCCGAATGCGCTAACTATCTCACAAACTCAGGATATGCTTCCGTATGAAAGCAGCAGGCTCTAGAGCCGGTTTAATCCGGGAGATACCCCCGAATGGCCGCAAAACACAGCGTTTTCAGGCAGTTCAATCCGATTCTTAGCCCGGTTTTACACGTTTGTTGTCGCTGGACACTGGGTCTCGCCTAAATCCACATGAATTCGCCGGTTCGGGCATTTGATTTCGCCCAGGGAGATTGGCTGGTCGGATAGGAATAGAAAGGAGCCCAAAAGCTGAACTATGGTACTCAGAACGAGGCGGCATGGCCAACGTCACTAAACTTGACTTTAACTTCCCCTGGCGATCGAGCTCATATGGGCAAAGGGTGCGAATTCCAGTGACATTGTTGCTTCCGTAGCCGAACGGAGACGAGATAATCGTGCTCGCAGACACGTCGTCTGGCAACGGATACTGCTTGGTTCCGCATCTGTAGCCATGATCGCTGACGCAGTCTTAAATGCGCCCGCTAGCCATGGATTAGGTATTGCAAAAGACGGTTCTGACGATTCCACATTTGCCTTAGTGGCTGAACCCAATCTCGATGCCGATGCGGTATCTTTAAAACCCAAGTCGGCGTGACCGCAAGCCGCGTACCGCTGACCCCGTCGTGACAATGGCGGGTTCAGTCAGCTTCGCTATTTTCGCCCTGCCTCGTCTTCTTGACTTTGAGCCTCGTTTGATCACGCCCTAGACCGATAATGATCCTTTTCGTGTGCGGTTTGAAATCCGCACCTGTCCGGAGCACAACTTTTGATCGATGCGGCAAACTGAAAATTCAGCCATCATTGCGCCTTCGGAATAAACCCCACAGTAAATCCGAACAATCGGCCAATCTTCCCTAAAGTTTCGAGCGTTGGGTTCGCCGTGCCGGCTTCGATCTCAGCAACTTGGCGCCTGGTGAGCGATAGCGTCTTGGCGAATTCGTCCTGCGTCAAACCAAGCCCTCTTCGGATTTCAACTACAGCCTCAGGTAACCTCAAGTCGCCCGTCCGAGCGCGTTCCGCCAGTGTTCGCCGGTTCTCAAGAATTTCCTCTTTCGTTGGCTTTCTCCATCGAGCCATCTAGCGGTCCTTCGCCATCATTGACACGCGGCCAGAACGCCGTCGGCTATCGCGATACAGCGCCCCATCGCACGGTCTAGAATTTCCGGAGGCGCGCTCATATCTTTCGCCATGGTCGGAGCCTGGCGCAAGTGTTCGGCAAACATGGCAAGCGTAGCTACGAGCGCACTCTGCTCAGCAGGATCAGGCATCAATTCGCCGCAAATGTGCTTCCAATCGGGAAGATGATCGCGACCTGCGTCACGCATCATGGCCCAGCGGGTGGAACGGACGATCCCCTCTTTGGCGAGCCGCATTGGCGCGAAATCAAAGAGCGGAGACAGGCGGATCGTGCCGTCCTGGTGTTTGCTTAATGCGGAATTCCGGCCGTGATTGTCGGGATTGCCAAGCGCGAGGTTGGCGATATCGCGCTTCAGGTATTCGACAATGTCCCCGAAGGGATTGGCCGAGTATTGGCGCAGAACGTCGATATAGGCCTCATGCGTGCCGACATGGCCGAAATCGGCAACCCCGATCGCGGACACGAGGCTTTCCTGCCCCAGTCGGACGGTTCCGACACCTTCTTTTTTCATCCGGTCGAAACGGGGAATGATCAGAACGCCTTCGGCGTAGGTCGAGTGTTCGTTGACATTCAGGCCGATCTCTTGAGCTATCCGCGAATAGAGGGCTTCGCCTTCGAGAATCAGGCGGTCCACAGGCTCGTTGCTGCGGACCAGCTTGACGATGACGTGGCGCACGGCCTCATCATCGGTCACGAAGCTGTCAGGATAATAGAGACCGTCATTCGCCTGGGTCATTGAGACCTTCGGCCATTCGCCTTGCAGGCCGCTTGAGCCGGAGGCGAGCATTCCAAAGCGGTCGGCGACTTCCATGAAGCGATCTGATCGTTCAAGGATTTCCGCCTCTGTAACCCCTTGGCGCTCAACACCGCGCAGCCGTTCCGTTTCGGCCTCGGCCGGTTCCTTGATGCGGATATTGCCTATGCCGCCCGTTGCCGATCGCAGAAGCAGCGATAGATCGGAAGCGCGCGAGCCTTCAGCAAGGCCGAGGTGCTCGGCAAGCTTTCGCCTTGCATGCCCCTGGGGCATAAGATCCAAGAGGAAGGGCGGCCAGCTGCGGCTATATCGATTTTCCAGATCAACAGGATAACGGACTGACAAGGCGCGATGGTCGCGGACCGGTTTTCCGGCCGCGAATTCCGCCGACGCCACGGTGACGAAATAGTCGAGATCGTAATCGACGATCGACGCGCCCTTGAAGCCGGCCGCGTCGTCCTTCAGTTCTAGCGTCGCGGCGTGATGCCACTCACCATCAAAATGGGTTTGGAGCGTTAGGCGCATTAATTGACCCTTTCAATGGTTCAAATAATGCATTTTTTCAAGTTATTCAACCCATCAAAGTGGGTTGAATAATTGCCCTCAGAACTGCCAGGTACCGAAGCGGTGATTGAATCTTCTGATCCGGCTGACCATCTTCCGGCCACGCAACGCACTACCGCAGGCGAACAGCATGAGGGACAGGCTCAGCGCGGGCGTCAACCAAGCATCGGAGCCGCTTCTCCCATCAAACACAATGAGCAAGACAGCTCCCATTGCAGCGAAGAAGACCATTCCGAAATCGTATTGCGTTTAAAGGCTCGCAAGCCGGGCCGAATCCTGGGCATAGCGCAATTGCCTCGCCAACCTTCGCTTTTCTGATGCCAGTTGATCGCGCTGGCGTCCGATCGCGTAGAAACCATGTTCGTTTTTCTTTTCAAAGCTCGACTTACTCATATCGCTGACCTCAGATATTTTTCTGCAATTTCCTCTGTTGACCTGCCACTGCGAATTTCCTCCAAAACCATCGGGACTCTAATCGCAGCCGGATGAAACTTCAGTGGCAGGTCACCGCGAAGCAAGCTGTCCAGCCTTTCAGCGACATCGCCCCATGCCGATGGCTACCATCACAGACGATCAAATGCCCATATCGCCATTCGACAATCAAAGGCGGCAAGCGTTGTGCATCGACAAGACCAAGAGCGATGCTTTCGATCCGCTCTTTCCAAACGTCCGTGGGAACGCGGTAGATCATCCCGTCTTCAGGTCCGCGACACCTTGCAGGCTTGAAAGCTCAATGAAGACGGGGTTGGCCTGACGGGCAATCGAAACTCGCCTCAACCACGTGCTGGTAAGAAGCATCGAGGTGGAGCGAAGGACGGCTATTGTGCCATTCAACGCGAACCGGCACGGTCGTATTGGACCGTATGCAGGATAATAGCATACGGCCCAGCCGCAAGACGTCGAGCAATCGTATGGTCCGTGTAGTCGTCGGGCAGATCAGGGTGACCCTCATCACGCAAATAGATTTGAAAGTAGTCGGCAAAAACATTGCCCTGAAACAGGACTTTGAAGTTGGAAGCCCCAGCATTCACCGAACCGATCATTGAAATTCCTCCGGTGGCCAGAAATGTGCCGCGAGTTACGGTCATTTGTTTGCCTCTTTCGCCATATTCTTCTGGCGGACCAGCGCGGCTCCTTAATCGAATTGTTCACCGTGTCCTATCTGCTCGCGAACAGCGTTGCCGATTGGCGGATCATCAGCAGGATCTGGGTCAGCACTGTTGGCTTTATCGAGAGAACGGACTGCCTCGACCAGTGCGACGAGTACCTCTCGAGTACCCCACCCCGCTTGGTTTGCTGAGGCGATGACTTCTTCCAGGGCGTCTTTGGCCGCCACCTTCAATTCCTCGATGCGCTGCTCTAAATCCTGGGCTCGTGGGCATGGAAACGGCATGGTCGGCTCCTCTTGCTGCGGAGGTAACCCGTGGGACATCGGTCGGTTCCGTCGTCTCAACGGATCTTCAAATAATCGCAGAAAAACCTTCCAATACCAACGAATATCTGTCGTTTCCCAAGGCGATTCGGACGCTGCGCTCGGCGCCTGAATTTGATCACATGGATGCAGGAGTCGGGAGAAGAGTCGTGCCCATGGCTGATTTTTGTCTGAAGAAAACGGCTTGATAAGTAGCGTTGAGCGAAAAAGCGGAGTCGTCTGCACCGGACGACGCAGCAGCGCGTTGGATTGCCGTCTTGATGCGCGCCTTGCTACGGAAGCCCCACGTGCGTCGTTTGGTTCATCGATTTCGGCAGCCATGTCTTTGAAAGCAACCATACCCCCGTCACGAAGGCCACACTCGCCGCGACACCCAGCAAATGCGCGATATGCCATGCTGTATTGAATTTGTCACCGGCGTAGCCTCCAACTCTTCCAGTGAAGCAGCAGGAGTTGGCCTGAAGGTGAGCCCTTCCTGGGCAATGTACAGCCTTGCCGCAATATCAGTTTTCTCTCTCATCGGCACAACATGAGCGTGCACATGTGGAATATCGCCCCCTGAGAAAAGGAAAACGACACGATCTACGCCGTAAGTTTCTTTTGGGCACGCGCGATCCTTTGCCCTGTGCAAACTAGCTCGCCCGCAAGGTCGGCTGGCAAATCATCGAAATAGTTGAAATGATCGCGAGGGGTGATTTGAACATGCCCACGACGGATCGGAGAGGTATCGAGGATACGCCAGTAACTCAGGGCTTTCCAAAATGGGGACGCATGAAATCCGATTGTTCGCGATGTCGCAAAAGAGGCACGAAGAATTCTTTCCGGTCATAATTTCCTCGCCCGCGCAGCTATAGGCGGTTAACGATATCAAGCACCGAACCCGATGTTCAACCCAAAGAAGCCAGCGCTACTTGTGAACAAATAGCACTCGCTGAAACGTCCGTGCCGGATGATCCAAGGATGCATGTGCTTGTGGGAAGATCTTGCGCTTTACTGATGGGGCTATCAACAATTGGCGACGAGCACGATCTCAATCGAATTTGTCGCGGCACCCCGCCGCATATGGAGTTTACACGGCCTCTGCCGTCACTTACGGGAATGCCAGCCATCTGGATTAAGGGGAACCGGTGATGTTGATCACCCAAAGCGACTACCATCGGATTTACCGGGTCATCAACAGCCTGTTGGTCAACGAAAACGCCAATCCCGCCACGGCTTCGATGTATTTCAGCACCTTTGGGGCCTTCATCCTCGAACATCACTTCAAGGTGAAGGCAAAGGCAAAAAGCGGGCTCGCGGCCTACAACCTCGACGGAAAGTACATCCTCTTCGCAGACCAGCGCGACGATGGTTACGTCTCTGGCGCTGGTGAGAATTTCCATTGCTGGGTCGAGGCTGACGATTGGGCGATCGATTTCATGGCCCCTACGTTCTCACAGAGCACCCCGGGTTTGGCGATTCCGCCGAAGATGTTTCAGCGGCCGCTCTCATCGATGCGCTCGTCCATCAATGATTTGAGCCAGTCCGGCGACTTCTTCTATCGTGCCGAACCTGATGCAACGAGCCGACGTTTCGCAGACTGGCGCAAGAATCCGATGATTGGAGACCTCGCCAGCCTCGCAGCGAACTGGTTCCGGAAATCTCCCAGAAAGATGCAGACATCAATCACAGTGCGGCATCAGGATGGAAAATCCAACGCCGTACCACTCATCGGCAACTCCCTTGTTGGTGCTTGGTAATCGTGGCACGAACGCGTCCCCACGCGATTGAAATGTCCTTGTGTTCCCCTTGAATTTTCTCGCGCACGGTGGCTGCATGATGGAGTGCCCCTCGCCCAGATACGACGGCAATAAAGGGCTGTTTCTGGAGGACACGGATCATGCGCTTGAATCAAGTGACGGTAACGATGCCCGACCTCGATGCAGGCTGGAACTTTTATTGCACTCTTGGCCTCAAGCCTGTCGTCGATGCACGTCCCCACTATGCTCGATTCTTATGCCCGGACGGCGACAGCACGTTTTCATTGCACCAAGGCGAGAGCGCCGGTCGTGGGACTACGGTGTATTTTGAATGTGACAATTTGAATGAGACGGTCAGCCAACTGCAGAAGAAAGGGCTTCAATTCACAAGCCCGCCCGAAGATAAAAGCTGGTTGTGGCGAGAAGCCGAGCTGTTTGATCCTGGTGGTAATCGCGTCCTGCTATACTTTGCTGGGCAAAATCGCATTAACCCACCATGGCGTATCAAATAGCTTGTTTTGGAAGACTGACTTGCTCCACTTTTCCACGGACGAAGGTATTTAAGCTGAAGCGGCGAATTTCCGCGAAATTGAAACAGGCCGCATAACGTCAACCGATTGGTGGCAATTCCAGGCATTCGAAAATGGTCATGAAACACCGACGCCAGTCTGCCTGGCAATTCCTTTTACTGCCCTTGCGGCTCATTATAGCCGTGTTCGTTGTCATCAGCGAAATCGCCCGGCCCGTTTATCGGCCGCTCGTGAATTGGTTTGCTTCGCTTTCCATCGTAAAGCACTTTGGCGAGTTTGTGGGTTCACTGCCGCGAGCCGTCATTCTTGTTCTCTTTGTGGTTCCGCTCGCGATTGCCGAGCCCCTGAAGATTTATGCATTGGTCGTGATCGCCCGGGGCCATGTAATCTCGGGGCTGGTCATAATCGCACTGGCCTATCTGATGAGCTTTCTCCTAGTTGAGCGCCTGTTCCACGCGGGCCGTGAGAAACTGCTAACCTATGGCTGGCTTAAGTGGATTATGGACCGCGTTGAGATCGTTCGAAATTGGATGGCCGAGATGAAGGAGCGGATCATGGCGTCCGTCCGCACTTGGCTTAGATCTCCCCGAAACTGATAAGCCAAAAGTAGTGGCAGCCGACTAGGGGAACCCAGATGCAGGCCTACCGACAGGCGACATTTTGGGAAAGGTGCAGGGCGAGCTTCTGACACTCGCCAAGCCGAACGGGTGGCGCGTTCTTGTCTGGGTGAATCGAGCGGTCGCGTAACCGTCGATAAGAAGTTGGGGTTCGAACCGTCTGGACAACCCCAAGAGACCAGATGAGGCTTGATCTTGCCAATGCTGGCGAGGCGGTAAGCGGAATAGATGCAAATGGCGCGTTCCCGCTATCCATTGCAGTCGTCTACATGGCATAGTCCTTAATCGACGTCCGCAAGGAAATGCTCCGGAAGAGTTAGTTTGATCTAAATCAGGCAACGATTATATATTGTATGCTAGAAGCTACGGAGGCCATGGCGAAAGCCCGCCAGAAGTTGCATCTTCATCAGGGGCTGTTACATCGTGATAGCGAGGGAAACCGATACTTCCATCAAGCCGGCTGATTTCGTCGAGAGACGGAAATGGCCGCGTTTGTCGCAGGCGCCGCTATTTCCGGAAATGCAAGCTGCTACAGCCCCGGAATCCTTGTCGTTTTCGAACTTGGATTTGGCTATTGATCAGCAATTTGCGGCCTGGCAGCAATTCATGACGCCGTTGATCGACATCCACATGCCAGAGCGCCTCCGCATCGGTGATGCATTTCCCGTGAATCAAATCGTCTGGAATCTGGAAGGGGTGCTTCTCATCCAGCAGGACAGTCCCGCATTCAGCTTTGCGCGATCTGAAGAAAAAGTACGCTATAGCTCGATGGATCATTGGCAGGTCACATTTTTGCGGACCGGAAAGACATGGGCGAGCACGAACGGGCGAGTGATCGAAAATGCCCCAGGTATGATGGAAATACGCAATTTGGGATGCCCCTTTTATGGGAGATCTCTTGCCGGCCAGTCCCTCGCGCTTATTCTCCCACGTGATTTATTTGCGATCCATGGCGGACTCCCAAACGCCGACAGTAATATCGTATTGGGAGGAGAGCGCGTCGAACTTCTCCACAGTTACGTGGATCATCTCGAAACGAACCTCGAACGGCTGACCAAAAACGACCTCGCCGGCGTGAGGAACCAGCTTCGTGATACGATATTTGAAATCATGACGTCGCTGGCGCATGATCGCCTCGATAGTGATGCGACGCAAACTGGATTGATGACGCGGGCAAGGCAATTCATCCAAGATAACCTCCATTCGACGTCCCTAACGCCGGAGAAACTCAGCCGAGAATTGGCCATTTCGCGCACCCGGCTTTACGAGATGTTTCAGACATCCGGCGGAGTATTGAATTACATTCGAAGAAGACGGCTTTTGGCTGCGCACATGGCGCTGAGCGATCCAGCCAATAGATTGAAGATTGGTGCTATAGCCGAACAGCTCAGCTTTGATTCCGCCGCCTCCTTCTGTCGCGCGTTCACCCATGAGTTCGGCTACAATCCCAGTGAAGTGCGCAAACATTCGGGGATGCACGAAATGGCGCATCCGATAGGCGCAAAAGACCTTTCGACGTTTAACGGCTGGCTCAGCTCCCTTGGGCTTTGACTGCGCCGGCTACCGGTGTGCGGGAATGCCTTCAGACCTTCAATACGCTCGCCTTGTAAATTTCTTCGATCGTTTTCCCGAGACTGGCGTCGAACTCCGCGTCGCTCATCGTAACCCGCAGATCTTCCGTCAAAGCCCTTGAGAAGCTCGCGATCATGCCATGATTATGAGTGAGCTTTTCGCAGGCGTCGACACGGCTATAGCCGCCTGAGAGCGCGACGACACGAGCGACTGACTTATGGTCGACGAGCGACTTGTAAAAATCCGCGACCGTCGGAATGGTCAGTTTGATCATGACATGCTGGTCCGGCGACAGAGCATCGAGTTCCCGGGCGATCTCGTCGCGCAGGATGGCTTCCGCTTCGGTTTTCGTCGAGCTCTTGATAGAGACTTCCGGCTCGATGATCGGAACGAGGCCGTGGTCCAGGATTTGCCGACCCACGACGAACTGTTGCTTCACCACGGCAGCGATCCCGGTCTTATCGGCATGAGCGATCACCGACCGCATCTTGGTACCGAAGATTCCCTTCTTCACCGCGCGCTCCAGCAGAGCGTCAAGATCGGGCATCGGCTTCATGAGCTGGACGCCATCTTCCTCGCCCGCCAATCCTCTATCGACTTTCAGAAACGGCACGACGCCGCGGTCCTCCCAAAGGAACGACGGGACCGGTTTTCCATTCGCGTCTCCATCCATGGTCCTTTCGAAAAGGATGGCGCCGATCACCTTGTCACCGGAGAATGCGGGGGTCGTCACGATGCGCACCCGCATCTCATGCACAAGCCGGAACATCTCCTCCTCGCCGCTGTAGTCGGCATCGGAAATGCCGTAGAGACGCAAAGCGGCCGGCGTGGAACCACCACTTTGATCAAGGGCGGCGATGAACCCGTCCCGGCTGGTCATCTGCGCCATCATCCGTGCATCTGCTGCCATTTTCATTCCCTTTGCGCTGCGTCCTAACGTGATGGCGTCGAAGTCCACACCCAAGGTTCCAAGGTTGATCAAATTCCCAGTTGCTTCCAAGCTCAGGGACTTTCCGAGTCACGACGCTGCAAACATACTTGCATCGTCGTGCCGACCCAATGCGTCTACGGCAGTTTCCTCAATACTATTTCGGCGTCGTACTCCTCGGGTCCGCGAACATGCGGCCCAACTTCGCGTCGCGATGCAGCGTAAGCAGCCGTCCGAGAGCTTCCTTTGGTGCGCGAGCCCCCGGATGCCGCAGCACTTCAGCTGAAAGCTGCTGGCCGAAAGGCACTGCGTCACGCAGCGTCATCCCGCCAATACGGGCCGCCAGATAACCTGCGTTGAAGGCGTCGCCGGCCCCTGTCGTGTCCCTGATCATTGCAACTTTG
Organism: Rhizobium sp. P40RR-XXII; assembly: GCF_012641405.1. Classification (GTDB taxonomy): domain Bacteria; phylum Pseudomonadota; class Alphaproteobacteria; order Rhizobiales; family Rhizobiaceae; genus Rhizobium. The sequence continues at coordinate 52,718 of NZ_JABAII010000021.1, forward strand.
GGAGTCGCCATCTCGCCGCTCTCGTTGCCTGCGGCGAAGGTAATCGCATGCGCGCCATTCTTGACGATAATCTCCTTCCCTCCCTCAGCTTCGATCCTTGCAATGGTGTCGGCCGGGGACTTGTCGCCCCACAGAGCGGCCTCGTCGTCGAAACTCGGGAGTACGATATCGCTGAGCGCAAGCATGTCTTGAATGCTTTGCCGCGCGTGCTCGGGCGACGCCCAAAGCCTCGGGCGGACATTCGGATCGAAGGAGACGACTGCGCCTGCGTCACGAGCCCGCGCAACGGCATCAAGCAGTGTTCGGCGACCGTTTTCAGGCAAAATAGCCAGCGTTATCCCTGAAACATGGATGAGGTCTGCGCCACTCATCGCCACCGACAGCTCCGCCGGATCATCGGCGAGATGCGCGGCTGCCGAATCCTTTCGCCAGTAATGGAAGCTGCGCTCAACGCCGTCCAGCTCAATGACGTAGAGTCCCATTGTCCGCGTGGAATCTCGCGAGATGACCGCCGTATCGAACCCATCTGCGCGTAGCTCTTCGACGAACCGGCCAGAAAGACCGTCGATCCCTACCCTCGTCACGAAGGCCACACTCGCCGCGACACCCAGCAAATGCGCCATATGCCATGCTGTATTGAATGTGTCACCGGCGTAAGCGAAGCGAAACATGTTCGCTCCATCAGGCGCCATTTCGATCATCGCCTCACCGATGGCGACAATTCTTCTCGATACAAACTCCACCATCCGGGCAACCTCAGCGAGTCTCGAGATCGTAGATGCGCCCGGTGAGCCAGGCAGGCCAGTCCCGTTCGAAGAAGCATTTGGCGCTTTCGTCAAACGTCCGGTTCCGGCGAGTGTGGATATCGAAGCCCTCGGTGCTCATTCGCACCACAATTTGCTCCCGACGATGCTCTTCGCGTTCCTTCCGGAAGCGAAGTTCCTCGAGCGGACCCGACTTGGAAAGAGGCAAGGAGTCACCGTTGCGATCGCAGATCGCCCGCGCGCCGCGACTGCCTCCGCCATTTGCGATGAAGAAATCCAAGGCGGCGAGGACAGCTTCGGATGCGATCGCCATCTGATACCATTGAACGGCGCGGGTCGCCTCTGCGGCCCGGTCGTAAGTTATTCCATGTTCGCCGATGCGCTTGTTGAGCAGTCGTGCCTCTTGCAGTGCGTCAGTGACGTTGCCCGGATCGCAGATCAAACCAGCCTTATCGCTCATGCGCGCCTGCACCTCGCTGCGGACCGCCTTTACCGTCAGTTCGCTGTCGGAGCGAAGGAGCGCGCTGATTTCGGCCATGCCCTGCTCGGCAGCAATCCTGATGTCAGCTCCGGGGGGCGTCCGGGCTTTCTGGCTGGCAGATATGTGCTCTGCGACGCGTGTACCGAAAACCTGTCCGGCATTGAGTGCAGCACCTCCGGGACGGGTAACACCATGGGTTCCGGCGGCCTCACCGATCGCGTAGCAACCGGCAAGGTTGCTGCGCCCCCAGGTGTCGACCATGATCCCTCCGTTCATATGCTGATTGTTCACAGCGAACTCCAGCGGCTGCTCGGCAATGTCGATCTTGTAGCGGCGGTAGAGCTCGATCGAAAGCGGGTTCATGTGCCGGAGACGATCGATCGGCATCTCCTGGATCGCCCCTGCATTGCCAAGATACTGACTTGCGTCGTAGTCAAGCCGTGCAAGCGAAAACGGCAGGTCGCCGGGGACAGGCAGTGGGTTCCTGTTGAAATCCATGAAAACCTGACGCCCTGCAATGGTCTCTCGATAGATGGCGAGATCCACGAGGCTCGATCCGAAATCGAGCATGCGGGTGGAATGGAATGGCCACTGGTAGCCTTTCCGGAATACGTTCGATGCTAGTTCCTGGGTGGTCCGATAGTACCCCGCGAGGAAATGATGCTCGTTTCCTTCGGCATCTAGCGAAAAGATATGGGGAATGGCCTGCATATAGGTGCCGGAAAGATTCCAAGGGAATCCTTCCCGGCGAGTGCCAATTCCGAATTGGCTCTCCGTCAGGTTCACCAGCTCGATGCCCGCCTCAAGCGCCAAGCCCAAAGAGCCGAAGCAGCCGTTCGGATAGACGCTGTCCCGATAGAGTTCCCCGGGTCCGCCGGCGGCGAGTACCAGGACGTTGCAGACGAAGAGAGTCAAGCCAAGGAGATTCTTCTCGGCTCGATGGCCCGCCTTCATGACGAGCACGCCGCAAACGCGGCCTGCGGCCCCCTGCTCTTCCTTTAGGATCTTCACCACCGTTGCATGGTTGTAGAACGGAATCCCCAGACGTATTGCCTCTTCGGCCAGCACCTTGACCATCAGCCTCGACGTTCTTGGTCCGCAGCTCGTCGCGCGACCGACCTCGTCGTGATCCGTCTGATATCGCAACGTCCCGCCAAGTGGCTCCTGCGGAAGTCGAAGGCCGAGGAACTGCAGCGACGCCATCATACGCGGGGAGCCGACCGCCTCCACGTAAGCCGTGTCCTCGTCCATCGCGCCGCCCGCCCGGATTGCCCGCGCCATCGCCTTATAATTATCTCCTTGATCAGCGGTATTTGCAGTGTGCAGCGTCTGCTTGTCGGAGCCGGAACAAGCGGACGTGCCGCCCCATGCGCTTTGGCTGACGATCGCCACATCGTCGCCGCGCCGCTTCAGTTCGACCGCTGCACGCAGCCCCGCCGCGCCAGATCCGACGATGACGCAGCCGGCTCGATATACGGGCACATCGATGCCCGCCAGGCGGACTATCTCCGAGGACATTGCCTCCGGGGACAGTCGCGGCATGTCGACATCCGTGAGCGCGTCGAGGATGTGTTGCGGAACATCGATGGTCATTGGCGCAGGTCCTTGCGAGGTCTTGGCTCAGGAGAGCGGGATGTCGATCCAGCGCTTCAGGCGCGAGGATTCCATGCAGGCGTCGACGATCTGGCAGATATGATGACCGTTTTCGAACGTTGGCCACATCGGTGTGTTCGTGGTGATCGACTTCACCACCTCGGCGGCTTCGATAATCTTGCTCTCGTTGTACCCGAGGGCGAAGTTCGGAAGCGGTAGGAACGCCCTGAAGGTCGGGTTTTCAGGCCCGACGTCGATCTCGCGGAAGCCACTTCGTCCGGCACGGTCGTCGTTCGTGTAGAAGCGCAAGCGGTTCACCTCGTCATAGGTGTAGGCAATGCTGCCTTTTGTTCCATAGATTTCGTAGGTCTGCATGAACTTGCGGCCGGTGGCGACACGGCTGAAGTCGACGATCCCCGCAGCACCATTTTCGAAGCGACAGAGCAGGTTCGTGGCGTCGGGATTGGTAATCTCTGCCCACTTCTCATCGCCTTTGAGCTTGACCTGCTCGCCGTATGCAAGCCCTTCCACCACAGGCCGGCTGGCCGTGACGATCAGGTTGTCGGCAATCAAAGAGCTGACGCGACCCACCAGAAACTCCATGAAGCTGAAGATGTGCGAGCCGGTGTCACCGACGATACCCGTCGGGGCCACTTTGCCGTCGGCGCGCCACATGAATGGTGCCATCGGGTCGCCGTACATATCGACGTGCTGACAGCCCTTGAACATCTCGATCTCGCCGATTTCCCCTGCCTGGATGATCTCCTTGGCGAGGTCGTGCACCGGATTGCGGGGGAACGCGTGGCCGACTCTCGTGATGACGCCCTTCTCTCGGGCGATATCGGCAAGCTCGCGAGCCTCTTTGGCGGTATTCGCCAGCGGCTTCTCGCAGTACACGTGCTTGTCGGCGATCAGTGCAGCTTTGGCTACCTCGTAGTGCAGGCTGTCGGGCAGGCATATGTCGATCAGGTCGATTTCCGGGTCGTTTACCGCCTGTTGCCAGTTCTGCAGGATCTTCGCGCCGGGGGCCCGTCGGGCAAGATCTTCGGCCGCGGCCGGATTTGCCTCGACGATCGCGACGACGCGCGCGGTCCCTCCGGAGGGACCGAGGAAATGAGGAAAGGTCTGGTAGGCCATCGTGTGGATCTTGCCCATCCAGCCCGAGCCGCCCAGCACAGCCACCTTGACTTCGCCCATTGCGAAAACTCCCTTGAAATCCGGCCCGTTCACGACCGGTCGCTGATATTCATCTGTTCCCCGCGGTTACGGAGGCGTGACGTGTTTCCTACCGGACGCCGGCGCGTGCCCTCGGGCGCGTATCGTTGCGCTCGTATGAAAAGATCGCCGATGGGAGTGGCGGCAGTCCTCGAATGAGGTCGGCTCCCTTCTCGCCGACCATGATCGTCGGAGCATTGGTGTTGCAGGAGGGAACACGCGGCATGATCGAGGAATCGCACACGCGCAGTCCCTCGAGCCCATGGACCTTGAGATCGAGGCCGACGACGGCGTCGTGCCCCGTGCCCATCTTGCACGTCCCGACGGGATGGTGGTCCGTCTTGGCATTGGCGCAGCCGTATTCGAAAAGCTGCTCGTCGGTCGTGACCTTCGGGCCGGGAAGACGCTCGGCCAGGACGAACGGCTTGAGGGCGTCCTGCTGCATGATTTCGCGCGCAATCTTCAGGCCTTCGACAGACATCTTCCTGTCGTGCGGGTCCGACCAGTAGTTCGGATCGATGAGGGGTGCTGCCGCGGGATCGGACGAAGACAGGCGGACCGTCCCACGTGATCTCGGGTGAAGGTAAGCGGAATTCAGCGTGACGCCCGCGTTCTTCAAGCGCTCGACGCCAGCCTCGATGCCGGATCCGAGACCCAGATGGAACTGGATGTCCGGCGAGCGAGCATCGGGCTCGGCGTACCAGAAGCCGCCTGTCTCAAAAAGCGACGATGCAACAGGGCCGGTACGGAAGAGCACATACTCCATGCCCGCCCAGAGTGTGCGATGCAGTTTCGCCACGCCGTCATACGTGTGGTCGCCAGTGCATTCGGCGATGACGAACAGATCGAGATGATCCTGCAGGTTGCCGCCGACGCCCGGGAGGTCGTGAAGTACCTTCACACCTACGGAACGCAAATGATCGCCGGGACCGATGCCCGACTGAAGAAGCAGCTTCGGCGAGCCAATCGCTCCCGAGGAGACCAGGACTTCCCGCTCGGCACGAACGATCTCCGGGCCGCTTCCGCCTGCGATCTCAACGCCCACGGCGCGGTTGCCTTCCAGCACGATGCGCGAGACGCGCGCGCCGGTGCGGACTTTCAGGTTGCTGCGGTTCTTGATCGGGGAAATGTACGCCATGGACGCCGAAGAACGGCGATGATCGCGCTGCGTGACCTGGTAAAAGCCAACACCGGCCTGCTGTCGGCCGTTGAAGTCCGGGTTGTACGGAATACCCAGTTCCTGTCCCGCGCGGATATAGGCGTCGCAAATGGGTAGCGGCGCGGCCGGCATGGATACGCCGAGCGGACCGCCGTAGGAGTGGTAGTCGTCGCAGAAGCGCTGATTGTCTTCGGCGCGTTTGAAGTAAGGAAGGATCGAGCGATAGTCCCACCCCTCGCAACCGTCTTCGCTCGCCCAAAGATCGTAGTCGGCGGAATTTCCGCGAGTGTAGAGCTGCGCGTTGATCGATGAGCCGCCGCCGATGACCTTGGCCTGCGTATACCGGAGGATCCTGCCGTTCATGTGCTTTTGAGGCACCGTGTGCCAGCCCCAGCTCGCGACGCCCTTGGTCATCTTTGCGAAGCCGGCGGGCATATGAAACAGTGGGTTCCAATCGCCGCCGCCCGCTTCCAGCAGGAGCACGTTGACGTTTGGGTCTTCGCTGAGCCGGTTCGCAAGCACGCACCCGGCCGGACCAGCTCCCGTGATAATGTAGTCGAAACGCATTTTGCTAATCCTGTTGGATGCGAGAGAACGAGAGATCCTGCGAGGCTATGTGGTCCGCCACGCGAAGCGCCTGGCTTGCCACCGTAAGGGCGGGGTTCACCGCGGCCGATGTCGGCAGGAAACTGGCGTCCACGACGAAGAGATTACTGTGGTCGTAAGAACGGCAGTATACGTCCAGTGGTGCGGAGGCAGGATCGTTTCCGATCCTGATTGTTCCGCACTGGTGCGACGGTGTGCGCTTGTCGAACGCTCTGGCCAGCACGATCGGGAATCCGATCGACTTCAGGATTTGCTTCAGTTTCGCGACGAGTGCGAGGTGAGCTCCCCAGTTTGTCCGCTGCCACTGCAGGATGACGCGATCGCCATCGACCATGACCCGGCTCTCGGGATTGGGTATGTCCTCGCTCATCGCATAGAAGTCGATTGCGTGGCCCGTTACGAGATTGAGCAACCATTCCGGCGCGCTTGGGAGGGATCCCTTGAGGATCTTGGCAGACACGCGTCCGAGGAGTTGCACGTTGCCGAGAGGAAAACCTCCGTCTCCATCTGAAAGATAGAAATCGTTGAACGCGAACGTCTTCTGATAGACGGACGTGTTCCGGAAGGTCGGCGAAACGCCGATCACGGCCGAAGCGTTGTGGTTCATGAAGTTCCGTCCGACCTGGTCGGAGGAATTCGCAAGGCCGTTCCTGTAGCGGTCGCTTGCCGAGCGCAGCAGCAGGACCGACGACTGAACGGCACCCGCGGACAAGATGACGATTTTCGGGGCCACGGAAAGCGTCTGTCCGTCCCTGACGAAGACGACTTTCTCAATCTTACCGCCTTGGCCGGTCTCTAGCCGAACCGCGCGCGAGTTCGTTTGGAGGGCGACATTCGGATGCTTCATCGCGATGGAAAGCGCCGCCGTTTCGGCATCCATCTTGCCGTCCTTGGAATTCGGATGGGCATCCCACGGTGTCTTCGCCTTGGCCAGCCAGGTGTCGATGTCGATGCCAAGTGGCAGCGAAGATGGGTGCAGCCCCTTTCTCTTGAGACGCGCTCTCACGGCGGAGATGGGAGCTTCATCCGGAACCGGCGGGTATTCGTATCCGAGAGAATGGTGCGGCTCCGTCGGATCTTCGCCGAGAGTGCCGCGAACCCTGTACATGCGCTCCGCACGACTGTACCAGGGCTCCAAGACCTCGTATGGAAACGGCCACGCCGGAGAAACGCCTTCCCGATGCTTGAGAATCCCGAAGTCCTCCTTTCGGTAGCGAGACAGCACCGCGCCGTAGAATTTCGAGTTCCCGCCCACGTTATAGTAGTTGCCGGGATTGAAGCCTTTTCCATCGGCTTCGTACCACGTCTCCTTCGGTCGGAAGTGTCCGCGTTGGAAGATAGCTCGTTGATCGCGATTCACCGGCAGGTCGGCTATGTGATCGCCGGCTTCCAGGATGAGGATCTGGGCGCCGCTCGCGGCTAGACCGGCCGCCACGGTCGATCCGCCCACTCCTGAGCCGATGATGACGATATCGGGTGTGACGTTCATTTCAATTCCTGTCCTACGCGATCCGGACCTGGGTCTGCGGATCGAAGAAGACGGCCTTGTCGAGGTTGAACGCGAGGCGTGCCGTTTCGCCCGCCTTGATCCGGGCATCGGCCCGCAGTCGCGCCACCACTTCCTTGCCACCCAGCTTGGTGACCGCGAAAGTGTCCGATCCGGCCGGCTCGACGACCTCGATAAGGCAATCGTTCTCCGCGACGCTCTGCGCATTTCGGTCGGCGCCTTCCGGGTCGGTTAGGGCTTCGGGACGGATGCCGAAGACAACATTGCGGTCCGCGTAGGTTGCCAAAGACATCATGCTCGGTGCAATCGGGAGCTTCATCGCCTCTCCCGCTGTTCGCTCCAGCGAAACGGCGAGACCGTTCGAATCCTTCAGGATCTTGCCTGAAAGGAGGTTCATGGCCGGCGACCCCATGAAATCGGCGACGAACATGTTTGCCGGATTATTGTAGATTTCCGCGGGCGTGCCGAACTGCTGGACAATGCCTTCCTTCATGACGGCGATCTTCGTTGCAAGCGTCATGGCCTCGATCTGATCATGCGTGACGTAGACGATCGTCTTGCCGGTCGCCTGGTGAAGGCGCTTGATTTCGGTGCGCATGTCGACGCGAAGCTTGGCATCGAGGTTCGACAATGGCTCGTCAAAGAGAAAGAGCTTCGGGTCACGGACCAGGGCACGGCCCATTGCCACGCGCTGTCTTTGGCCGCCCGAGAGCTGGCTCGGCTTGCGATCGAGCAGATGGCCGATCTGCAGCACCTTGGCGACCTTGTCGATTGCCTGCTTGCGCTCTTCGGCGGGCACACCGCGCATTTCCATACCGAAGGAGATGTTTCCCGCCACCGTCATGTTCGGATAGAGCGCGTAGCTCTGGAATACCATCGCGATGTCGCGCTTCGATGGGTGCAGGTCGGCGATGCTGCGGTCGTCGACGCGAATATCCCCTTCGGTGATCGTCTCGAGACCGGCGATCGTGTTGAGCAGCGTTGACTTGCCGCAGCCGGACGGACCGACAAGCACGAGGAAGCCGCCCTTTTCCAATTCGAGGTCGATGCCCTTAAGGATTTCCAGGGCGCCGTAGCGCTTTCTAAGACCGGAGATGTTGAGGAAAGCCATTGTGATTATCCTTTGACAGCGCCCGCCATCAGACCGCGAACGAAATAGCGGCCGGCGACGATATAGACGATGAGGGTCGGCATGGCGGCGATCATTGCGGCGGCCATGTTGACGTTGTACTCGACCACGCCAGTCGAGGTGTTGACGACGTTGTTCAGGGCAACGGTCATTGGCATCGAGTCACCTGAGCCTGCGTAAGCCGACGCAAACAGGAAGTCGTTCCAAATATTGGTGAACTGGTAGATGACCGTGACGACAATGATAGGCAGCGAGTTCGGTAGCATGATGCGGCGGAAGATCTGGAAGAAGCTTGCTCCGTCCACCTGGGCTGCGCGCACGAGTTCGTCCGGAAACGCCTCGTAGTAGTTACGGAAGAAGAGCGTCGTGAAGCCGAGACCATAGATGACGTGGACGATGACGAGATTGACGGTCGAGTTGCCGAAGCCTAACGACATGCCGATCTCGTTACGCAACGTTGCTCCGAACCGACCGAGGTTGCCAAGGATGGTCGCCATGGGGAGAAGCACCGACTGAAACGGAATGAAGCAGGCAAAAAGCATCAAACCGAAGACCAACGTGTGGCCTGGAAAACGCCACTTCGTCAGAATGTAGCCGTTCAACGCGCCCAGGATCGTGGAGATCGCCACGGCTGGCACAACCATCTTGATCGAGTTCCAGAAGTAGCCCTTGATGCCTGTGCAAGTCAGACCGACACAGGCCTCGCCCCAGGCCTTGAACCAGGGATCGATGGTCGGCGACTGAGGTAAGGCCAGCATGTTGCCATTCTGGATCTCGTCCATCGTCTTGAACGAGGTAACCAGCATGACGAATAGCGGCATCAGGTAGAAGATTGCGAATACGACCAGCAGGCCATAGATAATCGTGCGGTTGATCCAGCGCCCACTGGCAATGCTCCGTGATGGTGAAGACGGGGTGGAAATCGTAGTCATCGCGCCTTCTCCTTCAGTTCGGAATAGAGGTACGGAACGATGATCGCGGAGATCGTCATCAGCATGATGATCGCGCTTGCAGAGCCAACGGCCATCTCGTTGCGCTTGAAGGTGTATTCGTACATGAAGTTGGACGGCAGCCAAGCCGAACCGCCCGGCCCGCCGGAGGTCAGCGCCACGACAAGATCGTAGGACTTGATCGCCATGTGAGCGAGCACGATGAAGGCTGACAGGAAGACAGGGCGCAGCAACGGAATGATGATCCGGCGATAGAGTTGGGCAGTCGTCGCGCCGTCGATCTGGGCAGCTTTCATGATCTCACTGTCGATGCCACGCAGGCCGGCAAGGAACATCGCCATGACGAAGCCGGAGGCCTGCCATACGCCTGCGATAACGACAGTGTAGATGACGAAGTCCTTGTTCTTGATCCAATCGAAATGGAAGCTCGTCCAGCCGAGGTGATGCAGCGTCTGTTCGAGGCCGAGACCCGGATCGAGGAACCATTTCCACGCAACGCCGGTGACGATGAACGACAGCGCCATCGGGTACAGGAAGATCGGTCGCAGAACGCCCTCGCCACGGATCTTCTGATCCAGCAAGATCGCCAGAAACAAGCCGAGCGTCAGGCAGATGCCGACATAAAGCACGCCGAAGATGCCCATATTGGTGATGGAGGTGTACCAACTGGATGGCGGATCGCTTTCAAACGTCCAGCGCCACAGCCGTTGATAGGCGCGCGCGCCGGTCAGGGCGTAGGACGGAAAAGTCTTCGAATTCGTGAAGGACAGATAGGCCGTCCATGCGATGAAGCCATACACGAAGATGATGGTAATCGCGAAGCTTGGAGCAAGCACGATCTGCGGCAGCGTGTTCTGGATCCGCGCACGCATCGACGTGCGCTTCTCGCGCGTTAGAATTGGTTCGGTGGTAGCGACAGTGCTCATGGTAGTCATCCCTTCGGGGGGCCTCGACCGGGCATCTTCCCCGCGATTTCCGCGGGGAAGACTTTCAGCCGCACTTAGCGTGCGTCGTCGATCGCCTGGACGAGTTGCTTGACAGCTTCGTCGGAGGTCTTGATCTGACCATGAACGAACTTCGAGACGACGTCCTTGTAGGCGTTGGCGATTGCGGGAGGTGCGCCATAACCTTGTGCCAGCGAACCGAACAGCGTGCCTTTCTCGTTAGCAGCCTTCAGGTCGGCGATGCCCTTCTTGCCACAGGCGTCGAAGTCAGTATCGGGAACGTCGGTACGGGCCGGAACCGAACCCTTGACGACGTTGAAGGCCGACTGAAAGCTCTTCGACAGCGTCGCCGTTGCAAGCGCAACCTGCGCCGCCTTACGATCGTCAGGTACCTTGAACATGCCGAACATGTCGGAGTTGTAGATCACACTGCCTTCGGTGCCGGGGAAGCGATAGCACAGGAAGTCCTTGTTCGGGGTCTTCTTGGCGGCTACAAATTCGCCTTTGGCCCAGTCGCCCATGACCTGCACGAGCGCATCGCCCTTGATGACCATCGCGGTCGCCAGGTTCCAGTCACGACCGGAGAAGTTCGGGTCGACGTACTTGATGATCTTGGCGAGATTGTCGAACGATTTCTTCATCGTATCCGACTTCAGCGCCTCCTCGTCGAGGTCGTTCATCGCTTTCTTGTAGAACTCGGGACCGCCGGTCGATTCCACGATCGAGTCGAACATCGTCGCTTCCTGCCAGTTCTGGCCGCCGAGAGCGAGCGGAACGACGCCCGCAGCCTTCGCCTTATCGAGCAGTGCGATCAGGTCATCGAACGTCTTCGGCTCGGTGCCACCGATCTTGTCCATGACGGCCTTGTTAATCCACAGCCAGTTCACCGAGTGAACGTTGACCGGGGCGGCGACCCATTTGCCATCGTATACCGAAAACTTCTGCAGCGCCGCTGGAACGGATTTGTCCCAGCCTTCCTTCTTCGCAGTTTCGGTCAGATCACCCATGACCCCGGCCTGGGCGTAGTCGAGGACGGTGTAGCCGAGCATTTGCGAGGCGGTCGGATAGTTGCCAGCGGCGACCATCGCCTTCAGCGCGGTCATCGCGGCGTCGCCGCCGCCGCCTGCTACCGGGACGTCCTTCCAGGCATACCCTTCCTTGGACAGGTCCTGTTTCAGGACATTGAGCGCCGCAGCTTCGCCGCCGGACGTCCACCAGTGCAGCATCTGCACTTCTTTCACGTCGTCGGCGCGTGCCGCAGCAGTCGCACCAGCAAATGCAAGTGCAATTACAGCGGTAGATGTTAGAAACTTGCGCATTGAAAACCTCCCAGTACAAGTTTAAGGTGCGGGACCATTCCCGCACCGATCACCCGCCCTCCTCGGGCGTAGTCCTGTCGCCGACCTAAGCCGGCGTTCCCTTCTTCGGCATCCACCAGTTCGTTCGGGCGCCGATATGCATGTTAAGTGTCTTGGTCTCGGTGTAATCCTCGACCGCATGGCGGCCCAGCTCGCGACCGAGGCCGGACTGCTTGTATCCGCCGAAGGGGAGCTCCGAAGCACCGTCCATGAAGGTGTTCATCCAGACCGTCCCCGCGCGAATCTTTCTGCCGATCGTGAGGCACGTGTCGAAGTCGCGGCTCCACACGCCGGCCGAAAGACCGTAGTCGATGGAATTCCCGATCTGGATCGCTTCAGCGGTTGTCTCGAATGTCAGGACGGAAAGGACTGGTCCGAACACTTCCTCGCGTGCTACCGCCATGTCCGGCGTGACAGCTTCGAGAATGGTCGGAGCCATGAACTGCCCCATGCCGAAGTCAAGGGCTTCGCCACCGTGAGCGACCTGCGCACCGTTGTTCGTCGCGCCGGTCACATAGGTGTTGATCTTTTCCAGGTGCTGCGGCGTGATGATGGCACCGACCTGGGTGCTTGGATCGAGCGGATCGCCGACCTTGACGTCCTTCGCCAGCTCGGCAACGCGCTTAACGACGTCTGATGCAATGCTCTTGTGCAGGATCAGTCGCGAACCGGCATTACAGCATTCGCCTGCATTGAAATACGCGCCGAACACGGCAGCGTCGATGAAGGCATCGATATCCGCATCCGGGAAAACGATCTGCGGGTTCTTGCCACCAAGCTCGAGCGACACCTTCTTCAGCGTCTGCGCGGCGTTGGTCATCGTCAGTTTGCCGACCCCGGTCGAACCCGTGAAGGACACCATGTCGACATGCGGATGCGTCGTCATGATCGCGCCCACCTCCGGTCCGGTGCCTGTAACGATGTTGACCGCACCGTCAGGAAGGCCGGCCTCTTGCAGAATCTCCCCCAGCAGCAGCGTTGATCCCGAGGTGAGTTCGGAAGGCTTGACGACCGTCGTGCAGCCGGCGGCAAGTGCAAAAGGCAGCTTCTGACCGACGATCAGGAACGGGAAATTCCACGGTGTGATGATCGACACCACGCCGATGGCTTCACGAAGAACGACGCCCAGAGTACCGTCGCCCAGGGTGTTATAGCTCTCGCCATGCAGGTCACGGGCGAGTCCAGCGGCGTATCGCCAAATGTCAACAGAGCCAGCAATCTCCCCGCGAACCTGTGAGATCGGCTTTCCCGCTTCGATGGCGTCGAGATAGGCAAGTTCTTCGGAGCGCGCTGCGATGAGATCGGCGGCCTTCAGAAGAATGGCGGACCGTTCGGACGCGGTCATCCGGGGCCAAGGTCCATGATCAAAGGCCTTGCGTGCAGCGGCGATCGCCCGTTCGGCATCTGCTTTCATGCCCGTCGGATAGCGACTGACGACGACACCATGGCTCGGTGCTACGCGTTCCAGCGGCTGCGTGCCGCCTGCTTCCCACTTGCCGTCGATCAGCATCTTGAAATCGCGCGCCCTGTGATCGGCGAGAGCTTTGGGAGCAATCAGAACCGTCATTACCATTCTCCTTTGAACTGTGCGGGGCGCTTTTCTGTGAAGGAAGCAACGCCCTCCTTTAGGTCACCCGTCTTCGCAACAAGGATCGAGCCCAACGCCTCGACGGCGGTCCCGTTGTCCTCACCATTTGCGGAGGCGATCATGAGTTTGACGACTTCGAGCGCCGCCGGACCGCGCGCTGCGATGCGCGCCGCATATTCGTTGGCAGCCTTGACGGCGTTACCTGTCGTTGTGACTGTATCGACGACGCCGAAGCCACGTGCCTCCTCGGCGGTGAATATCTCTCCGCCGAGAGCCATACGGCGAACAACCTGGGCGCCGAAGCGTTTCACCAGGCGCTGCGTGCCGGACCAGCCGGGAACCATGCCAAGACCCGTCTCGGGAAGACCGATCTTGATCTGCTCTTCTGCGATACGAATGTCGGCGACGCCCGCAAGCTCAAGCCCGCCGCCAAGCGCGTGACCGTTGAGCGCAGCGACGAGCGGGACGCGAAGCGTTGCGAGCCGCTCGAAGATGCGATGACCGTGCCGGACCCACGCATGACCGAACTCTTCGGGTCGCATTCCACCCCAAGCCTTAATGTCGCCGCCGGCCGAGAATCCCTTGCCCTCCCCTGTCAGGATCGCGACGCGAACCTTTGGGTTGGCTTCCACTTCGTCAGCGGCATCGGACAGCGCCTTGAGCATGTCGAGGTCGAGTGCGTTCAACTTCTCAGGCCGCGAAACCGTCATCGTCGCGACGGGACCTTCCACGTCGACCTTCACCGTACCGCTAGCCATTGAAGGTGCCCTCCAGAACGCGGGCGGCCCTCTTCGGAAGCGAGAGATCGATGTTGGCTTCGGCAAAGAGGTTCAAGCCCATGACCTTGAGATCTTCCGAAACGATCAGCGGGAATTCGGACTGGCCCAGGACATGTTCCTGGAGATCGATGCCCGGAGCGATCTCCGTCACCACGATGCCCCTCGGCGTCAATTTCATGACGCAGCGCTCGGTGACATAGGTGATGTCTTGCCCCTGTTCGATCGCCCGCTTGCCGGAGAAGGTGACATGCTCGACCTCGTTGACCAGTTTCTTGAGCTTGCCTTCCTTCTCGATAACAAGCTTGCCTTCTGCGACCGCAAGCTTTGCACCCGCGTTGAACATTCCGGAGAATACGATCTTCCTCGCCCGCGCGGTGATGTCGACGAAGCCGCCTGCGCCCGCTGTGACATGCGGACGGAACGACAGTTTCGACACGTTGACCGAGCCGTCGCTGCCGATTTCCAGGAAGGAAAGCAGCGAGGCGTCGAAACCAGCTCCCTGAAAATAGGTAAACTGGTACGGCGAAGGCATGTAGGCGTCGGCGTTCGAGGCGCAGCCGAAGGCGAAGTCAAGAAGCGGAACGCCACCAACGGCACCCTGCTCGATGACCCATGTCACCGCGCCATGAAGGCCCTCTTCCATTAGAATGCGGGGCACATTCGCCGAGATACCGAAGCCAAGGTTGACGCAGCTTCCGGCCTGCAGTTCCTGCGCAACGCGACGGGCGATGACCTTTTGGATGTTGAACTCCGGAACCCGGAAAGTGTCGAGCGGCCGGAAGATCTCTCCGGAGATCGCCGGATCGTAGAGCGTCTGCGTCGTCTGCTTCTGATCCGGATCGACGACGACATAGTCGACGAGCATGCCAGGCACGCGCACGTCGTGCGGCTTTAGCGAGCCTTCCTTGGTTATGCGCTTGACCTGAGCGATGACGATGCCGCCGTTGTTGCGGGCAGCGAGCGCCTGATCGAGGCCACCGAGATACGCGCCTTCATGCTCGTAGGTGAGATTGCCGCGCTCGTCGGCAGTCGTTGCACGGATGATGGCGACTTGGGGCACGATTGACGGGAAGAACAGATAGTCGTCGCCTTCGAAGGAGACCCGTTTGACTACCGGCTCGCCGGCCCCGAGATCGTTCATGGCGCAGCCCTGCCGGTTCGGATCAACGAACGTGTCGATGCCGATCTTCGTCAGAACACCCGGGCGCTTGGCAGCAGCTTCCCGGTGAATATCGAACATGATGCCCGAAGGAATATTGTAGGCCGGAATCTCGTTGTTCGTGATCATCTGCCAGATCAGCGGTGGCTCGGCGCTCGACGGACCCGATGGATAGGAACCGCCGATAATCTTCTTGAGGAGACCCTTTTTGGCGATGTAGTCGACGCCCCTGATGCCGCTCATGTCACCGGCGGCGATCGGATGCAGCGTCGTGATATCCCTCGGATGACCGGTGCTATCAAAGCGCTCGCCAATCGCCTTCAACATGAGGTCGGGGCAGCCAAGGCCGCTCGACGACGAAACGGAGACGACGGCACCGTCCGGAATGAGGGCTGCGGCTTGCGCCGGGGTAATGTGCTTGCTCATGTTCGTTTAGGGTCCTGTTTCAACTTTCACGGCCGCACCCGTCGCAACCGCTTTCTTGACGGCAAGCGCGGTGGCCATTGACCAAATTCCATCCTCGGTCGCCGCCAAGGGCAAGCCGTTCCTCATTGCGGAGTGGAACGCTCTGAGAGCGTCCTCGTAGAGGTTGCCGCCGTCGACAGTCATGCCTGCGTCCTTCCAAGTGGGGAGCCGTTTGCAGCGCCACAGGTTTCGCGAACCACGAGCCGAACCGACGAGACTATGGCTTCGGCTTCCGCCTTTCCGGCGCTGATCTGCTTCAGGAGAAGCTGCGCGGCACGACGGCCTATTCCTTGAGGATCGACCGAGATGGTAGTCAGAGCCGGAACAGCGGTTTTTGCCTCGATCACGTCGTCGAACCCGACGACCGCGAAGTCCCGGCCGGGCTCGAGCTTCCTGGCACGAAGGCCGTCGCAAACCCCGAATGCGACCGCGTCGTTGAAGCATACCGCAGCAGTCGGCCTGTTTCCGATCGACAATGCACGCTCGATCGCTTCGGCTCCGCCCGCCCTCGACGGCGGGGAATCGACAATCAGATCCTCGTCGGCATCCAGCCCGCAAACGGCAGCAGCGGCACGATAGCCGGCCAGACGCTCGTCAAAGACCGCCGTGTCACGAAAACCGCCAAGGAACGCGATGCGGCGATGACCAAGTGACACCAGGTGCTCCACGCCCACAACGACGCCTTCGCGATTATCCGAGACAACTGATGAAGCCTTTGCTCCGGGCACATTTCTAACGGCGACAACAACGGGAATGCCAGCGGCGATGAGCGGCTTCAGGTCGGCGGCTTCCGTCGCGCGTGCGGGCGAAAGGATCAGCCCCGAGATGCCGTGCTCACGCATCGACGCGATGACCTCCCGCTGACGGTCGAGGTTCTCGCTTGTGTTGGATAGAAACTGTACGAATCCGGCAGACTGCACGACCATGTCCACGCCGACTGCGAGCTCGGCGAAGAAGCCATTCGTCAGATCATTGACGACAACGCCAATGATCTTCGACTTCGACCCTGACTGCCTGAGATTGGCGGCGCCGCGATTATAGACATAACCGAGTTCCCGCATCACGGCATTGACCTTGGCCCTCGTGCCATCGTTGACCAACGGAGATCCCTGCAAGACCAACGAGACGGTCGATTTCGACACGCCCGCAGCCTTCGCGATATCGATGACGGTGACCCGTCCCTTGGTCATGACAAACCTCCAATGACCTCAGTCATGTCAATTTAATAATTGGAACGTTCCAATTCAGTCAAGAAGAAAATCTTTTCACCAATCTGACAGGCATCGCATTCTCATATAAGCATAGGAATCTATTATGCTATTAATTTCTGCGGCACTTGTTCCCTGGCGGCCATAGACGGCAGATTTATTTGGAACGATCTAAATTTCGAACGCGTGAGCTTGCTCGGAATCCTCTAGGCTCGTCCCAGCTCGGCGGTGATCCCGACAAGACGATCCGCGTTTTCATCAACGCCTTTCCATTGAAGCGATTGGAAGCGCGTAACAAGGACTGCATCAACGAAATGTCACGACGAAACTTGCGAGATTGCGCCTGTCGCGTGCCGAGGCCGACGCGAAGGGATTTTCATCGTATGCCAGATGACGCGGCGCCCACATTTCAGTCGAAGGGATTATCAAGATATACCCGATCGACTAGCTTCAGACTGCGATCGGGCTGCACGATGTATGTCTCGCGCACCCGTTCGCCCCACTGATCCGTGAATGTGTGAGGAAGGATGCTGCCGACTGGTGACTTTTGTAATCGTTGTGTCGGCTGCCCGCCGTAGGTAATGCTCCCCGGAATGGGCTCCAGTCCTGGTTCGCTAGTTTGGCAGGCCGCAAGCATGGCCGCCAAAATCACCACAACCGCTATCCTTTTCATTGTATCCTCTCATCTTGCTTCGAGTCATCAAGTCCGCTGTAGGTTCGAGTCCGGCCAGCCAGCGTCGCTGGGGTGCCAACATCGTGGTCGCTTCTGTCGATCTGCAGGCCCTCACCTTCGGGCGCTCCAAGGGGCTCGGGTTTAACCGCCTCCTCATCCATCCTGTTAAGGATATGGTATCGTGGCTGAAAGATCCGCGAAGCGCCTTGGAAAGCGCTCTAAAACTCAGCAGCCGTCATTCTTACCCTTCTCTGCCATCGTCCTGTATCGATATCGGCGGCACGTCGCCGGCGTGCGGGTGTGTTGCCGAAAAACGGTTGCATCCGGTCGGTGGGGGCGTCCTGATTATGGACTGGTTTCCTACACAGCGAGGAAGTCCCATACGCCACAATGTCTGGGGAAATTTACTGGCGACCCTCGGCTCTTTACAGCCCAATCGAAAGAGCGTTCACAGTTCGGACCGGAGCGACGGCGTCGCGATCCCCCATTGGCTTCCCAGAATGGCGTCGCAATGGCAAGAGAGTTCAGTGGGTGGTTAGGAATCAATCATGAAACGACGTTCGCTTCCCCTACCCCAAGCCAAGCAAGCTCGTCTGCCTTCCACTCTATGATGGCGGCAATTGGGCCTTCTTGATCCGGATTCCATAGCCCTTACCGTCGTCCAAAATGAATTCTATGCCAGCCTCTTCCAGCACGTGCCTTATGCTTTCCAGCGTACCATTTCGTAATTGCTCTCCTCGTTCCAACCGACTTATTGTCTGAGTTGAAACATTCGCCGCCTGCGCAAGGTCTCGTACTCCCCAACCCAAAGCGATACGAGCCAGTTTGCACTGAATAGCATTCATTTCACAACCCTGTTGTGATTTCTCTTGCTCAAATGCACCGGCAACTGTACCCTCCTAAGCTATAATCGGCTGGCCTGGGTGTTCGCACCACCCCGGCCAGCCTGACCACAACCTAAGCTGTCTGGAGCTCGGATCATGGCTGATTCTGAGAATAGCAGAACTTTGCCTGCATTTGCCCGCGGAAAAATAAGGCCATGCCCTCCGACGTGTGAAACCCTCCCGCGCGTGATCGACCGCCGGAACCTGCTTGCCGTCGCGTCGCGCCTATTGAATTCTCACATCGAAGATCCTGACGCTCGGCGAACAGAGCCTGGCCCAACGCCCGTCAGGGAATTGTGGCCGAAATGGTATGCGCTTTATCAGCAGCAGGTGAAGGCCACTCGTCTCAGAGAAAAACTTGAGAAGGAATTGCTCGAAGAGGCCGGTGGTCTTCCGGCAGCGACGCTGCCGAGTGTTGGAAAGGATGGCGTCGTTAAGGTTCATTCGTTTGCCGACATCAATCGAATGGCAACGCAGCTTAATGCCGGAGACCTGTCTCGGGCGCGCGCCGAGCTTCGAAGGCGCCGGAAACGATGGAAGGACGCGGATCAGCGTTTGGGATACAGCGCGGCGCTCGCTTTGGAGCAGGAGCTCGCGGAAGGGGCCGGAATATCGGGACGTGTCATGGGGATCACACCGCCCTCCTCCCTGATGGAAGTCACCGCGAAACTCCATTGCCTGATCGTCATGCATGATCCCGGCCTGAAGCTCGAAGATGCCCCCTGGCCCGAGCTGCGCACGATGCTGAAGGATCTTATCCGCCTTGCCGGGAAGCGCCGGCCGACATCATGCAAGCGACCTACACAGCCTGGCAAAGCGGCAGGCGTTCGGAGCATTCTAAACCTGGCGACACACTACCAAGAGGCGGCCAGGAAGCTTGGCGAGGGCTCGTCCAAGCCCAACCAGGCTCCGCAGCGTCTTCTGGCGCTCCATGCGATGGAGCTCTACCTGAATGCATTCCTGCTCGCCAAAGGCGTGGACCCCACGATGGTAGGCGGTTTCCGGCACGACCTCGGCGAACGAACGCGGATAGCGACCGACGCCGGCCTTATCCTGCGCAAGCGGACGGTGGCGCATCTGGCCACGCTCTCTGCAAGCAACGAGCATCACGTCATCAGCCATGCCCCGCAACCTGCGTCCACGCTGTCACAGATAAACCGAGTTATGGCGACGGTCGATGAGCTCTCGCGCAAGGTGAGAAGGGCGTTGCGGGGAGCGTCTTGATTGCGCCTCACAGAGGCGGCACCGGCAAGGTGTGCCTCAGGCTGCATATTCAGCCTACGCTCTTGAACATGGGGTAATCGCGGACGCTTCCCCCAACGACATTGCCCTAGCAATATCTGACATTGGTGGTTGCCCCCGGTAAGATGAAATACGGGCTCACGATTGGAACCGGGCCCAGCATCAAATGGGAGGCAACCATGGACCAATATATCGGGCTTGATGTTTCGTTGAGGCAAATGTCCTTCTGATCCCAAAGTTCTATCGCAGATCATCCGAAAGCCTCCACGCGCAAAGGTGGTTGTTTTCGAGACAGGCCCACTGTCGACTTGGTTCTATCACGCGCTGACAGCCGAAGGAATTCCCGCGATTTGCATCGAAGTACGTCGTGCGCAAAAGGTTCTGAATGAGACCCTCAATAAGACTGATGCCAATGATGCGGATGGTCTAGCGCAGTTGGCCAAAGCCGGGTTTTACAAAGTCGTGCGAGTGAAGACTTTCGACAACATGCTGACGCGTACACTGGTGGCAGCGCGTAGCCTGCTCGTGAGCATTTCCAAGCAACTCAGCAACCAAATACGCGGTCTTCTGAAAACGTTTGGTCTCGTCGTGCCCAAAGGAGAAGGACGGGTATTTGATGCCAATGTGAGAGAGTTGCTGAATGGAAATAGCGGCCTGGCAGTTGTGATATTACCCCTCCTCGAGGCATGGCGCGAAATGCGTGAGCGCGCAGCCAATCTTGATAAACAGTTGGTCGCAGTTTCCAGACAGAGCCGGGCTACGAAGCTTCTGATGACGATTCCAGGCGTTGGTGCCGTAACGGCCGTCTCGTACATTGCTGCGATCGAAGATCCGGAAAACTTCCCCACCTCGCGCTCCTCGTACATCTTCTCTTCTCGCTGCAAAAGTCTGAATTCGGTCGAGTGAAGACTGGCCAGTCATCTGGCGCGCGATCAACTGATAGATCTGACAAACTATCTCGTAGAAATTGGATGGAAACGGATGGATAAATAGTGCGTGAGAGTGCCTCAGGAATTGGATGGGAATGGATGGGAAAATGGAATTTCTAAACACGGCGACCGTCCGGATCACGCCGGAAATCCTGTCGCTGATCGCCGAAATCGACGAATTCAAAGGTGCTTGGCGCGCGATCGGCCGGATCGCGCCTGAGCGGCTGTCCAGCCTCCGGCGTGTCGCCACGATCGAAAGCGTCGGTTCCTCCACACGTATTGAAGGGGCACGCCTCACCGACCGAGAGGTCGAAAAGCTGCTGGCAAACATTCGCCTGGGGT
Source organism: Rhizobium sp. P40RR-XXII (assembly GCF_012641405.1). GTDB lineage: Bacteria > Pseudomonadota > Alphaproteobacteria > Rhizobiales > Rhizobiaceae > Rhizobium. The sequence continues at coordinate 73,693 of NZ_JABAII010000021.1, forward strand.
CATTTACGACACGCGACGAGCAAGAGATTGCCGGCTATGCGGAGGTAATGGAGAACATCTTCAGTGCTTACGAAGCTATTTCGTTCACCGAGAATCATATCCGTCAGCTCCACCGCGACCTTCTTGCACATTCGACAAAGGACGAGCGGCATCGCGGCGCCTACAAAGCGCTCTCCAACAACGTGGAAGTGTTTAACGAACAGGGCGAGAGCCTCGGCGTCGTTTTCGAAACGGCATCGCCGTTCGATACGCCGCGTCGAATGCAAGAACTGATCGCTTGGCTGGATGAGCAAGGGCGAGAAAAGCAGCTCCACCCACTTTTGGTCGTCGCGATCTTCGTTGTCGTTTTCCTCGAAATCCATCCATTCCAGGATGGCAATGGCCGCCTATCACGTATTCTGACCACCTTGCTGCTCTTGCGGGCCGGCTACGCTTATGTCCCCTACAGCTCGCTCGAAAGCGTCATCGAGCAAAGCAAGGAAAGCTATTACATCTCGCTTCGGCGTACGCAGGCAACGATCCGCAGCGCGGAGCCCGACTGGAATCCTTGGATCGAGTTCTTTTTGAGGGCCCTGCATCTGCAGAAGACCCGGCTTGAGAAGAAGATGGAGCGCGAGCGCATTATCCTCGCCGACATGCCGGAATTATCCGTCACATTGCTCGAGTTGGCGCGTGAGCACGGGCGGATTACAGTCGCGGAAGCTGCTCGCATCACCGATGCAAGCCGTCACACCATCAAGGATCATCTCAAGGCACTTGTGGATCAAGGGCACCTCGTCCTGCACGGTGCCGGCCGCGGTGCCTGGTACGGTCTTTCCTGATGAATCGGATGTCGGGCCCATCTGAATGGGCTCCTCTCGAAGGGATGCGAACTGTCGCCCCGGTAATTCAAACAACCCCTAAGCTCGCTTAGCCTTTGAGAATATCACGCTTTATATCAGGCTGGCTGCCCGACCGCGGCTCGCGGATCCTTCGGCCCCCTTGCGCGTTTTCTCGATGAGGAAACAACCGGATCGGTCTGGCAGAGCCTGCGAGAAGCTGATGGCGCACGAAAATGACCGCGAAGATTCAAGGGATCGAAGACATGAACATGAGTGAGTTAAAACCCGCTGCGGAGCTGGCCGCGAAGCGAGTGTCCCGGTTCAAGAATGAAAGCCCGCAGTATTCCAAGGCCAGAACGGCCCTGCTGGCAGAAGAAATCGAAGTCCGACGCCATCTCACCCGGCTTGCCGACCTTCGCCGGCAGCTACCCTCCGGCCCGGTCGTCGAAAAAGACTACCGGTTCAAGGACGAGAATGGTAACGAGATCGGACTTGCAGAACTCTTCGGAAATCACGACACACTTGTGACGTATTTCTGGATGTTCGGTCCGCAGCGCGAACGGCCCTGCCCGATGTGCACAAACTTCCTTGGCGGCGCGAACGGCAACGGGGTCGATGTCAAACAACGAGTTGCGTTCAAGATCATTGGGCGAAGCTCTGTGGAACGACAACGGGCGTTTGCCATGGAACGAGGTTGGCATGACCTGGATTTTGTTCAAACGGTAGGTGACGACTATGCCCGAGATTTAGGCCTGGTCGATGATGAGGGTTACGAATATCCGGGCTTCACTGTTTACCAGAAGAACGGATCGGAAATTCGTGTCTTCTACAATGCCGAAATGCCACGCGAAGCGGCCGATCCTGGACAGGATCCCAGAGGCGCTGTTGATATTGCACCGCTGTGGAATATTCTCGATATGACTCCGGCGGGGCGCGGCGCAGACTGGTATCCGAAGCTAAAATACTAACGCTCGACTCCCTGCAGTTAATCTAGCCTTGGCTATGAAGAAGCCTTAGCATATCGGCGTGTCGATGGACGAGCTTCCATTCTCCCTCCTCGCGTCGGAAGACCTCCGTCACGCGCAACGACATCGGAATCTCTCCGTCTTGACCAGCCATCCTGGGCTTTGGCATGCTGCAGTCCCGTCCAGAAGCCCAGGTTTCCATCCTACGAAGACTGAAGGATTTCGGGACTTCGAAACTGCCCCGCTTCCCTCCTTAAATGCGCCCCTTCTCGTTCGAAGCGTTGACCGCCGCCGGACCGTCGATCCGGTTCCCGGACGGAGGAAGGAAGGTCGCGGGGTCCGTGGGGCGTCGACATATTGATCAGGGGTCGCGGAGTTGCCGTTGATATAGTCAAGGGAAGCGCTCTCACAACGATTGACCTGGCACTTCATCCAGAGCTGGCATGGCTATCTCCTGTTGGCGAGGTGTGGAACACCATGGTAAGGACTTTATTCGGCGTCGGGATCGATGCCTCCTTGGTGTTGCTTCACCGCGGTCAGAACGCGCAACAGACTGGGCCATCTCATTCTATTGATCCCATCCTGAGATGGCCGTGTGCCGATCCCGAAGAGAAGCGAGGGCCTGCGAGAGACATCAAACTACCGAGAAGCTGAAAGCTCAAAAGCGCTTGACGTCAATACGCCGAATAGGGAAGAGCCGGAAATACTATGTGAGCTTCAGTAAAGCATATTTCTTTGTCAGCGTAATGCCACCCTCTCTGACTTCTCCAAGCCCAGAAGTTGGCGTAGCGCGACGGTTGGCCCGACGAGGTCCTGCAACGTGTAGCCGTCAAGGACTTCGAGAAAGGCTGCGGTCGCGGTTGCAAGCGCGCGCTTGAGCACGCAGGCCGGCAATACCACGCAGGCATTACCGCCTTCGGCTTCCATGCAGGGAACCAGCGCGAAGTCCGGCTCGCAGGCCCGAACGATGTCTCCGACCCTGATCGCCGATGCGTCATGAGCCAGGCGCATTCCCCCCTGACGTCCCCGTATGGTCTCGATCAGACCCTTCCTACCGAGTTCGTTGGTGATCTTCATTAGATGCGCCTTGGAGATACCGTAAGCCGCAGCCACTTCATCGATCGTCGACGGGTTCCCGCCCGGACGGAGACCGAGATACATCATCAGCCGCAATGCATAGTCGGAATAAACTGTCAGCCGCATGAATTTCTTCCTGGTTCCATTTTGAAGCATAATAGCAATCAGGCGGCGGAGCGAACTCCAACCGCCTGATGCTCATGTTATGCCGCCAAATCGTCGGCCGGACCGAAGAACTCGTAGTGGATCCTGTCTTTCGGAACGCCGGCTCTGTCCAATCCATTGACGAACGTCGTAAGGAACGGCTTTGGACCACACAAATAGATGTCGGCTTCCGTCAGTGGCGTGTTCTCGGCGAGCCACTCGAGGGTGACGAAGCCTTCCTGGTCGTAGTGAACGCCCTTCCGATCGTCGGAATGCGGCGCGCGATAGAAGATCGCCGACCTCATTCCGTCGCGGCCGAAGATGAGCTTGCGAACATGCTCGCCCATCGCGTGAACCTTGCCGTCTTCGGCGCCGTGAACGTAGTAGACATTCGCGTTCTCTTCTTTCGCTGCGATGGTTTCGAGCATGCTGACCATCGGCGTCAGGCCGACACCGCCGCTCAGCAAGACGACCGGTCGCGCCGTATTCTCCTTCAGGAAGAAATCGCCTGCCGGTGGCGCAACTTCGAGCACATCGCCGACGACCAGCTTGTCATGCAGATAGTTCGAAATCACACCCGAGGGCTCGCGCTTGACCGAAATTCTGTAGGTCTCGCCGTTCGGAGCAGAGGAGATGCTGTAGTTGCGGCGATGTTCACCCTTTCCGGGCACGGCTATCCGGAAGGTCAGATACTGGCCGGGGAGATGGCGCAGGACCGGCCTGTCATCTTCCGGCTTGAGTACGAAGGAGGTGATGATGTCGCTCTCGCGGCGTTTGTCGGCAATGCGGAAGCGGCGCCACCCGTTCCATCCGCCTTCAGTGGCGCTTAGCTCATCATAGACCTGCTTTTCCCTGCCGATGAGGATATCCGCTAGGAACCAGTAGGCCTCGCCCCAAGCTGCAAGCACTTCGTCGGTTGCGGCGTCGCCCAGCACCTGCTTGATGGCTGCGAGCAGTGCGTTGGCGACATGCGGATAATGATGCTCCTGAATCTGAAGGCCGACATGCTTTTGTGCGATCCGCTCGACCGCCGGCCCGAGGACGGCGAGGTTGTCGATATTCTGCGCATAGACGAGGATCGCCTGTGCCAGCGCCTTCGTCTGCCCGCCGCCTTCGCCTTGGTGGGACTGGTTGAAGAGGTTGCGAACCTCCTCGTCCTTGAAAAGCAGTAGATACATGGCGGCGGTGATCTCGGTGCCGTGGGCTGCAAGCGCGGGTACGGTGGCCTGCACGATTGCCTTGGTTGCCGCGCTCAGTTCTCTAGCCATTTCGGATCTCCATGATTTTGATAGTGGCGGGAACCGATGTATGCCTTAAAACATATATCAACAATGTATCTTTTTGCATTAGCGATGCCCTGTGCGGTTCTGCCACACGTGAGCCCAGCATAGTCAGGCCCATTCGTTTCCCAACCACGCCCCATCGATTTTTCAGTTACAGCGATCTGAGGTTGATCTAAGGGCTGTCAAATGAGCTCACCGACGAGTACTTGACGAGCTCATTTTGAGGGTAACGTTGATAATTCTCTCCATTTTTATTCTGAAATACCGGTGATGTCGGGCGTCTGCCAGGCAAGGTGCTGTCCGCTGTCGACCGCGATCATTTGGCCGGTGATACTCTCGGCGCGCGCTAGATAGGCAACCGTTTCGGCAACCTGATTAGGGACACCCCCGCGGCCGAGCAGAACGACGCCCGATTGGCGTGCAAAGTCAGCCTCGCTTTGCCTTGCATTGCTGAGAGTGGGACCTGGTCCCACAGCAGTTGCCCGTATTCGAGGCGCAAGAGCTGAGCAAAGGTCCTCGTTGCGGTACGTGAAGACGGCGGCGAGGACGATTAAACGGGATTATCAAGGAAGCTGTTCGTTCCGTCACGCAGAACTGAGGAGCGCCTCGATTTCGCTTCGCGCGGGCATGGCGGGCGCTGTACCGGGGCGCGTCACTGCAATGCCGGCGGTCACCGACGCAAAACGCACGGCGTCAATCGGCGCGCGTCCTTCGGCAAGGGCTGCCGCAAAGCCGCCAAGAAAGGCATCCCCGGCTCCGGTCGTGTCGATCACCTTTCCTGCGGCAATAGCCGGAACGAACTCGCTATGGCCTGGCGTTCGATACAGCGATCCTCGCCCGCCGAGCGTGATGATTGCTGTCTTCGCACCGCGCTGGAGAAGCGTCTCGGCGGCCCTCATTGCCTGCTCGTCGGTGTCGACCGGATGGCCGACGATACCTGCGGCCTCAATCTCGTTCGGGACGATGAAGTCACATAACGGATAGATACTATCGGGGATCACCTGTGCCGGCGCGGGGTTGAAGATCGTCGTAACGTCAGCCTTCTTCGCGATCGAAAGACCGTGGATGGCGGCTTCGATGGGCTGCTCGAGCTGGGTCATGAAGATAGAAGCGGCTTCGATTTCCGCGCGGTTGGCATCAACATCTTCAATGCCGATTAGGCCGGCAGCGCCAGGGGCTACGATAATGGCGTTATCGCCGTTGTCCTCGTTGACGAAGATGAAGGCGGCACCGGTCGAGACGCCTTCCACGCGCACCACATTGGCCTTCACGCCTGCTGCCGCATAGGCCGCAAGCGCCATGTCACCGAAGGGATCGTTGCCCACACGCGAGATAAAGGTGACGTGGCCGCCTGCTTTTGCCGCGGCAATTGCCTGGTTGGAGCCTTTGCCACCAGGACCGAGAGAAAAGCCAGAACCGATCAAGGTTTCGGCGACATGCGGCAGACGCTTGGCCTTATAGGCGGTATCGGCGGCGAAGATGCCAAGAATAACGATGGTCTTTCTGTCACTCATCGCGCCACCTCATTGGCTGGGATGACACCCTTGGTGAGAATGAAGCAGCCGTAGAACCGCGTCTCGCCAGTCGCGATAACGCAATAGGCCTTGCGGGCAATGTCGTAGAAAGCCATCCGCTCAATCGGATACATGGGTGCCGCCTTATTCTCTGCGCGATCGACTACGGCTTGCACTTCCCGCTGCACGTCTGGGATTTCGTCCGGTTTGCCGATTACTTCCATGCGGCCAACCGAGGGCTGCAGCGGCGTGTCGAGCGGGAAGACAGAGAGGATTGCCTCGATCGCCCTTGGTGCGGGCGTATTCTCCATTGTCAAAAGACCACCGAGCAGCGAGTGCCGGGCCACCGAATCCGAAGGGAAGTTCGTGTCCGAAACCACGAGGTAATCGCCATGCCCCATCTTGGACAGCGCCTGGAGAATATCTCCATTGAGTTCTGGCCTGATACCTTTGAGCATTGATTCTTCACTCCTTTTGGCGGCTCTTCCGGCCTGTTTTCAATTGATGTCCGGCTTGGTCTGGCGGTGGCGCTGTCGACCCGCGGATGATGAGCGAGGCGCTCAAGGCCTCGTCTCCAGGTTCTGATACCCTTTCGAGCAATAATTTGACCGCGCGCCTGGCCAGTTGGTCCGTCGGCTGGCGCACGGTCGTCAGGCGTGGCACGACAAGATTGGCGAGATGAATATCGTCGAAACCAGCGATGGAGAGGACGCCCGGCACATCGAGGCCAAGGTCCCGCGCCGCACGAAGGACTCCAATCGCCTGCTGATCGCTGGCAGCGGCGATAGCCGTTGACCGCATATTCGGCGGCTGTGCAAGAAGCCGCCGCGCGATGACCTCGCCGGATTCGTAGTCGAACCGGCCGGAGAATATTTTAAGCTCCGCCTTTTCATCCAATGCGCGGATGCGGTTCACGAAGCCCTCGCGGCGCGCGCGCCCGGCCTCAGTATCGGCCGGACCGGCAATATAGGCGATGCGCCGATGGCCGAGTTCGTAAAAATGATCGGCAACGAGTGCCGCCGCCTCGGCATGATTGATGGAAATCAGCGGAAAATCGGCAAAGCGGCGATCGAGCGACACGATCGGCACCTTGGATTTCACATGCGCGGGATGGGTGACATTCGCCGCGACAATGATGATACCGCGCACAGAACGATCGAGAAAGGCCGAAATGTGGCTCTGCTCAGCCTCGCGGTCATTGTGAGAACTCGCCAGCATCAGCGAATGGCGGTGCTCAAGTGCCGCACGTTCGGCGCTGGCCGCCATTTGCGAGAAGAACGGGTTGGTTATATCGGGAACGATCAGCCCGATGACATCCGTCTTGCTGGTACGCAGCGCCCTGGCCATGACATTCGGGCGATAGCCGAGCGCGTCGATCGCATCATGGACCTTGTCGCGCAGCACTGTCTTGACGGAAAGCTCGCCAGCGAGTACTCGCGATACTGTACCCACCGAGACACCCGCCAGCGTGGCGACATCCTTGACTGTGGGTATCTTGTCCATATGCACACGCTGCCGCTATTTCACTGCGCCGGCTGTCATGCCCGCGATGATGTGTTTTTCGAGCAGGATGCCAACGAATACAAGTGGCAAGATCCCGGCCGTCGAAAGCGCCGCCATGGACCACCAGTTGATCCCCTGACTGCCCGTCTGGCTGGCGATCATGACCGGTAGCGTATTGGTGTTCGTCGATGTCAGCAGGGCTGCGAAGAAATATTCGTTCCAGCACAGGATCAGAGCGAGGATGAAGGCTGCAACCATACCCGGCGCCACCAGCGGCACGATGATGCGGCTGAACGCGCCCCAGATCGACAGTCCGTCGACGAGTGCGGCTTCCTCGAGCTCCACAGGGATGGTCGCGAACTGGTCACGCATGATCCAGATGACGATCGGCAGAACCATCAGCGTATAGACCGCAATCAGTCCGCCAAAGGTATCAAGGAGAGCAAGCTGCTTGTAGAGGACCAGAAATGGCAGGGCCAGAACAACCGGAGGCATGATGAGCTGCGACAAGAAGAAAAAGGATATGTCGGAATTGCGCATATGGCCGAATTTATAGGAGAAGCGGCTGAGCCCATAGGCGGCAAGCGATCCAAGGAAGACGGCGAGCGCCGAGGCTGTCCCCGAAATCACGGCGCTGTTCCATAGCCGGCGCATAAACTCGTCACGAACGGTCGAAGTCTGGGTGAGCGCGTCAGGTGATAGCCCGAGAGAGCGCCAGCCGAGCCAACTCGGCGTGAATTCGTACCAAGGCACAATATTGCCCTTCATAACGTCGGGCGCTGTCTTGAAGGAAGTCGAAATTGTCCAGAAAAGTGGAAAAAGGCTGACGATCGCCCAGGTTACGAGGAGGCCGTAGACAACAAAGCGCATTGCCCACCAACGCGCGCGTTGACGGCGGGCGAACTTGTCAAAGTCAATTGCAGCCATCAGATTCTCCCCGTCATGCGCTTGACGATGCGGTCGGAAACATTGATCAGCGTTGTCATACCAATGACGATAATTGCCAGGTAGACGAGCGCCAGAAGCGTTCCATATCCGACGTTCGAACGATCGCGATATTCGCGATAGATGAAGCTGGTGACGGAATCCGTGGCGCCACCCGGGCCGCCGGCCGTGACCGTGATGATGATGTCAGCGAGCTTCAGCTTGAAGATGATGCGGATCATGACCGTCGTCACCGAAACCGGCAGCATCAGCGGGAAGATGACTTGCCAGAAGCGCTGCCATTTCGTTGCGCCATCGACTTCCGCAGCCTCCAGTACTTCGCGTGACAGCGACTGCAGGCCGGCAAGAAGCATGATCATCATGAAAGGAATGAACGTCCAAGCATCCATGATCATGATCGAAAACTTCGCGGTCAGTGGATCGCCGAAGAAAGACGGATTTTCCCAGCCTAGCCACCGAGCAAGCCGAGCAATTGGCCCGAAGCGCGTCTCCAGCATCGACTTTCCGACCATCCAGCCCACAGCAACCGGTGACAGCATGAGCGGGAGGAGAAACGTCACGCGCCAGAATTTGCGAGCAACGATCTCCTGGTTCAGCAGCAGTGCCAAACCAAAGGCAATCGCATATTCAACCGCGATAGCAAGGACATAATAGCCCATGTTGATAAGCGCATTGAGATAAAACGCGTCCCCCAGCATTTGCCGCAGATTATCCAGGCCGTTGAATTGCCGTCCTGTCGGCGAAGCCAGGTTCCAGTCGGAAAATCCGACCCAAAGCGCAAATAGAAGCGGAAATACCACCATGGACACGACGAAAAGGGCGGCTGGCAGCACGAACAGCGCCTTCTTTCCCGCCTCACCATGAATGACGACACGCGTCACGCAAAGGACTGCTGCCCAGATAAAATAGGCGTAGAGCACGGGCCGCCAATTTTCGAAGCCCCATTGCGCCCAGCCGAGGTCATGGGACGCCTGGAGCATAAACGAAACGGCAAACCAGGCCGCACTCACCCAGAGGGCTGCATAACCCCAAAGGCGCCGGCTCGCCGAAATCGAGCCGGTCTCGACCGTATGCAACAGATCGCCTTCCATTGTCGACATAATAGTCCCCGCCAAGCTATTCGAAGGCCGGCGGAACGCGACGTTCCGCCGGCTTAATCACCTTACGGGATCAGAGCCCAAGGCTCGCGCGATACAGTTTCAGCTGCTTATCGCGGCCGATCTGATCGGTGATCTTTTCCCAGGCGGCGGCGATGGCATCTGCGGTTTCCTGGGCCGACTTGTACTTGCCGCCATAGCCTTTCGCCAATTCGTCTTCCGCGACGGAATAGTATTGGAAAATGCCCGGGATACGCGGCTCAACAGCACGGTTCGGGTGGTTATAGGAGCCGAATTGCGACTTTAGATAGTTCGAGATGTAGTCGCCCTTGTAGCCGGCGGCCACCCATTCTTCGATCTTGGACTGGCTGTTGCGGTGTACCTGGAAGCCCGACGGATACATGGCCGTCCAAATCGCCAGATCCTTGCCTCCGAGATGGGCGGCGGCGCTCCACGCAGCACGGTGTTTCAGCTTGTCGCTTTCCACGCGGGCCATGACGTAGATGCCCCATCCGAGATAAGCGCAGTTCGGCGCATAATTCACGCCGTCCTTTGCCTTCACCCATTTACCGGCCTTGCGGTCATATACATCCTCGGACCCAGGCAGAATGTCGAAAGCAGCAACCTCGCCGACGACCGATGTGTCGGACGTGTTTGCCTGCTGGCCGATATCGCCCCACCATGTGACCATGGAACCAGTACCGGCGAGGAACTGCTGGAACCCGGTCGTGCCCGGATCGGCGTTGATCTGGTCGGTGGGTTCGTAAGATAGGAGGTCCATCGCTTCCTGAATAGCGCGGACCCAGCCGGGACTATTGACGAGCGGCTTCATGTTTTCAGGGTCAAACAGCCAAGCTGGATCGCCCGGCACCTTCACATAGGCGGTTGCCCGGTCTTCCAAGAAGTAGAAGCCAAAGCCACCCCAGCCCTTATACGGGTCGAGATAACCATAGGCCGGGCCGTTTGACAGCGGATCCTTCTTACCTTTCAGGAACTTCGAAACTTCTTGAACCTGAGCCCAGGTCTTCGGAACGCTCCATTCACCAGAGTGGCCTTCGTCCTTCCAAGCCTTGGCAAGGGCCATGTCGCTGAAATAGTCAGCGCGGTAATTGAAGTTATGGCAGTCGCCGTCAATCGTTACGCGATAGGTCTTGCCGTCCCAGGTCCCAACGGGAGGCTTAAGATAATCCACGTAGTCGTCAATATCGATCTGCTTCTTTACCCAATCGGGCATCTCGGATAGCAGACCCTTGCCGGCTGTATCACCCTCGAAGGGCGCGCCCATTTCAAGAATGTCGAAATCGACGGTACCAGTAGCGATCGACTGCTGCAGGCGGGCATTATAATCGGCCTGAGCCAGGTCGATCCATTTGATCTTGGCGCCGGTATAAGCCTCCCATGGCTTCAGGAAGCCGCGGAACAGGAAATTGTGGAGATTTTGGTTGTTAAGCCCCATGAAGGTCAGCTCAACGCCAGCAAACTCGCCCTGCTTGACGTTGGCCTTGGTCGGCCCAAGGCAAAGCTCACCTACTTTCTGCCAGTCGGCATCCGTTGGCGCGCCCTTGCCTACGCCGGGAATTTTCAGAATTTGTGCCCGGACGTCATCCGCGGCAAACGCCCAAGACGGCAATCCGCCCATGACGCTGGAAACACCCATAAGCGCGGCAGCGCTCCCCGTGCCGCGCAGGATGTCGCGACGGCTTGCCTGACGGCGCATCAATGCATCGTATACTTCGAGTTTCATGTGGTCTCCTCCGTTTTGTCCCCGGTGATCTGCCCGCCGGTTGATGCGGAACCAGTCGCAAAATTTACACTGGTCTGCTGCAAAGCTATCTGTTATTCAACGAAATGAAACGTTTCATCAGTTGCGTTTGACACCGCTCCTCTCGGTCTCGATGAGGAGAATTAGACAGTAGCCGTAAAATGTCAATCGAAAATGAAACGTTTCATAGAGGGGGATTCCGCGATATTTCATACGGCGGTGCATGGCGCAATGTGCCCGGGCCGCGGATGAAGAGACCGTTGAAAGAATGAGAGAATGCCTCGGTGAAAGCCTTGAAAAATGGCTTTTGCGTAGGCAGAGGGAGCGAGATGGCTGAAGTTAAAGTATCTGGGGCGCAAAAGACCTACGGCGCCATGAAAGTTCTCCACGGGATCGATATCGAAATCGATGATGGCGAATTTGTCGTGCTCGTCGGCCCTTCCGGCTGCGGCAAGTCTACATTGCTGCGAATGGTGGCGGGACTTGAAAGCATTACCGGTGGAACGATTTCAATTGGGGGCCGCGTCGTTAACAACGTGCCTCCTAAGGACCGCGACATCGCGATGGTATTCCAGAGCTATGCGCTCTATCCGCACAAGACGGTGGCAGAGAACATGGTCTTTGCGCTACGCCTTCAGAAGCAGCCGGCAGATGTCATCAAGCAGCGCCTGCAAGCAGCAGCCGAGACGCTCGATCTCGTGCCTTATCTTGACCGCTATCCGCGTCAGCTATCCGGTGGCCAGCGCCAGCGTGTGGCTATGGGCCGTGCAATCGTTCGCTCGCCGCAAGTCTTCCTGTTCGATGAGCCGCTGTCCAACCTCGACGCCAAGCTGCGTGTACAAATGCGCAAGGAAATCAAGGAACTGCATCAGCGGCTCAATACGACGACAATCTATGTAACTCATGACCAGGTAGAAGCCATGACCATGGCCGACAAAATCGTGGTTATGCAGGGCGGCCATGTCGAGCAGATCGGCACGCCGCTCGACCTCTACGACTGGCCAAACAACACGTTCGTAGCGACCTTCATCGGCTCGCCGTCCATGAACCTCATGAAGGGCAAGTACAAAGCCGATGGGCACATCTTCGTCTCCGAGACCGGTGATGAGATCGCTCTGGGTTTCGCGCCCGCTGCCACCGACGGTCAGACGGTCCAGCTCGGGGTTCGTCCAGAACATCTGCAGCTTGGCGACGCCGGCCTGAAAGCAACAGTGAATGTGACGGAGCCGACCGGCCACGAGACCATGGTTTTCCTGCGCTACGGCAATAGCGAGCTCGTTGCGGTCTTTTCCGAACGGCACGATTTCCGTCCTGGAGACGAAGTCACCGTCATCCCTCGCGTCGGAAAGCTACATCTCTTCGATGCACAGTCAGGCCGAACATTACGGCAGTAGCTGGTTTCCATGCAAAACTGAGCCGGTTAGGCATATAATTTCCATTGAGAATTGAGCCATGTGAACCTTCCCCCAACTACGCGCAAGCTTCTGCAAGAAAATGCAATTGCCATCGAAAATGACATTCGCGACCTCTTGCGCAACTTTGGGCTCAAAGTCGGCGTAGTTGGGGCGGCCTGTTTCGAGGATAGGACCGTGAGCTGACCGAAGACATGCCCGATCTGGCAGAGATCATGGACGCCCTCCTGACCACCAGGCAGAGGCTACGTGAGGAGTTTTCCCGCCTGCATCGGAAAGTGTTGGAAATCGCCAAAGGTAGTGCGACCTGCACACGCTTAATGACGCTTCCTGGTGTCGGCCCGGTTACGTCGCTCTCTTTTATCAGCACGATCGACGTACCTGCCCGCTTCCGAAACGATCATCTAACTTTGAAGCTACTTGTGTATAGGAGTGGGCAACCGCTCGACAGAGTCTAGCGTACCATCAATATGGTCGCTCGATGATTTAACTTCTTGGTTTGGAAAAGCGGACGCCGGCGCCACCGCCGTTTTCCGGGATAAACTCGATGCCAGCGGCCTCGAACGCTCCACGGATGGCCTCCAATGTCGCCGCATACCCCGGACGACCGGCTTCGATCCTAGTCACCGTCGCCGCCGTAATATTAGCCCGGCTTGCGAGATCCCGAACGCCCCACTTCAGAGCAGCTCGCGCCATTCGGATTTGATCGGCAGTCAACATTATAACCTTGACATAATCTTTATATGATTCAAACTCTCTGGGACGGTTCACAGCGGCCACGCAGAGTGCTTGCGACACTCTCCGTGACCTGACCGCAATTCAAGCTTCAGGGAGCTCGGATCATGGCTGATTCTGAGAATAGCAGAACTTTGCCCGCATTTGCCCGCGGAAAAATAAGCCCATTCCCTCCGACGTGTGAAACCCTCCCGCGCGTGATCGACCGCCGGAACCTGCTTGCCGTCGCGTCGCGCCTATTGAATTCTCACATCGAAGATCCTGACGCTCGGCGAACAGAGCCTGGACCAACGCCCGTCAGGGAATTGTGGCCGAAATGGTATGCGCTTTATCAGCAGCAGGTGAAGGCCACTCGTCTCAGAGAAAAACTTGAGAAGGAATTGCTCGAAGAGGCCGGTGGTCTTCCGGCAGCGACGCTGCCGAGTGTTGGAAAGGATGGCGTCGTTAAGGTTCATTCGTTTGCCGACATCAATCGAATGGCAACGCAGCTTAATGCCGGAGACCTGTCTCGGGCGCGCGCCGAGCTTCGAAGGCGCCGGAAACGATGGAAAGACGCGGATCAGCGTTTGGGATACAGCGCGGCGCTCGCCCTCGAACAGGAGCTTGCCGAAGGGGCCGGAATATCGGGACGCGTCATGGGGATCACACCACCCTCCTCCCTGATGGAAGTCACCGCGAAACTCCATTGCCTGATCGTCATGCATGATCCCGGCCTGAAGCTCGAAGATGCCCCCTGGCCCGAGCTGCGCACGATGCTGAAGGATCTTATCCGCCTTGCTGAGAAGCGTCGGCCGACATCATGCAAGCGACCTACACAGCCTGGCAAAGCGGCAGGCGTTCGGAGCATTCTAAACCTGGCGACACACTACCAAGAGGCGGCCAGGAAGCTTGGCGAGGGCTCGTCCAAGCCCAACCAGGCTCCACAGCGTCTTCTGGCGCTCCATGCGATGGAACTCTACCTGAATGCATTCCTGCTCGCCAAAGGCGTGGACCCCACGATGGTAGGCGATTTCCGGCCCGACCTCGGCGAGCGGACGCGGATAGCGACCGACGCTGGCCTTATCCTGCGCAAGCGGACGATGGCGCATCTGGCCACACTCTCCGCAAGCAACGAGCATCACGTCATCAGCCATGCCCCGGAGCTTGCGTCCACGCTGTCCCAGATGAACCGAGTTATGGCGACGGTCGATGAGCTCTCGCGCAAGGTGAGAAGGGCGTTGCGGGGAGCGTCGTGATTTCATCTGACATACGCAGCGCTGGCTGGCCGCACTTCAAGTCTGCAGCAATTTGGCCGCCTTGAAGGAATATGAACTGCCGACCCGTCGATGACTTGTTGTGATCACTGCATTTCCCTATGAGGCCAGCTACCTGCTATGGGAGTGGCCGAAATGGGGCCGAAAGCCCATAGGCAAAGCCGGGTCGGGGATTCAATGAGATGGGCTCCCTTTTATCACCGGCCCTGCTCCTTGGCGGCCCGATCGACGCGCCCCCGAGATCGCTTTTGCGCATCGCCCTCAAAAATCATTGACGCCGTCCCTGCCGTGAAGTCGAGGACGGGTCCGAGGGTCGGCCGATATTAGCTAGCTCGACGCGTTCCGCTGGCATTCACTGCGAGGTCGGAACATCTCCCATCGAATCGCCAAGGGACTTAACAAGAGTTTACCCTAGGAGCCGACACTGGCAATGGCTGTGAACTTTATTCAGACTATAATCAATGCCGCCAACGCGACGCCCCGCTGTGGCAAAAACCGTGATCAAAGGGCATCGGGCGTCAGGCATTAAGCTCCCGGACATTGCAGGCTCGTGCGGCACACCATCGACCGGTTGATTAGGCCAACTTCTGCCTCCCATAGAGCAACAGCATGCAGACAATTACCGCGCCGTAGATTAACTGCCGCCCGGCCTCTTCGATCTGCATGACCGACAGGATCGACTGCAGCAGCGTGATGAGGATCACGCCGGCGATCGTCCCGAGATAGGAGCCCTTGCCGCCGAGCACATGCGTACCGCCGAGGACGACGGCTGCGATCGACGGCAGCAGATAGGCATCCCCCATAGACTGCGAAGCCTTGGAGGCATAGCCGGCGAGCAAGACGCCGCCGAGCGCACTCAGCGCCCCGGATATGACGAAGGCGAGCATGGTGATGCGGCGCGTATCGATGCCGGACATATAGGCGGCGCGTTCACGATTACCGATGGCATAGAGCGAGCGGCCGAAGGTCGTCCGCGTCAGGAGGAAGATCGCCAGAATGCCGATGATCAGCCAGACGACCACGCCGTTCGGCACTGACGGGATGACATAGCCGGTCGCAATGAAGCGCATGGCCGGCGAAGCGGAATCCTGCGGCGAGAACCCGCCGGTGTAGACGACCATCAACCCCTGCACGACGGCATTGGTGGCGAGCGTGATGATCATCGAGGGAATGCGCAGATAGGCGACCGCCGCTCCGTTGAAGGCGCCGATGACGGCGCCGCAGATAATGCCGAACGGAATGGCGAAAGCAGACCCGCTGGTGCCATAGGCCGTCGCGGCACAGGCCATCATCGCCCCCGCCGTCACCACCCATGGCACGGAGAGATCGATCTGCCCGAGCAGGATTACCACCATCATGCCTGTGGCGATGACGCCAAGAAAGGAGGCGACCTTCAGCTGCTGCAGCAGATAATCCGGGGACAGGAAATTGCGTGAATAGAGCGAACCGCCGAGCAGCAACAGGATGATGCAGCCGAAGGCGATGGCTACGGCAGGATCGATGCCGCGCAAGCGGGCCGGGATGATGGATTGCCGCATGGCCGATGCATCCTCGCTCATTGGAACCACTCCAGCCTGTTGCGCACGCGCGCCAATCCGATGGAGCCGATGCTGATCGCCACCAGCAATACGATACCCTGGAAGAGTGGCTGCCAGAGCGGATCGAGATCAAAGACGAAAAGCAGATCGCCGATGGTGCGGAAGGCGAGCGCGCCCAACACCGCGCCGATCGCGCTTCCCCGCCCGCCGGCAAGCGAGACGCCGCCGAGAACGACGGCCGCAATCGAGTAGAGCGTATAGGCATTGCCGCTCGCGAATGCGGCCTCCCCCGTATAGGAGAAAAAGGTGAGATAGAGGCCACCGATTGCGGACAGCAGGCCACCCAGCGCATAGGCGGCAAGCTTTGCCCGCTTGATCGGCATGCCCGACATATAGGCCGCGGTCTCGGACGAACCCGCGGCATAGGCCGCGCGTCCCAACACCGACCGACTGAACGGCACCCAGATGATCAGGATCGTCAGTGCCAGAACGACGAGGCTCGCCGGGACCACACCGAAAAGCTTTGAGGTGAAGGCGTCCGCCAGATCCTCGTTGACGGAACCGCCGGGCGACGGACGCAGCAGCAGCGCGAGGCCGAAGAAGACGGCACTGGTCGCGATCGTTGTCACGATCGGCTGAAGCCTGCCGACGATGATGATCAGCCCATTCAGCAGACCGCAGGCAAGGCCGGCAAGAAGAACCGCGACGACGCCGATTCCCGTCTGCAGCGGCGAGCCGACGACGAGCCAGGAGGCCAGGCAATTGCAAAGGATCAGAATCATGCCGGCGGATAGATCGATGCCTGACGTGATGACCACGAAACATTGCGCCATGGCGACAAAGGCGAGAAGCGTCGCTTTGTTGGCCGCCGTCTGCACGACATTCGACGTGAAGCCGGCCGGATGGTTACTGACATAGACGATGAACATGACCACGAACAGCGTGGCCGCGAGCAACGTACCCTTGTGCTGCGCATGCCAAAACCGCCAGTCGCCGGGAGACGTCTTGCTCATTGTCCGATCCTCCGTTCGCCGGCCTGGGAATTGACATTGAGCGCGCTGCCGATGAGTTCGCGCTCGTTGATCTCGATACCCTCTAACGTGCGGACGACGCTTCCGTCATACATGACGAGTACGCGGTCGCAACAGCCAATCAGTTCGTCATAGTCAGTGGAATAGAGGATGATCGCCGCACCTGCATCGGCAAGTTTGCGGAGCAGGGCGTAGATCTCCTGTTTCGTGCCGACGTCGATGCCGCGCGTCGGATCGTTGAGCAAGATGATCTTCGGCTTGTTCATCAACCATTTGGCGATGACGACCTTCTGCTGGTTGCCGCCCGATAGCGCGCCGACCGGCATGTCGATCGTCGCAGCCTTGATGGCGAGCAGCTTCAGCAACTCATCGATCCTCGCCTGCTCTGCAGCCCGATCGATGACGCCGCACTTCGAGACGCTGCCGAGTGCCGCTATGGAGAGATTTTCACGCACGGTCATCGGTAGCATCAGCCCCTCGGTCTTACGATCCTCCGGGATCAGCGCGACGGAGGTCGTGCCCGATTTTGCCTGTTTAGGGCTCCTGAACAGTGCCCGCTGGCCGGCGACCTCGATCGTACCGTTAAGGTCGCGCAACACGCCGAAGAGCGCCAGCAGCAACTCGCGCTGCCCCTGCCCGTCCAGCCCGCCAATGCCGATGATCTCGCCGGGGCGAACGTCGAAGGTGATATTGGAAAGACGATCGCCCCAGGATAGGCCGCGGCAGGATAGAACGGGCGCGCGATCGGCCGCAATCGCCGGCTTCGGCGGGAAAACGTTGGTATATTCGCGGCCGATCATCAGCTCGACCACCTGCTGGTCGGTCTTGGCTCTGGCCGGATAGGACTCGATGCTGCGGCCATTGCGAAAGACCGTGCAATCATCCGCCAGTTCGGCGATCTCGTGCATGCGATGCGAAATATAGATTAGCGCCATGCCCTCAGCGCGCAGCCGCTTGAGAACGCCGAACACCTTCTCGACATCAGATTGCGTCAGAGCCGAGGTCGCCTCGTCGAGGATCAGCAGGCGCGGCTTGCGGGCGAGCGCCTTGGCGATCTCGACCATCTGCCGGCGCGACAGCGGCAGGTCTTTCACCGGCGATGAGGGATGAATATCCGACGCGCCTGCGCGCGCCAGCGCCTCTTGTGCGATCGCGCGCTGCCTGCGCCGGTCGATCATGCCGAAGCGCAGCGGCGGATTGCTGATGACGATATTGTCGGCGACCGACAGATCCGGAATGAGCGACAGTTCCTGGAAGACGCAGACGATGCCTGATGCCATCGCCGCCGAAGGCGTGGGAAAGCCGACCTCCCGGCCGTCAAGCAGCATTCTCCCCTCGTCGGGCGAGACAACGCCGGCCATGATCTTGATGAGCGTCGATTTGCCCGCGCCGTTTTCGCCGAGAACGGCGTGGATGGCGCCCGGGCGGATCGTGATGCTGGCATTCTTCAGCGCGATGACGCCGCCATATCGCTTCGATATGCCGTCCATCCGGAAAAGAGGTTCAGATAGGCTCAAGCGTCCGTCTCCCGCAGCCATAATGAAGACAGTGCCGCGGGCGGATGCGCCCGCGGCCACCATGACGAATGGAACGGCTTACTGGTTTTCCTTGGTCTGCCCCATGATTTCCTGGGCAGTGAAATTGATCCCGCAGGTGGGGAAGGAATTGCCAACGAAGAAGTTATCGGACTCCTTCGGATAGTAATCCTGGCCTTCTTTGAAATCAGGATCGGAGACGAGCGCCGTCGGCAGCTTGATCGCCTGCGGGATCACCTTGCCCTCAAGTGCCGCGATCGCGGTCTGGATCGCGACGGCGACCTGGGCGGGGCCAGTACCGGCGGAGGTGCACTTCAGGCCGTCGGCAGCATGGGCGGCGCAAAGCTTGCGGAAGCCGTTCTCCGTCTCGCCGCCGAAAGGCACGAAGGGATGCTTGGCATCGATCATCGCCTGCACGACGCCGGTGTCGCCGCCCTGCGCGGTGACGCCGTCGAACGGGCCGTTGGTGGCGATCGCATCCGCAGTCGCCTTCTGCGCGACGCCATCGTCCCATTTGCCGACGACTTCGGTCACGTTGAACTTCTTGCCCGAGGCGGCCAGCGTTTCCTTGATGCCGTCGTGGCGGTCGGTATCGACGGAGGTGCCAGCGACGCCGCGCACTTCGAGCACCTTGCCGCCATTCGGAATGTGCTTGACCAGCCAGTTGCCCCAGATGACGCCGAGGCCCTTCTGGTCGACGTTGACGTTGATCGCGTCCTTGGTGTCGAGCGTGTTATCGAAGGCGACGAGCACGACGCCCGCTTCCTTGGCGCGCTTGATGACCGGGCCGAAGGCCGTCGGGTTCTGCGCGTCGACGACGATTGCGTCATAGCCGGCATCGATGAAGTTGTTGATCGCCGAGATCTGGGCCGGAACGTCCTCGCCTGTCGAGACAACCTTGAATTCCTTCAGCTTCGCCTTAACGTCGGGCTGTGCCGCATAGGCCTTCGCCGTCTGCACCATCTGGATGCGCCAGGTATTGGCGATATAGCCGTTCGCGAGCGCGATCCGGTAGGGTCCTTCCTTCTTCGGAAACTGCAGGAACTGCGTGTCGGCTGCCCAAGGCGTCATGCATTTGGGATCGGCTGCCGGACCGGACACGACCTTCGGCGCCGCATAGGCGGTGGTGCAGAGCAGAGCGAGCATGGGCACGGAAAGGCACGCGAGCCCGATGGGCTTCGCTTTCAATCTCTTAAGCATGGATGTCCTCCTCCTCGGGCGGACCGAAGCCGCCCCTCCAATATGAATTGATTGGCATGCTTGGTCCGGAAGGCTCCATTCCCATCCATATCCGGAACGGCAGAAAGGTAGCATAGTAGACAGCGCTGTCAATTTCTATTTGCTAGCGCTGTCAACTGTGGCATAACTATACTTATTCTATTCGCTGCTGCAGAAATATAGAATTTCGGGGAAAATTATTCCATGCGCCGTGTAACATTGGACGATGTTGCAAGTTTCGCCGGTGTCAGCCCGATCACCGTGTCGCGTGTTTTGCGTAAACCCGATGCCGTTTCCGAGCCGCTTCGCAGGCGCGTCAATGCCGCCGTCAAGGAGCTCGGCTATGTGCCGAACATCGCCGCGAGCCGGCTGGCATCGGCCAGAACCCATGCGATCGGCGTCATCGTGCCGACGCTCTACAACGTCATCTTCGCCGAATATCTGCTTGCCCTGCACGAGGTGCTGGTCGATGCTGGCTTCCAGGTCGTGGTCGTCAACAGCCGCTATTCGGAGATCGAGGAGGAGAATGCGATCAAGGCGCTGCTCGGCCAGCGGGTCGAAGCCATCATAATAGCCGGCATTCACCACACTGCGCATGCGCGCCAACTGCTCGCCCATGGCAACTTGCCTGTTGTGGAGACCTTCGAGCTTTCGCCGGATCCGATCGACATCAATATCGGCATGTCGCAGGAGAGCGCCGGGCGCGCGGCAACGCGGCATCTGATTGCGCGCGGTTTTCGGCGGATCGCATTCCTCTGCGGCAACCTCGATCACCGCTCCCAATCTCGCCTCGATGGGTATCATCTGGCCATGTCGGAAGCAGACCTCGAAAACTTCGAACTGGTAACCCAGCAGCCAAGCCACAGTTCCATCGCGCTCGGATCCGCACTTTGCGCGGACATGCTGGAGCGTGAGCGGATGCCTGAAGCAATCTTCTGCACCGATGACAATCTCGCCCTCGGCGCTCTACAGGAGTGCCGCAAGCGCGGCATCGGCATACCAAACGACATCTCGGTTATTGGCTTTCATGACCTGGAGTTTGCAGCCTGTGCCTCTCCCTCGCTGTCATCAATCGCGTCGCGACGCTACGAGACGGGCAGGCTCGCAGCCGAAAAGGTGCTATCCGCAATCCATGCGAACACCCGCCATAGCCGGGAACAGATTGATCTCGGTTTCGAGGTGAAGCTGCGGGAGAGCACCGGTGGCTAGGTAATACCTGAATGAAGGGCCTTAAATTCACAAACGGCTGCTTGTAGAAATTTGAGGAGAGGTGCCCCGTTAGTATGCTCTTGAACGGATAAGAACCCGCGACCCTGTTATTACAATTTTCCTTGAGAACAGATTGACTAGGCGAGCCAAGAATTTGGCCTGACTGAATTGACTGATTGGGGGCCGACTGCAGAATGTGCGGATTTTGCGCCGGGAAGCCTCAAGCAGACGTCTTCTCTGCCTGATCGTTAAAGCTTCAGGAGGCTTGAATGTAGGCGACGGACCGAAGGCAGGAATTGGGCAGTTCACCCACGTGATTGCCCGGCTCGCTGGCGCACCGCCTCCGGACAGGCGACGCCCAGCGCCACCTCAGCGGAGCTAGGCATCGCAACGGCTTAAGCTTGTGTCATGAATGCCTGTGTCGTGATCGCATTTGAGTAGAAAGGCGCGATGTCGTTGAGGAACGAGGTCTGCTGTTCCTTGGTGAAGGCCGCCGACGCGTCGTAGATGACGTTGGTGTGATAGCCGAGGTCGTGAGCGTTGCGCACCGTCGACTCGACGCACTGCCGCAGGGCGAAGCCCATGACGTAGATGTCGAAGATCCGGCTATTGCGCAGATAGCTGTCGAGCGTGGTGGCCGCAAAGGCGCTGCTGCCGCCGGTGCGCTCGCTGATGACATATTCGCCGTCACGAGGCTCGAACCCTGGGAAGAAATCGGTCTGCTCGCCGAGGAACGAACCATAGTCGCGCACCATCTTGCGCAGCCCGTACTTCCCTTCGCCGAGCACCCGGTAGTTCGGTTCGAGCACCATCCTGACGTGGATGACCTCGATGTTGCGGCGACGGGCCTCTTCGAGGACCTTCTTCGAATTGGCGATCGCGGTGTCGATCTGCTCGCGGTCCTGGAACTGGCCGTTGATGCCGCCAGTGGGGGCCAGCCAGTCGTTCTGGTATTCGATGAGGATCAGCGCGCTCCTAGCGCCGGCTTCGTTGGTTGCGTGGTCGGTCATGTTATTGTTCCTTCGTTGGATGATGTTCGGGTGCTCTCCCCTGCGGCTGGCGTCAGGCCGCAAGGAGAGCCTGATGCCGGCGCAGGTGCTCGCGGAAGCAGTCGGCATAGTCCTCGGCCACAGCGTTCCTGACGCTCGGGCGCGCCGCCAGTGCCGCCCGCCATGCCGAGACACGCGGGAAGCCTTCGAAGATCGCCTGCGACACGGCGGGATCGATGATCGTGAAATAGCGGAAGAGCGGGGCGTAGACCGCATCCACCATGCCGAAGGCGGCGCCGGCGAAATAGGGGCCCGGCCCGAGCTCGGCCTCCAACTTCCGGAGCCGGTTGCGGAACGCCGCCCGCTTGGCGTCCGCGGTCGCCGGATCGGTGGCGTTGAGAAACTGCCAGCCATCGGCCAGGGTCTGCGTGGCGAACTCGATCCACGCGCGCTGCCGAGCGCGTTGCAGCGCATCGTCGGGATACATCGCCGCGCCGCCCTGCGTTTCCTCCAGATACTCGCAGATCACCACGCTTTCGAAGAGGACGACTTCCTCGTCGTCGGTCTGGTGCACCTTGAGCAGTGGAACCTTGCCGGTCGGCGACAGCGCCAGGAACCAGTCGGGCTTGGCCGAGAGGTCGACGTTGATCCGCTCGAACGGCGCGTTCTTCTCGAGAAGGACGATCGCGGCGCGCTGAACGAACGGGCAGAGCGGGTGGCTGATGAGTGTCAGGCTGGGGTCGGGCATGATGGCCTCTCGATGTGACGGCAATTCCGGATGAAGGAGCGGCGCGACGGTCAGATCGCCTGGCCGCCCGAGATGTCGAAGGTGGTGCCATTCGCCCAGCCCATGTCGTCGGACAGGATGGCTGCGACCGCGCCGCCGATGTCGTCGGGCTCGCCGACACGGCCGAGCGCGATGGTCCCAGCGACATAAGCGTTCACATTCGCATCATCGCGAACCACACCGCCGCCGAAGTCGGTCGCGATAGCGCCCGGCGCGATCGTGTTCACGCGGATCTGCCGCGCGCCCAGCTCGACCGCCATGAACTTGCTCAGCGTCTGGATCGCCGCCTTCGCCGCCGCATAGAGGCCGTAGCCCGCCATCGTGACACGCACGAAGCCGGACGAGACGTTCAGGATCCGCCCGCCATCCGCGATCAGCGGGAGCAGCTTCTGCGTCAGGAAGACCGGGCCGCGCAGATGCGTGTCGATCAGCGAGTCGAACTGTTCCTCGGTCGCGTGGATCATCAGCGCGTACAGGCCCTGACCGGCATTGTTGACCAGGAAATCGAACTGCTCGCGGCCGAACCGGGTCTTCAGCGTCTCGGCGATCGTCTCGGCAAATGCCGGGAAGCTTGCCGAGACGCTGACGTCGAGCGCGATCATCGCGGCCTTGCCGCCCAGCGCCTCGATCTCCTGGCGCAGCGTATCGGCCTCTGCCGCGCCGCTGCGATAGGTGCCGATGATGGCGACGCCGCGCTTGGCAAGATGCAGCGCCATGCTGCGGCCGAGGCCGCGGCTAGCGCCGGTGATGAGTGCGATCTGCTTGGTCATGGTATGTCCTTCCTGGAGTGGTCTCGCCGGAATGCCGCACCGCCGCGGCGTCGTTCCGATACCAACCAGATAAGCTGGGCGGGCCGCGCCCGCCCGCCCAATGCTCTCAATCTATTGCCTGATTGTCTCAAGCTCTTTGCTTGCTCGAAAAACAATGCCATAGAAGGCTCATGATTGAGCAGCTCCAACCGCATATCGACCTCGCCCTGCGCCACGCGCGATCGGGGATGACCGTTACGCCGATCCAGCGACTGGAGATCGGCGTGGGGCAAGCGACATCAGGCACGGCGCCTTGCCTGTACCGTTCAATGATCTGCTTCATCCTGCAGGGTTCGAAGGATGTGGTGATCCACGATACTCTGCTGCGCTACGACTCCGCGCAGTATCTGGTCAGCGCGCTGGATCTGCCGCTGAGCGGCCAGATCCACGATGCTGGTGACGGCCGGCCTTATGTCGCGGTTTCGCTCGTCCTCGACCCCGCATTGCTAGCCGAGGTCGCATCCACCATGCCGCCGGTGCGCGACGCCGATGCGCCTAGTATGGGCATCGCGATCAATACGATGACCCCGCCGCTCCGCGACACGCTGCTGCGCCTGCTCGCGCTGCTCGACACGCCGGCCGACATTCCGGTTCTGGCGCCGATGGCGGAACGCGAATTGCTTTATCGTCTCCTGCAAGGACCGAAGGGACGCCTGCTGCGCCATATCGCCCGGCCTGAGGGGGCGCTCGGCCGAATCCGGCGTGCGGTCGAATGGATTCGCGATCACCAAAACGCCCGGCTGCGGATCGAAGCCCTGTGCGACGTAAGCGGGATGAGCCGCGCCAGCCTGCACCGCCACTTCGTTGCACTGACCGGACTAAGCCCGATCCAGTATCAGAAGCAGCTTCGATTGCAGGAGGCGCGACAACTGCTACTCTCCGGTGACCGGACTGCTTCAGATGTCGCCTTTGCCGTTGGTTATGAAAGCGCCTCGCAATTTAGTCGCGAATATCTCAGGCAATTTGGCGCCTCGCCGGTGCGCGACATGCGTCAGCTCCGGCAGACGATCGGCAGCTCGGCAGCGGCGTAATCGACCATCGTGCATCGTCTGTGTGATGCTCGTCCGCCGAACGAACGTCTGCTTACGAGAGTTGGCGAGGCTGCAATCGACGACCGAATAAATTGGTTAAGGGTTTCGGGTGCCGGAGGCGTACGAAAGCCTCTCATGCAGGAACCCGCGGTCGTCAGACTGTGAGCTATGGGGTTTTGTGGAGGGAAGCGTCTGGCTGACCGCCGATCGCAGCGACGGTTGTCAGTCCCAACGTGTCCGGAGCGGTACTTGCCGGTGTGATTGCCGAGATATCCGTGGTGCGTGAGAGCAGGTTTGCTCCGCTAAAGGCCCTCACCATAGGGGCTGGCGCATAGTTTTCCATTGGCCAGCACTGCTGTGAGCAGACCATATAAATGATCATTTCATGCCGGGTCATAAGGTATTCTCCCGGTTTCTTGTTGCCTCGTCTGGCGGTGCACGAGGCTGCCGCCAGCGCTTGAACACCTCTATGACGATCATGCGCCCGCCGCAGCATGGGCATTGCGGTCGGAAGTCGATCGGTTCGTCCTCCTCCACGTCAGGGGGCGACGGTTCAGCGTGGAGGAGTTCGCGGGCGTGGGTGATGTTGGTCTTTCGAGCGCTGCCGGCAAGCAGACCGTAATGCCAGATGCGGTGGAAACCGCGCGGCAAGACGTGAAGCAGGAAGCGACGGATGAACTCGTCGACCGCAAGCGTCATGACCTGCTGTCGATCGCGGCCGTCTCGACGGTAATTCTTGTAGCGGAAGGTGACGTCCGTTTCGTTGAACGCGATCAGGCGACTGTTCGAGATTGCGACCCGGTGCGTATAGCGAGATAGATATTCAAGCACAGCTTCGGGCCCCGCAAAGGGCGGTTTAGCATAAACGATCCAACGTTTCCTGCGTACCGGCGACAGGTGCCGCATGAATGCCCGGCGATCAGCCAAATGTGCCACCGATCCGAAGAAGGCGAGCTTGCCGGCGTCGTGGAGATAGAACAGCCGCGTCAGGAACAGGCGGCGGAAGAGCTTGCCGAGCACACGCACCGGCAGGAGGAATGCTGGACGTGATGATATCCAGTGTGATCCATCGAGAGCGATGCCTCCGCCCGGTACGATCATGTGGAGATGGGGATGATGTGTCATGGCCGATCCCCAAGTGTGCAGGACGGCAGTGATGCCAATGCGTGCGCCAAGATGCTTTGGATCGGCGGCGATCGTCAGCATCGTTTCCGATACGGCCTTAAACAGCAGATCGTAAACCAGCGCCTTGTTGTAGAAGGCAATGGCGGCGACCTCGGCTGGCAATGTGAAGACGACGTGGAAGTACCCGACCGGCAGGAGATCAGCCTCTCTTTCGGCGAGCCATGTGCGTGCAGCCGCCCCCTGGCACTTCGGGCAGTGCCGGTTGCGGCAGGAATTGTAGGCGATGCGCCACTCTCCACAATCCTCACAGGCCTCGACATGCCCGCCCAATGCAGCGGTGCGGCAGTGCTCGATCGCTGACATCACCTTGAGCTGGGACAAGCTGAGATGTCCTCTGTGGGCTGCCCGGTGAGCTGGCCCGGCAGAACGGAAGATATCGGCGACCTCGATTGAGGTGCGCAACAGCTCAGCCGTCTGGCGATTTGCCTTCCATCAGCGCCATCAGTCTATCAAGAGGTCCCGCCACCGCGTGAATGGTTCGGGTGGAGACCTTCGCATAGAGAGCGGTCGTCTCCAGCTTGCTGTGTCCGAGCAGAACCTGAATGACACGGATGTCAGTGCCGTCCTCCAGAAGATGGGTGGCAAAGCTGTGCCGCAAGGTATGGGGGCTGACGCGCTTGTGGATGCCGGCGACATCTGCAGCTTCCTGAACCGCGCGATGCAGTTGTCGCGACGAGATCGGATCGGTGCGGCTACGCCCCGGAAACAGCCAGCCATGAGGCAGCATCACGCCGCGCCGCTTTCCTTCGCGCCACCACAGCCGCAGCAGTTCGAGGAGCTGCGGAGAAAGCATGGCATTGCGATCCTTGCGTCCCTTGTCTTGTTCGACCCGGATCAGCATCCGTTTCGAGTCGATGTCATCGACCTTGAGATGCGCGACCTCGGAGACGCGCAAGCCCGCACCATAGGCCACACCGAGTGCCGCCTTGTATTTGACGCCAGGTGCCGCCTCGAGCAAGCGGGCAGCTTCCTCAATACTCAGCACATCCGGTAGTTTGCGGGGATTGCGCGTAATCACCAGCGCTCGCGCCAGATCCCGCCGCCTCAGCGTCACCGTGAACAGAAAGCGGAGTGCCGAAACCGTGCTGTTGATCGTCGCAGCGCCGACACCGTTCTCATGCTGATCCAACTGGAAATGCCGTATATCTTCCACCGTCGCTGTATCAGGCGAACGCCCAAGGAAAGCGGCGAAGCGGCGTACGTGACGGATGTAGTCCTGCCGCGTGTGAGATCCCAGACCTCGCATTATCATGTCTTCCTGCATGCGCTGGCGAAGCGGTGTCATCGGGGCATCATATTGAAAACCGGCCATTGAACGTTCCTCCTGTTGAAGAGAACACAATGGTCCGACAACGCCAGCAGCCTGCCTAGAACCTCAGATGATCACACCGACCTCACCGCGCAGGCCCTCCCGCGGAGCGGGTTCGTGCATGGGGGCGCAAAGCAGTCATCCCGCGCGTTGGCTGCAACGCCACATTTTAAAGATCACGACGCCCCAATCAACAAAATCGAATCCGTTGATATGAAGGGATATGAACTGACCACCCCGTTATTGCTTTCAGTTCGTGCAGCTCAAAAACCACGACGCGTCAATGCTTTAAACGAGAAGGCATTGATGGTGCTACCAAGATGTTTGGTCCTAAAATTGCAGTGGCTTTTTACATCACATCCCAATGTCTGAGTAATGACCAACGTGGTACCGAAGTCAGAACGACAGCTGAACCTTCATCGACTTGTTTCGGTCGCCGGCGGTTTCGAACGCGATGATCGCATCCTCCAGAGGGAACGTGCCGGTGAGCAACGATTTCAGGCTAACCCTGCGCTTGTTGATGAGTGTGACGGCTAGGCCGAACTCCTCGTGAAAACGAAATGTGCCCTTCATCTCGATTACCGGCTCATCAAGGAACTGTGGGCCTTTACCGACAACCGCATCGCCGTGCGCTATGCCTACGAGTATTGCGACGACAGCGGGCAGTGGTTCCGGGCTTATGGCAACGAAAACTGGCTCTTCGCCGCAGACGGCCTGATGTCGCATCGCCACTCCAGCATCAACGAGATGCCGATCGCCGAAGCCGACCGCAAGTTCCGTTGGCCGCTCGGCCGGCGCCCGGACGACTATCCGTCGTTGAGCGATTTCGGCTTCTGACTATAACACCCGTTCTGAGCGATCGCGCCAGTGCCCGCCTGCACTGGCGCGATTTGTCGTTATGAAAGCCGGGCGCCTAGCGAAGCTTTCGGGATGCAGGTTCACGATCTGCAATGCAGGTGAAGCGCGATAGGCCGAAAGTACGACCACATTCGATGACGCGGTGAGGTGCGCCGGCAGAGTTGAAATCAGACCGACCCCGCCGTCCATCTTGCGATGGCAAGCGGCCATGTCCGGGGGGCCGTGCTCTTTGAACAGAACTACCGTCAGCTGACGATCAGCGGGGACCTATCCGCTCCACGCCTCTGGCTGCCGCCGCGGCTCCCCCTCCGGGTGACGGAATCTGGGCTGCGGCTTCGCATGTAGGTGCGCCCATGCACGCTGCCGTGCGCATTGCCGGCCCGTCGCCTGCCGGTTCGACGATCACGACCCACTGTTAGCGACCGGAAAAGCCCATCGAAGAAAATTTCGCGATACCGCAAAAAACTCGTTGACACCCAAAAACACGAGCGCTACTGTACCGATCAGTAAAGACTTTACCAAATAGTACACACCAAAGATTTACAAAGGAAAATCAACATGTCACGTCCTCCTCTTCCCCCGTTCACTCGCGAAACTGCTATCGAAAAGGTCCGCCTGGCCGAAGATGGCTGGAACAGCCGCGACGCCGCCAAGGTCGCACTCGCTTACACCCTCGACACCCGCTGGCGGAACCGCGTCGAATTCGCCACCAACCGCGAAGAAGCCCAGGCATTCCTCGAGCGTAAGTGGAACAAGGAGCATGAATACCGCCTCATCAAGGAGCTCTGGGCGTTCACCGGCAACCGCATCGCTGTGCGTTATGCCTACGAATATCACGATGACAGTGGCCAGTGGTTCCGTGCCTATGGTAACGAGAACTGGGAATTCGCAGAGGACGGCCTGATGGCTCACCGCCACGCATGCATCAATGAAATGCCGATTGCTGAAAGCGATCGCCTGTACCATTGGCCGCTCGGCCGTCGTCCGGACGACCATCACGGCCTCAGCGATCTAGGGCTCTAATCATGGCCCGCATGGTCGCTGAAAGATCCGACGCCATCGCCTCCCTGGCCGAAGTGTTTCGCGAGCATGGGTACGAAGGTGCGAGCCTTGCCGTGATCGGCAAGGCCACCGGCCTGGGTAAGGGCAGCTTGTACCACTTCTTCCCGAACGGGAAGGAGGAGATGGTCCGGGCTGTGCTCGCCGAAATCGAGCAATGGTTTGAAGATTCCGTCTATTCTCCACTGCGAGACGGAGACAATGCCAACGCCGCAATCACGACGATGCTCGATGAAACTGCGAAATACTTCAGGTCGGGCAGACGCGTCTGTCTCGTCGGTGCCCTGGCTGTCGCCAACACCCGAGATCTCTTCGCGCAGGCTATCCGTGGTTATTTCCTCGCCTGGGTAGACGCTCTGCAAGCAGCGCTCGTCCGGCAAGGCCGTGACGCTAAGCAGGCGCGCCTCCTATCGGAAGACGCCGTTCTCGCGATCCAGGGAGCGATCGTTCTCTCCAGGGCGCTCGACGATCCCGCCGTCTTCCAACGGGCAATCGATCAGCTGCATGCTCGATTGGCGTTCAATGGAAAGACGCTTAACGACAACGCCTCGGGTAACGGGTTGCTTTGAACCCTCATTGCGGCCTGACCTGACGCATTGCATCCCCAGGCTCGCCGCCGTGGTGGGCCTGCGGATTGCGGAGGCAACGCATTTCGGGAAGTCATCGTCTTTGCGATAACCCCGCTGATTTTTCCGACGACGCAATTCGCCGCAACGGGCCGCTCAGCGGTCGACATCAGAAGAGATCGCCACCATGAAGACCTTCTTACCGACCGCCGCCATCGGTGCACTTGCCGCCAGTCCTTTGCTTGCCCAGGACACCGTGCAGAAGGTCAGCCTCAAAGCCAGGCTTGCGGACAACATCGCTGAGATGGCCGTCGTGGAGTGTGCCGTGGACGGTGACAGCGTGTCGGCGGCCGTGACAGACCAATCTGGCGTCCTGCGTGCCCTGGTGCGATCCGAGAATGTCGGTGCGCACACAGCCGATGCGTCGACGCAGAAGGCATTCACTTCGGCATCGTCGCGAAGCCTCACAAGCGCAAAAGACGAGAACGTCGCCGGCAACCCGCGAGCGGCAGGGCTTACGGACGTCCCAGGCTTACCTCGCCTTAGCCGGCGGCGTCCCGATCAAGGTCGGCGAGGAGACGATCGGCGCGGCCGGTGTCGCGGGCGCGCCGAATGGCGACTTGGACGAAAATTGCGCGAACATTGCAATCGAGGAAGTCAAAAGCCGGCTCAAGTGAGGTCCCTTACAACGATACGCTTTTTAAGGCCCACGTGCAGGGGGCCGGGTTACTTTGGAGATTGGCTATGAATGGCGCGGAACTCCTCGTTCGAGCCCTTGAGAATGAGGGCGTCGAGAAAATATTTGGCATCCCCGGAGAGGAAAACCTCTTTGTGGTCGAGGCCCTGCGGAAATCCTCGATCGAGTTGATCGTGACACGTCATGAGCAGGCGGCAGCCTTTATGGCAGCAACCTATGGACGGCTGACCGGAAAGCCAGGCGTCTGCATCTCCACGCTCGGACCGGGCGCTTTGAACTTTTCGACAGGAGCAGCCTACGCCCTTCTTGGCGCGATGCCGTTGATCCTCATCACAGGACAAAAGGGCGTGCTGTCTTCCCGACAGGCACGTTTCCAGGTTGTCGATGTCGTCGCCAGTATGAAGCCGCTGACAAAGCTTACCCGGCAGATTGTCTCCCCGAAGATGGTTCCGACCGTGGTTAGGGAAGCCTTCCGGATCGCACAGGAAGAGCGCCCAGGTCCAGTGCATCTCGAATTGCCCGAGGATATCGCCGCGGAAGAAGGTGGGGAGGTTGCAATGGTTCCTACGCATGATCTTGATCTTCCGGTGGCGAGCGCCGAGGCGGTGGACCGGGCGGCGGCGATGATCGCAGCTGCAGAGAGGCCGCTGATTATGCTGGGAGCGGCAGCGTCGCGTCCGCGATCGACGGCTGACCTTGCAAACTTCGTCATTCGCACCGGAATACCCTATTTTACGACACAGATGGGCAAAGGAACCGTCCCCGGGGGCCTGGAGCTCTACCTGGGCACTGCCGCTCTTTCCGAACGAGACTATATTCACGAGGCCATCGAACGGGCCGACCTGATTATCACGATCGGACATGACACAATCGAGAAGCCTCCCTTTATCATGGGCGGCCACGGAGCAAAGGTCGTTCATGTCGGTTACCAGCCCGCCACTGTTGAGCAGGTCTATTTCCCGCAGGCTGAGGTAATTGGGGACCTCGGGCCAACTCTCAAGATCCTTGCGGACCGGCTCGAAGGCAATCTGCCGAACGCAAAGGCGCTGATCTATCTCAGACGAGGGATCCGCGCGCGCGTTGCTGATCGGGAGCTCGAAGCTCGCTTCACTCCGCAACGGATCGTCCACGATGTCCGCGCGGTAATGCCGCCCGATGGAATCGTTGCCTTGGACAATGGCATGTACAAGATCTGGTTCGCTCGTAATTACCGGCCTGAGGTCGCGAATACTCTGCTTCTCGACAATGCTTTGGCGACGATGGGAGCCGGGTTACCCTCCGCAATGATGGCCTCTATGCTTTACCCCACCCGGCGCGTCATGGCTGTCTGTGGGGACGGCGGTTTCATGATGAATAGCCAAGAGCTTGAAACCGCAGTGCGTTTGCAGCTGAACTTTGTCATCCTCCTGATCAGGGACAATGCGTACGGTATGATCCGGTGGAAACAGGCAATCGACCGGTTCACCGACTTCGGGATGACCTTTGGAAACCCCGATTTCGTCAAATACGCCGAGGCGTATGGTGCAAAGGGCACACGCGTCGAGCGCATCGAAGATCTGGAATCGACCCTGAACAACGCGTTCAAGATGGGCGGCGTGCATCTTGTCGAAGTTCCGATAGACTACTCAGAGAACGATCGCGTGCTGGTCCGAGAGTTGGCGGAGAGGCTGCCGGTGGTCGAGGACATCCACTAATGCGAAGTACACCAACTGCCTTTGAGATTTGATGCGAGCTCGGATGGCACAGATCGATCGGGCGGCTGCGGGGAATGGCGGATGGCCCATTGGAAGAAGGCGTCTGTCGTGAGGGCGACCTTGGTGACGATCGCGATCCGATCCAGCCGGTGCGGAAATTGCTCGCGGCCCGACCAGGTGTCATCGAACACCCCCCTCGGCAGGCCGTCCATGCTGTACGTGTTATTTTCCCGACGATAAACCTCTATACCGTCCGGGCCTTTTGCGTCGGTCCATTGGTCCAAGCTCGGCCGCTCGGCTTTATAGTCGAAAAGAGGAACCCCGAAACCACGAGAGGTTTGCATCAGATCGATGTCCACTCTCCCAGTGGCAGGTGGATGATGAAGGTGGCGCCGCCGTCATTGCCTCCAACGCGCTGAACGGCCGCCGCACGGTTCTCTGCGCAATCGACCTTCAGGCTCTGCGTCCTGCGTTCTCAACCCATCCGCCGCGCATCCTGATCCTCTACGGATCGGTGCGCGCCGTGTCCTATAGCCGCCTGCTCGCGCAGGAGGCTGGTCGCCTGCTGGAGCACTTCGGGGCCGAGGTGCGGTTCTTCGATCCGTCCGGCCTGCCCCTTCCTGACGATGCCCCGGTGAGCCATCCCAAGGTGCAGGAACTGCGGGCGTTGTCGGAATGGTCGGAGGGTCAGGTTTGGGTCAGTCCGGAACGCCACGGTGCGATTACGGGCATCATGAAGGCGCAGATAGACTGGATCCCGCTCTCCATCGGCGCGATCCGGCCGACACAGGGCAAGACGCTCGCTGTCATGCAGGTGTCTGGCGGCTCGCAGTCCTTCAACGCCGTCAACACCTTGCGTTTGCTCGGCCGCTGGATGCGGATGATCACGATCCCGAACCAAAGCTCGGTCGCCAAGGCCTATCAGGAATTCGACGCGGACGGCCGGATGAAACCCTCCTCCTATTACGACCGCGTCGTGGATGTCTGCGAGGAACTCGTGAAGTTCACGTGGATGACCCGCGATTGCTCATCGTATCTCACCGATCGTTATAGCGAGCGCACGGAAGAAGCATCCAAACTGGAGGCGCGGACAGACCTGAAGGCGGCGACGTAATCAACTCTTCTAGGCATCCAAGGTCTGGATCTCCCTGAATTCCTGAGCATTCATCATCGGTCTGTGACGATCCGCGCGATCATCTCAATGCCGACGGGAGGGTCGGATTGGAACGGCACGATATAGGCACGTTTGGCCAACTTGCCCTTCACGCGAGCGATCTGGGCCTGCTCTCCAACGATGCGAGACAAGAGTAGCGGATCCCGGGTTCCGCTCTCCGACATCGTCCGGTTGACCACCCAGCCATAGGGCTCGATCTTCGCCCGCCGCAAATCCTCCTGTAGCGCGGACGCCTCGGACACCGGGGTCGTCTCGGGCAAGGTGACAAGAATGACGCGCGTATAATCGGGGTCCTGAAGCCGCATCAATGGCGTGACGATTCGCCCGGGAACATCCGCCATCTGCGCAGTCATCTGCCGATGGTAGGCCCCCGTCGCATCGAGCAGAAGAAGTGTGTGCCCGGTCGGAGCGGTGTCGACGATGACAAAGGCATCGCGCGCCTCGGCGACGATTCTCGAAAAGGCGTGGAATACCGCGACCTCCTCCGTACAGGGAGATTCCAGGTCTTCCCGCAACAGCGCCCTTTCATGGTCATCCAGATCACGGCCGCGCGTGGACATGATCTTCTCGATATAGCGTTGTGTTTCCGCGGACGGATCGATCCGATCGACAGTCAATCCCGGCATGTTGCCATCGACTACGAAGGAGAGATGCGCGGCTGGGTCGGTGGTGGTGAGGTGGACGGAATGACCACGCTCGACCAGCCCGATTGCCACGGCGGCGGCAATAGTCGTCTTTCCGACCCCACCTTTCCCCATGACCATCACGAGACCCTTCTTTCCGGCGGCGATCTCGTTGACGAGCGCGGACAAGGGCGGCAGTTCCGCGGATTGCACTGAGATTTTCGCCACATCTGCAGGCACTGGCCGCTGCGTGCCGAATAACGCTCGCAGCGCATCGAGACCGACCATATCGAAGCCCAGCAGCGGATATTCGTCCCGCGGCAGTCGCGAGAGTTTCGCCGGCATACTCTTGATCGCGCCCTCCTGGTATCGCTCGAGAGCGATGGCGACCGGATCGTCACGCATGGTGGCGATGAACGTACCGTTGAGCGCCAGAATCTGGTTGCCCAATCCAAGTTCCATCAGTTCGCCGGAAGTTCGCGCCGCTTCCCTAATCGCGGCTGTGTCGGGCCGCGTCACGAGCACGATCGTGGTTCGCCGCTCGTCGCCGAGGCAGGCAAGTGCGGCGCGGAACCTGCTCTCTTGCATCTTGAGACCCGAATGCGGACCTAGACACGACGCCCCTCGGTCGTTTCCTGCCAGGAAACCCGTCCATGCCTTGGGGAGACTGAGAAGCCTCAGCGTGTGCCCGGTGGGCGCGGTGTCAAAAATGATATGGTCGTACTCTGCCCAATCGTCCGCGAGGAGACCTACGAACGCGTCGAAAGCGGCGATTTCAGTGGTACAAGCTCCGGAAAGCTGCTCGCGGACGGTCTCCCGCTGAAGTGGGGAAGCCTCATGTTCCATCTGCTCCAGAACCCGCTTCCGGTACTCGTCTGCCTCGAAATCCGGATCAATGTTCATGGCGAACAGGCCCGGCACGGAGCCGACCGGGGTCGGAATACCCGAGAGCCGCGTCGAGAGCATTTCGTCGAGGTTCGACGCCGGGTCGGTGCTGACCAGAAGAACGCGTTTGCCACCATCACAAAGTGCGATCGCACTCGCGCAACTGAGTGAGGTCTTTCCCACACCACCCTTCCCTGTAAAGAAAAGGTAACGCGAGGGGTTCGTTAGCAGGTGTCTTACGGGCATGATCGCCTCCTTCACGACAAGGAGTAGCGCATTGCGACCTCTATGCCTTGACCGAACTCAATCGATTTCTATTTCCAAGAATATAGAAATATGAATTGACACACCTCTCGGGATTCTGCCGGCTAGACGAACGAGACAACGCTGATGGCCGTTTTTGGTCAAGCGCGCTTGCGGTAACAACGGCAGAAATAGAGGCGCTAAGCCGTCGTTGAGCGAGAACCGTAGAGGGCGTCGAAGCAGATGCTGGAGCAGCATCTTCGCCTTGATTGGAATCGAACACCATAACCGGTAACAATCAGCCGCCAGCTCATACTTTTAAGCTGACAAGCTTCCTTTCATGGGAAGCTTAGCTCCAGCGCGGCGGTGTTCCGATATGATTTTTGAGCGCCTCGGTAAATGCTCTGATTTTCGCAGATGGCACTTGAAGCGCCCGAAGAAGGTATATCCCGGAAGGCCGTTCATTCCATGCTTCGCCCGACAGCGATAGGCGGACAAGATCACCCACCTGGACGGAAGGCCCCGAGACCCAGCTCGGTAGGAACGCCACCCCCATCCCGGCGATCGCAGCCGCGTTCAGCGCTTCAAAATCGTCGGACCGGAATACGACGCGCTCGCACGCTTCCCCTGTCGGCGCGCCAAGAATATTAGACCAACCGAGAAGATCGTTGCCATGGAGCTTATCGAGGACACGATGTTGGCGAAGCGCATCTGCACTTTCCGGCACGCCGTAGTGCTCAAGATATGCAGGGCTCGCCACGACGATGCGATCAAGAGGCGCCAACTTGGTGGCTATCAGCGAGCTGTCCTGTAGATCACCCATCCTCACCACCAGATCGAGCCGCTCTGCGACCGGGTCGGCCAGCCTTTCGGTGAGATCCAATTCGACATGCAGGCTTGGATATTCCCGCGCGAGAGATGCCAGAACGGGGATGACGTAGCGCTTTCCGAAAGTCGGGAAACAGGCGACCCGCAACGTGCCGCTGACCGCGCCATCGAAAGCGGCGACCTCGGAATGGGTATCCGCCAGATCGTCAAGCAGGCGCTGGGCGCGCTCAAAAAGGTGACGTCCCGCATCCGTCAAAGACAGCGCCCGTGTCGAGCGAACAAGGAGAGCAACACCCAGATCCTGCTCCAATGCATCGATCTGTCGAACGACAGCCGAGGGCGTGACGGCCCGGCGCCGAGACGCAGCCGAAAAGCTCCCAGTTCGGACGACATCGACGTAAACCGCGAGATGTTCGGCGAAGCGTGGGTCCCTCATCTTTGCCTACGACGCAAAACCGTTTCGACCATTCAGTTCGTTATCATCTGCAGGCATTCGGCGCACTTTCCTTCTCGTGAACGGGCGAACGCCCAACAAACAGAAGGAACACTACTATGGTCAAGGTCCTCGATACAATTCTCTCCCAGTCCGCCTATTCCGCCGAGATCGACGTTCCGCTCGAACAGATCGATATTGCTGACTGGCTGTTCAACCTGCCCGAAGCCGAATATCTTCGCTGCTGCCCGCCCGATCATATCGCTGCCGGCGTCACCTGGACCGACGACGGCCGTCGGATGTCGATCAATGTCGAGCAGATCGGTTCGGGCCTGGTCGTACAGCACTATGTGGCCGAAGTCGCCGAGCCGGCCTATTGCCGCATGAACTCGATCTCGGATGTGTTCACAGCCAATGGGCGCACGAAGGTCAACGTCATCTGGGAACTGATCGCCGAGAAGATCGACGACAGAAGGACCCGCTATACCAACAAGGTCACCGCGCACCCGACGGATGCGTTCATGCGCTTCATCGAAGAGCATGATGTCAGCTACGAAGAGGCCGCGGCAGCCCGTCAGGCCGCAGGCGGCGACCACAACAGCCGCGAGACACCACTGTTTGCTGCAAGCATCGCCCGGCGAGCGCTTTCGAAATAAGGAGCCGTTGCGATGAAAGCGATCATATTCGATGACTTCGGAACCGCGGATGTCCTGCGGCTTGGCGAAGCGTCCATGCCCGAAGTACGCCCCGACGATCTTCTGGTCAAGGTGATGGCGGCTGGCGTCAACCGAGCCGACCTCCTGCAACGGGAAGGTGTCTATGGCTCGCAAAGCTACGGCGACAGCACTACTCTCGGGCTTGAGGTCGCTGGAGAAGTCATTGCCATGGGTGACGCGGTGACCGGCTTTGCAGTCGGAGAGCGTGTCATGGGCATCGTCGGCGGCGGCGCCTATGCCCAATATGCGCGTCTCGACAGCGGATTGGCCGCTGCCATTCCAGCCGGCATGTCCTTCACCGATGCAGCCGCGGTCATGGAGAGCTTCGTGACGGCCTGGGAGGCGCTTTCAAATCTCGGGAAAGTCGCAAAAGGTGAGACCGTCCTCGTTCATGCTGCTGCAGGCGGTATCGGATCGGCTGCCGTCCAGCTCGCAAAGGCCGCCGGGGCGACCGTGCTGGCCACGGCATCTGCAAGCAACATCGAAAACGTGCTGACACTCGGCGCGGATGCAGTTTTCGATTACAAGCAGGCGGACTTCGAGGCGGAAA
This sequence comes from Rhizobium sp. P40RR-XXII, assembly GCF_012641405.1. Taxonomy (GTDB): domain Bacteria; phylum Pseudomonadota; class Alphaproteobacteria; order Rhizobiales; family Rhizobiaceae; genus Rhizobium. The sequence continues at coordinate 111,171 of NZ_JABAII010000021.1, forward strand.
TCGTTGATACCACTGCCCCTCGTGGCGTCGATCTGATTATCGACTTTGTCGGCGGGTCCTACCTCGCCCGCAACATTCGCAGCCTTGCGCCGGGCGGTCGGCTTGTCCAGGTCGGCCTGCTCGGCCGCGATAACAACGCCATCATTCCCCTCGACCTCGTTCTTCACAACCACCTGCAATTGATCGGCACGGTGATGAAATCCAGGTCACGGTCAGAAAAACGAGCGATGATCGGCCGGTTCAGGGAACACGTACTGCCGAGGGTTGGCCACGAGCTGAAGCCGGTCATTGGAGCGACGTATCCGCTCACCGCTGTATCGGATGCCCAAAGCCGGATGGAGGCCGGCGGATTGTTCGGGAAGGTTGTTCTTACGGATTTTCATGAATGACACAGGCCTGGGATGTGCTACCCGCGCCTTGAGATCCCATCAGGGGTGAGTAGCGGCCTGCACGGTGGCAGAGTGAGGTCGCTAGAAAACTCTCTGGAGGCCAACCATGCCGATGACAGCAGATCAATCTCAAGCGCAGACCACTACTCTCGT
>NZ_JABAII010000022.1 GCF_012641405.1 Rhizobium sp. P40RR-XXII
AGAACCACCAATCAGCATCGCAGCCAATCAAGGAAACACTAGAGCGAAAGTCGTCGTCGCCAGCAGCGCCGCCGCCCTCGTTCAGTGATCGGGCTTATAGACCCTACCTCCGAACCAAGTCAACACTCCCATTGTAAAAATTCTGACATTTTTGTAACTTATTGATTGTAAAACGGAATTTGTGAATGGAACGGAAAAGGGAGCAAAGTTTTCCTCAGAGGCCTCGAAAAAGTTTGTCCAAGCGGTCAAAATTTCCATGCCTGATGCCTTATCGCCAACTTCTGACGATTAAGCCCCCTCAAACCCGACCATCATGCGCATTGGAACCTTCGGACAGCGATATGAGCCCGCCGATGCGCAACTCGCGCGCAGGCCTCAGAAAAACCGAGATTTTACATGAGCTTTCTGCTATATATCAGCGAAGGGAGGAAACAATGCACACAACAAGACCGGAAAGCATTATCGAAGTCAGTTTCGACAGCGCCAATGGCCGACGCGCGCTCGGCATCATGAGCATGCGCCAGGCATTGGATCTGCCCGATCTGCCGAGCTTTACCTATACGCATCCGGATCCGCTGAAGGCGGCCGCCGGTATCGTGTTGAGCCAGGAAGAGCTCAGGAAATTCTTGACCTGCCACTGAGCGGGCACGTTCGCGCAGCACGTCGATCGCGCACCCGCACGATTGCGAAAATAATCGCGCCTATTTCAGGCTGCTTTCCTTTCCATCACCGCCGGCGGCAATAGAACAACGGCATTCAGCCCGCCTCCTTCGCGATCCTCGAGGCAGAGCGCGCCGCCATGCGCCTCGACAATCTGACGAACAATCGCAAGGCCCAGACCGCTGCCGCCGAGATCGCGGTTGCGCGATTCTTCCAGCCGCACAAAGGGTTCGAGCACTTCCTTGCGCCGGTCTGCCGGAATACCCGGCCCACGATCCCCTACAATGATGGCGGTTTGATCTCCGCGACGTTCGACGGCGATATCGGCTCGGCAACCGTAGCGCAGCGCATTATCCATGAGATTGTCCAGCACACGCACCAGGGCGGTCTCGGTCATGGTCACCGCGATCGGCTGCCCGATCGGCGCGAAGACGACAAGACCCTGCCCGTCCTGCCGCTCCGCCACGTGGCCGCAAATGGCTGCATCGAGATCGACAATGGTCCTGCCATCCGAAACGACGGTGCTGCGGGCAAAGCCGAGAGCATCCTCCACCAGCCGCTGCATGGCTTCGATATCGGCAATCGCCCGATCACGATGCGGTGTGTCGGGCATCATTTCCATGCGCAGGCGGAAGCGCGTGAGGTAGGTCCTCAGATCATGCGAGATCGCTCCGAGGATCAGGGTACGATTATTGACCAAGGCGGCGATGCGCAGCTGCATGGCGTTGATCGCCTTGATCAGCATGCGCAGCTCGCAGGCTCCTCTTTCGGGAATACGAACCGGCTGCAATCCATTGCCGATCGAGTTGACGGTACGGGACAAGCGCGTCAAGGGGCGGGTTTCCCGCGCCACCGCGACAATGGCGATGACTGCGACCAGCATGCCGAGGATACCCGAGATAAGGCCGATGGGAATTCCATGCAATCGCACGGTCGGCGTCTCGGGAAGATTGAAGACCGCGATCTTGCCGCCTGCGACGCCGATCGACACTTCCATGATCCGGTCCGGCGCACCGACCGAGAACCAGCCCCGCGGCCTTTCCGACAGCGAGCGCATGTTGAAGTAGCGGTTGCCGAAGGCGATATTGGCGAACTCGCGCGCCAGCTTACCGGTGAGCGTCAGATCCGAGGTCCCGTTCTTCTCACCGGGCGCCGGCGCATCGGCGAGCCGGAGTACCAGACCATTGGCATTCAGCGCCCGCACGGCGATCGGCTGCGCCTCGGGCGGAACGGCATCGAGAAGACGGATCGCCGTCTTGACCCGTATGGCCGGCGACAACTCCGGACTGAACGACGTATCCGGCTTCAGCTGGGCGGCGGCGAAAGCCGCGAGCTGTATGACGAACAATGCCACGGCGACGATCATGATGATGCGGGCGACGAGACCGAGTTTCAGCATGGCTCAGACATCCTTCACGTCCGTGGTGAGGAGATAGCCGGCGTTGCGCACGGTGGTGATGATATGGGCGCCGTCGGGCAGGCAATGCCCGAGCTTGGTGCGCAGGCGGGAGACCGTGACGTCGATGGTGCGATCGAAGGGGTCGGCGCCGCGGCCGCGTGTCCAGTCGAGCAATTGCTCGCGCGAGAGCACACGCCGCGGCCGTTCGAGAAAGCAGACAAGCAGATCGAACTCCGCCGTCGTCAGATGTACGACGCGCTCGCCTTCCATCTCGATGATCCTGCCGTCGAGATCGACGGTCAAGCCGGCGAAGCACTTACGGCGTGACGGGATGCTGGCGTCTTCCGGCCGTTCCGGCCCGGAGCGGCGAAGGATGGCTCGGATGCGCGCCAGGAGCTCACGCGGATTGAAAGGCTTGCCGAGATAATCATCGGCGCCCATTTCGAGGCCAAGAATGCGATCGATATCTTCCGTCTTCGCCGTCAATATGAGGATCGGCACCTTGCTGCGGGCGCGAATGCGGCGACATGCCGACAAACCGTCCTCTCCGGGCAGCATCAGGTCGAGTATGATCAGATCGGGAAAACCCTTGGACAGAATGCGGTCCATGGCGGCCGCGCTGTCGGCCGCCTGCACGGAAAAACCCTCACGACTCAGGAACTCCTCGAGGAGCGCCCTAATCTCGCGGTCGTCCTCGACCAGAAGAAGCGATGCGGAAACCATGGCCCTTCCATGCGGGGCGAGAGGGCGTTTTGGCAACAAGGAAACGGCCGGCGTTACAAACTGTAACAAATTTCCCTTCTTTTGAAAAATCCCAGCAAAAGAAGCAGTGCAGGTTTCCAGGCAAGCGCGATCCCTCCGGAGCGAATGGCGGCAGCCCTGCCGTCTACCCGACCCCATCGCCCGCTCCGGCCCGCGACAGGGCTCGCATCCACGAAATGCGAGCCCTGTCTGCCTTTCAGCCTTGCTTACTCCCTGACAATGCGATTTGCGTCCCCGCCATCGGCGTGCGAAAGGTGTTCTTCCCGGGCGCAACGCCCGACTACCGCAATGAAGACAGCAACGGCGATCGCGAGGCAGAACGGGTGAGCCAGCGGCAATCACCGCAAAGATCCGGCAGGGCTGCGAAGCGCGCCCAGCAGCCCGAGGGCAAGCGCGTGACCTTGCCGCGGGCGCTTTCAAAGCTCGGCTACTGCTCCCGCACCCAGGCGGAGGCGCTGATTACCGCCGGCCGCGTGAGCGTGGATGGCCGGAAGATCGCGGATCCCGCCACCTGGGTCGATCTGGAGCATTCGAAATTCGCGATCGACGGAAGAGAGATATCGGCGGAAAAGAAGCTCTATTTCATGCTGAACAAGCCCCGTGGGCTAGTGACCACCCGCGATGACCCCGAAGGCCGGCCGACGGTCTATGATTGCCTGAAGGAGATCGATGCCCGGCACCTCGCTCCGGTCGGGCGGCTGGACAAGGCGAGCGAAGGACTGCTGCTCTTTACCAATGATACGGTGCTCTCCCAGACCCTCCTCGATCCGGTCAGCCATGTCGGCAAAACCTATCACGTGCAGGTCGGCCGCATCATGGATGAGGAACAGCTCGCGCGCATGGAGCGCGGCATCTTCGATGATGGCGAACTGCTGACCGCCAGTTCCGCCCGCCTGCTGCGCAGCGGCGACCGCAACAGCTGGATCGAAGTGGAGCTCAAGGAGGGCCGCAACCGCCAAATCCGGCGCATGCTGGAGGCTCTCGGCATCGAATGCCTGCGGCTGGTGCGCGTCGCCTTCGGCGATATCGCGCTCGGCGATCTGCCGAAAGGCGGTGTGCGGGCCTTGACCGAGGCCGAAATCCTTGGCCTGCACCGGCGCGCCGGAATGAAAGTCAACCGATAGAAGGCTGAGTGCGATGCAACCCCACGACTTCTGGCAGGAGCTGCATGCGCCCGGCAGCTTCGACCCGATGGAGGAGCGAGCGGATTTCCACGTGGCCGAACTGACGGACGGGCGGCAGCTGCGCCTGCCGATCCGCATGCTCGCCGACGGCGAACACGCGTTGGCATCGCTGATCGTCAATCAGGCAAGCTTCACCGTGCTGGAGGCGCTGGCGCAAGCGCTGGCCGCGCGGATCGCCGCTCATGATGTCGATATCATTGCCGGATTGCCCACGCTCGGCCTGACACTGGCTGGCGCGGTGGCACGTGCGCTCGGCCATGCGCGCTATGTGCCGCTCGGAACATCGCGCAAGTTCTGGTATCGCGAGGAGTTATCGGTCGCGCTGTCTTCGATCACCACGCCAAACCAGGAAAAGCGTCTCTATATAGACCCGCGGATGCTGCCGCTGCTGGAAGGAAAGCGCGTGGCACTTGTCGACGACGTGATCTCCAGCGGCGCCTCGATCGTCTCCGGGCTTTCCCTCCTGACGTCCTGCGGTATCGAGCCCGTCGTGATCGGCGCGGCCATGCTGCAATCCGAGCGCTGGCGGGATCGTGTCGATATGGAGGGCAAGAAATGGAGCGAGCGGATCGTCGGCGTCTTTTCGACGCCGATCCTGGAGCGAAGCGAAAACGGCCGCTGGCGCCAGCCGCACTGACGGGTTTTCCCCACTGCGACCCCGCGACCGGAAGCGGATTGCATAATTATATAAGGGAAAACCGTTCCGATTCCGCCCGCAATGCGCTAAGGGTCCGCTCAAGAAGCATCCGTCGGGCGGATGCACGAGCCTGTTGGTGGACACGTTGCGAATTCTCTCCGAAGCCCATTTTCCGGAATTGCCCAACTACTATCGCGGCAAGGTGCGCGAGAATTACGATCTGCCCGATGGCAGCCGCATCATCATCAGTACCGACCGATTGAGCGCCTTCGACCGCATCCTCACCTGCATTCCCTATAAGGGCCAGGTCCTGACGCAGACGGCGCGCTACTGGTTCGAACAGACCAGCGATATCTGCCCGAACCACGTGATCGACTATCCGGACCCGAATGTCGTCGTCGGCAAACGGCTGAATATCCTGCCCGTCGAAGTCGTCGTCCGCGGCTATCTCGCCGGCACGACCGGCACATCCATTCTGACGCTCTACAAGAAGGGCCAGCGGGAGATGTACGGGATTACCCTACCGGACGGCATGCGCGACAACCAGATCCTGCCGGAGCCGATCATCACCCCGACAAGCAAGGAGTTCGACGGCGGTCACGACGAGCCCTTGACGCCGACTGAGATCGTCGAGCACGGGCTTCTGACGCCAGAGCAATGGCAGACGCTGTCGGATTACGCTCTTGCCCTGTTCGCGCGCGGGCAGGAGATGGCCCGCAAGCGCGGACTGATCCTTGTCGATACCAAATATGAATTCGGGACCGACGAAAACGGGACCATCATCCTTGCCGACGAAATCCATACGCCCGACAGCAGCCGCTACTGGCTGGCGGATAGCTATCAGGACAGATTCGAAAAGGGCGCGCGCCCGGAAAGCTTCGACAAGGACTTCGTGCGCGCCTGGGTCACCGAGCGCTGCGACCCCTACAAGGATGAGATTCCGGAGATTCCGAGCGAGCTCGTCGAGCAGACGTCCAAGGTCTATATCCGCGCCTACGAAGCGATTACAGGCGCTGCTTTCGTGCCCGACGATCACGGCACGACACCGCGTGACCGGGTTCGCGCAAGCCTCGCTCGCTATTTCCCTAAGTGACCGTCTGAACGGTCGTTTAGCTGAATCGGCACGCCGAAACTTCGCGGAAGTTGTGGCGGCGGCGGAGTTTTGCGCCATTCACATCCCTTGATTGCGGATGCGAGGGTATGTTTTTTGCAACACTTCAGATTTTTTTTACCGATAAGCTGCTATTTCGCCCGATCCTACATATGTTCGCTGCCGAGAATTCGTAAAAGCCACTGTGCTATTGCTAAACTCGTTGCTAGATTGACGCCGACCGCTTCGGGTCATTGTTTGTATTGCGTAAGACTGGAGCGCCGGAACATGGAGTCATGTCGACTCCGTCAAAAGACACTGAATCAGTAAATTGAATTGTGGGACAATGTGATGGTTTCCATTCGTACTGCCGCCCCCGCCCTGCTGCTTGTTTTGGCAGGCTGCGTCAGCGGCCCAGACCATAAGCCACCGGAAATGCCTCTCCCGGCCAAATTCTCGGAGGGCGGTACGAAGGTCAACGGCGATATCGCCGGTTCGCAATGGTGGACCGCTTTCGGCGACTCCAAGCTGAATGCCTTCGCGGCACAGGGACTTGGCCAGAACCTCAACATCCAGCAGTCGCTGGAGCGCATCAACCAGGCTGAAGCCGCGGTCGTTACCGCGGGTGCTGGTGGCCTGCCGAGCCTGACGGTTACCGGTGACCATACGACCAGCGGCCAGAAGGGCTCGCTGCGCACGCAGACCGAAACGCGAAACAGCACCAGCGGCGGCGCCTCGGTTTCGTGGCTGCTCGACCTCTGGGGCCAATATCGCCGCGCGACGGAAAGCGCCAACGCCTCGCTGGATGCTGCCTACTCCAACGTCGATACCGCACGCCTGACCTATCTGCAGGATCTGGCTACCAGCTATGTCAACGCCCGCTATTATCAGGCGCTGGTGGCGATCGCCCGGGAAAACCTGAAGTCCCGGCGCGACACGCTTTCGCTGACCAAGTTCCAGCTCGAAGCCGGCGCTGCCTCGCGCCTCGATGTCGTCCAGGCCGAAGGCCTCGTCAACTCGACGCTTTCGACGATTCCTGGCTTCGAGATCAACTATCGTCAGGCGGTGCATCACATCGCAACGCTGCTGAACGTGCCTTCATCAGCGATCATCGCGCAGATGCAGGGCGGCGGCAGCCAGCCGGTATTCCGCGGCAGCGTCCGCACCGGCGTTCCCGCCGATCTCGTCCGCAACCGCCCGGACATCCGCGCAGCAGAGCGCAACCTCGCCGCCGCTACCGCCCAGATTGGCGTTGCGGAAGCCAAGCTGTTCCCGTCGATCACGCTCAGCGGTGCGATCTCGCCGTCTTATATTCATAGCTCGTCCACGAGCGGCAGTCTCACCAGCTGGTCGTTCGGCCCGGCGCTGAACCTGCCGATCTTCGACGGCGGTACGCTGCGCGCCGGCGTCAAGAGCGCCGAATCCTCAAGCCGCGAGCAGTATATCGTCTGGCAGCAGACGGTAAGGAGCGCGATTCAGGACGTTGAAGATGCTCTGTCGGCCGTCACTCGCGATGCTCAGACGGTTGCGGCCCTGCATGCTCAGGTCAAGTCCTACCAGGAAGCCCTGCAACTCTCGACCGCGAGCTATAAGGATGGCGCATCCTCGCTGCTCGACGTTCTGGACGCCCAGCGCAACGTGACCAGCGCTCAGCAGAGCCTGGCACAGGCCGTTCAGCAGAGCGCCCTTGACTATATTAAGCTGAATGTCGCGATCGGCGCCGGCTATATGCCCGCAGGCAAGGCAACCGTGGCCGCGGCTCCGGCCAAGGTCATCAAGGTCGCTGCCAAGAAGACAAACTGACAAGGTCGCCCGGTCCGCCGGGCGCTTGCGTGAATAAAAAAGCTTAAACCGAAAAACCGCCGCATTCCCTGCGGCGGTTTTTCTTTTGGCGCCAGTGAGATGCCGAAGCAGCAATGCTGAAACTGAAAATGGCGCGCCCCGCTTCCGCAGGAGCACGCCATCGCTAAAAATCAAAAAGGCCGGAATGACCCGGCCTTTCGCCATCCGCTATCGCATCAGTGCCAGTACATCCGTGGTCAAAGGCAATGCGGAACTGCAGCCAGATTGATCGTGAAAGGTTAACCGAAGGTCAACTTGGCTTTCACGACCACGATGAACGGAAACGGCTCGCTTTGAAGCGCGCCAGCCGCCATCGGCTGCATGACTGAACCATATATCGGCGGGCAAGGTGACAATTTCAAGGCCGCCATTTCAATTCCTTCGATCGATCTCTCCAATGACTGCAGTGAGTGACGCCGCGATCTTGAGCCGCAACCAGGCCATATCAACGAATCCGGCAGATTTTCCGGCCGCCGGAAGCCATCGTTCAAGCTGCATTCATGCGAATACTTCTAAAATACATGCAAAGATTGAAGGTGCGCCACGGAACCCTATCAGGTCCCGTGTATGCGATGGCCTTTATCTTGCCGGAATTGGAAAGTCTTACCGAATGGCGCCGGGGTAGGCGCACGGCATGCGGAAAGATATCCGTTGGCGGTTTCGCGACGACGGTGCGCAAAGGGAGAGTATTTATGAGGTTCAAGATTCTTGCCGCAAGCTTGCTGGCCGCATTCGTTGCGCTGCCGGCCATTGCGGAAGCAGCGGAAGGCTTTGCCACCGCAAACGTCAACATGCGGTCAGGTCCGAGCACCGCCTATCCGGCGGTGACGATGATCCCGGTCGGAGCGCCGCTGCAGATCAACGGCTGCCTCAACGAGACGCCCTGGTGCGATGTCTCGTTTTATGGCGGTCGCGGATGGGTCGCCGGCCGCTACATCCAGGCCACCTATCAATCACGCCGTATCTATGTCGGCCCGCAATATTATCGGCCGCTCGGCATTCCGACGGTGGTTTTCAACTTCGATGACTACTGGGGTCGCTATTATCGCGGCCGTGACTTCTATCGTGAGCGCGACCGCTGGCGGCGTGGCCCTGGCTGGGTCGATCGCCGGCCCGACCGCGGCTGGGATCGCGGATCGGACTGGGATAACGGGCCGGACCGCAATTGGGATCGCCGCCCCGACCGCAATCGCGACTGGAATAACGACTCGGACGGCAATTGGGACCGTCGCCCCGATCGCGACTGGGATCGGCAGCGCGATGACAATCGTAACTGGGGCCGGCAGCGGCCAGACAACAACCAGGACTGGGATAATCGGCCGGACCGGCAGCGCGACAACAACCGCCCGGACAACCGCCCTCGCCCGGAACCCCAACGGCAGCCGCCTCAGGCTCAGCCGCAGCCTCAACCTCAGCCGCAGCCGCAGCCGCAGCCGCAGCCGCAGAACAATCCACGACAGGAGACGCGTTCGCCCGGTCCCTATAGCCCGGATCATAAGGATTGCCCGGCCTCGGAACCGAATTGCCGCATGTCCGTAAGGGGTTCCAACCGCTAGAGCCAGATGATTTTAGGTCGAACCGACCTATAATCTGAATCCGCTCTAGAAACAAAGAAGCAGAGCGTGATGTCGTCCGAAAACCGCCTACACTTTTCGGCATCACGCTCTAACGGCGCCCTGAGAATTCCGCAAAATTAAAGCCTGCGATCCTGGAGATCGCTGGCTTTTTTGATGCGCTGTCCGTCGAAGAGCGGCAATTACCGACGCAACGACCCGCATCCGAACGGATGCTCGGACAAACGGCATTCAAACGGAAATATCTTGAACGGAATCTTTTGGCGCGCCTCTATCGGCTCGCAGGGCTCGAATGAGCAAATGGCTTGAAAATGCCGACCGGTTTCAGTGCATCTTCAGGTGCGCTTCACGCGTCGCCGAGATGAACATTTCCCGCGCCTCTTCGGCAGACTTGCGACCGTCGATGGCTGCCCGGCAAAGGCTTCTTGCTGCAACATACAAGGGACCGCGCCGATCGGGCCACAGGTTGGCCATGCAATTCAATGCATCGGAAGGACCGGTCACTACCTGGAAACTATCGTGAGCAAAACCGACTTCGATGGGATCGCTCCATTTGACGTGCCGCATGAATACTCCTCCTCACGCGCTACCAATTGCTTGGAACCGTCTTCCACGACGGCCACATGACAGTACTATAACCCCGATCAGAACTTTCGAAAATATGAAAGATTTCGCGCTTTCCGCGACATATCGGGCTAATCTGATCGGGAAAATATGGCTCCGATGACATGCCTGGACGACCTGAATGTGATGAATTTCCTCTCAAGCCTTCCCGGGTAGTCATAGATGCATCGCATACGATTTACTTCTCACGGGCGATGCGTCTTGCCTCGTCCGGGGAAAATCCCGCCCGGCGGGCAAGCCGTTCCAAGCCGAATATCCGGTCGATCTGATCGACCAGCCATAGTTCGAAATGTTTCCACATTGACGCAGCCTCCTCCACTGCCGACCTGCGGTCGTAGCGGCCCACGATGTCTATCGCGCCATTTCCATCGCGCCTGGCCTACCAATTCCTTTCAGCGAAATTGCGGCGGCCTCTGCGCGTTGGAGAGCAGCTCCTGCTTTGTCGCAAAGTCACCAAACAGCTTCTTCAGCCGGGCTTCCTCCTCCTGGCAAAGCCGGTGGCGGCGGGCGAAATCCTGGACACTCCAGACTTCCCGTAATCTGCTCCTGTCGACTTCCTCTATCTTGATCACTGAACTCATGTGCTCGCCCTCTTTGGTTCTTGTTGTTCGTTAATGTCCGAAGGGACGAAAAGTTCCCTCTTCGGGCCGCCGGCGTGCGGCGGAGCGCGCCCCGTGGCCTGGGCCGGAATTGTTCTTAATCCCTCCTTAAATCGCCGCATTTACAGTTCAGGCGGGATTTGATGTCTTCACGAGGGTTCGTGAACAAATGGCGGTGGCCACCTCGACAGCCGATATCGGCTCTCAGGGTGATGCGCCGGCTTAAGGGCTCGGCCGAACGGGCGCGAAGATTTCTACCGCCGCTGCGATCAGCCTGATAGAAGACACCTGAAAGAAGACATGGGAATAGGCACCGAGGTACGACCGGCCGGCAATGGCAGATAAGAAGAAATCACGCCAGAGGATAGAACCATCCTTTTCTAGCGGCCGGGAACGCATCGATGACGGATTCAATGCCGGTGACCGTATCGTCGGCAACAGGCACTCAGCCAAGAAATATTACCAGGAACGGGAACCCGACGAGGAAGAAGACGAGGACGACGAGGAAGAACCCGTGGTTCAAAGTCCTCGCCGCGCACGCAGCCGCCGCAAACCGGCGCGGCGCGCCCGTCCGCAACGCGGCTTTTTCGGCTTCATCCGCACGACGATCTATTGGGGCCTGGTGCTCTGCCTCTGGGCCGGCATCGGCCTTGCGGGCCTTGTCGCCTATTACGGCTCGCGCATGCCGAGCGCCAGCACCTGGTCGATCCCCGAGCGGCCGCCGAACGTAAAGATCAACGATCTCGACGGAACCCTGCTCGCCAATCGCGGCACGACCGGCGGCGAAGCCGTGGCGCTCAGCGATATGTCGCCCTACATACCGGAGGCGATCGTCGCCATCGAGGACCGCCGCTTCTATTCCCACTTCGGCTTCGACCCGATCGGCCTTGGCCGCGCGGTCGTGACGAACGTGCTCACGGGACACGCCGTCCAGGGCGGCTCGACGCTGACGCAGCAGCTCGCCAAGAACCTGTTCCTGTCGCCGGACCGCACGCTGGAGCGCAAGGTGCAGGAAGTGCTGCTGGCGCTGTGGCTGGAGCACAAGTACACCAAGGACCAGATCTTGACGATGTACCTGAACCGCGTCTATTTCGGCTCCAACGCCTATGGTGTCGAAGCGGCCTCGCGGCGCTACTTCAACAAGTCGGCCAAGGACGTGAACCTCGGCGAGGCGGCGATGCTCGCCGGCCTGGTCAAGGCACCCTCGCGGCTGTCGCCCGCCCGCGATCCCGCCGCCGCCGAGGCCCGCGCGCAGCTGGTGCTGCAGGCCATGCACGATCAGGGCTTCATCTCCGAGGCCGACATCAAGACGGCGATGTCGCAGCCGCCGACTCGATCCAAGAGCTACTGGACGGGTGCCGAGAACTATGTCGCCGACATGGTCATGGACCAGCTGCCGAAGCTGATCGGCGGCGACATCAAGGAAGACCTGATAGTCGACACCACTCTCGACATGTCGCTCGAGGAGAAGGCCGAGAAGGCGCTGGAAGACGTGCTTGCAAAGGACGGCAAGAAACTGAGCGCATCGCAGGCCTCGCTCGTCTCCGTCGACGCGACGGGCGCCATCCGTGCCCTGGTCGGCGGCCGCGACTATGCGCAGAGCCAGTTCAACCGCGCCGTCACGGCCAAGCGCCAGCCGGGTTCGGCCTTCAAGCCATTCGTCTATACCGCTGCGCTGGAAGCGGGGCTGACGCCCAATTCGATCCGCAACGATATGCCTGTCAAGATCGGCAATTGGGCGCCCGAGAACTACGAACAACGCTATAGCGGCCCTGTAACGCTTGCCACCGCGGTGGCCCAATCGCTGAATACGGTTGCAGCCCAACTCGTCGCCGAGGTCGGGCCGGATCAGGTCATCAAGGTCGCCCGCAGGCTCGGCATCGAATCAGACCTGCAGGCCAATGCCTCGATCGCGCTCGGCACCTCCGAAGTGTCGTTGCTGGAACTGACTTCCGCCTATGCCACCTTCATGAACGGCGGCTTCAAGGTAGCGCCGCATGTCATCACCAAGGTGACGACCGCTTCCGGCAAGGTGCTCTACCAGGCCAATACCGATAATCCGCAGCGGGTGCTGAACCCGGATATCGTTGCCAATATGAACGCCATGATGGCCGGCGTCGTCGCCTACGGTACCGGCAAGGCGGCCCGCCTTCCCGGCTGGCAGGCGGCCGGAAAGTCAGGAACGACACAATCCTTCCGCGACGCGCTGTTTGTCGGCTTCACCAGCCATCTGACCACCGGCGTTTGGTTCGGCAATGATGACGGCAAGTCGATGCGCAGAGTCACCGGCGGCGGGCTGCCGGCCAAGGCATGGAAGGAATTCATGGTCGCTGCCCACAAAGGCATCACGCCGACGCCGATCTTCGGCGGCGGTCAGATCATCGACAACGGCCCGCCGATGGCGCAGGCGCCGAATGGCGACCAGCCGACGACGATCGGCAATATCATCTCGGGCGTCACCGACGGCGAACAGATCGTGCAGCAACCGACACTGCAGCATAGGCCGATCCAGCCGCAGATCGTCAACCAGACTGCGGTCAATGGGGACCCGCAGGACCTGCCGCCGGCGAACCTCGCCGATGACACCAATCCCTACAGTTCCTACCCTTATGACAGCGGCGATATCCCGCCGGCGGATATCGGCGACAGCGGTGCTCCGGTCGCAACGACGCGGCCGCATCGCTCCTCGCTGCTCGACGTGATCCTCGGCCGATAAAATTGCAATTTTGCACCGACAGCGCCGCGCGTCATATATGGTGTGCTAGAGCGGGATGCCGAAAAGTTTGAGCGGTTTTCGGACGACATTCCGCTCTAACCTTTTGATTCAGAAACGGATTCGGATTTCAGGTCGATTCGACCTGAAATCATCCGGCTCTAAGTCGCTTTAGCACTTTAGATCTGCTTCTTAATTTTATGCTTAAATCGATCCCGATTTAAGGAATTATGCAGTAGACGCTTGCATGGCCGCGGCAAGGCTGCTCTGATACGCGGTCGCGTCAAATCCACGTGTCCTCGGCGCACATGGGGCTAGGTGGAATTTACGCGACAAACCATTTGTTTTGCTGGATTTCGGGCCATTTCCTGCCTTGCAGTCAGTAAAACCGCTACTTATATACGCGGCATCACCGCAGTCATGGCTGCGCAATCCTCAAGACCATCCCGTAAGGGGCTGTCAATGGAATGCCTGGCAGGGGTTCCGACAGCTTGCTTCAAGGAGAGAATGATATGGCAAAAGTAATTGGTATCGACCTTGGAACGACAAATTCCTGCGTCGCCGTCATGGACGGTAAGGACGCGAAAGTGATCGAAAATGCCGAAGGCGCCCGCACCACCCCCTCTATGGTTGCCTTCACCGACGACGGCGAACGTCTCGTCGGCCAGCCGGCCAAGCGTCAGGCTGTCACCAACCCCACCAATACCCTCTTCGCTGTCAAGCGCCTGATCGGCCGCCGCTACGAAGATCCGACCGTCGAGAAGGACAAGCATCTTGTTCCTTTCAACATCGTCAAGGGTGACAATGGCGACGCCTGGGTAGAAGCCCAGGGCAAGGGCTATTCGCCCGCACAGATTTCCGCAATGATCCTTCAGAAGATGAAGGAAACCGCGGAATCCTACCTCGGCGAAAAGGTCGATAAGGCCGTCATCACCGTTCCCGCATACTTCAACGACGCTCAGCGCCAGGCAACCAAAGATGCCGGCAAGATCGCCGGTCTCGAAGTTCTGCGCATCATCAACGAGCCGACGGCTGCAGCTCTTGCCTACGGCCTCGACAAGAAGGACGGCAAGACCATCGCCGTTTACGACCTTGGCGGCGGCACCTTCGATATCTCCATCCTGGAAATCGGCGATGGCGTCTTCGAAGTAAAGTCGACCAACGGCGACACCTTCCTCGGCGGTGAAGACTTCGACATGCGTCTCGTCGAATATCTCGTTGCCGAATTCAAGAAGGACAACGGCATCGATCTCAAGGGCGACAAGCTGGCCCTGCAGCGTCTCAAGGAAGCTGCCGAAAAGGCCAAGATCGAGCTTTCGTCCGCGCAGCAGACCGAAATCAACCTGCCCTTCATCACGGCTGATGCCACCGGCCCGAAGCACCTGACGCTGAAGCTGACCCGTGCCAAGCTGGAAAGCCTGGTCGACGATCTCGTTCAGCGCACCATCGCTCCCTGCAAGGCAGCGCTCAAGGATGCCGGCGTCACCGCCGCTGAAATCGACGAAGTCGTTCTCGTCGGCGGCATGAGCCGCATGCCGAAGGTACAGGAAGTCGTCAAGCAGCTGTTCGGCAAGGAGCCGCACAAGGGCGTCAACCCGGATGAAGTCGTCGCCCTCGGCGCCGCGATCCAGGCCGGCGTTCTGCAGGGCGACGTCAAGGACGTTCTGCTTCTCGACGTGACCCCGCTGTCTCTTGGCATCGAAACCCTGGGCGGCGTCTTCACCCGTCTGATCGAACGCAACACGACGATCCCGACGAAGAAGTCGCAAACCTTCTCGACCGCCGACGACAACCAGTCGGCCGTGACGATCCGCGTTTCACAGGGCGAGCGCGAAATGGCTGCAGACAACAAGCTGCTCGGCCAGTTCGATCTTGTCGGCCTGCCGCCGGCACCGCGTGGCGTTCCGCAGATCGAAGTCACCTTCGACATCGACGCCAACGGCATCGTCCAGGTTTCGGCCAAGGACAAGGGCACGGGCAAGGAACAGCAGATCCGCATTCAGGCTTCCGGCGGTCTTTCCGATGCCGACATCGAGAAGATGGTCAAGGATGCAGAAGCCCACGCTGCTGAAGACAAGAAGCGCCGCGAAGGTGTCGAAGCTAAGAACCAGGCCGAAAGCCTGATCCACTCGAGCGAGAAGTCGCTGAAGGATTATGGCGACAAGGTCACGGAAGCCGATCGCACCGCGATCTCCGACGCGATCGCAGCGCTCAAGACGGCGACGGAAGCTTCCGAACCGGATGCCGAAGACATCAAGGCCAAGACCCAGACGCTTATGGAAGTTTCCATGAAGCTCGGCCAGGCGATCTATGAGTCGCAGCAGGCGGAAGCCGGTTCCGGTGGTGCCTCGGCAGAAGGCGGCAAGGACGATGTTGTCGATGCCGACTACGAGGAAATCAAGGACGAAGGCGACCATAAGCGGTCTGCATAAGCGCGAACCGAAAGGTTCAGGAAACTTTGATCCGGCTGCCTCTTGGCAGCCGGAAATCCATTTCCGGGGTCTAATGCTGAATGGCAAAAGCGGATTTTTACGAGACGTTGGGCGTCTCCAAGACGGCGGACGAGAAAGAGCTGAAGAGCGCCTTTCGCAAGCTGGCAATGCAATATCATCCGGACAAAAATCCGGACGACAGCAACGCCGAGAGGAAGTTCAAGGAAATCAACGAAGCCTACGAAACGCTCAAGGATCCGCAGAAACGCGCGGCCTATGACCGCTATGGCCATGCGGCTTTCGAGCATGGCGGCATGGGCGGAGGCGGCGGTTTTGGTGGCGGCTTCGGCGGTGGCGGCTTCTCCGATATTTTCGAGGATATTTTTGGCGAGATGATGGGTGGCGGACGCGCGCGCTCACGCTCTTCCGGCGGACGCGAGCGCGGCGCCGATCTCCGCTACAATATGGAAATCTCGCTCGAGGAAGCTTTCAGCGGCAAGACGGCGCAGATCCGGGTACCCACTTCGATCACTTGCGACGTCTGTTCCGGCTCGGGCGCCAAGCCCGGCACACAGCCGAAGACCTGCGGCACCTGCCAGGGTTCCGGCCGCGTCCGTGCTGCCCAGGGCTTCTTCTCGGTCGAGCGCACCTGTCCAACCTGCCATGGCCGCGGCCAGATCATTCCCGATCCCTGCACTAAGTGTCATGGGCAAGGCCGCGTGACCGAGGAGCGTTCGCTCTCCGTCAATATTCCCTCCGGAATCGAAGATGGCACGCGCATTCGCCTGCAGGGCGAAGGCGAAGCCGGTACACGTGGCGGGCCTGCGGGCGATCTCTATATCTTCCTCTCCGTCAAGCCGCATGAATTCTTCCAGCGGGATGGCGCCGATCTCTATTGTGCGGTGCCGATCTCGATGACGACGGCGGCGCTCGGCGGTACCTTCGATGTCGCGACGCTCGACGGCACCAAGTCGCGTGTCACCGTTCCCGAGGGAACGCAGGTCGGCAAGCAGTTTCGCTTGAAGGCCAAGGGCATGCCGGTGCTGCGCTCCAGCCAAATCGGTGATCTCTATATCCAGATCCAAATCGAGACACCGCAGAAGCTGACCAAGCGCCAGCGCGAACTGCTGCAGGAATTCGAGCAGATCTCTTCGAAGGACAATAATCCCGAATCAACAGGCTTCTTCGCCCGGATGAAAGATTTCTTCGATACGTTCAGCGACTGAGCGGCGAATCAAAGTGTTTCACATGAATCCGGCCGACGATTCGGCCGGATTTTTTTGTTTCGGGGGACGAATCACTCACCCCCGCGCGAATCAGCCCAGGTGAGCGGATCGAGCCGGAGATAGAAGGCGAGACGCTCGCGATCCGGTTTGGCGATCTCCAGGGTTTCAAACAGGATCGACAGGGCCTTTTGCCCCTGTTCGGGCTTCGCCCAGCTTTCCTCGGCATTGGCAATCATCAGCGCAAGATCGACACAGCGATCCGCCTTCCCAGCCCGGCCGAGATCAATCAAGCCGATGCATTGCAGGCTATGCGGATCGACCATGAAGTTGGGCATGCAGGCGTCACCATGGCAGAGGACTTTGTCGGCAGTCTCCTGCGCAATCCGCACGGGCAGATCGCGCTCGACGCGATCAAGCAGTTCACCAGCCGGCTTGCCCCAATCCTCCGGCCGCAGAAAATCCCGGTTCACGGCATGGCGTGAGACCACATCCGCCGCCTTTGCGAACATCAGAGACAGGCTGCGATCAAAGGTGCATTGATCCGTGGGCAGTTCATGAAGAGATTTCAGTTGCCGCGCCATCGAGGGCCAGGCTTTCAGCAGCGTATCTCCGTCCAGATCGACTGCGGGCACGCCAGGAATTGCTGATATGACCAGGCACGCGCCTTCCTCAACCTCGCGCCAGTCAATCACTTCAGGCACGGCAATACCTTTGCCCTGCAGCCAAAGCAGCCGGTCGCGCTCGCCGGCAAGATCCGCCGATCGGGCTGGGGCTGCCATTTTCGCATAGGCACGGCCGTCTTCGCGCCGATAGACGAGATCTCCCGATTCGCCTGTCTTCACTTGCGTCCAGTCGCGGCTCGCTTTGGCAAGCAGTGCTTCTACAATTCCAATTGATGCCCTTCGCCCAAAAGTCTCCGAAGCATAGCGATATAGGTAGCGCCATGCTCCAGCGCGAACTTCCTCGGCATTTTTTGCGAACGAATCATCCGCCCTCGTGGTTCGAGACGGCGCTTTGGGCCTCCTCACCATGAGAGCCTACCTCCAGCAGCTCAATTCCTTGGGTTCGGCGCAAGATTCACTCCATACTCATCCTGAGCCCGTCGAAGGACGAGGGTGGCCCTTGACGGCGCTTCATTCGATCGACCTCGCGAACAACCGGCAAAAACCTTGCACTTGAGCGGGGTTCGGCATACGCCTCGCCCATCGACCAAGAATCCGAAAGACCGATGCCGAACAAGGTTTTCATCTCGCGCCTGAAGCTCTCCGATTTCCGCAACTATGCGGCGGCGGCGCTGACGTTTGACGAGCGGCATGTGGTGCTGACCGGCGACAACGGCGCGGGCAAGACGAACCTCATGGAGGCAGTGTCGCTGCTGTCGCCCGGCCGCGGCCTGCGCCGCGCCGCCTATGCCGATGTCACGCGGGTCAACGCGCCGGGCGGATTTTCGATTTTCGCCGAGCTCGAAGGCATCGAGGGGAGCGTCGAAATCGGCACCGGCATCGATACGGCCGACGAATCAGCCGCCCGCCGGCTCAGAATCAACGGCACGCCGGCCAAAACGGTCGATGAATTGACCGATCATTTGCGCGTTCTTTGGCTGACGCCGGCCATGGACGGGCTGTTTACCGGCGGCTCCTCAGAGCGCCGTCGTTTCCTTGACCGGCTCGTGCTGTCGCTCGATCCGGCGCATGGACGCCGGGCCAGCGATTTCGAGCGCGCCATGCGCAGCCGTAACAAACTCTTGTCGGAGAGCCGGTTCGATCCATCCTGGCTCGCCGGCATCGAAGAACAGATGGCGAGCCTTGGCATCGCCATGGCGATTGCGCGGCAGGAAATGCTCGGCCTTCTCTCGCGGCTGATTGCCGAAACGCGCGAGGGGACGCCTTTCCCCTCGGCGGCGCTGGAACTATCCGGCTTCCTTGATGGAGAGTTCGGCCGGCCGGCCATCGATCTGGAGGATACCTATTCCGATATGCTGCGCGAAGGGCGCTACCGCGACGCCGCTGCCGGCCGCACGCTTGACGGACCACACCGGGCCGATCTTCTGGTGCGGCATCGTGAAAAGGACATGGAGGCGGAGCGCTGCTCGACGGGCGAGCAGAAGGCCCTGCTCGTCGGCCTCATCCTTGCTCATGCGCGCCTCGTCGGCAACCTGACGGGCTATGCACCGATCCTGCTGCTCGACGAGATCGCCGCGCATCTCGATGAGGGCCGGCGCGCCGCACTCTTCGATCTCATCGACGGGCTCGGCGGCCAGGCCTTTATGACCGGCACGGACAAATCCATGTTCTCGGCTCTTGGCGAGCGCGCGCAATTCTTTACCGTCGCGCATGGCGGCATTACGGAATCCTAGAACCTCCTCGTCCCCGATTGTGGTAGACTCGCACCCATGGATCCTTTGACCTCAGACGAAATCGCCCGCTATCACCGCCATATCCTCTTACCCGAGGTTGGCGGTGCCGGTCAGCAAAAGTTGAAGGCCGCCCGCGTGTTGGTCATCGGCGCCGGCGGCCTTGGTGCGCCGGTGCTGCAATATCTGGCGGCCGCCGGTGTCGGCACGCTCGGCATTGCCGATGACGATCGCGTTTCGCTGTCCAACCTGCAGCGGCAGGTGATTCACGATACGGGCACGATCGGGG
This sequence comes from Rhizobium sp. P40RR-XXII, assembly GCF_012641405.1. Classification (GTDB taxonomy): domain Bacteria; phylum Pseudomonadota; class Alphaproteobacteria; order Rhizobiales; family Rhizobiaceae; genus Rhizobium. The sequence continues at coordinate 19,385 of NZ_JABAII010000022.1, forward strand.
AGATGAAGACGCAGAGCGCGGCCGACGCCATCGCGCGGCTGAACCCGCATGTGCGAGTCATCCGCTTCGAGGAGCGGTTCAGTGCCGATACCGCCACGCAGCACCTTACCGGTTTCGACCTTGTCATTGACGGTTCCGACAATTTCGACACCCGCTATACCGCCGCTGATGCGACCGAAGCAGCGCGTTTGCCGCTGGTGACCGGCGCTGTCGGCCGATTTGACGGGTCGGTAACAACGCTGAAGCCTTACGAAAGCGACGGGGACGGCAACCTCCACCCGCGATATCGCGATCTGTTTCCGGCGCCGCCGCCGGAAGGTCTTATTCCCAGCTGCGCGGAAGCCGGCGTTATCGGCGCCCTGACGGGCGTCATCGGCACGCTGATGGCAATGGAAGCGATCAAGCTCATAACAGGCATCGGCGAGCCGCTGGTCGGCCGTCTGCTGCTCTATGACGGGCTTGCGGCGCGCTTCGAGACCGTGCGCTATCGCCGCAAACGTGCCCGAGTCGCCGCCGAATGAGCGAGATTACAATTCAAAGGCTCAACGGCAGGTTTGACCGCTGGGATGCATTGCTTGATCTTATATTGGCGGCTTTTGCCTATATGAACGGACGAATCGATCCGCCCTCCTCTGCGCTTGCCCTGACGCCGGAAGCGCTGAGGGGAGAAAGCTATGAACGAGATCGCTTATGTCGCATTCGATGGCGATCAGTTAGCCGGCTGTATTTTTTGCCGGCCTGAGACAGAATGCCTTTATGTCGGTAAGCTTGCCGTCCTTCCCGCAGCTCAGGGCAAGGGTATCGGCAGACGCTTATTGACATATGCTGAAGCCGCGGCGAGGCAGCATGATCTTCACATACTTCGACTGGAAACGCGGATCGAGCTGATCGACAATCACGCTACCTTCGCCGCCTGGGGCTTCCAGAAAGTGGCCGAAAACCGCCATCCCGGCTTCGATCGCACGACGTCGATCGAGATGCGCAAGGCGGTCATCTAGAGTGGTTCAGCTGTATCTCTTTGTTTTCTCGCAATTCCGGACGGTAAACCGCTACGCACTTTTCCTGGAATTGCTCTAGCTCACCCTTCAGCCGGCGAGCGGGGCCGTCACGCCCCGCGCGGCGGGATGCGGGTGATGCGGGCGCCCATGGCGTTCAACCGCTCCTCGATGCGCTCGTAACCGCGCTCGATCTGCTGTGCATTGTTGATGACGCTCGTGCCCTCGGCGCACATCGCCGCGATCAGCATGGCCATGCCGGCGCGGATATCGGGACTTTCGAGCTGGGCGGCTCGCAGCTTGGAGGGGCCGGCGACAATGGCGCGATGTGGGTCGCAGAGCACGATGCGGGCGCCCATGGCGATCAGCTTGTCGACGAAGAACATGCGACTTTCGAACATCTTTTCGAACATCAGCACGACGCCTTCGCATTGCGACGCGGTGACGATGGCGATCGACATGGTATCGGCCGGGAAAGCCGGCCAAGGCTGGTCTTCGATCTTCGGAATATGGCCGCCGAAATCGGGCTGGATCTTCATCTCCTGGCCGGAGCGGATGATGAGATCATCGCCGTCGATCTGGCAGCGGATGCCGAGGCGCTCGAAGGTCATCAGGGTCGAGCGCAGATGCTCGACGCCCGCGCGGCGGATGATGATTTCCGAGCCGGTGACTGCGGCAAGGCCGATCAGCGATCCCACCTCGTTATGATCCGGGCCGATGCGATGCGTAACTGCGCCGAGCCGCTGACCGCCGTGGATGGTCATCATATTGGTGCCGACGCCCTCGATCCGAGCGCCCATTGCGGTCAGAAACCGGGCCAGATCCTGCACATGCGGCTCGGAGGCGCAATTGCGCAGGATGGTCGTCCCCTCGGCGAAAACGGCGGCGCACAGCGCATTTTCCGTCGCCGTCACGGACGGCTCGTCGAGGAAGACATCCGCGCCATGCAACCCGTCGGTACGGAAACTATAGACGCTATTGACCTCGATCTTGGTGCCTAGCTGTTCCAGCGCCAGGAAATGCGTATCGACGCGCCGGCGACCGATGACGTCGCCGCCGGGCGGCGGCAGGGTGATCTCGCCGCAGCGCGCCAGCATCGGACCGGCAAGCAGGATGGAGGCGCGGATGCGGGCACAGAGATCGGGATCGAGATTGGCGGGGCGAAGTTCCCGCGCCTCGATTTCGAGTTCGTTGCGACCGAGCCAGCGCACCTTCGCGCCGACTGACTGGATCAGCTCCACCAGCGCCTCGACATCACGGATGCGCGGCACGTTGCTGAGTTCGACGCGTTGATCGGTCAAAAGCGAGGCGGCGATGATCGGCAACGCGGCGTTCTTGTTGCCGCTCGGTGCGATCTCGCCCGACAGCTTGAAGCCGCCCTCGACCACATATTGAATCCGCTCATGCGGCAGCGCCCGCGCCATCGTTTCCGCCCTTCCTGATTTATGTTTGCGGTCACCTCTGAGCCGGCTTTGTGACATGCACATGACCGGTAAGAGGGAAGTGAGATCAAATTTGAAGCCGGGAGTATCCGCCTTGCTCCAGCTGGAAAATCAGAGCGCTTCGCTTACCGAAACGGCAGTACGCGATTGGGGGGGCGGTGGCCGTCGATGAAGGTGCGGATATTGATGATGACCTTGTCGCCCATGTCGATGCGGCCCTCGAGCGTGGCCGAGCTCATATGCGGCAGGATCACCACTTTGCCCTCGTTGGCAAGCTTCACCAGCTTCGGATTGACTGATGGTTCGTTTTCGAACACGTCGAGGCCGGCTCCGGCGATCTTTCCCTCGCGCAGGATCTTGATCAGCGCGGTCTCGTCGATGACATCGCCACGCGCCGTATTGACGATGTAGCTCGTCGGCTGCAGCAACGCCAGGCGTCGGGCGGAAATCAGATGATAGGTGGCCGGTGTCGAGGGGCAATTAACCGAAACGATATCGACGCGGGCCAGCATCTGGTCGAGGCTGTCCCAGTACGTCGCCTCCAGCTCGTCCTCGGTCGCCGGATTGACGCGCTTGCGGTTGTGATAATGGATCGAGAGGCCGAATGCCTTGGCACGGCGGGCAACGGCGGTGCCGATCCGCCCCATGCCGACGATGCCGATGCGCTTGCCGTGGATACGCCGGCCGAGCATCCAGGTGGGCGACCATCCGGCCCATTCGCCGGGATTGTCCGTCAGCACGCGCGCACCTTCCGCCAGGCGCCGCGGCACGGCGAGGATGAGCGCCATCGTCATGTCGGCGGTATCTTCGGTCAGCACATTGGGCGTATTGGTGACCGTGATGCCGCGACGGGCGGCGGCCTCGACATCGATATGATCCGTGCCGTTGGAGAAACTGGCAATGAGCTTCATCTGGGGACCGGCCTCTTCGATCACCGCCGCATCGATCCGATCGGTGACCGTCGGCACCAGCACGTCGACCGACCGGACGGCCTGGATCAGCTCGTCCTTGCTGCGCGGGCGATCGTCGATGTTGAGCTCAGCATCGAAGAGCTCGCGCATCCGCGTCTCCACCGCGTCCGGCAGTTTGCGCGTGACGTAGACCTTCGGTTTTTTCTTCGTCGTCATGGCGAGCGGCGATGCCTTGTTCAGATGTTCTTAACCAAGAAGCGGGATAATTTTCCCGTTCCGGGCATTTCTACCAGACCCGCAGGCGAAGACAAACAAAACTCGCTGACGCGATCCGAGGATTTGCCGCTCACCGGAGCGAAAGGTTGCCGGAACGGCGCCTTTGTCATGACGAACGAACGGAAATCCCATGCGTGGCAAAGTATTGAAGTCCTGCGCCATTTTCGCAATCGGCCTGATGATGGCCGCTGCGTCAGCGGATCTTGCCGCCGCCCAGGCCGCCAAGGGGCCGAGCGGATTACCGCTGCCGCGCTTCGTCACGCTGAAGTCGAAGCGGGTCAATCTGCGCATCGGGCCAAGCGCCGACTATGCGGTGTCGTGGCTCTATCTCAAGCAGGGACTGCCGGTCGAGATCATCCAGGAATATGATAACTGGCGGCGCGTGCGCGATGCCGACGGCACGGAGGGCTGGGTCAACCAGTCCCTGCTATCAGGCCAGCGTTCGGCGATCGCCGCACCTTGGATGAAGGGCAAGGGCAAGGCCGTATTCGTCAACATGCGCCGCGAGTCTCAGCCATCCGCCGGCGTCATTGCCAAGCTTCAGCCCGGCGTGATGATGAACATTCGCGAATGCACCGGAGACTGGTGCCTCGTCACGGCCGACGGCACCGAAGGCTGGGTGGCGCAATCTGAGATCTGGGGTGCTTACCCCGGCGAGGCCTTCAAGTAACGCGAAACCCGCATCGCTCCGCTACGAATGCAGCCATGCGACTTTTCCGGCGCAATGATATATCCGGTATCGCAAAGGGAGAGCTGCGATCTTGGCTTATGTGCTTGGCGTTTTCGGCGTTGCCATCGCTACCTTCGTTTCGACGAATATAGACGACATCTTCGTTCTTCTCGGCTTCTTTGCCGACCCTAAGTTCCGCTTCAGACAGATCGTCATTGGCCAATATCTCTGCATTGGCGCGCTCTATGGCTTCAGCACCATCGCCTCGCTGCTCGTCCTCGTCATTCCCGTCGCCTATGTCGGCCTGCTCGGCCTTGCTCCGATCTATTTTGGCTTGAGACGACTGTGGGAGGTCTGGAACGGCGCCGAGACGGAGAATGACGCGGAGGATCACCAGAAAGCCTCAGCCGGCCACAGCAATATCGCGGCCATCGCGCTGGTGACGATCGCCAATGGCGGTGACAATATCAGCATCTATACGCCGCTCTTCGCCACCCGCTCCGCTCACGAGATCCTGACCATCGGCTGTATCTTCGCCGTGCTGACGGCGGTCTGGCTGGGCGCGGCGCACTCCCTCGTCAATCACCCGAAGCTTGGCGCACCGATCAGGCGACACGGACGCAGGGTCGTGCCATTCGTGTTGATCGCGCTCGGCATCCTCATTCTCTATGAAGCGGGAACCGCGACGCTCTTCTGGTGATGGCCGGATCCGGCGGCTTCATAACAAAAGCCGCCCCAGTGATCTGCTGAAGGCGGCTTCCATGATCTGCGGATTGGGACTCTGAGGACGCTCTCCGTCAGAGCAGCCCGAATTCCTTTGCCGCTTCCAAAAGCGACCGCATCGGCCGCGGGCCGATCTGTTCGATTACGATGGCCGCGGCAAGGTTGCCGAGTTTGGCGCAATCTTCCAGGCTACGGCCTTGCGTATAGCCGAACAGGAAGCCAGCGGCGAAAAGATCGCCGGCACCGGTCGTATCGACGCGCTCTTCGATCGGATGGGCGTCGACCACATAGCGTTCGTTGCCTTGCACGATGACGGCACCATCCTTGCCTGTGGTCACGGCGGCGATCTTGCAATCAGCCGATATCAGCGTCAGCGCCTTTTCAAAGTCGTCGGTCTCGTAGAGCGAGAGGGCTTCGTCGCGATTGGCGAAGACGATATCGACGGTGCCGGACCGCATCAGGTCAAGGAATTCGTGCCGATAGCGGCCGACACAGAAGCTGTCGGACAGTGTCATCGACATTTCCCGGCCATTGGCGTGTGCGATGCGGGCGCAGTCGCGGATCGCTTCCTTGGCGCGTGGTGGATCCCAGAGATAGCCTTCGAAATAGGTCACCTTGGCATCGGCGACGACCTCTTCCTCGACGTCTTCAGGCCCGAGTTCGACGCAGGCGCCGAGATAGGTGTTCATCGAGCGCTCGCCATCCTCGGTCACGAAGATCATCGAACGGGCAGTCGGCGGAAAAGTGCCCTTTGCCCTGGTCTCATAATGCACGCCCTGGGCGCGGATATCATGTGCGAAGATCTCTCCAAGCTGATCTTTCGCAACCTTGCCGAAATAGGCTGCTTTGCCGCCGAAATTCGCGACACCTGCTGCCGTGTTGCCGGCGCTGCCGCCCGAAGCTTCCAGAGCCGGGCCCATGCGCGAATAAAGAAGCTCGGCGCGTTCGGCGTCTATGAGGTTCATCGCAGCTTTGGTGATCGCATTGTCGATCAGGAACTGATCGTCGCAACGGGCGATAATGTCGACGATGGCATTGCCAACGGTCAGTACGTCGAAGCGAGTCATCTATTGGAGGATCCCGGTATTGGTGATAGCCGGTATCCGGTATTATCGGTTTTTCCGAAGTTTGGAAGAAAAATCAGCGCCAGCGTGGCCAACTAAATTCCAATCGGTCATTTGCCTGTCACTTTCTATCTTTAAATTCTTATCAAGCGGCTGGGATGGGAAGCTCACAAGGTTTCTGAGCCAGTCTGGGAAGGAATGATGCCTTCCGCCTCACCGGTACGCGGGCCGACCACGGATGAACTGGCGGCATGTGCACCGGGGGGACTTTCCGGTGAGACCGGACACATAAGCGGGCGTTGCCCGCTTTTTTGTTTTTATGGGTTCCCACCCATAAGCAAGCTGCTACAACTCCCGGATAGCCCTTCCCGAGCCACTCTTCACGGCCCACGCCCGGCATGTCCGAAATCTTCACAGACGTCCTCCCGGTCTTCCTGCTCATTCTCGTCGGCTGGATCATTGTGCGCACCGGCCTGTTGAAAGCCGAGGTCGGCGAAGCAATGAGCGAATTCGTCTTCAAGATCGCCGTGCCTCTCCTGCTGTTTCAGACCATCGCCGAGGCGAATTTTCGCGGCGCTTCGCCGTTTCGGCTATGGATCGCCTATTTCTCCGGCGTCGCCGTTACCTGGACTGCCGGCCATATCGTTGCGACCCGGATGTTCGGGCGGGATGCGCGTATCGGCGTGCTCGCGGGCGTATCATCCGCCTTCGCCAATACGATCTTCATCGGCCTGCCGCTGGTGGGGCGCACCGTGGGGCCAGACGGCGTCATGGCAATGTCTATCCTGATTGCCGTGCACCTGCCGACCATGATGATCGCCGGCACGCTGCTGATGGAACAGGCCGAGCGCAAGGAGAATGCCGGCGCCGGCCGCAGCACCGGCGAACTGCTGCGGCAGGTCGGCAGAAACCTTGTGCGCAATCCACTTGTTATCGGGCTTTTCTGCGGCCTCATTGTCCACTTGACCGGCATTCCCATCCCCGCCACGCTCGGCACCGTGGTCGACAGCATCGCCAACATCGCCGGCCCTGCGGCGCTGATCTCGCTCGGCATGGCGCTGCGCCAATACGGACTATCGGGCAATCTCGGCATCACCAGCGTGATTGCCGGCTTTAAACTGTTTCTGCTACCGGCCTGCGTGCTGGCGGCCGGCCTTTTGCTCGGCCTAAGCCCGGAATGGCGGGCGGCACTCGTGCTCACGGCCGCCGTTCCCACAGGTGTGAACGCGTGGCTGATTGCCAATCGCTTCGGCGTCGGTCACAGTCTCGCCGCCTCGACGATTACCTTGACGACCGCGCTCGGGGCTTTCTCGGTGTCGCTCTGGGCTTATCTGCTCGCCTAGCGCTGGCTTGAACCCGCCGATTCGCAATGGCATCTCTCCGCATTCGGAGAAGCAGGCAGGAAAATGGTCATATATTTTGCGCATCCCGGCCTTCCCATCCGGAGCGCAGCAAAGGATGGCACATGAATATTGCAGCTCCGCTTACCAATCCCGCGTCCGCCTATTCGCAGAAAGTTTTCGTGCTGCAGGGCGGCGGCGCACTCGGCTCCTACCAGGCCGGCGCGTTTCAGGCACTCAGAGAACAGAATATCGAACCTGACTGGATCGCCGGCATCTCGATCGGCGCCATCAACGCCTCCATCATGGCCGGCAACGTGCCGGGCGAGCGGCTTGAGAAGCTACGCTCCTTCTGGAACAACGTCACCATCCAGCTTCCCGTCGATCTCCTGATGGAGCGGCAGCGGGAGACGAACCCCTTCTACCGCACCGTCAGCAGCTGGTGGGTATCGACCTTCGGCGTGCCTGGCTTCTTTTCTCCCTGGCAGCTCCCGGCCTGGTTTCAGTCGCGCGGCTCCGCGGGTGCCACCAGCGTCTACGACACCGAACAATTGCGCCAAACGCTGCTCGATCATGTCGATTTCGACCGAATCAACCATGGCCCGGTGCGCCTTAGCCTCGGTGCGGTCAATGTGCGCACCGGCAACTTCGCCTTCTTCGACAACCGCGACATCAGAATAGCGCCGGAGCACATCATGGCGAGCGGCGCACTACCTCCCGGCTTTCCGGCGATCAAGATTGGTGGTGAATATTACTGGGATGGCGGCCTCGTCTCGAACACGCCGCTGACCTACGTGCTGCGCAACGGCGCCGCGATCGACACGGTCGTTTTTCAGGTCGATCTTTTCAGCGCCATCGGCCCGATGCCGCAGGACCTGGAAGAGGTGGAAGAGCGGCGCAAGGACATCACCTATTCGAGCCGCACCCGGCTCAATACCGATCTCTTTCTGGAGCGTCATCGCCTGCGGCGCGCGATATCGGAGCTTTATGCCCGCCTTCCCGAAGAAGCCAAGACTGATCCGGAGATCAAGAAGCTGGAGCAACATTGCTCCGATTACGGCGTCACCATCATTCACCTGATCTACCGCAACAAGCAGTTCCGTTCGCATTCGAAGGACTACGAGTTCTCGGCGTTATCGATGCATGAGCATTGGGAAGCCGGCTTGCGCGATGCCCGCAAGGCACTGGCCGCTGAAGACTGGCGCGTGCCTCCGAGCGCCGAGGATGGGCTGAAGGTCTTCGACCTCGATCAAAGAACGCGTTCGCGCCGCCATTTGGCCTGAATAGCAACGCAAAAAACCCGGCTCTGACGACCGGGTTTTCAATCCATCATTTGGATTTTCTCAGTTCGTGGCAGCCGGCGCGTTCGGATCCGGCAACGGCACCTGCGTATCGGCGAGCGTGCGCAGATAGGCGATCACGTTGGCGCGGTCCTCTTCCTTCGGTAGACCGGCGAAGCCCATCGCGGTACCGGCGACGAACTTCTTCGGAGCTGCGAGGAAGTGATAGAGATGATCGTAGGTCCACTTTTCCGAACCGCCCTTGGAAAAATCTTTCATGCCGGCCGAATAGGCAAAGCCCTCGTGCTCGGCAACCGGGCGGTCGATGATACCCCAGAGATCGGGACCAACCTTGTTCGGTCCTCCCTTCTCTCCGGAGTGACAGGCCTGACACTTCTTGAAGATGGCTTCGCCGGCCTTGGCGTCAGCCTTCTGCAGCAGCTGGGCGATCGGCGTTTCCGCCTTGGCGGCCGCACCCTTGTCGCCGCCCGCAGCCGGTTCCTCGGTCGCGACAATGGCGAAACCGGGCTTTTCCGGCGTCTCTGAATGGAAAATAAATCCTGATGCGAGCGACACGGACTTCAACACGAATAGCGTGGCCAAAAGCGCCCCGACACCCATGTTCACGTAGGATGAATTCATCTGCTATGCTCCCCTCGCCGCCAGCATCCTCCGCCGGCCCATCTTGAATTCGCGCGAAACCTATGTCTTTTGGCTGTTTCTTGCAACTCTGTAAACGGCCTCCATCGTGAGACGTTTTGACACCTTTCCCGCAGGAATAGAAGGCCCAACAATGACAGATCCAAATTTAGACAAGACGCTGGTCCTCATTCCCGCCCGCATGGCCTCCACGCGCCTTCCAGGCAAGCCGCTCGCCGATATTTGCGGCCTGCCCATGATCGTACAGGTTGCCAAGCGCGCGCGCGAGGCGGCGATCGGTCGCATCGTCGTCGCCGTCGATCATGCGGACACCTATGCCGCAATCGCCGACGCCGGCTTCGAGGTGGTCATGACACGCACCGACCATCAATCCGGCTCGGACCGGATCTATGAGGCGCTGCAGGCCGTCGATCCCGAAGGCCGTGCGGAAATCATCGTCAATGTTCAGGGCGACCTGCCGACTATCGATCCCGACACCATCCGCGCCTCGCTGCGCCCTCTCGAAAATCCGTCCGTCGATATCGCCACGCTGACCGTCGAGATCAAGGACGAGGAAGAGAAGACCCTGCCGAGCGTCGTCAAGGTCATCGGATCGCCGATCTCGGATAGCCGCCTGCGCGCCCTCTATTTCACCCGCGCCACCGCGCCCTACGGCAAGGGGCCGCTCTATCACCACATCGGTCTCTACGCCTATCGCCGCTCCGCGCTCGAGCGATTCGTCAAGGCAGGTCCATCGCCGCTGGAACTGCGCGAATCGCTGGAGCAGCTTCGGGCGCTCGAAGCCGGCATGCGCATCGATGTCGAGATCGTTGACACGGTTCCGCTCGGTGTCGATACTCCCGCCGACCTCGAAAAGGCCAGACGCATCCTATCCGCCGCCTCTCTTTGACGGCAGTCCTCCAAAGGCAGTTCCATGATCAGCAAGACCAACAAGATCTCGTTCCAGGGCGACTACGGCGCCAATTCCGACATGGCCAGCCGCGACATGTTCCCGACCATGGAGCCGCTGCCCTGCCAGACCTTCGAGGATGCTTTTTCCGCCATCGACAACGGCGAGGCTGATCTCGGCATGATTCCGATCGAAAACACGATTGCCGGTCGTGTCGCCGACATCCATCACCTGCTGCCGGAATCGCGCCTGCATATCGTCGGCGAATATTTCATGCCGATCCGCTTTCAGCTGATGGTGCTGCCGGGTGTCAAGAAGGAAGAGATCCGCACCGTACACAGCCACATCCATGCGCTCGGCCAATGCCGCAACATCGTGCGCGCCAACGGCTGGAAGCCTGTCATCGCCGGCGATACGGCGGGTGCGGCCAAGCTGGTGCAGGAAACCGGCGACCGCAGCATGGCGGCGCTGGCGCCGCGGCTCGCGGCCGATCTCTATGGTCTCGAGATCATCGCCGAGAATGTCGAGGACACCGAAGACAACATGACGCGTTTCGTCGTCCTGTCGCGCGACGAAAACTGGGCGGAGCGCAGCGCGCCGGACGAGAAGATCGTCACCACCTTCGTCTTCAACGTCCGCAACATTCCGGCCGCCCTCTACAAGGCGCTCGGCGGCTTCGCCACCAACGGCATTAACATGACCAAGCTGGAAAGCTACCAGCTCGGCGGCCGTTTTGTGGCAACGCAGTTCTATGCCGACATCGAGGGTCATCCCTCCGATGCGCATGTGCGTCGCGCGCTGGAGGAACTGCGCTTCTTCTCGGAAAAGGTCCGCATCCTCGGCGTCTACAAGGGCCATCCGATGCGGGGTGATCTTTAATATCCGATAAGAATCCGGTCCACCTCGTGGTTACCGTTTTCGCTGCGCTTAACGGCGCCGCACCTCACCATGAGGTGGACCATGCCCTGTGGCGAGGCACAAAAGATCAGTGCTCATGATGAGGTGCGGAGCTCGAAGAGCGAAGCCCCGAACCACGAGGGCGGGTGACGGTATCCTTGTGATTTCCAACCGCTGGCTATTCCGCAGCCTTGGTAACAACCTCGATACGATGCCCATCTGGATCGATGACGAAGGCGGCAAAATAATTCGGCCCGTAATGCGGTCGAAGACCTGGCGGCCCGTTGTCCGTGCCACCATGAGCCAATGCGGCCTGATGGAACAGGATGACGGCTTCCCGCTTTGGCGCGGCAAAGGCCAAATGAAAGCCCGAGCCAGGAGCTCGCGCTTCCTGTCCCCGCAATTTGATGGCGAACTTATCGCCCCCACCCGGCGGACCATATCCGATGGCCTGATCGGGATCGCCGGGGCTCAAATCCTCCCAGACCCTGATATAGCCGAGCGGCGCGAAAGCTGCATCGTAGAACGCAGCGGCTTTCTCGATATCCGAGACACCGAATGAAATATGATGCAGCAATCAATCCTCCCGTGACTCTATATCCATCGATCAGTGTCTTTTGCGAAGGCCATGAGTCAACGTGGACGATTGGCGTGACTGTTGGCAAACCACTTTGTTGAAACGATCTTCGGAGGTCGCCTCTAGCCCCTCATCCGGCCTTTCGGCCACCTTCTCCCCGCCTGCAGGGAGGAGGAGATAGACGCGCCTGCAGCCTACCTTCCATCATGGGGCTTGGCGAGGGCCTGAGGTCGTCCCTCTCCCCGCGTGCTGGGAGAGGGGCAAGCTGGACAGGGGATTCACTTATCCGGCTCACAAACGCGAAGGCGATGACCATCGGGATCGAGCACGACGAAAGTTGGGCCGAAATCCATGGTCGTCAATTCCTGCGCGATCGGCAGGCCGCGCGCCCTCCAATCCCTATAATGCTGTTCGACGGCGCCGGCGCCCTCGACCATGAAGCCCAATTCACCGCGATTGCCAATGGCGGAGGGCTGCGGCTCGACGGTGCTGCGGCGCCAGAGACCGAGACTGAGGCCGTTGTCGAGCGAGAAGGCCACGAAATTCGGTGACGCGAAGGCGGGTTCGCGGCCGAACAGGTCACGATAGAATGGCGTGCTTTCGCCGGGGTCCTTGACGTAGAAGATGATGAGATTCGGGCTAGTCATTTGGATATTCCTCTTGTTCGGATGGATATGAAGGCATGCGGATGCGATCCGGCAGGCGGTGCTGAGCCTGCCGGTAGAAGGGCAATGAGATTGCATCGGTAGTTGGGCTGGGAGTTAGAGCGGTTCAGCTTTTCATGGAATCTGTGAACTGCTGTATCTCTTAGTTGCCTCGCAATTCCGGACGGAAAACTGCTGCGCACTTTTTCTGGAATTGCTTCGGCGGATGCGTTCAGTGCATCCGGTCTTCCTCGCGGTAAGGGGCGCGGCCGTCCAGGAAGCCCAGGTCGCGCTTTACGGAATTCGGCGTTTCCTCGATGTCGAGGCGATCCCAGTGGCGGGTGAAGTAGCCAAGCGCAATCTGCGAGAGGCGAGCCGGCCACCCCGGCATTGAAGGGTCTTTACCTTCGTGCGCCTTGATGACACCACGATGCGCTTGCTGCGTGTAAACATTGCTTGCCATGATCGGTCCTCCTTCCTGCTTGGATGGTGCCCATCATAGTCGCGCCTACTGACAGTTTCTGGCAGTAGTGTGCGCTGGCGGATCAATCGTGGACGACGCCCTCACGGGCATGCCATTCCCGCGCAAGCGCGATGCGGCGGCGTGGATAGCGTGCCTCCAGCACCGCGAAATCGACGATGCGATCGGCGCGGAAATGGCGAAAATCCTGGCGCAGCTCGCACCAGGCCATGACGATGCGGGCATTGTCGAAATAGCCGAGCGCGAAGGGCCAGATGCGCCGGGTCGAGATGGCGCCATTCACGTCGCCATAGGTCAATTGCACCATGCGTTCCGTGCGGATCGCCTTGCGCATGAGGGAAAGATCGGCCTTGTCTTCCGTGATGCGGCGCGTGGCGACGACCACCGCCGCCTGGTCGATTGCCTCGCGCATTTCGGCGGGCAGCACGGCGGCGATCTTGGCGAGAGCGTCGGTGCCAGCGGCTGCCAGACGCGCATCGGTCGCGCGTGCCACCCATCTCGATCCCAGCACCAGCGCCTCGATCTCGTCCTGCGAAAACATCATCGGCGGTAGCATGAAGCCCGGCTTCAGCACATAGCCGATGCCGGGCTCGCCCTCGATCATGGCACCCTGCGCTTGCAGGCTGGCGATATCGCGGTAGAGCGTGCGTAGGCTGACGCAGGTCTCCTCCGCCAGAACGGCGCCGCTCACCGGCCGCCGGTAGCGCCGCAGTGTCTGCAACAGCGTCAGCAAGCGTTCCGAGCGGGCCATGATGGGACGGGACCTAGCGCTTCCATTCCACCCAATCGCGCATCAGGCGATGGGCAATGGCGCCCTTGGGTGGAGATGTGTTGCCAGATGCGGAGACGCGGTCGAGCATGGCACGCGTCTCTTCCGGGGTGAACCAGCGGCAATCCTCAAGCTCGGCTTCATCCATGTGGATGTCCGTCGACTTCGCCTCGGCATAGCAGCCGATCATCAGGGAATGCGGCATCGGCCAGGGCTGCGACGCATGATAGCGCACGCGGCCGATATGGATGCCGGATTCCTCGTGCGTCTCGCGGCGCACCGCATTTTCGATGGTTTCGCCCGGCTCGACGAAACCGGCGAGACACGAATACATGCCCGGCGCAAAATGATGGCTGCGGCCAAGCAGGCAGCGATTCCTTTCCTCGTCGATCGTTAGCATAATGACGACCGGATCGGTGCGCGGGAAGATCATATGTTCGCAGGCCGTGCAGACCCGCTTGTAGCCGCCAATACGGCTTTCCATCGCCGAGCCACAGCGGCCGCAGAAGCGATTGTCGCTATTCCAGCGGATGAGGCTCATACCCTGAGCGGCCTCACCGAGAATTTCGCCTTCCAGCAGTAGATCGCGCCAGAGCGCGCGCATATCCGCGGGCTTATACTGGCTGGCAAGTTCATCGGCGTTGACACGCACCGGCACCGCCAGCCTTGGCTCGCCGGTCTTACGATAGCCGAGCAGCACGGCGTCCTCCCAATTCGGATCAAGCTCCTGCAGCTCGTAGCGGGCAAACAGTGGGTCGAGCACCTGCCCGTCATGCTTCAGGACAAGCCGCTCCTGGGCAAAGGCCAGGATATGCGTGCCCTCCTTGGCAAGCGCATGCTTGATCGATTCCTCGTCACGATGCTCGGCATCCCGGTTGAGCTGGTTTTCCGCGAAGGCGGTGAGACTGCTGGCTTCCGGATGCGGCGCATCCGAGGAGAAGATGGAATGGCTCATTGTGAAAGGGTTTCCCGCAACTTGGCCATGAGGCTGTTCATGTCTTCGTCCGAATAGGGTTCCGCCTTGCCGTAGCCCCAGACGGGACCTGGCCAGTTGGCATCACCTTCGAACCGCGCAATCACATGAACATGCAGCTGACGGACGATATTTCCAAGTGCCCCGACATTGATTTTTGTCGCACCCGTCACTGTCTTCAGCGCGCTTGCGACCTTGTCGGTTTCGAAGGTCAGCAGGATCCGGTCGAGCGGCGTCAGCTCGAAAGCCTCCGATTTGCCTGGCCGGCGAGGGATCAGCACGAGCCAGGGCCAGCGGCGATCCTTCATCAGCCGCGCATCGCAAAGGCCTGTCATCGCGACGGAAACGCTGTCATTCGCCAGACGGTCGTCGAGCGTAAACTCCTTCAAGGGGCATCCTCCATTGTTTTATCAAGTGTTTAGCAGTTTTTTTTGACCTTGGCTTGCTTTTGATGGCGATATTGCCGATATGTGCATCCGGGAGGTTGGTGGTGGACGAGCCACTCGCCAACCGGGTCAGGTCCGGAAGGAAGCAGCCCTAACGAGCCCGGCACGGGTCATCGTGCCAGCCTCCCACCCTTTCCGAAAGCAAGACCCGGCTTTCACCGGGCAAAAAGCAGGGCGATGAGCGACAGCGAGCGACAAGCAAAAGATGCCGCCTCGACCGGCACCGGTTACCGGGTGCTGGCCCGCAAATACAGGCCCAAGGACTTCACGGATCTGATGGTCGGCCAGGAGCCGATGGTCCGCACGCTGACCAACGCGTTCGAGACCGGGCGCATCGCCCAGGCCTATATGCTGACCGGCGTGCGCGGCGTCGGCAAGACGACGACAGCCCGCATCCTGGCACGCGCCCTCAACTACAAGACCGCTGCGATCGATCGGCCCACCATCGACCTGCGCGAACCCGGCGAGCATTGCCAGGCGATCATGGAAGGCCGGCACGTCGACGTCATCGAGATGGACGCCGCCTCGCACACGGGTATCGACGATATCCGGGAGATCATCGAGCAGGTGCGCTACCGTCCGGTTTCGGCCCGCTACAAGGTCTATATCATCGACGAAGTGCATATGCTGTCGACGGCCGCCTTCAACGGGCTCTTGAAGACACTGGAAGAGCCGCCCGAGCATGTGAAGTTCATCTTCGCCACGACCGAAATCCGCAAGGTGCCGATCACGGTGCTGTCGCGCTGCCAGCGCTTCGACCTGCGCCGCATCAGCGCTTCCGATCTCGTCGGGCTGTTCACCACCATCGCCGGCAAGGAAGACATCGAGGCCGAGCCGGAGGCGCTCGCCATGATTGCCCGGGCCGCGGAAGGTTCGGCGCGTGACGGCCTGTCGCTGCTCGACCAGGCGATCGCCCACGGCAGTGGCTTCGTTGCCGCCGACGCCGTGCGCGCCATGCTTGGACTTGCCGACCGCGCCCGCATCGTCGATCTCTTCGGCCATATCGTCAAAGGCGACGTCGCTGCGGCACTTGCCGAATTCAACAGCCAGTACGAGGCCGGCGCCAATCCCGTCGTCGTCCTGACCGATCTTGCCGATTTCACCCATCTCGTGACCCGCCTCAAATATGTGCCCGATGCCGCAGACGATCCGTCGCTCAGCGAAATCGAGCGCACGAAAGCGACGGAATTCGCACAGGGCGTCGCCGTGACGGCGCTTTCGCGCATCTGGCAGATGCTTTTGAAGGGCATTACCGAGACGGAGAATGCCTCCCGCACCGCCGGCGCTGCCGAAATGGTGCTGATCCGCCTTGCGCACGCGGCCCATCTTCCCGCACCCGAAGATGCCGCGCGCAGACTTGCCGAATTTTCCGACGGCAATGGCGGCGCCCGTCCATCATCGTCCGCGCCGATCGGTAATGGCGGCAACGGCGGCGGAGCAGCTGTCTCCTATCAGGGCAACGCCATGGCGCGTGCCGTCGAAACGCCGGCGCCGCGACCGACGCCTTCCGCACCGGTCGCCATGCTGCGCGCCGTGCCGAACACGCAGCCGGATTCGCAACCCGTCGGCCGCATCGAGCCGAAGCCGGCCGAAGCGCCGAAGCCGCTGGTGCCGGTCAATTCGATGGCCGATATTGCCGAACTTGCCGGCCAGAAGCGCGATCCGAAGCTGAAAGCGCTGGTGCGCGCCTTCGTGCGCCCGGTCAGGCTGGAGCCGGGCCGGCTGGATGTCAGCCTGACACCGGGCGCTCCCGGCACGCTGCTGAACGAGCTTGCCGTCAAGCTCAAGGAATGGACCGGCATCCATTGGATCGTCAGCCTCAGCCGCGAGGAAGGTCAGCCGACGCTTGTCGAAGTGGAGGCGAATGCACAGAAGCAGCGGGTCGCCGATGCGCGGCAGGACCCAGATGTCGCGGCGATCCTGGCGCAATTTCCGGGCGCAAAAATCATCGACGTGCGGGTGCGGGCACCCGAGACGGACGACGAGGAGGAGGCTGCCGCCCCGCCGGCAGTCGCCGAATCCGTCGATGGCGATATCCTACCAGGCGACGATATAGAATTCTAAGGGTAAGATAGAGGGCAGCGGAACCGCTCGGCTCGACGACCGCGGCGGCCGGCGGCACATCTTAGCCGATGGGAAATAGAAGCATGCAGCAGAAGGACCAAAGACGATGCGCGACATCATGGGCATGATGGGCAAAGTGAAGGAAATGCAGGCCAAGATGGAGAAGATGCAGTCGGAGATCGCCGACATTCGCGTCGAAGGCAAGGCAGGCGGCGGCCTCGTCACAGTCACCGTCAACGGCAAGAGCCAGATGCTGGGCCTGAAGATCGATCCGTCGCTCTTCAAGGAAGACGATGTCGAAATCCTCGAGGACCTGATCGTCGCGGCCCACAAGGACGCACAGGAGAAGGCCGAGGCGCTGGCCGCCGAAAAGACCCGCGAACTGACCGCCGGCCTGCCGATCCCGCCCGGCTTCAAGCTGCCGTTCTGAGGCTGGCGCCTATCCGATCACCGGGCGGCCGCCTTGCGGATGAGATCGCGGCCGATCGCCTTTGCAGGTTCGTTTCGCAGCACCAGCGACGTCGTCACCGCGCCATGGCGGGCGATGGAATCGACGATGGTTTCAAGGTCTGATGGTGTCGGCACGAGAACCTTCAACAGAAAGCAATCCTCGCCCGTCAGCCTGAGAACCTCGATAATCTCGGGCATTTCCGAAAACTGTTTCAGATAGGGCCGGATATGCTCGTGCGTCGTCCGTAGACGGATGACCGCCATCATGCCGAGCCCGACGGCGGCGGGATCGATGACTGCGCGATAGCCGGCGATCACGCCGCGCTCTTCTAGCCGCTTTAGGCGCTCCGAAGCCGCCGGCTGCGAGAGGCCGACGCGGCGGCCAAGCTCCGACACCGAAATTCTTCCGTCCTGCTGCAGGATCTCGACGATCGACAGATCCGTCGGATCCAGCCCTCTTTCGATACTGTCCATCACTCACCTTCAATTCATCGGTTATGGCAAATTTTATCCGATGGATTGCAATGTCAATTGATGAAACGACATGTCAGCTTTTCGCCGTAGGTTACTATGGAGAAAAGATCGACATGACCGATATCATCATGCTTCCGGGGCTTGGCGGCTCGGGTGAAAGCCATTGGCAGACGTTATGGGAGCGGCAGGACCCAAGCATGCGCCGCTTCCAGCCATCGAGCTGGGACAAGCCGATACTCACGGACTGGATCGCCGCGCTCGAGCGGGAAATCTCCCGGTCGCAGACGCCGCCGATCCTGATCGCGCACAGCCTCGCCTGCCAGCTCATCGCCCATTGGGCACCCATGCGGAAGGCGGCGATCCTTGGCGCCTTGCTGGTCGCGGCTCCCGACCCCACAGGCGAAGTCTATCTTGCTGAAGCCGGCAGCTTCGCCAATCCGCCGCCGAAGCGGCTGCCCTTTCCATCTTTGCTGGTCGCCAGCACCGACGATCCCTTCTGCGCCCTCGACCATGCGCGCCACGGCGCCGAAATATGGGGCAGCGCGTTCGCCGATGTCGGGCCGCGCGGCCATATCAATGCGGCATCCAGACTAGGGGACTGGCCGGAAGGCAAGGCGATCTTCGAGCGCTTTCGCGCGCAGCTCGGCTAAACCCGGAACCCGGTTTCGGAACAGCCAGGCCGGAATGCTATCTCTGGACATCTTCGTCCAGATGTCGTCTTCTTCCGGATATCGTCCGGCCTGCCTGCTTGGAGCGCCGGATCGGGGCTGATCGGAAGGCCCTATTGGAGGAAATGCGATGAGCCTGTCGACGCTGCTTGTTTTTGCCGGTGCTTTGTTCATTGCGGCGGGATCGCCGGGGCCGAGCATTGCCGCGCTGGTGGCGCGCGTGCTGACGAAGGGCGCGCGCAATGTGCTGCCCTTCCTTTCCGGCATGTGGCTTGGCGAGGCGATCTGGTTGACCTTTGCGGTTGCCGGCCTTGCGACCATTGCCGAAACCTTCCACGTGGCCTTCGTGGCGATCAAATGGCTCGGCGTCGCCTATCTGCTCTATCTCGCTTGGAAGATGTGGTTTGCCGCCTCCGATACGACCGAAGAACAGCTGCCGGACGCGCAATCGCCCGCAAGGCTCTTCCTCGCCGGCTTCACGGTCACCATGGGCAATCCGAAGATCATGGTGTTCTACGTGGCGCTGCTGCCGTCGATCATCGACCTGCATGGCGTGACGATCGCCGGCTGGGCCGAGTTGGTGGCGACGATGTTTGCGGTGCTTGTCGTCATCGACCTTTCCTGGGCGATGCTGGCGGCCAAGGCTCGGGCCTTCCTCAAGAGCCGCCGCGCCGTGCGCATCGCCAATCGCGCCAGCGCCGGCACCATGGCGGGCGCGGCCGTGGCGATTGCCATGCGATGACCTGGCTCTACGGTGACCCGGCTCGACAATGATAGCTCGCTATGGGAAATGGCCGGAATTTTCATCGGCCAACCGCCCCTTCCGTGATTCCGTTCCGTGAGCTTATGAGCTAAAAGCCTCCCATGGCAAAGCGAGTCACCGGCCCCGAAATCGAAAAACTCATCCAGCTTCTGGCGAAGGTGCCGGGCCTCGGGCCGCGCTCGGCGCGGCGGGCGGCGCTGCATCTGATCAAGAAGAAGGACCAGTTGCTCGGGCCGCTGTCCCATGCCATGGGCGATGCCTATGACAAGGTGAAGATCTGCTCGCGTTGCGGCAACGTCGATACCGCCGATCCCTGCACCGTCTGCACCGACGAGCGGCGCGACCAATCCGTCATCATCGTCGTCGAGGATGTTTCCGATCTCTGGGCGCTGGAACGATCCGGCGCGATGAACACAGTCTATCATGTTCTCGGCGGCGTCCTGTCGCCGCTCGATGGCGTCGGTCCTGACGACCTCAATATTCGCGGCCTGACCGCGCGTGTCAGCGAAGGCGGCGTCCGCGAGATCATCATCGCCGTCAACGCCACGGTCGAGGGGCAAACCACAGCACACTATATAACGGACCAGCTCGCTGGACTGGAGATCAAGATCACCCGCCTTGCCCATGGTGTGCCGGTCGGTGGCGAGCTCGATTATCTCGACGAGGGCACGCTGGCGGCGGCACTGAGGGCGCGGACGGCGATTTGACGGAGACGGTAAAGGACCGAGTATGAGGAGAGTGCATACCCCCCTCTGTCACTTCGTGACATCTCCCCCACAAGGGAGATCGGTCGCTTGCAACACCGTTTCCTCTCAAACAGGCATTGAATCTGCTGAAGCCGAAGTAAATCAGCCCCATGGAAGGCGCGGCAGTCTCCCAACAATCTCCCCCCTTGTGGGGGAGATGTCCCGAAAGGGACAGAGGGGGGTAGCCGCGGCTCGACATATGCAAAGGCTGCTTTCTCTGCTTTGCATCATCCTGACCCTCTTCCCCTTCCCCGCATTCGCCGCCTCGAAGGCCGACGTCGAAGCGCAGTTCCAGGCCTGGATCCAGAAGGATCTCTGGCCGGAAGCGCGAAAGGCGGGGATTTCCGAAAAGACCTTCCAGGCCGCCTTTACCGGCGTGACGCTGAATTGGGATCTGCCGGATCTGGAGCCGCCGGGTTTCCCCAAGCCCAGGGAACAGGCGCAGAGCCAGGCCGAATTCTCCTCTCCCGCCCCCTACTTCAACGAGGCGCGGCTACAGAAGCTGACCGCGACAGGGCGGAGCCTTGCCACGCAATATGGGCCGGTGCTGCGGCGGATCGAGAAGACCTATGGCGTGTCGGGACCGATCCTGCTGGCCATCTGGGGCCGCGAAACCGGTTTTGGCATCGCCAAACTACCGAACTCGGCGATCCAGGTGCTGGCGACCAAGGCCTTCATGTCCACCCGCAAGGACATGTTCCGCACCGAGATCATCGCAGCACTGCGCATCCTCGAACATGGCGACGTCACGCCGGATCAGTTTAAGGGTTCGTGGGCGGGCGCCCTTGGCCAGCCGCAGTTCATGCCGACCAACTATCTGAAATATGCCGTTGATTTCGATGGCGACGGCCATCGCAATATCTGGACCTCGGTGCCTGATACGCTGGCATCGATAGCCAACTATCTGGTCCAGAAGGGCTGGCAGCGCGGTCGCGGCTGGGGCTACGAAGCCACGATCCCGCAGGCCGTCTCCTGCGCCCAGGAAGGTCCCGACCTCGCCAAGCCGATCTCGCATTGGGCTTCACTCGGGATTACGCGCGTTTCCGGCAAGCCATTTCCCTCGGACGAATTGCGGGCCAGCGGCATGATGCTGGTGCCGGCCGGTCGCGACGGGCCGGAATTCATCGTCACCCCGAATTTCTACGTCATCAAGGAATACAACAACTCCGACCTCTACGGCCTCTATATCGGCAATCTCGCCGACCGCATCGCCTATGGCAGCGGCGCCTTCCAGGAAAAATGGGGCGATGTCGGCAAGATGCTGCGTTCCGACGTCGCCAATATGCAGAAGGCTCTGGAGCACAAAGGCTATGATGTCGGCGGCACCGACGGCCTGCCCGGCTACAAGACGAGACGGTCGATCGGCCAGTGGCAGGAAAAGAGCGGCATGAAGCCCACCTGCTATCCCGACAGCTCGATGCTCGGCGTGCTGAAATAGCGGCACAGACAGCTTTCAACGCGGCTGCCTTGCAATTCCCCGGAAAGGGGCTTATATCAGCATCAAATTCTTGATCGTGTGATGAAGAGTGGGCCGCAAGGACCCGCTCTTTTTTATTAGCGCGATCTCCGAATGCAAGAACACTGCAGGAGTGAATGCTTGTCGGACGTGACAAACGCAGACAATACCAATGAACCCAGGCTGATCGTCGAAACCGGCCTTGACCAGCGCGTTGCCGCCATCATTGAGCCCGTCCTTGTGGGCATGGGCTTCCGCCTGGTGCGCGTGCGTCTCCTGAACCAGAATGGCCTGACGTTGCAGATCATGGCCGAGCGCAACGACGGCACGATGACCGTCGAGGACTGCGAAGAGGTCTCCACGGCCATTTCTCCGGTGCTGGATGTGGAAGATCCGATCGATAAGGCGTATCATCTCGAAGTGTCTTCGCCTGGAATCGACCGCCCGATGGTGCGGAAATCGGACTTTCAGCGCTGGATCGGCCACATCGTCAAGTGCGAAACGTCGATCCTCGTCGATAACCGCAAGCGTTTCCGCGGCAAGATCGCCGTCGTCAACGATGATGGCTTCACGATCGAACGCGACCAGGTCGCCTATGGCGAGGAGCCCAAGGTGACCATTCCGTTCAGCACGCTGGCCGAAGCCAAGCTGATCCTGACGGACGATCTTATCCGCGACGCACTGCGCGCCGACAAGCTTGCCAAAGCCGAGGCTGCGAACCAGAACGAAGCGGACGAAGAAGAATAACCGATCAACGAACCGCCTGACGGAACGGGAACCCAAGGGCAGGAAGACGGAGACTAAAGACAATGGCAGTCAGTGCGAACCGGCTAGAACTTCTGCAGATCGCAGATGCAGTGGCGCGCGAAAAGGTCATCGACCGCGAGATCGTGCTTGCCGCAATGGCGGACGCGATCCAGAAGGCCGCGCGTTCGCGTTACGGCACGGAATCAAACATCCGCGCCGACATCAACCCGAAAACGGGTGAGATTCGCCTGCAGCGCCTGCTCGAAGTGGTCGAGAAGGCCGAAGACTATTCCACGCAGATCCCGCTGGAACTGGCCCGCGACCGCAACCCGGACGCAGCCCTCGGCGATTTCATCGCCGATCCGCTGCCGCCGATGGATTTCGGCCGCATCGCCGCCCAGTCGGCCAAGCAGGTCATCGTGCAGAAGGTGCGCGAGGCCGAGCGTGACCGCCAGTTCGACGAATTCAAGGATCGCGTCGGCGAAATCGTCAACGGCACGGTCAAGCGCGTCGAATACGGCAACGTCATCGTCGATCTCGGCCGCGGCGAAGGCATTATCCGCCGCGACGAGATGATCCCGCGCGAGAACTTCCGCTATGGCGACCGCGTTCGCGCCTACGTCTACGACGTGCGCCGCGAACAGCGCGGCCCGCAGATCTTCCTGTCACGCACGCATCCGCAATTCATGGTCAAGCTCTTCACCATGGAAGTGCCTGAAATCTACGACGGCATCATCCAGGTGAAATCGGTTGCCCGCGATCCGGGCTCGCGCGCCAAGATCGCCGTTATTTCGAACGACTCGTCGATCGATCCGGTCGGCGCCTGCGTCGGTATGCGCGGTTCGCGCGTTCAGGCCGTCGTCGGCGAACTGCAGGGCGAAAAGATCGACATCATTCCCTGGTCCAACGAGCCGGCGAACTTCGTGGTCAACGCGCTGCAGCCGGCCGAAGTCGCCAAGGTCGTTCTCGACGAGGATGCCGAACGAATCGAAGTCGTGGTTCCGGACGAACAGCTGTCGCTCGCCATCGGCCGCCGCGGCCAGAATGTCCGTCTCGCCTCGCAGCTGACGGGCTGGGATATCGACATCATGACGGAAGCCGAGGAATCGGAACGCCGTCAGAAGGAATTCAACGAGCGCACCAACCTGTTCATGGACGCGCTCGACGTGGACGAAATGGTCGGCCAGGTTCTGGCCTCGGAAGGCTTTGCCGCCGTTGAGGAACTTGCTTACGTCGATCTCGACGAAATCTCCTCGATCGACGGTTTCGACGAAGACACCGCCCAGGAAATCCAGACTCGCGCCCGCGAATATCTCGAGAAGCTCGAGGCTGAGATGGACGAGAAGCGTAAGGCGCTCGGCGTCTCCGACGAACTGCGTGAGATCAACGGCATGACTGCGCAGATGATGGTCGCCCTCGGTGAGGACGCCATCAAGACGATCGAGGACTTCGCCGGCTGCGCCGCCGACGATCTCGTCGGCTGGAGCGAGCGCAAGAACGGCGAAACGAAGAAGTTCGAGGGCCTGTTCTCCAAGCTTGAGGTCTCGCGAGTCGAGGCCGAACAGATGATCGTGCAGGCCCGCCTGCTGGCCGGCTGGATCACAGAAGCCGATCTTGCCGCTGAGACCGAAGAGGTCGCGGAGGATGAGACCGAGCAACAAGCATGACGATCACCCAGGGGCCTAGCGCACCGGCCGAGGACAATAATCTCGGCGGTGACGACGCAAACGGCCGCATGTGCATCGTAACACGCGAAAGCGGATCGCCCGATGAGTTGATCCGCTTCGTCGCCGCTCCCGACGGGACCGTTGTTCCCGACCTGAAGCGGCAACTGCCGGGACGCGGCTGCTGGGTCAAGGTCGACCGGGCGTTGGTGGACAAGGCAGTGGCAAAGAAACTGTTTTCCCGCGCCTTGAAGGCGGAGGTGACGGCACCGGCCGATCTGGGTGCCATCGTCGACCGCCTTCTCCTGGCGCAATTGGCCGGGATGATGCACATGGCGCGCAAGGCGGGCCGGTTCGTCAGCGGTTCATCAAAGGTTGATGGCGCTGTTCGCAACGGCTCGGCAATTGCCGTGTTTCATGCGATCGCCGCCGCCGCCGATGGCGTCCGCAAGATCGACCAGGCGCGAAAGGCCTGGCATCTCGGTATGGAAACCGAAAAGGAAATACCCTCCTTCCGTGTCTTCACGGAGGCGGAAATGGAAGAACTGATGGGCCAGAATGCTTTTATCCATGCCGCAGCGCTTGCAGGGCAGGCCGGTGAAGGTGTAGTGAAGCGCGCAAACCTGCTCGAACAGTACCGCAACGGCGGTCAGTCCCGGGCAACGGGTGGCGCTGGCCGGCGAAAACAATGACGCGGTCACCGGCCTACGCCGGACGCCTCATTAAGGTACATGCATTGAACGACAGGGTCTGACGGACGTTTCCGAGCCCTGTCCGAAGGAACAGGAACGGAATGACCGACAATCAAGACGACAAGACGCTGAGTGTTTCGGGTAAGAAGACCCTCACCCTGAAACCTTCAGGCGTAAACCAGGGCACCGTGCGCCAGGATATGGGCCGCGGTCGCACCAAGGCGGTCGTGGTTGAGACCCGTAAGCGCCGCCCGCTACGTCCTGAAGACGAAAAGCCAATCACGCCGACGGCGACAGCTGCGCCATCGGTGACGCGCGTCGCCGAGCCGACGCCGCAGCCGCCGCGCCCGCCGCAGCCGGCTCCGCGCATTCATCAGCCTGGTGGCCAGCAGCAGCGGCCACAGCAATCGAACCAGAACAGCCAGCAGCGCCCGCAGCAGGAACGTTCGTCGCGACCGGTGGTTTTGAACCATTTGTCGGCTGGCGAAATGGATGCGCGCCGCCGTGCGCTTGCCGAAGCCCAGGTCCGCGATGCCGCCGATGCGGTTCGTCGTGCCGAGGAAGAGGCCCGCCGCGCTGAGGAAGAAGCTGCCCGTCGCATCGCCGAGCAGGCTGAAGCCGCACGCCGCGCCGAAGAAGAAGCGGCTCGCGCGCTGGAAGCCAAGGTCGAGACGCCCGCATCGGTGGAAGCGCCGAAGCCGGCAGTCCGGGCGCCTGCGGCTCCTGTCGTTGCGCGTCGTCCGGATGCGGCTCCTCAGCCGGCACGTCCTGGCGCTCCTGCAGGCGAAGCCCCGGCCAGCCGCCGTCGCGTCAATGAGGAAGAGAGCGATCGCGGCCCGCCCCGTGGCGCTCCGGTCCGCGGCAAGGTCACGCGCCCTGAGCCGGCAAAGCCGGTTACCACGCGTCCGAAGACCGAGGATGAACGCCGCCGTGGCAAGCTGACGGTAACGACGGCCAATGTCGACGAGGACGGCTCCGCCCGCGGCCGCTCGCTTTCGGCCATGCGTCGCCGCCAGGAGAAGTTCCGTCGCAGCCAGATGCAGGAAACGCGCGAAAAGATCTCGCGTGAAGTCGTCCTGCCGGAAACCATCACCATCCAGGAACTGTCGCAGCGCATGTCCGAACGCGCCGTCGACGTCATCAAGTACCTGATGAAGGAAGGCCAGATGATGAAGCCGGGCGACGTCATCGACGCCGATCTGGCCGAACTGATTGCCGGCGAATTCGGCCATACGGTCAAGCGCGTTTCGGAATCCGACGTCGAACAGGGGATCTTCAACGTTGTCGACGAGGAAGGCGAACTGGTTTCCCGTCCGCCCGTCGTCACGATTATGGGTCACGTCGACCACGGCAAGACCTCGCTTCTCGATGCGATCCGTCACGCCAACGTCGTCGCCGGCGAGGCCGGTGGCATCACCCAGCACATCGGTGCTTATCAGGTCGAGCAGAACGGCCAGAAGATCACCTTCATCGACACGCCCGGCCACGCCGCTTTCACGGCAATGCGTGCCCGCGGCGCCCAGGCGACCGACATCGCCATCCTGGTGGTCGCGGCCGACGACAGCGTGATGCCGCAGACGATCGAATCGATCAACCACGCCAAGGCGGCGGGTGTTCCGATCATCGTCGCGATCAACAAGATCGACAAGCACGAAGCCAATCCGCAGAAGGTCCGCACGGAGCTGCTGCAGCACGAAGTCTTCGTCGAATCGATGGGCGGTGAAGTTCTCGACGTGGAAGTCTCCGCGAAGAACCGCACCAATCTCGACAAGCTTCTGGAAGCCATTCTGCTGCAATCGGAAATCCTTGATCTCAAGGCTAATCCGAACCGCACCGCCGAAGGCACCGTTATCGAAGCTCAGCTCGATCGTGGTCGCGGCTCGGTTGCCACCGTGCTCGTGCAGAAGGGCACGCTGCGTCCCGGCCAAATAGTCGTTGCCGGCGACCAGTGGGGCCGCGTCCGTGCGCTCGTCAACGACAAGGGTGAGCATGTGAAAGAAGCAGGCCCGGCCATGCCGGTCGAACTGCTCGGCCTTTCCGGCGCACCTCAGGCCGGCGACAAGTTCGCCGTCGTCGAAAGCGAAAGCCGTGCCCGCGAGATCTCGGAATATCGCCAGCGCCTCACCCGCGACAAGGCGGCTGCCCGCCTGTCCGGTCAGCGCGGCTCGCTCGAGCAGATGATGACCCAGCTCCAGGCTGTCGGCGTGAAGGAATTCCCGCTGGTCATCAAGGGCGACGTGCAGGGCTCGATCGAAGCCATTGCCGGCGCGCTCGACAAGCTTGGCACCGACGAAGTTCGTGCCCGCATCGTCCATTCGGGCGCAGGCGGCATCACCGAGTCGGATGTCTCGCTGGCGGAGGCTTCCAATGCGGCCATCATCGGCTTCAATGTCCGCGCCAACGCGCAGGCTCGTCAGTTCGCCGAGCGTCAAGGTATCGAAATCCGCTACTACAACATCATCTACGACCTGGTGGATGACGTGAAGGCAGCGATGTCGGGCCTGCTCTCTCCGGAGCGTCGCGAAACCTTCCTCGGCAATGCCGAGATCCTCGAGGTGTTCAACATCACGAAGGTCGGCAAGGTCGCGGGTTGCCGCGTCACCGAAGGCAAGGTCGAGCGTGGCGTCGGCGTCCGCCTGGTGCGCGACAACGTCGTCATCCACGAAGGCAAGCTCAAGACGCTCAAGCGCTTCAAGGACGAAGTGTCGGAAGTCAATGTCGGCCAGGAATGCGGCATGGCCTTCGAGAACTACGAAGACATCCGCGTCGGCGACACGATCGAGTGCTTCCGCGTCGAGCATATCACCCGTACGCTCTAAGCAATCTTCGATTTGCAAGATATCAAAACCGCCGGCGAAACCGGCGGTTTTTTCTTGGACCCCATCTCCTTCGCAGCCCATATCCCGGCAGCCGTCTTCTCCTCCCAGGCGGAGCAGGAGATCGTATTTGCAAGGATTCTCGGCTTCTGGCGGGCAGTAAATCCTGTCCAGCCTTGACCTTTGCGCCGGATCGAGTCATGTGACCCGCTTTATCGCGTCCACGGGACGCTGCTAACGGAACAACCATGACCAAACCAACTTCTTCCGCGCCTTCGCAGCGCATGCTTCGCGTCGGCGAGCAGGTGCGCTCAGCGATCACGCAGGTTCTGCAGCGCGGCGAAGTGCGCGACGACCTGATCGAGCGCACGGTAATCTCCATTTCCGAAGTGCGCATGTCGCCGGATCTGAAGATCGCCACCGCCTTCGTGACCCCGCTCGGCGTCACCGACCACGGCGCCGTCATCGAGGCGCTGAACCGCCATGCTAAATATATCCGCGGCCGTCTCGGTCCTCAGCTTCGCCAGATGAAGTACATGCCGGAAGTCCGCTTCCGCGACGATACGAGCTTCGACAATTACAAGAAGATCGACGCCTTGCTGCGCTCGCCCGAGGTCAGCCGCGATCTCGAAGACGACAACGACCAAGATCAATAACAGAGACAGAGAATGTCCAAACCACGCAAGCCCAAGGGCCGCCCGATTTCGGGCTGGCTCATCCTCGACAAGCCGGTTGATTTCGGCTCGACCGAAGCCGTTTCCAAGATCAAATGGCTGTTCAAAGCCCAGAAGGCCGGTCATGCCGGCACGCTCGACCCGCTCGCATCCGGCATGCTGCCGATCGCGCTCGGCGACGCCACCAAGACGGTCCCTTATGTCATGGACGGCCGCAAGATCTATGAATTCACCGTGACCTGGGGCGAGGAGCGCGCTTCAGATGACCTCGAAGGCGCAGTAACCGCCACCTCCGACAAGCGTCCGAGCGAAGAGGATATTCGCGCGCTGCTGCCGAACTATACCGGCACCATCCAGCAAATCCCGCCGCAATTCTCCGCCATCAAGATATCAGGCGAGCGCGCCTATGACCTGGCCCGCGAGGGCGAGATCGTCGAGATCCCCTCGCGCGAAGTGGAGATTTTCCGCCTGACGCTGCTCGCCTGCCCGGATGTCGATACGGCGCATTTCGAGGTCGAGTGCGGCAAGGGCACTTATGTGCGCGCGCTTGCCCGCGATTTCGGCCGCGATCTGGGCTGCTACGGCCACATTTCCGGCCTGCGCCGCAGCTTCGTCGCGCCTTTCGCCGAGGAGGCGATGGTGCCGCTTGCCGATCTGGTGGCGCTGGAGGAGATCGAAGATGCGGACGAGCGGCTCGCGGCCCTCGACGCGCTGTTGATCGACACCGCCGAGGCCCTGTCTTCGCTGCCGCATCTCGTCATCAGCGACGACCAGGCACATCGCCTGAAGATGGGCAACCCGATCCTGGTGCGCGGACGCGACGCGCCGGTCGCCGAAACCGAGGCCTATGCCACGGCGCGCGGCAAGCTGATTGCGATCGGCGAAATCGGCCAGGGCGAATTCCGCCCTAAGCGCGTTTTCGTCTAAGCACCAATCAGCAGGAACGGTTGCTATTGCGAGGCAATTGCGATGCGATATGCTCCCGGCGGGCCATGACGGCCCGTTCATGGGGGAGAATATGCGCACAGCTACCATTGGCATACTAACGTTCCTTTCGTTGTTCCTCACAGTCGCAAGCACGCATTCCGCCGAGCGTTGGGCCGGACTGCCGCCCTTCCCGCAAATGCCGCAGCCGAAGACGAGCGGCATGGCTGATGTCAACGACATCAAGATGTACTATGCCGAGTATGGTCAAGGTGACCCCATCCTCTTCATCCATGGCGGACTGGGAAATGCTGATGTCTGGGGCGCTCAGGTTGCCGATTTCGCGAGGGATCACCTCGTTATCGTTGCCGACAGCCGCGGGCATGGCCGCTCGACGCGCAGCCAGCAGCCCTTCGGCTATGATCTAATGACCTCGGATTATGTCGCGCTGCTCGATTATCTGAAGATCGGCAAGGTGACGCTGGTCGGGTGGTCGGATGGCGGCATCATCGGCATCGACATGGCGATGAAACATCCCGAAAAGCTGACCCGGGTGATCGCCCAGGCGGCCAATGTCACGACCGACGGCGTGAAGCCCGACGTCATGAGCAACAAGACCTTCAACGACTACATCAATGTCGCCGGCGAGTACTACAAAAAGCTGTCACCGACGCCGAGCGAGTACGATGCCTTCGTCAACCAGATTTCGCAGATGTGGGCAACGCAGCCGGCATGGACGGCAACCGACCTCAGCAAGATCACAGTACCGGTGACGCTTGCCATCGGCGACCATGACGAGGCGGTCAAGCTCGACCATACGCAGATGATGGCGAAGGAGATTTCGGGTGCCAGGCTCGTCGTACTGAAGGACGCCAGCCATTTCGCGATGCTGCAAGATCCGGAGGGTTACGATGCCATGATCCGGGACGCCATGGCGGGCCGCTGAAACCGCCTCAGGGAGAACCCTCTTTCCATTGCCGCTCATTTGGTTTATAGGCAGCGCCAGCATCAGGCATGCCTGATTGCATTCGCGGCCAATGCTGGACGACATCCCGGCGTTTGGCGACTTCAATCTCCTCTCATAGAAAGGACTATCCGATGTCGATCACTGCTGAGCGCAAGGCTGCGCTGATCAAGGAGTATGCGACCGTCGAAGGCGACACCGGTTCTCCGGAAGTCCAGGTTGCGATCCTGACCGAGCGCATCAACAACCTCACGGACCACTTCAAGGACCACAAGAAGGACAACCACTCCCGTCGTGGCCTTCTGACGATGGTTTCCAGCCGGCGCTCGCTTCTTGACTACCTTAAGAAGAAGGACGAAGGCCGTTATACCAAGCTGATCACCAGCCTCGGTATCCGCCGCTAACAGAATCTCCGGCGGGCGTTCTGCTGAACGTCCGCCGGTTGCTTATAAGGGGTTATGAACCCTTGAGACTGTTTCGCTTGCGCCTTGCAATTGCGCGACGCGAAACTGCCGGCAGGCCGGATGGGCCGGTGCTGCCAACAACAACCGTTGACCTGTCATGGGGCAGGATTGCCGGATGCTTTCAGCCGAAGCCTCGTGCTTCGGCCGATCTTCGAAAGCCTCTCGTTGTCTTGCCCGTGATACGTCACTTCGTGTGGTCGAAGATGCGTCTTGCCGAACTTGTCGGCGACGGCGCCTTTTCCCGCACAATGCAAGGATAAGATATGTTCGATATCCATACCGTTGAAATCGAGTGGGCAGGCCGCCCGCTAAAGCTGGAAACCGGCAAGATCGCTCGCCAGGCCGACGGCGCCGTCGTCGCCACCTACGGCGAAACCGTGGTACTTGCGACCGTCGTCTCGGCCAAGGCACCGAAGCCGGGCCAGGACTTCTTCCCGCTCACCGTCAACTACCAGGAAAAGACCTATGCAGCCGGCAAGATCCCCGGCGGCTACTTCAAGCGCGAGGGCCGTCCGAGCGAAAACGAAACCCTCGTTTCGCGCCTGATCGACCGCCCTATCCGCCCGCTCTTCCCGGAAGGCTACAAGAACGACACGCAGGTCGTCGTCACCGTTATCCAGCATGACCTGGAAAACAATCCCGACATCCTGTCGATGGTCGCCACCTCGGCTGCCCTGACACTGTCGGGTGTCCCGTTCATGGGTCCCGTCGGCGGCGCTCGCGTCGGCTACATCAACGGCGAATACGTGCTCAACCCGCATCTCGACGAGATGGACGAATCGAGCCTCGACCTCGTCGTCGCCGGCACGCAAGACGCCGTTTTGATGGTCGAGTCGGAAGCCAAGGAATTGCCGGAAGACATCATGCTCGGCGCCGTCATGTTCGGCCATCGCGGCTTCCAGCCTGTGATCGACGCGATCATCCAGCTTGCCGAAGTCGCCGCCAAGGAGCCCCGCGACTTCCAGCCGGAAGATTATGCCGAGCTTGAGAAGGAAATGCTCGGCCTTGCCGAAGCCGAACTGCGCGACGCCTACAAGATCACGCAGAAGGCTGATCGCTATGCCGCCGTCGACGCCGTCAAGGCCAAGGTGAAGGCACACTTCCTGCCCGAGGAAGGCGAAGCCAAGTACACGGCCGAAGAAGTCGGCGCCATCTTCAAGCACCTGCAGGCGAAGATCGTCCGCTGGAACATCCTCGACACGTCGAGCCGCATCGACGGCCGCGACTTGTCGACCGTTCGCCCGATCGTCTCGGAAGTCGGCCTCCTGCCGCGCACGCACGGCTCGGCTCTCTTTACCCGCGGTGAAACGCAGGCGATCGTCGTCGCCACGCTCGGCACCGGTGAAGACGAACAGTATGTCGACAGCCTGACGGGCATGTACAAGGAGCGTTTCCTGCTTCACTACAACTTCCCGCCCTACTCGGTTGGCGAAACCGGCCGCATGGGCTCGCCGGGCCGTCGCGAAATCGGTCATGGCAAGCTCGCATGGCGCGCTATCCGCCCGATGCTGCCGACGGCGGAACAGTTCCCCTACACGCTGCGCGTCGTTTCCGAGATCACCGAGTCCAACGGCTCGTCCTCGATGGCAACGGTTTGCGGCACCTCGCTCGCTCTGATGGATGCTGGCGTTCCGCTGGCCAAGCCCGTTGCCGGCATCGCCATGGGTCTGATCCTGGAAGGCGATCGCTTCGCCGTTCTTTCCGACATCCTGGGTGACGAAGATCACCTCGGCGACATGGACTTCAAGGTCGCCGGCACCGCCGACGGCATCACCTCGCTGCAGATGGACATCAAGATCGCCGGCATCACCGAAGAGATCATGAAGGTCGCTCTCGGCCAGGCACAGGGCGGTCGTGCCCACATCCTCGGCGAAATGTCCAAGGCAATCACCGAAAGCCGTGGCCAGCTCGGCGAATTCGCACCACGCATCGAAGTGATGAACATCCCGGTCGACAAGATCCGTGAAGTCATCGGCTCGGGCGGCAAGGTCATCCGCGAAATCGTCGAAAAGACCGGTGCCAAGATCAACATCGAAGACGACGGCACCGTCAAGATCGCCTCTTCCTCC
Organism: Rhizobium sp. P40RR-XXII; assembly: GCF_012641405.1. Lineage (GTDB taxonomy): Bacteria > Pseudomonadota > Alphaproteobacteria > Rhizobiales > Rhizobiaceae > Rhizobium. Next base: position 52,057 of record NZ_JABAII010000022.1, read on the forward strand.
GGCAAGGAAATCGAAGCGGCCCGCAAGTGGATCCACTCGATCGTCGCAGAACCGGAAGTCGGTCAGATCTATGAAGGCACCGTTGTCAAGACCGCCGACTTCGGCGCCTTCGTCAACTTCTTCGGCGCCCGCGACGGCCTCGTCCACATCTCGCAGCTCGCTTCCGAGCGCGTTGCCAAGACACAGGACGTCGTCAAGGAAGGCGACAAGGTCTGGGTGAAGCTCCTCGGCTTCGACGAGCGCGGCAAGGTTCGCCTGTCCATGAAGGTCGTCGACCAGGCGACCGGCCAGGAAATCGCTGCCGACAAGAAGAAGGACGACGCGGCCGAGTAAGCCGCGCCTTCATTCACGTTCCGGGGCGCGGGATCCTTTCCGCGCCCTTTTTATATTTAAGAGGTTAGCCGGTTCGGTTTTGCCGAAACTACGTGCCTGGCCCCTCACCCTAAACCCTCTCCCCACTGCGGGGAGAGGGGACTAGACCATGTTTGACGCCGCCTTTAAGCAATCAGGCGCTATCTTACTCCGTCGTCCCTCTCCCCGTCCCGACGGGGAGAGGGCTAGGGTGAGGGGCCCGCGCGGAAACAGATACCTGCCAGCAAGCCCGACCAACGAAACAATAACGAGACCACGCCCATGAGCCGCGATGCCCTGAAGACCCTGTTCCATCCCTTTGCCTCCGGTACTGTCGACGCGCCCGGAGAGGGTGAGCGAATCCTGTTTCTCGGCGCCGAGGCAGGCTTTGCGCTGCCGGAAGGCTTCGCGGCCGAGCTTTCGGCCGTTCAGGGCTTCCGTCCCTTCTATCGTCAGCTGCAGGCACAGCGGATCAACGTGACGCCGGAGATCGAAGGCGAAGGCTATGACGGCGCGCTGGTGCTCTGCGGCAAGCACAAGGGTGAGAACGAGGATCACATCGCCCAAGCGCTGGCGCGCGTTAGGGAAGGCGGCCTCATCCTCGTTGCCGGCGGCAAGGAAGACGGCATCCAGCCGCTGCGCAAGCGCATCGAAGCCTTCGGTCTCGAGGTCGAGCATATGCCGAAATATCACGGCGTCGCCTTTTGGTTTGCGCGCCCTACCGACATCAAGGTGTTGACGGCACAGCTCGCAAAGCCGGCAACGCTCGTTGACGACACTTTTACCACGGCGCCCGGCATGTTCTCCCATGACCGTGTAGATGCCGGCTCCGAACTGCTCGCCTCGCGCCTGCCGACCGATTTTGCCGGCGATGCCGCCGATTTCGGCGCCGGCTGGGGCTACCTCTCCGTCGAGCTCGCAACCAAATCGCCGAGGATCGAGCGCATCGACCTCTACGAGGCCCATTACGGCGCTCTGGAGGCCGCGCGCGCCAACCTGCTGTCGCATTGCCCGAAAGTCTCCCAGCGCTTCTTCTGGCACGATCTGGCGAGCGAACCGGTCAAGGACAAGTACGACCTGATCATCATGAACCCGCCCTTCCACGAGGGCCATGCCGCCGAGCCTTCGCTTGGCCAGGCGATGATCAAGACGGCGGCTTCGGCGCTGCGTGGCGGCGGCCGGCTGATGCTGGTTGCCAATCGCGGCCTGCCCTACGAGCCGGTGCTGGCGGAGAATTTCAAGGAATTCGGCGAGACCTGCCGCAATGCCCGCTACAAAGTGCTCTGGGCAAAGAAATAAGCGACAAAGGCGGCCAATCGGCCGCCTTTCTTATGGGTCAAGCTTCGTCGGCACGACGTAAGCGCGGCACCAGATGATCCCGCAGGATCAGGAAGTTTCTTTCGACGAGAAACCAGAGCGTTGCCGCCACGATGAAGCAGGTGGCGAGGTAGATGACGAAGCCCGAAAGCCCCTGAAGATTGTCCTTGCCGAAGACCATCTGATCGAGATGGTAGACGCCCTTGTGCGTGAGGTAGAGGCTGTAGGCGAGCGTTGCGATGCCTGATGTGGCCGGCAAGTGCCAGCGCCCGATCCTCGGCTGCAGATCCAGCAATGCGCCGAGAATGAACGCCACGCCCGCCGAGAACAGCGGAAAGCCGACGACTGCGCCTGGAAGAGGCTGGAACACGAGCGGCAGATTGGTTTCGGCGAGCGGCCCGCGGACGGAAAAGATCACCGCCGCCGCCATCATGAGCATGCCGCCAATGCCAAGCGTGATGTAGGGTGGCATATACCTTTCCCATAGCAACGGCTTGAACAGCCGGATCGCCGCCAGAACGACGCCGAAGGTGAGCCCGTCCAGCCGGTTGTAAGTCGGATAATAAATCTCTCTAAGATAGACGGCGAACGCTTCCCTGTAGGCCTGCATTTCGGTAATCGGGCCGACATGGCTCTGCCAGAGCGCAAACCGCAGCCCCATACCGGCGATCACGATCGTCGCCACCAGAAGGGCTATGAAGCCCGCTGTCGCTCGCCGCTTGAGCAAGACGACGAGAACCGGCAGAGCGAGATAGAAATGCTCCTCGACACTCAGCGACCAGGCTTCGGTGAATGCGCTGCCCAGACGAGGATCAAGCCCGAAATTGACCGTGAATGTCAGGAACCGCCAGGCGGGCTGCATCGCCGGCGCATCGCGCAGGGATGGGACAAACGTATAGACTGCAAGCACCAGCAGAAAGGCCGGCAAGATGCGGAACGCCCGGCGCAGATAGAAAGCCTTGAAGTCGACGCCATGGCGGCGCGCGGCTTCCGTCATCAGCTGGTGCCCGATGAGATAACCGCTGAGTACGAAGAAGATGTCGACGCCGATCCAGCCATAGGGCCTGATGCCGGCGAGCGGCAGCGGTGTCGCATCCGCCGGCAGATGCGCGAGCATGACGAGGAGAATGGCAAGCGCGCGCAGCAGATCCGGCCCCAATGCCCTTAGGGTGGCAGCGGATTCGAGCGGTGCCGCCTCGTCCAGCGAATCGAGCGGCTTGGGGCTAGCAACAGTTATGATGTTCACGGCTGGGGTTCCCGTAAATGGCTAGAGCATGATGCCGAAAGGTGTGATCGGCTTTCGGACGACATCCGGCTCTAGTGAATGCCGATGGACATGCAGGAAATACTGTTGATTGCCTGCCTTGTATCGGAATTCCGGCCAGCGGTAACGGGCCATCCCCGGCAAGATAGAATTAACCTAAAATTTTCGTAAAATCTTATCCAGCGCCGGTTAACGCGCCCGATTCGGCGCTCTTGCTGCCCATTCGCGGCTCAGCACGGCATAGACACATTCATCGCCCCAGACGCCATTGAAGCGATCGTTTTCGATCAAAAGCGCCTCACGGCGGAGACCAAGCCGTTCGACGACACCGACTGAGCCGGCGTTCTTCGCATCCAACCGCGCGAAAATCCGGTGAAGGCCGAATTTTTCGAAGCCGAGGGTAATCATGGCTTCCGTCGCCTCGGTGGTATATCCCTTCCTGGCATAGACCGGGTTGGAGGTATAGCCGATCTCGGCCTGCAAAGCGGCTTTGCTTCTGAATGTTAGGCTGACATCTCCCACCAAAGCACCATCCTCCCGCCGAATGACGGCGCATAGAAGCGTATCGCCGTCTTCCAGGAACTGCGAATGCAAACGGGCATCGAAACGCTCTCGCAGTGCCTCCGGTGAAGGCGGATCGCGATACAGGAAACGGTAGATCTCCGGCAGGGAGCGGTAGGCGCTATAGGCTTCGAAATCCTCGGGCATGAAGCGGCGGAGGATCAGGCGTTTGGTCGATGCGAGAGGTTTTGCGTCGTTTGATATCATCGGGAATCCTCTGGAAGGATATCCGGAAGTATGGTCCTCCCGACCAAGGGCCGAGAGGATGATTCAGATCAGTGCGCTTACTCGGCGTCCGCGCTCGACAGCGTTTCCAGCGTCGGCATCGAGGTGATGTTGTAGCCGGCATCGACAAAGTGGACTTCGCCGGTGACCCCCGCTGCCAGATCCGACAGGAGATAGAGCGACGACGAGCCGACCTGATCGATGGTAACAGACTTGCGCAGCGGCGCGTTGCGCTGGTTCCACGACAGGATGGCGCGGGCATCGGAAATGCCGGCGCCAGCCAGCGTGCGGATCGGGCCGGCGGAAATGGCATTGACGCGTATGCCGCGCGGGCCGTAATCGGCGGCGAGATAGCGAACGGACGCCTCGAGCGCGGCCTTGGCGACGCCCATGACGTTGTAGTTCGGGATGACCCGCGTCGAGCCGTTATAGGTCAGCGTCAGCATGCTACCGCCTTCCGTCATCAGATCGGCGGCGCGCTTGGCGATCTCCGTGAAGGAGAAGCAAGAAATCACCATCGTGCGGGTGAAATTGTCCCGCGTGGTGTTGGCATAAAGACCCTTCAGTTCGTTCTTGTCGGAAAAGCCGATGGCATGGACGATGAAGTCCAGCTTGCCCCAGCGCTCCTTGATCGCGTCGAAGACGGCATCAACGGAGGCCAGATCCTCGACATCGCAAGGCAGCAGGAAATCCGAGCCGACTTCGGCTGCGAGCGGCTTGACGCGTTTGCCGAGCGCCTCGCCCTGAAAGGTGAAAGCCAGTTCCGCGCCTTCGGCCGCAAGCGCCTTTGAAATACCCCAGGCAATCGAGTGATTGTTTGCGACGCCCATGATGAGGCCGCGCTTACCCTGCATGATTCCCGTCATTGCCTTATCCGTTGTAGCGCTGGAACACGAGCGTGGCGTTGGTGCCGCCGAAGCCGAAGGAATTCGAAAGAGCGATATCGAACTTCGCGTTGTCGATGCGCTTGCGCACGATCGGCACGCCTTCGAATTCCGGATCGAGTTCGGCGATATGGGCGCTTTCCCCGATGAAACGTTCCTGCATCATCAGGATCGAATAGATCGATTCCTGAACGCCTGCCGCGCCGAGCGAATGGCCCGTCAGCGACTTAGTCGACTGGATCGGCGGGATCTTGTCGCCGAAGACTTCGCGAATCGCGCCGATTTCCTTGCTGTCGCCCACCGGCGTCGAGGTGCCATGGGTGTTGACGTAATCGATATCGCCCTTCACCGTGGCAAGCGCCTGGCGCATGCAGCGCACGGCACCCTCGCCCGACGGTGCGACCATGTCGTAGCCGTCCGAGGTGGCACCATAGCCGACGATTTCGGCATAGATCTTGGCGCCGCGCGCCTTCGCATGCTCAAGCTCTTCCAGAACCAGCACGCCGGCGCCACCGGCGATGACGAAGCCATCACGCTTGGCATCATAGGCGCGCGAAGCAGTTTCCGGATGGTTGTCGTTGAAGTCGGACGACATGGCGCCCATGGCGTCGAAGAGGTTGGACATGGTCCAATCGAGATCCTCGTGGCCGCCGGCGAACATCACATCCTGCTTGCCCCACTGGATCATCTCGGCGGCGTTGCCGATGCAGTGCGCCGAGGTCGAGCATGCCGACGAGATGGAGTAGTTGACGCCGTGGATCTTGAACCAGGTCGCAAGCGTTGCAGACGCGGTCGACGACATCGACTTCGGCACGGCAAACGGACCGATGCGCTTCGGGCTGTTGTTCTTGCGGGTGATGTCGGCGGCTTCTATCAGCGTACGGGTCGACGGGCCGCCGGAGCCCATGATGATGCCGGTGCGCTCGTTGGTGATGTCGCCTTCCTCAAGACCGCTGTCGGCGATCGCCTGCTTCATGGCGACGTGGTTCCAAGCGCCACCCTGCGACAGGAAGCGCATGGCGCGGCGATCCACCAGATCGGTCGTATCGATCTTCGGCGAACCCCATACCTGGCACTTGAAACCGTGCTCGGCGAAATCGGGAGAGAAAGAAATGCCGGATTTGGCTTCGCGCAGCGAGGCGGTCACTTCTTGAGCATTGTTTCCAATCGAAGAGACAATACCCAGACCCGTAACAACTACCCGTCTCATGTCGATGACCTTTTCTAAAACGTCTGTCTTTGTGGAGGCGGCGGCGCCGCGGTTCAGGCGACCTTGTCCTTCGACAGGCCCACGCGCAGATCCATCGCCTGATAGATGACCTCGCCGTCGGCCTTCAGCCAGCCGTCAGCGGTGCCGAGGACCAGGCGGCCGCGCATGACGCGCTTGAAGTCGATGCCGTATTCGAGAAGCTTCGTTTCCGGGCGAACCATGCCCTTGAACTTCACTTCCCCTGTCGAAAGCGCCATGCCGCGGCCGGGCTCACCGAGCCAGCCGAGGAAGAAGCCGGTCAACTGCCACATGCCGTCGAGGCCGAGGCAGCCCGGCATGATCGGGTTGCCGGCAAAATGGCAAGGGAAATACCAGTCGTCGGGACGCACGTCGTATTCGGCGCGGATGAAGCCCTTGTCGAAAGCACCACCGGTCTCGGAAATTTCAGTAATGCGGTGGACCATCAGCATCGGCGGCAGGGGAAGCTGTGCGTTGCCGGGGCCGAACAGCTCGCCGCGGCCGCAGGCCAGGATTTCCTCGTAATTGAAGCTGGATTGTCTCGTCGTCATAAAATTCCGTTTCCCCCGCATGAATGCCGATGGATGTGAAGCTTTAGTGCAAGATCGATAGAAAATGAAGCGCAACCATCACACTCTCATTCACCCGTCCGATCGAACGCACTAGCTCTTATGTGGTGGTCGCATACAGGAACGCCAGAGCCGCTACCAGTGCCAAATGCGGCAAAAGCCCGATTTTTCCGGCTTTTGAGCACCTTCCCACCCCATTGAAACTATTGAAAGCAATCAAGGCAAAAGTTATATGGTTTAGTAAAGAATTATAGAAATCAGGAATCCGGAGTCCCTGAATGGCGGAAGAAGCCGAAATCGCGATCGAAACCAGGCTGCGCACTGTCGGCCTGAGGCCGACCCGACAGCGGATCGCGCTGGGGGATCTTCTCTTCGCCAAGGGCGACCGCCATCTGACCGTGGAGGAGCTTCACGAGGAAGCCGTTGCCGCCGGCGTCCCGGTTTCGCTCGCAACCGTCTACAACACGCTGCATCAGTTCACCGAGGCCGGCCTGATCCGCGTGTTGGCTGTCGAAAGCACCAAGACCTATTTCGACACCAACGTTTCCGATCACCATCACTTTTTCGTGGAAGGCCACAACGAGGTGCTGGATATCCCGATCAGCAATCTGACGATCGACAACCTGCCGGAACCGCCGAAGGGCATGGAAATCGCCCATGTCGACGTGGTGATCCGCCTGCGCCGCAAGCATGGGCAATAGGCAATAGGCAATAGGCAATAGGCAATAGGCAATAGGCAATAGGCAATAGAATTGTCTTCCAGCAATTTGCTATTGCCTACTGCGTAACTCCGATTGCCTCCCATCTACATCACATCATCCGGATGCCGGCCAGGCTTGTGGCGATAGGTCGGGAAGGTCCAGCCGAACCAGAGCGCGCCGCCGCGCACCGCAAAGGCGGCGATCACGCCTAACCCCGCCGAGGCATAAAGCGGCAACATCGTCGCATTGGCGGCGGTGAAGACACCTGCGCCGACGAGCGAAGCGGTCACATAGATTTCCGGACGCAGCAGCACTGAAGGCTCGTTTGCCAGGAGATCACGCAGGATGCCGCCGAACGTTGCCGTCAGCGCGCCGGTGACGATGGCAACCGTGGGCGAACCCGTCGCCGCCATGCCCTTGGCCGCCCCCATCACACAATAGGCTGACAGCCCCACCGCATCGAGCCAGATGAGCAGCCGATAGCGCGATTCGAACAGATGCGCGGTGAAGAAGACCAGGACGCCGACCACGGCGCAGATGATGATATAGGTCGGATTCAGCACCCAGAACACGGGCACCCTTCCCAGGACGATATCGCGCAGCGTGCCGCCGCCAATGCCGGTCACGGCCGCCAGAAACAAGAAGCCGATCAGATCGAGCTGTTTGCGCGAGGCCGCGAGCGCGCCGGTTGCGGCAAAAAGAGCGACGCCGGCATAGTCCAGAAACGAGAGAAGCGACATCGAAAACTCCAACGAGGCGCCGGCGATTTTCTCGAAATGAATCACGACGGCAAGGGCCGCGCAAGCCGGCAGGTGCAAAGATGTCGCAGCAGCTGCGGCGACCACCGTGGCTGCGACGGCGCTTCGAAGAGGAATCCCCCTTGAAATCCCTGCTGATCGTGATCTTCAATCTCATTGCATTCGTGATCATGCCCGCCGTGGCCGAGGCGCAGCAATCGATCCTGCAGGATCCCGTGGCATTCGAGAAGGATCACTTCACCAAGAGCTGCGACGGCCAGGTGAGCTTCGGCGACAAGTTCGCGACCCAGCAGGACATCAACAACGACAAGTTGATGGATATCGTCGTCAACGAGGGCGAAATCACCTGCAAAGGCGAAAAAGGCCCCTACTGCACGGACGAGGGCTGCCCCTATAACTTCTACGTCCAGGTGGCCGAGGGCGGTTACCTGCTCGTCGCTACTGCGCAGATCTACGGCTATGATTTCATCCAGCGCTTCGGCAATATGGTGCTGGTCATGAAGATGCATCCGCGCTTCTGCGACCGCGGTGATGGCGAGGACCGCTGCGAGATCACCGTCCGGGTGCGGGGCGTCAAATTCGTCACCATCTCAAAAAAATAGGCTTTACGGCCCGGGCATATAGTTACGGCCCGGGATAGAGCGCCGACGTGCGGCCGACGGCGTAATAGCCGACCAGGCCGACCCATTCGCGCAGGCCCGTCGCCAGGAGCTGCGCATTGCGCGACGGCTGGGTGAAATCGAGGCCGAGGCTTTCCTTGCCGGTGCTGCGATAGTCGACCGGCCAGGGCACGACATCGATGCCTTGCTTGCGGAAGATGCCCATCGAGCGGGGCATATGGAAGCCGGAGGTGATCAGCAGGCAATTCGAAAGCCCGTTCTGCGCCAGCAGCTCCTTCGTATTGACCGCATTCTCGAAGGTGGTGCGCGAGGTCTTGTCCTCAACCATGCGGTCTTTGGGAATACCGAGCGCGGTGAAGAAGCGCTCGGAGATGACGGCATCGCCCTCATAGGTGCCGCCGATCGAGCCATCGCCGCCCGAGATCACGATGCGCGTCTGTGGGTATTTCTGCGCCAGACGCAGCGCTTCGACGAGGCGATCGCCGGCCGAATCGAATTCGTAGCCACCGCGCTCCGTCGTCACCTCATTCTGCGTGGCGCCGCCGAGAACGATCATGCATTTCAGATCCGCCGGATCGGCGGCGGCGCGCGGAAAGCGTTCTTCCAGCCCCTGAACGACATAGGCGCCGGCCGTCGTATAAAGCGAGACGAACAGGATCAGCACCGACAGCAGCGACGAGGCAATCACGGTGGCGCGCCAGCGCAGGAGAGCGGCGATGAAGGTCACCAGGATGAAAAGAAACGCCAGCGAGAGCGGCTGACCAAAAATCCAGACAAGTTTCGAAAAAACGAACACGGCATATCCTTACGCTTGTCGGCAAAACGATTCGTTTTTTCCCTAGCAGATTTTTGTGCACTGCAATGTGGCTATTTCGCTCGCCGCACCATCGATGCCGAAATAATGAACCGCTGATTGAAGCGGCGCTGCAGCGGGCGGGGGATAAAAAGGGTCGACAGCGCCAGGACGAGGGCGACCATCGACACCAGCCAGAGCGCGTGCGCACCAAAGGCGCCGGCCAAAAGCGCGCCGATGATGGCGCCTGAGATCATGCCGCTCCAGGGCACGATCTGCACTGTCCAGAGAAAATCCCGATCCCCCAGCAGGAAACGGCCGAGACCGCGACCGAAGCGCGAGAGCGCGCCGGTGACATAGGTGAGGCCGATCGGCAGGCCTTCGATATGCTCGACCGTGGCATTGACCATGCCCATGGCCAGCACCACCAGATAGAACTGCACCAGAACCAGCGACGGCTCCGCAAAGCCCGCCGCCATGGCGAGAAGAATGCTGACGCAGGCAAGCACCACGAAAGCCCGCCGGTCTGCCGCATGGGCAATGACGATCCCGAGCGCATTGCCGAGAATGAATGTCAGGATGGCCGAAAACAGCACCGCCGCATGGCCGAACTCGCCCGTCCCCAGCGCAATCGCCGCCCGCGTCGTATTGCCGGTCATGAAGGACACGAAATTGCCCGTCAGCATCAGGCCGACGGCATCGGTCATCCCAGCCAGAAAGGCGATCGAGGCTACGAGCAGAAACCCCGTCACCGTGCGGCGGGTCTTGATAAGGCGGCGGCGGCGCTGTCTGGTCATGGCCGAATCGACGTGGTTGGCGGAAGATTTGAGGCTAGCATGAAGTTGGGGGAATGCGGAGGATGGATTAGATTATCGATACGCGGAAAACAGGCAGGCTTATTCAGAGCAGCCTCTTCTTTGACTGTGAGGCTAAAGGCCCCCTGGGTCGCGAACTCCTACGAGAACGACCTTGGCTACATAGAGAAACACCATCTTCTCGATGCCCTCAAATCCATCGGAACGGCGGCAGCGTGAACGCACACGTCAAAATCCAAAAGATGCGTCGCGCGCAGTTGGAGGCCCACCGGAAGCTCGCTTGGCTCATGAACTTCAGCCTCCCCGAAGCGATATCGGGAAGGCGAAAGTTCATGGCTTTTTCTGCTTACTAGACTCGACCGCCTTGGTACCAAGAGTAGGCGCAGCAGCAGGAGCGGCCTTGTCCTTCTTGGGTTTGCGGACCTCTTTATTGCTTTTAGCTTGACCCTTGGCCATCGATTCCTCCTGTTTGCGATAACGGAACATTACCAAGCAGCGTCGGAAAGAATGCAAGCTATATCTTGGCTTGGAGCTTTGAGGAGGGCTCCAATCGAGAAAGCGGGCAATCGCTCGAGTAGGTCGGGGTTTGTGCGTGGCCGTTCCTTCCCGTCGAGAAGCACCGGGAGCGCTATACCCGGAGAGACATTGAAGCTGTCTCACAGCCCGATCGGCATAGCTGTTGGTCGGGCTTTACTTCACCGTTTTCGGATTGAAAGCCTTTCGATGGTCAATCAGCTCCTTTCTCCGAATCTTCTGAACTTGTTTCCGACGGTCAGATTTGCTTTTCACAGGCGCCGCATCTTTTGCGAATTTTGGCTTGGGTGGTCCTGCGCTTTTGTTGCCAATGTTTTTCTGATGATTGGATTGTATTTCGCGCAAAACCGATTGTGAAATTGTCGTCTGTTTTTGCAGCAATTTCAGCGCTTCAGCTTCGAATTTGTCCGAAGAAACGCCGTCCTGAAACTGCAGATACAGTGCAATTAGCGAAATAAAGACGGATTTCTTTTGAGCGCGGCGTGCCGTTAAGCGACTAGGAGGTCTGACGGCGGACGCCGCCCAAACCCTCCTTACAACTTATTGTCGTTTTCGATAGGAGCCGCATCGTGTACGAACTCATCGCCAAAATCTGCCCCCCGTCGCTGCTGGGCGGCATCGTCCTCTACGGTATTGCGTGCGCTTTATGGTTCCAACCTCTGGTCGAGCACCGCATGGCCGCAAAGACGGTTATCCCCCAATGCGAGGCCATAGTGCAGAACGGGCTCGCCAGTGACAATCGCGCCATGCGCCGGGAATACAACAAGCAAAAGGCGGCGGTCGATATCTACCGCCGCCTGACGGAAGGTTTCGCGGATATGCCGTTCAAGAACACCATGGACGATCTGGTTGAAGATCTCACGGTGCCCGAGTTTCCGGACTTAGCGGCGTCGAACGATATAGACACCAGCACAGTCTGCGGATGCGCCGTTGCAACGGCCTTTGATGAGGCCCGGTTTCCGATGCTCCTGCATGTCATGAGCCTCCGAGCCTATCGACCCGCCGCAATAGAGACATTGCCGCAGATCGCCGCTGGATTGGCGAAGTCGGGTCAATGCGGGCCTGCGACATAACGAAGAGGTCTATCATGAACGTCAGCACCATTTACTATCGTGATCGCAGCGGCATTGTCATAACCGGCAGATATTTGCGCACGAAACATAAGGATCAGGCGCTTGCGCCGATCACGTCAATTCGGATCGGGCGCGAACCGCTTTATCTATCGCTGGCCCTCGGGCTCGGTATCCTGCTCTTCGCGTGGCGGTTCGGCGACCTCTTGTACTTGGATGAACAGCTCACGATGGCTGCGGTCGCCTGCGCCCCTCTTACGGCCGGATATTCCGTCGCGTCCTTGCAGATGGGAACTTATATCCACGAAAAAACCATGCTGTGGGCAAGTTACTGGACGGTTCGCAAAATCCGCGATGCGATCATAGAGGCAAGGCGTGATTTCGGCGATCAGGCCGCATCCGCCATCATCATCGATGAACATGGCCATTGAGCCAGGCTAAAATCGATCTGTTAATTGTAGAGATTTTAGAGGGGACAGCCCTATGGAACAGAGGCGACGGGAGCAAACCCCGTTTTGCGCATGAGATTGTCCATGTCATCGGGCAAGGCCGGTGCGCTGGCTTCCGGTTTCGCGTCCGGCTTCGATTTTTCAAGGCCGAGCTTCTCGCGCACGGCGTCCGGCATGGTTTTCGACAGATCGGCCTTGATCGAATCCGTCTCCTTGGCCGTGATGTCGCCCTTGTCGAGGCGGGCGCGGGCCTTATCCAGCTTGGTTTGGTATTCAATGAGTTGCTCACGTTCATAGGTCAGGCGCGTATTTTCATCCATCGAATCCTTGTACGTTTCCCATTTCGGCTTTTTGTCATCGATGCTGGATGCTTCGATAACTTCGGGCGCAAGCTCCTGACCGTGCTCATCGAACACGCGTTTGCCGTCCATCGTTTTGAAGACCCTGCGGCCATCGGGCAGCACTTCAGCTCTATCCAGCATGTCGTCCATCTTATGCCGCACGGCTTCCATCGCTTCCCGATTGTCCATCAGGGCGTCAACGGTCTTGGCGTCATAGCTGTCCAGTTGGACCCTGAACGCGGCGACCTGTTCTGTCGTCGCAAGAACGGTCTCGGTCCACGTCTCTAAATCCTCGCGCTCCTGCTTTTCCAGCTTTTCGCGCTCGTCACGTTTGTCACGTTCTTGCAGATTGAAACGGATTGTCTTTTCCCGATCCAGCATGTCCTCGCGCCGACCGATGGCCGCCCGCTGGAATTCCTCCTGCCATGCTCTGGGAAGGACTGTCTCCATCATTCACCGCATTTCTTTTTGACAAGCACGTCCATGATCGATCCCGGCGGATACGAGGGATACTTGTCGAAAGCTTCATAGAGCGCTGGCAAGGTCTTCTTATCCTCGTAGTACCAAGAATAGATGCAATTCATGCCCGCGTTCTGCTTGCCGTCCTTCATATAGCGGGCGATGGCAAGCCCTTCGACCACGCCCGCAAAATAGGCTGCGCGTTCTTCAGGCTTCATCTCGTTCATGACTTTCGCGGCGGTGAAGTCGTTGGCCGCTGCCGCTGGCGTGGCGGTAACGCTCGCGCTTCCGGCCATGACAACAAGCAATTGTCCGGCAAGTACAACGGAAATATTCAGCTTTTTAAACTCTCTCAAAACCGTCCCGTTTTGTTTAGAATTGTATAACGGCACTGGATTCTGGTAATATGTTATAGAAAATAAGGTTTTGAGGTGGGGCAGACTTGCGGCGTGGGACGCCGATATGCCCGAAGCGATAGGGGACGATTGTGTGAGCCCAAATTATCCCCTAACCCACTGAAAGTGCATGAAAAAGATAGCATACATCCGTGTTTCCACCCCTGATCAGCGCCATGACCGCCAAGTCGAGGGCCTGAAAAACCTCTGTGACGAGCTTCACATCGAAACCCTGTCGGCTTGCAGCGCCCGAAGGCCGGTTTACGACAAGGTGCTGAAACGGCTGAAGTCCGGCGATATGCTGGTGGTGTGGGATCTGGACAGGGCGTTTCGCTCGGTGGTCGATGCGCTGACCGAAGCCGAAAAACTGCGGGCGCGGGGCGTGCATTTCCAGATCGCCAATTTGAGCATCGACACTTCCACGCCGGCGGGGATTTTCGTCTACACCATGCTGTCCGCCTTGGCGGAATTCGAGCGGCGGACGCTGTCCCAACGTACCAAAGAAGGCATGGAAGCCGCCCGCAAGCGCATTGCAGCCAGCGGCAAAAGCACGGCCAGCGTAGCACGGGAGATGGGCGTCAAGCACTGGACACTCAGCCGGTCCCTCAAGCGCCAAGACGCCATGCAGGAACACGTCCTACCATAGCGCCTGATTCCGCCGGAATCATTCAGCCTGTAGGGTTTGGAACGGTTCAAGCTGGAAGTCATGCGGTCGAAAATCTCCGTATCGAGCCCGAACCAGTCGTTATCTACTATTAAGCGATTAGATTCCCCAGCTTAAAATCAAGTCTTGAACGTTTCTTATGGTTGCGGGCAAACTAAACAACTCGCCGCGTTTTAGTGGCAGCGTTTTCCTGGGGGCCGGGCATCTCAAGCCATAGCATCGCCCGGATCTGCTCTTACGAAGAAAAGACAGGTAGCAGGATTTATCGGCGGTAGTGGGCCAGCTCGATCACATTTGAGGCGCTTGCGGCCTTCCATTCCAGATGTACGGCTATGGCCTCTTCCGTCCATAACACCATGCGGCGCAAATACTCGGCCCGCCATGTCCAGTGCGGCACGGTCGCCAGCTCGGCGCGATACTCGTTCAGTTTTTGCCGCTGCCGGAGCGTCCAATTATCTATCATTACGAAAAGACCCATGGGCCACGCTTAAGGCGGTTGCGGCCTGTCATAGTGGAAAGCCGTGACGGGCGATAATATCGCGGTCTCGTGCCCATAATTCCGTTTCCAGATCATCGAACGGTTCGAGCTGCGAGGCCATGCGTCCGAATATCTCGGCATCGAGGGCGAAGCGGTCGCGCTGAAAGGCCGTCAACGCCCTGTCCCGAAGGCCTGCACGTCGATCCGCCGCCAGCTCGCGGAAAAACTCCGGTGTCATGCCGTTTGGCAACGGGTGCAGGATCGGCGCGGGCACGGCGGGCGAGCTGGCCGGAATCCCGATTGATGCGATTGCCGCCATGCCGATCAGGGCCGTAGGTCTGGTAATCATTCGGGTTCCTCGTCTACCTTGAGTTTCACGCGGCAAAGCAGTGTGGCAAGGGCAACCCCGCAAGCATAAACCTGCGCGTCGTAGGTGAGTTGTTGCAGCGGCGTCTTGTCCGGCCAATGATCTTCGGCCAGTTGATTGAACCCTATGATGTTCAATATCAGGGCCTCGACCCGCTCAAACTCGGCGGCGGTCATGACAACCCCCTACCAGATCGCTTCGTCCAAAATTGCCGCCATCAAACATAAAGCAGTCCTTGCCGGACGGCTTTGACCAGTTCGCACTCATAGGAGTATTCGAGACCGCTCGCCAAAATCAGTATTTCGTGCTTGTTCAAATTGCAGCCGTCGCGCTCGTTGATGTACTGCATCGCCTCCATCCAATCGAGGCCGGAGAGGTGCAACATGGCCATATCGAGGGGAATAGCTCCCTTCTTCTTGCGTTTTGTCTTCCGGCGCTTACCTTCTTCCATCGCGAAAATTCTCCGCCTGTCTGCTCGCTGACATAGTACGGCGGATCGGTAAGGCTGTGAATCCTTCGGACAGGACAAATTTTTACACTCTTCAGTGTCCAATCTGCGGCCATTTTTTCTGCCGGAATGCGTCTGTAGTCACTATTGATTCTGCAGCACAGCAAATCATGATTTCCCTATGGGAAAGTGTTTTGTTCTCCGCTTGAACAGGATATGGGGCCGGGCTGTCGGCCTTTCGAACTCGCTATGCGTTGGCTATGCCCGCGTTTCAACCAGGAGGCAAAATCTTGCCCTCCAACTCGAAGCGTTGAGGGGTGCGAACTGCGACACCGTTTATGCCGATAGAGCCAAGGGCACTATCGCAAGGCGGCGTGGATTGGAGAAAGCGATCCGCAAATGTCGGAGCGGAGATCGGTTTGTCGTTTGGCGGCTGGACCGCTTGAGCCGGAAGAGCGTGCATTTGATATCGACGGTGGAATTTTTGACGGAGCGCGGGGTTCATGTCCGCGTGCTGAACGGGCGGGGAACTTCCGCCGATTTCGAGGCTCCCGAGGGCCGGTTCGTGCTCGGCGTTATTGCCAGTTTTACCCAGCTCGAACATGAGGTGATCTCAGTTCGAACTAAGCACGGGGTTCGCCATCGAAGCTCGTCCCCACCTCACGCGTGGGCTCTGCCTTGGAAGCCCGCCAAAGGGTGGCTCCTGAATCAGTTCCGCTTGCCGGCTGAGAGGGACCGGAAGCTTCCGACGACGATAAGCCGGTCCTGACTCAAGCCTTATCGAGCCTTCAACGATAATACCAGGGTCATGGGGTTTGCGGGCGAGGCCGTAAATCCATAATGCTCATAGAAGGCCTTGGCTTCTTCGGAGATGGCGTGAACCAGAAGGCCGCGAATGCCCATGATGTGGGCTGCCTGCCCGGTGCGCAGCACGGCATCCTGCAACAGCGCGGCTCCGATGCCTTTTCCCTGCCAGTTGCGGTCGATGGCCAGACGGCCAAGCACCGCCATGGGAACAGGGTCGGGCATGTTGCGCCGGATTGCCCCCGGCGCATCGGCGACTGCGAGCGCTCCCGATGACAGGCAATAATAACCGACGACGCGCTCGCCCTCACAAACCACATAGGTTCGAGATGCGCCGCTGACCTGATTGGCCCGCGCCCGGCGGCGCAGCCATTCATCGAGGCTGTCGTGGCCGCTATCGAATAGCGGGAGATCGTGCGCTTCGCTAAGAAGCGCCGGTGCTGACAACATTACGGCTGCCAGGGTTTGGGAGCGTTCATCAACCGTTCGAAGCCTTCGCCGCTTGGCGGCTGGTCGAGGACGGCGAGATAATGTTTATAGCTGTCAGGATCGACCTGCACCAATGTCTGATCAAGAAGAGCGTCTTCGGCGGCACGCCGCGAAGCGTCGATCATGAAATCCGAACGGGTTTTCCCGTGGGCCTTGGCGGCACGGTCGATCAGGACGCGAACGTCCTCACGAACCCTCAAATTGACGGCGCGGGTATGGGTATCGGTGGCGTTTTTGCTGGTCATGGCATTTTTTCCTTCAAAGCCAATATAGCATAAACGCATACACAATGTGTATCTATTTCTTGCGATATCGCGGCTCGATAGCCTTAAGCCGCCCTTTAAGCTCCTTCTGGACATGCGCGTCGATAACTTGCGAGGCGAAGATATCCGGCGTCAGTCCGGGGGCCAGTTGGGCCTGCAATCCCATGAAGCTGCGATACCCGGTTTCGGAGAGGAACGGCTTGTTCCAATGGACTGCATGGACGCTGAAATTCATCCAAGGGCTATATTGCGATCCGATGCCGAAAATACCATCCATATCGATCCGCACGTTCATGCCTTGCACTTCGATGATGAAGCTGCCGGTCTGTCCCCAGAGCGGAACGATCCCGTTATCGGCAACGGTCAGCCGTTCCAGCATGCAACCGGGTGCGTCCGGTCCGGCCAAAATGCCGGGCTCGCCGTTGTTCAATCGCAGGGCAAGATCATGCGCCTCTTCGCGAAGCTGCAGGGTCGTTTCAGTATTGCCCGCCAGCATGGCGGCGTGATGCCGTTTGATGATATCGCGATAGACCGGTAGGGCTTCGTCCATCGTGCCGGGCAGATGCGCGAAGCGTTTTTCGAGTGCGGCCTGCCGGTTGACGGTTTCGGCCTCGATCAGAAGGCTGTCGAAACCGAATTGATCCGGGTCGGCGGAAAAGGATTGGCGTTTCATGACCCTGCCCTCCATATGCTGCTGCGGATTGGAGGGGTTCGGCATCCTGCTGCTCGGCCTTGCCGCTGAACTGGTGCAAGAAATCCACGGCCCGCTGCGCATGGGCGGCGGCGGTGAAGATGGCCCGCTTGTCGTCCTTCAGCACCTTCAGCCAGTTGCCGATATAGGCGGCATGATCTTCGCGCACTTCCGGCGTGATGGTGAGATCGGCGCAAAGAAACGCCGCGCCAAGCTCGGCAACCAGTTCCTCCGTCGCATAGCCTTCATCGCCCCACCGCTTGCGGCCAAGTTCACGGTCCAGCCTCTTCTTTTGCTTGGTCCAGTGGACGTTATTATGCCGATATCGGCATAACACGCATTATGCCGTAAGCCGGATTATGCCGCATGGCCGATTTTCTACGCGGTGGTAGCTGGTTCGGCCATGCAGCAGTTCGGCATAATCAGAGCGGTTCGAGGAATGCGAGCAACTCGTCGCTGGGGCGATACCGCCCCGGATGCGTTTCCGGTCGGGCGACTTGCGAGAGCGCCTTTTCCTTCAACCGCATATCGGCGTGGATATAGATCTGAGTTGTTTCCACGGATTCGTGTCCGAGCCATAGTGCGATCACGGATTGGTCTACGCCGTGATGGAGCAGTTCCATCGCTGTGCTGTGCCGCAGCGTGTGCGGCGTAACACGTTTGCCTGCGAGGCTTGGGCTGGCGCGCGATGCCGCGAGGCAGTGCTTGCGCACAAGATGTTCCAGCGCATCACGGCTGAGCCGCTCGCCCTGAATCGAAGGGAACAAGGGACTGTCGCTGTCATGACGCTCACCAATCCAGCCCTGAATCAGTT
Organism: Rhizobium sp. P40RR-XXII; assembly: GCF_012641405.1. Classification (GTDB taxonomy): domain Bacteria; phylum Pseudomonadota; class Alphaproteobacteria; order Rhizobiales; family Rhizobiaceae; genus Rhizobium. Next base: position 70,409 of record NZ_JABAII010000022.1, read on the forward strand.
TTGCCGTATCGCGACGAAGAGGCGTGCTGCGTTCTTTTCGCCCCTTGCCGACGCACCGGATATGAGCCCCGACACCAAGGACCACGTCCTTGCAGCGCAGATTGATCATTTCGGACGCCCGCAACCCGGTCTGAAGCGCAAGCAGCAGCAGGGCGTGATCACGCCGTCCCACCCAGGTTGTTCGATCCGGCGCAGCCAGCAGCGCTGCTATTTCCTCGGCGTCGAGGAACGTCACGCTTCGCTTCACGTACCGCTTGCTTGGCATCGAGAGAATGCGCTGGCTATGGAGGAGCCAGGTCGGGTCGGTCATCGCGACATAGCGGAAGAATGAGCGGATGGCAGCCAGGCGCGTATTGCGGGTCCGTGCCGTGTTACCGCGCGCCGTTTCCACATGGGTCAGGAAGTCGGCGACAAGATCGGCGTCAAGATCTTCGATCGTCAGCTTCGTGGGCGGCTTTCCACACCGTGAACTCGCGTTGCGGATCAGCAGCCGGAATGTGTCCCGGTAGCTGGCGATGGTGTGGTGGCTTGCCTCCATCTGTGTGCAAAGCCGATCAGTGAAGAAGCGCTGGATCAGTGCCGGGAAGCTTGTTGCTTTCATTGCCTCCCCTCCGCCGCACATGTCATCCGGGCGGAAGCCAATTCCAACAATTCCGGGACCGCCTCCAGATACCAATAGGTATTGGCCGGGCTCGCGTGCCCGAGCCAGGTTGTGAGTTTGATCATCTCGCGGCCCACATCTTGGTCGGATCGATACCAGTTCAGCATCGTCCGGACCGCGAAGGTGTGGCGAAGGTCATGGATGCGCGGCCCACGCCCATGGCGCCCGTGAACCTGTGTCGGCCTCAGGCCAATCTGCTGACAGACCAGCGCGAAGTTATAGCGCGCGCCGCATTCGCCAAGACGATGCCCCTCGCACGTGACGAATAGGGCTTGCGATCTGCGCCCCAATAGCCGGTCCCGCTCCCGCCCATAGCTTTCCAGTTGTTGCACCACGGTTGGATCCAGGGGCAATACTCGTTCCTTGCCGAGTTTGCCGTACCGAACACGAAGGACGCCAGATTCGACATCGAGATCAGCGTGGTCGAGACGCAGGGCTTCGTTGATCCGAAGACCAGTCACGGCGATCAGGCCGAAGAGCGTCGAGCAGGTCAGGCCGCGTATGCCGTAGACGGATGGCAACGTTCGGGCATGCTCGATAATCGCAATGATTTCAGCGTCGCTGTAAATGTGTGGATGCTTTCGTTGAACACGACCAGGCACCAACCCTTGGGGCGGGACCTCGTGCCGTGGATCCATACCATGCAACCACGCGGCAAACTGGCGAGCTACCCGGAAGCGAGCCCCCGTGTTCCGGCGCCGGCGGAGGGGAGACTCTCGAGCCAGCGCATGACCAATCTTGTGTCGACGTACTCCGCGCGATCGTTGTCGGCAAAGACGGCGAAGCGGCGCAATATCCGTTCGTCTGTAGTCAGATCGGCGCCCAGCCGCCTTCTCACACTCAGGTAGCGGTGATGTTCGGCAAGGAAGCTCATCGTGCTGCCTCCACGACCGGCCAAGGCTGGGCAATGGAGCGAAGGCCATCCGTGTCAAGCTTCGCATAGATCATCGTCGTTGCGCGCGATCGATGCCGCAGAAGATCGCCGATCTCCTCCAGCGAAGCGCCGGATCGAACCATGTGCGTCGCCAGGCTGTGGCGCAGAACATGCGATCCGACATACGGTGTCGGCGGCTTCACGCCCGTCGCCGCGAACGCTTCCCTCAAAATCATATTGATGATCTGGCTGTCCTTGAACGGGCGGTTCGGCGCCCGATGGGTCACGAACAACGTGCGGGTTGTCGTCGATGTTCGCTCCTCGCGTAAATATCTGCTGATCGCTTCGCCGACATCTGAGGGAATTGGCAGCCGATCATGACGTTGCCCTTTTCCGCGAACCAGTAGCTCGCCGGAACGCCAGTCGACGTCATCGAGCTGGATCGCCATGACCTCGGGCGCGCGCAGGCCAAGCCTGGCCATCAATAGCAACATGGCGTGGTCGCGCGCGCCTCGCCGCGGATTGGTTCCCACCGATGCCAGCACAGTCTCCACTTCATCGGGGGACAGATATCGTGGAAGTCTGGCGCCCCAGGGTTTGCGCACCCTGGGCACGCAGAGCGAGAGGTTTGTGGTGGTGAGCCCCTGGGCGAACAGATACTGGAATAAACTGCGGAGGTGCGTGGATAACGTCTTGTCGCGGTATGGGGTCTTGCGTGCGATGACATGCTCCATGAACGCCACGACATCGCGCGCGCTCAGCACTGTGAGATCGAGCAGTTGGTCTCCGAAGCGGTGATCGAGAAAGCGGGCTGCGAACCCCAGCACATGATCGACGGAACGAGGGCTTAGGCCGCGTTGCCCCAGAAGATAGGATTCAAAGTTGGCCAGCAATTGCTGGCGTTCGGCTTTGGCAGGCGTCAAGGCTGGTCGTGTGGCCACTCCGATTTCAATAAGATGCGCGACGAACAGCCTGGCAAGATTGGGGATCTTGATCTGGCTTTTCGGCGTGGTCGGCAACCCACATCCCAACTCGACAGCAAGGTCCGGCGTCAACGCCGACGGTGCAATGCCCTCGGCCTCCAGCAAATTAGCGAAGCGCCGTAACAGATGGCGATAATGCTTCAGCGTTGCCGTTTTGTAGTTCTTGGATGCGAGACTTGCCTCAAAGGACGCTAAGTAAGGATCGAGGCAGGTAAACTGATCGCATGTGTCCATCATTGTGCTCCTGGTTGGTGGAGCAACAATTTTCCCGTCAAACCTCTAATTTAACTCGATACCGGCCTTTGCTGACCTGGCCGATATACACGACAGACGGCAGGCTCATGCTGGTTGGCGACGGCCGGACTGTCTTCCTCGGCACATTTCAGCGGGGAAGAGATATGAGCGTTGACAGATTAGGACAATTGACCTAATCGTTGCGCTAGGACAGTTGACCTAATTCGATTTGAGGGAAGAATTAATGGCCGCAGATCTCTTCAGTGCCTTTCAGCTTAATGACTTGACGCTTTCCAGCCGCATGGTCATGGCGCCGATGACGCGCAATCGTGCCGATGGCAGTGGCAACGTGACGCCGATGATGGTTACGCACTACCAGCAGCGAGCCACGGCTGGACTGATCATCTCGGAGTCTACCCCTGTTTCTGCAGAAGCCGTCGGTTATCCCTACACTCCTGGTCTTTTCGCCGATACGCATGTGACCAGCTGGCTCCGACTGACCAACGCGGTGCACTCCTCCGGGGGCCGCATTTTCGTGCAACTGCAACACTGCGGTCGGATTTCCCATCCGAGCCTCCAACCGGAAGAGGCCGTCCCAGTCGCGCCGTCGCCGGTTCGTCCATCCGGCAGGGCAATTACATATGCCGGGATGCAGGATTTTGTGACACCGCGCGAACTCATGCTCGAGGAAATTCCAGGCCTCGTCGCTCAGTTTCGACATGCCGCGGAGTTGGCAAAGCGTGCGGGATTCGATGGAATCGAGATTCACGGAGCGAACGGATACCTGATCGACCAGTTCCTGCGTGATGGCAGCAACCGGCGAGGTGACGCCTATGGCGGCAGTGTCGGCAATCGTATGCGACTGCTGAATGAGATTCTCGACGCCGTCAGTGAGGTTTGGCCCGCAAGGAGGATTGGTGTGCGTCTGACACCAGAGAACAGCTTTAACGCCATGGTGGATTCCGACCCGCAAGCTCACTTCGAGTACATTATCCGGGAGCTTGGCACTCGGGGCCTTGCGTATGTCCACGTGCTTCAGGGGGACATGTCAAAAAGATCGTCCGCGGTTGACTATCGGGCTCTGCGGTCGTGTTTCGCTGGCACATACATCGCGAACAACGGCTATGACTTGGACCTTGCAAAACAGACAATCGCAAATGGCGATGCCGATCTCGTGGCATTCGGCCTGCCCTTCCTCGCCAACCCTGACCTCGTAAGGCGTTATCGGCAGGGGTTACCGTTGAATACGGCTGATCCGGCGACTTTCTATGGCGGGGACGACGCCGGATATACTGACTATCCGTTCTTCACGGGCGAAGAGGCCTCCGCTGCCTAAGGCATCCGAAGACCAACAGGAGGCACTACGATGGCAAATCGAGCGACACGCGAGGAGATTGTCGGCGTAGCGGACGATCTGTTCTACCGCAGGGGATTTGAGCACACATCCTTTGCAGACATCGCCGAGCTCGTGAAGATATCACGCGGCAATTTCTATCACCATTTCAAGACGAAGGACGACATTCTCGAAGCGGTAATCCAGAAACGCCTGGCTGATCGCAATGCGATGTTGGAGCGATGGGAGATAGAGGGCAAGACACCGGTAGAGCGGATCTCCAGCTTTATCGATATCCTCATCGTGAATGGGGATAAGATCAAACTGTATGGATGCCCGATCGGAACCTTAACGAGCGAGCTTGCGAAGTTGAACCACGCAGCTCGGGCAGACGCCGGCGGATTGTTCATGCTGTTCCGGACGTGGCTTCGCCGTCAGTTCGTCGCACTCGGCCGAGAAGCAGATGCGGATGTGCTTGCCATGCATCTTCTCTCCCGAAGCCAGGGCGCCGCGACCCTTTTCAATGCCTTCCAGGATCAAGACTTCGTTCAGCGCGAGGTTGATCAGATGAAGGACTGGTTGAAGGATATCGCGGCCGAGGGCTTCAAAACTGACCGGGGATAAGCTGCCTCGAACAAAACCGGCGACGCGTCATAGCGCGGCGAGGCCTTTCTCATTCCATCACAGCTCAAAAAACGGGACAGATCATGTTTATCGTATTTCTCAGATTTTCGGACAACAAGACGCAGGCCGCCCAATTCCTTGAGGGACACAATGCCTGGATCAAAAGAGGCTTCGACAGCGGGACTTTTCTTCTTGTAGGCAGCCTCCAGCCGAACGCGGGCGGGACACTCCTCGCCCACAATATTGATCGGAAAAGCCTTGAGGCGTTGGTTCAGGAGGATCCTTTCGTAGCAGAGCGTGTGGTCAGCGCCGAGATCCACGAAGTGACGCCGGGCCGCGTTGATGAACGGCTTATTTTCCTGAAAGGGTAATCGATGAGCGGAACTGTCCTGGGTCATGACGGGCGGCCGCGCTGCCGCTGGTGCGCGGCCGCACCGGAGTTTCTTCATTACCATGACGCCGAGTGGGGCTTTCCGGTCTCCGACGATTTTCGTCTTTTCGAAAAGCTCTGCCTCGAAGGCTTTCAGTCGGGTTTGAGTTGGCGAACGATCCTCGCTAAGCGCGAGAACTTCAGGTCTGCCTTTTGGGCCTTCGATTTCAACCGCATCGCACTATTCAACGACGTCGACATCGAACGACTCTTGAGGGACGAGGGAATTGTACGCCATCGTGGCAAAATCAATGCGGTCATCAACAATGCGAAGCGTGCGCAAGAGCTCGTCAAGGCGGAGGGCTCTTTCGCCACCTACATCTGGCGCTTCGAGCCGCGACGGGAAGATTGCGCCAAACCGCAGACTGCATCGACTTCCGCAGCTTCAATTGCGCTATCGAAAGATTTGAAAAGGCGTGGGTGGTCCTTCGTGGGGCCAACCACCGTCTACGCTTTCATGCAGGCGATGGGGCTCATCAATGACCACGTCTGGGAATGCGAGATCAGGGCTTCGGTCGAAGAAGCGAGAGCGGAATTCCAGCGCCCAGTGTAGCCAACGGAAAGCAAACCGGGTTCTTACCGCTTGTAGCAATTATGCCGACCATCGAGGCGTAGTTGGTGTTCAATTCCAATGCCGTTCTTATCAGATTCGGCATAATCCGGCTTACGGCATAATGAATTTGTTCATGCGCCAGCGTGGCGTAGTAGCTTTCGGCGTCCTTAAAAGCCTCGAAGGGCGGGAGCTGAATCCGATCATCGCTCTGGCTGTAAAACGCCCGGTTGCCGCCGTGGCGGATGTCTGCGCCGGTCGCGGCAAAGAAGATGTCCGCGCCGTCAATTCGCTGTACCGGATCGAGAACCGGCACGGACGGCACCGTGTATTGCTCCGGCAGACCCTCTATCTGCTCGACATTGAACACGGTGTAGCCCTTCATATAGGGAATATCGCGCTCGATCTCCTCGCCGCCTATGAGACTCAAATCAAAAAATTGGAACAAGAAAAGCGGGTTCTGACAAAGCGGACGACGAATTTCACTAAGCCGGCGGCCGGATTCAAAGAAACTTATCGAACCGCGATGGAATTCTTGGTAAGCCCTTGTAAACTATGGGCTTCCGAGCATCTTCGGGACAAAAGACTGGTGCTTCGGTTAGCGTTTTCAGGAAGGTTGCCCTATCTCCGAAATGAGGGCTATCGAACCGCAGAAAGTAGCTTGCCTTTCAAGGCGTTCGCATTGATTTCAGGCGGTAGAAAAGGATTGGTGGAGCTAAGCGGGATCGAACCGCTGACCTCTTGCATGCCATGCAAGCGCTCTCCCAGCTGAGCTATAGCCCCATCAAGGTGGTGCCGTTTGACCGGCCCTGGGCCCTTCCGAGCACTTCGCCCGTCGGGGTGGCGGCTTATTACTTCTGGTTTTTGCAGATAGCAAGCCGAAAAATTCGGCCCGGGAAATTTTTCTTAGTTACCGGGCCGACTGTCTTTGAAATCAGACGTCGTCTTCGTCGCCGGTGACGCCGATAATGTCGCTCATATCGTCATCGTCTTCATCTTCGTCGGCTTCGAGGAAGGTATCGTCGTCATCGTCGCCGATTTCGACATCGTCATCGCCTATATCCGGAATATCGTCGCCGCTTGCCGCTTCGTCGGCATCCTCGAGCGACACCAGTTCGACTTCGGTGTTTTCGGTATCGACTTCGGCCACTTCCTCTTCTTCTGGAACTTCCTTCGAAGCGGAGGTTTCCTCGAAGAAGGACAAGGGCCAGGATTTGCCGGTATAGGGCGAGATCACCGGATCCCGGTTCAAGTCATAGAACTTCTTGCCGGTATCGGGGTCGGTACGTTTTGTTCCAAGTTCCGCTTTCGCCACTGTCAAAGCCTCATGAATGGCCGAATGAAAATTCGGCAATGCCGGGGAAGCCGGCGTTTTAAGGGAAATATCAGCCGGTCCCCTTAATCGTTGCGGCCGTTTCTGTCAAAGCTAAACTTCATGCCGCTTCGCACGCGGTTTCACACATTGCGGGATGACGGGGCGGCGCGCCTGTGCTAACCAGCCAATGTGAACCGCAGAACATCTGGCCAAGGACGATAGCAGCCAGCACAGAATGCGTAGGGAATATCGGCATCGCAAAGGAATTGCCCATGCCGCATGACACTCTCCCGCGTCCAGCTGTGGCACGCCGCTCGGCCGGTCTCTTTGGTACGATCCGCATTCCCGGCGACAAATCAATTTCCCATCGCTCCCTGATGTTCGGCGGCCTTGCTTCGGGCGAGACCCACATCACCGGCCTGCTCGAAGGCGAGGATGTCCTTAATACCGGCAGGGTCATGCAGGCGCTCGGCGCCGCGATCCGCAGGGACGGCGACGCATGGATCGTCAGCGGCACCGGCAATGGCGCGCTGCTGGCACCGCAGACGCCGCTCGATTTCGGCAATGCCGGCACCGGATCCCGCCTGACCATGGGCCTGGTCGGCTCCTACGATTTTAAGACCACCTTCGTCGGCGATGCTTCGCTTTCGAAGCGGCCGATGGGGCGCATTCTCGATCCGTTGCGCCGGATGGGAACGCAGGTCAGCGCCGCCGCCGGCGACCGGCTGCCCGTCACGCTGCATGGGCCACGCGTAGCGAGCCCCCTCACCTATCACGTGCCGATGGCCTCGGCACAGGTCAAATCCGCCGTGCTTCTGGCGGGTCTCAACGCGCCCGGCATCACGACCGTCATCGAGCCGGTCATGACCCGCGACCATACGGAAAGGATGCTCGTCGGCTTCGGCGCATCACTTGCAGTCGAAACCGACGCCGCCGGGATCCGCACCATCCGCCTCGAGGGCCAGGGCAGGCTCGCGGGCCAGACGATCGACGTTCCCGGCGATCCCTCGTCCGCCGCCTTCCCGCTGGTGGCGGCCTTGATCGTGCCCGGCTCCGACATCACCATCTGCAATGTGCTGATGAACCCGACGCGTACCGGCCTCATTCTGACGCTGCAGGAGATGGGCGCGGATATCGAGGTCATCGATCGGCGCGTGACGGGCGGCGAGGATGTTGCAGACCTGCGCGTGCGCTCCGGCGCGCTCAAGGGCGTTACGGTGCCGGCCGAACGCGCGCCGTCGATGATCGACGAATATCCCGTGCTCGCGGTCGCGGCCGCCTTTGCCGATGGCACGACGATCATGCAGGGGCTGGAGGAGCTCCGGGTGAAGGAATCCGACCGGCTCTCGGCCGTCGCCGAAGGATTGAAGCTCAACGGCGTCGAGTGCAGCGAAGGCAGGGATTCACTGACGGTTCAAGGCAGGCCTGATGGCAAGGGCCTGGGCAGGTCCAGCGCAGGCGCGGTCAAGACCCATCTCGATCATCGCATCGCCATGAGTTTCCTCGTGATGGGGCTTGCCAGCGAGCATCCGGTTTCGGTCGACGATTCCGCCATGATCCCCACCAGCTTTCCCGATTTTTTTGCTATGATGACAGGATTGGGCGCGACGATCGAAGCCGGGGGCTAATGGACCTGCGCTGCCCAGGGCAGTGGAAGATGCGCCGCCGGACTTCATCGCAGCCCGATGGAAGGCGTTATCGGCATTGAAATCGATATCGAGACGATTGACGGCAAATGGAAGGTGAGCCAGAACCGGCCGCTGGCTGACCGACGGGGCGTGGCCGAAGACCTCGGAGCGCTCGATCGTACGGAGGCGGCGGAAGCGGCCGAAGCGGTGCGTCGCTACAGCAAATAACGAGAGACCGCGTAGGGACGGAAGAAGACATGATCATCGCCATCGACGGGCCTGCGGCCGCCGGCAAGGGAACCCTGGCGCGCCGGATCGCCGAGACTTATGGTTTTCATCATCTCGATACCGGTCTCACCTACCGCGCGGCCGCCAAGGCTCTGCTCGATGCCGGATTGCCGCTCGACGACGAAGCCATTGCCGAGGCGATGGCGCGCAAAGTCGATCTGGGCGGGCTAGATCGGACCATTCTGTCCAGGCACGAGATCGGCGAGGCTGCCTCGAAGATCGCCGTCATGCCGGCCGTCCGCCGGGCTCTGGTGGAGGCTCAGCGCCGTTTTGCCGGGAAGACGCCGGGTGCCGTACTCGACGGCCGCGACATCGGCACCGTCGTCTGCCCGGACGCGCCGGTGAAGCTCTATGTGACGGCGTCCGTCGCGGTCCGCGCAAGGCGGCGCTACGAGGAGATCGTCGAAGCCGGTGGCAGCGCCGATTACGACGCCATATTCGAGGATGTAAAACGGCGCGACGAACGCGACATGGGCCGCACCGACAGCCCGCTGAAGCCGGCTGAAGACGCATACTTGCTAGATACCTCAGAAATGAGTATAGAAGCGGCGTTTCAGAAGGCAAAGTCGATCGTCGACACCGCTCTGAGCCGAAATGCCTGAAAATATGAGCGGCTTTCGCGCGCCCCGCGCCCGGAACCGCCGATTTCAAATAGCCTGACATTCCGTCCAAGCGCCGGATAGCTTTCCTGGAAGGGAAGGCGGACTGGGGTCAGGCCCATTTAACGCGAACCACCGGCGCGTCAGTGTCCAGATTGCATGATCAGGACACGCCAGGAGATTTTATGTCTGTAACTTCCCCCTCTCGCGAAGATTTCGCGGCCCTTCTCGAAGAATCCTTCGCCAAGAACGATCTGGCTGAAGGCTATGTCACCAAGGGCATCGTCACCGGCATCGAAAAGGATGTCGCGGTCGTTGACGTCGGCCTCAAGGTCGAAGGCCGTATCGCACTGAAGGAATTCGGTGCGCGCGCCAAGGACGGCACGCTCAAGGTTGGCGATGAAGTCGAAGTCTACGTCGAGCGCATCGAAAACGCGCTTGGCGAAGCTGTTCTCTCGCGCGAAAAGGCTCGCCGCGAAGAAAGCTGGATCAAGCTCGAAGCCAAGTTCGAAGCTGGCGAGCGCGTCGAAGGCGTCATCTTCAACCAGGTCAAGGGCGGCTTCACCGTCGATCTCGACGGCGCTATCGCCTTCCTGCCGCGTTCGCAGGTCGACATCCGTCCGATCCGCGACGTGACCCCGCTGATGCACAACCCGCAGCCCTTCGAAATCCTCAAGATGGACAAGCGCCGCGGCAACATCGTCGTTTCGCGCCGTACGGTTCTGGAAGAGTCCCGTGCCGAGCAGCGTTCTGAAATCGTTCAGAACCTCGAAGAAGGCCAGGTTGTTGACGGCGTCGTCAAGAACATCACCGATTACGGTGCGTTCGTTGACCTCGGCGGCATCGACGGCCTGCTGCACGTCACCGACATGGCATGGCGCCGCGTGAACCATCCGTCGGAAATCCTGTCCATCGGCCAGCAGGTCAAGGTACAGATCATCCGCATCAACCAGGAAACCCACCGTATCTCGCTCGGCATGAAGCAGCTCGAAAGCGATCCGTGGGATGGCATCCAGGCCAAGTATCCGGAAGGCAAGAAGATCTCCGGTACCGTCACGAACATCACCGACTACGGTGCGTTCGTCGAGCTGGAGCCGGGCATCGAAGGCCTCATCCACATCTCGGAAATGTCCTGGACCAAGAAGAACGTTCACCCCGGCAAGATCCTGTCCACGAGCCAGGAAGTCGAAGTCGTCGTTCTCGAAGTCGATCCGACCAAGCGTCGTATCTCGCTCGGCCTGAAGCAGACGCTGGAAAATCCGTGGGCAGCATTCGCCCGCAACCATCCGGCTGGCACCGAAGTCGAAGGCGAAGTCAAGAACAAGACCGAATTCGGCCTGTTCATCGGCCTCGACGGCGATGTGGACGGCATGGTGCACCTCTCCGACCTCGACTGGAACCGTCCGGGCGAGCAGGTCATCGAAGAGTACAACAAGGGTGACGTCGTCAAGGCCGTCGTTCTCGACGTCGACGTCGAGAAGGAGCGTATCTCGCTCGGCATCAAGCAGCTCGGCAAGGACGCAGTCGGCGAAGCAGCCGCTTCCGGCGACCTGCGCAAGAATGCAGTCGTTTCCTGCGAAGTCCTCGCAGTCAACGACGGCGGCATCGAAGTGAAGCTCGTGAACCACGAAGACATGACCTCGTTCATCCGCCGCGCCGATCTGTCGCGTGACCGTGACGAGCAGCGCCCTGAGCGTTTCTCCGTCGGTCAGGTTGTCGACGCTCGCGTCACCAACTTCTCCAAGAAGGACCGCAAGATCATGCTGTCCATCAAGGCTCTGGAAATCGCAGAAGAGAAGGAAGCCGTCGCTCAGTTCGGTTCTTCCGACTCGGGCGCTTCGCTCGGCGACATCCTGGGTGCGGCTCTGAAGAACCGCAACGCCGAATAATCTTCGGTAGAAGCCTGGCAACAAAAGACCCGCCGGAGCGATCCGGCGGGTTTTTCTTTGTCGGTTTAGCCGCACCTATACCGCCGGCCGTTTCGAGGCAGCCTATTCCCAGGCCACCATGCGGCGGTAGAAATCGAAAGCGTGGTCGTGCAAGGGATCACGCAACGGCTGCGGCAAGGCAAGCTGTTCCGGCCCGGCCTCGTCAAGGGGAGGAGAGATAAGCCCTGCGTCCGCTTCGTCGGAAGCCTCTTCGGCCGCCTTCGGCGCCGTTTCTTCCGCTTGAGCTTCATCCTTATCCTGCTGCTGGGCGGCCTCTTCGCCTTGAGCGTCTCCGCCCTCTTCATCGTCAACCGGATCGACGCGATCGAGCAGCTTCGATTGGCTGTTCTTGACGGGGACGTCGGCCGGCAGATAGTTCGCCACGACAAAGGGAACGCCAAGCGGCAGAGGCGTGGACATTCCCGCCTGCTCCGCGGTCTCATACATTGCCATCGACGCTGTCACCGACGACTGTGGCCTGCCGGAAAGTACCGTGGCGGTGGCGAGCGCCTCGGTACTTTCCGGCAGCGATGCGGGGCTGGCCAATGCCGATGCCGAGCTTCTAGCACTTGCATCGATGGACGGCGGTTGTGATGGCGATTGCGTCGTCATATTGGCCGTCAGAGCCTGCGCGATGATCTTCTCGACGGAAGAGGCGGGATTGCTAATGATCTGCTGCAGGTCGGAACCGGTTGCCATCGCGGGCGGACTGATGACAACCTGCAGCCCCTCTTTGATATCGGCTTGAATCTGCTGGATATCGCGCGGCGTCAGCGGCGATCTGATCAACCCGATTTCCGTCGGAAGGTCGGCTTCGTCAGCGATCGCGCCCAGCAGTATTCCTACGGCCAGATCATCGACAAGAGAGGCAAGCTGTGAGGCCGGGGGCGGACCTGCGGCAATGCCGCCGCCGTCAACGACCGTCGCTTGCGGGGCCGCGGCCGCTGGGCTTTGTGCGATCGGCTGGGACGGGGCCGGCTGGGCAGCAACCGATGCGGATTGAGTGGGAACATCCGGTTGGGGCGTCTGCAGCGGCAGGGTCGCAGACTGGGCTGCGAACGGCATTGGCACGGACACCGGCTGAGCAGCCATTGTCGTGATCGTAATCGTCACCGTGGAAGGCAAAGGCTCTTCTGCGGCGGCCGCAAGAGCCATTGCCAGAGTGGCCAGATCGGCCGCTCGCTGCAGCGGGGTTGAGGCCGGTACCTGCGGGACTGAGACTTCCATCCTGCCGGCATTCTGGCCGTAGGAATTGACGACTGCCTTCAGCACGGCGTCGGGTTCGGCTGCCGTTGCCTGCTCCAGGCTGAGAGCCAGCTGGACCGCCTGCGGGGCTTCCGGGTCTTCCAGTGCCTCGGCCAGAAGCGGCAGCGGCACCCGCATGTTCGTCTGCGTATCCATTCGCTGCTGGGCGACGACGAGCTGCTGTGGCGTCAGGCTGCGGATGGCAGCGGCGACGCGCTGCGCATAGGCGGCATTGTTCTCGCCCGGTTCACGTGAAACATTCACCACCTGGCTGGCCGCGTCGATGGCGGATAGCAGGCTATCGAGCATCCGCTCGCGGGCCGCAACCAAGAGCATGTTCAGCTTGCCCTCGACGCTGGCGTTGATCGTATTCGATAGAACGGCCAGCGGTGTCGCCGCGGTCTGGAGCCCGGAGATCTCCGCTGTCGCAACGATCGGCTTTTCAATAGACGCACCCACGGCGGACACGGCAGCTACGGGAAGCAACATGACATGCTCCTTTGTCTGGCAAGGCGACGATGGAAGCGGGAGGCAGGTTCAATCAGGGTCCGCTCATGCGGCCGGTGGGTCTTCGAGCGCCGGATAACCGGAAGAGCGAAACGCGAACGCGTCGGGCTGGAAGCCACGTGGAAAGATAGCAGCCCGCTTCTTAACAGATTGCTAAATAAAAAGGCCAACTTTCGCGGCACTGGCCTGTGGATTTCTCCCGCCGAACGAGCCGATCAGCTATGCGCGAAGATATCCGCCTCTTCCCAGCCGAGAAGATCGAGCTTGGCGCGCGTCGGAAGGAAGGCAAAGCAATCATCCGCATAGTCCATGCGGCCGTCGCGCAGGAGGCGCTCCGTCAGCTTGGCGCGAAGCGCATGGAGATAGAGCACGTCCGAGGCGGCATATTCGAGCTGCGCCGGCGAGAGCGTGTCCGCCGCCCAGTCGGACGACTGCTGCGCCTTGGAGATATCGACATCGAGCATCTCCTTGAGATTGTCCTTCAGGCCATGGCGATCCGTATAGGTGCGGCAGAGGCGCGAGGCGATCTTGGTGCAGAAGACCGGCGTCGTGGTGACGCCGAACGTATGGAACAGGACTGCGATGTCGAACCGGCCGTAGTGAAAGATCTTCTGGTGTGTCGGGTCGGCGAGCATGGCGACGAGATTGGGCGCTTGCTTCTGGCCAGCGGCGATACGGATGACATCGGCAGTGCCATCGCCCGGCGAAAGCTGCACGAGGCAAAGCCGGTCGCGGCGCGGAACGAGGCCGAGGGTTTCGGTGTCGATGGCAATGGCGCCGGTGTAGCGGGCGGCATCCTCAGTGGAAATATCACCTTCGTGATAGCGGATGGTGGCAGCCATGAAATTCTCCCGGCCCTGTCTTTCAGAGTTCGCTTTTCGTCCGTTCTATAGAACAGACAGGGCGATAACGATACCGGATAACGATACGAGCGCCGCTCAAAATGTCGGCGGCGTGTTGATCCAGAGCAAAATGGTCTCGCCATCGTGCCGATTGCGCCAGGAATGATAGCGACGGCTTTCGAAATAAAGGGAATCGCCGGGCAGGAGATCGAAAAACTGGTCGCTATCGAGCACCAGCTCCAGACGCCCGGTAAGGACATGGATGAACTCCTCGCCATCGTGGCGATAGGCGCCTTCGCTCGCGGCACCCGGCGCAAGCACGAAGCGATGGCAATCCATCATCGTCCTTCCCTCGGCAAGCAGTTGGACGGTGACGCCGGGAGTCGTCTCCGGCCAGGCACGCCATTCGCCGGACCGGATGAGCGCAGGAATGTCCTCGCGCTCTTCGCCCGACAGGCGCGACACCGTCGTGCTATAGTATTCCGCCAGATCATGGAGCGTCTTGAAGCTGACGCCCTGTGAGGTGCGCTCCAGGGTGGACAGCGTCGAGGACGTCATGCCCATATCGGCGGCGACCTGCTCCAGGGTTTTCCCTGCCGCATGGCGCAGCGAGCGAAGCCGGCGGCCGAGATCCGAGGATGCTGATTGTTCGCCATTCTCAACGCTCGGCGCATTCCCCTCCTCCGTCTCCAGCGCCTCACGGATAGCCGCCGGATTGAGGCCGCGCTCGGCGCGAAACCACGAAATGCGCTTCAGCCGCGCCACGTCCTCGGGGCTATACTGGCGGTGCCCGGTCTCGGAGCGGGAGGGCACGACCAGGCCCTGGCTTTCCCAGAGCCGCAGGGTGGAGGCCGATACGCCGGCAAGACGCGCCGCTTCCGCCACCTTATAGCGCACGGGGTAGCGCTCTGGCTCGATGCTGCTCATTTGCCAATATCCCTGATCTCTTGTCTTTCGATCCGTCTAGCATGGATGAAGCGCTTTATCGCACCTTAAAAACTGCACGGCGCTTCATGCCGGCCTTTGGCGCCTTCTTCACAGCCGTACAAAATCCCGCTTGAAATCTTGCAGGAAAAATGTAGGAGTTTTGTAAATAAGTTGCAGAACTTCTGCAAGATAATTCGAAATTGCTTCTGGGAGCAACTGCCATGACCTTGACCGAGCGGAAGAATGCCGCCATTTCCCGCGGCGTCGGCATGACGACGCAGATCTATGCCGATCGCGCCGAAAATGCCGAGATCTGGGACAAGGAGGGGCATCGCTATATCGATTTTGCCTCCGGCATCGCCGTGGTGAATACCGGCCATCGGCACCCCCGCGTCGTTGCCGCCGTCAAGGAGCAGCTCGATCGCTTCACCCATACCTGCCACCAGGTCGTGCCCTATGAGAGCTATGTGCATCTGGCCGAGCGGCTAAACGCGATCGTTCCCGGCGATTTCGCCAAGAAGACGATCTTCGTGACGACGGGTGCGGAAGCGGTCGAGAATGCCGTCAAGATCGCCCGTGCCGCCACAGGCCGCTCCGCCATCATCGCCTTTGGCGGCGGCTTCCACGGCCGTACCTTCATGGGCATGGCGCTGACCGGCAAGGTCGCGCCCTACAAGGTCGGCTTCGGCCCGATGCCGGGCGATGTCTTCCATGCGCCCTTCCCCGTGCCGCTGCATGGCGTCAGCGTCGAACAATCGCTGGCGGCGTTGAAGAAACTTTTTGCCGCCGATGTCGATCCGCAGCGCGTGGCCGCCATCATCCTCGAACCCGTACAGGGCGAAGGCGGCTTCTATCCGGCGCCATCAGCCTTCATGAAGGCGCTGCGCGAGATCTGCGATCAGCACGGCATTCTCCTTGTCGCCGACGAGGTGCAGACCGGCTTTGCGCGCACCGGCAAGATGTTTGCGATGGACCACCATGAGGTCGCGGCCGATCTCGTCACCATGGCGAAGAGCCTCGCCGGCGGCTTCCCGCTCGCCGCCGTCACCGGCCGCGCCGAAGTCATGGACGCACCGGGACCTGGCGGCCTTGGCGGCACCTATGGCGGCAATCCGCTTGGGGTCGCCGCTGCCCATGCCGTGCTCGACGTCATCGCCGACGAGGGCCTGTGCGACCGGGCCAACCAGCTCGGCGCGCGCCTGAAGCAGCGGCTGGAATCGCTGCGCGACAAGGTGCCTGAAATCGTCGACATTCGCGGCCCAGGCTTCATGAACGCCGTGGAATTCAACGACGTGACGACCAAGCTGCCGAGTGCCGACTTCGCCAACAAGGTGCGGCTGATCGCGCTCGACAAGGGCCTGATCCTTTTGACCTGCGGCGTCCACGGTAATGTCATCCGCTTTCTGTCGCCGATCACCATTCAGGACGGCGTGTTTAGCGAGGCGCTCGACATTCTCGAGGCATCGTTGCTGGAGGCAAGTGCCTCCCATTAACGGACGCGATCCACCTATTTCCCTTTATCCGCCCGTGCGGCCTGCCGGGCGAAACCTGTCGGAGTGCAGACGATGTCGTTTACAACAGCAATGACCAAGCACGTTCCCTTCTCCTCGCGCCTCCTGCGCGCCGCCGGCTATATTAACGGCGCCTGGACGGCCGGTGGGGCGACGAAGACCTTCGATGTCATCAATCCCGCGACCGGTGAAGTGCTCGCCTCGCTGCCGGATATGGGCGCTGCCGAAACGACGGCCGCAATCGATGCCGCCTACATCGCCCAAGTCGCCTGGGCCGCCCGCCCGGCCAAGGAACGTGCCGCGACCTTACGCAAATGGTTCGACCTCATGGTCGCCAATGCCGATGAGCTGGCGGCGATCCTGACGGCCGAGATGGGCAAGCCGCTGCCGGAAGCCAAGGGCGAAATCCTCTACGCCGCCTCCTATGTCGAATGGTATGCGGAGGAGGCGAAGCGCATCTACGGCGAAACCATTCCCGCACCGTCGAATGATAAGCGCATGATCGTCATCAAGCAGCCGGTCGGCGTCGTCGGCACCATCACGCCCTGGAACTTCCCGGCGGCCATGATCGCCCGCAAGATCGCGCCGGCACTTGCCGTCGGCTGCACCGTCGTCTCGAAACCCGCCGAGCAGACACCACTGACGGCGATTGCGCTGGCCGTTCTTGCCGAAGAGGCGGGCGTTCCAGCCGGCGTTCTCAACATCATCGTCGGCATCGACGGGCCAGCGATCGGCCGCGAGCTTTGCGGCAATCCGAAGGTGCGCAAGATCAGCTTTACCGGCTCGACGGAGGTCGGCCGTATTCTGATGCGCCAGTGTGCCGACCAGATCAAGAAGGTCAGCCTCGAGCTCGGCGGCAATGCGCCCTTCATCGTCTTCGACGACGCCGATCTCGACGCCGCCGTCGAAGGGGCAATGGTTTCGAAATACCGCAATGCCGGCCAGACCTGCGTCTGCGCCAACCGCATCTATGTCCAGTCCAACGTTTATGATGCCTTCGCCGCCAAACTCGCCGCCAAAGTGGGCGAACTTTCGGTGGGTGACGGCTTCAAGCCGGGGGTATCCGTCGGGCCGCTGATCGACGAACAGGGTGTCGCCAAGGCCGAAGACCATGTTCGGGATGCCGTATCGAAGGGTGCCCGCGTCGTCCTCGGCGGCAAGCGTATCGAAGGTGCCGGCACCTTCTTTTCCCCGACCATCCTGACCGGCGTCGACCGGAGCATGAAGGTGGCACGCGAGGAGACGTTCGGCCCGGTGGCACCGCTTTTCCGCTTCGAAACCGTCGAGGACGTAATTGCACAGGCGAACGACACCGAATTCGGCCTCGCGGCCTATTTCTTCGCCGGCGACCTCAAGAAGGTCTGGCGCGTCGCCGAAGCGCTGGAATACGGCATGGTCGGCATCAATACCGGCCTAATGTCGACGGAGACGGCGCCATTTGGCGGCATCAAGCAATCCGGCCTCGGTCGCGAAGGTTCGCGCCACGGTGCCGACGACTATCTGGAAATGAAATATCTCTGCATCGGCAATCTGTAGCCGGCAAATCAAGTCGAGGTAATGTGAATGCGGCCCTGCCATAGCCGAGCCGCAGTCAACCGACCGGTATAGAATGCCCCGGTGTCGAGATTGAGCCGCAAACCATGAACTTCGGCCTGCCGGATTGGTGTATGACCGTGCACGATCAGCTTCGGCAAAGGCTGCGCGCTGTCGTGGAAGCGCGAACGGATGTAGACAAGATCGTCGTCCTGCTGCTCGGAAATCGACCTGTCCGGATCGATGCCGGCATGAACGAACAGCACTTCGGGCGTGTCCAGCAGGATCGGTAAACGGCGCAGGAAATTGACGTGATCGTCAGGCAGCCAGGTCCGTATGAAGGTATCGAGCTGCTTCTGCTTGGGATATCGCTCTTTCAGTTTTTGGATATCCACGCCGTAGGAAGCGAGCGTCGCATCACCGCCGAGCGCCACCCAATCGTCAAGCGATATCTCGCCGTCGATATAGCTGAGCATTGCCATCTCGTGATTGCCCGTCAAGCAAATACGGTCGAAGCCATTCGGCGGCGACGCCATCAGGCGGCCGACCACCTGCGCCGAAGCCGGGCCGCGATCGATGAAATCTCCGAGCATGATGATGAGCTTTCGGCCCGCCAGCCCTGCCGCATCGGCGAAAATCTTGCGCTCCAGCGCACTCAGAAGATCGTAACGGCCATGGACGTCGCCGATGACATAGGTGGGCATGTCGAGATGTTCGAGCCATTCGCGACGCCGGCGAGAGCCGAAGCCAGTAGCCATTTTTTCGCGTATCCTAGATGCCGCCATGAAACTGCCTTTCGAGCGCACACCCCGGAACGCCTCAACTATGTCTGCAAAAAGGACTCAAAAGCGACGATTCTTTGCCAAAAAAGCAGGAATCGCGCCCATGATCGATATCGCGATCGGCCAAGGCCTGCGACAGCGGATTGCCTTGCGGCAAAGCGTCCTGAACGGCGCCTTTATGCATGGAGAAAGTTGACAGTGCGTATCCGCAATCCTATCGCGCTCGCCAGGCCGGCGAAAGAGAGCCCCGCCATCCGAAGCATGATAAGGCTGTCGTCTGCCCGCCCCGGCATGACAGCTGCCCGCTTGCCCGGCGAAAGCGACACTGTATTGAACTGGAATGCTGCCCATGGCGCCCGTAAATTTGACGTGAAATCCTGATGGATCCGACGACAGCGCTCCAACTCTGCCGCTTTCTTCATGATGCGTCGCTGATGCTTCTGTGGGGCGCCTGCGCCTATCTCTGCCTGCTCGTGCCGAAAACGCTCGCCGATACCGTCTGGCGCGTGTCCACAAGGCCACTTTTCGCGATTACCACGATTGCAGCCGTGACGGTACTCGCGGCATTGCCCGCAACGACGGCGACTATCGGCAATGGATGGAACGATGCACTCGATGCCGACACCATCCAAGACGTGCTCTTCCGGACCACGGTCGGCCTGGCTTGGCAGGCACAGGCGGCTGCGGCCGTGGTCATGGTCGGCGCCTTCCTGTTACCGGAAGGCTGGCAGCGGCGCGGGCTGGCGTTGGGTTCGGGCCTGGGGCTTGCCTTCCTTTCCTTAACCGGGCACGCCTCGATGCTGGAAGGCTGGCTAAGGCAGATGCATCGTGGCAACGATGTGCTGCATGTGCTGACCGCCGGCGGCTGGCTGGGAGCGCTCGTGCCGCTGAGACCCATTCTGCGCCTTCTCGACTGCAAGGATTGCCGAGCGGAAGCGCTGGTGGCGCTGCGACGCTTCTCCAATGCGGGGCATGTGGCCGTCGCGCTCGTCATCGCCTCCGGCATCGTCAACACGATGCTGATCCTGAAACGGCTGCCGACGGACTGGTCGTCGCCCTACCAGAAACTGCTTGGCATTAAGATCACGCTGGTCGCCGCCATGGTGCTTCTGGCGATCGTCAATCGCTATGTCTTCGTTCCATGGATCGGCCGCAACCATAACCGCGCGCTGCAGGCGCTCCGGCTTGGAAGCATCACCGAGATCGTCATCGGCATGGCAGTAATCGGGCTCGTCGCCATCTTCGGCATATTGGAGCCGGTGTAGGTCAGGACGCAGATCCTCGCGGAGAGCCGCCGAGCGATTTCACCACCGCGCGAACAGCTTCGGCATCGCTGGTCGCCGGCCTATATTCCAGGCCCACCCTGCCACGATAACCCTGGGCGAATACCCAATCCAGCCGCTCCGCCAGATCGATATGGCCGGTACCAGGATCGCCTCGGCCGGGATGATCGGCCACATGGAGATGCACGATCCGGTTGATGCGATCGCCGACGACCTCACGCGTATCCTCGCCCATGACGGCCGAGTGATAGAGATCGTAGACGATGCCGATTTCGGCGCGGCCGACCTCGTCGACGATATCCAGGCCTTCCTCCGTCGAAGACAGATAATAGCCGACATGATCGATCTTCGTGTTCAACGGCTCGAGGCCGACGCGAACGCCGGATCCTTCAAGAACATCGGCGCCGGCGCTGAGAGCTGCGACGAGAGCCGACCGCTGCTCGGCGCGCGAAAATCCCGGCAGATCATCGCCGGCCTGCGCGATCAGAACCGGCGCGCCGAGGCGCTGCGCCACGGCAACGGACTCGCGCAAACCCTTCAGCCAAGCCTCTTTGTTTGCGGGACTCGTCAATGCGATCATCGGCTCCGCCACCAGGCCGGACACCGCAATGCCGGTCTCGGCAACGGCGGCGGCAATCGCATCGAGATCCTTGTTCGTCCAGCGCCAGAACTCGACGGCATCGAGCCCCGCCTGATGCGCCAACCGGATGCGATCCGCAAAGACATCGCCATCACGCGCAAACAACCACTCGATACAAGCCGAAAACCGCCGCATTGAAATCTCCTCCCGCATTCCCGCCGACAATATTCCCGCCAGCAATGCGCGGGATCGGCGGTGACCGCAAGAGGCGTCAGCGCTGAATCTGCGGAGGGCGCCGCGCGGACGAATCGATGGCTTCCACGTTGATCGCGGAGAGTACGCGCATGTCGCGGCGGAAATCGGAAGGCGTCATGCCGGCAATGTGGCGAAAGGATTTGTTGAACGCGCTGATCGAGCCGAAGCCGCTGTCCATGGCGACCTGCAGCACATTGGCGCCGTCGCGCATTAGCATCGCCTGAGCGCGCGAAAGGCGCAGCAGGTTCACATACTTGGCGAGCGTCATGCCGGTGGATTTCTTGAAGAGGTTCATGGCGTATTTCGGATGGAGATGCGCCGCCTTGGCGATATCGACCGTATCGATGTCATCCAGAAAATTATCGGCGATGAAATCGCACATTCTCGCCAGGCTGCGTGAGGACTGCGGATGGGCCTGGTCGTTCGCCAGGTTTCCCGGCTTCTCCGGCACCATGCGATAAGGTTCGAAAGCAATTCGCTCCAGACGCAGGAGAAGTTCGGCAACGGCATGTTCGGCCTTGGCGCCGTCATTCGACATGACGTAACGGTGCCATCGGGCAAAATTTTCGTCGTCAGCGGCATCGGTCGCCGAGCTTATCAAGGCCTGCCCGCGAATGAGGCGACCGGAAATATCGAGCGGCAGCCGCAGGCGGAAGAAATGCACGAGCGGCAGATGCGCGCCCGCATAGATCGAATCCTCGGACAATTCATCCAGCTGATGCGGCTGCCCTCCCCAGAACAGACAGATCTCGCCGGCCTTCAGGGTAAGGTCGTGATTGCCTATGCGGTAGTGCACGCTGCCGCGCACGATATAGTTCACCTCTACCTGCGCGTGCCAATGCGGCTTCGCCATCGGCAATGGATGATTGTGAAACATCTGCAGGATCGTCGGCAGCCCTTCGACGCTGCTCGCACCCGGCTGATAAACCGCCCGTTGACCCACCTTACTTTTCGCCAAGTCGATGTTCCCTTTTTAGGAGACAGAAGCGTACCGGCAGCTAGTTTAAGCGCGTTCGCTTGCGGACGGCAATTGAAAAGGGAGGATTTTCAATGCGTTTAAAACTAGCTGGAGCGACGGCCATCGCGGCCCTACTCGCTTCCGGTTCTGCCTTTGCGGAACAAACCACCATTACCGTCTGGAGCTGGAACATCGCCGCATCGGCGCTGAAATCCACGGTCGAGGGGTTCAATAAAAAATATCCGGACATCAAGGTCGAAGTTCAGGACATCGGGAACCCGCAGGTCTTCGACAAGATGCTGGCCGCATGTGCTGCCGGCGGCGACGGCCTGCCCGACGTCATGTCGATCGAAAACCACAAGGCCTCGATCTTCTGGAATCGCTTTCCGGACTGCCTGACCGATCTCACGAAGCTCGGCTACAACGATGAACTGAAGAAGCAATTCCCGGAATTCAAGCGTGCCGAACTTGAGGTCGGCGATGCCGCCTATGCCATGCCTTGGGATTCCGGCCCAGTCACCATGTTCTATCGCCGCGATTTTTATGAAAAGGCGGGGATCGATCCGGCAACGATCAAGACCTGGGACGATTTCATTGCCGCCGGCAAGAAGATCTCCGCCGCCAATCCGGGCGTAATCATGACGCAGGCCGATCTCAACGGCGATACCGAATGGTTCCGCATGCTCGCCAATGAACAGGGCTGCGGCTATTTTTCGTATGACAGCCAGAGCATCACCGTCAACCAGCC
This sequence comes from Rhizobium sp. P40RR-XXII, assembly GCF_012641405.1. Taxonomy (GTDB): domain Bacteria; phylum Pseudomonadota; class Alphaproteobacteria; order Rhizobiales; family Rhizobiaceae; genus Rhizobium. The sequence goes on from NZ_JABAII010000022.1 coordinate 93,027, forward strand.
CGCCTGCGTAAAAGCCCTGGACAAGGTCAAGGAGATCAAGGACGCGGGCTTGATGAGCGCCGCGAACTGGAACGAGAAAATTCAGGCGAACACTGCCGGCAAAGTGGCGTCTCAGCTCTATGGCGGCTGGTATGAAGGCACCGTCCGCTCTACCTCGCCGGATCTCGCCGGCAAATGGGGCGTCTACCCGATGCCGAGCATGACGGCGGACGGCCAGCATGCGGCCAATCTCGGCGGCTCGTCGCTCGCAATCGCCAGCGGCTCCAAGAACAAGGAAGCCGCCTGGAAATTCCTAGAATACACGCTTGGCACCAATGAGGGCCAGGTGACCATGCTGAAGTCCTTCGGGCTCGTGCCGTCACTGCTGACGGCAGTTCAAGATCCCTTCGTCAACCAGCCCCAGCCCTATTGGGGTGGGCAAAAGGTCTGGGCCGATATCCTCGCCACCCTGCCGAAGATCCGCCCGAGCCCCGGCACCCAGTATTTCAGCGATGCGGATGAGGTCATAAAGGCCGTCCAGACGAAATACCTCGCCGGCGGCTATCCAAACGGCAAAGCCGCGCTCGACGACGCGGCCCAGCAGATCGCTTCGGCGACAGGTCTGCCGCTCGCGAAATGAGTGACACTGCCGGGCGCGCATCCCAAGCCGCGCCCGGCATCCCCGCCGCCCTCAGGGCGGCGGGGATGCGACGTCACGTGTCATTCCACTGCGCATAAAGGAGAAGGCTTTCATGCGGTTGCGAAACCGGAGCGCCTATGCGTTCCTTGCACCCTATCTTCTGGTGTTCGCCGCTTTCTGGGTCTGGCCGATCATCGATTCGTTCCTGATCTCGTTCCAGAACACCCGGGTTAATCCGTGGACGTTCAATCTGTCGCTCAATTGGGGGCGGCTGTTCGGCGACCCGGCCTTCTACAACGCGCTTCAAAACACGCTGATCATCCTGATCGTCCAGGTACCCGTCATGATCACGCTCGCCACGGTCATGGCGGTGCTGCTGAATTCACCGCTGTTGAAGGCACGCAGCATTTTTCGCTTCGCCTTCTTCGCGCCCGTCGTCGTTGGAGAGGTGGCTTATGCCGCAGTCTTCCGCCTGATGTTCAACGTCGATTTCGGTATCATCAACAAGCTCATCGGCACGGTCGGCTTCGCGCCGGTGTCGTGGTTCGCCGAATCGCATGCAGCAATGGTGCTCATCATCATCGCCGTCACCTGGCGCTGGGCGGGTTACAACGCCATCATCATCCTTTCCGGGCTGCAATCGATCCCCGAGGATGTTTACGAGGCTGCGACCCTCGACCGCGTCAACCGCTTCCAGCAGTTCATCCACATCACCCTGCCGCTGTTGAAGCCGATCATTCTATTCTGCGTCGTCCTGTCCGTCATCGGCACCATGCAACTCTTCACCGAACCATATCTGATCACCAACAGGGGTGGCCCCGGCGGCGGGACCGAGACGCTCGGCCTGTTGCTCTATCGCCAGGCATTCCAGTCGACCAACTTCGGCTATGCCTCCGCGATCGCCTACACGATGGCGGCGCTCGCCGTGGCCATTTCTCTTCTCAATCTCTGGGTGGGGCGCGAACCGAAATGAAATCGAAGTCCAAATCCACTCTGGTCCGCTCGCTCGCCTTGCATGGCCTGCTGGCGCCGCTCGCCATCATCTGGCTGTTTCCGCTCTGGATGATGTTCGTCTTCTCGACCATGCCCGACTACGGCATCTTCAGCCCCGGAATCATCCTGACACCGTCGACGGGTTTCATGGACAACGTCCGCAACCTGCAGGCAGACACCAACTTCATCGGCGCCATGACGATCTCCATCGTCGTTGCCGTCGTCTATACCTGCCTGTCGGTGCTGCTGACCTCGATGGCCGGATGGGCCCTGGCGCGTTACCAGTTCGCCGGCCGTTCGGGCGTCATCGGCATCATCCTCGGCACGATCACGCTGCCCTACTCCGTCGTCGTCATCCCGCAGTTCATCATGGTGGCGCGCGATTTCGGGCTGGCCAATTCATGGGTCGCCCTGATCGTACCGCCGCTCTTCAATTCGCTCGGCGTGCTGTTCATGCGCCAGGCCTTCTCGATGATGCCGGGCGAGCTCTTTGACGCCGCCCGCGTCGAGGGCGTCAAGGAATGGCAGATCTTCCTGCGCATCGCCCTGCCGCTCGCAAGGCCAACCATGGCGGCGCTCGCGATCATCCTGTTCCTGGCCTCCTGGAACAACTATCTCTGGCCGCTGCTCATCAACTCCCGCCCGGGAATGATGACCGCGCCCGTGGCGCTCGGAACCCTGATCGGCCTCACCAGGGTCTCCTGGGGCGGCATCATGGCCGGTGCGGTCATGCTGACGGCGCCGATCCTCATCGTCTTCGTTCTCCTGCAGCGCCACTTCATCGCCGGCATCGCCGCCGGCGCAATCAAATAATTCCGGGAGATCCGTATGGCTGAACTGTCCCTTACCAATATCGTCAAACGCTACGGTTCGCTGGAAATCATCCACGGCGCTAATCTCGACGTGAAGGACGGCGAATTCGTCGTCTTCGTCGGGCCGTCCGGATGCGGCAAGTCCACGCTCCTGCGCATGATCGCCGGCCTGGAAGACATCACCGGTGGTGAACTCAAGATCGGCGGCCGCGTGGTCAACGACGTGGAACCGGCCGATCGCGGTATCGCCATGGTCTTCCAGTCCTATGCTCTCTACCCGCATCTGACGGTCGAGCAGAACCTCAATTTCGGCCTGCGCATGAACGGCAATCCGAAGGCCGATACCGACCGCCGCGTTAAGCAGGCGGCCGAGATTCTTCAGATCACCGAGCTGATGCAGCGCCGGCCGAAGCAGCTCTCCGGCGGCCAGCGCCAGCGCGTTGCCATCGGCCGCGCCATCGTACGCGAACCACAGATCTTCCTGTTCGACGAGCCGCTGTCCAATCTCGACGCCGAGCTGCGCGTGCAGATGCGCGTCGAAATCTCGCGCCTTCATAAGAAGCTCGGCACGACGATGATCTACGTCACGCACGACCAGACCGAGGCCATGACGCTGGCCGACAAGATCGTCGTGCTGCGCGGCGGCAATATCGAACAGGTGGGAGCGCCGCTCGATCTCTATGACGATCCGGCCAACCAGTTCGTCGCCGGCTTTGTCGGCTCACCGAAGATGAATTTCCTCCAGGCCGAAGTCGCGGACAATCAGCAGGGCCGCATCGCCATCATGCTTAAGGGCCAGCGCAATGTCCGCCTGACGTTGCCGGTTACCTCGGCCAAGCTGGCGGTAGGCCAGCCGGTGACGCTCGGCGTTCGCCCGGAACATTTCCTCGAAGCCGGGCGCGGCGAGGTCGACATGACCGTCGCCGTCGATGTCGCGGAGCATCTCGGCAACACCAGCTACATCTACGCCAATATCGAAGGCGGCGAGCAGATCGTCATCGAACGCGAGGAATCCCGTAACACGGGCAACCGCGACCAGCTCACCGTGGCGCTTGCGGCAGCCAAGACATTCCTGTTCGACAGCGCCGGCAACCGATTGCGATAGGCGCTGCCCATCCTCCCAAGACAGCATGCAGATTTAGGAAAGGATCGTTCCATGACCACTGAGACCTCAATCCGCTGGGGCATTATCGGCCCCGGCAGGATCGCACAGACTTTTGCCGATGGTATCGCTCATTCCCGCAGCGGCAAGCTGGTGGCGATCGCCAGCCGCAATCCGGACAAGCCGGGCCTCAGTGACGGTTTCCCAGGTGCGCGCATCGTCAATGGCTATGAAGCCCTGCTCGCCGACGAGGAGATCGACGCCGTCTACATCGCCACACCGCATACCGGCCATGCCGAATGGGCGATCAAGGCGATCCGCGCCGGCAAACATGTGCTGGTCGAAAAGCCGATCGCACTCTCGGCTTTCGATGCAGAAGCCATCTATTACGAAGCCAGGAAGGCCGGCGTCTTCGCCGGCGAAGCCTTCATGTATCGCGTCCACCCGCAGACGGCGAAGCTGATAGAACTCATCAAGAGCGGCGCGATCGGCGATCTGCGCATCATCCGCACCTCCTTCGGCTTCAACATGGGCACGGTGAAGCCGGAACACCGGCTGTTTGCCAATGAAACGGCCGGCGGCGGCATCCTCGATGTCGGCGGCTATCCGGTATCGATGGCGCGCCTGATCGCCGGCGCCGTCGACGGCAAGCCGTTCCTCGATCCCGACAAGGTCTCGGGCGTCGGCCATCTCGGCCAGACCGGCGTCGATGAATGGGCTTCCGCCGTGCTGAAGTTCCCGAACGACATCATCGCCGAAGTGTCCTGCTCGATCATGGCGAACCAGGACAACACGCTGCGCATCATCGGCTCGGAAGGCCGGATCGAGGTTGCCGACTTCTGGTTCGCATCCGGCCACAAGGGCGGCGTCGGCAAGATCGAACTGATCAAGGGCGACGAGACGCAGACGATCGAGGTCAAGGAAGAGCGCTGGCTCTATTCCTTCGAAGTCGATGCGGCCGGCGATGCCATCCGTGCCGGCAAAAAGGAATTCGCCTATCCCGGCATCAACTGGGCGGATTCGATAGGCAATCTTAGGGTTCTCGACCAGTGGCGCGCCTCGATCGGCCTCGAATACGAGGTGGAGAAGGCAACACGCCGGACGAAGAACATTGCCGGCGCGACCGTCACCAAGGGCAACAGCATCCCGAAGCGCAGCATTCCGGGCATCTCCAAGCCGGCATCGCTCGTCACGCTCGGCTTCGAGTTCTTCCCGAATTTCGCCGCCGCCTCGCTGACGCTCGACGCCTTCTACGAAGCCGGCGGCAACGCCTTCGACACAGCCTATGTCTATGGCGGCGGCAAGACGGAAAGCATCTTCGGCGACTGGCACACCAGCCGCAACGTGCCGCGCGAGGAGATCGTGCTTATCGGCAAGGGCGCGCATTCGCCACTTTGCTACCCGGACATGATCCGCAAGCAGCTCGACCAGTCCCTTAACCGCCTGAAGACCGACTATGTCGACATCTACTTCATGCATCGCGACAACACCGACATTCCGGTCGGCGAATTCGTCGATGCCATGGATGCCGAAGTAAGGGCTGGCCGCATCCGCGGCATCTTCGGCGGTTCGAACTGGACGCGTGCCCGTTTTGATGAGGCGATCGCCTATGCTGAGAAGAACGGCAAGGCGGCACCGGCGGCACTTTCCAACAACTTCTCGTTGGCGGAGATGCTCGATCCGATCTGGGCCGGATGCGTCGCCGCATCCGACGACGAGTGGAAGGCGTGGCTCAATGCCAAGCAGATCCCGAACTTCGCCTGGTCGAGCCAGGGCCGCGGCTTCTTCACCGATCGCGCCGGCCGCGACAAGCGTGATGAGGAGGAATTGGTGCGCGTCTGGTATTCCGACCGCAATTTCGGCCGCCGCGACAGGGCGATCGAACTGGCGCAGAAGCTCGGCCGCCATCCGATCCACATCGCGCTCGCCTATGTCGTCGCGCAGCCCTTCCCGGTCATCCCGCTGATCGGCCCGCGCACGATCGCCGAACTGGAAGACAGCCTTTCGGCGGTCGACATCAAGCTGACGCCGGAACAGGTGAAGTGGCTCGAAGGCTGAGATAGCTAGTCGATTCAAAGTGAAAGGCCCATCCGGGAAACCGAAGGGGCCTTTTGCATGGTATACCGTCTGTCATCGCCGAGAGATCAGGCGGCGAAGTCGAATGTCTTCGTATCAGCCCCTTCGAGCCGCAGGAGATAGGCCTTGCGCTCGAGACCACCGGCAAATCCTCTGAGATCGCCTGCTGATCCTACCACGCGGTGGCAGGGCGCGATGATCGAGATCGGGTTGCGGCCGTTGGCGGCGCCGACAGCACGGATCGCCTTTGCCGAACCGATCTCGGTGGCGATCTGGCTATAGCTTCGCGTCTCGCCGAAGGGGATGGCAAGCAGAGCCTGCCAGACCTTCTGCTGGAACTCCGTTCCGGCAAAGTCGAGCGGCAGATCGAAAGACTGCCGTTCGCCGGCGAAATATTCGCGGAGCTGCCGTTCGGTTTCGAGCAGCACGGGATGGCTGTCATCCTCAGCCACGATCAGCAGTGGCACGCGGCCCGGCCGATCATTGTCCCAGAGGATCGCGGCAAGCCCATTATCGCTGCCAACGAGCTTCAATGCGCCAACAGGCGAATTCACGATCCGATAGACGTAGTGGTTTTCTGCATTTTTCGGAGCTTTGGTCATGCCGATATCCTTTCCTTGAATTGCGCTCATAGTATCGGGCGTGATTGCCTCTGAAGAAGCGCTGATGTGCGTATTGGACCTCAAATGAGGTTCTCCAGCCACCCGAAAACAGATAAGTGGCAGCGAAATCCCGGCATTTCTGAACTCGCGCGGACAGCCTCACGATGACGCAGGCCAGATGGTCGCGCTTGGGAAATGAGCTGGAATTGTGTAAAATCGAGTAGAGGCAGATCATACAGCATGCGGAGTCCGATATGACAGTTCGCCCGCCGCGCAACTTCAATCCATCGCAGACGAACGAGACCGGCCTCGGGATCCTCGAATATGAGATGATGTCGGAACGGGCGAGTTCGCTCGGCCGTCACGGCATGAAGGTCGAGGCAGCGCTTGCCGCATTGCAGGAGGGCGAGGCCAAGGGCAAGCTGGGCGTGGAACACGAGCGGCTGGTTGATGCCGCCGCCGAAGCCGTCTGGGGAATGTTCATCCACCGCGAGATCTGTGGCCTGCGCAACAGCCGCGACGTCATCCAGCGCTATGGCATTCCGAATAAGGTGCTCGCGCGTCTCGGCGCCAGTCCACGGCATTCCTAAATATCAGGATTTCAGGATCGCCTGAAAGCGCGGATCGAAGGCGTGGCCGATCGGCTCGACCGCCGCGCCACGCGCTACGGCCCATGGGTCGGTCATGCCGAGCTGCAGGCGCGGCAGCAACCGGTCGGGACGATCGGCATTGGAAGGCAGGAGCGGCTGCATGGCGGCGATCAACCGCGTTGCCAGCGCCGGGGGTGCGCCGCCGCACAGAATCACCGTCTGCGGATCGAAGATGGTTTCGATGATCTGCACGCTCCAGCGCAGGTCGACCGCCGCCCTTTCGATCCAAGCGAGAATATCGGGGTCATCGGCCGCAGCGCGCGCGTCTATTAGCGAATAGATATTCGCCGCCATCGGATCGACACCGAGGTGATCGTAGAGCGAGGCAAGCGACGCGCGATGCTCCAGCTGGGTCAGCCGGCCACCTGCCCCCAACAACGCCATGCCGATTTCGCCGGCATTGCCGTGCGCGCCGCTATAGAGCTCGCCGCCGAGAATGAGGCCCGCGCCGATACCATAGCCGACATAGAGGCAAACGGCGTGATCGAGCCCATGCGCAGCTCCGACCATGCGCTCAGCGGTCGCGCAGGCTGCGGCGTCGTTCTGCAGGGTGACATTGAGACCGGTTCCGGCCGATAGCGTTTCCAGCAGCGGAAAGCGTTGCCAAGCGCCCATCATCCAGGGATTGTCGGCCTCATCCTGCTCGATACCGAACGGACCCGGCATCGCCGCGCCGAGGCCGACGAGGCGCTTCTCCGCCTGCGCCACGCTCTGCCTGAGCTCGGCACGCACGTCTTCTATCAGCTTCAGGACGACGGGCGTGCCCGTCGCCGGTCCGCCCGCCGGCAAGTTCGCTTCCTTGCGGATGAGGACATTGCCGACGAGATCGACGGCGATGGCGCGCGTGATGTGGCGGTCGATCTGCAGGCCGATGGCGAAAGCACCTTCCGGCACGAGACCATACGGTGTCGAGGGCTGGCCCCTGCCGCGGCGTACCGTTTCCCGAGAGGTCACCAGCCCGTCGTTTTCCAGCTCCTCCATGATGTTGGAGACCGTCTGCTTCGTCAGGCGGGTGGCGCGGGCGAGATCGGCGCGGGAGAGAGCACCGTTGAGCCGCAGGGCATCGATGATCACCCGCCGGTTATGGGCGCTGGTGCCTTCGTGGTTCGTTCCGCTCGTGGCCCTAATCGGGCGATTATCGTTCATCTGCATTTGCCTCTTGACACCAATAGAATATTGAAGAACAAATTAGTCAAGACAATTGACTTAAAAGAAACCAGAGAGTTTCATCAGGGAACTTGAGCGAGCCAAGGGGCTCCGAAGACGCTCCGATCGATGCTCGGCAGCCGGCCCGGCCAATTGCCTGCTCGACAGCCGATGGCGACACTTCCGCCGCCATTGGAAAAAAATCGTGTGACTGTCAAAAAAACTGGAGGATGGAATGTTGAAATCATTAAACAAGACATTGCTCGGCGCAGCACTGATCGGCGTATCCTTCGCCTCGCATGCCTTTGCCGAAACCACGATCAATGCCCTCTTCATGGCGCAGGCCGCCTATAGCGAAGCCGATGTGCGCGCCATGACGGATGCCTTCTCCAAGGCCAATCCGGACATCAAAGTCAATCTCGAATTCGTCCCTTATGAAGGCCTGCACGATAAGACCGTGCTCGCTCAAGGCTCCGGCGGCGGCTATGACGTCGTGCTGTTCGACGTGATCTGGCCGGCCGAATACGCAACCAACAAGGTTCTGGTCGACGTGTCCTCCCGCATCTCGGACGACACGAAGAAGAATGTCCTGCCGGGCGCATGGACGACGGTCCAGTATGACGGCAAATATTACGGCATGCCGTGGATCCTCGATACCAAGTACCTGTTCTACAACAAGGAAATCTTGGAAAAGGCCGGCATCAAGGCGCCGCCGAAGACCTGGGACGAGCTCAACGAGCAGGCCAAGGCCATCAAGGACAAGGGCCTTCTGGCAACGCCGATCGCCTGGAGCTGGTCGCAGGCCGAGGCCGCGATCTGCGACTACGCCACGCTCGTCAGTGCCTACAAGGGCGACTTCATCAAGGACGGCAAGCCGGACTTCCAGACCGGCGGCGGTCTCGATGCCCTGAAATACATGGTCACCAGCTACAAGTCCGGTCTCACCAACCCGAACTCCAAGGAATTCCTGGAGGAGGACGTCCGCAAGGTCTTCGAAAACGGCGATGCCGCCTTCGCGCTAAACTGGACCTACATGTACAACATGGCAAACGACCCGAAGGACAGCAAGGTCGCGGGCAAGGTCGGCGTCGTGCCGGCACCCGGCGTTGCCGGCAAGAGCGAAGCTTCGGCCGTCAACGGCTCGATGGGCCTCGGCATCACGTCTGCCAGCAAGCATCCGGACGAAGCCTGGAAGTACATCAGCTACATGACCTCCCAGGCGACACAGAACCAGTATGCCAAGCTCAGCCTGCCGATCTGGGCATCATCCTATAGCGACCCGGCCGTGACGAAGGGTCAGGAAGAACTGATCGCAGCCGCAAAGGTCGGCCTCGCCGCCATGTATCCGCGTCCGACGACGCCGAAATATCAGGAACTGTCGACAGCACTTCAGCAGGCGATCCAGGAATCGCTGCTCGGCCAGTCTTCGCCCGAAGATGCGCTGAAGTCGGCTGCCCAAAACAGCGGTCTCTGATACCCTTATCGGGCGGTGCCAGTCGCCGCCCGCCTCTCTTGATCCTCCATGAAGAATGAAAGAAGGGGCCCGCCATGTCCGGCACCTCTATGACAACCCGCGCCTGGCTTTTGATGCTGCCGTTGCTTGTGGTGATGATCGCGGTGATCGGCTGGCCACTCGTCGACACGGTCGGCCTTTCTTTCACCGATGCGAAGCTTGTGGGAACCGGCGGCAATTTCGTCGGCATCGACAACTACGCCAAGATGCTGGCGAACTCCAATTTCCAGCGCACCCTGATCACCACGACCTGGTTTGCGATCGTCTCCGTCGCCGCCGAAATGGTGCTCGGCGTCCTCGCCGCGCTGCTTCTGAACCAGGATTTCAAAGGCCGCGGCGTGCTGCGCGCGCTGATGATCCTGCCCTGGGCGCTGCCGACCGTAGTCAACGCGACGCTCTGGCGGCTGATCTATAATCCCGAATATGGTGCACTCAACGCAGCACTCACCCAGCTCGGCCTTATCGACGCCTACCGCTCCTGGCTCGGCGAACCGGGCACGGCGCTGACAGCGCTCATCGTCGCCGATTGCTGGAAGAATTTTCCGCTGGTGGCGCTGATCGCGCTGGCCGCCCTGCAGGCGGTGCCGCGCGATATCACCGCCGCATCGCTCGTCGATGGCGCAGGACCCTTCAAGCGTTTCCGTTTTGTGATCCTTCCCTACCTCGTAGGACCGCTTATGGTAGCGCTGGTGCTGCGCACCATCGAGGCCTTCAAGGTCTTCGACATCATTTGGGTCATGACCCGCGGCGGCCCGGCCAACAGCACGCGCACGTTGTCGATCCTCGTCTATCAGGAGGCCTTCTCTTTCCAGCGAGCGGGGTCGGGTGCGTCGCTCGCCCTTATCGTAACGCTGCTGGTCACGGTGCTTGCCGCCGCCTATGCCGCCCTTGTCCGCAAAACCGCGGGGAGTGCCACCTGATGGAACGCAAGAGCCCGTTTTTCACCTGCTTCATCTATGTCTGCGCCATCCTGCTCGCCGTCGTGATTCTAGCGCCGATCGCCTGGCTCTTCATCATGAGCATTTCGCCGGCTGCCGATCTTGCTGCCAAGCCGCTGCGCTGGTGGCCGCAGACGGCGGATTTCTCGCGCTACAAAGTGCTGCTGTCGACGCTGGAAAACAGCGAGGGCGCCGCATTCACCTCGTCGTTGCGCAACAGTATCGAAGTGGCCGGCATGGCGACCATCGCCGCGATCGCGCTCGCCATTCCCGCGGGCTGGGCCGTATCGCGCACGCCGTCCGTGGGATGGTCGCTTTCCATGGTCATCGCCACCTATATGTTGCCACCGGTGGCGCTCGCCGTACCGCTCTACATGGGCCTTGCCCATCTCGGCCTGCTCAACAACGTCTTCGGCTTGGCGCTGGTCTATCTGACGATCCTGGCGCCATTCACGACCTGGCTGATGAAATCCGGCTTCGATTCCATTCCGAAGGAGATCGAGGCTGCGGCGATGATCGACGGCGCCGGGCTGTTCCAGACGCTGAAGATCATCACACTGCCGCTTGCCATGCCCGTCATGGCCACCTCGGCGCTCTTCGCCTTCCTGCTTGCCTGGGATGAATTCTTCTATGCGCTGCTCTTCACGTCAGACCAGCGCGCCAAGACCCTCACCGTCGCCATAGCGGATCTCGCCGGCGGCCGTGTCTCGGATTACGGACTGATCGCGACTGCCGGCGTGCTGGCCGCCCTGCCGCCGGTGCTGATCGGCCTTGTCATGCAACGCGCCCTGATCTCGGGCCTGACCAATGGCGGCGTCAAGGGATGACCATGACCAAAGAGAAAACACGCCCCGCCGGCCTTGCCGCCATCGACCGCGAAATGGTTCGCCAACATACAGATGCGCTTGCCTCCCTCGGAGCCGCCGCCGATATGGCTGCCAAGGCTGCCGCATCGCTGAAGCGCACCGGCAAGTTACTGCTGCTCGGCATGGGCGGCTCGCACGCTGTCAACCGGGCTGTCGAACCGCTCTATCGCGCCGGCGGCATCGATGCCATCGCCCTGCCGCTCTCCGAACAGCTCGGTCAGCCGCTGTCGCTGGAAGGGCGCACGATCTTCATGACCTCGCAATCCGGCGAAAGCGCCGAGGTGCTGCGCTGGTTCAACGAGACGGGCGGCACTGGCGATACCTTCGGCCTGACGCTGGAGGGCAGCTCCTTTCTCGCGAGAACCGCGCCTTCTCTCGTCGGCACCGGCGGCACCGAGCTTGCCTTTGCGGCAACCCGCAGCCTCACCGTAACCTTCGCACTGCATTTGGCGATCTTCACCGCCCTCGGGCAGGATCCCGCCCGTGCTTTGGCCGTGCTTCGCGCGCCTGAGACGCTCGATATCGCGCCGGCGCTTTCAGCTCTCGCCGATGTCGAGACGGTCGTCACCTCGGGCCGCCGCCTGCAGGGCATCGCTGAGGCACTGGCGCTCGGCCTCACCGAACTTTCCCGTCGCCCCTGCTTCTCGCTTGAAGGTGGCCAGCTGCGCCATGGTCCGATGGAAATGCTCGGTCCCTCGATCGGCGTCGTCCTCTTCCGTGGCAATGATGCGACGGCCGGCCTCGTGACGGCCATGGCCGTTTCCGCGCTCGAAACCGGCGCGCCGGTTATCGTCTTCGATGGTTCCGAAGAAGAGCCGGTGCCCGGCTGCGTCACCCTGCGCTTCAAACCGGAAACCGGCCTTGCCGCCATCTTCCAGATGCTGCCCGTCGCCCAATCGCTGATGATCGCCTTTGCCGACGAGCGGGTGGAGAATGCCGGCACGCCGGTGCGCTCCACCAAGATCACGCGGAGCGAATGAATGAAGCCGCTTGCAGTCATCGGCAACGTCAATATCGACCTGATCCTAGGGCCTGCAGCGCCATGGCCGAAAGCCGGCACCGAGGTCATCGTCGATCATGACGAGCTGCGCGTCGGCGGCCAGGCGGGCAACAGCGCGCTCGCCTGGGAGGGGCTGGGTATCGATTATGAGATTGCCGCCAACGTCGGTAGCGACCAATTCGGACGCTGGCTCGGCGACGCGTTCGGCGCTCGCAGCAGTAAATGGCCTGTCAGACCGGAGGGCACGACGCTCTCGGTCGGCATCACCCATCCCGATGGCGAGCGCACCTTCTTCACAACGCGCGGCCACTTGCCGCACTTCAGTCTCGACGACGTGCTTGCGGTTCTCGACAGCAAAAGGCTTGCCGGCGGCTATGCCCTGCTGTGCGGAGCTTTCCTCACCGAGAATCTCGCCCGTGACTACAACGCCCTGTTCGACTGGGCCGACAAGCACCGGATCACGGTTGCTCTCGATACGGGCTGGCCGCTCGATGGCTGGACGCAGGCGAATTGTGATTCCGTCAGGCGTTGGCTGTCGCGCTGCGGCATCGCGCTGATGAACGAGGTCGAGACCACGACTCTTGCCGGCATGGACGATCCGGCCGAGGCGGCACGCGCGCTTCATGCGCTGATGCCAGAAGGCGCCATCTTCGTCGTCAAGCGCGGCCCGGACGGCGCGCTTGCCATCGATGCCGATAGCACCCTCGTTTCGGCCACAGCGCCGCGGGTCACGGTCGTCGATACGATCGGCGCCGGCGATGTCTTCAATGCCGGCTTCCTGGCCGCCCTTGCCCGCGGCGAGCCGCCTGCAGCCTGCCTTTCGGCGGGGACCGCGATCGCTTCCCGCGCCATTTCCACTCTGCCGCGCAGCTATGGCCCGGCTAAAGCACCCGAGGAGGCCGTTCGATGAGCGCGCTCGAAATCCAGAATATCCGCAAAAGCTATGGCGAAGTGGAGACCCTGAAGGGCATCGATATTTCGCTCGAAAGCGGCGAGTTCCTGGTGCTGCTCGGCTCGTCGGGCTGCGGCAAGTCCACGCTTTTGAACATCATCGCCGGGCTTGCCGAGGCAACCAGCGGCGATATCCGCATCGGCGATCGCTCCGTGCTCGGCGTGCACCCGAAGGACCGAGACATCGCCATGGTGTTCCAATCCTATGCACTCTATCCGAACCTCTCAGTCCATCGCAACATCGGCTTCGGCCTGGAAATGCGCAAAGTGCCTGCAGCAGTGCGCGACAAGGCGGTGCGCGAGGCGGCGAAACTGCTGCAGATCGAGCCGCTGCTGGAACGCAAGCCGAGCCAGCTTTCCGGCGGCCAGCGCCAGCGCGTCGCAATCGGCCGGGCGCTGGTACGCAAGCCGGACGTCTTTCTCTTCGACGAGCCGCTGTCGAACCTCGATGCCAAGCTGCGCATGGAGATGCGCACCGAACTGAAGCGCCTTCATCAGATGCTGAAGACCACGGTCGTCTACGTGACGCACGACCAGATCGAGGCGATGACGCTCGCGACCCGCATTGCCGTGATGCGGGACGGCCGCATCGAGCAACTCGGCACGCCCGACGAGATCTACAATCATCCGGCAACGCTCTATGTCGCGACCTTCGTCGGCGCGCCGCCGATGAACCTGCTGAATGCCACCTCCGATCAGGGTTCACTCCGCATCGACGGAACCTCGATCACCCTGCCAATGCCGTCAACGGAAGCCGAGATCAAACAGGGGCATGAGCTGGTGGTCGGCATCCGTCCGGAGACGTTGCACCTCGACGAAAGGGGCCAGCTTGAGGCCGTTTGCGAAGTGGCGGAATTGACCGGACCCGAGCTTATCGTGACGGCGCAGGCGGGTTCGCAGCGACTGATGGCCTGCCTGCCGCCACGCACCGCCATTGCCGAAGGGCAGAGCTTGAAGCTCGGCTTCGACGCCAATGCGCTGCATCTCTTCGATCGCGCCACAGGCCGGCGCTGCGAATAGGCCTTTCGAACCCAGGCATATCTTCGCCGAGGGTGGCACGCGAACTGTTTCGGTTGCCGATGCCGTCCCCATGAAATTTCAGCCTGTGTAATGTTACCGCAAGGCAGAGACCCGAACCTGACGATCCAAACCATCGTCGGGGAAAGAATCGTGTTTCGACAACTTCAACGCAGCGTACGATGGCCTTTCGTCGGGCTTCAATTGAGCAATGTCGCCTTGAACGCCAGCCATGCCTTCGCGACCGTCCTATATCCCTGGATCATGTATGACCTCACCCGCAGCGTGGTGTTCATGGCGCTGGTGGCCTTCGTGAACGGCGTCGTCCTCCTGATCGGCATGGTCTTTGGCGGCTATATCGCCGAGATGCTCGGGATCCGCTACACCGCGCTCATCTCCGCCAAGGTCGGAATGCTGACGTCGCTGCTGATCGCGATCCTCTACATGGCGGATTTCCTGCATGCGGGCACTTTCCTCATTCTGAGCTTCACCGGCTCGATCCTCGACGGGCCGGCGACCGTCGCCACCGAAGCGAAGGCGCCGGAAATTGCCCGTCTTTCGAGGTTGTCGTCGGCCGCCGCCAGTTCCGTCGACGATATGATCGACGGCCTCATGCTGCTGACGGCGTCCGCGGCCAGCGCTTTCGTCATTGCCGTCATCGGCCCGAAGGATGCGGCGTGGTGGGTCGTCATCGGCAATTTCATCGCGATGATGCTCCTGTCCTTCAGCCTGCCAAGATTCCGTCTGCGTCCGGCGCCAAGGCTCGGCGATATCGCCAATGCCGGGAAACGGCTCCGCGATTCGGCCGTGTCGCTGCCATTCGCGCTTTGGGGAAGCGCGGCGCTCGGCTTCTTCATGACGCTGCAGATTTTCATCGTACCCGCCGCCTTGCGGCTGCAGGGTGAATCGGTGGCGTGGCTCGGCCTCTTCATCGCGGCGTCGGCGACGGGCACGATCATGATGAACCTGCATCTGGCATCGCGCCATGCCACGCCGACGCCCGCCTCTGTCATTTGCGGGGCTCTCCTCGGCCTGGCGCTCTCGATGGGCATCCTGTGGATGGAGATTTCGCCAGTGACGATGATGCTTGCCGGTCTCGTCGCCGGACTGGCCAATGGCTGGCTCTCCCCCGCCTTCGTTGCGATCCTGCAAATGAAGGCGCCGCGCGACGGCCGGCCCTATGTGACGGGTCTTTGCTATTCGGTCGTCTTGCTGTTTCTGCCGCTGGAATACATGCTGACGGGTCTCGCGATCGGCCTGACCTCGTTCCGCACCACCTGCATCCTCCTCGTCTTCCTGCTGTCGCTGGCGGCAGCCGTCGCCGCCGCCTGGCTGGAATGCATCCAGAATGACCCGTCGAAATCAGCGGAGTAAATATTGAGGACGCCGCATGCATCCGATTGCACATGATGGATGCGGGAATGTCGCTGCTCATGCCTTCGACAACACTATTTCGATCGACGGCCAAGCCTGACGGCAACCTCTCTTCCTTAAAATATAATTAAATAAATCTACTCAACCACCTAAAAATACTTGCTAATTTTTCGATACTTTCAAAAATCTGCAATGTATCCGCAATTCTCGCGAGCAAAATGACCTGCATCTCCCGAGGCCAATCCGTTTCCCAAGACGGACGGCACCGGAGAGAAGCAGGAACCGTTTCCGGTTCTCCAACGCAAACAGAGACCTTGCGGGCGCCGAGGATGGCGCATGGGTTTCGTATGGAGTTATCAATGTCTCTCAGCGCAAAAACGATTCTGTTCGCGGCTTTGGCTTTAGCGACCGCGACCAATGCCTTCGCCGCCGATTTCACGACCTACCAGGCTCCGGATGCCTCCGCCTATGACCGCCCGTCGGCCTTCCAGTGGAGCGGCGCCTATTTCGGCGCGCATGGCGGCATCGCCTCGCCGAAACTGAGCCCCTTTGCCAGCGGCAAGGGCCTGACCGGTGGCGTGCAAACCGGCTACAACTTCCAGGTCGGCCCAGGTGTCCTCGGCGCCGAACTGGAGGGCTCCTACCTTGGGAACAACGAGATACGCGTACCAAACGGCAAGGTGGAAGAGCGCTTTCGCGGCGCCGCCAAGGCGAAGGCGGGCCTGACCTTCGATCGTACCCTCATCTACGGAACAGCGGGCCTGACGATGACGAAATTCGAGGGCGGCAGGGGCGTTTCCAGTCCTGGCGGCTGGAAACAGGGATATCTCTTCGGCGGCGGCATCGAACAGGGCTTCGGTGGCGGGCTCTCGGCTAAGGTCGAATACAACTACGTCATGACCAACGACGTATCTACGACGACATCGACCGGCAAGTCGAAGAGCGATGTGCACGACCACGTCATCAAAGCCGGCCTGAACTATCGCTTCTGACCGGCGAAGTTTGCAGAGGTCGGCATGCCTTTTTCAAGACAAGACATGCCCGACGGGAGCGGCGAAGGATGACTGATCAAACCCCGAATCAGTCCCTTCGCCGTTCTTAATCATGACAGTCAGACGCCCATCCGCATGCAATCGAACCATTCGTATCCACCGCGTCTGGCCTAATTTTCCTGAGAAGGCCGAGCAATGACGGCCAAGTTCATGAGCTGCCTTTCAGATCTCGGAGTCCGGCAGCCAGGGGATCTATTCGCACTCGAGCGAGGGCTGGCGGAAGCTGGTCACATACCAATCGGCCCCGGAGCTTCGGGTATAGAAGGTATAGAAGCATTCCGTCTGCTCGACATAGCCAGGCGTTTCGGTGACTTCGTAGCGCTTGCCCCGGCGCGTTTCCTTGACTTCACCGCTGGATTGACCTGATACCACTTGCGTCTTCGGCTTGCGCCACTGATAGGCGCGCTCACCCTGGCGCAAATCATAAACGTTATCAGGCGGGCCATAATCGAGCATGACGCTGCTGATCGGCGCGCCGATATAGCTCTTCATGATTTGCGAGGCGCAGGCCGGCAGGACCAGCAAAACTGCGAGCGCGGCAATACCGGCCGGCCGCCGCTTCATGCGAGTAACAGACATCAGGAAGTCCTTTGCGACTGGAGAGGGATCGCAGGCAGGGGTACGTCGCGGGGATTACGGCAGCATTGCGCGCCGCGATATCAGCTGCTTTTTGTCGAGCAGCCAAATCTGGTCTCGGATATTCATATCGATCGAGGATCGGGCGGGCTGGGCTGGGCTGGGCTGGGTTGAGATAGGTGCTAGACAATCAATCCAGCAATTCACGCCAGGTTCGGACTCACCCATGGTTGAAACGCCCATCCGTGCACGGATCTACACGAGGCGCCTCTCGCCGACCACACTCGATCTCCGATCGCGTCACCATCGATCATACTTTTTGAGGGATGAGGCGATGGGAGATGGCTTCATCCCAGCAAGAGCGGTTGGACCTGCTCAGATGCAGGGGATGGTCTCCATAGCCGACGCTTGTACGGGGAGCTTGGGAGCGAAGAGATAGCGTTGTGAGCGCAGTGGCCGCTTGTTGCGCGCTAGGAAAGCCCTGGGGAATTTGAGAGAGGTATTTATATTATTTCCCGGCTTAATATTTTTCTGCGCCTTGGGGTTTGCTTTGGCTTGTTGCGGGCTGCGGGGGTAAAAACGACTTCGGCCTCCCGAAGGAGGCCGACAAAGTCTTGATAGTCTTTTGTATTTGGTTGCGGGGGCAGGATTTGAACCTGCGGCCTTCAGGTTATGAGCCTGACGAGCTACCGGGCTGCTCCACCCCGCGCCATTGACGCAAATCGCGCGGCGATTTGTCGTCTTATCCA
>NZ_JABAII010000023.1 GCF_012641405.1 Rhizobium sp. P40RR-XXII
CGGATGTGAGGTTGTATAGGCCCGAGAAACCGGGCCGGTAATTGCTATGGGCTCAGACCGCGGATCCGCTCACCAAGGAGAAATTCGATGCCACTTGAATGAACAATTGACAAAAGACCTGATGTGAAAGGATATGAACCGCTGACAGCGCCCATTGGATTTCTAAGGCACTGAATTCCATGACTTGTCGGCAATCATCGGGAAGGGTGGCACTGCGATTGATATATATGCCCCCGCTTCGCACTTCTTGTTAGATCTATACCAACGATGCGAATATCATCGACGGTAACGAAAGGCATGGAACGTGCTCCGCTTCCAACGAGCGGATGGCTCTCCGCCTCCATCGAACAGGCATTCGACAATGCGGATCCTTCGTAGGGCTTGTTCGCAGCATCGACTGGCGTAGCGGGCGTAGTCGACTGTATGGTCGCCCATGAATTGCAGCGCGCTTCCTCCTACCCTCCCTTGACTTGCAACCGGCGGAAGGACAGAAGCAGGTGGGTTTGGATTACGGTTTGGATCACAAAAAAATGACGCTCGACATCAGGGGAAGCATCAAGAATACCAAGCTCAGCTTGAACCAGTACGTGGTCTTTGAAGAACTGATCGCCAATGCGATCGACGCGTATCTCATCCGGCGAGCCAGCGACCCATCCGCGCCGGACATGAATATCATGATCGAGGTCGATTTCTTACGTGCAGACTTGCTCGACGATCGCGAACTGATGAACGTGTCATGCGGCGACAATGGATGTGGTCTTGGCGACGACCAACTCAAGGCCTTTCTTACAAAGGATACGTCCTACAAGGACGATCTCTCCATCTCTGGCATCGGAAAGTGCAAGGGTGCCGGGCGCTTCCAGTTCTTCCATCATTTCGCAGCGATGAGGATCACCAGTACGTACCGGAACGGTGACACTTTCCTGAAACGCGAGTTGCGGTATTCCGAACCGCAGAAGCAAATCGAGGCCGATGATTTTGCCACTGCCCCGGGCGCTGAAGCCGACATCGGGACCATCATCCGGCTTGAGCAATTCAAAGAGGCGGTTCGGCCGCGCATATCCCATGGTGACGCGCTCAGCACCCTCTTCTCGGCGCCGGCGCTGAAGAAACAAATGCTCGTCGCTTTCCTGCAGCGGCTCGTCGGACTCGGTGAGCAGCTAGGCAACTTCGAAATCCGGTTTACCACACGGCACTGGAAGGACGACCAGGCGAAGACCGAAGCGCTGCGGCTCGCCGACCTGCCGGCAGTCACTGCCGAGCGTCCTGTTGATGTCGAAGAGCGTGATCCTGCGTCCGGCGCCCGTCTTGGCACATGGCAAAGTTTCAACCTCTCCCACTATCAGCTCGATGCCGAGCAGTATGATCTTCCGCGCAACGCCATTGCCTTCTGCGCCAAGTCCACGCCCGTGAAGGACATCACGGGCCACTACCTTCGGACCCGCACCGAACAGAACAATCCGGTGGGCGGTTTCCATCATATTGTGCTGATCGAAGCCGATTATCTGGACGCCCGCGTCAACGAGCAGCGCGACGACTTCGATAATATACCCGACGAGATTCCGAGCGGCGATATGTTTTCGTCCGAAAAACTATCCTACGCCGACATTCATGAGGCGCTCGACCCAGTCATCGACGAGATGGTCACTCCTGCCGACTGGAAGAAGGAGGAAGTGCTCAAGGAGGCCACCCACCAGTTCGGCATCAGCGAAGCGATGCTGCAGGATACCAAGACCAGGATCGTGTACGGCGAATCCGCCCAGTCGGTCGCCGAACGCGTGTTGAGCAAATACCAGAAGACCGTCATCGACGAGACTGCCGCGATCTTCAGCCTCAAGGAGGAGATCAGCACTCTCCTTTCGTCCGAGTAGCGGGACAAATCGCCTATAGGCGTTCCTGGAGGATCTCGGTCGTGATGTCCCATCCAGCGTAGAAGATCCCCAAAACCAGCACCTCGGTCTCCTCGGCAACAAAGGCGATACTCACGCTCCTACGATAACCAATGATCCGAAGATCGGGGATGAGGTTGTCTCTCACCGTGCCGCGTTTGGGGAACGTCGCAAGCTCCTCGATAAACTGCCGGATGCCGTGACATAACTCCACGCCACCGCAGGTCCAGCCCTCTAAACGCCGGCGAGATCCCGGTACACGTCACGCAGCTCAGCCTGCGCCTGCTTATGCAGGACAATTTTATATTTCATGCCCTACTTAGCTTTCGCCAGTTGAGCCCGATACTCAGCTTCCAACTGGTCAAAAGTCTCATCCAGATGAGCCATTGGTAATCATCCGCGTTGGTGATACGACATGGCGGCATCTCAGTCCTCGCCCGGTTCATCTTCCGTGATCTTTTTCAACAGGAACAGTAGCGCGACCCGTTCGGCAGGGTTAAGCCGTCCCATCGTCTTTTCGCTGATGATATGCGCGTTCGGATACATGGAACGCAGGACCGCTTCACCCTTCGCCAGCAGCGAGATGATAACCTTGCGGCCATCCGCAGCATCCTTGGAGAGATTGATGAGACCCCGCGCCTTGAGACGCTCCACGATGCCGCGAATAGTTGCCTGATCGACCGAGGTTGCCTTCACCAGCTCGGCCTGCGAACTCGGGCCACGGTCGTGCAGCGTACAAAGGGTGACAAACTGCACAGAGGTCAGGTCGGGATCGCTAGCATTTTCCTGGAAAATCGCAAGATGCCGCTGATAGGCCTTGCGCAACAGATGTCCAACCTGCTCGGTCACCTGATAGCCCGCCCGCGGGTCCGTTTCTCCGATGTCGCTATTTTCTGCCATGCTCGCGTCGTCCGCTCCTATTGACGCTTCTAATCCTCCAAAATCCAACAAATCGCAAGCGGGCCGAACCGCAGGGTGACATGGAGGAGAGGCGGACGAGCAATCGCTTCCTGAGAGAAATCCCCGTGAACGGCATAGGGCCGACCACGGGGGCTGCTACTCTATTCGAGAGCCATGTTTCTGGATTCAGCATTGATGAAGGCTACGCTGACTGCCGCAAGCAACAGAAGACCGGAGATGACACCGAGCGCCAGACCAAAATTCGAGGTCATGACCGGCGCGACAATCGACGGCGCCAGAAGCCCCCCGAAACGCGCGACGGACCCGGACAAGCCCATACCGCTGGCGCGAAGCGTGGTCGGATAGATTTCCGGCGTGAAGGCGTAGATCGCGCCCCAGGTGCCGAGCAGCGCAAAGCTGAGCAGCAGCGTTGCGGAGATGACGATCTCGACCGACTGGCCCAGCCCATAACCCAATGTGCCGATGGCGCTCAGGATCAGGAAACCGATCAGGGTCGGCTTGCGGCCCCATTTCTCGACGCCGTAGGCCGCCAGCGCATAGCCCGGAAGCTGGGCGATCGCCAGCACGAGGAGGAACAACTGACCGCGCATGAAGCCGAAGCCATCTCCTGCCAGCCGCACCGGCAGGTAGACAAACACGCCATAGTAGGAAACCGAGATCAGCATCCATGCCAGCATCAGGAAGATGGTCCGACGCCGAAGCTCCGGCGACAGCAGCGCGGCAATCGACTTGCGCTGTGGCGCCTGCGGCGTCAGCGGTGCGATCTCGACGACGTTGCCGTTGGTGGCGGCGACACGCTGAAGAACCTTGCGTGCCTCTTCCGATTTTCCCTGTTGGTTGAGATAGAGTGGCGACTCCGGCACGTAAAAGCGCAGGACAAAACCGACAAGCGCCGGCAGACCAGTCACGAAGAAGATCGTGCGCCAGGGCTCTCCGCCCTGCGAACCGGCGACCAGTGCGAGAAGCGCCAGCGCCACAGTTCCCACAGCCCAGAAGCCTTCGAGCAGCACGAGCCAGCGACCGCGTCGGTCTGACGGAAGAAACTCGGCCATCATGGCATAGTCAACCGGAAGCGTTCCACCCACACCGAGACCTGTCAGGAAGCGCGCGACGAGCAACCAGTGCAGATCAGGAGCAAAGGCCGATGCCACACCACAGATCGCATCGAGAATGATTGCGATGAACAACACCGGCCGACGGCCGATCCGGTCGGCAAGGCGACCAAAAGTGAACGCGCCGACGAGCATGCCGAGAAAGAAAAACGTACCGGTCTGAAGCGCCTGTGGGACGGTGATGCCGAAGCATGCGGCGATTGAAGGTGCGGTGAAGCCGATTGCCAACACCTGCATGGCATCAGCGGCCCAGACAAGCCCGAAAATGACGAACAAGCGCTTCTGGAAGCTGCCGACACCGGCCGCCCTGAGACCCTGTTCCACGGTGATTGGAGTTTGCATGTTACCCCTCTTCCTTTTTATTTGGGATTGCAGTCGAAGCGGTGATCTTCGCCACCTTGGCGCAAGTGAATTGACGCACGAATTCATCCGTTCCGGTCGCGCGACCGGAACGTTGGGATTGACCGAATATGCCGGAAGCCCGGCGCTTCTATCAGTCGAACTTTGCCTGCATTTCCTTCACGGCGATTTTGCCGTTGAGCACCATCGGCTCGTCATCCAGGAACAGTGAACAACCGCGCATCGGAACATCCAGATGGCAGGCAGTGTCGTTCGGGCCGCCGAGCTCGTTGTTCGGACCGGTGGAGAACATGACGTTGCCGTAGAAGGAGCGAGCTTCCATGCCCATGCCGCCCGGGAATTCTCCCGGCACCATGCGATGCCACTTGGCGTTCTGGTTCAGACCCCAACCAACATGGCTCATGCCCATGCCGCGCGGATCGTTGAAGCCTTCCATATACGATTTGACCAGGTCGGCATCGAGCCCGCCTCTGATGTCCGTGATCCAGCCCTTTTCGATCGTGTAGGTGATGGGGTCGCGAACGTAGATGTTCTGCGGCAGCAGGATATCGCCCGGTGCAACGACGATTGTGCCGTCGACGCCATCATCGTCACCGCCGGTGAAGACGAAGCCGGACGGCCAGTGGTCCCAGCGACCGGGCTCGTCGGTGCATGCATATTCGGTGATGGCAGGATAGGTGTTGAGCTTATAGGTGACGTCGGTGCCGTGCGGCGAGGTGATCCGCATGACCTTCGCCTTGGAGAGCAGGTCGCCAGCGAACTCGACGCGCTCACGCAGTTCCTTGGTCGGCAGCATGCGGGCGAGAACCTCCGGCGGTTCGACAGCGGTCAGAATGCGCGTCCCGGCTGCCTGGATCGCCATCTGCTCCGGGCTGAAGAGCAGGAAGATGCAGTCGATCAGCATGTCGACGGCCTTGAGGGCCTCAACCGCTTCCGGCATGGAGGCAAGGCCCGTTTGGCCGACCGCCCATGCACCTGCCGGCGGCACTGGCGGCAAACGCATGTGATACATCTTGGCGCCGAGACGCAAGCCCGCCGCCATGAAGGCGTCCGCATAGTCCAGACGCTCGTTACCCTGTGTCAGGACGATAAGTTTTTCGCCCTCGTGGACGCCCGACATCTTCAGCTGATGCAGGCAGATTTCCGTGAAGCTGAATTGATCCATGCTCGTTCCCCTTGTTGGTTGAAGGCTCAGGTGCTCTTGCGGTTACGGACTGTTGGCCTTGACCTTGGCGATTTCGGTAATCGCCTCCTCCCTCGAAACGACGTCGCCATACTTGCTATCGATATCGAAGAGGTTGGCATTGTGCGGGTCCGGATGGCGGTCGCCGACGCAATCACGCACGACAATGGCCCGAAACCCGTGCTGCACGGCATCGACCGCGCTGGCGCGGATACAGCCGCTCGTCGAGCATCCTGCCATGATGACGGTATCAATGCCCTGCGCATGCAGGTGGGAAGCAAGGCTGGTGCCGAAAAAGGCGCTGGCATATTGCTTGACGATGACAAGCTCGCCGGCCGCCGGCTCCACGCCCTCGCAGAATTCGGCCAGCACATTGCCTTCGACCATGGCCTTCATGACTGGCGACTTCTTGACCCACATGCCGCCATCGGCGCAGTTTTCCGCAAGATAGAGAATGCGTGTGTGGATCACGGGGATGCCTGAAGCCCGGGCGGAGGCGATCAGCGCCGGTGTTTGTGCCACCGCTTCGACGACGCCGGGTGCATAGAGCGGCGCTCCTTCGATCGTGTATGCCTTGAGAAAATCGATAACGACGAGCGCTGGCCGCTGGCCGAAGCCGATGCGGTTGCCCCAGACACCCTGATAATTGGCTTCGGCAGTTTGCATTGTCGTCTCCCTTAGTAGGCGCCGGACAGAAGCGCGCCGGCGCCCGGCACAACGGCTTCCAGCCCGAGCGATTTCAGCATGCAATAGGTCGTGGCGACAGCGGCGGTCAGCACCGGCTTGCCGGTCATGGCTTCGACCTTCGCGATAACAGGCAGCGAAGGCATTTGGACGCAGGCCGAAAGGACGATGACATCGACACCCGTCAGATCTAGCGTCTGGACTATGGCCGGAAGATTTTCCGGGTCGTGCCGGGCGACATCGAGATTGTCGGGGATTTCCAGCGCGCGCCAGTCCAAGACCTCGAAGCCCTCTTCGCGGATATAATCGACCACGAGCTCCGTGAGCGGCTTCATATAGGGCGCAACGACGGCAATCTTCCGTGCATTCATCACCTTTAGGCCCTCGATCAGGGCACCGGCGCTGGTAACGACTGGAATGTTTGCGCCGTTTTCCTGTGCGCGCCCCGTCAGGCGCTTTTCCGACTGGCGGTGATAGCCGAGACCCATGGCCATGATGGCAACAAGGCAGGCATAACCCAGCACATCGACGCGGGCATCCGAAAGCTCGACGGCGCAGCGGTCCGATTCAGCATCCATCGCCGCCAGCTCTTCCTTGACGACCTTCTTCATCCGCATGCGGCTTGAATGGAATGTGAAGCGCTCGGGCCGGATGGACTGGCGGGCGGTCAGCATGGCCGGAATTTCGGTTTCCATCGTGGTGTTGGAACTCGGAACGATCTGGCCGATACGGTAATATTTCTGCACGGATGAAATCCTCTGCTGCATGGAAGGAGAAAACAGGCAAGCGGCGAAGCAAAATGCTCCGCCACCACAATCAGCGGGACAGGAAGTCGCCGAGCGCCAAGAAGAAGCCGTCGAAGTCATCCCAGGGGATCATGTGACCGGCGTCTGGCACGCGGGCGATCTGCAGCGAGGGATTGAGACCCTTGATCTCTTCTTCGTCGGCCGCCTGGATCACGCCGCCGCGGCCCGCGACCATCAGCATCGCAGGAACGGTCAGGGTGGCGAAATCAGGCAAGATGTCGATGTCGTGGAAATCGTTGAATGCCTTGACGATCCCAGGCGCATAGCAGGTATGGAGCCATTCGGCGCGCAGCTGTAGCTGTTCTCCGGGCCAGGTCGGGCAGAACGCCTTCATCGCCTCGGCATCCATTCCCTTCTCGGCCAGTGCGATCGAATCCGTATACCACGGCAGCTTGCTCGGATATGGGCGACGACCGGGACCGGAAACCGGCGGATCGATCAGCGCCAGTCGGCTGAAGGAACCGGGCGCGCGGTTGGACGCCCGCATCGCGATGCGCGCGCCCATGGAATGGCCGAGAATGGCGGGCTGTCTCAGTTCAAGCTCGCCGGCGAAGGCGATCACATCATCGGCCATCGCATCGAGGCCGTAGTCGAGGTCCGGGCCTGTCGACGAAAGACCACGGCCGCGGACGTCAAGAACATAAACGTCATGGCGCAGCGACAGGCTTTCGGCAACGAAACCCCAGGTGATTGCCGGCGATGTTATGCCGGGAACCAGAATGACCACCGGTCCCTTGCCGCCATAGCGCAGATAGTGCTGGCGGATGCCGTTGGCGAAGACATTCGCACCATGGAGGAACCGGCTGCTCATGCTGCATTCTCCGTGCGCAGCGGTTCGGCATAGACATCATAGCCGTAGACCCAGGACGGATCCTCCTGCGTCAGCAGGAAGGTATTGGCATTGGAGACGCTCTGCACGCGGGTTGCGCGATCACGGCGATTGGCTTCGTAAAGGCCGAACGCGGTGGCGAAATCGTTGACGCCGGTCTCCTGGAGGCAGCGCGTCAACATGGCGGCATCTTCGATGGCCATGGCCGCACCCTGCGCCATGTGCGGCTTCATCGGATGGCAGGCATCGCCCAGCAGGACAAGTCGGCCGCTGCTCCAAAGAGGCAACGGGTTGCGGTTGAACAGCGGCCACTTGGTGACCTCGTCCGTGCTTTCGATCAACGCCTGGATGATGGGGTGATAACCCTCGAACTCGGACGCCATTTCCTCGCGACTGCTGGGTACGAATGCAGTATCGAATTCCCAAGCCGGATGAGGCACGCCGGTGACGTAGTAATATTCATCGCGACGAGCCGTCGTGTAGTAAACCATCATGTGGCGGTCCGGACCCCACCACTTGACGCAATCTTCGAAGGTCAGGTTGTATTTCCGCAGCTTGTCGGAGGAAATTAGCGCACGATGGCCGACCCAGCCGCTGTAGTTTGGCTTCTCCGCACCCAGCAGCGTTTCGCGGACGCGTGAATTGATGCCGTCGGCGCCGATCACGATGTCAGCCCTTACAGACGTGCCGTCTTCGAACTCGATGAGAACATTCGTGCCATTATCGTCGATACGGGTCAGCTTCTTGCCGAAATGCAGCGTTCCCGGCTGCAGGGCGTCGCACTGGATGCCCTGAAGATCACCACGATGCACGGTGCAGTAGGTCGCGCCGTAACCTTCAAGCGGAATACGCGACAGATAGTCGCCACTGATGCCATCACGGCTGAACCAATGACTAGGCGTGCTGCTGATGCTGACAACCTTTTCGGCCACGCCGATGCGCTCGAAGATCTTGAGGACATTCGGCCCCATGTGGATGCCGGCGCCCAGCCGCGAAAAGCTCGGCGCCTGTTCATAGACGTTCACGTCGAAGCCGGCATGCTGGAGCAGCGCTCCCGCCACGGCGCCGCCGAGGCCGGCGCCAATAATCGCGATTCTTTCCTTGCTGCTGGACATGGCCGACCCTTCTCGCCGTCACCTGGACGCGTAAACTGGAATTGGAGTATGACAAATTTTGTAGCGCATACGCTGTAAATAGCAAGTACAGCATCTGCACTTTTGCAAAAATTCCTTCTGGCTTTTCCGCAAAATATGATTATCGTCGCTATTGCCGGCACATGCATACGCATGGAGAAACGGCCATATAAAGTGCATACGCTTTATAAATGGGCAAGGAACAGCAAATGCGTGACGAGATCTGCAATCGCGTCATTATGAATTGCAGGCATCAGGAAGAGGCCTTCAGCATAATGGCGTATTTGAGTATCGGCGGCCTCACTTTGGCCGGTGACCGCGCAGTGGAGCCGGGCTTTTGAAAGAGGTCGCCTCATTCAGCCTGAACGTCAACGGCACTGTCAGCGACATCGAAGCCGGCGGCGCAACGCCACTCCTTTACATCCTCAGGAACGATCTCTGCCTCAACGGCCCCAAATACGGGTGCGGTCTCGGCGAATGCGGAGCCTGCGCGGTCCTCATCGACGGCCGGCCCGTGCGCTCGTGCACCGTGCCGCTGAAGGCGATCGGCGATCGCAAGGTCACGACGCTTGAAGGCCTGGGAAAACCCGGCCATCTGCATATCGTCCAGCGCGCCTTCATCGAAGAGGCCGCGGCGCAATGTGGCTACTGCCTGAACGGCATGATCATTGCCATCGCCGGCCTGCTGGAAGCGACGGCGGAGCCTAACGAGAGCGATATTCGCGCGGCGCTCCGGCATCATCTCTGCCGCTGTGGCACGCATATGGAAATACTTGCCGCAGCACGCCGCGCCGTCGCCTATGCGAAGACCGAAAAGTCCGCGGGCTCGGGAACGGAAGACAGGATCGAGGTTTCGCCATGAGCATCCACCGCGAAACGCCGAGAGCTACCTACCTCGCCACATCAGACATCCTACTGATCGTCTCCGATGCATCCCTGGGCGATGCAGCCGAGCTCTACATCGCCATCGATAGCAACGGTCGCATCAAGGCATTCAATGGGCATGTCGATCTTGGAACCGGCATCCGCACGTCACTGGCGCAGATCGTCGCCGAGGAACTGCATGTTCCTTTCGAGCATGTGGAAATGGTGCTGGGCGCGACTTCCGCCGCCCCCAACCAGGGCGCCACCATCGCCAGCGAGACGATCCAGATCACCGCCGTGCCGCTCCGGCAGGCCGCGGCAACGGCGCGTCATCACCTCATGGCAAAGGCTGCTGCCCTGAAAGGCACGGCGGTCGAGCACCTAGTCCTTGAAGACGGCGTCATCCGCGCCGGCAACGGAGCGAACTGGAGCTTCACCTTCGGCGAAGTCGTCGCGGGAGAGCATGTGCGCCTGTCGATCGACGCCAGTGCCGAGCTGAAGCCCGCGTCTGCCTACCGCATCGTCGGCTCCTCGCGACCGCGCGTGGACATCCCGGCCAAGGCAACCGGTCAATGGACGTATGTGCATGACGTGCGCGTGCCCGGCATGCTGCATGGCCGGGTCATCCGGCCGCTCTATGCCGGCTTTGATCACGGCGAGCATGTCGGCAACAGCCTCATATCCATCGACGAAGGCTCGATCGCCCATATCGATGGTGTTGTCGGCGTCGTAGCCATCGGTGATTTCGTCGGCGTCGTCGCAACACGCGAGGAGATCGCTATCGAGGCTGCGAAGACGCTGAAGGTCTTGTGGCGGGAGCCACCGCAGCGGCCGGATTTGAACGCGCCGGAGATGGCGCTGCGAGCTAATCCCGCCACGCCGCGCAAGCTGATCGATCGCGGCAATGTCGAGATGGCGCTCGCCGGCAGCGCCGAACCCATGAACCGCACCTATATCTGGCCCTATCAGATGCATGGCTCGATCGGGCCGTCCTGCGCCGTGGCCGATTACAGCGACACAGGGCTGACCGTCTGGTCGGGCACGCAGAACCCCTTCCCCATGCGTCGCGATCTGGCACTCCTCCTCGACATGCCCGAGGACATGATCCTCGTGGAGCGCCTGGAAGCCGCCGGCTGCTATGGCCGCAACTGCGCCGACGATGTGACTGCCGATGCAGCGCTTCTGTCCCGCGCCGTGCGTGCGCCAGTGCGCGTGCAGCTCACGCGCGAGCAGGAGCATGCCTGGGAGCCAAAGGGCGCTGCCCAGATCATCGACGTGCGCGGCGGCCTCGATCTTGAGGGCGGTCCTTCGGCCTATGATTTCGAGACGCGCTATCCGTCCAATCTCGCACCGACATTATCGCTGATCCTGACCGGCAAGGTCCCGCCGGTGTCCGACGTGGTGCAGATGGGTGACCGCACGGCGATCCCACCCTATGCCTATGGCAATCTCCGGGTCACCGTCCACGACATGCCGCCGATTGCCCGGGCCTCGTGGTTCCGCGGCGTTTCCGCGATGCCGAACACCTTCGCGCATGAATGCTATATTGATGAACTTGCGGCCGCGGCCGGCGTCGATCCGATCGAATACCGGCTGCGATACCTTCACGATCCCCGTGCCGTGGACCTCGTGCACGCCCTGGCAGAGCGGGCGAACTGGGTGCCCCACACAAAATGGGGCACGCTCGGCGGCGAAGGCGACCTGCTTTACGGCCGCGGCTTCGCCTATGCCGTCTATATCCACGGGCCGTTTCCGGGTAAAGCTGCCGCCTGGGCCGCCTGGGTGGCCGATGTCGCCGTCAACACCAAGACCGGGGAGATCGCCGTAACGAAGGTGATCTGCGCACAGGATTCCGGGATGATGATCAATCCCGACGGCGTGCGGCATCAGATCCACGGCAACGTCATCCAGTCAACCAGTCGTGTGCTGAAGGAGCGCGTCGAGTTTTCCTCCACCGCCGTCACCTCGAAGGAATGGGGCGGCTATCCGCTGATCACCTTCCCCGAACTGCCCGATATCGACGTTCTGATGGTTCCAAGACAGGACGAGCCGCCGCTCGGCGTCGGTGAATCCGCTTCCGTCCCGAGTGCATCGGCCATCGCCAACGCGGTCTATGATGCCACCGGCATACGTTTCCGCGAACTGCCGTTGACACCGGAAATGGTGCTGGCGGCGCTGAAGGGCGATACGTCCACGCCGCCTCCGGCACCGCCCGCGAAAAGGAAGCGGTGGTGGAATATCGGCATCTCGGCTGCCGGAGCCGCGGCGGCAATTTCAGGGCTTGTGGCGATTGCCTCCCCATGGCGGCCCGCGATCGCCACGATCGAGCGGCCGGACGTGAATGTCTACAGCGCAGCCACGATCGAGCGCGGCCGCCTGGCCGCCGCGGCGGGCGCCTGCAATGTCTGCCATGTCGGCAATGACGGCACGCCCTTCGCCGGCGGCCGACGCTTCGACACGGCATTCGGCACGGTCTATACCACCAACATCACACCTGACGTGAAAAACGGCATCGGTGCCTGGTCCTACACCGCCTTCGAGCGGGCCATGCGTGAAGGCATCAGCCGCGATGGCCACCACCTCTATCCAGCCCATCCCTACACATCCTTCGCTGGCGCTGACGATGCGGACCTGCAGGCGCTCTATGCCTATATGATGACGCAGACGGCAGTGGCGGGAAAGGCGCCGGAGACAAAGCTGAAGTTTCCCTACAGCATCCGCATGATGATGGCAGGGTGGAATGCGCTGTTCCTGAAGTCGATGCCCATGACCTACGACCAGACGCGCAATGCCACCTGGAACAGGGGCGCCTATCTCGTCGAGACGCTCGGCCACTGTTCCGCCTGTCACACCGAACGCAATGCGCTGGGTGCTGAAAAGACCGGAAGCGCCCATCTCTCGGGCGGCTTTGCCGATGGCTGGGAGGCGCCTGCGCTCAACGCGATGGCCAAGGGTCCGGTTGGCTGGACAGAAGACGCCTTCTACGACTACCTGCGCACGGGCCATTCGCGCGACCACGGCAGCGCCGCCGGTCCGATGGCCCATGTGGTGGAGGTCATGCAGCCATTGCCGGACTCGGACATCCGCGCCATGGCAAATTATCTGGCGAGCCTGAACAAGGACAGCGACCCTTCGAAGGTCATGGCCCAGAGCCAAGCAGCGATTGCAGCTAGCGAGGCGGCAAAGGTCAGTGCGGGACTGGTTTCGCCCAAGGGCGAGCGCATCTTCAATGGCGCCTGCGCCACCTGCCATACCGGCAACACGGCCCTCTCATCGCTGGCGCTGAACAGCAATCTGCATGCCGATACGCCCGACAATCTCATCCAGGTGATCCTCAGCGGTGTCGAGGCCCCGGCTATCCTTGCGGAAACCACCGGCCGCGAAGCGCCGGAAGTCATGTCCATGCCGGCATTCCGCGATACGCTGAACGAGACGCAGCTGAAGGATCTCACCGACTACCTGCGCGTCCGTTTCGCGCCGGACAAGCCGGCCTGGAGCGATACATCGGCGGCATTGCAACGCATTGCCGCCACCGCACACTGAGGAACACACATTGCCTGAAACAGCGGCCATTGCGGATATCGAAAGTCGGGCCCTCTTTGAGCGCCCGACTGCCGCATTTCGTCCTTCAGCCTACTGGTTCTGGCATAGCATTCCCGATGAGGCGACCTGCCGGACACAGCTTGCCGATTTCCAGGCGAAGGGCATCGGCACCATCCTGATCCAGGCGCGACTCGCCCTGCCGCGCGAGCAGTACCTGTCACCGCACTATCTGTCAGCCTACAGGCTGGCCGCCGACATCGCGGCTCAACTCGGGCTCAAGCTTGGCATTTATGACGACTATAACTGGATCAGCGGCCATGCCGGTGGCAGGACCGTGGAAGGGTGTGACGAACTGCGCGAGCGTCACCTGTTCTGGTCGTCTTCGGCAGATACGCAGGGCGCGATAAGCAGGATCCGTCCGGCATTCACACTGAAGATGGGCGCCGACATCATTGCCTGGCAATATGAAGGCGGGCGCATCGAATGGTGCGAATGGACTGTCGAGGCAGCAGTGCTGCATCCCTCCGGCCCAATTGCGGCATATGATCAGATCATCGACGTGACATCGCAGGTCAGCATCACAGGCTCCGATCGTGCGTCCTGCTGCTATTCCTATGATGGCGCGGTCGCATTCGGCTGGACGCTGACGGTCTTCATGAGCGCGCGATCCGCGACATCACGGATCATCAACTATCTGCTATCGGAGGCAGCCCAGCGTTTCATCGACATTGGCCTCGCACCCATCGTCACAGCCCTTGGCAAGCGCGTGCCCGATCCCGTTGGATCTGTATTCTACGATCAGCCGGCCCCCGGCTTCTATCGCTGGGACCAGATGGCGGGAAATCTCGGCAACAGCCTGCTGTTTGCGCATGCGCTGAAAGACTGTATCCTGTCCAAGACGGGCGTGCCGTTCGCCGTCGCCCTGCTCGCGGTGGTGCGCAACGTTGGGCCGGAAACCTTGCGACTGCGTGCGTTGTTTCACGCAGCCTATTCCACCTTGATGAACGAGGCATTCTTCGGCACGCTCAGGGGCTGGGCGGAAGGAAGAGGGATCGTCCTCACGGGGCATGAGATCCTCGCTCATGTCAGCTCATGGGCACCCAATGGCGGCTTCACAAGCATCGATCCGCGCGTCGCGCCGGCGGTGGACTTCTTCGGCATCGACGCCATCAGGCACGAAACGGCCGTGGACGCAAACAATCTCACGCCACAGTTGGCTCCCAAGATGGGTGATTCCGTCGCCCGCTCGAACGGACGCAGCCGCTGCGTCGTCGAGACCTATTTCAGCGCCGAACGCACTGAAGTGCGCGCTGCCGGCCAATGGGAGGTGACGCTGGAGGCATCGCGCGCCCAGGCGATCCGGCTTGCCTGCCTTGGCACACGGCAGTTCCTCTGGCACGGCGTCTACCAGACCGATGGACTCGACAACGACCCGACGCCCTTCACCAATCCGCGCTTCGACTTCGCGCCCGGCATCAACTTCGAGCCGTGGTGGCCCTATCATGATCTTTTCGCCGAAGAGATCGCACGCGTTTCCGCCTTCATAGAGGCTGCAAAGCCGCGAGCGCCGGTTGCTATTCTCTATCCTCTATACACTGCCTTTGCCGAAGGGCCTCGCCACGGCCATGCCACCCATATCGGCGCCTGGTGCGAGCAACTGTTGGCGCAGGGCTGCGATTTCATGTTCGTGAGCGAGGCGGATATCGCAAACGCGGCTATAGAAGATAGACGGCTGCTTGCATCCGGTCTCGCGTTCGACGCGGTGGTGCTGCCTTCGGTGACGGTGCTGGAAACGGCTGTTACGCTTCAAAAGCTCGATGCCTTCACGAAGGCCGGCGGTCGGATCTGGTCTTCGGGCGAAACCGTCTCCACGGTTTGCACGGGCGAGAGAGTCTCCGGCTCGGTTGGCGTCACGTCGCACACCACAGCGATGCCCAATGCCGAAATGGTGTCCGCCCTCCTGTCGACCCTGACGCTCGACGGTCCGCAGATTTCGGGCCAAAGGCCGTGGCAATGGATCGGTCATGATGTTGACGGCTTGTGGAGGATGGTCGTTTTCAACGATAGCGCAGAAGATATCAGCTTTGACATCTTGCTCGGAGATGGCTTCGATTATGCGATATGGGACGCGGAACAAGGGTCTGTCGAAGCCTTCGCCGCCGTTCACAAGCTGACCGTAGAGTTGGAACCGCACGAAGTTCACTGCATCCGTCTCTGTCAAAACGACCAGGCAGCTGTCGCCATCGGCCATCTATCGAGCCGACCGGCGCTTGAGCGAAACCGGCTCATTGCTCTGGCAGACGGCTGGACATTCGCGCCCGGCCAAGATCAGGCCTTCTCGCCCATCTCCGTTGACCGCGGCTGGGAAGAGCAAGGCTTTCCGGCCTTCAGCGGCACGGGCATCTACCGGCTTTCCTTCACAACGGAAACCGAGGCCGACTGGATGCTGGAACTGCCAACCGTTCACACGGCGGTCACTGCTTATATCGATGGAATCGAAGCGGGACGGCGCGGCTGGCGGCCTTATCGCTTAGGGCTCGGCCGCCTTGCCGCCGGCACCCATGAACTCGAGCTTCACGTCGCCAACACGGCGGCAAACCGCTATTACGACAACACGCCCTACCTAGGCAGCGGCCCGGACCAGAGTGGGCTGACAGCCACACCCCTGCTCATACCGCTGCAAAACAGACCGGAATAAGAACGATGCTGAAACATTCTACCGTTCCCTTGATGCGCGCCTGGAACAGCTGGTCCGACA
The DNA here is from genome assembly GCF_012641405.1 of Rhizobium sp. P40RR-XXII. Classification (GTDB taxonomy): domain Bacteria; phylum Pseudomonadota; class Alphaproteobacteria; order Rhizobiales; family Rhizobiaceae; genus Rhizobium. The sequence continues at coordinate 16,083 of NZ_JABAII010000023.1, forward strand.
GACCGGCGGAAATGGTGTTTCTGCCGCTCGGTGTGCGCATCACGCCCGTTCTCTATTCCACGCGCAGCCGGACGACGTCAGCCATCGAGCCGCGTCGCGACACGGTGCGGCTCGGCCGCCATGCCATCGACGGATCGCTGATCGAGCTGGAAACGGAGCATAGCGGAACCATCGTCGCCTTCAGAACCGAGAAGTCCGATCCCTTCGCGGTTCGCGGAAATTGGGAGGGCAAGGCGGGTGGTGAATGGGGGCTGCGCTTTTGGCTGACCCTGGCGATTTCGGCTGACAGCGGAGAAGTGGTCACGCATGAAGCCGGTCGCAACGTCACACTCGTCAAGATCGGCACGCGCTTCGTCGCGGTCGCAACGGCGGAGGCTCCGGTGCATGTGACTGGCCATGACACGATCGACGACCTGCGCGCCGATTTCGAGGCGAACGGATATTTCTACACTGCGAGCCGGAAAAACGAGGCGCCAGTGATCGCCCTGCGCTTCAATCTGGAAATGATGCGCCGGGGAGCCTATGCCGCCGCCGTGGCCGACAGCGCCGAACTTGCGGTTCTCAAGGCACAGACCTGCCTTGCGGCCGACAACCCGAGCGCTGCTCCCACCGCCCATAATGGCACCTACGAAGGATCCCTGGACGCGATCCGCGACGTCGTCGCCTGGAACACGATCTGGGATGAGACCAACTCCCGGCCCTATACGGCTGTGACGCGCATCTGGAATCTCGGCAAATTCGCCGTCTGGTACAATGATCAGCTGTTTGCCGCTCTGCTGGCCGGTGTCTTCGACGCTGATCTCGCCCGCGAGAATATGGCAACGGCGATGGCAAGCGCCACCCCCCAGGGCAATATCGCCTGCATCGTCACCTCGAATGATGCCTGGGTGGACCGCAGCCAGCATCCAAACGGCGCGCTCGTTGCCTGGCAGCTTTACCAGCGCACCGGCGAGCGTTCGCTTCTGGCGGCAAGCTATGATGCACTGGCCCGCAATCAGCGCTGGTGGCGCGAACACCGCGATCCCGACGCCTTCGGGCTGCTGTCCTGCGGAACATCCGATGTCGGCGAAGGTCTCTACAAGGGCACGCACTTTGCCGCCCGCAACGAAACAGGCATGGATAATTCGGCCACTCATGACGAGGCCGTCTACGATCCCATCACGCGTACCCTGTCGACATTCGATCTCGGGCTGAATTGCGCGGCGGCGCTTGATGCCGAAATGCTGTCGAAGATGGCCGAGGTTCTCGGCAAGGAGGATGATGCCCGCGAATTCGCGGCCATCGCCGAACGCTGCCGCAAGCTGATCTCGGAAAACCTGTGGGATGAAAGGCGCAACATCTTCGCCAACCGGCAGCGCCAGGGCGGCTTTGTGCGGTCGCTTTCGCCGACCAGCTTCTATCCCCTGCTATGTGGCGCAGCCACGCCCGAGCAGGCCGAGAAGTTGCTCCAGCACCTCAGCGACGAAACCACCTTCGGCGGGAACTACGTCCTGCCGAACGCCACGCGTGACGATCCCGCTTTTGCTGACAATGTCTACTGGCGTGGCCGCATCTGGCCGAACGTCAACTACATGGCCTGGCTCGGGCTGCGCCGCTACGGCTTTGCAGCGGAGGCGAGTAGGCTTGCGCGGCAGAGCTACGAGCTCTTCATGAAGTCCTGGAGCATGGACCGGATCGCGGCGGAGAACTATAACGCCACGACGGGCGGAGCGATGGACCAGGGCGATACGGATCCCTTCTACATCTGGGCCGCCATGCTGCCGCTGATGGCTGTCGGGGAGATCATCGACTTCGATCCGTGGAGCGGCTGGACCCTTCACAATGCCGGCGCTGACCTTTCCGTCGGTCCGATGCTATCGCCTTCTGGAATGCTTTCGGTCTCGATCGCCGATGGCCTGCTGGAAATGAGCCTGGACGGACGCGTATCGCTTAAGACTAACCTGCAAACATCGTTCACGCAGATCACTGTCAGTGATGCACGTTTCTCCTGCACCATCACTCGGACGGGCAACGACGGGTTTGTCGCGCTTCCGAAGGTCGAGCCAGACCGCATCGTGGCAGCACATCTCGATGGCCAGGAAGTTCGGCTCGAGGCGAGTACCGATGGCGCGCGTCTTGAAATCGCAAAGGCCGCGCACGGCCGGAAACTGGATGTCTATTTTTTGACCGTGTGAATGGTATTGGCGCCTGATGGAACTTGACAGGCGCAGATCAGCCATATTACTTTGCATACAAATAAAAAGAATGCCGGAAGAGCATGAGGGTTGAACGGAATTGCCTATCGGGAGCGACACGCTCGCGATAGCAACTTCATAACGGCAATGCCTGATAGAACGGCTGCGATTTAACGCTGCGCCGAAAGGCGCTGGGTGAACCCGTACGTTCCAATTGGGTGTGACCAGTCGTCAGCCTCACGTCAATTTAGTTTTCATACAAATCATATGGCGCGCTTTTTAATAAGCGGACTGCCGATGATTTGCGTGAAGCCTGAGGTCGTCGGCCGCCGCCGCGGCCGTTGACAAGAGTAGATTTTCAAGAGGGGTTCCAAATGACTGAAATCACAAGACGCAACACGCTGAAGCTGATGTCCGGAGCGGTCATTGCCGGCGCTGCCTTCTCGGCCATGCCGCGCATGGCCTTTTCCGCCGGTAAGATCACGGTTCTAAACTGGCAGGGTTACGGCACTGACGAAGCCTGGTCGATCACGGCCTTTGCCGAGAAGACCGGCATCGAGGTCGTCCACGACTACTACAGCTCCGAGTCGGAAATGCTGACCAAGCTGCGCACCAACCCGGGCGCCTATGATCTCGTCGTTCTTAACGCTGCGCGCTGCGCGCAGGCAACCGCGGAAGACCTCCTGCAGCCGATCGATTTCAGCAAGGTTCCGAACGCTGCCACGATCGACGCAAATCTGCGCTCCAACGCCAACTTCCTGAAGGATGGCAAGGGCTATGCGGTGCCATGGGTCTGGGGAATGACTTCGCTCGCCATCCGCGACGGCATGCCTGTTCCAGACAGCTACAAGGTTCTGGCGGATCCCGCCTACAAGGGCCGTGTCGCCATGGACGACGATGCGATTATCTGCGTTGCCGCCGGCGCCTTAATGACCGGTCAGGACATGAATAACCCGAAGGACCTCGGTGCCATCCGCGACGCGTTGAAGTCCATCAAGCCGAACGTCAAGCTGCTGTGGTCGACGGAAGACCAATGGAACAAGTCCTTTGCAGCCAAGGAATTCGACCTTTCGCTCTTCTGGTCGGGCGGCTCGGTCCGTTCAAAGCGCAATTCGAAGCTGCCTGTCGATTTCGTCGTTCCCAAGGAAGGCGGCATCGGCTGGGTCGATGGTCTCGGTATTCCGGCGTCGGCTCCCAACGCCGAAGGCGCACTGGTCTTCGCAAACTGGCTGATCGACCCAACCTTCTATCTCGAATGGGCCACCAAGGTCGGCGCACCGGCATCGTCCAACTCCGCAGCACTTGCAACCCTTCCGGCCGACGACCTGAGCCGCCAGGTTCACAAGCCGGAATACCTGAAGACCATGGGCATCATGTCGGCTCTGCCGGATGACCGTCGTGAAGCCTTCAACAACCTGTGGCAGGAAGTGAAAGCCTTCTATGCAGAATGACAATCTGACATCGGCGTCAGAGCGCGGACCTTCGGGTCCGCGCGTGCGACGTCCCCTGCCGCCCTGGGTGTCGACGACGGCGCTGCTGATGCCAACCTACGGCTGGCTGACGCTTGCCGTCTTTCTCCCGCTGCTGACCATGTTGGTCTTCAGCTTCATGGCGGCAACCCCAATGGGCAAGGCGCCGATCGTCTTTACCCTGAAGCAGTATCGTGCCTTCATCGACCAGCCCTATCTGATCGGTATTGCTTTCACGTCGCTGCTTATCGGCTTCTGGACGACGTTTGCCTGCGCCGTGCTCGGCTTCCTGGCAGCCGTTGCGCTTGCTCGTTCCACCTTCGGCAAGACGCGCGAGATGCTGCTTATCCTCATCCTGCTCCCATTCTGGACGAACGGTCTTGTCCGTATCTTCTCATGGACAATGGTGCTGCGCGAAAATGGCTTCCTCGACACCATCTTCCACATGATCTTACCGGATGCTGGATCGATCGGCTTCCTCTATACGCGCTATGCAGTCGTTGTTGGCCTGGTACATGGTTATCTGCCTTACATGATCCTCACCTGTTATATCGCGCTGGTTACGATCGATGACGCGATCATCGAAGCGGCCGCCAGCCTTGGTGCGCGGTGGTGGACAATTCTCTTCAAGATTCTCGTGCCAATGGCTGCCCCCGGCCTCATCTCAGGTGCCGTATTGACCTTCATCCCGGTCATCGGGTCCTTCATGGAGCCCCGAATTCTGGGCGGTCGCGTGGGCGTCACCATGGGCACCGTCATCGAGGACCAGTTCACGCAGGCCTTCAACTGGCCGCTCGGCGCCTCGCTGTCCTTCACGCTGCTCGCCGTCGTACTTGCAATCTTCGGCACGTTCTCCGGCGTCCTGCGCGGCGGCACGGCAGCTTAAAGGAGGGAACACCGAATGAGATCGCTTGGTCGTTTCTATCTGATCGCCGTACTGGTCTTCCTCTACACGCCGATCCTCGTGATGATGGCGATGGGCTTCAACGCCTCGCCGCTCTACGAACTGCCGTTCAGCTTCTCGACCCGCTGGTACGAGGCGCTCTGGAACAACAGCATCCTGCTCACTGCCGGCATGAACAGCATCATCATCGCCGTCATTACGGCGGTTGTCGCAACCACACTTGGCACCATGGCATCTGTTGCCCTGTCGCGCAGCACGTTCCGTGGCAAGAGCTTCCTGCAAATCATGCTGCTGCCGCCGATCGCCATTCCGTGGCTGATCACCGGCACGGCGATGCTGATCTTCTTCTACTGGACCGGCATCGGCCGCGGCATGCACGCGATTATCATCGGTCACGTTGCCCTTGCCATCCCTTATGTAGTCCTGGTGGTGGGAACCGGCTTCCGGACAATCCGGGCCGATCTGGAAGAGGCGGCCATGAGCCTGGGGTCCACCCCCGTTCATGCGTTCTTCTCCGTCACCCTGCCGCTGCTTTACCCCAGCATCCTGGGCGCCGCTCTGTTTGCCTTCGCGGTCTCGCTCGACCAGTTCGTGATTTCCTATTTCCTCGCAACGCCCGGCTTCACCACGCTGCCGGTTCAGATCTACTCCTCGATCCGCAAGGGCTTTACCCCTGAAATCAACGCCATATCGACCGTACTTCTGCTCGGCTCGATGACCGTGATCCTGATTTTCGCGCGCTTCGCCAAGCCCGGAGACACCCGTGACAAACGTTAACGTCAATTCCGTCGCCAAGACCTACGGCACCACGCCGGTTCTGGCCGATATCACCACCGAGTTCCCCGAGGGCTCGTTCACCAGCCTTCTTGGGCCTTCAGGCTCCGGCAAGACGACGCTCCTGCGCATCATCGCCGGCTTCATCAAGCCTGATCTGGGTGTGGTGACCATCGGCAGCAGGGATGTCACAAACATACCAGTATGGGGCCGCAACATCGGCATGATGTTCCAGTCCTATGCGTTGTTCCCGCACATGACGATTACTCAGAACGTGGCCTTCGGCCTCGAGCGACGCGGCATCAAGGGTGCCGCCGCACGCAAAGAAGTCGATCGTGCTCTCGAAATGGTTCGCCTGCCGGGCTTTGGCAACCGGATGCCAAAGCAGCTTTCGGGCGGCCAGCAACAGCGTGTAGCGCTGGCACGCGCCATTGTCATCAAGCCGAGCGTACTGCTGCTTGACGAGCCGCTGTCCGCGCTCGACCGTAGGCTGCGGCAGGAGATGCAGGTCGAACTGCTGCGGATCCAGCGCGAGAGCGGCCTGACGACGATCTTCGTCACCCACGACCAGGAAGAAGCTTTGACGCTGTCTGACAAGGTGGCCATTCTCGACAAGGGCCGTATCGTGCAGATGGGCGCCCCCGAGACTGTCTACGAGAAGCCTCTGACGCGTTTCGCCGCGGAGTTTCTGGGCGATTCCAATTTTCTTGTCGGCACCGTCGAGAACGGTGCGGTGCGGCTTTCCGACGGTACGACAGTGCGCAGCGCAAGCCCCCTGCCCGGCAATGGGACCAAGGTCACGCTCGCAGTGCGGCCGGAGAAGATGTCGATCTCGGCGGGGAATGCCGAAGGCAACAGCCTCACGGCGCGGATCACTACGGTCATCTACGCCGGACCGGTGCTCTCCTATCTCCTGCAAACCAAAGACGGTCTGCCGCTGAAGCTCTTCGTTCAGAACCGAGACGGCACCGTCCTCAAGGAAGGTGACAGCGTGACGCTGAACTGGTCGCCGGAACACACCGTCTGCGTTGGGGATTGACGATGACGAGGGCACCGTTGTCCCATAACACATTGCATGTCGTCATCGACATGCAACGGCTCTTCGCCGAGGAAACGCCCTGGTTTACGCCAGCCCTCGCAGGCATCGTGCCGAATGTGCAGCGGCTTGCCGAGGCCAGGCTTGAAAGGACGGTCTTTGCCCGCTTTATCGTCGCGCAACGTCCCGAGGAGGCGAAAGGCCGATGGCAAGCCTATTATGAGCGCTGGAAAACGGTGACTCTGGACGAACTCGATCCGGGGATGCTGGATCTCGTTGCATCGCTGACTGCGCTCGCGCAGCTGGGGTCAATCGTCGACAAGGAAACCTTTTCGATCTTCGGAGCTCCCGGCTTTATCGATCGTCTTGATAGCGAAGGCGTCGATACGCTTGTGTTCACCGGTGTCGAGACTGATGTCTGCGTGTATGCGAGCGCATTGGACGCGGTCGATCTCGGCTACAGGGTGGTCCTCGCCAGCGACGCTCTGGCGAGCGGCGACATGATGGCACATGAGATGGTACTGACGCGTCTGGCGCCGAGGTTTTCGGAGCAGATTGAAATTTTGACAACTGAAGCCATTCTGGGTTTGTGGACTGTATGACGTTGATTTGGATTGCCAAGATTCGGCAGCAGCAAGCCCGGCTGAGAGACAAGATGGATATTCCACTCAAGGACAAGGCCCGGGGAACGAAGGGTGCAGATATGGCAGCGAAACCGAACCACACCCAATATGCACTGGGCGAGCAGATCGGCTTCTTCCTGCGCCAGGCGAACCAACGCCACGTCTCGATCTTCGCCAGCCTGATCACCGAGAAGCTGACGACCACCCAATGGGCGGCGCTCGTCAAGCTCAAGGATCTGCAGCCCTGCTCGCAAGGTAATCTCGGTCGCGAAACCGCAATGGACATGGCGACCATCAAGGGGGTCGTCGACCGCCTCGTCAAGCGTGGCCTGGTGCACACCGCGCCCGACCCCGCAGATGCACGACGCCTGGTCTTGACACTGACCGACGAAGGCGAGGCCACTGTAGACCGTAACCTCTCCATTGCGCTGGAGATTTCGCAAGAGACCCTGGGGCCGCTGACGGCTGCCGAGCGCATGATGCTGATGGAACTGCTCCAGAAGATCTGTTGACGGCATCGTACGCGGTCCGCGCCCATTCACTCAGACGGAGGAAGACACATCATGCCCGAAGCGGACGATGGGGAAATCCGAGCGCTGGTCACCTCCATGACCACGAATGAGAAAGTCGCTCTCGTCAGCGGCCAAGGCCTCTGGAGAACAGCCGCAATCGAAAGGCTAGGGATCGACTCGATTCTGATGACGGATGGTACCTACGGCGTGCGCTACTCGACAACCCAGATAGATGCCGGCACTGGCGATGAAGAAAGCCTCGCCGCATTCCTCGACCTGATTAACCAACAGGCCGACGATAAAGGCGGCATGTTTGGCACGACGCGACCAGCCACCTGCTTTCCGAACGGCAATCTCGTCGGCTGTTCCTGGGATGTGGACCTGCTGTATCGCATGGGCGAAGCGCTTGCTCTCGAATGCCGCAGCCTGGGGGTCCATCTCCTGCTCGGACCGGGTATCAACACACGACGGACGCCGCTCGCCGGCCGCGCCTATGAATATTACTCGGAGGATCCGGTCATCAACGGCGATCTTGCCGCCGCTCTGATTTCCGGCCTGCAGGACAACGGTATCGGTGCCTCGCTGAAGCATTTTGCCTGCAACAACTCGGAAATCGATCGGACAACGACCAGTTCCGATGTGGATGAACGGGCTCTGCGGGAGATCTATCTCGCAGGCTTCGAGCGGGCGATCCGCAAGAGCCCGCCCTGGACCGTGATGAGCGCCTATAATCCGGTGAACGGCGTTCAAGCGGCGGAAAGCCACTGGTTGCTCAAACACATCCTGAGGGATGAATGGGGATATGACGGGCTTGTCCTGTCTGACTGGCACGCCATCAAGGATCGGCCCGCATCGCTTAAAGCCGGTACCGATCTCGACATGCCGGAAAGCAAACCCCGCAAGGCACGGCTTCTGTTGGCTATCGAAGATGGCAAGGTGGCCGACGACGCACTCGATCGGGCCTGTGAGCGGGTTATCGGCCTCGTCCGCCGCTGTTATGCCGAGAAGCTGCCCGCAGCCCCTGTCGATCTGGATCGTCATCACGCCCTCGCCCAACAGATCGCAGCTGAGTCCATCGTGCTGCTGCGCAACGAACAGCAGACACTGCCGCTCGATGCGGCTGCTACCGGCGAGTTACTCGTGGTTGGCGATGGCGCCCTGGTCCCGACGATCCAGGGCTCGGGGTCAGCCACGACCAATCCCTATCGCGTCGACAGCCCCTTGGAGCGGATCGCAGCGCGTGCAGGAGAACATCTGAAGGTACGTCATGTGCCTTTCCCGACAGCGCAAGGCATTCCGATGGAGAGTGAGACACAAGCCGTTCTAGATGCTGCAATGACAGCGGACGCAGTCATCATCTTCACCGAGAACGAGAAGGAGGGCAACGGCGAAAGCAGTGATCGCGACACCTTGAAACTGGCGGCCGGCCACGACAGCCTGATCCGCTCGCTCACTGAGGCCGGCCGGAAAGTAATCGTCGTTCTAACGACACCGGATGCAGTCGAAATGCCGTGGCTGGGTGCCACGCAGGCCGTGCTGGCCTGCTTTTATCCTGGCCAGGGCGGCGGCGAAGCCATTGCCCGCGTTCTGTTCGGCGAACAGAACCCTTGCGGAAAACTGACGACGACGATGCCCATCCGCATCGAGGATATTCCCGGTTGGCACACCTATCCCGGTGAGAACAGCCGGCATGTCTACAGCGAAGGAATTTTCGTCGGCTATCGCTTCTATGACCTCAAGGCAGTGACGCCCCTGTTCCCCTTCGGTCATGGCCTAAGCTACACGCGTTTTTCTTACGAGAACATGGCACTCGACAGGCAGGAAATCGGCCCGTCGATGGGCTGCGGGGTGAGCGTCACCATCCGCAACACCGGCGAAGTGGCTGGCAAGGAAATCGTCCAACTCTACGTCCGTCCGGTAAAGCCCGGCCTCCGGCGGCCGATCCGGGAACTCAAGGCGTTTACCAAGGTCGAGCTTCAACCGAGCGAAGCCAAGGTTGTGACCCTGACGCTTTCCGCGCGGGATTTCCAATATTTCGATACCGCGCGCGGTGCATGGGTGCTCGATGCAGAAGCTTTCATCATCGAGGCGGCGGCTTCCTCGCGCGATATCCGCCTCGAAAGCCGACTCGCTTGCCGTTCCGAGCGCTTCCCTCCGGCAGCCCTTTCCGCGCTTTCGCCGCCAGCGCTGGTTTTCGCGAATGAACGGGCGATACCTGCGTTGACAGAATTGCTGGCGAGGAAGCTCCGCATCTCCGGCGAGGAGGCGATAGCCATCCTCGAAAAGCTCAACGGCTCTTTCCTGGGCTTCCATGATACCCTGAGCTGGTATGTCGGTGACGCGATCAACGAAGCTGATATCACCACGCTTTTCGACACGCTGAATCAGAGAACAAAAAAGATGTCCGCTTGATGCAATCCTTCTGCTCCGATGATGCCATTGAACCTCCCCGACCGGCTTTCCTCACGGATGATCCTGAAGGGTGGCGTCGCCTTAATGGAAGCCAGGATCTGAAGGGTGCTTTTCAGGCGTCAACCGACAATGCGATTTCACGCCAGGCGGCGATGGCCTGGGTGCGGAGTTGGCGATGATCGGTGGCAGAGAGATGTTTCCGATGGAGCTGAAAGAGGTTGGCGACCTGACCATGGACCGAGACGAAACGTTGACATTGTCGCGCTGACTTAAAGCACATCATTCGCCGCTCTCGGCGCCGTAGCGGCAGATGAGAATTTTCGGCACGGTTGTTCAATCCCTTGTGCGATCGATGCTCTACGCCCGGCATCAACTCGGCCTTTGCGGCGGAATACGAACGCAGCTTGTCAGTCACCAGCACCCGCGGGGTGGTACCCTGGTTCTTGAGCAGCTTGCGCATCAGACGCAACGCTGCTGCCTTGTTCCTTCTGCTTTGCAGCAGGGCATCGAGGACATAACCGTTTGCATCGACGGCGCGCCACAGCCAGTATTTCTTTCCCTTGATCGTCACCACCATCTCATCGAGCTGCCACTTGTCGGCAAAGTGGCCTCGTGAGCGGCGCCGGAGCTGATGAGCGAACTTCAAGCCGAATTTCGCCGCCCATTCCGCGACGGTCTGAAACGTGACGGTGATGCCGCGCTCAGCCAACAGATCTTCGACGTCGCGCAGGCTCAACGGGAACCGATAATACAGCCACACCGCATGGGCAATGATCTCAGCAGGAAACCGGTGGCGTCTGAAGTGGGCATGTGGGGCTTCGGTCATGACAGCCCGATTATCAAGTCGATTCAAACCAGCCGGTTAAGGCGACGCCACCCCTTGAACAGACACGAACCGGTGACCCGTAAGTCGGCAAATCTACCTATCGAGAATAGCGGCAATTCTTACCAGATCAGCGACCGACGACGCGCGCATCTTGCGCATCATATGGCCTCGATGAAGCTTCACCGTAGCCTCGGCGAGCTGCACCTCGGCGGCTATTTGTTTGTTGAGCTTTCCAGCAACGACCAGGGCCATGATTTCCTGCTCACGGTACGTGAGTTTGGAATATCGCAGGCGCAGTGCGTCTGTCTGGTTCGCCTCCTCGCGTCTTGCTTGATCGTTGGCCAAAGCACGGTTCACCGCTTCGAGCAAGTCCTGCTCGCGCACCGGTTTGGTAAGCACGTCTATGGCTCCGGCTTTCATGGCGCGAACGGCCATTGCGACATCGACATGTGCGCTGATCAGCACCACGGATCGTGGATGCTGGCCTTTCCCGAGCGCCTCCTGAAACTCTAGGCCGCTTTGACCTGGCAAACGAATATCGAGAACAATGCAGCCTGCTCGATCAGGGGCGTCCGCGGCAAGAAATTCGCTCACGGAACCATGGGTTTCGGCAGTCAGTCCCACGGATTCGAACAGTCCCTTCAGGGCATCGCGGATGCTTTCATCGTCGTCGATGACAATGACGGTCGGCTGTCCTCGTTTGCGATCATCGATCATGGTCGGCCATCCCCTCCACCGTTGGCAAAGTGAAACTGAACTCGCTGCCAGCACCGCTGTCGGGCGCAGAAACCCAGATCCGACCACCATGGGCCTCGACGATCGAACGGCAAATAGAAAGCCCCATCCCTATCCCGTCGGTTTTCGTGCTGTAGAATGCTTCGAACAGGCGATCCACTTCGCCGGCGGCGACGCCTCGACCCGTATCCGACACGCTCACGGTCACAAGGCGCGGTTCGATCAGAGCACAGTTGATACCAATACGTCTCTGTCTGGAGGAAGCGGTCATCGCTTCTGCGCTGTTCATGACCAGGTTCAGCACGACCTGCTGTATCTGCGTGCGGTCACCAAGGACTGAAATTGGGAGTTCCGGCATGACGAGATTGACCTCAATTGCCTGCTTCTGAAGCTCGCCCCTTAGCAGATCGAGAACGTCGCACACCGCAGAGGTCAGTTCGGTGCGCTCGATCTTCGCGGGGAGCTTTTGAGCCATTGCCTTGATACTGGCCACGATATCGCCGGCGCGATGGCCGTCTTTCACAACTCTCTCCGCCGCCAGCCGTGCCTGCTCCAAATCGGTGTTGCCAGGCTGCAGCCAGCGCAGGCAGGTGCCGGCATTTGTAACAATCGCCATCAATGGCTGGTTGACCTCATGGGCGATCGATACCGCGAGCTCACCCGCTGCTGTTAACCGCGTCACGTGAGCGAGGTCACTCTGGCTTTGTCGCAGCGATTCTTCTGCCCGTTTGCGGTCCTCGATATCGACGACCACACCATACCATCTGATGACATTGCCATCGGAATCCATCAGCGGGTTCTGCCGGAGATTGAACCACCGGTATTCTCCATCTGCACGTCTGATACGTGCATCGACAGGACGACCGCGTTTCGTCCGTAAAATCTCTTCCCACGAGGTACGCATCAGTTCGACGTCGTCAGGGTGAAACATGCGATAGAAGCCAAATCCGACGATCTCCTCGAAGGGCAAGCCGACGAAATCGATGAGGTTCTGGTTCCAATATTCCAAGGCTCCATCGGGCGTGCAGGACCAGGCCATGGCCGGTATCGTGTTGACGATGAGATTGAGCTTCCGCTCGCTCTCCCGCAGGGCCGCCTCGCCCTCTCGCAGCGCGTCTTCGGCGGATTGGAGGTTGTCGATGTCGATGTTGACGCCAAACCAGCGCTCTGTGCCATTGGCATCGATCAGCTTTCGGCCGGAAAAGTAGAACCATCGATAGCTGCCGTCAGCTCCCCGAATACGCCCCTTCAGGACCGTGCGGTCGGAATGGGCGAGATCCCGTTTCCAGATATCCACCATGCCTGGAACGTCATCCGGGTGGTAGAGATCAAGAAAGCCCCAGCCCAGAACCTTCTCGGCCGGCAGACCGGCATAATCCAGCCAACTCTGATTGACGAAATCGGCACTGCCGTCCGGGCGGGCCGACCAGACGAGAACCGGCAGGGAGTTGATGATCAGGCTGAGATTTTCCTCGCTGGCCGCAAGTGCCGTCTTGGTTGTCTGCAGGGCATCTTCTGCCTGCTTTCGGTCCTCGATATCCAGAACCACGCCATACCACTTCTCGACATTGCCTTCGGCGTCGAGTCGCGGCTTTTGACGAAGCGTGCACCAGCGATATTGGCCATCCTCACGCCGGATCCTGCCAACAACCTCGCGGGCGCGGCGAGACGCCATGATGGCATGCCATTCCGAAGCCAGACGCTCCATGTCGTCGGGATGGAAGATCCGGTAAAAGCCCACGCCGGAAATTGCATCCAACGGGGCGCCGATAAACTCCAGAAAGTGCTGGTTGGCAAAATCCAGCATTCCATCCGACGTCGCGGACCAGACCATCGCGGGTATCAGGTCGATAATGGGATCGGCTTCCGGTCTTCTATCCACACCATGCTCCGCGCGAAGTTTTTTGACACCCAAACCGCCGATGCCTCGATTGAAATTCTTACGGGATTTCTGTGAGTTACGTAAGAACTATTCGATATACCAAGGTCTATAGCCGCAATGCCATGGTCTAGTTGCATCGGACCTAGATCGCAATTGAGAGTGATCGTCATCCGGCCTAATCGTTAGCTGTCGGAGCTTTGATGAAGCCCGATCGGCAAAGGGGCTGCATCATTCGAACTGCATTCATCGGCATCGCAATTCGGCGTCCCGCGACCGCGTTTGTCGCGACGGCGGCGGCAATGCCCGCACACAAGCGGCCTACTTGAGACAAATATTCGTTCCATCTCTATTATTGGGAGAGACCATCATGCGTAGCTTGATTTTATGCCTGATGCTGGCAACCGCCACCATGACGCCGGCGGCAGCAGCAGATGCCGTTCCCGCAGCAACCACCACAGCGGATCGCAAGGCGCCGGTTCCGGTCCATTACAGAACCGCGAACATCGAAGGCCTCGACATCTTCTACCGGGAGGCCGGCCCCGCCGACGCTCCGGTCGTTCTGCTTCTGCATGGTTTTCCGACATCCTCACACATGTTCCGCAACCTGATTCCGCTCCTTGCGGATCGCTACCATGTCATCGCGCCGGACTACCCGGGTTACGGTCAGAGCGCTGCTCCCGATCATGACAAGTTTGCTTACACATTTGCCGGGACCACCAATATCGTCGACAAGCTGATGGATCATTTGGCTGTAAAAAGCTACGCGATGTACGTCATGGACTATGGTGCACCGGTGGGCTACCGCCTGGCACTGAAACATCCCGAGCGCGTCAGCGGGCTGATCATCCAGAACGGAAACGCCTACGACGAAGGGCTGAAGGAGTTTTGGGATCCGATTAAGACCTATTGGTCCGACGGATCGGCCAAGAGCCGCAACGCACTCAATGATCTCGTCACGCTGGAAACGACGAAGTTCCAATATACCGACGGCATGGAAGACGTGTCGCGCATCAGCCCCGATAACTGGGTTCACGATCAGGCTCTGCTGGATCGCCCGGGCAACCGCGACATCCAGCTCGACATGCTGTACGACTACCGCACCAACGTGCCGCTCTATCCCGATTTCCAGAGCTTCTTTCGTGAGCGCAAACCACCCACGCTGATCATCTGGGGCAAGAACGATTACATCTTCCCCGAGGCTGGCGCTCATCCCTATCTCAGGGACCTTCCGAATGCCGAAGTTCACATCCTGAACTCCGGTCATTTCCTGCTTGAGGAGAAACTGGACGTCGCCGCACCACTGATCAACGACTTCCTGGATCGCAACATCGCGAGCAAATGATGTCGGTGCCATGCTGACTGAAGGTGCGGTCGAGGCTCGTGTAAGCTGAGGTCGCGCCGGAACTGCAGCAGAGCAGGCACCTGAAATCCGGAGATCACCCATGCCGTACCATTTCCTGGACGTTGCAATCACTCCGAATGTGCGTCTGGCGCAGGCCGAAATGGGGGCGGATCAAATCTGGCTGGGCAATTATAATCGGGAGTCCGACAGCTTCACCGAAAGCGAGCTTGCCTTCATCGCGTCGCGTGACAGCTTCTACATGGCTTCCGTTTCGGAAACCGGCTGGCCTTATGTGCAGCATCGCGGCGGCCCACCAGGCTTCCTGAAGGTGATTGACGACAAGACGCTGGCATTCGCAGATTACAGAGGTAACCGCCAATACATCAGCACCGGAAACTACGCCGCGAACGACCGGGCCTGTCTCTTTCTCATCGATTATCCACGGCGGGCACGCCTCAAGATCTACATGCACGTCGAGAAGCTGACACTCGTCATCGACCCGGCATTGACCAATCTCGTTTTCGACGCCGGATACCGGGCCAAGGCGGAGCGGATTTTCCGCCTCCGGCTGGAGGCGTTCGACTGGAATTGCGCTCAACATATCACCCCTCGATATACCGAGCGCGAGGTCGAGCAGGCCGTCACACCCCTGCGTGAGCGCCTGGCCCAACTGGAAGCCGAGAATCTGGCGCTACGCACCCGTCTCGAAGCGATTGGAGAATAGACATGGACACCACAAGGCCACCCCTTCCACCTTTTTCCCTGTCATCGGCACCGGAAAAGGTCCGGCTCGCCGAGGATGGCTGGAACAGCCGCGACCCCGAGAAGGTGGCGCTGGCCTATACGCCCGATAGTCAATGGCGCAATCGGTCCGAATTCGTGATCGGCCGCGATGCGATTATCGACTTCCTCACGCGCAAGTGGCAGCACGAGCTTGAGTATCGGCTGATCAAGGAGCTTTGAGCATTTACCGACAATCGCATCGCGGTTCGCTTTGCCTACGAATGGCACGACGACAGCGGCAAATGGTTCCGTTCCTACGGGAACGAGAACTGGGAGTTCGAGGCCAACGGCCTGATGCGAAAGCGCTTCGCCTCCATCAACGACGTTCCGATACAAGAACAGGACCGCCGGCTTCACTGGCCGCAGGGCCGCCGCCCGGACGACCATCCCGGTCTTAGCGATTTTGGCTTCTAGGGCGGGCTGGAGATGAACCATCCGACCTATCACCGTGTTGATGTCGACGACATCAGCGTCTTCTATCGACGGGCGGGAGACCCGACGAAGCCGACCCTGCTGCTGCTTCACGGCTTCCCTTCTTCGAGCCACATGTTTCGCGATCTCATCCCTATGCTTGCCGACCGGTTTCATCTGATCGCGCCCGACATACCCGGCTTTGGTCAATCCGCTTCACCGTCGCGAGCTGAGTTTTCCTATACATTCGACAATCTTGCCAATGTCATCGCAAGGTTCATCGAGATCCTGGGCATTGAACGGTTCGCTCTTTACGCCTTCGACATTGGAGCACCGATCGGGTTCCGGATCGCGATAGAGCACCCTGAGCGCGTGACGGCGATCATTTCTCAGAATGGCAACGCCTATGAAGACGCTTCGGGAGAAGTCTGGGAGCCGATCAAGCGTTACTGGGCCGAGCCGACAAAGCCCAACCGGCAAGCGCTACGCGAGATCATGAAACCGGCGGCCATTCGCTGGCAATACGAACACGGCGTTTCGCGTTTGCCGCTCATTTCACCAGACGGCTATTCGCTGGATGCATTCTACATGGCACGCCCTGATGCCGAAGAAATCCAGCTCGACATTGCGCTCGACTACGCGAGCAACGTGGCGATGTACCCTGCCTTCCAAGCCTATTTTCGCGAACATCAGCCGCGGCTCCTAGCGATCTGGGGTGACAAGGATCCATTCTTTCTGCCGGTAGGTGCCGAGGCGTTCCGACGGGATCTGCCAGATGCCGAGGTTCGTCTCCTCGATGCTGGCCACTTCGCAGTGGAAACGCTCCCCTCAGAAATCGCCAATGCGATTGTTGTCTTCCTGACCTAAAGGGACCGTGTAACGACCCGTCTTTTCCGCGCGAGGCCGGAGAGGCTCGTCGGCTTTAGTGCCAAGTCTGCCGCATCAACCGCGATCATCTCTGCAAAGGTGCCTGCCCGGAGATCGCGCGGACGGGCATAGACCTCGTCCCCTGCCTTGAACTTACGCACATTGGCGCCGACGCGGACGACCGTGCCGGCCAGATCTTGGCCGAGGATAAAGGGTGGGCGATAGGGAACGAACAACTTGAATTCGCCGTCGCGCAACTTCGAATCGAGAAGATTGATCGCGGTCGCGTGGATACGAACCAGTACATCATTGGCACCGATTACCGGATCGGGCATCTCGGTGAGGCGCAACGCACCCTTCTTCTTGTATTTGTTGACGACGAAGGCTTTCACGGGTTTTCTCCAGTGTGAAATGATTATCAGGTCAGGCAGCCAGGAAAGCCAGGGCTTTCGGCACGAACTCGGCATGGTATTGGAAGATCCCGCCGTGGCCGGCATCCGTGTAGATCACCAGCTCGGCATTCGGCAGACGTCGTGCCAGATCCCGGCTGTTGGATGTCGGCACCATGATGTCGCTATCGCCGTTGGCGACCAGAACAGGAATATTGATCTGACTGAGATCTTGAGGTGCCTGACGCCCCCAGGCCCTTATCGCCGAAAGCTGGCGCAGGAAGGCACGGGGTGTCGGATCTTTGTCGCGATCGAGCTGACGCTCTTTCAGGCGCGCCAGAAAGTCTTTCGCTGCCCGACGTCCATTGGGAGTTGAGGTGAAGAACAGATAGGTCTTCGGGTCACGCAGCGTCAGCAGGCCTTTGAGGATCAGGGGCCAAGACACAGCTCCTACCCTGGCAATGCCTGTTCCCCCGGCAGGCCCTGTACCGGTCAGGATCAGTTTGCGCACCCGACCAGGCGCTTTCAGAGCAATATCTTGCGCGACGAAGCCGCCCAGGGAGAACCCCAACAAATCAACCGTGGCAAAGCCCAGCGTGCTGATGACAGCGATCACATCGCTGGCCATTTCATCGATCGTCACCGGGGCCAATCCGCCGGAAAGGCCGATCCCCCGGTAGTCCAATGCAATCACGCGATGGGAAGCTGCAAGCCGATCGACAATCCGCGGGTCGAAATTGTCGAGAACCGCGCCCCAATGATTGAGCAAGACCAGCGGCGTCCCGCCATGCGGACCGAGCTCGCGATAGGCACCAAGCTCGCGATAGGCAAAGCGGATATTATCCACGGTGACGAAGCGATTGCGAGCGTCGCGGTAGTGATTTGTCGATGCGGATGTAATGGATGCGTTGGTCATGATTGGCCTGCTTAGGCCCACGATCGGGCCGATGGAGTGAGAATACTGTCTCAGGCGATGTTGAACTGTTTGCGCGAGATGCGATCAAACAGAGCGCGCGGTAGAAAACGCCGGGCAAAGGAAGTTTGTCGGGCAGCCTTGCCCGAGGGGTAGCGCAAGCGCGGCTTTCTTGCCTGCGCCGCTGCGAGAATGGTCGCAGCAACATCGTCCGCCGTGTCGCCGGTCGCCATGGCCGCGTTGAACGCAACCTGGTACCGGGCGAAAGTCTGGCTGTAGGCCACAACAGGACGATCACCACGCGGTGAGTTGGCTTCGATGGACGTCTTCGTCGCCCATGGCTCTATCACCGCAACCCAAATACCGAAGCGCCGCACCTCATGGTCCAAAGATTCGCTATAACCCTCGATAGCATCCTTGCTCGCCGTGTAATAGGCGCCGAAAGGACCAGGAATGAGCTCCATGACCGAGCCGACGTTCAGGATCCGCCCACCGCCCTGATGACGCATGATCGGGAGCACCTCGTTCGTCACCCGGACGAAACCCAGGAAATTGGTATCGAGCAGCGCAAGGACCTGCTCGATCGAGCTTTCCTCTGCTGCCCCTGAAACGGCGTAGCCGGCATTGTTGACCAAGAGGTCGACGCGGCCGAGCTCCGTACGGGCCAGCGCCACGGCGGCGGTAACAGAGGCGTTCGAGGTGACGTCGCAAGCAATCATGCGGATGCCGTCGCGAACCTCGCCGGGTTCCGCCTTTCGACTGGTTCCAATCACCCGGTAACCCGCCCGGCTGAAGGCCAATGCCGCCGCCTTACCAATACCGCTATATGCCCCGGTCACGAATGCAGTCTTCTGTGCTTTTGGTGCAAAGTTTGCCATAGCTTTCTTCTCGATCTGTCCTGCGACATCAGCCGCGCAGCCTCTGGAATTGTCAGAGATTGATGATGATCGGCATCACTGAGGGCCGCACCGAAGCACGGCCCCTGATGGCTCAACTGCCAGACGTCTCGGTGAAGCGGGGATAATCGGTGTAGCCCGCAGCGCCGCCGCCATAGATCGTCGCCGGATCGATCTCAGCCAGCGGCGCACTGCTTTGCAGCCGTTCAACAAGGTCCGGATTGGCGATGAATGGACGTCCAAAGGCGATGAGATCCGCCTTGCCATCGGCAAGATGCGACGCAGCGAGGTCGAGACTATAACCATTATTGGCGATATAGGTCTTGCTGAAGCGGCGGCGCAGCGATCCGTAATCAAAGGGCGCGACGTCGCGCGGGCCGCCGGTGGCGCCTTCGACGACATGGATGTAGGCGATGCCGATAGCATCGAGCTGATCGACGATATAGTCGTACTGCGCCTGGGGATCGCTGCAGGAAATGCCGTTTGCGGGCGAGACCGGCGAAATCCGGATCCCGGTGCGCTCGGCGCCGATTTCCTGCGCCACCGCAGCGGTCACTTCGAGCATCAGACGGGCGCGATTTTCCACGGAGCCGCCATAGGCGTCCGTTCTGACATTCGCACCGTCCTTGGCGAACTGCTCCAGCAGATAGCCGTTGGCGCCGTGAACCTCGACTCCATCGAAACCGGCCTTGATGGCGTTGGCGGCGGCCTGACGGAAGTCGTTGACGATGCCTGCGAGTTCTTCGATCTCCAGCGCGCGGGGTACGGAAACATCGACGAAGGCATTGTTGACAAAGGTCTTGGTCGCGGCGCGAATTGCAGAGGGCGCCACCGGCTGACCGCCGTTTGGCTGCAGGTCGACATTGCTGATGCGACCGACATGCCAGAGTTGCAGGACGATGCGTCCGCCTTTCTCGTGGACGGCAGCCGTGACTCTGCGCCAGCCGTCGATCTGCGTCTGGGTATAGATGCCGGGCGTGTCCTGATAGCCCTGACCCTGCTGTGAGATCTGGGTTGCCTCGGTAATGATCAATCCGGCCGAGGCGCGCTGGGCGTAATACTGAGTGGTCAGGTCGCCAGGCACGAAGCCCGCCCCGGCGCGATTGCGGGTGAGCGGCGCCATGACGATCCGGTTTGAAAGCTTGATGGCGCCGAGGGCGTAGGGTTCGAAAAGTGTCTTGTCAGTCATGATTTACCTGTACTGTTGCCGCAGAAGCGGCCTTATCGGGATGGGTTGATGCTCTTCAGGCAGGGTTACGGTAACGTTCGCCAGGCAGTGCATTGCCGAAGTTGGCCATCATGGTCTTCCGGGCAAGATCGAATGCCTCCCACTGGCCGGCGTCGGGAAGGGGCGGGATAGTGACCGGCTCGCGGCGATCAAACCCGACCAGGGCCGCATCCACGAGATCGCCCACTTCCATGACGTTGCTCAGGGCGTTGACGTCGGCACCGACGTGATCCCAGATCTCGGTCCGGGTCGTGGCGGGAAGCACTGCCTGGACGTAGACGCCCTTCGGTCCAAGTTCGAGAGCAAGCCCCTGCGACAGGAACAGCACGAAAGCCTTGGTCGCGCCATAGACCGTCATGCCGAATTCCGGCGCGAGGCCAACGACCGAACCGATATTAACGATTGCCCCCTCTCCTACCTTCGCAAGACGCGGAGCAATGGCGCTCGAAAGCCGGACGAGCGCGGTCGCGTTGAGCGCCACGAGCCGGGTCATGTCGTCAACGCTTTGCTCGACGAAAGTTCCGCCGATCGCGGTTCCGGCATTGTTGACGAGAATGCCGATACGCGCGTCGTCACGCAGCCTGGTCTCGACCTTGGCAAGATCCTCAGCCTTGGTGAGATCGGCCGGAAGGATGTCGATCGTCACGCCTGTCTCTTGGCGCAGACGGGTCGCGAGCGCCTCCATACGCACCGCGTCTCGGGCGACCAGCACGAGGTCGTGTCCGCGTCGAGCGAACCGCTCGGCATAGGTTGCTCCAATGCCCGTGGAGGCGCCGGTGATCAGGACTGCAGGTATTTGAACCATTGGATTGCTCTTTTCTATTATTGATCCTATATTCATGACAATCATCATGATTATACCTAAATATGATGGCCATCATGTAAATGTCAACGGCCGTCGCGGAGAATTTTGGAAATGAAGGTCAGCCGAGAACAGATGGCGGAAAACCGTCGCCGGATCCTGGACGTCGCCAGCCGGTTGTTTAAGGATAAGGGGTTTGAAGCGGTCAGCGTTGCAGAAGTCATGAAAGCAGTCGGCTTGACCCATGGCGCTTTCTACGGACACTTCAGCTCAAAGGACGATCTCGTGGCGCAGACACTTGCGTACGCTCTTGCTGGAGACAGCGTCGGAGATGGCGACTTCAGCGGTTTCGTCCGCTCCTATCTTGCGCCTCGTCACCGTGATAACGCGTCCACTGGCTGTCCGACTGCAGGTCTCGCCGCAGCAGTTCGTCACCAGACGCCTGCAGCGAAAGCCGCCATGACCGAAGGTCTGCGCGAACAGCTCGCCCGAATTGAGAAGGCCCTCCCGAAGCAGGATTCAGCCGACACGCGCCGCGCAGCGATCGGAAGTTGGGCGGCGATGGTCGGTGCTGTTATCCTCGCCAGAGCAGTCGATGACCCTGAATTATCCGACGAGGTTCTTGATGAGACGCGCGCATGGATCGACAGCCGCGTCGGATAGGTCGCGAGGATCAGAAGTCTTCATCAAGATGCACCTGATCCGGCAGCACACGGCGTGCGACGAGGAGCCTGCACTGAGGGCTGCCTACAAGCTCTTTTGACATCCAGCAGGGCGGCCGACCGGTGGCGTCGCCTTAACGGATTTTAACCGCGGCAAGCACTCGCCGCGAATGTCAGAGCACGGTCGACAATGCGATTTCACGCCCGGTGTTGACGGCGCTGGCGCGGAGTTGGCGGTGATCTGCGGCAGTGAGATGTTTCCGATGGAGATGAAAGAGGTTGGCGACCTGGCCGTGAACCGAGACGAAACGTTGACATTGCCGCGCCGATTTGAAGCGCATCATCCGCCTCTCTCGTCGCCGCAGCGGAAGATGAGAATTTTCGGCACGATTGTTCAACCCCTTGTGCGATCGATGCTCAACGCCGGGCATCACCTCGGCTTTCGCGGCGGCATAGGAACGCAGTTTGTCGGTGACCATCACCCTCGGTATGGCTCCCTGACTTTGTGCAGGTTGCGCATCAGCCGCAGCGCAGCGCTCGTGTTCCTACGGCTTTGCAAAAGCGCATCGAGAATAAAGCCTTCGGCATCGACGGCACGCCACAGCCAGTATTTCCTGCCCTTGATCGATACGACAAGTTCATCAAGATGCCATTTGTCGGCAAAGTTGCCGCCTGATCGCCGCCGGAGTTGATAAGCGATCTTGAGGCCAAATTTCGCCACGCATCCCGACACCGTCTGAAACGACACTCGAATCCCGCGTTCGGCAAGCAGGTCTTCGACATCGCGAAGGCTCAGCGCAAATTGATAATAAAAGCCACATGGCATGGGCGATAATCTCGGCTGGAAAACGATGGCGGTGGTAATGGGTAAACCATTCTTCGGCATGCTGGTCGAATATCACCTCGATCAGCAAAATCCGTTAAGGCGACGCCACCGGCTAAGATTATAGGCCAGATACCAACGCACACACAGCGGGATCACTGATCGGTCGAAATGGCTGCCATTGCGCCTCACAAGCTCCCCCTTAAAACCAGAGAGCTTGATGCCGGATACAGGTTGGTGGCGTCGCCTTAATGGAAGCCAGGATCTGAAGGGTGGTGCTGTCGGCTTTTCAGGCGTCAACCGACAATGCGATTTCACGCCAGGTGGCGATGGCGATGGTGCGGAGTTGGCGATGATCGGTGGCAGAGAGATGTTTCCGATGAAGCTGAAAGAGGTTGGCGACCTGACCATGGACCGAGACGAAACGTTGACATTGTCGCGCTGACTTAAAGCACATCATTCGCCGCTCTCGGCGCCGTAGCGGCAGATGAGAATTTTCGGCACGGTTGTTCAATCCCTTGTGCGATCGATGCTCTACGCCCGGCATCAACTCGGCCTTCGCGGCGGAATACGAACGCAGCTTGTCAGTCACCAGCACCCGCGGGGTGGTACCCTGGTTCTTGAGCAGCCTGCGCATCAGACGCAGCGCTACTGCCTTGTTCCTTCTGCTTTGCAGCAGGGCATCGAGGACATAACCGTTTGCATCGACGGCGCGCCACAGCCAGTATTTCTTTCCCTTGATCGTCACCACCATCTCATCGAGCTGCCACTTGTCGGCAAAGTGGCCTCGTGAGCGGCGCCGGAGCTGATGAGCGAACTTCAAGCCGAATTTCGCCGCCCATTCCGCGACGGTCTGAAACGTGACGGTGATGCCGCGCTCAGCCAACAGATCTTCGACGTCGCGCAGGCTCAACGGGAACCGATAATAGAGCCACACCGCATGGGCAATGATCTCAGCAGGAAACCGGTGGCGTCTGAAGTGGGCATGTGGGGCTTCGGTCATGACAGCCCGATTATCAAGTCGATTCAAACCAGCCGGTTAAGGCGACGCCACCCACGGCGTTGGTGCACGGATCATTTAACGATCGCGGTTTAGGCGGGCTGTAATCTCAATAGCCGGTTGCCGCAGCCATGCCTTTCAAGCACAATTCTTCCCGCCGCCATCGTATAGGCAAGATGAAATTCAAGGTGACGAACTGGCCTGAATATGAGGCGGGGCTACGCGAACGCAGCAGCCTGACCCGACGGCTGACGCCGGAAGCGCTTGTTGGTTGGGCTGCGCCAGCCTCAACCGCATGCTTGGCTGTGCACGTCCAAAATCCGTTCGCCGCTCGTCAAAGGTAGCGTAGCCCACCTCATCAAAGATCGGGATCCGCGATGCTTCGAATCCGTGCACCAACGCTTCGCCAGTGCAGAACGGCTGCTGGTCGCGGGCATGCATCTGGGCAAAATCGGTTTCGCGCGCATCAGGAGAACGGCTGGAAATTACCATTCGCTTCCCAGAAATGAGCGCCATGCACCGCATGTATGACCCAAGTTCCTCAAGCCGGCCTGGTGCCTGGGGGCGTCAGACCAACTTTGATCTGTGAAAAATGGGAAAGACCTCATGGCGCGATCGACAACAAGATGCCGATCTCGTTGGTAAATTCGGGAGGCGCAACCAGCCCACCTTCCTGAAACAGGCCGGAAAACTTTAGTCTCGTAGTCCAACGTTTGGGAGCGGATCAACGGGGCACGACACTCTTGCTCTACTTGATCGAAGTCATGGCGCAAGTTGGTGCGAGTGAATAGCCTTGCTGCGGCCGCTTCTGCAGAGGCAAGGCCTATCATTCATGTGCAATTTAAAGGATGCGACCATGGTATCTCGCTTGAACGCCGCCTCTCCATTGACGCGCATGTCGCGATCGCGAGCTCCGGATAGTGATATCGATATGTACCGTCGCGCGCTGCTGATCGGCGCCGGGGCGACGGTGTTGTACGCCGGTACGTCTCCGGTGCTCGCGGCGAGCCGAGCCAGGGGACGGCAAGGCATCATCGATCGTTCATGCCGCGTGAGCGCGTCGCGTCTCGATTCCCAAGTCGCCAAAGCCTATCCCTTATTCAACAAGCCTGTGGTTTTGCCCGACTTCGATCCGCAGAAGCACGGCGCGCGCTCCGATGTCGCGCTGCACCGCCTGGTCACCGAAACGGTGGTGCCCGAGACGAGAGAACGCCTCAAGATCAGCGGTCTTCTCGCCGTGCCGGTGGGTGCCAAGGGCGAAGTGCCGCTGGTTTCGTGGCAGCACGGCACGATCCTGTCGTTCGATCAGGTGCCGTCGAACCTAACCCGCCTTGCCGATCCAGCATACGAGATGAGCGACGCGGATGACTCGCTTGAGACGCTGTTCAACGTTCAGCGCCTCGCCGGGCGGGGCTTTGCCGTCGTCGCCGCCGACTATGTGGGCAAGGGGCCCTTTCGCAAGGGGCGTGGAGAAGGGTACGCCGTCAAGGGTGTAAGCATCCAGACCTGCCTTGATGTGCTTGCCGCCGGACGTGCGGCCATGCGCTCGCTGGGGCTCGTCCCCTCGCGACTGTTCCTGCATGGCTGGTCCCAGGGCGCACTCAACACGCAGTGGCTACATCAGGCTTTGCGCGCCGAGGGCCAGTCCGTCGCGGCTACGGCTGTCGCCAGCCCGTTCAACGATCTCAACGAGGCATGGAGCTTTTGGGCCGGCAGGGAAACGTTCCCACTGCCCGAGGGTATGACCTCTTATCCCGCCATGCCCGGCTGGATTTCACTGTGTATGATCGTCGCGCTGGGGAGCTACGAGCTTCAATATGGCCTTACCGGATTGCTTCGCAGTGCCGTGCGCCCTGAATTCCAGGAGCTGGCAGCTCACTACTGGAAGACGTATGACAACAATTTCGACCAGAAGGCGCCGTTCCCGACGGGATCGAACTTGCTGGTGCCAGGATTCTTCGATCATGCGACGGATGATCGCAACAGCGCCTTCCTGCGCCACTTGGCCGCCAATCGCTCATCCTACTGGAATTACGACGCCCCCATCCGCTTCTACCACGGGCTGGCCGACGAGGCGGTTCACCCTGTCATGGTCGCCCGCGCCCTCTCGGCCGGCGGCAAATTTGCCACCGGTGTTCCGGTCGAAAACGCAAGCCACCGCGGCACGTTCCTCTCCGGTCTCTATGGCGACGCCAAGGTGCTCGGCGAGCAGAACAACATCGTGGATTGGTTCGGCTCTTTTCGTTGATGCGGTGGAAGAGCCAGACGGCGGCGCTGCGTGATCAAAACGGCGCGCCCATCCGTTGAACTCCCTGCGCGCCGATGCGTGTCCATGAGAACGGAGATATCGTGGCTAAAGCGGCATAATGGCTATTGAGGGAGATATGTGTTTCCGGTGCACCAGAGGGTGGCGTCGCCTTAATGGAAGCCAGGATCTGAAGGGTGGTGCTGTCGGCTTTTCAGGCGTCAACCGACAATGCGATTTCACGCCAGGTGGCGATGGCGATGGTGCGGAGTTGGCGATGATCGGTGGCAGAGAGATGTTTCCGATGAAGCTGAAAGAGGTTGGCGACCTGACCATGGACCGAGACGAAACGTTGACATTGTCGCGCTGACTTAAAGCACATCATTCGCCGCTCTCTTCGGCGCACAGCCAGATGAGAATTTTCGGCACGGTTGTTCAATCCCTTGTGCGATCGATGCTCTACGCCCGGCATCAACTCGGCCTTCGCGGCGGAATACGAACGCAGCTTGTCAGTCACCAGCACCCGCGGGGTGGTACCCTGGTTCTTGAGCAGCTTGCGCATCAGACGCAACGCTGCTGCCTTGTTCCTTCTGCTTTGCAGCAGGGTATCGAGGACATAACCGTTTGCATCGACGGCGCGCCACAGCCAGTATTTCTTTCCCTTGATCGTCACCACCATCTCATCGAGCTGCCACTTGTCGGCAAAGTGGCCTCGTGAGCGGCGCCGGAGCTGATGAGCGAACTTTAAGCCGAATTTCGCCGCCCATTCCGCGACGGTCTGAAACGTGACGGTGATGCCGCGCTCAGCCAACAGATCTTCGACGTCGCGCAGGCTCAGCGGGAACCGATAATACAGCCACACCGCATGGGCAATGATCTCAGCAGGAAACCGGTGGCGTCTGAAGTGGGCATGTGGGGCTTCGGTCATGACAGCCCGATTATCAAGTCGATTCAAACCAGCCGGTTAAGGCGACGCCACCCTATATCGCCAACTTCGTCAAGGAGGTCAATCGCGGCAGGGTCATCCATGTCGAAGCCGTCATGACGCCGCTGCACTCTGGTGCGACGCTGGTTGGGCTGGCAATTGTGGCGGGAACGACGGTTGAAGAGGCCGTCCGGATGCTGGCATCTGCACCGGAAGGTGATGCTCGAGTGATTTCGCCGTCAGGAGAAATTTTGGGACTCGTCACCTTCCGTCAACTTGCGGGCGCGATGGTCAATTCAAAAGATGCCTCGGACCGAAACCCGAGTTCGTTAGCGGCGGCACTTTAACACCGCAAGAGAGGAGCTCCCCAATATGCCCCTCGGCGCCGAACATCCATCGCGCAGGGAACTCCATCAGGAGCTCCACGCAAGACCTTCACTCTACTTCGATGGCGACACCGACGTTTGGCACGTCGCCATCGTTTCGGAGAA
Organism: Rhizobium sp. P40RR-XXII; assembly: GCF_012641405.1. Lineage (GTDB taxonomy): Bacteria > Pseudomonadota > Alphaproteobacteria > Rhizobiales > Rhizobiaceae > Rhizobium. The sequence goes on from NZ_JABAII010000023.1 coordinate 43,207, forward strand.
TGCAGCTCCGCATATCCCATCGGAACTGCTGGAACTCGATGATGTTGCAGTCACGGCTCAGGGAAGCCACGGCATAGGAAAATGTGGCGACGGCCGGCTGAAATGGGAGGCGAATACCGAGTTTGTGACGTTGACCTACGTCTCGCCGGCATCGATCGACCTGCCGACCGCAATGCCGAAGTCGTTTTACGACTGCGTTCGCTTCGTAGAAGGCAAGGTGATCGCTGCCGTGCGCGTCCTAGTGCGGGACGAAAAGGAGGCACCGCGCCCAAAACCCGGGGTCGACTATGTCGCATCGAAAGTGGGGGGCGGCGACGCGGAAGTCTATTCGAGCTTTCGTCTCGATGAGGGCGGATTCGTCGAATTTCGCGTCTATAACCGCAACCTCAATGCCTACCGCACCGGTCGCATGGTGAGGCGGCTGCTGGAAATTGAAACCTACCGGATGATGGCGCTGCTCGGCATGCCGGTGGCGCGCGAGACGGTCAAGCGACTTTCGGATTTTGACAGGCGTCTCACCGTTCTGATCGAGCACATGCAGAGGGAAGTAAAGGTAGACAAGACGCTCCTGTCGGAAGTGACGAAACTATCTTCCGACGTCTTGAAGCTGACGGCAAAGGCAAAACAGCGCTTCGGAGCCACAAAGGCCTACGCCGAAATTGTCGCAAGCAGAATGATTGAGCTGCGCGAAGAACGAGTGGAAGAAAGACAGCGCATCTGTACTTTTATCGACCGACGCTTTCAGCCCGCTGTTCGCTTCGTGCACGCAACGGAGCGGCGCCTTTCCGAAGTGGGCGAGCGTGTCAGCCTTGCAGGTGACCTCCTTAGGACCACCGTTCAGGTACAGCTTGAAGACCAAAACGCCTCACTCCTCAGTTCGATGGAAGAGCGTGCGCGCGTGCAAGTTCACATACAGCAAGCCGTCGAGGGCTTCTCGGTCATCGCGATCACCTACTACGCCATCAGCCTGACAAAGGTGTGCCTGGAGGCCGCCGGCGAACTTGGCTTCGATGTCCATCTGGCAAAGGCGGGCCTCCTCTTTACCGTTCCCCTGGCAGTCTTCGCGATCTGGGCGGGCATTCGGCATGTCCGAAAGGGCATCGCAGCGCACAGCGCATCGTAATTATCGATACTCACCTCGGCAGCAAACACCATGTCAAGCAAGTTTCCTCGCCTGTTCACGCCTCTAAAGATCGGGTCCCACACCCTTCGAAACCGAATTGTCTTCGGTGCGCACACATCAAACCTTGCCTTGGAGGGTTTGCCGACCGAACGCCATGCGGCTTATTATGCCGAACGGGCGATCGGCGGCGCTGCCATGATTGTCGTCGAGCCGATGCCAGTGCATGCGTCCGCGGTCCTGACGCATCACAACTTCCGCCATTCGGACGACGCCGTCATACCGCATTTCGCAAAGGTCGTCCGGGCGATCAAAGATAACGGCGCCGTTGCCATCCAGCAGCTCTATCACGTCGGCGCGCATGGCGACTCCGATAACTCCTTCCATCCTCATTGGTCGCCTTCCGGCTTGCCGAGCTATCACGATAGCGACGGCTCACATCCGATGACTGAAAAGGAGATATGGGAAACCATCGATGGCTTCGTTCAGGCTGCACGGCGATGTCGCGAGGCGGGCTTTAATGGAGTGGAGGTCTGGGCGGCCTATCTCGGGATGATCGATCAGTTCTGGACGCCCTGGAGCAACCGCCGGGACGACCAATGGGGAGGGTCGCTGGAAAATCGCACACGGATGTCTCGGGAAATACTCTCCAGAATCCGTGAGACCTGCGGAGCTAACTTCATTATCGGCATCGCCGTCAGCGACGAGCCTGACGTCAAGGCTGCCCTCTCGCGCGAGGAGCTTGCCGAGATCATCAAACTCCATGACGAGCTCGGTCTGATAGACTACGTCACCTGCGGTTCGGGTGGCTATCTCGACTTCTACAAGCTGATGCCGACCTTCATCTATCCTGAAAAGCTTGGGGCCGATCTGGCATCGACTCTGAAAAAGGTGGTGAAGAAAGCCGTCGTCACCGCAGAAAGCCACATCCGAACACCTGAGAATGCAGAGACGGTGCTTGGAGAGGGCGCCTGCGACCTTGTTTCGATTGTGCGCGGGCAGATCGCCGATCCTCATTTGGCACGGAAAGCGGGAGAAGGCCGCTCCGAAGACATTCGTGGCTGCATTTCGTGCAACCAGATGTGCTGGGGCCGCCGATCACGTGACTACTGGATAAGCTGTCTGATCAATCCCTCCGCCGGCCGCGAGTCCGAATGGAACGGTGATCGCTTCACAAAAACGGACGCCCCCAAAAGGGTTCTTGTCATCGGCGGAGGCCCGGCTGGGCTGGAGGCGGCCAGAGTGGCCGCAGAGCGAGGCCATAAAGTCGTACTCGCCGAAGCATCAAGCCGTCTGGGCGGCAACTTCCTGCTGGCGGGGCTTCAGCCGCGAAGGGCGCAGATACTTGATCTCCTGGCTTGGTACGAGCGCCAGCTCGAAAGCCTCCGCGTCGAAGTCCGGCTTAACACCTACGTGGAGCCAGAGGAGATCAATGCGGCCGAGCTAGATGTGGTCGTTGTGGCTACCGGATCCTATTCGCCGGAAACCGGCTTCCAGAAGGCGCTGCCGACCGTAGAGGCCTTGCCCGGTATCGAGAAGGGCGGCGCCTTTACCGTAGAAGGCGTGATGGCAAAACAAATCAGACCCGGAAAACACGTGCTTCTTCTCGACGAAGGCGGCGGCTGGCGGGGGTGCGGCACGGCATGGAAGCTAGCCGAAGAAGGTCATCGGGTCACCATCGTCACCCCGGATCCCTTTGTCGGCAAAGAGCTTCAGCGAACGGCAGCCGACGTTCCTATGCGGCAGGCGCTACGCAAACTCGGCGTCCAGTGGATCGTCGAATCGAGCGTGGTCGAGTGGGATGGGAACGGCGCAACGCTCGTGGATCACAACACCGGGGAACATCGCTTTATCGAGGCGGATACGCTGGTCATGGCGACGACAAATCTTCCCGCGGATTGGCTGATGCCGGGTCTGTCGGCTTTGGGTGTCACCATTCGGCAGATCGGTGATTGCTCCGCGCCGCGCCAAGCTCCCTACGCATTTTACGAAGGTCGAAAGACAGGATTGGAGATTTGATATGGCAGAAGAGGTCGTGCTCGGCAAGCCGGAGGCCGAAGAGCTCGCAATGCGCGCGTGCCTGGCTGCCGGCGCCAACCGTCCAAGCGCTCGCTCTCTCGTAGACGCCACATTGTCTGCCGCGGCTTTTGGTCCCGCGACACTGGGATTTCCGCATTTCGTCGATTACCTCAATGGCTTCGCCGAAGGCCGGATCAAGGGCGACCCTCAACCAAGCCTCGAACAGAGTCTCCCCGCATTCATGGTTTCGGATGCCGACGGCGGGATTGCCCAGCTCGGCTTCGACCTTGCCTTTGCGGAGCTGGTTGAAACCACCCGCAGCTTAGGCGTCGCGGTGTTTACGCAGACCAACAGCTACACCGCAGGAGAGCTCGGATACTACGTTCGAAGGCTGGCCGGGGAAGGTCTTATCGGGCTTGCGGCAACAAACGCGAACGCAATGGTGGCAGCCACGCCCGGCGGTGCAGCCGTCTACAGCACGAACCCAATGGCATTCGGTTTTCCGCTCGGAGATCAGACGTCGCCGTTGATCATCGACCAAGCTTCCAGCGCAACGGCCTTCGTCAACATTGTTCAAGCGGCCGAACAGGGCCAGCCAATCCCGGAGGGCTGGGCTGTCGACCAAAACGGTGAGTCGACACAAGACCCCAAGAAGGCACTAACTGGGGCGTTGCTGCCATTCGGCGGCCGCAAGGGAGGAAACGTCGCATTGTTCGTGGAGATGCTCTCCGCGGGACTATCCGGAGGGCCTTGGTCGCTGGACACTCCTGACTTCAGATCGGGCAATGCGTCCCCCGCTGTCGGTCTGAGCCTAATTGCGATCATGCCGGGTCTCGGAGACGAGCGCATTCGGCGCGCCCACGCTCAAACCGTTCGTCTTCACGATCACGGCGTCTTCATTCCCGGTGTCACCGGAATTCCTTTCCCGCCTTCCCCCACGACGGAGCTTAAAATTCCGCGCAGCGTTTTTGAATCCATCAGTCAATTTGCGGCACTGCAGACAAAGCGCAAATAGGCGAAAATAAGTCGGAACTTCCTGGCCAATACTTCCGCGCAAATTGTCGCGAACCATCATACCTAATGGCGCGCAAACGCACTATTTAGATCGATACACAACTGGCACCGTTCAAACCCGTTCTGAAGCTGGAGCGCCGGGTGTCCCGAGAGGGTATGGTCAGCGTTGGCGGCAACACCTATAGTGTTCCGGATGGAGAAGCTAACCCAAGTGCATCATGCCTGTTTAGCCGGATAGGGGATCACCTATCCTCTTGCAAATGCGCCATAAACACCTCGGTCGGTGTCCTGTATCCGAGACATTTGCGTGGTTGATCGTTGATATGGCGCGTGAGGTGGAGAAGGTCGCGTTGCGACACAACTGCCAGATCTGTGGTCACAATCCTCGCAATAGAGTCCACCCAACCGTCCAACAGCGAGCTCGACGCGGCCCAAACGCTTGTGGCCGCGCCCTGTTGTGGCGTTTTGAAACCATTTTCCGGATCGATGACGGCCCAAGATTGGTCATGATCTGCCCCGGACGCAGTGAGAAGGCCCAGCATCACGATCAGTTTATTTCTAAACGAGCTCCCAAAACGCCTCCGCAATAGCGGTCATCCGCTTTCGAGGGCGGATAAGAACGATCTTCACGCTAACGGCCCATTCATCCGACGCAGCCTTCGTCAGCCGGCCTTTTGGCCCCAGTTCGTCCGCAGCAAGGCTTTCGGGTATCCAGGCCACTCCCTTCCCATCGACTGCCAACGCTTTTAGCACCATCGCAAGATGGGACGTAAAGACAGTTTTGAGATGAAGCTCGCCGAGTCTGGACGACAGGTTCGAGGCAAGGATACGCCCCATGCCGGACTTCTCCTCGAATGCAATCTCGGCAACCGGAGCCTCCTGCGTACCGGGCAGATGATGAAGCGCACCACCTTTCCCATCCTTGCCGCAGACGGGAATCAGCCGATCTGTCGACAGCTCGACATGTTTGAAGTCCGCCGCGTCCAGGCGAATTTTGCTGTTCTCGTGGTAATGGCACAGGAGAAACTGGGCACGCCCCTCCAGCATGATCTTCTCGCATTCGTTCATATTGTCGGACAACAGTCGAACAGGCATGGTCGAGGTGACATGCCCGAGGCCTTGTATCCAGCCTGGGAAGAACACGAATGACAGCGCGTGGGTCGCGGCGAAGGTCACTGTCGAAGAATCCGCCCGTGTACGATCCAGGTCTTGCCTCACCCGTTCCAGTCGGTTGGCAACATCGTTGGCCGCATCCAGCACGATTTCTCCCGCTGCCGTCAGCTTCAGGCGGTGCGTGGATCGATCTACCAATTCCAACCCGCACCATTCTTCCAGGGCTCGAATACGACGGCCAAACGCTGGCTGCGTGACGTTGCGATTTTCGGCCGCACGGGAAAAATTCAGTGTTTCGGCCAGAGCCTGAAGGTCGGCCAGCCAAACAGTCTCCATCCTATCATACCTCGGTGAGCCATGCCGCCACCGCACCGAGATACATCCAGTTCCCCCACGAAATCAAGATGAATGCTGGCGCCCGCGAGCAATGTTCAGTTTTCGCCATGCCAAAACGGCACCAATAGAGCCCGTATCGGCATTGGACGAGGAGCCTCCCTTATCCTTATGACATGACCTTGTGCGGAGGAACGCATCTAAACAGGGAGGATAGACCAATGGCTAGACGTCTGTTGAGTCAGCTTTACATACAGGTGTTGATCGGCATCGGGGTCGGTATCATCCTCGGGCTTTTTACCCCCGATATCGCCACGAAATTGCAGCCTTTGGCCGACGGCTTCATCAAACTGATCAAGATGCTGCTTGCGCCGGTCATCTTCGGCACTGTCGTCCTCGGCATCGCCAAGATGGGCGACATCAAGGAGGTCGGAAAGATCGGCGCACGGTCTCTGATTTACTTCGAGGTCGTTTCGACGATCGCGCTCGTCATCGGGCTGATCGTCGTCAACATCATGCAGCCCGGCGTCGGCATGAACATCGACGCTAGCAAGATCGACGCCAGCACGATCTCAACTTACCAGCAGACCGCCCAGCAACAGGGCGGCGTCATCGAGTTCTTCATGAACGTGATCCCAACGACGATGGTCGATGCATTTGCCAAGGGCGCGATCCTTCAGGTCATCCTGATCGCCGTGCTGATGGGCTGCGCACTTGTCCAGCTCGGCAAGAAAGCCAATCCCGTCATCGACGTCTTCGACTCTCTTCTCCAGGCTCTGTTCCGGATCGTCGGCATGATCATGCGCCTGGCGCCGATCGGCGCCGGTGCAGGCGTAGCCTATACGATCGGGAAATACGGCGTCGGCTCGCTCTGGGCTCTCGGGCACCTGATGTTGGGCGTCTACCTGACGTCGGCGCTGTTCGTGATCGTTGTCCTCGGATCGATCGCCCGTTGGTCGGGGTTTCCGTTGCTGCATTTCTTCCGGTACTTCAAGGACGAAATCTTGATCGTTCTTGCGACCTGTTCGACGGAAGCCGTACTGCCGCGCATGATGGCGAAGCTGGAGAAGCTCGGCTGCAAGAAATCCGTCGTCGGACTGGTGCTGCCGACCGGATACACATTCAACGCCGACGGCACCAGCATCTACCTGACGATGGCCGCCGTCTTCGTCGCCCAGGCGACCAACACGCCGCTCGGGATCGAAGGCCAGCTTGTCATCCTGGGCGTTCTGCTGCTGACCTCGAAGGGGTCGGCAGGCGTCGCGGGAGCGGGTTTCGTCACCCTCGCGGCAACTCTCTCCAGCTTCCATGCCATTCCGGTCGCCGGTCTCGTCCTGCTGCTTGGCGTCGACCGTTTCATGAACGAGGCCCGCGCCGTTGTAAACCTGATCGGCAACGGCATCGCCACCATCGCAATCGCAAAATGGGAAGGCGCTCTCGACCAGGAGACGGTCGCCACTGTCATCGCCGAGCAGCGTGGCGAACGTCCCCGAAGCATCACCGCATCACCCGCCGAACTGGCGCCCTGATAACAAACAAATCGAACAAGTACCGAACGGAGAATGCTATGCGTATCCTTGATGTTTGCGAAGTTACGAAGCCAATCGCTTCGCCCATCCGTAACGCCTACATCGACTTCAGCAAAATGACGGCCAGCCTGGTTGCCGTCGTCACCGACGTCGTCCGGGACGGTCGCCGTGTTGTCGGCTACGGCTTCAACTCGAACGGTCGTTATGGCCAGGGCGGCTTGATCCGTGAGCGCTTCAAGGACCGCATCCTCGAAGCCTCCCCGGAAAGCCTGATGAACGACGCGGGCACCAATCTCGATCCGCACAAAATCTGGGCGACGATGATGATGAACGAGAAGCCTGGCGGGCATGGTGAGCGGTCGGTCGCCGTCGGCACCCTCGACATGGCGATCTGGGATGCGGCTGCCAAGATCGAGGGCAAGCCGCTCTTTCGCATGCTGGCCGACATGAAGGGACGTGCGGCCAATCCGAAGGTCTTCGTCTATGCGGCTGGCGGTTACTATTATCCGGGTAAGGACAACAGTGCGCTTCGCAAAGAGATGCGCAGCTATCTCGACCGTGGCTACAATGTCGTGAAAATGAAAATCGGCGGGGCGTCAATCGATGAAGATCGTGGTCGTATCGAAGCTGTCCTCGAAGAAATCGGGTCGCAGGCACGACTAGCAGTGGATGCCAACGGCCGTTTCGATCTTGAGACCGGCATCGCTTATGCCAAGATGCTGCGGGACTACCCCCTCTTCTGGTACGAGGAAATCGGCGATCCGCTAGACTACGCTCTGCAGGCGGCGATTTCCGAGTTCTACGACGCCCCTATGGCAACCGGCGAGAACCTTTTCTCCCACCAAGATGCCCGCAACCTGCTCCGCTACGGCGGTATGCGAGCCGATCGCGACTATCTGCAGTTTGACTGCGCCTTGTCCTACGGCCTCGTGGAATACCTTCGGACTCTCGATGTCCTGCGCCAATTCGGCTGGTCACCATCACGCTGCATTCCGCATGGCGGCCACCAGATGTCCCTCAACATTGCGGCAGGGCTCGGTCTCGGAGGCAATGAAAGCTATCCGGACCTGTTCCAACCCTATGGCGGCTTCCCGGATGGCGTAACGGTCATCGACGGACACATCACCATGCCGGAGCTCCCGGGCATCGGCTTCGAGGGCAAATCCGACCTTATCAAGGTCATGCGCGAACTCGCCGAGTAAGATCAACGAAGCGGGCGAAGAACTTTCACCCGCTTCAACTCACACTTTATGAATGCCCGCTAACACCTGCCCGCTGAAATCCCTGGACGCTGTTGTAGCACTGGAGAAATATCTTGATTAGGCGATGTCATGTCTGGATGTATATGGATCTCGCCCGATTGCAACGGGTTGGCGAGATCGGGATGTTAGGTCACGACTGCTGACGTATATTCGGCTTCTCGATGCAGCGCGAATACCGTCGCTGCGAGCCTCGATGGGTTTTCGCACGCTCCCCCCTAAATGGCGCCGAGACATTGGCCGAAGCCATGTCGATCCAGACATCAGGTTTGAGAAGCGACGGGAGTGACCGTTTTCCATCTTCTGCCATTTGCTGCAATTGTCAGGCGTATAATCTCGAATGAGCGCACGCGCGCTTCGTGATCGTGAATGATGCCGGCAACGATCAATTCGTCGGGTTGATGCAATGTTGACGATCTCGCGAAGTCGTTTTTCGACTGTTTGAGGAGATCCGATCGCCGAGAACGACAGCATGTCCTCGACCTTTGCCTTCACCGCGGCGGGAATAGTTGCATCTGCGTTCCGTTCGGGTGACGGGATTTCCGCTAACTGACCCATCAGGGCCCGCGAAAAGTACAGCAGGTGCGACGACCGCAGGTGAGCGGCTTCCTCGTCCGTTTCGGCTCCCACACATTCGTCGCCAGCATCAGATGCGGCTTTCGCAGCTGTTTGGAAGGGCGGAACTGACTGCGATAGGTGTGAATCGCCTGGTCGAGCAACGCGGGTGGAAGTGCGACGCGAAGCTGTAAGGCAATCCGAGATGGGCTGCGAGTTGTGCGCCATAGAGGCTCGATCCGAGAATCCAGACCGGCACATGGGTGCCTTCCGCGGTTATCGCGCGGACGGACCGCCTCTCCCCGGCATCGGCGAAATAGCCGATCAGTTCCTGCACATCCTGCGGAAAATTGCCGTCCGTTGTCATGTGGCGACGAAGCGCGCGCCGTCGCGACATCCGAACCAGACGCGCGTCCGAAGCCCAGGTCGATGCGATCAGTGCAGATGGTCGTAAGCGTGCCGAACTGTTCGGCAACGACTAGCGGAGCATGGTTCGGAAGCATGATGCCACCGGCGCCGACACGAATGGTGCTGGTTCGCGCCGCGACTTGACCGATGAGGACCGCGGTTGCCGCCGTCGCGACTGCCGACATATTGTGATGTTCGGCAATCCAGAAGCAGTGATATCCGGAGGCCTCCGCGGCCTTCGCCAGCTCGAACGTGTTCGCGATCGCGTCGGCGCCGTCGTTCCTTCGGACACCGGAGAAGTGTCCACGACTGAAAAATATTGCATTGCGCCTCCGTTCATCGGTCACAGCGTGGCTTCCGCAGGCGGTTCGTTCTCGGACTTTCCTGCTGCAGCGGGTGATGGATGGCCCACCCCGGAAACCCGCGGCGGTGCTCATTGTTGACGGTTAAGGCGCAGATCACCCCAGCTTGGTGGGATCGACACCAGGCCATGCGACACCGTCGCCCCGATCCATGGTCGCGATCAGCGCCATGTCCGCGTCATCGATGGCAAATCCGAAGAGATCGAGATTCTGACGCAGCCGATCCGCGTTGAGGCTCTTGGGCAGAACGGCATAACCCTTCTGCACACCCCACCTCAGCAGCACTTGCGCTTCGCTAACGCCATATTTCTTCGCCATGGCCTTGAACGGCGAGGCTTCGTCGGCGCTGTCGGCCTTCATCTGGTCGGTCTTGGAGCTATCCTGCCCTTCGCGCCAGGTCGAAAGTGGGACGAGCGAGCTGTAAGCGATCGTCGCGATGCCGTTTTTAGCAAGATAGGAGACAAGTGCCGGCTTTTGCGACCAGGGATGCAGTTCGATCTGGTCGGCGTCCGGCAAGGGCAAGTCTGCCGCCCTGATCTCTTCGAGATGGGTTTCGAGGTAGTTGCTGACGCCGATGGCGCGAACCTTGCCCTGGGCCTTCAGGTCGACCAGAGCCTTCCATTGATTGAGCCGCTCGTCGCCTCCGGAGGGAGCGTGAATCAGATAAAGATCGATATAGTCGTGGCCCAAAGCTGCAAGGCTGGCTTCGAACGCGGCGATCGTGCCGTCATAGGTCTTCGGCGGATCGCCCCAGGCCGCATTCCCCGGCCAGACCTTGGTCGTTACGAAAAGATCCGCGCGGGAGATGCCCGTCGCCGCCATGCCGGCCTTGACACCCTCGCCGACACCCGCCTCGTTGTGGTAGCCTTCTGCCGTGTCGATATGGCGATATCCGGCGATGATGGCTGACTCCACAGCGCCATCCGCTTCGTCCGGCTTGATGAGGAAGGTGCCAAAGCCGACCGTCGGCAGCTCGATATTATCGCCAAGCTGCAGTGCCTGTTGAACGTCGCTCATGTGATGTCTCCTGCTTGATCGCCCGTCATTTGTGGCACGGGCGTCGTTTAATCATGTCAGGAAGCTAGTTGCGAGCGCTGCAGATCGCTTGCCTCATTTTTCGAAAGATTTGCCTGATCTTCCAAACTTATCGAATTTTGTGTGAATTAGGTCTTTCGTCCTGTTAGAGTTTCGGTGGCGATCGGAGTGGAAGATGAAAATCGAGGACCTTGTCCCGTTGGCGGAGCGCCTCGCCATTTTGGCAAATGAAACCTGGCGCTGCGCCTCGCTCGTGAATGACAGCGAAAACAGTGATCTCCCCGGCCTGGTGGTTGTGCGCAAGACACATCCCAGCCAGGTCGAGGCGTCCATTTACAACCCGGTGCTTGGTCTGGTTCTGCAGGGATCGGCAGAGGTTTCCGCTGGCGCCCAGTCCGTGTCTTTCACACCGGGGGATCTGCTGTTGGTCAGCCATGAATTGCCGGTCGCAACCCGAATCCGCCATGCCTCGCTTCTCGCCCCCTATCTCGCTGTGTTTGTGTCAATCGATCTGGGCATTATTCGCAGCCTTGCCGAACAGGCGGGCGACAGCGAAGTGGAAAACAAGAATGCACGGTCTCTGGAGATGAGCACCGCCGAGCCGGCGCTTATAGACGCGTTGGGCCGCTATCTTTCGTTGTCGGGAAGCTCTGTTGAAGCGGACGTGCTCATCCCACTCATTCGTCGGGAGGTCCATTTTCGGATGTTGGTAGCTCCTCACGGCGGGATGCTGCGCAACCTCCTTTCTCCGGGTGGCAATGCCAGTAAGATTGCCGGTGCGATCAAGATCATCCGCGCGAACTTTCGAAAACCGTTGGCATTAGGAGAGCTTGCGAGCGCAGTGGGGATGAGCCAGTCATCCTTTCACGCCCATTTCAAATCGATCACTGGGGCAACCCCGCTTCAATACCAGAAAGACCTGCGCATGATCGAGGCAAGGCGGATTTTATCCGAGGGTAGCCACACCGTCGCTGCGGCAGCGTTCATCGTCGGTTATGAAAGCGCCAGCCAATTTAGCCGCGAATACGCCCGTAAATTTGGCGCATCGCCCAGACACGATCTGGGGCAGATGGATACAAGTTGAGTAGGAACTCCGGCTGCATTATCCGTCACAGCGCGCTGACTTCAGAGAGAGTGCAACGTGCTCGTTGAGGATTCTCGACGATTGGATTGAGCGCCGACATCGTTCAGCGCTCACCCTTCGCAAAGGGACGCCCCGGCTGGAGGGTCTCCACTCCGGGACGGGCCGGGTGCGACATTGATCACATAACGTGTTGCAGGGTGCCAGAACGTCCTCAGGTGTTGTCGGACCTGAAGCAACAGCGGAAAATGTCGTCGCCGGGAAGCCAGATGCACCAGGCTGTCGGACTATTCAATCTGGATGCTGGAATACGCATGGGTGCCTGACGCACCGACGAGTTCGCTGGTTTATGGTCGACATAACATGGGGAATGAGAAGCTTCCCTATTGCTACACGCTTCTAAGGGGCAACGGCCAGACTATTCTCCTTGACTGTGGTCTCAACAATGCATCGCATGGAAAAGAGTTCGTGGAGCGGTTCAACGTCCAGAACTGGTTTCCCCCGCGCGAGGTGCTGGCCGAAGTCGGTTGCACGCCGGAAGAAATCGACCACGTCATCCTGACCCACGCGCATTTCGATCACATGGGTGGGCTGGAGCTCTTCCCCAAAGCGACATTCTATATCCAGCAGCAAGAACTAGTCTCTTGGGTCTCGATCATGGCACTCCATCGGCGTTTTCGCTGGCTACTGACTGCGACCGACACCGGCGACATGCTGCAGGCTGTTCAGCTTGCACGAGAAGGTCGAATGCGCGGCCTGGACGGCGATGTCGATAATCTGTTCCCAGGTATCGATCTTAGGGTCGCTCGTGACACACATACTGCAGCGTCTCAGTACATCGTCATCCGAAACGACGGGAAGGCGCAAAGCGACGACGTATTCGTCTATACGGGTGACCTCCTATACCGCCACGACAATATGCATGGCGGTAACCCCAACGATCCGGTCTACGTGCCGGTTGGGCTCGCTTTCGGGAGCCAGACCAACCTTGTCTTCGCTACCCACGAAATCATGAAGACCGCGGGCTTCGATATTCGCCGCATCCTCACTCCGCATGAGCCGGCGATGACCAATATATACCCAAGCCGAACGACGGAAAACGGGCACTACATCGTCGAGGTCGCTCTCGGCGAGGGCCAGAAATCCGTTGTCAATTAGCCTCCCAAGGCGCCGAATCTGCGGGGATGGTCATTCAAGTGCCTCCCCGCAGATGCTATTTGCGGATGACCAGTTGTCTCTCGACTCGCCAAGCGATTAAACAGACATTGCCCCGCTGGCCCAAAGCCCTGGTCCTCAAGCGTGAGCATGACAGTGGCGACCGGGAAGACCATCCTCAGGACAGAATACAGGCGGCTCGTAGGAGAGAGAGGCTGAACGTGAGTTTGCCGGCTGCATGCGCGGTTTTCAGTCGCCAGCATAGGAGCAACCCCTGTCTCGGCGCCGTGCTGTGGCGGGGTCCGAGGCGGATGCACTTGCGGCCTTGCAGTTTGATAATGAGCATAGACGAGGATTTCCCTAGCCGTTCCCGGATGGGCTAATGTTCGATCCTTAGGGCGCGCAACACAAACGCGGTTTGCAAACGCAGTGCGCTACCGGCTTTCTGATTACCCTGCAAACGCTGCTCGACAAGGACCGGATGGATGAATGACATCATGGCTTCGACGACGGCCTGAGCAGTGCCTGCTCGATCCAACACTATTCTAGAGGAATTTGGTACGTCCCTAAGGATGTGCTCAACCGCTTCTCTTAACCTCTGAACATACTGGCGCGTTTCGGGCCAGTCCTCCAGATGGGCGGCTACGGAGAGCGCATGGACGTTTGGCGCGTGCGTGGCATCGTCCCGCACGCGCTTGTGGAGGTGTTCAAGAAGGGTCACCAGCTTAGCAGACGGTAGACTGAACGTTTCCGAGATCGCAAGCGCGGCTGACAGGGACTGATTAGCCTGCCGTGCATAGACGCCTCGATCAATCGCGGCCCTGGTGGGGAAAAATCGATAGACGTTGGCGCGGCTCATACCCAGCTTTTCGGCAATATCCTCGACATTCGTCTTCTTCCGCCCGATACGGCGGATAAGCGCTTCGGCCTGGTCAAGAATAAGATCTATGGTCTCACGTTCGTCAATTTTTTCCACCTCTTTCATCCGATGTACCCTCTTCCTGTAGGGATCGCAGGTGGATCAGAGGCCGCCAAGGCGACCTCGCTGTCGGTCTTCGCTGCTTTTGAGAACCGAAAAGCTGTCCTTCAGCGCTTCCGGCTGAAGCTTCTCCCAGAGGGACAATGTGTTGTTGAGACGCGCGAGATCCTCATGTCGCTTCAGCCACTCCTCCGCAGATTTCAGCCTGTTTGGATGGATTTCATCGAGCAGTTGGTAATCGCGCGTGACGACATCGTGCTTCCACATGTTCCAGAATCCGGTGAAATTTTGCCGGAAACTCATCGTGCTTCTGTCGGCGGGATCCGCGCTGTAGCCGGCCGGCCGGTCTGCCGCGTTCTTGAGAGGCCCACTAAAATACTGATCAATGTCGGTGTCGATATAGCGTGCTGGATGTCCCGTCACACGCTCGAATGCGGCGGCGAGTTCGTCGTATCGCACATGCTCGATGGCAACCTCAAGGTCCATTCCGACAGACCGCTGAGGGTTGTCGAAAAGCCAACGGACGTAATATGCGCAATCTTCCAGCGAGACATGGACGACTGCTCCCTGCCCAAGTGGCACCCTCCAGGTCACCACGCCATCCTCGATCCTCGGTGTCATTGGCGTAAAGGTCGAGAACGCCATCTCCATGTAGGGACCGGTGGTAAAAATCGCGGCGCCCATTTTGTCGGCATTGAACCTGTTTTGCGACAGGATCCATTCGGCGACGCGGCCCTTGCCATCATAGTGGCCGGTGCGGAAGCGGGAATCGTATCCTGACTTTTTCAGGACATAGTCCAGGTTCCCGTAGACGAAGTACTTTATCCCCTCCTCGACCGCGATCTCATACGTCCTCATTGCGAGGAAGGTTTCTGTCTTCTCACCAGTATTGAACCCGTCGATGTTCACAAATGCCCCATCGCACGTGCGAAAGGCGGCTCGAAGAAGCGCCTCGTCCGCGAATGACCCCTCAAGCAGGGTTACGTTGCCCAAGGCCTGTAGCTGTTGCGCCCGTTCCGACGCCTCATCTCGCGTGAGCGCAAAGACTTTATACCTCCCATCCGCAACCAGCCCACGCACGACAGACATGCCTTGCGCTCCCGTGGCACCGATAACAAAAATTCTCTTGATGTCAGATGACATGGATAGCTCCTCCAAATGGTCGATGGAAAAAGGCGATAGACTTGCGCCGTATGCGGGTTCTGGCCGTCATGCCGAGCGCGAAAGGTTTGAAGACGCCATGAGTGCTCTTTGAAACGCCGGGCGCGCCTCCGCGCGTTCGATGTAGCGGTGAAGATTTGGGTTTTCCTCGAGCACGTCAGCCCCCCGCAGCCCCCGCAGTACCGTCACCATTAAGAGGTCGCCGGCACTGAACGCACCGTCGAGCCAATCTTTTTCACCAAGGAGCACCGACAGTTCATGGAGCCGCTGTTGCAAATACCCGATGCTGCCGGAGGAGACAGAAGGCTCAATTGTGTTCAGCGCCGCGAACATCCACATGGCCGCTCGCGACCGGCCGTTGCGATCCAACGGAAGGAGGCCGGGATATTCCTGGGCGATGTGATGAACGATTGCACCTGACTCGAACAGCACCAGATCCCCGTCCTCATAGGTCGGCATTTGTCCAAAGGGATGAAGCGCGCGATATTCAGGCCGCCGCATTTCGGAGAACGTCAGCAATCGCAATTGATAAGATTGCCCAACCTCCTCAAGTGCCCATCGCACGCGGATATCGCGATGCAAACCGCGCCCGCCGTCCGGCGGATTTTTGAAGACTGATACGATCGGTGACATGTCGCTCCTGGCATTGCCCTGGTTTGATCAATAAAAACGTTCGCCACGGCATTGCCGGGGTGGAGGCGGGCTCCTGTTCCATTGCAAAAGCCCGCGATCACTGGCCAACTCTGCGCATCACTCCGCCGCGAGATGGATGTTGGGTTCCAAGTCACTCCCCACCTGGGAGGGGGCTTGCTCCTGGTGCTTCGCGTTGTCCTCGGTCGGTTTGATCCGGAACCATGCCGCATAGAGCGCCGGCAGGAACAGCAGGATCATCAGTGTGCCGACGGCTGTACCGCCGATCAGCGTGTAGGCCATCGACCCCCAGAAGACCGAGTGGGTCAGCGGGATGAACGCGAGGACTGCGGCAAGTGCAGTCAAGATGACCGGACGCGTTCTTTGCACCGTGGCTTCGATGACCGCGTGATAGTCGTCGAGACCAGCTGCCTTGTTCTCCTTGATCTGCTCGGTCAGGATCAAAGTATTGCGCATAAGGATTCCCGCCAGCCCGATCAATCCGAGAATGGCGTTGAAGCCGAACGGCTGATGGAAGAGGAGCAGCACCGGAACCACGCCCGCAAGGCCCAGCGGTCCCGTCAGCATGACCATGGTCATGGTCGACAGGCTGCGGACCTGCAGGACAATGACGATCAGCATAGCGGCAATCATCGCCGGGAAGATCTGGACGAGGGCGACGTTAGCCTTCAAGGACTCCTCGATGTTTCCTCCCATCTCGATACGGTAGCCGGCTGGAAGCGACGCGATCAGCGGCTGAAGCGCCTTCAGAATCTGCTGCGAAACTTCCGGAGGCTGCGTTGCCTCGTTGATGTCGGAGCGGACGGTAATGACAGGCGTTCGATCGCGTCTTTTCAGGATTGGTTCTTCAAACCGAATTTCCGAGTGCCCGATCTGATCGAGCGGAACCTGCCGGCCACCGCGGCTCATCAGCGAGAAGTCTGCGAGTCTAGAAGGATCGAGGCGGCTTTCACCGGCGCTGCGGGCGATGACAGGCACGGTACGAATATTCTCGCGAACCTGCGTGATCGGAATTCCGCTCAGCAACAATTGCAACTGCTGGGCCGCCTCCGCCGACGAGAGACCGATCAGATTGAGCCGATCCTGGTCTGGGACGAAGCGCAGCACAGGTGTGCGGTTGCCCCAGTCGCGGTTTGCCTGGCGGACATCCGGTACAGTCTTCATGATTTCCAAAGCCTTTTCGGAAATCTGGTACAGTTGCTGAGGATCCGGACCCATAACACGGAATTCGACAGGAAACGGCGTGTAAGGGCCGAATACGAGCTGCGTGACGCGGACATAGGCTTCGGGAGCGAGGCCATCCGACACAGCGCTCCGGAGACGTTGCTTCAGGGCTTCGCGGGCTTCGGCATCAGGTGTCAGCACGACGATCTTGGCGAAGGAAGGATCCGGCAATTCCGGCGCCATGGCGAAGAAGAAGCGAGGAGCGCCCTGCCCCACATAGCTCGTGACAGTCTTTGCCTCCGGCTGCTTCTGCAGCCATCCCTCAAGCTTCTCAACCGTCGCCGTCGTCGTCTCAATGCTGGTGCCCTCGGGCAAGCGGACCTCGACCAGTACTTCGGGGCGGTCCGACGTCGGGAAGAACTGCTGCTTGACGGCGCCCATACCAACGACGGACACACCCATGGTGATGCCGACCACCGCACAGGTGACGAACTTGTGCCGCACGGCAAACTCGATCATTCCCCGAAGGCGGCGATAATTTGGCGTGTCGTAGATCGCGTGATGGCCACCGTCGACCGGCTTGATCGCCGGCAGCATCTTGACGCCAAGATAGGGCGTGAAGACCACGGCGACGATCCAGGAGACGATGAGGGCAAAACCCACGACCCAGAAGATGTTGCCGGCATATTCGCCGGCGGTCGAGCGCGCGAAGCCGACCGGCATCAGCCCGATGATCGTCACGAGCGTGCCGGACAGCATGGGCGCGGCCGTATGACTCCAGGCATAGGCGGCCGCCTTGATGCGATCCATCCCCTCTTCCATCTTCACAACCATCACCTCGATGGCGATGATGGCGTCGTCGACCAGAAGGCCGAGTGCGAGAATAAGGGCGCCAAGCGTGATGCGATCGAAGAACCGCCCAGTCTCCAGCATGATGAGGAAGACGACGGCAAGCGTCAGCGGAACGGCAAGGGCAACGACGATGCCGACGCGCCACCCGAGGCTGATAAGGCTCACGAACAGCACGACGCCAAGCGCCATGGCGAATTTCAGCATGAACTCGCCGACGGCTTCCTGGATGTTGACGGCCTGGTCACTGACCTTCGCGAGCGTCATGCCGAGCGGCAAGATCTGTGCGATCGCATCGGATCTTGCTTCCAGTGCCTTGCCGAGTTCCAGACCGTTCCAGCCCTGCTGCATCACCACTCCAAGCATAATGGCCGGTTCGCCATTGTGACGGATGAGATAGGTGGCCGGATCTTCATAGCCGCGGCGAATCTCTGCAAAATCCGAGAGCTTCAGCGTGCGCCCGCCTGCGACGATGGGCGTGTCGGCGATCGCCTGTATGCTGTCGTAAGCGCCATCGAAGCGGATGAAAACCTGTGGGCCGCGCGTGTCAATCGATCCCGCTGGCGTCACGGTATTCTGCCGCTGCAACGCGGCAGCTATGTCCTGCGCAGAAATGCCAAGGGTAGCCAGTTTGGCAAAGGAGAATTCAACGAAGATCTGCTCGGGGCGCTCTCCGAGAATGTTGATCTTCTTGACGCCGGGCACATGCAGAAGGTCCTGGCGGATCACCTCTGCCTGACGCACAAGGTCGCGCATCGGCATGCCCTTCGCCTTCAGCGCATAAAGACCGAAGCTGACATCGGAATACTCGTCATTGACAAAAGGACCAAGAACGCCTTGCGGCAGGTTTCGCGCCTCGTCTCCAAGCTTCTTTCGTGCCTGATAGAACTCCTCCTCCACCGCTGTGGGCGGTGTACTGTCCTTCAGCGTGACGGTCAGAAAAGCGTATCCCGGTCGCGTGGTCGTCTCGACGCGGTCATACCATGTCAGTTCCTGGAGGCGCTTCTCAAGAGGCTCGGCGACAAGATCCTGCATCTCGCGCGCTGTCGCGCCTGGCCACACGGCTGTCACGGTCAGCGTCTTGATGGTAAACGAGGGATCCTCCGCCCGTCCGAGCTTGGCGAAGGCATAGACGCCGGCGGCGGCAAGCAGAATGATGAAGAACAGCGTAACGGCTCTCTCGCGAACCGCAAGCGCGGATAGATTGAAGCTCATTGATTGGTCGCCTCTGCTTGTTCTGTCGTGGTCCGGACGCTGGCGCCGTCCTGCAGGAGATGCGCTCCGAGCGCGACGATCGGCTCGCCCGCCTTGAGGCTCGAAACCACCGCGACCTCCTCACCCATCTTCTCGATCTTTACTTGCCGGAAGTGGACAGTCGACGTTTTTTGGTCAAAGACCCACACTCCAGTTCGGCTGCCGTCGTCAAAGACAGCACCGACTGGCACCACCGCATGCGCCAGACCGGTATCGTTGGAGATTTTGATGGTGACTGTCGCGCCGAGTGGGGCCGAGGCTGCGGTGCCATCCAGAACCCAGCGTGCTTCATAGGTGCGGGTTTGCGGGTCGGCGGCATCCGAGATCTGCCGGAGCCGCGCCTTGTCTTGCCGGCTCTCGCTTCCATAGATGCTCGCCTCGGCCTCGTCCCCAATCTGCGGCCGAGTGGATTCCGGTAGCCAGACCAGTGCCTCACGAGGCCCGGCCTGGGCGAGCCGGATGACTGTCTGCCCAGCCGCGACAACTTGGCCCGGCTCCCCAAGTGTTTCGACGACAGTGCCATCGGTATCAGCCATCAGCAGTGAGTAAGTCGCCGCGTTTTCGGCGACCCTCGCATCGGCTTCCGCCGCCGCGAGTTGCGCGGTTGCCGTGTCCAACGCAGCCTTTGCTTGCTCGTAACGCTGCGGAGAAGCGGCCGCCAACCCGTTTTTCACCAAGGCGGCGTAGCGTCTCTCGTCAGCTTGCGCCTGGGTCCGGACGGCTTGAGCCGCCGCGACCGCGTTGCGTTTGGCGGCAAGCGCCAGATTAAGATCGGTCTCGTCAATGCGCATCAAGGGCTGACCCGCCTTGACCTGCTGGCCGACGTCAACGTAGCGCTCAATGATCTTGCCGGGCACCCGAAATCCCAGATTACTTTGCACGCGAGCGGCAATGGTACCGGTGAAGGTGCGCACAGTGGTATCCGGCCTCTTTGCATCCACCACACTGACGAGCGGCGGCACGACGCGGGGGTCTGCGGCTTGCGCTCTTCCTTCCGAAGATTCGGCAAGGAGAACGAATGCCGTGGCGCCAGCGGCCACCAATATGCCCACGGAGGCGAGGAGAATTTTGCGGTTCATGTCATTTGACCCTTGTTGACGGGTGCAGTGATTAATTTAGATTGCGATCTAACTCTAAATGTGTTATAGATGTCAAGTGAAATCTAAATGGAGATCGATATGAGAGTCAGTCGGGCTCAGGCAGAGGCAAATCGCGAAGCGGTGATCGACGCGGCAAGCCGGCTCTTCCGAGAGCATGGATTCGATGGGATCGGGCTGAAGGACCTAATGAAGGGCGCCGGCCTCACGCAGGGTGCGTTCTACAAGCAGTTCGCGTCGAAGGACGATCTTGCCGCGCTTGCATCAAGGCGCGCGCTGGAAAGCGCCACGAGACGATGGTCAACCGCAGCCGCAGACGCCTCCGATCCCCTGGAAGCTGTCATGGCATTCTATCTCTCCAAGGATCACAGAGGAGAGAAGGCGGAAGGTTGCCCCCTGGTGGCGCTCGGAGCGGATGCGGCTCGGCAAAGCGAAGACGTCAGGCGTCCATTTGAGGATGGTATTCGCGCTCACTTCGAGGTGCTGGATGAACTGATGGGTGACGCCAACAGCGCAAGTCCAAGCGACAAGGCGATGGCGATACTGTCTCTGATGGTGGGGTCCGTCATGCTATCCCGCATCATCGATGACGAGAGCCTGTCGCAAGGTGTGCTCGACGCAGCCAGTGGCGAAGTCAGGCGCATTGCGCATCGCGACGATGTTGCCTGAGAGCCATGTCGGGCTCCAGGCCCCCGACGCCGACATGGGCCGAGATGTGGCTGCCGCTTGATTAGGTCTTTGAGTAAGCTGCATGTTTGGAGAGCAGGCCCTGACCCATTGTCGGTCGGGACGCCGATTGCAAGCCAATTTTTAATGCGAAGACAGGTGGAAAGCAGATGCGTCGCATCGTTGTCACAGGTATGGGAGCTGTCAGCCCCCTTGGAGCAAATGTCGATATTTCCTGGTCGCGCCTTCTCGCGGGCCAAAGCGGTATTCGGCGACTGGATAACGATGTGGTCGGGGACCTGCCCGCGAAAGTAGGAGGCGTGGTCCCCTCACTGGACGAAGACCCTGAAGGAGGCTTCGATCCGGATACGATCATGCCGCCAAAGGATCAACGCAAGGTCGACCGGTTCATCATTTTCGCGCTGGCAGCCGCAGAAGAGGCGCTAACGCAAGCGAACTGGAAGCCGGCGTCGAATGAAGACAAGCTCAGAACAGCGACGATCATCGCGTCCGGCATCGGTGGCTTCCCTGCAATAACCGAGGCCGTCCGCACCGTCGATCAACGCGGGGTGCGCCGCCTCTCGCCCTTCACGATTCCGTCCTTCCTCGTCAATCTCGCAGCCGGGCAAGTCTCAATCCGCCATGGCTTCAAAGGCCCTCTCGGCGCCCCCGTGACGGCGTGCGCAGCTGGCGTTCAGGCCATCGGTGATGCGGCCCGGCTCATTCGATCCAATGAGGCCGACATTGCCATCTGCGGCGGAACCGAGGCCTGCATAAACATCGTCAGCCTTGGCGGCTTCGCCGCGGCAAGATCGCTGTCAACCGGCTTCAACGAAACGCCGAGCAAGGCGTCGCGTCCCTTCGACACCTCGCGCGACGGCTTCGTCATGGGCGAAGGAGCGGGCATACTCGTGATCGAAGCACTGAGCCACGCTCTTGCTCGCGGTGCCACCCCGATTGCCGAACTCGTCGGATACGGCACGACAGCCGACGCCCACCACATCACCTCCGGTCCCGAAGACGGAAGCGGAGCGCGCAGAGCAATGGAGCTTGCCATCGCGCAAGCCGGCGTCGCCCCTCATGACGTGCGTCATCTGAACGCGCACGCCACCTCGACACCGGTGGGAGATCTTGGAGAAATTAGAGCTATCAAGGGTCTATTTGGCGACGGAAAGTCTATCGCCGTCAGTGGAACGAAGTCGGCAACAGGACACCTGCTCGGCGCGGCCGGAGGGATGGAAGCCATCTTCACCATTTTGGCTCTCAAGGGCCAGGTGGCGCCACCGACCCTGAATTTGAGTATTCCAGACCCGGAGGCGGCCGGAATCGATTTCGTCGCAAATGAAGCACGCCGCATCGACGCCGAATACGCGATATCCAACGGCTTCGGTTTTGGCGGCGTTAACGCCAGCGCACTTTTTCGGCGCTGGCCGACGGAAGGTCGCCGGACGTCGTTCATTGGCTGATGGTTCATCACGACCTTAGCGGCATCATGAGACCATTATATTTGCCCCAAGAGCTGACCTTCCATGAAACCAACGGAGGTTACTATCCAGAACATAACGCACCTCAAGCCAAGGATCGCCATCGTTAGCGGCGGTGGCGGCGGAGGTAGTGCTGTCAACAATATGATCACACAGAATCTGGCGGGGGTCGAATTCATCGTTGCAAACACCGATGCCCAGGCTCTGTCGATGTCAAGGGCACGGCGGCTTGTCCAGCTTGGCCTGTCTCGTCTTGCCGGACAGCCGATCAACGATGACGGTGACCGTGTCGCCGGCGTAGTCGACGAACAGCTTGTCGCCGGCCGCATGATCCTGCCGCATCGTCACCGGCAGCTTCAGCGCCCAGCCGCGGTAAAGGTCACAGTATCGACTATAGCGATATCCATCGGGATGACGGCTGATGTATTCGTCCCAGAGGATCTGCAACGTCACATGCTTGCGCTTCAGCTCGCGATGGACGTGTGCCCAGTCCGGCTCAGGGGCGCGACGATGCCCCGTCTTCGTCCCGGCCGCTTTATAAAGCGCCGCCTCCAGCACTGAATCGCTGACGTCGTCACCCAGAGGCCACGACAGCCCGGCTACCGCCGCACGCCGTAGCGTCTCGCGCACCGTCGAGGGCGCAGTTCCAACCCGCACCGCAATCGACTTGTGCCCAAGTCCTTGCTCAAAGCGATATCTCAATATCTCGCGGACACGCCGCATCTCCAATCTCTCCGCAGGCATCCCGTTCGTTCCTCATCAAAGTCGAAGGAAGAAACTTCACACCAGCAGAACACCCACGCCAGATGCCGTCCAACGGGGGCGACATCATTTCGGAATCAGGGGGCGGATTACCTCGGAATTTGCAGACTGTTGCTTCGCGGCCCAGAAATCAAGGAACGCGCGTAGTTTAGGCAGGAGTGTGGCTTGCTTTGGGAAATACATGAAAAAGCCGGGAATTGTTGGCATGAACCGCTCGAGGCACGGTTCAAGCAATCCTTGCCTGACCAAGGGTTCGACGACCGAGGCGACAGTGTAGGTAAGCCCCACGCCGGAGGCTGCCGCCGACACGCATAGTAGTGCACCATTGACGGTCAGAGGCCCCTTTACAGCGATCTCAAACACTCGAGGCTTTTTATTGCGGCCGGGTTCCATGAAGGACCAGCGATAAAGCCCACCGCTGGTCTGCCGGATATTGATGCACGCATGTCCAGTCAAATCTTCCGGCCGTTGCGGTTTATTGCGGCGGGCGAAGTAGGAGGGCGCGCCGACAACAGTGAGAGCAACGGGCGGTGTTAGCCGCACGGCGACCATGTCCTGCTGGATCATCTCGCCGATGCGTATCCCGGCATCATATCTCTCTGCAACGATATCGACGAAACGATCCTCAACCGTTAGCTCCAGCTCGATCTCCGGATAAGTTTCCGCGAACTCCGCAAGGATTGGTTCCAGGAGAGGCTGGGCTACGAACGGAAGGTTCAAACGCAACAATCCCGTCGGACGTGACCCGGTGGTCTGCGCGGCTTCGAAAGCGGCGTCGACCTGCTCAACGCTGACGCGGGCATGTTCAAGAAACAGCATGCCTGCCTCCGTGAGACCGACCGCGCGGGTGGTGCGGGTAAACAAGGGGGTGCCGACACGCGCTTCGAGTTGCTTGATTGTCCATGAGATCCCAGCCGTTGTTATACCGAGCTCCTTGGCTGCTGCGGTGAAGCTTCGCCTCTCTGCCACGCGGGTAAAGGCAAGGATTCCGTCGAGAAGGTCAGCGTGCATTGTCAAGCCTGACTTGAAAGGCAGTGAAAATATGAGCGTATTGTCAATGAAACTATCGTGGTGGAAAATGAAAAA
This sequence comes from Rhizobium sp. P40RR-XXII, assembly GCF_012641405.1. Classification (GTDB taxonomy): domain Bacteria; phylum Pseudomonadota; class Alphaproteobacteria; order Rhizobiales; family Rhizobiaceae; genus Rhizobium. The sequence continues at coordinate 67,343 of NZ_JABAII010000023.1, forward strand.
CAAGATCAACGCTGGAGAGATCATTGGCACGCTTAGCAATAACCCGTCGAGACCTGGGCATTCTTGTGGGCGTTCTGGCGATGCTCTCCCCCATAGGAGTGGCTATGTCACAGACCCTGAACGCACCCAACGGCGCAAAACCCCTGACCGTGAGTTTCTCAAGCGGCGATGGCTACGTTGTCGGCCAACTATACCTCCCGGAAGGTTATGACTACACCAAGCGCTACCCCGCCGTGGCGATCGGTGGCTCGTTCAACTCCGTCAAGGAACAGATGGGTGGCATATACCGCGCAGAGATGGCCCGACGTGGCATCATGGCGCTCGCCATCGACTATCGCAACTACGGCCAGAGCAGCGGTATCATGCGCCAATATGAGGATGCCGACAGCAAGGCCGATGATCTTCTTGCCGCTCTCGCTTACCTGAAGAAACGCACCGACGTTTCGGGCACTGGTCTGCTTGGGATCTGCTCCTCGGCTGGCTCGGTACTTTATGCAGCATCCAAGGACCCGAGTGTTGGTGCGGTGGCAACGGTTGCAGGGTCCTTTTTCGAACCGTCCATCACATCGATGATCTATGGCGCCGATGACGGTGTCGCCAAGAAGAAGGAAGCTGGTCGCAAGGCCCGCGAGCGCTTCGAGAAGATCGGCGAACTCGAATTCATTCCGGCCTATCACTACACCGATCAAGCTGCCGCCAATGTTGGTCCCATGGACTATTACATGGACCCAAGCCGTGGCGGAGTGCCTGAATGGCGCAATGCGATGGCCGTAATGTCGTGGGCCAACGTTCTGGATTTCAACTCGGTCGAGAAAGCATCGAGTGTGAAGTCACCGACGCTCATCGTACACTCTGACGGTTCTGCGTTTCCGGATCAGGCGCGAAAAGTCTACGATCAACTGGCGGGACCGAAGGACTTATATTGGGCCACGGGAAATCATTTCGACTTCTACGATCAGGCTCCGCAGGTGACGGATGCGGCCGACCACGTGGCCGAGCACTTCATGGCAACCTTGAAGTAAATGCCATCTGCATTCGATGTCTGGCGCGCACGTCGCGCCGGACATTCTCTTCCTTTGGAAGGAGAGGCTTAACATGAAGGTGACGATCTTTGGCGCTACCGGATTGATCGGTCAGGGTGTTCTGCGAGAATGCCTCGGTGCCGGAGACGTCGAACAGATCCTGTCCGTAAGCCGGACGTCGACCGGAGAGATGAACCCTCGTTTGAGGGAATTGCTCTTATCCGACCTCTTCACGCTTGCCGAATATGAAGATCAACTCAGCGGGTACGATGCCTGCTTTTTCTCATTGGGGGTTTCGTCGGTCGGTATGGATGAAGCGACCTACACCCGTTTGACCTTCGACCTCACACTGTCCATCGCCACCCTGCTGGCATCCCTCAATCCGCAGATGACCTTCATCTACGTCTCCGGCGTGGGAACCGACGCCAGCGGGCGGAGCATGTGGGCGCGCGTCAAGGGGCGCACCGAAAACGCCCTTGCGAAACTGCCGTTCAAGACTATCCATCTGTTCAGACCGGCAGGCGTTCTTCCGGTCCACGGCGAGCGATCGAAGGTCGCGCATTATAACTGGCTGTATGATGCCACGGGCTGGTTCTTCCGGCCGTTGCGCGGCCTGATGAACGGCTACGTCGTGACAACTGAGGAAATCGGTACCGCGATGCTCAACGTCGCCCGCATGGGCTGGAAGACAACCGTCCTAGAACCCGCCGATATCCGCAAGTCCGCGCTGTCCTAAACTGCCTGACAGCCCATCATTCCCGGCTCATGCCGGCGTGCCGGCATCGTGTGCGGCACGGTTGGCTTCGATTTCGGGTAAATGCGCAATGACCCAGGTCGCCATCTGCATCATGGGCGCAGCGATCGAGTGCCCGAGGGGCGTCAGGCTGTATTCGACCTGCGGCGGAATCGTCGGGTAGACCTTACGGGTGATCAGACCGTCACGCTCCAGGAACCTGAGCGACCGCGTCAGCATCTGTTGGGAAATCCCGCCGATCATGCGTTTCAGCTCGTTGAAGCGGCGCGGCTTCTCCATCAGCATCGAAATCGCAAGGATCGTCCACTTGTCGCCGATGCGGCCCAGCATCTCGTTGACGCGGGCGCAGGCCGGGTGTGTTCCGGGTTTTTCGAGAGGGGGAGGCATATCCATATGACCAGGTCCTAAATTTATGCCTTCTTGCGAAGGTAGGGGTCACAATACCATACTTAGTCAGTGAAACATACCGGAAGGTACGAACTATGACTGACAAGAAAACCATTGCTATCTTTGGCGCTGGAAGTGGCCTCGGCGCTTCTCTGGCGGAAAAATTCGGTCGGGAAGGATACAAGGTCGCGCTCGTTGCAAGAAACGCGGCGACACTGGACGACCGGGTCGCTCAACTCGCGAAGTCCGGCATCGAGGCCGTGAGTTTCCCGGCGGACCTCACATCCATCGAAGCGCTTGCACCGCTGGTTCGATCCATCGAGCAGCGAATGGGATCTATCGACGTAGCCGTCTATGCACCCTTCTCGAGAGAGTCGAACTTTGTCCCGGCGGCGGATGTCGATGCCGCCAAGCTGCAGTCGCTGGTGACGCTGTTCACCTTCGCGCCGGTCGAACTGGTTCATGCCGTTCTGCCGAACATGGTGGCGCGCGGAGATGGCGCTGTGGTCGTCGTCGGAGGCCTGTCTGCCGTCGTCCCGATCCCGAACATGAGTGGTATGGGGCCGTTGATGGCGGCCACGCGGAACTACATGATGACCCTCAACGCGGAGGTTGCCGACAAGGGTGTCTATGCCGGAACCATGCATGTCGGCGCGCTGATCAATAACTCGACCGGAAAGCGGGCGATGGACGATGCGGGTATTCCGATTAGCGATAGCTATCCCATGATCGAACCCGAGGAACTCGCACAGGTCGTCTGGGACCTGATCACCAAGCGTGATCAGGTGGACATCGTGGTGCCGCCGCTTCAGCAGGCCTGACAGCCGCCACCCGGCAAACGCGCTGTTGCCAGAACCGCGTGGCAGCAGCGCCTCTCTTTTAAACCTCCGCTTCCATTGGACCCTATCATGACTCAAGACGATGTGACCGGTTACGCGGCCGCTCCTGCGCATCAGCCTCGGCATCATGTATCTCGCCCACGGCGTTCTCCTGAAGCTGCTGACCTTCGGGCTTCCTGGCGTCGTCGGATTTTTCGAAAGCCTCGGTCTCCCCGGCTGGCCGTTCAATGCGCCGAATGGTGGTTGGGAATACCCCGCCTACCTGATCGTCCTTTCGATCGCGCAATTCTTGCTTGGTGATGGTCGCTTCGCAATGCGTCCGTCTTCACTGACCATCGCGCATCGCTAGGTAGAAGGTAGCGCCCTTACTGGCGCGCCCAGGCAATACCATCACGCCGGGCTTGCCGGCAGTTGTCGCGGGAGCGCCTCTTTTGAAGACTGGCCAGCTCGTCGACGGTCCATGGCCTGGCTTTCAAAGCGGCTCCCTGCCCGCATGACCTCCATTTGGGATGGGGTGGTTACATACCGAAAACGACCTATTTCCAGACGACAAAAAAGTCAGACACATACTACCTAATCCGGGCGGCTCCTGTCTGGAGAAAATGTGCGAAAATCAAATGTCCGGAACTCGCTGTGACTTCGTGGCGGTTCTCGCCTTGATGTTCACCTTCGCGCCGGTCGAACTGGTTCATGCCGTTCTGCCGAACATGGTGGCGCGCGGAGATGGCGCTGTGGTCGTCGTCGGAGGCCTGTCTGCCGTCGTCCCGATCCCGAACATGAGTGGTATGGGGCCGTTGATGGCGGCCACGCGGAACTACATGATGACCCTCAACGCGGAGGTTGCCGACAAGGGTGTCTATGCCGGAACCATGCATGTCGGCGCGCTGATCAATAACTCGACCGGAAAGCGGGCGATGGACGATGCGGGTATTCCGATTAGCGATAGCTATCCCATGATCGAACCCGAGGAACTCGCACAGGTCGTCTGGGACCTGATCACCAAGCGTGATCAGGTGGACATCGTGGTGCCGCCGCTTCAGCAGGCCTGACAGCCGCCACCCGGCAAACGCGCTGTTGCCAGAACCGCGTGGCAGCAGCGCCTCTCTTTTAAACCTCCGCTTCCATTGGACCCTATCATGACTCAAGACGATGTGACCGGTTACGCGGCCGCTCCTGCGCATCAGCCTCGGCATCATGTATCTCGCCCACGGCGTTCTCCTGAAGCTGCTGACCTTCGGGCTTCCTGGCGTCGTCGGATTTTTCGAAAGCCTCGGTCTCCCCGGCTGGCCGTTCAATGCGCCGAATGGTGGTTGGGAATACCCCGCCTACCTGATCGTCCTTTCGATCGCGCAATTCTTGCTTGGTGATGGTCGCTTCGCAATGCGTCCGTCTTCACTGACCATCGCGCATCGCTAGGTAGAAGGTAGCGCCCTTACTGGCGCGCCCAGGCAATACCATCACGCCGGGCTTGCCGGCAGTTGTCGCGGGAGCGCCTCTTTTGAAGACTGGCCAGCTCGTCGACGGTCCATGGCCTGGCTTTCAAAGCGGCTCCCTGCCCGCATGACCTCCATTTGGGATGGGGTGGTTACATACCGAAAACGACCTATTTCCAGACGACAAAAAAGTCAGACACATACTACCTAATCCGGGCGGCTCCTGTCTGGAGAAAATGTGCGAAAATCAAATGTCCGGAACTCGCTGTGACTTCGTGGCGGTTCTCGCCTTGATGTTGGAGTGGACGGCCCCTGAACGGCATCGAAATGTGCCAGAATGAGCTGTTAAGATCTCAATCGAAGGGGCCGCCCATGGACAAGATTATTCGTATTGGCATGGATACGTCAAAACATGTTTTTCAGTTGCATGGCGTGAATGCTGGAGAGAAGCCGGTCTTGCGTAAGAAAATGCGACGAAAGGAGATGATCGATTTCTTCACGACCTGCCCGCCAACTTTGGTCGCGATCGAAGCCTGTGGTGGTTCGCATCATTGGGCACGGCTGCTCACCTCATTCGGGCATGAGGTAAAAATGATCGCGCCACAACTTGCTAAGCCCTACGTCAAACGGAACAAGAACGACGCGGCCGATGCCGAAGGGCTCTGCGAGGCACTGAGCCGCCCAACGATGCGGTTTGTTCCGGTTAAGACAGCTGATGAACAAGCGGCACTCATGCTGATCAGCGTCCGTACCCGCCTCATAGCCAACCGCACCCAACTCGCCAACGCAATCCGGGGCTACGCCAATGAGTTTGGTGTCTCCGCAGCCAAGGGGTTGGCACATATCCCTCTGCTGCTTGAAAGAATACAAGCCGACGGGACTGTGCCAGAGCTTGCACAGGAATTGTTCATGAGCCAGGCTGAGGAATATGCTCAACTGGAAATGAAGATTGCGGATGTGGAGGCCAAGGTAAAGGCATGGCAGCGTAACGACGAACGCAGCATACGTCTCAACACCATTCCCGGCATTGGCCCAATCGGTTCGGCTCTTTTGATAATGAAGACACCTGCTCCGGAACTCTTCAAATCTGGTCGCCAGTTCGCAGCCTGGATAGGGTTGACGCCAAAGGATCATTCGACCGGCGGCAAGCTGCGGCTCGGCGGTATCACGCGAGCCGGCGATGAAGCTCTGCGGGCTGTCTTGGTGGCTGGAGCAACCGCTGTCATTCATCACGCCCGGCGATCTGGCAAGGCTTCTCGATGGTTGGCGGAACTGCTCAGGCGCAAACCGCCTAAACTGGCAGCTGTCGCACTAGCTAACAAGATGGCGCGCATGGCCTGGAAGCTCATGGTCTCCGGAGAGACATACAGCGCACAATCAGGACCAGCCTTGACGGGATGCGCCGCATGAAGATTGGGAAGCAAGAACTCGAAACAACCTGATCTTCACCACGCGTTGGTGATATACAACTTGCAAGATAATAGCAGATGGTGTGATCGATCGATCCGGGACACAGGATACCCCGGGAATCCCATTGGCCTCTCAAGGCCGCCTTGATGTTTGGGACCTGTGTTGCGGAAACCATCTTGGCCAGCGTTCATGTGCGAACGCACCAACAGGCCGGACATATGGACGCAAGCGATCAGATCAAATTATCTCAAATATCTTGCGAGTCGGGGGCCGTCCACATATGGGATGCGAACCGTCGGCCCAGTAATTCAAACAACCCGTAAACTCGCTAAGCCTTCGAGAATATTACGCTTTAGATCAGGCTAGGTGATGGAACTCGGGCTGATCCGAGCACAGGAGCGATCGGATTTCAAAATCATGACGTTCGACAGCCTTGCCGAAGACCTCGAGCACAAGGACGAGTTGATGCTGGGCATTCGGCGAAACGAATACATCGACCTGATCAATGAGGTCTGCGACGACTTAGCGTTCCGGTGGCTGGAGTCCACTAAAATCCGCGTGACCGAGGCGCACCGCGAGAAGATAAGGGGCGTGACGCCTGCGTTCGCCAATAAGAACACGGGCTTTGCCGATCGTGTTCTGATCCGGAACGAATCCGAGAAAATCGAGTTGGCGGAGTAGTCTGTCGCAATACCCGACCCCGGGGCCTCCAATGTCGAACATTCTGCCGATGCCAGTGGCATTACTCATGGGGAACAGACGGCCAAAGGCTGCTGTCGGCCGATGCGGACCTCTATGGTCCACAAAAGTCAGGCGATGGGCAAATACATTCGGGGCTCGCTCGTCTTAAACCACGCTTTTGCGATCTTGCGGTCTTCGATCTCGTAGATGCAAACCACGTCGATCTCCCCCTTTCCTTGGGGAAAGGTTCGCGTGACCGTTTCGTGGTCGATCACTACATTTCCAACAACGATGCGTGTGAGCAAGTTACCGTACAAATCAGGCTCTTTAAACCGCTCAACGTGACGCGCCCTGATGTCCGCAGCGCCTCCCGCCAGCAGGGTGGATGGGAAAGCGTAATACTGGCAATCGTCTGCCCACCAAGGCATGAACGCATCAATGTCGCGTGCATTGTAAGCCTCAAGCTGTTTTTGAACCGGCAGGACAACGTCATCCAAAATTGTGATCCTCTACAAGGTTGCGAAATTCGCTCATCATGGCGATCTGTCGACAATTCCCCATTTACAGCTGTAGTGCCCCCCGAATATTGCGAATAGCCGATAGGCGTCCCGACATCTTAACTGTTTTCCGCTTTGTGCACCCCAAGAGCGCCAGACAAGCGCGCCGTGATGCTTTTCATTACGTTAGGGTGTGTTCTATCAACCCCGTAGACGAAGCCCGGAAAATCGAGAGGCTGCTGGAGTGACCAGATAGCTTCGTGCTGATCGGGTGGCAGAATTTGTGCTGGCTCGCCGACCGCAATCCAGCCGATTGGCACGGTCGAGCCCGGTTCGAGGCGCGTGCGTAAGTGAACGGTTCCATTAATGCGGACTTCCGAGCCCCGTCCGATTTCAGCACCGTGAAACACCGCAGCCCCCGTGGCGATGAAAACTTCATCACGGATCTGCGCGCCGACCACATGGCTATTGGGGCCAATTACGCAGTGATCGCCTAGCGTGCAGTCATGGCGTCCTGTCGCCCGGATTACCGCATTTTCGAGCACAATGCAGTACCGGCCGATGCGGATGGAAGCACCACCCTCAGCTACTAGGCGAGCCCCATGCATGATTCTGCTGCCCGCGCCGATGGCGACGTCACCGCACACCGTCGCGTCCTGTGCGATCCAGGCATCGGGATCGATCGATGGTGAATGGTCGTCGTAGGAGGTAATCATGGCGTGTTCTTTCCTGCCTCGATTGCGGCTGCTCGGCAGCCAATTGGACAAATTTCGGGACCACAAAGATTGTGTTCACAAAGACGGCATGTCGTTCGCGCAAAGGCGCGCGATGTCGTGGCGCCCGACAGCACCACATCCAACAGTGATGTGAAGGCCTGCCGCTCGTCCGGTTGCAATGAGCCCAGCAACCCGTCGAGCGCAGCAAGCCTACGCGCTTGCAGGGCTTTCGCTTCGGCCTGGCCTTCTTCCGTCAGTCTCAAGGGCGTGACCCGCCCCTCAGGCAAGCCACGCTCGATAAGCGCCTGTCGTTCCAATCCATCGATTAGTCGCACGGCGGTAGGCTGGCTGATGCCGATGATTGCGGCAAGCTTGCTTGTCGTCAGCCCCGGCTTGAAATGCAGCATCGACAGGACGGACGCAGCGCTGGGCGAGAACTCGCCGAGCGCTGCGTCCGTCCTGTCGCGGATTAGGGTGCCCAGCGCACCAAGCTTATTTGCGTTCAACAATTGCATAGGCTATGCATGTATCGAATCCGGCATCGGATTGTCAATACCGAATGAGGATCTCTGCAATCGACCTGCAGCCCGGAGCAACGATCCTTGCCGACAAGGCATATGATACAGATGCAATTCGTAGCTTTGCCAAACAACGCAAGTGCTGGGCGAACATCCCTGCAGAGGCCAACCGCAAAAAGACCTTCAGTTTCAGTCCGTGGGTCTACCGTCAGCGAAATCAGGTGGAGCGCTTCTTCAATCGCATCAAACAGATGCGGGGATTACCCGCCCGCATCGACGTTGCCGCGGTGCGCGGCTATGAACATGCCGACGGCTGAGCGGCAGTAGGATTCTATCTCGCTATCGTCCGATCCTTTAGCCTCATCGAAGCGTGCGATAATCGCGAGATCTGAGCCCTTGAACAGTGCTGCAAATAAGCGGGCGGACTGAAAAGGATCAGGCACGTTCAGGAGCGCCTTCGAATGCAACTGGCGCAACAATCCCTCGATTTGCGCAGTGATATGGGCGGGCCCTGCTTCGTAGTGGAGCTTGCTCAATGACTTCTGGTTTGGAGTGTCGGCCATGACCATGGCCTCAACATTGCGGACTTCCGGGCGCAGAAGCGTGCGAAGCAGTGACGATCCCGCCGCCATGAGCTGATCGTCGGCTGAGCCGGCGACGCCTTCAAAAAGTTTCTGCGGAATTAACTGCTGGCAGCGTGCTGCAAAGGCCGCGCCAAACAGCGCTTCCTTGTTTTCAAAGTGCTTGTAGATGCTAAGCTTGGATATCTTCGCGCGCTGGGCGACCATATCCAATGTCGCCGCATGAAATCCCAGCTCCTCAAACAGTTCGCACGCTGCATTGACGATTGTTTGGCCAAGCGCCTCGTTGGCGGGCCGACCGCGTCGGTTTTGGACATTTTCACTCATGGCAATTGCGATCCTTGACAGTATCGTTATTTGGCCTTACGATACCATTCAGTATCTAAAATATGCAAGTCAAAACGCTGACCCAAGCCACGAGGGCACGGTCCAACGAAGAACATCGCTCAAGTTGGCTGCGCTATCCGCCATCGGGGTCCCTAGTTCTCAGGCAGCGGTCGCGCCCAACTCAACGCTTTCGATCCGCAACTCGGAGTATATCACCATGAATGACGCCATCATCATCGGCGGCAGCTTTGCTGGCCTCGCCGCCGCCCTGCAGCTCGGCCGTGCGCGTCGCAAAGTCATCGTTCTCGACACCGGCCTTCAGCGCAACCGCTTCGCTGGGCGCTCGCACGGTGTGCTCGGCCACGATGACAAGCCACCGTCCGAAATCCTGGCTGCGGCGCGGCAGCAACTCACGCGCTATCCTGCGATCAAAATGGTCAATACCCGCGCCGACAGCATCTCCGGCACCATCGACAATTTCTCCGTCCTCACTGGCGACGGTGAAACCCTTAGCGCGCGCCGGCTGATCCTGAGCTATGGCGTTGTCGACCAAATGCCTGATGTTCCGGGTTTTGCCGAGAACTGGGGCACATCCGTCATCCCGTGCCCCTATTGCGACGGCTTCGAGGTTGCTGATCAGCATTGGGGCCTCGCCTGGTTCCGCCCGCAGTCGCACATTCAGGTCAAACTGTTTCAGCATTGGACCGACAGGTTGACTGTCTTCGCAGATGGTCACGACATTGCCCCCGATGTCCGGGCCGATCTCGCGCATCGCAATATACCGATCGTTGAGGGCCGGATCACCGGGATCGCACGCCATGGCGACCATGGCGCCACCGTCAAGCTCGATGCTGGCCCCGATGTCGCGGTCGACATCCTGTTCGCGCATCCGCCGATCAATCCGTCCGCACCCCTGCATGACGCACTGGGACTTGCCACGGTCCAAACGCCCCTCGGCAGCGTTCTCAAGGTCGACGAGCGCCGCGAGACCAGCATGCCCGGCATCTACGCCGCCGGCGATCTAGCCACCCCCGGGATGCCCTCGGTCACCAATGCTATATGGCAAGGCGCGACCGCGGGTATCTCCGCCCAGCAATCAATGCTGATTTGAGAGCAACTAGCATCGATCCCGCCGCTTCAATTTCACAATAGACAGGACCGCCACCATGGCCGCCGCAAAGCCATTCGAACCTTTGGACGAGAGATTTCCGTTTGGCCGCCAACTCGGTATCGAGGCCGCGCCCCTCGTGCTCATCAACCTCTTCACAGTCGTCGATCCCGCCGACGAAGCGGGCTTTCTGGACGCTTTCAAGGCGGCTGCCGAGGTCATAACGAAGGCGCCGGGCTTCATTTCCATGCAACTGCATCGAGCGATCGGCGATAGCCCGACTTATCTGAACTATGTGGTGTGGGAATCCACCGAGGCGGTCCGCACCGCCTTTACTGATCCCGAGTTCCTCGCGAAACTCCCAGCATATCCTTCATCCGTCGTCGCCAAGCCCCACCTTTTCCAAAAGGTCGCCGTTCCCGGCTTCTGCGTTGCCTGACTTGGGAGATACGGTAAGGCGCGGCGGCGGGTATGTCCGCCCAGCACAGTCGACGCTGGTTTGAGAGCGAAGATTGGAGGATAAGCATGGCCGTCGAGCCGGACAGCGTGGGTGTGCGCTTCCCTCCGCCCTTCGTCTACTCGGGAGCGCTGCTGTTGGGGCTGGTGGCGGAGCGGTTCGTCACCCTGCGCTCTTTCGGCATCGACTGGCGGTTGTTAGTCGCAACGGGTGCGCTGCTGTTCGTTGCCGGCGCGGCAATGATGCTTGCGGCGGCGGGGCTGTTCCGCCAGCTTGGCATCAACGCGCCACCCTCGCGGCCAACGACCCAGATCGCAACGACCGGTCCCTATCGGTGGAGCCGCAATCCCATGTATCTCGCCATGGCGCTTATCTATGCCGGCCTTGCGATCAGCCTCGACGGGCCAATTGCCCTCGCCATGCTACCTTTGGTGCTGATCACGATCCAGACGCAGGTGATCGCCCGCGAGGAACGCTATCTCGAAGCGAAATTCGGCGAAGAGTACCGAAGCTATAAGGCCAGGGTTCGCCGCTGGTTCTGACTATTCCCTGCTACGGCACCGAAGCCAGTGTTGGCATCCTCCATGCGGCCGCTCTTCGGGATGCATGGCATACATGAACTTGGCTAACGTCGGATTGACTTGCCAGACAGCGCCTTCACTCGCCGCAGGGCGGTGATCCCACCCGCGACACGCAACAAATCGTGGACAAGTTGGACTGTTTCCATGGATGGCATCGACGCCGTGATCGCTATTGGCGCGAAGCCGTCGAAGCCTTCGCCTTGATGTTGGAGTGGACGGCCCCTGAACGGCATCGAAATGTGCCAGAATGAGCTGTTAAGATCTCAATCGAAGGGGCCGCCCATGGACAAGATTATTCGTATTGGCATGGATACGTCAAAACATGTTTTTCAGTTGCATGGCGTGAATGCTGGAGAGAAGCCGGTCTTGCGTAAGAAAATGCGACGAAAGGAGATGATCGATTTCTTCACGACCTGCCCGCCAACTTTGGTCGCGATCGAAGCCTGTGGTGGTTCGCATCATTGGGCACGGCTGCTCACCTCATTCGGGCATGAGGTAAAAATGATCGCGCCACAACTTGCTAAGCCCTACGTCAAACGGAACAAGAACGACGCGGCCGATGCCGAAGGGCTCTGCGAGGCACTGAGCCGCCCAACGATGCGGTTTGTTCCGGTTAAGACAGCTGATGAACAAGCGGCACTCATGCTGATCAGCGTCCGTACCCGCCTCATAGCCAACCGCACCCAACTCGCCAACGCAATCCGGGGCTACGCCAATGAGTTTGGTGTCTCCGCAGCCAAGGGGTTGGCACATATCCCTCTGCTGCTTGAAAGAATACAAGCCGACGGGACTGTGCCAGAGCTTGCACAGGAATTGTTCATGAGCCAGGCTGAGGAATATGCTCAACTGGAAATGAAGATTGCGGATGTGGAGGCCAAGGTAAAGGCATGGCAGCGTAACGACGAACGCAGCATACGTCTCAACACCATTCCCGGCATTGGCCCAATCGGTTCGGCTCTTTTGATAATGAAGACACCTGCTCCGGAACTCTTCAAATCTGGTCGCCAGTTCGCAGCCTGGATAGGGTTGACGCCAAAGGATCATTCGACCGGCGGCAAGCTGCGGCTCGGCGGTATCACGCGAGCCGGCGATGAAGCTCTGCGGGCTGTCTTGGTGGCTGGAGCAACCGCTGTCATTCATCACGCCCGGCGATCTGGCAAGGCTTCTCGATGGTTGGCGGAACTGCTCAGGCGCAAACCGCCTAAACTGGCAGCTGTCGCACTAGCTAACAAGATGGCGCGCATGGCCTGGAAGCTCATGGTCTCCGGAGAGACATACAGCGCACAATCAGGACCAGCCTTGACGGGATGCGCCGCATGAAGATTGGGAAGCAAGAACTCGAAACAACCTGATCTTCACCACGCGTTGGTGATATACAACTTGCAAGATAATAGCAGATGGTGTGATCGATCGATCCGGGACACAGGATACCCCGGGAATCCCATTGGCCTCTCAAGGCCGCCTTGATGTTTGGGACCTGTGTTGCGGAAACCATCTTGGCCAGCGTTCATGTGCGAACGCACCAACAGGCCGGACATATGGACGCAAGCGATCAGATCAAATTATCTCAAATATCTTGCGAGTCGGGGGCCGTCCACATATGGGATATGAACCTATGGCCGGTGCTACAGAAAGCTAAGCGACTGAAAAATTGGATTTTGACCGAAAACGACAGTTCAAAATTCAGCGGCCGCGCACGGGCGTCTATTTCGTTCCATCAACGTCGCAAAATCATCCAGCTGGAGCAATAACTTGCATGGCATGTGCCATCTGTCGGATATAGATTCCATCTCAACGAACCCGATCATGCAGGCATTCAGTGGATCAGATACTCGCCATTCGAACGTTTGTCCGCGTCGCCGAAGCCGGCTCTTTCGCCAAGGCAGCGGATACGCTGAACCTGCCCCGATCCTCCGTCAGCAAACTCGTGCAGGATCTTGAGGCGCATCTCGGGACGAAGCTCGTGGAGCGCACCACGCGGTCGGTCACGATGACCAGCGAGGGTGTGGCCTATCACGAGCGCGCGCTGAAGCTGCTCGCCGATCTCGACGACATGGACGGCACTGTCGCCGGTTCCCGCAGTGCGCCCAAGGGAAAGCTGCGCGTCGACATTGGCTCGGTGCTGGCAAACCGGATCCTTATCCCGGCGCTCGCCGATTTTCAGCGTCAGTACCCTCATATCGACCTGCTGCTCGGCGTCAGCGATCGGCCCGCCGACGTCGTCAGTGAGGGGATCGATTGCGTCATTCGCGGCGGAGCGCTCAGTGACTCCTCGATGAAGGCGCGAAAGCTGTGCGAACTGGACTACGTCATTTGCGCGTCGCCCGCCTATCTGGATAACCTGAAGTTGCCCGAGCGGCCGGAGGATATCGAGGCGCATCGGATCGTCAGCTACTTCTCTGCATCGTCGGGAAAGAGGTTTCCGCTGAGGTTCCAGCGCGGCGATGAGCGCAGCGAATATCTCCCGACCTCTAGCGGCATCTCGGTCAACGAGAGCACCGCGCATTTGAACGCGCTGCTCGCTGGGCTCGGGATCGGCCAGAGCTTCGGCTTCCTGGCGCGACCTCATTTTGAGAGCGGCGCGCTTGTCGAACTCCTACCCGACTGGAAGCCGGACAATCATCCGCTGCACCTCGTCTACCCGGCCGATCGATTTCCAAACCCGCGGCTGCGCGCCTTCACGGAGTGGGCGGCGAAGATATTCGAAACCGTCGATGCCAGACGCGATGTGACGACGCAGACCATCCATCCACATGGATGATGTCTCCACCTTGAGCGGCTTCTCGCCGCCAAGCTGACGAACTAACTTCTCCCCATCGGACGGCGACGAGGCCAACAGCCAACGCCACCTCCCGAACAGTTTGAGAATTTCAACAGGCCGCGCGCATTCGGGCTGAACCCTTTCATGCGCCCAGCAACAGGAGAGTAAAATGACCAACAGACTCGAAAACAAGGTTGCCGTCGTCACCGGGGCAACCAGCGGGATCGGCCTTGCAACGGCCAAGCTTTTCGCCGCGGAAGGTGCACGTGTCTACATCACAGGCCGCCGCAAGGACGTCCTCGACAAGGCTATCGCCGAGATCGGTCACGGCGCGATCGGCGTGCAGGCGGACTCCGCGAAGAATGAAGATCTCGACAAGTTGTTCGCCCAGGTAACGGAAGAACAGGGCCGCCTCGACGCCCTCGTTGTCAATGCTGGTGGCGGTAGCATGCTTCCACTCGGCCAGATCACTCAGGAACAGGTCGAAGACACCTTCGGTCGCAACGTGAAGGCCGTCATCTTCACCGTCCAGAAAGCGCTTCCGCTGCTGGGCAAAGGCTCGTCGGTGGTGCTAACGGGCTCGACCGCCGGTACCGAAGGTACGGCTGCCTTCTCCGTTTACTCCGCTTCGAAGGCGGCGGTCCGCAATCTGGCCCGCTCCTGGGCGCTCGACCTGAAGGGCACCGGCATCCGCGTCAACGTCGTCTCGCCCGGCGCCACACGCACCCCTGGCCTAGTCGAACTCGCCGGTGACGACAAGGAACAGCAGCAGGGCCTGCTTGACTATCTCGCCTCTCGCATCCCGCTCGGCCGCGTCGGCGAATCCGAGGAAATCGCCAAGGCAACCCTATTCCTCGCTTCTGACGACGCAAGCTTCGTCAACGGCGCCGAGCTCTTCGCCGACGGCGGCCAGGCCCAGGTCTAACCCAATAACAGGAGCGGCTGACGGCCGCTCCGCTTCTCATTCTCAAGGAGAGCCCGCGATGCGTGCCGCAGTCTATTTCAAGCATGGGAAGCCTGAGGACGTTCTTCAGGCAGTCGAAGTCGAAGATCTGAAGCGTCCGGCACACAACGAAGTGCTGATCCGGGTGCTTCTCCGGCCAGTCCACCACGGCGACCTTCTCGGCATAGCCGGACGCTACCAGCCGGGAGCCGTGGTTCCGAAGGAGGGCGTGCGCGTCGGCTTCGAGGGCTACGGCATCGTCGAGGAAGCAGGCGATGGAGCCGCCTTGAGGCCAGGCACCCGCGTCGCCTTCTTCCCCGGCCGAGGCGCGTGGAGCGAAAAGGCCATCGTCTCGGCCGAATACGTCACCGAGATCCCTGATGACGTCTCGGACGTGGCCGCTGCTCAGCTACATGTCAATCCGCTGACGACGGCGCTTCTCTTGCGGGCCGTCGAGACATCCGGCGCGAAACCGGGCCGCGACGTCGTCGTTCTCACCGCCGCCGGATCTGCCGTTGCCAGACTGGTGATCGGACTGCTTCTCGATCGCGGCTTCGATGTCGTCGGCGTCGTCCGGCGGGAAGCCGGCGTGAACGAACTCAACGTCGTGTATCCGGATCTGCCGGTGGTTTCCACAGACAAGTCAGGCTGGCAGGACAAGGTCGTTACGGCCGCCGACGGCCATCCCATCGGCGTGGTGCTCGACCCTGTTGGCGGCGAGACGGCCAGTGCGGCAGTCGGGCTGCTCGCCCAAGGCGGCAGCCTTGTGTCTTACGGCGATCTTTCCGGGCAGCCGATCTCGGTCCCCGCGCTTTACTTTTCGACACGCGACATCCGGCTGTCAGGCGTGACGGTCGGGCGGTGGGCTGGCTTGCCTGTCGAAGTCCGCAAGGCCGATCTCAAGTTGGCGCTTGAGCTTGCAGCCGGCAAACCGGAGCTCTTTCGGGTCGAGCAGACGTTCGATCTCGCGGATGTCGGCAAGGCCGCCGCCCTTGTCGAAAAACCCGGCAAATCCGGCACGGTTCTGATTGCGTCGCGCTAGGCGCCGGGTACCCGAAAGACACTGTCAGCCAGCCAAAGGAGAAAACGGTAATGGCCGACCACGACAAGACACTGCCGACGAATGTGCTCGTCAGCGCCTATTTTCGTGTCCATCCAGATGATCGGCAGACCTTCATCGATGCGGTGATCCCGGACATGAAGGCGGCGGCCGAGATCGAAGGATGCATTTTCTACGCCTTCGCGCAGGATCTGACGGACCCGAACACCTTCCACCTTGTCGAGGGTTGGAGAGACGAGGCCGCCTATGAAGCGCACGAGAACTCTCCGATCTTTCTGGAGGCTCTGAGCAGGGTGGTAAAGAATGTCCGGATCCTCGACCGACAGGGTATCCGCTACGATGTCGCAAAGCAGCACATCGACGACCCGCGCGGTCGCGTCTCCTGACACCATAGGGATTGCAGCATCATATCGGCGGCGCGCGGCTAGCGAAAGCTGTTGTCGCGCCGCCAGACTGCCGGCGTCAGGCCGGACCGCTTCTTGAATGTGCGGATCAGGTGCATGGCGTCACCGAACCCGGTTGCTTCGGCGATGACGTCAAGCGGAGCCTCCGAGTTGAGGAGAAGCCCCTGGACCATCTTGATCCTCTCGTCGAGTTGCCACTGGTATGGCGAGGTTCCGGTCGACGCCTTGAACGCACGACAAAAGTGCCATTGTGAGTGGCCAAGCAGCGCGGCGAGTTCTCCAAGTTCGATCGGGCGAGGAAGCCTGCTGCGCATATAGTCCGTTACGCGGCGGACCTGCCACGGGGCCAGCTTCTTGGGCTGACGTTCGATGGACGGAATAGCGCTCAACAAGGCGAGCACGCCGGCGACGAGGCTGTCACCAAACAGCGAGGAAGAAGCGCCGACGTCGGAAATATCTATCAGCATCTTTACCAAGGACAGGATGCGTGGATCGCTGAATCGCAACCGTGGCTCTTCGAAAACAGCCGGCCTGAAATCGCCCTGCAGCCGCTCTTCCAAGCGAGGGACGTCGAACACGATCATTGCATATCGGGCATATCGGAGCCGGCCTGCATAACCCCACCACGGCATCCCGCGAGATATCACCGCCATATGGTTGATGCTGTGCTCGATGGGGTTGGCCTGGTCTCGTTTAAGCCTGCATTCCGTCGCGCTTCCGACCTCAGCAAGACTGACGGTGAACCGCGTTTCGTTGGCATGCGGCATCGGATGGATGACGCGGCCCTCGGCATGCTCGTGGATGTCTTCGACGGTGGCACCGTTCCACGTCCAACTTCTTCTCTCGATACTGAGGACGTTTTCTGGAAGATCGCTCTCAAATACCGTTGCCATTTCGATAGCCTGAACCGTGAAGCCGGGAATGCCCTTTCAGGGGCATGTTTCATGACAAGCAAATTTACTCAGCTTTGGATCTGCGACAACACCCGTTCATCGACGTTTCGGCGATTTCAGCAAGAACGTACATGTCCGCAAAAAGTTACAGTTCTTCGCCTCGCAGCTGGATCATGCCCTATGCGTGCGCCGCCACGCCGCCGGCGGCATCCACGTCTTTCTTCGGAATTGCCGGCTCAGGTGCATCTGGTCCGAGAAACCGGTCGCGACGGCTATATCCTCGATGGTTTGGTCAGTCTTGAGAAGCAGGTGGCGTGCCTGCTTCAAGCGGGCATCCAACTGCCATTGGTAAGGCGACAATCCAGTCGATGCCTTGAATGCACGCGCAAAATGCCATTGTGAAAGGCCAACCAGGGACGCGAGTTCCTGGAGTTCGACCTGTTTCGGAAGGCGAAGCCTCATGTAGTCCGTCACCCGATTCAGCTGCCAGCTTGCCAGCGTTCCGGATCGGGCATGCGTTTCCCGCGATTCGAAGGCGATCGCAAAGATAGCGGCGATAAGGCTGTCGCCGTAGAGCTGGTACGAGCTGTCGTCATGGGGGATGGCGACGAGCATGTTCACAAGGGTCCATATCCGCGGTTCCGCGAACCGCAACCGCGGCGCCTCCCCCGTCGTAGGCGCCACCTGATGCTCCAGGCGCTCGGTCAGAGCATCGAGGTCGAACATGACCGTCGCGTCGTAGCAATAGCCGAGTTTGGAAGAGTAGCCCCAAAGCGGCGTCCCGGCCGGCGCGAAAGCCATATAGCGTGCCTTGTGTTCGACGGCACATGGTACATTCTTGCTCAAGCGTGGTTCGGTGATGCCGCCCACCTCGTCGAGATTGATCGACAGTCGCGTCTGGTTCTCGTAGCCAAGCGGATGCAGGATCTCACCCTCTGTATAATGTGCTTTGGTGATATCGATGCGTACGCCGTTCCAGCTTTGCGTGCGCGTGGCGATGCTACTG
Organism: Rhizobium sp. P40RR-XXII; assembly: GCF_012641405.1. Lineage (GTDB taxonomy): Bacteria > Pseudomonadota > Alphaproteobacteria > Rhizobiales > Rhizobiaceae > Rhizobium. The sequence continues at coordinate 85,721 of NZ_JABAII010000023.1, forward strand.
ATGTTGTAGGGCAAGCCGAGAAGTTCTGCTTCGCGTGTATTCATCGCCGAGTGCGTCTCCACGCATGAGGGGTTTCGCCTGTTCGTCTCTTGAATGCGCGGCTGAGATGCGCGGCATCGCAGAAGCCGACGCTTTTAGCAACGGAATCAAGGGGAGCGTCAGTTTGGAGTAGCAGACCCTGTGCGATCTCCAATCTTTTCTCGAGCTGCCATTGATAGGGGGACAGGCCGGTCGAAGACTTGAAGGCACGGCAGAAATGCCATTGCGACATCCCCGCAAGTTCCGATAGCTCCCGAAGCCCGATCTTTTCCGGTAACTGATCTTGCAGATAAGAGGCGACCAGCGAGAACGTTTGGTCGGTGAGCTTGGCCCTTGCCGCGGGCGGCTCTTCGTCTGACGACAACAGCGCGAACACCGCCGACGTCAGGCTGTCGCCCAGCAACGTCATTGACGCATCGTCCTTCGGGATGGCGATGAGCATCCGCACGAGTGCATGAATCCGATCGTCCGTGAAACGCATACGAAGGCGCGCGAAACTTTGGGCGTCGAAATCCTCCTGGAATTTCGCCTCCAGCTTCTCCAGATCAAACAACAGCAGCGCGTACCGGCTATAGTGCAGTCCCTGCGTCGCGTGACCCCAAAGCTGCATTCCCCGTGGTACCAATGTCATATGGTTGGGCTTGTGGTCTAGAGTACAGGCTTGCTGCGGTTTCAGGCGGGGCTCCGTAATACCTCCAACTTCGTCGATTGCCATGGCGATGCCGGTTTCCTCTTCGTTCAGCAGCGAATGCAGAACTTCCCCCTTGGTGTACTCGTGTACGTCGACGATGGTCACGCCATTCCAGGACTGAGCGCTGCGATCGATCCGAACAACGTTTTCATGAAGATCCCTCGCCCTTTCGCCACTCATCTCCCTGCCGATCTCCCTTGATCTCGCGGCAAACACACCGGTCAGAGCGAAACCTACCCATTCGGCTGGTCGGGTAAACCGTTGAAATCGTCCGAGCCGAAGTTTGGCGCAAGAATGTGCAGCTTGCGCAAGAACGCGCATCGTCTGCCCTGCGTTGGCGGATTAGTTTCTGCACGTTCCTTTTAGAGACCTCGAACGGAAACCTCCGACAGTGACCTTGAATGACAAGACCCTGCCTCTCGCCCGGCGCGATGCGCTGCTGACGGGCACCGCGCTGGCCGCGACGATATCGCTCTCAGCAGCGCCGAGCTTCGCCCAGACAAAATCATCGGACCTTCCCAAGGACGGAAACCAAGCCATGACCGAAAGCTTCATCAAGACCAAAGACGGCGTCGACATCTTTTTCAAGGACTGGGGCCGCAAGGATGCGCAACCGATCGTGTTCCACCACGGGTGGCCCCTGTCGTCGGACGATTGGGACGCGCAGATGCTGTTCTTCCTTCAGCATGGATATCGCGTCGTCGCCCATGACCGCCGTGGCCACGGCCGCTCGGCCCAGGTTTCCGAGGGGCATGACATGGATCACTACGCCGCCGATGCCTTTGCCGTCGTCGAGCATCTCAACCTGAAGAACGCGATTCATATCGGCCACTCCACCGGCGGCGGCGAAGTTGCCCGCTATTTCGCCAAGCACGGCCAGCCCGCCGGCCGCGTCGCCAAGGCGGTCCTCGTGTCCGCCGTACCGCCACTAATGGTCAAGACTGCAAGCAACCCGGAAGGCTTGCCGATCGAGGTCTTCGACGGTTTCCGCGCAGCTCTTGCCGCCAGCCGTGCGCAGTTCTTCCGTGACGTACCGGCCGGCCCCTTCTACGGCTTCAACCGCGATGGCGCCAAGGTCATGGAAGGCGTCATCCAAAATTGGTGGCGCCAGGGTATGATGGGAAGCGCAAAGGCCCACTACGAAGGCATCAAGGCTTTCTCCGAAACCGACCAGACGGAAGACCTGAAAGCAATCACGGTCCCAACGCTCGTGCTTCACGGCGAGGATGACCAGATCGTACCGATCGCTGACGCGGCCCTAAAGTCGATCAAGCTCCTGAAAAATGGGACCCTCAAGACCTATCCTGGGTTCTCGCATGGCATGCTGACGGTCAATGCGGACACGCTCAACGCCGATCTGCTTGCCTTCGTGAAGGCATAAAGACAACGGGCCGCGCAGGCGACGACATCATCCATCCCCGTGGATGATGTCTCCATGCCGGCATGCTTCTCGGCCGGGGGTTGCGCCTCTACTTTGACCGACAAAGACATCGATCGTTTGAGCTCGTTCCGGCGCCAGCCAACATATTGGTTGCGGCGGTAGGGACTTTCTGCGGCTAGCAATCTGAAGGATCCAACATGACGGCATTCAGCGCGCCTGCAGGCTCCCGATGGGATGCGGTTTTTTCAATCGCAGTTGGCACCTTCATGCTGGTGACGAGCGAGTTTCTTCCAATCGGCTTGCTGTCGCATATCGCAGAGCAGTTCGACATCGACCCGGGCCAGGCAGGCCTGTTGGTCACCACACCTGGCATCGTGGCGGCTATCGCCGCGCCCGTCTGTACAATCGCTGCGCGGGATCTGGATCGCAGGCTCTTGTTGATCGGCTTCACCATCCTTGTCCTGATTTCGAACCTCGTCGTCGCAATCGCCTCCAGCATCGAGCTCGCAATTATCGGCCGAGCCTTGCTTGGCGTCAGCGTCGGGGGCTTCTGGACCTTCGCCGCAGCTGTTGGGCGGAAGCTCGTTTCCGGCAAGGAGGGCAATCGCGCGACATCGATCATCATGGCGGGAATATCGATTGGGACAGTCATCGGCGTACCACTCGGATCCGCACTCGGGAGCGTCATGGGTTGGCGGTTGTCGCTTATTGCCGTTGCCGCACTTTGCCTGATCGTCGCGGTGGCGCAGGCAATCCTCCTGCCGAAAATTCTCATCGAGACCGGACAGTCGTTGGCAGGGCTGCTTGACGCAGCGCGCAGTCGCAGCCTGACGCTCGCCTTTGCCGCGACGGGCTTAGCCGCGGGCGGTCACTTTGCCGCCTACACGTACCTTGAGCCTCACCTGAATACAAATGCGCGACTTGATCCGACAGCACTTGGCCTTTTCCTAGCGATATACGGCGCTTTCGGTATTGTCGGCACGTTCATTGGCGAGCATCTGAGCCGCCAGAAGCCCGCCCATGGTTTCATGCTGGTTGCCTTCGCGATGGCGATCTCTATTATCCTGACCGCGTTTTTCTCTTGGAATCTTCTTGCCGAAGGCATCGCCGTTGCCTTTTGGGGAACAGCGTTCGGCGCCGTTCCGGTCTGCGTGCAAATCTGGACCTTTGTTTCAGATCCCGCGAGGTTCGAGAGCAGCTCTGCCATCACCGTCAGCGTCTTTCAGATCGCGCTTGCAGCCGGTTCATTTTTTGGCGGGATGATCGCCGATGCACAAGGCTTTACTGCCGCTTTCGTGGCCGGTGCGTTTTTCAACCTCATGGCGGCGCTGCTAGTGGCGACGACCATGTTCCTTCCCAAATTCAGAACCAAGGAGATCTGAAGTGATCTTACGCCCTTTGACGTTTGCCACCGCCGCATTTGCCGTATTCATAGCCACGACTGATTTGGGTGTCGCTCAATCCGCAGACGTGGGCACGCCTCCCCAAGCCACAAGCGACGCAGAGCTTGTTGCCTCCCTTCCAGGCTTTCGCAACGCCGATGTTACCGTGAACGGGATAACCCTTCACTACGTCATCGGCGGACAGGGTTCGCCTGTGGTTCTACTGCCGGGTTGGCCGGAAACCTGGTGGTCCTGGCATAAGATCATGCCTGGGCTTGCGAAGTCCCATACGGTTATCTCGCTCGACATCCGCGGCATGGGACAATCTGACAAACCGACAGAAGGCTACGAGAAGAAGGTTCTCGCAAGCGACGTCCACGAACTCGTCAAAGCGCTCGGCTATAAAAAAGCGGACGTGGTTGGCCACGATATCGGCTCGATGGTCGCATTCGCCTACGCCGCCAACTTTCCGGACGCCACCGGCAAGGTAGTGATGCTGGACGTTCCGCACCCGGACGCAGAGCTCGCCAAATGGCCGCTTCTTCCGACGGTCGGAACTTTCGGCGACAGAATAGATGAAAATCACGCCTATCCCTGGTGGTTCGCCTTCCACCAGGTCAAGGGCCTGCCTGAAGACATCCTGGAGGGTCGCCAGGAGATCGAGCAAAAGTGGTTCTTCCGGTACCTGATGAAGGACGAGAGCAAGATCGACGCGCGCGACCGTGCCGTCTATGCGGCCGCCTACGCGAGCCGGGATGCGATCCGGGCCGGAAACGCCTGGTACCAGGCCTTCCCACAAGACATCCTCGATGATGGCATCTACGCCAAACTCGAAATGCCTGTTCTGGCGCTCGGCGGCCCCGGCTACGTCTGGTTGAAGACAACGCTTGAACGGAAGGCGACCGATCTGAAGGCATTCAAGATCGCCGACAGCGGTCACTTCATTGCTGAGGAGCAGCCGGAAGAGACCCTGAAATACATCACCGACTTCCTCAAATAAGACCTCGATCTCAGGAAAAAATCCATGTCAGTTCAATCGACCGACACGTCTCGCCGGCGAGTATTGCAGCTTGTCCTTGCCTTACCCGCCGCAACTGCCTTCGTTTCCCAGGCAGCGGCTCAAACGTCCTCTCCAAGTGTTCCTCCGGCCACGAAAGACATCGAGCCATTCAAGGTGTCCGTACCACAGTCCGTGCTCGACGACCTGAAGCGCCGCCTCAAGAATGCCCGGTGGCCGGATCAGGAAACCGTCTCGGACTGGTCCCAAGGCGTACCTCTTCAAAAGGCGAAGAAGCTCATCGCCTATTGGGAGGGAAAATACGATTGGCGCAAGTTCGAGAAGCGCATCAACGCCTACCCACAGTTCCGCACCGAGATCGACGGTCTCGGTATCCATTTCATCCACGTGAAGTCGAAGCATGAGAACGCCCTGCCGATCATCCTGACCCATGGATGGCCGGGATCCGTCGTGGAGTTCCTCAAGGTCATTGGTCCCCTCACCGACCCGACCGCGCACGGCGGCACGGCTGAGGACGCCTTCCACGTCGTCATTCCATCGCAGCCCGGCTTCGGCTTTTCCGACAAGCCCGCCTCAGAAGGATGGACCGTCGTACGGACCGCCAACGCCTGGGCCACGCTGATGAAGCGCCTCGGATACGACAGGTGGGTCGCGCAAGGCGGAGACTGGGGGTCGGGCGTTACCCATGCGCTCGGCCATATCCGCCCCGAAGGCCTGGTGGCAGCCCATGTGAACTGGCCGCTCGTCTTTCCGGAAAAATTCCCCGAAAACCCGACACCAGACGAAAAGGCCGCAATGGACGCGGCGATGAAGTTCGCAAACGATCAGTTCGGCTACTTCAAGGAGCAGGCGACGCGGCCCCAGACGATTGGATATGCACTCGCGGATTCACCCGTCGGCCAGGCGGCCTGGATCTACGAGAAGTTCCAGGCCTGGACGGACAATCACGGCGACCCGGAAGACGCCCTGACGGTCGACGAGATGCTCGATGACATCTCGCTCTACTGGTTTACGGACGCAGCCGCCTCGTCCGCCCGCATCTACTGGGAGAACGCCCGCAACGGCGGCGGCTTCGACGCCGGCCGGATAGAACTGCCGATGGCCGCCACGATCTTTCCGAAGGAGATCTACCGGGCGCCGAAGGCATGGGCCGAAGCCCACTGGCCGAACCTCTTTTACTGGAACGAGGTCGACAAGGGCGGTCACTTCGCCGCTTTCGAACAGCCCGACCTCTTCGCGCAGGAAATGCGCAAGGCCTTCAAGTCCATCCGCTGATCCAGCTCTAGCAAAAACAAGGAAACAACATGCCTACCAATGAAGAAATCATCCGCGAACTCTACCGGACCGCAGAAGTGAAGGACGTCGCGGCATTCGTCGCCCTCTTCGCCGAGGGCGGCTATTTCTGGGACGTGTCGGCCGGTGCGAAATATTACGGCGCCGACATTGGCAAGACGGTCGAGATCTACGCCACCGCCTTCCACGACATGCATCGCGAACTCGGAAACTTCTACGTGACCGACGACGTGGTCATCGTGGAACTGACCCTCAACGGCACGCATACAGGTCCGCTCGCCCTGCCTGCCGGAACGATACCGGCGACCGGAAAGGAAATGCACGCGCCCTGCTGCGACGTCTTCCACCTCAAGGACGGCAAGGTGACATCCTTCCATTGCTACACCGCCGCGACCATCATCATGGGTCAACTCGGTGTCTTGGGAAATCTCGGCGCGGCCATGCAGCGCGCGTGAAGATTGCTGCGATCCTGGCGGCCATGCATCCGGCTACTGCCGGTTTCTAACAGCAGCGGCGCATTCTGATCATCCATCCTCATGGATTGTATCTCCATGCGTCGCCGCTTCTGCACAGGTCGCCTGCCGCTTAGATCAAGGCAAGTCCTCGAACAAGCAGAATGGAAACACCAATGAACAATGTGAGACCCGACCGACTGAGCGATGTTGACCCGAGCCGCCGGATTTTCCTCGCAGCCGCGGCGGCTGTTTCGACCTTCTTGGCGGTTGGCGGGACGGCAGCTGCAACGCCTTCGACCGGTGGCCTGGAACTGCCGACCGCAACGTATGCCGTCGATCCATTCAGGGTGAAGATCCCGGCTGCGGCAATCGACGACCTTCGTGCTCGGCTGCGTGCGGCACGCCTGCCGGAGAAGGAAACTGTCTCCGACTGGTCGCAGGGCGCTCCCCTGAATTCGGTCGAGCCACTCTTGAGATACTGGCGCGACAGCTACGACATGCGTCGGCTGGAAAAACGCCTGAACGCCTACCCGCAATACCGTACGGAGATCGACGGCCTGGGCATTCACTTCATCCATGTGAAGTCGAAACATGCGAACGCACGCCCGTTGATCCTGACGCATGGATGGCCTGGCTCCGTCGTCGAGTTTCTCAACGTCATCGGCCCGCTGACCGATCCGATGGCCCATGGTGGCAAGGCCGAAGATGCATTCCACGTCGTCATCCCCTCGCTGCCCGGCTACGGCTTCTCCGACAAGCCGAAGGAGACCGGTTGGGGGCTGCCGCGGATCGCGCGGGCGTGGGCGCAGCTCATGGAGCGCTTGGGCTACACCGAATACTATGCGCAAGGTGGAGACTGGGGTGCGGGTGTCACGACATGGATGGCAAAGCAACATGTCGCCGGCCTGAAGGGTGTTCACCTCAATCTGCCGCTGCTGTTTCCACCGCCGATCGAAGGCACTCCTGATTCCGAGGAGCAAGCCTCGATCGCCCAGCTTGTCTCCTTCGCCACCCATCGATCCGGCTATGCCAAGATCCAGTCCACGCGACCGCAGACGATCGGATATGCGCTTGCGGACTCGCCCGTCGGTCAAGCCGGCTGGATCTACGAGAAGTTCGGCGATTGGACCGATTCGAACCATCACCCGGAAAAGGAGCTTGGCTACGACCAGATGCTGGATGACATCATGCTGTACTGGCTGACGGACACGGCGGCCTCGTCCGCACGGCTCTATGCCGAGAGCTTCGATACCGATTTCAGCCCGCAGAAGCTCGATATCCCGGTTGCGGTCAGTGTCTTTCCCGCCGAACTTTACCGTCCGCTCAGAAAATGGGGCGAGCGCATGTACTCGAGGCTGACCTACTGGAACGAGGTGGCGCGTGGTGGACACTTCGCGGCGTTCGAACAGCCTGAAATCTTTACCGAGGAACTCCGCAAGGCTTTCGCAACCATGTGAAACCTTTGCGCCGGGCGACGTCCGACGCCACCGCGACGCAACAGAAGGAAAAAGCCGATGAACCCCTGGTTCTCCCGAAAGTCGATAGTCCTTGCAGCCACCGTTCTCGCAACGGCAGGTGCCTGCGTCGCCTCTGCCCATGATCCTTCACAGCACGATCACGCGGCGGTGCAGACCGATGGTGCCGGGCCCGAGGCCGCCTATCTCGCGGAAAACGACGCAGCCATGAACAAGATGATGGCCGACATGGAGGTCAAACCATCGGGTGACGTCGATCGCGACTTCGTGGCGATGATGACGCCCCATCACCAAGGCGCCATCGAGATGGCGCTCGCGGTTCTCAAATACGGTAAGAACGAACAACTCAAGCGCATCGCGCAGGAGATCATCGTGGATCAGCAGCAGGAGATCGCAGCCATGAAGCTTGCGATCGGCGATCCGCTTCCCCCATCCGACGCAGCCCCGACACAGGTCGCACCGGAGGGCACCCCCGCCCGCCCCATGCCCGGCCAGACCACGCCGGGCATGGATTCAAACATGAAGATGTAAGTCAAAGGCCATTCACCATGAACATCCGGACATCTTTCGCCGCCAGCTTGCTGGCGGGCAGTATGCTATTGCCTTTTTCCGCCTTCGCGGGCCAGGCGCCCTTCGCCGCCGCCGAGGCCGATATCCCGGTCAGCAGCAAGGACCGTGTCTATGCCGCCGAGCAATTTTCCAATACCGTCTCGGTAACGGATCCGGCGACCAACAAACTTCTCGGTGTCATCAAGCTCGGCGACCCGCAGCCCGGCAACCTGAGCCCGCTCTACAAGGGCCAGGTTCTCGTTCACGGCATGGGTTTCTCGCCGGACAAGAAAACGATCGCCGTCGTCTCGATCGGCTCCAATTCCGTCACCTTCATCGATACCGCGACGAACGCGGTGAAGCACACGACCTATGTCGGTCGCTCCCCGCACGAGGCATTCTACACCCCGGATGACAAGGAAGTCTGGGTGACGGTTCGTGGCGAGGATTACATCTCGGTTATCGACGCCGCAACATTCGCGGAAAAGGCGCAAATCAAGGTGCCGGCAGGTCCCGGCATGCAGATCTTCTCGCCGGACGGTAAGTACGGATACATCTGCTCGTCCTTCAATCCCGAGACCGTTGTCGTCACCGTCGCCGATCACCAGATCGTAGGCCATGTGAAACAGGCAAGCCCGTTCTGCCCGAACATCGCCGCGTCTCCCGATGGAAGCCAGGTCTGGTTTACCCTCAAGGACACCGGCAAGGTGCAGGTCTTCAACGCAAAACCGCCCTTCGATGTCATCAAGACGATCGATACCGGTCCGATCACCAACCACGTCAATCTCGTCACCAACAAGAACGGCAGCTTTGCCTATGTCACGGTCGGCGGCCTCAACGAGGTGAAGGTCTTCCGCGCCGACAATTTCGAACAGGTCGCGACCATACTGGTCGGCAACCTGCCGCACGGAGTCTGGCCCTCGGGTGACGGCACACGCGTCTATGTCGGCCTTGAGAATGCCGATGCCATGGCGGTTATCGATACGCTGACCAACAAGGTCATTGCGACGATCCCGATCGGCCAGGCCGCGCAGGCCGTCAACTATGTGCCCAACGCGGTTCCTGAAGGTGACGGCATGCAGAACCTGCAGCCGCTCGGCACCGCAGGCGTCGCGGCGCATCTGACGCTGTCGGCAAAGGGCGACAAGGATAAGACGGCACCTACGAGCGTTACGCTCTTCGATCAGGGGCTGACGCAGGTGTTGCAGGCATCGGTGACAGGGCTGGAACCGAAGACGATGTATGTGCTGGCGCTGTCAGACAAGGCAGATGGCAGCGGCCCCCTTCAGGGCCTGTCGAACTTCATGACGAACCCGGCCGGCTCGGCGATCGTCAACGCGGTCGGTCCGATCCGGCAGATCGTCGAATCCAACCACAAGGATGAGCGCAGGTATATCGTCGTTGCCGCATCGGTTGACGGCAAGCCCGGCAAGGTCCTGCAGGTGCAGGCAGATTGATGTGAACCGATAGCCTGCAAGATTCTTGCAGGCTATCGGCGCCTGAGGATTTGAGAAGTGGATGATGCGCGGCGCGGGACTTCTCTTCATTTCGACTATTTGACGTTGGCGCAATCGCAATGTCAAAGTAACTCTCACGCCGTTGCAGGTCGGGCTATCGCAGACTACCGTCGGGGCTGGCCTCCCGAGCGCGCCTCGTGGCGTGTCTCACCTGTGACCTGTCGCTGTGACGACCAGCCAGGGGTAATGCGCTAAGCGAATATCTGCGTGCCGGTCGCAATTGGACGCTTGAACCGGGGCCGCTGAATGTCTTAAAGCGATGATGGTCAGTCGGTCGATGCCGTGGCTGACGCGATGGGTTCGGCAGCTCGAGGGCTAATCATCCGCGTCCTCAGGAAGAAGGTCAATATGACGCCGGTGGCGTTGCGCAGCAGTTTCGAACTCCATGACCTCCCTGCGTCAACGCTATTCCCGGACCTGCAATGACCGCCAATGACGACGAAGCCGACTTTCTCACCAAGATCGTCAAACTTGATAGCTGGACGGGATCTTGGAACGGCGTGACGATCGACGAGCGGCGTGAACGGCTGCAGGGGAAAGTTCTTCACGAGCTGGTCCGGGAAGATGAAACCGGCTTGACCATAAATCTCGATGAAGTCGGCGGCTTTACCGAGCCCCGTCTAAAGAGGGACCAGGCATGTCCGATCGACCACCGTCCAAACCATATGGCGCTTATCCCGAAGGGTATGCGGTTGTGGGGCTACGGAGACCTAGACTACTGCCACTATGCGGTGTTGAGATTTGATATTCCGACACTTGATCGAACCTTTGGTGAGGAGTTCACCGCGCGGGCATTCGAGAGTCCCCGCATCAGATTTATGGACAACCGAATTCTTACGCTCGTCCGTATGCTGCTCGATGTTCCCCGGGTGGACCAATCCTCTAACTTGCTCGGTGAGAGCCTGACCGCGGCGATTTTCGCGATCCTGTCGGCAGGGGATACAGAGGTACGCGAAGCGGGCAAGCTCGCTCGATGGCAGGTGAAGCGCGTAACAGAGTATATGCGTGAACAGTTGCCTCGTCAGATCGAACTCAGCGAGTTGGCGGGTATTCTCAACCAGTCCCAGTGGCATTTTTGCCGAGCGTTTAAGGCGTCAACCGGCCTGTCACCCTACCAGTGGCAGCTCGAGCAAAGAATCAAACTCGCAAAAGAACTGCTCCTCGACACGGAAATCGCGTTGGATGCGGTCGCGGAGGCGACGGGATTCGCCGACGCGATGCATCTCAACCGGGCATTCAAGCGCCGGGCAGGCAAAACACCCGGTGCATGGCGCCGCTCACAGAGGTGAGATGATCGCGCTCATCAGGATATCTCCCAAGCGATTTCATTCGAGGCCATACCGAATATGTCCTCAAACCTTACCGCGGCGGAATGACAGCTCTTGAAGGGATAAGAACTGACGACCCTGTTATTTCAAAAAGTCCTCCACCTCAATTTTTTCCATGGCATACATCAGCTTGACCTCACTGAAATGACCCATTTGCGATCAGAAGGAGTGTGCCGACATTTGATTGCCGCGCCTTGGAGCCAAGGCTTACAATCCACAAAGGGGTAATGGGGGTAACTTGATCCGCTAGTGTGAAAAATACGAGCGCTTAGGTAACTGCTGAAGGGCCTGTGACTGTTGTTGACCGGTCCGCGTTTTTCCTTGGCTGGAGCAACAAATTGCTGATTTCAGCAATAACGCCATCTACAATCCGGCCAGCGATTGAGCTTGCCCAGCCCTCCGATTGCACGATTGCGGAAGCAATCTCGAGCTCCGCAGTCGCCTGATCTTTCCGGCCCGCGTGGAAATGCGCAAGCCCTCGAAATGCGGCGTTCAAACAGCGGTTCATACTATTGCTGTTGTCGGCTTCAGCAAGCATCGCCAGCGCCTCCTCATGACGACCCAGGCGCGCCAAAACAGCGCCGCGAGTGCCTTTCAACGTGCCAAGCTCTGGTGCGAGCAAGAGTGCCTTCTGTGTCGATCGGTCGAGATACGCGTTATCGCGCAGGCCTTCATTTGCAAGGACATGCATGGCAATGCTCTCCATGATGAGGAGTTGCTCACTGCGCGAGGGGGTGATCGACAGCTCGTGCTCTAGTGCCGCGATTTGTTGCTCGGGCTGATTCTGGCGCAAGTTGTTGAGTTCGAGGAGGAGATAGGCGATCCGATCCGATTGGCGGCCAAGCACAGGCTCTTCGATATCCGCATATGGTCGCAATGCGTCCAGATAAAGCTGCCGGTGAGTCGCAAGACAATCGACCTTCGCCCGCATGGTTTGCCACAAGGCCAGCACGTCATTTGCCGTACGCTCGCCGTAGAGCCTACCGTAATGGGGCATCAAATTCGAGTAGATCATAAAAAGTTGAAATGCCAGAGCGGGAAGGAGTGTCACCTTGACGGCAACGGCATCGCTCGAAAATCGGAGGATAGTGATTAAGGTGGAGAACCAGACCAGATCCAGTAGAGGTCCGCCGGCAATGAACAGCACCCGCGCCGCTTTGGCGTAACGCAATTTTGGAATGCCCGTTACTCGGCCGCCCAGCGGGACGAGCCCGATGATAATTTCGGCTCCAGACCATCGCGCGCGAAAGATCGTCGGCCCTCGACCGAGACGAATTTCCACTATCTGCATCTTAACACTGCGGCCGGCCAGCACGTGGCCCATCTCATGTAGCATGAGACCTATCCAGGGGCTCGCGAACAAAGAGAAAATGAACAAAAATAACATGATAGAAACTGCCGCGTTCCTTCAATTTGGCGCCAGATGGCGGCTTCCCATTTCCGAAGTGGTGGCCTTACCAGCTTGTAACGAGGAAGTGAGAACGGGTTCTTATAGATCATTGATGCAACAAGGGAAGGTTGCGCTGCTCCGATAGCGCGCCGAGCTTGTCTTTTTCCGCGGCGAAGATGGCGTTGAGTTTCACGACGCTTTGATCGGGATTTTCATTTGAGGGTGATCCGTTCAGTAACGGGGAACCAATTGATGGATCTGCTATGTCGATTTTAAAGCAGGGTAACGACGAAATAAAAACTTGGGTGAACGCTTGACGCAAATAAACAATCACGACCCACAGTCAACGAAATCGGATCCGTATGATGTGAACAGATTCGAACCAGCGACCCCTCCCACGCGATTGTTCACGAGTAAGATAACCTATTGATCTTTTTTAAATCTTTTACCGGCTACGAGGAACTGCATTTGCAACCGCCAAAGTCTGACATTCATGCCCGCACTCGCTCCGCCCTACCGGGTTCATACGGTTCGAAATAGCGCGCCGAGGCGAGACTTGATGTACGTAATAGAGGATGCAACGTCTTTGGCGACACCGTCGGGAACGCCGTTGAGTCCGCGCGATAAGTCCTGCATTTGCTGGCCGATGAAGCTGCTCGCTTCAAGCGCGGCCCCCTGTTACGCCATTTTGCATATTTGCTGCAAACTCGAGTAGCGCGGACTGCATTCCGTTTGGCGGCGCTATCCGCGCTCGAACAAACCGCCTGTAAGTTCCAGAATTCTGCTTATCTGATATTTAGCCTGTAGCCTATTATCCGATCGAGCATCGTCCGAGTCCTCATTTCAGCTCTTAGCAATGTTCTCATTCGATTTGGCGGCCCGGACGTTCCATAGCCCCAGCCCCGACGCGGTTAGAACCACCATCGTTCCGGAAATGGCAAAAAGAGTTGCTTCCTTGGTCTGATCAAAAAGGATTGGCATTAGGAAGGTCAGCATGCCGATAACGGCAGTGAGCAAAGTGGTGAATGCCTGCACGCGACCGATTATTTTCACATCGACAACCTCCAGCAAATGACCATCCGCTCCGGAGCGGAGAACACTCCAAACCATCCCGGCAAGTCCGTATATGATGATTGCCGACATGCTGCTCGTTGTAACCGAGAGCGCCATGAAGAGCAGGCCAGCGCTGATAAGGAGCGCGACGAAGTTCCGCTTAAGTTTTTCCGCGATTTTTCGAGTGCTGCTGACGGCTATTGCGGCGATACCGCCTCCGGTCGCCACCATCTCCATGAGTCCGTACAAATCACTGTCTCCGTCGAGCGTATGGTAGACAAAGCCTGGGAGCAACAGATTGGCGATTTGCACTAAAGCGAATGCTAGGCCGACGCCGCAGGAGGCCGACAGGGCTTGATGGTTTCTGGCGAGATAGTGAAGCGCTTCCAGTGATGATTTTAAAAGCGTTTCTGTGGTCCGTTGGCGTAGTATATCTACGCAAACCGCCAATACCAGCGGTGTCGATAGTAGAATGAGCAAGATCGCTCCCAATGCGGACCATGCAGCGCCATAGGCTTGTATGAGTAGCCCACATGCCCCCGTTCCAATCGCGATTCCAGATTGTTTGGCGATGGAAAGCCGAAAAACAAACGCGACGCGCTCCTTTGGCGGAACAAGAGCCTGCAAAACACCACCTAGCGCGCCCGAAAGTAGGATGAATCCGAACACGCTGACGATTGAGGAAGCGATGAGGAATGTCGTGGCAACCAATCCTGTTGTCTTCGTGGCGATCGCCAAAAGGAGGAGCCCCAATATTCTCAGGAGCTGACCGAACGCGGAGACGCTGGTCCTTGAAAAACTATCGACAACATGTCCCGCGATTGGAGCAGCTACAATGCCGGCCGCGCTTCCCGCGAAAAACAAGATTCCGATAAGCTGGGAGCCTCCCAGATGAAACGCGGCCCACGCAGGAAGCACAATCCCCATCCCGACAACCGTGAACGACAGAAACGAAAATCCTGCGAATGCAATCGCCTTCCAACGAAGATTCATGCTCATCCCCAATGTATCTATTCGGTTACTTGACTACCGGAACTCGCCTCTCCTCGCAAGGTAAAATGTACCTTAAGATTGTGTTTGTCGAAAAACAACCCTGGATTAGCGGCCTTCTGAAGTACGAGGGGCTGGTGTTCATTTGCATCACGATTTCGCCCAGTTTTGCAGCCGAATGTGATCCTGCTTCGATGGCGATGTCGCAAAGCTATCAATGAGTTCTCGTCGATTGAATGGCTCAACATCAGATGAAAATGTGGATCAGAGCGACACGCAACCGAACACGTCGTCATCGAGCGACAATTTGGCTTCGGCCGACAGCAGCAGGATTGCAAATGCCGTGAATTGTTTGGAGACGGATGCCGAATGAAAGACAGTCGCCGGTCCGATCGCAATGCCATGGGCCAGATTGGCCATGCCGAAGCCGCGCTTATAGACAACATCTCCATCGCGCATGACCGCAACCGCGCAACCGGGCGAATCTTGATCGTTCCAGACCTGGAACAGTTGATCGATGCGTTCGGCTTCCGTTATTCGCGCCTCCCAAATCATCTTCAATCTTCAATTGCAGGGAAGCTGAGAGCTGAGGAAATGAGGATTGCATCAACGAGATGCTTGCTGCGAAAGTCGCCTGATCCGACAGGGATGTGCATCGGCGTAGATGTGCCTGGAGTCGACTGCCGTAGATGTCCCAGGCAGCAAATTATTCGTTTCGCCGGCTCTTATGGATTATAGAAATATCCCACGGCCGCTAGATATTCCGGATGGTCTCGCAATTCTGAGGCTTTCAACAGGAGCAGAGCCTTGCCATTGGTCGAGTAGTAGTTGCCCGCCACCTGCGCGTTAGCACGCCATTCCTTTTCCCAACCGCCGTGGCCGCAGTTTAGGCCAACGGGAGAATCGGTAGAGTTGAAGACGTAACGTTCGAACATGTCTTTTGGTAGTGGGGTATTTCCCCATCTCCCATACTTCAATCCATCGGGGCCTATCAAATCCGAGGGAAGCGCTGCGGCGCCGTTCCGCCGGATTTCCTCAGTTTGCGCCTCAGATAGCTGGTAGATTACCGCTCCGCATACGCCTGTTCCGTTTGGCAGTTGCGTTGAACCGCGGGCGAGGCGTTGGTTTATCACGAATTGCGACGGCAGCAGGTAATTCCATCCATCTCTCGTGTTTCTGGGCAGAGTAGAGAAAGTGGCGAGCGCAAAAATGGAAACAACGAAGCAGGAGATCAGGATATAGGGCCGCACGCAACACCGCTCCCATTTAAGCTCGAACACTGCGCGTAAAACATTGATGAATCTGCCCTGAACTCAATCCGCGATTTGATATCTAGCGTATGAAACCTCTAGGTGGATCGCAATACACCCTGGGAAGGTGCTCGTCGGCCGACGACGCGCCACGCAGGAAGGAAAAATGGGTGGTGACCTGCAGCTCGGCGTAGCTCATGCAAAAATTCCATGCAGGAACCAGCGATGCGAACCGGTTAAGGGATCAACACCATCGCCGGAGCGAAAGATCCACAAGCGCTCGCCGGCCTCGTCCTCGATCACGAAATAATCCCTGACCGCATCGAATTCGGAGCTTCTCGTCCACCACTCGCCAAAAATCCGCTCCGGCCCGTCGGCGCGCTTCACGCGCCGGCGCCTGCCGCGCCAAGTGACGGAAACCGGCGGGTGGTCGGGCAAAAGCGCGATGACCTCGATTAGCTCGGGTCGCGCCAGAAGCCGTATGGGCCGCGGCCAATGATGCACCCAAGTCTCGGCGATATCGCCGGCTGCCGCCGAAACCCGACGAATGCTGCGTTCGGGAACATCGGATGCGACGGGGGCGATGCGATAGACACGCTGTCCCCGGTTGCCGAAGGTGTCGATCAAAGGCGTGATATCCTCAGTTCCGTCATCGACCAGGGACGATCGCTGCTCCTCGCCAAGCTGTTCGGTCATGACGGCCACGAGCGTCAGTTTCTCGATACCGAAGCCGGGCTCGATCGTTTCGGTGCGATCGCGGAACAGTTTTGTCAGCCAGGCGACATCGCGCGCTGGCTTCGCCGTTCCTGCGCGGATCGCCTGCCTGGTGCCGTCAACCTTCTCGACGATGAGGTCGGTCCGCCGCACGCCGAGCCCCCTGCGCTGTAGCTCGGCAACCAGTTTGACGATGAGGCGGCCAACATATTTGTTGATTGTCTCGGCAGCGCCGATCGGTTCGGCAAAAGAGCGGCTGACTTCGATCCATTCCGGCGCCCGGATCGGATCGATCGGCTCGGACACACGACCAAACATCTGGTCGAGGCGCCTGCCGATCTCCGGGCCGAAACGCAGCGCCAATGGCGCCCGCGGCGTCGCGGACAACTCGCCGATGGTTTTGAAACCGAGCGTGTGCAAGATGCTGACGATCTCCGCCGGCAGCCGCAGGTGCGCGATCGGCAGCCGTTCGACGGTACGAGCGATCTCTCCGGCGGGAATGACGACGGCCTCGCGATGGGTGGCGCGGGCGCAGGCATGCGCGGCACCCCAGCTATCGGCGATCGCCGCGTGGACGGTCAGCCCCCGCGCCCGGAAACGGTTGGCGATCCCGGTCAGCATCGGAAGCTCGCCGCCCCGCAGGTGATCGGCGCCTTCTGTATCCATGACGATCCCGTCGGTGCCGTCGACGGCGACGATCGGGGAATATTGCGTCAAAGCCCAAAGGGCGATGCGCTTGAGCGCCTCGGCATCGGCTGCCGGATCCGCATCGGCAAATTGCAGACCATGCACCATCGCCTGCGCCTTGGCGGCCGGCATGTCCACACGGATACCCGCCTCGCGCGCCTTGGCGTCGGCCGCAGAGACCAGACGCTTGGAACCACTCCTGGAAATCAGGACAAGCGGCCTGTCAGGCGATAATTCTGCTCTGTGATCCATCCGCCTGATCCGCTCGATCGGCAGATCCGGCAGATAGATGGATACGACCCGTGGCATCGCACGCCCTCACGACAAACTCAGCGCACTCACCCGCCTTCACTCTCATCAGCTCCAGAAGCCATCTTGGCCGCCCGACGCCTGGAACCGGCAGTTCTTCCGATGGCAACACGCTCACCCGCCACCTGGTGGTCGACGCCGTCGGCTGCCCGAAGTCCGATGCCTCCGTCTGCCGGCGCCAGCGCCTGACGACCAGTCCCATCGTGCCCGTTTTTTCCGCGGCAAGCTGCAGGCGACGCGAGGCAACCATCGGCAATCGGACGATCTCGCCGACGACGGCGCCAAGCCCGCCAAAGGCCAGAGCCTCTTCCATCGACGCGAGGACGTCCTCCTCGCGATCGGCCTCAACGAAGACAGCCCGATCCGGATGAAGGCCAGCCTGCGCCAGAGCCGGAAAAAACAGATCCGGTCGCGTCAGACACCAGACAATCTTTCCCTTCGTCCGTGCGGCAATTCCGGCAGCAAAGAGCGCCGAGGCAGCACCATCGACGACCCCTGCTCCACCGCCGGCAAATTCGTGCACGGCGCCATAGGCAAGGCCTCCTCCCGGCAGCGTCGCATCGATCTCGGCGACACCAAAGGCAAGACATCCGAGTGTTCTGGCGGCATTGCCTTCCAGTAAGGCAATGCGGTCTTTCAGGTCGGATATCACCCTATCACGGGCAGCAGTCATCATTCACGGGTCCTTGTGGAAGTCGTTTGGGTATCGACGTCATGTCGGTCAAGTCATATGTTCACTAAATGTTCCGTTTCGATTTGCAAGTCAAGCAACCCGGAATAGGAATATTATCCCTCTATTTTAGTGAACTTTAAGATTCACATTCAGAATCATGGGCATGACTTCGAGCCGTCAGAACGGACACCGTGCAAATATTTCCGAAACTTCAGATCGACCGCAGCCAATTGGCATTCCGGCGTTTCGTCGGCTACCATGTTGCCGGCTTCAGGGAGATGGAGCGCCGATGTGCAATTTGTACCGCATGGAAGATAAGGACTGGGTGAACAAGTGGGCTCAGGATGCCGAGAGCCTGATCAACCTGATGCCGGCCTATCAGATGAACCCGGACCAGATGGGGCCGATCGTGCGAAACACCAAGGACGGCAAGAAACAGCTCGTCCATGCGCGCTGGGGTCTTCCCTCGCCGCGGTTTGTTCTTGAAAAGGCCGCACAGGCTAAGGCCGAGAAGCTGCGGGCGAAGGGCAAGGAATTTGAATTCGAGCAGCTGGTGGGCGAGCAGGCCGATCGCGGCGTCACCAATATCCGCAATCTCAAGCTTCCGCATTGGAGGCGCTGGTTCGGCGTCGAAAACCGCTGTCTCGTGCCGGTCACCAGCTTTGCCGAACCGGATCCGGCAAGCCAAGAGGCAGGCGGCAATGTACCGAACGCCTGGTTCGCGCGCGACGAAGCTAAGCCGCTGATGTTCTTTGCCGGCATCCATGTTCCGCAATGGACCTCCGTCCGCAAGGTCAAGGACGGGTTCACGACCGACGATCTCTACGGGTTTCTGACGACCGATCCGAATAATCTAGTCAAACCCATTCATGGCAAGGCCATGCCGGTCCTGCTGCTGACCAAGGAGGAGACCGATGTCTGGATGGCGGCGCCATGGGATGAGGCGAAGGATCTTGCGCGACCACTCGCCGACGGTGCACTGATCGTCACGGCCCGCGAGCCCTATGGGTCGACGATCGTCACCAAGGACGGTGAGGTGCTCAGTCCATCATACTTGCTGTAGCGAGCGTCGTTTTTGGCGGCTCAATGAATGGACAGGAGCAGTTCGTGCACCGCCGCATCCACGATTTCTCCGAGGCTACGCGCCATCCGTAAAGGTTGCGCTCGGCGGCGGCCTGACCGAGTGGAGGGTGTCCCAATAGATGATCGCTATGCGCAAGCAACTTGAGGTCAACATTGACTCTTTCCAAATTCTATAGCAGGTTGCCAAAACAGAGATCCATTGCAGCTACGTCTTCCCGGCCGGTTTCAACCAGCAATTCGCGAGGAATCACAAATGGCTCAGACAACTCTCTTCGTAAATAGTGTTGCATATGAAATTCCACCCGATGGAACTGCCTATTTTGTACTAGGTCCTGCCAATTTTAAGGGCGCTGTCACAGTCACAGCGCATCCGAGTGTTGGGATATTAGAGCCTCCACAATATATGGAAGTTATTCAGATGGCGGTCAGGACGGTGGGACTCGAGCATCCTGGAGAACCGATGCATATGCTGGATATTGTGTTTAGAAATAACTCACACGGCTCCTATGGGACGACAATTACCAATTTCGATATTTTTACTTCTGTTGTCGCTTGACGCCGTGTCACATATTTTCAAGGAAATAGGGGAGTACGCGGATGCGATTGATTATCGTTTGTGACGCCGATGGAGCAATCGTCAGCACGGCAACGATGCCAGCGGGCGGGCTGCGTCTTTCAATGCCAACTCTGCCCGTAGGTCAGCGGGAAGTTGAGCTGGATGCGCCAGACATTTTGGAGAATATGGATCATCACGAGATCCATCGCCAGCTTAGCGATCTCACAAAGCGATTTTGCGTAGATTTGTCGCAGGATAAGCTTGTTCTACGCAACAGTGCTTGAGATTGCCGCTTGAGCCGGATCACGACGACGATAAAGGGGCTCGACGGTATCTACGCTCTGAATGTTGAGTTGCGCGAGATTTTGATCCGCATTTTCATTTTGCGCTGACCCAGCTTGGAATATTCAACCATTTGAAATAATTGATTATTCTAAGCTCTTACTGGACCTTGGCCAAACGCAAAAGCGGATTAAATCATCACGGAAATCAACAATAGCTCCAAGGGAGCTAATCTCGCTGTTCACAGCATTTTACAGTGGCCGTCGTTTTTATAGCTACTTTTCTATGCTTGACTAAAACGTGTTTGAGCCTTCAATCTGCGCGCATTAGGCGTGGGGGAGAACATGCGCTTTTTCTTTGTCGCTGGAATACTGATGCTGACTGCGGGGACCGCGCTTGCGGGCCTTTCCGAAGATATAACGACCTGCAAAACCGAGCCGGATTCGCTGAAGCGTCTGACTTGCTTCGACGCTATCAAAGTGGGCGAAGCTCAATCCTCAAGACCGACCGACCAACCAAAAGCCGCAGCGCCGATTACCTTGGTGAATGCAAGATTGTTGCTACAGGAAAAAGATCTTAGGAAGCGAATTTACAGCCCAAGGGTTGAATTAATCCCCAGTTTCCGGAATGGCACGAAAAAGACAGTCGTTGCCATCGAGCATACCATGGCAATTACCGATGCTTTCGGCGACGAGATCATCGAAGGGAAATCGAAGCTCGACATCAAAATACCTCCCGGCAAAACCATCGAAAGCGAGCTTTTCTATTCTTGGGAGGACAACCAATTCATTCAAGATGAACCGTTCGATAAACTCTTGGGGCCGGTTAAGACCGGCGTAGCGAGGGCCACCCTCATTGTAACCAAGGCGGTATTTTCCGACGGAACGACCGAGACTTATCAGGAGCTGTAGCTTCATTGGTCGCTGAGCGCATTTTCAAGACGGTGAGATGCCGGAAGCTTACCTGTCGTGCGAATATTTCCGCTTGTTCGTCTTATCGATCGAATCGGCTACCCTCTCGTCGTCAGTCCTCACGCTCGGAGGTAAAAGATGCCGTTTAAGGAAATCATTGGAGACAAGATCTTCCATACTTGTGATGTCTGCGGGACCAAATTCCAGTTTGGGAGAAGCGTTTACCAAGGACGTTACGTTCCGGAAATAGACCGTACGCTTTGCAACGGGTGTGCTCCGCACCGCTGGGAAGCCAGTGGAGAAACTGTCGCCCTATTGAAGCGTCGCTTCAGCAAATCTGAAACTTAGCCTGTCATGCGAACCGCGCTACAACGCGGGGGTTGATTGGGCAGCATTTGAAGCCAGCGGGAGACCAGAGTTGAGCGATCATGATCCATCGAAATGGCGCTTTCGCAGCGTAGGCGAAATTAAGGTCGATACTTTGTATGACTGGGGCGTAACAACTATTGCTCCACATAATGTCGCCATCCGCATAGGCTATGCGAAGTCACAGGCTGAATTAGATAAAGCCCATCGCACCGGCCGTTCACCAAACCAAATTCAGCTATCAATGAGCCCAGCGGCTGCAAAACAGTTTGCAGAACAGCTACTTCGATACGCTACGGCTCTGGAGGGTTCCGTGCCACCAAAAGACCGTCAGAATTGACCATTGATTTCCGCTTCGAATCCCTTCGGAGGTGAGCCGAGCAGCCCCTACGACCAACGCTGTTCTCCAGGTTACGTTGGTCAAGACTCGCGCTGCCAACGCCGCCGCAGGTTGGACAGATCAAGAGGAAGAGCTTTCCTTCTCAGCTTTCCACGAGGGTATTGTCGGTATCGCTGGCTCGAAGTTTGTCGAGACATGGCAAAGATAGTCATTACGGGGGCGGATACTGATCGAGTTACGGTGATCAAGCGAACGACACCTTAGAGGCTGCCTCAAAAAGAGGTGGGTGATTTCAACAGGTTATGATTCCTTCGGATTTGCGAGATTCGATGGAGACCACGATGGCCTGGACCAAAATCACCCGTCGGCAATATGCCCGGCGAACGGCACGCTAC
>NZ_JABAII010000024.1 GCF_012641405.1 Rhizobium sp. P40RR-XXII
CGCATCGGTCTCGACGCTCTCAGGGAGTGGATCATCCACAATCCGGAAAAAGCCTTCTCTGCATGGACGCAAAATGCCCCCAGAAGACCCCTGAGAAGTCCGAGTAAAGTTTGAGTCGTGTACTGTGAAAGTGGACAGCGGTTTTGCCCGAAATTGCATAAAAGCCATGGAACGGTTCGGCAATTTCGTGAAATGTCGAACCGTTCCAAGCCGGCTTTCAAAATGTCTCGGTAAAATCAGTAATTGCCGTTGGCGACATCCGTCAGGCCCTTGCGCTTGGCATCGTAATAGTAGCCCCGGGCATAAAGCTGGACAGCATTGCTTTCCTTGTTTGCGGCCTTGCTGTCTGCCGTCATCCAGGCGCCACGCAGATATTTTGCGGCGTATTTGATGTTCGTCTCGGCATCGAGCAGGCCGGACGCCGGGCCTTCGTAGCCCATGGATTTCGCCGTGTTATACTTGATCTGCATCAGGCCGAAATATCCCGCCCGGTTGTAAGCTTTCGGATTATAGCGGCTCTCGCGATGGACGACGCGATGGATCAGCGATTCCGGAATTTCGTAGAGCTTGGCGTATTTCTGGATGAGCTTGGAGACGTAGCTTTTTTCCTCGGCCGGCACGTCTGAATCGTAATTCGGGGTCGTGGTCATCACTGCGGGAACGACGGTCGGGCCGCTGGTGTCGAAATTGAAGTCATAATGCATGCGGTTGTCCGCATAGCGTGGCTGGCCGATCTGTGCCGGTGTCGCGAAAGCGACTTCGGCCTGCGCTTGAGATCCGGGACGCGGCGTCGGCACGGCAACCTGAATAGCGGCAACATCCGAGGTCATCGGGATGGTCGGCCCGCCTTGCGCGGCGGAGGCCGAGACCGGCGTCAGGGCGGCGTCGCCGGGGCGTGCCGGATTAGGCATCGGGATCGCGACCACGGAAGGCACAAGCGGCACGTCGGATGCGGCATAGGCCGCGGCTGTCGTGGTATTGGCGGCAGGCGCACCGGTTGCCGCGGCAATTGCGACCGTTCCCTGGTTGGGCGCGTTTGCCGCCGGGGTGCCGAAACGCGCTTGCGCTGCATCGACCTGCTGCTGGTTCACGGTGCCGGCAACGGTGTTTACCGTGCCCGGGGCAATACGGCCGGATTTTGCCAGTGCCGTCTGTTGCGGTTGCTGCGGCCCGATAAATGTCGGCGCCGCTGCGGCGATTACCGTGCCGCCCGTCGACGAGGGAGTGCCGGTTGCGGTCAGGGTTGTATTCGGATGCGGCACGTTGATGTGTGCCGACGGGAGTTCTGCCTGAGACGTCTGCTGCTGAGTGCTTGCGCACCCGGCGAGCGCGCCGCACATCATCGCCGACAAGGCAACGCTGCGCTTCAGGCTGGGAAATCCGATCGCTACCATTCTGTCACTTTCGAAAAGCCAAACGTAATTTCGATGTAATTCGGCCACAGGACCGCCAAATTCGGTCACGGGATCGATAAAATTATGAATCCCCATTAACCTATCCGTGATCGGCCCGCAACCCTGCAACGCCTCAGGCGGCCATCCGGCGGTATCCGGCGGTCACCGCACCGGCGGCAATCAACAGGGTGCCGCCCGTTCTGTTGACGGCACGTTGCACGCTTGCCTTGCGGATGAAGCCGCGGGCCATGTCGGCAACGAACACGTAGATGAGCGAGTTCAATGCCGCCAAAGTGAGAAATGTCGCCTCCAAAATAAGCGTTTGCTCAAGAAATGGCTTCGATAAGTCGAGAAACTGCGGCACGAAGGCGATGAAGAACACGATGCTCTTTGGGTTGAGCGCCGTTACAACATATGCGTGCAACATGATTTTTAACGGTTTTTCCTCGGGGAGGTTGTCATTGTCGCCCAGCGGACCCGTCACGATCGGCGCTCTCCACAGCTTGATTCCGAGGAAAACGAGGTAGGCGGCGCCGATCAGCTTAAGAATCGTGAACAATGCCGCCGAAGTGGCGAGAAGGGCGCCGAGGCCAGCCAGGGAGGCGGTCATCGCCGTAAAATCGCCCAAAGTGACGCCCGTCACGGTTGCCAAGGCCGTCTTGCGGCCGTGGCCCAGCGCATAGGATATGACAAGGAGAATGGTGGGACCCGGTATGGCCAGCATGATGCAGGACGCGGCGGCGAAAGCGAGCCAGGTTTCGATGGACATGGAATCCTCCTCTATTCCTCTTCCGCCGTCAGCAAAGACACCGGATTTGCGATCCGTCAATCCGCTTGATCGAAGATCAGGCCGCTTGATCACAGATCAGTCCGCTTGGTCCCAGATCAGTCCGATTGATCGCCGATCAATCAGGCTTGTGTGTATTTCTGCCCGATATGGTCCATCACGTTGGCGAACCATGGCTGCGTGATGTCGAATGCCTTGCCGCCCTTGATGCGGGGGAATTCGATGGCACGCAGCTTGCCGCCCTGACCTTCGTCATGGCCAGTGACGCCCGATACCTTGTTGAGCGCGCTTTCCACCGCGAGATCGACCATGCCCTGGATCAGGCGGAGATCTTCGCCATTTGCGGGCGCGGAGCGCGCGAAATAACCCGACTTCTGCACCATGGAACGTTCGGCACCGATAATCGCGGCGAACTGCTTCTGGAACCAGCCGCCGACATTGATCGTATCGATCTTCACATGGCCGAAGGCATCACGCTTGACGGCATCGCCGGCGGCTTCGCGTTCGGCGACGATGGCGTCGAGACCGGCGCCCTCCGACACGAACAACGTCACCTGGCCGGTCTTTTCCATGATGGCGCGCAGGCGTTCGCCTTCCGCCTCGATGTCGAATACCATTTCCGGCAGATAAAGACCGTCGATGCGCTTCAATTCGGCATTCATCATGAAGCCTTCGACATATTCGTTGGCGCTGGTCTTCTGGATATAGGCGCGCGCCGTTGCGGCCGTCAGCCAGCCACAGTGGCGGCCCATCACTTCATGAATAACCAGCGTACGCGGCGCGGCAGTCTGTTCGTTGCTGACATTGTCGAAGAAATGCGCGCCGACCTCGGCTGCCGTCCAGGCGCCAAGAGACTGGCGGATCGGCACGACATCGTTATCAACAGTCTTCGGCAGGCCGACGACGGTCAGATCGTAGCCGTTGGCGCCGAGATAGGCGGCGAGATCGGCCGCGGTGGTATTCGTGTCGTCGCCGCCGATCGTATGAAGGATGGTGATACCGTCGGAAGCCAGTCGCTCGGCCGCGACGCGCAACGGGTTTTCGCCTTCCTTGACCAGGCCGCGCTTGACGCAATCGGCGATGTTGGTGAGCTTGACGCGGCTGTTGCCGATCGGCGAGCCGCCATAGCGATGCAACAAATAGGCCTGTTCACGCATGGTCGGGGTCACTGCGACGCTGTCTCCCAGCAGGACGCCCTGGTAGCCGGACCGATAGGCGATGATGTCGAGATCGGGTGCCACGTCGCTGTAGCGCTGGATCAGCCCGCCAACCGCGGAAGAAAGGCAGGGCGCCAATCCGCCGGCGGTGAGCATTGCGACTTTCTGTTTGGCCATGGAGATCCTCCTTGCAGTCAAGCTGCTTCATTTCAAAGGTTGCGGTGGGAATGGATGCGACAGGCGGGCATGGGTGTAAAGTAAAGAATTTAAGAAATCCGCGGTTTGTTTGGCCGTTGGACGGCAGATCGTGCACAATTGGATGAGGTGCGAAGTACGCAATCATTACCAAATTGTGAAAAGAGTTTTCCGCCTTGCGACGAATGGACTGCTTGCAATGGCAACCATAATTTGATCAAGGTGTTCTACTGTTTAGAGGCTGCTGGAACCACCATGTCGTTTTGGGAAAAATTGCTGAATGCTATCGGTAGCACTGCCGGCAATGCCCTGTCCGCGGTGGTCGAGGCTATTCGCACCGTCTTCGAAGGCGACCCGGAAACCCGGCGCAAAGTGGCCTTTTCCGTCGCCATTATCGCGCTTTCCGCCAAGATGGCGAAGGCCGACGGCGTGGTGACGGAAAACGAGATCAATGCGTTTCGCGAGATCTTCGAATTTCCTCCCGACCAGGCCAAGAATGTCGCACGCCTTTATAATCTGGCGCGTCAGGACGTGGCCGGCTACGAGGCCTATGCGGAGCGACTGTCTTCGCTTTGCGAGACCTGCACGAAGAACTGCCCGGTGCTGGAAGACGTGCTGGACGGCCTGTTCCATATCGCCAAGGCCGACGGCTTGATCCATGAGAAGGAAACGGCATTCCTTCAGCATGTCGCCGAAATCTTCCATATGAGCGAAGAGCGGTTCGAGCAGATCATGGCCCGCCATGTGAGTGTCGGCGGCCGTGACCCCTACAAGGTGCTCGGCGTATCGCGGCAGGACGATTTTCCGACGATCCGCCGCCGCTATCATGGCCTCGTCTATGAGAACCATCCGGATCGTCTCGTGTCGCGTGGGGTTCCGGAAGAGTTTCATGCCATCGCCAATGAGCGCATGGCAGCCCTGAATGCGGCTTATGCCGAGATCGAGAAAGAACGCCGCGCCGCATGAGTGCATTTAAGGCCGATTTCACTCGCGCCCATGTGCAGCCTTCGCCGAACCATGGCGAGCGGCGGGATGGGCGTCGGCCTGACATCATTCTTCTGCACTATACCGGCATGGGTACCGCCGAGGGTGCTCTCGATTGGCTCTGTCGCCCGGAGAGCCAGGTGTCGAGCCATTATTTCGTTTTCGAGGACGGCCGTATCGTGCAGCTCGTTCCGGAAGAGCGTCGTGCCTGGCATGCGGGCAAGAGCTCCTGGCATGGTGATATCGATATCAATTCGCGGTCGATCGGCATAGAGATCGCCAATGCCGGCCATCCGGGCGGGCTGCCGGATTTCCCCGATGCGCAGGTCGAAGCGGTCGTCGAACTGTGTCGCGATTGCGGCCAACGCTGGGCAATCGCGCCTGAACGCGTGCTCGGACACTCCGATGTGGCGCCCGTGCGGAAGGTGGATCCGGGCGAGAAATTTCCTTGGGCGGAGCTGGCTAAGGCAGGGGTGGGACACTGGGTGGAACCGACGCCGATCACCGGCGGCAGGTTCTTCCAGAAGGGCGATGTCGGCCAACCGATCGAGGCGCTGCAGTCCATGCTTTCGCTTTATGGCTACAGCACTGAAATAACGGGGGAATTCTCGGAGAAGCTGAAGGGGGACGTCGAAGCCTTTCAGCGCCATTTCCGCCAGGAGCGCGTAGATGGCATTGCCGATTTTTCCACGATCGATACGCTTCATCGCCTCCTGTCCGCGCTGCCCCGCTATTCGTAGCCTCGCGGCCGTCGCTGCTTATGTTTATAGCCGGCTATTGATGAGAAAATGCGTAACCCCCTGCTACGCCACATCTTTTCCCTATTATCTCCGCATTGCATTGGTCTAACGACGCTCGCTGAACGGCGGTCGCGCCGTCTGGGTTTGTGTGTCGCGCGGCCGTAGACGACTAATGGGGACTGTACATTCCGGCGGCTCTTTTTGCCTCCAGCCGGACGTGACGGCTTGTGCCGTCCGCGGTCCCGCCCCTGGAGACAAAAGACTACATGAAAAATTTGATTGTTGCGGCTGCAGCATGCGTGGGCGTGCTGCTGGCGGGATATGATTGCGCCTTTGCGGGCCAGCGTGACGCAAAGCAGAAAACAGTTCCACTCAAGATCGTCAGCCGCACCACCGGCTTTCCGATGCCAAACGTTCCCGCCGAATTGCGTGACGCTGACACCTCCTTCGCACGACAAAATCGTTACTCCGCCCTGATTGCCAAATATGCCAAGCAGAACGGCGTTGCTGTCGAACTGGCGACCGCCGTCATTCGGATCGAAAGCAATTTCAATCCGAAAACCAGGGGCAGTGCAGGCGAGATCGGCCTCATGCAGATCAAGCCGGCAACTGCGCGGCTTATGGGATATGCCGGAGGGGCCAAGGGGCTCTACGATCCCGAGACGAACATCAAGTTCGGCATGAAATATCTTGCCATGGCGCAGGATCTCGGCGGCGGTCCGACCTGCAACACCATTCTCAAATACAATGCCGGCCACGGCGCCACGCGCATGAATCCGATCTCGAAGCGTTATTGCGGCAAGGTACTGGCGCTTCTGGACTGACATCCACGGAGCCAGGGATTACGGGTAGGGCGGAATCGCTTTTCATGCTATCGAACCGCTATTGTTTGCGAGGATCATAGCATGGCAGCGGATTTCAAATTCATCGTCGTCGGCCGGGGCATGATGGGGGCGGCCGCTGCCCGTCACCTGGCCAGGCAAACCGACGGCGTTGCCGTCATCGGGCCGGATGAACCCGAAGATCGCGCCAGCCATCGGGGTGTCTTCGGCAGCCATTACGACGAAGGCCGCATTACTCGGACGATCGATCCCGATGCCGATTGGGCCCGCCTCGCGAACCGTTCGATCAGCCGCTATGCGGAAATCGAACGGGATAGCGGCATCCAGTTCTATGCGCCCGTCGGCTGCCTGGTCGTTGGTCCCAAGCGCGGCGGCGGCAACGGCTATGTCGGAGATGTCGTCGACGCAGCGGAGCGGCTCGGCGTTCAAACGGAAATCCTCGCCGACGCGGAGCTTAGGAAGAAGTTCCCCTTCTTCTCATTCGTATCGGGAAGCGAAGGCGTCTTTGAACCGCGTGGCGCAGGTCACATCAGTCCGCGCCGGCTGGTGAAGGCACAGTCGCTGCTGGCGGAAAAAGCCGGCGCCCGGGTCATCAAGCAGACGGCGCTGTCGATCCGCGAAGAGGGTGGTCTGGCGGTCGTCACGACCGCAGAGGGAGAGACCTTCAGCGCGGAAAAAATCCTGCTGGCCGCCGGCGGTTTCTCCATTGCGGAGAATCTCTTGCCGCGACCTGTTGAGATGAAGGTTTATGGCCGCACCGTCACTTTCTTCGAGGTCAGCGAAGCGGAAGCAGAGGCTCTTTCCGGCATGCCCTCGCTGATATCCGTGACGCCCGATGACGTGGACAGCATCTATATGCTGCCGCCGATCCGCTATCCCGACGGCAGGCACTATATCAAGATCGGCGGCGATCCCGATGATCTTCAATTCGAGACCGAGACGGAATTGCGCGCCTGGTTTCGCACGGCTGGGCGCGACAAAGCCCGCGAACACCTAGTGCGGATTTTCCACGAGCTCGTCCCCGGGGTGAAGCGCCCTCCGGCTTTCACCAATTCCTGTGCCGTTTCCTATTCGCCGACGGGTTATCCGATGATCGGTTATACGTCGTCGCCGCGCGTTGCTGTTCTGACGGGCGGCTGCGGCACGGCTGCCAAGAGTTCCGATGAAATCGGCCGCCTGGGAGCTGAGCTGCTGCTCGCAGGCCGAATCAAGGACGAGGGCTACGGCACGGATTTCTCAGCGCATTTCCGCAACTGACATCCGCTCTTCATGTAGCCGCATATTTCGGTGGCAATTGCGGGCGGTCTCGGTTAATGAGCCAGTGCCAGTTGGCCGGGCAGCCGCGCTTCATCAATGCCGAAAGGCGATGGGGTGAGGAAAGTCCGGGCTCCACGGAAACACGGTGCCGGATAACGTCCGGCGAGGGCAACCTCAGGGAAAGTGCCACAGAAAGCAAACCGCCCGGCTTCGCGCCGGGTAAGGGTGAAAGGGTGGGGTAAGAGCCCACCGCGTCTCTGGCAACAGCGACGGCACGGAAAACCCCACCGGGAGCAAAACCGAATAGGGATGACGCGGGGCGCGCAAGCGCTCCAGCCCGTTTCCGGGCCGGTCATCCGGGTGGGTTGCATGAGGCGTCGCGCAAGCGCCGTCCCAGATGAATGGCTGCCACGTTCCGGTCTCGGCCGGAGCCATACAGAACCCGGCTTACAGGCCAACTGGCAAATCATCACGCTTGTCCGAAAGGCGTGTTTCCCGCTTTCCGCAAATAATTTCAAGGGGAGCGGGATGCCCCGTATTTCCGGGGGCTGAGGCCTTGGCGAATGAGGCTTTTCGCCTATGAAAACAATCCGTTTCGACACGTCGGCTGAAGCCAATCCTAACCTTTCGTTAAACTTAACGGCTTATGAATATTCGAGCTGATGCCATGCCGGACGTGGCTTCATCCCATTGACGCCCATATGGTCCCATGGTATCCCAAAAGAACACTGCATACGGGCAAATCAGTGCCCAATCATCGCAAGGCCGTGATTGCTTCCGTTCTGGAAGTGTCGAAGGGGCGTTGGCTCTTTCGGCTTGCGAAGCTGTGTCCGATTTTGGCTGTGCCTGCCAGTGTGTAGCTGCTTGCGGGTCATGGGGGACGGGTGTTTCGCGTCATGAACCGCTTCCTGTCAAATGCGACCAACCGGATCGATACCAAGGGGCGGGTTTCCGTGCCGGCGGTATTTCGTTCCGTGCTGGCCGAGCGCAATATTCAGGAGCTGTACTGCTTCCAGGATTTTGTGTTCCCGGCGATCAGTGTCGGCGGTCTCGATCTGCTCGATCGCTTCGAGCGGCAGATTGCGGCGGAGGATCCGTTTTCGCCGGCGGCAAATCAGATGTCGCTCCTCATTCATGGGGGCGGGGTCTTTATGAAGCTCGACGCGGAAGGGCGGTTGATGGTCACGGATTTCATCCGCGATTTCACCGGAATTTCGGGCGAAGTGACCTTCGTCGGACGGGCGGATCATTTTCAATTGTGGCGACCGGAGGCCTTCCTGGCTTTGCAGGCGCAGGCACGAGAGGAGCGCAGGCTGGCGGGCAGGCGCTCGGAATAGAATGGGGAAACGGAATGGCGGCGAATTCAGGCGGAGGTTCTTCTGATGCCGGTGGCGGACCAGTTCGCCACATTCCGGTTCTTCTTTCCGAGGTGCTCGAGGCGCTGGCTCCCGCGCCCGGCCGGATCATCCTTGATGGAACGTTCGGCGCGGGCGGCTATACGTCGGCCATTCTTGCCGCCGGCGCCGATGTGATCGCGCTTGATCGCGATCCGACGGCGATTGCGGCAGGGCAGGCGCTCGTTTCTGCTCATGCCGGTCATCTCAATCTCATTCAGTCGCAATTTTCCCAGCTGGCCGATCATGTGCCGGCACGCGGCCTCGATGGCGTCGTTCTCGATATCGGCGTTTCCTCCATGCAGCTCGATGAGGCCGAGCGAGGCTTTTCCTTTAACAAGAACGGCCCGCTCGACATGCGCATGTCGGCCAGCGGCGTATCGGCCGCCGATGTCGTCAATCGCGCCAAGCTGGCCGATCTCATTCGCATCTTTGTGTTCCTAGGCGAGGAAAAGCAGGCGCCGCGCATCGCGCATGCGATCGAGAAACGGCGTGCGGAAGCTCCTTTCGTGACCACCCGCGATCTGGCCGGGTTGATCGAGATCGTGACGCCGCGGAAGGCGAAGGACAAAATTCATCCTGCGACGCGGGTATTTCAGGCCTTGCGCATTTTCGTCAATGACGAACTCGGCGAGCTGGCTCAGGCATTGTTTGCCGCCGAGCGCGCCCTCAAGCCGGGCGGGCGCCTTGTCGTCGTGACTTTCCATTCGCTGGAAGACCGGATCGTCAAGAAGTTCTTTGCCGATCGCTCGGGCCGTGCGGCCGGGTCGCGTCACATGCCGATCGTGAGCGAGCGGCCCGCCACCTTCGAGCCGGTCGGCAAGTCGATGATTTCTGCGAGCGATGCCGAGGCGGAAGCCAATCCGCGCGCTCGCTCAGCCAAATTGCGCGCGGGGGTTCGCACTTTGGCTCCGGCGGAGGCCGCAGATCTTTCGATTTTCGATCTGCCCAATCTCGCCAGTCTCGGAAAGCTCGGGGGTTGAGATGCTGAAAACTTTTGACATCGTGCTGATCGGCGTCATGACGGCCATGGCCAGCGTGACCTATACGATCAAGCATCGCGCCGAGCTGAAACTGGAGGAGGTTCGACGTCTCGAATCCGAAATCAAGCTGGAGAGGGATACGATCGAGCTTCTGAAAGCGGACTGGGCGCTGGTCTCGCAGCCGAACCGTCTTGAAAAGCTCGTCAACAACTACAGTAGCGAGCTACAGCTGCAGCCGACCCTTTCGACCGCGATCGTTCAGCCGAGCGAATTGCCGATGCTGCGCTCGCAGCTTCCGCCGCCGACGGTGACCGCATCCAACGATCCGAAGAGCGGCAAACCCGTGAAGGGCAATGTATCTGCTGCCGCCAAGAACGGCGATACGACCGACGCGC
This sequence comes from Rhizobium sp. P40RR-XXII, assembly GCF_012641405.1. GTDB lineage: Bacteria > Pseudomonadota > Alphaproteobacteria > Rhizobiales > Rhizobiaceae > Rhizobium. The sequence goes on from NZ_JABAII010000024.1 coordinate 10,129, forward strand.
AGATCAGAAAGGCCATTGCTGATGTGGCTGCCGCTCCCGCGCCGCGGCCGAAGGCGCCCGCCTTGGTGAAGCGCAAGAAGCCGAATGTCGACAACATCGCAACGGGATCGGTGGAGGAATAATGTCTTTTCTTTCTCGTATCATGGTCCTGAAGAGCAAGGCGCACTTCTCCACCGACGGCAACAATCGACCGAGCGACGGCTTTTCGCGCTCGACTTTTGAAGGCGCTCGCAAGCGCAAGGCTACTCAGGCCAGGAGCCGCGTCGTTCTGCTGGTAGCAAGCTTCATCGCGGTCTATTGCGTGATCGGTGCTCGTCTTGCGCAGTTCGCCATGACGCCGCCGGATACGACGTCAAGCATTTTGCCGCCGGATCGCCTTATGGCGTCGCGGCCCGACATCGTCGATCGCAACGGTGCTCTTCTGGCAACGGACATCCGCACCGTCTCGCTGTTTGCCGAGCCGAACAAGATCATCGATCCGGATGAAGCCGTCGAGGAGTTGCGCAAGGTCCTGCCGGATCTCGATGCCAAATCCACCTATAAGAAGCTTTCGGTAAAGAGCTCGCACTTCGCCTGGCTGCGCCGGCAACTGACGCCGAAACAACAAAGCCAGATCCTGGCGCTCGGCATTCCCGGTATCGGCTTCCGTCCGGAGAAGCGCCGCTTTTATCCCGGTGGCTCCACCGCGGCTCACATTCTCGGCTACGTCAATATCGACAATCGCGGCGTTGCCGGCATGGAGAAATATATCGACGACCAGGGGCTCGCCGATCTCGCTGCCGCGGGCATGACCAACGACCAGCCGCTGCAGCCGGTGAAGTTGTCGATCGATCTGCGCGTCCAGGACATCGTCCATGATGCCGTCGTCAACGCCGTCAAGAATTTCCAGGCGAAGGGTGCTGGCGCGGCGGTGATCAATGTTCACACGGGCGAAGTCGTTGCCATGGCATCCGCGCCCGATTTCGATCCGAACTACCCGAACGAAGGTGCTTCCGAAGGCTGGCTCAATCGCATGACGAACGGCACGTTCGAAATGGGGTCGACCTTCAAGACCTTCACCATGGCGATGGCATTCGATTCCGGCAAGGTCACGCTGCGCGATGCCTTCGATGCCACCAACCCGATCCGTATCGGCGGCTTCACCATTAAGGATTTCCATGGTCAGCATCGCGTGCTGACCGTTCCGGAAATCTTCCAATATTCGTCCAATATCGGCACGGCGAAGATTGCCGACCTTGTCGGTATCGATGCGCATAAGGAATTCCTCACTCGTATCGGCCTGCTTAGCAAGATGCAGACCGAATTGCCTGAGGTGAAGATGCCGACGCAGCCGCGCGTCTGGAAGAAGATCAATTCGATCACGATCTCCTTCGGCCACGGTGTTTCGACGACGCCGCTGCAGACGGCCGTTGCCGGTGCGGCGCTTGTCAACGGCGGAAAGCTGATCGAGCCGACTTTCTTGCCTCGCACCCTCGACCAGGCGGATGAGATCGCCAAGCTCGTCGTCAAGAAAAGCACGAGCGACAACGTACGCTTCCTCCTCGATTTCAACGGCTCGAAGGGATCCGGTCGCGCTGCTCGCGTGCCGGGCTACGATGTCGGCAGCAAGACCGGTACGGCCGACAAGGTGGTCAACGGTCGGTATTCCAATACGCTGAATTTCAACACCTTCATGGCCGCGTTCCCGATCGATAATCCGCAATATATCATCATGACCTTCTGCGACGAGCCGAAGACCGGTGAGCATGGCGGGACGATCTCGGCCTATACTGCCGCGCCGATCGCGCGCGACATCATCGCCCGGGCCGCACCGATCCTCGGCATTCAGCCAAGTTTTGGAAACGGCAACTCGGCCTTGCTGGTGTCTTATTAAGCGTGAAAGAATACACACGTCGATTCGCGAGGGGCGGACTGATCGAGAAGGCGAAAAGTACATTCGATGAACTTGCGGGATATTGCCGGAAATGTATTTCCGGAACTCAACACACAGATTGGCGGGACGCTTGGCGATCTTGAGATAATCGGCATTTCCGCCGACAGCCGGAAGGTGTTGCCCGGCATGGCATTTGTCGCCGTGGCCGGTACCAAAGCCGATGGGGCGAGTTTTATCGCCGATGCCGTTTCGCGCGGGGCATCGGTTGTGGTTGCAGGCCATGAGACCGATGCCGGCAGTGTGCCCGTGCTCTCGGTTTCCGAGCCGCGCCGGTTTCTTGCGGTCTCGGCTTCGCGCTTCTACGGACGGCAGCCGGAAACGATGGTGGCGGTAACGGGTACTGCCGGCAAGACCTCCGTTGCTTCCTTTACGCGCCAGATCTGGGCCTATGCCGGTCATCCGGCCGCCATGATCGGCACGACCGGCGTTGTATCGCCGACCCGCAACGAATATGGTGCCCTGACGACTCCTGATCCGGTATCGCTGCACAAGCTGCTGGCCGAGCTTGCCGGGGAAGGGGTGACCCATGCAGCCATGGAAGCCTCCAGCCATGGCCTCGATCAATTCCGGCTCGATGGCGTGAGGCTCGCTGCCGCCGCTTTCACCAATCTTGGCCGTGACCACATGGATTATCATCCGACGGTCGAGGACTACATGGCCGCCAAGATGCGGCTGTTCCGGGATCTGCTGCCGAAGGGTTCTCCAGCTGTGATCTTTGCCGATGACGCCTGGTCGGCTCAGGCCATCGCCGCCGCCCGCGAGGCCGGGCAGGATGTGCGCACCGTCGGGCGCAAGGGTGATTTCCTGACGTTGAAGCGCGTCGAGCATTTCCGCCACAAGCAGATCGCCGAGGTACATGTCGGCGACGATATCTTCGAAATTCACATTCCGTTGGCCGGGGACTTCCAGATCGCCAACGCGCTTGTCGCGGCCGGTCTTGCCATCTCGACGGGCGTAGCGGCGCCGGTCGCCATGGCGGCATTGGAAAGGCTTGTTGGTGCATCCGGCCGCCTGGAGCTTGTCGGTCACACACATGACGGCGCGCTGGCCTATGTCGACTACGCTCACAAGCCGGACGCGCTGGAAAATGTTCTGAATTCGGTGCGGCCGTTCACGACGGGCCGCGTCATTGTCGTCTTCGGTTGCGGCGGCGATCGCGATCGCGGCAAGCGGCCGATCATGGGCGAGATTGCCTGCCGTCTTGCCGACGTCGTCGTCGTTACCGACGACAATCCACGATCCGAGGATCCGGCAACGATCCGCGCGGAGATCATGGCGGCAGCTGTCTGTGCGACCGAGATCGGTGATCGCGCCGAAGCGATCCGCACGGCGGTCGGCATGCTGACATCCGGCGACACGCTGATCGTCGCCGGCAAGGGGCATGAGGAAGGTCAGACGATCGGCAGTGTCACGCTGCCGTTCTCCGATCATGCCGAATTGCGCAAAGCATTGGAGGATTTGAAGTCTTGAGCTGGTTATGGACAACTGAGGATATGGTCGCCGCGATCTCGGGTCGCTCTTTCGGAGCGCTGCCGGAAGGCATCACGGGCATTTCCATAGACAGTCGTTCCATTCAGCCCGGCGAGGCTTTTTTTGCGATCAAGGGCGATCGCGTCGATGGCCATGATTATGCCAATCTGGCCATGGCGAATGGTGCGGCTTTTATCGTGATCAGCGAGGGGCGCCTGCCGGCAATGGGCAGGCTGACCGTACCGAAGATCGTGGTGGACGATGTGCTGGCCGCACTTGCGCGGCTCGGCGTCGCCGCCCGGGAGCGCACACAGGCCAAGATCATCGCTGTTACGGGTTCGGTCGGCAAGACGACCACCAAGGAAATGCTGCGGCGGGCGCTCACACCTTCGGGCAAGGTGCATGCCTCGGTCGCCTCGTTCAACAATCATTGGGGTGTCCCGCTTACTCTGGCGCGCATGCCTGAAGATACGGATTTCGGTATTTTCGAAATCGGCATGAACCATCCCGGGGAAATTCGCCCGCTGGTCAAGATGGTGCAGCCGCACGTGGCGATCATCACAACGGTTGCTCCGGCTCATCTCGGCAATTTCAACAGCATCAGCGAAATCGCTGCCGCGAAGGCGGAAATTTTCGAGGGTGTTGTGCCGGGTGGCCACGCCATTCTCAATCATGACAGCGACCAGTTCGAAATGCTGGAACATGCGGCGCTGGAGGCCGGTATCGAGCATGTGCACAGCTTCGGCCAGCATGCCAAGGCGGATGTGCGGCTCGCCGAATTCAACGCCTCGGAAGAAAATTCGACGCTCTGGCTGACGATCGGCGGCGAGACCATGGAAGTGGCGCTCGGCGCACCGGGCCGCCATATCGCCGAAAACGCGCTTGCGGTGCTCGGCGCGGTCATGCTCGTGGAAGCCGATCTCGACGGAGCTGTCGATGCATTGGCGGACCTGCGGCCGGAAAAGGGCCGGGGACAGCGCCACAAGCGCGCGATCGGCAATGGCTACTTCACGTTGATCGACGAAAGCTACAACGCCAATCCAGCATCCATGCGCGCGGCCATTGAGCTGCTGGCGACGACCTCGCCACATGCAGGGCTGGGCGGACGGCAGGGCCGGCGGATCGCCGTGCTCGGCGACATGTTGGAAATGGGGGATTATGCCCAGCGCGTGCATGCCAACCTTACCGGACCGCTGCTGGCGGCCGGTATCGAGCATGTCTGGCTGGCGGGTCCGGAGATGGCGGCTTTAAGGGATGAGCTGCCGGAAAGTGTTCATGTCGAATATCGGGAGACGACGGAGGAGCTCTCGGAATTCGCGCTCAATGCAGTCGCACCTGGCGACGTCTTGATGGTGAAATCGTCGCTGGGATTGGGGTTTGGAAAGATAGTGGCGGGCTTGCTTGACAAGTTTCCCGCATTTTCCGACATGGGCCATCACGCCCACCAGGGGCTTTAGAAAGGGCTCTTATGCTGATCTGGCTTGCCGAACTGTCGGACCATATTCATTTTTTCAGTACTCATTTCAGATTCCTCAATCTGTTCAGATACATCACGTTCCGCACCGGCGGCGCCCTGTTTACGTCAGCGTTCATCGTCTTCCTCTTCGGGCCGCGAATCATCTCCTCATTGCGCGTGCGTCAGGGCAAGGGACAGCCGATCCGCGCCGACGGTCCGCAGACGCATTTCAAGAAAGCCGGCACTCCGACGATGGGGGGGCTGATGATTCTCGCCGGCATCGTCGTCTCATCGCTGCTTTGGGCGGATCTTGCCAATGTCTATGTCGTCGCCACCCTGCTCGTAACGCTCGGCTTCGGGGCGATCGGCTTCTATGACGACTATCTCAAGGTGACCAAGCAGAGCGACAAGGGCTTTTCCGGCCGCGCGCGCCTCGGCATCGAGTTCGTCATCGCCGCTATCGCCGTCTACTTCATGATGACGACCGCGCTGTCCTCCGGGCCGGCCGGCTCGACCTTCGGCTCGTCCGTCGCCTTCCCCTTCTTCAAGAGCCTGCTGCTCAATCTCGGCATGTTCTTCGTGTTCTTCGGTGCATTCGTCATCGTTGCCGCCGGCAACGCCGTCAATCTGACCGACGGACTCGACGGGCTTGCCATCGTGCCGGTCATGATTGCCGCAGCCTCGTTCGGCGTCATTTCCTATCTGGCCGGCAACTTCGTCTTCGCCGATTATCTGGCGATCAATTTCGTGCCCGGCACGGGCGAACTGGCCGTGGTCCTCGGCGCGGTTATCGGGGCGGGCCTTGGCTTCCTCTGGTTCAATGCGCCACCGGCCGCTATCTTCATGGGCGATACCGGTTCGCTGGCGCTCGGCGGCATGATAGGCTCGGTCGCCGTCGCCACCAAGCACGAGATCGTCATGGCGATCATCGGTGGTCTTTTCGTGCTGGAAGCGCTTTCCGTCATCATCCAGGTCGGCTTTTTCAAGATGACCAAGCGCCGTGTCTTCCTGATGGCGCCGATCCATCACCACTTCGAAAAGAAGGGCTGGACCGAAAGCCAGGTCGTCGTGCGTTTCTGGATCGTTGCGGTCATCCTGGCGATGGTCGGCTTGTCCACCCTGAAGCTGCGGTGAGGCAACGATGATCCCAGTCACCACGCTGAACGGAAAGAAGGTCGCTCTCTTCGGCCTCGGCGGCTCGGGTTTCGCCACGGCGCGGGCGCTCGTCGCCGGTGGCGCCGAGGTCACGGCCTGGGACGACAATCCGGACAGCGTGGCCAAGGCGGCTGCAGAAGGAATAGCGGTTGCCGATCTCAGGACGATCGACTGGAACAGCCAGTCGGTCTTCGTGTTGTCGCCCGGCGTGCCGCTGACGCATCCCAAACCGCATTGGACCGTCGATCTCGCTCATGGCGCCGGTGTCGAGATCATCGGCGATGTCGAACTTTTCGTTAGGGAACGGCGGGCTCATGCGCCGGATTGCCCGTTCATCGCCATTACCGGCACGAACGGCAAATCGACGACGACGGCGCTGATAGCCCATATCCTGCAATCGAGCGGGCGCGACACGCAGCTCGGCGGCAATATCGGGACAGCCGTGCTGACGCTCGATCCGCCGAAGGCTGGACGCTTCTATGTGGTCGAGTGCTCTTCATATCAGATCGATCTGGCGCCGACGCTCAATCCTTCCGCCGGCATTCTGCTGAACCTGACGCCTGATCATCTCGATCGGCACGGCACGATGCAGCACTATGCCGACATCAAGGAGCGGCTGGTCGCGGGCAGCGATGTTGCCGTTGTCGGCATCGACGACAGTCATTCTTCCTTGGTTGCCGATCGCATCGAAAGGGCGGGCGGCAAGGTGATGCGGATTTCGCGCCGACATGCCTTGGCGGATGGCCTCTATGCCGAAGGCGGCCATATCATGCAGGCATCGAGCGGTGCGGCAAGCGAGATTGCCGATCTCGGCGGCATCCAGACCTTGCGCGGCGGCCACAACGCACAGAATGCAGCGGCGGCAATTGCCGCCTGTCTCGCCGTCGGTGTTTCAGCCGATGAAATTCGGGCCGGATTGAGATCCTTCCCCGGTCTCAAGCATCGCATGCAGCCGGTCGGAAAGCGGGGCCGGGTGATCTTCGTCAACGATTCCAAGGCGACCAACGCGGATGCGGCAGCGCCTGCGCTTTCGAGCTACGAGAATATCTACTGGATCGCCGGAGGCTTGCCGAAAGAGGGTGGGATTACGACCCTTGCGCCACTTTTTCCGCGTATCGCCAAGGCCTATCTGATCGGCGAGGCCGCACCCGCTTTTGCCGCAACGCTCGGCGAGCAGGTGCCCTACGAAATTTCCGGTACGCTGGAACGAGCCGTCGCGCATGCGGCAGCCGATGCGGACAAGGACGAGCATGCGTCCGCGGCGGTGATGTTGTCACCGGCTTGCGCAAGTTTCGATCAGTATAAGAATTTCGAGGTCAGGGGCGACGCCTTCGTCAGCCATGTAGCTGCGATCGAGGGCATCACCATGCTGATCGGTTCAGCAGCTGGAGGCAAATGATATGGTAAGCCGCGTTGAACGTGGGGCCTTGGCCGAATGGTTCTGGACCATCGACCGTGTATTTCTTGCCCTTTTCATCCTGTTGATCGGTATCGGCTTCATGCTTTCCTTTGCGGCGTCGCCGGCGGTGGCGGAGCGCATCGGGCTTGAGCCGTTCCACTTCGTCAAGCGTCACGCCCTGTTCCTCGTCCCGGCGATCGCGGCGATGATCGGCATCTCCTTCATGACGCCCCGACAGGTCAGGCGCACGGCGGGCATCCTGCTGATTGTTTCGCTGGCGATGATGCTTTTTGCCCTGTTTTTCGGTATCGAGGTCAAGGGCTCGCGGCGCTGGGTCAATATCGCGGCGCTGTCGATCCAGCCATCCGAATTCATGAAGCCGGCTTTCGTCGTCGTCTGCGCCTGGCTGTTTTCCGAACATGCGCGCCAGCCGGAAATTCCGGGCAATCTCTTCGCCATCATCCTCTTCGGCATCGTCGTCGCATTGCTCGTGGCCCAGCCGGATCTTGGGCAGACCATCCTGACGACAGCCGTTTGGGGCGGCATGTTCTTCATGGCGGGCATGCCCTGGCTGTGGATCATCGTGCTCGGCGGCCTTGGCGCCGGCGGCTTCGTCGCGGCCTATTACGTCTTCGATCACGTGGCGCAACGCGTGAACAAGTTCATGACGGGCGAGGGCGACACGTTCCAGGTCGATACCGCTAAGGAGGCGATCGTTCACGGCAACTGGTTCGGCGTCGGTCCCGGTGAGGGCATCGTCAAGCGCATCATTCCTGATGCTCATACCGACTTCATCTTCTCGGTGGCAGCCGAAGAATTCGGCGTGATCTTCTGCATGGTTCTGGTCTGCATCTTCGGCTTCCTGGTGCTGCGCGGCCTGTCGCATGCCTACAAGGAGAAGAACGACTTCAACCGCTTCGCCGTTGCCGGCCTGGTGCTGCAGATCGGCATTCAGTCGATCATCAATATCGGCGTTAACCTGCAGCTCCTGCCGGCCAAGGGTATGACCTTGCCGCTGATCTCCTACGGCGGCTCGTCAATGACCGCGATCTGCGTGACCGCCGGTTTCATTCTGGCGCTGACGCGTCATCGCCCGGAAAAGCGTGCACAGGACCGCAGCCAATTCCGCGTGACGCATGGTTTGCCGGCGGAGTGACATCGTGGACTTGCCGTTATTCCATCTCCCGTTTCCCTCTCATTCTTCGGTCGCTTTTCAGGAAGCAGCGGTCTATGAGGAGGCTTTGGTCCGCGCCGATGACGCGGTCGGGGCGACTTCCTATATTAGGGAAATGCCCCGAGTAGTGGGTATTCGCGGGAGCGAAAATTATGAGTAAAGGCATTGTCCTTCTAGCCGCCGGCGGAACCGGCGGCCACGTATTTCCGGCCGAGGCGTTGGCCTATAAACTGAAGGAGCGCGGCTATTCCGTGCACCTCGTCACCGACAGCCGCGCCGAACGCTATGCCGGCAAGTTTCCGGCCGATGAGATCCATGTCGTGCCCTCGGCAACGATCGGTTCGAAGAACCCGCTGAAGGTCGCGCGCGCGCTTTGGACGCTGTGGACCGGTATGCGCGCCGCCCGCAAGCTGATCCAGAGGCTGAAGCCCGTCTGCGTCGTCGGCTTCGGCGGCTATCCGACGGTTCCGCCGCTTCTGGCGGCTACGCGCATGGGCGTGCCGTCCATGCTGCACGAGCAGAACGCTGTCATGGGCCGCGCCAACAAGATGCTGGCGACGCGCGTCCGCGCGATTGCGGGCGGGTTCCTCACGGATAACGGTACGTTTGCCGAGAAGACGGTAACGACGGGAAACCCGGTGCGCCCGGCCGTCATCGAGGCCGCGAAGCGGCCGTATATACCGTCGGGGCCGGATGATCCGTTCAATCTGGTCGTCTTCGGCGGCAGCCAGGGCGCTCAGTATTTCTCGAAGGCCGTGCCCACGGCGATCAGCCTGCTTGAGGAGCCGCTGCGCAAGCGCCTGCGGATCACGCAGCAGGTGCGCCCCGAGGATATGGAGACGGTCAACAGCTGCACGAGAAAGCTTGACATGGGCGCCGATGTCGCGCCGTTCTTCACCGATATGGCCGAGCGCATCGGCGCCGCGCATCTGGTTCTCTGCCGCTCGGGGGCCTCGACCGTATCGGAGCTTGCCGTCATCGGCCGCCCGGCGATCCTCGTGCCGTATCCGCACGCGCTCGATCACGATCAGGCCGCCAATGCGGCCGCGCTGGCGGCGACCGGCGGCGTCAAGGTGATCGCGCAATCGGAGCTGACGCCGGAAAAGCTTTCCACCATCCTGCGCGGCTCCATGACCATGCCGGAAAAGCTCGCAAAGATGGCTGCGGCCGCCAGGCAGGCAGGCAAGCCGGATGCGGCAAACTTGCTTGCCGACATGGTTGAGGCTATTGCCGCGGGACGTTCAATTCAGCAATTCAAGGGGGCGGGCGCATGAAGCTGCCGAAGGCAATCGGCCTTGTGCATTTTATCGGTATTGGTGGCATCGGAATGAGCGGTATCGCCGAGGTGCTGCATAACCTCGGTCATCGCGTGCAGGGTTCCGATCAATCGGAAAGCGCCAACGTGCAGCGGCTGCGCGACAAGGGCATTCCGGTCCATATCGGCCACAAGGCGGAAAACCTCGGCGATGCAGAAGTCGTTGTTGTCTCCACCGCCATCAAGAAGAGCAATCCCGAGCTCGCCGCCGCGCGCGAAAAGCTGCTGCCGGTTGTGCGTCGCGCCGAAATGCTGGCCGAATTGATGCGCTTCCGCAGCGCCATCGCCATCGGCGGCACGCACGGAAAGACCACGACGACGTCCCTCGTAGCGACGCTTCTGGAAGCCGGCGGGCTCGACCCCACGGTCATCAACGGCGGCATCATCAATGCCTACGGCACGAATGCGCGCATGGGCGCCGGCGAGTGGATGGTGGTCGAGGCCGACGAATCGGACGGCACCTTCCTGAAGCTGCCGGCCGACGTCGCCGTCGTTACGAATATCGATCCGGAGCATCTCGATCACTACGGCAATTTCGATGCCGTCCGCGCCGCCTTCCGGCAGTTTGTCGAGAATGTGCCGTTCTACGGTTTCGGCGTCCTCTGCATCGACCATCCGGAAGTGCAGTCGCTGGTCGGGCGCATCGAGGATCGCAAGGTCATCACCTATGGCGAAAACCCGCAGGCGGACGTGCGTTTCTCGAATGTGCGCATCGACGGTACGCGCTCCTTGTTCGATATCGAAATCCGCAGGCGCCGTACGGGCAAGGTGATCCAGATCAAGGATCTCGTCATGCCGATGCCCGGTCGTCACAATATTTCCAACGCGACGGCGGCCGTTGCCGTTGCCAATCGGCTTGGCATTTCCAGCGAGGCGATCGCCAAGGGGCTGGCATCCTTCGGCGGCGTCAAGCGCCGCTTCACGCTGACCGGCGAATGGAACGGCGTGAAGGTCTTCGACGACTACGGCCACCACCCCGTCGAGATCAAGGCGGTGCTGAAGGCGGCGCGTGAAGCCTGCAAGGGCCGCATCATCGCCGTTCATCAACCGCATCGCTATACGCGTCTGTCGAGCCTATTCGAAGAGTTCGCCGCCTGCTTCAACGATGCCGACAGCATCTTCCTGGCGCCCGTCTATGCGGCTGGCGAGGATCCGATCGAAGGCATCGATTCGCAGGCGCTGATTTCGCGCATCAAGGCTAGCGGTCATCGGGATGCGCGCTATCTGCCATCGCAGGAAGATCTTGCCGCCATGGTTGCAGAGATTGCGCAACCGGGTGATTTTGTGGTTTTGTTGGGGGCTGGCAGTATCACATATTGGGCAGCATCATTGCCAAAGGAATTGGAAGGCCTCTCGGGTAAGTCCGCATGAAACAGGTAAATGGGGAAAAGCTTCTGGCGTCGCTCGGCGACAGTGTAAAGGACATCAGGGGCCGGCTGACGCCAGACGCGCCGATGGATCGTGTTACGTGGTTCCGCGCCGGCGGGCTGGCGGAACTGATGTTCCAGCCGCATGACACGGACGATCTCGTCGCCTTCCTGAAGATACTGCCGGAAGAGGTGCCGCTGACGGTCGTCGGCGTGGGTTCGAACATATTGGTGCGCGACGGCGGCATTCCAGGCGTCGTCCTCAGGCTTTCCGCCAAGGGATTCGGCGCGGTCGAGCTTGCCGGCGAAAATCGTATCCTGGCCGGCGCCATTTGCCCCGACAAGCATGTCGCGGCCATGGCGATGGACAACAGCATCGGCGGTTTCCATTTTTACTACGGCATTCCAGGCAGCATCGGTGGTGCCGCGCGGATGAATGCGGGCGCCAACGGCGCCGAGACGCGCGAGCGCGTCGTCGAAGTGCATGCGGTCGACCGCAAGGGCGACAAGCATGTGCTTAGTAATGCCGAGATGGGCTACAGCTACCGGCATTCGGATGCGTCTGACGATCTGATTTTCACGCATGTGCTTTTCGAGGGATATCCGGAAGATCGCGCCAAGATTCGCGCCGAGATGGATGCCGTGCGCGCCCATCGCGAAACCGTGCAGCCGATTCGGGAAAAGACCGGCGGTTCGACCTTCAAGAATCCGGAAGGTCATTCCGCCTGGAAATTGATCGATGAGGCGGGATGCCGCGGTCTCGTCATCGGCGGCGCACAAATGTCGTCGCTGCATTGCAACTTCATGATCAACATGGAGCAGGCGACGGGCTACGATCTGGAATATCTCGGCGAGCAGGTGCGCCGTGAAGTGTTCGAGAATTCCGGCATCAAGCTGGAGTGGGAAATCAAGCGCCTCGGCTACTTCATGTCCGGCCGGGAGGTTCGCCCGTTCCAGGGTGTCACGACCGAGTAGGCTTACGCTGTCATAGGGCAATTCCAGGAAAAGTGCGCAGCGGTTTTCCGTCCGGAATTGCGATAAGCAAAGAGATAGAGCGGTTCAGAGTCCGCAAAAAAGTGAACCGCTCTACGCTCGAACTTCAGGCAATGATTCAACAAAAAGGCCGGGTTTTCACCCGGCCTTTTCAATTGGTTATCGTGAAGTCCTCAGACTTCGTCGTTGCCCGAGAGCAGGATACCGACCAGCGAGAGCAGCGCGGCGGCCGCCAGATAATAGCCTACATAGACCAGGCCGTAGGTCGTCGCGAGCCATGTGGCGATGTAGGGAGCCAAGGATGCACCCACGATGCCGCCGAGATTGAAGGTCATCGAGGCGCCGGTATAGCGCACGGTGGTCGGAAAGGGTGCCGCCAGCGCGGCGCCGATCGGACCGTAGGTGAAGCCCATCAGGGCAAGACCGATGATCGAGCAGGCGAAAGCGCCCGCAAGGCCGGCCGTTAGCAGCGACGAATAGAACAGGCCGAAGATGAGGATGCCAATCGTCGTCAGGATCAGAACCAGCCGGCGCGAATAGCGGTCCGACAACAGGCCGGAGATCGGGATCATCAGGCCGAAGAAGACGACGCCGGCGAGCTGGACGACGAGGAACTGGCCCTGCGAGTAGCCAAGACCTGCCGGTAGCGGACCGTTGCCCGGAGGCCTGGTGCCCCAGCTCAGCGTGAAGGCCGTCATCAGATAGAACAGCACGAAGGTGGCCACCGCGATGATGGTGCCGAGAATCAGGCTGCGGAGATGCGAGCGGAAGATGACCGCGATCGGGACGGAAACGCGTTCTTCCTTTTCGATGGCGCGCTGGAATTCCGGGGTTTCCGTAATCTTCAGACGGACATAGAGGCCGACGGCGACAAGCACGATGCTGATCAGGAAGGGGACGCGCCAGCCATAGTTGAGGAAATCGGCATCGGCCATGGTTTCGCGCAGGATGAGGAAAAGACCCGCCGACAGGATAAAGCCGATCGGGGCACCGAGCTGCGGGAACATGGCGTACCAGCTGCGCTTGCCTTCAGGTGCGTTTTCCGTCGCCAGAAGCACCGCGCCGCCCCATTCGCCGCCGAGACCGAGGCCCTGACCGAGGCGGCAAAGCGCCAGCAGCACGGGTGCGAGAACGCCGATCGATTCGTATGTCGGCAGCATGCCGATTACGACCGTCGAAAGACCCATGGTCATCAAGGCCGCGACAAGCGTCGCCTTGCGGCCGATCCGGTCACCGAAATGGCCGAAGATCATCGCGCCGATCGGACGCGCAAAGAAGGCGATGGAGAAGGTCGCGAAGGACTGCAGCGTTGCCGAGGTCGGATCGCTCGCGGGGAAAAACAGCTTCGGGAAGACAATAACCGCTGCTGTTGCATAAACATAGAAATCGAAAAATTCGATCGTTGTGCCGATAAGGCTCGCGATCAGAACACGTGCCGGGGAATTGGCAACAGCATTGTTCGATGACGAGGGGGTCGGCGATAAAGGAGATATCGCGTCAGTCATAATCCCACCAATTTAGAAGGTGCTAAGGTTTCCTTATTAGGTAAGGCGTGTCCTTAGCGTAATTTTCGTTCGGCGCAAACGCCAAATGCGCAAGAAATCAGCGGTTGTGTGCTACTATTTAGCCGCAATTGTTGATTCGCAAACAGTTGGGCGAACGTTTGCCGTTAAGTGGGCGTGCTTCAGGCGAGTCCTTGCCCGGAGTTTTTTCATAGATGGTCGATTTTCGCTTTGGTTGAGGGCAAAGGAGAAGGCTTTCATGCAGAAAAAACTCATTGCTGAGTTTCTTGGGACGTTCTGGCTCGTATTTGGTGGCTGCGGCAGCGCAATCTTCGCGGCGGCATTTCCGAGCCTCGGCATCGGTTTTCTGGGGGTTGCTTTTGCGTTCGGTCTGACCGTGCTGACGATGGCCTATGCGGTCGGCGGCATTTCAGGCGGGCATTTCAACCCAGCCGTCTCGGTGGGGCTGACGGTGGCTGGCCGCTTTCCGGGCGGGCAGCTCATTCCTTATATCGTCGCGCAGGTTGTCGGTGCCATCGTGGCTGCAGCCGCGCTTTATCTGATCGCCAGCGGCAAGGCCGATTTCCAACTCGGCGGCTTTGCGGCGAATGGTTACGGCGAGCATTCGCCGGGTGGCTATTCGCTGGTCTCGGCAGTGGTGGCCGAGATCGTGCTGACCTTGTTTTTCCTCGTCGTGATTCTGGGCTCGACGAGCAGCAAGGTGCCGGCCGGCTTCGCGCCGATCGCCATCGGCCTGGCGCTGACGCTGATCCACCTGATTTCGATCCCGATCACCAATACGTCGGTGAACCCGGCGCGTTCGACAGGCCAGGCATTGTTCGTCGGCGGTTGGGCCTTGCAGCAGCTTTGGCTGTTCTGGGTCGCTCCCATCGTCGGCGGCGCCTTGGGCGGACTCGTCTGGAAACTGGTCGACGACAGCGAGTGAAATCACAACGATTTTAATACCTTCAGGCCCGCATCGAGTCCCTCGATGCGGGCCTCTTTGTTTAAAAAATCTAAATGTAGCGATTTCAAAAGTAGCAACTCTCTGATTCTAATGGCAGAATTCTTTAGGTCGGTTTGATTCGAACCATTCGATCATCGGCGGAGCGGCCGAAAGTTAACGAAAGTAAACGCTTCATTAACCTTAATGTCGTTCTAATCAGCCTATTGAAAGCGGGGCGAGAATCGCTGTTAGGCGAGGCCCGCAAACGCAGAGCAAAGACCGTGAAGTCGGGGGTATTAATGGGTGGCAAGCATGTGGCTGTCCTTTTGGGCGGATTTTCCTCGGAGAGGCCTGTCAGCCTTTCTTCGGGAAAGGCATGCGCCGATGCCCTCGAAGCTGAAGGCTTCCGGATTACCCGTGTCGATGTAGAGCATAATGTTGCTAGTCGTCTGGCCGAGCTAAAGCCTGATGTCGTCTTCAACGCGCTGCATGGTCCCTTTGGTGAAGACGGAACAATTCAGGGCATTCTGGAATATCTGCAGATTCCCTATACGCATTCCGGCGTGCTTGCATCGGCTCTTGCGATGGACAAGTCCCGCGCCAAAACGGTTGCCGCCGCGGCCGGCATTCCTGTCGCGGGCTCGATCGTCATGGACCGCTTCGACATCGTCGGCGAGCATCCGATGAAGCCGCCTTACGTGGTCAAGCCGGTGCGTGAGGGCTCGAGCTTCGGCGTTGTGATCGTCAAGGAGGATCAGGCGCATCCGCCGCAGATCGTCACCTCATCCGAATGGCGCTACGGCGACGAGGTGCTGGTCGAGCGCTATATCCACGGTCGGGAGCTGACCTGCGGGGTCATGGATGGCAAGGTTCTTGGCGTTACCGAGATCGTGCCGCTCGGTCACAGCTTCTATGATTATGACGCCAAGTACGCCAAGGGTGGGTCAAAACATGTCTTGCCGGCGGAAATTTCACCGAATCTTTACCAAAAGATACAAACATTATCGTTAAGGGCGCATGAGGCTATCGGCTGCCGCGGTGTTAGTCGATCTGACTTCCGTTTTGACGATCGCTTTTCCGAAGAGGGCGAACTTGTTTGGCTGGAGATCAATACCCAGCCCGGCATGACTCCTACCTCCCTGGTGCCTGAAATGGCGGCGCATGCCGGCTACTCTTTTGGTGAATTTCTCCGGTGGATGGTGGAGGACGCGTCTTGTTTGCGCTGACGGTCAAAAATATGAGGCGGTCCCGTCATCGCGTCCCGCTTGCCATCGATGATGTCGAGGACGCATTCGTCCTGCCGCGTCCGCTGCGCCGTACGGTGCGCTTCCTGGTCAGTCTCGGCTCGGGTCGCGTCAATATCCCCGCGCATACGGGCACGGTGTCCGTCTTCATGCTTCTCGCCGCGACCGGTCTTTACGGCATGTCGCTCGGCGGGCACACCCAGGCTGTCGCCGAGGCGACGACGTCTGCCGCCGGCTTCGCGATCGAGGATGTCAAGGTTTCGGGCAATGACGAGACCTCGGAAATCGAGATCCTGCAGTTGCTTGGCCTTGACGGTACGACCTCGCTCGTTGCCCTTGATGCCGACGCGGCTCGCCTGAAAATCGCGAACCTGCCCTGGGTCGAAAATGTGGAAGTTCGCAAGGTCTATCCGAGGGCTGTCGAGGTGAAGCTGACGGAGCGTAGGGCTTACGCCATCTGGCAGCACGGCTCCGAGCTTTCGCTGATCCAGAAAGACGGTAGCGTGATCGCGCCGCTACGTGACAACAAGTTCGCCAAGCTGCCGCTCTTCGTCGGTCGCGATGCCGAAACAGCAGCCGCTTCGGTCGAGGATGCATTTGCCAAGTGGCCGGATGTCCGTGGTCATGTGAAGGCCTTCGTCCGCGTCGCCGGCCGTCGCTGGGATCTCTACCTCGACAATGGCGTGATCATCAAACTGCCGGAAGACAACGTCGACGGCGCGCTCGCGCGGCTGACCAAGCTCGACAAGGACGAGAATCTTTTGCAGCGCGACATCGCCGCCATCGATCTCCGTCTCGATGATCGTACAGCAATAGAACTCACCCCGGATGCCGCAGTTCGTCGTCAGGCCGCCGTCGATGCGAGAAACAAGGCTTTGAAGAAAGCAGGGCAGGATACATGAGCTTATTCGGTTCGTCCCATTTCGGCCTGCCTCGGTTGAAGCCGCTCTCTTCGAAGCGGTCGCACATCGTGTCGGTCCTCGACATCGGCTCGACGAAGGTCGTCTGCATGATCGGCCGGCTGACGCCGCGCGAGGAGAGCCAGGTTCTCCCGAACCGCACCCACAATATCGAGATCATCGGCATCGGCCACCAGCGCTCACGCGGCATCAAAACCGGCGTCATCGCCGACCTCGACGCGCTGGAAAGCGTCGTCAGGCTCTCCGTCGATGCGGCCGAGCGCATGGCCGGCCTTACCGTCGACAGCCTGATCGTTAACGTTTCGGCCGGACGCCTCGGCAGCGATATCTACACCGCGACCATCGATCTCGGCGGTCAGGAAGTCGAAGCCAACGATCTCAAGAAGGTTCTGGCTGCGGCCTGCCAGCAGTCGGTCCGCCAGGAGCGTGCCGTGCTGCACTCGCTGGCAACGGGCTACTCCCTTGATGGCGAGCGCGGCATTCGCGATCCGCTGGCGATGTTCGGAGACGCGCTCGGTGTCGACATGCATGTGGTGACCGCGGAGCGCGCAGCCCTTCGCAATCTTGAGCTCTGCATCAACCGCGCCCATCTTTCGGTCGAGGGCATGGTGGCGACACCTTATGCCAGCGGTCTTGCAGCTCTCGTCGATGACGAAGTCGAGCTCGGCTGCGCCGCGATCGACATGGGCGGCGGTACGACGACGATCTCGGTCTTTGCCGAGGGCAAGCTCGTGCATACCGATGCCGTCAGCCTTGGCGGCCATCATGTCACCACGGACCTTGCCCGCGGCCTTTCCACCCGCATCGAGGATGCGGAGCGCTTGAAGGTCGTCCATGCTTCGGCGCTCGCGAATTCTTCGGAAGAGCGTGAACTGATTTCCATCCCGCCGATCGGCGAAGACGAGCGTGACCAGCCGACACAAGTGCCGAAGGCGCTGGTGTCGCGCATCGTCAAGGCTCGCATCGAGGAAACCCTCGAGCTCATTCGCGATCGCATCCAGCGTTCGGGCTTCAGCCCAATCGTCGGCAAGCGCGTCGTCCTCACGGGCGGCGCGAGCCAGCTGACCGGTTTGCCCGATGTGGCGCGCCGTGTTCTTGCCCGCAATGTCCGCATCGGTCGTCCGATGGGCGTGTCTGGTTTGCCGACGGCAGCCAAGGGTCCGGCTTTTTCGACCGCGGTCGGTCTGATGATCTATCCGCAGGTCGCAGACATGGAAACACATGCGCCGAGCGGCGGTCTGCTCTCGTCGTTTGGAGGCAATAACAGCCGGATCGGCCGCGTCGGCCAATGGCTGAAAGAGAGTTTTTGAGTGCCTGATCCCGGAGTTCATTCCGGGGCAAGCGTCAGGCAAGTGAAATCGAGTGAATTGGCCGGCGTGGCGATGCGGCCATAAAGAGAAGGAACGGGTACAATGACTATCAAGCTGCATAAGCCAGATATCACCGAGCTTAAGCCGCGAATCACCGTGTTCGGTGTCGGTGGCGGTGGCGGTAATGCCGTCAACAACATGATCACGGCAGGCCTGCAGGGCGTCGATTTCGTCGTCGCCAACACGGATGCTCAGGCACTGACCATGACGAAGGCGGAGCGGATCATCCAGCTCGGCGTCAACGTCACGGAAGGTCTCGGCGCCGGCTCGCAGCCGGAAGTCGGCCGTGCAGCTGCAGAAGAATGCATCGATGAAATCATCGATCACCTGAACGGCACGCATATGTGCTTCGTCACCGCCGGCATGGGCGGCGGTACGGGCACGGGTGCCGCTCCCGTCGTCGCACAGGCTGCTCGCAACAAGGGCATTCTGACCGTTGGCGTCGTCACCAAGCCGTTCCACTTCGAAGGCGGCCGCCGCATGCGTCTCGCCGAGATGGGCATCCAGGAACTGCAGAAGTCGGTCGACACGCTGATCGTCATCCCGAACCAGAACCTCTTCCGCATCGCCAACGACAAGACGACTTTCGCCGATGCGTTCTCGATGGCCGACCAGGTTCTCTATTCGGGCGTTGCCTGCATCACCGACCTGATGGTGAAGGAAGGTCTCATCAACCTCGACTTCGCCGACGTCCGTTCGGTCATGCGCGAAATGGGCCGCGCCATGATGGGTACCGGCGAGGCTTCCGGCCAGGGCCGTGCAATGCAGGCCGCCGAGGCCGCCATTGCCAACCCGCTGCTCGACGAAACCTCGATGAAGGGCGCTCAGGGCCTGCTGATCTCGATCACCGGCGGCCGTGACCTGACCCTGTTCGAAGTCGATGAAGCTGCGACCCGCATCCGCGAAGAAGTCGATCCCGACGCCAATATCATCCTCGGCGCCACCTTCGACGAATCGCTTGAGGGCATCATCCGCGTTTCCGTCGTCGCAACCGGTATCGACCGCGCGATGAACGAGGCGGCCGACAGAGGCATGGAATTCCGCCCGGCCACGAAGCCCGCTATGCGTCCTTCCGCGGCCGCCGTTCCGGCAGCGGCCGCAGCTCAGCCTGCCCACGTCGCGCAGGCCCAGACCGCACAGGCTGCCGCTCCGGCTCCACGCACTGTCGATCCGGTTGCCCAGACCATTCGTGCAGCAGAGGCCGATCTCGAGCGCGAACTGGAATTCCAGATGGGCCGCCAGGCCCATGTCCAGCAGCAGCCGGTGATGCCGCAGGCCGCAGCGCCGGAAGATAACTTCCGTCCGCAGAGCCGCATCTTCGCAGCCGCCCCGGAAGCCCAGCCCGTCCGTCAGGCTCCGGTTCTGCCGCAGCCTCAGCAGCAGGCGCCGGTCATGCATCAGCAGCCGGTCATCCGTCAGGCTCCCGAGCAGGTCCGCATGCCGAAGGTCGAGGATTTCCCGCCGGTCGTTAAGGCCGAGATGGAACACCGCGCCCAGCCGGCCGCCGGTCAGGCTTCCGAAGAGCGGGGGCCGATGGGCTTGCTGAAGCGAATCACCAATTCGCTCGGCCGCCGCGAAGAAGACCCGGCTTTCGACGACATGATGGCTTCGACGAACAACGCGGCTCCGCAGCGCCGCGCACCGTCGCCGGAAGCGAGCCTCTACGCTCCGCGTCGCGGCACTCTGGACGATCAGGGCCGGCAGGTTCCGCAGGCGCGCATGACGAGCCATGAAGATGATCAGCTCGAGATTCCGGCGTTCCTGCGCCGGCAATCGAACTGACCCGATGTTGGACGGCCTTTTAATAGGTTGCTAACCATCTTGATGAAATCCGGGGCCGAAAGGCCCCGGATTTCCTTATTTTAGACCTGTTGTTATATTTGAAATTACCCAACAAATTCAATTGGCTGCTTTCGTAACAAAACGAAAGAAACAGTGATTTGGAATGCGATGCCTCGGCGCGTATGTAGATACCAAGCAAGCCTGCGGACTCACATTCAATGACGAATGTATGTGGTGTGCGCGGCATAGTTAACAGACTGAACCGGCAATAAGGGTAAGCGTCCGAAGATGACCGCCCGGCCTGGATCAGACAGACGAAGGCAGAATTATATGGCAATCGGATTGCTTGGTTTTCAGACCACCATTGCAAACCCTGTGACACTTTCGGGTATCGGCGTTCATTCCGGTGCCAATGTGTCGATCACCTTCTATCCGGCCGAAGCCGGCACCGGTGTCGTTTTCCAGCGCTTGCACGACAATGGCGATGTGACCGAACTGCGCGCCGTTTCCTCGCAGGTTGGCAATACGGATCTCTGCACCGTCCTCGGTTTTTCTCCGGCGCGTTCCGTCGCCACGGTCGAGCATGTGATGGCCGCCATCTATGCGATAGGTCTCGATAACGTCGTCGTCGAAGTGACCGGTGCTGAAATGCCGATCATGGACGGCAGCTCCTATCCCTTCATCGAAGCGATCGAGCAGACCGGCGTCGTGTCGCTTGGTGTCAAGCGCCGCTATATCCGCGTCACCAAGCCGGTTCGTATCGAAGCCGGCGGTTCCTGGTGCGAATTCCGCCCGTATGACGGCACGCGCTTCGAAGTCGAGATCGATTTCGAATGCCCGCTGATCGGCCGGCAGAAGTGGGAAGGCGACCTGACCGCCGAGACATTCAAGACCGAACTGTCGCGCGCTCGTACCTTCGGCTTCATGCGCGATGTCGAACGTCTCTGGGCGTCGGGTCATGCGCTGGGTTCGTCGCTGGAAAACTCCGTCGTCATTTCCGACGACAATACCGTTATCAACGTCGAGGGTCTGCGTTACGCCAAGGACGAATTCGTTCGTCACAAGACGCTGGATGCGGTCGGCGATCTGGCACTGGCCGGCGCGCAATTCATCGGCTGCTACCGCTCTTATCGCGGCGGTCATCGCATGAACGCGAATGCCCTGAAGGCATTGCTCAGCGACCCCAGCGCCTATGATGTCGTCGAAACGTCGGCGCCGCGCCAGCGCGCCCACAGCCGCGAATTCGTGCCGGTCAATGCGCCTGAATTCGCTCCCTGGTCGGCGTGACGCTGCGGAATTTGAATGAGAAAAGCCGCCGCTCCGATGAGGAGCGGCTCTTTTTTTGACAGGCGACTCACGCGGGTTGCCGTCAGTCTTTGCGCGAGGGCGAGGCTGCGGGGGCTGATATGAGAATTCCCTGTCAAAACAGTGATTAAAGACTGCGGATATGCGGCCTTGCCACAAAAATGCGTTAATGCATCATCAATGCGTTGCCCTGATGGTGTTTTTGCGGCTAGAAACGCCAGCGAGAGAACGCCGTCTCCGCAACGACGGCTAGTGGGACAGTTATCCGATGGGTTTTGCAAGGTCTGAACGCATGAATATTACAGCACGGGCTTTGCTCGTATCGCTCCTTCTGGCCGGTACCGGTGCGGTGGTGACGGGTTGTAATACCAAAAAGGATATCGACATCACCAAGCTCGGTGTCGAGACCGATCCTCCGGAAATGCTCTATAATCAGGGTCTGGCCAACATCAAGGCCGGCAACATGACGGAAGCCGGCAAGAAGTTCGACGCCATCAACCAGCAGCAGCCATTCTCCGAATGGGCTCGCAAAGCGCTTGTCATGAGCACATTCGTCAAGTACCGCACGGGTCGTTACGACGATGCGGTGCAGACGGGTAACAGCTACCTCAAGCAATATCCCGGCTCGGAAGACGCCGACTATGTCCAGTATCTGGTCGGCTCGTCCTATGCCAAGCAGATCGTCGACGTGACGCAGGACCAGCGCGCGGCACAACAGACGATCGAGGCGATGACCAAGCTCGTCAACACCTATCCGAAGTCGCAATATGTCAGCGACGCGCAGGAAAAAATCCGCTTCGCCAAGGATCAGCTCGCCGGCAAGGAAATGCAGATCGGCCGCTACTATCTGGAGCGCAAGGATTACCTAGCGGCAATCTCGCGCTTCCGCATTGTCGTGGAGCAATATCCGACCACCAACCAGATCGAAGAAGCTCTGGCGCGCCTGGTCGAGGCTTACTACGCGATGGGTATCGTTCAGGAAGCACAGACGGCAGCCGCCGTTCTCGGCCACAACTATCCGGACAGCCGCTGGTATAAGGATTCCTATCAGCTGCTGCAGAAGGGTGGCGTAGAGCCGAGCGAAAATTCGGGCTCCTGGATTTCCAGAGCGGGTAAGAAACTTCTTCTTGGGACGTGAGATTGAGCGCAGATGCTGATCCAGCTTTCGATCCGCGATATCGTTTTGATCGAGCGGCTGGATCTTGCCTTCGAGTCCGGGCTTTCGGTACTGACCGGCGAGACCGGCGCGGGCAAATCCATCCTGCTTGACAGTCTGTCGCTGGCGCTTGGCGGGCGCGGCGATGGCGATCTCGTACGTCATGGAGAGGACCGCGGCCAGGTGACCGCGGTTTTCGACGTCGGCACGCAGCATCCCGCCCGCAAGCTCCTGCGCGAGAATGGCATCGACGATGACGGCGACCTGATCTTCCGTCGCGTCCAGTCGGCCGACGGCCGTACCAAGGCCTTTGTCAACGATCAGGCGCTCAGCGTCCAGCTCATGCGCCAGATCGGGCAGCTTCTCGTTGAAATTCATGGGCAGCATGACGATCGCGCGCTCGTCGATACCGACGCGCACCGCACATTGCTCGATGCCTTCGCCGGCCTTGCCGAAGAGGCGCAAGAGGTCGGCAGACTTCACAAGGTTTGGCGCGATACCGACCGCACCTTGAAGAGGCACAAGGAGCAGGTGGAGAAGGCCGCGCGCGAGGCGGACTATCTTCGCGCTTCCGTCGAGGAATTGGAAAAGCTCTCGCCGCAGGATGGCGAAGAGGATGAGCTGGCTGAAAAGCGCTCGCGGATGATGAAGGCCGAGCGTATTGCCGGCGATATTGCTGAGGCTTCGGAATTCTTGAACGGCAATGCATCGCCCGTTCCGCATATTGCCTCGCTTGTGCGTCGGCTGGAGCGCAAGAGCCATGAAGCGCCGGGGCTGCTGGAGGATACGGTGGCGCTGCTCGATGCCGCTCTCGACCAGCTTTCCAACGCCCAGATGGAAGTAGAGGCGGCGCTGCGCAAGACGGAGTACGATCCGCGCGAACTGGAGCGGGTCGAGGAGCGCCTGTTTGCGCTGCGGGCCGCCTCGCGCAAATATTCGGTGCCGGTCACCGAACTGCCGGCATTGGCCGAGCGCATGGTTTCGGATCTCGCTGATCTCGATGCGGGCGAGGAGCGGCTGGCGCGGCTCGCCACCGAGCTTGCCGCTGCCAAGGCGGACTATGACGCGGCGGCGCGCAGCCTCTCGGAAAAGCGCCGCCATGCCGGCGAAGCCCTTGCCGAGGCCGTCATGGCGGAATTGCCGGCGCTGAAGCTCGAACGAGCACGTTTCATGGTGGAGATAACAAGCGATCCCGAAGCCGGCACGGCTGATGGCATCGACGTCGTCGAATTCCATGTGCAGACCAATCCGGGCACACGCCCGGGGCCGATCACCAAGGTTGCGTCCGGGGGCGAACTGTCGCGCTTCCTGCTGGCGCTGAAGGTGGCGCTCGCCGATCGCGGTTCGGCGCCGACCCTGGTGTTCGACGAAATCGACACCGGCGTCGGCGGCGCGGTCGCGGATGCGATCGGTCAGCGGCTGAAGCGCCTCTCCGACCGCGTGCAGGTGCTGTCCGTCACCCACGCACCGCAGGTCGCCGCCCGCGCCGCGACGCATCTCCTGATCTCCAAGGGACCGGTTGCGGACGGTTCCGAAAAGATTTCCACGCGCGTGGCGACAATGGAGCCGAAGGACCGCACCGAGGAAATCGCGCGCATGCTCGCAGGCGCGTCGGTGACCGAAGAGGCGAGGGCGGCCGCCAAGCGCTTGCTGGCCGGCAACGGCTGATCGCTGCTCCTTTGACCGTCTGATTTTTCTCTTTATTTTACCCGGGCCGGACGGAAAAACCGCTTCGCACTTTTGCTCTAACTGCTCTAAAACATCTCCAAAATCGGGGAGTGTCGATTCATGAGCACCGAACAGAAGCCCGTCGAAGATTTGACCGAAGAGGAAGCGGCCGCGGCACTTGCCTATCTGGCCGCGGAGATCGCGCGCAACGACGCGCTTTATCATGGCAAGGATGCGCCGGAGATTTCGGATGCGGATTACGACGCGCTGAAGCGGCGCAACGATGCCATCGAGGCGCGGTTTCCGGCACTCATTCGCGCCGACAGCCCGTCACGCCGGGTCGGTGCCGCGCCGTCGGAAACCTTCGCGCCTGTTGTCCACGCAAGGCCGATGCTGTCGCTCGACAACACGTTCTCGCAGGAAGACGTCGAGGATTTCGTCGCCAGCGTCTATCGCTTCCTTGGCCGCCTTCCGGACAATTCGATTGCCTTTACCGCCGAGCCGAAGATCGATGGGCTCTCGATGTCGATCCGTTACGAGAATGGCCGGATGGTGAGCGCCGCGACGCGTGGCGACGGCACGACCGGTGAGAATGTCACCGCCAATATCAGGACCATCCAGGAGATACCGCAGACCTTGCCTGCAGGTGCGCCCTCGGTCGTCGAGGTGCGCGGTGAGGTCTATATGGCCAAGAGCGACTTCCTGGCGCTTAACGCCCAGATGGAGGCGGAAGGCAAGCAGACCTACGTTAATCCGCGCAACACGGCGGCGGGTTCGCTGCGTCAGCTCGATGCGAAGGTTACGGCCAGCCGCAAGCTGAAATTCTTTGCCTATGCGTGGGGCGAGATGTCAGACATGCCGGCTGATACGCAATATGGCATGGTGCAGACCTTCAAATCCTGGGGATTCCCGGTCAATCCGCTCATGGAGCGCCTGAGTTCGGTTGCCGATATTCTCGGGCATTACGAGGAGATCGGCCTGCAGCGCCCCGATCTCGATTATGACATCGATGGTGTCGTCTATAAGGTCGATAGCCTGGAGCTGCAGGCCCGCCTCGGCTTCCGCTCTCGCTCGCCGCGTTGGGCGACGGCGCACAAGTTTCCGGCGGAACAGGCATTCACGCGTCTGGTCGGCATCGACATCCAGGTCGGCCGCACTGGGGCGCTGACGCCCGTCGCGCGGCTCGAGCCGATCACGGTCGGCGGTGTCGTCGTCACCAATGCGACGCTGCACAATGCCGACTATATCAAGGGCATCGGTAACAAGGGCGAGCCGATCCGCGACGGCCGCGATATTCGTGTCGGCGACATGGTGATCGTGCAGCGGGCAGGCGACGTCATCCCACAGATTGTCGATGTCGTGCTGGAAAAGCGCGAAGCGTCGAGCGCGCCTTACGAATTTCCCAAGGTCTGCCCGGTCTGCGGCAGTCACGCGGTGCGCGACATCAACGAGAAGACCGGCAAGATCGACGCCGTCACGCGCTGCACCGGCGGCTTCATCTGCCGCGCGCAGGCGACCGAACATCTCAAGCATTTCGTCTCGCGCAATGCCTACGACATCGAGGGTCTGGGTTCGAAGCAGATCGATTTCTTCTTCGAGAGCGACGATCCGGCACTGCAGATAAAGACCGCGCCCGACATCTTCACCCTGGAGAGACGTCAGCAGTCGTCGCTTGCGAAGCTCGAGAATATCGACGGCTTCGGCAAGGTCAGTGTCGGCAAGCTCTACGCCGCGATCAACGAGCGGCGGCAAATCGCCCTTCATCGCTTCATCTTTGCGCTCGGCATCCGCCATGTCGGTGAGACGACGGCCAAGCTGCTGGCGCGCTCCTATGGCACCTATGAGGCTTTCGAGACTGCCATGAAGGAGGCAGCGCCGCTTGCGGGCGACGCATGGAACGACCTCAACAATATCGAGGGCATCGGCGAAGTGGTGGCGCGCGCGATCGTCGAATTCTACAAGGAGCCGCGCAATACGCAGGTGATCGCAAAGCTGCTGGAGGAGGTTCGCCCCCAAGAAGCGG
Source organism: Rhizobium sp. P40RR-XXII (assembly GCF_012641405.1). Classification (GTDB taxonomy): domain Bacteria; phylum Pseudomonadota; class Alphaproteobacteria; order Rhizobiales; family Rhizobiaceae; genus Rhizobium. The sequence continues at coordinate 36,307 of NZ_JABAII010000024.1, forward strand.
AGCAGCCGGTGACCTCGGGCAGCCCGGTGGCAGGCAAGACGGTCGTGTTTACCGGCTCGCTTGAAAAGTTCACCCGCGACGAGGCCAAGGCGAAGGCAGAGAGCCTGGGTGCGAAGGTATCCGGCTCGGTTTCCAAAAAAACCGACATCGTCGTGGCGGGGCCGGGCGCCGGCTCGAAGCTCGACAAGGCGCGGGAATTCGATGTCCAGGTCATGACCGAGGACGAATGGCTCGAGCTTATCGGCGGTTAAGCATGGCGGCGGAATCGTAATCCGCCGCCCTTATCGCTCAGAATTTCAGCCGCGCCATCGTGAATGCATCGACATACTCGCTGTTGCGGAATGCGAAGGCGCGCAAACGGCCCTCGGTTTCGAACCCGAATTTTTCGTAGAGCCGGATGGCCGGTGCGTTGTCGACGTAGACGCTCAGCTCCAGACGCTTGATCGCAAGCCAGTTGTCGGCGGTATCGACGAGGGCGCCCAACAGTGCCGACCCAATGCCGCAGCCCGTAAAATCGTCATGCACGCCCATACCGATATTGCCGGTGTGAATCCGCCGGCCGGCAAGGCGGTTCAGGCCGGCATTGCCGACGACCTGCCCGTTTACCTCCGCGACAAGGCGTGTTGAGTCTGGGGCGGGTTTTTCCAGCCATCCCCGCGTTTCCTCGAGGCTTTGAAAGGGCAGGCGCAAGGTGCCGGCGCGGAAACCGGGGAGATTGGCGATCGCCGCAATTGCTTCGGCATCCGACGGCCGCGTTGCGCGAATCTCGATCGGACCGATTTTGCCCGGTCGTCGCTTGCTTGGGTCGTCTTGGTCGGAATTCATGGGCTCTCCTTTGATGTCAAGGGGAGGAGAGCAAGGAGGCTTCAACCCTGCTCGCCTCGGCAGGGTTGAGATGGATCGCGGTTAGCTCAGCGCAACACAGTTTCCACTCGCCCTGCAAGGGGGGAGATGATGTGAAGGTGCATCGTGACGGTGCGGTTTGCGATCATGCGCGAATGATCCGATGCGGTGGCGCTATTGTCAATCATTCCAGGCGGAATTCCCTCTGCTTGCCTTCCATCGGCAACTTGACAGGCAACCATCTAGTTGCCTATATATAACAAATAGGCAACTAGATGGTTCCGTATCCGTGAATGATGATGCAGTTTTCAAGGCGCTGGCGGATGCCAGCCGGCGGCAATTGCTCGACAGGCTCTACGAGCGCAACGGGCAGACCCTGAGCGCACTTTGCGAAGATCTGGAGATGTCCCGCCAGGCTGTGGCCAAGCACCTTGCCATTCTGGAAGAGGCCAACCTGGTCTCCTCGGAGAAGCATGGCCGCGAGAAGCTGCATTTCATCAACGCGGTGCCGATCAACGGTATTGCCGAGCGCTGGATCAGCAAGTTCGAACGCCGTCATCTGGGCGCGCTTTCGGCCTTGAAGAAAGCGCTGGAAGAGGAGGGCGGTCAGTAACCGCGACAGGCACAGATATTCAAACAAGGAGAAATGACATGGCTGAAAGCAAATTCGTCTACGTCACCTTCATCCGCACCACGCCGGAGAAGCTCTGGTCGGCGCTGACCACGCCGGAATTCATCAAGCAATATTGGTTCGACATGGTCCATGACACGGAGTGGAAGGTCGGTGCGCCATGGAAAATGCTCTTTCCGGATGGTCGCGTCGCCGACACCGGAGAGATTGCGGAATTCGATCCGCCTCGCCGGCTGGCTTTCAAATGGCGCAACGAATTTCGCCCCGAGTTGAAAGCCGAGGGCTGGTCGCGCTGCGTAATGGAATTGGAGCCCGCGGATAACGCCGTGAAGCTGACCGTCACCCATGCGATCGATGTGGAGAACTCCAAGTTCATCGAGGCTGTTTCGGGCGGCTGGCCTAAAATTCTGTCGAACCTCAAGTCGCTGCTGGAGACCGGAGCCGTTACGATCAGCCAGAAGTAAGCTGCAACGCCTCAAGTTTTCGTTGGGACGCCGGCGCTTTGGCGGTGGCGTCCCGGCTGCATCCGATACGGATTGCCGGCCTTATCTTGCATCGTTCATCGGCCACCTTACCTTAGCCATGCCGCTTCGCTCCCCGCGGCCGCTGTTGGAGGATGATTGATGCGTTCACCGAAATTGCTTGCCGCCATTGCCGCGTCTCTTCTGGCCATGGCGCCCGTTTCCGCTTCCGCCGAGGTCGTCGGTAAGGTCGGCGTGGATTGGACGGGCAATGACATTCTGGTCGATGCCGTGCCGGACCCGGAAGTCTCCGGCGTGACCTGCCATGTGACCTATTTCGATCGCAGCGTCATCGACCGGCTGCGCAAGGGCAACTGGTTCGAGGATCCCTCCAACAATTCCATCGCCTGCCGCCAGACCGGACCGATCGAAATCGGCGATATCAACCTGTCGCAAGGCGGCGAGGAGGTGTTTCGCGCAGGATTGTCGCTCATCTGGAAAAAGCTGGTCGTCACCCGGATCTACGACAAGAAGAACGACACGTTGATCTACCTCATCCATTCACGCCAGCTAGTGGACGGTTCGGCCAAGATGGCGATTTCGACGATACCCTTGTTTGGTCAACAGGTTACATGGAAGAAGGGCAAGCCCAACTAAAGCGGACCGCGACTTTGCATGAGGTGCTTCGTCGTTACCAGGATACCGCAATCACAACTCGCGAAGAGGTAATACCAAAAAAAGTCATACTCTTGGGTTGTCGAATTGCTTCTGGTTGCTTTCGGTTTGCATCTTTTTGATGCAATTTTGAAAGCGAACACGGAGGCGACTCTTGCCCCTGTTCACGGCCTGCTAGACCGGCATCATTGGCTACACCCCTGCCAAAGCCGGTTACATGAAAAACGATCGCCCTGGAGCCGAGCTTCAGGGCGATCTTCTTTCAGGACCAACTTCTAACTTATTGAAATCAGGCCGCTTGGGCCAGCTGATCCGCGATAACCGTATCGAGGTTGAGGAAGCAGACCATGGTCTTTTCCAGTGCCACGATGCCGCGGCAGAAGGCGCGCTGTGCTTCCGGGACGATTTCCGGCGCCGGCTGCAGGTCTTCGCTCTTGATCGACATCATGTCCGAGACCTGCTCGACCAAAAGGCCGACGAGCTTGCCGGCAATGTCCGTGACGATGATGGCCGAACGCTCGGATGGCTCCGTCATCTTCATGCCGAGGCGGCAGGCCATGTCGATGACCGGGATCACTGCGCCGCGCAGGTTGATGAGGCCGAGCACGTAAGGCGGCGTATGCGGCATCGGCGTCACCGGCGCCCAGCCGCGGATTTCGCGGATGGCCATGATATCGATGCAGAATTCCTGATCGCCGAGGTGGAAGGAGACGATTTCCAGATAGGCGCCCGATTGCGTGATGGCGTTCGTCATGTTCGAGGACTTCCCGATTGGCATCGCCGGCAAGCGACGCTCGCGATTGAAAAAGAGATCGGCTGGAGCGGCTTGGGCAGCGGCAGCATCCGGTGCTTCGGCGCGAAAACGCCTGGCTTTCCGGCGGGCGTCATGCCCTTCTGAAACAAAGAGTTTGCCGCGTTTCGGGCGGCGGGCGAAGTCGAGTTCGACCTTTGAAAGAGATGTTGGCGCGGACAGGTTAGGATTGGTTTAACATGATCGCAGATTTTGTTTCGCCGAGCCTGAGTGAAGCCAAGAAACAAAGCAAGCAAGGCTTGGGAAACCCCAAAGCGCATGCTGCGACGATTTCGGTCCCTTGCGAACATCTTCTTGAATTGCGTCCTCCACGTCGAGCCGTTACATCGGCTGGAGGGCGGATCGCGCTGCCTGTCGAGTGCGGTCGCCGGAAATGATGAGGAAAGGCAGTCATGAGAAACGTGCGGATTGCGATTTGGGTGGCGGTGTTGATCGTGGCCGGAATATTGGGCTGGCTGAGCTTTGGTGGAGGCAAGTCGCCCGAGGTGGCGGCATCCGGTCCCTATGGCGTGCCTTTCACGCTCGTTTCTCAAAGCGGTCAGCCGATCAGCGAACAGGCGTTTCGCGGCAAGCCGTCGGCCATCTTCTTCGGCTATACGCATTGCCCGGATGTCTGCCCGACGACGCTGTTCGAGCTGAACGGCTGGCTGCAGAAGGTCGATCCCGATGGCAGCAAACTCAACGCCTATTTCGTAACCGTCGATCCCGAGCGTGATACGCCCGCCGTGATGGATCAGTATGTCTCCAATGTGTCGAAGCGGATTACCGGCATTTCCGGCGATCCCGCCAAGGTGATGGACATGGTCAAGGGATTCCGCGTCTACGCCAAGAAAGTGCCGGCGGACGAAAAGCAGCCGAACGGCGACTATACGATGGATCACACGGCTTCCGTATTCCTGCTGGATTCGGCAGGCCGCTTTGCCGGAACCATCGCCTATGAAGAAGACCCGGACGTGGCGACGAAGAAGCTGGAGAACCTGATCAAGAAGGGATAGGGCCTGCATGGGCGAGGGGCGTGGCGAACAGGGAAAATCCAGATCCATCCTGATTGCAGGGGCAGGGCCGGTCGGCCTGACCGCCGCGCTTGAACTCGCCCGACGCGGCTATAGGCCCCGCATCGTCGACGATGGCGCCGGCCCGACACCCACGGAAGAGAGCCGGGCGCTCGGTGTCAATGCCCGCACGCTGACGTTGCTGTCTCCCTCCGGCGTTGCAGAACGCATCCTCGCCGCCGCCCAGCCGATCGAGCGCTTTCGCGTCCGCTCGGACGAGAAAATCCTTGTCCAATTGGATACCCGAGAGGTGAAGGGCCGCTTCAGCGCAATTCAAGCCTTGTCGCAGGGCGCCACCGAGTGCCTGTTGATGGAGGCGCTTTCGGCCTACGGCATCTCACCCGAATGGCAGACGGCCGTGGTTGCGGAAGCCATATCGGACTTCCGGAAGCCGGAGGTCACACTGCGCCGGAGCGACGGCATGCCGGAGACGGTGCGACCGGATATCCTGATCGGTGCCGACGGCGCGCATTCGGCCGTTCGCAAGGCGATGGGCGCCGGCTTCCCGGGCGAGGCTCTGGAGGCCTATTTCTATCTTGCCGATTTTCGCTATGCGGAGCCGGTCGATACCCATTACGGCGAAATCTCGCTCTTCGATCCCGGCATGATTGGGCGCCTGCCTGTTGCGGCCGAGATCCTCCGCTATATCTCGACGCTGGAGGATTTCGAAAGCCGCATCGTCCATCCGGCCACCATTGCACAGAGGACCTGGGCTTCGCAGTTTCGCATCAGTTTCCGTCATGTCGAGCCGATGGCGAAAGGGAATGTCTTCCTGGCCGGCGATGCCGCGCATATCCACTCGCCAGCCGGCGCACGCGGCATGAATCTCGGCATCGAAGATGCCTGCTGGCTTGCCTGGCTCATTGCGGAAGGCCGCGAACAGGAGTATTCGGCCTTGAGAATTCCCGCCGTGACGCTGGTATTGAAGCAGACCTACGGCCTGACGCGACTGGTGACCATGAGAAATCCGCTGGCAATTGCGGCGCGCAATTTGTTTGCGCCGCTATTCCTGCGCTTTCGCCCGGCGCGTCGGACGTTGCTTCGAAGCGTTGCCGGTTATGATACGCCGAGACCACCCTGGATCGACTGGGCCGAATAAGAACGAGAAAGAGCGACGAGTTGAGCGAAATCCGCCTTTATGTAACGACGACCGAGAAAAAGGCCGCGCAGGTCCTGGATCTGATGACGCCGGTATTCGAAGACGAAGAATTGCCGATCGCAACGACGGAAATCGACGAAAAGAACGACATCTGGGAAGCGTCGATCTATCTCTATGCCGTGGATGAAGAGGAAGTGCGCGGTCGTTTTGAAGCGCTTCTGAAGCCCACCTTCGCCGAACTCCCCATTCAAAAGGAAGTACTTCCGGACATCGACTGGATTGCCAAGTCGCTGGAAGGGCTGAAGCCGGTTCGCGCCGGCCGCTTCCTCGTGCATGGTTCGCATGACCGCGACAAGGTCGGCCCCAGCGATATCGCCATCGAGATCGAGGCCGGACAGGCCTTCGGCACCGGCCATCATGGGACGACGGCGGGCTGCCTGGAGACGATCGAGAAGGTTCTCGTCAGCCGCCGCGTGCGCAACGCGCTCGATCTCGGCACCGGCAGCGGCGTGCTGGCGATCGCCGTGCGCAAGCTGCGCAACATTCCGGTTCTGGCGACGGATATCGACCCTGTCGCCGTTCGCGTCGCCCGGGAAAATGTCCGCAGCAACGGGATTGCCTCGGGTATCGCGCTGGAGACGGCGCCGGGCTTTCATTCCACGGCCTTTTCCCGCCATGGACCGTTCGATCTGGTCATCGCCAATATTCTGGCGCGCCCGCTCATCAAGATGGCACCGCAGCTCGTGGCACATCTGGCGCCGGGTGGCTCGGTCATCCTATCGGGTATCCTGGCGGAGCAGCGCTGGAAGGTGCTGGCTGCCTATAACGGCGCGAACATGCGCCATGTGCGCACGATCTGGCGCAACGGCTGGGTCACAATCCATCTCGACCGGCCTTGAGCCGGTCGCTTCCCGCTATCCCAATCGCAGGTAATAAGATCGCAGGTAATAAAAAAAGGCGGTGCCGAGGCACCGCCTTGAAGATCGGCTTTCACCGATCTTGCCCGCGAGCGTGTGGAGGAGGAGTGCTCAAGCGGGCTCTAGCGCTCTGGTCACGATCCGGAAGGGAGGAGGAGAACCGGATTGCGATCGATATAGAACGCGTAGCTCGTAAATTTCTTAGCGGCGACCGCCGCGGCTTGCGCCGATTGCCTTCGAGGTTTCGACTTCGAGCTGACGAAGCGAACCGACGGAGTGGCGTACGGTGCGACGCTCGCCAGCCAGCGCCGGGCTAACATATGCGGAGCGGGTGATAGGCATTGTCTTCAAGTCCTTGTTCGAGTGGGTTCGTCGTGAACCCCGTTTGATGCGGCGGATATAGCGACTCGCTCGCCGGCGTGGCAGGGGGGCACTTTCATGGGAGCTATGCGCGATATGCATATTTCGTGCCGTGAAGTTGTCATATTTGATCGGTGATGCTCACGAAATGGGCGGATTCGTTAACGGCAAAGAGGGGAGCTGCGGCACTTGAGAGGGGTCCGATGGCTCGCTGCCGCGCATATCGCCGCTACGACCGAAAATCCCGTCGCGCTTCCGGCCATCATGCTCTAACATACTGGCACCATTCGGTTTCACGGATCTCCATCAGTCTCGGATCAGCTCATGTTTCAGTCTTTCGACGTCACCTCCACTCCGCAATTCGGTCGCGAGCGTGTCGCCGGCTTGCGTGCCGCCTTCGGCGATCTCGGCATCGACGGCTTCCTCGTGCCGCGTGCTGACGAGTATCAGGGCGAGTATGTGCCCAAATGCTCGGAGCGCCTGGCATGGCTCACGGGGTTCACTGGATCGGCAGGTGTTGCGCTTATCACACACTCCCAGGCCGTGGTTTTCGTGGATGGCCGTTATGTGACGCAGCTTGCCGAGCAAGTGGACCAAAGTGTTTTCACCGGCGGCGATCTGGTAAACGAGCCGCCGCATATCTGGTTGCCGCGCCACGCGAAAAAGGGCTTCCGGCTCGGCATCGATCCGTGGCTGCATACGGGCGCGGAAGTACGCCGGCTTGAAAAGGCATTGGCTGAGATCGACGGCAAGCTCGTTTTCCTCCCCTACAATCCGCTCGACAAGCTCTGGACGGACCGGCCGGCCGAGCCGCTTGGCGGCGTCATCATCCAGGATATCGGCCAGGCCGGCGTCCTGGCCAGGGACAAGCTTGCGAAGATCGCAGCCAATCTCAAGGAAAAGAACCTCAAGGCGGTGCTGATTACCGATCCGTCCTCGGTCGCCTGGATCTTCAATATCCGCGGCAGCGACGTGCCGCACACGCCGCATCCCCTGGCGCGCGCCATCATTTACGCGGAAGGCGAGGCCGAACTCTTCCTCGACAAGCGCAAGACGAAGGTCGAAGCGGAGGCTTACCTCACGCAGATCTGCAAGCAGCTGCCGCCGTCCGAACTCGTCAAGCGACTGGGAGGGGCGGCTGCAAATAGCGGGCGAATCCTGATCGATCCGGATCTCGCCTCCTATGCCCTGACGGATATCGTTCGTCAGCAGGGCGGCGAAGTCGTCGAGGGCAATGACCCCGCCAAGCTGCCGCGCGCCTGCAAGAATGCCGCTGAAATCAATGGATCGGCCGCCGCCCATCTGCAGGATGGCGCCGCCATGGTCGAATTTCTTTACTGGCTGGAGACGAGCAAGCCGGGGACGGTGACGGAAATCGGCGCGGCTGAACGGCTGGAAGCCTGCCGCGCCCGCGTCGGCGAAAGCATGCAGAACCCGCTGAAGGACATCTCCTTCGATACGATCTCCGGCGCCGGCGAGCATGCGGCCATCATGCATTACCGCGTGACGACAGCGAGCGACCGGCTGATCCAGGCCGGCGAACTGTTTCTCATCGATTCAGGCGCGCAATATATCAACGGCACGACGGATATCACCCGCACCGTCGGTATCGGTGCCGTCTCAGAAGAGCAGAAGCGTCTCTTCACGCTGGTGCTCAAGGGAATGATCGCCATCAGCACGGCGCGTTTCCCGAAGGGCACGCGTGGCTGCGATCTCGATCCACTGGCGCGTATTGCCCTCTGGAAGGCGGGCGTCGATTTCGCCCATGGCACGGGCCACGGCGTCGGCTCCTATCTTTCGGTGCACGAGGGGCCGCAGCGCATCGCGCGCCTTGCGGTGCAAGAGCTGCTTCCCGGCATGATCCTTTCCAACGAGCCCGGCTATTATCGTCCGGGTCACTTCGGCATCCGCATCGAAAACCTGATCTATATCCGCGATCCGGAGGAGATCGAGGGCGGCGACATGCCGATGCTGGGTTTCGAGACCTTGACCTTCTGCCCGATCGATCGCGGCCTGGTTCTGGTCGAGCTGCTGACGCATGAAGAGCTAAATTGGCTGAACGACTATCACGCGAAGACGCGCGAGGCGCTGATGCCGCTGATCCATGATCACGACGTCCGGGCATGGCTGGAAAACGCCACGCTCGCGCTCAGTCACTGAGAAACACGAACCCCATCCCGCTTCGAAACGGGATGGGGTCTTTTCGGGTCTCAAGCGCCGATGGAATGGCGCCACGCCATGACGACGATCCATCCTGCGACCAGCATATAGGTCGAGGGGTAGCGCAGCCCGACGAGAAGGGCCGCGAGCATCGCCACCTTGGTATCCCAGCCGCCGATGAAAAAGGCGGGGGCGACGAGGGTCGTCAGCACGGCGGCGGGCACGGCATTCAACGCGGCTTCGACGCGCGGCGGAATGCGGGTCATCTTGACGATCAGGATATAGCCGCCGATGCGCGTCAGGAAAGTCACCACAGCGGCTGCGGCAATCAGCACGACCATATGCGGATTGAAATCGAGCATGGTCAGACCTCGTGGCTTTCGTGCGCGATATCCGGCTTGCGATTCGCCTTTACCGGCGGCAGCATTGCAGCGAGTGCGACGCCTGCCAATGCACCGATGCTGACATGCCAGGGCGAGCCGACATAGCGATGGGCGATGGCTGATGCGACTGCGCTGACGGCGACGACCGGCAGAAAGTTGTCGCGCGTGCGGAAGCCCATGACGATGCCTAGGAAATAGACCGGCAGCAGGATATCGAGACCGATGGCCTTCGGGTCGCCGATCAAGCTGCCGAGAAGGCCGCCGATCAGGCTGATCAGCACCCAGGGAACATAGATCACCGCGGCAAAGCCGATATACCAGGCGAAGCTCACGGTCTTGCCGCTCTCATGGCGCTTGATCGTCTCGGCGAATTGCGGATCGACCAGCAGGAAGAAGGTGAAGAACTTCTCCACCGCCGAAAAATGCCTGATATAGCGGGCGATCGCCGCCGAATAGAGGACGTGGCGGAAGTTCACCGCCAGGATCGACAGCACGATGAGCCAAGCCTGGACATGGTTGCCGAAGAGGTCCAGCCCGACCATCTGGCTGGCGCCGGCATAGACGGTGCCGCTCATCAGGGTCAACTCGCCGAGCGACATGCCTTGGTCGCGCGCCAACGCACCGAACAGGGCGCCGAAAGGCGCTGCGGCGAGGCCGACGGGAATGCCGCCCTTCAATCCGTCAAGAAATTCCGCGCGACTCATGGTCCGCTCTGTCCTTCGTGGAAAAACCGGCTTTGCTCCGGATGCGGTGTCGAGGGCGCGGATCCCGCATGGGGAACGACGACGTTGCACCCTTGCGCATTTGCTTCCGCGCTGTTCAATGGCGGGACGTGTAAGCCGTGTGCGCCGGGCCAGCAATTGAATTTACTTGATGGATCAATTGATTTCTTTGATCCAGCGCTTTGAGACCGCTCACAAAATGAGAGATGAACAGATGAAGAAGATCACCTTTTCGAAGGAGGAGAAGGCAGCCATGGTCGCGCGCCTTCAGCGCTATTTCGCTGATGAACTGGACCAGACGCTCGGCTCGTTGCCCACCGAGTTCCTGCTCGATTTCTTCACCGCCGAGTTCGGGCCGTATTATTACAATCAAGGTCTTCGGGATGCCCATGCCGCATTGGTAAGCAAGATGGAAGACTTCGGTGAGGCAATCTATCTGCTGGAGAAGGAAGAGAGCGTCCATTCCCGGTCGGCGAAGCCGTAAGGCGATATACGCTCAATCCGGTGAGTTACGGCTGATCATCTTCATAAGGTTGTCCGCTTCATCCGAAACGCCCTCGGACAATCGCGCCGCCGCGACGTAAGGAAGCCAACCCAAAATGGCGGCACGGTTTTCATCGCCGTAGGCATCGAGGTAGGCCGCCGCCAGGCCGTTGTCATAGGAATGTATAAGAACATAGCTCCGGCAGACATCGGCAAAGGGATCTCCGCAGCAAGCATCGAGCCAATCGATCACGGTTACCCGCTCGAGCGATCCGAGCACATTCCACGGATGAAAATCGCCATGGCAAAGCCTGTCGCCATCCGGCAAGCGATGAAGCCTAAACAAGAGATGCTGTCGCTGGGCTTCGTTCAATTGCACGGCGCGCTCAATGTCACGATGCAAGCGCGATTTCAGAGCAGGAAGACCAACCCCGCTGTGTTCATGGATTTTTCGATGCGTAGCTGCCAAAACATTCAGATGGGCTAGTGCCTGCAATGGCTTTTGGGCGATCGCGTCACCAAAGGTTCGGCCCTCGACGCGTGTCATGACCAAGCCCCAGCGACCTTCAAACTCGCCAACACTTCGGACTCTTGGAGCATTGACTTCCAAGTTCTCCAGGATTGCGAGGGTCGCCGCTTCCCGAAAAGCCGCGGCCTTCGATGCGTCGACCTTCCATAATTTCAGGACCAGCTCGCCGTATTCATAGACTTCCGCCTCCTTGCCGGCCCCAAGGAGGCTTCCACGTTCGCTGGAGATCATCGCGCTAACCTCGTTCAGATCGTTGCCCGAAGGCATTCTATCGAACATTCGAGCCGAAGAGCAAAACTGGCCGCGGATAAGTTGGCAGCTATTTGGCTACTTCTTCGGTTGAAACGTATGCTCAATAGCCGGGAAGGTGCGGGCCTTCACTTCCTCGGCATAGGCTTCCACGGCCTTTGAGACCAGGGGCGCCAGCTCCGCGAAATGCTTGACGAAGCGCGGCTTGAAATCATTGAAGAGGCCGAGCATGTCGTCGGAAACGAGGATCTGTCCGTCGCAGGCGGCCGATGCGCCGATGCCGATGGTGGGAATGGCGACGGCGGCGGTGATCTCGCGTGCGAGCGGTTCGACCGTGCCTTCGATCACCATTGCGAAGGCACCGGCCTCGGCGACCGCCATGGCGTCGCGCCGGATCTTGTCTGCCTCCTTGTCCGAGCGGCCGAGCGAGCGATAGCCGCCGGTGGTATTCACCTGCTGCGGCATGAGCCCGACATGGCCGAAGACCGGAATGCCGCGAGAGGTGAGAAACGCCACGGTTTCGGCCATTTCCTCGCCACCCTCCAGCTTCACGCCATCGCAGCCAGTTTCCTTCAGGACGCGCGCGGCGTTGCGGAAGGCCTGCTCCTTCGATTCCTGGTAGGAGCCGAAGGGGAGGTCGACGATGACGCAGGCGTGCTTGGCACCACGCACGACGGCCTGGCCGTGGGCGATCATCATATCGAGCGTAACGCCGACGGTCGTTTCCATGCCGTAGAGCACCATGCCGAGGGAATCACCGACCAGAAGCAGGTCGCAATGCGGATCGAGCAGGCGGGCAATCGGCGTCGTATAGGCCGTCAGGCTGACGATCAGACGCGTACCCTTCATGGTTTCGATCGCAGCGGGCGTGATGCGCTTAGTGTGTCCAACGGTGCTCATCTCAGGCGGCCTTTTCGTTGTTTGATGGCTTGCGGCCGATGACCTGGTTGTCAAGCAGGCGAGTGGTGCCGATGCGTACGAAAAGCGCGATCAGAATGGGCCGGCCCTGCAAGCTCGTCAGCGGCTCCAGCGTATCGGGATCACGAACGGCGGCGACTTCCGCTGTTGCCAGCGGCTCCTTTTCGATGAAAGTGCGCAGGGCCTCCTCGAGGGCGGCGGGATCGTCCGCGCCGAGATCGTAGAGCCGCTCGGCTTCCGCCAGCGTCTTCGGCACGATAACGGCGGCTGCGCGCTCCTCTTTCGAGAGATAGACGTTGCGCGAGGAGAGAGCCAGCCCATCCATATCGCGAACGGTCGGCACCGGCACGACACGAACGGGCTGCGCGAGGTCCTCGACCATGCGGCGGATAATCGCCACCTGCTGATAGTCCTTCTCGCCGAAATAGGCGCTGTCGGGCTGGACGATATTGAAGAGCTTGGTGACGACCGTGGCAACACCGGCGAAATGGCCGGGGCGAACCGCGCCCTCCAGTTCCGCCCCAAGCTTCGGCACGTCGACGACGGTCTCCATCGGGCGCGGATACATGTCGGCGACAGCGGGTGCGAAGAGGAAATCGACGCCGGCGTCGCGTAGCATCGCGCCGTCGTGCTCGATATCGCGCGGATATTTCGCCAGATCCTCATTGGCGCCGAACTGCAGCGGATTGACGAAGATGGAGGTAACGACGATGCCGTTCTCGGCCCTGGCGCGGGAGACCAGTTCCATGTGGCCGGCATGCAGGTAGCCCATTGTGGGAACCAGGCCGATGCGCCTGCCAGCCGCGCGATGTTCGCCGAGCCGTTCCCGCAGGGCGGCTATCGTATTGATGGTCTCCATGATGCTCCTCCCCGGACGCGCCGCCCGGTGCATGTCCGTCTTTCGTCTTTTAATTTTGGCGGCTCTTCTAACGTGTGCGGTGCAAAAAGGCAATTCAAGGCCGCTGGCCCTGCCTGCGCCGGTTCGGCCGTCCACCGGCGATAGTTACTTTTCGGGCTGGTACGATAACTATCCTTTCGAAGGATTAGCGGTTTCCTCAATCTTTTGCTGTTAGCTGCCTGAATGGCGAAGATCGTGGCATTGGCTGCATATTTCTATCAGGCGGCGGTGGCTTTTGGGCTGCTGATCGCTGTCGCGCATTTGCTGGCTCCGGCGGATTACGCAGCCTATTCGCTGTTCATCTCGATCAGCCAGTTCGCGGCGATTTTCTGTTTCGAATGGGTTCGCTTTGCTTGCAGCCGTTTCTATCCGGGGCAGGGTCCTGGAAGTGAAGCGCTGGAGCGAAAGGCACTCACGATGGAGTTTGCGGCGTGCTCGGCAATTTGCCTGATTGCCGCGTCCGCTTCGATCTTCTTTTCTGTTTCGGCGGAGATTGCCGTGCTCGGCGGCTTGGTCGCGATCTTCCAGGGCGGCAGCGACCTGCATCTCACCATGTTGCGCTTTCGTCAGGAGTTTCGTGTTTTCTCGCGGCTGCAGGGTTCACGCGCCACCATTCTCGCAGCCGGCACGCTCGCGGGTGCTGCCGTTGCCCCCAATTTCACTTGCACCGTCATAGGTCTGATGGCCGGTTATATCGCTTACGGTTTATTGGCTGTGTTTCTGACCCGTGACAGCCTGCGCGAGGCGGCACCCTTCGAGCCGTCGTTGATCCGCAAGCACTTCGTTTATGGCAGCGTTGCCGCCAGCGCCTCCGTTATCGGCATGCTGACGCCGCTGGGATTGAAATCCATCCTCACGGCCACATTGGGAGCGGGGGCCGCCGCCGGTGCGCTGCTGGCGCTCGACCTGCTGCAACGGCCCTTCGTGCTGATCGTCTCCGCCCTGCAGGCCATTCAATATCCCGATGTCGTCACGACCTATGATCGCGACGGGGCGACGCCTGTTTTTGCCAAGCAGCTTGGGGAATATTACTCGCTGCTGACCGGCCTTACACTCATGACGGCTGCCGGTATCTTCGCGTTGCTGCAGCCGGTCGGCCAATTGGTGATCGCCGCCGGTTTGCGCAACGAATTTCTTGCCGTTGCCCCCTTCGTCATCGGTCTTGCGACATGCCGCGCCCTGACCGCCAACATGATGCCGACGCCGGCGCATCTGCAGCATCGGCTGCTGACGATCTTCCTGCTCGCAGCGCTGGATTGCGTATTGCTGAACGCCGGCACGCTTATCGGCGGTTACCTCGGCTCTTTCGGCGATGCTGCTCTTATGGCCGGTGGCATGATCGGCGCGCTCTGCGCCACGGCGATCGGCGTCAAGGTGATGATGTCCCTTGCCTTCGATTTCGTCTGGCCGCCGGTGGTCTTCTCCGCCATTGGTCTTGCGGTGCCGGTACTGGCGACGACCGGTTTCGGCTGTTCGCTCTGGATATCGGTGGCGGTCGGTGTCGCCGGCGGCGCGCTCTTTTGCCTGCTTGGCCTCTATAGCTACTTCGTCACCATGTTCCGGCCGCAGGCCCGATCGTGAAGTCTCTCAGAGATCTTCGAGAATAGAGAGCACGCGGTCGGCGCTGCCGTCCCAGGAGAAACGCGTGACGTTCTCGTGGCCACGCCGCCGCAGATCCTGGCGTAGCCCGTCGTCCGTTGCGATCCTTCGCATGGCGGTGATGAGTTCATCCTGTTGGAAAGGGTCGAAATAGAGCGCGGCATCGCCCGACGCCTCGCGCACGGCGGGGATATCGGCCGCGAGCACCGGACAGCCCTGCGTCATCGCTTCCAGGGGCGGGATGCCGAAGCCTTCATAAAGGCTCGGGAAGACGAAGGCGGTGGCATGTCGCTCCAGCGCGGCGATTTCCGCATCCGTAAGCCTGCCGGGAAAGAGCAAGCTGTCGTTCGATTGCTGGCCTTCCGATTTGAAGACGGTCGGCGCGGAGCCGCCGACGACCACGAGCTTCTGGTTGTCATCCTTGAGCGCCTTGAAAGCGCGGATGGCGAAATCGAGGTTCTTGTTCGGCTTCATCGTTCCCACAAGCAGGAAGAAGCCGTTCGTCTTCAGGTCAAGCCGGTGCATCACGGCGTTGTCCGGCTCGATGGCGGCGAAGTGATCGACGGCATTGTAGACGACGTCGATGCCGGCCGAGGGAACCCGGAACACCGAGGCCAGTTCCTGTCGCGAGAATTCGGAGACGGTGCCGATCTTGGCGGTGCGCGTCAGCACCGTGCCAAGCGCACCGTGCAGCAGGCGGTAGCTGCGCTTGAAGGATTGCGGATGGCGGAAGATCGTCACGTCGTGGATGACGACCGCCTGGCGGCGATGCAGCAGCGGGCCGCTGCCGCCGAAGCCGATAAGCCGGCTGCCGCGCGAGCGCGAAAGCAACGATGTTTGCTCCCAGACGTGACCGGGACCGGAACCGAAACTATCGATTTCGATGGTGGAGAGCCTTATATCGATGGGTGTATTGCGTGGTACGGCCAGACGCCAGCGCGCGCCTTTCAGCGAGGCGGGCAGGGCGCCTGAGGAGATCTTGCGGTCGAGCGCCAGGGTGAGCTCGCGCGCGAAGCGCTGCACGCCCGACAAGGACTGGCCAAGGAAACGCCCATTGATGACAATCGACTGCACGCTAAGGGTCCCGATATCTTACTGATCAGGACTAGCTTGCACCATTTTGTTTAGAGAAGGTTTAGCCCGGTCGACGCGATTTTAGGCAAGCGCATCCTTGCTGCTGATGACCGCGACACCATGGGCTCGCATATCGTCGACCGCCGCCTTGACACCGGCCGGGTCGATGCCTCGGCTGGCATCCTCAATGAAGCGAACGGTGACGCCGGGCAGCATTTCGACGGCGTCGAGCGCCGAGAACTTCACGCAGTAATCGGTCGCCAGCCCGCAAAGATCGAGCTCCGTGACGCCCTTATTGCGCAAATAGGCGGCCAGTCCGGTAAGGGCTGTCTGATCGTTGTCACGGAAAGCGGAATAGCTATCGACCGCGGGGTTCTGGCCCTTTTGCTGGATAAAATCGACGGCCGCGACATGGAGGCCGGGATGGAATTCGGCATCTTTAGTGTTCTGGACGCAGTGGTCGGGCCACATCATCTGCGGCTTGCCTGATAGCGTACCCATTTCGAAGGGCTTCTTGCCGGGATGGGAGGAGGCGAAGCTGCCGTGGCCAGCCGGATGCCAGTCCTGCGAAGCGACAACCAGATCGTATTTGCGGCTGTCGATGAGCTCGTTGGCGATGGGCACCACCTGATCTCCATCCGGCACGGGGAGATTTCCGCCGGGGCAGAAGCCGTTTTGGATGTCGATGAGCAGCAGTGCTTTCATGAGGCCAGTCCTTCAGGTTTGTTGTGCCGCACGATGCCAAGCGGCGCGCCTCGGATCAAGCCCTTTGCGCTCCGCTGGAAAACCGGCGGAGCGCAAAGCCTAGTCAGTCTCAGGCCGGCTTGTGGCCCTTGAGCCCGTAGAAGGCGATATAGACGTAGCAGATGATCGGCATCAGGAAGGCGAGATGAATGCCGATGGTATCGGCGAGGCCACCCTGGATGACCGGCAGGATGGCGCCGCCGACAATGGCAAGGCACAAAATGCCCGAACCCTGGCTCGTATATTTGCCGAGGCCGTGCAGCGCCAGGCTGAAGATCGTCGGGAACATGATCGAGTTGAACAGGCCGATCGCCAGCACGGACCACATGGCGACATGGCCCGTTGTCAGCACGGTGACCACGAGCAGGATGATGACTGCAGCGGCGTTGAAGGCAAGCGCCTTGCCGTCATCGATATGACGCATGATCAGCGAGCCGATGAAGCGTCCGATCATGGCGCCGCCCCAGAAGTAAGAGACGTAGTGGGCGGCATCGGCTTCGGAGAGATGCGCGATATCGGGCTGACTCAGGAAGTTGACGAGGAAGCTGCCGACGCTGACTTCGGCGCCGACATAGAGGAAAATGCCAACGGCGCCGAGCACGAGGTGGCGGTACTGCCAGGCGGAACCGCCGCCGCGCATCGGCTCGACCGTTTCCTCGTCTTCGACCTCGGGCAGCTTCAACGCAGCAAAGACCGCTGCGAGCACCAGGAAGGCGGCCGCGAGGAGCAGATAGGGGAACTTGACCGCGCCGGCTTCGGCAAGCCTGATGGCATCGAGCTGTTCCGGGGTAGCGTTAGCGGCTGCAACGGTTGCGGCAGACAGGATCAGCATCGCGCCGAAGTAAGGTGCGATCGTCGTGCCGAGGGAGTTGAAGGCCTGCGTCAGGTTCAGTCGGCTGGCTGCCGTATCCGGCGGTCCCAATACGGTGACATAGGGATTTGCGGCCACCTGCAGGATTGTGATGCCGGTGGCGAGCACGAAGAGCGCGCCCAGGAAGAGCGCATAAACGCGATAGCTGGCGGCGGGGATGAACAGGGCGCAGCCGACTGCCGCGATGGTAAGGCCGACGACGATGCCCCACTTGTAGGTGATGCGCTTCACGATCGCTCCAGCCGGCAGAGATACGATGGAGTATGCGCCGAAAAAGCAGAGCTGGATGAGCATCGCTTGAGTGTAGTTGAGCTGAAAGACGCTCTTCAGGTGCGGGACCAGAATATCGTTCAGGCAAGTGATGAAGCCCCACATGAAAAAGAGTGAGGTGAGTGCGATAAGCGCGAATTGGTAACTGCCCTGGCCTTGGCGTGCGGATGCACGGGCGCTGGTGGGCGCAGAGCTTGTTGCTGAGCCAGCCACTTTTTATCCTCGGTTCTTGTTGTTGCCAGGCTTCGAGATTCGACCCGGGCGAAAAGCCCGAACGGGCCGGAAGGACTGGCAGCGGCTTGCCGAGACGCCCGCAAGAAGCACGGAATCCCGAAGCCGCTTAAATCGATATAATCGATTGGATCATTATTGGTAGCTTGCTAGGAATGCGGATTTTGCAATGCAGCAATGCGGTTTGCAGCAAAGGCTGAAGACATCGAGCGAAGCAATTCAGCCTCCCTTACGGCGCGTCTGATCCGCAGGCATCAGCCCTTGTTGGCTAGATAGCCGAACACGGCGCGCTTCACGCGAAGCGCCAATTGACCTTTATCTCCGTCACCGTGTTCTCCGGCGGCGTCGACCATTCCCTTGATGATCGCCACCACGTCGCGGCTTGCAACATCGATATCGGCCTGCGGCGGCAGGTCCGGTCGCCGAAGCGTTGCGCGCGTGAGTTCGAAGAACCGCATCTTCACTCGTTCCGTAGTGTCGTCGAGCGGCAGGCGTGCTTCCTCAAAGTCGAGCAGGCGGGCAAGAGCCGGCCGGCGAAGCTGCTGCTCGACGCAGGGGAGGATGAGTGCCGACAGGGCTTGACTGCCGGTGGGCTGGTCGGTTGCGCTTTCCGCATCCTCGACGAGGCGGCTCGTTTCTCTGAGGATCAAGGCTCCGATCAGCGCATCCTTGCGTGGAAAATATTGATAGAGCGAGCCGACGCTGACACCGGCCTTCTCCGCCACCGCATTGGTGGAAAAGGCTTCATGGCCGCGCTCTTCCAAAATGCGAGCCGCAGCCTCGACAATTGCCTCGACGGTCGCGAGCGAACGGGCTTGCTTCGGTGTTTTTCTCGGCGCCGGGCGGCTCTTCAGAGGGCTCTCGGACATGTTCCTGGAATGCGAGTGGTAAAAAGCGAATTATCGCTCATATTACAGGTCGTAGCCCAACGAAACAAGCGTTCCAGCAACATCCGGAGATTGAAGTCCCCGGCGTGTTCCAGCGCGCATGCGTGCGCGACGCTCGCCGTTCGGGCCGGAAAGACAAATGGAGATAAATGCATGTCCAGCGAAATCAAAACCGCGATCGTCACCGGAGCATCGAAGGGCATCGGTGCCGCCATTGCGGGGCAGCTTGCCGCCGATGGTTTTCAGACCATCGTCAATTACGCATCGAGCATGGGAGAGGCTGAGGACGTCGTCGCCTGCATCGAAGCGGCGGGCGGCCGCGCGATTGCGGTCCGTGCGGATGTGGCCGACGCTTCGGCTGTTGCGGCGTTGTTCGATCGTGCCGAAGCCGAGTTCGGAGAGGTCGATGTGCTCGTCAACAATGCCGGGATCGGCAAATTCTCGCCGTTGGCGCAGGTGAGCGATGAGGATTTTCAACAGCAGATTGCCGTCAACCTCACAGGCACGTTCAACGGAATGCGGGAAGGTGCAAAGCGGGTGAGGGATGGCGGCCGCATCATCAACCTCTCCACGAGCATCATCGGCCATTATTCTCCCGGCAACGGCGTCTATGCGGCGACGAAGGCGGCGGTGGAAGCCATGACGCATACGCTCGCCAAGGAACTCGGCACGCGCGGCGTGACAGTCAATGCCGTCGCGCCTGGACCGATCGCCACGGAACTGTTGTTCAAGGGACGGTCCGAGGAGCTGATCCAGCGGCTGATCAACGATATTCCGCTCGGGCGACTCGGGCTGCCGGAAGAGATCGCCCAGATCGTATCGTTTCTCGCCGGTGCTCAGAGCGGCTGGATCAATGGGCAGATCATCCGCGCGAATGGCGGGCGCAATTGAGGGTGGTGATCGCTCAAGACGGCAAGGGACTTATCCGGTTTACTTGCCGCTTGCCCGTCCTTCGCCGCCGGCGGGAAAGCGCCTGACATGCTCGATCAGCGCGCGAAGCTTCGGAGCAGTGTTTCGGCGGCTCGGATAATAGAGATAGAAGCCCGCGAAGTAGGGGCAATAATCCTCCAGGATCGGCTGCAACTCCCCGCGGCCGATGAAGGGGCGGAAGCTTTCCTCCATTCCAAATGAGATGCCGGCCCCTGCGACGGCGAGCTTGATCATCAGGCCCATGTCGTTGGTGGTGATCGTCGACGGCACCGCGACGCTGAACTCCTTGCCCGCTTCGGCGAATTCCCAGCGATAGGGCGCCGATTTCGGGGAAGGGCGCCAGCCGATGCAGGCATGCCCGGCAAGGTCTGCCGGGTGTGATGGCACGCCGAAGTGTTCGCGATAGGATGGGGCACAGACGGCCAGTTGCCGCTCGGCGCCCGCGATCGGCACGGCGATCATATCCTGCGCGATGACTTCTCCCAGCCGCACGCCCGCGTCATAGCCTTCGGCGGCGATGTCGAATTCCTCGTCCGTGACGGTGATATCAAGCTCCACCTTGGGATATTGGTGGACGAAGCCGGCGAGGAGCGGCCCTGCCAGAAAACGTTCGGCAATCGAGGAGACCGCAAGCCTCAGACGTCCGCGCGGAAGCTCCGTCAGCGCCTTGGTCCCCTCCAGTGCCGCGCGCATGTCCGCCACTGCCGGAGCGACCCTCTCATAGAGCCGCTCGCCGGCTTCGGTGAGGCTGACGCTCCGCGTCGTACGGAGCACAAGCGCGATGCCGAGATTTTCCTCAAGGCGACGGATCGTCTGGCTGACGGCGGAACGCGTCACGCCGAGCCGCGTCGCCGCAGCCCGGAAGCTCCGTTCCTCCGCAACGAGCGCAAAAACGGCAAGCGCATTCAGATCCGGCTCCATTGGTTATTTTTTCTTTCCAATCTGGCAAGGGAATGATGGCTTATCGAAACAATAGCTGACCCTTACAGTCAAGGCCTCATGACATAGACCAAGAAAGGATGAGGTCGTGCCGATTGATAAGGTCATTCTGATTACTGGGGCTTCGAGCGGGATCGGTGAGGCCATTGCCCGCGAACTTGCCGCCGCCGGCGCGAAAGTGGCGCTGGGCGCGAGGCGGGTGGAACGCCTGGAGGCGCTGGCGGCCGAATTGAGCGCGGCAGGCGGTACCGTGCTCGCCCATCCCCTTGATGTGACGGACCGCCGGAGCTTCGAGGCTTCCGTCAGCGCCGCTCGACAGAAATGGGGACGCGTCGATGTCATCGTCAACAATGCCGGGGTGATGCCGCTGTCGCTGATGGCGTCGCTGAAGGTCGAGGAATGGGACCGGATGATCGACGTCAACATCAAAGGCGTGCTGTATGGCATTGCCGCAGTTCTGCCCGAGATGATCGCGCGCAATTCCGGCCAGATCATCAACATCGCATCGATCGGAGCGCTTGCGGTTTCACCGACCGCTGCGGTCTATTGCGCCACGAAACATGCGGTGCGGGCGATCTCCGATGGACTGCGCCAGGAACACAAGACGTTGCGCGTGACCTGCATCCATCCCGGCGTCGTCGAAAGCGAGCTTGCCGACACAATCACCGATCCCGTCGCCGCCGAGGCGATGAAAACCTATCGCGCCATCGCCTTGAAGCCCGATGCCATCGCCCGCGCCGTGCGCTTCGCCATCGAGCAGCCCGAGGATGTCGATGTCAACGAGATCGTCGTGCGCCCGACGGCCAACACCTAGCGGCGCGAGACATGGCCACAATCCAAAGTCTCACCGTGGCTCTTGCCGCCAGCGCCATATTCATCGTCACATCAGAGGTTTACGCCACCATGAACAACAAGCCCAATGCATCCGCGACCATCCAGCAAAGCCATCCCTATGCCGGCATGTGGGTTACCGCCGATGGCTATGTGCGTCACAATTTGCTGCCGAACGGCCGCTATGACGAAGCGCGCGGCCAGCGCGAAAGCGCCTATCAGGGGCGCTATGAAGTTCGCGGCAATCACATCGACTATTGGGACGATACAGGTTTCACCGCCGATGGAGATTTCATCGACGACGTGCTCCATCACGGCGGCATGATCCTCCATCGACAGAAGTAGCATGGTATCAAATCGCGCCATCGCGAGACCGTCTGTGTCTCGCGATGGCATTCCTCTTGCCCGCCGCCGCGGTGGTCAGTCGAATGCCAATCCTTCTTCCACGATGGATTTACGCACGGCATCGCGTTGCCTCATGCGCAGATACCAGGCCTTGAGATGATCGAGTTCATCGAAGTGGATCCCTGCCTTGTAGTAGGATTTCAGCCATGCCGCCTGGCCCCAGCCCGTCAGCGCAAAAAGATAGGCATCGGCAACCGTAAACCTGTCGCCCATCAGGAAGAGGCGGTCGGCAAGATGTGCGTCGATCCATTGATATCGCTTTTCGAGCTTCGGCCTTGCCGTCTCGACATAACCTCCCGCCAGCCGAGCATAGAGAAGCGGAATGAAGCCCTTGTGGATTTCCGTCGACAGGAAGCCGAGCATTTCCTGCAGCTTGTAGCGCGCCATCGTGCCGGCGGCCGGCAACAATCCAGCCTCGGGCTTCAAGTCCGCCAGATATTGGACGATCGCCGGTCCCTCTCTCAGATGATTGCCGTCGGCGAGTTCGAGAACGGGGACATAGCCGTGCGGATTGACGCCGTGAAAATCCAGCCCAGCCTCGGTCTTGTGGCTGGTGTGATCGACCTTGATCAGTTCCACGTCCAGGCCGAGTTCGTTGATGACGATATGGGGCGAGAGCGAGCAGCTTGCCGGCATGTAGTATAGTTTCACTGAAGGTCTCCATGGTGTTTCCAGTGCCAGCCTCCCCTTGGAAGGCTGGCTGCCGAACCAGGTAATCCCTTTGGTATAGAATCGTAAGAACGGAAAAGTTTGACATCTAGGTTCAAAAATTATACCGCCTCAAGCATGAGGAATGCGTGATGAAAAAGACCGTGACCGGTTGCTCTGTCGAGGAGGCGATGCATTTGCTGGGAGGCCGCTGGCGGCTGCTGATCGTCTCCTATCTGGTCGACGGACCCAAGCGCTTCAACGAGCTGCGACGGCTGATGCCTGGCATTTCGCAGAGAATGCTGACGCTTGACCTCCGCGCGTTGGAGGAGGCAGGCCTTATCCGGCGCACGGTCTATCCGACTGTTCCTGTGAAGGTCGAATATTCGCTGACGAAGGATGGGACCCGGCTGGAGAAAGTGGTGGCCGTGGTCAAGGAGTTCGGGCTGTGGCTGAAGGATCGGGATGCGCGATTGCTCGGGGAGCATGAGACGTCACCAGAGCTCGTAGTATAAATCCCGCCAATCGGGGTTGGTCTTTTCAATCAGCTCGATCTTCCACTGGCGATACCAGCGTTTCAGGGATTTCTCCCGCTGTATGGCTGAAACGATGTCCGCGTGGTCTTCATACCAGACCAACCGCGTGCACCCATATTTCCAAGCGAAGCCGGGTGTCAGGCCTTCACGATGCTTGTAGATGCGGCGTTCGAGATCGGCAGTGACGCCGATGTACAGCGTACCGCGTTTGTGGTTGGTGATAATGTAAGTATATCCACCCATGCGTGTAGGATGCTGGCGGAGATGATAGCCGTCAAGAGCTATGGATGGTGGATGACCTATGGTTGGCAAAGAATGGGGTTCGCGTTTGCCACCCTGCCATACCCCACACTCCGTCATCCTCGGGTCAAGCCCGAGGATGACGGAGTGTGTGGGAGAGAAGGAGAGCCACAATCAACCAAGTCTTCGCGGATGCATTGGGGCCGCCCCTCTTATCCCAAGCGAGATAATCGGCCTCGCCGATCAAACCCTCTCCACAAACCCGTCCAGCACCCGCTTCTGCCCGGCGCGGTCGAATTCGATGGTCAGCTTGTTGCCCTCGATCTCGGAGACATTGCCGTTGCCGAACTTGATGTGGAAGACGCGGTCGCCGATGGCGAATTTGGAGGGTTCGGAGGAGGTGGATTTGGCCACCAGCTCACCGTCGATGGTGCGCACCTTCGGGCCGCTTTCGCCGTAGCCGATGCGCTCGACGGCGTGGCCGGAGCGGCTGCCCCAGTTGTCGCGGGTCGCATCGTTGCGATTTGCCTGGGCGCGCTTCCAGCCGGGGGTGGAATAGGAATTGGCGAAGGGATCGGCCTTGTCGAAGCGTGACTGGCCGTAGCCGCCGCGGCCATATCCGCCGTAGGACTGCTCGACCTCGGCAACCTGAACATGCGTTTCCGGCAGTTCGTCGAGGAAGCGGGACGGAATAGTCGATTGCCAGAGGCCATGGATGCGGCGGTTGGAGACGAACCAGATGTGGCAACGGCGCTTGGCGCGGGTAATCCCGACATAGGCGAGGCGGCGCTCTTCCTCCAGGCCGGCGCGGCCGTTTTCGTCGAGCGAGCGCTGATGCGGAAACAGGCCTTCCTCCCAGCCGGGCAGGAACACCGTATCGAATTCCAAACCCTTGGCGGAGTGCAGCGTCATGATCGAAACGGCGTCGAGATTTTCGTTCTGCTCGGCATCCATGACAAGCGAGACGTGCTCGAGGAAGCCGCGCATGGATTCGAAACTATCCATGGAGCGGACGAGTTCCTTGAGGTTTTCCAGGCGTCCCGGCGCTTCCGCCGATTTGTCGTTCTTCCACATGTCCGTATAGCCGGACTCTTCAAGGATCTGCTCGGCAAGCTCGGTATGGGGCGTGTTTTCAAGCAGGCCCTGCCAGCGGCGGAAGGATTGCACGACATCGAACAGCGCCTTGCGCGCCTTCGGCTTCATCTCGTCCGTCTCGATGATATCCGCTGCTGCCGCCAGCATCGGGATATCGCGAGCACGGGCGTAATCGTGCAGGGCGCGGACCGTGGTGTCGCCCAAACCGCGCTTCGGCGTATTGACGATGCGTTCGAAGGCGAGATCGTCAGCCGGCTGGCAGACGAGGCGGAAATAGGCCATGGCATCGCGGATTTCGAGGCGCTCGTAGAAGCGCGGGCCGCCGACGACGCGATAATTCAGGCCGAGCGTGACGAAACGGTCTTCGAACTCGCGCATCTGGAAAGACGCGCGCACGAGGATCGAGATGTCGTTCAGATTATGCTTGTTGCGCTGAAGCTGCTCGATCTCTTCGCCGATCGCGCGCGCTTCCTCCTCGGAATCCCAGGAGGCGTGCACTTGCACCTTAATGTCGTCGGGGTCTGAGCGATCGGTGAACAGCGTCTTGCCGAGCCGGCCCTCGTTATGGGCGATCAGATGCGCGGCGGCACCGAGAATATGCTCCGTCGAGCGGTAGTTGCGCTCGAGCTTGATGACCTTGGCGCCGGGAAAATCCTTCTCGAAGCGCAGGATGTTGTCCACTTCGGCACCGCGCCAGCCATAGATCGACTGGTCATCATCGCCGACGCAACAGACGTTCTGTGGCTCGCCCTTCTGTCGCTGGGCTAGCAGGCGAAGCCACATATATTGCGCCGTATTGGTGTCCTGATACTCATCGACCAGGATGTAGCGGAAGCGCTGGTGATAATCCTTCAGAATATCAGGATTTTGCCGGAACATATTGATCGGATGCAGCAAAAGATCGCCGAAGTCGCAGGCGTTCAGCGTCTTCAGGCGGTTCTGATAGGCACTGTAGAGTTCGCGGCCCTTGCCGTTGGCGAAGGCCCGCGCATCGCCTTCCGGAATATCGGCGGGGCTGAGCCCCTTGTTCTTCCAGGTGTCGATCATCCCGGCGAACTGCTTGGCCGGCCAGCGCTTGTCGTCCAGGCCCTCGGCCTGGATCAACTGCTTGATCAGGCGGATGACATCGTCCGTATCGAGAATGGTGAAGCTGGAAGAAAGGCCGACCAGCTCGGAATGGCGGCGCAAAAGCTTGACGCCGATCGAATGGAAGGTGCCGAGCCAGGGCATGCCTTCGACCGCACCGCCGACGAGCAGCGCGATGCGTTCCTTCATCTCGCGGGCCGCCTTGTTGGTGAAGGTGACGGCGAGGATCTGGCTGGGGAAGGCGCGGTTGGTGGACAGGATATGGGCGATGCGGGTCGTCAGCACGCGCGTCTTACCGGTGCCGGCACCGGCAAGCACCAGAACGGGGCCGTCAAGCGTCTCGACTGCTTCCGTCTGTTCCGAGTTGAGGCCTGCGAGATAATCCGGCCGGCGGCCGCTGTCGCGCGCCGCCATGGCGCGGGCGGCAATACCGCCGCCGGTGCCGCCGGCAGCCGGCGCTGAACGGCGCGGCGCAGTGTGCTCCGGCTCCTCGTCAAAGAAGGGAATATCGTCATGTCCAATGGTCATGCGGCCCAATGTAATGATTCTACCCCGAAAGGCAAAAGAAACGGGCCGAAACTAGAACAAAAAGTGCACATTCACAGGGCATAGTGCTCGCTTGAGGGCCGTCTTCCATATCGGAATCGATCAGCCGGTGCGCCGGTGAAACGTCCCGTTGTCGATCCCAAGATTACAACTTTGTCATAATCAGCGGCAAAACTTGCCGCATATGCTCAAAACACGATATTGCAGCAAATCGGGCACAATCTTGCATTATAGAGCCGCCTGATCAGAATTTGGCCCCGGTAAGTGCGCTGGGTGTGTAGGGGCCGTACAAAAACCAACGACGCGATTTCATCGCCTCTGACACAATGAGCCGGAGACGTGCATGACCGCCTGGAAGCAGCTTTTCTTGTCTTTTCTCTTGCTGGCGGCAGGCATTGTTGCCGTCGTGGCTCTTGTGCCCAGCGCCGCCGGTCTGTTGCAGAAGGTCGGTATTCCCGAGACGATTGTGGCGGCAATCACGCGCGACCAAGATGCCAAGGCGGAGAAGAGCGGCGACACGGCCAATGACGGCGCGCGGCGCGGCCGGAATGTACCGCTTGTCGTGACGGAAGCCGTCGTCAGCGGCGTCGTCAACGATCGCCTCAGCGCGATCGGCACGGGTGACGCCATCCGTTCGGTCGTCGTCATGCCGCAGGCGGCTGGCACGATCCGGGAAATCCTCATCAAGTCCGGTGACAGGGTCAAGCAGGGCCAAGTGCTGGCGCGTCTCGACGACGACGAGCAGATCATCGCCCGCGGCCAGGCGGAGGTGGCGCTGAAGAGCGCGGCCGAGAAATCCCAACTCTACCGCAACATCAAGTCCAGCGTGTCGCGCATCGATGTTTTCGATGCGGAGATCGCCGAGCAGGGCGCGAAGCTGGCGCTGCAATCGGCGGAGCTGGCGCTGAAGCGCCGCGATATCGTCGCGCCGATAGACGGCATCGTCGGCATCGTGCCCGTTGTCGTCGGTGACAATGTGACGACGACGACCAATATCGTGATGTTGGACGATCGCTCGGAAATCCTGGTGGATTACTGGGTGCCGGAGCGCTTCGCCAACACTGTGAAGGTCGATCAGCCGGTGGAAGCGACCTCGGTCGCGCTGCCGGGACGCGTCTTCTCGGGCGCTGTCGAGGCGGTCGACAATCGCGTCGACGGCGCCAGCCGGACGCTGCGCGTGCGCGCCCGCATCGATAATGCCTCCGACGAATTGCGCGCCGGCATGTCTTTCAATGTCGGCATGCGCTTTTCCGGCGAAACCTATCCTTCCGTCGATCCGCTGGCGGTGCAATGGGATGGTGCCGGTGCGCATGTCTGGCGCGTCGTCGATGGCAAGTCCTCGAAGGTGCGCGTCAGCATCGTGCAGCGCAATCCGGATGCGGTGCTGGTCAGGGGCGAACTCTGCAATGGTGATCTCATCGTCATCGAGGGATTGCAGCGCATGACGGAAGGCGGCGACGTTCGCTTTGCCCGTGATGTCGCCGAGGCCAGGGAGGTCATCACTCAATGATGACGCAGGGCGATGACACTGCGGATGCCGGCTCGACTGCCGCCAAGCAATCCTTCATGGCGCTGTTCGTGCGCCGGCCCATCCTGGCGCTGGTCTTCAACACGTTGATGGTCGTTGCCGGCCTTGCCGCCTATTTCGGTGTTGAGGTGCGCGAGCTGCCCGATGTTGACCGTCCCGTCGTGACTGTTCGAACTATGTTCGATGGCGCATCGCCGCAGACGGTGGATCAGGAGCTGACGAAAATCATCGAAGGGGCCGTTGCCCGCGTCAGCGGCCTGAAATCGGTCTCTTCCAGCTCGTCCTTCGGTCAGAGCAGGGTGACGCTTGAATTTTCCGATGCGACCGATCTTTCGGTTGCGGCCAACGATGTCCGAGATGCCATCGGCCGCATCACCGAACAATTGCCTGATCAGGCGGACGCGCCGCAGATCGTCAAGGCGGATTCGGATTCGCAACCGATCATGCGCCTTGCCGTCACCTCCAGTACGATGACGATGGACGACCTGACGCAGCTCGTCGACAAGGAGATCACCGACCGGCTGGCCTCCGTCGAAGGCGTCGCCGATGTCGAGCTTTACGGCGATCAGGAGAAAATCTTCCGCATCGACGTCGACCAGGCTGCCCTCGCCAGCCGAGGCCTCACGATCGGCGATCTGACGACGGCGCTTGCGACCGCCGCGCTCGATGTGCCGGCGGGATCGCTGAAGAGCGCCCGACAGAATATCGTCGTGCGAGCGACGGCCGCATTGCAGACGCCGGAGGATTTCTCCCGGCTGATCATCAGGAATCGCGTGCGGCTCTCCGATGTCGCGACCGTGACGCTCGGGCCGAGAGACGGCACGACTGCGCTGCGCTCGAACGGCGTGCAGGGCGTCGGCCTCGGCATCATCCGCCAGGCGCAATCGAATACGCTGAATATTTCCGAAGGCGTCAAAGCCGTCGTTGTGCAACTGTCGAAATCGCTGCCCGAAGGCACGCGCATCGTCGTCACCAGCGATGACGCCCAGTTCATTCAGGGAGCGATCCACGAGGTCGTGTTGGCGCTTGTCCTGTCGGCGCTGATCGTCACGGTGGTCATCTATCTCTTCCTGCGCGACTGGCGGGCGACGTTGATCCCGGTCGTCACCATGCCGGTGGCGCTGATCGGCACGCTTGCCGCGCTCTATATGGTCGGCTTCTCGGTCAATATCCTGACGCTGCTCGCAATCGTGCTTGCGACGGGCCTCGTGGTCGACGACGCCATCGTCGTGCTTGAGAACATTGTGCGGCGCAGGGCGGAGAAGATCGGGCCGCGCGCGGCTGCCGTGCTCGGCGCGCGCGAGGTCTTCTTCGCCGTGATTGCGACGACGGCAACGCTTGCCGCCGTGTTCATTCCGCTGTCTTTCCTGCCGGGACAGGTGGGGGGCCTTTTCCGCGAATTCGGCTTCGTGCTCGCCTTCTCCGTCGGGCTGTCCTCGATCGTGGCGCTGACGCTCTGCCCGATGCTTGCCTCGCGCATGCTGACCAAGGAAATGCGCGAGGAACACGGAGTGCTCGGCCGTTTCGGCGAGCTTTTTGCCGGCGTCTATCGCCGCACGCTCCGGGCCTGTCTCAACGCACCGCTTATCGTCATCGTTTTCTGCGTGATGTTTTCGGCCGCCGCCGTTCTGGCCTTCGTGAATGTCAAAAGCGAGCTGACGCCAAGCGAGGATCGCGCTATGGTCATGCTGCGTCTCACCACGCCGCAGGGAGCTGGCCTCGATTATACGAAGGATCAGCTGCAGCGTGTCGAGGAGCGTCTGCAGCCGCTGATGGATAGCGGCGATATCCGCAATATCTACGCAATCTCGGGCATGAACAGCCAGAAGAACAGCGGCTTCATGGTCTTGACCCTCGCGCCATGGAGCGAGCGCTATCGCACGCAGCAGGACATCGTCACCGATATCAACCGTGCCATGGCCGGCGTGCCGGCGCTTCGCGGCAATGTCATCCAGGCCAACAGCCTTCGCATCCGCGGCGCCGGCAGCGGCGTGCAGATGGCCCTCATCGGAAACAATCACGAGGCGCTGACCGAGGCGGCTCTCAAGCTCGTTCAGGAGCTCGACAAGACGGGGCAGTTCGACACACCGCGGCTCAACAACGAGCCGACGC
Source organism: Rhizobium sp. P40RR-XXII (assembly GCF_012641405.1). Lineage (GTDB taxonomy): Bacteria > Pseudomonadota > Alphaproteobacteria > Rhizobiales > Rhizobiaceae > Rhizobium. The sequence continues at coordinate 66,070 of NZ_JABAII010000024.1, forward strand.
AGGCCCAGGTCTCCGTCACCATCGATCGGGAGCGGGCGTCCGATCTCGGTATCGATATATCGGGGCTTTCGATGGCGCTGCAGTCGTTGCTCGAGGGGCGCTCCGTCGTCGACGTTTTCGTCGCAGGTGAATCCTATCCGGTGCTGCTGACCTCGACGATGCGGCCGATCGACGATCCGACAGATCTCGAAAACGTCTATCTGAAGACCGGCGACGGCAAGATCGTGCCGATGTCGGTCATCGCATCGCTGAAAGAGAATGCCGTCGCGCCGCAATTGACCCGTGAGCAGCAACTGGCCTCGGTTGCGATCACCGCCGGTCTCAAGAGCGGCATGTCGCTCGGACAAGCTGTCGAGGAAATCACGCGGGTCGCTACACCGCTGTTGCCGCCCGGCGCGCGGTTGATGCCGCTCGCCGAAGCCGCGACACTCGAGGAGAATTCCAGCGGCATGGCACTCACTTTCGGCTTTGCCATCGTCATCATCTTCCTGGTGCTTGCGGCGCAGTTCGAAAGCGTGCTGTCGTCGCTGATCATCATGTCGACGGTGCCGCTCGGCCTCGCCTGCGCTGTCTTCGCGCTGGTCATCACAGGATCGAGCCTCAACATCTACAGCCAGATCGGCCTGGTGCTGCTTGTCGGCGTGATGGCGAAGAACGGCATCCTGATCGTCGAATTCGCCAACCAGCTTCGCGACAAGGGCGAGAGCGTGCGTGAGGCGATCGAAAAAGCCTGTGCGCTGCGTCTGCGTCCGGTCATGATGACGATGATCGCGACCATCCTCGGCGGCGTGCCGCTTGTCTTTGCGGAAGGCGCGGGCGCGGAAGCGCGCATTGCGCTTGGCTGGGTAATCGTCGGCGGCCTTGGTTTTGCGACGCTGGTCACGCTTTACATCACGCCGGTCGCCTACCTCCTGATTGCCCGCTTTGCAAAGCCGCAGACGCATGAGGAGCAGCGTCTGCACGACGAAATGTCCGATGCGGCGCTGCGTTCGAAGCTGACCAATCTTCGCGCGGCGGAATAGGCAGGTTGCGCCCGTACAGGCGTTGCGCTTATTTATGGTAAATTAGGCGTTTCGTTTAGCGCTTTTTTAAGCATGTTTGCTAATCATAGCGATATGTAACCGCTGGAGCGAAGGTGTTGTTTTGCCTTGCTCCCCGTTCGCCGACACGCTCGGCCCGCGCGCATGAGCGCTCGCGGCAAGGTTCCAATGTCTCCTTGTATTTGTTGCGTATTGTTGCGTCCGGAGTTCATGTGCCGTGAGTATTTTTTCGACCTTCATCAGGGTCAGTCCCTCTATGAACACAGCACTGGAAGTGCTGAGGGATACCAAGACCAAATTGACCAATGCCGAGCGGCAGATGTCATCAGGCCTGCGGGTGCAGTCAGTCAAAGACGACGCCACATACTGGAAAATCTCGACTTTGACGCATACCGACGTCGGGGCCATCTCGTCGGTGCAGGATGCGCTCGGTCTTGCCGTCTCGACCGTCAGCACCGCTTCCACAGGCGTGAGCAGTGCAATCGACGTCGTGACCGAAATCAGGACGAAGCTTGTCAGCGCCTATGAAACCAGTGTCGACAAGACGAAGCTCAACGACGAGCTTACCCAGCTGAAAGAGCAGTTGCGCAGCGTCGGGGAGTCGGCGACCTTCAATGGCGTCAACTGGACCGTACTGCAGGACGGAGCGGACCCCACCGCGCCACATGAGGTTCCTGGATCCCTCATTCGCGGTACGAACGGAACCATCACGATCGGCATGCTGAATTATGAAGGCGTAAGTTCGACGACCGGCCCCATCACCTCGAGCGATGCGCGTTACCTGATAGACGATCAGTCAAGCGGCACCGGCGGTTACGGCGTCCTGACCTCGACGGCCTTTGCGACCGAGGCCGGCGCTGCGAAAAACTACGTGCTGCTCAACAGCAAGAACGGCAACACCAGCGGCCAGGTGGAGATCTCGCTCGATGCGAATACGACGCAAGGCTCTATCGCCGACATGGTCAACACCGTGACGGGAATGCTGAACCAGCTCCAGACGATCGGATCCGCCTTCGGTTCACTCGAATCGCGCATCAATCTCCAAACCGAGTTCGCCAAGAACCTCAGCGATTCCTTGACCAGCGGTGTCGGCAAGCTCGTGGATGCCGATATGGAGCAGCAGTCGAGTAAGGTTCTGGCGCTGCAGGCCCAGCAGCAGCTCGGATTGCAATCGCTCTCGATTGCCAATGCGAGCTACAATACGGTTCTGCAGCTCTTCAAGAGCTTTTGATTTCCGATGGGGTCCGGAGGAGCCGTGTTGATGGACGGCTTCTCATATCCGGATTTCAATCGGCTTCATCAAAAGCTTCCTTCCCGCCCTATGCACAGGGGATAATGGTCCGAATAAGATTCCTCTTCATGATATCGCCTTAATGCTTCATATCTGCTGCGGCCATCGAACCGGAGAGCGACGATTCCATGATCAAGAAAATTGCCATTCTTGCCCTAGCGGCAGCCTTTTTGAACGCATGCACCACCACCGATCCCTATACGGGTGAGCAGAAAGTCTCCAATACCGCCGGCGGTGCAGCGCTCGGTGCCGGTGTCGGCGCCGTTGCCGGTCTTCTGATCGGCCATTCGCCGGCCTCACGCCGCAATGCCGCGCTGATCGGCGCTGGCGTCGGTGCGCTCGCAGGCGCCGGTATCGGCAACTACATGGACCAGCAGGAATCCGAACTGCGTGCGCAGCTGCAGGGCACCGGCGTTTCGGTGACCCGCGCCGGCGACCGCATCATCCTGAACATGCCGTCGGCGATCACCTTTGACATCGACCAGGATGCGATCAAGCCGGAGTTCTTCTCGACACTGAATTCCGTCGCGATCGTTCTGCGCAAGTTCAACCGCACCCTCATCGACGTCAACGGACATACGGATTCGACCGGCAGCCTGCAGCATAATCAGGATCTGTCCGAACGCCGCGCCGGATCGGTTGCCTCCTACCTCGGCAGCCAGGGCATCGACCAGCGCCGCATGTCGGCCATCGGCTTCGGCCCGTCGCAGCCGGTCGCATCGAATGCGAGCGAGGCTGGCCGCGCCCAGAACCGCCGCGTCGAAATCCAGATCGCGCCGATCACGCAGAACGGATAAGTCTTTTTCGACGACGACGGCCGGGTCTCACGATCCGGCCGTTTTTATTGTATGACAGATCACGCGTGCATGCTGGCGCCCTTGGTGATCTTGTCGACAATTTTCTTTTCGCCGCGCAGCGCGATGCCCACCACCTTGGCGTCCTCCGGCGCGAATTCGGAGAAGACTGCGCGATTGGCGACGTCATGGCCGGTTGAAAACATTTCCTCGATGAAGATGGAAGAAGTAACGCCACGCTCCAGCGAACGGCGATGAATGGCGGCAATGTTCTCCGGCTCAGCCGAAAGCACGATAATGGGCTGGATCGACAAAGCATTGTAGACGTTGCCGGTGCGATCGCGATAGGGTTCGCCGATGATATCGGGATATTGTCCGGCTATGCCTGTCGACAGGAAGGCAGTTACATTCAGCTTCTGCCAGGATTGAAGATCGCTTCGCAGCACGATCGCGATTTTGGTATCGAACATCGGTGGTCACTTTCATGCAGTCTGGGAATGGGACGTTGCGCGAGGATGTAACCGGACAGATCTTCGAGGGTCTTGAACGTTTGTGCGTGGCGCCCGACGCCAACCGCATCCTGTCCGCGCCGGCCTATCCGGGCATCGAGCGCATTCAGGCTCAGTTTCGGGGTGATGCATTCGAACTGCACCGGCACGACACCTATGCGCTCGGCGTCACCATGCGGGGCGTGCAGACGTTCCGTTACCGCGGTGAACAGCGCTACAGCCTGCCGGGACGGGTAATCATCCTTCATCCGGACGAGCTGCATGACGGCGGGGCGGCGACCGAGGACGGGCTCGTCTATCGCATGCTGTATCTGGAACCTTCGGTGCTGTTTCAATGTCTGGAGGCGGCGCGGATCGGTCTGCCTTTCGTCGATGATCCGATCGTGAGGGATGATCGGCTTGCCGGGTTGTTGCTAGCGGCGCTCGGCGAGCTTGATCGTAAGCTGGACGACCTCTTCGTCGATGATTTCCTCTCTCGACTGACCGATGGCCTCGTCCAGCATGCCCGCCTGCCGCAGCGGCCATTGGGCAGCATTGCCTGGGGGCAGGTGAAAACTGCACGGGACTATCTCGAAGAGCATGTCACGCGCGGCGTGCGCTCTCAGGAACTGGAGCGCATCACGGGACTTGACCGTTTTGCGCTGGCACGGCATTTCCGCGCCGCGTTTGCCACCAGTCCGCACCGCTTCTTGCTGATGCGGCGGCTGCAGCAGGCAAAGGCGATGATCGGCGCGGGCGAGCCGATCGCGGAGGTTGCCGCCGCGACCGGATTTGCCGACCAGAGCCATCTGACCCGGCATTTCAAGAAAGCGTTCGGCATCGCGCCGGGTGCCTGGAACAATATGGTGCAGAGAGCCGGGTAGCGCCTGCCGGCCGTCAATGAACGCCGAGGAACTGCCTGAGTTCCGGCGTCCGGGGATTGGCAAAGACTTCGCCGGGTTGGCCAATTTCGTGTACGCGGCCCTGGTGCATGAAAACCACGCGCGAGCAGACGTCACGAGCGAATTTCATCTCATGCGTCACCATCAGCAGCGTCATGCCTTCGCCCGCCAGCTCGCGCACGACGGCGAGAACTTCCGCCACCAGTTCCGGATCCAGCGCGGAGGTAATTTCATCGCAGAGAAGTGCGATCGGCTGCATGGCAAGCGCTCTTGCGATGGCGACGCGCTGCTGCTGGCCGCCGGAGAGTTCATCCGGATAGGCATCGAACTTGTGCCCGAGGCCGACGCGATCGAGCATCCGCCGCGCCATCGCCTCGGCGTCGGCCTTGGCGGTCTTCTTGACGACCATCTGCGACAGCATGACGTTGCGTCCCGCGCTCAGATGCGGGAAGAGATTGAATTGCTGGAAGATCATCCCGACCTTTAGCCGGAGCGCCTTCAGGTGCAGGTCGTCAGGCAAAAGCTGTGCGCCGGCCACGGAAATCGAGCCGTCATTGATCGTTTCCAGCCCGTTGATGCAGCGCAGCAGCGTCGATTTTCCCGAACCGCTCTTACCGATGATGGCGATGACTTCGCCGGGCTCGACATCGAGATTGATGCCTTTGAGGACTTCATTGGCGCCGAAGCTCTTGTGGACTTCAGTGATTTCGATGAGCGACATTGAGCTTCCTCTCCAGGATCTGGCTGCTTTTCGACAGCGGCCAGCACAGGGCGAAATAGATGAGCGCGACGAAGCCATAGACAGTGAACGGCTGGAAGGTCGCATTGGTGATGACGGTGCCGGCCTTGGACAGTTCGACAAAGCCGATGATGGAGGTCAGGGCCGTGCCCTTGACCACCTGCACGGAGAAGCCGACGGTCGGCGGCACGGCGATGCGCAGCGCCTGGGGCAAGATGACGTAGCGCATCTGCTGCAGATAGCCCATGCCGAGACTGGCCGAGGCCTCCCATTGCCCCTTAGCGACGGCCTCGACGCAGCCGCGCCAGATTTCGATCAGAAAGGCCGATGACCAGAGGGTGAGTGCGGCGCCCGCGGCAAGCCATGCCGGCACGTCGATGCCGAACAATCCGAGGCCGAAGAAGGCAAGGAAGAGCTGCATCAGCAGCGGCGTGCCCTGAAATAGCTCGACAAAGTATTTGACCGCGATGCGGCCGGCCCTGGCCTTTCCGATGCGCAAAAACAGCAGGATCGCGCCCACGATGGCGCCCCCGGCGAAGGAGACAAGCGACAGCAATAGCGTCCAGCGTGCGGCCAGAAGCAGGCCGCGCAGGATATCCCATGTGGTGAACTGGATCATTGGCGGGTCCTGCGTGGAAAGATCAGCATCCCCACGGCCGCGAGTGCCTGTCGGAGTAGGATCGCCAGCACGAGGTAGATCGCCGTGGAGGCAAAATAGGCTTCGAAGGCGCGGAACGAGCGCGACTGGATGAAGTTTGCCGCGAAGGTCAGATCTTCGGCAGCGATCTGCGAGACGACCGAGGAGCCGAGCATGACGATGACGACCTGGGATGACAGCGCCGGCCAGATGCGCTGCAAGGATGGCGCGAGGACGACGTGTCGGAAGGTTTCGAACTTGGTCATGGCAAGGCTGTCGCCGGCTTCGAACTGACCGCGCGGCGTCGCCTGGATGCCGGCTCGGATGATCTCGCAGCTATAGGCGCCGAGATTGATGATCATCGCGAGATTGGCGGCCGTCATCTCGTTCATCTGAACGCCGATGCCGGGCAGGCCGAAGAAAATGAAGAAGAGCTGGATCAGAAACGGCGTGTTGCGGATCAGCTCGACATAGGCAGCGACGAAGGGTTTCAGCCAGCGCGGACCGAGCGCGCGCGCCCAGGCGCAGGCTATCCCGAGCAGAATGCCGAACACGGCACCGATCAGGGTCAATTCCACCGTGACGAAAACGCCCTTGATTAGGGCTGGATAATAGTCGGCGAGCCAGCCGAAGTCGAAATGATAGCGCATGAGGTAAAGCCTTGCCGGGGACCGACTGCATCGCCCGCTGACGGTGAAGTCGGCCGCGCCTTCATCAGAAGCCAGCCGGCAGGTCGGCGCCCAGCCATTTCTGCGATATCTTGTTCAGCGTTCCATCGGCCTTGGCTGCGGCGATGATCTCATCGACCTTTTTCTGCAGGGCCGGTTCGTTCTTGCTGAGCCCGATGTAGCAGGGGGAGTTGGTGACGAGGAATTTCATCTCCGGCTTCTTCGGCGGGTTCTTGGCGAGAATGGCCGCGGCGACAACGTTACCGGTCGCGACCAGCTGGACCTGCCCGGACAGGAAGGCGGAGATGGTGCCGTTATTGTCCTCGTAGCGCTTGATCGTGGCGTCCTGCGGCGCGACCTTTGTCAACGCCAGATCCTCGATTGCGCCGCGGGTGACGCCGATCGTCTTGCCGGAAAGGTCTTCCGGCTTGGCGGCGGCGACGTCGCCCGGACCGAAGACGCCATTGAAGAAGGGTGCGTAAGGATCGGAAAAATCGATGACCGCCTGGCGCTCGGCATTCTTGCCCAGGCTCGAAATCACCAGGTCGACCTTGTTCGTCTGCAGGTAGGGGATGCGGTTGGCGCTGGTGACCGGTACGAGTTCGGTTTTCACGCCGAGCTTTTCGCCGATCAGATTGGCCATATCGATATCATAACCCATCGGCGTCATGTCCGGGCCGACGCTGCCAAACGGCGGGAAGTCCTGCGGGACGGCGACGCGGAGGGTGCCGCGCGAGGTTATGTCGCTCAAGGCATCCGCCCGAGCCGCGTGCGGGGAAAGCGACCCCGTCGCCAGCATCGCGATACCGAGTGCCATGAGCAATTGTCTGCGCTTCATCGAATGTCCTTCCAGTCGTGGCGTTTCAAGTCTGGAAAGCAGAAGGCAAGACCTATGCCAGTCGATGGTATATTGCTCCATCGGCTGCAGATATCGCCATGAGAGTGCTTCATCTCTCACTGCGGCCGGATCAATTGTGATTAAAAAATGAGCAATTGCTATTCCCGTGCTTGTTTGAATGCCGCCGAACCCATGCGCCGGAAATGGTTCACTTCATGACTGGACAGTTCCGCCCCAAATGCCTCATAGAACCAATAAGGGGTTAACGCCCTTGGTGACCGCGATCGGGGATACGGACTATGGTTTTGGCTGATGCAAAGGCGGGAACACGCAACGAGGCTGGCATATCGGCCGTTGTCGGCATTCTGAAGCAGACCTTCGGAGAGCGTTTCCAGACCGGTGAAAGCTTTCGCGGCCAACATGCTCACACGACGACCTATATCCCACCGCAGCTTCCTGACGGCGTGGTGTTCGCCGAAACGCGTGAAGACGTGCAGACCGTCGTCAAGGCATGCGCCGAGCATAGGGTTCCGATCATTCCATTCGGCACCGGCTCTTCGCTGGAGGGGCAGGTAAATGCACCGCAAGGCGGGATTTCCATCGATTTCAGCCGGATGAACCGCGTCCTTGAGGTCAATGCCGAGGATCTGGATTGTACGGTCGAGCCCGGCGTCACGCGTGAACAGCTTAACACCTATCTGCGCGATACCGGCCTGTTCTTCCCCATCGATCCTGGCGCCAATGCCTCGATCGGCGGCATGGCATCGACGCGCGCGTCGGGCACGAATGCCGTGCGCTACGGCACGATGAAGGACAATGTGCTGTCCTTGACCGTCGTGACCGCCAATGGCGAGGAAATCCGCACCGCCCGCCGCGCCAGAAAATCATCCGCCGGCTACGATCTAACCCGGCTCTTCGTCGGAGCGGAAGGCACGCTCGGTGTGCTGACCTCGATCACGCTGCGCCTGCAGGGCATTCCGCAGAAGATCGCCGGCGGCGCCTGCGCCTTTCCGGATGTCAAGGCGGCTTGCGATGCCGTGATCATGACGATCCAGATGGGCGTGCCCGTCGCGCGCATCGAGTTGCTGGATGCCATGCAGATGCGGGCCTGCAACCGCTATTCCGGCCTCAGCTACGATGAGAAGCCCACGCTTTTCCTCGAATTTCACGGGACGGACGAGACCGTCGAGCTGCAGTCGGCGCAATTTGCCGAGATCGCAGCCGAATGCGGCGGTGGCGAGTTTCTATGGGCTAGCAATGCGGAGGAACGCAACAAGCTCTGGAAGGCGCGTCACGACGCCTATTGGGCCTGCCGGGCGCTGGCGCCGGAGCTGGCTGCCCTGTCGACGGACGTCTGCGTACCCATCTCACGCCTTGCCGAATGCGTCGCGGAAACCCAGGCCGATATCGAAGCGCATGGCCTGCTGGCACCGATCGTCGGCCATGCCGGCGACGGCAATTTTCACGTGCTTGTCCTGTTCGATGACAAGACGCCGGAAGGGATCGCCGTGGTCGAGGATTTCGTCGCGCGCCTCAATGCGCGTGCGCTTGCCATGGATGGCACCTGCACGGGCGAACATGGGATAGGGCAGGGGAAGATGGCATTTCTCGAGCAGGAACTTGGCGATGCGGTCGATCTAATGCGCCAGATCAAGGAGTCGCTCGATCCGGATGCTATTTTCAATCCCGGCAAGATATTCCGCAGGCACTGAAAGATGGAATATTTTCATGATCTTGGCTTGCTACAGGTGCGAATGACGCTAGGCTGCAGCCGCACTTAGGCGGTTTTTTTCATGAAAAGCCACATGTATGCGCTAGATGGGGCATAGCTCTTAAAAAGAGCTGCTGTGACGGGCGGGGATCGGGTAGAACTGTGCATATTCTAGGTTATGCCGTGTATGCGCTCTGACAAGAGACATCTTGGCGGAAGTTGGGAATGAAGATTGGAGACGATACGCGTTGTTAGGTAAGGTCCTGGTTTTTCTGGGTGGATTGCTCGTGGTGGCGCTGTTCGTGGCGCTGCTTGCTCCGCTCTTCATAGACTGGACCGATTTTCGCAAGAATTTCGAGGATCAGGCGAGCCGCATCATCGGCAAGAAGGTGACCGTTCACGGCACCGTCGATGCCCGCATTCTGCCGTTTCCGTCGGTAACGCTGCACGATGTCCGCGTCGGCCAGGAAGCCGATGGGACGCCGCTGGTGCAGATAGCGGAATTCTCGATGGACGCCGAACTGGCACCTTTCCTTTCCGGCGAAGCGCTGATCTTCGATATGCGCGTATCGAAGCCGAATGTACGTCTGCGTCTGTTGAAGGATGGGACGCTCGACTGGATGCGCGGCAGCCTGCCCGAGATTCCGGCAAAATCGGTGGTGCTCGAAAGCGTCCACGTCGAAGAGGGCGATATCCTCTTCATCGACGAGCAGACGGGCCGCACCCGGCATGTCACCGGCTTCAATGCCCAAATGTCGGCGAGGTCGCTGGCCGGGCCATGGCGCATGGAAGGCGATGCGGCGCTGGACGGCGAGCATGGCAACTTCACCGTTTCCAGCAGCCAGCCCGACGACAACGGCGTCCTGCGCGTCCGCACCCGGCTGATGCCCGACCGCCATCCCGTGAATGTCGATCTCGACGGCGAGCTGAAGCTTGTCGACAGCAAGCCGGACTACATGGGCTCCTTCACGGCTGGTGTCAGTGACAAGCAGGCCCACGATTCCGCCGATCAGAAGGTGGAGCCCCGCATCAAGGGCCGGTTCGAGCTCACGAATGATCGCATTCGCGTTCCGGAATATCGCCTCGAAGTCGGCGCCGACGACGATCCCTATGTGGTAACCGGCGAGGCAACCCTGGATACGGGCTCCAAGCCGGAGTTTCTGTTGACCGCCGATGGTCAGCAGATCGACGTCAATCGGCTCGGCAGCAACAAGGGCTCCAACGGCAAGACGAACCGGAATCCGACCGTCTCCGCGCGTCAGCGCCTGAACAGTCTAATTGCGATCGCCGCCGCAGTTCCCGTGCCGCAGGTGCCGGGCAAGGCGACCTTCCGCCTGCCGGCGATCGTTGCCGGCGACACGACGATCCGCGACGTGCAGCTCGATCTCGAACCGGCGGGAACGGGGTGGAAGATCGACCATGCGATCGGTGCGCTGCCGGGACGTACGCAGGTCGAAGCCCGCGGCAATCTGATGCTGCAGGGCGAACCGAATTTCATCGGAAATCTGGTGGTCGCCTCTAACCAACCGTCGGGGCTGGCATCCTGGCTAGTGGGGTCCGTGGATCCGTCGATCCGCCAGTTGCGCCAAGCCGGTTTTTCCGCCGATGTCAGCTTGCGGCACGAAGAGCAGCGTTTCGAAAATCTGGAGATCGCCGTCGGTTCGGCGATCCTCAAGGGCCGGCTTGACCGCCAGGTGCCGAATGACAAGGACCCGCCGAGACTTGCGGTCGATCTCGCCGGCGATGCGCTCGATCTCGACGCGCTGAGGGCGCTGACCGGGCTGTTCACCGGCCAGGACAGCGACGAAACTCTGTTCGATCACCGGATCACCGCGCATCTCCAGGCCGGCAAGTTCATGGCCTTCGGCGTGCCGGCCGACAATGTCGACACGTCGTTCTCCATAGCGGGCGGCGCGCTGACACTGGACAAGCTTTCCGTGCGCAACGTCGCAGGCGCTGAAATCACCGCCACCGGCCGCGCCGACGGTGAGCCTTCGCACTATAAGGGCTCGGGCGAAATCACCTTCAAGGCCGCCGATCCCGGCCCATTTTTCGAAATGCTGCGCCAGCATCTGCCGCATCATCCCGTCATGGATCGATTGGTGCGCAACGCCGCATGGTACGGAAATACAGCGCTTCGCGGAGCGGTCACGCTTGGCGGCGACCAGGACAACGCGCTGACGGTGACGCTGGCCGGCGTCTCCAACGGCAGCCGCGTCAATTTCGATTACCGTATGTCCGATCTCTCGGCCTTCACGGGCAAGGGCACGACGACGCTCGAGGGAACGCTGGAAAACTCCGTTACGTCCATCCTCTTCGGCCAGGCCGGCCTTGATCCGCTGCCGGTCGAGGCCGATGCCAATGGCCGCCTGACGTTGAAAGTATCCGCCAACGGTACCGATCCGGCCGATGCGGCACTGACCTTTGCTACCGACAAGACCTCGTTCACGGCGAACGGCAAGGTCGACGTGCGTCCCGATACCTTCCTCAACGGCAATATTGCCCTGTCGCTCGAAAGTACCGATCTCGACCCCTATTTCGTGATGAACGGCATCGGCATCCCGCAGATGGGAGCAGGCCTGCCGGTGAAATTCCAGGCCAATGTCGCGCTGAGCCCGGACAAGATCGTATTCTCCGACATGAAGGGGTTGCTTGCCGATAACACCATGTCGGGCGTGCTTACCGTCGATCGCAAGGCGCCGAATATCAAGGCATCGGGCGAATTGTCGCTCGATAAGGCGGATTTCGGCTGGCTGGCGGAGGCGATCTATGGGCCGATCGCGGACGCGAAGACGGGGGGTCTCGACAAGGACAAGCTCGGCTTGCCGGCTTTCACCGGGCTTGATATCGGCGTCAAGCTTTCAGCCAAGCAGGTTTGGCCCGGCATATTCGGTCCCATCTCGAACTTTACCGCCAATGCCTCGTATAAGGGTGAGGAATTACGGCTCAATGATCTGGCTGGCGGCTGGAACGGCGGTACGCTGAACGGCAGCGTCATGCTTGCCAATTCCGATGGCACAGGCTTGCTGCAGGCCAAGCTCAGTCTAATCGATGGCGATTTGGCTGCCGTCGCCTGGCAGCGCGATGGCGCACCGCTCGCCAGTGGTCGTTTCGGCTTTGCCATGAACGCGGAAGCGAGCGGTAGGAGCGTTGCCGAGCTTGCGGCCAATGCCAGCGGCTCGGGAGAGCTCAAGCTTGGCGAAACGCATGTGCGCGGTCTCAATCTCTCCATCCTGTCGCCCCTGCTTTCGGCGACGGATCAGATCCAGGGCGATATCACCGCTGCCAAGGTGCTACCGATCGTGCAGACGCTGCTCAACAATGGCGAAGCGGTGCTTCCGGCCACGAGCATACCCTTCAATATTTCCGCGGGGGTGGCGCGCGCGACGAATATTGCAGCCGGCAATGATGTGGCGAAGCTCTCCGGCAATGCCGAAATGAGCCTGCCGGACGAGCGCATGCGCGGATCCCTCGGCATCGATTTCAATGCGGGAGCCGAGGCGTTGAGCGGCGCCGAGCCTGCCTTGCGTCTCGATTTTGCCGGGCCGCTCACGGCGCCGGGCCGAACGATGGATGTGACCGATGTGACCAGTTTCCTGTCGGTGCGCGCGTTCGAGCGCGAGCGCCGGCGTGTCGAGCGCTTGCAGGCCAATGTGCTCGAGAAGCAGCGGCTCCGGCGCGAGGTGGCGCTCTACAAATTTACTGTTATCGCACGAGAAGCTCAACGCCAGCGTGATGCTGCCATCGAGCAGCAGCGCCGTGCCGAGGAAATCCGCCTGCGCGATCTGGCCCGGCAGGCCGCCGCACAAAAACAGGCACAAGAAGAGGCAAGGGCCAAGCAGCAGGCGGAAGAAGAAGCAAAGGCCAGGGCGGCCGCTGAAGCCAGGACCAGGGCCGAAACGCAGCGCATCCCTGCACCCAACGGCCAGCCGCCGCAAACGAATGGCCCCTTGAATTTCAATGAGCTGCCCGGAATTGCGCAATAACATACGCCTTCGCGGGCAACGAGGGCTGCCGAACCTCCGAAGCGTCTGCGACCGTCGGGCCTAGCGAAATTCGCTGGAGTGGTTCAGCGCTTCACGGAATCGGCAAACCGCTCCATCTCTTTGTTTTATGTAATTGTTTTGTGTAATTCCGGAGGCAACGCGCTGCGCATTTTTGCGCTATGTGCTCTAGTTGCGATCCTTCAGCCATTTGAGAACGTAGAGGCGGAGTGCGGAGGAGAGGTTGCTGCCGGCCTCGCGACCGTCGTCGATCTCGGAGATCAGTGCCGCGAGCGAGGTGCCGCGCGCATTGGCAATGGCCTTCAGTTCTGTCCAGAAGGCGTCTTCCAGGGAAAAGCTTGTGCGATGGCCATGCAGCGTCGCGGAATGTTTACGGATCATCGGCGGATCGATCAAAAATCGGAAATGGTGGGATAAAGTCTGAAAGTGATTCAAAACGCGGAAGTAAGCAACTGATTTCTGAAGTTTTTTATCTCAGGACCGAAATTAGTCTTCGGTCTCCGTCGTCTCCATTCGGCCCGCTTCGTGCGTTTTCACGCTCTTCTCGTTGAGTGCTTTCGTCAGGCTCTTTTCGGTCTTGGTCCGCCCGAAGGTAACACGGTTCTGCTCTGCCTGCTTTTCCTTGACCGAGCGGGCCTGCTTCTTGCGAAACTGACGCAGATTGACGATTTCGGCGCTCATCGATCACCCATGAAATGCGAAGGGAGGCAAATGCCTCCCCATCCATGCCTACTGCTTCTTGCGGAACGCGTCGAGAGAGACGACCGATCCCGGTTTCTTTTCCTCGCCGTCCTTGGCCGCTGCCGCCGGAGCTTCCTCGCCTTCGACCGGCACCGGATAGGCGGTGATTTCGCTGGAGGAGAGTTCCTCCTCGTCGGCCAGCGGCACGTCGAACTCCAGCTCGAAGTTGACGGAGGGATCGTAGAAGCCGCGAATGGCATTGAAGGGGACGACCAGCTTTTCCGGAACGTCGGAGAAGGAGAGGCCGATCTCGAACTGGCTTTCGGTGATCTTCAGATCCCAGAACTGATGCTGGATGACGATGGTCATCTGCTCGGGATACTTCGTCTTCAGGTGCTGCGAGATGCGCACGCCGGGAGCGCCTGTCAGGAAAGTGATGAAGAAATGATGGTCACCGGGCAGGCGACCTGTGGCGCCGACCTCGGTCAACACCTTGCGGATGACTCCACGCAAGGCGTCCTGTGCCAAAATGTCGTAGCGGATATGATCCTGCCCCATGCTTTCCTGTCTTTCGTTGGCCATGTTTTTTATAGGCTTATGCCACGCTGAACGTCGCCGGAAAAGCCCTATGCGCGAGTCATCGCCTGACGATCTATAATATAGCAATGGAGAAGAAGGTGAAGGCTTCTGTTGCCAGGTGCCTTCGAACCCCGCCTAAGAGTGCGACCCCTTAGGACTTTATTTGAAGTGTCACACCGCGATTAAGCAGCGAGACGAGCTTCCGCATAGTTGTCGTTTGCAACTACAATTTTAGCCCGATAACGGCGGTACAATGCCGAGCGAAAAGTCGATCTTTACACCCTTGTCGATCCTGTTTCGCCCCCATCAAAAGCCGGTCTGACGCCAGTCTTGCCGGCCGGTTTTTGGTGGAGGCGCCGGGTACCGCCCCCGGGTCCAATAGGTTTATTACACCGCTCATTTATCGCCATAGCCGGCCCGAAGACCGGCACGGCTGATATAGTGTTTTCCGCGCGCGAAGGGAAGGGCAATTGTCATAAATGCTTCGCCGAAACATCGCTTTGCGCTGGAGGGCGCGAGATTTGCCTGAATTAAGTTTCTCTACAGTTGGTTTCGTCCCGGCTTGTCATTAAAATCGCCAGAAAGGAATCGGCCGGACACGGCGGCAATCGGCCGCTGGTGGCATCCGTGCCGCCGGCAAATTTCAAGCGATTTCGGAGCGGAAGATGGCTCGTCACCCGGAGTATCAATATCTCGACCTGATGGAGCACTTGCTCGAGCATGGTGATCGCCGGATCGACCGCACGGGCGTCGGCACCTTGAGCGGCCTCGGCGCGATGATGCGCTTCGACCTTTCGAAGGGGCAGATCCCGATCTTCACGACGAAGCGCGTCTACTGGAAACTTGCCGTCAAGGAGATGCTCTGGTTCCTGACCGGCGACACCAATATCCGCAATCTCCTCAAGGAGAACGTGCGGATCTGGACCGACTGGCCGCTGGCGAAATATCGCAAGGCCACCGGAGAGGATATCGATCAGCTAGCCTTCGAAAAGCGGGTCCTCGAGGACGAGGCTTTCGCGCTTCAATGGGGCGATCTCGGCCCGGTCTATGGCAAGCAGTGGCGGCAGTGGCGCGATGCCGAGGGGCGGGTGCATGACCAGCTGGCCTCTGTCATCCAGGATCTCAAAACCAACCCTAGCAGCCGCCGGATGATTTTCCATGCCTGGAATGTCGGAGAGCTTGCCGACATGGCGCTGCATCCCTGCCACATGGTCTATCAGTTTCATGTGGTGAACATTTCGGCCGAGGGGGGCAAACGGCCGCGCCTTAGCCTGATGGTGTTCCAGCGCTCATGCGATCTGTTCCTGGGCAATCCCTTCAACATCTCCCAGCAGGCGGCTTTGTTAGCCATGGTCGCGCAGCAGGTCGACATGGATGTGGGAGGACTGGTCTGGTCGGGCGGCGACGTGCACCTCTATCTCAATCATCTCGATGCCATCCGCGAACAGCTCAGCCGAGAGCCGAAGCCGTTCCCGACACTGCGTCTGCTGCGCCGGCCCGACAGCATCGACGACTATCGCATCGAGGATTTCGAGGTTGTCGGTTATGAGCCGCATGCCGCGATCGCGGCCGAGGTTGCGGTTTAGGCGTTTCGGCCGGCAACGAGAACGGCGCCGCTGACGAGCAGCAAGGCGCCGACAAGCTGCCACATGCTGAAACCGGCCATCGTCTTTCCGGAGATGGCGGCGTCGAAGGCGAGGCCCGCCAGCAATTGGCTGGCGACGAGCACGGCAATGGTGGGTGCGGCGCCAAGGCGCTGATATCCCAGTATGCCCGCAAAGACGAAGAAGGAGCCAAGAAGGCCTGGCAGCAAGGCCCATGGCCTGATGGCACCGGCCGCTTCCGTAAGGCCGGCCATACCGTTGCGGGAAATCAGGATCACGAGCAGCGCCGTCAGCCCGACCGAGGAGTTGATGACGAGCGTGATAAGCACGGTCGATACTGACTGGGTGATCCGCACCATCAATGCGTTCTGCAGAACCAGCGATATGCCGGCGAGAATGAGCGTTGCCACCGTGATCGGCATGATACTTGCGCCTTCAGGTGGTCGGCTTGGAGTCGGGATCGATACGCTCATCAAGCAAAAGCTGCAGGAACGCAAGATCGAGCCAGCGTCCAAATTTGGTGCCGACCTGCGGAAGAAGGCCGACCTGTTGGAAGCCGAGCTTTTCGTGCAGCCGGATCGAGGCCTCATTGCCGGCCTCGATGCCCGCGACCATGGCATGCTTGCCGATCGCCCGGGCACGCCCGATCAGCTCGACCATGAGCGCCTTGCCGATGCCGCCGCGATATTGATCGTTGCGGACATAGACGGAGTGCTCGACCGTGTGCCGATAGCCGTCGAAGGCGCGCCAGTCGCCGAAGGAGGCGTAGCCGATGGTGTCGCCACTATCGTCGATCGCCACCAGTACCGGATAACCGAGCTTGTGCCGATCCCGCAGCCATTGTCTGCGATTGGTGATATCGACCTGCGTATCGTTCCAGATCGCGGCGGTATTTGCGACGGCGTCATTGTAGATCGCGGTAATTCCCGCGAGATCCTCGTCTCTCGCATCGCGAATTTGCATCGGCGGCTCCGTGGGCTATCCACTAAATTGGATGAGCGTGTGGTCTTGCTCTTTCATGCTGTCATACACCGATTTCGATATCTGTCTACTATATTATTACAAAAATCCTGTAGCCGGCAAAATTCGATAGCGGCTTGCGTCGTGGTCGACGTATCAAAATCCACCACCATTATCAACGGATAATGGAGGTTTTTTGACTAATATTGAGGGCGCTTATCGGTAGTATGTGTGTAGCTTCAAATTGGAAAGCTGCGTGCGGCGATTGTCACCACTGTGAAAGTCCACTATAGTAAACACATGTCTCAACTTGATGATATCGATAGGCGTATCGGCTCGCGCATTCGCATCGAACGGGAAAGCCGTGGCTGGTCGCTGACGGAGCTCGCCGAACGCTCGACAGTGTCCCGCGCCATGATCCACAAGATCGAACGTGGCGAGAGCAGCCCGACGGCGACGCTGCTCGGCAAGCTTTCCGGCGCCTTCAGCTTGAGCATGTCGACCTTGATGGCGCGTGCGGAGATGCAGCAAGGCCGTTTCCTGAAAAAGGAGGACCAACCGGTCTGGGTCGATCCGCAGACCGGTTACGAGCGGCGGCATGTCTCCCCGAAGTCCGATCTGCCGCTGGATCTCGTGCGCATCGAATTGCCTGCGGGAGCGGAGGTTCCGATGCCCGCATCGGCCTATGCCTTCATGCGGCAGCTCATCTGGGTGCTGGAGGGGCGGCTGACCTTTGTCGAAGGAGATGTGAGACATTCGATGTCGGCGGGCGACTGCCTCGAGCTCGGGCCGCCGACGGATTGCATCTTCAGGAATGAAAGCGGAATGCCCTGCACCTATGCCGTCCTCGTGCTGCGCAGCGCATGAGGGGTGGCGTTAAACTTGGCGTTACCGCGCGGCATTGCGCTCGTCCGGCCGAGCGATGGGCGATATGCTGCCATCTTCCTCTGCGGAGAAGGAGATTGACCTTGGAGATCGCAGTCATCGGAGCCGGCGCAATGGGGAGTGCCATTGGCCGGCGTTTGGCCGAGAATGGGGCGAGGGTGGTCACCTATCTCGAGGGACGCTCGGCTTCGACCATCGAGCGGGCGAAAGCAGCCGGGATGGAGCCGGTCGGCCTGGACGTTGTCGCTGCGTCCCCTCTTATTCTTTCCATCGTACCACCGGCTGAGGCGATTGCGGTCGCCAAGCAGATCGCCGGCGAGCTGCGCCGAAACGGCAGTAAGACGACGTTCATGGACTGCAACGCGATTTCGCCTAAGACCATGGCCGAGGTTGCGGCGATTTTCGGCAGCGACTGCGGCGTGGTTCTCGATGGCTCCATCATTGGCGGTCCGCCGAAGCCCGGCCAGAAGGGGCCGAAGCTCTATGTCAGCGGCGACGCGGCCAACGATAGCGGCGCGCTTGTGGAGCATGGACTTCAGGTTCGCCGCATCGACGGGCCGATCGGCGCGGCTTCGGCCTTGAAGATGTGCTATGCCGGCATCAACAAGGGCGTGACCGGTCTCGGTACGGCCATGCTGCTTGCGGCGATCCGTTCGGGCGCGGATGCAGCCCTGAAACGCGAGCTTCAGGAGAGTCTGCCGGATCTCGATGCGAAATTCGTGCTGGGTCTTCCGGACATGTATCCCAAAGCCTATCGTTGGGTCGCCGAGATGGAGGAGATTTCGGATTTCCTTGGCGAAGACGATCCCGCTGCGCTGATATTCAGGGGCATGGCCGGGCTCTATCGAAAGATGGCTGAGGATCGGGACGACGGAGGTCTTCTGGCCGGCCAGCTCGACAAATTCAACAATGGTGTGTGAGGCGGGAGCGGCGAGGCGTCTTCCATCTCCCGTGGCCGCCATCCTGATGTAAAGTCGCCGCGCCGACTCGATTGGTGTCGGCGACATGGAGATGGAGTGAGGGAGACGCATGACCCAGCCGATCAAGACCATCGTCGTTGCCGTATCGCGCAACGGCATCATCGGGCGCGAAGGTGACATGCCCTGGCGATTGTCATCCGATCTCAAGCGCTTCAAGGCAATGACTCTGGGCAAACCCGTGGTCATGGGGCGAAAGACGTTCCAATCGATCGGCCGGCCCTTGCCCGGCCGGCCAAATATCGTCATCACCCGCGACACCGGTTTCTCGGTCGAAGGGATAGCGGTGGTGCATTCGCTTGAAGAGGGTATCGAGGCTGCATCGCGTCTTGCGCGCGAGAGCGATGTCGACGAAATCTGTATCCTTGGCGGCGGTGAGATCTATCGACAGGCTATTGGAGTTGCCGATCGTTTACTGATTACCCATGTGGAGGCTGATGTGGAGGGTGACACCGCCTTTCCAGCGGTTGATCCCGCCATATGGCAGGCCGAAAGCGAGCTTGCAGTGCCGGCCGGCGAGAAGGACACGTATCCGACACGTTTCGTCAGCTATTTCAGGCGAAAAGCATAAGAGCTGGCCTCGAAAATCAAATATTTTCCAATGAATCCGACGAACTTCCTCAAGTCTCGTTGAAAGCAGGTGCTTCGATACCTATAACGGGAAACAATCGCTGCCGCCTGCAGATTTCGAGACATGAATTTTGCAGGTTCGGCGCGATTTCGGGAGTCAACAAACAAAGAGGTTTTGATGCCTTGGAGCAATCAGAATGGCGGCGGCGGTGGCCCATGGGGCGGCGGTGGCGGCGGAAATAATCAGGGACCTTGGGGGCAAGGACCAAACCGGCCGCGGGGAAGCGGCAACGGAGGGCCTCCGGACCTTGAGGATATCATTCGCCGTGGTCAGGACCGATTGAAAGGTTTCGTGCCCGGTGGCTTCAACGCAGGCGTCGTCCTTATCATCATCGCAGTAATCGCCGTTTTCTGGCTGATCCAGTGCATCTACACGGTGCAGCCGGACGAGCGCGGCGTGGAATTGCGCTTCGGCAAGCCGCGTGAGGAAGTCTCGATGCCCGGCCTGCATTTCCATATCTGGCCGATGGACCGCATCGAATTCGTCAAGGTAACCGAGCAGCAGCGCAATATCGGCGGCCGTTCAACCGCCGGCTCGACCGCCGGCCTAATGCTGACGGGCGATCAGAACATCGTCAACGTGCAGTTCTCGGTTCTTTATACGGTGACCAACCCGCAATCCTATCTGTTCAATCTCGAGACCCCCGACGAGACGCTGCAGCAGGTTGCCGAAAGCGCCATGCGCGAGATTGTCGGTCGCCGTCCTGCCCAGGACATCTATCGCGACAAGCGCCAGGAAGTCGCGACCGAAGTGAGAAGTATCATCCAGGATACCATGGATCGCTATGGTTCGGGTATTTCCATCAACGCTGTGCCGATCGAAGATGTTTCGCCGCCGCGTGAAGTGGCGGATGCCTTCGATGAAGTGCAGCGCGCCGAGCAGAATGAAGACCAGCAGGTGGAAGAGGCCAATCAATACGCCAACCAGAAGCTCGGTCAGGCCCGCGGTCGCGCGGCTCAGATCCGCGAAGAAGCAGCCGCCTACAAGGACCGTGTGGTGAAGGAAGCCCAGGGTGAGGCGCAGCGCTTCATCTCGATCTATGACGAGTACGTCAAGGCGCCGGAAGTCACCCGCAAGCGTCTGTTCCTCGAAACCATGGAGTCCGTCATCGGCAATTCCAACAGCATCATCATCGACGATAAGCAGGGTGTCGTGCCTTACCTGCCGCTGAATGAAATCGGCAAGCAGTCCACGGCGCCGGCGGGCAAGCCCGCCGCTGCAACTCAGCCGGAGGCCAAATAATGACATCCAGCCGTTTGCCAGCCATTCTCATCGCGCTCGCGGTAGTGCTGCTGCTCGTTTATTCGTCGGTGTTCGTGGTCAATGCCCGCGAACAGGCTATCGTTCTGCGCTTCGGCCAGATCCGTGAGGTCAAGACGGAACCGGGTCTCTACTTCAAGCTGCCTTTCGCCTTCATGGATGCCGATCGTGTCCAGTATGTGCAGCTGCAGGAGCTTCGCTTTGATCTGGACAATATCCGCGTCCAGGTCTCCGGCGGCAAGTTCTATGAAGTCGATGCCTTCGTCGTCTACAAGATCATGGATGCACGTAAGTTCCGCGAGACCGTTTCCGGCGATCGCGACGCGGCGGAATCACGCCTGAGAACCCGCCTCGACGCCGCATTGCGCCGTGTTTACGGTCTGCGCGGTTTCGAAGCGGCGCTTTCCGAGGAACGCGCCTCTATGATGACGGAAGTGCGCAACGATCTGCATCGCGATGCCGAAACGCTCGGTCTCAACATCGAGGACGTCCGCATCCGCCGCACCGACCTGACCCAGGAAGTGTCGCAGCAGACCTATGATCGCATGAAGGCCGAGCGTCTGGCGGAAGCCGAACTCATCCGCGCCAGGGGTAACGAAGAAGGCCAGAAGCGACGCGCGATCGCTGACCGTCAGGTTGTCGAGATCGTTGCTGATGCACAGAAGGATTCGGAAGTCTTGCGCGGTCAGGGCGAGGCGGAGCGCAACGGTATCTTTGCGGATGCCTCGAAGCGCGATCCGAATTTCTACGAGTTCTATCGCTCGATGGCCGCCTATAACAAGGCGTTTGTATCGGGTAGCAAGACGCTTGTCCTGCCGCCGAACCAATCGGCTTTCTTCAAGTTTTTCGACAGTCCCTTGGGTTCTACGCCCAATTCCGAGGCGCCGGCGCTTGCCAATCCGACGCCGCCCGCGAAGTAAGGCGTCAAATCAAGGAATGGAAGGGCTGCCTCACGGCGGCCCTTTTCCTTATGGTAGATCGCATCACCTTTACCATGTCGCATCGTCGGCGCGGAGTGCGGGGATTTCGCAAAAAGGTGATTTCACGCTTCATCATTCCGCCTTATGTTGATGCTTATACAAGATTTCCCCTTTCTCGATGAGGATGCCTGATGGCTTCGACCAATCGCCTGCCTTTCAGCCGTTCGTTTGCCTTGCTGGCCAGCATGGCATTGATTGCCGGCCCCATTGTGGGCGTTACCGAACAGGCTCATGCGCAGGCGCAGAATAGCGGCGCGACGGCGGGTGCCCAGGCGCCGGCCACCAACAACCAGACGCCTCCGGCTGCATCGCCGACCGTCACAATGAACCCGGGCACAATGAACCCGGGCATGATGACACCGGGAATGAACGCCGGTCCGGCTTCGGTTGCCGATCTTGCTTCGGGATTGCTGGATGCCGTCGTCAATATTTCCACATCGCAGAAGGTGAAGGATGAGGGCGATGGGCCGGCGACGCCGAAGGTGCCGGATAATTCGCCCTATCAGGATTACTTCAACGATTTCTTCAACAACAAGAAAGACGACAACAGCAATCGCAAGGTGAGTTCGCTCGGTTCCGGTTTCGTCATCGACCCGGCCGGATACATCGTCACCAACAATCACGTCATCGAAGGCGCAGACGATATCGAGGCGATCTTCCCGAACGGCACCAAGCTGAAGGCGAAATTGATCGGCACCGATACGAAGACCGATCTTTCGGTCCTCAAGGTCGAGCCGAAGCATCCGCTGACGGCGGTCAAGTTCGGCGATTCCTCCAAGATGCGGATCGGCGACTGGGTGATGGCGATCGGCAATCCCTTCGGCCTCGGCGGATCCGTCACCGTCGGCATCGTCTCTGCCCGCGGCCGCAACATCAATGCCGGCCCCTATGATAATTTCATCCAGACGGATGCGGCGATCAACAAGGGCAATTCCGGTGGCCCGCTCTTCAACATGAAGGGCGAAGTGATTGGCATCAATACCGCCATCATCTCTCCGAGCGGTGGCTCGATCGGCATCGGCTTTGCGGTGCCGTCAGAACTGGCGGAAGGTGTGGTCAACCAGCTCAGGGATTTCGGCGAGACGCGCCGCGGCTGGCTCGGCGTGCGCATCCAGCCGGTGACGGATGATGTTGCCAACAGCCTCGGTCTTTCGACTGCCAAGGGCGCGCTCGTCGCCGGTGTCATCAAGGGCGGCCCGGTCGACAACGGTTCGATCAAGGCAGGTGATGTCATCTTGAAATTCGACGGCAAGAATGTGGACGAGATGCGCGATCTGCCGCGCGTCGTTGCCGAGAGCTCTGTCGGCAAGGAAGTCGATGTCGTCGTTTTCCGGGAAGGCAAGGAACAGACCGTCAAGGTAACCCTCGGTCGACTGGAAGACAGCGATCAGGCGGCGGCCGCCAGCACCGACAAGACCAAGAAGCCGCAGCTTGCGCCCGACGATAATGGCAATAATGGCGGTGTCATCAATCCCGACGAGGGCGATGAGGGTGGCGATGACGGCATGGATGGGCAGGACCAGAGCGGCGATCCGCAGCAATCGCCGCAGGCTCAGCCACCAGCCCAGGCGACCTCGAACATACTTGGCATGAAGCTCGCGACGCTGACCGCCGAGAACCGCAAGAGCTTCGGCATCGCCGATAGCGTCGATGGCGTCGTCATCACCGAAGTGGCGCCCGGTTCGGCGGCGGCGGACAAGGGCCTGAAACCCGGCGACGTCGTCGTGGAAGTGGCGCAGGAATTCGTACAGACGCCGAGTGCCGCCTCGGAGAAGGTGGCCTCGCTGAAGCGCGAGGGCCGCCGCAATGCGCAGATGATGGTCGCGTCTCCAAACGGTGACTTGCGCTTCATCGCCGTCGCGCTGGAGTAGAGGTTCAGCGCCCGGCTCGTTTTGCCTGCTGTGCCCGCCACTCGGCTGCGGTCAGGCGGTAGAGGACATGCCGCTGCAGATGGGGATGGGTGTCGGGGACGTTTGGGTGATCGAAATAGCCGCCTTCGACGCGGTGCATGCCGATCCGTTCCATGACTGCGATCGACCTGATATTGTTGTGTACGGCAAAGGAGACGATTTGATCCAGGTCGAGCTTTCCGAAGCCGTGAGCGAGGAGCGCTCGTGCCGCCTCGCTGACAAATCCCTTGCCCCACTGCTGTGCAACCAGCCGCCAGCCGATCTCGATCGTTCCGACTGGGACGAAGGGTTCCAGATGATCCGTCCGCATCAGTCCGCAATAACCGATCGCTTCGCCGCTTTCTTTCAGCTCGAGGGCGTAGAGGCCAAGCCCGGTTTCTGAAATCATCGAGCGGACGCGATCGAAGAAGGCGTCCGCTTCCGCACGATTGCGACGAAACGGAAAGAACTCCATGACGGTCTCGTCGGAGTTGATCTCGTAGGCCAGATCGCGGTCCGTCTCCCGCCAGTTGCGGATGATAAGACGGTCGGTTTCAGTGATGATCATCGGAGGCCTCGATGCCGGCGATTGCGCCGTTCTATGGTTTGATGAAGTCCGTCTTGCGGTAGCCCTGGATGTAGAGCAGGGCGGTCAGGTCGCCGTGGTCGATGCGCATTCTGGCCTGTGCCGAGACCGTCGGCTTGGCGTGGAGCGCCACTCCGGAGCCGGCGAGCTGAAGCATGCCGAGATCATTGGCACCATCGCCGACGGCGAGAGCATCATCGGTCGAAATGCCGAGCTTCTCGGCGATTTCGTTCAGCGCATCCACCTTGGCCTGTTTGCCGAGGATGGGGTCCTCGACGAGGCCGGTCAGGATGCCGTTTTCTTCGAGCAGGATATTGGCGCGGTTTTCATCGAAGCCGAGCGTCGCGCCGATCCGGCTGGTGAAGACGGTGAAGCCGCCGGAGACGAGGGCGGTGTAATAGCCTTTTGTCTTCATCGTCGCGATGAGCTCTGGACCGCCGGGTGTCAGCGTGATGCGCTTGGCGATGACATCATCGACGACGGAAATGGGCAATCCCTTCAGCAGGGCCACACGTTCGCGCAGGGCCGGCTCGAAGGCGATCTCGCCATTCATGGCGCGGGCCGTGATATCGGCGACCTTTTCCTTGAGACCCACTTCGGCGGCAAGCTCGTCGATGCATTCCTGAGCGATCATCGTGGAATCCATATCGGCAATCAGAAGCTTCTTGCGGCGGGTGTCGGCGTCTTGAATCACGAGATCGATCGGCTCGCTGCCGATCACGGCCAGGATATTGGCTTCCGCGGCCTGCAGGTCCGTATTGTCGCGAAGCGCGATATCGCAGGCAATGCCGTCGGCCAGCCAGTAAAGCCCGGACGCCTTGACGGCCTCAGCAGCCTGTTCAGCAATGGCCGGAACAAGAACGGGGTTTGACGGATTGGCAATAAGCGTGGCAACGAAGGCCATGAGCAGAAACCTTATGAGCAATATCGACGCGATCCTGATAACCGGGCCGACCGCCAGCGGCAAGTCCGCGCTGGCGGTAGAATTAGCCCGTTTACATGATGGTGTCGTCATCAATGCCGACAGCATGCAGGTCTACGACACCCTGCGCGTGCTGACGGCGCGGCCCTCCGAGGCCGATATGGAAGGCATTCCGCATCATCTTTATGGTTATGTCCCGGCGGGCCAGGCCTATTCCACCGGCGTCTGGCTGCGCGATGCCGGCATATTGGTCGAGCGCCTGCGCGGCGAGGGGCGATTGCCTGTCTTCGTCGGCGGCACCGGGCTCTATTTCAAGGCTCTCACCGGTGGGCTCTCCGACATGCCGGAAATTCCGGCTGATATCCGCAGCAGGCTTCGCAGTCGGCTGCTGGCGGAGGGGGCGGAAGCTCTGCATCGCGAGCTTACGGAACGCGACAGCGCCGTCGCGGATACGCTGAACCCACAGGACGGGCAGCGTATCGTGCGTGCTCTGGAGGTGGTCGAGGCGACGGGCCGATCGATTGCGGCCTTTCAGGGCAAGGCCGGGCAGACGGTTGTCGATCCGGACCGCGCGCGCAAGATCGTGGTGCTGCCTGAGCGCGCGCTGCTGCACCAGCGCATCAACAGCCGCTTCGAAAAGATGCTGGCAATGGGGGCGGAGGAAGAGGTGCGGGCTTTGCTGGCATTGGACTCGCCGCCGGAGATGCCGGTCATGAAGGCGATCGGCGTGTCGCAGATCGCCGCGATGCTGAAGGGCGAGATGACGCGGGAAGAGGTCATCGAAACCGGCGCGGCGGCAACTCGGCAATATGCCAAGCGGCAGATGACCTGGTTTCGCAATCAGATGGATGAGAGCTGGGAGCGCCTGAGCCCCGTAAGCCCAACGCTTCAATCCTTGTCGTAAAGGCTGCTCGGCGGCTTTTTCAGGATGCTGTCCCGCAGCGAAAGGCCGGGTTCCCGCCTGAGCGATGGCAGGGGTTCTCTCGGCGGCATCGGGCGTGCGTCGGTGTCGTCGCCTCGGTATTCGCGGCGCAGGTCCGCAAGCCTGCTGTCGATCGATGTCTGCAGCGGCGGCGCGGCCTGCTGGGTGGCCGGGCGGGGCAACATGTCGGGACGATATGGTTCGATCGGTGGCGCATCGACTTCCGCTGCACGCTGTGGCGTCTGCTCGACGGTCGGATCGTCGAAATCGTTCCTGATCCCGGTTACCGCGTCCGTCGCGGCGCCGTAGTTCTGTTGCAAGGCGCTGATATCGGGACCCGTAATCGAGCGCATGCGGCTGATGATCGTGCGTAGATCGACAGTATCCGGCGAATCCTCGCTGACCTTCGCCGTGCCGCCGCTGGCTTTCGGCAGCAGATGATCTTCCACGCGGGAGAAGCGCATGCGCATCGGCACGGCAATGGCCTCGCCGAACGCGATGGCTTCGCCGTTGCCTATGGAGGACAGGAAGCTGGTCGTCGAAATCGAGGAGTTCGGAATGGCCGAGCGGATGATTTCCTGGTCGCGATCATTGGCAAGTCGCATGGCGAAGAGCGTCGAGCACTGTGACAGGATCGTCTGGTCCAGTTCGCCGGGGCGCTGCGTGATGATGCCGAGCGATACGCCGTATTTGCGCCCTTCCTTGGCGATGCGGGCTATGGCCTGGCGCGTCGGGAAGAAGCCGAGGTTCGGATCGGCGGGAATGTAGCGGTGCGCCTCCTCGCAGACGACGAGCATATGGATCGCGCCATCGCTCCAGAGCGCCAGCTCGAATGCCATGCGGCAGAGAACCGAAGCGACGGAATTGATCACTTCCGAGGGTATGCCGGCGAGCTGGAAGGTGCAGATCGGCTTACCGTCGCCCGGAATGCGGAAGATCTTGGCGATCGTCTCCATGATCGTATCGGTGATTGTATTGTTGGAGAACATGAAGTGATAGCGCGGATCGTTGATCGCCGAGATGATGCGCATTTTCAGGGAGCGCAGATGCGGCTTTTCCTGGCGGCCCTCCAGCCGGCCGATGCGCTCGTCGATCAGTGCTAGCAGATCGGCCATGCGGTAGGGAACCGGCGTATCCGCCGTCACCGAGGATTTTTCCGTCTGGCGGCGCATCAGGCTTGAATCGCTGCCGCGGAAGGCGCGCTTTGCCTCTGGAATGAGATCGCGCAGCGCATCGAGCTCCTCCGGGATCGCCGGGCGGCCACGAAAGACGACTTCGCTGAATTCTTCCAGCCGCATCAGCCAGAAGGGCAGGTCGAGCGTATCGGTATCGATGACGACGGCATGCCGGGGAAAGGCGGCTGCAAATTCATTGTGCGGATCGAGGATCAGCACGCGCAGTTTTGGATCGGCGCTGATCGCCTTGTGCAACAACAGCGAGACGGCGGTGGATTTGCCGACGCCGGTGGAACCGACGACGGCGAAATGCTTCGACAGCATCGAGGGAATATGTATGGCGGCGTCGATGCTTTCATCCTGCGTCAGCTTGCCGATGACGCAGCTGCTGCCCTTGCCTGCATCGAAGATGCGCATGAGATCGGCGGCACGGATACGATGCGCGATCGCGCCGAGATAGGGATAGGCGGTAATGCCGCTCGAAAACTCCTCGCGGCCATCCGGCCCGACATGGACCTCACCCAAAAGTTCGACTTCGATGCGGAAGAGGTTGTCCTGCTCTTCACCCCAGCCGACGCTTTGAGTATTCATCGAGTAGACGAGGGCGGCCACGCGGTTCGAGCCGACGCTGATGGAAATCAGCCTGCCGACCGACCAGAGTTCGGTAAGATCGGTACCGCCGGCTTCGGCGACAGCGGCGATCGTTGCTCTCGAGCCGTTGCACGCGACGACGCGGCCGAGGAAGCGATTTCCCGGCCTCAGTCTATCGCGGCGATCTAAATCTCCAGCTTTGCCGGACGTCTGCAGATCATTATTCAGCAAACAGCTACCCCAATTATCCGATGCCGGAGCATAGAGACGGTGGCTTAACAAAATCCTGTCTGTCACCCATGCTTTTTAAAGGGTCCAGGCTTATGGGGTTTTGGCGGGGCCGCGATTTTTTATTGCTTCACGCGTTGACGCTTCGAAATTTTCTGTCTATCACTTCGCCCCATGAAAAACTCGATCGTTCTTATCGTGGTGGGAAAGCGCATGGGCAGGATGGTGTAACCATCCGGCGACAGCCACCCATGCGCTAGATGACAGGCTCCCCAAGGGGCCTTTTTTTATGCCCGAAATCGAGATTTCATCTTTCCAAACCTCCAGCAGACAGCGGAACAAACGTATGACCGGCACAGATAATCAGGCGAGCGGCAATCGAATGACAGGCGCGGAGATCGTGTTGCAGGCGCTCAGGGACAATGGCGTCGAACACATCTTCGGTTATCCGGGCGGCGCTGTGCTTCCGATCTATGACGAGATCTTCCAGCAGGACGACATCCAGCATATTCTCGTTCGTCACGAGCAGGGCGCCGGCCATGCGGCCGAAGGCTATGCCCGGTCCACCGGCAAGGTCGGCGTCATGCTGGTTACTTCCGGCCCGGGCGCGACGAATGCGGTTACGCCGCTGCAGGATGCCTTGATGGATTCGATCCCGCTCGTCTGCCTGAGCGGCCAGGTTCCGACCACGCTGATCGGCTCCGACGCTTTCCAGGAGTGCGATACGGTCGGCATCACCCGGCCCTGCACCAAGCACAACTGGCTGGTCAAGGACGTCAACAAGCTGGCGGCCGTCATTCACGAAGCCTTCCGCATCGCGCAATCGGGCCGTCCGGGTCCTGTCGTCGTCGACATCCCGAAGGACATCCAGTTCGCGACCGGCACCTATACGCCGCCGGAAGCGCATCATGCCCAGAAGAGCTATCAGCCGAAGATCCAGGGCGATCTCAACAAGATCACCCAAGCGATCGAGCTGATGAAGAATGCTCGTCGTCCCGTCATCTATTCTGGCGGCGGTGTCGTCAATTCCGGCCCGGAGGCCTGCAAGCTGCTGCGCGAGCTGGTCGAGCTCACCGATTTCCCGATCACCTCGACGCTGATGGGCCTCGGCGCCTATCCGGCATCCGGCAAGAACTGGCTCGGCATGCTCGGCATGCACGGCTCCTACGAAGCCAACATGGCGATGCATGATTGCGACGTCATGGTCTGCATCGGCGCGCGCTTCGACGACCGCATTACCGGCCGCCTGAATGCCTTTTCTCCGAATTCGAAGAAGATCCATATCGACATCGATCCTTCCTCGATCAACAAGAACGTCCGCGTCGATATCGGCATTCTCGGCGATGTCGGCAATGTTCTGGAAGACATGGTTCGCCTGTGGCGTGCGCTGCCGCAGAAGCCTGCGACGGAGCGCCTGGGCGACTGGTGGGCTGATGTTGCCCGCTGGCGTGCGCGCAACTCGTTCGCCTACAAGCCGAGCGACGATGTCATCATGCCGCAATATGCGATCCAGCGCCTCTATGAGCTGACGAAGCATCGCGATACCTACATCACGACCGAAGTCGGTCAGCACCAGATGTGGGCGGCGCAGTTCTACGGCTTCGAACAGCCGAACCGCTGGATGACCTCGGGCGGCCTCGGCACCATGGGCTATGGCCTGCCGGCAGCGCTCGGTGTGCAGATCGCCCATCCGGAAAGCCTGGTCATCGACATTGCCGGCGATGCCTCGATCCAGATGTGCATTCAGGAAATGTCGGCGGCCATCCAGCACAATGCGCCGATCAAGATCTTCATCCTGAACAACCAGTATATGGGCATGGTTCGCCAGTGGCAGCAGCTGCTGCACGGCAACCGCCTGTCCAATTCCTATACGGAAGCGATGCCCGATTTCGTCAAGCTCGCGGAAGCCTATGGCGCCGTCGGCCTGCGCTGCGAAAAGCCGGGTGATCTCGATGCCGCCATCCAGGAGATGATCGACGTCAACAAGCCGGTCATTTTCGATTGCCGCGTCGCCAATCTCGCCAACTGCTTCCCGATGATCCCCTCTGGCAAGGCGCATAACGAAATGCTGCTGCCGGACGAAGCAACCGACGAGGCCGTCGCCAACGCCATCGATGCCAAGGGTCGCCAGCTGGTTTGATCGCTAGCCGGTGGCGCAGCAGGAGCTGCGCCCCGGCCGCCGATCTCGCTGGCATATCGAACAAGAACAGAGGAAACGGAACAAGGATAATGAACGCACACCTTCAACCCACGGGCTCCGCCTATTTTATTTCGCCGGAAACGGCGGCGGCGGAAAGCCACACGCTTTCGGTACTCGTCGACAACGAGCCCGGCGTTCTCGCCCGCGTCATCGGCCTCTTCTCCGGCCGGGGCTACAACATCGAAAGCCTGACCGTTTCGGAGACCGAGCACCAGGCGCATCTGTCGCGGATCACTGTGGTAACGCGCGGCACGCCGCAGGTGCTGGAGCAGATCAAGGCGCAGCTTGAGCGCATCATTCCGGTTCACCGCGTCGTCGATCTGACGGTGCGCGCCCGCGAACTCGGCCAGGAGCGGCCGATCGAGCGCGAAGTGGCGCTGCTGAAAGTGACCGGAAGCGGTGAGATGCGCGCAGAAACGCTGCGGCTCGCCGATGCTTTCCATGCCAAGGTGGTGGATGCGACCGTCGAGCATTTCATTCTCGAGATCACCGGCAAGTCCTCGAAGATCGATCAGTTCATCGCCATCATCAAGCCGCTCGGCCTTATCGAAGTCTGCCGCACCGGCATTGCTGCGATGAACCGCGGCTCGCAAGGGATGTAGAAACCTGCGGTGTTGAGGGGTGATCGCATGTGAGGCAAATCGGCGCTCCAAATTCCTTCTCCCCTTGGGGAGAAGGTGGCCCGAAGGGTCGGATGAGGGGGACTTTCCGATTTGAATTCACGAATTTTCGTACTCCTGGCAGACACCCCCTCATCCGCCTGACGGCACCTTCTCCCCGAGGGGAGAAGGGGAAACACGGCAACAATGCCTGAGATCGGCAGAAAGCCATGGCATCCGCCCGATGATATGCGTCTCGGCGCTGCATTCTTCGTCCGTGGCGATTTTCCCTGGCTCGGACATTATTTCGGATCGCGGAAGCTGGCTTGTGCATTGGCGCCCGGTATAGGCGGCATTGTTTCGTGGGGTGGCCGCGCGCCGGCCAAGATGGCGGCGAAGATTGCGCGGCTCCGCCGGCTGTCGCATTGGCACTTGGAGGATGGTTTCCTGCGGTCCGTGGGACTCGGCAAGGCCGGTGCCGTTCCTCTTTCCATCGTCATCGACGATCTTGGCCTGCCCGTCGATGCAAACCGGCCGTCGCGGCTTGAGCGGCTGATAGAGGAGGCTGGGGAGGCGGGAGAGCTCGGCCGCGCCATCCGCGAACAGATCGTTCTCAACAAACTTTCGAAATACAATCATCTTCCACATCTGGCGCCGCGCATCGAGCGGACGACAAAGCGTCGTATTCTGCTGGTCGATCAGGTCGTTGGCGACGTTTCCGTTGATAGGGCACTCGGCTCAAAAGCGTCCTTCGAGAAGATGCTCGCCGATGGGCTGGCGAGCGATGCGCAATGTCTCATCCGCACCCATCCGGATGTCATGGCTGGACTTCGTAAGGGGTATCTTACGAACGGTGTTTCCGAGGGCGCTGCCGTGTTGCTCGACGACGCCGTGTCGGTGGCCTCCATCCTCGAAGTCGTTGACGAGGTCTGGACGGTTTCGAGCCAGTTCGGCTTCGATGCGCTGCTGCGCGGCATTCCGGTTCGCTGCTATGCCGCACCCTTTTATGCCGGCTGGGGCATCACCGAAGATTATTTCGGCGTCTACGCCAAGGCGGTACTTGCCGGTCGGCGAACGAAGCTACGGACAATCGACCAGATCGCCGCCGCCGCCCTTTCGCTTTATCCGACCTATCGCGATCCCGCCGACTGGCGAGAAATCGACGTCTTCCGGGCAATCGAGCTGATCGTCGCGCAGCAGAAGGCTGCTGCGTAAACCTATAGCATGTCTAATGACTTCTTTCGCGATGGCGGCGGGAAGGCGGCGTCGAGGACGGCCCAATCCTCATCGGTGATATCGACATCGATCGAGTCGCGGTTTTCCTCAACGCGCTGTGCATTCGAGGATTTCGGGATCGATATCACGCCGTCGCGCTCCAGCAGGAAGGCAAGTGCAATCTGGGCGGGTGTGGCCTGATAGGTCTTTGCGATACGGATCAGTTCGGGATGGTGGAGCAGGCGGCCTTGTTCGATCGGCGAATAGGCCATGATCGGAATGCTGCGCTCCTGGCACCAGGGCAAGAGGTCGTATTCGATGCCGCGCCGGGAGAGATTGTAGAGCACCTGATTGGCGGCGACATTGCCGCCGTTCGGCACAGAGAGCAGCTCATCCATGTCGGCGATATCGAAATTCGACACGCCCCAGGCTTCGATCTTGCCGGCCGCCTTCAGGCCTTCGAAGGCTTCAACCGTTTCTTCGAGCGGATAGTTGCCGCGCCAATGCAGCAGATAGAGGTCGATGCGGTCGGTGTTCAGGCGCTTCAGGCTGCGTTCGCAGGCTTCTACCGCACCCCTGAGGCTGGCGTTGGCGGGGTAGACCTTGCTGACGAGGAAGACTTCGTCGCGGCGGCCTTCGATCGCCTTGCCGACGATTTCCTCCGAGCCGCCGTCGGCGTACATTTCCGCCGTATCGATCAGCGTCATGCCGAGATCGAGGCCGGTCTTGAGGCTGGCGATCTCGTCCCTGGCGCTCGCGGCATTCTCGCCCATGTTCCATGTCCCCTGGCCGAGTGCGGGAACCGCAATGCCGGAGGGGAGGGTGACGGTGGGAATGGGCTCGCGCATGGTCTGTCCTCGCTGCGGAAAACGGAAGGATAGATCCATCCTGGCGGATTTCAATCGATGCCCTTCATGTCACTGTGACAAAGGTCCTATGGCTTTCAGACTATGAGCGAATTATTGTCGCGCGGATATGCGTCGCTACATCTGGCACGCATGAGAAGAATTTTGGATACCGCCATTTGTCACGCACGGTGTCCCAGGAGGCATCATGGCGCTGGATACATTTCTGGCTCTTCTACTTTTCGCGTTCACGACATCGATCACCCCAGGGCCGAACAACATGATGCTGTTTGCCTCGGGCGTGAATTTCGGTTTTCGGCGCACCATTCCGCACATGCTTGGCATCGGTGTTGGCTTCTTCTCCCTGCTGCTCGGCGTCGGCCTTGGATTGGGCGCGTTGTTGCATACCGTGCCGGTGCTCTACACCGGGCTGAAATTCGCCGGCGGCGCCTATCTCGTCTGGATTGCCTGGAAGATCGGCACGTCGCGCAGTATTACGGAGAGCGAGGGCTCCGCGCAGCCGATGAGCTTCATGAGCGCTGCCGCGTTCCAGTGGGTCAATCCCAAGGCATGGGTGATGGCCGTTACCGCCATGGCGACCTACACCAACGAGCAGCTCTATCTCTTCACTGTTCTCCTCGTCGGACTGGCATTTGCCGCCGTGAACGTTCCGAGCGTATCGACTTGGGCCGGCTTCGGTTCCGTGCTGCGCGACTGGCTGGCCGATCCCGTTCGGCTTAAATGGTTCAACATTACCATGGCCGTCCTGCTGGTGCTCAGTCTCTGGCCGATGCTAAAGTAATCCGGAAAGACGGGAGACGGCCATGTCCCACGGACACTCGCATGATGACGACGATCATCACCACCATCACCACGACAACCACTATTCGGACATGCAGGCGCGGGTGAAGGCGCTCGAAACGTTGCTGACGGAAAAGGGGCTGATCGATCCGGCGGCAATTGACCGTATCGTCGAGACCTATGAGACGAAGGTCGGACCGCGCAATGGTGCGCAGGTGGTGGCGAAAGCCTGGAGCGATTCTGATTTTGCCGACTGGCTGCGGCGCGACGCGACGGCGGCGATCGCCAGTCTCGGCTTTACCGGCCGCCAGGGAGAGCATATGCGCGCGGTCTTCAATACGCCGGAAACGCATAATCTCATCGTCTGCACGCTTTGCTCCTGCTATCCGTGGGCCGTGCTCGGGCTGCCGCCGGTGTGGTATAAGGCGCCGGCCTACCGGTCCCGCGCTGTGATCGATCCGCGCGGGGTGCTCGCCGAATTCGGCCTGACGCTGCCGCAGGAGACGAAGATCCGCGTCTGGGATTCGACGGCGGAGCTGCGCTATCTGGTAATCCCGGAGCGTCCCGCCGGTTCGGAAGGCATGGATGAGGCGGCGCTGGCCGATCTCGTCAGCCGCGACGCCATGATCGGAACGGCAGTCGCCAAAAGGCCGGAGGCAGCACGATGAACGGTCCGCACGATCTCGGCGGCCAGATGGGCTTCGGCCTTGTCGCTCCGGAACCGAACGAGCCCTATTTCCATGCTGAATGGGAAAAGAGGGCGCTCGGCATCACGCTTTCCTGCGGCGCCTTTGGGGCCTGGACCATCGACGAGAGCCGGCATACGCGCGAAAACATTCCGCCGGCCGATTATCTTGGTGCCAGCTACTACGAGATCTGGACCCGCGCCATCGACACCCTACTGGAGCGACACGGTTTTGCCACGGCCGAAGAGCTGCGCATTGGCCATTCGCTCGAACAGGGCAGGGTTCCGAAGCGGGTGCTGAAGGCTGAAATGGTCGACGGCGTATTGGCCAAGGGCGGCCCTTGCGACCGGCCTCTCGATACCACGCCGCTCTTTGCCGTCGGCGATCATGTCCGCACCAAGAACTTCAATCCGACCGGCCATACGAGATTGCCGCGCTACGCCCGCGCCAAGACGGGTGTCATCGAAGCGGTGCAGGGCTCCTTCGTCTTCCCCGACGACAACGCCCATGGCCGGGGCGAAAATCCGCAATGGGTCTACACGGTGGTCTTTGATGGTGCCGAGATATGGGGCGAGGGTGCCGATCCCTCGCTGACCGTCTCGATCGACGCCTGGGAGAGCTATCTTGAGCGCGTGTGAGGTCGCATCGCCTCTGGCGCAATCGCCGGGATTGCCGAAGTCAGTCGATGGCGAGCCGGTCTTTCCCGAGCCCTGGGCGGCTGAGGCTTTTGCGATGACCGTTCATCTGCACGAGAAGGGCTTGTTTGCCTGGAGCGAATGGGCGGAGTGGCTGTCGGCCGAATTGCACAAGCCCGGCCGCGCTGTTGATGGCAGCGACTATTTCGATTGCTGGGTGGCTGCGCTGTCAGGTCTGCTGGTCGCGAAAGGCATTGCCGACGCGGATGTGATGCTGGCTCTGCAGCAAAGTTGGCAACGTGCCGCGGAGGCGACGCCGCATGGTAAGCCGATCGCGCTGGAAAACGATCCGCAGCGGTAAAAGGATGGGCTCCCCTGAGGCCATCCTCGCCCTTCGAGGTTCCGGCCTGCGTCGTCCGCGCGTCAGAGGATGGAGCGAGCTTTATTTTACCGACATGCACAAAAGACTAGGAGGTGTGGACTCTTGGGTTTCCAAGGCTGAGCAAATCAGATTCAAGACTGTCTTTTGGAGGCAGTCATGGGTGTTTTGGATCGTCTGATCCTTCGGGACGAACAGTGGGCGCGGATAGCGCA
>NZ_JABAII010000025.1 GCF_012641405.1 Rhizobium sp. P40RR-XXII
TGCGCTATCCGCGCCCACTGTTCGTCCCGAAGGATCAGACGATCCAAAACACCCATGACTGCCTCCAAAAGACAGTCTTGAATCTGATTCGCTCAGCCTTGGAAACCCAAGAGTCCACACCTCCTAGAGCCTTTTTGTTTTTACGCAATTCCGGACGGAAAACCGCTATACACTTTTCCTGGAATTGCTTCAGACCAGCTCCACATCGATCACGCCCGGTGCCGTGCGCAAGGCGGCCGCGATCTCCGGCGTGATCCGATATTTCTCGGGCAGCGCCACCTCGACCTCGCGCAACCCTTCCTCCTTGATGACGATGAAGGAGACGAGGCCGTCGCCCCTGGCGTTCAGATGCGCGGCAACCGCCTTCAGCGGTCCGGAATCACGGACATAGACGCGCAGCGCCTTCTGCATCTGCAGTGACTTTTCCTCCAGCGACTGCGCCGTCTGCAGACGCAGGCTGATACCTTCCGGACGCTCATCCGCCTGGGCTGTGATGACGAAGGATTTTCCGACTTCGAGCACATCGCGATATTGGTTGAGCGTCTCCGAGAAGAGCACGGCTTCGAACTGTCCCGACGCATCGGAGAAAACGAAGATGCCCATCTTGTTGCCGGTGCGCGTCTTGCGCTCCTGCTTGGAGATTACCGTGCCGGCCAAACGCCCGTTGCTGGCGCCCTGTTTCACCGCAGCCGAGAAATCGGCGAAGGGCTGCACGCGCATCTTGTCGAGCACGCTCTTGTAGGTGTCGAGCGGATGCGCCGTCAGATAGAAGCCCAACACCTGGAATTCGCGCAACAGCCGCTCCGAAGCGAGCCAGGGCGTATAGGTCGGGAACACGATCTTCTCCGGGCCTGACGCAGCACTTCCGAACATGTCGTGCTGGCCGCTGCGCTTATTTTCCTGCGCCACCTGGGCATAGCCCATGACACGGTCCAGACCCGCGATCAGCTGCGCGCGATCGATCTCGAAGCAGTCGAAGGCGCCAGCGCAGATCAGGCTTTCCAGAACGCGGCGGTTGATCTGCTTGGGATCGATGCGCAGGCAGAAATCCTCGATACCGGCAAAGGGCTGGTCGCCGCGCACTTCGACGATATGGTCCACGGCGGATTCGCCGACGCCCTTGATTGCGGCCAGCGCATAATAGATGCGGTTGTCACCCGTCTCGAAATGACGGAACGAGGTCTGCACCGAGGGCGCGATGACCTCGATGCCCAAGCGCTTGGCATCCTGGCGGAAGTCGTTGACCTTTTCGGTGTTGGACATATCGAGCGTCATCGACGCTGCGAGGAACTCCACCGGATAATGCGCCTTCATATAGGCGGTCTGGTAAGAAACGATGGCGTAGGCGGCGGCGTGCGACTTGTTGAAGCCGTAATTGGCGAACTTGGCGAGCAGATCGAAAATGACATCGGCCTGCCCCTTCGACACGCCGTTCTTGATGGCGCCATCGACGAAGCGCTCACGCTGCTGGTCCATCTCCGCCTTGATCTTCTTGCCCATGGCGCGGCGCAGAAGATCGGCTTCGCCGAGCGAATAGCCAGAGAGCACCTGGGCGACCTGCATCACCTGCTCC
Source organism: Rhizobium sp. P40RR-XXII (assembly GCF_012641405.1). Lineage (GTDB taxonomy): Bacteria > Pseudomonadota > Alphaproteobacteria > Rhizobiales > Rhizobiaceae > Rhizobium. The sequence goes on from NZ_JABAII010000025.1 coordinate 1,574, forward strand.
TGGTAGACGATAACCCCTTGCGTCTCCTTCAGGAGGTAATCGATCTTCGGGTGGATCGATTCGATCTCCTCCTCGCCGTGCTTGCGGGCGTTATAGACCGGGATGTTCTCCATCGGGCCGGGACGATAGAGCGCAACCAGCGCGATGATGTCCTCGATGCAGTCCGGGCGCATGCCGATCAGCGCCTTGCGCATGCCCGCACTTTCCACCTGGAACACGCCGACCGTCTCGCCGCGCGAGAGCATGTCGTAGGTCGTCTTGTCGTCGAGCGGGATGCTGGCGAGATCGATCGAGATGCCGCGCTTGGCGACGAAATCGACGGCCGTCTTCAGGACTGTCAGCGTCTTGAGGCCAAGGAAGTCGAACTTCACCAGGCCGGCCTGCTCCACCCATTTCATGTTGAACTGCGTGACCGGCATGTCGGAACGCGGGTCGCGATACATCGGGACCAGCTTCGAAAGCGGGCGGTCGCCAATGACGATACCGGCGGCGTGCGTCGAGGCGTGACGATAGAGGCCTTCGATCTTCTGGGCGATGTCGAGAAGGCGGGCGACGACCGGCTCCTTGTCCGCCTCCTCCTGCAGGCGCGGCTCCTCCTCGATCGCCTTGCTGAGCGGCGTCGGATTGGCAGGATTGTTCGGCACGAGCTTGCAGATCTTGTCGACCTGGCCATAGGGCATTTCCAACACGCGGCCGACGTCGCGAAGCGCGGCGCGCGCTTGCAGAGAACCGAAGGTGATGATCTGCGCCACCTGCTCGCGGCCATATTTGGCCTGCACGTAGCGGATCACCTCTTCGCGCCGGTCCTGGCAGAAGTCGATATCGAAGTCCGGCATCGAGACGCGTTCCGGATTGAGGAAGCGCTCGAACAGCAGCGAGAAGCGCAGCGGATCGACGTCGGTGATCGTCAGCGCATAGGCGACCAGCGAGCCCGCGCCTGAACCACGGCCAGGGCCGACCGGGATATCATGGCGCTTGGCCCATTTGATGAAGTCGGCAACGATCAGGAAGTAGCCAGGGAACTTCATGCGCTCGATGACGCTGAGTTCGAATTCCAGCCGCTCGCGATATTCTTTCTCCTCGTAGCCCGGCGCCATGCCGAGAGAGGCGAGACGCTGGTCGAGCCCCTCGACCGCCTGGGCGCGCAGTTCCGCCGACTCGGCGCGCTCGGCCTCCTCCGCATCATCGGTAGCGCCGGTGAAACGCGGCAGGATCGGCTTGCGCGTATTCAGGATGAAGGAGCAGCGGCGGGCGATCTCGACCGTATTCTCCAGCGCCTCCGGAAGATTGGCGAAAAGCTTCGCCATGTCGGCGCGGCTCTTGAGATAATGGTCCGGCGTCAGGCGGAACCGCGTATCGTCCGAGACGATGGCGTTATGAGCCACTGCCATCAGCGCGTCATGTGCATCGTAATCGTCACGCGTCGGGAAAAAGGCTTCGTTGGTCGCAACCAGCGGAATCCCATGTTCGTAGGCGAGCGCGATCATCTTCTGCTCGTGGCGGCGATCATAGGTGCCATGGCGCTGCAATTCGAGATAGAGCCGGTCGCCGAACAGCCGCTTCAGGGTCAGCAGACGGGAGAGCGCCTGCGCGGCATGTCCCTCCTTCAGCGCCATATCGATCGGCCCGCTCAACGAGCCGGTGAGCGCGATGATGCCTTCCGTGCCGATCTCATCCAGCCATGAACTGGTGATGTGAACAGCGCTGTTGCCTTCGCCGCCGAGATAGGCGCGGCTAACGAGATCGACGAGCCGCTCATAGCCCCGCTCCGTGGCGGCAAGCAGCACGATGGACGGCAGCTTGGCGAGCGCCTGCTGCGGCCCTCGCCTCTCGCCCTCGCCGCCATCTTCCATGTCGATCGATACCTGGCAGCCGATGATCGGCTGCAGACCTTCGTCCATCGCCTTCTGCGAGAATTCGAGGGCAACAAAGAGATTGTTGGTATCGGTGATGGCGATGGCCGGTTGGCTGTCGCTGGCAGCCTTGGCCAATATCTTCTTGAGCGGCAGTGCGCCCTCTAGCAGGGAATAGGCGGAATGAACCCTGAGGTGCACGAATTCCGGCATTTCGCCGACCGGCGCTGCTGCGCCGCTGTCACCCATATCCGCCATCTCAAACCCTTCCGCATGCCCAAATGAATCGGTAGCATTTTCGGCATTGCGGATCGTAAAGTCCAGAAGTTGTCCCCATCAAATATGGGAACAGCATGTGCATATGAGGGATAAAACTTACATCGCCATCATGATGAGGGAAAAGCTGGCAACGAACATGACGATGGAGGTGAATGCTGCAACGTCTCGAATGATATCGGTCATTTACGCGCTCCTTACTCGTTATGTTTTCTTTTTGTTCTATTTTTGTTCGAGAGTCAATAGGAGCATCAATAAATTTCATCATGCGACTTTTTCGTTCTCCGATAGACGCCGGAAGAGCCCGGCGCTATTGAGATGCGAACAGGGAGACCACGATGAGATCACTTGCCTGCGTTCTCATTTTGCTTTCTCTTGCAGGCGCGGCCCGCGCCGAAGACGCCGCCGCTACCAGCCGCATCATCGATGCCGCGATCGGTGACTGGAACGAGGACGGCAAGCCGGATCTTGCCCTTCTGATGGCGCCCGCCTCGGGCGATCAGGCCGACAATCAGATCGGCATCGATATCTACCTGCGCGACGACGAACACTCCCTGCTGAAGCTCGCCGCAAGCGCCCCGAACAAGATATGGGGCAGCGTCGAGCCCGGCGGCACCGTCGGCCAGGAGCCCTCGATCTCAGCCTTGCCGAACGGTTCGATCGCGATCGTCTCGCAGAACGACGCCATCGGGCGTGATCGCTGGCAACAGACGCTGACGCTTGCCTATCGCAGCAACAACTTCGTCGTGGCCGGCTATACCTACGACTCCTTCGATACGCTCGAACCGGACAACAGTCACAGCTGTGACTATAACGTATTGACCGGCAAGGTGACGAAAGACGGGAAGACGCTGAAGGCCGAAGCAAGGACCGTCAGCATTCAGGACTGGCAGGATGATTTCGGCCAGAAGGCCTGCGAAAACGGCCATTAATCAAGTCTGTTCTCTATTTGTTCTTTACAAGCTGCGCGATAAATGGCATCGTGCCCGCTCACCAAAATGGAGAGGGTCATGCCGGATCTTGCCGAGCTGAACGATTTTATTGTCATCGCCAAGGCGGAGACCTATGTCGGCGATGGCGAGAGGCTGCCGTCCTGCCGTAGCGGCTCGCATGACATCGGCTACGCAAGCGGCCGCTGGCGCTATCTCGACAGCTATTTCGGCGGCACGGATTTCGCCGGACAGGAACTGGTCTGGCATGACGAGGAGCCAGTCTGGGCCATGAATTATTTCGGCCATATCGTCGAGCCTGATCTGATCGACGGCAGACGCGCCGGCATGGTGATCAAAGCGGCGCTGCTGCGTCTTTATCTGGATGAAAAGCGCTTTCTCGGCGGCTTCGTATTCGAGCACGCATTTGGTCGCTATATCGATCGCAGCACTGGCAGCTGCGACCATTTCATCGGCCATGAGGCGATCATGGTCGGGGAGCGCAAGGCTTATGAGCTGGACTATCGCGGCGGCCTGATCGTCCCTTAGAGCGGTTCGGCTTTTCACGGAATCGCTGAGCCGCTCTATCTCATTGTTTTACGCAACTCCGGACGGAAAACCGCTCTGCACTTTTCCTGGAATTGCTCCAACGAGCGATCAGACCTCGACCACCTTGCCTTCGCTCAGCGTGACGCGCCGATCCATACGGGCAGCGAGTTCGTGATTGTGCGTGGCGATCAGGGCCGCGAGGCCCGATTGGCGCACCAGCGCTTCCAATGCATCGAAGACATAATGCGCGGTCGCCGGATCAAGGTTGCCGGTGGGCTCATCCGCCAGCAGCACCAGCGGCGCGTTGGCGACGGCGCGGGCGATCGCGACACGCTGCTGCTCGCCACCGGACAGCTCGGCCGGGCGGTGATCGGCGCGGTGACCGATGCGCATGTAGTCGAGGAGCTGGGCGGCACGCTCGCTCGCATCCTTGCGCGAAAGCCCGGAAATGAGCTGAGGCATCATGATGTTCTCGAGCGCCGAGAATTCGGGTAAGAGGTGATGGAACTGATAGACGAAGCCGATCTCACCGCGGCGTACGGCCGTGCGCTTGTCGTCGGACAAGGCTTCACAAGCCTGGCCATTGACGACCACCTCACCGCCATCCGGGTGCTCAAGCAGGCCGGCGACATGCAGCAGCGTCGATTTGCCCGTGCCCGAAGGGGCAACCAGCGCGACGATCTCGCCGCTGCGCAAGGCGAAATCGGCCCCCTTCAGGATCGACAGCCGCGTCTCACCCTGCCCGTAATGACGCTCCACGCCCGAAAGCTGGAGAACGACGTTGCCTTTCATCAAATGCGGATTCCTTATTCGTAGCGCAGCGCCTGCACCGGATCGAGCCGAGAGGCACGCCAGGCCGGAAAGATCGTAGCAAGGAAGGAAAGCGTGAGCGCCATCACCACAACCGAGACGGTCTCGCCGAGATTCATCTGGGCCGGCAATTTGCTGAGGAAATAGACTTCCGGGTTGAAGATCACGGTGCCCGAAATCCAGGAGAAGAACTGACGGATGGACTCGATGTTCAGGCAAACCACAACGCCGAGGATCACACCCGCAAGCGTACCGACGACACCGATGGCCGCGCCCGTCATGAAAAAGATGCGCATGATGGCGCCGGACGTCGCACCCATGGTGCGCAGGATGGCGATATCGCTGCCCTTATCCTTCACAAGCATGATCAGGCCGGAAATGATGTTCAGGGCTGCGACGAGGACAATCAGCGTCAGGATCATGAACATGGTATTGCGCTCGACCTGCAACGCCGAGAAGAAGGTAGCGTTGACCTGCCGCCAGTCGGTCAAGAAGATTTGCCGCCCAGCCGCTTCCTCGATCTTTGGCCGCAACTGATCGACATCATCGGGATTGGCGATGAAGAGCTCGATCTTCTCGACGATGCCTTCCGCGTTGAAAAAGACCTGCGCCTCCTCCAGCGGCATGAAGACGACGGAGGAATCATATTCCGACATGCCGACTTCGAAGATACCCGCGATCGTGTATGCCTTGACACGTGGATTGACGCCGAAGGGTGTGACATCGCCGTCCGGCGCCGTCAGCGTGATCTGGTCGCCGACCGTCAGACCCAATTGCCGCGCGAGACGGCTGCCGACCAGCACGCCCTGCCCGGACGCGAAGCCGACCATGTCACCGGAAACGATGTGATCGGAAACGGATTTGAGCTTCGTCAGATCCTCCGCGCGGATGCCGCGCACCAGGGCGCCGGTGCCGGAGCCACCGCGTCCGGAAGCAAGCGTCTCCCCCTCGACGAGCGGCAGGGCCATGGTGACGCCGGGTACGACGGAAAACTTCTTTGCCAGCTCGGCATAATCATTCAGCGGCGAATCGATGGGCTGCACAACGACATGGCCGTTGAAGCCGAGAATCTGCTTGAAGAGTTCTGCACGGAAACCGTTCATGACGGCCATGACGATGATCAGTGCCGCGACGCCCAGCATGATGCCGACCAGCGAGAAGCCGGCAATGACCGAAATCGAGGCTTCCTTGCGCCGGGAGCGCAGATAGCGCCAGGCGACGAGCCGTTCGAAACCGGAAAACGGTCGAGACGATGGGCCGGCCTTGAACGAATTTTCCTGCTGTTCCACTGCCGCGCTCACCGCCATTCGCCTTCCATCCTATTTGTCGCTAGAGCCGGATGATTTTAGGTCGATCCGATCTGAAATCATCCGGCTCTACAATCAGAGAAGTAGAGCATGATGTCGTCCGAAAACCGCACACACTTTTCGGCATCATGCTCTAGTCAGTCGGCCAGCCGCTTGATCGCTGCCTCGACCGTCATCGTCTCGCGAGCGCCGGTCTTGCGGTCCTTCACTTCCACTTCGCCGCTCGCGATCGAACGCGGGCCGACGATGATCTGCACGGGCACGCCGATCAGATCGGCCGTCGCGAACTTCGTTCCGGCGCGCTCGTCGCGATCGTCGTAGAGCACGTCGCTGCCGGCCTTCGACAGCGCGGCATAGACCGTTTCGCAAGCGTCATCACAAGCTTGATCGCCGGCCTTCATGTTGATCACCACGACATCGAACGGCGCGACCGAATCCGGCCAGATGATTCCGTTCTCATCATGCGATGCTTCGATGATGGCGGGAACAAGGCGGGTCGGGCCGATACCGTAAGATCCCATGTGGACAGCATGTTCCTTGCCGTCCGGACCCTGCACCTTTGCCCCCATCGGCTCGGAATATTTCGTGCCGAAATAGAAGATATGACCGACCTCGATGCCGCGCGCGGAGAGGCGCTCGCCTTCGGGAATGGCATTGAAGGCGGCTTCGTCGTGCATTTCGGAGGTGGCCGCATAAAGCGAGGTCCACTTGTCGAAGATGCCCTTGAGGCCGGCAACATCATCGAAATTCGTATCTTCGCCGGGAATGTCGAAATTGACGAAATCCTTGTGGCAGAAGACTTCAGACTCGCCGGTGTCGGCGAGAATGATGAATTCGTGGCTGAGATTGCCGCCGATCGGGCCGGTATCGGCGCGCATCGGGATCGCCCTGAGACCGAGGCGATTGAAGGTGCGCAGATAGGCGGCGAACATCTTGTTATACGCGTGAACCGCGCCTTCCAGCGTCAGATCGAAGGAATAGGCATCCTTCATCATGAATTCGCGCGAGCGCATCGTGCCGAAACGTGGGCGGATTTCGTCACGGAACTTCAGCTGTATATGATAGAGGTTCAGCGGCAGGTCCTTGTAGGACTTGACGGAGGACCGGAAGATGTCGGTGATCATCTCCTCGTTGGTCGGGCCGTAGAGCATCGGACGGTCCTGCCGATCCTTGATGCGCAGCATCTCCTTGCCGTAAGCGTCGTAGCGGCCGCTTTCCTGCCAAAGCTCGGCGGATTGCAGCGTCGGCATCGACAGCTCGATGGCGCCGGCACGGTTCTGCTCCTCGCGGATGATCTTGTTGACCTTGTCCAGCACGCGCTTGCCCAATGGCAGCCAGGAATAGATGCCCTGCGACTGCTGACGGATCATGCCGGTGCGCAGCATGAGCCGATGGGAAACAATTTCAGCCTCCTTGGGGTTTTCCTTCAGAATGGGCATGAAGTAACGAGACAGACGCATGACGCTTGTTCCAGATGGTTTGACGTTCCGCTTCCCGCGGAATCGTTAGCAAATTATGTACTGGAGGCAGTTCATAACTGCTTCGGCGTTGGAAGGAAACCCGCATTCGCAATAGAAGAATTTGGCAAACGCCCGGAAATACAGGCGATACAGCCAATTTCCGATGTTTCGAAAAAGCGCACGTTTATAAGGATTTACGACGGAAATCTGTCAACAGAAAAATTCTGCGCGACTGTAGCAAAAAAGCAAAAAAAAGGATGACAAAGCTCAATCTTTGAGCTAATTTTAGCTCACAAAAGAGGCAGGAAGGCTAAATTCTTGTCGTTTCGCGGTCAAGTCTTGGGAGGATCAGATCTTAGGCGCGCTCGTTCGCTGCCCCGGTAACGGATAAGGATCACGCGATACTTTAAAACAAGGCTTATAGCCTTGTTTTTTTTTGCTTTCTCGGCCCGATCTTCTATCGACGGTGCCCGCTCGCGACGAAGGTTTTACCGGCCTTCAGCCGAGATGCCACAAGCGCGAGCCGAACCTCTTTGCTCCCCCCACATGACAGGCGTGTGACGAATTGATGGCGATTGCAGGGCGCCCGTCTCGGCGCAACTTTTACTCTACTATTTCTATAGATCACTTATAGCTTGGAACAATCTGGGGAATGGAATCTATACTCACCCCGAAGTAATGCGAGGCAACATACCAGGCGCCATAGATGAGAGCCGACACCAGTGTCGTGACGAGAACTACCCGCCAGGCACGAAATTTCGTCGGCGCGCTTTCGACAGTACCGAGAACTACATGCTCGTCCTCGGCCTGGGTGCGCAGGCCAAACGGCAGGACGGCGAAAAGCGTAATCCACCAGATGACGAAATAAATGGCGAAACTGGCGACGATCTGCTGGGCCATTGTACTCCCTTCGAGACGACTTACTCGTCTCCTCCTCTTCCAAGCTGCTTATAGGGGCAAAGCAATCGTCTTTCAAAGCGCCGATCGGGGTTTTACTGCATAGTTCCTTAGCTTCGGATTGGTTTAAGGAAAAATTATGCAGCAAATTTATGGCATTACAGGGCGTTCAACGCGTCGCATCCGACGCGCGGCGCTGTAATGTCACACCTGCTCAAGCTCAATGAGCGTGCCGAAGAAATCCTTCGGATGCAGGAAGAGTACCGGCTTGCCATGCGCACCGATTTTCGGCTCACCATTGCCGAGCACGCGCGCGCCCTGGGCAATCAGCCGATCGCGAGCCGCCAGAATATCGCCAACCTCGTAGCAGATGTGATGCATGCCGCCATCGGGGCTCTTCGCAAGAAAAGCGGCAATCGGCGAGGCCTCGCCCAGCGGTTCCAGCAATTCGACCTTGCTGTTCGGCAACTCGACGAAAACGACGGTCACCCCGTGCTCCGGCAGTGCCTGCGGCGCAGACACCGTCGCGCCCAGCATATCACGATAGGCTTTGGAAGCCTTTTCTATATCCGGAACGGCGAGCGCGACATGATTGATGCGTCCAAGCATGATACCTCCTCCCCGATCAGCCCGCGAGACTCAGCCGCCGGTGCGTGTGATGAACACGGTCACGAGAGGCTTCTTCCCCCAACCTTGATTGGCGGCAGCACGCACCGCACGACGCGTGGCCTCTTGCATCATGCCCAGATCCTTGCGGCGAGCACGGGGAATGCTCTCGATGGCACTGACGATGGCGTCGAAGAGCGTATCCTCCATCTCCTCGCCTTCGTCATCATAGGCAGGCAGGCCGATCGACACGAGATCGGGATCGCCGACGATATCATAACGGGCATCGAGCACGACGTTGACGGCGACATGGCCGACATAGGAAAGCTTTTTGCGCTCGCCGATGCCCATCTCGTCGAAATCGCCGATCAATATGCCGTCTTTGAAAATGCGACCATGCGGCGCCTCGCCGATCACTTCGACCGGACCCGGCGCAAGACGCACGACATCGCCGTTGCGCACGCGGGGCACGGTGGCAATGCCGCTTTGCTCAGCCAGCTCCTTATGCGCGGTCAGATGCGTCGCCTCGCCATGGACGGGGATGACGACCTTCGGGCGCGTCCATTCATACATCTTCTGCAATTCGTTGCGCCTGGGGTGGCCGGAGACATGCACGAGCGCTTCCGCGTCCGTCACCACATGCACACCCTGTTCGATCAGGCCGTTCTTGATGTCCTGGATCGCCTTCTCGTTGCCGGGAATGGCGCGCGAGGAGAAGACGACGATATCGCCTGATGCCAATGCGACATTGCGCATTTCGTCGCGTGAAAGTTTGGCAAGCGCGGCCCGCGGCTCGCCCTGGCTGCCGGTCAGGATCACCACGACCTTGTCGCGTGGGATATAGCCATATTCGTCTTCGGCGATGAAGGGCTTGATGCCTTCCATGATGCCGATATCGCGGGCGACATCGACGACACGCTTCAGCGAACTGCCGAGCAGCAGTATTTCGCGGCCGGCGGCTTCGGCGGCCTCGGCAATGGTGCGGATACGCCCGACGTTCGATGAGAAAGTCGTGATCGCCACCCTGCCCTCGGCGTCTTCGATGATCTTGCGCAGGCTTTCGGAGACATCCTTTTCCGAAGGCGAAACACCATCGCGCAGAGCGTTGGTGGAATCGCACATCAGTGCCAGCACGCCCTCTTCGCCAAGCTGGCGGAAACGGGTCTCGTCGGTCAGCGGCCCGAGCGAAGGCTCATGATCGATCTTCCAGTCGCCGGTGTGGACGACATTGCCGAGCGGCGTGCGGATCATCAGCGACATCGGCTCGGGGATTGAGTGGTTGACGGCCACGCCTTCGATCTCGAAGGGGCCGACATTGATACGATCGCCGGCCTTGAAGAGCGTCACGGGGATCTCGCCCATCGACTTCTCATAGTCGCGCTTGGCTTCGAGAAGCCCGGCGGTGAAGGCGGACGCATAGATCGGAACATTAAGGCCCGGCCAAAGGTCGTTCAGCGCGCCGTAGTGATCCTCGTGCGCATGGGTGATGATGATGCCCTTGAGGTTCTTGCGTTCCTTGGCGAGGAAGCGGATATCCGGCAAGACGAGGTCGACACCAGGCAGATCCGGCCCAGGGAACGTCACGCCGCAATCGACCATGATCCACTGGCGTTGCTCCGCAGGACCATAGCCGTAGAGGGCGAGATTCATGCCGATCTCGCCGACGCCGCCGAGAGGCAGAAACACCAATTCGTCTTGCTTCGCCATCTGATCCCCAACCATCATCTAAAAAAAACGTCGCCCGCGGCGATCGGCATGATCCTGCCGTCCTCGGTCTCGAGCATTAACAAGCCATTATCATCGATTCCGGAGAAATGGCCCGAAATCGAGCGATCCGGCAAGTTTACCGTGATCTTTTCCCCGATCCCGCATGCGACTTCGCGCCAGCGCGCGGTGATCTCGCGAATGCCCTTGCCGCGGTTCCAGACATCGAGCGCTTCGGACATAGCGGCATAAAGATGGGCAAACAATTCCTCCGGCGAAACTATCGAGCCCTGCTGCCTGAGGCAGGTGACGGGATACATCGGATTTTCAGGCATTACAGCGATATTGATGCCGATGCCGATGACGAGCGCGTAACGGCCGTCGGGCAAGGCCTCGCCTTCGATCAGGATACCGCAGGTCTTCTTGCGGCCGATCAGGATATCGTTCGGCCACTTGATCTCGACTGGCTCGGCAGCCAACGGCAGCACGCTACGAACGGCCTGATGCACGGCGACCGCGACCGCGAGTGGCAGGGAGCCGAGGCGGTCCATGGGAGCGGGATCGACCAGAAGGAGAGATGCATAAAGATTGCCCGGTTCCGACACCCAGGGGCGCCCGCGGCGGCCGCGGCCGCCCGTCTGGCGCTCGGCGGTTACCCAAAGGTTCCCGGGGTCGCCTGCGCGCGCACGTTCGAGGCACACGCTGTTTGTGGACGAAGTCTCTTGAAGGGCATCATGCCGGAAGTCGGCGAGCGACTTCCGGCTGTTCATGTCAGACGCCATCAAAACAGCGTCGCGGCGGCCAGATCGGCAGCCCCGCCGATTACGCCGCCGAAGAAGACATAGGTGATGACGAACAGGCCGGAAAGACCGAAGACGAGGCGCAGCGAGCCGGCGGTGCGCGTGAACTCGTCCGTGGCCTCATCGAACCACATCACCTTGATGACGCGCAGGTAGTAGTAAGCGCCGACGACGGAGGCCAGCACGCCGATAATGGCGAGTGCATAGAGATGCGCCTGGATGGCCGCGACGAAGACGAAATACTTTCCGAAGAAGCCGGCGAGCGGCGGAATGCCGGCCAGCGAGAACATCAGCGCCGTCAGCACGACCGCCATAAAGGGATTAGTCGTGGAAAGGCCGGCGAGATCGTCGACGTTCTCGACCTGACGGCCATCCTTGCGGCGCATCGCCATGATGATGGCGAAGGAGCCGAGCGTCATGACCATGTAGATGACCATATATAGCATGACGCCGGAGACGCCAGTCTTTGTGCCGGCGGCGAGGCCGACGAGCGCATAGCCCATGTGGCCGATCGAAGAGTAGGCCATCAGTCGCTTGAAATTGCGCTGGCCGATCGCGGCGAAGGCGCCGAGCAGCATCGAGGCGATCGAGATGAACACGATGATCTGCTGCCAGTCGGCAAGCACCGGATGGAAGGCGGTGACGACGATGCGCGTCAGGATCGCCATGGCGGCAACCTTGGGTGCCGCCGCGAAGAAGGCGGTGACCGGGGTCGGCGCACCTTCATAGACATCGGGCGTCCACATGTGGAACGGCACGGCGGAGATCTTGAACGCCAGACCGGCAAGCACGAAGACCAGACCGAAGACGAGGCCGAGCGAACGGGTCTCGGCGTTGAGCGCCGTCGCGATGGCGTCGAAGGTCGTGTGGCCGGTGAAGCCGTAGACCAGCGACATGCCGTACAGCAGCATACCGGAAGACAGCGCGCCAAGGACAAAGTACTTCAGGCCGGCTTCAGTCGACTTGACGCTATCGCGGTTGATGGCGGCGACGACGTAAAGCGCCAGCGACTGCAGTTCCAGCGACAAATAGAGCGAGATCAGGTCGTGCGCCGAGATCATCAGCAGGATGCCGAGGGTCGCGAGCACAAGCAGAACCGGGAACTCGAAGCGATCGAGCTGTTGCTCGCGCGCATGCCCCATGCTCATGAACATGGCGACGATCGAACCGACCAGCGCTACGATCTTCATGAAGCGGGAGAAGCCGTCGGCGAGATAGGCGCCGCCATAGGCCAGCCCCTCACCCGGCACGAAGATGATCCAGAGACCGGCCACCGCGAGAAGCGCGATGGCAAGACCGGTGACCATGGGTCCCGACCGTTCGCCCGAGAAGACGCCGATCATGAGCAGCGCAAGCGCACCGACCGCGAGGATAAGCTCCGGAATGGAAAGATGCAGGCTTGCAAGAATTGTGTCAGCAGTCATGTCGAATAAGTCCCGTCATCAATTCATCGACAGCGCAACATTCTGCGCAGCGTGCAGGGCAGCGGTATAGTTGTTCACCAGCAGATCCACCGAAGCGGCCGTGGCATCGAAGATCGGAGCCGGATAGACGCCGAAGAAGATCGTGAGCGCGATCAGCGGATAGAGGATCAGCTGTTCACGCGGCGACAGATCCAGAAGCTTCTTCAGGTTTTCCTTCTCCAGCGCGCCGAAAATGACGCGGCGGTAGAGCCAGAGCGCATAGGCGGCCGACAGGATCACGCCGGTCGCGGCGAAAAGCGCAACCCAGGTATTGGCGCGGAAAACGCCGATCAGGGTCAGGAATTCGCCGATGAAGCCGGAGGTGCCGGGCAGGCCGACATTGGCCATGGTGAAGACCATCATGGCGACGGCGTATTTCGGCATGTTGTTGACCAGGCCGCCATAGGCCGCGATCTCGCGGGTATGGGTACGGTCGTAGATCACGCCGACGCAGAGGAAGAGCGCGCCCGAGACGATGCCGTGCGACAGCATCTGGAAGATCGCGCCCTGGACGCCCTGCTGGTTGGCAGCGAAGATGCCCATGGTCACGTAGCCCATGTGGGCGACGGACGAATAGGCGATCAGTTTCTTGATGTCATCCTGCATCATCGCAACCAGCGAGGTGTAGATGATGGCGATGACCGAAAGCGCGAAGACGAGCGGCGCGAAATATTCCGAAGCGTTCGGGAACATGCCGAGCGAGAAACGGATGAGGCCGTAGCCGCCGAGCTTCAGAAGGATGCCCGCCAGGATGACCGAGCCGGCCGTCGGCGCCTGAACGTGCGCGTCGGGGAGCCATGTATGGACCGGCCACATCGGCATCTTCACCGCGAAAGAGGCGAAGAAGGCCAGCCAGAGCCATGTCTGCATCTGCGGCGGGAACTTGTACTGCAGCAGCGTCGGGATATCGGTCGTGCCGGACTGCCAGTACATCGCCATGATGGCGAGCAGCATCAGCACGGAGCCGAGCAGCGTGTAGAGGAAGAACTTGTAGCTGGCGTAGACGCGATCCTTGCCGCCCCAGACGCCGATGATCAGGAACATCGGAATGAGGCCGGCTTCGAAGAAGACGTAGAACAGCACGATATCCAGCGACGTGAACACGCCGACCATCATCGTCTCGAGGACGAGGAAGGCGATCATATAGTCCTTCAGCCGCTTTTCGACCGAGAGCCAGCTTGCCAGCACGCAGAAGGGCATCAGGAAGGTCGAGAGGATGACGAACAGCATGGAGATGCCGTCGACGCCCATGTGATAGCTGATGCCGCCGGTCAGCCACTCGTGCTTTTCGATCAGCTGGAAGCCCGGATTGGCATTGTCGAACCAGATCCAGACGAACAGCGACACGATGAAGGTGACGATGGTCGTCGCCAGCGAGATGTTCAGGATATTTCGGCGACCGTTGGCCCCGTTCTCCTGCGTGAACAGCAGGAGAAGGACACCGACCAGCGGCAGAAACGTGACCGTTGAAAGAATAGGCCAATCGGTCATCAGAGGGAACTCCCGAGCATCATCCAGGTAACGAGGGCGGCAATGCCGAGCAGCATCGCGAAGGCATAGTGATAGAGGTAGCCGGTCTGCAGGCGCACGACACGGTTGGTGACATCGACGACGCGCGCGGCGATGCCGTTCGGGCCGATGGTGTCGATGACCCCGATGTCGCCCTTCTTCCAGAGGAAGCGGCCAAGCGCCTTGGCGGAACGGACGAAGAGGAAGTCATAGAGCTCGTCGAAATACCACTTGTTCAAGAGGAACTCGTAAAGCACGCGCTGCTGCTGGGCGAGCCGGCGCGGCGTTTCCGGCGACTGGATGTAGAAATACCAGGCGGTGACGAGGCCGAGGAGCATGGCGATGAAGGGGCTGAGCTCAACCCACAAAGGCGCATGTTCCATCTCTTCGAGGATCTTGTTGTCCGGGAGCGTGAACAGCGCATGCTTCCAGAATTCCTCGTAGGCATGGCCGACGAAATCGGCGTTGAAATACATGCCGGCGAAGACGGCGCCGATCGCCAGCAGGTAGAGCGGGATCAGCATGACATTCGGCGATTCATGCACGTGATGCATGACCTCGTGCGAAGCGCGGGGCTTGCCGAAGAAGGTCATGAAGATCAGGCGCCAGGAATAGAAGCTAGTGAACATCGCGGCGATGACGAGCAGCGTGAAGGCGAAGCTTGCGGCTGCATTGTGCGAGGCGAAGGCCGCAAGGATGATCGCATCCTTCGAGATGAAGCCGGCAAAGCCGATATGCGTGAGCGGGATGCCGACGCCGGTGATGGCCAGCGTGCCGATAACCATCATCCAGAAGGTCTTCTGGATATGCGGGCGCAGGCCACCCATATGACGCATGTCCTGCTCGCCGTCGACGGCGTGGATGACCGAGCCGGCGCAGAGGAAGAGCAGAGCCTTGAAGAAGGCGTGGGTGAACAGATGGAAGATCGCGGCGCCGTAGGCGCCGACGCCGAGGGCGACGAACATGTAGCCGAGCTGCGAACAGGTCGAGTAGGCGATGACGCGCTTGATGTCGTTCTGCACGAGGCCGACGGTTGCGGCGAAGAAGGCCGTAATCGCGCCGATGATGGTGACGACGGTCAGCGCATCCTGCGACAGTTCGAAGATCGGCGACATGCGGGCGACGAGGAAGACGCCGGCGGTGACCATGGTTGCAGCATGGATGAGTGCGGAGACCGGCGTCGGCCCTTCCATGGCGTCCGGCAGCCAGGTGTGCAGCAGGAACTGCGCCGACTTGCCCATCGCGCCCATGAAGAGCAGCAGGCAGACGGCCGTCAGCGCATGGCCGCGATCGAGATGCATGCCCAAGAAATTGAGCACGATGTCGCCCGGCTGCCCGCCCTGCCCTGCGGCAAAGCTCTGTGCGTTGCCGAAGATGACATCGAAATTGATCGAGCCGAAGAGGACGAAGACGCCGGCAATGCCGAGCACGAAACCGAAGTCGCCGACGCGGTTGACGATGAAGGCCTTAATCGCCGCCGCGGAGGCGGACGGCTTCTTGAACCAGAAGCCGATCAGCAGATAGGAGGCCAGACCGACGCCTTCCCAGCCGAAGAACATCTGGGCGAGATTGTCGGAGGTCACCAGCATGAGCATGGCGAAGGTGAAGAGCGAGAGATAGGCGAAAAAGCGCGGACGATGCGGATCGTGATGCATGTATCCAATCGAATAGACGTGAACCAGGGTCGAAACCGAGTTCACGACGATCAGCATCACCGAGGTCAGCGTGTCGACGCGCAGCGACCAGGAGGCGTCGATGCCGCCGGACTGGATCCAGCGCAGCACCTCGACTTTGATAGCGCCGTCGGTATGGCCGAGGGCCACGGTGAAAAAGACGGCCCAGGAAAGAACCGCGGCGACGATCATCAGGCCGGTGGTAACATATTCCGAAGCCTTGGCGCCGATCGCGCGGCCGAAAAGGCCGGCGATGATCGCACCGATCAGGGGAAGAAAGACGATAGCCTTATATAAAAACATAGCTGTATCAGCCCTTCATCATGTTGACGTCTTCGACGGCGATGGAACCGCGGTTACGGTAGAAGACGACGAGAATTGCAAGACCGATGGCAGCCTCGGCGGCGGCGACGGTCAAAATGAACAGAGCGAAAACCTGGCCGACGATGTCGTTGAGGAACGACGAGAACGCGACCATGTTGATGTTGACCGCGAGCAATATGAGCTCGATGGACATCAGGATGATGATGACGTTCTTGCGGTTGAGAAAGATACCGAAAACGCCGAGCACGAAGAGGATGGCGCTGACCGTGAGGTAGTGGGAAAGTCCGATGACCATGTTCTTGTTCCTTTGATCCCCGTGCCTCGCCTCAGACGCCCTGCCCCGGCTTGACCTTGACCACCTCGACGGCGGTCGCGGGCGTGCGGGCGACCTGTTGGGAAATATTCTGGCGCTTGATATGCGTGCGATGCCTGAGCGTCAGCACGATCGCGCCGATCATCGCGACCAGCAGAACGAGGCCTGCGATCTCGAAGAAGTAAACGTAGTTGGTATAGAGCACGTCGCCGAGGGCGGCGGTGTTCGTCCGGGTCGCCGGCGCCGGAATCGGCATGGCGACGGATTTGGCGATAGTGGGCGAAATCACGCTGCCGCCGATGACGACGATCAGCTCGGCGGCGAGGATGATGCCGATCAGCGCTCCGATCGGGGCATATTCCAGAATGCCTGCCCTGAGCTCGGAGAAGTCGATGTCGAGCATCATGACGACGAAGAGGAAGAGAACCGCTACGGCGCCGACATAAACGACCAGCAGGATCATCGCCAGGAATTCAGCCCCCATCAGCAGGAAGAGGCCGGCCGCGTTGAAGAAAACCAGGATGAGGAACAGGACCGAATGGACCGGATTCCGCGCCGAGATGACCATGAACGCCGACGCCACAGCGACAAAGGCGAAGATATAGAAAAAAAGAGCCTGCAGACCCATGTTGGTGCCTTTTTCGTCTTCCCCCGGGCAGCCGGGAGTTTCCCTGCCCGATGGAGCTCGACCGGACGATAAGTCCGGCAAAGCCCCGGTCTAGTTTCAACCGCAACGGCGACAATCGTGGTCGCCTGTCACGGCATATTCAAAATTCCGCTCAGCGGTATGGCGAATCGATCGCGATGTTTCGCGCGATTTCGCGTTCCCAGCGGTCGCCATTGTCCAAAAGCCGCGCCTTGTCGAAGTAGAGTTCTTCGCGGGTCTCGGTGGCAAATTCGAAGTTCGGCCCTTCGACGATAGCGTCGACCGGGCATGCTTCCTGGCAGAAGCCGCAATAGATGCACTTCACCATGTCGATGTCATAACGCACCGTGCGGCGGGTACCGTCGTTGCGGCGCGGCCCGGCTTCGATGGTGATAGCCTGGGCAGGACAGATGGCCTCGCAGAGCTTGCAGGCGATGCAGCGCTCTTCGCCGTTGGGATACCGGCGCAGCGCATGTTCGCCGCGGAAGCGAGGGCTGACCGGCCCTTTTTCGAACGGATAATTGATCGTCGCCTTCTGCTTGAAAAAGTAACGCATCGACAAAAAGAATGCGCCGACGAATTCCTTGAGGAACAGCGAGCTGACGGCGTTGGACAAACCGGCCATCTTAACCTCCAAAACTGCCAGAAGCGGGGAAAGACATCATCACGCCCATCCCGTCAGCTTCAGCACGAATGCAACGATAACGACCATGGCGAGCGACAGCGGCAGGAAAACCTTCCAGCCAAGGCGCATGAGCTGGTCGTAGCGGTAGCGCGGCACGAAGGCCTTGACCATCGCGAACATGAAGAAAACCAAGCACGACTTCAGTAGGAACCAGATGATGCCCGGAACCCAGTTCAGGATCCAGATGTCGACCGGAGGCAACCAGCCGCCAAGGAAGAGGATCGTCGTCAGCGAGCACATCAGGACGACGGCCGCATATTCGCCGAGCATGAACATCATGTAGGGCGAAGAACCGTATTCGACCATGAAGCCGGCAACCAGCTCCGATTCCGCTTCAGGAAGGTCGAAGGGCGGACGGTTGGTTTCAGCCAACGCCGAGATGAAGAATACGATGAACATCGGGAACAGCGACAGCCAGTGCCAATCGAGGAACGAGGCCGGCAGGCCGAGCTTGGTGCCGAGGCCGGTCTGCTGCGAGAGCACGATATCCGTCAGGTTCAGCGAACCGACGCAGAGCAGCACCGTGACGATGACGAAGCCGATCGAGACTTCGTAGGACACCATCTGCGCTGCTGAGCGCAGCGCGCCGAGGAACGGATACTTCGAGTTCGAAGCCCAGCCGCCCATGATGATGCCGTAAACTTCCAGCGACGAGATCGCCAGAATGTAGAGGATGCCGACATTGATGTCGGCGATGACCCAGTGCTGCGCCACCGGCACGACGGCCCAGGTGGAGAGCGCCAGCACCACGGAAACCAGCGGCGCCAGCAGGAACACGGCCTTGTTGGCGCCGGCCGGGATGATCGGCTCCTTGAACATGAACTTGAGCAGGTCGGCGAAGGACTGGAACAGGCCGAAAGGGCCGACCACGTTCGGGCCACGGCGCAGCTGGACGGCTGCCCAGATCTTGCGGTCGGCAAGCAGGATGTAGGCGATGAAAATCAACAGGCAGACCAGGAGCAGCAGGGACTGGCCGATCATGATCAGCGCCGGCCAGAGATAGGTCGAAACGAATGAATCCATAGTTCTCTGCCCTTACTCTGCCGCAACGCGGAAATTGTTGCGGGCCAATGCCGAGCACTCGGCCATGACAGCCGATGCGCGCGTTATCGGGTTCGTCAAATAGAAGTCTTTGATCGGCGAAGCAAATGCCGATTTGCCCATTGCGCCGGCTTTTTTCGCAAGTGCGGCAATTTGGGCGCTATCAGCTTCGGCAATCTCGTCGATGCCGGCGAAATGCGGGAAGGCTGCATAGAGCTTCGCGCGCAATTCCCTCAGCGAATCAAAGGGAAGCTTCTTGCCGAGGACGTCGGAAAGAGCACGGATGATCGCCCAGTCCTCGCGGGCGTCGCCCGGTGCGAAACCGGCGCGATTGCCCATCTGAACGCGACCTTCTGTGTTGACCCAGGTGCCCGACTTTTCGGTGTAGGCGGCTGCCGGAAGGATGACGTCGGCGCTCTGTGCACCGTTGTCACCGTGCGAGCCGATATAGACCGTCAATTTCGCGCCCTTGCGGCTGAAATCCAGCTCATCGGCGCCCAGCAGGAAGAGGACGTCCATCGACGACAGCATCGCCGCAGCGTTGACGCCCTTTGCGCCCGGCACGAAGCCGAGATCGAGGCCGCCGACGCGCGAAGCCGCCGTATGCAGGACGGCAAAGCCGTTCCAGTCTTCCTTGACGACCCCGACGGCAGCGGCGAGCTTGGCGGCATTCGCCAGCACTTCGGCACCGTCTTCGCGGATCAGCGCTCCCTGGCCGATGATGATCATCGGCTTCTGGGCATTTTTCAGAACGTCCGCAAAGCTATGCGAGCCGCTGACGATATCGGCGAGCGTATCCGGGCCGGCGCCGAGATAATCATAGGAGTAGCGAAGGTCGGCAGCTTCGCCGATCACGCCGATCGGGAACTTGCCGCGGCGCCAGCGCTTGCGGATGCGCGAATTCATGACAGCCGCCTCGAAGCGCGGATTGGCGCCGACGATCAGCAGCGCATCGGCAGCTTCAATACCCTGGATGCTCGGGTTGAAGATGTAGCCTGCGCGGCCGAGCGACGGATCAAGCGCCGTCCCGTCCTGGCGACAGTCGAGATTTTCCGATCCGAGCGATTTCAGCAGTTCGCCGAGAGCATACATTTCCTCGACCGAAGCAAGATCGCCGGCGATGGCGCCGATCTTGTCGCCGCTGGTCGCCGAAACGGCCGACTTGATAGCGGCGAAAGCATCGCTCCAGGTTGCCGGCTGCAGGCGACCGTCCTTGCGGACATAGGGCTTATCGAGGCGCTGCGTCTTCAGGCCGTCCCAGATGAAGCGGGTCTTGTCGGAGATCCACTCTTCGTTGATCTGCTCGTTGACGCGCGGCAGCACGCGCATGACTTCGCGGCCGCGTGTGTCGACGCGGATCGCCGAGCCGAGGGCGTCCATGACGTCGATCGATTCGGTCTTGTTCAGTTCCCACGGACGAGCCGTGAAGGCGAAGGGCTTCGAGGTCAGCGCGCCGACCGGGCAAAGGTCGACAACGTTGCCCTGCAGCTCGGAGGTCATCGCCTGCTCGAGATAGGTCGTGATTTCGGCGTCTTCGCCACGGCCGATGAGGCCGAGTTCGGAGATACCGGCAACTTCCGTCGTGAAGCGGACGCAGCGCGTGCAGTGGATGCAGCGGTTCATCACCGTCTTGACGAGCGGGCCGATATATTTGTCCTCGACGGCGCGCTTGTCTTCCTGATAGCGCGAACTATCGATGCCGAAGGCCATGGCCTGGTCCTGTAGGTCGCATTCGCCACCCTGGTCGCAGATCGGGCAATCCAGCGGGTGGTTGATCAGCAGGAATTCCATCACGCCTTCGCGGGCCTTCTTGACCATCGGCGTGTTGGTGAAGACTTCCGGAAGCTCGCCGTTCGGGCCGCCGCGGATATCGCGAACGCCCATGGCGCAGGAAGCCTGCGGCTTCGGCGGACCGCCCTTTACCTCAACGAGGCACATGCGGCAATTGCCGGCCACCGACAGTCGTTCATGGAAGCAGAAGCGCGGGACTTCGGCGCCGGCTTCCTCGCACGCCTGGATAAGCGTGAAGTGATCCGGAACTTCGATCTCTTTACCGTCAATCTTCAGTTTTACCATCGTCCACTCAGTCCTATATCACGTCCTCAGCCCAACCTGGCCGCAGACAATTTCATGATCGCAAACCGGACTGCCAACGGCGCGGCATGAAACCGCGTGGCACCGGTTTGCTCACAATAAGCTTTGCCAAGCCTTGTCCCCACAAGACCAGCTTTGCGACCAAGCCACACGGATCATGCCCGCAGTGTCTCCGTCGCCGTCATTCACCCTCCCCGGCCGCCGATGCAGCCGAGGAATGATCTCAACCTCTGCCCTTCGGCAGCAGCGCCTTCGCCTGGCCGACCCAATCGTCGCGCCGGATGCGGCCGTCGAAGCCGAGCTCCACATCGACCCGCTCGATATCGGCATCGCTCCAGGCGGCGATATCGGCGAAGCGCTTGATGCCGCGTCCGTTCAGCACCTGCTCCAGCTTTGGGCCGATGCCGGAAATACGCTTGAGGTCGTCGACCTTCGCGGTGACCTTGCGGCTACGGGCAGGTACCGGCTGTACGGCAACCGGCGTGGGAATCTCGACTTTAGCCTTGCTCTTGGCAGGCGTCGTCACGATCGATGCAGCAGCAACCGGCTTCGGTTCTACCTTCTTTGCGACCGCGGGCTTTGGCTTGGCAGTCACAGGCTTCGACACGACCGGCGGCTTCGAAACAACCGGCTTGGCAGCGGGCGATGCCTTGACCGGCTTCGCCTCCTCTGCCCCTTCTTTTCTTGCTGCCGGCTTGGCGGCGGCAACGACATCATCCTCTTCGCCCGGCTCGGCGGCACGCTTGCTTGCCGCTTCGACCGCACCCTGCAGCGCGCCGAAGAATGCGCCGGCGATCTGCGATGTCACGCCGAAACCTATGGCCGCCGCGGCGGCAAACGCCGCCGCCGGATGCGCCATCAGCGGATGGATCGGCATGGCTGGCGAATTCCGCAGCATATCGGCGGCGACGCGGCCGAAATCCGCCGACGTGTGATCGGTCGCTCCGCTGCCCTGCCTGATATCCTTGGTCTTCGCCATCATCGGACCTTACTCGGCTGCTTCCAGCACCGCGCCGTGGCTCGTCGCATTGGCGGTGTACTGGTCGATGCGCTTTTCGATCTCCGGACGGAAATTGCGGATCAGGCCCTGCACCGGCCATGCGGCTGCGTCACCGAGCGCACAGATAGTATGGCCTTCGATCTGCTTCGTCACCTGGAACAGCATGTCGATCTCGCGCTTTTGAGCATTGCCGCGAGCCATACGCTCAAGAACGCGCCACATCCAGCCCGTGCCTTCGCGGCACGGCGTGCACTGGCCGCAGCTTTCATGCTTGAAGAAGGCCGAGATGCGGGCGATCGCCTTGATGATATCGGTCGACTTGTCCATGACGATCGCAGCCGCCGTACCAAAGGACGACTTGACTTCGCGCAGGCCGTCGAAATCCATTGGGCAGTCGATGATGTCGGCGGCCGGAACGACCGGGCACGATGCGCCGCCCGGGATGACGGCAAGCAGATTGTCCCAGCCGCCGCGAATACCGCCGCCATGCTTTTCGACCAGCTCGCGGAAGGTGATGCCCATCGTCTCCTCGACCGTGCAAGGACGGTTGACGTGACCGGAGAGCATGAACAGCTTCGTGCCGACATTGTTCGGACGGCCGAAGGAGGAGAACCAGCCGGCGCCGCGGCGCAGGATCGTCGGGGCAACGGCGATGGATTCGACGTTGTTGACGGTCGTCGGGCAGCCGTAGAGACCCATATTGGCCGGGAACGGCGGCTTCAGGCGCGGCTGGCCCTTCTTGCCTTCCAGGCTTTCGAGAAGTGCGGTTTCCTCGCCGCAGATGTAAGCACCAGCGCCGTGATGAACGTAAACATCAAAGTCCCAGCCGAGCTTATTGTTTTTACCGAGCAATCCAGCATCGTAGCATTCGTCGATTGCCGCCTGCAGGGCTTCGCGTTCGCGCATGTATTCGCCGCGAACGTAGATATAGGCGGCGTTTGCACCCATGGCGAAACCGGCAATGACGCAGCCTTCGATCAGCGTATGCGGATCGTGGCGCATGATGTCGCGGTCCTTGCAGGTGCCCGGCTCGGACTCGTCAGCGTTGACGACGAGATAGTGCGGACGGCCGTCGCTTTCCTTCGGCATGAAGGACCACTTCAGGCCCGTCGGGAAGCCTGCGCCGCCACGACCACGAAGGCCGGAAGCCTTCATCTCGTTGATGATCCAGTCACGACCCTTTTCGAGGATTTGCTTCGTGCCGTCCCAATGGCCGCGCGACATCGCGCCCTTCAGGGATTTGTCCTTGAGGCCGTAGATATTGGTAAAGATGCGATCCTGATCCTGTAACATGCTTCACCTCTTACCGCGGCTTCTTGCCGAAGACCTTGATATATTCCGCTTCGCCACCCTTAGCGAGTGCCTCCGCCTGCTTGATCCAGTCGTCACGTTCGATGCGGCCCCTGAAATTCAAGTAGCCATCGACCCATTCGCGCTCGGCCTTCTTCCAGCTCGCGACCTGCGCGAAGGTGAAGATGCCGATTTCATGCAGGATCGACTCGATCTTCGGACCGACGCCGGAAATCAACTGCAGATCATCCGGCTGCGCGGGCTTTTCGACCGCGGCGGGACGATCCTTGTCCGTCAGCGACGGCTTCTGAGCGCTGCCGGCCTTTTCCGATACCGCCGCAGATGCTGCGGTTCCCGAAAGCGGCTGCGTTTCAGCGGCCTTGGCATTCTTGGCTGCTTCCTTCGGCGCCGTTGCCGGCGTCTTCAGGCTCTGATTGGTTTCGGCATCCGTGCTCTTGGCGCGTCCGGCTTCGGACGGTGGGATCGAAACGGCCTCGGCAGCCGCCTTGGCCTTGCCTGCAGCGCTCTTTGCCTTCCCCTCATCCGACAGCAAACTCGTCAGACCACCTTCCGGAGCGGAGAAAACGCGATCGATCTGCGGGCCGGTCGGAACTTCGCTGCCCTTGCCTGCGGCGAATGCATCGATGATCTCTTCGAGACGTGCCGGCGTCAGATCCTCATAGGTATCCTTGCCGATCACCACCATCGGTGCATTGACGCAGGCGCCCTGACATTCGACCTCTTCCCAAGAAAGCGTGCCATCGGCATTGCGCTCGAAGGCGTGGTCATGGATCCGGCTCTTGCAGACCTTGATCAGCCCTTCTGCGCCGCGCAGCATGCAAGGCGTGGTTCCGCAAACCTGGACGTGGGCACGCGTGCCGACCGGATGCAGCTGGAACTGCGTGTAGAAGGTCGCGACCTCAAGCGCGCGAATATAGGCCATGTCGAGCATGTCCGCTATCGTTTCGATCGCGGCCTTGGTGACCCAACCTTCCTGCTCCTGCGCACGCATCATCAGCGGGATGATCGCGGACTGCTGGCGACCATCGGGATATTTCTTGATCGTCTTATCAGCCCAGACCGTATTCTCCTTGTTGAAGGCGAATGCGGCAGGCTGGAATTGATCTTCGGCAAGTCGACGAACGGACATCTTTCACGCCTTATCTCAGTTTAAGGACCCACACCGCGTATTCGTCAGGGACGAAAATTCGCAGGCATAAGCCGACTGGTCTTTCTGCATAAACACAACAAACTTGCCGCCGTTCGGCACAGCGGCCTTGATTTGGTAACCGCGGGAAAGGAGGTCGGCGATCGTGGAAGCCCCGCTCGCCTGTACCTCGTTTCCGCCTTTCGCAGACTTCCCGCCGATCGCGGTCGAACCCTGCATGTTGATGTTCGGCAGGGCCAGTGTATTGCCCGTCTGCTGCGCGGAAGCGCCACCGACAAACAGGATCACAGGAATAGCAACCTGCCAGGCTCGCATCAGCGATCCACCTCACCGAACACGATGTCGAGCGAACCAAGCACCGCCGCGACGTCGGCGAGCTGATGGCCGCGGCACATGAAATCCATGGCCTGCAGATGCGCATAGCCCGGCGCACGGATCTTGCAGCGATAAGGCTTGTTGGAGCCATCGGAGACGAGATAGACGCCGAATTCGCCCTTCGGCGCTTCGACGGCTGCGTAAACCTCGCCGGCCGGCACGTGATAACCTTCGGTGTAGAGCTTGAAGTGGTGGATCAGCGCTTCCATCGAGCGCTTCATCTCGCCACGCTTCGGCGGCACGACCTTGCCGTCGAGCGAGGAGACCGGCCCGACCTTGGCATCCCCCAGCAGGCGATTGACGCACTGCTTCATGATGCGGACGGATTCGCGCATTTCGATCATGCGGATGAGGTAACGGTCGTAGCAATCGCCGTTCTTGCCGATCGGAATGTCGAATTCGAGATCGGAATAGCATTCATAGGGCTGCGCCTTGCGCAGGTCCCAGGCGGCGCCGGAGCCGCGGACCATCACGCCCGAGAAGCCCCAGGCCCAACAGTCTTCCAGCGAAACCACGCCGATATCGACGTTACGCTGCTTGAAGATACGGTTGCCGGTCAGAAGATCGTCGATATCGTCGAGCGCCTTCAGGAAGGGATTGCACCAGTCGCCGATATCCTGAACGAGCTTTTCCGGCAGATCCTGGTGAACGCCGCCGGGACGGACATAGGCTGCGTGCATGCGCGAGCCGGAGGCGCGCTCGTAGAACACCATCAGCTTTTCACGCTCTTCGAAGCCCCAGAGCGGCGGCGTCAGCGCGCCAACGTCCATGGCCTGCGTCGTCACGTTCAGCAGATGCGAAAGGATACGGCCGATTTCCGAGTAGAGGACGCGGATCAGCTGGCCGCGGATCGGGATATCGATGCCGAGCAGCTTTTCGACCGCCAGCGCGTAGGCATGTTCCTGGTTCATCGGCGCCACGTAGTCGAGGCGGTCGAAATAAGGAACGGCCTGAAGGTAGGTCTTCGATTCGATCAGCTTTTCCGTGCCGCGATGTAGCAGGCCGATATGGGGATCGACGCGTTCCACAATTTCGCCGTCCAATTCGAGGACAAGACGCAAAACGCCGTGCGCAGCCGGATGCTGCGGACCAAAATTGATGTTGAAGTTGCGAACGTTATGTTCTGTCATGGCGGCGATGCTCGCGTTGTCAGATATTCAGAGAATGGCAGGCTGGAGCCCACCACACGCCCTCAAATTATGCCTTCGCCTTTTCGTCGCCCGGCAGCACGTAATCCGTGCCTTCCCAGGGAGACAGAAAGTCGAAGTTACGGAATTCCTGCTTCAGCTCCACAGGCTCATAGACGACGCGCTTGGCAGCATCGTCGTAGCGAACCTCGACGAAACCGGTCGTCGGGAAATCCTTGCGCAGCGGGTGACCCTCGAAACCATAATCGGTCAGGATACGGCGCAGATCCGGGTGTCCCGTGAAAAGAACGCCGTACATGTCCCAGGTTTCGCGCTCGAACCAATCGGCGCCGGGATAAAGGCCACAAGCGGAGGGAATAGGCTGATCCTCGCCGACAGGAACCTTGACGCGGATGCGCAGGTTCTTCTTCGGCGACAGAAGATGGTAGACGACATCGAAGCGCTCGGCGCGCTGCGGCCAGTCGACGCCACAGATATCCGTTATGTTGACGAAGCCGCACTTGGCGTCGTCACGCAGGAAGGTCAGCAGGGCGATAACGTTTTCGGCCGTCGTCGTCACATTCAGTTCACCGTACTTGATCTCGCTCGAGGAGATCAGGGCGCTGCGAACTTCCGTGAGATAAGCGGCGAGCTCGTTCAGGGCTTCACTCATGATACCTTGTCCCCTGCCTTACCGTTCGATCGTGCCGGTGCGCCGGATCTTCTTCTGCAGCAGAAGCACGCCGTAAAGCAGCGCCTCCGCCGTGGGAGGACAGCCCGGAATATAGATGTCGATCGGCACCACACGGTCGCAGCCGCGCACGACGGAATAGGAATAGTGATAATAGCCGCCGCCGTTGGCGCAGGAGCCCATCGAGATGACATAACGCGGCTCGGGCATCTGGTCGTAGACCTTGCGCAGAGCAGGCGCCATCTTGTTGGTGAGGGTGCCGGCGACGATCATGACATCCGACTGGCGCGGCGAGGCACGCGGCGCAAAGCCGAAGCGCTCGACGTCGTAACGCGGCATGGAAACCTGCATCATTTCAACGGCGCAGCAGGCGAGACCGAAGGTCATCCACATCAGGGAGCCGGTGCGGGCCCAGTTGATCAGCTCATCGGTGGAGGTGACCAGAAAACCCTTGTCGGCGAGTTCGTTGTTGATCTCGCCGAAGAACGGATCGTTGCTGCCGATCGGCTTGCCGGTCGCGGGATCGACGATCCCCTTCGGCTGCGGCGCCACGAGCGTCGTGTTGCTTGGGGCTACTCCCATTCCAGGGCTCCCTTCTTCCATTCATAAATAAAGCCAATGGTCAGCACCAGCAGGAACACCATCATCGACCAGAATCCGAACCAGCCGATCGCGCCGAAGGAGACGGCCCACGGGAAGAGGAAGGCGACTTCCAGATCGAAGATGATGAAGAGAATCGATACCAGGTAGAAGCGGATATCGAACTTCATGCGGGCGTCATCGAATGCATTGAAGCCGCATTCATAGGCCGACAGCTTTTCCGAGTCAGGCGCCTTGAAGGCTACGGCAAATGGCGTGATCAACAGCGCCAGGCCAATCACCAAGGCAATACCAATGAAAATCGCTATCGGAATATAGGAACTGAGCAGTCCAGTCATCATGTCCATCCCTGCTTGCGATCAGCGCCGGGGCGGCGCATTTGAGCAAATGCCCAGCAAGCGAAAGAGCGTTGCAACAAAGCCGTGGTTAGCGCAGGCGGAGCGCGCGCGCAAGCCTTTTGAATCTGTCGTTCGAGGTACTGTCGAGCGGTAGATATCAATGTGTTGCGACGGCAACGCGACAAATCAGCGCAAACGCGAAAGGGCTCGTTCGCAATCGCAATAAATTGACGTTTGATTGTAAGGGCTTGGAGAAATGGCGCGAGTGACGGGGCTCGAACCCGCGACCTCCGGCGTGACAGGCCGGCACTCTAACCGACTGAGCTACACCCGCGCATTGCTTGGCCTTTCGGCCGAGCGCAAGATCCGGAACTTGCCTTGAAAATGGCGCGAGTGACGGGGCTCGAACCCGCGACCTCCGGCGTGACAGGCCGGCACTCTAACCGACTGAGCTACACCCGCATTTCATTTCAAGCATTCCGGATGCTTTCGCACCCATCAAAGCGGCCCTCGCCGTTCGATGAGCGGCTAACTACGGGGTTCGTGTTTGGGTGTCAAGCAGGTTTGAATACAAATCGATGACAGAGTGCGAATTGTTATGGACAAGCCTGTCCGCAATTTTCCGTTCCGTCGATTTGGCATGGCAGGTTCCCGCCTCACGCATTTCATCGGCCTCTGATATGTACCGCGCCAATCGGCGCGTCTTGGCATTTGCGCATGTGGACGGCGTATGCCCCGGGATGCGCAAAATCCAAAAAAATCAAAAAATCTTCACAAACACTCTTGCGGTTTTTCCCTGTTCCGCATAGATCACGGCCACCGAATGCGGCGGGCCAATGACTCGCTTGGCTGAAGGGCGATTAGCTCAGTTGGTAGAGCGCCTCGTTTACACCGAGGATGTCGGGAGTTCGAGTCTCTCATCGCCCACCATTCTTTCCAGACTTAAAATGGTAGATTCTTAGGTAAGAGCGATGTTTTTCGTTCTCGACCGTCGGTTTTACGCGTCCGATACGCGCCCGTTCAATAATTGCCGAAAATAATGACCGCCAGGAGCACCACGGAAACAAGCACGAGGGCCGCGATGATCATCAGCAGCTCCTTCAGCATGAACCTTTCC
Organism: Rhizobium sp. P40RR-XXII; assembly: GCF_012641405.1. Classification (GTDB taxonomy): domain Bacteria; phylum Pseudomonadota; class Alphaproteobacteria; order Rhizobiales; family Rhizobiaceae; genus Rhizobium. The sequence continues at coordinate 30,219 of NZ_JABAII010000025.1, forward strand.
ATCTTGCTGTCATCCATGATGTTTGCTCCCGGCAAACCGTTATTCGCTTTCCTGGCATCGAATCGCTGCGCCAAGTTCAGCTATAGTCCACATGTAAGTCGCCATATTGTCAATTTCAGAGACCCTTCAAGCGACCGATTCCATTTTTCGCCGTGTTCACGGCACGTCAATCTTGGATGGCCGCCGTCGCGGGAGGTCAACATAGCCATCAGGCAGATTGACGGTTCGCGACAATAACCTCTCGGCAATCTCGGCGGCGGCGGCGCGCGCGCCCTCCCCGGAGCAGAAATTGCCGCGTACCTGTATGGCGGCAGCAAGCAACTTGAAGAATGCTTCGCGCAGCTCGGGCGATGGCGGCCTCGGCTCATGCCAGAATCGATCCAAGGTCCCCTGGTCGCTCAGGCCCACAATATCGTAGACCGCCGCCCCGAGCACTTTGACCGGCCTGCCGGCCCGCAGTGCCGCAAGTGCTGCCGTGGAATTGACCGTTACCATTCCCTGACTGGCGGCCATCAGCCGGTCGAGATCGCCGCCATCCGTGAAATGGACACGAGAGGACAATCCGCAGGAAGCGCCGATACCGTCAACATAGGCCCTCCAGTCCACGAGCCCGTTGTCGAGTGGATGGAGTTTCAGGACGATATGCGTTTCCGGCGCGGCATTTTCCGCGAAGGATCGGAGAATCAGCCTGATCGCATCTTGCTGCTGATGAAAGGGCGAGTGCGCCCGCAGCTGGAAACAGCATGCCGGCGTGGTGGTCGGTTTCGGCGGGCTAGCCGGCCATTGGTATATGAACAAGCCGAAGGAGTTCGGCGGGCCGATGAACCGGTTGCATGTCCGCAATGGCATGACCTGCGTGACCGGGGCAGTGATGCTGATTTCGGGCGATTGCCGGCGATCGATCGGCCTCTTCGACGAGGAGAATTTCGCGGTCGCCTATAATGACGTGGATTACTGCTTGCGGGCGCACAAGGCCGGCTATCGCATCGTCTGGACGCCGTTTGCCTGCCTCTATCACCATGAATCGCTTTCGCGCGGCTCGGACAAATCCGGCGAACGAAAGAAACGATTCGAGCAGGAAAAGCAGAATCTGCGCCGGCTGCACGCCACGCAGGATTTCATCGATCGCGCGCTCAACCCGGCTTACAGCCGCGACAAATCGGACCCGAAGATCGTGATACCGACGCGACTGCATATCCCATCGATGTCGTAACGCGATCCGCGGGCTATATCGGTCAGAGTTGAATAAAATCCAGATCCCCGCCAATCTCGCTTTTGGCGATGTCGACCACGCTCATCTCGTGGGTGAAGAGGATAGTCTGGAAGCGCTCGGCCGTTGCGGCCAGAACCTGCAGTCCGGCGCGGGCGCGCTCGTCGTCGAACGTCTGGAAGATATCGTCGACGATCAGCGGCGCCGGCTCGTTGCGCGCCGAATAATCTTCGAGAAATGCCAGTCGCAGAGCGAGATAGAGCTGGTCGCCCGTACCTTCGCTCAAGCCATCCAGTGGCACGCGTTCGCCCGCAGCACGTTCCGCCAGCAGCTGCAGCGCATCGTTTTCATCATGGGCTTCGACAAGGCGGGAGAAACGGCCGCCGGTCAGCTGCGAGAACAACTCCCCCGCCCGCCTGATGACGGGATCAGCCTGTTTTTCGCGATAGGCCTCCATCGAACCCGCCAGCATGCGCGCTGCGATCTTGAGGACGACCCATTGCCGCGCAAGGTCCTTTGCCTCCTGCTCGGCCGAGAGTTTTTCAAAAACGGCATATTCGGCACTCACGCCTGTTTCCAAAGCCTGCCGCTGGCGGCGGTTTTCCGCGAGCCGCGCCGAAAGCTCGCCATGCATGGCGAACTGCCGTTGATCTTCCTCGGTCAAGCGCTCGATTTCGAGATCGGCGGCGACCCGTTCGAAGCCGGCAAGTTCGGCGCGAAGCTCCTCTTCGGCCTTGCCGTCGGCTTGCTGGCGGAAGCGGTCGCGACTTTCGACGAGCCGTGCGGCGAGACGCGTGCGTTCGCGTAGCCGCGAAAGCAGTGCCGGCAGATCGTCGACACCGCCGAGATCCGCAGTCAGCTGGTCGAGATCGATAGCGATGGCGGCAAGCGCTGCCTCCTGGCGTGTCACGAGCGCTTCCCCGCGTTGCCGCTCCTCTTCGAGGCTGTCGCGCTTCTTCAGCTCGCCCCGCATGGCGTTGACGCGGGTATGCAGTGCCTCGGCGGCGGCATCCGGCGGCAGATGATCCAGTTCATAGCCGCTATTGGCGCCAAGGGTCGCCAGTCGCCGTTCGAAATCCGCCATGTCGCGCCGCATGCCATTGACGCGACGGAAGCGGTTTTCGCGCTCCGCCAGGACATCCGGCAGCTCCTGCCATGCCTTCAGGGCGGCGGCCGCCATCTCCAGGGTCGTGTCGGATGGCAGGCCGAGCAGTTCAACGGCCTTGGTAAATGCACCGCGCCAGTCGGCATGCTGCCGTTCCAACATCCGCTGCTGGTCCTCGAACCGTGTCAGCCGGTCGCGTGTCGCACCGATCTCCCCTTCCCGCGTGCGGCTTTCGCTCCAGCGTTCCGAAAGAAGGCGCAGATGCTTGCGCAAGCCTTCCGCAATCGCGGCCGGCGGAAGACGGCCGCTCTTGTAGCCGGTCGCCTCGACGATATCTTGCAAGGCGGGCAAGACGCGGCCCTCGGCCAGCGCATTCTCATCCCGTTCGTCCAGTAAATCCCGTAGCGCCTTGCGCTCGCGTCGCAGCAACTCCACCCCGCGCCGCCACTCCAGCATGGTCGAAGGATCGAGAGCATCGATACCGCAGGGTTCGAAAAGGGCGGAGAAGGTTGCCTGGGCATCCTTCAGGACCTTCTCACAGCCCTTGAGCCGACCGGAGGCCTCTTCGCGCTCCTGCAGCAGGCGCACCTGACGCAAGCGATAGTCGGCGTGGCGCGCGACACGATCCGCATCGCTCAAGGCGGCATCGGCCAGACGGTCCGCCTCGGCCAGCCCAACGGTCAATGCCGCTAGCAGCTTGGCTTCCGGAGCCGCACCGTCCGACCATCTTTGCTGGATGGAAGACCATTGCGCATCGCGTTCTTCACGCGCGGCGATGATCTGTTCGCGCGTGACGATCGGCCCGCTACGCTCGGCATCCGCGAGCGTTCGTTCTATCTCCGCCAGCTGCTCGTCATTGTTCTGCACTTTGCCGGCGGCTTCGCGCACCTTCGATCGCGCCGCGTCGATGGCGTCGCGATGTCCGGCAATCTCCGTCATTTCCGGCAGCGGCCCCGAGAACAGCATATCGATGTCACCGACCGGTGGCTGCAGCCGTACGGCGGCTTCATTGAGATCGGCTTCGATGCGGCGTATCTGCGTTTCCAGGCCATCAAGTCGACTCAAGGCCGAGAGGTCGCTAGACAGTGCCTCGAGCTGATCGATGTAGGGTCTCGGATCGATCAGCCGGCCCGTAAGACCATCCCTCTCAAGCGCCGCGAGCTGCCTGCGCTCGCTCTCGGCTTGCTCTGACAGAGACTGCATCTGCCGCGTAAGCCGCCCGCCCTCCTCCACCAGCTCGAACAGGCGCGCACGGTCGATATCGCTCGGCTGCTGCCGCTCCAGCTCGAGTTCGGCAAGGCCGAGACGGCGGGCAAGCTGCGAAAGCGTGGTGTCGTAACCGGCGAGCTCCTGATCGACGCGCGGCAGGTCGTGACGCTGGGCGCGGTAGTTGCCGGTATCGGCAAAGAGCTGCATGATATCGCCCGACATCTGCAGCAGCGCTTCATCCACATGGACGCGCGAAAGGTCTTCCTCGGCGCGCAGAACGGCCTGCCGCGCCCGTCGCAGTTCCTCTTCGCTCGCGTGTTTATCGCGCAATCTCTGTTCAAGCCCGTCGGCAAAGCCATCCGGTATGGCGGCGAGATCGGAAAGGCCATCGAGTGCAAGGGCTTCCGCATCGATTTCTGATAGCAAGGGCTGCAAGGTCTTCAGCCGCTTGAGCTGATCCAGCGCCTCGCGCGTACCGCGACGCTCTGCCTGCAAGCGCCCCAGTTCCGTCTCCAGCTCGGCCGCCTCGGCAAGGAGCTTCTTCCAGTCGCCGGATTTCAGCTCGTTTTCCCGTTCTGTCTTACGGGCATCTTCGTAGCGGTCGAGGGCCTGGTAGAAGCCGCGATCCTTGGAGCGTCTGGCTGCGTAGATGCCGTCGGCCTCGGCGTCGAGCGACTGGCGCAGTCGCGACAGGCCTGTCAGACCGGAAGCGGCCGAAAACAGCAGGCTGCCGATCTCGCCGCCGCTGCGCAGCATTGCGATCGCACCTTGCCGCAGCCGTTGCGAGTCGAGACCGAAGGCGCGCTCGAAGACATCACGGCTCAAATTACCAAGGAAGGGCGCGAGAGCATCCTCGGCCAGCGACGTTTCCTTATCATCCGGAGCTAGAAGCGTTCCCTTGCGTCCGCGTCGGCGACGAAAGCTCAGCTTTGCGCCATCGCGCGCGCTGATATCGGCACCGATCCGCAAGGTCCCGGGTTCATGCAGGAAACTCTGCTCGGCCGCCGTTGGAAAACCGAAAAGAAGATCGGAGATCGCGCTCAGAGCCGAGGATTTACCCGCCTCGTTCGGACCATAAATCACGTGCAATCGCGCACCGGGGCGAAAATCGAGCGTGCGATCGGTCAGTGCGCCGTAGCGGAGAATATCGAGCCGGGTAAAGCGCATGGTCAGTCCGCCCTCTGCCCGCGCGTCAGCAGCAATTGCCGCGCCTCCTCGATAAGCGCCTCCAAGCTTTCGTCCAGCGGCTGCTCCGCCGCGCCGAGGCCACCTGGCAGGCGCACGGCAATCTCGTCGATCAGGCGGCCCGCTTCCGCCGCGATATCGGCATCACCGACATGTTCGGCCAAGAGCTGGCGCAGATCGAGCGCGCCGTCCGCATCCGCCAGTTTCTCGGGCGGCGGTTCCAGCCGCAGTTCCAGCTTTTCCAGCCAGATATCCTCATGCACCCGGTGGCAGGCGGCTTCCACTTCGTCTCGCCATTGCTGGCGGCTGGCGGCGATCGCGCCGTGCAGGGGCGTCACACCGGAAAGCCGGACGCGCAGCGCGGTCATGCGTCCGGACGTCTCGTCGGCCAAAGGCTGCACCGCGTGCTCCACGCGACGAAGGATCGCCGCCTGATCGTCCTCTGGACCAACAAGGATATCGGCCTGCGCGAAACGCGCCTCGTCGACGATGATGCGCTCATGTTCGATCCGCCCGTCTTCGACCGTCACCAGCACCGCGCCCTTGGCACCGCGCTCGCGAATATTGCGACCCTGCAGATTGCCGGGAAAGATGACGAGCGGGTCCTGCGCCACCACTTCGAAATCATGCACATGGCCCAGCGCCCAGTAGTCATAGCCGCGCGAGCGCAGATCATCGACCGAGCACGGCGCATAGGGCGCATGCGGCTCGCGGCCGGTCAGCGAGGTGTGGAGAATGCCGATGTTGAACCAGCCGGAGACGGGAGCGGGATAGGTAACCGCCAGATTGTCATTGGCGGAGCGTTCGGCGAAGCCCTGGCCATGCAGCGCCACTTGCAGCGCCTCCAGCCTGACGCTGCCCGGCTTGCCGGTCGGGAATTCATGGACGTTTGGCGGCAATGTGATGGTCTTGGTGATGACGCTTGCCGCATCGTGATTACCGCGCAGCAGGTAGACCGGAATGCCCGCCCGCTCCAGCCGCGCCATCTCGCGATTGAAGAAGAGGCCGATCTTGTTGTCCTTCCAGTCGCCATCATAGACATCGCCGGCAATGACAAAGAAATCGACGCTCTTCTCGATCGCCAAGCCCACAAGCGTCGAGAAGGCCTTGCGGCTGGCTTCGACGAAGACCGCGGCGACGGCGGCATCCTTTAGAGCCAGGCCCTGAAATGGGCTGCCAAGGTGCAGATCGGCGGCGTGAATGAAGCTGAAAGAAGGCATGGGCTCCGATAGCAGTCAGATGTCCGGTCTTTCCTTTGTAAGGAAATGGAGGCGCTGTGAATACCGCGCCAGTGGCTTCATCCAATGGTTTCGTAAGTCAGGCCGAGCCTGTCATGTTTCTCAGTCACGCGATTGCGATCCTCGATCGCCGATGTGCGCTTGTGGCCCTGTCGGACGGCTGCTACTGCGCTATCATTCTACCAGCAAAAGCGAGGAGACATCTCATGAGACATCATGCTTTCGGACGAACGCCCTTTATCGTGACGGATGTCGGCTTCGGGGCCTGGCAGATCGGCGGTGCATGGGGTGATGTCAGCGAGGCCGACGGCCGCGCAGCGCTGAACGCCGCTCTCGATGCCGGCATGACCTTCATCGATACCGCCGACGTCTACGGCGACGGCCGCTCGGAAAAGATCATCGCCGACGTCCTGAAGGCGCGCGGCGGCGAGCGCCCGATGGTGGCGACGAAAGCCGGCCGCCGGCTGAACCCGCATGTGGCCGACGGCTACACCAAGGCCAACCTCGAAGGTTTCATCGATCGCAGCCTGAAGAACCTCGGCGTCGAAAGCCTGGATCTCGTACAGCTTCATTGCCCGCCGACCGAAGTCCTCTATCGGCCCGAAGTTTTCGCCGGTCTCGACGAACTGCAGAAGGCCGGCAAGATTAGGGGATACGGCGTCAGTGTCGCGCTGGTCGAGGAGGCGCTGAAGGCGATCGAATATCCGGGTGTGCTGAGCATCCAGATCATCTACAACATCTTCCGCCAGCGTCCCGACCACCTGTTCTTCAAGGAAGCCAAGCGCAAGAACGTGGCCGTCATCGCCCGCGTCCCCCTCGCCTCCGGCCTGCTTTCCGGCAAGATCACCCGTGACACTCAGTTTGCCAGCGACGACCACCGCAACTTCAATCGTCATGGCGAGGCCTTCGATGTCGGCGAGACCTTTGCCGGCGTCCCATTCGAAGTCGGCCTCCAGGCCGTCGAAGAGGTGCGCAAGCTGGTACCATCAGGCGCCAGCATGGCGGCCTTCGCGCTGCGCTGGATCCTGATGAACGACGCCGTCACCGTCGTCATTCCCGGTGCCCGCAATGCCGAGCAGGCAAAGGCCAATGCCGCCGCAGCCGACCTTGCTCCGCTTTCGGCCGACGTCATGGCGGCGACGCGCGAGATCTACGAGCGGCTGATCGCGCCGCACGTCCATCATCGCTGGTAAGAGCAACGGGCGTCCGGAAAACTGATGGCCGGGTACAGACCCGGCCACGAAAAGAGACCCTGCAGGAGAATTCAATGAAAGTGGCTCTTGTGACGGGCGCGTCCCGCGGACTTGGTGCGGTCATCGCGCGCGAACTGGCCGAGGCGGATTGGGCCGTAGCGGTCAATTATTCGAACGATACGGCTGGAGCGGACGCGGTGGTTGAAGCGATCCGACAGCGGGGCGGCCAAGCCTATGCGGCGAAATTCAGCGTAATCGACAAGGCTCGGCTGACCGAGGGTTTGGATGCAATCAGGAGCGAGCTCGGTCCGGTCGACCTGATCGTCAACAACGCAACGGGTCCACAACCGAGCATGCCATTGATGGAGCAATCCTGGCGAACCTATCTCGATCAGCTTGAGTTCTTCGTGAAAGCACCCCTCGAACTGCTTCAGGCGGTGCTGCCGGATTGGCGCGCACGCAAGTCGGGAAGAATAGTCAACATCGGCTCAGAAATAGCAGAGCTCGGCAATCCCGGTGTCGGAAACTATGCGTCGGCAAAAGGCGCCATGCTTTCCATGACCCGCTCCTGGGCCAGGGAATTGGCACCCGAAGGTATCACGGTCAATCTGGTCGCACCTGGCTGGATTCCCGTCGAACGCCATGCCGGGGCGTCTCAGCGGTCGATCGATGACTATCTCTCTCAAACCCCGCTTGGACATTTCGGAACGCCAGAGGATATAGCCCACATGGTGGTATTCCTCGCCTCGAACAAGGCGGACTTCCTGACGGGTCAAAAATTCGCGGTCAACGGCGGGCGCACGCTTCTCTGAGATCATCAAAGCCGCGAAAACGGATCGATAACAGACTACTCGCACCGAGACGATGGTGCCTGCTGCTATCTTGTACCATTGGCAGACATTACGGTTTCTTGCGCGCAGTCACCGAACCGAAACATTCCTGTCGTTATCGGCACAAAATGATCTTACTCTTTGCGTTGCATTCTTGCGCGGACCTCGAGAAAGGCGTTGGTAAGATTTATCAAGACAGGCGATCTGACACTGCCATTTGCTCCGCCGATCGGGTCCACAATGTGAATGTTTCTAAGATCGTTCATGAAGTCGTCCCAAAGAGCCGGGCCGCCATTCTCAAGCAGTTCGGCGCGGATGCTCAGGTCCTCGCTGACAGGCAGATGCCGCCGGCCCCAGGCGCCGATCATGGCGATCATCGGCACAAGCTGGATCGCCGGTTCTGTCAGACTGTAAATCGCTTTTTGGGCGTGAGTGGGATCGTCCAGCTTGGTGATCAGGTCGAGGGAGACGAGACGTTTTAGGCGTGCGGCGAGTATGTTGGAGGCAATCCCCTCCTCGGACCGATTGAGCAACTCGCGAAAATGCCGGCGATTGCCGAACATGATGTCCCGGATGACGACCAGGCTCCACCGGTCCCCCAACACCTCCATCGTCAGATTGATCGGGCATCCCGACCGCCGTTCGATATCCATATTCACGTCCTTCAATGAATCAATTGCAATGTAGGATCTGGCGTGTTAATACGCAACCAGTTGCAAATTGCAATTAGATGGAGAAAATCATGTCGAAAGTTCGCGTTGCAGGATTCTCGCTCTCCATAGATGGTTTCGGAGCCGGAGTGGAGCAAAGCCTGAATAACCCCTTAGGCAAGCGCGGTCCGGAATTGTTTGAGTGGTTTTTCCCGACCCAGACATTCCAGGCGATGTTCGGCAAGGAGGGAGAATCGGAAGGTGCCGACGCGAAATACGCGGCGTCTGGAAATACCGGTTTTGGCGCATTCATCCTCGGCCGTAACATGTTCGGCCCTATTCGCGACGAATGGCCCGATGAAAACTGGAAAGGCTGGTGGGGTGACAATCCGCCCTATCATGCACCGACCTTCATCCTGACGCACTATCCGCGCGAGCCAATCGTCATGGAAGGCGGCACAACTTTCCATTTCGTCACAGGCGGGATTGAGGAGGCGCTCGTGCGGGCCAAGGCCGTCGCTGGAGGCAAAGATATCAAGATCGGAGGCGGTGTCAGCACGGTGCGCCAGTATCTTCAAGCGAACTTGGTCGATGAGATACACTATGCCATTTCGCCAGTTGTGCTCGGAAAAGGCGAAGCGATGTTTGCCGGCATCGATCTGCCTTCGCTCGGCTTTCGGGTCGCTGCCCATGAGGCAACGGAGAAGGCTGCTCACATCGTTTTGAGGAAATGAGGTCCGGTGAAGCCCGGCCTTGCCGTCATTTGTGGCCGTTGAGCGATCCGAGAGCCACACATGAACCTTCCGCACACAATTACTGTATGAGACCATAAAAAGGGCCCGCAAAAGCGGGCCCCAATGTATCCACCCGCTAGGCAAAAGCCTCGCGGCGGGTGAAAACGAATTAGCTGTTGACCGAGTCCTTCAGGCCCTTGCCGGGCGTGAACTTCGGTACGTTACGAGCAGGAATATCGACCTCAGCGCCGGTGGACGGGTTACGGCCCTTCGTGGCTGCACGGTGGGAAACGGTGAAGCTGCCGAAACCGGCGAGGCGAATGTCGCCGCCCTTCTTCAGTTCAGCCTGGACAGTATCGAAAACAGCGTCAACAGCGGAAGCAGCGTCAGCCTTCGTGATACCGGCCTTCTCGGCCACTGCGGACACGAGCTCATTCTTGTTCATGTTTCCACCCCTTTCTTTGGTATGAAACGACTTATCAGTAAGCGGGGCGCAAAATAGGAATGCTCTTACCCGCCGCAACCCCAAAAGCCCTGCAAATCAAGGAAAAGCAAGCGCCGCCGTGCGCTTTTCACAAAAAAAGACCGGCAAAATTGCCGGTCTTTTCGCCTTTTGGATCAATTCGACAGAATTGAGGCGAAGAGCTTCAATGAGCGATAGTCGAGCCCACGTCGTCAACACCTTCAACTGTAGCAATTACAGGCGTTTCCACGGTGCCATCCCACTCGATCGGCTCGGGCCGGCGAACAAGCGCATGCTTGATCACCTCGCCCATGCGAGACACGGGGATGATTTCCATGCTGTTCTTCACGTTGTCCGGAATCTCCGCCAGATCCTTGGCGTTTTCTTCCGGGATCAGCACCTTCTTGATGCCGCCGCGAAGCGCTGCAAGCAGCTTTTCCTTCAGGCCGCCGATCGGCAGCACGCGGCCACGCAGCGTGATTTCACCCGTCATGGCCACATCCTTGGAAACCGGGATGCCGGTCATGATCGAGACGATCGCGGTTGCCATGGCGACACCAGCCGACGGACCATCCTTCGGCGTCGCGCCTTCCGGCAGATGCACGTGGATGTCGCTCTTGTCGAAGCGCGGCGGCTCGATGCCGAAATCGACAGCGCGCGAACGAACGTAAGACGCCGCCGCCGAAATCGATTCCTTCATGACTTCCTTCAGGTTGCCGGTGACCGTCATGCGGCCCTTGCCCGGCATCATCACGCCTTCGATCGTCAGCAGCTCGCCGCCGACCTCGGTCCAGGCGAGACCGGTCACGACACCGACCTGATCCTCGCGTTCGGCTTCGCCATGGCGGAAGCGCGGAACGCCCAGATATTCGTCGATATTCGCAGCGGTGACCGCAACGGACTTGGTCTTGCCCTTGATGATCTCGGTGACCGCCTTGCGGGCGAGCTTCATCAATTCGCGCTCGAAGTTACGCACACCGGCTTCGCGGGTGTATTGCTGGCTGATGGCCATCAGGGCGTCGTCGCTGACCGAAAATTCATTCGGCTGCAGCGCATGTTCCTTGATGGCCTTCGGCAGCAGGTGCCGCTTGGCGATTTCGCGCTTCTCGTCTTCGGTGTAGCCGGCGATACGGATGATCTCCATGCGGTCCATCAGAGGTGCCGGGATATTCAGCGTGTTCGCCGTCGTAATGAACATCACGTCCGACAGGTCATATTCGACCTCCAGGTAGTGATCCATGAAGGTCGAGTTCTGCGCCGGGTCCAGCACCTCAAGCAGGGCCGAAGACGGATCGCCGCGATAATCCTGGCCCAGCTTGTCGATTTCGTCGAGCAGGAAGAGTGGATTGGACTTCTTGGCCTTCTTCATCGACTGGATGACCTTGCCGGGCATCGAGCCGATATAGGTGCGGCGGTGACCGCGGATTTCGGCTTCGTCACGAACGCCGCCAAGCGCCATGCGGACATACTCGCGGCCGGTCGCCTTGGCGATCGACTGGGCGAGCGAGGTCTTGCCGACGCCCGGAGGGCCGACGAGGCACAGGATCGGTCCCTTGATCTTGGTGGCGCGTGCCTGGACGGCCAGATATTCGACGATGCGCTCCTTGACCTTCTCCAGGCCGAAATGATCCGCTTCAAGAATCTTCTCGGCATTGTTCAGATCGGCCTTGATCTTCGACTTCTTGTGCCAGGGAATACCCAGCAGCCAGTCGAGATAGTTGCGCACGACGGTGGCTTCCGCCGACATCGGGCTCATCTGACGCAGCTTCTTCAGCTCCGCATCGGCCTTTTCCTTGGCTTCCTTGGAGAGCTTGGTCTTGGAGATGCGCTCTTCCAGTTCGGCCATCTCATCGCGGCCTTCCTCGCCGTCGCCGAGCTCCTTCTGGATCGCCTTCATCTGCTCATTCAGGTAGTATTCGCGCTGCGTCTTCTCCATCTGGCGCTTGACGCGCGAGCGGATGCGCTTCTCGACCTGGAGAACCGAAATCTCGCCTTCCATGAAGCCGAGCGCCTTTTCGAGGCGAGCCTTGACGCTGGTGGTCTCCAGCATTTCCTGCTTTTCGGTGATCTTGATCGACAGGTGCGAGGCGACAGTGTCGGCCAGCTTCGAATAATCGTCGATCTGGCTGGCGGCGCCAACCACTTCCGGCGAGATCTTCTTGTTGAGCTTCACATAGCTCTCGAATTCCGAGACGACCGAGCGGCTCAGCGCTTCCAGTTCGACCTGGTCTTCCTCGGGCTCGTGCAGCACATGGCCGAGGGCTTCATAGAAATCCTCGCGGCCGGTGTAGTCGTCGATCTCTGCGCGCGCACGGCCTTCGACCAGCACCTTCACGGTGCCGTCAGGCAGTTTCAACAGCTGCAGAACGTTGGCAACGGTACCGACCTTGTGGATGGCGTCCGGCGCGGGATCATCATCGCTGGCATTGATCTGGGTGACCAGCATGATCTGCTTGTCCGAACCCATAACCTCTTCGAGCGCCCGAATGGATTTCTCCCGTCCGACGAACAGAGGCACGATCATGTGGGGGAAAACCACGATGTCGCGCAACGGCAATACCGGATAGGCAATGCTCTCGTGTGCCGCAGACGTTTTCTTACTCATCTTATTTCCTTTCCGTCGTCCCGTTCCCGGGCTCTCTGCCGGCTGGGAGGGATTAGCCGGCTTTCTCACTTGGTAAACAAGTGGAGCTTCACACTACCTATTTCAAGTCACGCGGGACGCGCCGCCGTCAGACAGCAGCCCCGTCTATTCACGAGGAGGAACGCAACAACAAACACCGAAGCCCGGCCACTCAAACAAATGCCGGCGAAGCGGAATCCGAAGAAAAACACCGGGCTCGTGCCCAACTCGCCAGATGCTCCAGAATCACTCCATGATGGCTGCAGCAGGGGCTCTTCACAACCGGTTTCGACCGCGTTCCCATAAGCTTATCCAAGACTTTATCAGCAAACTGCACGATTTTTCAAACAGAAAGGGGCCCGTCGACGACGAGCCCCCGATTCGTGATCGCAGATACGGACATCAGGCCGTTGCGTTGGCCTTTTCTTCCTGCCGATCGGCATAGATGTAAAGCGGGCGGGCAGAGCCGCGGACCACTTCCTCGGAAATGACCACTTCGCGCACGCCTTCCAGCGCCGGCAGCTCGAACATGGTGTCGAGCAGGATCTTCTCCATGATCGAGCGTAGACCGCGAGCGCCCGTCTTGCGGACGATCGCCCGGCGGGCGATCTCGCGCAGCGCATCCTCGTGGAAGGTCAGCTCGACGTCTTCCATCTCGAACAGACGCTGGTACTGCTTGACGAGCGCGTTCTTCGGCTCCGACAGGATCTGGATCAGTGCATCCGCATCCAGGTCTTCGAGCGTCGCCAGAACGGGTAGACGGCCGATGAATTCCGGGATCAGGCCGAACTTCACCAGATCTTCCGGCTCCAGCTCGCGCAGCACTTCACCGACGCGACGATCGTCCGGCGCCTTGACGGTCGCGCCGAAGCCGATCGAGGTCTTCTCGCCGCGGGCGGAGATGATCTTGTCGAGGCCTGCGAAGGCGCCGCCGCAGATGAAGAGGATGTTGGTCGTATCCACCTGCAGGAATTCCTGCTGCGGATGCTTGCGACCGCCCTGCGGGGGAACAGAAGCCACGGTACCTTCCATGATCTTCAGGAGCGCCTGCTGCACGCCCTCGCCCGAAACGTCGCGCGTGATCGACGGATTGTCCGACTTGCGGGAAATCTTGTCGACTTCGTCGATGTAGACGATGCCGCGCTGTGCGCGCTCAACGTTGTAATCGGCGGCCTGCAGCAGCTTGAGGATGATGTTTTCGACGTCTTCGCCGACGTAGCCCGCTTCGGTCAGCGTCGTCGCGTCGGCCATGGTGAAGGGCACGTCGATGATGCGCGCGAGCGTCTGAGCCAGATAGGTCTTGCCGCAACCGGTCGGGCCGACGAGCATGATGTTCGACTTCGCCAGCTCGACGTCGCCGTTCTTCGATGCGTGTGCGAGACGCTTGTAATGGTTGTGAACGGCAACGGAGAGGATCTTCTTCGCCTGCCGCTGGCCGATGACGTATTCGTCGAGAACCTTGATGATGTCCTGCGGAGTCGGAACGCCGTCACGGGACTTGACCATCGAGGATTTGTTTTCCTCGCGGATGATGTCCATGCATAGCTCGACGCACTCGTCGCAGATGAAGACGGTCGGTCCGGCAATCAGCTTCCGGACTTCATGCTGGCTCTTACCGCAGAACGAACAATAAAGCGTGTTCTTGGAGTCGCCGCCGTTGCTGCCGCTGACTTTGCTCATATCACTTTCCTTCCAGCACGCCGCCAATTTCCAGATCGAAATCGCGGTCCACTCAATGCGCCCGCCGGACCTGCCCCTCGTTTGCAGATCGCGGCGCCCTTCAGGGTACTGAACGCAGACCAGTCAACGACCGGAACTGCGTGGCAACGATCCCCCTTCGAATGCCGAATGCCATGTCACAAAAACGCTACATAGCATGAATCTTACTATTACCGCGTTCCGCTCCACATTAAACCCCTATTCGATCACAAATGGGATAGAACTGTGGCGTAGAAGTCACCGCCTCGTGGATAAATCACGAGGCGCTTTCACCTTCCATTTCGGTACGCGACGTCAGCACCTTGTCGATAAGACCCCATTCCTTGGCCTCGTCGGAGGACATGAAATGGTCACGATCGAGCGTCTGCTCGACTTCCTCGTAGGTCCGACCGCAATGCTTGACATAAACTTCGTTCAGGCGGCGCTTCATCTTGATGATGTCGCGCGCATGGCGCTCGATATCCGAAGCCTGGCCCTGGAACCCGCCCGAGGGCTGGTGAACCATGATGCGGGAATTCGGCGTTGCGAAACGCATGTCCTTGTCGCCGGCAGCAAGCAGCAGCGAGCCCATGGACGCCGCCTGGCCGATGCAAAGCGTCGAAACGGCCGGCTTGATGAACTGCATCGTATCGTAGATCGCCATTCCGGCGGTCACGACACCGCCCGGCGAATTGATGTAGAGCGCGATTTCCTTCTTCGGGTTTTCGGCCTCGAGGAAGAGAAGCTGGGCGCACACCAACGTCGCCATATGGTCTTCAACCGGCCCGGTCAGGAAAATGATGCGTTCCTTCAGCAGGCGGGAATAGATGTCGTAAGACCGTTCCCCACGGTTGGTCTGCTCAACAACCATCGGCACCAGAGCCATAGCTGTATCGACTGGATTTCTCATGTGCGTCCTTTATCAAACTTGCCCCGGCGACGGAAACGCCGGGAATCGGAGTAAAAATCCTTTACTCCTACATAGAGTGTCCCTGCCCTTCACTTCAAGACGCGCAAAAGCATATCGTCAAAAAGCAGTAATGCCCGAGGAGGCGTTGACAAAGCATTTCTAAACACCGCGCCTGGAATGCCAAGACGCCATGGCGTCGCGCCATTGGCTACCCACTGCATTTCCCACCCGCAAGGTGAAGGAAGCATGAAAGCCATGGCGATCAGGCGGAGATCGGAGACACAAGCAAAATTTACCAACTCATTTAACGAACTTACCATCTTATTCGGCGAGGATGGACCAATCGCGAAAATCGTTGCGCTGTCTATGCCGACGGTCCGAAGGCAGCGGAGAAACACCCATCGTGCTGAACATGACCACGGGTCTGACCATCTGGTGCTCGGAAGCCATCACCCTGGCGACCGTATTGCTTTTCGCCTGGAGGCACGATCGCAAGTCGCCCGCCTACCTGATCTGGGCCATCGGATTTACCGTCAGCGCGGTCGGGTTTGCCCTGGTGGCGGCTCGCGGCGTCGTTCCCGACATATGGTCGATCCGGATCGGCAATGCCGTGGCGCTGCTCGGCGAAAGCGCATGGATCGCCGGGTTCCGCCTGATGGACAAGCGCAAGCTGGAATGGTCCGCACTCCTGCCCCCTGCCATATGGGTGATCGGTGTCAGCCTGCCATGGGTCGGCGGCAACTTTGCCAATCGCATCATCGTCTACGATCTTGCCGGTGCCGTCGGCGCGACCTTGCTCGCCTTTGCGGTCCATCCGGCCGATGGCCGCCGCGAACCGGCGCGCGGGCAGCTCGGCATCGTCTTCGTGGCACTCGCCTGTTTCTGTTTCGGCTCGGCTATTTGGATGGTGCTCGTAGGCCCCTCGCTGGAAGAGGCCATGATCTATCGCGGCTACATGGCGCTCGGCTATGGACTGCTCATCATCGTCGCCGTCGTTCTGAACGGCAAGTTGCTGATGGAGCGCGCCGAGCGTCGCTGGCGGGCGATTTCCATCACCGACACGCTGACGGGAGTTCTGAACCGCCGCGGGTTACAGGAAAGCTATGACATCCTTGCGGGAGAAGGACAGCAGCAGCCGCAGAAACTCGCCGCGCTGCTGTTCGACCTCGACCACTTCAAGAAGATCAACGATCGTCACGGTCACCAGACGGGCGATGCTGTTCTGGTCGAATTTGCCCGTATCGCCCGTCAATTCGTGCCACGCAGCGGCGCGTTCGGCCGGATGGGCGGGGAAGAGTTCGTCGCCTTCGTTCCCATAGACGATCAATCCCAGGCGGAAGCGCTGGCGGAAACCATCCGCGCCGATTTCTGCCGTGTGCCGCTACTTGCCGGACGCACGTTGGTGCCGGCAACCGTCAGCATCGGCGTTTCGATCATGCCGCGCGACACCGTCAGCTGGGATCGCCTGGTCTCGTTCGCGGATCGCGCGCTTTATGCCGCCAAGCGCGCCGGCCGGAACCGCACCATCGTCTTCAACGAACTGGAAACTGCGAAGGAGGTCGAAACAGCGCCGGGCGCCGACGACGGCGAACTCGTACCGACCCTCGACGATCAGATATACGCGCTGAGACGCATGGGCACGCTCGCCAGGATGTGAACGGCTTACCCGGTACGGTTCCATTCGACAGGCTTTTGGTATGACCCGATCGCACCGTCCTCCAGCAAAGCAGCTACCGTCAAACGCAGCGCGCCTTCACAAATTGTGCGGCTATCTCCGGCCGTATCAGCCGTAACGACCGGTGATATAGTCTTCCGTGCGCTTGACCTTCGGCGCCTGGAAGATCTGCTCGGTCGCGCCGTATTCGATCAGTTCGCCAAGATACATGAAGGCGGTGCTGTCGGAGATGCGGCTTGCCTGCTGCATGTTGTGCGTGACGATGACGATCGTGAAATCGCCCTTCAGCTGCGAGACCAGCTCCTCGACCTTGGCGGTCGAGATCGGGTCCAGAGCCGAGGTCGGCTCGTCAAGCAGCAGGACTTCGGGGCGAATGGCAATGGCGCGGGCAATACAGAGGCGCTGCTGCTGGCCGCCGGAAAGGCCAAGTCCGCTCTGGTGCAGCTTTTCCTTCACTTCGCTCCACAGAGCTGTTTCCGTCAGCGCCGCTTCGACACGGACGTCCATTTCCGCCTTGGAAATCTTCTCATAGAGGCGAATGCCGAAAGCGACGTTTTCATAGATCGACATCGGGAACGGCGTGGGCTTCTGGAACACCATGCCAACCTTGGCGCGCAAATCGTTCAGATCGACGTCCTTGGTGAGAATATTGCGGCCGTCCAGCAGAATCTCGCCCGCAACCGTCTGGCCCGGATAGAGATCATACATCCGGTTGAAGGTACGCAACAGCGTGGACTTGCCGCAACCCGAAGGGCCGATGAAGGCGGTGACCGCATTTTTGCGGATGTTCATATTCACACTCTTCAGAACGCGATGGCCGTTCTGATAGGTAAAATCGAGGTTCTTCACCTCAAGTTTCGCGAGCATGCCGAGATCTGACTGGGAAACGGCGTCTTTCCCCGGCTGTGCGTTGACGCTCTGGAAATTGTTGTCGCTCATGTTCATGGTCTCATTCCTATCGTTCGGCGGCTGCGTCACTGGTGGCGGCGCCCACTCAAGACACGGGCAAGGATGTTGAGGGCAAGGATGGCAACGGTGATGATCAGCGCGCCGGCCCAGGCCAGTTGTTTGAGATCCTCGCCTGCATCGGCTGCGAGCGTGTTGATGGCAACCGGCAGCGTGGCGATTGGACCGGTCAGGCTCGTATTCATGAATTTGCTATAACCGGCCGTGAAGAGAAGCGGCGCGGTTTCGCCGCTGATACGGGCGATGGCCAGCAGTATGCCGGTCAGGATGCCCGTCCAGGCGGAGCGATAGATCACCATCGTCATGGACTTCCAGCGCGGCGCGCCGAGCGCGGCGGTCGCCTCGCGAAGTGCGTTTGGCACCAGCAACAGCATATCCTGCGTCGTGCGGTTGACGACCGGAAGGGCGATCAGCGCCAGCGCGAGAATGCCGGCAATGGCAGAGTTACCGTGCATGGGCACGACCACGGCGCCGTAGACGAACACGCCGACGATGATCGAAGGTGCGGACAGCAGGATATCGTTGATGAATTTGGCAGCCTCGGCAAGCTTGGTGCCGTTCGCATATTCCACCAGATAGGTGGCGGCGAGAATGCCGATTGGAGCGGCGATCACAATGGCAAGGCCGGTAACCAGAAGGGTGCCGTAGATTGCGTTGATCAGGCCACCGCGCGAGCCCTGGGCCGGGATCGACATGGTGAACACGTCGAGGCTGAGCGCCGTCACACCGCGATAAAGCAGGGTCACGAGGATCACACTGAGAAAGAATATGCCGAGGATGGCCGCAATGAAGGACAAGGCCATCATTACCCGGTTCTTCGTATAGCGCCTCGAGACGAGATTCTGACGAATTGCATTTTCCATGGTTTTTTCCTCAGAGCGAGTCGCCGCGGCCGATCATCCAGCGCGCCGCTGCAAGCACGCAGAAGGAAAGGACGAACAGAAGCAGGCCGAGCGCAATTAGGCTCGACAATTGCAGACCGTCGGCATCGCCGAAGTTGTTCGCGATCTGAGCGGAAATGGTGGTGGACGGTGAGATGATCGACGATTGCAGGCGGCTCACCGAGCCTACGACGAAGGTGACGGCCATGGTTTCGCCAAGCGCGCGGCCGAGGCCGAGCATGATACCGCCGACGAGGCCGCGACGCGTATAGGGGATCAGGATGTGACGGGCCACTTCCCATGTGGTCATGCCCATGCCGTAAGCGGATTCACGCAACATCGGCGGCACGGTGCTGAACACGTCGCGGGAGATCGCGGTGATGAACGGCAGGATCATGACGGCGAGCACGAGGCTTGCCGTCAACAGGCCGACGCCCGGCGCCGGCGGCTGGAACAGCAGGCCGATCAACGGCACCTGGCCGATCGTCATGATAAGGAAGGGCAGGATATAGGTCTGCATCAGCGGCACGAGAATGAACAGACCGACGATGCCGTAAATAATAGAGGGAACGCCGGCCAGAAGCTCGATGGCGGTACTGATCGGCCGCCGCAGGCTGCCGGGGCAAAGTTCCGTGAGGAAGATGGCGATGCCGATGCCCAAGGGAATGGCAATCAGCATGGCGATGAACGAGCTCACCAGCGTGCCGACCACGGCAGGAATAGCACCATAGATATCGGCGGGAGCACTCCATTTCGTGCCCCAGAGGAACGAAAACCCGAAAGTCTGGAAGGTGGGCAAGGCATCAATGACAAGAACCGCAAGGATTGCCAGCAGCAGAAGCACGACGAGAGTGGCCGAGCCAAGCGTCATAAAATAGAAAATCCGATCCTGTGTCCGGAATTTTCTGGTCATGGCGGTGGTATCCACAGCCTGGAAGCCAGCCGTCTGGGTCGCGTCAGCCATCGATTTCCCCTTGTCCTGTCACGAAAGGCGGACAGGGCCATACCCTGTCCGCCGCAACTTTTCATTCAGCACAAATTACTTCGTACCAAAGTCCTTCTTCCAGGACTTCTCGACAACCTCGGCAACATTTTCCGGGATCGCGAGATACGACAGAGCGGTCGCGTCCTTCTGACCGTGCTCATAGGACCACTTGAAGAACTTCAGCGCTTCTTCGTTCTTAGCAGCATCGGCAGGCTTCTTGTAGAGCAGAACCCAGGTCGAAGCTGCAATCGGCCAGCTCTTTTCGCCCGGCTGATTGGTGATGATCAGGTTGAAGTTCTTGGCATTGGCCCAATCGGCGTTGGAAGCTGCAGCCTTGAACGTCTCGAGGCTCGGCTCGATAACCTTGCCTGCGGCGTTCTTCATCTTCGCGAAACCGATGTGGTTGGCGACGACGTAGGAATATTCAACGTAGGAGATCGAACCAGCCGTCTGGTTGACGGTGGTGGAAACGCCTTCGGAACCCTTGGCACCGAAGCCGACCGGCCATTCAACTGCCGTGTTCGAACCAACCTTTTCCTTCCACTCCGGCGAAACCTTCGCCAGGTAATCGGTGAAGTTGAAGGTCGTGCCCGAGCTGTCGGCGCGATAAACGACGGAGATGGGCGTGGAAGGCAGCTTCACGTCGGCGTTCAGCGCCTTGATGGCAGCGTCGTCCCACTTGGTGATCTTGCCGAGGAAGATGTCGGACAGAGTCTTGCCGTCGAGAACGAGTTCGCCCGGCTTTACGCCTTCGATGTTATAGGAAACGACGATGCCGCCGGAGATCATCGGGAACTGGGCAATGCCGTTCTTCTCGAGGTCAGCGTCGCTCATCGGCTTGTCCGAAGCGCCGAATACGATGGTCTTGTCGAGGAGCTGCTTGATGCCGGCGCCCGAACCGACCGACTGATAGTTGACGACATTGTTCGTCGCAGCCTTGTAGCCTTCGGCCCACTTGGACAGAACCGGCGCAATGAAGCTCGAGCCGGCGCCCGTAATGTCGGCAGCCGAGGCCGAAGCAGCCATGGCGGCAACCAGGCCGGCGGTCAGGCAAAGGGAACGGATTTTCAGGTTAAGCATAATAGACTCACTTCCTCAAGTGAATGAAAGGATGGCGAGCAGAAGATCGGCACGAGGTACCCATGCTAAATGACCCCCCAATCTCCTGGCGACAGTGATGGCTCTAATGCCGCATTGTTTCAGTTTGATGACAGTTTAATGAAGCGGCAGTGACACAACCTGTGGCAATCATCGCGGTCATTGCGGAACCGCATGGAACGGGCCGCTCCGGGCAGCAGGCGAACGCGAACTTCATGTTTTGATTCAACAACGTCGTCAGAGACGGATCACATAGTCCTTGCGAGTCGTTTCAATGACTTCCCAGGTACCCTTGAAGCCCGGCTTTAAGATGAGGCGGTCGCCTGCGCGCAGATGAAAGACCTCACCGTCGTCGGCTGTCACAATGGAATAGCCGGAGAGGATGTGGAAGTACTCCCATTCGTCATAGACGATCCTCCATTTGCCCGGTGTCGCTTCCCAGACACCGGCATAAAGGCCGCCATCGGCCTCGTCGAGGTTCCAGGTTTGGAAAATCGGGGCTCCCGAAATGAGACGATCCGCTGCGGGCGCGCCTGCCTCGGGCTCGACGCCATCGACATTCAGTTGCAGATAGGTTGCCACTTAAGTCCCCCGTCGAACGCGCTTCGCCAACGAAAAAAAATCCGCGACCACTCTTTGGCGATCGCGGACCGAGACAAGCATGAAATGCGCTGCTATCAAAGAGGCCGATGAGCTTTTTCGGCTTCCTGCCGGTCCGGCCTTCAGACGTTTGCCAGGGCCTGCTCCAGGTCGGCAATGATGTCCTTCACATCTTCGATGCCGATGGACAGGCGCACGACATCCGGACCGGCGCCGGCCGCGACCTTCTGCTCGTCTGTCAGCTGCTTATGCGTCGTCGAGGCGGGATGAATGACGAGCGAACGCGTGTCGCCGATATTGGCGAGATGCGAGAAGAGTTCCAGCCCCTCCACCAGCCCCTTGCCCGCTTCGTATCCGCCCTTCAGGCCGAAGGTGAAGACGGAGCCGGCTCCCTTTGGCGAATAGCGCTGCTGCAGGACATGGTTCGGATCATCCTCCACACCGGCATAATTGACCCAGGCTACCTTCTCTTGGCCCTTTAGCCAGCGCGCGACGGCAAGCGCATTATCGGAGTGGCGCTGCATGCGCAGCGGCAACGTCTCGATCCCCGTGAGAATCAGAAAGGCGTTGAACGGCGAGATCGCCGGACCGAGATCGCGCAGACCGAGGACGCGGCAGGCGATCGCGAAAGCGAAATTGCCGAAGGTCGCATGCAGCACGATGCCGTTATATTCCGGCCGCGGCGAGGACAGCATGGGATAATTGCCCGAGGCGGACCAATCGAACGTACCGCCATCGACGATGATGCCGCCCATGGAATTGCCATGGCCGCCGAGGAATTTCGTCAGCGAATGCACGACGATATCGGCGCCATGCTCCAGCGGCCGGATGAGATAGGGGCTTGCCATGGTGTTGTCGACGATCAGCGGCAGGCCATGCTTGTGGGCAATGGCCGCGATCGCGGCAATGTCGACGAAGGTGCCGCCCGGATTGGCAAGGCTTTCGATGAAGACGGCGCGGGTGCGCCCGTCGATCTGCGCCTCGAAGGTGGCGGGATCCGCGGGATCGGCCCAGCGAACGCGCCAGTCGAAATTCTTGAAGGATTGGCCGAACTGATTGACCGAACCGCCGTAAAGCCGCTTGGCGGCGACGAAATTGTCGCCCGGCTGCATGATGGCGTGGAAGACCAGCAACTGCGCCGCGTGACCCGAGGCAACCGCAAGGGCTGCCGTTCCGCCTTCGAGAGCCGCCACCCGCTCTTCGAGCACCGCCTGCGTCGGGTTCATGATCCGGGTATAGATATTGCCGAATTGCTGCAATCCGAACAGAGCAGCCGCGTGATCCGCATCCTGAAAGACAAAGGATGTCGTCTGGTAGATCGGCGTCGCGCGGGCGCCGGTCGTCGGATCCGGCTGCGCGCCCGCATGGATTGCCAGCGTGTCAAAGCCAGGATTGTTCGTCGGCATGATCTTCCCTCCCACCAAAGCCTATTCTGATGGGACGATCATAGCGGCGGGGATATGAAAGTTAACCGCGAACTTTGCCGTGCTTTCCGGCTCGCGGAAAAAACTTGCCATATTTCAGTGAGTTCGCGCGATAATCGGCCGAATGGCGGCAGCCGCCCTTGCCCGATCAGGCGACCAGACGCGGGTATTCGATGGCCGGGCAACGGTCCATCACGACCCTGAGGCCCGCCGCCTCGGCTCTTGCCGCCGCCGCGTCGTCGCGCACGCCGAGCTGTCCCCAGATGACCGGAGGCCGGGGGTCGATCATGATGGCTTCCTCGACCACGGACCGGAGATATTCGGGCGCCCGGAAAACGTCGACCATATCGACGGGCTCCGGAATGTCGGCCAGATGCGCATAGACCCATTGCCCGAGGATTTCCTTGCCTGCCTGCCCGGGATTGACCGGGATGACGCGATAGCCCCTGTTCAAAAGATAGGCCATCACGCCGTTGCTTGGGCGCGCAGGATTGGGCGAAGCGCCGACAAGCGCAATGGTCCTAACGGACAGAAGGATATCGGCAATGTAGGAATCGTCATAATTGTCGTGGTTCATCACGAAGCCTCCCACTTCGATCACACTTGCGTTTTCTCGCAAATATGGAAACCGCAGCGACCATATCCGCGTATATACTGTATTATAACAACTTTAGGGAGGATTGCTCCGATGAAAAAAATCGTGCTGCTGGGCCTGGCAATTGCTTCCGTCGCCACCCCGGCTCTCGCCATTTCTCGATATAATTCCATGTCCATGACCTGCGCCGAAGCGCGAGCCGTCATCAACCGCGAGCGTGCGGTCATTATGCGCTATCCGGCCAGAAGGACACCCAACATGACGCTTTATGATCGTTATGTCTCAAACGCCGACTCATGCGATGTCGGCTACTATGCCTATCAGGATTACCTTCCTACCAAGGACCGAGCCTCCTGCCCTGTCTTTACATGCCGTCCGAGCACCGACCTCGATGACGACGAGTTGATTTTCCGACGTTGATCGCAGCCTCATGGCTGGTTATCGAAGACGATTGAGGCCGCTCGATACGACTACTGATTGTCCGAGGCATGGCATGCTATCGACATCGCGGCCTTGCGCGTCCTGTCATGCGCTTCCATTTGAGGCCGTTTTCAAAGCGCTTGCATGGATTTCGCCTATACCACGAAGTTGCGTTCTCTGGAAATGCAATCTTTGTTCTCTATTTATTCGCATATAAATTAGAAATGACTTATGGATTGAGGTCTGAAATGAGAACCGATTGTGAACATGAAAAATATGATATTTCATAAATTTTCCACAGAATAACTTGCACGATCGCGCGGAGATATACCCGGAAATTCGTCTTCTTTACGGCTCTATACTTGGGGCACCGGAGAGTTTTTCCATACTTCGCCCTGCATTCAGGGCGATTTCAGATTGAAATATTTTTCCCTATTTGCAGAATTATCCACTATATTCGGCGATCTGATCGACGGTATGTGAGGCTTTTGGCCGCGATTTTCTGCCGCACGGCTCCCTCAAGCTTTCCGCCAGCGGAGCGCGCTGTCGTTTTTAAGTAAGTGATGTCTAATGCTACTCCCGCGTTCACAGGACATGCGATATTTGTTCGCGCTTCATACCCCAATAAATTAGCTATTTATAATGCGCAAAAGCAGGATTTGGAACATAGAAAGAACCCATTCCAAATGCCGACTGCGCGTATTTCGCCAAATGAGGCAAGTCTCCATGACAGAGTATATTTCGTTGCTTTTTGATGTATTGCGGATCATATGAAAGCCTGACTCCCACAAAATGCCAAGCATCCGGGCCTGATCCGCCATTTCTTGAGGTTTTCCGTGTCTTTCGACGTTATCGCGCTCGTCCTTTTTGGCGCCTTGCTGCATGCGACGTGGAATGCGATCATCAAGGCCGGAACCGATAAATCGCTCGATGCGGCGCTGGTCTCGGCCGGAGGCGCGGTTGCGGCCCTGCCCTTGCTGCCGTTCCTTCCATTGCCGGCCGCTCCCGCTTGGCCGTTCATCGGCGCTTCCGCTATCCTCCAATTTGCCTATTTCCAGCTTGTCGCCGCCGCCTATCGCGCTGGGGACATCGGGCTCGTCTATCCGCTGATGCGCGGCGTGGCGCCGCTCATCATTGTCTCGACAAGCAGCTTCATCCTCAAGGAGACGCTCTCGGGCGGCGCGCTGATCGGTACGATGACGATCTGCGCCGGCATATTGACGCTGGCCTTCGAGGCACGAAAGGGTGGACGGAGGGCCATCATTCTTGCGCTTGCCAATGCCGTCGTCATCGCGACCTATACCTATGTCGACGGTATCGGCGCACGGATTTCAGGCAATTCGGTCTCATATACGCTGTGGATGGCGCTTCTGCCGCCGGTCCTTCTGTTTATCTGGGCGATCTCGCAACGCGGCATCGGGCCGGTCGCCGCCCATATCCGTTATAACTGGTGGCGCGGTCTTATCGGCGGCGGCGGCTCGATCGCCTCGTATGGACTGGCATTGTGGGCGATGACGAAGGCGCCGGTGGCAATGGTTGCCGCCCTGCGCGAGTCGTCGATCCTCTTTGCGCTGGTCATATCCGTCGTCGTCTTGAAGGAGCGATCCAGCGTCTGGCGCTATATTGCCGGCGCAATTATCGCCGCCGGAGTGCTGGTTTTGCGGCTGGGTTGACGGCAAAATGTGTGGTTTTATTATACCACATAAGTAAACTATTGATTTTTATCGCTATTTTTTTAAGGCATCCAATTCTGCAATATTGACCCTCGCGATTAATCACTCTATAAGCCGCCACAGATCGCAGCCTCACCGGGCTGCTTTCTTTTTGGCACGCATCCATGCGCGTCAAACCAAGCAACAAGAAACGCCCATACGCCTTCGGGCCAAGGGTTCCAAAAGAGAGTATGCAACATGGCAACCTTCTCCCAGAAGCCTGCAGAGGTGGAGAAGAAGTGGGTTCTCATCGACGCCGAAGGGCTGGTCGTTGGCCGTCTCGCTTCTATCATCGCAATGCGTCTGCGCGGCAAGCATAAGGCTACCTTCACGCCGCACGTCGACGACGGCGACAACGTCATCGTCATCAATGCCGATAAGGTCGTCTTCACCGGCAAGAAGTATGAAGACAAAGTTTACTACTGGCACACCGGTTACGCCGGCGGCATCAAGGAGCGCACGGCTCGCCAGATCATCGAAGGCCGCTTCCCGGAGCGCGTCGTTGAAAAGGCCGTCGAGCGCATGGTTCCCCGCGGCCCGCTCGGCCGTCGCCAGATGAAGAACCTGCGTGTCTACGCCGGCTCGAACCATCCCCACGAAGCCCAGCAGCCCGCCGTCCTCGACGTCGCCAAGCTGAACAAGAAGAACGTAAGGAGCGCCTGATAATGGCTGACCTCTCCTCCCTGAAGGATCTCGGCACGTCTGAAGCAGTTGCTGCTCCGGTTCACGTCCGCAAGGTCGACTCGTTCGGCCGCTCCTACGCGACCGGCAAGCGCAAGGACGCCGTCGCCCGCGTATGGCTCAAGGCCGGCTCCGGCAAGATCATCGTCAACGGCAAGGACTACACGGCTTACTTCGCCCGTCCGGTTCTGCAGATGATCCTGCGTCAGCCGATCGTCGCTGCTGCCCGTGACGGCCAGTTCGACATCATCGCAACCGTTGCCGGCGGCGGCCTTTCCGGCCAGGCCGGTGCCGTTCGCCACGGCCTGTCCAAGGCGCTGACCTACTTCGAACCGGGCCTGCGCTCGATCCTGAAGAAGGGCGGCTTCCTGACGCGTGACAGCCGCGTCGTCGAACGTAAGAAGTACGGCCGCGCAAAGGCACGTCGTTCGTTCCAGTTCTCCAAGCGTTAATCGCTTATCCGAGATCGGACATTGGAAAGGCCGGGGTTTCCCGGCCTTTTTCTTTTGCAATTTTGGAAAAAGATGCAGTTCCGCCAAGGCAAGAGGCATGTTTTGTGGCAAAGTCCGACCACAAGCATCGGGGGAATTCCATGCATAGATTCATCTTTTCGCTTCTGCTCTTGATCGTCAGCGTCTCGCCGGTTCTATGCGACGATGCCAAACCGGCCGAGCCAGCCGAAAGGGCGGCGGATATGCAGAGCATGAAGGATTTTCTTCAGGCGAACCCGAATTGCCGAGAGTTCAATGACAGCTGCTCTTATTGTGTCGTGACGGACGGGCGAGCCGATTGCTCGACACCGCAGATCGCCTGCGTGAAAAAGGCATATCAATGCACCGCCACATCGGGCAAATAAGCATCAACGCACTTGTCTGCGATTCATAGAATCGGAGTTCCGTTCGCTCCCCTGAGGCACGCCATGAACACGCACAGAGCATCTCCTTTTGCGGTCACTCCCGAGCCGCCCTACTACATCGTTTCCTTCGCTTCGATCCGAACGGAGGGAGACAATGGTTACGGCGCCATGGGCGAGCGCATGGAAGCGTTGGCGCTGGCGCAAGACGGCTGTCTCGGGCTTGAGAGCGCAAGAGGCGCCGATGGCTTCGGCATCACCAACTCCTTCTGGCGGGACGAGGAGAGCATCCTTGCCTGGAAGAACGTCGTCGCGCATCTGGCCGCCCAAAAACTCGGGCGCGAACGTTGGTACGAACAATATAAGGTTCGCATAGCACGGGTAGAACGAGACTATGACTTTCAGGCAAGCAAAGGAGATACTCTTGCCGAGCACGTCGATTGATCATGCCTTTACGGCGACCAGCCTGACTTCGGCCGCCAGCGACCCGACCTTCGCAGGCGCCCTCTCCTTCATGCGCCGCCGTTTCACCAAATCGCTTGATGGTGTCGACACGGTGGTGTGGGGCATTCCCTTCGACGCCGCGACCTCCAACCGGCCGGGAACGCGTTTCGGTCCGCAGGCGATGCGTCGCGCCTCAGCTATCTTCGACAACGACCCGCAATATCCCTTCAACCGCGATCTCTTCGCAGAGATGGCCGTCGTCGACTATGGCGACTGCCTGCTCGACTATGGCAATCATCAGGACACGCCGGCGGCGATCGAGCGGCAAGCAAGGACCATCCTCGACAGCGGCGCCTTCTTGCTGACCCTCGGTGGCGATCACTTCATCACCTGGCCGCTGTTGAAGGCGCATGTCGCCAAGCATGGCCCGCTGGCGTTGGTGCAATTCGACGCCCATCAGGACACCTGGTTCGACGATGGCGGACGCATCGACCACGGCTCCTTCGTTGCCCGCGCAGTGCGCGACGGACTGATCGATCCGGACTGCTCCCTCCAGATCGGTATCCGCACGCATGCGCCCGACGATTTCGGCATCCAGATTCTCCATGGCCATCAGGTCGAGGAGATGAGCGCTGGCGATATCGCTTCGATGATCATCTCCCATACCAAGGGTGCGCCGACCTACCTGACCTTCGACATCGATTGCCTCGACCCCGCCTTTGCGCCGGGCACGGGAACCCCGGTCGCCGGCGGCCCCTCCAGCGCCAAGATCCTGTCGGTGCTGCAGAGACTGCATCAGCTCGACATCCGGGGCGCCGACGTCGTCGAGGTCTCCCCCGCCTATGATCACGCCGACATCACCGCCATTGCGGGGGCGACCGTGGCGATGTATATGCTCGGTCTCCACGCCGAACGACGTGCGAGCGGTCGCTGACGCTCGATTTCGGGACATCCACGACGGTTTTCGAAGGCCGTCCTGCAGCCTCCGAAGCGACCGTTATGAAATTGAATCAACTGCATGGCAAACTGAGTCCGGAAACACTCTCAACCTATTGAAAGAGCAGGAATAAGATGGCACCGAAAATCTTCATCGATGGCGAACACGGAACCACGGGCTTGCAGATCCGCACGCGCATGGCCGACCGCCGCGATGTCGAGCTGCTGTCCATTCCGGAAGCAGAGCGGCGCAATGCCGCCATGCGCGAGGACATGCTGAACAGCGCCGACATCGCCATTCTCTGCCTGCCCGACGATGCGTCGAAGGAAGCCGTGAAGATGGTGGCGGCCAACAACAATGTCCGCGTCATCGATACCTCGACGGCTTTCCGTATCCATCCCGACTGGGCCTATGGCTTCGCCGAGATGGACAAGGATCAAGGCGGCAAGATCAAGGCGGCACGCTTCGTCGCCAATCCCGGCTGCTATCCGACGGGCGCGATCGGCCTTATCCGGCCGCTACGCGCCGCGGGCATCATTCCGGCGGGCTATCCCGTGACCGTCAATGCCGTTTCCGGCTACACCGGCGGCGGCAAGCAGATGATTGCGCAGATGGAAAACCCGGACCATCCGGATGCGATCACCGCACCGCATTTCCTCTACGGCCTGCCGCTCACCCACAAGCATGTGCCCGAGATGACGACGCATGGTCTGCTCGACCGCGCGCCGATCTTTTCGCCCTCCGTCGGACGCTTCCCGCAGGGCATGATCGTCCAGGTACCGCTGTATCTCGGCGATCTGGCAGAAGGCGCAACGCTGGAAAGCATCCACGCCGCGCTGTCGGCCCATTATGCCGGCCAGGATATCGTCCAGGTTATCTCGCTTGAGGAGAGCCGCGCCCTGCCCCGCGTCAATGCCGTCGAGCTTGCCGGCCAGGATACGATGAAGCTCTTCGTCTTCGGTACGCCGGGTGGCGCACAGGTCAATCTGGTGGCACTGCTCGACAATCTCGGCAAGGGCGCATCGGGCGCCGCCGTGCAGAACATGGATCTGATGCTCGGCGCCTAAATCGCGCGAGGAAAATCGAAGTTCCAATGCCCGGTCCGATCGTCCTCAAAGGATTGATCGGGCCGGGCTTTTATTATGTCAGTGCCATTTCGCGCCCGCGAATCCGCCCGGCCTTATTTCCGCCTTCTCGCTAAATTAGCTGGCACTGCACGGAAATGTGATCGGCCATGAGGCTCCGCGACCAATTGTCGGACGGATTTGCTCTTTAACGGCTTCACTGACCGGATGAGTGGGGCGTTCAAAACTATCCCTTTTTCAATGAATATCCGAGAATGAACCATCGTAAAGGAATTGGTTACCATAATTCGGCATGCTTCCAGACAGTCGGCAAGTCGGCGGCCAGACGCGGCTTTCGCGTTGGGGCGCGTGTGCGTTTTTGAGCCGGCGTAGTGTCTGTGTAGTTTGGATAGCGAGTATCATGGCGTTTGCGACCGATACCTTCGGTAACTTCAATTCGCGTTCCGGCTATGCCCCGCGATCGAAAAAATCCTTCCGCATCCGTCCCGGTACCTTGGCCACCGGTGTTGCCGTAGCGGCCTTCGCCTGGATCACCGCGACGCTGATGACAACGCAATCCATGGTGCTGGCCCTCCCCGGGGCTGCGGCTTCGACCGACAATTTCCTGGCGCCGCGTGCGTCGGCTTTCATTGTTACGCAGAACCATATCATGCGTCCTGCCCGTCTCGCCGCCCAGACGACATCGCTGCATGAGCAGAGCCGCTTCGGCAGCGTGGCGGACGCAGACGTTCAAGCGAAAGCCGCCGGCGCGGATGCGGTTCGCTTGAAACTGGCGAACGCTCTGGCGCAACAGACCTCCGAGATCAAGCAGGCGCAAAACGCCGCGGCCAGCATCAAGAGCGGCCGTATCGAGGTGGCCGCAGCTTCGCCGGAGACGATCGACCATCTGCGCAAGGTAATCGCCATAAACTTCGCCACCGCGGTGCAGCAACTGAACCAGGTGAAATATGCCGCCGCTCTCATGCCTGCGGCGGGCCCGGCAAAGACGATCGCGCAGCCGCCTGTCATTGCCAGGGCAGCGCCCGACGTGAGTCTGCCTGCCATCGCCGAAGCGAAACCATTGCCCGCCAAGGATGCCGACATTGCCGTGGCCGAGGCTGTGCTCAACGTCATTCCCGTGGCCCGCCCTGCCCGCGAAACACCCCTGCAGAGCGCCGGCGCCACCGCCGCTATCGCCAGGGCAACGGGCGACGATGCCGCCGCTCAGCCGCCGGCGCGCGCAATGGCCTATGCGGACCCGGACGACAGCTCCGTGCGCAAGACGAAGCCCTTCATCAACCCCTTTGCCGCCATCAGCCCGGGCCAGGGTACTGCGATCTACGATATCGAGGCAAAGACCGTCTACCTGCCGAGCGGCGAACGCCTCGAGGCGCATTCCGGCCTCGGCCACATGCGCGATAATCCCCGCTATGTCGACCGCAAGAACACCGGCCCGACGCCGCCTGAAACTTATAGCCTGACATACAGGGAAAGCTTGTTTCATGGCGTGCAGGCGCTACGCCTGACACCCGCAAGCGGCGCCCGCGTCTATGGCCGCGACGGCTTGCTGGCTCACACGTATATGCTCAGAGGGGGCCGTGCCGAATCGAACGGCTGTGTGGTCTTTAAGGATTACAGCCGCTTCCTCGCGGCCTTCAAGCGCGGCGAAATCAAGCGGTTGAAAGTCGTCTCGCGGGTGTCGTCAGCGGCAAGCGTTGCTTCGGCGCGCTAGAGCCGGATGTCGTCGAAAACCGCCTAAACTTTTCGGCATCACGCTCTAAAAGTATCGAGGCGCGATGCGCCTCAATTTCTTACGACGATCGACGTCTGGCGCGGTAGTTCACCATAGAAACCGCGCCAATTGGCGATTGCAAAGCCAAAGACGATCAAGGCACCTGCCTGATGCGCGAGGGCCAGATGCAGCGGCACATGCAGCAGCAGCGTCGAAATGCCGAGAATTGCCTGTATCAGCACGAGCACGAACACGACGACGGACCGGCGTGCATGCGTCGTTTGCGGCGCTGCCCGCAGTGAGATGATCATGTTGAAGGCGACGACGATGAACAGCGCATAGGCGCCGAGACGATGGACGAACTGGACCGTCTTCGGATTCTCGAAGAAATTGATCCAGCCCGGCGACTGTATGAAAAGGTCCCCCGGCACGACGGCGCCGTCCATCAGCGGCCAGGTGTTATAGGAGAGGCCCGCATCGAGGCCGGCGACGAGCGCGCCGAGATAGATCTGGAACAGCGCCATGAAGGCGATGAGACCAGCAATCATCGCCGAATAACGCGTCGGCGGCGGCTCGTTCGAATGCGGCGACAGAGCGCGCATGAACCACATGCAGGCTGCGAAGATCAGACAGGCGGTCACGAGATGGATGGCCAGGCGATACTGGCTGACATCGGTGCGGGCCTCGAGACCGGAGGAAACCATCCACCAGCCGATCGCTCCCTGAAGACCGCCGAGCACGAAAATGCAGGCCAGCGGCAGCCAGAGTTTGCGCTCGACACGGCCGGTGAGGACGAAGAACAACAAAGGCACGCCGAAGATGATGCCGATGGTGCGCGCCAGCAGGCGATGCGCCCACTCCCACCAGAATATGCTCTTGAACTCGTCGACTGTCATGTCCTTGTTCAGGAGCTGAAATTGCGGGATGCGCTTGTAGAGGGTGAACTCCTCTTCCCATTCCTGTGCATTCAGCGGCGGGATGACGCCGTGGATCGGCTGCCATTGCGTGATCGACAGGCCTGAATTGGTGAGACGCGTCGCGCCGCCCATCAGCACGAGGCCGAACAGAACCAGAAGCACGCAGGCAAGCCAGACGCGGATGGCGCGGCGATTGCGGTCCTGACGGGCCACTTCCTTCAAAATAACCTGTTCGGTCGTAAAATTAGTGGCGGCCATGGCGTCTCCCTTCGATCAGGCTGTTGATTTGCCCGATAGGGGCGTGCAAAACAAGTCCCGGGAGTTTGCGGCATGCCGTCGCGGCATGTCGTCGTAAAGAGGAGAAAAACCCGGTGCCGCTTCGCCTGCGCAAATTCATAGGCATGATCTTGCTCGTGCTGTTGGTTGCAATCTATGCGATCGTCGCCATGATCGTTGCGGTGCGAACGCTTGCGGATCAACCCGGCTGGGTTCATTTCCTGTATTTCTTTTTCAGCGGCATCATCTGGGTATTGCCGGCCATGGGCATCATCAAGTGGATGGCCGGACCGCGCCCGCAATGACGCCGGCCGCAATGCAATTTACACAAGGCTAACCCTGATCCGCGCCTTATCCGGTGCGACTGTCCCATCTTAAGCCAAAAATAAGCCGTTTCCCGCCAGACTGCCTTCGAACGCCGCCGGAGCGGAGAAGATCGGATGCAGACCCAAATGCGAGATATCGCCGGCATGCCCTCCGCCGAGGCAGCGGATGGGCGCACTGCACCCAGTCGGATAGAGCCGGCCAGAGCCAACCGTTTCCGGGTCGACATCTTCGACAGCATGGCGCCGCTCGAAGCCGAGTGGCGAATGCTGGAGCAGGACAATCTCGCCTCGCTGCACCAGAGCTATGATTGGTGCGCGGCCTGGGTGGAGAGCTTTCGACATCCTCTCGCCATCGTTCGGGGTTCCATCGGAGATCGTCCAGCCTTCATCCTGCCGTTGGAGATCGTTCGCAGCCGTGGAATAAGGCGGGCGGAATTCATCGGGGGCCGTCACAGCAACATCAATACCGGCCTGTTTTCGCCCGAGTTTCTCGCGAATGGAAAATTGACCTCGGCGCAGGCCGTAGCCATCGCGGCTGCCTTGCACAGCAGGGCGGATCTCGCCATCCTGCGCAATATACCGTTCGAATGGCGTGGCCGCACCAGCCCGCTCGCTTCTCTGCCCGCCGTCGAAAACCAGAACCATGCCTTCCAGATGCCTTTTCTTGGCAGTTTCGAAGCAAGCCTCAAGCAGGTGAACGCCAAGCGGCGGCGCAAGAAGTTCAAGCATCAAAGCAGAATTCTCGATGCCAAGGGCGGTTACGAATATGTGATTGCCGGTCCCGATCAGCAGGACGCTCTCCTGGACCTGTTCTTCCACCAGAAGGCGATCCGCTTCCGCGATGCCGGCCTGCCAGACGTCTTCGACGATGTGCCGACCAAAACGGCGCTGCATGCACTGCTGCATCCGCGCGGAAACAACGATTTCGACGCGACGCTGCAGATGCATGCACTGCGCCTCAAGGGCGAGCATGAGGGGCATATGCCGGCGATCGCCGCTCTCTCCCGAAAGGGAGATCACGTCATCTGCCAGTTCGCCTCCATCGACGAGACGCTGGTTGCCGAGGCGAGCCCTGGCGAGTTGCTGTTCTGGCTGATGATCGAACGGCTGCATCGTGAAGGCGCCGCCCTCTTCGATTTCGGCATCGGTGACCAGATCTACAAACGCTCCTGGTGCTCGATGAAAACCGTGCAGCATGACTTGTTCCTGCCGATCTCCGGCATGGGTCATCTCGCCGCAACGGCACAACGCGGCATGACGCGCGCGAAAGCGGCGATCAAGTCCAATCGAAAGCTCTATGCCTTCATCCAGCGAATGCGCGCACGCCGCGGTGCCGACGCAGCGGTAGCGGGCGATACTGACGGAGACTGATCAGGCTGCGTCGCGGCGCGTGTCCGGATCATGCTCCTCGCGCCAGCCGGCCATCAGGATGATGTGTTCATAGCCCTCTTTCTGGAATTCCGTCATCGCGGCGATGAACTGGCCTTCCTCGGGCTCCGGCATGGAAAGGATGATTTCCGTGTCCTTGCTGCGCGTCAGCCGCGCGACACCGGAAACTTCGGCCGCGCCGCATTCCACCAAAACGATGTCATAGGCCGAACCGAGCGCATCCAAGATCAGCGACAGGCGGTCGGCGCCACGCATGGCGCGGGCGAGGTCGCTCGTGCCCTGCGGCACGAGATGGGCATCCGACAGGCGATCCGGGTGGATCGTATCGCCAAAGGCCGCTTCGGCGCAAAGCAGATCCGTCACGCCGGCGAGCTCGCCATGTTCGGCCATCAGCCTGGAGGGGCATCCTGAACCGGTCATGTCGACCAGCACGACACGACTTCCCGCGTCGGCGATGGTCCGCGCCAGGATCACCGTGGCGGTGGATCCGTCGTCACCGGTCGGAGATATGGCAATAGCCAGCCGCGATCCGTTGTCGATCAAATAGTCGGCGACGGATTGGATGGAGAAATCCTCCTCTTCCTCCACCGCGTGAATCTCGCCCTTCGGTTCATCTTTTTCATCGGTTGCGGGGTCCGCAGCCTGGACCGGGATTTCCCCCACCGGAACCGAAAGCAGGCTGGCGTGCATCTCGCCGCGACTTGTCCTGACGGCGGCGCGAGCCGGCAACACGTCGGTATCGGCTTGGACATCGGCTTGAACCCGCTCAGGCGTTTCGGCCAAGGCTGCCGCTTCCTTGCGGGCAGGACCGATGGGCCGCAACGCCCGGCCGCTGAACAACTCCGCGAGCATGATGACGATGGCAGTCAGGATGAAAGTTGCCAAGGTTGCGACGACGACGATGGGACCGACCTTCGGGAACGACGGATCGACCGGCTCGACCGCGGTGGAGACCACGCGGGCATCGGCCGGGCTGGAATTCTTGTCGACGCGCGAGGTGGCCTCACGATAGCGTGCGAGATAGGTTTCGAGCAATTGCCGCTCGGCAGCAGCCTCGCGCTCCAGCGCGTTGAGGCCGACTTCGTCCTCCCCTGCCCGCGCGCTGTCGGCCTTCAGCGTGTTCGATTGCGCCAATAGCTGCTGCTCGCGCAGCTGCGCCACCTTTGCCTCATTTTCGATACTTGCCAGAATTTTCTGGGTCTCGCGATTGATCTGCTGTCGGATATCGGCGAGCTGCGCACGCAAGCTCTTCAAACGAGGATGGCCGTCCATCAGCGTCGTGGACAGATCCGAGATTTGCGATTCCAGGCCCGATTCCGTCGCCTTCAGCCGCTGAATGGTCACCGACCCGGAGACGTCGGAGAGCGTGTCGGTGGAGCGGCCGCTGGACAATGCGCTGCGCACGGCCTGCGCCCGCGCCTCGGCATTGGCGCGATTGCCGCGCACCTGGGCGAGCTGCGCAGAAATATCCGCAAGCTGCTGTGTGGCGAAATTACTGTTCTGGCTGGTTTGAAGAAGGCCGTTGGCCGAGCGATAATCCGCAACCTTCTTTTCGGCCTCGCTGACCTTATCGCGCAGCTTGGCGATCTCCGGCTCGAGCCAGCGTGTCGCCTCGCTGTTGGAATCGAGTTTGGCACCGCTTTGCATCGACAGATAGACCTGCGCCATCGCATTCGGCACGCTGGCCGCAAGATCCGGATCGCGGGAGGTAAAGCTTATGCCGATCACGCGCGAGCTGTTGATCTGATAAACCTGCAGGCGGGTGCTGAAGGCATCCAGCATCCGCTCTTCCGGTGCCTTGTCGGCGGCGGTGCGCTTCAGGTGCAGCTTGACGAGAATATCCGAGAGTGCGGAGCTGCTGTTTCCGGCGGCGAATTCAGGACGATCGTAGAGCTTCAGATTGGTAATGACCTGCTTGATCAGATCCGCCGATTGCAGGATCTGCACCTGGCTGGCGATGTTGAGCTCGTCCAGCAAGGGCGCGGAACTGGAGTCGTTGCCGGTCGTCGTCGTCGCGAATGCCGGCGCGCGCTGCTCTATCAGAATACGCGCCTCGCTGCGATATTCCGGCGAAACGAACTTCGCGAAGACGAAAGCCAGACAGGCCCCCGCCAGCGTGATGGCAATGACGCGCATCCGCCGCTGCCACACGGCGCGGAAGAGCTGCGCGAGATCGATGTCCACATCCTGCTGGGTGTTGCTGACACCGGACATATACAAGAACTCCATAATAGAAAGCCAAAATTAATCGTAAACGACTATGGTAACCCAAGCGTTAATAGTATTTCGCCTGCGTTATTTTTGGCTTCACTAATTTTTACCGGAATTTCCTTTGGTCTTTACCGAGCGTTAACCCTAACGGATTGATAACGACGACAGTGTTTCCCCTTTCTTACGAGCGCGAAATGTCCTTCGCAAAGCCCAAGATCTTCCTGGCACTTGGCATGGCAGCCGTGAGCGCCGCGCTCACCGGCTGCAACACCTATCAGCCTGCGCCGAAAGCCTTCAACGAGGCCACTATCCAGCCCTATGCGCTCGATAGTGGCGACCGGCTGCGCGTGACGGTATTCGACCAGCCGGGACTGACCAATACCTATACGATCGACCAAGCCGGCTATATTGCCTTCCCGCTGATCGGCCAGGTGCCTGCCCGCGGCAGGACCTTACAGCAACTTTCCGGCCAGATCGCGCAGAAGCTCCGCCAAGGCTATATCCGCGATCCCGACGTGACCATCGACATCGACCGCTATCGCTCGGTCTACATCATGGGTGAAGTCGGTCAGCCCGGCCAATATTCCTACGTGCCTGGCATGACGATCCAAAACGCCATTGCGGTTGCCGGCGGCTTCACGAGCCGGGCCAACCAATCCAATGCCGATGTCACCCGCAAGATCAATGGTCATGTCATGACGGGACGGGTCGGTATTTCGGATCCGGTGCTGGCAGGCGACACGATCTATGTCAGAGAGCGGTTGTTCTAACCGCACCCGCTCATGGCCAGACCACTTCGAATCCTCCATTGCTTCAGATCGCCGGTCGGCGGGATTTTCCGTCATGTCCGCGATCTGGTGGAAGAGCAGAGCAAGGCGGGACATCAGGTCGGCATCCTTTGCGACAGCCTCACGGGCGGCGAGCATGAGGACCGCCTGTTCAACGATATCGCTCCCTTTCTGGCGCTGGGCGTGATCCGGCTGCCGATCCGGCGGCAGATCAGCCTGTCGGATACCGCGACGCTTTGGAGCAGCTACAAGGAAATCAGAAGTTTGCGGCCGGACGTGCTGCATGGGCATGGCGCCAAGGGCGGCCTGCTTGCACGCGTTCTCGGCTCGATCCTGCGGGTGAACAGGTATCGCGTAGCCCGCCTCTATACAGCGCATGGCGGCAGCCTGCATTTCTCGCGCACCTCGCTGCAGGGCATTCTCGTGCACAGCATGGAGCGGATGCTCGAATTTCTGACCGACGGGCTGATTTTCATCTGCGATTTCGAACGGCGCGCCTACGAAAGAAAGATCGGCAAGCCGCGCACCCGCTCCGTGATGATCTACAACGGCATCAGCGATCGGGATTTCCGCAGCGTGCCGACACGATCGGACTCCGTTCATTTCGTCTATATCGGCATGCTGCGGGACCTCAAAGGTCCCGATCTATTCGTGGACGCCTTTGCGAGGACGGAGCGACGAATCGGCAGGCCGCTTTCGGCATTGATGATCGGCGACGGGCCAGACAAGGACAAATATCAGAGGATGATGACCGAGCGCGGCCTTGCCCATCGCATAGGCATGCTCCCGGCGATGCGCGTGCAGGAGGCCTTTGCCGTGTCGCAGAACGTCATCGTTCCCTCCCGCGCCGAAGCCATGCCCTATATCGTCCTGGAGGCGCTTGCGGCCGGAAAGACCGTCATCGCCTCGCGCGTCGGCGGCATCCCGGAAGCGCTCGGGGAAAACAGCCCGGCGCTCGCCAGACCGGACGACGCCGACGACCTGTCGCGGGTAATGGCCGAAGCGATCAGCGAGCCGGAGTTTGGCCGCCGCAACATGCCCCATATCGAAACGATCCGGTTAAACTTTTCGGCCTCGGCCATGGCGCGGGATACTTTGCACCTGTATCAAAATATACTTGGCCTGGACGCCGACGCTTAGAATACAAGCTAGTGTTGTAAGTGTTTCTTAGCTGATATCTGATAGGCCTTTTCCGGTAACGACCGGATAAATTGCCATGAACACTACTGAGAAGTCCGAGCAATTTAACTTGGACAATATTCGCAAGCAGGTTTCGGAAATCCGCACCCGCGATGCCGAAGAGCCGCGAAGCGACGACCCGAGCAGCTTGAATGCCTATGCCCGGCAAATCGCCGAACAGTTTCGCGAAACCAATCAGTCTCCAGCGATCATCGTGGGGCAGTACCGGCTGTTCGAGTTCCTGTCATTGCTTGCCCTCGGGCTTGCAATCCTCCTGTTCGGAACGGCGGCGGACAGTCATCCATTCGTGTCGAAGACTGCCGTGACTGTCTCGCTCAGCGGCCTTGCCATCGCGTTTCTGCAGATCGCCGACGCCTATCAGATACCGATATTGCGCGCGCCTCATCGCTTCCTGCACCGGATTCTCGGATCGTGGGCTGCCGCCTTTGCGGTCATGGCCGTCGCGCTTACGCCGTTCGACATCAACAATATCTATTCGATCCGTCTTCTCGGCCTGTGGCTCGCGGCAGGCGCGGGTTTCCTGCTCGTCACCCGGTTGCTTTTCGCCTATGGCATTCGCAATTGGGGCCGCAACGGCATCATGGAAAGACGCGCCGTGATCATCGGCGGCGGCGAACCCGCCAAGGAACTCATCCGCGCGCTTGAACACCAGCCCGACAACGACATCCGCATCTGCGGCATCTTCGATGATCGCGGCGAAAAGCGCTCACCCGTCATGGTCGCCGGCTATCCCAAGCTTGGGACAGTGGGAGAACTCGTCGAATTTGCCCGTCTCGTGCGCGTCGACATGCTGATCATCGCGCTTCCGATCAGCGCCGAAGACCGCATCCTGCAGCTGCTCAAGATGCTGTGGGTGCTGCCCGTCGACATTCGCCTGGCGGCACATGCCAACAAGCTGCGGTTCCGTCCGCGCGCCTATTCTCATGTCGGCGCTGTGCCGATGCTCGACATCTTCAACAAGCCG
The DNA here is from genome assembly GCF_012641405.1 of Rhizobium sp. P40RR-XXII. Taxonomy (GTDB): domain Bacteria; phylum Pseudomonadota; class Alphaproteobacteria; order Rhizobiales; family Rhizobiaceae; genus Rhizobium. The sequence goes on from NZ_JABAII010000025.1 coordinate 69,405, forward strand.
ATCCGCGATTGGGACGGTGTTGCCAAGCGCATCTTCGACATCTTCTTCAGCCTGGTGGCGCTTGCCCTGCTCTGGCCGGTGATGCTCGGTGCCGCGATCGCCGTGAAGGCGACCTCGAAGGGGCCGGTCCTCTTCATGCAGAAGCGCCACGGCTTCAACAACGAGATCATCAAGGTCTTCAAGTTCCGCTCCATGTATACGCACATGAGCGATCCCACGGCACGCAACGCCGTGACGAAGAACGATCCGCGTGTCACCTCTGTCGGACGCTTCATCCGCAAGACGTCGATCGACGAGCTGCCGCAGCTTTTCAACGTGCTGCTCGGCAGCCTCTCTCTCGTCGGTCCGCGGCCGCATGCCGTGCTTGCCGCCAGCCATAACCGCACCTACGCGGATGTCGTCGAAGGCTATTTCGCGCGCCATCGCGTCAAGCCCGGCGTGACCGGCTGGGCGCAGATCAACGGCTGGCGCGGCGAGATCGACAGCGACGACAAGATCAAGTTCCGCACGGCCTATGATCTCTACTATATCGAGAACTGGTCGCTGCTGTTCGATCTGAAAATCCTGTTCCTGACGCCGTTCCGTCTGCTGAATACGGAAAACGCCTATTGAGCGCGATCGATCTTCCATCGTCCCGCGTCGCACAGCCGCAGCTTGCCACAATGCGGCTGGTCGGTACGGCGAGCGTTGCCATTGGCGTGTTTCTCTCCGGCTTCGTGATCGCGGAGCCCGCACCCTACGAGCTGTGGCTCGCCTTCCTCATCGGCACCTGGTTCGTCCTCGGGCTGAAGATATCGCGCAGCGTCGCGCCGCTTCTGGCGCTGTTCCTGGCATTTAATGTCGGCGGCATGCTCTCGATCACGCAGATGCACGATCTCACCGCCGGCAACCATCTGGACGGTCCGATCTATATCGCCGTATCCACCTTTCTGGCGCTGAGCTCCGTCTTCTATGCGGCCATCGTCGAGGATAGCGAAAGGCGGCTGAAGCTGATCTTCAACACCTGGGTGGTGGCGGCGCTGATCACCGCAAGCCTCGGCATCCTCGGCTATTTCCATGCCGTGCCGGGTTTCGACATCTTCACCCGCTACGACCGCGCCATGGGTGCCTTTCAGGATCCGAACGTCTTCGGTCCCTATCTGGTGACACCGAGCATCTACCTCATGCACGGCATCCTGATCGGCGACCTGAAGAAGGCGCCGATCAAGGGCATCTGCCTCTTCGTCCTGGCCTTCGGTGTCTTCCTCTCCTTCTCGCGCGCGGCCTGGGCGCTGTTCGCATTCGCCTCGATGATGCTGATCTTCTGCATGCTGCTGAAGCATCGCAGCAATATATTCCGGCTGCGCATCCTGGTCATGTCGCTGACGGCAGTCATCCTGATGGTCATCCTGCTTGTCGTCGCACTGCAGTTTCCGCAGGTCAGCGACCTGTTTTCCACGCGCACGCAGCTCGTGCAAAGCTATGACGGCGGACATCTCGGCCGCTTCGAGCGCCACAGCATCGGCTTCATGATGTCGATGGAACGGCCGCTCGGCATAGGTCCGCTCGTCTTCGGTCAGATCTTTCGCGAAGACGAGCACAATACCTGGCTCAAGACGCTGACCACCTACGGCTGGCTCGGCTTTTTCTGCTGGGTCAGCATGATCTGCTGGACCATCTATATCGGCTTTCGCAACCTCCTCAAGGAACGGCCGTGGCAACCCTTCGTGATGATCGCCTGGATCGTCATTCTCGGCCATGTCGGCATCGGCAATGTCATCGACACCGACCATTGGCGCCATCTTTACATGTTGATCGGCATCGTCTGGGGCTGCGGCGCTCTCGAGCAAAAGTACCAGCGTAGCTTGAGCAGAAGGGAAGGAGCACCTTGAATATCCGCACCAACGTCAAGCGTCTGTCGCTGCTGCAGGTCCTCGAACCGAGCGGCGGCGGCTCCGGGCGGCATTTTATCGATCTGTGCCGCGCGATGCAGCATCGCGGCCATTCGGTGACTGCCGTCTATTCGCCGGTGCGCGCCGAGCCTGCCTTTGTCGCCGAGATGGAGAGCATCGGCGTCGACAATGTCATTCCGCTTGACATGCGGCGCGCGCCAGGCCCCTGGGACCTGACGGCCTGGTGGCAGCTTCGCAAGATCGCTGGGACATACGGGCCTTTCGACCTGATCCACGGTCACAGCTCGAAAGCCGGCGCCCTGACGCGCCTACGGCTGCCGGGACCGCATGTGCCGGTCCTTTACACGCCGCATGCCTTCCGCACCATGGATCCGACGCTCGGGGCCAGGGGACGGTTGATCTATGGCGGCATCGAGCGCTTTCTCGGCACCTGGCTGACGGACCGCCTGGTCTGCGTTTCGCAGGACGAATATAATCATGCCGTCTCGCTCGGCATTCCCGAAGCGCGCCTGCGCGTCGTCGTCAACGGCGTCAACGCACCTCCCCTCAGCCAACGCGCGGCCGTCCGCAAGAGATACGACATCCCGCAGGGCGCCCTTCTCTTTGGCTTCGTCGGTCGGATGACCCGCCAGAAGGCACCGGAGCGCCTCGTGGAAGCCTTTGCTCGAATAGCCGCTGACATGCCGCAAGCCTATCTTTTGATGATCGGGATCGGCGAATTGGCCGAGGGCATGAAGGCGAGGATCAAGGCCGCCGGCCTCGAAGACCGTGCCCGGCTCGACGGCAGCGTGCCGGGAGTGACCGCCATCGACGCCTTCGACGCCGTCGTCATGCCGAGCCGCTATGAGGCAATGTCCTATGTGATGCTGGAGGCCGCAGCCGCCGGCAAGCCGCTGCTGCTCGCCGATGTCGGCGGCGCGCGCACAGTGCTAGAACACGGAAGGAACGGGTACATCGTTCCCAACAGCGACGATCCGGAAGCATTGGCAGCCGCGATGGCGCGCCTTGCCGATCCGATGCTGCTTGCAACGCTTACGGCCGAAGCGCGACGCCGCAAGGACAGCTATACGCTGGCCAGCATGGCCGATGCGACCGAAAAAATCTATCTGGACCTGCTCGGCTACCTTGCCACGGCGCCGATGGAGTTGTCCGGCAATACACGGCTGCGCAATGTTGTCGAAGGACAGAAAAAGAGTGCAGCTGCACTTTAGGTTTGCGCGCGATTTTTATCCGAAACCAGTTCCGCTTTTGGAACCGATGCGATAGACTTAACCTATGATTACTTCAGCGCAATTACGCGGCGCACGCGCCATGCTCGGACTGACGGTGGAAACGCTTGCCAACGAGAGCAAGCTTCCGGTTTCGACCATCGAGGCACTGGAAACGGACGGCGCCTCGACCGATTTCAAGGCACTTTCCACAGTCCGTTCCATCCTGGAAAATCACGGCGTCGTCTTCCTCGCCGGCGGCAGCGACGGGACAGGCGGTCCCGGCATACGCTTCAAGCATTGGTCTGAGAATGATGGCATCCGGCCGGAAAACCTGAATGCCACCAATGACGACTAAAGCGCATCGCGATCTCTAAGATTCGCTCCATGTGCTTTGGGTTCTTGATCTTGCGCGCGTCTTCATCTCAAAACCGCCGCACATTTTTGCGGCGAAGATTTAGGTCGACAACTTCCAGCTTTTGACGAGTTCTTCCGGCGCCGACAGCGCGGCAGGCAGGATGAAGCGTTCCGTGTCGTTTGCCGGCTCCCGGCCCTCAATGGCAGAGCCGACGGGCAGGCCATGGCCGAAATCGTTCAGCGTCACGAGTTCCAGGATCATACTGCCGTACTCATCGCGCCACTCGCGTCGCTCGCCGCCGTCGAAAAGACGCAGCCGCCCCTTGGTGCGCGGGCGCTCATGTGCGGCAAGCCACTGCGCCACGGATGCCTCGGCATTGGCGAAGGACACCACCTCATCCCCGTCGCCATGCCAGATGGAGACTGCGGGATAGCGGGCAGCTTCAGGCGAAACTTCGCGCACAAGCGCTCCCCATTTTTCGGCGGTTCGGGTGGAGCCCCGCTTCATGACGTCAAGCGCCGACATGGCATCGCGGGCGGCGCCGAAAGGCAGGCCGCCGATGATCGCGCCTGCGGCAAACAGCTCCGGATAGGTTGCCAGCAATGCGGCCGACAAGGCACCACCTGCCGACAGGCCCATAACGAAAATCTTGCTGTCATCGATATTATGCAGCCGGCGGCTGAAATCGATCATTTCGCGGATGGAACCGAGCTCGCCGCGGTCGCGCGTTACCGAGCTCGGCCGAAACCAGTTGAAACACAGATTGAGATTGTTCGATATCTTCTGCTCGGCATAAAGCACGGCAAAGCCGTGTTCGCGCGCCAGCGCGGTCCAGCCGCTGGCGCGATCGAAATCCTCGGCATTCTGGTGACAGCCGTGCAGGATAACGACGAGCGGCATCGGGCCTTTGGCGCCCGGCGGCACATATTCGAGCATGCGCAGATCGCCGGGATTGCGGCCGAACCACAAAACCTCGGTCAGCCCCTGCGGCGCGGGCCGCGCGGAAACGCGGCGGCGCGATGGCTGCGACAGCGGCTGCGTCATCGGAAATTTGAGCTGCTGCAGCTCTACAGAATCGACGAGCAAGCGGCGAAGCCGGCTCGGAACTTTAAAATTCATCATGGACCTTTCTATCCACGCCAACCGCGATTGGATTTTTTCATCCGCTGCGGCAGGCGCGCACTGTTCCTTTCCAGAATCAGTGGCATCGAGAAATCGAATCTCTTTGTGCAACGCAGCATATATAGGGAGGCGGCCCCGCTTCGAACAGGCATAAAGCATCATTGCTGCTATGTGAAATCAGCTTAAATCGATTAGATTGTCGGCCATAAAAAAACGCGGTTGCGTCAGAAATAAGCCCTGGCGAGCGCAAGCAGCTTTTCGTCGTCCTTCACGCCCTGGCGATAAAGCTGGATGATCAACGCCCCGAGGCGCTCGGCTTCCGGACTGCGGGAGTTCATGCCACGATCCTTGCAAACCGTGTCCAGCACCCTCTCCAAGCGATCCAAGTCGTCTGAAAACAGGGGCAAATCCCGCGGATGAATAGGAGTTTCTAACATTCGTGCATCTCGTCATCTTTCGGGCAGAAGCACGCTGAACCTCGCCGTCACCCGCTCTATATCCGACGATCGGAGCAGACTATGCGCTTTGCGCGAAGTCTTGGCAAGGAAGCATTTCAGCAACCACGCACGTCTGATTCGCAAACACGACGGTAATTTTTCCAAGAGTACAATTTTAAGTTACCGCATCACGAAGCCTTTATCCGCATCTGCGATAAGCGGGAAAAATGGAGGCAAGACGATGAACAAATTTTTGATCCCGGCTGTCCTTGGCATGGCGCTTTTCGCCACGACGCTACCGGCCCTTGCGCAGAATTTTCAGAACCTTCCCCTGCGCAATCCCCGCCAGCAGCCGGAGGGGTACATTTCCGTTCAATCCGGAAGATCGATCTCCTATCCGGTGGCGGACGGCGATAGCGAGGAGCAGCAGGAGAAGGCCTTGAAATCCTTCTACAAGTTTGCCGCAAGCAGTTGCGCAACCTTGCTCGATACCATCGCCGACGCCTGCGAGATCAGCGCCATGTCGAGCAATAGCTCGGTCAACAATCTCGACAACCGCGGCGCGAGGCTTTCCATCAACGGACAGGTGACGATGTCGGTGAAACTCAAGCCGGCGGCAGCAGCCGCGAAGTAGCCTTTCCCATCTCAGTTCGCAAATCCGGTCCAAGCCAACGGATCGGTAAGAAATGGCGGCGATAATCCCCTCGCAATCGAGGGATAATACCATGGCAAAAGCGAAACGGCGCACGCGGCGCAAACCGCAGTCCAAGGCGGGCAATTCGATGTGGCTATGGGGCGGCGTCGGCCTGGCAACCGTGGCCGGCATCTATGTCTATCAGCATCGCAACGAAATGCCGTCCATGCTTGCCCATGCCGGCGCGGTGGCCGGCATGCCGCATATGGCCAGGGAAGCGCCAGTGCCTGCGGCCAAGCCACAAACAAGGATGGCCGCAATCGCTCCCGAGCCGAGCGCGACGGCATCGGCCCTGCCCGTACCACCCGCCGCCATTCCCGTGGCACTCCCGGTCAGCAAGATACCGATCGAACGGCCCGTTCCCAGCCTACGACCCCAGACCGGTGGCCGTTTCGTGATTTGCGGTCCCGGTTCCGGAACGAATTGCGTGGTCGACGGCAATACCTTCTGGCAGAACGGCGTCAGGATTCAGCTGGCCGATATCGACGTGCCGGATGCGGATGCCGCACGCTGCCCTGGCGAGAGGCAGAGGGCGGTGACGGCGAAACTACGCCTGCAGGCCATCCTCAATGACGGGACTTTCGTCCTTTCGGGCAGCAACCGCCCCGACGACCGGAATGGCGGCAAGCTGCGCATCGCCATGCGCGCCGGCCGCTCGATCGGCGACCAGATGGTCTCCGAAGGCCTTGCGCGCCGCTGGACGGGACAAGCGCCGTCCTGGTGCGGCTGATTTTCTGGAAATTCGATTGGGAGTTCAAGAAGATAAATGGTCGGGGCGACTGGACTCGAACCAGCGACCCCTTGACCCCCAGTCAAGTGCGCTACCGGGCTGCGCTACGCCCCGACCTGCCGAAACGGCTTGTTTCGTTTAGAGTTTAGAGTTTCCCGACGCAAGCGAAAAGTAGCGGCTTGCTCAGAAAAAGTTGCCGCTCAGCGGCACTCCCGCCTCGGCCCGTAGCTTGGCTGGTAGGTATTGTCCGAGGCGCGGTAGGAGCGATAACGGCTAGCGCAGGCGCGGGCATGACCGTCGTCGTAATAACCTTGAGCGCGCTGCCCACTGAAGAGTGTGCCGGTCACGAAGGACTTGAAGAGCACGCCGCTGTCGGAATTATCGTCATAATAACTATCGTTACCATGCAGCCGATGGCCGCTGCCCCAGCGGTGGTGATGGTGCCAATGGCCGTGGCCGTGATCATGGACCTGAACAATGTCCGACTGAACGGGTGCGGGCACCGACAATGTCGGCATGGTGATGGCGGCGGCCGGCATGGCGACACCGGCCGCCAGCAAAAGACCAAAGCCCGCGGCAGTTACCGACCTGGCGATCGTAAACATATGCGACTCCTTCGAAATCCGGCGACAGCATCATACACTTCCGCGTGAAAACCTTGCCGCCGAGCATGCCGTGATTATCTGTATATAGTGATTTGGAGCCACACTCATAGATGCCCCTCCGTCTTTATTGCGCGACGGATTTCAGGGAATGTGAAGCGAGCGGAAGGTTAAGGCGATGAAACCCGTTATAATGCTTATGCTGTGCGCACCGTTGCTTGCCGCATGCAACACGACCGAACCGCTGCAGCCCATTCCAGGCAGCATCACCTACGGCGGCCAACCGCATATGAAGCTGACGCTGTCGCCTCCCGGCTCGCAATTTCAACATCGTTTCACCAACCAGTGGGGCGAGGATGTCATGGAGACCTATATCATCCAGCCCGACCGGAGCCTGAAGCTCGTCAATCGCCAGGTGATGAGCCCGCCATTCTGACGGCGAACGGTTCTGCGTTTCATGGAATCGTTGAGCGGTTCTAACTCTGTGCTTTACGCAATTCCGGACGGAAAACCGCTGTGCACTTTTCCTGGAATTGCATAGGTTGCTCATGAAATGAAAACTCCGTCGGTGTGGGCCGACGGAGGATGAATTCGAGTAGCTGGCAAGGCAACGCTTACCAGCAGCGATAGCAGCGGCGGTAATAAGGCCGGCCGTAGTAGCCGCGATGATGGTTATCGCTGACGGCAGCGCCGACGAGCACGCCGCCGATGATCCCGGCAGCGGCAAGACCGGCAGCCTGATTTTCAGCCTGCTGCGCCTGGACGCGGTTGGCCTGATAGGTCGCGCCGACGCAGCGATTGTACCGCTGCGTGCCGGGGCGAAGCCCCTGCGATTGACAGGTCATTTCGGCACTCATCGCAGATTCCTGCGGCGTCTGGCAGCTCGACAAAATGGTGGTAATGGCGACGAGACTCGCGGCCACGGTGGCACGTATACGCATATTCCCTCCGGCAATTTAAGATATAGTCCCGATGGAGCGCATACAGCCAAAGGTAAGCTTTAGCAAGCAAGAGTCGTGCGAATAGCCCCCGGAAACCGGCGGAAGCGCCTGAAAACACTCGCGAAGATGGTATTTTGCTTAACAACTCAATAGGATAAAGCTGAAAATGAAGAAGGCCCCGTCAAGAACAGAGCCTTCCCGCATTCAGCCCACGTATATATGCGCGGGCTGTGGAGATCATGCCATCTCGGATCAGAAGTTCCGCTCGAAGCGGAGAATACCGGCAACGGTGTCGTCCTTGATGAAATCGTAGTGCATGTAGGTCAATTCAGGTTCGACCAGGAAATCCTTGACCGGGTAGATCTTGAGATTGGTGGTCGCTTCGAAGATCTTGGACTCGGTGTAGGCGAGCTGCAGGTTCCACTTCAGCTTGTCATTGACCGGAACGGCGACACCGCCCCAAACTGCCCAGTCACCCCAGCCGCACTTGGCGGCGTTGACAGCGCCGCCCGACGTCGTGCAGGCGGAAATATCCTGGTTGGTGCCGGCATATTTGTTGAGCTTGTCGCCATCGGTGTTCCAGCCGCCCATCAGGAAGGCTTCCACGCCGCCGAACTTGGCGTCGATGCGAGCCTTGATCGCCCCTTCTTCGACGATCGAGTCGTAGCCGCCGACGATCTTGAAGCCCCAGTTGCCGGCCTTGTAACCAGCACCGGCAACGACGTCGGGAGCGTAATGGTTGGACTTGTCGTCCGTCCACCATCCCGCGCCATAAGATGCCTCGCCATCGGAGGTGGAGTAGCTGTCTTCGAGTGAGATCACCGCCGTAAAGCCATTGCCTGCGTCGTAATTATAGGTCAGCTGATTGAGTTCGTACGGACCGTCATAGATCGCGTCGTCGTTAATGACATCGCCGGCATAGCCGGCATAGAGGTTGAACTGCGAGTCGAGCTTGCCAACCGTGAAGCCAGCAAGGCTGATATTGGCAAACAGGAGCTTGGAGGAGGTCGCGCCGCCATCGTTCCACTCCCAGCGGAAGATGGTATTGGTCTTCAGCGGACCGTATTCGGTGTCGGTCGCGGTATCGACATTAAGTTCCACGCGCTCGTGCCAAAGCGTTCCGACCCTGCTGCGCGGATTATAGGCATCATACCACTCACCTTCCGTACGAACCTTTCCGCCAATCTTCAGGCAGGTTTCGGTGCCGGGAATATAGAAATAGCCTGTTCCGTACGCATCGCAGATACGGACATATTCAAGCGGTTCGGGTTCGGCGGCGACAATAGCGTCAGCGGCATGGGCGGCGCTCGCTGCGGCGATGGCAGCGGCGGAGCCAAGAAGAAGGCTCTTGATGTTCATGGTGTCTCCATTCGACTATCCATCAGGGATGGAGTCTCCCGGCAGACAACAGCGTGCCCCTCCATAGCCTGACTGGCTGTTCCCCTCACACAGGGCGAAGCAAAGAAGCTTCCCCCTTCAAACTGAACCTGTGGCGCTACCACGGCAAGTTAATAAGGCTTGCGAACTAATTGTCACAACGAAGAAGAGTAGCGAGCGTGATAAAATTATCACGCTCATTTACGCGGCTAATGAAGTTGTGGTCCTAGCATAGCCAGGGAACGCGTAAATCATGACGATACTTGAGTGTCGTTGCGCATCACCGGAACAAAGCATTTACTTGCTCCGCAACGTCGGCAGGAGGCTGTTAGCGCACCTGATCGAGCAGACGCTTGCATTCCAAAAGATCGTAGAGCGTTTCCTGCAGCAGGGCGCGATCTTCCTTGCCGACACTGGATTTGCCGATGGAGACATCCGGTGCGCCATCCTCGCCGCTTACGAAGTTGAAGAAACGGCGGCTGATCGGCGCCTTGGCGCGGCCGACAATCTGATCTTCTTCGGCATTGCCCGAACCGACACGGGGCTCGACGGTCGCAGGCTCCTGCGCGGCGGCAAGCGCCTCGACGCTGGCAAGATCGCCATGGCCAACCGCAATGACAAATTTGTTGCCGTTGGTCTTCAGAAGCTTCTGAACACCCTTGATCGTATAGCCGTGATCATAGAGCAGATGGCGGATGCCATTCAGCAGGTCGACATCCTCGGGGCGATAGTAGCGCCTGCCGCCACCACGCTTCATCGGCTTGATCTGCGGAAACCGGGTTTCCCAGAACCGTAGGACATGCTGCGGTAGATCAAGGTCTTCCGCGACTTCGCTGATCGTGCGAAATGCATCCGGGCTCTTGTCCATCATCTTACTCCTACAGGGCGCACTCAGCGCCATTCGGGCCGGATCACGCAAAGGCGGGTATGGCTATCCATACCTCCCCATGATGCGACTCACCATATTTCAACGGTTTGGCGGCGGAAATTCAAGTCATCTCTTCAGCCGCTGCACAGGCAAGCACCGAAAAGGCAGCAACAGCGCATCAAAAAGGCCGCAGAACAAAGCATGCGGCCGATATCGATACGAATCTCTGGAGTGGATCAGGAGGCAGGATTTACCGGCTTGGTCTTCGCCTTGCGGCTTGCATGCGCTTTCAGGATGCGGGTCTTGAGGACATTCGATGCCTTGAAGGTCATGACCCGCCGCGGCGAGATCGGCACCTCCTCACCGGTCTTCGGATTGCGCCCGATACGCTCATTTTTGTCGCGCACCTGAAAAGTCGCGAAGGAGGAGAGTTTCACGGTTTCGCCACGCACTATGGCGTTGCAAATTTCATCGATCACAGTCTCGACGAGCTCAGCCGACTCCGTTCGGGAGAGACCGACTTTCCGGAATACCGACTCCGCCAAGTCCGCGCGCGTCACTGTCTTGCCCGTCATAGCTCCCCGCCCATCTCAATGCGTAATCTTCTTCAAGCCTTGCGAGACTATTGCCCTTGCGTCGCACGGTCAAGCTCTTGTTCGGAACGGCTTTTAGAGATATGGCGCTACCAACGCAGCAGCACCGCTCCCCAGGTGAAGCCGCCGCCCATGGCTTCCAGCATCACCAGATCGCCTTTCTTGATTCGACCGTCACCGGCCGCAACGGCGAGCGCAAGAGGGATCGATGCCGCCGACGTGTTGCCATGAAGATCGACGGTGACCACAACTTTCTCGGGAGCAATTCCAAGCTTCTTGGCCGAGGCATCGATGATACGGCGATTGGCCTGATGCGGCACCAGCCAATCCAGATCATCAGGCGTGGTGTCCGTCGCATCGAACGCAGCCTGGATGACATCGGTAATCATGCCGACGGCGTGCTTGAACACTTCGCGGCCTGCCATGTGCAGCACACCGACCGTGCCTGTCGTGGAAGGACCGCCATCGACATAGAGCTTGTCCCCATGCGCGCCATCGGAGCGCAGGCTTGCCGCCAGGACGCCGCGATCGGTCGTGGCGCCGCTCCCCTCGCCTGCCTCAAGGATCAGCGCACCGGCGCCATCTCCGAAGAGGACGCAGGTCGTGCGGTCGGTCCAATTGAGGATGCGCGAAAACGTCTCAGCGCCGATCACGAGGACGCGGTTGGCAAGGCCGCAGCGAATATAGGCGTCAGCCGTCGTCACCGCATAGACGAAGCCGGTGCAGACGGCCTGTACGTCGAAGGCGAAGCCATGATGCATACCGAGCCGGTTCTGGATATTCACCGCCGTTGCCGGAAAGGTATTGTCCGGCGTCGAGGTGGCGACGATGATCAGATCGAGATCATCCGGTGTCAAACCGGCGTTGGCGAGGGCGGCGCGTGCCGCCTGCTCGCCCAAGGACGCCGTGGTTTCGCCTTCACCGGCGATATGGCGCTGGCGGATGCCCGAGCGCTGCACAATCCAGTCGTCGCTCGTGTCGACGATCTGCTCCATCTCGGCATTGGTCATGACGCGCTTGGGGAGCGCCGCCCCGAAACCGCGGGCTATTGAACGGATCATTCTACCTGTACCCCGTCGCTCATGCCGCTTCCGGCCCGATCGGGGGCAGCCGTTTGGCATGATATTTCTTCAAATCATTTTCGATTTTCTGCGTGAGACCATTCTTGGCCATATCGTAGCCGACGTCGATGGCGGCGGCGAAGGCTTCGGCATTCGCGCCGCCGTGGCTCTTGATGACGATACCGTTGAGGCCCAGGAACACACCGCCATTGACCTTGCTGGGATCGAGCTTTTCCCGCAGCAGATCGAAAGCACCCTTGGCGAAGACATAGCCGATGCGCGCGAGCAGCGTGCGCGACATGGCAGCGCGCAAATAGGCGGCGATCTGCTTTGCCGTGCCTTCCGCCGCCTTCAGCGCGATATTGCCGGAAAAACCTTCCGTGACGACGACGTCGACGGTGCCCTTGCCGATATCGTCGCCCTCGACGAAACCGAAATAGTCCAGCGATTCGAGATTGGCTTCGCGGATCAGCCGGCCGGCATCCTTGACGTCTTCCTGTCCCTTGATTTCCTCGACGCCGACATTCAGCAAGCCGACGGTCGGGCGTTCGATCTCGAAGAGAGCGCGCGCCATGGCGCCGCCCATCAGGGCGAAATCGAGCAGCTGCTGCGCATCGGCGCCAATGGTGGCGCCGACATCGAGCACGATGCTTTCACCGCGCAGCGTCGGCCAGATCGCGGCGATCGCCGGACGCTCGATATTGGCCATGGTGCGCAAACAGAACTTTGCCATCGCCATCAGCGCGCCGGTGTTGCCGGCGGATACGACGACATCGGCCTCGCCCACTTTCACGGACTCGATCGAGCGCCACATGCTAGAAACGTAACGACCGCGGCGCAACGCCTGGCTCGGCTTCTCATCCATGCTGATGGCGACATCACACTCGTGAAAGACGGATCTTTCCCGAAGCTTTGGATATTTGGCGAGGACCGCTTCGCAGCGATCCTTCTGTCCGTACATGATGAACGTGATATCGGGATGCCTATCCAGCGCCCTGGCCGCGCCGGGAACAACAACCTCTGGGCCGAAGTCGCCACCCATTAGGTCAAGAGAAATTCTGATCACGCGTCCCTAGTCCTTTATCTCCACCAGCCTGGCGAATTTGGCGTCAAAATACCGTTTTCTCCCTCGGTTACAACTGAATTGTGCTCAGTTGCCAAGGAGGTCTATTCCTTTTTCCAGTCTTTCAGAACGGCGAACGGCGAAGGTTTCTTGTCATCCTCGCCCGTGTCTTCAATATGCGCATCGAACTCGACTCCAGGCTTGCGCGGATAGGGATCAATGGCAAGAGCCGCGAATTCCGTAACCACCGCGCCGGCGTCGATCGTATCGCCGGTAAAGGTCTCCGGAAGATCCGGACCGTCGGGATCAAGCACCATTTCGCCCGCGTCCATGGAGGGCGCACGCGCCAGCTTGGAGTCCTCGGGCACAAAGATATGCTCGAAATCCTCGTCGATCTCGGATTCGACCGGCTCCAGCGTCACCACGCAGGCCTGAACGATCTTTGCCCTGACATTGCCCTTGACGCGGACGCCGTCGCGCTTCCAGCGCGAGATCTTGAGATCGGCTTCGAGCTTGCCCACCGAAAGGACATTCCAAAGGACGGCAAGCCCGGCAAGCTCGCGGTCATCCGCTTCGATGTGCACGTCCACCGGGTTGGCGGAAATATGGCCGACCTTCACCGGATAGGAAAATGGTGTTTCGTCGGAATCATGTCTTTTCATTTTTCTTCTCCTAACCGAGCTGTCGGTCGAGTTTGGCCGGCTGCGGCAGCGTCGCGGATCCCGTGGCGATCCGATCTTCGGCTACCGCGGCCAGATGCGCTTCCGCCGTCAGCATCCAGCCGGCAAGCTCGACCATGGAAGCCGCAGCCTCTTCCGCCTTGGGATAAATGTTGCGCTGTAGTGCCGTGGCAAGCGCCGCACGATCATTGCCATCCATGGCAGCCGCATAGCTTTCAAGCCGTCCATAGAACATACCGGCCAGTTTCTTCATGCGCTTCGGCACGCTGTTATCGCCTATCCCCAGCTCGCGGATCGAATAATCGATATCTTCGAAAAACGCATCCACGATTTCCTGGGCAAGTTCCTGGCCGCTGGTCGCCGACGACCGCGTGCGACGGAAGAACAGGATCATCATCACGGACAGCAGTTCGAAGCGCCCCATCACCGTATCCGGCACGTCATAGTCGATATAGAAAACCGGCTGCCGCGCCATGGATGTCAGGACCTCATACTGCCTGACGACGATGATCTGATTGTGATTTCTTTTGCGGAAGAGCCCAAAAATCATGAGAATTCCCAGAATTGGCTCCTTCAGAGCGCGCCGTTTTTGCTTGGCCGTGTTGCATCCACGCAAAAGCTGGTTTACCGAAGCAGGCGCGAATTGCAATGCCGTTTGTGCCCGCTTCGAGGCTCCTGCCCTTACCGTCGTCACGTTGTGCATGATCGGTGATGAAGAGTGCCGAACAACGCCTTTGTGCCCTTTCCAATCGCGGAAAGGCCACAATGATGTGCACAGCAAGGTCATATTGGCCGTCCGGCCATCGGATTGATTCATTAGGGGAGATGAGATGTCGTTGACCAGACGGTATTTCAAGTCTGACATTACTTTCAGCAGCGCTGCCGCCATCGCCCTGGTGATTGCGACCATGGGCCTTTCAGGTTGCAAGACCAGCGAGGTCATGAACAACGGCTACATCTTCGATCCGCAGTCGCTGGCACTTGCGCCGGTCGGCTCGAGCCGCGAGCAGGTCCTGCTCTCGCTCGGCACGCCGTCGACCACCGCGACCTTCGATGGCGAGGTCTTCTATTATATCTCCCAGAAGCGCACGCGCGCCGTCGCCTTCATGAAGCCGAAGCTGGTCGACCAGAACATCCTGGCGATCTATTTCGACAAGGACGGTATCGTGAAGCAGGAAGCCAACTATACGCTGAAGGACGGCAAGGTCTTCGACATGATCAGCCGTACGACGCCGACCGGCGGCCGCGATATCACCTTCCTGCAACAGATCCTGCAGGGCAGTGGCAACGGCGTCAACGGTGCGAGGAACTTCCTCAACAACCTCAACCCAGGCCAATAAGCCGGGAAGCCCTTCAAAGAAAAACCCGCGAGGCGCACGCCCCGCGGGTTTTCATTATGCATTCGGTTTGCTTTCCTTGGTCTTCTCCGGGCTTAAGAGCGGTTCAGCTTTTCATGGAATCTCCGAACCGCTCCATCTCTTTGTTGCCTCGCAATTCCGGACGGAAAACCGCGCAGCACTTTTCCTGGGTTTGCTCTAACCGGCGAGGATGGCGAGCAGAAGCAGGGCCACGATGTTGGTGATCTTGATCGCCGGGTTGACTGCCGGGCCCGCCGTATCCTTGTAGGGGTCGCCGACGGTATCACCCGTCACCGACGCCTTGTGGGCTTCAGAGCCCTTCATATGACGCGTTCCGTCCTTGTCGACGAAGCCGTCCTCGAAGCTCTTCTTGGCATTGTCCCATGCACCGCCGCCCGACGTCATCGAAATGGCGACGAAGAGACCGTTGATGATCACGCCGAGCAACGATGCGCCGAGGGCAGCGAAGGCCGAAGCCTTGGAACCGGAAAGCAGCAGGACACCGAAATAGACGACGAGCGGAGCCAGTACCGGCAGCAGCGACGGGACGATCATTTCCCGAATGGCGGCCTTGGTCAGCAGATCGACGGCGCGGCCGTAATCCGGGCGTTCCGTCCCCTGCATGATGCCCGGTTTCTCGCGGAACTGCCGGCGCACCTCCTCCACGATCGAGCCGGCGGCGCGGCCGACGGCCGTCATTGCGATGCCGCCGAAGAGATAGGGGATGAGGCCGCCGAACAGCAGGCCGGCGACGACGTAGGGGTTGGAAAGCTCGAACGAGATCGTGCCCACATTGGCGAAATACGGGAACTTGTCACCGTGAGCCGCGAAATATTGCAGGTCGTTCGAATAGGCCGCGAACAGCACCAGCGCGCCGAGACCGGCCGAGCCGATGGCATAGCCCTTGGTGACCGCCTTGGTGGTATTGCCGACCGCATCGAGCGCATCGGTGGATTTGCGCACTTCCGGCGGAAGATGCGACATTTCCGCGATGCCGCCGGCATTGTCGGTGACGGGGCCGAAGGCATCGAGTGCGACGATCATGCCGGCAAGGCCGAGCATGGCGGTCACCGCGATGCCTGTACCGAAGAGGCCGCCAAGCTGATAGGTGGCGATGATGCCGCCGACGATGACGATTGCCGGCAGCGCCGTCGATTCGAGCGAGACAGCAAGCCCCTGGATGACGTTGGTGCCGTGACCGGTCACCGACGCCTGGGCGATGGAATTGACCGGCCGCTTGTTCGTGCCGGTATAATATTCGGTGATGACCACGATCAGCGCCGTGACGATCAGGCCGACGATGCCGCAAGCAAACAGCTTCGTGCCGGTAACGTCGAAGCCGCCGACAGTGCCGACGGAGCCCCAGCCGATGGTTAACGAGGTGGCCACGGCCAGGCCGATGATCGACAGGACGCCGGTGGCGATGAGGCCCTTATAGAGGGCACCCATGATCGAGCCATTGGCACCGAGCTTCACGAAGAAGGTGCCGATGATCGAGGTGATGATGCAGGTGCCGCAGATCGCCAGCGGATAGATCATGGCGGAATTGAGCAGCGGTGTGCCGGCGAAGAAGATCGCGGCGAGAACCATGGTTGCGACCACGGAAACCGCATAGGTCTCGAACAGGTCAGCCGCCATGCCGGCGCAATCGCCGACATTGTCGCCGACGTTATCGGCGATGGTGGCGGGATTGCGGGGATCGTCCTCCGGAATGCCTGCTTCGACCTTGCCGACGAGGTCGCCGCCGACGTCGGCACCCTTGGTGAAGATACCGCCGCCGAGACGGGCGAAGATGGAAATCAGCGAAGCGCCGAAGCCGAGGGCGACCAGCGCGTCGATGACATCGCGCGATCCGGCCTCATGGCCGAGAATGCCGGTCAGGACGTAGAAGTAGATGGAGACGCCGAGCAGGGCGAGGCCCGCGACCAGCATGCCGGTGATGGCGCCCGACTTGAAGGCGATGTCGAGGCCCGCCGACAGGCTATGCGACGAGGCCTGCGCCGTGCGGACATTGGCGCGCACGGAGACATGCATGCCGATGAAACCAGCCCCACCCGAGAGAATCGCGCCGATCATGAAGCCAAAAGCGGCTTCCGCAGACAGCAGAAGCCAGGCTACGATGAAAACGATGACACCGACAATTGCAATGGTTCTATATTGACGCGCCAGATAGGCCTGCGCGCCTTCGCGGATATAACCCGCGATTTCCTGCATGCGCGCGTTACCTTGATCGGCTGAAAGCACCGACCGGGTCGTCCAGATGGCATAGACCACCGAGAGCAAACCGCACGCGATTACACCTAAAAGAATCGACATTTCGCTTTTTCCCTCCAAAAAGCCGGCGGTTCACTCCTCCTCCGGCCGCCTGCGCCAACGAACAGCCCCTTCCTCCAGGGGATCAACCGATGTGCAGTTGCGAGATTGCTGTCGGGACAACGTCGCGTCAAGACCGCCCGCAGGTAAAATACCCGCAGGAGGTTCAAAAGAATATTCGAAGATGAATTCAGGCGCGAATGAAGGAAACGAAAGTGACGGGCGTCGCCATTTGCGCGCTCGGTGGACCTTATTTCTTCGCTTCGCCGCGAACCTGCTTGGCGATTCGGTCGAGCACCGCGTTCACGAGCTTCGGCTCGTCCTCCCCGAAGAAGGCATGGGCGATCTCGACATATTCGGTGACGATGACCGGAACCGGCACGTCCTTGCGGTCGAGAAGCTCGAAGGTGCCGGCGCGCAGGATGGCGCGCACGGTGCTGTCGAGACGTGACAGCGCCCAGTCGTCCTGCAGGGCCGAGCCGATCAGGGGATCGAGCTTGGTTTGATCGCGCACGACGCCTGATACGATGGAGCGGAACCAGGAGGCATCAGCCTTCAGATAGGTCTCGCCGTCCAGCTCCTGTCCGAGGCGGTGCGCTTCGTACTCAGCCACCACCTCCAGAACGCCGGTTCCGCCGATATCCATCTGATAGAGCGCCTGCACCGCCGCAAGACGCGCTGCGCCCCGCTGGTTGGCGGGTTTTGCCGGTCGCTCGTTATCCTGATTGCTCATGTATTATGCACCCAACTTCTCTTTCAGCGCGATCATGGTCAGCGCTGCGCGAGCGGCAAAGCCGCCCTTGTCCTTATCCGAACGGCGGGCGCGAGCCCAAGCCTGTTCATCATTCTCGACGGTGAGGATACCATTGCCGATCGCGAGGGATTCGCTGACGGCCAGATCCATCAATGCACGCGAGGATTCATTGGCGACGATATCGAAATGATAGGTTTCGCCGCGGATGACCATGCCAAGAGCGACATAACCATCATAGACGACGCCGCCATTGTCGCCGCCATCGAGCGCCATAGCAATCGCAGCCGGGATTTCCAGCGCGCCAGGCACGGTGACGATGTCATAGGTCGCGCCAGCCTCATCGAGAGCAGTCTTGGCGCCATCGAGCAACGCATCGGCCATATCGTCATAGAAGCGGGCTTCGACGATAAGGATATGGGCATTGGAAGAGCTGGTCATACATCACCTGCGGATTGAGAGGGCGCGGCACCTTGTCAGGCCGGGTCAAACCACGGCGGGCCTCGCTTGGCAAGTGTTTTTAATGGCTGGCGCCAATTCCAGCCCTATTTGGAAATCATCGGCGCGACGCGAAAATTGTGGCTTTCGCCAACGCAACCGCTTCGATAATAATTCAAAGCGTGCAAAGGGGAGGTTCATGACGAAGAAATCCGCACCCGCCGTCAATGTCGGCGAGCTCGAGCTGGAGCATTGGCAACAGGGCAGCTTCTTTGCCGGCAGCGACACCTCTTTCGGGGCGATGCTCGGCCTGAAGGATCTCGGGATCAGCTATAACGAAGTGCCGCCGGGAAAGTCCGGCTGTCCGTTTCACAACCATCATGTCGAGGAAGAACTCTTCGTCATTCTCGACGGCGAAGGCGAATATCGCTTCAGCGACCAGCGTATCGCTATCAGCAAGGGCGATGTCCTGGGTGCCCCCGCCGGCGGCCCGGAGACGGCGCATCAGCTGATCAATACCGGCCCCGGCGTGCTCACCTATCTCGCCATTTCCACCAAGGCACGAACGGAAATCGTCGAATATCCCGATTCCGGCAAGTTCCTGGCGAAGACCAATAACGACGGCAAGGCGACGTTCCGCACAATCGGCCGCGCCGCCGCCGGCAACCTCGATTACTGGGACGGCGAGCCCGGCGCCTCGAACGATTAAGCACCATCAAGGACAGAATTCAGCAAAGCTCATATCTCCATGACCCATATTCCGACGCTGACGACTGATCGCCTACTGCTACGCGGCCATAGACTCGATGATTTCGAAGAATTCCTCGGCCTATGGAAACACGAGGAGATCGTTCGCTTTATCGGCGGCGAAATGCCGACACGCGAACAGGTGTGGGCACGCCTCCTGCGCTATGCCGGCCTATGGCATCATCTCGGCTTCGGCTTCTTTGCCGTCGAGGAACGCCAAAGCGGCCGATTGATCGGCGAAGTGGGCTTTCTCGATCTGCATCGTGACATGACGCCGATGACGGAAGGCACGCTGGAGGCCGGCTGGAGCATTACGCCGCCGATGCAGGGCAAGGGCTATGCGACGGAAGCCATGAACGCGGCTATCGCCTGGGCGGACGGACAGTTCGCAGGCCGACGCATGACCTGCATCGTGGACCTGGAGAACGTCCCGTCCCTGCGGGTCGCCGAAAAGATCGGCTTCCGCCGTATCGGCGAAGTAACGTTCAAGGACAGGTGCAATGCCGTATTCGAGCGCTAGGAAGTGTGGACAGTTATCTGATCCATAGGACGATTGCTGCGATAGTGACGACTGCGAGGTAGTTTTCGGCGGTTTTTTCGAAGCGCGTAGCGACCCTGCGGAACTGCTTGCGTCTCGAGAAG
>NZ_JABAII010000026.1 GCF_012641405.1 Rhizobium sp. P40RR-XXII
GCTTCTCGAGACTCAAGCAGTTCCGCAGGGTCGCTACGCGCTTCGAAAAAACCGCCGAAAACTACCTCGCAGTCGTCACTATCGCAGCAATCGTCCTATGGATCAGATAACTGTCCACACTTCCTAGCGGATATCGGAGGACGAAAGCCCTCCGCAGCCGATCTTAAAACACCAGCGACCGATGCAGCTGCGCGCCGGCCCAGGCGCCATCGCCGACGGCGAGCGACACCGAATGCGGTATGCGCGCGGCGTCGCCACAGGCAAATGCGCCTGATACCGTGGTTTCCTTCATAGCGTCGGTCCGGATCTGCATGCCGAAAGGCGTTTCCTCCAGCATGCAGCCGAGCCGTTCGGCAACCGGGCTCGAGGGCGACACGCGCGAGGCGGTGAAGAGCCCGGCAAACCGCAGCAGGCTTCCGTCAGCGAGCCGCACGTCTGCATCTCCCTCGATCCCTGCGATCGGCGTTTCCTCGATCGCCACGCCGCGTGTGGCGAGATCGGTGCGCTGTGCTTCATCCGGAGCAAAAGTGCCGTTAAGGAAGAGTGTGACCTCGCCCCATTCCGGCAGCAACTGCGCCTGATGCAGCGACATCGGCCCGGTGGCGATGCAGCCGATGCGGCCCTGATTAAGCTCGTAGCCGTGGCAGTAGGGGCAATGGAAAACGCTCCGGCCCCAACGTTCGCCAAGGCCCTCGATCTCAGGCAATGCATCGGAGACGCCGGTTGCGAAGAGAAGTCGCCGGCCGTCATGGCGTACGCCATCTGCCGTGATCACGACAAAGGCATCCTTCTCGCCCTCGGCCTGTTCGGCAGTCCCCTCGATCCAAGTCAAAGTCGGATAGGCGGAAAGCTGCGCGCGTGCCTTGCGGGCAATCTCGCCGGGGTTGACGCCATCCTGGCCGAGAAAGCCGTGGGAGGTGTCGGCGAAGCGATTGCGGCGCTTGCCGCCGTCGATGACAAGCACCTTGCGGCGGGCACGGAGAAGCTGGAGGGCGGCCGCCATTCCGGCGTAGCTGCCCCCGATGACGATGACGTCATGGCTCATGACAGGGTCCTTTCTGTGCGCCACTGCGCATGACGCCGCGCAAATTCGCCGGCGAGATCAGCAAGCGTGACATTTTCGAAGCGCCGGAGCAGCAAGGCCTCGGCTTCCGCGAAGGCGTCGTCGAGCACGGAATTGACCGATTGCTCGACGAGGCATTCTGGCGTTTCGTTGCGATTGCCGATGGCGAATACCGCCGGCTCGCCGAGCGCCTCGTGCAGCTGGCGGAGCGTGACGGTTTTGAGATCAGCCGCGATCGTCCAGCCGCCGGTATGTCCCTTAGCGGATTTGACGATACCTACCTCGCGCAGCAGCCCCATGGTACGCCGCACGACGACGGGATTGGTGTGCATGCATTGCGCCAGGGTTTCGGATGTCAGCGGTCCATCCTGCTCGGCCATATGGAGAAGAGCATGGAGAACGGAAGAAAGTCGGCTGTCTCTTTTCATGTAACTTCAATTATTACGATTCGGCGCGACATTCAAGAGCGGTCTCGTGCTGACGAGGCGAGAACCTCGATTAAGCCCGCTCCTTGAAACGAACCTCGCGCGCTGAAGCGCAAATCTTGATCTCATCGCCCAGCGACCATTCCGCCGCTCGCGCGGCCAAAGCCGCAGGCACGCCCTGCGACCCCGGGCCGGCGGGAACGTCATAGGTGGCGTGCGCATCATGCGGCAGCAGCACGCCATAGCCGCGCTCAAGCGCTCCCCGCGCCGTCGCGGCAACGCACATCTCCGAAAGCACGCCGCAGATCACCAGATCCTTCACGCCAAAGGCGGTCAAAATGGCATTAAGATCGGTGCCGTCGAAACCATCATCCTCCGTCTTCCTGATGACCACCTCGCCGGACAGGGGCGGAAAATGGAGTTTCCATCCGGGTTGAAGCGGCTCATCCACCGCACCCGTCGGACCATCGTTCTGCAGGAAAATCACCGGTGCCCATGCCGATCGCGCCTTGTCCAACAGGATCTCGACCACCGACCTCAGCATGGCATGGCCAGGAACCGCGTTCGGGCCTTGCACGAATGCATTCTGCACATCGACGACGAGCAGGGCATCGGCCAGTGAATGGTGATCGGAAATCTCATGCTGTTCTTCTTCCATCGATCCATCAGGTCCCGCCATGAAACAAGCTCCGAAGCATATGGGTGCGCACCGGGCAACCCGGCAATATGAGACTGCCTCAGAAAGAGGCTTTGACGATCATCTCGGCGCCGAGCACCAGAAGGCACATCAAGAACCAACGGCGGAAGGTAACCGGGCTGACGCGATTGCGGATGATCTGGCCGGCCCACATGCCGGCAAGCGCTGGGACGATCGCCAGGGCAGACAGCGCGAGATTGTCGATGCGGAAGGCGCCATGCCAGGCGAGCGCGCCGGCCAGCGCCACCGTGGAGACGGTGAAGGAAAGGCCGAGCGCCTGCACCAGCTCCTCCTTCTCCAATCCCAGCGCCTGAAGATAGGGCACCGCCGGCACGACGAAGACGCCGGTCGCGCCGGTCAGCAAGCCGGTGAGCAAGCCGATGATCGGCGACAGCAGCGGCTCCAGCGTCGCGTGCACATAAAGCTGGCGGGCGAGAAGCGCGTGGCCGGCATAGACGAGGAGTGCTGCACCCAGCCCAGCCGTCGTCACGCGCGTGTCCCCCGCGGCAAGCAAATATGAGCCGGCGAATGTTCCCGCGATCACGAACAAGACCAGGAGGAAGAAGCGACGGGCAAGCGCGCCAAAGCTCGGGCCTGCCAGCAGCTGCCAGACATTGGTGACGAAGGATGGGACGATCAGCAGGCTGGCGGCGATAAGCGGCGAGATCAGCGCGCCCAGCACGCCCATCGCCACGGTCGGCAGCCCCATGCCGGTGACGCCCTTGACCATGCCGGCGATGAAGAAGGTCGCGAAGATCGCCGCGACGAGCCATATCGAATGATCCATCATGCCCTTTCACTAGCAGACGCGAGGTCGGGCACAATGCGGATGATGCGAAGAGAGGCTTCGGCTATGCCGAAGGCTGGAGATGCGATATTCTTTGCTCCATGCGCTTCGACCTGACCGACCTTCGCCTGTTCCTCGCCGTCGTCGATGCCGGCAGCATCACCCATGGGGCGGCCGATGTCGGGCTTTCGCCGCCGGCCGCCAGCGAGCGGCTGCGCGACATGGAGGCGAACGGCGGCGTGCAGCTTCTGGAACGTGGCCGGCGCGGCATTCGTCCGACGCCGGCGGGAGAGGCGCTGGCGCATCATGCGCGACTGATCCAGCGGCAGCTGGCGCAGATGCGCGGCGAACTCGGCGAACATGCGAGCGGCATCAGGGCAACGATCCGGCTTCTCGCCAACACCGCGGCGATCGCCGAGTACCTGCCACCGCGCCTTGCTGACTGGATGGCAAAACATCCGCGAACGGATATCGATCTCAAGGAGCGCCAGAGCATCGAGATCGCACGCGCCGTTTCGGCGGGGCTTACCGAAATCGGCATTCTCTCCAGCGCCGTCGACACGTCAGGCCCAATATTGCGGCCCTTTGCGATCGATCGTCTGGTGGTGGTGATGCCTCGCGACCATGCGCTGGCGGCGGCAAAGCAGATCACTTTCGCGGAGATCCTGCACGAGCATTTCATCGGGCTTGCCGGCGGCGCGCTGCAGGATCATATCGACGCGCAAGCCGCCCGGCTCGGCGCCCGGCTGAAAATGCGCGTGGGGATGCGGACGTTCGAGAGCATCTGCGACATGGCTGGTCAGGGCATCGGCCTTGGCATCATACCTGAAACGGCGGCGCGCCGCTGCAGATCCGCAAAAACAGCGATCTTGCGCCTCACCGACGGCTGGGCCACGCGCCGGCTTTCGGTCTGCGCCCGTTCCCTCGAAGACCTGCCGGCACCGGCCCGCGATCTTTTCGAGCATCTGGCAGCGATATGACCACTGCCTGTTGAAAAAACGAGTTGGGATGGACTAGTCTCGCCACTTGGCTGCCTGGAGGAGGCGGCGCGATGGGAGGTGGATATGGAATTTCACGACGACGAGCTTCACCGCTTCCAAGCCGAGGGGGCTGCGCCCCTGCCGCAAGCCGAGGCGGAAAGCCATGTCGATCATGACGGCGCGCGCATATGGTATGCCTCCTATGGCAGCGGCGCTCCGGTGATCCTCCTGCATGGCGGGCTCGGAAACAGCGGCAATTGGGGCTATCAGGTGCCGGCACTAATCGATGCCGGTCGTCAGGTTGTCGTCGTCGACAGCCGAGGCCATGGCCGCAGTACGCGCGACGAGCGGCCCTATAGCTACGAGCTGATGGCCTTAGACGCTCTCGCCGTCATGGACAGGCTGAAGATCGAGAAAGCGGCCATTGCCGGCTGGAGCGACGGCGCCTGCACGGGCATGATCCTTGGGCGAAGCCATCCGGAGCGCGTTTCCGGCGTCTTCTTCTTTGCCTGCAACATGGACCCGAGCGGCACCAAGGAATTCGTGGCGACGCCCACCATCGAGCGCTGCTTCTCCCGTCATACGGAGGATTACGCCGCCCTGTCGGCCACGCCTGACACGTTCGATGCCTTCGTCAAGGCGGTCGGCCTGATGCAGCGGACGGAGCCGAACTACACAATCGCCGATCTCGCCGAGATCGACGTGTCCGTCGCCATCGTGCACAGCGAGCATGACGAATTCATCAAGCGGGAACACGCCGATTATCTCGTGCGGCACATCCCGGGCGCGAAATTGATCCTCCTGCCCGGCGTCAGCCATTTCGCGCCGTTGCAGCGACCGGCGCAGTTCAACGCCGCCCTGATCGGCTTTCTTTCCGAACTTCCGGCCTGACATCGGATTCAGTTGCGCACGTCCGATTGTTGGAATAAATGATGGCCATCATCTTATTCGAACTCCCGAGACCGAATCGCCGCTGACAGGCCCTTCCGCCCCGGGGAGCAATTTTCGCTCCAGGCAGGAGAATTTTATGACAGCTACTTTGTTTTCGCCGCTTTTCGTCGGCCCGTATGAGCTGGCGCATCGCATCGTCATGGCGCCGCTCACCCGCATGCGGTCGAGCCAGCCGGGCAATACGCCCTCGGCTTTGAATGCCGAATATTATGCCCAACGTGCCAGCGAGGGCGGCCTGATCATTTCCGAAGGTTCGCAGATTTCCCGCGCCGGACAGGGCATGCCGGCAACACCCGGCATCCACACGGCCGAGCAGATCGCCGGCTGGAAGGTGGTGACGGATGCGGTTCATGGCAAGGGCGGCAAGATCTTCCTGCAGCTCTGGCATGTTGGCCGTATCTCCCATTCCTCCCACCAGCCTGATGGTGCTCCGCCGATCGCCCCATCCGCCATCGCCGCCAAGGGTGAGGCTTTTACCGCTACGTTCGAGCGCGTGCCCTTCGAGACGCCGCAGGCGATCGACATCGATCTTATGCCGCTCCTGATCGACGTCTACGCCCAGGCGGCCGCCAATGCCAAGCAGGCCGGCTTCGACGGCGTAGAGATTCACGGCGCAAACGGCTATCTGATCGAGCAATTCCTGCAGGCCCGCACGAACCAGCGCACCGACCAATATGGCGGCTTGATCGAGAACCGCACGCGGCTGCTGCTGGAAGTGGTCGAAGCGGTTTCCGATGTCTGGGGCTCGGATCGCGTCGGCGTCCGCCTCTCGCCTTTCGGTATTGCCAATGACAGCGGTGAGGACGATCCCTTACGTCTCTACGGGCATGTCATTCGCGAACTGGACCGACTCAATCTTGCCTATCTGCATCTGATCGAGCCGCGCGCCAGCGGTGCCGGCCAGGCCGAGGTCGATCATAAGAACGTGCCCTCTGCCGCGGAACTGTTCAGGCCGGCATGGTCCGGCACGCTGATCGCCGCTGGCAATTTCCGGCCGGACACGGCCGAAGCCACGCTTGCCGCCGGCCATGCCGACGCCATCGCTTTCGGCCGTCTCTTCATCGCCAATCCCGATCTGCCGGAGCGCATTCGCCAGGGTGCGCCTCTCAACCCCTATCATCGCTCCACTTTCTATGGCGGTGGCGCCGAGGGTTACACCGACTATCCGACGCTCGATGCCAGGGAGGCGGCCGAATGAGCACGCCAAGCGCCGTGATTGTCGGAGTCGGAGCCGAACAGGGTTTGGGAGCGGCGCTGTGCCGGCTGCTTGCCGACAAGGGCTACCATGTGTTCATTGCCGGCCGGACGGCGGCGAAGATCGATCAGGTCGCCGCCGCCATCCTGGCATCCGGCGGCAGCGCCGAGGCGATCGAAACCGACGCAACAGATGAAGCCGCCGTCATCCGGCTCTTCGAACATGCCTTCGCGTCGCGTGGCGACATTGCGCCGCCCGATCTGGTTGTCTTCAATGCCGGCATCAATCGCCAGATCGCCTTTCGTGCCACCACCGCAGCGCAATTCGAGGAATTCTGGCGTGTCTGCTGCTTCGGTGGCTTCCTTGTGGGGCGCGAGGCGGCGCGTCATTTGGCGCCCCTCGGTCGCGGCACGGTGATCTTCACCGGCGCTTCTGCCAGCCTGCGCGGCAAGGCAGGTTTTGCGCAATTCGCCGCCGCAAAGGCGGGTCTTCGAATGATCAGCCAGAGCATGGCGAGGGAATTCGGACCGCTCGGGCTTCATGTCGCTCACACCATCATCGATGGCGGCATAGATGGCGAGCGGCTGCGCTCACGCCGGCCGGACGTGGATGCCGACGGGTTGCTGAACATCGATGCCATTGCCGAGAGCTACTGGCACATTCATCGCCAGCATCCTTCGGCCTGGACCCAGGAACTCGATCTGCGTCCCTACAAGGAAAGCTTCTGAGGCCGGTATTGGAGCAACTCATGCGCTGCCCCTAGAGCGGATTCAGATTTTAGGTCGAACAGACCTAAAATCATCCGGCCCTAGCAATTCCGCGATAGGGCCTTGGCGATGGCAAGGAACTTTGGCTCTTCATCACAGGTGCGAGGCCGGATTTCGGCTTCGTCCTCCGTGTCCGATGTTTCGTTCGGAATCGTGAAGGACCACGCCGACGGACGATCCCGGCGACGGCGGAAACGTTCTGCCAACCGGCCCAAAATACCTTTGCCGCAAGCGCCGCCATTGTCCGCAGGCGAAGGCCGATCGACGGCATTCGGATTGCAGGGATCACCCCATCGATCATGATAGAGATCCTTGAAAAGATAGTTGTCCAACATCGGCTCATCTCTCTATTTTGAATCGATTCAGTTTCGGCTCGTACCCCTTTTTGAATCGGTTCAATCATATGCCTCAAAGATCCGTCGTCAAGCAGAATTGAACCGATACAACTTCATTGCTAGTATCCTTCGGAAACTCATGGAGGATTTCATTGGTCAAGGGCACCATCAGGCTCGCGGATGTCGCAAAGGCGGCGGGGGTTTCGCAGGGAACCGCCTCCAATGTTTTCAACCGGCCCGAGGTGGTGCGCGAGGAAGTGCGCGAGCATGTGCTCGAGACGGCCAAACGGCTCGGCTATGCCGGCCCGAGCCTGACCGGACGATTGCTGCGGGCCGGAAAGGTCAATGCCATCGGCGTCGCCGCCGTCGAGCCACTGGCCTATTTCTTCGACGATCCCTGGGCTAGGGCACTCCTGGCGGCCGTGTCCCAGGTCTGCGATGCCAGCGGTACGGGCCTGGCGCTGGTCTCGGCCAAGGACCGGCAGAAGCTGGACTGGAACATCAAGAGCGCTCTGGTCGACGGCTTCATCCTGCTCTGCGTGGAAGGCGGCGAAAAGCTGGTTCAGTTGACACGCGAACGGCAATTGCCCTTCATCGCTCTCGCCTTGAATGATGAGGACGGGTCGATCCCCTCGATCAGCGTCGACAATCTGGCAGGTGCGGCCGTCGCCGCCCGGCATCTGGCGGAATTGGGCCACAGGCGTTTCGGCGTGCTCGCGACTGAACTCTCGGACGATCATGTCGGGCCGGTCGGTGTCGCCGACATCGAGCGGGCAATCTATTCCACCTCGCGCGATCGAGCGCTCGGCTATTGGCGGGCGCTCGAAGTGTTCGGGATAAGTCGTGAGGACGTGCCGATCTATGAGACGCTCAACGACAAGCCAAGCGTCGAAGCCGGGCTCGACTACCTGTTTTCCGCGCCCGAGCCGCCGACGGCGATCCTTGCCATGTCCGACAATATCGCGCTTCTGGCGATCAACTGGCTGCGCGCAAAAGGCCTTTCGGTTCCGCAGGACATTTCCGTCATCGGCTTCGATGGCGTGCCGGAAGGCGGCATGGTGGAGCCTGGCCTGACGACGATGGCCCAGCCCTTTGCCGAGATCGCACAGCGCGCGGTAGGGGCCGTCCTCCACGATGCCGTGCCGGCCGAGCGCGAGATGATCGACGTCATACTGGTCGTGCGCGGCAGCACCGCCACGCCGAAGCGATAGGCTCGCTGCCGGCAAAGCCTGAGGGATTCAGGGCGGTGTTCGATTCCGGGCGTCAACCCGCCTGCTGCGCGCCTTCCACGTTTGCCGCACGCATCTCGATAAGCTGCCGGGCAGCGGCGGCCGCCGCGTCCTTGTCGCTTGCCACCTGCACGGTCGGGAAGGCGAACTGGATGCCGTTCTCATCGAAGGACTGCTTGATCAGCGCCAGCGCGCCGCGGCGGATGACGGAGAGCTCGTTCGGCTTGGCGGTGATCGCCAGCCTGATCTCGATCGCGAAATCGCCGAACTGCTCGACGCCCTTCATTTTCAGCGTCTGGATGATATTCGGCGCCAGATCGGCATCTTCGAGCAGACGCTGGCCGATATCCTTGACGATCCGCTTCAGTTTTACCAGGTCGGTATCGTAGGTGACCTTGACGATGATCTTGTCGATGGCCCAGTCGCGATTCATGTTGTTGACCGCACCGAGCGAGCCGAAGGGGATCGTCGCCAGCGGACCGCGCTGGTGGCGCAGCTTTACCGAGCGCAGGCTGAAGGATTCCACTACGCCCTTGTGGTTTCCGCTTTCGATATATTCGCCGATGCGGAAAGCATCGTCCCAGAGATAGAAAACGCCGCTGATGACATCCTTGACGATGGTCTGCGCGCCGAAGCCGACCGCAACGCCGACAACGCCGGCACCGGCGATCAGCGGCCCGATCTGAACGCCGAGACCGGACAGCACCATCATGACGGCGATGATGCCGATGATGACGGCCAGGATATTGCGGAAGATCGGCAGCAACGTCTGCAGCCGGGCGCGGCTCGCCCTCACCTCGTCGGAATCGCTGACGGCGGGCAGGGATTGCATCAGCCTGGCGTCGATATAGGTTTTCGCCAGCTGCCAGACGAGATCGGCGACCAGCAGGATGACGATACCGCCCAGAATGCCGCGCGCGATGCGGCCGATATTCGATTCACTGCCGCTCATCATCGCGGTGGCCTCGACACCCAACATGCGGCCGAGCCAGAGGGCCGCGAAGGTAATGATCAGAGCGCGCACGCCACGATCGAGAAGCACGGTTGCCAGCTTGCCGGCACCGAAGATACCGTCAGCCGCGACATGCAGAGCCTCGATCGCGCGGGTGGACACCGAAAGGACACGCGGCAGCAACATCGCATAGATGCCGAGCCAAAGCAGGCCATCGAAGCCAGCCACCCACAGGCCCCAAAGAGCTGCGAAATAAATCGTCAGTAACCAGGAGACCGTCCGCTTGCCACGACTTGCCGCAACAACGGGCCTCGACCACACGGCTTCCACCGCAATCACAAACAGGCCGATGCCGAGCGCATAGCCGATGAGATCGCGCGCGCCAGCGGAAAAGCCGAGCGACGCGACGGCTTGTATGATAGCCCAGCCGCAAGCAAAATAGATGGCAAACAGCGTGCATCGCCGATACCAATATTTTGCCACACGCCGCCGTTCGGCAATGCGGGCAGCGCCGCCGTCCTCGTCCAGAACATCATCCGTCCGGCGCATCGCGATCAGTTCCATCAAGAGCTTGCCGATGGAGATTGCCAACCTGATTGATACAAGGGCGATAACGCAGGCGATGGCGAAGTTTTCGATGACCGGCGGCCAGTCGAAAGCGAGAAGTGGAATAAGCGTCACCAGACCATGAATGATGGCGGGCACAACGCGGCCCAGGAACTGGAACCGCGCCGCCTGCAACTCTGTCTCGACGCCGGCTGCCCGTTCCGTGCGCTGCATGTGCTTGGTATTGATGAAGCGCGCAACCGCAAGCTCGGCCACCAGCCCGAGAAAAAAGAGGATCACGATCTGGATGACGATGCGGAGCAAGCCGACGGCCTTGCCTTCGCCTTCGAGTTTTTCCGATGCCGTCATGACCTCGTAGGGCAGTGTCATCGCCGCGCCGGATACTACCTCCAGGTGATGGCGCGTATGGCCGAGCAAACCGGACAACACCGACATCTGGTCTCTTCCCGGGGCTTCCGAATCGCCGGCGGTGGAGGTCGGGGTGGAAGTGGGCTGATTGTTGAGCTGCGCGGCGAGCCATTGCTTGACGTCGGGCTCGTTCATCAACTGAATCAGTTCGCGGACCTTATCGGGTGGTGGTGCCGCCGGCTGTGGCGCCGCTGCATTCTGCGCGAGCGACGTGACGGGCGCGGCCAAAGCAAGAAGATATAAAAGCAAGGCTCCGATCCACAGCCTGCTACCCCCGAAATTTCTCATATGCGCTGCCCTTCCCGCAATCGGACCATCCGGCCCGTTCCCGCAGACTATACGCGTTTTTTATCCGGGCAAGCAGGCGCTTACAGCACAAATCCATCGCCCGCCCGGCATTGTCCCGAAGCCATGGCCGCGCTAGGTTCTGCGGCAATACCGGTCGGTACTCGGGGACGCGCGTGTTCAATTTCCTGAAAAGGCTCTTCGGTAAAGGCAGTCGATCCGACACGCGCGGCGGGCAGAGACTGCCCGAACCCGAAGGCACGACGGCCGTCAAGACGCTCGATCTGAACATTCCGGATGAAGCTTTGCAGAACGAGGCGACCTTTGCGGCCTATCTGCAGGAGCGCCTGCCATTCTTCGGCGACCTGATCCGCGTCGATTACGACCCCACAGCCGGCAGCCTGACATTGCATAGCCGCAACGGCGATACGATGACGAAATTCCTGAACAATGCGTTGCTGGCATTGCGCGAAAAGCGAGGGCCGGCGCGCGCGCAGGCGCTGCACAACTATCTCAACATGACGGAAGTCATGGAGGACAATAGCGAACTCGCCAAGGTTCTGCCGGTGCTGAAAACACGCGAATTCGTCGAGGTGGCCCGCCAGCAGATGATGCAGGCCGTCAAGGACGAACCCAGCCCACCGCAATTCGTCTATCTCGACGAGGCGGAAAACCTGATCAAGCTCTTCGTCGTCAACGGCGAGACCACCGTCAGCTACGTCATGTCCACCGCGCTCGACGATTGGGGCATCGATGCCCGGGAGCTTGCCGAGACGGCACAGGCCAACCTGCAGAAATTCTTCGCCAAGACCGGCGTCCAGATCGCCAAACGCAGCCGGTTTCAATATGTCGAGGTGGACGGCCAGTTCGAATCCAGCGTCGCCTTTCTGCCGAATTTCTGGGCGCAAGTGCAAGAGCAATCCGGCGGCGCCGCACCGATCGCCGCATTCCTGTCGCGCGACAAGGTGTTCTTCACGCATGAGAACGACATTCAGGGTCTACAGCTGCTGGAGCTGATCAGCGCCGATCTCAGCGACGTGCCTTACGTCATTTCGCCGGATCAATATCGCTGGGAAAACGGCCGGTGGACGCTGTTCAAGCGGGCGGCCCGAGTAGAAGCGGTAAACGTCCGCCACTAGCGCAATTCCAGGAAAAGTGCGTCGCGGTTTTCCGTCCGGAATTGCGAGACAACAAAGAGATAGAGCGGCTCAGCGATCCCGTGAAAAGCTGAACTGCTCTGAGGCAACCGGACATTCCTCCTGGAAATTACACCAGAACTTCCTGATCGACGCGATCTTCCGCGCCGAAGAATTTCAGATAGCGCTCGACTTCCGCCGGCTCGCCGGTCGCCTTCTGCGGATTGTCGGAGAGTTTGACGGCCGGGCGTCCGTTGGCTTCGATGACCTTGCAGACGATGGAGATGGGGCTCAGCCCCTTGAGTTCGGTCGGCGCGCAGCCGGCGAAGTCATTGGTCAGATTGGTGCCCCAGCCGAAGCTCATGCGCACCCGGCCGTCGAAATGCTTGTAGGTGTCGATGATCGCCTCGACATCGAGCCCGTCGGAAAAGATCAGCAGTTTCTGGCGCGGATCGCGACCCATCTTCTTCCACCAGTCGATGATCTTCTCGCCGCCCTCGATGGGCGGGGCACTGTCGGGACGGAAACCGGTCCAGTCGGCCACCCATTCCGGCGCGTTGCGCAGGAAGGAGGCAGTGCCGAAGGCATCGGGCAGCACGACAAGTAGATTGCCGCCATAGAGACGGTTCCAGTCGCGCAGCACCTTGTAGGGCGCCTTGCCCAGCTCTTCGTCGTTTTTCGCAAGTGCTGCGGCGACCATTGGCAACTCATGCGCATTGGTGCCGACGGCTTCCAGATCGGAATCCATGGCGAGCAGCACGTTGCTCGTGCCGGTGAAGGCATGGGGCACGCCTTCCTTCAGCGCCTCGACGCACCAGCGCTGCCAGAGGAAGCTGTGGCGACGGCGGGTGCCGAAATCGGAGATGCGCAGGCCTGGCAGTTCCCTCAGCCGCTCCACCTTTTCCCACATCTTAGCCTTGGCGCGGGCATAGAGCACATCGAGCGTGAAGGGGCCGAGCGCCTTCAGCGCCGTGCGCGAGCGAAGCTCGTTGATAATGGCGAGCGCGGGAATTTCCCACATCGTCGTTTCCTTCCACGAACCGTGGAAGTCGAGAATATACTGGCCGTCGCGCTTAGAGAGCTCATATTCGGGCAGCTGGAAATTCGACAGCCAGGTGAGGAATTCCGGTTCGAAGATCTGGGCGCGGCCATAGAAGCTGTTACCCGCAAGCCAGATCATCTCCTTCTTGGAGAGGCGGAGCGTGCGGGCGTGATCCAGCTGCTCGCGCAATTCCTTCTCATCGATCACTTCGGCCAGGCGAACGCTCTTGGTGCGATTGATCAGCGAGAAAGTGGCATCGACGTCCGGATAGAGCTTCCAGATCATCTGCAGCATGAGGAGCTTATAGAAATCCGTATCGATCAGACTGCGGACGATCGGATCGAGCTTCCAGGTATGGTTATAGACGCGGGTGGCAATATCCGTCTTGGTCATGTCGTTCCTGCCCCGTCTCCTGCCCTGCGGACGTCATGCTTCTCGCCGGCCGATATGCCAGCATGCGTGTAGAGGCTTGTTATCAAAAAATGTTGAGCGAAAGTCCAGTCACTGAAAGAAAATTGATGTCAGAGCGAATCTGCCACATTCGACTGCCGGCAACCGAAGGAAGCGCCTCAACTCCGCAGCCTACCAGACTTAGTAACCCCGGCCGCGATCCACCAGATGCTGCAGCGGTTCGCCGCGTTCGAAGCGGTCGATCTGCTCCTCGACATGGCGCATCAACGCCTTTTCTTCGGAGACGGCGGAATCATGCGGCGTGATAATGACATTTTCCAGGCCCCATAGCGGATCGTCCGCTGCCAGGGGCTCGACGGCGAAGACATCGAGCGAGGCGCCGCCGAGAATACCGGTACGAACAGCCGAGGCGATATCGGCCTCCACCTGGCTCTTGCCGCGGCCGGCATTGATGAAGACCGGCTTGCCGAGCGGACCGTTGCGGTGCAGCTTCGAAAAGAGCGAGGCATTGTAAATTCCGGTCGTTTCCGGCGTCAGCGGCAAGAGGCCGACCAGAATATCGGTGCGGGCCAGAAACGCATCCAGCCCGCTGGCGTCGAACGTTTCCATGCCATCGATCTCTTTCTTGCTGCGGGACCAGCCGATGACGTTGAAGCCCATCAACTTCAGCTTGGCGGCGGCATCGCAGCCGAGAACGCCGAGGCCCATGACACCAACGGTGACCTCAGCGGCTTCCGCGCCATGATGCGGCACCCATAGATGCTGGCGCTGGTTCCTGAAATGCCCCTGCACATCGCGCAGATGCATCAGGCACTGCATCACGATCCATTCGCTCATGCGCACCGTCAGGCTGCGATCGACGAAGCGGACGATCGGAATATCGGGCAGGCCGGCAATGGACATCATCGAATCGACGCCGGCGCCGCCCGAGAAGATCACCTTGAGATTGCGGGCGCGCTCGAAGAGATCGGCATCCGGTTTCCACACAAGCGCATAATCGACATAGGAGAGATCCGCGCCCTTGCTGGCGGGATCGGCGAGATTGATGCTGCCGCGATCGGCAAAGGCCGTTTCGAGCGCCTTGGCGACTGTCGCCGGACTGAATTTGAGGTCGACGAGAACGGGGCTTTTGGCCGGCATGGCGATGGCCTTCACTGCTGGATGGCGGCGGTCGGCACCGCCTCGATGTTGAATGCGGCGGCAAGAAGGGCCTTGGTATAATCCTCTTTCGGCGCCCGGAAAATATCGGCGGATGCGCCCTGTTCGACGACCTTGCCGAAGCGCATGACGATCAGCTCGTTGGCGAGCGCCTTTACCACCTTCAGGTCGTGGCTGATGAAGAGATAGGCGAGATCATGCTTCTTCTGCAGGTCGCGCAACAAATCCACAACCTGCGCCTGGACGCTCATATCGAGCGCCGAGGTCGGCTCGTCCAGCATGACGAAACGCGGCTTCAGCACCATGGCGCGGGCAATGGCGACGCGCTGACGCTGGCCGCCCGAGAATTCGTGCGGGAAGCGCCAGCGGGTGATTGGGTCGAGGCCGACCTCCTCCAGCGCCCAGCAGACGCGCTTGTCGCGCTCTTCGGCCGAAAGCGACCGCTCATGCACCTTGAGCCCCTCGGCAATGATCTCGCCGACCGACATGCGCGGGCTCAGCGAACCGTAAGGGTCCTGGAAAACCACCTGCAGCTGGTTGCGCAGCGGCCGCATTTCGCGAAATGAATAGCCGGCTATATCCTTGCCGACGAAGGCAATGCGCCCTTGCGAGGAGATGAGCCGGGCGAGCGCCAGACCGAGCGTGGTCTTGCCAGAGCCGGATTCGCCGACGACGCCGAGCGTCTGGCCGGCCCTG
The DNA here is from genome assembly GCF_012641405.1 of Rhizobium sp. P40RR-XXII. Classification (GTDB taxonomy): domain Bacteria; phylum Pseudomonadota; class Alphaproteobacteria; order Rhizobiales; family Rhizobiaceae; genus Rhizobium. The sequence goes on from NZ_JABAII010000026.1 coordinate 15,085, forward strand.
AGCTTCAGGTCGATGCCATCGACCGCTTTCACATGATCGACGACCTTGCGCATGAAGCCGGCCTTGATCGGGAACCACACACGGATATCGCTGCCTTCCATGACGACGGGCTTGCCGGCGTCGCTCGCCGGCGGCTCGCCGCGCGGCTCGGCCGCCAGCAGATGGCGGGTATAGTCGTGCTGCGGATTGGTGAAAACCTCTTCCACCGTGCCGGTCTCGACGATGTGGCCCTTGGTCATCACACAGACGCGGTCGGCGAACTTGCGGACGATGCCGAGGTCATGGGTGATGAACAGCATCGACATGCCGTGCACGCCCTTGAGATCCCGCAGCAATTCAAGGATCTGCGCCTGCACTGTGACGTCGAGCGCTGTCGTCGGTTCATCGGCGATCAGCAATTCCGGACGGTTGGCTAGCGCCATGGCGATCATCACGCGCTGACGCTGGCCGCCGGATAGTTCGTGCGGATAGGCCTTGAGGCGCTTTTCCGGCTCGCGGATGCCGACCTGGTTCAGCAGTTCCAGCGTGCGGTTGCGCGCGGCGTGGCCGGTCATGCCCTGGTGCAATGCCAGGATTTCGCTGATCTGCCGCTCGATCGAATGAAGCGGATTGAGCGAGGTCATCGGCTCCTGGAAGATCATCGTGATGTCGTTGCCGCGCACGGCGCGCAGCTCGTTGTCCGACGCCTTCAATAGGTCCTTGTCCTTGAACAGGATTTCGCCGGAAGGGTGGCTTGCGGCCGGATAAGGCAAGAGCTTCAGGATCGAATTGGCCGAGACCGACTTGCCGGAGCCGGATTCGCCGACCAGCGCCAAGACTTCGCCCTTGGCGATATCGAAGGAAACGCCATCGACCGCCGTCGACGTCTGACCGCCTTGATGAAAGGCGACGGACAGATTGCGGACTGACAGTAGTGGAGTGGAGTTTTCGCTCATCGGAACGTCTTCCTGGGATCGAAGGCGTCGCGCACGGCCTCGCCGATGAAAATCAGCAGCGACAGCATGATCGACATGGTGAAGAAGGCCGAGAGCCCCAGCCAGGGCGCCTGCAGATTGGATTTGCCCTGAGCGATCATTTCACCCAGCGATGGAGAGCCGGGCGGCATGCCGAACCCTAGGAAGTCGAGCGAGGTCAGAGTGGAGATCGAGCCCGACAGGATGAAGGGAACGAAGGTCAATGTCGCGACCATCGCGTTCGGCAGCAGGTGGCGGTACATGATGGTGCGATTGTTGACGCCGAGTGCGCGGGCGGCGCGCACATATTCGAAATTGCGCGCCCGCAGGAATTCAGCGCGCACGACGCCGACAAGCCCCACCCAGGAAAACAAGAGCAATATGCCGAGCAAAATGAAGAAGCCGGGCGGCAGGACCGAGGCAATGATCAGCAGGATGTAGAGCACCGGCATGGACGACCAGATCTCGATGAAACGCTGCATCAGAAGATCGGTCCATCCGCCGAAATAACCCTGTATCGCCCCGGCGCAGACGCCGACGACGGCCGAACAGATGGTGAGCGCCAGGCCGAACAGCACCGATATGCGGAAGCCGTAGACCAGGCGGGCGAGCACGTCACGCGCCTGGTCGTCCGTGCCGAGCCAATTGAAATTGCTCCAGTTGCAATTCGGATCGGCGACGCCTTGCGCATAACCGGAGCAGCGCTGTTCCTTGCTCATCGCCCAGAAGGGCGGGGTCGGCGCCGACAGGCCCTTGGGAAGGTTGGAATTGGCGGTCTGATAGGAATAGTGGATCGGCGGCCAGATCATCCAGCCGTTGGCATTGATCTCGTCCTGAATATCCTGGGCGCGATAATCCGTCTGCGCCAGGAAGCCGCCGAATTTCTCTTCCGGGTAATCGACGAAGATCGGCGTCAGGATCTCGCCCTTGTAGGAGATGAGGATCGGCCGGTCATTGGTGATGAACTCGGCGCCGAGGCTGAGGACAAACAAGACCAGAAAGATCCAGAGCGACCAGTAGCCGCGTCGGTTCGCCTTGAAATTCTCCCAACGGCGCAGATTGGTCGGCGAGAACAGGCCCTTGCGCGGTGGCTTTACGACAGCTGGGGAATCCGTATGGCTGGCTGCGTCCATCATACGTCCCTCCGCTCGAAGTCGATGCGCGGGTCGATCCAGGTGTAGATCAGATCGGAAACGAGGCTGACGAAGAGGCCGAGCAGCGAGAAGATGAAGAGTGTGGCGAACACCACCGGATAATCGCGCTGGACGACGGAGAGGTAGCTCAAGCGTCCCAAGCCATCGAGCGAGAAAATGTTCTCGATCAGGAGCGAACCGGTGAAGAAGGCGGAGATGAAGGCGCCGGGAAAACCGGCAATGACGATGAGCATGGCGTTGCGGAAGACATGGCCATAGAGCACGCGCCGTTCGGAAAGCCCCTTGGCGCGGGCGGTGACGACATATTGCTTCTTGATCTCTTCGATAAAGGAATTCTTGGTGAGCAAAGTCGTGGTGGCGAAAGCGGCGAGCGACAGCGAAATCAGCGGCAGCACCAGGTGCCAGAGATAATCGAGGATCTTCCGCCACCAGCTGAGATCGGCGAAATTATCCGAGACGAGGCCGCGCAGCGGGAACCAATCGAAGAAGGATCCCCCGGCAAACAGCACGATCAGCATGATGCCGAACAGGAAGCTCGGGACGGCATAGCCGATGATGATGATGCCCGACGTCCAGACATCGAAGGTCGATCCGTCCTGCACCGCCTTGCGGATGCCGAGCGGAATGGAAATGGCATAAGAGAAGATCAGGATCCAGATGCCGAGCGAGATCGACACCGGCAGCTTCTGGCCGATAAGATCGATGACCGTGGTGTTGCGGAAGAAGCTTTCGCCGAAATCGAAGCGAATATAATTCCACATCATCTGGCCGAAGCGCTCGAGCGGCGGCTTGTCGAAGCCGAACTGCTTGTCGAGCTTGGCGATCAATTCCGGATCGAGCCCCTGCGCGCCGCGATATTTCGAGCTGCTGTCGTCGAAGGATTGCTGGACAGCTAGGTCCGTACCGCCACCCGACAGGCGGCCATTGGCATTGTCGCCCTGCCCGGTCAGCTGCGCGATGACCTGCTCGACCGGGCCGCCCGGCGCAAACTGCACGATGGTGAAGGAAATGGCCATGATGCCGACGATGGTCGGGATCATCAGCAGGAGGCGTCTGAGGATATAGGCGCCCATCAGTCCGCCGCTCCCTCGAAATAGAGTGTATTCCGCCTCGCCTCAGCGCATCTTTCGATCAAATCATATTCCCTTCCGCCGGATGCAGACCGGCGCAGTCATTTCAGCTTGAAACTATCCGAATCAGCCCGAGCATTTGGAGCCAGCGAGCCCTTTATTGCAAGAGAGGCTCATTTTCCGGCGCTTTTCGACCACCAGACTTCGGGGAAGCCGATAGAGTAATAGGGCAGATCAGGCAGATGTTCGAATTTGTCCCAGTAGGCGATCCTGGTCGTCGTCCCGTAGAAGGTGGGCAAAACATAGTGGTGGGCGAGCAGCACCCGATCGAGTGCCTTGGTCGTCGCTTCCTTCTCCGCCACGTCCTTTGCCAAGATCACTTTCTGGATGAGGGCGTCGATGCCTGGGTCGGCTATCCCGGCGTAATTGCGCGATCCCTGGCGGGCGGCGGAGGCGGAGCCCCAGTATTCCGCCTGCTCGTTGCCGGGGTTCAGCGTCTCCGCCCAAACGACCCAGATCATATCATAATCGAAGCTGCGAATGCGGTTGACGTATTGCGAGGGATCGACCGTCCTGACACTGGCATCGATGCCGATGCGCTTCAGATTCTGCACATAGGGCAACACCGATCTTTCCAGCGAAGGGTTGTTCAGCAGGAGTTCCAGCGAGAAGGGCTGGCCGGTCTGCGCGTTCACCATCTTGTTGCCCTTGAGGACCCAGCCCGCATCCTTGAACAAGGCGATCGCCTTGCGAAAATTGTCGCGCGCCTTCTGCGGATCGCCGCCGACGGGATTGGCATAGGGAGTGCTGAAGACCTCTGCGGGCACCTTGTCCTTGACGCTGTTCAGGACATTGAGTTCCTCCCCTTGCGGCAGGCCGGAGGAGGCGAATTTCGTGCCGAAAAAGAAACTGTCGACACGTGTCAACTTCCCGAAGGACAGGGTCCGGTTCAGCTCCTCGAAATCGTAAGCGTAGTTCAGCGCCTCGCGGACGCGCTCATCCTTGAACCGTTCGCGCCTCATATTGGGAACGAGCGCTTGCATGACGCCGACCGAGCGCAGGGTGTTGGGCAATTCCTCCCGCTTGATGCGGCCGTCCTTGGCGGCCGGAAAATCGTAGCCGGTCACCCAATGGCTTGTTGAATTGTCCTGCCAGTAATCGATAACGCCGCTACGGAACGCCTCGAACGCGACGTCGTAGTCGGAAAAATAGACGTAGTTTATAGTGCCGAAATTGTTCTCACCGACATTGACCGGGATATTCTTGCCCCAATAATCGTCACGCAGTTCGTAGCGGATCGAAGAGCCAGGCTGGAAGGAAGCGATCTTATAAGGACCCGACCCCATGACGGGCTCGAGCGTGGTACGTGAGATATCGCGCGGCTTGCCGTCGGGACCATTTGCTTCCCACCAATGTTTCGGCAGGATGGTCAGTTGGCCCAAGATCGAGGGAAGTTCGCGGTTGCCCTTCTCATCGAAACGGAAGGTAACATCGCGCTCACCGGTTTTTTCTGCGCTCACGACATGGGCGTAGTAGCTTGTCACCATCAGATTGAGTTCTTTGGTTTTCTCAAAGCTGAAGATCACGTCCTCGGGCGTTACCGGGGTGCCGTCGGGCCACTTCGCTTCGGCGCGCAGCCGAAACGTGGCACTTGAAACATCATCGGGATAAGAGACGCCCTCGGCGAGCAAACCATAGGAAGAATTGGCCTCGTCATCGGCTTTCTTCAGCAACGTATCATAGATCAGCTCTGTCCCATCGGCGACACTGCCCTTCGACAGGACTGGATTGAAGGTATCGAACGTACCGCTAGCCGACAGCTTCACCTCGCCGCCCTTCGGCGCATCCGGGTTGACGTAATCGAAGTGCTTGAAGCCGGGCTGATATTTGAGGTCGCCGAGAATGGCCGTGCCGATGCGGAATTGCGGCTCTTCGGCTTTCGAGGACACGGGCAATGCCAGCAAGCAAATAAGAGAAACAACCAAGCCTGCTTTCAACCGTGTCGATGCCATTCATGATCTCCTGATGCTTTTCCAAGAATCAGCATAAGGCAAATGAGGGCAAAAAACAGGACGCAACAATTCATCTCTTCGCAAAGACGCCGAAGACCATCTCCTGGAATCAGCCCTTTGCCGCCGCTTCTTCAAGTCGTTTGCGCAGCATCAGCCGCAATTCGCCCGCGACGCGGCGGTCCTCAGCCGCGTCAGGCTCGTTGGCAACGGCGACGACGATCCGCAGAAGTTCGAGCACGAGGCCCGACATCAACGCGACATCGTCTGATATCGACGGCTTGGCCTGCCGCAGGACGCCCGCGATCAGCTCCTTCAGCTCGGCACGCGAACGCGCCTTCCGCTCCTTGGGAATATCGCGGCGGCCGGCAAGTACAGAAAGTTCCGGGTACTTCCCCATGAAGACACCGAGCGCATCGAAGATCGCCTCGCCGCAATCTGCTGCGGAAAGGCCGGCGCTTCTTTCCGCCACTTCCCGAAGCCCGGCCTTCAATCGCTCCAGCCGTTCGATATGCAGCGCCTCGGCAAGCAGCAGCTTGGTCGGAAAGAATTGATAGAGCGAGCCGATGGAGGAATGCGCCTCGGTCGCGATCTCCGTCATCGTTGCGGCATCATAGCCCTTGCGCGCAAAGACCCTTGCCGCCGCGTCAAGCAGAATGACGACGCGATCATGGCCGCGCTGCCGCTTTGGCGTACGCGTCTTCAATTCTTCACTTGATTTTTGTGAGGTCATCCTCATATTTTCCATTGTGAGGATTCCCTCATGTTTTTCGGAGCCCCAAGATGTCACTTTACGATCCCAAGACAACCGCTCTCATTTCCATCGACCTGCAAAGCCTGGTTCTCAACAGGCCGCTCGCGCCCTACACTGCCCCACAAGTCATCGCCAACACCGTCGCCATCGCGAACAAGCTAAAGGCCGACGGCGGAACCACTGTTTTTGTAACGGTTGGATTTTCCCCGGACTATGCCGACGCTGTCAACCAGCCTGTTGACGAAACCTTCCCGCTTCCCCCAGGCGGCTTGCCGGCGGCGGCGCTTGCGGCACCCGCCGAAATCGCCGCACTGACGCCGGATATCGCCATCCTCAAGCGTCAGTGGAGCGCCTTCTACGGCACGGAACTCGATCTGCAGCTTCGACGCCGCGGCATTAAAACACTGATCCTGACCGGCGTCGCCACCAATTTTGGCGTGGAAGCAACCGTGCGCGATGCCTATGCGGCAAATTATGCCGTCATCGTCGCCGAGGACGCAGCGACGACCCTCTCGCAAGAAATGCAGGACTTTGCCTGCACGAAGGTATTGCCGCGACTGTCGCGCATTCGCAAGACGGCTGAAATTCTGGCGAATTGATCGGGTCGAAACGACCGTGCAGTCATGAGAAGGCGGTCGCTCGTCGGCCAGCAGCAATGCCGCGGATTAACTTCCATCCTTTTTCAGGATAATCTCGCGGCAAATCACTTCGGCCCAAATCACTTCGGATGACGCCGACCGCCTTTCAAGGATATGCATGATTTCGCTTCTGGCTCGCTCCCTTCCAACGATCGGCAAATTCTCTTTCGCGGCAATGATCGGAATGGGTCTTATCGCCGGCGATACGCTGGCGCAGCAGGCTACCCCTTCGCCCGGCAGCGCCAAGGCGGTCTTCGGAGCGGTGACGCTGCCGACGCAAGGGGCGCCACAGTCGATCGGTTTTTATGCCAAGGGCTGCCTTGCCGGCGCAGTCGCGCTGCCCGCCGATGGCCCGACCTGGCAGGCCATGCGCCTGTCGCGCAACCGGCGCTGGGGGCGGCCTGAAATGATCGGCCTGCTGGAGCGCCTGTCGCGCGATGCGGCCAGGAATGACGGCTGGCCGGGCCTGCTCGTCGGCGATATCTCGCAGCCGCGCGGCGGTCCGATGGCCAACGGCCATGCCTCGCATCAGATCGGCCTCGATGCCGATGTCTGGCTGACGCCGATGCCACGACGCAAGATGACGGCCGACGAGCGCGAAGCCCTGCCCTTCACCACGATGCTCGCAAAGGACAAGTTCCTGACGATCAACGAGAAAGTCTGGACGCCGGCGCATGCCCGCCTGCTGATGCGGGCGGCGAGCTATCCCGAAGTCGAGCGCATCTTCGTCAACCCGGCGATCAAGAAGAAGATGTGCGAGACCTGGACGGGCGACCGCGCCAATCTCGGCAAGCTGCGGCCGGAATATGGGCACGACTCGCATTTCCACATCCGCATCCGCTGCCCTGCCGGTTCGGTCGGCTGCACGCCGCAGGCGCCGGTCGCCGCCGGTGACGGCTGCGATAAGCCGCTCGCCTGGTGGTTCGGTCCCGAGCCCTGGGCGAAACCGAAGCCGAGCACGAAGCCCCCGGTCAAGCCGCGCGAGGTCATGGTTTCCGATCTGCCCAAGGCCTGTCAGGCCGTGGTGGCGTCACCATCGGTCGCATCGGCTCGCGCCGCAACCTTAGACGCCAAAGCTGCCGATGCAACGGCGGAAACGGACGCGCTGCCTGTCTCCGGGCCTGTCTCCGGCGACACGCCGCCCGGCCAAATCCCGCAGCAATGAGGCCGGAAACCTCCTTGCCGGGTTAGTCTTTTAAAACGGGCCTCCTTGGTATAGAAGGCGGATAAATCGATTGAAAGCACTGGGTGGAGCAAGGATTTCATGGCCGGCAGCAAATGCATCGCCTTGATCGCGCATGATGAGAAAAAAGATGCGATGGCGGAGTTCGCACGGCGCAATCAAGCAGCCCTTGCCCACTGGAAGATCGTTGCGACCGGCACGACGGGCGGTCGCGTGCTCGATGCCAGCCCCGACCTCAAGGTCACCCGCCTGAAAAGCGGCCCGCTCGGCGGCGACCAGCAGATCGGCGCGCTAATCGCCACCGGCGAGATCGACATGCTCGTCTTCTTCATCGATCCCCTCACTCCCTTGCCGCACGATGTCGATGTGAAGGCATTGACGCGGCTTGCCGTTCTCTACGACATTCCGATGGCGCTCAACGAATCCACCGCCGAGCGGCTGATCAAAACACTGAACCATTAATCCGCCTTGCCGGCGGCAGACCACGGACCTGTCCATGCCCGAGCTCAATCACAGCGATGCCCCACCGCCTTTTCCCATTCTGATCGGCGATATCGGGGGGACGAATGCGCGTTTCTCGATCCTTGCCGACGCCGGTTCCGAACCGGAGCATTTTCCGGTCGTGCAGACGGCGAATTTCGAGACGATCGACGATGCGATCAAGCTGATCCTCGAGAAGACCAAGACGCGGCCCCGCGCCGCGATCCTTGCCATGGCCGGCCCCGTTCAGGGCGATGAGATTCCGCTCACAAATTGCGACTGGGTGATCCGTCCGAAGACGATGATCGCCAATCTCGGCATCGAGGACGTGCTCGTCATCAACGATTTCGAGGCGCAGGCGCTGGCGATTGCCGAGATTTCCGACGAGCATCGCCAAATCATCGGCCAAGCATCGGGGAACATGACTGCATCGCGCGTCGTACTCGGGCCGGGCACGGGGCTTGGCGTCGGCGCCCTGGTCCATACCCAGCATCAATGGGTGCCCGTGCCGGGCGAAGGCGGCCATATCGATCTCGGGGCGCGCACGGAACGGGACCTGCAGATCTGGCCGCATCTGGAACCCATCGAGGGCCGCATTTCGGCCGAGCAGGTGATCTGCGGCCGCGGCCTGCAGAACCTTTATCATGCCATCTGCGCGGCTGACGGCATCGAGCCGAGCCTGAAGGAACCGGCCGACATCACCAACCACGCGCTTGCCGGCACCAATGCGCAGGCCGAGGAAACGCTGACGCTGTTCGTCACCTATCTCGGCCGCGTCGCCGGCGATTTCGCCATGGTCTTCATGGCGCGCGGCGGCGTCTATCTCTCGGGCGGCATCCCGCAAAAAATCCTGCCGGCGCTGCAGAAGCCGGAATTCCGCGCCGCCTTCGAGGACAAGGCGCCACACACGGAAATGATGAAGACGATCCCGACCCATGTGGTCATCAACCCGCTGGCGGCGCTTTCCGGCCTTGCGACCTATGCCCGCAAGCCCACGAGCTTCGGCCTTGCCACGGAGGGCCGTCGCTGGCGGCGTTAACCGCTTGCCAAACAGCCCGTGGCGCGCTGAAACCCGGTGTGCCATACCTTTTTGAAAGAGCCGCCTTCCTCTATAATAGGTCCGGCTCCGTGATCGGCCTTAACCAGCGCGGCAGGCCATGTCTAGCCAAAGCCGTGCTAACTCTTTAATAGAGCCGCGGAAGCACGTGCCAGATGCGGCTCGCTTGGTTCAAGACAGGAAGCCGATTATTGAAATTGCCTGACCCGAAAAGCAAAAGCGTCGACAGCGAAGCCATTACCGGCATGCTGAAGCGCATTATCGCCGAGAACGGCCGCGAACATATATGGGGCTATTCGGTCGCAATATTTTGCCTGATCGTCGTCGCCGCATCCACGGCGACAATGGCTGCGGTCATGAGGCCGATCGTCAACGGTGCCTTCTACGAGCGTCGCGCCGAGGTCATGTGGCTGATCTGCCTTGCAATCCTCGCAGCATTTATAGCGCGTGGTTTTGCCGGTTATTTTCAATCGATCATCCTATCGAAAATCGGCAACGACATCATCGCCCGCTATCAACGGCGCCTCTATGCGCATCTGATGACGCTTTCGGTTGGCTTTTTCAACGAGGCACGGTCTGCGCAGATCGCAGCCCGGGTCAGCCAGAACGTCTCCGGCATCCGCGATGTGATGAATCTTGTCATCACTTCCACGGCGCGAGACTTTTTGTCGTTCGTCTTCCTGCTCGGCAACATGGTCTATCAGGACCCGATGCTGAGCGTTATTTTCTTCGTCATCGCTCCACCAGTCTTTCTGGCACTGCGCCACATTTCCAGACGCCTGCGCGCCGTCACGCGCGAAGCGGTCGTTCTCAACAGCCGCGTGCTTGGCGCGATGCAGGAAACCATTCAGGGCGTTTCCATCGTCAAGGCTTTCACGATGGAGCGCGAACTCGAGCGCAAGATCGACAAGCTGATTACGGCGGCGGAAAACCGCCAAAATCGCATTGCCCGTATTTCCGAGCGCAATGGCCCGCTGATCGAAACGGTCGCCGGCTTTGCCGTGGCCGGCATCTTCGCCTATGCTGCCTATCGCTCGATTTACCAGAACGTACCGCCGGGCGCCGTCTTCTCTTTCATCGTTTCGCTGCTGCTCGCCTACGATCCGGCGCGGCGCCTCGCCAAGCTGCAGGTACAGCTGGAGCGCGCGGTCGTCAATGCGCGGATGATCTACGAGCTGCTCGACATGGAGCCGCGCCAGCGCGACCTGCTGGATGCCAAACCACTTAAAGTGACCAAAGCCCGTATCGAGTTCCGCGACGTTCATTTCGCCTACGGTGACGAAGCCGTCCTCTCCGGCGTCAACTTCGCGGCCGAGGGGGGCCAGACGACCGCACTTGTCGGTCCCTCCGGCGCCGGCAAGTCCACCGTCATCAATCTGATCCCGCGCTTCTACGATCCCAGGGCCGGCAGCATCTTTATCGACGGGCAGGATATCGCGCATGTGACGAAACAGTCGCTGCGGGAACAGATCGCCTATGTCTCGCAGCAGCCCTATCTGTTCGAAGGCACGATCCGCGACAATATCCGCTACGGGCGCCCGGAAGCGACGAATGCCGAAGTCGAGGAAGCCGCGCGCCTCGCCTATGCGCATGATTTCATCGAGGCGCAGTCGATGGGCTACGACACCCCCGTCGGCGAAAACGGCGTGACGCTTTCGGGCGGCCAGCGGCAGCGCCTGTCGATCGCCCGCGCGCTGGTGCGCAACGCGCCGATCCTGCTTCTGGACGAGGCGACTTCGGCGCTCGACACGGAGTCCGAAGCGGCTGTCCAGAAGGCGCTGGAAGAGGCGATGAGCGGCCGCACCGTCGTCGTCATCGCGCACCGCCTGTCGACTGTTGTCCGCGCCGAGAAGATCGTGGTCATGCAGAACGGCCGGGTTGTCGAGGAAGGCAACCACGAGACGCTTGCGACGGCCGACAATGGCCTCTACGCTCGGCTCAACAACCTGCAGCTACCGGCCATATCAAGTAATTCCCGCAAATAGACGATAGAGACGACATGAGCGACGATGCGATGAAGCTGGTGGTGGTTGGCGCGGCGGGCCGCATGGGACAGGCTCTCATCCGCATCATCCACGCAACCGACGGCGTAACCCTGCATGCCGCGGTCACGCGTCCCGGCTCCGCCTTCATCGGCAAGGATGCCGGCGAAATCGCCGGGCTGGGACCGATCGGTATTCCCGTGACGGACGATCCGCTCGCCGCCTTCCTCCATGCCGAAGGCGTCATCGATTTCACGACGCCGGCAACGAGCGTCACCTTTGCCGATCTCGCCGCGCAGGCGCGCATCGTCCATATCATCGGCACGACCGGCTGCTCGGACGAGGACGAGGCCAAGTTCAAGGCCGCCGCGCGCCATGCGCGCGTCGTCAAATCGGGCAATATGGGCCTCGGCATCAATCTCCTGAGCGTGCTTGTCGAGCAGGCAGCCCGGGCGCTACCCTCGAACGACTGGGATATCGAGGTGCTGGAAATGCATCATCGCCATAAGGTCGATGCGCCCTCGGGCACGGCACTGCTGCTCGGCCAGGCGGCAGCGAAGGGCCGCGGCATCGATCTCAACGACAACTCCGTGCGCGTGCGCGATGGTCATACGGGCGCGCGTCCCGCGGGTACGATCGGCTTTGCGACCTTGCGCGGCGGCGGCGTGGTCGGCGATCACTCGGTCATCTTCGCCAGCGAAAGCGAGCGGCTGACCTTGTCGCACAGTGCTGGCGACCGCTCTCTCTTCGCACGGGGCGCGCTGCAGGCGGCGCTCTGGGCGCGCGACAAGAAACCCGGCTTCTATTCCATGCTCGATGTTCTCGGGCTCTCCACACGTTGATGCGATCCAGGAGCGGGTCGGCACGGAATTGCCGATCCGCTCCAGCCTTTTATTGTCTCGCAATTCCCGACGGAAAACCGCTACGCACCTTTCCTGGAATTGCTCTATCAAGGAGAAATTTTATGAGCGGCACTCTCGTTCTCGTTCGCCATGGGCAGAGCGACTGGAATTTGAAGAATCTCTTTACCGGCTGGAAGGATCCCGATCTGACCGCGCTTGGCATCGAAGAAGCGAAGACCGGCGGCAAGGCGCTGGCCGACTACGGCATCAAATACGACGTCGCCTTCACCTCAGATCTCACCCGCGCCCAGCACACGCTCAAGATCATCCTCGATGAAATCGGCCAGCAGGGCCTCGAAACCATTAGGGATCAGGCGCTGAACGAGCGCGATTACGGTGATCTCTCCGGGCTCAACAAGGACGACGCCCGCGCCAAGTGGGGCGAGGAGCAGGTTCATGTCTGGCGCCGTTCCTATGACGTTCCGCCGCCCGGCGGCGAGAGCCTGCGCGATACCGGTGCCCGCGTCTGGCCCTATTACCTGACGGAAATCCTGCCGCGCGTGCTCGCCGGCCAGAACGTTCTCGTCGCCGCCCACGGCAATTCGCTACGCTCGCTCGTCATGGTTCTCGATCGCCTGAGCAAGGCACAGATCCTGGAGCTCAACCTCGCGACCGGCGTGCCGATGGTCTACAAGCTCAAGGCCGATTCCACCGTCGCCTCCAAGGAAGTCCTCGGCGATATGTCCGGCGCACATTGAGCCCAAGCATTCGGGTCTGATGGCCCCTCACCCTAGCCCTCTCCCCGTTTTGACGGGGAGAACGACCTCTTCCGTTGCAAGCTCTCGATTCTCATGAGGTTCAGAGGCGACGGAGGTGCGTCTTTTCCCTTCTCCCCGCCTGCGGGGAGCGGTGGCCGACAGGCCGGATGAGGGGCCAAGCCCCGCCTTTAATTCTCGATCGTGAAACGCACCCTGTCAGCGGCGAAGCGGGAGATTGAATATTGCACCGGCACATTATCGAGATCCGAGTTCAGCGCCTGGGTGATCAGGACGATGGCACCCGGGGATAATTGCAGATCTGCGAGATCGCTTTCGTCGGCATGCGTCGCGGTGATTTCGGTGATGACGCGCACGTAATCCGGTACGCCAAGCTCCCGAAACGCCTTGGTGATCGATCCCGTCGTCCGATAGATCTCGGCGATCGCGCCGAAGCGATCGGCGGGAAACCAGCTGGTGGCGCGCGATACCGGGCGATGATCCGCCTGCCCGAGCGTCTCCAGCCGCACGAGGGGAGCGCCGATTTTGATCTTGAGCTGCCGGGCCAATTCCGCGCTCGCCGCCTCCTCGCCCGTGGCAAGCGGGACGCTGCGGGTCTCTCGCACCTGATCGCCAATCCCTTGCGAAAACCGCGTCCGCTTCGAAATCGGAAAGCTCAGGCGTTCCTTGCGCTCGATCAGCGTGCCGCGCCCCTGCACCGCCCGCACGATCCCCTCCTGCGCCAGTGCCGCGAGTGCGCTTCGGATCGTATGCCGGTTGACGCCGAACTGCAGCGCCAGCGCCGTTTCCGGCGGCACCATGCCCGTCTCGTCGAAATCCCCGTGATTGATGGAGACGCGAATCCGGTCGGCGATCTGCCGCCAGAGCGCCACGCCCGTCTGCCTCTGTATCTTCTGCCCTGCCATTTCGCCCACTCGCCCTGTCACACGCTTGTCACGACTCGCTAATAGATATAAGACTATCTTGTATGGTTGTCTATATCAATAGACATTTAAAGGAAGGCGCGATGAATTCAGCACAAAGGCAGGAAGCGGCCGCACAGGAGCGTCGGGAACGCAAGCGTGTCGCCGATCTTCTGGCGCAGGCCGAGCGCGACGAGCTAGAGGCTGCCTGGGAAGCATTGCCGAGCAAGCCGGCGGCACAGCCGGTGCGCGGACCGGAAACGGGGCTTGTCATGGTGCGCGGCCGCATCGGTGGCGGCGGCTCCCCTTTCAACCTCGGCGAAGTCACGGTGACGCGCGCCACCGTCCGGCTGGCATCGGGCACCATCGGTCATTCGCATGCCCTCGGTACCGATCGGGAAAAGGCCAGGCTTTCGGCCATATTCGACGCACTCTGGCAGCAATCGGCCACGAGGGATTTCGTCGAGAAGGCAATCCTGGAGCCCGTCGCCGAGCGCATCGCGGATTATGATCGCAAGCGCGCCGAAGAGACGGCCGCGACCCGCGTCGATTTCTTCACCATGGTTCGCGGAGAAGACTGATGAGCCTGTTCAACACCCCGACCTTCGGCAACGAGGCCCTGACCGGCGGCTTCAGCGACCCGGTCTTCGACGCGCAGAGCGTCTTCAAGATGACGATGGACGCCATGGCGCGTCCGGGAACACTGCAAACCGTCACGGCCGACATCGCGCCGCCGGCGCCGCTCGGTATCGCCGCTGGCGCAATCGGACTCACACTTTGCGACCATGACACGCCGGTCTGGCTTTCCACCAGCCTTGCAAGATCGAGCCTGCCGGAATGGCTCTCCTTCCACACGGGCGCGCCCGTCATCTCGGAACGGCTGGAGGCGCATTTTGCCTTTGTCGAAGCCGGCATGGCGCTTTCCTCCTTCAGCCAGTTCGGCATCGGTACCCAGGAATATCCCGATCGTTCGACGACCATCGTGCTTGAGATCGAAAACCTCGAAGGCGGCAAGGCGCTGGCGCTTTCCGGCCCGGGCATCAAGGATGTGACCATGATCGCTCCGATCGGGCTGCCGGATGCGCTGCTGCGCATCTGGAACGACAATCGCGCGCTCTTCCCGCGCGGCGTCGATCTCGTTCTGACAGCGGGCCGGCAATTCCTCTGCCTGCCGCGCACCACCAAGATCACCGCGACGGAGATGTGACATATGTATGTTGCCGTAAAGGGCGGTGAAACCGCCATCGCCAATGCCCACCGGCTGCTGGCCGACCGTCGCCGCGGCGACCGTTCGCTGCCGGCTGTCGGCATCGAACAGATCGTCGCGCAGCTCGCGCTTGCCGTCGACCGTGTCATGGCTGAGGCCTCGCTCTATGACCGCACGCTGGCCGCACTCGCCGTGCGCCAGGCGCGCGGCGACATGATCGAAGCGATTTTCCTGCTCAGAGCCTACCGCACGACGCTGCCGCGCTTCGGCTATTCCCAGCCGCTCGACACTTCAGCGATGAAGATCGAACGCCGTATCTCCGCGACCTACAAGGACCTGCCCGGCGGCCAGCTTCTCGGCCCGACCTTCGACTATACGCATCGTCTGCTCGACCCAAGCCTTCTGACCGACGAGGCGGTGGACGAGCCGATGCAACGACCTGCTGAGGACGGCCGCGTCATGCGAGTTTCGGAAATCCTCAGCCAGGAAGGACTGATCGAGGGCGACGGCACCATGCCTGTCGATCACGAGATCGGCGACCTGACGCGCGCACCGATGGAATTCCCGATGACCCGAGACCTTCGCCTGCAGGCGCTCGCCCGCGGCGACGAAGGCTTTCTGCTGGCACTCGGCTATTCGACCCAGCGCGGCTACGGCCGCAACCATCCCTTCACCGGCGAAATCCGCATCGGTGAAGTGGAGGTGGAATTCGAGGTACCGGAACTCGGCTTTGCCGTCTCGCTCGGCCGGATACAGGTGACCGAGTGCCAGATGGTCAACCAGTTCAAGGGTTCGGCCAAGGCGCCGCCGCAGTTCACCCGCGGCTACGGCCTGGTCTTCGGCCAAAGCGAGCGCAAGGCAATGGCCATGTCGCTGGTCGACCGCGCACTGCGGGCCGAGGAACTCGGCGAAGACATCGTTGCGCCGGCTCAGGACGAAGAGTTCGTGATCTCCCACTCCGACAACGTGCAGGCGACGGGCTTCGTCGAACATCTGAAGCTGCCGCATTATGTCGACTTCCAGGCCGAACTCGACCTGGTGCGGCGCATGCGCCGCGATTTCGAGGCCGCCCGCCAAAGCGGCATGGATCCCATGACGGAGGCAGCCGAATGACCGAACTCGCCACCTACAATTTCGCCTATCTCGACGAGCAGACCAAGCGGATGATCCGTCGCGCCATTCTGAAGGCGATCTCCATTCCCGGCTATCAGGTGCCCTTCGCCTCCCGCGAAATGCCGATGCCTTACGGCTGGGGCACCGGCGGCGTACAGCTGACCGCATCCATCATCGGTCCGGAAGATGTGCTGAAGGTCATCGACCAAGGGGCGGACGACACGACCAATGCCGTCTCCATCCGCGCCTTCTTCCAGAAGGTCGCCAATGTTGCCGTCACCACCCGCACGGAAGAGGCGACCATCATACAGACACGCCACCGCATCCCGGAGGCGAAGCTCGACTCCAACCAGGTGCTCGTCTACCAGGTACCGATCCCGGAACCCTTACGTTTCCTTGAGCCGCGCGAGACCGAGACGCGCAAGATGCACGCGCTCGAGGAATATGGCCTCATGCATGTGAAGCTCTATGAGGATATCGCCCGCAACGGCCGCATCGCCACGACTTACGCCTATCCGGTCAAGGTCGCCGGCCGCTACGTCATGGACCCCTCGCCGACGCCGAAGTTCGACAATCCGAAAATGCACTTGTCCGACGCGCTGCAATTGTTCGGCGCCGGCCGCGAGAAGCGCATCTATGCCGTGCCGCCCTATACCGAAGTCGTCAGCCTCGACTTCGAGGACCATCCGTTCGAGGTGCAACGCTTCGACAAGCCCTGCGCGCTTTGCGGCGCCGAGCAGGTCTATCTCGACGAGGTGATCCTCGACGACAAGGGCGGCCGCATGTTCGTCTGCTCCGATACCGATTTCTGCGAAGACCGTCGTGCCCATGGCCATGCCGGCCCTATGCTGGCGTCAAATGGGCTGGCGCCAAATGGGCTCGCAGCCGACGGGCTGCCTGGCAGCAAGGAGGCCGCCGAATGAGCGACTCACCCCTTCTCAAGGTCAAGGACATCTCGAAATTCTACGGCAGCCGTATCGGCTGCCGCGACGTGTCCTTCGAACTCTGGCCCGGCGAAGTACTGGCCATCGTCGGCGAATCCGGCTCCGGCAAGACGACGCTGCTGAACTGCATCTCGACGCGGCTGCTGCCGACGACGGGCAGCGTCGAATACCATATGCGCGACGAGACCTATCGCGACCTGTTCCGCATGAACGAGGCCGAGCGCCGCTTCCTGATGCGCACCGACTGGGGCTTCGTGCATCAGAACCCGGCCGACGGCCTGCGCATGACGGTTTCGGCCGGCGCCAATGTCGGCGAACGACTGATGGCGATCGGCAACCGCCACTACGGCAACATCCGCAATACGGCCATCGACTGGCTGGAGCGGGTCGAGATCGACGCCGACCGCATCGACGACCAGCCGCGCGCCTTTTCCGGCGGCATGCGCCAGCGCCTGCAGATCGCCCGCAACCTGGTAACCGGCCCCCGCCTCGTCTTCATGGACGAGCCGACCGGCGGTCTCGACGTTTCCGTGCAGGCCCGCCTGCTCGACCTCGTGCGCGGCCTAGTCAACGATCTCGGCCTGTCAGCGATCATCGTCACGCACGATCTCGCCGTCGCCCGGCTGCTCTCCCATCGCATGATGGTGATGAAGGACGGTCAGGTGATCGAACACGGTCTCACCGACCGTGTGCTCGACGACCCGCGCGAACCCTATACGCAACTGCTGGTCTCTTCGATTCTGCAGGTCTGAGGAACAAACATGGCAACCCCACTCGTCGTTTCCGAAGTCTTCAAAAGCTTCACCATGCATCTGCGCGACGGCATTCGCCTGCCTGTCGTCGCCGATGTCTCCTTCTCCGTCGCCGCGGGCGAATGCGTCGTGCTCGGCGGTCCGTCCGGCATCGGCAAGAGCTCCCTGCTGAAGATGATCTACGGCAACTACGCCGTCGACAACGGCCAGATCCTCGTCACCCACAAGGACAAGATCGTCGATCTCGCCACAGCCGACCCACGCACCGTGCTCGACGTCCGCCGTCAGACGATGGGCTATGTCAGCCAGTTCCTGCGCACGGTGCCGCGGGTCGCCGCCATCGATGTCGTCGCCGAGCCGCTGCTTGGACGCGGCGTATCAGTTGCCGATGCCCGCGACAGGGCTGCGGAACTACTCGCTCAGCTGAACCTGCCCAGGGAACTCTGGCAGCTGCCGCCCGCCACCTTCTCGGGCGGCGAGCAACAGCGCGTCAATATTGCCCGCGGCTTCATCACCGACCACGCCATCCTGCTGCTCGACGAGCCCACGGCTTCGCTCGATGCCCGCAACCGGGCCGTCGTCGTCGAGATGATCGAGCAGAAGAAGCAGGCGGGCGTTGCCCTTCTCGGCATCTTCCACGACGAAGAGGTGCGCGAGGCCGTCGGAAGCCGCATTCTCGACGTCTCGCAATTTTCGCCGAGAAAGGCCGCCGCATGAGCCGAAAATTGGGCGAGACGCCCTTCATCAGCCCGTCGGCGAGCGTCAACAATTCAACGTTCGGCCGCTACACCGAGGTCTCCGACCGCTGCCGTATCGACGAAGTTGAGATCGGCGATTATTCCTACATCATGCAGGACGGCGCGGTCTGGTGCACGACCATCGGCAAGTTCGTCAACATTGCCGCTGCCGTACGCATCAACGCCACCAACCATCCAACATGGCGCGCCGCGCTGCATCACTTCACCTATCGCGCCGCCGACTATTGGCCGGATGCCGATATGGAGAGCGATTTCTTCACCTGGCGGCGCGACCATCGCGTCGTAATCGGCCATGATGTCTGGATCGGCCACGGCGCCACCATCCTACCGGGTGTCACGGTCGGAAATGGCGCCGTCATTGGCGCAGGCGCCGTCGTCTCCAAGGACGTTGCTCCCTACACGATCGTCGGCGGCGTGCCGGCCAAGCTGATCCGCGAGCGTTTCACACCCGAGGTCGGTGCGCGCATGGATAAGCTCTCATGGTGGGATTGGGATCACGACCGCCTGCGAACGGCGCTTGCAGATTTCCGCGCCCTCTCGGCGGAGGATTTTCTGGATCGTTACGCTGCCTAGCGCAATTCAGCCTTCAGACGATCCAGTTCAGGGTCAAGAGGAGTTTTCATGGCGAAGCGGTTTTCGAGCATCGACGACCGGCTGCGCGATTTCATCGCGCGGCAACACATCTTCTTCACCGCATCCGCAACATCGGATTCCCGCGTCAACGTTTCGCCGCGCGAAACGCTTTGTCTGCGCATTATCTCCCCGAACACCGCCATCTATCTCGACCGCACCGGCAGCGGCAACGAGACCTCGGCGCATATGAAGGCCGACGGTCGGCTGACCATCATGTTCTGCGCGGTCGAGGGACCGCCGATGATCCTGCGCCTCTATGGTCGTGGCCGGATCATCCATCGATCCTCCGACGAATATCGGGAATTGCTGCACGATCACTATGCCGACGAAGAGCCGTTGGGCGCACGGCAGATCGTGCGACAGGACATCGATCTCGTCCAGACGTCCTGCGGTTTCGGCGTGCCGCTTTTTTCCTATGAAGGCGAAAGACCGAACCTCGACCAGTGGGCCAAAGCCAAGGGTCCTGACGGCATTGAGGAATATCGGCGCGAGAAGAACAGCCTCAGCATGGACGGCCTGCCGACGGGCATGTTTGACGGCTAAACTTAAAGGAAAGCTCTCAGCCGGCTAATCTTGCAAAATCGCCGGGAATTGTAACAGCAGTTACACAAAACTGACATTGGAGCTTCATGAAGCGGGACTAATCGGTTGCCTTGTGATTGGCGCCAGCCCCCTCGAAACTCCTTTCGAGACAGGGGCACGCGCCCATTCTTAGCACCGGTACCGCTAAAATTTTTGCAGCCCGGCAGCCGCGAAAGGGAAGCACTATGTTCGAACTCAGGAATGTCTCGCGCCGGTTTGGCAACAAGCTCGCTGTCGATTCCGTGACTTTGGACATACCGCAGGGACAGATGGTCGGCGTCATCGGCCGGTCCGGCGCCGGCAAGTCGACCTTGCTGCGCATGATCAACCGCCTGGCCGACCCGAGCTCCGGCTCCATCCATTTCTCCGGCGTCGAAGTTTCGAAGCTCAGAGGCCGCGCGCTGCGAAGCTGGCAGCGCGATTGCGCCATGATCTTCCAGCAGTTCAACCTCGTTCCGCGCCTCGACGTGCTTACCAACGTCATGCTCGGCCGCCTGAACCAGCGATCGACCGTCATGAGCCTTCTTTCCGTCTTCACCCGCGAGGAGCGCATCGAAGCCATCGCCGCGCTGGAACGCCTCGGCATCGAGCAGACGGCATTGCAGATGGCCGGCACGCTTTCCGGCGGTCAGCAGCAGCGCGTCGCCATCTGCCGCGCGCTGATGCAGCAGCCGAAGATGATGCTGGCCGACGAGCCGATCGCCTCGCTCGATCCGCTGAACGCCAAGATCGTCATGGACGCATTGCGAGACATCAACGAGCGTGAAGGCATTACTGTCATCACCAACCTGCACACGCTGGACACGGCCCGCAATTATTGCGAACGCATCATCGGCATGGCAGCCGGCAAGGTCGTCTTCGACGGCAAGCCAACTGA
This sequence comes from Rhizobium sp. P40RR-XXII, assembly GCF_012641405.1. GTDB lineage: Bacteria > Pseudomonadota > Alphaproteobacteria > Rhizobiales > Rhizobiaceae > Rhizobium. The sequence goes on from NZ_JABAII010000026.1 coordinate 35,751, forward strand.
TCTGACGGCCGCCGCCGTCAAGGAAATCTACGGCACCGACAAGGACGGCGCCGGCATCGACGAGACCATGACGTCGACCTCCATCAACATTGCCGATCCGGCCGCGCAAGCCGCGGAGACTGAATCTGCCGGCCCGCAACCGCTGGCACTGGCCGGTCTCTGAGAGGGACAGCCGGGATCGAAGGCCCGCGTCAAGGGCGCATTGCTTCTACCAGACCGAAGACATCCGGGGACACCGGTTAATCAGGAGACGAACCCATGTTGAAGAAAGCACTCTTTGCCGCTACGGCGCTCGCCGCGCTCGCAGCCGGCGCTGCTGCCAACGCTGCAGATCTCAAGGAATTCCGCGTCGGCATTCTCGGTGGCGAAAACGAAGCCGACCGCCTGCGCAACTATGCCTGCCTCACCGATCACCTGAAGAAGGAATTCGGTTTCGAGAAGGTTTCGCTGTTCCCGGCCGCCGACTATAACGGCGTTATCCAGGGCCTGCTCGGCGGCACGCTCGACTTCGCCGAACTCGGCGCTTCCGGCTATGCAGCCGTCGCCATCAAGGACCCGAAGGCCGTTACCCCGATCCTGACGACGCAGCAGACCGACGGTTCGACCGGCTACTACTCGATCGGCCTCGCTCTCAAGTCCTCCGGCATCAAGACGATCATGGACGCCAAGGGCAAGAAGCTCGGCTACGCCGATCCGGATTCCACCTCGGGCTACCTCGTTCCGCTGACGCAGATTCCGAAGACCACCGGCGTTCCGAACGACAAGTTCTTCGCCTCGACCCAGTTCAACGGCGGCCACGAGAACAACCTGCTCGCCGCCTATGACGGCAAGGTCGACGTTGCTGTCGACGACTCATCGGGCGTTGGCGATTTCAAGGACGGCTTCACCTCCGGTACGTTCCGCAAGGAAGTCGACAAGGGCGCAGTCGACCCGAACAAGCTCGTCGAAGTTTGGCGTTCGCCGCTGATCCCGAACGGCCCGCTCGTCGTTCGCAACGCTCTCGGCACCGAATGGCAGACGAAGCTGGCGGACTTCTTCATGAAGCTCCCGACGGCCGACGCCAAGTGCTTCAACGCCATCGAAGGCGGTGACTTCAAGGGCTACATCAAGGTTACCCCGGACTTCTACAACGCCGTCATCGACGTTCGTAAGGCTGCCATCGGCGGCTGATCCGCATTCCGATAATTGGGCGGCCGGCAACGGCCGCCCTTTTGCTATTCACCCCCTTTGCCATTCATAAGGGCAGGATTTCATGACGATCGCCGATACGCACCCGAACATGCAAAGCGCGACGCAGAGCGCCAAGGAGATCGGCGACGCCTGGAGCAAAATGGTTGCTCGCCGCCGTCTCTACACCGGCATCGGTCTCGTGATCCTGTTCGTCGCCTTCGTCAGCTCGGTGCGCTTCGCCGACGAAAACAACGCCGGGCATTTCTTTGACCGCCTGCCGCATCTCTTCGATTTCCTGAGCTGGCTCATTCCAAAGGACTGGGCCGACGTCTACCGCGCGCTCTTCGACCTGCCAAGCCCGAATGGCGCGAACGGCGCCGGTGGCGAGGAGTTCAATTTCCCACTCGGGCGCGTCTATGTCTGGGGCGATTTGTACATCCCGGAATATTTCGAACTGATGATCATCACGATCAACGTGGCGCTGGTATCGACCATCATCGGTTTCGTCTTCGCGGTGCCTTTGAGCTTCTTCGCCGCCCGCAACATGTCGCCGTCCAATCCGGTCCGTCTGGTCACGAAGCGCGTCATGGAGCTTCTGCGCGCCTTTCCGGAAATCGTCATCGCCGGCCTGTTCTCCGCGATCCTGTCGATCGGCCCGATCGCCGCCATCATCGCCGTTGGCCTGCATACGATCGGCGCGCTCGGCAAGCTGTTCTACGAAGTCGTCGAGAATATCGACATGAAGCCCGACGAGGGCGTGCGCGCGGTTGGGGCGAGCTGGAGCGAGCGCGTTCGCTTTGCCGCCCTGCCGCAGGTGCTGCCGAACTTCATGTCCTATGCGCTACTGCGTCTGGAGATCAACGTTCGCGCCTCCACCATCATCGGCGCCGTCGGCGGCGGCGGCATCGGCGAGGAGCTCAAACTTGCGATTTCGCGCGGTTTTGGCGCCAAGACGTTGGCCCTGGTGCTGCTTCTCTTCCTGACGATCATCGCCGTCGATCAGTTTTCCGCATGGCTCCGCCGCCGTCTGGTCGGCGAGCATGCCTTCCTTTTGCAGCATTGAGGTTGACCATGTCCATCATCGACGCCGGCCGTATGCAGGAAATCGAAGCGCGGTATCCGGAGGTGCTTCACCGGTCGTTCCGCCAGCGCTTCGGCGCGCTGATGATGTTCATCGGCGTCATCCTCTACGGCATCTATGCCGTATGGTTCTTCGATCTGCCCAAGGTCATCGCCGAGGCGCATTGGGAGCGCGTCGGCATCTATCTCAGCGAATGGTTCAGCTATGACGTGCAGCCGGAATTCCGCATCTCCGGCGATAAGATCAGCATCAAATATCCGCGCTTTTCGCCGCTGGGCGACAACCCGAACCCGGATTGGGTGAAGACCGCGCCCGACGGCAGCATGACCGTTTCGGTCAGCGGCACCAGCCGCATGGTGACCATCACCAAGACCCAGGCCATCCTGACGGCGCATGGCGTCACCATCCCGATCGACATCACCGGCGACGCGCCGAAGATCGTCGGCTCGCAGCCGGTACCGGGCTGGATGACCGTCTATGACGACAACATCCTCGCCAATATGGGCTTTGCCGGCGATGTCAGCATTTCCACCGACCGCGTGAAGATCCGCAAGCGTTTCATCGGTTGGGCGAATTTCGTCTTCGACACGCATTCGCCCTTCTTCGACAGGCCGGCAAGCGAAGTGATCGGCCTGATCGTCTCCGGACCGCGGCTGGACCCGGCTCAGTCCAACCTCTCGCTGGCCTTCGACAATATCTGGAACAATGGCGCCTGGCAGCATGGCGACGTTTGGAGCAAGCTGTTCCAGACCATCGTCATGGCCTTCCTCGGCACGCTGCTAGGTTCGCTCGCCGCCTTCCCGCTCGCCTTCCTGGCCGCCCGCAACATCACGCCCAACCGATTGCTCAATCAGGTGCTGAAGCGCTTCTTCGACTTCCTGCGCTCGGTCGATATGCTGATCTGGGCACTGTTCCTGACGCGCGCCTTCGGCCCGGGGCCGCTTGCCGGCAGCGGCGCGATCTTCCTCACCGAAACAGGCACGCTCGGCAAGCTCTATTCCGAAGGCCTCGAGAACATCGACAACAAGCCGCGCGAAGGCGTGAAATCCACCGGTTCCTCGACGATCCTCGCGCATCGCTACGGCATCATGCCACAGATCGTGCCCGTCATCGTCAGCCAGACGCTCTACCAATGGGAATCGAACGTGCGCGGCGCGACCATCATCGGCGCCGTCGGAGCGGGCGGTATCGGCCTAAAGCTCTGGGAAGCGATGCGCACGAACGCCAACTGGGAAAACGTCGCCTACATGGTGCTCTTGATCCTCATCGTCGTCTTCCTGTTCGACGCCGCATCCAGCGCCTTGCGCTCGCGGCTGATGGGCGCGCAGGTGAAATAAAAAGAACCAAGAAAAATCTCTGCGCATCATCATTTTGTCACGGGAATCCGGTAGCGCAGGCCGGCAAGACCGTAGCGTTCGAGCCGGCTTTAGCCGGATTCGTTTCGTTGCTGCCTTGCTGCTCTTGCGGTTTATCGCAAATCACCCAACAGTGTCTCGCGCAGCCGATTTTTCCAAGGAATGCAGCCTTGCGCTATGCTCTCTATTTCACGCCGCCCAAAGACGATCCGTTGACCTCGCTTGCCGCCCTCTGGCTGGGGCGCGACGCATTTTCCGACGAGATTTTTTCCGACAAGGCCATCGGCTCCGTGCCGGCGGATCATGCGGAACTGACGGCCGATCCGCGCCGCTATGGCTTCCATGCCACATTGAAGGCGCCCTTCGAGCTTGCCGGTTCGGTCACCGAGCGCGATCTTCTTGATGTCGCCGCCGAATTCGCCTCGCAGGCCAAGGCTTTCACCATTCCCGAACTGGTGCTTGGCCAGCTAGGGCATTTCTTCGCGCTCGTTCCGGGCTCGCTCTACCAGCCGCTGCAGGATTTCGCCTCGCGCGTGGTTAGGACTTTCGAGCCTTTCCGCGCACCGCTTTCGGATCATGATATTGCGCGGCGCAAGCCCGAGGGCCTGACCGAGCCGCAGCGTGCCAATCTGCTGCGTTGGGGCTATCCTTACGTCAACGACGAGTTCCGCTTCCATATGACCTTGACGGGGCGCGTCCCCGCCGAGCGCCAAGCCGAGATGCACGACGTCCTGCGCGAACGCTTCGCCGACCACACCGGCAAGCCGCTCGATGTTTCCGGCCTCGCCGTCTTCGTGGAAGAAGAGCGCGGTGCTCCCTTTATCGTCCGTTCCTGGCTGCCGCTTGCCAGCGCCTAATATGAAAGACCTGACATGACCAAAGAAACCGTCCTTTCCAACGCCCGCGTCGTCCTCGAAGACAGGATCGTCGAAGGTTCCGTGCTCATCCGTGACGGTCGCATTGCCGGCATTTCCGAAGGCAAATCCACCATCGGCGAGGATTTCGAGGGCGATTATCTGATCCCCGGTCTGGTCGAACTGCACACGGACCATCTGGAAGCCCATTACTCCCCGCGCCCAGGCGTGCGTTGGAACAAGACGGCGGCCATCCAAGCCCATGACGCCCAGATCGTTACCTCGGGCATTACGACCGTATTCGACTGCCTGCGCATGGGCTCGGACGCAGACGACGGATTCGAAAAGGGCGAAATGCGCGATATGGCCGACGCCATCCAGGCGGCCCAAGGCGAAGATCGCCTGCGCGCCGATCACCTGATCCACCTGCGCTGCGAAGTCTCTTCCGACAACGTCCTCGATCACTTCCAGGATTTCGAGAAGGATCCTTATGTGCGCCTGGTCTCGTTGATGGACCACGCGCCGGGACAGCGCCAGTTCCAGACCATGGACCAGTACATTTTCTACTATCAGAAGAAGCGCGGGCTCAGCGACGAAGCCTTTGCCAAGTTTGTCGCCAAACGCCAGGAAGAATCAGCCAAATACGCGAAGCCGAGCCGCGACGCGATTTCCAAGGTCTGCGCCGAACGCGGCATAACGGTCGCCAGCCATGACGATGCGACGCTCGCCCATGTCGACGAAGCCATCAACTACGGGGTTCGCCTGGCGGAGTTTCCGACCAGCATCGATGCAGCCAAGGCTTCCCACGGCGCCGGCATGAGCGTGCTGATGGGTGCCCCCAACATCGTGCGCGGCAAATCGCATTCGGGCAATATCGCCGCCCGTGATCTCGCCGAGCTCGGCGTGCTGGACGTGCTTTCCTCCGACTACGTGCCGCTCAGCCTGCTGCATGCGCCCTTCATCCTCGCGGACGAAGTCGAGGGCATTTCGTTGCCGCAGGCGATCGCCATGGTGACCGCAACGCCGGCAAGGACGGTCAGCCTCAACGACCGCGGCCGCATCGCTGAGGGCTTGCGCGCCGATCTCGTGCGCGTCCGCCGCGATCACGGCGTTCCGGTCACGCGATCGGTATGGCGAGAAGGACGCCGGGTCGCATGAGCCCGGAAGCCAACATCAAGCCAGCTAATAATGGCTTGTCGGATACCGCTGCGGGCACGCTGGCTGTCGTCGTCGGCCCGAGCGGCGCCGGCAAGGATACGCTGATGAATCTGGCTGCCCGGCATTTCGCCGGCCGGCCGGATGTCCACTTCGTTCGCCGCGTCATCACGCGCGACGGCGATGCCGGCAACGAGGATCATAGAAGCGTTTCGGAAGCAGATTTCGATGCCATGGAACAGGCCGGCGTCTTCGCCGTCTCTTGGGAAGCGCATGGCCTGAAATACGGCATTCCGGCCGAAGTCGCCGACGAACTTGCCCGCGGCAATCTCGTCATCGCCAATGGCTCGCGCTCGGCGCTGCATCATTTCCAGGCCGCATTTCCGCGGCTGAAGGTCATCAACATCACGGCGACGCGCGAAGTGCTGGCCGAGCGGCTGATGGCGCGCGGGCGCGAGAGCCGCGAAGATGTGTTGAAGCGTCTGGAGAGAAGCGCGCTGACCGTCCAGGGCAGCTATGATGTCGCCGATATCGACAATAGCGGCACGCTCGAAGAGGCCGAAGGCGTCATCATTTCGGTGCTCGAAGCGCTGATCGCAAGATAAAGACGGTTTGTGCCGCACCTGCAGAGACAAACTCACGGTGCAACGCCCCTCAACCTGCGCTTCGCGCGTCCTTTTCTCCAATGGAGAGAAGGTGGGGATTTGCCGCACGCCCCCGTTTTTCCTTCTCCCCTCGGGGAGAAGGTGGCCCGAAAGGTCGGATGAGGGGGTGCCCCACTATGAGGGCTGGCCTCCTCACTCTACCCGGACTACCTCAGTGCGCCTCATCCCAATTGTGGGCAGCGCGCGCGTCGACTTTCAGCGGCACCGCCATGTCGACCGCCGGCATGGCGGCATTTTCCATGACCGAGACGATGATTGGCGTTGTCCGCTCGACATCGGCATCCTCGACTTCGAAAATCAGTTCGTCATGCACCTGCAAGAGCATGCGCACGCGATCGCCAAGTCCAGCGGCGGCCAGCGCCGGTTCCATCTTGATCATGGCGCGGCGGATGACATCGGCGGCCGATCCCTGGATTGGCGCATTGATCGAGGCGCGCTCGTTGAAGGCACGGACGGAGGGATTGGAGGAACGGATTTCCGGAAAATGGATGCGGCGACCGAAGATGGTCTCGACATAGCCCTTATCGCGCGCTGCCTGCTTGGCGCCTTCCATGTAATCGCGGATGCCGGGGAAGCGCTCGAAATACTTCTTGATGTAATCGCCTGCTTCCGATCGCTCGATGGAGAGCTGGTTGGCGAGGCCGAAGGCGGAGATGCCGTAGATGATACCGAAGTTGATCGCCTTGGCGCGGCGGCGCACCTCGCTAGGCATGCCATCTACCGGCACGCCGAACATTTCGGATGCGGTCATCGCGTGAATATCGATGCTATCTTCGAAGGCCTGCTTGAGCTGCGGGATATCGGCGACATGCGCCAGCACGCGCAGTTCGATCTGGCTGTAATCAGCTGAGACGAGCTTGTGGCCCGGCGTCGAAATGAAGGCGGTGCGGATCTTGCGGCCTTCCGCTGTGCGCACCGGGATATTCTGCAGGTTCGGCTCGGAGGACGACAGGCGTCCCGTTGTGGTCGAGGCCAGCGAATAGGAGGTGTGAACGCGCTTTGTCTCAGGATGGACGTAGCTCGGCAGGGCATCCGTATAGGTGGATTTCAGCTTGGTGAGCTGTCGCCAGTCGACGATCTTGCGCGGCAGTTCGAAGCCGGCGGCCGCCAGATCCTCCAGCACCTGCGCCGAGGTCGACCATTGCCCGGTCTTGGTCTTGCTACCGCCTGATAATCCCATCTTGCCGAAGAGGATATCGCCGAGCTGTTTCGGTGAGCCGATGTTGAAGCGTTCGCCGGCCAGCGTATAAATCTCGTCTTCCAGCCGAGCGGCGCCCTGCGCCAGCTCACCGGAAAGGCGAGAGAGGATCTGCCGGTCGATCGTGATGCCGCGCTCCTCCATATGGGCAAGCACCGGCACCAGAGGCCGTTCCAACCGCTCGTAGACGACTGAGAGTTTTTCTGCCGCAAGTCGTGGTTTCAGCACCAGCCAGAGACGCAGCGTGACATCCGCATCTTCGGCGGCATAGGCGGTGGCGCGGTCGATATCGACGAGATCGAAGGTGACGTTGGATTTGCCGCTGCCGGCCACATCCTTGTAGGCGATCGGCTTGTGGCCGAGCCAGCGCTCGGAGAGACTGTCCATGCCGTGCGTGGCGTTGGAGCCGCCATCGAGCACATAGGACAGGAGCATCGTGTCATCGAACGAGCGCGTCTCGATGCCATAGCGCTTCATCAGCAGATAGTCGTATTTGAGGTTCTGCGCAATCTTCAGGATGGAGGCATCCTCGAGCAGATCCTTCAGGCGAGCCAGCGCATCGCGAAGCGGAATCTGGTTGTCCGCCAGTCCGCCGCCGAGCAGATCGCCGACCCCGGTCTTGTGGCTGAGGGGGACATAGGCCGCGCGAATGGTAGCGCCGGTGGGATCGTTGCGGTTGTCCGCGATCGCCAGCGAAAAGCCGACGATTTCCGCCTGCATGACATCGAGCGACGTCGTCTCGGTATCGAAGGCGACGATGCCGGTCTCGCGCGCATCGGCGATCCATTGATCGAGGACGGCGATATCGCGAATAGTCACATATTTCGAATGATCGAACGGCGCGTTCGCGAAACTCGCCGCGCGGGCCTTGGCAAGGTCTTCGGGTTCAGCCGTGCTTTCGGATGCCAGCCGCGCCTTGGCGGATGGCGCCGGGACGGTGGCGCCTTCGGCCTCGACCGTGCTGCCGGCGACAAGGTCGACATTCTCGCCGACATCGAGATCGGGGCCATGGGCGGCTTCGCCCCATTCGATCTTGACGACGGACGGCTCGATCACTGCTGCATCGCAGTCGCAGGCCTCCGCCACGCGCCGCGTCAGCGTGGTGAATTCCATGGTCTTCAGGAAGCCGATCAGCTTCGGGCCGTCCTGGGGTTCCAGCATCAGGGTATCAAGCGACAATTCCAGCGGCACATCGGTTCTAAGCGTCACCAGCTGGCGGGAAATGCGGGCAAGCTCGGCATTGGCGATGATGTTTTCACGGCGCTTCTGCTGCTTGATCTCGCCGGCGCGGGCGAGCAGCGTGTCAAGATCGCCAAACTCCTCCAGAAGCTGCGCTGCCGTCTTCGGGCCGATGCCGGGAATGCCGGGGACATTATCGACGGAGTCGCCGGTCATCGCCTGCAGGTCGATCATCTTGTCCGGCGGCACGCCCCATTTCTCGACGACATCGGGAATGCCGATCTGCTTGTCCTTCATGCTGTCATACATGTGGACCATGGGCGTGACGAGCTGCATCAGGTCCTTGTCGGACGAGATGATCGTCACGTCGGCGCCGGTCGCCTCGGCCTGACGGGCATAGGTGGCAATGATATCGTCCGCCTCGAAGCCGTCGGTCTCGATGCAGGGCAGGTTGAAGGCGCGGGTCGCCTCGCGGATAAGGCCGAATTGCGGGATCAGCTCCTCCGGCGGCGCCGAGCGATTGGCCTTGTATTCGGGGAAGATATCCTTGCGGAAGGTCTTCGACGAGTAGTCGAAGATCACGGCGAAATGCGTCGGCGTTACACCCACGGAGGTATCGCGCGCCGAGGTCAGCAGCTTCCACAACATATTGCAGAAACCGGAGACGGCGCCGACGGGCAATCCGTCGGACTTTCGCGTCAGCGGCGGCAGGGCATGAAAGGCCCGGAAAATGAAACCGGAGCCGTCGACGAGGAAAAGATGATCACCTTTTTTCATGGAAGCATGGATAGCGTGGCGCACTTCCAACGTCCATATAAACTTCTGCTTTTGCAGTCTGTGGAAAGAGCGAAATCTCTCACTGAAACGTTACTAAATTTTAATCAATCTAATCTGCGTATTCCCTTGAAAAACCACATTCGCAACCTCAAATCATGTTCACCGGCGATTGATTTGCCGAGGGTCTGACAACCGGCCTGTCCCCCGCCATGTCAGACTTGGACAAAGGCCTATCCCCTCTCCGGGCCTTTGTCCCCCCTTTTTACGAGCCGCCATGGCGAACCTCCAGGCCATGGCGGCTTTTTCATGCAAAAAAAATACAACCTCAGGACGTGAAAAAATGCCTGAAGTTGCTGATTTTCGAGCACCTCTACCCAAGAAATTGCCGATTGTCTTGGTTCTGAATTGTCGGCATATTTGCAATCATGGGATTTAATCGGATGGACTCCGCCGCCTACCTTGCCAGTCAGATGGCAAAGGGATTTGCTCGCTCGTTACACCAACGCGCGGCGAAACTCGGCTTTTCCCCCGGTCAGTTTCCGATCCTGCTGGAATTGTGGTCCGAAAACGGGCTCACGCAGAAACAATTGCTGGAACGGGTCGATATCGAGCAGGCGACGATGGCCAATACCCTATCGCGCATGGAGCGCGATGGGCTGGTGGAGCGCCGCCCGCATCCCTCGGACAAGCGAGCACAACTGATTTTCCTGACAAGCCGGGCGGCCGCGATGGAGGGAGAGGCGATCGAGGCCGCGATGGAAGCGGATACGGAGCTCCTGAAAGATTTTCGCCATTTCGAGCGCGAGCTTCTGCTGGAATATATCCGGCGCGTCCTGGACAACGCCAGGCAGCTTTAGGACTACCCGACCGCCTTATCCAGGATGGGATGGGGCTGGCTGGGCGCGACATCCGGCTTGCCGAAGAATATCCCTTGAAGCTGCGCGCAACCTTCCTCGATGACGATTCGGCGCTGGGTTTCCGTTTCCACGCCTTCCGTCACGACGGGCATGTTCAGGCTATGTCCAAGGCCGATGATCGCACGGACGATCGAACGTGCCGCGGGATCGTGTTCGAGGGCACCGGTGAAGCTGCGATCGACCTTGATCTTATCGAAGGGGAAGGCGCGCAGGTTGCTGAGCGAGGAAAAGCCGGTGCCGAAATCATCCATGACGACGCGGATGCCGAGACGGTGCAGCCGCTGCAATGTCGCGATGACGGACGTGCGGTCGCGCATCAGGGCCGCCTCGGTGATCTCCAGCTCGAGCCGCCGCGGCTCAAGCCCGGTTTTGCGCAGAATCCGTTCGATCTGGTCATAGAGGGTGGGGATCATGAATTGCAGCGGCGAGAGGTTGACGGCGATAGTCGCGGGCTCGCTCCAGCGCGTCGCCTCCTGGCATGCCTGCTGCAGCACCCATTCACCGATCGACACGATCGAACCGCTCTCCTCGGCGATGGGAATGAAGGTCTCCGGATCGATCACGCCACGGTCCGGGTGCGCCCAGCGCAACAGCGCCTCGTAGCCGCTGACGCTGTCGCTGCCGACATCGTAGATCGGCTGGTATTCCAGAAAGAGCTGCCTGCGAAGAATGGCCTGGCGCAGATCGTTCTCCAGCTGGCGGCGCGTGCGCACGGCCTTGTCCATTTCGGCATCGAAGAAACAGGCGTGGCCCCGGCCGGCGCGCTTGGCACGATAAAGCGCCGTATCCGCGTTGGCATACAGCTGCTCGGCGCTGGCGCCGTCGCGCGGATAGATGGCGATGCCGAGACTGACGCCGACGGCCGTCGGGTCGCGCGCCGTATCCATCTCCATGGCGAATTCGGCAAGAATGCGCTCGGCAAGACGAGTGGCGCCCACGGGCTGCTGCCGCTTCGGCTGGATGATGGCGAATTCGTCGCCGCCAAGCCTCGCCACCGTATCGCCCTCTTCGATGATGCGTTGCAGGATGCCGGCGACCTTGCAAAGGATACGATCTCCTTCGGCATGGCCGAAGACATCGTTGATCGCCTTGAAGCGATCCAGGTCCAGGCAGAAGATGGCGACTTCGCCGCCTTTGCGATTGGCCATCTGCAGCGCCTGGCGCATGCGCAGGTCGAACAGCGAGCGATTGGGCAGGTCCGTCAGGATATCGTGATGGGCCAGGTGCTCGATCATCTGCTGCGCCTGACGCCGTTCCGTCAGGTCGCGCACGACCAGCACGCTGCATTCATGGCCACGATAGGTGATGGAACGCCGCACTGTTTCGACGGGAATCGATTTGCCACCGCAGCCCGAAAGCGTGGTCTCGAGCGGAATGGCGGCTTCGGCATGAGCCTCCATGTCGAGCGTTAGGAAGGCTTCGGGCGCCAGGCCGGTCACTTGCTGGGCTGACCATCCGGAAATGGTAAAGAAGCGCTCGTTCGCATCGATAATTCTGCCGTCGCGGACAATGAGCAATCCCTCGAGCGAAGCGTTGGCGAAACCACGGAGATCGGTCAGATGACGATCGATGAAGATCGCGCCGAGAGCGATGAGAATGAGGCCCATCGCGGCAGCCATGACGATGCCGGCAAGGATACTTCGATCGATAGAGACGGCGGTGGCGGCCATATTCGCTTCGGGGGTCAGCGTCACACCGCTCATCGCAGTGAAATGCAGCGAGCAAATTGCGAGCAGCAGGAGCAAAGCGCCGGCAATGATGCGCCTGACGCCATGAAGGCTGCGAAATGCAAGGAAGGCCAGCGACGAGAAAACGGCGCCGACTACAATGGAGATGACGACGCGCTGCAAGTCATAGGAAAGCTGTGCCGAGGCCTCTATGGCCTGCATGCCGCTGAAGTGCATGGCGCCAATTCCAAATGCCATCAAGAAACCACCGACGGCAAAGGAAACGCCGTTATCCCACTCGAAGGCAATGGCGATGGCAAGCCAGGAACCAATGATGGCAAGAACCACTGAAAGCACGGTCAGCGAAAGATCGTAGTAGATGGGAAGGCTGCTCTGATAGGCGAGCACGGCGATGAAATGCGTTGCCCATATGCCGACGCCGCTGGCAAAGGCTGCAGCAACAATCCAATAGCGACGATGATGCGACTGGCATTCCTGCGCGCGAGAGAACAGAAGCATGGTGGCAAGGCTGCCGATGAGGCAAATGATCGCCGCAACGAGAATAAGCCTGAAGTCATGATCGTCACGAATGCATGCAATCACTGAAAACATTACACGCCTCCAGAATACTCTTCTGGATTGACGTTATTTCCAATACTCTAAAAAACTTGTAAATTACATACGCAACTAATCACATAAAAGCGAACCCGACCCAAAGCGGCAAGCTACGGTAAATTTTCAGTTTTAACGCCTCGAAACCGATCGGGCTTTGGTCTATCGTCCCTCCAAATCTCATGTAAGGAGTCGGATATGACCGATCTATCGCCCGTTCTCGATCGAGCCGATCAGAACCTCCCCTCCAGCCTGGACAATCTCTTCGAGCTGCTGCGCATCAAGTCCATTTCGACGGATCCGGACTACAAGGTAGAGTGCCGCAAGGCGGCGGAATGGCTGGTCGCCTATCTGAACTCGCTAGGCTTTACGGCCTCCGTGCGCGACACGCCCGGACATCCGATGGTGGTCGCCCATCACGATGCCGGCGGCGCCGATGCACCGCATGTGCTCTTCTACGGTCACTACGACGTGCAGCCGGTCGATCCGATCGAGCTCTGGGACAGCGATCCCTTTGCGCCTGAGATCAAGGACATGGGCAATGGCCGCAAGATCCTGACTGGGCGCGGCACGTCCGACGACAAGGGTCAGCTGATGACCTTCGTCGAGGCGGTGCGCGCCTATAAGGAAACCAGGGGTACGCTTCCTGTGCGCATCACCATCCTGTTCGAAGGCGAGGAGGAATCCGGTTCGCCCTCGCTCAAGCCTTTCCTCGAAGCCAACGCCGCCGAGCTGAAGGCGGATTTCGCCCTCGTCTGCGATACCGGCATGTGGGACGGCGAAACGCCGGCGATCTCCGCCGGCCTGCGCGGACTGGTGGGCGAGGAGATCATCATCACCGCGGCCGACCGCGACCTGCATTCGGGTGTCTTCGGCGGTGCTGCCGCCAATCCGATCCATATCCTGACCGATATTCTCGCCGGCCTGCATGACGAGACCGGCGGCGTGACGCTTTCCGGCTTCTATGACGGCGTCGAAGAAACGCCCGCCAATATCAAGGCCTCCTGGGAAAAGCTCGGGCTGACAGCCGAAAAATTCCTAGGCGAAGTGGGCCTGTCGATCCCGTCGGGCGAAAAGGGCCGTTCCGTGATGGAGCTCACCTGGGCGCGGCCGACGGCCGAAGTGAACGGAATTACCGGCGGCTATACCGGCGCCGGCTTCAAGACCGTGATCGCGGCCAAGGCATCGGCGAAGGTTTCCTTCCGTCTCGTCGGCCAGCAGAACCCGGCGGCGATCCGTGAGAGCTTCCGCGCCTATGTGCGCTCGAAGATCCCGGCGGACTGCTCGGTGGAATTCCATGAACACGGTGGCTCGCCGGCCATCCAGCTCGCCTATGATTCGCCGGCCCTGACCAAGGCGAAGACGGCGCTGTCCAGCGAATGGCCGAAGCCCGCCATCGTCATCGGCATGGGCGGCTCGATCCCGATCGTTGGCGATTTCCAGAAGATGCTCGGCATGGAATCGCTGCTGATCGGCTTCGGACTTTCCGACGACCGCATTCATTCGCCGAACGAGAAATACGAGCTGCGGTCCTATCACAAGGGCATCCGCTCCTGGATCCGCGTCCTCGACGCGCTCGCCGGATAAGCGATTTGCGGGACGCGCCGGTTTCTCCGTGCGTCCCGTATTGTTCCCACCTTGACGGCACGGCATGCCGTCATCCGGACAGAGCGGTCATCCTGCCCCGGTGTCATTTGGCCGAAATCGATGAGATAGGACATGGGAATCTGGATCGATACCGATATGGGGTTCGATGATATCGCCGCCATCCTGGTGGTCGCGCATTCGGATCTCGTCATCGACGGCGTTTCGCTTGTCAGCGGCAACGCGCCCCTGTCCCATGTCCAGGCCAATGCGGCGAGCGCGGCCGCCGCCTTCGGCTGGACGTTCCCGATCCATACCGGCCGTAAGCTGCCCGTCCTATGCAAGCTGGAAACGGCGCAGAGCATTCTCGGCCAGACCGGCATTCCCACGACAGGCCGAAGCCTGCCGCCGGCCGATCCGTTGCCGGCAAGCGATGCCTTTAGCGCACTCTGCGACTGGCTTTCCGACGGCAACGGGCCGAAGCGCATTCTGGCGCTCGGGCCGCTGACCAACATCGCCGCCATAGCACTGGCACGACCGGATTTCGCCGCCCGCATCGACGAACTGACGTGGATGGGCGGCGGCGTCACCTCGGGCAATCACACGGCATCGGCGGAATTCAACGCCTATGCCGATCCGGAGGCGCTCGCGATCGTACTCGCACACGGCCTGCCATTGCGCATGATCGATCTCGATATCTGCCGCAAGGTGCTGGCCTCACCCGCGGATGTCGCCCGCATCCGCGAGATCGCTGGCGCGAAGGCGCAGCTGCTCGGCGATCTGCTGGAGGGCTATGTCAACATCGCCATCAGCCGCGGCAGGCCGGCCATGGCAATCTACGATCCTACGGCGGCCGCCATTTTCGTGGAGCCGGGGATAGCGACGCTTCGGCATGCCCGGATCGACGCGGAATTGTACGGGCAGCATACGCGCGGGCGCACCATCGTCGAAACACGCGCCTCGCATGCTGAGTTCAACGCCCATTTCGCCACCGAAATCGATGCGGAGAACGCCCGCCGGATCATATTCGACGCGCTGCTTCGGGAGGCCGGCCGATGAACCGGGAAGGCGGCGAACCGGCAGACCTAAATGTTCCCGAGCTGCGTTTACGCGCAGTTGCCGCCGCACGCGGCGATCAACCATTCGATCTGCTAATTGCCGGCGGCCGCCTTGTCGACATGGTGACCGGGCAGATCCGCGCCGCTGATATCGGCATCGTCGGCCCGCTGATCGCAAGCGTACATGCGCCCGGCAGCCGCACCGATGCGAGGCAGACGATCGATGCCGAGGGCTGCTTTCTTTCTCCCGGCCTGATCGACACGCATATGCATATCGAAAGCTCGATGGTGACGCCGGCGACCTATGCCGAGGCCGTTCTGCCGCGTGGAGTGACGACCATCGTCTGGGATCCGCATGAATTCGGCAACGTCCACGGTCTCGATGGCGTGCGCTGGGCGATCGAAGCGACGCGGCAACTGCCGCTGCGGGTGATACCGCTGGCGCCATCCTGCGTGCCTTCCGCACCGGGGCTGGAACTGGCCGGCGCCGATTTCGGTGCGGCTGCGATGGCTGAGATGCTGGCATGGTCTGATATCGGCGGTGTGGCCGAGGTCATGACCATGCGCGGTGTCATCGACGGCGATCCGCGCGCCACCGCTATTGTCAATGCCGGATTGCTTTCGGGCAAGACCGTCTGCGGCCATGCCCGCGGTCTCGAGGGCGCCGATCTCAATGCCTTCATGGCTGCCGGTATCTCCTCCGACCACGAACTGACCTCCGGCACCGATCTGCTGGCCAAGCTTTTGGCGGGCCTCGCCATCGAGCTGCGCGGTTCGCACGATCATCTGCTGCCGCAATTCGTCGACGTCATTAACGATCTCGGCTTTCTGCCGCAGACCGTGACGCTTTGTACCGATGACGTCTTTCCCGACGAGCTGCAAGAGGGCGGCGGCCTTGACGATGTGGTGCGCCGCCTCGTCGGCTATGGCCTCAAGCCCGAATGGGCCTTGCGAGCGGCAACGCTGAATGCCGCCATGCGGCTAGGACGCAGCGATCTGGGCCTGATCGCGGCCGGACGGCGCGCCGACATCGTGCTCTTCGAAGATCTGCAGGGGTTCAAGGCGCGGCATGTGATCGTCAATGGCGTCGTGGTTGCCGGGGCCGGCCGAATGATCGGTCTGATCGAGCAAGCCGATGCCGCGCTGCTGCGCAATTCGGTCAAGCTGACATTGTTCGGCGAAGATGATTTCCGTGTGGCGGCAACCGGCAACCGCGTGCGGCTTGCGACCATCGATCAGCCGCGCTTCACGCAATGGGGTGAAATGCAGGCCGATGTAGGACACGGCTTCGTCGTGCCGCCAGCGGAAACGGCGATGATCGCCGTCGTCCATCGTCATGGCAAGGCAGACGGCCGGCCGCGCGTCGGCTTCCTCACGGGCTGGGGCGAGTGGCGCGGCGCCTTCTGCACGACGGTTTCGCAGACAGCCACAATCTGACGGTTTTCGGCGGAAATGCGGGAGATATGGCGATTGCCGCCAACGCCGTCATCGCGGCCGGCGGCGGACTTGCGGTCGCACGCAACGGCAGGATCGAGGCGCTGCTGCCGCTGCCGCTCTCCGGGCTGGTCAGCGACGCGCCGCTTGCGGAAACAGCCAACGCCTTCCGCGCCGTCCGCGAGGCAATCGACGCTATCGTCGACTGGAACCCGCCTTACCTCGTCTTCAAGGCCTGCTTCGGCGCAACGCTTGCCTGCAATGCCGGACCGCACCAGACGGATCGCGGCATTGCCGATGTGGCGGCAGGACTGGTGTTGGAAACGCCGGTGCTTGGGGAGGTTGTCTAGGTTCTTCGCATGATATCAGCTGTGCGTTCGTGGCCGCAGCCTATTGAAGGGCCGCTTACCCCTCCTCCCCCAGCTCCTGTTCCACCAGCGTCGTCCAGAAGGCGACGCCCGAGGCGATGGCATCGTCGTTGAAATCATAGCCGGTGTTATGGTGCAAAGCGCCGTCGACCGCTGGGCCGTTGCCGAGCCAGACGTAGCAGCCGGGTGCCTTCTGGCCGAAAAACGCGAAATCGTCGCCGGCGGTCGATGGTGGGAAGCGCGTCAGCACTTTGTCGCCGAAGACCGTTGCCGCAGCCTTCAGCGCACGCGCCGTGGCATCGGCATCATTGACGACGGGCGGAATGCGGCGCTCGAACCGAAAGTCGACGCCGATCCCATACATGGCCGCCGTGCCGTGCGCCAGGCGGCCGATTTCCTCCTCGAGCTGATCGCGAACCTCGGGCGTATAGGCGCGCGCCGTACCGCCGATCTCGACGGTGTCGGGAATGACGTTCAGCGCCTTGGGGTCGCCCGCCTGCAGCGAGCAGGCGCTTACGACGGCCGGCTGCAGCGGATCGACCACGCGCCCGACGATGGTCTGCAGCGAAGACAGGAATGTCGCCGCCGCCGTAATCGGGTCCTTGCCGAGATGCGGCTTGGCGCCGTGGGTGCCGGTGCCGCGGAAAGTGATGCGCCAGCTGTCGGACGAGGCGAGCTGCGGCCCCTCGACGACGGCCATCTCATCGACGTCGAGACCGGGCATATTATGCAGCCCATAGACGGCATCGCAGGGAAACAGATCGAAAAGGCCATCGTCCGCCATGCGCTTGGCGCCGCCTCGGCCTTCCTCGGCCGGCTGGAAGATGAAATGCACCGTGCCGGAAAAGCCTCGCTTGGCGGCGAGATGACGGGCCGCGCCGATCAGCATGGCCGTATGGCCGTCATGGCCGCAGGCATGCATCTTGCCGGGAATGGTGGATTTGTAGGGCCGATTGGCCTTCTCCGGCATGGCAAGCGCATCCATGTCGGCGCGAAGTCCGATGCGGCGCGTGCCGTTGCCGCCCTGCAGCGTGCCGACGACGCCGGTCTTGCCGAGGCCGCGATGCACCGTCAGCCCAGCCTCCTCCAGCAAGGTTGCGACGATGCCGCTGGTGCGCTCTTCCTCGAAGCCGAGCTCGGGGTGGGCATGAAGATTATGGCGAAGCGAGGTGAGGAAAGGCAGATCCTCGGCGATTTCATCGGGAAAGGGCATGGGGAATTCCTTCGGCATGGGGCACGATGACGGCGTGCCCTATCTTCCCCAAAGCATCACCTGCTTCAACCCAAATGACGCTCAGGCGCCGAGCTTGTTGAAGACATGTGCCTTTCCGATGACGGTCACCGAAACCATGCTGCCGATCTCGGGCAAGCCGACACCGGAGCTTTTGATGTTCAATGTCTCCGAACCGTTGGCATCGGACAAGACGACCGTCACCGCGCAGACGGCACCGCCGAATTCGACTTCAGTCACCTTGCCGATGCAAGCCGCACTCGCACCGGCATCCTCGAGAGCGGTCAGGCGCAATTGCTCGGGCCGCAGCATGATGTCTGTGCGCTCCTGTCGGCTTTCGGCGTCGACCGGAATGTGCCCGAGGACACATTTGGCCGATCCGTTGCCGACATCGGCCGGCAGCACGAGGGCGTCGCCGAGGAAGAGCGCGGTCTCGCGATCCCTAGGGTTGAGGTAGAGGGCTTGCGGCGTTCCCGCCTGTATGAGCCTGCCCTCGCGCAGGACGGCGACCTGATCCGCGAAGGAGAGTGCCTCCGCCTGATCATGCGTCACCAGAACCGCGGTGATGCCGGCAATCTGCAGCACGCGGGCGACCGCCTTTCGCATGTTCTCGCGCAGACCTGTATCGAGAGCGGAAAAAGGCTCGTCGAGCAGCATCAGCTTCGGCTTGCGGCCGAGGGCCCGCGCAAGCGCGACACGCTGCTGCTGACCGCCCGAAAGCTGATGCGGGCGCCGATCGAGCATGCTGCGATCGAGTTCGACCATATCGATGAGGGCGTTGATGCGCTGGTCGCGGTCCCGCGCGCCGCGCTCCATGCCGAAGCCGATATTTTCCGATACGCTCAGATGTGGAAACAGGGCGCCATCCTGCGAGACGATGCCGATGCCGCGGCGATGCGCGGGCACGATCGCCTCTCCGTCGGCGAGAGTCTCGCCCTCCAGCATCACCTGTCCCGCATCGGGGACCTCGAAACCGGCGATGATGCGCAGCAGCGTCGTCTTGCCCGAACCGGACGGGCCGACGATCGCCGTGCGGCTGCCGGCGGCGACCGTGAGGTCGATATGGTCAAGCGCATGCACGGGGCCGTAGCGCTTGCTGATATTCTTGATCGCCAGAAAGGTCATTGTCCGGCCGTTCGCTTGGATTGCACGTAAAGAAGAAGGGTGAGCGGCAGCGACAGCACGACCATCATGAAGGCGTAGGGTGCCGCCGAAACATAATCGATCTCGCTGGTCAGCGACCAGAATTTGGTTGCCAGTGTTTCCGTGCCGTTAGGAGAGAGCATGAGCGTTGCCGTCAGCTCATTGGTGATGCCGAGCGCGACAAGCGCGACGCTGGCGGCAAAGCCGGGAGCGGCAAGCCGCATGGTGATCTGCCGCACGGCCTGCGCCGGCGTGCGGCCGAGCGCCATGGCGGCGCGCTCGAGCTCGACGGGCGCCTGGGCGATGCTGGCGCGCAGGCCGACCATGGCGCGCGGCAAGAACAGCAGGACATAGGCGAGCAGTAGGGTCGCAAAGGTCTGATAGAGCGGCAGGACCAGCCGGACGGTGATGGATACCAGGGCGAGCGCGACGACGACGCCCGGCAGCGAACCGACATAATAATGGCAGGCTTCGAGAATGCGCTGCAGCCGCCCCGGCGCGCGCACCGACAGCCAGGCCATGGGGGTCGCGGCAATGGTGGCGAGGAGGCCGCCGGCGATGGCCAGAACAATAGTCTGCAGCAGAGCGGAGCCGACCGTATCGATCCGCCAGATATCCATGCCGCCAAGATAAAGCCAGCGTGCCAGGGTTACGAAAGGAATGCCGAGCGTCAAGGCGGCCGTCACGACGGGCAGCGCGATGGCTGGGCCGACAAACCAGCCGAGGCGACGCCGATCGGTGGGGCGGGCGGCACCCGAACCGATGCGGGCATAACGCTCGTTGCCGCGCACCAGCACCTCGATGCCGAGCAGCAGCAGGCAGCAGAAGACGAGGACGCCGCCGAGCATGTTGGCGGCCGGGCTGTTATAGGCCGACTGGAACTGATCGACGATGGCGGTGGAGAAGGTGTCGAAGCGGATCATCACGTAGAGACCGTATTCGGCCAGGAGATGCAGGCCGATCAGCAGCGAGCCGCCACAGATGGCGAGGCGAAGCTGCGGCAGGATTGCCCTGAAGAAGACGCGCCAGGGGCCGAGGCCGAGCGAGGCCGCCGCATCCTCGATCGCCGGATCGAGCCGGCGCAGGGCGGCCGCGACGGGCAGATAGAGAAAGGGATAGTAGGCGAGCACCGATACCAGCACACCGCTCCAGAGCCCGCGCATGCCGGGCACGAGGCTGACCCACGCATAGCTGTGCACGAAGGCGGGCACGGCAAGCGGCGCTGCGGAGAGCCAGGACCAGAGGCGGGCACCGGGAATATCGGTGCGCTCCGTCAGCCAGGCAAGCGTGACGGCCAGCAGGATACACAGCGGAATGGTGCAGATTTCGAGCATGACGGTGTTGACGAGCAGCTCGCCGACGCGATTGCGGAAGATCAGGGCGACGACGGAGGCCCAGCCGGTATCGATCGTAATCCAGACGATGAAGCCGAGCGGTACCAGGCTCAGAAGCGCAACGATGGAAGCAAGGGCGACGACGGAGGCATGCCGAACGCGGCCGCGGGGAGCAGCCGTCAACTGGGGCATTCGCATGGCGGCAGGCTCGCCGGCATATGTGTTCTTCTGCAGCAAATCCGAGCTGCCTTTCACGCCCTGAAATAGGAAGGCAACCGCCGCTGACGGCGATTGCCCGATCGATTGGCCTTAAAGCCATCCGTATGCCCCTAGCAGGGCATGCGGATGGGATGCAAGAGCGGAGCCCGTCCGAAATCGCGAAACGCGTTGCGGCAAGGGCTCTCGCCTTAGATGAGCCCTGCTTCCGTCATCAGGTCGGTGACCTTCTTACTGTTCAGCTTCGAAGGCTCGACCTTCGGTGCCTGCAGGTCCGCTAGCGGCACCAGCTTCGGGTTGGAAGCAGCGCCATTGCCGACGGCATATTCATAGGAGTCACCGTCGCGCAGCACGACCTGGCCGCCCTTGCCGGTGATCCACTTCAGGAATGCCTGCGCTTCCTTCTGATGCTGGCTGGATGCCAGCACGCCGCCGCCGGAGATGCTGACGAAAGCGCCCGGATCCTGGTTCTTGAAGTAATGCAGGGCAACGTTCTTGCTGTTTTCGCCGGTTTTGGCCTGATCGCCGAACCAGTAATAGTGATAGATCACCGCGCCTTCGATTTCGCCGGCATTGACGGCCTTCATGGCAACGCTGTTGCCCTTGTAGGGGCTGGCATTTTCCTTCATCGCCTTCAGCCAGGCGCGGGTGGCGTCCTCGCCCTTCAGCTCAAGGAAGGCACTGACGATCGCCTGGAAGTCGGCGCCGGCAGGCGAAGCGCCCCAACGGCCCTTCCACTTGGGATCGGCCAGATCGAGCATCGACTTCGGCAGATCGGCTTCCTTCAGCTTGGTCTTGTCATAGGCGAAGACGGTGGAACGGGCGGCAACGCCGACCCAGTTGCCATCGGCGGCCTTGAAGGTTTCCGGCACCTGCGCCAGCGTTTCGGCGTCGACCGGAGCAAAAAGCTTGTTGGCGTCGACCAGCGCCATGCCCGGGGAATTTTCCGTCAGATAGACGTCGGCGGGAGAGGCAGCACCTTCCTGAACGATCTGGTTGGCGAACTGCATGTCGCTACCGTTGCGGATCGTGACCTTGATGCCGGTTTCCTTAGTGAAGCCATCCGCCCATGCCTGCGTCAGCGCTTCGTGCTGGGCGTTGTAGACAACGATGCCTTCGGACTCCGCGGCACTCGCCATCATCGGAGCAGCGGCAAGGCCCGCGGCAAGCGCCAGCGCGCCGGTGAGATGAGAAAAGGAAAAAGTCATTAAGTCCTCTCGCTTGAAAAGCGCCGCCCCCGGCAGCGATGCGATAGCCTATATTTTTCCTGACCGTTTTTTTCAAGTTTACGATCGCTCCTGCTTATCACAAAAGTTTGAGAATAGAGTCAAGATTTCGCCGCGATCTCTGCAAGGTCGAGCAGGCGCGAGCGGCATATGTGAGAGATAACCGCCTCCCGAACGAAAAAAGCCGCGGCACATGCATGCCGCGGCTCCTTTTTTTCAATTCGAAAATCCGCCTCAGTTGTCTCGCGTCTCCAGCGTCTTGCTGAAGAAGATCGCGACCAGCGTGCAGACGACGCCCGACAGCAGATAAAGGCTAGTGTAGACGAGGCCGAACTGGCTGGAGAGGGCAAGCGCCACGAAGGGCGCGAAACCGGCGCCGATCAGCCAAGACAAATCCGACACGAGAGCCGAGCCGCTATAGCGATAGTTCTGGCTGAAGCGCGAGGCACTTGCGCCGGCCGCCTGGCCGAAGGAGAGGCCGAGCAGCGTGAAGCCGAGAACCACGTAAATGTGGCGGCCGGTGACGCCGCCGTCGAGCAGCCAGGGCGCGACGAAGGCAAAGCAGGCGATCAGCACGGCGCCGATGGCGAGCTGATTGCGGCGGCCGATCCGGTCGGCGAGCATGCCGGAGCAGATGATGGCGAGAATGCCGCAGATGGCGCCCAAGAATTCCATCAGCAGGAACGAACCTGGGCTCTGCTCGCTGTAGAGCGTTACCCAGCCGAGCGGGAAGACCGTGACCAGATGGAAGGTCGCAAAGCTGGCCAGCGGCACGAAGGCGCCGATCAGAACGTCCCCGCCATGCACGCGCAGCAGTTCCGTCATCTTCACGGGCTCAAGCTCATGGCGTTCCAGCAGCGTGCCGAATTCTTCCGTTGCCACCAGACGCAGGCGGGCAAAGAGCGCGACGACGTTGACCGCAAAGGCGCAGAAGAAGGGGTAGCGCCAGCCCCAGTCCAGGAAGTCCGCCGTCGAGATGCTCGTGACGAAATAGGCGAACAAGGCACTCGCCAGCATGAAGCCGATCGGCGCGCCGAGCTGGGGAATCATCGCATACCAGCCGCGGTGATTGGTCGGGGCATTGAGCGCGAGGAGCGAAGCGAGACCATCCCAGGCGCCGCCGAGCGCCAGGCCCTGCCCGATGCGGAAGACCGCAAGCAGGATGATCGCATAGACGCCGACTTCGCTATAGCCGGGCAGGAAGCTCATGGACGCCGTGGAACCGCCGAGCAGAAACAGGGCGATCGTCAGCTTGACGCCACGGCCATAGGCGCGGTCGATCGCCATGAAGATGAACGAGCCGATCGG
Organism: Rhizobium sp. P40RR-XXII; assembly: GCF_012641405.1. Classification (GTDB taxonomy): domain Bacteria; phylum Pseudomonadota; class Alphaproteobacteria; order Rhizobiales; family Rhizobiaceae; genus Rhizobium. The sequence goes on from NZ_JABAII010000026.1 coordinate 59,283, forward strand.
ACGCGCGATGAAGGCGAGCGCGAAGACCAGGAAGGAAAGGAGCGTGCCATGCAGCGGGTCGGCGAAGGGGAACATCAGCTTCGGGAAGACCAGGACCGATGCAATGGCATAGACGAAGAAATCGAAAAACTCGGACGTGCGACCGATGATCACGCCGATGGCGATGTTGCCGGGAGCGACATTGCCGTCCGCATGCATGCTGCGGGCATCGCTCTCAAGCGTTGAAGATTTGGGATTCAATGATTCATGCGTAACGCTGACCATGCGCGGGAGCCTCCCTCTCCGAGCGCGAATTCCTCCAAGAATTCGCGCATAATCAAAATGTCGATCAAACGTGCGAACATATCAAGTATCGAGCATGAAATAATTCGCAAATTAGCGATTAAATCGAGACATTTCGGCCTTCGCCGCCGTATTCCGGTTCAAGCGGGAACCGCCGGCGATAGCCATTTGTTCCGATCCAGGTATATTGGCGGCGACAAAAGCGAAGGGCCTCGTGGAAAACCTTCTGGATTTCGCGGGGTTTTCCCGATAGGTGGGACGGCATTCCATACCGCATTGCACCCGAGCTTGCTGCGGTGCGACGAAACACCTCATATCGTTCATGACCGCCGTCCTTTAGTCGCGGTAGGGTCGAAACAAAAAGAGCTTTAAGACGTGCCAAGACTATCGAAGATTTTCAGCCGTTTATCAGTCATCCCATTGTTTTTGCTACTTTCAGGTTGCAATCTGGTGGTGATGGCCCCCTCCGGCGACATCGCCATGCAGCAGCGAGACCTCATCATCGTCTCGGTCGTGCTGATGCTGATCATCATCATCCCGGTGATCTTCCTGACGCTGTTCTTCGCCTGGAGATACCGCCAGTCGAACAAAGAGGCGACTTACGAGCCGGATTGGCACCATTCGACACGTCTGGAGCTGATCATCTGGTCCGCTCCGCTTGCCATCATCATCGCGCTCGGCGCTGTGACCTGGATCAGCACCCATCAGCTCGACCCATACCGCCCTCTCGACCGCATCGCCGCCGACAAGCCGCTCAGTGCCGACGTGAAGCCGCTGACGGTCGAAGTGGTGGCGCTCGACTGGAAATGGCTGTTCTTCTATCCGGATTATGGCATCGCCACCGTCAACGAGATGGCTGCTCCGGTCGACCGGCCGATCAACTTCAAGATCACGGCTTCGGCTGTCATGAACTCCTTCTTCATTCCGGCGCTGGCAGGCCAGATCTACGCCATGCCGGGCATGGAGACGAAGCTGCACGCCGTCATCAACCATCCCGGCGAATTCCAGGGCATGTCGGCCAATTACAGCGGCGCCGGCTTCTCGAACATGCGCTTCAAGTTCCATGGCCTAAATCAGGCTGATTTCGACCAGTGGGTCCAGAAGGCGAAGAGCCAGGGCTCAGCACTCGGCCGCCAGGAATACCTGACCCTTGCCAAGCCGAGCGAACGCAACCCGGTGCAGTACTTCAACGCCGTTGAAGATGGTCTCTACAACGCCATCCTCAACATGTGCGCCGATCCGAGCAAGATGTGCATGAGCGAAATGATGCATATCGACGCCAAGGGCGGCGGCGGCAAGGAAAGCCACGAAAACCGCGAGCGCCTGATCTACGACAATCGTGATACGAGCTCGGCCGAAGTCACGCCCGTCAAGGCTGATAGCGGCGCCGGCCACACCATGCAGCATGAAGACAATTCGATGCAGGGCATGGATATGGGCAACAGCTCTTCTTCCGATTCGTCGACCGGTTCGGCACAGCATCAGGGTCACTGATCCGGTGCGCGCAATAACAAGACATTCATAAGGGACAGAGGCAATCCATGTTTTCCAACCCGGACCTCTATAAATTCATCTTCGGTCGGCTGACGCTCGACGCCATTCCGTATCACGAGCCGATCCTCGTCGTGACCTTCCTAGGCGTCGCCGTCGGCGGCATCGCCCTTCTCGGCCTGCTGACCTATTTCCGCCTCTGGGGCTATCTCTGGACGGAGTGGTTCACCAGCATCGACCACAAGAAGATCGGCATCATGTATGTCGTTCTGGCGCTGATCATGCTGCTGCGCGGCTTTTCCGATGCGCTGCTGATGCGCCTGCAGCAGGCGCTCGCCTTCAACGGTTCCGAAGGCTACCTGCCGCCGCACCACTACGACCAGATCTTCACCGCCCACGGCGTCATCATGATCTTCTTCGTGGCGATGCCCTTCGTCACCGGTCTGATGAACCTCGTCGTGCCGCTGCAGATCGGCGCGCGCGACGTCTCCTTCCCGTTCCTGAACAATTTCTCGTTCTGGATGACAACGGCAGGCGCGATCGTCGTCATGATCTCGCTCTTCATCGGCGAATTCGCCAAGACCGGCTGGCTGGCCTATCCGCCGCTTTCCGGCATCGCCTATAGTCCCGATGTCGGCGTCGACTATTACATCTGGGGCCTGCAGGTCGCGGGTATCGGAACGACGCTTTCGGGCATCAACCTGATCGCCACCATCGTCAAGATGCGCGCGCCGGGCATGACGTTCATGAAAATGCCTGTTTTCACCTGGACGTCGCTCTGCACCAACATCCTGATCGTCGCGAGCTTCCCGATCCTGACCGCCACGCTCGCACTGCTCACTCTCGATCGCTACGCCGGCACGAACTTCTTCACGAACGACCTCGGCGGCAATCCGATGATGTATGTCAACCTCATCTGGATCTGGGGCCATCCGGAAGTCTACATCCTGATCCTGCCGGCTTTCGGCGTCTTCTCGGAAGTCGTCGCGACCTTCTGCGGCAAGCGCCTCTTCGGCTACGCCTCGATGGTCTACGCCACCTGCGTGATCATGATCCTCTCCTACCTCGTCTGGCTGCACCACTTCTTCACGATGGGCTCCGGCGCCAGCGTCAATTCCTTCTTCGGCATCACCACGATGATCATCTCGATCCCGACGGGTGCGAAGCTGTTCAACTGGCTGTTCACGATGTACCACGGCCGCATCCGCTACGAAGTGCCGATGCTGTGGACCGTCGGCTTCATGGTGACCTTCACCATCGGCGGCATGACCGGCGTCATGCTCGCCATTCCGCCGGCCGACTTCGTGCTGCACAACTCGCTGTTCCTGATCGCCCACTTCCATAACGTGATCATCGGCGGCGTGCTTTTCGGCATGTTCGCGGGCGTCAACTACTGGTTCCCGAAGGCCTTCGGCTTCAAGCTCGATCCTTTCTGGGGCAAGATGAGCTTCTGGTTCTGGCAAATCGGCTTCTGGTTCGCCTTCATGCCGCTCTATATTCTCGGCCTGATGGGCGTCACCCGACGCGTGAGCCAGTTCGATGATCCGTCGCTGCAGATCTGGTTCATCATCGCCGCCTTCGGCGCCGGCCTGATCGCCATCGGCATCGCCTGCTTCCTCATCCAGCTCGCCGTCAGCTTCATGAAGCGCGAGGAACTTCGCGACCACACCGGCGACCCCTGGAACGGCCGTACGCTGGAATGGTCCACCTCGTCGCCGCCGCCGGCCTACAACTTCGCCTTCACGCCGATCGTCTACGATCACGACGCCTGGTGGGACATGAAGAACCGCGGCTTCAAGCGTCCGACGGAGGGCTTCATCCCGATCCACATGCCGAAGAACACCGGCACGGGCATCATCCTCGGCGTTCTCTCCATCGGCTTCGCATTCGGCATGATCTGGTACATGTGGTGGCTTGCCGCCATTACCTTTGCCGCGATGATCATCGTCACGATCGGCCATACCTTCAACTATAAGCGCGACTTCTATATTCCCGCCGACGAGGTCGTGAAGACCGAGAACGAGCGTACGAAGCAGCTCGCAGGACAGGTATAAGACCTATGACCACCCAAACCGCACACGCCCCAAAGGATGGCGAAACGCCCGCCTTCTACCTGACGGAAGAGCATCATCCGGAAGGCAGCACCATGCTGGGCTTCTGGATCTACATCATGAGCGACTGCCTGATCTTCGCAGTCCTCTTCGCGACCTTTGCCGTGCTCGGCCACAGCTATGCTGCCGGCCCGTCTCCGGCCGACCTGTTCGAGCTGCCGCTCGTTGCCGTCAACACGGCGATGCTGCTCTTCTCCTCCATCACTTACGGCTTTGCCATGCTGGCGATGGAGAAGGACAACAAGTCGGGAACGCTAATGTGGCTGACGATCACAGGCATCTTCGGCGCCCTCTTCATCTTCTTCGAGCTTTACGAATTCTATCACCTAATCCTCGACGGCGCCGGTCCGCAGCGCAGCGCCTTCCTTTCGGCCTTCTTCACGCTGGTCGGCACGCACGGTCTGCACGTCACCACCGGTATCGTCTGGCTGATCACGCTGATGGTGCAGGTTGGCCGGTATGGCCTGATCGTGGAAAACAAGCGTCGCCTGATGTGCCTTTCGATGTTCTGGCACTTCCTGGACGTCGTCTGGATCGGCGTGTTTTCCCTCGTCTATCTCATGGGAGTTCTCGGATGAGCTCGAACGCAGACCATTCGCATCATTCCGGCGACGCCCACGATCATGGCCATCATGGCGGCCATGAGGCCGCGCACGGCACCTTCAAGAGCTACATGACGGGGTTTGTCCTTTCCGTCATCCTGACCGCCATCCCCTTCTGGCTGGTGATGGGCAAGGTCTTCTCCGATCCCGCCGTCACCGGGGCGATCGTCATGATCCTCGGCGCGATCCAGATCGTCGTGCACATGATCTACTTCCTGCATATGAACACTCGCTCGGAAGGCGGCTGGAACATGATGGCGCTGATCTTCACCATCGTGATCGTCATCATCGCCCTTTCCGGTTCGCTCTGGGTCATGCATCACCTCAACGCGAACATGATGCCCATGTCGCCCGAGATGATGCGCAATATGCCATAAGACCGAGGGCGGGCCTTCTGGTGAAGGTCCGCCCTTCCCCACCGGCACGAATTCCGCCGGGCGCTGCGCGGCGCTTTCCTTAACAACGCCTGACGTCGCAGCCAATTTTCTAAGACCACGCATGATCTTCAGCGAAGAGACTTAGAGACCTCCCGAAATCATGCGGCAGCGCGTCCCCGGAGACCAGCTCCATGACCGACATTTCCCCGAACACACCTCGCGGCAGGGCGCGCTCGGCATTTGCTCTCGCCATATGGGTGGGCCTGCTGCTGCTCCTGACCGCGCTCCTCATCGGGCTCGGCACCTGGCAGGTGCAGCGACTGCACTGGAAGCTGGATCTGATCGCCCGGGTCGATGCGCGCGTGCGTGCTCCGGCGGTTCAGGCGCCTGGTCCGGCGCAGTGGGCCGATATCAATGCCGAAAACTCCGAATACAGCCATGTGCAGGCAAGCGGCATTTTCCTCAACGACAAGGAAGTGCAGGTCTATGCCTCGACCGCGCTCGGCCCCGGGTATTGGGTTCTGACGCCGCTGAAACTCGCCGACGGCACGATCGTCGTCATCAACCGCGGCTTCGTGCCGACCGAGAAGCGCAATCCGGGCACGCGCCCGGAGGGCCAGATCGGCGGCGAAACGACCGTAACCGGTCTATTGCGGATCAGCGAGCCGAAGGGCACGATGCTGCGTTCGAATATGCCGGCGCAAGAGCGCTGGTATTCACGCGACGTGACCGCGATCGCTGAGGCGCGCGGCCTGCAGAACGCGGCACCCTATTTCATCGATGCCGACGACGCGAAAAACCCGGGCGAGTTGCCCGTGGGAGGGCTGACGCAGATCACCTTCCACAATAGCCATCTCGTTTATGCCGTCACCTGGTACGGGCTGGCCGCGATGACCTTCGGCATGGCCGTCTATCTCATCTATTTCGAACGGCAGCGAGCGCAGGCTGCCCGCTGATCGCCAGAGCGTTTCCTTGTTTCACGCAATTCCGCACGCAAAACCGCTTCGCGCTTTTGCGGGAATTGTTCTATGCCGCCATTTTCGGGAAGCGAAGCTGCCAGCGACGGCCGTCGCTCGTCATTTCGACGATGCCGAACGGCTCGACATCGATTGCCCAGAATGCGGCGGCCGGCGCCTGCAGGACATGCTGAACGGCAGCGCGGATGACGCTGGCATGCGTAACCACGACGATATGGCCGGCGTCGTCAATATGATTTCCCATCCATTCTCCGACACGCCTCATGACCGCCGACAGGGATTCGCCGCCATGCGGCGCAACCGATGTATCCGTCATCCACAGCGTCAGGGATTCCGCATCCTTTTCATGCAGTTCGGCAAGCGATTGCCCGCGCCAGTCGCCGTAATCGCATTCGCGCAAGGCGACATCCGGAATGGCGTCGAGACCAAGGACGCTGGCTGTCTGACGCGCACGCAAGGCGGGGCTCGTCCAAACCCGATCGATTGCAGCAAGCCCGAAGGACAGCGATTGGCCCTGCTGTGCCGCCTTGACCTCCAACGGTTCATCATCGGGAAAGCAGCCATTTCGATTGGCTTGCGTCGCCCCGTGGCAAATCCAGCTCAGACGTGTCTTCATGAGAGGCTCCCAACTCCATCCCCCTGCCGCGCTCTTGTCGCGATTTCACATCGCGGTGGCGCTTGATTGACAATTATCTTTGCAAATAGATATAAACTTGCGCTTGCGGGTGTGGAAGCCGGTGGAATCCCGGCGCGGTCGCGCCACTGTAATCGAAGGCGGAAGAATTCCGCCCCGAGAGCCAGACCCTTCCCGCAAGAACCCTTCCGCAAATGGAACGCGCTTTTCTTAACGAGGGAAATACAATGTCCGACACCACTTTCACTCCATCCGCAGTTCCGCAGCCGATTCCGCTCGGCCAAATCCTGCCCTGGGCCGTTTTCGCCGGCCTGGTTATGCTGCTCGCGATCTATTTCATCGGCGCAGAAGAAGGTGCGACCTCGCTCATCTCCGGCATGTATGTGCACGAATTCGTGCATGACGCCCGCCATCTGCTCGGCTTCCCCTGCCACTAAAGCGCGCCGCGATCTTTCAGATCGCTTCTCGTGCTTCAGGTCGTTGATTTTGCGCATGTCGTTGTCGCAAACCGCTACACGCTTTTGCGCGCCATGCTTCAAGGGAGCACATACATGGTTGGACGTCTTTTGCTTCGCGGCATGATCGTCGGGGCCTTTGCCGGTATTCTCATTTTTGCCTTTGCCCACACCTTTGGCGAACCGCTGGTCGATTGGGCCATCGGCTTTGAGGAAAAGGCCGCGCAGGCAGCCGGCGAAGTCCCGGAGCCGGAAATCGTCAGCCGCGCCACGCAGGCGGGGCCCGGTCTTCTCACTGGCGCTGTGATCTTTTCGACGGCGATCGGCGGATTGTTCGCGCTGGTCTTTTCCTTCGTCTACGGTCGTATCAGCACTCTCGGCGCGCGCGGCACGGCAGCCCTGCTCGCGATCGCCGCTTTCGTGACGATCTCGCTGGTGCCCTACATCAAATACCCGGCAAACCCACCAGCGGTCGGCAATCCCGACACGATCGGCGCGAGAACCGAACTGTTCTTCATCATGATCGTCGCATCCGTCGTCGCCATGATCGTCGCGGTTGGTTTCGGTCGCCGGCTGGCGGCACGATATGGTTCCTGGAACGGCGCGATCATTGCCGGCATCGGCTATGTCGTCTTCATCGCGCTGATCCAATATCTGCTTCCCCCCATCAACGAAGTGCCCGAGCAATTCTCGGCCGTCGTGCTTTGGCGCTTCCGTATCACCTCGCTCGGCATGCATGCCATCCTCTGGATGACACTCGGGCTTGCCTTCGGAGCCTGGGCGGAACGCCAACTGCCGCAACCACGTCACGGCAATGCGACCCTGCGCCGGGCCTAGCATGCTAAATGGCTCGCATCCCGCGCATGGCAACATGCGCGGGAGACGCCAGGATTCAAACGGCGTCTTGCTCGCAATCTTCTGCCTCATGGTTTCGTGTTGGCCGTTTGCAGTCGCCGCGCACGGCGGCGCCTCCTCCGACAGCCAGGCCGGCATCTCGATACCAAGCCTCACGCATGGCGAAATGGCTGTGATCGCACCCTATTACGGGCGGATCATCTCGCTTGCCGAAAGCGCATCCGACACCGACGAAACCTTCAGGCGCCTGCTGAATTTCGCGCAGATCCAGCGGACCTATTGCCTCTGGGGCATGGTGCCCGGCAGCGTTGGCGACGAGGAAAGTCCATTCAACGAGTGTTCGCACGCCTATCTAGCGGCAGTGAAGGCGGTGCTGCTCCAGATGCGGACGATGAAGGACGAAAAGGCAGCGGCCGGCGACATCGTCTCGGACGTCGACTCGGCGTTGGTGCGCAATAATCTCTCGCTTATCCTGTGCAAATTCAGCGGCGAAGGCTTCAATACGGCCGACCTCATCCGCCCGAAACCCGCCGATATCCTCCTGCACGCTAGGAGCCTCACGACCATTCTGGCCGCCGGCCTTGTCGTTATCGCAGGATTATGGGTAGCGGCGCGCGCTTTGCGGGCAGCGCCGCGTCCTTAGGGCAATTCCAGGAAAGTGCGCGGCGATTTCCGTCCGGAATTGCGGGGAAACGAAGAGATGGAACAGTTCAGGGATTTCGTGAAAAGCTGAGCCCCTCACGAGAAAACACCGCCGCGAAACGCGGCGGTGTTTGTCTTTTCACCAATAGCCTGGCCGGCCGCGCCAACCGCCATCATCGCGCCAATGGCGATGATGGCCACGCCAGCCCCACGGCGGCGGCGGTGGCGGTCTGTAGTAACCCCAACGCCGCGGCGGCGGACCCCAGCGATTCGGGCGGCATTCGCCCCAACGCGTCAGATGCCAGCCACGACCGCAGGCATAATCAATTTTCACGACCGGCACGGAAGCCGCTGTCCCAACTGCTGGGATAGGCATTGCCTCTGCCGAAGATACAACCAGGCTGCCGAACAAGGCAGCGATAGCAATCACGGACGATCTCATTTTGATGGCCCTCTATCCAAGTCCCTTACATCAGGGATTTAGCCCCCAAACGTATGAACGGCGGCTGAACCGAAAATGGCCTTTTGGGGGCAAAATCAAGACGGCAGCTCGGAACCATACGTCCTCAAAGAGCGCCCCCCGCCCCGCCAATACGGCTGGCATCCGACTTCTCGCGCGTCACGAGAGTTTCATGAACGAGGCTTACACCGGCAATATCAATGACCATAAAGGAGTTTGGGATGGTCGACCTCGCTTCAAACACTTCCGAGGGTGGCAACGCCAATCACCCAATTCATGGTGCCGGGAGCTCGGCAAAGTGGTTTCTGCCGCTTTTCGGCGTGGTCGTGCTCGGCGGCCTTGCCTATGTCGGCTATGCCCTCGGCAGCGACCTTGCCGACGCGGCCGCCGTTCCGTGGATCCTGCTCGGTCTGGCGCTTTTGATCGCGCTCGGCTTCGAATTCGTCAACGGCTTCCACGATACGGCCAATGCCGTTGCCACCGTCATCTACACCCGTTCGCTGCCGGCTGAATTCGCCGTCATCTGGTCCGGTTTCTTCAACTTCCTCGGCGTTCTGACCTCCTCGGGCGCGGTCGCCTTCGGCATTCTGGCGCTGCTGCCGGTCGAACTGATCCTCCAGGTGGGTTCGGGCTCCGGTCTCGCCATGGTTTTCGCGCTTCTGACAGCGGCCATTATCTGGAATCTCGGCACCTGGTATCTGGGCTTGCCGGCATCGAGCTCGCACACTCTCGTCGGCTCCATCATCGGCGTCGGTCTCGCCAACCAGTTCCTGGCACCCGCCGGCTCCGCCACCAGCGGCGTCGACTGGTCGCAGGCAAGCAGCGTCGGCATGTCGCTACTGCTGTCGCCGATCATCGGGTTTGCCATGGCCGCGATCCTGCTTCTGGTCGCCAAGGTGCTGATCCGCAACAAGGAACTCTATGAAGCACCGAAGGGTAATGCCCCGCCGCCGGCCTGGATTCGTGGCCTGCTGATCTTCACCTGCACCGGCGTCAGCTTCGCCCATGGTTCCAACGACGGCCAGAAGGGCATGGGTCTTATCATGCTCATTCTCATCGGCCTCGTGCCGACGGCTTTCGCGTTGAACCGCACACCCGATATCAACTATCTCGAAGCTTATAAGACTGCCTCGACGCAGGTCGAGACCGTGCTCGGCAAGTATATGAAGCCAGGCGTTGCGACGCCGGCCGACCCGAAGGCTGTGGTCAGCGACGCCGTCAAGAGCAAGACCTGGACGGACGCGACGACGCCAGCGCTCCAGGCCTATATCCACGCCACCAGCGCCGAAATCGCCGCTTACCCCAGCGTCGAGAAGCTGCCGAACGGCCTCGTCGGCAACGTTCGTAACGACATCTACCTGATCGGTGAATCGCTGAAGCTGATCGACAAGCAGAAACTGCTGCCGATGAGCGCCGACGACCTCAAGGCCGTAACCAGCTATCATGCCGCCGTCGATCACGCGACGAAGTTCATTCCCCTCTGGGTGAAGGTCGCCGTCGCGCTCGCGCTCGGCCTCGGCACCATGGTTGGCTGGAAGCGCATCGTCGTCACCGTCGGCGAAAAGATCGGCAAGACGCACCTGACCTATGGCCAGGGTGCTGCCGCTGAAGTCGTGGCCATGCTGACGATCGGTGCGGCCGACCATTTCGGCCTGCCGGTTTCGACCACGCACGTCCTGTCCTCCGGCGTCGCCGGCACCATGGCGGCGAACGGTTCCGGCTTGCAATGGTCGACCGTGCGCAACATGCTGATGGCCTGGATCCTGACGCTGCCGGCCTCGATCGCGTTGGCTTTCATGCTGTTCATCGTGCTGCGCCAGGTCTTCTGACCTGCCATATCGGCTCAAGCGCCGATATCGCGATCGGACCATATTCGAAAGCAATGGCGCCCCTCATGGGGCGCCATTGTTGTTGCAGCAAGCGGCTGCGAGGAGCCTTACCGCACGCTTTCCCTCTTGTTGCCGTTGGCACCGAGACCGGAAAGTTTCGCCAGTTCCGAACGGCGGTGTGCATAGTTCTGCGCGACCATCGGATAATTGGGTGCCAATCCCCATTTCTGGCGATATTCTTCCGGCGTCATCCCATAATGCACGCGCAAGTGACGCTTCAGCGTTTTGAATCGCTTGCCGTCTTCAAGGCAGACGATGTAATCGCTCGTCACCGATTTCTTCAAATCCACCGCCGGCACCAGATTGGCGCGGTCGACGGCCGTGCCTGTATCCAAGGCTTGCAGCGCTTCGTGGATATCCTTGATCAGCCTGGGAAGGCTGTGAAGTGGCACAGCGTTGTGACTGACATAGGCCGAAACGATCTTTACACAGCCGTCAAACAGGGGACGCGGCAGTGGTTGGGCAGGGACTTTTCTCTCGCTAAAAGAATCCATGATCTTTTCCCGGATTTCATTTGGTTCCTCGCGCGCCGCCCCGCTCGAATTGCATCATGCGCGACGCCCGCTGCCGGACATCCCGCCATTTCAAATTGCGCCGTCTTTCAGGCGCTCGATCCCGGTTCTGTTGCCGGGACAGAATGCGTTCGCACAGCGTGCGTCCGCGATCATCGCAATCGATAGTCTTTCATTCCATATCCTGTCTCCGCCGCAGCCCGCGGCGGATCATCGACCGAGCCTGCGAAATACAGCGCCAGCTTGTTGCAAAGGGTGACGAGCGGCATGCCGAGCATGAATGCCGTATGCGTGTGATCTCCGCCGCAATGATGCAGCGTCTGACCGACAAGGCTTCCGATGGCCGTATCACATGCCTGCTGCGTCGGACGGCCATCGGACAGATGAAGGGCGATCTCCTCGATCGACCGATTTTCATTCGCGGTCGCGGTGACGATGTTGGCGGCGTCGCGCCCGAGTTCGCAAAGAACATAGAGCCCGGTTTCCGCGTCTATCGTCACACGGCCCAAAGGCGCCGCGGCGCGATCGCAAATGAGGATATGGGGAGCAGCCCCGCCGGAAAACGAGAAGGACAACGCCTCCGCGCCATCTGAAAAGGCCGTATGCAGCCGGCTCACCAAAGCGCGAAGCAAGGTCTTCGTCTTAAGTTCGCGCGTCGCCCGGGCGGCGGAAACCTGATAATCAGAGGTAAAGGCCGGTTGCTTCATCACAGCGACACCTGTGAAGGCGAGCTCGCGATCATACCTGGCAGGATAATGGCGGCAATGTTCATCCCATCCCCCGCAAAACGGCCTTCCCCTTGCGGCGGCGAAGCTGTGCTAACGAAACGGGTTGCGACAGGAAGAAGCCTTGCGAGTGCGTTGCGCCAGCCTCTCGTGCAGCGTCGAGCTGAGAGCTTGTTTCGATGCCTTCGACGACGACGAAAGGCGCAAAGCAGGCGGCAAAGCCGACAAGATGGGAAAGACTGTCGCTTCCGTCGCGGCCGCACCTGTTATCCCGTGTGAAGGCAGCGTCGATCTTGACGATATCGGCGACCACCTGCAACAGCGATGCCGGCGTGGCAAAGCCGGATCCGAAATCGTCTATCGCGATGCGGCAGCCAAGAGCGCGGATCATCTTCATGCGCTCTATGGAGGTGCCGATGACAGGATAGCCTTCCGTGATCTCGACGACGAGCCGTGGAGCGAGCTCCGGCTGACGGCTTATGCGGCCGAAGACATCGGAAAACCGATCCGAACGGGATAGGCTGGCAGCATTCAGATTGAACCCCAGCACCAGCCTCTCATCCTCCGCCAAAGCAGAGAGCACCATGTCAAGAATACGCAGATCAAGATCGAACCAGCGATCCTGCCGCTCGAGGAACGAGACAAATGTGCCGGCCGCGTGCACGGTGCCATCCGAATCGGTTACGCGCGCGAGACTTTCCGCATAGAAGACCTCGCCGACATTCGCGACGTCATGAACCCATTGCGCGGCAAAACCCAGGCCGCCTTCGGCGATCGCCTTCAAAATGAGGGCTCTGTGTCCCTCCTCTCCTCGGCTCGTACTACCGTTCATCAGATCTCCCTTCGCAGGGGAGCCGATTGCAGCCGGCGCTTCGGAAACGGGAACGACGGCTGACAGCGGCGCGCATGACCCCAAAGCATCGGATTTCTGGTGTCTAAAATCCGTCTCTTCCATCCTCCAGACACCCACAAACCCCATATCACCGAGGTTCCCCTTTACGAAGCTGGAAACGTTGCACCGAAGATCATAGTCAACCCGGCGCCGTACGACGACAAGCTATTATTTAATTAATTCTAATATATTAATTAGCGAGCTGTGGCAAAGTCAACTGCTGCAGCACCCTCTTATATGAAACTAAGCTAAAATATTAGTAAACTTCAGCAACTATTCACTGCGCGGCGCCTGGAACCACCATCCATTGTGCTGCGCGGATCTCACAGCTAAATCCAGGGGCGGCAAATCCGGATGCCATAGTCTTTCCCATTCCAGACTCATGACACCATTATAATTGTCCGCAACAAGCACCGCTCGCAGCGCAGCCATGGGAAACTCACCCTCGCCCGGCAGAACATAGCTATACGGCAGCTTCGGCCCCGGCGTGGAGATGCTGTCCTTCACATGAAGATGCTGGGTATTGTCGCGAACCTGCTTCCAGGTCTCGACGGGATCCTGCCCACCTTTGCGCCAGGTGTGATGTGTGTCCCAAAGGAGCACGCAATCGGGCGCCATTTCGAGGAACCGGGGAATAGCATCAGGCAAAGCGAGGAAATCATGCGTCTCGATGATCATGTCAGCACGAAACCCTTCGCGCCTGGCGGTCTCGCGCCACCATTGCAGCGTCGACAGCGCTTCCGCCATTTCGCTCTCGTCACCGGTTTCGCCGCCATCGAAAACCCGCAGCGACCTGACGCCGGCAGCTTCCGCCCAGGGAAGATAGCGCAAAAACTCTTCCTTCGCCTGCGATGTCGCACTGACAAGACGCAGCGAGGTATTGAAGGCGCACACGCTTACGGGGGATGCCTTCAGTGCCTTGGCCAGGCCAGCCGGAGAACCGAACCTGTCGGTGAAATAGGCAGAAAGGTCGATCGTGCCGCCAAGAGCACGGATTTCGATGGCATCCAGGCCGTGGCGTGCCGCCAGACCGAGGGTTTCATCCAATTCGAATTCCGCGCATCCCAGCGTGGAAAACGCCGGCACGATCCGCGGCGCATCGTTATTAGTGGCAAACACAATTCCCTCCTCCGTCTGATTCCCGGTAGCGCTTGCCTATGTGCGTCGACGGTCATCCTCCGTCCTTTCGCGCAGTCGTAATGCGCCACAAGTAACCAAACGGATAATCAAGGAGCGGACTCAAGCCGTCAAGGCTCGATCGAGTTGCAGCCTGGCGAGATGAGGTGATTCGCTCAAGCGGCGGCTTCAGAGCGGACATCCTTATTTAGGAAAGTGGATATCCCCTACCAAACGATGGGATGGGTTTCACCGGTCGCGACATTGACAAAGCCCTCCGGTGCCCTTTCGGAGGGAGCAACCAGAACCCAACGCCAGGGCGCGCAGGTGAGCGTTGCAAAGGAGAGCCGCTCGGGAAAGCCTGGCCACCAGCGCGGTGAGAAGGTCGGCTCATACATCCAGTCGATCTCGGCGCCTGCCTCATACAGCGCCTGCATCTCCGCATCCAGCTCCTCGGCCGATCGCGCCGTCATCAGGCCGCCGACTTCGTAGCGAACGCGGGCGACGACTTTACCGCCCGATACCAGCACCCAGCCACCCTGTTGCTCCTTCAGCGCATTGGCGACCATCGCCATGGCTTCATCGGAGGAACCCACGACCCAGATGTTGTGCTTGTCATGGCCGAGCGTGGCCCCCAGCGCGGTATCAGGCGTGCGCGGCCCCGTGCCCAGCCAGAACATGCGGGCGACCTTGGCCTCGCCGGAGAAGCGGTCGATGATCGCGAATTTCGTGACGTTGCGATCAGGATCACGCTGGACGGCGCCATCACTGACGGGCAGGTCCATGGTGATGAAATCATCGGCCCAATGGAATGGCCGCAGCAGCGCCGCTTTCGCCGTCGCCATATCCGATGGCGCGGCAATCCGGAAATCCTCCACCGTGACGATCCGATCGATGCGGACCGTCTGCATTGCCCAATCCGGCCAGTCGATCTCGGGCCGGACGCCGACGAAGGCCTTGCCTTCGGATGCCGGCCGGCCATCGGCCCAGACTTTGGCGATCGATAGCGTTTTCACGTCGTCCAGCAGCACGATATCGGCGAAGCGACCGGGCGCAATCGAGCCGACCCAAGGTGTCAGCCGCATGTGGCGGGCGGGATTGATCGTCACGCATTGAATGGCGATTTCGGGTGCCAGTCCATTCTCGATCGCAAGCCGGGCATTGTAATCCGTCGCGCCGATCTTCAGCGTATCGGTGGCGCTGCGATCATCGGTGACGAAGGCGATCTGTGACCAGTCGGACAAGCCCTTGTCGATCAGCCCCTTAATCACATCAGGCAGGGAATGCGGCCTAAGCTCGATGAACAGGCCATGCGTCAGCTTTTCCCATATCTCGTCCAGGAACCAGCCCTCATGATCGGAAGCGAGGCCGGCGCCGGCAAAGGCATTGATCGACGGCAGATCGCGCAGGCCCGCACCATGACCTTCGACGACCCCGCGTTGTTCGAACGTGGCCCGGATCATGCCCCAGAGGCGATCATAAGCCGGATTCTCCGGATTGCTGACAGAAGGCCAGTCCATGACCTCATCGAGGCCGGCCACCATCAGGCTTTCGCTCAAAAAGGACTTCTGCTCGTCATAGCCGAAGTGACCGCCTCCCCATTCGTAAGCGGTCGGCGGCACGGCCGATCCGGGCAGAGGAAATATCTTCATCGGCGAGCCGCGACGACGGGCCTCCAGCCAGAATTCCAGGTTGCGGGCGCCATTCACATTGGAAAATTCATGGCTCGCCTCGCAGGTCCAGGTGACGCCATGCGGCATGACCAGAGCCGCCTCCCATTCCGGCGTCAAATGCGAGCTTTCGATATGCTTATGGGCCTCGCCGAAGCCGGGAACAGCCGCCAGATACGGCTCGTGCACACGCTCGCTGACCTCACCCTTATAGCTGCCGGCCGGGCCGACATAGGCGATCCGGCGGCCCTTAATGACGATTTCCTGGTCTTCCAGCCAGGTGCGGCTATGCACATCCAACAGCTTGCCGACGCGCAGCAGGCGATCTGCTGGACGCCGGCCGAGGGCGGTCAGCGTCAGATCCTGGCGGACCAGCACTTCGTCCGCCGCATTGACAAGCAGATCGTCGGGAAGGGTTGTTTTCGGGGATGTCATGGGAAGCATGCCTGCGAGGGAAATTCGATCCGTGGAGGGTAGAGACGACGGACCGGCCTGTAAAGCCGGCTGGCTCGCTTGCGGAAGGCGAATGATCTCAAGCGTTTGCAATAGCTGAGTGTAGCAGCGCGACAACGCTGGATATTCATCCCATCAAAGGCAAAAACTGCCATCCTGCCCATTTGTTGGGCTTGTAAAGCCGGTGCTCGAAAAATAGTATCCTGCAAGCTTGAAACATATGCCCGATTTCATTGACCAAAAGGATTTCGAGAATGAAAGGCCTCACTCTTGCCCGCGCCGCGGGATTTGCCATTCTTGCCGCGGCGTCCGCCGTGCCGGCCTACGCCCAGGCAAAAACGCTGACCGTTTCCTGGTGGGGCTATAATGGCGAGAAGATGCAGGCCAACATCATCGAGCCGTTCAAGAAGACCTGCGGCTGCGATGTCGTCTTCGAAACAGGCAATAACGCCGACCGCCTCAACAAGCTGAAGCTGCGCGGGGGCAAGGGCGTCGATGTCATCTATCTCACAGACAGCTATTCGCAGCTTGGCATCCAGCAGGGCCTCTTCCAGGAAGTCGACCGCAGCAAGATCCAGAACCTTGCCGATCTCTACGATATCGCGAGGGCACCGCAAGGCAATTACGGCCCGGCTTACACGATCGGCCGCGTGGGTATCGTCTACGATGCGGCGAAGGTGACCCCGCCGATTACCTCCTGGAACGATCTCTGGCACAATGATCTGAAGGGCGCGGTTTCGCTTCCCGGTATAACCACGACAGGCGGGCCGCTCGCCGTGCTCGAAGCCGGCAAGCATGCTGGTGTCGATCCCTATATCGATGCCGACAAGACCTTCGAAGCCATCGAGGCGCTGAAGCCGAACGTGGTCAAGAACTACAATACCGGCTCCGAGCTGGTGAACCTGATCTCGACAGGCGAGGTCAAGGTGGCGATGACACAGGATTTTGTTCTGACATCCCTGCGATCAGCTGTTCCGACGATGGCCTGGGCCGATCTGAAGGAGGGCGATATCGCCGTCCTCAACACGGTCAATATTCCCAAGGGCTCGGAAAATGTCGAGCTTGCACACCAGTTCATCAATTTCATCCTGTCGAAGGATGTGCAACAGGCCGAAGCCGAACAGGGCGTCGATGCTCCGGTTTCGACCAAGGTAGTGCTGCCGCCCGAGAAGGCCAAACTCTGGACCTACGGCGCCGAGATGATCGCCAAGCTCAGCCGCATCGACTATCAGAAGCTGATCGAAGCGCAACCGGATTGGGTCGACCGCTGGAACGAGATCTTCGGCATGTAACAGGGCATGCCGCGAGCCCATGCGGCGTTCTCACGGAATTTGGTTGATGAAGCATTTGATGAAATGGGGTTTGGCGACGCCGGCAATCCTGGCGATAACGCTGTTCCTGCTCATTCCGGTGATCATTACGATCGCGGCAACCTTCGGCGAAGCCAAGGGGGTGTTTTCTCCCTATATCGCCTTCTTCGGCAGTGGCTTTCGCCGTGCGGTGCTCTTCAGGACGATCGAGGTTGCGCTGATTACGACGGCGATCTCTTTGATCATCGGATTCATCGCCGCCTATGTGATCGCGCAGATGCCGGGGCGCGCCAAAAGCCTGATGATCATCGCCGCCGTGTTCCCGCTGCTGACAGGCGTGGTCGTGCGCTCCTTCGCCTGGCTGATCATTCTCGGCAAGAACGGTATTCTCAATACCGTTCTGCTGTCGATCGGCGTTATCGGCGAGCCGCTTTCGATGCTCTATACCGAAGGCTCGGTGATCGTCGCGATGGTCTATCTCTTCGTGCCGCTGATGATCCTGACCCTTGTCGGCGTGCTTGAAGGCATACCGCAGGATCTCATCCAGGCGGCGACCTCGCTCGGCGCAACGCCCGCCGCAACCTTCCGCCAGGTCATCCTGCCGCTCGCGACGCCGGGCCTTATCGTCGGTGCCGTACTGGTCTTCACGGGCAGCTTCACCTCCTACGCCACACCGCAGCTGCTCGGCGGCGAAAAGCAGATGATGATGGGCACCTTCCTCTATCAGCGCGCCATGGTCACCTTCGACTGGGTTGGCGCCTCGACAATCGCCGCCATCATGGTCGTGGTGACGATCGGCATTGTCACGATCATGAGCCATCTGGCACGCCGGCTGAATCCGATGGCGGTGTGATCATGACGAGACCCATCCACCCCGCACTCATCGCTTTCACGACCTGCGTCTTCCTGTTCCTGCTGGCGCCGCTCGTCATCATCATCGGTTCGGCCTTCAGCGACACAAGCTATCTCACCTTCCCGCCGCGGGGCCTGACGCTGCACTGGTTCTCGAACATTTTTCAG
This sequence comes from Rhizobium sp. P40RR-XXII, assembly GCF_012641405.1. GTDB lineage: Bacteria > Pseudomonadota > Alphaproteobacteria > Rhizobiales > Rhizobiaceae > Rhizobium. The sequence continues at coordinate 77,756 of NZ_JABAII010000026.1, forward strand.
ATCGAGGCCTTCCGCACGACAGCGATTACCAGCCTCGAACTGGCATTCCTCGGAACGGCGCTTTCACTGCTGATCGGCATCCCCGCCGCCTATGCCATCAGCCGATACAGGGTGGAACTGCCGCGCTGGCTTTCGACGCTCTTCGTGCTGCCTATCCTCGTTCCGGAAATCGTCTTCGGCTTTTCGCTGATGAAATCGATCACCATCGGGCTCGGGCTGCCGATCTTTCCGAGCCTCTTGGTCGGCCATGCCCTGCTGGTGCTGCCCTATTCGGTGCGTGTCGTCAGCGCCAGCCTCGCGAGCTTCGATTTCTCGATCGAGGAGGCGGCCATCAGCCTCGGCTGCCCGCCCCTGAAGACCTTCCTGACCGTGGTGCTGCCGAATATCCGCGCCGGCGTCATTGCCGCCTTCATCCTCGCCTTCATCACCTCGATCAACGACGTCTCCGTTTCGGTCTTCCTGACCGGTCCCGGCATCTCCACCCTTCCGATCCAGATCCTTGCCCATATGGAGCAGTTCTTCGACCCGACCATCGCCTCGGTGTCCGTGCTGCTGATGCTCGTGACCGTCGCCGTCATGGCGATCGTCGAAGCCACCTTGGGCCTCACCTTCCTGACAAAGTAGCCGCCCTTGACCGTATCGCTCTCCATCAATTCCATCAGCGCCCATTACGGCAAGACGACCGTATTGGAGGATCTTTCGCTTTCCGTGGCGGCTGGCGAACTCGTTTCGCTGCTCGGCTCCAGCGGCTGCGGCAAGACGACGACCTTGCGGCTTGTTGCGGGCTTCCTGCAGCCGACCAGCGGCACCATCAAGCTCGGCGATCGTGATTTGACGACGCTGCCGGCGCATGCCAGGGATATCGGCCTGGTGTTCCAGAACTACGCGCTGTTTCCACATCTGACCGTACTCGAAAATGTCGCCTTCGGCCTGAAGCAGCGCCGCATCCCGACACAGGAACGCCGGAAAAAGGCTGCCGCTATGCTGGAACGTGTCGGACTTTCCGGTCTCGGCGACCGCCTGCCCTCGGCACTCTCCGGCGGCCAGAAGCAGCGCGTCGCACTGGCGCGCGCCCTCGTCATCGAGCCGCCGCTCCTGATGTTCGACGAGCCGCTGTCCAATCTCGATGCGAAGCTCCGGGTGGATATGCGCGTCGAAATCCGCCAGCTGCAGCGCGCCAACGGCACGACCTCGCTTTACGTGACGCATGATCAGGAGGAAGCCTTCTCGATCTCCGATCGCGTCGCCATCATGAATGCCGGGCGCATCATGCAGCTCGATACGCCCGAGACCCTCTACCGCAAACCCGCCAGCTGCTTCGTCGCCCGCTTCGTCGGCTTCGAGAACCTGCTGCCGCTGCGGGTCATGGAGCGCGCAGGTGCCTTGATCGCGGCCGAGGCTGCCGGCGGCGCGAGGATCACGCTGTCGCAGGAGGATTTCGGGCCGATTCCGGATAGCTTCATTCTCGGCTGCCGTGCGGACGGGCTTTCCGTTCGACGCGAGGGCAATGGACTGCCGGCCATTTTGGGGACACGAACCTATCTCGGCCGCGCCTATCAATATCAATGCGAAACGGCGGCTGGCGCTATCGTCGCCAATGGCGCGCTGTCGGAGCTGATGACGGCGGGAAGCAGCGCCGTGCTCCTGCCCGTGCCGGAGCAATGCTGCATCCTGGAACCCGAAGGGTAAGAGGCAGGAACGCTTTCGTTGCCCAGAGAGCGAAGTCGTCGATGCGCTTTGTGCGGTTAAAAACCGCAAAGAGCCTGGCCGTTCGCAGATACAGGAAAGCCCGCGCGATGGCGGGCTTTTGTATTTGGTTGCGGGAGGTGGATTCGAACCACCGACCTCAAGGTTATGAGCCTTGCGAGCTACCAGGCTGCTCCATCCCGCGTCACAATCAGCGCTTGTATTACGGGAAAAACATTCTGGCAAGAACTTATTTAAGGTTGTCTTTATATGGGCAGAAGATGGGGAGTATCCGGCCCGTTGAAGGCCAGTCCGTCGCGAAACGATAGATCCTTGACCATGGTACGGCGCGTACAAGTTCCGGCTCACCAAGCACACGATAGCCGTGAGCCGCCAGCCAGTCTTTCGCCCAGGTTATCGCGGAGTCCATGGCGGACTACAGCTCCAGTGGCCACCGCTGGTGCGCGTGCATGACGGTCAGAATCTCGATGTCCTGCCCGACGCGGTAGGGAATGATATAGGGAATATCTGCAAGCACCACTTCACGCGTGCCCTTGATACGACCGGCACGCCCTGTCGCCGGAAACTCGGCCAGCATATCGACAGCCGACACGATGCGCGCGATCACGCGCGCTGCGGCATCCGGATTGTCTCTCTGGATGTATTCGCCGATTTCATCAAGCCGTCGTAACGCTCGCAGCGTCCAGCGGATGCGTTTTCGACTCATGATTGACGGGCAGACTTGACGTACTTGCCGACAACCTTCGCCACATCTTTGTCGCTGGCGAATTCGCCCCGGTTGGCTTCCGCCAACCCGGCCTCGATCTCGGCAAGCTGCCACTCTTCGCGGGCGACATAATCTTCAATCGCCTGTGCAGCCATATACGAGCGGGAGCGATCCAGCTTTTCCGCGATCTGATCAAGTTTGCTGGCGGTTTCGTCTGAGACGCGAACGGTGAACGCAGTCATGGCACCTAACTTTCCTTGGTTCACTAATATTATTGGTGAACCAACATGGTTCGTCAAGGTTCTGCTCATGAAAGAGGACTTTCGATTGGATAATGGATTCCGGCCACCGGGCTTCTGACCCGGCGACCGGACAGGGACTTGTCCCTTGTTAAGGCCCGCCAAGCGGGCTGACAAATCGGCAAGCGATTTGTGGCGACACCCGTTCGGGTGTCTTACCGGACCGTGGGGCCTCGGCTTCCGTGGTAGGGCGGCGGTCCCGCCGCCCTAGGCACCTTCCGTCCACGATGGCCACGCTTGGGCTTCCGGGAATTGATGAACGCGGTATCAAGCGACGTCTTGATGTGGGCCGCGTAGAATTTTTCAATCATTTCGACGCTGGTGCGACAATTCTTGGCAATCGCATAAACATCAGCACCTTCCATGAGGCGAAGGCAAATATAGGTATGACGTAAGCTGTAGGCTGTTCGCGGCTTGCCATCCCGGTCGAGCTTGAGGTTCTGGGCTTCAAGAAGGTTGTTGAACATCTTGAGATAATTGCCCGGAAACAGGAGGTCGGTCGGCTGGGGAGCCTTGATGACGATCGCGCCACCTTCTTTCTCTTTCCCGCGAACCGGTTTCAACCGGTCGCGCAAGCGCTCATAGGGCTTCACCGCGCCCGGCATGGATTTGCACCAGCCGATGCCGCGCTTGCCGCGCACCTCGATCTCAAGGATGCGCTCACGGCTACGGGATCTTCAATAATGGTCACGTCGCGGTGCTGGAGCTGCTTGGCCTCGTCCGGGCGCAAGCCCGTGTTCCCCATGAACAGGATGAAGTCATGCAACTGCTCCGCTTCCCAACGGAAGTGCGGGTTCTTCGGCTCCTTGGCATTCTGACGCGTAGCCTCGTAAAGCTGCTTGTATTCCACCTGGCTGAACCACGGACGGTGCGTGATCTTCCCTTGGGTCTTGTAAGGCGGCGACAGATCGGGGAGATGGGTGAGCCACTTGTGGCGAATGGCAGTTTTCAGGACCTGCCGGAGGGTTCTCACCTCGTCATGCAACGTGCTGCGCGCCGGGGCTTTGCCCGTCGTGGATGAACCAATACGATGAACGCGATAGTCCTGAACCGTTCCGGCATTGATCTCGGAAAGGCCCATCTTACCGAAGAACGGGATGAGGTGCAGCCGAAGCCGAATGCCGTGACCTTCAATCCATTTCGGACTGCGCTCACCTTCCGTGATGACGCTGTATTCCAGCTCAAACTTCTTGGCAGCCTCGGCAAAGGTGGTTTCCGATTTCAGAATGCCCGCCGCCGACTTTCCCCTTAGACCGAGATACCAGTCTTCGGCAAAGGCCTTGGCTTGTTCGAGGCCCGTTTCCTTGGTGCTGGTGCGATACTGGCGGCCTTTTACAGATGCCGAGCAATGCCAGGTGAGCCCGCCCCGCCGGTAGACGTTGACCTTTCCTCCGAGGATGTCGTGGCTCGCCATAAGGGCCCCCTACTCATTTCGTTACTTCGATATGGGGACAGCGAATCACACCAGCAAGGGACCCGTCAAATGGGGGGGGCCGCGTTTGTGCTAGCGTTGTGCTAGGCCTAAAACGCACGAAAGCCCTCCTTGCGGGAGGGCTTATTCGTTTGATAAGTCTTGTAAATTTTGGTTGCGGGGGCAGGATTTGAACCTGCGGCCTTCAGGTTATGAGCCTGACGAGCTACCGGGCTGCTCCACCCCGCGCCATTGACGCAAATCGCGCGGCGATTTGTCGTCTTATCCAGCGCAAAC
>NZ_JABAII010000027.1 GCF_012641405.1 Rhizobium sp. P40RR-XXII
GTCCATCCGCACCCCCTTCCCGAAGAAGAAACGCCAGACAGGGCCTCCGCGTCAACGCTCCCGCTCACCCGTTCACGAAACCTCCACAAAACGTCGACCAAAGACCAACAATGCCGATGTTTGCTTACAAGCAGAATTCAAAAGACATCCAGGATCTTAGTTAAGCTTCAACGGACCACGGCAGATCCATGTGGAAATCGAATCCAAATATCGAAAATCTCAGAAAAATCCGAAACTGGCTGGTCACTCTGCGCCAGGAGATTGCCTCATCGACGGTGGCCGAAAACGACTTCTCCAAAATAGACGATCTCATAGATGCCCAAAGGCGGATCGATGCCATCGACCGTGCTCTGAACGATGAAATCAGGACTATCGATCCTGATCTTTGGAACAAATTAGGATCGCTTTAGCTCGCGGGATCGATCGTCGTATTGCAGCGGTTCGTGAGCAGTAAAGTCGGCCTCAAGCGCATAGATTGCGGTCGGAACGGTCATCGCATTGAAGAAGCCGAAGAGCGGTCGCAATTGGTGCTCAAGCATCAGGCCGTGCAACGGCGTGCCGCCGGTTGCGGCCAAGACGACGCACTTGCCCGTCAGCGCGCGATAATCGACAAGGTCAAACAGATGCTTCAGCGCGCCGCTATAGGACGCGCGATAGACAGGCGATCCTGCGATGATGATATCAGCGCCTTGCACCGCGGCAATGATCGCCTTGCCCTCTGTATCGAGCTGGTCCGCTCTGAGCGCCCCAAAGAGCACGGGCGCTGCGACGACGAGTTCGATGGACTGCACGTGACCACTAACGCGTTGCCGAAGGCGATCGGCAGCCATCTTCACCAGAGACGCCGTCCTGGACGGTCTTTTGACATTGCCACTCAGCGCGAGGATGTTCATAACGACGAAGCGCCCACTTAAATAGATAATTTGCCCTATATATTTAGTAGTCTTTTGATTAGCGAAGATGTTCTAATCTTCAAAGCAAAGTGGATTGAATTGCTGTTTTCAGCGGCGACTCATCGGAAGAATTTTCTCTAGCGCTATGCGAGACTTCGATCAGAACACTGGCGTCCTCACGCTCGCCTTGACTAGATTCGAAAATGCGGCCTTCGTGTCATCCTTGCCAATACCCTGACTGCCCATGATGCACCCTGGCACCTCGCTGAGTGGGCTGTTGCGCAACGACGACGTTCGCGAGCGTGTGATCGTCGAAATGGACGGCGATTCATCAACTAGCCATCGTCTTGGGCGTTCGCGCTCAGTCGTAGCCCGAAGCGCGCGACGAATAATCCTTTCCACCACATGAATTGCATTCAGTGCATCCGTTGCCCATGGAAGATCGGTTTTAGTGACGCAATGGCACATAAAATCAAAATTGCTATTCAACGTGCGACGAAATTAACTCGACACGGAAAATGAAACCGATAAGGGGATCATAATGGGAATGAAACTGTCATTGACCGGCGCCAGCACAGCAATCGCGCTCCTGCTTTCCAGCCAGGCTTTCGCTCAGACCGCCGAAGTCATGCACTACTGGACGAGCGGTAGCGAAGCGGCCGCCATCAAGGTCATCGCCGATGATGTCGCGAAGAAGGGCGGCACCTGGAAGGACAGCCCGGTCACAGGTTATGAAGCTGCCCGCGCAGCCGTTCTGAGCCGTGTTGCAGGCGGCGACGCGCCGACCTCGATGGTCGTCGACCTCGGCGAAATCAAGCCACTGGTCGAGGAAGGCATCCTGGCGCCGATCGACGATATCGCCTCCACGAAGGGCTGGCAGACATTTTTGCCCAAGCTGGTCGTCGACAAGGCCAGCGTCGACGGTCATCTCTACGCCGTTCCGATCGACATCGGCACTGCCAACTGGATGTGGTACTCCACGAAGGTACTCGACGACGTCGGCGTCAAGCCGCCGGCAACCTGGGACGAGTTCTTCGCCGCCGCCGACAAGATCAAGGCCAAGGGTTACATCCCGCTCGCCTTCGGAGGCCAGGCATGGCAGGAAGCCCTTGTCTTCCGCTCGATCATGATCGCGACCGGCGGCAACAAGTTCTACACCGACGTCTACACCAAGCATGACGTGGACGCAGCCGGCGGTCCGCTGATGGTCAAGTCCTTCGAGACGTTCGCCAAGCTGCGTGGTTATGTGGATGACGGCAACACCAACCGCAACTGGAATGACGCCACCAACATGGTCATCACCGGCAAGGCCGCGATGCAGATCATGGGCGACTGGGCCAAGGGCGAGTTCCAGGCTGCCAAGATGACACCGGGCAAGGAATATGGCTGCGAACTAGCGCCAGGCACCAATGGGGTGCTGAACATCGTTTCCGACACCTTCGTCTTCCCGATCGGCGACAAGCCCGAGCAGGTTGCTGCCCGCAAGCTGCTGGTCGACGTCATGATCGATCCGGAAACACAGCTTGCCTTCAACTCCATCAAGGGCGCCCTGCCCCCGCGCCTCGATGTCAACCTGAAGGATGCTGACATCTGCACCCAGAAGGCAGCCGGCCTGCTCAAGGACCCAAGCGCCCTCGCTCCGAACGCCGAACTCTCCTTCAGCAGCGAGACGGTCGGCGCCATCAAGGACCTGGTGACCCAGTTCTGGAGCAATCCGTCAATGACGCCTGCCGATGCTGCCAAGCAGTATGCCGACATCGTTGCACGGAACTAGGTCCTGCCGTTAGTGTCTGCTGCCCCGGCACAGTTGCCGGGGCAGTTTCGTCAATGAGTTGCGATGTCGACCAGCGGGGCTAGCAATGTTTAAGAAGAACCTCGCGGCAAAGCTGACGCTTGTGCCGAGCGCCGTGGTTATTGCCGTCTGCTTCTACGGCACGATCCTCTGGACGCTCTATATTTCGCTGACGCATTCGACGATGCTGCCGAACTACAAGTTCTACGGCTTCGGCCAGTATGCGACACTGCTTTCCATGCCGCGCTGGCATACGGCTTTCGCCAACATGCTAATCTTCGGCAGCCTGTTCATTGCCGGCTCGCTCGTAATCGGCACGACGCTTGCAACCCTGCTCGATCGCAACGTCAAGGCGGAAGGGCTTTTCCGCGTCTTCTTCCTCTATCCACTGTCCATGTCCTTCGTCGTCACCGGTCTTGCCTGGCAATGGCTACTGAACCCGACAACGGGCATCGAAGCACTGGTGCGCAGCTTCGGCTGGCAGGATTTCAGCTTCAACTGGCTGGCAAGCCCGGAGAAGGCGATCTATGCCGTCTCCATCGCCGCCATCTGGCAATCCTCCGGCCTTGTCATGGCCATCATGCTGGCCGGCCTGCGGGGCATTGACGGCGATATCTGGAAAGCCGCGAAGATCGACGGCATTCCCGTCTGGCGCTCCTATGTCAGCATCGTGCTGCCCATGCTTCGCCCGCTGATCCTGACCTGCGTGATCCTGCTAGCGACCGCCGTGGTCAAGAGCTACGACCTTGTCGTCGCCATGACCGGCGGCGGACCGGGCATCAGCACGGATGTGCCGGGCAAGTTCGTCGTCGATCTCCTCTTCCAGCGTGCGAATATCAGCACGGCGGCAGCTGCAGCCATTCTGATGCTGGTTTCGGTCATCTGCGCCCTTTCGCCCTATGTCTATATCGAGCTCAAGAGGCAGAAGCGATGACTGCGACCCCTCTCGCCCAATCCGGCGCACCTGTTGTTCATGCGATGCCGCGCGCAAGCAGCACCAGGCCCGGCCGTATCCCGCTTTACATCATCCTGTCACTGGCGCTGGTCTATTACGCGATCCCGTTGCTGCTGGTGATCTCGACTTCCCTAAAGACTGCGGACGAGCTGCGCACCGGCACCATCTTCGCCCTGCCCCAAAGTCTCAATTTCGACGCCTGGACAAAAGCATGGCTAACAGCCTGCACGGGGATAGAATGCAACGGCATTCACGGGAATTTCTGGAATTCCGTCGAGATCGTCGTGCCCAGCGTCATATTCTCGATCCTGTTCGGCGCATTGACCGGCTTTGCCTTGTCGCAGTGGCAGTCGAAGCTAAGCCGCGTAATCCTGCTGTCGCTGATGCTTGGCGCCTTCATTCCCTACCAGGTCATCCTTTACCCATTGGTCCGCATTTTCAGCAGCATCGGGCTCTACGGGACCCTGCCTGGGATCATCCTAATCCACATCATCTTCGGCCTGCCCTACATGACGCTGCTATTCTTCAATTTCTACCAGGGTGTGCCGCCTGAGCTTTCCAAGGCGGCAAAGATGGATGGCGCGGGTTTCTTCACGATCTTCTTCGAGATCATGCTGCCGATGTCGGTCAACGTTCTAGTCGTCGCCATCATCATGCAGGCAACCGGCATTTGGAACGACTTCCTGTTGGGCCTGATCTTCGCCGGACGGGACCACCTGCCGATTACGGTACAACTGAACAACATCGTCAACACGACAACCGGCATTAAAGAATATAATGTCAACATGGCTGCCACCTTCCTGACCGCGCTGCCACCGCTTCTCATCTACATTCTTTCAGGACGCTATTTTGCGCGTGGCCTCGCAGCCGGCGCTGTGAAGGGCTAATGCAATGACACAGATTTCCGTTATCGACGCAAACAAGTCCTTCGGACCACAGCACATCCTTCGCGATATCAATCTTTCGGTTGCCAGCGGCGAGTTCATCGTGCTGCTCGGCTCCTCGGGCTGCGGGAAGTCGACGCTGCTGAACGTTATTGCCGGCCTCGAGGACCTCGATACCGGCAGGATAATCGCCGGCGACCAGGATGTGACGAATGTCGATTCCAGCCGCCGCAACATGTCCATGGTCTTCCAGTCGTACGCGCTCTATCCGACCATGACCGTTCGCAAGAACCTCGGCTTCGGGCTGCGCGTCAACAAGGTTGCAAAGGCCGAGATTGCCCAGCGTGTCGAATGGGCAGCCAACCTGCTGCAGCTGACGCCCCTTCTCGACCGCCGCCCCTCGCAGCTCTCCGGTGGGCAACGCCAGCGCGTCGCCATCGGCCGGGCGCTCGTACGCCGTAGCCCGATCTGCCTTTTCGACGAACCGCTTTCCAACCTCGATGCTAAGCTACGCACCGAAATGCGCCTGGAAATCAAGAAGCTGCACCAGGAGTTGCACAGCACCATCGTCTACGTCACGCACGACCAGATCGAGGCCATGACACTTGCCACCCGCGTGGCTGTCATGAAAAGCGGCAAGATCGAACAATACGCGTCGCCGGACGAGCTCTACGAGAAGCCCGAAACTCTGTTCGTCGCTGGATTCGTCGGATCGCCCGGCATGAACCTGATATCGTCCCGCGTGAAGATCGAGGACGGCGAGCCAATGGCTGCCTTCGGCGATTACCAGTTGCCCATCGATGCATATCCGTTTCGCCAACCTGCCGTCGATGGCCAGGAGATAGTGATCGGCTTCCGGCCGGAAGACATCCAGCTTGCCGACGATCGGACGACGCTGCCGACGCTCTTCGCGCCGATTACCTTTATCGAGCCCATGGGCGCCGATACGCTGGTCTGGTTCGCGCTGGGAGAACAGAAGTTGTCGGTCCGCCTTCCCGCGGCCAAGGCCCGCGGCCTGTCCGGAGAAGTCCGCCTAGCCTTCAATCCCACCATCGCCTCCATCTTCTCGAAGGAAAGCGAGCAGCGCCTGTAGGGCGCAGTCGCAGCCGCCGCCGGATGCGGCGGTGGCCCCTCGACACCTAGCAGAGCTCGCCGATCAGACGATCCATCATGGCGTCGCAGCGCTCCAATTCCGCTTCCTCGATATATTCGTCCGGCTGGTGGCCCTGGTCCATGTTACCTGGACCGATCACCACCGCATCAAGCCCGAGCTTCGAGGCGAACAGCCCGGCCTCCGTTCCGAACGAGACCTTTGTCAATGGTGCCTCCCCGAGCAAACGCCCTGCGAAAGCTGCTGCGGCACTCGCGGCTGAGGTGGCGAGCCCCGGATAGGCATTGCAAACCTCGATTTCGGTCAAGGAACCGGCAGAGGCGCGAATGGGTGCCAGGATGTCTTCGACATCGTCCTGCGCCAAGTGGCGAATCTCGAAATCGACCGAGGCGCGTTCTGCCACGATATTGAGAACTTCGCCGCCGGCGATCTTGCCGGCATGAACCGTCGTGTAGGGAATGTCATAGTCCGCATCTCGGAACCCTACGCTGGCAATCTCGTCCTGCACCCTGCGCAGGACGCCGACGAAGTCGCAGGCCAGATGAATGGCATTGACGAAACGCGGGGCAAGCGAGGAATGGCCCGCCTCCCCCCTGAAACGCCCCTGGGCCGCCAATTTGCCTTTATGACCTAGGGCGATCGACATGGATGTCGGCTCTCCGACAATGCAAAGCGAAGCCTTGAACTGTTCCTTGGCCAGGACATCGATCAGCGAGCGCACGCCGACGCAGCCGATCTCCTCGTCATGCGAGAAGGCGAGATGCAAAGGCCGCTTCAATAACTTGCCATTGATGCGGTCGGCAGCGGATAGCGCGCTTGCAAGAAACCCCTTCATGTCCGTCGAACCACGGCCACAAAGACGAGAGCCGCGGCGCGTCAGCCGAAATGGGTCGGAGGTCCAGGCCTGCGTTGCGACCGGCACCACATCGGTGTGGCCGGAAAGGACAATGCCGTCATCCTGCCGGGGGCCGATGCTGGCAAACAGGTTCGCCTTTTTGCCAGTCTGGTCAACAACCAGCCGGCACCCGAAACCGCGGTCGCGGAGATAGGTTTGGACAAAATCGATCAGCAGCAGGTTACTGTCAGCGCTGACGGTGGGGAAGGCGACAAGACGATCAAGCAGGTCGAGCGTATTCAAGAAATGACACTCCCAAAACGAGCGAAGGCCCGCATCGCAATGAGCCTCCATTATTCTCTGTCTTTAACGGTGCTCAGCGGGCAATCGTCTCTTCATCAGCCATCGCCTGGTTGATATCGGCGAGCAGCGCCGCGATATCACCCTTCGGAAAGGCATGGCGGAAGCGCCGATCGAAAGTCGTAAACATGCCGAAGAACGAGTTGGCGCAATGTTCGAGCATCCGGTCCGCCTCACCCTCGTCGATCGACAGGTGCTTCTGGAGGAACTGATTGAACTTGGCCCGCGCGATCGGATTGGCGAGGATAAAGACGGGCTGCGTGTCCCACTTCACTTCACGATGGCGCGAGGCGCGCGAACGGATTTGCAGTGGCGCTACCAGATGAATGTCGCGCGAGGACGAACCGATTTCGATCTGTACGGCATCGTCATCGAGGATCCAGCGGCCCTTGCCGGAATCAAAGAGCGCGAAATCCGCAGCAGGGATCGTGAGTGACACGCGCTTCGATTCGCCTGGCGCCAGATGCACCTTGGCGAAGGACTTCAGTTCGCGCTTCGGGCGCTGCAGCCGCGGCTTGCCGTAGCTTACGTAGAGCTGTGCCGCTTCTTTCCCCGCGACGGCGCCGGTGTTAGTCACCGTGAAGCTCGCAACAACCTCCTCGCCGATATTCAGCTCCGAGCGGTCCAGAGTCAGGTCTGAATAGGCAAAGCTGGTATAGCTGAGGCCAAAGCCGAAGGGATATTGCGGCTCGATCTGGCGGGCGTCGTACCAGCGGTAGCCGACATGGATGCCTTCGCTGTAGTAGTGACGGCCGTTCTCGCCGGGATAGCTGAGATAGGAAGGCATGTCTTGCATACGCTTCGGAAATGTAGTGGTCAGCTTACCCGAAGGGTTGACGACGCCGAAGAGAATATCGGCAATGCCGCCGCCGGTCGCCTGGCCGGAGAAGAACATCTCGACGATCGCCTTCACTTCCGGAACCCACGGCATGACGACTGCGTCAGGGCTGGCGATGGCAACGACGACATTCTGATTGACGGCGGCAACGGCGCTGACGAGCGCATCGTGACCCGGTGCGAGGTCGAGCGTCGTGCGGTCAGACCCCTCACCGTCGTAACCATTCTCCGTGCAAACAAAGATGACGACCACGTCGGCGCCCCGTGCGCCCTCGACAGCCTCGGCAATGAGTACAGCGCGCTCACTCTCGACTTCGCTGGTCCCACGGTATTGGTCAACCTTGATAGCGTCGCCGGCCACCTTCACGATCTCGTCAATCGGCACATCCACGAGCGTCGGCGTCGTGGTCGCGCAGCCCGAGCCCTGAATGATCGGAACGCCGGCACCTTCGCCAATAACGACCATCCGCTTGACCTTGGCGGGCGTGATCGGCAGCAGTTGATCGTCGTTCTTCAGGAGAACCATCGATTCGCCTGCCATGCGGCGAGCGAGCTTGTGATGGGCATCGCGGTCGAACACCGTGTCGCGCCGCTCGCCGAGCTTGCCGGCACGTACCAGCGCCAGAACGCGGACGCAGGCCTCATCCACGACAGCCATGTCGACCTTGCCGACCTCGATGGCTTCAAACAGGTCACTCTTGCGGGTTTCGCTTTCCGGCATGTCGAGGTCGTTGCCGGCTGTCAACGAGGCAGGGCGATCCTTGATGCCGTGCCAGTCGGACACGACAAGGCCGTCATAACCCCATTCCTCGCGCAGCACCTTGGTCAGCAGCCAGTGATCTTCGGCGGCCTGGAGCCCGTTCAGGCGGTTGTAAGAGCTCATGACCGTCCACGGGTTACTCTTCTCGATCGCCCGCTGGAAGCCCTTGAGATAGATTTCTCGCAAAGCACGCTCGTCGACGACCGAGTCCATCGATGTGCGCTCGACTTCCGAATTGTTGCAGGCGAAGTGCTTCAGCGAAGCACCAACGCCGTTTTCCTGCAGGCCGTTGATGACGCCGGCTGCGAAATCGCCGCTGACGACCGGATCCTCGGCATAATATTCATAGGAGCGGCCGCCGAGCGGGGTGCGGCGAATGTTGATGCCGGGCCCGAGGAGCAGGTGCACGCCGAATTCCTGACATTCCATCGCAAGTGCGGTCCCAAGCGCGTAGGCAAGATCGACGTCCCAGGAGCAGCCGAGGCTGGAGCCGTTCGGGAAGCAGGTCGCCTGCTTCATCGCACCCCAGGCTACCTCGACATGGCTTGCCCGCTGGCCGACAACATTGAGGAAGGCAGAGAAGTCGATGCCGCCGGCCTGATCGTTATCGATCTGGTGTATGGAATAGCGCACGCCGTAGGTACCGTCGGTCATGACGATGTTCGGGATTCCCAGGCGCTCGATGGCCTTCGTCTTCCACATGCGGTGGCCGGCCAGGAGGGCAACTTTCTCCGCATTGGTCATTTCTGCGATCAGCGCCGCGAAGTCACCATCCATAAGCTTGTCTGAATTCACGTTAGCTCTCCAAAGTGACTGTGTGCTGGCAATCTACGGAGCACGGGGTTCTTTGACCGTACGCCGGTAGACCATGGCCGAGATGTGTTGCGTTGATCGATGATGGCATTTGGCTGGTCGCAGAGAAATAATGCATTTCCGAGGCGGCGCTTCATCAAAAGCTCTGCAGATCCGATCAGCTTGATACCTTACGCCGCTCCATGACCGGGGCGACCATTCCCGGAATGTAGGAATCCGATACAAAAGACTTGCAATGTTGCTCGAACATCTCGATCAGCCGAGGCTTGCGGTTCTGCTTCAAGGTGAAGACCCCTATAACCATGGGCTTCTGGTTGCCGGAAATCGGCACCCGTACGACAGTACGACCATCCATGGCAAGCTGCGACCGAGGCCGGACATTGGCAATTGTATAGCCGTATCCATTCGCCACCATCGTGCGGATGACATCCTGGTAGGCGGAGCGCATGGCGATGGTCGGCTGCACGCCGGATTTTGCAAACAGGCCGAGGAAATATTCGCGGCTGATGGGTAGATCCAGCAAGATCAGCGGTGCGTCGGCCAATTCGTCCAGGCTGATGGAGGTGTAACGAGCGAAAGGATGCGATTCTCCGACAAGAATATGCGGCGGCAAAGTTGCAAGCGGCGCGAAGTCGAAATCGTCGGTGATGAGCAGATCGTAGCTGACAGCTACATCGATTTCAGCGCGGTGAAGCTTTTCGAGCAGTTCCTCGTGATCGCTAACGGTCTGGATTATGCGGGTTTCCGGGAATGCCGACGTGAAGGAATACGAAAGCTCCGGCATGATCATCGAAGCCAGCGTTACCATGCAACCAAGCGAGAGCTGGCCGCGGACCTTCTCGTTCACCTCGGAGGCGACGGTGTAGATATTTTCTGCCTGCTCGACCAGCTGCTTTGCCTCAGCCAACATGAGGCGGCCAGCCGGCGTCAGCGAAAGACCTTTTGCATGGTGGCGCACGAAGAGTTGCGTCTGCAGCTCGGTTTCCAGATGGGTAATGGCCGTCGAAATCGATGGTTGGGAAATATTCAGTCGCTCGGATGCGAGGGTGATACTTCCTGTCTCCGCAGTCGCAATGAAATATTCGATCTGGCGGAGCGTGTATCTCATAGCCTCATAATATCTCTGCTAGCTGGAAGAACAAGCAGCGGGCGATCGCATTATTCATCGCCCGGCACCCCAAAGGATGGGGCGGCGTTGGGGTCGAGCGCCCGCTTAACGTAGTCTTCCATTTGCGGCTCATAAACCGCCCAAAGATCCTGGAGGGCCTCGATCGGCTGATCATGCCAGTCTACGCGGAGATCAACGATCGGCCAGGCAACGTTTCGGACAACCTTCAGTCCCGCCGAGCGAACGGGGCCAGCCTCGCCGCCTGCTTCAAGCCCAGCGGCAAGTGCCTTCAGCAGCCTAGAAGGAAGATCGCCAACGGATATCTCGAATGCGGCGACCATACGCTGCGCGACATCGGTGCTAGCCAGAAGATTGCCGGCGGCGATGCAACCCTGACCCTTTGCCATCGCATGGATTCCGAGTGTACGCTCGCCGGAGTGACCGGCGACGTGTCCACGTGCATCGACGATTGCCAACTGCCGATAGTCGGCAAAGGGGGTCGATGCCACCAGCCGGCCAAGCGCTTCTTCCGCCGTTGCCCCCATTACCAGCATCTCCAGGCCCGAAATGCCAAGGCTGGGATCCGTGATGTTCTGGCTGGCCACCACCCCCGCACCAGCTCTGGCATGCGAACAGCGCGCGGCGACTGCCGGAGAAGAGGAGGAGATGGCGATACCGAACATGCCGGTCTCTGCGCAGCGGGCGGCGATGGAAAAGGTCATGGGATCAGGGCACCTTATTCGGGAATGACCGCGATGGCGTCGACTTCCACCAGCCATTCGGGCCGGGCAAGCGCGGAGACGACGATACCCGTAGAGACCGGGAAGACGCCCTTCAGCCATTTGCCGACGACGCGGTACACAGCCTCGCGATAGCGTGGATCGACGATGTAGATCGTGATCTTGCAGACGTGATCAAGGGACGAGCCGGCCTCGTCAAGAAGCATCTTTATGTTGGCCATGGCCTGTTCGGTTTGGCCGGCGACATCGCCGATGGCAACGCTGGCGGAGGTGTCGAGGTCCTGGCCGATCTGACCGCGTACGAACACCATCGTGCCTTTGGCAACGACAGTCTGGCAGAGGTCGTTGTCCAGCGCCTGTTCCGGATAGGTGTCCTTGGTATTGAACTTACGGATGCGGGTATGGGCCATGTCGAATTCCTTGGATCGGGAGATGCGTATCGATGGTGCTGGGGCTGGCCTCAGCCGACCTTCTGGCTCGAAGGCCGGTATTCGTTGTACTTGCGCTGTGTCCAGATACGGTCGGCAAGATGTTTCGCGTCATGCCAGACGCCCCAGATGAAGCTCGATCCGCGGCGCGACTGCCAAGGCAGGCCGAGAAAGTATATGCCGCGCTCAGCCGATACACCACGCTGGTGTTTCGGACGGCCACGCTCGTCGAAGACATCCAGTTTCAGCCAGCTGTAGTCAGAGAAGAAGCCGGTTGCCCAGATGATCGTCGTGATGCCGGCTTGAGCCAGGTCGAGATTAAGGATCGGGTTCGCGACGCAATCCGGCTGCGGCTCGATACGGCGCGCTTCCGGATCTTCCGGCAGGTCGATGCCGTTTCTTGCCGCGTAGGCATCCGCCTCGTCAAGCAGCGCCATATAGTTGGCATCGCCACGATCCAGATTCATGGCGAGATCGTCGGAGAAGCTGAGGTTCGTTCCATCGAAGCTCGTTGTACGGCCGAGCAGGACCATGCCCTTTCCGGCGAGACGGCGGAAGTCGATCGTATAGCCGCCTCGCGCACCGCTGACGGCGATCGTCACATGCTCGGTGCCCGGACCGGGTGCTTCCATGTCCCACTTTCCGAGAACCCCGAGCCACCAGCAGAAATCACGGCCGCGGTAGGCGCGCGGCGGTCGGTCATGCGGGCCGACGGAAAGGTAGACCTTGCGGCCGGACAGCATGAGCTCCTCGGCAATCTGGGTTCCCGAAGAACCGGCGCCGATGACGAGTACCGCTCCTTCGACCAGTTGGCCGGGATTGCGATACTTGGTCGAATGCATCTGGGTGATGCCGGGTGCATTGGCGATCAAGTCGGGAACGACGGGCACTTGGAAAGCGCCCGTTGCTGCCACAACGTTTTGTGCATCGATCACGCCTCGTGAGGTTTCGACGCGGAAGCCGGGGCGCCCGACATGCCTCTCGACGCTTCTGACCTCTACGCCGCAGCGGATAGGGGCATCGATCTGCCTGGCATAGGCCTCGAAATAGTCGGCAACGGCGTCCTTTGCCGGAAAGCTGTCCGGATCGAGATCAGGAAATTCCATGCCGGGGAAACGATCGTGCCAGGCGGGGCCGTTGGCAACCAGCGAGTCCCACCGCTCCGAGCGCCAGCGCTCGGCGATACGGCTACGCTCGAGCACGAGGTGGGACACACCAGCCTTGCCCAGGTGCTCACTCATTGCAACGCCGGCCTGGCCAGCACCAACAACGAGAGTGTCCACGGTTTCAACTGACATCGCTTGCGTCCTTTTCCCTTCGGGCTGCGTCCGGATTATGACATCCGGTGTAGTGCACTGCCCCGCTAGGGAAAATTACGTTTTTAGTTTGCGTTGATTAGGCTGTCGCTAAGCTGGTCACAGGATGTTCGGCCAAGAGCGCGCCATCTATGATCAAGGCGGCAGTGGCCTCGCAGGGATTGGCCTTAGTTCGAGACATCTATGCCGAGGAAGCCATCAACTCGGGGCTCGTAAGAATCCCCATAGCGGCATCACTGGGCACTCCTCTTTCCTATTATTTTGTTACACAGATGCAGCACGCGCAAAAGCCGCGAATCCAAGCATTTAGAAACTGGCTGCTCAGTGAAATAGCGAGCAGGCCAGCGCTAGTTCAGATCGAACCAATTTAGCCCGAAACGACACAAGTGTGGCAGCCCTGCAATGATGGCGGACTCTACTAGTCTAGGTGACCGACTCATAAGATC
Source organism: Rhizobium sp. P40RR-XXII (assembly GCF_012641405.1). Classification (GTDB taxonomy): domain Bacteria; phylum Pseudomonadota; class Alphaproteobacteria; order Rhizobiales; family Rhizobiaceae; genus Rhizobium. The sequence continues at coordinate 13,279 of NZ_JABAII010000027.1, forward strand.
GCAACCAGATACGAATTGACGCTGATGCCATTCTTGGCTCCAGCCTTCCTGGCGAACCGGCCCACGTTTTGCAGCAGAAATCGACGTACTTCGACACACCCAGTCGACAGCTCTTCGATCGCGGCCTTAGGCTTCGCGTCCGCCAAACAGGAGAAAGCCGCGTTCCATAGCGGAAAGAGGGACGCGGATGGGGTGCCGCAAAGTAGCAGGTGGCTCGAGAGCATGCAGCTTAGGCAGGCCACATGAGCTCTCTGGGAAAGGCGTTAGGTCTGCAAAACTAAGATCAAGCTGCCGGGTTCGTCCAGTAAGCGATCTCGGCGGCTTTCGATTTCAGTTCGATCTTGAGCCACTGGTCGCTTGTGTCGAGATAGCTCCACGGATCCTTCTTCTCCGCTTGCATCTCACGGATATAGGACCGGTAGCGGTAGTGTTGATAAACCGACATGATGAAGGTCGCATAGCGATGGGCCAGGGGCTTGTGACCCCGGACAATGAGATAGTTCTCATCGTTCTGCTTGCTGGCATTGTTGGAGAAGTTGTGCGAGCCCGTCACGAGGATCGGATTCGTGCTGAGACCGTCGATCAGCAGGACCTTGGCGTGCACGATGGCGTGGCCGACCGAGGCGAGGAAGGTTTTTCGTGTTACTTCGCCAATCCACGGGCCGATCCCTTCTTCGCCCTGCGGTTGGACGATGGAATAATGATCGGGTTTGAAGCTGTGATCGCTTGAAACCAAGTCGACGGTGAGGACATTGCCATTGGCTTCATCCTCTGCCTTGGGAAGGCTGCTCACCACGCCCTTGACATACATGCCCTTCTCATTGGCGCGCTTCGCGCACAGGTCCTGCAGCCCATCATTGCCGGGCGTGAACATCAGGAAGTGAATCGACGACTTCGCGCCATTGATCAGATCGGCGAGTGCTTGCATGTCGCCCCGGTCGGTGGTCGGGGTAAATCTGACCGTGACATCGACCCCCTGCACCTTAAGATTCGTCGGCTTATCGTTGGATGCCTTGAGCCCGGGTGTGAAATCAGCCGGCTGGGTTGTCGGCGGTGAAGCTTTCGCCAAACGGTCCCATTGGTCTTGGTAGATCTTCGCCAGGCCAGCGTCGGCCACCAGCAGGCCATTGTTGATCTGGGTGCATAGACCGGTCGTCGCCCAATTGGTGCTTCCGGTCCACACAGCCTGGGGCCCCGCGGCATCCGCGCGGACCATGAACTTGTTGTGTCCCAGACCCTTGCTACCCAGCAGCCGGTCGATCGTCGGAAAACCATGGTCGTTGAGATTGTCCCGGGCGCTTTTGTTGCCGTCCGGCGTCGCCGAACCGTTGGCCAGGATCAGTTTCATCTGGTTCGAGAGCACGATGATCGCCTCTTCCAGCAGGTCATCATCGAGTTCATAGAGGGCCGCGAAGAGCGTATTTCCGGAAGTCTTGACATCGGCCAGAATGCCGAATAGCTCCGCACCCAAGTCACCTTGCAGAAACTTGCGGAACTCGTCGGCACCGCCCTTTTTCCTGAGTTTATCCTTGACCGCTTTCGCGGAGAGATGGTTGTCTCGCATATACCGCGCAAAAAACTGCGACAGGACGAGTCCCCGATTGAAATAGCATGAGAACCCCTTACCAGCGTCGGCGGTCAATGACAGCCATCCGGTCCAAGAACTCGCTGGGCCGCCTGTAAAACCGTCGTTTCCATCAGCGATCATCGCTGTGATGCGGTACTGGACCTGGCTTCCAACGTCGACGGCATGATCGGTCCAGTTGAACCTCTGGAACGGCCAAACGTTGGACGGCTTGTGATCACCCGACTTCGGCCTGTCTTTTTCGAAGCCGACACGGTTTTCAACGATTTCCGTGACCGTCGCACCGCCGGCTTTCCGCTTTCGTTCAAGCTGGAAACCCCAACATCCCGGAATAAAATCACTTGGCGCCCACGCGACGAACGCATCGTCGGAATTGGTGTACGCCGAAAGACTGATCTTGATCGCCATGTCGCCTTCCGCTTGTGCAGCGTAAGCGCGAACAATAGCACAGTACTTCTGCCCGTAAATGACAGTTGTCGGATCGCGGTGGCTGTGTGCGGGCGAGCCGCAGGCTCGAACAAAGCACGGAGCTGTTTCCGTGTCGATCATCTGCCCCGCCCCATCAATGCCGGCGGAGCCGGTGGGATGTCAGCTTCCATCCGTTGTGTGGTCCGGGCACTCGCGCTGCTAGACCGCGTCCTAGAAAGCGGTGGACGAGGCCGGAGAGCATCAGATCCTCGCCGCCCTGCAGATGATCGGCTCCTTCGGTATCCATCACGATGCCGTCCGGAGGATCCATGGCGACAATGGGGGAGTATTGCGACAAGGCCCACAATGTCAGCCGTTCGAGCGTGACGAGGTCGGCCGTCGGATCGGCATCAATCATCGTTAGCCCCTGGACCAGCGCCTGCGCCTTGGCGGCCGGCATGCCGACACGAAGGCCGAGTTTGAGCGCTGCCCGATCGGTCGCCGCAACCCATCGCTTCGAGCCGCTCCTGACGATCACCACCAGCGGCAGGGCAGAGCGAAGGATCGGCGCGCCTGATCCGGTCGGTCGGCAGTGTCGGAAGAAAGGCAGATACGACCCTCGCCATCGCATGCTCCGATAATGAATTCTTCTCCCTCACCCGCATCAGCTCTGCCAGCCATCGCGCTCGCCCGACACCCGAAACGGGAAGCGGTTCGGAGGGCAGTACCGAGATCCGCCAGCGGGTTGCCGCGGCCGTCGGCATGCCGAAATCGGAGGCTTCCGTCTGGCGCTGCCAGCGGCGGATCACCAGCCCCAATGTGCCGGACTTTTCCGCCGCAAGCTGCAGCCGGCGCGATGCCGTCATCGGCAGGCGCACCAGTTCAGCAACGACGGCGCCGAGACCGCCATAGCGCAAGGCCTCTTCGAAGCTTGCCAGCACCGTCTCTTCCTTGTCGCACTCGACGAAGATGACGCGGTCTGGGTGAAGCCCGGCCTGGGCGAGTGCCGGAAAGAACAGATCGAAGCGCGTCAGGCACCACACCACTTTGCCGGTCATTCGCGCCGCGATCCCGCCGATGAAGAGGGCCGCGGCTGCCCCGTCGATCGCGCCGTTCCCGCCGCCGGCCACTTCTTGCAGCGCACCAAAGGCCAAGCCACCTCCCGGCAACTGCGCATCGATCTCACTGACCCCGAACGGCAGGACATTGCGATGGCGCAGGCCGCTACGTTCCAGGCTGGCGATCTTCTCGCGCAACTCGTCGAGAACGGCATTCGAAGTGGCGACTGATGTGGTCATAATCTCCTTGCGGCAACCCGTTTTTGACTTGAGAAAAGTCGGTATGTTCTTTATTTGTTCTCAAAGCCAAAACGAGTCAATGCGCAGCAGGCGCGCTCAAGTTGAGCGGCACGCTGGCCTGACGGATTCCCTGAACGGATTCAATCCGATGGCCGAATTAGGAATTTTTTCACACGGCGTGGCTGGAGCCTCGGAACGAACTAGATCCCGGCGTCGGAGCGTGTGATTGACTCCGCTCAGTAAACTTGCACGCCGCGCCGCTCCAACTCTTCGAAGGTATCATCGATGGCCGGGCTCTGGGGAAAGCGGCCCGCCTCTCTAAGCGACGGTAGATCGAGCAATGCATCGACATGTTCGGACGGCACGTTGATGCTGACCCGCTCGAGCTTCCTGAGCGGAACGAGGGCGCGAATATCGACCTTGTCGATCATGGAGTTGACCGAAAAGCTTTTCAGGTTGGGGCAGAAACGGAGTCCCGATATGTCCTTGATATCGAACACGTCCTCCTCGCCACCCCAGAAATACCACGCATAGGGATAGATCGCCCCGCTGCCGTCGAATTCGATCCTTTCAACGGCTGCGAGGTTTTCGTCGGTCAGCGGATAGCGGACGAGATAGTCCAGCGCTTCGGGAATGAGCTCGTAGCCATCCCGCTCCAGGTCGACCGTCCGCCCCAGGACATGGCTGGCAAGCTGTTGCGGCGTGCCGAGATCGAGCGCCTTGGCGAAGAGAAGCGACGACATGACCGCCAGCTTCAGGTTCGGGTCTGAAAACGGAGCTCCGGGAGCGCCGCTTCCAGTGGGGTAAGGCGGAGCGCTCGGCTCCGCATATTCCGCCTTTGGATTGAAAATGGCGATGCCGGAGACCTTGTCGAACGTGATGCGGGCGGACAGAATGCTCTCGAGCAGCTGCTTCGTTCCGAATCGTGCGCCGCCACTCGTCGCGCTTTCGTCTCCGATTTCCATATCCGGCACTGTCGCGCGGAGATCGGCAAGCGATATGCCCATCGGGATGCCGGCGATGGTATGCATGAAGCGGGAATTGAAATCGATCCTGCCGATCAGCCCTTTTCGATCGATCCGCACGACAACGCCATGCGTGTTTTCGAGGATGTCGATCACGCCGCCCTTATGCGGCGCCGGCGTGCGCCAGGCAGAGCCCATTGCCTTCTCGACTGCCGACATCGGCATGCCGGGCCGGAGCGTGGCAAGCGCTGAGGCATCGACCGGTTCGTTCGACGCCGCCATGCCTTCACCTCCTGTTACGACGGACAGGGCCAGAACAGCCGTGCCGATCAGGAATTCCCGTTTTCTCATGGGCTTCGCCTCCAGCCGGACAGACACTACTTGTGCTTGAAGTTTATTACTGGCTCTTCCGGCTTTTTGAAAGCAGTGCAGCCTCGCGTGATTGGATGACGCGAAGACGTTCCGCGCTCGTGGTTCGCTGGCCGCGCTGCTGTCATTCCACAATGAGCAGCCTCGTCATGAGTTGATCTTCGGACATTCCTCCCGGTATACGTGCCGGCGTAGCAAATCTGGAGAGCGTATGACAGACCAAGACATTACACCGCTGCTTCTCGACGCCCTCGGCAAGCGCATTGACGACCCGGCCGCTCTGAGGCTTGCGGAGGCGATCGGCAAGAAGCCGTTCAAGAACACGACGCCGACCAACACCGTCCACCTCGAAAACCGCAAGCTCGGTATCGAAATCGGGGCACGCGCCAGCATTACGAACCGTTCCTATTTTCCGCCACGCAAGGACGGACGCAGCTGGGTCACTTGGGTCTCGCATGCCTTCATTTTTCCGAAGTATCGCGGCTCTCTGCCGCCTGGATTCGATTGGCAAATGGACGATGCTGCCTTGAGCGACCGTTTCGTGCGTCGAATCGAGGGCGCCATAGAGGCAATCCGGTTCACGCTGCCGGCGCCGCGGGAAGGCCTGAAAGCCAAGACCACGCTCGGCTCGGACGGACGGCCTGAGTCTCTCTTGCTGAGCGTTGCCGAAGAGAGAGCTTACGCAACAATCTATCCGGGGACCAATCCGCAGCTATCGGTCGAAGAGGCCTTCTTTGCCAGCTGGTGCGCGCTGAATGGCATGCTTCGTGAAGGGCGGCTCGCCGACGGACAGCTCGCAGCACTTAGGGAGCGCCAGTTGACGCCTCTCGCCTTTCTCTCCTCCACCCTCGGCGGCCTGCTGTGGGAAGGCGACGTGCGGCCGGAACATGATTCTTTCTGCCACGCCTATATGAAGCGGCTGATGAAATCGGAAAAGGCTTCGGCGCTAGACGATGTGACCGAGTTCTTCGGCGACAGCAACGACTGGCGCAAACCTGGTGAAGCAATGACCGCAGACAGCTGGGAGAATTTCGACCGGATCGCGCCGCGTTATGCTGAAAGACTGGAGCAATGGCGGCGGGGAGAAATCCGCTCCAAGGTTGACCAGCCGGCAGAATAGGCAGCTACCCCGAGCTCCTAGACCGACGCATCGTGTCGCTTATTCCAATCGTCAGGGATCCATCCACGAAACTCGATCTCGGCGATTAAAGCCGGCTGTGGACGAAGACCAGGTGCCTGCCACGAATCGCAGTTGCATTGCCGAGACATGCCCGGCTAAAATCAGCTGGAAGGCGAGTTGTCATTCGCAGGACCGATCTGCGCATACCCAGCTTGTGACGGGTTGAACTGATGGGGTGGATGCCCCCTCCAGCCGGCATCGGCGTATGATGCCTGCTCAGCGCCATGGTGGCGCTTGCGGAGGAGAGGCAGATGACAGCAGTCCACATTCTGTCGATCGACCTTGCGAAGGGGAGCTTTCAGGTCTGCGCAACGGATCGCGGCGGTGCGTGTGTGGATGCCCCCGGTTTGGCAAGAAGATTTTTGACGGTCGTCCACGAACAAGGAATTCTATCGGTCGTGTGTCAGGCCTCTTGGTGTGGCCTGGTTAGCCACGGGCCGGGATGCAGTTCGAAGAACAGGGACCACATCGGCTCAGAGAGCTTTGTGCTCGAGCGCCGGGACTGGTTTACCCCATTCTGAACATTGAAGTCCTTTCCCCATCGTTCTGTCAGTCGATCTTCCCACCGGGGCTTGTCACCCAAGGCGTCACCGCATTGCCTTTCGAGAAAGGCAGCGGATTACGCCATTCTGTAATTCTGCTCCCTCGTCATCATCGCCCAAATGATGCGCGCCATCTTGTTGGCGAGCGCGACAGCCGCAGGCATCATACGCCGATGCCGGCTGGAGGGGGCATCCACCCCATCAGTTCAATGTCATAGTCTTTGATGGCCCAAAATCTGGCTATGTCGGAAAAATGTTGCTAGGCGGCGAGGACTAATTAGCGGTACTTGCATTGCCCCTCTGAGTCCATCCATTCGGGCAGCTTAACTAAACCTTCGGTAGACGACAGAGTGTTGGCTGCCGGATCGGACGCCACCCCCGACCCGGCTCATGCACTGTCCGACGGCGCTACGCCCTCATCAAAGTGTCGTCGGACGCTCAACGTCGAATTCATTTCCGTGGAAAATTACTATTGGACAAATGCCACCCATTCTAGGCGCGTGTCAACGGCGCGCTCTATAAAGTGATCATGAAGGTTGAGCCTGCAACAGCGAACGAACATCGCCGTTGCAGGCAAGCATGCTCCTGAAGTGCTCTTCATCGATGGGCCGATAGTAAGGGTAAACCCTTCGGCGAGGAACCGCGCCTGCGCCTTCAGGTCGGATCAGGTTGGATCGAGCTCTCTCGGCCCTGTATCTCACGCTATGTCCGGCTGGAATACTTCAATCATGCTATTTCCGCTCTATGAGCACTTTCGCGAGATCGGCATCCCCAGAAACAAGTTGAGCCCAAGAATACAACCCCCAGCTCCATCCACCATCAATGTCGTAACTTAGTTCACGCATCTGAATTTGGTCCGCCGTTACTAGAAGCGACGAGCTATATGAGGCCGTGGGCAGAAATTTTATGGTCAACCTGTCCACCAGCGTACCTGGCTTGAACTCAGCGGTCGTAAACAGTAAAAGAATTTTAGGTAAGGGGACGGCAACGTTTATCTGGTTTCCATATAGGGGTACTGCAAAGATCGGGACCGACGCTTCCGATGCTGAAACGGATCGGGCAAAGCCGACCGTAAAGGGAGTCGACGTGGTATTGGCTATTGCAATTTTCGATAATGGACCTTCGCCTTTTACGTCGCCAACGCCTCCGGTCGTTACAAAGAATGTTTGACCCTCTGTGATTGCCGTTTCGTAACCGGGCTTAATAAGCCGACCGCTTTCCATGGGGTCATTCGAAGTGTAGGCCGCTATAGCCGGCATCCACTCTATCAACATGTTCGGAGTGATGCTTTGCGTGGCAAAGGCGATGGTTGGTCGCGCGGCGTCGTTCGTCATCTGGGCAGCAAACATACCGCAAAGGAAATAACCGCCGTCGATGAGGGCTTCTACGGTCGCCGGAACCATGGAGAGAGCGATCTTGTATGCCGAGGACGCGGGCATTCGGAATCTCCTTCGATTTCCATATTAAGAGAGAGGCTTACCATCTTCTGCCGGGAACAATTGCCTTGCGTCCTGATCCGTGAGCGCCACAGAAGCTTCCACGGTGAAGGTGAAGGGCATGGCCGCAAGGTTGGCGAGAACCAATCTGCGATTACACAACAACTGGGGCAGGATTTCCCACCCCAGTCGCACTGATTGACGCAAGTCAGCAGACTAGGCGTTGCTCTCGATCAACAGCGGCACGACGTTGGTCGAGGGGCGGATGGCCTGGGCCCAGCTGAAACCTCCCCATGACCAGCCTTCGTTGATGTCGAAAGAGACCTCGCGATGGGTTTTGGCGGTGAGGTCGATCAGGATGCTCTGGCTATAGGCTTTCTCGATCACGGTGCCGGTATTCACGGTATTGGTGGAAAATGTGAACATGACCTTTTGAATTGGCACTATCGCATCGAGGCCGTTGCCATAAAGCGGGAAAGCGCAAAGGGGCTGCGCCGTGCCGTCGACGACTTCGGAAATCCCGCAAGTCACCTGCGTCGTCGTCAGATTTTCGATCGAAATCATTCCTTCCGTGCCGTCGACAACGCTGCCCGTGCCTTGGGGCGTCTCAACTTCCAGCATTTGGCCGAGATCGATCGCGTAAGAGCTCAAGCCCTTGATCTGACCATTGGGAATGATCGCGGACCTGGACGTGTAAGCCTCGTACTGGACTTCCCAAGAGACCTCGGTGTCCAGTCCGAAATCATCGGATTTGAACCAGACGAGCGGCACGCCGCCGCCGGCACTTGTTTGCACTCCCTTAAAGCCAAAAAGGGAATAGTTGCCGCTCGACAGAGCCGCGACGGTATTCTGGTCCATGCTGATGGTTACGCCATAATCCGTGGCGCCAAGTAGGTTACCGATGCTCGGCGCAACGGACCTGATAACACGGTTCGATGAGGAATAGGCCTCTTCGGCAACGCCATCTACTACCGTCACGGTCGTCCCTTTGTATCCCAGTTTCTTTGCAGCATGCTCCAGCGTGCTCGGAGCCATGACGATAGCTCCGGTTGCATTGACCTTTTTCGAATCGACCTGCGTATAGGCCAGGGCTGCGGGATCGTAGCCGGCCTCTTTGACGATGGCCTTCACGTTGGGAACGGAAAGAGTTCCACCAGTTCTTTCAAAAATATATAGGGTCATCGCAAGTGCTCCTTTTGGTTAGAGTTCCGAAAAGGAGGCCCCAAGTTTGCGTCATAGCTCGGTGATGACGCGGGAGCCCCGAAAGCAAACCGCCTGCCTCTCCAACTGAGTGTTCAGACCGCGGTAGTGCCACGTTTTCCACTGACATTACCTGTTTGCTTACGGCGATATCTTGTGCACGCACTGAAGGATTCATGCCTCTGATTGCTTCACTCAAATCTTTGAGTTTCACACTATTTGGCTGTCGGGAACACATAATCCGGCATGATTGCGCCACGGCGCTAGTCCCGCCGCCGAACATTAGACGATGGTCTGCGACACCAGGCCATTGCGTCATTTCGAGAGCGGTTGACCTGATCGGACAATTCCTGCAGTTCCAGTTCTTAACCTCGCAATCAAAATGATCGCGAGTGCGCACCATTTTTAGAGATCAGGCTTCCTGCACAGGTTGAAAAGACCCGCGCTCGGCAAATATAGCGATAGGTATAAATCGCCCAGGACTCGGGAGGGACCAAGTGACCGATGTCGACGAATTGCTCAATTGTCCCTTGTTTGGGGACGTTTCGCGAGACGACGTCGCGCCGCATGCGCGCGATCTATTCACGCGCTTCTATGCGCCTGGCCAAGTCGTATTCAGCCAGGAGGACACCAGCGGCGACGTCTATTTCCTCCGCTTCGGGACACTGTTGGCGCTCCATCTCGATCAGAACGGACGAGAGCTGATTTTCACTCGCCTGCACGCGAAGGACTATTTCGGAGAACTGTCGGCCATCGATGGAGGCGGACGCTCCTTGTCGGTATACTCAAAAACAGACTCATGCCTGATCGTCATCAGACGGCAGGCATTCCTCAGTATGATGGACGCACTGCCTTTGGTGCGACAAAGAGTGACGATCGATTTGGTTGGCCGTATCAGGCGTCTGACGACGCATAGCTACCAATTGGCAAGCCAAAGCGTCGATAAGCGCCTGAAGGCCTATCTTGCTCGCTGCGCCTTGGAAGACGGAGTATTCGAGCCGAACGGCCAGTTGCTCAGATTACCGACCCATGCTGAGATCGCAGGCTCCATTGGTGCCAGCCGCGAGGAGGTTAGCCGCTCGATCTCCGCCTTGAAGCGGGCCAAGATACTGGAAACGGGACGCCAGCGGCTCACCATCCTTCAGCCGAGCGCCTTGCTTCATGAACAATAGACAGCATCGGATTGATCCGACGCCAAGCGTAATTTCGATCGGCACGCGACTTCACCAAAAGACAATCGGCTTGGGATCATACCGGCGCGTCGTTGGCCTCCTTAACAAGGTTTCCGCGTTTTGAATTTCTTCCGGAACTCCATAGGGCCTTGATCATAAATCTTGCGAAACGCGGTTGAGAAATTATTCGGATCTTCGTAACCGACGCTGAGCGCGATATTGAGAATACTCTCCGATCCTTCGCGCAATAGCTGTGCCGCCACTGCGCAACGACGCTGGCGCAGCCAAGTCATGGGACCGACGCCAAACACCTGATTGAACGCCTTGTTCAAGGTATTCCGGTTCGTGCCCATTCTTGAGGCCAGTTCCTCGACGCCAACCGTACGGGCAATATTGACCTCAAGGAACCCACATGCGGATCGCACCATCGACGGGACGCCCAGATCTGCCGGCATGTCCGCGCGACCACTTGCCGACGGCATTCCAAAGAGCCGCCTTTGAATCTCCAAGGCGCTGAATGGATAAGTTATATAGTCGACGAAGCCCCGCCGAAGCAAATTATCCACATCCGGAAGGGTGCGTGCGACTATGGCAATAGGCCCGGACGAAAGGGGCAGACAGATATCGACCGCAGCGTCCTGATCCACGGCGACAAGCAGAACCGGATCCTTTTCCGCAGCATTTGATTTCCTGGCAGAAACACCGGATGCGTCGTCAAGCTCCTGCAGAATTTTCCGCAATTCTCTCATTCTGCTCTCGGACAGGCCGGCCACCAGGAACCGGCGCAGGCTTGTGATTTCCATATACGCCACCGCGAAATGCCTCGCCGCAGGCGGGTAGAGATTTGGCAGGGGCGAATGATCGCCACATGTAAAGTGCTCACGCATGATGAAATCCGATGAAGCTGCAGTGGGGCCGTTGTTGGCCTCATCACCAAATCGAAATCGGATGCGTTTCTCTGTGCGCAGGCTCACACATGGCAGCAATTAATCGGGCTTGCCGGAAACAGTGCAGTTATGTGCGTTCAAAAAAAGAGTTGGCGTGACGGTTGTTTGCACGCATCGTAGCCACGCGGGCTGGAAGGCCTCGGTCTTCGTGACGTCAGGCGCCCGGGGCGTTCTCCCGAGCGGGAAACATCCCGGTTGGTCGATAATGCCCAAGGCGGAGCTATTACCTAATCGTTTCCATATCCGTGAAATGGAACGATGCCGGCGAGCAACTTCAAGCGCTCGTTATTCACTTCATCTACTGGGTTGATGCGAGCAATCGCCGCCCTGGCACGCATCTCCCACAAATGTGCCGATTGCCTGCCGGCTGTTCGCGTAGCGAACTGATAAAGCGACAGGGCCTTTGCGGATCGTCCAGCGCGTTCATGGACGAGGCCGGCCAGCCTTTGTCGTTCCGCTCGCCAGGCGCCCTCGCTGGTACCAGCCGAACCTCTCATCGCCTCCCCGACGCATTCCTGCGCCCGACGATCATCTCCATCCAGCGCATAAACAGCCGCGAGCTTGGCGGACCAGTAGGGTATGCCTATTCCAACCCCTATATGCTTTTGCACGGCGAGCGCCTGCTCCATCCTGGCCCGACAAGACGTGTCGCCCGTAGCCTCGAATTCGGTAATCGTTCTCCACATTCGGCCTGTTGCCGACCAAAAGGAGGCGCCCTGCCTATCCGCAAGAGCGATACCCTTTTGGATGCGGGTCATTGCCAGGTCAAAATCTCCAATATAGGCAAGTGCGACGCCGCCCCAGATATGAATGAAGGGCAGCATAAGTGGTATATCGAGCATGACCTGATGCGCATCAGCCTCGGCGACCAATTCGCGTGTCAGCTGAAATTGGCCAGTGATAGCTGCGGAATGAGGAGAAAAAGCCTGCGCGGTTGCAAGTAGATCCATACCATATTTCGCTGCCAGAGGTGCATGGCGGTCAAACTCATAGAGCGCCTTTATTCTATCCATCGTTGAAAGCTGGTCGTGAAATCTTCCCGAATAAAACTGGATTCCGTTGCGGGTCCCCAATACAGCGAGCTGGTGTTCCGGCAGTCTTGTGTCCGCCGGCATGCGATGGAGCTCTGCCTTCATTCTCGATACAGTCACCGCGGCCGCCTTGGTTTGGCCGATAAGAATTTGATAGGTGAAAATGCCCCAGAATATGGCCAGGCTGTCTCCATCAAACCTATCGGTCTTTCTGAGATGCATCAGGCTGTCCTCGTAGGTATTCAGCACCTCCGGATCGGTAAAGCCGCGCGTCTGCATGAGATTGGCCGCGAGATCCGCAAGAACATTTGCTTGCCGACGTGAAACATGCTCGCCAGCTCGCGTTGATAGCCCTAGCAGGCGAACAGCTTCCCGCAACTGGTTTTCGCCCTCGGCAAAAGCACCAACCGCTGTCGCATAACGACCGGCCCTGTGCCGATAGCCTGCCGCAATGGAGTAATCGCCTCCAGCTTCACGGTGATAGGCAATTTCCGCCATGACCTTATCGCCATCATGTGGATCGCCCCTTTCGAAAATCTCCGCAACTCGTCTGTGAAGGCTCGTTCGGCGTTTGCGCAATAACGTCCCATAAGCCGCCTCCCGGATAAGATCGTGCCGAAAACTTATCGAGGCGGCATCGTCTCGCTGGAAGATCTCGAAGCTGCAGAGACGTGCGATATCGTCGTTTACGACATTCTGATCGAGGTCTAAAACCTGGGCAAGCATCGTTTCATCGAAGCGACGCCCGATCACCGATGCGCCCTGGGCCACGCGCCGCGCTGGCCCGGACGCATCAATCCATGCGATCAGCGCGCCAATCAGCGTTTCCGGAACGGTTCCACGATCAGATATACGCCCCTCATTGAGTTCGCGAAGAAGGTGCTCGAGGTAAAGCGGAACACCTTCAGATCGACTAACGATTTCGCTCGCCAGAGCGATCGCTATTTCTTTTCCACAGCATTGACGGACTGCCGCATGGCAATCAACATCACTTAGCTCCCCAACCATCAGGACCGAAGCTTCTAAATCCCGCAGATCACTGGCGAATTCAGGTCGGCTGCTTGCTAACCATTGGACAGGGCAATCGTTCAGGTCCTCCAGGAGTTTGCCGATCAATTGAAGGGTGCTGTGATCCAGCCATTGCAGATCCTCGACGACGATCTGGATGGGAGCACGTTTCGCGATCGCTCGAAAAGCCGCCGACAGGGCATCAAAGGTCCGCTGACGAATAGTCCCCGGCGCTTCCCTCAACTGCAGTGTCGCCGCCGTTTCAGACTCACACAGTGCTCTGAGATAGTCGGTGTCTTGAGCGTCGAGAGACACGCGATCATCCAGCTTGATCCATTCTATGATCGGGTAAAACACAGTATCGGTCTGGCGTTCGGATCCCTGCAGAATGATCCTCTTCTGCTCGGATTGGCAGCGCAGATTGTGCTCGCGCAATATTCGGCTTTTGCCAATTCCCGGCCTCCCAGCCAGGATGCAAAGCGCGCTCGCATGCCCGGAGCGCCGCACTGTTTGCCAAATAGCGTCGAGCCGGGCCAACTCCGCATCTCGACCAAAGAACGCAAAGCTTTCGCCCACCAGCGGAGTCGCATTCTCGATATCGAGGACCCACACGGGCTCTGGTTCAGGGAATCCCTTCAGGGAAAGATTTCCGATAAAGCGGGCTCCTTGCTGGCGTCGAAGCAACCGATGCGTCAGGCTTGACATATAGACTGATCCAGGAGGCGCGCATGCCTGCAAACGGGCCGCCAGTACGCCACTCGAGCCGATAATCTTCGAATTGATGCCATCAAATTCCGCGACAACCAGTCCCGTAGCCAAACCCACGCGGATGGAAAGACTATTGCCTGCCACTATGATTTTCTTTGCCTTCTCGACGATCTCCCTCGCAGCCTCCGCCGCACGGTCCGCAGCGTCTGGAAAAGCAGTCGGAATACCAAAATGTGCAACAATCCCGTCGGCGAGATGCTCGGCCACAAGTCCGTCCACGGCCTCTACCGCAGCTTTGGCGAGCATATAGTATTGTTGAAGGACTATCTGCAAATCCTCAGGGTCAAGATGCAGCGCAATACCGGTATAATTGACAATATCGGCGAAAAGGACCGTCACCTGTCGCCGTTCCTGCAAAGCATTCGCCTCACTTGAATAAGGTATCCCTTCAGGCACCAACATGGACTTCGGTCTCATTGCTTCCAATTAAAGTCGAACGACCTCTGTGCAGCTGCGACCGTTTTGACCCGTGACGAATCGAACGGATTGCTGAGCGTCCAGTCGGTCCAGCACCGAAATGCTCCGGGCAGGCCATTTTCCCCCTGCCCTCCCCTGAACGGTGGCGATATCAACCGCCCTGCGGGCAGCCCAATCCCATTTGTCGAGTAGATATCGAGATGGGCTGCGACCGGTGCGGCAAATGCCGATCCGACAGAAAAATCGAAAGCCATCGCCTGCCAGGTTCCGAAGAAGCGAGGCGTCAGGATAGGCGCATCCAACAGCGCCCGAACAAGGCTGATATTTCCGAGTTGTACCAGCCGGCCGATCGGTGCGTGATCGAAGTAGCGCATCTGCCAGATTGGGAGATCTTCCTCGCTCACCGTGCGATAAACTGAGCCATTCAACGTGTTGTTGGCGAGCTGCTTGGCAAGTCCGTAGAACAGTCGGCCGGAATAGGTCGCCAGTGCATTGTCCAGAAACAATGCCGGCAGAAAACTGAATACCGTACCGTCTCCGCCTTCGATCTCGACGCAGTTGATTGCGACAATGTTCTCAAGATAACTCTTGAAGCCCATGATCTGCGGCAAAAAACTCGCCCTCACATTCGTCTGCTGATTGAACAGGAACGTTACCGGATGTGTTTTTGGAGGCGTCAGCGATTGTTTCGATAAGACAAGACCGGGAGCAAGCATTTGCGTCACTTGATCCACGGCAAACGCGTGGAAGCTGAAAACCCCTTCCATTGATCCTCTAAGAAAGGCTGAAGTAAGCGGCCAATCAGCATAGGGTGCACCTGTTGAAGATAGCAAGGCGGGCGTCGACAGCTCGCTCGGCACCAGATCAAGCTCTCCGTAGATAGGTTCAGTAGAGCCGGTAAATACTCTTGCGGCGGCCAATCCGGAAATTGTAGCGGCTTCGACACATCCCGCATTGATGCCGCAAAGTGTCCAGTCGCCGGTAATAACGAGATTGACGAAACCCGATTCATCGGGAGCCAGGCGATAGTCGAGTGAACCGGGAACGGAAAGCACATAGCGCTCGGAACCATAAAAATTCTGACGAAAATATTGATTGGCGAAGCGGGCGCCCTCCGATTGCCCCTCGAGAGAAACGAGCAAATTTCTGTCGAACCCGCCGTCGGTATTGCGGGCTTCAGGCCAAATCCGGACCAGGTGCTCATCAGCCCATTTTGCTGCCTGCTCTTGCATGGAGGGCAATGGCACGTCGGCGTTTCTTGAGGGCGAGCAAAAATAGGCGATCGATTGAGGAGCGGGATCCGGCCAGGCTTCGCGAACGAGCAAATGGCTCATATCCGCCCAAGTGTCGAGCGGCTCCGCAAAACCGGTCATGACGGTTTGCATATTCGTCGGATTGAACTTGCTGTACTGGTTGTAGGACCGCACCAGCGCCGGCCATCCGGTCTCTGAAGTCGGCTTGTTCAGCCAGAATTGTACCGCACATGTGGCGACCGTCTCGACCTTCTGAAGCATTTGCTTCCAGCGCGGGGAGGCGTGCGTGAGCTCCTTCGTCATAAAGGGCAGAGATGCCAGTGACGCTCCAAGAATGACATCATCAAAATCGACGCCACGACGAAGAGACTTCGGAAGGCCAACCGGCTCCGGTATTTTTTCCGATTCGAAATCAATACCGCTCTCACACAGCTTTTCGCCGTCGACGAGCTGCGACCAATCCGGTTCGGAAGGCCAGCACGGCAGGCCTTTGACGTCAAACAAAGGATCGTAGGAGCCGGAAAGAACCCGCGCCTGTTCGACCAGATCAATCCGCTCCACGGCATCGCGCGACACCGATAGCGCAAGGTTGGTCACCGCATGGAAGAATTTGAACCGTACCCCTTTCTGCTTCAAGACCTGATAGTATGGTGCAAAGATCGTGTCGCCCATACCCGCCTGCATCTTGAAAAATAAAGCTTCCTTGTAGGTGAACGCCAGCCGGAGCAAGCCGCGCATCGCAGTGCCCGCACCAACGCCGCGATGATCACGTATGCCGGCCGGATATCCGAAGACATAATCGTAACAACCGCGGAACGCTGCGGAGTTGACGGCTTGCAGGGAAGCTCCGTGCTTGAGAAGCCATGCCGTGCATTCAATATTATCGATGGAATTGAAGCCGCGGAGAAAAACCAGGTCCACCACCATGCCAGTCGCAAAGGCCGTTCCGAGATCCAGCATGAAGTAAACCCTTCGCGCTACATCATCATTGATCCACTCGCCCGGCTTTATGCCGTCAAGCCAGATGCGAACTCCTTCCAGAATTTCCATGAGTTCGTCGTTGTCTTTGGCCGTGTGCAATCGCGCGTCGCTCGGCATTGTCCGGGAATAGGCCACGAGGTGATGTATTGGCGTACGAATGGCGGTTGCCCCGCTTGACGGATTCTGCTGCGGCAGTTTGTCCTCTATGGAATCCACCTGACAGGCAAGAAACTCAGCAACCCGCTTGAAATAGTCAAAGGGCTGCGGCAGCACGCCGCCAGTGCCCGGTACCTTGTCGTTTGGTGGGAATTCAATGAACCAAGGACGCCATTCCTGTGGGGAGGTGCCCGGCACATTCTCTGTGAGCATGAAGCTGTTCAAAGGCTTCAATGCTTTATCGAGAGTCCCGAGCGGAGCATCTGGCGAGCGAAGCTTAAGAGCGACAAGCTCGTCGTAACATGAACGAATCAGGCTGAAAGCGTTGTCGTAGAAGCCAGCCCAGATGTGTAAGCCATGTTCCTCTATCCGATCTGCTTTCTTTCGATTGCGTCCGCTCGCACACTTGCCGCCAAGTCTCCATCCGCGTTGATAGATTGTTATGTCATACCGTTGTTGCCAGCCGACCTGCTGCGTCAGTGCATAGGCAGCAGCAATAGATGCGATCCCACCTCCAATGATGGCGATCTTTCTCGTTCCCTGCGTCATGAATGCAAGCTCCCTGTCCCAAGACACTCATTGTTCAAACAAGCCGCTTGACGTCATCCAAATGCGGATAGCGCCGCACGGACGGTGTTATTCAATCGGAATTCAAATGCATTTGACTTCTGACGCTCAGTCAGCCATAGCGAACAACGCGGCCAGGATGACAGCGATTTTCGGTATGCAGGTATCTCGGTCAGAATTCTGCTTGGCACCTCCTGCAATAATTTTCCAACTATCTAATATATGCAATTTCCGATTTAATTTCTCAAGGGTGCACATAACAGTGGCGGCGAGAGATATCCCGTGCCCTCACGGTTGAATCGTGGGGCCAGTGGCCGCCAGGCCCTGAATTCTATTAGGTGATCAAGATGCCTTGAAGTCGATGATTTTCGACGTGTTCCCAACGGGGTATAGAATTCACGGTGTTCAAGACGTGACATTCATCCAAACCATTTCGCTCGGATGTATCGTTGTGAGACACAACATGTGAATTGGCACGGTGATTAGCGGCAAATCGGCGTCACAAGGTGTTGATATTTCAAAGATTGGTGGGGTCATTGCGCGACGCCGACTCACAGTGTCATTGAGCATTGTGGGACGGCCGAGAACCTTTCCGTCAGATTTGGCGCGTTTGAGGCCGGATTACATGCCCACCCACATACATGTCTCAACGATCGCTCAACTGAGCGTGTATTTTGGCCCAGACCGAACCGAGACCTGCTGGACAGGGCAGCTTACACGCCGGCGGCCTGGAGAGCCCCTGCGGCGTCAAAGGGGCCCACGCCTGCAGGCCTCTCTGTGCTGGATCTCTTAATGCCTTTGCCTCGCGCCACGCTTCGGCTTCAGGAAGCGCCCAAAGCCTTAAGGACGGTGAAGCGCGATCGCTACTGGAAGATGATCTAGACGCTCTTGACCGGAATCGAACCAGTGACCGTCAAGAAATAGCTCGCTGTTTCAGGCGATTAGTTAAATTGAGGGGTAACGCCTATGGAACTTAAGTCTCAGGCCTTTTGCCCGATCTCGGTCATTGCATCTCACATATTCGGATAGACCGGCCCCTCGCCGCCCTGCGACGGAACCCAGTTGATGTTCTGGTTGGAATCCTTGATGTCTCAGGTCTTGCAGTGGACGCAATTAAGGCCCGGCACCTGAAAAGCTTCTTAAGCCGCAAGCTCCCCACTCATCATCGTGCGAACCGCTCTTCGAAGACGCCGAAATCTGCCTTGGGCACGGCAATGGAAATACCGATGAAAGCGTCTTAGATTATAACCAATTGACATATTAAATTTGAAAAAAATCATCTAGTCAGGCGTCCGCCGCTGCTAGCCTCTCTGTAATTGGGAGGAGAAGAATGGCGACATTGCAAGAGATGTTCGACGTTCGCGACAAATCGGTCATCGTTACCGGCGGCGCCAGCGGTATCGGTCGCGCTTATGCTGAGGTAATGGCGGATAACGGCGCGCGGGTCTGTATTTTCGATCTCAATCCAACAATGCTCGACAGCGTCGTGGCAGAGCTAAAGGTCAATGGCGGCAATGTGTGGGGACAGGTCGTCGATGTGGCCGACCGTCCGCGTATGAAGGAAGCCTTCGATGCCGTGGCTGAGCGGCATGGCCGGATCGACGTGGTCTTCGCCAATGCCGGCATCGATGCCGGGCCTGGCTTCCTGTCGACGACCGGCGGGCGTATCGCCGAAGGTGCGATCGACGTACTCGACGATCACCACTGGGACCGGGTCATCGAGGTCAATCTCTCGTCGGTCTACACGACCGTGAAGCACTCGGCGCGCCATATGAAGGCGACAGGCGGCGGCCGGATCATCGTCACCTCCTCCATCGCCGGCCAGATCAACGAGGCGATCGTCGGCACGCCGTATATGCCGGCCAAGGCGGGCGTCGATCATTTCGTCCGGCAGATGGCGATGGAACTGGGCATGTTCGGCATCCTCGTCAACTGCATCTCGCCCGGTCCTTTCATGACCAATATTGCCGGCGGCCGGCTGAAGATCCCCGCCGACCGGAAGGCTTTCGAGGAGCAGTCGCTAGTCGGCAGGATCGGCGACACCGAGGACATCAAGGGGCTGGCGCTTTATCTGGCGTCACCCTGCTCGTCCTACGTCACCGGCAGCCAGATCGTGATAGACGGCGGTTCGATGAACCGCATCAGGTGAGGCGATTGGCGGGTCTGGGAGGACCGGCCGTCACCGAATGGGCGTGCAGATGACAAGAACACCAGAGGGAGGAGACCAAGGTGGATCTGAAGACGAAATTTGCGCAGCCATCCCGCCGGACCGTGCTCAAGGGCATGGGTGCCGGGCTCGCTGCCTCCGTACTCGGCGCACCGATGATCGCCAGGGCGCAATCGTCCGGCACGATCAAGCTCGGCTTCGTGACGCCGACGACCGGCCCTCTCGCCTTGTTCGGCGAGACCGACGGCTGGGCGGCCCAGAAAGTCAAGGCCATGCTGAAGGACGGCCTCGAGACTTCAGCCGGCAGGTTCGATGTCGAGATCCTGATCCGCGACAGCCAGTCCGACCCAAACCGCGCCGCCGAGGTCGCCGGCGACCTCATCCTGAACGACGGGGTGCATCTGCTCTTGCCGGCCTCAACAACCGACACCGTCAGCCCTTCGGCCGACCAGGCGGAACTTAACGAATGCCCCTGCCTGTCGACCGGCGCACCCTGGCAGGCGGTGATCTTTCCGCGTGGCGGCCAGAACAAGCCGTTCAACTGGACATATCACTTCTTCTGGGGCCTCGACGAGGCGCTTAACACCTTTGTCGGCCTGTGGAATACGCTCGACACGAACCGCAAGGTCGGCATGCTGTTCCCGCAGAATGCCGATGGCGAGACCTGGGGCAACAACGACTACGGCCTGCCCGCGCCGGCCCAGAAGGCCGGTTTCGCAATCACGGTTCCCGGTTTCTTCCAGCCGCGCACCAATGATTATTCGGCGCAGATCGCCGCGTTCAAGAATGCCGGCTGCGAAATCGTCGGCGGTATCACCTATCCCGACGATCTCAAGACCTTCATCAACCAGTGCGCCCAGCAGGGCTACAAGCCCAAGGCCGTCACCGTGGCCGCAGCGCTGCTCTTCCCAGGTGGAGTGCAGGCGCTCGGGCCGCTCGGCGACGGCATGTCGTCCGAGGTCTGGTGGACACCCGCCTTCCCGTTCAAGTCGACGCTGACGGGTCAGGTGAGCCGCAAGATCGCCGACCAGTGGGAGAGCGAGACCAAGAAGCAGTGGACGCAGCCGCTTGGCTACAGCCACGCGATCTGGGAAGTGGCGCTCGACATCCTCAAGCGCGCTTCCAATCCGCTCGACCGCACCTCGATCCGCGATGCCATGGTCGAGACCAAGATCGATACGCTGATCGGCAAGATCGATTTCTCCAGTGGTCCGCACAAGAATGTTTCGACGACGCCGATTTTCGGCGGCCAGTGGGTCAAGGGCGAGACATGGCCCTACGACCTGAGGATCGTCGACAACACCGTCAACAAACTGTTCGAACCCGAACAGAAGATGAAGGTGATTCCCTGGGCGAGCTGATCCCTGACGCGTTGGGCATTGCTGCCGGGCGGCCCGCCCGCCCGGCTATCTGAAGGCATGAAGACCGGAGGGGCGGCGCCTGCCGTGGCCCGGAGCGGAGGATCGATTGAACGGCGTATTGCTAGAAGCGAGAGGATTGAGCAAATCCTTTGGCGCGCTCCGCGTCCTGCATGACATCAGTTTCGACGTTCGGGGCGGCGAGGTGCTCGGTATCCTCGGCCCCAATGGGGCGGGCAAGACCACGTTGTTCAACCTGATCAGCGGCGACCTCAGGAACGATGCCGGCGAACTCGTCTTCGCCGGCGAGCGCCTCGTCGGTCAGCCGCCCTATTCGCGCTGCAAGATCGGTATCGGCCGCACCTACCAGATCCCCCGGCCCTATGTCGGCATGTCGACCTTCGAAAACCTTCTCGTGGCCGCCACCTTCGGGGGCGGGCGTACCGAGGCCCAGAGCTATGCGCTCTGCGCGCAGATTCTGCGTGATTGCGAGCTGGCCGACAAGGCCAACCGCTCGGCCGGATCGCTGACGCTGCTCGACCGCAAGCGGCTGGAACTGGCCCGCGCGCTGGCCTCGAGTCCGAGCCTGCTGCTGCTCGACGAAATCGCCGGCGGACTGACCGACGAGGAAGGCAAGGCGCTCGTGCAGCTGATCCGCCGCATCCGCGACCGCGGCGTCACCATCGTCTGGATCGAGCATGTTCTACACGCTTTGCTGGCCGTGGCCGACAGGATCATGGTCCTGAACTTCGGCGAGAAGATCGCCGAGGGGCTGCCGGACGACGTCATCAAGAACCCGGAAGTCCGGCGCGTCTATATGGGGATCGAGGGATGACGGGAAAGACGCTTCTCTCCACCCACGGCCTCAAGGCCCGCTATGGCGACTTTCAGGCGCTCTATGGTGTCGATCTTGAAATCGCCGAGGGCGAAGTCGTCGCCCTGATCGGCGCAAACGGTGCCGGAAAATCGACGCTATTGAAATCGATCATGGGTCTGATCAAGGTCGCGCCTGACATGGTGCGCCTCGGCGATCGAGCGGTCGGCGGCAGCCGGCCGCATAACATGGTGGCCGACGGCGTGGCGATCGTGCCCGAGGGGCGCCGGCTGTTTGCCGGCATGTCGGTGCTCGACAATCTGCGTGTGGCCGTCGACCATGCCGCACCCGACCGCGGCGACGCCTGGACGATCAAGCGCATTTATGCGCTGTTTCCGATCCTTGAAGAAAAGCAGGCGACGCCGGTCCAGTCCCTCTCCGGTGGCCAGCAACAGATGGTGGCGATCGGCCGCGCCCTGCTCAACCAGCCGCGCCTGCTGCTGTGCGACGAGATCAGCCTCGGTCTGGCACCGAAGGTGGTCAAGGAAATCTATCAATCCATCCCGTCGATTTCGCAGAACGGCACCGCCATCGTGCTGGTCGAACAGGATGTCGGTCTCGCCAAGTCCGCCTCGGATCGGCTCTACTGCATGCTGGAGGGTCGCGTGACCCTGACCGGTCGCTCCGCGGATATGTCTCGCGAGGCGATCGGCGAAGCCTATTTCGGAGCATCCCATGCAGTGGCTTGACGGACTGGTCCAGGGCATTCTCCTCGGCGGCCTCTATGCACAATATGCCCTCGGCATGGCGCTGATGTTCGGGGTCATGCGTGTCGTCAACATCACCCATGGCGATCTGATGATCCTGCTGGCGCTGATCGGCATCAGCCTCGCCTCGACATTCGGCCTCGGACCCTGGTCGGTGCTGATCGTGCTCGTCGCGCTTGGCGGCATCATCGGCATCATCCTGCAACGGCTGATCCTCAATCGCGTCGTCGGTGCCGACCCGCTGCCCTCGCTGATAGCTACCTTCGGCCTGTCGATCGCGCTACAGAACGCGATGCTGCAGGTCTGGTCGGCCGATACGCGTTCGTTGCCGAGCGGCGGCATTGCCCAGGCCTCCTTCGAGCTTGGGCCGCTCTTCGTCGGGGTGCTGCCCGTGATCGTGCTGGTCACAGCCACCGTGCTGACGGCGGCACTCGCGACCACGATGCGATATACTCGCTTCGGGCGTTCGCTGCGCGCGGCCGCCGCCGATGTCGAGGCCGCGGCGATGACCGGTGTCGATCCGAAGGCCGTCTATGCCGGTGCGACGGCGCTTGCCGTCGGTATCCTGGGCTTCGCGGCGGTCTTCCAGTCGATGCGGTCGACGGTATCGCCGGCCGATGGCGCCTTTCAGCTCATCTATGCCTTCGAGGCCGTCATCATCGGTGGCATGGGCTCGATCTGGGGCGCGTTCATCGGCGCCATGGTGCTCGGCATCGGCCAGTCGATCGGGTTCCGCATCGATCCCGGCTTCGGCATTCTCGCCGGCCACCTCCTCTTCCTGCTCATTCTCGCACTGCGGCCGCAGGGCATTCTCGGAAAGGACTGAGACCGTGAACCACGCGCTCGCAACCGCACCGGGCCTAGCCGGCACCACGGATCTGCCGCCGGTCCGCGTTCAGCGCCAGACCCTTTCCGGTGTCATCGCCATGGGGCTGGGCGTAATCGCGCTCCTCAGCATCGCCTCGATGCCGCTCTGGGCGAGCCAGGGTCTGATCCGCGACGTAGTCGAGCTCTGCTGCTACATCGCCGTCGCCCAGATGTGGAACCTGCTTGCCGGTTATGCCGGGCTGGTGTCGGTCGGTCAGCAGGTCTTTGTCGGCGTTGCCGCCTATATGATGTTCGTTATGGCGCAGCTCTGGGGCATCAATCCGTTCGTCGCCGTGCTGCTGGCGATGATCGCGCCCGCCCTGCTCGCCATCCCCACCTATGGCCTGCTGCACCGGCTCGACGGTCCCTATTTCGCGATCGGCACCTGGGTCGTCGCCGAGGTGCTGCGGCTTGCAACTTCGGTCTTCAGCTACGTCAATGGGGGCGCGGGCATGAGCCTGCGCGTCATGACCGGCTATTCGCCCATGGAACGCGCCGTCGGCGTCTCGCTCCTTTGCGCGCTGATGCTGCTTGTCACGGTCGGCGGCAGCTATTGGCTCATGCGCTCGCGCTATGGGCTGGCGCTGATCGCCCTGCGTGACAATCCGGTCGCGGCGGCAAGCCAAGGCGTCAATGTCAGCCAGCTGCGCTTCCTCATCTGGGTTGCCGCGGCTGTCGGTACGGGCCTTGCAGGCTCCATCTATTTCATGGCCCAGCTGCGCATCACGCCACCTTCCGCCTATGACCCAAACTGGGCCAATGTCGCGATCTTCATCGTCATGGTCGGCGGGCTGGGCTCACTGGAAGGCGTGCTGATCGGGGCGCTGATCTATTTCTTCGCCGAGCGCTGGTTCGGCCAGTATGGCGCGACCTATCTGGTGGTGCTCGGCCTGCTCACCGTGTTCATGGCGCTTTTCGCGCGCGGCGGCCTCTGGGGTCTGATCTGCAAGGTCGTTGACGCGCCCTGGTTTCCGACGCGACGAAGATTGATGGAGGACCCGACATGAAGGCCGTTCTGTTCGATGGCGTCGGACTGCCATTGACGGTGGGCGAACGTCCCGTCCCGGAGCCGGCGCACGATGAGGTTCTGCTCAGGATTGCCGCCTGCGGCATCTGCGGATCCGACCTGCACATGACAGAGGACCCGACGACCTTCGGCCTCAACCGCCACGATGTGCTCGGCCACGAATTTGCCGGCGAGGTGATCCGACGCGGCAGCGCCGTCTCCGAGCTCAAGCCGGGCGACCGGGTGGCGGTGGCGCCGATGCGCGGATGCGGCGCATGCGACAATTGCATAAAGGGCGAGCCCGCATGGTGCGCCGAGATGCGGCTGATCGGCGGCGGATATGCCGAATTCACCACCGTCGCCGCCCGTCAATGCCGTATCCTGCCCGACGACCTTCCCATCGAGGAAGGCGCACTGGCCGAACCGGTCGCCGTGGCACTGCATTGCGTCATGCGGTCGGGACTGAAGGCCGGCGACCGCGTGCTGATCCTCGGCGCCGGACCGATCGGCCTGCTGGTCGCCTTCTGGGCGCGGCGCCATGGCGCCCGCGATGTTATCGTCGCCGACATCAACCGGCATCAGGAAGAGCGCGCGGCCTCGGTCAGCGCGACCGGCTTTGCCATCTCCGGCCCCGGACTTGCCGACGATTTCCGTGTCCAAACGGGCGGCGCACCCGACATCGTCTTCGAATGCGTCGGCAAGCGCGGTCTGATCGATTTCGCCTGCAAGCTCGTCCGCACCCACGGAACGGTGGTCGGCGTCGGTCTCTGCGTCGGCGGCGACGAATGGGATCCCTTCGCGGCGTTGTCGAAGGAAATCCGGCTCGTCTTCGCGGTGTTCTTCAACATGGCCGAGTTCGAGACGGCGCTTGGTGCGCTCGGCGCCGGCCGCTACCGCCCCCAGGCGCTGATTACGGGCCGGGTCGGCTTCGACGACGTGCCTGAGACCTTCGAGGGGCTCAGGCGCCGAACGACACAATGCAAGGTGCTGATCGCCGCGGATGCGGCGTGACCGAATGTACGAGGAGGATAGGCTATGGAGTTTGAGACCCTGACGCAGGACATCGATGGCGTCCTCACGGTCGTGAAGGCGATCGGCCACGGCCCCGCCGTGCTCGCCCTGCATGGCGCGGCAACGATCGAGGGGCACGACTGGGCGCGCGGCCTTGCCGACCGTTTCCGCGTCTACCTGCCCTTCCATCCCGGTTTCGGGGAGAGCGCCGAGGCGCCGCACATTTCCGGCATGCAGGACATGGTGGTTCACAATCTCCGCCTCGTCACGGCGCTCGGCCTTGAGCGCCCGCATCTGGTCGGTCATTCCATGGGTGGCTGGATGGCGGCCGAGATCGCCGCCGTCGCCGGCGAACGGTTCGGCAGGCTGGTGCTGAACGCGCCGGCCGGCCTCAACCATCAGGATCATCCCGGCGCGGATCTGAGCCAGATCCCGCCGGATCAGTTTCCCGCCTATCTCGCCCATAATATCGAGGTCGCGGCGCGTTATTTCCCGGGCGGTTCGGAATGCCCCTCGGTCGAGGCTTTCCTCGCCGCCCGCGAGAAGGAGGGCACGGCGCTGGGCAACCTTCTCAAGGTGCACGGCATGGGTCATCCGAATCTCGGCCGCTGGCTGAACCGGATCCCCAACGAGACCCTGATCGTCTGGGGCGACAGGGACCGTATGCTGCCCGCCTCGCAGGCGCCGCTCTGGCAGACTGCCATCCCGAATGCCCGAACGCTGATCATCGAGAATGTCGGCCATTTCGCCATGCAGGAAGATCCACGCACCGTCACCGCCATCGGCGACTTCCTCGCCAAGTGAAACCCGAGCGCGGCGCCGCGGGCGATCTGCGACGACCAGGACCATCAAGGAGGAACTGTCAATGAACGCACCTATCAAGCACGCATCCGGCTACTGGGGCACGAAGACGGACTTCGCGTCCCTCATGGCTCATGTCGAGAAGATCGGCCCGATCCTCGACAAGAATTCCGAGGCGAACGAGAAGCTCGGCCGCCTCAACGACGAGACCTTCGAGGCGCTCAAGCCTATCCGCATGAGCCATATCTTCGCCGGCGAGGACATTGGCGGCGCGCAGCTCTCGCCGACGCAGGGCTTGCGGCTCATCGAGGCCATCACCTATCACAGCGGCGCGGCCGGCTGGGTCTCGATGGTTCATGCCTGCATCGGCGCGATGTCGGCGGCCTTCCTCCCCGACACCGCCATCAGCCGCCTGTACGGCGGCAAGACCGACAACCGGTTCTCCGGGCAGGGTACGCCGACCGGCATGCTGACGAAGGTCGACGGCGGCTATCGTCTGAACGGCAAATGGTCCTATGCCAGCGGCATCTACCACGCGACCTATACTCATACCGCAGCCCTGCTCGACGATGGCAACGGCCAACCGGCCAAGGACGAGAAGGGCGACGTAATCGTGCTCTGCGCCCATGCGCCGGTCGACGACTACGAGCTGCTCGGCAACTGGAACGTCCTTGGCCTTCAGGCCACCGGCAGCATCGATTATACCGCCAATAATGTCTTCATTCCCGATGACATGGTGTTCCCGATCTTGACTGCCGAGCCGCAGCGCATGCAGGAATTCTTCAGCCTCGGGGTGGTGGGTCTTGCCGCCATCGGCCATTCCGGCTGGGCGATCGGTGCCTCGCGCCGCATGCTCGACGAGGCCGCGAAATACGCGAAGACCAAGACCGGCCGCGCCGGCCTGCTCGGCGAAAGCGACAAGTTCTGGTACGATTTCGGCCGGGCCGAAGCCCGTGTCCGGGCCGCCCGCGCCTTCCTTTTCGAGGTCTGGCGCGAGGTCGAGGCATCGATCGAGGCCGGCAAGCGGATGACGACGCGCCAGATCAGCCTGGTGCATCTCGCTAAATCTGAAGTGCATGAGGCCGGCGTCGATGCCTGCCATTTCGTCTATCGGTCGCTCGGTGGAGCTTCGCTGCGCTACGGCGTGATGCAGCGGATCTATCGCGAGATGCTGACGGCCGCGAACCATTTCACGATAAACCCGAACGTCGTCGCCGCTGCCGGCCGCGACATTGCCGGCCTGTGGAGCGACCGCACCTGGCAGTTCTACGACCTGGTCGAGAAGAAATGAGCGCGCCGGCGAAAGAAATGCCGGGCAAGGGGGCTGCGCCCGAAACAGGCGCCGCCGCCACTGGTTCCGGCCTCACGGAGGCGTTCCTGGCCGCCTTCAGGCACCATCCGTCCGGCGTCGCCATCATCACGGCGGAGGGTGCCGAGGGTCCTGTGGCGCTGACCGTAAGCTCGCTGATCTCGATCAGTGCCGCCCCGCCGATGGTCGCCTTCTCGCTCTCGGCATCGTCCTCAAGTGCGAAGGTGGTCGAGCGCGCCGCATCCGTCGTCGTGCATTTCGTACGCCGTGCCGATATGCAACTCGCCCGGCTCTGCGCGACATCCGGCAAGGATCGCTTCGGACCGGATGTGCGCTGGTCGCGCCTCGACAGCGGAGAGCCATACTATCCGCAGGTCGAGCTCTGGTTTCGCGCTGAGCTGCGCGGCCGGCTGGAAACGCCGGGCGCTTGCCTGGTGACGGCGGAACTGACATCCGTCTCATCCGGCGCGCATGCGACGCGGCAAGCTGAAGCGCTGGTGTATTCCAACCGGGCCTGGCACGCGCTGGGTCCGGTGGCCGATACTGCCTCGGCGCCGGTGCTGTTGTGGCCGGACGATTCTGCGACCTTCTGAGAAAAAAGGCCGGCGAGTGTCCGCCGGCTTTTCCCGCTACATGCCCCAGATCACGGACTGTTCGTGGCGCTTGATCAGATGCCTCAGATTCTCGAAACTCTTGCGAAGATGCGCCGAGAACGCCTCGATGGCCGGTGCGCCGAGATCGCCCGAGCGCCGGAGCAGGCCGAGCGCCCGCTCCGGATGGGGGATTTCGACCGGCAGCGCGGTGATCGCCCTGTCGTTGCGGTAGGCGAAGACGACGCTATGCGGCAGGATGGTCAATGCGTCGCTTTCCTTCATGTAGTTGATCGCACTCGTCAGCGAACCGCCCGCATAGCGGATCTTCGTCTCGGTGGCGCCAAGCGAGAGAACCAGGCTGCGCAGATCAGCGAGCAGCGGACTGCCGGGCGGCGGCGCGATCCAGGGAAAGTCAAGCAGTTCAGGACCCGCAAGCTTGCGCTTGAGCAGCAGCGGATGCGTAACGCGGCAGGCCACGACATTGCGGCCGGGCAACAGTTCCTGGAAATGCATGCCCGAGCCCTCTTCGAGCATGTCGATCGGGCAGATGGCGAGGTCGATCCGGTCTGCGACGATGGCAGCGCGCAGTTCGGAAAGATAGCCGTAGCTCTGCTCGATGCGGACGTCGGGAAAGGAATTCTGGAAGCCCGCGACCATGCCGGCGATCAGAGCATCCATGAAGAAAGGCGTGCCGCCGACGCGCACCAGCCCGGTGCGGCCATGGCGAAAGCCTTCTACGAGGGTGGATGCCTTGCGGGCAGAGGTCAGGATGGTTTGGCCGTGATCGGCCAGCGCCCGTCCGAGCGGCGTTGGTTGCAGCGGCCGCCGTCCCTTGAGGAAAAGCGGCTCGCCCAGACGCTTTTCCAGCATCGCAAGCGTGCGCGACACAGCCGGCTGGCTGAGCCCGAGCATGGTCGCACCCTCGGTCACGCCGCCTGCCTGGACGACCGCTGCGAGCTGCGCGAGGTGCCTTTCATCGATCTTCATAACAATAACGAATATAAATCGCCGAAAAAATTATCAAGCATTCTATTCCGGCCTGTTAGGTTCTCGTCATGGGAGAAGTCATGCCAGACATATCGTTCAGTGAGCGCAACTCTGCGCAGCGTGTCGCCGAGCGGCTCGACAAGCACGCCGCGGGACCGCTGCAAGCCTTCATGGTTCCTTTCATAGAGCATCTGCACAAGCTCATTCGGGAGACCCGTCCGTCGCAAGCCGATTGGCGGCGGGCGATGGAATTCCTGACCGATGTGGGCCATGCCAGCGACGACCGCCGGCAGGAATGGGTTCTGCTCTCCGACCTGCTCGGTGTCACCGCGCTTGTCGAGGAAATAAACACGAACCGGCCGAAAGGCGCGACGCCCAATACGGTGCGCGGCCCCTTCTACCGGGCGGATGCGCCACGGCTTACGCTCGACGCCAATATTTCGCTCGACGGGATCGGCCCGACACTTGCCGTCAGCGGCCATGTGCAGGATCTCGACGGCAAGCCGATCGCCGGCGCCACGGTGGAGACGTGGCAGGCCAACAGCAAAGGCTTCTACGAGAACCAGCAGCCTGACCAGCAGCCGGAATTCAACCTCCGCGGCATCTTCACGACCGACAACCAGGGTTGTTTCCGCTACAAGACCGTTCGCCCGGGCGGCTATGCCGTGCCCGGCGACGGCCCAGTGGGCCAGATGCTGGGTGGGCTGGGATTTGCCATGCGCCGTCCGGCACATCTCCATTTCCTGATCAAGGCCGATGGCTTTGAGACGATCAGCACGCATGTCTATGACGGCAGCGATCCGCATCTTGGCCAGGACGCCCTGTTCGGCGTGAAGGACGAGCTCATCGGGGAATTCAAACCAACCGGGAAGGAGGATGCGACGGCGCTCGACTTCACCTTCACCATGGTCAGGGCGAAGAAGGGACGAGGAACGACATGAGCCTGTCTTTCTCCTATCAGGGCAGCGCGGCGCACATCGTCTTCGGCAACGGGACGAGTGGCGATGTTGGCAGATGGGTGGAGGCCCTGGAATGCCGCCGCGCGCTGGTGCTGTCCACACCGCACCAGGCATCCGATGCGCAAGCCATGTCGGCGCGGCTCGGACATCTCTCGGTCGGCACTTTCACCGAGGCGACCATGCATACGCCGGTTGACGTCACCCAGCGCGCCGTCGCGCGGGCGGCCGAGCTTGGCGCGGATTGCGTCGTCTCGCTCGGCGGCGGCTCGACGACCGGACTTGGTAAGGCCATGGCCTATCGCACCGATATCCAGCAGATCGTCGTGCCCACGACCTATGCCGGTTCCGAAGTCACGCCGATCCTCGGCCAGACGGAGAACGGCGCCAAGACAACGCTGCGCAGCCCAAAGGTTACGCCCGAAGTCGTGATCTATGATCCGCAACTCTCGTTCGGCCTGCCGGTCGGCATGAGCGTCACCAGCGGCCTGAATGCGATCGCGCATGCCGCCGAAGGGCTCTATGCGCCCGACCGCAATCCCATCACGACAATGATGAGCATCGATGGCATGCGCGCGCTGAAGGACGCATTGCCCGTCCTTATCGGCAGCCCGCGCGACGCCGCCGCTCGTGAAAAGGCGCTTTACGGCGCATGGCTCTGCGGCACCGTTCTCGGACAGATCTCGATGTCGCTCCATCACAAGATCTGTCACACGCTGGGCGGCACCTTCGACACGCCGCATGCCGAAACCCATTCCGTCATGCTGCCGCATACGATCGGTTTCAACGCGTCGGCCGTGCCGGATCTGATGATGCCGATCTCCGACATTTTCGGCGGCGCGACACCCGGACAGGCACTTTACGACTTTGCCAAATCCATCGGGGCGCCGATGGCGCTCATGGAATTCGGCCTCAGCGAGGCCGATCTCGACCGGGCGGCCGACATCGCAACCAAGAACCCCTATTCCAATCCGCGACCGATCGACCGGACGGCGATCCGCGCACTATTAAAGGACGCCTGGAGCGGAACACCACCGCCATATTGAGTTCTTTTGGGAGGAGGAATGAATATGATTACGAGACGTGACTTGCTGAAGTCCGCAGCCGCTACGGGCGCATTGGCGGTGACATCGGGCCTCGCCATGCCGGCAATCGCCCAGGGCACCCCGATTAAGCTCGGTTATGTCAGCCCGCAGACCGGCCCGCTCGCCGCTTTCGCCGAGGCCGACAAGTTCATCATCGACGGTTTCATGGCCGCCGCCAAGAAGGCTGGCCTGAATTACGAAGTCATGGTGAAAGACAGCCAATCCAATCCGAACCGCGCCGCCGAAGTCGCCAAGGAACTGATCGTCAGTGACGAGGTTAATCTCGTCCTCGTGGCATCGACGCCGGAGACAACCAACCCCGTAGCGACGACCTGCGAGGCGGAAGAGGTGCCCTGCATTTCGACGGCAGCCCCATGGCAACCCTGGTTCATCGGCCAACAAGCAAATCCGGGCGACCCGGGATCGTGGAAACCGTTCAACAGCGCCTTCCACTTCTTTTGGGGACTGGAGGACGTCATTGCGGTCTATACCAATATGTGGGGCCAGCTCGAGACCAACAGGAAGGTCGGTGGCCTGTTTCCAAACGACGGCGACGGCAATGCGTGGGGCGACAAGACCTTGGGCTTCCCGCCGGTTCTGGAGAAGCTCGGTTATACGCTCAAGGATCCGGGCCGATATCAGAACCTGACCGACGACTTTTCTGCTCAGATCAATGCGTTCAAGTCCGACGGCAGCGACGTCATCACCGGCGTGATGATCCCGCCCGATTTCACCACGTTCTGGAATCAGGCACAGCAACAGGGCTTCAAGCCCAAGGTCGCTTCCATCGGCAAGGCAATCCTGTTCCCGCAGGCGGTCGAGGCACTCGGCAAGAACGGGCACAACCTTTCCTGCGAAGTCTGGTGGTCGGCGAGCCATCCGTTCAAGTCTTCGCTGACCGGCCAGAGCGCCGGTGAACTCGCCGAAGGCTTCACCAAGGCCACGGGCCGGCCCTGGACCCAGCCAATCGGCTTCGTCCACGCACTGTTCGAGGTCGCCGTCGACGTGATGAAGCGTGCCGACCCGACCGACAGCAAAGCCGTCATCGCCGCCATCGCCGCCTCGAATATCGAGACGATCGTCGGCAAGGTGGCCTGGGACGGGCTCAATGTGCCACCCTTTGCCGCCAGGAATATCGCCAAGACACCGCTGGTCGGCGGTCAGTGGCGCCTCAAGGACGGCGGCGGCTATGACCTCGTCATCGTCGACAACCAGTCCGCGCCGAACATTCCGACCGGCGGCAAGATGGAGGCTATCGGCTGAGCCATGTCCATACTCGCCCTCGACCAGGTATCGAAAAGCTTCGGCGCCCTGAGGGTCGCCGACCAGATTTCGCTTGCGCTGGAAAAAGGCGAGGCGCTCGGCGTGATCGGACCGAACGGCGCCGGCAAGTCGACGCTGTTCAACCTCATCACCGGCAATATCCGCGTCGATGCCGGCACAATCCGGTTCGACGGCAATGACGTGACGCGACAGCCGACGATGGCGCGCTGCCTCGCCGGTATCGGCAGAACGTTCCAGATCCCACAGCCTTTCGAAAAGCTGACGGTGTTCGAGAACCTGCTGGTCGCCGGCGTCTTCGGATCGCACAAAACCGAACGAGAGGTCGGCGACCGCTGTGCCGACATCCTCGTCGAGACCGGGCTTTATTCCAAGGCGAACCAGTTGTCCGGAAGCCTTGGGCTCCTGCAGCGCAAGCGCCTCGAACTCGCCCGCGCACTCGCGACCGACCCGAAGATCCTTCTGCTTGACGAAATCGCCGGTGGATTGACGGAAGGAGAATGCCAGGAACTTATGGAAACGATCCGCGCCATTCATAGGCGCGGCGTTTCCATCATCTGGGTCGAGCATGTGTTGCATGCCCTCAATTCGGTCGTCAGCCGTCTCGTCGTCCTGCATTTCGGCCGGGTGATCGGCGACGGTGATCCCGACAGGATCATGGCCTCGAAGGACGTGCGCGAAATCTATCTCGGGATCGATGTCTAATGGCGCTGCTCGAGACACATGGCCTGACGGCCTTCTATGGTGACTTCCAAGCACTGTTCGGCGTCAATATCACCTTGAATGAAGGCGACACGGTCGCCGTGATCGGCGCCAATAGCGCAGGCAAGTCGACCCTGCTGCGATCGATCTCCGGCCTGATCCGCAACGTGCCCGAACATATCAGGTTCGACGGCCGGGAGATCGGCGCCCTGGCCGCTCCGGATATCCTGCAACTCGGCATCGCCATGGTGCCGGAAGGCCGTCGGCTCTTTCCTTCCCTCTCCGTCGAGGAGAACCTGCTGATCGGCAAATACGGCCGGGTCGGCAACGGTGCGTGGTCGCTCGACACCATCTACAATCTCTTTCCCGTGTTGGAGGAGCGCCGCCACCATCCCGGCACAGCGCTCTCGGGCGGACAGCAGCAGATGGTGGCGATCGGCCGCGCGCTGATGTCCAATCCGCGTGTGCTGCTCTGCGACGAGGTGAGCCTCGGCCTCGCCCCCGTGGTGATCAGGGATATCTACGCGGCGTTTCCCAAAATCCGCGCGACCGGCGCGTCGATCGTCATCATCGAACAGGACATCGGCCAGGCGCTGAAAGTGGCCGATCGGGTCTACTGTATGATGGAGGGACGGGTGACGCTGACGGGCACGCCGGCAACGCTGAGCCGGGAGGATATCCACGCCGCCTATTTCGGAGCACATGCGCGATGAACTGGCTCGACACGATCATTCAGGGCATATTGCTCGGCGGCCTTTACGCGCTCTTTGCGGCCGGTCTCAGCCTCGTCTTCGGCATCATGCGGCTGGTCAATCTCGCGCATGGCGATCTGATCGTGCTGGCCGCCTTTCTGGTCCTACTGCTGGTCTCGGCACTCGGGCTCAATCCCTTCATTGCCGCTATGGCCGCGCTGCCCGTGATGTTCGTACTCGGCTGGTCACTGCAGTTACTTGTGCTCAACCGGACGCTTGGCAACGACATACTTCCGCCCTTGCTCGTGACCTTCGGCCTTTCGGTCGTGATCCAGAACGGCCTGCTCGAGGGCTTCTCGGCCGACAGCCGCAGGATTTCGGTGGGCGCCCTGGAAACGGCATCGCTCAAGATCGGTCCTGTCAGCATCGGCACAATGCCGCTTCTCACCTTCCTGTCAGCGGTTGGCGTCATCGTCGCGCTCAACCTCGTCTTTTACCGCACCTCGCTCGGCCGGGCCTTTCGCGCCACCTCGGACGACAGCGCCACGGCGGGCCTGATGGGCATCCGCGCCGAGCGCATATTCGCCACCGCCACCGGCCTAGCCATGATGGTGGTGACGATCGCGGCTCTCTATCTCGGCACGCGCGCCAATTTCGATCCGACCATGGGGCCCGCGCGGCTGATCTATGCCTTCGAGGCCGTGATCATCGGCGGACTCGGCTCCTTCTGGGGGACGTTGGCCGGCGGCATCATCATCGGAGTGGCGCAGACCGTGGGCGCCGCGATCAATCCGGAATGGCAGATCCTTGCGGGCCATATCGCCTTCCTGCTGGTGCTGGTCGTCAGGCCGCGCGGTCTTTTCCCGCGGGCGGTGGATTGATATGAGCGATCACCTTTCCCCCTCCTGGACCGTCTCGAGCCACACGCGCGGTTCGTCCGCATTGATGCTGGTGATCCTAGCGTTGGTGGTGTTTGCCATCGCCGCGCCATTCTTCGTGTCGCGCTCGGTCGTCCAGGATCTGTTCTTTATCCTGACCATGCTGGTGCTGGCGCAGTGCTGGAACCTGCTCGCCGGCTATGCCGGGCTGGTCTCTGTCGGACAGCAGGCCTTTGTCGGCTTTGGCGCGTATGCGATGTTTGCCGGCGTCAGCCTGCTCGGAATGGATCCGATGGCGGCCGTCATGCTCGGCGGGCTCGCGGCGCTGGCGCTGTCTGTGCCCACGGCCTTTTTCGTCTTCCGCTTGCAGGGCGCCTATTTTGCCATCGGCACCTGGGTCATCGCCGAGATCGTGCGGCTGTCGCTCGCACAGTGGAAAGCGCTGGGTGGCGGAACGGGCACCTCGCTGCCGTCAGGCGCAACCCGTGACATGTTCGGCGTGCGCTTCGTCGCGGATCTGCTCGGCGTGCGCGGACCGCAGGCCACTGATATCGTCTGCTACTGGCTGGCTCTGCTTTTGACCGTCGTCACGATCGGTTCGATCTACAAGCTGCTGAGCTCAAAACAGGGCCTGGGTCTCGCCGCGGTGCGTGACAATAGCGAGGCCGCGCGCTCGGTCGGCGTGGATCCGCTCTGGACGAAGTCCGTCGTCTATCTGGTCGCGGCCATGGCGACAGGCCTTGCCGGCGCGCTGATTTATGTGCAGAAGGCGCGCATCTCCCCAGATGCCGCCTTCTCCGTTCCGGACTGGACGGCCTATGTGATTTTCATCGTGGTGATCGGCGGCATCGGCACGATCGAGGGGCCGATCATCGGCGTGATGGTGTTCTACATCCTGCAGAACCTGCTGGCCGACTACGGCTCCTGGTATCTGCTGATCCTCGGTCTGATCGGCATCCTGATCATGCTGTTTGCCCCGCGCGGCCTCTGGGGCCTGTTCACCGACCACAGCGGAATCCAGCTCTTTCCCGTCCGCCGCATCCTGGCGGGCCAGCCCAAAACCAAAGACATCAAAGGGAGTGACTGATGGCCGATATCGAAATCGACGTCCTCATCATTGGAACCGGCCCCGCAGGCTCGGCGACCGCGGCACTGCTTGCGACTTACGGCGTCGAGAACATGGCGATCAACCGTTATCGCTGGCTGGCCAATACGCCGCGCGCCCACATCACCAACCAGCGAACCATGGAAGTGCTGCGCGATCTCGGCCAGGAGGTCGAGGGGGAGGCTTACCTTCATTGCAGTCCGCAGGAGATCATGGGCGAGAACGTATTCTGCACATCGCTTGCCGGCGAGGAACTCGGCCGTCTCAAGACCTGGGGCACCCATCCGAAATCCAAGGCCGAGCATCTGCTCTCCTCGCCCACCGAAATGAACGACCTTCCGCAGACCTTCATGGAGCCGCTGCTGTTCAAGACGGCTTGCGCGCGGGGGACGCAGGCGCGGATGTCCACGGAGTATGTGAGCCATGTGCAGGATGCGGAGGGCGTGACGACCACCTGCCGGGACCGCCTGACCGGCAAGGACCTTACTATCCGCTCGAAGTACCTGGTCGGCGCTGACGGCGGCAATTCGCTGGTGGCGCAGCATCTCGGCCTGCCTTTTGAAGGCAAGATGGGCGTGGCCGGTTCGATGAACATCCTGTTCAAGGCCGACCTCACCCGCTACGTCGCCCACCGCCCCTCAGTTCTCTACTGGGTGCTGCAGCCCGGCTCGAATGTCGGCGGTATCGGCATGGGCCTGGTGCGCATGATCCGGCCATGGAACGAATGGTTGATCAACTGGGGCTATGACATCAGCCAGGGCGCGCCGGAAGTCGACAGTGCTTTTGCCGAGAGCGTGGCCCGCGGCCTGATCGGCGATCCCGACATCGACATCGACATCACCTCGGTCTCCACCTGGACGGTCAATAACTGCTACGCCACGCGCGCCCAAAAGGGCCGGGTCTTCTGCATGGGCGATGCGATCCACCGCCATCCGCCGTCGAACGGGCTTGGTTCCAACACCTCGATCCAGGACGGCTTCAACCTCGCCTGGAAGCTCGCCATGGTCATCAAGGGCCAGGCCGGTGCCGGCCTGCTTGAAACCTACACCGAGGAGCGCGCGCCGATCGCCAAGCAGATCGTTACACGCGCCAACCAGTCGATCGAGGAATTCGGCCCGATCTTCGGCGCGCTCGGCCTGCTCGATTCCATCGATCCGGTGAAGATGCAGGAGAACATGGATCGCCGCTGCGATGACAGCGCGGCCGCCGAGAACCAGCGCGTTGCGCTGCGCGAGGCGATCGCGTTCAAGGTCTATGAATTCGACGCCCATGGCGTGGAGATGAACCACCGCTACAAATCCTCGGCGGTCGCGACCGACGGTCAGACCGAGCCGCTATTCACCCGCAATCAGGAACTGCATTTCGAGCAGACGACCTGGCCCGGCGCGCGCCTGCCGCATGCCTGGCTGTTCGGCGAGGGCAGCCGGAAAGCCTCCACGCTCGATCTCTGCGGTCGCGGCAAGTTCACGCTTCTGACCGGTATCGGCGGCCGGGCCTGGGTCGATGCGGCCGAGGTCCTGTCGGCGGAACTCGGCCTGCCGCTCGCAACCCATATCATCGGGCCACGACAGACATGGCAGGATCACTACGGCGACTGGGCGCGTGCCCGCGAGGTGGGCGACGCCGGCGCCGTTCTGGTGCGGCCCGACCACCACGTCGCATGGCGCTCCGAAGGGCTTGCGGCTGACCCCGCAGCCGAATTGCGCCGCGTTCTGACAACAATTCTGGATCGGTGAGGCGATGATGGAAGCGCATGAGAAGGGCTATTTTACCGAGGAGAACTCCGTCGAGGTCGTTACCGGCCGCAATGCCGGGGCCAAGGACGAGCGCTTGAGGGAGGTGATGAACGTCATTACCCGCAAGCTGCATGAGGCGGTGAAGGAACTGGAGCCGACGCAGGAAGAATGGATGCAGGCCATCCTCTTCCTCACCCGCACCGGCCAGATGTGCAACGAGTGGCGGCAGGAATTCATCCTGCTGTCAGACGTGCTCGGCGTCTCGATGCTGGTCGATGCGATCAACAACCGCAAGCCCTCGGGCGCGTCCGAAAGCACGGTGCTCGGCCCGTTCCACGTTGCCGACGCTCCGGAACTGCCGATGGGCGCCAATATCTGCCTCGACAGCAGGGGCGAGGACATGGTCATCGAGGGTCGTATCCTCGACACCGAGGGCAAGCCGATCGCCAATGCCGTCATCGATGTCTGGCAGGCCAATGACGAAGGCTTCTATGACGTGCAACAGAAGGGCATCCAGCCCGACTTCAATCTGCGCGGTATCTTCCGGACCGGTCCGGATGGACATTATTGGTTCCGCGCCGTGAAACCGAAATACTACCCGATCCCGGATGACGGCCCTGTCGGGCAGTTGCTCGGCGATCTCGGCCGCCACCCATACCGCCCGGCGCATCTGCATTACATCATCAGCGCCGACGGTTTCGAGGGGCTGACGACGCACATCTTCGATCCCGACGATCCCTATATCCACTCGGACGCGGTTTTCGGGGTCAAGGAAAGCCTGCTTGCGAAATTCAACCGAGTGAATGATCCGGCGCGCGCGAAAAGCTACGAATTCGCTGGCGATTTCTGGGAAGTGACGCACGACTTCGTGCTGGCGAGAAGCCGCGCCTGACGCAATGATGACGGGAGAGGATGTGCGCCGCATCCTCTCCCGCGCATTTTCAGCACCGTATCAGTCGGCGGATGAGATACGCTCGCGCTCGCCCATGAACGGCCCCTGCACCCACTGGATCGTCTTTTCGTGTTTCTCGACCTCGCGCCGGAGTTCAGCGAATTCCCGGCGCATATGGCCGAGAAATTTGCGGCCGGCCGGGTTCGAATAGGGCTTCTTGCGCGTCATGACGCCGAGCACGCGCTCGGGCTGCGGAATATCGAGCGGAATGATGCTGATCTTGTTCTCGCCGCGGAAGGCGTGAACGACGGAATGCGGCAGGATGGCGAGTGCATCGGTACCCGCGAGGTAGTTGACGACGCTCAGCAGCGACCCGCCGGCATAACGTAGCGACACCTCCGTCAGCCCCAGCGTCAGCAGGATGTTGTGCAAGTCGAGCACCAGCGGAGAGCCTGGCAGCGGCGCGATCCAGGGATAATTGACGATGTCTTCGGTCGCGAGATTACGCTTGCGGACCAACGGATGGCCAGCCCCGCAGGTCAGCACGTTGCGCGCCGTCAGGATCGGCTCGAAAT
Organism: Rhizobium sp. P40RR-XXII; assembly: GCF_012641405.1. Lineage (GTDB taxonomy): Bacteria > Pseudomonadota > Alphaproteobacteria > Rhizobiales > Rhizobiaceae > Rhizobium. The sequence continues at coordinate 52,144 of NZ_JABAII010000027.1, forward strand.
GCAAGTCAGCGCGCAGATCCACCGATCCGGTCGGGGTCACCGCGAGGTCGATCTGACCGGAATCCAGTTCGGCGACGAGGTCGGGATAGTAGCCATAGGACTGGTGCACCATGATGCCCGGCTCGCCGCGCTGGAACGAGGCGATCATCGGCGACACGACCGCATCCATGAAGAAGGGCACACCGCCGATGCGTACCCGTCCCGACGAGCCGGACTTGAAGCTGCGGATGATCTCCATCGCCTTGCGCGACGATGCCAGGATGGCCTTGCCCTGCTGGCCGAGCTGCTCGCCGAGTGGCGTCGGCTGCATCGGCCGTCGGCCGGAAACAAAGAGCGGTTCACCGATGCGCTTTTCCAGGATCGAGAGGGTGCGCGACACCGCCGATTGCGTCATGCCGAGCATGGCGGCCGCTTCAGTGACACCGCCGGTCTCGATCACGGCGGCGAGCTGGACAAGGTGCGCTTCGATGATCTTCATAGCAAACTGCTATAGCCTGCATGAATAATGTCAATCAACAGCAGAATGGATCAGCTATAGTCGGGACAATCACGCGATACCTGCGACACGCAAGCAGCGCCGTGGTTCCGGATGACAACGGCGGAGGAACCGTATCCGGAATTGGCAACGTCTTTGGAGGAGGACAAAATGGCCCTTGTCAGCGGCTACCATCATCTAACGCTCTGCACCGACGGTGTGCAGGAGGATTACGACTTCTACACCAAGGTGCTCGGGCTTTATTCGGTCAAGCGCACGGTTCTGTTCGACGGCACGATCCCCGTCTATCACCTCTACTATGGCTCGCGGACCGGCGAGGCCTCGACCATCATCACCACCTTCCCCTTCCGCAAGCCGGCCGTCTTCGGTAGGCGTGGCACCAACCAGTCGAAGATCATCCAGCAGGCCATCCCGGTCGGTTCGGCCGACTACTGGGTCGACCGGCTGAACGCCAAAGGCGTCGAGGCAGCCAAAATTTCGCGCTTCGGCATCAGCCGCGTCGCTTTCAAGCATCCGTGCGGCATTCCGCATGAGCTGGTCGAAAGCCCGGCCGACAACCGTCCGTCGATCATCAACGAAGCGCAGGGCGTGAACGCCGCGCACGGCATCAAGGGCATCTATGGCGCGGCCATCGCTGTCTTCGACCGCACGGCGATGGACGACTTCCTCTGTGTCGGCATGTCAATGAAGAAGGAAGCCGACAGCGACGAAGGCCTGATGTTCTCCGTGCCGAATGCCAGCGGGCCTAGCAGCATCGTCGAGGTCCTGGTCGAATCCACTGGCCCGCAGGGCACCTGGACGTTGGCCGGCGGCACGATCCATCACCTCGCCCTCAACACGGGCAACGAGGAAAACCAGCTCAAGCTCAAGGCGCATATCGAGGGCCTCGGCTTCACCGACGTCTCGGATCAGAAGGACCGCAACTATTTCAAGTCCTGCTATGTCCGTTCGCCCGGCGGGGCGTTGTTCGAGATCGCCTGGTCGGTTGAAGGCGGTTGGGCTCTCGACGAACCGGCTGATCAGATCGGCACGACGCTGGTCTTCCCGCCGTGGTTCGAAGATCGCCGGCAGGAACTGATCGCAGGTCTCGAACCCGCAACATTCTGAGCCCGGCGCCATGTCAAACCACGACATACCGCTCCTCCTCGGCGCAAGCCCCGAGGAGGCCCTGGTGCATTGCATCTTCATTCACGGGCGTACCCAGTCGCCAGAGGACATGCAGGAGCAGGTGATTTCAAAGCTCAAAGTGTCCGGCGTCGCCTTCGTGTTGCCGCGGGCACGGGGTAACAGCTGGTATGACGCGCGCGCGACCGACGTGCTGACGGATCGAACCCGGCAACAGCTCGAGCAGGCGATCGCTCATGTCAGGCAAGTGATCGGCGACCTTCCCGGCGCGACCGATCACCCGAAGCCGCTCGTCATCGGCGGCTTCAGCCAAGGCGCCTGCCTGGCGGTCGAGTATGCGATGCGGCACGGTCCGTGGAACGGCGCTCTGGCAAGCCTGACCGGTTGCCGCGTCGGAACGCCGGCTTGCGACCGGCCTTTCGCCGATCTCGATCGGTTGCCGGTCTACCTGACCGGTTCCGACAAGGACCCGTGGATACCCGTCGATGCCTTCGCCCAGACGGCTGCGGCCCTCGCCCGAGCTCGGGCGCGGCTTCATTGCGACATTCTGCCGGACAGGTCGCATGAGGTCTCCGCCACCGAAATAGCGCAGCTTGAGAGGGTCCTGTGCGGGCTTTCGAACCGGAGCTGGTGGTAGTGCACGCAAACCAGGCTCTGACTTGCGGCCGGGCGGGTCGTCAACGGATCACACCTGCTCCATGCCTCAATGATGTTAGTCCTTCCATCGTCTGGCGAAGGCTGACCTCGGGCTCCTTGGCTAACCGGAGAGCCAATCTGACAACATCTACGCAGGCGAGTTTTCGCGCCTGCGATTGAGGCGCTACCCGACAAGGCTTACTGACCCAGCCACCGGTATTCGGCAATGGACGCCTTGCCGGATTTCTTGTCGTACAAGCAAATCAGATTGACCATCTTCTTCGACTTGCCGCTCTTCTCACGAAGAAGGATCGCAATCTTGCCCGTGGCGTCGTCGAAAACAACAGGGGCGCTCGCTTCCGGAGAAACCATCCGTGACTGACCGATGCAGGTACCGTTGGCCTTTGCGAAGAGCGCGTTCCAAGCGGCGTCGCTCGAAGCACTGGCGAGCTGGGTCAGGGATAGCAGACCCGCTGCGGCGGCAAAGGTGAATTTCAGCATCGATTTTCCTCGTGTACATTTCGAATCGCGCCGGACATCGGCCGCCCGTCATTTGCCGTAAACGATGGCGGTATCAGGGCTGGTGGGGAAACTATCGCGTATCTGAAACACGCGGTAGGTTGGAACTCCTTACAATATCTGCGACCGGCGCAACACCGCGCTTTCCGACGATGGTGTTGCGATCGGAAAATCTCTCTTGCGGAGCCATCAGCTTAGCTCCTTGACCGGTCTAAATGCCAGAAAACCGGGGAAGCGGACCGCTGCATCAGCGGTCCGCTGCCGCAGCATTCATCATTCTTTCACGGCACCGGTCATGGACGAAACGTAGTAGTCGACGAAGAAAGAGTAGAGGATGACGACCGGCAATGAACCGAATAGAGCGCCGGCCATGAGCGAACCCCACTCGAAGACGTCGCCGCGCACCAACTCCGTCAGAACACCGACCGGGATGGTTTTGTTTTCCGACGATTGAATGAACGTGAGCGCGTAGATGAACTCGTTCCAGGAAAGCGTAAACGCGAAGATGCCGGCCGAGATCAGCCCCGGCACCGCCAGCGGGAGGATAATTTTGACAAGGATCTGCCAACGGCTGGCACCGTCGACCAGCGCGCTTTCTTCCAGTTCGAAGGGTATCGACCTGAAATAGCCCATCAACAGCCAGGTGCAGAACGGGATAAGGAACGTTGGGTAAGTGAAGATGAGAGCCAGCCTGGAATCGTAGATCCCGAGCTTGAAGACAATGAAGGCCAACGGAATGAAAAGGATCGAAGGCGGGACGAGGTAAGCCAGGAAGATCAGCAAGCCGATCGATCGCGAGCCGGTAAAGCGCACACGCTCGATTGCATAGGCGCCAAAGATTGAGGCCAGCAACGACAGCGCAGTCGATCCCACCGCCACCAGTATCGTGTTCCAGAGCCAGCCTGGATACGACGTTTCGAAGAATAGGTACTTGATGTGATCGAGTGTCGGCTCGACCACCCAGAAGGGGCTGTAGTTATTGTAGTCGGTCAACTGTGCGTTCGGCTTGATGGCCGTTATCGCCATCCAATAGAAGGGAAACAGAAGCACGAAGACGAAGACCGCCATCGGCAAATAAAGCATGACGATGCGCCGAGGCAGGCGGTTGAGATAGCCCATGCCTTCGACATTATCGGTGAGTACCGGATTGGCGGTGTTGGCTTTGGTGTTCATGAGGTTCTCCCGATCTCAGTCCTGTCCGCCTTGCTGCCATTTGCGGCGCTGCAGACCGAAGAAGCTGAACATGATGGCGGCAAGCAGGAAGGGGATCATTGCAACCGCGATTGCCGCCCCTTCGCCGAGCTGCCCTCCAGGGATACCGCGCTGAAAGGAAAGCGTCGCCATCAGATGCGTCGCGTTGACCGGTCCGCCCTTGGTCAGCACATAGATCAACTGGAAATCCGTGAACGTGAACAGCACGGAGAACGTCATCACCACGGCGATGATCGGGGTCAACATCGGCAACGTTACATATCGGAAACGCTGCCAACTCGTGGCGCCATCAAGGGATGCCGCTTCTTGCAGCGAAGCGGGAATGGTCTGCAGACCGGCAAGCAGGGAAATCGCCACGAAGGGAATGCCGCGCCAGACATTGGCGATGATCACCGAGATCCGCGCATTGGTCGGATCGCCGAGGAAATTGATCGGGCCATGGATCAGGCCAATTTTCATCAGGGACCATGAGATGATGGAAAACTGGGAATCATAAATCCACCAGAATGCCAATCCCGACAGCACCGTCGGAACGACCCAGGGGAGAAGCACGATCGCCCGGAAGAACGACTTGAACGGCAAATGCTGATTGAGAAGCAGCGCCAGCCAGAGGCCGAGCACGAATTTCAGGACGGAGGCAACGAAGGTGTAGAGCAACGTATTGAAGACCGTCAGCCAGAAAACCGAGTCATGGGCCAGGAATTGATAATTCTCCAATCCGATGAAACTCCCGGCACGCCCGATCCGCGTGTCCGTGAAGCCGAGCCAGACGCCGAGCCCCAGCGGATAGGTGAGAAAACAAACCAGAAAGATGGCCGCCGGCAACATGAAGAGGAAGCCGAGCATATTGTTGTTCTGCATGAGCGATCTGATCGGGCCGCGCGTCGTATCGCCGGATGTCACGGTCGACATGGCATTATCTCCTGATGGACAGTCGCAGCATGCCGGCGCCGGCATGCTGCAGATCTTCGCGGGGGATCAAACCTTGTAGTAACGGTTTGCGCGGCGCTCAGCCTCTTTCATCGCATCCTCCGGCGTCATCTGCCCGGTCACGGCGGCGGCGAACATGTCGACGAGCACGTAATCGGCCATCACGCCGGCCGAAGCATAGCCGAGAGGACCGGCATAGCCGTTCGGGCGCAGCGTTTCCGAGGCGCGGGCATAGGGTGCGTGGACCGGATCGGCGGTCCAGACCGGGTTGTTGGCAAAGGCCTTCAGGGGCTGGCAGCAATAGGCGCTCGATCCTTGAATCCAGGCGTTCATCTGGTCGCCTTCCATCATGAACTTGATATAGGCCTTGGCCGCTTCCGGATATTTGGTATGGCTGAAAAGAACCAGCGAGCTCGTCTGGTGCAGCTCGACGCTTTTGCCGACGGGGCCGACCGGGAAGTTCGTGGTTCTGATGTCGGCGGCGATCTCGGCGAGCTTCGGATCCTTCTTCGCCGCATAATAGACCGATACGCCGTTTGCGATCAGCGATACCTGCCCGGCAAGGAAGGCGCGGTTGTTGTTGATGTCCTGCCAGCTTTCCGTTCCGGGGATGAAGGTCGCATAAAGATCCATCGCATAGTGGATGGCCGCCAGCGTTTCCGGGCTGTTGATGGTCACCTTGCCGCCTTCGTCCACCATCTTGCCGCCATGGCTCCAAAGCAGCCAATGGGCGTAATTGTTGCCGTCGCCGACCGCCTTGCCATGCGGGAAGCCGGCGGGCGTGCCTTTCGCCTTCATGGCCTTGCAAAGCTCAAGGAATCCCGCGGTATCCTTGGGGAATTCGCTGAAGCCGGCAGCCTTTACATGGCTGTCGCGATATACGACGGCATTGCCGATCGCCGTCAGCGGCATGGCGATGAACTTGTCGCCCCGAGTTGCGTAACCGCGCACGCCGTCATACCAGCCGCCGTATTTGTTGCCGAGGTAGTTGCCGAGCTCCGTCAGGTCGACGAGTTTGTCGGGATACTGGTGAGCATCGTCGAACCAGCACATCACCATGTCGGGACCGGAACCGACGTTGGCGGCGACGGCGGCCTTCGGTCGGATGTCTTCCCAGCTTTCCTTGTCGACACGAACCTCGACGCCCGTCGCCTGCGTGAACTTCTTGGTATTGGCAAGCCAGGCATCCTCGTCTCCCTTGACGAACGGCGTCCAACGAAGAAGCCTGAGACTTGCGCCCTTTTCGGGCGTATAGCCGGGTTCGGCTTGGGCAAAAGATGGGCGTATGCCGAGCGGTGCGAGGCCAGCAATGCCGGCCGCAGCCGCGGATGCGGCGAGAAAGTCACGTCTCTTGAATGTCATGATACTCCTCCTTTGAAAACGGGAGCAAATCCCCCCGGCGCCCACCTTCCCGTGTGGTGGACGACGACCATCGCATCCGACCCTGCCGGATAGTCCCGTATCGACGGGTGAGCAGGAAAACTCCTCTTTTTCCTGCTTCCCGCCGAAGCGGTATCACATTGTCAATCTCTGACCGCTTTCGGCGTCGAAGAGATGGACATGCGGCGCATCGATGGAAATGCGCAGCGTATCGCCGGGTCGGGCATTGATCCGTTCCCGGAAGATGCAGTTGACTTCGCTGCCGCCAAACCTGACGGCCATTTGCGTTTCATAGCCGGTCGGCTCGATCACGATGACTTCCGCCGGCAGACCATTGTCGTCGGGCGTAATGTATTCCGGCCGCAGCCCATAGATGAGGTCGCGACCCCTGGCGCCAGCCGGTGGATTTGCGATGGGCAGGACGGTTCCGTCCGACGCGATGAAACGGCCATCGCTCTCCGTATCGAGGCGGCCTTTGATCATGTTCATCGCCGGCGAGCCGATGAAGCCCGCGACGAAAAGATTGGAGGGCTTGTCGTAGAGATCCAGCGGCTTTCCCACCTGCTCGACGACGCCGTCATGCATGACGACGATCTTGTCGGCCATCGTCATGGCCTCGATCTGATCATGCGTGACGTAGACGGTCGTGGTGCCGAGACGTTGATGAAGCTCCTTGATCTCCGCGCGCATGGCGACCCGGAGCTTGGCATCAAGGTTGGAAAGCGGTTCGTCGAAGAGGAAGACCTGCGGATCGCGCACGATCGCCCGGCCCATGGCGACACGCTGGCGCTGGCCGCCGGAAAGCTGGCGGGGATAGCGATCGAGCAGCTTGGTGAGGCCCAGGATGTCCGCGGCCTTTTTGACGCGCTGATCCATGTCGGCTTTCGGGGAGCGTTTAAGCATCAGCGAGAAAGCCATGTTCTGTGCCACCGACATGTGCGGATAAAGCGCATAATTCTGAAACACCATGGCTATGTCGCGGTCGCCGGGCGCCACTCCATTAACGACGCGCTTGCCGATACGGATCTCGCCGGCGGAAATGTTCTCGAGCCCGGCAAGCATTCTCAGCAGCGTGGATTTTCCGCATCCGGACGGCCCGACCAGAATCACGAATTCCCCGTCCGCAATCTCGATGTTCACCCCTTTGATAACCGGGAACGCCCCGAATGATTTCCTGACATCGACAAACTCGACACCTGCCATAAAAGTCCCTCCCAGAACCTTTCACTTCCTTGACTTGCGGTCATCCCTCGTCCGAGGCACTAACCGCTCGGAATGCAGCGACCGATGCCGCGGCCCCCGCCAGTGACGGGCGCGATCCGGGTTCGTTGTGCGGCTTCGGGTTGCTCCATCTCAGTTCTTGTCTCCTTCACGTGCATGTCAGGCAGATCTCCTCATGCTGGTCAGATCAGACCGGATTGCCGCTGGCCAGTTGAACCTTGGTCGTGTCGTAAATGCGTGTCAGATGATGCTCGAACGCCGCAACGACGGCGTCTCGATCATGGCAAGCGAGCGCCTCGAAGATCGCTAGATGATCGCTGTAGCTCGCCTCGATGGCACCTGGCTTGGCCATGGCGTGGCGGCGGTAATTCATCATGTAGGTGTATAAATCGGTGACGAAGGCAGCGAGCAGCGGGTTTCCGCAGGCCCGATAGATGGCCACGTGGAATTCGCGGTCGCAGATCAAGAAACGCATCGCATCGTCGCCCCCGAGACGCTGAGCCTCCAGCAGGGCCTGCAGCTTTGCCAGGGTGATGTCATCGATGCGCTCGGCCGCGTCGCGGACAACCTTGAGTTCGATATGAAGACGTGCAGCATGGACGGATTCCAGATCATAGCCGTCAATTGCATTGGGAGAGGCGATCGTCACGGTAATGTGGCTGAGGTCGACCTTACAGACACGACTGCGGCTGCCATGCGAAACCTCGATGATGCCCTGCGCGGCGAGCGCCTGAATAGCGCCACGCACCGTTTCGCGGCTGACATGAAGAACGTTGGCCAACTCACGCTCGCCCGGTAGCTCGTCGCCCGGCCGCAGCATGTTGGTGGCGATCAGGACCATGAGCTTCTCGGCGATGACGTCACGCGCCGTTCGGCGGGCGAGGCTCCGCGCGATATTCGGTACCTCGGTCAAGATCGGACTTTCGTCCATCGCGCCCCCCGGTCCACTGGTCGGTCCAGCAGATCAGTTAATTAAAGATCGTTGAGGAAATCCGTCAAGACAAATTCGTTGCCGCAACCGACGATACGAAGCCCGAGGCCTTGCTTCCACAATCTGCCCGGACGTTGGAATGAGCCTGAGCAGTTGTCTAGGTGTGTAGTCCCGAGCGGGATGGGACGACAAATCCGCATTGGATCGCGCCGGCATCTACCTCTTTAGGATTATCGATGCTCCATGAGTAGTATATTTGGTGGTATTTTCATGAGAAAAATATCGCATTAGTTGCAATCCATCAAGCGACGATTCGCGATTCAGACATTGGGCAGCCCCGGCTGTCGTATATGCCTTCCTTTTGTGCGCTCGCTTGGATTTCCGCCGAAACGACTATGATCGCCGCCTTTACAGCAAGATAGAAGAAAATTCTGATCTCGTTTTCAGGACCGTTTCCAAAGTCTTCTGACCAATTGCTGAGCATTTTCTGATCATCGCCTTAGCACAATTTTAATGATGTTGCAGCGCACAACAAACCATGCAACGATCCAGACATTCTTTCGGGAGGAAGAATATAGGCAGCTTCATCAAAGGATCTGTAGCTATGTTTTCCTTTCCGAAAAGCAAAGACAGTCGAAACAATGGCGCTTCTGTTAAGTTGGCATCCTATGCTGTACTTGGCGTCATCGGAACAGTATTTGTCTCGTCTGCATTTCCGCCCTTCTTCACCTTGACATCGAGCCGCGCTGTCATAAACGCGCCACTTGTGCCGTTGACGACGCCGATCAGCGGCAAAGTCATGTCGCTTGGCTCCGCTGACCAGATCACCGTGGAAAATGATCGGGTCGACAATTCCACCTTGATCGGCCTGAAGGTCCAGCTCGTGGCACTGCACGACGAGCTGGCGCAGAAGAACGGCATCGTCGCGGACTATGCACAGCGCATCAAGGATTTCGAAAACGACCTGGCGGGCCAGCAAGAAGCGCTGCTGGCCCGAACGAATGCCGATCTCAAGGCGGCGGAGGCCGCTTTGGAGATGGTGACCTATTCGTCCCGCATCGCAAAGGCGGAAGCGGCGCGCAAGCTCAGACTTATGGCTCGGGGAATAGCCGCAGGCACCCAGGACGAGGTTGCCGACACCGTCCGCCTGGAAGATGCAAAGCTCGAAGCGGCCGGGCTCTCGGTCGCCAAGCTTGTGTCGGAAGCCGATTTCGCGCGCCAAGGCATCTATGTGGGTTCCGACCAGCAGTCGCTGCAGAACCTTCAGCAGGAGATCCGCACTCGCAAGGCCGATTTGCTGCAGATCAAGATGCAGATCGCCACGATGCGCTCGAAGGAGGCCGAGTTAGGCTCACTGGTGGCGACGGAGGGCGAACGGGTTCAGAGGTTGGCCCGCGCCGATCTCCGCATCCCGCAGACGAGCCAGCTCTACAAGCCGATAGCCGCATCGGGGCGTGAGGTCACTGCCGGCGACACGCTGGCCGAGATGCTCGACTGCCGTGATACTTTCGTGGTGGCGATTTTCTCTGAACGGCAAGCCCAGGCGCTTTCCGTCGGTTCGAAGGTTCAAGTCAGCGCCGACGGCTGGGCGCGCGTGGCGGACGGGACAGTCATGCGGCTGGTTCCCCGCACGACGGACAGGGTCGACCTGGATTATGCCGTGCCGTTCCCGCCGACGGAGCGCCGCGAACTATATGCCTACATCCGGTTGACCGAACCGGGTCAGGACGTGTTTCGCCAAAGCCAATTCTGTTCCGTCGGAACATGGGTCGATGTGACCATACCCCAGGAATGGCTGCAGAAGACGCAGGAATATGTGCGCGAGGCATCGATATCCCTTATCGGCATCGCTCAGGCATCGGCAGCGCAGTGGCCTGCCCCCGAAACGGAGCTGAACGGCCTTGTGCGGCGATCCGCCGTGCGGCTCGGCCTGGCGAAAGGTACCGGTCGCGACATGAAAGGCCCTCGGGACATCTCGGCCCCCGAAAAGATGCCGGCTGTCCAGCCGTCCCGAACCGGTGCACACGCCGCCGATCTGCTGAACGTGAGGATGGGCATTCCGGCGAAAAGCTGATGCGGGCAATCGCGCGCAATGGGAAGCATTAGCTTACCAATTGGCGGGTCGTAGCCGTCCCGGTCTTGCCCAATGAGCCGCCATGCGCTGTCGAAAAGACGCGAAGGCTGATCATCTCGTCAAAGTAGCGAAGGAAGGGATCATGTTCTTCAGTTCCAACGACGACATCTTCAGTGTGCTGACCTTCGACCTTCTCATCGCGATCTGCGCGCTCTTGTTCGCGAAGCTCGGCGATCCGAAGCGGATGTTCGAGCGGGCCGCCTTCAGCCTGCTCATGCTTTTGTCGCTCGGCCTCTACATTTCATGGCGCGCGCTCGACACGCTGCCGCCCTTCGAGCTTTCGGCGGAGACGATCTGGAACTACATCTATTTCTTCTTCGAAGCCGTGTCAGTCCTTTATGCCATGGGCTCGGTGCTGATTTTGCTGCGCAGGACGGATTGGGCTGAGCAGGCCGATCGCAGCGAGCTGGAGCTGACGGCGGCAGCAAATCCCCCTACCGTCGATGTGTTCATTTGCACGTACAATGAGCCGCTGAATATCCTGGAAAAATCCGTCATCGCCGCTAAGGCGATGGACTATCGCCGGCTTCGGGTCTTTGTCTGCGACGACACGCGCCGGCCGGAGGTTAGCCAGTATTGTGAACGCGTCGGCGTCAACTACCTGACCCGCCCGGATAACAAACACGCCAAGGCCGGCAACCTCGACAACGCGCTGCGTCACACGAACATGCTTGCCGACGTCTCCGATTTCATCATGGTTCTGGACGCCGATTTCGCTCCTCAGGCGAATTTCCTCAATCGCGTCGTCGGCCTCTTTGAGGATGACAAAGTCGCTGTTGTCCAGACACCGCAATTTTACTTCAACAGCGATCCCATTCAGCACAATCTTGGCATCCGCCACTCTTTCGTCGATGACCAAAGGGTCTTTTTCGACACATTCCAACCGGCAAAGGACGCGGCCGGATGCGCATTCTGCGTCGGAACCAGCTTCGTCGTCCGTCGTGCGGCGGTCAATGAAATCGGCGGCTTTCCTCATGAAGCGCTGTCGGAAGACATGCTGCTGACCTATCGCTTGATGGAGCGAGGTTATGTGACCCGCTGGCTCAATGAGAAGCTGAGCGTCGGGCTATCAGCCGAAGGCATTCCCGAATACATCACGCAAAGGACCCGCTGGTGTCTCGGCACCATCCAGATCGGCCTCTTGCGCGATGGACCGCTCTGGCGCGGCAATTTCACGCTCACCCAGCGGCTTCACTACTTGCACGGCCTGTTTTGCTGGCTGTCCAAGCCGTTCATTCTCTGCCTCCTGCTGGCGCCCTCCATCTATTGGCTGACCGGCATACCCGCGCTGCAGGCCGATGAGCTGCTCTTCATGAAATATGGCCTCAGCTCGCTTTTCCTGTTCTGGGCCTATTCGACGTGGATCTCGGAAAGGCGCACGCTGCCGCTCTTCACCGAGGTCACCCACGCGCTGACGGCCGTGCCGATCACGATTACCCTTCTCCAGGCGATCCGCAAGCCGTTCGGCCGCCCCTTCAAGGTGACGGAAAAGGGCGGCGACAGGTCGGCGATCCGGGTCCACCGGCCGACAGCGCTGTTCTTCGGCTTCGTCGCGGCGATGTCGGGGCTCTCCGTCATCCGGGTGGTTTACGGCTGGGATGCGCCCGTCGAATTTTCGGGGCGCGAGTGCCTCAACCTGGTCTGGTCCGCAGTTGCGATGGTGATCGCTTTCACCAGCCTGCTTTGCTGCATCGAATTGCCACGCCTTGGCCGGGAAGAACCCATCGAGATCAGTCTCGATGCAAAACACAAGGCAGGCGGCACGGTTGCCGATGTGACGATAACAGCCCTGTCCACGGAAGGCGTCGCCATTGCGCGATTGACCCCCGTGGGTTCTCAGGACGAGGCCTTGTTCATCCCCGAAGTGGGCTGGGTTTCGGCAGGCGCCGGTGCCACGCCATCTGCCACACCGTTTGCACTATTCCCGACGTCGGAGCAACATGATGCGATCTTGCGGCTGCTGTTTAGAACCGCGCCCGGCAACGTGGCCGAAAAGGGCGATCTTGGCAAATCGATGCGGATGCTCATATCGCGTGCTTTGTCCTGATGAACAGAAGGGGCTGAAATGCATCTTTTGCGCAGCGTCCCAAAGAAGGCCATGGTCGATCTGTTCGGGACCTTCGTGGCCGTAGTCGTGACGATCGCTTTCTTGGCCGGCCGCGCTGCGGCAGAAAGCGGAGGGCGCGAAGCACAGCTCGCCTCAAGGCTCTGCGATGGGCTGATCTCTCATATGAGCGGCGATCCGGCGCAACCCTTCATCTTCCGAAGCTTCGAGCCGGCGAATGGCGGTTCACGGCTGCATCCCACACTTGAAAATACCGGATTCACCTACGACAACGCCCTTGCGGCGATAGCGCTCTATGCCTGCGGCCGAAAGGCCGAAGCCGGTCGCGTTGCCGACGCGCTCCTGCTCGCGCTGAACACGGATCGATATTATCACGACGGACGGTTGCGCAATGGCTACCGCTCTGGCCCTGCTGTACCCGGCAAGGAGGGCATGTTGCTGCCCGGCTATTGGAATGCGACAGCCAATTCTTGGGAGGAAGATGAATACCAGGTGGGCACTGCGTCAGGCAGCGCAGCTTGGGCAGCGCTCGCGCTGCTTGCAGCCTACGAGCAGACGGGCCGTCCCGCTTATTTCGACGCTGCCGGCAAAATTATGGAGTGGATCCATACGGCCGCGGCAGACCCACATAATCCCGGCTATTTCGGCGGCTTTTTTGGGCACGAACCCGCACCCGATCGCGTGACTTGGAAGTCCACGGAGCACAATCTCGATGTTTATGCCGCCGATGCCTGGCTCGCGCGTCTCGACCCCCAGGGCGACTGGAAGCATCTCGGTGAGCATGCACGCCGGTTTCTGGACGCCATGTGGGACGAGAAGGAGGGACGCTTTTTTATCGGCAGCATGCCTGGTGGCAATGCGCCGAATACGAACATGTCGGGTCTGGACGCGGAACTATGGCCGCTCATTGCCGTGCCGGCCTATGCGGCCAGGGCCGGACGCGTTCTGAAATGGACGGAGCGCCACCATGGTGTCGAGGGCGGCTTCGACTTCAATGACGATCGCGACGGCATCTGGCTCGAAGGCACTGCCCAGGCCGCGCTGGTGTTTCGTCTTTTTGGCCGAGCGGCCGAGGCCGAGCCGCTGCTCGCCACGATCTCTGCGCAAGTGGCACCGGACGGCCTCGTTTACGCGACGGTGAAGGACGAGCTTTCGACCGGGCTGCAGGTCGGACCCAATTCCGCAGCCGGCGATTTCAGGTACTTTCGTCTGCCGCACATCGCAGCGACGGCATGGGCCGTGCTCGCCGCTCTTGGCCGCAATCCCTTCATCGGCATGGCCGATCAGCGGGCCAACCGGTGAGCAATACGGGTGTTGCCGTCGTACCGGAACCCGTCCTATCTCTACACTTTCATCATGATCGCCGGCATCTGGTAGACGCTGCCCTCGACGAGAAGTGCCCAAATTGTTCGAGCGCCTGCCCTGACGAGCGTCCATCACGAGAACGTATCTCCGCGATATTGGGCAGAACCGTAGACTATATGCGAGCCCTCGCCGCCATCAGGGCGCGACGTTGGTCGCCATGGGCCATGTGGCAAGTGCCTGTTCCGCAACAGCTTCCAGCATCTCGCGACTGAAGCCCGCCTTGGCTTGCACTGCCATCCCGTGAGTTACGGCCATCACAAATGCCGCCAAGGCGTGCGGTTTCGCCGTCTCTGGCAAATCACCGTCGACCTTCGCTTTCTCGAAACGTTCCCCAATCTGCATCTGGGCGGCAGCGCGAAAATCGATCAAAACCTGACGAATAGCTTCGGATTCATCCGACCCCGCCACCGCCCCGTTGACACCGAGGCATCCCGTATGGGTCGGGAACCGCGTGTTGAGATCGGCCGCGTTATACAGGATGTGGGCGGCAACCCTGCGCGACGTGGGAAGCTGAAGTGCCTCTGGAATGTACCCCAGATATCGCTCGGTATAGCGATCCAGAGCTTTCCGGAACAACGCTTCCTTGTTGCCAAATGCGGAATACAAGGCGGGGCGCTCGACGCCAGCGGCCTCGGTCAGGTCAGCATAGGAAGCACCTTCGTAACCTTTGCGCCAGAACACACATAAGGCGCTGTCGAGCACTTTCTCGACGTCAAATTCCCGATGGCGTCCCATCAGCATACTCCAAGAATTTTCATAACGGCCATTATTAAACCGGTTGACAACTCATGTCCACATTCAATAACGATTGTTACGTTAACGCTCGTTACGGAAAAATCCAACTTGCCAATTCAGGCCGAAGAGATCGGTTTTCATTCAAAGGGAAATTCATGTCGAAGATGCTCAAAGGAAAAGTGGCCCTCGTAACGGGAGGCTCGCGCGGACTTGGCGCCGCCACGGCCGAGGCCCTCGCCGAACATGGCGCTGACGTCGCGATCAGCTATGCGGTCTCAGCGGAAAAGGCCGACGCTGTCGTCCAGAAACTCAAAGAAAAAGGTGTTCGTGCCATCGCGATCAAGAGCGATCAGGCTGACCTGACCTCCGCCAAGCCTCTGATCGACAGAGTACTTGCGGAGTTCGGCAGGCTCGACATCCTCGTCAATAATGCCGGCATCGCGATCCAGGGTCAGACAGTGGACGATCCTGAACTCGATGGAGACAAGTATAACCGTCAGTGGCAGGTCAACGTGATGGGGACGATCGCCAATACGCGAGCGGCCGCGCCCAAGCTGACCGATGGCGGTCGCATCATCTTTATCGGATCGCTCCTTGGATCATATGTTCCGTTCGCGGGTGTCGCCGACTACGCCGGCACGAAATGGGCGCTCGCCGGATATGCCAAGGGCATCGCCCGCGACCTCGGTCCGCGCAATATCACCGTGAACATCGTGCAGCCCGGCATCATGCCCACGGACATGGCCTCCGACGTGGCGGGCGAGCTTCCGGATCGCGATGCGATCCTCGACATGCATCCGATCCGGCGCATCGCAACATTGGAAGAAGTGGCTGAGACCATCTGCTTTCTGGCTGGACCTCACGCCGGCTACATCAACGGCGAGGCTCTGAACATCGCAGGCGGGCTTGCCATCTGACGCGTCACGGCTCGACCCCTCTCAACAATTAAGGAACTTAAAATGACCAAGACATTTGGCGCGAAGTCAACCGCTGACGAGGTGCTTGCGGGCATCGATCTCAAGGGAAAGCGCTTTCTCATAACGGGTGTATCATCTGGCATTGGGCTGGAGACCGCCCGCTCACTGGCGTCACACGGGGCAAGCGTGGTCGGCGCTGCCAGGGACTTCGCTAAAGCGAATATGGCAACGGAGTCCGTCCGTAACGCCGTCCGGCAAGCAGGCGGCACCTTTGAACTGGTGGAACTTGATCTGGCGTCGTTGAAGAGCGTCGGAGCCGCTGCGAAGGGCTTGCTCGCCGACGGAAGACACTTCGACGCCATCATCGCCAACGCCGGCGTCATGGCAACGCCCTTCGGCCGGACGGTCGATGGATTCGAAACCCAGTTCGGCACCAACCATTTGGGCCATTTCGCCCTCATTCATCTGATCGAGCCCTTGCTTGCCGACAATGGACGGCTGGTGGTGTTGTCGTCTCAGGCGCATCGCGTCGCCGACGTCGATCTCGATGATCCCAACTTCGATGGCCAAGACTACCACCCATTCGTCGCCTATGGACGATCGAAGACTGCCAACTCGCTCTTTGCCGTCGAATTCGACCGTCGTCACCGGAATCGTGGCGTCCGCGCAGCCTCTGTCATGCCTGGAAATAGTCTCACCGACCTGCCGCGGCATTTTACTGCGGAGGAATTGCAGGGACTGTTCAAGACCGTCGGCGATGCTCGCGCTGAAGCGGGCCTCCCGCCGGCCGAATTGAAGGAAATCCCACAGGCCGCCGCGACCTCGGTCTGGGCCGCGGTGGTAACAGACAAGGATGAAATCGGCGGCAAGTATCTGGAAGATTGTACCATCGCGCCTGTCAATGATACCGCTAGCCCGTTTGCCGATGGCGTGAGGTCGTATGCGCTGGATGTTGAGAAGGCCGAGCAACTTTGGGCTAAAAGTGAGCAGCTCGTAGACGGTGCCTGAAGCCGGAGTGTTGGGTGATGTCGCCTGCGCGGTCAAGGGTCCAACACCCGGCATGGTCTGAAGCCTGCGCGTGGCTCCGCTTCGCCAAGACAGCTCCGCGAGCTTCCTGGCCTTCATCCGATTTTCGTCGCCGGGCGCCGCCCGTGTTCCTCGTCGTAGTACATCGGAGCAATCTGTCGCGCCGCGTCCGCGCATTCATGAAATGGATCGAAGATGTGCTGGCGCGGCATCTGGAATAGGTAGCAGCAGGATCTATTCAGCCGCCACCACATGCCGGCTCCTCAGCACTGCAAGTGAGAGGAAGAGCACAACACCCGAACAGATAGCGATGATGATCACCATCGGTCGCGCCGTACCGTCCATAAACATACCGCCGATGCCGACCACCAGCGCGGATGTCATGAACTGGAGCGTCCCCATCATAGCCGAGGCCGTGCCGGCGATGCGCCCATGGTGTTCCAGCGCCAGGACTGCCGCATTCGGCACGATCATGCCAAGGAAAGCGTAGCCCGCAAACAGGAACGCCGCCATGATGTCGAGGCGGTCAACGCCAAACGCCATGACGACGGCCAGCGTCACCATCGTCAGCGCATAACCGGCAACTGCACCGCGAATGACCTTGCGCAGGCCGATACGGCGAGCAAGCCAGCCGTTCAACTGCGACATGCCGATGAACCCGACGGCATTCACGGAAAAGACCACGCTGTAGAAGGTCGGTGAGAGCCTGTAATGGCCGATCAGTATGAAGGAAGAGTTGGCGACATAGATCATGTAGCTGGACATGCCGAACGAGGCCATCAGCACCAGTCCGAGATAGTAGGGGTCCTTGAGAACCGTTCCATAGCTTTTCAGTGCCCCGCCGAAACTGCTTTCGCTACGAGCCGTCACCGGACGCGTCTCCTCAAGGAAAAAGCGGCCTGCAACGAGGCCGACGACGCCGGCGAGTACCATGACCCAAAAGATCAGCCGCCAGTCCCCGAACACCGTCACCATGCTGCCCGCGAGCGGCGCCAGGATGGGTGAGATGCTGAAAACAAGCATAAGCCGCGACATCAACTGCGCGGCCGCCGCCCCCGTATGCAGGTCACGGACGATGGCGCGGGCAATCACCACGCCGGCACAGGCACCGGTGCCCTGGATGAAACGGAACGCGACCAGCCAGCCGATATCGCTGGACAGCGCGCAGCCGATCGCGCCGAGGATGTAGAGGACCAGGCCAACATACAATGGCCGCTTGCGCCCAAACATGTCCGACAGCGGGCCGTAGACGATCTGCGACACAGCCATGGCGGCGAAGAAGGAGATCAGGCTTGCCTGAACAGCATGGCTGTCAGCACGAAGATCCAGGCTGATCGTCGGCAACGCGGGTAGATACATGTCGAGGGCAAAGAGACCGACGGCTGAAAGGAGGCCGAGAACAACGGCATGGCGGGAACTGTCACCGGCTCGGGGGGATGAAACGGAAGCCTTGATCTGCATGGAAACATACCTTTCCGGCACACCATTCCCCGGACACAGCAAAGGTCTCATACAAAAAGCATGTGACGGGAATTGAGTGGACGATTATAGATGGGACTAAGGAAGGACGGAGATGGTTCCAACGCATCATCCGTCAATTATGTAAAATATTTTGGACAGCATTGTCCATTTTGTCAAGTCCTGTATGGTGGTGTCATGAAAACTTCGCCCGCAACGGTTTCTTCCGAGACAGATAGTTGGCCGCCCGCCACCAGCAAACGTCAGGCAATCCTCAACGCGGCCGCTGATGTCTTTGCCAACGACGGGTTTGCGGCAGCAAGCATCGATGCCATCGCCGCAAGAGCCGGGGTGTCACGCCAGACGGTGTACAACCAACTCGGGGACAAGGATAACCTCTTCAAGGTTGTGGTTGCAGAGATCACCGAGAAGTCGAGTGCCGGCTTCTTCCGGGTGCTGGATACTTTCCCGGTGGCGCCCGTCGATCTGGAAAGGGAAATGAGCGAATTTTCAGCACTTCTTCTGCGTAAGGCGGTCTGCGATCCGAATGGCCGCTGGTTGCGCAAGCTCGTCGAGACCGAAGGCGACAGATTTCCTGAACTGTTCGAGACCTGGAAGGAATACGGACCGGGCAAGAAATACCCTGCGATCGCAGCCCGTCTGGCGCAACTCGCTTTGGCTGGCTATCTCGACATTGACGATCCGGCGCTTGCTGCCCGCCAATACATGGCGCTGCTCGCAACAGATCTCAGGATCAACCTGCAGACTGGCCGTCCAACTCCAGACGAGGAGATCGACCGCATGGCAAGAGACGCAACCAAAACCTTCCTGCGCGCGTTTCAGAAGCGCTGACAGCATTGCGAAGAACACGGGAGCCGTGGAAACAATTCGCTGGTCCGATCACCTGGAGGCGCTGCACGAAGACTGCATCGATGAAATGCTCGCCGCAAAAGTCGCCTGATTATGAGCGGCTATGAATGCACCTGCGTGGATACGGATGAAATTCACGATGTGGCCCGCCGCCCGCATTTTAGACGCTGCTGATGTTCGATTGCCAAAGGCGGCAAATCAGTTCACTTTCGGAGCATGTTCGATATCGCACGACCCTTCGTGACCGAAGACGATCCCGACAGGCACATCCGCTGCCAGGACGCGATTCAGGCGGCGTTTCGGGATTTAATCGGTGCTGCGATCGAGGCCGGATGGTCGGAGCGCGAGATATTATTGGCAATCGCTGACCTGGTGGACAATCAGCTGCTCTCGCTTGAGGCCAACGGAAACACGGAGATCCTGCTCGCGCTATTGAAGCGGATGACCTAGACCTCCTGCCGAGGCCAGCATACGACGAGCTTCCCAGGCACTGAAGGCTTCAAACATCTTTTTCTTGAAGATGGTTTTTGGCGCTCCTAAATCACCTCCACTCAACGCCATGAAAGGCGATACGCGGTGGACAGCGGCCTGGTTAGAGGTGTCCGGACGGGTTACGCAGCATATCCAGGAAAGCCCCAAACACCGGCCGCATCTGCCGGCGCGAGGGATAGTAGAGAAAGAAGCCGGGGAACGGCGCCGTCCACTCATCACAACCGTGGAAGCGGAAAAACCTCCGATGCGCCTCGTCATCGGTGGCGATGCGCTGGATTTGATCCGCAAGAAGATCACCAGCTTCCAGCAGGAATTGGACGCTTGGGAAGACGTAACCCGCAGCACGAATAGGGCGCTTGATAACACGGGGTGAACGGGGTGCGTCAGGCGTTAGCGATAGCGCCTCCCCTGCGCTTTTGACCAGCCGCTCCGTACCGAACCGCCTCGCTCCAGCGGCCAGTAGGCTCTGCGAACGGGCATGAAGTGGGGCGAACGTTTCAGTGTGCGATGCCCGGTGTCTCGCGAGCCCTCACGATGGCGTCCGCTTCCTTGCCGTATAGCTCCTCGAAATGATCGAAGGTCTTGGAAAAATAACCAATGCCCTGCGTCGCCGAGCGCAGCGCCCGCGCGAGATCGTCAAGTGCGCCGCCCGGAACGAGCGCCCGGAAGATGTCCCATCCCTTGGCGGTTTCATCCCGGTCGAAGCCGAGAACCTGGCCGTTGAGTGCGGAGACGATCTGGACGAGGCTGCCCGAATAGACCGACGGAATGTGAATCTCGCTGCGGAAGACCGGCTGCATCAAGACGGTCGATCCTTCGGAAAGCGCCTGACGCACCCCCATTTTCGACGCAGTCCGGAAGGCGTGTTCCGAACTGTCGACGGTATGGTGCTGACCATCTGACAGCGTTACGCCGACATCGATGACCTCGAAGCCTAGCGGTCCTTTCTCCATCGCTTCGCGCGCGCCCGCTTCGACGGCGGGGATGTAATTGCGCGGAACGGCGCCGCCCTTGACGGTTTCGCCAAAGGTGAAGCCCTGACCGCGCTCGTTAGGGTGAATGCTCAGCTTCACATCCGCGAATTGCCCGGCACCGCCGGTTTGTTTGCGATGGCGGTAATGAACCTCCGATGGTTTCGTGATCGTCTCGCGGTAGATCGGGCTGGGCGTTCGGTCGGTCACGGAGATGTGAAAGACATCGGACAGCGTTCGGCAGAGATCACGCAGATGGACCGGCCCCTGGGCGCGGACGAGTTGAGCGCCCGTGCCTTCCTCCTGCAAGACTTTCAGGCCGCGATCCGTCTCGGCAAGTTTTGCCAGCGTTTCGGAAAGCTTGTTTTCGTCACGCTCGCTGCCCGGAATTAGGATCCTTTCAAGCATCGGCGTGGGTGGTTCCGTCCACTCAGGCGGGGCGACCACCGCGCCGGGTGTCAACAGCGAAGGGACGCGCAGATGGTCGGATTTGACCGTCGCGAAGACATCGCCCGGCGCAGGCAGAACCGCCGAATTGGACCGCCCGTTTGCAAGACTTTGTACGGCGCCGAGGCTGGAGCCGCCCAGTGATGCGCCTTGCCGCAGTCCCTCACCAAATGCGCGCACGAGCACCGTCTTGCCGACATTCTGGCGATAATAGGCATGGAAGCTCACGGCCACCAGCTTGCCTTCATCGACAGTCCCCGCATGAGCGAGACGCTGCCGCAGAACCCCTACCGGCGGCGCCTCGTGGCGCAGCGCCTTCATCAGCCTCTTCATGCCGTTGCCGTGACTTGCAGCACCGATCAGGACCGGGATAATCCTGTTTTCCCTGAGAACCCGTGATGAAATGGCGTAGAGCGCGTCGCTGGGTGGCTCGCGGTCCTCGATCAGTTCCTCGAGAAGCCAGTCATCGAATTCGGACAGATGTTCCAGAAACTGGGTGCGCGCCTCGTGCTCGCGTTCGGTGGTGCTTTCGGGGATTGCGATCAGCGCCGAAGTCTGGCCTTCCCGGTAGCGCCACGCCCGTTCCGAAATCAGATCACAACTGCCGATGATCCTGTCCCCTTCGCGGATCGGGATCTGGCGAAGCAAAAGAGTGTGGTTGGCGTAGTCTTGAAGCGCGGCGATCACGTCCCTTAGCCGCCCTCTCGGTTCGTCCATCCGGTTGACGAAGAGGATGCAAGGCGTCCCAGAGGCTTCGACTATCCGCAGATAGGGCGCGGCGAGCACAGCCTCCTCGGGTGCCGATGAAACGCACAGTATGCAGGCATCGCTGGCAAGAAGCGCGTGCTGCGCATGCGCCAACGCTTCGTTGGGTCCTGGCGCGTCCAGCGCACACCACGCCTCGTTCCCGAAGGTGAATTCCGTGAGGTTCAATCCATAAGGGGAGCTGGATTTTCTCGGCGCCCCCTCCAGGGAGCCGAGCTTTTCCACGACTGTCGATTTTCCGGTCTGCGAGGGTCCAAGCACGGTAAAGCAGCGCATCGGCCTTCCTCCAACTGCCATAAACACAATTTTCAGCCACCATAGGATGCCCTGAACCGCTGCAAGGCGCCAGAGGCGCTATTTCTTATTGGTCAAAGTTCGACCCCTTAGTCTCTACTAGCACATGATCCCGAACGCGCCGACTTTCGGGGTCATGCGGCAAAACAAAGAGTCAGAGCAGAGCGAATGACTCCATTTCGTTCTGCTCTGGTAAGGACCTGTGCGGTCGGGCAATTTTCCTGCCGCTCTCCACATCCGTCAACCAAGGGAGCAACAAATGTTGCGCTTCGTCAAAACAGCGGTTCTCGCATCAGTGGCAATCGCCTCGACCATCGCCGTTGCACAAGCGGAAACGTCGACACCTAAAGCATATCAGGGCACCTGGGGGCTGAAAGGAAACTGCAGCGATCCCGGCAGCAAGCTCGTCATCCATGCTCATACGATTGCGTTGGGTACAGCGAAGCCTGAAAAATCCGTGTACGATTCCGGTTCGGGGCCAGGCGCACGGGGAGGTCTGAATTTCGATGACGATACGGATGCCAGCGGCTTCGCAATCAATTCGGCCGATGGCACCCTGGCATTCCATCCCGAAGGCTGGGACATGGGCGGTGTTCAGATCTACAAGCGCTGCAACTAGGTCTGCCTGTTCTGGCAATCATCGCTGGTGGCCGCTGTTGGGCGATGTCACCTTAACTTGAATTCGGAAGCACGTTTGACGTTCGGCCTTCAGGATTGATCTCAGGCCACGGCTCCCGCCGCAGCCTTCCACTGTGCGATCGCCTGGATGCGGTGAACGCGGCTTT
>NZ_JABAII010000028.1 GCF_012641405.1 Rhizobium sp. P40RR-XXII
AGACCGTTCCCTCTATCGTTCAAGTCCATCTTCTTGACGTCGCCGAATTGGTGGAGCGCTTTCCGGAGCGCGGTCAGCGCCAGCTGCAATGGTTCTCGCCCCACGAAGCGGCCGCCCATGTCCGCGAGCCGGAGTTGAAGAGCCTGCTGCGCGGGGTGGAGGCAGCTCTCGCGCCGGACAAATGAGCGAAACGGCGGACGCCGCCTAATGGCGGTCCGGATAAATCGCATGTTCAAATCTCGTCTGAGGATGCCTTGGAAGGTTGGCTCGAGCATGGAGCACAACGGATGCGAATGACTCGCAGCCTGCGCTCGCGCAATCAGAGACTTGTCGCCAGCGCCGCCATCCAGATCGCAACGGCGGCGGCACCGCCGTCTTCGGTTCCGAGAGCTCTTTCGCCGAGATAGCTTGCGCGGCCGAGCCTTGGCACCATATCCGCCGTACGGCGCGCGCCGTCCGCCGCTGCCATCGCCGCGCGCTTCCACGCCTCGATCGCGGGCACATTGCCGTCAGTCGCCTCAAGTGCTCTTAACGCTGGGTCGAGTGCATCCAGCATGGTTCGATCGCCCGGTTTGGCGCTGCCGATCTCGCTGATCGCAGCTATGCCGATTGCGAAAGCGGCCCGGAAATCCTCGGGCGAGAAGCGATTGTTCTCTCCGAGATGGCGTCCGGCTCGGGTGAGCGCAATGGCATAGAAAGGACCCGAGCTACCGGCGATCGCCCTGCGCAGCGCATTGCCGATCGCAACCAGGGCATTGGCGGGATTGATCCAGGCGCGGTCGGGCAGGGCGCGGATAGCTTCGGCGCCACGAAGCATGCTCGCTCCGAGATCGCCATCGCCCGCCTTGCTGTCGAGCTCCGTCAGATGGGCTTCGGCTTCTTCCAGCGCATTGCAGACGGCAAGGCCGATACGGCGGAGCTCGCTGGGGTCGAACCGACCCGCATCGCCAAGTGGAGCCTCGTTCTCCGGCGTCTTTGGCACCCGCACGATATGGGGCGCTTGCGCAATTTCGCCGCCCCTCGGCCAGGCGGAGGCACTGGTTGCGGCATCCAGCAGCTCGACATCGCCTGGGCGTAGATCCAGAAGCGAAATCGAACAGCCGGGCATTTCGAGCGCAGTCAGGAAATTGCCGCTCCAGGCACGCTCGATTGCGAGACCCCGCGAACGCAAAGACGCGAGCGCGCAACCGGCGACAATCGCCAGCTCCATTGGCGGCGTCGCGCCGAGACCATTGACGAGCAATGCAACCTTGGTACCCGCGACGAGCTTCATATCCTTTGCGATCTGATCGACGATCCTGTCGGTGATCGCGTCGGCGGGCAGAAGCTTCGTGCGCTCGACACCCTTTTCCCCGTGAATGCCGAGGCCCAGCTCGATCTCGTCCTCGCCGAGCGTGAAACCGGCCTTGCCAGCCGCAGGGACGATGCAGGAGCCGAGCGCGACCCCCATGGTGCCGAGACGGGACGCCGCGGACCGAGCGATGGCGGCGACCTCCTTCAGGCTCTTGCCACCGGTCGCGGCGGCGCCCGCGATCTTGTGCACCAGCACCGTTCCGGCAATGCCGCGCCGGCGCTCGGGCGGCACGAGCCCTGAAAGCGCCACATCATCCGCCACGACGACCACTTCGGTTGGAATACCCTCGATGGCGGCCAATTCGCCGGCAAGGCCGAAATTCAGGCGGTCGCCGGTATAGTTCTTCACGATCAGCAATGCGCCCGCGGGGCCGGCACTGGCGCGGATTGCGGCGAGAACCGCGTCGACGCTGGGGGAGGTGAAAACCTCGCCGGTGACAGCTGCGGTCAACATGCCCGGTCCGACATATCCGGCATGAGCCGGCTCGTGCCCAGCGCCGCCGCCCGAGATCAGCGCCACCGGCCGCTCGGCGACCGCGGGAAGATCGGCGCGAACAACGACATTCTCCGTGTCCAGCAGGGCGAGGCCGGGCGCAAGGGCGACGATGCCCTCCAGCATTTCCCGTACGACATCGATGGGTCGATTGATGAGCTTCTTCATTGGCCTCCATCCCGTTGCTGCTTGCGTCGAAACGCTACCGGTCATCTCGCGCTTATGCTCGGTAAGGGAGAACTAGCGGCAAAATGCGCATTGAAATCCACTCCACCAAGACCCTGCGCCCACCACCCCTAGAATCTCGCGCACCATAGCATAATCGCCGTTCATGCCATGAACCGCGACCAAGAAATCAAATGGGCCGTCGAGCAGGATGGCGGTCTTGCGCCGTTCATCCCGGGCGCCATGGCAGCAGCGCGGCTATGATTAGTCTCCTGTTAACTAACTCGGTTTAAAGTTTCTTAATCCAGAGGCCCTCCCAGCTCTTGCGAATAATCGGTAATGTCAATTATCCATGCCCTCGGCGCAAATAGCGGTCGCCTCATCAGGATCACCTTTGGCCCAGGGTGGCGCCAGCAACCGCCGGCGCGTGTTGCGGGTCAGGCCAAACTTGCAAGAGCCCGCATCATCATGCTGGCCTGCGGGCTGGTCGTCTGTTATCTGGCTATCGTCGCCAAACTCATCTATTTCGACCTGGAGCCGAGAACCGATACGTCCGCGATCCCGCCGGATCGCGTGAGCGCGGCTCGCCCGGATATCGTCGACCGGAACGGTGAACTGCTGGCGACCGATGTCCGCACCGTATCGATGTTCGCCGAGCCAAACCGCGTGATCGATCCGGACGAAGCGGTTGAGAAAATCGCCTCGATCTTTCCCGATATCGACCGCAAGTCCCTCTATAAGAAGCTTGCCGACCGGCGGTCGCACTTTGCCTGGCTACGCCGGCAGCTGACGCCGAAGGAACAGAGCGAAATCCTTGCGCTCGGCATTCCGGCAATCGGTTTTCGCCCCGAGGTGAAACGCTTCTATCCGGGCGGCCGCACGGCCGCGCATATTCTCGGCTATGTCGATATCGACAATCATGGCGTTGCCGGCATGGAAAAATATCTCGACATGCAGGGCCTGTCGGATCTCGCTTCCACAGGCCTGACCAGCCGCGATACACTCGAACCGGTGCGCCTCTCGATCGATCTTCGCGTTCAAAACGTCGTTCACGATGTCGTCACCAACGCGCTCGATCTTTACAAAGGTAAGGCGGCCGGTGCGGTGGTTCTGGATATCCATACCGGTGAAGTACTGGCAATGGCGTCCGCGCCCGATTTCGATCCGAACGACCCGCAAGCAACCGGCAGCGATGGCTGGCTCAATCGCATGTCGAACGGTACGTTCGAAATGGGCTCGACCTTCAAGACCTTTTCGATGGCAATGGCATTTGATGTTGGCGCCGTAAAGGCGACCGACACGTTCGATGCATCCGCGCCGCTGCACTATGGCGGCTTCATCATCCATGACGACCGGGACGTACCGCGTCGCTGGCTGACCGTGCCGGAAATTTTCCGCTATTCTTCCAACATCGGCACGGCCAAGATGATGGACCGCGTCGGCATGGACAACCAAAAGGCCTATCTCACCCGCTTCGGCCTTTTGACCAAGCTGAAGACCGAATTGCCGGAAGTCAAAATGCCAACCCAGCCTCGTGTCTGGAAGAAGATCAACTCGATTACGATTTCCTTCGGCCATGGCGTCGCCACCACTCCGCTGCAGACGGCAGTCGCAGGTGCAGCGCTGATGGATGGCGGCGAATTGATCGAGCCCACGTTTCTGCCGCGTACACGCGAAGAAGCAGAAAAGGTGGAAACACCGATCGTCAAGCCGGCCACCAGCGATATCATCCGCTCGCTCTTCAAACTCAATGGCGAGGAAGGCTCCGGCAAACCGGCCAACGTTCCCGGTTACCATGTCGGTGGCAAAACAGGCACAGCCAACAAGGTCATCCACGGCGTC
Source organism: Rhizobium sp. P40RR-XXII (assembly GCF_012641405.1). Classification (GTDB taxonomy): domain Bacteria; phylum Pseudomonadota; class Alphaproteobacteria; order Rhizobiales; family Rhizobiaceae; genus Rhizobium. Next base: position 3,854 of record NZ_JABAII010000028.1, read on the forward strand.
TATTCTCACAAGCTGAGCTTCAATTCATTTCTTGGCGCCTTCCCGATCGAACATCCGCGATACGTCGTGCTTGCCTTCGTGGATCAGCCGCTGACCGGCGAGCACAATTTGACCTTCGCCACCAACACGGCTGCGCCGATGGTGCGTGATATCATCAAACAGGCGGCTCCGATGCTTGGCGTCAAGCCGGATTTCGGCTCGAACTTGATCGCATCCTACTGAGAGGCCGTCGTATTCGGTTGCCTGTCGCTTTGCACGCCGCCACCCTCGACCGAGATAGATGCCGTCGCTGAAGTGTTCGCCGCGCTCCTCCACGATCCGGCGCGATCGTCAGCGCGTTTCGATTTCTGACTGCGCAAGCCCAATACACCCAATTTCCATCAACGCCGCCATTTTGGGCACAGATCGTGGCCGCCGTGGTTGCGATTTTAAGACCTGGCGACGTAGCGCCGGGCCGTATGCAGCGACGGCTATTGACAACTCACCCCTCATAGGACTTGATATTAAAATCCGTTAAAACGGACATATGTCCATAATTATGGACAATGGGAACGATACTCTACAAAAGGGGAGCCGCAATGACGATTTCACTTAGAGCCGGCCTGATCTCGCTGGCCGCGACCGCAATTCTCTGCAGCCCGGTGCTGGCCGCCGGCAGCAAGCTCGATGACGTGCTGGCCCGCGGCCACCTCGTGATGGGGACCGGCAGCACCAACGCGCCCTGGCATTTCAAGAGCGCGGACGACAAGCTCCAGGGCTTTGACGTCGATATGGGCCATATCATCGCCAAGGCTCTCTTCGGCGATCCGGACAAGATCGAATATGTCAACCAGTCCTCGGACGCGCGCATTCCGAACATCACCACCGACAAGGTCGACATCACCTGCCAGTTCATGACCGTGACGGGCGAGCGTGCTCAACAGATCGCTTTCACGATCCCTTATTATCGCGAGGGCGTCGGCCTCATGCTCAAGGCGGACGGCAAATATGCTGACTATGCCGCACTTAAGGCTGCCGGCTCCTCGGTGACGATCTCGGTACTTCAGAATGTCTATGCGGAAGCGATGGTCCATGCGGCCCTTCCGGAAGCAACCGTCGATCAGTACGATTCCGTCGACCTGATCTACCAGGCGCTTGAGTCCGGCCGGGCCGATGCCGCCGCCACCGATCAGTCGTCACTTGCCTGGTACATGACCCAAAACCCCGGCAAGTATAAGGATGCCGGTTACGGATGGAACCCGCAGACCTATGCCTGTGGCGTCAAGCGCGGCGATCAGGATTGGCTGAACTTCGTCAATACCGCCCTTCATGAGGCTATGACGGGCGTCGAGTTCGATACTTATGCGAAGTCCTATAAAACTTGGTTCGGCAAAGACCTGGCACCTCCGCAGATCGGCTTTCCGGTCGAATTCAAGTAATAGGCAAAAAGGAACGGGAGTATCTCCCGTTCCTTCTTCTGGAGGTGGCCTGTCATGGGTTACACGCTGAATTTTGCTGCCGTTTGGCGCAACTTTGATTTTCTCCTGAGCGGATTGCTGCTGAGCCTTGGGCTGGCAGTGATCTCGCTGTTGATTGGTGCCGTGCTCGGTCTTCTGGTGGCCTTTGCGCTGATCTCGAAGCAACGAGTGGCTGTGGTGCCTGCACGCTGCTACGTCACGCTTATCCGCAATCTCCCAATCCTGGTGCTTGTGCTGTTTGCCTTTTTTGCATTGCCACAAATAGGGTTTAGGCTCGACAAGATCAAAAGCTTTGTCCTCGTCCTGTCCTTGTACTCTGGCGCCTATCTCGCCGAGGTGTTTCGTGCGGGACTGTTGTCCATTCCCAGGGGTCTGACGGAAGCCGGGCTTGCGATCGGCCTCACCGGGATGCAGATTCGTACATCGATCGTTGCGCCGCTGATGCTGCGCAATGTACTCCCTTCCTTGTCATCGACAGTCATATCGCTGTTCAAGGATACCTCGCTTGCGGCAACCATTGCTGTCCCGGAACTGACTTTTGCCGCGCGCAAGATCAACGTCGAAAGCTTCCGCGTGATCGAGACATGGATGGTTACCTCGGCGCTCTATGTTGCAACCTGTCTCCTGATCGCCGCCGGCATGCGTTTTGTTGAACGCCGGCTGGCGCTGCCGAGGTAAGTCGATGTCACAGACTTTTTTAGATCAGCTTTGGATCGCCCGTTATGTCATCATGAACGGTCTGGCAATGACTGTGTCCATATCGTTACTGGCAATTCTTGGGGGTTCACTCCTTGGCGTCCTTGTCGGGCTATCTCTCGCCTATGGCAATGTCGTCCTTCGTCTCATCATACGTGTCTATACCGACGTGATCCGTGGAACGCCGGTTCTCGTCCTGGTGCTGGCAAGCTACTATGTGTCGAGTGCCGTCGGGCTCGCGCTCGGACCCTTTGCCGCCGGTGTGCTGGCATTGGCCATCTTCTGCTCGTCCCATGTCGGAGAAATCGTGCGTGGTGCGCTGCAGGCGATCCCGAAAGGGCAAACCGAAGCGGCCAAGGCGATCGGACTGACCTTTTCGCAAACATTCACCTCGGTGCTCTGGCCGCAGGCGCTGCGCCAATTCCTGCCGGCCTGGGTCAACACCGCCGCAGAGATGGTCAAGGCGTCGACGCTGCTGTCCGTCATCGGGGTGGCCGAGCTGCTTCTTCGCTCACAGGAGATCATCTCCCGCAACTTCATGAGTCTGCAATTCTACTTTCTTGCGGGGGCTCTGTATTTCGTCGTCAACTTCGGGATCGAACGCTTCGGTCAGTTCATCGAGCGCAAGACCGCTCTTCCATCGTGAGGAGGCCAAGCCATGGCCAAGACAATTCTCGAAATCAAGGGCCTGCGGAAGAGCTACGGTCATCACGAGGTCCTCAAAAGCGTCGACTGCTCGGTTGCTGAGGGCGAGGTCATCTCGATCATCGGCTCGTCCGGGTCGGGCAAGACGACCATGCTACGCTGCGTGAATATGCTGGAAGAGTTTCAGGGGGGCACGATCAGCCTCGACGGCGAAGAGATCGGTTATCACATCGAGGGCAGTTCTCGCCGGCGCAAGAGTGAAAAGGAGATTGCCCGTCAGCGTGCGCTGACAGGGATGGCATTCCAGCAATTCAATCTCTTTCCGCACATGAGCGCGGCTGAAAACGTGATGCTTGGCCTGATCAAGGTAAAGAAGATGCCGAAGGCCGAGGCGCGCGCAATCGCCGAGCGCTGGCTCGACCGCGTCGGCCTTTCGGCACGCACCAGTCACTACCCCGGCCAGCTTTCCGGCGGCCAGCAACAACGTGTGGCGATCGCCCGCGCGATCGCGATGTCGCCGCGCCTGATGCTCTTCGATGAGGTGACCTCCGCACTCGATCCGGAACTGGTGGGCGAAGTGCTGCAGGTGATCAAGGGGCTCGCCGCGGATGGAATGACCATGCTGCTGGTCACGCACGAAATGCGCTTTGCCTATGAAGTCTCGTCCCGGGTGATTTTCATGAACCAGGGTGTGATCTGCGAGCAGGGTGATCCGAAGGAAATGTTCATCAAGCCCAAAACCGAGCGGCTTGCCGAATTCCTGAAAAACTCAAGCTTCAACTAAAAGGAAAGAAAGAATATGACGATCAAGCGTTACGGTGCGGGTGAGACCGGCGCAGGCGGCCAGCCGCTGCCATTTGCACGCGCCACCGAAGCCGCGGGATGGCTTTATGTATCCGGCCAGGTGCCGATGGAAAAGGGCGAGATCGTGCCTGGCGGCATCATCGGGCAGAGCCGAAAGGCAATCGAAAACATGATTGCGATCCTCAATGAAGCCGGCTACAGCTTGGAAGATGTCGTGCGCGTCGGCGTGTGGCTTGATGATCCACGCGATTTCTGGAGCTTCAATGGTGTCTATGCCGAGTATTTCGGCAAGAACCCGCCGGCTCGCGCTTGTGTTCAATCGCGCATGATGGTCGACTGCAAGGTCGAGGTTGATTGCGTGGCTTACCGCGCCGATCGCGCCTGACAAGGATTGGAGAGAGCATGACCGAGGCCGCAAGCGATACAGTATCGCGACGCACCCGGGGACTGGATCGCGCCTTCGAGATTCTTGAATTTCTCCGCGTGAAACGACAGCCCATGCGGCCGAACGAGATCGCGTCCGAAATCGGGGCTCCCCGATCGTCGGTCTATGAATTGGTCAATCTTCTCTTGCGCCATGGCATGCTCGATTACCAGGGGAATGACGGCCGTGTTTATCTCGGCCGTCGCCTGTACTTTCTCGGAACAGCCTATGCCGAACAATTCGATTGGATGCGCGAATGTGATCGCATGCTGGTGCGGCTGGCCGAGGAAACACGCGAAACGGCGCAGATGTGCCTGCTTGAAGGCAGGAAATATACGGTTGCCATGATGCGCGAAGGTGTCCGGCCTTTCCGCATTTCGTCAAATGTCGGCGAACCGGTTGCGATCCCCTGGACGGCTTCAGGACGCCTATTGGTGTCGCATCTTACCGATCGAGAAATTATCGATCTGATCCCGCCGGAGGATTTTGTCCTTCCCAATGGGAGGCAGATGGAGCCGTCCGAGTTCATCGGCCAGGTGCGCCAGGCTGGTCGCGACGGTTTCTTCACGTTCAATAGTGAAGTTGAAAATTTCACCCATTGCTTCGCAGTTCCGATCCATCAGGCCGGGGGAGCCTGCATAGCCACGCTCTGCCTCGTCGCCCCACGCGAAGATGGCCTTCGCAACCGCAACATCTACCTTCAAAGCCTGGCGACAGCAGCCAATGAAATCTCTGAGAAACTGGGCTTTCACATTGAACGGGACAAGTCCATCGCGCTCCGTTGAGCCGCCGTTCAAAATGTTCTGGCTTAATGATCGGAAAGAGGGCTGAGATAGCGATCATCGTCTTTTCATGAGGATCACCGGAGCGAGCCCGGCTCCTGGCGGATAACTTCAATGGCAATCGTGCTGATTCAGTTTCAAAATTGCAGAGGCAGCACAGCGTAGCTTTGGCGTTAGCTCGATTTTGTACAAAGCCGAGCTTAGAGGCGTTGCTGTCTATTCGAGCAGGCCCTAACAGTGGCACTAATTGGACTTGGTGCCTTCCTTGTCCGAGACTCGACCAAGATCTGGCATTGCGCCCGTAATCTGTCGGCTCGCCTTCAAGTCGTTTTCATCAAAGGCGTACCGGCGCAAGATCGCAAAGAGTGCTTCATTCATTTGCGCGCCATCCAGAAGCTCGGGACTGTCGCAAATGACATTGATGGTTCGTTGAACGACACGATCGGCAGCCACTTCCGAATCGACAAGCTTGCTAGCCCACTGGCGAAGAAGGGCGCGAAGTTGCGGATCCTGTGGTATGTCTGGGGACGGTGTAAGGGACATGTTCACTCCTCCTATCCTTGCAGGCGGGAGCACGCATGAGCCCTCGGTCGTCACGGCATATAGGATTGGTCTGTGACGATGATTTATCGTATCAATTAGAGCGCAAGAGTCCAGTTCCAATCGAGCTGGCGGCTACTATTAATCTGCTTAAGTGCTCGGGTATCGCGGTCGACCGTGGAATCGCGGCCTATCCCCGGTCATTGTGCGAACACAGATAGAGGCGGTGTTCTCTTCCGTGTCCGACCGGGGCGAAAACGTAAGGCACGGCCAGATGACGGTAAAGTTGTACTTCTTCAGATTCGTTCGTTTGCGAGAAACTGACGAAATCGCTCGGATTTCGGACGTTTGAATAGTTCCGCCGGCTCTCCCGTCTCTTCAATGACACCCTTGTGAAGAAAAACAACTTTATTGGACACGTCTCGCGCAAACGCCATTTCGTGTGTGACGACCAACATCGTTCGACCTTCCTCAGCAAGAGAGCGCATCACCTTCAGGACCTCACCGACGAGTTCGGGGTCAAGCGCAGAAGTCGGTTCATCAAAGAGCATTACCCTGGGCCGCTGCGCGAGAGCGCGGGCGATAGCAGCGCGTTGTTGCTGGCCTCCGGATAGATGCGCCGGATAGAAATTCCGCTTGTCGGCGATTCCAACCCGCTCGAGCAGCGCTTCTGCTTCAGCAATGCATTCAGCACGATCGCGTTTTTGTACGTGCACCGGCGCCTCGATCACATTCTCCAAAATGGTCATATGTGACCAAAGATTGAAGCTCTGAAACACCATGCCAATGTGTTCGCGCAGTCGATCTACTTGGCTGCGGTTAGCGGGCTCGGTTCTGTGGCGGCCTTTTTTCAAAGCGAACATCTCGCCGCCAATACGTATCTCCCCACTGTCAGGCACTTCAAGCATGTTGATGCATCGGAGCATCGTCGACTTGCCGGAGCCGGAAGAACCCAGGATCGATACAACGTCGCCTTCGTGGGCCTCCAGCGAAACACCTTTCAAAACCTCCAACGGGCCAAAGCATTTTCTGAGGTCTTTGACCGAAACGGCAGCGCATTTTTGTATGTTATCGCTGGCCAAAACTGTTCCCCTGACGGACATGCGCACTCCCATTACGTGTTAAGATTGCGGCCGCATGCGCATATGTGGGGAAAGCCAAAATTCGACCACCATGAGCATACGCGTGACGACGAAATTGATCGCAAGGTAGATCGCCCCTGCGACGATGAAGATTTCGAAAGCCCGAAAGCTGTCAGCGATCAATTTTCCCGCGAGACCGGTGACCTCCATGATGGTGATGACAGACGCAAGTGCCGTTGCCTTGACCATCAGGATGATCTCGTTGCCATAGGCAGGCAGTGCGTGCCTGACGGCAATCGGAAGAATGATCCGTCTGAACAATAGAATGCCCGACATGCCGCAAGCGCGCGCTGCCTCAACCTGTTGCATGGAGACCGCCTGCAGGCCACCTCGAAAGATTTCGCTGCAGTAGGCGGCAGTATTCAGTGTCAGTGCCAACACGGCACACCAGTAGGGTTCACGAAAGAACCACCAGACGCCAAGGTCCTGCAGCCCATGCCGGAATTGACCCAGGCCGTAGTAGATCAGGAACATTTGGACAAGAAGGGGTGAACCTCTGAATGCGAAGACATAGGCGCGGGTTACGGTTCGGCCGATTGCGCCGCCTGTTACTGCGAAGAGCGAGATGGCAAGCGCCAGGGCACTCCCCGCCAGGATGGAGGTGATCGCAAGTTCGATGGTCAGCGGCAAACCGGTTAGTAAAGTGAGGAGCGTCTCCCACATGAAGCCAATATCCATCACAACGCCCTCCTGATCCCTTGAGTTGTCCGAGCTTCCATTTTCCTGAACAGAATCGAGGAGAACCAGGTTACAACGAGATAGAGGACGACCGCTGTGAGGTAGAATTCGAACGGACGGCGCGTGGATCCCGCGGCGATTTGCGATTGGCGGAGGAGTTCGACAAGACCCGTCACAGAAATCAATGCTGATTCCTTCAGCACAAGTTGCCAAGTGTTTCCAAGGCCCGGAATGGCGTAGCGAAGCACGAGTGGCGCGACGATGCGTCTGAATTTCGGCCACGGCCGCATGCCAACGGCGCTGGCTGCTTCAATTTCGCCGCGTGCAACCGATCTGAAGGCGCCGCGAAAGATTTCAGCTTGATAAGCCGCCGAGACCACACCAAGTGCCAAGGTCCCTGTCAAAAAGGGAGGCATTCCTATGAATCCACGATAACCTAACAGGCCACCGACGGAGCCGAGAAAGGCGCTTCCGCCAAAATAGAAAAGATAGATGACCAGAAGGTCCGGCACGCCGCGTAGAACCGTCGTGTAACAGTCGGCAAACCAGCGAACCGCCATGTGCCGGGACAGTTGCATGAAGGTGACAATTGAGCCGATGATCGTTCCAGCCAGAAAGCCACATGCGGAAACGCCAATTGTCATGGCCGCTGCCGTCAGAAGGAGCGAACCCCACCCCGTCTGTCCGAAGCCGACGAGTGCCAGGTAACTATCGATAAGCTCCATGCGTGAACCTCTTTGTAAAAGACCAGCTTCGGTTCAGTCGGCAGCTCGCCGATGCGCCCAAATGCGCTGGAGCTTCGACATATTCTTGAGGGAGCTTTGAACGTGAGCACGCGCTGCATTTGCCGCGGCCTCGCGGTCGCGTGCACAGATAGCGTCCGCGATTGCCTGATGCTCATCGAGATCAGTATGCTCGAGATCGACCCAAAGAACTTCGAGCCACAGTGCCAAACGAAGCTGCTGGTAGACTTGGTCGGTCACCCTTACCAGCGCTTCGTTGCGAGTTGACTCCACGATGACGTGATGGATGTGTAGGCCAAGGTCGAGGTTGCGGGCCGCGTCGGACGGCGCCTCGTTAGTCGTCTCCTTGAGCTCTACCATCTGGGCAATTACGCCCCGAAGCCGATCAAGGTCTTCCTCCGTCGCCGTCTCGCAGGCGAGCTGCGCCGCGCAAACATCGAGTGCCTCGCGAACAACCAACAGATTGCAGAATTTGGTGATGTCCAGATCGGTGACCGTGTAGCCGAGGTTCCTTTGCCCGACGATCAGCCCTTCCTCTTCAAGTTTCATAAGCGCTTCGCGCAACGGCGTTCGGCTGACGCCAAAGCGCTTGGCAAGTGTGCTTTCAGACAGGCGCTCCGAGGGTCGTAGTTGGCCACTGAGGATCAGGTCCTTCAGCTGCGAGTATGTGCTCTCACGCAATGAGACTCGCTGTTCCGTTTTGGTCGATGCCAATTAATTCCCCTTCCGTCTTTTGGGCCATTTGCCAGGCCTCCAAGCGTAATCATAACTTTTTCCCTCTTGCTCGATCAAGAAGAATACGATTATGTATACAATATTGGCCACAACAAGCAATGGCTCTTCATCTGCGTTTTTGGAAGCGGCTTGAAAATGTGGGTACAGGATAAATGGAGGCCCGATGCCTGAGATTCTAAGTCTGGAAGAACTGCGGAAACGCTTTTCGAACGTCTCAGGCGGCGAGATGTTTGATCCGGGGTTTCGAAAGGTTGCCGAACTGGTCTTCGGGGAGGGCGACAGCCGTCAGGCTCCTTACTGTGGCGTACCAACGCTTTTGAAGGCTCCTTATCGTCCTGATGCGTCGCCCGGTTTCGCGGGTATCGACATCGCGCTTTTCGGAATTCCGATGGATCTTGGCGTAACGAACCGATCAGGCGCACGGTTCGGGCCGAGAGCCGTTCGCAATGTCGATCGGGTCGGTCCTTATGACCATGTCCTACATGCGGTACCAACCGCCCATGCCCGCGTTGCTGACGTTGGCGACGTTCCCTTCCGCAGCCGCTTTGATCTTGCGGCGTCGCATGAAGATATCGAGAAATTTGTGCGCGGGATCATGCAAGCCGGCGTCGTGCCGCTTGCAGTCGGCGGCGATCATTCGATCGGCCTTCCGATCCTAAGGGCTGTCGGCAAGGATCGACCCGTGGGGATGATCCATATCGACGCACATTGCGACACGGGCGGTTCATTTGAGGGCTGCAAATTCCATCACGGCGGCCCCTTTCGCCAAGCGGTTCTTGACGGTGTCCTTGATCCAAGGCGGACGGTTCAGATCGGAATTCGAGGAAATTCCGAATATCTGTGGGAATTCTCGTATGCCTCCGGCATGACCGTCATACATGCGGAAGACGTCGGCGACCAAGGCTTAAAAGCCGTAATCGCAAAGGCGAGAGAAATCGTCGGACCTGGCCCGACCTACATCAGCTTCGATGTAGACTCTCTTGATCCGGCTTTTGCGCCGGGCACAGGCACGCCCGAAGTCGGCGGATTGACCTCCGCTCAGGCTCTGGGAATCCTGCGCGGCCTCATGGGTTTGAATATAGTTGGCGGCGACGTCGTCGAGATCGCTCCGCAATATGATCCAACCACAAACACGGCACAGATAGCAGCTCAGGTCTTATTCGAAATCCTCTGCCTAGCGGCCGAGGCAATCAAGGTTCGCACGTCCTAGCAATCGGAGCAGGACGTTGCGGAGTCTGTAACAGCCTTGTCTCGCAAAAGAGGGGCAGGGTACAACAAAAAGGGGAATGCAAATGCAACTATCGAAACTTTTGCTGACGTCCGCCCTGCTCGGCGTTTTGTCGGCCGGCGCTGCCGTCGCCGAGACAAAACCAACCGAAATCACCATTGCGACCGAAGGCGCATACGAGCCGTGGAATTTCACCGGCCCCGACGGCAAGCTCGCCGGGTTCGAGATCGATCTCGCCAACGACCTTTGCGCTCGCATGAAGATCAAGTGCACGATCGTTGCCCAGGATTGGGACGGCCTCATTCCGTCGCTCAACGCGAAAAAGTTCGATGCCATCATGGCCTCGATGATCGTTACCGATAAGCGTCTTGCCGTCATTTCGTTCAGCGAACCCTATGCGCCAACGGCGGCGGCCTTCATGGTCGACAAAACAGGTCCGCTTGCGAAGCTTCCAGGGACCGGGACGACGGTCGATCTGGCTGGTGACAAAGCGAAGGTCGAGCAGGAATTGCAGCCGCTTCGCGACGCTCTCAAAGGCAAGGCCGTCGGCGCCCAGGTATCGACCGCAAATGCCACGTTTCTCGACACCTACTTCAAGGGCGTCGTCGATCCGAGAGAATACAAGACCGTCGAGCAGCATGATCTGGATCTTCAGGCTGGTCGCATCGACGCCGTCATTGCACAGAAAACGTCTCTGACAGCAACGCTCGGCAAGGACGATTTCAAGGACTACACGATCGCTGGTCCGACATTCAAAGGCGGGGTTTTTGGGCAGGGCATCGCCGCAGGCCTTCGCAAGGACGACACGGTCTTGAAGTCGATGTTTGATACGGCGATCAAAGCCGCCAAAGCGGACGGCACGATCGACAAACTTTCGCAAAAATGGATCAAGACAACTCTTGATTGATGCGGAGCGAAAGCCCGCCTGAGAGCAAAGAGCAGCCGGTGCGGGCGACGTCTCACCGGCTGACTGACGAAGCCTTGCCCAGCATCGCGCTGTCGAAACAAACCTACCATTCGGAGAACCACTGTGACCATTCTTCTCAACTCCCTGGAATCTCGCGACGCCGCGTTTGTTCTCCATCCCTATACCAACGCGTCACAGCATTTGAAGGATGGCCCGCTGGTGATTGCCAGGGGTGAGGGAATCCACATCATCGACAGCGAAGGCAATAAATATATCGAAGGTCTTGGGGGGCTGTTTTGTGCGTCGCTCGGCTTTAGCGAACAGCGTCTGGTCGATGCAGCAACGCGCCAAATGAAGGAATTGCCGTTCTATCACAGCTTCGGCGGCAAATCGCATGAGACAGCCATCGAGCTGGCCGACAGGCTTATCCAGCTTTCACCGGTCCCGATGTCGAAGGTGTTCTTCGCCAATTCGGGCTCCGAGGCCAACGACACGGCCATGAAACTCGTTTGGTATTATCACAACGCGATCGGCAAGCCGGAAAAGAAGAAGATTATCTCGCGGATGCGGGCCTATCACGGCGTGACCATCGCCTCGGCGAGCCTGACCGGACTTCCGAATAACCATCGTGATTTCGATCTGCCCATCGATCGCGTGCTTCATACGGATTGCCCGGAATACTACCGCTACGGCCAACCAGGCGAAACCGAAGAGGAATTCGCAACACGTTGCGCCGACTCGCTTGAGAAGCTGATCCTCGCCGAAGGCCCGGAAACCATCGGTGCATTCTTCGCCGAGCCGCTGATGGCGTCCGGTGGCTGCATCGTTCCGCCTCCGACCTATTATGACAAGATCCAGGAGATCCTCAAAAAATACGAAGTGCTGCTGATCGCTGACGAGGTCATCTGCGGCTTTGGCAGGCTGGGCACGATGTTCGGTTCCGAAAGTTTCGGACTTCGCCCGGACATGATCGTCATGGCCAAGCAGCTTTCGGCGGCCTATCAGCCGATATCGGCTTTGATGATCAACGAAAAAATCCATTCCGCAGTCGTTTCGGAAAGCGAGAAGATCGGAACATTTGGCCATGGTTTCACATATGGCGGTCATCCGGTTGCGACAGCCGTAGCCCTGGAAACACTCAGGATCTATGAGGAGCGCAATATTGTCGGCCATGTCCAGGACGTCGCACCGGTATTTCAGCGGCGTTTGCACGAACTTGCCGAACATCCACTCGTCGGCAATGCGCGAGGACGCGGCCTGATCGGGACGCTTGAACTGGTTCGCAACAAGGAAACCAAGGAGCCGTTCAAGCCCACCGATGGCATTGCCACTCATGCAGGCAAGATGGCTCAGGTTCGTGGCGTCATCACGCGCGCGCTCGGCGACAACTACTCGCTTTGCCCGCCGCTGATCATTACCGCGGCACAGATCAACGAATTATTCGACCGTTCCACCCGAGCCCTGGATGACACCTACAGCTGGGCGAGGGCGAATGGTCTCTATTGATTGAAGGATCAGACGGTATGCGAAATTTCGAAATGCAGGGACGGTCGATGGCTGTCGGCCGCAATGGAATGGCGGCGACCTCCCATCCAATGGCGACGTTGACCGCCATCGAGATACTCAAGAGCGGTGGCAGGGCGATCGACGCTGCGGTGGGTGCCTGTGCCGTCCAATGCGTGGTCGAGGCAGGTTCCACCGGTATAGGCGGCGATTGTTTTGCACTGCTGGCGTCGAATGGGAGCGATGCAGTCGTTGCTTATAACGGCTCCGGACGCACGCCGGCGGCAGCGCACTTCGACTGGTACAAGGACAATGGGATCGCGTCGATCGAACGATCATCACCGCATGCTGTGACTATTCCCGGCGCGGTGGACGCATGGACGCGTCTTGTCGCCGACCATGGAAGAATGTCGATGGCGGAAATCCTCGCTCCAGCCATTGCACTGGCGCGCGAGGGCTACGGAATCACGCCACGGGTGGCGGTCGACATTTCGAACCAGCGCGATCTGCTGCTCCGCGATCCTTCGACGCGCCGCATTTTCTTGACCAATGATCATGCCCCGCCGGTTGGAGCGGTTCAGCATCAGCACGAACTGGCGCAAACACTGGAAGCAATAGGCGTTTCAGGGCGGGACGGATTTTATCGCGGTCCCGTGGCCGAGGACATGGTGACGCGGCTGAAGTCGCTTGGCGGTCTACACACGCTTGAGGACTTTGGCTCCGCCGCCGGCGAGTATGTCAAGCCTATCAGCGCGACATATCGGGGATGGACGGTGCACGAATGCCCTCCCAACGGGCAGGGTGTCATCGCTCTGATGATCCTGAAGATTCTGGAACGGTTTGAGCGCAAAGGGGATCCCCTGAGCGCCGACAATCTGCATGTTGAAGTCGAGGCGACCCGATTGGCATATGCGGCACGCGATCGGTGGGTAGCCGACGCTGCAGTCTCCGATATTCCGGTCGACTTTCTCTTGTCGGACAAACTCGCCGACAATCTTGCCGCCAAGATCGATATGCATAGCGTGGCGAACGCCAAAGCCGAGATCGACGGCGTTGAGCATTCGGACACTGTTTACATTTCCGTCGTCGACAAGGAACGGAATGTAGCAAGCTTCATCAATTCGATCTTCCATCCCTATGGAAGCGGTCTGATGGCGCCGAAGTCCGGCGTCCTGTTTCACAATCGCGGCCAGAGCTTCGTCGTGAAGGACGGCCACCCAAACGCGATAGGGCCGCGCAAAAGGCCGATGCACACGATCATCCCCGGGCTGGTCACGCGTGGAGGCAGAGCCGTTTTGTCATTCGGTGTTATGGGCGGGCACTACCAGGCGATGGGCCACGCCCATTTCCTCTCCAAGCTGTTCGACTTTGAGCTGGATCTCCAGAGCGCAATTGATTTGCCTCGCCTCTTCCCGCTCCCCGGCACTGCCACCATCGAAATCGAAGCGCTTTTGCGCACATCAATTGGCGCTGGCCTTGAAGCCCGTGGTTTCAAGATTGTCGCACCGAATTGGGCGATTGGCGGCGCGCAGGCGATCTGGATCGATGATCAAAACAACACCCTGTTGGGCGCTTCCGATCATCGAAAAGACGGCTGTGCTCTCGGCTACTGACAAAAGATTGGAATTGATATGTCGGAGTATCCGAACACAAGGCTTCATATCAACGGCGTTTGGCGCGATGGCTCCAACGAGCCGCTAGCCATCATAAATCCAGCCTCGGGCGAGGTCATCGGCAACGTCTCAAATGCCGGCAGCAATGATCTCGACGAAGCGCTTGCCGCAGCCGCGGCCGGCTTCCAACAATGGCGTCAGGTCAGCGCGTTGGAGCGGTCGAAACTTCTTCGCAAGGCGGCTGAAATACTTCGTGGGCGCTCGACGGCGATCGCCAGGACGATGACGCTGGAACAGGGTAAGCCGCTGGCCGAGTCCCTGGCGGAAACCTTGAGCGCCGCCGACATCATCGATTGGTTTGCCGAGGAGGCTCGTCGCGCCTATGGCCGTTTGATTCCTCCAAGAGCGAGGAATGTCAGACAGATGGTCATAAAGGAGCCAGTCGGCCCGGTGGCGGCCTTCAGTCCTTGGAATTTCCCGTTGAATCAGGCGGTGCGTAAAGTGTCGGCAGCTCTTGCAGCCGGCTGTTCAATCATCCTAAAAGGACCCGAAGAGACCCCGGCGAGTTGTGCTGAACTTGTTCGCGCATTCGCTGACGCAAGCTTGCCGGCTGGTGTGCTCAATCTTGTCTTCGGCATACCGGCGGACATCTCGGGTTACCTCATTCCGCACCCGGTGATCCGCAAAATCTCCTTCACCGGATCGACGGCGGTCGGAAAACAACTCGCCTCGCTCGCGGGTGCCCACATGAAGCGCGTGACGATGGAACTGGGCGGGCATGCGCCAGCCATCGTGTTCGACGATGCGGACGTCGATCTGGCGGTTCGAATATTGAGTGGTGCAAAGTTTCGAAATGCCGGACAGGTCTGCGTGGCGCCAACGCGCTTTCTTGTTCAGCAGGGCGTCTATGAGAAATTTCTCGACGGCTTTGTGAAGGCGGCCGAAGCGATAAATGTGGGCGACGGTTTGAAGGATGGTGTGAACATGGGACCGCTTGCCAACGCTCGCCGGATCGAGGCGATGGAAGCCTTGACGGCAGACGCCGTGTCTCGTGGAGCAAGCGTTGCGATCGGAGGCAAGAGGATTGGAAATCGGGGAAATTTCTTCCAGCCCACCATTCTCACCGATGTTCCGCTCGACGCGCGTGTCTCTAATGAGGAGCCTTTTGGGCCGATGGCGCTGGTCAGTACATTTGCGGACTATGATTCTGCCGTCGCGGAGGCGAACCGGCTACCATACGGACTGGCCGCCTATGCCTATACGACATCCGCAAAGACAAGCGCCGCGCTCGCTCGCGACATTGAAAGCGGGATGCTTTCTATCAATCACCACGGACTGGCGCTCCCGGAGTTGCCGTTCGGCGGCATCAAGGATTCCGGTTACGGCTCGGAAGGTGGGACTGAGGCGATGGACAGTTATTTCAATTCGAAGCTCGTGACCGAAGCGACATAGTCCGATTTTTGCCCGCGGAACGCCCGAGACAACTTCAAGAGACGTCCCTAAGAAAGCTGGAACAATGCAATGTCCGCGTTAAAAGGAAATTCTAAGACGGGTGTGCTCGGCGCCGAACTGGAAACTGCTTCTGTCCCCGTGCCATGCGACCAAGCTCAACAAATTGCTTGCGACCATTATGGCCTTTCTGGTCGCGCAACATGGCTGTGGGGCGAAAAGGACAGCAATTATCGCCTGACGCTCGAGGATGGCACGGCGTATCTCTTAAAAATCCTCAATCCTGTAGAGGATCCACTCGTTACCTCCATGCACAGCTTAGCGCTCTTACATGTGGAGGAAGTGGATCCAGGAATTCCGACCCAGCGCGTCATCCGTACGCGTGACGGTGCCGCGGATTTTCGCTTTGTGGCGGACGACGGCAGCGAACGCGGCGTGCGCATGGTCACCTTCGCACCAGGCGTTTCACAACGGACCGCGCCACAGTCTCCTCTACAGCGCCGGCGGGTTGGCGCGTTGCTCGGACGTTTGCAAAAGGCCTTGAAAAGCTTTTCCCATGAGGCTGCATCCCATCGCATCAGCTGGGATTTGAAACATGCGATAGGGATGCGTGAAGTCCTGCCGACATTTGCTGATATACATCAGCGAACGCGCCTCGAAAATGCGATCGACGAGTTCGAGACGGCGATTGTGCCGATCATGAACACGTTGGATGCCCAAGTCATCCACAACGACTTCAATATGGAAAACATCCTCGTCGATACGACAACGCCCGATACAATCACCGGCATCATTGATTTTGGCGACATGGTGCACGCCCCCACGCTTTTCGACGTGGGTGTCGCTGCTGCCTACCAGATCGGGGATGAGCCTGATCCGGTACGGGCGATGTGCGATCTTATCAGGGGATATCGCAGCGAATGTTTCCTATCCGATACCGAAATCTCTCTAGTCTACAAGGCAGCGGTCATGCGGTTGGTGATGCGGCTTTGTATTCCGAAATGGCGCGCACGGCTATTCCCCGAGCACGCTCAGCGCTTGACCACCCAAAGTGCGGGCGTTTGGGCACAATTAGCGCGCCTTGATGCAATTCCAAGGACCGTCGCTATCGAAAGACTGCGCGAAGCCAATCGGTGATCAAAAGCATGAAAAAAACCGTTTCCCACAAACCGAGCGCACCGATGGTCAACGGTTTCGACTCGGCACGGCTCGGTAGCCTGCCGGAACGAGAGCGAAAGATGATCGAGCGCCGACAGATGCTACTCGGATCGTCGTATCGGCTCTTTTATGAAAATCCAGTCCATATCACAAAGGCCAAAGGCGTATGGCTGTATGGACCGGACGGAGAAACCTATCTCGACGCCTATAATAACGTGCCGTCGGTTGGTCATTGCCACCCGCACGTTGTGGAGGCAATAAGTTACCAAGCATCGCAACTCAATACTCATACACGTTATCTGAACGAGCAAATCCTCTCCTACTCCGAAAGGCTTTTGGCGACGTTTCCGGCCGAACTCGACCGTGTGATGTACACCTGCACCGGCAGCGAGGCGGTCGATCTAGCCCTCCGGTTGGCACGCTATTATACCAGTGGCACCGGTATCATCATTACGGAGAACGCTTATCATGGCGTTACGGCTTCGGCGGCGGAAATCTCGCCGTTGCTTGGGGACAGCGTACCTCTTGGCCAGCATGTGCTGACGGTGCCGGCGCCCGACACTTATCGCGCCAACGGTCGCGATGTTGGCGCGGCATTGGCGCAGGACGTCGCTAAAGCGATTGGCCACATGCGCCGCCGGGGTATCACGCCAGCCGCCTTTATCGCCGACAGCATCTTTTCCACGGATGGCGTTCTTGCCGATCCGCCCGGTTTCCTCAAGCCTGTCGTTGATGTGCTAAAAAAAGCTAGTGTACTTTATATCGCTGACGAGGTGCAGCCCGGTTTCGGGCGAGTAGGCTCAAACATGTGGGGTTTCGCGCGTCACGAAGTCGTCCCGGACATTGCAGTCATAGGCAAGCCGATGGGTAACGGAATGCCAATCGCAGCGGCCATTATGAAGTCGGACATCCAGGAGCGTTTCGGCCAGGATATACGTTACTTCAATACATTTGGGGCCAACAACGTTTCTTTGGCTGCTGCCTCGGCTGTACTTGACGTTATCGAGAAAGAAAACCTTATGCAAAATGCTCGCAAGACAGGGGACTACCTAAAGGCAGGAATGAACAGCTTGAAAGAGACGTTCACGTCGATTGGAGATGTACGAGGCAGCGGTTTGTTTCTTGGGTTGGAGTTTGTACGCAATCGGGACAGCCGCGAGCCAGATAGCCGCCTCGCGCTGAAGGTCGTTAGTAAGCTTCGTGATCGGCGTGTGTTGATAAGTGCCTCAGGACCAAATGGCAATGTTCTCAAAATTCGGCCGCCACTCCCTTTCTCTCGCGAAAATGCTGATATGCTGCTCAACGCATTGGAGGATGCTCTTATCGAAATAGAACGCGGGGAGTGAGTATGGCAGCCTTCAAGTCGAGGCGGTGGAAGCCGGAGTGGCAAAGAAGAACCCTTCAGATCCCAGCATACCATTCATAGCCGCGATCCTCCCAGAAGCCGCCATTGCCGCCCCAAAGGTCGTCGAACTTGTCGCGGATCTCGATTCTCATAAGGTATTTGGCATTTTTGTAACCGAGGTGACGCTCGACACGCAGGCGTAACGGCGCGCCATGCTCGACTTCCAGATCCTTGCCGTTCAATGCGTAAGCGAGAATCGATTGCGGATGAAACGCGTCGATCAGGTCGATGCTCTCGTAATAGCGGCCGCTGCCATCAAGCGTCTGCTCCAGCTCATCAGCGCAATAGAAGACCGCGTAGCGAGCACCGGGCTTCAGGCCGGCCGTCTGCAGGATCAGACCCAAAGGCACGCCCTGCCATTTGCCGATGGCGCTCCAACCTTCGACGCAGTCGTGGCGGGTGATCTGGGTGCGCGAGGGCAGTCTCTTCAAGTCCGCCAGCGACAATTCCATCGGCTTGTTGACCATGCCGTCGATCTTCAGACGCCAGTTGGCAAACTTTGTCTCGACCATCTCGACGTATGCCGGACTGTTGGGCGCTGTCGATCCGTTCGGGTGAAAGCTCGGCGAAATATCGGCCTCGGTATATTCGCGGGCGAGCGCCTGCGGGGAAACGATCAGCCGTTGCGTGCCCATGGTCAACCGTTCCGCCAGAGCCAGCACCTGCTGGGCGTGCTGGTTCTGGGTAACATCATCGCAACCGGTCAGGCCCAACGCGCCGAAGCCGGCGGCCGAGCCGATGAGAAAGCGGCGGCGGCTGAGAAAGGAGGTCATCGGTCGGTCTCCTCATTGGTGATGGAATAGCGGCCGGTCACCATCGAACGCATGTTGTTCCAGAGGCCGGAGAGGAACACCATCGCGACGTGAACGATGACGAACAGCACCAGGCTCCAGGCGGTGATAAAATGAATGCCGCGCGCCGACTGGCGGCCGCCGAAGATGTCGAGCAGGAATGGATAGCCGGCATCTATTGCAGGCGACATGGTCAACCCCGAGCCGATCATCAGGGGCAGCAGGATGAAAATCACGATGAGGTAGGCCAGCTTCTGCAGCGCATTGTAGCGGCGCGCATTGTCGCCCTTTGGAAAACGCAGCCGGGCATGGTCCTTGATTTCATGCCAGATATTGCGGGGTGCGATATCCTGAGCGGTCGGGGCTAGGTCACGGCGGAAATGACCGCCGATCAGGCTATATGCAAAATAAACGAACCCGTTGATGACGAACAGCCAAGCAAAAAAGAAATGCCATCGCCGGCCGGCCGCAAGATCCTGGAAGCTGGGGATCGTGGCCCAGGCGGGGAATGCACGCGGCGCCATTTCGCCATCGACCGCAGACGCGCCAAGCAAACCGGTTGTCGTGATCGACAGGCGGCCGATCCGTACTGTTCCGATGACCTTGTCGCCATCCTGATTGCTGGCGATTTCGAACCAGGATGGGTCTTCGACCGCACCGTAGTTCCCCCAATGCAGCTGCGGATCGGCATTGAAGATCTGCATGCCGCTCATCAGCAGCAGCGTCAGACATAGGACGTTGATCCAGTGCGTGATCCGCGTGACAACCGAATGCCGGCGAATGAAGATCTTGGCTGGGGGAGGTGGCGGCGCAGTGCCAATCTGCTCGATGCTTGCCATAGACGGTTCTCCTGATGGTGCCACCGGATAGCGGCTAGCTGGAACTCTATGAGGGGCGGGTCGTCGCCACCCATTGAAATTGCCCGGATGCCATCGGCAGCCGGGCAATCTGCGATTTCGCCGCAGTCGTCTCACATCGGCGGAATAACGCCGTTGATGCCGACGAGCACGCGGTCGGATTCAACCATGTTGTCCCCAGTCGTCGTGCCGTTGATAATAACACCGGCGCCGGGCTTGATGTCGTCCTTCGTCGCGTTGCCAATAGTCACGACGGGCGTACCCGGCGGGATCGAGATCTTCTTCTCGCCGCCCTTATAGGTGAGCGACAGCGTCGGGCCGTTGACCGAGGTCACGGCACTTGCAACCGTGGCATTGGTCATCGAGCTTTTCGGCTTCAGGTCCCAGCCGTAATCACCCTCGCCGGTGCCTTTCATGGCCGCCGGGAAGATCAGCACTTCCAGCGCGCCGTTGACGCCGCTATCGGTCGGCACTGACGCAATGCCGACGAAGTCCCCCGGTTTGATATCTGTTACGGCGGCTTTGACGATGCCGTTGACAGCCCATCCGGACTTCAACATGATCGTAACGTCCTTGCCTTCACGCGATTTGACCTTCAGTGTATCGCCGTTGAGTCTTTCCACGACGCCGCGAACGCGAGCCTTGTCGGCCGCATGCGCAGACACTACGGTCAATGTCCCGAGGGCCAATGCAGCACCCACGATTTTCAACTTTGACAGCGACATTCTGCTCTCCATATCTTCATCTCCTAATACGTGATCCCCACGCGGCCATCGGGCATAGTGCGTAGGCGATCGCTTGGAAGGTCGAACACCTTGCGATGGCACCTGAGCGGCAACAGCAATTGTTCCTCAATTCCGCCCTCTCATTCGGCGGCTCCGGAAATGCGTTACACAGATCACGGGGATGTGATCACGAGACCGGGGAAGAATAATTTGGATGGACATGTAACAAGTCGCGGCCAAGAACGAATGATGGCCCGTGGATGACTAAATCGGTATCGGAAGAGATCTTGAAGGGTTTAATGCTTCTATCGCTTGACGGCGATGAGGCGGCATACAGACGCTTGCTTACAGTTCTGCGTGATCTGCTTCTGATTTATTATCGGAAGCGTTTAGGATCGCGTGTTGAATGGGACGTCGAAGACCTTGTCCAGGAAGTGCTTCTGGCTTTGCACAACCGCCGAATAACCTTCGATCGGGACCGACCGTTCACGGCGTGGTTTTTCCAGATCGCCAGATACAAGCTAGTTGACCACCTGCGTATCGCCAAGCGCAAAAGCGAGAGTAACGTAGAGCTGGACGATGAACTTGCAGGCGATTTTCGAGAGGAAGCACTATTTGCCCATCTCGACGTCGATCGCCTGCTCGATCAACTGCCTCTTAAACAGAGAGAGCTTCTCCGACAGGTCAAGCTATTCGGGAATACGACCGCTGAAACGGCAGTCAACACGGGTCAGTCGGAAGTCATGGTTCGCGTAAGCATCCACCGAAGCATACGAGAGATTGGTCGCAGATTGGGCTTTGCCAATGACGAATAGTGATGAATTGATCGAGAAGCTGGCAGCAGGGCTTGCCCCGGTACCTCCGCACGCCCTGAGAAAGAGGCTGGCTCACGTTGTCGGAATTGGAGTGCTGGGGGCAGCGGTTGCGCTGTTGGCATCGTTCGCTATTCGCTCAAATAGCCAAACCGTTTCCCTGGTCGCGTTCACCGTAAAATTCGCATATTCGGTTTGCGTGATGGCTATGTTGATCGTTGCGCTCGAGCAGATAGCCCGGCCGGGAGGGCGGATTAGTGAGCCGTTACGCGTCATCGGCGCTATATTCGTCATCATGGTTTTTTTGGCTGTCGCGCAGCTTGGCTATTCTCCGCCTACCTCTTATCGCTTTTTGATCCTTGGTTACTCCTCGGTGATATGTCCGTTTCTGATCGCGGCGTTCGGTCTTCCGGCCTTCGGGGCCAACATATGGTTTCTCCGCCGGGCGGCTCCGACGCGACCCAGGCTCGCTGGATTCATTGCTGGTGCGTGTGCCGGCGCTACGGGCGCCTGGGTATATTCCTGGGCGTGCATCGAGAACGGTATTCCGTTCATCACCATCTGGTACACACTCGGCATCCTGTTGAGTGGGCTGTTAGGATGCTTCTTCGGTAAGCTGCTTTTGCGCTGGTAGTCCCCATCGAAACGCCAGCCGTCCTTCCGGCGATTGCCGACCCTCATACGTACTCCTGTGGGTGGAATGCGACCAAAGATATTGGCGTCGCTAATCACAAGCCCTTCAGGTTGGTAATGCTCGCCAATAAGCACCGACGGCATCAACGCAAGCCAACATCGTGGATCGCCTTCTGAGCGGAACACCTTGACGGCGCCATCGGTCACGGGGACGGGGTCTTTACCACCAACCGGATCGAAGACGCCATCGCCGGCGTCTGCACGTCGAACGTCGAAGTCCAGCAGCAGAACAGGCCGATTGGCAAGACCGGCCAGAGCGGGCGCATTCTGGTGCCGAACCTCAATTCCTGTGGACCCAATACCGTTTCCATCGATCCCAAGAATCTCCCCGTCGACGCCGACGTGCCGGCAACCTGGGAAATTGTCGTCCCAGCGGATCGCAGCGGTGTCGTCGTCAAATTCGGCGTGGCGGAAGCGCCGCAGGCGGCACTCGTGACTATCAACGACAAGAACGGCGCCCCTGCGGGCGGGATTGAGCGGCACATTACAGGGATCGGATGAGGCGTTTATTGTCGACTTTGTGATGAAGAGGACCAGCGGAACAATAGCTGGAAAATCGAGTTACTGAGACGCGGAACCCAACTGCGCAATCGGTTGATTGCGACGCTGGATTCCCATTGAAGGAGGAGGAGGAGCGATGGCAATTGATAAACACGAGCAGATCCGCCGCCGTGCTTACGAAATTTGGGAGCAGGAAGGCCGCCCCGATGGCTCAGCTACAAGGCATTGGCTGCAGGCCGCTGATGAACTAGCGGAGGATAACGAGCACGAGACATTGCAAGATTTGATCGACGAGGATGATCGGGATGATGAAGTCTCGCTGCGGACTCAAGGTGAAAGCGGCGATCGACCCAGGCAGTCATCAAAGGCGTCATCAGGCGGGGAAGTGCGTCAAGTCGAGCGAAGACGATCGCGGCGACAATCATAGCGGGCATTGAAGTGCATGAAGATCGCCACCTTCAATGTCAACGGCATCAACGGCCGGCTGGATATTCTTTTACGATGGCTGCAGGAGGCTGAGCCTGCCATCGTTTGCCTGCAGGAATTGAAGGCGCCGGACGAGAAATTTCCAGTCAAGGCATTGAACGCGGCTGGATACGGAGTGATCTGGCATGGTCAGAAAAGCTGGAACGGCGTCGCCATCCTGGCGAAAGGGCAGGAGCCGCTTCAGACAAGGCGCGGGCTACCGGGCGATCCTGACGACACGCACAGCCGGTATATTGAGGCAATCGTCGACGGTATTGTCATCGGCTGCCTCTATATTCCGAACGGTAATCCGGCTCCGGGTCCGAAGTTCGATTACAAGCTTCGCTGGTTCGAACGGCTCAGTACATATGCGGCTGAGCTTCTGGAGCTCGGCGCCCCCGTCGCGCTTATCGGTGACTTCAACGTCATGCCGACCGACATCGATGTCTATGCCCCTGACCGATGGCGCGACGACGCACTCTTTCGGCCCGAGGTGCGAGCCGCTTATGCCGAGTTGATAGCGCAGGGATGGACGGACGCGCTGCGGCACCTGCATCCGGATAAGCGGATCTATACCTTCTGGAAATATTTCCGGAATGCATTTGCGCGCGACGCCGGCCTCAGGATCGATCATTTCCTGCTCAGTCCTGCGCTGGCCCCGGAACTCACTGCGGCCGCGGTAGACAAGTTTACGCGTGCATGGCCGCACGCGAGCGACCACGCGCCGGTGTGGATCGACGTTAAGGATTAATCGATATTTCAACTTTGCTTGCGGTCGCAATCTGCTCCGACAGAAGTCGCCCTTTGGTTCTTTTTCATCCGATTGCCAACGTTGCTTCGCGCGCAGCAATCAACGGTTTACGGGCGAGGGTCCATTAATCACCATTGGATAAAATGGGCAATGTTCCATAATTGAATTAATTTCCATTATACAATTATAGGTAGTGGTTCTAGCATAATCTATATTATGGAACTTTAGCCGCGCCGGGTTTACCGAAGGCCATTTCGTTTAAGTTTTGCGGCCATGGCTGCTTCGTCCAGCATGGCGTAGTACGCTCTTCAGCTTCAGCTGACCGCACCGTCCGCATGCGTGAAATCGTCTGCGAAGCCCCTTGCACCGCGGGCCGTTCCACATATGAGGTTGTATAGGCCCGTGAACGGGCCGGCAATTGCTATAGGCTCAGACCGTGGATCCGCCAATCAAGGAGAACTGCAATGCCAATCGAATGAACAATTGACAAAGAACCTGATGTGAACAGATACGAACTGCGGATCCTGCAATCTTTCAGTTTCATTGGATACAGATATCGGCGCATCGCTGGTTAATTAGCGCTGACTTTAAGTTCGGCGCGCCCGACGGATCGAAGTGGAAAATAGGCGTATATTTCATCACCAAATGGTGCTATTTAAAGCACCAGAACAAGGAAACCAAATAATGCGATCGACCATCAACCTCGACGACACTCTCATGGAAAGGGCGAGGTCCCTAACCGGTACAAAAGAAACCGCCGCCCTGGTCCGCCAAGCGTTGGAAACGCTTGTCCGAGTGGAGTCCGGAAAGCGCCTCATCGCGCTCGGCGGAACTATGCCTGATGCAGAGGCAGCCCCACGTCGCCGGAGCGCAGCAGCCAAGTGATACTGGCAGACACTTCTATATGGATCGATCATTTCCGCCATGGTGACGCAGAGCTGCGCACGATTGTTGATAACGATCGTCTACTCTGCCATCCGGCTGTGATTGGCGAGTTGGCGCTCGGCAGCCTCCGAGATCGTGGGAGCGTGATAACTTTCTTGGCGGCCCAGCGCGAAGCGTTCGTCGCAACACACGACGAAGTCATGACGATGATTGATCGCCACGGCATTTTCAGTATGGGCATTGGCTATACAGATGCCCACTTGCTCGCCTCGATCCTGCTTGATCCGCGGGCGGCCTTATGGACCAGAGACAAGCGTCTGCAGGTAGCGGCTGAAAAAGCGGGCGCTTCACTATACACGCCGGTCAATGCGCGCAACTAAATACTGAAATAATGCTGGTAAGGTTCAGACCAGCAGGACGCAGCAATGGCGCGGTCGCAAGGCCTGCAGCTTTTTTCCTCCGGGGGTGAGCGGAAATCTGTGAGGATTGGTGGAGTATGCTGGAGGCCTCCTTCCGCTCAGGCCGACCAGTCTGCTAACCGATTGAAACCCGTGCACGTGACACTGCCGAACGCTTTACGGCGTCGATCACCTTCAGAGTTTCCAAGCCCTCGCGACCACTTACCAGTGGAGCCTCTAAACCGCGGATCACATTGCAAAACCGGCGGATCCGCATTGCTCGCTTCCACGCGGGATTGGTCGAGAGGTTCTGTCCAGCGTCGCTTCGCTCCATTCTTCCACAGCGTAAGGCTGGGGATAGCGAGTGAACCTGATCTGAACCCTTCAAACTCGACCAGTTCTAGCTAGAGTTTTCCGGTGATCGACCGACCGGTCAGGCTCGCCGGTGCTGGGAGGCATTAAACCGGTTTGCAGCCGCTGAACAATTTGAATCGTAAGAGTCCGTCGAAGTGCGAAAGTCCCTGTTTCGCAATAGGGACTTTCGGCAACCTTTGCAGAATCAAGTGGTGCGCTCCGCCCCGCGCGGCCGCCATTTGATGAGGCGGCCCTCGACGAAATCCAGCACGAGGTCGATCAACAGGACAAATACCGCCAAGATGAATATGCCCGCAAAGACACCGACAGCGTCGAAGTTGCCTTCTGCCTGTGCGATAAGGTAGCCCAGACCGGCCGATGCGCCCAGATATTCACCGATGATCGCGCCAACGACCGCAAATCCCACCGATGTTCGTAGCGACGACAGGATCCAACTTGCGGCGGCCGGAAAATAGACGTGCCGCAGGAGTTCAGCCCGTGTCGCACCGAGAATGCGGGCGTTCGACAGCACCACGGGATTAACTTCGCGGACGCCCTGCATCGCATTGAAAAAGGTCACGAAGAACACGAGCGTAACGGCGAGAGCCACCTTGGACCATAGGCCCAACCCGAGCCAAAGAACAAAGATCGGAGCAAGGACGACACGCGGAATGGCGTTCAAACCTTTGATGAACGGATCGAGGATGCGCGCGGCTGAGCGCGACAGGCCGAGCCACACCCCCGCGGCAACGCCAAGGCCAGTGCCGATGATGTAGCCTAGCACCGTTTCAGTCAGGGTAATGGTTAAATGCTTGAAAAACCCTGGATCGGCGACCCATGCAAATACCTGTTTTAGAATATCGATAGGAGAAGGAAAGAAGAAGACATCGACCACGCCCAGGTTCACGCCGATTTCCCATCCGCCGACGATGATCAGCAGCAATGCCAGTTGCGTAAGTCTTTCAGTCATGGCGTTCATAGCTTTTCTCCACTTCTCCGCGCAGGGAAGCCCAAATATTGCGATACAGCTCGGTAAAACGGGGATCGAGCTTGATTTCGGCGACATCGCGGGGTCGCTCCAGATCAACAGGGAAACTGTCGATTACCCGAGACCGGGGACCCGAGGCCAGAACCACGACACGGTCTCCCAGGGCAATCGCTTCCTCAAGATCATGCGTGATCAGAACGACAGCCCGCCGCTCTTCCTGCCATAGGCGAAGCAACTCATTTTGCATCAGGTGCCGGGTATGAATGTCCAGAGCGGAGAACGGTTCGTCCATGAGGATGACCTTCGGCCCCGTTATCAGGGCTTGAGCCATTTGCACTCGTTTGCGCTGACCACCCGAAAGCTGGTGCGGATAGCGGTCCTCGAAGCCTTTGAGACCGACCTTCGCCAGCCATTTGAGGGCCCGCTCACGGCGCTCACGAGCGCCGACGCCCTGGAACATCGGGCCTAGTTCCACATTTTCGATCGCGGTTTTCCAAGGGAGCAGCGCATCCTGCTGAAACAGATACCCGATATTATTCTGAACCCCGGAGACTAGAGTCCCGTCGATGGAGACGGATCCCTCCGCTGGCTTCAAAAGTCCGGCAATTGCATTCAGGATCGTACTTTTGCCACAGCCCGTCGGCCCGACAATTGCGACGAATTCCCCGTCGGCCACTGCCAGATTTACATCCTGGACCGCGACGAAGGAGCCAAAGGACATGGTGACATTTTCGATCGCCACCATTGCTTTGGATGAAACCCCTGCGTGGGGCGTCTGTGTTACCGGCGCGAACGCTGCCACGGACATCTTAACCTCCCTTAGTTCGATGCCGTCGCCGGCACCTTAGCTACGAATTCATTGGTAAAAGTCTTGGAAAGATCGATCTTGGTCGCCTTGACCTTGTCGTTGAACGAGGTCAGGACCTCGAGAGGCGTCTTGATATCGTCTCCGTTCAGCAGACCATCCGTGGAAAAGATCTGACGGGCATTTTCGACTGCTTTGATGTAGGTAGCCTTGTCGCCGGAAATGAACTCAGGCGGCAGCTTTTCGACAATCTCTGCAGCGCTGTGCGTCTTCATCCATTGCAGCGCTTTCACTGTTGCGTTTGTGACCTTCTGAACTGTCTCCGGATTTTTGGAGATGTAGTCCTGCGTGGCGTAAAGCACCGACGTTGGATAGATGCCGCCATAGATCTCCTTGGCGCCATCATCATTACGAGCGTCAATCAGGATCTTTCCGACGCCCTTCTCGACAACGAACGTCGCAGCAGGGTCGTAATTTACGAGCAGATCGATCTTGCCTTGCTGAAGCGCTGCGACTGCAGCCGAGCCCGACCCCACGCCGATGAGCGAAACGTCGTTCGCTGAGAGATGATGCCGCTGGAGATAGTAGCGAACAAAGAAATCAGAGGACGACCCAGGAGCGGTGATTCCGATCTTGGCGCCTTTGATGGTTTCCGGCTTTTTCGGATCGAACTTCGTATCTTTGCCGCCAGCCAGCACGAGCCCGGAATTGCGGCCCAACTCCACGAACGCGACAATATTCTTGTTCTGGGACTGCATTTGAATCGTATGGTCGTAAAAGCCGACAGCGACATCGGTCGAGCCCGCAACCAAGGCCTGCAACGTCTTTGATCCACCGGATGCGAAGTTTTCGACCGTTACATCCAGCCCTTCCTTCTCATAGAGGCCCAAACCCTGAGCAACAGGAAAAGGCAGGTTGTTAAGGTTATAGGAACCGACGCTGATGCGAACAGGTTCCGCGACAGCCGCACCGGATAGTGCTATCGTTGCAGCGAGTACGAGAATAAGCTTTTTCATTCGATCTCCTCCGTTTTGGCACCCTCCCGGCGCCATGGGTTGATTGATTATGCTGCACAGACCAGTGCTTTGACAGGTTTTGCGAAGACCTGCCCCTCGAAGAGCCTGCGGGCCGTGCGAAGAATTCCGGCAACGAGCTTTCCATCCCGCAACTGCAACTTTACGTCCAGATGGCCGCTGGGATGTTCAATGGAAAGCACGACCGGCGGTCTCTGAATGCCAATGAGGCGAGATGACACGGTGTTTTCGCTCACGCACGCTGTCGCAATCCCGACCGCGCCCGTCGTCGCTAGCGACGGATGGCATTCGTTCGGCATAAAGTATCGAACGCTCAAGGCGCCGCCCTGTCGTGCAGGAGACACGAGAACCGGTTTTGGCGTGACCTGATTGCGAACATCACCCATTCCCATTCTCTTGCCGGCAAGGATACGAAGGTTTTCCAGCCGTTCGATCAAGGAACGATTGCCGTTTAGGTCTGCAGCGCTTTCGTATCCGCTCACGCCAAGCGAGATCGCGTCGATAAGGAGCATCGGCATGGCGCAATCGATACAGGTCACATCGATGCCGTCGATCGTCTCGATCGACTTGCCGCTTGGGAAAAGCTGGCCCGTTCTGGCACCTGCCGCGTCCTTGAACGTAAGCGCGATCGGAGCGGCCTGACCCGGTACGCCGTCAATTTCTGCATCTCCGAGATAGGCTACGGCACCATTTGGGGTCGGAACCTCGGCTTCGATCATCTTGCCGGTGTTCACGTTGAAGATTTTGACGAGGGTGGTCTCTCCGGAGACGGGCACGAGCCCTGCTTCTATTGCGAACGGCCCGACGGCCGCCAGCATGTTCCCGCAATTGGGGGAGGTATCCACGATCTGCTGATCCACGCGAACTTGCGCGAACAGATAGTCCACGTCCGCGCCCGGTACTGTTGCCGGGCCGCAGATGGCAACCTTGCTGGTCACGGGATTTCCCCCTCCGATGCCGTCGATCTGGAGGGGATGCCCCGAGCCCATGATGGACAGAAGCACCTGATCTCGCTGGGCCGGGTCTTGCGGCAGGTCCGACGTCAGAAAGAAGGGGCCTTTTGAGGTGCCGCCCCGCATCAGTACGCATGGTATGGAGAGCAGGTCATTCATACGTTTTCTCGTCGGGTAATGTGATTGGCGTATTAATAAGCCTCGTTATTGCTATTATGGAATTAGTGATTGATATGTGAAATGCTAAAATCGAGGTGATTGATACGGAATGAACATCAATTGTGAGATTCTTGACCTAAGGGCGTTCTTGGCCGTCTTAGAGCTGCAGGGCTTTCATCGCGCTGCCGATCAGCTGAATATGTCGCAACCGGCATTGAGCCGGCGCATTCAAAAGCTCGAGCAGGCGATCGGTGCACCGCTGCTGGAGAGGACGACGCGCCACGTCGCTGCTACCGCTCTTGGAACCGAGCTCGTTCCTCTGGTGCAGCGCATGCTGGAGGAGTTCGATGGATCGCTGTTTTCGATGCGGGAACTGGGAGCCAAGCGCGGAGGCTTGGTAACGATTGCTTGTCTGCCGACGGCAGCCTTTTATTTCCTGCCTTCGGTCATTCGACAGTTCAATCAGGAATATCCGAATATCCGGCTTCGCATTCTCGACCTTACCGCGACCGATGCGCTGCAGGCCGTTGCACGCGGCGAGGTCGAATTCGGAATCAACATTATGGGAAGCTCCGACAGCGATCTGGTGTTTGAGAGGCTGGCCGAGGATCCCTTCGTCTTGGCAGCCAAGCGGGACCATCCACTAGCGGAAAAGAAAGAGGTTCGGTGGGAGGATCTTGAGCCCTACCCGCTTATCACGGTTCATCGCTCCAGCGCGAACAGGACATTGCTTGACGCTGCTCTGGCTAGATCGAACATCAAACTTAACTGGTTTTACGAAGTTACCCATCTTTCAACATCGCTCGGTCTTGTAGAGGCAGGGCTTGGGATTTCCGTGCTACCGAAAATGGCGACCCCACAGGGGGACCATCCTTTTCTCATCACGCGCTCGATCCGAAATCCAGAAATCTCGCGCACTATCGGGATCGTCCGGCGCCGTGGCGGCACTTTGTCACCTGCCGCAGAGCATTTCATGCGCATGTTGATTGGTGCATGGAGACAAACCTAAATGCAGTAATTTTGCCGACACGGCTTGCATGGCCAAGAAGTTGACGTTGGCTCGCAGGTCCACCTTAGCCGTTGTGATGGAATGGGCGATTGCGTGAACAAGGGGGACCATTTACGGCGCGATTTGGTCCGCTTCTGGAATGTCCGTCGCAGCGCAGTGTGGATTAGGTTGCGCAAGTCTCATTGATTGCCGGACCCGTCCCCGGCCGATCAAGCTCGCCCGTTCTCGCTATGCGTCACGGTATAATAAACTTCGAAAACGGAGACATTGCTATGGGCGTGACACGCTATTAATTCCTCGGAATTTACAGAAGAATAAACGAGTGCTCTGATCTGGGAATTGTTGGGAGAGAAGCGCCATTGATGAACTGGTTGCATCCATTGTTTGATTAATCACTTGAGCCGCGCGAGGAGCTATAGGCATTCCCCTAGGACGGCGACTTCCAGAATTGTTGACACTAACACCACGCCCGGTCACCCGGTATTCGAATTCCCTGGAAGGGAGCGATTGCGGCATTACCGTTCGGCTCGCTTCAGGAGCTGCCGGCAGCGTTCGTTTCGCCAGTGAGCATAAGCAGCAACGTCGGTCAAAGAGGCGCTCGAATTTTGCTATCAAACTAATAAAGTTAAATGCATCTCCAATGGCAGAAGGCTCAAAAGGGCTTCTGCTTCTCGGAGACCTCGACAATGAAAAGAGTGCCGCGTTTCGCTCCGGTCTACGTCGTCCGAAATCATACTGGCGAGATCAGAACGGTAGGGACAGCCGACGAGGTTTGGAAGACGCTTCTGGATGACTGGCCCATGGAAGAAGGGAATTGCTTCCTTTCAGCGCTACTTATTTGCTTGGACGTGCAACGAGGTGAACGGCCAGCCGAAGAGGCGCGCGTTGCATTCATAGCGGCAGCAGTCGAGGCAGGCGTTCCCCTGCTATCGTAACATGATCGATTCCCCGCAATCTTTCCGGAACTTTCCAGCCCAGAGTCCGTTCACCGCCCGAGGAGAACGTCGATGGTTCAATGGTGGAGTAAGCCCGTTATCGTCGAAACGCGTAAGACTGGTGCGCGACTGGTCATTTCGAACGCAGAACGCGCCACTGAATATCTTCTGGACGAATGGCCCACGCTTGAAGCTGGACAAGCATATCAATCTGCCAAAAAAGCGTTGCTAGACGCCCACGAAGAAAAGATAGACGCTGAGAAAGCGCGAGAGGCGTTTATCGCTGCTCTGAAAGAGGGCGATATTTACATCTTTGACGAATGAACTCGCGCCACGTCGTGATCTGCCGACATGAGACAATCTGCGTGATCGGCTGATGGCGGCGGCAGTAGCTTTCACCTTGAGCGTAATCCCTGCCGGCGCCCTCACCGTGATGACACAAAGGGCCTCAATTTCGTGGCGCATGTCGGTCTCCGCGTTGCTATATGCCTCGGGTGCTTTGTCGATGCCGGAATTGACGAGCGTTGCGGCTCGTTCTGCTTCGAGCTTTTTCGCGAGGCCATCCAGCTGCAAATGGCGCTCCAGGCCTCGGGCATATCCACGAGGTCATTGGACGCGTCGCTCATCAAATTCGGGATGAGCACTCATATATGATACGATTTCGTCTGCAGGAGACAGGTGCTGGCGGAGGCTTCAATGGGAAACATGGTTTTAGGCTTGCTCGCCCTTGGCGGCCTGGTCGGGTTCATCTTTCTGGCATTCTGGAATTCAATGCCTCGGAAAACGACAAGAAAAGACGGCGAAAATAACAGGCATGGTACCCATGACGAAACCCAAGTTGCCCATGGATCCAATACCGGGCACTGGTCCATCTGGGGAGCGCCCGGCCCGGACGCTTAGAGCAATTCCGGGAAAAGTGCCGGGCGGTTTTTCTATCCGTCTTCAGCCATCGGCCTCGACGGAGGTAAAGGGGCGAAAGAATCCAGTCGGCTGCAGGATCGAACTGGCGATATTGGCAACGATCTGACCCGGCGCCTCGCTCTTTGCCTTGGCCTCTTTCCACGCCGGATCAGCCAGGAATTCCGCCCATTTCCGCTCGCGCTCCTCCAGCGATTGCCATTTGAGGAAATAGATGAGATCGGAGCTGGAAGGCCCGATCATCGTCGTCCAGAAACCGAGGGGGCGGATGCCGAGCCGGTCCCAGATCGCCAGCGTCGCCGTTTCGAAACGCTCCTGGAGCGCTGGCAGCTTGCCGGGCAAGCAGGTATAGATGCGCATTTCATGGATCATGGAAATCTTCCCCGAGTGGATTCAGAACAGGCCGAGCTGGTCCCTGAGATCCCGATTTAAAAGTAGTTGAGCGATAGCAGCGGGAGTGATTCCCTTTTTGCGCCAGATTAAAGGGTTTTCGACGCATTGGACCGCTATTGCTCAATTTGAGCATAACAGAGACGTGCTTCGTTTTTCAAGTGATTCGACGGACCGGGAATGGGCGTTGATCGATCCTCTGATCCCACCGGCACGCAGTGTCGGTAATGGCGTTCAGAATCATTGGTGCGCTCCACAATATCGGCAGCGCGAATTGCTCGTCGCGTCGTCAGTATACAGTTAAGGATCCCAATTCGCGACAGGCCCGTTTTCCGTCGGGAATTATGGGACAATAAAAAGATAGAATGGTTCAAAGATTCTGTGAAAAGCCAAACCACTTTAGGATGGCGGCCGGTATCCTCTGGCGCGCTTCTGCCGGGTTAATGCGAGAAACATCCTGACGGCGTCGCTTTCATCGGCGAAATGATGTGCCATGCTCTGTCCGCCGAACCCTATGCGGCCCCATCTTCTTGTCAGGCATGTGTCGCCGAACAGTGTCGTCGATATTTCCAGAACATAATAACGCGCCATGTTCCGCCCGGCATCCGCGCGTTCGATGTAGAGATGATAGGGTTGAGTAAGCATGCCGGCAGGATGATCGATCCAGCCGGAGGGGTCCAACGAGTGTTTTGAATCGGTCGGCCCGGTTCGATTCATTTCCGTTATTTATTCGGACCGGTCGTCCCCTCGCCTCTTCGAACCTCCCCTGCTCGGAGACCATGCCTGGATCGGCAATCGCTGCCTTTAGGAATAAGCGGCTTCGTGGAAGCCAATTTCCAGACGTTGTGCTTGACCGAAAATGGCACTCAGCCGCTTCCGCTCGTCACCACCCATGGTCTCGCCCGCCTGGTCGAGTACGGCCTTCAGCCATCGCGCCTGCGCCTCGAATTCGGGCTCGGCATGGAGCTTGACCCATTCCTTGAGCAGGGGATCGCGGATCGCCGATCGGTTGGCTTCGATCGACCAGGTCCAATACATCCATTCGGCGGCAAACATCGCCGCGATCGTATCGAGAAACCCGCCGTCGCGGGCAATCGCAAGCATTCCCTCGCGGAAAGCGGCGACATCTTCTCGAGCGGTGTCGTATCGAGCCGGATCGATGCCGCGCGCTGCGAAGGTCCTTTCGAAATAGGCGATCTGCTGGTTTGCCAGCGCGTCGAGTACGCCGATCAGCCAGCGCTTCTGCGCAATGCTCTCGGCCTTGGCGGTGGCATAGGAGAAGATAGCAATCGCCGTGTCGACGAAGGCGCCCTCGAAGACGAGGTAACGCTCGAAGACCTCGTTCGGAAGGCGGCCGGCCTTGATATCCTCGACGAAGCGGTGGCGAACCATCGCTTCAAAGACTTGCCGGTTCTCGTCGAGTATCTGCTCCGATAGGGTTTGTGCCATCGTCCTTACGCCTCCAGGCCGGGTTTTGCCGCTTCGACGAAGGCTGCGACACGGGCTGGGTCAACCGGGTTCCACCAGACGCCGCCTTCCTTCAAAGACGAGGCGACGATGACGCCGTTCGTGCGCTTGAGGATCTCGACGATATTATCCTTGGTGACGCCGGAGCCGACCAGCAGCGGCAGATGGGTGGCGGCGCCGATCTCTTCGATCTCCTCGATCGTCGCGCTGTTGCCTGTCCTCTGGCCGGTGGCGATGACTACGTCGGCATCGAAGAAGGCGAGGTCGCGGGTCAGCTCATCGATCGTCCGGTCGGCGGTGATGGCATGTGCGCCATGCTTCACATGGCTATCGGCAAAGACCCTGATATGTTCGGCGCGCAGCAGCGAGCGATAGCGCATGGCCTCCGCCGCGCGTCCCTCCATGAATCCTTCATTGGCGACATAGGCGTTGGCCCACTGATTGACGCGGATGAAGCTCGCGCCGCCGGCCATCGCAATCGCGAAGGCGGGGATTGGCGCATTGGCAAGGACGTTGATGCCGAGCGGCACGCCGGCGGCGCGGGCAACGCGGTCGGTCACGACGGACATGAAGGCCGCGGTTTCATGGCCGATGTCCTCGGGTTTCGAAAAGGGAATGTCCCCATGGTTTTCGATGATCAGGCCATGGATTCCGCCCTTGACGAGCGCCTCGGCGTCGCGAATACAGGTGTCATAGATGGAATCCATCGCGGCGCCGCGATAGCGCGGAGCACCGGGGAAAGGCGGGCAATGGATCATGCCGATCAGCGCCTTGTCAGTACCGAAGATTTCCCGTATGGCGCTTGAGGCCCTATCCGATATCTGCTGCATTTCTCTTTCCTTTCTGAAAGCCTGCCATGCGTGCCTATGTCATCGGTAACGTCGCCATCGACGAAACCATATCCGTATTGTCCATGCCCGAAGCCGGCGCCTCGATCCTCGGTCGGGAGGAAACCCGCGACCTTGGCGGCAAGGGCGCCAATCAGGCGGTCGTGATGGGTCGGACGGGCCTTTCCACGACGCTCGTAGCCGCCGTCGGCGAGGACTTTCGCGCCCAGACGATCCGCGACCAACTTGCCGGAGAGGCGGTCGATGCCCGCCTTGTGGGATACCCCAACCGCTCCAGCGACTTTTCCATCATCTTCACCACGCCAGACGGCGAAAATGCCATCGTGACGACGACGGCCTCTGCCGAGGCATTGACCCTTGCCGAGGCACTAGCACCGCTTAAGGACGCTGCAGCCGGGGACCTCGCCGTGCTGCAGGGCAATCTCAGCGAAAGCGTCACCCGCGGCATTCTTGCCGAAGCCAGACGCCGTTGCCTGACGACCGCCTTCAACCCCTCCCCGCTACGGCCCTACTTCGCCGAGCTCTGGCCGCTGATCGATATCGCCTTCCTCAACAAGGGCGAAGCCGAAAGCCTGACCGGATCGTCCGGCGAGACCGCCCTTCACCGCCTGGCCGAAGCCGGTGTCGCGCAGACTGTTCTGACCCTCGGCGGCGCCGGCGCGATCCTTGCCAGCGGCAGCCAGGTGCTTGCTACCGTCCCTGCGCTTGCGACCGAAGTCGTCGACACGACCGGCGCCGGCGACACCTTCATGGCCGTTGCGCTTGCCTCGGCTGCCCTCAGAGGCACGACACTCGACGCCCGGGCTGTTCGTCACGCAACAGCGGCAGCCGCCGTCACGGTCAGCCGCCGGGGAACGCGCTCAGCTTTCCCCAGCAGGGCGGACCTCACCGGCATTCTTGCCGGCGAATGACACTTATTTTTCCTCCGTCAGCCAACCGAGAATATTCTTCCAAAGACGCCCGTAACCCTCCCATTTGCAGAAGGCGGGCGAGAGCCAATGCGGGCCGATATCCGAGGTCCAGGCAGCCGTCCTGCCCTTGCCGAAGTGGCCGGTCACCAGGAGCGGATGCCCGCCCTGATCATCGGGCAATCGGGCGATGACTTCGACATCGGCGCGCTCGCGGACTTCGACTTCGTTGACGCCGAGCAGCAAAGGCCAATCCTTCGGCATGCCGGCAACCGTCGCATGTTCGGACTTGACGATGACAGGCGTCGTCCCCTCGGGAATTTCGACGCGATCGTCATAGGGCAGGCATGTCACCGGCAACGCGTCCTCGACCGGCGTGCGGCGCCAGCGGGCCTTGCCGTCTATCCCCTGGAAGGAGAAATAGCCGCCGACCATCAGCAGGCCGCCGCCCTTTTCCACCCAGGCCTTGAGCAGTTTCAGCCGGTTCGGGACGGTCTTCGAATGCAGCCAGACCGCCGGCGGAAGAAGCAGCGAATTGGCGCCGATATCGGAAAGAATGATTGCGTCATAGGCATCCAGCCCGGCCATGTCGAAGGGCAGCTGTTCGACCGCCTCATGGGCCGGCATATAGGTGAGCTCATATTCGCTGCCGGCGAGCGCCTTTACGAGCGGCTCGGCGCCGAGGTGGAAGGTGACGCTTCCGAACTGGTCGAAGCCCTTGTAGTGCGTGGCGGAACTGACCCAGCTTTCGCCGACGAGAAGAACCTTCTTTGTCATGATGTTTCCATTTCTTTTTATGGCGTTGTGTCGGCCTCGAAGACCGACCTCGGATTGGCGCGCATGAAGATGTCGAGCGTTGCGTCGTCCAGTCCATGGCGCTTTAGGCGTGGCAGGAAGTGACGCAGGACATAGGCGTAGCCGTTGCCCCCATAATGCTTGAGCATCATCTTCAGAAAGACGTCGTGGGAGAGCAGGAGCCGGTCCTTGTGTCCCATCTCGACGAGCTTGACGAGCGCTCGGGCAGCCTCCTCATCGCTTGGGCATTGAACCTGCTGGTCGGCGTAGAAGAAATCCATGCCGATCATGTCGTATTCGAGGAAAGCGCCGCGGGCAGCCAGCTCCGATTGGTAGGTGAGATCGTCATGCGACGGGTTCATGTGGCAGAGCACCGTATGCCTGAGATCGCCGCCCTCGGACGCCACGATGTCGAGTACCTTGTGACCCAGGCGATACCAGCCCGGAAGGTGGACCATCAGGGGCAGACCCGTGCGTACATGCGCCTGCGCCGCGCCCCGCAGCGATTTTTCTTCCGCGGCCGTGAAATCAGACGAGACCCCGATCTCACCGATGAGGCCGATCTTCACATCGGTGCCATCCGCGCCCACGGTTGCCTCTGACACGATTTCATCTGCGATCTGAGCCGCGGACATATCGGCAACCCTCGTCGGATGAGACGAGCCGAGATAAAAGCCGGCCCCCATGACGATGTTCAGTCCCGTCGCCTTGGAAATCCGTCGCAGAGCCAGAGGATCGCGACCAATGCCTTGACATGTCGGCTCAACGACCGTCCGGCCTCCGAGCCCGGCAAAATCCTTGAGCTCCATCACGGCGAGCTTTTCGTCATCCAGCGTGATGTTGTGCTTGTTGACGAAGGGGTCCTGCCGCAGCTCGCCAAGGATCTCCATACAGACGAAGCTCTCGGCAAGATATTGACGTTCGGGCGTCTTCGGCGCGTGCCACCAGCAGCGGCAATCATTGAGAATATGCTCGTGCATCAGGGTGATGCCGATGTCGGATACCGGAACCAACCCCGAGGCGGTCATCACATGTCCGGACCGGACGTGACCGGGTGAAAGCTCATCCGTTGCCATCAGCTCTTCCTCCTGCCCGACAGTCGGAAGTTGGTAGTGAAGATGCGTGTGTTCAGCCAGATGGCGACAAGGATGATCGCCCCGGTGACGATTTGGGTAAAGAAGGGTGAGATATGCATCAGGATCAGGCCGTTGCCGATGACGGCGATGGTCATGGTGCCGAGAACCGTGCCGATCATCGTGCCTCGACCGCCCATGAGCGATGTTCCGCCAAGCACGACGGCGGCAATCACCTGAAGTTCGAAGCCGACGGCCGCGTTCGACGAGCCGGAGCCGAGACGTGCGGCGATCAAAAGTCCCGCTAGTGCCGATGCGACCCCTGAGACCAGATAGACCGAAGCGACGATCCATTTGGCGGGCATGCCGACACGACGGGCCGCTTCCATGTTCGACCCAACCGCCACGATCTGGCGTCCGTATTTCGTCGAGGCCATGACGATATAACCGACAATCGCGATCAGGATTGCGATCAGCGCCGGAACGGGAAAGCCGGCCAGTTCGCCGCGGCCCATGTAGAAGAAGCCCGCATCGCCATTGATCGGAATGGAATAACCCTGGGTCAGGTAGAGAGCGACGCCGCGCAGGATGGAGAGACCGGCAAGGGTGACGATGAAGGCAGGAATATTCTGGTAGGCGATGAACCAGCCCTGCAGCAGGCCGATGATGCCGCCGAAGGCGAGCATGCCGATCGATACCACCGGCCAAGGTATGCCCGTCGCCAGCGTGACGGCGGCGACCGCATTGATGAGAGCCAGCATGGAGCCGACGGAAAGGTCGATCCCGCCTGTGACGATGACCAGGGTCATGGCGATCGCCACGACAAGGATGGGGGCCGCCTGACGCACGACGTTGAGGATGTTGCCCATCGTCATGAAGGTCGTCGTCGTCAGCGAAAAGAAGACGAGGCATGCCACAAAGAAGAAGGTGATCGACAGGACCTGAGCGTTTTCACTCAGGAAATCCGATATCGGTGAGCCCTTGCTGCGTTCGGTGTAGACGGTCAATGTCTTTCTCCCCCGACGATGAGCTTGACGAGGTCCTCAAGATTGGTCTTGCCGATGTCACGTTCCGCGACCTTGGTGCCTTCGTACATGACGGCGATCCGGTCGCAGACCCTGAAGAGATCCTGCAGGCGGTGAGTGATGAGGACGACGGATACGCCGGTCGCCTTGACCCGGTTGATGAGCGACAGAACGGCTTCGACCTCGGCGACTGCGAGCGCGGATGTCGGTTCGTCCATGATCAGCACTTTGGGATTGAAGGAGGCCGCCCGCGCAATCGCGATTGCCTGGCGCTGGCCGCCCGACAACTTCTCGACCTTGGCCGAGAGACGCGGAATACGGATTTCGAGGGCATCCAGCATCTTGCGGGCCTCGGCCAGCATTCTCTGGCGATCGAGGAAGGGTCCCCTGGTGATTTCACGCCCGAGGAAAAGATTGCCGACGACATCGACGTGATCGCAAAGGCTCAGATCCTGGAAGACCATTTCAATGTGGCGGTCGCGCGCATCGGCTGGTCCGGAGAATTTGACCTCCTCGCCGTTCAGCGAGATGGTTCCGTCATCCGGCAAATAGGTGCCGGATATGATCTTGGTGAGCGTCGACTTTCCGGCGGCATTGTCGCCGACAAGGCCGAGGCACTCGCCGGGAAAAAGATCGAGATCGACGCCGCGCAGCGCCTGATGCGAACCGAAGGTCTTGCGGATGCCGCGAAGCGATACGGCTGGCGTCAAGGCGGGCGAGCCGGAGGAATGCCGGGAGGCTTGCGCCTCCCCGGCTCCGGCATAAACAGGCCGGTTTTCCGTCATCATTTGAAAACGGCCCGGTATGGATCGACGTTTTGCTTCGTCACGATCGTAATCGGTACGGAGATGCTCTTTTCGACGCTCTGGCCGGCGGTCAGCTTCGCCAGGGCTTCGACGGCGGCCTTGCCCTCGCCTGCCGGGTCCTGCTGGACGACGGCAACGACATAGCCTTGATCGAGACCCGCGATCGCCTGCGCGGTCAGATCCCAGCCAAAGACCTTGATGCTGTCCTGCTTGGACTGGCTCTGAACGGCGGCGATCGCGCCGAGCAGAGCCGGTTCGCCCGTGGCGTAGATCGTCGTCATATCAGGGTTGCCGGTGATGAGGTTTTCGGCGGCGGCAAGAGCATTGTCCTGGATATTCTGGCCATCGACAACGCCGACCGTCTCGATGCTGCCGCCCTTGATCGCGTCTTCGAAACCTTTCTGGCGAAGATTCTGGATATAGGAGTTCAGGGCGCCGACGATGCCCACCTTGGCCTTGCCGCCCATGTTCTTCTTCACGTAGTCGAGGAAATAGGCACCGATATCGGCGCCGGCCTTGCCGTTATCGACGCCGATCTGCGATTTCTGCGGGCCTTCCGGCAAGATCGCATCGATGGCGACGACCGGAATGCCGGCATCCGAAGCCTGCTTGACGGCCGGCATGATGCCGTTGACGTCGATGGCAACGACGATTAGTCCATCGACCTTCTGCTGGACATAGGTCTCGACGGCGCTGTTTTGCGCGGCAGCGTCGTTGTTGGCATTGAAGATGACGAGCTTGTCGCCCGAGGCATCGGCGGCCTTCTGGGCGCCTTCGTTGATCTGATTGAAGAAAAGGGCCTGCTGATTGATCTGTACCAGTGCATAAGTCTTGCCGGCGGCATGCGCGAGTGGAGCTGCCAAGGTCGCGCCCGCAAGCGCGGTAAAGGCAAGGGCGACGTTGAACGCCCGACGTCTGATCTGTTCCATGTTCTCATCCTCTGGTTTGGTTATCGTTGCTTGTTATGTGTCGACGGCGGTGCAACGGATTTCCGCACGACGATTTCAACTGGCACGAGCTCCTCGATGGCGAGCGATTTGCTGTCCTGCCAGTTTGTCTCGAGAAGAAGGGACAGGGCGCGCTGTCCGATGGCGCGCACCGGCTGCCGGATCGCCGTCAGCGGCGGCGCAAAAAGATGCAGCGGACTGACATCGTCAAAGCCGACCAGGGACAGGTCATCGGGTATCGAAATCCCCTTCTCCCGCAGGACTTCGATCATGCCAATGGCGATTTCGTCGGAGCTGGCGAAGATTGCGGTTGCCGGCATGCCTTCCTCCAGGAACCGCAGCGCCATCTCCCGTCCGCAGGCAATCGTGTATTCGCCGCTGTAGCGCCGGATCGAGACGTCGCCGCCGAAGCGCTCCCGCAACCCCTCATGCAATCCGTTGAAGCGCCGCTGCGTGCTGATCATGGCGTCGGGACCGCCGACATAGAGCACGTCGCGATGGCCAAATTCAGCCAAATGGCGGCCGGCGAGATAACCGCCCTGCCGATTGTCGCAGAAAAGTTTCGGGACGGTCGCGAGCGGAACGTCCTCGTCGACCACGACGACCTTGCCCGTTCGATTGATGAGAGCGGCAAGTTCGCCGTTATCGGGATGGTTGGTGACGAAGACCAATCCGTCCACGTGATTGTGCTCGATCAGTCTGAGGTAGGCGACCTCGCGGCCGGTCCGGTTGAGTGTCGCATAGAGGGATACGGCCAACCCCTTGTCGTTAGCCGCTTCTTCGACGGCTGCCACCATGGTCGCGAAGAACGGGTTGGCGATGTCGGGCACGACGAGACCGATCGTGTCGGAGCGGCCGCGGCTCAGCCGCCGGGCATGCGGGTTCGGCTGATATTTGAGGGATGCGATCGCCTCTTCGATCCGCCGCTTGGTGAGTTGGGGCAGATCCAGGGAGCCGTTCAGCATGCGGGAGACCGTTGTCACCGACACGCCGGCAGCTTTCGCGACGTCCTTCAATCCAGGAGTGTGTCCCTTTGCCATCAGCTTGTAAACCGCTTTAGTAAAACGCTTTACTAAACTCGGTGACAATCAAGAATCTGTCAAGAGGATTCGAAAGGCGTTGGTCGGTGAAAAATTTCGCGCGGATGTTTTCGGCAGTTTTGCGGAACGCTGCGAACTCAGTGATGCGCCAAATGATGTCGAGGGTTTCTCTCCCTAATCCGCTGGTTACCAGGGGACCGTTCGGCCCAGGTAATCCAGATATTGCAGGCCGCGCTTTCCTCGCTGATCGAGAAGCACGTTCACCAGGCTTGGAATGCTTTCTTCGATCGTCAGCCGTCCGTCCGGGCCGCCCAGATCGGTCTTGACCCAACCGGGAGCCATCAAAACCAATGCGCGCGCATCATCGCCGTGACGGGCGGCATAGCTGCGCATCAAGGTGTTCAAGGCTGCCTTGCTGCCGCGATAGACTTCCCGCATGCCAGTCGTATTGTTGCTGACGCTGCCCTGCCCCGACGACATGACCCCGATCATGCCCGAGGGCGAGACGAGATCCTGCAGACCTTCGACGGTTCGCATCGGACTGAGCGCATTCGTCACCATGACGCGGACGAATTCCTCCGTCGTTACATCGGCGGTCGTTTCCGTCGGAACATTCGTTGTTCCGGCGTTGACGAACAGGATATCGAAGGCTCGGCCGTCGAGGCACGCGCGCAAAGACGAAAGCTGGTCCGGTTCGTTGATGTCGAGTATCTCAATCGTGACCCGTCCGGCGGAGGCGTCCGCGAGATCGTGCAGTTTTGTCCGCGACGCGGAGGCCCGCACCGTACCGACGACGGACCAGCCTTTCTTGAAGAACTCTTCGGCCATGGCATGGCCGAGCCCGCGGGAGGCGCCGATGATCAATATGCTGCCGGAGGTGGAAGTGGATGATGGCATGTTACATGCCTCCTGTATTCGTGTGCTTTAGGCCAAATATGAAAGCCCGGCCTGGATTTCGCCAGACGCATGCAATGCAAAGAATAGTTGCGTCCAACGCTAGGCGTGTCTGCGGATTTGGTCTACCCAATCGTCATGGAAGACATCGACCTCAATCTTCTCGTCGCACTTGATGCCCTGCTGGCCGAAGGAAGCGTGACCGAAGCGGCAAAGCGGCTGGGGCTCAGCCCTTCCGCCATGAGCCGTACGTTGTCGCGGCTGCGAGCGGTGACAGGCGATCCATTGCTCGTCAGAGCAGGCCGGTCCCTCGCGCCGACACGATTTGCCGAGGCACTTCGGGACCCCGTTCATGCCGTCACCCAGGATGCACGCGCCATTCTGCGGCCGGCGGCAAGCGAGATCGACATGGCCACGCTGGAGACTACGTTCTCCATGCGTGTGAGCGAAGCATTTCTTGAATTCCTGGCGGCGCCTCTAGTCTCCGCCATGACCGACGCCGCTCCCCATGTCCG
Source organism: Rhizobium sp. P40RR-XXII (assembly GCF_012641405.1). GTDB lineage: Bacteria > Pseudomonadota > Alphaproteobacteria > Rhizobiales > Rhizobiaceae > Rhizobium. The sequence continues at coordinate 46,504 of NZ_JABAII010000028.1, forward strand.
CATCCGCTTTGTGCTGAAGCCTGACAAGGAGCCCCATGCGCTTCGGGAGGGGCTGGTCGATCTGGAAATCGGTGTGCTTGGCGTGCCGGCGCCTGAATTACGGACCCGACTTCTGCTTCGCGATCGACTTATCGGGATTGCCCGGGAAGACCACCCTCTGCTCACCGGTGAGGCCGTAACGGTGGAGCGCTACGCGGCCTGCAGCCATGTCGTCGCCTCGAGGAACGGAGAGTTCGCTGAGGCAGTCGACGAGGCCTTAGAAAAGAAAAACCTGAAACGAGAAATACGCGTCGTGGTGCCGGGATTTCCGGATGCAATGAGAATTGCGGCTTCGACCTTTTTCGTTGCGGCCGTTCCTGCCTCGTGTCTCGGCAAGAACGGCGTCAACGGGCCCCTGGCGGCGCGCGGCATACGCGGCTTCGAACTACCATTCGAAACGCCCGAAATACTCGTCTCCGCCATATGGCATCCGCGCGCCGATGCCGACCCGGCGCACCGATGGCTGCGCGACATCGTCGCGCGGGTATGCCGAGCGGCCTATCCGTGAATCGATTCAGCAGAGTGAGCCTTGACGATCCGTCGTGGCTTTTGGGGTATTCCCGCTCTCGGAAACTAACTTGCAAACGAAGTGTCGGAATTTTGCTCAGCCACCCGTCTTTAGGGCAGACAAGCCATGGAGAGCAGCAATGACGATAACGATTACCGCCTTTGAAAAGTCGCCGGATCGCGGCAGGGGTTTGGCTCGGGATATGCGCGTTCGCTGGGCGCTCGAAGAGGTCGGCGAGCCTTACGAGGTGCGCCTCCTTTCCTTCAAGGAGATGAAGGAGCCTGCGCATCTCGCGCTTCATCCTTTCGGGCAGATCCCGACCTATGAAGAGGACGATCTCGCCTTGTTCGAGTCGGGATCAATCGTGTTCCATATAGCGGAGCGTCATACTGGCCTGCTGCCGGACGATGCCAACGCCCGTGCACGGGCGATCACATGGATGTTTGCCGCTCTTTCCACAGTAGAGCCGCCGATCATCGATCGAGCAACCGTAAGAATCCAGGAGCGCGATCAGATCTGGTACGAGCAGCGCCTGTCCATGGTCGACGAACGCATCCGCCAGCGACTGACCGAACTGTCCAATCGCCTCGGCAGTGCCGAATGGCTCGAGGAGGCGTTTAGCGCCGGCGATCTCATGATGATATCGGTCCTGCTCAGGCTGAAGGACTCGGAGATATTGCAGGACTATCGGAACCTCTCCGCCTATGTAGCCCGCGGGGAAGCCCGGCCGGCCTACAAGCGGGCTTTCGAGGCTCAGCTGGCGGTCTTCACCGCCGCATCGGCGGGCTGACAAGGCTGCATCCGGTATCTATGGTCGGGATCGGAGATCTCTCGGCCGATCAGTCCTTCTCGATCCGCAAGCCTTCGAGGAAAGTCCGAAAAGCCTCGACCGCCCGTTTCGATGTCGCCTCGGGATCGTCCGAATTGGCGATCCACTGTGCAGCGCTGCTGCTCGCTGCATTGATGAGGCGGCCGCCGGCTTCCGGGTCAATCTCCACGATGATACCCTCGTCTCGAAGGTGGCGAAGGCTCTCTGTGATTGTCGCGATGCAGCCGTTGGCGCTCGGCCATCCGGAGGGATCACCAAGCACAGCCGGGCCGTCGCGAAACATGATGCGTTGGATTTCCGGTTCCAGCGCCATCTCTACATATCCGACGTTCTCATCGACGAATGCCTGCCAGCGCGATGGTGCTGTCGACGAGATCGCACAGAGCCTTGCGGTCATTTCCGCATCGATCTCGCTGACAACGGCTTGCAGCAGCCCCTTCTTGTCGCCGAAATGGTGGTATAGTGCCCCCCGCGTCAGTCCGGCCGCCGCTGTAAAGTCGTCCATCGATGCGTCGGCATAGCCAACGCTACCGAATGCCGTACGGCCAGCGGCCAGCAGCTTGGCTCGCGTCTCGGCGATCATTTCACTACGGGGTTTGCGCATTACGTCTCCGTCAGTGGTTTTACATAAATTCGCATACGCTGCGTATATTAGTTGACATACGCGGCGTATGCAATTATTTCATTCGCATACGCTGCGTATGTCTGTGGCGGCTTCGTTCAATCCATGGAGCGTTCCGATGTCCAATCCATACCGTGAGATCTTCCGAGCGCCGGGTGCGAAAGGCTTTTCGGCCGCGGCCTTCTTCGCGCGCATTCCCATTGCGATGGCTCCTATCGGCATCGTCGCCATGCTCTCCCAGACGCGCGGTGAATACGGGCTCGCCGGCGCGGTTTCCGCCACCTTCGCTTTGGCCAATGCATTCGTCTCGCCGCAGATTTCCCGGCTGGTCGACCGGCTCGGCCAGCGTGCGGTGGTGGCCCCGGCCACCATTCTCTCGGTCATCGCCTTCGTCGTTCTCGTCATCGCCTCAAATCAGGATTGGCCGGCATGGACGCTGTTTGCCTCGGCCTTCGTTGCGGCCGCCATGCCGAGCATTCCGGCCATGGTGCGTGCGCGCTGGACGGAAATCTTCCGTGCCCGGCCTGAGCTCAACACGGCCTTTGCCTTCGAATCCGCGGCCGATGAGCTCGTCTATATCTCCGGGGCTTCCCTTTCGGTCGGCCTCTCCGTCGCTCTGTTCCCGGAGGCCGGGATGCTTGTCAGCACGATCTTCCTTGCGCTGGGGACGACGGCCTTCTTGCTGCAGCGGTCGACGGAGCCCAAGGTGCATGCGCTCGGTTCCGATCGTCCGCAACATTCGGCAATCCGATTGCGTCCGGTCCAGATCATCACACTTGCCCTGATTTTCGTCGGCTCCACCTTCGCTACGGCGGAAGTGAGCGCCGTAGCCATCACCAAGCAGCTCGGCCAGCCCGGCGCCGCAAGCTTTGTCATCGGCGTTTATGCCCTCGGTTCGTTTATCGTCGGTCTGGTCATCGGAGCGCTGAACCCCAAAATGCCGTTTCAGAGGCAGTTGCTGGTTGCGGTCGGTGTCCTTGCCCTCACCTCGCTGCCGCTTCTCGTTGCCGGCACGTCGATTGCCTTGCTTGCCTTTGCGGTTTTCCTGAGCGGCGTTGCCATCTCCCCGACCTTCATCACCGCGTTCGGGCTGATCGAGCGCCGGGTGCCGGAGGCAATGCTGACGGAAGGCGTGACCTGGATCATGACGGGCATTGGTATCGGCATGGCGCTCGGCGCCTTCGTTTCCGGCTGGATGGTCGATAATTTCGGACCCTCGAATGGCTTCTGGGTTTCCGTCGTATCGAGCGCGGTCACTGTCTTGATCGTGGCGCTCGGCCAAAGAAACCTCTCAGGCGCGCGAGCAAGCGATGCTACGGCCGTCAAGCAAGCCGCCGAATGAGTGGTGCTGAAGACATCATTTCGGGAAATAGCGTTCCGCCTCAGTTTCGGCATCGTCGGTTTCAGCCATTATAGCTGCAAGCTCTGCGCTCACCGCATTCGCCTTAGGCAATTTGTTGGCGGCAAGGTGGCTACAGTATTTTCACCTCTTCGGTTTGCGTTGGTTCCTAGAAGCATTGTATCGTGCGACCAATCCTGGAGCGGCTTCCTCGACACGTCTTGCAACATCTGCCTTTTGCTCTTCGGTAATTGCTCCAGGGCTATGATCGTGAAGGGTCTTGATAACTTCGGCTCGTGAGCGGCCATGTTGGCCGATACTTTCATTGATTACGCGTTCTTGGACCGTTTTCCAATTTGCCTTTGCCTTGCCGTATTGGGCGAGTTCGTTGGCGGCGCTATCTCCCAAAATCTTCTCTACCCCCTCTGATTTTTGGAGCTTGGGGATAAGTTCAATCCGTCGTTCGACTTCCTCAGTGATATCTTCAACATCAGTGGGAACTGAGAGGACAATGACGTCTCGTTTCATTTGTGTTGGGAATGTCGGGGTGATTGGCTTCGGAGCAGCGACATCACCATCAGCGAACAAGTTGGGGAACAGTCGTTCTCTGTAATCAAGTGGGAAAGCAATGCGGACCGGTGTCTTCGGCGAGGATGATTTCAAAAAGCCCGCATCGACCAGCTCCTTCGTCGTTTTGCGCGCAGTTCGATCTGTGGTCTTTGTGATCAAATTGACATCACCGCGATTCAGCGAACCATGGCGAAGGACGGCTGAAATCACGTCTGGAGCCCATTTGTCATCGGTGACAGACTCTACCAACTTTCGGTAACGAGCCTCCAGGGTTTCGAAAGCAAAAACTGCCTTTGAAAAATTGATCTGATCCAACGCGACCGAGAGAAACCATTCGCAATAATCCTGAAGGGCTTTTGCGGATAAATTGCCGCGCCCATCCCTTTCGCCCATTCGCTGTGAGTCAGCGTAATCCATCATGCGCTTGTATTCAGTCTTCTCATTCAAGCCACGAGCCAATCCCCGAGAGATCGACCAAAGTCCTTTACCGCCCACTCCCGCATTTTGCGCCATTGCGTGCGACATCAGTCTGCTGACACGACCGTTTCCATCAGTGAAGGGGTGGATGAAGTTCAATCTGTGGTGAGCGGCAGCAATCGAAATAATCCGGCTGGTCGCGCTAGCTTGTGCCATCTTATATCGGTAAGAAAAATATTTCATGAAAGCGCTGACGACTTGAGACGATGGTGGGTAATGCCGGCCTACCGCGACGTCGTCTTTATCCGTTGCACGAAATTGGCCTGGTACGATCTCCACTTTACTCCCATCCGGACGTTCCACGAACCGGAACTCATTCGGCATTTCCTCGTAAAACCGGCGATGCACCCACGAAATGAATTCAATCGAGGTCGGCTCGGGTAATGCTGCGCTGTGGCTAAGATGGTCAATTTCCCTTTGCACTATTACGTGAGCTTTGGCTTCGAGAGCCAATGGACGGGTTGCCTCTTCAACTTCAGCGCCCGCCAATGCTCTCTCGATATCCTTTGGGCGAGTGTTGTGCCCCTCGATTAGATTGGAGTAATAGCAATTCATTACGCGGACGAGGTCCGCCAGCTCAGATGCTGCGTCGTTGTGTAGCCCACTACCCAAGTTAGCCGCAGCCATTTGTATTTCGACAACGAGATCGGACAAGCTCGATGGGATGCTTCCTTCAAAAAAAGCGGGCTCGATGCGGGTGGGAACTTCTTCCATTTTTCCGATCTTTGCATCACTAAAACATACATATATCTAGTATGTTAGGCTGAGAACGGCAAATTTTTTTCCGATCTTTACTTCCGATCTTTTAAGTTTAGCCGATTGCGTAAAATTTTCCGATGTTGGGATTTCAAAATATCTTTTTTTATCAATTAGATGAGAGAATTTTCGGATAAAATTTCCGAACTTCGCTTCCGATCTCTGGAAACCGGCGAGCAAGCCGACGGGGAAGCAAGATGCGTATCAGGCCTTGCGCGCCCTGATATGCAGGAAGATCGGTGCTATGCGGGTATCAGCGACCACCGGTTCGGCAAACGCCACCTCGCGGCTTGCCATCGGTTCACCAAATGCCTCGATCACAAGACCGGCACCAACTATCATCGATACCCAGCTTGTAAGCGTTCGGTGAAATCGAGGAATCGAGAATGGCGTCAGCGCCGAACGCTCTTCTGCGGGGATGGACGAGAAGACCCAGCGTTCGATTCGCCCGTCTCTCTCGTCGAAATAGTCGGCAATTTGAACCGCAATCGGCTCGCCTTTTTCGTCACGGATGTTCTTGCGTGTTGGCGGCACGAAGCAGGGATGGAGGATGGAAAACTGCAAAAAGCCATTGGGTCGGAGAATGCGCACTACCTCATTGAGCACGCCCTGCTGGTTAGCCATGTCCATCATCGACATGAAGGCGGTAACAAAATCGAAGCTTGCCTCGGGAAAGTCGATGGACTGGCCGTCTCCAAGTACATATTCGATGCCGAGCGGATCGCTTGCCTCAGTTTCGCGGGCATAGCGTAGAAAGGTCGGTGCGATATCAAGACCCGTCATGCGGGCACCAAGGCGCGCGACCGCCCTGGTGTTAGAGCCTTCGCCACAGCCAAGATCAAGCCCCTTTAGGCCGGTAACCGAGGGCAGCATGTTTAAAAAAGCGGGCGTGTTCAACGCATCGCGATACCTGTCATAGCCCGCGCGGCTGTAGATGGTCCAAGTCTCGGCGTTGTTTTCCCAATGAGCGGCGACTTCATCGGCGTTCACGGTCATCCTCCTGCCCAATATTATCGGACCGGGAGGTATAAAGGAGATGCACCGGAAGGGGAAGGCGCGCATTGCAACTGCGGTTCACCGGCGCGGTGATCAACGATCGCAAGGAGATCGCGCGAATTCTTCCCTGGCGGCAAGGTCCGGCCTGCCAAGCGAGCCGGACCCTCAGTGCTGTGAATGGGAGGTTCGTCAGGTGCCATTATGCCGGTAGCTGGAAAGCCCAGTTAGCGATTAACACGATAGCGAGGCCCCCGACGAGCGCGACATAGGGCAGGATGCCCGCTTTCTTGACACCCAGATCTTGGCCGATCAGCCCAAGATCGTCCATGGCGCCTGCCGGGAATTTGCCGCCGTCGCGCACATAGTGCCTGTAGGCGAAGACCGGCAGGATCAGCGCCGCGAAGGCGAAGCCGATCCAGAGTGCATTCGCATAGCCCCAAACCTTGGCACCGGCGCCGAGGAAGAGGGCATTGACGAAGGCAAGCACGGTGTTGAGGCCGATGAGCCAGGACGGCGCTTTCCACGGACGCTCGATATGCCCGGAGTCCATGCGATGGATCCAGCCGGAATTGAGGTTGAGGAAGTTGAAGATGATGTATCCGACGTTGGACACAGCCAGCACGAAGAAATAGCCGCTGGTGTCGGACGCGATGGCCAGGAGGAAGAGATTAAAGGCGAAGTCCGTCCACATCGCTCTCGTCGGCGCGCCGTTCTCGTTCACATGATCGAGATATTTCGGCAGCCATCCATCCTTCGAGCCCTGATAGAGGGTGCGAGACGAACCGGCCATCGCCGTCATGATAGCGAGGAACAGTGCAAGGATCATCAGGATGACGAGCAGCTGCGTCACGATGCGGCCGGCGCCGATGAGGCCGCCGAGCGCTTCACCGACGCCGGTGCCGTCGACGATGCCCGGTGCCAGCATGCCCGCATGGCCAAGCACGCCCTGAAAGGCGAAGGGCACGAGGAAGAAGAAGATGCAGCAGGCAAGCCCCGAATAGAAGATCGCCTTGAACGTATCCGTCTTCGGGTTCTTGAGCTCGCGGGTATAGCAGACTGCCGTCTCGAAACCGTAGGTCGACCAGGCGGCAATATAAAGGCCGCCGAGGAAGAGTGTCCAGCCGCCATTGCTCCAGGTGCCGTCGGTCGCGGCGTAAGCCGCTGTCGGCGGCAACAGTCCCGTAACGTTGGCGGAGACGATCTGGCCGCTGACGATCGGATAGACGCCGATGATGAGCAGTGGCACTAGAACGATGATGGCGAGCCATTTCTGCACGCTCGCCGTTTCGGAAATGCCGCGATGCTGGATCGCGAAGATGATCAACATCAGGATGCCGCCGATGAAGAAGGTGGCGTTGATATTGGCGGTTGCGAGGAAGGGAATATTGAAGCTGACGAGAGACCAGTTGCGGATGGCGGGCGTAAAGGCGGCAACGCCATCGGCGCTGAGCAGCGCTTTTACCGCATCGTCTGGCGATGTGCCGGCATGGGCCGCGATGTATTCGGCAATGCGCGGGCTATCGGCGGTGATCGACGTCGCATGCGCGCTGATCCAGCTCAAGACGGCCTGTGAATCCGCTGCGGGAATGGGGAAGAGGGCATTGAGGATATAACCGGCCGCAATGGCGCAGCCGAGCGAGAGCACCGGCGACCAGGCAAACCAGTTGCACCAGACGGACAGTGGCGCGATGAATTTCGAATAGCGCAGCCAGGCCGTCGCGCCATAGACCGAGGCGCCGCCGGACTTGTTGGCGAACATGCCGGCAATTTCCGCATAGGTAAACGATTGCAGGAAGCCCATGATCATCGAGATGATCCACACAACGAAGGCAAGCTTGCCCGTGGTGCCGGCGATACCGCCAATGGAGAAGAGAACAAGCGGCGGCACGCCGGCAGCCACCCAGAACGCGCCCTTCCAGTCAAGCGCGCGTATAAGTTTTCCTTCGGTGCCGGCAGAAGCGCCGGCGTCCACGATATCCGTCATTGTCGAAATTCCCCATTTTGTTCCGGACGTATCTCTCGTACGTCTCCCTGAACGTGCCTCCCATGGCATTGCGGGGCGTGCTGGAGGTTTTCATAAGCCGAGTCTGTGCGCGGGTTTCCAGATGCATGCCCTTTATGCATAGTGAAGATATTTTCTTTTTAGTCAATATCCCTTTACTTTCCACCGGCATTTTGTCAGCATGATTCCGGTGCCTCGACGCACCCCCATTTCCCGAGAGGGCTCTATGCGAGATCTCCACCCGCCAACAGCCGGAATACGGCCGATTTCGGCGAGCATCGTGCGCTATCCGGGCATTCCGGCGTTGCCGCAAGATACCGAACGCTATCGCTGCAAGGGCGGCGGGTCGCTGGTCTTGCGAGTCGAGCCCGGTGATCGGATTACGCTGACGGATAGCGAAGGCGGCCAGATCTGCGAACTGACCTTTCTAGATGAGAAAGGGCGCTTTCAATCCGCTGGCCTGGGCACGGCATTCAGCGGTGAGGCGGCAGGCCTGAAGGCTATCCTTTCATCTGGAAATGAAAGTGCTTCTCGCGTGAAAGCAGCGCTGGAACGGCGTGGAGCCGACATGGCGTCCGCGACGGCGCTGCGCCTCTTCGGCGCGTCATCGCCGGCGGGCAGCACGGCGGAATTCACCGTCGCTCTCAAAGGCCTGCTGATCGCCTCAGCGCCGGGCACGGCCATGTCGCCGGAGGCGCAGGATACGGCAACGCCCATCGAGGTCAGGATACGCCGCACGACTATCCTGCGAGATTATACGTCCGCGCTGCCGGAACCTCTTGCCGATCCGATCGAAGACATTCGCATCAGAGCGGCGACCGCTTCCGCCTATTTCGTTCGGGCCGGCGAGTATATCCAGATCATCGATGTCTATGGCCGGCAATGCACCGACTTTCAGGCCTTTTCCGCGCGCAAGGTCGACAAAGGGCTCGATCTCGCGCTCGATTCCACTGTCACCCGCACCCTGCTCGGTCGCAGCTACCCGGCACCCGGACTTCCGTCCAAGGCTTTCGATCGCGATTTCGAGCCGCTGGTGGAAATCGTGCAGGATACGGTCGGCCGCCACGATGCCTTCGCCACCGCCTGCAATTCCCGTTATTACGACGACATGGGCTATCCCGGCCATGTAAACTGCACCGACAATTTCAATGCGGCGCTCGCACCCTATGGCATCGCCGGCCGCAAAGGCTGGGAGGCACTGAACTACTTCTACAACACCAATCTCGATCACAATAATCAGCTCTATCTCGACGAACCCTGGTCGCGACCAGGGGACTATGTCCTGATGCGTGCGCTGACGGATCTCGTCTGCGTCTCCTCATCCTGCCCCGATGACATCGATGCGGCCAATGGCTGGGACCCGACCGATATCCACGTGCGCACCTTTTCCGGCAAAGAAAAATTCACACGAGCGGTGGCCTATCGCATGACCCCTGATGCCGACCCCGAACTGACGCGGGAGACCGCGTTTCACCCGCGCCTCTCCGCCCTGACGCGTGACTACACCGAATATCGTGGCTTCTGGCTGCCGAACCGCTTCTCCTCGGAAGGACCGGTCGAGGAATACTGGGCCTGCCGCGAACGCGCCGTCGTGATGGATCTCTCGCCGCTTCGCAAGTTCGAGGTGACGGGGCCGGATGCGGAAGAACTGCTGCAATATTGCCTGACGCGCGACGTGCGCAAGCTGTCGCCCGGCCAGGTCGTCTATTCCGCCATGTGCTACGAGCATGGCGGCATGATCGACGACGGCACGCTGTTTCGTCTCGGCGATAAGAACTTCCGCTGGATCGGCGGCGATGACTATAGCGGTATCTGGCTGCGCGAGCAGGCCGCGAAGAAGGGCTTCAAGGCCTGGATCCGCTCCTCCACCGACCAGATGCACAACATCGCGCTGCAAGGCCCGAAAAGCCGGGATATCGTGAAAGAGATCATCTGGACTGCGCCCCGGCAGCCGACGATCAGCGAACTCGAATGGTTCCGTTTCGCGGTCGGCCGTATCGGCCATTTCGAGGGCGCGCCGATCGTCGTTTCCCGCACCGGTTATACCGGCGAACTCGGCTACGAGATCTTCTGCCACCCGAAGGATGCGGCAACCGTCTTCGACGCTGTCTGGAAAGCCGGCGTGCCCTATGGTCTAAAACCGATGGGTCTGGAGGCACTGGACATGGTGCGCATCGAGGCCGGCCTTGTCTTCGCCCATCATGAGTTCGACGATCAGACTGATCCCTTCGAGGCGGGCATCGGCTTCACCGTGCCCCTGAAATCCAAGCAGGACGAGTTCATCGGCCGCGAGGCACTGATCCGCAGAAAGGAAAATCCGCGCCATCTGACGGTAGGCCTCGATGTCGAAGCAAACGAAGCCATCGGCCATGGTGATTGCATCCATATAGGCCGGGCGCAAATCGGTGTGGTTACCAGCGCGACACGGTCGCCGATTCTCGGCAAGACCATTGCGCTCGCCCGCGTCGATGTCACCCATGCGGCTGTCGGCACCAAGGTCGAGATCGGCAAGCTCGATGGTCAACAGAAGCGGCTTCCGGCCGTCATCGTGCCCCTATCACATTACGACCCGCAGAAGACGCGGCCGCGCTCCTAGAGCATCTCCGGCCCTTCCATCTCCAGGGTTTACGCTACCGAGCGATTATCGGGGTCGACGGCCTCATATCACCAGCGGGCGAGTACCATCTCATATCCGGCCCGCTCCAGGCGCTGCTTCCGTCCATCGTGGATCTGTTGTCGTTTTCCGATCATTGACGGCGGCACTCGATGAGCGCTTTTCGGCACAAGCGAATTTATCGCGCGGCACGTAGCGGTTTTCAAGCCGTGATATTCCGCCCTGTCTGTGATGTTCCGCACATCTCATTGAGGCGGCGGCCTCTATTGTCGCGCTGTCTTAAGCAAGGAGGATAGCCCATACCCCCTCGCGCGGGACAGTTGTACGCTATTCAACAAGAGGAGCTGAAAATGGCAGTCGTCAACATACCACCAGATGGAAAAATACATGTACTAGGAAAAGTGCCGGGGACCTTACACGTATATAATCGCGGTCCAAACGCATCGACGTACAATCTGACGATAATTCACGTCAACAATTGGCAGAACGTCAATATCGCAGCAGGACACACAGATTCTTACGCTGCCAATGGCAATGCAACCTACATTCAGAATCAGAATGGTGGTTCAACCCTCCAGTGCCTATGGGTCGCGGCAGCGGACGAACTTACTCCCCAACAAGCGGGTCTGGAGACGGTGGAGAGCATGCCCAGCGTTTCAGGCCATTAAGGGTGGCGTCTGAGCGGATTGACTGGACGTGGCTCATGGTTTTCGAACCATGAGCCCCGGCCCCCGGCCGCGTGTTTAATGATGACGCCAAGCAACACAACACGAC
>NZ_JABAII010000029.1 GCF_012641405.1 Rhizobium sp. P40RR-XXII
GACCAACAAGCCGCACCTGCAATTTAGGAGCATCTTCATCCATGATTTGGTGTCCACCTATTTTTTGGTGGACACTTCATGCCTCAGAGCGCTGCGCCTCAAAAGGCGCACCGAAATTCGCGCTTACATATCGAGCGCCTCGCCCGCCACTTGGCGCGCCTCTTCGAGCCGGTTGCTTCGGACGCCGGCCACCGGCTTTGCCCCAATTTCGCGGAGATACTGGATCGCAGCCCGACCAACCGCACCAAGCGCGCCTGAAACCAGGACGCGGTCACCTGCTTTGACGTGAAGAGCATCGACCGACTGCCGCCCGGTTAAGCCCGCTTTCGGCAACGCGGCGCCTTGTTCGAAGGTCAGATTTGACGGAAGTTTGGCGATCGCCGTGATAGGAACCACGCCATATTCGGCATGAGCGCCCTTGCCGTTGTGAGCGAAGTCGGCAATGACGCGATCGCCGACCGCGATCCCGGTTACGCCTGTACCAAGCTCGACAACGGTGCCGGCAGCATCGGTGCCTAGTACTGCGGGAAGCTCCAACGGAATGAACTGGGCTGCATAGCCTTGACGGATGATAAGGTCAAAGTGGTTGACTGCGGACGCTTCGATCTTGACCAGGACTTCACCGGCTTGCGGCTGGGGCATGGGGATCTCCTCGATCACCAATTGATCGATATCGCCATAGGACTTCAGGCGGACAGCTTTCATGGGTCGGCACCTTCTTGTTCGTTAACTTCAAAATATGTTGGGAGACAGTTTATGTGTCCCTCCCGGGCGATATATAGCCGTCACCGGCGCCAGCGATCTTTGTCAGTTTTCGGTCGCAAGCGAGGCCTAAGGCAGGCATGGAGGATCGTCGACAATCATTCCGACCTTAGGCAATTTTCAACGCCACCTGGATAAGGAAGCTCTTCCCCGGCCGAGGTAGTTAGGTTCTTTCTGGCGAAAACTTATGCCCGTCCGGAAATCGGCGTCCCAATTTTGGAAGGACGCAGGAGATTGTCGAGCGCCCAGGCACCAGCGCCGGCCGAGGCAACGTAGAGGAATACAAAGCAAAATATGATCGCTAGCTCGCCCATATTCAGGGCTGGCCAAAAGCCCTGTGGAGCATGGGCCATAAAGTAGGCGGCAGCCATCTCGCCAGAAGCAATGAAGGCTGCGACACGTGTGAAATATCCAACAGTCATCAGCAATCCGGTGACCACTTCAATCGCACCGGCGATGAGCATGATGGCCGGCAGCGGATAGGGTACGCCAGGTATCGCCGCTGGGAACTGGAAGAACTTCATCGTGGCATGTTCGAGAAACAGCAGTGCGGTCACGATCCTCAAGATGGCGAGGATATACGGCGTCCACTTATTGGTATTTGGCATGGTATTTTCCTTGTTTTCTGGTTGTATCGTCAAGCAGCGGCGGCCTTCAGCTCGACATTCTCTTCCCAGAGATTCAGCATCGGCTTGAGGGCACCTTCGATATAATTTCCGAGCACTGGCAGCCCTGCTGGGTCCCGCCCCGATTTCGCTGCCAGAAACGCTATGATGTCATCGGACTCTGCAATGTAGCGCCCGTCTTCAAGCTGAGCGGCAGGGAAGCTTACCTTAGCAAGGTGCGGGCTGAGTTCGGCACGGACATCCTCTTCCTGCTTTGATCCAGGCACGAAGTCGCGGATCTCAACTGCCTCCATCATGCCCGCTTCGAGCAAGTACAGCCGCACCTTCAGGCAGAATGGGCAGTTATGCTTGAAGTAGACGACGGGTTTAAATGTGGTTTTGGTCATTGCACTACTCCATGGCTTGGGACCGGGACATTGCCGAAGCGGAAGCTCGATGCGGTGAGCCCGCCCGCGAAATTGGTCTGATGGTAGGTAACGGCGCCGGGCTCATCTCTTGCCGCGCCGACGGCGACCAGCAGTGGGATGAGATGGTCTTCCTTTGGATGTGCGGCCCGGGCGAATGGGGCTCGCTCCCATTCGAGTAACCGCTCGGCGCGATCGTAGGGCGATGAATGGATCAACGTCTGCTGGAGCCAGGCATCGAATCGGCGGGACGCCTCATGCCCGCTACTGCCGCGTATTTCCCTTAGATTGTGATAACTTAGACCGCTGCCGATAATCAGCACGCCCTCGTCGCGCAGAGGTGCCAGTGCTCGCCCGGCCTCAAGATGCAAGGCCGGATCGTAGCTAGTGTCCAGAGAAAGTTGAACGACAGGGATGTCTTCATCAGGATAGAGCGGCTTCATGATGCTAAAAGTGCCGTGATCGAAACCGCGAGCCGGATCAAGCCCTGCCTTGAGGCCACGGACCTTCAGAAGTTCTTGGATGCGCTTTGCAAGCGCGGGTGAGCCCGGTGCGCGATATTTGATATGATAGAGGTCTTCAGAAAAGCCTTGGTAGTCGTAGACCATCCCCGGGCTGGCGCCGGATGAAATGGCAAAGCCCTGCTCCTCCCAATGACCGGAAATCACGAGGATGGCCTTTGGTACGTCGCCAAGTTCGACCTTCATTTCGACCAGCGACCGCTCAAGCTTGTCGAAGTTGCGACGGAAGTCACCGGTCATATATGGCCATGGGCCGCCACCATGACTGACGAAGTAGGTCGGAAGGCGAAACGCCGTCATTATCTTTTATCCTCGGAAACATGCCGGTGACGCGAACGCGAAATCGCCGTGAACGTCCTCAATTCGCACTGTCCAAACCAAAATGAATGTTTCAGAAATGTTGATCAACGTGCCTTTTGTTGAAAGAACATCTCCTATAAGTTGATGATCATGGATACGTTGACGAGCCTACGGGTCTTTTGCGCTGTGGCGGAACTGAAGAGCTTTACGGCCGCAGCCGATCGTCTTGGCCTCTCGCCAGCAATGGCGAGCAAGCACGTGCTGCATTTGGAGAACCGGCTTGGGACTAGACTGCTCAACCGGACGAGCCGCCACGTCAGCGTGACCGAAACCGGGATGCTCTATTTCAGTCAGGCCCGACAGACGCTGGACGGACTGGACGAGGTGGAAGCCGCAGTCAGCAACGTCGCGGTGACGCCCCGTGGAACGCTAAAGCTCAGCGCTCCGGTCTGGGTTGCAAATACCCTCGTCGCCCGAATGTTTGCCGAATATCATCAGCGCTACCCCGAGGTGTGTCTCGACATGGATTTCAGCGGCCGGATCGTTAATCTCGTCGATGAGGGCTTCGACCTCGCCCTGCGAGCAACGGCACCCGAAAGACTCGATCCTGGTCTCATCGCACGCCCGCTGACGAAAATCGTTTTTCACGCGGTAGGCTCGCCCACCTATCTGGCGCGCACCGGACGACCGGCGAAACTGACCGATCTCAACGGACATTCCTTGCTGCAATACAGCGGCATGAATTCGAACGGTAGTTTAGCCTTCGATGGTCCACAGGGTCGGGAAACGGTGAAATTCCGGACCGTGATGCAAAGCGAGAACGAGACCATGCTGCACATGGCAGCGCTCGAGGGCATGGGACTTGTCTTTCTGCCGGCGTTGATGATTCAGCCGGACACCGCCGAAGGACGACTGGAGATGGTGCTGCCGGAGGCACTGAACTTCAGCACAACGCTATACGCCGTCTATCCCAGCCGGAAATATCTTTCCGCCAAGGTGCGCACCTTCATAGACTTCCTTTCTTCGCGACAAGACCTCTGTGCCGAACTTGGAAAAAGCTCGTGACGGCATAGTCGTATTGCCGGCGGCCTTGCCTGATCTTGTTAGCAAACAATCAGGTTCTGTCGCAAACTTTCGAAATCGATGCCAAGTTAGAGATTGATAGAGTGCGCGATGAGGCTTTTGCGGATGACAAAGCAGGATGCGGCCCGGAGGTTGCCCGTCATCTTGTAAATCTGGGCGGCCTTGGTACGTCCCATAGAGTGGTGCCCTATGCATTGGTCTCCAGACGGGCGGCTCCTTGGTAAGGGAGCAACATGACAGGTGAATTACATTGCGTAAGTTAAGTTGGTTTGCAGTAGCTCGTGGCAATAGGTTGAACGCGCCGGCTAGCAACTCAGCGAGACGATGCGTGTGGCAATGGCGATGTTCGACCCGGCCCTGATGTCCTGTGGGGACGGCTGCCAGAACTGGTAACAGACAAGCTGCTTGCAGGCTGCCCAGTCGAGGCGTCCCGACTGAGGCCCCGCGTCGGGACAATTGGTGCGGCCTGCATTCCGTTCTTTGCCCCACTCTTTTCCGCCCTCGTCGCAGACGATGGCAGTCCTTACCTCAACGGTCGCAAGCCCAAGTCCCGACCTTAAAAATCGATTGCCCCCTACCTCTCTTAAGGAGGTTCGCGGAGCGCTCAGGCGCGACTTGGCACCTGCAGAGGTCGCGACGTCGCTTGATTACGGACCAGCCGCCGCTTTGCAGCCTCAAATAACCAGCTTGAGGTGGCTCGATAAAACCAGACCCGCCGCGCCACGCAGAGCCGTATGGCCTTCGCCGACACCATTCACCGTGATCGAAATCTCCTGACCGGGTCTCTTCACCACAAGCTGCTCGACATGTTGCCTGATCAGCTCCGCAGCCCTCATGCCGCCTCCGGCGACGTCACCATGAAGGACGTAGGAGTTGAGGCACAGTGTTTGCTGCAGATTGACGATGCCGAACGCAACATTGCGTGTGTAGCGGTCGAGCAGCTCATCTGCCGCGTTTGAGCCCTCGTCTGCTTCCTTGACAAGCCGAGCACAGGTGATGCTTTTGGGATGCGGCAAGCCCATTCGGGCGGCTTCTTTTCGCAGCCAGGGAAGGGCAGCAACGGTCTCCCAGCAACCATGCTTTCCGCAATTGCAAAGGGCACCATCGATCTGCACCACGCTGTGACCAAGCTCGCCGCCGGATCCGGCAAGTCCACGGTAGACCTTACCGTCGATGAAGAAGGCTCCCCCGAGAACCTCACCGGTATAGACCGCTGCGAAGTTTTGTTGGCCGCGACCCGGCCCGAACCATCTATCCCCAACAAGCAAGGCACGGGGGTGATGATCGATGACAACCGGAAGAGAGAAGCGTTTTTGTAATATGGCCACAAGGGGAAGGCCCGTCAGGACGGGAGCAAGGTTCACGGTAAGAATGGTCCCATTGTCACTATCGATCATTCCCGCCGATGCCACGCCGATGCCAAACGGCGCCTGCTGGGCCTCAGACAGTGTAGCAGTAAGCGTCTTTGTCATGACCGCGATGAATGCCTTTGTGTCGCCAACCGGATCAAACTCTGCTTTTGTGACAGCCTTGATTTCACCGGTTAGCGCGACGAGGCAGGCTTGTATTGTGCCGGGCAGAAGGAGGACAGCGCCAAGCATCGGTGCGTCGGGGTTGAAATAAAGCGGACGAGCGGGCTTGCCGCCTTTGACATCGGAAGGCGATGCATCTCCCTCGACAAGAAGCTGGTCTTCGATCATTGGCTGCACAATACCGGTAATGGTTGTCCGGTTGACGCCTGCAAGGCGGGCGAGATCCGCCCGGCTTTTGGGCCCGTTATCGTATAAGGCTTGCAGGACGCGACCGCGGTTGATGGCGCCAAGTGCCGATTGCGAGACAAGCGTCACGTTGCCGCCATTCTCGCCGGCAGCGACTTCTCTGCTGGCGGGGGTGCGCTGACCCAACGAATAGGACGGCTGGCTCTCAAATTTCAATTTTTATCTCCAATCTGCTTGATCCTTTGTAGCCTGTACATTCTCGAACGACCAGACAGCATGAGGCGTTTCAAGTGACGCCAGCAGGATGGCCGGCGCGCGTCGCGGTAAAGCGGAATTTTCACTGAACGACTTCTTGACACTATCATAAGTTTGTGCGAGGTACAAACTAACTGCTGACAAAAGCAAATTAGGGGTAACAATCTCGGTATCAATAGCGGAAGCCTAAGGGCTACGCTGAACGGCCGGAATTGGATTACAAATCAACTGAGGAGGCTCTTATGACAATCGATATCGGAAATATGTCGCGACGTGACCTGCTGAAGAGCGCTTCAGTCGCAGCTCTTGTAGCTGGCGCAGGTTCACTGGCCATTCCGCGCAGAGGCGCTGCCCAGGATGCGAACACGGTTCGCGTCCTGTCAGTTGAAGACCCATTCTTTTTCTCAATGAAGGCGCTGGTGCCAGAATACGAGAAGGAAACAGGCATCAAGGTGGAACTGGAGAGCCTCTCCTATGACGCGCTTCAATCGCGCCTCGTCTCCGCCTTCGTCGCCAAGACCTCAGACGCCGACGTCATCGTTGTCGATCAGATGTGGCTTGGGCAGTACCTGGACAATGGCTGGATCATCTCGCTGAACAATTTCATTGCCAAGGACAACGAATTCGACCTCTCAGACTTCATCCCGGAGGTGCTTTATTCCTCGAACATGTGGCGCGGTCAGGTCGGTACATTGCCGGTCGCCGCATATGCGCAGGGGGTTATGTACCGCAAGGACGTCTTTGACGAACTCGGCATCGCAGCACCGCCGACAAAGACTTCGGAAGAGTGGACCTGGACGAAATACGTCGACACCCTCAAGTCAATTGAAGGCAAATCTTTTGGCGGCAAGCCGCTCTTCCCAACCGTCGTTTGCGGCTCCCAACCGTCACCGATCGTGCACATGTTTACGCAGGTATCGGCAAGCCACGGCGCGAACTGGTTCAAGTCGTTCCCAGCGGCTCCGTGGGATTTCTCCCCGCAGCTGACAAGTCCCGCCTGGATCAAGTCTGTCGAAGTCTACAGGCAGCTGTACAAGCTGTCTCCGCCTGAAGCGATCAACTATGTCTGGTTCGACGCCGGCACCCGTTTCGCCAAGGGCGACATCGGGATGTTCTACTGGTGGACGCCTTACTTCTATCTGATCAAGAACTCCGGCTACATGACCGGCAAGAAGTCGGGCGTCATGGACAAGTACGCGACGGCGGCCTTGCCGAAAGCCGAGGGCGTCCCTCAGACGGTCAGCCTCGGCGGCTGGAGCCTCGGGATCCCGTCGAGCTCGGAAAGACAAGATGCTGGCTACGCCTTCATCAAATGGGCAACCTCTAAGGCCACGCAGAAGAAAATGGCTCTTTGGCCGGACCTTAACTACCAGTTTTCCGACTTTGCACGCGCTTCGCTTTATGAAGACGAGGAAGTCCGGGCGATCTATCCTTACCTTGATGTGCAGTATGCGATGATGAAACAGGGCAATGGCAAGGTCACGCGGCCGCCTGTACCAGGTTACACAGCCGTCGAAAGCGTGCTCGGGCTCACATTGAACCAGCTTCTGACCGGCAACGAAGAGCCGAAGACCGGTCTTGAGCGCGCCAACAGTCTGTTCGAGAGCATCCTTAAGGGCAATCTGATGATTCCTTATCAGAAGGATAGCTATGCAGATACGCTTGATGGAGCCAAAGCCCTGATGGCCAAGAAGTAATAGAGTTCTCCTCGCGCCGGCGCGACAGCGATCGCGCCGGCAACCATGTGAAGAAGAACTGGATCTGGCTATGCACACGACAATTGTTCGCTCGCCGCGAGCCCTCGGGCCTGCCCGGAAGAGCTTTATCCGCCGAAATCTACCATACTTGCTGATCGCACCTTCGGTCGTGATGCTGCTCGCTCTGATCGCATACCCCTTGCTGTTTGCCCTGAGATCGAGCTTCTATTTCTGGAATCTGCAAATCGGCCCGGAGCCGCTCCAGTTCGTTGGCTTTGAGAATTATGTGCAGGCGTTTAACGCCTTTGACTTTCGCGCCGCGCTCACCAACACGCTGATCCTGTCGATCCTTGGTACGGCACTTGAGTTCACATTTGGCCTGGCGATCGCGCTCATCCTGCTCAAGGCGCTGCCCGGCATGAATATCGTGCGGGCCCTGCTGATCCTCCCCACCACGATCGCGCCTATCGTCGTCGGCTTTTTGTTCCGCTACCTCTATGATCCTGGCGGCGGATTGCTGAGCTGGGTGTTGCAGTCGCTCTGGCTTCCCGTTCCCGCGGAAGGAATTCTTGGCTCGCCATCAACAGCGCTTGCGGCCATCCTTTTCGTCGACATCTGGCAATGGACGCCATTCTTTGCGATCGTTCTCTACGCAAGCCTCCTGGCCGTCCCCGACGAAATCTTAGAGGCCGCACGACTAGATCGGGCGTCTGCATGGACGATTCTGATGAGAATCAAACTGCCGCTGATCAAGCGCACAGCCATTATCATCGTCATGCTGCGCTTTATGCAAATCTTCAACACCTTCGACACGGTTCTTGTGCTGACGCGTGGCGGACCCGGAACCTCCACGCGTACCCTTGGATACTCGCTCTACGAACAGGGCCTCGTGAACTTCAACATCGGCCTTGTCAGCGCAATGACCTGGATCACTGTCCTGATCGTCAACGTGATCGTTGCCCTCTACGTCTTCTTCGCGTTCCGAAATGAGGAGTGGTAAAATGTCCCGTCGCCACACGAGCTTCAACACGGCGCTGACCTATGCTGCGGGCCTCCTCTTCCTGGCGATCTTCGTCGGTCCTATCCTGTGGTTCATCGCCCTTGCTATCAGGCCGGCCGAGACGGCATTCACGATGCCGCCGCAAATTACCTTCGAGCCCAATCTCGACGCATTCCGGCACATCCTCGTTGATCCCGGCACCAACGCGCCGCAACTCGTTAACAGCCTGATCGTCGCAGTTGGCGCTGTGTTGCTCAATCTGCCATTTTCCGTTCCAGCTGCCTACGCCTTGTCCCGTTTCAAGCTTCGCGGCAAGAAGAACATTATGTTGTGGTACCTCGGCTTGCTGATGGCGCCGCCGGTCGCGTTCCTGATCCCGTATTTCATCCTCATCACGCGCATCGGCCTCCAGGGTTCCTACTTCTCCATGATCCTGGTTCTGCAGACGCTGACGATCCCGTTTTCGGTCTGGTTGATGAAGAGTTTCATCGACGAAGTGCCAGTGGAACTGGAGGAAGCCGCCCGGGTCGACGGTGCGCGCTGGTACACGATCATGTTGCGTATCACGCTGCCGATCGTTCGTCCCGGCATTATTGTCACCTCAATGTTCGCCTTTGTGTTCGCGTGGAACAACGCGGCTTTCCCGCTCGTGCTGAGCTCGCGCTCCACCGCCACCCTTCCTATCGGAACACTTGGATACTTCGCGACAAGCGGAGTGACGTGGAACTACATCGCGGCCGCGGCAGTGCTCGCGATGATACCGCCGATGATCATCTTCCTTGTTTTCGATCGATATGTCGTTCGGGGCCTTACCTTTGGATCGGTGAAGGGCTGAGCTTTCCCTTTATAAATGGAGTAAAATGCAATGAGCAAACTGCGAATGGGTGTCATCGGCGCCGGTCTTTGGGGCGGCAATCATGCCCATACCTTTAATGTTTTGCCGGAGACCGAGCTGGTCGGCGTCTGCGACCTGGATGAGGGCAGGGCGCAGAAGATGAAGGAAAGCTTTAGGGCCACACATTCCTTCACCGACTACCACAAGCTGATCTCAAGCGATCAGATCGACGCCATCTCGGTCGCGACGCCGGACTTTACTCATACGCCGATTATTCTCGCGGCTCTGAGAGCCGATAAACACGTGTTGAGCGAAAAGCCACTTGCGACGACCGTGAGTGAAGCCGAGGAGATTGCGGCAGCGGCTTCAAAGTCCAAGGGCAAGCTGATGATTGATTTTCACAACCGTGTGAATCCGATTCTCGTCCAGGTGCGCGACGTGATCCAGAACGGACAGATCGGCCTGGCCAAGCACGGCACCGCGCGTCTGTCGAACACGACGTTCGTTCCATTCGAAATGCTAAGCTGGGCTGCGAAGTCATCCGCACTCTGGTTTTTGGGTAGCCACCTGGTCGATGTCCTGCGTTTCATTCTCGCCGACGAGGTCGCGCGTGTTTATTCCGTCGCCCGCTCGGGGACGCTGTCGGCCGGCGGCGTGGATACGAAGGATTTCCATGTATCGGTCCTTGAATTTTCCAAGGGCACGGTCGTGACAATGGAGAACAGCTGGATCCTCTCGCGCGACAATCCTTCGCTCGTTGATTTCAAGATCGAGTTTGTTGGTGAAAAAGGCCAGGTCCAGGCGGACCCCACCCATAACGGCGGCCTGCGCAGAATTGGCGACGGAGGACTGAAATACAATGACTATATCGGCATAACGCCAACCGGTGCGACGCGTATCGGCGGGTTTGTCCTGGAATCCATTGCTCGGTTTGTCGATAGCGTGGTGCGCGACGCACCGCTGCTGGCGGATGCACAGGATGGCCTGGCGAACACTAAGATCCTAGCGGCGATCGAACAATCCGTCGCGAGCGGCAAGCCTGTAAACATCGGCTAAAGCCGAAAGCAAAGGCGCGGGGCATATCCGTACGACAGTGCGGCTTGCCTCGCCGGACAATGCAGGGAGTAGATTAAAATGGCGTCCATGACCTTTGATGGGATCGGCAAGACCTTTCCGGACGGAACCGTTGCTGTTGCAAATGTGAGTTTTTCGGTCGCGGACGGAGAATTCGTCGTGTTGGTCGGCCCATCGGGTTGCGGTAAGTCGACATTATTGCGGATGGCAGCGGGCCTTGAAACGCTGAACAGCGGCCGGCTGCTCATGGATGACGCTGACGTCACCGAGACGGAGTCCCAGGACCGGGATATCGCCATGGTTTTCCAGAACTATGCGCTTTACCCTCATATGACCGTTTACGACAACATGGCCTTCGGTCTTCAGCAGCGGAAAATGCCCAAGGAAAAGATCGACAAGCTGGTCCGCGACGCAGCTGAGATGCTCGATCTCACGCGGTATCTAGAGCGCAAGCCCGGGGCACTGTCCGGTGGTCAACGCCAGCGCGTGGCGATGGGCCGGGCGATTGTTCGCCACCCCTTGGCGTTCCTGATGGATGAACCTCTTTCCAACCTGGATGCCAAGCTCCGCGTGCAGATGCGCGGCGAACTGAAGCTGCTCAACCAGCGGCTCGGCGTAACGACACTCTACGTAACGCATGATCAGGTCGAGGCCATGACCATGGGCGATCGTGTGGCTGTGCTGAAGCCGGTGTTAAATGGACAGGAGAGCAATCTTCAGCAGATCGACACCCCGCAGATGCTCTACGACAAGCCCGCCAACCTCTTCGTTGCTGGCTTCATCGGCTCGCCCGCTATGAACTTCGTGCGCGTCGCGCTGACGGCGGACGCCGGGTCGCTCAAAGCTACGGTTACTGGAACGACGACATCCTTCTCCGTCCCCGCCAAGGCGGCACTTTCGGAGTATATTGGCCGACAGGTGATCGTTGGAATTCGCCCGGAGATGTTCCAGGTTTGCCCCGAGTCCGAAGCTTTGTTCAACCAGCAGGTCCCAGTTGCCGAAGCGCTTGGAGCCGACACTTTCGTCTTTTTCGACATCGCGTCACCGCCGGTCAACATAAACGATGCCGAAGATACCGAAGACTTTCCAAATAAAGGTACGAACCGATTGGTGGCGCGGATCCCACCGGCGCTGACACCGCGCCCCAATCAACATCTGCCACTAACTGTCGATCTGGAGAAGTTGCACTGGTTCGATCCGGTAACTGGAATTGCAATCCGCGACTGACGGGCTATTCGCCAAACAAGAGGTTCAACATTTCTCCTGCCCTCCCAGGCAACTTGGCTGTCGTCGAATACGAGGTCGGCGGCAGCCATTTTTTTCTTAGGCTTTCAAATTATCAGAACCTGAACACCCATGCACCGTGACTGAGACCGAGCTTAGAGGAGTGGCTTGTGAAACATGTTTCCATTGTCGGGAAGTTCTTTGTCATCATGGCTGTCTTTGGTGTCGTGGCGCTCGGCCTGACGTTCTATCAGAGTCGGCAGATGCTCAAGGTAAACGACAGCTACCAGGGGCTTCTCGACAGGGATGCATCGGCAGCGCTTCGCTTGACACAATCGAACCGAAGTCTTGAGACAGCGCGCGCCAGCATCAGCGACATGGTGACGGCGCGGTCGAAAGAGGCAAGGGCGCGCGCAGAAGCTGGCCTGAATGACGCGAGAGAGAACTTCGTCAGGTTCATGGATCTGGCCGTCCAGGCAGTTCCAGAGCAGAGCGAACTGCCGAAGTTGAAGGCGGATGGATTCTCTGTCCTGACCGACACGTGTGGTGCAGCGATCGCCGTGGCCCGCGGCGCGACCAGTGAAGCCGAGCTTACCATGGTGCAGCAACTCTATCTCACTTTGTGTCAACCCGCTTTCGCGGCCATTTCACCGAGATTTACGTCCGTGACGGAAAAACTCGCGTCGGACGCAGAGCAAAAGCGTGCTGATGTTTTACGCGTCGTCCGTGACACCTCAGTGCTGAGTTTGGGAGCAGCCTTTTCGGCACTGCTCTCCGTTTCATGCTTTGGTTTCCTCGCGGTTCGCTCCTGGTTGGTCAAACCGATCAGGCAGATCGTTTCGACGATGAAGGTCATTGCCGACGGCGATCTGACGTCGTCCGTTGAGGGAACGATCCGCCGTGACGAGATCGGATCTATGGCCCGCGCAGTGCAAATCTTCAAGGATAACGAGTTACGGACACGGGATCTCGAAAAGGATGTAGAGGCCAGTCGTGGCGCAAACGAGATCGAACGTGCGCGCATCGCCGAGACCGAGCGCCAGCGGGCACATGATATGGCGGAGGCTACGGCCGAGCTGGCTGAGGGCCTGAAGCAACTCGCTGGCGGCAACCTCGTGTTCAAGCTCGACGACGATTTCGCTGAGGATTTCGAACCGTTGCGCGCAAACTTCAATGCTGCCGTTACCCAACTTGCTGAAGGTTTAAGAGCCGTGTCCGACGCCACCGGATCAATCGATGACGGCGCGCAGGAAATTAGTTTGAGCGCGCAGGACCTCTCCCGGCGGACTGAGCATCAGGCCGCTTCTCTGGAGCAGACTGCTGCCGCTCTGGATCAGATCACCCAAAACATCGCCAACTCCAGCACGCGCACCGCGGAGGCTCGACACGTTGCGATCGAGGCGAACAAGTCGGCGCGTCACTCTGGAGAAGTAGTTTCCAGCGCTGTCGCGGCGATGCAGCGCATCGAGCACTCATCCTCCCAGATATCGACTATTGTCGGTGTGATCGACGAAATCGCGTTTCAGACCAATCTTCTGGCCCTCAACGCGGGCGTTGAGGCAGCACGGTCCGGTGAGGCCGGAAAAGGTTTCGCGGTCGTTGCCCACGAGGTACGCGAGCTTGCTCAACGCTCGGCGCACGCTGCAAAAGAGATCAAGGATCTTATCCTAAATTCGGTCGAAGAGGTCAGCAATGGTGTCAACCTGGTCCGCGATACCGGAGATACGCTCAAGATCATCGAGAAACAAATTGTGCTGATCAACACGCAACTCGATGCCGTTACGGCTGCTTCCAACGAGCAGTCGGTAACCCTTTCCGAGGTCAACCGGACAGTCAATCAAATGGATCAGGTTACGCAGCAAAATGCAGCGATGGCCGAAGAATCCACGGCTGCAAGCACAACACTTGCCATCGAGGCAAAACGGTTGCGCGGGATTGTTTCGGAGTTTAAAATTGACCCGAGTGCCATGATTGATGGTCGGCAAACCGTTGATACAGATCCGGAGTCAGCGCCTTCACCAGCTCATGCGATGCTAACACAGGTTGCGCAAAGACTTGGGATCGCAGCAGACGTTTCAACAGCGGAACGCTGTCGGTCGTGAATACGGTACAGGAGTCCAAGTAGTCTTTGGGGTGTGGGCCGTTTAGGCAACTAGTATCCAGCCTGCAGCTTTGGGCAAATCCTGCCTCAATCGACGGCATGCTATTATGGGCGGGTTGCTCCCCCTATGAGGACTGCCCTTGAATATGTCGCGATGCCACTCGGCTTTCACCGCGTGTGCGCTGTGTGGTTTCATGCGGCCTACGAGCGCGCTACGCGCCATGCGATAACTTCTCACGATCTACACGTTTCGTGTGTCGTCAAATTTGCGATCAGCACGAAAATCGCTATTAGTGACGCTTGAATGGCTGATTTCGAAGAAGCCGTCGTCCTCTCTTCTTCCGTTGCGTCGCCATCGCTAGCCCGGATGCGAGGGCTTGCGATCTAGCAGCGGCCTCGTGTTATCTTTCCAACTTTTGTGTTGACATAAGTTATAAATATCTCATACCTTATGCCTCGTGCCGAAAGGCACACGCGAAATATGGGAGGAGAACAAGATGAATTCTTTGAGCGTGATCCGTACGCCGGCTACTCGCGCGTTGCTGCACGGAGCTGCCCTCGTCGCCATGGGTTTTTGTTGGGCCGTTCCGGCCTTCGCCGACGATGTCATCCGCATCGTTTCGCCTTACCAGACGACGACTTTGGATCCGATGCGTTCCGCGGCGGCCGGCAATATCGAAACCTACGGCCAGCTCTATTCACGCCTGCTGCGACGCAATTCCGAGACCGGTGCGCTGGAGCCGGGGCTTGCCGAAAAATGGGATATTTCTAAAGACGGCAAGACCTACACGTTCCATCTGCGCGATGCGCAGTTCTCGGATGGTTCGGCAATCACGGCCGACGACGTGGCCTTCAGCCTCGAGCGCATCCGGAGCGGCAAGAAATCGGCCTATCCGGCGCCGCTCGGCGCGGTGGACGCGGTGGCGGCAGTTGATCCGAAGACCGTTGTGGTCACGCTCAAGTCGGCTTTCGCGCCGTTCCTCGGCAACGCCGAAATCTGGAACATGGGCATCGTCTCCAAGGCGGATGTCGAGAAGCGCGGCGAAGAGGAAGCCTTCGCCACGGTTCCGGTCACATCCGGCCCCTATGAGGTCAAACAGTGGAAGCCGAATGAAAGGCTTATTCTCGAACCCAACCCGCATTACTGGCGCAAAGGCTATCCGAAGTCGGACGCGACGGTCGAACTGATCGAGGTTGCTTCACCCGAAACCCGCATCGCCATGCTCAAAGCCGGCGAGATTGATGCCGTGCGGGCGGTGCCGTGGGCGCAGATCGATGAGCTGAAGACCGTCGAGACCATCGATTTGCGGCTCGAGCCCTCGACGACCATCTACATGACCCTGCTCAACCACAAGCGTGAGCCCTTCTCCGATTTGAAGGCCCGGCAGGCGGCCGGCATGGCTATCGACAACAAGGCGATGGCCAAGGCCATCACGCGCGGTTACGCCGAGCCGGCAAACACCACGTTGCCGGGCAGTGTCGACTTCCATGACAAGGATTATCCGGGCATCCCGTACGACCCGGCCAAGGCGAAGGAACTGCTGGCCGAGTCCGGCATGGCGGGGCGCGAGGTCAAGATCCTGGCAACCGCCGACGCGCCGTCGCAGCAGACGGCGCTGCTCATCCAGGCACAATGGCAGGCCATCGGTCTGAAGCCCGTCATCGTCAATGTCGATAGCGGCGCCTGGTGGGATGCCACCGGCAAGGGCGACTACGATGCCGCGGCCAACTGGTGGTACAACGAGACGCCCGATCCCGATCTCGCCGTACGCTGGGCGGTGTGCGGAAGCTGCGGCTCCAACTCCTACAACACCTTCTATACGAACCCGAAGGTAGACGCGCTCGTCGAACAGGGCACCAAGGAGGTCGACCTGACCAAGCGCGCGGAGATCTACAAGGAGATCCAAAAGATCACCACCGAAGAGGTTGCGCAGATCCCGCTCTACTACGCGCCGAATGCGGTCGCCTATTCCAAGCGCCTGCAAGGCCTCAAGCTGACGCCTTCGCTGCAATGGACCCTGGAAGAGACGTCCATCGGCCAGTGAGCCGCCTCAAGCGCCCCCCGAAAGAAGGGCGCGCTCTTGACGCTCGAACCGGAGAATCGGATTGTCCCTTCTGCACCTCATTGCGCGGCGTCTGCTGCAATTGATCGGCGTGCTCGCTGGCATCAGCCTCGTGACGTTTCTCCTCGTACACATGGCCCCCGGCGATCCCGCGCGGCTTCTGGCCGGGGACCGGGCAAGCCCCGAGACCATCGCGGCGATCCGCGCGCAATACGGGCTCGACCTGCCGCTCTGGCGCCAGTTCCTGGCCTATCTTGCCAACCTCGTTTCGGGTGATATCGGCCTGTCCCTGCGCTTCCAGCGGCCGGTAAGCCAGCTTATCGGACAGTTCATGTGGCCGACGCTGTTCCTGACCGGCTACGTGCTGTGCCTCGCCATCCCGCCGACGGTCGCCCTTGCCATCCTCGCGGCACGCCGTCCTGGCGGCATCGTCGACCAGATCATTCGCCTGGTGGGGATTGCCGGCCTAACCATTCCTGTGTTCTGGCTGGGCATCATGATGTCGCGCTTCTTCGGCGTCAGCCTCGGCTGGTTCCCTGTCTCCGGCTATGGCGCGGGGTTCACCGGCCATCTTCATCACCTCTTCCTGCCGGCGTTGTCGACGGCCATCTGGCTGGTCCCGGTTCTGACGCAGAGCCTGCGCGCTGCACTCATCGAAAAGACGACGGCGGACTTTGTCACCGCGGCGCGGGCGCAGGGTGCCACGGAGCGGCAGATTTTTTGGCAGACCATGTTGCCGAACGCCGTGCTACCGACGCTCAACCTGCTCGGTGTCATGGTGGCCTTTATGATCGGCGGCGCCATTATCGTCGAAACCGTTTATGCAGTGCCCGGCCTCGGCACGCTGATGGTCAATGCGCTTCTGGGGCGCGACTACTACGTCGTGCAGGGGCTGACGCTAATCTTTGCGGTCTCGACGGTTCTGATCACCCTGATGGTGGACCTGCTCACCGCCTTTATCGATCCGCGCGTCCGGCTTTGAGGAGATCGCACATGGCTGACACCCCGATTCTCGCGCAGACTGCGCCGCCTTTGCGCGGCATCACGCCCACCATGCTCATTGCACTCATCATTCTTGGCGGATGGCTGGTGATGGCGCTCGGCGCCTCAACAATCGCGCCCTATGATCCCGATGCCATCGACATCATGAATATGTTATCGCCACCGAGTGCCGCTCATTGGTTCGGCACGGACCAGGTGGGCCGCGACGTGTTCTCGCGGGTTCTCTTCGCGAGCCGGGTTGACCTGCTGCTCTGCGTGGCCGGCGTGCTTCCGCCGATGCTGATCGGCACGACGATCGGGCTGTTGAGCGGCTATTTCGGCGGTATGGTCGATAGTGTGTTCATGCGCATCTATGATCTGACCGTGGCGTTTCCCTTCTTCGTGCTGGTGCTGGCCGTCGTCGGTGTGCTCGGACCGGGGCTCCTCAATTTCATCCTGGCGCTGACGTTGGTGGGCTGGGTGAGCTATGCGCGGCTGGTGCGTGCGCAGGTGTTAACGATCCGGGAGAGCGAATATATTCAGGCGGCCAAATGCCTCGGCTATGGGCCTACCGCAATTCTCAGCCACCATGTACTGCCGAACGCTTTGGGCCCCGTAATTGCATATGCGGTCAGCGATGCGGTACTTGTCATGCTCGCCGGCGCAAGCTTCGGCTTCCTCGGCATGGGCGCGCAGCCGCCGCTGGCTGAATGGGGCGTAATGATCGCCGACGGGCAGGCATTCGTACAGCAGGCCTGGTGGATCTGCCTTTTCCCGGGATTGGCCGCCATTTCGCTCGGTCTCGGTTTTGCTCTGCTCGGCGATGGGCTGGGACAGTTGCAGCGCAAGGGGGTGACGGCATGAGCGGGCTGGAAACGAGCAAGCGGCCGCTGCTTGAAGTCAAGGATCTCTCCGTCAGCTTCGGCGGCTTCGCAGCGGTGAAGAACGTGTCGTTCACGCTCCAGCCAGGAGAAATCCTCGGAATTGTCGGCGAGAGCGGTTCGGGAAAATCCGTGACCTGCCGCGCCGTGATGCGGCTGCTGACGGCGGCGGCGCGCGCCGAAGGCAGGGCGGCGCTCGATGGACGCGACCTGTTGACGCTCGACGAGGCAGAACTCTGCGCCATTCGCGGTCGCGACATAGGCATGATTTTCCAGAACCCCGCATCGCATCTCGATCCGCTGCGCCGCATCGGCGAGCAGGTCGCTGCGCCGATGATTCGGCACCTCGGCATCGGCAAACGCGAAGGCCTGCAACGTGCGGTGAAGCTGCTGGAAGATGTCGGTATCCGCGAGCCGGAAAAGCGTGCGCGCTCCTATCCGCATGAATTTTCGGGCGGCATGAAGCAGCGGGCGATGATCGCCGCCGCCATCGGTTGCCAGCCGAAGCTACTGATCGCAGACGAGCCGACGACGGCCCTCGACGTCACCGTGCAGGCCCGCATTCTTGAACTGCTCAAGGAACTCAACCGCAATACCGGGCTGGCGATGATCCTCATTTCGCACGATCTTGGGGTCGTTGCGGATATTTGCTCGCGCGTGGTGGTCATGCGCCATGGCGAGGTGGTGGAGCAGGGGGCGATTGACGACGTCATCAACCGGCCGGGCCATCCCTATACAAGACTGCTGATCGAATCACAGCCGGGCCGCAAGAGCTATGGCACGGCCGGCAGCCAGGATCGGGCGCCGCCGCTGCTTCGTATCGATAACCTCTCGGTGACGTTCCCCGCCGGACAAGGCCTGCTTGGCGGCTTCGGCAGCAGCAATGCCTTCCGCGCCCTTGATGGCGTCGATCTGGAGATCAGTACGGGCGAAACGGTCGGCATCGTCGGCGAAAGCGGCTCTGGCAAGAGCACGCTCGCCCGGTCGATCATTCGCCTGAACACGCCAAGCGGCGGCGCAATCCACCTGGACGGGCAGGATGTCGGGGCGCTCGGGGGCGAGGCGCTGACGGCGTTCCGCCGTCGCGTGCAGATGGTGTTCCAGAATCCGTACGATTCGCTCAATCCGCGCCTGAGCATCGCCGAGGCCGTCGCGGAGCCGATCTGGCGCCATGGCATCGCCGACCGAAAGGCCGCGCGGAAAGAAGCCGATGCCCTGCTGGAGATGGTGGAGTTACCGAGCAGCCTACGCGATCGTAAGCCGCAGCAGCTTTCCGGTGGGCAATGCCAGCGCGTCGGCGTTGCACGGGCGCTGGCGTTGAAACCGCAGCTTCTCATCGCGGACGAAATCACCTCGGCGCTCGACGTCACGACGCAGGCGCAGATCCTGGAACTGCTCATGCGGCTCCAGCACGAGCGTGCGCTGACGCTGCTCTACATTTCGCATGATCTCTCCGTAGTGAGCAGCCTTTGCCAGCGCGTGTATGTCTTCAAGGCAGGACGCATCGTGGAGCAGGGCGTGGCGCAGCAGGTTCTGTCCACGCCGCAGGATCCCTATACGCAGGCGCTGGTCGGTTCGCTGGCCCGGCTGCAGTCCGCCAAGAGGACACCCTATTCCCAAACGGTAGCGACCCATGCGACTTGATGAATATGCAACCCATGACGGAACCGGTATCGCCCGCCTGCTGGCGAAAGGCGAGGTCACGCCTAGGGAACTTGGCCGATGCGTCGAACAGGCCGTCGCGGCGGTGAACCCTGCGCTGAACGCCGTCATCGAACTCTATCCGGACGCGTTAGAAGGCCTGCCGGAGGCGGTGTCCGCAACCCTCTTCGGTAGCATTCCCATTCTAACCAAGGACTTTCCCATCGAGGCGGGACGGCCCGCTGAGTTCGGCAGCCGTCTGGCGCAGGGTTTTCACGCCGGCCATGATGCCGTGTACTGGACCCGTTTGCGCAAGGGTGGACTGGTCAATGTCGGACGCACGACCAGTTCCGAATTCGGTGTGCCGGCGGCGACGGAATCACCGCTCTATGGCGCAACGCGCAATCCGTGGAACCCGGAGCGGGGCGTTGCCGGCTCCAGCGGCGGATCGGCGGCGGCGGTCGCCGCGGGTATCGTTCCTTTCGCACAGGGCAGCGACGGTGGCGGATCGATCCGCAATCCGGCGGCGTTCTGCGGCCTGATCGGGCTGAAGCCCTCGCGCGGCCGGGTCACGGGTTCTCCGAATGCGAATGCGCCGCTTCTCGGTCTTGCAACGGCCTTCCTGCTCACCCGCTCCATCCGCGACACCGCGGCACTGCTCGACCTGTGCCATGGCCCGGATGCAGGCGACGGCTATGAGATTGCACCACCATTCGACACCTACCTCGATGCCATTACGCGCAACCCGAAGGGGCTGCGCATTGCGCTGTGCCTGCGTTCGTGGTCCGGCGTGCGGATCGACCCGGAAGTAGCCGCAGCGACACGGTCGGCCGCGGCGCGGTTGGCGATTTTCGGCCACCATGTCGTTGAAGCATCGCCGGACTTCGACTATCCGGCCTTCCTCCACGCGCAGAAAGTCATCTGGGCCGCCGACGCTGCCGCGAACATGCCGGCCATGGCCCGGCATAGGAACCGGACGCTGGAGGAAGCGCTTGGAGCAAGTGTCTATGCACTTTACCGCTGGGGACTTGGCATAAGCGGCGCACAGCTCATCGAGGCGCTTGCCGTCTATGACCAGACGACACGCCAGATCGGGCGGTTCCTTGCCCGATACGATCTGCTGCTGACGCCGACTAGCGCCATTCTGCCGGAACCGATCGGCACCTTCGATCCTAATCGCGCCGGCATCGATGCGGATGGCGTCTTCGAGGATCTGGCACCGAAGGAGACGTTCACCGCCCTGTTCAATGCCACCGGGCAGCCAGCGATATCCCTGCCGCTTGGGCGCAGCAGCGACGGTTTGCCGATCGGCATCCAACTCGTCGCCCGCTTTGGGCGGGAGGATCTGCTGCTTGCGGCCGCGCGGCAAATCGAAGAAGAGGTAGAGGGCGCTTCTGGCGTCTGGGGGCAGGGGCGCCCGGCTATCCATGTCGGCAATTTCTAGGAGTCCATCACTGTGGCGAAATCGCGAAGCGGCAAGGAAGCCAAGGACGCAAGCGGCGTCGAGGAGAAGATCGATATCGAAGCGATCCTGCGCGGCCGCATGGCCGATTTATCGCCCTCGGAGCAGAGCCTCGCGGCCTATATCCTCGACAATATCCAGATACTGCCCTTCGAGACCGGAAGCAGCATCGCCCAGGCAGTAGGTGTCAGCGAAATGACCGTCACGCGGTTCGTTCGCGGTCTCGGCTTCGAGAACCTGCGCGACCTTAAAAAGCGGTTGCGTGTAGCGGTCGCGGAGAAGGACAGCGAGGTCGACGACTACATGGCCCGCTTCCAGATGCGCGAGGGCCGCGAGCAGATGTTGCAGGAGAGCCTGCGGCTGGAACTTGACGCGATCGTGAAGGCCTATGCGTTGACCACCACAGACTTGTGGGATGAGGCTGCCAGCCTGCTTGTAAAGGCCCGCACTATCTACGTCGTCGGATTCCAGGCTTCAAAGGGGCTCGCTATGGATTTCGCGAGCCGCCTCTTATGGGCCCGTTCAAATGTCATCTTCATCGACAATGCATCGGGGACATTCGGCGAGATCATAAATGCGGATCCGAAACAGAGCGCCGTCGTCCTCGTGGACACGGCCTCCTATGCCACGCGCGGCATCAAGCTGGCGGAAATGCTGAAGTCGATAGACATGCCGCTCGTTATCGTCACCGACAAATTTAGCCATTGGGCCTTTGTCTACACGCGTTTTGTGTTCGAGGCCCATACTCATGTGAAGACCTTCTGGGATTCCACAGCGAGCCTGAGCGTCGTACTCAATCTGCTGATTGATGCCGTTGCAACCAAGCTCGGCCCGAAGGCGAAGCGCAACTTCGCCATGATGAGCAACATGGGCAGCCTCTTCGGTGAGTTCGTCGGCGGCAGCTACCTTCGCCGCGATGAATGAACGAGCCCATTCCCAATCGCAAACGAGAGCATATAATGACCAGGACAACGCTATTTCGTGATTCCGCAGGATCGGGAACTCCTGTAATTCCGCGGCAGGACTGGGATCGCGCCCCCTGGAACCGCTGGACCTTCCAGCATGTCCGCGACATGGTGCCGACCACACAGGTTTGGCGCGGGCCAGGCCCGGCGAGCCCGCTGCTGGTCGCTCTGCAACCTATCGATTCCATTGCCTTCGAAACGGAAGGTCAGGCTGGTACGGTCGGCAGTTTTCTGGAGACGAATTATACCGACGGCCTGATCGTGCTTCATCGTGGCACCGTTGTCGCCGAGCGTTATCTCAACGGCATGGTCCCTCGCACGCTCCATTTGTCGCAATCGGTCGCCAAGTCGATCGTCGGCACGCTGGCGGGCATTCTGACTGGCCGCGGCCTGGTCGATTCTGGAGCGCTGCTGACATATTATCTACCGGAGCTGGAGACGACGGCCTATCGCGGCGCGACCGTGCAACATGTACTAGACATGACTAGTGGTGTGCTGTTCGACGAGACCTATACCGCGCTCGATTCCCACATGGCGCAACTGGATGCCGCCAGTGGCTGGAAGGATCGCCGCAACAAGAACTGGCCGATGCATGTCTGGGACCTGATTCTGTCGCTGAAGGAACTGGAGTGCCCGCATGGGGCATCCTTCCGATATCGATCAATCGAGACCGATGTGCTTGCCTTTGTCCTGCAACGCGCCACCGCAACGCCGCTCGCGGAGCTTGTCAGCCGTGAATTGTGGGCGCCGATGGGAGCGGAAGAGGATGCCTGTTTCACTGTCGATGCTGCCGGCTACGCCTTGGGCGACGGCGGGTTCAACGCGACTCTCCGCGACTATGCCCGCTTCGCACTGCTGCATCTTCGCGGTGGTGAGATTAACGGCCGGCGCATTGTTCCAGCCCAGTGGATCGCGGGAACGCGCTTCGGCGCTAACCCGGCGCTCTTCGGTGGCATCTATCACGACGTGCTGCCGGCCGGCGCTTATCATAACCAGTTCTGGATCGAGGATACTTCGCGTGGTGCCTATATGGCGCGCGGCGTGTTCGGGCAGCTGATCTATATCGACCCGGAAGCGGATTTCGCAGCGGTTATCCTGTCGAGCTGGCCGGAATTTGTCAGCACGATGCGCATGCGGACGGCGCTGGCTGCCATCAGAGCTATCCGGGAAGCGCTGTCGTCGTAGCGGAGGGCTCCTTTCCTGCGGATTTGCAGCCGCGCCGGTTGGCCGGAAGACAAAGATGCAAGGCGCGCCTTTGTCGCCCTCAATTGTGTTGTTATTCTGCCGCTGCCCCTCTGACCGCGCTCGCTACCAGTTGTCCGGGCAGGTTGTCCAAGGTCTGTTGAGGGACATCCCAGCAAGGGCTAGATGACGTAGACGCTGGGCTTCCGTGTGCGGCCTTGGCGCCTTGTCGATTGGTTTTCGACCTGTCTGGATTATTTTCTTCTTCGCGCCGGTGTCGGTGATGGGCACGAGCCTATTGCTCTGCCCCGGAAAGTGATCCTTCATGAAGTATGGCATGAGTCCCAGAAGGATTGAACGACAGCGAAAAGACATAAGGCAGAAGAGATTGTCGCGAAGCTTCGTTAGGCCGGCGTGCTGAATGCGCAGGAAAAATCGAACTCGGAAGCGATCCGGTCGACAGACGTTACGGAAGTTACATACTACCGGTGGCGGTTCGAATAGGGTGGTCTGGTTCGCCAAGTTGCGCGATCGCATAACCCTCAATGCTACGCGAGAAACTTGCGTGCGGTCTCACGGACGGAGGCCGTAAGAGGGGCCAGGATGCGCTCGACCGCCCTGGACCAGTGCCAAAAGAGCGGAACATCAAAGGGCTGGTCCGGAATGATCTCAGCCAGTTCGCCTTCCTTTAAATGTCCCTCTACCAAGTGTTCTGGATTGATCCCCCAACCAAGCCCGCGCAGCGTCGCTTGGACAATCGCATCCGTTGACGGTAGCCAATGTGTTGGGGGAAGGACGGGATAGCCGAGGCAGCGTTCCGACCACTGTGAGAGGAGATTGTCCTTATTGTTGAACAACAGCCCGGGGGCTCTGGCGGCCGTGACGGGTGTTACACCATCTGGAAAATAGCGGGAAATAAAATCTGGCGTCGCTACCGCGCGATAACGCAGATTACCTAGCAGCCGACAACCACATCCGGCGACCTCATGTCCATGGCCCGAGATGGCGGCACTTACAAGGCCGGACTTCAACAAGTCTGCCGTGTGCTCCTGATCTTCGCAAACGATATTGTAAAGGATATCTTCGCTGGCAGAGAGAGAGAATGGAAACCACGTCGCCAAACTGTCGGCATTTACGGCGATTGCGACGGTTCTCTGTTCTTCAGCGCTTGAAAGTGAGTTTATTTCGGAAAGAAGACCCTGTTCAAGCAACCCTACGTCTTCCGCGTAACGGAACAGCTTCTCTCCAACGGGCGTCGCGCGGCATGGCTGTCCGCGGACTATCAGTACAGCGCCGACTTTCTCTTCGAGCGCTCTTATACGTTGAGACACGGCGGACGGCGTAACGTTAAGGGCTTTAGCCGCACGGTCAAAATTGCCGTAGCGAACAATTGTCACGAGTGCTTCGAGCTGGGACCGATCTAGCATCCTGGGTCTGCCTAAGGGGAGTTAAGAAACTCTAATTTGCCTTCACTCCGATAGTCGTCCTAAACAACCGGTATCGACCTTTTCACGAAAAACCAAGGCGGATTGGAAAGATGACAAAATTGCTCAGCAGCGCGCTGGAAATGCTGTCGAATATGGCGCCCACGCTGCAGGACGGGGAGTATGTGTTCTGCTCGGTCTCGAGTGCTATCGACATTCACGGGCTCCGCGCGATTGGGACGTTCCGCGAATCCGAAGGCTTGACGATCATCACAGAGCGCGGCAATGCATTTGAAGCAGGTTTGGATGTTTCCATTGCGATGCGCCAGATTACTCTAAATGTCAAATCGGCCCTTGAGGGGGTCGGCCTGACCGCTGGTGTTTCTGTGGCTTTGGCAGAAGCGGGTATACCCAGCAACATGGTTGCGGCATTCCATCACGATCACATTTTTGTCCCGGCCGAACTCGCTGATCGCGCAATGCGTGTGCTCAAGTCCGTGCAGGATGAAGCGCTGCAGGCAATAGCGACGATCTAACGATTTCCCGCTGCGCAAGAACCAAACGCCTCATAGCCACTGGATCGCCTGCGACCGCCCTTATGCGCATTAAGTTGTTGGTGACGAATCACCTTATCGAAAAGCCACCACTGCTAAATGATCCGCCCACCGTCGTACCGGAAGATCGAGATCTCTTCGATTTCGACGCCGTTGCCTGTGAGCGCCAGGCTTCCAAACTACCGGTGTGCGTTCCCGTTGAAACGCAGCGGCACGCGACCGTGCCGCCACACCGCTTGACCACGGGTCGGCTTTCCGCTGACCTTGCTAAAGTAAGCTAGTTTTGCAATCCACGAGGAATATTCTCATGCGTCTTGCACCGCCGCCGCCCGTTAAAACAGCCCTCGACGCCATCGGCAATACACCTGTCGTTCGCCTCCGTCGCGTTGTTCCCGAGGGGCACGCCCAAGTCTTTGTCAAGTTGGAGTATTTCAACCCGACGGGCTCGTACAAGGATCGCATGGCTAGATCCATGATCGAGGAGGCGGAGCGTCGTGGCGACTTAAGACCGGGCATGACGGTGGTCGAAGCGAGCGGTGGAAGCACAGGGTCCTCGCTCGCCTTCGTTTGTGCTGTTAAGGGTTACGGTTTTCTGGTGGCGTCGTCGAATGCCTTCGCCATCGAGAAATTGCGCACGATCCGCAGCTTCGGTGCTACCGTGGACGTCCTCCATAGCCCCTCGGGGAACATCACAGCCGACCTCATTCCCTCGATGATACGGCGTGCAAGGGAGGTCTCACAGCAGGAAGGCTTTTATTATTCCGACCAGTTCAACAACCGCGACGCTCTTATAGGGTATGAAAACATCGGCCATGAACTGTTCGAGCAGTTTCCGGACGGCATTGATGTCTTCTGCGGCGCCGTCGGCGTCGCCGGGATGGTCATGGGCGTGGGGAAAGTCCTCAGGTCGAAGTCGCCACAAAGTCGCATCGTGGTTCTCGAACCGGCATCCTCGCCGGTGATAACGCAAGGCTTAGCGGGAACTCACCATGTGGAGGGTATCGGCGTCGGCTTCTCTCCCCCGTTTCTCGACCGAGCGCTCTATGACGAAGCACGTGCAATCCCGGAAGAGGAGGCCCGTATAATGTGCCGCAGGCTGGCAAGAGAGGAGGGATTGCTCGTCGGAACATCCACCGGCCTCAACGTCGTCGCGGCAATCGCACTTGCCGGTGAACTAGGCAGTGACAAATCGGTCGTCACAGTAGCCTGCGATACGGGACTGAAATATATGAACGGGACCCTGCTCACCGATAGCTGAGATGCCGAGGAACCGCGCTGGGTATGATCCGAACTCCCTGGTGCCCGGTGTCGAATAGAACTTCGGAAAGCAACAAGCCTTTTTCAGACGTTTGCCTATGTCATGATGATGTTTCGCAAGCAAAAATGCGAGATTTGACGGGGGGGCCGTTCAACCGCGTCGAGCGGTGAAATAACGACCCTTGCGCCTGCGCTGTGAAGCAGCACTGCGTCGTAGGTTGGATAGTCGTGATACGCACCATCGGCGGTGAACTGGCTGATCTCATCATCGATCTGATCCAGCAACGGTCCCGACTTCGTGGCATCGCCGGCTTCCGGATGTCAGGACATGGGCAATGATCTCGCCACTATCGGCATCAAGGCTGATCTGCGATCATGCCTTCCAGCGTCACTGCGGCTTTGGCGTATCCCGGCCGTCGCCTTTGCCCGCCAAACCGTTCGTCAATTCGGGATATCTGAAAAGCGGGGAAATCAATAACAGAGCCCGCGATTGCATGTGGGATCTCATGCTCGGGGCTAGAGGCGACTATCGAATGTTACAATCGGCATGCGGCGAATGGCGATAATCCACTGTTCCAACGCTGAAGCACACCCTTTAATCGCAGGTGTGGAATGCGGAGGTAAAATCCAGCCCTTGCGTCGCGCCGATTGGCGCCAGGCCCATATCACGCGATCAAGGTGTTATCGGGGAGTTTGGCACGTCAATGGGCTATAAAACCGATGCTACGGCGGCCGTGATGGACAGGAAGGACACCTCAATTCCGAACCTCTTTGGCGCCGACACGTCTAACGTCGTGGGCGGTTGCTACCCGTCGGGTGGTATCAACCTTTGGTCCAGCTCTCAATTTTGACTACATTATGGGTCGGCAATTTTCGTCGCGCCGATCGGCGCTCTAGGGGCAAACCACCATATTGGCCCGCTTTCTCCGTCAGCGTCGCCGAGCTTCCCAGAATGGACTAGACCCGGGCGTCGCGTGTCTCTGTCTAGGCCCGCGTCCCCCCTCCAGACCAGGTGCGCGTTAGCTGCTGATCTGACACTTTTGAAATTATCGTCTATCGTTCAAACGGCGGTGTTTATCGTGCCTGGGCCCACTCGAGAGCGGGCCGCATCGCTCACCCAAAAGGCGTGCCCGATTACTAAACGCCACGCTTGAGATTGTTGGAAGCGAAGGCGGAGTTGGAGGATAGGAGAGATCTGTCGGCGATCAACGACGTGATCGGCATCGTTTCCATCAGAAAAATCGGATTTTGCGCGTTTGGTGGCGCTGTCTCCCCTCCTGATTGCTGTGGAGCGTGGGCTAGAAATCAACTTGAACTTGAACCGAGTGCACCGCGTTTCTTGCATCAGATGCCGGCTGTTCTTCCCCGACCTCGTTTTTGCAGCGACATAGCAGGACGTGAGGACCTGGCTCCGGCGTCCAAGACATCTCGAACCGCTGCCAACTTCTATCCTCGCGCGCATCTACAGTGGCCCTCTGCCACGAGCCTCCTCCATCCACGCTGACTTCTACGGTTGATATGTGGCGATCTCCCCAAGCCCAACCCCATATTTTTGTGGGCACCTCAGCTGACAGCGGATCATCCGGAGACGGGGACACGATGACGGATTCCGGCGCGACGGTCCATACTGGCTTCACCCCTGATGGGGTAGGATCGTTATAGAAGCGCGTCGTATAGACGCCGCTCGCCCGCCGGTTCGCGGCCGTAATCGAGCCAACCCACTTTACGGAGTTCGTGCCGTACCAACCTGGCACAACCAGTCGAACGGGACCTCCGCGCTCCGGAGTGAGCGGCCGGCCGTTGATCTCAAGGGCAAGAAGAACCTCTTCTGCGAGCGCTTTCTCGATAGGCAGGTCTTTTTGATAGGTTTCCTCAACTCCAGCGTATTCGCCCCACTCGAGGCCGGAAGTCCAGATGTGAGACGCGTCGCTGCCCATCTTT
Source organism: Rhizobium sp. P40RR-XXII (assembly GCF_012641405.1). Taxonomy (GTDB): domain Bacteria; phylum Pseudomonadota; class Alphaproteobacteria; order Rhizobiales; family Rhizobiaceae; genus Rhizobium. The sequence goes on from NZ_JABAII010000029.1 coordinate 27,952, forward strand.
GCACGTTCCAGAATAGCCGACAGCGGCACCCCTTTCCAAACCACATTCCCGATTCTGCGCTTGGCCACTGTAGGAGTAAGAGGACTTCCAGCACACTCGTGAAACGACATATACTCGCGCTGTGGCATAGCTTGAAGATCAGTTAGGCGCAACCTCATCGGGTTTCCGACGAGGCCATCGACATCGAGATGCCAATGGTCGGGGTCGATCTCCAGGAACCCCATATGGGTGACAAGAAAAAGATCCTCTTCAGGGGTAATCCAGGAATTGAGGGCGTGAACCCCTTCAGCCGGGCCTTGGAAGGAGAAGCCCTTCTCGGTCATGTGCATACCCGTCCGTGTCATCACCTTACTCCGGTAAAGCCAATATCTCAGGCCCCCTGGGGGCCGCCTCAGTGCTACATTCCGCGAACCTTATCGGCTTTCGGCGTGTCCGGTTCACGGCGACGTCGAATATATCGTAGCGATTGTAACCAGCAACGACGTCATGAAATCGTTTGGGCTCAATACAATCGTCGAGATCGATATGGGCATAGCCAATCCCTTCATCGATCATTTCATCCCCAATTGACGCCCCAGTTGGTCCAAGGAAAAAGCTGCTGGCCCGCGGACTGGCATCAACGATCGCTTCGATTGTGGGGTCATCCAAAGCAATCGACCTGCGTGCGCCTTCATCGAACCGGCCGGCGACAACGATTCCGAAGCACTTGGCTTCGAAACAATGGGCTGAGGCACGGATGCGGTTAGCCGCTCGGTTGTCGTAATTGTCACTCTCCGTCGGTATGCGCGTTGGCCAGATCGGCGGATAACTGCTTATGTGAACCTGCTCTGCCTGCGTCATCAGGCTATAGCGCGCAACGGGATTCGTATTCTCCCCACAGATCAGGCCGCCAATACGTCCAATTCTTGTATTTGCAACGATAAGACCAGCGCCATCGCCGGGATCCCACACCAGCTTTTCGAAGAAAGTTGCGACCAACTTTCGATGGTGGATCAGGATTTCGCCCGTATCGGAAATCAAGACGTTGCTATTCCACAGCCCTCCGACACTTGCCGGGTTGCGCTCGGAGAAACCAATGGAAACGAATACGCCGTTATCGGAGGCAGCTTTCCGCACACTGTCAATCTCTGGCCCATCCACGTATACGGAAGTCTTCAGGAAGCGCTTGAAATGTCCGTGCGATTGGATGGGTGGGTAAAGCGCCGCCCAGACGGGAAACCCCGGAAGAAAGCTCTCCGAAAAGACCACAAGCGAAGCCCCGTTTCGGGCAGCCTCTGCGATTACCGAACATGCTTTCTCAGCGCTTGCTACGGGATCCAGATAGACCGGGGCAACATGAGCCGCGGCAGCCTTGAAGTTCATGCTTCCCATCATCATTCCTCTCAAATCAACGATTGCCATCAAGCATCGCGTCTGGTTCGCCGAATCCAGATTTACGATTGCCGCCTTGCCGTCAGGCCGATTTCGATACGGGCTCCAAGCGGGAGGCTAGCGCAGCCGATGGTGGTACGGGCCGGGCAGGGCGATGAAAAACGTGTGGCGTAAACCTCGTTCATCTGACCAAAGTCACTCATGGCGGTGAGATAAACACTGACGGATACGACGTCATCCGACCCCAAGCCTGCTGCCTCGAGGACCTGGAACAGATTGTCGAAACACTGGCGTGTCTGATCAGCGACGGTTCCGTCGACAAGTTTGCCGGTGCTGGGATCAAGCGGCGTCTGGCCGGAGCAAAATAGCAAGTCGCCGGCCCATGTAGCGTGCGAATATGGACCTATTACCGCAGCGTTCGAGGCATTCACAGTTCGTCTAGACATGGTTTCTCCCAAGGCATGCGTTGCAAACTGCTGGCGACCGGCATGTCCACAAAGGGTTTTGCTTTATTGTATGCTGCACGTTCGCCCTTACAGCCCCTTGGAAACTAACAGAACGAAGTTGCGCGCCAACCCGAATAGGATGCACTACTCTGTGCAAAAATAGACGGGGGTAGCATGGCGACTGCAATCGATCATCTTGACTGGGACGATCTCAAACTCTTCCTCATCGTCGTTCGGTGCAAGAGCGTAACCGGAGCCGCCAGAGAACTGAAAGTCAGCCACTCGACTGTTTCCCGTCGGCTTGCTCGCCTGGAATACACAGTTGGCGGCGCACTCGTCGAACGATCCAGGGATGGACTTCTGCTGACAACGGCCGGGCTTGTTACGATGCGGCGAGCGGAGGAAATCGAGAACGGGGTGAATGCGCTTCGAAGCGACGTGAGCAATCGAGACCAGATACGCGGCACCGTCAGATTGGCAACCATGGAGGGCATCGCAACGCTGTACCTTTCCGAGCGCCTGGTTGAACTGAGTAACCGGTACCCTGATCTTGACCTCGAGCTGGTAACTTCGCCGCAAAGCGTTCGGGTCGCTCGCCGGGAAGCAGACTTATTCCTAAGCTTCTTCAAGCCCCATGGTACGTCTCTCGACAGTCAGCTGATCGGACGTTTCAGGACAGGCTTATTCGCTTTGCCGGCATATCTCGAGCGCAATGGTGTTCCTGCTGACGTAGCGGATCTGAGCCGCCACCGGTTCGTCGGCTATATCGAGGAGTTGGTCCAGCTCGAAAGCGTTTTATGGCTAGAGGAACTCGTGCCCAATCCGAAAATTGCGTTCAGCTCAAACAGCATGATGTCGCAGATGTTTGCAGCCTCTGCAGGCGCAGGAATCGTAGCCCTTCCCGAATTCGCACGTAGTCTGAACCTCGGTCTCGTTCCGGTGCTCGAGGAGTTGAGCGGCGAGCGTGAGATCTGGATGTCAGCGCACCACGACCTCGCCCATCTCCCGAGAGTGAGGGCCGTAAAGCAATTCGTCAAAGAACTGCTGCGCCGAGACGAACAAAGACTTCTGGGTAACGCACCCTGGTCTTCGTGAAGTTTTGCAAACCGGCCGCCCACAGGGCTGAGGCCGACTTTGCGGGCCACCATGCAACGACGCTCGTTTTTGCACAGCACGTTGCGAAAGTATTGGCTTCCGTAACAATGCCGATTGCATCAACAAGACTGTTTGTTCGATCAACGGAGGGAATCCACATGTCGGAAAACAGCTGCGACGCTCGCAAGACTTTGGACATCCTTCGTCTGCGTGCTGATACCCCCGGCGCAAAGAACAGAAACCATCTGAACAATGCTGGCGCATCGCTGATGCCGAGCCCGGTGATTGATGCCGTGATTGGATATCTACGTAGGGAGGGCGAAATCGGTGGCTATGAGGCTGCAGCGGAGGCCAGCTCCTCGTTAGAAGGAACTTATGACAGTTTGGGCACCTTTCTAAACTGCAGCCGCGACGAGATAGCAATCGCGGAAAACGCAACGATTGCTTGGCAGCGAGCCTTTTATTCCCTTTCTTTTCGTCCCGGAGACAGGATCCTAACGGCAAGTGCCGAATTTGCGGCCAACTACATCGCTTTTCTGCAGGTCGCCATGCGCACCGGTGTATCGATCGAAATCATTCCGAATGACTCCTTTGGCGTCCTGGATCCGGACGCACTGTCGAGAATGATCGATGGGCGGGTGCGCTTGATAGCGGTCACCTGGATCCCGACGAACGGCGGCCTTATCAATCCAGCTGCGGCGATCGGTCGGATAGCCCGAGATAACGGCATTCTTTATCTCCTCGACGCCTGCCAAGCGGCGGGTCAAACGCCGATTGATGTCAACGCATTGGGCTGCGACATTCTAACCGCTACTGGCAGGAAGTTTCTCCGTGCACCGCGGGGCACTGGTTTCATGTACATGCGCAAGTCGTTGCTGGAAAAAATTGAGCCGGCGATGATCGACCTCTATGGAGCGCCTTTGACTGCACCAGATCGGTATGAATTGAGATCTGATGCCAGACGTTTCGAAACCTGGGAGAAGAACTATTCCGTTCGCCTCGGCCTGCGGGCGGCAGTGGATTACGCTCTCGACATTGGGCTCGAAAACATTGAAGAGCGCTGCGATCACCTTTCCTCAAGGCTTCGCGAAGGCCTGAGGGGGTTGCAAGCGGTATCCGTACATGATCTCGGGGCGTCACTTGCTTCCATAATCTCATTCACCGTCAACGGCTGGGACGCACATGCCGTCATGGCTTATCTGACTGAAAAGGGAATTAACGTTTCGGTTTCCCCTCCCTCCAGTACACCCGTGGACGCTTACGAGCGACGACTCCCGGCCGTGGTGCGGGCCTCCCCACACTATTACAATACTGAAGAGGAAATTGACGCATTTCTAGAGGCAATCGCCGGTGTTGCCGCGTAGTGATCGGCACGGCTGGACAACCTAGAGCGCGTCCGGGTATCAGCGAATCGATTGTGATGCAACGCGCTGGCCGGTTACTAAGTCAACCTCCGCTTTAGCTGTGGCGGGCGATGGCAGGCCACTGGGCGAAAGATTTGTGGTTGCGTGTCTTGAAGGCCGGATGAAGAGCATCCGCCGGTCAGGGCGGCGGCACGGTTTGGCGTCGGTATACCGAGCGCGATCTGCTGGGTTGCTCGGGCAAGGATCGGCGAATCGATACCGCGGCCGCAAGGGGTGACCGCGCCGCTCGCGCTTCGACGGATATTCAGATTTCATCGTCGGGATGATCGAGCGTCTCTAGGCGACGTGATCAGTGGGCATCGGCCGAAGCGCCGCGATCGACTGGCTTGGCGGGCACCGTTGGACGCTCAAAAAGTCAGCACATGCACTGGAGCAGGGCTGTCAAGATATCTTGAGGCCGCTCCAGCGGGGTCGACGCTCTCGCGCCACGGCACTGGATGCAATGATCAACAGTTGCCGCAACGTTCGCTCGCCCATCCGCGACGTTCGCCCGAGCCGTTCCCTGCCGCCAGTCGTACGAACCGCATTCGCCTCTACAACAGAGTCGGAGAGTCCTCTCGCAAAATACGGCGAACACGCTGAAGTTTTGAGACAAGCTCCATCACCCGGCTTATCGTGTTTGGAGAGGCAGTTCCTTTTCCAAGCACTCCGCAAGCGTTGCTGCTGTCGCAGCCGACAGTGTCCACCCCAGATGTCCGTGGCCAGTCTTGTAAAATACACCCGTGATACGACCTCTTCCAACCTTTGGCATGATATTCGGCATCGTTGACCGCAGACGTGCCAACGGCACCACTCGATAAGTGCCAACTCCTGGGAGAACCATGAGTGTCCAATCGAGACTCGAGGCTTAACTCGATCATTACGGATGTCCCAGTTCAAGCCATTAAGCTCCGCCGCGCCTCCAACTCGAAACCGGCCCATTCCTAGCCGACTGGTGACGATCTTGGCCCGGTCATTAGGAAGACTGACCCAAGGCGCCGACTGTTGAGCGATTACATCATCCAGATGGACTGTGATGAGCGGCGCCCCACGCAAGAGTTCCGTGAGATAGGCCAACTGTCCGACTTTATCTACCTACGCCTACAACGTCGGGCGCATGCTCAAGACGCTAAAGGGCCTCACGCCTTACGAGTTCATCTGGAGCCGGATTTTCATCATCGATCCCATCCTTCAAAAGCCGGGACTAACCACCTATAGCTCCTTGAGTGCCGTGGCGGTTTCGGAGAGGATTTCGTCGGACAGGCCCCGTTCGCCGACTGCTCGTGCCATGGCAAGGGCACCAACTAGCGCGCTGAGTATCAAGCAGGCGCGACGTCGATCAGCAGCGGCATCCGTTCCCAGCGTCAACCCGGCCAGTTGCTCAAGGTACCGCTCGACCTGGCGTCCGTAAGCCGAGCGGGTTCGAACATCCGCGCGTGAAATGTCTTCGGCCAATCCAGCCACTGCACATCCGGCCTCAGGGTGGGCGCGGTGGGCTGGACTGAGGTAGTCGTCGACGATTGCTTCGAGCGCCCGTTTACCCCCCTGATCGACCGCAGCCACGGTCCGCGCACTTCCCTGAGCCAAGGCTCGTTCCACCGCAGCGGCGACCAGTTCATCTCGGGAGTTGAAATGACGGTAGAAGCCGCCGTGGGTCAGGCCGGCTTCCTGCATCAGCTCCGCCACTCCGACACCGTTTATGCCACTGCGGCGCATTAGTGCCGCAGCGATGTTGACGATTCGATCGTGGCTTGCCGCCTTGTCAGCTTTCGAACTACCCATGAATGACCTCCAGCGCCGATGCGACACCAGTTATATCCGAACGAGTTCGACGACAACCAGCTAAGGCGAACATACGCCAAGGCTTCGGCCTCACTAGAGGGGAACCGCTGTTGGTTTCATCAGGAATCGGTGCTGAGATTGCCGAGGTGATAGCCCATGCGGGCCTCGAAGTCAGCACCCACTTCGTCGCGCTTTCGCGCTATGCGGGCTCCCCGCGCATGGACAGTCGGCCAAGAGAACGCGTTGAGGAAAACGTCCTGTGTGTACATCAGATCCTCAGCGGACGGCAGGGTTCTGCGGTTGATCAGCGCCTTGGCCTCGGCGAGCGCAGGCTTGTCGAACGACGCAATGCGCCGAGCGAGGTTGTCGACGAAGGGGTCGAGCTCATCATCGGGGAGTGCGCGGTTCACCCACCCGTAGTGCGCTGCCGTTGCTGCGTCGAAATCATCACTGCCGAGGACGATTTCGAGTGCCCTTGCCCGACCGACGAGGAGTGGTAGGCGCTCGGTTGCGCCACCGCCGGGGAACACGCCTGCACCGACTTCGATCTGAGCAAAGACCGCGCGCTCCAGGCTGGCAAAGCGCATATCACATGCCAGAGCAATCTCAGAACCCCCGCCGCGCGTGCGACCCCGAATCGATGCGATGGTCACGACCGGGGAGGTGGTCAACCGTGTGGTGGCATCGATGAACGTCGGCAGACCAGTCGGCCCCGGTGTCAGGGGAAAATCGGCAAACCGGGAGACGTCGTAGTGATTGACGAAGAAATCCGGGTCAGCACTATCGAACACGACCACCCGCAACGTGTCATCGGACTCGATAAGACCGACGATCTGCTGCAACTCGATGAGGGTTTCCGGATCGCAAAAATTCAGCGGCGGATTGTTGAAGGTCACCCGCCAGTATCCCGGCGCTGCATCGGTGATCGTGAACTGGGTCAGTAGAGCACTCATTTAAAATAGTCCTTCGTTCCAGGATGTTGCGGCTGATGATCAAGATGATGGGCATCATCCTCATTGTCAACAACGTAACGCATCGATCACCGGGCAGCCGCGGCGAGATGGTTCCATAAATCAATCTTATGCCACAGTGACGTCATTTCAATGATTTGGACGACTGGTTAGTAGGGCCGCCGGTTCAGATCCTCTCAAGGCGTTAAATTATTCCGTGCACTTTGGTATCGTAGTATCATGCCGCCCAATACGGAATATACCTCGCATTGCGCTTGCCTTGATCCGGGTCCGCCGGAGCAATACGGCCTAGTTTGATTGACTCTGCAATCACAGCGGAAACGGCCTGATACTCTTCCGGAGCCAATGAAAAACGCTCGCGTAACGTCGCATTGCTCATGTAATCGTGGGTGAGCCACCGAAGGACGCAATGAAAAAAGCAAGCACGCAATTTTTCCGCCTTTGACATCTGGCCGAAGCCCTTCGGCGCAAACAGCACCACACGCATCGAATGCTCAGATGAGATGAAGTCTGGGGGAGGCAGCCGCTGCGCTTCGATTTCTATCAGGGTTTTGTCGAGACCGCCGCCGCGCTCCTCACACAGTCCGAAAGAACGCATGGTTGCAGCAAGCTTTTCGTTTCTCGATCGACGTTCGTCCAGAATACGATCGGTGTTGATTAGGGAGTTGCCGGGATTGGTAACCTCGATGCGGTTGTCGTAGATTTCAACGACTGGTCCAACGCCGGTTGCCATAAAGTCCTGGTGAATAAGAGCGTTCGCAATAACCTCGCGTACAGCGGTTTCCGGGAAATGCGGCACCATCCGTCGAACGCCATCGATATACCGCTCGTCCTTCGGCAGCCTCTCCATCAGAAACCGCATCATTGCCGTGAAAGCGACAGCATACCCCTTCCTGCCCTCCTGTTCGAAGTCGGAACGGGACTTATCACGGCCGGAATATTTGACAATGCGAACCGTCTTCCCCGCGATTGATGGGAAAACCGTTACATCACGCGCTAGCATAATTGCGCCTAAGTTGGTGATGTCGAACCTTCCCTCGAGATTGTCGAGAAGGAAGCCTGCATCAACCATTTTTCGAATGATTTCTTGATTATTTTTTGGCCTTGGCTCATCGGTCAGATCATAAATCGGATCTGGATCCAGCATAGCGAAAATATCGTCTGCCGTTACATTCGACGATGCAACCGCAGTTTCGAAACGTCTTCGACCAGTCGCTATCCAGAGAGCACGTTCGTGTTCGGGAAATTCGGCAAGCTTCTTCTTGTTTTCGCCAATCCTGATAAATTCCGCACCGGAAAACTTCACAGGCCGCTCGTAGGAGGGCTCAAGGGCGACGATTGAGTAAGCCAAGCCGTCGCACATAAAGTCCAGCACCTCGATCAGCACCCGGGGCTCGACCATTCGGGCGAGCCAGTTGGTGAAATCCTCGTTGCCCTGCTTTAGTTGCTGCAGGCGGAGTTCGGTACCGACACGTCTCTTAGTCCTGTCTTCTATCCCAAAGACGAGAAAGGCACGATCTCGGCCAAGCAGCATTGCCGAGTTCGCCAGCGCCGACACGTATTCTCCGATTTCACGCGGATCTTTATTGTTGACCTTGAACTCGAGCCACGCACTCTCACTCGGCTCTTGCAGCAATCGATTGAGAAGTGCGCAGGGATCATGAATTGGCATGTCGGGCCTCTTTTATCCCCCTTATATCAGATTCGGTGGCTTCAGCAGCATTTTTCGATCAAGGCCAGCAACAATTCGGAATAAAAACAAAGCGATGCGGTAAGGCCGTCAAAGAGGTTTTTTATCCTCGTTTTGAACCAGCCTTGCTGCAGCTGCCTTGCTAAGCGCAAATTTGGCCATCCGCTTTTATCCCCGTTATATCCGAATCTAATCATGCGCGAAGGACTTCTATTATGAGAAACAATAACTTAGGTATCTAAGCGGTAGGCGGTTTATATCGTCTTGAAATTGTGCCGCCCCATAGCCCCTATCGATGACTAAGCGCCGCCTTCCCAAACCTGATTAAGAATCTTGGCCGCCAGTGCGGCCTTGTCCTGCGGCAGGAAACGACCGTAGTGCTGCTGCACGACATCAGGCGTATCCTGAATGGCGTAGCTGGCCTGCTCGTACGAGCCGGTCTGTTTGAGGATATGGGTGGCGAGAATATCCCGTAGGTTATGTGGCCCATGCGGCAGCAGCCCTTTGATGGCGCCACGGCCGGTATAGGGATTGTAGATCCCATAGCGCTGGATCACAGTTCTCCAAGCCTCGTAGAACTTGGTTGAATCGTAGGCGGCGTCAATACTGGTCGTCTTCACCGTCTTGACGAACAGCGTGCCTGGATCCTTGGCGCTGCCGAGCAGCACGCCGCGATGTTTGTCGATATAGGCCTCGAGGTATTTGTAGAGATCGAGAAGATCCGGAAGGATCAGTCGGAATGGCTTCTGACCGAAAAACGATGACCCGGAATTCTTGAACGCGACCGAAGGGATGAGGACTTCCCAGCCGCCATCGCGATCGCTCCAACGGAGTTCGCCGCATTTCAGGTCCTCGAGCCGTCGCTCCGATGTCGGGAAGTGTCCGCGCGGGCAGACATGCAATTGTCGCAGGTTCTTCTGGCGAAGGCCGAGATGCAGGCCAAGGCGCAGGAGCAAGAACGATCGGACGGCTTCGGCAGCCGGCCGCGGGTATCGATCTTCATCAGGCATGCGTTTCAGGATCTCGTCGGTTATCTTGCGGTATTCGGCGAGCGGGCTGTCGGCCTCGAGGATGCACATGATCGGCTCGAACGGATCACGGTGGACGCGCATCACCCGCTGGATTTCCTTTGAGCGGTTGGCTGCATGCCGGTGGAACGCGTCGCAGGCGGCGTTCCAGTCTCGGGTTGCGAACTCGATCTCGTCCTGTTCGATCAGCCCTTCGATCGGCCGAACATTCTTCAGAAGTTCCGGATGTTGTCGGATCCAGCCGACGTCTGCTCGGGTGAGAGCCTGTGCCACCATCAGCATGTCCTCTTCCCACTTGGTATAGAAGCCACGCCGCTGCTCGCGCCATTGCAGGTACCAGTCCCAGACGCCCGGGAAGACCAGCAGGCCAAAGCTCAGTTGGCTGAGCGGAACGCCGCGACCTTTGACGATGCTGGAGGGGGAGGCGGCAAGTGCGACAAACATGAGGCCAAGGTGTTCGATCTTCTGGGACGCGGTTTCCTCTCCCCAGACCCCGTTTCGCTGGAAACCGATCGCCGTGAGGGTCGAAGTCTTGAAGCGGATGAGATCCGCCATTTCCATCGCGAGCCGCGGCGGTGCATCGACGACGCCTGACAGCAGGTCGGGATCGTCGAGTTCTTCAACAATATTCTGGTTACCGTTGGCGGCAGAGGCCAGAGATCGGGGTGACAGCGAACCGCCGCCATAGGTGACACCGGGAAATCGGATCGCATAACGCTGCTTGCTGGCTGCTGCCTGGTAACGGCGATATTCGGTCGAGCCCGAAATGATCACCCGGCGGACCCAGTCGAGAATCTCTTCCCGTTTGGTGAAGGGCAGGCTGCTGAAATCATCCGGCAGATGCAAGGAGATGCGACGTCGCTCGGCCGGGCTGATATCACCGAGGTCATGACCGTAGAGCGATCGCGCCTGATGCGGCAGCTTTGCCTTGAAGTATCCCTCTGACAGTCGGTAGCGTGTTTCAATGCGCCGCAGGATATCAAAGCTGGCAACCGACTGCGGCACGCGTTCGCCCTGGATCCAGGACAGAAGCGTCTTGCTGTCGAAAGTCTCTGTTAGACGGACCACGGCACCATATAGTTGCCAGTAGCTGTCGCCGAACCGACGCATATGGTAGATCAGCGCATCCTGAAAACTCGCCGGATCGTCGGTCGCTTCGAACAATGGATCCGGAAACGGGCTGATGGGCTTCGGAGCCGGCCCACGTTGAGCAGATGTAGTCTGGGCGAAGATGCCGTCCTTCGCGGCGCGCTGCGGTTTTCTGGTTGAGGATGCAGCCGCGGGCTTTTTGACGGGCTCAACCTTGCTTGTGCGCATAGACAGTTTCGCCGACGGAACGTCTTCTGCGACGGGTGGAGCTTTTAGCCATCGGATGATCGCATCCAATGCCGGCCGTAGCTGCTTCTTCAATTCTGCCGTCATTTCGTCTTCGATCCCGCAGTACTCTCCGATCGCGGTCCAGTCGAGCCGGCCGTTCAGGACCGGCGGTCGCTTGCGGTAAATGATCAGGCTGATCAGATAGGGGCGCACATTCTCCAGCACCCGCTTTGAGGATATCGGCGCAATACGCACCTCGCAGAATTCCGAAATTTTGCGCTGAAAATGACCTGATGAAAGATCGTGTTTGGCCATGCTCATTCCGTTTCTCGCGACTTAAGTGCCGAGGGCGAGCGGAAATAGAACCGGAGCTTTAAAAATCAGTTTATCGCCTTTGGTTGCGGTTTATTTGGTTCGTGCTGGCTCTCGGCGCATTTACCCATGAGAATTAAGGCTTATAACGAAAGGCCTTGGCGATACGGGGGGAATGCCAGAATTTCATCCGGCAATGCGCGTGAAACTTCGGCCGTTATCAAAACTTTCAATATCGCCGAGACGGTTCAGAGATATTAGGACATCCTGAATTTGTGGGCCGACAAGCTTTGGCTCCCTGAACTCTGCAGCGATCTCGATTGCGGTGAGCGGCATTTGATGCCGATCGAGAAGAGCAAGCACCTGGGCCGCCTGTATCTTCCTTTCGTCTGAGAAGCGGGACTTGCTTTTCGGCTGTTGAACGGTGGACATCGACTGGATGCGGTCGGCGCGATGAACCAGAGGTCCCATCTTCTCTATCTGATAATCAGCGCGCAGCCAGCGGATCAATCCGCGGCGTTCTTCCATCATTCTTCGCTGGTTGAGTTCGACCAGTTGTGCCAATATCTCGCCCTCGGCAAGATGGATATCGAATCCGTAAGCCTTCATGACCGATATGTCGATCTGCTCATGTAGATCCTTGAGGATCCGGATACGTCCGCGCTTGTGGAGTTCACGGTCCGCCGCGGAAAGTGCCTCTCCCGATCGGGAAATTTCCAGCATGTTGTACAGCCCGGTTAGGGTCAGATCGGGATTTTCCGCAAGAACCAGCTTTCGCGTGCTATCGAGTTCTTCGGCCAAGTCCGCGATTTTTGTGCGCCATGTTATTGTTGCGTCCGGGAATGGATACGGATCGAAGCAGCGCGACTTGGAATAACGAGGATCGTTACCGACACCCTGACGCCCGCCTGCGCGAAGGGACCATATGATATGGGGGCGAGAAGACAGAACGCCGAGATCGAAAGCATTGTCTGATGCGATAGCTACCAGCATATTGTCTGGCAGTATGCTGGTATCGAGAAACTGAAATACGCGATGTTTCGATGTCTCTACCGTGGCAATATAGCGACTTATGGTCTCGAGTGCCGGTCGCATTTCCCGTCTAGGCTCGCCAAACTGCCACCACCTTTCCCGATAAGAAGGCCGGTTATTCCTGTCTCGCTCGGGTTTCACGAATTCGAGCAGGTGTTCATAAACTTCCGGGTAGGCTTTGCGCACAAAAGCTGCATCCAGACCGAAAAGATCGATTACCATAACCCCACGCGATCGTGCCGTCAGATCCCGACCATTTCTATAATCGCGAATGTGCCGATCAAGACCTGTCCGTTTTCCGAGACCCAGTTCAACGGCCTTATTTCGGGTAACTATAAAACCATCTCCGTGGAGCTTCATGCCAGGTGAACACAGCCAAGAGTTCGATAGCAGAGATTGAGCTCTGGTAACGTCAGCACCTATTGATAAATCTGCGTTGATGGTTCCGTGTCGAGCGACGAACGCGATTTTCGGTTCGTCAGTATCGATCTCGTCTTCCGTCCTGACTTGGCGCAAGACGCCCTGCACGTTGCCTGCAGCAGCCACGGTAATGGCGATACGCACGGCGGCCGCATCTTTCGTCGCTTTTGTCCAGGGATGGTCCGGTATAGCCAGCAAAATGGAAACTGGTGAGGCCGCAGACAGATGACGCTCCAGCACCCGACGCTGAAACACCTGTGTGATTGAATTGGTCGTAACGAAGCCGAAACGGCGGAGTCGCGTTCCTTTTTTGGTCAGTAACTCAGCGGCGCGGTCCCACCAATACATGACAAGATCTGCAGATGGGTTGATCTGGGGATTCGCCTCCCACAGAGCCTCTGCATATCCGCCTTCAAGCCGTCCGCGGATGTCCTTCCCGCCGATAAACGGTGGGTTTCCGACTATAAAGTCCGCATCCGGCCATTCGGGCCGCCTGACATCTTGAAACGAATAGACCTCGCGGCCCTGCTGGTCGCAGATGGGACGACCGAGCTTGTCCCGTTTCACATGGCGGGTTGGATAATCTGCCCAGGTGAGGAGGGCGTCTTGCTCTTTCACATGATCCGCGCTGCCGATGACCGGCTCCGGAGGGACCGTCGTCCGGGTTCTCATGTGCCATTGGATATAGCCAATCCAGAGAACCAGTTCCGCAATCTCCACGGCACGGCCGTTCAATTCCATTCCGAAGAATTGTTCCGGCTTTACGGACAGATGATCGACGTTCGCGATTGCCTGATCGCCGCCGATATCCTGCAGTTGCTTCAGAACCTCGCCTTCTAGTTGTTTCATCCTCCGCAAGGCGACATAGAGGAAATTGCCGGTGCCACAGGCCGGATCCAGAACGCGCACCGATGATAGAGACCTCAGAAAGTCTTCGATCTCGCGAATGGCGGCCGTTTTCATACCGGCCCGCAAGGCGCGTTCTGCAGCCGATTGATGGCCGAGCCAATCTTGCGTCAGGGGCTCGATGACGGTCGCATTCACCACCCGTTCGACATAGGAGCGAGGGGTGTAATGCGCTCCCAGGCGCCGGCGTTCGACCGGATCGAGCGCCTGCTCGAACAGCGTGCCAAAAATCGCCGGCTCCAGGTCGCACCAGTCGGAACCGGAAGCCTCGCGGAGCAAGCGCATTTCATCCGTCGTGAGAGGCAGCGCCGCCGCATTCTTAAAAAGCTTGCCGTTGAACCGAAGCAGACGTTCGCCAATGCCTGGCGAGTAACTGCCTTGGTCCATGTGCTTCCAGAGATCATCGATCTCGAACGCAAAGCGTCTGGGGTCTTCGATGCACCGGTCGAGAAGTTCAGTAAACCCCTTCTTTCGAAGCAGTCCGACGTCCTCAACGAACATCGTGAAGAGACAGCGCATCAGGAAGATCGCGACATTGCGGGGATCGAAGCCTCGGCCTTCGAGTGCTTTCGAGATATCGGCAAGGCGCCCGGCGATTTGTCGCGTCACTTTCGCAGTTTGCTTCGCGGGATCCAGACTATATGGATTTTCCCAGACCATCCGCAGAAGCTCTCGCCTCTCTGGCTCCTTGAGATCTTCAAGGTGGATGCGAAACGTTTTTGCATCCGGAAACTGCGCATAATGTCGCCCGTTGCCAGAGAAGTCGGCATAAAGTTCGAGAACGCGTCCTACGTCGCAAACAATCAGAAATGGCGGATAAGGATGCTCGGCCGGAAGCGCGCCGGCATAACGCTCGGCCTGGCGCCGCGCCTGAATCATCAGGTGGTCAATAGCGCTGGCGTCGTCCTTACGGCTATGAGACTTGGCGGAAACAAACAGGTCTCCTTGCAAACCGACGGGACCGTCGGCCACCGCTCTTTGTCGACTTTGCTTGGCTTCAAGGATGAAATGTCCGCGTTTGTAGAGATCGATACGGCCCGCTTCGGGGCGACTTTCAGATAATCTTCGCTCGACTCTGCGCTCGAACACATAATCGTTCAATTCGTGAGAAGCGCCGGCTGGATCTGGATGGGCAACTTCGAGAACATCGCAGAGCTCGGTTAAGAAAAGAGAATAGTTTGCTCGTTCCTGCCCGCCCTCCCTATTCGACCAGCGCGTGACAAAATCTGAAACTCTTAAAGATTTACTGCCGTTATCCATCCTCATGGAAACTATATTGTGGATAACGAGTGAAAAAATATTTAACCAAAATTTTTGGTTGAAGTTCTGTTGGGGCTGCTGAAGAGAAATGCTGCGGGGACGAAAATCAAGTTAAATCAATAAGTCTTATGACCCTTTGGGGGAGGCGCTGGTTCATATCCTTTCACATCAGGTCTTTTGTCAATTGTTCATTCAAGTGGCATCGAATTTCTCCTTGGTGAGCGGATCCGCGGTCTGAGCCCATAGCAATTACCGGCCCGGTTTCTCGGGCCTATAC
>NZ_JABAII010000002.1 GCF_012641405.1 Rhizobium sp. P40RR-XXII
ATGCCCTGATCGAGGGCCTACCCGCCGACATCGTCATGGCCGACACCGCTTATGACAGCGATCGCCTGCGCAATGCCATCGCTGATAAAGGCGCTGTGGCGGTGATCCCCAACAATCCTTCCCGCGCAAAAATACCCGCTGGACAAGCATCTCTACGCCCAGCGCCACCTGATCGAGTGCTGCTTCTCGAGACTCAAGCAGTTCCGCACGGTCGCTACGCGCTTCGAAAAAACCGCCGAAAACTACCTCGCAGTCGTCACTATCGCAGCAATCGTCCTATGGATCAGATAACTGTCCACACTTCCTAGCCCACATGGTGAGGAGGCCTAAAAGGCCGTCTCGAACCACGAGGGTGGGTGAGTGGTCTCCGCTGGGGCATCAGGATGAGAATTGCTTGTAGCACTCGTCCGCCACCTGCCGCAGCATGTCACGCGAGATCTCGCCGGTGACGGCATAGCCGAGGTCGCCGTCGATCCAGTAGAAGGTCTCGACGGCGTTGTCGCTGGCGAAGCGGAAGCTGGTCGTGGTATTGCCGCTATTGCGCCCGACCAGCACGGTCAGGCGCTGGCCGCTGGCATTCTCATACATGAACAGGGCGCCGGGCGTACCGTTGATCGGCAGCAGCCGGCCGCCGACCAGCTGGAATCCCAGCTTCTGCAGGCTCGGTACCTTGAGGCCGGCCACATTCATGCGCTTGCCAAGCCAGGTGGCGAGATGTGCCTCCTGATCCGCGCCGACTTCGACGGGATGGCGGACATCGCTGGCATAGACGACGAAGGCCGAATGCGCCTGCTGCGGCAATGCCTCGATTGAGGTCAGCTGCAATTCGGGCCGCGCGAAAAGATCGGGGCCGAAATGGCCTGCTGCAGCGCCGGCCACAAATAGTACGAGCGAGGCGGCGAGCATCGTCAGCTTGCGGCTTCGCTGTGGCGCAGTCGCCTGGGCAGACGATATGTTTCTGCTTTTCGAAAAGAGGTCCGCGTCGCCGTCCTTCGATATGGCATAGGGGGAGAACATGGCGCGGATTTCATCGTTCTGGACCTGCCATGTCGCAACGGCAGCGGCGTTCTCGGGATTTTCGGTCAGCCATGCCTGCAATTCCGCCTGCTTCTCCGGTGGCAGAAGGCCATCGGCAAAGGCGTGAAGGTCCGCTTCGGTCACGGTCGGTTTGCGTTCGTTCATCTTGGTCTCCGAAGCGTGACAACATTGTCTGCATTCAACAGGCTGGTCATCTTCTGGCGCGCGCGCGACAGGCGCGACATCACTGTGCCGATCGGGATATCAAGCATGTCTGCGACATCCTGATAGCTGTAGCCTTCGACGACGACGAGCATCAGCACTGCTCGATAGTCTTCGCCGAGGTTGTTGAGAGCCAGTTCCAGGCGTGACCGCTGCAGCGGGTCGTTGTCGGTTTCGGCGGCAGGCAGATGGCTGTTGTCATCGATGTCGACGAAGCTGCGGCCGCCTTGCTGGCGCAGTCCGTTGCGATAGAGATTGGTCATGATCGTCAACACCCAGCCGCGCAGGTTCAGTCCGCGCCATTGGCCGCGCCGGGTCAAAACCTTTTCGACACAATCCTGAAGCAGATCTTCGCCATCCGCATCCGAGCGGGCAAGGCTGCGCGAATAGCGGCGCAACGAGGGGAGGAGCGCCAGCACCTCCGCCTCGAAGCTATCGGGCGCGGCGGAGGCTCCCGCCGCGCCATTTTCCGGATTGTCAGGGCCGTGCGACATCCCATACGCCCTTGAAGCCGTCGCCGGCGACATCACCGGACTTTGCGTCCTTGATGAAGAAGTAGAGCGGCATGCCGTCCTTTGCCCACTGTTTCATCCCGTCCTTGCGGGTAATGATCGAATATGCACCTTCCGCCTTGGCTTTGCCATCGGCCATGAGCGGCGGCCAGGCTTTCGCGCAATCGCCATTGCAATTGGATTCGCCCGACTTGTCGTTCTTGAAGGTGTAGAGCGTCTTGCCGTTTTCGCCGGCAAGCACCTTGCCCTTGGAGCTTTCGACCGTTTTGACGGGGGCCGCGGCGAAAGCGGCTGTGGCAAAGGCCGACGCCGCAGCGAGCGCGGCCAGGAATCTCATGGTTTTCATGTTGTCTCTCCTCGGGTGGGTGGATGATGGTTATCCAGGCGTCGCATTTTTGCGCTGCCGGACATGAGACACGGGTGCGCTTGATTTTATTCCCAGCTCGCCGGGTATTTTTTACTGCTTGCTTCCAGCGGCCGAATCCTGCCAATTCGGCCGATGCAATTCGCGCCGCAACAAGATGAAGCGCTCAAGGCCGTCGCCAAATGGCTGAAGGAGGGGCGCTCGCCGCTGTTTCGCCTGTTCGGTTATGCCGGCACGGGCAAGACGACCCTTGCGCGGCATTTTGCCGAACATGTGGATGGCGAGGTGCTGTTTGCGGCCTTTACCGGCAAGGCGGCGCAGGTGCTGCGCTCGCGCGGCGCTTCCAATGCGAAGACCATCCATTCGCTGATCTACCGGCCGCGCGGCGAGGAAGCCGTTGAGGATGAGGAGACGGGCAAGACATCGATCGCCCCGATGTTCACCATCAACCGCCAGAGCCCGGTCTCCAAGGCCGCGTTGATCATCGTCGACGAATGCTCGATGGTGGACGAAGCGCTTGGCAAGGATCTGATGAGCTTTGGAACGCCCATTCTGGTGCTTGGCGATCCCGGCCAGCTTCCGCCGGTTTCCGGCGGCGGTTTCTTCACGAATGAGGAGCCGGATTATCTGCTGACGGATATTCATCGTCAGGCCCGCGACAATCCGATCATTCAGCTCGCCATGCAGGTGCGTGAGGGCAAGGAAATCATGCATGGCGATTATGGCACCGCGCAGGTGATCTCGAAGAATGAAGTCACGCAGCCGCTGGTGCTGGAGGCGGATCAGGTTCTCGTCGGCACCAACAGGACGCGCCGGCGCTACAATCAGCGTCTGCGCGAACTCAAGGGGTTTTCCGCCGACTATCCGCAATCCGGCGACAAACTTGTCTGCCTGCGCAACGATCCCGCCAAGGGTCTGCTCAACGGCTCGCTTTGGCAGGTCATGACATCCTCCAGGGAAACGACGAAGCCGGGCATCAATCTGCTGGTGCGGCCGGAAGACGACGACATGGATCGTGGTGCGGCCAAGATCAAGCTCTTGAAACAGGCCTTCGAGGATGTCGAGGGTGAGATTCCCTGGTCGACGCGCAAGCGCTATGACGAATTCGACTATGGCTACGCGTTGACCGTTCATAAGGCGCAGGGCTCGCAGTGGAACAATGTCGTGCTGTTCGACGAGAGCTGGGCATTTCGCGATACGCGCGAGCGCTGGCTCTATACGGCCATCACCCGCGCCGCCGAGACGCTGACCATCGTCCGATAAGTCGCGCTTGGGGCAATAGATATCCGCAAAAGGACTTTGCTGCCGATGCGTCACCGCATGGCGATGCCACTTTGCCGTGACCATCAAAGTTTTGCATGGGTCGATGTCGGAATCTCGTTGGTTTCGCTGGTCATAATGGCATAGAACGGCACTATCATCCGCTTTGAAAATCAGGGATTTCGATCATGCCCGCCAAGCTCTCCGTGAACCTCAACGCCATCGCGATGCTGCGCAACCGGCGTGATCTTCCCTGGCCGAGCGTCACGGGTTTGGGCCGTATCGCGCTGGCGGCCGGCGCCAGCGGGCTGACGGTTCATCCGCGTCCCGATCAGCGGCATGTGCGCTTTTCCGACCTGCCCGAAATCCGTGCGCTGATTGATGACGAGTTTCCGGAAGCAGATTTCAATATCGAGGGCTATCCGAGCGACGAGTTCTTCGATCTCTGCGCTTCTGCCGAGCCCGAGCAGGTGACACTCGTGCCCGATGATCCCACTCAGGCGACCTCGGACCACGGCTGGGATTTTCGTAGGAATCGCGAGCTGCTGGTTGCGGTCGTCGCCAAGTACAAGAAGATCGGCTGCCGTGTGTCGCTGTTTGCCGATGGCGACGGCGATGCGGACGCCGTTAAGATCGCGAGAGAAGTTGGTGCGGATCGCATCGAGCTTTACACCGGCCCCTATGGTGGCTGCTATGATGATCCGCAGAAGGCTGCTGTCATTCTTGAGGCACTCGGCAAGACCGCCGATGCAGCCTTCGCCAACGGCCTTGATGTCAATGCCGGCCACGACCTGACAGTCGCCAATCTTCCGGCGCTGCTGAAGCGCATTCCGAAGCTCGCGGAGACCTCGATTGGCCATGGGCTGACGGCGGATGCACTGGAATATGGCATGGCCGAAACGGTGCGGCGTTTCCGCCGGGCTTGCGGACAGACGGTTTGAAGCCGACTGGGCGGGTTCGTGAGCCGAGCCGCCGTCCAGACGCGGTAGCTTTCGGCTGCCCTTGACATCAGCCCATCTGCCCAATGCGGGGCTGGGCGCGACGTGCCGTAACCTACCAGGTTGCCGACGACTTCGCTTATGCGGTGAACTGCCATTGTTCGAACTGCCGGCGAACAACCGGGTCGGCCTTCAAACCTCTGGCGGGTATCCCATCCGAGAAGATCGGGATAGTCGATGGCGCGGAAAGCGTCATGATCTACGGCGACGCGGCGGCTCCGTACATCCACTGCAGAATATGCGGCTCGCTTCTCTATGCGATCGTCAAGGACGGCACTTACGCCCATGTTACGATGGGTACGCTTGTCGACACGCCAAGCATACGTCCCACACACCATGTTTTCGTCGCATCGAAAGCCGAGTGGTATGAAATTACCGATGATCTGCCGCAATATGCGGAATCGGATTGATCGCTCTTTCCACATGCGTTGACGGAGTTATCCTCGTTGCAGTCCACACTTTGATGGAGGCGGAAGCTGCCTCGCCCCGCATTTGCGGGGAGAGGGGTTGTTCGTAGGCTAGCGGTAAGAACGCTTTGCCAGCCGTTCCAAGACTTAGCCGAGCAATGCGGCCTTGTGTTCCTCGAAGAAGCTGCGTAGCGTCTGCGGCTCCTTGCCGGTCAGCTTGTTGAAGTCGTTGGTCAGGATGTCGAATTTGCCGGCGCGGATGTTGGCGTCGGCGGAGACGAGCATGTCGACCACGAATGGCGGCAGGCCGGCACCGGTGAGACCGGCGGCAAGCTGTTCGTCGTTGACGTCAATAACCTCAAGCGGACGGCCGGTGATCCTGCTGACGACACTCGCCACATCCGCGATGGTGACGGCGGTCGAGCCTGTCAGCGTGTAGGTGGCGCTTTCCGCGCTGTCGGAAGCCAGGGCGGCGGCGATGGCGAGTGCGCAGTCTTCGCGGCTGATGTTGCTGACGCGGCCGCCGCCGGTCGCGGTGTACCACTTGCCGACTTCGAGGCTATGCGGCAGGCCGTGCAGGTAGTTGTCGAAATACCAGGCGTCGCGCAGGATCGTGTAGCCGATGCCGCTAGCCTTGATGGCATTTTCCGTGCCGAGGTGGTCGGGGGCGAAGCTGACAAGCGAATCTTCCGGAGCCGGCATTGAGGTGTAGAGGATATGCTTCACGCCGGCCTTCTTCGCGGCTTCTACGGCGGCCGTGTGCTGCTTCAGGCGCTGGCCGGGAACGGCGAGCGCGTCGGTGCTGATGATCAGCAGGCGATCGCCGCCAGTGAAAGCCGCAAGCAGGGTGTCGGCATCATCGAAATCGGCCTTGCGGGTAATGACGCCCTTGGCGGCGAGGTCGGCAAGCTTCTCCGGGCTACGCGTGGCGGCAATGATGCGGCCAGGAGCGACTTTGTATGTCTCCAGCAGGTGATGAATGACGCGCTGGCCAAGCTGACCCGCGGCACCGGTAACGAGAAGAGTGCTGCTCATATTGGTTTTCCTTGTTTGACCACCGCGGATTTGCAGTGACCGTGTTGCTCTCAAAAAGAGACTAGCGCTAGAATAGGAATTGACTTCGCGATGTAAAGGAGGCAGTTTTTCGGCTCCAAGTTACCAAAAGGGAACCGGCATGGGTGCCAGCACCGTCGTCAATCTGCGCAGCAGAGATTCCGCGTTACGCGATGTGGATCTCAGCAATCTCGATTTCAGCAATTGTCCGGTGCGCGACCTCATCTCACAGATCGGCGGAAAATGGTCGGTGCTGCTGATGGAAACGCTGGCAAAGCGGCCATACCGTTTCGGCGAACTGCGTCGTCTTGTGCCTGATATCTCCCAGCGTATGCTGACGCAAACGCTGCGCGACCTTCAGCGCGACGGCTATGTCGACCGCGAGGTCTTTCCCACCAAACCGCCGAGTGTCGAATACCGCATGACCGATCTCGGTTATTCGCTGTACGAGCCGCTGGCCCAGCTCCTGAATTGGGCGGAAGCCAATCATGAGGCTGTTAAGGCCGCAAGAGCCCGTTTCGATCAATCGCCGGACTGAGCCTTTACAGTGAATCCATTGAAAATCGCCATCGTCGGCGCCGGGCCTGCCGGGCTTGCCGCTTCTCTCTTTCTTTCTCGTGCCGGCCACACGACCGATATCATCGAACGGTTCGACAGCCCGGCCCCCGTCGGCTCGGCGCTGATGCTGCAGCCGACCGGATTGACCGTGCTGGAATCGCTCGGGCTCGGCCCAGCCATTCATGCCGCCGGTAACCGCATCGATCGGCTGTTCGGCACGGAGACCACTCGTGGCCGCATCGTCCTTGACGTGCGCTATAATGCGCTGCCCGGCGGCCGCTATGGGCTTGGCGTTCATCGCGCCGCGCTATTCGATACGCTTTATGATGAAGTCTCCGCACGGCAACACCCGATCCATACCGGTCAGCGGGTCCTTGGCGTGATCGAAGAGGGGGCCGGCAGCTTTCTCTCCGTCGAAGGCGGCGAGCGCCTCGGACCCTATGATCTCGTCATCGATGCCAGCGGCGCGCGCTCCGAGCTGGTGGCAGCGTCACCCGTCGCGCCGCGTGCACGCAGCCTCGTCTATGGCGCCTTTTGGGCGACGCTCGACTGTCCGGACGGATTAGTGGATCAGGCTGCCCTGACGCAGCGCTATGACAGGGCGAGCGTAATGATCGGCGTCCTGCCAATCGGTAGCAGAAGACCGCATTTGCCGAAGCAGGCGGCCTTGTTCTGGAGCTTGAAGGCCGCGGATGCCGATGAGGTGCGCAAGCGTGGGCTGGAGCGCTGGAAGCAGACGATCCGCGGCTATTGGCCGGGATGCGAGCCGTTGCTGGAGCAGATCACCGATTGGGACCAGCTGACGCTTGCACGTTACGCCCATCGCACGATGAAGGTGCCCTATAGCGGGCGAACGGTTTTCGTCGGCGATGCAGCCCACTCCACCAGCCCGCAGCTCGGGCAGGGCGCCAATATGGCTCTGCTCGATGTGGCGGCGCTGGCGCATGCGCTTGCAGGACATGAAACTATCGAGGCTGCTCTTGCGGCCTATGCCAAGGCGCGGCGGATGCATGTGCGGCTGTTCCAGCTGCTCTCGGCCGCGTTCACGCCCTTCTATCAATCGGACTCGGCGGCGCTCGCCTGGATCAGGGACCGGCTGGTCGCCACAGTCGCCAGAGTGCCTCCCGCGCCGCAGATCCTGGCGGGCATCGTTTCCGGCACGCTGGTCGATCCGTTCAACGGCGCCGGCCTGCGGGAATGCGACTGGCTGCGGGAGGCTATACCGCAGCCGTCTTGATCAGTTCTCAGGCTCGAACCTTTCCGCTTTTCCTCGAATCGCGAAAATGCTCTATCCTTTTGTTTTTACATAATTTCAGACGGAAAGCCGCTACGCACTTTTCCTGGAATTGCTTTCGGTCAGGAAGGCAAGAAGCGCGATGACCGGGAAGGCGACGCCGATCCAGGAGGCCATCTTCCAGCCGCCGATGGCATAGGCCCAGCCGCCGAGCGCCGAGCCAAGGGCGCCGCCGGCAAAGAAGGTTGCCATGTAGAGCCCGTTGAGGCGGCTGCGGTGTTCGGCGCTGAGCGCGAAGATGGCGCGTTGACCAAGCACGAGGTTCGTCTGGACGCCGAAGTCCAGCATGATGCCCGACAGCGTCAGCGTGATCAGCGCCAGCAACGAGCCGCTGCCGGAGAAATGGCCGATCAGGAAGGCAACGATCGCAATCGTCAGGGCGAAGGCGGTGGCAAGCTTCGTCCAGCCGCGATCGGCAACGCGCCCGGCGATCGGCGAGGCGACTGCGCCTGCTGCGCCGGCCAGCGCGAAAAGGGCAATGCCGTTTTGCGTCAGGCCGAATGCAGGGCTTGCCAGCAATAGTGGGGTCGTCGTCCAGAAGAGGCTGAAGGCGCCGAACATGCAGGCCTGATATAGCGCACGGCGCTGCAGTACCGGCGTGCGGAGCGCGAGGTGGCCCATGGAAGACAAGAGCTGTCCGTAGTGCAGCTTGGTGTGCGGCACGCGGGTCGGCAGGACGAGGCGCAGGATGACGAGCAGCCCGATCATAATGCCGGCAGAGATGATATAGACCGCGTGCCAGGACAGGAGTTCGGACAGGAAGCTTGCCGCTGGGCGGGCGAGCATGATGCCGACGAGCAGGCCGCTCATGACATTGCCGACGACGGCACCGCGGCTGGCATCCGGCGCCATATGGGCGGCAAAGGGAACAAGCACCTGCACCGCGACGGACGCCAGGCCGATACAGAGCGAAGCGAGCAGGAACAGCGACGGCGACCATGCGAAGGCAGCGCCGACAAGAGCGACGGCGGACAGCGCCACCAGGGTCAGCACCAGCCTGCGGTTCTCGTGAAGATCACCCAATGGCACGATCAACAAGAGGCCGAGGCCGTAGCCGATCTGTGTCAGCGTGACGATGAGGCCGGTGGCGGCGGGGGTGAAGCCGAGCGACTGGCTGATCGGGCCGGCGAGCGGCTGGCCATAATAGAGGTTGGCAGCCACCAGCCCGCAGGCGGCGGCGAACATGAATGTCAGCAGCGGTGAAAGGGTCTTCTCGGGGAGCGGCGTGCTCTCCCGTCTGGCGGCGGCAGTTGCGGGCATATCTTGTCCTCGATGCGGGCAGGGGGAGTTTGCTCCCCGAAATTTCGATAAAAATCAGTTCAGCAGTTTCATGGCCGTCTCGGCGACGGCGAGCATATGTTCGGTCTTGCGGCCGGTCTTGCCGATCACGCGCATGCCCTTGGTCAGGGCAAGCAGCGCGCGGGCGGTGGTTTCAGGATCGACATGCTTCGGTACAGAACCATCCTCTTGTCCGAGACGGATCAGATTGAGGATGCGCCGCTCGTCGAAATCGAAGGCTACGCCAACCCGGCCGGCGACCTCCTCGTCGAAAAGCGCGAGTTCGGTCGCGCTGCCAACCACAAGACAGCCCCGCCGTCCGACCTCGCCGCATGATGCTTCGGCGAAGAACCTCAGCAATGTCCGCAGCTTTTCATAGGCATTCGGGGCCTTGGCAAGGGCATCGTCGATCAATTGCTGGCGTACGTGGCGATAGCGGTCGAAAGCGGCAAGGAACACCCCGCGCTTGTCGCCGAATGCCTTGTAGACACTTCCGGCCGTCAGACCCATGGCCTCGGTCAATTCGCTGATCGAGGCGGCATAATAGCCGCGCTCCGAAAAGACGCGCAGCGCTTCGTCGAGCGCCGAATCGATGTCGAATTCCCGTGGGCGTCCCCGGAGCTTCGGTGCGATGTCGAGTGTGTCTATCGTCATGTCACTCTTTTAGGAAATGATCGTTTCCAAATCAAGCGAATTTTTGCATCGCAGCAAGACATGGCGAGAATGGTGATTGCTGCTGGTTCCGCTATTCGTGGAAAAACGCCATGTGGATGGCGTCCTTGTAGCGTCCATCTATACGAAAAGACTTGCGTGCGAGGCCTTCACGGACGAAACCGACTTTCTCATAGAGCGCGATAGCCCTGCCATTATCGGCATGCACGCTGAGCTCGACGCGTTCTATTCCCACATCGCGGCGGCCTGCAGCGTCGTTTCTATCAATCGACGCCCGAGCCCCTGGCCGCGATAGGCTGGAATGATGCCCATGCCGAGCTTGCCGGTGTGGGCGTGGGATGGAAAGCCATGACGGCTGATATCGCACCAGCCGACCACCTTCCCGTCGGCAAGAGCAACGAATTGCGGGTTGCCGTTCTCGATCATGCCGAGCACGAAGGCGCGTGTCTCCTCCAATGGAAAAGCTTCGAGCAGCGATAGATATTCTTGCTCGCGCG
Source organism: Rhizobium sp. P40RR-XXII (assembly GCF_012641405.1). Lineage (GTDB taxonomy): Bacteria > Pseudomonadota > Alphaproteobacteria > Rhizobiales > Rhizobiaceae > Rhizobium. The sequence goes on from NZ_JABAII010000002.1 coordinate 10,133, forward strand.
CCACCGTATCGAGCGCCTTGTGAAAGCCTTTCGATGTACTCGTTGGCGATGGGTTCTATCCGGATTTCGGTGTCGATGGTCATGGCGAACAACTCGGTGCAAATCAGGGCTGCAGCGAGGATATGATTCAACTGCGAGCCTGTCTATCTGCATGCGCCGTCAACGACATTTACAGATCGAGCACCCAGGTCTGGCCGTTCAGTTCAGGGCCGAACATGCGATGCTTTTCTTCTGCGGTCAGCCTGAAGCCCGCCTTGACGTAGATCGCCCGTGCCGTGTCGAGGATATCGTTGGTCCAGAGCGAAAGGCTGCTGTAGCCCGCATCGCGCGAGAAGCGGATGCATTCGTCGACCAGCAGCTTGCCGAGGCCAAGGCCGCGCGCAGCCTTGTCGACATAGAGCAGCCGGAGCTTGGCAACGCCGTCGCCGCCATCGGCGATTATGGCCGATCCGACATTCACGCCACTTCGCTCGGCGATCCAGCAGCGATCCTTTTGCGGATTGAAATTGGAGAGGAATTTTCCGGCGACCTCGGCCGCCAACCCTTCGAAGCGGTCGTCCCAGCCGAATTCCTCGGTGTAAAAACGCGCCTGGCTTTGCACGATCCAGCCGATATCTCCCGCCCGGTGGTTGCGGATGATCGCGGGGGATGCCGTGGTTCGATCCATGCCGAGCGTGTCCTTTATCGTCTGCATCGCCGCAACGACGCGCTCGGGTTCGCCGATCGCGAGCTTTTCGAAATATCCGGCGATCTGGGCACGAGAGCGGCGGACGAATTCCTCGAACTGCACCTGTCCCTTTTCGGTGACTTTTATGACCTGGCTGCGCGCGTCGGTCGGGTCCGGCGTCGTTTCGATCAGCCCATCCTCGCGAAAGCGCTTGACGATGCGGCTGAGGTAGGCTGGATCGAGATGAAGCTCGCGTGTCAGCGCCGAAGCGGCGACACCACCGCGGAAGCCGACCTCGAACAGCACGCGCGCATCCGTGAGGGTATAGGGACTGTCGAGATAGGCCTTGTTCAGGACGCCAAGAAAATTGGTGTAGAAGCGGTTGAAGTCGCGGACGGCATCAATGGTCGCGAATTCGGCGGCAGGACTCATGGCATCGTCTCCTCAGATATAGGAGACGATGTCCGTCATTTGTTGGACTCAGTCAAGTAAATTGATCGAGATCAAGCAGCGCAACTTTTGCTGCTCTTTTCATTTGCAAGCGCGAAATCGACGGCGGTTTCGGCGTGGATCGTCGTGGTGTCGAAGCCAGGCAGGATCAGCGCCTTGGGATCGAGGATCAGGCAGATTTCGGTGCAGCCGAGAATGACGCTGTCGGCACCTTCCGTCTTGGCACGCTCGATGATGCCGTTCAGCTTCCGGCGCGACTCGTCCTTGATGATGCCGGCGCAGAGTTCGTTGAAGATGATGTCATGCGTCACGGTGCGATCCTCAGGGCCGGGAACCATGATGGAGACACCATTCTTAGCCATGCGCTCGGCATAGAAGCCGTGTTCCATTGTGTAGCGGGTCGCGAGCAGCAGGGGCTTGAGCCGGCCTGCGGCCTTCAGCGCCGCCGCGGTTTCATCGATGATGTGGATGAGCGGCACGGAAACGCGGGCAGCAAGCTCGGATGCGATCAGGTGCATGGTATTGGTGCAGATGAGCACGCATTCGGCGCCGGCGGTCTGGAGGCGCTGCGCGGCATCGGCAAGCCGGTCGGCGGCATCGCTCCAGCGTCCCGCCTTCTGCAGCGCGACGATTTCTTCGAAATTGACGGAGTACATCACCAGTTCGGCGGAGGAGAGGCCGCCCAGCCGCTCGCGGACCATTTCATTGATCAGGCGATAATAGACCGCCGAACTCTCGAAACTCATGCCGCCGATCAGGCCAATGGTGCGCATAATGCTGTTCTCCGCTCCTAATGTGTGAATGGAGGAATATTGCTGCGATTCAGCCGCCGCGTGTTTGCATTTTTTGAAGTCTATCAAAGTTTTTCTGTAATAGTTTGCGCATTTTTCCACTTTTGTGCAAAATATAGGCGTATGAATGAGGATTACCGCACATGCTGGACGAACGAGACCGAAAGATTCTTGAATTTTTGCAGGCTGATGCCGGCATTTCGGTAACGGAGCTTGCCGATCGTGTCGCGCTGTCGGTCTCGGCCTGCTCGCGCCGCATCCAGAGGCTTGAGGAAAGCGGACATATCGCCCGGCGTATCGTCGTGCTCGATCGCGAGAGGATGGGCGTGCCGACCACGGTCTATGCGCTGATCAAGACGGCGCATCATGCCGACGAATGGATCGAATCTTTCCGCAAGGTGATCGGTGATATCCCAGAGATCGTTGAAGCGCACCGGCTGACAGGTAATTACGATTATATCCTCAAGATCGTGCTGCCGCGTGTTGAGCATTATGACGTCATCTACAAGATGCTCGTGCGCAAGGTCGAATTGTTCGATGTTTCTGCATCGATCTCCATGGAGGAGCTGAAAAGCGGGGCGTCCGTTCCGGTTGGATATGCGCGTTAAGCACAATGGCGCGTGACAGCAGCAGAGGTGCCATGCATAAAAGATGGTTGCTGCTTACTCTTCTCAACCCTACGTTTTCGGCGAAATGTAGCCATGAGGTGTTGCCATGCAGGATCATCACGTTGTCGTTGTCGGGGGCGGTTTCGGCGGGGTACAGCTCGTCAACGATTTAAAGGGCGCTCCCGTACGCGTCACGATGATCGACCGGCGCAACCACCATCTGTTTCAGCCGCTTCTCTATCAGGTTGCGACCACCTTGCTCTCAACTTCCGAGATTGCCTGGCCGATCCGCAGCTTCTTCAGGGACAGGCCGGAGGTGACGACATTGCTTGCGGAAGTTGTCGGTGTCGACAGCGAGACGCATCAAGTCCTTCTGAAAGATGGGCAGAAGATCGGCTACGATACGCTGGTGCTGGCGACTGGTGCCACCCATGCCTATTTCGGCCATGACGAATGGGAACCGGTGGCGCCGGGGTTGAAGACACTGGAGGATGCGACGACCATCCGCCGCCGGGTGCTGCTCGCCTTCGAGCAGGCGGAGCTGGAAACAGACCCGGCGGTCCGCGAATCCCTCCTGACTTTCGTCATTGTCGGCGCGGGACCGACTGGCGTCGAACTTGCCGGGATCATCTCGGAGCTGGCAAGGACGACCTTGCCTAGGGAATTCCGCAATATCGATACCCGGAAGGCGAAGATCATTCTCGTGGAGGCGGGGCCGCGCGTGCTCCCGGCTTTCGCCGAGGACTTGTCCGACTATGCGCGCAGGGAACTGGAAGAACTGGGCGTCGAAATCCGCTTCGGCAAGCCTGTCACCTTCTGCTCGGCCGAAGGAGTGACGATCGGAGATGCCTTCGTGCCATGCCGCACCATCGTCTGGGCGGCGGGCGTCGAGGCATCCCCGGCGGCGAAATGGCTGGACATTCCTGCCGACCGCGCTGGCCGGGCCGTCGTCGACAAGGAGCTGCGGGCGCCCGGCAAGCAAGATATCTTCGTCATCGGCGACACGGCGTCCGTCCTGCGCGACGACGGCAGTCCGGTGCCGGGGATTGCTCCGGCCGCCAAGCAGCAGGGCGCCTACGTTGCCAAGGTGATCAAGGCGAAGCTGACGGGCAAACCGGCGCCGGGACCATTCCACTATCGCCATCAAGGCAGCCTGGCGACGATCGGCAAAAGTGCGGCGATCATCGATTTCGGCTGGATCAAGCTCAGGGGATGGCTCGCCTGGTGGGTATGGGGCCTCGCCCACATCTATTTCCTGATCGGCGTGCGCTGGCGCATCGCAGTCGCCTGGAGCTGGCTTTGGATCTATATCAGCCGGCAGCACAGCGCCCGGCTGATCACGCAGAAGGAAACCATGCGCGAGGAATGAAAAAAGGGCAGCCGCAGTGGCTGCCCTTTCCGTATGAGCATTTGCGCCGCAAGCGCTTACGCCAGCGAGGCGATGTCGATGACGAAGCGGTAGCGAACGTCGCTTTTCAGCACGCGCTCATAGGCTTCGTTGATGTCCTGAATGCTGATCTTCTCGATCTCGGCGACGATGTTATGCTCGCCGCAGAAGTCGAGCATTTCCTGGGTTTCCTTGATCGAGCCGATCATGGAACCGGAGAGGCTGCGACGGCCGGGGATCAGCGAGAAGGCATGCACCGGAACGGCATGTTCGGGAACGCCGACCAGCACCATGCTGCCATCATATTTCAGAAGGTTCAGATAGGCATTCCAGTCGATCGCGGTGCCGACCGTGTTGATGATCAGGTCGAAGGTGCCTGCGAGCTTGGTGAAGGTCTCGGCATCGCTGGTGGCGTAATATTCCTTGGCGCCCAGCTTGAAGCCGTCTTCCTTCTTCGACAGCGTCTGGCTGAGAACCGTCACGTCAGCGCCCATGGCGTGCGCCAGCTTGACGCCCATATGGCCGAGGCCGCCCATGCCGACGATCGCAACCTTCTTGCCCGGACCGGCCTTCCAGTGGCGCAGCGGCGAGAAGAGCGTGATGCCGGCGCACAGCAGCGGCGCGCCCGAATCCAGCGGAATATTGTCGGGGAAGGAGAGAACATAGCCTTCCTTGACGACGATCGAGTCGGAGTAGCCGCCATAGGTCGGCGTCTCGCCATCGGCTTCGACGTCATTGTAGGTCTGGACCAGGCCCGGCATGTAGTGCTCGTAATCCAGATCGCGCGTGGCGCACGTCGTGCAGGAATTGACGAAGCAGCCGACGCCGACGCGGTCACCGACCTTGAATTTCGTTACCTTGGACCCGACGGCCGTGACGAGGCCTGCAACTTCATGGCCAGGTACCATCGGGTATTTCGAGAAGCCCCATTCGTTGCGAGCCTGGTGAATGTCGGAATGGCAGACGCCGCAATATTGAACAGCGATGACGACATCGTCTTCGTTCGGCTCGCGGCGCTCGAAGGTGAAGGGAGTGAGCGGCTTGGACGCGTCGGTGGCGGCATAACCTTTTGCGATAGGCATGGAAGGTTCCTTAATATTGGGACGGGTTGGGAGTGGAATTGAGAGGCTGGACTATGCATCGGTATCGGACGGCAGCGGTAGAGCGATCCTGCAAGCTTTATGTACGATCCTGCGAATCTAAATTTCCTGCGGCTCTTTTGCGAACGGAAGAGGTCACCTAGATAAGCCTCGACACGCTCTCAAAAACAATCGGTTGCGCATGACACTGGCTTTCAACCCCAATCAGGAACTCGCCTCCATCGTTGCCCGTTTCGCTACGAGGGATGGAGAATATCGCACGCCGATAGACGGTCTCAACCTATACCGACAGTCGGCTGCGACCGTGTGGCAACATGGGGCCTATCGACCCTGCTATGCCGTCGTTGTCCAGGGACGGAAAAGCCTGACGGTCGGCGCCGATTCGTACCATTACGGTGTCGGCGAGTATATTTTGATGGCCCTCGACCTGCCCGTATCGACCCAGGTCACCAATGTCGGCAGTGATACACCCTATCTCTGTTTTGCCATGGCCCTCGACAGCGAACGGCTGAATGAGCTGTTAACGCGTGTCAATATTCCGCGCCAAGCGATGGCATCGGAGCCCATGCGCGGGCTTGCGGTCGATGCGGCGTCGCCGGAACTGCTCGATGCCTCATTGCGGCTGCTCAGATTGCTCGACCGGCCGGAGGATATTCCGGCCATGGCGCCACTGATCGAACAGGAGATACTCTACCGTCTGTTGACAGGCCCGAGCGGTCCCCGGCTGCTGCAAGTCGCCATGGCTGAGAGCCAGAGCAACAGGGTGGCGCGCGCGGTTGCCTGGATCCGTGGCAATTTCTCCCAGCCGCTGCGCATCGAGGAACTGGCGGAACGTGTCGGCATGAGTGTCTCCTCGCTGCACCATCATTTCAAGGCGGTGACGGCAATGTCGCCGATGCAATATCAGAAGCAGCTTCGGCTTCACGAGGCGCGGCGGCTGATGATCGTCGAGCAGCTCGACGTCGGATCGGCCGGCCATCGCGTCGGCTATCAGAGCCCTTCGCAGTTCAGCCGCGAATACAGCCGCCTCTATGGCCTGCCGCCGCTGAAGGATGTCGAGGCCATGCGTACCAATGCGGTGGCGGCCGAATAGGCGACGTTCCCGACCCGTCGTCCGCGTCCAGCTCTATCGATCAACTGATCGGGTCGTTGCAGTTGCCGCCGGTCCAGGTGTAGCTAGGGAGGGAGCCATGCGGTCCCCACAGGCCCTCGAAGCGTGTGTAGCTGGGATCGAACTGGATCGAGAGCGCTCCGGTTCCATATTTGTCGAACCATAGCAGCACCCGTTTCCTACCGGGGGCTGCTCCGATTTCCGACACGGTACCGATCGTCTTCGCTCCATCGTCGTCGAAACGGTACGTTCCCGAGATGTGCCCTTCCATGTTGACCTGCAGCGATGTCTCGACGTCCACCAATGATCCGTTTGAAAGAAGTTTGCCGCAATAATGTCCGGCTGGTCCGGCGAGTGGCTTTGCTTCCGAGAGACTTGATGTCGACACGGGAAGCAGGCCGATTGCCAGACAGACCCCAATGGTGCCGGCAAGCATCCGCCGCCTGCCTTTGACGGAACGACGCTTCATTGAATTCGAGAATAGCAGCGTTTCGCAAAGATACATGGATGCGGTTCTCATTAAGGCGATGCCGACCAAGGGCGTGTCGGCCGGCCGGCAAGCTCTAGCCTCCGCAAGCCTGCCCTGACAAGCACTCTCTTTTTGGCGCAGTGCAGCAACGAATTCCGCTTGACGGCCACCGTGTCGTCCTGCATAAAGCACCCACGAACCGTACCGTACGGTACGCATTTGGGAGTGGTCATCGTGCTGAGCGAAGCAGGACAGTCGAGCGAGTTTTCGCCGCGCCAGAACGCCGTTCTGGAACAGGCGTTGCGTCTGCTCGTCGACGGCGGCGAAAAGGCGCTGACGACCTCGGGTGTCGCACGCGCCGCCAATTGCTCCAAGGAAAGCCTCTACAAGTGGTTCGGCGATCGCGACGGTCTGCTCTCGGCGATGATCACCTATCAGGCGAGCAAGGTGCGCACGTTCGAGCGCAATGGCGAGCGGCTGAACTCGGCAAGCCTGCACGATCATCTCGTGATCTTCGCGCGCGACCTGCTGGAAGTGCTGGCCGGCGACGTTTCGCTCGCCTTGAACCGTCTGGCGATCGGCCAGTCGAACCGCGACGGCTCTAAGCTCGGCAAGCTCTTGCTGGAGCGGGGGCGCCGGCAGATCGACCGCCGCGCCAGCGGTCTCATCGATGCCGGCAAGCGGGCAGGGCTGTTGCGCTTCACCGATGCCGACGAGGCATATCACACGCTCTACGGGCTCATCGTCTCCGATCTGCATGTGCGCATGCTGCTCGGCGAGCCCGGTTTGAAGGATACGAGCCGTCAGGCGGAGAAGGCGGTCAGCGCCTTCCTCCGGCTCTACGGCACGGAAAAGGTATTGGCGGAAGCAACAGCGACCGTCTGACAATTTAAAATCTGCACCCAGACAAGCAAAGGGAAGGACAAACAATGCGCGTCTATTACGATCGTGATGCCGATCTCAACCTCATCAAATCGAAGAAGGTCGCCATCATCGGCTACGGCTCCCAGGGCCGCGCTCACGCGCTGAACCTGAAGGACAGCGGCGCACAGAACGTTGCGATCGCGCTCAAGGCCGGTTCGCCGACCGTCAAGAAGGCGGAGGCCGACGGCTTCAAGGTCATGACCGTTGCTGAAGCTGCCGGCTGGGCCGACCTGATGATGATGGCGACCCCGGACGAACTGCAGGCCGACATCTACAAGGCCGACATTGCTCCGAACATCCGGGACGGCGCTGCGATCGCTTTCGCGCACGGCCTCAATGTTCACTTCGGCCTCATCGAGCCGAAGGCCTCTGTCGACGTCGTCATGATCGCTCCGAAAGGCCCGGGCCACACGGTTCGCGGCGAATATCAGAAGGGCGGCGGCGTTCCCTGCCTCGTTGCCGTTCATCAGAACGCTTCCGGCAACGCCCTTGAACTCGCTCTCTCCTACGCCTGCGGCGTCGGCGGCGGCCGTTCCGGCATCATCGAAACCAACTTCCGCGAAGAGTGCGAAACCGACCTCTTCGGCGAACAGGTCGTTCTCTGCGGCGGTCTCGTCGAGCTCATTCGCGCCGGCTTCGAAACGCTGGTCGAGGCTGGTTACGCACCGGAAATGGCCTATTTCGAGTGCCTGCACGAAGTAAAGCTCATCGTCGACCTGATCTATGAAGGCGGCATCGCCAACATGAACTACTCGATCTCCAACACAGCTGAATGGGGCGAATACGTCTCCGGCCCGCGCATTATCACGGCTGAAACCAAGGCTGAAATGAAGCGCGTCCTGAAGGACATCCAGACCGGCAAGTTCACCTCGGACTGGATGCAGGAATACCGCTCGGGCGCTGCCCGCTTCAAGGGTATCCGCCGCCTGAACGACAGCCACCAGATCGAAGAAGTCGGCGCCAAGTTGCGCGGCATGATGCCCTGGATCGGCAAGAACAAGCTGGTCGACAAGTCGGTCAACTAAGCTTCTTCAGGGTTATACCGCAGTAGAAAGGCCCGGGGAGGGAGACTTCCCCGGCCCTGGAGCCGGATGATTTTAGGTCTGTTGGACCTAAAATCTGAATCCGCTCTAGGATCAAAGAAGTAGAGCGTGATGTCGTCCGAAAACCGCCTACACTTTTCGGCATCACGCTCTAAACGTTTCAGGATGTGTTTACGGCTCACGTGGCCGATCGAATGCCTTTCCTGGCTCTCATCCGCAGCCATCTTGTCGGTTTGCCATCGTAGCCGCCGCCATCGGTTTCGTTGAGCGAAATGTCCTTCCACCCGGTCGAGATAAGCAGATCATTAAGCCAGTCGGCCGAGATGTAGTTGTAGTATCGGCCGAAGCTGTCGTACCCCTCGGCTTCTCCCGCTTTGAAACTGGCGTGAAATAGGCCGCCGTCCTTCAAAGCCTTGTGGATGCGGTTGAAAATCTCCGGAAGATCCGGTCGCCGTACATGCAGCAAGGATGCTTCGGCCCAAATGCCGTCGTAGAGCTGGTCGTCCTCCAGTTCTTCAAACCTGCGAACGGTCACCGGCTTTCCGATCAACTTTTCGGCCTGCTTGGCCATTTCCGGCGAACCGTCTGTAGGCGTGACGTTGAAGCCCTGTGAGATCATGTAGGCTGCGTCCTGACCGCCGCCGCAGCCCAGTTCGAGAATCGATGCGCCGGCGGGGAGAGTATTCAGGAAGGCATCGAGCCGACGCTGCGGCAGGCTGCGATCGCGCACCGCGTAGACGGCTGCGCTGTGATCGTAGAAGGAGGACGTGGGGTCGTCTTTTGCCATATCAGCCACCCATCTTCAGGTAATAGATTACGTTTTCCAATCCCTTGAAATGAGCATCACAAGTCAGGATATCGGCATCGAGATGAAGAGCGGTTGCATAGATGATCGCATCGGCGGTTGCGAGCTTATGCTGTGCCGAGATCTCAGCCGCGCGCCGGGCTATGGCTGTGTCCAATGGAGTAACGTTACATAGCATCGTGTAGGCGATGAAGTTGTCCAAAACGTCTTCGTCTTTTTCGCGAAGAAGCCATTTGGAAAGTTCAAGCTGGACTATTGTCGGAACAATGCAGTCGCGCGGTTTCGGGATCTGGTCGGAAAGCTGCTGTCCAGTCGGGCTATCAAGAAGCCACTCTATCCATGCGGAACTATCGATCACACGCATCAGTATCGGTCGCCTCGATCGCGATAGTCTTCGGGGTTTGCGCCTCGCGCCATACCTTTGAGATCTTCCAATGTTGGAACCGGCATAACGAGCACGCCCTTGCCTTTGGGAATAAAGACGAACTCCTGACCAGCGCTCCAATGCTGCTGATCACGCACTTCTTTTGGGATCGATATCTGAAATTTTGAGGACAGGGTCGCAGTGATCATTCTTACTTTTTCCTATCGATTGATCTAGCGTAAGAATAGCATCTGCACAGAGGAATGTGTAGGTCTCCTTGGGAAGCAGAAAATTGGGAGATTTTGAGTGGATGCCACGTTGAATGAATAGCCTTTTCTATCGCTGAAGTTTGATTCCTCGCTACCATCATAAACAAATTAGGTCAGCATTATTGACTTATCTTTTGTTGCGTGATCTTGTGCCGGAAAGACCAAAAATTACGAGGAAGCCCATGTTGAATTGGGAAAATATCTTTGCGACGCGCTCGAGCCGTATGCGCGCCTCCGAAATCCGCGAGCTGCTGAAGCTGCTGGAGCGGCCGGATATCATCTCTTTCGCAGGCGGCATTCCCGATCCCGCATTGTTTCCGGATGCCGAATTCAAGCAGGCCTATGCCGATATCTTTTCCGGCCCGACGGTCAATGCAGCGCTGCAATATTCGGTCAGCGAAGGCTATAAGCCGCTGCGCGAATGGCTTGTCGGCCAGATGGGTGCGCTCGGCATTCCCTGCGAACTCGAAAACGTCTTCATCGTCTCCGGTTCGCAGCAGGGGCTCGACTATCTCGGCAAGCTCTTCCTGTCGCCGAAAGATACGGCGCTGGTTACCGCGCCGACCTATCTTGGCGCGCTGCAGGCTTTCAATGCCTACGAGCCGACCTATGACCAGCTGACACCGAACGGCAACCGCACGCCGGACTCCTATCGCGCCGCGGCTTCGCAAGCCGGCGGCAGGGTGAAGTTCGCTTATCTTTCGGCCGATTTTGCCAATCCGACGGGCGAGACCGTCGATCTGCCTGGCCGCGAGAAGCTACTCGACCTTGCCGAAGAACTTGATATCGCCGTTATCGAAGATGCCGCCTATCAGTCGCTGCGGTATGACGGCGAGCCGGTAGCGCCGATCCTGGCTCTGGAAATTGCGCGCAAGGGCCATATCAACGACACGCGGACGATCTATTGCGGCAGCTTTTCCAAGACCTTGGCGCCGGGGCTTCGCGTTGGCTTCATCGTCGCCAATGCGCCCGTCATTCGCAAGCTCGTGCTGATGAAGCAGGCGGCCGACCTGCATTCCTCGACGATCAACCAGATCGCGATCCATCAAGTCGCCGAGCGCGGTTTCGATGCGCAGGTTGCCAAGGTCCGCAAGACCTATAGCCACCGTCGCAACTGCATGCTGGCAGCACTTGCCAAATACATGCCTGAGGGCACGAGCTGGACGAAGCCGCAAGGCGGCATGTTCGTCTGGGTTACCCTGCCGAAGGGCATGGATGGCGCCAAGCTGCTCGCTCGGTCGCTGGAAACGGCGAAGGTTGCCTTCGTGCCCGGACAAGCCTTCTTTGCGGATGGAACCGGTGCGAACACTTTCCGCGTCAGCTTCTCCTGCGCCAATGACGAGATGATCGAAGAGGGCATCTCGCGGCTGGGCAGGTTGATTGCGAGCGAGATCGGATCGATGGCGGCCTGATTTACCTTCTCGCCGGCGGGGAGAAGGATGCGCTCCTGAGCTTGTCGAAGGGGCGCTGGTTGAGGGGGCGATGCACCGTTATGGTGGGCATTGAATGTGCCGCGCCGCGCCCCTCATCCGCCCTTCGGGCACCTGCTCCCAGAGGGGGGAAGAAGTTTCCTTACTTCGCCAGGTGTGGGCTGAGCAGCGAAAGGTCGGCCTCGCTCAGCCGGTCGCTGGCGGTATTGCACTGGTGCCAATAGGGATACATCAGCGGCTGCAGACTGACGTCGTCGAGGCGCTTGCGCTCCTCGTCCGTCAACTTCAGCTCGGCGCTGGCGAGATTGTCCTTGAACTGCGCCTTGGTGCGGCCGCCGATGATGACCGAGGTCACGCCCTTGCGGCCGATGAGCCAGGCAAGCGCCACCTGAGCGGCCGAAACACCGCGGCCTTCGGCGATTTCCACCAGCGTATCGACGATATTCCAAAGGCGGTTTTCATCGCGGATCGGCGGTTCCGTCCAGCCGGCGAACTGGCGCGTGTCCTCTGGTGTCGCCTGATTGCGGCGATGTTTGCCTGAAAGAAGGCCGCCGGCAATTGGGCTCCAGACGAGGATGCCGAGACCCTGGTCGATGCTGACGGGCACCAGCTCGTTTTCCGCGTCGCGGGCTTCCAGCGTGTAGTGGATCTGCTGGCTGACGAAACGTTCGCGCCTGTCGCGCTCACTGACGCCGAGCGCTTTCATGATGTGCCAGCCGGAAAAGTTCGAGCAGCCGATGTAGCGGACTTTGCCCTGGCGAACCAAGGTATCGAGCGCTTCCATCGTCTCTTCGAGCGGCGTCTGTCCGTCCCATTGATGCAGCTGATAGAGGTCGATCACGTCGGTCTTCATACGCTTCAGGCTCGCCTCGCAGGCCTGGATGAGATGCTGGCGGGATGAACCGGCATCGTTGGCGCCAGCCCCCATCGGGAAGCGCGCCTTTGTGGCGATGAGCGCACCGTTTTTGCGCGGACCGCCGATAATTTCGCCGATGATTTCCTCCGATGCGCCTTGCGAGTAGACATCGGCCGTGTCGAGCAGGTTGACGCCGGCATCGATGCACATGTCCACAAGCTTCTTCGCATCCTTGATGCCGAGATCGCCAACGGTCTTCGCCCAGCCGACGCCGCCGAAGGTCATGGTGCCCATAGTGATGGTGGAAACTTTGAGGCCGGAGCGGCCAAGCAAGCGATATTCCATAGATCAGTCCTCCTCGATCCCGTCTGAAATACGTACGTCAGGAAATAGTGCCTGATAGCGATGGTCAAGATTCAATCATCATACGAACGGCAATGTATTCAAAATTCAACTGTCACAATCATGTTAAGCCATCCGTCTAAGGAACCTTCCTGATCATCCAGCCGAGGACGCTTCATGAAGACGTTTGTTTCCGCTCTCGCCGGCCTGCTGGCCGTCGCTCTTTTCTCCGGCGCCGCCAGTGCCGCCGACCTCGTCCTCTATACCAGCCAGCCGAATGCCGATGCGCAGGCCACCGTCGATGGCTTCATGGCCGCCAATCCCGGCATCAAGGTCGATTGGGTTCGCGACGGCACGCCGCAGATCATCGCCAAGCTTCAAGCTGAAATGCAGGCCGGCGCTCCGGTTGCCGATGTCCTGCTGATTGCCGATACGGTGACGCTTGAGCGCTTGAAGGAAGCCGGCAAGCTGCTTGCCTACAAGTCGCCGGAAGCCGCAAATTACGATGCGTCGCTCTATGACGCCGGCGGCTATTACTATTCCACCAAGCTGATCACGACCGGGATCGTCTACAACACGGCTGCCGCGATGAAGCCGGCAAGCTGGCAGGATCTGGTGAAGCCGGAAGCCAAGGGCCTGGTTGCCATGCCGAGCCCGCTTGCTTCGGGTGCTGCTCTCATCCACGCACAGACGCTCGCCGGCGTCGGCAGCCTCGGCTGGGACTACTACAAGAACCTCGCCGACAACGGCGCGATCGCTTCCGGCGGCAACGGTGCTGTGCTCAAGTCGGTTGCTTCGGGTGAGAAGGCCTATGGCATGATCGTCGACTACATGCCGATCAGAGAAAAAGCCAAGGGTGCCCCGCTGGAATTCGTATTCCCGAAGGAAGGCGTTTCCGCCGTCACTGAGCCGGTCGGCATTCTCGCCAGCACGCAGCATGACGATGCCGCCAAGAAATTTGTCGATTACGTCCTCTCCGAAAAGGGTCAGGAAGGTTTCCTGAAGCTCGGTTATATTCCGGCCCGCAATGGCACGCCGCTGCCGGCAGGCTTCCCGGCACGTGACAGCATCAAGGTTCTGCCGTTGAATGCGGCCGATGCTCTCAAGAACACGGATCAGGACCTCAAGACCTTCTCCACCTACTTCAAGTCGAAGTAATCCGACCCGGATTTGGAATGTACTCATATGTGCGTCGGGGAAACAGCCAGCCGGCCTGGCTGTTTCCTTTTGTTGTTGTCGTCGTGCTCTTGCTCAGCGTCCTGCCGCTGGCACGGCTGGCGTTTGCCGGCATCGAGGCGCTGCTTAGGGGCGGCACCTATGAACTCATCACCGATCCCTCGCTCTGGCGCTCGGCCTGGTACACGATCGAAACCGCCGTGCTCGGCACGATCGTTTCGGTGGTCCTTGGTTGCCTATTCGCATTCCTGCTGACATTGACCGATCTGCCGGGCAGGGGGCTGCTCGGCTTCCTCTTCGTATTGCCGATGATGATTCCGCCGCAAGTGACGGCACTCGCCTGGGTGCAGATGTCCGGGCCGTCGAGCCCCTTGCTGAAAGCGTTGCATATCGCGCCGCCGCTTGGCTCGCCGCAGCCGCTCTATTCTGTCGGTGGCATCGCTTTGCTCTACGGCGTTCAGCATGCACCGCTCGTCTATCTCGCTCTGCGCGCCGGCCTGATGGCGCTGCCGCGCGATGGCGTCGAGGCCGCAAGGCTTTCGGGCGCGTCCGGCCTGCGTGTCTTCCGCGATATCATCCTGCCCTTGTCTCTGCCCGGTGTCATTGCGGGCGCTGCGATTGCCTTCGTCTCGTCCATCGGCAATTTCGGCATTCCGGCGATCCTCGGCATACCCGCCTCGATCTATACGCTGTCGACGCTGATCTTCACCAAGTTCTCCAGTTTCGGACCACGCACCTTCGGCGACATCGCCATGCTGTCGACGATGATCGCCGTCATCGCTGTTGCCGGGCTTGCCGTGCAGGGCAGAGCCTTGAAGGGACGCGACTATCGCGTCATCGGCATTTCCGGCGCAACGGCTGCCTTTTCGCTGGGCCGCTGGCGCTATCTGGCGTTGCCTGTGCTCTGCGCCATCCTGTTCGTCATGCTCGTCGCGCCCTTCCTCGCGCTGGTCGCCGGTGCGCTGGTGCCCGCCTATGGCGTGCCGCTCACCCTCAAGACGGCATCGCTGAATGCCTTCACCGAGATCCTGTTTCGGCAAAGCATAACGCGCACCGCCTTCTCCAATTCGTTATTCCTGGCGACCGCGACCGCACTTGGTCTCCTGCTGGTGACGGTCCTTGCGGCCTACGCCCTGACGCGGCGCAAGGACATGCTGAGCCGCATCGTCGGCGGTATGATCGAGATCCCGTATTCGCTTCCCGGCATCATCATCGCCGTCTGCTTCATTCTGGTGTTCGCAGCACCCTTGCCGATCCTCAACGTCACGCTTTACGGGACGATCTGGATCATCCTGGTTGCCTATTTCTCCGCCTATTTCGCCGTCAGCCTGAAGCCGGTCATGAGCGCCTTCCTGCAGCTCGATCCGGCGCTAGAGGAGGCCGCGCGTCTTTCCGGTGCAGGCTTCTTCCGCCGTCTTGCCGATATCATCGTACCGCTGATCGCGCCGGCGGCCGGCGCATCGGTGATCCTGGTCTTCCTCATCGCCTGCAACGAGCTGACCGTTTCGGCGCTCCTCTGGTCGGCTGGCACGCAGACGCTCGGCGTCGTCATCTACAATCTCGACGATGGCGGCAGCGCCGATCTTGCCTCGGCCATGTCGGTCATCGTCATCGCCATGGTCGTCATCATGATGGTGCTTCTGGAAATCATGGCCAAGCGCCTGCCGAAAGGAGTGGTGCCTTGGCGAAGCTGATCCTCAATCACGTCAGCAAGGATTTCGGCACGGGCGGGCGTGCTGCCGTCAACGCCTTGTCGCTCGATGTGCGGGAGGGCGGTTTCCTGGCGCTGCTCGGCCCGTCCGGTTGCGGCAAGACGACCGTGCTCAGAATGATCGCCGGTTTCGAGCAACCGACCGATGGCTCCATCCATCTCGGCGAGCGGTTGCTGGCGGATGCGGCGACCATGCTGCCGCCGGAGCGGCGCAACATGGCGATGGTGTTCCAGTCCTACGCGCTCTGGCCGCACATGAACGTATCAGACAATGTCGGCTATCCTCTGAAGGTGCGTGGTATCTCCGGCGAGCGCTATCGCGACAAGGTGCGCGAGGCATTAGCGACAGTGCGCCTCGGCGATTATGCCGAGCGCAGGCCCGCCGATCTCTCAGGTGGCCAGCGTCAGCGCGTGGCGCTTGCTCGCTGCCTGGTGACATCGCCCGACGTCGTGCTGCTCGACGAGCCGCTCGCCAATCTTGACCGTCACCTGAAGAAGGAGATGGAGGAGACTTTCCGCGAGTTTCACCAGCGTTCGGGCGCCACCATGGTCTATGTCACGCACGACCAGAGCGAGGCGATGGCGCTTGCGACCGATGTCGCCGTCATGTCCGAAGGGCGGCTCCTGCAGGTGGCGCCGCCGGCGGAAATCTATGCTCGGCCCGAAGGTAGAATGGTCGGCAGTCTGGTCGGGCAGGGCGCCATACTGCCGCTTGCTTTTCCCGATGGCAGTCCGCGCCGCATCGATTGGGCCTCCTTCCGAGGCCTTTGGGAGAACCGGGCAGGCGGCTCGGCGGTTGCGGATATTCTCGTGCGGCCCGAAGACGTACTCGCCGATGCGGAGGGCATTTCCTGCCGAGTCGATTCCGTTCTCTACGAGGGCGAGCGTTATGCGGTAAGGTTGTCGATGCCGGACGGACAAGTGTTGCGCGCTTATAGCCGCGAGAAGGTCGCTGCGGGGGATGCCTACCCCATTGCCATTCGTTCGGCCTGGCGGCTTTAATCGGGCGGGGGATAAGATGGTTGTTCCCCGGCTCCTCCTATGCTTGATTTGCTTGAAGTTACGGATGGGAGTCGCGCATGTCCGATCATAGCTTTCCGATTTTCGATCTCGGTGCCTTCGAAGCGGCCGGTCATGACGAGAAAAAGCGACTCGGCGCGGAGGTGGACCGGATATGCCGCTCGACGGGCTTTCTGGCGATTGCCAATCACGGCGTCGGCGATGCCGTTATCACCGAGGTATGGGAGAAGACGAAGGCCTTCTTCGATCTGCCGGCCGAGGTGAAACAGCGCGCCAAGACGCTCTATCCCGGCTATCCCTACGGTTATCTCGGGCCGGGTACGGAGGCGCTCGCAAAATCACGCAATGTCGACACGCCGCCGGACCTGAAGGAAAGCTTCAATGGCGGCCCGCTTTCCGTTCCCGCTGATATGAGCAATCCGGAAGCGCTCGGCTTCTGCTATGCCGCCACCATCTGGCCGGAGCGGCCAGATGGGTTCGTGGAGGCATGGAAGGCTTACTATGGGGCGATGGAGGATCTGGCGGCGCGCATCATGCGCGTATTCGCCACCGCGCTCGGTCTCGATGAACATTTCTTCGATTCTTACGTCGATGCTCCGATCAGTGCGCTGAGGGCGCTGAATTATCCCGAGCAGCATGTACCGCCGCAGCCGGGCCAGCTTCGCGCCGGCGCGCATACCGACTACGGCAGCCTGACGATCCTTTTGCCGCAGCCCGGTTCGAAAGGGCTCGAGATCATTGCGCCGGATGGCAACTGGACACCGGTACCGCTGGTGGAAGGGGCCTTCGTCATCAACATCGGCGACCTGATGGCACTCTGGACCAATGACCGCTGGGTTTCCACTGTGCATCGCGTCGTCAATCCGCCGCCGGAAGAGGGCGGCATGCAGCGCCGGCAATCCCTGGCCTTCTTTCATCAACCGAACTGGTTTGCCGAAATCGCCTGCCTGCCTTCATGTCTGAGGCCGGGTGAGGAGCCTAGATATGCTCCCGTTCTGTCCGGTCCGTATCTGATGGGCAAATTCAAATCGACTGTTACAGCCAAAGCCGGTTGATGCGCTTATAATAATAAGCCGGCTCACATTATTCTTGTAAACTGGAATGCTTCATGTCCCTGCGCCTTGCGACATTCAATGTTGAAAATCTTCTAACCCGCTTCGATTACACCGGTTTTCGCAATCAGCTGCGCCAGGACCGGGTGCTGCAGCTTTTCGATGTCCGCAGCGAGGAGGTCTACCAGCAGCTCGAAGCCGCGCGCGTGATCGCCGCGACCGACGACACCAGGCAGATGACGGCGCTTGCGATCGCGGATGCCGATGCCGACATCATCTGCCTGCAGGAAGTCGACAACATGGCCGCGCTGCAGGCATTCGAATATGGCTACCTCTACCGCATGGTCGGCAATGGCTACCGCCAGAAGTTCCTGATCGAGGGCAATGACAGCCGCGGCATCGATGTCGCCGTCATGATGCGCGAGGAAACGCGCGACGGCCAGCCGATCGTGCTCAACGATATCAAAAGTCACGCCATGGTGACCTATGGCGATTTCGGCCTTTTCAACGACGAGCTGCCGGAACTCGAGCTTCATCCGGAAGACAAGATCTTCAAACGCGACTGCCTGGAGCTGCATCTCCATATCGGCGGCGTGCCGTTTTCGCTCTTTGTGGCGCACCTCAAATCGATGGGGCCGGCACGTGAAGGGGTGGATGGACGCCATGCGACCATGCCGATCCGCCGGGCCGAGACGATGGCGGTTCGCCGCATCATCGAGAACCGGTTCGGCGCCGGTCATACGGCGACGAAGAATTTCGCCATTTGCGGCGACATGAACGACTATCAGGAATGGGTCGATGTCATCGGCACGCGCCGCACGGGCTATCGTTTCGAGCCGCGAAGTGAAGACAAGCGCAGCGCGCTTGATGTCTTCACTCATGACGGCTTTGCCGAAAACGTCATGCAGCGGCGGGACGAGCTCGACCGCTGGACGCTCTACCACGCGCGCGGGCCGCAGGAACAACGGCTTTGTCAGCTCGACTATATCTGGTTGTCTCCGGCCCTGGCGCGGGCCAATGCAACGCGGCTCCCGGATGTCGTGCGCTCGGGCCAGCCTTTCCGCACCATATTTCCACCGGGGCAGGAGGTGGAGCGCTACCCGCGCGCCGGCTGGGACAGGCCGAAGGCATCCGATCATTGCCCCGTCGTCATGACATTGGATTTGATATGACCCTTTCAGAACAGAACGACATGGCCGGCTGGCCGCCGGAAGGCACCATATTTCCGATCTCCGGCATCGACCTCACCGTGTTTCCCGGCGAACATCCGTTTCACCTGCGCGAGCAGGAGGCGGCGCAGGAAAACTGGGCGAGGGAAATTGCCGCCAATCCATCTCTCTATGACGGCCGCATGGTCTTCCAGCATCGGCTGTCGATCAATGGCGGCGCGGTGAAGGGCGAGGCCTATATTGTACCGTTCTCGACGTTTCTCTGGTGGCGAAAGCAGAGGCAGCCGGGCGGCTTCCATCTTTTTGCCTTTGCCGTCACCGTATCGTCCGACGGAGCGATCATCGCGATCCGCATGGCGCCACACACCTCCAATCCCGGCCGAGTCTATTGCGCCGCCGGGTCGATGGATGAGAATGACGTTGTCGACGGGCGCGGCGATGTCGACGGCAATATGCGGCGCGAGGTGTTGGAGGAAACTGGTCTCGACCTGAACGATGCCACCGCCGATCCAGGCTATTACGCAATGCATATAAAGCGTTCGGTCACGCTTCTTCGCGTCTTCCGTTTTCCGTGGACGGCCGAGGACATGCTTCGGCGGATCGAGGCGCATATGCTCGTTTCCGAAGAGGACGAGGTCGATGGCGTGGTCGCTATTCGATCGGCCGACCCAACGGCGCACCCCTATAATATTGCGATGCTTCCCATTCTCGCCTGGTTCTTCGGCAGCGGCAAATAGCTTGGGCTTGCGCTGGGGTCGCTTGCCGGTATGAATAATCGAGTCTGGAAGTATGGATGGAGGCCGGATTGGCGCGCAGCTATAGTGTCTATGATGTGTTCACCGACAACAAGCTGGCGGGCAATCCGCTCGCAATCATCTTCGATGCCGAGGACCTGAACGACGAGGCGATGCAGGCGATTGCCGGGGAGATGAATCTTTCCGAGACGGTCTTCGTGCTGCCGCCGCAAAATCCGGCCCATACGGCAAGCCTGCGCATATTTACGCCCGGCCGCGAGCTGCCTTTTGCCGGGCACCCGACTGTCGGCACGGCGATCGCTTTGGCGGAGAAGGCCCATGCAAGCCATGGCGGAGATCTCGATCTCGTCTCCGTTCTCGACGAACGCGTCGGGCCGGTGCGCTGCGCCATCAAGCTGCGGCAGAACAAGGCGAGCTTTGCCGAGTTCGATCTGCCGAAGAAATCGCAGCAGATCCTATTGCCGCTCGACAAGGCCGACATCGCCAACGCGCTCAGCCTGAACATCACCGAGATTGGTTTCGAGAACCATGTTCCCTCCATCTGGAGCGCCGGGGTGCCGTTTCTTCTGGTGCCGGTGCACGATGTCGGTGTGGCCGAGCGGATGGAATTCGATTCGCAGCTTTGGGAAAAGACGGTCCCCTTCGTCGATGGCGCTCTGGCCTCGGCCTTCATCTATTGCCGTGGCGGGGTCAACCATACGGCGAAGTTTCATGCACGCGTCTTTCCGATCGGCATGGGCATTGTGGAGGACCCCGCAACGGGGTCGGCGGCCGCGGCGCTGTCCGGCGCCATCAATCAGTTCGATGCTCTGCCGGACGGCCATCATCCCTTCATCATCGAGCAGGGCATAGAGATGGGACGGCCGTCTCTGATTCACCTCCATGTCGATGTCGATGGCGGCCTGATCGCCAATGCCCGCATCGGCGGCCAAGCCGTGCGCATTGCGTCTGGAATCCTTGAGCTTTGATTTTACGGGGTTTTTCGCGGCTTCTGAAATTTTTTTGACAAATAATCAAAGAAAATTCGTCTGGCCGCTGGACAATCAAACCGATCCTATTTATATGCCCGGTCACGCCGCCAGCAAGCGGTACGGGTGATTAGCTCAGTTGGTAGAGCAGCTGACTCTTAATCAGCGGGTCGTAGGTTCGAGCCCTACATCACCCACCAAAAACCTCTTGAAAACGTTAGATATTCTGAAGCGTCTCAAGGGTTTTCGGCTGTCCGGTTTCCAGCAAATTGGAAACGGCTTCCAATTCGGGTTCCGTTCTTTTCTTGAATGCGGCGGGCTCGATCTCATTCCATGAGCTTCTTGGCGTCCGTCGCTAAGCCGCGCAACTGTCGGTTCAAACGCGAGGCAGGGCGAAGCTTCAAACGAAACGTGATGTCATTGTCATAATGATCGGCCGGTCTTTGTTTGATAGGAATTACCGGATCAGTTCGAAAGCTTGCCGAGCAGAAGGCCGGTGAAGACGCCCAGAAGCGCCGTCGCGATCAAGATGGAACTCGTGGCCGTCGGATTTTCCTTTGCGGCCCGCACGACGTTTCGGCTTTCTGATCGAGCCTGATCCGCGATGCGCGCCACCTTCACTTTCGATGAATAGAGAGCCTCGTCCGCGCGATCCGAAGCGGTGTCGATTCTCTTTGTCAGGACGGTAGAGAGCTTGTTGATCTGTTTGCGGAGCTCGTCGATCTGAGCGTTGATATCCTTGTCCAGCGAGACGTCGGCCATGGTGTTCTCCTTAGTGGCGCAAGCCTTTAGGAACGGCCGGCAGCTCGCTTTGGTTCCCCGCCGCTCGTTGTCCCGGAAACTTCAAGGGCTGCTCCGAGGCAAGCTTCCCGGCCGGCCGATCGGCGCAGGCCTTGCAAAAGGTTCAGCGGAGATGCAGCAGGAATATGGCTGGCGCGGTGATGGACATCGTGAAGAGGATTAGCGAAAACCCGTATTTCAGCCTTCGCATTCGGCGCGTTTTGATGCCGTCCCAGTCATAGCCCATAAGTATATCCCCCTTGCTCGATGTCTTATCGACGCAAGGAAATATCCTAGGAATTGTTTGCGCGAAGCTTGTGGAATAATTCCCGGACTTCAACGAGCGAAGAGCATCGAATTATACAATTCATTGCTGCAATATTTACTGTCGGATTTGCGAGTACAATGACACAACTTGTTCCCGGATCGAAAGGACTTTGCATGCGGGCAGCAGCGTCAAGGATACCGGCTGAGGCGCGCGCCGTCTCGGCAATCGCCAGGCGTGTGTTCGCTGACGGCCTGCTGGCCGTTTATCTGCATGGATCGGCAGTCGCGGGCGGACTGCGGCCGCAAAGCGATGTGGATATTCTGGCGGTCATCGATCAGCCGATGTCCGATGCCATGCGCAAAAACCTTCTTTCTTCCCTTTTGGACGTTTCGGGCCGCTATCCGGTCAGTCCGGGCACTCCGCCCTGCATCGAGCTGATGGTGTTCCTGGGAGATCATCTTGCTGCGCCAGCGTTTCCGGCGCGGAGCGAATTCGTCTATGGCGAATGGCTGCGCGAGGGCTTCGAGGCGGGCACCGTTCCCAAACCTCATTCCGATCCGGAGAATACGCTTGTTCTGGCTCAAGCGCGGCAGCAAGCATGCCCATTGTTCGGCCCCGCCCCGGTCGATCTTCTGGCCGAAATTCCGATGGATCACATTCGGCGCGCGATGCTGGAGGCGCTGCCGGCGCTGCTTGTCAATCTGCCAGGGGATGAACGGAATGTCCTGCTGACACTGGCTCGCATGTGGAGAACGGCCGCAACCGGGGAGTTCGTCACCAAGGATATCGCAGCCGATTGGGCCGCATCGCGCCTGCCGAAGCAGCCGGCGCGAACGTTGCTGCATGCGCGCGAGGGCTATCTAGGCAATGTGAGGGATGATTGGACAATTCGTCAGGATGAGGCCGGCCAGGCGGCGGCTTGTCTGCATCAACACGTGCTGTCGCTGTTATAGCCAATCGCCATGCGTGTCGATTTTGCGCGGCTGTAGCGGGTTTCGAGCATGGTGGCTCAAGCGCATCTAACCATGCCGGGCGTGGTTGCCCGGCCGCAACGGCTATCGCCTTCAACAGCCTATATTCAATGCTTTTTATGCCCGCCTTCCATAACACTGAACACAAAGATGACGGCCAGAATCAGCACCAGCGTATAGTCGAATGCAGTGAGCAGACGAAGCAGTTCCATGATGTTTCTCCTCCCACAGAGAACACGAACCAGAACAACCGCTAGTATGTTCTTTCGAACGACGCCTGCCAAGTTTTTTACATCCTGCGGTGCAAAAACAATATTGTGCGAGGCACAAATAACCGCTTGTTTGCAAAGGCATATCAGCATTGTGTTGGCTGCCTTTGGCTGCGGGTGGAGTGGGCCGCCGCCGCAATCGTATTGTCAACAAATTTTATAGAGTATACGATTATCTCCAATGAAATTGCGATTGCTCGACGCGCGAAGAACTCGCGTGCTGGTCGATCTTGAGGGAGTTGGCTATTGACCATTGGCTCTGACCACCAGGCACGTGATCTGCCTGTTATCGTCATTGTCGGCGGCGGCGTTTCCGGAACGGCGGTTGCCTTCCATCTGCTGCAGCGACAGTCGTTGCCAGCCGGCCAGCTCTTCATATTCGAGCCACGGGAACGTCTGGGAGCAGGGCTTGCCTACGATACGCAAGATCCCGCCCACCGCATCAATGTGCCGGCGGCGAAGATGAGCCTGCTGCCGGATGACCTCGAGCATTTTCAACGCTGGCTGCAGCAGAGGAATGCGCTTGCCGACGATGAGGCGGCGGTTGCCGCCAATGGCAACCTCTTCCCACGACGCTCTGTCTTCGGCAACTATATCAACAGCATGATCCATCCCTTCGTCGAGGATGGGCGTGTTGTCCATGTCAGGCAAGGCGTGGAGCGCATCGAGAGGGCAGGTGGCCGCTGGGCGGTCACCGGTGCGGCTGGACAGCGCGTGGATGCGGATATTCTCGTCATCGCCACCAGCCATCCATCGCCCTCGCCGCCGCAGGTGCTGCGGGAGGCGCTTACGGGGCACCCGCGCTTCGTTCCTGATCCGACACGACCGAATGCGCTAGCGGCTATCGGCGCCGAGGATCGCGTCCTGGTCGTCGGCAACGGCTTGACCTCGGCCGATGTCATCGCATCGCTCGAACTCAGGGGGCATGCGGGACCGGTCACCGCCATATCGCGACGCGGTCTGCGCTCGCGCGGTCATGCGGCGGTGAAGCAGGAACCATTCGGGGATTTCGCCAGCGAGCCGTCGAAGACGGCGCTTGATCTCCTGCGCGGCCTGCGGGCTGCTATCCGCAACGCGGAGGGCGAAGGGCGCAGCTGGCATGCCGTCATCGACCAGGTGAGGGCGCAGGGCCGGCATGTCTGGCAGGCGCTGCCGACCGAGGAGCGGCGCCGTCTCGTCAGGCATTTGAGGCCGTTCTGGGATGTGCATCGTTTTCGCGTCGCGCCGCAGGTGCAGGCGGTCAGCGATCGGGCGATCGAAAGCGGCAGGCTCGAGGTTCTGGCAGCTTCGGTCGCGGCAGTTGACGTTACCAATGGCGTCATTGACTGCACATTGCAGCTCAGCCGGTCCGGGCGGCGTGTCGACAGGCAATTCGATGCGGTCGTCGTCACCACAGGCCCCGGACATCGCGGCATTCTGCAATCGCAAGGCTGGATCGAAGAGCTGTCGAAAGCCGGATATCTCGCAATGGATTCCGCGCGGTTGGGATTTGCCTGCGATACGCAATCGCGGGCACTTGCCGCCGACGGAACGGTGGTGCCGTCCCTGTTTATTTCCGGACCGCTCGCACGCGGCACCTTCGGCGAACTCATGGGCCTGCCCGAAGTGGTCGAGCATGCCGTTCTTGTCGCCGAACAGGTCGCCGGCGCGATCAGCGGCCGTAGGCATGGGAAAAGGAAGGCATATTGGGATAGTAGCGCCGCCTAAATCCAAGAAAAGCCGCAAATTCGTTGCTTAGGCGATACAATTGCCTAAATTTACTCATATAAACTATACAATTTGTGAGTTACTATCTTGTTCGTCAAAGGGCGCGGGGTTACTTCCGTGATCCATGATGACAGGATGAGCCGGGTGAGTCTCTCTTGGGTGGCCAAGCCGGGTTTCAACAATCGACTTTGCAGTAAAGCGGACGGCGATGCTTACGAAAAAAGGAAAATACGGACTGAAGGCGTTGGTGGATCTCGCACGCCTCGGTCCAGGCGAAACCGCATTCATCAACGATATCGCGTTGCGCAACAATATTCCGAAGAAGTTTCTCGATACCATCCTGCTCGAATTGCGAAACGCCGGCGTATTGCGCTCGAAGAAGGGGCCGGGTGGCGGCTATTCGCTGTCGCGCCCGGCGTCGGAAATCCGCATCGGCCATGTCATTCGCACTCTGGACGGGCCGCTGGCGCCGATCCGCTGTGCCAGCCGCACGGCCTACGAAGCTTGCGACGACTGTTCCGATCCGGAGCGCTGTCAGGTACGGCGCTCCATGACGGAGGTGCGTGACGCCATTGCCGAGATTCTCGACAACATGTCGCTGGAGCAGTTCGTTGCCGGCGGCGCGGATGTTGATATCCCGGAGCGGGAAGACCACCGCGCCTCGCAGATCGGCTGACCTTCCCGGCATTCCCTGCGGTTTTCAGACCAGCGAGTTTCTTGCCGGCTTTATGCCGTTGAGATGATAGTTGCCGACGATGTTGTGGGTTCGGCGCGCGGGATCATACAGCGTGTGAATGCGGGCGTTGCGCCAGTGGCGGTCGAGATTGAGCCCGATACGCGCCGACGTCGTGCCGGCAAGATCGAACAACGTATTGGATGCTTCCATCGCGATGTCGGCGGTAATCGCCTGGGCCGCCGCAACTGAGAGCGCAGCATCGATGACGTGATCCTCGGTGAGATTGATCTGGGCGGCGTCGATCTTGCTGCCGGCGCGCTCCACGATCGCCGTTGCTGCCTCGATCCGAATGGCAATCTCGCCGATCCTCGTCACCAGCAATGGATCGTCCACGGCCCGCTTGGAGTCGTTATCCGCCGATAGTTGAGGATTGGTCCGCACGAACTCCATGGTCGCCGCCAGAGCCGATCGGGCGATGCCGAGATTGATGCCGGCATGGGTGAGCTGGCTCACGCAATCGATCACCGTGGGCTCCGTCAGCTTCTCCTGCTGCAGGAGCAGGGCGTCGGCGTTGAGATAAACGTCATGCAGTATGGTCGTGCCGTTTCCGGAGGTTCGTTGACCAAAGCCGTCCCAGTCGTCGATGATCTGAATGCCCTCGGTATTTCTCGGCACGATTGCCGCCATCAGCCCCTTGCGTTTGTCCGGGACGAACAGGGCGATCCAGTCCGAAAACAGAATGCTGGCGGAAGGCAGGCTTCGGCCGTTGAGGCGAAAGCCGAGCCCATCCGGTGCCAGATGCAGGACATCCTGATCCGTCCCGCCGGTCTCTGGTTGGGAGAAGACGCTGCCGAAGCGATCGCCTGTGATCGCCCGGTCGAAGAGGGATGCCCGTTGTTCCTCGCCGCCGGCGATTCTGACTGCCTCCAGCACATGAAAATGTGTCTGCAGTATCTGCGCAATGGAAGGATCGGCCTCCGCCAGGATGGCAATGACCTCAGCGAGAACGCAGTTTGAAATATCGATGCCGCCATGCTCCGAGGGCACTGAAATGCCGAGCAGGCCCGATTGGGATAGGGCTTCGATCTCGTCATAGGGTAGGATGCGGTTGATATCGCGGTCGCTTGCCTGCTGTGCGAAATCAGCCGCGAGTGACCGCGCGATGTCGAGCGCTTCTTCTTCGCTTTGAATGCGATGCGCGGGCGGCCTGACGCGTTCGCGCAACTGCGAAACAGTCCCCATTCACCACTCCTCGGCCAGCGCCAGGTCAGTCTTTCAGGCGTTGTTCGCGCCACGTCCTTGGACATAATAGGCGTCAAATGCAGAAATTGTAAGCGAGCGGGCCGATATATGGTTGCTGCAATAGCGAGCTTTGCGGCTTCTCGTCTTCTGCTCGTCAACGTAGAAAGCGGTGCCGCACAGTGGCATCGGGGCTATGAGACACTCTTCTTTTCCGCCGGAAGAAATCATCGTTATCCACGAGGAGGCATTACGATCACGAGGCGTCTTTTGCGTTGCAGCATCGACAGTCCGATCCCGGTCCCACAAGAAAGCACTTGCTAGCGACGCATTTTCGCGCTTTCATATACGACTAAATAAGTAGACAATGACAATAATCCTGCTGCCTGACGGCTTCCGAGAAGCAATACATGGCAGCCGATTGCGGGGATCTGGTGTAGATCAGAGTTGGACCCGCCTGTCGCATCTTTCTTGCAGCGGATAGGGAAATCCAGATTGAAAGAATGCGCCTAGTTTTGAGAACCGAAGCGGCCTCCGTGCGTTTTGTCAGCCACTGTTCTTCGGCTGTCGAGCACCAGATATCGGAGTTTGAGTTTCTGGGCCCGTAAAGTGAGCAAGCCTCAAGAAAGGCATGATCGAGCACCTCTCGCCCCAGGAGTTGATATGACGGTTCAGGGATTTTTTTCCGCCAGGACGAACGCGGCGGCACAGTCTTATGTGATGCCGCGCATTGCCGTTATCGGGCGCGGCTTTTCCGGTATGATGATGGCGATCGCCCTGATGAAGACAGTGCGCTTTCCGTTTCATCTACAGCTTTTCGACCCCAATTCCAGCGTTAGCGGCGGTCAGGCGCTGGCCTCGGGCCATAGCAGCGAAATCCTCAATAGCCGCGTTCGCGATCTTTCGGTCTCCGCCGGCGATCCCGATGATTTCAATCAATGGCTTTGTGGCAATGCGCCGTTCCGCAGTGCCGTTCCCGCCGCCATACCCGGCTTTTTGCAGATCTTCGTGCCGAAGAGCATTTTCAGCGACTACGTCTATCAGCGCTTTTCCGAGGCTTTCTCGTCGCGTCGCGATGTTGCGGTGCAGGTCAGCAGCGAGACGGTCTTCGGGCTTCGCCGCGTTCGCGGCGGCCGCTTCGTGGTGGAAAGCGACGGTGCCGTTAACGCGCCGTTCGACATGGTGGTGGTGGCGACCGGCTACGGCATCACCGATCAGGAATCGCAGGCCAGCGATCTCGTGAATGTCCCGACGACGGTGCGGGCACGGCGCCTGGTGTCGCGCCCGCATACGCTGCTGCTCGGCAGCGGCCTGCGTGTCGTCGACCGGCTGCTGCAGATGCGCGACAATGGTTATACCGGGCAGATCACCATCGTTTCGAGGCGGGGCTTCCTGCCGCAAAGCCACACGCGTAACAATGCCGATCCGGTATTCCCCGCCGATAAAATGCCTCGCAATCTCAGCGAGATCGTTCGCTTTATCCGTCAAGCCTGCGAGGAGGCTGAGACGAGTGGCCAAAGCTGGCAGTCTGTCATGAACGGCTTGCGCAAGCATGCGCGGTCGCTCTGGCGATCCTTGCCCGCCGGCCAGAAGCAACAGTTCAACCGTCATCTGCGGGCACTCTACGACAGCCATCGCAACCGGCTGCCCGAAGCCCTGCATGTTCGCCTGAAGCAGGAACTGGCCGAGGGGAATACCGTGTTGCGGCGCGGCCATTTCATCCGGCGGACACCGACCGGGATGGTTTTGAGGCCCGCAGGCCGATCAGAACCCGAGCAGCTCTACGCCGATGATGTGATCGACTGTCGATGCCAGGCGCCCGATCTGAATGCGCCGTTGCTGCGCAGCCTGATCGACACCGGCCTTGCGGTGCCCGACGAACTCGGCCTCGGTCTGGCCGTCGAGGCGAGCGGTGCGCTCGAGGTCAATGGCCGCACGACGGAGGGGCTCTTTGCCATCGGCCCCTTGGGGCTCGGAAGTCTTCCCGATATCGATCTGGTGCCGGAGATCGTGACCCAGGCCTATGCAGCAGCCGAAAACGTGGCGGAGCGCTTTCATCCGCAGTGCAAGGCCGGCTGACGTTTCGCGGATCTATTTTAAGCAATTTGGCGCGCCCATCCGGCCTGCCGAAGGTGTGATCTTCATTCTGACATCGCGAAGCAGGCGGCCATGGACGACCCATTGCCAAGGCTTGGCTCCGGCCTATTTCCACGCAGACATGAGCGGTCCGACACGTCGTCTTCGGGACGAAGCGAGCGATATCCGGCTTCGGGCACGATTCAGAACCGGATAAAGGCGTGGAATGCCTTTGTGTCGCCTTTCTTTGTCTTACAAGGCGTTCGCGTAAAGACTATGAAATTCGCAATCACACTATAGGACGACTCGGTTCGCGATTTTCTTCGGCGATTTCGATCATCCGCTGCCTGCGAGTTATGTGCGACGAGGAGCTTTGCTTGCGCCCGCTGAAATTCCGTCTTTTTCTGCTGCCCCTTTTGCTGCTGGGATTGGGCACCGTTACCGCCACCCTTCCGTTGGCGGGTAGCTATGCCTTTGCGCAGGATCAGCAGCCGGCCCAGCAGTCGCAACAAACGGATCAGCAACAGCCCACGCAGCTTGCAAACGGGTTGCTGGATGCGGCCGTTGCCGATCTCAATAAGGCAAAGAAGACATACGACACCCTCCAGGACAGCGCAAAACAATCGGGAGCGGACGATGAGGCGCTGGTGGCGCTCTCGGGCCGTGTCGACGAGCTCAATCGCGCCGTCGCTGCAATCTCGACACGTCTGAAACCCCGCACCGCCGAGATCGATACGCGCCTGACCCAGCTCGGCGCTGCCCCCAAGGAGGGCCAGCCGCCGGAAGCGCCGATCGTCGCGCAGGAGCGTGACCGGCTCAATGCCGAGCGCGCGCAGATCAGCGCGGTGATCCTCGATGCCGACAATCTGACCGCGGAGACCAATCGGCTTTCCATGCAGTTCATGGAAATGCGCCGAAAGCTGTTCGCCGAGACATTGTTCAAGCGGACGGAGATTTCCGGTGCCACATTCGACGATGCGGGCGCGGCTCTCGTCGATGAGGGCATCAAGTTCAGCGGCGCCGTGACGAGCTGGATCGGATTCGTGCTGAAAGCCAAGCTCGCTTCGTTCCTGGCCGCCGTTTGCCTGTCGATCGGCGCGGCACTGCTATTCCTCGCCGGTGGCTATAGGCTGTTCCGCCGTTATTACGTGCAGGACGAGGCCATCGAGAATCCGCCCTATATCAGCCGGCTCTCCGTCGCCTTCTGGTCGACCTTGATCCGCACCCTGTCGTTGGCGGCATTTCTCGTCACGTCCTTCTTTTTCCTGTCGAATTTCAATGTCCTGCGACCGGATATCGCGCCGATACTGGCGGCGGTCTTCGGTTTCATCGGGCTTGTCTATTTCGTCGGCCGCCTGAGCAACGCCGTCTTCGCGCCGTTCCGGCCGCACTGGCGCCTCGTCAAGCTGTCGAACAAGGGCGCGCATTCGCTGACCTGGTGCCTGCAGGCAATGGCCGTGGTCAATGGTTTGGACTACGTCTTCGACCGCATCAGCGAGTCCATGGGTTCGCCCGTCGTCGTCACCGTTGCAAAGAGCTTCCTGGCGGCGCTGCTGATCGGCCTCATTCTGATTGCCGCCTCGTTCGGCTCGCCGATGCTGGCCAAGAACGGCGATCCGGATGCGCCAGGCCGTCATTGGCCGCATGGCATGGCAATCATTCTTCGCGCTCTCGGCATATTGGTGATCTTCATCTCGTTCATCGGTTATGTCGGCCTCGCCCGCTTCATGGCAACGCAGATGATCGTGACGAGTGCGGTCATCGCGACCATGTATCTCGGCTTTCAGCTCGGCAAGGCCGTATCGAAGCAGGGCGTCTTTGCCGAAACGATCATCGGCCGCTTTCTGGAAAACCGGCTGAAGCTTCGCGAAGTGGCGCTCGATCAGGCCGGCCTCGCTGCCGGGCTGGCGACCTATGCCGTCGCGCTGCTGACGGGCATTCCGTTGATCCTGCTGTCCTGGGGCTTCCACATCCAGGATCTGGAGGTCTTCGCCTACAGGCTGTTTACCGAGATCAAGATCGGCAACATGTCGATCTCGTTGCTCGGCATATTCGTTGGCATTCTGCTGTTTGCCGGCGGTTATATGATTACGCGCTGGTTCCAGCGCTGGCTCGACAGCAATGTCATGGCGCGCGGGCAGGTGGATCTGGGCGTCCGCAACTCCGTGAGGACCGGTATCGGCTATCTCGGCATAGCCTTGGCCGCCATCTTTGCCATTTCCGCTGCCGGCATCGATTTGTCCAGCCTCGCGCTCGTCGCCAGTGCCCTTTCGGTCGGTATCGGTTTCGGTCTGCAGAACATCGTGTCGAATTTCGTGTCCGGCCTGATCCTTCTGGTCGAACGGCCTTTCAAGGTCGGTGACTGGATCGTGTCGGGCACTTCGGAGGGTATCGTCAAGCGCATCTCGGTGCGGGCGACCGAGATCGAGACCTTCCGCAAACAGTCGATCATCGTACCGAATTCCGAGCTCATCAACGCTTCGCTCGGCAATTGGACGCATCGCAACCGGCTCGGCCGCTCGGAAATTCCGGTATCCGTCAGCTATGATGCCGATCCGCGCAAGGTCATGGATATTCTGCTGGAACTGGTGCGGGCGATCCCGAAGGTCCTCAGAAATCCCGAGCCGCACGTGGAGTTCCTGCGCTTCGGTCCGTCATCTCTGGATTTCGAGATGCGCTTCTACCTCTCGGATCTTTCCGACGGCATGGAGATCCGCAACAATCTGCGCATCGAAATCCTGAGGCGGTTCAAGGAGGAGGGGATTGCCATTCCCTATCCGCATCAGGAGCTGCATATCGTTCGCGACGGCAGGAGAGAGCGGCACGGCGATATTGCGGCCAGTATATTGACGGATTCGGCCGATGGGCCGGAGGCCGATCCGGCGGAAGGTGTTGCTCCGTCCGAGGAGAGTGCTTCCGAGGTAAAGGGTGCCGGCCGTCGCCGCGGCAGAACCGCAGCGGAGTGAGCCGGGCAGGGCCGGACTTGTAGCCGGCATCAGTGGCACACGATGCTCAACGCTTGCTGATCATCGACCGGTTCCAAGAGCCGGAACATTCGCCTGCGTCCGCCGCGGCGGATGCTACCTTTCTTCATCTCTGGGAAACCAATCGGTTTAATGAATCCGCAAAAGCTTTGTTCTAAAAAAGTACAGAGGGGATCATTTTCAGTAACAGGTTTTCATTATGCCATTTCTGGGTGTTTCGGGGATGCAGTATTCCGGTGCGTCTCTTGCCGGCTCGCGCATTCTCCTTGTCGAGGATTCCAATCTTTTCACCGCTATGATCCGGGCCAGGCTCAAGGAGCTTCTGGACATCGATGTCGAGATTTGCCGCAATTTCGAGGAATTGCAGCTTGCCTATGACAAGTCGTCGGAGCCGATCAAGCTGGCGATCTCGAATATGAACCTACCGGGAGCCGAGAAAGGCGAAGCCCTGGCTTATCTGGTCGATCTCAGCATTCCCACCATCGCCTTCACCGGCACCTTCCTGGAGGGTATGCGCGACGAGCTGATCGCCAGAGATGTCGTCGATTACATTCTCAAGGACAATGTGTTTGCGGTCGACATGCTGGCGGAATCGATCTGCCGCTTTCTCACCAACCACCGCCATCACGTGCTCATCGTCGATGACAGTGCGACGGCGCGCGCTCTGCTGTCCAGCCGCCTGAAGCGCTATAACTTCCGTGTCAGCGTTGCCGAAAGCGGCGCCAAGGCGCTCCAAATCCTGAAGGCCAGTCCGGATATCGGCCTTATGGTCACGGATTACAACATGCCCGACATGGACGGCTTCGAACTGACGCGGCGCATTCGCGCCACCACCGGTTCGCACGAGCTGCGCATCATCGGCGTTTCGTCGTCCAACAACCGGCTGCTCTCGGCACGGTTCCTCAAGGCCGGCGGCAACGACTTCATCCTGCGGCCATTCATCGACGAGGAATTCTACTGCCGCGTGAATCAGAATCTCGACACGCTTTTGCAAATCCAGACGGCGCGTAAAGTCGAGGAAACCGCCTAGGCATTGCGAAAGCAGGGAAGTCCATCAAAAGAATGTGAGGAGAAATCATTTTTGTATAAAACTCCGCAATCTATGGTTCCAATTTTTTCACGAATCCTGTTCAGGATAAGGTGAAGGACGGTTTGGCAGACCCTGCAATTGACTGAGATTCAGGCGCCTACGGCGCGGGAGGAATTGAAGGGAAATGGTACTGCATGTGGGATCCCTCGGCGATGGCGGCGGCCACCGCAACGGCCACCAGAAGATACTTCTGGTGGAGGATTCCCGCATGTTTTCAGCCGTGCTTTCGCATCGGTTCGAGACCGAACTCGGCCTGGCGGTTACGCATTGCCCATCGCTGAAAGTGTTGAACGACGCGCTGGCGGATGCGGACCGTGGCTTTACCATGGCTGTGATCGACCTCAATCTGCCCGACGCTGCCCATGGCGAGGCTTTGGATGTCGCCGTCGCCCACAATATTCCCACCATCGTTTTTACCGCGTCTTTTGACATGGCGACGCGCAACCGCATCATGGAGCGCAGTGTCGTCGATTACGTGCTCAAGGACGGCGAGTTCGCGCTCGACAATCTGGTCTCGTCCGTCCGGCGCGCCATTGCCAATCGATCGACGCGCGTATTGGTTGTGGACGATCTTCCGTCGGCTCGAAAGATGCTGACGGATTTGCTGCATGCCCAGCAGTTCAAGGTCACCGAAGCCGGCACCGGGATCGAAGCCCTGGCGGCGCTCGAGGAGTTCAACGATATCGAAGTGGTCGTCACCGACTACAACATGCCCGATATGAATGGCCATGAACTGACC
The DNA here is from genome assembly GCF_012641405.1 of Rhizobium sp. P40RR-XXII. GTDB lineage: Bacteria > Pseudomonadota > Alphaproteobacteria > Rhizobiales > Rhizobiaceae > Rhizobium. The sequence goes on from NZ_JABAII010000002.1 coordinate 43,399, forward strand.
CGTCGCATCCGCCATCGTTTTGGTTCGGACCGGATGCGGATCATCGGCATTTCGTCATCGAATGACCGATTGCTGTCCGCGACCTTCCTGAAGGCCGGCGCGAGCGATTTCATCTATCGCCCCTTCGTTCCAGAGGAATTACAGTGCCGTATCGCGTTGAACGTCGAGACATTGGCGCAGCTGAAGCAATTGCGCGCGGCGGCGGCGAGCGACTATCTGACGGGTCTTTATAACAGGCGTTATTTCTACGACCACGGTCCGCGTCTCGTAAACGATTGCCTGCGCCGCCAGCGTCCGAGTTCGGTCGCCATTCTCGATATCGATCATTTCAAGAATCTGAACGATACCTATGGTCACGAGATCGGCGATCAGGTCTTGAAGGCGGTTGCCGGCCGGCTCGGTTCGCTTTTTGAAGGCAGCGACAACCTGCTCTCCCGCCTCGGCGGTGAGGAGTTCGCCATTCTCTTTACCGAAATGAATTCACGCGCGGCGACCGAGGTGTGCGACGAGGTGCGCCTCAGCCTTGCGGATCTGAAGGTTCACGCCGATGACGAGGAATTGTCAGTGACGGTTTCCATTGGTGTTGCCGAGATCGCCGGATACGAATCCTTCGACAACTATCTCAACGCCGCCGACCAGTTTCTCTATATGGCGAAACACAATGGTCGCAATCAGGTCTATTCGGACTTCAAGATGACCCAGGAGGCGGCCCAGTAGGCCGCGCCCCATAGTCGTGATTGCTCGGGCCTTTTAGACGACGATCCCCGTGCGGTTCGTCGACATGGTCAGCTTGCGCTCGGCGCGCTCCTGCTGCGGCGAGCGGTTGTAGAGCTCGCGATAACACTTGGAAAAGTGCGAGGCTGAAACGAAGCCGCAGGCAACAGCGACTTCCACGACCGGCATGGAGGATTGCACGAGCAGGTGCCGGGCGCGGTCGAGGCGAATTTCAAGGTAATAGCGGGCCGGCGAGCGGCCCATTTCCTGGCGGAACAGGCGCTCGATCTGCCGGCGCGACAGGCCGGCATCGTCGGCGATTTCCAGGAGCGACAATGGCTCGGCGAGATTGCTTTCCATCAGCTCGATGATGGAGAGAACCTTGGCGTTCTGGACACCCAGGCGCGCGCGCAGCGGCAGGCGCTGACGGTCGTGCGGGCTGCGGACGCGGTCGGTCAGCTGCTGCTCGCAGACGCGGTTGACGAGGTTTTCTCCGAAGTCCTGGCCGATCAGGTTCAGCATCATGTCGAGCGAAGCCGTGCCGCCGGCGCAGGTATAGATGTTGCTGTCGACCTCGTAGAGATCGGCATAGACTTCCGCCTGCGGGAACGTTTCGGAAAAGCCGGGCAGGTTCTCCCAGTGGATCGCACAGCGCTTGCCGTTCAGCAATCCTGCCTGAGCAAGCACATGCGCGCCCGTACAGAGGCTGCCGACGGCGACGCCGCGATTATAGGTCTCGCGCAGCCAGGCGTTGACCGACTTGTTGTGAAATTCCTCGACATAGATGCCGGAACAGACCAGCACCATGTTCGGGCGGTTCTCGCCGCCGAGATAGCGGCGCTCGTCGGTAAGGGAGGAATTGACCTCCAATCCGATGCCGCTGGATGAATAGACTTTCTGGCCGTCCGCGGAGGCTAATCGCCACGTATAGGCGGGGTAGCCCAGCATGCGGTTGGCAATCCGCAGCGTCTCGATCGCGGCGGAAAACGGCAGCATGGTGAAATGTGGGACGAGGAAGAAAACCAGGGAACGCGTCTTAATCGGAGTCTTGCTCATATCGTGAAAATCCATGCTCCAGGACCATTGCGTATTCCTTGCGCCAAATACGTCGGCCCGATGGTCTATTAGCGACACTGGCATGGATAATCGCGGCCGCAAAGGGATATTTGCGCTTGTCAGGAAAAATGTCGCTCTACGGAGAGGATTGAAGGGGATGGCGGGCAATCCGCCGGAGCAAAGGAATGTATATGAAGGTAATTCGAGAAATTATTCGGGAATGCGCGTTCAGATGATTAAATGTTCAAAAGGCGACACTCGTTGGGGTTGAGCGCCGCCTTCAATGCTTTCGATCTTTTGCAATCATCGCATGACTTTCGGATTTTTCGTTTCGTTTGCGGCCGGCCAGCCGAGGTCCTTGCGCAGGTCGTCGGACAGGGACTCAAGCTCGCGAAGCGAACGCCATTGCTGCCAGCGACGGGCGATGCGAGAGATGAAGGGTACGTAACTGCCGCCTGATGGAAACGAATTCCGCATCCTGCCGGGTTGTCTATAGATGATCGTTGTCATTTCCGGGTTCCTTTCAGTGTCAACCGCTCAAAATGTCACGCCCATTGGGTGTAAATATGGATCTGGCAAACCAATCAATCAAGCGAATAGATCTTATGGTTGCCATCAGTATTTTTGAACGAACGCACCTTGCCGGGCTTGCGCTCGAGGATCGACAGCGTCCGATCTGGCGGCAGGCCGCGCGCGTTTACGTCGTCGATCAGATGAGCCGGAAAGCGGGTTACGATCTCATCAAGCGTATGTTGCGCCGTCCGCTGAATTTTCCGGACGCGTAAGAGCGTGAAGAGGCGAGAAGCTTCGCTCAATGCCGTGTCAGCCATGATTTTACTCCTTTGCGGCTGTCTGCGTGAATTTCCATTAGGTCTAATATGGGACTTCGTTGACATTCAGACAAATGAAATGATATGGTGTTTAAAATCAGAAAAATTGAAAGTTAACCGTTATGACCGTTCCGCTCCGCCGGCCCATACCGTTGCTTGACAATGAAGTTCTGCGCACCTTCGTCGCGATCGCCGAAACGGGGAATTTCTCCACGGCCGCCGATGCCGTCTTTCGTACACCGTCTGCCGTTTCGATGCAGATCAAGAAGCTGGAGGAGCAGCTCGGCGTGACGCTGTTCCTGCGCGACGCGCGCTCGGTGAGCCTGACGCAGCACGGTGAGATGCTGCTTTCCTATGCCCGCAACATTCTGGCGCTTTCCAACGAGGCGGTCTCGCGCTTCATCATGCCTGAGCTCAGCGGCGTGGTGCGGCTCGGCGCCCCCGACGATATTGGTGAGCGGCTCTTGCCGACCATCCTGAAGAGCTTTTCCGAGAGCTATCCGGGCATCATGGTGGATGTCGTCGTGGATATGAGCATCCAGCTCAAGAAGCGCATCGAGGAGCAGCGGCTGGATCTGGCCCTGATCAATTGCGCGACGCGGCCTTTCCCGACGGAGGGGGAGGTTATATATACCGAACGCCTCGTCTGGGCCGGCGCCAAGTGCGGCACCGCCTATCGTCGCGATCCGCTACCGATTTCCATATGGGAAGAGGGCTGCATCTGGCGGTCCGAAGCCATGGCGCAGCTGGAGAGACAGAAGCGCGCCTATCGCGTCTCCTATCTCAGCGCCCATACGATGGCGCAGCGCGCCGCTATCGTCTCCGATCTTGCGATCGCGCCGTTCCCACGCTCCTACATCACCGATGATATGGAAATTCTCGGACCGAACGAGGGGCTGCCGGAACTGACGTCCTTCGACATTCGTCTGCTGACGGCATCGCAGATGACGGGGCCGATGAAGGCGGTGGCCGACAGCATCCGCCAGGCCTTTGTCGAGATCGGGCGCAAGATGGCCGCGTGAACCGCGGCCAGCCGTTTCCTATTCGCGGCTGCGGCGACGCCTGCGACCGCCACCTTCTCCGCCATCATCGGAAATCTGCTTGCGTTCGGGCAGCGTGACGACCTTGGAGAGTTCCGGGAAGGCGTCCACCTTGTTCGGCAGGGCCATGGCGTAGACAAAATGCTCCTGAAACTTTGATTCAAGCGCCGTCTCTATCTTCTCGATTTTCCTGACGGTTTCCTCGATCTCACGGCGATGGCCGCGGTTGAGCAGAGCCATGCGCGCGCCGGTGCCGGCGGCATTGCCGACGGCCTTCACCTTGTCCAGCGCGCAGTCCGGGATGAGCCCGAGCACCATGGCGTATTTCGGATCGATGAAGGTGCCGAAGGCGCCGGCAAGGCCGATCCGGTCGACGTGATCGATGCCCTGCTTGTCCATCAGCAGCTTGACGCCGGCATAAAGCGCGGCCTTGGCAAGCTGGATGGCACGTATGTCGTTCTGCGTCACCGTGATGCGGGGTTCGCCATCGCGCAGCAGATAGGAGTAGGTGCGGCCGTTCTGCAGGATGCGCGGCGAGCGCGCCGCCATCGCGCCATCGACCACGCCATCCTCCGAGATGATGCCGGTCAGGAACATTTCGGCGACGACCTCGATGATGGCGGAGCCGCAGATACCGGTGACGCCGACCTTGGCGGCGGCGTCTGCGAAGCCCGGCTCGTCCGACCATGGCTCGATGCCGATCACGCGATAGCGCGGTTCGAGCGTGACGGGATCGATGCGCACGCGTTCGATCGCACCGGGTGCCGCGCGCTGGCCGCTTGAAATCTCAGCACCTTCGAAAGCGGGGCCGGTCGGCGAGGAGGCGGCGACAACGCGATGGCGATTGCCGAGCACGATCTCCGCATTGGTGCCGATGTCGACCAGCAGCATCATCTCGTCCTGGCGATGCGGACCCTCGGCAAGCGTTGCGGCAGCCGCGTCGGCGCCAACATGGCCGGCAATGCAGGGCAGCATGTAGATCCGCGTACCGGCGTTCATCGGCAGTCCGATTTCCGCCGACTTCAGATGCACCGCCCCCGATACGGCAAGCGCAAAGGGAGCGCCGCCAAGCTCGGTCGGATCGATGCCGAGGAAAAGATGATGCATGATCGGATTGCCGACGAAGACGGCGTTCAGAATATCCTGGCGCGAGACGCCGCCATCGGCGCAAACCTTGTCGATCAAGCCGTTCAATGCTTCGCGCACAGCGTTGGTCATCGCCTCGCGGCCGTCCGGGTTCATCATCACGTAGGAGACACGGCTCATCAGATCCTCGCCGAAGCGGATCTGCGGATTTGAGGCGCCTGCCGATGCCACGGTTCTGCCCGACAGCAGCGACGACAGATGCATGGCGATCGTCGTCGAACCGATATCGCAGGCGATGCCATAGGCCTCGTTCTTCAAGCCGGGATAGAGTGCGATCAAGCGGGGACGCTCGGTGTCCTGATCACGGTGAATGGCAGCCGTCACCTTCCATTCGCCCTTGCGCAGGATCGCCTGCACCTGCGGAATGAGGTGGAAATCCACTTCGAGATTGTCGTATTTCCAGTCCGCTGCGATGGCCGCCTTCAGGCGATCCAGATCGCCAAGCGGCTTGTGCATGTCGGGCTCCTCGACCTCCACGTAACACATGTGCACGGCCGCATCGCGGGCAATAATGCGCTCGTCGGCGGCTTTCCGCACCACCTGCGCATTGATGACGGTATCCTGCGGTACGTCGATGACGAGATCGCCCTGGATCAGCGCGGAGCAGGAGAGGCGGCGGCCTTCGGGCAAATCGCGCACCTCGGCATAGCGCCGCTCCTTTGGCCCGATCGGTGAAAGGTGGTCGTTGGCAGAGACGATCTTGTGCTTGGCGAAATTGCCTTCCTGCACCGAAACCTGGCAGCGCCCGCAAGTGGCGCGACCGCCACAGACGCTCTCGACATAGACGCCGAGCTGGCGCGCCGCCTCCAGTACCGGGGTTCCCGTGGGGAAGCGACCGCGCTTGCCGGACGGCATGAAAAGGACGAGAGGGTTCGCGCTGTCACCGGCTTCGGCCACGGATCAGCCTTTCTATTTTGTAAGGCGGCGCGCGTTCGAGCGAACGCGCCTGCTATAGGGTTCTATCGCGGCGTGCGCGATCGCGTCGGCGACGTGGCGCTGCGATTGGCTTGTGGGGCTTGCCGTCAGTACCGCGATGCCTTGCTGCATCATCGCGGCGTTGACGGCAACGGCGCTTTCGGCCGCTGCCATCATCTTCTCGGAGATCATCCGATTCATCTCGGCCGCGTTCACATTGCCAGCCAAAGCATCCATCCACATTTGCTGCAGCCGTATCGCAATCACGACGGGCGACTGCAGCCACAGGGTGGCAAGATCGTTTGAAAAGCCGCGACCGGATGCCATGCTATTCCCTCGCAGCGCCGGCGCCAGCGCGTGCGGCGCGGCCGCCACGTCGTCCGCCGCCGGCAGCGGGAGCGGCTGTGGAGACAGGGGCAGCGCCAGCTTCCGCCGGCTTGTAATCACGGTAGGTCATGATCCAGTTGGTGCAATTGGCGTCGGTGCCATTCAGCACGTTGGCGGCGCGCACAGCCTCCATTTCCTGCGGGCGGCAGGGGTTCATGATGGCCGAGGTCATGCCGGCACCGATGACCATGGGAATGAAACCGGCATTGATGCCATGGCGATGCGGCAGGCCGAACGAGATATTGGAAAGGCCGCAGGTGGTGTTGACCTTCAGCTCGTTGCGCAGGCGATGCAGCAACGCGAAGACCTGACGGCCGGCATCGCCCAGAGCGCCGATCGGCATAACGAGCGGGTCGACGACGATGTCGTGCGGCTTGATGCCGTAATCCATGGCGCGCTCGACAATCTTCTTGGCGACGGAGAAGCGGACATCCGGGTCCATGGAAATGCCGGTCTCGTCGTTGGAAATCGCGACGACCGGCACATCGTATTTCTTGATGAGCGGCAGAATGGCCTCGAGCTTCTCTTCTTCGCCCGTCACGGAATTGACCAGCGGCCGGCCCTTGGCGACCTTGAGCGCCGCTTCGATGGCTGCCGTGACCGAGCTGTCGATGGAAAGCGGCACATCGACGAGGCCCTGCACGATCTCCAGCGTCTGCACCAGCAGGCCCGGTTCGGTTTCATTGGGGTTGACCGAAGTGACGCCAGCATTGACGTCCAGCATGGTCGCACCGGCCGCCACCTGCTCCAGCGCATCCTTGATGACAGTGTCGAAATTGCCTTCGATCATCTCGGCGGCGAGCTTCTTGCGCCCCGTCGGATTGATGCGCTCGCCGATCACGCAGAAGGGCTGGTCGAAGCCTATGATGATCTCGCGGGTGGCGGAGGCAACGATGGTACGCGTCATGTCTGATCCTCTGGTCGATTGGCCCGATAGCTGGTCTACCGTGCGGTGATCTGGGTTACAAGCCGGCCGGTTTCTCTCCTGGCCTGCTTCTATCGTATCGAAGTCAATGCGCCTGCGGCGGCGTATGGTGGGCTGCAATTTCCGCCATCGCCTGCTGGTTTTCTTCCCGGCCTTCGCTGATCTGGTGCAGCCGCTCGGCAACCAGAACGTCGCTGCGGCTTGCCTCGCGCTTCCAAGGCTGGCGGCCCTTCAGAACACCGGAATCATGCACCATTTCGGCGACATACTCCTCCTGGCGATAGGCCATGACGTGAATGCCGGAAACGCCCTCGATCTCCTGCACCTCGTTGATGATATCGATGCAGAGCTGCTTGCCTTCCTTCTTCTGATCCTGCGCACCTTCGATGCGCTTGATGACGGCATCGGGAATATGGACGCCCGGCACGTTGGAGCGCATCCAGCGGGCGGTCTTTGCCGATGCGAGCGGACCGACGCCGACGAGAATGAAGCACTTTTCGGTGAGGCCGAGATCGCGGACCTTCTTCATATAGTCCCGGAACATCGGCACGTCGTAGCAATACTGGCTCTGGACGAACTGCGCGCCGGCCTCGATCTTCTTCGCCAGCCGATAGGGGCGGAAGTCGTAAGGCGGTGCGAAGGGATTGATGGCGGCGCCGAGAAAGACTTTCGGCGGTGATGTCAGCTTTCGGCCGGAGAGGAATTTCCCGTTGTCGCGCATGATACGCACGGTTTCGAGCAACGACATGCAATCGAGATCGAAGACCGGCTTGGCGCCCGGCTGATCGCCTGCCTGCACCCCGTCACCGGTGAGGCACATGATGTTGCACACGCCCATGGCAGCCGCGCCCAGCACGTCGCCCTGAATGGCGATGCGGTTCTTGTCGCGGCAGGCGATCTGCATGATGGGGGCATAGCCCATGCGCGTCAGCAGGGCGCAAATCCCGACGGAAGACATATGGCAGTTGGCGCCGGAGGCATCGACGGCGTTGATGCCATCGACCCAACCTTCGAAAATCGCGGCGCGCTCGTAGACGTCTTCGGCATTGGCGCTGTCGGGTGGGTTCAACTCGGCGGTAACCGCGAATTCGCCGCGACGAAGGACGCGTTCCAGCCGCCCGAGTGAATAATGGCCGGGCAGGGGATCGAGCGGCAGATGGACGCCAAGCGGGTTTTCATCGATATGCGACATCGCTCAGGCTTCCTTTTTCGCCGTTTCACGGGCTGCTGCCGCTTCCGCCGTGACGCGAAGCCATGAGGATGTTTCGCGCAGCGACTGGTTCACGGGTTTCTGCACGTTAAGGATCGCGTCCCCGTGGGTCATGTTCCTCGAGCCGTTCCAGGCCTGCACCCAGACGCAGGGCATGTCGGGCTCCACCTCGCAATTGCCGTTGGCGCGTACGCCGCCGCAAGGGCCGTTGCGCAGCTGCTTGGGACAGTTCATCGGGCAGGACATGCCCGTCGACGACAGCGCGCACTGGCCGCACATGCGGCAATCAAACAGGAAGCCCTTCACATTGCGTTCGATGAAGGTAATCGGGCGCTCCACGCGTTCATAGCCGAACGCTTTCCACAGCGGATGAAGCAGGAGGAAGGCATCGGCGAAGCGACGGTAGAACCATTCCAAGAAGCGCGAGTGACGGACAGCCCATAGGCGGACTGTATATTTGCGCCGGGCGCGGCGATTGGGGGAGACGCCGGCCGGTGTATAGGCGCCGCTGGCTGCCTTTGCACCTGCCGCGGCGTTGCCGGGCTTCTGGACGGCATCAGCCATTGTCGCGGCCCCCGGCCTTTACCAGCGCCACCAGCCGCTCGCGATCGTAGGCGGCCTCAAGCTCGCTTGCCGCCTTGTCCGCCTCGGCTTCGAGATCGTCGGAAACGGCCACGGGATCCGCCTTGCGCCATTCGGCAAGATAGTCGTCCGTTTCGGCGGCACCCGTGCGCATGGCACACATGTCTATTGCTTCGGTAAAGCGCAGCGAAAGCTCACGTTTTGCCGTCTGCCTACCCTTCTTGATAATCACCTGGGCCGGAATGTCCCGCCAGTAGACGACAATGCGATCTGCCATGCACAAATCTCCTCTTCACACAAGAATGCACGCCGGCCGACCATCGGACTGCGCTCGCCACGACGCGGCACATGCCGAAAAGCGACGCCGCGTGAAAAGCTTGTCCGTGAGCGTCCCCAGCGAGCATTTTCCTTTGAAATTACCGGGTTCGAACTGTGATTGAATGAACCTCACTCGTCCAGCATGTCGGTGGCGACAAAGAAGCAGCCGGCAGGAAACGAGAGGGCGTCGCAATCAGACGACCGACAGTTCGCGGGCAAGATCGCCGTAGCCGGTCAAGCGATATTCGTAGTCCAGGCCGAGGTAGGCGGCGGCTTCCTTCGCCTTTGCCTGCAGCAGGGGATCCTCCTCCTGCGAGAGGTAGACAACCTTGCGGTAGTTGCCGAAATACATGTCGCGCAGCTCCGGATGACGATCCAAACCCAGTGGGACGATGACGAAGGATTCGAACTGACGGGCCAGGAAGTCGGTCAGGAAAAACGACGTGATATCATCGTCACGCGCCGCGAAAGCCTCATTGCCCGTAAAGAAGGAGTAACAGTGCGGGCCGGACAGGCGCTCTATTCCCTCGCGCTCGCAAATCCTGTCGATATCTCCCCCGGTACCGCAATCGGCATAGCCGATGAAGATCTTGTCGAATCCGCGCGAGCGCGCATCGGCGATTGCCTGTTCCAGCGCCGGTGCGATCTTCTGCGGATAGGAATGGTAAATTGCGGGAAGACAGTGCAGGTCGATGTGGTCGAGCCCGTTTATTCTAACGACCGCCAGTATTTCGCGCGCGATTGCGCCGCACGCGATCACATGAACTTTTTGAGTTGTTACGCGTTTATCGGGCGGAGGGTTTTTCTCCGAATTTTGCCGATCAACATCCATTCAAAGGGGCTCCTGATGATGACCGTATCGACAACAAGCAAAATCGCCGCCGCTTTCGCCGTGCTTATGGTGCTTGCTTCGTGCTCCAACACCATTCGTGGCATGGGCAGGGATACGGCAAACGCCGTCAATGCGACGGAAGATGCCGGTCATACCGTCAAGAAGGCTGCTCAGTAACTCATTTGGGATGCCCGCAGGCCGGCGACAACCTTTTCGTCGCCGGCTTGGAGAAATAAAGCAATCAGGCTCCCGCAGCCAGGCTATTGTGCTTGCGCTTCATGAATTCCTTGGCGGTTTCGACCGCCACCGCAGCGTCGCGGCAATAGGCGTCCGCACCGACAGCCTTGCCGAACTCCTCGTTGAGCGGCGCGCCGCCGACCAGCACGACATAGTCGTCGCGCAGGCCTTTTTCCTTCAGCGTGTCGATAACGACCTTCATGTAGGGCATGGTAGTGGTCAGCAGCGCCGACATGCCGAGAATGTCGGGCTGTTCGCGTTCGATGGCGTCGAGATAGTTTTCGACCGGATTGTTGATTCCAAGGTCGATGACATCGAAGCCGGCGCCTTCCATCATCATGCCGACGAGGTTCTTGCCGATGTCGTGAATGTCGCCCTTGACGGTGCCGATCACCATCTTGCCGAGCTTGGGTGCACCGGTCAGTGCCAGCAGCGGACGCAGGATGGCCATGCCGGCCTTCATCGCATTGGCGGAAAGCAAAACTTCCGGAACAAAGAGAATGCCATCGCGGAAGTCGATGCCGACGATGCGCATGCCTTCGACAAGCGCTTGCGTCAGGACGTCGTAAGGCGTCCAGCCGCGGTCGAGAAGGATCTGCGTCGCTTCCTCGATCTCTTCCTTCAAGCCGTCATATAGATCATCATGCATCTGCTGCACGAGTTCTTCATCAGAAAGTTCCGCGAGAATGATTTCGTCGTCAGACATGCGCTCCATCCCATTTTCGTGCAATGCATCAGAGGCTTGTATAAAACAGTGTCGTTATTACCGATAGACCCGAAGTCTGCCAAAACTCTTTTCGAATGCGACGTCGCGCGGATCAATCGCGACGAATGGAGAACAGTCGATATTGCCGCACCGATGTCTGTCCTATGCTAATTGCTGGCGCATTAAGGAACGTCCGGTTGGTGGAATCGGGTAGCATAGGGTTATGACAGACGCATTCATGCGCAGGAGTGAGGAAACATCATGGACGATATGATTGAGCAACCGGCTGCAGGCGGAGAAGGCGGCGGACGGCGTTCGCGCGGCGAAGGCAGGGGTGCCGCGGCGAGGCGCGCCTCGCGCAGCGGCGGCGGACCGGCCCCTTCGCTCCCCTATATCACTCGGAAGATCGGTGTCTATGAAGTGCTCGATGAAGAAGGTCTGCAGCTTATTGAGCGCAACGCCGACACCGTGCTCGAGGAAATCGGCATCGAGTTTCGTGACGATGCGGAGGCTTTGGCGCTCTGGAAGGAAGCCGGCGCCGACGTGCGTGGCCAGCGTGTGCATTTCCCGAAGGGACTTTGCCGCGAACTTCTGAAGACGGCGCCGAAAGAATTTACGTGGCATGCGCGCAACAGCGCCCGCAACGCCCATGTAGGCGGCAAGGCGACGATCTTCGCGCCCGTCTACGGCCCGCCCTTCGTACGTGACCTCGAAGGCAACCGCCGCTATGCGACGATCGAGGATTTCCGCAATTTCGTGAAGCTCGCCTATATGGCGCCGTCGATGCATTCGTCCGGCGGCACGGTTTGCGAGCCCGTCGATATCCCGGTCAACAAGCGCCATCTCGATATGGTCTACAGCCATATCAAATATTCCGACAAGCCGTTCATGGGCTCGGTCACGGCACCGGAGCGTGCCGAAGACACCATCGCGATGGCGAAGATCGTCTTCGGCGACGAGTTCGTCGAGAACAATTGCGTGACGCTGAACCTGATCAATGCCAACTCACCGATGGTGTTCGACGAGACCATGCTCGGTGCCTTGAAGGTCTATGCGCGACATAATCAGGCCTCGGTCGTTTCTCCGTTCATCTTGTCCGGCGCGATGAGCCCGGTGACGGTGGCGGGCACGCTGACACAGATCCTCGCCGAGGTGCTGGCCGGCGCTTCCTTCACGCAGCTGATCCGCAAGGGCTCGCCGGTCCTATTTGGCACCTTCGCCGCATCCATTTCGATGCAGTCGGGCGCACCGACCTTCGGCACGCCGGAGCCGTCGCTCGTCTCCTATGGCGCGGCACAGCTTGCCCGCCGTCTCGGTCTGCCGTTCCGTACCGGCGGTTCGCTCTGCGCTTCGAAGGTGCCGGATGCGCAGGCTGCGCATGAATCCGCCAGCACCTTGAACATGACGCTGCTGGCGGGCACGAATTTCGTGCTGCACGCGGCCGGCTGGCTCGAGGGCGGTCTCGTCTCCTCCTACGAGAAGTTCATGATCGACCAGGACCAGCTCGGCATGATGCAGAAGATGGCGGAAGGTATCGACCTCTCCGACAATGGCCAGGCGCTGGATGCCATCCGCGAAGTCGGACCCGGAAGCCATTATCTCGGCTGCGGCCACACGCAGGCCAATTTCCAATCTGCCTTCTATCGCTCGGCGCTTGCCGACAACAATTCTTTCGAGCAGTGGGAGATCGAAGGCCAGAAGCGCATCGAGGAACGCGCCAACGCCCTTTGCCGCTCCTGGCTCGATCACTACGAAGCGCCGCCGCTCGATCCGGCCATCGACGAAGCCTTGCTCGCCTATATCCAGAAGCGCAAGGACTCCATGCCGGACGCCTTCACCTGAAGAGAGCCCGAGGCCGCCAGGGAGCAAGGCGGTGCGACGCGCGTCGCCGACCTGATCCAGAAGGAAGTCTGGCGGCCGCACTATCAATATAAGGGGCCACGATGAACCGCGGCCCCGCCATTTTCGAACAGCTCCGTGCGACACTCGGTGTCCACGGAGTTTTCGTTCGCGGCAGCTTGTCCTTCAATGAAGGCGAGGGGCCGTTGCTGACGGATGGCACGCCTGCGCGCGGTGTCGTGCTGCTGGGTAATATCGGCGGCTCGATCTGGCCGACGTTTTCGGCCTGGCGAAATATGGCCGAAAACAGGATGCGCCGGGATCCTCTCGATAATTGGTCGAAGGCGATCATCCGCCCAGTCGCGCAGATGTTGGGCGCAACGGCCTATTTCCCTTCGGATCCGCCCTGGCAGCCGTTCCAGCGATGGGCCATGCAAGCCGAGGGATTGCAGGCATCGCCGCTCGGCATATTGATCCATCCGGAATACGGCCTATGGCATGGATATCGCGGTGCCCTGGGATTTGCCGACGATTTGAAGATGGCTCAGACGGCAGCATCTTCTCCGCATCCATGTGCCTTATGCGTGGGGAAGCCTTGTCTCACGGCCTGTCCCGCCGAATCCGTGACCCCAACGGGTTTTGATGTTCAGGGCTGTCGCTCGCATTTGCGCACGCAGAAAGGGCAGGCCGGCTGCATGACCGGCGGCTGTCTTGCGCGCGATGCCTGTCCGGTCGGGGCCGATTATCGTTATCCCGCCGAGCAGCTTGCCTTCCATATGGCGGCGCTCCAGCTTTAGTCCTCACGCATTCCTTGTTTCGCCGCATTGCGATGCGTTCTGAAGCTTGTGCTATTGATGCGGGGCCATGCGCTTGATTCGATTGATGGTCATCCTTGCCGTTCTTGCCTGTGCCGCCACGGCATCGGCCGGCGAAGCCTGCCGCAAGGTTCAGCATCTCGGCGATGGCTACACGGTCTGCACCTTCGATCCCGCCCGCTACGATATACAGATTTTCCAGAACGACCGCAGCGGCAAGCCCTACGGCTCGTTCCGGGCGCTGGAAATCGACTTGCGCCAGGACCGGATCTACGTGCGCTTTGCCATGAACGGCGGCATGTATCTCGACGACCAATCTCCCGTCGGTCTCTTCATCGAAAACGGACGCGAAGTGAAGGCGATCAACACCAACAAGGGCTGGGGCAATTTCCATCTATTGCCGAATGGGGTCTTCTATGTCGGTTCGGGCAAGGCCGGTATCATGGAAAGCAAGGCCTTCGCCGCTTCCGGCACCAAGCCATTCTACGCGACCCAGTCCGGCCCGATGCTGGTCATCGATGGCAAGCTTCATCCGTCATTTCTGGCCGACAGCACCAGTCTTAAAACACGGAACGGCGTCGGCGTCACCGTGGATGGGCTCGTCGTGTTCGCGATTTCCGACGGAGCTGTCCGCTTTCACGACTTTGCGACACTGTTCCGCGACGATTTGAAATGTCCGAACGCGCTGTTTCTCGATGGCAGCATTTCCAGCCTCGACGTTCCGGAATGGCAAAGGCGCGACAGCCTGTTTCCGCTCGGCCCGATCATTGCGGTGACGCAAATGCTGCCGGGCTAAGGCAGCTTCCATAGACAGGCAAGATCGCCTTCCCGAAGCTCTCCACCGGCTCTCGGCCTCGTAAGGTTTGAGCAAGCCCCATTGCGCAGTTTTCAAGCAAGGGGTTCCAGCGAGTCTTTGAGAAGGATCAACATGCACGCGCTAGCGGAGAAACAGACTGTCGCATCGCATGGCGCGGAGCACGCCCTGCCAGCCTTTCCTTTCGGTTGGGAGCATCACAAGGATCGGCACTGCATTTGGATCGTCAGCCCCGAGGGCTACATTCACAGCCGCGCTTTCGAGGATGTTGCCCTCGGTCTTCACTATGCCTTTGCCGAACTCGGCGGCAGTGCGCCTCTGGTTACCGATCCACGAGACTGGAATGGACGGGCGCCGATCGTTTACGGCGCTAATTTGCTGCCGTCGGTCGCGGCACAATGGCTGCCACCTGAGAGCGTCATCGTGAATATGGAGCAGGTCTCCGCCGAAAGCAGTTGGATCAACCATCGGTATCTCGGACTGCTCAAGAAGTTCGCCGTGCTCGATTATAGCGAGCGTAATCGCCAGGGACTGGCCAAGTTCGGCGTTCCCGCCGAAATTCTTGATGTGGGATACAACAAGCATCTGACGCGCGTGCCCCAAGCGCCGGTGAAGGATATCGACGTTCTCTTTTACGGCTCAGTCAACGAGCGCCGCAAGAATGTGCTGGTGGCGCTGCAATCAAGCGGACTGAACCTTGTTCACCTGTTCGGTGTATATGGCGCCGAGCGCGACGCCCTCATCGGGCGCTCCAAAATCGTCCTTAACGTGCATCATTTCGACGCCGCGATTTTCGAGATTTGCCGCGTTTCCTTCTTGCTTGCCAATGGCGCCTGCGTCGTCAGCGAAGGCAATATCCAGGATCCGGAAGTGGCCGCTTTTGCCGAAGGAATGGCGTTTTGCGATTACGATCGGCTTGTTGAAGCCTGCATCGAACTCGTTCGTGACGACGAGAGGCGGACGGCAATTGCAAGCCGCGGCTTCAGCCTTATGCGCGAGCGCCAGCAGTCGGCCATCCTTTCCGCCTTGATGGCAAGAGGCGGCTAGGTTTTTAGAGATTTTGGCAGCGAACCGGGTGCCCGCGGCGGCTGGATCGGCAAACGACATGTGAAGGCGGATTGCGACAATGACTGGAAATGAAACGATCTACATCCTCTGCCCACCCAATCATATGACGGGTGGCCCGGAAGCCCTTCACCAGCTTTGCGCCCGGCTGACCAAAATCGGGCGCAGCGCTAGAATGGTCTATACCAATGGTTCCGATCACTCCCTGATGCCATCCCCCGAGGGGGAAACCACGATGGTATTTCGGGAATACGAGAATGCCGTCCATCCGCAATATCGGGCCTATGCGACCGAAAGCTCGGACTACATTATCGATAACGAAAACGCGATCGTGGTGTTTCCGGAGATATGGCCGCATCTGATTCCACTCTTCAAGAAGGCAGCTAAGGCCTATTGGTGGCTGAGTTTCGATTACGGCATGCGGCATCTGATGCCATTGGGCGGCGTACCGTTCCTTCTGGAGAACGACTGCAAGATGTTGTCGCAATCCTCTTATGCCACGGCACAGCTCAATATTTTGGGCTTCAGCGATGTCTTGCGGATCTCGGATTTTACGACGCTGGCAAACAACGTGCCGCCACAACCGATTCAGCAGCGGCGCGATCTGGTTCTGTTCAACAACAAGGCCGAGGCTTTCGGGCGCCAACTGGCGACCATGTGTCCGCAATATGAATTCAAGATCCTGAGCAATATGTCGCCGACGGAAGTCCATCAAAACATGGCGCAAGCCAAGGTTTACGTCGACTTCGGTCCGCATGCCGGCAAGGATCGCATGCCGCGGGAAGCAGCGCTGCTCGGATGCTGCGTGATCACCGGCCGGAACGGCTCAGCCAACAATTTCGAGGATTTGCCCATTCCGGCCAAATACAAGTTTGGCAATCATCCCCAGCGAACGCACGAGATTTCAAGGGCGATCGGTGACGTGATCCAGAATTTCTCGGAGAGGTTCGAGGATTTCGGCGTCTATCGGCGCTCTATCGCCGTCGAAGAAACAAAGTTCGAATTGGAGGTCTTCAGTGTATTCGGGCAAGTCTGATCGTAGGTCGGCGGCAAGAGGATTGGTCTCGCGATCATGATCAATTTCGCCGACGTTGACTTGCTGGTGGTCGGTGCCGGCTTCTATGGCGCAACGATCGCGGAGCGGGTGGCAAACGAGCTGCAGAAGAACGTTCTTCTGATCGACCGCCGGAACCATATCGGCGGCAATGCCTACAGCGAGTTCGATAGCGACACCGGCATCGAGGTTCACCGCTACGGCGCGCATCTCTTTCACACGCCGAACGAACTGGTCTGGACCTATCTCAACAGGTTCACGGCGTTCACCGATTACAAGCATCGTGTCTATTCGACCTATCGCGATCAGGTCTATTCGATGCCGATCAACCTCGGCACGATCTCGCAATTCTTCAACCGGCGCTTTTCGCCCGACCAGGCGAGGGCACTGATTGCCGACCAGGCCGCCGAAATGGCCGGCCGCCATCCGGCAAACCTGGAAGAGAAGGCGATTTCGCTGATCGGCCGGCCATTGTACGAGGCCTTCATCCGCGGCTATACGGCCAAGCAGTGGCAGACGGACCCACGCGACCTGCCTGAACATATCATTACGCGTCTGCCGGTCCGCTACACGTTCGACAATCGCTACTTCAACGACAGATATGAGGGCCTGCCGGTCGATGGCTATACCGCGATCTTCGAGAGGATGCTGAAGCATACGAGGATCCAGATTGCCCTGGGCGTCGATTTCTTCTCGCTGAAGCCAACGCTGCCGGCCGATCTCCCGATCGTCTATACCGGCCCCATCGATCGCTATTTCGACTATTCGGAAGGCGAATTGGGCTGGCGCACCATCGACTTCGAAAAGGAAACCCTGAATACCGGCGACTTCCAGGGGATGGCAGTCATGAATTATGCCGATGAAACAATCCCCTACACGCGTATCCTCGAGTTTCGCCATTTCAATCCGGAGCGCAGCTACCAGAATGAGAAGACGGTCGTGGTGCGGGAATATTCACGATCGGCGAAGCGCGTGGACGAGCCCTACTATCCGATCGATACGCGGCAGGACAAGGACGTCTTCCTGCGGTACCGCGAGCGTGCCGAGGCGGAGACGAATGTCCATTTCGGCGGGCGGCTCGGCACCTACCGATACCTCGACATGCATCAGGCCATCGGTGCTGCCTTGAAGGCGTTCGACAGCCGTATTGTTCCGCATTTCACTGAAGGGCGCGATATCGGCGGTGAAAAATAGACGGCGTCCAGACATGCGCCCGCGTTGGCATGCATCTGCAGGCAGAGCCGAATAAGACTCATGACGAAATGTCGGATTTGCAGAGGAAAGCCCGGCTGCCGGGCTTTCCTCTCGCTCATTAAGAGCGTCTGCGGCGTTCGCGAGCCGGCGCCGAACCACCTTCATTGGCGGTCTTGTTGCGCAAGGGGCCGATCTTTTCGATGATCGTCTCCAAAGTCGGGCGGGGGCCGGGCACGTAGCTGTCGAGAGCCTGTCGCATGGCGGCCAGGTGGTCGCAGGAGGTACCGCAGCAGCCGCCGATGATCTTGGCGCCGGCATCGCGCGCAAGGCGCGCATAGTCGGCCATCAGCGGCGGCGTGCCGGAATAGTGGATTTCAGCGCCGCGATATTCCGGAATGCCACAATTGCCCTTGACGACAACGATGGCGGAGGGATCTGCTTCCGTCATGTCGAGAAGGCTCGACAGGATATCCGAGGCGCCGACGCCGCAATTCGCGCCGACGGCGAGCGGGCCTTCGCCGATGTCCGTGGCGATAGCGTGAATGTCCTTCGGATGCAGGCCCATCATGGTCTTGCCTGCCGTGTCGAACGAGCCGGTATAGGTGTAGGGCAGACCGACCTTGGCGGCGGCTTCGGCCGCGGCGCGGATTTCCTCGGGCGAGGACATGGTTTCGATCCAGGCGACATCGGCGCCTCCGGCCTGGAGGCCTTCGATCTGCTCGACGAAGGCTGCGACGGCGTCTTCATAGGTCAAGGCGCCGAGCGGCATCAGCAGCTCTCCGGTCGGGCCTACCGAACCGGCGACGATGACCTTGCGGTCGGCCTTGTCCGCAACGGAACGTGCAATCTCGGCGGCCGCCTTGTTAAGGCTATGCACACGATCCTGAGCGTGGTGCAGCTTTAGCCGGTGACGGGTGCCGCCGAACGTGTTGGTTAGGATGATGTCGGCGCCGGCATCGACGAAATCCTGATGTAGCTTCGTGATCCGCTCCGGATGCTGTTCGTTCCAGAGTTCGGGCGCTTCGCCGGCCTCGAGGCCCATGGCGAAAAGATTGGTGCCAGTCGCGCCATCGGCAAGCAGCACGCCCTTTTCAGCAAGAAGATCGGTCAAGGGATTGATGGCGACGGTCATGGTTTGTCCTCGGATGCGTCGAATATCTGGATATTAGATGCAGATATAAACATTTCTTTATGTGAACACAATGACTAGATGACCCGCTTGTCTCGATGTGGCGATCGGACAAGAAAAAAGCGCTCGAGCAGGGCGCTTTTCGTTGCTGTGACAGGTGTTTACGCCGCTGCCATCTCGGTCGTCTCATGGGTCGTGGGCGTGACCATGGCGGCGATGATGCTTTGCAGGTCTATCATGCCGATAGGTTTTCCGCTGGCGTCGGTGACGAGCGCTCCGGTCTGGCCTGCTTCGGTTATCTGCTTGGCGGCGAGTTCCAGCGTCATGTCGCCGGGCACGCGTGCGGTGACGGGCTCGCCTCCAAGCGGCTTCATGATCGTCTGGGCCTGGATGACGCGACCACGGTTCACCTCCTTGACGAAGGCGGTGATGTAATCGTCCGCCGGTTGCAGCACGATCTGCTGACCGGTTCCCTGCTGCACGACCTTGCCGTCGCGCAGGATCGCGATCTTGTCGCCGAGGCGCAGCGCCTCGTCGAGATCGTGGGTAATGAAGACGACGGTCTTCTTCAGTTCCTTCTGCAGATCGAGCAGGACGCTCTGCATATCCACGCGGATCAACGGATCGAGTGCCGAATAAGCTTCGTCCATCAGCAGGATATCAGCATCGTTCGTCAGCGCCCGGGCGAGCCCGACGCGCTGCTGCATGCCGCCGGAAAGCTGGTTCGGAAAGTGCCTCTCAAAGCCCTTCAGCCCGACGCGCTCGATCCAGTATTGGCCCTTCTTCTCGCTTTCGGAACGCGGCACGCTCTGGATGTCCAGGCCGTAGATCGTGTTCTCGATCACGGTGCGATGCGGGAGCAGCGCGAATTTCTGGAAGACCATCGCCGTCTTGTGGCGGCGGAATTCGCGCAGGTGGTTTTCGTTCATCTTGCAGACGTCGACGCCGTCATAGAGCACTTCGCCGGCGGTCGGCTCGATCAACCGGTTGATATGGCGGATCAGCGTCGACTTGCCCGAGCCGGAAAGGCCCATGACGACGGTGATGGCGCCGGCCGGCATGTCGATGTTGATATCCTGCAGGCCGAGCACGTGACCATGTGTCTCGTTGAGCTCGGCCTTGCCCAAACCATCCTTGACGCGGTCGACATAATCGCGCCCCCGCGGACCGAAAATCTTGTAGAGGCTTTTTATCTGGATCGCATGACTAGCCATGAATGACCTCCGAGTGCTTCTGGAGCCGTCTGCCATAGGCCTGGCTCGTCCGGTCGAAAATGATGGCGATGGCAACCAGGGCGAAACCGTTGAGGAAGCCGACGGTAAAGAACTGATTGTTGATCGCCTGCAGCGTGTTCTTGCCGAGCCCGCCGACGCCGACCATGGAGGCGACGACGACCATGGCGAGCGACATCATGATGGTCTGGTTGATGCCGGCCATGATGGTGGGCAGCGCGAGCGGGATCTGCACGTTGAATAGCTTCTGGCGATGCGACGACCCGAAGGCGTCGGCTGCTTCCAGCACCTCCTTGTCCACAAGGCGGATGCCGAGATTGGTCAGGCGGATCATCGGCGGGACGGCATAGATGACGACGGCGATAAGACCCGGGACCTTGCCGATGCCGAAGATGACGACGACCGGGATGAGATAGACGAAGCTTGGCATCGTCTGCATCACGTCGAGGATCGGGTTGACGATCGACTGGAGCCGGTCGGAGCGTGCCATCAAAATGCCGATCGGCAGGCCGATGACGATGGCGATGAGCGTACAGACCGTCACCATGGCAAGCGTGATCATCGTGTCGGTCCAAAGGCCGAAGACGCCGATGAGGACCATCGAGATCGCGGTTCCGGCGACAATCTTCAGATTGCGGCTGGCGGCATAGACGACGAGCATCATGACGACGAGCACGATGAACCAGGGCGTATTGGTGAAAGCCCATTCCAGATAATTCAGAAACCATTGCAGAGGCTGCACGACGGCATCGATAAGAGTGCCGTAGGCGCGCACGGATGCGCGAAACCCGTCATCGATATTCTTGCGCGCCAGACGTATGAGCGATTCATCTATTGCCGGAAAGTTGCAGAGCACATTCGGCAGGATCGTACACTGAATAGCCATGTATTTCCCCTTCTTGGTCCGGTTCTGTCCTGGTCCGGCGTGTGGCTTTCACGCACGGATGGTATTGCAGCGCTGCGACCGGTTCTTCAGGCTGCCTTTCAATTCTTACTACATTTGCCTTCGCCGATCTGCACTCGTTGCGACCTTGCGGCGCGCCATCCCGTCAGTAATGAGGGTCGTTGCTGCTGATTCCGGCGAATACAAAATCGGCGGCAGGCGTTGGCCGGCCGCCGATTCCACGACAGGGATTAGAGCGAAGCCTTCACTTTGGCGGCGACGTCCGGGGAAACCCATTTCGTCCACATGTCCGGATAGGTCTTGAGGAAGTACTTGGCGCCATCCTCGTTGGTACCCTGGTTGTCGGTCATCCAGGCGAGAACCTTGCCGACGGTGGCGTTATCCCACTTGCGGGTCTTCATGTAGTCCATGGCGACGCCGGCCTTCTCGGCGAAGGCCTTGGTTACGACGGTATAGACGTCCGAAACCGGATAGGAGTTCACCTTCGGGTTGGCGCAATCCTGCTGCGACGTGCAGGCATCCCAATCCTTCTTGTCATGCGGCACGTTGAAGCTCAGGCGAACCATCTCGTACTTGCCGAGGATGGCCGTCGGAGCCCAATAGTAGCCGAGCCAGCCGGTCT
This sequence comes from Rhizobium sp. P40RR-XXII, assembly GCF_012641405.1. Classification (GTDB taxonomy): domain Bacteria; phylum Pseudomonadota; class Alphaproteobacteria; order Rhizobiales; family Rhizobiaceae; genus Rhizobium. Next base: position 64,965 of record NZ_JABAII010000002.1, read on the forward strand.
TCTTTTCGAAAGCGTTGGCGATCGAGCCGTCGAGGCCTGCGGCGGAGCCGGTATCGACCAGCGTGAAGCCGAGCTTGTCGCCGTCGAGGGCCTTGTAGAGGTTGGTCGTGGAGATCTGGCAGTTCCAGCCTGCCGGGCAGTCATAGACCGCACCCTTGGACGGATCCTCGGGAGCGGGGAAGAGTTCCGGATGCTTCAGTGCGTCCTGAACGGTCTTGATATCGGGATGGGCGTCGGCAACGAATTTAGGGATCCACCAGCCTTCGACGCCGCCATCGCTCAGAAGCGGCGCGGCTTCGATGAGGCGGCCTTCGGATACGGCCTTGTCGAGTGCGGTACGCACGGCGTTGACCCAGAGTTCCGGAGCGACGTCCGGCTCACCCTTTTCGTTCATGGAGGTGAATGTCGGCTGCGTATCGCCGGTTACCAGGGTCACGTTGCAGCCGTAACCGTTTTGCAGAATGAGTTTGTCGACCTGGGCGGCAACGCCGGCGGATGCCCAGTTCATTTCAGCGATCGATACGTTGCCACATTCCGCAGCATGCGCCGAGCCAGCCAAAGCGTAGGCGCCAAATGCGAAGATGGCGGAAGCGAGAAGCTTCTTCATTGATATTGTCTCCCAATTTTTCGTTACGTTACGGAAATCGACTCCAACGCTTTCGATTTCTGTCGATCCCCTGTCAGCGTGGTCCAACCACAACCGTTCATACGCCGCTGACGACGCGAGCACGGTCCCCTTGCTGCCGTCGTGCATCTGTCTTTTTGCGACCGCGCAACTCTGTCACGGCCGGATGTTTCTTGCATCGACGACAGGCAGCGTAAGGATTTGAGTGAATAAATCAACAGCCTGCGGGCCACGCGGAGTTATCGCGCCTCTTCGAGAAGCTGATATAAGCGTCTGAATTAGCCTGTTTTCTGCTATTCATGGCTGCAAAACAGGCAATGCGAGGTTTCGATGAGGCGCTTCCATGGGCATGGAGTTCAATGCGGCTCAAATATCGCGTCCCTGAAAGACCTTTTGTGTTCAATCTGCGTCCTTTGCGATTTCGCAACGCAAAGGGAAAAATTTTCAAAAAATTTTCAGATTCACCCTAATTTAAGTACTTAATAACCCTCCGGTAACGATGTCTGTTTATCAATCGAGACGTGGCGGGGGACATACCGCTGCTTCTTCGGATCAGGTATTGCGTCCCGGAGAAAGCGAACCTTGCGATGTATGTGCAGGGAAGCCGGCGTTTTTTGGCAAGCCGCGTCGATCTCCGGATCGCGCGGTTTTCGCATTTCAGGCGTGCCGTTTTGGGACTGGCCCGAGCCAGCGTGTCGGCCGACATTTCACACAGGTCAAAATAAAGCCGCCGATGCGATTGCATGGCGGCTTGGTGCGCGCAGGCTTGCGGCTTGACCGGATATCAGCCGACGTTATAGGTGCGGATGAAGCCGACGGTGCCGAAGCGGGTGTCGAGCTGCTGCAGGCGGTTCTCCGGGCGCTGGACCGGAAGCTTGCCGTTCCAGGCGATCTGGATGGAATTCTGTCTGTTGAAGATGAAGAGCATTGGGGTATCCTCCGAGCCGGGTCGGCCGTTTTGTTGTTTGTTTTCGCGATGGAGATAATCTTCTCCAGCGTAACTAACAATGGATGAAATCGTCATCCAATGTCGCAAACAGAGCATATTTTTTAGTGATGCATTTTTGTATCGTGACCATTGTTTCCGGCTGTTGAAGATAGCGGCGAAATCAAGGCAAAACTCCACGTTTTCAGTGGCTGCAGCATATCGAGGTGGTGGGGAATGACGAAGGCGATCATGCTGCAGGGGACCGGCTCCGATGTCGGAAAAACGGTATTGGTCGCGGGGCTATGCCGGCTGTTCGCCAACAGGGGCGTGAGGGTCCGTCCGTTCAAGCCGCAGAACATGTCCAACAATGCCGCCGTTGCCGAGGATGGCGGCGAGATCGGCCGCGCTCAATGGCTGCAGTCGCTGGCGGCGCGCGTGCCATCATCCGTGCATATGAATCCGGTCCTGCTGAAGCCGCAATCGGAGACGGGCAGCCAGATCATCGTGCAGGGCAAGGTTTGGGGTCATGCCAAGGGGAGGGACTATCAGGCACTGAAGCCGCAATTGCTCGGCGCGGTGCTTGAGAGCTTCGCCGTGATGCGTGCGGGAACCGATCTCGTCATCGTCGAGGGGGCTGGTTCTCCAGCCGAGATCAATCTGCGGCGGGGCGATATTGCCAATATGGGCTTTGCGACGCGCGCCAACGTTCCCGTCGTACTGGTCGGTGACATAGACCGCGGCGGCGTGATCGCGTCGCTGGTCGGCACCTACCATATTCTGCCGGAAGAAGACCGGCGGATGATCCGCGGCTACATCATCAATAAGTTTCGCGGCGATGTCTCGCTCTTCGGAGAAGGCATAGAGGCCATTGGCGGCTTCACGGGCTGGCAATGCCACGGCGTGGTGCCGTGGCTGAAAGCGGCGGCGCGCTTGCCGGCCGAGGATTCCGTCGTTTTGGAGCGGCTTGCGCGCGGCTCCTCCGGCGCACTGAAGGTCGCCGTGCCCGTGCTGTCGCGCATCGCCAATTTCGACGATCTCGATCCGCTGCGGGCCGAGCCCGACGTCGATCTCGTCTTTGTCCGCGCGGGCGAGCACTTGCCAGATGATGCGGGCCTTGTGGTGCTGCCGGGCTCCAAGTCCACGATCGGTGACCTCCTCGATCTGCGCGAGCAGGGATGGGACCGCGATATTGCCGCGCACGTGCGCCGCGGCGGCCGCGTCATCGGCATTTGCGGCGGCTACCAGATGCTCGGCCGTACGGTCTATGATCCGCTCGGCATCGAGGGGTCGGTCAACGAGACGCCGGGACTGGGCCTACTTGAGATCGAGACTGAAATGGCGCCGGAAAAGACGGTGCGCAACAGCACTGCGGTCTCCAGGGAATATGACGTGCCGCTGTCGGGCTACGAAATCCATCTTGGCGTGACGCGCGGCGCCGACTGCGAGCGGCCTTCGGCTGTCATCGACGGTCGGCCCGATGGGGCGATATCGCCTGATGGTCGCGTCATGGGCACCTATCTGCACGGCCTCTTCGGCAGCGATGCCTATCGGGCAAAGCTGCTTGCAAGCTTTGGCCTTGCCGGCGAGCGCACGGACTATCGCGCCGGCGTCGATGCGGCGCTGGACGACATTGCCGGGGAATTGGAGAGTGTGCTCGACCCTGCCTGGCTCGATAGCCTGGTTCGATAAAACCCCGGTCAGCGACTTGCTTTAGAGTTCACCCGAGACTTCCCGGCGGCGGCGGTCGAGTTCCTCGCTGTAGCGCCGCAGCGTATAGCTTTCGGTCAGCAGACCGATCACCCTGCGTTCGATCAGATCGTTGACGACGACGAGCGCTTCACTCTTGGTCTGGTCGAACATGGCGGCCGCTTGCTTGGCGTTCATCTGCGGCTGCAGGAATTCGTTGCGCAGCTGGATGAAATCGGAAAGCCCGTGTTCCTCGTCGTCCTTCTCGACCGGGCTCGCATAGACGTCGGGCACGAAGACCATTCCCGAATATTTATTGTTCTTGTCGATCAGGATGACGCGCTGGGCCGAGCCGATCGGAAAGTTCTTGCGGAACTCCTCGATGCTCATGTCGATGCTTCCCGTATGCACGTCGGGGCGCATCATGCGGGCGACCGTGAGATTGCGGATCCAGCCGACGTCGTGGGCGCTGCGGATGCTCTCGCCGCGCAGGTGGAAGCGCCATGTGGCGAAGGAGTAGCCGAAGGTGGTGCGGACCACGAGCGACGATGTGATGACGGCGGCCAGCACCAGGGCGGTGATCGGGAAGTCGCCGGTAATCTCCAGCGCCAGGAACGTCATCGTCAGCGGGCCGCCGATGATCGCGACGGCCAGCGAACTCATGCCGACCACGGCGTAGACGGCCGGCGTCAGCGTGTTGTGATCGAAATAGGGGGCGCAATAGGCGAAGATTTTGCCGAGAAGAGCACCCATGAACAGAGATGCGAAGAAAAGACCGCCTCTGAAGCCGGAGCCGATCGAGACTGCGGAGGCCAGCGATTTGAGGAGGAACAGCCCGACCAACGCCCCGATAGTCACATCCGTCGACAGGTTGAGATGCAGGGCGCCGTGCCCCGCCGACAAAACCTGCGGGGAGATCAGTGCCAGTGTGCCGACGACAAGGCCTCCGAGCGCTGGGCGGAAGGACGGCGCGATGGAACTCTTGCGCGCGAGCTCCTCGGTCCAGGCGACGCCCTGCATGATCAGGATGCCGACACCGGCGCAGAAGGCGCCGAGCAAAACTGCCGGCAGATAGTCGGCGGGCGCGATCGAGCCGATATGGCCGATATCGATGGCGAAGTCATCGCCGGCGAGCAGCCTCGCGATCATCGTCGATATCAATGCCGAGACGACGACAGGCGTCAGCGTCAGGATGGAGTAGGTGCCGATGATCAGCTCGAAGGCGTAAAAGGCGCCGGTGAGCGGCGCATTGAAGGCGGCGGCAATGGCGCCGGCGGCGCCGCAGCCGACGAGCATGCGCAGGTCCGCGCGGCGCATCTGCATCTTGTAGCCGAATTTGGAGGCGATGCCGGCCGCAAGCTGGGTGTAACCGGCCTCGAGCCCGACGGAGGCACCGAATCCATTCGAGATCAGGTTCTGTACGGCGACGAGGATACTATCGGTGAGCGACATCCGGCCGCCGTGCAGCGCATTGGCTTCGATCGGGTCGACCATCGGCTTCTTGCGTGTGCGCGACAATATATAGAGCAGGATACCGAGGATGATGCCGCCGGCGATCGGCGCGATGAACAGCACCGATTTGTCGGGAATCGCCACCGCCGCCGAACTCAGGCGCTCATAGTCGGTGATGCCGTAGATGAGGCTGTGAAGCTTGCGCGAGACGAAGCTCATCGCCGTCACGGCGCAGCCGGAGACTATTCCCACCAGCGCGCCGGCGAAAACAAGTCCCGATTCGCCACGGCGCAGCAATGCCCTGAACCGACCGAGATCGAATAGGGCCGAGAAGACGCCGAGGCGGCGTGGTTGGAATTTCTGCAACATGGGAAACGAACGATATGTTTTATTCGAATATGAGAGCTTACCCTCTATAGACTTCTAACATCAAAGAAATGCGGCAAAAAAGCCGCTGATTTTGCGGGAATATCGGGTCGATTTCGCAATCGGGACGCTGGGCGTCGCATCCATGCCCTTCATTGACTTGAACTCGGTGAAAGCCTAATCATTGCCGGCATAACGTATGGTTCCCGAGCGGCGATCTGTCGCATGGGATGAAAAGGGAATGTGAAGGGACGGACCCAATCCGGGCGTTCTCATCACAGCCGACCCCGCGACTGTAGAGCGGTCAGGGTCTTTCGTTCGGTTTGGGGTATATTCCGTCGATGGTTCGCATGGGGCGAACGAGGCGGGGCAGCGTAAAGCCGGAAAAGCCACTGGTGTGGCATCATGATCAACCGGGGCTGGACGCCTCCAATTCTACGAATCGTCCGCCTTTTCATGATGCATTGCCGGGAAGGCGAGGAAGACCCGCTGGCGCACGATCGGGGGCGACCGATTTCGGTCCGCCCCCGTCGCGGCGCCTTATCCGCGAGCCAGGAGACCTGCCATGCGTGCCGGGCGCAGAGCCCATTCCAGGAACGCCAGTTCCGCTGCCAGCACGGAGGTTGTCATGGCACAAGACGAGTTTTCGGCGTGTAGACGCCTGCTTTCCGGTATCGGCTTCATGATGTCGAGCCTCGCTGTTTTGCGGGAGCAGGAATAACGCATGTCCTCTTCGGCCTCCCGAGCTGTCTTCGTCCTTGGGGGCGCGCGTTCCGGTAAATCCCGATTCGCCGAATCTCTGGTTTTGGATACCGGTCTTGAGCGTCACTATGTGGCGACGGGGCAGGCGTGGGATAATGAGATGCGCGAGCGCATCGCCCAGCATCGTGCCGACCGCGGCGATCTATGGCAGACGCATGAGGAGCCGATCGATCTCGTTGCGCGGCTCGCCGCAATCGACGCCGAAGGGCGCGCGGTGCTTGTCGACTGCCTGACGCTTTGGGTGACCAATCTGATGATGGCGGAGCGTGATATGACGGCGGAGTTCACCGCTCTTACGGAATTCCTGCCGAAGGCGCGATCGCGGCTCGTTCTCGTATCCAACGAGGTCGGCCTTGGAATCGTGCCTGAAAATCGCATGGCTCGCGAATTTCGCGATCATGCCGGCCGCCTGCACCAGATGGTCGCGGCGGCAAGTGCCGAAGTTTATTTTATCGCAGCGGGCTTGCCGCTGAAAATGAAGGGCTGATCCATATGAACCAGGAAAAGATTCCCGCCACCGTCATCACCGGCTTTCTCGGGGCCGGCAAGACGACGATGATCCGCAACCTCCTGCAGAATGCCGGCGGCAAGAAGATCGCGCTGATCATCAACGAATTCGGCGATCTCGGCGTCGATGGCGACGTGCTCAAGGGCTGCGGCGCGGAGAACTGCACCGAAGACGATATCATCGAGCTGACCAACGGCTGCATCTGCTGCACCGTCGCCGACGACTTCATCCCCACGATGACGAAGCTCTTGGAGCGCGATGCGCGCCCGGATCACATCGTTATCGAGACGTCGGGCCTTGCCCTGCCGCAGCCGCTGGTCGCCGCCTTCAACTGGCCCGATATCCGCACCCACGTCACCGTCGACGGCGTCATCACGGTGGTCGATAGCGCCGCCGTTGCCGCTGGCCGCTTTGCCGACGATCACGATGCTGTCGAAGCCGCCCGCGTCGAGGACGACTCGCTCGACCACGAGAGCCCGATCGAGGAACTGTTCGAGGATCAGTTGACCTGCGCCGATCTGATCGTGCTGAACAAGACCGATCTCATCGATGTCGCTGGTCTTGGCCGGGTGCGCGCCGAGGTTGCTTCGCGCACCGCCCGCAAGCCGACGATCATCGAAGCCAAGAACGGCGATGTGCCGGCCGCCATCCTGCTCGGCCTCGGCATCGGCACCGAAGACGATATCGTCAACCGCAAATCGCATCACGAGCTGGAGCATGAGGACGGCACGCCGCACGATCATGACGAGTTCGACAGCTTCGTCGTCGAGCTCGGCCCGATTGCCGATCCGGCCGCCTTCATCGATGCGCTGAAGGGCGTGATCGCGGAACATGACGTGCTGCGCCTCAAGGGCTTCGGCGACGTTCCGGGCAAGCCCATGCGCCTGCAGGTGCAGGCTGTCGGCAGCCGCATCGACACTTATTTCGACCGTGCATGGACACCGGGTGAAGCGCGTGCGACCAGACTTGTGGTGATCGGCCTGCACGAGATGGACGAGACGATCGTACGCAAGGCGATCGAAGCGTTGGTCTAAGGCAAGTCCATGCATCTCCTCCTAGCTCAGAAGGGAACGATCAGCGACGGCGAAGAGGCGATCGACCTCGGCCAATCGCCGGCTGACATTCTCTTTCTGTCGGCCGCCGACACCGAGCTTGCGGCGATTGCCGCAGCGCACGGCGAGGGCGGCCGCTCCCTTCGGCTTGCGAGCCTGATGAGCCTCAAGCACCCGATGTCCGTCGATACCTATATCGAGAGGACGGTTCGGCATGCGAAGCTCGTCATCGTGCGGGCGCTGGGAGGTGCGAGCTACTTTCACTATGCGCTGGAGGCGCTGCATGCCTGTGCGGCGCGCCAGGGCGCATTGATCGCAGTGCTGCCGGGAGACTCGAAACCCGATCCCGGCCTGACGCCATTCTCCAATGTCGCGCTCGATGATCTCAATGCGCTCTGGTCCTATCTGATCGAGGGTGGGGGGACGAATTCCAGGGCATTTCTTGCCTATGCCGAGGCGATGCTGTCGGGCGTGGAAAAGCCGATGCCCGCGGTGCCCTTGATGAAGGCCGGCATCTGGTGGCCGGGCAGGGGCGTGATCGGTGTTGGGGAGTGGAGGAAAGTTTCCGGGGGAGAGATGGCGGTCCCGCAGGGGCTCGAACCCCCGACAGTTGCGATTTCCTTCTATCGCGCGCTGGTCCAAAGTGGCGAAACGAAGCCTGTCGAAGCCATGATACAGGCTCTCATTGCCGAGGGCATGCGGCCGCTGCCGGTTTTTGCCTATAGTCTCAAGGATGCCGTGTCGGTTGGTATTCTCGAAAGCGTGTTTACCGAGCTGAAGCCCGGCGTGGTGATCAATTCCACGGGCTTTGCCGTTTCGGCGCCGGGGGCCGATCGTCAGGCGACGGTTCTGGAAACGGGGGAAGCCGTCGTCCTTCAGGCCATCTTCTCCGCTTCGGCGAAAGAGGCCTGGGAGGCATCCTCACAGGGGCTTTCGGCGCGCGATCTCGGTATGAACGTCGCATTGCCTGAAGTCGATGGGCGCGTCCTTGCCCGCGCCGTGTCCTTCAAGGCTGCAGCCCGCTATGACGAACGGGTCGAGGCCAACATCGTCGCCAGCGAACCGCTCGAGGATCGCATGCGCTATACGGCGCGGCTTGCTGCGAACTGGGCGCGGCTGCGCAATACGCCGCCTCGCGGTCGCCGTGTCGCGCTGATCATGGCGAATTATCCCAATCGGGATGGGCGCCTGGGCAATGGCGTCGGGCTCGATACTCCCGCCGGTACGATTGAAGTGCTGAAGGCAATGCGGGCGGCCGGCTATGGCGTTGCTGATCTGCCCATCAATGGCGATATGCTGATGCGGCATTTGGCGGAAGGCCCCACGAATTCGGGTCATGACAGCCGCGTAGTTCGCGAGAGGCTTTCCTTCAACGACTACAAGGATTTCTTCTCGTCGCTTCCCAAACAGATTCAGGATGAGATTACGGGTCGCTGGGGCGATCCGGAGGCGGACCCTTACGCGCTGGATGGCGGTTTTGCCCTGCCGTTCGCCCGCTTCGGCGGGGTGCTTGTCGGCATCCAGCCGGCGCGCGGCTACAATATCGATCCGAAGGAGAGCTACCACTCTCCCGATCTCGTTCCGCCGCACGGCTATCTCGCCTTCTATGCTTTCCTGCACCGCTCCTTCGATGCGCACGCGGTCATCCACATGGGCAAGCACGGCAATCTCGAATGGCTGCCGGGCAAGGCGCTGGCGCTGTCGGAAGGCTGCTACCCGGAAGCGATCCTCGGTCCGCTGCCAAATCTTTATCCCTTCATCGTCAATGATCCCGGTGAGGGCACGCAGGCCAAGCGCCGAACGAGCGCCGTCATCATCGATCACCTGACGCCGCCGCTGACGCGCGCCGAAAGTTATGGTCCATTGAAGGATCTTGAGGCGCTGGTCGACGAATACTACGAGGCCTCAGGCGGCGATCCGCGCCGCATCCGTTTGCTCCGCAAGCAGATCCTCGAACTCGTCGCCGATATCGGCCTTGATCAGGATGCCGGCATCGCTAAGGGCGAGGGCGAAGACGAGGCATTGCGCAAGCTCGACGCCTATCTCTGCGACCTCAAGGAAATGCAGATCCGTGACGGCCTGCACATCTTCGGCGTTTCGCCATCCGGACGGCTGCTGACGGACTTGACGGTGGCGCTGGCAAGGGTGCCGCGTGGGCTGGGCGAGGGTGGCGATCAGAGCCTGCAGCGGGCGATTGCGCGGGATGCGTTCGTGGGCGCAGAGGGTGTGATACCCCCCTCTGTCGCTCTCGCGACATCTCCCCCACAAGGGGGGAGATTGGTGGCCCGCAGCACGACATCGCCTCAAATGACTATCGAATCTGCTGATGCTGTTGGTGATGAATCAGGAGGGGCTGGCGGCATACTCCCGACAATCTCCCCCCTTGTGGGGGAGATGTCAGCGAAGCTGACAGAGGGGGGTATCTCTCCGAATAAACCATTCGATCCTTTAGACTGCGATATGGCCGCCGAATGGACAGGCTCGCGCCCCGCCATCCTGCAAGATGTGTCAGATACCCCCTGGCGCACGCAGGGCGATACCGTCGAGCGCATTGAACTCCTGGCCGCGAAACTCGTGGATGGCGAAACGGCCTGCCCCGAGAATTGGGCGAACACCCGCATGGTCCTTCGCGAGATCGCCTCAAAACTCCAGCCTTCCATCCTCGCCTGCGGGGATGCCGAGATCGCGGCGCTGCTCAATGGCCTCGACGGTCGTTTCGTACCTCCCGGCCCCTCCGGTGCGCCCACCCGTGGCCGGCCGGATGTTCTGCCGACGGGGCGGAATTTCTATTCGGTCGACAGCCGTGCTGTTCCGACACCGGCGGCTTACGAGCTTGGCGGGAAATCGGCCGAATTGCTGATCCGCCGCTATGTTCAGGATCATGGCGAATGGCCGGTTTCCTTCGGCCTGACGGCCTGGGGCACCTCGAACATGCGCACGGGCGGCGACGATATCGCACAGGCGCTGGCGTTGATCGGCGTCAAGCCCGTATGGGACATGACCTCGCGCCGCGTCACCGGCTACGAGATCATCCCGCCTGCCATGCTCCGTCGGCCGCGCGTCGATGTCACGCTACGCATCTCGGGCTTCTTCCGTGATGCGTTTCCCGAGCAGATCGCCTTGTTCGACAAGGCAATCCGCGCAGTCGGCATGCTTGATGAGGATGCGGCCGACAATCCGATTGCGGCGCGCATGCGCGGCGAGATCGCGCGGCTTGAGGCGGCTGGCCTCGACACGGCTTCCGCCAGCCGCCGGGCCGGCTATCGCATCTTCGGGTCCAAGCCCGGGGCCTACGGCGCCGGTCTGCAGGCGCTCATCGACGAGAATGGATGGGAGCGGCGCGCCGATCTGGCCGAGGCTTACCTCGTCTGGGGCAGCTATGCCTATGGCGCTGGCGAGGAGGGAAGGGCCGAGCGCGGCGTCTTCGAGGAGCGCTTGCGCTCGATCCAGGCGGTCGTGCAGAACCAGGATAATCGCGAGCACGATCTGCTCGACAGTGATGACTATTATCAGTTCGAGGGCGGGATGGCCGCGGCAGCCGAGCAGCTTGGCGGCGCGCGTCCTTCGATCTATCACAACGATCATTCGAGGCCGGAAAAGCCTGTCATCCGCTCCCTTGAGGAAGAGATCGGTCGCGTCGTGCGCGGGCGCGTCGTCAATCCAAAATGGATCGAGGGCATCATGCGCCATGGCTATAAGGGCGCTTTCGAGATCGCCGCGACGGTGGACTATCTCTTCGCCTTTGCCGCGACGACCGGCGCCGTCCGCGATCATCATTTCGAGGCCGTCTACCAGGCCTTCGTCGTCGACCAGCGCGTGTGCGATTTCATGACGGAAAAGAACCCAGCAGCCCTTCGAGACCTGCGGGAGCGTCTGCTGGAGGCGATCGATCGCAAGCTCTGGACGCCGAGAAGCAACTCGGCGCGGTTCGATCTGGAAAGCCTCGCGACTGGCAAGGCGGCTGTGGCATGAGCACCGCCGACGAGCTCCTTACAACGTTTCGCGATTATCTCCTGTCACGCAGTGATCTGCTGCTGCAGCATTTTATCGAAGGCTTTGACTGGTCGGCGGAAGAGCGCTCGCTCGCGCCGCGCCATCTGCCGGTCGTAGGGTACCTTCGCGAGCTTGGTCGACCGGTCGACGGAGCGGAAGCGGCTCTGTTCGAGAGACTTTCAAATGCGGCGGATATGCTGCATTGGGCGCAGACCTACGGCATCACAGACTTCGGCGCGGATTTCCTGCAGCGATATGGCTGGGTCGAGCTGTTCGGCACGCGCGGGCATTTCGCAAGCGAGAAGATGGCCGGCGGCTTCCTGCTGCTTGGCCCCGGAGTGCATTATCCGGATCATCATCACGAGGCGGAGGAGATTTATATTCCTCTGACCGACGGCTCGTTATGGAGCAAGGATGGGCAACCATTCCTGCCGCGCTGGACGGGCGAGATCATCCATCACCCTTCGAACATCCGCCATGCCATGCGCACGGAAGCCCAGCCGCTTGTTGCGCTCTATCTCTGGCGCGGCGGGCCGCTGGCACAGAAATCGATCATATCAGGGAGAATGCAATGAGCGACGAATTGGCCGAAACCGGTGCGGACGCACCGAAGAACGACGATGCTCGTCACGCCGACAAGATGGCTAAGAAAAAGGCCGCGCGCGACAAGATCATGGCGACCAAGAGCGGTGAGAAGGGCCTGATCATCGTCCATACCGGCAAGGGCAAGGGAAAGTCCTCTTCCGCCTTCGGCATGATCTTCCGCCACATCGCGCATGGGAAGCCCAGCGCCGTCGTGCAGTTCATCAAGGGCGCCATGTGGACCGGCGAGCGCGATCTGATCGAGAAGCATTTCTCCGATCTATGCCAGTTCCATACGATGGGTGAGGGCTTCACATGGGAGACTCAGGACCGAGCCCGAGACGTGGCAGCGGCCTCTGCTGCATGGGAAAAGGCCAAGGAGCTAATCCGCGACGAGCGGAATTCCATGGTGCTGCTGGACGAAATCAATATCGCGCTTCGTTACGATTATCTCGACATCAACGACGTGCTCGAATTCCTGAAGACCGAAAAGCCCTATATGACCCATGTGGTCTTGACCGGCCGCAATGCCAAGGAAGAGCTGATCGAGATTGCCGATCTCGTCACCGAGATGGAATTGATCAAGCATCCCTTCCGCTCGGGCATCAAGGGGCAGCCAGGCGTCGAGTTCTGATCGCCGGCCGGGCGTTCAGCCGCCCGGCAGCATCGCCTTCAATGCTTCCGCGGTCTGCGGATCAGCAGGAAAGAAGGATTCGATCGCGAGTTCCGACAGGGTGACATCGACCGGCGTTCCGAAGACGGTCGTGGTGGACAGGAATGAGAGGCGTCCCGCCTCGGTGACGAGCTCGAGCGGCACGGCAATTCCGGCAAAGTCCCGTTCCGGGGCTGCCGATCTGGGTGCCGCCGGTGCGGGATAGGCCGATAATTCCTCCAGCAATTTTTTCAGCACAGGATCGCCGGTTGCCGATATCTGCTGACGCAGACGGTCGAGCAGATGCGCGCGCCATTCGGCGAGATTGGCGATCCGGGGCGCAAGGCCGTGCGGATGCAGGCTCAATCGCAGGACGTTGATCGGTCCCTTGGTCAGCGCCATATCGGTGATACCGGCAAGCAGCGGTGCCACGGCGGCGTTGGCGGCGATCAGCGTCCAGTGCCGGTCGATTGCCAAGGCCGGGAACGGCTCGTGTCCCTTCAGCAGCATATCGATGGCGTGCCGTGCCGGAGCAAGCGCCGGGTCATCCAGCTTGCGTTCGGGGAAGACGGGAGCAAACCCCGCCGCCAGGAGCATAGGGTTGCGTTCGCGCAGTGGCACGCCGAGCCGTTCGGCGAGATGTATCAGCATCTCCCGGCTCGGAAGCGCCCGCCCGCTCTCGATGAAGCTCAGATGCCGTTGCGATATATCGGCTTCAAGGGCGAATTCCAGCTGGCTCAGGCGGCGGCGTTGCCGCCATTCGCGCAGATGGTCGCCTAAAGAGCGGGCCGGGTTCATCATGCCGCAGCCGGCAGCTGATCGATGAAGCCGTGAACGGACTTCAGCCGGTCGCCTTCCAGGATGGCGAAATCCGTGCCCTTGATCAGCGGCTCGGCATCGACGGGACCGAAGCCCCAGGAGAAACGGAGATTATCGCCGTGGCGCTCGCCCTCGGCGATGAGCGTGAAACGGAAGCCGGGGAAGCGCTCATGGGCGGCCGTGACCAGCGCGTGGATCTGCTCGCGATTATCCGCGCGCATCATGGGATCGACGTAGCTGCAGTCTTCCGTCCATGCCTCGGCAATGAGCGCACGGCGACGTTCGGTGTCGACCTCGTTCCAGATGGCAATATAGCGGTCAGCAATGATGTTTGCGTCAGTCATCGGTCAACTCCCTTGGATCGCCTGAACCGTTCAGGCAGGGCGATCATCGGCGCGGACCGAAGTACTATCAATTACGTCGGAGGTAATCAAAGGCCCGTTCTAGAGGCCGAGCCAGATCCTGGCGGGATGGGTGGGGTCTGCCAGCAGCTTGATCGCGAAGGCGATGCAGACGATGACGAGCAGCGGTTTGATCAGCTTGGCGCCGATGCGCATGGCAAGCCGCGAACCGAGCTGCGCGCCGAGGAATTGGCCGAGCCCCATCGTCAGCCCGACTTTCCAAAGGATGGCGCCGGAGAAGATGAAGACGATCAGGCCGCCGAGATTCGAGCCGAAATTGAGCAGCTTCGTATGCGCCGTTGCCTTTAGAAGGCCGAAGCCGGCGAGCGTTACGAAGGCGAGCATCAGGAACGAACCCGTACCCGGCCCGAATGCGCCGTCGTAGAAACCGATCAGCGGTACGAGCGTCACGCCGAAGAGGCCGGCGGTCATGCGGCGATGCTTTTCGACATCGCCGAGATTGGGCTTGATGGCGAAATAGAGCGCGATGGCGATCAGCAGGAAGGGCAGGGTGATGCGCAGGACTTCGCTCGGCATGACGGTTGCCAGCAAGGCGCCGAGCATGCCTCCGAGGACAGCCATTGCGGCCATCGGAAGCTGCTCGCGAAGCTCGACATGTCCCTGGCGGGCGTAGGCGATCGTTGCCGAAGCCGCGCCGCAGATCGACTGCACCTTGTTGGTGCCGAGCGTCTGCAGCGGCGGAATGCCGGATAGCAGCATCGCGGGGACGGTGATCAGCCCTCCGCCGCCCGCGATGGAATCAACGAAACCGGCAAAGAATGCGGCGGCAAACAGCAGGAGCAGGACCTGAAATGTAATGTCGTACAAGGGGGCACTCTGGAGCGGGAATTCTGGGGCGGGAAATCAGCGGCCTTCTGGCATTTCGCTTGCCGCAAGGCAATTGCTGTGCGGACACACCGAGTGAAATTGACGCGCCGAAAGGCGCTCGCTACAGCTGTCATATCGGTTGACGCCGTTGGGAGTGAATATGACGACCTATGCCAATTCCACCCGCCGCTATGTACTCGGGCTCGGCTGCGAGCGCGGCACCGACTGGAATGACGTGCGCGCGCTCGCGGAAAGGGCCTTCGAGGAGGTTGGGATCGGGAGCGAGCAGCTTCTGGCCGTCGTCTCGATCGATACGCGCATGGATGAGCCGGCGATCCTTGAGACCGCCACGCATTTCCGGCTCCCGGTCCGCTTTTTCAAGGCGGCTGCATTGGAGCGGGAGACACCCAGGCTGAAGAACCCATCCGAACTCGTATTTGCGCATGCCGGCTGCCACGGTGTCGCGGAGGCGGCGGCACTTGCAGCGGCCGGGCCGGATTCCGAGCTTGTGCTCCCGAAGATCAAGTCCAGTTTTGCGACGGCGGCGATCGCCAGGATCGCCTGAGCATCGAAGGCGCCACGCAAATCTCACAAATGGCTCGTAGGAGATCGCGGCGGCATTCCGCCATTGTCGGTTCTCGTGTATTTCCGTAATTCAAGCCTGATCCGTAACGGAGGAAAATCTCCGGAAGATCAAGCTTAATCAGTATATTGGTAAGGAAAAATCATGCATAAGGTCATTTATGATACGGATCCGGGCGTCGATGACGCCATGGCGCTTCTCTTCCTGCATCGTCATCCGGATATCGACCTTCTCGGCGTGACGACGGTCTTCGGCAACGCTTCTGTAGACACGACGACCCGCAACGCGCTGTTCCTCAAGCGCGAGTGGAATATTGCGTGCCCAGTTGCGCGTGGTGCCAGCGTCACGTTCGATCCTTCGCGGAACGAGCGCCCGTGGCCGACGATGGTTCACGGCCATAATGGCCTTGGCGACATCGAGGTGCCCGAGACGATCGACCTGCCGGCCGATCCGCGGCCGGCCCATCAGTTCATCATCGACACCGTTCGCGCCAATCCGGGCGAGGTGACCCTGGTCGCCGTCGGCCGCATGACCAATCTGGCTTTGGCGTTGAAGCACGATCCCGAGATCGCCCCGCTCGTGAAGGCTGTCGTGATCATGGGCGGCAATTTCTATGTGCCGGGCAATGTTTCGCCGGTGGCCGAGGCCAATATTCACGGCGATCCGGAAGCGGCCGATTTTGTCATGACTGCCGCCTGGAAAGTCGTCGTGGTCGGTCTTGACGTGACGGCGGTGACGACCATGAGCCGCAGCTATCTGGCGGATATGGCGAGGGATGGCGGACCTTCGGTGCAGCTGCTCTCGGACTTGTCGCAGTCCTATATCGATTTCTACAAGCATGCCGTCGAAGACGGCATGATGGTGCACGACAGCTGCGCCTGCGTCTATGTCGTTGCGCCCGAGCTGTTCGACACGATCGAAGGCTCAGTCCGCGTCGTTTGCGGGGGCATTGCCGACGGCCAGACGATCGTCAAGCCGAACGGCCGTCACTTCCCGCCGGGCGATTGGGACAATCTGCCGAGCCAGATCGTGTGCACCGGCATTCGCTCGCAGCAGGTCATCGATCTGATCCGCGATGTGATCCTGGACAGGGTTAAGCACTAAGCTCTCTGTGAAGGGGGCGTCGCGCCCCTTCACATCCCGCTGAAAGGTGATTTCCTCGGCTTGTCATGCGCCTATTTGAGTTTCCGGACATATCGAGTCCGGAACGCAATACGATCAATCAGTATGTTTTCCATTTTCCGTCGCCGTTGGAAAAGCTCATAGCGTGCTATCGCTCACGCCGAACGGTCCTGTGGCGTAATGTCGGCAATGGGAACGGTGTCGAACTGAGGCCGTCTTATCCCGTTCTCAACGTTGCAATTTCAGCCATCCGGGCATAGGACACATGGGATGAACGATACCGCTTTTTCCACCCTGCCGGCCTTGGAGCCGGGCTCCGTCTGGCTCGTCGGCGCCGGGCCGGGTGATCCGGGGCTCCTGACCTTGCTGGCGGCCAAAGGGCTGGCGGAGGCTGATATCATCGTGCACGATGCCCTTGTGAATGAGGATTGCCTCAAGCTCGCCCGGCCGGGTGCAGTGCTGGAATATGCCGGCAAGCGCGGCGGCAAGCCGTCGGCCAAGCAGCGGGACATTTCTTTGCGGTTGGTGGAGCTGGCGCGTGCGGGCAAGCGCGTGCTGCGCCTGAAGGGTGGCGATCCCTTCGTTTTCGGACGCGGTGGCGAGGAGGCGTTGATGCTGGTCGAGCACGGTATTTCCTTCCGCATCGTGCCAGGCATTACGGCCGGGATCGGCGGCTTGGCCTATGCCGGTATTCCCGTCACCCATCGCGACGTCAACCATGCCGTTACCTTTCTCACCGGCCACGATTCCTCCGGTGTTGTGCCGGATGCCATCAATTGGGACGCGATCGGCAGGGGTTCGCCTGTCATCGTCATGTATATGGCGATGAAACACATTGCCCAGATCAGCGCCAATCTCATCGCTGCAGGCCGTTCGGCGGATGAAGCGGTCGCATTCGTCTGCAATGCCGCCACACCCTCCCAGCAGGTGCTGGAGACGACCCTCGGGCGCGCGCCTGCAGATGTCGAAGCATCCGGCCTCGAACCGCCGGCCATCGTTGTCGTCGGAGAGGTGGTGAAATTGCGCCCGTCACTCGATTGGCTCGGCGCGCTTTCCGGCCGCAAGCTGCAGCCGGCTGCCGAACGGCCCGGCAAAGGCGGCCACAAGGTGTCGGCATGAGTGGCCTTCTGATCGCGGCACCCTCATCAGGCTCCGGCAAAACCACATTCACGCTTGGTCTGCTCAGAGCACTGCGAAACCGGGGTATCGCCGTCGCATCCGGCAAGGCTGGACCGGATTACATCGATCCCGCCTTTCATGCGGCGGCCGTCGGATCGCCCTGCCTCAATTTCGATCCCTGGGCCATGCGCGCCGAGCTCATTTCCGCCAATTCGGCGCTGCATCGCGCCGGCGGGCGGATGCTCGTCATCGAAGGAATGATGGGACTTTTCGACGGCGCTGCCGATGGCACGGGGACGCCGGCTGATCTTGCCGCCCTGCTCGGCCTTTCCGTCTTGCTTGTCGTCGATGCCTCGCGCATGTCGCAATCCGTTGCCGCCGTGGTCAGCGGTTTTGCCAATTTCCGTGCCGATATCCGCATTGCCGGTGTGGTCCTCAATCGCGTCGCCAGCGAGAGGCACGAGCGGATGCTGCGTCAGGCGCTGGATGCGGTGCGCATGCCCGTTGTCGCCGTTATCCGCAACGACAGCAGCCTGGCGTTGCCGGATCGGCATCTCGGATTAGTGCAGGCGGCGGAACATGAAGCGCTGGAGCATTTCATCGAGGCGGCCGCCGATGTCGTATCGAAGACCTGCGATTTCGAACTGCTCCTGCGGGCGGCGCAGCGGCATGTCGTCCGCTCATCCGTGGCGAATATTGCCCGTTTGATGCCGTTCGGTCAGCGCATTGCCGTGGCGCGGGATATAGCCTTTGCCTTCTGCTACGAGCATATGCTGCTCGGCTGGAAGCGCCGAGGCGCGGAAATTTCCTTCTTTTCACCGCTTGCAGACGAGGCACCCTCGACCGACGCGGATGCCGTCTATCTGCCGGGCGGCTATCCGGAATTGCATGCCGAAAAGCTTGCCGCTGCCCGACAGTTTCAGGATGGTGTGAAAGCTGCTGCTGCCCGTGGGGCGCGGATCTACGGCGAGTGCGGTGGTTACATGATGCTCGGCGAGGGGCTGGTGGATGCGGCAGGTGCTCGCCACGAGATGCTCGGGCTCTTGCCCGTCGTCACCAGCTACGAAAAGCGGCAGCGTCATCTTGGCTATCGACGCGTCGTACCGCTTGCCGGCTCTTTCTTCGACAAGCCGATGACGGCGCATGAGTTTCATTATTCGACCATCGTAACGGAAGGTGAGGCGGATCGCCTGTTTGCGGTCAAGGACGCGCTCGATGCCGATCTGGGCGCTGCCGGCCTGCAACGCGCCAATGTCGCGGGCTCCTACATGCATCTGATCGATCTTGCCGGTGATGCAGCATGACGAGCAGGATCATCCATGGCGGCGGCATCACCGCGGCGGCGCGCCAATATGGCGGGCATCCGGAGGAATGGCTGGATCTGTCGACCGGTATCAATCCCAATCCCATGCCGCTGCCCGAAATTCCCGTCGCGGCGTGGCATCGGCTGCCGGATCAGCACTTGCAGGAGCGGGCACGAGAGGCGGCGAGGGGATATTATCGCAGCGGCGACATTCTACCCTTGCCGGTTCCCGGCACACAGTCGGTCATTCAATTGCTTCCGAGGCTCGTGCCCGGCGGCAGCGTGGCGATTCTCTCCCCGACCTATGGCGAATATGCGCGTGCCTTCACGCTTGCGGGCCTGCAGGTTCGGCAGGTTTCGACGATTGCCGAGCTCAACGCCGATGACAGGTTGGTCGTTGCCGTCAACCCCAACAATCCGGACGGACGGACGCTGTCCGTCGAGCAGCTGCGGGATTTGCATGAAAGGCAGCGCAAGCGGGATGGCGTCCTTTTGGTCGACGAGGCTTTCGGCGATATCGAACCGGCGGCAAGCTTGGCGCCTTTTGCCGCCGAGATGCCGAACCTTATTATCTTCCGTTCCTTCGGAAAGTTTTTTGGTCTGGCAGGCCTGCGCCTTGGTTTCGTGGTTGCCGAGGCCTCGATCATGACCCGTTTCGAGGATTGGCTCGGCCCATGGGCTGTTTCCGGACCTGCGCTGTCGATCGCGGCGTCTCTCATGGAAAGCGATACAAGTGCCATCCGCAATCGCATTCTTGAGCGCAATGCCGCTCTCGAGGCGGTTTTGCGTCGGTCGCATCTCAATGTCGCCGGAGGCACCGCGCTGTTTGCGCTGGTTGCGGACGATCATGCAGAGGGCATATATACGCATCTCTGCCGTCATCGCATTCTGGTCCGCAAGTTCGATTATGCGCCCAATTGGCTGCGCTTCGGGCTTGCTCCGAATGAGGAAGCGGACCAGAGACTCGCCGGGGCACTAGAGTCGGATGATTTTGGGTCGAATCGACCTGAAATCTGAATCCGCCCTGGAATCAAATAGGTAGAGCATGATGCTAAAAACCGTTTACACTTTTCGGCATCATGCTCTTGAGGATTATTCGACATGACCGCCGACGAACACCTGCTCATTCTGGTCCTTGCCTTGCTGCTCGACCGCATCGTCGGCGATCCCCACTGGTTGTGGGAGCGCTTTCCGCACCCGGTCGTGCTATTCGGCAAGGCGATTTCATATTTCGACGGCCGGTTCAATGCAAAGCATCTGTCCGGGGTGCTTCGCCGCCGCAACGGGATCATGTCGATCATCGCGCTGCTCATGGGAGCTGCTATCGCCGGCTGGGCCATTCATGGATTTTTCGCCTTCTTCGGCTGGCTCGGTATATTGGTCGAAGCGATACTCGTGGCGGTTTTCCTGGCGCAAAAAAGCCTCGCCGATCATGTCGGCGAGGTATCGCGGGCACTGCGCACCGACGGTCTGGAGGGTGGACGGCTTGCTGTATCGCGCATCGTCGGCCGCGATCCCGAGACGCTGGACGAGCCCGGGATTTGCCGCGCGGCCATAGAAAGCCTCGCCGAGAACTTTTCCGACGGCGTCGTTGCCCCGGCCCTTTGGTATGGCGTATTCGGCCTGCCGGGCCTGTTCTTCTACAAGATGCTCAATACCGCCGATTCGATGATCGGCCACAAATCCGAGACCTATATAGATTTCGGTCGTGCCGCGGCGCGCCTGGACGATATTGCCAACTGGCCGGCTGCACGGCTCTCCATCCTGCTGATTGCCACCGGTGCCCTGGCCAAGCGGGGAATCTCCGCGCTTGGAAACGCGATCCGCATCGCGGTCCGGGATGGCGGGCTGCACCGTTCGCCCAATTCCGGCAGACCGGAAGCGGCCATGGCGGGCGCGCTCGATATCCAGCTCGCCGGTCCGCGAATTTATGGCGGAGAACTCGTGCGTGAACCGATGATCAACGGCTCCGGCCGCGACACCGCTACCGTCAGCGATATCGAAGCCGGCATTTCCATCTTCTATTCCGCATGCTCGATGCTGACGCTTCTCGCCTTTTTGGGGTTCCTGCTGCTGCTGCTGTGAGCGTCTCTAAATTAATCAATCGCTCACTATATGTATTAATTTGGTATAATTAGCATAGCGATACACTGCCCCATCGTCTGAATTGCTTCGGAAGGAAGTAAACAGTCGGAGGGGACAAGATGAAGCGTGTCGCATTCATGGCAACGGCATGTCTGTTCATGCAGTTTCATGCCGTTTCGGCTCATGCTGGAACTGTTCTTGCGGTGATCGATCTTCGATCGCAAACAATGACCGTTTCCGAGGATGGGGCTTTCAAATATCGCTGGCGCGTATCGACGGCTCGCACGGGGTATGTCACGCCTATCGGCTCCTACACCGCCAAATGGCTGTCCAGGGATCACCGCTCGAAGAAATATGACGATGCGCCGATGCCCTATGCCGTGTTTTTCAACGGCGGCTATGCCGTTCACGGGACTTACGAGGTGAGGCGGCTTGGCCGGCCGGCCTCGCACGGTTGCGTGCGGCTCGATACGCGCAACGCCGCCACTTTCTTCGCGATGACATCGGATGCGGGGCTTCACAATACCCGTATCGTCATCAGCGACTAGACGCTGGCAAACCGGCAGGCCTTTCGCTTCGGTGTGGCCGCAATACTGCCGCATCTTGCGCGCATGCCGCCCTTGATCCCGCAATTGTGACGCGATTGTCACTTTGCTGTTTGCGCAACAGTGCTTCGGCAAATTGCCGGAGTTTCTGGTGGAAACCATTGGCTTTTGATATGGATTTCCCTATGAGGGGGTGAATTATTATTTCAAGAGGTATGGGCAGTGACTGCTACATTTGACAAAGTTGCCGACATCATCGCTGAAACCAGCGAAATCGATCGTGACACGATCACCCCGGATAGCCACACGATCGACGACCTTGGCATCGACAGCCTGGACTTCCTCGATATCGTCTTCGCTATCGACAAGGAGTTCGGCATCAAGATTCCGCTCGAGAAGTGGACGCAGGAAGTCAACGAAGGCAAGGTCTCGACCGAAGAGTATTTCGTGCTGAAGAATCTCTGTGCCAAGATCGATGAATTGCGCGCCGCCAAGGGCTGAGCAACATCCTTGCATTTTTTGACGCCCAGCTGCCCTTGAATATGGCGGCCGGGCGGTTTCATTCTTAAATAGCGTATCCGCCCGGCGCATGCTGCGTTATCGGGTTGGAGCGGAGGCGTTGATGCTGCTGGAATATTTCCAGATGATCGACAGGATTGAATCCGTCGATCTGTCCAAGGGCCTGTTGAAGGCGCATTCCGTCGTTCCGGCGAAAAGCCCGGTTTTCGAAGGCCATTTCCCAGGCATGCCGCTCGTCCCGGGTGTTCTGCTGATCGAAACAATGGCGCAGGCCTCGGGCATGCTCGTGCTTGCCGCGACAAAATTTGCCTATATGCCGTTCCTGATGTCTGTCGACGGTGCCAAGATGCGGACCTTTGTCGAACCGGAAGCGAAGCTTGATATCGAGGCCGAACTTGAGCATGACGGTTCGGGCTTCGCCGTCACCAAGGCGCGCATCACCATCGCCGGTAAGAAGGTCTGCGATGCGCAGTTGAAGCTGCGGACCGTGCCGTTTAATGAGGTGCCGCTCGGCGATATCGTGCGCAAGCGGGCGGGCGAAGTCGGGCTTCTCGACGCTATCGCCGCCAACGGTTGATGCTGCCGGCTTGTTCGGCGCCGCCGCATTCGAAGAGGATTGATGAATGAGCAAGGCTCAGAATGATGTGGTGATCACGGGTATCGGCGTCGTTACCTGCCAGGGCGTCGGCAAGGATGCGCATGTCGCCCTTTTGAAGGCGGACAAGGCGCCGCCGCCCATCGTCGAAACCGAGAAGTTCAAGCCCTATCCCGTGCATCCGCTGCCTGACATCGATTGGTCGCAGCAGATTCCAAAGCGGGGCGATCAGCGCCAGATGGAAAACTGGCAGCGCATCGGCGTCTTTACCGCCGGCCTTGCTCTCGACGATGCCGGCTTCAAGGATGATCTGGAAGCCTGCGGCACCATGGACATGATCGTTGCAGCCGGCGGCGGCGAACGAGACACCAATGTCGACACGCTAATCGTCAACGAAGGTCTGAAGCGCAATGATCGAGAGCTATTGCTGAACGAGAAGCTGACGACCGAATTGCGGCCGACGCTGTTCCTGGCGCAGCTTTCGAACCTGCTGGCCGGCAACATCTCGATCGTCCACAAGGTCACGGGATCGTCGCGTACCTTCATGGGCGAGGAGGCGGCCGGCGTGTCCGCCGTCGAGACCGCTTTCCATCGCATCAAGTCGGGTGAATCGACTCACGCGCTCGTAGGCGGCGCGTTTTCGGCCGAGCGCCTGGACATGATCCTGCTGATCGAGGCGATCAATGCGCATGCGACCGGCGACTGGCATCCGATCTGGTCTCGCAAGCCCGAAGATGGCGGTGGCATGATCATGGGCTCGCTGAGCGCCTTCCTCGTGCTCGAATCGCGTGCCCATGCGGAAGGCCGCGGCGCGCACATTTATGCGACGATCGATTCGGTCGAAGGCGATCGCGGCCGTCGCGATGACGGCAAGTTCGAGAAGCGGCTGGAGCGCATGCTGGCACCCGCCAAGCAGGGTAACGACGGGGCGACGGTCATCTTTTCCGGCACGACGGCGATCCACGATCTCGCGCAGCGCGAAAAGGCAGTGCTCGAAACCCAGCTTCCCGCCGCGGCGATCCGCGCCTATTCCGGCATTTCCGGGCATGGGCTGGAGGGTCAGTTTACGCTTGGACTGGCTTTCGCAGCCCTCGCCGTTGCCAATCAGGCCAAGGTGCCGCCCTTCGATGCCACGCACGAAAAGCCGATGGCGACGGGTGCACGCAAGGCCGTGGTAACGACCGTCGGGCATTCGCGTGGCGAAGGCATCGCCGTACTTTCCGCTGAAGCGTGAGGAGCAGGATATGACCGCTTATAAGGATCATCTCGGACGTCCGATCGTCGCCGTTACCGGCATGGGGATCATTACGTCGCTGGGGCAGGGCCTAGAGGATAACTGGAACGCGCTTTCGTCCGGCACGTCAGGCATCCACAATATCACACGCTTTCCGACTGACGGGCTTTCGACGCGTATCGCCGGGACGGTGGATTTTATCGACATTCCCGTGCCGAACGCCGTCGAGCGCTCTTACGCCTTTGCCCGCGAAACGACCATCGAAGCTCTGGCGCAGGCCGGTATTTCGGGCGATTTCGACGCACCGCTGTTTCTTGCCGCGCCGCCGATCGAGCCGGAATGGAGCGCGCGTTTCGAGCTTGCCGATCGTTCTCCGCCGGCGGATCATCAGGGTGATGCCTATGAGCGCTTCCTCGCCGCCATGCGCCAGCGTCCCGATCCGGCCTTCCATGAAGCAGCGCTTTTCGGCGCCATATCGGAGCGCCTTGCCGATCGCTTCGGCACGCGTGGTTTGCCGGTAACGCTGTCGACGGCCTGTGCATCGGGCGTGACGGCGATTCAGCTCGGCATCGAGGCAATCCGCCAGGGTCGAACCTCGCGGGCGCTTACTGTGGCGACCGATGGTTCGCTGAGCGCCGAAGCGCTGATCCGATTCTCGCTGCTGTCGGCCTTGTCGACCCAGAACGACCCGCCAACCAAGGCCTCCAAGCCCTTCAGCAAGGACCGCGACGGCTTCGTCATTGCCGAAGGAGCGGCGACGCTGGTGCTGGAATCGCTGGAAACAGCGGTTGCGCGCGGCGCGAAGATCCTCGGCATCATGAAGGGCGCCGGCGACAAGGCTGACTCCTTCCATCGCACGCGCTCCTCGCCCGACGGCGGCCCGGCGATCGCGACGATCCGTGCGGCGCTTGCCGATGCCGGCATGGATGAGAGCGATATCGGCTACATCAACGCTCACGGCACCTCGACGCCTGAGAACGACAAGATGGAATATGGCGCCATGTCCGCCGTCTTCGGCGAGCGGCTTCCGACCATTCCCGTCTCGTCGAACAAGTCGATGATTGGCCATACGCTGACGGCGGCGGGCGCGGTCGAGGCGGTGTTCTCGCTGCAGACCATGCTCACCGGCACGCTGCCGCCGACGATCAACTACAACAATCCGGATCCGTCGATCATCCTCGACGTGGTGCCGAACAAGAAACGTGAAAAGCAGGTGAACGCCGTCCTTTCGAACTCCTTCGGGTTCGGCGGTCAGAATGCCAGCCTTGTCATGGCGCTTGAACCGGCTTAATCGGACTTCTGAAAAACAGAATACAACTGCGCCCGAGGGGCGAGGAACTTTGCCATGCGTGCTTTGCAACTGATCGACGACCGCAAACTTGAGATCACCGATCTGCCAGAGCCGGATGCTCCGGGCCCGGGTGAGGTGACTTTGCGCGTCAAGGCCGTCGCGCTCAATCATATCGACGTCTGGGGCTGGCGCGGCATGGCATTCGCCAAGCGCAAGATGCCGCTGGTCATCGGCGCCGAGGCTGCGGGTGTCGTCGAAGCGATCGGACCGGGTGTCGCCAACGTCCTGCCGGGCCAGCTCGTGTCCATCTACGGCGCGCAGACCTGCGGCCTTTGCCGCCATTGCCGTGAAGGCCGCGACAATCTCTGCGAACATGTCAGCGGCGTGCATGGCTTCCATCTCGACGGGTTCGCCCAGGAGAAGGTCAATCTCCCAGCTCGCCTGCTTGTGCCGGCGCCTCCCGGCGTCGATGCGATCGGTGCAGCCCTTGCTCCCGTAACCTTCGGCACCGTCGAGCACATGCTCTTCGACAATGCCAAGCTCGAACCGGGTGAGACGATCCTCGTTCATGCGGGCGGCTCGGGCATCGGCACCGCCGCTATCCAGCTTGCCAAGAAGATCGGCTGCACCGTCATCACCACGGTCGGTTCCGACGACAAGATCGAGAAGGCCAAGGCGCTGGGCGCCGATCACGTCATCAATTACCGCACCGACCGTTTCGAGGGTGTCGTGCGCAAGCTGACGAAAAAGAAGGGTGTCGACGTGGTCTTCGAACATGTCGGCAAGGATACCTGGGCCGGCTCCATGCTCTGCATGAAGCGCGGCGGCCGCCTCGTCACCTGCGGTTCGACCTCGGGCGTTTCCACCGAGATCAATCTGATGATGCTGTTCCAGCAGCAGCTGAAGCTGCTCGGCTCCTTCGGTTGCCGCATGGAGAACATGGCCAACGCCATGCAGAAGATGGCGCGTGGGCTGGTCCATCCTGTGATCGATACCGAAGTGAGCTTCAGTGACATCGACCGGGCACTGGAGCGGATGGAATCGCGCCAGATCTTCGGCAAGATCATCCTGAAGATGGATTGAGCCGCGTGAAGCTCTTCATCACCCGGATCGTGCTTGCGCTCAGAAAGTTCCAGCAATGGCTGGTGGCGCAGGTCATTTTCGGATTCCTCAATTTCCTGAAGCTGTTTCCGGCGGATGCGGGCATCAATTTTGCCGATCGGCTGACCCGCAAGATCGGCCCGCGCATGCGCCGGCATCAGCTGATGCTGACCAACCTGCGCAATGCCTTTCCGGAAAAGAGCGAGGCGGAAATCGAGGAGATCGCACGCGCGAGCTGGGGCAATATGGGCCGGCTGGCGGCCGAATATGTCTTTCTCGACCGGCTTTTCGACTTCGATCCCCATAGCGACAAGCCGGGCCGGATCGAGGTTTCGGGAATTCCGATCTTCCTCGATCTCAGGGACAATCCACGCCCGTTCATCGTCTTTACCGGACATACCGGCAATTTCGAGCTGCTGCCGGTCGCCGGCGCTGCCTTCGGCTTGACGGTGACCGTATTGTTCCGCCCGCCGAACAATCCCTATGTCGCGCAGAAGGTCTTCGACTTCCGCGCCAAGCGCATGGGCAATCTTGTGCCGTCTCACGCCGGATCATCTTTCAGTCTTGCGAGAGAACTGGAGGCCGGGCGCGGTGTCGGCGTGTTGGTCGATCAGAAGTTCCGCAAGGGCCTGAAAACCCGGTTCTTTGGCCGGGACGTGAAGACGAATCCGCTTCTGCCGAAACTCGTGCGCCAGTTCAATTGCGAGGTCTATCCGGCCCGCTGCATCCGCTTGCCTGGCAATCGCTACCGGCTGGAAATCGAGCCGAAGCTGGAGATGCCGCGCAACGAGGCGGGCAACCTCGACCTGACGGCCACGGCGCAGCTACTGAACGACAAGGTCGAGAGCTGGGTGAGGGAGAATCCCGAACAATGGCTCTGGTATCACGATCGCTGGAATATCAAGAAAACCGTTTTCTAGAGCATGATGCCTAAAAGTGCAGGCGGTTTTCGGACGACATCACGCTCTACTTCTTTGATTCTAGAGCGGATTCAGATTTTAGGTCGAACAGACCTAAAATCATCCGGCTCTAGGCCCGTGCTCGGCGCACACCACGGATTCATACACGCATTTGCATCCAATCTTTCATGCAGCCATTGCTCCCGGTAAGCCTTCCTTTTCAGAAAGTTCTCCTTTCCCGAGAACTTCCGTTCATGCGGATTGAAAGTGCGGGTAAGTCATGTTAATTCACAATGTAGAAAGTTTGGTGAGAATGCGGACACCAAACTGAATATCCTTGGGCATGGCAACGCCGGGAAACGAGGCCCCTGCGTCCTGTTGTGTTCAGGGACAGGAGGGCAATTTTGCTGGCACTCTTTCATGCCTTCTCCACGAAATGTAATCAGATTCAGCGTGCGATAAAACTTGGCGACGATGAGCTTGTAGCGTCACTTGATCGTGAGTTGGAGCCACTTATCGCGGCGATTTTGGCGTACAAGGCCACGAGTCTACTCGAAATCTACATGCAGCTCCAATTCATGAACAATCTCATCCGGGAAGAATCGGATGATCGTTCGCGAGTGATGCACAATTCCGCTTCGCTTTCGGTGCTGATCGACCGTTATTTCGGCGGGGCAAACGAATCTGCGGGCGAGATCCTGCGCGCGTTTTCAAGCGAAAAAACCGATCGTGACGAAGCATTCGGCTTCGAGGAAAGCAGCGTTCTGAATGATGTCATTCTGGACAGCCTGCCTAATCGCGTTGCGGTGATTACGCGGGATTACCGCTATCTCTACAGCAATGCGGCGAATTCGGAATTCCTGAAATCGAAGCCGATGGATCTTGTGGGGCGCCATATTTCTGAATTCGTCGGGTCTGACTATTTCGAAAGCAACGTGAAGGCGAAGCTCGATACCTGCTTTGCGGGCGAACAGGTGGAATGCCTTTACCCCGCGGATCGTCAGGTCGAGCTAGGTAAGGTGCTCCATTGCACTATCACGCCGCTCCGCGCCAAGTCGGAGGTGATCGGCGCATTGGTCGTCATGCATGAGATCATTGCCGTTCCCACCGGCATGCTGGTGGCCTGAACTCGCGCTCAGGCCCCAAACAGCAGTTTTCCGACCGCATCCGCCATCAGGCGAGGATTTATTTCTCCTGATTTTCTGTCGCTCTGGTCCGGCTCGGCCGCGGCGGATCGCAACCCGCCGTCCGGCGGAGCGTCATCGCTCCCGCACTCGAAGCATTGACAACGAAACCTGATCACTTTCGGCGTCTTCATGCCGTCAACCCATTCCAGCTTGCAAAGGGATCGGGCAGGTCCCGCCAACGTTCCGGCGTGAATCGATTCGCCTTAACGAGGCAAGCGTCCAGTTCGGCCGTGATCTGCTTCTCGTTCATCGGATCGGCGCCGATGAATACCAGCTCCTGGCGGCGATCACCCCAAATCGAATCGAGATAAGGCGCAAGTGCCCGTTTGAAGGAGGGATCGCGCGGCCATTGATCCTGCGGCACGGCAGCCCACCAGAGGCCCATCTTGCTCGTGCGGACCAGCGCACCGGCCTGGCTCATCTCGCCGACATAGTAGGGCCGGGTCGCAAGCCAGAAGAAGCCCTTGGCCCGGACGACGCCCGGCCAGGAACGATTGAGAAAGGCCTGGAATTTAGCGGGATCGAACGGTTTCTTCGCGCGATAGACGAAGGAGCGGATTCCGTATTCCTCCGTTTCCGGAACGTGATCCTTGAAGCCGTGCAGCTCCTTGTACCAGAGCGGATGCGTTTCGGCGCGATCGATGTCGAAGCGGCCCGTGCCGAGAACCTCGGCCGGCTCGACCGTGCCGAAATCAGTTTCGATCAGCCGGGCATCGGGATTGAGCCCGACGATGATCTTGCGGGCCGCATCGCGCTGCTCGGCGGTTGCGGAGCCGACCTTATTCAAGATGACGACGTCGGCAAATTCGATCTGCTCTACCAGCAGATCGACGATGGTCCTGTTGTCGCCGTCGCCGGCGGTTTCGCCGCGATCGGCGAGGAAATCCGTCGAGCCGTAATCGGCCAGAAGATTGGCGGCATCGACGACCGTGACCATGGTGTCGAGCCGCGAGACGTCGGAAAGGCTGCTGCCGTCCTCGTCGCGGAATTCGAAGGTGGTGGCGACAGGCAGGGGCTCGGCGATGCCTGTTGATTCGATCAGCAGATAATCGAAACGGTCCTGTTCCGCGAGCTGACGGACCTCCTTCAGCAGGTCGTCACGCAATGTGCAACAGATGCAGCCGTTTGTCATCTCGACAAGTTGTTCCTCCGCGCGCGAGAGATTGGCGCCGCCGTCGCGCACCAGCGCCGCATCGATATTCACCTCGCTCATGTCATTGACGATCACGGCGACGCGCAGGCCCTCACGATTGTTGAGGATATGGTTCAGCAGCGTCGTCTTGCCGGCGCCGAGGAAACCGGAAAGGACGGTGACCGGGAGCTTCTTGTTCATGACAACCTCTATTGTAATGTAATATCATTACATTTGTTTGCGTGAAAAAAGCGAACAACCGGCTCGCTTCCTTCGGCGATAGCGAGCCTTGCTTAGGAGAGGCAGGCTTTCAGGGAGCTTGCGATATCGCGCATCAGGTCGAAATAGAGATCCGGCCCTTGCGGCAGCGTTGCGGCTTCGGGATCAAGGGTGCCCGATTTCGCCGACGTGCCTTCGAGCACCACATTGACCAGCTTCGGCTCGAATTGCGGTTCGGCGAAAACGCAGGTCGCGCCGAGATCGGCGACCTTGCTGTGGATTTCCGCGACGCGCTGTGCGCCGGGAATGGTTTCCGGGCTGACCGTGATGGAGCCGGAAACGCGGACGCCGTAGCGATGCTCGAAATACTGATAGGCATCGTGGAAGACGATGAAGGGCTTTTCTTTTACCGGGGCGAGCGTGGAGGCAATTTCCGCATCCAGCGCGTCGAGCTTGTCGTTCAAGGCCTTCTGGTTTGCTTCATAGGTCAGCGCATTGGCGGGATCGACAGCGACCAGCGACGTGGTGATCTCGGCGACCATCGCCTTGGCGTTGTGGGGATCGAGCCAGAGATGGGTGTCGAACTCACCGTGATCGTGGTCGCCATGATCATGCGCATGGTTTTCCCCGGCGTCGTGTTCGTCGCCGTCGTCATGCGGCTCGAAGGCGCCGCCCTCGCGGAACTTGAGCTTGGTGATGCCAGGGGCATCGTCGAGCTCGACGACGGTGGCATTGGCGCCGAGGGAAGCAAGCGGCTTTTCCAGGAAGGCTTCCATGCCCGGTCCGACCCAAAACACCACTTGCGCCTGCTGGAGACTGCGGGCATTCGAAGGTTTCAGCGCATAGGTATGCGGCGAGGCGGCACCGTCAACGATCAAATCCGGCGTGCCGACCCCTTGCATGATCGCGGCGACAAGCGAATGGATCGGCTTGATGGAGACGACGACCTTGGGGGCATCGGCTGCCGTTGCGGCAGTGCCGACAAGCAAGCCGGACAAGAGGAGGGCGGCGGCGAGGGGGAGGAAAGCTTTTGCTGCGTTCATGCGATAAATGCCCTTGAATGGGTCTGTTATGTTATTACATCAATTGCGTTATGCTATAACGTGTGCGATAGCAAAGCGCAATAGTGCAATTGGAAATTTCATGCTTTCGTCCATAGACAGCAAGAGCCGGCCGCTCGTGTCGCTCCATGATGTCGGCGTCCGCCGTGGCGGCCGCTGGCTGGTGCGCGGCGTCGATTTTTCGGTGAACCGCGGCGAGATCGTCACCCTGATCGGTCCGAACGGCTCCGGTAAATCCACCAGTGCCAAGACGGCGATCGGCGTTCTGAAGCCGGACGAGGGGCATGTCGACCGCATCGCCAATCTGAAGGTCGGCTATGTCCCGCAGAAACTTGCCATCGACTGGACCTTGCCGCTCAGCGTGCAGCGATTGATGACGCTGACGGGGCCTCTGCCGGAGCGCGAATTGATCGCGGCACTGGAAGCGGTCGGCATCGCTCATCTCGCTAAGGCCGAGGTGCAGCATCTCTCCGGCGGCGAGTTCCAGCGGGCGCTGCTTGCGCGCGCCATTGCCCGCAAGCCCGATCTGCTTGTTCTGGACGAGCCGGTGCAGGGCGTGGATTTCAGCGGCGAGATCGCGCTTTACGACTTGATCAAGTCGATCCGCAATTCGCAAGGCTGCGGTATCCTTTTGATTTCGCACGATCTGCATGTCGTCATGGCGGCGACGGATACGGTGGTTTGCCTGAACGGCCATGTCTGCTGCCGCGGCACGCCGCAGAGCGTCAGCCAGAGCCCCGAATATGTGAAGCTGTTCGGCACGCGCGCGGCGCAATCCCTGGCGATCTACAGCCATCATCACGATCATACGCATCTGCCCGACGGCCGCGTCCGGCATGCCGACGGCTCGATAACAGACCATTGTCATGCCGAGGACGGCCACCACCATCATGAGCATGACGATCATCACCACGATGATCATGATCATCATCTGGGGCATGACCATACCGAGGGAGAGCGCCATGTTTGACGATTTCTTCCTGCGCGCCGTCGTCGCCGGCGTCGGGCTGGCGCTGACGACCGGGCCGCTCGGCTGTTTCATCATCTGGCGGCGCATGGCCTATTTCGGTGATACGATCTCGCATTCGGCGCTGCTGGGCGTGGCGCTGTCGCTGCTTTTTCAGCTGAACCTCACGCTCTCCGTCTTTGCGGTCGCGGCACTCGTCTCGATCCTGCTCCTGCTGCTGCAGCGGCGACAGGCGCTGTCGGCGGATGCGCTGCTCGGCATTCTCTCGCATGCGACGCTGGCGATCGGCCTGGTTATCGTCGCCTTCATGAGCTGGGTGAGGATCGATCTCATCGCTTTCCTCTTCGGCGATATTCTGGCCGTCAGCCAGTCCGATATTCTCGTGATCTGGGCAGGCGGCATCTTCGTGCTGGCCGCGATTGTCTGGCTGTGGCGGCCGTTGCTGGCATCGACCGTCAATCCGGAGCTTGCCGAGGCCGAAGGGCTGCGGCCGGAGCGTGCCCGGCTGCTTTTCATGCTGCTGATGGCCGTAGTGATCGCGATCGCCATGAAGATCGTCGGCATACTTCTTATTACAGCGTTGCTGATCATTCCTGCCGCCACCGCGCGCCGCTTTGCCGCGACGCCGGAGACGATGGCGATTTTCGCCTCGCTGCTCGGCGCCATCGCCGTTGTCGGCGGGCTGTTCGGATCGCTGCGCTATGACACGCCGTCCGGGCCGTCCATCGTCGTTGCGGCGCTCGTCCTGTTTATCATCAGTCTGCTGCCCCTCGTTCGCAGGGCCGGCACGCCAGCGGCGCAACAGAGAGGACAGTCATCATGACGACTCCGATGCTCACCAAGAACCAGACGCTTGTTTTTGATGTCCTGACCAAGGCGGAAGCGCCGCTGAGCGCCTATACTATTCTCGACAAGCTGCGCGACCAGGGTTTTCGCGCGCCACTGCAGGTCTATCGCGCGCTGGACAAGCTGCTCGAATATGGCGTGGTGCACCGGCTCGAGAGCATCAACTCCTTCGTCGCCTGCGCCCATCCGAACGAGGATTGCCACAGCCACGGCCTCGTCGCCTTCGCCATCTGCGAAAGCTGCGGCCAGGTGATCGAATTCCACGATCACGAGGTGGACCATCGGCTGATGGATTGGCTGAAATCGCAGAAGTTCAAGGCGGAAAAGTCGACCATCGAAATCCGTGGTCATTGCGCCAACTGCGCAGCGTAATGCTCGGCAGAGGTTTGGTCCACTGGTCCTAGGTAGTTATAAGTATTTTCTAATCTAGTCTCTTAAGATCGCGCGCGAAGCGCTGCCAGTTGGCGACATAGTTGCTGGCCGAGCGGCGCAGGCCTTCGATCGCGGCTTCGTCCAGCGTGCGGATTGCTTTTGCCGGCGCGCCGACGATCAGCGTGCCGTCGGGAAATTCCTTGCCTTCCGTAACAAGCGCATTGGCGCCGACGAAGCAATTGTTGCCGATCTTCGCGCCGTTCAGCACGGTGGCGCCCATGCCGATCAGCGAATTGTTGCCGATCGTGC
Organism: Rhizobium sp. P40RR-XXII; assembly: GCF_012641405.1. Lineage (GTDB taxonomy): Bacteria > Pseudomonadota > Alphaproteobacteria > Rhizobiales > Rhizobiaceae > Rhizobium. The sequence goes on from NZ_JABAII010000002.1 coordinate 98,108, forward strand.
AGCCATGGATGATGGCGTGATGCCCGATGGTGCAGCCTTCGCCGATCGTGACAGGGAAGGCCGGGTCGGTATGAACCATCGTGCCTTCCTGAATGTTCGTGCCCTTGCCGATGATGATCGGTTCGTTGTCGCCGCGCAGCACCGCGCCGAACCAGATGCCGACATCCTCGCCGATCTCGACCTTGCCGATCACGCTGGCATCCGGCGCGATCCAGTATCGGCCGGGACCGGGCGTTTTCGGTGTCTGGCCGGCAAGGGCGTAGAGCGGCATGGTCGATCCTCCTCGATCAGACGACGTTCAATACCAGGTTTGCGACGCCATCGACGGCGCAGCTGATCCGGTCGCCGCGCGCGACGGGACCGACGCCGGCGGGCGTGCCCGTCATGATGATATCGCCGGGTGCGAGCGTGAAGAGCTTGGAGAGTTCGGCAATGATCTCCGGCACTTTCCAGATCATCTGCTGGAGGTCACCTCTCTGGGCGGCCTCGCCATTGCGCATCAGCCAGATACCGCCCTTGTCTGGATGGCCGACACGGGTGGCCGGCACGAGCGCTGAGACGGGCGCGGAATGATCGAAGGCCTTGCCGATTTCCCAGGGACGGCCGAGCTTCTTGGCTTCGCCCTGCAGGTCGCGGCGGGTGAAATCGATGCCGACGCCGTAGCCGTAAACGCAATCCAACGCCTGTTCGACCGGAATGTTTGCTCCGCCGCCACGCAGCGCCACCACAAGCTCCACCTCATGATGCACGTCCGACGACAGCGCGGGATAAGGGAAATCGCGCGAGGTAAGCAGATTGTCCGGATTCTTCTGGAAGAAGAAAGGCGGCTCGCGGCTCGGGTCGTGCCCCATCTCGATGGCGTGGTCGGCATAGTTGCGGCCGACGCAATAGACGCGGCGCACGGGGAAAAGCTCGGTCTCGCCCTCGATCGGCAGAAGAACGGGGGCGGGTAGCGGAATGACTGTCGTCAGTGGGGCTTTCATATGGACTTTCGAAACTTTCATCTTTTCGGAGGGCTGCTGCCATCCGACTCCATCAGGCAAACTAGCATCATTGTTACAGCCACGAAAACTGGCCTTTTTGAGGGATTTGGTGTAGAGCGCGGATTCAGAAAGGTTTCCCATGTATAGCGACGCACTGAAAAACGGCCGCAAAATTTTCGCGGTTGCCCCTATGATCGACTGGACGGATCGCCATTGCAGGTACTTGCACCGGCAGATCAGCCGGCATGCGCTGCTTTATACCGAGATGGTGGTGGCCGATGCGATCATTCATGGGCCGCGCGATCGTCTGCTGGGGCATGATGGCATCGAGCATCCCGTCGCCCTGCAGCTCGGCGGTTCCGACCCGGCCAAGCTTGCCGAGGCGCTGCGGATCGCGCAAGCCTATGATTATGACGAGATCAACCTGAACGTGGGCTGCCCGTCCGATCGCGTGCAGTCCGGCACCTTTGGTGCCTGCCTGATGCTGACGCCGGAGACGGTGGCATCCTGCGTTGCTGCGATGAAGGCTGTTTCGAAGGCGCCCGTCACCGTGAAATGCCGTATCGGCGTCGACGAGCAGGAGCCCGAAGAAGCTCTGCCGGAGCTGATAACGCGCGTGCTCGACGCCGGCGCGGACGCGATCTGGATCCATGCGCGCAAGGCCTGGCTAAAAGGTCTCTCGCCGAAGGAGAACCGCGAGGTCCCGCCGTTGGATTACGACATCGTCTATCGCATGAAGCAGCGTTGGCCCGAGGTCTTCATCGGCATCAACGGCGGCATTCAGACCCTGGATCAGGCCGAGGCGCATCTCGCTCATGTCGACGGCGTCATGCTTGGCCGTGCCGCCTATCAGAATGCCGCTATACTCGCCGATGTCGACCATCGCTTCCATGGCGAACCGGCAGCAGAGGCCGACTGGAACGGGCTGCGCGACCGGATGATGGCCTATGTGGAGCGCCATATCGCAAGTGGCGGCCGCCTGCAGCATGTCGCGCGCCACATGGTCGGTCTCTTCACCGGCCTGCCGGGCTCGCGCCGCTATCGCCAGATCCTCTCCACCGACGCCAACAAGCCGGGTGCGGGACCAAAGGTGATCGCCGCCGCTTTTGCCGCAGTGGATTTTGCAGGCGATGGCGAACGCGTCAGCGCTTGAGTTGGCGGTTCCAACCCGCCCTCGCGGTTCGAAGCGACCCTTCGGGCTCCTCGCCGTGAGGACTAATCGACTGCGATAGCCGGGCGATTGATCTTGAATAGCGCCGGGAGGCTTCTCCAATCTCATGCCGAGGTGCGAAAGCCCTGAGCTTGTCGAAGGCTGCAGCCTCGAAGCACGAGGGGTAGCCCTGAACTCGCGACCGCAAAGGCCGAACGAAAAACGGCGCGGTTTGCACCGCGCCGTTCGAAACCTTGATCTGGCAGTCACCAAAGGCTTAGTCAGCCTGGATGTTGACAGCCTTCGGGCCTTTGCCCATACGATCCGGCTCGGTGTCGAAGGTGACCTGCTGGCCTTCGCGCAGCGACTGGATGCCGGAAGCCTGGAGAGCGGAGATATGGACGAAAACGTCCTTTGCGCCGCCGTCAGGAGTGATGAAACCAAAACCCTTGTCTTGGTTGAAGAATTTTACAGTGCCCTTGGTGGCCATGGGGGATAGTCCTTTACCCATCAGTCTTAGTTTATCCGGGCAAACCCGGACGGCTTTGCCTCCGCGCCATGCGAAAGCTAGTCGAGAAGTCACGTACGGGGAAAGAACGTCTGCGCGGGTCCAAAAACCCAACCGCTGCCTGCCGCAAGCGGATCACCAAATCAGTCCAGTCACCGGCATGAAAATGCCCGAGCATGTATATGGGTGACAGGGTTTTTGGAAAAAGGCAAGGGGTAATATTAGGCCAGGGTGGGAAACGGGTAGGATAGGGTGGGGAATTTCAAGGGGTTGAGAAAGTTGGCGCCCGGCCGACCAACGAAGTTATTATTGCAAATCTATATAATGAGCTTGCTGGCTAACAAGAGGGCGCCGGCGATGATCCCAGTACGGGAATTCGTCATGCGGCTGCAACAAACGCCGCTATTTAACGTCAGTACAACTTTTAATACGGGATTCGAGAGGGCTCATGGTTCAATTGAGTGATGACTATATGATGGGTCTCGCGCTTGACGAAGCCAGGATTGCGCTGGATGAAGGCGTGTTTCCTGTTGGCGCAGTTCTATGCAGGGAAGATCAGGTTCTGGGACGCTCCCGCAAAACAATGATTTCGAATCATTTGAACCATGCGGAAATGAATCTCTTTCATCAGGTATTTAGCGGAGATTACGCGTTCTCGCGAAACAACGGGCTGACGCTTTATACGACACTTGAGCCTTGCATCATGTGTTTCGGTACGATGATGCATCTGCCGATAACGCGGCTTGTTTTCGCTATGGCCGATGCATATGGCGGATGTGCCCACGTCAGATTGGAAAATTCTCCTCCCCGGCACTTTTCGAGAGCGGTAGAGATCGTTGGAGGCGTTCGTCGCCGGGTGGCTTCCAAGCTCTTTGCAGAGTTTCTCGACACGACCGCGGAAGAATTCTGGCTCACGGGCGGGGCTTCGCATTTTCAGGCCGCGGTGAGAGCCGAGCTTGATGAAGATGTGCTGCAACGCCGATAGTTCGGACCCTTGTTTAACACCCCAGACCTAGCTCTCCGCCAACGTAAACACCGCGCAAGACTCGGCAATCCCGCGCAGCTCATAGTTCCCCAAAGACACCAGCGGCATGGTCGTTTCCGCCGCAACAGCGCCCGAGATCAGCACGTTGCGTCCGAGCGGCCTGCAAAGGCCTTCCAATCGGCTGACGAGATTGACGGCGGGGCCGATGGCGGTGAAGTCCAGGCGGTCGGCGGCGCCGATATTGCCCCAGAGCATATCGCCGAAATGCAGGGCGGCGCCGAAGGGAAGCGGCGGCAGGCCCTGGCTTGCCCGGGTCGCGTCGAGATGGGCCATGCCGGCGCGGATGGCGGTGACGGCCCGCAGCGCGGCTTCGCAGGCTTCCGTCGGCGTCTCGGTGACCGGGAAGATTGCGAGCACACCATCGCCGATGAACTTCAGCACCTCGCCGCCGAAAGCATGTACGGCGCCGGCGACGCGATCGAACCAGGCGTCGAGGGCTGCTATCACGACCGTCGGCTCCGATGCTTCGGAGAGAGCCGTGAAATCCCGCAAGTCGGCGCAGAGCAGCGCTGCGCGGATGGTTTCGCCGCTGTTGCGGCTGAGCGCACCGGCCTGCACGCGTGCCGCGCTTCTGCGGCCGAGATAGGCTTCGAGTAGGGTCGATAGGGTTGCGCGAGCGGCCAGACCCGCCAAGGGGGGGGCAGCAAAGCGCGCGACCTGACGCAGCCTCTCCGTCTCGGGGGAGGTGAAGGGCCGGGTGCCGGCCCAGGCCAGCACGGAATGACCGGGCGCGGTCCCGATCGTTACCTCGCATGTCGGGCCGAGCTCGCCGAGCCAGTCGCGGCCGGCTTGCCCGAGCGACGTGCCGGCAAAGCCGAGGGCTTCGATCACCGCGCCCGTCTCGGCTCGCCAAAGCCAGGTATGCTGCGTGATGATCGGATGCGGCGCCGCGAGCGTCAGGGCGCTTCCGGCAAGCGGCAATCCGGCGGCGAGCAATTGCCCGCCCAGATCGGCGAGGAAGCGTTCGGGGCTGAGCGCGGTGCCGGCTTCGTCAACCAGCCAGGCAAGGGGGGCGGGCAAATCCATGCCGCGATCATGCCACGCCGCTTGCGGGCTGTCATCCTCACCGCTGCAACCTTCCTGCGAGCGCATGGGATCGCCGAGTTCCAGCGAGCGAAACTATTGTCGCCGGCCGGTGACAGCTTTGCTCTTCAGGTCACCGATCCTCGCGGCGCGGCACTCAAAGCGTCATCCGCTTTGGCCGTCGTGACCGCGCATGGCATCCGGACCGGGATCGCGTCCCGCGGCCACTTCGGCCATGCGGTCCAAATAATGCGCCCATCCCTTTGCATGGGCTTCGCATTGCTCCGGTGTCGGCAGGCCCGAATGGGTGAGGCGCACCAGCGTCCCGTCGGGTTGCTCGATCAGGTCGATCTCCACCAGGCTCGACCCCGGCGGCACTTCCTCGCTGCCTTCCCAGCCGAAACTGTAGGCGAGCCGGTGCACCGGCACGACTTCGCGAAACGAGCCGCGCGCGAAGCGGCTCCCGGTGACGTTGACGAGATAGATGCCGCCCGGCTGCGGTTCTGTCCGGGCTTCCGTGCCCATCCAGCGCAGGATCTTTTCGGGATCGGTCAGCAGCGCGAAGACGGCTGCGGGCGGCGCCGAGACATGGGTCTCGCGGCGGACGATCAAAGCTTCTGGCATCGGTCTCTCTCCCCTGGTTGCTGTCGCTCTCCCACCGGGACGAATACCTTCGTCCCTCAGTAGACCTCGTCATGCGATGGCATGTAGGAGCCATTGCCCTGGCAGCAAGACATCATTCGATGCCTGCAGGGCGTCGCTCCCCATAAACCGGCAGATCCGGGTGGCGGACTTGGGCGACTGCCGTCGCCTTACTGTCCGGGCCGTCCCGTCTTGCCTTTTGTCCGTCCCTTGCGCTGCTTCTCGTCCACCGGATCCTCATAGGAGCCGACGCCCGGTCTCGCGCGGGTGATCGGCTTGTCCGGTACTTTCCCCGTCACCGGCTTCTCGGTGCGGCCGACTGTCATTTCGTCCAATGTATTCCTGCGGAAAAGCGGCGTGCCGGCGTCGCTGCCCGGACCCATTTCGTCGAGGCTCGGCTTGGCGAAATAGGAGCGCTGTGTCCCGCCCTCCTGGTTCGAGACGGCCCTGCGGGCCTCCTCACCACGAGGGTTGCTGTTTGCTGCGATGCCTGCTCCGCCCTCATTCTGAGGTGCGGAGGACCCTGAGTTTGTCGAAGGGGAGCGGAGCCTCGAAGAATTGGGGCGGCCGCTACCCTTGCCACTTTCGAGGCTTCGGGCTTCCTCTCGGGCCAGCGGGTCGTCCATGGCGGCGAGCTCGACGGCCTTGAGGCGCTTGATCTCGTCGCGCAGCCGGGCGGCCTTTTCGAAGTCCAGGTCGGCGGCAGCATCGCGCATGGATTTTTCCAGCGCGTTGAGATGGGTCTGCAGATTGTTACCGACGAGGTGGCCGCCATCGGCAAAACCCTTGCCGGAGGCGCCGCCGATATCGGCGCGGACATGGTCCTTCTCGTAGACGCTGTCAAGAATGTCGGAGATCTTCGCCTTCACCGATTCCGGCGTGATGCCGTGCTCGATATTGTAGGCCATCTGCTTCTCGCGGCGGCGGCTGGTCTCGTCCATCGCCCGCTGCATCGAGCCGGTGATGTTGTCGGCATAGAGGATGACCTTGCCGTCGACGTTACGGGCGGCGCGGCCGATGGTCTGGATCAGCGACGTTTCCGAGCGCAGGAAGCCTTCCTTATCGGCATCGAGGATGGCGACGAAGCCGCATTCCGGAATGTCGAGGCCTTCGCGCAGCAGGTTGATGCCGACGAGCACGTCGAAAGCGCCGAGGCGCAGGTCGCGGATGATCTCGATGCGCTCCAGCGTGTCGATGTCGGAGTGCATGTAGCGCACGCGCACGCCCTGTTCGTGCAGATACTCCGTCAGGTCCTCGGCCATGCGCTTGGTGAGCACCGTGCAGAGGGTGCGATAGCCCTTGGCGGCCGTCTCACGGATTTCGCCGACGACGTCGTCGACCTGGGTGCGGGCCGAGCGGACTTCGACCGGCGGGTCGATCAGGCCGGTCGGGCGGATGACCTGTTCGGCGAAGACGCCGCCGGATTGTTCCATCTCCCAGCTGCCGGGCGTCGCCGACACCGCGATCGTATCCGGGCGCATCGCGTCCCATTCCTCGAAGCGCAGGGGACGATTGTCCATGCAGGAGGGCAGGCGGAAGCCATATTCGGCAAGCGTCGCCTTGCGGCGGAAGTCGCCCCGGTACATGCCGCCGATCTGGCTGACCGAAACGTGGCTTTCGTCGATGAACAGCAATGCGTTGTCGGGAATATATTCGAACAGCGTCGGCGGCGGCTCGCCAGGATTGCGGCCTGTCAGGTAGCGCGAGTAGTTCTCGATGCCGGCGCAGGAGCCTGTGGCCTCCAGCATTTCGACGTCATAGCGGGTGCGCTGTTCCAGACGCTGCGCCTCCAGCAGGCGTCCGGCCTTTTCCAGTTCGGCAAGCCGGATTTTCAGCTCTTCCTTGATCGCCTTGATGGCGCCGTTCAGTGTCGGGCGCGGCGTGACATAGTGCGAATTGGCGTAGATCTTCACCGATTTCAGGTCGCCGGTTTTCTGGCCGGTGAGGGGATCGAATTCGGTGATGGCGTCGATCTCGTCGCCGAACATGGAGATGCGCCAGGCGGCATCCTCCAGGTGGGCCGGGAAGATTTCGATCGTATCGCCGCGGACGCGGAAGGAGCCGCGGATGAAATCCATGTCGCGGCGCTTATATTGCTGCGCCACGAGGTCGGCCAGAAGCTGGCGCTGGTCCAGCCGGTCGCCGACATTCATCTGGAAGGTCATCGCCGTATAGGTTTCGACCGAGCCGATACCGTAGATGCAGGACACCGAGGCGACGATGATGCAATCGTCGCGCTCCAGCAGCGAACGCGTCGCCGAGTGGCGCATGCGGTCGATCTGCTCGTTGATTGAACTTTCCTTCTCGATGAAAGTGTCCGAGCGCGGCACATAGGCTTCCGGCTGGTAATAGTCGTAGTAGGAGACGAAATACTCGACCGCATTGTCGGGAAAGAAGTTCTTGAACTCGGAATAGAGCTGGGCTGCCAGCGTCTTGTTCGGCGCGAGAATGACGGCGGGGCGCTGCGTCGCCTCGATGACCTTGGCCATGGTGAAGGTCTTGCCGGAGCCGGTGACACCAAGCAGCACCTGGCTGCGGTCGCCATTCTCCAATCCTTCGACGAGATCGCGGATCGCCGTCGGCTGGTCGCCGGCGGGCTGGTATTCCGAGTCCATGCGGATCCGGATGCCGCCTTCTGATTTGGCCGGCCGGGCAGGGCGGTGCGGCGTCCAGAGCTTGCCGTCCTTGAACAGCGGATTGCCGCTTTCGATCAGCTTCGACAGCGCCTCGACCGTCGCCGTGACAGCAGTACCGGCATTGGCGGCATTTTCCAGCGATGTATCCATGCCGGATACGGGGTTGAGGCCCGCGGCGGCGCGCGTCTTCGGATCGGTCGATCCACCCATCGAGGTGCCGCGCGCCGATTTGGAGGCGGCGATTTCCACCTTCTTGCGATGCTTGCCAGCCTTCGAGGCAATCTCGCGCTGGGTCTCGATGCCTGATGTTTCGGCATCGGCTTCGAGCTGCTTCACCCAGTCGGCAACACTGCCGCTGAGCGGCGCGCCCTCAAACGATGCCTGCGGCGCCTCTTCGAAACCGGACGGGGCGTATGGTTTTTTCGGTGATTTGGCCATGCGCCGAATATGGCGACAGAAGGCGCGGATGTGAAGGGGCAAAGAGTACAAAAGGGAAACGAAACGGCGGATTTTTCCATTCGCCGGAGATGTCAAATATGTTACAACCCAGGGGCGGCCGATGCGTTATCGCTGATCTGAAAGTCCGCATAGCGCGATCCTCGCAGGCGCCAACGGAGGAACCAGCCGCAACGTCGACATGCCCGGCCAGTGCCGGGTTCCCCCAGCTTCGACGGCATCCGGTATTGCCCGCCTCGCCGCCGCCATCCGGTCGGAGGATCATGATGACCGCATTGGATAGCTTACGTTCCTTGTCCCCCCAGCAACGAAACACCGTCATCGCAGCCTATTTGGGCTGGACGCTGGATGCTTTCGATTTCTTCATTTTGGTTTTCGTTCTCAAGCATATAGCCGAAGAATTTCACACGGACGTTCCGGCGGTTGCCGTGGCGATCTTCCTTACCCTCGCCATGCGGCCGCTTGGCGCGCTGATCTTCGGCCTTGCGGCGGATCGCTTCGGCCGGCGTACGACCTTGATGGTCGACGTGCTGCTTTACTCCATATTCGAATTCCTGACCGGCTTTTCGACCGGGTTGACGATGTTCCTCGTTTTGCGCGCGCTTTTCGGCGTCGCCATGGGCGGCGAATGGGGCGTGGGGGCATCGCTGACGATGGAGACGATACCGGAGGAGTCGCGCGGCCTCGTGTCCGGCATTCTGCAGGCCGGTTATCCCTCCGGCTATCTGATTGCCTCGATCGTGTTCTTCCTGCTGTTTCCGATCATCGGCTGGCGCGGCATGTTCATCGTCGGTGCGCTGCCGGCGCTGCTGGTACTCTACATCAGGCGCAGTGTGCAGGAATCGCCGGCTTTCCTGGAGCGGCAATCCAAACCGCAGCGGCCATTCCTTACCGTGCTGCGGGAGAATATTCCGCTATTCATCTGGGCCGTGCTTCTGATGACGGCGTTCAACTTCTTCAGCCATGGCACCCAGGACCTTTATCCGACATTCTTGGAAGCCCAGCGGCAATATGATTCCTACACGGTCGGCGCCATCGCCATCGTCTATAATATCGGTGCCATCGTCGGCGGTATGTCTTTTGGCATGTTGTCACAGCGCATCGGCCGCCGTCGCGCCATCGTCATCGCCGCGCTATTGGCCATTCCGGTCGCGCCGCTCTGGGTCTATGGGCAAGGACCGGTGATGCTTGCGATCGGCGCCTTCCTGATGCAGCTTTTCGTGCAGGGCGCCTGGGGCATTGTCCCCGTGCATCTCAACGAATTGTCGCCGGACGAGGTGCGCGGCACGTTCCCCGGATTTGCCTATCAGCTCGGCAATCTGCTGGCGTCTGGCAATGCCTCGATCCAGGCGGGCCTGGCGAAGCAGTGGAACGGCGATTACGCCCTGGCGCTGCTGATCGTCGCCTGCATCGTGGCCGTCGTCGTGGCGCTGTTTGCCGGCTTCGGCTTCGAGAAAAAGGGAGTTCGGTTTGGCGGTAAGGACGCCGGGCAAGCCGATAGCGTCATGCAAACCTGAACCGCTTTGCCATCATACCGCCTTGAGGCCGGCAGTCCATGCCGGCCCTTCTTTCACTTTCCGCAGATTTCCGAGATCTTGGCCTGGGCAAAGTCCCGCGCCAGATCCTGCAGGCCGCCGACGGAGGATATCAACTCGCCGATGGGTCCGTTGATGCCGACGCGCAGGTCGGTGATGTGGCAGGCGCCGACGTCGACTGTCATCGAGGCGTCCAGCTCACCCTTAATCGTCGTCTTGAGCACCCCGTGCGACTTGCAGGCCATTTCGGCACGGGCGTTGACCTGGACGCCTCCGTTCGGAGCGTCGCAGACGTCGAGCGACTTCACCTCGAACTTGTCCTTGTGATCGACACCCGGCAACTTCTTGCACGGATCGGCCTCGTTCACCGATTTCTCGATCTGCGGGCCGAACTTGCTCTGCAGCAGCGACCAGCACGAGCCGGGCGCGGCTTCCGCCGGCGTTGCTGTTAGTGGCAGCGGCGACAGCGGCAAGACGACGGCCGCGGCAAGCAAAGCCATGCGAAGCGGCGGCAGGAGCAAGACGGGGGGCATGGAGTATTTCAGGTTCACGGCGATCTATCCTCGCAAGAGAAGAAGCTGCAATTGAGGCCCGGCGTGGCGCTACTCTTCCATCTCTTCCTGCGCCAAGGCAATCCCCCGTCGCGACGTTCAATCCTTGACGACCATTGTGTCGCAGAAGCGGTCATAGAAGATCAGCTTATATCGGGATGCCTTGCTCGCTCGAGCCTTCATTCTCGTCCGGGTTGCCCTCATAGCCCAAGCGCTTTGCCTTGCGGAACCATTCCAGCGCCCTGGCGGAATCAGACGCGACGCCGTCACCGTCACGGTACATCATGCCGAGATTATAGGCGGCATCGGCATAGCGATGCGCCGCCGCCCGCTCGAACCAGTAGATCGCCTGAGGACCGTTCTTGGTGACACCTTCGCCGTCGCGGAACATGACGCCGAGATTGTATTCGGCTTCGACATCGTTCTGCGCCGCGGCTTTCAAGAACCATGCGATTGCCTGGCCATCGTCCTGTTTCACCCCGTCGCCATCGGCGTACATCGCGCCGACGTTGAATTGAGCGCTGGGATCGCCCTGATCGGCCGCCCTTTTGAACCAGGAAAGAGCTGTCGCGCCGTCCTTGGCAACACCCTCGCCGTCGCGATACATGATGCCGAGATTGTACTGAGCCTCGATCTTACCCTGTTCGGCGGCCTTTAGGTACCACATGGCGGCGCTGCGCTTGTCCTTATCTGTGCCATCGCCCTGATCGCACATGGTGCCGACATTGAACTGCGCATCCATGTCGCCCTGTTCAGCGGCCTTGCTGTACCAGGCAAAGGCCTGCGGCTTGTCCTTGAGAGCGCCTTCACCCGTATCGTAGGCGACGCCGAGATTGTATTGCGCGTTGAGGTATCCCTGCGCAGCGGCCTTCTTGTACCAGAGAACGGCCTGGCTCTTGTCGGCGGTGACGCCTTCGCCCTGATCGTACATAGTGCCGACGTTGAACTGCGCTTCGGCGCTGCCCTGATCGGCGGCCTTCTTGTACCAGCTGAGCGCCAATGTGTAGTTTTTCTCGACGCCGTCAGCTTGCTCGTACATTTGCCCGAGTTTCAGCTGCGCCGCGACGTTGCCCTTGTTTGCCAAGGGACGCCAGTAATCCACGCCGGTCTTGAAATCTCCACGATCATAGCTGTTCCGCCCGACGTCGGCGTGCGCCGTCGCCATCGACGCCAGCACGAAGAGCAAACCTACAGCCCCTTTCTTCCAATTCACGATCTACCCCGCAGTCGAAAATCCGTTCTATCAAGATAGCAAGCTCTTGCGACCGTCAGGGCAAGAGCGCCATCAGCAAGTGAAATATGATCCAGCCCGTCGTGTCGCCGGTGCCCTTCTTTCCGGCTGCTCCCTGTCCCAATGGTCCGAGATCCTTGATCGGACCCTCGCCATTGGCTTCCATATAGCCGAGGCCGTGCTGCGCTTCCGGCAATCCTCTCGCCGCCGCCTTGTTGAACCAATCGGCGGCAATTGTGGAGTCCTTCGGCACGCCATAGCCGTTATAATACATATATCCAAGACCATATTGCGCACGGGCGTCGCCCTGGCCGGCGGCCTTGCGAAACAGGTCGACAGCCTGTCCATAGTCTTTGGTGACGCCGGCGCCCTGATAATAAAGATAGGCGAGGGCATACTGACCCTGTGCGTTGTTTTGGTCGGCCGCCTTGCGATACCAGCCTGCCGCCGCCGCTTTGTCCGGCTTCGCCCCCTGACCGGTGTCGTAGAGGTAGCCAAGGGCGTATTGTGCATCCGCATGTCCCTGGCCGGCGGCCTTCCCATACCATTCGAACGCCTTGCCGTAATCCTTTGCGACGCCGCGACCGGCCGCATACATGTAGGCGAGGGCGTATTCGCCTTGCGCGTCGCCCTGTTCGGCGGCCCTGCGGTACCACCTCGCCGCGCTGCCGTCGTCTACCTTCACGCCCTGGCCGTTGGCGTAGAGATAGCCGATGGCATATTGGGCATCGGGGCTCCCCTGATCGGCAGCCTTGCGATACCATTGAAGCGCCTGCCTGTAGTCCCGGGCGACGCCCGTCCCGTTCGCGAGGCTATAGCCGATGGCATATTGGGCATCGGCGCGGCCTCCTTCGGCCGCTTTCATGTACCAGGAAAAGGCTTCGGCATCGTCCTGCCCGACGCCCCTGCCATTGGCATAGGAGTGGCCGACGGCATACTGGCCCTGCGTGCTTCCTTGATCGCCCGCTTTTTTGTACCAGGCGACCGCCTGATTCTGATCTTCTTCCGTGCCTTCGCCGTTGTCGTACATATAGCCGACAGCATATTGGGCATCGGAACGGCCCTGATCCGCCGCCTTGCGATACCAGCCGAGCGCGATGGCTTTGTCCTCATGGACGCCACGGCCGTTTGCGTACATGTAGCCGAGGGCATATTGGGCTTGTGCCTGGCCCTGGGCGGCGGATTTCTGGTACCAGGTGACGGCGTCTTCATTATCGGCATCCATGCCCCGGCCGTTGGCGTAGGAATAGCCGATGGCATATTGAGCGTCGGCATTGCCCCGTTGCGCCGACCTCAGATACCAGTCGTTTGCCTGCTTCAGGTCGACATCGACGCCGCGACCGCTGGCATACATATAGGCCAGCGCATACTGTGCCTGCGCATTACCCTGGTCGGCCGATTTCCGATACCAATCGACCGCCTGGGCATCGTCCCGTTCCACGCCCTGGCCGTTGGCGTAGCGATAGCCGAGACCGTATTGCGCGGCCGGATTGCCCTGGTTTGCGAATTCCACCCAGTATTTCAAGTCGATCGTGGTATTGGCCGGCCCCGGAGCGGGGTCTTCGGCGTAGGCAAGCCAAGGCAATGAAAGAGCAACCGCCAATCCCAATGCATAGCTCTTTGTCTTCAAAGCTTACGTCCCCCACCTGCGTCTCAGACGGCAATCGATCTGAACAATATGGCGATGTCTTGGTCAAGGATTGTGGAGCATCGGAATGTCAGTCGTTTTCTTCCGAGCGGAATGCGAACCTTATCCCGGAAGCACGTCGTAGAGACGGAAGATCCACGTGATCTGATAGATCAGCCCGACGATTACGAACGCTGCCTGGAAACGCCGGTTGGCGGTGATCGCGGCAATGATGCATAGGACGATGTAGACGACATTGCGTATGGGATACTCCCAGCCGAGGGACTGGAAATAGGCCTCGCCCTTCAGCAATGTATCGATGAGATCGACGGCATAGGTCACTGCAAGCAAGCCGAAAAACCAGCGGCGGCGGGAGATGAAATATTCCTCGAAGCCGCCGTAATCCTCAACCGAATGCGGATTTAGCAACACGCAGAGGAAATAGAAGAGGCAGCAGAAGCAGATGAGAAAGAGGTAGACGCCGAAATTGATCTGCGCGACGGATTGCAACCGATATTCCCACCACCAGAAATGGATGATGAACAGGAACATCGACAATATCCAGCCGAGATGGACGAGATAGATCCTGTGCTTGCCGGGCGCCTGCACGAAGCCGGCGAGCCTCGTCAGAAGCTGAGCGAGCGAGAGGCCGATCACCATGCTCATGACCGTCCGGATATAGACGTAGACTTCCGGCGTGTGTGCTGGGCCCATAACGTCAGCTCTCCTCTGGTACGGCCTTCGGCGCTCCGTTCTCGTCAAGCGCGACCATGATGAACGTTGCGGCAGTGACTTTTTCCAGCGTGTTGAAACGCGCCCTGTGCGCCCATGCCTCGACATTCAGCGTGATGGAGGTGCGGCCGACGCGGTCGATGTCGGTAAAGACGCTCAGCGTATCGCCGATCTTGACCGGCAGCTCGAAAGCCATCTCCTTCACCGCCGCCGTGACCACGCGGCCGCGCGCGCGTTCGGCCGCGCGGATGCCGCTCGCCAAGTCCATCTGCGCCATGACCCAGCCGCCGAAGATATCGCCGGCAGGATTGGCGTCGGCGGGCATGGCAAGCGTGCGCAATGTCAGCTCGCCTCTCGGTTTGACGCTGTCGTTCATTCATCTGCTCCTGTTTTTCGGCTCGATTCCCCTTTTCAGCCTATGCAATCCAGGCGCGATGGAAAAGACAATGTTGACGTTTCTGCCTCGAACTTCCGTGAGGCGAAAGGTGAATTCCGTGCCGTTTCGTTACCTTGTCGCGCCAGGCTGAGCCACGCCGACCGGCGACGGTAAGCTTTCGTTCACCCTTCCCATTTAGGATTTGTAATCGTTACCGACCGTGGCTGGGGCAGCGGATCAGGAGTATGACCATTTTACCCATTCTACGGCGGGTCGCGCTGCCATTGCTATTGTCGTCGGCACTTGTCGCCTGCACGGCAGACAGCCTCGTGCCGCCTTCCGGCATCGACAGCTCCTCGCGCGTCGGCTCCATCAAGCCGCATAAGAGCGTGCCGCAGCGGCAGTTCGCCTATCCAGGCATGCAGGATCCCGTCGTCTCCACCTCGAACAACTATAAGAATGGTGGTCCCGTCCGTTCCACCGGAACAGGTGAGGCGGTGACCACGTCCGACGTCGAAATCGGTCTGGCGCAGCAATCGAACGTTCCGCCGCAGGGCGTCAATATGGATGCCGAGCTCGGCGTCGGGCCGAGCGAGGAGGAGCAGTCTCCATCGGTGGTCGGGCTGGCGCAGGAAGAGCAGCAGAACATCGCTGAAGGCGAGTCCGATCAGCCTGTCGTCGGCGGCATCGGCACCGATGCGCCGGTGCAGACCAACCGCTCCGCACTTCAGCGGCCGGCCGCGCAGGCCGAACTCAACCAGTCGCGGGTACCGAGGCAGCAGCCGGGAACGCAGGTCGCCATGCTGCCGCGTATCGAAAACCCCGTACCGCGCCTCGACCAACAGTTCGAAGCGCCGCAATCGACGCCGGGCATGATGCCGCCTTCGGAAGTTGCCTGCCGTCAGGAGCTGCAGCGCATGGGTGTAGTCTATGCGGACAAGCCGGCGATTTCGAACGGTCCCTCATGCCAGGTTCCCTATCCGGTCTCGCTCAGTGGTCTCTCGGGCAACATCGCCGTCAGGCCTGCCGTCACATTGAATTGCCAGGTGACGCTCGCTTTCGCCAAATGGGTGAAGAACGAGTTGGCCCCGGCGGCGCGTACGCGCTACTGGTCCGGCATCGGCACGGTCGTTCCGCTCGGCGGCTATTCTTGTCGGCGGATGAACAATAGCCGGCAACGCTATAACCCGATGTCGGAACATGCCCACGGCAATGCCATCGATGTCGGCACCTTCGTCCTGAAGAACGGCCATGTGATCGATGTGCGCAGGAAGGGTCTGTTCTCCTTCCGGGAAGGGCGGCTGCTGAAAGCCGTGCGTACCGATAGCTGCCGCTATTTCGATACAGTGCTTGGTCCGGGCAGCAATCCGGAACACTGGAACCATTTCCATTTCGATCTCCGGGACCGAAAGGGTGGCCGACGCTATTGCAGCCTCTGATAGGCGTTTCGCCGGGGCAGCATCCACACTTGCCGGACGGGCAAGCTGATTTACCTATCGAGGAAATCGCGCTTAATTACGCGAGCCGAGTACAGGAGGGGTCATGGAAGAAGCACCAAGACGAAAGAGAAGCCTGGGACGGGCGCTCGTTGCCGCACTGATTGCCATCATTCTCGTCATCGGCGGCCGCTGGTATGCTTACGTCGCCTACGCCGACGATCCATTCGACGAGGTCGGCATCGGCCTTAATTCAATGATGCCGGGACCCATCCGCGACAAGGGCTGCGAGATGCTGAAGGCTCGCTTCGAACACAAGACATTGCCGCCGGCTGGTTGCGGCGTCAACGGCAGCTGGTAACGGTCACTCCATCGATCGCAAGCCGGCAAAAAAGAAAAAAGCCGGCTGGTGCCGGCTTGAGCGGTGCATGGCAACGACGGGGGATCCTTGCCTGCTCCAGAAAAGAACTTCATGTTGCAATGATGCATGCAATATGACTACGAAGGCAATAAATTGGCTAGTAACAGCAGGCGCCGACGTGTCGCCAAGAGGCATTGGGCGGAGTTGCGACGAACGTTGCTCACCTAAGGAGCTATATGCCCGACGAAGGTCACGATTTGATGACAGCTTATTTGGCTTAGGCGAACGCTGTGTTTCACGACCGTGGGGTGGTAAAAGCTCAGAGCCGGTTATATAGCGGGCAAACGCCGCGAAATTCATCACAAAAGCCGGACTTTGCCTCACCATGGCTCCGATCATTTCCATCCGCAATCTTACCAAGACATATTCTAACGGGTTCCAGGCGCTGAAAGGCGTCAACCTCGACATCGAGCGAGGTGAAATCCTGGCCTTGCTCGGGCCGAACGGCGCGGGCAAGACGACGCTGATTTCCATCGTCTGTGGGATCGCCAATCCGAGCGGCGGCACGGTGACGGTCGGCGGTCATGACGTCGTGCGCGATTTCCGCGCCACGCGCAGCATGATCGGCCTGGTGCCGCAGGAGCTGACGACCGATCAGTTCGAAACGGTCTGGAATACCGTCAGCTTTTCGCGCGGACTGCACGGCAAGAAGCCGAACCCGGAATATATTGAGAAGGTGCTTCGCGATCTGTCGCTGTGGGAGAAGAAGGACAACACGCTTCGCCAGCTTTCGGGAGGCATGAAGCGGCGCGTGCTGATCGCCAAGGCGCTTTCGCATGAACCGGAGATCCTTTTCCTGGATGAGCCGACGGCCGGCGTCGACGTGACGCTGCGCAAGGACATGTGGCATGTGGTCGAGCGCCTGCGTGCTTCCGGCGTCACGATCATTCTGACGACGCATTACATCGAAGAGGCCGAAGAGGCTGCGGATCGAGTGGGCGTCATCAATGGCGGCGAGCTGCTGCTGGTGGAGGAGAAGAAGGCGCTTATGGCAAAGCTCGGCCGCAAGCAGCTTATCCTCGATCTCAGCGAGCCGCTGGATGCCGTCCCTGACCGTCTCGACGGCAATGGGCTTTCGCTTGGGCCGAATGGCATGACGCTGGTCTATGACTTCGATGCGCATCACGAACAGTCCAGCATCGCGGCTCTGCTCTCGAAACTGGCGGCTGAGGGAATTCATTTCAAGGACCTCTCGACGCGCCAGAGTTCGCTCGAGGATATTTTCGTATCGCTGGTGGAGGCAGGCAAATGAACTTCGAAGCGGTCAAGTCCATTTATTCTTTCGAAATGGCCCGCACGCGCCGCACTTTGCTGCAGAGCGTCGTCTCGCCGGTCATTTCCACCTCGCTCTATTTCATCGTCTTCGGCGCTGCGATCGGATCGCGGATCAATCTCGTCGAGGGCGTGTCCTATGGGGCGTTCATCACGCCCGGCCTGATCATGCTGACCTTGCTCGGTCAGTGCATCAGCAACGGCTCCTTCGGTATCTATTTCCCGAAATTCACGGGCACGATCTATGAAGTCCTATCGGCGCCCGTCGCCATGACTGAGATTGTTCTCGGCTATGTGGGTGCGGCGGCGACCAAGGGGATGCTGATCGGCCTGATCATTCTGGCGACGGCGAGCTTCTTCGTCGATATCAGGATCGAGCATCCGTTCATGATGATCCTGTTTTTCGTACTGACGGCCGTGACCTTCAGCCTGTTCGGCTTCATGATCGGCATATGGGCCGGGAATTTCGAGCAGCTGAATTTGATCCCGATGCTGGTCGTGCCGCCGCTTACCTTCCTCGGCGGCAGCTTCTACTCGATCAACATGCTGCCGCCCTTCTGGCAGGCGGCCAGCCACCTCAATCCAGTTCTCTATCTCGTCAGCGGCTTTCGCTGGAGCTTCTATGGCATTGCCGACGTCAATCCGGTGCTGAGCCTTGCGATGATCACGTTTTTCCTCGCGGTCTGTCTGGTTATCCTCGGGTGGATTTTCAGGACCGGCTATCGGCTGAGAAACTGACGGCGGAGCCTTTTAGGTCTTGCTACCCGCGTCGCCGCATGGAGTTCATCGATCCTGACTTGACCTAGCGAGGCGGTCGGGTGTCCATAGCCGTGAGAGACGTTCAAGTCGTTTCCCGACGTCAGTCTGAAATCCTGCCGAAGGTATTCCATGCCGCAATCCCATCCGAGCCACTCGCTATCCCAAGCACTCTCCCGGCTCGATCAACTGACCAATTGGGAGCGCAAGCCGCGCGGGGAGATGCGGGTCGGTCTCGAGCCCATGCTCGATCTGATGCAGCGGCTGGGCAATCCCCATCGGAACTTTCGCGCCATCCATGTCGCCGGCACCAAGGGCAAGGGATCGGTCTCAGCACTTCTCGAGGCCGGATTGGTGCGAGCCGGCTGGCAGGTCGGCCGTTATGCGTCACCGCATGTCGACCGTGTGAACGAGCGCATCAGCGTTCTGGGCCGGGAGGTCGGGGACGATACGCTGGCAGGGGCGATCACGCAGGTTCTCGACAGCTATGAGAGTGCGAAGCGGGCAGCGACGGCTGGCGAAGATGCCACCTGGTTCGATGTGATAACGGCCGCCGCCTTCGTCGTGTTCAGAGATGCCGGCTTGAACTGGATCGTTGCCGAGGTGGGGCTTGGCGGCAGGCTGGATTCGACGAATGTGGTTTTCGGCGAAGTTGCCATCGTCACCAATATCGGGCTCGAGCATACGGAAATTCTTGGGGTCACGCGCGAGGCGATCGCGCGGGAGAAGGTCGGCATATTGAAGCCCGGTGCGACGCTTGCCACCATGCTTGCCGCCGATGATGCCGCAGGGCATGTCTTGCAGCAGCGTGCCGATGAACTTGGCTGTGAAGTGCTTCGAACTGACCTTCCCGAGGATGCGACGATTGCGGACACGAATATAGCGCTGGTCGGCCTGGTATTCGATCATCTGGGACGGCAAGGCGAGAGCGCGCGGGAAGGAAGCGAAAAAGATCGGCCCATCGGTGCATGGCTGCTCGAACCCGCGGTGATCGAAAAGGCACGTCTGCCGGGTCGGATGGAGCGCTTCGACTTTGCGCTGCCGCCTGCATCTGCAAATGGACGGCAAACCCTGCCCATAATCATGGATGGCGCGCATGTGCCGTTCAACATCGAGGCTGTGCTGCGCGACATCGCGCGCTCCTCCGGCGTCAGCGGCGATTGCGTCGTTATCGTCGCGCTGGCGTCCGACAAGGATGCCAGCGGCTTTGTGAAGGTACTTTCCCGATACGCCGCCTATTCGGTCTTTACGGAAGCATCGGGATCTGGCCGGGCTCGTGCGGCAAACGAGCTGGAAGCGCTTGGAAAATCCATGGGCATGGCCTGCGAAGCCGAGCCGGACCCGCACGAAGCGCTCAATCGCGCCGTTGCAAAGGCTGCGGAACGTGGCGGCTGGATCCTTGTGACCGGTTCGCTCTACCTGGTCGGCGCATTGCGCGGCACCGTCCTGGGGAATGTCGGATGACGATGGAAATTGCGATCAGGCCTGCTCTTGCCGACGATGTCACCGACATGGCGAGGCTGCATCGCGCGATCTGGTGCGACACCTATCGCGACCTTGTGTCCGCAGAAATTTATCGGGTGCTCGACGAGGATTTCCGCCGCTTGCGATGGGCCGATATGCTCGCAAATCCCCGTAGGGATCAGCGCGTGCTTCTGGCCGAGCAGGGAGATCGGCTTGTTGGCATCGGCGCGATCAATGCGCCGTCCGATGCCGTATTCGAGGGGCGAGGCGAGATAAAATCGCTCTATGTCGATGCTTCCATCAAACGCCAGGGACTTGGCCGCCGTCTGATGCGAGAATTGGCGCGAGAACTTCTTTCCATGGGCTATTCGGGCGCGGCGCTTGGCGTCGTGGTCGGCAATGAACCGGCGATCGCTTTCTATCGTGCGCTCGGAGGGCAACTGATCGGCCGATACACGGATCCGGGTCCGGTCTGGCGCTCCGACAACTTCATTTTCGCGTGGGACGACTTGTCCATCCTGATCTGATTGTCCCATGCGAGCCGATTGGAACCGATTTCATTCGGCTGCAACCGGCCGGCGCGGCGCGATGGTCATGGCCATGACGCCTACGACGACACAGACGAGACCGATGGCTGCCGTCGGCGACAGAGGCTCGCCGAGGAAGGCCACGCCGATGCCGACGCCGATCGGGACGCGCAGATAGGCCTGTGCCGTCGTGCCGACCGAGCCGAGTGTCTGGATGAGCCGGAAGTAGATGCTGAAGGCGAGGGCGGTGGAGACGACCGACAGGCCGAGAAGCGCGAGGATCGAAGCCGTCGACGGCGCGATCCGCCAGGGTTGCTCGACAATCAGGCTGGCCGGAATGAGAAGAGCTGCGCCGCAGAGCAGCGAACCGGCGGCCGGCATCATCGGATCCAGCCCCTTGAAATTGCGGCCGAACAGGGCGGCACAGCCATAGCAGACGGATGCCGCGACGACGGCGAGCTGTGCCGGCAACTGGCGGCCCACGCCATGCAGCGCATCGAGGCCGATGATCAGGCAAATGCCCGCCATGCCGGCGATCACACCGAAAAGCTTGCGTCCGGTCAGCGGCTCGCTACGCAGCAGGAAAGCGGCGATCAGGAAGGTGAAAATGGGCGTCGTCGAATTCAATATGGTCGCGAGACCGGCATCGACGGTCTGTTCCGCCCAGGCGATCAGCGTGAAGGGAATGGCACTGTTGAGGCAGGATTGAATAAGAAAACGCTTCCAGGTGGCTGCGTCCCTCGGCAGGCTCAGGCCGCGCCAGCGAATGATCGCAAACAGGACGAGGCCGGCTATCAAGGTGCGGGCGGCGATCAGCGTGATTGGCGGGATGGTCGCCACGCCGACGCGGATGAAAGTGTAAGAGGCGCCCCAGCAGGTCGCGAGAGCGAAAAGAAGCAGCAGTTCCGTCGTTATGTTTGATTTTGCGGGCGTCATGGGTGCTTCACTCTTCATACGGGGTTCGGATCTGCCGTCTTTTAGAGTGAAGGGGCCAACGAATGCTTCGGTCCTGGCCGAACTATCGAATTCGACCGATCGTTTCGTTTAGTCGCGAAGCCGGAGTTCGTCGGTCTGCATCTGCATCGAACCCAAGGTTTCGAGAAAACTCATGCCGAGCAGGCTCTGGTCCAGCTTGCCCGCTTCAGCCACGCTCGCTTCGACATCCCTGCGCTTGATCGGGCCGATGGCCACGGAGCCGAGTTCCACGGGAGCTGCCATGGCGCGGCCGTTGGCCGTCAATACAGTCATGGAATAGGTGAGATTTTCGGGAATGATGCCGACGCGCTCGGCGTCTTCCTGCGAAAGCGCGATGGTGCTGGCACCGGTGTCGATCAGCATGTCGATCGGTTGGCCGTTGATCATGACCCGGGCTT
This sequence comes from Rhizobium sp. P40RR-XXII, assembly GCF_012641405.1. GTDB lineage: Bacteria > Pseudomonadota > Alphaproteobacteria > Rhizobiales > Rhizobiaceae > Rhizobium. The sequence continues at coordinate 119,852 of NZ_JABAII010000002.1, forward strand.
CGAAATGCCCGCTCGAGCGCTTGTGGAGGATAACTTCCTGGGCTCCTTCGCTTGTCGTGACGACGACGGCATGGCCTGGCATCAGGCCGGCGAAGACGCGATTTCCGACCTGTTCGGCATCGCGGCGATAGATATAGGCGGTCGCGAGCGCCATGATGATGACAAGCCAGATCAGGAGATTGCGGATCGACTGGCTGACGGTATGGCGGCTCGCCCAGACGGCGGCGCTCATCATCAGGGCAATCGGCAGGAGATAGACGACGCGAGCGAAGTCGTCGTTGTGCATGCCGAAAGTCGTGCCGGTATTGCTGTTGAAGATGAGCAGAGCGAGGCCGATGCCAAGAATGGCGAGAACGATGTTCAGGCGGTTCATACGGCACTGCGCTCCCGTGCCATCCTTTGGCGGCGGGTTTCCCTGCGCGGCTTGCGCTCGACCTGTTCCAGGCGCTCCGGAAGCGCCTCCACGATCTGGCGACGTTCGTCGTCGCTATAATTCATCCATGCACCGATCTCCGCTGATGTGCGGCCGCAGCCGAAGCAATAGCCGGTCATTTGGTCGATGGAGCAGACAAGGATGCAAGGTGTCAGCATGAGATCATATATCGATGCTTCAAACGCACATGGCAAGAGTACAGAGGGAGGCGATCTCGCAAATCTGCTGCGTCGCGCCGATCGTGTCGCCGGTGTGGCCGGACAGTTTTTGCCGCATGTACCTGGTGACGAAAAATGTCACGGTGCTGGTCACAAGAAGGCAGGCAACGAGTGCGGGAACACCAAGCGCAGGCCCGATGAGGAGCGCGGCGAGGCCGAGTGCGGCGATCAATGCCAGTTGCATGGCATCGCCATCCGGCTTGCCTGCCGAAGCTGCTATTCCATCCGGTTTGGCGGGCGGCAGGGCATACCAATGCCAAACCATCGCGCCGCGGCTCAAGGCGGCGCTTGCGAGAACGGCGATGGCGGCTTCGGAAGGTGGAAGGTGGCGGGCGAGGGCGGCGAGAGCTGCGGCGCGCAGTCCGAAAGACAAGATCAGCGCCGTCGCACCATAGGTGCCGATGCGGCTGTCCTTCATGATTTCAAGTGCGCGTTCGCGGTCCTTGCCGCCTCCGACCCCGTCGGCGGTATCGCTGAGCCCATCTTCATGAAGAGCGCCTGTTGTGATCGTCTGCACGGTGAGGGCCAGCAGTGCCGCCATCAATGGATCGGCATTGACGGCAAGCAGCGTGGCGAAGGTCAGGGCGGCGGGCAGGACGACCAGCAGGCCGGCGAAAGGGAAGGTACGGGAAACGCGCGCAAGCTTGCCGTCATAGCCTCCGAAGAAGGATGCCGGCACGGGAATGCGGCTCAAGAAAGCGACCGCGCGCGCGATGTCGCGCATATATTCCCGCATTTCTTCCTCTCCCCGCCATGACCGCGACGGCATCGGGCGCTTTTGGAGTTGTTCGCGCCGATTCCGAAGACTAATAGAGTCGCACGCAAAGAACCCGATTTGAGACGAAAAGACAAGGAACGCATTCATGAGCGTCAGCGGCCTCCCATTCGACGATTTCCGCGCATTGCTGCGTGACCTGCCGGGGCCGGATGCCCGGGCACTCGTGGCAGCGCGCGAGCGTGATGCGCAACTCACCAAGCCGCCTGGCGCGCTTGGCCGGCTCGAAGAGATTGCTTTCTGGCTGGCCGCCTGGACCGGGCGTGCGCCGGCCGTGACCCGGCCTCTGGTTGCGATCTTTGCCGGCAATCACGGTGTCACCAAGCAGGGAATTACGCCGTTTCCTTCCTCGGTGACCCAGCAGATGGTGGAAAATTTCGCGGCCGGCGGTGCGGCCATCAACCAGATTTGTGTCGCCTATGATCTCGGCCTCAAGGTCTTCGATCTGGCGCTCGATTTCCCGACGGGCGACATCACGGAAGAGCCGGCACTCAGCGAGCGTGATTGCGCTGCCACCATGGCCTTCGGCATGGAAGCGATTGCCGGCGGCACCGATCTGCTCTGCATCGGCGAGATGGGCATCGGCAACACCACGATCGCCGCGGCCATTCATTACGCACTCCATGGTGGCAAGGCGGAGGACTGGGTCGGCCCAGGCACCGGCTCCGAAGGCGAGATGCTGAAGCGCAAGATCGCAGCCGTCGAGAAGGCGGTGGCGCTGCATCGCGACCATCTCTCCGATCCGCTGGAAATCCTGCGCCGCCTCGGCGGCCGCGAGATCGCCGCGATGGCCGGCGCCATCCTTGCCGCGCGCATGGAACGCATTCCCGTCATCATCGACGGCTATGTCGCGACGGCTGCCGCCTCCATTCTCAAGGCGGCCAATCCTTCCGCGCTCGATCACTGCCTGATCGGTCACGTTTCGGCAGAGCCGGGACATTTGAAGTCGATCGAGAAGCTCGGAAAGACGCCGCTTCTGGCGCTCGGCATGCGGCTTGGCGAAGGCACGGGTGCGGCATTGGCCGCCGGCATCGTCAAGGCCGCGGCCGCCTGCCATTCGGGCATGGCGACATTCGAGAGCGCCGGCGTTACCAACAAGCATTGAAAATCGTGGGCGGCGAGACGTTGAAATAAGCGTTTCGCCGCTAAATTTCCTGTAGACGATCGGTTTTTCGTCATAAATCTGTAATGAATTTGGGGTCGCCGGGACGCGTCGCCTTGCTTCGCTCACGGTGAGGCGGTATTCGCAAGGCATCCAGATTGCAAACCGGGACATTACGGGCGGAACGCGAATGGCTGAGTTTTCAAAGCAGACGGTCACCAAGGAGACGGGGGTTCGGCACTTTTTCGCCGCCGCCGGTTATTCCTGGGGTGGTTTTCAGCGGCTGCTGCAGGAATCGGCCTTCCGGCAGGAACTCCTCTTCGCGGCGGTTTCGTTGATCCTGTTGATCGCCGTTGGCGCGACGATCGGCGAAATCGTCATCGGCATGGTGCTCTTTCTCGGCGTTTTCGCGATCGAAGCCATGAACACGGCGGTTGAAGAGGTCATCGACCGGATATCGCCGGAGATTTCCAATGTCGGCAAGCATGCCAAGGATCTCGGTTCGTTTGCCGTTCTCTGCATGCTGGTCGCTTCCGGAATTTACCTGCTGTACGTCATCGGCAGCCATCTGCTGTTCCGTTAAGTTGCGGAACCCAAGCTTTGCTCAGGCGAAGCTCTTCTTGCGCCGCTCGACGAGAGGGGCGTCTTCGATTGCCGGCAGGCTTTGCAGCACGCGCTTGGCTGGCAAGATGGCGATGACTTCGGTGCCTTCCCGCAGCTTGGATTTCAGCACGAACTGACCGTCATGCTTGGCAAGAATGGCTTGCACGATCGGCAGGCCGAGGCCCGTGCCCTGCTCGGCGCTCTTGATGGCGATCGAGCCTTGTCCGAAGGCTGAAAGCACGACCGGTATCTCTTCCTCGGGGATGCCAGGTCCGTTGTCCTTGATCGCCACATATTCCCCGCCGCCGGCCGTCCAGCCGACCTTGACGGCAATCTCGCCGCTTTGCGGCGTGAATTTCACCGCATTCGACAGCAGATTGAGGATCACCTGGCGCAACGATTTCTCATCGGCCCAGACAGAAGGCAGCTGCGCTTCGAATTGCGAGGAGATCGAAATGTTCTTGGCGCGGGCACGCAGCTGCACCATGCCGATGCAATCCTCGGCAATATCGAGCAGGGAAATCGCTTCCTCGTTCAATTCATATTTGCCGGCCTCGATGCGCGAGAGGTCGAGGATTTCGTTGATGAGGTTGAGCAGATGCTGTCCCGATCGGTGGATATCGGTGGTATATTCGCGATAGGTCGGGTTGTTCAATGGCCCCATGACTTCCGCGGACATGACTTCGGAAAAGCCGAGAATGGCATTCAAGGGCGTTCTGAGTTCGTGCGACATGGAGGCGAGGAAGCGCGATTTGGCGAGATTTGCTTCCTCGGCACGCCGGCGCGCTTCGTCCGACATGGACTTTGCGACTTCCAGTTCCGCGATCAGGTCGTCCTTCTCGGACTGGAAGGAGAGGATCTTGAGGTTGGACTGATACATGCGGATGGTGATGAAGGTGAAGAACACGACGGCAACGGAGATGGCGGCGGTCAGCGCAATGTCCGAGGGCTTTCGAGTGAGGATGGCGGTCACGACCAGCGCGACGGTGACCGGCGCAAAGGAAAAGGGTACGGCGCGCGGCAGCATGAAACTGGACATCGCGGTGATACCGATCGCCACCAGCAGGGCCGCGCCCTTGTAGAGCGCGAAGCTGTCGCCGCCGCAGGTCGAACAGTTCTGCATGGCAAAGATTGCCCAGCAGAGGCCCATCAGCAATTGCCCGAGCAGGAAGACCTGCCGCCATTTCCTGGCGCCTTCCGTCGAGATTTCCTGTTTCCGTGCCTTCCGGCCAAGCAGCATGTTGATGGCATGCGCCGTCAGGATCGGGACGGTCCAGAAGAAGATCTGCGCGTCTCGCGTCAAATAGACACCGAGCACAGCGACGATGATGGCAAAGATCGGAACGACCGCGGCGCTCTGCAGTAGCGTGTCGATGTGCATAAGCATCATTTCGCGGTCGAAATTGCGGCTATGGCCGTTCTGAAGGCGCTCGCGCGTCTGCCGCACGGCCTTCGACACAGCCCGGTTGCGGTGGCTGCGCGATCGGTCGACGATATTCTTATCTGTCGATGTGCTGACGCCGGTGCTCATGGTTACATTGAAACTTGGCCTGCCTGAGATTACAGACTAGCGTCCAAACCTTAAGAAGATACTGCGTCGAAATGATTTGTTTGCCATCTTCGCCAAGGATTTGTTCTTAAAGGAGGCGAGAACGTGATGCGGTCAGGCCGCCTGTTTCGTGACGGCGTGGCCACTTTCGCTTTGCTCGCCATTATTGCATTGCTCGCGTGGAAGATGAACAATCGGCCGGAATTCATTCAAACCGGTAGCTTTTATGTCATCGACGGCGATACGCTTTCCACCGGTGGCGAGCGCCTGAGGCTGAAGGGCATCGATGCTCCCGAATATCGGCAACGCTGTCGGCGCGATGGTGCCGACTGGGCATGCGGCGAAGAAGCGCGCAAGGCGCTTGCCATATTTATTAAGACCGGGACGCCCGAATGCCGTGGCCGGGAGAGGGATCGCTACGGTCGCATGCTGGTGACCTGCGCGATCGGCACTCTTGATATCAATGCCGCGATGGTCCGCAACGGCATGGCGGTTTCGTACGGCGGCTATGCCGGCGACGAGCGAGTGGCACGGCAGGCGAAAGCCGGACTTTGGGCTGGGGATTTCGAGAGACCGAGCGACTATCGGCATGATGAGCAAATGACCCATGCCAATGGAGGCGATCCGATAGCGGGAGTGGTCGGGTATCTGCGGCAACTCGTCGGATGGATTGTGCCATGAAGCGAGATAGCCAATTACAGATCCTGCGTTCAGCGATTGCCGCTTGTCGTCTCTGTCGAGATGCGCCGGCCAAAGGCGAGGCGGATCGCTTGCCGCACGAGCCGCGCCCGGTCGCCACGCTGTCGTCGACCGCGCGGATACTCATCGCAGGGCAGGCACCGGGATTGCGCGTTCACGAGAGCGGTCTACCGTTCAACGATGCCTCCGGTGACCGTTTGCGGCAATGGCTCGCTGTGGATCGCGAGAGCTTCTACAATCCGGATCATTTCGCGATAATGGGCATGGGCTTCTGCTTTCCGGGCTATGATGCGGCCGGGAGCGATCTGCCGCCGCGCAAGGAATGTGCGCCTTTGTGGCGTCAAAAGGCCATGGATGCGATGCCGCAGATCGAATTGATCCTGACGATCGGCCAATATGCGCAGGCGTGGCATCTTGGCGCGGCGCGCATGGGGTCGATGACCGAGACGGTTGCCGAATGGCGGCGCTATTTTCTGACCAACCGATCGCCCGCCATCCTGCCGCTGCCGCATCCGAGCTGGCGCAACAGCGGTTGGCTGAAACGCCATCCCTGGTTCGAGGCCGAACTACTTCCGGTATTACAACAACGTGTGAAAAGCCTCCTTTCTTGAGAAAAAGTTTCTTTTCCCTCGCTTAAAATAGGCTATAGAGAGAATATAATTCGAAGGGATGCTTAAATGGACCGCCTAGACCGCAAGATTCTGCGCCTTTTGCAGGAAGATTCCACTCTGGCCGTGGCCGATCTCGCCAAGAAGGTCGGCCTATCGACGACGCCATGCTGGCGCCGCATCCAGAAGATGGAAGAGGATGGCGTCATCCGCGGCCGCGTGGCGCTGCTCGATCCCGAAAAGGTCAACACCAAGGTCACGGTTTTCGTGTCCATCCGCACCAACAGCCATTCCATCGAATGGCTGAAGCGCTTTTCCGAAGTGATCGCCGATTTTCCGGAAGTGGTGGAGTTCTATCGCATGAGCGGTGACGTCGACTATCTGCTGCGCGTCGTCGTGCCGGATATCGCTGCCTATGACGCCTTTTACAAGCGCATGATCGCCAAGATCGAAATCCGCGACGTCTCCTCGGCCTTTGCGATGGAGCAGATCAAGTATTCGACGGAACTGCCGCTCGACTACATGCTGCTGGAGAATGCGAGGTCGAACGAAGACTGAGTGGCGGGCAATATCTATGAGCAACGCCCGCCCGCGATCAGGGATATGTACCTGAACTCTGCGGCAAGGGCGTTGCTTCTTTGTCAGCGCGGTATCATTGTCCGTAAGTCGCGGTGACGGACGCGGAGGCGAGGGCGTTTGCCTGCGTCATGAAGCCGACGAGCGCGCCGCTGGCATTGCCGTCGAGGCCGAGCTTGTCGATTTTCAAGGCCGTTACGGTCAGTCTGTAGCGATGCGCGGGGCCTGGAGGCGGGCAGGCGCCACCGAAAGCCGAGGTACCGAAGTCGGTTCTTCCCTGAATGGCTCCGGAGGGCAGACCTGTTCCCGTAGCCGATCCTGCGCCTAACGGCAGTGACGTGGCGGATGCGGGGATATCGAACACGGTCCAATGCCACCAGCCGGAGCCCGTCGGCGCATCTGGATCATAGAGCGTTACCACGAAGCTCTTGGTTCCCTCCGGCGCATCTTTCCAGATTAGCGCGGGAGAGACGTTTCCACCCTTGCAGCCGAATATATTGGCCACCTGTTCGATCTTGAGCGTGCCGCCATCCTTCATCTCGGGGCTGGCGAGTTCAAAGGCCGAGGCTTGGGCTGACGGCAACAACAATGCAGCCAGAGCCGCGGCGATAGAATATTTCATGACAATCTCCGTTAGAGCGACGCTGCCCGCAGCGTCGATGGCGGGAGATTGTCATTCCGCGGGCACGAGTGCTGCGCTGTTTCGATCAGTCTTTGCGCCGTTTCGATCAACTTCACGCTGATGACCGCGGATTTCGCTCGGCGCGAAATCGAAACGCGCCCGGAAGCGGGCGGTGAAACGGGAAGCGGAGTCGTAGCCGACATCCAGCGCGATTTGCGTCACGGACTTGTCGGTCGTTTGCAGCAAGGTAAGCGCCGTCGTCATCCGGATATCGGCCAGGAGTTCGGAAAAGCTCGTTCCCGCCGCTGCCAGCTTGCGCCGCAGACTGGCCTCGCTCATGCCGATCGTCTTCGCCAGCTCCGGAGCGCGCCACGAATGGGCTGGGTCGGAATTGATGATCCGGCGCAGGCGTTCGATCGGACCGGGGTTGGCGATCGGCGCAAACCGGTGGCCGAGCGCGCCGAGCCACAACAGGATTTCGTTGACACGGGATGCGGCGATGCTGTCCGGCAGGAGAGGGCCGCTTCGGATCGCCTCGATCGCCTTGCCGTACGCTTCTTCGAAAGCCGGCGGCATGCCGTTGAGAACCTTGATTTCCTGCACTGGTTTGGCTTCGGCGACGGCAAGATTGGCGATCAGGTTGGGCGCGAACTGCAGGGCGAGCGCCTGATAGCCGCTGGCGCCGTCAGGCTCATTGATGATATCCGAGGTGGCGCCTTCGGGGATCAGCACGAGATCGCCGGCGCAAGCCTTCATGTCGGCGCCTTGATCGAGAATGATCTTCTGGCCCTTTTGAATGAACACCACGCCCGGAGCGGCCGAGGCAAGGCGCTTGCAGAGCAGGCGCTTGCTTTGGATGATACGCGCCGCCGTTCCGGCTCCGTCGCGCCGGGCGATATCGCGTTCTTGAAAGGCGGAGAAATTATCCGAAATTTGAAACACCGGGCCTCCGCAACTCTTTCATCGGCTGTCCTTGTCACAAGGCAGCAAGTCCCGCGCAGCGTAGCGGAGGTCGTCAACTTGCGAAACTATCTTCGCTCATTGTTTGCAGGAAGTATGCGCCGCCGGGTCCCTTGGATCGATTGGCGACGCCCCTGATGGAGCCGACCAGGTGTAAGGTCAGTTTTCACGGAAACTCTGAACCGCTTTATATCCTTGTTGCCTCGCAATTCCGGACACAAAACCGCTGCGCACTTTTCCTGGAATTGCTCAGGGCCGGATTATTTCCGATCCAGGCGCGCGAGCAGCGAGGAGGTATCCCAGCGATTGCCTCCCATGACCTGCACATCGCCGTAGAATTGGTCGACGAGGGCCGTGAGCGGCAGCTTGGCTTGATTGCGGCGTGCTTCTTCCAGTACGATGCCGAGATCCTTGCGCATCCAGTCCACGGCGAAGCCGAAATCATATTTGCCGGCATTCATGGTCTTGTGCCGGTTCTCCATCTGCCAGGAGCCGGCGGCACCCTTGGAAATGACCTCCACCACTTTTTCGATATCGAGCCCGGCCTGCTTGCCGAAATGGATACCCTCGGCCAGGCCCTGAACGATGCCCGCGATGCAGATCTGATTGATCATCTTGGTCAGCTGACCCGCGCCGACCGGTCCCATCAGGCCGACCATGCGGGCGTAAGCGTCGATGACGGGGCGAGCCTTCTCGAATACCGCCTCGTCTCCGCCGCACATGACGGTCAGCACGCCGTTTTCGGCGCCGGCCTGTCCACCGGAGACGGGAGCATCGATGAAGTCGACGCCCCTTTCCTTAGCTGCCGCGCAAAGCTCGCGGGCGACCTCGGCGCTGGCCGTCGTATTGTCGATGAGGACGGAACCGGCCTCCATGGCGGCAATGACGCCGTTCTCGCCCGTGGTCACCGAGCGCAGGTCGTCGTCGTTGCCGACGCATGTGAAGACAAAATCGGCACCTTCAGCGGCTTGAGCCGGCGTAGCGGCGAATTTGCCGTTATATTGCTTGGCCCATGCCTCGGCTTTGGCAACGGTCCGGTTGTAGACGGTGACGTCATGCCCACCCTTGACCTTCAGATGCCCGGCCATGGGATAGCCCATGACGCCCATGCCGATGAACGAGACCTTTGCCATTTTATAACTCCCTGACCGAATTTGTTTCGAAGGCTTAGCGGAAAGGCTAGAGGGACGGAAGACCGATTTGTCGGGCAACTTGTCACCATGGCCGCGATGTGAAATCTGATTTCCGATTTTTGCATTTATTGGAATAGAATTTCGCTCTTGCCGTGAATCTTCATAATTTTCTTTGTCGATATAATCTATGGATTTGCGATCTTTAAGCTATCGACAACGAGCCGGTGGCCGCGGAAGCGCCGAGGCCTCATGAAAAGGGATCTTCGATGATTTCGCGCAGACAGACACTCGGCCTTCTCGGTGCGACGGCGGTTGCCTTCGCTTTGCCTTCCGTTCGACAGTCACGTGCGGCTGCAGCGACGGCGCTTCGGATCGGCTGGCAGAAGAACAGCGTATTGGCATTGGCAAAGCGTCAAGGGGCGTTGGAAAAGCGGCTTTCCGATCGCGGCATATCCGTCGAATGGTCGGAATTCACATCCGGCCCGCCGCTGCTGGAAGCCCTTGGCGCCGGTGCTCTCGATTTCGGTGCGACGGGCGATGTGCCGCCGCTGTTTGCGCAGGCTGCCAACGGCAATCTGCTGTATGTCGGCATTTACACCGGCAGCCCCGAAAGCTCCGCCATTCTCGTGCGCAAGGATTCGCCGATCCAGACGCTTGCCGATCTCAAGGGAAAGAAGGTTGCCTTCAAGCGCGGCTCCAGTGCCCACAACGTTGCCGTCAAGGCGCTTCGCAAAGGCGGGCTGACGATCAGCGATATCCAGCCGCTCGATCTCACGCCGCCGGATGCATCCGCTGCGTTCAAGACCGGCGCGATCGACGCTTGGTCGATCTGGGATCCCTATCTCGCCATTGCAGAGGCCGATCCGGATGCTCGCATCCTTGCGACTGCGCGGGGCATCGTCGATTCCTTCAGTTATTTCCTGGCCAACGGTGATTTCACCAAAGATAACCCGCAGGTGATTATCGACGTCATCGACGAACTGGCCAAAGTGGGTGCGGCGGCGCAATCGGATTTGGACGGCACCGTTAAGGCCATGTCCGAAATCACCGGCGTGCCGGCCGAGGTGACGCGGGTGGTGCTGACGCGCCCTGGTGCAAATCTTGGCGGCGTCTCTACCATTACAGATGCGACGATCACCTATCAGCAGGGGCTGGCTGACGAGTTCTATAATCTTGGCATCGTTCCGAAGAAGCTCAACGTCACGGACATCGTCTGGCGACCAAAGGCGAGCTGAGGCTAACAAGACCCACGGATATCGTCTGCGCCCGTAGCACTACGGGCGTGCACTTTATGGGCAAAATATTTCGTCAAACGCCGACAATTAGAAAATCCATATTGTCGATGTAATCGATAGTCTATGCCATTATCCGGATCGAACATCGGGAGGTGGCTCCCGACCACGCGCATCCAGAAAGCAGGAAAGCTTCATGACCGCGACCGCAAAACCCATCGATTTTCTCTGGTTCATCCCGACCTCCGGTGACGGCACCTATCTGGGTACGGCCGATCTCAACCGCGGCCCGGAGATCGGCTATCTCCAGCAGATCGCGCAGGCAGTCGACCGGCTGGGTTATACGGGCGTGCTTTTGCCGACCGGCGTTTCCTGTGAAGAGTCCTTCGTGACGGCTGCAGCGCTCTCGGCGCATACGCAGAAGCTGAAGTTTCTGGTCGCCATCCGCCCGGGTACGGCCTCGCCCGCCTATTACGCCCGTCTCGCCTCGACGCTCGATCGCGTTTCGAACGGCCGCGTGTTGCTCAACATCGTCGTTGGCGGCAGCCCGGCGGAACTAGCCGGTGACGGTATTCATCTCGAGCATGACGAGCGCTACGCCCATGCCGATGAATTCTTCCATGTCTGGGAGGAGCTGTTGGAGACGGGATCGTCCACCTTCGAAGGCAAGTATATTACAGCAACCAACGCAAAGCTCGGCCTGCCGCCGGTGCAATCGCCGCGTCCGCCACTCTATTTCGGCGGTTCCTCGGATGCCGGCATTGAATTCTCCGTCGGCCGCGTCGACAAATATCTGACCTGGGGCGAGCCGCCGGCACAGGTGGCTGAGAAGATCGAAAAGGTGCGCGCCGCCGCGGCCAAGCGCGGCCGCGAGGTCAGCTTCGGCATTCGCCTGCATTTCATCGTCCGTGAAACGGATGAGGAGGCATGGGCTGCGGCCGACAAGCTGATTTCCAAGCTCGACGATGAGACAATCCGCGAGGCGCAGGAGCAATTCGTCACGCAATCCGACTCCGTTGGGCAGAAGCGTATGGCGGCGCTGCATGGCGGCCGGCGCGACAAGCTCGAAGTGTCGCCGAATCTCTGGGCCGGTGTCGGGCTGGTGCGCGCCGGTGCCGGCACGGCACTTGTGGGGTCGCCGAAGACCGTGGCTGCAAGGCTGCGGGAATATCAGGAGCTCGGTATCGAAACCGTGATCGGCTCCGGCTATCCGCATCTGGAAGAAGCCTATCGCGTGGCGGAGCTTCTGTTCCCCGAACTGGGATTGAAACGTGACGAGCAGCGTGCCGGCTTCCGCAACGAGTTTGGCGCAAAGCAGATTTTTGCCGGTGGCAGCCATGGCGGCAATCTGAAGGTTGTTTCCGGCTCGTAACGTCAGCTAAGAGGGGAGATTCCCATGTCGGCATTCGACACGTCCTTCGTGCGTGTAGGCTCGGAACGGCGCACGCGCCCGGCCAGGGCTGCACGGCAAGCCATCTCGTTTCAGGGTTTTCTGCCGTTCCTGCTGCCGGTCGTCGTCATCGCGGCGTGGCAGCTCGGTTCGTCGTTTGGATGGATCTCCACTCGCATCATGCCGTCGCCGACGGCAGTCCTAGTCGCTTTCTGGCAGACCACGATCTCCGGGCAGCTGCCGAACAACATCCTCGTCAGCGCCGGCCGCGCTTTCGCGGGCCTGCTGGTCGGCGGCTCGATAGGCTTCCTGCTCGGCATCGCCAACGGCGTATCACGGCTCTCAGAGCAATTAACCGATACGACGCTGCAGATGCTGCGCACCATTCCACATCTCGCCATGGTGCCTCTTGTCATCCTCTGGTTCGGGATTGGCGAGGAATCGAAGCTGTTCCTGACGGCACTCGGCGTGCTCTTTCCGATCTATCTCAACACCTATCACGGCGTGCGCAACGTCGATCGTGGATTGATCGAAATGGGAAGGGTCTACGGGATGAGCAACTGGACGCTGTTTCGGAAAGTCATCTTTCCCGGCGCGCTTCCATCCATCCTCGTCGGACTGCGCTTTGCCCTCGGCATCATGTGGCTGACGCTGATCGTGGCTGAATCGATCGCGGCGTCGTCTGGGATCGGCTACATGGCCAACAATGCCCGCGAGTTCGGCATGACCGATGTGGTCGTGCTGACGCTCGTCATCTACGCCATCCTCGGCAAGCTTGCCGATGTCGTCGCGCGGACGATCGAGCGCAGGGCTTTGCGCTGGAACCCGGCCTATCAGAATTGAGGAGCCTGCCATGAGCACCATCGCCATAGATCGTCCGCGAGCGGAAGCGGCACATACGGCTCCGCAGGCTGCAGGTGCTGTAGCCGTCCATATCAAGGGTCTGGAAAAGAGCTTCGGAAGCAATCGCGTCCTGCGCGGCATCGATCTCGATATACCCGCCGGTCAGTTCGTTGCCGTCATCGGCAAGAGCGGCTGCGGCAAGAGTACGCTGCTGCGCATCCTGACGGGGTTGGAAGAACCGAGCGCGGGTCATCTGCGCTTCGAGGCAGCCGGTCTCGACGAAGCGCAACCCAATACACGTATCGTCTTTCAGGAGCCGCGCCTGTTGCCCTGGCTTTCGGTTGCCGACAACGTCGGCGTTGGGCTGGGCGAGGGCGTGCCGCGGGATGTGTTGCGCAAGGAGACCGCCGCTGTTCTTTCCGAAGTGCAGCTTGCCGAGAAGGCCGGCGAATGGCCCTCCAGCCTTTCCGGCGGACAAAGACAGCGTGTGGCGCTTGCGCGCGCGCTCGTCAGCAAGCCCGGTATCCTCGCGCTCGATGAGCCGCTGGGTGCGTTGGATGCCCTGACGCGCATCAGCATGCAGGAATTGCTGAACCGCGTTTGGCGCGAACTCGGCTTTACCGCAGTGCTCGTGACGCATGATGTCAGCGAATCGGTGCATCTAGCCGATCGCGTCGTCGTCCTGGACGAGGGCAGGATCGTGCTCGATCTCGCCGTGCCCTATCCGCATCCGCGCCGCCACGGCAATCCGGCGCTGGCCGAGCTCGAAGGCCAGCTTTTGGCAGCGATCCTTGGCAATGCGCGCGGTTAGTTCGGCCTCATCTCGTCTCCCTCGACGTAGAGCCTGAGATTGTCGAAGCCGATTTCCGTGCCCATGAGCCGCGAGCCGTTGTCGGTGTAGCCGTCGAGGAAGACGACCTGTTCGGTAAAGGTCATCTTCGTGCCGCTGGGCTCCGGCGTAAAATTGACTGTCGCGAGCGAGACGGAAATTCTGAAGTCGTCGAGCATCATGTCGAAGGCATAGATGAAGCGCTCGTTCGGGACGACGTCGATGTAGCGGGCCTGATAGGCATGCACGACGCCATCCGTCGAAGCCGTCCGATTGCTTTCGCTGCCGCCGGTGCGAAAATCGAGCTGGAAATCCAGCTGTTTCCAGTCGCTGCTACAGGCAAACCACTGCTGCTTTTGTTCCGGGATTGCCCAGGCGTTGAAGACGCGTGACAGCGGAGCCTTGAAGTGGCGCTCTATGGTGATGGTCGTATGCTCTGTCGATCGTTCGCTCATTCGTCTGCGGTCTCCGTCGATGTGTCTGCCAGAAAGAGGTCAAGCCGGTCGAAGGTCCTGTTCCAGGATGCCTTGCGTTCGGCAATCCAGCGCTCAACAGCTGCCAGCGCTTCCTTGCGCAGGTGATAGGTGCGCACCCGGCCGGCCTTTTTCGATAGCACCAGCCCGCTTGTTTCAAGCACCTGCAGATGTTTCATCACGGTCGGGAGCGCCATGTCCAGAGGCTCCGCCAGTTCCGTGACGGACGCAGGTCCACGCCCGAGCCGGTCGATCATGCCGCGCCGGCTCTGATCGGAAAGGGCCTGGAACATGCGGTCGAGCGCCTGCAGGTCCTCAAGCATTCGGCTTTTCCGGCCGGAATTGTACCGGCAGTTTCTTGCTATAAGGATACATGTGGAAATAGGGCATGGCTTCCTGGAGGACGCGGGCGAAGGACGGACGCTCGAGGAGACGTCGATAATATGCCTTCAGCCGGCTATGCTCTTCGGCAAAGGGAACGACGGTTTCGGCGTAGAACAAGGCCGGGGCAGCTGCACAATCGGCCATGGTCAGCCTGTCGCCGGTGATCCAGGTCTTTCCGTCCAGCTGCTTCTCGATCATTCCATAGGCGGTGCGCAGCAAAGCCTGGGCTTCAGACACGCTCTGTGGGCTCTGGTCCTTCTCTGCCCGGCGCACGTCCGCGACGATCTTCTGCATCGGGTCCTGAACATATTGATCGAAGAAGCGATCCCAAAGCCGGACGCACAGGGCATCCGACGGATCCGCCGGCAGGAGCGGCGCCGCTCCGGGATAATGCCGATCCAGATATTCGATGATGATGCTGGTTTCGGGCACGGTGCTGTCGAGCGTTTCGTCGCGCAGCACCGGAAATTTTGCAAGCGGCCAGAGGCGCACCAGCGAGGCGCGCGATTCCTCATTGCCGAGATCGATGATGCGGCTTTCGAACGGCGTCTCGTTTTCATAGAGCGCCATCAGCACCTTATGACAGAACGACGCGAGGGGATGCTGGTAGAGAATAAGGGACATGCAACGACCTTTCCGAGACCAGAGCTGAATACTTAACTGAATGGCTAAGTATCAGCTCTCGGATTGTCGCGCAAGAAAATACTTAGCCGTATGGATAAGTATTTGCCTGTGGCGGTTATAGTCTCAGTCAGCGAGGCGGCGGGCGATGATCAGATGGCCCGGCGTCGGCTGGCCGTCTTCCATCCGCACATTGATGTCGGTGATTTCGACGAGTTCGAAGCCGGTCGCGGTCAGCCTGTCGCGCACATAGGCTTCGGAATGGGCGAAGCGCTGACGCGGGCCGACCATATAGCTGCGTCCGGCCATGATGGCTTGTGGCAAGGTCTCGGAGGAGAAAATGAAGAGACCGCCCGGCGTCATGTTTTCCGCCGCTCCGAAGAAGAGGGGCTCCAGCGCACCGAGATAGGGCAGGACATCGGTCGCGGTGATCAGATCGAAAGCGTCTTCATCATTGTCGTCGAGGAAGTCTTCGACCTCGGCGACGAAGAGCGTTTCGTAAATCTCCTTTTCATGGGCGACTTCGACCATGTTTTCCGAGATGTCGATGCCGGTGATATCCTCGACGATGTCGCGCAGCGTGCCACCGGTGAGGCCCGTTCCGCAGCCGAGGTCGAGCATGCGCTTAAAGGGGCCGAGGCCGAGCGCCTGCAGGCGCTGGCGAACGAGGACCGGAACATGGTAGCCGAGCTGCTCCACGAGCACATCCTCGAAAACTTCGGCATGCTGATCGAACAGGGTCTCGACATAGGCGTCCGGGGCCTTCACCGGTGTCTCGCCGCGACCCATCGACGCGATGCGCACGGCCGCGCCGCCATGGTCTTCCGGGTCGAGCGCCAGCACGTGCTCATAGGCCTGAACCGCAGCGTCGATGTCGCCCGCCTTCTCCAGCGCCAATGCCTGGTTATAGGCTTCCGCCAGCGCGTCTTCGTCGATCTTCTTCTTTGCCATGATTACAGGCCCTTCCTTTTGTCACGCAGGCATTAAGGCGCTTGATCGGCTTTTGCAATGCTTGCCGCGCAGGCGCAGAATATGACCTTCGGCAAAAGCGACTTGGGGGACGCTACCCGAACAGAAGAATAAGGGAGGAAAAATCATGGATAATGAACTCGGCACACCGAACCCGACGAGCAGCCCGGCAGAGCGCGGCCGTCCCTCCTTACCGTCGACGTCGGCTGAAGTCACCAACACCTTGACCCACTACTATCGGGGTGAATTGGGGAGGATGACGAGCTGGCGCGATCGCATCGACAGGACCTCGAACTGGGCCATCACGGTGGTTGCAGCGTTGCTATCCGTATCGCTTTCGACGCCGACGTCGCATCATGGCGTATTGCTGTTCGGAATGATGCTGATCACGCTGCTGTTACTGATCGAGGCGCGGCGATATCGCTTCTTCGATGTCTATCGCTCGCGGGTGAGGCAATTGGAGCGGCACTACTTTGCGCAGATCCTGGCCCCGCAAACGGAGCTCAACCCCGATTGGGCACTGTCGATCGCCACCAGCCTGCGTTCGCCACGGCTGCTGCTCAGCTATGTCGAGGCAGCGCAGCGGCGGTTGCGGCGCAATTATTGCTGGATGTATGCGATCCTGCTGCTGGCATGGATCCTGAAGATTTCGACGCCAAGGCTCCAGACGGAGGGGCTGACGCAGGAGCAGCCGCATTCATGGAGCTATATCACCGACAATGCGGCACTCGGACCGATGCCAGGCTGGATGGTCCTCATTCTCGTCGCGGCCTTTTATGCTTTCGTCCTCTACGGCGCGCTCCATCGCGCGTCGGATGAGAGGGATTTCATCCATGGCGAAGCGCATGTCTGACGGCGGCACAGCCGGTCGTGGCGCCGCCTACTCGATCCGGCTGCCTCAGTGCAGGATGAATTCCCCCTTCACCGCCCGCCATTCGGTCGCCGAAATCAGCTTGCGATGGACATAGCGCACGGAGTGCAATGGTCCATCCAGCTTTTCCTGCCAGAACTTCAGGAAGCCGTGCATTTCGGGGAAGTTCGGGGCGAGGTCATAGTCCTGCCAGATATAGGTCTGCAGAAACTGTGGGTGATCGGGCAGGCGGTAGAAGATCTGCGCCGTCGTCAACCCATAACCCTGCAACTGCTTTTGCATGTCTTCGTGCATGAGCTTTCTCTTTCCGTTCCCGTTTTTCTTTGTGACTCATGGTCACAGAGATATGGAAACAGCTCATGGTAAACTCAAGCTTTACAGAACTGTCACGAAGAAAAATTATTGCTATAAATCAATTGTTTAGCAGCGGCGCCATCTGAGTGCTGCCAAAAGCGGCGCCTTGCGCGCCGCGTTTCTGAATCAGCGCTTGAGGTGCCGGGTCAGCCGGCCTTCCATCCGTGCCCAGCCGTTACGCATGAGCTCAACGATCACCAGGTAGAAGATCGCCGCCCAGAGATAGATCTGGTAGTCATAGGTACGCGAAAACGCGTAGCGCGTCTCGCCCATCAGGTCGTAGACCGTGATGATGGAGACGGTGGCCGAGCTCTTGATCAGCAGAATGATCTCGTTGCCGTAGGGGCGCAGCGCCACGATGAGCGCCTGGGGAATGATGATCTTGCGGAGGGCGATCCAGGTGTGGATGCCGAGGGCATTTGCGGCTTCCCTCTGGCCCTTCGGCACGCTTTGGATGGCGCCACGGACGATTTCCGTCTGATAGGCTGCCGTGTTCAGCGTCATGGCGAAGACGCCGCAATAGAAAGGATCTTTGAAGAACCACCACAGGCCGATATCCTCGAAGAACCAGCGGAAGCTCGGAAAGCCGTAATAGACCATGAATATCTGCGCCAGCAGCGGCGTGCCGCGAAACAGATAGACGTAGCAATAGGTCAGCGTGCTCAGGATCTTGTTGCTCGACATGCGGGCAAAGGCCAGCGGTATCGACAGGATCGCGCCGAGGATGAAGGATGTGGCGACCAGCTTTACCGTGATCCAGAGACCGTGCAGAAGCCGTGGCCCATAAGTCTGGAGTTTGTCGATATCCCAGCCTGTCACGATCATCGTCAGCAGGGCGATGCCGAGAACGGCCCAGAGTGTCAGGAAGAAATATCCGACGATGCGCGCCTTGGATAATTTCCTGGCTGTCCGGGGCGGTGCCGGCTGCGCGGCTATCAGAATTTCGGCATGGCTCATCGATGAACCTCCGCACGTTTGGCCCATCGATCGAGATAGAAGAGGCCGATCGATGAAATGACGGCCAGCGTCAGATAGAACAGGCAGGCAATAGAATAGAAGGTGAAGGGCGCCTTGGTGGCGCGTACGGCGATCCCCGTTTGCCTGATGATGTCGGCAAGGCCGATAATCGACACGTAGGATGTGTCCTTCAACAGATTCATCCAGAGATTTCCAAGGTTTGGCAGGGAAATGCGGACAAGCTGCGGCACGATGATCAGCCGCATGGTGCGCGCGCGATGGAAGCCGAGTGCATCGCCCGCTTCGTATTGGCCTTTCGGAATTGCCTTGAATGCCGACAGAAGCACTTCCGAGCAATAGGCGGAGAAGACGATCGCCAATGCAACCATGCCGGCGACGAAGGCATTGATTTCGACAGGCCCGTTATAGCCGAATTTGGCGAGCAGCGATTGCAGCAGGATCTGCATGCCATAGTAAATGATGAAAAGCGTGAGCAGTTCCGGCAAACCACGAAAAATCGTCGTGAAGACGCCCGCGGCGAGCTGCAATGATTTTTCTTCCGATTGCTGCGCCAGCGCGACGAAGAACCCGATGATGACGCCGAGCGGTAATGTCAGGACCGAGACGGCAATGGTGATCTTCAAGCCACCTGCCAGTTCGTCGCCCCAGCCTGCATCACCGCAGGCGAGCATCGTGTCCGGGCGGAACATGCTGAACACGGTGAACAGTCCGGCAGGACCACACAATGGGTCGAAAATCGTACTCAACCAGGTCCACAAGGAACCGAGGGCGGAAAACAATCCGCTCATGCTGTATTTCCCCTAGCGGCTTTTGCCGCGTTTCTGCTTATATTCTTCCCGTTGTCAAACAAAAACGGCGGAAGAGCAAGCTTCCGCCGTCGTCTTTTCCCAGGGAATCGACGGGCGATCAGTCGCCGTAAACGTCGAAGTCGAAGTACTTATCCTGAATCTTCTTATAGGTACCATCCGCGCGGATCGCTTCGATGGCTGCATTGAGCTTGTCGCGGAGAGCCGTATCGCCCTTTCGGATAGCGATGCCAGCACCGGCACCGTTGATGATCGGGTCGTTTTTCAGCGTGCCGAGCATCTTGCAGCAGCTGCCCGCGTCCGACTTTACCCAATCCGACAGCACGACGACATCATCGATGGCGGCGTCGATACGGCCATTGCCGAGGTCGAGCTTGTATTCGTCAGCCGACGGATAGAGCTTCAGCTCCGCGTCCTTCAGGTGGGCGGAGGCGTAGTTGGCGTGCGTCGTCGAGGACTGCGCGCCGATCGACTTGCCCTTCAGGCCTTCGTTGGTGGCTTCCTTGATGGTGGAATCCTTCGGAACGGCGATCGCCGGCGGCGTGTTGTAGATCTTGTTGGTGAAGTCAACGATCTTCTGGCGTTCCGGCGTGATCGACATGGACGAGATGATAGCGTCGAACTTCTTGGCTTGCAGGGCCGGAATGATGCCGTCGAAATCCTGATTCACGAAAGTGCACTTGACCTTCATGTGATCGCAAAGCGCATTGGTTATATCGATGTCGAAGCCGACGAACTTGCCACCGGCGTCAAGCGATTCGAAGGGCGGGTAGGTCGCGTCGGTGCCGAACACGATCGAGTCGCCGTCGGCAAGCGCCGCACCGGCGACAAGCGACATCACGGCGAAAGACGCAGCGGCAAAAAGACGAGTGGAGATGCGCATATTGACCCTCTCTGTTGGCGGCCGGCAGCTCTTATTGTTGATTGGCAGACGGCTCGAGTGGAGCAGGCCCTTGGCCTGCCTTGCGGCGATATTCGTACTTTTTTTTCGAAAAATGCAACTGGAATTACGAGGATAATTGTTGCGGTGCGATCGCGCGGCAATACGAATGCGCTGGCGCCGGACGATTTTAGGCCGAAACGACCCAAACCTGAATCCGCGCTGGAAACAAACAGGTAGAGCATGATGTCGTCTGAAATCCCCTCACACTTTTCGGCGTCATGCCCTGGCCAGAATTCTGAACGTAAGCCGTCCGGCGCATTCAGCCAGGGTTAATTACGGCCACCTAATAGTTCGGGAACATATAACGGCCTGCCGCGATTCAGCCTCATCAGAACCGAAAATCGGCCGGGATCTTGAGGCATCGGCATGCCTGCTGAGATTCGCAATTCGGCGGACAAAGATCATAAGAGGAGACCCCATATGGGAAAGCGATCCAGACTATTTGCCAGCGCCGCGTTTCCGCTGCTTTCGCTATCGCTCGCATTCGAGCCGGCGGCGGCCGCGGCGTTTCGCGAACAGCCCATCGCGCCGCTAAACAACGGTATTGCGGCTGCCGCGAACTCGAGTTTCGAAGTTGCGCAGCAGGAGGCTCCGGCCGCCCAGCCGGACGAAGAGCCGCAGCTCAAGCGCAAGAAGCCTGCCGAGGGCAGTGAAGGTGAGCCGCAAGGCCAAAAGCATCACGGCGAACCGGCAGAGCAGGGCGGTGGACAGCAGCAACACCAGATGAAGCAGGCCGCGCCTGAGGCCGAGCCGCAGCAGAAGGCGCCGAAGGAGCAGCCGGAAGCTCAGCCGCCGAAGCCTCAGCGCCAGCCGGCCGCAGAGGCCCAGCCGGAGCCGAAGAAGCAGCGCCAGCAGCCGGCGGAGGAGCCTCAGGCTCAACCGGAAGCCAAGCCGCAGCCGAAGGCCATAGCCCCTGAAGCGGAGCCGGAAGCTAAGCAGCCTAAGCCGAAGGCGAAGCAGCCCGAGGCAGAGCAACCGGCCGAGGCCCCGCAGCCGAAGGCCAAGCAGCAGCCCGCCGAGGAAGTGCAGCCGAAGGCCAAGCCCGCACCGAAGGAGCAGCCGGCGCCGGCCCAGAAGGAGGCTCCCGCCGCCCAGCAGCCGCAGAACCAGGAAGCTCAGCCTGGAAAGCAGGCGCAACCGGAGCAAAACGCTCATCCCAAGCAGCAGGGTCAATCCGCAAACCCGGCGAAGCAGCCGGCCGAACAGCAGCCGGCGCCTGCGGGCGAACCCGCGCAGGGTCACAAAGCTCAGCCGGGGACCGAGGCACAGCCTGGGACACAGGCGCAGCCTGAAGCTCAGTCCGGAACGCCGGTAACGCCAGGCGCCCAACAGGGACAGAAGCAGGGCGGCGACAAGACCCACGGCAAGCAGCCGCAAAACCAGCAGCAGGGCGAGCAACCCGGCGTCAATCCGCAGCAGCCGGCACAGAAGGGCGAGCCGCAGGCGCAACCCGCACAAACGGGCAACCAAGCGGCGCCGCAGCCCGGCAAGCAGCAGCCGACGAACGGCGCCGAAGCGCCGGCTCAGGGCAATGCAGCACCAGCACCCGCCAATGGCAACGGCCAGCAGGCTGGCGAAATAAAGCTGCCACCGGCCGAGCAGGTCTCGCCGCAGGAGCTGGAGCGCCGCAAGAAGATCGCGGAAAACCCCGCTTCCGCCAATGGCCCCGTCATCCTGCCGGTTGAAAACGGCAGCGCGGTTCTGGACAGCCAGAAGGATGCAGTTCGTCGGGGCGAGCATCTGAACAAAGGTCAGAATCCCGGCACGCCGGGCGCCCAGGGCGGCGCTGGACAGGCCGGCCAGGTCCAGCAGAACGGGCAGGTGCAGAATGCTCCGGCCCAGCAGCCGCCACCGGCTTACACCAAGCCGCCGACCTCCGACGCCGAGGCGCAGCGCGCGGCAGCAGGCGGTCAGCCGCAGCCGCCGGTCAAGATGGAGGCAGTGACCAGCGAACAGGGCCGCCGGATCGATCGCCGACCGGATTTTGCCCCGCCGCAAGGTACGACGTACCAGACCATCATCAATCAGGACAACCGTACGGTCGTGAATGTCGACAACACCTATGTCGTTCGTCACGACGATACCGAGCGGTTCGTCCGTGGCGGCGAACGGCCGATCTACGAACAGCTGCAACGGGACCGCTATCGCGAGACGATCGATCAGCCCGATGGCGATCGCGTCGTGACGATCCGCAATCGCTATGGGGACATCGTCCAGCGCTCGCGCATCGATGCCAGCGGCCGCGAATATGTGCTGTTCTACTCGCCGGAACTGGAAGATCGTCCCGACAATGACGATTATTTCCGCGACCCGGGCGACGATCTGCCGCCGATGCGCCTGCTCATCCCTCTGAGCCAGTACATCATCGACACGGCGACCAACCGCGATGCGGACTACTACGACTTCCTGCGCGAGCCGCCGGTCGAGCCGGTCGAGCGCATCTATTCGGTCAACGAAGTCCGCTACTCGGCTCGTATCCGTGACAAGATCCGCCGTATCGACCTCGATACGATCACCTTCGCGACGGGCAGCGCCGATATTCCGATGACCCAGGCGAGCACGCTGCGTGGCGTGGCCGATGGCATATCGAAAATCGTCAAGCGCGATCCGACCGAAACCTTCCTGATCGAGGGGCATACGGATGCCGTGGGCACGGCGGAGAGCAACCTGATCCTCTCTGACCGTCGCGCGGAATCGGTCGCAAATGTTCTGACGGACGTCTACGGCATTCCGGCCGCGAACCTGGTCACCCAGGGTTATGGCGAGCAATATCTCAAGGTGAATACGCTTGGACCGGCGCAGGAAAACCGCCGCGTCACCATCCGCCGCATCACGCCGCTGGTGCGCCCGGTTGCCTCCAATCAGTAAGCATCAGGCTACATTCGCATGAGAAGGGCCGCCGGGAAACTGGCGGCCTTTCATTTTGCCGGTTTGCCAAGGCCGACGATGGTGGCGATGAAATCGGCGATCGCGAGGGTGTCGTCAAGATCGAAAGTGGAAAGCAAGCCAGCGTCTTCCACCAAATGATCGGCGGCGATGGCGACGATATGGGGATCCTGCGGCGCAAGGGGCTCGCGCTGGGCGGCTTCCAGGCGGCGGGCTTCGATTTTCGGGATGGGCTCGCGCTTGTAGCCCTCGATCAATACGAGGTCGCAAGGGGCGAGGCGCGCCAGTATCTCTTCGAAGCTCGGCTCAGGGTCGCCGCGCAGTTCATGCATGATGGCATAGCGGGTGCCGGAAACGATGGTAACTTCGTGTGCTCCGGCCTCGCGATGCCGGAAGCTGTCGGCGCCGACCTTGTCGATATCGAAATCATGATGCGCGTGCTTGATCGTCGAAATCCGATAGCCTCGCCGGGTGAATTCCGTCACCAGGCGTACGGCAAGGCCGGTCTTGCCGGAATTCTTCCAGCCGGCAATACCGAAAATCTTCGGTCGGGATTTGGTCATGATGCGTTTTCCAATGCTGCCAGCCATGTCTCCGCTTCGACAAGCTCCGCGGGCGTATTGATGTTAAAGAACGGGTCGAGCGGGCCGATCCGCGTTTCGATCGCGGGGAATTCTACCCGCCTGATATTATGCCGTGCGAGAAAACCCCTGACGCGCCGTTTCTCATCCGAAACGATCCATGTTTCCAGATCGGTGGCAGCAGAGACCGGCCAGAGGCCGAAAACCGGATGGTCCTGTCCGAGGGATGCGGCAATCGCAATCTCATCGGGAGATGCGACGGCATGCGCTAGCCGCGCGATGAGGTCGAGCGGGAAGAAGGGACTGTCTATCGGGATCGTGGCGACATGCGAAGCCTGCGGATAGCTGCGTGCCGTATCCTGCATGGCGGCAAGCACGCCTGCGAGAGGGCCAAGTTTTCCTGAGATTTCGTCCGGAACCAGCCGCATCCCCATGGTGTCGGGCCAATCGGCGTCTGCATTCAAGGCGATAGGCTTGCTTTGGCGCCGCGCGATCCGCGAGGAGATGCGGCTGATCAAGCTTTCGCCACCGAGCAGAGCGAAGGCTTTGTTCGCGCCCATGCGGCTTGACCGGCCTCCGGCAAGGAGGACGACCGGAATATTCTCTGCGCTCGCGATGAAACTGGGCATGACCGAGACCTCAGGCCGGGACGCGCGGTTCTGATTCCTGCGCGACGGGATCGACATTGCGTCGTTTGCTCTCCCGATAGAAGGTATAGATGCCGGAAGCTATGACAATCGCCGCGCCGAAGATGGACCAACCGTCCGGCACTTCGTCGAAGATAATCAAACCGAGCAAGGCAGACCAGATGAGGCTCAGATAGCGGAACGGTGCGACGAAGGAGATTTCGCCGGTGCGCATCGCCAGGATCACCGCCTGATACCCGATCAGCACGAGAACCGAGGCCAACAGGATCTGCATAAGCGACGTCGTGCTCACCGGCTGCCATCCCCCGAAAGGAACGATGCACAAGGCGCCGAAGACGGATATGGAAATTGCTGTGCAGAGGGTGATCATCAGCGATGGCACCTCCTTGTCGATGCAGCGCGTCGCCAGATCGCGGGCGGCGGTCGCAAACATGCAGGCGATGACGAGCAGCGCAGCCGTAGTGAAACCCTGCGGGCCGGGCCGGATGATGATCAGCACGCCCATGAAGCCGACGCCAATCGCAGTCCAGCGCCTCCACCCCACGGGCTCCTTGAGAAAGATCATCGCGCCGAGCGTGACCGCCAGCGGTACGGCCTGCTGGATGGCGGCGGCATTGGCGATGGGCATCATCCCGAGCGCGGTGATGTAGGTTGCGGCGGCGATTGCCTCACAGGCGATGCGCAGTGCGATCATCGGCTGCAATATGACCTTCCAGGAGCGCAGGGAGCCCATCCTGCGGGCCAGCAGATAGACCAAAAAGCTGGTGAACAGGCCGCGGATGAAGATGATCTCGCCGGCATTCATGGTGGCGATAACCGTTTTGGACAGCGCGTCGCCGCAGCAAAAAGCGGCCATGGATGCCGCCATGAAGAGCGCGCCCTGGGTATTCTTGGTCAGTCGCATGAGAAAGATGAGTCCTCGATATGTCCTTCTGGATTAGCGCCGTTTTTCGCAAATTGGAATCGATAGTCCGTTTATGATGGTCAAATTCGATTGTGCGTTGCGGTAGAATTGTTGCGCACGGAGGGCAGCTTTTCGGCCCATGGTCGCGGAATGATACAGAGGTTGCAGATTTTTTGCCGATACAACGGCTTTTAATCGCGCGATTAATTCTTATTCAATCTTATTTTCCGACGCTTGCTGCGGTTTTGCATGAGGCAGAAGCACTTACCGCAGCGCAGCAGGAATGACGATCCCGCCTTCGCCGGATATTTTTATAATCCAGTTGAGGCGCCGCATGTTTTTCATTGATCGTCTTCTGCAAGGCCGTCGAATTGTAACCAAGGTCCTCATTTTCGTGGTGCCCCTGGTGGTTCTCATCGCCGGCGTCGGCCTGGCCGGCTATCACACGGCCAATATTCTGAACGGCCATATGACCGTCACGCGCGCGACGATTGAAAATATCAGCGACTTCGAAAACCTGCAGGCCGCCCTGCAGGAGTTTACCGCTTCGCCTTCGGAGGAGACACGCCAGGCGCTTACGGCGAAGATCGACGCCCAGGAGCAGGGCGTGCATCGGCTGAGCGGATTGCTGAGCGACGACCAGCGCGCCAAGATCGTTCCGGTCAGCGAGCTTGCCGCCAAGATGCGTTCGCAGGAGGCCACGCTCTGGACTATCCGGCAGAAACAGAACGGCGATGTCGACGCCATCCAGAAGGCGGTGCAAAACATCGCGGCGACGGCCAAGGCGGCCGGTAAGCAGATCGACATCATTCGCAAGGATTTCGGCGACAAGGAAACCTTCGCCAAGGAACTGCTTTACGATGCCGCCGCCTATAAGGGGCTGTCGGAGAAGATGAGCAATCTGCGCATCCAAGTGCAGATGGCTGCCGATTCCACCGAAGAGATTTCGGATGCGCGCACCTATGCCGATGCCATTCTGAAGCAGGTAAAGGTTTCAAAGGCTCTCGTATCCAAACGTGGCGCGGCTCTCGTCGCGAACGCTTCAGATGCCGCCGACAAGCTTGACGCGGTGTTGAAGGGTTCAGACACGCCCGATCAGAAGGTCGAGGCGATGGCCCCCGTCCTGCAGAGCTTCGTGAAGATCGAAGGCGAGATGACCTTGCAGTCGGCCAAGAACAGCGACACCGCGGCCGATCGCTTCGTCAGCCTGGACAAGATCATCGATGGCCAGAAGGAGCTTCTGGACCATGTCGACCAGGCGCTCGGCATCGTCGATCGCCTGGCGCTGCATGCATCGCGCATGGAAAACGTCCGCGATGCTGCCTCGCGCGATCCGGTGCTTGCCGACCTAAAAGACCTGCAGACCGTTGCAGCCAGGATCTCGGAACTTGGCCAAACCAATGCCACGATGCGCGATTTTGCCGCTCACATGAAGCCGCTGATCGATGGCCTGACCAACGGCTCGGCCGATCTGCTGCAGACCGCGGCCGATTGGAAAACGACGCGCGTTCAGTCGAACGGCCTGCTCGCCGATGCCATGACGTCGCTGCGCAGCTTCGTCGCCCAGGCACAGGAGCTCGGCAAGGAAGACAGCGAACGCTCGGCCAATGTCTCGGTCATCGCCATGATCGTCGGCACGCTGCTTGCCATCATCGGCGGCCTGATGCTGGTGGAAACCCTGCGTGGCCCGCTGAAGCGCGTTACCGACGTCATGACCCGCCTTGCTAGCGGCGATCTGGACGTGGCGATCGACGGCCGCAATCGCGGTGACGAGATCGGCGACATGGTGCGTTCCGTCAGCGTCTTCCGCGATGCCGCGCTCGAAAATGTCCGTCTGGAGCGAGAAGCGGAAAGTGCGCGTGCGCTTTCCGCCGAGGAAACGTCCCGCCGCGCCGCTGAACGCGCCCGCATCGAGGCCGAGCAGAAGCAGGCGCTCAATGCCCTGGCTGACGTTCTTGCCAAGCTTGCCGACGGCAATCTGGAGGAGGGCATGCGTGAAGACCTCTCTGCTGATTTCGTGGAAATGGCCTTCACCTACAATCATGCGATCGAGGCGCTGCGCGAGACCCTGACGGACGTTCGCTACACGGCCGAAGAAATCAAGGGCGGCACTGGCAACCTCGCCATGTCGGCCGACGATCTGGCGCGGCGCACCGAGCAGCAGGCGGCCGCTCTCGAGGAAAGCTCGCGGGCTCTGCATCGCCTCAGCGACGTGGTGCGCTCGACGGCCGACCGCGCACGGCAGACGGCGACATCCGTCAATGAGACACAGGCGTATGCGACCCAATCCGGCGAAGTAGTCGCCAAGGCCGTGGGTGCCATGAGCGAGATCAATCGTTCGTCGGAGAAGATCGCCACGATCATCGGCGTCATCGATGAGATCGCCTTCCAGACCAATCTGCTGGCGCTGAATGCCGGCGTCGAGGCTGCTCGTGCCGGCGAGGCAGGCCGCGGTTTTGCGGTGGTGGCACAGGAAGTGCGCGAGCTGGCGCAACGCTGCGCCAATGCGGCGAAGGAGATCAAGGGCCTGATTTCGGCAAGTTCCGCCCAGGTACAGAACGGCGTTCATCTGGTCGAGCAGACCGGCGCTGCGCTGGCGGAGATCATCAGCCACGTTACCGGCGTCCAGAAGCTGGTTGCCGATATTTCGTCGGCGACCACCGAGCAGTCGACCGGTATCGAGGAAGTCACCCGTGCGGTGTCCGAGGTGGAACTCATCACGCAGCGCAACGCGGCCATGGTCGAGGAAAACAATGCCGAGATCCATGGCCTGCGCCAACGCGTCGACATGCTCTCAGAGAAGATAGACCGTTTCCGGACGGGCGAGGGCGAGGCGGAATACCAAGGCTATGGCGACGCCGGAACACGGTATCGCGCTGCTTAAATCGGTATATCAGCAAAAATCTATAATCCATTGAAAAGACCGGCCAACGTGCGGGCATTTTCCATCGATTATGACAAGTGCGGAGATAGACGAACCTGGTCTTCGCGCCAGCGCTGCCAGCGGCGGCGCAATTCGCCCGACCGCAAGCCAATGGGCTCATCGAGTATCTCTGCCGCGGCGATGCGGTCGGTGCGGAAATGGCGGAAGCCCTGTCGTAGTTCGCACCAGGCGACCAGCAGGCTGCTCGTTTCGGCATAACCGAGGATCACCGGCCACACCGTGCGTTCGGTTTCCTCGCTTGCCTCCGAATTGTACCGCAGCCGCAGTTTCATGCCGTTGCGGATTGCCGATCTGAGCAGCGATGCATCGACACGTTCCTCAGGCTTGCCGCTTGTCGGTCTTGCGCCCACGCTCGGCTCGATGACGAAAAGGCGAAGGCGCTCGGGGACGACGGCGGCGATCTTTGCCACGACATCGCGCGCCGCATTGGCGAGCACCTTGTCCGAATGGGCGGAGACCCATTGCGCGCCCAACACCACCGCCTCCAACTCGTCAGGCGCCAGCATCAGTGGCGGCATGTCGTAGCCGGCAGCGAGCAGGTAGCCCAACCCAGCCTCACCCTCGATCGGGACTCGCTGGCCAATCAGGTCCGCGACGTCGCGATAGACGGTGCGCTTGGAGACCTCCAGTTCCGCCGCCAGCGCGCTCGCCGTCACCGGCCGGGTCGATCGGCGCAGAATCTGGATGATCTGAAACAGTCGGTCGGCACGGCGCATCGCATACTTACTCCTGCTGACAGTATGCTGGCAGCAGGGGCGTGCGACAAGGGGTTCTGCGAGGCCGCGAAGGCTTTGCGGTCAATCGAAAGGACCAGTTATGAAGTTGGCTTCCACCCGTCTCATCGCAGGCGATATCAAGGCCATGGTTGCCTTTTATGAGATGGTAACCGGGCTCCAAGCCCGATGGCTCGCCCCGGTCTTTGCCGAGATCGAGACCACGGCTGCAACCTTGGCCATCGGCTCCATCGAGACTGTCGCGCTTTGGAAGGAAGGCAGCGCCGAGCCCGGCGCCAATCGCACCGCCTATCTCGAATTCCAGGTCGAGGACATCGATTTGGAATACGAGCGCCTGAAAGACAAGGTTCCTCTCGTCCACGAGCTGAAGATAATGCCCTGGAGCAACAAGACCTTCCAGTTCCGTGACCCTGAGGGAACGGCAGTTTCGCTGTATATGCCGGCGACCGACGCGGCGAAGAAGCGCTTCGCGTCGCGCTAGAGCCGGATGATTTTAGGTCTGTTCGACCTACAATCTGAATCCGCTCTAGAATCAAAGAAGTAGAGCGTGATGTCGTCCGAAAACCGCCTACACTTTTCGGCATCACGCGCTAGGTTGCAGGAGGGCATCGTTCCGCCGTCCGGCTGCCGCCCCGACTGCAGACCGGCATCACGTTGGCCCGCACGAGGCTAAATAAACGGTGTGCGCGGATGAGCCGATCCGCTTACCGTGCGTGCCGGTCTGATTAGATCATCGGGCGAAATGGCGCGTTTAGCCGCCGGTGACGCTCATGTGGCGCGCGACCGCCGGTCGATTGTGCGTGCGGTCGATGATGAAGTCGTGGCCCTTCGGCTTGCGGGTGATCGCTTCGTCGATTGCGGCATTGAGCAGGGCGTCGCTCTCGCTCGCGCGCAGTGCCGTGCGCAGATCGGCCGCGTCGTTCTGCCCGAGGCACATATAGAGCGTGCCCGTACAGGTAAGCCGCACGCGATTGCAGCTCTCGCAGAAATTATGGGTCATCGGTGTGATGAAGCCGAGGCGGCCGCCGGTCTCCGTGACTTCGACGTAGCGGGCCGGGCCGCCTGTCTTGTAGGAAATATCGGTCAGCGTGAACTGACGTTCGAGATCGGCTCGCAGCTCGGAAAGCGGCAGATATCGGTCGGTGCGATCCTCATCGATCTCGCCCATGGGCATCGTCTCGATAACGGTCAGGTCCATGCCGCGACCATGAGCGAACCGCAGCAGGTCCGGAATTTCCTCTTCGTTGAAGCCTTTGAGAGCAACGGCATTCAGCTTGATCTTCAGGCCGGCTTTTTGCGCGGCGTCGATGCCCTCCATCACCTTGGAGAAATCTCCCCAGCGCGTGATGGTTCGGAATTTGTCGGGATCGAGCGTGTCGAGGGAAACGTTGATGCGCCTGACGCCGCAGTCGTAAAGTTCGTCGGCGTGGCGCGCGAGCTGCGATCCGTTGGTCGTCAGGGTCAGTTCGTCAAGTTCACCGTTTTGGACGTGCTTGCCGAGTTCGCGCACCAGGAACATGATGTTCTTGCGCACCAAAGGCTCGCCGCCGGTGAGCCTGATCTTGCGCACGCCCTTGGCGATGAAGGCGGAACAGAGCCGGTCGAGTTCTTCGAGCGTCAGCAGATCCTTCTTGGGCAGGAAGGTCATGTTCTCTGCCATGCAGTAGGTGCAGCGGAAGTCGCAGCGATCCGTCACGGAAACGCGCAGATAGGTGACGGCGCGCCCGAAAGGATCGATCATGGGGCCTGCATCCGCCTGAAGCGGTGATGCGTTGCCTATGCTGCCGACGATGCTGTTCACTCACGCCTCCATCAGACTTCTAATGTGGGCATAGGCGATTATTGCGTCAAGGAAAATGCTTCTCGATTACACTTGCGCGTGAACGAGCGGCGGCCTAATTCTCGAAAAAGACACTGAAAGGCATGGAAAAATCGATGAGCGACGTTTGGCCGACCGAATTGCGGGTCTCGAAGGACCGGCATCACCTCAAAGTGACATTCGACGATGGCGCGAGCTTCGATCTGCCGGCGGAAATGCTGCGGGTGCTGTCGCCTTCGGCCGAGGTGCAGGGGCATGGGCCGGGGCAGAAAGTCACCGTACCCGGCAAACGTAATGTCGGCATCATGTCCATGACGCCGACCGGCAACTATGCCGTGCGTATTGGATTCGACGACATGCACAATACCGGCATCTTCACCTGGATCTACCTGCGCGAACTCGGCGAGAAGGGTAGTGAACTTTTCGCGGCTTATGAGGCCGAATTGAAGGAAAAAGGCCTCAGCCGTGACCCGGGGCGAAGGCCGCACTAGCATAATCTCCAGCAACGGAAAGAAGGGCGTAGGCATGATCCTTGGGGGTAGGGAAAACTGGCTTCGCGCCAAGGGCAGCAAGAACGAGAGCAAGGTCTCCTTCGTCGAGCTGTTTTTTGATCTGGTGTTCGTTTTCTCGATTTCGCAGCTTGCGCATTCGCTGGCGGAGCATTTCACGCCGCTCGGCGCGCTGGAAGCCGTCATGCTGATCTTCGCGGTCTGGTGGGTCTGGGTCTGCACGGCATGGGTAACCAACTGGCTCGATCCAGATCGCATGCCGGTGCGCATCATGCTGTTCACGCTGATGTTTGCGGGTCTGATCCTCTCTGCCGCGATCCCCGAGGCCTTTGGCGAGAAGGCGATTTTCTTTGCCGGCGCCTATGTCTTCATGCAGGTCGGGCGCTCGTTGTTCACGGTCTACGCCCTCAAAAACACCAGCCCCAGCAACCACCGCAATTTCCTCCGCATCACCAGCTGGTTCGTATTGTCGGGTATTTTCTGGATCGCCGGTGCGCTGATGGAGGGTGAGGCGCGGATCATCCTCTGGCTGATCGCGGTCCTTATGGAATATTCGGCTCCCGCGCTCGGGTTCCGAGTTCCGGGTCTCGGCAAATCGACGACCGCCGACTGGGATGTTTCGGGCGCGCACTTTGCCGAACGCTGCGCCCTGTTCATCATCATCTGTCTCGGCGAGGCCGTCCTGCAGGCGGGCAAGGTCTTTGCCGATCAGCCGGTCACGCCCCTGATCGTTGCGGTATTCATCACCGCTTTCGTCGGCACCGTTGCCCTGTGGTGGATCTACTTCCAATTCGGGCATGAACGGGCGGCGCATCGCATCGAACATGACGACACGCCGGGCAGCCTGGCGCGCGAGGCCTTTACTTACGCGCATATTCTCATCCTCGCCGGTATCATCCTCAGCGTCGTCGGCGACGAATTCCTGTTCGCGCATCCGCACGAGCAGGCCGACATGCATGCGGCCGCCGCCATCCTTGGCGGCCCGGCCGTGTTTCTGGCCGGAAATCTGTGGTTCAAGGGAGCGACCACCGGCCGGGCGCCGCTGTCGCATATAGCGGGTCTCGTCGGATTGGCGCTGCTGCTTTTCACCTTGCCGATGGTCGTGGTCTACCAGCTCGGCATTCTCGCCACGGCCGTGCTCATCGTCGTGGCGATCTGGGAGTTCGCGTCTTTGAACCGGGTCGTCCCTTCGGCGCGATCAGCGGGCGATCACTGATCGCCGGCGGGTTCCAGCGGCTGTCGCTCTTCCTGTATCAGGAGGCCGACGACCCGCTCCATATGCACGGCAATTGCCTCGCATTCTTCGATCGGTGTGTCTGAGAGCGTCCAGTCGATGAGGGCGGTTTGTATGGTCATGGCTTCTTCGGTGACGCGCCGGCCCTCCTCGGTCAGATAGAGGCGCAGCACACGCTTGTCCTGCTTGTCGCCGCGCCTTTCGATCAGCCCACGATTTTCCATCTGCGGCAGCAGCATGCTCATGTTGGAGCGGCCGACCAGCAGTTTGCGGGCAAGTTCCTGCTGCGAAATCCCTTCGAAGCGAAACAGGTTGACGAGAATGTCGAGATGCGGCGGCTTGATGTCGAGATGGACCAAGGCCCTTGTGAGCGATTGCTGCATCAGCTGGCAGGCGCGTGCGACGGCGACCCAGCTTCGAAAACGAGGATGGTCCCAGGGTAGGGGTTGATTTTTGTTCATCGTTGTACTTTATTGTTCATAGTTGAACATTATCGGATTCCCACTATGCCATCCTTTGCGCTCAAGGTCACCCGGTCGGGTCTGTCCGGCCTTGGAAGGCTGTCCCCGCGGCTTGCCGGCAAGGCCGCGTTCCGGCTTTTCTGCCTGACGCCCTCGCGCCGTCCCCGCGGCGCCAAGGCCAGGGCGGCGCATATGGAGGGCAGGGAACGCCTTCTGACCGCGGAGCAGGTCATGCTGCCGTTTCCGGGCGGCCGCGCGATGGCCTATCGCTTCAATGGCGGAGCAAAGGGGCCGCGAAAGCGCTATCTCGTTGTACATGGTTGGGGCTCCAGCAGCGAATATATGTCCGAGTTGACGGTGTTCCTTGCGGGCAGCGGAGCGGAAGTCATCTCGCTGGATCTTCCAGGCCACGGCCGCTCGGGCGGACGGTTCCTGAACGTGCGTTTGGCCGTTTCCGCCATTGCCGCGGCGTTTGCCCGCTTCGGCGGCTTCGATGCCGCCATCGGGCACTCCTTCGGTGGCGCATCTCTGGCACTGGCGTGCGCGGGCTTTCTGCCTGATGTCGATCCGGTTCATCCGGGCAAATTGGTACTGATCGGCGCGCCGAGCGCCATGGGGTGGCTGTTTAAGGATTTCGGCCGCCTGATGAGGCTTAGGCCCGCGACACAGGCCGCTTTGGAAGACGAAGTTCGCCGGGTGACAGGCAGGACGCTTGCCTCCTATGACCAGAAACGCGGCAAGCTCGATCCAGGCCGGCCCGTCC
This sequence comes from Rhizobium sp. P40RR-XXII, assembly GCF_012641405.1. Classification (GTDB taxonomy): domain Bacteria; phylum Pseudomonadota; class Alphaproteobacteria; order Rhizobiales; family Rhizobiaceae; genus Rhizobium. The sequence continues at coordinate 153,305 of NZ_JABAII010000002.1, forward strand.
TCGTCATCCATGCCGAGGACGACAAGGAGGTGAGTGCCGAACATGCACGCGCCTACGCTGCCCAGGGATCGCATGTGCGTCTGTTCTGGGCCAATGGCTTCGGGCATCGGCGCATCGTCGGCGCCGCTCCAGTGTTCGAGGCGATCGACGTTTTTCTGTCGGAGATCGCGGACGCGGAAAATCCACTCGAAAACGGTGACGGTACGGTGCTATCGTTTTACCGAATCCCGCAGCGCCGCTCCTCCCAGAAGAACTTGCGTCGCGCGGGCCTTGGACAAGTCGCCAGAAAACCGCGAGGCAGCATGCGTATCGTCACTTCAGTCGAGGAACTAAAAGAGATCTATGGTGATGCGGGCGAAGCTTCGATCACCAAGGTGACGACGGTGTTGACGCCGCTTTATCGCCGGATGATCGAAGCCTCTCCCTTCATGGCGCTGGCAACGGTGGGGCCGGAAGGGCTCGATTGCTCACCGCGCGGTGACTTGGGTGGCGTCGTCCGCGTCGCGGACGAACAGACGCTGCATCTTCCGGATTGGCGCGGCAACAACCGCGTCGATTCGCTTGCGAACATCGTGCGCGACCCGCGCATCGCGCTGATGTTTCTGATTCCGGGATCGAATACGACGATGCGGCTCAACGGCAGAGCAGTTGTTTCGATCGAGCCGGCCTTGCTGGACGGTTTCAAGATGGATGGCAAGCATCCGCGCTGCGTCGTCGTGATCACGATCGAGGAAGTGTATTTCCAGTGCGCCCGAGCGGTGATGCGGGCCGAGCTATGGAATGCGGAACGGTTTGCCGATCCGTCCAGCCTGCCGAGCCCGGGCATGATGCTCAAGGCGGCAAAAGACGATTTCGATCAGGAAACCTATGATCGCGAAGCGCCGGCGAGGGCTGCCAAGACGCTTTGGTAAGCCCAAAACGACCCTGGCAAGCAAAGCCGCCGGCCTGCATGGGAAGGCAGGGCCGGCGGGTGGTTGGCTGCGCTTCTAGTTCTTGTAGATGAGCCAACTTTTGGTGAAGTCTTTCTGCATGCCTTCCTGGTAGATGCTGCTGCAGTTGCGGCCGGCATTCTTGGCACAATAGAGCGCCAGGTCGGCCTTATTGTATAGTTCGCCGGAATCAACGGCTTCCGAGGCCATGCAGGCGCCGAGCGACAGCGTGATCGGACCGTAGTCAACGCGTGTTCGGGAGTTTTTGAACGGCGTCGTCTCAAGCGTGCGGCGGATCCGCTCGCAGACCATCGCAACTTCCTCGACATTGGTGGCTTCCAGAATCAGGGCGAATTCCTCTCCGCCGACGCGAGCCACGAAAACGTCGCGCCGGACATTGGCGCGAATGATGGATGCGACGGTTGCCAGGATCTTGTCGCCGACCGGATGGCCGAACGTATCGTTGATGCGCTTGAAATGATCGATGTCGGCCAGCACCAGCGCCGTTGTCGGCCGGGTCAGCTGATTGTCGAAGATGGGGACCAGGCGATCCTCGAAAGCGCGCCGATTGGAAAGCCTGGTCAGGGCGTCGGTATTGGCAATGCGCTTGTATTCATCCAGTTCCTTGCGGACCTGGTCCATTTCCTGACTGCGCTGGACAACGTTCTCCACCGTTTTTTCGCCCTGCGCCATGGTATCGCCGGTCGCCGCGGTCAGTATGTCGATGGCACCACGCAACAGCTCGGCGCTGTTGTGGCTTCTTGAGCTTATGTTCTCACAGGTCTCGCCAAGCAGCCGGTTATAGCTTTGGAGGGTGGCCTGCTCCTGCTGCAATGCGCGCAGGACCGTATCGAGCCCGATGGTCAAGCGGGCATGTGCGTCATCGAAAACACGGCCCGCATGATGCGGAAAATACTTGGCTCCGATCGCATCCAGTTTCTCCTGGGTGGCGCTGTTGCCGAGTGCTGCAAATTCGCGCGTGAGGGCGGGATTGGAGCCGATATAGGCTTCATAGAAAAGCTCGTAATTGCGCGGAATAGGTGCGATGCCCATCGAACGCATGGCATAGGTAATCTGCCCCGCCACGTCGGGATTTTGCGCCTTTGGCGCAATCGCCGTACTCATCGTGAGCTCCGTAACATGTATTGGTTAAATCCCATTTTTATTTATACGCAGAATCTTTGAAAAAATATTAAGAGATTGATAGTGAGAAATTGTTGATCCGTAAAGTTTTATTCAAAAGTAGTATAATTAAGGTATGCTTTTACATACGAAGGCGCCGTCGGCGCCTTCGTTCAAGCCGGGCAATAATAGTCTTGAATATTACCCCAGGTTGAGTTCCTGGAAGAAGTCGTTGCCCTTGTCGTCGATGACGATGAAGGCTGGGAAATCCTCCACCTCGATCTTCCAGACGGCTTCCATGCCAAGTTCCGGATATTCCAGAACATCGACTTTTTTGATGCAATCCTGAGCGAGGCGGGCGGCCGGACCGCCGATCGAGCCGAGATAGAAACCGCCATGCGCCTTGCAGGCCTCGCGTACGGCGCGCGAGCGGTTGCCTTTGGCGAGCATCACCATGGAGCCGCCGAAGGACTGGAACTGGTCGACATAGCTGTCCATGCGGCCGGCCGTCGTCGGGCCAAAGGAACCGGATGCGTAGCCGGCGGGTGTCTTGGCCGGGCCGGCGTAGTAAACCGGATGGTTCTTGAGGTAATCCGGCATGCCCTGGCCCTTTTCCAGGCGCTCGCGGATCTTTGCATGCGCCAGGTCGCGCGCCACGATGATCGTGCCGGTGAGCGACAGGCGCGTTTTGACCGGATGCTGCGACAGTTCAGCCAGAATATCCGCCATCGGCCGGTTGAGATCGATGCGCACCATCGATTCGGAGAGCTTTGCCTCGTCGATCTCGGGCATGTATTTGGAGGGATCGGTCTCGAGCTGCTCGATGAAGATGCCGTCGCGCGTGATCTTGCCCTTGGCCTGGCGGTCGGCGGAACAGGAAACGCCGAGGCCGATCGGCAGCGAGGCGCCATGGCGGGGCAGGCGGATGACGCGCACGTCGTGGCAGAAATACTTGCCGCCGAATTGCGCGCCGACGCCGAGGCTCTGCGTCAGCTTATGGATTTCCTTTTCCATTTCGATATCCCGGAAGGCGTGCCCGCTTTCGGAGCCTTCCGTGGGAAGACAGTCCAGATACCGCGTCGAGGCGAGTTTGACCGTCTTGAGGTTCATCTCGGCCGAGGTGCCGCCGATGACGATGGCGAGATGGTAGGGGGGACAGGCCGCCGTGCCGAGCGTCAGGATCTTCTCCTTCAGGAAATCCAGCATGCGGTCATGCGTCAGAAGCGACGGCGTGCCCTGATAGAGAAAGGTCTTGTTGGCCGAGCCGCCGCCTTTTGCGACGAAGAGGAACTCGTAGGCGTCGGTGCCTTCCTCGTAGATATCGATCTGGGCCGGCAGATTGTTCTTGGTGTTCTTTTCCTCGAACATCTTGATCGGCGCGAGCTGCGAATAGCGCAGGTTCTTCTTCTCGTAGGCGTCGAGTACGCCCTTGGCGAGCGCTGCGCTGTCGCCGCCTTCCGTCCAGACGCGGCGCCCCTTCTTGGCCATGATGATCGCCGTGCCGGTATCCTGGCACATCGGAAGCACGCCGCCGGCGGCAATATTGGCATTCTTCAGCAGATCGTAGGCAACGAAGCGGTCGTTGTCGGTCGCCTCGGGGTCTTCCAGGATCGAGGCCAGCTGCTTCAGGTGGCCGGGGCGCAGCAGGTGATTGATATCGGCGAAAGCCGTCTCGGCAAGCAGGCGGATGCCCTCGGGATCGACGGTCAGGATGTCCTGGCCCTTGAAGGTATCGACGGAGACGTAATCGCCGGAAATCTTGCGATACGGAGTGGCGTCATCGCCGAGAGGAAATAGATCGTCAGCCATTTGGGAAACCTTTCGAGCCGGATGGCGGAGGAGATGTTTGGAAACGATCTAAATCCGGCTGGAGCCAAATGCAATTGTTTGGCTGCTAAGTCGAAATTTCAAAATGGGAGTTTGTTGGCGGTGCGCGCGTGGGTCGGACGGGTCTTCCGACGCTGAAACCTTGTGCCCGGCCCCTCACCCTAGCCCTCTCCCCGCTCATACGAGGAGAGGGGACGACCGCGCAAGATAGTGGCCGTTCGACCAGGGAGGTTTGCCATCTAACGAGGGAAACTCCCTCTCCCCGCAAGCGGGGAGAGGGCTGGGGTGAGGGGCCAGGCAGATCACCGCGTTGCCGAGGGACGTGCCTGACCTTCGCAGAACGAGGAACTCACCTAGGCCCGATCATGGTCTCCGGCCGGACGATGGCGTCATATTCTTCCGAGGAGACCAATCCGCTAGCCAGTGCCTCTTCCTTCAGGGTCGTGCCATTCTTGTGCGCTGTCTTGGCGATCTTGGCGGCATTGTCGTAGCCGATCTTCGGCGCGAGCGCCGTTACCAGCATCAGCGAGCGCTCCAGGCCGGCCTTGATGTTGTCCTCGCGGGCCTCGATGCCGACGACGCAATGATCCGTAAAGGAGACGGCGGCGTCGCCGAGCAGCTGCACCGACTGCAGGAAATTGTAGGCCATCATCGGATTGTAGACGTTAAGCTCGAAGTGACCCTGGCTGCCGGCAAAGGTCAGCGCGGCATTGTTGCCGAAGATGTGAATACAGACCTGCGTCAGCGCCTCGCACTGTGTCGGATTGACTTTGCCCGGCATGATCGACGAGCCCGGCTCGTTTTCCGGCAAAGCCAGTTCGCCGAGACCTGAGCGCGGGCCGGAGCCGAGCAGGCGGATATCGTTGGCGATCTTGAAGAGCGCCGCTGCCGCCGCATTGATGGCGCCATGGCTGAAGACCATCGAATCATGGGCGGCCAGCGCCTCGAACTTGTTCGGCGCGGTGACGAAGGGCAGGCCGGTGATCTTGGCGATCTCGTCGGCAACCTTCTCGGCAAAGCCGATCGGCGCATTGAGGCCGGTTCCGACCGCCGTGCCGCCCTGGGCGAGTTCGCAGAGACCCGGCAGCGTCAGCTCGATGCGCTTGATCGACGACGCAACCTGCGCGGCATAGCCTGAAAATTCCTGGCCGAGCGTCAGAGGCGTGGCATCCTGCGTGTGGGTGCGGCCGATCTTGATGATATGGGCGAAGTCGGCGACCTTCTTTTCCAGCGCCGCATGCAGATGCCGCAGGGCCGGCAGCAGGTGATGGACGATCTGCTCGGCGCAGGCGATGTGCATGGCCGTCGGATAGGTATCGTTCGACGACTGGCTCATGTTCACGTGATCGTTCGGATGCACTGGCTTCTTCGAGCCCATGACGCCGCCAAGCATCTCGATCGCGCGGTTGGAGATCACCTCGTTGGCATTCATATTCGACTGCGTGCCCGAGCCGGTCTGCCAGACGACGAGCGGGAAATGGTCGTTGAGCTTGCCGTCAATGACTTCTTGCGCCGCAGCGGCGATCGTCTTGCCGAGCTCCGGGTCGAGCTGGCCGAGTTCCACGTTGGCGCGCGCTGCCGCCTGTTTGACGATGCCGAGAGCGCGGACGACCGACAGCGGTTGCTTTTCCCAGCCGATCTTAAAATTGCCAAGCGAGCGCTGCGCCTGCGCGCCCCAATAACGGTCGCTGGCGACCTCGATCGGGCCGAAGGTATCGGTTTCGGTGCGGGTGGACGTCATGTTGCTGGTCCTGCTTTCCATTGAGACGGATAGCAGCCATATAGGCCCGAACGGCGCCCAAGAAAACATCAAAGCGCTATTTCATGATCCTAGTGGTCATGTTTTCTCCCGCTGCGGCGTGCCCTTTTTAACACGCTCTCCATATATTCGCAGAAGTGCATTTCCACATGCTTAAAAAGGCTGGGAAATTTCAATAAAAGATTAACCAATAATTTCATAATTTTGTGTGAACTGAGCCACGGAAAGCGCCGATTCTTCGTAATGTGAAGGTGAGGCATTGAACGAAAGGCGGGTCTCGCCGTTTTCATTCTAGTGGGTATACGATGTTTCAAGACATCGCGGCCGAGTTGAAGACAGCCCCGCCAGGCTCGAAGTTATCGCACGATACAGGGACCCGATTAGAGAATGAAACTTGCCATCAAAGCCACAGCATCCGTCCTGGCTCTTTCCTGCTGCCTTTCCTCCATCGGCGTAACCTCCGCGAACGCGATGACTCTCATGGATTTCATCCGTGGCGGTCAAGGACGTCAGCAGAGCACACAGGTTTCGGCGCCGGTTCCCGGCAATCCGGCGCAGACGCTGAATCCTGATCAGCCTCCGCAGGCAAAACAGCCGCTGCCGACGGTGGATGCGCCGAAGTATTATACTTACAAGGCGGATTCGATGCGTCTGGTTTCGACCGCGCATTTTGCCGATCCGGTGGTGACTGGCGCGGTCGCCGACGCCTCTCCGGCGCCGGTCGCGGTCGATACCGAGATTTCGCAGCGTCGCTATCTTTCCGATGCGCGCGTCATGGCAACCAACGATATCGCCAAGGCGATCGAATCTTACTACGCCGATCAGAGCAAACCGCTTCTCTGGGTTGCGGATCACGCCATGAGCGACAAGGCGAAGGCCGCCATGACGGTTCTTGCCGATGCCGGTTCCGTTGGTCTCGACCCCGCCGATTATGCTGTGACGCCGCCCGGCGATGATGCTGCAAATGCCGACCCCGTGTTGCGTGATCGGGCTCTCATGCAGTTCGAGCTGGCGCTCTCCAGCAAGGTGCTGATGTTCGTCCAGGATACGGTCCGCGGCCGTCTCGACCCGAACAGGATCTCCGGCTATCACGACTTCAAGCGCAAGGACGTCAACCTGATGGCGATGCTCGACGTGTTGCGCGCCAGCCCCGACGTCGCCGCCTATCTCAACAGCCGCAGCCCATCCAACCAGCAGTTCACGCTGCTGAAGGCCGAGCTTGCGAAGTTGCGAGCCGAATCCGGTTCCGATGGCACCCGTATTTCGATTTCCTTGAGCGGCACCCTGAAGCCGGGCAGCAGCTCGCCGGAAATGGCCAATATCGTCAAGGCGATCGAGCATCGCGGATCGGATGCGCTGAAAACCGCCCATGCCGATCTTTTCGCGGCCTATCTGGGTACGCCTGACTACACGCCGGAACTGGTGTCGCTGGTCGAAGACTTCCAGAGGGAAAAGGGACTGACCGCTGACGGCGTAATCGGCCCGTCCTCCGTCCGGGCCATGGTCGGCGAGAACAACGATACGAAGATCCAGAAGCTCGTCGTTGCCATGGAACAGCTCCGCTGGCTTCCGGCCGAACTCGGACCGCGCTACGTCTTCATCAACCAGCCGGCGTTCATGGTCTATTACTACAATAATAACCAGGAACAGTTGTCGATGCGTGTCGTCGTCGGCGGCAAGCAGCACCAGACCTTCTTCTTCGAAAATCAGGTGCAGACGGTCGAGTTCAATCCTTTCTGGGGCGTTCCGCAGTCGATCATCATCAACGAGATGCTGCCGAAGCTGCGCTCTGATCCGAACTATCTCGACCGCATGGGCTATCAGGTCGAAGTTGGCGGTCGGGCAGTCGCATCGTCGAGCGTCGACTGGTACGGCTCGACGAAGAGCATCTCGGTTCGCCAGCCGCCGAGCAGCGACAACGCGCTGGGCGAGCTGAAGATCCTCTTCCCAAATTCGCACGCCATCTACATGCACGACACGCCGCAGAAAAGCTTCTTCAAGAAGGATATGCGCGCACTCAGCCATGGCTGCGTCCGCCTTGCCGATCCGCGCGCAATGGCTGCCGCCGTTCTGAACACCACGGTCGACGATGTCGCCAAGCAGATCGCGGCCGGCCAGAACAAGGCGGTCGCCGTGCCGCAGAAGTTCCCGATCTACATTGCTTACTTTACGGCCTGGCCGAACAAGGACGGCGTCGTCCAGTATTTCAACGACGTCTACGATCGCGACGCGGCAACGCTGAAGGCGCTCGATGCCACGACAAAGGCGCGCACTGCTCAGATCTGAGTTCTGTGCAGCGGAAAAACAAAAAAAGAGCGGCCGAAACGCCGCTCTTTTTGTTGGAAATATCGAATATCTCAGGCCGCGAGCAACCCCTCGACCAGTTCCGGCGTGAGCTCGTCGTAGTGGTAGATAATGCGGTTCGGGCCGAGGGTTTCCACGCCGACGTCGGAATAGCCGAACGGGACGGCGACAGAGGGCACGCCGGCATTACGGGCGACGAGAATGTCATTGATGCTGTCGCCGATCATGACGGTGCGGGCGATGTCGCCGCCCGCGCGCTCGACGGTGCCGATCAGATGCTCGGCATGCGGCTTGCGCACCGTGAAAGTGTCGCCGCCGGTAATGGCCTCGAAATATTGGGTCAGTTCGAGCCGGTCGAGGAGCGTGCGCGCAAGCGATTCCATCTTGTTGGTGCAGACAGCAAGCTTGTAGCCTTTATTCCTCAGCGTCACGAGCGCGGCCAGGAGCCCGGGATAGGGCTGCGTAACGCCGGGCATCGTCTCGGAATAATGGGTTATGAAGCGCTGCAGGAGGGCCGGCAATTCTTCCGACGTCAACGCGTAGCCGTGCAGCTTGCAGGCCCGCTCGATCATCACCTGCGCACCGTTACCGACGAGATGCGTCACGTCGTCGTAGCTGACCGGCGGAAGCTCAAGCGCGGCAATCGTATGGTTGAGGCTGACGATGAGGTCCGCGTGCGTGTCGAGCAGCGTGCCATCGAGATCGAATACGACAAGGGGAGATTTCACCAGGAATCGGCCTTTGCATGGAAAAGGGTGTGTCTTTTGGAGTTAAAAGATCACGCGGGCAATTGCAACCGAAGCACCCCGGAAGCCTCGGCGGAGAGGGGCGGGGATTTCTATATCATGCCGTTATTTTGGCTTTCGTTTGGCTGGAGAGCCGTGTAAACAGCAGACCAACGTAACAATGGGAGCAGGTGGCGCATGGACGCCCGCCAGATGAAGATTGAGGCTGCGAGAGCCGCACTCGCTCATGTCGAGAGCGGCATGCGGCTCGGGATCGGCACCGGCACCACGGCGGAGGAATTCGTTCGCCTGCTCGCTGAAAAGGTCGCGGCTGGCCTCTCGATCCAGGGCGTCCCAACTTCCGAAAGAACGGCCAAGCTCTGCAACGAGCTTGGCGTGCCGTTGAAATCGCTGGACGAGCTTCCGGAACTTGATCTGACCATTGACGGCGCCGACGAGCTGGATGGCGCGCTGACGCTGATCAAGGGCGGCGGCGGCGCGCTGCTGCGCGAGAAGATCGTTGCCGCTTCCTCAGCCCGCATGATCGTCATCGCGGATCAAAGCAAGGTCGTCGAGACGCTCGGAGCCTTCCCGCTGCCGATCGAGGTCAATCCCTTTGGTCTCGTTTCCACTCGCATCCTCATCGAGAAGGCGACCTCGCGTCTTGGGCTCTCGGGCGCGTTCAACATGCGCCGCTCCGGCGACAGCCTCTTTGTCACCGACGGAGGGCATTACATCGTCGATGCATCTTTCGGCCGTATTCCTGATGCAGAGGCGCTGTCGAGCGAGCTCTATTCGATTCCCGGCGTTGTCGAACACGGGCTCTTTATCCATATGGCGACATTAGCGATCATTGCCGGCCCTGCCGGTGCGCGTACGTTGCAGGCGAACAATACATAGGAGCACTCATCTCATGATCAAATTTGCGGGTCTTGGCCGTCTTGCCGCTGCAACCATCCTTCTTTCGGGCATTGCCCTGGGTTCCGTGAACGCTCAGGAAGTTTCCGAGGATCAGATCAAGGCTGCGCGCGCCGCGATCAACGCACTCGGCATCACCAACCAGTTCGATAATATCCTGCCGAACCTCGCCGAGCAGCTGAAGAGCACGATGATCCAGGCAAACCCGAATTTTGGCGATGCGATCAACTCGACCGTTGACGCCACCGCCCTGGCACTCGCTCCGCGTCGTGCCGATCTCGAGCGCGAAGCTGCCGTGACCTACGCCAAGGCATTCTCGGCCGACGAACTCAAGGCGATTGCCGATTTCTACAATTCGCCGGCCGGCAAGAAGCTTCTCAAGGACGGCCCGCTCGCCACTCGCGAGCTCTACAAGGCTGCCGATATCTGGAGCCAGGGTATTTCGCGCGATCTCGCCAAGCAGAGCAACGACGCTCTGCAGAAGGTCGTCAAGCAGCCCGTCGCGGTGCCGGATGCCGGTGCCGCCGCAGCGCAGCCCGCGCCGAAGCAGTAAGCAGAAATTCCTTGCCTCGGCCATTTTCGGCGCGGACGTCTCGCGTTTTCGGAATGATCGGCTGGCAGTTGCAAATTCGAAGCCCGGACAAGATCCGGGCTTTTCTTTTTGTATCGCGGCTCCCTATATGAGTGCGAACCCCCAATGATGCTTTTGCGCATGTTCATTTCGACAGGAGCCACCGATGCCTTCGTTTGATTTCGACCTTTTCGTGATTGGCGGCGGCTCCGGCGGCGTGCGCGGCGCGCGCGTCGCGGCTTCGCTGGGTAAGAAGGTCGGTATCGCCGAGGAATACCGCTACGGCGGCACCTGCGTCATTCGTGGCTGTGTGCCGAAGAAGCTGTTCGTCTATGCCTCCCAATATAGCGAGCATTTCGAGGATGCAGCCGGTTTCGGCTGGACGGTCGGCGAAAGCAGTTTTGATTGGAAGAAGCTGATCGAAGCGAAGGACAAGGAGATCGCCCGGCTGGAAGGCCTTTATCGCAAGGGGCTCGACAATGCCAAGGCCGAGATCTTCGATACCCGCGCCGAGCTGGTGGATGCCCACACGGTCAAGCTTTTGAAGACCGGCCAGACTGTCACGGCGAAAACCATCGTCATCGCAACCGGCGGCCGGCCGAACCTGCATACGGCGCTGCCGGGGTACGAGCTTTGCATATCTTCCAACGAAGCCTTCCATTTGAAGGAACTGCCGAAGTCAATCCTGATCGCCGGCGGTGGTTATATTGCCGTCGAGTTCGCCAATATCTTTCACGGCCTAGGCGTCGAGACGACATTGATTTATCGCGGCGCCGAGATCCTGTCGCGCTTCGACCACGACCTGCGCAAGGGCCTGCATGAGGCAATGGAGGAAAAGGGCATCCGCATTCTCTGCCACGACATCATTACGGGCGTGGAGAAGGTGGAGAATGGGCTCAAGGTCCGGACCAAGAACGACAAGCCGCTGACGGTCGATACCGTCATGCTGGCGCTCGGCCGTACGCCGAATACCGAAAACCTCGGGCTTGAGGCAGCCGGCGTCGCAACCAACGAGCAGGGCGCGGTCATCGTCGACGAATATTCGCGCACCTCGGTGTCGAATATCTATGCGCTGGGTGATGTCACTGACCGGGTACAGTTGACGCCCGTCGCGATCCACGAGGCCATGTGCTTCATCGAGACCGTCTACAAGAACAATCCGACGCGGCCGGATCACGAGCTCATTGCGACGGCGGTCTTCTCGCAGCCGGAGATCGGTACGGTCGGATTGACCGAGGAAGATGCGGCCAAGCGCTATCCGGAACTGGAAGTCTATCGAGCGCAGTTCCGGCCGATGAAGGCGACGCTTTCTGGCCGCAGCGAGAAGATGATCATGAAGCTGATCGTCAATGCCGCCGACCGCAAGGTGATAGGCGCACATATTCTCGGCCACGATGCCGGCGAGATGGCGCAGCTTCTCGGCGTTCCCGTGAAGGCCGGCTGCACCAAGGACGATTTCGATCGCACCATGGCGGTGCATCCGACTGCCTCGGAAGAATTGGTGACGATGTATTCGCCGAGCTATCGCATTCGCAACGGCGAGCGCGTGTAACGCGCCCGGCTGGCCACATATATTGCCCGCGTCACAAAAGATCAGCACAGTAGTTCGCGCGCCTTTGCAAGCGGGTGGCAAAGGTTTATAAGCGCGCGTTATTTACGACGACGGGACTCCCGGCCGAGACCGGGCGCACAAGCAGGTGAGTGAGATGGCACAGAATTGGACACCGAACAGTTGGCGGCAGAAACCGATCCAGCAGGTGCCGGATTTTCCGGACAAGGCAGCGCTTGCAGACACAGAAGCACAGCTCGCAAGCTATCCGCCGCTGGTTTTTGCCGGTGAAGCCCGCCGTCTGAAAGCCCATCTTGCCAATGTGGCCGAAGGCAACGGTTTCCTGCTGCAGGGCGGTGATTGCGCCGAGAGCTTCGCGGAACACGGCGCGGACAATATCCGGGACTTCTTCCGCGCCTTCCTGCAGATGGCCGTCGTGCTGACCTTTGGTGCGCAGCTGCCGGTCGTGAAGGTCGGACGCATTGCCGGTCAGTTCGCCAAGCCGCGGTCCTCGAACATCGAAACGCAGAATGGTGTGTCGCTGCCGAGCTATCGCGGCGACATCATCAACGGCATCGACTTCACCGAAGATGCGCGCATCCCCAATCCGGAGCGTCAGCTGATGGCTTACCGCCAGTCCGCCGCGACGCTGAACCTGTTGCGCGCTTTCGCCATGGGTGGCTATGCCAACCTGGAAAACGTGCAGAAGTGGATGCTCGGCTTCGTCAAGGACAGCCCGCAGGGCGAGCGCTACCGCAAGCTTGCCGATCGCATCGGCGAGACCATGGATTTCATGAAAGCGATCGGCATCACCGCCGAGAGCAATGCGAGCCTGCGCGAGACCGATTTCTTCACCAGCCACGAGGCGCTGCTGCTTGGCTATGAAGAAGCCTTCACCCGCGTCGATTCCACGACCGGAGACTGGTACGCGACCTCGGGCCACATGCTCTGGATCGGCGACCGCACGCGTCAGGCCGACCATGCGCATGTCGAATATTTCCGCGGCATCAAGAACCCGATCGGCCTGAAGTGCGGTCCTTCGCTGCAGGCGGACGATCTCATTAACCTGATCGATATTCTGAACCCCGAGAACGAAGCCGGCCGCCTGACGCTGATCTGCCGTTTCGGCCACGACAAGGTTGCCGACAACCTGCCGCGCCTGATCCGCGCTGTCGAGAAGGAGGGCCGCAAGGTCGTCTGGTCCTGCGATCCGATGCACGGCAACACGATCACGCTCAACAACTACAAGACCCGTCCGTTCGAGCGCATCCTGTCGGAAGTGGAAAGCTTCTTCCAGATCCATCGCGCCGAAGGCACGCATCCGGGCGGCATCCACATCGAGATGACCGGCAAGGATGTGACCGAATGCACGGGTGGTGCCCGCGCCGTCGGTGCCGAGGATCTGCAGGATCGCTACCACACCCATTGCGACCCGCGTCTCAACGCCGACCAGGCGCTCGAGCTTGCCTTCCTGCTCGCTGAGCGGATGAAGGGCGGCCGCGACGAAAAGCGCATGCGCGCTCACGGCTGATTGAAACCAGATTTGCGAATTATCAGGCGGGCCGGCGAAAAGCCGGCCCGTTTGCTTTGGTGCTTGAGTGGATCAATCCGGCTGAAAGGCGCTTCGTTTCTTTGAATTTGACCTTGATGTCATTCTCGGAAAAGCTCCCACAAAAAGGGAGAGATCATGAGCGACGAACATTCTGGAGCTTGCCTTTGTGGCAGCGTACGTTTCAAGACACATGGCAAGCTGCGGGAGGTCGTCGCCTGCCATTGTTCGCAGTGCCGCAAGCAGACAGGGCTTTATTACGCAGCGACCAACGTGGCGATCGCCAACCTCACGATCGAAGGGGAAGACGCGATCACCTGGTATCGCGCCAGCACATTCGCCCGACGGGGCTTCTGCAGGACCTGCGGCTCGGCCCTCTTTTGGGCAGCAGATGGCGTGGACGAAATATCGATCATGGCGGGGCTGTTCGATCAGCCCAGCGACCTGAAACTCGCCTATCACATCTATTGCGCCGACAAGGGCGATTATTACGAGATCACCGATGGGCTGCCGCAATACAGGCACGACCATGCGGGGCTGCTGACGGCCGGCCCTTCCGATTGACCCTCAGATACCGCTTTTCTCGGCAACCAGCTTGCTCAGCTTGGCGATTTCTTCGCGCACCACCGAAAGTTCCGTCAGCACTTGCATGTCGATTTTCTGGTGCAACGACAAAACCTCGAGCTCGGCCTTGAGATTGACTTCGTAGTCCTTCGCCGCCTCGAAGCGGTCGCGTTCGGTCTGGCGGTTCTGCGACATCATGATGATCGGCGCCTGGATGGCGGCGAGCATCGAGAGGACAAGGTTCAGGAAGATGAAGGGGTAGGGGTCGAAGGCGCGCGTGGTGAGAAGAATGGTGTTGACGACGCACCAGAACACCAGGAACACCAGAAAGGTGATGATAAAAGACCAGGAGCCGCCGACACGGGCGATACCGTCCGCCAGACGTTGCCCCGTGGAGGCTTTCGCCGAGAGGGCCGCGTTGATATCGGTGGATATGATTTTTCGTTCATGCGCCTTCTTGAGAACGCGCTTTTCTATATCGCCGAGCTCGTCGGCGGTCTTGTCGAAATGCAGATGAACGAAATTGGGCAGATTATACATGGGAAGGCTCCGGCATCCTGGGTGGCGTTGAACGCAACTATTCGATCAACGGGCAAAAATGCAACGTTGAAAGAGCTTCAATCTCGATCACGCGTGGAACTGTTGCGTGTGCCGTCTGATGACGGACGTCGAAACACCGTCGCCCAAGGTTGGGCAATGACAGCGTGTCGCGGTTTCGGCGGCCCATGACAATGAAAATTAATTCTCTGATGCGGCAGGATAGGCCTTAACTGCTCTCCTGGCTGACCAGTTGCGCATGCGATGGGAAGAAGCGTTCCAACCCCTGCTGCCGGCCAAACATCATATCGAACTGCAGATAGCGATAATCGCGGACGATCGGATCGATTTCCTGCTCCTTGCGCGCCCAATCCGGGAAAGCCTGATTGTCGCGTGTTGCCAGCTGGTAGCGGTCAACAATGCTGTATTTCTTCTGCACGCGGCCGAGAAAGCCGGTGTAGAAGGGATGCTCGTAACCTGCTGTTTTCAAAACCTGATACGGGAGCTGCGACGGGCTGATGGTGCCGATGTCCTTGCGGACGCCCTTCTTGCTCGACCAGACGATCAGCGGCGTCTGGTGTTCCTTCTTCATGACATCGAGCGGGGCTTTCCGGGACGCCACCTGCTGCGACATGTAGCCGGTGTTCAGATAAACATTGCCGAGAGGCGGCAAATGATCGCCCCAGAGTACGATGATGGTTTCGCGGTCGCGTCTTTCGGCCCAGTCCATCAGCATCTTCAGGCTGCCATCGGCTTCGCGCACGCCCTGCGCATAGGTGGCGAGCGTTTCGCGGTCGTCTTCGCTCAGATTGCCGCCGATATGGACGGTGTTCTCAGCGTAGCGGTTGGCCTCGTAGGGGCCATGTCCCTGCAGGGTGACGGCGAAAAAGAAGAATGGGCGTTCGGCCGCGTCCCCCTCGCGCATGATCTCCTTCATGAGGGAATCGTCGGCCGCGAACATGCCGCGCTTGTCCATGGTCGGCAGGGTTTCCTCGGTATGGAACTCCTCGAAGCCGAAGGCGCGGTAGACCTCGCTGCGGTTCCAGAACCAGCCGCTGAAGGGGTGAAGCGCGCGAGCCGTATAGCCTTCGCCGCGAAAGAAGGTAGCAAGCGACGGCAGCGGGCGACGCACATATTGCTGATAGGGAATGCTGCCATAGGGAAGGAAGGCGTTGGAAAAGCCGGTCAACGCTTCGAATTCAACATTGGCGGTCATGCCGCCAAATTCAGGGGAGAAGACATTTCCCGATTGTCTGGCGCGGATCGTCGGCATCGGATCGGGCGTGAAGGCGACGTTGGAAAGCCGGGTCGGATCCCAGAGGGATTCGCTCATCAGCATGATGACGTCGGGCTTTTCGCGCGGGCCGGAGAGATAGCCGTAGTTCCGCGCCGGTATGGCATCGATAGCGTTGGGTCCGTAACCGGCCGGTGACTTGACGTCGGCCATCGGCAGGTTGAGCGCGAAAGCGATGACGAAGCCATTATAATTGTAGTTTTCGTTCTGATCCCAGACGATCGGAATGATGCCCAGTTTTTCCCGGATGAAGGAATATTGCGTCGGGTCCATTTGCGAGACAAAAAGCGTCGTGAGCGGCAAGCAGACCGAAAGCCGGCCCAGGCGCTCCCGCCGCGAAAGTGCGGCGGCGTGTTTCCAGACATAGCGCCCAAGCAAAGCGGTGGCAGCCAGGCCGGTGACGATACCGATGGCGAGTCCGACAGCAGTCCAGGGACGATCGCGCACCATGACCGGCATCAGCTCGATGATTTGCCTGGCAAACAGAAAATCGGAGGGATAGAGCGGATCGGACAGATAGTTCTGTTTCTGGCTGGAGATGAAGGCGGGAACGAGCAGCAGCGGCGCGACGACCAAAACCGACGAATGTGCACGCCCGACAAGAGCATCGATGATCAGCATCGCCAGCATGACGACGCCGATCGTGGCGAGGCCAGGGCGGGACGGCGACATGAGATAGGGCCAGACCGGAGCAAGCTCGCCGCGTGCGATCCATTCGACCGTCACGACGATGGACAAGGAGAAAAGTGAGGTCAGCAGGAGGCTCAGAAGCAGGCGAAGAGCAGCCGACTTCTGTCTCGCTGCGCCGATCTTCTGGAAAAGGGCAAGCCTGCCCGCGAGCGCGGACTCGATGACCAGTGCGACCAATGCCGTCTCCAAATGCTACAAAGTATTCGTATAATTGTCATGTTTCTGTCATGAACGACGGATGAACCGCAAGGCAGGCTTAGTATTTTTCCGTGTAGAAACACTGCCTATGCGCGTCGTGCGATCTTTGATGCGTGCGGGTGGCGGAAGTCGGTTGCGGAAGGAAGATGCCATCGCTAAATGTATGGCATGACAGAGCAAAGCCCGATCACCCACACCATCCGCATCGCCGTCGCGCAGCTCAATCCGACGGTCGGTGACGTCTCAGGCAATCTCGCCAAGGCGCGTGAAGCGCGCGCCGAGGCGGCGCGTGAAGGCGCGCAGATCGTCCTACTGACGGAACTGTTCATTTCCGGCTATCCGCCGGAAGATCTCGTGCTGAAGCCGGCCTTCATTCGCGCCTGCTGGAAAGCGGTGGAGAGCCTGGCAGCCGATACCGCCGATGGCGGCCCCGGCGTGATCATCGGTTTTCCCCGGCAGAACGAGACCGGCCGCTATAATTCGATTGCCGTGCTTGATGGCGGCAAGGTGATTGCGGTCCGTGACAAGGTGGACCTGCCGAACTATGGCGAGTTCGATGAAAAGCGCGTCTTTGACCAGGGCGCGATGCCCGGCCCGGTCAATTTCCGCGGCGTGCGGCTGGGCATCCCGATTTGCGAGGATATCTGGGGCGAGCTCGGCGTCTGCGAGACGCTGGCCGAAAGCGGTGCGGAAATCCTCCTGTCGCCGAACGGTTCGCCCTATTATCGCGGCAAAGTCGATGTTCGCCATCAGGTAGTGCTGAAGCAGGTCATCGAGACCGGCCTGCCGATGATCTATGCAGCCCAGCTTGGCGGTCAGGACGAGCTGGTTTTCGATGGCGCCAGCTTCGGCTTCAATGCCGACAGGACGCTGGCCTTCCAGATGAGCCAGTTCGAAACCGCGCTGGCGGTGACGACCTGGAAGAAGAATGGCGACGGCTGGCATTGCGCCGAAGGTCCGAAGGCGCATATTCCGGAAGGCGAGGAGGCCGATTACCGCGCCTGCCTGCTGGGCTTCCGCGACTATGTCAACAAGAACGGCTTCAAGTCGGTCGTGCTCGGCCTCTCCGGCGGCATCGACTCGGCGATCTGTGCCGCGATTGCCGTCGATGCCCTGGGCGAAGAGCGTGTGCGCACGGTCATGCTGCCCTATCGCTATACGTCGCAGGATTCGTTGAAGGACGCGGCCGATTGCGCCAAGGCGCTCGGATGCCGCTACGATATCGTGCCGATCGAAGATCCGGTGACGGGCTTCACCTCTGCCTTGTCCGATCTCTTCGAAGGCACCGAAAGCGGCATCACCGAGGAAAACCTGCAGAGCCGCGCCCGCGGCACCATTCTGATGGCGATCTCCAACAAGTTCGGCTCGATGGTGGTGACGACGGGCAACAAGTCGGAGATGTCGGTTGGTTACGCCACGCTCTATGGCGACATGAACGGTGGCTTCAACCCGATCAAGGATCTCTACAAGATGCAGGTCTATGCGCTGTCGCGCTGGCGCAATCTGCATGTGCCGCCGGGCGCGCTCGGTCCCTCGGGCGAGGTGATCCCTTACAATATCATCGACAAGGCGCCTTCCGCCGAGCTGAGGCCAAACCAGACGGACCAGGATTCGCTTCCGCCCTATCCGGCGCTTGACGATATCCTCGAATGCCTGGTGGAAAAGGAAATGTCGGTCGAAGAGATCGTGGCGCGCGGCCATGATGTCGCGACCGTGCATCGGGTCGAACACCTGCTCTATCTCGCGGAGTACAAGCGCCGGCAGTCGGCGCCGGGCGTGAAGATCACCAAGAAGAATTTCGGTCGCGACCGCCGCTATCCGATTACCAACCGGTTCCGCGATCGCTGATCGCACCCCGGCACAGGAAGAGGACGAATGCGCAGCTCGGTCGAGATCTACAACATCCGCACCGGCGACAACCGGGTGGTCTGGCAAACAGATGAGCTCGTCGAGGCGCCGAACTATTCGCCTGACGGACGCTATCTGCTGCTGAATGGCGACGGCCTGCTCTATCGGCTGCCTCTGGACGGCAGCGGTGGCGTTGCGCGCGTCGACACCGGCTTTGCGACGCGATGCAACAACGACCACGGGATTTCGCCTGACGGTTCGCTGATTGCCATTTCCGACAAGACCGAGCATGGCAAGGCCTGCATCTATGTTCTGCCTGCAGAGGGCGGCACGCCGAGGCAGGTTACGACCAATCTGCCGTCCTATTGGCACGGTTGGTCGCCCGACGGGCGGCGCTTCTCCTATTGCGGCATCCGCGACAATGTATTCGATATCTATACGATCTCGATCGATGGCGGCGAGGAGACGCGGCTGACGCATGGCGAGGGCCGCAATGATGGGCCGGATTTCTCGGCCGACGGGCAATGGATCTATTTCAATTCGAGCCGCACCGGCCTGATGCAGATCTGGCGCATCCATCCCGATGGCACCGGCCTTCAGCAGGTGACCCACGACAATTACGGCAACTGGTTCGCCCATCCATCGCCAAAGAACGATAAGGTCGTCCTGATCTCCTACGATCCCGATGTCTTCGATCACCCGCGCGATCTCAATGTGCGGATGCGGCTGATGGATATGGATGGTGGCAATATCACGGCGCTGTTCGAGCTTTTCGGCGGGCAGGGAAGCATCAATGTGCCGAACTGGTCACCGGATGGTGATGCGTTCGCCTATGTGCGGTACGAGCCCGTTTGACCACTCTGGACAGATTGCAACCGGCGCTATAGATCTGGACGCGTTCGCAGGGCGCATCCGATCCGCGGGAAGGGCAAGGCCCACCTGATGCATGTAGAATGAGACTGCCACACCTCTTTTCAGTCTGTGGGCGCGGATACCGGACGTAAATGGAAGGAGGTCTATCGTGACCACGCGCTCTTTGGCGAGCAACGCCACCCTCGATTCCCTGAAAAAACAGGCCAAGTCTTTCCTCAAGGCGGTCCAAGCCGGCGATGCCTTGGCGTGCAGCCGCGTTACGCCCTATTTTGCCGACATTGCCGGTGTGGGATTGCAGGACATTCAGCTTGTTCTTGCCCGTGAATTTGGTTTCTCCAGCTGGACGAAGCTCAAGGCGCATCTGGACGGCGATCGCAGGCGCGTTCCGCCTGACCAGCTCGCCAACCGTTTCCTGTCGCTCGCGACGGTTTCCTACTTTGCCAATATTCCCGCCGATCCCGCGCGGTTCGATGAGGCGCTGCGGTTGCTTGAAGACAATCCGGAGATTGCCGGAGAAAGCATCCATGTCGCTGCCGCGCTCGGTGATGCTGACGGCGTAGGTCGCTGGCTCGATCGTCAGCCACAGCTTCTTGATCGCAAGGGCGGGCCGCATGATCTAACGCCGCTGATGTATGCTGCCTATGCTCGCGTGCCCGGCCGCTCCAGCCTGCCGGCCGCCCGCGAACTCGTCAGGCGCGGCGCTGATGTCAACGCGTTTTTCCTCGATGCCGGCCAATATCGCTTCACCGTCCTGACCGGCGTCTTTGGCGAGGGCGAGGCGGGAAAGGATCGTCAGCCACCGCATTCGAAATGCGAGGCATTCGCGCGGCTGCTGCTGGAAGCAGGTGCCGAGGCCAATGATAGCCAGGCGCTCTATAACCGCATGTTCGAGCCGGACAATACCTGCCTGAAACTGCTGCTGGAATATGGTTTGTCTGCCACGGATATCAACAATTGGCTGGTGCGCGAGGACGGTAAATTCGTTGCGAACTCGCAGACCGTTTTCGATTATCAGCTCGCATGGGCGCTGGAGCATCGCATGGGCGAGCGGGTGCGCCTGCTGGTGGAGCACGGGGCGGATGTCGTTAAGCCGGTCAATGGGCGAACGCCTTACGAATGGGCACGGCTAGGTAATGACAAGGATCTCACATTGTATCTCGTTCAGCAGGGAGCTGTGGCGGTTCGTCTGAAACGCGAGGATTGGGTGTATATCCAGATTCAGCAGGGAGCCCGGAATGAGGCAGTCGATCCGGCGATAGTCGTCGAGCATATAAAGAGAATTGCGAGCGAGCTCGATATTCCTGAAGCGATGCGCCTGGCTCATCCTGCCATGCTGCACGAGGCTGCTGGCGAAAATGATCTGCGGGCCGTTCGTCTCATGTTGGCGCTAGATTTCGACGTCAACGCCATGACCAGCCGCACGCCGCTGCATGAGGCAGCCCTTCACGGTCATATCGACATGGCGAAGCTGCTGATCGAGCATGGGGCCGATACCGCCATTCGCGATCCCCATTTTTACGCGCCGCCGATCGGCTGGGCGGAATATAATGACATGACCGACATGGTCGAATTTCTGAAGACCTATCCCTCGGATATCTTTGCTGCGGCAACTTTCGGGCTTACCGATCAATTGGCCGATCTTCTTGACGGCCATCCCGAGCAGCTAAACCTCCGCTTCGGCGCTTTTCGCCCGCGCGGACAGCCTTCCGACCGTGATTGGATGACGCCCCTCGGCTTTGCCATCTTCAACGGGCGTGCCGACGCGGTGCGTCTGCTGCTGGAGCGGGGCGCGGATCGAGCGGTAAAGGATGCTTCCGGGCAATCCTATCGCGATCTTGCGGCGGAAACGGGCGATGACGCCATCATATCGCTTCTGCGTCAGCGTGAAATCAGCTTGCGATAAAAGGCTGGAGCGGTCGGGGGGCCACGCAAGACACCCGGCTGCTTATTGGGCCGGCTGGGGGCCGGCTGCCTTCGGATGCTTGAGGTCTATGCTGCCCTGGTCGGTCGCAAGGAATTGCGGCCCGACCTGACGGACCTTTTTTGCGGACGGATCGTAGGGACGGTCGGGCGGGAATTGCTGCGGCGCGGCTTGTGTCACCACCGGCGCTTTCGCTGCCGGCGCCTGCTTCTGCTCCAGGCTGGAGTTCTTCTGGAGCCTCGGCGTTTCGATGACGGTGACAGAGCTTTCCGGCTTGGCCAGGGACTGCTCCTGCGGCGCATAGGCATCCAGCTTCGTATGGGTGTCGATGACGATATCCGGCGTTGCCGAAGCCGGCAGGCTGCAGCCGTTCCGCTGCATCGCATCCAGCAATTGCCGCCGCTGCATGGTGACGGCATCGACGCGGCCGACGCTTTCCTCGCGCTGATCCATCAGCGTGGCGAGATCATCCCGCATCTGATCCAAAGACATTCGCTTGTCGTCGCAGGTGCCTTGATTGTCCTCCCCGCCGAACGGCATGTTCTCATCCTCCACGCAGCCCTGTCTGCGCAGATCGCTCATCGTCCGGCGGATCAGCAGGTTCTGCTGCACGATGGCGCGCGAGAGCTGGCGTGTTTCCTGGCTCGCGCCAATCACTTCGTCGATGTCTACATAGCGGCCGCGCAATTCGTCGCAGAAATTCACCTGAGCGACGCTCGGCGTGGCCGTCAGCAGGGACAGCAGGGCGATGGAAAAAAGGTTTGTGCCGCGGTTCACGGTTCTGCTCTCGAAAGCGGTTGGAAGTCGCTCCAGATTACACGTTGTAGCTTAACAACGTATCCATGAAAACGCATGGATTTCGAGAGTATTTTTACGAAATTGAAGCTCGCAGCCGTCTGATGACGGCTGCGAGAATTTTGCCTGGGGCATCTGGTGTTAGACGAGCTGCGATGCCTCGACCACAGCCAGAGCCGCCATATTGACCACGCCGCGGGAAGTGACCGACGGCGAGAGAATGTGAGCCGGCAGCGCCGTGCCGAGCAGGATCGGGCCGACATGCAGGCCGTCGGTCATGGTCTTGACCACGCCGAGCGTGATGTTGGCGGCATCGAGGTTCGGGAAGACGAGCAGGTTGGCCTCGCCGGAAAGTGCGCTGTCCGGCATGACGTGGCGGCGCAGGCTTTCGGAGATGGCGCTGTCGCCATGCATTTCGCCATCGACTTCCAGTTCCGGTGCGGCGGCACGAACGAGCGCCAGCGCGTCGCGCATCTTGGTGGCGCTTTCCGATTCCCGCGAGCCGAAGTTGGAATGCGAAACCAGAGCGGCACGCGGCTCGATGCCGAAGCGCTTGATTTCTTCCGCCGCCAGAACGGCCGATTCAGCAATTTCCTCGGCGGTCGGATTAAACGTCACATAGGTATCGGTGTAGAAGGTGGCGCCGCGCTGCGAGATGAGCAGGCTCAGTGCCGAAAAATCCCGAACATCCGGCCGCTTGCCGATGATCTGCCGGACGATGCGCAGATGGCGCTCATAACGGCCTTCCAGGCCGCAGATCAGCGCATCGGCTTCGCCGCGCTTCAGCGCAAGCGCTCCGATCACGGTCGCGTTGGTGCGGACGATCGTGCGCGCAGCCTCGGGGATGACGCCGGCGCGGCCGACAAGCGAGAAATAGAGGTCGACATATTCGCGGAAGCGCGGATCGTCTTCCGGATTGATGACGGCGAAATCGGTATGCGGGCGGATCTTCAGACCGTAGCGCTTCAGGCGGGTTTCGATGACCGACGGACGGCCGATGAGGATCGGGACGGCGGTGCCTTCCTCGAGCAGGACCTGGGCGGCGCGCAGCACGCGCTCGTCTTCGCCTTCGGAGAAGACGACGCGCTTGCGTTCCGCGATCTTCGCGGCCGCGAAGATCGGCTTCATGATGAAGCCTGAGCGGAAGACGAAACGGTTGAGTTGGTCCATATAGGCGTCGAAATCGGTGATCGGACGCAGTGCCACGCCACTGTCGGCGGCGGCTTTTGCGACGGCCGGCGCAATGCGCAGGATAAGGCGAGGATCGAAGGGCGAGGGGATCAGGTAGTTCGGCCCGAAGACCAGCGTTTCTCCGGTATAGGCGCGGGCGGCGACATCGGAAGGCTCTTCGCGGGCGAGTGCGGCGATGGCGCGCACGGCGGCCATCTTCATCTCTTCGTTGATCGTCTTGGCGCCGCAATCGAGTGCGCCGCGGAAGATATAGGGGAAGCAGAGGACGTTATTGACCTGGTTCGGGAAATCCGAACGGCCGGTGCAGATCATGGCGTCCGGGCGGGCGGCGCGGGCGAGATCAGGCATGATTTCCGGCGTCGGGTTGGCGAGCGCCATGATCAGCGGCTTTTCCGCCATCTGTTCGAGAAGTTCAGGCTTCAGCACGCCGGCGGCGGACAGGCCGAGGAAGACATCGGCGCCGGGAATGGATTCGGCAAGCACGCGCTTGTCGCTGTCCTGCGCATAGACCGATTTCCACTCATCCATCAGAACGTTGCGGTCCTTATAGACCAGGCCTTCGATATCGTGGACCCAGATGTTCTCGCGCCTGGCGCCGAGTATCACCAGCAGGTTGAGGCATGCGAGGGCCGCGGCACCGGCGCCGGAGGCGACGATCTTGACGTCCTCTATCTTCTTGCCGGCCAGCTCCAGCCCGTTGAGGATAGCGGCGGCAACGATGATGGCTGTGCCGTGCTGATCGTCGTGGAAGACCGGGATTTCCATCTTCTCGCGCAAGCGGCGCTCGACATCGAAGCATTCCGGCGCCTTGATGTCCTCAAGATTGATGCCGCCGAAGGTCGGCTCGAGCGCCGAAATCGTGTTGACCATCTCATCGACGGTCGGGGCTGCGATTTCGATATCGAAGACATCGATGCCGGCAAACTTCTTGAAGAGAACGGCCTTGCCTTCCATGACCGGCTTGGAGGCGAGCGGACCGATATTGCCGAGGCCCAGCACGGCGGAGCCGTTCGAAATCACGGCAACGAGATTGGCGCGGGACGTATAGTCGGCGGCCGTCTCGGGATTGTCGCGGATGGCAATGCAGGGGGCGGCGACGCCAGGGGAATAGGCAAGTGCCAGATCGCGCTGATTGCCCAGCGGCTTTGTGGCTTGAATTTCCAGCTTGCCGGGGCGGGGATAGCGATGGAAATAAAGAGCCTGATCGTCGAAATTGCCGCTCGCCATGTTCTTGGCTGCTTTCGAAGTGTCATTCGTATCCAACTCGCGTCTCCATTCCTGCCTGCGCTAGAGACCCCTCCATACATCAATCGCTTCGCCTTCACAGTATGCAATTGATGCCGCCGCGCGTTTTTGTCGTGGCAAAGTGCTCGTTCCCGGTTGCATTGCCGCAGGTCGCCCCGCCGCAGCCGCGTCATCAGGAGTTCATTGCGACGACCTATGACGGTCGCAAGCGGAGATTTCCTCATGACTTTGATTGCTTGCCATCGCGGTGGTGCCCATCTGTGGCCCGAGAACACCAGGCTTGCCTTTTCGGAGACGGCCAAGCTCGACGTCGACCTCGTCGAATTCGACGGCCACCAGACCCGGGACGGCAAGCTCGTCGTTCACCACGACGCGCTGATCGACCGCATGACGGACGGCAGCGGTGCGATCGCCGATTTCAGCCATGACGAGTTGATGCGCCATATCGTGATCGGCAGCGGCGGTGAAACCATTCCGACATTGATGGAAACCATCGATATCTTTGGACCGTCCGCCGTCGATCTCCGCCTGGAGATCAAGACCAAGGCGGATGGCTCGCCATATGAGGGCATGGAGGGCCGCATTGCCGATGAGCTGCTGGCGACGGGCATGCTGACGCGCACGATGGTGACGAGCTTCGCTTTGCCGCGCCTGGAGGCCTTCGGCGCCGCGCTCGACGAACGTGGCCTGAATGTCGGCGAACTGCTCGGCTTCATCTTCCTCTGTTCGCCCCAGGCTGCCGCGCAATTCGGCTGGAATGGGATTATGGCGGCTCTGCGCAGCTCGGGGCTGCGGGAGATCGCAATTCGCGCCAATGCGCTGGACGCGGAGATCATGGAGTTCTTCCGCAGGGGCGGCGTGAAGGTGCATGGATGGGCCGCACACACGGACGAGGCGGCGCGAGCCATGTTTCGCCTCGATGTCGCCAGTTTCACAAGCGACCGTCCGGACCTCGCAATCGCGGCCAGACGCGGTTGAACCTGGCCGAAAAGCCGGCAGACACAGGGTTTGTCATCTTCCTGAAACACGAGTCTGGTTTTGGAATAGCGAAGGTAGATAGGGCACGGACTGAGAAGTTCGTGAATGAAAACATGGACACCCGGCGATTCCGAACGCTGTTCATTTCTGACGTGCACCTGGGCTCGAAGGCCGCCAAGGCGGACTACCTGCTCGACTTTCTCCGTCACCACGAGGCCGATACCATCTTCCTGGTCGGTGATATCGTCGACGGCTGGCGCCTCAAGCGCAATTGGTACTGGCCGCAGGATTGTAACGACGTTGTGCAGAAGCTCCTGCGCAAGGCGCGCAAGGGCACGCGGATCGTCTACATTCCCGGCAATCACGACGAATTCCTGCGTGATTTCCCCGGCATGCATTTCGGCGGTATCGAGGTGGCGCAACGCGCCATGCATGAAGCGGCCGACGGCAAGAAGTATCTCGTCCTGCATGGCGACGAATTCGACGTCGTCGTCCGCAATGCCCGCCTGCTCGCCTATCTCGGCGACTGGGCCTATGACATGGCGATCCTGATCAACATCGGTCTTGCTGCAGTGCGCCGCCGGCTGAACATGCCTTACTGGTCGTTCTCGGCCTGGGCGAAGCTGCAGGTGAAGCATGCCGTCAACTTCATCGGCGAATTCCAGCGTGTCGTTGCCGAGGAAGCCAAGCGCAATAATGCCGATGGTGTGATCTGCGGTCATATCCACCATGCCGTCATCGAGGATCTCGACGGCGTGCGCTATATCAATACGGGCGACTGGGTGGAAAGCTGCACGGCGATCGCCGAGCATGAGGATGGCACGTTCGAACTCATCACTTGGCGGAGCATTCTGGAGACGCAGCCGGCCGGCTCGCCAGTCGAGGAAATGCCGCAGTCGCTCGGTGCTCAGGCGGCCTGATCCAAGTCTTTTCACGGACTTGATAATGGCCTGTCATAATTATTGATCGTCGTGGAACCGCCGAAGCCTAGGATTTATCCGAAACGTTACGGTGTTGGCCGTTTCTCGCCATGGTCGTATTCTCGATAGCATGATAGGGACAAATAAGTTCCCCTTCAGGTCTGTCATGATTCCCGCGATCAAATCCTTCCAGGGCGAGGGTGCGCCTCCTTATTTCCGCCTGCGCACCGCCTTGTCCTATTGCGCTCCGTTATTCGTGAACGGAATTGCGCTGCCGTTCTTTCCCGTCTGGCTGGCGGGGTTGAATTTCAACGACCACGAGATCGGTCTCGTGATCGCAATCCCCATGGTCGTACGCGTCCTGGTAACGCCGGTCATCGCCGTGTTGGCGGATCATATGACGGAGCGTGCCGATGTGCTGCTGTGGTCCGGCGCCCTGTCGCTTCTGACGGCGATCGCGCTCTACTGGACCAGCGACTTCTGGCCGGTGCTTCTGGTCTATGGCATCCAGGGCGCAACCTATGCGCCATATGTGCCGGTGGTAGAGTCGATCGCCATGTCGGGTGTGCGTCGCTGGGGCTTCGATTACGGCTCCATGCGCGTGTGGGGATCGATCACATTCATCCTGTCGACCCTTCTCGGCGGTCAATTGATCGGCATGTGGGGCGGAGCGACTGTATTGCCTGTCATGGTGGCAGGTTTCGTTCTGACGACGCTGATGGGCCTGTTTGCTCCGCGCATCGGGCCGACGCGCCGCCGCAACCAGCCGATCAATCTGCAGCCGCCGACCGGAAATTTGCGCTCCCCGCAGTTGCTCGTCACCATGATCGGGGTATCGATACAGCAGTCGAGCCATGCGATGCTCTATACGTTCGCGTCGATCTATTGGCGCAAGCTGGGCTTTTCCGGCGCGGAGATCGCCGTGCTCTGGAGCATCGGTGTGGCTGCGGAGGTGATGGTCTTCTTCCTCTCGAAAAAGCTGAGCCGGCGGTTCAGCGCGTGGACGCTGATCTTCTTCGGTTCGACCATGTGCATCCTGCGCTGGGTTCTGTTTCCGATGAATTTCGGTTTCATGGGCTATTTCGTGCTGCAGTGTTTTCATTCCTGCACCTATGCCTGCGTCCATACCGGCATCCAGCGCCGTATTGTCGCCTCGGTCCATGAAACGCAGGAATCATCGGCTCAAGGCGCCTATTATTTCTACAATGGTATGTTCCTCGGCCTGATGACGCTGGCATCCGGCTATCTCTATGCCTGGCTGGGCCTCGAAAGCTATTATGTCATGGCCGGCATCGCCGCTTTCGGCCTGGGCATGGTCATTTTCGCCTACGGGCTGCAGGCCGGGAAGCCGGCGATGGGCGGGGGCGCTCACGGCGTGTCCTAACGCGGTGCAACAAATTCATTTGGATATCAAAAAGCCGTGACATATGTTGGCACCGGCGCGAGATGGAAATTCCCTGCCTAGTCGGTGTATTAAGCATCGACCATGCGGGCTCTCTGAGTCGGCGCATGTTGTGCCAGATTTGAAAGACGCGTAAATTTGAAAGCGGCCGAACAAAAGTCCGATGCACCGAGGATCGACGATGCGCCCGAAGGCGCGGGTCATCGCTATCGGCTGGAGGGTAATTGGCGGAGCGCCAATGTGCACGGCGTGCTGCGGCAGATCGAGCAGCTGTCGAAGCGCAGCTCCGGCGGCGAAGTCGTGATCGATCTTTCCGATCTTTCGGATGTCGACACGGCGGGTGCGCTGCTGATCCGCCGGCTCAAGGAAAGCCAGGAAGCACATAAAGCCCGCGTTACGATCGAAGGCTCCAATCCGCATATCGACGAATTGCTGACGGCATTCGATGAAGATCCCGATGCTGAGGCCGGAGAGCCGAAACAGAAGACATCGCTGGCGGAGCGGATTCTCGCGCCGATCGGCAAGAGCGTCTATGAGATCTGGGGCAATCTTGTCGCCGCCATGTACATATTGGGTTCGGCCGTACGCGGTGCGCAGCTCAAATTCGGGCGCGGCAGCGGCGTTTCGCCAGCTTCGATCGTTAACCAGATCGATCACATGGCGGTACGCGCCGTTCCGATCATTCTGCTGATGTCATCGCTGATCGGCGCCATCATCGCGCAGCAGGGGGCTTTCCAGCTGCGCTATTTCGGTGCCGAAGTCTTCGTCGTCGATCTGGTCGGCATCCTGCAATTGCGCGAAATCGGCGTGCTTTTGACCGCGATCATGATCGCCGGCCGCTCCGGCAGCGCGATCACCGCGGAAATCGGCTCGATGAAGATGCGTGAGGAAGTCGACGCGCTGAAGGTCATGGGCCTGAATCCCATCGGCGTGCTCATTTTCCCGCGGCTGGTGGCATTGACGGTGGCTTTGCCCTTGCTGACGGTCCTTGCCAACTTCGCCTCGCTTTTCGGTGCCGCGATGGTTGCCTGGGGCTATTCCGGCATCACCATTGCGACCTTCATCTCCCGCCTGCATGAGGCGATCAGCCTCTCCACGGTCATTTCGGGTATGATCAAGGCGCCGTTCATGGCGCTTGTCATCGGCATCGTCGCGGCGGTGGAAGGATTGAAGGTCGGAGGCAGCGCCGAGTCTCTGGGGCAGCACGTGACCTCGTCGGTGGTGAAGTCGATCTTCGTCGTCATCCTGATGGACGGGCTCTTTGCCATGTTCTACGCAGCAATTGATTTCTGAGGAATGGCAAGGATGAGCGCGCTTCACTCGGACATTCCACTGCAGAAAGATGAGCGGGGCCGGGATATCGTGCTGTCGGCACAGGATGTCACCGTCGCTTTCGGACCGAAAGTCGTCCTGGATAAATTGAACCTGAATATCTATCGCGGCGAGATCCTGGGTTTCGTCGGGGCTTCCGGTGCGGGCAAGTCGGTGCTGCTGCGCACGGTGCTGCGGCTGCTGCCGCGTCGCTCGGGCAAGATCGAGATCCTCGGTGAAGACTATGACACGCTCTCCGAACCGGAGCGAAACCAGCTCGATATGCGGCTTGGCGTCCTCTTCCAGCAGGGGGCACTGTTTTCGTCCCTGACGGTGAAGGAAAACATCCAGGTGCCGATGCGGGAATATCTGGACCTGCCGCAGGAGATGATGGACGAACTGGCGCTGATGAAGATCCGCATGGTGGGTCTCGCCGCGGATGCCGCCGATAAATATCCTTCCGAACTGTCCGGCGGCATGATCAAGCGCGCAGCACTTGCGAGAGCCCTGGCGCTCGATCCGGACCTTGTTTTTCTTGACGAGCCGACATCCGGCCTCGATCCGATCGGTGCCAGCGAATTTGACGAGCTGATTGCCAGGCTGCGCGACACGCTCGGCCTGACCGTCTATATGGTGACTCACGACCTCGACAGCCTGTTTTCCGTCTGCGACCGTATTGCCGTTCTCGGACAGAAGCGGGTATTGGTGGAAGGTACGGTTGAGGACATGCTCGCCTGCGATGATCCCTGGGTGCAATCCTACTTCAGGGGCAAGCGCGCACGTTCGATCGTGCCGCGGGAAGACATCAGGGCGCACAACGACGACAAAGGCGCAAGCGCCAACGGCCGCGAGAAGTGACTGGAGACAATGGAAACCAAAGCGAATTATACGATCGTCGGGTTCTTCACGCTGCTGGTTATCGCGGCCGCCTTCGGATTCGTCTACTGGATGGCCGAGTATGGCCGCGGCGGACCGATGGTCGAACTCGTGGTGCGCATTCCCGGCTCGGCAAACGGCTTGAGCGTCGGTTCGCCGGTCCGCTTCAACGGTATTCAGGTCGGCTCGGTGCAGGGCCTTTCGATCGATGCCGACGATCCCAATTATTCTCTGGCTTTCACTCAGGTACGCGCTGATGCGCCGGTCTATACCTCGACAAAGGCTATCCTGGAAATTCAGGGTCTGACGGGTGCCGCCTATATCGAGCTTTCCGGCGGCCGCAACGGCGACGAGAACATCTTGAAGCGTTCGGTCGATACCGGCAAGCGCGCGGTGCTGCTCGCCGATCAATCGAGTGTGACCAACCTGCTGACGACGGCCGACAAGATCCTGAACCGCGCCAACGACACGATCGGCGACATCCAGGGGTTTGTTTCGGATTCGCGCGGACCTTTGACCGACACGGTGCGCAACGCGCAGAAATTCTCCAAGGCCGTCGCCGACAATTCCGACAATATCGACAAGTTCCTGGCAAGCGTCGGACAGCTGTCCGATACCTTCAAGACGGTCTCCGTCCGCGTCGACTCGACGCTGGATGCGATCGAGAAGCTGGTGCGCGCGGTCGATGCCCGGAAGGTCAACGACGTCATTGCCAATGCCGACAAGATCACGGCGAACGTAGCGGATGCCACGACCGATCTGAAGGCGACGGTTGCGAGCTTCAAGGAGACGGCCGACACCTACAATGCTTTCGGGCAGAAGGCGCAAAAGACGCTCGAGCACGTCGACCAGATCATTGCATCGATCGATCCGGCGAAGGTCAAGGGATCGGTCGACGACGTTGCTGAGGTGACGAAGCAAGCGCGCGCGGCCGTCGCGTCGATCCGCGATGTCGCCAACTCCGTTGCTTCGCATCAGCGGGATATCGATCAGACGATCGCCAATGCCCGCGATATCTCCACCAAGCTCAATACGGCATCCGGCAAGGTCGACGGCATTCTGACGAAGGTCGATTCCCTGCTCGGTAACGACAGCACGCAGTCGCTGTTTGCCCAGGCCAAAGAGACGCTCGAATCCTTTAAGAAGACGGCTGACAATCTCAACTCCCGCATCGGCCCGATCGCCGACAACCTGCAGAAGTTCTCAAGCGGTGGCCTACGCGACGCGCAGACCCTGATCAACGACATGCGGGGCACGGTTGACAATCTGAATAGTACAATCACAAATTTCGACCGCAATCCGCAGCGACTGATCTTCGGCGGCGATACGGTCAAGACATATGATGGCCGCGCGCGGCGTTAATGAATAGCGATATCTGATTTCCAGGGGATAAGCGGAATATGGTCGGTTGCGTGTCGAGTGAGCGTCATCAGGTGTGGAAAGCTGTGATCGCATTGCCAGTGCTCGCAGCCTTGCTCGGAGGCTGTGGAACCGCCTCGAACAACGACACCTACGATCTTTCCGCGTCGGTGAAGGCAAACGGCCCCTCGGTCAAGAGCCGCCAGATCCTCATCCCGCCGCCAACGGCGCTGCAGGCGCTGGACAGCAACCAGATCGTCATCCGCGTCTCGCCTTCGGAAATCCAGTATCTCGGCAAGTCGCAATGGAGCGACAAGCTGAGCAAGATGGTACAGTCGAAGCTGGTGGAAGCCTTTGAGAATACCGGTAAGCTCGGCGGTGTCGGCGTGCCGGGGCAGGGCCTTGCAATCGACTATCAGATCGTCACCGACATCCGTTCCTTCGAGATCAATGCCTCCGGTGGCCAGAAGACGGCGACGGTCGAAATCTCGGAAAAGATCCTGAACGACCGCACCGGTACGGTGAAAGCGCAGAATGTCTTCCGCAAGGTCGTGCCGGTCAGCGGCGGCGGCAACCCGGATTTCGTCCGCGCGCTCGATGCGGCGTTTGCGGGCGTGGCCGGCGAGCTCGTCGATTGGACATTGCGTTCGCTGTAAGGCCCTGGAACTGTTCAGTTCCTGCCTGAAATCGGCTGCGCCCTTTTCCTGGAATGCTTCAGCGCTCCATAAGCTCTTTCAACGTCTTCAGATCCTTCATTATGTGCGCGGCATCGGCTGCAAACTGTTCCTCGGTCATGCCGGGCAGCTGGAGCAGGGTGAACATGACCTCGCAGCCATCGCCATTCGGTACGATGCGCAGCGCATTGTGAACCTGCAGGCCGGAGTCCAGCGTCACTCGATGGTCGATGACACCGAAATCGTTGCGGGGCGAGAAGCGCACGCGGGCGGTGCCGAGAGGACCTTCCGCGATCCATTCGTCTCCATCCTGCGTCAGTCCCGATGCCAGTCCTGACGCCCAGAAAGGCATGTTTTCCGGACGGCTGGCATAGCCGTAGACTTCCTTCCAGTTACGATCGATGGAGATATGCACGATCTTCGCATTCATGGTCGACATGCTGTCTTCCTCCTCTATATCCCTCATGGCCCGACGATCGGCCGGGCAATCGCGGCTTCGGGAAATGGATAAATCGCGAATCCAGCAACATTCTTGCACGGTCCTGCAAAGGGGACGATTCACGGCTCGCGAAGGCTTGCCGTTTTCCGTCCGGAGTGCAACAACAACGCCGAACGTAGGGCCGTCGCAGGTCGCGTCGAGGGCATTGCGTCGTATCGGATGTTGATGCGTCTTCCGGGTCTTTAGGGTAGGGCCGGGCGCAGTCAAAGACTCATTGGAGGATTGTCGTGGAAAAGGCAGAAATCGGGCTGATCGGTCTCGCGGTAATGGGATCGAATCTGGCGCTCAACATTGCCGAAAAAGGCAACAAAATCGCGGTTTTCAACCGTACGCCGCAGGTAACGGATGAATTCTACGCGAATGCGGGTGCGCTCAAGGACAAGATTATTCCTTGCAAGACGATCGAGGAGTTCGTCGACGCGATCCGTCCGCCGCGGCCGATCATCATCATGATCAAGGCCGGCGAGCCGGTCGACCAGCAGATGGCGGCGCTGCAGCCGCATCTGGACAAGGGCGACATCATGATCGACGCCGGCAATGCCAATTTCCGCGATACGATCGCCCGTTTCGACCGTCTCAAGGACACCGGCCTGACCTTCATCGGCATGGGCGTATCCGGCGGCGAAGAAGGTGCGCGTCATGGCCCATCGATCATGGTCGGCGGCACGGAAGACTCCTACAAGCGCGTCGAGAAGGTGCTGACGTCGATTGCCGCCAAGTATAATGACGATCCATGCGTTGCGTGGCTCGGCAATGACGGCGCCGGCCATTTCGTCAAGACCATACACAACGGCATCGAATATGCCGACATGCAGATGATCGCCGAAATCTACGGCATTCAGCGCGATGGACTCGGCAAGAGCGCTGCCGAGATCAGCTCCATCTTCGGCGACTGGAACAAGGGCCGCCTCAATTCCTACCTGATCGAGATCACCGAGAAGGTTCTGGCAGCCAAGGACCCGGCGACCGGCGGCGCCATGCCTGACGTGATCCTCGACAAGGCTGGCCAGAAGGGTACTGGCAAGTGGTCTGCCATCGAAGCCCAGAACATGGGTATTCCCGCAACCGCGATCGAAGCGGCCGTTGCGGCCCGCAGCCTGTCTGCGATCAAGAGCCAGCGCGAAGCTGCCGAAAAGATCTTCGGCACGCCGGATTACAAGTTCCCGATCAGCTTCGGTCCTGACCTACTGAAGGATCTCGAGCTTGCTCTGTTTGCAGCCAAGATCGGCGCCTATGCGCAGGGCTTTGCCGTCATGGCGGAGGCTTCGAAGGAGTTCAACTGGTCGCTGCCGATGCCTGTGATCGCCAAGATCTGGCGTGCCGGCTGCATCATCCGTTCGCAGTTCCTCGACGAGATCACCAGCGCCTTCACCAAGACCCCGGATGCGGCGAACCTGGTCGTCACGCCGGCCTTTGCCGAGATGGTCAAGGAATCGATCCCGTCGCTGCGCCGCATTGTTTCGGCTGCCACGGCCTCTGGCCTGCCGGTTCCGGCTCTGGCTTCGGCGTTGACCTATTTCGACGCCTATCGCCAGGCTCGCGGCACCGCTAACCTCATCCAGGCCCAGCGCGACTTCTTCGGCGCACACGGTTTCGACCGTGTCGACGGCAAGGATATCCATCACGGCCCTTGGGGCAGCGGCGCCAACGGCTAAAAGAATTGCCAGATCTGAAGAGGCCCGCCGGAGAAATCCGGTGGGCTTTTTGTTATCAGCTCTTCGGCCAGACGGGCGGGCTGATGCTTTGCAGCAGTTCCGGCTCGACCCCGTCGATACGGGCGATGACGGCCTTTGCGAGTTCCCGGCCGGCGTGGCGGAAATCTTCCGACACCGTGATGATCTCGGGCCTGATCCAGCTCAGGACATCGGCCGATTGCTTGGCGACCATGTCGATATCGCGGCCGAGACGGAACCCCGCCGCCTCGATGCCGGCATTGACGGCGATGGCGCCGCCGCTGCTGGAGCAGATGATCCCATCGGGCGCATGCGGAGAGCGCATCAATGCTTCGGTCGTGTCCTTGATATCGGCAAGCGCATTGTCGGTGGTTATCCTGAGCGGGACCTCTTCGGCACCATATTGATGCAGGCCCGTCTGGAAGCCGATGCGCGTATGCGAATAGTAGGTGAGCTTGCTCGACGGCTGCAGCAGCGCCAGGCGACGCCGCCCTTTCGCGACCAGCGCACGGACGGCCTCGTGCGCGAAGGCTTCATTGTCGAAGTCGTGGAAGGGATGGACGATACCCATATCCGTCCGTCCATGCGTGGCGAAAGGCATGTTGCGATTATGCATAAGCTCGACGCGCGGATCATCTGGCTCCGTACGCGATATGATAACGCCGTCGGCGGAGCCGGTGTCGAGGATATAACGCACCGGCACCAGCGGATCCTTGCTGTGCGAATGCGGCGTGATGACCAGGTGGTATTGCGTGCCGGCCAGGACCTCGGAGATGCCGAAGACGATGTGGCTGGTAAAGCCCATGATTTCTTCGTCGATGCTCAGCACCAGCGCGATGACGTTGGTCTTGCCGGTTCTCAGGCGCACGCCGGCCCGGTTCGGCTGATAACCCAGTTGGCGGGCGACCATGCGCACGCGCTCTTTGGTTTCGGCGCCGATGTCGGGAGCATCCTTCAGTGCGCGTGAAACAGTGGTAATTCCAAGCCCCGTCATGAAGGCGATCGTCTTCAGTGTTGGCCGCTCGGGTCCAGACCGCGTACCGCCGCCTGAAGTTTTGTTGTTGTCCATTCCGTTCAAGCCCGCCTCCCGGCCGCCTCCCGCGACCAATCCGCTTATATCGCCCAGGCCTGCATCGCAAGCATCGGCGAAACGCGGCGTCTCCTCACTTTGAATAGAAACTGTAACGATACAGTACGAATGTCGAGTACTATTTTAGATATGTTTTTCGACGCCATTTCCAAGGGTTGTATTAGAGCTTGCCGTTAGGTGGCTTTCCATCGGTGGCACGGCATCAAAGGATATGACTATGCATTTTTACGAAAATATCGCTTATAATCAATCTGTTATTAAGGTGCCCCCTTGGCCGTGCCTGTTGAAAAACCAATGCCGGCGGCTTGATTTCGCAGGCGATAATTTATCCATAGGTTGTATAATCGCTCGTTGTCGAAAAAATCTCGAGTTGGCGGTTGCGCAGCGAAAATGATTCGACTAGGTTTTTCCGGCAACGTTTCAGTGAGGGAGGAGAACTCATGAATATTCGTTTAATGGCTGCTGCGCTGGCTGCTTCCGTCGTGTTGCCGCTTGGTGTGGCCAAGGCGACCGATCTTGAGGTAACGCATTGGTGGACCTCGGGTGGCGAAGCAGCCGCCGTGGCCGAGTTGGCAAAGGCTTTCGACGCAACAGGCAATCATTGGGTTGATGGCGCGATCGCCGGCTCGGGCGGGACTGCGCGTCCGATCATGATCAGCCGTATTACCGGCGGCGATCCGATGGGTGCCACCCAATTCAACCACGGCCGTCAGGCCGAGGAACTGGTGCAGGCGGGCCTCATGCGCGATCTGACCGATGTCGCCACGCAGGAGCACTGGAAAGACATCGTTCGCCCGTCGAGCCTGCTCGATTCCTGCACGATCGACGGCAAGATCTATTGCGCGCCGGTCAATATCCATTCCTGGCAGTGGCTCTGGCTTTCGAATGCCGCCTTCAAGAAGGCCGGCGTCGAGGTTCCAAAGAACTGGGATGAGTTCGTCGCCGCCGCTCCCGCGCTGCAGAAGGCAGGCATCGTTCCGCTCGCTGTCGGTGGCCAGCCGTGGCAGGCTGCGGGTGCCTTTGACGTGCTGATGGTCGCCATCGCCGGCAAGGACACCTTCCAAAAGGTGTTTAACGACAAGGATGCGAAAGTTGCCGCCGGACCGGAGATCGCCAAGGTCTTCAAGGCTGCCGACGATGCCCGCAAGATGTCCAAGGGCTCCAACGTTCAGGATTGGAATCAGGCCACGAACCTGGTCATCACCGGCAAGGCCGGCGGCCAGATCATGGGCGACTGGGCGCAGGGTGAATTTGCCCTTGCAGGTCAAAAGGCCGGCACGGACTATACCTGCCTTCCGGGTCTCGGTGTCAACGAAGTCATCTCGACGGGTGGTGATGCGTTCTACTTCCCGCTGCTGAAGGACGAGGCCAAGTCGAAGGCTCAGGAAGCGCTCGCCAAGACGCTTCTCGATCCGAAGACGCAGGTTGCTTTCAACCTGAAGAAGGGTTCGCTGCCCGTGCGCGGCGACGTGGATCTCACCTCCGCCAACGACTGCATGAAGAAAGGCCTGGAAATCCTGAAGAAGGGTAACGTGATCCAGGGTACGGACCAGCTTCTTTCCGCCGACAGCCAGAAGCAGAAGGAGGACCTGTTCTCCGAATTCTTCGCCAATCCGTCGATGACGCCGGAAGCGGCTCAGAAGCGCTTCGTCGAGATCATCGCTGCTGCTGATTGATCTCTATCTTCTCGCTGTAGTGATACCGGCCTCGCCTTGCGGGCCGGTATCACGGCCGGGACACATCCTGTGATCCGGCTGGCTACGGCGCCTCTTGGGCGGCGGACCCACAGGGATGTGACGTTCGGCCGTGGATGAGGAGGGAGCGACAGGAACCGGGTCATGTCCGGAGTTCCTGATCATCGAAGCAATCGCGCTTTGGAAGGAGTTACAATGACGGGTCATGCGAAAGCCGGCCGGCCAAATCAATTTCTGCGCAATCTGAACTCGAAGATTGCATCCATTCCAATGATCCTGACAGCCGTCGTCATCTTCCTCGGCGGCACAATCTGGACCGTGGTTTATTCCTTCACCAATTCAAAGCTGCTGCCACGTCTCAGCTTCGTCGGACTGGACCAATACCACCGCTTGTGGGCGGCGCCGCGCTGGGTCATGTCCATCGAAAATCTTGCCATTTACGGCATTCTTGCCATGATCTTCAGTCTCGTCATCGGCTTCGTGCTGGCTGCGCTGATGGACCAGAAGATCCGGTTCGAAAACACATTCCGCACGATTTTCCTCTATCCTTTCGCCCTTTCTTTCATCGTCACCGGCCTCGTCTGGCAGTGGCTGCTCAATCCTGAATTCGGCATCCAGTCCGTGGTGCGTTCGCTGGGTTGGACGACCTTCGCTTTCGATCCGCTCTATACGCCGAGTATCGTCATCTATGGCGTGCTGATCGCAGCGCTCTGGCAGGGAACGGGCCTCGTGATGTGCCTGATGCTCGCCGGCCTTCGCGGCATCGATGAGGATATCTGGAAAGCAGCGCGCGTCGATGGGATACCCATGTGGAAGACCTACCTGTTCGTGGTCATTCCGATGATGCGCCCTGTCTTCATCACGACTCTCGTCATCATCGCCAGCGGTATCGTCAAGGTCTACGACCTCGTCGTCGCGCAAACGAGCGGCGGACCCGGTATCGCTTCGGAAGTTCCGGCGAAATACGTCTACGACTACATGTTCCAGGCGCAGAACCTCGGTCAGGGATTTGCGGCTTCCACCATGATGCTGGTCACTGTCGCGATCGTCGTCATCCCCTGGGCCTACCTGGAATTCGGCGGAGGGCGCAAACGTGTCTGATACTATTACTCTCAAGAATGCGAACGGCGGTGCTGCCTTGACGGACAAGCCGCTCTCCGGACCGAGTGGCCGCAAGCCGCGCCGGGTGATTTCCGGCCGCAACATCATGCTCTACGGCACGCTTTTCGTTGCTGCCACCTACTACCTGTTGCCGTTGTACGTGATGATCGTCACGTCGCTGAAGGGAATGCCGGAAATCCGGCTTGGCAACATCTTCTCGCCGCCGCTCGAGATCACCTTCGAACCATGGGTGAAGGCCTGGGCAACGGCTTGCACCGGTCTCAATTGTGACGGTCTTTCCCGCGGCTTCTGGAATTCCGTACGCATCACCGTGCCGTCCACGATCCTCTCGATCGCGATTGCCTCGGTCAACGGCTATGCGCTCGCCAACTGGCGGTTCAAGGGCGCGGATTTCTTCTTCTCGATCCTCATCATCGGCGCGTTCATCCCTTATCAGGTGATGATCTATCCGATCGTCATCGTACTGCGTGAAATCGGGATATACGGTACGCTCAGCGGACTTATCCTGGTGCACAGCATCTTCGGTATGCCGATCCTGACCTTGCTGTTCCGCAATTACTTCGCGTCGCTGCCTGCGGAGCTTTTCAAGGCTGCGCGCATCGACGGCGCCGGCTTCTGGCAGATTTTTCTGCGCATCATGCTGCCCATGTCGCTGCCGATCTTCGTCGTCGCCATGATCCTGCAGATCACGGGTATCTGGAACGACTTCCTGTTCGGCGTCGTCTTCACCAGGCCGGAATATTATCCGATGACCGTCCAGCTCAATAACATCGTCAATTCCGTCCAGGGTGTGAAGGAATACAACGTCAACATGGCGGCAACGATCCTTACGGGTCTTGTTCCACTTATCGTCTATTTCGTCTCCGGACGGCTTTTCGTTCGGGGCATCGCCGCCGGCGCAGTGAAGGGGTGATCCATGAACAGCAGCGTTTCCATCAAAGATCTGTCGCTCGATTTCGGCGCGGTCACCGTTCTGAAGAACCTCAATCTCGAGATCAATGACGGCGAATTCCTGGTGCTTCTCGGTTCGTCGGGCTGCGGCAAGTCGACTTTGCTCAACTGCATTGCCGGCCTGCTCGACATCACCGAAGGGCAGATCTTCATCAAGAGCAAGAACGTCACCTGGGAAGAGCCCAAGGATCGTGGCATCGGCATGGTGTTCCAGTCCTATGCGCTTTATCCGCAGATGACGGTCGAGAAGAACCTGTCCTTCGGCTTGCGCGTCGCCAAGGTACCCCAGGCAGAGATCGACAAGCGCATCGCGCGTGCCGCCGAGATTTTGCAGATCCAGCCGCTTTTGAAGCGCAAGCCGGCAGAGCTTTCGGGCGGCCAGCGTCAGCGCGTCGCGATCGGCCGCGCGCTGGTGCGCGATGTCGACGTCTTCCTCTTCGACGAACCGTTGTCGAACCTCGATGCCAAGCTGCGTTCGGAGCTGCGCGTCGAAATCAAGCGGCTGCACCAGTCGCTGAAGAACACGATGATCTATGTCACCCATGACCAGATCGAGGCGCTGACGCTTGCCGACCGCATCGCGATCATGAAGAACGGCGTCATCATGCAGCTCGACGATCCCACGACGATCTACAACGAGCCGCGCAATCTCTTCGTGGCCGGCTTCATCGGATCGCCATCGATGAACTTCCTCAAGGGCGAACTGGTAAACCGCGAAGGCAAAGTCGTGTTCGCGACCAACGACGTGCTGTTTTCTCTCGACGGCTACAAGGCCGGCGAGGCTCTGGAGGTCGGCCGCAAGGTTGTGCTGGGTGTCCGTCCCGAGCACATCAAGGTCAATGAGGAGGCTGCGTCCGGCGCCGAGGTCCACAATGCCACTGTCGATATCGAGGAGCCGATGGGCGCCGACAACCTGCTGTGGCTGAAGCATGCCGGCCATACGATGTCGGTTCGCGTCAACGGCGCCAGGCGCTTCGGCCCCGGTTCGGCCGTAAAGCTTGGTTTTGACATGTCTGTCGCGTCGCTCTTTGATGCGCAGACGGAACTCAGAATATGATCCCATGCCCGGAGGCGGTTTGACCGCCTCCTTCTTTGCAGCGGTCCGGGGAGGTCCGATGTCGTCTTCGATCAATGATAATTTTGCCGTCGATCTGGCCGGGTCGTGGAGGCTGACCTCTCCCGACAGCGACCATTCTCTTGCCATATCTCTGCCCGGTGATGTCCACACGGCCCTCCATGCGGAAGGGCTTATTCCCGATCCCTACTTCGGCCGGAACGAAGAGGTCGTGCAATGGGTCGCCAAGCAGGATTGGGAGCTGACGCGCAGCTTCAGGCTCGATGATATCGGCGGCGACTGGTACCTCGATATCGATTATCTCGACACCGTCGCAAGCGTCTACGTCAATGACGCGCTCGTGCTGGAGGCCAATAACTGCTTCCAGCGTTATCGTCCCGATGTCTCGAAGGCGCTGAAGACGGGCGAAAATACCATTCGCATCGTCCTGCATTCGAGCATCGCGGCCGGCGCCGCCCTGCAGGCGAAGCAGCCCTTCTACATCCCCTATAGCACCGGCAATTCGCCGATCCCGAACGGCAACATGCTGCGCAAGCCGCAATGCCATTTCGGCTGGGACTGGAACATTGCTATCGCTCCGCTCGGCCTTTACGGCACGATCGCGCTGAAGAAGCTCGAGATCGCCTGTATCGAGACGATCGTCACCCAGCAGCTCCACAACGACGACGGCTCCGTCGACCTCAAGGTGACGGTGGCGCTGTTTGCCAAGGGAACCGGGATCGCGCAGCTCTATTTTTCGCTTGACGACGAACGGGTGCGCCTCGATGTCGGCGTCAATGCCGGGGAAACATCGATCACCCATGTCTTCCATGTCGACAAGCCCCGGCTCTGGTGGCCGGCCGGCAATGGTGAACAGGCACTCTATGCGCTCTCCGTGGAAACCAATTTCGAAACCGTCACGCGGCGGATCGGCCTGCGCACGGTCGAGCTGATCACCGACGAGGATGAGGCCGGCAGCCGTTTCGTGTTGAAGGTCAACGGCCGCGAGATATTTGCGCGCGGGGCCAACTGGATTCCGGCTGACGCACTGTTTTCACGGTCCAACCCGGCCGCGACCGAGGACCTGCTGCAATCGGCTGCCGCGGCCAACATGAATGCCATCCGCGTCTGGGGCGGCGGCTTCTACGAGCACGACTGGTTCTACGACACCTGCGACCGCCTGGGGCTTATGGTGTGGCAAGACTTCATGTTCGCCTGCAACCTCTATCCCTCGACGGGCGATTTCCTCGAGAATGTCGAGGCGGAGGTGGACTACCAGGTTCGCCGGCTCGCGACGCATCCCTCGATCGTTCTCTGGTGCGGCGACAATGAGCTGGTGGGCGCGCTCACCTGGTTCGAGGAATCCCGTAAGGATCGCGATCGCTATCTCGTCTCCTACGACCGCCTGAACAGGACGATCGAGCGCGCGATGAAGAAGGCGCTGCCGGATGCGATCTGGTGGCCGTCAAGCCCGGCGTCGGGCTATCTCAACTTTGGCGACGCCTGGCATGCCGATGGTTCCGGCGACATGCATTACTGGTCGGTCTGGCACGAGAACAAGTCCTTCGACAATTATCGTTCCGTGCGCCCGCGCTTCTGCTCGGAATTCGGCTTCCAGTCCTATACCTCGCTGCCCGTCATCAAGACCTATGCCGAGGCGAAGGATATGAACATCGCCTCTCCGGTCATGGAGCTGCACCAGAAAAATGCCGGCGGTAACGAGCGCATTGCCGGCACGATGTTCCGCTATTTCCGCTTCCCGAAGGATTTCCCGAATTTCGTCTATTTGAGCCAGGTCCAGCAGGGCCTCGCCATCAAGACGGCGGTTGAGTATTGGCGTTCGCTGAAGCCGCATTGCATGGGCACCATCTATTGGCAGCTCAACGACACATGGCCGGTGGCCTCCTGGTCGAGCCTCGATTACGGCGGTCGGTGGAAGGTGATGCACTATCTGGTGCGGCGCTTCTTCCAGCCGGTATCGGTCGCGGCAATTCCCTCCGAAGACAACAAGACGATCCGCTTCTCCTTGGTCAATGACACCAATGCCGATGTCACAGCCGATATCTCGGTCTCGTTGCTGAAGCTCGACGGCGAGCGTGTGCCGCTGACCACGGCGCATGCCGTCTGCACGCCGGACGCGGCTGTCACGGCATTGTCGATCGATACGGATCAGGTGCCGGCCGATTGCCTGCTGGCGTGGCGTTTCACCGCATCGAACGGCATGGGCGGCGAGGGGCATTATGTCCACGGCACCTACAAGGCCCTCGAGCTTCAGCCCGCCGACCTGACGGCACTACGGGAGGAAAAGGAGGAAAACGGCACGGTGGAACTCACCGTCGCCGCCAAGGGACTTGCGCTGTTCGTGATGATCGAGAGCGAGGTGGAGGGGCGCTATTCTGACAACGCCTTCGATCTTGCCGCCGGCGAAAGCCGCCGCATCGTCTTCACGCCGACCAAGCCGCTCCCAGGCGGTGTGCCGGATTTCCGTATTTACGATTTGCAATCCAGCCAGTCGGTGGATTGAGCTATCGCGCCGTCATGACGGTGCATTCGGGGCCAAAGGCCCAAGACAGACGGCCGGAAGGCCATTGGAGGACTATCGATGACGAAACTTGGATTTCAGCTGTATAGCGCCCGCAATTTCCAGCCCTATTCGGAGATCTTCGTAAAGCTCGGCAAGGCCGGCTACGCCGAGGTCGAGGGCTTCGGCGGTATTTATGCCGATCTGGACGAGACCGGCCTCAAGAACCTGCGCGCCGAACTCGACAGGAACGGCCTGACCATGGCGAGCGGCCATTTCAGCCCGGATTTCCTCGACGGCGAAGTGCAGAAGTCGCTCACCATCGCCAAGACCCTCGGCATGGATTCGATCTATGCCCCGCATATCGGCGCCGACCAGCGCCCGAAGGATGCCGCCGGCTGGCGCGCATTCGGCAAGCGCCTGCATGAAATGAGCAAGCCTTATAAGGATGTGGGCTTCGAGTTCGGCTGGCACAATCATGATTTCGAATTCGTCAAGCAGGCCGATGGCTCGCTGCCGATCGAGCAGATCTTCGAAGGCGCTCCGGATATCTCCTGGGAAGCCGATATTGCCTGGGTCATCCGCGGTGGCGGCGATCCCTTTGCCTGGATCGAAAAGCTGGGGCCACGCATCACCTCCGTTCACGTCAAGGACATCGCGCCGGCGGGTGAGAACAAGAACGAGGACGGTTGGGCAGACGTCGGTCACGGCACTGTTCCGTGGGCAAAGCTGCTCAAGGCGCTGGCCGGGACGAAAGCCAAGCACTTCGTCGTCGAACATGACAATCCGAGCGATGTCGATCGCCTGATCACGCGCTCCATCGCATCCTTCAAGAGCTTTTGAGGCATATCCACATGGCTAAGGAACTTGGCGTCGGCATCATCGGATGCGGCAATATCTCAACGACCTACTTCTCGCTTTCGCCGCTCTTCAAGGGCCTGAAAGTGCTGGCGTGCGCCGATATCAATATGGAAGCGGCGCGCCTGCGCGCCGAGGAATACAAGGTCAAGGCGCAGACCATCGACGAACTGCTCGCCAATGACGAGCTCGACGTCATCGTCAACCTGACCATCCCGGATGCGCATTTCCCGGTTTCCAAGCGCATCCTCGAAGCGGGCAAGCACGTCTACTCCGAAAAGCCGCTGGTGCTGACGCTGGAGCAGGGTGAAGAGCTGCGCCGCGTCGCCAAGGAAAAGGGGCTGGCCGTCGGCTGCGCTCCGGACACCTTCCTCGGTGGTGCCCATCAGCTCGCCCGCAAATTCATCGATGACGGCGGCATCGGCCGCGTCACCTCGGGTGCATGCTATGTCATGAGCCCGGGCATGGAAATGTGGCATCCGAATCCGGACTTCTTCTTCCTGCCCGGCGGCGGCCCGATCCTCGATCTCGGCCCTTACTATATCGCCAACCTGATCAACCTGATCGGTCCGGTGAAACGTGTCGGCGCGATGACCTCCATGGCGTCGCCGACCCGCACCATCACCAGCCAGCCGCGCAACGGTGACATTATTCCCGTGAAGACGCCGACGACGATCCAGGCGCTGCTGGAATTCGTCAGCGGTGCAAGGATCACGCTGACGGCGAGCTGGGATGTC
The DNA here is from genome assembly GCF_012641405.1 of Rhizobium sp. P40RR-XXII. Taxonomy (GTDB): domain Bacteria; phylum Pseudomonadota; class Alphaproteobacteria; order Rhizobiales; family Rhizobiaceae; genus Rhizobium. The sequence continues at coordinate 197,433 of NZ_JABAII010000002.1, forward strand.
TGGTCGCACCGCCATGCCAATATGGAGCTCTATGGCACCGAGGGTTCTCTCTACGTGCCCGACCCGAACTTCTTCGGCGGCACCGTCGAGGCGAGTGGGCGCGACAAGGACATCAAGCCGCTGGAAAACTGGGCGCATCCTTTCGGCATCGTCAACCAGGAAAGCCCGAGCGGCTCGCGCGCCAATTATCGCACGGCCGGTCTTGCCGACTTAGCCGCGTCGCTGATCGACGGCCGGGATGCGCGTTGCTCGCTGGACAGGACGCTGCATGGCGTCGATGTCATGACCTCGATCCTGAAGTCGGGCGAGGAGGGTCGTTTCATCGACCTGACCACGACCTGCACGCAGCCGGCGGCACTCGGCATCGAAGAGGCGCAGGCGCTCTTGAAGTAAGCGCTGGAAGAGCTAGTTTGCGCGCGGGTGAGCAATCCGCGCGCTTTTTCATCTCGAAGGAATTCCATCATGGCCTGGCAACCGGCATCCGATCGCTATTCAAAAATGAAATACAACAGGACCGGCCGTTCCGGTCTGAATCTGCCGGCGGTCTCGCTGGGACTCTGGCACAATTTCGGCGGCGACACGCCGCATGAGCGCAAGATCGATATGTGCCGCACGGCCTTCGATCTGGGCATTACCCATTTCGATCTCGCCAACAATTACGGCCCGCCTCCCGGCAGCGCCGAGACCGCGTTCGGCGAGATCCTGCGCACCGATTTCGCCGGGCTGCGCGACGAGCTGATCATCTCCTCCAAGGCCGGCTACAATATGTGGCCAGGTCCCTATGGCGAATGGGGCAGCCGCAAATATCTGATCGCCTCCTGCGATCAGAGCCTGAAGCGCATGGGCCTCGACTATGTCGATATCTTCTATTCCCACCGCTTCGATCCGGATACGCCGCTCGAGGAGACCTGCGGCGCGCTCGATCATATCGTCCGCTCGGGCAGGGCGCTCTATGTCGGGATTTCCTCTTACAATTCGCAGCGCACGCGCGAGGCCGCGGCAATCCTGAAGGAACTCGGCACGCCATGCCTGATCCATCAGCCGAGCTATTCCATGCTCAATCGCTGGGTCGAGGATGACGGTCTGGTGGATACGCTTGAGGACCTCGGCATTGGCTCCATCGTCTTTTCGCCGCTGGCGCAGGGCATGCTGTCGACCAAGTATCTCGGCGGCATTCCGGACGACAGCCGCGCGGCCCAGAACCACTTCCTGAAGCGCGACTTCATCCGTCCGTCGATCATCGATAATATACGAAAGCTCAACGAGATCGCCGAGAAGCGCGGCCAGACACTGGCGCAGATGGCGATTGCCTGGGTTCTTCGCGGTGGCCGCATCACGTCGGCCCTGATCGGCGCCAGCCGCTCGTCGCAGATCGTCGACTGCGTCAAGGCGCTCGATAATCTCGACTTCACAGCGGAAGAACTGAAGCAGATCGATGTCTATGCCAAGGAGGCGGACATCAATCTCTGGGCAAAGTCGGCCGAACGGGACTGATCATCATAAAACGCCCGGAACCAGCTTCCGGGCGTTTTTCTTTGTATGACCGCACATCGCCGCATGTCGTGGTCTCTGGAGGAGAGAGTTTCATGATCCGCAATCCGATCCTGCCGGGTTTCAATCCCGACCCGTCCATCTGCCGTGTCGGCGAGGACTATTATATCGCCACCTCGACATTCGAATGGTATCCGGGCGTTCAGATCCATCATTCGCGCGATCTCGTGAATTGGACCCTGGTGAGGCGGCCGCTGGAGCGTGCGTCGCAGCTCGATATGCGCGGCGAGGCCGACAGCTGCGGCATCTGGGCGCCTTGCCTCTCCTATGCGGATGGCCTGTTCTGGCTCGTCTATACCGACGTCAAGCGCTATGACGGCAACTTCAAGGATGCCCATAATTACATCGTGACCTCGCCGACCATCGAAGGCGAATGGTCCGAGCCCGCCTATGTCAACTCATCCGGTTTCGACCCCTCGCTGTTTCATGACGACGACGGACGCAAGTGGTTCGTCAACATGCAATGGAACCACCGCACCGAGAGCTATGGCGGCTCGCCGAAGACGCCGGCCTTCGACGGTATTCTCCTGCAGGAATGGGATCCGGCGACGAAATCGTTGAAGGGGTCGATCAGGAACATCTTTGCCGGCACGGAGCTGGGGCTGGTCGAGGGGCCGCATCTCTTCAAGCGCAACGGCTGGTACTATCTGACCACGGCTGAAGGCGGCACCGGCTATGATCATGCCGTGACCATGGCCCGATCGCGCGACATCGCCGGACCCTACGAGCTCCATCCGAACAAGTACCTGATCACCTCGAAGGATCATCCGGAGGCGGCGTTGCAGCGCGCCGGCCACGGCCAATATGTCGAGACGCATGACGGGCAGTTCTATCATACGCATCTTTGCGGGCGCCCCCTGCCGCCGCATCGTCGCTGCACGCTCGGCCGCGAGACGGCTCTGCAGAAATGCGTCTGGAAAGAGGATGGCTGGCTCTATCTCGAAAACGGCACCAGCGTTCCCGATGTCGAGGTGACCGGCCTGAATGGTGCCCAGCGCATCGAAAAGCCGCGCCGCAGCGGCTATAATTTCGATGAGCGGGAATTGCCGATGGATTTCCAGTGGCTGCGCACGCCGCAACCGGAGCGCATCTTCAGCATGACGGAACGTCCCGGCCATTTGCGGCTTATCGCCCGCGAAAGCATCGGTTCCTGGTTCGAGCAATCGCTCGTCGCCCGCCGTCAGGAGCATCACAGCTTCCGCGCCGAAACGGTCGTCGACTTTGAGCCCAATACCTACCAGCAGGTCGCCGGGCTGACGCATTACTACAATCGTTTCAAGCTGCACGCCATCGCCGTGACCCTTCACGAGAAGCTCGGCCGCTGCGTCACCATCATGACCTGCCCGGGCGACTATCCGAACGGTCGCCTGAGTTTTCCGATCGACGGCGGGGTTGCCGTGCCCGATGGGAGGATCCAGCTTGCCATGGAAGTGCGCGACAACGACCTGCAGTTCTTCTGGCAGGCGGAGGGCATGGGAGCATGGCAGTCCATAGGACCCGTGCTCGATGCCGGCGTCATCTCGGATGAGGGCGGGCGCGGTGAGCATGGCTCCTTCACCGGTGCTTTTGCCGGCGTGTTTGCCTTCGACACTTCGGGTCGGGCGAAGACGGCGGATTTCGACTGGTTCAACTACGATGAATTGTAAGTTCGGGCGATGGCTTGCAGTGATGTGGACGCGAAACTGTGCCGGCCAATCTTGTCCATTACCGAATTGTAATTCGACTGTCAGACTCGTTTCATGTCTGTCACGGTAAGTTCGCGTGCAGATTCTGAAATGAGGAAACAACCAATGAGAAAAATCTTCACCGTCCTTCTTGCGGCATCCGTTCTGGCGATGCCGCTGGCTGCGACGGCGCAGGTCAAGCCGGCTCCAGCTGGCAAACAGGCCGCCATGCAGAAAGAGGTGGTGAAGAAGAAGGTCGTTGTCCGCAAGGGCGGTTGGGTCAAGGGCCGCCGCCTGTCCGCCTCCGATCGGCATCGTGCGGCGGACATCGACTATCGCGCCTATCAGCTGTCCGCGCCCCCGCGCGGCTATCACTGGGTCCGCATCAACAACAATTTCCTGCTCGTCGGCATTACCAGCGGGCTGATCTCAAAGGTACATGAAGCCCGGTAGATTGGGCACAATCATCGCCGGGCGAAGTAAGGGCGGCCCTCGGGGCCGCCCTTTTCCATGCCGTAAACATGAGGCGTGCCGTACCTCGAATCAAAATCCCCGGCACCTGGGCCGGGGATCGAGCATTCATCTCTTCTCTATCTCAGTTCAGGCGACCGGCTGCGTGGGCCAGCATCGTGTAGACTTTGCCGGTGTCGGAGGTGAGATAGGATTGCGTGACGGTGCGATCGCGGTCCGTACGCTGGACATCGGCAAGCAGCTTTTCGAAATCGGCGATGTAGCGGTCGACTGCCGTGCGGAATTCGGGTTCGCGGTCGTACTTGCGCTTGATTTCGTCAAAGGTCTGCTGGCCCTTCAGCGTATAGAGGCGGCGAGTGAACACATCGCGTTCGCCGCGCTGGTAACGGCGCCACAGGTCGACGGACGCGTCGTGATCGATCGCGCGGGCGATGTCGACCGAGAGCGAGTTCAGCGATTCCACGACATGGCGCGGGTTGCGTGCGGCGGGTGCCGGTTCCGCCGGTGCTTTCGACGTCGCCTGGCGGGCCGGCTGCAGACCAGCGGTTTCATCCCGCGAGGCGCCACGCAGCAGGTCGCTGATCCAGCCGCCGCCGGCTGCTTCCTGGCGGGCAGGAGCCGACGTTTCGACCGGACGCTGCGGCTGAGCCACTGGACGTTCCGCGGGGATGGAGCCGCGCAGGCCCAGGGACTCGATCGAAGGCTGCTGCGGTGCCGGCTGCTGCTGGGGCACAGGTTGCTGCGGGGCGGGCTGTTGCGGCCGCGGAGCGGCGGCAACAGGTGCCGGGGCCGGCGCTGGAGCCGTAGGCCGTGGGCGCTGGGCTGGCTGTGCGTCTGCCAGAGCGCGTGCCGAAGGTTCGGAAATCTCCAGCTGCTGCGTCGAGCGGCCGACGATCTGCGAGATGTCCTGCAGCGCCTTGATCTGTTCGGCGACGGCGCGGCGCATGGCAGCAGCGCTTTCCTTCGCTTCTTCCGGAAGGTCGAAGGCACCGCGCTTGAGTTCGCTGCGGGTGAGGTCGAGTTCCCGGCGGATATCGCCAGCCGAGCGGCGGATCTCGTCCGTTGCCCCGGCGAAGCGGCCGATGGCGTCATCAACGGCGACACGCAGCGTCTCGCGCAGCTGCTGCGCGGCCGTATCGGAGGTCTTGCCGGCGTCGGCAAGCATCTGCTCGACCTCGGACAGCGAAGCCGTGAGGCCACCGCGCAGGCGGTTTGTCAGGTCATTGGAGCGGCGCTCGGTATTGGCAAAGGTGCTTTCGACAGCCTGGCCTGCTTCCTCGCTGGCCTTGTGCAGTGCGCCACGCATGTTTTCCGCGGCGTCCTCGGCGCGCTTCTCCGTTTCGGAGAGGACGCGACCGATGTCCGCGAAAGACGACTGGACGCTCTGGCGCAGATTGCCGGTGACCTGATTGGAGCGCTGCTCGGCACGGTCGAAGGCGGTTTCCACCATGGTCCCAAGGGCGCGCATGGTGTTCTCGATCTCTTCCGAACGCTGAACGAGGCCGACGGCGAGGTTCTGCAATGCCGTCTCGCGTTCTTCCAGCGTCGATACGAGGTTCGATTGTGCCGCGCCGAGAAGCTGGGAAGCCTGTGTGAGAACCTTGGAGTGATCGTCGAAACGGCCGACGATGCTGCCGACCTGCGACAGCGTCTGGCCGGTGATTTCGGACAGCTTGTCAACCTTGCCTTCGAGGAGGCGGCTGGAGGCCGAAACCATCTCGCCGGCTTTCGCCGCGGATTCGGCGAAGCGTGTCGACGTCGCGTTGAGACGATCGTCGACGGTTGCGAACTCGGTGGCGGCATTGGTCAGCAGACCGGCGATCGCGGAGTTGTTCTCGGCGAGGCGGGCGATGATCCCGTTGACGCTTGCAAGCAGGTTGTTCTCGAGCGCGCTGACCGTATTGACCGCATGTTCCGTGCGCGACGCGATTGCGTTTATCAGGGCGGTGTTTTCGGCGCGCAGCCGCTCCGTGCTTTCCTGGGCGGCCGCCGAGATGAGGGCTGCCGCTTCCTGACCCGTTGCCGCATAGCGATCGACGATCGGACGGGCCTTTTCGTCGATGAGGCGGGAGAGCTCTGTGGAGCGCCCTGCCAGCATCGAATTGAGCTCGCGGGTGCGCTCGTCGAGCGATGTGCGGATGGATGCGCCGCGTGCTTCCAGCGCGTTGTCGACGCCGGTAAGGGTTGCGTCGATCTCGCGGGCACGCTCTTCGAGGGAGGTGCGAATGGCCGTGCTGCGCTCGTCGAGCGCGCGCTCGACCTGCGCCATGGTGGAGGCGATCTGCTCGCTGCCGCCGGCCAGCGTATTGCGAATGGCGGCACCCCGGGCTTCCAGCGTCTGTTCCGCCGAAGACAGGGCCTGCGAGATCGTGTTGACCTGGTTGCTGACGAGGCCTTCGGCTTCGGCAACCTTGTTGACGATCGCGTTGCCAGCCTCAGAGAAGGTCTGGGCGACGGCCGCGGCCTGGCTTGCCAACCGGTTCTGTGTTTCCGAGACGCGATTGACGAGATCGTCGGAGCGCTCGGTCATGGCGCGTGCGAAGGCATCGCTGTGGTTGCCGAGGTTATCGGCAAATTGCTGGCCGGTATTGGCAAGCAGTTCAGCCGTACGCGTCGCCTCCGTATCCATGCCCTGTGCGGCATCGGCAACGGCCGTGCGCAGCGTCGTCGCGAGATTGGCGGCCTTGCCCTCGATCGTGCGGTTGACGGCTTCGAGGCCGACATTGAGCGCGCGATCCATGGTCGACAGGCGCTCTTCGATGCGCGCCGCGGCCTGGCTGCCGCTGTTGTCGATCTGGGCGGCGCCGCTCGCCAGCGTATCGGAGAGACGGTTGCCGGCTGCATCGACCTGTGCGGCGACGCCTGTGACGCCTTCGTGGATGCGGTTTTCAAGAGCCGACAGGCTGGCCTCGACACGGGAGCCGGTCTCGGCGAAGCGGCCGGTCATGCCCTCGATCGTCTGGTTGAGGTTGGACGAGAAGGTTTCGGCCGAACGCTGGATATCGCCGGCGGCCTGCTGGATGCGGCCGGCAACGTCGCCCGCACCGCTGCTCAGGCGCTCTTCCAAGGTCCTTGCGCTGGCGTCGATGGTCTGGCGCAGCGATGCCTCGCGGTCCTCCAGCGACATTTCGAGCATGCTGGCGCTGGTGGCGATGGAGGTGCCAATGGCTGTCGTCTGCTCCATCAGCGTGTTGTCGATCTGCTCATGGGCTTCGCGCAAAGCGAAGTTGATCGCATTGCTGCGATCTTCCAGCGTCGAGCGCATGCGCTCGTAAGCGGAAGCAAGGTTCTCGTCCATCTGCGACAGACCGACACCAAGCGTATTTTCGAGTTGGCGCGTCGTGGCGCCGAGAACGGTTTCGATACGATCGCTGCTACCGCCGAGCAAGCCTGATAGGGCTTCTGTATGGACCGCGAGCGAGCGATCGAGGCGATCCTGATTTTCGCTGTAGGCGGCACGGATTGCGTCCGCCTTGTCGCCGAAGGCGCCGGCAACCCGCGCTTCAGCGCCGGAGACGCTGTCGAGCAGGGCATTGGCGCGCTCTTCCAGGGTGCTTTCGAAACGGTTCTGGTTTTCGGCGAGCGAGATTGCGAAGGCCATGCTCTTGTCATCGAGCGTATTGGTCAATGCCTCGTGGCCGCTGGCCACGGTATGGGCAATGGCCTTGGCGCTGTGTTCGAGGGTTTCCTCGAGCTTCGCGTGGTTTTCCGAAAGGGCGATCGCCAGGGACATCGTCCTGTCGTCAAGGCTGTTGACGATCTTGTCGTGCGTTCCGGCGACGGTTTCGGAAAGGGCGTCCAGCCGGCTCGATACGGCATCCTCGAGGCGGGACTGCGTATCGGAGAGCGAAATGGCGAGAGCCATCGCCTTTTCGTCCAAAGCGTCCGCCAGAGCGGCATGATTGCCGGTGAAGGCGTTGGTAATCGCCTCGGCGCGGTTGGCAAGCGTCGCCTCGAGGCGGGACTGGCCTGATGTCAGCGCGTCGGAAAGAGCCTTCGTCCTGCCGTCCATCGTATTGGCGACCCGCTCGGCGTGGCCGGCGACGGTGTCCTCCAGCCGTGCCTGACCTTCCGAAAGGGCGATGGCCAGAGCTATCGTCTTGTCGTCGAGCGTGGTGGTGACTTGCTCGGCATGACCCGAAATTGCGCCTTCAAGGCGAGCCTGGTTTTCCGAAAGTGCAATGGCGAGGGCCATCGTCCTGTCGTCGAGGGCGTCGACCAGGGCGGCATGATTGCCGGCAAACGCCTTGATGATCTCCTCGGCGCGATCGGCAAGCGTTGCCTCGAGGCGATTTTGCCCGCTGGTCAGGGCGGCGGCAAGCGCGCCGGTCTTCCCATCCAGCGTGGAGGCGACACGTTCGGCATGGCCGGACACGGTCTCTTCCAGCCTTGCCTGGCTTTCGGAAAGAGCAACGGCGAGCGCCATGGTTCTGTCGTCGAGGGCGTTCGTAACGCTTTCGGCGTGGCCGGAAACGGTGTTTTCCAGACGCGCCTGACCTTCGGCGAGCGCGCGGGCGAGCTCCTTGGTCTTTGCGTCCAGAGTGCCGGCAACATGATCCGCGTGGCCGGACACAGTGTCTTCCAAGCGGGACTGGCCCTCGGAAAGCGCGATGGCAAGCGCCATCGTCTTGTCATCAAGCGTGTCGGCAAGCTTGCCATGCGTATCGGCAACGGCGTTAGTGATGGCGTCGGCGCGGCTTGCCAGCGTGTTTTCGAGGCGGAGCTGGTTTTCCGCCAGCGAAATCGCCAGCATCGAGGTGCGTTCGTCGAGGGCGGCGGTCAGGTGTTCGTGAGAGCCACTGACGGCATCGGTGATTGCCTGCGAACGCTCGGCAAGCGTCTGTTCAAATCGTGACTGGTTATCGGTCAGAGCGCCGAAAAGCGCGCTGCTGCGGGCGGCCATCACGGCATCGATGCGCTCATGCGCGGAGCCAAGCGCCTGGGTGATCTCGCTCGTGCGGGAAGAGAGCGTGTTGTTGATCTCGTTGGCGCGGCCGGCAAAGGCCGTCGTGAGCTCTTCCGTGCCGGTTTGCAGCGCGGTCGAGACATCCCGCGTGACACCCTGCACAGCCGAGGTGAAGGCACCGGCATGCGAGGCGAGCGTGGTGTTCAGTTCGTTCGTGCCAGATGTCAGGGCGGCAGAAATTCCGCTGGTGGCGTTCTGAAGCGCCGAGGTGATCTCGCCGGCCCTGGAGCCGATTGCGCTTTCCAGCACTTCCTGACCGGTCGCAAGCGTGGTTGCCAGCGCGAAAGACTGGTCGGTGAGATGCGAGCCCAGCCGTTCGATGCTGGAGGTGAGAATGCCTTCCAGGGCATCCGAGTTGCTGCCCAGGCTCTGATTGATGCGGGCAAGGCTTTCCGACAGCTTGCTGTCCAGCGAACCGGCGCGCTTGTCGAAGGCGGAGGTGAATTCCGATACGCGTTCGTCGAAAGCGGTCGAAAGCTGCGCGATCGTCGACTGGAAGCGCTCGTCGAAAAAGCCGGAGCGCAGGTCGATATCCATGATGGCGTCATCGGCCGTCGACTGCAGGCTTTGGCGGAAGCTCGCACCCTTTTCGTCGAGCGCGGTGTTGAGGCGCGACAACACATTGTCCAGCGTACCCGTAATGGACCGCTCGCCGCCGGTGAGGCTTTCACTGATTTCCTTCGTGCGGGCAACCAGGGTCTCATTGAGCTGGCGGGCGCGTTCATTGAGCGCGGAGTTCAGCTTTTCGGTGTTCGCGTCAAGCGTCGATGCGCGGGTTTCGAAGTGGCCGAGCAGTTCCTTGCCGCGTTCGGAAAGGGTCGACGACAGGGATTCCAGGCGGGTGTCGAATTCGTGGCTCAGCGCCAGGCCGGAGGCGTTGAGGTTCTGCAGCAGGCTGTCGGTCTTGGCGGCAAGCAGCGTGCCGAGCGCCTCGACCGCGGAATCCGACTTTTCCATCAGCACGGCAGCGCGCGTATCGATCATCGACGCGAAGGCTTCGCCCGAGGTCGAGAGACGCACGGTGATCTCTTCGGTCGCCAGCGACAGGTCTTCCTTGATCTGATCATGTACACCGACGATCGACGAGCGGATGCGCTCGGCGTGATTGATGATCGCGTCGCGTTCGGTGCCGAGCTCATGGACGAGGCCGCGCACGCGCAGTTCGTTATCTGCGTAGCTGCGCTCCAGGGCGTTGACTTCGGAATGGACGAGGGTTTCCAGCTCGGTGGCGCGGGCAATGGTGCGCTCGATGCCCTCATTCATCGCCGAAACTTCACGCCGCACCGCCTGGCCGACCGTCATGATGCGTTCGGAAGCCACCGTTTCCGGCTCGACGAGACGCAACGCGACCTCCGCCATGGAGCGGGCCGCATTGCGCATGTCATGCGCACGCGAGATCATCATGCCGAAAGCATAGAAAAGAAGGACCGGAATGATGATGCCGACGATACAGGCGATAACGCCGGGCAGGGCGGCCAGATCGGCGAAGGAATGGATGTTTCGGATTTGGGTGCCGTAAAGAAGGAAGGCGAGACCGGCGCCGCCGATGATCCAGAACAGGGAAAAAATGGTGGCATTGCGTACCGCACGGCTCTGAGAGCCGCTGTCCAGCGCCTTCAGGATGCTGGCGGAGCTTGCCCGGTTGCCATCGTTGGCTGCCGCAAGGTTCGGGTTTCTCGGCGCCTCGGCGGAGCGAGGCGTTGTGGCAGGGGCTGCAGTGCTGCGCGTGCCGCCGGTATTGCGGGCTGCATCATCCCTGCTTTGCTTTATCGGCTGTTTGGGCGGCTCAGACACTTTTCGCTCCGGGACATCAGGCGTAGGGGTATTGCGAGACTCCAAGCTCTCGTCACTGAAATCGATCTGCAGAGCTTCGTCCAATGCCTGGAAGGCCTTGTCCTCGACCGACTCGATGTACTTTTTGTTCGCCATGCGGTTACGCCTCGTTACAACTCACTCGGGCTTGCCGTGCCTTTTCCGGTAATTCCGCCTCGTCCGGAAAAGACGAACCCTGCCTCCCGTTGGGTCCTCCGCTTTCGATTAATATCGAGGTTGGATTTCCCGTTACATTTCAGAGTGGATAACTGGTTTTTCAAACGGATGTTATGAAAACATTACCATCATCCACTTCTTGGGCAAAGACATGTGCCATGAGCCCAATTTACTAGTATCGTAGTGACACATTCCCCTAGTCATGACAATTAATTCCACCTTAAAGGCAGTGGATCGTTAAGGAGCCATTAACCCTGTTTACCTGTTCAACGCCATGAAAACTCAAGATTTTGAGCATGTTTAACGGACGTTAACCATGTCTGGAGTTTTCGGCCCTCAATGTGCCAAAATTTAACTGGATGGCCATGCTCGGGCCGCAACTATGCGGCACGTCCCTAAAACAGTCATAGATAAATGACGGGAGCATTGGCACATGGCAGCTTTGAATATCGCGTTTGAATCTCCGGACAATTCGAGGGGGGCTGCCCCATCGCGGGAGCGGGCGATCGATCTCGTCCATCTCGGCAAGCAGACGATGGGCGACAAGGCGCTTGAGGTCGAGGTGTTGCAGATGTTCGCCAGGCAGGCCCGTTCCTGCCTGCAGGAGATCGGCAGCGGTGACCCCAAGCGCATCGAATCCGCATCGCACAAGCTGAAGGGGGCTGCCGGAGCCGTCGGCGCTTTCCGCGTCGCCGACGCAGCCGGGGCGCTCGAGAGCGATGTCGGTGATGCCGCGCGCATGGCAGCGGTGACGACCTGTGTCGTCGAGGCTGAGAATTTCATTCTGAAGCTCTCGCGCTGAACCGATCCGCTTGTAGATCCTTGCAGATCAATGGAATGTGATGCCTGCGCCGCCAGACGGATAAGACCGTTTCGGCGGCGCAAATGTTGACTGCCCCAGCGATTTGTTGGAAGTAAAATTCCGATCATCCTCATTCACGAAATATCGGAATTCACCCACATGACCAAATTGACCATCGTCGCCTTCGACGGCACACGCTTTGACCTCAATGTCGACGAGGGATCCACCGTGATGGAAAATGCCGTGCGAAACTCCGTTCCCGGCATCGAAGCGGAATGCGGCGGCGCGTGCGCCTGTGCGACCTGTCATGTCTATGTCGATGAGGATTGGACCGAGAAGGTTGGCGGTCCCGAGCCGATGGAAGAGGATATGCTGGATTTCGCTTTCGACGTCCGGCCGAACTCGCGTCTTTCCTGTCAGATCAAGATGAAGAGCGCCCTTGACGGGCTCGTCGTGCATGTGCCGGAACGCCAGGCCTGACGTCTTCGCCGCCGCGGTTCCTCCGCAGAAAGCCTTTTGATATCAGCCGGACAATTTATTCCCGAGTCTTACAGAGCCGCGCCTCTCTTGAGGTGCGCTAAAGTCGCTGTAACACTTTGAAATGCTGGATAATTTTCGCCCTAAATCGATTCCGATTTGAGGAATTATGCAGTAGTCCAAAAAAGATGCCCCGCTCAGCTGATCAGCGAGCGAGGCAAGGCGGGCGCATCACCGACAGGCAAGGGAGGAAACACCTGCGGCTTGAGGACGCGCCAGGAGAACACTTAGCGCATGCTTTGAAAAACAAACCCCGACTGCGCCGAAGAGCGAACAAACCCGCCGCCGCAGGCACTCTCAATCGATCTTTTCGAGATCCCGCCCAGTATTCTTCGAATCATCTGGTGCGTTTATCTCTGTAATTGATAGGAAAAACCTATTTCAGATTCTGGTAAAGTTCAAAGAACGGCCCAGCTGGACGATTCACAGATATAGTGGCGGTTTTCCCACAGTCGGCGTCGGTCCGCAGGCTGTTTCCCTGAAATTATAGGGGTGTGATCTATTGCTGGCCGCTGTGCCGGCTGCGGTAGTACAGCAACCGCTGTATCCGGTTCTGGAAATTGATCGCCTCGATTCGGTCGAAGCGTGCCTGATCGGCATCGTGCCGCTCGGTTTCCCGCGTCGTCACCTCGTTTGCTTTTTCCTGGAGCGCGTCACAATTGCTCGCCGACGGCAGGGAGAGGATGTGCCGTTCCATCTGCCGCGCATGCTGGCGGGCGATCTCGACGTGCCGGTCCTCATGGCGCCGGATGTCGGCGGCTAATGTGTCCCATATCGTCGAAAGCTGCTTGCTGGCGTGGCGCCGGTCGCGCCAGCGCGGCAGGATGATTTCAGTATCGACCGTGACCTTGACGCTGGAAATATAGCAGCGCCCCTTCGCCTCGCTATAGGTCGCGCTGCCGCCGAAGCGGATTTTCGTCGCGCCGGGATGATGGCTGCTGGAACCCATCGCGAGCGGCCCGCGCTGATTCAAAGCCGCATCGAGCTCGTCTGCCGTGTTGCCCTTGATATCGAAATAGGAAATGGATTTGCGGGCGATGACGTCGGCATCGGCCACGCTGGGTATGCAAAACGCGAGCAACAGAGCACACGCAATACTTATCTTATGGAACGCAAGCGGCATTCGTGTCGCTACCATGTTGAACTTCGACGAACCTTGCGGCATAGCCACTGTGAGCGCAATATCAAGCGCAAGGTTTTTTCATTTTCAATGGGATGGGACGGTTCGTGACGGAGCTTCGCAGCCATACTTGGCATGTCGCGCATGGCCGCAGCCTCGAGGTTGGCAAAGAAAGTGCCATCATGGCGATCGTCAATGTGACGCCGGATTCCTTTTCCGACGGCGGGCATTATGAGGCCGTCGATGCTGCCGTCGCGCACGCATTGGCTTGCGTCCAGGAGGGGGCTGCTATCATCGACATCGGCGGCGAATCGACCAAGCCCGATGCGGCCGCCGTCAGCGCCAGCGAGGAGCAGGGGCGGGTGCTGCCCGTCATTGAAGCCTTGCGCGGCAAGACTGACGCACTGATCTCGGTCGATACCTATCGCGCCGATACGGCGCGGCTGGCCGTCGGGGCCGGCGCACACATCGTCAATGATGTCTTCGGCCTGCAGCGCGAACCGGATATCGCCGCCGTGGCGGCGCAAACGGGCGCCGGGCTTTGCATCATGCATACCGGTCGCAACAGGCAGAAGCTGCCTGACATCATCGACGATCAGATGCTGTTCCTCAGCCGATCGCTCGATATCGCCGCGGCGGCAGGCGTCAACAGGCAGAATATCGTGCTCGATCCCGGCTTTGGCTTTGCCAAGGAGAATGCGGAGGAGAATCTGGAGCTGATGGCGCGGTTCAATGCGCTGCTTCGCTTCGAGCTGCCGCTGTTGGTCGGTACTTCGCGCAAGCGGTTCGTGGGTACCATCACCGGCCGCGATGCGTCCGATCGCGATGTCGGAACGGCGGCGACCAGCGCGATCCTGCGTCTGCAGGGAGCTGCGCTATTCCGCGTACACAATGTCGCAATCAACAGGGACGCGCTGGCGGTTGCGGATGCTATTCTCAGAACGCGCGCGAGGCTTAAAGCATGATCCTTGAAGGTAGGGAGCGTTTTCCGGACGCCGTCGTGCCTGTTCGAAACGGAGGGACGCCATGAGCGCCGTGACATACACCATTACTTTGCAGAATTGCGCTTTCTTTGCCCGCCACGGCGTGCATGACGAGGAGGAATTCCTTGGTCAGCGCTTCTTTGTCGATGCCGAGCTCGATGTCGAAGCTGGCGATGCGCTGGAACGTGATTCGATCGACGATACCGTCAATTACGGCGTCGCATTCACCGTCATCGAAGAGATCGTCACCGGACGCCGTCGCTATTTGATCGAGGCGCTGGCGCTCGACGTGGCGAAGGAGCTATGCCGGCGCTTTCCCAGCATTCGCCGGGCCAAGATCACTGTGCGCAAGCCCAATGCTCCGGTTCCGGGCGTCCTCGATTATGTGCAGGTGAGCATTGAGCATTTTGCCTGAAAACCTGGCGGTGCGCACGACGCTCGGTTTGGGTGGCAACCTGGACAATCCGGTTCGTGCCATGGCGCTCGCCCTTCGCACACTGGACCAGCGCACCGACTGCGAGGTAGTTTCGGTGTCGCGGCTTTACCGCACGCCGCCATGGGGCAAGACGGACCAGTCCTTTTTCTACAATTCCTGCGCGGCCATCGATACCACCCTCGCGCCGGAAGCCTTGCTCGACGTATGCCTCGATATAGAGCGGCAGATGAAGCGGGTGCGGGTCGAGCGCTGGGGGCCAAGGACGATTGATATCGATGTGCTGACCTATGCAGATCTGCAGCGGGCGGAGCCGCTTTTGACGATCCCCCATCCGCGGATGGTCGAGCGTGGCTTCGTGCTGATGCCGCTTGCCGATTTCGCGGCCGATCTTGTCGTGAACGGCCGCAAGATCAGCGATTGGTTGCGGGAGGCCGATGTCGAGGGCATCGAGATCGCGGACGAAAACCGCGACTGGTGGCGAACAGCCTGACCCACAATATGAAAGCAAAAGGCCGGCAAATTTGCCGGCCTTTTACGTTTTGCACTTTCGTATCTGAGGCTTACTGGATCGATCCGACCGCCATCTGGTCGACATCGGCCCGCTTCAGCGTGACGCCGATGACGGGTACCATCTGTTCGCCGACCTTCACCGAGATGGTGACATTCATCGACTTGTTGTCCGAAACGCGAGCGATCATGGCGCCGTTCAGCTTCTGACGGATCAGTCCGAGGACGACGGTATTGTCATTGACCGTGCCCGAGGTGACGTCGAGACCCTTGCCGGCCGCGCCATCAAGGAATTTTCCGCTGTAGGAGCCGCCGCTTTGCGTAATCTCGGCCGACATCGGCTGCTGGAAGACCCCGACGCGGCAGGTGCCGTCGAGCTTGACGCCGGCATTGCCGCCATCGGACGGCTTGCCCGTGAGGTTGCAGGTGAATTTCGTGCCCTTGTACTTGCCGGCGACGATTTCGCCGGGGCCGCTCCAGGTGCCGGAGACCGACTGGAAGAAAGCCTTGTCGCGGGGCGCCGCGTCGGCTGACTGCACCCAGGCGCCCATAGGGATAGCTGCGGCGGCAAGGCTGCTTACAAGAAGAAATCGACGCGAAAACATGGATATTTCCTAGCGAGGCGGAACCGTAAAACTGGTTCCCACTTTTGCCGCAGAATGGTTAATGCTTGGTTTCCGCAATGCCAAAACGCCGGATTTTCAGGTCATCGCGTCGGATTGCGGCCGGTGACGTTCGGCGTGAGATCGCTGGCGAAATCGGCGATGCCGGGGCGCTTGAATGCCTTGAAGGCAAGCGGGCGGCAAAGATCCATCGCTGCTATTCCAATCCTTGCCGTCATCATGCCGTTGACGACGCCTTCGCCGAGACGCGCTGAAAGCTTCGACGCCAATCCGTGGCCGATCAGTTGCTGGACGATGCTGTCGCCGACCGCGATGGAACCCGTGACGGCGAGATGGGCGAGCACATCGCGCATCAGCCTGATCATGCCGAGCGTGCCCGGCCTGCCGCCATAGAGTTCCGCCATGGCGCGGACCAATTTCGCCGCCTCAAAGAGAACATAGAGAATATCGACGAGCGCGCGCGGACTGATGGCTGTTACGACCGACACCCGTTTGGAGGCGCCGAGGATCAGCGCTCGCGCCCGGCGGTCGAGCGGGCCGAGAAGCTCTCGTTCCGCGAGGTCGATCAGCTGTGGTGCATCGATGATGTCATCTTCCGCTGCCTTTAACGTCGCACGGCCTCTGGCCGTATCCGGGTTGGCTTCCAGCAGCGTGCAGAGACGCTTGACCAGAGCTTTGGCGCGGGCCGGTCGAGTCTCGATGACGGCGGCCTCCGCTTCGGCCTTGATAGTCTGCACGGCAGCGAGCCGCATCATTCCGGCCGTTTCGCGGGTGACGATGGCAAGCACGGCCAGAATGCCGACGGCGACGACCGCAAGGGCGGTATAACCCAGCCAGTCGGCTCGGCTGAACAGATCGCGGATGAGTTGGTCGGTCCAGAGGCCAAAGGCGAGTGACACCAAAATTCCGAGCGTGCCAAGTGCTACTTTGCCGAAGGAAAACCCTTTGCGGCGCGGCCTGGCAATGGCGCCTTCGCCCGAATCGGCCTCGAGGGCCGGATTGATGAAGGGATCTTCTTCGTCCGGAGTCAGGACGACATTGGTATCGAAGCTTTGCGGTCTGCGTACCGCCGGCGGGATGGATTTGATGTCGGCATCTTTTCCGGAGACGTCCGGTTCCAGCGCAAAGGCAGCGGGTCGGCGGTTGCCGTTCGGCTCGTTTTCGGTCGATTTCGTCATGCGAGACGGTCTCCGAACAGGAACTGCATGGCGCGGTCGAGGCGGATATGCGGCACCGAAAGCTTGATGCCGTCGCCGGTTTCATCGAGTTCCGGCGGGCGGAACCGTACCACGTTCACCTCGGGCAGATGGACCCTTGCCCCATCCGATTCAAGAGCTTCGAACAGCCCGTGCGGATTTTGCGGCAGATCGCCGGGAAAGATCGCGGTCTTGCGATTGCCGTCGAACAGTTCGCCGGCGATGGTTTCCTTGTCCATTGGCGTGCCGACGATGACGGGGAGCGTCTGTCCGTCGCGGGTCACGGTCGCCTCTCGCGTCGCGCGCACCGAGGCAATTGCCATGACCTCGATGCCGGCACCCGCCATGCCGATGCGCTCTATGGCCCGTTCCACCAGTCGGCGCGTCAAGGCCTCCAGCCGGTCATGGCTTTCATGATGGAGATGGTCAGCCTTGGTGGCGGCGACCAGCACACGGTCGATGCGCCGGCCGAGCAGCGAGGAAAGGAGGGAGTTCGTGCCGGGACGGAAGCACGCCAGCACGTCCGTCAGCGCCCGTTCGAGATCCTGCACCGCTTCCGGGCCGCGATTGATGGCCTGCAGCGCATCGACGAGAACGATCTGCCGGTCGAGGCGGGCGAAATGCTCGCGGAAGAAGGGTTTGACGACGACGGCCTTGTAGGCCTCGTAGCGGCGCTCCATCATCGCCCATAGCGACCCTTTCGGCGCAGTCCCTTCGGCGGGCAATTTCAGTGGCGCGAAGGTAAGGGCAGGCGAGCCGTCGAGATCACCCGCTAGAAGGAAGCGGCCGGGTGGCAGCGTAGAGAGCGAGCGTTCGTCGGATTTGCAGGCTTTCAGGTAATCGGCGAAGGCAGTCGCAAGGTCGCGTGCCTTCATTTCATCCGCAATTTCAGCGATATCGGCCTTCTCTGTCATCGCCAGCCAGTGATGTGACAGTTCGGCGCGAATGCCGGTTTTCGCCAGAGCCAGCGTTTCCTCGCTGAAGGTGCGGAAATCCTTGGCGAGCAGCGGCAGGTCCAGCAGCCACTCGCCCGGATAATCGACGATATCGATGGAGAGGCGGCCTGGCGAGAACAGGCGGTTCCAGCCGCTGGCGCTCTGATAATCCAGCGTGATTCGCAACTCCGAGATGGCGCGTGTCGAATCCGGCCAGATGCGGTCTTTGACCAGCGCGCGGATATGATCCTCATATTGAAAGCGCGGTACCGCGTCGTCCGGCTGAGGCTCAAGGCGAACAGCGGAAACGCGACCGGACTGCACCGGCTCAAACAGCGGCAGGCGGCCGCCGTTCAGAAGATTATGCACCAGGGATGAGATGAAGACGGTCTTGCCCGAACGGGAGAGGCCCGTGACGCCCAGACGAATTGTGGGATTGACGAGGCCGGCGGCGCGATCGGCAAGATTGTCAAAAGCAATGAGGGCGTCGTCGGTAAAAGAGGTCAGGCTTGGGGGCAAGGCGGGATCCCTGGATGACAGCGTGGCCGTGAATATAGGGATCGAAACTTGCTCCGAAAAGATGAAGGCGTAAACGTCTGCAATCAGGGGCAGGGGCGTTTCGGGCGTTTTCGAGACAAGTGCCTCGATGAATATCCCTATTCGGTGACGAAGTCGGTCAGGACCCAGCCTGACGGCGTCGAATCGATGACGGCGAGCCCGGCCGTCGGAAAACCGCGTGGGAGCGCGCCGGCCATAGCCTCGCGCCCGATCAAGGCCGCAAGCGTCAGCTCGATAATCGGATTGTGCGCGACCAGCATGACCGAGTCCTGATCACTCTGCGCCGCGATGAGCGACAGGTAAATATCCGGCGTGCCGTTATAGAGGGCATCGACAAAGCGGAATTCCGTCGAGGGCGTGACGGCGCGGCGCATGGCGGCGGCGGTCTGGCGACAGCGCTGGGCCGTGGATGAAATGATGAGGTCCGGCTTATAGCCTTTGTCAGCGGCTTCGTCCGCGACGATTTCGGCTGCGGCATAGCCTTTGTCGCTCAAAGGACGGTCGAAATCCTTCTGGCCGGGAGCGGCCTGCTGGGCCTCGGCATGACGCAGAAGATAGATCCTGGAGGGCGGCGGTGAAATGCTGACCATGGCGAAATTCCGGAGCTCGATTTCCTGAATGAGGTAACGTCTGTTCGCATGCCCAGTCAACTGCGGCGCGATCCTTCGGAAGGCCAAATCTCCTACTATCACGCGAAGGTTACGGACGACGCGAATCCGGGCTACTGAGAAGAAGTGATGAAAAAATAGACCCTTAGCCGAATTTTATGACAAATTTAAAAATCAGTTGACAGCATCTATTTGGCTTGAATCGGCACTATTGGTTGGGATATACAGCCCAGCCATATGAGATGTTCTTCAGGAGAATCGCGTTGAGTGAGAAGATCGATCTTAGGAATTATGTGCCCTCGGAAGACGAGGAATTCATGAATCTGAATCAGCGAGCCTATTTTCGAGCGAAGCTGGTAGCCTGGAAAAACGATATCCTTAGAGAAGCGCGCGAAACACTGGGTCATCTGGCGGAAGAAAGCGCAAATCATCCCGATCTGGCCGATCGGGCTTCTTCGGAAACAGACAGAGCCATCGAGCTTCGGGCTCGCGATCGCCAACGTAAACTCATCTCCAAGATCGATGCCGCATTGCAGCGTATTGAAGACGGTACTTACGGCTATTGTGAAGAGACTGGCGAGCCGATCGGCCTGAAGCGCCTGGACGCTCGTCCGATCGCGACCCTGTCGATCGAGGCGCAGGAGCGCCACGAGCGCCGCGAAAAGGTTTATCGCGACGAATAATCGAGCTGTCGGCTCGACTGGGCACGAGGAATCCGTTCCTCGTGCTTTTTCATTTCCGACATTTCAGGCCGCGCATTATTTGTCGCGGCTGACGCTCATTTCACCGAAGATGCGCGCCACTTCCTGCTGAAGGGCACTGTCGGCCCCGGTCAGCGGCGCTAACTCGGGTTCGACCCTCTGTGCCGGGCTTGGTGCTGGCGATGGAGCGGGCTGCTGTTGCACCTGCCGTGGCGTCGGCGCATTGGGGATGATCCGTTCGGCTGTCAGGTTCTTCGACATTTCGGCTTCGAGTATGCGTTGGAAATCATTGCCGGGCTCGGTGGCGCGCGGCGGCGCGACGACGGGCTCCACCGGCGCTGGGCGAATGGGAGCCGGCTGTTGCTGCGGCAGGACGACATGGCGGGCGGCGTCCAGTATGTCGGCGGCCTCGGCTTCGCTAATGGCCGGAGCGGTTTGGGGAGCCGGTTGCGGCGGCCTGACAGCAGCCGGTTGGGAAGGTTCCGCAGCCACGAGCGGCGTTGGTTCCAGAGCCGGGGCAGCGGGCGTTTCGGAGCGCAGATAGGCTTCGATCCTCTCCCCGGTGGATTGCGGACGTTGTGGAAGCGCTGCGGGAGGGGTGTCGAGCTCGGCAGCCTTTTCCGGTTGTTGCAGCCGGCTTTCATATGCCGGGGGGATTTCGACCGGCGTCGCGGCCATGCCCGCGCGCGTGGGATCGGAGATGCCGGACTCGATGACGATATCAGTCGGACCGCCGATCATGATTAGATGTTCGATGCCGTCGCGCCTGACGAGCACGAGACGGCGGCGGGCATCGACTGCGGCGGCGTCCAGCACCTGAAGACGCGGCTGGCGGTTTTTGCCGCCGCGCACGAAGGGAGAAGGCGCTCGATTGCGTAGGACCCACAGAATGGCGATCAGCACGATCAGGGCGATGCCGACCCCACCGGCTGCGAGGAGGAAACGGCTGCCATAGGCTCCGGCGATGTCGTCCAACATGTCGAGATACTCCCGTATTTGTCCCGATGTCGCGGCCTATTATGCAGCTACGGCAGGGTAGATGCCTTGAACTTTGCCTTCCTATGCGGCGATCATATGAACAGGATCGCGGCGGAGACAAGATGCGATTGATACCTCTTGTGCTCTATTGCCTGTGAATTCAAGCCTTTCTGGCTCGGCAAAGCTTTTTGCCGATGACGCAAATTGGTAAAGAAGATTCGAAAGGTCCGACTCCGGCGATCCTTAACGTGTATGACATGTCGCGAGGAGAACGGCGGAGACGAGGGGTTTATGACGAAGCAGGGTCCATCCGACGAGTATAGCGTGCCGCTGGTGGATCGCGGAGTTCGTTCGGGAACCGTGCTGCGCATCATCCTGCTGGCGCTCGTTCTCGTGGCCGCCGCCGCGGCCTTCGTCGTCTTCAAGAGCCAGCTCGACAATGAAGCGGTTCTCGGCGGCCTCGGCATTCTTGCCATGGTCGGCATCTTCTTCCTGGTTTCCTCGATCATCGGCTTCGTCGAGGTGATGCCGCAGCGGCAGTCCGACAGTCTGGCGCGTTCGTTTCTCAACAGCCATCCGGACGGGACGCTGATCACTGACGAGAAGGGACGGATCGTTTACGCCAACGCCGCCTATGGCCGGCTGACCGGCGCCGCCAAGGCGACGGAAGTACAGTCGCTGGAGATGCTGCTATCGCGAAACCGCGAATCCAACGAAGCTCTCTACCGCCTTGCCAATGGCCTGCGCGACGGTAAGGAGGGATCGGAGGAGTTCCGGTTGCTGAAGCCCCTGGGGCCTTTCAACGGGATCGGCCAGGGAGCCCATTGGTATCGGCTGAAAGCACGGGTGCTGCCGCCGGAGCAGGATAGCAACAAAGCGCTGCATATTTGGCAGATCACCGATATCACCTCCGAGCGCGACGATCAGGAACGCTTCTTCAAGGAATTGCAGAACGCGATCGATTATCTCGACCATGCGCCGGCCGGCTTCTTCTCCGCCGGTCGCAAGGGCGAAATCTTCTATCTCAACGCGACGCTGGCCGAATGGCTGGGCTTTGACCTCACCAAGTTCGTTCCCGGCTCGATGACGATCGGCGATCTGGTGGCCGGCGAGGGGCTGGCGCTGATCCAGTCCGTTCAGGCGGAGCCGGGCTTGAAAAAGACCGTGACGCTCGATCTCGATCTGCGTCGCGCCAACGGCCAGAGCCTGCCGGTGCAGATCGTCCATAGCGTCACCTCGATGCGCGACGGCGCTCCCGGCGAGAGCCGCACCATCGTCCTGACCCGGCAGAACGGCGCGGACACCGAGCAATCGGCCTCGGCGGCAGCCATGCGTTTCAGCCGCTTCTTCAACAATACACCAATGGCGATCGCTTCCGTCGATGGTAACGGCCGCATTCTGCGGACGAATGCGCCGTTCCTGAAGCTTTTCTCCGATCTCGTATCGCGCGACGATATCGAGCGCGGCGCCGCGCTGGAAAGCGTCGTCAACGAAAGTGACCGGTCGCAGCTGCAGCAGGCACTGGCGGCCGCCAAGGACCGGCAGGGCGACATTCCGCCGATCGACTCCCGCAACCCGAAAGACGATGCACGGCATTTCCGCTTCTATATCAATGCGGTGATCGATCAGACCGACGAGGCGCCCGAAGAGGCCGCGATCGTCTATGCCGTCGAGGTGACCGAGCAGAAGGCGCTCGAGACGCAGATGGCGCAGACGCAGAAGCTCAATGCCGTCGGCACGCTCGCAGGCGGCATCGCGCACGATTTCAACAATGTGCTGACCGCGATCCTTTTGTCCTCTGACCATCTGCTGCTGCAGGCGCGGCCTTCGGATGCGAGCTTCGCGGATCTGATGGAAATCAAGCGCAACGCCAATCGCGCGGCGGTGCTGGTGCGGCAGCTGCTCGCCTTCTCGCGCAAGCAGACCATGCGGCCGACCGTACTGAACCTGACCGACGTGATCGGCGACTTGCGCATGCTGGTGGACCGGCTTCTGTCCGGCACGCATGTCAAGCTGGATGTCGATTATGGCCGTGATCTCTGGCCTGTCAAAACCGACCTTTCGCAGTTCGAGCAGGTGCTTATCAATCTCTGCGTCAATGCCCGCGATGCCATGCCCGGCGGCGGCCAGCTGACGCTGCGCACCCGCAATCTGCTCGCGGCCGATGTCAGCGCCTTCAATTATCCCTATCTGCCGCATGAGGATATGGTGCTCGTCGAGGTCGGCGATACCGGCACCGGCATCGCACCTGAGATCATGGACAAGATCTTCGAGCCCTTCTTCACGACGAAGGAAGTGGGCAAGGGCACCGGGCTCGGCCTTGCGATGGTCTATGGCATCATCAAGCAGTCCGGCGGCTATATCCAGCCGGAATCGGAAGTGGGCAAGGGAACGACTTTCCGCATCTTCCTGCCGCGTCATGTCGTTGAAATGCCCGCCATAACGGACGCGAAGGCGCCGGAGAGCCGCGATGTCGCGGCCATGGATCAGAGCGTCGGCATAGTGGCGCCGCCGGAAGAGCCGGCCGATCTTACCGGCAAGTCCGCAGTCGTGCTGCTGGTCGAGGATGAGGAGGCGGTGCGGCGCGGCGGCAAGCGCATGCTGGAGACGCGGGGCTATACCGTCTACGAAGCCGGCTCCGGCGTCGAGGCGCTCGACATCATGGACGAGCTCGATGGCCAGGTCGACGTTGTCGTGTCCGACGTCGTCATGCCGGAAATGGATGGTCCGTCGCTGCTGCGGGAATTGCGCAAGAAATATCCGGATATGAAGTTCATCTTCGTCTCGGGCTATGCCGAGGATGCCTTTGCCCGCAATCTGCCGGCGGATGCGCAGTTCGGGTTTCTGCCGAAGCCGTTCTCGCTGAAGCAGCTTGCCGTCGTCGTGCGCGAGACGCTGGACAAGCCGTAGGTCAGAGGCGATTTTCGCCTCGCCATGTTGCCGATTGCGGCGTGAAGGTGCTATCACCCACCGCATGATCGACCTTGCTAAGCCCATTTATCGTTCGTGGTGGTGCTCCTTGTAGGAGCGGCAGTCGTCATGTCTTGAAATCGACCCTGCCGCCGTGATCCGGCAGGCATGGTCTATTTCCGTTTTTCCTTCCCGATTACGGCGGCTCCTTTTGCGGAGCAACGAAATGTCTTCCCTTATCGACACCCGTCCGGTCATCCTGACGGGCGACCGGACCACCGGTCCACTCCATCTCGGCCACTATGCCGGCTCGCTGAAAAGTCGTGTCGCGCTTCAGCGCAGCCACCGGCAATTCCTTCTTTTGGCGGACACGCAGGCACTGACCGACAATGCCCATGATCCCCAGAGGGTTCGTCGCAATGTTCTCGAAGTCGCCATCGATTACCTCGCCGTCGGCATTGACCCGGCGCTGACGACGATCTGCGTTCAATCCGCCTTGCCGGCATTGGCGGAGCTGACGCTGCTCTATCTGAATTTCGTCACGGTCAGCCGTCTGGAGCGCAATCCGACGATCAAGACGGAGATTCAGCTGCGCGGCTTCGAACGCGACGTGCCGGCCGGCTTTCTCTGCTATCCGGTCGCGCAGGCGGCCGATATCACCGCCTTCAAGGCAACGGTCGTTCCCGTCGGCGAGGATCAGGCACCGTTGATCGAGCAAACCAACGAGATCGTTCGCCGCCTCAACCGGCAGATCGGGCGCGACGTTCTCGTGGAAGCCACGGCGATGGTGCCGAGCGTGGGGCGCCTGCCAGGTGTCGACGGCAAGGCGAAGATGAGCAAATCCCAGGGCAACGCCATCCCGCTTTCGGCATCGCCGGATGAAATAAGCGATGCGGTACGACGGATGTATACCGATCCGGATCATTTGCGCGTCGGCGATCCCGGCAGGGTCGAGGGAAACGTCGTCTTCACCTATATGGATGCCTTCTGCGAGGATCGGCAGTTGGTCGACGACATGAAGGCGCATTATCGTCGTGGCGGTCTCGGCGATGTCGCCTTGAAGAGATATCTCGAGGACATCCTGCAGGCGCTGCTTGCGCCGATCCGCGAGCGTCGGGCGTATTTTGCCGCCGAGCCTGATTATGTCCTTGATATAATGCGCGAGGGGACGAGAAAGGCGAAAGAGCGGACGGAGGCGACGCTTGCCGAATTGCGCGCCGCGTTGGGCCTGTTCTCCCTGATTTGAAACAAGAAAGGCCGGACGATCTTTTGAAGCGCCCGGCCGTTCTTTTATTTATTGCAGCTCTAATTATTCCGCCAGAGCAACGGCAATTTCAGCGGCCAGACGCGCATTGTTTTCGACAAGCGCGATATTGGTCTTGAGGCTGCGGCCTTCGGTGATGTCGAAGATGGTGCTGAGCAGATAGGGTGTTACAGCCTTGCCCGAAATCTCGTCGCGCTCGGCGCTGTCGAGGGCGCGCTCGATATAGATTTCCATTTCCTCGCGCGGAATTTCGTCTGCTTCCGGCACCGGATTGGCAATCAGCATGCCGCCATCGATGCCGAGCTGCTCGCGCGTGGACTGGAAATTGGCGATAGCGGCGGGGCTGTTCAGCGTCAACGGGCTCGCCAGGCCCGAAGAGCGCGACCAGAAGGCCGGGAATTCGGCGCTGTCATAGGTTACGACCGGCACGCCGCGGGTTTCCAGCACTTCCAGCGTCTTCGGAATATCGAGGATCGCCTTGGCACCGGCGCAGACGACGATGACGCCGGTGCGCGAAAGCTCTTCGAGATCGGCAGAGATGTCGAAGCTCTCTTCCGCGCCGCGATGCACGCCGCCGATACCGCCGGTGGCGAAAACCTTGATGCCGGCACGGGCTGCGGCGATCATGGTGGCGGCGACGGTGGTGGCGCCGGTGCGGCGCTCGGCGATCGCAAAAGCGATGTCGGCGCGCGAGACCTTCATCGCGCCTTCCGTCTTGGCAAGCGTTTCCAGCTCTTCCGGCTCGAGGCCGATATGGAGTGTACCGTGGATAACGGCGATGGTCGCCGGGACTGCGCCTTCCTGCCGGATGATCGCCTCGACGCTGCGGGCCATCTCGATATTACCGGGGTAGGGCATGCCGTGGGTAATGATGGTCGATTCCAGCGCCACGAGCGGGGCGCCGCGCAGCTTGGCGGCAGCGACTTCCTTCGAATAGGAGATCGGAAGTAGTGGCGAGATAGGCTGTGTCATTGTCGTTTCCAATTCACTGAAACAGTATACGCGTTTTGAGCAGGCTTCATGACAGAATTTCGGCCTTGGGAACAAGGGCCAACATCGTCTTCAAGAGTTCCGGTGAGAGATTTTCGGCGGTAGCGAAGGGCGATTGTACAGTGATCGCGGCGGCTGCCGCGCCGTGGCGGACAGCCTCTGCGAGATCATGACTGGCAAGCAGGGCCGATAAAACGCCCGAGGCGAGCGAATCTCCCGCCCCGGTGACATCGGCGACATCGTCGACGATGGGCGGCTGCAGGCTGACGACGGCGTCGCGTGAAAAGGCGATCAGCTCGCGCTTGCCGCGCGTGATAACCCCGTTGCGCAGGCCGAGCGCGCGCAATCCGTTCACCCATTCGAGCGGGTCTTCCGGACGGCTTTCCGTCAGCGCGGCGGCCTCGGCTTCGTTGAGGAAAAGATGATCGATGCCGGCAAGGCTCGGCTTCAGCCGCACGACCTTCGCTGGCGAGATCGCGATGGCGGCGACTGGCTTGCCGCACAGAGCCGCTCTCGCCGCGATCGCAGCCAAGGTTTCGGCGGGCAGGTTGGCGTCGCAGAGAACGAGATCGGTCTCATCGAAGGCGTCGCGAACGGCGCGAATCGCCAGACGTCTCGGGACGAACAGCTTGTAGAGTTCCATGTCCGCAAGGGCGATGACAAGATTGCCGTCGTGTTCGAGGATCGCCGTATAGCTTGGCGTCTTGCGATCGAGGAAGACGAAGGGTCGGTCGTCGATGCCGGCGTGGCTTGCCGCTTCCGCCACCATTTCGCCCGAGGGATCGCCGCCGCGTGGCGAGATCAGCCGCACGTCGAAGCCGAGGCGGGCGAGATTTCGCGCCGCATTGAAGCCGCCGCCGCCAGGCTCTTCGAACCATGCGCCGGGATTGCTGGCGCCCGGCGCCGTCTCGCCGAAGATGCGGCCGCGCCGGTCGATATGGGCACCGCCGAGAACGAGAATCTTCTTCGCCATATGGTTTTCCTCAGCGGTCGAAAGGACGAATCGGACTGGTAGATAACATCTCGCAATTCACCGCCGCAGCCATGCAAGTGCCTGGGAAGAAAGAAGAAAACAAAAATAGAACGGAATTCATTTTACCTTTTTCTTTCAATTGCTTGTTGTGCCCTTGCGACAAGAGAACAAATAGAGTACAGAATTCTCATCGGCGGCGACATTGCTAGAGCGGCTTCAATAACCTAAAGGTGGATCGGATGTCTCAGAATTCTTTGCGGCTTGTAGAGGACAAATCGGTGGATAAAAGCAAGGCACTTGAAGCGGCACTCTCTCAAATTGAGCGGTCGTTCGGCAAGGGCTCGATCATGAAGCTCGGCTCTAACGAGAACGTGGTCGAAATCGAAACGGTTTCCACCGGCTCTCTGAGCCTCGATATTGCCCTCGGCATTGGCGGCTTGCCGAAGGGGCGCATCATCGAAATTTATGGACCGGAAAGTTCCGGTAAGACGACGCTCGCGCTGCAGACCATTGCCGAGGCCCAGAAGAAGGGCGGCATTTGCGCCTTTGTGGACGCAGAACATGCGCTCGATCCGGTCTATGCCCGCAAGCTCGGCGTCGACCTGCAGAACCTTCTGATCTCGCAGCCCGATACCGGCGAACAGGCACTTGAGATCACCGATACGCTGGTGCGTTCCGGCGCCGTCGACGTTCTCGTGGTCGACTCCGTCGCGGCATTGACGCCGCGCGCCGAAATAGAAGGCGAGATGGGCGATAGCCTGCCGGGCCTGCAAGCCCGCCTGATGAGCCAGGCGCTGCGCAAGCTCACGGCTTCGATCTCGAAATCCAAGACCATGGTGATCTTCATTAACCAGATCCGCATGAAGATCGGCGTCATGTTCGGCTCGCCGGAAACGACCACGGGCGGTAACGCGCTGAAGTTCTATGCTTCGGTTCGCCTCGATATCCGCCGCATCGGCGCCGTCAAGGAGCGCGAAGAGGTGATCGGCAACCAGACTCGCGTCAAGGTCGTCAAGAACAAGATGGCGCCTCCCTTCAAGCAAGTCGAGTTCGACATCATGTATGGCGAAGGCGTTTCCAAGACCGGCGAACTGGTCGATCTCGGCGTCAAGGCCGGCATTGTCGAAAAGTCCGGTGCCTGGTTCTCCTATAACAGCCAGCGCCTCGGCCAGGGCCGCGAGAATGCGAAAATCTTCCTGCGCGACAATCCTGATCTCTCGCGCGAAATCGAATTGTCGCTGCGCCAGAACGCCGGCCTGATCGCCGATCGCTTCCTGCAGAATGGCGGCCCCGATGCCGACGATGGCGACGCCTCTGGAGAATAAAAACTTCCGGGGGCAATCCCGGACTTGATGTGAGACTAAAATTCGAAACCGGCTGCATTGTCCAACGGATGTGCGGCCGGTTTTGTTCGTGCGGCTGGACAGCGCCGGGAGCGAACGATAAAAGCCACTGACTTTGACGCAAGTTGCTGAGCGCAGTACTGAAGGGCCTCATATGAGCGGTGTGAATGAAATCCGGTCGACCTTCCTCGACTACTTTAAGAAAAACGGCCACGAGATCGTGCCGTCGAGCCCGCTCGTACCGCGCAACGATCCGACATTGATGTTTACCAATGCGGGCATGGTGCAGTTCAAGAACGTGTTCACCGGCTTGGAGCAGCGTCCCTATACGACGGCTTCGACGGCACAGAAATGCGTTCGCGCCGGCGGCAAGCACAACGATCTCGACAATGTCGGCTACACCGCGCGCCACCACACCTTCTTCGAAATGCTCGGCAATTTCTCCTTTGGCGACTATTTCAAGGAGCGCGCCATCGAGCTCGCCTGGAACCTGATCACCAAGGAATTCGGCCTCGATGCCAAGCGCCTGCTCGTCACGGTCTATCATACCGATGACGACGCCTATAATCTCTGGAAGAAGATCGCTGGTCTTTCCGACGACAAGATCATCCGCATCGCCACCAGCGACAATTTCTGGGCGATGGGCGATACAGGCCCCTGCGGTCCCTGTTCCGAAATCTTCTACGACCATGGCGATCACATCTGGGGTGGTCCTCCGGGCTCTCCCGAAGAAGATGGCGACCGCTTCATCGAGATCTGGAATCTCGTCTTCATGCAGTTCGAGCAGATCACCAAGGAAGAGCGTGTCGACCTGCCGCGTCCGTCGATCGACACCGGCATGGGTCTCGAGCGCGTTGCCGCCGTCCTGCAGGGCAAGCATGACAATTACGATATCGACCTGTTCCGCGCCCTGATCGAAGCCTCGGAAGAGGCGACGGGCGTGAAGGCCGAGGGTGAGCATCGCGCCAGCCATCGCGTCATCGCCGATCACCTGCGCTCCTCCGCCTTCCTGATCGCCGACGGCGTGCTGCCGTCGAACGAAGGCCGCGGCTACGTGCTTCGCCGCATCATGCGCCGCGCCATGCGTCACGCGCAGCTGCTCGGCGCCAAGGAGCCGTTGATGTGGAAGCTGCTGCCGGCGCTCATCCAGCAGATGGGCCGCGCCTATCCGGAGCTGGGGCGTGCGGAAGCGCTGACATCCGAGACGCTGAAGCTTGAGGAGACTCGTTTCCGCAAGACGCTGGAACGCGGCCTGTCGCTGCTGAACGACGCAACCTCGACGTTGCACAAGGGCGACAGTCTCGACGGCGAAACCGCCTTCAAGCTCTATGACACCTACGGATTCCCGCTGGATCTGACGCAGGACGCGCTGCGCGCCCGCGGCATCGGCGTCGATATCTCCAGTTTCACCGATGCCATGGAGCGGCAGAAGGCCGAGGCTCGCTCGCACTGGACCGGCTCCGGGGATAAGGCGACCGAGACCATCTGGTTCGAGCTCAAGGAAAAGTTCGGCGCGACCGAATTCCTCGGCTACGACACGGAAACGGCCGAGGGCGTCATTCAGGCGATCGTGAGGGATGGCGTTGCCGTCGATAGCGCCTCCGCCGGCGACAAGGTGCAGATCGTCGTCAATCAGACGCCGTTCTACGGCGAGTCCGGCGGTCAGATGGGCGATACCGGCATAATCTCCGGCGACCACGGCAAGCTCACCGTAGGCGACACCCAGAAGAAGGGCGAAGGCCTTTTTGTCCACATTGCTGAGGTTTCCGCTGGTACGATCAAGGTCGGCGAGCCTGTGGTGCTGACGGTCGATCATGCCAGACGCTCGCGCCTGCGGGCCAACCATTCCGCCACCCATCTGTTGCATGAGGCTCTCCGCGAGGTGCTGGGCACGCATGTCGCGCAGAAGGGCTCTCTGGTTGCGCCTGAGCGCCTGCGCTTCGACGTGTCGCATCCGAAGCCGATGTCGGCCGAGGAGCTGAAGATCGTCGAGGATATGGCCAACGAGATCGTCCTGCAGAATTCGCCCGTTACGACCCGCCTGATGAGCGTCGACGATGCGATCGCGGAAGGCGCGATGGCTCTGTTCGGCGAGAAATACGGCGATGAAGTCCGCGTCGTGTCGATGGGGCAGGGTGTTCGCGGCGGCAAGGCCGGCAAAGCCTATTCCGTCGAGCTTTGCGGCGGCACGCACGTGTCCGCCACCGGCCAGATCGGTCTCGTGCGCATCCTCGGCGACAGCGCGGTCGGCGCTGGCGTGCGCCGTATTGAAGCCGTGACCGGCGTATCCGCGCGTGACTATCTCTCCGAGCAGGACGAGCGCGTGAAAAGCCTCGCCTCGACGCTGAAGGTTCAGCCCGCCGATGTCGTTTCCCGCGTCGAATCCCTGATGGAAGAGCGCCGCAAGCTGGAGCGCGAATTGGCCGATGCCAAGCGCAAGCTTGCCATGGGCGGCGGCCAAGGCGGCTCGGCCGACGCGGTGCGCGACGTCAATGGCGTCAAGTTCCTCGGCAAGCCCGTTTCCGGCGTCGATCCCAAGGATCTCAAGGGCCTGGCGGATGAAGCCAAGGCAAACCTCGGCTCCGGCGTGGTCGCACTGATCGGCGTCTCGGAGGATGGCAAGGCCAGCGCCGTCGTCGCCGTCACGGAAGATCTGACGAGCCGTTTCAGCGCCGTCGATCTCGTGCGCGTCGCTTCGGCAGCCCTCGGCGGCAAGGGCGGCGGCGGCCGTCCCGACATGGCCCAGGCCGGCGGCCCGGATGGCGCCAAGGCCGACGAAGCGATCGAGGCGATTGCTGCGGCACTCGCCGGCTAACGGTTTTATTTTCTTATGATAGCGAAAATGGCGGATGCTGCGGCATTCGCCATTTTTCTTTGTACCGGCAACTCCGCAGGATTTGTCAAATCGGGTTATGCTGTTGTCGGGCCGATCGATTTGCAAGGGGTTTGACATGACAGGCGGTACGGCTTGGACGCTTTACGAGACCCGGTTGCGGCGGGTTTCGGCCTATATCCACGAGCATCTGGATGACGAGTTCGATATGGAGAAACTCGCCGAGATCGCCTGCATGTCCAGCTATCACTGGCACAGGATCTACCGGGCGATCTATGGCGAGACGGCGGCGGCGACCGTCAAGCGGCTGCGGCTGCACCGTGCCGCGGGCGATCTCGTCAACACCCGTCTATCCGTCAGCGACATTGCAAAGCGGTCGGGCTATCCCAACCTCCAGTCGTTTAACCGCATCTTCAGATCCGTCTACGGCATGCCGCCGGCGCGATATCGGAATGAGGGAAGCCACACGATCTTCGAACCCAGGACTCAAGGAAGGATTACGGTCATGTTCGACGTTACGCTTCGCACCATTTCGCCAATGTCACTGATCGGTGTCGCCCATCGCGGCTCCTACATGCAGATCGACCAGGCTTTCGAAACCTTGTTCGGCACCATCTTTGCCCGCGGCTTAGCCGGGCTGGATATGCGCATGATCGGCGTCTATCTCGACGATCCCGATGTCGTAGAGGCGGACGAGCTGCGCTCCTATGCCTGCGTCACCGCAGGCGAGACTGTCACTGCCGATGCTCCGCTGGAGCGGCGCTCGCTCGACGGCGGTGAATATGCCGTGCTGCGCCACAAGGGACCCTATGCCAATATGCACAAGGCCTATCAGTGGCTCTATGCGCAATGGCTGCCGGCTTCCGGGCGGCAACTGCGCGATACCGTCATGTTCGAGGAATATATCAACAATCCGCGCGATGTGGCGCCGACGGAATTGTTGACGGATATTTATATGCCGCTGAAATAGCGGCATATCACTTCGATTGGGGATTTCCTCCTAATACCCTGTATCTTCAGGCATTAGCCGGCTTCGGCATGGCCGCATTGTCGATCTCGTTGCCGCGGCGATAGGCGTCGCGGTCGCTGACTCGGCTCCAGTAGTCGATGAAAGCTGGTCGCTTTTCGATCGTCCCGAAATTAAGGCCGTAGCCGACATGCGAGCCGACATAG
This sequence comes from Rhizobium sp. P40RR-XXII, assembly GCF_012641405.1. Taxonomy (GTDB): domain Bacteria; phylum Pseudomonadota; class Alphaproteobacteria; order Rhizobiales; family Rhizobiaceae; genus Rhizobium. The sequence goes on from NZ_JABAII010000002.1 coordinate 229,544, forward strand.
ACATCGGCGGCGGTAAAGCGATCGCCAGCGATGAAAGGCGAGGTCGTGACGGCGTGCTCCATGGCATCAAGCACACTTGCGAAGCTGCCGCAGCCGGCCATGCGCAGGCGTTCCGGCGGGACTTCGAAGCCGAGGGCGCGATTGGTGATCGCCATTTCGAACGGCCCCGCGGCAAAGAACATCCAGCGGAAATAGGGGCCGCGCTCGGCCGCTGTCGGGGCAAGACCTGCCTGGGGGAAGGTTTCGGCGAGATAAGCGCAGATGGCGGCACCTTCGGTGACGACGGTATCGCCATGCTTGATAGCCGGCACCTTGCCCATGGGGTTGACCGCCAGATATTCGGGCGCCTTCATCGTGGTACCGTAGTCGAGATACTCGGTGCGGTATGGCTGGCCGATCTCTTCGAGCATCCAGCGGGCGATGCGTCCTCGCGACATCGGGTTGGTATAGAAAACGAGTTCCTCGGCCATCTGTCTCTCCCTTTTGTTGCGCGCATTGTTGCCATCGGTTTGCTGCGGCGGCAAGATTTCGGGCAAAAGAAAACCCGGCGCTGAGGCCGGGTTTTCGCATGTTCCTACGTCGGCTAGGCTTAGGCAGCCATGGCCTTCTTGAGGTTTTCGTCGATCTTGTCGAGGAAGGCAGTGGTCGAGAGCCACGGCTGGTCGGGGCCGATCAGCAGCGCCAGGTCCTTGGTCATATAGCCGGCTTCGACGGTATCGACGCAGACCTTTTCCAGCGTTGCGGCGAACTTGGCGAGTTCGGCGTTGTCGTCGAGCTTGGCGCGATGCGCGAGGCCGCGGGTCCAGGCGAAGATCGAGGCGATCGAGTTCGTCGAGGTTTCCTGGCCCTTCTGGTGCTGACGGTAGTGACGAGTCACCGTGCCGTGCGCGGCTTCGGCTTCGACCGTCTTGCCATCCGGCGTCAAGAGAACCGAGGTCATCAGGCCGAGCGAGCCGAAGCCCTGGGCAACCGTGTCGGACTGAACGTCGCCGTCGTAGTTCTTGCAGGCCCAGACGTAGCCGCCGGACCACTTCAGGGCGGAAGCGACCATATCGTCGATCAGGCGATGTTCGTAGGTGATGCCGGCTTCGTCGAACTGAGCCTTGAACTCGTTCTGGTAGACTTCTTCGAAGATGTCCTTGAAGCGACCGTCATAGGCCTTGAGGATGGTGTTCTTGGTCGACAGGTAGACCGGCCACTTGCGCATCAGGCCGTACATCATCGAGGCGCGGGCGAATTCGCGGATCGACTCGTCAAGGTTATACATGGCCATCGCGACGCCGGCGCCCGGAGCATCGAAGACTTCTTTCTCGATGACCGCGCCGTCTTCGCCGACGAACTTGATGGTCAGCTTGCCCTTGCCGGGGAACTTGAAATCGGTGGCGCGGTACTGGTCGCCGAAGGCGTGACGGCCGACGACGATAGGCTTGGTCCAACCCGGAACCAGGCGTGGTACGTTCTTGCAGATGATCGGCTCGCGGAAGATGACGCCGCCGAGGATGTTGCGGATCGTGCCGTTCGGGCTCTTCCACATCTGCTTGAGGTTGAATTCCTTGACGCGGTCTTCGTCCGGCGTGATCGTCGCGCACTTGATGCCGACACCGTGCTTCTTGATGGCGTTGGCGGCATCGACGGTGACCTGGTCGTTGGTGGCGTCGCGGTTTTCGACCGAGAGGTCGTAATAGTCGATATCGATATCGAGGTAGGGGTAGATCAATTTGTCTTTGATAAACTGCCAGATGATGCGAGTCATTTCATCGCCATCGAGATCGGCAACGGGGTTAGCGACCTTGATCTTCTTCATACTTCTGCCTCGTTTAAGCTGATGGGACCGGATGGTCCTGTGGTGAATGTGAAGTCCCGAGCGCTATAACACCGCAAGCCCCGAACGCAAAGCCGATAGAGCCTCAGACATCGCGTTTTTGATCACTCGTGGCATCACCCGCTTTTTGCCATCCGGCCATTGCCAAAGCGGTCGATGGGACTAATGTCGCGGGTGTTTTGCCTGTTATTACGGAATCATGTCATGCAGAAATTTGCCGCACCCGCGCTTGCCTTCACGCTCTTTCAGTTCTCTTTTGGCGCACATTTGGCACTGGCCGCCGATGCGACGACGCCCGTCAAGGCCATTATGGACGCGACCGTTTCGAACTGGGCGGGTGGGGACAGCGACTGGCAGGATATCTTCGATGAGAGCAAGCTCAAGGATATCTACAGCAAGGATTTCGCGGCGAAATATCAGGCGGCCGCCCAGTTTCCGGCGGCCGATGAGGATGGCATTTCGCCGTTCGACTATGACGTCATCGTCAATGCTCAGGACGCCTGTCCGCTGGAGGACGTGAAGATCGCCGCCCAGCCGCCGAAGAACAATGTCACGGAGGTGTTGACGATCTTCAAGAAATCAACCTGCATGGGATCGGATGCCGATTCTCAGAAGGTGACGACGGTGCGCTTCGAGGTCATCGAGGAAGGCGGACGGCCCGTCGTGGACGATATCGTCACCAACGACGATAACGGCAATCCGAGTTCGCTCAAGAGCGTGATGCAGGATCTCGTCAAGCAACAGCAGCAACAGCCGTCCGATCAGCAACAGCAGCCGACGGATCAGCAGAAGCCGGCAAATCCGCAATAGCGGGTGCGGTTCGCTTAGCCAGTGACGCGCAAAAACCTTGCCGATCGGCTGATGTCTCGCTATTGCGACCCATGATTTGCGCGAGAAGGTTCGCGCGCGGAGAGCAAGACATCATGGCAGGCACGAACAGCGAGCGTCCACTTCTGGCCGAAGGGCCGGCCATCATTCTGGTCGAGCCGCAGATGGGCGAGAACATCGGCATGGTGGCGCGTGCCATGGCGAATTTCGGGCTTGTCGAGCTGCGCCTCGTCAATCCGCGCGATGGCTGGCCGAACGAGAGGGCGCAGGCAACCGCCTCGAAGGCTGATCATATCATCGAGGCGACGAAGGTTTACGAGACGCTGGAGCAGGCGATCGCTGATCTTAATTTTATCTATGCGACGACGGCACGGGAACGGGACGGCTACAAGCCGGTGCGTTCGCCTGTCGTTGCGGCCGAGACCCTTCGCGCCCGATTCAAAGCGGGCGAGGGCACCGGCATTCTCTTCGGGCGCGAGCGCTGGGGCTTGACGAACGAAGAGGTGGCGCTGGCCGACGAGATCGTCACCTTTCCCGTCAATCCGGCCTTCGCCTCGCTGAATATCGCTCAAGCCGTGTTGCTGATGTCCTATGAGTGGATGAAGTCGGGCATGGAAGATCTGGGCGCCGTGCCTTTCCAGGCGCTCGAGCAGCGGCCTTCGACGAAAGATCAGCTTTTTGGCCTCTTCGAACAGCTCGAGGAGGCGCTGGATGCCCGCAATTATTTCCATCCCGCCGGGAAAAAGCCGAAAATGGTCGACAATCTCCGGGCTGTCCTCTCGCGCCGGGCGTTCACCGAACAGGAAATCAGCGTCTTGCGCGGTGTGATCTCGTCTCTCGACCGCTTCACGCGAAAATCTCCGCGCGGCAGCGGCTCGCATCCCCGATCCTCCAAGGCACCCAAGGAAACCACCAGCGATGACAGCAGCGGCGAATGAGCTGAAACCGGTCCTGGTATTCGATTCAGGGATCGGCGGTTTGACCGTGCTGCGCGAGGCGCGGGTGCTGATGCCCGAGCGCGGTTTCATCTATATCGCTGATGATGCCGGTTTTCCCTATGGCAGCTGGGAAGAGCAGGCGTTGAAGGAGCGCATCGTCGATCTCTTCGCAAAGCTGCTCGTTCAATATGATCCGGAAGTCTGCATCATCGCCTGCAACACGGCTTTCACGCTTGCAGGTGCCGATTTGCGCGCCGCTTTTCCGCAGATGACGTTCGTGGGCACGGTGCCGGCGATCAAGCCGGCGGCCGAGCGGACCCGCTCGGGCCTTGTTTCCGTGCTGGCGACGCCGGGTACGGTCAAGCGCGCTTACACGCGCGATCTCATCCAGTCCTTCGCCACTCAATGCCATGTGCGGCTTGTCGGATCGCAGGACTTAGCGCGCCTGGCTGAAGCCTATATTCGCGGCGATGTCCTCGGTGACGAGGCTGTCATGACCGAGATCGAGCAGTGCTTTGTCGAGATGGATGGCCGCAAGACCGATATCGTCGTACTGGCCTGCACCCATTATCCGTTCATGGCCAATATCTTCCGCCGGCTCGCGCCATGGCCGGTCGACTGGCTCGATCCCGCAGAGGCGATCGCAAGGCGTGCCCGCAGCCTGGTGCCGCAGGTGGCTGATGCCGTCCATCCCGACAATTTCGACTTTGCGGTCTTCACCTCCGGTGCGCCGGATTTCTCCACCCGCCGGCTGATGCAAGGTTTTGGGCTCAAGGCTTGATGATGACTGACAAGGTTTCGTTGCGTAAACTCGATCTCGCGGACATGCCGGCGGCTGCGGCCGTTCATCGCGCGTCCTTCAACGAACGGCTGCCGACGCTTGCCGGGCTTCATACGCCGGAAGAGGATATCGGCTTCTGGAGCGCCGTCGTTTTCAAGGATTGCCAGATCTGGGGCGCAGAAGAGGGCGGCCGCCTTGTCGGCGTCATCGCCTTCCTCGAGGATTGGATCGATCAGCTCTACATTCTGCCGGAAGCGCAGCGGCGCGGCATCGGCAGCCGCCTGCTCGATATCGCCAAATCGACCTATCCGACGCTTTCGCTCTGGACGTTCCAGAGAAACGTACCCGCGCGCCGCTTTTACGAAAAGCACGGCTTCTTCGTGGTTGACGAGTCGGACGGGGCAGGCAATGAGGAAAGAGAGCCGGATATGCTTTACAAATGGGAAGCACGCCTGCACCGGTTGTAGTTCAAGACCGGACTGAGCGGTGGAATATTGGGAGGTCGATATTTGATGTCTTTTGAGAATGATTGCAGTGTTGTCGAGGCAAGCCATGCGTCTGCGTGAGTGCCACAACTTCCATGATTTTCGTCTCCTCGCGAAAAAGCGTCTTCCCGGCCCGATCTTCAACTATATCGACGGCGCAGCCGACGACGAGGTGACGTTGCGGCGGAACACGTCGAGCTTCGAGAGCTGCGATCTCGTTCCCAACGTCCTGCGTGGGGTCAGCGAGGTCGACATGTCTGTCACCGTCATGGGACAAAAGCTCGCGACCCCTTTTTATTGCTCGCCGACGGCGTTGCAGCGGCTGTTCCATCATCAGGGCGAGAACGCGGTCGCTGCCGCAGCGTCCTCGCTCGGCACCATGTTCGGCGTTTCCTCGCTCGGCACCGTCAGCCTCGAGGAAATCCGCAAGAAGCATCCCGGCCCGCAGGTCTATCAATTCTATTTCCACAGGGATCGCGGGCTGAACCGCACGATGATGGAGCGGGCAAAGGAAGCCGGCGTCAACGTGATGATGTTGACGGTCGACAGCATCACCGGCGGCAATCGCGAGCGCGATCTTCGCACGGGATTTTCCATTCCGTTCAAGCTCAACCTCGCGGGCCTTACCCAGTTCGCCATAAAGCCCGCCTGGGCGCTGAACTACGTCACGCATGAGAAATTCCGCCTGCCGCAGCTGGATGAACATGTGGATATGAGCGGTGGCGCCATGTCGATCGGCAAATATTTCACCGAGATGCTCGATCCGTCGATGAACTGGAACGATGTTGCCGAGATGGTGAAGCACTGGAACGGGCAGTTCTGCCTGAAGGGCGTGATGTCGGTCGAGGATGCCAAGCGCGCGGTCGATATCGGATGCACGGGCATCGTGCTTTCGAACCATGGCGGACGCCAGCTGGACGGCTCGCGCGCGGCATTCGATCAGCTGGCTGAGATCGTCGATGCCGTGGGTCACCGTATCGATGTCATGATGGATGGCGGCGTGCAGCGCGGCACGCATGTGCTGAAGGCGTTGTCGCTCGGCGCCAAGGCAGTCGGTCTCGGCCGCTTCTATCTCTATCCGCTGGCCGCTGCCGGTCAGGCGGGCGTGGAACGCGCGCTCAGGCATCTGCGCACCGAGGTCGAGCGCGACATGAAGCTGATGGGCTGCACCTCGGTCAGCCAGTTATCGCGGGCCAATCTGCGGTTCAGATAGGTCTCGCAATCGCCTGTGGGTTTTTGCAATCCACGGGCGCGAAGCTTAGAAATCTTTGCTAGACGGAGGCACGTCCTTTCAGAAAAGATGGGACGAATCCGCGTTTGATTCTAGAAGACAGGGGAAGTGCATTGCAGGTCGGCATCGACATGGGAACGGCGTCCGGCGGGACCAGCGCCCAGCTCGATATCGAGGAGCTGCTGGCGACGCGTCTCCTGGTGCAGGGCAATTCCGGCTCCGGAAAATCGCATCTGTTGCGACGGCTGCTGGAGCAATCCGCGCAATGGGTGCAGCAGGTCATCATCGATCCCGAGGGCGATTTCGTCACGCTGGCCGACAAGTTCGGGCATGTGGTCGTAGACGGTGAGCGCACGGAAGCCGAGCTTGCCGGTATCGCCAACCGCATCCGCCAGCATCGCGTCTCCTGCGTTCTGACGTTGGAAGGGCTCGATATCGAGCAGCAGATGCGCGCTGCCGCCGCCTTCCTGAACGGCATGTTCGATGCCGATCGTGAATTCTGGTATCCGGTTCTGGTCGTGGTCGACGAGGCGCAGATGTTTGCGCCGTCGGTCGGTGGCGACGTCTCGGAAGATGCGCGCAAGATGTCGCTCGGGGCCATGACCAATCTGATGTGCCGCGGACGAAAGCGCGGTCTTGCCGGCGTCATCGCCACGCAGCGTCTGGCGAAGCTCGCCAAGAACGTTGCGGCCGAGGCCTCCAACTTCCTCATGGGCCGCACCTTCCTCGATATCGACATGGCCCGCGCCGCCGACCTCCTCGGCATGGATCGCAGGCAGGCGGAAATGTTCCGCGACCTGAAGCGCGGCAATTTCGTCGCGCTCGGGCCGGCACTCTCGCGCCGGCCGCTGCCGATCACCATCGGCACGGTGGAGACCTCGGCGCGTTCCTCCAGCCCGAAGCTGATGCCGCTGCCGGATGCGCCGCAGGATGTCGAAGATCTGATCTTCACGCCGGATCCGGAAGAGTTTACGCGCGCCGTTGTTCGCCGCACCACGCCGGCACCGCGCCCGACGACCGATATTCTGGCTGAGCTTTCCCGTTCCGTGCCGACGGCAAGCCCGGCGCCCGCGGAGCCGAAGGTCAGCCAACCGGAACTATCGAGCGAGGATCGCGAGGCGAGGGTGAGCGCCGTCCTCTCCGAAATCCTCGACGATCCGGCCTCGGGATTCCGCACGGATGCTGTGCTCTACCAGGAATTTCTCGTGCGGTTGCGCATGCGCCGCGTTCCCGGCGCGCCCATGAGCCTGTCGGAGTTTCGCCGCCGCGTGGCGATTGCCCGCTCTGGCGCGGATGAGGAGGTCATGGCGACCGATCAGTGGACAACGGCGCTCGTGCTCTCCTCCAGCGTCACAGACGACCTGCAGGGCGTCTTCCTGATGCTGGCCAAGGCCGCCATCAGCGGTGAGCCGTGCCCATCTGATGCCCGCATCGCCCGTGCCTACGGCACGCATTCGGCGCGCCGCGCCCGGCGTCTCCTCAGCTATTTCGAGGAACAGGGCAGCGTCGTCGTCCACACGGATTTCTCCGGCAAGCGTATCGTTGCCTTCCCGGATATGGGTTCACAGACCGCGCCCGGCGATGCCAATGCGCCTGATCTGGACGGCGGCGAGCAGGCGGCGGCGGAATAGCTGTCGTATTCTCTGCAAAGCGCGTCCGGCGCTGTTGACATTTTCATGACGACCCCTTAGAGACCGCCCCAACGCCGGGCAGAAATGTCCGGTGTTTCATTTGACATGTCCCGTGGCTCCTCCATTCGCTAATGTGAGAAGCCTGTCAGAGCTCGAAAACGGAGTTCAGAGGAGGGCGTGTTTCCTTCGCGGTTCGGCAACGGGCCGCATAACAGTTTGAAAGGAAATGCGATGAGCAAGCGCGAATCGTCCAAGTACAAAATTGACCGCCGCATGGGCGAGAACATCTGGGGTCGTCCGAAGTCCCCGGTAAACCGTCGCGAATACGGCCCGGGCCAGCATGGCCAGCGCCGCAAGGGCAAGCTTTCCGACTTCGGCGTGCAGTTGCGCGCCAAGCAGAAGCTGAAGGGCTACTACGGCGACCTGCGTGAAAAGCAGTTCCGCGCCACCTTCGACGAAGCTAACCGCCGCAAGGGCGATACCTCGGAGAACCTGATCGGCCTGCTCGAATCGCGCCTCGACGCGATCGTTTACCGCGCCAAGTTCGTTCCGACCGTCTTCGCTGCCCGTCAGTTCGTCAACCATGGCCACGTCACGGTAAACGGCGTTCGCGTCAACATCGGTTCCTACCGCTGTAAGGCTGGCGACGTCATCGAAGTTCGCGAAAAGTCGAAGCAGCTCGTGATCGTCCTGGAATCGGTTGGTCTCGCTGAGCGTGACGTTCCGGACTACATCGAAGCCGATCACAACAAGATGGTTGCGACCTTCGCTCGCGTTCCGACGCTTGCCGACGTGCCTTACGCCGTCGTCATGGAACCGCAGCTGGTCGTCGAATTCTATTCGCGTTAATAAGCGGATAACTTTCTTGATGAATGAAAAAGCCGCTCGGTTCGAGCGGCTTTTTTGTCTTTGGAGCGCCTCATGACGGATTTGCAGGCTATTCTCGACGGCATTCATGCTGAGCTTTCGCCGCGCATCGGCGAGGGCAAGGTTGCCGATTATATTCCGGAACTGGCAAAGATCGATCCGAAACAATTCGGCATGGCGATCGCTACGGTTGACGGTGACGTCTACAGTATCGGCGACGCCGGCGTTTCCTTCTCCATCCAGAGTATCTCCAAGGTCTTCATGCTGACCTTGGCGCTCGGCAAGGTCGGGGAAAGCCTCTGGAAGCGTGTAGGACGCGAACCGTCCGGCACGGCCTTCAACTCCATCGTCCAGCTGGAGCGCGAAGAGGGCATTCCGCGCAATCCCTTCATCAACGCGGGTGCTATCGCCATCAGCGATATCGTTCTGGCGGGGCACGAGCCGCGCGAGGCGATCGGCGAGCTGTTGCGCTTCGTGCGCTATGTCGCCGACGACGAAGCGATCAGTATCGACGACAAGGTCGCGCGTTCGGAGACGCAGACAGGCTATCGCAATTTAGCGCTCGCCAATTTCATGCGCGCCTATGGCAATCTCCACCATCCGGTCGAGCATGTGCTCGGCGTCTATTTCCATCAATGCGCGCTTTCGATGAGCTGCCAGCAGCTTGCCAAGGCGGGGCTCTATCTCGCCGCACGCGGCAGCAACCCGATCACCGGGCATTCCGTCGTCTCGCCGAAGCGGGCGCGGCGCATCAATGCGCTGATGCTGACCTGCGGTCATTACGACGGCTCCGGCGACTTCGCCTATCATGTCGGCCTGCCGGGCAAGAGCGGTGTCGGCGGCGGTATTCTGGCAGTGGCGCCGGGCATCGGCTCGATCGCCGTCTGGTCACCGGGGCTAAACAAGGTCGGCAATTCGCAGCTTGGCGCGGTGGCGCTGGAAATGCTGGCAGCGCGCACGGGCTGGTCCGTGTTCGGCGATTGATACCCATGTCTTCTCGTGCCGCTTTCTGCTATCAGCGTGGCGAGACGCAAGGAATGACGGAATGAATATCGCGACTGTTGTCACGGACGAAATCGATATCGAGGCGGAGGACGGTGGCCCCGGCGTGCATCCGATGTTCCTCGATGCGCCGCGATCGGTTTCCTTCAACAAGCTGCGCAAGCGCCTGTTGCGGCAGGTGCGTCAGGCAATGGATGATTTCCAGATGCTGAAGGGTCAGAAGCGCTGGCTCGTCGGCCTGTCGGGCGGCAAGGATTCCTATGGTCTTTTGGCGCTGCTGCTCGATCTGAAATGGCGCGGTCTGCTGCCGGTGGAGCTGATCGCCTGCAATCTCGATCAGGGCCAGCCGAATTTCCCGAAGCATATTCTGCCCGAATATCTGACAAAGATCGGTGTCGAGCATCGCATCGAGTATCGCGACACCTACTCGATCGTGAAGGAGAAGGTGCCGGAGGGCGCCACCTATTGTTCGCTCTGTTCGCGCCTGCGCCGCGGCAATCTCTACCGCATCGCCCGCGAGGAGGGTTGCGATGCGCTGGTGCTTGGCCATCACCGCGAGGATATTCTCGAAACCTTCTTCATGAACTTCTTCCATGGGGGCCGGCTGGCTTCCATGCCGGCAAAGCTTCTCAATGACGAAGGCGATCTGATGCTGTTGCGGCCGCTCGCCTATGCGGCTGAGGACGACCTCGCCAAGTTCGCCGCGGCGATGCAGTTTCCGATCATTCCCTGCGATCTCTGCGGCTCGCAGGATGGACTGCAGCGCAATGCCATGAAGGACATGCTTGCCGATATCGAGCGGCGCATGCCGGGCCGCAAGGATACGATGCTGCGTGCGCTGGCGCATGTGAATCCGTCTCATCTGCTCGACCCGAAACTCTTTGATTTCGCTGGTTTGATGACTGGCGGGTCTCGATAGGACGAACCGACTGAGATTAATTGGTTTTGCCACACCACCGTCATCGAATCGGGCATAAGAGGAGGCCCTTCCAGAGCAAAGGCCTCCGATGACGTTCTCCGATACAGATTTTGACCACCTGATGACGATCGTTGCTGAAGCGGCGGCGCAGGAAATCCTCCCGCGCTTCCGCAACCTGGCCGCAGGCGACATATCGGAAAAGACCTCGGCCATAGATCTTGTGACCGAGGCCGATCTGCTGGCCGAAAAACATATCACCGCGGCGCTGAAGGCGCGTTTCCCGGCTGCCCTTATCGTGGGCGAGGAGGCCTATGAGGCCGACAAGTCGGTCGTGCCCGCTCTCGCGCATGCGGAGCTGGCCTTCGCCATCGATCCGGTGGATGGAACCTTCAATTTCGCTGCCGGCCTGCCGGTATTCGGCACAATATTGGCTGTTGTCGCCAATGGTGAGACCATCGGCAGCATCATCCATGATCCTGTGCTGGGCGACACTGTTACCGCCATGAAGGGTTCGGGTACTTTCCTGCGCCGGCGGATGGGACAGGAAAGGCGGCTTTCCGTTGCCGCCCCCGCTCCTTTGAGCGCCATGACGGGCGCCATATCCTGGGGACATATGGAGGAGCCGGACAGGTCCCGCATCAGCGCCAATCTGTCGAAGACCCGCATGGCATTCTCGCTGAATTGCTCGGCTTACGAATATTGGATGGTGGCATCAGGCAAATGGCATTTCATCGGCCATTCCAAGCTGATGCCGTGGGATCATCTTGCCGGCGCGCTGGCCCACCAGGAGGCCGGCGGCCATACCGCCAAATTCGATGGCACGCCCTACAGGCCCGGCGAAACGACAGGCGGCATTATTTCCGCGCCGGATGAGGAAAGCTGGTGGGCGATCCGCCGCGACATCATCGGCGCCTGACAGAAAGGATAAAGCATGACATCGCTCGTTGACGTTACCACTCTTGCTCACGTGCTGCGCCGCGCGGCACAGACGGAGATACTGCCGCGTTTCCGCAGGCTTGGCAGCGACGATATCCGCGCCAAGAGCGAGGCGACCGATCTGGTGACGGAAGCCGACGAGCGTGCCGAGCAAATGATAAGGGCCGAGGTTTCGCGGCTGTGGCCAGAGGCGCTGTTCGTCGGCGAGGAATCGGTCGCGGCGGACCCGGCGCTGCTTGAGAAGCTGGCGGATGCCGATCTCGCCATCATCGTCGATCCGGTCGACGGCACGTTCAATTTCGCAGCCGGCATTCCGGCCTTCGGCGTCATGGCTTCGGTCGTTTCCAAGGGGGAAACGATCGCCGGCATCATCTTCGATCCGATGGGCGACGATTGGGTGATGGCGGAGCGCGGCAGCGGTGCGTGGCTGCGCCGGCCTGATGGAGAGATGCTGCGTCTGAACACGGCCCAACCGGTCGCAATGGAAGAGATGGTCGGCATGGCGGCCACCGGCTTCCTGCCCAAGGAAAAGCGCGCCGAGATCATGGGTAATCTTGCCAAGGTGCGCTACACGACTTGCTATCGATGTGCGGCGCATGAGTATCGCACGCTTGCCGGCGGCTATGTGCACTATCTCATGTACAACAAGCTGATGCCCTGGGATCATTTGGCGGGATCGCTGATCTCCCAGGAAGCGGGCGCCTATGTCCGCCGTTTCGACGGATCGCACTATCTGCCGCATCACCTCGATGGCGGGCTGCTGGTTGCGGTGGACAAGGATACGTGGGAATTGCTGCGGCGTGAGGTCTTCACCGTCTAAGCGGGTCGATTGCCGAGAATGCCCCACTTGGAAAGTGGCACCTGGAAGGCTATCTTTGCTGCAACAGGCAAGAGCCTTGGTCGGCGCTTGCCGCGAGGATGAAGACGAATGTCCGAGACGAGCCGCAAGCTGACCACCATCTTCTGCGCCGACGTGCAGGATTACTCGCGCCTGATGGGGAAAGACGAGGAGGGGACGCTTTCGACCCTTCGCCGTTACCGCGAGGCGATGAAAAGGCTGATCGAGGCGCATGGCGGCCGGGTGATCAATACCTGGGGCGACGGCGTCTTTGCCGAATTTCCCAGTGTTGTCGAAGCATTGCGCGCGGCAATTGATACGCAGAATGAGCTAGCCGGTTACAATGCCGCAAGCGATCCGGACAAGCAGATGCTTTTCCGCATCGGGCTCAATCTCGGCGACGTGATCGCCGATGGCGACGATCTCTATGGCGACGGCGTCAATATCGCCGCCCGGCTGCAGTCGCGTGCTGTTCCGGGCGGTATCGTCATCTCCAACACGGTCTACGATCAGGTGCGCAACAAGGTGGCGGTCGGCTTCGATTTTCTCGGTCAGCTCGACGTCAAGAACATCGAGGGCGGTGTGCCGAGCTACGCGGTGAGGATCGGCGGCGTGCAGGTCGTCGACACCACATCCGACTATCGCTCGACTCCGGAGCCGCCTCCTGCGCGGGCGCCCGAAGCGGTTATGCAGGAACCCGCGCTGCAAGACTGGCGGCGGAGCTATGGCGGGATGTTCGTCGTCTGCATCGGTCTCGCCATACTCAACGGGCTGACTTGGCACGGCGAGTTCTGGGCCAAATGGCCCATACTCGCTATTCTATGGTTTGCGGCGTTCCGCTACGTTCGCAGCAACAGACAGATCGATATGGCGATTGCCAGCCTTGTCATCACCGGCATCGGCATCGTCGCCATCAATTTTTTCACCTGGCACGGAACGCCCTGGGCGATGTGGCCGCTTTTCGGGCTTGCTATTGCCGCTGCGGTGCGTTGGGTCAGCCGGCCTCGCAGCGGCGCATAAGGAAGGCATGTCGTTCAGACGTGCCCCATGCCCGGTTCCAGCGCCGGCGTATCGCCGGGATGGGTGAAGAGCTTGCCGCGTTCCGCCCACAACGTCGCCAAGATCGACAGCACACCGAATACCGTGAAGCCGGCAAGCAGCGGCTGCGCGGTGCCATCGAACATCTGGCCGACGATGCCGCCGAGCAGGACGCCGACCGTCGTGGAGATCGAGCTGGTGATGGCGGCTGCCGTGCCCGCCAGATGTCCCATCGGCTCGAGGCTGATCGCCATGCAGTTGGTGGTGATGACGGCGAACATCATCAGCATTACGGAAATCAGGATATAGATGAAGGTGAAGCTTGGCTGACCGAACATGCCGACTACGTAGCCGATAGCGCCCAGGACGGCGAAAACGATCATGGCGGCATGAGAAATACGGCGCATGCCGAAGCTGCGGACAAAATAACCATTGGCGAACTGCGCTACCGCGGTACCTGCTGCCGTAGCCGCAAAGGCGATCGGAAACGTGTCCCCAAGGCCGTAGACTTCGCCGAAAACCTGCTGCACCGAGACAATGTAGGCGCAGATGACGCCGGTATAGAGCGTTAGGCCGATCATGTAGCCGCAGGTGATGCGGTTGGTCAGCACGGTTTTGAAGCCGGAGAGGACGGAGGCGACCGAAAGCGGCAGGCGTTCCTCGGCGGGAAGCGTTTCCTTCATGCGGAAGAACCCGACCAGGAACAGGCCGGCGCTGGCGATGCCGAGCAGGATGAAGATCCATTGCCAGTTTGAATAGGCAACGATCATCTGGCCGACAAAGGGTGCAACCATCGGCATGATCATGAAGACGATCATGACATAGGACATGACGCGCGCCATTTCGCGCCCGCCGAAGCAGTCGCGCACGATGGCAAGCGTCGTGATGCGCACGGCCGCGGCGCCGACACCCTGGGCGAAGCGCAAGACCAGCAGCGCGAAAAGATTGCCGCTCCAGGCCGCCGCAAACAGCGTCACCGTGTAGAAGGCGAGGCCGCCGAGCAGGATGTGCCGGCGGCCATAGGTGTCCGACAGGCTGCCAAAGAAGAGCTGGCAGATGCCGAAGCCAAGAAAGTAGACGCCGATGACGAGCTGCGTGTCATTCGGGTTGGCAACATGAAGCGATTGCCCGATGTTCGGCAGCGCCGGCAGCATGCTGTCGATGCCCATGGAGATGCTGGCCGTCATCAGGGCGATCATGAGGATGAATTCCACGATGCCGAGGCCGATGCGGTTGGAGCCGGACTGTTCCGGCGATTGAGACTGAGGCGCGGTTGTCATTTGAATATGCCTGTCAATGCAAAGCGAGGGACTGGTCGGCTGGCGGCGGCGCGTTGTGCGGGCGGAAGAGGCGGCCCTTTTCGGCAATCAGCACGAACATCAAACCGATCAGCGAGACGGTAAAATAGCCGATCACCATCGGCGTTGCCGTGCCGTTGAAATACTGGCCGATGCCGGCGCCGATCGACGCGCCGCCGACCGTGCTCATGAAGCCGAGCACCGAGGAGGCGGTTCCGGCGACATGGCCGAGCGGCTCCATCGCGAGCGAGTTGAAATTGGAGCCGATCCAGCCGAACTGGAACATCGCCAGCGCGAAAAAGATCATGAAGAGCGGGAAGGGCATCGGCGCTGGGCCGTAAAGCTGCACGATCATCCAGATGAAGGTTACGATGGAGAAGCCGAGCAGCGCCGCATGCGACAGCCGCCGCATGCCGAAGCGGCCGACGAGCTGCGAATTGATGAAGGACGACAAGGCCATGAACAGCGCCACGCCACCAAAGGCGACGGGTGTATAGACGCCAAGCCTGTAAATGCCGCTGTAGATCTGCTGGGCCGAGTTGATGAAGCCGAACAGCGCCCCGAACAGGAACGTGCTGGCAAGGGTGTAACAGAGCGCCACCCGGTTCGTCAGGACGATGCGAAAACCCGCCGCGACGGATTTGACCGTCAGAGGCCGCACGTTTTCCGGCTTCAGCGTTTCGGGAAGCCGGAAGTACATCCAGAGACCCACGAGCGTTGCCATGGTGCCGATGAAGACGAAGATCATGTGCCAGGTGCTAATCAGTAGGATGATCTGGCCGCTTCCGGGCGCGATGACGGGCACGATCATGAAGACCATCATGATCAGCGACATGACCTCGGCCATCAGGCGACCGCCGAAGACATCGCGGACGATCGAAATGGTGATAACACGTGTCGCCGCCGATCCGAGACCCTGGATGAAGCGAAGGAGAAGCAGGCCGGCAAAGGACGGAATAAGGGCAATGCCGAAGGCGGAGATGACGTAGACGGTAATGCCGATCAGCAGGGGCAGGCGGCGACCGAAGCGATCCGACAGGGGACCGTAGATGAGCTGTGCCGAGCCGAAGCCGATGAGATAGGCCGTCACCACATACTGGCGGTGATTCTCGTTCATCACGCCGAGGCTGGAGCCGATCTGCTGCAAGGCGGGAAGCATGATGTCGATCGCGAGCGAGTTGATCGCCATCAGGAAGGCGGCGAGTGCGATGAACTCGCGTTTGCCCATGGGCAGCTGCCCATGGGACATAGCCTGGGATGTAGTCGTCACGGTTTTATTCCCATAAACATGTCAAGGCGCCGCCCGGTGGCAGCGCCTTTCGATCAAATTGAACTATGGAAACCGGACGAGGAGCCCGGTGCCCGGTCAGGCGGCGCCGCGAACGCTGATGCCGTGTTCCTGGAGGTGTTGCTGCAACTCGCCGGCCTGGAACATTTCGCGTACGATGTCACAGCCGCCGATGAACTCGCCCTTTACATAGAGCTGCGGAATGGTCGGCCAGTTGGAATAGTCCTTGATGCCCTGACGAATCTCGGCATCGGCAAGGACATTGATGCCCTTATAGTCGACGCCGATATAATCGAGAATCTGGACCACCTGGCCGGAGAAGCCACACTGCGGGAACTGGGGCGTGCCCTTCATGAAAAGAACGACGTCGTTGTTCTTGACTTCGTTGTCGATGAATTCGTGCATGCCGCTCATTGTCCAGTTCCTTTCACATGCGGGGTCAAGGTCCGCAGCGTTAAATCTGTTCCTTAAATAGCAAGCGACAGGCGCGATTTCCAGCGGCAAAACGTATGCTTCGCCTTTTTCATCGCATGAATGGATTTCCGGCATCAGCGGTTAAGAAAGATGGCTGAAACCGCTCATTGGCAATTTTTCCTGAACAGTGCGTTTTGAAAACGCCTCTTCAACTCCGTGCCTGAACAACACAAATGAAAATCGAAGCAAGGGATAGTTAATATTAGGCCGCTACTTAATTTACAAACGGCCGGTATGTTTGTTAGAGTTTTGTCGATTGATGCGATTTGGCGCGTATCGGTCCCTTGTCGGCATTGCATTCGTATTTTGAGGGAGCGGACACCATGAGCCACCATCACTATTCCGACGGGCAGGTTGGTGAAGAGCGGGAATTTTACAGTTCGGAGGAAACAAGCGAGGGCGAGCGGGAATATTATGAGCATGTGCGCACGCCAAGGGCTTCCATTCTGAACAGCGCCGTGACCGTTTGCGCCATCGTGCTTGTTTTGAGCATCGCTTTCGGTTACCGCGCATCGACAGCTCCGACGCCGCAACCAACGGTGCCGCCCATCGTCCAAAAAATCATGATCGCGCCGCCGGCGGACCCCTGTGCCGATAGTTCTCCCTATCCCGGCCGTGAATGCTGACGTGTCACCGTGTGGTGCGGCGGCAAGTCTGATGGCGCCTATGAGCATTTTCCTTTCCGCCGACGACCACGATCGTAAACACTTGATTTCAATCTTTTTATGTTCAGATGAATTGTGGGCGTCGCCATGAAAAAGCCCGCAGCCCGTGGTTTTGGCGATTTCCAGTGTTTTCGATGCTGCTTGTGTGCCCAGGGACAGACTGCCATATGGATAATATCAAGAAGAGGGTGGTTCTCCACTTCCCTGGTTTCGAGCCGTTGGATGCGGCGGCGCATCGGGCTCGCTACGAGCGTTCGGCGCGGCAAAGCGCTGCTGTGTGGGATTTTTCGGTCTCCGTCGACGAGCTGAAGAATTTCGGTCGGGCACCCTATTTCGATGTGACCACGACGGCTGAGGATTGGCGCACGCAGAGCCGCATTCATATCGTCGATCACAACGATCTGGTCTCGGTCTTGAATGGCAGGCCGTTCTTTACGCGGCTCATGCAGGGATATCTTGCCGCCGCACGGGTTGCCGCTTCTGGCGGGATGGTCGGCTATTTCCGTCACGCCTGGCGTTTCGGCCTGTTCTTTGTCTTTCCCTTTCTGCTGATGCTTGCGGGGCTGTTGATCAGTCTTTCCATCGCCTTCACGCCGTTCGTATTCGGGCTGCCGGCCTGGAGCCATATCGGCAGCATTGCGCTGGCTGTTGCGTTCTTCGTCTATGTCTTCCTGCCACAGGCGGAGAAGCTGCATACCCTGCATCTTTTCTCCGACTGGGAAATGGCATTGGCGATGGCGGGACTGAATGGGCTCGGCGCCAGACAATGGCTGGAGGCGAGCGCGATCAGCGTACGTCAGGCCCTGGACGAGGCTGAAATCGATGAAATCGTCATTTCCTCGCATAGCATGGGCTCGTCCGTCGCGACTCATGTGATCGGCCTGCTGCTCGAGCGGGAGCCGGAACTGCTGCAGGGCAAGCGCGTGGTGTTCATGACGGTTGGCAGCGCCATCCTGCAATGCGCCCTCATGCGGCCGGCATCCGTGCTGCGTTCGCGTGTCGGGTTGATCGCGCGCTGCAAGGAGATTTTCTGGCTCGACGTCCACTGTCTGACCGACGCCATTCATTTCTATAAGGCGAAGGTCGCCGCTGTTTGCGGGCATCCGGATGCCGAGCAGGCGTCGATCCTGTTCGTACGCTTCAAGCAGATGCTGTCGGAGAAGCATTACAAGAAGATCAAGCGCGATTTCCTGCGGGTTCACCGGCAATATGTGCTCGGTCCCGATGCGAAAGCCTTCTTCGATTTCACGCTGATGACAGCCGGTCCGCTGCCGGCCTCGGATTTCGCGGAGTTTTCCTCGAAGAAACTGCCGGAGCTGGCGTTCAGCTCCGGCGAAGAAGCGCAGGCGCTCTTAATCGGGCGCTGAGGTCTGCAGCGCGAGGGCGTGCAGCACGCCGCCCATATTGCCCTTCAGGGCATCATAGACCATCTGGTGCTGCTGCACGCGGCTCTTGCCGCGGAAGGCTTCCGCGACAACTTCGGCGGCATAGTGATCGCCATCCCCGGCCAGGTCGCGAATCGTCACCTTGGCGCCGGGAATGCCGGCCTTGATCATGTCTTCGATATCGCCGGGGTTCATGGGCATGAGTGGTACCTCGATTATTCAGCAGCGGCGAGCGAGCCGCCATCCATGAAGGCAGGAAACCACGATTCATGCGCCTCGCGCAACTGTTCAACCGGAAGCGTTAACAGGCCATCGATGGCAAGCGCGTCGCCGCCGACGGTTCCGAGGCGGCGGAACGGCACGCCGGCGCTTTCCGCATTGATGCAGACGAAATCGGCGACATCGGCCGGCACGGCGATGACATAGCGGGCCTGATCTTCACCGAAAAGCGCTGCATGCGCCAGCGTCTTGCATTCTGCGAGGTCGATGCGCAGACCCTTGCGGGACGCCATCGCCATTTCGGCAAGCGCCAACGCCAGGCCACCCGACGAGATGTCGTGGCAGGCCGTAACCTGGCCGTTGCGGATGGCGGAGCGAACGAAATCGCCGTTGCGGCGCTCGGCAAAGAGATCGACCTCCGGAGCCGGGCCATCGGCCGAGCCGATGATATCGCGCAGATAGATCGAGGAGCCTAGATGGCTGCCGTCGACACCGATCATCAGCACACGGTCGCCGTCGGAAGCGGAGCCGATGCGGGCCATCGCTTTCCAGTCCGGCAGCAGGCCGACGCCGGCGATGGTGGGGGTCGGCAGGATCGCGACGCCATTGGTTTCGTTGTAGAGCGAGACGTTGCCCGAGACGATCGGGAAATCCAGCGCGCGGCACGCTTCGCCGATACCTTTGATCGCGCCGACCAACTGACCCATGATCTCGGGCTTTTCCGGATTGCCGAAATTCAGGTTGTCGGTCGCGGCCAGCGGTTCGGCGCCGGTTGTGGTGATGTTACGCCAGCATTCGGCGACGGCCTGCTTGCCGCCTTCGAAGGGATCGGCTTCGACATAGCGCGGAGTAACGTCGGACGAGAAGGCCAGCGCCTTGGTCGGATGACCTTCGACGCGAACGACACCGGCGTCGCCGCCTGGAAGCTGCAGCGAATTGCCCTGAATCAGGGTGTCATACTGCTCGTAGACCCAGCGACGGCTGGACTGATTGGCCGAGCCGACCAGTGTCAGCAGCGCCTGACCGTAATCTTCCGGGGCAGCCACCAGATCGGCGGATAGGGCGGCGCGCTTATCGGATTCCCGCCAGGGGCGATCATATTCCGGAGCCTGATCGCCGAGATCCTTGATCGGCAGGTTGGCGACTTCCTCGCCCTGATGGATGACGCGGAAGCGGAGATCGTCGGTCGTCTTGCCGACGATGGCGAAATCCAGACCCCACTTGACGAAGATCGCCTTGGCGACGGCTTCCTTTTCCGGCTGCAGCACCATGAGCATGCGCTCCTGGCTCTCGGACAGCATCATCTCATAGGCCGTCATCTGCTCTTCGCGTACCGGCACCTTGTCGAGATCGAGCTCAATGCCGAGGTCGCCCTTGGCGCCCATTTCGACGGCGGAGCAGGTGAGGCCGGCGGCACCCATGTCCTGGATGGCGATGACGGCGCCCGTCTGCATCAGTTCCAGGCAGGCCTCCAGCAGGCACTTTTCGGTGAAGGGGTCGCCGACCTGAACGGTCGGGCGCTTTTCCTCGATCGATTCGTCGAATTCAGCCGAAGCCATGGTCGCGCCGCCGACGCCGTCACGGCCGGTCTTGGCGCCGAGATAGACGACCGGCAGGCCGACGCCCTTGGCTTCCGACAGGAAAATGGCATTGGATTTTGCAAGGCCGGCCGCAAAGGCGTTGACCAGGATATTACCGTTATAGCGCGCATCGAACTCGACTTCGCCGCCAACGGTCGGAACGCCGAAGGAGTTGCCATAGCCGCCGACGCCGGCGACGACGCCCGAGACGAGGTGGCGGGTCTTCGGATGATCCGGTTCGCCGAAACGCAGGGCGTTCATGGCAGCGACCGGGCGTGCACCCATGGTGAAGACGTCGCGAAGGATGCCGCCGACGCCTGTGGCTGCACCTTGATAGGGCTCGATGTAAGAGGGATGGTTGTGGCTCTCCATCTTGAAGACGACGCAATCGCCATCATCGATATCGACCACGCCGGCATTCTCGCCCGGCCCCTGGATGACGCGCGGCCCCTTGGTCGGCAGGGTGCGCAGCCACTTCTTGGAGGACTTGTACGAGCAGTGCTCGTTCCACATGGCCGAAAAGATGCCGAGCTCGGTGAAGGAAGGCTCGCGGCCGATCAAATCCAGAATGCGCTGATACTCATCCGGCTTCAGGCCGTGGGCGGCAATCAGTTCGGGGGTGATCTGGATCGAATTGGAAATGGTCATGGGCGCTCGAGTGTCCTTGCCTGTAAAAGGTTTGAAGGCCGGTCAGGGATCGGGGTCTCTTTAGCGCAAGTCTCCCCGTCGTGCGACAGGAAAATCACCGGCGTTCACAACACGCCGGCATTGATACTGGAGAAGTCAGGCGCGCAGCCATTGGCGGCCGCGCTCGATCATCAGAATTTGTAGCCGACCATGACGCCCGCGCGCGTCATGCCGCCATTGGGGCCATCGCAAAGATTGGCGTGCGACGCATGCGCGATTTGCGCCATCACGTTCCAATGGCTGTCGAAATTATAGCCGAGGCCGGCATATTCGTGGAACAGCAGGCGACAACCAAGCATCGGGCCATGATCCTGCCAATCGTCGAGATTGCCGGTATGAACCGTTCCGCCGAAGCCGACTTCCGTGAAGATACCGTTGCTATGCGTGAGCGTCCAGGAAAGGCCGCCATAGACCTGCGTCGCCGAACCGCCCGTGCCGATCGAGGTTCCCAGATGGATACGCGGATGGGTCAGCTGATCTTTCCAATCGGCGGTCGGATTGTAGCCGAACGGATTGAACAGCACCTGCACGTCTGGAAACACGCCATTCTCGTGATCGTATCCGCTCTGAACCGATCCGCTCGCGCCGAAGCGCAACTCGTCGAAAATCTTGGCTTGAGGGGCAACCGCGACCGCATCGGCGGCGATGGCCTGACCTGCTATGAATATGGAACTGACTACCAGAAAACTCGTAACTAAACGCTTGCTTAAATAGCCTGCAATAGCCATGCACTCCCCCTGGTGTGGCGGGCGAATCCTGACCTATTGATAGAATGGTAGGGTACTAAGAGTCGAGACGACGCAATAGTATTTCCGCAAGATGTCTGTCGATAAATTGATAAGACTTGCTTAAATGTGACTATCGTATGTCGATGAACCGTTTTCCAACAACCTGCGCAATATCATGAAGCCGGCCGCGACATCTTCTCGCTGTGGCGGTGAGGAAAAGGCGACGCGGACCCTGTGGAAAACCCGTTCGATTCGCGCTGCTTTGAACTCGTCTTCGTCATCGATCAGCACCCCTTCGGAGAGGGCGGCGTTCTTGAATGTGCCCGAAAGCCAGGGCTCGGGCAGCTTCAGCCACAGGAACGGCAGATGTGGATGCGAGTTGAACTCGAAACCCGCCAGCGCCTCGCGCGCGATCAGTTCGCGCGCCTTGATCTCCTCGACCGACCTGCGGCGCAATTCCAGTGCGTGACCTCCGAGTACGAGCCGGGCGCAGGTTTCCGCCAGAATGAAGGGCAGGCCGCCGGTCGTCATCTTATGAGTGACCTTGATGCGCTGGGCAAAATGCGGCGGACAGGCGACCCAGCCGCCGCGCACGCCCGCGGTCACCGACTTCGACAGGCTGCTGACCACGAAAGTCCGTTCCGGCGCGATGGCAGCCATGAGCGGATTTGGGTCGCCGGTCATGCCGCCATAGAGGTCGTCCTCGATCAGCCAGACGCTGTGCCGGCGGGCGATGGCGGCGATTGCCCGGCGTCTGGATTCCGGCATTGTCACCAATGTGGGATTGTGTGCCGTCGGCATCACGAAGGCGAGACGTGGATGCTGCTGCTGGCAGAGGCGCTCGAAATCCTCCGGAATCATGCCGTGCTCATCCGAATCCACCAGGATCGAACGGCGCCCAAGGAGGCGCGCGGCGCGACTGATCTGCGTATAGGTCAGGTTCTCGAAGACGATCTTGTCGCCTGGTGAGGTGACGGCCGATATGACCGCAATGGCGGCGGCATGGGCGCCAAGCGTCGGCACGATTGTATCGATTGCCGGCTGCCAGCCGTTGCGGGCGAGCCAGATTTGTCCCGCCTGAAACCAGCTTGCCGGGAAATTCCGGGAATAGGAAGAAATTTCCGTCTGATGCTCGCTGCTGATGTCGGCAAAGAGCCTGCCGATGATTTCGCCCTGGCCGATGTCGGGCGCGGCGGTCGTGTCGAAGCGGATCTTCGCGTCAGGCGTATTCAGGCCGCGGGTGCCGGCAAGCGCCTGCGTGATCGGATCGACGAGCTCGATCTGCTTGCCGTTCGAGCGTTCCAGCACATAGGTGCCGCGACCGACTTCGCCGGCTACAAGACCGCGTTCGTGCACGAGGGCGTAGGCCCTGCTTACCGTGCCGATGGTAACGCCAATGTCATAGGCGAGGTTGCGCTGCGGCGGCAACTTGGTGCCGGGCGGCAGAACGCCATGCGTGATCGCATTCTCGATACTGTCGGCGACGCGGATGTAGACCGGGCCGGTTCCGCTTGAAATGTCAGGGAGCCAATTTGTCATAATGACAATTTCCTAGATTGTCTCTGTCACGGAGTCAAGTTTATGAGTCAATTTGCATCGTTTGGCTCGATGCGTAAGAATTGTCACCATCATGTGAGAATGAAGATGAGTACAATAGATGCAATCTGCTCGACCGCTGCGCGAGACGCGTCCTCGGCAGGCTTGAAAGTCCGAGCGGCACAGCCAAAGCCGCATGCGATGCGTCGGCTTTGGGCAATTTATCTGCATTGGCTGGAGAAGCGCGAGAGCCGCTGGGTCTTGCGAGATCTGACGGAGGACCAGCTGCGCGACATCGGCCTGACACGCCACGAGGCGGCGACGGAAGCCAAGAAATCGTTCTTCTGGGGGTGAAGGGTAGCCGGTCTATTCGAATCCCATAACGGAATGAACGAAGTCGGCGCGCTCCTCGACGCCGAGTTTCGGCAGGAGATGAACGTCATAGCCGAGTGAGGGATAGACGGCGCTCAGCCGTTCATATTCCGCGACCGCCGCTGCAAAATCATGCCGTCGTTCGCGGTCGCCGACATAGATTTCCGGCCAGGGCGGGGTCAGGAAGACATGGCTGTTATAGCGATGCAATTGACCGAGCGAAGCCAGCACGGGCTCGCCCGTCATATGCTCGAGCGCCGATGCGGCGTCGATCAATCCCCTGTCGAAGAAGACGGTACCTGGAATTATCGCTGCTTCCTCGCGATCGACGAGCGACATGGCGATCGCCCGGCGCGCGAATGCCGGCGCATCGACCCAGGGCAAAGCCGAACCGTCGCCTTCCAGTTCCTCGACGACGATGCGTCGCCCGGGCTCTTCGACCACGTGATGGCCACGACGCTTGAGCGCCTCCAGCAAGGTGGATTTGCCGCCGCCGGAGCAGCCCGAGAGAATGACAAATCTGTCCATGGCAATGCTCCCTGAGATTGAGGGCGCGCGTCATGCCTCGGCAGCAGGATTACCGCGTAGCGGGCCTCAGGCCATCGGCCTAGTTGCAGGCCTTCGAGCCCCCAGCCCAGCGATTGACGTCGCCCGTGATGCGGCCGCCGGAGGCACCTGACATCATCGGACCGAAAGCCTGCAGCTGTGCGGGATTGCCTTCCGCTTGCACGACGAGAGACGGCCGGCCGGTCGGATGCTTCCTGTCGACCACGAGAATGCGCGGGCGACCGGTGAAAGAGTTGAGCTCCGGAGAGAGCTGATAACCGGCAAAGGCCGGGTCGGACGACTTGAACCAGCAGGCGCTGGCATTGAGCATGACGCGTTCCATCGTCGACAGGGCGCTGTGATCCATCGCGGTGATGGCCGGCGGGCGCGGGCCGCACGACGTGACCAGCAGCCCAAGCGTCGCAATGGCAGCGGCGGAATAAAGTCCTGTCAGGAGGCGAGGGCGCATCAATCTCTTTCCAATGAGGCGGTTAAGGCTGTTTTTCCGAAGTCTGCCGGATCATGTTTCGGCGCCTGCTGTTTTATGCAAAGGTGCCGATTTTATGATTTCGATATAGGCTCGTCCTGGTGTCAGGCCGCGACTACACCGAGCGCGGAGGCGAACAATCCGCGGCCGTCGCTACCGCCATGGGCGGCCTCGATCAGATTTTCCGGATGCGGCATCATGCCGAGCACATTGCCCTTGGCATTCATCACGCCGGCGATATCGTTGACGGAGCCGTTAGGGTTGGTGCCCTCCGCATAGCGGAAGACCACCTGGCCGTTGCCTTCGATTGCCTTCAGCGTCTCGGCGTCGGCGAAATAGTTGCCGTCATGATGCGCGACCGGGCTGCGGATGATCTGACCCTTGGCATAAGCCGCCGTGAAGTCCGTCTCGGCGTTGACGACTTCCAGCTTCACTTCGC
Organism: Rhizobium sp. P40RR-XXII; assembly: GCF_012641405.1. Taxonomy (GTDB): domain Bacteria; phylum Pseudomonadota; class Alphaproteobacteria; order Rhizobiales; family Rhizobiaceae; genus Rhizobium. The sequence goes on from NZ_JABAII010000002.1 coordinate 254,564, forward strand.
GGCAGACGAATTTCAGCGAGGCGTTGCGCATCAGCGCACCGGGCAGCATGCCGGCTTCGAGCAGGATCTGGAAACCGTTGCAGACACCCAAAACCTTGACGCCCTTGTCGGCCTTGTCCTTGATCGCCTGCATGATCGGCATACGGGCGGCGATTGCGCCGCAGCGCAGATAATCGCCATAGGAGAAGCCGCCGGGAATGACGATCAGGTCGACATCCGGGATCTCGGTCTCGGTCTGCCAGACCGTTACAGGCGCATGGCCGGAGATCTTGGTCAGCGCCGCGATCATGTCGCGATCGCGATTGAGGCCGGGGAGTTGGACGACTGCTGATTTCATGATGCTGGTCCCGCAATAGGCGAAGAGTAATCGCTGGAATGTACTTCGTGAGCCATATCCCATTGCCTCCGGCAAAGGAAGGATGGCTCGCGAAAGAGGACAATCAGTCGATCGAAATGCTGAAGTTCTCGATGACGGTATTGGCGAGAAGCTTTTCGCACATGGTTCTGAGGACTGCTTCCGCCTTGCCCTTGTCGGTGCCTTCCAGCTCGAGATCGAAGACCTTGCCCTGGCGGACCTGATGGACGCCGTCAAAGCCGAGCGCGCCGAGCGCGCCTTCGATTGCCTTGCCCTGCGGATCGAGAACGCCGTTCTTCAGCGTGACGGTTACACGAGCCTTGATCACGATTGTCCTTTCTGAGCTTACTTGACGAGAACCGGCCCCGTGCCACGCACGGGTTCGTTTTCATTGATGATGCCGAGGCGGCGCGCTACTTCGGAATAGGCTTCCAGCAGACCGCCCAAGTCGCGGCGGAAGCGATCCTTGTCCATCTTCTCGTGGGTTTCGATATCCCAGAGGCGGCAGCTGTCCGGCGAGATTTCGTCTGCGAGGATGATGCGCATCATGTCGCCTTCGAAGAGGCGGCCGCATTCGATCTTGAAATCGACGAGCTGGATGCCGACGCCGAGAAAGAGGCCCGTCATGAAGTCGTTGACGCGGATGGCGAGCGCCATGATGTCATCGAGCTCGGCCGGATTAGCCCAGCCGAAAGCCGTGATGTGCTCTTCGGAGACCATCGGGTCTTCGAGCGCATCGGACTTGTAATAAAACTCGATGATCGAGCGCGGCAGCACCACGCCTTCCTCGATACCGAGACGCTTGGCGAGCGAGCCGGCGGCGACGTTGCGCACGACGATCTCGAGCGGAATCATCTCCACTTCCTTGATCAGCTGCTCGCGCATGTTGAGGCGGCGGATAAAGTGCGTGGGAATGCCGATCTTGTTCAGATGGCTGAAAATATACTCGCAGATGCGGTTATTCAGAACACCCTTGCCATCGATGACTTCGTGCTTCTTCTTGTTGAAGGCGGTGGCGTCGTCCTTGAAGAACTGGATCAGCGTGCCCGGCTCAGGCCCTTCGTAAAGGATCTTGGCCTTGCCCTCGTAAATACGGCGGCGACGGTTCATTGGTGTTGTTCTCTGTCTTTGGCGCTTACGGTATAGCGCAAGTGGATCGTATGTGGGCGTCCCCATAGCGGATAAGAAGCGAATTCACAATCCGCCTGCGCCTCCTTCCTCGGAATTCCGGCCTTGACGGGGTGCCAATGCCGAGAATCGGGATCCTTTGCTAACCTGTTTTACAGGCTTTTCTCTGACGATGGAATGAAGGTGCCCGCTACTTCACAGGCTAGTGAGGCGAGGCGTATTTCTACCACCGTTGCTTCCGGCGCAATCAGGGCTTCAGCTGGCTCAGGAACTTGGCGAAGACCATCGTGCCTTCGGGCCAGGGGCCGTGGCCGGATTCGGTATTGATGTGGCCGGCTTCGCCGGCATCGATCAGCAGGGAGCCCCAGCTGTTGGCAACATCATCCGCATGCTCGTAGCTGCCGAAGGGATCGTTGCGGCTTGCGATGGTGACGGACGGAAACGGCAGGGGATCGCGAGGATAGGGGCCGAAGGTCATCAGATGCTTCGGCCGGATATCCGGATTGGCGACATCGGGCGGCGCCACGAAGAAGGCGCCGGCAACCTTGTTGCGGAAATGCGGAATCGCATGGATCGCCGAGGGGACGCCGAGCGAATGCGCGACGAGCACCACGGGCTTATCCGAAGCGTTCACTTCCTCGGCAATGCGGGCGACCCAGTCATCGAGCACCGGCTTCGACCATTCCGCCTGTTCCACGCGCTGCGCGGTCGAGAGCTTCTGCTCCCAGCGCGTCTGCCAGTGGTCAGGGCCGGAATTCGTATAGCCGGGAATGATGAGAATGTTTGCGTCGGAGGCTTTCATGATTGCGCCGATGTGGAAAAGGGGAGCCCAACTGTCAAGTGAGAAAGGCGACAATTGCGGCAAAATTTGCTAATATCGCCGCTGCCGGTAGCGAATGAGGATGTCGGCAGCCATTTTGCCGCCATCTTGCGCCGCCAGCCGAGCACATCGAGGTTGAGGAGGAGAGCATTATGACGGCCTTTCACGTCATGGCAGGAGCGGACCACACATTTACCCGCCCCGCCATCCGCAAGATCGGCATTGCTGACCTCGTCGATGCCCTGAAATTGGGGCTGGACGACTTCAGCGAAAAGCCATCGCATTACGTGTTCCTATGCCTGATGTATCCGATTGCAGGCATTGCGCTTGCGATCTGGAGCACGGATCAGAACCTGCTGCCGCTGCTGTTTCCATTGATGTCGGGCTTTGCGCTGCTGGGTCCCATCGCGGCAATCGGCCTTTACGAGATCAGCCGACGGCGGGAGAAGGGGCTGGATACGTCATGGAGCCATGCTTTCGAGGTCCGTTTCTCGCCAGCCTTGCCGTCGATCATCGTCGCCGGCCTCATGCTGTTCGGCCTTTTCATCGTCTGGCTCTTCGTGGCGCAGAATCTCTACTTCATCTATTTCGGTGATGGTGCGCCGCCGAAGCTCACGTCCTTCGTGTCGAGTATCCTGACGACGCCCGAAGGCCTTTCGATGATGTTCTGGGGCAATCTCCTCGGCTTCATCTTTGCGCTTGTCGTGCTGGCGACCACGGTCGTTACCTTCCCGCTGCTGCTGGACCGCGATGTCGGCGTTGTGGCGGCGATCGACGCCAGCATCCGGGCGACGCTGATCAATCCGATACCGGTGGCGGTCTGGGGCCTGACCGTGGCGGCATTGTTGGTGATCGGCACGATTCCGATCTTTGCGGGGCTGGCCGTGATCATGCCCATACTCGGTCACGCCACATGGCATCTCTATCGCAAGCTGGTGGTGCCGGTCGAGGCTCACTAGACGCCGGCTTGTCATGGTTCCCGCCTGTTTGGCGGGAACCAGCGTGACCTTGCAGCGTTGATCTGCCGCCGTCTCGCGAATTGGAATAAATTCGAGGGATAGACGGGGTCAGCCGAGGATGAGGTTTATGGCAAGGCTCAAACATATCTTCGCTCGTTTCGCCACGGTGGTTTCAGAAGGGGCGGGAAAACCGGTCGTTTTCATACTGGCGCTGCTGTCAGTCGTCGTCTGGGGCTTGACCGGGCCGATCTTCGGCTTTTCCGAGACCTGGCAGCTCGTCATAAACACAGGCACGACGATCATCACTTTCCTGATGGTCTTCCTGTTGCAGAACGCGCAGACGCGCGACACGCGTGCCATCCAGGCCAAGCTCAACGAGCTCATCCTGACCAGTGCCGCGGAGAACCGCTTCATCGGCATCGAGAACCTGGACGAGGAGGATTTGCAGCATCTCGACCGTCTGGTGGAGAAGGCGGCCAGACGCGACGGCAACAGCGAAAGAGCATCACCGCAAAGATCGATCCATCGGAAAATCAGAAGCGAAACGTAGACGCGCCGAGCCATGGCTCCCGGCCGCTTAACGCTCCTCTTGCTTCGGGATCACGTAACGGTCGTGCCAGCCGCGCGCCGCTTTCCGTGATATCGGGCCGTTGAAGACCCTCCGAAAGCTTGATGGTCGGATCTTATCCGCAAGACAGAAGGAGCGGCGCGTTTCCGCGCCGCTCCTTCAAAATCAGATCGATAGATCGGTTCGGGCCTAGCCGAAAACCCGCTTGAAGATCGTGTCTACATGCTTGGTGTGGTAGCCGAGGTCGAATTTCTCGCGGACGTTCTCTTCGGAAAGCGCTGCGCGCACCTCCTGGTCGGCGAGCAGCTCTTCGAGGAAATCCTTGCCCTGTTCCCAGACCTTCATCGCATTGCGCTGTACGAGGCGATAGGAATCCTCGCGTGAGACGCCGGCTTGGGTGAGGGCCAGCAGCACGCGCTGTGAATGAACAAGCCCGCGGAACTTGTTCAAATTGTTCATCATATTTTCCGGGTAAACAAGCAGCTTATCGATGACGGTGGTCAGGCGGGACAGCGCGAAATCGAGCGTGACGGTCGCATCCGGCCCGATCATGCGCTCGACGGACGAATGGGAAATATCGCGCTCGTGCCAGAGGGCGACGTTTTCCATGGCAGGCATGGCGTAGGAGCGGACCATGCGGGCAAGACCCGTCAGGTTTTCCGTCAATACCGGATTGCGCTTGTGCGGCATGGCGGACGAGCCCTTCTGGCCCGGAGAGAAATATTCCTCCGCTTCCAGGACTTCCGTGCGCTGCAGATGGCGGATCTCGGTGGCGAGACGCTCGATCGACGAGGCGACGACGCCGAGCGTCGCGAAGAACATCGCGTGGCGATCGCGCGGAATGACCTGCGTTGAGACCGGCTCCGGCTTCAGGCCGAGGGCGGCGGCGACATGTTCCTCAACACGCGGATCGATATTGGCGAAAGTGCCGACGGCGCCGGAGATGGCGCAGGTGGCGACTTCCTCGCGAGCCGCGATCAGGCGCTGCTTGCAGCGCTCGAATTCGGCATAGGCGAGCGCCAGCTTGACGCCGAAGGTTGTCGGCTCTGCATGAATGCCATGCGAGCGGCCGATGGTGACAGTATCCTTATGCTCGAAGGCGCGGCGCTTCAGGGCTTCCAGAAGCTTGTCGATATCGGCGAGCAGCAGGTCGCTGGCGCGCACGAGCTGAACGTTGAAGCAAGTGTCGAGCACGTCGGAGGAGGTCATGCCCTGATGCACGAAACGGGCGTCCGGTCCGACGATTTCGGCAAGATGTGTCAGGAAGGCGATGACGTCGTGCTTGGTGACAGCCTCGATCTCATCGATGCGGTCGACGTCGAAGGTGGCCTTGCCACCCTTTTCCCATATGGTGTCGGCCGCCGACTTCGGGATAACGCCGAGAGCTGCAAGCGCATCACAGGCATGGGCCTCGATCTCGAACCAGATACGGAATTTGGTTTCGGGCGACCAGATGGCGACCATTTCCGGTCGGGAGTAGCGCGGGATCATGGGCTCAAAGCTTTCTTGGCTAATGGGAAAGGAAACCTCGGCGCCCCCATAACAAAGACGGACGGCAATCACAATGTTTCTTGGCACAATGTTTGTTGGGCCAATCCTTCGTACGCCTCAATGCGTCCGTCGCGCAAGATAGGCGGAAACGGCGATCAGGCATAGCAGGCCGAACGGCAGAAACAGGGATAAGCCGAGAATCGCGAACTGGTAGACGGCGCTGGCGCCGGTGTACAGGAGCTGGAATGTCCAGATGAGCGAGCCGAATGGCGCATGCCAACGCGAATAGAACCAGCGATAGTCCATGGAGAAGAGAAACGCCGTCATGGCCGCGGTGCCGATGGAGAGCATCAAAAAGAAAGCGGCGAAGCGCGCGCTCACCGGTCGGCTGCGGGTGAAGCGCTGGGTGAGCGGCACGAGAATGGGCCAGGCGAGGGCGCCGCCGAAGAAATAGACCAAGGTAAGGGCCGCGAGATGACTGCTCAGAAGGCCGTTGCGCCAATAAAGGGCAGCGAGCGCCGAAGCGGCCATGGCCGCACCCCAACAGACGGCATTGCTTAAAATTTCGAGGCAACGCGATGTGGCGGTCCGTGTCCGGCCCGCCGCAATGATGGCATTGGTCGGATTAGTTTGATCCAACGCGACCTCGTTCGGCGGCAGCGCGGAGATCGCCGACGGTCTGGCGATAGGCATCGACCGATTCGCCCTTGAAGATTGCCGAACCGGCCACGAGCACGTTGGCGCCGGAAGCGGTGATGAGAGGCGCGGTGTCGACCGAGACGCCACCATCGACTTCGAGTTCGATCGGGCGATCACCGATCAGTGACTTGGCGTTGCGGATCTTGTCGGCCATGGCGGGAATGAACTTCTGGCCGCCGAAGCCGGGATTGACCGACATGATCAGGATCAGGTCGATATCGTCGAGCACGTTTTCGAGCACGGAAAGCGGTGTTGCCGGATTGAGGGTGACGCCGACCTTCTTGCCGAGATGACGGATCGTCTGCAGCGAACGGTGCAGATGCACGCCGGCTTCGGCATGAACGGTGATGCGGTCGCAGCCGGCCTTGGCGAAGGCTTCCAGATAGGGATCGGCGGGCGAGATCATCAGATGGCAGTCGAAAGTCGCGGTCGTATAGGGGCGCAGCGCCTTGATGACATCGGCGCCGAAGGAGATGTTCGGCACGAAATGCCCGTCCATGACGTCGAGATGGATCCAGTCGGCTCCGGCTTCGGTCACATCCTTGACTTCCTGTCCGAGCTTGGCGAAGTCGGCAGCGAGAATGGAGGGGGCGATACGGATCGGCAAGGTCATGGGTGGCTAAGCTCCAACTGATTTTTCGCGTCTGGATTAGCACCGCTCTCGTGGGCAAACAACCGCCCGAACGGATCGCTTCAGTTCGATGGCGTCGTCACCGGCACGAAAGCATTGCCGCGCCATTCCAGCAAGCGATAGGGGTTTTCTGTCACTTCGTGGTTCTGCCCGAAGGAGATCGGGCCGATTGCCGTCTGGAATGCCGTGCCGACGAACTTATCGGTAACGGGCTTGTTTTCCGCCTTCGCACCTTCGGCTGCCTGGCTGGCGATCTGCGCCGCGGCGGCTGCCGGCAGGATATAACCGTCCGGTTCGATGCCGCCGGCGCGCATCGCCTGGATCGTCTGTTGCGCTGCCGGCAGACTTGCATAGTCGGGCAGCGCAATCGCCTGCACGCCTTCCAGCAAAGGCACGGGCGTATCGGCAGCACGCATCGCGTCGCCACCCATTAGGGCCAGCGGAATGTTTTCGCTCTTGGCGTCGCGCGCGATGACAGCGACATCGCTGCGGTCACCGCCAATGAAGACATGTGTGGCACCGGCTTTCTTCAAGCGACGGACAAGAGCTATCTGCTGATCCTGGCCGGGGCGATAGGTATCAGTGAAAACCGGTTTCAGCCCCTTTTCCTCGAGTGCGTTGCGGATCGCGCCCACCAGTTCGCGGCCGTGGATCGTGCCGTCGTCGATCAGCGCCATCGGTTCGGCCGCCCAGTTTTTCAGAATGGTATTGATCGCGACGGCGGCCTCGGCGCTATCCACGGGGGCAAGGCGGAACAGCGGCCAGCCGTTCTTCAGCGCATCCTCCATTAAAATGCGGGAACGAACGGAAACGGTGACAGCCGGGATACCGGCGTCCTTGAGGCGCGGAAGCGCGCCTTCCAATGTTTCCGTGCACAGGAAGCCGATCGCGATCTGCGCCTTGGCGGCGATCAATGCCTCGGCGGCAGCACGCCCGCCGTCCTCTGTACAGGGTTCGTCGATGACGGTCGCCGCATCCTTTTGGGCCTGAATTTCGAAATTGGCCCCAGTGGTGATCTCGGCGCCCAGCGTTGCGAAATTGCCGCCCTGCGGTGCCACGACGCCGATATGGATTCCTGCGGCGTAGCTGCTGCCGGCCGCCGAAAGCAGCGCGAAAAGAAGCGGAAGGCGACGCAGAAGGTTCATCGATGGATTATCCTGGACAATTTTCTGCTCTATTTATCCGCCTGATGGGCATCGTCAAAGAAAAAGCAACAAAATCGCTCTGTTTTCAATGGCGCTATTGTAGAAAAGCTAACATCTGGCCGCCATATTGAGCGGAAGATAAGGTATCACAGGAATATGGAGACGGTGATGCTAGACAGGCAGCGTATGGATCCGGCGCTTTATCGAGATGCCATGAGCCGCTATGCGGGGCATGTGCAGCTGGTGACGACGGCGCTCGGCGCGGAGCGGCGTGGCGTGACGATCACGGCTGCCTGCTCGGTGTCGGACAGCCCTGCGACGGTTCTCATCTGCGTCAACAACAGCAACGCCAAAAACGAGATCTTCTTCAATAGCGGCATTTTTGCCCTGAATACGCTTGGTGCCGATCACCAGTCTCTGGCCGACGCCTTTTCCGGGAAGACGCAACTGACCACCGACGAGCGCTTTGCAACCGGCAAATTCGAGACGCTGGTGACAGGCGCGCCTGTGCTTGCCGACGCGCTGGCCGCTTTCGATTGCCGCGTGATCGAGATCAAGCAGGCCTCCACGCACAACATCATCTTCGGCGAGGTGATGGCCATACGCTACAGCGAGCCAAAGCCGGCATTGCTCTATATGAACCGGGGCTATCACACGCTATAACCCCTTCAAGGGAGTTATCATGGCGGATCAGAGATTACCTTCGCTACCGGGTTCCATCGATGAAACGATGGCGCTGCTCGGCGCCCACGACTATCTGGCCGGACGCGCCCTTGGCACGGTCCTGTTTCTTGCATTGAAGATGAAGCGGCCGCTCTTTCTCGAGGGCGAGGCTGGCGTCGGCAAGACCGAAATCGCCAAGGTCCTGTCAAAGGCGCTCGACCGGCCGCTGATCCGCCTGCAATGCTATGAGGGACTGGATGTTTCCTCGGCCGTCTATGAATGGAACTATCCGGCGCAGATGCTGGAAATCCGTCTCGCGGAAGCATCCGGTCTCACCGATCGCGGCCGCATCGAGGCCGATATCTTCTCCGAGCGCTACCTTATTCGCCGGCCGGTGCTGCAGGCGCTTTCGGGTGTCTGCGGACGCGCGCCGGTGTTCCTGATCGACGAACTGGATCGGACAGACGAGGCGTTCGAGGCGTTCCTGCTGGAAGTGCTGTCCGATTTTCAGGTGACGGTGCCGGAACTCGGGACGATCCGAGCCGCCGAACCGCCCATCGTCATCATCACCACGAACCGTACGCGCGAAGTGCATGATGCCCTGAAACGGCGCTGCCTCTATCATTGGGTCGATTATCCTGGGGCTGAGCAGGAGCTCGAAATCATTCGCCGCAAGGTGCCTGATTGTAACGAAACGCTGTCGCGCCAGATCGTCGGCTATGTGCAAAAGCTGCGCACGCTCGACCTCTTCAAGAATCCGGGCGTCGCCGAGACGATCGACTGGGCGACCGCCTTGACCGAACTCGATCGGCTGGCGCTCGATCCGGAGACCGTTTCGGACACGCTTGGGACGCTGCTGAAATATCAGGACGATATCGCCCGCATCCAGGGCGCCGAGGGCAAGCGTGTGCTGGACGAGGTGAAATCCGAACTGCTTGCGGCGGGATGAACCATGGAACCGGGCGCGCAGGATGGCATCGTCGTTGCGCCGTCACCGCCTGGTGATGGGCGTCTTGCCGACAATATCGTGCTGTTCGGCCGGGTGCTCCGCAAAGCCGGCCTGAAGATCGGCCCTGGGGCGATTGCCGATGCCATCGAGGCGGTCGAAGCGATCGGCATCGGCTCCCGCGAGGAGTTCCATGCTGCCTTGTGCTCGATCTTCGTCAAGCGGCATGAAGATCTGGCTGTATTCGACGAGGCATTCCGGCTGTTCTGGCGCTCGCGCGATCTTGTCGCGAAAATGATCGCGTTGATGTCGCCGGTCGCCCCCGATCATCGGGAGAAGGAGAAGCCGAGGCCGGGCGAAAGCCGGGCAAGCGACGCGTTGCTTAACGACAGCAACGACCGGCGCCCGCAGCGCGAGAGACCCAACATCGAAATCGATGCGCGATTTACCAGCTCCGGCAGCGAGGTTCTGCGCCATCTGGATTTCGCGCAGATGTCGGCGGCGGAGATTGCCGTCGCCAAGAAGGAGCTTGAAAAGCTGCAATTGCCGCTGGACCGCGTGCGTACGCGCCGCTTCAAGGCATCTCTTACCCCCGGCAAGGTCGATCCGCGTGCGACGATGCGCTCCGCGCTGCGCACGGGAGGAGCGCTGATCCTGCCGCGCTTCCGCAGATCGAGGGAACTACAGCCGCCGCTGGTCGTGCTGGCTGATATTTCAGGCTCGATGAGCCAATATACCCGTATCTTTCTGCATTTCCTGCATGTGCTCACCGAACGTCGGCGGCGTGTGCATACTTTTCTGTTCGGAACGCGGCTGACCAACGTGACGCGGGCGATGCGTCACAAGGACCCGGATCAGGCGCTCGACGAATGTGCGGCGGCGGTGCGTGACTGGTCTGGCGGAACGCGGATCGGCGAGACGCTGAAGGAGTTCAACCTGATATGGGCGCGGCGGGTGCTGGGGCAGGGCGCGATCGTGCTTTTGATCACCGACGGGCTGGAGCGCGAAGGCGTTGAATTGCTCGCGCAAGAGATGGATCGCCTGCATCGCTCCTGTCGGAGGATGATCTGGCTCAATCCGCTCTTGCGGTTCGAGGGTTTCGAGGCGCGGGCGCGTGGCGTAAAAGCGATGCTGCCGCATGTTGACGAATTCCGTCCGGTTCACAATCTATTATCTCTGGCCGATCTCGTATCGGCTCTCACCGTCGGCCGCGCGGATGCTTACGATCCCAAGCGGTTTCTCTGGAAGTAAAGAGGCTCCGATGTCAGATATATCCGAAAGTCTGGATCCGCTCGTCATTGCGGAGGAATGGGTGTCGGCAGGCCGCAATGTGGCCATGGCGACCGTTGTCGATACCTGGGGCTCCGCGCCGCGCCCCTCCGGCAGTCACCTCGTGATCGACGGCGAGGGAAATTTTCACGGCTCCGTTTCCGGCGGCTGCGTCGAAGGTGCTGTCATCACCGAGGCGCTCGATGTTATCGAAACGGGCAAGTCGCGTATGCTGGAATTCGGCGTTGCCGATGAAACGGCCTGGCGGGTCGGCCTCTCCTGCGGCGGCCGCATCCGCGTCTATGTCGAAAGGCTCGCCTGATGGACCGTCAGATACTGGCACGGCTCAACGAAATGCGGCGCAAGCGGCAGGCGGCGATCCTTGTCACAGATCTTTCCGGCGGGCCGGACAGGTTGATCGTCGAAGGCGATGTGCTGGAAGGCGCTCTGGCCGATGCTGCCTTATCGGTATTCCGTTCGGGTAAATCGGCGGCACTTGAGATGGACGGACAGAGCCTGTTCTTCAATGTCCATCTGCCACCGCCACGCATCGTCGTCATCGGCGCCGTGCACATCAGCCAGATCCTGGCGCGGATGGCGGCGCTTGCCGGTTTCGACGTGACGATCGTCGATCCGCGCACCGGCTTTGCGACACCCGAACGCTTCGAAGGCATCGACCTGATCGCCGACTGGCCCGCCGATGCGCTGAAGGAGCGGCCGCTCGACAGCTATATGGCTGTTGTCGCCGTCACCCACGATCCAAAGATCGACGATGAGCCGATCATCCAGGCGCTGAAGACAGGCTGCTTCTATGTCGGCGCGCTCGGCAGCCGCAAGACGCATGCCGGTCGTCTAGAACGCTTGAAGCGCGAGGGTTTGGGCGAAGCGGAGCTTGCTCGCATTCATGCCCCGATCGGGCTTCCGATCGGCGCCGCCAGCCCAGCCGAGATCGCAGTCGCTATCCTCGCGGAAATCATCGGCTCCCTTCGCGGCCGCGACGTGTCTTCGCCGAAGGGCGTCAAGCTATGATCTTCGGCGAATTTCAGACGGTCGAGGCTGAAGGCGCGGTTCTCGCGCATTCCATTCGGCTGTCCGATGGCAGCCTTTCCAAGGGGCATAAGCTTGCCGGCGGCGATATCGCCCGGCTTGCCGCCGCCGGGATCGAGCGCGTCATTGCTGCGCGAATCGAGCCGGGCGACCTCATGGAGGACGAGGCCGCCGACCGGCTGGCGCGGGCCGTCGCACCCGACCATCTCACCCTCTCCGAGGCGGCAACGGGGCGAGTGAACGTCCACAGCGCAGTCGATGGCCTGTTCGTTGCAAATCGAGCCGCTGTCGATCAGCTCAACAGCGTCGATCCGGCGATCACCCTTGCTTGTCTGGCCGATCATGTGCCGGTCCGCACCGGAGACATGGTTGCGACCTTCAAGATCATTCCACTTGCCGTTTCCGGGGCTAAAGTCGCCGCCGGCATCGAAATTCTGCAGCGGATGCCGGTCTTCGAGGTCAAGCCCTTCGCGCCGCACGCCGTGTCGCTCGTCGCCACCGAGCTGCCGTCGCTGAAGGCCTCGGTGATGGACAAGACGGCGCGGGTTCTCTCGCAACGTCTACAGTCTTCGGGCAGTGTGCTGCAGCGGGAGGAGCGCGTTGCGCATAAAGCGGACGATGTTGCCGACGCCATCCGTCGTGCCTTGGCGGCACCGGACCGGTTGCCCAAGCTGTTGATCGTTTTCGGCGCGTCGGCCGTCATCGATGCCGGTGACGTCATTCCGGCGGCAATCCGGCTTGCCGGCGGAAAGGTTATTCAGGTCGGCATGCCGGTCGATCCTGGCAATCTTCTCGTGCTCGGACGAGTGGGCGACGTTCATGTCGTCGGGGCGCCCGGATGCGCGCGCAGCCCGAAGGAGAATGGTTTCGACTGGGTGCTGGATCGCATATTAGCCGGCGAACGACCAACCTCGCGAGATATTGGCGGCATGGGCGTGGGAGGGTTGCTCATGGAAATACAATCACGGCCGCTGCCGCGCGAAATCGTTGCGAAACCCGCCGCCCAGATATCGGTTGCCATCATCTTGCTGGCAGCCGGAAAGGCGAGCCGCATGGGCGAGGGTGGTTCGCATAAGCTTCTGGCGGAATTCGACGGTGTTCCGCTGGTTCGCCGTTCGGCGTCCACCGCCATTGCCAGCGGCGTATCCGATATCGTCGCGGTTACGGGGCATCGCCAGGACGAGATCGAAGACGCGTTAAACGGCCTTGCCGTCGAGCGGGTATTCAATCCGGATTATGCCTCGGGCATGGCGAGTTCGCTGGTTGCAGGCGTGGGCACGCCGGCGGCGCAAAGGGCTGACGGCGTTCTTGTCATGCTCGCCGATATGCCTGAGGTGACCAGCGACGACTTGAATATCCTGATTGCCGCCTTTCGTGAGGCAAACGGCCAGGCGATCGTGCGGGCGGTATCCGGCGGCAAGCGCGGCAATCCCGTCATCCTGCCGAGATCCGTTTTGAACGCCGTCATGCGGCTGGAGGGTGATGTCGGTGCCCGGCATATTATCGAGACATCGGGGCTTCCGGTTGTTGACGTGGAGATCGGCGAGGCGGCACATCTCGATGTCGATACGCCCGAAGCTGTCATTGCGGCCGGCGGTATTTTGAAGGGGTAGGGAATGGACAATGCCGATATCGAGGAGATGTTTCAGTCTCTCGGGCCGATCACCATCAAACGGATGTTCGGTGGCAAGGGGATCTACCATATGGGTCGAATCCTGGCGCTCGAAGTGGACGACGAGATTCTCCTCAAGGCCGACGATGCCAGCGCTTCCGAATTCGAGGCAGCCGGCGCTCGGCGCTGGGCCTATGAGGGCAAGAAGGGCAAGGCGATCAACATGCCCTATTGGTCGATACCCGACGATGCTTTCGATGATCCGGATGTGATGGCGCGATGGGTCAGGCTCGCCTATGAGGCAGCGTTGCGCTCGGACAAGTAGACGTCAGCGGAAGTCTTCTTCGCTCAAATGGGCGATGGTTGCCTTGGCGAATTCGGAAAGCTGAGCCGGCAGCTCGTCGCGGCCAAACCAGCCGAAATCGGAGAGCTTGTCCGGTTCCATCAAGCGCGGTTCGCCGGAAAAATCCCTGCAGATATAGATCAGCGAAATCCAGTGCTGCCGGTCTGCTTCGATCATGACTTCCTGCGTACAGAGATAGTCGATCCTGCCGATGGAAAGACCGCTTTCCTCTTCCGCTTCACGGATGGCGGCGTTGGCGGCCGGCTCCATGTGATCGACCTTACCGCCGACGATGCTCCACAAGCCGGCTTCGGGCGCCTTGAGGCGCCGATAGAGCAATAGTCTGCCGTCCCGCAAAATTGCGAGACCGGTTCCTAATCCTGGGAAATCGATGCCGGGCTTACGCAATGCTTGGATCCCCAGGGGTACGTCTATGTGGGAATCTATCAGGCCTTAGCGTTTGCTACGATGAGCATGAAAGCCGGGATGTCGTCGCCGAAGCCGACAGGGGTCGGGCCGTCATCCTGGTCGCGATAGCGGTTGCGGCGTTCACGATTGTCATCGTTGGCAGCAGGGAAGGGCCGGTGGTTGTTGCGAGAACCGTTGTGTGACTTGTTGTTGTTCTCAGACTTGCGCTCGTTTCTCACGCTTTCGGCCTTTGCTGGTGCTGCTTCGATCGCTACGACGCCATTATCTTCGACGTCGATATCAGATTTATGACTCGGGGCACTCCGGCCCCTGGGGCTGCGATCCCGTTCGCGGCCCTTGCCCTTCTGGTCACGGCGGCGGGGGGAACGATTGTCGTCCCCGCTCTCTTCCGCCGGCGGAAGCGCCGAGAGGTCGCCGTTCAGCCACTGGACGTCTTCACCGATCAGTTTCTCGATCGCGTCGACGTGTTTGGTGTCGCGCTTCGTCACGATGGTGAACGCGGCGCCGGAGCGACCGGCGCGACCGGTGCGGCCGATGCGGTGAACATAATCTTCCGAATGGATCGGAACATCGAAATTGAAGACGTGACCGACATCCGGAAGGTCGAGACCGCGCGCCGCGACGTCGGAGGCGACGAGAAGCTGGATCTGTCCGTCACGGAAGTTCTGCAACATCGTCGTGCGCGAGCGCTGGTCCATGTCGCCATGCAGTGCGCCGACGGAGAAACCGTGGCGTTCGAGCGAGCGGAAGAGATCGGCCACATCCTTCTTGCGATTGCAGAAGATGATCGCGTTCTTGAGATCCGTCTGAGCGCGGATGAGATCGCGCAGGGTGGCGCGCTTTTCGTAGTCCTTGCCATGCGAGGCAACGAAGCGCTGCGTCACGGTCTTGGCCGTCGATGCCGGCTTGGCGACTTCGACACGTTCCGGGTTCTGCAGGAAGCGGTCGGCCAGCTTCTGGATCTCCGCCGGCATCGTTGCCGAGAAGAACAGCGTCTGACGCGTGAAGGGAATGAGCTTGGCGATGCGCTCGATGTCAGGAATAAAGCCCATGTCGAGCATGCGGTCGGCTTCGTCGATAACGAAAATCTCGACGGCGCTCATCAGAAGCTTGCCACGCTCGAAATGATCGAGCAGGCGGCCGGGCGTGCAGATCAGCACATCGGCGCCGCGTTCGAGCTTCCGATCCTGGTCCTCGAAAGAGACGCCGCCGATCAATAGGGCGATGTTGAGGCGATGGTTCTTGCCGTACTTCTCGAAGTTTTCGGCGACCTGGGCGGCCAGTTCGCGGGTCGGCTCCAGGATCAGCGTGCGCGGCATGCGCGCACGGGCGCGGCCCTTTTCGAGCAGCGTCAGCATCGGCAGCACGAAAGAGGCCGTCTTGCCGGTTCCCGTCTGGGCAATGCCGCAGATGTCACGGCGCTGAAGCGCAAACGGGATGGCACCGGCCTGGATCGGAGTCGGTGTGGTGTAGCCCGCGTCGGTTACCGCGGAAAGGACTTTTTGGCTCAGGCCAAGGTCAGCAAATGTTGTCAAAGGGAAATCTAGTTCCGTCTTGGTTCAGTCGAACGCCATGAGTCGACACACAGGAATGTGCCGCAACGCAGCGCGACATAGAACCAAATACCCGTGAAGTCAAGGAAAGTAGGCGCTTCAACGGACCTGAAGTTCATTCATAACGCAATTTTCGGATTAGTGCCATCTTTGTTGCGCGTTTGTCACAATTCCAGCAGCTAAATTGCGCCCAGGCCGCTGATGTAACTTGCGAGTTTCGTGCCGGCATTGATGAAATACATCGGGTCTACCGGATGCCCGTTCTCGCGAACTTCATAATGCAGATGCGTTCCTGTCGAACGTCCGGTACTGCCGGCAAGACCCACGACGGCGCCTGTACCGACCTTGTCGCCGACCTTGACCAGGATCTGCTCCATATGGCCGTAGCGCGTCGAGATGCCATCGCCATGGTCGATCTCCACCATATTGCCGTAACCGCCCGTCCAACCGGCCGCGATGACCTTGCCGGGGGCGGTGGCCTTGATCTTCTCGCCGGGGCTGAAATGGAAATCCGTGCCTGTATGGAGCGCCAGCGTGCCGAAGAAGGGATCCTTGCGATTGCCGAAGGGGCTGGTGACGAGCTTGCCCGCCGCCGGATTGCGGAAAGGCAGGCTTTCGGCCGCGCCCCGCACGATTTCCAGATGCGTCAATGCGGTATCGAGGTCCGCCATCGACTGTTCGAACCGATCCACATTTTCAGGCGGCACATAAGGTCCGCCCACGCCGTCCGCATCTTCGCCCTTCGCGGCTGCGACCTCATTCGGAACCCTGATGCCGACATTGTGCATGATCGTCTGGATTTCGTTCGCTGTCCCGGAGGCATCGGCCGTAAGGTTGTGGATTCGGGTCAGTTGATCCTGTTCGATATGCTTCAGCGACAGCGTTACCTTCGAGAAGACGCGATCAGCGCGATCGGCGACTGTTTCCGGCGCGGGAACATAGGCGAGCGTGGAGTTGTCAGGCGTCGCGTCCGCCGGCTTGCCTCCAAGAAGAAGCTTTTCGATCGCCTTCGGCGTGGTCAGCTGGGCATGCTCATTCCCGGAGGCGGCATTTGCGTCGGGGTGCTGACCCGTAAGGCCGGAACTCTCGGCCCTGTCGAGCAAGGTTCCGAGTTTGCCGTTGCGGGACGATAGCTGCTGTTGCTGTTCGATCAGCTTGTCGACCTTCTCTTCGACGACCTGTTGATCGAGAAGCTGACGGGAGGTCACACGATCGACCTGGGCGCGCAACGCGGCGATGCGGTCCTCATAATCATATTGCATGCGCGCCTGGCGAGCCATCGTCGCGCTGATCAGATCGTCGCGCAGCACGAGGTAGGACGTCGCAAGCAGATAGCTGATCGAAAAGATCCCGGCCAGGCAGACGGCACCGGCGGCCATCCATGGGCGCACGGTCATGTGGCGCACCGTATCGCCGCTGGCGAGGATAATGGTGTGGTGCCGTTGCTGCTTGCCGAAAACCCGATTCTGAGGCTTTGCTGTCACCGAGAATCTCCCAATCGATGCCTTATGGCATTGATTTGAAGTACACGGCATTATGGTTAACGAATGCTTTCCGGCGCATCGCTAAATACCGGAAAAAGCCTTTAATGTTAGTGGATTATGCGCTGTTCGTAGAGGTTAACGAGCGATAGAAGGATGGAGTCAGTCCTGCTTCCGCCCGTGCGATGTCGTTGAATGGCGCCTTGAGGGAGCCGCGGAAGTTGGCACGCACCAATTCCTGGAAGGTGCGGGCCGGATCGCGCTTCTCTCGTGCGCACAGGAATCGGAACCATTTCGCGCCGACGGCCACATGGCCTTTTTCATCATTATAGATGACGTCGAGGATGGCGGCGCTCTCCAGATCGCCGGTTTCGCGCATCTTCGCCTGCAGCGCCGGCGTCACGTCCAGCCCCCTGGCTTCGAGGATCAACGGCACGACCGCGAGGCGGGCGGTGAGATCCGTACGGGTCGCATGGGCTGCCTGCCACAGGCCGTCATGGGCGGGAAGATCGCCGTAGTCCGCACCCAGTTCACGCAGCCGCGCCCGCACCATACGAAAATGCTTGGCTTCCTCGAAGGCGACCTGCATCCAGCCGTCGAAGAAGGAATTGGGAATCGGCCCCGTCGCGAAGCGCGCGACGATATCCAGCGCCAGATCGACGGCATTCAGCTCGATATGGGCGATGGCGTGCAGCAGCGCGATGCGGCCCTTGAGCGTATGCAGGGAGCGCTTCTCCATATTTTTAGGCGGCACCAGATCCGGCTTGTCGGGGCGGCCGGGGCGATCGGCCAGAGGCGGATCGAGCGGCGAACGCAGCGACAGGGTGCGGGCAAACCAGCGCCTTGCCGTTTCCTGGGCAAGCTCGGTCTTCAGATCGAGATCGGCCGCGCGAATGGCGGCAATGGCGCCGCCACGCAGCGAGGTGATCGTTTCGGGATTGCCTGTCATGCCTGTCAGAGTTCCGTCGCGGCGGCCAGAACGGCTTCGGCGTGTCCCGCGACCTTGACCTTGTCCCATATTCTGGCGATCCGGCCATCGGCGCCGATCAGGAAGGTGGAGCGCACGACGCCCATGTACGTGCGGCCATACATGCTCTTCTCCCGCCAGACGCCATAGGCCGTCGCCATGGTCTTTTCCTCGTCGGAGGCAAGTGGCACGGAAAGCGCATGCTTCTTGACGAATTTGTCATGGCTCTTGACCGGGTCCGGAGACACGCCGAGGAGGGCGACACCCGCCTTGGCGAAAGCGGCTGAGAGCGCAGTGAAGGAAATCGATTCCGTCGTGCAGGCGGTGGTGTCGTCCTTGGGGTAGAAATAGACCACCAGCGGCTTCCCGGCAAAATCGGCAAGACGAATTCTGCCGCCGCCGTCGCGCGGGAGATCGAAATCCGGTGCCTTGTCGCCGATGCCGAGTTGAATTGGAAAAACTTCCGCCACGGGAAAACCTTTCTTTTGCCGGTTTTTTAGATGACACTTGAGGGAAGCCATATATACTGCCCACGTGTGCCGTCCAATGGGACGCAGCGTCACCAACAAAATTGTAGAGAGCGAAAGGCACGCGCAGGAGTGATCCGAGGCGAAAAGATAACATTCCGCAAAAAGGATCTCGTGCCGCTCGACAATCTGCCGTCCGCCCAGGCCGAAGATCCATTGATCGTCCACGTGCCGGAGCGCGTGCGCCGCCGTCGCTCGCATGTCTGGCACGTCTGCCGCATCACGCTGGTTTTCTTTGCATTTCTCGCGCTCATCCTCGGAGCCGTCATCGCGACCATCGAGGGCGGCATCTTCGACGAGCCGCTGTCACAGAAGGCGCAGACGGCCCTCGATCGCGCCATCGGCCCTCGCTACAAGGCCGAAGTCGGCGCGACCGTGGTCCGCTTTACATCCAGCCTGCGGCTAACGCTCGAAGCGCGCGACGTGAACGTCGTCGATCAGGATAGCGGCAAACATCTGTCGACGATGTCTGCCGTCAACATGGAGCTCGATCCATTGGCTCTGCTCGAGGGCCGGGTGGAAGTTGCGAGCGTGGCGGCGGAGGGCATAGCGCTCGATACGTCGTTACTTCCCCAGGGAGATCCCGTCGATCTGACGAAGTTGCGGGTCGATGCACTGCCGCAGGCGCTGAACGCGGCCTTCGACAACCTCGATTTTCTGGAGCATTTCGTGCAGCGCGGCGGCACGAATTCCGTGCGCATTTCCGGATTCTCGATGAAGCTGGCGCGCCAGGAAGGCGACCCGATCTCTCTCGTGGTCGACAATCTCACCTTCGAGCGCGCCGAGCCGAACGCGTTGCATCTCTATGGCGAGGTTGCCGTCAACGGATCAGTCGCGACATTGGATGTGAAAGCGACGCAGCAGCAACCGGGTCACAGTTCCTCGCTGACGGCAACGATCTCCAATCTCGATCTCAAGCCATTGACGATGGCCTATGATGCGAACGGCGCGCCGCGGCAGGGCGTTAGCAGTTTTGCCGATGTGACGCTGTCTGCGGTCAAGGGCGATGCCGGCATCGATCCGAAGCTGGAAGCCTCGATCGACGTGCAGCCCGGTACCCTCTATATGGACCGCGACGTACAGGATCTAACGCTAGGCAATATCAACCTCGCCTATAATTTCGATCATCAGACGCTGGAGATTTTGCCTTCGAAGATGCAATTCGTCGGCACCATGGTGCCGTTCTCCGGCGCACTCATCGATCTCGATCGTGTCAATGCCAATGCGGGCAAGGGTTTCGGGATCGATTTCGTAATCAAGGATGGTGTTGCCGCATCGTCGATCTCCGGAGAAAAGCCCGTCAGCTTCGATGGTCGCGCCATGGGGCATTTCCTATCCGAAACCAAGGAATTCCAGTTCGACAGCCTCGGCGTATCGACGCCGCAGGGCGCGCTGTTCGGTTCCCTGCACATGAAGCTCGGCGACAGCTCGCCGGAAATCAGCTTCGGCGGCCGCGCAGACAAGCTGGACACGACTGTTGTCAAGCAGCTTTGGCCTTTCTGGATGGCCTCGAAACCGAGGACCTGGGTCGAAGCCAATCTTTTTGGCGGCTCGGTGACCAATGCCGTCATATCCGTCTTCATACCTGCCGGAAGACTGAGGGAAGCGTCGCAAAACGGCAAGCTGCAGCTCGGAAAGAACGAGCTTCACATCGCCTTCGACATCGCCGGCGCGCGCCTGAACGTTCCCGGTGAAATCCCGCCATTGCGCGACACCAAGGCCCATTTCGACCTGACCGGGCCGAACATGGCCGTCAATATCGCGACGGCGACCTCCTATTTTTCGACCGGGCGCACGATTACGCTGAACGACAGCAGCTTCTCCATCCCGGCGACCTACGACAAGCCGTTGATGGCTGATCTAGACCTGACGATATCCGGCTCCGGTGACGCCATAGGCGAGCTCCTGACCTATAAGCCCCTCGAGGTGCTGCAGCGGACCGAGTTCAAGCCGGAGGATTTCAACGGCAAGATCGTTGCCAAGGTCGATGCCAGGATCGGGCTGATCAGGGATCAGCAGCCGCCTCCGCCGGACTGGCAGGCGAAGCTCGACCTCGACAATGTCGATCTGCTGAAGCCGATGAACAATCGCAAGATCGACAATCTGAACGGTGAGATTTCGGCCGATCCGCAATCGGTGCATCTGCAGGCAGAGGCACAGATCGACGGCATTCCCGCTGAGATCGACATGGTCGAGCCGACCGACAGCAAATCGAGCGTCAAACGTACGCGCGTTATTACGGCCACGCTTACCGATGCGCAGCGCAACGCGGTTCTGCCCGGTCTTCGCGATATAATCGACGGACCCGTCAAGGTGGAATTGACGCGCATCGATGAGGATCGTCAGGGCGTCAAAGTCGATCTGGGTAAGGCGGCACTGACGGTGCCCTGGATCGGCTGGTCGAAGGGCAGCGGCATCGGGGCGATCGCGCAGTTCGAGGCATCCGGCCCCGACAATCAGACGGCGCTCAAGAATTTCACGCTCAAGGGCGACGGTTTCGGCGTCAGCGGCGATCTCCTGATCAGCAAGGGGACGCTCACATCGGCCAGTTTCGACAGCGTCAAGCTTTCGGCGCTCGACGATTTTGCGCTCTCCCTGAAGCGGAGCAAAAGCAGCGGTTACGATGTCGCCATATCGGGCAACTCCGCCGACATTCGCCCGATCCTGGCCCGCCTAAAGTCGTCTACCTCGGGCGGTCAGCAGAATTCGGATGGCGATGCTTCGGCGAGCGCGACGGTTCGCGCCAATATCGACAAGGTTATCGGTTTCAACGACGAGACCATGGGCAACGTCAAGGGCGTCTATTCGATCGCCGGTGGCAAGACGACGGCAGCGGATTTTTCCGGCGTGACGCGCAGCGGCGAGGCGCTCGTCACCCAGATGAGCAAGGGCAGCAATGGCGTGATCCGCATCACGAGCGGCGACGCCGGCGCGGTGGCACGCTTCACCGATCTCTACAAGCACCTGAGGGGTGGGCTTCTCAATCTATCGCTGCGTTCGACCGGGCAGGACGATTGGGATGGCTCGCTCGATATCCGCAACTTCGCCATCATCGATGAAAAGAAGCTCTCGACCATCGTCTCGACGCCGAGCGGCAAGAACGGAAAGAGCCTGAATGCGGCGGTGAAGCAGAATATCGATACGCGTTCGCAGAGCTTCGAGCGGGGCTTTGCCCGGCTTGTCATGCGGGACGGCGTGCTATCGGTCGAAAACGGCGTGGTGCGCGGCGTAGAGCTCGGCGCTACGTTCCAGGGAACACTGAAGGATGCCAACGGCAAGATGGACATGACCGGAACCTTCATGCCCGCCTACGGCCTGAACCGGCTGTTTGCGGAGGTCCCGATCGTCGGCTTCATCCTCGGCAACGGCAGTGACCGCGGTCTCATCGGCATCACCTTCAGGCTGACCGGCACGCTGGAAAAATCGAACCTCCAGATCAACCCGCTGTCGATCATCGCGCCGGGTGTTTTCAGGCAGATTTTCGAGTTCTGACGCGATAGTGGCCGGCGCCCGGCGTCCTGTCACGAGCGATTTGCTCAAAACATCATTCTTCCGCCGCCAATTGCTGGCGTATGCGTTCCGGTCCGCCGCTCATGCGCCGGGCGAATGGTCGATCGGGATTCACTACGCGCCAGAACGGAGCGTTGCCGGCTTCGCTGATCCGCACCAAGTGTCGCTGAACGGTGACAGGGCAACAGGCGTCGGCACCATATTGTTTGGCAAGCGACTGCCGCAGTCCGCCCAGATCCGATACTCGACCCGCGGGCGCCGCCCAAAGCGCATGGGCGACCATTTCCTCGCTTGGAATCAGCATGCTCTGCGTGAGACTTCGGCCTTTGCGCCTCGTCTTGATGACCGGCAATTCATCCATGGTCCACCTCCTCCTACGTTAGGATTCATAAAAGAGGACGAACGAGCATTCCTCGATCCGACATTGGAGGAATTAAATTAGTTCCGATGACGCCATCCGATTGATAGCGCCGTGCGTGCAAAAATAGAAAAAAGCCGGCGAGGGGACGCCGGCTTTGTTTATTCAGAAGCGGGTCGACCACTCAGGCGGCCGGGCGGATCAGGATGTGCTTCTTCTTGCCAAGCGATAGCTTGATGATGCCGTCGGCCGTCATCTCGCCGCCGCCGATGATCTTGCGTTCGTCGCTGACGGCTTCGTCGTTGATACGAACCGCGCCCCCCTGAACGTGGCGGCGAGCCTCGCCGTTGGAAGCGGCAAGGCCGGCACGCACGATCAGCGAGAGAAGCCCGATGCCGGCTTCAAGCTCGGAAGCGGGAACATCGATCGTCGGCAGGTTTTCGGACAGACCGCCTTCCTCGAAGGTCTTGCGCGCCGTTTCGGCTGCCTGTTCGGCCGCCGCGCGGCCATGCAGGATCGCGGTCACTTCCGTCGCAAGGATTTTCTTGACCTCGTTGATCTCCGAACCGGCAAGGGCGGAGAGACGGGCGATCTCGTCCATAGGCAGCGTCGTGTAGAGCTTCAGGAAGCGCGAGACGTCGGCGTCCTCGGTGTTGCGCCAGTATTGCCAGAAGTCGTAGGCCGAAAGCAGATCGGCATTCAACCAGACTGCGCCGGTGGCGGACTTGCCCATCTTGGCGCCGGATGCCGTCGTCAGCAGCGGCGAGGTCAGCGCGAAGAGCTGCTTCGTCCCCATGCGGTGACCGAGGTCGATGCCGTTGACGATATTGCCCCACTGATCCGAGCCGCCCATCTGCAGGCGGCAATCATAGCGCTTGGCCAGTTCGACGAAGTCGTAGGCCTGCAGGATCATGTAGTTGAATTCGAGGAACGACAGCGATTGCTCGCGATCCAGACGCGTCTTGACGCTGTCGAACGACAGCATGCGGTTGACCGAGAAGTGGCGGCCGACGTCGCGCAGGAATTCCAGGTAGTTGAGCGAGCGCAGCCACTCGGCGTTGTTGATCATCAACGCCTCCTTCGGGCCATCGCCATAGGTGAGGTAGTTCGAGAAGCAGCGCTTGATCGAAGCGATGTTGCCCTCGATCGTATCGATCGTCATCAGCTGGCGGGCTTCGTCCTTGAACGAAGGATCGCCGACCATGCCGGTGCCGCCGCCCATCAGCGAGATGGGCCGGTGACCGGTCGCCTGCATCCAGTGCAGCATCATGATCTGGATCAGCGAGCCCGCATGCAGGCTCGATGCCGTCGGATCGAAGCCGATATAGGCTGTTACCGTTTCCTTGGCGAAAAGGTCGTCGAGGCCGGCTTCATCGGAAATCTGATGAATGAAGCCGCGCTCGTGCAGAGTGCGCAGGAAATCGGATTTGAATTCAGCCATGATCTTGGTCTCTCGAGGCCGCATCGATGAAGGATGCGGCGAAGTCGCTGTTGTTAAATATCGCGGAGGCGCGTTTAGCACCGATTTGCCGGCGCGTCATCATTTTGGTGGGCGCGGATGGCAAGTTTCGATTGAGGCGGGATTTGTAAACGAGCGCATCTAAACGTGAATAGATCGTGACATCGCCGCCAAGCCGCCGGGAATATGCCGCCTATCCGCCCAAATCAAATCCTAGTCATTTCTGATTGATCCCGTGTGCACATGTTTCGCGAAAGAAGCCGGTATGTCACCTCTACTCTCGATGATGGGATTGTCATCCAAAAAGACGATCTGGGCATTCTTTGCCATGATGTTGGTTTTGGCCGGTATTGCTGCGGCGAGCCCGGCCGAAGCACAAGGTTCCCCCGAAAAGAGAATAGCTTTCGTGGTGGGCAATGCTGCCTACAAGGCGGGCGCGCTCCCGACACCGGCCAATGATGCCGGCCTGATCGCGCAGACGCTGCAGGCGGCCGGTTTCGATGTGATCGGCGCGCGCGACCTCGACCAGAACGGCTTGCGCGATGCGATGAGGGATTTTCTGACCAAAGCGAATGCGTCAGGCCCCAACACCGTCGTTTTCGTCTATCTGGCGGGCTACGGCGTGCAATATCAGGGCGATAATTATTTCGTGCCCGTGGATGCTCAAATCGCCAATGCCACGGATGTGCCGGTCGAGGCCCTGCGGATGACCGATTTCACCAAATCGCTGGCGGCCATCAACAATCGCGGCAGCATCGTCGTGCTCGACGCGGCGAGAGCCAATCCGTTCGTGCAGTCCAATCAGCCGTTGGCCGGTGGCCTGGCGCTGGTCGATCCGGACGCCAACCAGCTGATCGCCTTCAATGCGGCGCCCGGCACTGTGGCGCCGCAGGAGGCCGGTTCCTATGGTTCCTATGCGCATGCGCTGGCGGAAATGATCCGCGTCGGCGGTTTGCCGCTCGGCGATGTGTTCGACCGCACGCGCCTGCGTGTCGGCGATCTGACCAAGGGTGCGCAGATCTCCTGGGATGCCTCGAAATTCAAGAACGCCTTCACCTTCTTCGATCGCGGTCCCGATGCGCCTGCCCCTCAGGCTTCCGGCTACGACAATGCTGCAATCCGCACAAAGGCGATCCGTGATTTCGACGAGCGGGATGCCTATTTCGCCGCGCTCGATCGCGACACGCTGCAGGGCTATGAGGATTTCCTCGCAGCCTATCCGAACGACTCCATGGCGAGACGCGTACGCGCCATCATTGCCGCCCGCCGCGAGGCGATCACCTGGCGCGAAACCTGGGTTGCGGACACGCCGGAGGCCTATTGGTCCTATCTGAGACGGTATCCGCGCGGTCCGCATGTCTGGGATGCCCGCCGCCGTCTGGAGCATTTCGAGGCCGCAATCGAACCGCCGCCATCCTTCACCGTCATCGAGTATGACGTTCCGCCGCCGCCACCGCCGGAAGTGGTCTATGTCGACCGGCCCGTGCTTTATTTCGACGATGCCGACTTTGGCTATGCTCCGCCGCCGCCCGTCGTCTTCCTGGCGCCACCGCCGCCGGATTTCGTCGTGCTGGCGGCGCCGCAGCCTTCGGTCGATGTCTATGTGCTGCCGGCGCCGGTCTTCGTTCCGGTCCCGCGATGGGTCGAGCCGCCGCGCGATATCGCGCCGCCCGAAAACAACATCATCTTCAACAATATCCACAACACGGTCGTGAACAACACGACGGTCATCAACAACAATACTGTCCTCAACGAAAATGGTGCGGCACCTGCCGCACCCGGGCTGACGACGGGCCAGAAGCTTGCCGGCGCCGCCGTCGTTGCCGGAGCGGGTGCCGCCGCGTTGCATGTTGCCCTGCCGTCGTCGGTGCAGAAGAAGGCGGCGGTTCTACAAAAACAGAATCCGGCAGCAGCGGCCAAGGCGGCGCCTGAAGCTGCTCCGGCGGTCGCGCCTTCGGCCCAGCCGCTGCCGGCCGGCGGCAAGCTGCCCGTTAATCCGGGAACGGCTCAGACGAAGCAGGGGCAACCGCCGCGAGCCGCACCGAATGCAGTGCATAATCCGGCTGTCGCCACTCAACCTAACCGGCAAGGCACAAATGCCAACGCGCACGCACTTCCCGGTGCCAACGGTCAACCTTTGCCAGCCACGGGCAAGCTGCCGGTCAATCCTGGTGCAGCTCAAGCGAAACAGGCTCAACAGCCTCAGCCTGTACCGAACGCGCACGCACATGCGCTTCCCGGCGCCAAGGCGCAACCACTACCGGGCGTTGGCAATGCGCCTGCCGTGAAGGGGCAAAACCAGATTGCCAAGACCCCGGCACCGCAAGCAGCGCCGGGCGGCAAACCGAATCCGGTTGCCGCTGCACCGAAGCCCAACGCCCATAGTCCGGCTGCGCCAGCCGTGGTCGCTAGGGCGCCGGCGAAGCCCAAGGCGGTCACCAACAACCAACCTCGGGTCAATAGCCAACCTCACGGCGCCGCCGCGCCACCCAGGCCGGTGCCTCATGTCGCTGCCCAGACGAGGGCGCCCGAGCCCAAGCCGCAGGCTCAACCGAGGCCGCAACCGCAGCCGAAGATCGTGCAGCAGCAGGCGAAAAGACTACCTCCGCCTCCGCCGCAGAAGCCTCCGGAAAAGAAGAAGCGCGGCGCTCCGGGCCTGCCTGCATGTCACTGATCCGCGATTTCAACGGATGATCCGAGGGCCGCGTATGCGGCCCTTGGCCTTTGAGCTTCAGCCCATCCTTAGTGCCGGAGCGCCCTATGCGTTTGGCGGCTTGCCGTATGGACCTCATCATGGTTGAACATGGGCCGCAGTTTCATCGCAATCGGGAAAAGGCAGACAGATGAGCGATGTCGTCATACTCGAAACCCCACGCCTTGTTCTGACGATGTGGGACAAGGGCGATGCGGAGATGATTCGGCAGCTTCATTCGACGATTGAGACGACGCGCTATCTTTCGGGAGCTGCGCCGTGGACGCTGGAGAAGGCCGAAGAGCGACTGAAAAGCTGGTTCGGCGAACAGGCGCGCGATGGCACGACGAAATACAAGATGCTGCGACGCGACGACGGCCGCTTTATCGGCCGTGCCGGCTTCTCGCGCTTTCATCAGGAAAGCGGTCGGGGCGAGTTCGAGCTCGGCTATTCCATTCAGAAGGATGGCTGGGGCAACGGCTATGCGACCGAGATCGCCGGCGCGCTGGCGCAATGGTTCTTCGCGCGTGGTCTTGCCAGGCAATTCATCGCGTTTACCCATCCGCAAAACGCTGCGTCGCAACGGGTCTTGCGGAAGATCGGCATGCAGGATCACCCGCCGATGACGATCGACGGGGTCCTGTGCCCAACTTTCAGAATGGCCCGGTAATGGCCGCTTTTCTTAGCGGATGCGCTTGGCGGCCGGTTCCGGCACCAGTTCGCCGTTTAGGCGGCGATCGAGATAGTCCTCGCATTCGCCGAGCAGCGTTTCGACCTGGCCGTTGAAGAAGTGGTTTGCGCCCGGCACGATCTTGTGCGTGATCAGGATGCCCTTTTGCGTCTTCAGCTTCTCGACGAGGCCGTTGACGTCCTTTTCCGGAGCAACCTTGTCGGCGTCGCCATTGATGATCAGGCCGGACGACGGGCAGGGTGCCAGGAAGGAGAAGTCATAGATGTTCGGCTGCGGCGCGATCGACATGAAACCTTCGATCTCGGGGCGACGCATCAGCAGCTGCATGCCGATCCAGGCGCCGAAGGAATAGCCGGCAACCCAGCAGCTCTTGGAGTCTGGATGAAGGCTCTGTACCCAGTCGAGTGCCGAGGCCGCATCGGAAAGCTCGCCGGCGCCGTGATCGAATTCGCCCTGGCTGCGGCCGATACCGCGGAAATTGAAACGGAGCGTCGTAAAGCCCCGCTTCTGGAACATATAGAAGAGCTGGTAGACCACTTGGTTGTTCATCGTGCCGCCGAACTGCGGGTGCGGATGAAGGATAATGGCGATCGGGGCGCTTTTTTCCTTGGAGGGCTGATAGCGGCCTTCAAGGCGACCCGCGGGGCCGTTGAAAATTACTTCGGGCATCGATACTCCGGCTCTTCTTTTTCTGCGTTCAAACCTAACGGCACGCAGCAAGTTGACTTGACGAATGCGCTCATATTTTCTAGAACGCAGTTTAGAACAATTCGAAACTTGATGCGGTGTTCCGCGCGTTGTTTGTGCAACGGTTTGTGGAACGTGTCATAAGGCATGCCTGGCTGAAATTTCAAGGAAAATGAGCCGGCCGCAGCAAAGCAAAGTCGCGCAGGAAGACGATTATGGCGGCAACACGCCTCTATCTCGACTGGAATGCTACCGCGCCGCTTCATCCGGCGGCGCGCGATGCGATGTTGCGTGCAATGGATATTCAAGGCAACCCCAATTCCGTTCACGGCGAAGGTAGGGCGGCGCGGGCTGCTGTCGAGGCCGCCCGGAGGCAAGTTGCAAGCCTGACGGGCGCCGAATCCGCGCATATCGTTTTCACCAGCGGCGCCACCGAGGCGATCAATATGGTGCTGACGCCGGAATTCCGCATGGGGCGGACGCCGCTTGCGATCAGCCGTCTTTACATATCCGCCGTCGAGCATCCGGCCGTGCGCGAAGGCGGACGATTTGCCAAGGATAATGTCAGCGAGATCCCGGTGACAGCGGATGGTACGGTCGATCTTGCGGCGCTGGAGGCGATGCTATCAGCCCATGACAAGACGACCGGTCTGCCGATGGTGGCGATCATGCTCGCCAATAACGAGACCGGAATTCTCCAGCCTGTCGTTGAAGCGGCAAAGCTTGTTCAAGCCGCTGGCGGGCTGTTTGTCGTGGATGCGGTTCAGGCAGCCGGCCGCGTTCCGCTCGATATCCATGCGATCGGTGCGGATTTTCTCATCGTATCCTCGCACAAGATCGGCGGCCCGAAGGGTGCCGGCGCCCTTGTCTCGCGCGGCGAGGTGCTCATGCCGAAGCCGCTGATCCATGGCGGTGGGCAGGAAAAGGGCCATCGCTCCGGCACGGAAAATACGCTCGCCATCATCGGATTCGGCGCGGCAGCCGCTGCGGCGCTCGATGAGTTTGAGGGCCGGAATGCCGCAATCGCTCAATTGCGGAGCCAGCTGGAAGAGGGCATGCGGCAAAACGCGCCCGATATTATTATTCATGGGGAACTGGGCGCGCGCGTTCCGAATACCAGTTTTTTCACCCTGCCGGGCCTGAAATCCGAAACCGGGCAGATCGCCTTCGATCTCGAGGGTGTCGCCATATCAGCCGGTTCCGCTTGCTCATCCGGCAAGGTCGGCGAGAGCCACGTGCTCGTGGCGATGGGATGCGATCCCAAGCTCGGGGCGCTCCGCATTTCGCTGGGGCAAACCACAACCGAGGCGGATATTGATCGCGCAATTGCCGCGTTTGCCCGCATCGTGGGAAGGCGCAAGCTGACGGGTGCGGCGGCCTGACGGCCACAAATTTGCGGAAACCGAAATTTCCGCTTGCCAAGCGGGATGAAAAGTCCCTTTTGGCCGACTACATAGGGGGTAGACATAAGTCTGCCGCAACGTTGACAAGCTGCCGGACCTTGGATCCGGCGAGATTGGAGAACGAAATGCCTGCAGTCCAGGAAACGGTCGATCAGGTTCGCCTGATTGACGTGGACCAGTACAAGTACGGTTTTGAGACCATCATCGAAATGGACAAGGCTCCCAAGGGTCTATCCGAGGATATTGTCCGTTTTATTTCCGCCAAGAAGCAAGAGCCGGAATGGATGCTGGAATGGCGTCTGGAGGCCTATCGCCGCTGGCTGACGCTGGAAGAGCCCACATGGGCGCGCGTCGATTATCCGAAGATCGACTTCAACGACATCTACTACTACGCCGCGCCGAAGAAGTTCGCCGGTCCGAAGTCGCTCGACGAAGTCGATCCGGAACTCCTGAAGACCTACGAAAAGCTCGGCATTCCCCTGCGCGAGCAGGAGATTCTTGCTGGCGTCGAGAAGCCGAGGATCGCCGTCGACGCTGTGTTCGATTCCGTTTCGGTGGTCACGACCTTCAAGGAAGAGCTGAAGAAGGCCGGCGTGATCTTCATGTCGATCTCGGAAGCCATCCGCGAGCATCCTGAGCTGGTGCGCAAGTATCTCGGCTCCGTGGTGCCGACGACGGACAATTTCTATGCGACGCTGAATTCGGCCGTCTTCACCGACGGTTCGTTCGTCTTCGTGCCGAAGGGCGTTCGTTGCCCGATGGAACTGTCGACCTATTTCCGCATCAACGAGAAGAATACCGGCCAGTTCGAGCGCACGCTGATCATCGCCGAAGAGGGAGCCTATGTCTCCTATCTCGAAGGCTGCACGGCGCCGCAGCGCGACGAAAACCAGCTGCACGCAGCCGTCGTCGAGCTGGTTGCGCTCGATGATGCCGAGATCAAGTATTCGACGGTCCAGAACTGGTATCCGGGCGACAAGCACGGCAAGGGCGGCATCTACAACTTCGTCACCAAGCGTGGCGATTGCCGCGGCCATCGCTCGAAGATCTCCTGGACGCAGGTCGAGACCGGCTCGGCGATCACCTGGAAGTATCCGTCCTGCATCCTGCGCGGCGACGACAGCCGCGGCGAGTTCTACTCGATCGCCGTTTCGAACGGCCATCAGCAGGTCGACAGCGGCACCAAGATGATCCATCTCGGCAAGAACACGTCGAGCCGCATCGTCTCGAAGGGCATCGCCGCCGGCGTCTCGCAGAACACCTATCGCGGCCAGGTTTCAGCTCACCGCAAAGCGTCGAACGCGCGTAACTTCACGCAGTGCGACTCGCTGCTGATCGGTGACAAGTGCGGCGCTCATACGGTGCCCTACATCGAGGCGAAGAACTCGACGGCGCAGTTCGAACATGAAGCCACGACGTCGAAGATTTCCGAAGACCAGCTGTTCTACTGCCTGCAGCGCGGTATCCCGACCGAAGCGGCGATCGCGTTGATCGTCAACGGCTTCGTCAAGGAAGTCCTGCAGGAGCTGCCGATGGAATTTGCCGTCGAAGCGCAGAAGCTGATCGGCATCTCGCTTGAGGGCAGCGTCGGCTGACGTCCACGAACCAGAATTAGCTTTGGCGCGCCACGCGCGCCGCACACTCATTCCTGCGATAGGATTCCAAAATGCTTGAAATCAAGAACCTGCATGCCCGCATCGCCGAAGACGGCACCGAGATCATCCGTGGCCTGAACCTGACCGTGAAGGCGGGCGAAGTTGCCGCCATCATGGGGCCGAACGGCTCCGGCAAGTCGACGCTGTCCTATATTCTCGCCGGCCGTAGCGACTATGAAGTCACCGAGGGCGACATTCTCTACAACGGCGAGAGCATTCTGGAGCTCGACGCTGCCGAGCGTGCGTCCAAGGGCATCTTCCTTGCCTTCCAGTACCCGGTCGAAATCCCCGGCGTTGCCACCATGCAGTTCCTGAAAGTGGCTCTGAACGAGCAGCGCAAGGCGCGCGGCGAAGACGAGCTGACGACGCCGGATTTCATCCGCCGCGTCAAGGATGCTGCCGGCAAGCTGCAGATCAACATGGACATGCTGAAGCGGCCGCTGAACGTCGGCTTCTCCGGCGGCGAGAAGAAGCGCGCCGAAATCCTGCAGATGGCGCTGCTGGAGCCGAAGCTTTGCGTGCTTGACGAAACCGACTCCGGCCTCGACATCGACGCGCTGAAGATCGTTGCCGACGGCGTCAACGCGCTGCGTTCGCCTGATCGCGCCGTGATCGTCATCACCCACTATCAGCGCCTGCTCGACTACATCGTTCCGGATACCGTTCACGTTCTCTACAAGGGCCAAGTGATCAAATCCGGCGACAAGACGCTGGCGCATGAGCTCGAAGCCAACGGCTATGCCGACATCATCGGAGCTGCAGCCTGATCGAGGCGGAAAGGACACGTCGATGAACATTCAGACGACGAACCGCCTCACCGCCGCGGAGACGGCGCTGATCGAGGCGTATAACGACCAGATGGGCGATCTGCCCGGTGACGGCGAAGTTTTTGCCGTTCGCGATCGCCTGCTGGACGAGCTAAAGACCGCGGGCCTGCCGACACGCCGTGTCGAGGCCTGGCATTACACCGATTTCAAGAACCTGCTGCGCCTGGTTCCGAGCGATATCGGCAAGGGTCTCGTGGAGGCGTTGCCGCCGACGGTCGACGGATCTCCGGTTCTTGCCGTCCTCCAGGGCAGGGCGAACGAAAAGGCTGCCGTCAAGAACCTGACGGTCGGACGCTATGCCGACAGCCTGATCAATGGCACGGCCGCCGCCGGGCTTGAAGCGCTCGACAAGGATGACGCTATCGGGCGCATCAATGCGAGCTTTGTGCGCGACGGCTACGTCATCGTTTTTCCTGATGGCACCGAACTCGAAGCGCCGCTGGAAGTGCAGTTCGTGCATGCCGGCGGGCAGATCCACAGCCGCTTGCCGGTTTCCTTCGGAGCCGAGGTCAAGGCAACGGTCATTGAACGCCATCAGGCGGTCGAAGGCGCTGCCGCTCTCGTTTCGTCGGTGAGCGAAATCAAGATCGGCAAGGGTGCGGAAGTGATCTGGATCATCCTGCAGGAGCAGGGGTCCGAGGACACGCATCTCGGTCAGATCCGCGTCGATCTCGGTGCCGATGCGAAGCTGAAGCTCTTCGTTATCAATGCCGGCGGCAAGCTGGTGCGCCAGGAGCTGCATGTGAAGGTGACGGGCGAGGGCTCCGATCTGACGATTCGCGGCATCAACCTCTTGGGCGGCGACACCCATACCGACGTGACGCTGGTGCTCGGCCATGACGTTCCGCATACCGGATCGACCGAGATCGTCCGCAACGTGGTGTTCGACCGCGCCCGCGGCGTGTTCCAGGGCATGATCCGAGTTGCGCCCGATGCACAGAAGACCGACGCACGCATGGCTTGCAATACGTTGCTGATGTCTGATGATGCCGAATTCTCCGTCAAGCCGGAGCTCGAAATCTTCGCCGACGACGTCCAGTGCGGCCATGGCGCAACGGTTGCCGATATCGACGAGAACCATCTCTTCTACATGATGGCGCGCGGCATCCCGAAGAACAAGGCGCGGGCCATGCTGGTCAACGCCTTCGTGGCCGAGATCGTCGAGGAACTGGAAGACGAAGCCCTGGTAGAGGCGCTGGAAGGCGTTATTTCCGCCTGGCTGGAAAAGCACGCCTGATTGGAGGCAAAGCTCGTGGACAAGATCGTGCCGGCAACGGCCTATGACGTCGAAGCGATTCGCCGGGATTTCCCGATCCTGGCGAAGACGGTGCACGGCAAGCCGCTGGTCTATCTCGACAATGGCGCGTCGGCGCAGAAGCCGCAGGTCGTCATCGATGCCATCTCGCATGCCTATTCGAACGAATATGCCAATGTGCATCGTGGCCTGCATTTCCTGTCCAACGCCGCGACGGAAGCCTATGAAGCAGCGCGCGAAAAGGTGCGCCGCTTCCTGAATGCGCCATCGGTGGACGATATCGTCTTTACCAAGAACTCGACGGAAGCGATCAACACGGTCGCCTACGGCTGGGGCATGCCGAAAATCGGTGAGGGCGACGAGATCGTCGTCTCGATCATGGAGCACCACTCCAATATCGTTCCCTGGCATTTCATCCGGGAACGGCAGGGTGCGAAGCTCGTCTGGGTGCCGGTCGACGACGAGGGTGCGTTCCATATCGGAGATTTCGAGAAGAGCCTGACGGAGCGCACCAAGCTCGTCGCCATTACCCATATGTCGAATGCGCTCGGAACCGTCGTTCCGGTGAAGGAAGTGTGCCGGATCGCGCATGAGCGTGGCATTCCCGTCCTGATCGACGGCTCGCAGGGGGCGGTGCATATGCCCGTCGACGTGCAGGATATCGATTGCGACTGGTACGTCATGACCGGTCATAAGCTTTACGGTCCATCGGGTATCGGCGTGCTCTACGGCAAGAAGGAGCGGCTTGCCGAGATGCGGCCGTTCCAGGGCGGCGGCGAGATGATCTTCGACGTCACCGAGGAAAACGTGACTTATAACGAGCCGCCGCATCGCTTTGAAGCGGGAACACCACCGATCGTCCAGGCGATCGGCCTTGGCTATGCGCTTGATTACATGGACAGCATCGGCCGGGAAGCGATCGCACGCCACGAGGCCGATCTTGCCGCCTATGCGGCCGAGCGGCTGCGGGAGATCAATTCGCTGCGCATGATCGGCACGGCGCCCGGCAAGGGCGGAATCTTCTCCTTCGAGCTTGCGGGAATTCACTCTCACGACGTTTCGATGGTGATCGACCGGCAGGGTGTCGCCGTTCGTGCCGGCACCCATTGCGCCCAGCCACTCTTGAAACGCTTCGGCGTCACCTCCACATGCCGTGCATCGTTCGGCATGTACAATACGCGCGCCGAGGTGGATGCTTTGGCGGATGCATTGGAATATGCGCGGAAATTCTTTGCCTAAGGAGGCAAGCAATGTCACTCGACGAAAGCGAACAGAAGATCGATGTGCGCGAAGGGATCGTGCATTCCAGCATCCCCGAGGATGAGCTGGCACGCCTCAGCGACGACATCATCTCCGCGCTGAAAACGGTCTATGACCCGGAAATTCCAGCCGATATCTTCGAACTCGGCCTAATCTACAAGATCGATATCGAAGACGACCGCATGGTGAAGATCGTCATGACGCTGACCGCGCCCGGTTGCCCGGTTGCCGGCGAAATGCCGGGCTGGGTCGAAAATGCCGTCGGCGCCGTCGAAGGCGTTTCCGGCGTCGAGGTCAGCATGACCTTCGATCCGCCCTGGACGCCGGATCGCATGTCGGAAGAAGCGCAGGTTGCCGTCGGCTGGTATTGAAGCTTTAAGCCGCCGGCTTTACATTAAGACTCGAAGCGCCGGATCTTGACCCCGGTTGCGGAAGGAGAATGAGCCCATGGGCTTTGCAGTCATGAGCATGACGGATGCGGCGGCAGCCCGCGTCAAGGCGATCGTCGAGAATTCTGGCCCCGATGCCAAGGGCGTTCGCGTCGGCATCAAGAAGGGCGGCTGTGCCGGCATGGAATATACGATCGACCTGGTGACCGAGCCGAATGCGAAGGACGACCTGATCGAGCGCGATGGTGCCAAGGTCTGGGTCGAGCCGTCGGCCGTGCTTTATCTGCTCGGCACGGAAATGGATTTCGAAGTCACCACGCTGCGCTCGGGCTTCATCTTTACCAATCCGAACCAGACATCGGCCTGCGGCTGCGGTGAATCCGTCGAATTGAAGCCTGCCGATCTCGCTGCGCTTGCCGCGCAACGCCAGGCCGCGCAGGCCATCTAACGGACCGACAGTGTTTGTTATCTCAAAATGTGGAAAATCACACGGCGCTCCATACTGATTCTGCCAGTCGGGGCATTGCTGTCGGCACAGAACCGTGCCGAGGTGCCACTCCCGCCCGATAGTGATTTTCCCGGACCTCTTCCCTTCACGATTGCTCTGCGGCCCCCCGGCTCGGATCCGGAAATGCTCGCCTTGATGGCCAGCTTTGGTGAAGGCGAAGACCAGACCAAGTTCATCATCGAAATTCAGGGGCCGCGTGAAAAGGACGGCGCCTCGGAGGGAAGTGCTGAGACAGGAGGACCAATCAGTTTCTTGCGTGGCGAATTCCGCCACGTTAACGGTTCTCGGCCGGCGCGATTCTTCGAGCAATTGGCCAAAGCATTGGCAGCAAATGCGCCCAGCTCGTCAGACGCCAAGCTTGAAACTCTGCCGTTCGGCATAGCATTTCTCGGAGCTGCGACCACACGTCTTCCCGACGGCGGCTTCGGTGGCAGGCCAGGAGATTGGTATGCCACCAAACTCTTCCTCGGCGAAGAGTCAGCCGAGGTCTATTTCAATTTCAATCTGGTCTCCGGCGAGGCGGAATTCAGCATGAAGGACTCGGACTACGGCAACACAGTTCTTTCCGAATTGTCCAAAGTGATCTGGTAGTTTGCCGCCGGCACCGGTGTCAGCTTGAGGCCCAACGCCTTGACGACTTTCAGGATCGTCGCGAATTCCGGATTTCCGTCACCGCTCAAAGCCCGGTAGAGTGCGGATCGGTTCATACCGACATCCTTGGCGAGCTTGCTCATGTTGCGCGTGCGGGCGACTTCGCCCAATGCTCTGGCGATAGAGGACGGATCGTCCGTTGCAAAGGCCGCCGCGATGTAGCCGTCGGGATTGTCCGCGTCCAAGAAAATCTCCTGATTCATGTCATATGCCTTTCCGTACAAGCCAATCGCGGATGATTCCCGCCGCGGAGCCGATGCGGCCATGGTGCCCCCATTGGGGAAGCCGACCAGAATCGGGGCAGGGCAAGCAGCCTTACGCGGGCGTTGCAGCGTGATCGCATCCGCAAGCAAGCCTCCGCTCGCCCCCCGGCGACGAAATGAAATTCCGGTTGTTCCGGCATAAATCTGAATTCCAAGGCGCCATTGCCGCGTCATAAAAAACGCCGCGCATCCGTTCGGACACGCGGCGTTTTCATAGACAAGTTTCACAATAGATTTATGTCTGTTTCCGGCGAAGCGACTGAACCGCTTCACTTTTTTTCAAAAATTCTACTCGGCTGCCTCGGCGTAGGATTCCAGCGGCGGGCAGGTGCAGATCAGGTTGCGGTCGCCATAGACATTGTCGATGCGATTGACCGGGGACCAGTATTTGTCCACGCGGAAGGCGCCGGGCGGGAAGCAGGCCTGTTCACGCGAATAGGGGCGATCCCATTCGCCGACGAGGTCTTCCACCGTGTGCGGAGCGTTCTTCAGCGGATTGTCGGTCTTGTCCATGCGACCGCCTTCGATGGCGCGGGCTTCCTCGCGGATCGCCAGCATCGCCTCGCAGAAGCGGTCGATCTCGGCCTTCGTTTCCGATTCGGTCGGTTCGATCATCAGCGTGCCGGCAACCGGCCAGCTCATGGTCGGCGCGTGAAAGCCGCAATCGATGAGGCGCTTGGCGACATCGTCAACCGTCACGCCGGCGCTTGCGACCAGCGGACGCGTGTCGATGATGCATTCATGCGCGACACGTCCTGCCTTCGACTTATAGAGGACGTCATAGGCGCCCTTGAGCCGGGCAGCGATATAGTTGGCGTTGAGGATCGCCACCTTAGTCGCCTGCGTCAGGCCTTCGCCACCCATCATCAGGCAGTAGCTCCAGGAGATCGGCAGGATGGAGGCCGAACCGAAGGCTGCCGCCGAGACCGCACCGTTGCGGCCGTCCGTTTCCGGATGACCGGGCAGGTGGGATGCCAGATGAGCCTTGACGCCGATCGGGCCCATGCCGGGGCCGCCGCCGCCATGCGGAATGCAGAAGGTCTTGTGCAGGTTCAGGTGGCTGACATCGGAGCCGATATCGCCCGGACGCGAGAGGCCGACCATGGCGTTCATGTTGGCGCCATCGAGGTAGACCTGACCACCATGCTTGTGCACGAGATCGCAGATCTCCTTCACCGTCTCCTCGAAGACGCCGTGCGTCGAAGGATAGGTGATCATGCAGCAGGAGAGGTTGTCGGCATATTGCTCGGTCTTGGCGCGGAAATCGGCCATGTCGATATCGCCGTCGTCGCTGACCTTGACGACCACGACCTTCATGCCCGCCATCTGCGCCGAAGCTGGGTTGGTGCCGTGCGCGGAGGTCGGGATGAGGCAGATGTCGCGATGACCCTGACCGTTGGCTATGTGGTAGTTGCGGATGGTCAGGAGGCCGGCATATTCGCCCTGCGCGCCGGAGTTCGGCTGCATGGAGAAGGCGTCGTAGCCGGTAATGGCGCAGAGCTTGTCCGTCAGATCATCGATCATTTCGCGGTAGCCGAGCGCCTGGTCGGCCGGCACGAAAGGATGGATATCCGAAAACTCAGGCCATGTGATCGGCAGCATTTCCGCCGTCGCATTGAGCTTCATGGTGCAGGAGCCGAGCGGGATCATCGAACGGTCGAGCGCCAGGTCGCGGTCGGAGAGACGACGGATGTAACGCGTCATCTCGCTTTCGGCGCGGTTCATGTGGAAGATCGGATGCGACAGGTATTCGCTGGTGCGCAGCAGGCCCTTCGGCAGGCGATAGGATGGCTCGAAATCGGCAATGCGGAAATCGCCGCCGAAGGCGCGCCAGACGGCTTCTACCGTTGCCGGGCGGGTGCGCTCGTCCAGGCTCATGCCGATCTTCGTCTCGCCGACCTTGCGCAGGTTCACGCCTTCGGCCACGGCCGCGCGCAGGATGAGACCCTGCATGTGACCGACCTCGACGGTGATGGTGTCGAAGAAGTTTTCCGGCTCGATGGTATAGCCGAGCTTTTCCAACCCCTTGGCCATCAGGACGGCCTTTTGGTGGACCTGCTGGGCGATCGCCTTCAGGCCCTGCGGGCCGTGGAAGACTGCATACATGGAAGCCATAACGGCAAGCAGGACCTGGGCGGTGCAGATATTCGACGTCGCCTTTTCGCGGCGAATGTGCTGTTCGCGCGTCTGCAGCGACAGGCGATAGGCGCGATTGCCGCGCGCATCGACCGAAACGCCGACGAGACGGCCCGGCATGGAGCGCTTGTAGTAGTCCTTGACCGCCATATAGGCGGCATGCGGACCACCATAGCCGACAGGAACGCCGAAGCGCTGCGAGGAGCCGATGGCAATATCCGCGCCCATTTCGCCGGGAGATTTCAGCAGCGTCAGGGAGAGGAGGTCGGCCGCCACGATGGCGATTGCACCAGTCTGGTGCAGGCGTGCGATCAGACCGGTGAAATCGTTGATGTGACCATGCGTGCCCGGATACTGGAAGATCGCGCCGAAGACGTCGACCGGATCGAGATCCGTAAACGGATTGCCGACGATGACGGTCCAGCCGAGCGGCTCGGCGCGCGTCCTGATCAGCGCGATGGTCTGCGGGTGGCATTCGGCATCGACGAAGAAGGCTTTTGCCTTCGATTTCGCGACGCGTTCCGCCATCGCCATGCCTTCGGCAGCGGCGGTCGCTTCGTCGAGCAGGGATGCATTGGCGACGTCGAGACCCGTGAGGTCGCTGATCATCGTCTGGTAGTTCAGCAGAGCCTCGAGGCGGCCCTGGCTGATCTCGGGCTGGTACGGCGTATAGGCCGTGTACCAGGCCGGGTTTTCCAGGATATTGCGCTGGATGACCGGCGGCGTGATCGTGCCGTAATAGCCCTGGCCGATGAGCGAAACCAAGACCTTGTTCTTATTGGCGGTCTCGCGCAGCCTGTCGAGCGCCTCGCGCTCCGTCATCGGCGCGCCCCAGGCGAGCGGCGTCTTCTGGCGGATCGCCGGCGGCAGCGTCGCATCGATCAAGCCGTCGAGGCTGTTGTAGCCGATGACGCGAAGCATATCGGTCATCTCGGAGGGAGACGGGCCGATATGGCGACGATTGGCGAAATCGTATGGCTGGTAGTCGGTGAATGTGAATTCCGTAGGCGTCGTCATTATCCGATCAGCTCCTTGTAACCGGATTCATCAAGAAGACCATCGACATCGCTCATATTCTTCAGCTTGAGCTTGAAGAACCAGCCGGCACCCATCGGGTCGGAATTGACGAGGGCCGGATCGGCGGTGATGGCTTCGTTGACTTCGGTGATTTCTCCATCGAGCGGACAATAGACTTCCGATGCCGCCTTGACGGATTCGACGGTTGCCGCGTCGTCACCCTTGGAGAAGCTGGCGCCGACTTCGGGCAATTCCACAAAAACGAGATCGCCGAGCTGCTCGGCCGCATGCGCGGTGATGCCGACCGTTGCGACATCGCCTTCGACCTTCAGCCACTCGTGTTCTTCGGTGAATTTCAGCATGGATAATCCTCTCTGGAAAAGACGTTCAGCGTTTGTAGGTGGGTTTGATGAAAGGCAGGGCGCTGACGGCGACCGGCAGGTATTTGCCGCGCACTTCGGCGTAAACGATGGTGCCGGGAGCGGTGAATTCGGTCGGCACATAGCCCATGGCAACGGGAGATTCGACGCTCGGGCCGAAGCCGCCGGAGGTGACTTCGCCGATTTCCGTCTTGCCTTCAGCATCGGCATAAAGCTTGGCGTGACCGCGCACCGGTGCCTTGCCCTCGGGCTTCAGGCCGACGCGGCGGCGCGCGGTACCGCCATCGAGTTCGGCAAGAATGCGGCTTGCGCCGGGAAAGCCGCCGGCGCGTGCGCCGCCGGTCTTGCGGGCCTTCTGGATCGCCCATTCAAGGGCGCCTTCGATCGGCGTCGTCGTCTCGTCGATGTCGTTGCCGTAGAGGCAGAGGCCGGCCTCGAGGCGGAGCGAGTCACGGGCGCCAAGGCCGATGGGCTGGACGTCCGGGTGCTCCAGCAGCCGCTTGGCGATATCTTCGGCCTTATCCGCCGGTACGGAGATTTCGAAGCCGTCTTCGCCGCTATAGCCGGAGCGCGACACGAGGCAGGAAACGTCGTGGAGGCGACAATGGCGCACATCCATGAACTTCATGTAGGCGATATCGGCCCAGAGCTCGGCAAGCACGTCGACGGCGCGTGGTCCCTGCAGGGCGATGAGGGCGCGATCGAGTAATGTAACTTCGCAGCTATCGCCTATATGATCTTGAAGATGTTTGAAATCCTGCTCTTTGCAGGCGGCGTTCACGACGACGAAAAGATAGTCGTCCATATGGGCGATCATCAGATCGTCGAGGATGCCGCCGTTATCGTCGGTGAAGAAGCCGTAGCGCTGGCGATTTTCGGCAAGCCCGAGAATATCGACCGGCACCAGGCTTTCGAGCGCCAGTGCCGCATCCTCATATTTGCCGGAGCGGGCGCGGATTGTCACCTGACCCATATGCGACACGTCGAACAGGCCGGCGGAAGATCTGGTCCAAAGATGTTCTTTCAGCACGCCGGGCGCATATTGCACGGGCATGTCATAGCCGGCGAACGGCACCGTGCGGGCACCGAGCGACAGATGCAGGGCGTGAAGTGGTGTTGTCTTGAGGGCAGCGGTCTCGTCCAAATGACGCCTCCGGGTTTTGCGCCGTTTCGAGGCGCAGAGCTCACAATTTCGGCGCAAGCGCGCCTGACGATGAGCCCCCTCTGTCTGTTTGCCTGAGATTGTTATCCCTTCGGCGAACGCTTGCGCGCTTCTCTCCAGAGTTCCGTCTGCCCCTTGCTGGTCCTTTGGCCTGAGAGTTTCCGGGGCGGTTGCTCCTTCGGCACCGGCTTGCGCCGGATTCTCCCAACAAGGTCAGTTGCCATTATCCGGTCCCGGTCAGAGATGGCAAGGGGCAAATGTCGCCGCTGAACAAATTTTTGTCGCGCCGATCAATCCTGCGTTTGGCAACGATTACTGGCCTTTGCAATAGAGACTGGAGAGGTTATCCCTTCTGGTCGATTGAGGAGCCGGGCAGGAGATGAAGATGAACCGCAACTACGCCGCCGCACTGCTGATTTCGATTGGCGCATTTTCACTGTCCCTAAGCGGGGCGATGGCGCAGGACAGCGGCGCGATGAAGTCTATGCCTGGAATGCATATGGATGCCGGCGCAGCACCTTCAGGCTCTGCCGTCGCCAAGCTTGGCGATCTCGATATCAGCGGCGGCTATGTTCGCGCCATGCTTCCTGGCCAGCCCGTCGGCGGCGGCTACATCACCATCCACAACAGTGGCAAGACCGATGACAAGCTGACCTCCGTGACCTCGTCGTCCGCCGGCAAGGTGGAACTGCATGAGATGAAGATGGACGGCGAGATCATGAAGATGCGCGAAATCAAGGGCGGCGTCGCCATTCCCGCCGGCGCCACTGTGACGCTTGCGCCCAACACGATGCACATGATGTTCAAGCAGGTTAAGGCGCCTTTCAAGCAGGGCGGCACGGTGCCCGTGATGCTGATGTTCGACAAGGCTGGTATGGTCAACGTCAATCTGCCCGTCGTCTCGGCTAGGGGAAACTGAGCCAGAAAATTATCCTGCCGTATAATTCCGGTTTCCACTTTTCCTCGAAATGCTCTAAAGCCACGTCAAAAGGCTAGGAAATCTCCGGCCGCGGGGCTGATTGTCCCGTCGTTTGAATTCGCATGACCCCGTCCGACGAGCGTTCGGCATTTTCCGGGACATGCCGCGATGTTTGAAAGAAGAAGAATGGCCGGGATTGAGCATATTAAGGTCGAGCCTGACGAGGCCGGCATGCGCCTCGACCGCTGGTTCAAGGTGCATTTTCCGGGCCTCGGCTTCGGGCAATTGCAGAAGCTGATGCGCTCGGGCCAAGTGCGGGTCGATGGTGGCCGCGTCAAGACGGATGCGCGCGTGCAGCCGGGGCAGACCGTGCGAGTGCCGCCGCTCGATGTCGACGCAAAGGCCCTGAAGAGCGGTCCTATTGCCAGCAATGACCTCAAACATTCCGGCGATGCCGAGCTTCTTGCGCGCATGCTTCTGCATGAAGACGACAAAGTCTATGTGCTGAACAAGCCGGCCGGCCTTGCGGTACAGGGCGGCTCCGGCCTTACGCGTCATATCGACAAGATGCTGGAGGCCTGGACGAGCAAGAAAGGCGAAAAGCCGCGCCTGGTGCACCGTCTCGACCGCGATACGTCGGGCGTGCTCGTCGTTGCCCGCACCCGTGGAGCCGCGCAGAAGCTGACGGCGGCCTTCCGCGAGCGCGACA
This sequence comes from Rhizobium sp. P40RR-XXII, assembly GCF_012641405.1. Taxonomy (GTDB): domain Bacteria; phylum Pseudomonadota; class Alphaproteobacteria; order Rhizobiales; family Rhizobiaceae; genus Rhizobium. Next base: position 297,128 of record NZ_JABAII010000002.1, read on the forward strand.
CCAAGAAGACCTATTGGTCGCTGGTCAAGGGCGTGCCGCGCAAGCATGAGGACAAGATCTCCACATGGCTGGTGAAGGAGGCGACGCCGGATGGCGATCGCATGCGCATTGCCAAGCATGGGGAGGAGGGCGCCGATCACGCCATTTCCTACTATCGCGTGCTCGAAACCGCTGCGCAGAGCCTCGCTTGGCTGGAGATGGAGCCCTATACCGGCCGTACCCACCAGTTGCGTGTCCACGCGCTGCATATGGGCCATCCGATCATCGGCGACCCCAAATATTTCGATGACGATCCGAACTGGGATTTCCCGGGCGGCGTCCAGAAGCGCCTGCATCTGCATGCGCGCCATATCGATATCCCGCATCCGAGCGGCGGGCGCCTGCGCGTCACCGCGCCTTTGCCGCCGCATATGGTGCAGACCTGGAACCTTCTCGGTTTCGATATGGAATCGGCAGGGGAGCCGGACGACGAATGAAGCTGGTCCTATTCGATTGTGACGGCACGCTGGTCGACAGTGCGCGGCTGATCCACGAGGTCATGGCGCGAACTTTTGTCGCCTTCGGCTATAAGCGTCCGGACGTTTCGGCCACCAAGTCGATCATCGGCCTGACGCTCGACATCGCCATCGCCCGCCTGCAGGGCAAGCCGCATGTCGATGACGAGGCGATCGCCATGACGGCGCATTACAAGTCGATTTTTCCCGACGTGCGGGACGAGGCCGACATGCAGACGCCGCTCTTCGACGGCATCAAGCCGCTGATCGAGATGCTTTCGGCCCGCGATGAATTGCTGATCGGCGCGGTAACGGGCAAATCCCGCCGCGGCCTGTCCCATATCCTTGAGGTCAACGATTTCACACCCTATTTTATTGTCTCGCGCACCGCCGACGATTGCCCGTCCAAGCCGCATCCGGCGATGGTGACCGAATGCTGCGACGAAACCGGCATGGATCCGCACGACACGATCGTGATCGGCGATGCGATCTACGACATGCAAATGGCGAAGGCGGCGGGTGCGACTGCCATTGGCGTCGCCTGGGGCTATGCTTCCGTCGAGGAGTTGCTGGCAGCCGGAGCCGATGCCATCGCACACCATCCGAACGACCTGTTGAGCCATATTCTCTGAGGTGACGTCATGCGCGACCTGTTGAACGATGTTTCCGAGGGCCTGAGCCATCCCGATCCGATCCGCCGTGCGCAGATCCAGATGAAGAAGCCGTTGCCCAAGCGCTTCTACAAGGACGTGACGATCAACGAGGAAGAGGGCAACCATGCCATCGCTCTCGACGGCAAGGTGGTGAAGACGCCGGCGCGGCACTCCCTGGCCCTGCCGACGGAAGCCCTTGCCAAGCTGGTGGCTGCCGAATGGGCGCGGCAGGTCGACGTGATCGATCCGGCCACCATGCCGGTAACGCGCCTCGTCAACACCGCTATCGACGGTGTTGAGACGGAGAGCGAGGCCGTGTTCGACGAGATCGTCCGTTTCTCCGGCAGCGACCTGCTTTGCTACCGCGCCGACGGGCCTGAGCGGCTCGTCGAACGGCATTCGGAACGCTGGGATCCGGTGATCGAATGGGTGGCGCGCGACATCGGCGCCCGCTTCATCCTGGCCGAAGGCGTCATGCATCAGGAACAGCCTGGCGAAGCCATCGCAGCCTTCGCCGCTGCGTTGCGCAAATACTCCACGCCGATGGAGCTTGCGAGCCTGCACACGATCACGACGCTCACCGGCTCGGCGATCCTGGCGCTTGCTTTCGCCGAAGGTTTTCTGCCACTCACCGACGTCTGGTCGCTTGCCCATCTCGATGAGGACTGGACGATCGAGCACTGGGGCAGCGACGAAGAGGCCGAACTGCGTCGTGCACAGCGTTTTGAGGAATTTCAGGCCGCGACCGATGTTTTTTCCGCGCTTCGCAGTTGAACATTGTTGATTTCCAGTCCTTTATAGCGATCTTCGTATCTTGCAAGTTCGTAGGTCTGGACGGATATCATGTCGTGGTTGAAGTCGGGTGCCGCTTCGGCGCTCGTGGGATGTTTGGCTCTGGCAGCCTGCTCAAGCTGGTCCGTCGACCCTCCGCCTCCAACCTATGCCGTACGCAGTGCGAGTGTCGTCGCCGATCAGGCCTTGCCTCCGGTATCGCCAGCGCTGGTCGCCGCCGTCAACGATCGCGTGAATGCGGCGATTGCCGCAACGACCTATAGTCAACCCTTGCCACAGGTCGCAATTACGGTCCGATTGACCGATGTCCGCAGGGCGCGTGGTTTCAACCGTGATCGCAACAGCGCCAAGGTCAACATCGACGCCGCGGCATTGGACGGCGGCGCGGTGGTCGCCATGGCGTCTTTCGAGACTAAAACCACCGCTCCCGATCCCGCCACGGCGGATGAGCTGATGGCCGAGGATATCGCGGCGCGCGTCCGCTCCATCTTTTCCCTGACTACGCCGCGGCTGGCGAATTGACCCGGCAGCTTCAAACGACGCTCGCGCCATGCTAGAGCATTTCCAGGAAAAGTGCGCAGCGGTTTTCCGTCCGGATTGCGTAAAAACAAGAAGATAGAGCACTTCCGCGATTCGAAAAAAGCGAAAATGCTCCAGTCCAAGCGATGAGGGAGAGAGGACCGCATGAAGGAAATCCTGCAGGAACTGGAACGTCGTCGCGAGGTCGCAAGGCTCGGAGGCGGACAGGTGCGCATCGATGCGCAGCATGCGCGCGGCAAGCTGACTGCGCGCGAGCGCATCGATATTTTCCTCGACGAGGGCTCCTTCGAGGAATTCGACATGTTCGTCGAACATCGCTCGACCGATTTCGGCATGGACAAGAGCAAGATAGCCGGCGACGGCGTCGTCACCGGATGGGGCACCATCAACGGGCGTACCGTTTTCATTTTTGCCAAGGATTTCACGGTTTTCGGCGGATCTCTTTCAGAAGCACATGCGGAAAAGATCACCAAAATACAGGATATGGCGCTGAAGAACCGGGCGCCGATCATCGGCATCTACGATGCCGGCGGCGCCCGCATTCAGGAAGGCGTGGCCGCACTCGGCGGCTATGCCGAGGTGTTCCAGCGCAACGTGCTGGCCTCCGGCGTCATTCCGCAAATCTCCATCATCATGGGGCCATGCGCGGGTGGCGACGTCTATTCCCCGGCCATGACGGATTTCATCTTCATGGTGCGCGACACCTCCTACATGTTCGTCACCGGGCCGGATGTGGTAAAGACCGTCACCAACGAAACCGTTACCTCCGAGCAGCTCGGCGGCGCTTCGGTACACACGACGAAATCCTCGATCGCGGATGCCGCCTATGACAACGATGTCGATACACTGCTGCAGGTGCGCCGTCTCGTCGATTTCTTGCCGCAGTCGAACACGGCGGCGGTACCGGAGATCGAATGCTATCAATCCGTGACAGAGCCGGATAACTCGCTCGATACGCTGATTCCGGCCAATGCCAACAAACCCTACGACATCAAGGAGCTGATCTTGAAGATCGCGGATGAGGGCGATTTCTTCGAGATACAGGAAAGCTTCGCCAAGAACATCGTCTGTGGTTTCGGTCGCATCGAGGGAGCCACGGTCGGCTTCGTCGCTAACCAGCCGATGGTGTTGGCCGGCGTTCTCGACAGCGATGCATCGCGAAAGGCGGCCCGCTTCGTGCGTTTCTGCGATTGCTTCAATATCCCGATCGTCACCTTCGTCGATGTGCCCGGCTTCCTGCCGGGAACGGCACAGGAATATGGTGGGCTGATCAAGCATGGCGCCAAGCTGCTCTTTGCCTATGCCGAAGCGACCGTGCCGAAACTGACCGTCATTACCCGCAAGGCCTTCGGCGGCGCCTATGACGTCATGGCCTCGAAACATCTGCGCGGCGATCTCAACTATGCCTGGCCGACGGCGCAGATCGCCGTGATGGGTGCCAAGGGGGCGGTGGAAATTATCTTCCGCAAGGATATCGCCGACCCGGAAAAGATTGTAGCGCATACCAAGATGTATGAGGATCGCTTCCTATCGCCGTTCGTGGCGGCCGAACGCGGCTACATCGACGAAGTGATCATGCCGCGTTCGACACGGCGGCGGCTGGCGCAGGGGCTGAGGATGCTGCGCAACAAGGATCTGACCAATCCCTGGAAGAAGCACGACAACATCCCCTTGTGAGTCTGTGACAACAAGCCACGGATATCACACGAAAAATTGATTGAGTGTCAAAAGCCGTGTTTTCACGTTCGCGACTGTCCGCACTAATGCTTCCTCCAGGGGGAGTTAAAACTGGAGTTTAAAATGGCGCTTTCCGATCGGCTGACCCAATATCAGCCCTATGCTCTTACTGTATTGCGTGTCATGACCGGCCTGCTGTTCATCGAACATGGCTTGCAGAAGCTCGTTGGCTTTCCGGCCGGCGGTCAATTTCCTAGCCCCTTGCCGACCTTGATCTTGGTTCAGGGGATTATCGAAGTCGTAGGCGGATTGGCGACGATCGTTGGCTTCTTTACCCGTCCGGTTGCCTTCATTCTCTGCGGCAATATGGCGGTCGCCTATTTCATGGCGCATTCGCCCAAGAATTTCTTCCCGGCCAACAATGGCGGTGACGCAGCGATCCTCTACTGCTTCATCTTCCTGTTCCTGATCTTCGCAGGTCCGGGCCTTCTGGCGATCGACAATAGCAAGAAGTAATCCGCTTCGTCGCCGGGCCTGGCTGATCGCTGGGTCCGGCGAATAAATCCGCCTCTCGCGTGTTTGCCCCGTTGTCAGCGGAGCGAGAGCATTTTCGGCAGGATCTCCTTCGCATTCCCCTTCGAACGGAGATCTTCATGTCGTTTTTCGAGCGCTTTTCGCCATACCAGCCTGCAGTCCTCACAATTCTGCGAATCATGACTGCCCTGTTATTCATCGAACATGGTACGCAGAAGCTCTTCGGCTTTCCGCCGGCACCTTACGCCATCACGACGCTGTTCTTCGCTGCGGCGATCATCGAGTTCGTAGGCGGTATCCTCATCCTGCTCGGTCTCTTCACCCGCCCGGTCGCCTTTCTCCTCAGTGGCGAAATGGCGATCGCCTATTTCACGGTGCATATGCCGATCGACTTCTTCCCGGCCAACAATCAGGGCGATGGCGCAGTGCTGTTCTGCTTCGTCTTCCTGTTTTTGGTGTTTGCAGGCCCTGGAAAGTGGGCGCTGGACAATCGCCAGCGCCGATGACGGCAGCTTGTCAGGCGGCAAGCTTCAGGCCGGCGATGCCAGCCACGATAAGACCGATGCAGAGCAGTCGGACGAACGTCGCGGGATCGCCGAGCAGCCATATGCCCAAGAGAACAGTGCCGACCGTGCCTATGCCGGTCCAGACCGCATAGGCCGCGCCCATCGGCAGGGTCTTTACAGCGAGACCGAGCAGCACGACGCTGATGATCATGGATATGACGGTGAGGACCGTCGGCATCGGCCGGGTGAATCCGTCGGTATATTTGAGGCCGACGGCCCAGCCGATTTCGAACAAGCCAGCGAGGAAAAGCAGGAACCAAGCCATTTTACGCTCCTTTGTTAAGAGCGAGGCCGTCCCCGCGATGTCTGCGGCCGGTCATATTCGCCGGCCACCGCAGTCGTCTGCGCATTTTGTATATGCCTTTGCCGAAGGCGCTTTTCAAGGCATGAGCCGCATGGCAGCCACGCAACCTTCATCTTGCCAGGCGTTCGGCATGCCACTTCAGGTGATCGTCCATGAAGCTGGAGATAAAGTAATAGGAATGATCATAGCGCTCATGCATGCGCAGCGTCAGACCGATATCGGTGCCCGTGATCGCATCTTCGAAAAGCCATGGGCGCAGGCCTTTTTCGAGGAAGCTGTCCGCCTTGCCCTGGTCGATCAGGAATTCCGGGAAGCGGGCACCGTCCTCGACGAGGGAGCAGGCGTCGTATTGTCTCCAGGCCGTCTTGTTGCTGCCGAGATATTTCTCGAGAGCGGGAGCCGACCAATCGGCCGTCGACGGCTGCACGATCGGGGCGAAAGCCGAGCAGCTCTTGAAGCGCTTCGGGTTTTTCAACGCGATCGTCATGGCGCCATGGCCGCCCATGGAATGGCCGAAGATACCCTGGCGGCTCATATCGGCACGGAATTGCTTGGTCACGAGCGCGGGTAATTCCTCGGTTATATAGCTGTACATCCGGTAGTTTTCGGCCCAGGGCGTCTCGGTGGCGTCGAGATAGAAGCCGGCGCCTTTGCCCATCTGCCAATTGGTCAGCTCGTCCGGCACGTCATTGCCGCGCGGACTCGTGTCCGGGCAGACGATGATCAGGCCGAGCTCGGCGGCCATGCGGCGATACTCGCCTTTTTCCATGACGTTGGCGTGGGTGCAGGTGAGACCGGAAAGATACCAGAGGACAGGCCGAGGCTCGGTAATCGCCTGCGGCGGCACGAAGACGGCAAAGGTCATCTCGCATTTGCAGGCTTCAGATTCATGCGAAAAGACACCCTGCATGCCGCCGAAGGCGGTGTTCTGGGAAATGATGTTCACGATTGGTCTCCAGGCGATTGGTGAGTTTTAGAGCGTAACGGCTTTCTTCTAATTGCCATTACGCTCTAATGCTTTGATTTTGCATAATCTTATCTTAAAACCGCTGCGCACTTTTTGGGATCATGCTCCGGCACGCCGGCAGAGCCGGTCGAAGGTTTCGAGAAAGGCGGAGCGGTCGCGCGGCGAGAAGGCGGCATTGTAGCCCTTGCTTTCGCCGGTTTCGCGAAGGTGCGCCCCGAGATCGCGCATGGCCGTCGCCATGCCGATATTCGTCTTGTCGAAGATGCGGCCGGTCGGCCCCGTCACAAGCGCTCCCGTCGCAACGCAGCGGCCGGCGAGCGGCACGTCCGCCGTGACGACAATATCGCCGGCGCCCGCATGTTCGGCAATCCAGTTGTCGGCGGCATCGAAGGCGTTGGAGACAATGACGTTATGCACCATCGGATCCCGCGACGGCCGCAGCCCCGAATTGGCGACGAAGGTCACTTCGATGCCGTGGCGTTCGGCAACCTTCAGGATCTCCGGCTTGACCGGACAGGCATCAGCGTCGACATAGATCATGATATCAAATCTTTTCAGTTATATGCGGCGTATTTCTCATGCGCCGCATACGTTTCTTTTCGCGACTTCGAGTGTCAGTACACCACGACGCCCCTGACACTCTTTCCGGAGTGCATGAGCTCAAATCCCTTGTTGATGTCTTCGAGCGGCATGGTGTGGGTGATCATCGGATCGATCTCGATCTTGCCTTCCATGTACCAGTCGACGATCTTCGGCACATCGGTGCGGCCCCGCGCGCCGCCGAAGGCCGTCCCCATCCACGAGCGGCCCGTCACCAGCTGGAACGGCCGCGTCGAGATCTCCTGGCCGGCGCCGGCAACGCCGATCACCACCGACTTGCCCCAGCCGCGATGGCTCGCCTCCAGCGCCTGGCGCATCACCTTGGTGTTGCCGGTGCAGTCGAAGGTATAGTCGGCCCCGCCGATCTGGTCGGCGCCACGCTTCGTCATGTTGACGAGATAGGGAACGATGTCGTCGCCGACTTCCTTCGGATTGACGAAATGCGTCATGCCGAAGCGCTCGCCCCAGGCCTTCTTGTCATTGTTGAGATCGACGCCGATGATCATGTCGGCGCCGGCCAGCCTCAAGCCCTGGATGACGTTGAGGCCGATGCCGCCGAGACCGAAGACGATCGCCGTTGCCCCCATCTCCACCTTGGCGGTGTTGATGACCGCGCCGATGCCCGTCGTCACGCCGCAGCCGATATAGCAGATCTTGTCGAAGGGGGCGTCGGGATTGACCTTGGCAACGGCAATCTCCGGCAGCACGGTATAATTGGCGAAGGTCGAGCAGCCCATATAGTGATGGATCTTGTCCTTGCCGATCGAGAAGCGCGAGGTGCCGTCCGGCATCAGGCCTTGGCCTTGCGTCGCGCGGATCGCCGTGCACAGGTTGGTCTTGCGCGACAGGCAGGACGGGCATTCGCGGCATTCGGGCGTATAGAGCGGAATGACGTGGTCGCCCTTCCTGACCGAAGTCACCCCCGGTCCGACATCGACGACGATGCCGGCGCCCTCATGGCCGAGGATCGCCGGGAACAAGCCTTCCGGATCGGCACCCGACAGGGTGAAATCATCGGTATGGCAGATGCCGGTCGCCTTGACCTCGATCAGCACTTCGCCGGCCTTCGGCCCCTCAAGCTGAACCGTCATCACTTCTAGCGGCTTGCCGGCGGCAATGGCTACGGCGGCGCGAACGTCCATGATCTCATCCCTTTTTGCTATGATTTGGTCCGCGCGACATTGGCATGGGCGCGCAGGGCGACTCAAGCCAAAATCAGACACTTAGCGTCGCAATCGTCATGTTTCAGCCGAGCAACCGCCGCTCAGTTTTTCCGAAAGGGTGGCGATACCTATATCCGGATCAGGCAAATTCCATGATCACGGCATCGACAGCGAGGCTCTCACCCGGCTTGGCGTTGATCTTGCCGACGACCAGGTCGCGTTCGGCGCGCAGGACATTTTCCATCTTCATCGCCTCGACGATGGCCAGCGTCTCGCCGGCCTTGACTTCTTGTCCCTCGGCAACGGCAATGGCGACGACCAGGCCAGGCATGGGGCAGAGCAGCAGCTTCGACGTGTCGGGCGGCAATTTGACGGGCATGAGCTTGTCGAGCTCAGCCTGACGCGGGGTGAATACCTTGACCCTGACGGAAATGCCCTGCCAGTCGATACGCAGGCCGTTCAGCAGGCTGCGGATCTGGACGGTCAGCTTGCGGCCGTTTACGGTGCCGGCCCAGACGGCATCGCCGGGACGCCAGTCGGTTGCGACAGTCACGATCTTGCCGCCGATCCGCATATCCATCTCGAAAGGAATGGTCACCACACCCTCGAGCAATGCCACGGGCAGGTAGGCCGTGCCGAGCTTGACGATCCAGTTCTCCGGCAACGGCCCGGCTGTGGGACGCAAGCGATCGGCATAGCGTTCGCGGCGGTTGGATTCGATCAGGCTGCAGGAGAGGGCGACTGCGGCAAGAAGTGCTGTCTGGTCCTCATCCGGCGTCACAGGCGCGAACCCATCAGGATATTCCTCGGCAATGAAGCCGGTAGAAAGGCGGCCCTCGCGCCAGCGCGGATGCTTCATCAGCGCGGACAGGAATGGCATGTTGTGTTCGATGCCGTCGACCACGAAACCGTCCAAGGCTTCGCCCATCGCTTCAATCGCTTCCAGCCTGGTGGGAGCCCAGGTGCAGAGCTTGGCGATCATCGGATCATAGTACATGGAGATCTCGGCGCCTTCGAAGACGCCGGTGTCGTTGCGGACGGCCGATTTTTCCGTCTTGCCCTCGCGCGGCGGGCGATAGCGCGTCAGACGGCCGATCGAGGGCAGGAAATTGCGATAGGGATCCTCCGCATAAAGGCGGCTTTCGACCGCCCAGCCGTTGAGCTTGATATCCGCCTGCTTGAACGGTAGCTTTTCGCCGGCGGCGACGCGGATCATCTGCTCGACGAGGTCGATGCCGGTCACAAGCTCCGTCACCGGATGCTCGACCTGCAGGCGGGTGTTCATTTCGAGGAAGTAGAAGTTCCTGTCGCGATCGACGATGAATTCGACCGTGCCGGCACTTTGATAATCGACGGCCTTGGCGAGCGCCACGGACTGTTCGCCCATGGCCTTGCGCGTCGCCTCGTCGAGAAACGGCGAGGGCGCTTCTTCCACGACCTTCTGGTTCCGGCGCTGGATGGAGCATTCCCGCTCGCCGAGATAGACCACGTTGCCATGGGCATCGGCCAGTACCTGGATCTCGATGTGCCGGGGGTCGACGACGAATTTCTCGATGAAGATGCGATCGTCGCCGAAGGAGCTTTTCGCTTCCGAACGGGCGCGCTCGAACCCGTCGCGCACCTCGTCCTTGCTCCAGGCAATGCGCATGCCCTTGCCGCCGCCGCCGGCGGAGGCCTTGATCATGACGGGATAACCGATCTCGGCCGCGATCCGCTCGGCGTGATCGGCGTCATCGATGATGCCGAGATGGCCCGGCACGGTGGACACATTGGCGGCGTTGGCGAATTTCTTCGATTCGATCTTGTCGCCCATGGCCTCGATCGCCTTCGGCTTGGGGCCGATGAAGATGATGCCTTCCTTCTCCAGCGCCGCGCAGAAGGAGGCGCGCTCGGAGAGGAAACCGTAGCCCGGATGAACCGCTTCGGCGCCGGTCTCCTTGCAGGCGGCGATGATCTTGTCGGCGACGAGATAGCTTTCGGCGGCGGGCGCCGGACCGATATGGACTGATTCATCCGCCATTTCGACATGAAGAGCATCCCGATCGGCATCCGAATAGACGGCGACCGTCAGGATACCCATCCGGCGCGCCGTCTTGATCACGCGGCAAGCGATCTCACCGCGATTGGCGATCAGGATTTTCTTGAACATGCAATCTCCGCCCAAATACTCTATTCAGTCAGTGTTTTAGCCACAAATTGCATGGCCGGTCCATGCGCAAGCTGTCTTGGCTCACGCCGCTTTTGCCAATTTTGACTGCACGCGCTCCCGCCAGATGATGAAGAGACCGGAGCTGACGATGATGGCAATGCCGATCCATTTGGAAAGATTGGGGAAATCGCCGAAGATCGCGTAGCCGAGGACGGTGGCGGAAATGATCTCGAAATATTGGAACGGGGCGAGCAGCGAAAGGGGTGCCAGCCGGAAGGCCCGGACGACAAGCATATGCGCGTAGCCCGATATCGAACCCAGAATCAGTAGAAGCGCGAGGCCGAGCGCAGAGGCGGGCAGGGAAGGCTCGAAATCGGCGATGCCGGCGGATGCCCCGGCCAACAGGGTGGCCGTCATGAACAGCGTGCCGCCTACGCCGGCCATGACCTGCATCGTCAATGGCGAATCCGCCTCGCCGACGGCGCGATTCATGAACAGATAGAGTGCAAAGAGGAAGGCGCAGGCTACAGGCAGCAGCGCTTTCAGCCCAAAGATCTCGAAACTCGGCTGAATGACGATCATCGCGCCGACGAAGCCGATGGCGATCGCCAGCCAGCGTCTCCAGCCGACCTTGTCGCCCAGAAACAGAGCTGAAAGTGCTGTCAGCATGAATGGTTCGACGAAATAGATCGCGAAGACATCGGCAAGCGGCATGTATTTGACCGCTGCGAAGAAGAGCAGGCTGGCCGCACCGTGCAACGCGCCACGCAGGAGGTTCATCCAGGGACGCTTTGCCGAGAATGCCGACCGTCCAGTTTCGGTCGCCAGCAGCGGCAGCATGCAGACAATCTGAAAGAAGAAGCGATAGAAGGTCACCTGGCCTGGCGACATGCCTTCGAAACTCGCCATGTACTTGGCAATCGCATCCATCGTCGGCAGCAGGAACATGGCGCTTGCCATGATCGTCATGCCTTTGAGGGGATTCTGCTGTGTGGAAACGGCGGGAGAGATGGACATGAAGAGACATCAAACACGAGAGAGGCATGCAATCAAGGCGCGATCGTGAGCGGATCGCAAGACGCGGAAACAGGCATGGCAAAACGTCACACTTTTCCATTTGGGACAGATCGGAATGGCGGGATGACGTCCTTAGACCTATCTCCGCCTTCGGAAACGGATAAAACATAAACGCGCCGCACAAAAAATCAGCGACGCAGCCAGGAAAAGGATCGCACCGATGTTCAAACCCGAACAAGAGACGACCGTTTTTTCGGATGAGGGCGACGATACGCTGGGCGGACGGTTGTCCATGGCCCGCGATGCCGCCGGCATCAGCCTCGAAACATTGGCAAGCCAGCTTGGCGTCAGCGAGGAGACGATGCTTGCCTGGGAATCCGATCGCGCCGAACCCAACCCCTCCGCCCTGGTGAAGATGTCGGCTCTCTTCGATGTTTCCCCGGCGTGGTTGATGACCGGGTCGGGCGATGGTCCTGGAGAGGATAGCGACGAGCGCGCCTTGGAAGCTGTCCGAAACGAGCTTTCGCGGCTACGAACAGCACACCAGGAAATCGGCAAACTGATCGAGGCGACCACTCACCAACTCGAGCGGCTCGATCATCAGATCCGGCTGCGCAAACTCAGCAAGGACGTGGCGCATTGAGCGCGGAGCTGGGCATTTCTAGCTCAGGCGGGCAATCGTATCGTCAAGATCGATAATCTCGGCACCGCCTTTTGCGCTCACGCCCTGCATCTTCATCGCCAGCAGTTCGTCGCGATGGGCGATCTTTTCGCCTCTGATTTTGATAAGCTTCAAACGAAAATCATCATTCATCTCAAACCCCTCCGTTTGGAGTGAATTATCCGCCGTTTGCCGGACTGCCGTTGTTTTCCAGGTTCATCTCCGTCGATCTCAGTCGTGCCCGCGTCCGCGATACGTGGTCGGGACGCCGGCCTCCTCATGGCATTGTGCGAGAGTTTCCAGCCACTCTGCCAATCCGGCCGGCACTTCGGCATTTCCAACTTCCATTGCCTCCACCCATGATAGGTCGCATTGCAGGGCGCTCGCCAGATTGATAGGCGTCCAGCGGATATGCAAAAGGCATTCGGAAAAGCGTTCTGGCGTCATGCATCCTCCGATTTTTGAAGAATTTCACGGTGCCAGAGAGGGGCGCGAAGTCAAGTAACCGCGGAGACCTAACGGCTCTCGCTGATCGAGGCGGGAGAACAGCATGAACGCCCCGAACATACGAAAATATATGAGGCGGGGACACCAAGCGCTCGATATCGACAAAAGCTGATTTCAAGCGAGCAAGTACTCAACAGCGCGGAGAGATATCCGTTGTGTTCTGCGACCCGTTTCATTGCGGAATATATGCTTGCCTAAAGCACTGTTTGAAAAACAAAAAACCCGGCCTAAGCCGGGTTCTTTTTGGTGCGGTCGAGAAGACTCGAACTTCCACGGGTTGCCCCACAGCGACCTCAACGCTGCGCGTCTACCAATTCCGCCACGACCGCATCGTGGTAGGCTGGATTGCTCCGGCGCGGCTGCATGTAGCAAAAGCATTCGGGGGGCACAAGAGCGATGTGTCAGTTTTTTTAAATTCCTTCACAGCTCCTCCGATCGTATCAGCCCAGATGCGGTGGAAACGCCTTAGATGTTTGAATTTCCGCCCGAATAGCGCCATATGTGGACAACCCGCAGGCAGCGCTGGATTTCCACATGAGCGGCCGGCGGCACGCAAAGGACTGCCATATGCTTCGCACAGAACTTTCCCACCAGATGCTTCCCGTCCACGGTACGCCGCCTGTTCGCTGGCGGATCAGCGAGGGACTCGTGCCTTATGAAGAGGCCGTCGCCACCATGGAAGCCGAAGTCGCCGATATCGCCGAGGGGCGGGCGCCGGAGCTGGTCTGGCTGGTCGAGCATCCGCCGCTCTATACCGCCGGCACCAGCGCCGATGTCGCCGATCTCATCGAGCCGGATCGATTTCCGGTATTCGCGACCGGACGCGGCGGCGAATACACCTATCACGGGCCGGGCCAGCGCGTGGCCTATGTCATGCTGGACCTGAAGTGTCGGCGGCAGGATATCCGCGCCTTCGTGGGCGCGCTTGAAGAAGTCATCATTCGTACGCTCGATGCGATGAATGTGCGCGGCGAACGTCGTGAGGATCGGGTCGGAGTATGGGTCCGGCGCCCGGAAAAGCCGGTTCTACCAGATGGCACCGTAACCGAAGACAAGATCGCAGCCCTCGGCATCCGCGTACGCAAATGGGTGACGTTTCATGGCCTTTCGCTGAACGTCGATCCAGATCTCGGCCATTTCACCGGCATTATTCCCTGCGGGATTTCTGCTTACGGCGTCACCAGCCTCGTCGATCTCGGTCTGCCGGTCATGATGACCGATGTCGACATCCGCCTTCGCGACGCCTTCGAACAGGTCTTCGGACAGACGGTCAACGACGCGTAGGACCGATTCCCGAGCGCTTCCGCGCGATCCTAGGAAAGCCCGGCAGATCAAGCAGCCCTGTCCGATCGACCACTGCAGTTCGCCGCAGCCTTACAGGGAAAGGCGAATCATTTTGGACAGGTGGGTCTTGCGGCATGGCGCGCCAGCCAAGAAAAATGCCCTGGAAGGGAGAGCATCCAGGGCATAGAGAGGGGAACTGCAGGGAAGAGAGTAGGGCGACACGCTCGCACTTCAAGGCCCGAAGCCCGTGATAGGTTGTATCGCGTCAACAATCGCTTTCATCTATAGCGGGACATCGGCCACTGCTGATCAGCAGTTTGACGTTCGATGCCATTGCAGCCCGAACGCATCGCTGATCCGCGCGTGAGATAATCGAGCGCCATTATGCCATATCGGCATCTTTGCCTTATCTACCTCCGGATGAATCCGGCACCCCGACGAAAGACCATCAGCGATTGCCGATCCCGCCAAGCCTCTCTTTTTGATGGCTATTTTTGTACAGTTTGCGTTCATGTTCGTCCGCATATGGTGTTTTCCGTCGCCCCAGAAATCGCGCGTCGATTGACAATCGGTAGGGACGATACGATTAATAGTTTCGACATTCGTCATAGAGCGGAGGAAATGCCAATGACTAGTCGTGCCATTCTGTTGATGTCTTTTGCGTCTCTTGCAGTTGTAGGTTCGATGGGCCTCGCTTCTTCGGCTTCTGCGCTAACCATGAAAGAGTGCAGCGCCAAATACCAGGCGGCTAAGACCGCTGGTACCTTGAACGGCCAAAAGTGGAACGACTTCCGCGCGACGCAGTGCAGCGCCGATGCCAGCGCCACCACCACGACTGCGCCGGCAACCACCGCGCCGGCCACAACGACACCTTCCAAGACTGCGAAGACGACCGCTGCCGCCAAGGTAGACGCCAGCGAGCCCGATGCCATGAAGCCGCCGGCAAGCGAGCCGGCAAAGCCGACGACGGCTGCTCCGGCCGGCGTGACGTTCCCGGCAAAGGTCGATCCCAAGTATGCCACCGAGACGCCCGGCAAGGGCCGCTTCCATACCTGCGTCGACGCATACAACGCCGCCAAGACCAGCAATTCGCTCGGCGGCCTGAAGTGGATCCAGAAGGGCGGCGGCTACTACAGCCTCTGCAACTCCAAGCTCAAGGGCTGATCGCGTATCCAACCAATTGCAGAACGGGCGCCTTTTGGCGCCCGTTTTGTTTTGCAAACTTAGTCTCGCGCCTTTTCCCATTTCTTTACAAGGCGATCGCGCTTGAGCCTTGAAAGCCGCTGAAGCCAGAAGATGCCATCCAATTGGTCGATCTCGTGCTGAATGCAGATGGCCGGAAAATCCTCCGCCTCCGCTTCATGCACTTCGCCGGAGACATTCTGATAGCGGAAGCGGATGGATTTGGGCCTGACGATCTCTTCGGTCGCTCCAGGCATGGAAACGCTGCCCTCCGTATGTCGCATGGTCTCTTCCGAGGACCAGAGAATCTCCGGATTGATATAGGTGCGCACGCCATCATCGCGGCTAAGTTCTATCACCACGACTCGCTTGAGGACCCCGATATGCGGGCCGGTGATGCCGACGCCGGGGGCGGCGCGCATCGTATCCAGCAGGTCGCCGACGAGCATTCGCAGATCGTCGTCGAAGATGGTCACGGGAGAACAGGCGATTCGCAGTAGCGGATCCGGGAAGCGGATGATCGGGCGGGCGGGCAACGACACTCTCTATCGAATGAAAGGACATATGTGGATACCCACGATAAGGGCGGGTTGGCGATATTACCACCGCCTCGATAGCTGATTTATCAGCTATCTCTTCTATCGCTTCTGTCGTCCCGATTCGGACTGAGCCGGCCAGGCGGCATCCGTCTTCCTGGCCGCCATTGCTATCGAATTTACCTGATATTTCCCCTGGTTATCCTCGCGGCCCGACGGGGCGCGCTCCACGCGCTTTAGGAAACAACGGGCTGCAAACCCGTCAAAATTGACTATTACGTAAAAGTCAATATTATGGTGGGCAGCAGATAGGGGCGGAATCTTGGTCGACGGATATTATAGCATAACAGAACTTACTCGGGAATTCGGGGTTTCGACCCGGACGCTGAGGTTCTATGAAGACGAGGGTCTCATTCAACCTGAGCGCAAGGGGCGTACGCGCCTGTTCCGGCCCGCCGACCGACGCCTCATTGCCGAAATCCTCCGTGGCCGCCGCATCGGCTTCACCATCGCCGAAATCCGCGAGATCATTCAGGTCTACAGGGAGCCGCCGGGCGAGATCGGCCAGTTGAAGCTGCTGATGAAGCGCGTCGACGAAAAGCGCGACGAGCTGCGCCAGAAGCGCAAGGATATCGACGATACGCTGAGCGAGCTCGACAATGTCGAGGAAGCCTGTCTCGGTCGTCTCGCCGAAATCGGCGTCGGGACCTGATCATGGGCCAACTGCCAGCGCCTTATACCCAGCGGCGCGTGTGCTTGCAGTAGAATTCGAATTCACAGCCGAAGCGCGAGAGCAAATGCATCTCCTCGCAGCGGATGACGAGGAATGTCGTCAAAGCAGCCGCCGCTGCCGCCATCGCCACGAACCATAGATTGCCGATCATCAGGCCGAGCCCCGCCGTCAGCAGGGTATAACCTAGATAGGTCGGGTTGCGCGTGAAGCGAAAGGGACCCGTGGTCACCAGATGCGCGCTGCAGCGTTGGGTCAAGACGGTCGTTCGCCTCTCCAGCAGCGTCTTGACGGCCCAAACGTTCAACGTCACCGCGACGGCGGTCAGGATCGCGCCGACGACCCATGAAGCGAGCGCCCAGATGAACGGCAGGGGCAATGGATACAACCGCTGGATATAGAGTGCCATAAGGACGGCAAGGCTATAGAGCAGCGGCGACCACGGAAAACTTAGCGACTTCGAACGATAGGCATTCATGGAATAACCCTGTCATTGCGCTTCATCCGTGCATTGTATCGCGATTCGGCTTACGCGTTCATCGCTATCTGCTTTGATCGCCCCGGATTCCAACGGTTTAAAGAGATCCTGGGCCTGTAACTTGTCGAGGGTGCATTGGCAGAAGCTGCGGCACATGGTTTCGCTGCCCGACCGCGTGCAAGAAGCCACGCATTGCCTGATGTAACCAACCGCCGGATCCTGCGGCGCCGCCGGCGCAACCAGCGACAGCAGGTAGACAAGGCCGAACAGGACGGGCTGGTGGACCAGATAGACGATGAGGCTGTGGCGGCCGGCGCGGGCGATCAGATTGCGGCCGGGGCCGAATTTCGCCAGACGCTCGAGCCAGCCGAGGGACGTGGCCAATTGCGCGATGCCAAGGCCGAACAGGAATGGCGCCAGCCATGGAAAGAGCGGTACATAATCGTTCGAGCGCCGCAGATTCTCGGAGAGCCCGACCCACCAGAGCCACGGCGCATCGAAAAAGCTCGAATGCAGCGACAGGGGTGCGATGACATTGTCGATGACGATGCCGACCGTCAGCAAGGCTGCAATGAGAAGGGTGACGAATGCCGGAAGTCGCAGGAACAGCAGCCCGACGAGGCTTGCCGCCGCGATACTGTGCAGTATGCCGAAGAATATCCATTCGTCACGCATGCCGATGAAGGTGACAAGCGAAATCGCCGCGGCCGCGGCGACGATCATGCCCATCCGTCGCCAATAGGAGTGCCAGCGGATCTCCGGCATATTGGCGAGCACGAGGCTGAAGCCCGCCAGGAACAGGAAAGTGCTGGCGATGGCGCGGGCATAGAGTTTCAGCCAGCCCGTTTCAGCCGTGCCGGAATCGAGATAGCCGAAGAATTCGAAATCCCAGGTGCAATGATAGCTTGCCATGGCCAGAAGGGCCAAGCCGCGCGCCGTATCCAGAATGCCGATGCGAGGTGTTTTTCGGGGGGCATCGACGCTCTCCGCGATCACGGCCATCGTGGGGTCCTTCCAGGCATAAACTCAAATATATGCTGCGCCGGTCCGAGCCGACGCGGCCTTGTCATTGCATATCGGCATCCATGATGGCCAGACGGGCATCGGAAAAAAACTGTCGGCGGATCAGCACGATGATGATGAATGTAGTGGTCGCCATGAAGACATAAGGGCTGAGGAACCAGCCGAGATAGCCGATCGACAGAAAGATCGCCCGCAGGCCGGCATTAAAGTTGCGCGCCGCAATGATGTTCATGCGCACCACGCGCTCCGCCGCCCGTTCGGCGCCGAGCGGATCGAGAATGGCTTCCTCACGCATCGGCAACGAGCCGAAAAGGATGGTGCAATAGTTGAACAAACGATAGGCCCATCCGAATTTGAAGAAGGCATAGCCGAACAGGCAAGCCAGTCCCGTCACCTTGATCTCGAAAGCGGCGCGGCCGCCATTGAGTATGAACGGCAGGTCGGAGAAGAAAGCGTTGACCTTGTCGGTGGCGCCGAGGAGGGCGAAACAACTGCCTATCGCGAAGATCGAGGTAGAGGCAAAGAAGCCCGTGCCGTTCTGCAGGCCGGAGAGGATCTGCGTATCGATCATCTTCAGATCGCGGCGCAATGAATTGTAGATCCACTCGCGCCGGCGCTCGTTCATCGCCAGCGTCAGGCTGGTACGATTGAAAAAGCGGGCGCTAGTGGTGATCCAGTTCAGCGCGATCCAGAGAAAGATGAACAGGGCGAGGGCGACATAGTCGGCAGTCGTCATAAAGGCAGATTCTCCAGGACCAATCCGATGTGAACTGTAGCGCAGCGCGGACGGCGCGCAATGGCCTTCTGTTTGCTTCCCCGAATGCCTATATGTAATGTCGCTGCCATGAAATCCGATGTCGGCCAATCGCCGTGCAAGCTTACCGCAATAGCGTAGCCTTGCCGGAAATCGATTTGCCTGGGAGGCACCAAAGGTCCATGTTTCTTTCAGTTTTCGATGTGTTCAAGATCGGTGTAGGGCCGTCCAGCTCGCATACGATGGGGCCGATGTCGGCCGCCAATCGCTTCCTGGACCTGCTGCTGTCGAACGAATGGCCGCGCCCGTCCTCGAATGTGCATGTCGCCTCGATCAAGGTCAGCCTGCATGGTTCGCTCGCCCATACCGGCATCGGCCATGGTACGGGCAGGGCGGTTATTCTCGGCCTGATGGGTGAACGGCCGGATAGCGTCGATCCCGACCACATGGATAGCACCATCGATGAGGTCGAGCGCAGCGGGCGCATCACGCCGCCGGGCCATCCCGCCTATGAATTCCAGCCCAAGACCGATCTTATCTTCGACAAGAAGGTGCCGCTACCCGGTCATGCCAATGGCATGAGCTTTTCCGCCTTCGACAAGGATGATCGCCTGCTGGTGAAGCGCATCTACTATTCCGTCGGCGGCGGCTTCGTCGTCACCGATACGGAACTGGAGCAGATGCGGGCGGACAAGAAGAAGCCGGCTGCCTCGGGCGAGCGCATTCCCTTCCCCTTTGCCAGCGCCAAGCAGATGCTCGAAATGTCCGAGCGCTCCGGCCTCTCGATCGCCCAGATGAAGCGCGCCAATGAAGAGACGCGCATGGGCGCCGAGGAGCTGGATGCCGGCCTCGACCGCATCTGGGCTGCCATGAGCAGCTGTATCGATCGCGGCCTGAAGGTCGACGGCATCATGCCCGGCGGCCTGAAGGTGCGCCGGCGCGCGCGCGCCATTCATGACAAGCTGCAGGAGGAATGGCGCAGCAACCGCATCAACCCGCTGCTCGCCAACGACTGGCTGAGCGTCTACGCCATGGCGGTCAACGAAGAGAATGCGGCCGGCGGACGCGTGGTGACGGCGCCGACCAATGGTGCTGCGGGCGTCATCCCGGCGACGATCCGCTACTATCAGCATTTCCACGAGGATTGGGATCAGGACGGCATTCGCAACTATCTTCTGACGGCAGCCGCCGTCGGCGGCATCATCAAGCACAATGCCTCGATTTCCGGCGCTGAAGTCGGCTGTCAGGGCGAGGTGGGTTCGGCGGCGGCCATGGCGGCTGCGGGGCTTGCGGCAGTGATGGGCGCAACGCCGGAGCAGATCGAAAACGCCGCGGAAATCGCGCTGGAACATCACCTCGGCATGACCTGCGATCCGATTGCCGGCCTGGTGCAGGTGCCGTGCATCGAGCGAAACGCGCTTGGCGCTGTCAAGGCGGTCACCGCCGCCTCGCTCGCGATCAAGGGCGATGGCCAGCATTTCGTGCCTCTCGACGCCTGCATCGAGACCATGCGCCAGACCGGCTACGACATGAGCGAAAAATACAAGGAAACCTCGACCGGCGGTCTCGCCGTCAATGTCGTGGAATGCTGAGTGTGGACGCCTGATCTAAAAGCTTGACGCTGCCGGGCAAAAGGACTTCAAACGGCACTATGGCTTTGCATCTCATCAAATTGTGTGTCGGCGCGGATTCGATCGAGGATCTGCGCGAATGGGTGTCCGAGCGGGCAATGAACGCCATTGCCGCCGGACTGGAGCCGCATACGACCCATACGACACGCATGGTGCCGAAACGGATCGAGGAGCTGCTGGATGGCGGCTCGCTCTATTGGGTGATCAAGGGGCAGGTGCAGGCAAGGCAGAAGCTTCTCGGGATCGAGACCTTCACCGACGCGGACGGTATTCATCGTTGCCGGCTCATTCTCGATCCGAGCGTCGTCGAAACCACCGGGCAGCCGCGACGCCCGTTTCAGGGCTGGCGTTATCTGCCGCAGGACGATGTGCCCCGCGACCTCGACAGCTTGGGCGCTGCGGCTGAATTGCCCGCCGATCTCAGGCGGGAACTCTCCGAACTTGGATTGCTTTAGGCCAGGCGGTGCTCAGCGCAGCCGCATCATGATCGGCGCACGGCCCGTTGGCGCGGTGATGTGCAGATGAATATGCGCTTCCGGCTGCGAGTAGCGCCAGGCGCGCGCGCCGTGGCAGAGCAGGATGCCGATCAGGTCTTTCGTCTTGTTGCGCGAGCGCGAGCGGCTGAGACCAAGGTCCGCCAGTCGCATCGCCGCTTCATGC
This sequence comes from Rhizobium sp. P40RR-XXII, assembly GCF_012641405.1. Taxonomy (GTDB): domain Bacteria; phylum Pseudomonadota; class Alphaproteobacteria; order Rhizobiales; family Rhizobiaceae; genus Rhizobium. The sequence continues at coordinate 318,030 of NZ_JABAII010000002.1, forward strand.
AGCGGATGAAGAGCAAAGCTCTTCTGTTTCATCTTGCCCCCGCTATCGAGCGAGAAACCGGGAAAGTTCTCGTTCATTGCCATTTCAAAACCCCGTACACGTTACAAACTCAGGGCCGGCCCGTTTGACATTCGGGACCGGAAAGCCGGGCGAGACACAAAGCCCGGCCAATCTGCATTCCTATTCCATGCTTGCCCAGCACTTCACGCCAGCGCGCTTGAGCGCCTTGCAGGCATTGAGCGCCGCGCCCTGATCGTCGAAACCGCCGAAGCGGGCGCGATAGCCGCCATCGAAGGCGACCGCGTAAGGTCTAGCCGAGCGAAGCGCCTTGCCACCCTTGCTCTTCGCCGTATCGAGCAGATCATTCGCGCCATTTTTGCTTGAGGAAACGCCGATCTGAACGACCCAGCCGGTCGGTTCGCGCTCGGCCTTGGCGACTTTTTCAGACTTCTCGGCCCGCTGCTGCTTGATGGGCCTGGCATCGGCCTTGGTCGTCGATGCCGTCGTCACGGTATCGACCTCGTCCTCATTGCCCTCATCCGAAGGCGCAACTGAAGCGACTTCTTCGGAGGCGGGGCGCTGGACGGATTTCGTCGACAGCAATGGATTGGTGGATTGAGGCGTAACCGCTGCAAAGGCGGCCGCGCTGGAGGGATGCGTATCGGTGGCTTCCGCCGTCTCGTCGTTCTTGATTTTCGCACGGCTCATGTCGGCCATGCGCGCGCTGGCAGCCTGGAGATTGGGTGCCGCAGCCGGCGCCTGCGCGATAACATTCGAGGGAATATGTTTCGTCGATGCGACAGGCAGATACTCCGCAATCAGCTTGCGCATCTGATTGTCCCGAGCCGGCGTCGAGGCGCCACCCAGGACGACGCCGACGATGGAGCGCCCATCGATCTTCACCGAGGTTGCGAGATTATAACCGGCCGCGCGGGTGTAACCGGTCTTGATGCCATCGACGCCCCGCACGGAGCCGATCAAACGGTTGTGGCCGGGAATGATCCGGTTGCCGAGACGGAAGCTCGTTTCTGAGAAGAAGCCGTAATATTGCGGGAAATGTTCACGCAGAGCCACGCCGAGGCGGGCTTGATCACGCGCGGTCGTCATCTGCGCAGTATTCGGCAAGCCGTTCGGATTGCGGTAGGTCGTGCGCGTCATGCCGAGGGCGCGCGCCTTGTCGTTCATCAGCCGGGCAAAGCCTTCCTCCGAACCGCCGAGCATTTCGCCAAGCGCCATGGCGGCGTCATTGGCGGATTTGGTGACGATGCCGAGGATGGCCTCGCGAACGGTCACGGAACGGCCGGGACCAATCCCAAGCTTCGTCGGCGCCTGAGTGGCCGCATTCCTGGAGAATACGACGGGAGTGTCGAGGGTGATGCGCCCGGCCTCGAGAGCCTCGAAGGTCAGGTAGACCGTCATCATCTTGGTCAACGAGGCAGGATAGTGAAGCGTGTCGGCATTTTCGCTGTAAAGGACGTTGCCGGTATTCGCATCGATGACGATGCCCGCATATTTCGTCCCGGAGGCATTCGCGTCCGTCGTCACGGTGATCGTTGCCGTCGCGATTGAAAAGCCAATTAGCGCTCTCGCCAGAATCTTACCGGTTTGAGACGTCGAAACGGAAAGAATTGATCTGGACACTAAATCACTCTCTGCTTGCATTTACATTCTCGATGATCCGGCCGCCGCCTCCATGAACGTCCGTTGCGTTCGACAGTAGAAGCTTAGCGTTACCAATCGGTTTATGATGAACAGTTGGTTTCAAGTTTTTGCGCCATTTTAGCGGCCGACCTCGGCCGCCGTCACGGCGTCGGCTTTATCCTCAAGGCGCGCCCCGATGAAATTTTGGACGGCTGCGTCCATGGCGCGCCAATCCCCGAGCTGATTGCTGGAAAAGCGGTAGAGAACGCTCAAATCCCTGCCAAGCTTGACGTCTCGCTGGCAATCCCCGCTGGTGGCCAGAGCCGGCGAGGAGGGAAGGAGGCAGCGCACGACATAATCGGATTCGCCGGAACGCGGCGCGGTCAGAAGCACTTCGCCGTTATAGCCGGCATCCGCGCGCAGCCGATGTGCTGTCAGACCGAAGGGGCCGGCATAGGCGGCGCCGTCCATCAATTGCGAGTAGATCGGCGCCAACCTGCCGGACATGTCGCGGGACATCGTGCTCTGGCTGACCTGCAGGAAGATCAACGACGACGACTGGGAGATATCATCGAAGCGCAGCCGATCCACTTCGCTGTACCCCTGCATCTGTGGCCAAGTCAGATAGAGGTCGATGCGCTCGGCAGCGCCATTCACGCGTTCGCTCGGGAAGCGGATCGTATTCGCGGCCAAATGCAATGTGTCGTCACCGATCGTGACGGAGATGGGTTTGGCATCGATCGTATGACCGGCCAACGATATTTTCCCGCCAAGCCAGTGACCGCCGATGGATATGGCAACCGTAAGGGCAGCCAGGACGGCAACGCCTGCCGTGAGCCGATAAACGACACCGCTTGAGATCAGCGGCCTTTCTTCGATCATTGAGGCGGATGACAGGGGATGAGCCATGCTGTTGCCTTCATTTCCTTCCGCCCGCCGTCATCGATGGCCAAGCCGCGCGGCGTGTGACTTGATGAGTCTCGTTGGAAAGAATGATTGACGTCACGATGGTTAACCGACGGTTAAATATACATCGCAAGCCATGCTAACGGCACAGTTAATTCTGAGGAAATTCTCCGCGACCGCTTTGAGGGCGCTGCTCAATGAAAATGAGCCGTTCCCCGGGACAGTGGGAACGGCTCAAAGGCACCGGTCTGGACAGAATTCAGGGGACGAGACCGGGCCTTAGACTTTGATCATCGACGCCGACGATCGTGTGCGGAAGGCTTACTTCAAGCTGCCGACTGCGACGGCGCGGCCATCCTGTATCTTGACCCAGCGGGCCGGATCGTCAGCGGACTGACGCTTGAGGAAGGTGTATTCGGTCTCGGACCAGAGTTTCACCTTGTTGCGCATGTTATCGAGGACGAAATCGCCGCGATCGGTGCGGACCGTCAGGACGGCATGGCCTTCGCCGTTCGGCTGCAGCACGACGGTCATCAGCAGATCGGAGGGCGAGAAGCCGGCATCGATCAGCTGCTTGCGCTTCAGCAAAGCGAAATCCTCGCAGTCACCGGCCGTCGTGGGGATGGCCCATTTCTCTTCGACGCCGTAAAGTTCCATATCGGTCACCGGCTTGATCGTCGTGTTGACGGTGTAGTTGACCTTCAGGATCGTCTTCCAGCTGTCCTGGGTGAGGATGATCGGACCGGCATCGCCGCCGGCATAGACACATTCCCGCGGATTTTCCTTGCAGAACTCATAGTGGCCGATCGGAGGAGCCGCATCGCCGGTGATCGTCATGTTGGCGGGCGCGGCCTGAGCGAGACCGAAGAAGCCAAGAGTGGCGAATATCAATGCGGCGCAGCCGCGAATTGCGAATTGAAAGTTCATGTCCCTGTCCCTGTTTTTATTGGGATCAGAATGACACGCATGTTTTTATCCGGCGCAAAATTGCGCAGTCAAATTAAGGACTTAGTTTATTCAAATCTGGATCAAACTTTCATAAAACACGCAGAAAACTTGATTCAAGTTCGCGGAAAATTCGATTAAAATTTGAGTGATTTCGGTATTGGATATGGGAGGGCCAAATCCTGCATCGTGCTGCGCTGAAAGGACTTTTCGAAACGGATTTCTTAACGTCGAGGGGCCGCCTACGACGGAAAGCGTGCCAGAATGAAGCATGGCAATCGCGCATACGTCCTATCCAGGCGCTGAAACCGGCCATTTGCAGCCGGATATGTCCCATTTTGAGAAAGTCGGCTCAAAAGTATTTTTGATTTTTATCGCTTGATATCGCTGCGGAGGCCATCGGTCACGCGTATGATCGCAGTGGTCATTTCGGTGACTGCCATCGAGTGGGCAGCATTCGCGACGATCACCAGTTTCGCTTCCGGCCAAGCCTGCGACAATTCCCAGGCTGTCACGAGGGGTGCCTCGAGATCCAGTCGTCCTTGAATCATCGCGCAGGGGATACCGGCAAGCCTATGGATATCGCGCAGGATCTGCCGATCCTCAAGCCAGGCCAGATGATGAAAGTAATGAGTGATGATCCGTGCCCGCGCCGTCAAATAGTGTGGATCGGACCAGCGCGGCGACAGGGTCGCACGCGGATCGATCAGGATCGAGGCAGCCTCCCATTCATGCCAATCCCTGGCGGCCTTCACATGGGTTGCGGGATCCGGATCGCATAGAAGACGATAATAGGCGGCCACCGGATCGCCGTCGCGATCCTCTTGTGGCACGGCGGCCCGGAAGCGCGCCCATTCCTGCGGAAAGAAACGGCCAAGTCCGCGATAAAGCCAATCTATTTCGGATTGCCTCGTCATAGTGACGCCGACGAGAAGCAAGCCGTCGACATGATGCGGATGCGTTTCGGCATAGATCAGCGCCAGCGTGCAGCCCCAGGAATTGCCGAATACGGTCCAGCGTTCGACACCGAGCTCCAACCGCAATTGCTCGATATCGGCGATGGAATGCCATGTGGTGTTTGCCGAGAGATCGCTCTCCGGCTCCGACGCATGCGGGAGGCTGCGTCCGCAGCCGCGTTGGTCGAACTGGATGATCCAGTAGTATTGCGGGTCGAAATAGCGTCGCGTTCCGGCGGAGCTGCCGGATCCCGGGCCGCCGTGCAGGATGAGCACGGGAACACCTTCCGGATTGCCTGAGAGCATCCAGTAAATCCGCTGGCCGTCGCCCACATCGAGCAGGCCTTCATCAAAGGGAATTGTGTCCGGGTAGAGCATCTCGCCGCAACGCATCAAAGAAAAGACAAGCGCCGCTGTTTCGCGACGCTGCGTGACAGGAGGATGACTGCATCAGAGAAATTCGCGCAAGGTCTCGCGCGACTGCAAGGAGAGGAACTCGATCGCCACGCCCTCCACGAAATGACGCACGACGCGGCCGCGCATGTTGCCGAGACGCACCGGCGTCCCGATCACGGGGCGTATCTCGACGTCGACGGCAGCGCCCGAAAGCGAGAGGTCCATGATGCGGCAGACATAGTGCGTGCCGTCATCGAGCGTGAGTTCGCTGCGGGTCGTGCGCGGCGTCAGGCGATCATGGCGGCGATCTTCCGGCAGTCCGAGCTCATGCTTGTTGGCAAGCCAGGTCAGCTGAGCCGCAAGCTTCTCGCGCTTCCGCTCGGTGGCGTTGATCGACATGCTGAAACCACGGCCGTCAACGGCAACGACATTGCCCTCGACGCGGCCGAGATGGTCGATATAGGCGATGACCCGCTCGTCCGCGCGCGGACGTCCCACGCAGGTGACATAGAGATCGCCCGGCGACATCTCCGTCACCAGGCACTCGAATTCCTCATAATTGGCCAACATCAGTCGGCCCTGCATGTTGATCGGAACCCGCTGAAAGGTCCGTTGATCACCGCGGACGGCATTGCCTGCCAACTGGTTGGGCCGCGTCGCTTGGGCCGGTTGGAACGAGTGCATGGAAGCGTCTTGGGTCCTATTGCGTCTCTTCCAACTATTAGCCGCAACTCCTTAAAGTAAGGTTGTCTTTCCCGAGGCATAACTCAAAGGTGACGGCCGATTCTGTCCCGCGCCGGATCAATTCTGGCACGATCGCGGCTATTCTTTGCTTGATTCAACTTTCGGCGCATCCATTCACCAAGGCCGGCGCCTGCCTGAAGCGGCAGAAGATCCGTCGGATCGGGGTGGGGAGGAGCCTCCACGAGCCGGGCAGGACGCTCATAGAGCAAACGACTGCGGTCCAGCGCCAGAAACTCCAGACGCTCGTTGCCGAGCCACGTCGAATGAACGGTGGGCGTCAGAGATCCCAGCAACCTGTCACAGACGTCCGCAGAGGAACGCACCGGCATCAATGTCATTTCGAAAGTCATACTGCGGCCACTGACGCAATAGCCCGTGGCATGGATAGACGCTGGAATGACGTGCGCCATCACGCCGGCGGCGATGCGCACCGGATCATCCTGCTGGCTGCTGGCCCATAGCGCCGCGAAGTTTTCGCCGCGAATCTCGCGCCCCATGAGATTGCAGATCGCCGTACCGGCCAACCGGAAACGAGGATTGTCGTCCGCGGTATTTTCCAGGATGAACAGCTCCGGAAGAATATGGCTGACTGCCGACGGTTGTATCAAATTGCGCAAGGGGGCATCCGCGCTGCCGCGTATCCGTTCCCAATAGGTAAATATGTCGATGCTCGTCTTCTGGCGCATGCCGCGTCCGTGTCCCATTTCAATTCAATTGCCCAGGCATTCATTGCCTCCAATTCCAGCGTTGCGAATTCCATGCCAAAGCCGGGCCGTTAGGGTTAATGAATGGTTTCGGTTGCCTTTTGCATCGACAAATGAAAGGAATCGTTCATCACTTCACGAAGTGACCTTCAGCACGAACTTCACGGGTGCCGGACCGGCCTCAAGGTCAATTCCGGAAGGAGCGCCCGATATGCCGCCCGGCTTTGTTGGGCGGCTTTTTTTTGGTTTTCGCTGTGCTATGTGTCGATGACCTTCATAGACAAGCCGAGCAAGACATGGATGATGAACAGCTGCCGCACCAAGAGCCCGAAGATCCGAGGCCGCGGCAACGCACTCCGGCTTTCAATCTGCCTCCCGTCATACTGGCAAGCCTGGCCTTCCTGATCGTCATTTTCGCGGTCATGAACCTGCCGTGGTGGTCGGACGATATGCTGAACTGGATTTATTTCACCTTCAGCTTCATCCCGGCCCGCTACGCCCTTCCCCTGTCGCAGCAGGGCCTGGAATGGCTTTGGACGCCGGTCACCTATTCGCTGCTGCATGGCGGGGTCGAGCACATCGTCTTCAATAGTCTGTGGCTTATGGTTTTCGCGGCGCCCGTGGCGCGGCGCATCGGCGCCCTGCGCTATGTCATCTTCTGGATTTTCTCGTCCACGGCTTCCGCCTTTATGCATGCCGCACTCTACTGGGGCGACCAGACGCTTCTGATAGGGGCATCCGGGGTCGTCTCGGCGCTCATGGGCGCGGCTTGCCGCTTCGCTTTCCCGGCCATGGACGGTCGGCGGGTCTCCATACGGGAGGCGCATCTCAATCCGCGTCTCACCATTCTCGGCTCGCTTCAAAGCCGTACCGTCATTGCCTATATCGTCATGTGGGTTGCCGGTAACGCGCTTGTCGCCTTCGGGATTACGCTTGCGGGCGACAGCTCTCAGCCGGTGGCATGGGATGCCCATATCGGCGGTTTTCTGTTCGGATTTCTGCTTTTTGCGCTGTTCGACCGGCAGCCGCGCGAGGAGGCCCAGGAAGCTTTACCGCTCGATGAATGAGCTGTTGCTTTCTCATTGACACAGGCGCACCATTGTTCTCCGTCGGTCGCGAGATGAGGAGATCGACTCGACCGACGGGTAGGGCGCCGGTTTAAGCTCCGGGGGTAATTTCGGAACATATCGGACCTTCAAGTGTTCATCATGCTTTCGAGATGGGAGGATCGAATGTCAGTTTCCGTAAAGGCCATACTGGAAGCCAAGGGTCGCGACGTCGTTACGACAGGCGGTAACACAACCGTTGCCGAGGCCGCGAAGATTCTCAACGAGAATCGCATCGGCGCCATCGTGGTCGTCGGTCCAGGCGGCAAGATTTCCGGTATCTTCACCGAGCGGGATGTCGTCAATGCCGTTGCCAAGCATGGCCATGAATGCCTTGAAAAGCCGATCGCTTCGATGATGACGGCCAAGGTACACCGCTGCAAGGAAGATACGACGACCGACGAATTGATGGAACTGATGACGATGCGCCGCTTCCGTCACGTTCCCGTCGAGGAGAAAGGCAAGCTCTCCGGCATCATCTCGATCGGTGACGTCGTCAAATGGCGCATCCGCGAGATCGAACTCGAGGCCGAGCAGATCAAAGCTTATATCGCCGGCTGAGGGTGAGGAGCGGGGGGCCGGATCGTCCGGCATCGACAGAGCCTCTCCCGTTCTTGGCGGAGAGGCCTAAATTGATCTATCAACTTGATTTACACCTTAGCGCGCGTAAGCTTCCTGCATGCGGCGGATTTCCGGCAATCTTGTCAGAGCTTCCTCGTAGCCGCGTTCGATAGCTTCGCCTGCGCGATGGAACTCCGATAGGCCGATATCGCTAAGGCGTGGATGCAGCGCAAGATCCGGTGGATCGCCAGCCAGGCGGGCGCGGGCAATTCTATCCTGGATGATGTTGAAAGCTTGGACCATGACGCCAGTCATGCCGAGTTTCATGGGCGGCGTGTCTTCACGCCGCACCAAATCGCTGCTCAGCTGGCCGACATTGTGTTTGACCACGGCCGAGCGACCGAAGAGGTCATAGTTTAGATTGACCGCCGCCACGAGCGGCTGTTCGTACGAGCGGCATACCGAAACCGGCACGGGATTGACGAGGGCGCCGTCGACCAGCGTACGGCCGTTGGTCCGCACCGGCTCGAAAATGCCGGGTAGGGCATAGGAAGCCCTGAGCGCCGTGATCAGGGAGCCATTGGCAATCCAGACTTCATGTCCGGTATTCAGTTCCGATGCGACGGCGACAAAGGGACGGTCCAAATCCTCGACCGAGAGGCCCTGCAGGTGCTCCTGCATGCGCTTGGTCAGCCGCATGCCACCGAACAGGCCACTGCCGCCGATGGTCAGGTCGAGAAGGCTGGCAATGCGGCGCATCGTCAGCGAGCGGGCAAAGGCTTCGAGTTCGTCGAGCTTGCCGGCAAGATAGCAGCCGCCGACCAAGGCGCCGATCGACGTGCCGGCAATCATGCCGACTTCAATACCTGCCTCGTCGAGCGCCCGCAGAACGCCGATATGCGCCCAGCCGCGCGCGGCGCCGCCACCGAGCGCCAGAGCGATCTTAACTTTCTTGGGTGGTGCGGGAGGGGGAAGCGGATTGGAGGTATCCTGCGAGAGGCCTGAACCGGTCAAGTTCTGTCCGCCGTTCTGACGATTCAACCCCCAATTCAGCATTTGAAGCCTCCTTCGAGGCCCTGCGTGCCTCCGCTAAAATACTGTCCCTTTTTCGTTTCCAAATCGTATATCGGTTGTGGCTTCTTGACCGTTTCGCCTATGGGTCTACTGTTTGTAGACTTCTTCCGGGTCGAAATGCAGATGATCGTCGACTACGCTCAGCACGGGCTTGCCTTCTTCAAGCTCAACCGTTCGATAGAAGCAGGAACGTCGCCCAGTATGGCACGTTGCGTCATGTCCGGCGACCTCCACTTTCAGCCAGATGGCATCCTGATCACAATCGGTACGAATTTCCTTCACCGACTGTAAGTTTCCGGAGGTTTCGCCCTTTTTCCAGATTTTACCACGGGAACGGCTGAAATAATGCGCCGTGCCCGTCTTGATCGTCAGGGCGAGCGCCTCGGCATTCATGTGGGCGACCATAAGGAGTTCGCCGTCATGCGCATCGGTCACGATCGCGGTGATCAGGCCGCGATCGTCGAAGCGAGGCGTGAAATCGCCGGCATCCTCAAGTTCGGATTTGTCTTCGGAAGGCGCGTTGAAGATCAGGTTCATCTCCGGCTCTTTCGTTGAAGCCCGGTCAGCGACCCCGGACCAAGGACATGAAACGGGCCTGTTCGGCCGGATCGGCCTTGAAGGCACCGGTGAAGGTCATCGTCAACGTCGAGGAGCCCTGCTTCTGCACGCCGCGCATGGCCATGCACATATGCTCGGCCTCGATCATGACGGCAACACCACGCGGGCGCAGCGTGTCGTCGATCGCATTGGCAATCTGCGCCGTCATGGCTTCCTGCGTCTGCAGGCGGCGGCCGAAGATATCGACGACGCGGGCGATCTTGGAAAGACCGAGGACCCGACCGTTCGGCAGATATGCGACATGCGCCTTGCCGATAATCGGCACCATGTGGTGTTCGCAATGGGAGAAAAACGGAATATCGCGCACGAGGACGATGTCGTCGTAGCCCGAAACCTCTTCGAAAGTTCGACCGAGCACGTCTTCGGGATTCATGTCATAGCCGGCGAAAAGCTCGCGGTAGGCCTTGGCGACGCGCGCGGGCGTATCAAGCAGGCCTTCGCGCTGCGGATCGTCGCCGGCCCAGCGAAGCAGAACGCGGATGGCGTCCTCGGCTTCCTTCTGCGTCGGACGTTCGGAATCAACGACTTGCGGAAAGTTCTTTACAATGGCGTCCATTACCTGTGGATCTCCTGACCCGCACTACGCGGATATCATCTTGTCGGACTCGCCACTGGCATTCCCCACAAAGAGGCTTACGTACCTTTGGCGGGCTCCGGGGCGTTCTGGCTGGCGGACAAGCCTGCCGTCCTGCACGGTTTCCCATCAAACTTACAGAAGACCATTGCATTTCGATGGTCTTCGAACGACATACATATAGTATGGCATTGTCCCTGTGAAAGTGTCCGAAATGGACACGCTGTGTTTTTTGTTACGAAACACTAGAGCCGGATGATTTTAGGTCTGCTCGGCCTAAAAAATCTGAATCCGCTCTAGATCAAATAAATAGAGCATGATGTCGTCCGAAAACCGCCTACACTTTTCGGCATCATGCTCTAGCAGGCGCATCGGAGCAAAATCTGTGATGGACGACATCTACAACAGCAAAATCCTGGAGTTTGCCGGCAATATCGGCCGTATCGGCAGTCTTCCTGACGCCGATGCCAGTGCCCAGGCCCATTCCAGACTGTGCGGTTCTCGCGTAAAAATCTGGCTGAAAATGGACGGCGATGTCGTGACCGATTTTGCTCACGACGTCAAGGCCTGCGCCCTCGGCCAGGCATCGTCTTCGGTCATGGCCCGCCATATCGTCGGCGCTTCGTCAGATGAAGTGCGAAAGGCCCGTGAAGATATGCTCGCCATGCTCAAGGCCGATGGCGAAGGGCCGAGCGGGCGCTTCGAGGATATGCGCTATCTGAAGCCCGTCCGGGACTACAAGGCCCGTCATGCCTCGACGATGCTGACCTTCGATGCCGTCGTCGATGCGATCGGGCAGATCGAAGCGGCGCGTCAGGGTGGAAATACCAAAACGGCCGAAGAGGTCTGAGCGGAATACTGACGATGTGCCAATTCTGTCTCATGCAGGAAGACGATGAAGATGAGGGTGGCGCCGCTCCTCCCAGGCATGCGCGACGCCATACGTCACCAGCCAGCGACAAGGCGACGCAGTCGCGAAATTATTCCGGCCCATTGCGCAAGACCCCGGACAGGCTTTTCGGCATGGGCCTCATTCGCCTCTATCAGCTCACGCTCTCAGGTTTTGTCGGCAATTCCTGCCGCCATATCCCGACCTGTTCGGAATATGGCTATGAAGCCGTTGCTCGCCACGGGCTTTGGGCCGGTGGCTGGATGACGCTGTTTCGTGTCGCCCGCTGTGGACCCGGTGGTACAAGCGGGCTCGATCCCGTGCCCAGCGAGCTGGAGCGCCGCTATCACTGGTGGACCCCTTGGCGCTACTTCCGCCTTGGGCGGAAGACCGCCTGATCCGCATGGCGCTTTATGTGGCACTGCTTCACAGCATTGTTCTCGGCCAAGGTCGCAGGGTCGTTATGGCCGATCTCAAGGCGATGGCGGAGGGGTTGGGTTATCACAATGCCAGAACGCTGGTCGCTACCGGCAATCTGATTTTCGAATGCGAGAAACAGCCGATCGCCGCGATTGAAGAACAACTCGAAGCCGGCTTTGCTGCGGCTTTCGGCAAGCATGTCGACATCATCGTGCGCGATGCGGATACATGGCTGAAGCTTACCGAGGGCAATCCTTTCGGCGACGGCATCGGCAGTGAGGTCATCGTTCGGGTTATGCGACAGCCGCTCGAATCTGAAATCCTCGGTACGCTGGAGAAATACCGCCGCAGCGAGCGCATGGCTGTTGTCGATGGCGATCTCTGGATCGATTTCGGCCTCAAGGCCAGCGAGACCAAAATGTTGCCGGCCTTGACGACAAAGAGGCTTGGCGTCGGAACGATGCGGAATTGGAACACGGTGCGCGGTTTGGCCGAGATGATCCGCCGCTAACGCCGCTTTTTCTTTACTAGATCACGAAATGCGGCTATCAGGCGCGCGGACATAAGTAAGTATTTACTTGGTCCTCTTTTTACGAAACCACCCGCATTCGTTGGCGGGACTGGACAAGGAGAATATCGATGTCCCAATCCGTTTCCCTGACATTTCCCGATGATTCCGTGCGCAGCTTCGCTGCCGGCACGACCGGTCGCGATGTCGCCGAATCCATTTCCAAGTCGCTGGCCAAGAAGGCCGTCGCCATTGCCATCGACGGCACCGTGCGCGACCTTTCCGATCCGGTGACCGATGGCAGGATCGAGATCATTACCCGCACGGACGACCGCGCGCTGGAGCTTATCCGGCATGACGCGGCGCATGTGATGGCGGAAGCGGTTCAGGAATTGTGGCCCGGTACGCAGGTTACCATTGGCCCGGTGATCGAGAACGGCTTCTATTACGACTTTGCCAAGAACGAGCCCTTCACGCCCGATGATCTCCCGGTCATCGAGAAGAAGATGCGCGAGATCATCCAGCGCAATGCGCCGTTCACCAAGCAGATCTGGTCCCGTGACAAGGCAAAGGAAGTTTTTGCCGCCAAGGGCGAGCGCTATAAGGGGGAACTGGTCGATGCCATCCCCGAAGGTCAGGATCTGAAGATCTACTACCAGGGGGATTGGTTCGATCTCTGCCGCGGCCCGCACATGGCCTCGACCGGCCAGATCGGCACCGCCTTCAAGCTGATGAAGGTGGCCGGCGCCTATTGGCGTGGCGACAGCAACAATCCGATGCTGACCCGCATCTACGGCACGGCATTCGCCGAACAGGCGGATCTCGATAACTACCTGCACATCCTTGCCGAAGCCGAGAAGCGCGATCATCGCCGTCTCGGCCGCGAAATGGATCTGTTCCATTTCCAGGAAGAAGGCCCCGGTGTCGTCTTCTGGCACGGCAAGGGCTGGCGCTTGTTCCAGACGCTGGTGTCCTACATGCGCCGGCGGCTTGAGGGCGACTATCAGGAAGTCAACGCGCCGCAGGTGCTCGACAAGTCGCTTTGGGAGACTTCCGGCCATTGGGGCTGGTACCGCGACAATATGTTCAAGGTGACCGTCGCCGGCGACGATACGGACGATGATCGCGTCTTCGCGCTGAAGCCGATGAACTGCCCCGGCCATATCCAGATCTTCAAGCATGGCTTGAAGTCTTACCGCGAACTGCCGATCCGCCTTGCGGAATTCGGTGCCGTGCATCGTTACGAGCCGTCAGGCGCGCTGCACGGGTTGATGCGCGTGCGCGGCTTTACGCAGGATGACGCTCATATCTTCTGCACCGATGAGCAGATGGCGGCCGAATGCCTGAAGATCAACGACCTGATCCTCTCTGTCTATGAGGATTTCGGCTTCAAGGAGATCGTCGTCAAGCTCTCGACGCGCCCGGACAAGCGCGTCGGTTCCGACGAACTCTGGGATCGCGCCGAAAGCGTGATGATGGATGTGCTGAAGACGATCGAGGCGCAGTCGGAAGGACGCATCAAGACCGGCATCCTGCCGGGCGAGGGCGCGTTCTACGGGCCGAAGTTCGAATATACGCTCAAGGATGCCATCGGTCGTGAATGGCAGTGCGGCACGACGCAGGTCGATTTCAACCTGCCGGAACGCTTCGGCGCCTTCTACATCGACCAGCACTCGGAGAAGACGCAGCCGGTCATGATCCATCGTGCCATCTGCGGCTCGATGGAGCGCTTCCTCGGCATCCTGATCGAGAACTTTGCCGGCCACATGCCGCTTTGGGTCTCGCCGCTGCAGGTAGTTGTCGCCACCATCACCTCCGAAGCCGATGCCTATGGCGAAGAAGTAGCCGAAGCTCTGCGCGATGCCGGTCTCACGGTCGAGACCGATTTCCGCAACGAGAAGATCAACTACAAGATCCGCGAGCATTCGGTCACGAAGGTGCCTGTCATCATCGTCTGCGGCAAGAAGGAAGCCGAGGAGCGTTCGGTCAATATCCGCCGCCTCGGCAGCCAAGCGCAGACTTCGATGTCGCTTGACGAAGCCATCGCTTCGCTTGCTCTGGAGGCAACAGCACCGGACATCCTGCGCAAGCGGGCGGCACGCCGCGCCAAGGCCGCCTGACGGACCATGGACATCTGACGGCGCTTCAGGGCGCCGTCAGACAATTGTCATAGAGCATTCATATAGTTGATGAATCAAGGCGTTGCTGTGGCCGCAACATGTGACGCAACGGAACGATAGGAGCGGGGCAGCCCCGTCGCGCACTTGGAATTCAAAGAATTATCCTACTCCAATGAACGGGATCCGCGCCTCAAGCGCTGGTTCATCCGTTCTATCGAAGGCCTTTCCGGCCGGGACCGTTACACCCGGCTTTACGATATCTGGCGCACCGATATCGCCGGAAAGAGCGAGCGCGTCTTCGGCAAGATGCTCGATCTCATCGACGTGCGCCTGCTCATCAAGGGCGAATGGCCGCCGAGCCAGATCCCCGAAGCGCCGATCGTCATCGTCGCCAACCACCCCTATGGTATCGGCGACGGGATCGCGGTGCTGGCACTTGCCGAGCAGCTGGGGCGCCCCTTCAAGGTTCTCATCAACAATGAATTGTTGAAAGTGCCTGAGATGCTCGACTATTCGCTGCCGGTCTCCTTCGAGGAAACCAAGGAAGCGATGGCGATCAACATGAAAACCCGGCATGAGGCCGTTCGCCTGCTGAAGGAAGGCACGACCATCATCGTCTTTCCCGCCGGCGGCGTCGCAACAGCCAAGAAGGGTTTCGGCCGCGCCGAGGATCTTCCATGGAAGATATTCCCCGCCAAGCTCATCCAGGCGGCGCGCGCGAGCGTCATTCCCATCTATTTCGAAGGGCAGAACGGCCGGCTGTTCCATCTGGCGAGCCGTATTTCGATGACCTTGCGCATCTCGCTGCTGATCCGCGAATTCCGGCGTCTTTCCGGCAGCACCATTACCGCCCATATCGGCGCTCCCAGAAGCTGGGAGGCGCTCAGCGAAGGCAGCGACCGCAAGGATCTGCTGTCGAAGCTCTATGGGGCTGTCTTCTCCATGGCGCCGCCAAGAAAGATGCTGCGGCGAAGGGCTGGGTAAGCACGGGCGCCGAGCTACCTGCCACCAAGCGGTGATCGCTCAAGTGAGTTCAGCCAGTGGCTCAAGGCGTGCCGCCGCTATCAATCCATGCTGTCGCCGCTGTCGCCGCCGGCAGGCGCCAGTTGTTCGTAGGTCGGCAGCGGTTGCTGACTGGTTGTCGCCGACGGTGTCTGGCTCTCACGCATCGGCGGCATCTGGATCGGAAGCTGGCGGGCCGGCTGTTCGGTATCGGCGTCCTGCGGCTGCTGCTGCTTCATCAGCACTTCCACATCCGTATTCATGCCTGCGGCGATGGTGAAATCGCGCTGATAGATCTTGTCCTTGTTGCGGGCGACGGCGGTGTAGCGGCCTTCGGCAAGCACCATGGTCGGAAAGGCGCTGACGCTTTCGCCGACAATATCGCCCGCCGATGTCAGGACCGACCAGGCGGTATCGGCGATCGCCTCGCCACCGGCGTCCGACACCAGCTTGAGTGTGACCTTCGCCGCCCTGTGCTGGATGGTCGCCTGCGTCACCTTGCCGGCTTCCACCTGAATGTCGGCACGGATGACGGCGTTGACGTCGCCATATTCGGAAACGACGTGATAGGTGCCGGCGCTGAGGCCGACCAGCGTATTCGGCTTCACATCGTCCATGACAAGGCCGCGTTCCCCGTCTTCCTTGGCTTCGCTGGAATAGATCGAGAAGCTCAGCTCATTCGGCGGGATCCGGACATCGGATCCGGATACGGCGTTCAAGACCATGCCGCCGGCGTCGAGCACCATCGTCTGCTTTTGCGTTTCGCCCGTTTCCGCGACGCTCAGCCTCTTGGTGACGCCAGCACGGCCGAAGGAGACATTGACGAAATAGTCGCCGGGCAGCAGGTGGAATGAGGCCGAGCCTCCTCGCGAGCTGGCGACAAGCGGCAGCTTGCCGTCCGCACCGGCAACAGGGCTGAAAACATACCAGGAGAGGCCTTGCTGCTGCGGGCTGCTCTGTGGCGTCATCCTCGCTTCGAGCGAAACGTCACGCAAGGTGCGGGAGGCCGAATTCTCCCCAGCGGGCGCCACGAAGGCGTTCAGCTTGGGCATCTTTACGCTGCCGTCCAGCTGCTTGAATTCCTTGAAGGCTTCCTGCGCGGAGGCGGCCGTACTCACGCTCGCGAAGATCGCGATCACAGCACTCAATCGGCGAGCGGATGAAATGCCTGACATGGATACCCAACCGATTGACTTCCGATAAAACACAAGCCACTTCAAAACCAATGCAGTGGCAAATTCAAGACCTACCTCTTAGCACAAGCCAAAATGAAGGCAGTTCCTTAATGAAAACCGATATCAAGCTGGTCGATTATCTCGCCGTGCGCCGATCCATTCCCGCGTTTCAAATGTCGGAGCCGGGGCCGGGCAAGGCCGAGATCGAGGAGATCATCCGGCTGGCCTCGCGCGTGCCGGATCATGGCAAGCTTGCCCCCTGGCGCTTCATTGTCTACCGCGGCGAAGAGCGGGCGCGTATCGGCGAGGAGTTGCTGAAACTCGCGCTGCAGGCAAAGCCTGAGCTCTCGGAGGAAATGATCCAGGTCGAACGCACTCGCTTCACCCGCGCTCCGGTCGTCATCGCCGTCGTCAGCAAGGCCGCGCCGCATTTCAAGATTCCGGAATGGGAACAACTGATGTCGGCCGGCGCGCTTTGCCTGAACCTGCTGATTTCAGCGAATGCTCATGGCTGGGTCTCCAATTGGCTGACCGAATGGTTCGCCTATGATGAGCGCGCCTATCCGCTGCTGGGCGTTAAGCCGAGCGAAAAGGTAGCCGGATTCATCCATATCGGCTCCTCCAGCTTCCCTCCCGTCGAGCGCCCGCGCCCGGAACTGTCGGAGACTGTAAGCTGGGTCGGTGGGGAGGACGCATGATGTTCTACACGACGGACAGCAATCGCCACGGGCTGTTGCATGACCCTTTCAAGGCCATCGTCGCGCCAAGGCCGATCGGCTGGATCGGCAGCAAGGGCAGGGATGGTTCGCTGAACCTGTCTCCCTACTCCTTTTTCAACGCGGTTAGCGACCGGCCGAAGCTGGTGATGTTCTCCTCCGCCGGCCGCAAGGACAGCGTGCGCAATGTCGAGGAAACCGGCGTTTTCACCGCCAATCTCGTCAGCCGTCACATCGTCGAAAAGATGAACCATTCGTCGATTGCCGTTCCCTACGGCACCAATGAATTCGAGCTGTCCGGGTTGACGGCGAAACCGGGCCAGCTGGTGGATGCGCCTTATGTCGGCGAAGCTTTCGCGGTTCTCGAATGCCGCGTCACCGAAGTACTACGGCCAAAGGGCCTCGATGGCGAGACGTCGGAAAACATCATGGCCATCGGTCAGGTTGTGGGCATCCACATCGACGAGGCGATCATCCGTGACGGCAGGCTGGACATGGCGCTTGCGCGGCCCGTCGCGCGCATGGGCTACATGGATTATAGCGAGGGCAGCGACGTCTTCGAGATGATGCGGCCAAAGGCACCCTGAAGGGGGGCCATCGCACTGATATGCAAAAGGTTAATAAGCACGGTAAACGTCCCGTAAACTTTTCCTCGATAGCGTGGGGAATATGAGTTTGCGGGGCGGGAATCGCCTCGTCGCTATCGGGGCATTACGTGATCATAGAAGCATTTCTCCGCTGGGCCGAGACCGCCAAGGCAGAAAGCAGGGCTAGGGCGGCCAATGCGCTCGGCCGAGCCTATTTGCAGTCGGAGATGCCTAGGGAAGAGCGCGCCGCCGCGGAAATGGCGATGACCTATCTGCTCGATGATCCGTCTCCGCGCGTCCGGCTTGCGCTTGCCGAAGCAGTCGCCCGCTCGGCCGGTGCTCCCCGCAATGTCATTCTGTCTCTGGCTGGAGATCAGCCGGAAATAGCAGGACAGATCATCCTGCTTTCGCCAGTGTTCACCGATGCCGATCTTGTCGATCTGGCGCTGCATGGCAGCGACGTGACGCGAGTCCTGATTGCCTCCCGCGGCCAGGTGCCGCGTGCTGTCTGTGCCGCGCTTGCCGAGATCGGCGGGGAGGCGGAAATCCTATGTCTGCTCGAAAATGATGGCGCATTGCTTTCGCAGGCATCGCTTAAGCGCATCGCCGAGCGCCTGGGCGATTGCGCCGATATACGCGGCCTGCTTCTTTCGCGTGACGCCCTGTCTTCGGATGTCAGGCACCAGCTGATGCTCCGGGTCAGTGAGGCGCTGTCGGAATCAACGCTCGTTCAGAGCGTTATCGGCAGCAGCAGGCTGCAGCAGGTGACGCGCGAAGCGGCCGAATCCACAACCGTCGCCATTGCGGGAACGGCAGGGCACGAGCAGCTGCCCGATCTCGTGGAGCATCTGCGGCAATCCGGCTGGCTGACGCCGGCCTTCCTGATGCATGCGCTGTGCTCCGGCAAGGTCGATTTCTTTGCGTGCGCGATCACCAATCTTTCCGGCTGCGACGAACGGCGCGTGCGCTCCATCATCTCCAGAGGCCGCGTCCATGCCATCCGGGCGCTTTATGAAAGCGCGGGATTGACGCGCGACATCAGCACGATCTTCGTCGAGGCGACGCTGATCTGGCGCGAAGCGTCCCGCAAGAACAGTGCCGCCATGCTGGAGAACGTCTCTTCGCAGCTGATGCGTAAATTCCGCCTTGCCGAACAGCCTCCCGCCGCCGCGACGCAGCTGCTCGACATGGTGGAAAAGCTGGCGAACGCCGAGCGGCGACAGGCCGCGCGTAGCTTCGCAGCTCTGGCGACGCTCGCCGCTGCGTGATATCCAGCGCGCGGCTCATTTTTCCGAGGTTCAACTTGCCGCTGACGATCGCCATCGAATCCCCGCGCCAGGAAGGCGTCATCCGCCTTCTCGACATGTCGAGCGCCTATGCGGAATCGCTTTATCCGCCCGAGAGCAATCACATCCTTGATCTGGCTTCGCTGGAGAAACCGGACGTGACGTTCTGGGTCGCAAGGCTGGAGGAAGCCATCGTCGGATGTTGCGCCCTGGTGGAGGCCGGTGACGGCACGGCGGAAATCAAGCGCATGTTCGTCGATCCAGCAGCCCGAGGACGCAGCGTCGCGCGCAAGCTGATGGAAACGCTCGAAGCGAAAGCGCTGGAAAAGCGCCTTTCAGCGATCCGGCTGGAGACGGGCATATACCAGCCGGAAGCAATCGGCCTTTATCGGAGGTTCGGTTATGTCGACATCGCTGCCTTCGGCGACTACCAGCCGGACCCGCTCAGCCTGTTCATGGAGAAACAGCTGACGCAGAAATAGCGAAGGTCAGCGTTCGGCAGCGTCTCGGACATGGAGCTGCAGTTCCGGTTCCTTCGCTTGCTGCTCCTCGGTCAATTCGGCTTCGCGGATCCATTCGCGCCAGATCGCGACGATGATCGCCATCAGGACCGGCCCGATGAAGAGGCCGAGAAAGCCCATGGTTTTCACGCCGCCGACGAGACCGAAGAAGGTCGGCAGGAAAGGCAGCTTGATCGGGCCGCCGACGAGCTTCGGGCGAAGCGTCTTATCGACAATGAAGAGTTCGATGGTGCCCCAGAGGAAGAGGGCAATGCCCGCCCAGAGCGAACCGCTCGCGACGAGATAGATCGAAACGAGCGACATCGACAGCGGAGCGCCGCCCGGCACCAGCGCCATGACACCCGTGAGGACGCCGAGCGTGATGGCGGACGGAGCGCCGGCGATCCAATAGGCCACGCCGAGAACGATACCCTCACCAATGGCAATCAGCGTCATGCCCATGACGGTCGAGCTGATAGTCGCGGGAACAACCCGGGAAATCCGTTCCCAGCGGTTCGGAAGGATGCGCTCGCCGAGCAGATCGACTTGCCGAACGAATGTCGAACCGTCTCGATAGATGAAGAACAGCGCAATCAGCATGAACAGCAGGGTCAGAATGACATGGAATGCCCCGCCGCCGGCCGCAAGCACGGCTCTGTAGATATTGCCGATATGCGCGCCACTGACGAGTTGTGCCAGTTCGCCGAGCGAGCCGGGGCTGCCGACATATTGCGTCCACTGTTCGCCGAGCCAGGATCCTATGACAGGCAAGGCCAGAATCCATTGCGGCGGCAGCGCGCCTTCGCGGTTGACGTGTACAGCCCAGCCGAACCACTCGCGCACTTCGCCGGCCATATAGATGGCCGACAGAACGATCGGCAGAACGAGAAAGGTGACGATGAACATGAGGGCAATCGTGGCCGCGAGCGTAGTATTTCCGCCGGTGCGGCGCACAAGCTCGCTATAAAGTGGCCAGGTGGCGAAACCGATCACTGCCGCTGCCAGAACCGGAACGAGAAAACCGTAGAAGAAATAGATGCCCGCAATGGCAATCAGGATCAGCAGCCAACGCGCCGCGGAGATAGATGGAATAAGCGGCATACGCGCATGCGCGCTCGGCCCAAGCCACCGATGCTCCTTCGGCTTTTGACGTTCAAATACACCCACCGGACTTATTTCGCCCCTCTTTACTAGACCTCCCGGTTATGGGGTATGATCTAGGCTCTTTCAAGAGCAACGCCCTGAAAGCCTCTTTATTCCGCTGCCGTGACAATAACACGACTGCGGTGCAAATAAGAATGAGCTGTCACGAGGGGCGACGGATCACCTTGAATGCAAAAAACTGGGTCTTTTGCGTCGGATTGAAATTGTTGTCGGCGACGAGGATCAAGACGTCAGTGCCGTCCTTCGCCTTGCCGAAGGTGATGCCTTCGATGTTATCGGGCGCAAGGCCGAGCGCTCTCAGATCCATGATCTGCGTCTTGCGCACGGGAACGATTCGCTGATCGGTTTTCGCCAGGGACGGGATGTTCGAGACATCGGTGGCGCCGTCGAGATCGAACATGTTGATGACGACCGAATTGCCGACCCCCTGCGCATAGCCGCGCTCGATCGACAGCAGATGGCGGTCATCAAGCGCCAGGATCTCGGACAGGCCGAAGTCGTTCCAGCCACTTGCCGTTGACGGCGCCTGGGGAATGGGCGAGATCGGATAAGCATATTGCGCCTTCTGCTCGCCGGTCGCCACATCATAGCGGATCAGGCGGGCAAGCGCGCCGCCGGTCAGCGTCGTAATCGGTCCATCCTGGTAGAGCGCGGATTCGGTGCCGACGATCAGATCGCCGCCAGGGAGGAACGCCAGGCCCTCGAATGCGAGATTGTCGCGGATGCCGGTGCCCTTGTCGGCGGTGGGGGCAAATCCCGCCGGAAGCGAGAACTCGCGCATGAAATTGCCGTCGCGATCAGCTATGCGCACGAAGGGTGGCAACAGTGCCTTACCGTCGCCTTCGCTGCTCCAGTAAATGCCGTCCCTGCCGAAGCGGATGGATTCCGCATCCACCTTGCGGAATGCGAAAGGCTGGCCGTCCTTGTCCTTCAGCGTGACGTGATCGAGAACCGCCACTCCGTTCAGACCATTGGCGCCGACGTCGATATCGAGACGGTAAAAACGGGCAGGCGCCTTTTCGGAGCGATCGTCGCTGATGGAAATATAGCGGCCGGTGGATGGATCGAATTCGATGCCCGAAAGGCCGCCGACTTCGACGCCGTTTTCCGTAAAGCCGGTCGGTATGTCATAGCTGCCGAGATAGGAAAGGCTGATGCCGGCGTTGCAGTCGCCAAAAGGGCAGGGCACGTCGATGGTGGTGCCGATGTCGGCGGCACGAACGGGAAAGCCAAGAAGGAGAGCGGCGGCAACGGTCGTCAAAAAGGATTTCAGCATGGCGGTATGGTCAATCCGAACGGTTAAATGGTGACATCCAAGGCAATGCCGCCATCTATGCATCCGTCGATGACGCGCTCGTAACGGATATTCGACAATCCAATAAAATATCGGGGATGGAGATATGCCACGGCGATCCGTTGGGATTGTCAGATATCCAGATCCTCGGCAAAAGCGGCCCGCTCCTGAATGAAGCGGAAGCGCGCCTCGGCCTTGGTGCCCATCAGATTATCGACGGCATCGCGCGTGCCTTCGAAATCCACCTCGTCGATCTCGACGCGCAGTAGGGTGCGCTTGGACGGATCCATCGTCGTTTCCTTGAGCTGGGCCGGCAGCATTTCGCCCAGGCCTTTGAAGCGGCTGATCTCGACTTTGCCTCTGCCCTTGAATTCCGTCTCCATCAGCTCAAGACGATGGGCATCGTCGCGGGCGTAGATGGATTTCGAACCCTGCGTGATCTTGTAGAGCGGCGGGACGGCCAGGAAGAGATGGCCCTGGCGGATGAGCTCGGGCATCTCCTGATAGAAGAAAGTGATGAGCAGCGAGGCGATGTGCGCACCGTCGACGTCGGCATCGGTCATGACGACGATGCGCTGATAGCGAAGGTCTTCCTCGCGATATTTCGTGCGCGTGCCGCAGCCGAGCGCCTGGACGAGATCGGAAATCTGCTGATTGGCGGACAGCTTTTCGCGGCCCGCGCTGGCCACGTTGAGGATCTTGCCGCGCAGCGGCAGGATCGCCTGGTTCGTGCGGTTGCGTGCCTGTTTGGCCGAGCCACCTGCCGAATCGCCCTCGACCAGGAAGAGTTCGGCGCCTGCCGCGGAATTTTGCGAGCA
Source organism: Rhizobium sp. P40RR-XXII (assembly GCF_012641405.1). Classification (GTDB taxonomy): domain Bacteria; phylum Pseudomonadota; class Alphaproteobacteria; order Rhizobiales; family Rhizobiaceae; genus Rhizobium. The sequence continues at coordinate 340,734 of NZ_JABAII010000002.1, forward strand.
GTCGGCCAGCTTGCCGGGCAGGCGCAGCTTGCGCACGGCTGTCTTGCGGTTGACTTCCTTTTCCTTGCGGCGGCGCATGCGCTCTTCGGAACGCTCGATCACCCATTCCAACAGCTTTTCGGCCTCGGCCGGATTATCGGTCAGGTAATGATCGAAGGGATCGCGCAGTGCATTTTCGACGATGCGCTGGGCTTCGACCGTTGCAAGCTTGTCCTTGGTCTGGCCGACGAATTCAGGCTCGCGGATGAAGATCGACAGCATGCCGACGCCCGAGATCATCACATCGTCGGTGGTGATATTGGCCGCGCGCTTGTTCTGGGTGAGATCGGCGTAGTTCTTCAGGCCCTTGGTCAGTGCGATGCGGAAACCAGCTTCATGCGTACCACCTTCCGGGGTCGGAATCGTGTTGCAATAAGAGTGGATCTGCGGGTCGCCGCCATACCAGGTCATCGCCCATTCGAGCGAGCCGTGGCCGCTTTCCTTCTCCGTCTTGCCGGCGAATATCTCGCGGGTGACGGTGAACTCGTTGCCCATCGTCGCCTTGAGGTAGTCCTTCAAGCCGCCGGGAAAATGGAAGACCGCCTTTTCCGGAACGTCGGCACCTTCGGGCGCAAGCTCAGGATCGCAAGTCCAGCGGATCTCGACTCCGCCGAACAGGTAGGCCTTGGACCGGGCCATGCGGAAGACGCGGGCCGGATCGAAACGGGCGTGATCGCCGAAAATCTGCGGGTCGGGATGAAAACGGACGCGGGTGCCGCGCCGGTTATGCACATCGCCCAGTTCTTCCAGGCCGCCGACGGGCAGGCCACGCGAAAAGCGCTGGCGGTAGAGCTTGCGGTTGCGGGCGACCTCGACTTCCAGATCGTCCGACAGCGCGTTGACGACGGACACACCGACGCCGTGCAGGCCGCCCGATGTCTCATAGGCCTTGCCGTCGAATTTGCCGCCGGCATGCAGCTTGGTCATGATGACCTCGAGCGTCGACTTGCCGGGCACCTGCGGATGGTTTTCCACAGGAATGCCGCGACCATTGTCCGTGACGGTCAGGTAGCCCTGCCGGTCGAGATAGACCTCGATGAAATTAGCATGACCGGCCACCGCCTCGTCCATGGCGTTGTCGATGACTTCGGCGAAGAGGTGATGCAGCGCCTTCTCGTCCGTGCCGCCGATATACATGCCGGGACGCATGCGCACGGGCTCAAGCCCCTCGAGAACGCGGATCGAGCTTGCGCCGTATTCTTCCGCAGAAGATGTCGCCGGCGCGGCGCGCGGCGCCGGAGCGGCTGCCGGCTTCTCAGCCTTTGCAACAGGCTTTTCCACCGCTTCCGGTTTCGGGGAGCGGGGCAGTCCGGAGAAGAGATCGTTGCTGTTATCCATAGAACTTCAAGCTGCTAGATTTGTCCTGGAGGGGCCAGATCCCTTTATTGTCGCATTTATGGCCGGTATTCGCGAATCACCGTGATTCTGCCAGAAACGACGCACAAGAGCGATGGCGCCCCAAAGCGGGGCAGATTCAAAAGAGATTTGCGTTGCCGGGTGACGAATGGCAAGCCCGATGTCCGATCGGAGGAAGTGTCCGCATGCCAATGTCCACAGCTCATTTGCCCATCCTGTCCGCAATAGCGGGCATTCTGCTTCTGGCGACTGCCCAAGGCGCCGCCGCCGACATGTTGAAGCCCTTCAAGGACGAGCTGTTTTCCAACCAGACCGTCATCGAAAGCCACGACAATGGCGCGTTCCAGACGATCGATTACCAGGAAATGCGGGATATCAACGGCCGCGACCAGGTTCCGGAAAAGCGGGTCAAGCCCGCCTATGTCGACACCGGCATGCGCTGGAAGGCGCAAGAGGACGAAACCTTGCAACTCGGTGACCGCAAGGTCGACGTCACCCGCATCGGCCCGGCATCGAAGCAGTCCTTTACCGTGATCTTCATCCACGGTCGCGGCGGTGACCGCCGGCTCGGCTCCAACGACTATACGTTCGGCGGCAATTTCAACCGGCTGAAAAACCTCGCCTATCGCAATGGCGGCACCTATTACGCGCCGAGCGTTAGGGGTTTCGACAGCAACGGGGTTGCCGATATCGCCGCGCTGATCCGCTACTCATACGAGCAATCGGGCGGCAAGCCGGTGATCCTCACCTGCGCTTCCATGGGCAGCTTCGTCTGCTGGGGCATTACCCGCGATGCCGATAGCATCAAGCGCCTGAAGGGCATGGCGATCCTGAGCGGGGTGACCGATCCGGATTTCACCAAGAGCGCCTTCTACAAGGCAAGGCTGCCGCTCTGGTTCACGCATGGCAGCAAGGACCCCGTCTACGCCGCGGCGGACCAGCAGGCACTGTTCGAGAAACTCTACAAGGCGCATTATCCGGCGCGCTTCACGCTTTTCGAAACCGGTAACCATGGAACACCCGTGCGCATGACCGATTGGCGCAAGGTGCTCAACTGGATCGTCGATCCGCAGGCATCGTAAAGCGCTCCCGCAATTCGAACTATTTTCCGGGTAAGCATTTTTTCAAACGATTTGAACCGTTTCGTCTGCATTCGATAACTTTCCTTTCCTCCTCCTTTTTGTTAGTCCGACTGATGGAGTTAAGGGGGAGACAACCTGGATGACGAAGACCATACGGCCGCTTCTGGCCGGAAACTGGAAGATGAACGGGACGCGCGCGAGCCTTGATCAGATCAAGGCGATCGCTGACGGCGTCAAGGCGCCTCTGTCTGAGAAGATCGATACGCTGCTCTGCCCCCCGGCCACATTGCTCTATGTCGCGACCGCACTTTGCGACGACAGCCCGCTCGCAATCGGCGCCCAGGATTGCCATCAGCAGGTCAGCGGTGCCCATACCGGCGATATTTCGGCCGAGATGATTGCGGACTGCTTCGGTACCCATGTCATCGTCGGTCATTCCGAGCGCCGCAGGAACCACGCGGAAAGCGACATGCTGGTGCGCGCCAAGGCGCAGGCCGCGCACGATGCAGGGCTCATCGCCATCATCTGCATCGGCGAGACCGCCTATGAGCGGAATAGCGGCCAGACGCTGGAGGTACTGAAGCGAGAGCTCGTAGGCTCCATCCCGGATGGCTCTACGGCACAGACGACCGTGATCGCCTATGAGCCCGTCTGGGCGATCGGCACCGGTGTCGTTCCGACCCAGGAAAATGTCGAGGAGGCACATGCCTTCATCCGCGCCGAGCTCATCGAGCGCTTCGGCAAGGAGGGGGCGAGCATGCGAATCCTCTATGGCGGATCAGTCAGCGGCGCCAATGCACGCGACCTTCTGGACGTTCCCCACGTCAACGGCGTGCTGGTCGGCGGGCAGAGCTTGAAAGCCGCCGACTTCCTCGCCATTTATGCCGCATTCGAACGGCAGTTCGCCTGAAGCAACAACTTGCCCGGTATTCCAGTCCTAAAGGGGCTTGGAATAGGCGAGAGCCTCATGTAAAGAGCCGCGAGCTTTTCTTTTTAATGCCCGCCCGCGGGCGGGACTGGATCTATGCAAACCGTACTGCTTGTTATCTATCTCATGATCGTCGTCGCCCTTATCGGCGTTGTGCTGATTCAGCGCTCTGAAGGTGGCGGCCTCGGTATCGGCGGCGGATCGGGCTTCATGTCTGCACGCGGTACGGCCAATGCGCTGACGCGCACCACGGCCATTCTGGCAGCGCTGTTCTTCGCTCTTGCGCTCGGCATGAATGTGCTGTCGCGTTTCGAAGCCCGCCCGACCGACGTTCTCAATCGTATCCCGAGCACGGCGGGCCAGGGCAACGGCATTCTCGATTCGCTCGGCGGCCAGAAGAGCCCGGCGCCGGCGACCACCCAGCCGAAGCCGGCCGACAATAGCGGCGTTCCGAACGGTGGCGCCGTCGCTCCGCAGTCGCAGGCGACACCGCCCGCAACGACGAACCAGCCTGCCGCCACGGCGCCGGCTCAACAGGCTCCGGCCGCGACCGGTCAGCAGACCGCGCCGGCGACAACGACTCCCGCGCCAGCCGACAACGGCGGCGTTCCGACCGGTAAGTAATTCCGGTCGCCGAAGATCATCCCCGGCAGGTCCCTGGATCTGCCGGTTTTGTTTTGTCCATATTCCGCGTTCTGTAGCCAAAATTCCGGAAACGAATTTTAGGGCTAGCGGAATCATTTGTGAAAAGGTATCCGGTGACTCCCATGGCGCGATATGTATTCATCACTGGCGGCGTGGTTTCTTCCCTCGGAAAAGGAATTGCGGCTGCGGCTCTCGGAGCGTTGTTGCAGGCTCGTGGTTATCGAGTCCGCCTGCGCAAACTTGACCCCTATCTGAACGTGGATCCGGGCACGATGAGCCCGACCCAGCACGGCGAGGTCTTCGTCACCGACGACGGTGCGGAAACCGACCTCGATCTTGGCCACTATGAGCGCTTCACCGGCCGCTCGGCCACCAAGACCGATAACATCACCACCGGTCGCATCTACAAGAACATCATCGACAAGGAACGTCGTGGCGACTATCTGGGCGCCACCGTCCAGGTCATTCCGCACGTCACCAACGAGATCAAGGATTTCGTTATCGAGGGCAATGACGAGTATGATTTCGTCATCTGCGAGATCGGCGGCACCGTCGGCGATATCGAAGCCATGCCCTTCATGGAAGCGATCCGCCAGCTCGGCAACGATCTGCCGCGGGGCACGGCGATCTATGTCCACCTGACGCTGATGCCCTACATCCCGGCCGCCGGCGAATTGAAGACGAAGCCGACGCAGCATTCCGTCAAGGAGCTGCAGGCTCTCGGCATTCACCCGGATATCCTGCTCGTGCGTGCGGATCGCGAGATCCCGGAAGCAGAACGCCGCAAGCTTTCGCTGTTTTGCAACGTCCGCCCCTCGGCCGTCATCCAGGCGCTCGACGTCGCCAATATCTACGACGTGCCGATGGCCTACCACAAGGAAGGCCTCGACAACGAAGTGCTGGCCGCTTTCGGCATCGAGCCGGCCCCGAAGCCGCGTCTCGATCAGTGGGAAGAAGTCTGCAACCGCATCCGTACGCCTGAAGGCGAGGTGACCATTGCCATCGTCGGCAAATATACCGGCCTGAAGGATGCCTATAAGTCGCTGATCGAGGCACTTCATCACGGCGGCATTGCCAATCGGGTCAAGGTTAACCTCGAATGGATCGAGTCCGAGGTCTTCGAAAAGGAAGATCCAGCGCCTTATCTCGAGAAGGTTCATGGCATTCTCGTACCGGGCGGCTTCGGCGAGCGCGGGTCTGAAGGCAAGATCCTGGCTGCCCGCTTTGCGCGCGAGCGCAAAGTGCCGTATTTCGGCATCTGCTTCGGCATGCAGATGGCTGTCATCGAAGCGGCCCGCAATCTGGCAGGCGTCGAACAGGCCTCATCGACCGAATTCGGACCGACGCCGGAGCCGGTCGTCGGCCTGATGACCGAATGGCTGAAGGGCAACGAATTGCAGAAGCGCACGGCATCCGGCGATCTCGGCGGCACCATGCGTCTCGGCGCCTACAATGCGGCCTTGAAGAAGGGTACGAAGATTTCCGAAATCTACGGTTCCACCGATATTTCGGAGCGCCATCGCCACCGCTACGAGGTCAATGTCGATTACAAGGACCGGCTGGAAGGTTGCGGCTTGACCTTTTCGGGCATGTCACCAGATGGCATCCTGCCGGAAACGGTCGAATATGCGGATCATCCATGGTTCATCGGCGTCCAGTATCATCCGGAGCTGAAGTCACGGCCGCTGGAACCGCACCCGCTGTTTTCCAGCTTCATCGAAGCGGCAACGGAACAGAGCCGGCTGGTGTAGAGCGTTTCACAGAAACGTTGAATCGCTCTACCTTTTTGATTTACGCAATTCCGGACGGAAAACCGCTGGGCACTTTTCCTGGAATTGCTCTAAGAACAGCAAATCGCTTGCGGTAGTCGCTCGGGCTCACCGCAAGCCTCTCCCGAAAATGATGGCGCATGGTGGCGAGCGACCCAAATCCGCTCGCCACCGCCACATCATCAAGCGAAATAGCTGTCTGCTTTTCGAGCAGATCGCGGGCGCGGCGCAACCTCTCACTTAACAGCCATTCGCCCGGCGACATGCCGGTGGTCGCCTCGAAGCGGCGCTGGAAAGTCCGTACGCTCATTCCGGCTCGCGCCGCAAGCACAGCAACGGGCTGGTCTTCCTGCAAGCGCTCGCGCATCCATTCGAGCAAGGGACCTAAGCGTGCTCCCTCGCGCTGTCTGAGAACCGGGGTCTCGATATATTGCGCCTGGCCGCCTTCGCGATGCGGCGGCACCACAAGGCGGCGCGCGACGCTATTGGCGATATCAGGTCCGAAATCCCGGCGGACGACATGCAGGCAGAGATCGATGGCGGCGGCACTGCCGGCGGCTGTCAGCACGCTATCCTCATCGACATAAAGAACATCGGCATCGACTGATATGTCCGGGTAACGCGCAGCGATGGAATCGACGTAGCGCCAATGCGTGGTCGCCTTTCGGCCCGCAAGCAATCCGGCGGCTGCAAGGACTGCGACGCCCGAGCACAGCGACATGATACGGACGCCGCGGCGGCTGGCTGCCTGCAGCGCGGCGATCAGCGGGGCGGGGACAGGCGTCCCGATGCCGCGCCATCCCGGCACGATAATCAGATCGGCATCGGCAATGACATCGAGCCCGTGATCGACCTGCACCGTCAGTCCACCGGCGGCGCGAAGGAGGCCGTCCTCGATCGCGCAGGCGGAAAAGCGATACCAGCCGTCGCCCATCTCCGGGCGCGGCAGGCCGAAGATCTCGTAGGCAACGCCGAATTCGAACGTGCACAGCCCGTCATAGACGAGGGTGACGACATGCGGGCCGAGAAGATTTGGGTTATCGGAGTTTGGCATGATGTTGATGCTATATGGCATTTCGGCCAATTTCAACTCCGGGATCGCTCAGGCATGAATGCACCGAACCAAAGAAGGAGCGTTCCATGTCCCTAGTCAGTGAAATCCCCGCTGCCGCCTCGAACCTCGTTGCGGAACATTATGCCCGCAGGCTTGCCTTCGAGACCGATTGCTCCGATGTGCGTCAGGCCATGACCTCAGGCAATCCGGATTTCGTCCTGCTTGATGTTCGCGGTCCAGCCATGTTCCAGGAGCAGCATATTCCCGGCTCGATCAATCTGCCGCATGGCAAGATGACCGCGCGGAAGATGGCGGAATGGCCTGACGATACGCTGTTCGTCGTTTATTGCGCCGGCCCGCATTGCAACGGCACCGACAAGGCGGCCTGGCGACTGGGCACGCTCGGCAAGCGCGTGAAGGTCATGATCGGCGGCATGACCGGCTGGGCGGACGAGGGGCACCCATTCGAAAGAGGCTAGCAGGCAAAGAGGACAACCCGGCGCCTGCCGGGTTTGCCCATTTTTATGACACTGCGAAAAACTTCGGCACCTACGTCATTTGACTGTCGCGCCGCTTCTCGTTCCGTGGCACTGTGCGAGTAAGCATAACGGGAACAAAAGTATGATCCTCAATCCATTTGACGATCGAGCGGAAAAGCCGAAGGCCAAGATCGCCATCACTTTCACGCTGCTGATCGCGTTCAACATTGCCGCATGGATATGGGCCTGGCTCGCTTTCGCTGACAGGCCATCGCTGCTGGGTATTGCGCTTCTTGCCTATATGTTCGGGCTTCGCCACGCCTTCGATGCCGATCACATCGCCGCGATCGACAACGTCGTGCGCAAGCTGATCCAGGAAAGGAAGCAGCCCTATGCGGTCGGCTTCTTCTTCTCGCTCGGCCATTCCTCGATCGTCGTGATCGCCTCGATCCTGATTGCCGCGACCGCGGCCGCCATGCAGAGCCAGCTCGATTCCTTCCACGATATCGGCGGCGTCATCGGCACCACCGTATCGGCCGTGTTCCTGCTACTGATCAGCATTGCCAATCTCTTTGTCCTCAGAGGCGTATGGTCCGCCTTCAGGCGGGCGCAGAGGGGCGAGAGGATCGCGGACGAGGATCTCGATACGCTGCTTGCCGGCGGCGGTTTTCTGGCGCGCATATTCCGGCCGATGTTCAAGGTCGTCACCAGCTCCTGGCATATGTATCCGATCGGTTTTCTCTTCGGCCTCGGCTTCGACACCGCGACGGAAATCGGGCTTCTCGGCATTTCCGCCGCCCAAGCCGCGCAGGGCATGTCCTTCTGGACCATCCTCGTCTTCCCGGCGCTCTTCACCGCCGGCATGTCGCTGATGGATACGCTCGACAGCACGCTGATGACCGGCGCCTATGGCTGGGCCTTCGTCAAGCCGATCCGCAAGCTCTGGTACAATCTGACGATCACGGCGGCCTCGGTCGTCGTCGCGGTCTTCATTGGCGGCATCGAGGCGCTGGGGCTGATCTCCGACAAGCTCGGCCTCGAAGGCGGCTTCTGGAGCTTCATCGGCGAACTCAATGACAATCTTGCCAATTTCGGCTTCGCCGTCGTCGGCATTTTCCTGCTGAGCTGGCTGATTTCGACCGTCCTCTACAAAGCCAGGGGATACGACAACTTGCAGATCGATCGTTCATGACGCATCATCGCCCCCAGGGATCGAGCATGCCGTGACTGGAAATCGCCGTTCGCCGCTCCAGTTATACGCGATGAGGGGCCAGAATCATGATCCATGCAAGCAATATTCGCAACCTGGCGTTGTTAATTGGCGCCTTGTGCATCATCAGCGCCGGCACCGCCTCCTCGCAACCCGTCGCGAATTGTCCGTTGCGGCCCGCTGTCAGCGCCGAGCGCCAGACGTTGAATTGCGAAGCTGGGCTTAGCATCACCGTCGAGCGCGGCGCGCACTACCGGCTCGCGGACCGCAACCGTGATGGCCAGGTGGATGCTCTTGTGCTCGACAGCAAGGCAGCGCTGATCGATGTGGATGCCGGTCGCATTCAGGGCGGATTCGAGGTGGTAACGCCACAAGCAATCGCCGCCGTGCGCGGCACACGATGGGCAGTCGACGTGAAACGCGCCAACACATCCGTGCTGGTCTTGCGCGGCCGTGTCGCGGTCAACAAGGTATCGACCGGGCAGGGGGTTACGCTCGGCCGAGGGCAAGGCGTCGACGTCGACCGCAGCCGCTCCCCATTGCGTGTCACCCAATGGGGACAACCGCGCATAAACGCTTTGATGGCTCGCCTCGGCCAGTGAGACCCGGACGCCATGCGCAGACCACCGCTGCAGACGCTGATTGCGCTTCTCTTGACTGCCGTCTGGGGATTGGGCCTCGGCATCGCGCATCTGCGCGGTGACATTCCCTTCGTCGACAACGCCGAAGCGACGTTGACGAACCTCCGCAATACACTCGGCGGCAGCCACCCACCACCCGATCTCGTCACGATCGTTGCCATAGATGATGATACGTCGCGCGTGGCGGGGCACTATCCCTTGTCGCGCACCACGCTCGCCAGGATCATCGATGCCATCGGCGCGTTGGGGCCGAAAGCCATTGCGCTCGACCTGCTTCTGCTCGATTCCGGCGACGAGGCCGGCGATTCCGCGTTGGAGCAATCGCTGAAGCGAACGAAAGTCGTGCTGGCTGCGGCGGGCATTTTCCCCGAAAGCCGACAGCGTGTCGTTGACGACAGCAGGGAACCTCTCGCCCGCGTGCCAAGCGCACTGCAATTCCTCCAACCGCAGCAGCGGTTCGCCGATGCCGCAAGCTATGGTGTCGTCAATGTGCAGACGGACAAGGCGGGAACGCCGCGTTTCGTTCCGATGCTGTTTCGCAGCGGCGAGCGAATCGAGCCGTCCTTTTCGCTGCGCGTCGTTTCCGCTGCAACCGATGAGCAGACAACCGTCATCTCCGATCGTATCAAGATCGGTGACCGGTCCATCCAGACCGATACCGGCTATCTCTTGCCGCTCTCTTTCTACGGTCCGCGCGGCACGATCCGCACCATCAGCGCCAGCGCGGCGCTCAACGGGCAATTGCCGGAAGCTGCGATCAAGGATCATGTCGTCGTCATCGGCGCAACCGTTACCGGTGGCGGCGATGTCTTTCCGACGCCTTTCGATCCCGTTCTGCCGGGTGTCGAGGTTATCTCCACCTCGATCACGCATCTGATTGCCGGAGACGGCCTGGTGCGCGACCGCAACATTCGCTTCATCGATCTCTATTTCGCCGTCGGTTTGCCGCTGCTCGTCGTCGGCCTTCTCTCCTGGCAACGCAGCACCTTCGGCCTGATAACAGCTCTCGGCGTCGTGCTCCTCTGGTTCGCAGTCAATGTCAGCGCTTTCAAGCATGGGATCTGGCTGAGTGCCGCCCTGCCGATTGCCGCGACCGTCCCGACGGCGCTGCTGTTTGGCACTGTACAGCTTTGGTTCGACCGCAGGCGGGCCACGCGCTTCGCCAAGCAAAGCGAACTCCTGCAGCGCATCGAGGCGCCCGGTCTTGCCGAACATCTTGCCCGTGATCCCGATTTTCTAGCAAGCCCGGTGCATCAGCAAGCCGCCGTCGTCTTCATCGATATCAACGGTTTCACGGGGCTCAGCGAAACGATCGGCCCGACGGCCGTGCGGGAACTGCTGAACGGCTTTTACAATCTCGTCGACGAGGAAGTGACTGCATGCGGCGGCGCTATCACCAGCTTCATGGGCGATGGAGCGATGATCCTTTTCGGCTTGCCGCAACCGAAACCGAGCGATTCCGCCGATGCGGCGCGCTGTTGCATTCGTCTGGCCGCGCGTATGAGAGGCTGGCTCTCGGCCATGCCGGAGACGGTCGCATCCCGTATCGGCTTCAAGATCGGCGCGCATTTCGGCACTATCGTCGCCTCGAGGCTGGGTGGTGGGGGTCGCCAGCAGATCACGGCAACCGGCGACACGGTCAACATCGCCAGCCGACTGATGGAGGTCGCCGCCAGCCATCGGGCGGAGGTCGCTCTCAGTGACGAGCTGTTGCTCTCAGCCGGCCGGGACAGCACCCCTTTCAAGGAGGGGAACCTCCATGGCCCGATCGATACAGGCTTGCGTGGCCGCGCCGGAACATTGACCATATGGCTCTGGCGCAGCCGGACGTGATCACGCCGGCCTCGACGTGTCAGCTTTCATTCATGCCACATCGGAACGATCGAAATCACCAGGAGGCAGGCGAGGGAGACGTTGACCGCGCGCCATTGCCACGCGGTTTTCAATAGGCGCCCGAGCATTTGTCCGAGAATGCACCACACGGCGAGCGAGAAAGCCGCGACGAGACAGAAGGTCACACCGAGCAGGATCGCAAGTCTGACGGGACTTTCCGCCAGCGCGGCGAAAGAAGCGGCAGCACCCATGGTCATCGCCCAGCCCTTGAGATTGTGCCAGAGCATCCAGAGACCGGCGAGGAAGCCGGTGGGCCTCGCCATTTGCCCGGCCTCGCTCGGCGGGCCGCTCCCGCCGATGCGGACGGCAAGCCAGATCAGGTAGAGCGAACCCAGCGTCTTCATGCCGATCTGCAGCACCGGCAGGGCCAGCAATACGCCGCCAAGCCCCGCGGCCGTCGCGCCGGCCATGGAGCCGAGGCCGACAGCAAAACCGGCCATGACCGGTACCGACCGGCGAAAGCCGAAATGCGCGCCGGACGCGGTCGCGAGCGTCGTAGCACCCCCTGGCGTTATGGTCGAAACCAATGCGAAGAGGATCAGCGGCAACAGGGTTTCGACAGTCATCTCCAGCCTTTCTCGATTTTGAGACAAGGGATAGAGATATGGCCTTCATCAGCAAAACGAATATTGAAGGATCGTCGCATTAGCATTTATAATGCGAGCCATGATCCGGAATTTCGATATAGCCCTTATCCGAACTTTCGCTGCTGTCGCCGACAAAAGCAGCATGACGGTTGCCGCCAATATGCTGCATATGACCCAGGGTGCCGTCAGCCAGCAGATCAAGCGATTGGAGGACATGCTTGATTGTGCCCTGTTCGAGCGGGATAGGCGCGGATTGCGGCTGACGGAAGCGGGGGAACGATTGCTCGGCAAGGCCCGCCGCCTGCTGGCATTGAACGACGAAATCTGGGACGACATGACGGAGAGGAGCGTTCGCGGCAGCGTCCGGCTCGGTGTTCCCTACGATCTCGTGGGAGCAACGCTGGCACCCGTACTGAAGTTCTATGCCGAGCGTCATCCGCATGTGGAGATTTCGCTGGTCTGCGCCTCGTCGCCGGAGCTGCTGGCGGAATTGGGGAAGGGAACCGTCGACCTCTGCGTGGTGGAGGAACCTTTTGGTCCGTCACAAGGCGAATGCCTTGGTGCCGAGCGGCTTGTCTGGGTGGGTGCAAAGGCGGGAAATGCCTATCGCAAGGTGCCTCTGCCGATCTCGATGGTGGCGGACACCTGTGCCTTTCGGTCATCCGTCTTTGCCGCACTCAGCAAGGATGGGTTGCGCTGGCGGACTGTTTTCGAGAACGGCAATATCGAGGCGACCACGGCGACGGTGCGCACGGATCTGGCAGTGACTGCCTGGCTCGCTTCCACCGTTCCGGCCGATCTCGATATCCTCACCGTCGAGCAGGGACTGCCCGAATTGCCGGTCTTTGCGATCAACCTGCATTTGCCCAAGGGGGGCGCAACACCGCAGGCTCTGGAGCTTGCCCGCCACATCCGCGAGGGCATGATGCGGCCGCGCCAATCCGCGGCCGCCTGAATTCCATCAGATATCAGACCTGCCTATGCCGCCTTCGGAAGAGGGCCGACATAGCGCGACTGCGGCCGGATAAGGCGCCCATCGAGCGTCTGTTCGCGCGCGTGGGCGATCCAGCCGACCGTGCGGCCGATCGCGAAGACGCCGGTAAAGGCGTTGCGCGGGAAACCGAGCGCATCGAGCAACAGGGCGGTATAATATTCGACATTGACGTCCAAGGGCCGATCCGGCTTGCGCTCCTTCAGCAGGGCCAGAGCCGCCGCCTCGATCGCTTCCGCCAAGGCGATGCGTGCGGCATCCGCCTGTCCGCCCGCAAAAATCGGCTTCAGCGCCGTCTTCAAGGCATCGGCACGCGGATCGCGGACGCGATAGATGCGATGACCGAAACCCATCAGCCGCTCGCCATGATCGAGTGCCTGCGACAGCCAGGCGCGAGCGTTTTCGGGCTTGCCGACACCATCAAGCATATCGAGAACCGGGCCGGGGGCGCCGCCATGCAAGGGACCCTTGAGGGCGCTTATTGCCGCCAGCACGGAGGAGGTCAGGCCCGCATGGGTCGAGGCAATGACGCGCGCGGCGAAGGTCGATGCGTTGAGGCCATGATCGGAAATCGTCACCAGATAGGCATCGAGACCCGCCGTCTGCTCCGCCGTCGGAACGCGGCCTGTCAACATGCGCAGGATGTCTGCCGATTGGGAAAGCGATGCATCCGGCTTGATCGGCGTTTCGCGCCGCTGCAATCGCAACACGGCCGGCAGGAAGACAGCCGGCGCTGCCATCAGGCGGACCGCCGTCGCAAAGTCCTCGCCGTCGCCGAGGCGCGCCAGCAAGGCGCGTACGGCATCGACCGGCGGCAGTGCGAGCACAGCCGCATCGGCAGCCTCGACATGCGCGAAGAGCGCAAGGCGGGCCACGCCGAGCTGTGTGCGGATGGAGGCTGCGTCGATATGCTCGTCGAATAGGCCATCGAGCAACAGCGCCGCGACATCTTCGAAGCGGCTGGTCGCCACCAGATCATCCAGCGACACGCCGCGGATGATCAGACGACCGGCTGCGCCATCGACGTCGGACAGCTTGGTTTCCGCGGCAATGACGTCTTCAAGACCACTTTTCATCATCGTTCTCCTTTGACTATCCGATTAGATCGGGCCTATTTTTATTGACGTCAATCTTGACGCAATTGATCAATGTGAGGGATGATGAGCTGGCTGACGGCGGAGCAGGCGCTGAGCCTGCTGGGAACGAAACCACAGACGCTATACGCCAATGTCAGCCGCGGTCGCATTCGTGCGAAGCCGGATCCCGCCGATACGCGGCGCAGCCTCTATTTTACCGACGACGTGAAGCGACTGGTCACCCGCCATGCCGGCCGGCGCAAGACGGAGGCAGTGGCGGCCGAAGCCATTCAATGGGGCGATCCGGTCTTGCCATCGGCGCTGTCGACGGTTTCGAACGGCAGGCTCTTCTATCGCGGCAGGGATGCGGCATTGCTTGCCGAAAGCGCTGCTCTGGAGGACGTCGCGCTGTTGCTTTGGGACATGAAGCGGCCGTTACGCTTTGAGCAAAACGAGGCGCGGCCAAGACCTCCCTCGTTGAATGCTGCTTTCTCTGCCCTTGCCGAGCGCATAATGGGCGACCTGCCGTCACTTGGACGCTCGCTTCCAGCCCTGCAGAAGGAGGCGGAGAGCGTATTCGACACCGTGGCCGAAGCCTTGGCCCCCGGCGCATGGGACGAACCGCTGCATCGACGTCTTGCCGCCGCCTGGAATCGTCCCGATGCGAGCGATCTGATACGCCGCAGCCTCGTGCTGCTCACCGATCATGAATTGAATGCTTCGACCTTCACCGCACGGATCACGGCGTCCGCGGGAGCGACATTATCCGCCGCCGCTTTGTCCGGCCTTTCCACGCTGACGGGTCCTTTGCACGGCGGCGCATGGCAAAGCGTGCGCTCGCTGATCGCCCGGGCGGCCGTGACGGGCGCGGAGGAGGCGGTTCGCGGCTATCTCTCGGAGGGCCGAGCATTGCCGGCCTTCGGCCATCAGCTTTATCCGGATGTCGATATCCGTGCCGAGGCGCTGCTGCGCTGCTTTACGCTTCCACCGTTATTTGCTGGGGTTCGCGATGCCGGCGAACAGCTGGTCGGCGAACGCGTCAATGTTGACTTCGCTCTGACGGCGATGACCCATGCCTATCATCTCCCGGAGGATGCGCCGTTGATCATCTTCGCGCTGGCGCGGACGGTGGGCTGGCTCGCACATGCCATGGAGCAGGCGACCAGCGGCCGATTGATCCGGCCGCGTGCGCGCTATGTCGGCCCGCCGGTATAGTGATTTTACCAGGAATGCGGCGTCGCCACTCAGCTCACCGGCAAGTGACAAACGGCTTCGATGTTGTGGCCATCCGGATCGAGGATGAAGGCGCCATAGTAGTTCTCGTGATAGTGAGGACGAAGCCCGGGAGCGCCGTTATCGATGCCGCCGGCCGCAAGGGCCGCTTGGTGAAATTCATCGACAATCTTCCTGCTGCCGGTAGCGAAGGCTATATGCGCGCTTGTCTGCGGTGAATTACGCTGGCCGATCCAGAAGAATGCCTTCGGTTTCGCGCCATAGCCCGCAAAGGTTTCGCCTTCCGAGTAAAGACGTTCGATACCGAGAGGGCGCAATGCCGCGTCGTAGAATATTTTCGAACGTTCCACATCGAGAACGCCGATCGTCATATGGTCAAGCATGCCGTCCTCCCAATAGCGTTCTTGAGCTTCCCTAACCCTGGCCGACCGCACCGGCGTCGCGGTCGGCAAGTTCGACCCAGCCGATCGCCAGCCTGCGGTTGGCAATCATCCAGATCGTTGCCAGTGCGATCAGAGCGACGACGAGGTTGGCAACAACAAAGAGCATCGGCGCGAGCTGCGTGACCGGCCCGACATCGCCGCGCTCGACCAGCCGCATGGGAGCGGTCGCCAGTGCTGTCGCACCGAAGGTGAAAGCCCAATAGGCAGGACTGAAGCCTTCCTTGGCGATCCAGGGTAGGAGGCGCAGCATGATCAGGGCCTGCAGCAGGCCATAGCCGATCATGGCATGCACCAGCATGTCGGGAGAGCCTTTCGTAACGCTGATATAGGCGAGCGCACCGACGGCCGGCGGCGCCAATTGAATTCCAAGGGTCGGCCTCAGCGGCGGAGCCAGTGCCGGTCCCGTCAACAGGCGGTGCAGCAATGCCGACTCGATGGCAAGCCAGGCAAAGAAACCGGCGCCGAAGAAAAGCTGAGCCCATTCGGGAAAACCGAGGGCTGCGCCGACGATGGCGGTGACGAAGCTTCCCGCGACACTCGGCAGGTAGAGCACGGCGGTCGTCGTGGCGATGTCGCGCTCACCCTGCCAGAGACCGCCGGTACGCCAGACGGAGAATGCGAGCGTATAGACGGCGCCAAGCAGGAATATGGTTTCGGCACCGATGCGCGAATAGGGCAACAGCCCTCCGGCGACCAGCATGGTCGCTACACCAACTAGGCCGATGAAGCAGCACTGAACGGGATGCGCCACCTCCTTGAGGGCTTCGTCGCGCGCGACCATCCATTTCAGCGCATAAAGCACGATCAAGACCAGCCAGACGGCGAGGCTGACGAAGGTCAGCGCTTCTCCAACGACCGTCGGCAATTGCCAGATGCGGGCACCGACCCGCCAGGCATTGGCGAGGCCGGAAAGCCCTAGAACCATACCGAAGAACGCGGCGGGAATGAGCGGAAGTTTCAGAGACGCAGCCATATGCCTCCTTTGACGCTCCACGGCGAGCGTCGGCCTAAAGAGAATGTGCAAAGAGCGGGATCGATGCTAAATCGATCAACGCGAACAGAGGGGCAAAATACAGCTTTCCTCAAGACCGGCAAAGCGTGATCATCGCAAAAAGCGGGAGGTTTCGGCTGGCGATATCACAGATGCGTGAACGTGCGAATTTTTCCGTGCTGCCGAGCCAGCGCATAGCTCGCCCGTCATTTGTTCATTGGAAAAGATTGCCAAATGTCTTTATTGAGTACTCAAAACGATTAAAACCGTCCTAGGAGACTGAAATATGCAAATCGGTATGATTGGCCTCGGCCGTATGGGCAACAACATGGTGCAGCGCCTGATGAGGGGCGGTCACAGCGCGGTTGTTTTCGATGCGCGTCCCGAAAGCATTGCGGGGCTTGAACAGCTCGGCGCCACCGGCAGCAAGTCGCTCGCCGATTTCGTATCGAAGCTCGCGAAGCCGCGCGTCGTCTGGCTGATGCTGCCGGCCGCGATCGTCGATCAGGAGCTGGCGGCGATCGCTCCGCTTCTCGAGGAGGGCGACATCGTCATCGACGGCGGCAACTCCTATTACCATGACGACATCCGCCGTGCCGAAGAGTTGAAGCCCAAAGGCATACATTATGTCGACGTCGGCACCAGCGGCGGCGTCTTCGGCCTCGAGCGCGGCTATTGCCTGATGATCGGCGGCGAGAAAGAAACGGTCGAGCATCTCTCGCCGATCTTCGCAACGCTTGCTCCGGGTGTCGGCGACGTAGCTCCGTCGAAGATGCGCTCCGAAGAGGCCTCCAAGAACAGCACGGCGGAGCAGGGCTATCTGCATTGCGGCCCGTCCGGCGCCGGCCACTTCGTCAAGATGGTCCATAACGGCATCGAATACGGACTGATGGCTGCCTATGCCGAAGGCCTGAACGTGCTGCATCATGCCAATATCGGCAAGCAGACCGCCGAGAAAGACGCCGAAACAGCGCCGCTCTCGCATCCGCAATACTACCAGTATGATCTCGACATCGCTGAAATCTCCGAAGTCTGGCGCCGCGGCAGCGTGATCACCTCCTGGCTGCTCGACCTCACCGCCGACGCCCTGCATGGCGACGCAGCGCTCTCGCAATATGCCGGCCGCGTTTCCGATTCCGGCGAAGGCCGCTGGACGATCTCGGCTGCTATCGACGAGGGCGTTCCGACCCCGGTGCTCAGCGCAGCGCTTTACGGCCGCTTCGCCTCGCGCGGCAATGACGATTACGCCAACAAGGTTCTCTCCGCCATGCGCGCCGGCTTCGGCGGCCACCACGAGAAGCCGGCGAAGTAATTAACTGGCCTATCGATCTGATGATTGCGAGCCGGGTGGGTCAAACCTCCCGGCTTTTGCCTGCCCAGCTCAATCCAAAAGGTTCGGCCGCAGCAATATGACCGGCGTGGGCGAGCCCACTTCAAGCTGCGATGCGTGTGGCGGGCGGACGACCAGACAGTCGGCGCGCGAAAAGACCTTCATCATCGACGAATCCTGCTTCGAGAACGGTTCGGCGAGCCAGCCGCCGTCGTCAGCCTTCGTCAGGGTCGCGCGGACATAGTCCTGGCGCTGATCGTTCGCCGCAAAGGTCACGGCAGCGCGCGCTACTCCCTCACGCTTGAGCGGCGGCAAGGATGCAAGCTTTCTTATCAACGGCTCAAGAAAAAGCAGGCCGCAGACGAGGCTGGAAACGGGGTTGCCGGGAAGGCCGAGGACATGCATCTCGCCGAGGCTACCGACCATCAAAGGCTTGCCGGGACGCATGGCGATGCGCCAGAAATCCAGTTTCATGCCCGCAGCGATCATCGTCGCTCGCACCAGGTCGTGATCGCCAACCGAGGCGCCGCCGAGCGTGACGATGATATCGGCCTTGGCCACCTGCGCACGGCCGATGGCAGCGGTGATCTCGTCGCTGTCGTCGGCGACGATGCCGAGATCAAGCACATGGGCGCCGGCATTACGGGCGAGCGCGGCGATGCCGAATGTGTTCGAAGCGATGATCTGCGAAGGGCCTGGTTCATTGCCGGGGGTCACAAGCTCGTCACCTGTCGCGAGAATCGCCACCAGCGGCCGACGATAGACATCCAATGCCGGATGGTTCATGGCCGCAGCGACGGTGAGCCGAGAGAAATCCATGACCGTACCGGCGGGAAGCACAGCTTCGCCTTCCAGGAAATCCTGGCCGCGCGGGCGTATATGCTGCCCTTTGCGCAGGGGATAGGTCGTGCGGATACCATCGCCTTCCAGGCGCTCGGCATCTTCCTGCAGGAGTACCGAATCGGCACCCGCTGGAACGGGTGCGCCGGTGAAGATGCGAACCGTTTCGCCCTTGCCGACGATTCCTTCGAAGGCATGACCGGCAGCGGAGGCGCCGGTGACCCGCAGCTCCGAACCCGGCGTTGCCGCATCGTCGAAGCGCAACGCATAGCCGTCCATCGCCGAAGCATCGAAAGGGGGCTGGGTAAGGCGGGCGGTCAAATCAGCGGCTAAGACCCGGCCCTCAGCCACATCGAGCGGAACGCTCTCAAGGCGATGGATCGGCGCGGCACTATCCAACAAGCGCGCTTGCGCTTCGGCAACGGGCAATAGGCTCATCTGTCATGCCTCGGGATGGCGGAAATCTCCGGATTTGCCGCCTGATTTCTCCAACAGTGTGATTCCGCCGATTTCCATGCCCCGATCGACGGCCTTGGCCATGTCATAGATCGTCAGGCAGGCGACGGAGACTGCCGTCAGCGCTTCCATTTCGACGCCGGTGCGGCCGGTCAGCTTTGTCGTCGCCGTGACGCGCAGGCCGGGCAGGGCGGCATCCTCCTCGATATCGACGGCAACCTTCGTCAGCATGAGGGGGTGGCAGAGTGGAATGAGATTGCTCGTCTGTTTCGCCGCCATGATGCCGGCAAGCCGCGCCGTGCCGATGACATCGCCCTTCTTGGCGTTGCCGTCACGAATCAGCGTCAATGTCTCCGGCTTCATTCTGACGTAACCGGCGGCCGTGGCGCTGCGCGCAGTCTCCGCCTTGTCGCCGACGTCGACCATATGCGCTTCGCCGGAAGCGTCGATATGAGTAAGACCGGCCTTCTCAGTGCTCATTTCACTCGGCCGCCAGAATGCCGGTTTCGCCGTTCAGCAGCAGCTTCGTCGCCGCCGTCACATCATCCTTGCGCATCAGGCTTTCACCGACGAGGAAAGTGGTGATGCCGACTGATTCGAGGCGCGTGCAATCGGCATGGGTGAAGATACCGCTTTCGCCGACCAGCAGCCGGCCCTCGGGAACCATGGCAGCCAGGTTTTCGCTGACCGCGAGGCTAATCTCGAAGGTGCGCAGATTGCGGTTGTTGATGCCGATCAGCGGCGACGACAGCTTCAGCGCGCGCTCCATCTCCTCCGCATCGTGAACCTCGACCAGCACATCCATGTCGAGGCCGAACGCCTCGTCCTGAAGACGCTCGGCATCATCATCGGAAAGCGACGCCATGATCAGCAGGATGCAGTCGGCACCCCAGGCGCGGGCTTCCTGCACCTGATAGGTATCGAACATGAAATCCTTGCGCAGCGCCGGCAGCGAGCAGGCGGCGCGGGCAGCCGTCAGGAATTCCGGAGCGCCCTGGAAGCTCGGCGTGTCGGTCAGCACAGAAAGACAGGCAGCTCCGCCCGCTTCATAGGCCTTGGCGAGGGCAGGCGGGTCGAAATCCGGGCGGATCAGGCCCTTCGAGGGGCTCGCCTTCTTGATCTCGGCTATCAGTCCGAAAGCGCCGGCATCCTTCTTGGCGAGGAGCGCCCTGTGGAAACCGCGCGGCGCGGATTGCTCGGCCTGCATCGCCTTGAGATCGGCAAGAGAGAGCTTGGCCTTGGCAGCGGCGATCTCCTCGCGCTTATAGGCCTCGATCTTTTGAAGGATATCGGGCATGACGTCCTAGTCCTCTGCTTCCTCGTTGGAAATGGCAACGAGCTTTTCCAATGCAACGGCTGTGGCGCCGCTGTCGAGCGAATGCGCAGCGAGCTTCATGCCATCATGGAGCGTTTCCGACTTGCCGGCAATAACCAGCGATGCGGCGGCATTGGCGAGCGCGATGTCGCGATAGGCATTCTTTGCGCCGCCGAGCACGCCCCGCAGCGCCGCCGCATTGGCAACGCCGTCTCCGCCCTTGAGGTCGGCAAGGTCGGCATGCTGCAGGCCGAAGTCGGCCGGCGTCAGTTCAAAGGTGCGGATCTTGCCATTCTCAAGCGCGGCGACGGAGGTCTTGCCGGTCGTCGTGATCTCGTCCAGACCGTCGCCGTGCACGACCCAGACGCTTTCCGCGTCGAGATCCCTCAGAACCTCGGCCAGAGGCAGTACCCATTGCGGCGCGAAGACGCCCAGCAACTGCCGGCGCGCACCGGCCGGGTTCGAAAGTGGGCCAAGGAGGTTGAAGATCGTCCGCGTGCCGAGCTCGACGCGCGAAGGGCCGACATGGCGCATCGACGAATGGTGCAGCTGCGCGAACATGAAGCCGATGCCGGCTTCGCGAATGCAGCGGGCGATCGTCTCCGGCCCGATATCGAGCTTGATGCCCAATACAGATTGCGTATCGGCGGTGCCGGCCTTTGAGCTTTGAGCGCGATTGCCGTGCTTGGCAACTGGCACGCCCGCGCCGGCAACGATGAATGCCGCCAGCGTCGAGATATTGTAGGTGCCGACGCCATCGCCGCCCGTGCCGACGATATCGATGGCATCAGCCGGGGCTTTCACCGGCAGCATCTTGGCGCGCATCGTGGTCACCGCGCCGACGATCTCGTCGACGGTTTCGCCGCGCACCCGCAGAGCCATCAGAAATGCGCCGATCTGAGACGGCGTGGCCTCACCCGACATCAGGATTTCGAATGCCTGCCTGGCTTCGTCCCGCGTCAATGCCTCGCGATTGGCGACCTTGGCGAGGAAAGGCTTCAATTCGCTCATCGGCTATCCATCCTCCCGACCGGGCCTAGCGTGACATCGCCTGTTCGGCGAGGCTCTGGTTGACCGTGACGGTATATTTGCCCTGCAGCTGGCTGACCATCTGATCGAGTATGTCGTCGCCGGCGGCGTTGGCGATCTGCGCGACCTGTTGATCGTCGTTGCTCAGCGCATCCGTGGTCGGATTGTCGTTGACATCGGTGACCTTCAGCAGGATCTGCGTCGTATCGTCGGCGCCGACGGCGTTGGCGACTGCGTCGACCGGGCCGGAGAAGGTGGCTGCGATGCCGCCACGGCCCAGAACAGGATCGTCGGTCGAGCGCTTGATGCCGGTCTTGTTTTCGACGGCGATGCCGAGCGGCGCGGCGATGTCGGCAAGCGACTTGCCTTTCTGTGCTTCCTGCTTCAGCTCGGCCGCCTTGGCGGCGAGCGCGATCTTCTGCTGTTCGGCAGTCCAATCGGCAACGGCCTTTTCGCGCACTTCCGCAAGCGGGCGGTCGTGATCGGGCGTGATATTCGTCACATCGTACCAGATATAGCCGTCGTTTCCGACCGTCAGCGGCGCCGGGTTGCCACCCTGATCGGCCTTGAAAACTTCCGGAAGCAGCTGCTGGCGTGCCGGCAGGTCCTTGACCTCGCTGCCATTCTGATCGAGGCCGGTCTGGTCGATTGCATCGATAGTGACCAGTTTCAGCTTCAGCTGCGATGCTGCTTCCTGCAGCGATGCGCCGGAGCCACGCAGGTCCTCGAACTTGTCGTGGACGCTGGTGATTTCGTTGGCGGCGTTGCTGAGCGCAATCTGCTTGCGGATATCTTCTTTGACCTCGTCGAAATTCTTCGCGGTTTCATTTTTCACGTTGGTCACGCGCAGGATGACCGGGCCGAACGAACCGTCGACGACGGGGCTCGTGCCGCCTTCCTTGGTGACGGCAAAGGCGGCTTCGGCCACGGTCTTGTCCGGAACCTGGTCCTTGGTGAAGGTGCCGAGCAGCACATCCGAGGGCTTCTTGCCCTGATCGGAGACCAGCTGGTCGAAGGTCGTTCCGGTCTTCAGAGCTTCGGCCGCGGCGCTGGCGAGATCCTTGTTGGCGAAGGTCAGCTGCTCGATCGTGCGCGTCGCCGGCGTCGTGAAGCTGTCCTTGCGCTTGTCGAATTGCGCGCGCACCTCGTCGTCGGACACGCTCGCCCGATCGGCGATATCCTCGGCCTGCAGTTTCACATAGCCGAACTTGCGATATTCTGGAGCGCGATACTTCGATTTCACGCCGTCGAACCACTTCTGCAGGACATCGTCGGCCGGCGCCTTGACGGGGTCGATGTTGGCATTGGTGAGCAGCAGATAATCGATGCTGCGGTTCTCGTCGTGATATTGCTTGACCGCGTCGACCAGGGCCTGCGGTGCGGTAAAGCCGTTCGATACCGCCTCGACGATCTGGCTGCGGATCGCAACCTTGCTGCGCTCCTTGATGTAGTCGTCAGGCGAAATGTTGCTGTTGCGGAGCAGCAGGTCGAACTTCTGCCGGTCGAAAGAGCCGTTCGGTGCCTTGAAGGCCGGATCGTCGCCGATCAGCTTGGCCAGCCGGTCCTGGGAAAGACCGAGGCCCATATCGGCGGCAAGCTGGTCGAGCGAGGCGCCGGCGACGAGCTGCGCCACCGTCTGCTGTCCGATGCCGAAGGCGCGGGCCTGCTCCGGCGTGATCTGCATGCGCAATTGCTGGCTGATCGCCTGAATCTGGCGGCGGTAGGCAAGGCGGAATTCATTGGTATCGATGTGTTGATCGCCAACGGTGACAACAGTATTGCTGCTGCCGCCGGAGATGAGGGACCGCTCGACGCCCCATACACCGAAGGCTGCCGCAAGAAGAAGCAACAAGCCCTTGGCAAGCCAGGTCTGGGCGATTTTTCTCAGCACGTCGAACATCGGAAAGCAAACCTCGTCATCATCAAGTCTTCGCACGCGGGCGAAACAATCGGAGTTCCTTAGAACAATCCGAACCGGAATTGAAGAGCCACTGGGGAAATCGCCGGACAGCATGCGAGCGCGCCGGAACCTTTGACGGGCAGCGACGTTCTACGAACCAGAAGACATAAGGAGCACACGATGGCAGAGACTAAATCAGCTTCCGCCCAATCTTCTTCCGCGCGAGTACAGACTGAAATGGCAATGGAGGACCTTGCCGCTCAGGTCGCCGCGCTACGCGAAGATCTCTCGAGGTTGTCGCAGAGCATGGCAGCCGTGGGGCAGGGAGCGAAATCTGTCGTCGCGGAGGAAGCCCAGGAGATCACGGAGCAGTTGCGCGAGAGAGTTCGTGAAGAGCCGATCTTCATGGTCGTTGCCGCAGCCGGCATCGGCTATCTTATCGGCCTTCTCAGCCGACGCTAGCTTCGGACCGAACTCTCAACGGGTGGGCGGCCCCCTACGTGCCACCTCTGCTGCGAAACTGCCGAAAAGGCGCGGGCGATTCGTCCGCGCCTTTTCAATTGCCTATCTGTCGCCGACGATCGTTCCTGCGCGCGGGCGTTACGACTTGAACGATACGCAAGACAACCGCCGCTCACTGCGGCATCTTTGCGACACCCCTGCGACATCTTCGACCACAGCCATTTCTTGATCGCCCGCCCTCTTGTATCGCACGGGCACTTACTATACGTACCGATAATTATAAGGTTGCTTATCAATAGCAGGCTTTTCATACTATGAATTCGACACCCACCCTCGGTTTTCTCCTCCATGACGTTGCCAGGCTGCTTCGCAAGCGGTTCGAGCAGCGCGCAAAAGATTTGGGTCTGACGCGTTCGCAATGGCAGACGCTCGCCTACCTCGCAAACAACGAAGGCATCCATCAGGCCGGCCTGGCGGAAATACTGGAGATCGAGCCGATTACGCTGGTTCGCATCCTCGACAAGCTAAGCGAGCGCGGCCTGGTGGAGCGCCGGCAGCATCCGAACGATCGGCGGAGCTGGCTTCTCTATCTGTGCGTGGAAGCCCGGCCGCTGATCGATACCATGCGCGATATGGGCGACCAGACACGCAAGGAAGCGCTTGAAGGAACCTCGCAGGAGGATCACGAGCGCCTTCATGAATTGCTAACCCTCATGAAATCGAACCTGCTTAGCGCCTGCCGTTCGAAGGCAGTCGACA
Source organism: Rhizobium sp. P40RR-XXII (assembly GCF_012641405.1). GTDB lineage: Bacteria > Pseudomonadota > Alphaproteobacteria > Rhizobiales > Rhizobiaceae > Rhizobium. Next base: position 365,242 of record NZ_JABAII010000002.1, read on the forward strand.
AAGAGTTACAACATGGCTGACGCATCTTCCTCGCTTCGCGTACCCGCAAACGCAAATTCCGCTGAACAAAATGAGACCACAGTGGCCGAGGCACCGTCCTCCAACCCGTCGCCGCAGCCCACTGCGGCTGTAGCGACGGCCCCGGTCACGCCCCCGGAAACGCCGCGCAAGCGCCGCAACCTGACGCGGCCGGTCCTGTTCGCACTGCTGCCCGTCGCGCTCGTCATCGGCGGTTATTACTACGTCACCGGCGGACAGATCATGTCCACGGACAATGCCTATATCCAGGCCGACATGGTGGGCGTTTCCACTGACGTTTCGGGCACGGTGATCTCGGTCGACGTGCATGAGAACGAGGTGGTGAAGAAGGGCCAGGTGCTCTTTCGCCTGAAGCCTGACTCCTTCCGGATCGCACTGGAGGGTGCAACGGCGCAGCTTGGCAACGCCAGGAACCAGATCCTGAACCTGCAGGCGAGCTACAAGCAGGCCCTGGCCGAAATCGCCCAGGCACAGGCCGACATTCCCTATTTCCAGACGGAATTCGAGCGCCAGCAGAACCTGATCAGCAGCTCGGTTGCCTCCAAGGCGGCATTCGACGAGGCCAAGCACAATCTCGAGGCCGCACAGCAGAAGGTATCGGTCGCGCAGGCGCAGGCGGCAACGACGCTCGCCCAGTTGGGCGGCGAAGGTGCCGCCGATCTGCCCGTCGAGCAAAATCCGCTTTACCTCCAAGCCAAGGCTGCAGTCGACAATGCGCAGCGCGAGCTTGACGATACCGTCGTGCGCGCGCCCTTCGACGGCATCACCGCCAACGTGCCCTCGCTTCAGGTCGGCGCCTATCTGACGGCCGCGCAGCAGGGATTCTCGCTGGTTTCCACGACCCATGTGTGGATCAATGCGAGCCCGAAGGAAACCGAGCTTACCTATGTGCGCCCCGGCCAGAAGGTCGACATCTCGGTCGATGCCTATCCGGACGTAACCTGGAAGGGCACAGTCGCCAGCATCTCGCCGGCATCCGGCTCCAGCTTCTCGCTGCTCCCGGCCCAGAACACGACCGGCAACTGGGTCAAGGTGGTGCAGCGCATTCCGATGATCATCAGTATCGATGATATGCAGGGCAAACCGCCGCTGCGTGTCGGGATGAGCGTCGTTGCCGGTGTCGACACCGGCCATGCCCGCGGCCTGCCGGATTTCATTACCAATCTGCTGGGCCATTCCCGTGGTCAGGATCATGAGTAACGCTACCACCGCTTCACCGTCGGCGCCGGTCGCCAATCGCGGCGCCATCACCGCCTGCGTCATCCTGTCCGTCATCATGCAGGCGCTGGACACCACGATCGCCAACGTCGCGCTGCCGCACATCCAGGGCGACGTCTCGGCCAGCGCCGACCAGATCAACTGGGTTCTGACGTCCTACATCGTCGCGGCGGCGATCATGACGCCGCCCTCCGGCTTCCTTTCGGCGAAATTCGGCCGCAAGCGGGTCCTACTGGTCGCAATCGCCGGCTTCGTCGCCGCTTCCGTCCTGTGCGGCCTGTCGGAATCACTGGTGCAGATCGTCGGGTTCCGCCTGCTGCAAGGGCTGTTCGGCGCCGCGCTCGTACCGCTGTCGCAGGGTATTCTGCTCGATATCTACAATGTCGAGGAGCGCGGCCGCGCCATGGCGCTGTTCGGCGTCTCGGTTATGGTCGGTCCGGTGCTGGGACCGGTCATTGGCGGCTGGCTAACGGACAATATCAGCTGGCGCTGGGTGTTCTACATCAACGTGCCGATCGGCGCGCTCGCCTTCTTCGGCATCGTCGTCTACGTGACGGAAACCAAGCTCGATGCGCTTGCCAAGCTCGACTGGTTCGGCTTCAGCATGCTTTCGATCACCATCGCGGCGCTACAGCTCTTTCTCGACCGCGGCGAGCAGCTCGACTGGTTCTACTCGAGCGAAATCATCATCGAAGCGCTCGTCTGCGTCTGTGCCTTCTATCTCTTCATCGTTCACATGTTCACGGCCGAGCGAAGCTTCGTCAATCCGCGGCTCTTCATGGACCAGAACTTTGCCGTCAGCATCCTGTTCATCTTCATCGTCGGCGTGACCTATCTGGCTTCGCTGGCGCTGATGACGCCCTATCTGCAGACGCTGATGGGCTATCCGGTCGTGACCGCCGGCATCGTTATGGGGCCGCGCGGCCTCGGCACCATGTTCTGCATGTTCCTGGTGGGACGCCTGATCGGCAAGATCGACACGCGCTGGCTGCTGTTCATCGGCCTCGCGCTGACGGCCTGGGCCATGTATGACATGACCGGCTGGACACCGGATGTTTCGCAATGGACGCTGATATCCGTGGGCTTCGTCCAGGGCGCCGGCCTCGGCTTCCTCTTCGTGCCGTTGACGACGATCGCCTTTGCGACGCTGCCGGCGCAGATGCGCGGCGAGGGGACGGGCCTTTACAACCTCTCGCGCAATATCGGCTCCAGCGTCGGCATTTCCGTCGTTTCGATGCTGATCACCGAGAACACGCAGGTCAATCACGCAAACATTGCCGCCTATGTGACGCCGTTCAACCGCTATTTCGACGCGACGGCCGCGCAGGGAGTGAGCCCCTTGACGGCGGTCGGCCGCGCGACCCTCGACGGCATGATCACCACCCAGGCAACCGTCATCGCCTATATCGACGACTTCAAATTGCTGATGCTGATGTCGATCTTCGCCATGCCGCTATTGGTGCTGCTCCGCAAGCCGAAGGCACCTCCGGCCGTCGACCATAGCGTCGCGATGGAATAGAGCATTTTCAGGAAAAATGCGCAGCGGTTTTCCGTCCGGAATGCGTTGAGAAAGAAGAAGATAGAGCGTTTTCGCGATGCGAAGAAAAACGGAAATACTTGCCGCGCGGTCTTTCCAGTTTCACTACGTGGCCGGACGGCCGCCGGGCACCACCCCGGCGGCCTTTTTTGTCAGAAACGAGAGGCCAAGCCGGCTCATCGGATGGCATTGCCGAGACCGCGCAAGACCGCCTTAATCGCCGAGATAGCAACCGGCTTCGACATTGTTGCCGTCCAGGTCGATTAGGAAGCCACAATAGAATGGTGGCCGGCGAATGCCCGGAAGACCGTTGTCGCGCGCGCCATGCTTGAGCCCGGCCTCATGAAAGCGATCGACCGCTTCGCGTGAGGGTGCCTGGAAGCAGAGATGAATGGGGCTGGAGGCAACCGTTGCACTGTCAGTCCAAAAGGTCGGCCGTCCTTCAGCGATCACGAAGAAAGGCGATTGCGGCTTTCCTGTAGAAAGAACGACCCAGGCGGAATCGGGCGCCAGCCGATGCTTCTCCACGATACGGATGCCGAGCGGCGCCAGCATATGCGCATAAAGCCTGGCACTGGCCCGTAAATCCTTGGCGACGATTCCGATATGGTCGAACATGCTATTTCCCAGAATGTTCGTTCGCCGAGTTTAACCGAACATTGGAGGAGGCGCCAGGCATCCTGCCTGCGCTCATAGGAAACGACGGCTGACGAAACGCGAGCCCGCCGCCCCGAAGCGCCAGAGCGGATCGATGTTCTTGGTGATTCCGATGCGCTTGCCCGAAACGACCGGGACCGGTTCCGCCAGCGACATCGAAAACGGCGCCGCATCCAGGGAGTGGCCGTCGAGACTTATATCGACATCAAGTGCCTGCGACAGCTTGCCCGGCCCGTTGCAGAGCGAGACGATATCGGCAAGGCCACGCCGCCGGATCATATCGCCGATGCCACTTTCCGGCTCGATCGCGCGGATGAGCACTGCACTTGCTTTGGTGCAAACGAAATTCAGGCACCAGTGAATGCCATAGGAGCGATAGACATAGACGTGGCCGGCAGGTCCGAACATGGCCGCATTGCGCCGCGTCGGCCCGCGATATGCGTGGGAAGCCTCGTCATCGGGCCGATAGGCCTCCGTCTCGACGATGCGGCCGCCTATGCCCGCAACCGTGAAACGCGCGCCGATCAGGTCGGACGCGACCACCACGGCATCGCGGCTGAAAAAGGCGGTGAGGGCCTGGCCGGCGAGAGGCTTCGCGCCGAGAGACAGGGAATGATCGTCAGAAGTCATGTGTAGGAAACTATCCCGGATAGTCGAAGCCATCAACACGAGGTCGAGAAATCGAGGTCGGCGCAGCCAACGCACTGAGAATTGACAATAACTAAGCTTTTCTTATTAATTAGCCTGCTTCAGTCAGATTTGACCCCTGACCTGGCGAAGGTGGCCCGGCCCGTTCCAGCGGCCGGGCCACCTTATTTTTGTCGCCTTGACGAAACGAAACTCGCGCATTGACCCGCGCTCGATCGATATCCCTCAATCACCATTCCATTTGATGTCGAGAATGCAAGAGAGCTTGGCGGAACAAGTTGACGCGGCGACCAAAGCTGCTAAAAAGCCAGCCGTCGAGTGATTGGGTAGAAAATCGGCAACCGCGTCCGATTTCGAAGAATCAATAAACATTGATTTTTCAACCTTTTCAAGGGCTTGGAAGAGTGTCCGAGTGGTTTAAGGAACCGGTCTTGAAAACCGGCGTGCGGGAAACCGTACCGTGGGTTCGAATCCCACCTCTTCCGCCAATAGGCTTGTGTCCATACCGAAGACATAGGTAACAGTTTGTCCCTGAGACATAGGTAACACTTTCGCGCCGAAAGGGTTCGGCAGGGGTTCGATCGGCCGTCAGACTTGTGCGTCTCCGCCGTCAACGAAGACCTCGCTACCGGTCATGAAGCTGCTTTCGTCCGAGGCAAGGAAGAGCGCCACCGCCGCCGTCTCCTCGGGGTGGCCCACGCGACCAAGCGGTATTTGCGAGGCAAAGCTCTCCAGCAACGCGTCCTCCTCTCCGGCCTTCACGAGCCCCTTGAGGCCGGGCGTCTCGGTGGCGCCGGGGGAAAGTACGTTCACGCGGATACCCGTCCCCCTCAGGTCCAGTGCCCAGCTTCGGGCGAAATTGCGGATTGCAGCCTTGGTCGCGCTGTAGACGCTGAACGCAGGCGTTCCTGTCGAGCCGGTGGTCGAGCCGGTGAGGATGATGGATCCACCGGCCTGCATAAGCGGCAGCGCCTTTTGCACTGTGAACAGCGTTCCTTTGACGTTGACGTCGAACGTCAAATCGAACGACGCCTCATCGATAGTGCCAAGCGGAGTCAGCTTTCCGAGCCCAGCGTTAGCGAAGAGTACGTCTATTCGTCCGCTCTTCGCACGCACCGCCGCGAACAGCCGATCAAGATCGTCCAGACGCGAAACGTCGCCCTGCACCGCTGTCACTCCGGAGCCGATCTCCTCCACCGCCCTGTCCAGTTCCTCCTGACGACGGCCGGTAATGAAAATCTCGGCGCCTTCCACCACAAACCGTTTGGCGGTCGCCAGACCGATGCCACTGTTGCCGCCAGTTATGACGGCGATTTTACCTTCAAGCCTGCGCATCTCGATCTCCAAGAAAATGATGACCGCTTCGAAATAGAGGCTTGCTTTTCTTTCTTCCAGTATGCACCTTTTGGTAAGTGCTAATTGGAGCATGCGAAATGGCGACACCTGGCTTTATCTGCGGGCTGGACGCTGCGTTGGCTGTCATCGGTGGCAAGTGGAAGCCATTGATCCTGTTCCACCTTGCCCACGAAGCCCGACGCTATGGTGACCTGAGGCGGGCCATCGGCAAGGTCAGTGACAAGATGCTCATCCAGCAACTGAAGGAACTGGAGGCTGATGGGATCGTCGATCGGCTCGACTTCAAGGAAATTCCGCCGAAAGTCGAGTATTCCCTCACTGCGTTCGGCCAGACCCTCGCCGGAGCCTTGAAGCCGCTCTGCGCCTGGGGAACGGAACATATGATCGAAGTCGAGAAACTCATGTCACGCCGCGGCGCGTCCGAGATGGAGAAAGTCGCCTGATTTTCCGAATATCTTGCGGCAAGCCATGGCGCGCCTCAGGAGGCTATAGCGTAGACATAGTGCCCATCTTCATCGTTCCCTTTCCGCCAATAAACTTCCCAATTTTTGCCTTCCCCTAAATTCGCGGCATGTCACAATCCGCACCCATGCCTTGTCATCTCCTTCGCAACGCCAATTTCGAAGGAGATGACAATGATCCGGCAGAGCATCGCAATCGTCTATCATAGCGGCTATGGGCATACGGGCCGTCAGGCGGAAGCCGTGAGGGCGGGGGTTGAGCAGGTGGATGGTGTCGAGGCCATGCTGTTGACGGTGGACAAGGTGGAGCGCCACTGGGATGATCTCAATGCGGCGCAGGCCATCATCTTCGGATCGCCGACCTATATGGGCGCGGTTTCCGCGTCGTTCAAAGCGTTCCAGGAGGCAACATCGCATGCCGTTCTCGCCAAGGGTTACCTGTGGAAGGGCAAGATTGCGGCGGGTTTCACCACCTCGGGGTCGCGATCCGGCGATAAGCTCTCGACGCTGATGCAGATGGTGATCTTCGCAGCCCAGCACGGAATGCATTGGGTCGGCCTCGATCTTCCTCCGGCGAATTGCTCTTCGACCGGCTCGGAAGCGGATATGAACCGTCTCGGATTCTGGCTTGGTGCCGCGGCGCAGGCGAACACGGATGAAGGCCCGGAAACCGCGCCGCCCGCATCCGACCTCGCCACCGCCTGCCATCTTGGGCGACGGGTGGCGCTGACGACACTGCAGTTCGTCCGTGGCCGCGAAATTATTTCATTCCCACGTGAGCTCGCCGCCCATGAGTGAAACGCCTTCGGACCCGATCTTTGCCGAGCTGCGCCCGCGCCTCGTCCGGCTTGCCTACAGGATGCTGGGATCGGTCGCTGATGCCGAGGATATCGTGCAGGATACATGGCTGCGCTGGCTGGCGACCGATCCTGCGACCATTCGCACGCCCGTCGCGTTTCTGCGGACCATCGTCACCAGACTTTGCCTGAACGAGTTGAAATCGGCGCGCCGGCAGCGCGTGTCCTATGTGGGACCATGGCTGCCGGAGCCGATCTTCGATCCGGAAGATGCCGATGCGGCCGACGATATCACGCTGCCGTTGATGATGGCGCTGGAACGCCTGTCACCACTGGAGCGTGCCGCCTTTCTCCTGCATGACGTGTTCGGCATGGATTTCGACGATGTCGCGCTCGCGATCGGCCGCGAGGCTGGTGCCTGCCGCAAGCTTGCCAGCCGGGCGAGGGCGCATGTCACCGAGGCCAGGCCGCGCTTTGCCGTCGGCAGGGAACAGGGACGCAAAATTGCCACCGCCTTCTTTACCGCGTCGAGAACGGGGGATATGGCCGCTCTTGGCACCCTGCTTTCCGAAGATGTGGTTGCCTATGCGGATGGCGGCGGCAAGGTGCCGACCTCACGGCGGCCGCTCATCGGGCTTTCGGCGGTTATGCTCCTGCATGAGCAGTTGGCGCGGCTTTTCCGCACGGAGCCCTCACGGCTGATCCATTATGCCGTCATCGACGGTTTGCCCGGCTTCGTAACGGTGGAGGGCAGCAATGTCGTGCAGACGACCGCGCTGCACATCGAGCGCGAAAAGGTCGTTGCCATCTATTGCGTGCGCAATCCGGACAAGCTGCGGCACATTATCGGCACAATGCCCCATTGACGGTTGACGGCGCAAAGGGCGGGATGCGAAACACGCCTCTCCACCGCGCCGTACATTTGCTTCAGCGAGAGGAATAGGCATGCAGCGCTTCAACATACGCCGCCTGCAGCGCGACGATGCCTCGATTTTCAGAGATATCCGCCTGGAAGGGCTGGCGCATCATCCGGAAGCCTTTGGCGCTTCCCATGAGCAGGAGCTGGAATATTCGCCGGCGCAGATCGGCGACATACTCGAAGGCAATACGGTGATCGGCGGCTTCGAGGATGACGGGGCGCTTGCCGGCGTTATCGCCATCGCGCGGTCGAAAGGGACGAAGATGCGGCACATCGCATCGATCTGGGGCATGTATGTGCGTCCAAAGGGGCGGGGCACCGGCCTGTCACGTTTGCTGATGGCTGCGGCACTTGAGGAAGCAAGAGCTGATTGCCGCTCGGTGCGCCTCAGCGTCGTATCCTCCAACGCCCCAGCCATTCGCCTCTATGAATCCTTCGGCTTCAAGACCTGGGCCGTCGATACCGAAGCGCTGAAGGTGGGCGATATCTATCATGACGAGATACTGATGCGTCTTGATACAAGCACCTGAAAGAACTGCTTCAAATCCATCCGACTGATCCCGGTTGCAATGACGATCCGATCTCGTCTGTCACAGAGCGAGACCGGCTGGTGACGATCCGCAGACGACCAATGCCTGGGCATGCATGCCGTCGACCTCGCTACTTCAAATCGGCGCCACTTTACTGTGCGTTAACCATGACTTTAAGAATCTCTTCGGTGCGCTCAATTTGCATCGCAAAATCGACAAACTGTAATCATGATTAAAGCACCGTTAGGTGATTGGAGCGTAGCAGGATACCGGAATGAGGGAATGTGCCGGTAGCATACCTCCGTCAAAGTAATGAGTAGCGGCTTGGGACAGATGACATCAGAAAATCGTGCGGTGACATGCGCAACGGGTATGCGTTGGTTTGCTCTTTCCCTGATGTGCGCAACCATTACGGCCTGCGGAACGTCTCAGAAGGTTGCCTCGACGCGCCAGCACGGCAAGGAATATTTCTCCGAGAAGGAATATGGCGTGAAGGCGAGCCCTCGCGTCGTCAATAATGGCCCCGTGCCGAAGGGCGGCGGCCGCTTCATGGTCGGCAATCCTTACCAGGTGAAGGGTAAGTGGTATTACCCCAAGGAAGATTTCGGCTACAGCAAGGTCGGCATCGCCTCCTGGTACGGCTCTGCCTTCCACGGCCGCCTGACGGCCAACGGCGAAGTCTACGACCAGCAGGCATTGACCGCTGCCCATCCGACCTTCCCGCTGCCAAGCTACGCCCGCGTCACCAATGTCGAGACCGGCTCCTCCATCATCGTGCGCGTCAACGATCGCGGCCCATACCACCCCGGCCGCATCATCGACCTTTCCAACAAGACCGCGCAGATGCTCGATCTCCAGCACAGCGGCACCGGCGACGTGCGCGTGCAATATGTCGGCCGCGCCCGCATGGACGGCCATGACGAGCCCTATCTGATGGCCTCCTACATTCCGAAGGGTTCGCGCCTGCCCAGCATCAATCCGGGTGGCCAGATCGCGACAGGCGTGATGGTTGCCTCGGCCGGCCGGATGACGGCGGATCAGTTGCCCGAAACGGATACTCCCCTCCGCGCAAGCCGCCAGCAGCGCAGCTATGACGCTGCGCCGGCGATCGCACCCATTCCGCGCAAGGCGCCTTATTCGACGACGGCCTTTGCCGGCTCGACGCCGGATGCCGGTTATAAGGGCGGCAAGCGCAACGATCCGCCGCCGATGGAATGGAACGGCGGCGCAATGCCGGCTGCTGAGTCCGCGGAGCCGTCCATGGTCGTGCTGCCGAGAATTGGCCCGATCCCTTACGAGCGGCCGGACTTCTCTCGGCGTCTTGCAAGCCTGAAGGATGAAACCCTGGGCTCCACCGTTGCCGCCTACCAGGAGGCTCCCGTCAAGACCGTTTACGTCAATCTTGCTTTCGATGCCGTCATGGTTCGCAATGACGGGTTGACGCAGCAATCGATCCTTTCGTCCTATCATCGCCAGCGTCAAGGTACGACGCAGGCGGATTGATCGGTATCATTGCCTGAATCTCAACCCGTCACTAAAATAATCGTGCCGGTGATCGGATGAAGGGGACGATATGCCAAAGTGCTTGATTCTTTTGTTCCTTTTTGTCCTCGGGTTCGGCAATGCCTCCGCCTTTGCGCAGACGGCACCCGGTACTTTCGACACAAAAGCCGCGCAGGCATTCATGATCGAAGCCTCGACCGGCACCATCCTGCTTGCAAAGAACGAAGATCAGCTGATTTCGCCGGCATCCATCGCAAAGCTGATGACGCTTGATGTCGTCTTCGACGCGATCGGGCGAGGGGAGGTCAGCCTCGATACCGAATATCCCGTCTCGGAAAATGCCTGGCGGACGGGCGGCGCCCCCTCGCGCGCATCGACGATGTTCGCCGCGTTGAAATCGCGCATCCGCGTCGGCGACCTGATCCAGGGTATTGCCGTGCAGCAGGCGAATGACGCCTGTATCGTTCTCGCGGAAGGCATGTCCATCAGCGAACGGGAATTCGCCAGGCGCATGACGGCGCGTGCAAGAGAGATCGGCATGTCGCGGGCAACCTTCATCAATTCCACCGGCCTGCCCGATGCGAACGATCCGAATGGCGGCGGCAAGGTCTCCGCGCGGGAGATGGTCATGCTGGCGCAGGACCTGCAGCAGAAGCACCCGGATCTATATAAATATTTCGGGCAGGCCGATTTCACCTGGAACAAGATCTATCAGCGAAACAAGAACCCGATGCTTTTGCTCAATATCGGCGTGGATGGCCTGGGGCTCGGTTTTGCCGAAAGCGAGGGCTTTTCGATCGTCGCCTCCATTCAGCGCGATGGACGCCGGTTGTTCCTGGCGCTCGGCGGCTTGAAGAGTGACAAGGAACGCATTGAAGAGACGCGGCGCGTGCTTGAATGGGGCCTCAGCAACTTCAAGAGCCAGCGCATCTTTGCCGATGGCGAAGTAATCGGCGATGCCAGCGTCTACGGTGGCGCTGCTTCCACGGTCGGCCTGCAGGCAAAAATGCCTGTTGATGTCTATGTCCCGATCGAAACCCCGGATCGACTGTCGGCGCGTATCGTCTATCGCTGGCCGCTGGCCGCGCCCGTGGCCGCGGGCTACGAAGCGGGAACTCTTCGCGTATTCCTCGGCGCGCGGCTGGTGCGTGAACTGCCGCTCTACACGAAGGAATCGGTCGCGCAGGGCACATTGGGCCGCCGCGCCTTCGATGCCTTTATGGAATTGACGGAATCGCTGCTGTTCTCCTGGCTTTGGGACAAGCCTTTGCCGAGTTGAGAGAGCCGAGCGGCTCGCGAAATCTCTGTTCACACCCCATATAGAGTCGTGCCCACCTAGACATGCACGGTTCCACCGAGGCGTGTCTTGGGTTAAACAGAATGCGTATCGCATACCAGACGGATGGCACGCGAAAAGTGCAGGACATGATCATTGGCTGATGCAAACGGATTATTCGTAAGCTTCGAAGGCGGGGAAGGGGCCGGCAAATCCACCCAGATCCGCCGGCTGGCTGAACGGTTGCGCGAGCGTGGCCACGAGGTTCTGGTGACGCGCGAACCCGGTGGCTCACCGGGCGCGGAGGCTGTGCGGCACGTCCTGCTTTCCGGCGCGGCAGAAATGTTCGGCACGCGAATGGAGGCCATTCTTTTCGCTGCGGCCCGCAACGATCACGTCGAGGAAGTTATTCGTCCGGCGCTTTCGCGCGGCACCATCGTCCTTTGCGACCGCTTCATGGATTCCTCACGCGTTTATCAGGGCGTGACGGGCAATCTCGAACCTGATTATATCGAGGCCCTGCAAAGGGTCGCCGTCAACGGCGTCGTGCCGGACTGCACGCTGATTCTCGACATCCCGGCCGAAAAGGGCTTGGAGCGTGCGCGTAAACGCGCCTCGGCCGTCGCCGCACCCGATCGTTTCGAAAAGGAAGAGATGCAGACCCATGAGAAGCGCCGCGAGGCCTTTCTCGATATCGCCGCCCGAGAACCTGATCGTTGCCACGTCATCGACGCGCAGCGATCGGAAGACGATATCGCGGCGGAAATAGCCGCGATCGTGGACAAGCGGCTTGCGGCTGCCAATATCGCCGCTGGATCGGAAGCGGCGCAATGAGTGACGACCGGCCGGGCGTCCTCGACGGCGCCATTCCTCCGCAGGACAACGTGAAACTCTTCGGCCACGAGCAGGCGGAAGCTTTCCTCGCGCAATCCTATCGCTCCGGCAAGGGGCATCATGCCATGCTGATCGAAGGGCCAGAGGGTATCGGCAAGGCGACGCTTGCCTTTCGTTTCGCCAATCATGTCCTCTCCCATCCCGATCCGGCATCCGCACCGGAGACGATCGGCGATCCGGACCCGACATCCGCCGTCAGCCGGCAGATTTCCGGTGGCGCCTCCCACAATCTGCTGCACCTCAGCCGACCGGTCGACGACAAGACCGGCAAGGTGAAGTCCGCAATCACCGTGGACGAGGTGCGCCGCGCCGGAAAATTCTTCTCGCAGACCTCGGGCACCGGCAACTGGCGGATCGTCATCATCGATCCAGCCGACGATCTCAACCGCAGTGCAGCCAATGCCATCCTGAAGATCCTCGAGGAGCCGCCGAAGCGCGCTTTGTTCCTCGTGCTTTCGCATGCACCGGGCCGGCTTCTGCCGACGGTCCGCTCGCGCTGCCTGCCTTTGAAGCTCGCGCCGCTGGCCGATGATGCCTTGCGTTTGGCGCTCGAAAACCTGGGTGTGCCGGCCGGGCAGGGCAGCAAATTGCTCTCGGCAGCCAAGGGCAGCGTCAGCGAGGCGCTCAAGCTGCTGAATTACGGTGGCGGCGAAATCGTCGAAGCCTATAGGCAAGTGCTTTCGGCGGATGGACCCGCCGCCCGCAAGGCAATGCACCGCCTCGCCGATGCACTTTCCGCCAAGGACAGCGACACGATCTTCGGCTTCTTCGTGGCTCATATCGGCGATGACATTATCGATCGCGCCCGTGCCGCCGCGCTTGACGGCTCCGTTGCCGCGGCCGAAAGACTGGCCCGCCTGCATTCCGAGACCACCGAACGGCTCAACGTGTCACAGGCTTACAATCTCGATCGCAAGCAAACGCTGATCACAATTCTCGGCGAGCTCAAGCAGCAGCTTTCGGCATAAAACGGACTATAATTCCGAACGAAAGCCGCCATGGAGTTTCCTCTGAAACGCATCAGGGAAGGATCAGCTTCCAGGCGACGATGGCCAGCGTAACGGCAAGGATGATGCGCACGGACCGCTCATGCAGGCGCGGCGCCAGCAGGCTGCCGGCGACGATGCCCGGGATCGAGCCCACCAGCAGGGCGAACAGCATCGTCCAGTTGATCTCGCCGATGAACCAATAGCCCATGCCGCCGATCAAGGTCAGCGGCACGGCATGGACGATATCCGAGCCGACGATTTCGCGTACGTCCGTCTGCGGATAGAGCACCAGCAAAACGGTGACACCGAGCGCGCCCGCGCCGACCGAGGTCATGGTAACGAGAATGCCAAGCGTGAGGCCGAGGACGATTGTCAGCAGGGCGATGTTGCGTGGCGATATGGTTCCGCGCTCGCCGCGCCATTTGCGGATGGCCGCCAGGATCTGGCCACGGAAGATCAGCATCAGCGCCGTCAAAAGCAGGAGACAGCCCAAGGACAGGGTGATGGCATGGGCGACGGCGGGGCTCTCGCGATTGACGCCGGCCATGATCCAGAGCATGGCGAGCGCCGCCGGCACGCTGCCGGAGGCCAGGAGGCCGACGACCCGCCAATTGACCCGCCCGTGAATGCCGTGCACGGCCGTTCCCGCCGTCTTGGTGATTGCGGCATAGAGCAGGTCGGTGCCAACAGCCGTCGCCGGGTGCACCCCGAAGAGGAGGACGAGCAAGGGCGTCATTAGAGAGCCGCCACCGACGCCGGTTATGCCGACCAGCATGCCGACGAAAAAGCCGGAAACGGAATAAAGCGGCTGAAAGGAACCGATCGAACTCAAATTCACAGGCCCTTGAAGCCGTTGGGCAGACCAATAGATAAAACAATGAAATTCACGGCCATCTCTGTCCTGCGTTCGAGTCCTCCGAAGGGGTAAAGGCGAGGCGGGGCCGAGTCAAGCAAGGCGCCATCCCGAAGTTCCGAATGCTGCGGGCGCGAAACTTGGTGTTTCGCTCCCGGCAAACATGCGCTAAAGCGAGCGGTGCCAAGAATAACAAAGACGCAACAGTAAAAAGCGGACCGCTGCCCGACATGACCGAAAAAACTCCGTTCTACATTACCACCGCGATCGCTTATCCCAATGGCAAGCCGCATATCGGCCATGCCTATGAGCTGATTGCCACCGACGCGCTGGCGCGCTTCCAGCGCCTCGACGGCCGCGACGTCTTTTTCCTGACGGGTACGGACGAGCATGGTCAGAAGATGCAGCAGACGGCACGCGCCGAGGGCATGGAACCGCAGCAGCTCGCCAACCGCAATTCAGACGAATTCCAGGCGATGGGCAAGCTGCTGAACGCGTCGAACGACGACTTCATCCGCACGACGCAGCCGCGCCACCATGAGACATCGCAGAACATCTGGAACTTGATGGCGGACGCCGGCGACATCTACAAGGATTCCTATGCCGGCTGGTATTCGGTGCGTGACGAAGCCTATTACCAGGAAAGCGAAACCGAGCTGCGCGCCGACGACGTGCGCTACGGGCCTCAGGGCACGCCGGTCGAATGGGTGCAGGAGGAAAGCTATTTCTTCAAGCTCTCGGAATACCAGGACCGGCTGCTGAAGCTTTACGAAGAGAATCCGGACTTCATCGGCCCTGCCGAGCGGCGCAACGAGGTGATTTCCTTCGTGAAGTCGGGCCTCAAGGATCTGTCGATCTCACGCACCACCTTCGATTGGGGCATCAAGGTGCCGAACGATCCGGCTCACGTCATGTATGTCTGGGTCGATGCGCTGACGAACTACATCACAGCGACCGGCTATATCGAAGACCGTAACAATCCACGGGCGAAATACTGGCCGGCGGACCTGCATGTCATCGGCAAGGACATCATCCGTTTCCACGCAGTTTATTGGCCGGCCTTCCTGATGTCGGCGAAGCTGCCGCTGCCGAAGCGCGTCTATGCCCACGGCTTCCTGCTCAACAAGGGCGAGAAGATGTCGAAGTCGCTCGGCAACGTCGTTGATCCGGTCAATCTCGTAAACCATTTCGGTCTCGACCAGGTGCGCTACTTCTTCCTGCGCGAAGTCTCCTTCGGCCAGGACGGCAGCTATAGCGAAGAGGCGATCGGCACGCGCATCAATTCCGATCTCGCCAATGGCATCGGCAACCTCGCCAGCCGCTCGCTCTCGATGATCGTCAAGAACTGCGACGGCCAGATCCCCGAATGCGGTCCGCTGACCGACGAAGACAAGGCGCTTCTCGCGCAGGCCGACGCCTTGCTGGCCTCGAATCGCGAAGACATGGGCAAGCAGCTCATCCATCGCGCTCTTGCCTCCATCATTGCGGTGGTTTCCGAAACAGACCGCTATTTCGCGAGCCAGGAGCCTTGGGCGCTGAAGAAGACCGACCCAGCCCGCATGGCGACCGTGCTCTATGTCACGGCCGACGTCGTGCGTCAGATCGGCATTCTGCTGCAGCCCTTCATGCCGGAATCCTCGGCAAAGCTGCTGGATCTTATCGCAATCCCTGCCGACAAGCGTGATTTCACGGCACTCGGCGAGGCGGGCCGCCTCGTTGCCGGGACGCCGCTGGAAGCGCCGAAACCGGTCTTCCCGCGCTATGTCGCGCCGACCGCCGAATAAGGTTTTCCATGCTGATCGATACGCATTGCCATCTGGATTTTGCAGACTTCGAGGACGAGCGCGATGCGATCGTCGCGCGCGCTCACGAGGTCGGCATCAAGCAGATGGTCACAATCTCGACCAAGGTCAGGAAGCTCGATGGATTGCTTGCGCTCACCGAGCGTTATCCATCGGTTTTCTGTTCGGTCGGCACACATCCGAACAGCGCCGACCAGGAGCTGGACATCCAGACGGAAGACCTCGTGCGGCTGGCAAATCAGCACGAAAAGATCGTGGCGATCGGCGAGGCGGGTCTCGACTACTTCTACGATACCGTCAAGCCGGAAGACCAGAAGACCGGCTTCCTGCGCCATATCGCTGCCGCGCGCGAAACCAAGCTGCCGCTGGTCATTCACAGCCGCAGCGCCGACGAGGATATGGCGGCCATCCTGACGGAAGAGACGGGGAAGGGGGCTTTCCCCTTCATCCTGCATTGCTTTTCCGCCGGCCCTGCCCTTGCCCGCACAGGCGTCGAACTCGGCGGCTACATCTCCTTTTCCGGCATTCTGACCTTCCCGAAATCGGAAGAACTGCGCGAGATCGCCAAGACGATCCCGCATGACCGGCTGCTGGTCGAGACCGATGCGCCGTATCTGGCGCCGAAGCGCTGGCGCGGCAAGCGCAACGAACCGTCCTATGTCGTCAACACCGCCGAGGTGCTGGCCGATACGATCGGCGTCAGCATGGCGGATATCGCCGAGATCACCACGGCGAACGCCTTCCGCTGCTTCTCCAAGATGACGAGGGTCTGACGTCGTGACATACCGGCGACGCTTCACCATTTTGGGCTGTTCATCGTCGCCGGGTGTTCCGCGCATCACCGGGGATTGGGGCGACTGCGATCCCAAGAACCCGAAGAACCGGCGCACGCGCGCGGCATTTCTCGTCGAACAGATCGCACCCGATGGCGGGATTACCACCGTCGTCATCGATACGGGACCGGATTTCCGCGAGCAGATGATCCGAGCCGGTGTCAGCTCCGTCGACGCCGTGCTCTATACCCATGCCCATGCCGACCATATTCACGGCATCGACGATCTGCGCGGCTTCTTTCATATCTCGCATGAGCGGATCCCGATCCATGCCGATCCGCCGACCATGGATCGAATCCGCGAGGGTTTTCGCTACTGTCTTGAGACGCCGCCCGGCAGCAGCTATCCGCCCATCGTGCGGCCGGTGCTGATAGAAAGCCTCGAGACAAGCTTCACGATCGCGGGGGCGGGCGGTCCGATCCGTTTCTGGCCTCACAAGCAGCTGCACGGCGATATTCATTCGCTGGGTTTTCGTATCGGTAAACTCGCTTATTGCAGCGATATCAGCGACTTCCCGCCGGAATCTGTAGAAAAAGTCGAGAATCTCGATGTCCTGATCATCGACGCTCTGCAGTATCGGCCACATCCGAGCCATTTATCGCTGGAACAATCGCTTGGATGGATCGAACGCTTGCGGCCGAAACATGCCATCTTGACCCATATGCACACGCCGCTGGATTATGACACCGTGCTGGCAGAAACGCCCGATCATGTCGAGCCGGCCTACGATCAGATGCAGATCGAACTCGACGTGGAGGATGACGATCTATGAGCGAAGACAGCAGAAAGCTTTCGAGCCTGGAGCGCGTCGAGCTGGCGGCGCGCCATCTGGGTCTGGATATTTCGATCAAACGCATGGAGCAATCGACGCGGACGGCCGAGGAAGCCGCCAAGGCGGTCGGATGCGCCGTCGGCCAGATCGTCAAGTCGCTGGTCTTCGTCAACGCCGACACGCACGAACTGACGCTGCTTCTTGTTTCGGGCAGCCATAATGCCGATACAGCATATATAGCAACGACTTACGGGGTTCGGCTGAAGCGTGCGGATATCGATCGCGTTCGCGACGAAACCGGCTTCGCCATCGGCGGCGTCGCACCGATCGGCCATCTCGTCGATCTGCCTGTCTTCATGGATGAGAGCCTTTTGTCTTATGATCAGGTCTGGTGCGCGGCCGGACGCCCGGACAGTATTTTCGCCTGCGATCCGATTTTGCTGGCCGAGAAGATTGCAGCCAAGGCGATCCGCATCAAGGCAGGCTGAAGAGGCAAACGCCGTCGGCATTGAACGGCCGAGCCATACGAAGCGCTGCGACGCTCACGACGAGGAGGATGTGATGAGCGAGGCAACAGGCGCAAAAAGAACCGACACGGCTTCCAGAATAATCCGCGCGACGCCACACGCGATCTTCGACGCGTTCATCAATCCCGATGCATTGATCGCCTGGCTTCCGCCCAAGGGTATGACGGGGCACGTTCACGTCTTCGAGCCGCATCAAGGCGGCAATTACCGGCTGGCGCTGTCCTATAATGCAGCGGATCATTCGACTCCCGGAAAATCCTCCGAGCACACCGATATCGTTTCCGGCCGGTTCCTCGAAATCGTTCCTGACAAACGCATCGTTCAGGCGGTGGATTTCGAATCCGACGACCCGGCGTTCGCTGGCAGGATGATCATTACGTGGTCCTTAGTGGAGGTGCCATCCGGTACGAAGGTCACCGTAGTTTGCGAGAATGTGCCGTATGGCATCAGCAAGAAAGACCATGACGAGGGCTTGAAATCGACTCTCGAAAATCTCGCCAACCATCTGAAATGAAATAAAAAAATGGCTATCTCTTTCCAGAGGCTATATCTGATTTAGTTCCATAATCTATCTTATCTGATGTTTGTTTATAGCTGGGTTGGTTCCATTTTTAAATGCAACAGACACACAGCATCGGCCATGATTTCTTGAGGATGGGATGGCCTGCTCTTTTACGCAATTGAACAGGCCTGCTCCCTCATGCTTCCAGGGTCATAACGACGATCCAGGCCTGCCATCTGACGCCCGGGATTTTGAGCAGCAGATTGTCAATCTGTTCGCCGGTACCTCGGACCGCGGTGCCGAGCGGACTCCTGCGAAACGGGATCGAGGCAAGCGTAGCGAGCCCGAAGAATTCCAGATCGTACTTCGAGAAATATTTGCGTACGATGTCGAAGTCGGATTTCAAGAGCGGATGCTCGTCAACCGTGCGGGCGGTTGGCGTCCGGTTGCGATAGAGATTGATCACGGGGTTATGGCCGAGTGGCTCGAAGAAGAAAGCCTTGCCGCCGGGTCGCAGCACACGCCGGATCTCGCTAAGTGATTTCTCCAGAACCAGATGGTGCAGGATGCCGCTGCCGAAGACGACGTCGAAACCCGCCGACGGCAACGTCATGTCTTCCGCATTGTCGACCTGGAAGGCCACGTTGTTGATTCCACGGCCAGCCGCCGTATTGGTGGCCTGTTGAATAGCGACGTCCGAAATGTCGATGCCGGTGATCCGCTTGGCGGAGTGCGCGAGACCAATGCTGCTCATGCCGTTCGAGCACCCGTATTCGAGCACTTCCTTTTCGGGGCAAGCCGCCCTCACCAGCCGCCAATAGGTGTCCACAGCGGCTTTGACGGCGAAATAAAACGAATCCTCCTTGCGCTCCTCCACTGCACCGAAGCGTTCATTGTGAAAGTCGCGCTCACGCGTCAAACGTGCATCATACGTCATTCCGGTCCTCCCAACTTGACCTAATGCGTTGAAATATTTGCGAGATCTATCTTGCAGGAGCATCAGGCCGGTCGCGGCCAATGATGGGTCCTTCATTTTCGGAGAATAACAAACTGGAAACAGATATCTCCGCCTAAGCGAATTCGCAGTTCGGCGCCGATTCCTACCAGATCATGATGAGCGCAGCGAACGGGCGAGTTCCGCTGTTGACATAGGGCAGCCCGCCAGCTCGGCAATCACTACTCAACTATTTATCGCAAGAGGCACGTCTCAGCATTCAACCGTGAAAATGCCTCGGATAAAAGCAGCAGTCGGAGGACATCGCACTTCTGTACGAAGAAACATGATCTCCTAACCTGTACGATGGGCGGAATGCGGCAGGATTAGCGTCTCCGCGGAGCAATTTCGGAAACGAAGGCACCCTCTTGTCAGTCGCCCAAAGATGAATGGCCTGCTGGATGCTGAAATCAAGCAGAAATCAGTTCGCCGAGCTTTGCTTGGGAGTGCCGGTCGATACTGTGGCCGTTGTCGGAACCGGGGCCAGATAGGTGTCCAGAAGGCTTGCCATCTTGTTGTCGCGAATTTCAGCGGTCTTCTCGCCCATGACCACGCCGACGACATGGCGGCCGTTCCTCGTTGCAGACGTCACGAGATTATAGCCGGAGGCATCGGTATAGCCGGTCTTGATGCCATCGGCACCGGCGTAGCGATACATGAGATTGTTGTGACCGCGCAGTTTCATGCCACGGAACTTGATGCCGCGCATGGAGAAAAGCTTGAATTCCTCGGGGAAATCCCGCATCAGCGCGACGCCGAGTACCGCCATGTCATGGGCGGTCGTCACCTGCTCCGGATCCGGCAGGCCAGACGCATTCTTGAAGACGGTGTTGCTCATGCCGAGCTTATGCGCCTTTTCGGTCATCATCCGGCCGAAGCTGTCCTCGGTGCCGCCAAGCTGCTCACCAATCGCGACGGCCGCATCATTGGCAGACAAGACGACGATGCCTTCAACGGCTTCACGCACGCTGACCTTGCGGCCGACGCCAACGGCCAATTTGAAGGGTTCCTTGCCTTCGGCGTTCTCCGACATGGTCAGCTTCTGATCCCAGGTCAGGCGGCCGGCATGCAACGCCTCGAAGGCGAGATAGAGCGTCATCATCTTGGTGAGCGATGCAGGATAGTTCAGCTCGTTCTCATTCGATGCCTCCAGCACCTGGCCGCTACGCGCGTCCACGACATAACTCGCCTGACCGGCCTGCGCTATCGAAAGACTGCCAAGAAAAGATACGGCTGAAAGCACCGTGGTGAAGAGCAAGGAAATTGTCTTGGGCATGGAACTTTATCTGGCACTCTGAATTGACGATCCGGGCGGAAGGTGGGCAATGGCCGAAAGGCACCGCTGGATTTGGAAGGCGATGGATCAGACAACTCTATGGCGGAAAGAAGAACGCCGCCACAAAAACGGCTGCACGAGACATAATTGCTGTGGACTGAGGCTGGGATCATCCGGGGCGCCGGCCCTGCCCGCCCCATGGCTCAGATCCTGCTGCCTCAATCTGCGCTGTGCGCGCCAGGGATGACGTTTGAAATCGCCCGGTCAAACCTGTTGGGCAACTGCATGAACTCCTTCGACCATCCGCTTCCGACGGTCACTTCCTGCATAGATCCCGTCTGTGCAAACAGCACCGTCATGCGGCTCCTCTCCGGAACTTTCCCTTCGAGTGGCTTTGGGCGATTCAGCCCCAGAACCATGACTTGCTGACCTCGATTCGCGCTTCGGCGCGCGTCATACCGATATCGCGGAGCTGATCGTCGGTCAGGTCACGCAGATCCCATCTTGTCTCGCGCTTTTCGAGATAGGACACAAATTTCGCCAGCGTGACGTGCAGAAATCCCGGCTTTCGCCGTTCCCTGCCCGCGTCAGCCGCCGCCGGCATTGCTCCATCGATATCGATCGTCATTCTTCATGCTCCTTCAGCCGTATCAACATGGCTTCAGGATGCACTGGCATTAGCAACGAATGAAGCTTATAATCTTTATGCAATCCATAAGGAATTCTTCTGATGCTCAATCTGGATCAACTCGCGGCCTTTATCAGCGTCGTTGATCTCGGCAGTTTCACAGCCGCAGCCGATAAAGCCGGGCTGACTCAACCGGCGGTCAGCCTGCAGGTGAAACTTCTGGAGCAGCGCCTCGGCGTGAAACTGATCGAGCGTGTCGGCCGGCGGGCACAGCCATCGCCGGCGGGTATGGAGTTGCTTCCGCATGCGCGCCGCATCATCGAAGCCTGCTCCATGGCGGAAGAGGCGATGACGCCGTTTCGCGAGGGATCGGTCGGCCGCGTGCGGATCGGCAGCGGCGGCACGGCCTCGATCCACCTGCTGCCCCGCGCCATCGCCATGGCGAAAAAGCGCATGCCCGATCTCGAGATCATCGTCCGCATCGGTAATATTGCGGAAATTCTGCGCGATCTCGAAGCCAATGCGCTGGACTTGGCGGTGGTCGCCCTGCCCGCTGCCGGCCGCTCCCTCGAAGTCGAACCATTCCACGACGACGAGCTTTTGGCCGTGGCGCCGAAGGGAAGCGCGATGCCGGAGGGCGGCCCGGATGTGGAATTCATGAAGGACAAGACGATGCTTCTTTACGAAGGTGGCAACACGCGTCGGGCCACGAACGAATGGTTCCAGGCTGGCGGGGTCCAACCCGAGCCCGCCATGGAGTTCGGAAGCGTCGAAGCCATCAAGGAGCTGGTCGCAGCGGGCCTCGGATGGTCCATCCTCCCGGACATGGCGCTGAGACGTGACAGGTCGGACCTGCTGGTTACCTCTCCGCTCCGGCCAAGGCTCGTTCGGCAACTCGGCATGGTGTTGCGCCGCGACAAGCATCTCACGAAAGGTCTTCGCGAAATCATGAAATCCCTTCGCGAATTTCAGAAGACCGAGCACACAGGGTGATCTCGGCGGGCGTCCGTCAAACGCCCGCCATGGTCGGATCAGCTATTCCAGCCTCTTGCGGGGCTCGATCTCTTCTTCGGACGGATCCGGCCCGACGAAGGAGCCTGTCTTCACCGGCCCGTCCGGCTGGTAAGTCGCAAAGATGACACCGGTCGGAGACGACTGTGTGCGCAGCAGCTTCATCGCCGTGGGAACCGCCCCGCCGGCAAACAGCTTCTTGCCGCCGCCCAGCACGAGCGGAAAGATCATCAGGTTGAATTCGTCGATCAGTCCGTGGCGCAGCAGGGTCTGAATGAAGTCGCCGCTGCCCTGAATGAGGAGATCCGGCCCCTCGCCCGCTTTCAGCTCCTCGATCGCCGCCACGACATCCTTGCCAAGGGACTGGCTCTTGTTCCATTTCAGCCTGACATCGCCGTGCGTCGCGACATATTTGGTAACGCTGTTGAATTTAGCGGCGATCGGATTGTCGTTGTCGATATAAGGCCAATAGGCGGCGAAAATGTCATAGGTCTTGCGTCCGAGCAGCAGATCGAACGGCTTTTCGAACACTTCGAAGAGTGTCTTGAAAGTTTCTTCATCGGAGTAAGGGAATACCCAGCCGCCATGCACGAAACCGCCGGTTGGATCCTCATCCGGACCGCCGGGTGCCTGCATGACTCCGTCAAGGCTGATGAATGTGGCTGCGATGACCTTGCGCATGATTTCCTCCTTGTTCTGGGTTGGTGCCCGAAGGACGTCTCGCCGGTTTCGATCCCGACATGTCATCGATTATTTTTTGAACACGCAATCTAACGTTCGCGTGGGACTTGTGACCAATCGACTCTTGAACGTCGCCACGGAATCGGCAAAATTCATCCTATCAATACTTCCTCTGAGATACGAACCCGTCTGCGGGCCAGCCTCGTTTAAACATGCCTGGATAAAAGCGTGAGCAGCGATTCATCAAGAAGCGCGGCGCGGCCATTGGCCTCGCGCGCGCATATCAACGCGGTCGGTTGGGGCCAAGGCCTGTCGACGATCGTTCGCATCACCCATATGACGCTGCGCCACCCATGGCAGACGAGCTTCGCCATAGGGGCAACATTCGTAGCTGCAACGTTGCAGCTGACGATTCCGCGCCTGCTCGGTCGCGCGGTCGATCAGACACAGACAGCGTTCGCCGGCGGTGCCGCCGGCCAGATCGCCGAAAATGCTTTGATGACGACCGCCCTGCTCCTGCTCGTCGTCAGCATCCTGCGCGGCCTGTTCACGATGGTGCAGAACTATTACAGCGAGTCCGTCGGCCATCATATGGGATATGAGCTAAGGCTCGCCTGTTACGAGAAGATCCAGCAGCTCTCCTTCAGCTTCCATGACAAGGTTCATTCCGGCGATCTCATCACCGTCGGCCTGCTCGATCTGGAAGGCGTGCGCATGTATTTCTCCACCGCACTGGTGCGCATGCTGCTGCTGACCATGCTGATCGGCGTCGGCGCCTACATGCTGCTGTCGACCGATGTGGCGCTCGGCTTGCTGGCCCTGAGCTTCGTGCCCTTCGTCGCGTGGCGCTCCTCGGTTACGCAATTGCGGTTACGCTCGACATGGCTCGACCTGCAGGAACGGCTCTCGGTGCTGACGCGCGTGATGGAGGAAAATCTCGGCGGCATCCGCGTCGTCCGTGCCTTTGCCGCGCACGCGCACGAACTCATGAAGTTCGACGGCGCCTCGCACAACGCGCTTTCTCTCGCCCATAAGCGCGTCGGCATCCGCGTCATCAATACCAGCGCCATGAACCTCTCCTTCTTCGTGTCGATGGGGCTCGTGCTTTGGCTGGGTGGTCTCAAGGTCATTGCGGGCGAGATCAGCGTCGGCACGCTCGCTTCGTTCCTGACCTTCATGACCATTCTGCAGATGCCGGTGCGCCAGCTCGGCCTGATGGTGAATGCCTTTGCGCGCGCATCGACATGCGGATCGCGACTGTTTGCACTGCTGGATCTCGATATTCCTATCAAGGATGCTCCGGATGCCAAGCCGCTTGTCGTGACGGACGGTACGCTGCGCTTCGAGAATGTCGACTTCAGCTATCCCGGCTCGGAAACGCGGCCGGTGCTGAAGAATATCTGTTTCGAGGCGAAGCGTGGCGAGACGATCGGCATCGTCGGCCCGCCCGGCAGCGGCAAATCCACCATCGCCCATCTCATTCCGCGCTTCTACGATGTCACGGCGGGGCAGATCACGCTGGACGGCCAGGATATCCGCGAGGCGACACTGCAATCGTTGCGGCAGAACGTGGCTGTCGTACAGCAGGATTCGTTCCTGTTCACGACGAGCATCGAGAACAATATCGCCTATGGCGACCCTTGGGCGAAGGAGACCCGCGTCGAGCGCGCCGCCGAGTCCGCGCAGCTGCATAATTACATTCTCGGCCTGCCAGGCGGCTACGGCACTGTTGTCGGCGAGCGCGGCGTATCGCTATCCGGCGGCCAGCGCCAGCGCCTGACGATTGCCCGCACATTGATGCTGAAACCGGCCGTGATGGTGTTCGACGATTCCACAGCGGCGATCGACGCCGCAACGGAGCAGCGCATCCGCAGCGCCATGAAGCGCTTCGCGCGCGACCGCGTGACATTGATCGTTGCCCATAGGCTGAGCTCGCTGATGCATGCCGACCAGATCCTGTTCATCGAGGACGGCGAGATCGTCGAGCGAGGCACCCATGAGCAGCTTCTGGCCGCTGGAGGGCGGTACAAGGCGCTCTACGATCTGCAGGTTCGCCCGCAGGACGACGTCATCAGGACATCCAGCAGCGGCGTGCTCGAAAGGGCGAAGAGGGAGGTTTGACAATGTCGGAAATCACCGAAACCGAGCGCAACGACGTGCGCGAGGATGGTCGCCGCCCTCCCCGTGCCGTGGTCGGCTCCCACCGCGTCGAAGAGGAGATCTTCGGCAAGGTCTTCGACAGCAAGATCATCCGCCGCATATGGGCCTTCGTCGGCCCCTATCGCCGTCAGATCTATATTTCGGTCGCGGCCGTTCTGCTCTTTACCGGCTCGCAGATCGTCATACCGCTCGTCATCCGCCATGCGATCGACAACGCGATGGCGCCTGGCGCCATGGACTACTCGGCGCTCTGGGTGGCGCTTGCGATCTTCGCCGCGGCGATCCTCGTCAATTACGGCGCGAGCTATGTGCAGGAGACCTTTGTCGGCCAGGTCGCGGAAGAAGTCCTGTTCGACATACGCCGTGCGATGTTTGCTCATCTGCAGCGGGTCTCGCTGTCCTTCATGGACAAGACGGAAGTCGGACGTTTGATGTCGCGCTTGCAGGGCGACGTTAACTCCATGCAGGAATTCCTTGAAACGTCAGTGCTTTCCGTCGGTGACATAGCCCTGCTTTTCGGCATCGTCATCGTCATGCTGTCGCTCGATTTTCGGCTCGGCCTGCTGACGCTTTCCGTCATGCCGATCCTGTTCATCGTCCGGTTGTTCTGGCTGCCGAAGGCGCGCGTCGCCTTTATGAACGCGCATGAGACCAACTCCGTCACCAACGGCGCGCTGGCGGAAGCAATCCATGGCGTGCGCGCTGTTCAGGGCATGCATCGGCAAGGCGTCAATTTCTCCCTTTTTGACGACAAGGCCCATGCCAATCTCCAGACGCATCTGACGGCGGCGCGCTATGCACAAGTCATGGTGCCGATCGTCGACACGCTGACCGGCATGGCGATGGCGATCGTCATCATCGTCGGCGGCTCCATGGTTCTGAACCATAAGCTCGATGTCGGCATCATGGTCGCCTTCCTGTTCTACATTCAGCGATTCTTCGACCCCATCCGCTCGCTCACCATGCAATATTCGGTCATGCAGCGCGCCATGGCGTCCGGTCAACGCCTGACCGAAGTGCTCGACGTTCCGATCGACATCAAGGATGCGCCCGACGCCATCGAACTTTCACGAGACATGGATGGCTCGGTCGAATTCCGAGACGTCGTCTTCGGCTATAATCCCAAGCATCCCGTGCTGAAGAATGTCAGCTTCCGGGTCAATCCCGGCGAAACCGTAGCGCTGATCGGTCCCACAGGTTCGGGCAAGTCGAGCTCGATGGCGCTCATCCATCGCTTCTACGACGTGCAGCAGGGCCAGGTGCTGGTCGGCGGTCACGACGTACGCTCCCTCACCCAGGATTCGCTCGGCCGGCAGATCGCCATGGTGCTGCAGGAGCCATTCCTCTTCACCGGCACGGTGCTGGAGAACATCCGCTACAACAAAATGGAGGCGACGCGCGAAGAGGTGATCGAAGCCGCCAAGGCCGTCGGCGCGCATGAATTCATCATGCGCCTGCCCGATGGCTACGACGCCGTTCTCGGCGAGCGCGGCGGCGGTCTCTCGCTTGGTCAGCGCCAGCTCGTCAGCTTCGCCCGCGCTCTCGTCGCGGATGCCAAGATCCTCGTGCTCGACGAAGCAACAGCGAATATCGACAGCTACACCGAAATGCTGATCCAGAAGGCATTGGTGAAGCTCCTCGAGGGCCGCACGGGCCTTGTCATCGCCCATCGTCTGGCGACCATCCGCGAAGCCGATCGCATCATCGTGCTGCAAAACGGTCAGTTGCTTGAAAGCGGCAACCACAATCAGCTGATGGCAAACGGCAAGCTTTACTCGAAGCTCTACAACCTCAATTATGCGTCGTTCGACGATATTCCGGAGGAAGAAGCCTCCACTTCGGTGCCTGTGGAGTCACAGACCTAGAGCACGTCGCACAAAACTGTGAGGGCATAATCAACGATGACCGACAGTATTCTGGTTCTCTACGGTTCCTACCGATCGGATCGCGTCGGCATCCGTCTTGCGAATTATCTCGTAACCAGCCTGCGTCGGCGCGGAAACGATGTGGAGCTCATCGACGCCAAAGCGGTTGGCTTGCCAATGCTGGATCGGATGTACAAGGAATACCCCAAAGGTTCCGCGCCCTCGGCAATGGAGAGGCTTGCCGAGAAAATTCGGGCGGCCGATGCCTTCGTTTTCGTCACCGGCGAATATAATTGGGGCATGCAACCCGGCCTGAAAAACCTGACTGATCACTACCTTGAGGAGTGGTTTTGGCGCCCGGCGGCAATTGCCAGCTACTCCGGCGGCCGCCTTTCCGGCGCGCGCGCAGCGGTCTCCTGGCATGGCACCCTTTCCGAGCTGGGAATGGTCGTTATCTCGAGCACCCTTGCCGTCGCCAATATATCCGCCGCATTGGACGTTGACGGCAAACCTATTGGGAGCGGAGGCGATGCCCTTGCAAGAGCATTTCCCCGTTTTGCCGACGATCTCGCCTGGTGGACCGAAGCAGCGAAACAGCAGCGCGCCCGCAAGTCACCTCCCTATTGAGAGTCCTGTGGTTGTCTGCGGATAGCCGCTGGGTCTCTCGTCTTCTTCGCCGAAGCTTTGCCGCTCCAAGGCGATGCAGTTGTTGTATCTCCTTCATTCCTAATTCCTCAAAAACGTAACTGGATCTCACACCAGCAGATTGAGTTGCGCGCTTCGCGCAGACATAGGTCCACGATACCAACTTGCATAATGCTAGTTACTCATGCTATCTGCCCTGCCCATGCAAAGAACCAGCTTCAGCACCTTCAAATGCCCCGCCGCCCGTGCGCTCGAAAGCGTTGGCGACTGGTGGAGCATCCTGATCCTGCGGGATGCGCTGCAGGGGTTGAGCCGGTTCGACGAGTTCCAGAAGAATCTTGGGGTTGCGCCGAACATCCTGACACGACGGCTTAAGCATCTGACCGACGAAGGCCTGTTCGAGCGGCGGCTCTACAAAGAGCGACCGCCGCGCTACGAATATGTGCTGACCGACAAGGGTCGGGATTTCTTCCCCGTACTGATGGCGCTCTTCACCTGGGGCAATCAGCATTTGCCTCAGGAAGAAGTCGCGATGCGCCTCGTCGACGCCAATACCGGCGAAGATCGCGACCCTCTTCTCATCGACCGCGTCACCGGTCGCGCCTTTCGGCCCGAAGACACGATGCTCGTGCCCGGGCCTGCGGCCGACGACGCCGTTCATGATCGCATCGCCCAGATGAAGGCATGGTTTCTAGGCTTCGACGCCTGACACAATAGGAGCAAGACATGGATCGTATCGTCGTCACCGGCATGGGGCTGGTTTCGCCCTTGGGCGTGGGTGTCAATGCAAGCTGGAAACGGCTGGTCGAGGGGCGTTCCGGCCTCAGGCTGCTGCCTGAGGAGATGGTGGGCGATCTTGCCGCCAAGATCGGTGGCGTCGTTCCAGACATCGCGGAAGATCCCGAAGCCGGCTTCGATGTCGACCGCTACGTGCCTGTCAAGGACCAGAAAAAGATGGATCGCTTCATCCTTTTCGCGATGGCGGCGGCCGAGGAAGCGATCCTTCAAGCCGGCTGGCAACCGGCTGAGGTCGGCGCTCTCGAGCGGACGGCGACGGTCATCGCATCGGGCGTCGGCGGCTTTCCCGCTATCGCCGATGCCGTGCGCACCGCTGAAACAAAAGGCGTCCGGCGCCTTTCACCCTTCACCATCCCCTCTTTCCTCGTCAATCTCGCCGCTGGCCAGGTCAGCATCCGCTATGGATATAAGGGACCGCTCGGCGCACCGGTTACGGCCTGTGCCGCCAGCGTCCAGGCGATCGGCGATGCGGCGCGGCTCATCCGAGCAGGAGAGGCCGATGTCGCCATCTGTGGCGGCGCCGAGGCATGTATCGACAAGGTAAGCCTCGGCGGCTTTGCCGCAGCGCGCGCACTCTCGACGGGATTCAGCAATCGGCCGGAGGAAGCGTCCCGTCCCTTCGACAATGGCCGTGACGGCTTCGTCATGGGCGAAGGCGCCGGCATGCTTGTCATCGAGACATTGGACCACGCACTTGCGCGCGGCGCGACGCCGCTTGCCGAGCTCGTCGGTTATGGTACCGCCGCCGATGCCTATCACATGACCGCCGGGCCGGAAGACGGCGATGGCGCGCGCCGAGCCATGTTTGCCGCCCTTTCCCAGGCCCGGATTTCACCGGCCGAGGTCAAGCACCTGAACGCGCATGCGACATCGACCCAGGTCGGCGACCGTGGCGAAATGGAAGCGATCAAGACCGTCTTCGGACGCGATGGTGCGATCGCGGTCAGCGGCACGAAGGCCGCAACCGGCCATCTTTTGGGTGCCGCCGGCGGCATGGAGGCGATCTTCACCATCATGGCGCTGCGCGATCAGATCGCTCCGCCGACCCGCAATCTGCAGGATCCGGATCCCGCGGCGCAGGGTATCGATATTGTCGGCGGCACTGCACGGCCCATGGCCATGGAATACGCGATCTCCAACGGTTTCGGCTTTGGCGGCGTCAATGCCAGCGCCCTCTTCCGCCGCTGGCAGTAACCGCTTCTGCTTGATATCAAAGCGCGCTATGCTCTCCCCTTATGGCTGGGGTCGAACATGCGCGCTTTTTCCATAGCCGCTTTTCTCTGCTGCATCGTCTTTGCAACGGCCGCTCGCGCGGAAGATCCGGTGCAGGCGGCACAGAGCCTCATCGAACAACAGATCGAAGCTTTTCTGCATGATGACGCGGCGACGGCTTATTCCTTCGCAGCGCCCGGCATTAAGGCACTTTTTCCGGATAAGGACAGCTTCTTCGCCATGGTGAAGAAGAGCTACCAGCCGGTCTATCATCCCGGCAACTATGCCTTCGGCAAGAGCCGTGCGATCGACAGCGGCGCGGTCGTCTATCAGGAAGTCCTTATTACCGGCACGGACCACAGGGATTGGACGGCGATCTACCAGATAACCCGCCAGCCCGACGGCAGCTACAAGATCAACGGCGTGCAGATTCTTTCGAAAGCGACGAGCGAGGGCATCTGAGCAATAGCTCCGCCCAAGCGAAAACAGCGCGCCTCTTAAAAAGAGACGCGCTACTGGAAGACTCGGGCCAGGTCTTACTAGCCGCGAATTCTAGGTGAATTTCCTGCCGACGTGTTGCCGTCGAATTCCGGGCGCGGCTGCGGAATGACGACTGTCGATGCGGGCATCGGCGTATTCGTCATCGCGCTGTCGTCGTTCGAAAGCGGGCCGGAAATCGCCATCGTCGTGGGTGCCGGTGTCGGGATCGGAACCGCGGCCGGGATGACAACGGCACTCTGCGGCATAGTCACCATCGGGTTCGAGACCGGCGTGAAGGCCATAACGGACGAAGCCTGTTGCGCCGGCTGCGTTTCCGGCAGCACGAACGGAGATTGCGGCGCGCCCTGCGTGGGCACATAATTCATCGCAACCTCATAGGCCGGAAGCGGCGCGGGCGTCTGCAGCTCGCCATCCCGACCACGCTTCTCATAAAATGCGTTGCCGCCGGCATAAGCGACATAATGCATGTTGTCGTAGGGGAATCTCAAGCCTTCGGTATGGAAGAACATTGCGTCCTTCACCTGGGGATGCCGTTCGCCACGCAGGATCGCGGCCGCAGCGACATCAAGATCCGACTTCGCCTGGCCCTTGACTTCCCTGGTCATCACGCCCGGCGCGAACTGCCTTTCCTGGGAAACCACTCCGCAGATCGTGGGCGGATAGGCCCCCGAGGTCAGTCTGTTCATCACGACCGTGCCAACGGCCATATAACCGCTGGGATCGGAGCGTTCCGACTCGAAGTACATTGCACGTTCGAGACAGTCCTTGTCCTTTATCGTGTAATTATAGGTCACTTTCGCGCCACGAATGGGCTTGGTGGTATTGCTGGGGGTGTGGGTCGTCTTCTGCGTTGTCGTACAGCTGGTGGCCGCCAGACCGACAACCAATAGCCCTGAAAGACATGCCCCGAATTTGCGTTGCGCCCTCAACGGCAAGTGCCTCCTATTTTCGGTAGTACAGCCCTTATCGATCAAGAGAATGCGTTTTAGCCGGATTTTTTTGAAATTCCAAGCCTCACGCAATCAAATCGGCCAATGAGATGCATCAATGGCGGAAGGACCGTTTATTCCGATTCGCTATTTTTCCCAATGCTTTATTGTCGAAAAGCCCATTATGAAACACGACTGGAGACAGAAATTGCCCACGGCAAGCCTGTTCCAGCCAGTTCAAAACGATATGCCTTAAACATAGCAATCAATCGATAATAAAGGATTTACCACGCCGATTAACCGCTTGGCCGCCATCCGACCTCGATGAGGATTCGCCCCGGCGCGAAGCAGTAGAATAGCCATCCGCCACGGATCGCAGCCGGCGGCTGCCAGATCTCGTGGCCCGCCGCCTTGACCCTTTCATACTGCGCGTCGACCGCCTCGCGGGACGGCAGAATGAAGCCGATATGATAGGTATTGCGGCCGACCGTAACCGTATCGGCGCCTCCGAATTTCTCGCCGGGACGGCTGATGACCAGCTCAAGGCCGGCATCATCGCGCAGGATGGCGAGACCATTGGCCCCGCGCGTCTCGACTTCGGTCAAGCCGAATGCGGTAACAAGAAAGTCCCGGGTCGAGGCCACATCGGGCACATGCAAATCGAGGTGGTTCAATCTCATGACAGCTCCATAGGGTTTCCCGCGGAGACAGGTCAAACACCCACGTCAACGCAGGACACTCGGCCAGAATGACCAAGTTCCGCGTCGTGGGTTCTCACGCCGATGGCGTGGAGCAGAGCTTCCGAATGGAAGGGGTCGGGCTTACCGAAAACGACCCTGCCTTTTTCGACGATTCCCGATAGCGTGAAATCGCCTTGCAGACAAGCGAAGCAGGCCGGGAGCGAGCTCAACCGGCTGTCAAACCGGCTCGAGATCGCCCCTCGCCCAGTTCTCCATCGTTTCGGCCATGAAGTCGGCGAAACGGCCTTCGGCGATCGCCTGACGGATGCCCTTCATCAGTTCCTGGTAGTAAGCGAGATTGTGCCAGGAGAGCAGCATGCCGCCGAGCGCCTCGTTCGCACGGACGAGATGATGCAGATAGGCTCGGGAATAATCGCGCGAGGCCGGGCAGCTGGACTGCTCGTCGAGCGGGCGCATATCTTCGGCATGGCGGGCGTTGCGGATATTCACCTTGCCGCGACGGGTGAAGGCCAAACCGTGACGGCCCGAGCGGGTCGGCATCACGCAATCGAACATGTCGATGCCGAGGGCGACCGACTTCAGGATATCGTCCGGCGTGCCGACCCCCATCAGATAACGCGGCTTCTCCGTCGGCAGTTCGGGAAGCGTGATCTCCAGCATGCGCAGCATGACTTCCTGTGGCTCGCCGACGGCAAGGCCGCCGATGGCATAGCCCTTGAGGTCCATGCCACTCAGCGCCTGCGCGGAACGGACGCGAAGCTCCGGAACGTCGCCGCCCTGCACGATACCGAACATCGCCTTGCCGGGCTGATTGCCGAAAGCCACCTTGCAGCGTTCGGCCCAGCGCAGCGACATCTCCATGGCGCGCTCGATTTCCTTCGGCGTCGCCGGCAAGGCAACACACTCGTCGAGCTGCATCTGGATGTCGGAACCGAGCAATCCCTGGATCTCGATCGATCGCTCCGGCGACATGTGATGCAGGCTGCCGTCGACATGCGATTTGAAGGTGACGCCCTGCTCGTCCAATTTCCGCAGACCGGACAGCGACATCACCTGGAAACCGCCGGAATCGGTGAGGATCGGATGCGGCCAGCGGATCAGCTGGTGCAGGCCGCCGAGGCGGGCGACGCGCTCGGCCGTCGGGCGCAGCATCAGATGATAGGTATTGCCGAGAATGATATCGGCGCCCGTCTCGCGCACCTGGTCGAGATACATGGCCTTGACGGTACCGACCGTGCCGACGGGCATGAAGGCCGGCGTGCGGATCGTGCCGCGCGGCATGGAGACTTCGCCGAGGCGCGCGCCGCCGTCGGTCTTTTTCAATTGAAACTGAAAGCTCTCGCTCATCTCGTTCTAGTCTTTCCGGTAGAGCAGGCTGCCATCGCCATAGGAATAGAAGCGATAGCCCGTCTCGATAGCATGGGTATAGGCCGCGCGCATCGTATCGAGGCCGGCAAACGCCGATACGAGCATGAACAGGGTCGAGCGCGGCAGGTGAAAATTGGTCATCAGCATATCCACGGCCTTGAAGCGGTAGCCGGGCGTGATGAAGATGCCGGTGGCGCCCTGCCAGGGCTGGATGGTGCCATCATCGGCGGCGGCACTTTCGATCAGTCTTAGCGATGTGGTTCCGACGCAGACGATGCGCCCGCCCCTCGCCTTGACGGCATTGAGCGTGGCGGCGGTTTCGGCATCGACATAGCCGATCTCGAAATGCATCTTGTGGTCTTCGGTATCATCGGCCTTAACAGGCAGGAAGGTGCCGGCGCCGACATGCAGTGTCACGAAATGCCGCTCGACACCCAGGGCATCAAGCGCTGCAAACAGGGATGGCGTGAAATGCAGGCCGGCGGTGGGTGCCGCGACGGCGCCCTCCTCCCGCGCGTAGATTGTCTGATAGTCGGCGCGATCGCGCTCGTCTTCCGGACGTTTGGCGGCAATGTAGGGCGGCAGGGGAATGTGACCGACCGCGGCGATCGCCTCGTCCAGCGACGGACCGGACAGATCGAACCGCAGGGTGATCTCGCCGCCCTCGCCCTTTTCCTCGACAGTCGCGTCGAGCGAACCGAGCGCACAGACATTTTCGCCGTGACCGAACTGAATACGGTCACCGATCTTGATGCGCTTTCCCGGCCTGGCAAAGGCCTTCCAGCGATCGGGTGCGGCGCGCATATGCAGGGTTGCCGAAACCTGTTGGCCGGGCGCGCCCTCGCGATGACGAATGCCTTCAAGCTGCGCCGGTATCACCTTGGTATCGTTGAAAACCACGGCGTCGCCGGGACGCAGGAAAGACGGGAAATCCCGCACCTGATGGTCGCTCAGCGTATTCGAGCCATCGTTCGGATCGACGACGAGCAGGCGCGCGCTATCGCGCGGCTCGACGGGCCTGAGCGCGATACGCTCCTCCGGCAGATCGAAATCGAAAAGGTCAACACGCATTCAATTGGTCCAGGCAGTTCGTTCAGGCAAAGCGAAACCCGCCCCTCACGCCAGAAGCGCAAGAGGCGGGTTTCAGGAATAATCACGATCAAACGTCGGCGGCAACCCGCGCGGATACGATCGAATCCGGATCCTTCACCGGCTCGCCGCGCTTGATCTGGTCGACGAATTCCATGCCGGAGATGACCTGACCCCAGACGGAGTACTGCTTGTTCAGCCACGGAGCGTCGGCAAAGCAGATGAAGAACTGCGAGTTGGCCGAGTTCGGGTTCTGAGAGCGTGCCATGGAGCAGGTGCCGCGTATATGCGAAGTCGCCGAAAATTCCGCCTTCAGATCCGGCTTGGAGGAGCCGCCCATGCCGGCGCGGCCGGGATTGAAGGTTTCGCTACCCTGCTTGCCGAACTGCACGTCGCCGGTCTGCGCCATGAAGCCATCGATGACGCGATGGAAGACGACGCCGTCATAGGCCTTCTCGCGCGCGAGTTCCTTGACGCGGGCAACATGCTCGGGAGCGACCTGCGGCAGAAGCTGAATGACAACCTGGCCCTTGGTGGTTTCCAGGATGAGGGTGTTTTCTGGATCCTTGATCTCAGCCATGTTCGTTTCCTCTTCTCTCTTCTTGATTGCACATGATCCCGAAGCAGCATCGTGCCTTCGGGATCATGTCGCTGGTCTCGGCATGATCTTGTCCAAAAACCGCATCGCACTTTTTGGGATCATGCCTGTGAAATTACTTCTTGGTGACGGTGACCTTGACCATCTTGTCCGGATTGCTCACTTCGCCGTTCTGGCCTTCGCCACGCTTGATCTTGTCGACAAGCTCCATGCCGGAGACGACCTTGCCGACGACCGTATACTGGCCATTCAGGAAATCGCCATTGGCGAACATGATGAAGAACTGCGAATTGGCCGAGTTCGGATCCTGCGCGCGCGCCATGCCGACGGTGCCGCGCTGGAACGGAACCTTGGAGAATTCGGCCGGAAGATTCGGCAGGTCGGAACCGCCGGTGCCAGCCTTGTTGGGATCATAGCCCTTCGTTGCATTGCCGTACTGGACGTCACCGGTCTGGGCCATGAAACCATCGATGACGCGGTGGAAGACGACGTTGTCGTAAGCACCCTTCTTTGCCAGCGCTTCGATCTGCGCGACATGCTTCGGAGCAACTTCGGGCATCAACTGGATAACGACCGGACCGTCCTTGAGCTGGATCGTCAGGAGATCGGCGGCCGCAGCCGAGATTGCGCTACCTGCGAAGGCGGCAAGGCTCAAAGCGCCTGCCAATGCGATATGAAAGAGTTTCATGGATGCTCCGTTCGGAAATGAATTGGGCTCAGTTTTTGACGCTGGCCGTATCTTTGAGTTTGTCGGTCAGGGCTTCCAGAACCGCTGACGGCACGAAGGCGCTGACATCGCCGCCCATGGATGCGATCTGCCGCACCAATGTGGCGGTTATGGGCCGCGAGGCCGTACCTGCCGGCAGAAACAGCGTCTGGATATCCGGCGCCATCTGCCGGTTCATGCCGGCCATCTGCATTTCATAGTCGAGGTCGGTGCCATCGCGCAGACCGCGCACCAGCAAGGTAGCGCCATGAATGCGGGCGGCATCAACGACCAGATTGTCGAAGGCGACGACGGAAATGGCATCCGCCTTCTGCGGCAGAGCCTCGGAGAGCGATCTGCGGATCAGTTCCGCCCGCTCTTCGAAGGAGAAGAGCGGCTTCTTGCCGGGGTGAACGCCGATCGCGACGATCACATTCGAGGCGACGTTCAACGCCTGCACGAGGACATCCAGATGTCCGTTGGTCATCGGGTCGAAGGATCCGGGATAAAAGGCTGTCGTCATACCAAGCCGGCTCGTTGTTTTGACGCCTTTTGTCATGGATGAGGCCGCATCGCAAGTCATTTGCAACCCAGGGACCGCCTGTGAATGCCGGATGAATGCGACGTTCAAGCCCGTTTCAGCTCGGCAATGCTTTACTGGCTTCAACATCGAAACGGGCCTGGTTCACTGGCTCGCTGATCTCCGCCTCAGGGAAATCATGCCATGCTCGTCTTCATCATCGCAGGCGCCATCGTCGGTTCATTTTTCGTCGAATATCTCGTTCACCTTTTCGCCGACAACTATGAGATCGAATGGGATTCCGCCTTTGAAAACGGCAAAGACATCGATTTTGCCCAAAAAATCGCCACTGCCATGCGCAAAACGCATCGCGAATCTGAACGCCAGATGAACACGGCATTCAAGGTCGCTTCAGGCGCGCATTGCTAGATAGCCCTCAACATCGGCGGAACCATTTCGGAAACGCCGCGTTAACAGTCCGAAACTCAGTTCGCATATTGCGGCAAGAAGGAACAAGAGTATGCCCGACAAGATCACCCTCATTAACGTTGTTTGGATGGCCATGATTTCGGGAATGCTCGCGGCAACCGTTGCGCTTTACGATCAGAAACCCGACCAGTCGAAGGTCTACGGTCCCTTTGCTTCGGCTCGTCCCTTCGTTGCCTCGAGCCAATACTAAAGGGATCTGAACGCTAGTTCCACTAAAGGAGGGAGCGATCATGTTCACAATTTTGACGCTGCTTACACTTTTCATCAGCATCATGTTTATCGTGTCTGTCGCATCCACCATTTCGGCGCTCCATCGCGAGAGCGAAGAGAGCAAGAGACTGCATAAGCGTCACAAGACGCTCTAATTCCGCGTACCGAGCATCCTCTCCCCGCCAGATGCTCGGATGGACCATGAACCGGACGCTACCCCGCCAGCGTCCGGTTTTTTATTGCCGATACACCTGCCCTCGCATCCTGCCGCCACTCTGCAAGCGCCTGATCTTGCAACAAGAAGCGCGGCAATCGCTACAATCGTGCCATGATCGGTCAGTTCATCAGGGGAGCGACATGCGCATTGTTCTGACAGGCAGTTCAGGCCGGCTTGGCCGGGCGATCTTCAATGCGCTGGCGACAAAACACTCGATCGTAGGGATCGACCGTTCACCGTTTTTGACGACACATCTCGTTGGCGATTTTACCGATGCGATGCTGCTGCGCCAGGCGCTGAAGGAGGCGGACGCGATTATCCATTGCGCGGCCCTGCACGCTCCACATGTCGGCACGATCTCCGATGACGAGTTTCGCCGCATCAATGTGGAAGGAACGCGCTTCCTGGCGGAAGCATCCTTGGCAGCCGGCGTCAAACGAGTGGTGTTTACCAGCACGACTGCGCTCTATGGCCACGCAGCCGCTCCCGGCCGATGCACATGGATCGACGAAGACACGGCGCCACAACCGAAAAGCATCTATCACCGCACGAAACTGGAAGCCGAACGAGTTTTGGCCGATATGGCCGGCCCGGATTTGCAGGTGCGCGTTTTACGCATGTCTCGGAGCTTTCCGGAACCAGCCAATGTAATAGCCGTCTACCGGCTGCATCGTGGCGTCGATATCCGGGATGTGGCGGATGCCCATGTCGCGGCGCTGACGAATGGCGGCAGGGATTTTCAACGGCATATCATTTCCGCCGGCACGCTGTTCAAGCCGGAAGATTGTGAAGCGCTCGCCGCCGATGCAGCTTCCGTCATCCAATTGCGCGCTCCGGGTCTTGCCGCAAAATTTGCGCAACGAAACTGGCCGCTGCCGCAAAGCATCGATCGCGTCTATGCCGCGAAATCCGCGGGCACGGTCCTCGGATGGCATTTCCGTTTCGGCTATGACGAGGTTCTCGCACAGCTGGATCGGGAAAGCCTGGAAGTTCTGCCGCCCCTCTCCCAAAACAATAAACAATCCGAATAGATCCTATTGCGATCTTCCGCCAAGCAAGCTTACGCTCCAAAAATAATCGCATGAGCCTGTTGCCAAGCTCATGCGATTGAAAAACTTCCATTTCAAGCAGATCGGTCAGCCTACAGCTTTCCGACCGGGTTGCAGCGCAGTCCTATTCTTCGCCGCCACCCTCGACGTCGCCGCCGGCATCCTCTGCCTCACCGGCTACGGCGTCATCCTCGACCGTCGCGTCATCTTCGCCTTCCGGCTCGCTGATGCGCTCGACGGATACGACCTTCTCATCCTTGGCGGTGGAGAAGATGGTGACGCCCTTGGTGGCGCGGCTGGCGACGCGGATGCCGCCGACAGGGACGCGGATCAGCTGGCCGCCATCCGAGACGAGCATGATCTGATCGCCATCTTCGACCGGGAAGGCGGCAACGAGTTCGCCGATCTCGCCCGTCTTCGACGTATCGGTGGCGCGGATACCCTTGCCGCCGCGGCCGGAGATACGGAAATCATACGAAGACGAACGCTTGCCGAAGCCCTTTTCCGAGACCGTCAGAACGAACTGCTCGAACGCCTTGAGTTCTTCGTAACGCTCGTCGCTGAGCTGTCCCTCTTCGGTGACTTCTTCACCGACCAGAGCGATTTCCTCGTCGTCTCCCGTTGCGGAGCGACGTTCGTTGACGGAGCGCTTGAGATAGGCCGCACGTTCCCAAGGTTCCGCATCCACGTGACGGACGATCGTCATCGAGATGATGCGGTCTCCGGATGCAAGGCTGATGCCGCGCACGCCGATGGAGTTACGGCCGGCAAAGACGCGCACGTCCGAAACCGAGAAACGGATGCACTGGCCGAGCGCCGTCGTCATCAGCACGTCGTCGCGTTCGGTGCAGGTCTCGACGGAGAGGATTTCATCGCCCTCCTCCTCGAGCTTCATGGCGATCTTGCCGTTGCGGTTCACCTGCACGAAATCCGACAGCTTGTTGCGGCGCACGGTTCCGCGCGTCGTCGTGAACATCACGTCGAGATTATCCCAGCTGTCCTCATCCTCGGGCAGAGGCATGATCGTGGTGATACGCTCTCCCGGCTCAAGCGGCAGCATGTTGATCAGCGCCTTGCCACGCGAAGTCGGCGTGCCGATCGGCAGACGCCAGACCTTTTCCTTGTAGACGATGCCGCGCGACGAGAAGAACAGAACGGGCGTATGCGTATTGAGAACGAATAGACGCGTAACGAAATCTTCGTCGCGGGTCGTCATGCCCGAGCGGCCCTTGCCGCCGCGGCGCTGCGCGCGATAGGTGGTCAGCGGCACGCGTTTGATGTAGCCGAGATGGGAAACGGTGACGACCATGTCCTCGCGGGCAATCAGATCCTCGTCATCCATTTCGAGACCGCCATCGACGATCTCGGTGCGGCGCGGCGTTCCGAACTCTTCGCGAACAGCAGAAAGCTCGTCTTTTACGATGGTTTGGATGCGGACGCGCGAAGAGAGAATATCGAGATAGTCCTTGATCTCGACGCCGATCTGATTGAGCTCTTCATCGATTTCATCGCGACCGAGAGCGGTCAGACGTGCCAGACGCAGTTCGAGAATGGCGCGGGCCTGCTCTTCCGAGAGGTTGTAGGTGCCGTCTTCGTTGATACGGTGACGAGGGTCATCGATTAGCCGGATAAGGGACTCGACATCCGCGGCGTTCCAGCGGCGCGTCATCAGCTCTTCGCGGGCTGATTGCGGATCGGGCGCCTGGCGGATGACGCGGATGACTTCGTCGATATTGGCGACGGCAATCGCCAGGCCGACCAAGACGTGAGCGCGATCGCGCGCCTTGCGCAGCAGATATTTGGTGCGGCGGCTGATGACCTCCTCGCGGAACGCCACGAAGGCGCGCAGCATGTCCATCAGGTTCATCTGCTCGGGCTTGCCGCCGTTCAGCGCCACCATGTTGCAGCCGAAGGAGGTCTGCAGCGGCGTGTAGCGATAAAGCTGATTGAGGATAACATCGGCATTGGCATCGCGCTTCAGCTCGACGACGACGCGATAGCCCTGACGGTCGGATTCGTCGCGCAGGTCGGAGATGCCCTCGATGCGCTTGTCGCGCACCAGTTCGGCCATCTTCTCGATCATCGACGCCTTGTTCACCTGGAAGGGGATCTCGGTGATGATGATCTGCTCGCGATCGCCGCGCATCGGCTCGATCGTCGCGACACCGCGCATGACGACGGAGCCGCGGCCCGTCTCATAGGCGGAACGGATGCCGGCGCGGCCGAGAATCTTCGCGCCGGTCGGGAAATCCGGACCGGGGATGATCTGCATGATGTCAGCCAGTTCGATGGCCGGATTGTCGATGAGGGCGATACAGCCGTCGATCACTTCGGAGAGGTTGTGCGGCGGAATGTTGGTCGCCATGCCGACGGCAATGCCGCCGGAGCCGTTGACCAGCAGGTTCGGGAAGCGCGCCGGCAGAACCTTCGGCTCTTCCGTCGTTGCGTCGTAGTTTTCCTGGAAATCGACCGTTTCCTTGTCGATATCCTCGAGAAGCTCGTGGGCGACCTTCGCCAGGCGCGATTCCGTATAACGCATCGCCGCCGGCGGATCGCCGTCGATGGAACCGAAATTACCCTGCCCGTCGATGAGCGGCACGCGCATCGACCAATCCTGAGCCATGCGGACCAAGGCATCATAGATCGAGGAGTCGCCGTGCGGGTGGTAACTACCCATGACGTCGGCGACGGGGCGGGCCGACTTCACATATT
The DNA here is from genome assembly GCF_012641405.1 of Rhizobium sp. P40RR-XXII. Lineage (GTDB taxonomy): Bacteria > Pseudomonadota > Alphaproteobacteria > Rhizobiales > Rhizobiaceae > Rhizobium. The sequence continues at coordinate 405,714 of NZ_JABAII010000002.1, forward strand.
TGCGGTTCCAGTGATAGCCGCTCTGATGGGCCGCATAGAGGATGCGCCGATGAACGGGCTTGAGACCGTCGCGAACGTCGGGAAGCGCGCGGCTGACGATCACGCTCATGGCGTAATCGAGATACGACCGCTGCATTTCCTCCATGATGGAAATCGGTTCGATGCCTGGCGGGAGCTTCCCGCCGCCGGGTGGTGTTTGCTCAGTCAAAACAGATCACGATCTCTTTTAGAATCACTGCGAAATTTATAGCCGAAAGGCCTGGCGAGCGCCAATTTTGGCCGGTGTTTTTGAACAGGTTTTGCCCCTTTAAGCCATGGAATCGAACATTTCCATGGCGAAACCCGCCGACACCGGCGCATGGCCCTTTGCGAAAGCCCATTCCTCGCATAACAATGTCCGATAACAACGATAGAACAAGCTCCGGGGACTATATGGCGAGCGCGGATACGCTGATCAATGCCTTCACGACTCTGCTTGTCACTGTCGATCCGCCTGGGCTCGCGCCGCTCTTCATCGGACTTACGGCGGGCATGAACCGCTCCGAGCGCAAGCAGGTGGCGCTTCGCGGCTCGCTGATCGCCTTCTTCATTCTGGCAGCCTTCGCCCTGTTCGGAGCAAGCGTCCTCGGCGTGCTCGGCATTTCGATCGGCGCCTTCCGCATCGCCGGCGGCCTGCTGCTCTTCTGGATCGCCTTCGAGATGGTGTTCGAGCGGCGGCAGGACAGGAAAGAGAAAACGACGGAAGTTGCTATCACCAAGGATCATATCCGCAATATCGCAGTTTTTCCCCTCGCCCTGCCTCTGATTGCCGGTCCGGGTGCGATCTCGGCCACGATCCTGCTCGCAGGCTCCCTGCAGACGATGCTGGACCGGGCACAGCTGATCGGCGTCATTGCCGCCAATCTCTGCCTGGTCTTTGCCGCATTGGCCATTTCCGACAGGCTGGACCGCATGCTCGGCGCGACTGGCCGCGCCATCCTGACCCGCCTGCTCGGCGTCATCTTGGCGGCGCTTGCCGCACAATTCGTCGTTGACGGCGCTCGGGCGGCACTGACCCTTTCATAAAGCCGGCCCCCTTCCATGAAAAAAGCCCACCAAGAAGGCGGGCCTTTCAAAATCCGATTGCGTAGGCCGGCCTCAGAACGGGATGTCATCATCCAGATCGCGCGAGAAATTACCGCCGCCGCCCTGGTTACTACCACCACGACTGCCACCACCGCCGCCGCGAGAGGAGCCCTGCGAAGAAGGCTGGCCATAATCGTCACCGCCGCCGTAATCGCCACCGCCAAAGTCACCGCCGCCGCGTCCGCCACGGCTGCCGCCTTCCGAGCCGCCGCCTTCACCACGGCCATCGAGCATCGTCAGGGTCGAATTGAAGCCCTGCAGCACGATTTCGGTCGAGTATTTATCCTGGCCGTTCTGATCCTGCCACTTGCGGGTTTGCAGCGCGCCTTCGATATAGACCTTGGCGCCCTTCTTCAAATACTGTTCCGCGACCTTGCAGAGGCCTTCATTGAAGATGACGACGCGGTGCCATTCCGTCTTTTCCTTGCGCTCGCCGGAATTGCGGTCGCGCCAGGTTTCCGACGTGGCGATGTTGAGGTTGGCGATCGGGCGACCGTCCTGCGTGCGGCGGATTTCCGGGTCAGCCCCGAGATTTCCAATTAGAATTACCTTGTTCACACTACCGGCCATGATACCACCCTGCTTGCCGCCCATCGACGGCTTTGAAATTCTATCCGAGCACCTTAACCCATAGCAGGCGTCAGGTGCTATTTATGCGGCCTTCCCAGCTCGGTTCATCCACAAAGAATTCGCCGCAATAATTTTGTTCTTTATTTGTTCTAATTTGTCTCTATGATCTTGTCAACGGAATCGAAAACCCGGCTCCACCCTTCATTTCAGCCTCGACTCGCGGGCTGACATCACTAAATAAAGGCAGACTCCAAAGGACCTGCATCGACGATGAGCGAACTGAAGACTATTTCCATACGTGGTGCGCGCGAGCACAATCTCAAGGGCATCGATCTCGACCTGCCCCGCAACAAGCTGATCGTCATGACCGGCCTTTCCGGCTCCGGCAAGTCGTCGCTTGCCTTCGATACCATCTATGCCGAGGGACAGCGCCGTTATGTCGAAAGCCTTTCGGCTTATGCGCGCCAGTTCCTCGAAATGATGCAGAAGCCGGATGTCGATCAGATCGACGGCCTCTCGCCAGCAATTTCGATCGAGCAGAAGACCACGTCGCGCAATCCGCGCTCGACGGTCGGCACGGTCACCGAGATCTATGACTATATGCGTCTGCTGTTTGCCAGGGTCGGCGTTCCCTATTCGCCCGTGACGGGCCTGCCGATCGAGAGCCAGACGGTCAGCCAGATGGTAGACCGCGTACTCGCCTATGAGGAAGGGACCAGGCTCTACATTCTGGCGCCGCTCGTGCGTGGGCGTAAGGGCGAATACAAGAAGGAACTGGCGGAGCTCATGAAAAAGGGCTTCCAGCGCGTCAAGGTCGACGGCCAGTTCTATGAAATCGCCGATGTGCCGGTGCTCGACAAGAAATACAAGCACGACATCGACGTGGTCGTCGACCGTATCGTTGTCCGGCCCGATATGGCGGCTCGACTGGCCGACAGCTTCGAGACCTCTTTGCGGCTCGCCGACGGCCTCGCGGTTGCGGAATTCGCCGACAAGCCGTTGCCGCCGGAGGAAACCGCCGCCGGCGGTTCGGCCAACAAGTCGCTGAACGAGACGCACGAGCGCGTATTGTTCTCGGAGAAATTCGCCTGCCCGGTTTCCGGCTTCACCATTCCGGAGATCGAGCCGCGCTTGTTCTCGTTCAACAATCCCTTCGGTGCCTGCCCATCCTGCGACGGCCTCGGCTCGCAGCAGAAGATCGATCCGGAACTGATCGTGCCGGAGCCGGAACGCACGCTTCGCGACGGCGCCGTCGCTCCCTGGGCCAAGTCGACTTCGCCCTATTACAACCAGACGCTGGAAGCGCTCGGCAAGCATTACGGCTTCAAGCTCGGCAATCGGTGGAACGAGCTGTCCGATAAAGCCAAGGACGTGATCCTGAACGGCACGGAAGACAAGATCGAATTCCATTATGCCGATGGCGCGCGCTCCTACACCACGCACAAGAATTTCGAAGGCATCGTGCCGAACCTAGCGCGGCGCTGGAAGGAAACGGATTCCGCCTGGGCGCGCGAGGAAATCGAACGCTTCATGTCGGCCGCCCCCTGCCCGGCCTGCAACGGTTATCGCCTGAAGCCGGAGGCTCTGGCGGTCAAGATCAACAAGCTGCACATCAGCCAGGTCGCGGAAATGTCCATCCGCATCGCCCGCGACTGGTTCGAGGCGTTGCCGGAGACCTTTACCGACAAGCAGAACGAGATTGCGGTCCGCATCCTCAAGGAAATCCGTGATCGCCTGCGCTTCCTCAACGATGTCGGCCTTGAATATCTCAGCCTGTCGCGCAATTCAGGCACGCTTTCGGGCGGCGAGAGCCAGCGCATCCGGCTGGCATCGCAGATCGGCTCGGGGCTGACGGGCGTTCTCTACGTTCTCGACGAGCCATCCATCGGCCTGCATCAGCGCGACAATGCCCGTCTTCTGGAGACGCTGAAGCACCTGCGGGACATCGGCAACACCGTCATCGTCGTCGAACATGACGAGGATGCGATCCTGACGGCCGATGATGTCGTCGATATCGGTCCAGCGGCGGGCGTGCATGGCGGCCAGGTGGTGGCGCATGGCACGCCGCAGGATATCATGGCGAACCCGAAGTCACTGACCGGTAAATATCTCTCCGGCGAACTTGGGGTGCCGGTTCCGGACGAGCGCCGCAAACCCAAGAAGGGCAAGGAAATCAAGGTCGTCGGCGCAAGGGGCAATAACCTCAAGAATGTCACGGCTTCTATCCCGCTCGGCGTTTTCACGGCCGTTACGGGCGTTTCCGGCGGCGGCAAGTCCACCTTCCTGATCGAGACGCTTTACAAGTCGGCTGCGCGGCGCGTTATGGGCGCCCGCGAAATCCCGGCCGATCACGACCGCATCGACGGTTTCGAGCATATCGACAAGGTGATCGACATCGATCAGTCGCCGATCGGTCGCACCCCGCGCTCGAACCCGGCGACCTATACCGGCGCCTTCACGCCGATCCGCGACTGGTTTGCCGGATTGCCGGAAGCCAAGGCGCGCGGCTATCAGCCTGGCCGCTTCTCCTTCAACGTCAAGGGCGGCCGCTGCGAGGCTTGCCAGGGCGACGGCGTCATCAAGATCGAGATGCACTTCCTGCCCGATGTCTACGTCACCTGCGACGTCTGCCATGGCAAGCGCTACAATCGCGAAACCCTCGACGTCACCTTCAAGACCAAGTCGATCGCCGATGTGCTTGACATGACGGTCGAGGAAGGCGTCGACTTCTTCGCGGCCGTCCCCGCCGTGCGCGACAAGCTGCAGAGCCTCAAGGATGTCGGCCTCGGCTATATCAAAGTGGGACAGCAGGCCAATACGCTTTCGGGTGGCGAGGCGCAGCGCGTCAAGCTAGCCAAGGAATTGTCGAAGCGATCGACGGGCCGCACGCTCTACATTCTCGATGAACCGACCACCGGGCTGCATTTCCACGATGTCGCCAAGCTTCTGGAAATGCTGCACGAGCTGGTCAACCAGGGCAATTCGGTCGTGGTCATCGAGCACAATCTCGAAGTCATCAAGACGGCCGACTGGATCCTTGATTTCGGTCCGGAAGGCGGCGATGGCGGCGGCGAGATCGTTGCTGTGGGAACGCCGGAAGCGATCGTCAACGAAAAGCGCTCCTATACGGGGCAGTTCCTGAAGGAGCTGCTGGAGAGACGTCCGATGAAGAAGGTTGCGGCAGCGGAGTGAATTCACCCGACTGAACGTCCAAGGAGGAGAGAATGACCAAAGCGGGCGAAATCCGCATAGGCATTGGCGGCTGGACTTTCGAACCATGGCGCGGGACCTTTTATCCCGATACGCTGAAGCAGAAGGACGAGCTGAACTACGCCAGCCGCCAGCTGAAGGTGATCGAGGTCAACGGCACCTATTACAGCACACAAAAGCCCGAGGTCTTCGCCAGATGGGCGGCGGATGTTCCCGATGGCTTTATCTTTTCCCTGAAGGCAACCCGCTTCGTGACCAACCGTCGCGTGCTTGCCGAAGCGGGCGAGTCGATGCAGCGTTTCCTGGAATCCGGCATCAGCGAGCTCGGCGATCATCTGGGGCCGCTGCTTTGGCAATTCGCGCCGACGAAGAAATTCGACCCGGATGATTTCGAGGCTTTTCTGAAGCTGCTGCCATCGAAGCAGGATGGTCTTGGGCTGAAGCATGTCGTCGAAGTCCGGCACGATTCCTTCAAGGTGCCTGACTTCATCGCCCTGCTTGAGAAATATAATGTGGCGCCTGTTTGCGCCGAGCATTTCGACTATCCGATGATCGCCGATGTTACGGCGGATTTCGTCTATGCCCGCCTGCAGAAGGGATCGGACGATATCAAGACCTGCTATCCGCCGAAGGATTTGAAAACCTGGGCCGATCGCCTGAAAACCTGGGCCGAGGGAAAGGTGCCGGACGATCTGCCGCTGATCGATGCAAAACGCAAAGTCAAAGCCGAGCCGCGCGATGTCTTTGCCTTCATGATCCATGAGGGCAAGGTGAATGCGCCTCCAGGCGCAATTGCATTGCAGGAAGAAGTCGCGAAATAGCTCTTACAGCGGTTTGACGGCCGCGACGAGATCTTCGGCCGTCAGCCCTTTGCCCGCGTGCCGGCCCGCAAGGCCATGCAGCCAGACGCCGGCAGCCGCCGCTTCGAAAGCGGGGGCGCCCTGCGCCATCAGGCCGCCGACGATGCCGGCCAGCACATCGCCGGAGCCGGCCGTGGCAAGCCAGGGCGGCGCATTGGCATTGATCAGAGCCCTGCCGTCGGGTGCGGCAATCACGCTATCGGCACCCTTGTAGATGATGGCGGCGTGGGCTCTCGCTGCGGCCGCCCTCGCCTTGTCGACCTTGCTCAAGGCTTCATCCGCGGCAATATCGGGAAAGAGCCGTGCAAACTCCCCTTCATGCGGCGTCAGCACCAATCGTGTCGGTCCTTCGGCAAAAGCATCGAACAACCGTTGCGGCTCGTCGCGAAATGAAGTGATGCCGTCCGCATCCAGCACCAAATGGCGATCCGCGAGCGCGAGGGAAAACAGTCGGGCTTTCTCGCCGGCCCCGAAGCCCGGTCCGAGAATGAAGGTCGAGAGACGCTGATCGCCAAGCCATTGCCGCAATGAGGCTTCGTCCTTGACCGCATGCAGCATGATTGCCGTGAGTAGACCGGCATTGACATCAAGCGCTTCGGGCGGCGAGGCGATGGTGACGAGCCCCGCCCCCGCCTTCAGCCCCGCCATGGCCGACATGCGCGCGGCGCCCGTCGCGTTCGGCCCGCCTGAAAAGACGACGAGATGGCCGCGCTTGTATTTGTGCGTGTCGACGCCCGCCGACGGTATTTTCGCCTGCCACTGCGCGGGAGTGTTTTCGGCGATCAGATTATCGGCATGGGCGCGAACGATGCGGGCGGGAATGCCGATGTCGAAAACCTCCAGCTCCCCGCACAGGTCGCGACCGGGAAGAAGAAGGTGGCCCGGCTTGCGCGTCATGAAGGTAACCGTACGCGCAGCATGGAAGGCAGCACCAAGGATCTGGCCGCTGCGACCATCGACGCCGGACGGCAGATCGACGGCGATGACGGGAACTTTCGTTTCGGCGACCCGCGCAATGACGGTGGCCACCTCATCGGGAACGTAGCGGGAAAGCCCCGCGCCGAAGATGGCGTCGATCACCACATCGCCAGCCTCCGGAACATAGCCGCCGATCGCCTCGCCCCCGGCCGGACAATCGGCAAAGGCGCGAGCTGCATCGCCCTTGAGCCGTTGCGGATCGCCAAGATGGAAAAGCCGTATTTCGGCGCCGGCCTGCTGCAGCGCGCGAGCTGCGACATACCCGTCCCCGCCATTGTTACCCGGCCCGCAAAGCACGACATATCGATGCGCCTCGGGAAAGCGCCGAAGTGCTACGGCGGCGACAGACTGCCCCGCCCTTTCCATAAGCCCATAGGAATCGATGCCGGACGCGGCAGCGGCGCTATCGACAGCGGCCATATCGTCGGGTGTGAGGAGCAGGTCGGCTAGCGGCAACATCATGGCAGCCATTATAGATGCGAAATCTGCCTCAAAAACAACCGCTTTTGCAACAGGCCGATCGACTGATAAATGTGCATTTGCATAATAAATAACCAATAGCATTCAAGGCTTTACCGAAGGATAAACCTACCGCGCATCGCACTTTTTTGCGAAATTTTGCTTATCCCATGCATTTCAGCGCGAAAGCGCTTCCATTTTTCCGAAAAATCCTCATCAATCCATCATCTCGGTGCGAATTCGCCGGGATTTTCTACGGCAGCTCGTTCTCAACTGGCATGATACGTGCATCACGCTGGCCGAGCGGGGAGTAGTCCTGCTGTAACAGAAGAAGCGGAGAGACATTTTCTCATGAAAAAGATCGAAGCGATCATTAAGCCCTTCAAGCTCGACGAAGTGAAGGAAGCCCTTCAGGAAGTCGGCCTGCAGGGCATCACCGTCACGGAAGCGAAGGGCTTCGGTCGTCAAAAGGGCCACACGGAGCTTTACCGTGGCGCCGAATACGTCGTCGACTTCCTGCCGAAGGTGAAGGTCGAAGTTGTATTGGCCGACGAAAATGCGGAGGCGGTGATCGAGGCCATACGCAAGGCCGCGCAAACAGGCCGTATCGGCGACGGAAAGATTTTCGTTTCCAACGTGGAAGAAGTCATTCGAATCCGCACCGGCGAGACGGGCATCGACGCCATTTAATCCGCCCGGCCCTCCGGCCGCGGCTCGTTTAATCGTCATCTAAGTCAAGGGAAGCAATTTAATGACGACCGCAAGCGAAATTTTGAAACAAATCAAGGACAACGACGTCAAGTTCGTAGACCTGCGCTTCACGGACCCGAAGGGCAAGCTGCAGCACCTCACCATGGATGTGGTCTGTGTCGACGAAGACATGTTCGCCGATGGCGTCATGTTCGACGGTTCCTCGATTGCCGGTTGGAAGGCCATCAATGAATCCGACATGGTGCTGATGCCCGATCCGGATACGGTCCATATGGACCCCTTCTTCGCGCAGTCCACCATGGTCATCCTCTGCGACATTCTCGACCCGGTCTCCGGCGAAGCCTATAATCGCGACCCGCGCGGCACCGCCAAGAAGGCTGAGGCCTACTTGAAGGCCTCCGGCATCGGCGACACCGCCTTCTTCGGCCCGGAAGCCGAATTCTTCGTCTTCGACGACGTCAAGTACAAGGCTGATCCCTACAATACGGGCTTCAAGCTCGACAGCAGCGAACTGCCGTCCAACGACGACACCGACTACGAAACGGGCAACCTCGGCCACCGTCCACGCGTCAAGGGCGGCTACTTCCCGGTCCCGCCGATCGACAGCTGCCAGGACATGCGCTCCGAGATGCTGACGGTTCTCACCGAAATGGGTGTCGTCGTCGAAAAGCATCACCACGAAGTCGCCGCAGCCCAGCATGAACTCGGGATCAAGTTCGACACGCTGGTGCGCAACGCCGACAAGATGCAGATCTACAAGTACGTCGTGCATCAGGTCGCCAATGCCTACGGCAAGACGGCAACCTTCATGCCGAAGCCGATCTTCGGCGATAATGGCTCGGGCATGCACGTCCACCAGTCGATCTGGAAGGGCGGCAAGCCCACCTTCGCCGGCGACGAATATGCAGGCCTCTCGGAAAGCTGCCTCTACTATATCGGCGGCATCATCAAGCATGCCAAGGCGATCAACGCCTTCACCAACCCGTCGACGAACTCCTACAAGCGTCTCGTCCCGGGTTATGAAGCTCCGGTTCTGCTCGCCTACTCGGCGCGCAACCGTTCCGCCTCCTGCCGCATTCCGTTCGGCACCAACCCGAAGGCAAAGCGCGTCGAAGTCCGCTTCCCCGACCCGACCGCCAACCCCTATCTCGGCTTTGCCGCCATGCTGATGGCCGGCCTCGACGGCATCAAGAACAAGATCCATCCGGGCAAGGCCATGGACAAGGACCTCTACGACCTGCCGCCGAAAGAGCTGAAGAAGATCCCGACGGTTTGCGGCTCGTTGCGCGAAGCTCTGGAAAGCCTCGACAAGGACCGCAAGTTCCTGACGGCCGGCGGTGTCTTCGACGACGACCAGATCGATGCCTTCATCGAGCTGAAGATGCAGGAGGTCATGCGTTTTGAAATGACCCCGCATCCGGTCGAGTATGACATGTACTACTCGGTCTGATATCAGATACGAAAGCCCCGGCTTGCCGGGGCTTTCTTCGCAATTGGGGAGCCAGTGGCAGGTATCCCGCCAGATGCGTTTTCGCATTGGGCCATCGAACGCTGTCCGGTCAAAGAACCGGGCTGGATGTGACAGTTCGATGAAGGAATGGGGGCAAAATCCTTGATATCAGTGGTGAAAGTCACCACATGATTAGCTGAAAGGAAGTCGTGCCATGAAACAACGAAACGCAAAATTCAATATTGGCGACGTGGTTCGACACCGGATGTTCCCCTTCCGTGGTGTCATCTTCGATGTCGATCCGGAATTCGCAAACACCGAGGAATGGTGGAATTCTATCCCGGCCGAAGTGCGGCCCGACAAGGACCAGCCCTTCTACCACCTTCTCGCCGAAAATGACGAGACGGAGTATGTCGCATACGTATCGGAACAGAATCTGATCAACGACGAGAGCGGCGTTCCGCTTCGCAATCCGCAGATCGGTCAGATTTTCGACCGGGCGCCAACAGGCCAGTTCAGACCCAAGATGAGCTTCGCCCACTAAGCGCCTGTCAGATAAGTTTTTTAAAAAAAGGGAAGATGCCCCAAGCCTCTTCCCTTTTTTGATTTACGGACATGGTTGATACCAGCAAAAAAGCCCGGATCGCTCCGGGCTTTTTCAAAGCGCAAAGTTTCGCGAGACTTACTGCTGCTTGGCGGCCTTCTGGGCGTCTTCCAGCTTCTTGCGCGCTTCCTCAGCCTTCTTCTGCATGCTGTCCTGCAGGCTCTTCTGGCTTTCAGCGAGCTTGCTGTCGGAGATTGCCGGACCGTCGAAAGCGGCACCAAAACCGGTGAGCGAAATCTTGATCGGGTTCGGCGCACGGCGGAAGTTGATCGAGGTGAAGGTCACATCCGTGCCCTTCTTCAGCGAGTTGATCATCGCGTCGGTCACGGGCACTTCAGCGGTGCACTTGTCCGGAAGGCAGACGGCGTAATCGAGCTTCTGGCCCTTGCCGCCGTCAACCTGCATGGTGACGCCGGGCGGGATCAGGCGAGCCGTTGGAACGGAGATCTGCAGGATCTTGCGGTTAACCTTGCCATCGACGGAGATGAGGCCCACTGCCGTTACTAGCTGGCCATTGTTGGCCATGATCAGGTTCTGCACGATGCAGATATCGGCATCGTCCTGCTTGGTGCAGGTCTTGTACCAACCCAGGCGCGGCTGATTGGGATCGTTGCCACCATCGGCAGGAGCTGCGTTGGACGCGTCCTGAGCGAAGGCAGCAGCCGGCATGGCCGCGCCGATCATGAGAGCCAGAGCAGAGAGACCTGCCCGCATTTTGTTGTCAGTCTTGAACATCATAGCGAAACCGCCTCCTGAAATCCGCTTCGGAACGACAGCGCGCCGTCCCATGCAATTCGGGTCAAACCGTCGTCCACCTGTCGAATGAATAAGGCAAATACATGACCCGAGAAACCCGGCACCCCTGTTACATCGCACTGGCGCGGATATCCAGCTTTTCTTTGGCCTTTTCTGCTGAGACCCAAGAATTCCGCAGTCGCGTGTTGAATTGGGCACGCTCGTGATAATGTTCGGCCGATTCGTACCCTTACCGGAAAGGATGCCATGCAAGCGCTCCGGATCGCTGTCTTCCTGTTCTTCGCAGCCTTGTGCAATGCCGCCGCGGCGCAACCGCTCTATGGCATCGCCATGCATGGAGATCCGGCGCTGCCGGCGGACTTCAAGCATTTCCCTTATGTCAATCCGGATGTGAAAAAGGGCGGCCGCATCAGTTACGGCGTCGTCGGCACCTTCGACAATCTCAATCCCTTCATTTTAAAGAGCATGCGCACGACGGCGCGCGGCATGTGGGATCCGGAATTCGGCAATCTCATTTACGAACCGCTGATGCAGCGCTCACGCGACGAGCCCTTTACGCTCTACGGATTACTGGCGCAGACGGTCGAATGGGACGAGAGCCGGAGCTACATTCAGTTCAACCTCAATCCCGACGCCAAATGGTCCGACGGGCAGCCGGTGACGCCGGACGACGTGATCTTCACCTTCCAGCTCCTGCGCGATAAGGGACGCATTCCTCTTTCGTCCTGGCTCGATACGATCAGCAGCATGGAAAAGGTCGGCGAGCATAGCGTTATGATCCGCTTTAACGAGAAGGCCAATCGCGAAACGCCGCTGATCATCGCATCATCGCTGCCGATCCTGCCGAAACATGCGACCGATCCAGATAATTTCGACCATACCACGCTCAGTATCCCGATTGGCTCCGGGCCGTATCGGGTAAAGAGCGTCGATCCGGGCCAGCGAATCGTCTTCGAGCGCAATTCCGACTACTGGGGCAAGGATATTCCGACGAAGGTCGGCGTCGACAATTATGATCAGATCGTGGTGAACTACTTCCTGCAGGATACGACTGTGTTCGAGTCCTTCAAGAAGGGCGATCTTGATATCTATCAGGACGGCAGCCCGGCGCATTGGCAGCAGGCCTATAACTTTCCGGCCGCAAGCTCCGGAGCAGTCGTCAAGGAAACATTCACGCCGAAGCTGCCGAGCGGCATGTTCGGCTTTGTCTTCAACGCGCGCCGGCCGATCTTTTCCGACAAGAATGTGCGCAAGGGCCTGACGCTCGCCTTCGATTTTGAGTGGTTCAACCGCAATCTTGCCTCCAATGCCTATACGCGCACCGAAAGCTACTGGCAGAATTCCGATCTTTCCTCGTTCGGCGTTCCGGCCGATGCCAACGAGCTTGCCATGCTCGGTCCGATCAAGGACCATATCGACGCCGATGTGCTTGACGGCACCTACAAGCTGCCGGTCAGCGACGGTTCCGGCCGCGACCGCAAGATTCTGCGCAAGGCCGTCAACTTCCTCAAGAAAGGCGGCTACACGATCAAGGGCGAACGCATGGTCGATAGCGCCGAGCGGCAGCTTAGCTTTGAGATCATGACGCAGAATGCAGATCAGGAGCGTCTTGCCATCGCCTACCGCCGGTCGCTGGCGCTGCTCGGCATTGCCGTCACCATCCGCACCGTAGACGATTCGCAATATCAGCTGCGCACGACAAATTACGATTATGACATGGTCGTCAAATCCTACCCCTCCTCGCTCTCGCCTGGTATCGAGCAAGTAGGACGATGGGGTTCCGCCGCCGCGAAAATGCCGGGCAGCCTGAATTTTGCCGGCGTCGAGGATCCTAATGTCGATACGCTGATCAATCATTTCCTAACGGCGCGTTCGGCTGATGATTTTCGCGATGCGGTGCGCTCCTTCGATCGTATCCTGATCTCGGGCTATTATGCCGTGCCGCTCTATCATATCGCGCAGCAATGGGTGGCGCGGCGAAGCCACATTGCTCATCCCGACGCATTGCCGCTCTATGGTTATCAGTTACCGGTCTGGTGGGACGCCTCGGCGCAATAGTATTGCATGGTTCCTTTTCGGTAACCGGTTGAAGCCATCGGCACAAAGGCCTAGATGGTGAAGAACAGCCCAAAACCGAAAGGACGGAACCATGGAACGCATCACGATCGACATCGTCTCCGACGTCGTCTGCCCATGGTGCTATCTCGGCAAGGCACGGCTTGAGCTCGCCATCGCCGAGGTGCAGGACGAGGTTGGCGTCGACCTCAACTGGCGGCCCTACCGCCTGAATCCCGACTATCCGCCCGAAGGCGTCGACCAGAAGAAAGCACTGGAGCAGAAGCTCGGCGGCGCGGAGCGTGTCGCACAGGGGCACAAGATGCTGACCGATCTCGGCCGCGAAGTCGGCATCAAGTTCGATTTCGACGCCATCAAGATCGGTCCCAACACGCTCGATGCGCACCGCCTCATCCATTGGTCCGTCACGGAAAGCCGCGAGAAGCAGGACAAGGTGGTCGATGCGCTCTTCAAGGCCAATTTCGAAGAGGGCCGCAACGTCGGCGATCACGCCGTGCTGCTCGATATTGCCGAAGAAGCAGGCCTCGACCGCTCCGTCATCGCCACCCTGCTTGCCTCCGACGCGGACCGAGATCTCATCATCGGCGAAATCGACGCCGCCCAGAAGATCGGCGTCAACGGCGTGCCCTTTTTCATCTTCGACCAGCAGTATGCCGTCAGCGGCGCACAGACACCGGATGTGATCGCCGAGGCGTTGCGTGACATTGCCAAGATGAAGGCGGAAGCGCGGGCGGGGATGAATTGATCGGAGTTCGGCGTTTCCAATGAAATGCGCAAAAGCTTCCGCGAATCGCCGATAGTGGAAGCAGTCGAGCGACAATCGCCGTCAGGCCTTTGCCAGCAATCCCGAAGCCATCGCGCGGAAAGCCTCGATCGCCTTCGGCAGCACCTCCACAGGATTGTCGCTGGCGGCAACCCAAAGGGCAGCATTCAGCGCTGCGCCGGAGAGGAGCCGCGCTGCCGCCTCGGCATCGACCGGCTTGACGACTTCGTGCTCCAGAAGCTTTGACACCGTCTGCCGGGTCCCCGCGAGACAGCTGTTCTGGCTGGGCCATTTCGATGGATCGCCGAGCACCGCCGGCCCGTCAAGCAGGACGATGCGCTGGACCTCGGGATCGAGCGCCATTTCGATATAGGCTTCGCCTTCCGCAAGCAGGCCTTGCCAGCCGCCGCCCGCCTGCTCGCCTATCGCTTTTGCCCGCAGCGCCATTTCATTGTCGATCTGATCAACGACGGCGGCGAGCAATCCGCGCTTGTCTCCGAAGTTATGATAGAGAGCGCCCCTCGTCAGGCCGACATCTGCCGTCAGCTCGTCCATCGACGCTCCGGCAAATCCTTTTTCGGCGAAGGCTTTTCGTGCGGCGACAATGAGCTTGTTCCGGTTTTCTTCCATTGTTTCCAGGCGTTTCGCCATCTCACCCTCAAATTTCACATACGTTTCGTATTTGAAACATTGACATACGCAGTGTATATGAATATCTCACATACGTGCCGTATATCAAATGAAACGGCATTTTGGAAGGGCCGTACAGGATGGCGCCCCTCCGATCTTTCACGTCAACGCGAGGGCCGAACATGATGACGACGCGTAATGCAATTTTCCCTAGGAACAGACATGCGCTTTACGAAGAACATGGCTATTCCGCCGCTATCCGATCAGGTGATCTGCTGTTCGTTTCCGGCCAGGTCGGCAGCCGTGCGGATGGGAGCCCGGAGCCGGATTTCGAACGTCAGGTTCAGCTTGCCTTCGACAATTTGCGGGCAATCTTGGAAGCCGCAGGCTGCACCTTCGACGATATTATCGACGTCACCACGTTCCACACCGATCCGGAACGGCAGTTCGGCGCGATCATGACCGTCAAGACCCGAATCTTCAATGAGGCGCCCTATCCGAATTGGACGGCGATCGGCGTCAATTGGCTGGCTGGCTTCGATTTCGAAATCAAGGTTATCGCGCGCATTCCAGACGTTGGAGAGACTCGCAAGCCCCAGGCCGCATGAGGACATGTCGGATTTCAGCCCGCGGCGGTAAATGGCTGTTGCGGGCCGAAAACGATCGGTTGCTAAGACACGCCTCCCTACTTCGCCAGCTCCGCCAGCTGCGTCATGACCACGGCCGCCCCCTGCAGCCGCTTTTCCGGCGTCGGAAGATCACGGGTCAGAAACACGCTGTGGTCGGGGCGGATCTTTGCCATTGTGCCCTGTTTGGCGATGTAGCCGACGAGATTGGCCGGGTTCGGGAATTCCTTGTTGCGGAACTGCACGACGACGCCCTTCGGGCCGGCGTCCAGCTTCTCGACATTGGCGACGCGGCAGAGCGACTTGATGTAGACGATCTTGAGGAGGTGCTGCACCTCGATCGGTAAGGGGCCGAATCGGTCGATCATTTCGGCACCGAAACCGTCAATCTCCTTCAGCTCGGTGATCTCGCCGAGGCGGCGGTACAGCGCCATGCGCAGATGCAGATCGGGCACGTAATCGTCGGGGATCATGACCGGCGTGCCCACGGAGATCTGCGGCGACCAGCCTGTATTCTGGATCTCATCGACACCCTTGACCTCAGCGACGGCCTCCTCGAGCATCTGCTGGTAAAGCTCGAAACCGACTTCCTTGATGTGGCCGGACTGTTCCTCGCCGAGCAGATTGCCGGCGCCGCGAATATCGAGATCGTGGCTGGCGAGCTGGAAGCCGGCGCCGAGCGTATCCAGCGACTGCAGCACCTTGAGCCGGCGTTCGGCCGTGGTCGTCAGCACCTTGTTGACCGGCAGGGTGAAGAGAGCGAAGGCGCGGACCTTGGAGCGGCCGACGCGGCCGCGGAGCTGATAGAGCTGAGCAAGACCGAACATGTCGGCGCGATGGACGATCAGCGTGTTGGCCGTCGGCACGTCGAGGCCGGATTCGACGATGGTGGTAGAGAGCAACACGTCATAACGCCCCTCGTAGAAGGCATTCATGATGTCTTCCAGCTCGCCGGCCGGCATCTGGCCGTGGGCGACCGCCACCTTCAGCTCCGGTACATCCGATTGCAGGAAGGCGTGAATATCGGCGAGATCGGCAAGGCGCGGACAGACATAGAAGCTCTGGCCGCCGCGATAATGCTCGCGCATCAGAGTTTCGCGGATCACGAGCGAATCGAAAGGCGAGATGAAGGTGCGCACCGCCATGCGGTCGACCGGTGGCGTGGTGATGAGCGACAGCTCGCGGACGCCCGTCATTGCCAGCTGCAGTGTGCGCGGGATCGGCGTTGCCGATAGCGTCAGCACATGCACGTCGCTCTTCAGCTCCTTCAAGCGCTCCTTGTGCTTCACACCGAAATGCTGCTCCTCGTCGATGACGAGCAGGCCGAGATTGGCGAATTTGATGCCGGCGCCGAGCAATGCATGGGTTCCGACGACGATGTCGGTTTTGCCTTCGGACACTTCCTTCTTGGTCAGCGCCAGTTCCTTGGCGCCGACGAGACGGGATGCCTGCTGTATTCGGATCGGGAGCCCACGAAAGCGCTCGGAAAAGGTCTTGAAATGCTGGCGGGCGAGCAAGGTCGTCGGCACGACGACCGCGACCTGCGCGCCGTTCATGGCGGCGACGAAGGCGGCGCGCAGCGCCACTTCCGTCTTGCCGAAGCCGACGTCGCCGCAGACGAGGCGATCCATCGGCCGGCCAGCGCCGAGATCGTCGCGCACGGCCTCGATGGCGTTCATCTGGTCGTCGGTCTCGTCATAAGGGAAGCGTGCGGCAAATTCGTCGTAGAGGCCATCCGGGGTGCTGAGTACCGGCGCATGCCGGGTCAAGCGTTCCGCCGCGACGCGGATCAAGGCGCCCGCCATATCCAGCAGGCGCTTCTTGAGCTTCGCCTTGCGCATCTGCCAGGCACCGCCGCCGAGCTTGTCGAGCTGCGCCTCGGTGCCCTCACCGCCGTAGCGTGACAGGAGATCGATGTTTTCGACCGGCAGGAATAGCTTGGCATCGTCAGCATAAAGCAGCTCAAGGCAGGCATGCGGCGCGCCGGCGGCCTCGATGGTCCTCAGCCCGACGAAGCGGCCGATGCCATGCTCGGCATGCACGACGATCGAACCTTCGTCCAGCCCCGCCACTTCCGAGATGAAGTCGGCGGCGCGCTTGCGGCGCTTGGAGCGGCGCACCATGCGGTCGCCGAGAATATCCTGCTCGCCGATGACGATCAGATCGCCGGCCTCGAAACCCGCTTCCAGGCTGAGGACGGCGGCGGCCGCCTCGCCCTTCGCCAGGCCGCCGAGGTCCTTGAAGGCCTCGATGGTCTTGACGCGCGCCAGCCCGTGTTCGGAGAGCACCTGCAGGAGACGGTCGAGCGAGCCTTCGGTCCAGGCCGAAATCAGCACCTTGCCGCCCGCCGCCCGCTTGTCGGCGATATGCTTGACGACGGCATCGAAGACGTTGACGCGCTCGCTGTCGGCTGTGTCAGTCGCGGACCGCGCCCAGCGCGGCCCCTGACGGGCGTCAAGCTCGATGACGCGGCGCGCCTCGCCCTCATGTTCGTTGAAGGGCGAGATGCGGATAGCGCCAAAGGCATCGAGCGCGTTGCCGAGGGCCTTGCCGTCGAGATAGAGCTGACCGGGCGTTACCGGCTTATAGGGTGTGCCCTGCGCCATCTGCCCCTTGGCTTGCTGACCGGAATGCAGGCGGGCGTCGTAATAGTCAAAGACGAGCTTGGAGCGTTCCTCGGCCGCCTCGCGCACGGTGTGGTCCGTCACAAGCCGGAAGCCCTTGAGGTAATCGAAGACCGTCTCCAGCTTCTCGTAGAAAAGCGGCAGCCAATGCTCCATGCCGGCATAGCGTCGCCCTTCGGATACGGCGACATAAAGCGCATCGTCGCGCGTGGCGGCGCCGAAGGCTGAGAGATAGTTCTTGCGGAAGCGGCTGATCGTATCCGGCGTCAGCGTCACTTCGCTCATCGGATTGAGATCGAGCGAGCGCACCTGTCCCGTCGTGCGCTGGCTGGCAGGATCGAAGCTGCGGATGCTTTCCAGCGTATCGCCGAAGAAATCCAGGCGCACAGGCTCTTCCGTACCCGGAACGAAGACATCGAGGATGCCGCCGCGCACGGCATATTCGCCGACCTCGCGCACGGTCGCCACGCGCTCGAAGCCGTTGCGCTCCAGACGGGCCGCGATATCGTCCATCCGGACCTGATTGCCCGGCCTCGCCGAGAAAGCCAGGCTCTCGATAATGTCCTGCGGTGCCACTTTCTGCAGCATGGCGTTGACCGTCACCAGCACGACCGCCGCATGCGGCTTGCGATGATACGCGATGAGGCCGGACAAAGCCGCAAGACGCCGGGCCGACGTGTCGGAGCTTGGGGAGACGCGGTCGTAAGGAAGGCAGTCCCAGGCCGGCAGGGTGAGGACCGGAATTTCAGGCGCGATGAAGCCGAGCATCTGTTCGACATCGGCCATGTGCTGGCCGTCGGACATGACATAGGCGATCGGCCGGCCGGCCTTTGCCATCTCGGCAATCAGGAACGGCTCCAGGCCGGCCGGAACATGACCGATCGTCATCGGCTCGCTTGCGGCAAGCAGCTTCTTCGCGTCGAAACCGGGGATCATTTCGTTAATCCAAACCTTTCGGCGATCTCTTCGAAATCGGGCTTGTAGGAGGCGAGACGCTCAAAGAGCGGTGTGCGCAGATTCTGCGGCGTCGGCTCGCTACCGAGGATCCATTTTAGAAGATCATTGTCTTCTTCGGCCATGATGCGCTCGAGTTCATCAAGTTCGGCCTCGGGAAGACCCGGCAGCTCGTTATCGGCGAACTGGCCGAAGACCAGATCCATCTCGCGGATGCCGCGATGCCAACAGCGGAAAAGGATGCGCCGACGACGGGGATCGAGATCGGCACTGCTGAGGGTAAGCCCAGTCATCAAAAACACCTTTATGTTGATGCGTCTCTATAAAACCAGCATTGAAAGGTGGGAACCGGTTTTTCAGAAAAAAGCGTCGGAAGCGTAATTTTCGGGGGAGTGGTGGCCTCAAAGACGTCGTGCGTGGCGCTACCCCTTGCCAAATGCGCCCTGCCCGTCGCATTTTGCCGGTCATGCGTCCCGCTATCCTCGATCCGCTGTTTGCCTCCATATCTTCGCTGCCCGGCGTCGGGCCGAAGGTATCAGAGCTGCTGGTGAAGCTGCTCGATCGCGAGACGATCGACGATTGCCGCGTCATCGACCTCATTTTCCATGCGCCGCATTCAATCATCGACCGGCGCGAGCAGCCGGGTATCGCCCGCGCGCCGCAGGGAGCCATCGTCACCATTACCGGCCGCGTCGATCGCCATCAGCCGCCGCCCAATCCGCGCAGCAACGTTCCCTATCGTGTCTATCTGCATGATGAGACGGGCGAGCTTGCGCTGGTCTTCTTCCGCGGCAAGGCGCAATGGCTCGAAAAGCAGCTGCCTGTCGACGAGACGGTCACCGTCAGCGGCAAGGTCGACTGGTTCAACGGTCGGCCGTCCATGGTGCATCCGGACTATATCATGCGTGACAGCGAGGCGGAAAACCTGCCGCTGGTCGAGCCGGTCTATCCGTTGACCGCCGGCCTCACCCCGAAATTCCTGCGCAAAACCATCGAGGGCGCGCTCTCGCGAATTCCGCAACTGCCCGAATGGGATGACATTACCCTTACGCAGAAGCAGGGTTTTCCCTCGATATCCGACAGCTTCCACATGCTGCATGCGCCGCGAGACGCCGCCGATATCGATCCGCAGGCACCGGCCCGTCGCCGGCTTGCCTATGACGAATTCCTGGCGGGGCAATTGTCACTCTCCCTGGTTCGCCAGAGGCTGCGCAAGGTTGCCGGACAATCCGTGCATCCAACTGGAGAAATCAGCGGCAAGATATTGGAATCCCTGCCTTTCTCGATGACGAATAGCCAGCGCGACGCGGTGGCCGATATTCTCAAGGACATGGCAGGCACGGAGCGCATGCTCCGGTTGCTGCAGGGCGATGTCGGCGCGGGAAAGACGCTGGTCGCGCTGATGGCGATCGCCGCGGTCATCGAAAGCGGCGGACAGGCCGTGCTGATGGCGCCGACCGAAATCCTTGCCCGCCAACATCATACGACAATTTCAAAATTCGCAGCAAGTGCAAACCTTTCCGTCGAAGTTCTCACAGGCCGCACGAAGGGGCGCGAGCGGGATGCTATCCTCGAGCGCATCGCCTCCGGCGAAGCGCAGATCATCATCGGCACGCATGCTCTGTTCCAGGATAGCGTCGCCTATGCCAACCTCATGCTGGCTGTCGTCGACGAGCAGCACCGTTTCGGCGTCCACCAGCGCCTGCGCCTAACTGCGAAGGGCATCTCGCCGCATATGCTCGTCATGACCGCGACGCCCATCCCGCGAACGCTGGTGCTTGCCGCCTTTGGCGATATGGACGTATCCAAGCTCACCGAGAAGCCGGCGGGCCGCAAGCCGATCCAGACGATCACGATCCCGAACGAGCGAACCGGCGATATCGTCGCTCGGCTGAAAAGTGCGCTCTCTGAGGGTAAAAAAGCCTATTGGATATGTCCACTTGTGGAGGAATCCGAAGAATCCGATTTAATGTCGGTCGAGGAGCGCCATGACACGTTGACCAAGGCGCTCGGTCCCGGCATCGGCCTTATCCATGGCCGGATGAGCGGTCCGGAAAAGGATGCCGTCATGATGGCCTTCAAGAGCGGCGAGATCCGTCTACTGGTCGCAACGACGGTCGTCGAAGTGGGTGTCGACGTGCCGGACGCGACGATCATGGTCATCGAACATGCCGAGCGTTTCGGCCTAGCGCAGCTGCATCAGCTGCGCGGACGGGTCGGACGCGGCGACGAGGCCTCCACCTGTATTCTTCTATACAAGGGGCCGCTTGGCGAAGCTGGCCATGCGCGGTTGTCGATCATGCGCGACACCGAAGATGGTTTCCGCATTGCCGAGGAGGATTTAAAGCTGCGGGGCGAAGGCGAACTTCTCGGTACGCGTCAATCCGGCACGCCCGGCTTCCGCATTGCCAGCCTCGAAGCGCACGCCGATCTTCTGGAAATCGCCCGCAAGGATGCCGCCTATCTCATCGAGCGCGATCCGGAGCTGACGGGCGAGCGCGGCATGGCCGTGCGCACCCTGCTCTATCTCTTCCGCCGCGACGAGGCGATCCGGTTCCTGCGGGCGGGATGAGCAGATGGACGCATTTGTTGCGTCCATCCCTTTCTGACAACTTTACTTGGCAGCAAGGCCGGGAATTGTGACCTGGAACACTTGGAACATGGTGTCGACATCGCCTCCGCCGTCACCCTTGTAGGCAGCGCCGACCTGATAGCCGTCCTGGGTCAGGAAGTCGTTGTCGTTGGCAACGAAGAGGAAGTAATCGTCCGGCAGCTTTGGATCCTGAACGCTTGCGAGCGACATCGCCTCCCACTTTTCCGAGAGATTGTTGCGGTCGTTCGGCGCGCCATTATGAAGGCCGAAGCGCGCGAGATCGGCGCTGTCGTTAATGTCGATGAACTGGCTGACCGTTGCCGGCTTTACCGAAGCGTCAAGAACGCCCTTGGGCGCGACCGACTTGTCGGCATCGAACTTACCGGCAATATCGGTAGCAGTGGAGACATCGACAGCGACGATGCTGCGGTAGAGCGACTTGTCGCCTTTCACGCCGTAACCGTTGTTGCTGTCACGCGCCAGCATCAGGAAGGTCTGCGGCGAGAGCGCATAGATTTCGCTCTGGGCGGCGACGGCCGTCTTGCCCTTGTCATTCGTGAAGACCGGCAGCGGCACGACATATTCGTGAACCAGCTTCAGATTTGCCGGATCGGCGGCATCATAGACCAGCGCGCGGGTGTTCTGTCGCGTGGAGCTGGAATCGCCGCCATCCTGGCGCGTTGCGGACTGCAGCACCGCGATCAGGAACTTGCCATCCGGCGTTAGCGACATGCCTTCCAGGCCCTGGTTATTCTGGCGGCCGCTGGTCGGGTCCTTCGGATCCGGAGCGGATTCGCCGGGACCGGGGTTATTGGAGGCGAAATTGACGGCGCCATTGCGCATCGGCAGCAGCGCAGCCGGCGGAGGGGTGGCGGACATCATGCGGCCATCGGCGGCGAAGCGGTAGATATAGGGGCCATACTCGTCGCTGATGAACATGGTGCCGTCAGGCAGACGGGCAATGGCTTCGGTGTCGAGCGAGATCTTGCCGTTCGGCGCCTGGGGCAGCAGCGGCATGCTGCCTTCCGCTTGGCGGGTACCATTGGTCGGATCGAGGCCAGTGGTGTCGGCGCCCTTGTCGTCCTTGAGAAGCTGGGTGTCGGCAAGCTTGGCGTCGACGCCCGACTGCTCCTTGCCGGCCGGCGGCGCCGCGCCGGACGCGACCGGGCTCAGAGTAACGTCGATCGTGTTCAGACGCGGGCGATAGTCGGTCGTGCCGACGGCATTGTAGCCGCGGTCCGGTAGCAGCCAGAGCGAACCCTTGTAGGTGCCGTCGGCGTTGCGAACCCAGCTCTTGGTGTCGATCGACATGCCCGAACCGGAACCGAAGGTCTCGCCGAACTTGTCGCGCAGGTTGGCCGGGATGCGACCGACCGCCACGCGTCCCTTGTTGACGAGCGTCACGCCCTGGACCGCGACGGAATTATCCGCGAGCGCGGCGACCGGCGCGGAGAAAACGAATGTGGCTAGTACGGCCGACAGCAGCGGCAGGCTCTTCGAACGCATATATCTCAAAACAGTATCCTCCGATGAAAATCCGCGTGGAGACAACGGCATCCATCTCCGGCCCGCTTTCAGGCCGCGTAGAAAACGACAGCCCGACACCGAAACTCCGAGCATTCGCTGATGAGATACATTCGATTGCCTGTCCCCAAGGACGATCTAAGGCGTCAATATGATAGGGACATGACAGTTCGCGCGATACGCGAAGCCAGCCGACCAGCGACAGGAACGAGAGTGCTTCTAGGTGAGCGACTTTATCGGAACGGGCCTGGGCAGCCCCTTCGCCGCGACCAGTTCTTCCTTGTATTCGGGCGAAACCAGGCCACCGGAAATTAGAAGCTTGGCGCCATCCTCCGGGCTCATGTCGAGCACCGTGATCTTTTCGCGCGGAACGAAAACCAGAAAGCCGGCCGTAGGCACGGGTGTCGGCGGCAGGAAGACCGCTACCATGTCCTGGCCCATGGCATTGAATTTCGAGGCGATTTCGCCCTTGGCATCCGTCGATATGAACACCATGGACCAGAGGCCGGGGCTCGGATATTCGATGAGGCCCACCTTCTTGAACGACGTGCCCTGCTCTTTCAGCACGGTTTCGAAGATCTGCTTGACGCTCTTATAGATCGTCCGCACCAGTGGCACGCGATTGACGATCGACTCGCCGAAACGGACGATGCTCTGGCCGATCAGGTTCTTGGCGAGAAAACCGACGAGCGTAATGAAGATCATCGCGATGATCAGGCCAGTGCCGGGAACGGCAAAATTCAGATAGCTCTCGGGGTCGTAGCGCGCGGGAATATAGGGGCGGACCCAGCTATCGGCCCAATGCACGACGGACCAGGTCAGCCAGAGCGTGATGGCAATCGGAGCGCATATGATCAGACCGGCCAGGAAATTGTTTCTGATCCGCGTGGTCACAGACATTTTGATGAGCTTTTCAGTCATTCGCCGCTCGAAAACTCCGTTCGGTCGCCTCCCGCTGACCGGCAAATCCTCCCCCACCGTCTCCTTCGGAAAGACTGCCAGAAATTGGGGCGGCATACAACCAGCCAGTCACGCCGCAGCGCCGAACGGACACCCTGCTCACGATGACGTGACTGCGAAAAGAGGCCGGCGGAAAAGCCTATTCCACCGTCACCGATTTGGCGAGGTTGCGCGGCTGATCGACGTCCGTGCCCATGAAGACGGCGGTGTGATAGGCGAGCAGCTGAATCGGCAGCGAGAAGATGATCGGCGCGATGATCTCGTCGACGACAGGCAAGGCAATGGTCGCCATCGTCGGCAGCGTCGATGCGGCCGCACCCGCCTCGTCGGTGATGAAGATGATTCGGCCGCCGCGTGCCGCCACTTCCTGCATGTTGGAAACCGTCTTGTCGAAGAAGCGGTCATGCGGCGCGATGACGATGACAGGCATGTTCTCGTCGATCAGGGCGATCGGCCCGTGTTTCAGCTCGCCGGCCGCATAACCCTCGGCATGGATGTAGGAGATTTCCTTCAGCTTCAGCGCACCTTCCATGGCGAGCGGGAAGCTGGTGCCGCGACCGAGATAGAGCACATCCTTGAACTTCGAAATCTCTCGCGCCAGGCTTTCCATCTGCGGCTGGATGATATTCAGGACATTGGCCATGATACGCGGCATCTCGACGAGATGGCGCACCATTTCCTGTTCATCCGTAGCGCTGACGGTACCGCGCGCGACACCCGCTCCGATCGCCAGCGATGCGAGAACGGCAAGCTGGCAGGTGAAGGCCTTCGTCGAGGCAACGCCGATCTCGGGACCGGCCATGATTGGAAACACGGCATCGGCTTCGCGCGCGATGGTCGATTCCTTGACGTTGACGACGGCGCCGATCTTCAGGCCGTTGTCGCGGCAGTAACGCAGCGAAGCCAGCGTATCGGCCGTCTCGCCGGACTGTGAAATGAACAGCGCCGCCTGCGAGGGCGACAGCGGCATCTCGCGGTAGCGGAATTCGGAGGCGACGTCGATCTCGACCGGCAGGCGCGCATAGCGCTCGAACCAGTATTTGCCGATCAAGCCGGCAAGATAGGCCGTGCCGCAGGCGGAAATCGCCAGGCCGGAAACACCGTCGAAATCGATCGCCGACGCACCTGGGCGCACGCGATGGCTGGCAAAATCGACATATTGGCTGAGCGCGTGCGAAATGACCTCCGGCTGCTCGTAGATTTCCTTCTCCATGAAGTGGCGATGATTGCCCTTGTCGACAACATAGGCGGTCGCCTGGGAGATCTGCCGCGGCCTGGTTACTTCATTGCCATTGAAATCGAGAATGGTCGCGCCGGCATGCGTGACGATCGCGCAGTCGCCATCGACGAGATAGGTGATCTCGTTGGTGAAGGGTGCAAGGGCAATCGCATCCGAGCCGAGGAACATTTCGCCCTTGCCGTACCCCACGGCAAGCGGCGGGCCGGAACGCGCCGCTATCAGCGTGTCGGGATCGTTCTCAAACATCACGGCCAATGCGTAGGCACCGGTCACGCGGTTCAGCATCTTCAGCATTGCGGCGCGGGGCTCGAGACCTTCGCGGATATGGTTTGCGAGCAGGTGTGCAACGACTTCCGTGTCCGTCTGCGAAGCAAACACCTTGCCTTCGGCCTTCAGTTCCTCGCGCAGTTCGGAAAAGTTTTCGATGATGCCGTTGTGGACGACGGCAACACCCTCGACGAAATGCGGGTGGGCATTGGTCTCATTCGGAACGCCGTGCGTTGCCCAGCGTGTGTGGGCAATGCCCGTCGTGCCGGGCAGAGGATCCGTCTCCAGCCGCTTCTCCAGATTGAAGAGCTTTCCTTCCGCGCGGCGGCGATCCATCACGCCGTCATGGATCGTTGCGACACCGGCCGAATCATAGCCGCGGTATTCGAGACGCCGCAGCGCGTCCACCAAGCGGTCCGCCACAGGCTTCGTTCCGACGATCCCAACAATACCGCACATACAACTCTCCGTCTGGCCTCAAATATGAGGGCAAGTCCTAATCGTTCCTGCAATTTTCTCAATTGCCGTAACGGTCACTTTCGATTTCGGACCGTTACGCCGGCAGCCCAAAGATTTAGTGGTCGCTCTTCTTCGCTGCCTTGATGGCGAGCGCCCGCTCGCGCAGGACCTTGGCACGTTCCGGCTTGATTTCCTGGCGTGCACGGCCGAAGGCCAAGGCTTCAGCCGGAACATCATCCGTGATGACGCTGCCGGACGCAATATAGGCGCCGTCTCCGATACGAATGGGCGCGACCAGCGAGGAGTTGGACCCGACGAACGCGTTGGCGCCGATATGGGTCTCGTATTTGTTCACCCCGTCATAGTTGCAGGTGATCGTGCCGGCGCCGATGTTGCTGCCGCCGCCGATCGTCGCGTCGCCGATATAGGTCAGATGGTTGACCTTGGCGCCCTCGCCGATCTTGCCGTTCTTGACCTCGCAGAAATTGCCGACTTTGGCGCCGCCGGCAAGATCGGCTCCCGGACGCAGCCGCGCAAAGGGTCCGACCGTCGCGCCGGCGCTGACATGCGCGCCTTCGATATGCGAGAAGGCATGGATGATCGCGCCGCCTTCGATGACCGCTCCCGGGCCGAACACGACATTCGGCTCGATCAGCGCGTCCTGGCCGATGACCGTATCGTAGGCAAGAAACACGGTCTCGGGCGCGATCATGGTAACACCGGACAGCATCAGTTCGTGCCTACGCCGCTCCTGCCAGAGACGCTCGATGAAAGCGAGTTCGGCGCGGTTGTTGCAGCCGGTCATCTCGACCTCAGGCGCATCGACGGCCACGGCGCGGCCGCCAAGCGACCGGGCGATCTCGACGAGATCGGTGAGATAATATTCGCCCTTGGCATTATCGTTGCCGATGCGGTCGAGCAGATCGAGCGCCTTACGGCCGTTGATCGCCATCAAGCCGCTGTTGCACCAGGTCACCGCCAGCTCGGCATCCGTCGCATCCTTTGCCTCGCGGATCGCGATCAATTCGCCATCCTTGACCAGCAGCCGGCCATAGGCATTCGGGTTGTCGGTGTGAAAGCCGATGACGACGACATCATTGCCGTCTGCGAGCCCTTGCCGGGCGGCGCGAAGCGGAGCGTCAGTCAGCAGCGGCACATCTCCATAGGCAACGAGAATATCGTCATACCCTCGCGCGATCGCCTCGCGCGCAGCCAACACGGCATGACCGGTGCCAAGGCGCTCTTTCTGCAGATAGGGTTCGACCGTCATGCCGCCGATTGACGCCGCCGCGCTGACTTCATCGGGGTTGCGCCCGACAACCAGCGCCGCCGCCGAAATATCCGTCTTGGCGATCGCCTCCATCACGTGCGCGATCATCGGGCGACCGGCAATCGGATGCAGAACCTTCGACATCGACGATTTCATGCGGGTACTGTCGCCGGCGGCGAGAATGATGGCGAGGCAGGTACGTTCCATTTCGGGCTCCGAGATATACGATCAGGCGTTGCCCGCTGATGGGCACAGTCTCCTCATAGCAACTAGTCGAGCGATGAACTACGGCGAAATTAGAGACGGGCGTCAGGCCTGGGCAAGAGCGGCAAAACCCTCGAGGACGTGCTGACGCCCATCAATGATCACAAACTCCATGGCCTTATGCGCAGCCGGGCCGTCCCGCGCCGCAATGGCATCGACGATCGCCATATGCGTGTCGGCAATATTGGCGAAGCCGTTGCTGGAGGGTGGCGCGCTCATGCGGAACATGCCGACCAACGCCGCCTCGATGAGCCCGCCGAGCGACCGCATGAACGGATTTTGCGACGCTTCGGTGATTGCCAGATGGAAATGCAGGTCGGCAACGGCAAGACTGTCCGACGTATGATGCGGAGCGGCCATGGAGGCCGCGAGCCGGCGCAAGAGATCGATGTCCTCGCGGCTGGCGCGCTCCGCCACCAGGCTAGCAGCGAACGGCTCGAAAGCCATGCGTATATCGTAGAGATGGAGAAGGAACTCCTTGTTCACCCCGCTTTCGAAGTGCCAGTTAAGCACTTCATTGTCGAACATGTTCCAATAAATTCTCTCGGTGACCCGAGTGCCGACCCGCGCGCGCGGCACGACCAGCCCTTTTGCCGCAAGAGTCTTCATGCTCTCACGCAGAACGGTGCGAGATACCTTGAAACGTTGCAGAAGCTCGCTATCGCCGGGAAGGATGGTGCCGATCGGAAAGGCTCCGGAGACGATCGCCTTGCCAAGATCGTCGACGACCTGAGCATGGCTCGTTCGTGACTTTCTCTCGGTTTTTCTGGTATCAAGCAATCGGCTGCGCAAGCGCTCTGTCCTTCCCCTCAGGCATATCGTCGATTGAAACGGGAAAGCAGCAGAAGGCCTTTCTGCATCAGAATAAATGCAAACAGCAATAAGCCGATCAATATCTTCGTCCACCAGCTGGAAAGCGTTCCATCGAAGGTGATGTAGGTCTGAATCAGGCCCTGAATGAGAATTCCGATGAGTGTTCCCCCGACGAACCCCGCCCCTCCCGTCAGCAGTGTTCCGCCTATGACCACGGCAGCGATGGCATCAAGCTCAACGCCAACCGTGGCAAGCGAATATCCAGCGGATGTATAAATTGAAAAAACGATTCCGGATAGACCGGCGAGAAAGCCGGACAAAGCATAGATCCGGATCGTCGTGCGACCGACCGGCACGCCCATGAGTTCCGCCGTCTGCACGCCGCCACCCAAAGCGTAGACATTGGCGCCGAAACGGGTGCGGTGAGCAAGGACGATGCCGCCGGCAAAGACCAACAGCATAAGACCGCCGATCAATGTCAACCGGCCGCCACCGGGCATCAGCCAATAGAGATCGTTCAATTGCGAATAGAAATCGTGCTCGATCGGGATGCTGTCGATGGACAGCACGAAGGCTATGCCCCGCGCCAGGAACATGCCGGCCAGCGTCACGATGAAGGGCGGCATGCTGAGATAATGGATGATGGCGCCCATGCCGGCGCCGAAGATCGTCGTGATGACGAGAACCAGGGCGAAAGCCACCAAGGGATGAATCGTCGTATCGCGAAGGATGACTGCCAGGAAAACGCCGGTAAAGGCGATGACCGAGCCGATGGACAGATCGATCCCGCCGGAAATGATCACGAATGTCATGCCGACGGCCGCAATTCCCAGAAAAGCATTGTCGGTCAATAGATTGCCGATCACCCGCGTCGACAGCATGTTCGGATATTGCGTCACGCAGCCGGCATAAGCCAGGATGAAGATAACGATGGTCGCAAGCAGCGGAAGATATTTCGAATTCACTTTGCCTGCTCCTTTTGCACCATCTGCCCCTCGACTCGGCGGCGCCAGAAGAATGACGTGGCGGATTGCATCGCCGGGGACTGGATGACCAGAATGACGATGACGATGATCGCCTTGATCACCAGATTGAACTCCGGCGGAAAGCCGGAGAGCAGGATGCCCGTATTGACCGATTGAATGATCATCGCACCGATCAGCGAACCGACGATGCTGAAGCGGCCACCGAGCAGCGAATTGCCACCGACGACGACGGCAAGAATCGCATCCAGCTCGAGCCATAAGCCGGCATTGTTGGCATCAGCGCCTTTGATATCGGCTGAAACGATGATGCCGGCGATGGAAGCACAAAGCCCGCTCAATGCATAAACCGCCACGAGCAGGACCGGGGTTTGAATACCCGAGAGCGTGCTCGCCCGGCGGTTGATACCAATTGCTTCGACCAGCATCCCAAGCGCCGTGCGCCGGACGAGAAGGATCACGACAAGTGCGGCGACAAACCAGATCACCACGGGCATCGGGAAGGCCGCGAAGGAACCGCTGCCGAGAAAGATCAGCCCGTCATTGTTGAACGTGAGGATCGCACCCTCGGTGATCAATTGCGCGATGCCGCGACCGGCCACCATCAGCACCAGCGTTGCGATGATCGGCTGGATATCGAGCGTGGCGACAAGGAAGCCATTCCATAGGCCGCAAGCCAGGCCGATGCCGAGGGTCAGAAACAGCGTATAGGTCAGCGAATAGCCGGAAACGATCGACGATGCCGCCACGGCGCCGCATATTGCGATCACCGCGCCGACCGAAAGATCGATCCCCTTGGTGGCAATGACCAACGTCATGCCGATGGACAGCAGCGCCACCGGTGCGCCGCGATTGAGCACATCAATCAGACTCCCGTAGAGTCTTCCATTTTGAATTTCTAGATGAAAAAAATGCGGGAACATAATGAAATTCAACAGAAGAATTACCGCGAGCGCAATGAGCTGCGGCAGCAACCGAAGCAAGGATGCCTTGATTTGCGAGCTCATGCGTCTTCCTTTGCATTCTGAGCCGTGGCAATGGCCTCGACGATATTTCCGGCGGTTATCCCGCTGCCGGTCAACTCGGCAATGTGTTCGCGGTCGCGCAGGACGATGACGCGTGAACTATAGGCGACAAGCTCCTCAAGTTCAGACGAAATGACCACCAGGGACATGCCCTGCCGGCAAAGATCTTCGATCAGCCGGATGATTTCGGCATGGGCGCCGACATCGATGCCGCGGGTCGGCTCGTCCAGGATCAGGAAATTCGGATTGGTCGCCAGCCATCGCGCGAGGATCGCCTTTTGCTGGTTGCCGCCCGAAAGAAGCCGGATGGGCTTTTCCCGATCGGTCGTGCGGATATCCAGTGCCTTGATGTAGCGATCGGCGATGGCGTTCTGCTCGCTGCGCGCGAGAGGTCTGGCCCAACCGCGCCGCGCCTGCAGCGCCATGATAATGTTTTCCCGAATGGAAAGATCGCCGATGATGCCGTCCGTCTTGCGGTCTTCCGGGCAGAAGCCGAAGCCGCGCTTGATCGCAGCCCGGGGGCTGGAAAGCGTCACCGTATTACCGTCGATCTTCGCTTCGCCGCTATCGGCACGCTCGACGCCGAAAAGCACTTCGGCGGTTTCGGTGCGGCCGGAGCCAAGCAGGCCGGCGATGCCGACCACCTCTCCGACATGCACCTCCATGTTGAAGGGCTTGATCTTGCCGCGCTTGCCGAAATTCGTGAAATGATATCTGACCGGACCGCTTTCCGTCTCGGTCTGCCTCACCGTGCTTTCCGTCTCGGCGAGCTCGCGGCCGAGCATCATGGCGATCAGGGTCTGCCGCGGCAGACCATTCGCTTCGCGCGTGCCGACCAGACGACCGTTGCGAAGAACGGTAATGCGATCGCAGATCTCGTAGACCTGCTCAAGAAAATGCGTGATGAAGACGATCCCCAGGCCACGCTCCTTCAATCGCCTGACGATGCCGAACAGCATTTCGACTTCATGCGTATCGAGGCTTGCCGTCGGCTCATCGAGAATCAGCACCTTGCCGGAGAGATCGACGGCGCGGGCAATCGCGATCACCTGCTGTATGGCAACGGAGAAGCGGTCGAGCTGGCGGTTGACATCGATATCCATGCCGTATTGCGACAGCAGGTCTCTCGCCATGCCGTTCATGATGCGGCTGCTGACCATGCCGAACCGCCGCGGCTGGCGACCGAGAAACAGGTTTTCCGCGACGCTCAGATTGGGCAGCAGGTTCACTTCCTGGTAGACGGTTCCGATGCCGAGCTTCTGCGCCGCCAGCGTGTCATGCGGATCGATCTCGGCGCCGTCGAGAACCAGAGTGCCGCCGTCGCGGCGATAGGCGCCGGTCATGCACTTGATCAGTGTGGATTTTCCGGCGCCGTTCTCGCCGAGCAGCGCATGGACCTCGCCGCGCATCAACGTGAAATCGACATGATCGAGAGCGGTCGAACCGGGAAAATATTTACAAAAGCCTGTCGCTGTCAGAAGTCGCTCGACGTCTTGAGCCATGAAGCGCTGATGTCCTTGCATTGAGCCAATGGGCGAAAGCGATAGCCGGCGCATTGGCCTGATGCGCCGGCATCTCGCACATGAATTCGCACCGGCGGCGTTGCCAGCCGGTACGATCAGCTTTTGTCTTAGTAGCCGAGGTCTTTCTTCTGCTCGTAGACCTTCTGCGGATCATCCGCTTGGGTGTAGAGCTTGGATTCCGTCTGGATCCACTTCGGCGGCTCCTTCTTGCTCTTCAGATACGCATCGAGCGCGTCGAAGGCAGGACCTGCCATATTCGGCGTCAGTTCGACGGTGGCGTTCGCCTCACCGGCAGCCATGGCCTTGAAGAGATCCGGAACCGAATCGATCGACACGGTCAGGATGTCCTTGCCCGGCTTCAGGCCGGCTTCCTTGATCGCCTGAATAGCGCCGACGGCCATGTCGTCGTTATGGGCGTAGAGCGCGCAGATATCCTTGCCGCCGTTTTCAGCCTTCAGGAAGCTTTCCATGACTTCCTTGCCCTTGGCGCGGGTGAAGTCACCGGTCTGGCTACGAACGATCTTCAGGTTGTCATGACCCTTGATGGCTTCCTCGAAGCCCTTCTTTCGGGCGATGGCCGGCGAAGAGCCGGTCGTGCCCTGCAGCTCGACGATGTTGCACTTCTTGTCGCCGACCGTCTTTACAAGCCAGTCACCGGCGACCTTGCCTTCATGAACCAGGTCGGACGTGACAGCTGTCAGATAAAGGTCCTTCGGTGCAGCAACCGTGCGGTCAAGCAGAATGACGGGGATCTTGGCTTCCTTGGCTTCCTTCAGGACAGCATCCCAGCCGGTCTCGACGACGGGCGCCAGCAGGATCGCATCGACGCCCTGCGCGATGAAGGAACGGATCGCCTTGATCTGGTTTTCCTGCTTCTGCTGCGCGTCTGCGAACTTCAGGTCAATGCCGCGCTTCTTGGCTTGCTGCTTCGTCAGCGTCGTTTCGGCCGCACGCCAACCGGACTCAGAACCGATTTGCGAGAATCCGACGACCAGGTCTTTAGCCGATGCCGACGTGAACATGCAGGCAGCAAGCATCGTCGCACTGATCAGTGCAGTCTTCAACTTCATGATTTCCTCCCAAAGGCCATTTCCTCAGGCCGCGGTCAAAAAAATCATATAGTAATACTTTTGTAAATCGACATTCGATGATGCAGTGCAACAAAAAGGGGCGCTTTAAGCGCCCCTTCTCAACTTAGACTATTTCATCTGCTTATTTCGAAGCGGGCAGCTTGTCGTCGACACCTTCGATGTAGAAGTTCATGCCGAGCAGCGTACCGTCATCGGCCTTTTCGCCTGCCTTCAGCCAGGGCGTTCCGTCCTGCTTGTTGATCAGGCCGGTGAAGGGAGCGAGCTCGCCTGACTTGATCTTGGCTTCGGTTTCCTGAGCCATCTTCTTCACGTCGTCGGGCATGTTGGTGTAATCGGCCATCTTCAGGATGCCGTCCTTCAGGCCGTCCCAGCTCTGTTCGGACTTCCAGGTGCCATCGAGCAGCGCGTGGACGCGCTTGGAGTAATAGTTACCCCAGGTGTCGACAATGGCGGTCAGCTGAGCCTTCGGGCCGGCGGCAATCATGTTGGACGCCTGACCGAACGCATGGATACCGCGCTCTTCGGCCACCTGCATCGGCGCCGTCGTGTCGGTGTGCTGCGTTAGGACATCGACGCCCTGGTCGACCATGGCTTTGGCGGCATCGGCTTCCTTGCCCGGATCGAACCAGGTGTTGACCCAGACGACCTTGAGCTTGAAGCTCGGATCGATCGAGCGGGCGCCCTGTTCGAAGGAATTGATGCCCATGACGACTTCCGGAATCGGGAAGGACGCGATGTAGGCGGCGCCGTGGTTCTTCGACGTCTTGGCGGCGATCTGGCCAAGGATGTAACGGCCTTCATAGAAACGCGAGTTATAGGTTGCGAGATTCGGGCCGCTCTTGAAGCCGGTCGCATGCTCGAACTTCACCTTCGGGAACTTGGCGGCAACCTTGACGGTCGCGTCCATGAAGCCGAACGAGGTGGAGAAGATCAGCGAGCAGCCGGAACGGGCAAGACGCTCGATGGCGCGCTCTGCGTCCGGGCCTTCCGGCACGTTTTCGAGATAGGGCGTCTCGATCTTGTTGCCGAACTCCTTCTGGACCTGCTGACGGCCGAGATCATGCGCCTGCGAATAGCCGCCATCCGTGTGCGAGCCGACATAGACGAAGCAGACCTTGGTCGGCGCGGCTTCTGCAGCGGCCGCAAAACCGATGATGGCAGCGGCTGTCGTGGCGAGGGCGAGTGTTAGTTTCTTCATGGTTACCCCTGTTGGTTTGACACTATGAAATCCGTCCGGTTCGTGTCTTCAGCGCTCCGGAACGAAGGCCTTGCCGAGCGACGCTGGCGTGTTGATCAAGGTCGCGCGGCGATTTTGAGAGATGATGACGAGAACCACAATAGTCGATGCATAGGGCAGCATCGACAGGAACTGCGAGGGAATGCCGACACCGAAGCCCTGCGCATGAAACTGCAGGATCGTCACGGCGCCGAAAAGATAGCCGCCGGCCATGACGCGCATCGGCCGCCAGGACGCAAAGACCACCAGCGCAAGCGTTACCCAGCCGCGGCCGGCCGACATGTTCTCGACCCATTGCGGCGTGTAGACGAGCGACAACTGAGCACCGGCAAGCCCGGCGCAGGCACCGCCGAACATGACGGCGAGATAGCGCGTGCGAATGACGTCGATGCCGAGCGCGTGGGCCGAGCCATGACTGTCGCCCACGGCGCGCAGCTTGAGGCCGGCACGGCTGCGGAAAAGGAACCAGTTGACCCCGATCAGCAGCGCAATCGAGAGGTAGAAGGTCAGATCCTGCCTGAACAGTACCGAGCCAATCAGTGGAATGTCCGACAGAAACGGGAAGACGATCTCATGCAGCTGCACGCCCGGCACGCTGACATAACCTTCGCCGATCATGCCGGAAAGGCCGAGGCCTAGGATGGTCAGCGCCAGGCCGGTCGCAACCTGGTTCGTGACCAGCGTCAGGGTGAGGAAGCCGAACAGCAGCGAAAACAGCGCACCCGCGACGATGCCGGTCAGCAGGCCGACATAGGGAGATCCGCTCACCTGCGCCCCGACGAAAGCGGCAACGGCACCGATGATCATCATGCCTTCGACACCGAGGTTGAGCACGCCCGAACGTTCCACCACCAGTTCGCCGAGGCCGGCAATGACGAGCGGCGTCGACGCCGTGATGATGGTGAGAAGGATTGCTTCGAAGACACTCATGCCGCACCCCCCCGAACTCGCGACCAGACCAGGCGAATCTTGTAATAGATCAGCGTGTCGCAGGAGAGCACGAAAAACAGCAGCAGGCCCTGGAAGACGCTGGCCGCCTTGGCGGAGATACCCGGCGACAATTGTGCCGCTTCGCCGCCGAGATAGGTCAGCGCCAGCACGAGGCCGGACAGGATGGCTCCGAGCGGATTGAGACGTGCGAGGAAGGCAACGATGATGGCGGTGAAGCCGTAGCCCGGCGATATCGCCGGCTGCAGATGGCCGATGGAGCCGGAAACTTCGGATATACCGGCCAATCCCGCGAGCGCACCGGAGAAGAGGAAGGCAAACCAGACCATTTTTCGCGAAGAGAAACCGGCAAAGCGCCCTGCCCGCGCCGATTGTCCAAGCACGGTGATTTCAAAGCCTTTCAGCGTGTACTTCATCAGAAACCAGGCAAGGATCGCCGCGACCACGGCAAAGACGATGCCCCAATGCGCGCGTCCGGAATCCTCCCATATCGCCGGCAGCACCGCATCCGGCGGGAAATCGACGCTCTGCGGAAAATTGTGACCCTGGGGATCGCGCCACGGGCCACGCGACAACCAATCCAGAAACAGCTGGGCGATATAGACCAGCATCAGGCTCGTCAGGATCTCATTGGTATTGAAATGCGCTTTCAGGAGCGCTGGAATGGCCGCATAGAGCGCCCCGCCGACGGCGCCGGCGACCAGCATCAAAGGCAGGACTATCGGCGAATGCCAATCGGTGAAGACGATCGGGATGAACGATCCGGCGACGGCACCCATGGTAAACTGGCCCTCGGCACCGATATTCCAGTTGTTGGACCGGTAGCAAAGGCAAAGGCCGACGGCGATCAGGATCAGCGGCCCCGCCTTGATCGCCAGTTCGTGCAGCGACCAAACCTCCAGCAGAGGTTCGACGAAGAAGGCATTAAGCGCCTCGACGGGATCCTTGCCCATGACGGCGAACATGATGGTGCCGGCGATCAGCGCCAATGCGAGTGCCAGCAATGGCGACAGGAAGCCGAACAGCTTCGAGACCTGCGGGCGCTTTTCAAGTTCAATGCGCATGAGCAGGCTCCGAATGCGTCTTCGATTCGTGCTGACCGCCCATCAGCAGCCCGATCTTTTCACGGGTCAGTTCACGTGCCGGATAGGACGGCGACAGTCGCCCTTCGGAGATGACGGCGATGTCGGTCGCGACTTCGAAAATCTCATCGAGATCCTGGCTGATGACGAGCACGGCCGAACCGTCGCGGGCAAGATCGACCAGAGCCTGGCGGATGCGGCTGGCGGCGCCCGCATCCA
This sequence comes from Rhizobium sp. P40RR-XXII, assembly GCF_012641405.1. Lineage (GTDB taxonomy): Bacteria > Pseudomonadota > Alphaproteobacteria > Rhizobiales > Rhizobiaceae > Rhizobium. The sequence continues at coordinate 441,608 of NZ_JABAII010000002.1, forward strand.
CGCCCCAGGTCGGCTGGTTGACGACGAGAACGCTCGGCTGACGATCCAGTTCGCGGCCGACGATGAACTTCTGCAGATTGCCGCCGGAAAGCGCGCCGGCCGCCGGATCCTCGCCGCTCTTGCGGACATCCATCGCCTCGCAGATCCGCTTCGTCGCCTGCTTGACCGCCCCGTGCCTGATGATATTGAGGAAGCGTCCGCTCAGAAACGCCTTGCGATCCGACTGATTGCGGGCGAGCACGAGATTGTCGGAGAGTTTCAATGCCGACACGGCGGCGTGACCATGGCGCTCTTCGGGCACGAAACCGGCACCCAGCAGCCGGCGCGCATTGATGCCCTTGGCACCCACAGCCTTGCCGCGCAACTGGACGAGATTATCCGATGCAACGGTGTATTCACCTGAAATGACATCGAACAACTCGCCCTGGCCGTTTCCGGCGACACCGGCAATCGCCAGCACCTCGCCGGCACGCACGCGCAGGGAAACATCCTTCAGCGACATGGCGAAGGGGGTTCGCGCAGATGCCGAAAGGCCCGCGACTTCCAGGAGGATATCCCCCTTCTTGTCCAAGCCTTCGTGATGTACGCTTGCGACATCACTGCCGACCATCATGCGGGCAAGCGAGCCCGTCGTTTCCTGCCGCGGATCGCAGGCGCCGGTTACCTTGCCATGGCGCAATACGGTGGCGCGCGAACAGATGCGCTGCACTTCCTCCAGCCGGTGGCTGATATAGAGCACCGAGCGCCCCTCGTCTCTCAGCTGGAACAGGGTTTCGAACAGACGATCGGCCTCCTGAGGCGTCAAAACGGAGGTGGGTTCGTCGAGAATGATCAGCTTCGGATTCTGCAGAAGCGCACGGACGATCTCGATGCGCTGCCGTTCGCCGACGGAAAGATCGGCGACATGCGCACTCGGATCGAGCGGCAGCCCATAGGCACGCGAAAGCTTTGCGGCTTCCTCGGAAATTCTTGCGAGCGGGATATTGCTGTCGAGCGAGAGCGCGATGTTTTCCGCGACGGTCAGCGCCTCGAACAGGGAGAAATGCTGGAACACCATGCCGATGCCGAGCTTGCGCGCCGTGCCAGGCGCGTCGATCGAAACAGGTTGTCCCTGCCATACGATCTGCCCATGCGATGGCTCGAGCACGCCGAACAGCATCTTCACGAGCGTGGATTTGCCTGCGCCGTTTTCACCGAGGAGAGCGTGAATTTCCCCTGGCTGGATTTCAAGATCGATTTCGCTGCAAGCCGCAAAACTGCCGAACAGTTTCGTCAATTTGCGAACCGACAATAGCGCACCGGTTGCCGGCGCATCAGATGACGACACGTTCCCCTCATTTCCTTCCCACCGACCTGTCCTTTACGGATCTATGGGATCAGTAGTGTAGTTCCACTCGTTTTCCTGGCTTCCAAATCCGCGTGCGCGCGCCCCGCATCAACAAGCGGATAAGTCTGATGAATATTGATACGCACTTTGCTGCTTTGCACAACAGCAAATAACGCGTTCGCGCTGGCTCTCAACTCGTCAGATGTGCCGATATAGGCAAAGAGACTCGGTCGGGTGGCGAAAAGCGAACCCTTCTGATTGAGGATGGCGAGATTGAAATTTTCGATCGGGCCGGACGATTGGCCGAAGGTGACCCACATGCCACGCGGCTTCAGGCAGTCGAGCGAATGTGGAAACGTGTCCTTGCCGACCGAATCGTAAACGACATCAACACCCTTGCCGCCGGTAATCTCCCGGACGCGGTCGGCAAAGTTTTCCCTGCTGTAGTCGATGACGTGGTCATAGCCATGCGCCAATGCCAGCTCGACCTTTTCCGCGGAGCCAGCCGTGCCGATGACGGTGCCGGCTCCAAGAGCCTTGGCCCATTGGCCGGCAATCAAGCCGACGCCGCCGGCGGCGGCGTGAAACAGCAAAGTCGTTCCCGGCCCCACCTTGAAGGTGCGGTTCAGCAGATATTCCGCGGTCATTCCTTTCAGCATCATCGATGCGGCGGTTTCGAGCGGGATATCATCAGGCACCTTGACCAGATGGCGGGTCTCGATATTGCGCTCGATGCTATAGGCGCCGTCGCTGCCGACATAGGCGACGCGATCGCCGACGACGAAATCAGTCACGCCAGGCCCGACCTCGGTGATCGTGCCCGCGGCTTCCTTGCCAAGCGACAATGGAAACTGAGGCACCTTGTAGAGACCGGAGCGGAAATAGACATCGATGAAATTGAGGCCGATCGCGGCATGGCGGATCCGCACCTCACCCGCGCCGGGAGGCGGCAGCTCCACCTCCTCCAGCTTCATGACATCGGGACCGCCATTTTCATGGATGCGAATGACCTTGGTCTTCTTCATGACGCGCAATCCTCATTGACGTCCGAGGGACGGGAAAAACTGCAGCACGGCCCCGATACAATAGAGATAAATACCGCTGCTGATAAAGAGGAAAACGGCCCATTGCGGCATGACGAAGTGCATCAGCAGCGAATAGACGCCGAGCGCCGACCAGAAAAGAAATATACCGAGGTTCAGCGGCCGCAGCCGCTTGACGCGCACGGGATGCAGGAAGTTGATCGGCAGGAAGGTCAAAACGACGGAAAAGCCGACGAGGATCATCGCCGTCGTGGCACTGGCATCGATGACGAAGAGCGTGAAGATCACCATGTTCCAGACGACCGGGAAGCCGGAGAAGAAATATTCATCCGTCTTCATGCCGGTATCCGCATAATAGATGGCGCTGGAGACCACGATCATGCCGGCCGCGACGAACGACCACGGCTCGCCGATCATGCCGCTTTCATAGAGCGCAAAGGCCGGCAGGAGCACATAGGTCACATAATCGATGATATTGTCGAGCGTGTCGCCGGACCAATTGGGAAGGACTTCCTTGACGCGAACCTTGCGCGCGATCGGTCCGTCGATGCCGTCGACCAGCAGCGCCAGGCCAAGCCACCAGAACATGTCGACAAAGCGATGCTCGGATGCGGCAACGACACCAAGAAAGGCGAGAAATGACCCCGAGGCCGTCAGAATATGAACGGAGAAGGCACGCATCTCCGCGTAAGGCACCCGCTTGTACTTGAAGATTTTCATCCGCCCCGTAACTCGCCTGCTTATGCGCCTGCCCCGGCAGGCGGTTTTTTTCGCTAATATGCATCCTTTGGTTTGCACCGCCAGCACAAAAGCGTCGATCCAGGCACGCTAGCGCGACTTGCTGTCATTTTCACCCGTTGCGATGTTTCATCCCATGGATTTCAACAGGCTAAGCGCTTATTTTCAGACAAGAGGCAATTGAGGCATCGATATGAAGCAGATTGAAGTGGCCGTTATCGGCGGTGGCCTGGCCGGAATAATTACGGCATTCGCGCTCGCGCGCGGCGGAAGATCCGTCGCCCTTGTCGCCGCGCCGTACAATAAAGCCGACAAACGGACGACGGCGCTGATGGATCAATCGATCCGTTTTCTGGAGCGCCTGACGCTGTGGGAAAGGATCGCGCCTTCGGCCGCGCCACTGACCACGATGCGCATCGTCGACGGCACTTCGCGGCTGTTGCGCGCTCCCACCGTGTCGTTCCGATCGTCTGAAATCGGGTTGGATGCTTTCGGCTACAACATTCCGAATGCGGTCCTGCTCGACAATCTCGGCAAGGCCATCGAAGCGGAAGGCAATATCAGCCGCATCGAAGCCACTGCCTCGGAAATCACCTTCCGTGACGATGGGGTGACGATCGCTCTCGACAACGGCGATTCGATCGAAGCCGCGTTCGTCGTCGGCGCCGATGGCCGTAACTCGATGGTGCGCGAGACACTGGGGATCAAGGTCAAGGGCTGGTCCTATCCGCAATCGGCGATGGTGCTGAACTTCACGCATAGCCTGCCGCATCAGAACATCTCCACGGAATTTCATACGGAAAGCGGCCCCTTCACGCAGGTGCCGTTGCCCGGCAGGCGTTCGAGCCTCGTCTGGGTGCAGAAACCGGCCGAAGCGGCTGCCAATGCCGAAAAGTCGCTCGAGGAACTTGGCAGGCTGGTGGAGGAGCGCATGCAATCGATGCTCGGCCAGGTAACCGTCGAAGACAGCGTGCAGGTCTGGCCGCTTTCCGGCATGACGGCCTATCGCTTCGGCAAGGGCCGTGCCGCGCTGACCGGCGAAGCGGCCCATATATTTCCGCCGATCGGCGCCCAGGGGCTCAATCTCAGCCTTCGCGATATATTGGCGCTGTCGGACATTCTCTGCTCGCGCGCGGACCAGCCGATCCCGGCCACAGCGGGCGATAGTTTCGACCGCAAGAGGCGCGCTGATATCGTCAGCCGGACGGCGAGCGTCGATCTCCTCAATCGCTCGCTTCTATCGGACTTCCTGCCTGTGCAGATGCTGCGCGCCGCGGGACTGCATGTGCTTTCCGCCATTGCTCCGCTTCGCAATATCGTGATGCGCGAGGGTATCGAGCCCGGCGGCAGCCTGCGCAATTTTCCATCGATGTTACGGGAAAAGCTGCGCCGGTAAGGTGCCCGACTTTATCAAATAGAGAGCGAGGGAAACCGTCACCACGGAACAGGCCGTGGTGATCAAGATGGTGGCGGAGGCCCGCTCCTGCCAGACGCCGTATTGCTGGCCGATGACGAAGACATTCGTCGCCGTCGGCAGCGCCGCCAGCAATACGGCCGCCTCGATCCAAATGGGATCGAAGTGGCCGATAGCTTGTAGAACGATATAGACGACAAGCGGATGCAGGACGAGCTTCACCGGCACGATATAGCCGATCTCGACCGGAATCCGCTTCAATGGACGCAGGGCAAGCGTCACCCCCATGGCAAATAATGCACAAGGTGCAGCTGCTTGTGCGAGATAGTTGACAAATCGCTCGAAGGCGACGGGCTGGTGAAGTGACAGCGCCGCCACGGCGAAGCCCAGCGCGGTCGACAGGATGAAGGGGTGCAGCAGCACCTTGCCGGCGATATCCGCGGCAAGCCGCCATGGCGAGCGCTTGTCGCCGCCTTCCAGCGCCATCAAGGCCGGGGCAACGATGAAATGCAGCGCGTTTTCGAAACAGACGATCAGCGCGACCGGTACGGCGGCCCTTTGGCCCAGCGCCAATAGTGCAAGCCCCGGCCCCATATAGCCGATATTGCCGTAGGCGCCGGCAAACGCCTGGATCGTGCTGTCGGTAAGCGAATTGCGGCGCAGGAAGCGGCCTATCAGAAACAGCAGCAGGAAAATCGAATAGGTTGCAGCGATATCGGCGGCGATGAAGTCGATCCGCGTCAGCTGTTCGATCGGCGTCTGGGACACGAGCTTGAAGAACAGCGCCGGCAATGCGGCATAGATGATGAAGGTATTCAGCCAGCCGAGCGCCTCCGCCGGCTGCTTCGTAACGCGCGCGGCGGCATAACCGATCAGGATCAGGCCGAAGAACGGCAGCAGCAGACCGACAATGTCAGCCATGGGGGTCAGCCATCGGGCATGTTCCATTTACCGAGGAAAATTGGGGGCGAAAGGTATCGCTCGGCTTAGCCGATTTTCATCAGGATTGGAAAGGTCTGCTGAAACCAGATCGCCATGTCGCTGACATAGCCGAAGATGAAGGCAAGACCGGTGAGCACCAGAAGCCCGCCCATCACCTTCTCGACCGTGCCGAGATGGCGGCGGAAACGGGAGAGAAAGCTCATGAAAGCGCCGGAAAAGCCGGCGGCGATCCAGAATGGAATGGCAAGGCCCAGCGAATAGACGGCAAGCAGGCCGGCGCCGGCGCCGACAGTCTCACGCGATGCGGCAATACCGAGGATGGCACCAAGAACCGGACCGATGCAGGGCGTCCAGCCGAAGGCGAAGGCAAGCCCCATGATATAGGCGCCCGTCAACGTCGCCGGCTTGCCGCCGCTCTGGAAGCGTGCTTCCCGGGCCAGAAGGCCGATGCGGAAAAGGCCTAGGAAATTCAGCCCCATGATGACGATGATGATGCCGCCGATCTTGGCGAGAATATCGAGGTGCTGGCGCAAGAGCATGCCGATCGAGGACGCACCGGCACCGAGCGCGACGAACACGGTCGCAAATCCTAACGTGAAGAACAGTGCCGACATCAGCACATTGCCGCGAACGCTCGGGCTCGCCGCTACGGCCGTGCCACCGCCGCGAAACTGCTCGACCGAGATGCCCGCCATGTAGCAAAGATAAGGGGGCACGAGCGGCAGCACGCAGGGCGAAAGAAACGAAAGCGCTCCTGCGAGCAACGCACTCAGAAGCGAGATATCGGCGAGCGACACGATGGACTCCGGCTATGTCATTTCGATCCCTTCCTAACGTTGCGGGCAACTGAAAGCCAATCACCTTTTCGGGGGTGGCGCTGGTAAAGCCTCGCAAACGCATGGTTGCGGAGCCCGCCAAAGGCTGGAATTCCGTATCCACAGACGCGACCAAACGCCGCAGGAGAAGCGGATGAAAGAATTCACTTTTCGCCCAATTCGGGGTCCAAGCTGCCCTCGTTCGTAGAACAACGCATATTCCATCTCAGCTATTTAACGGAGGAAAGCCCCATGCGAATTGCTACCACGTTCACGACTGCAGCCTTTGTCGCACTCTTCAGCGTAAGCGCCATGGCGCAAACCGCGACGACCCCCAGCACCACGACAACAACCCCCAGTGCAGCGACGTCGACACCTTCAACGACCACCACGACCAAGCCAAAAGCAATGAAGCCGGCCCAGACTGCCGTGTCTAAGGCATGTTCGACCCAGGCCGATGCCAAGGGGCTGCATGGAAAGGCGCGCGCCAAATTCCGCAGCGACTGCAAGAAGAACGGCGGCAAGGTCTAAGCCAAGATACGTCTTACGCAACGATCAACTTTGCCGTCGAAATGGCGGTAGAGTTGATCATTGCGGCGGGTTCGTCACCCCATGCCCTCAGCCGGGCAGATATGCTCCAATGCGGCATCGAAAGACAGCGCGCGTGATAGCGGGTGCTTACCACATGGTCTTTGTGCTTCAGGGCCGACGCCATCAGCGCCGCCGCAGCGATTGCATAGTTCCCTCGGAACGGCCGCTTTAGCGGCAGCAATGTTTTGCAACAGACGAGACAAACACCAGAAACCCGCTGAAATTACAGCTGATTCCTGTCCGGTCAAATCAATGATGGAGCAGGAAATTGAAACCAACCGTAAACCCTCCCCCTTCCGAAGCCATGTCGCATGCCAACTATCTCGCAGCTTGTCTTTTCGCTCTTGAACCTTCCCTTGAAAGCCTGGTGACCGCGGCGGCGAAATCAGGTTGGAAGCGGGATTATGTTCTCCTGGCAATCATGGCTCTCGTCTTGGACGACACCGATGCCGCGGCGTCACCGACACAGCCGCTGCATTCGTGAACGGTGGAGAACCACGCGGCTGCGGTATAGTCGTCCAATCGAATGCGACCGAGCCACCAAGCCCGTTGGCCTGGGGCGCGGCAATGCCCTTGCGGTCATCGGAACAGCGAACCGCGATGGTTCACTCCTTCGTCGGCTTTAGCTCCCTCGTCGCCGGATCGACCTTGCCGCCGGCGAGCCTGTTGCGTGGATCGGCAACGAGCTTGGCATTGTCCTTATCCTTCGCTGTCCGATCCGCATCATGTGCCTTGCTATGCTGAATCTTCGCCAGCGCCTGCTTACCTTCGTTTCCGTCCCGCGGATCGTGCGACTGATCGTGTGCCAAGATAGGTCTCCTCTTTGTTGGAAGAGGAACTCGGTCGATTCGATTCTGTTCCAAGCGAGACGGTGGATATCGCTGCCCGGCAACGATCCGATTCCGAGGCCGGCGAGGCTTTCGAGCGTGGAACCGAAAAGCGCCATACTTTTAGCGACATATAATATAAAATTACGACAGTCGATGCGAAACGAATCACGAATTCCAGCGTTTAAACGTCACTGCCCAGCGTTTAAGCGTCACTGCTAAGTGAGGGAACCTGATCATGACGACGATCGAAAGGAAGAAGTTCGCTCGGCTTGTTATGCTGACATTGCTGCCGATCTTCGGCGCCTTGACGGCGGCTGCAATCGTAGCGCTCTCGGCAATTGCATAGTGTTAGTCGCTTTGCCCGCCTTATGACCGGAGCGGGCTATCGCATGGCGGCCTATCCAAGCCTCAAGAGCAGTCGCGGCTGTCGACCGAAAACGAGTAATCCCTGCCCTTGAGCTGATAGATGTAATTTGCCAGCAAGGCTTCGCCGGAGCTGAATTTCGGCAGGAGGAAATCGCAAATGTCGGCAAGCTGGGCGGATTTGACGAGAGGCGGATCGAAATCGTCGTCATCCTCATCGAGATCATAGAAATAGCTGTAGATGCGATCCGTGAGATCTATTTTCATCAATGTGGTCTTCTGATCGACCTTCCGGGGTAGATCCTTGTTGGCGAAGATCACCGGATAACGCGCCGTGAGATAGGGAATCACAAGATGCTCGGTGACCGGCGTCGTGATCGCCACACCAACCAGGGGCAGCACCCTCAACGCAATCCCGAACCTCTTTCCGGCAATCAGCCCGAACAAAATCCCGAGGGAACCCAACAGCCCGCAAACGATTGCGTAGATTTCCCATAGGGACAAATCTGCCACGAATTCCATTATCTGCCCGTCGTCTTTACCAGCCATCCTCTTGATCAGTGTACCTTACTACCCGATCGACGATCTTCACCAGCCATTTCGACGTAAACGACATCAACAACCTGTGCGTTATGCAATCTCGCAAGAGCGCCTCGCCCGCACTGACCGAAAACCTTGGCTTTCGCTTTAAAGGTCAGTTGCGCGACAGTTTACAGGGGGGAGATTATTGGTGCAGCGAGATGCTATGCGCGCTCCCACGGATCGATAGTCGAGAGCCATCCTGACAACCCGCTCCCCTTGCAACGACAAGCAAACAGCCATCGGACGCTTTGTCCGAAAAACAAGGCAGATTCTCAGGAAAATCATCGAAACAGCGGAAAAACGCTGGTGAGAGCGATGGGGCTCGAACCCATGACCTACTGATTAAAAGTCAGTTGCTCTACCGACTGAGCTACGCTCTCCCTCTCCGCAGGCAGATGCTGCCTCGGCCGGAAGTGCGCGGAACATATGCAGACGCCCTATTGCGGTCAACCCATAAAATAGAGGTTGTCATGCCCCGAAGGTGCTTTTCCTCGTCTCCTAATGACGAAATGGCGGCGGCGAGCCGGAAAAACGTCCCAGGCGAAGCAAGGTTGAAAATCGGGCGCCGCAACAGGCCCGCCTTTGGCGGGGCAACCGATTCTCAAGGGCGCAAACAACCGTAACAATTTCCCTTAATAATCAGGGTTGCAGAGATCGGTTCCATCGGCCCGCTATAGGCAACTGTTGGGGTGCGAATCGTTTTTGGTGTATATCGATTATTGTTAACAACCTGTCGGGCCCTCAGGAGGTTCTTTTATGGAAGACGCAAACGTAGGTTGGATTGCAGCAATTATCATCGGCGGCTTGGCTGGCTGGTTCGCCGAGATGATCATGAAGAGCAACACCGGCATATTCATGAACATCATCCTCGGCATCGTCGGCGCGCTCGTCGCCAGCTGGCTGTTCCGTGCCCTCGGCATCGCGCTGCCGTTCCATGTATGGCTGAACTATCTGGTCACGGGCTTCATCGGCGCCTGCATCCTGATTTTCGTCGGCCGACTGATCAGGCGGTAACTGCATATCGGGCTGTTACGCCCAAATCGGGAAGAGGAAAAAGGGAAGGCGGGATGTCCCGCCTTCCCTTTTTGTTGCGCGAGTTTCGCAAGCGTGCGCAGCGGCTTGCCACGACATCCGCACGATCACAATGCGCTTTCGGACCTTTCCAAGCTCAAGCTCGGCGCTATTTACCAAAGTGGAACCGAAAGGAGGTTGGAAACATGACGGAAAACGCCAATCGGACAACCACGCGGAAAGTCATTCGAGGCCGCCCCTACAGCATTGCTGAATTTGCGCGGAAATATCGTCTCGACGACGCGGAAGCAAAGCGCCTCTTCTATAAGTTCGGGCCGTCGTCGACGGAACTGGATCTGCTCATGGCAGCCAAACGGAAGCCGCCGACCCTTTCCACGGCAATCGGCCAATGATGCGCGGCTTTTTTCGTTAGGCTTGCGAATTGCCGTCAGACCGATCCGGATCATTGAAGGACATGAGCGGCTAAAGAAGACAGGCTGAATGCAATCCTGATATATCACTATCGGTTGCCTTCGGTGACGCCAGATGACACTCTTTGCCGTCAATGCACGTGCCGGAAACCGCCTCGAATGCAGAATTCGCTTAGCCACCTCGCCTATCTCGCGCTCGAATACTCGATCGTGACGCTTGAGCTGCAGCCAGGCGCCCTGGTTACCGAGAAACAGTTGATCGAGATGGCTGGCCACGGGCGAACCCCTGTGCGCGAAGCGATCCAGAAGCTTGCCTGGCAGGGCCTTATTCATGTGCGGCCCCGCGTCGGCCTGCAGATTGCGGAAATCCGCCCCGAGGACCATCAATTTGTCATGCAGGTCCGGCGCGAACTGGAGCCGATCGCGGCCGCGCTCGTTGCCACCCATGCCGATCCGCAGCAGCGCGAGCAGTTGCGGGACTGTGCGCGCCTGATGGCGGAATGCGCCGTTACAAGCGACCTGCCCGGCTTTTTCGCCGCCGACAAGACATTCGATGAGATTCTGGAAGCCGCCTGCCCCAACAACTTCATCACCGCAGCACTCGCGCCGGTGCAGACACATGCACGCCGGCTCTGGTATTCCACGGGAACGCACGATCGCATGGGCGAGGCGATAGCCATGCATGTTCAGGCGATAGACGCCATCCGCAGCGGCGATGCCGATCATGCGCGCGCCGCCATGGCCTCGCTCATCGATTATCTCAGCTGCCCATGAAAAAGGCGGCTTCGCTGCCGAAACCGCCTTTCCGTTCACATACCGGCAATTCGTCTACCCAACGAAAGCGCGTTCGATAACGAACTCGGCCGGGTTGTTGTTGGCACCTTCATTCAGGCCGGCCTTTTCGAGCAAGACCTTGGTGTCCTTCAGCATGGCGGAGGAACCGCAGATCATGCCGCGATCGATCGCGGGATCCAGCGGAGGCACACCCAGATCGCTGAAAAGCTTGCCGTTCTCGATGAGATCGGTGATGCGACCCGTGAAGGGGAATTCCTCGCGCGTGACGGTCGCGTAATGGCGCAGCTTGTCGCCGACGACCTCGCTCAGGATCTCGTCGTTGCGGATTTCCTCGACCAGGTCAAAGCCGTATTTCAGCTCGGCGACATCTCGCGTCGTGTGGGTGAGGATGACTTCCTCATACTTCTCGTAGGTTTCCGGATCGCGGATCAGGCTCGCAAACGGCGCGATACCGGTGCCGGTGGAGAACATGTAAAGGCGATGGCCGGGCGTCAGTGCGTCCAGAACCAGCGTGCCGGTCGGCTTCTTGCGCATCAGCACTTCGTCGCCGGGCTTGATGTTCTGCAGGTGCGAGGTCAGCGGACCATCCGGCACCTTGATGGAAAAGAACTCCAGCTCGTCGGCCCAGGCAGGGCTTGCGATCGAATAGGCACGATAGAGCGGTTTGCCATCGACCATCAGGCCGATCATGGCAAATTCGCCGGAGCGGAAGCGGAAGCCTTGCGGCCGGGTCATGGTGAAGCGAAAGAGCCGGTCGGTATAATGCGTGACGCTCAGCACCTTCTCGGCGAAGACGCCGGCGGGAATTGCTGAAGCAAATTCATCTGATTTGGCGGGGGCGTTCATTCTGTCTCGGATCCCGTATTAATCTTGCACGTCTTTCCTGGCAGGCTCATTTTGCGATGCTGATATTATAATATAGCCCGTATTGAAAGGCATTCCATTCCATCCGGCGGCTCAGGACTGAAATATGTATATTTCAGTCAGGATTTCAGCTCGCCGACTTTACATGTATTAAGAGGCTTGAATACGGCAATCCGACACAGTCAAATTGCCGCAATCCCAAGCCTGTCGAAATCAGGCCGACTTTGCCGGCAGCCGCCGCCAGCTATAGGCCTGCCCGCCTTCAGCCTTGCGCGCGGTCGGCTGATAGTAGTGCGGAATGCCCGGCAGGCGGTTTTCCGACAGCCGCTTCAGCGCCGTCTCGTTGGTCACGGCGAAACTATCGATGCCGACGCGCAGCATCAACGGTACCTGGTCGATCAATACGTCGCCGACGGCCCGCAGCTCGTTGGCATAGCCGAGACGCTGGCGCAACAGCGAGGCGTGACTGAAGGCGCGGCCATCGCTGAATGCCGGAAAGGCAACGGCGACAATGTCGAGCCGATCGAGATAGGGCTGCAGCCGGGTCACGTCATCAGCCGGCTTGACGACGACGCCAAGGCCGGCCTCGTTGCTCTCTTCCGCCTTTGCGATCAGTGCATCGATGCCAAGCAGAGGCTTCTGCGTCTCGGTCGCCTTGACTTCGTCGGTTTCGATGACCCACGGATCGTTTTCAATGAAGCCGGTTTCCCGCCAGATCTTGGTCATGTTCAATCTCCTTACGCCGCTTCGGCTGCCGACGAGGACGCGCCGTAAAGCGCGGTCTTGAACGGCTGTGGCCCGACGCGACGGTAGGCGGTCAGGAAGGTTTCGGAAGGATCCAGACGCAGGCTGATATAGGTATCGACGATGGTCTCGATAGCATCGGTCACCTTATCGGGCTCGAAGCCGCGGCCGATGATCTCGCCGATCGAGGTGTTCTCGTCGCCGGAGCCGCCGAGCGTGATCTGATAGAGTTCCGCGCCCTTCTTTTCCACGCCAAGCAGGCCGATATGGCCGACATGGTGATGACCGCAGGCATTGATGCAGCCGGAAATCTTGATCTTGAGCTCACCGATTTCAGCCTGACGCTCGGCCGAGCCGAAGCGCGTGGAAATCTCCTGCGCGACCGGGATGGAGCGCGCGTTGGCAAGCGCGCAGTAGTCGAGACCGGGACAGGCGATGATGTCCGTGATCAGGCCGACATTCGCCGTTTCGAGACCGTTGGCCACCAGACCGCGATACACGGCTTCGAGGTCGGCCAGCGCCACATGCGGCAGGATGAGGTTCTGCTCGTGGCTGACGCGGATTTCATCGAAGGCATATTCCTCGGCAATGTCGGCCACCGCTTCCATCTGCGCGTCCGATGCGTCGCCCGGAATGCCGCCGATCGGCTTCAGCGAGATGGTCACCATGCCGTAGTCGGGATTCTTGTGCGGCTGCACGTTCTGCTGCACCCAGCGCGCGAAAGCCGGATCGGCCTTCTTCCAGCGCGCCAGGCTTTCCCAGCCTTCGGCGCGCTGCGGCAGTGCCGGCGGTGCGAAATAGGCCGAGATCGCCTGGACGTCGGCTTCCGGCAGCTTCAGTTCGGTATCCCTCAGCTTGTTGAACTCGACTTCGACCTGGCGTGCCAGTTCTTCGGCGCCGGTTTCATGCACGAGGATCTTGATACGCGCTTTGTACTTGTTGTCGCGGCGGCCGTGCAGATTGTAAACGCGCATGATTGCCGTCGTGTAGGACAAGAGATCTTCTTCCGGAAGGAAGTCGCGGATCAGCTTGGCAATGAGCGGGGTACGGCCCTGTCCGCCGCCGACGTAGACGGCAAAGCCGATCTCACCCTTGTCGTTCTTCTTCAGATGCAGGCCGATATCATGCACCTGGATCGCGGCGCGATCGCGCTCGGCACCGGTGACGGCGATCTTGAATTTGCGTGGCAGGAAGGAGAATTCCGGGTGAACCGAAGACCACTGCCGCAGGATTTCGGCATAGGGTCTGGGATCGGCGATTTCGTCGGCCGCAGCGCCGGCGAAATGGTCGGCGGTCACGTTGCGAATGCAGTTGCCCGAGGTCTGGATGGCGTGCATCTCGACCGTAGCGAGATCGGCCAGCGCGTCCGGCATCTCGGAAAGCTTCGGCCAGTTGAACTGCAGGTTCTGGCGCGTCGTAAAGTGGCCATAGCCGCGATCATAGGTGCGCGCGACATGGGCGAGCATGCGCATCTGGCGCGAGCTCAGCGTGCCATAGGGAATGGCGATGCGCAGCATATAGGCATGCAGCTGCAGATAGACGCCGTTCATGAGGCGCAGCGGCTTGAAGGCATCTTCCGAAAGCTCACCCGAGAGGCGCCGCTCCACCTGATCGCGGAACTGGGCAACCCGTTCCGCAACGAAGGCGTGGTCGAATTCATCGTAACGATACATGATTTCCTCGGGACTTCTCAGACTGCAATGAAATCGGGATCGGCCGCGGCATAGCCCGGCGCGTATTCCATGGTGGGGCCTTCGGCGCGGATGCGCTCACGCAGGCGCAGCGGCCAGAGCTTGCCGCCGGTTTCCTGAACATCGATCAGGTTGACGTCGACGACCTTGTTGTCGGCATAGGCCTGCTTGCCGATCGCTTCCAGTGCGGCTTCCGCCTCGGCATGACGAGCGACCAGCGCGTCCTGCAGCGATAACGTCCACTCACCATTTGCGTTCAGCCAAACGGCGACGCCATCGGTGAGCCGGTTTGCGGTCAGAACCTTGTCGACCATCAATCAGCTCCTTGCATAGTCTTGAGCAACGGTCTCGCGGCGGACCAGCGGCTCGGATTGTTCAAAATTCGCACCGGCGACAGCATCGCCGATAATGACCATGACCGGCCCGTTCAACTCGTCGCGGTGTTCGAGATCAGGCAGATCCCGCAGGATGCCGTGCATCAGGCGGCGATCGCGGCGGCTGGCATTCTCGATGATGGCAACGGTCGTCTCGGGCGGCAGGCCGGCCTGCATCAGGCGGCCGGCGACGGAAGCGGCAACCGTGCGTCCCATATACACCGCAATCGTGGCGCCGGATACGGCCAGGCTTGCCCAATCGGGCAGAACGTCGCCTGTGAGATCATGCCCCGTGGTGAAGACCAGTGACGAGGCGACACCGCGCAGCGTCAGCGGCAGTTCGAAATCCGCGGCGGCGGCAAAGGCCGAGGTGATGCCGGGAACGATCTCATAGCCGATACCGGCCGCGCGCAAAGCCGCCATTTCCTCGCCCGCACGACCGTAAACCAGCGGATCGCCCGACTTCAGCCGCACGACGCGCTTGCCCTCGCGGCCGAGCTGCACCAGCAGATCGTTGATCTCTTCCTGCGACTTGCTATGGCATCCCTTGCGCTTGCCGACGGACAGACGCTCGGCATCGCGCCGTCCCATATCGACGATCGCCTGCGGCACAAGCGCGTCATAGACGATGACATCGGCTTCCATCATCACGCGCTGCGCCCGCAGCGTCAGCAGATCTTTAGCGCCTGGGCCGGCGCCGACAAGCCACACGCGACCTTGAGCTTCACGGGACGACCGCAACAGCTCCTCAGCTGCCTGTTCCGCCCGCGCGAGATAGCCGGCATTGACGGCGTCGGCAACGGGTCCGGAGAAGAACCGCCGCCAGAAAACACGGCGCGTGACACCACGAGGCACAAGGCGCTCGACCGGCTTGCGATACCGCGTCGCCAATTCAGCCAGCTTGCCGAGCGACGGCGACAGCATCTGATCGATCTGCGCGCGGATCATCTGCGCCAGCACCGGACCGGCACCCTCGGTACCGATGGCAACAGCCACGGGAGCGCGATTGACCAGCGCCGGCGTGTAGAAATCGCAATAATCGGGCTGGTCGACGGCGTTCGCCGGAATTCGCTCAGCGCGGGCCGCATCGACGATCGCGCGGTCCGCCTCGGCATCGCCGGTGGCGGCAAAGACGAGGGCTGCACCCTTGACCTGATCGGCTGAAAAATCACCCCTTACGGTTTCGAGGCGGTTGGCGATAAGGAAGGCATGATAGTCAGCCTCGGGCGCCGGCGCATAGGCGACGATCCTTGCCTGCGTGTTCATGAGCAACCGCACCTTGGCGAAGGCTTCATCGCCATTGCCGAAGACAGCCGCTACCCTTCCTTCCACGCGGAAGAAGGCGGGAAACACCGAAAGCTGTTCAGTCCTGGGAGGCATCGTGGTTCCACTTCGAGATTTGGCGAATATCGCCCCTGCGGCCAAGAGATTGAAGAAACAGAAATTCTAATGCCCATGCATGCGCGTATTCTTTTGCTCGACATGACAAGGATTTGAGCAAAACTCACCAGGCGAGCAGATCGAGATAAATACAGGAAATCTATAGACTTTTATGATTGACTGACGCCTGTGGCGATTTTATTGCCTGTGACAAACTTGGTCCATACGTCATTTGCGCATTCCGCCGCTTGCGCAATCTCGATAGACTGACACCAAAATCTTGGAGCAGACCTTGTCCGACAACAGCATCGCAGCCCGCCTTCTCGACGTCGTGGAGCACGACATCCTACACCTGACCCGCAAGGGCGTGGCCGCCGGCAACAAGGTCTTTGGGGCCGCCATCCTGCGGAAGTCCGATCTCTCGCTCGTCATTGCGGAAACCAACAATGAATTAGAAAACCCGCTCTGGCATGGCGAGGTTCATGCGCTCAAGCGCTTCTACGAGCTTGGCGAGAAGCCCGCGACGCGGGATCTGATCTTCCTGTCCACCCATGAGCCCTGCACCATGTGCATGTCGGCGATCACCTGGGCCGGTTTCGACAATTTCTACTATTTCTTCAGCCACGAGGATTCCCGCGACGCCTTCGCGATCCCGCATGATCTCAAGATCCTGAAGGAGGTCTTCGGCCTGGAGCCTGGCGGTTATCGCCGTCAAAACGCATTCTGGAACAGCTTTTCCATCTCCGATCTGGTGGAAACGGAAGCCGATCCACGAAAAGGTGAGCTGAGGGAACAAACGGCGCGCATCAAGCGGGCCTATGCCAGCCTCTCCGACAACTACCAGGCATCGAAGAGTGGCAACGATATCCCGCTGAATTGATAGAGCAAGACCAGAGGCAACGATGGAAGCATCGCAAGACATTTCCCGTCTGATCGAAATCATGGCGGCGCTGCGAAATCCCGAAAGCGGCTGCCCCTGGGACATCGTGCAGACCTTCGAGACCATCAAGCCTTACACGATCGAAGAGGCCTATGAGGTCGCGGATGCGATCGAGCGGAAGGATACGGACGATCTCTGCGACGAGCTCGGCGATCTCCTGTTGCAGGTCGTTTTCCATGCGCGGATCGCCGAGGAGGCCGGTGCATTTTCCTTCGGCGACGTCGTCCATGCCATTTCCCGCAAGATGATCCGCCGCCATCCACATGTCTTCGCCGTCTCCGATGCGAAGACCGAGGATGCGGTGACGCTGCAATGGGATCGGATCAAGGCCGAAGAGAAGCGCGAGCGAGCCGAGCGCCGTGCCAAAAGCGGCATTACAGAAGATTTCAAGGCCGGCTTCCTGGGCTCGGTGCAGCGGACGTTCCCTGCCCTGACGGAAGCATTGAAACTGCAGGAACGGGCCGCCAAGGTCGGCTTCGACTGGTCGGCGCCTGAGCCGATCCTCGACAAGATCGAGGAGGAGATCGGCGAATTGCGGGCAGCACTTGCAAGCGGCGACAAGGCCAAGGTCAGCGACGAGCTCGGAGACCTGATCTTCGCCGTCGTCAATATCGGCCGGCACGTCAAAACAGATCCGGAACAGGCGCTGCGCGGCACGAACACGAAGTTCCGCCGCCGCTTTCATCACATCGAAACGACGCTTGAAGCCGAGGGCGAGACGCTCGAAGGCGCCTCGCTGGAACGGATGGAAGAGATCTGGCAGTCGGCCAAGGCCATCGAGCGTCAGCTCAGCGACGCGAAAACCGCCTAAAGCGCGTCGTGAGATCTTTCAGATTCGCTTCTCGCGCTTTAGGCCTTTGATTTTGCGTATGCCGTTGTCGCAAAACCGCTGCACACTTTTGCGCGACATGCGTTGGAGCATGATGCCGAAAAGTGTGATCGGTTTTCGGACGACATCATGCTCTACTTCTTTGATTCTAGAGCGGATTCAGATTTTAGGTCGAACAGATCTAAAATCATCCGGCCCTAGCCCCGCCTATTCCCAATCCTCGCGCTGCGGCTTCGGGCCGTTGCCCATGCGCCGCTCCAGTTCGGCCGCCTCGGTCTCGGTCAGGCGTACGTCGAGCGTGACCGTGCCGTCCTCATTATCCTCGCGGTTGTCGACGATTGCGTGGTTATAGAGCCAAGGCAATAGGGCCAGCTTTTCCACGGGCAGCGTGATCGTCGTTTCGGTCAGTACACCGGAGAGACGCCGGCTGATTTCGTCCATCAGGCGATCGACGCCCTCGCCTGACATCGCCGAGACGGCAATAACGTTTTCTGTCGTCGAAGCCTTCTGCACGATGGCATCATGGGCTTCCGGCTCCAGACGGTCGATCTTGTTCCAGACCTCGACAATGCGCTCCGCGCCTTCGGCCTCGCCGATGCCGAGATCGCCGAGAATGCGCATCACGTCGGCGCTTTGAACCAGATTGTCGTCATCGGAGAGATCACGCACATGCAGGATCAGGTCGGCTTCCAGCACCTCTTCCAGCGTCGCGCGGAACGCGGCCACAAGGTGGGTCGGCAGGTCGGAAATGAAACCGACCGTATCGGAGAGGATGACGGTGCGGCCATGCGGCAGCTTCATGCGGCGCAGCGTCGGGTCGAGCGTCGCAAACAGCATGTCTTCCGCCAGAACGCCGGCGCCGGTGATGCGATTGAACAGGGTCGACTTGCCGGCATTGGTATAGCCGACCAGAGCCACGATCGGATGCGGCACTTTCCTGCGCTTGGCGCGATGAAGCTGGCGGGTGCGCACCACTTGCTCCAGCTCGCGCTCCAGCCGGATGATGCGCTCCTGCAGCATGCGGCGGTCGGCTTCGATCTGGGTTTCGCCCGGGCCGCCCATGAAGCCGGCGCCACCGCGCTGGCGTTCAAGGTGGGTCCAGCTGCGAACCAGCCGGCCCTTCTGATAGTTCAGATGCGCAAGCTCGACCTGCAGCGTGCCTTCCTTGGTGGAGGCGCGGCGGCCGAAGATTTCGAGAATGAGGCCGGTACGGTCGATGACTTTGGCATTCCATGCCTTCTCGAGATTGCGCTGCTGTACAGGCGTCAACGGATGATCGACGATGACGAGGCCGGCGTTGAATTCATCGAGCAGCGCGAGGATTTCCTCGATCTTGCCTGTGCCCAGCAAAGTCGCCGGCCGCGGATCGTTGATCGGGACGATCGAGCCGTTGACCACGTCCAGATCGATCGCGAGCGCAAGGCCCTTGGCCTCCTCCAGCCGGCTTTCCGGCGGGCGCGTGACGGAGATGGCACTGTCGGCCTGGGTGGAACGCGCCGCGCGCGCCTGTTTCAGCACAGGCACGACGACGACAGCGCGCATATCATCCCGGTGCTTTGCGGTCTCCGGGATGAGGGAATCGTTTTTGGTATCGCGTGTCGTGATAATAGCTAATCCCAGTTAGGATGCGGCTTCTTCGCTCTCGAACATCTGCATCGGCTGACCCGGCATGATCGTCGAGATCGCATGCTTGTAGACGAGCTGCGAATGGCCGTCGCGGCGGAGCAGGACACAGAAATTGTCGAACGAGGTCACGACACCGGTGAGCTTCACGCCGTTAATCAAGAAAATTGTCAGTGAAATCTTTTGCTTGCGAACAGTATTGAGAAACAAGTCCTGCAAGTTTTGAGAACGTTCCGCCATCGCGCCGCTTCTTTCTTTTTTGCCGACCCAGGTCGGTTAAATGTCATGATATACAGAGGTCCCGGACAGGAGATACCCTCATTCTCTCCCCCCAGCGAATGTTGGTATCAAATCGCGGTCTTTTCCGCAACGTCGAAAAAGGCTTCACGAATTTTCTGTGACATGCTGCCCGGATGACCGTTGGCAATGGTCTCTCCATCGATAGAAATGACCGGAAAACAGATACTTGTGGCCGCGGTGATGAAGACTTCGCGGGCCTTCATCATCTCCTCGACCGAGAAGAATCGTTCGACAATCGTCACGCCGAGTTTCGCTGCGACATCCATCAGGGTCGTACGGGTGATGCCGCGCAGAATGCCGTGCTCGGCTGGGCGGGTGACGAGATTGCCGTCATGATCGACGATCCAGACGTTGGTCGCGGCCCCTTCCTTCACCATGCCGTTATGGTCGATATAGATCGCTTCCTGCGCGCCGGCCTCCTTGGCCTGCTGGCGGGCCATGGCATTCGGAAGTAAGCCGACGGACTTGATATCGACCCGGTCCCAGCGATTGTCGCGGACGGTGATCGCCCTGATGCCATCGGCATTTTTCCTGGCAATCACGGACTGATCGGTGCTCTTGGCGGTGACGACGATGGAAGATGGCGTGTCGGCCGGCGGGAAGACGTGATCGCGCCGGGCAACGCCGCGCGTCACCTGAAGATAGAACAAGCCGTTGCGGACATGATTGCGGCGTAGCGTCTCGCGAATCACGAGGACCAGCGCCGGGCGCGTCATCGGCCAGGCGATGCGCAGCTCGCTGAGCGAGCGGTTGAGGCGATCGAGATGGCGCGTCATGTCGACGATCACGCCATGGCGAACCTCACAAACCTCATAGACGCCATCGGCGAACTGATAGCCGCGATCCTCGATATGCACCATGGCATCGCCATGCTTGACGTAGCGGCCGTTGACATAAGCTATTCTCGGCATGGAAGCCCCTGATCAGAATTCTATGATATTCACGTATGGAGCGGCCGGTCAGACGCCCAGCGACTTCAGCTTGCGATGCAGCG
This sequence comes from Rhizobium sp. P40RR-XXII, assembly GCF_012641405.1. Taxonomy (GTDB): domain Bacteria; phylum Pseudomonadota; class Alphaproteobacteria; order Rhizobiales; family Rhizobiaceae; genus Rhizobium. Next base: position 462,229 of record NZ_JABAII010000002.1, read on the forward strand.
CCGAACGTTCCATGCCGACAAATTCCGCGGTGCGTGAGATATTGCCGCCAAAGCGGTTGATCTGGGCGATGAGATAATCGCGCTCGAACATCTCGCGCGCTTCGCGCAATGGCAGCGTCATGATGTGATAATCGTTCTTGGCGGATACCTTCGGCAGCATGTCGCCGAGGTCGGTCGGCAGCATCTCAGCCGTGATCGGCGTTTCCGCGCCATCCGAGCGTGCTAGAATCATCAACCGCTCGATATTGTTGCGCAGCTGGCGGATGTTGCCCGGCCAGTCATGCGCCTGCAGCACGGCCATGGCGTCATCGCCGATCCGGCGCGGACGAATGCCGGCCTGCTCGGAAATCTGACGCATCAGCTGATCGACGAGGAAGGGAATGTCCTCCCGGCGTTCGGCAAGGGCGGGTACACGCACGGGCACGACGGCTAGGCGATGATAGAGATCCTCGCGAAACAACCCCTCGGCAATGCGGCTCTCGAGATTATAGGCCGTGGACGAAATGATGCGGACGTCCACCTTGACGCGCTTGGAGCCGCCGACGCGCTCGAACTGCTGATCGACAAGCACACGCAGGATCTTGTTCTGCGTCTCGCGCGGCATTTCGCCGACTTCGTCGAGATAGAGGATACCGCGATGGGCCTCTTCCAAAGCGCCGATCTTGCGCGCCTGCCCCGGCGAACCTTCGGTGCCGAAGAGGGCGATTTCCATCCGCTCCGGCGTAATCGTCGCGGCGTTCAGTGCCACGAAGGGACCGTTGGCGCGGGTCGACTTCTTGTGCACCATGCGGGCAACAAGTTCCTTGCCGGAACCGGATGGGCCGAAGATCATGACACGGCTGTTGGTGGGGGACACCTTGTCGATCGTCTGGCGCAACTGCGAAACGGCAACAGAGGTGCCGATCAGCTCCACGGCATCGCCGGTGCGACGCTTCAGCTCGGAAACCTCGCGCTTCAGCTTGGAATTCTCCAGGGCGCGCTCGGCAATCAGGATCAGACGATCGGCCTTGAACGGCTTTTCGATGAAGTCGAAGGCGCCGCGCTTGATGGCGGAGACGGCCGTCTCGATATTGCCGTGACCGGAGATCATGACGATGGGCAGTTCCGGATGACGCGTCTTGATCTCGTCCAGCAGCGCCAGACCATCGAGCTTGCTGCCCTGCATCCAGATATCGAGGAAGATCAGCCGCGGCGCACGATCGGAAATCGCGGCGAGCGCGCTGTCGCTGTCATGCGCCGTGCGGGTTTCGTGCCCTTCATCCGAAAGAATTCCCGAAACGATTTCGCGAATGTCTTCCTCGTCGTCCACTACGAGAATGTCAGATGCCATAGACGCTTTCCTTGTCACTTGCTGTCTGAGCGATGGTGGCCTGCTCACGGCGTGGCAGATGCACGCGGATCATGGCTCCCCTGCCCTGGTCGAAATCGGCCGGCGCGTCGTGGAGTTCGATCTGCCCGCCATGGTCTTCAATGATCTTCTTGACGATGGCGAGACCGAGGCCGGTGCCCTTCTCGCGCATGGTCATGTAGGGTTCGAGAATGCTGTGCCGGTTCTCCACCGGCAGGCCGCGGCCATTATCGATGACATCGACGGTGAAACGATCCCGCTCCGGATCCAGGGACGAACGCACCAGGACCTTCGGCTGCTCGCGCGCCTGATCGCTCGGCACGCCTTCGATCGCCTCAACGGCATTCTTGATGAGATTGCCGAAGGCCTGCCCGAGCATTCGCGCATCGAACATGCCCTCCAGCCGTTCGTCGCCCAGCTCACGCTCGAATTTGACATGGTTGTTGCCCATTTCACGCAGGAACACGGCGTCGCGCAGAATATCGCGCAGGTCGGTCGGCTCCATGGTCGGCTTCGGCATGCGGGCAAAGGAGGAGAATTCGTCGACCATGCGGCCGATATCGCCCACCTGCCGGATGATCGTATCCGTGCACTGGTCGAAGACCGGACGGTCGGCATCGGCGATGTTCTTGCCGAAACGACGGCGGATGCGCTCCGCCGACAGCTGGATCGGCGTCAGCGGGTTCTTGATTTCATGCGCGATGCGGCGCGCGACGTCGGCCCAGGCGGTCGAGCGCTGCGCGATGACCAGATCGGTGATGTCGTCGAGCGTAATCACATAGGATTCATTGGCATCGCGCGATTCCTCGCGCGTCACCTGGACGCTGAGCGTGCGCACCGTTCCACCGCGAACAAGGCTGATCTGCTTGCGGAAATCGCTGCGATGGCGCGTCGTCGCCTCGGTCACGACCTGATCGACCTCGGGGGAAATTTCCGACAGGTTCTTGCCGATAAGCTCGTCGCTCTTGAGCGTCAGCAGATCTTCGGCCGAAGTATTCACGATGGTGATGCGCCGATCATGCTCGACGCCGATCACGGCGGCCGTCACGCCTGACAGAACGGCCTCGATGAAGCGGCGACGGTCATCGACCTCGTCCTTCGCCTCAAGGATTTCATCACGCTGTGTGCGGATTTCCGAGATCATCTTGTTGAAGGTGCGAGACAGGCTGCCGACGTCACCATCGGCCGAACGCACAGGCACCAGTACATTCATGTTGCCCGAGGCGACATTATCGGCGGCACTGATGAGGAGGCGGATCGGCCTGACGATACGGTCGGCGATCGCGATGGCGGTCCAGATCGCTGCCAGCAGCACAATGAGCGCAAAGCCGATGTAAAGAACGGCGAAGGCGATCTGGAGCGACATGCGCCCTTCTTCCATCGCCTTGTATTCGACGGTGTTATCTTCCACCATCCGCATGGCGTTCATGACGCGCGGATCGACGGCACGCACGGTGTAAAGAAACGAGCCGGGAATTTCATCGAGCTTGATGACTGCGCCGACGAGGTTGGTCACCCCTGGCGGAATGAGCGTCGGCTGCCCGTTGGCCGAGGAATCAAGCGCATCTTTCGGAATGGCCGGCAGCGGCCGCTCGGTCTTGATCTCGGCCTGGACGATGGCGGTGCCGTCGCGACGCACGAGGAAGGCGCCCAGCAAGCCACGACCCCGCGCCTGGCGGGTCATCAGGTCGGCAAAGCCGGTGCGGTCGAGGCTGAAGAGCGAGCGATTGCGCTCCAGATCGTTCGCCATCGACACGGTCTGCCCCTGCAGATAGCTCGCATTCTCCATCAGATAGGCTTGCGCGACGTTCTGCGAGGAACTGATGATCTGCTGCGTACGCACGCCGAACCAGCGGTCGAGGCCGACATTGAGCGTCAGGCTGGCAACGATGGCGACGAGGATGGCCGGCGTGATCGCCACGATCGAGAAAAGGACGACGATGCGGATATGGAGTCGCGCCGCGGCGCGGCCACGGCTGCGCGCCTTCATCAGGCGTGCAACTTCGCGGGCGATCAAGGCAATCAGGCCAAGCACGAACAGGCCGTTGATCACGACCGAGGTGAAGACGACGGAGGACGTCGGGGCGATCGGCGTCAGCCCGAGGAGCATCAGCAAGGTCGCGATGGCGCACAGAAGCGCGCCGCCGGCCAGGATCAGACCCGGCAGGGCGAAGGAAGCACGACGGTCCGTCACCTTGACAACCGCCTCGTCGCTCGCCGCCGGCGACACCGCGTCCTGCATCATTCCCATCAATCTCCACGCCCGAGCGACTATCGGCGCCCTGATCAAAATCGCACCGCCGCTATTTGGCATTCATGTGCGCGACTGGCAGAGGCGGGAACTGTCGTTCGGTTTCGCACAAGAGCGAAACCTTTACTTCACGTCACCCTTGTAACAGGCTGAAAAATCTGACGAACTCCCGTTTCCCGAAGAGCAGGTCAAACGAATCGCCACTGCAAAGACGACGAATCAACTGCGTGACCTTTAAGCAACGCATTGTGGCGAAAATGCAACGCACCGGATCGCATTGTCAAGCCGTTCGGGAGCTTCTGTAAACCGAAACTCCCAGTTCTCTGATCTTTTTGCGCAACGTATTGCGGTTGAGGCCCAAAAGATCGGCGGCCTTGATCTGATTGCCGCGCGTCGCGGTCAACGCCGCAAGAATCAGCGGATACTCCATTTCCGTCAACACGCGGTCGTAAAGGCCGGGCGGTGGGAGATTATCGCCGAATCCGGCGAAATAGGTCCGCATGTTTTCTTCCACCGCCTGCGCGATGGTCATGGAGCCGGTGCGGACCGGGCCTTTTTCAATCGGGCTGTCAGGCACATCGGCCCGCAGTTCCGCGTCGATGATTTCCCTCGTGATGACATCCTGCGGATAGAGCGCCATCAGCCGGCGAATGAGGTTTTCCAGCTCGCGGACGTTGCCCGGCCAGGGATAGGCCTTCATCAGTTCGAGTGCTTCCTGGTCGAAGCGCTTGGAACCAAGCCCTTCCTTCTCGGCCTGCTGAATGAAATGACGCACCAAATCGGGAATGTCTTCGGCGCGATCACGCAGCGGCGGCAGGCGCAACGGCACGACGTTGAGGCGGTAGTACAAATCCTCACGGAACAGACCCTGATTGATCGCTTGCTTCAGGTCTTTGTTGGTGGCGGCAACGATGCGGACATCGGTGCGGATCGGCGTGCGGCCGCCGACGGTCGTATATTCGCCCTGCTGCAGCACGCGCAGCAGACGCGTCTGCGCATCCATCGGCATGTCGCCGATTTCGTCGAGGAACAGCGTACCACCCTCGGCCTGCTCGAAACGGCCGGTCGAGCGGGTCTGCGCGCCGGTGAAAGCGCCCTTCTCATGGCCGAACAGCTCGGATTCGATCAGATCGCGCGGGATCGCGGCCATGTTGATGGCGACGAAAGGCCCATTGCGGCGCTTGCCGTAATCATGCAGCGCGCGCGCCACCAGCTCCTTGCCGGTGCCGGATTCGCCAGTGATCATCAGCGTGAGATCGGTCTGCATCAGGCGCGCGAGCACGCGGTAGATTTCCTGCATCGCGGCCGAACGTCCCACGAGCGGCATGCCGTCCTGCATGTCGTCATCGAGCTTCGCCGGCTTGCGCTTCGGCTCGGACAGGGCACGACCGACGATCGCGATCAGCTCCGTCAGGTCGAACGGTTTCGGAAGGTAATCGTAAGCGCCCTTTTCAGACGCCTTGATTGCTGTCATGAACGTGTTCTGTGCGCTCATGACGAGCACGGGCAGGTCCGGCCTCGCCTTCTTGATGCGCGGCAGCAGGTCGAATGCGTTTTCATCAGGCATGACGACGTCGGTTACGACGAGGTCGCCTTCGCCGGCCGAGACCCAGCGCCAGAGCGTGGCGGCGTTGGATGTAATGCGTACATCATAACCCGCGCGGCTCAGAGCCTGGTTGAGCACGGTGCGGATGGCCGCATCGTCATCGGCGACAAGGATCGTGGCTGTCATCGAGTAGTCCCTGTAGAGTTCGGAAGGGGGGCATCTTCAGAGGTGATGCCCTTGGAGGCGGGCATCAAAACGCGGAAAGTGGTGCGATGGTTCTGGCTGTCGCATTCGACAATGCCGCCGTGGTCGCCGATAATTTTGGCGACCAACGCAAGGCCGAGGCCGGTTCCGTTCGTCTTCGTGGTGATGAACGGATCGAAGAGATGCGGCACGAGATCGGACGGTACGCCCGGACCGTTGTCGATGACGCAGAATTCCAGCGGCAAGGAAATTTTCTCGCGAGTGCCGGCGACCGAGAGCCGGATGCCGGGGCGATAGGCCGTCGTCAACATAATCTCGCCGTCCTGCCGATCGCCAACCGCCTCGGCGGCATTCTTCACCAGATTGAGGAAGACCTGCACGAGCTGGTCCCGGTTTGCGAAGACCGCCGGCAGCGACGGGTCGTAATTCTCGGAAAGCTTGATGTTGCGGGCAAAGCCAGCCTTGGCAACCGCCTTCACATGATCGAGCACGGAATGGATGTTGACGGGGACCCGAGCGACCGGCCGCTCGTCGGAGAAAACCTCCATGCGGTCGACCAGCGAGACGATGCGGTCGGTCTCGTCGCAGATGAGGCGCGTCAGCGCGCGATCGTCGTCCTCGACCGACTGCTCGAGCAACTGAGCGGCGCCGCGAATGCCCGAGAGCGGGTTCTTGATCTCATGCGCCAGCATGGAGGCAAGCCCGGTGACCGAGCGGGCGGCGGCGCGGTGCGTCAGCTGCCGGTCGATCTTGTCGGCCATGGAGCGTTCCTGGAATACGACGACCACGGAGCCGGGCTCGCTGGAAACCGGCGCAACATAGATATCCACCAGCTTGTCTTGCCCCAGGCGTGGCGAACTCAGATCGACGCGATATTCGTTGACCGGAGCGCGGCGCTCGCGCACCTGATCGATCAGCGCCAGCAGCGGGCTGCCGAAGGGGATGAAGGTCGAAATCTTGTAACGTGACAGATGCGAGGCGCTGGCGCCGAAGAAGGCTTCCGCCTCCCAATTGGCAAAGGCAATCAGCCCGACCTCATCGACCATGACCACGGGGTTCTGGATCGCGTTGAGAACGGCCATGGCGACCGAATTGGCCGAGACGTCCCCGGCGCCGGAGCTGGATTTCGAAGTCATGCAGCCTCCTGGACGCATTGGGCGAGATCAGCGCCTGCCTGCAGCGCGGCATAGAACGACGCAGCCACCTCACCGCTCGATTTCGACGTCATGATTTTCGCCTTGTCGGCATCTGTCGTCGCCGGCGCATAGCGATCGAGATACCAGGCCAGATGCTTGCGGGCATGGCGAATGCCGACCGCTTCACCATAAAACTCCAGCATCATGCGATAATGTTCGAGCGCGATCTCGACGATCTCCTCCCGGCCCGGCTCGCGATGACCGGCCAGAACGCCGGCATGCCACGGACGACCCTGGCAGCCACGGCCGATCATGACGGCGTCGGCCCCGGAGCGCCGCAGGATTTCCCGCGCGTCTTCGGCCGTCTCGACATCGCCATTGGCGACAAGCGGAATGGAGACTGCATCGCGCACGGCGCGGATCGCACCCCAATCCGCCCTGCCCTCATAGAACTGCATGCGCGTGCGACCATGAATGGTGACGAGCTGGATACCGGCCTCTTCGGCACGGCGCGCGATATCCGGCGCGTTGATGGAATTCTCATCCCAGCCGAGCCGCATCTTCAGCGTCACGGGGATGTCCACCGCACGAACGGTTGCTTCGATCAGGGTCAGCGCATGGTCAGGATCGCGCATCAGCGCCGAGCCGGAATAGCCGCCGATCACCTTCTTGGCCGGGCACCCCATATTGATATCGATGATATCGGTACCATTGTCGGCAGCAATCTTCGCCGCCTCGGCCATCCAATGCGCCTCACGGCCGGCGAGCTGCACCATATGCGGCTTCAATCCCGCGCTCTTCAAACGCGCCCAGGATTCGGCCGTATCCTGCACAAGTTCGCGGCTGGCGACCATTTCGGTAACGACCAGGCCGGCGCCGTAACGCAATGCAAGCTGCCGGAAGGGCAGATCGGTCACACCAGACATCGGCGCTAGAATCACGCGATTTCGGATGGATACGGAACCGATGGAAAACGGAGCTGCAAGTTGGGAAGAAAGCAAATGATTATCTTTCGGGCACACCATACATCTGCACTATTTTTAGACACGCTTTGAAAGTTTGCCAAGGGGGTTTGGAGATTCCCGATATTTTTTGGGCAGATGCTGGAAAATACTCAGTCGAGGCGATAGACCCTGCTTCAGCAAGATCCCGTTTGGCGATCTATTTAGCATGTGCTTGTTCAAAAGAAAGCTCCGCGCTTTTCAAAGCCATTCCGGAGACGAGCCTTTATTTTTCGGGGGTTATGACGCAAATGCATTCAACGCAACCGCTGTCGGTGGGAATCGTGATCGTTGCCGCCGGGCGCGGCGAACGGGCGGGCTCTCCTGAAGAAGGCCCCAAGCAATATCGCCCGATCGGCGGCAGAGCGGTTATTGCGCATACGCTTGAAAGATTCGTGACATGGCCGCAGACAGCGAAGACCGTCGTCGTCATCCATCGCGACGACGAAAATCTGCTTCAGGCGGCACTGGAGCAGGTCGCCGGCCTGCCCGAGGTCGAGATAGCCTTCGGCGGCACGACACGCCAGCAATCCGTGCTTGCGGGACTTCGGCAGCTGAAGGGCAGCGGCGTGACTCATGTCATGATCCATGATGCCGTGCGCCCCTTCTTCGACCACGATCTGCTGGATCGCGTCGCCACGGCGCTTGTAGAGGGCGCGCCGGCCGTGCTGCCTGCCATGCCTGTCACCGATACACTGAAGCGCGGCGACGCAAACAGGCTGGTCGTCGAAACCGTCCCCCGCGACGGGCTTCACGCCGCGCAGACGCCGCAATCATTTCGCTTTGCCGATATTCTTGCCGCGCACGAAAAGGCGGAGGCCGACGGCAGAACAGATTTCACCGACGATGCGGCAATCGCGGAATGGTGCAATCTGCCGGTAACGCTCGTGACCGGCAGCGCCGACAATGTGAAACTGACCATCAAGAGGGATATTGCCATGGCCGATGAAAAGCTGAGTGCCGGCCTGCTGCCCGACGTACGCACCGGCAATGGCTATGACGTGCACCAGCTGGAACCCGGCGACGGCGTGACGCTTTGCGGCGTCTTCATTCCGCATGACCAGAAGCTGAAGGGGCACTCGGATGCCGATGTGGCCCTGCACGCCCTGACGGACGCGTTGCTCGCCACATGCGGCGCCGGCGATATCGGCGACCATTTCCCACCTTCCGATCCGCAGTGGAAAGGCGCCCCGTCCCGCATATTCATCGAGCACGCGGCAAAGATCGTTCGCGAGCGCGGCGGCACCATCATGAATGCGGACGTCTCGCTGATCGCCGAAGCGCCGAAAGTCGGGCCGCATCGCGACGCAATGCGCGCCAAACTTTCGGAATTTCTGGGCATCAGCATCGATCGCTGCTCCGTCAAGGCAACGACGAACGAGAAGATCGGCTTCGTCGGCCGTCGCGAAGGCATCGCAGCCATCGCGACCGCAACCGTCGTCTATCGCGGAGGCAAGGCATGACGCATTTTCCGGATGAGATTCTCGCGCTCGCAAAAGAGATCGTCACGGATTTCGCGGCAAAGGGCTGGATGGTCGCCACGGCCGAATCCTGCACCGGTGGACTGATCGCCGGAGCGCTGACGGAAATCCCCGGCTCCTCTGCCGTCGTCGATCGCGGCTTCGTGACCTACACCAATACCGCCAAGATGGAGATGCTTGGCGTCCAGGAACAGACGCTTGCGCAGTTCGGCGCTGTTTCGAAGGAAACGGCGCTGCAGATGGTGCATGGCGCCCTCTTCCGCTCCCGTGCAGACTTTGCCGTGGCGGTGACCGGTATTGCCGGTCCGGGCGGCGGCTCCGCGGAAAAGCCCGTCGGGCTCGTCCATCTCGCAGCCAAGGCGCGCAGCGGCGCGCTCATCCATCGTGAAATGCGCTATGGCGATATCGGCCGCGACAAGGTTCGGCTCGCCACGTTGCATACGGCGCTGGAGATGCTGGTCGCGCTCGGCAAATAGCGCCGAGATCGCGCCTCAAGCGTAGATCTTGTTTGCCCGCGTCTCGAAGGCATCCGTAAACATGCGGAAGGCGCGATCGAACATCGATCCCATCAAGGCGCCGAGGATGCGGCTCTTGAACTCATAATCGATGAAGAAATCGATGCTGCAGCCGCCATTTTCCGACGGCGTGAAGCGCCAGCGATTATCGAGATATTTGAACGGGCCGTCGATGTATTTCACGTCGATCGCGCGCTCCGCCTTGTTCAGCAGCACCTGTGTCGTGAAGGTCTCGCGGATCGCCTTATAACCGACGGTCATATCGGCAACGAGCAAGGTCTTGCCGTCCCGCTCCTTGCGGCTCCGGATCGTCAGCGCCTCGCAAAGCGGCAAGAATTCGGGATAGCGTTCCACGTCGGCGACGAGGTCGAACATCTGGTCGGGCGAATGCGGAACGGGGCGATGAGTTTCGAATTGAGGCATGAGCCGCAATTAAGCAGGACGGCCAAGAAGATCAAGAAGCTGACGCATTTCGCCGCGGGATTTCAGCTGTAAAACAGGCACATCGGGGCCGTGCTCGACAAGGGCGGCGACGACGCGGGGCGTAAATTTCTCCTCGAACGTCCAGATGAAACGCAGGAACTCCCAATCGATCTTCTCTTTGCATCCGGGCGCCATCTCAGGCCGCGTGCGCCCGATCCATTTGAGCCATCGCGAGACGGCACCCCAAATGCAAAGCAATCGCGGCATCCGCACCCAGATGACGAAATCGGTGCGCGGCAGACGAATATCGAACGTCGAGGGATTCGTGCCGTCCATGACCCATCGCTCGCCTTCAATCATGGAGAGGATGAGGGAACGCTGCTCGGTCTTGTCGCGCTGAACCCAGCCCGGCAGCCACAATATGTCCCGATCAACCGAGATATAGGTGAGGTCGAAACGGGCAGCAATCTTCTGCGACAGCGTCGACTTGCCGCCACCGGAGCAACCCATGACGAGAATGCGATTCGCCTTTTTGAGAAGGGCAGCCCCTTCATTCATGTCAACGGTGCAAGACAGCACCTGCGGCGCGACGATCTGCTCCACGGTCCAGCTCCATTGTCTCATCTAAAGCGCCGAAACCGGTAACAAACGGCGGCGTGTTCCCTAGGCCGCGTCGATGACAAAGAGATGACGGCGCGAACAAAAACCGCGGCACAATCGCCGCGGTTCGTTCGAATGGCAAGATGTAATCTTGGCGCGCTTACTCGGCAGCGAGCAGCAGCTTCTTTTCGCGGGCGGCACGCAGCCGCTCGAAATCGTCGCCGGCATGATGCGACGAGCGGGTGAGCGGGCTGGAAGCTACCATCAGGAAGCCCTTGGTATAGGCGACCGTCTCATAGGATTTGAACTCTTCCGGCGTCACGAAGCTCATCACCTGATGATGCTTGCGCGTCGGCTGCAGATACTGGCCGATCGTGAGGAAATCGACATCGGCGGTGCGCAGGTCGTCCATCAGCTGCAGCACTTCGTTGCGCTCTTCGCCGAGGCCGACCATGATGCCTGACTTCGTGAACATGGTCGGATCCAGTTCCTTGACCCGCTGCAGCAGGCGGATCGAATGGAAGTAGCGCGCGCCGGGACGCACGGTCAGATAATTACCCGCGACGGTTTCCATGTTGTGGTTGAAGACATCGGGCTTGGCGGCGACGACGCGCTCCAGCGCACCCGGCTTCTTCAGGAAGTCCGGTGTCAGGATTTCGATCGTGGTCGTCGGCGACGCGGCCCGGATCGCCCAGATCACCTTCTCGAAATGCTCGGCGCCGCCGTCCGCCAGATCGTCGCGGTCGACGGACGTGATGACGACGTGGCTGAGGCCCATTTCCTTGACGGCCTTGGCGACATTTTCGGGCTCGGCCATGTCGAGCGCATTCGGTTTGCCGGTCGCGACATTGCAGAAGGCACAGGCGCGGGTACAGATCTCGCCCATGATCATGAAGGTGGCGTGCTTCTTGTCCCAGCATTCACCGATATTCGGGCAACCTGCCTCCTCGCAGACCGTGACCAGCTTATGCTCCTTCACGATCGAACGGGTCTCGGCATAGCCCTTGGATGTCGGCGCCTTGACGCGGATCCAGTCCGGCTTGCGCAGGACTTCCGTATCCGGCTTGTGCGCCTTCTCCGGATGCCTGATGCGCTTTGCATCCGGGTTGATCGTGTCGAGAATCGTGACCATGAAACGTCTACTTTCCGCCGCTACCTGCGGCCCTTCATCGCCGGGCGAATTTGGCGAGGAATATCAGAATGCATGCACCAATGAAACCGGTGATGAAAAAGCCGAGCCGACCGCCGGGCACGCCGACATGCAGGGCGACCAGAAGTCCCGCCGCGACCACCGAGCCGGCGATACCGAGGATGATGTTCAGGATGATACCGTAGCGCGCATCCATCAGCTTGCCCGCGAGCCAACCCGCGAGACCGCCGATGATGATCAGACCCAGCCAACCGACACTTTCCATCAAACCCTCGTTCCAGGCGTATTGCTAGGGTGCCCTAGACGATCAATCTCGCCAAAAGCACCACGATGATCGCACCGACGGTGGCATGGATGATCTCCACCACAAGCGCATTTTCAATGCCGAGCGAAATCCCGAAATAGTGAAACAGGAAGCCGCCAACGAACGCTCCGATCACGCCGCTCACCAGGCAACCGATGAGCCCGCCGCCTCCGACGATCAGGCTCGCGAGAAACCCCGCGACCAGCCCGATGAGAAGAAAGACGATCCAACCTTGAGCCGCTATAGACATGTTGATTTCCTTTCCTGATTTCCACCCTTTGGATAAAGGGCATGGCAGGAAATTATCAAGCGTTCAGCGCCCGGCCGTAGGCGTCCAGCACCGCTTCCTTCATCGTTTCCGAAACGGTCGGATGCGGGAAGATCGTGTGCATCAGCTCTTCTTCCGTCGTCTCCAGGTTCATGGCGACGACGAAGCCCTGGATGAGTTCGGTAACCTCTGCGCCGACCATATGCGCGCCGAGCAGTTCGCCGGTCTTCTTGTCGAAGATGACCTTGCAGAGTCCCTGGTCCTCGCCGAGAGCAATTGCCTTGCCGTTGGCGGCGAAGGAGAAGCGGCCGACGCGGATATCGCGGCCGAGTTCCTTTGCCTTGGCTTCGGTCAGGCCGACGGAGGCGACTTGCGGCTGGCAATAGGTGCAGCCCGGAACCTTGCTCTTGTCCGTCGGATGAACGTTCGGCAGGCCGGCGATCTTCTCGATGCAGACGACGCCCTCGTGCTCGGCCTTGTGCGCCAGCATCGGAGGACCGGCAACATCGCCGATGGCATAAATGCCGGGAACGTTGGTGTTGCCGTAGCCGTCGATGACGACGCAGCCGCGGTCGGTCTTCACGCCGAGCGCTTCAAGTCCGAGATTTTCGATGTTGCCCTGCACGCCGACGGCCGAGATCATGCGGTCGGCAACGATCTGCTGAACCTTGCCGTCTTCGGTTTCGACATGGGCGGTGACGCTGTTGGCGGCCTTATCGACCTTCGTGACCTTCGCCTTGGTGAAGATCTTCAGGCCGCGCTTTTCGAGCTGCTTGCGGGCGATGCCGGAGATTTCGGCATCTTCCACCGGCATGACGGTCGGCATGACTTCGACGACTGTGACGTCGACACCCATGGAGCGATAGAAGCTTGCGAATTCGATGCCGATCGCGCCCGAGCCCATGACGAGCAACGACTTCGGCAGGAAGTCCGGCTTCAGTGCTTCGAAATAGGTCCAGATCAGCTTGCCGTCCGGCTCGATGCCGGGCAGCGCGCGCGGGCGGGCGCCGGTGGCGACGATGATATGCTTGGCAGTGTAGGTGCCCTCACCCTTGACGTTCTTCGGCAGCGGGTGCTGCGGCTCGACAACCGGCTTGGTCGACTTGCCGACGACGATCTCGCCGGGCTGAGCGCCGGTCGAAGCCTTGGTGATCTTGGCTTCGCCCCAGATGACGTCGACCTTGTTCTTCTTCATCAGGAAGCCGACGCCGGCATTCAAACGGGCGGAGACACCGCGCGAGCGGGCAACGACGGCCTTCACATCCGCGCTGACCTTGCCTTCGAGAACGAGGCCGTAATCCTTCAGATGGTTGGAATGATCGAGAATTTCGGCCGAGCGAAGCAGCGCCTTTGTGGGTATGCAGCCCCAGTTGAGGCAGATGCCGCCCAGGTGCTCGCGCTCGACGATCGCGGTCTTCAGGCCAAGCTGGGCGGCGCGCACGGCGGCGACATAACCGCCGGGACCAGAGCCGATGATAATGACGTCGTAATTCTCAGCCATGTGTTTCCTGCCTTATTGCTGGCGGCGGATCGGAGCCGGCGCCTTGAATCTATCAGAGACCGAGCATCATCCGCACGATCGGCTCGAGGCCGCGACCGAGCGCCCGGGTGTTTTCCGCATCGAGATGAACGCCATCGAGCGGCGTGGTCACAGCGACCGTATTAGCGTCGAAGAAGCCGCAGCCGAGCTCGTCGGCCAGATCTCTGTAGAGCGTCGGCAGCTTGTTCGATTCCTTGACCGCGCCGAGATAGCTCGCCGCAAAGGCCGGATTGGCCGTTTCGGTGATTGCCGGCGGGGCAACGATAAGGATATCGGGCACCTCGTAGTCGAACCCCCAGGCGTGATTGCGCACGAGCTGGACCAGCCGGCTGATGCCCTGCAAAGCGGCGAACGCCGAGCCGGCCACAACCGGTTTCATATCGTTGGTGCCGAGCATGAGGATCACGAGATCGAGCGGATTGTGGCTCTGCAGGATCGTCGGCAGGATTCTCGCGCCGTTGCGATCGCAATCGGCGAGGTGATCGTCGAAAGCCGTCGTGCGACCGTTCAACCCTTCCGGGATGACGCGCACCTGGCTGCCGAGCGCCTTTTGCAGCGCGCTCGGCCACCGATCTTCAAAGGCATGACGGCCGATCGTCTCGGCGCTGTAGCCCCATGTCAGCGAGTCGCCGTAACACAGAACAGTCTTGGTCATTCACGCCTCCGTGTCGCGACAAGGCTCAGACGAGCATCCCCATCGGATTTTCGATGTAGCCCTTGAAGGCTGCCAGGAGCTCAGCACCGAGCGCACCGTCAACGGCGCGATGGTCGGTCGACAGCGTGACGGTCATCACGGTGGCAATCGCCATTTCGCCCTTCTTGACGATGACGCGCTGTTCGCCCGCGCCGACGGCCAGGATGGTCGCATGCGGCGGGTTGACGACGGCGGCGAAATTCTTGACGCCCATCATGCCCATGTTAGACACCGCGGTCGTACCGCCCTGATACTCCTCAGGCTTCAGCTTGCGCTCCTTGGCGCGCTTGCCGTAGTCCTTCATCTCGTTGGAGATGGTCGAGAGCGTCTTCTGCTCGGCGCTGCGGATGATCGGCGTGATCAGGCCGCCCGGGATGGACACGGCAACGCCGACATCGGCATGCTTGTGCTTGACCATATTGCTGTCGGTCCAGGACACGTTGGCATCCGGAACATCGCGCAATGCCAGCGCCAGAGCCTTGATGACCATGTCATTGACCGAGAGCTTGTAGGCCGGCACGCCATCCTTGGACTTCGGAGCGGAATCGTTGAGCTGCGTGCGGAGAGCCAGCAGCGCGTCGAGTTCGCAATCGACCGAGACGTAGAAGTGCGGGATCGTCTGCTTGGATTCCTGCAGGCGCTTGGCGATCGTCTTGCGCATGCCGTCATGCGGCACGAGCTCGTAGGAACCCTGCTCGAACAGCTTGAGCACGGCGTCGTCGGACATGCCCTTCGCAGCGGCCGGAGCAGCAGCGGCGGCGGCCGGCTGTGCTGCCGGTGCTGTTACAGGAGCAGCCTTGGCGGTGCCGCCGGAAACGGCAGCTTCGATATCCTTCTTGACCACGCGGCCATGCGGGCCGGTGCCGGAAACCGCTGTCACATCGATGCCGGCTTCCTTGGCAAGACGGCGTGCGAGCGGAGACGCGAAGGTGCGATGACCGTCGTTTGCAGTCGGAGCCGATGCAACGGGTGCAGGTGCAGCCGCAGGAGCCGAAACGCTTGCCGGAGCCGGAGCTGCCGCAGGTGCGGCTTCCGCCTTCGGAGCTTCCTTGGCTGCCGGAGCAGCAGCGGCACCAGCGCCGGATGCTGCAGCGGCAACATCTTCGCCATCGGCGGCGATGACGGCAATCAGGGCATTGACCTTCACGCCTTCGGTGCCGGCCGGAACGACGATCTTCGCGACGGTGCCTTCATCGACAGCCTCGACTTCCATCGTTGCCTTGTCAGTCTCGATCTCGGCGATCACGTCGCCAGACTTGATCTTATCGCCTTCCTTGACCAGCCACTTGGCGAGGTTGCCCTCTTCCATGGTCGGCGAGAGGGCAGGCATGGTGATGTTGATAGGCATCGATGAGCCCTCCCCTTATTTGTAGCAAACGGCCTTCACCGCATCGACCACTTCGGCGACGCTCGGAAGCGCCAGCTTTTCGAGGTTGGCGGCGTATGGCATGGGTACGTCCTTGCCAGCGATCGTCAGGATCGGCGCATCGAGATAGTCGAAGGCCTGCTGCATCACGCGAGTGGCGATTTCCGTGCCGACGGAGGACTGAGGATAGCCTTCCTCGACGGTGACCAGACGGCCGGTCTTCTTGACCGATTCGATGATCGTCGGCAGGTCCATCGGGCGGATGGTGCGCAGGTCGATGAGTTCGACATCGATGCCCTGGGCTTCCAGCTCGGCGACTGCCTTCGTGGCGTAGGTCATGCCGATGCCGAAGGAGACGACCGTGACGTCCTTGCCCGGACGATGGATGCGGGCCTTGCCGATCGGCAGAACGAAATTATCGAGCTTCGGCACATCGAAGTGCTGGCCGTAGAGAATTTCGTTTTCAAGGAAGATGACCGGGTTCGGATCGCGGATGGCAGCCTTCAGCAGGCCCTTGGCGTCGGCTGCCGTATAGGGCATGACAACCTTGAGGCCCGGAATCTGGCTGTACCAGGCCGCGTAATCCTGACTGTGCTGAGCGCCGACGCGGGCTGCCGCGCCGTTCGGGCCGCGGAACACCATCGGAGCACCCATCTGGCCGCCCGACATATAGAGCGTCTTGGCGGCGGAGTTGATGATCTGGTCGATCGCCTGCATGGCGAAGTTGAAGGTCATGAACTCGACGATCGGGCGAAGGCCGGCCATCGCAGCACCGACGCCGATACCGGCAAAGCCGTGCTCGGTGATCGGAGTGTCGATTACGCGGCGAGCGCCGAATTCCTGCAGCAGGCCCTGGGTCACCTTGTAGGCGCCCTGGTATTCCGCGACTTCTTCACCCATGACGAAAACGTCCTGGTTGGCGCGCATTTCTTCGGCCATTGCATCGCGCAGTGCTTCACGCACCGTCATCGACACCATTTCCGTGCCGGCCGGAATTTCGGGGTCAGCGGCTGCGGCAACCTTCGGCTGGGCCGGAACGGGTGCAGCAGCAGGCGCCGGAGCGGCGGCAGGAGCTTCGGTCTTTGCCGGCTCGGCTGCGGGTGCGGCCTTGGCGGAAGAGATAGCGTCGGCGGATTCACCGTCCTGCAACAGGATGGCGATCTTGGTGTTGACCTTGACGCCTTCGGTGCCGGCATCGATCAGCAGCTTGCCGATCGTGCCTTCGTCGACGGCTTCCACTTCCATGGTGGCCTTGTCGGTTTCGATTTCGGCAATGACATCACCGGAAACGACCTTGTCGCCTTCCTTCTTGAGCCATTTCGAAAGGGTACCCTCTTCCATTGTCGGAGAAAGGGCGGGCATGAGAATGTCGATGGGCATAGTGTCCCTCCCCGATTTAGAGCAGAATGTCGGTATAGAGCTCGGATGCATCCGGCTCCGGATCGTTCTGGGCGAAATCGGCGCTGTCTGCGACGATGTCCCGGACATCCTTGTCGATATCCTTCAGATCGTCTTCGCTCGCCCAACCCTTTTCGAGAAGGCGAATACGGACCTGTTCGATCGGGTCATGCTCGGAGCGCATCTTCTGCACTTCATCCTTCGAACGGTACTTGGCCGGATCGGACATGGAGTGACCGCGATAACGGTAGGTCAGCATTTCCAGGATGATCGGGCCTTTGCCGGAACGGCAATGCGCGACAGCTTCGTCAGCCGCAGCCTTGACGGCGCGTACGTCCATGCCGTCGACCTGGATGCCGGGAATGCCGAAGGATGCACCGCGCTTGGAGAAATCGGCCTGCGCGGTGGCGCGAGCGGTCGAGGTGCCCATGGCGTAGCGGTTGTTCTCGATCACGAAAATGACAGGCAGCTTCCAGAGCTGCGCCATGTTGAAGCTTTCGTAGACCTGGCCCTGGTTGGCGGCGCCATCGCCAAAATAGGCAACGCTGACATTGTCATTGCCGCGATACCAGTTGGCAAAACCGAGGCCGGTGCCGAGCGAGACCTGGGCGCCAACGATGCCATGGCCGCCGTAGAAATTCTTTTCCTTGGAGAACATATGCATGGAGCCGCCCTTCCCTCGGGAATAGCCGCCCTGACGTCCGGTCAGCTCAGCCATGACGCCACGTGCGCTCATGCCGGTTGCCAGCATATGCCCATGGTCGCGATAGCCGGTAATGACCTGGTCGCCATCCTTCAGCGCCAGCTGCATGCCGACGACGACAGCTTCCTGACCAATATAAAGGTGACAGAAACCGCCAATGAAGCCCATGCCGTAAAGCTGGCCGGCCTTCTCTTCGAAGCGGCGGATCAGGAGCATCTCACGATAAGCCTTGAGCTCCGCATCACGATCGAACTCCGCGATCGGGCCGCCATTGGTTTCCTTGGCAGGCCTTGATGCTGTCTTACGGCTGGAAACGGTCGCGTTTTTTCGCGGCGCCATTCAACCCTCCCTGTGTGAGTAGCCTCGTTTTTTGGTGAGGCGTAACATAGGGAAGATTGTCCGCCACAGCAATGCTATAATTGCATGGCTCATATTCTCCGCAAGTTATTGATATAACTCGCGAAAAGTCGATTAACCGGAATTCGGTTAATTACGGCTATTTGTTGAAGATGACGATCTCGTTCGCCTTAGAATAGGTCAGCTGATAACGCGCATATTGATCGAGCATGTCCTTGTCCAGGGAGCCGTCACTCAAGAGCGTGACCTCCTTTTCAAGGTGTTCGCGCTTGGCGACCAGATCCGCCAATTCCTTGGCGCGATCGACGCGGCGCTGCTCGAATACTTCGGTCGCCTTCAGGCCGTAGTCGCCATGGATGCAATGATAACCGAAATAGCTCACAAAGGCGACGGTGATGGCGGGAAGGATGAAACGCCCGAACTTTCTCTTCTTATGATACTTTGTCCACATACTCGCTCGAAACGCTCTGGCTTTAAGCAATCTTACTCCAGAGCCAATGTCGCTTCGGACAAGATCACATCAAATCAAACACCTAGAGCTAATTTACCCGGCAGAGATTAACCGTCCGTTGACTCTAACTGCGCAGGCCAACAAAAAACCGCGCCCGAAGGCGCGGTGGTTCGATTTCAGATAGGAATGGCGCGCGGATCCGGAGATCCCGCGGATCAGGCATCAGCCACGCAGAATGGAGCGGCCGGCATACTTTGCCTGCGGGCCGAGAGCTTCTTCGATGCGGATGAGCTGGTTGTACTTGGCGAGGCGGTCGGAGCGCGACAGCGAGCCGGTCTTGATCTGACCGCAGTTGGTGGCAACGGCGAGATCGGCAATGGTGGAATCTTCCGTTTCGCCCGAGCGATGCGACATGACGGCGGTATAGTTGGCCTTGTGTGCGGTTTCGACGGCATCAAGGGTCTCGGTCAGCGAGCCGATCTGGTTGACCTTGACGAGGATCGAGTTGGCAACGCCCATGCGGATACCGTCGCGCAGGCGAGCGGAGTTGGTGACGAACAGATCGTCGCCGACCAGCTGGGTCTTCTTGCCGATCAGGTCGGTGAGCGTCTTCCAGCCTTCCCAGTCGTCTTCAGCCATGCCGTCTTCGATCGAAGCGATCGGGTACTTTGCGGCAAGTTCCGCCAGGTATTCGGCCATCGCGCCGGATTCCAGCGTGCGGCCCTCGCCTTCAAGCACGTACTTGCCGTCCTTGAAGAATTCGGTCGAGGCGCAATCGAGGCCAAGAGCGATTTCTTCGCCCGGCTTGTAGCCGGCCTTTTCGATGGACTTCATGATGAAGTCGAGGGCTGCCGGAGCGCTGGAGAGGCCCGGTGCGAAGCCGCCTTCGTCGCCGACATTGGTGTTGTGCCCCTGCGATGCCAGTTCCTTCTTGAGGACGTGGAAGATTTCCGAGCCCATGCGCACGGCATCGCGGATGGATTCTGCGCCGACCGGCAGGATCATGAATTCCTGGAAGTCGATGGGGTTATCGGCATGGGCGCCGCCGTTGATGATGTTCATCATCGGAACCGGCAGGAGACGGGCATGAGCGCCGCCGACATAGCGGTAGAGCGGCAGGTTGGCGCTCTGGGCAGCGGCCTTGGCAACGGCAAGCGAGACGCCGAGGATAGCATTGGCGCCGAGGCGCGACTTGTTCGGCGTGCCGTCGAGTTCGATCATGATGTTGTCGAGCTGGATCTGGTTTTCAGCGTCCATGCCGCCGATCGCATCGAAGATTTCCGAGTTGACGGCTTCGACAGCCTTCTCGACGCCCTTGCCATGGTAGCGCTTGCCGCCATCGCGAAGCTCGACGGCTTCATGCGCGCCGGTCGACGCACCCGACGGAACCGCCGCGCGGCCCATGCTGCCGTCTTCGAGGTAGACATCGACTTCGACGGTCGGATTGCCACGGCTGTCGAGAATCTCGCGGGCGATAATGTCGGTGATTGCGGTCATGATAGCTTCCTGCTCGCTGGTTTATAAATCGATTTAAATCGTCTTAATCGAAGGCACGGAAATTTCAATGCCGATCCGCGCCCCGATTTGGCACTCCTGCAGGCCGCGTAAAGCAAATTCATGTCAGCCTGTTGAATGCCTGATATTTCTTAAGCCTTGGCCACGGCATCAAAAGCCAGCAGCTTCTCCAGAAGCCGCGGCATGTCCTTCAGATAAACCATGTTCGGGCCATCCGAGGGCGCATTGTCCGGGTCTTCATGCGTCTCGACAAAAACACCTGCCACGCCGACGGCAACGGCGGCGCGCGCCAGCGTCTCGACGAATCGGCGGTCACCGCCGGTAGAGCCGCCCTGCCCGCCGGGTTGCTGCACGGAATGGGTCGCATCGAAGATCACTGGCGCGCCCATAGCCGCCATGATCGGCAGCGAGCGCATGTCGGAGACCAGCGTATTGTAGCCGAAGGAGGCGCCGCGCTCGCACAGAAGAATGTTCGGATTGCCGCTTTCATTGAGCTTGGCAAGCACGTTCTTCATATCCCAGGGCGCGAGGAACTGACCCTTCTTGACGTTGACAATACGGCCGGTCTTGGCGGCCGCAACCAGCAGATCGGTCTGGCGCGACAGGAAAGCCGGGATCTGCAGGATATCGACCGTCTTGGCAACGACGGCGCATTGCTCTTCCGTGTGGATGTCGGTCAGAACCGGAAAGCCGTATTCCTTCTTGAGGTCGGCAAAGACTTCCATGGATTTTTCCAGACCGATGCCGCGCTTGCCTGACAGAGAGGTCCGGTTCGCCTTGTCATAGGAGGACTTGTAGACAAGGCCGATGCCGAGCTTGCCGCAGAGCTCCTTCAGGACTCCGGCGACCATGAATGCATGGTCGCGGCTCTCCATCTGACAGGGGCCGGCAATCAGCGACAGCTTGGCGGTGTTGGAAAAGAGGACCTTGGAGGCACCCTCGCCGACGGTGACTTCGGAATTCGTGCTCATGCTATCTCCTCGAAGGCGAACAATGCGCCCTGTCCGGGCGCCAGCCTTGCCAGTATACGATTGTTCTTACGCGTGTAGGTGACGCCGTTAGCAGCGAAATGCGACGATGTCACGGAAAGATCGCGCGTTTTGAAAAGGATTGCGCGCGCCCTCAGCCCGGGATCGCTGGTATGAACCGGCAAATCGTAGAATGCCTCCATTCCTTCCGGCGACAAAAGTTCGAGATCGACATTGGCCGTCTTGATCGTCAAGCCGAAGGAGTGCTCGAGGACTCGCGGACCACCAACGATCTCTTCGAAAAAGCCGCGATACACCGCTGGTGTCAGCGCGGAAAGCGCCACCCGCGCGATGCCGGTCACGCCGTTTTCGTGACGTTCGAGCGCGCCACGATCGGCCGGCAGCGGATTGATACGCTGACAGCAGAAGGCCAGGAAATCCGGCGCGCGCAGATCCGCCGCAAATGCGAGACGAAAGCCGGCCGTGGTTTCCGTTCCGTCCGGCATCTTCATCGGCCGCGAGAAATCAAGCATGCGCCCGGCCGAGATCGCGGCCGCCTTGAAACGCTCGTCGTCGTCGACGGCATCGTCGGTGCCGAAAACCACGGCCGAAAATCCATCCTCGGCGACGCGGAATCGATAAGCCTGGTCACGCGCGACGAAGACGTTGCCATCGGCAATACTCGTCTCGCATTGCTCCTGCGATGCCACGCCCAAAGGCTCGAGATAGGTCTTATCGGCAAGGAAGACACAGGCATTTTCAGTGCCGAAAGGATGGCGGGCATCCGGAGCCACCGTGAAGCCGAGCTTGCCCAGGCGCTCGCGCGCCAGAGCGATGTTGACGGTCGGCAGCACGAGATGATCCAACGGATGCGGTGACAAAGTCATGGTCCTCCCTTGTTTGCCCGCAAGAACAGATTTGCGCCCATACAATGCTCAATTCAAGACCAAAGCCAAAGCCGTGAACGCGCAGAAGAACGCGGGCGCACTAATTCTCAACTGTAGCCGGCTTATGCGACAGTCGTCGTCTCCATCCGCACATGCGCCGAGCGGGATTGACGTGAAGCGTCCATAAAGCGAACAAAGCGGCATTTCTCATATTTATCGATGAATTAGCGCGGATATAATTCCCGAGGAATTTCAAGCGATCCGTGCGATAGCGGCAATTATTTGACAGACCCGGCGAAGCTTTACTGAAATTTAAGCACTTGCAGAACACATATGGAACATATAGTGTCCGTTCTGGATTTGTTTCACGATTTTTCTTGATTTGGGGTTCCAAGACGATGTTGACGCGCAAGCAGCAGGAACTGCTTCTCTTCATTCACGAGCGGATGAAGGAGTCCGGTGTCCCGCCATCTTTCGACGAGATGAAGGACGCATTGGATCTGGCATCCAAATCCGGCATTCACCGTCTGATCACGGCGCTCGAGGAACGTGGCTTCATCCGCCGCCTGCCGAATCGGGCGCGGGCGCTCGAAGTCATCAAGCTGCCGGACGCCTATAATTCGAGCCTGCAGCCACGCCGCGGCTTTTCGCCGAGTGTTATCGAAGGCAGTCTCGGCAAACCCCAGCCGGTCGCGCCGCCAGCCCCGGCAAAGGTTGCAAACGACGACCACAACAGTTCGGTATCGGTACCGGTCATGGGGCGCATCGCTGCCGGCGTTCCGATTTCCGCCATTCAGAACAATACACATGACATTACCGTTCCCGCCGACATGCTCGGCTCCGGCGAGCATTATGCGCTGGAGGTGAGGGGCGATTCGATGATCGACGCCGGAATTTTCGATGGCGATACGGTCATCATCCGAAATTCGACGACAGCCAATCCCGGCGATATCGTCGTTGCGCTCGTTGACGACGAAGAGGCAACGCTGAAGCGCTTCCGCCGCAAGGGCGCCTCGATCGCGCTGGAAGCCGCCAATCCGGCCTATGAAACCCGCATCTTCGGGCCAGACCGCGTCAAGGTTCAAGGCAAGCTGGTAGGGCTTATTCGTCGTTATCATTGACGGATGAGTTATCACTAACAGTTGGATTACCGTTGACGGGTGATACCTGCGCAGGTGGTGTACCGAATTTGCCGGTGCGCCAATCATAGGTTCGGTGTCTGGTCCATGGTCGCTGCGGGTTTTCGAAAGCGGCAGAGATAACGGGCTTATCGGCGGTGAGCGCCATTTCGATGGACCCGGTTTTGCGCAATGTCGCACCGGTTATGAGTATCGCTCCGGAGCGGCAATGATCGAGCCGCAGTCGGATCGGGGTCACGACGATATTTGCCGTGTCGCAGGCGGACGGCAAATAGGCTGCGTTTTCTATGGTGATCAGGATAGCGCCATTATCAAGCATGGCTGCGCACCATGCGCCTTTCTGGCAGGCGAAACTTCCCTGCATCGTCCGGTCCAGCGCTTCCTCCATTGCCTTACGGACTGCCTTATGTTCTTCGCTGCTCAGTCGCTTGTGGCGATCGGTCTTGCTGATCTGCGGAAGCCGGCTATCGCTGGGGAGAATAGTGGGCGGCTGGTGTTCGGTTGCGACCAGTGCCTTCTGCCATTGTTCGAAAATGAAGGCCTGCGGCCTTTCGCGATTTGTGGCGAGTATATCGTCCTGTCGCAGCGCAACCAGGACCCCATCTTCCGAAATCATCAGATCCGGCTTCGGCACGCCGGAGTCGAATGCCGCCACGCCGGTGGATGAAAGCACCAACAGCAGCCCCAAATGGCGAAGCCGGGTCCGCAACACGGTCATGATCAGGAAGCCGGCAATGAAGGTCGGCATTAGCCAGCCGGGTTGGCGGCCGAAGGTGATGTCGCCTCCCCAACCGGCCACCGTTTTGGCGATTACGATGACGAGTTCCAGTCCCTCGCCGGTGACCTTCCAAAACGGCCCGTCCAGGCCGAAGGGCATGAGCAGCATTGCCACCATGCCGAACGGCATGACAATGAAGGAGACCACCGGCATGGCCGCGAGGTTGGCGGCGAGACCATATGTCGCCAGCCGGTGAAAATGCTCGATCGAGAAGATGGCCGTCGATGCGCCGCCGATGAACGAGGTCGACAATACGCCGCCGAAGAAGCGCGAGACGAAGAGCAGCGGGCTTAACAGGCGGATCCGCGAGAGGATGTTTTCGCGGTGCCGCCGTCGTTTCCATAACGAATAGCCCGACACCAGCGCCAGCGTTGCGGCATAGGACATCTGGAAGCTTGGGCCTAGCACCTGCGACGGCGACAGAACAAGGATGACGATGGCGGATAGCGCGACATTGCGAAGGCTGAGCGAGGGCCGATCGAAAAGTACGGCCACCAGCATGATCGCCATCATGATGAAAGCACGCTCGGCGGATACGCCGAAGCCGGAAATGAGGTAATAGGCCGTTACCGTCAAAAGCGCGCCGAAAGCCGCGAATTTCTTGGTCGGCCAGGCCTGCGCAACTCCCGGAAACAAGCTGAACAGATAGCGCAGGCCGACATAGAAGATGCCGGCCGATAGCGCCATGTTCAGCCCCGAAATTGCAATAATATGGGTAAGACCGGCAATTCGCAGCGACTCGGTCGTATCCTTGGAGATCGCACGTCTCTCATCGGTGACGAGCGCCGCAGCGAAGGCGCCCGTATCTCCCGGCAGGGTTTCCCTGATCCTGTCGCCGATGCCGTTGCGCAGGCCGGCAAGCCAGATATCGGCCTTATCCAGCAGCGAATTTGCGGTGTTATCACCGGATGGAGGCAATAGGTTCGGGCTGCCATAGGCGAAACCGTTCGCACCAATGCCATTGAAGTAAGAGCTGAAGGCGAAATCGTTGAGGTCAGGCAAAGCCGGCCCGGACGGCGGTGTCAGGCGCGCCCTGCCCTGGATGCGATCGCCGAGGTCAAACGGCTTCAGCTGCTTGCGTACGAAGATCGTGATCCGTTCCGGCGAACGGCGAATCGTGGGCTTTTCCGTTGCCGCGACCCGGACGACATAGCGCCAGCCGCCATTGTCATAGGATTCACGTCGCTCGACCCTCCCCGTGACGGTCGTCGTCACGGCCGAGTCGAGCATGACAGTGGAAGCCCGCCAGCTTTCCCATTGAGCCAGCGCCATGCCGAGGCAGATCAGCATGGCGGCGAAAAGCAGATGCCGAAACAGCCTGCCCGTTTCCCGCCGGAGCGCAAAGCTAGCGGTAAAGACAAACAGGCCCGCCAGCACGGCTTGCGGAGGCGGATCGCTGCCAGCTTCGAACCAGAAGATCGCACCGAGACCCATATAGATCGGCGCGAAAAGGATGGCGCGGCCGTGTGCGGCTTCCTCCTCGACCAGCCGGGCAATGCCGCCTCGAATGCGGCCCGCGATCAGGAGGAAACGCGAGGTCAGCGGCGCCAGATGCTGCGTCCGCTCCCCTTGTCGTGCCTTGGCACGAAGCACATTCGTCGCGACGGCAGGACGAAGCTGCGAAGGCGCAGCGACTTCCCGGCCATCGTCCCGCTGCTCCGTTGCCTCCAAATTAGGCACTCGCCGCCACCCCCACGCAAAACCACAGCTTTGGCGCGATTTTTGCCGTCACCATCAGGTGATTTCAACCGAAATCGGCATGATAGGGATGAAATTGAGCCGGTTTCTCGGTACAGCACGATTAGTGGCGCTACCGCAGTGCCCAAAAGTTGATACCGCGATGCACAATTCAGCAATCGGATAACTTGGCATTAGGCTCTGGATCATATAGCTAGTCGGTAGTCGCTTAACCTTTTGGCGCTTTTTATGGCGTCAATCCCGCCAAATCTTGGAGGATCAGCATGACGGAACAAAGCGCGAAACTAACTTGGGGTGAAAAGACGGTGGACCTGCCGGTCATGACCGGAACCATCGGCCCAAGTGTCATTGATATTGGTGCCCTTTATAAGAACACCTCCACTTTCACTTACGATCCTGGCTTCACCTCGACCGCATCGTGCGAGTCCAGCATCACCTATATCGATGGCGACGAAGGCGTTCTGCTGCATCGCGGCTATCCAATCGATCAGCTGGCCGAACACGGCGACTTCCTCGAAGTATGCTATCTTCTTCTTTACGGCGAACTGCCGACGACAGCACAGAAGAAGGATTTCGACTATCGCGTGACCCATCACACGATGGTGCACGAGCAGATGTCGCGCTTCTTCACCGGCTTCCGCCGCGACGCGCATCCGATGGCCGTCATGTGCGGCTGCGTCGGCGCGCTCTCCGCTTTCTATCACGACTCGACCGACATCACCGATCCGCATCAGCGCATGGTCGCAAGCCTTCGCATGATCGCCAAGATGCCGACGCTCGCCGCCATGGCCTACAAGTACCATATCGGCCAGCCCTTCGTTTACCCGAAGAACGATCTCGACTATGCGTCTAACTTCCTGCGCATGTGCTTTGCTGTTCCGTGCGAAGACTATGTCGTCAATCCGGTGCTCGCCCGCGCCATGGACCGCATCTTCATCCTGCATGCCGACCATGAGCAGAATGCGTCGACCTCGACGGTCCGCCTCGCAGGCTCCTCGGGTGCCAATCCGTTCGCCTGTATTGCCGCAGGCATTGCCTGCCTCTGGGGTCCGGCTCACGGCGGCGCCAACGAAGCGGCGCTGAACATGCTGAATGAGATCGGCACGGTCGATCGCATCCCGGAATTCATCGCCCGCGCCAAGGACAAGAACGATCCGTTCCGCCTGATGGGCTTCGGTCACCGCGTCTACAAGAACTACGATCCACGCGCCAAGATCATGCAGAAGACGGCGCATGAGGTTCTGGGCGAACTCGGCATCAAGGACGATCCGCTGCTCGACATCGCAATCGAGCTGGAGCGCATCGCTCTGACGGATGAGTACTTCATCGAGAAGAAGCTCTATCCGAACGTCGACTTCTACTCCGGCATCACGCTGAAGGCTCTCGGCTTCCCCACGACCATGTTCACCGTTTTGTTCGCTCTCGCCCGCACCGTCGGCTGGATCGCTCAGTGGAACGAAATGATCGAGGATCCGCATCAGCGCATCGGCCGTCCGCGCCAGCTCTACACCGGCGCTCCGCTGCGCGAATATGTGCCTGTTTCCAAGCGCTAAGCTTCGGTACTGAAACGAAAAAACCGGTCAGGGATGACCGGTTTTTTTATGGGCTAGAACGTCCAGAACAACCTGCGCCGCCTTGTCGCCGGGCGGTTCCTCCGTCTGCATTCGCTCCCAGACGAGATCGTAACCCGCGAGCATGGCTGCACGTTCCGGCGTGTCGTTCGCCAGGCGCTCCATATAGCGAGCGAGCATTCCTGGCCGCAGAACATCGTTGATAAGCTCGGGCAGAACGGCGTAATCGGCAATCAGGTTCGGCAAGGCGGCCGTCCATATCTTGATGCGTGACAGCACGAACTTCGCCAGCCATTCCGTCTTGTAGGTCGAGACCACGGGGACGCCGGCGAGCCCGAGTTCGAGGATCACGGTGCCGGAGGCTGCCATGGCGGCATCAGCCTCAGCAAAAGCGCTCCATTTGGCATTCTGGCCAACGACAATATCTGGCTTTACCTGCCAGTTTCCGACAAGAGAACGCACCAATGCCTCCTGCCGCGGTACGGTTGGCAGCAGAAAACGAATATTATCGTTTCGCCGGCTAAGTTCTTCGGTAGCCCGCTCAAAAACCGGAAGCAGCTGCCGGATCTCCGATGCACGCGATCCGGGCAGCAACAGGATTGTTTTCTGCGCATCGGCGCCGGCAAGACCGCGCAATGCACGCTGGCGGCGCGTCTCCAACAAATCGGCGTCCACGGTCAAGCGGTGGCCGACATAGGTCGTGGCCGGACCGCCCAGACGCTGCATTGCGGCGGGCTCGAACGGCAGCACGGCCAGCACATGGTCGACGTAGGCGAGCATCTTCTGCGCGCGATATTCCTTCCACGCCCAGACGCTGGGGCACACATAATTAACGATCGGAAGACCAGGCAGAGCCTTGCGCACCCTCTTCGCGACACGATGGGTGAAATCGGGGCTATCGATGATCAGAAGCACATCGGGCTTTTCGGCAATAATGGCGTCGGCCGTTTGCCGGATGCGGGCAAGCAGCTTCGGCAACCGCTTGATGACCTGAATGAATCCCATGATCGAGAGTTCGGAATAGTCGAAGAGCGAGCGGAGGCCCTGCGCTTCCAATGCCTCGCCGCCGACGCCCACCAGTTCGACAGGGCCGTCGTAGCGCCGCTTCAGTGCGGCAACGAGATCGCCCCCCAGCAGATCGCCGGAAACCTCGCCGGCGACGACGGCAAGCTTCAAAGGCGCACTGCTCACATGAAGCCCTCCGCGCTCAAGCCCCGGTCGATGCCGCAGACGAAAATACCGGCCTCGTCCGCGGCGGCGATGACAGCCTGCCGGTCGAGGATCAGCGCCCTGCCGGCTTCGATGGCAACGCCGGCAAGACCGGCCTTCTTGGCGTTCGACACCGTAGATACCCCAATGGACGGCAGGTCGGCCCGGACATCCTGTTGTGGCTTGCAGAGTTTGACGAGCACGCCGCGCCGACGCGTCGAGATGCGCCCCGCCGCGCGCAGTTCGGCAACCCGCTCGATCATCTTGTCCGTGCCCTCGGCACCTTCCAGCGCGACGACACGCCCACCCACGCTGACGGCACCCTGGCCGACATCCAGCAACCCCAGCGCATCGGCGGCCTTCGCCCCTTGCGCGATATCGCGCAAATCCTCTGGGGACGGCGAGTGCCGGCCGAGCGGTCCGGTGGTCGCCAGCAGATCGGGCGCGATCTCATGCGCTCCAACGACTTGAACGCCGCCGGCTTCGATCAAGCGGATGACCATTTGCAGCACGGCATTGTCGCCGCCGGAAAGAAGCGTGCGGATAGTCAGAGGCAATTCTTTGATCACACGCCAGGTCGGATGGATCTCGCGCCAGGGCGGACGGCGCGCGACACCGCCAGACATGACGACGCGGTCCACGCCATGACGACGAAACATCGCCTCCAGCCCCGCGAAATTGCCGACACCGAGATTGGCATGGTCAAAGGCGGACCAATCCCGATCCGCCTCGTCCGTCAACGCAATAATGACGGGATTTTCACCGGCCTGGCGAGCGGCGTCGGCGACGTAAACCGGCAAAAGCCCGCTGCCTGCGATAATCGCCAGCCTGCCTTTGCCGTTTTGGCCGGCCGAAACCACGTCAGCTCTTGCCGCGATTGGGCGACGACAGAGCGCGGTCGCTATCGGCTGCGATGAAATCGAGGATTTCGACCACTTCCTTGCAGTCGGCATATTCGTCGCGGATCGCAGCCGCGTTGTCGCGGATCGAGCCTTCATTCTCGAAGATGGTCTTGTAGGCGCGCCGAACCCTGTGAATGACCGC
Organism: Rhizobium sp. P40RR-XXII; assembly: GCF_012641405.1. Taxonomy (GTDB): domain Bacteria; phylum Pseudomonadota; class Alphaproteobacteria; order Rhizobiales; family Rhizobiaceae; genus Rhizobium. The sequence goes on from NZ_JABAII010000002.1 coordinate 491,774, forward strand.
GCGCTCTATACCCGCACGCGACATGCCAACAATATTAAGGCCCGAGAGAACGCCCGGATTGCCATTCAACATGCCGTAGGGAATGACGTCGTAACTCGCAGCCGAAAGCCCCCCGATAAAGGCCTGCCGGCCGATGCGGGTGAACTGGTGGACGGCACAGCCGCCACCCAGGATGGCGCGATCCTCGACGGTCACATGCCCCGCCAACATGACATTATTCGACATGATGACATTGTTGCCGACGCGGCAATCATGCGCGACATGGGAATTGGCAAGGAACAGATTGTTGTTGCCGATGATCGTCTTGCCGCCGTAATCGGCCGTGCCGGTATTGATCGTCACGCCCTCGCGGATCGTGCAGTTCTCGCCGACATCGAGCGTTGTTTCTTCGCCGCCGTGATGGACGCTTTGCGGATCCCCGCCAACAACGGCCATCGGAAATATCTTCGTTCCCTTACCGATCGTCGTGCGGCCGGTCACGACCGCATTGTTGAGCAAGTGAATATTATCATGGAGTACGACTTTCGGACCGACATAGCAGAACGGGCCGACCACTACATTCTCGCCGATGACTGCGCCATCTTCGACGACCGCCTGCTTGTGAATGCGAGCGCTTTTAGCGATGCTGCTCATGCCTCGTCCTGATCCTTCCTCACAATCATCGCGCCGATATCGGCTTCGGCGACCAGAGAGCCATCGACCTTCGCGTCGCAATGGAATTTCCAGATGGTGCCGCGCTGCTTCTGCTTGACGACGTGAAACTCGACGCGGTCACCGGGAACGACCGGCTTGCGGAAACGTGCGTTATCGATCGTCATGAAATAAACGAGGTTACCGCCAATGCCGTCCTTGCGTGCGCAGATCGCGCCAGCTGTCTGCGCCATGCCCTCGATGAGCAGCACGCCCGGCATGATCGGAGAACCGGGAAAATGCCCCGTGAACTGCGGTTCGTTGGCCGTGACGTTCTTGATGCCGATCGCGGAATTGTCGCTATCGATCTCGATGATCTTATCGACCATCAGGAAGGGATAACGATGCGGCAACAGCTTCATAATTTCCAGAACGTCAGCCGACGACAACGACGCCTTGGCTTCCTCAGTCATGCTCCGCACTCCCGTCTTTCTTTTCCCTGGCCCCTGACCGCTTTGCGATCTCCGCCGATTCCCTTAGAAAATCCCATAGAGGCCGCGCTGGAAGGCCCGCATAACGCTCTCCCGCCGGAATACTGTTCATCACGCCGCTCTTGGCACCGATCTGCACGCCATCGCCGATGTGGATGTGGCCATTGAGGCCAGCCTGGCCGCCGATCTGGACACCATCTCCAATCACCGTGCTGCCGGCGATACCGACCTGGCTGACGATAGCACAATGCCGACCAATGCGGACGTTATGTCCGATCTGAACCTGATTGTCGATCTTGGTGCCTTCGCCGATCACGGTGTCATCCATGGTGCCGCGGTCGATCGTCGTATTGGCGCCGATCTCGACATTGTCCTGGATGATGACGCGGCCGATCTGAACGATCTTGACCATGCCGCGAGGCCCTGGCGCATAACCGAAACCATCTTGGCCGATGCGCGTACCATTGTGGACGATGACGCCATTGCCGAGGTAGGCACAGAGCACGCTCGCACCGCCGCCAATGCTACAATTGCGTCCGATTTTCACGCCTGGCCCGATAAGGGCGTTGGCACCGATATACGTGCCCTCGCCGATCTCGGCGCCAGCCCCGATGACAGCACCCGGCTCGACGCCAATATTGGCCTCCAGCTTCGCCGTCGCATCGATAGTAGCGGCCGGTGAAATCGTTCCCTGATTCGCCGCGAATGCGATCGGCCGCATGGCTTGCGGATGCAGCAAACCTCCGACGATCGCAAAATCCGTATGCGGCTTCCTGGACAGAAGCACGGGAATATGATCGGGAACGAAAGATTTCAGCGCCGGCAAGCAAATGATGGCGGAAGCCTTGCAGGTCTCCAGCTCAGCGCGATTCTTTCGGGAAAGGATATAGCAAATATCACCCTCGCCTGCCCGATAGACGGGGGCGATCGACCTGATGACGACCTCCGAAGAGGCCGCATCAGCAAGTTCCGCCCCAAGATGCTCAGCCAGTTGCTTTAAGCTGACGCCACCATGGGGCGGGAAAAAACCAGTATGTTCCATAAGCACCGGCTCCAGAACGGTGTTTAAGCCCGAAGTTCTGGACTGCCGATATCAGAACTGGTTGGCGATGCCAAACCGGAAATTCTCGACCTTGTCGTAATCTTCCTTGAGAACAGGTACGGCATAGTCGACGCGGATGACACCGAACGGCGACGACCAGATCAAACCGGCACCGAGCGATGCGCGGATCGAGCTGTCGTTGTGAAGCGTATCGCCGAAGAGATTCGCCTTGTTGCCGTAGAGCGAACCTGCATCGGCAAAGGCCGCAATACGCAGACCGATATCCTGCGGTACGCCCGGCATCGGCATGCTAGCTTCCGCCGAAGCCGTGAAGTAGGTCGTGCCACCGAGCGGATCGCCATGCGACGAACGCGGGCCGATACCGGCATTCTCGAAGCCGCGGATTTCACGGCCACCAAGCGTGAACTGATCGAAGACGTTCAGCTTGCCGTCCGTCGGCATCACGTAACCGGCACCGACCGTCAGCGAGCCGATGATATCGGCTTCGTCGCTGATCATCTTGTAGTAACGAGCCTTACCGCTCAGCTTGTAGAAGTCGGAGTCGCCACCGAGACCGGCATATTCATGCGTGAACTTGGCGATGATGCCTTCGCGCGGCAGGTTTTGGTCATCGAGCGTATTGTAGGTGAAGGTCTGCGAAATAGTCGACTGCGTCCAAGGGCCGTTCTCGACGAGGTTGACATACGGAGCAGAAAGATTGTCCTGCCAATTATTCGTGCCGTCGTAGGTCAAGCGCTTATAGTTATAGCGCAGGGTCGTCGCGAAGTTCTCGGTGATCGGCGCGGTGACGCGCAGCGAGAAGCCTTCTTCCGAGTAATCGTAATAATCATCGCTCGACGTCTGGTTCTTGAAAATATCGAAGCCGGCGGCAAGACGATAACCGAGGAAGTAAGGCTCGGTGAACGAGATGTTATAGGTACGGTTACCTTCCGTGCCGGCACCTGCGGCAATACGGATGTACTGGCCGCGACCAAGGAAGTTCTTTTCTTCGACCGAAGCTTCGAGCAGCAGGCCGCCATTGTTACCGACAGCGTAACCGGCGCCGATACCAAAGGAGCCGGTCGGCTGGTCTTCGACGTTGACGATAACGACCACGCGATCCGGGGCACTGCCCTGCGCCGTCGAGATATCGACCTTGGTGAAATAGCCGAGCGCATCAAGGCGACGCTTGGCGCGCGTGATCATTTCCTGATTGAAGGCATCGCCTTCATTGAGGTCGAACTCGCGGCGGATGACGTAATCGCGCGTACGGGTGTTGCCGCGGATTTCGATCCGCTCGACATAGGCGCGCTCGCCCTGGTCGACCAGATATTCGATACCGATGGTGTGACCGGACAGATCGCGATTGCCACGCGGCGTGATGCGGGCGAACGGATAGCCCGCGGAGGCCACGCGCTTGGAAATGTTCTCGATCGAGGTCTGGATATCCTTGGCGCTATAGACATCGCCCTTGTGGGTGATGATGAGACCCTTCAGCTCGTCGGCATTGACGCCGTCGACCGTCGAGACCACGTTGATGTCGCCATAGGTGTAACGCGGACCTTCGTCCACATTGAAGTTCAGCGTGTATTCGTTGTTCTGCTCGTTCAGCGTCGCGTCGGCGCTGACGATGCGGAAATCGGCATAGCCGTGATTGTAGTAGAACTGACGCAGCGTATCCTGGTCTGCCTGCTGGCGCTCAGGGCTGTAGACATCCTTACGGGTCAGGAATGACAGGAAGTTGCTCTTCTTGGTGCTGATCACCGAAGCCAGACGGCCGCTGCCATAGGCCTGATTGCCCGAGAAATTGATCTTGTCGATCTTGGTGCGATCACCTTCGTTGATGACGAAGGCGACGTTGAGGCGGCCCGGCGAGACTTCCGCGGTCTGCGTCGTCACCTGGACATCGTTACGACCGATCGCAGCGTAGGCGTCCTTGATGGTCTTGATGTCAGCCTGAACGCTAGCCTCGTTGTACGGACCAGCCGAATGGGTCTGAATGACGCCCTGAAGCTTGTCGTCCTTGATCTTGCGGTTACCGTTGAAGACCACGGCGTTGATGAGCTTGTTTTCCTGGACCGTTACGATCAGGGTGCTGCCCGAAACCGTGACGTGGACATCCGAAAAATATCCGGTGGCATAGAGCTGCTTCACCGAAGTGTCGATGTCGCCGGGGGAGAAGCTCTTTCCGGGCTTGATCGTGATATTGTCGCGAACTGCCGTCGCGCCAACACGTTCCGCACCGCGAACGTCAACGCGCTGAATGACAGCCGCTTCCGCGACCGAGGCAGAGGCAAGTGTGAGAACACCAGCACCAGACGCAACAACACCAGCAGACAGCGCTACCGCCGACACTGCGTTCAAAAATTTTGAACCAGCCTTCATTTTCACTTCTTACCTTTTTTCAATCGTCCCCAGCCTCGAGCGAACCCGATTCCGGCCACGTGTGTCGTTTTACCCGCTTTTGACATACAAGCAAGGGAGCACGTTAATTTCTGTTTACTTCATTTCAAAGCGTGGCTCATTCGCCACTACAGCTTTGAAACATCGTAAATAAATCGTAATTTCCTCTCGTCGCAGCTCCGCTAGCCTATTCTGGAACTGATGTCGTTCCAGGTCGCAAACACCATGAGTGAGAGCACCATCGCAAATCCGATCCGGAAAGCGATATCCTGCGCCCTTGCACCCAGGGGTTTTCCCCTTACGGCTTCAATCGCATAGAACATCAGATGGCCGCCATCAAGTACCGGCACCGGCATCAAATTTAATAACCCTATTGAAACAGAAAGTATGGCGGCGAATTGGAGCACCGCAGCAAAGCCTAAAGTTGCCATTTGCCCCGAAAGTTGCGCAACCCTGATCGGGCCTCCAAGCTGATCGGCCTTCATATAGCCGCCAATGACATTGCCGATATATTCGAAAGTGCCGGAAACGATGCTGCCGGTCTGCTTCACACCCTCGGCAAGCGCCTGGAGTGGCCCATAGGCCTCATAGCGCAGCTTGATCGGCTTTTGGCCGTCGGTGATGCCGATGGTGGCGATCTCCGTCCGGGCGCCAAAGGCATCGGTCTCTTCCGACTTCCTGGGCGTCACCGTCAGATCGCGTGTCTGACCGTCGCGCTTGACCGTCAGCGCCATGGGCTTGTCGGCATGAGCCGCTGCATAACGCTGCACTTCGCCGACGGAGCCGATGTCCCGTCCATCCACAGAAAGAATGCGATCGCCTGGTTCCAGGCCGGCCATCTGGGCGGGGCTGTCGGAACCGATCGAGGCAACGATCGGATCGATCGGTGCGATTCCGATGCTGCCGATATCCTTCTTGTTGCCAGACGCATCGGTATCGACAAGCGTTTCGGGCATGATCGGGATATCGCGGATTGCACCGTTGCGCTGTGTGGTCAGCACGATGCTCTTGCCGGGACGGTCGGCCACGTAGCGACCGATATCGTAATAGGTCGCGACGTTGTGGCCGTCGACCGCAATCAGCCGATCGCCGGCCTGCAAGCCAGCCCTGGCGGCCGGACCTACCGGCTCAACCGCCGTCACCACCGGATCGACGAGCGCAATGCCGATGCGGCCCATTTCCATCTTGTTGCCGAACTGATCCGTATCTTCCACGAGCTTAGGCACGATCCGGAAATCGCGATTCTGGCCGTCGCGCTCGACCGTCAGAACGATGGTACGGCCCGGGCGAAGACCGACATAGCGTTGCACTTCATCGAAGGTCGCCACCTTGTTGCCGTCGATGGCAACAAGGCGGTCGCCTGGCTCGATGCCTGCCTCGGCGGCAGCTCCGTCACGCGTCACCATGGCAACCACCGGATCGGCGACCGTACGGCCATAGATACCGAAAAGGACGGCGAAGATCGCAATGGCGAGAAGGAAATTGGCAATCGGGCCGGCCGCAACCGTGGCCGCCCGCTTCCAGAGCTTGGCACCGGCAAAGGACTGTGCCCGCTCCTCCTCCGTCATGGCTGAAAGCTGATCCACGTCGACCTTGCTGGAGGCGTCCTCGTCGCCGAAGAAGCGCACGTAGCCGCCGAGCGGGATGAGCGAAAGTTTCCAGCGCGTGCCGTGCCGATCGGTAAATCCGGCGATCTCCGGGCCAAAGCCGATCGAGAAGGCCATGATGCGGATACCGGACCAGCGGCCGATCAGATAGTGGCCCATCTCATGCACGAAGACGAGCAGCGACAGGACGAAAACAAACGTGATGACGTTGTTCGTCAAGAAACCAATGAAGCTAGCCGCGCTACCCATGCAACGATCCTGTTCGTGTTAATTTCAGACCCCGAGCAGAACGCCGCCCAACGAAAAGGTCTCGCCGCTCATTGTCAGCGACATTACGATAGCCAACAAAAACGCCGCAAAACAAGCAAAAATTAGTCCATCGACCCGATCCATGACGCCGCCATGGCCGGGAATCAGATGGCTGGAGTCTTTCACACCAAACTTGCGCTTGACGAACGACTCGAACAAATCGCCGATCTGGCTGCATACGGAAAGCACCAGGGCAAGGATGGGAATCCGCAGCTCATCGGCGGAAAAGAAGCTCCAGACGACCGCAGTTCCAGCCACGACGGCCGCAATGGCACCGCCGATCGCGCCCGACCATGTCTTGCCCGGCGATATCCGCGGGGCCAGTTTCGACCCACCGATGGCGCGCCCGACGAAATAGGCGAGGATATCCGTTGCCCACACGGTGGCGAAAATGAACAGCATTACGACGAAGCCGCGCAGATCGTCATCGCGAATCTCCGAAAGCGCAATCGTCGTCAGTCCGGAATAGAATATGCCGCCAGGCAGCCACCAGCTTCTGGCGCGAATCCCGACCATGATCGCCGTGACGATGACGAAGACCGCCAGAACTTCGATGGAGTAGACGGATTCGCCCAGGATCGTCGCGCCGGCCATCAGCACGAGACCAAGCCAGCCCAGCGCATTTCCCTGGGGATCTCGGCCATGCAGATCCGCTATCGTCGACCATTCATAGTAGACGAGCAGACCGATCGCGGCCGCCAGAAGACGAAAGCTCAAGCCGCCATACCAAGTGGCGGCAAGGACGATGACGGCGAGAAGGATGCCTGAAATAATGCGCAGCCTGAGTTCGCGGCTCATCAGGACCCCACGGCGGCCGCCGGCTTGGCGGAAAGGCCGCCAAAGCGCCGGTCGCGCGCTGCATATCTTTCCAGCGCGGAGAAGAAGAGATCGCGGCTGAAATCGGGCCAATAGTCCGGCACGAACATGAATTCGGAATAGGCGGCCTGCCACAGCAGGAAATTCGAAAGCCGTTCCTCGCCGCTCGTGCGGATAATGAGGTCGGGATCTGGAATTCCGGCGGTGTCGAGGCGGGCATCGACCAGTTCAGGGCTGATGTCCTGGGGGCGCAGCCGCCCAGCCTCGACATCTTTTGCAAGGCTCGCGAAGGCGCGCGTGATTTCATCGCGCGAGCCATAATTGAAGGCGATCACCAGCGTCAGGGCCGTATTGTTCCTGGTGGTTTCCTCCGCCTCGATCAACAGGGGCAGAATGTCGCCGCGCAGGTTACTGCGATCGCCGATGACGCGAATCCGGACGTTCTGCCGATGAAGCTCGGCGAGGTCCCTTCGGATGAAGGCCTTGAGCAGGCCCAGCAAATCGCTCACCTCAGTCTCGGGGCGGCGCCAGTTCTCCGAGGAAAAGGCAAACAGCGTCAGGTATTTGATGCCGATATCGCCGGCGGCCCGAACCGTTTCCCTGACCGCCTCCACGCCCTTGCGGTGGCCCATGGTGCGCGGCAGACCGCGCGCATTGGCCCAGCGACCGTTGCCATCCATGATAATGGCAACGTGTTCGGGTACGACAGAGAACGTGGGAGCTGACATATGGATCCGGTTTCGTTCGGCGGAAATACGCTCTGGTCTCGTAATCTAGGGCGCGGCCACCGCTTTCAATATTGCCAAATCAAAAGCGCGACATCTCCCCAGCGTGCGATCAGACCTGCATGATTTCCTTTTCTTTGTCGGCTAGCAAGCGGTCGACTTCCGAAATCGTCTCATCCGTCATTTTCTGCACACGTTCGGAGAGAGAACGGCTCTCGTCCTGGCCGAGTACACCATCTTTTTCGGCCTTTTTGAGACCATCCATGCCGTCGCGGCGGACATGGCGAATCGCCACCTTCGCCTTTTCCGCGTATTCATGGGCGACCTTTACCAGCGACCGGCGCCGCTCTTCGTTGAGCTCCGGCAGCGGGATGCGCAGGTTCTGGCCGTCGACGATGGGGTTGAGGCCAAGATTGGATTCACGGATGGCGCGCTCCACGGCACCGACCATCGACTTGTCCCACACCGAAACCGTCAGCATGCGCGATTCCGGCACGGTAATGTTGGCAACCTGGTTCAGCGGCATGCGCGAACCATAGGCTTCGATCACAACCGGATCCAGGATGTTGGCGGATGCACGTCCGGTCCGCAGAGAGGCGATATCGCTCTTGAATGCCGCGATGGCGCCGTCCATGCGGCGCTTCAATTCCTTGAGGTCGTTGCCTTCACTCATGTTTATACTCCCGTCTGATATGGCGACACCGGGCATGCCCGGCGTCACAGGAACGTCAATTATCTGATACGATGGTCTTGCGGCCGCCGCCGGTCAAGATTTCAGCGAAACCGCCCTTCTCGTGAATGGAGAAGACGACGATCGGAATGGAGTTTTCGCGAGCAAGCGCCACGGCGGCCACATCCATGACGGCCAGTCCTTTTTCGAGCACCTGGCTGTGCGTCAGATGGTCGAAGCGCTCGGCATCGGGGAATTTCTTCGGATCGGCGGAATAGATGCCGTCGACCTGCGTGCCCTTGAAGATCGCTTCCGCGCCCATCTCGGCCGCTCGCAGCGCGGCCGCGGAATCTGTCGTAAAGAATGGATTGCCGGTGCCGCCGGCAAAGATCACCACGCGACCGAGCGAGAGATGATAAAGCGTGGCGCGCTGCGAGAAGCTTTCGCAGATTTCCGGCATGGAGATGGCCGAGAGCACGACGGTGTCGATATCGAGCTTGCGCAGCGAGGTCGCCAGAGCCAGCGCGTTGATAATGGTGCCGAGCATGCCCATGTGGTCGCCGGTCACGCGGTCGCCACCCTTGGAAGCCACGGCGACGCCGCGGAAGATATTGCCACCACCGACGACGACGCCGACTTCAACGCCCATTGCACGCGCTTCCGCGATGTCGGATGCAATCCGGTCGGAGACGGTCACGTCGATACCGAAGCCCTGACTGCCCATCAGAGCTTCACCAGAGGCCTTGAGCAACACGCGCTTGTAGATCGGCTGGGACATCGTAGCTCCTTGAAGTGATCACCGGGGGAATGATTGTGCAAGCCGGATACACGAAGGGCACCGCGTTGTCACGCGATGCCCTGATGTTTTCCCTGATATGGTTTCACCAATCCGGGATATGATTTCTTTTTGCCGATCAGCCCTTGGCGACAGCCGCAACTTCGGCAGCGAAGTCGGTCTCTTCCTTCTCGACGCCTTCGCCGAGGAGCAGACGGGCCATGCCGGTGATTTCGATCGGGGCGCCGGCGGTCTTTTCGGCTTCCTTGATGGCAGCAGCGACAGTCAGGTCCGGGTTGATGACGAAAGCCTGCGAGAGAAGAGCGACTTCCTCGAAGAACTTGCGCATGCGGCCTTCCACCATCTTTTCGATGATGGCTTCGGGCTTGCCGGATTCGCGGGACTGCTCGATGAAGACGTTGCGTTCGCGCTCGGCGACCGCGGCATCGACTTCTTCGGCGCGGATAGCCAGCGGGTTGGTGGCAGCAATGTGCATGGCGACCTGGCGGCCGATCGACGTCAGAACGGCCTTGTCACCGACCGACTTCAGGGCGACCAGAACGCCGAGCTTGCCGATACCGTCGCCGGCAGCGTTGTGGATGTAGGTCGCCACGACGCCGTGCTCGACTTCCAGCTTGGCCGCACGACGAAGCGTCATGTTCTCGCCGATGGTTGCAATCGCATCCTTGATGGTGTCGGCGACCGGCTTGCCGGATGCCGGATAGGTCGCAGCCGAAATGGCTTCGACCGTGCCGTTGGTGGACAGCGCAACTTCGGCGATGCCGCGAGCGAGGTCCTGGAAGGCATCGTTACGGGCAACGAAGTCGGTTTCGGAATTGAGCTCGACGACAACGGCCTTGTGACCGGCGCCGGCAATGGCGACCAAGCCTTCAGCGGCGGTACGGCCGGACTTCTTGTCGGCCTTGGAGATGCCCTTGGCGCGCAGCCAGTCGATCGCAGCTTCGATATCGCCGTTGGTTTCGGTCAGCGCCTTCTTGCAGTCCATCATGCCTGCGCCAGACTTTTCGCGCAGTTCCTTCACCAGTGCAGCCGTAATCTCGGTCATAAGCTTCCTCTTGTCGGTTCATACGGTGCGGCATGCGGTTTTGAGCCGAAGCGGCACCGATTTGAGGGACGAAATGTACCCGTAAGTATGACAGCGTTATGAAGCCGCGTCATACTGTGGAATTCTTGATTGGAACATGCCTGGATTTACCGCCTACAGCGCCGTGCGTCACAAGTGACGCGCAAAGGTCGCTGTAGCACTTAAATCCGCTGCATAATTTTACCCTTAAATCGATTCCGATTTAAGGAATTATGCAGTAGGCAAGGCCTTTGCAAAACGCGATAAGGCCGCTCGAACTTCTTGAAGTCGCAAACGGCCTTATCCCGGATGTCAATGCGCGTGGGCGGGCAATCTTCTGCCCGCCTCTGGGCGCGATCAGGCTTCGGTGCCGTCCGCCAGGGTCGGCTCGATCGGAGCTTCCTCGGAAGCGCCGAGGTCACGACCGGATGCACCCTGCTGACGGGCGATGCCGTCGATGGCAGCGCGCGCGATCAGGTCGCAGTAGAGAGCGATGGCGCGCGAAGCGTCGTCGTTGCCCGGGATCGGATAGTCGATCAGGTCCGGATCGCAGTTCGAGTCGATGATGGCGACGACCGGGATGCCGAGGCGCTTGGCTTCGTCGATCGCGATCTTTTCCTTGTTGGTGTCGATGATGAACATCAGGTCCGGCGTGCCGCCCATGTCCTTGATACCGCCGAGGGCCTTGTCGAGCTTTTCGCGCTCGCGCTCAAGGTTCAGACGCTCCTTCTTGGTGAAGCCCTGGGCTTCGCCGGAGAGGATTTCGTCGAGCTTGCGCAGACGCTGGATCGAATTGGAGATCGTCTTCCAGTTGGTCATCATGCCGCCGAGCCAGCGGGCGTTGACGTAGTACTGAGCCGAACGCTTTGCGCTGTCGGCGATCAGTTCGGACGCCTGACGCTTGGTGCCGACGAACAGGACGCGGCCGCCGCGAGCAACGGTGTCGCTGACAACCTGCAGGGCGCGGCTCAGCATCGGAACCGTCTGGGCGAGGTCGATGATGTGGATGTTGTTACGATCGCCAAAAATGTACGGCTTCATCTTCGGGTTCCAGCGATGCGTCTGGTGGCCGAAGTGAACACCTGCTTCGAGAAGCTGGCGCATAGAAAAATCGGGCAATGCCATGCCTTTGTATCCTTTTCCGGTTGAACCTCCGCAAGGCGAACAGCACCCTCTTCGAGAATGCCACCGGGCGGAACAATCCGGATTTCTCCCGGACAATCCCATGCCTTACGTGTGGAATGCCGGTGCCCATACATTCGATTCACTTGGAATGCAAGGCTTTGGGTCGAAAAATAACCCTACCCTGCCCTCAAGCCGCCAGTTTATCGAGCAGCGCCAGCATGACATTGGCGTCCGGCAGCGGCAATACGGCATCGATTTCAGCCGGCAGCAGGCCGGCAATCGCGCTGTCGGCATCGCCGGTCATTGTTCCCAGCGGCCCCCGGAAACCGTGCTTGGTCCAGGCAAGCTCCTGCAGCCGCGGGCTGACCAGGGCCTCGATCATGCGATCGACCTGTTCATCGATGGCGATCAGCGGGTGCGCGGAATAGACTGTCGGATGCGGATAGAGCACCACGGGCTTGGCGCCGTTGCCGGCCTGTATCCTCTGCCAGCGCTTCGGGTCGGCGATAATCCATTCCACCAGCTGATTCTCGTAGCCGACGATCATCGGCTCGCCGCCGATGCCGCCGGCGAGATACTGCTCGAACAGCTTGCCTGATGACGACGACTTGAAGCCCATGTTGCGGAAGATCGTCTGCGCCTTGTCGCCGAACTGCGCGAGGCTTTCAGCGCTCGCGACATTGCCGCTCAGAAGGCTGAGCACGAGGCCGGAGAACATGAAGCCGGAGTTGGAACGGTTGGGATCCGTCGAGACGATTCGGGCCTGGCCATAGAGCGAGTTGACGCCGAGCTTCGACCAGTTCGTTCCGGCAAGCATTGCGTCCAGCAGCGCCTTGAGGTCGAGCTGGTGCTGCCCCGCCGGGGTCGTAGTGACGAGCCCGGCCTTCGTCAATCCGTCGACGACGGGCTGCCACGAATAGATGACGACGGGCGTATTGAGGATGACGCGATCATTGCGGATCTTGACGCCGCCCTGACGGGCGATATCGACCATGATCGACGAAGACGGCCACAGGAACGCGGGGTCCTGCGAGAGAAGCGCCTGCTCGCGCACCATCTCCACCGAACCGGCTACGCGGCTGTTGATCTCCAATCCGTAACCGTGAAGTGCCGAGATCACGTCGCTATCGGCCAGGAAGGCTTCCTTCTCGCCGCCGATAAAGCCGAAGAGCTTGGTGCGGTTGCCAAGCAGCCCCTGCAGCTCCGGACGGTCCTTGATCGCGAAATAGCCTCCAGTCCCCGCGACACCGGCGGCAAGAAGCCCTACTCCAAAAGCGCGGCGGGAAATGGCCATCAGCGTCTTATATCCTCTTTGAGCGAAGCCTGTATGAGGCGCAGCTCGGTATCAAGCGTATCGAGCCTGTCTTCGAGCAGGCTGTCGGAATAGTGCACGAAAGCGTCTTCCAGCTTGGTCAGGACGAGACCCACCTCCTGCAGGCGCGCGGCGTCCGGCTGGCGTTTCGCCTCGATCACGGCAAATCCTTCCGCCACCTCCGCCGCCCGCGGCAGATAATAGCTGAGGAACCGCCGGACCGTGCCGGCACTTTCCGGATTGGCCTCCACCTTGGCGAAGACGTCGGCGGCAATGTCAGCCAGATGCCGCACCCGTTCTGCCGGTTCCTTGCTGGCGATCTGACCTGCCGATGCCTCCAGCCTTTGTGCGGCCGGTGTCGCCGCACTCAACAGGTCACGGGCAAAGTCCAGGCGTCCCCTGCCGATTGCCTTCGCATCCAGCCCTTCAAACAGGCGCGTGGGCGCGAGCACGAAGATCAGGCCGACGAACACCAAGAGACCGATCAGCGCCGCGATCCATATCGGCATGCCGGCAAAAAAGCTAAGCAAAGGAACGACGATCGCGGCGGCAAGCCCCGCCACGATCCAATTCCAGTCATTGCCGAACCAATTGCGCATTATCGTCCTAAAGCAATTCCAGCAAACGTGCGAAGCGGTTTTGCGTCCGGAATTGCGAGAAAACAAAGGGATAGAGCATTTCTGTGGCTTCATTTAAAACAGAAATGCTCTAGTTATAACCGCGCACTGCCCGGAACGCGCTGACCAGATCGCCGCGACCGTCGAACACGCGTGCCGAGGTCTCCTTTGCGATAGCATCGAGCTGCCGCTTGTCCGCATCGCCGAAGGTGATACCGAACACCGGCACATGCGGGTTCACCGATGCCCAGCGGCTCATGAAATCACCGTTGGCATCATCGGATCTCCCATCGGTCATGATGACGACCGCCGGCAGATAGGATGACAGATCCCGCGTCGCACTTATCCAGTCAAGCGCCCTGCTTGCGCAGGCATACATATCCGTGCCGCCGTCTGCGTGCTGGCGCGAAACCTTGTCGACAAGCATTTTCTGCTGAGCCGGATCTCCCGTGCCCTCGAAAGTCGTGCGCACATCGGCGTCGAACGGAATGACCATGATACGATCGGCCGGCGTCCATTGCGCCAGCACTTTGCCTGTTTCGCCGGGATTGAACAGGAATCGCATGGCCGCCTGGAGCTGCTCCTCGCCCTTGCCCCCCATCGAGCCCGAGAAATCGAGACAGAGAGCGGTCAGCGACGGCTTGCGCAGAGCGACCTGATAGAGATCGAGTGCCTGGCGGATGACGGCAGGTTCCGGCATGCGGATCGCCGTCACGAGCCGGGTCGGATCGAAATTCCATGACGGATCCGGCTTTGCGGCAACGTCGGCGAGAGGAATGCGGCGGCCGGTATCGGCGATGCGCTTCTGCACCGAAGCGGAGCGCAGATAATCGACAAGCTGATTGAAGAAGGTCTCGACCTCCTGCCCTCGTCCGTGATCGACGAAGCCGATCGGCGAATCGGCAACGACCACGCCATCGGCGGGATAGATGGCATAAAGCGGTTCCTTGCCCATGCCTGCGAGCTTGTCGTTGGTTTCCTTCAGCACCGCCTCGTAATTCCACATGGCGTCGTAGAGCACGCCCTTTGCGGCCGAGTCGGTGTAGAGATCGGCAAGCCAGCCAGACGAACCCGAAGAGCGCTCGACACCGGCAAGCAGCGAGCGGACCGCACCCTGAACCTCCGGCTTGTCGAGATCGCCCGGCTCGATCACGGGCTTGTTGCCGAGCGCGCTCGAAAGCATGCCGAGATAGGCGCTGGCGCCGGAATTGGATTGCGTCGCCGATGTCATGAGAAATTTCAGCGAGCCGTTCTTCACCGCCGCCAGAATGTCCTTCATATAAACCGGCTTGCCGACCCAGCCGAGCACCTCGGCCTTGGATTTGCGTAGGCCGAGAATGACGGGCATCTGCGCGACCGATGTCAGCGACTTCACCCGGCGCTTGGCATCGAACATGTCGACCCAGACGCTCGAGGCCGGCCAGACTGCGTCCTGCTCGACACCCTTCTCGCTCTGCAGGGCCAAGCCGATATCCAGCGTGCCCTCGTAGGCGAAGGTGCAAGTCGCCTTCTTCTCCTTGCAGAATTCCTCGACAACAGGCTGAAGAACCGTATTTTCCGAGCCGGAAACGATCGAGAACTTCGGCCCCTGGCCGCCGACATCGCAGCCGCTCAGCGCAAGAGCTGACGCGAGCGTCAAGCCGGTAACAAATGTGCGGATTGTCATGCGAATTACCGCGCCTCGATCATTGCTTTCTTGAGCTCTATGGTCATTTTCTGCATCCGCTGCTCGGCCTCTGCCCGCTTGGCGCGGCCATCCTCCTGCACCTTCAGGACACCACTGATCGTGTCGATCAGGTCGCGGTTGGCAGCCGCAAGCGTGTCGATATCGACGATACCGCGCTGCGATTGCTGTTCTATGGCGATCGCCTGATCCTTCATCATTTTCGATGCCTGACGGATCATGTCGTTGGTGGCGTCGGTAACAGTCTTTTGCAGGTCGAGCGCGGATTTCTGCTGCGTCAAGCCGAGCAGAATCACCATCTTCTGCTTCCAGGCCGGCACCGTCAGCGCGGAAGTCGCCTGCAGGTTTTCGATCAGGGTTTCATCGCCCGACTGGACGATACGGATCTGCGGCAATTGCTGGATACCGAGCTGACGGGCCTGCTGCAGGTAGAAAACCCGCTTTTCCAGCCGATCGAGGGCCTGAAGGCTATCCTGGTAGATCTGCGCTTCCAGCATGCCGCCGCCAGGATTAGCGGAAGCCGCATCGGCGACGTTCTTCAGGCGGGGAAGTTCGGTGGACCGAAAACGCTCGGCAAAATCCTTGCCGGCCTGCACATAGGCATCGAGCTGCACGATGGATTGCTTCGTCTCCTCATGCAGATCGTCCAGCAGGGCGATATCCCGGCGCAGGATATCCTTGTGCCGATCGAGCTCGAGCCCGATGCGGTCGATCTGGCCGGCGACATCCTCGAATTGTTCCTTGAAGCGCTCGAGCCTCGCCCTGAACGAGGAAAACATCCGCGAGAGGAAACCCTCGTCCTTCAGGGAAGCGGGGTCCAGCTTCTTTGATTTGACGATGATATCGGTCAGCAGCTTGCCGACCTCGCCAAGATCGCGATTGCGAACTTCGCGCAGGATACGATCGGAATAATCGGAAACGGCCTGCTGGGCGCGATCGCCATAGACGGAAATGCCGGCGCGATCGGTCAGATCGATGCCGTCGCCGATGCGGGCGATTTCCGCCGGATCGGCGGCGACAGCCGGCAGGCTGTTGGTGGAACCGGCGGAGATGTCGGTATTGCTCATAGGTCGTGCTTTCTCGTCCATAAACACGGAGCCGACCGCAAAAATTTTCAATCGCCCCAAAAGGCGATCATTCCCCCGCGCGCCCCACTACAATTCCAGATCGGCGCGAGCGAAAGACGGACTCACCCACACGTGCCAATCGTTTCACACCATAGTGAAGCTTAGATCACAGTTTTATGACGATGATTTTATGTTTCGGCCGACCCAACGCCGCGCGCCGGACTACTGGCACGCCTTGGTATCGAGAACCTCGAGCTTGGTAAGCTTGCCGGTCAATACGAAGTCACCGTAATCCATGGTGAGATCACGCGTTATGCCGTTCTCGTAGAGCTTGAAGGACATGCGGTAGACGGGCGTGGCGTCGCCTGTGGACTTCTCGTTGAAATAAGCCACGGTCACCGGCCAGAAGGACGTCTTGGCGAAGGCGCCGGCCTTGTCGGCATCGGGATCATCCGTGGCCGGAGGCTGTTCCTTCCCCACGACCGTGGTGGCGATGAGCGGCTTGTCGCCGTCATCGGAGCCGTCGAAGACCTGCGCCTCGAAGAAATTCCTGCCGAGCTTGGCGTTATGGATGATGTCGAGCATATGCTCCGTCGGGAAGCGGCTCTGGATGAGTTCGACCTGCTTGTTATGCGGCTGCGTCAGATCGACCTTGATACCCTTTTGATCGTCGCTTGCGGCACCCCGTACGTCCTTGTCGAGCTGGTTATCGGTAAAGGACTTGGTCTCGAAGCGGAACAGGCGCTTGCCGAGATCCTCGAATGTCGTCGTCTGCTGGTCGCTGACGCGGGTGGAATCGCCCGTGTCGATCCTTGTCACGAAGCGGAAATTGGTGGTGAACCCGGCGCAATCGGAGCCTTCGAACTCATAGACCATGCGGCCGACCATGCCGGAAATGCCGGAACGATCGGAAGCATCCTTCAGCTCGAGATCATAGACGGCGCGATGCGCGATCAGCCCGCTCGGACCGGCTGCATGAGCTGCCGAAGTCGCCAGTGACAGAATGCCCAGCCCCGAAACGACGGTGGCAGCAAGACTCGAGCGGAACATTCATTATCTCCTGTTGGACTCGCATGCGATGTTATAAGAACGCTTTCGGCTAAAACGAGACTGCCGATCCCAAGTGACGGAATTTAGTCTTGATGCCGGATTTTTGAAGTTTTTACAACAAAACGGGAGATGAAAATGTCCGACGCCATCGAGGGTCGCCTGAAGGAACTCGGCATCGTTCTGCCGCAAGCCGCGGCACCGGCCGCCAACTATGTTCCCTATGTCATCAGCGGCAATCTTCTCTATCTGTCGGGGCAGCTGCCGATGGAAAACGGCAAGATCGGCGTGACGGGCCATCTCGGCAAGGACGTCGATGTCGCCGGCGGCCAGCGCGCGGCAGAACTCTGCGCCATCAATATTCTCGCCCAGGCGAAGGCCGCGCTCGGAGGCGAGCTCGGCCGGATCAAGCGGCTGATCAAGCTGAACGGCTTCGTCGCTTCGACCCCGGATTTCGTCGAACAACATCTTGTGATCAACGGCGCTTCCAATCTTCTGGCAAATGTATTGGGCGAAGCCGGCAAGCATGCCCGCGCCGCTGTCGGCATGGCAGCCCTGCCGCTCAATGCCGCCGTTGAAATCGATGCCATTCTGGAAATCGCATAATGAGCAAGCTTGCCTGGCTGACCGAGCATCCCGTCGCTCACCGTGGCTATCATGACATGAACAAGGAAATATGGGAGAACACGCTCTCGGCCTTCAGCCGCGCCATCGAGGCAGGTTTCGCGATAGAATGCGATCTGCATTACGCCTCGGACGGCGTTCCGGTCGTCTTCCATGACGATGACCTGCAGCGCGTCTGCAACCTGCCCGGCGAAGTGCGGGAGCGCACCTCGGCCGAGCTCGGCCTGCTCTCGATCGGCGGCACCAAGGACAAGATCCCGACGCTGAAGCAGCTTCTGCGGCTCTGCGACGGCAAGGTGCCGCTGGTGCTGGAACTCAAGGGACGCGAAGACGATGACGAAGGCTTTGCGGAATCCGTTCTCGAGGTGCTGGAAGGCTATAAGGGCCATGTCGCGCTGATGAGCTTCGACCATTGGCTGCTCAAGGACCTTAAAGGCCTGGAAGCACCCTACCCCGTCGGGCTTACGGCCGAAGGAAACAAGCCCGAGACGTTTTTTCAGCATGACGAAGCCATGCATCTTGGGCTAGACTTCATTTCGTACTTTTACGGCCACCTGCCGAACCCTTTCGTCACGGCGCAGCGCCAGCGCGGTATTCCGGTCATCACCTGGACCGTGCGCGATGAGGCGGCCCGCAAACATACATTTGCCAATGCAGACCAAATGACCTTCGAAGGTTTTGACCCGCGCCTGGCCTCGTAAATCGGGATCGATTGAAGGAGAGGCTTTGCGCAAACCCAAATTACCGCTGCGCCTGCGACGTATCCTCCCGGATGGAGGCGCAGCGGTGAGAGCCCTCCCTTCCTTCTCAGCGCAAGAACTTGATGACAGACGAATTATCCATTCGAGTTGAACGATCCTTCAAGAACATCGCCCCGGAGAGCTGGTCCAAGCTAGCCGGAGCGTCCAGAACCGGCAGCCTGCTGCCATACAATCCCTTCGTCTCGCACGCCTTCCTGTCGTCGCTCGAGGAGTCCGGCTCCGCGACCGACAAGACGGGCTGGCTCGGCAATCATCTGTTGCTCGAAACCGACGGCGGCGAATTGCTCGGTGCCGTCGCGGGCTATCTCAAGAGCCACAGCCAGGGTGAATATGTCTTCGATCATGGCTGGGCCGATGCTTTCGAGCGCGCCGGCGGCCGCTATTATCCGAAGCTGCAATGCTCGATTCCCTTCACGCCCGCCACCGGGCCGCGGCTGCTTGTCGCCGAGGGGCAGGATCGGAGCGTGCTGCAGCCGGCGCTCGCCGAGAGCCTCAAGGAAGTCACCCGGCAACTCGGCGTATCCTCGGCGCACATCACCTTTCTGCCGGAAGAAGAGGCGTCCGTCTTCGAGGGCGACGGCTATCTGCATCGCACCGACCAGCAGTTTCATTTCATCAATGAAGGCTATGCGGATCACGATGCTTTCCTGGAAACGCTGGCGTCGCGCAAACGCAAGGCGCTGAAGAAGGAGCGGCGCACGGCAGTCGAGCACGGCATTACCATCGACTGGCTGACCGGCAGCGATCTCACCGAAAACATCTGGGACCAGTTCTTCGCCTTCTACATGGATACGGGCAGCCGCAAATGGGGTCGTCCCTATCTCACCCGAAAATTCTATTCACTGATCGGCGAGCGCATGCCCGACGACATCCTGCTCGTCATGGCCAAGCGGGAGGGCCGCTACATCGCCGGCGCCATCAACTTCATCGGCGGCGAGACGTTGTTTGGCCGGCATTGGGGCTGCATCGAAGATCATCCCTTTCTGCATTTCGAAGTCTGCTATCATCAGGCGATCGATTTTGCGCTTGAGAAGGGGCTGAAGCGGGTGGAAGCCGGCGCGCAGGGCGAGCATAAGCTGGCGCGCGGCTATCTTCCGGTCATCACGCATTCCGCGCACTATATCGGTCATCATGGCCTGCGGCGCGCCGTTGCCGACTACCTGGAGCACGAACGGGAACAAGTGGAGGAAATGAGCGAAATCCTTACCGAACATAGCCCCTTCCGCAAAGGGGAACGGCAGGATATCTAAAGCGTTCCGCGTTCCTGGAATCGCGAAAACACTCTATCTTTTTTGTTTTTACGCAATTCCGGACGGAAGCCGCTCTAGAATTTTCCTGGAATTGCTCCAGCCGTTCAGGACAACAATAAACGGAAGACGAGGAGACCCTGGATGACCAGTCCCGCTTATGACGACAACAATATCTTCGCGAAGATCCTGAAGGGCGATATCCCGTCCTATCGCGTCTATGAAGACGAGCACACGGTTGCCTTCATGGATGTGATGCCGCAGTCGCCCGGCCATACGCTGGTTATGCCGAAGTCACCTTCCCGCAACATTCTCGATGCCGATCCGGCCGCGTTGCAGCACGCAATCACCGTGGTACAGAAGATCGCCATCGCGGTTCAGGAGGCTTTCGATGCCGACGGCGTCTATATCGCCCAGTTCAACGAACCGGCCGCCGGCCAGACGGTGTTCCATTTGCATTTCCACATCATCCCGCGCCTCGAAGGCGTCGCGCTGAAGCCGCATTCGGGCAAGATGGAAGATGGCGCGGTGCTGGCTGACAATGCCAAGAAGATCATCGAGGCCTTGGCCTGACGCGCTGAACTCCTCAAGTCATTTCTGAGGTTTTCTTCATAAATATATAAAAACGGCTGCATTATTCCTAATGCAGCCGTTTTATTTTTTTCAAGCAGCCGATCGGCGATTACTTGCGCGGAACCTTCGGGACCGCGCCGCCACCCTTGCGCGGCGACTTGCCTCCCGGCTCATCGCTTTCGCTTGATGTCGAAGCCTTCGCGGAACGGCGGGCATCGGTTGCTGTTCCGGCCTTGCCGACGCGGCTCCGGGTCTTGACGGTATCGCCGTCATCCTCCTCCACCTCGACCGGCCCGTCGCCGACTTCGGCTTCCGGTTTGGGCCGGATCGGAGCGGTGTCTGCGATCGCGTCGAGCAGGATGCCGGTGGAACCGTCCTCCTTTTTGCCGACCGTGACGGTGACGACGCCACCCTTCTTCAGCTTGCCGAAGAGGATTTCGTTCGCCAGCGGCTTCTTGATGTTTTCCTGGATGACGCGCGCCAGCGGACGGGCGCCCATCTTGTCGTCATAGCCCTTCTCGGACAGCCATGCGATCGCGTCCTCGTGCAGGTCGAAGGTAACGTTCCGTTCGGAAAGCTGCGCTTCCAGCTGCATGATGAACTTCTGCACGACCTTGTGGATAACAGTCGTCGGCAGCGGCGCGAAGGGAATGACCGCATCCAGACGGTTGCGGAACTCCGGCGTAAACAGGCGGTTGAGAGCCTCTTCATCCTCGCCCGTGCGCCTGGACGAGCCGAAGCCGATGGCGGCCTTGGCCATTTCCGAAGCGCCCGCATTGGTCGTCATGATCAGGATGACATTGCGGAAGTCGATCTTCTTGCCGTTGTGGTCGGTCAGCGCGCCATGGTCCATGACCTGCAGCAGGATATTGAAGATATCCGGATGCGCCTTCTCGATTTCGTCGAGCAGGACGACGCTGTGCGGATGCTGGTCGACACCATCGGTCAAGAGGCCGCCCTGGTCGAAGCCGACATAGCCGGGAGGTGCGCCGAGCAGACGGGAAACCGTATGACGCTCCATATATTCCGACATGTCGAAGCGCAGCAGCTCGACGCCGAGCGACGAGGCAAGCTGCTTGGCGACTTCCGTCTTGCCGACGCCCGTGGGGCCGGAGAAGACGTAGCAGCCGATCGGCTTGTTCGGTTCGCGCAAGCCCGCACGGGCCAGCTTGATCGAGGTCGAGAGCGCTTCGATAGCCGTATCCTGGCCGTAGACGACCGAACGCAGTTCCTGTTCAAGATTGGCGAGAACCATCTCGTCATCCTTGGAAACCGTCTTCGGCGGGATGCGAGCCATGGTGGCGATCGTCACCTCGATCTCGCGCTCGGTTATCAGCTTGCGGCGCTTCGACGGCGGCAGCAGCATTTGCGCGGCACCGGTTTCGTCGATGACGTCGATCGCCTTGTCCGGCAGCTTGCGGTCGGAGATGTAGCGAGCGGACAGTTCGACAGCCGACTTGATGGCGTCGTTCGAGTAACGCAGGTGATGATACTCTTCGAAATAGGGCTTCAGGCCCTTCATGATTTCGATGGCATCTTCAATGCTCGGCTCGTTGACGTCGATCTTCTGGAAGCGGCGCACAAGTGCCCGGTCCTTTTCGAAGAACTGGCGATATTCCTTGTAGGTGGTCGAACCGATGCAACGGATCGCACCCGAGGAAAGCGCCGGCTTCAACAGGTTCGAAGCATCCATCGCGCCACCGGACGTGGCCCCCGCACCGATAACGGTGTGGATTTCATCGATGAACAGCACCGCGCCCGGATACTCTTCGAGTTCCTTGACGACCTGCTTCAGGCGTTCTTCGAAATCGCCGCGATAACGGGTGCCGGCCAGCAGCGTGCCCATATCGAGCGAAAAGATCGTTGCGTCTGCCAGAGCCTCGGGAACCTTGCCCTCGACGATGCGCTTGGCAAGACCTTCGGCGATCGCCGTCTTGCCGACGCCGGGATCACCGACATAGAGCGGATTGTTCTTCGAACGGCGGCACAGCACCTGGATGGTGCGGTTGACCTCCGAGTGACGGCCGATCAGCGGATCGATCTTGCCGTTCTTGGCCTTCTCATTGAGGTTGACACAATAGGCCTTCAGCGCATCCTGCTGCTTCTTGCCGTTGCCTTCCTCCTGCTCGCCGCGGGAGGTCGGCTTGCTCTCGGATTCGCTTTCCTCGGCACCGCGCGGCGTGCGGGTCTGGGTAGAGCCCGGACGCTTGCCGATACCGTGGGAGATATAGTTGACCGCATCGTAGCGGGTCATTTCCTGCTCCTGCAGGAAGAATGCAGCATGGCTTTCCCGCTCCGCGAAAATCGCGACGAGAACGTTGGCGCCCGTCACTTCCTCGCGGCCGGAAGATTGCACATGGATCACGGCGCGCTGGATGACGCGCTGGAAGCCGGAGGTCGGCTTCGAGTCTTCATCATAGCCCGTGACCAGGTTGGAAAGTTCATTATCGACGTATTCAGTCAGAGTCTTACGGAGCGCGTCGAGATCAACATTGCACGCGCCCATGACAGCTGCGGCATCGGCGTCGTCTACCAGCGCCAAAAGCAGATGTTCCAGCGTGGCATACTCGTGATGCCGCTCGTTCGCGTAGGTCAGTGCCTGATGCAGCGCCTTCTCAAGACTAGGCGAAAATGTTGGCACGTTCAGATCCTCACTTCTTTTCCATAACACATTGCAGCGGATGCTGGTGCTGCCGGGCAAAATCCATCACCTGACTCACCTTCGTTTCGGCTACTTCATATGTATATATCCCGCATTCGCCCACGCCGTGGTTGTGAACATGAAGCATAATGCGGGTGGCACTCTCGAGATCCTTTTGAAAGAAACGCTCCAGGATATGGATCACGAAGTCCATGGGCGTATAGTCATCATTCAGAAGCAGCACGCGGTATAGATTGGGTTTCTTGGTTTTGGGCTTGGTGCGCGTAATCACCGAGGTCCCGCGATTTCCGTTGTCCCCGTTCCTTTCGCTGTTGTTTTGCATCCGGATCGGCTCAGCGATCATTTCATTCATTCCTCAAATCATCCGGCACAAGCTATCGCATTCCGACTTGGCAACTAGGATTATTTTCTTCACTTGGTCGGGCCGGATATCCGAACCTCTAACTTAGTTCATATTGGCGTGATTTTAAGCCCCTTGCTGGACACTGCAATCACAATTCGCTGACAAAGCGGGCTGCGGCCAAAAAAGTCGCTGCATATCCTCAACTTCGGTTCAGCGCGCCAAAACGCAAAAGACCGGCCACGCATACCGCGTCGCCGGTCTTTCCGGAAATTTTGCCTTTCGGCGAAAGTTTTAAGCGGCGGTTGCCGTTGGTGCTGCCTTACCGGCAGCCTTCGTCGCAGCCGCGACGGGCGCTTCGTAAGGCTTATAGGCGGTCTTGGCGATATCGGCATACATTTCGCCGAGCTTGGTGGCTTCGGCGACGAAGTTTTCGTAGGAAGACTTCACATAGCTGCTCTGCAATTCGAAGGCAGCTTCGAAGCTCTTGACGCCGGCGAGCGTTTCGAAGTGTGTCACGCCATCCTGGAAAGACTTCTTGGAATATTCGGCGGCTTCAGCAGCAATCGCCTGAAAGCCCTTGGTGACATCGGAATAGCTCTTCAGCGCCGTGTCCATGGCTTCCTTGCCCTTCTTGTTCGCTTCATCGAAATTAAACATGCTTCTCCGTCCCTTGTTGGCCGGCCGGCGGCCGGTTTACAGGATAAAGCTTAAATGCGACGCACAATTAGTCAAGTAGTCTTGTGCGGCGCAATATCTCCCTTTGGTTGCGTTTCCGATGACAACGCAGTGTCAGTGATGATGAGTGCACCGCATCATTCTGTTTTTTCTAATATATATCATTGCCCTTGCAACCACAGGCTTTGGCCAAAATATTAGCAATTGGGCTGGAAAAGCTGCAGCGATTCAAAACGGCTACGGAATGATTGAACGGGCAATTGCCAAAGAAAAAGGCCGCATTTCAATGAAATACGGCCCGAATATTCAATCACTATACGAGATCGACGAAATTAGAGATCGACATCCAGGATCGCCATCGAGAAATTATAGGAGCGATCGCCATCTTCATCATCGATATAGACGACACCCAGAAACTCTTCGCCGAGATAGACTTCCGCAGAATCGTTCTTGCGCGGACGGGCCTTCACCACCATCTGCGGGTTGAACGTGCGCTTGAAATAGGCGTCGAGCTTCTTGATTTCTTCAGGCTTCACAATGCTTCTCCGTGAGGATCTCGGTTGGCCGCTTCTTGCATAGGAAAAGCGGCGGTGTAAAGACCGGAACCGCGCATACCTGTCCAGCGACAGCGCAAGCCTCCGAAAGTCAGGCTGAATTTTTCCTAGATGCCCGCGCCCATGATCTGGTCGACGACCATTCGTTCGGCGAGCAGCTGATCCATGGAGCGCGATGGCTCGGAACAGCCCGCCTCGCCGACCACCTTGGCCGGAACGCCGGCAACCGTGGTCTTCGGCGGCACTTCCTTCAGCACCACCGAGCCGGCGGCGATGCGCGAGCAGTGGCCGATCTGGATATTGCCGAGAATCTTGGCGCCAGCGCCGATCAATACGCCATGGGCGATTTTCGGATGACGGTCGCTGCCTTCCTTGCCGGTTCCGCCAAGTGTGACCCCGTGCAGGATCGAGACGTTGTCGCCGATCACGGCGGTTTCACCCACCACGAGGCCGGTGGCGTGATCGAGGAAGATGCCCTTGCCGATGCGCGCCGCCGGATTGATATCGGTCTGGAAGACGCTGGAGGAACGGCTCTGCAGATAGAGCGCGAAGTCGCGGCGGCCGTGATTGTAGAGCCAGTGCGCGAGACGATGCGTCTGCAGCGCGTGGAAACCCTTGAAATAGAGCACGGGCTCGAGGAAACGCAGGCAGGCGGGATCACGATCGTAGACCGCCTGAATATCGACGCGGAGGATCGATCCCCACTCCGGCCAGTCGGTCAGCATCTCTTCGAAGGTCTGCCGCAGGAGGACGGCCTGCATGTCCGGATGGTCGAGGCGCTCGCAGATGCGATAGATGACGCATTCCTCCAACGAACGATGGTTGATGATCGTCGAATAGAGGAAGGCGGCAAGCAGCGGATCCCGCTCGGCAGCGGCGCGAGCTTCCTCGCGCATGCTGTCCCAGATGGGATCCATGACCTTAACCGCGCCTAAGCCCTCTACCGGGCGAATGTCCGTTGCTGCGACCATTGGCGGCCTCCCGATTTTCTGTCAGGGATACATTATATAGATTAAATGCCACACAAGACAAATGGGTTGGCCGCGCATGAATTTCGAGCATGACTTTGCCGGTGGTCTCGTCCGCGCGACGTGCAGCGATGCCATAGGCACCATCACCATCTGCAACTCCGACCGGAAGAATGCGGTGACCGCCGCCATGTGGCGTGCCATCCCGCAAGCCGTGCGCATCCTGACCGATGAAGCGCATGCACATGTGGTCGTCCTTCGTGGCAGCGGCGGGGATTTTTCCGCCGGCGCCGATATCAGCGAATTCGATAGCGTACGCAAGAACACCGAGACCGCAGTCGCTTACGAGGCGTTGAACAGCCAGGCTTTCGAGGCAATCCGGCATTGCCGCGTGCCGACGATCGCGGCAATCCGCGGCATCTGCTATGGCGGCGGCTTCGGGCTGGCGGCCGCCTGCGATTTGCGGATCGCCGAACGAGGCGCCCGGTTTTCCGTACCCGCCGTTCGCCTCGGCATCGCCTATCCCGCCGATGCCGTGCAGGATATCGTCAATGCCCTTGGGGCGCAGATGGCCAAGGTCACGCTGTTTACGGGCGCGCCCATGTCGAGCGAAAAAATGGTTACCGCCGGCTTTCTTCTGGAGGAAATCGAAGCGGACGCTTTCGACAGTGAAGTCTCCGCCCTCGCCCACGCGATCGCCGCCAATGCGCCGATCGCGCTCCATGCCTCAAAGCTCGCGATCCGTGCCGCCATCGAGCAGAACCCCGACCTGCTGCGCGAAGCGGAAGTGATCGGCGCCGAGACCTTCGACAGCGCCGATTATGCCGAGGGCCGCGCTGCTTTTGCCGAGCGGCGGAAACCCCATTTCACCGGCAAGTGACCTCGAGCATTTCCGCTTTTCTTCGAATCGCGGAACCGCTCCATCCTTTTGTTTCCTGACGCATTCCGGGCCCGCCGCCGCTTTTCCTGGGAATGCTCTTAGCGCTTGTCGAGACGCTGATAGAATTCGAGAACCGCCGCCTTGAAGACCTTGTCTCCAACGGCAAGCATATGATCGCGGTTCGGTATGTCGATAGCCTCGGCGTTCGGCATCAGCGCCGCCAGTTCATGCCCCGAGCCGGCAATATCGTCCTTGGTGCCGACGGCAATCAAAGTCGGCGCTTCGATCCTTGCCACATCTTCCCTCGCCGCCAGATCGCGCGAGCCCTGGATACAGGCGGCCAGCGCCTGCCGGTCGCTTTTCGTCTGCTCCGCAAAGGCCCGGAACATGCGCCCGCGCGCATGCGTGACATCATCGAGCGACGGCGCAACCAACGCGTCCGCGATCGGATCCCAATCGCCGACCCCCTCGACCATGCCGATACCAAGACCGCCCAGCACCAGCGAGCGGACGCGATCCGGATGGGCGATCGCCATGAAGGTGGCAACGCGCGCGCCCATGGAATAGCCCATCACATGCGCCTCCGGTATGCCGAGATGGTCGAGAAGAGCGACGGCATCCTCGGCCATGATCCAGGGGTGGTAGACATCGGCGTCATAAGGCTTGTCGCTCAAGCCGTGGCCGCGATTGTCGATGGCGATCGCGCGGTAACCCGCTTCGCCCAGCGTCTTCAGCCAGCCCGGATTGACCCAGTTCGCAATCGCCGTCGAGGCAAAGCCATGAATCAGCAGCACCGGCGGGCCGCTCGGCTCGCCTTCATCGAAAAAGGCGAGCTTCAGTCCGTCTCGGACAAAATTGGACATCGCAGGAGCATTCAAATTCATGGCTTCGTCTTCGCAAGCTGGGTTCCGTTGGCGCCGGACCATATTTTATCGGCAGTATCAAATGAACCCTGCGCGTGCGAAAATCTCTGCATCAAGCCGGACTTTCACACTACACAATCAGGAAGAAGGATTATAAAGAGGGGCTACCAAGTCTGGCGCAACATTCATGCCGCTCACGGCAGGACGCATTCGGAGATCATCATGGCCGGCCACAATATTCCCCATTTCCAGAACGACGGCGGACATCGCGTCATCGAAATCGGCGTGAAGGAATTCATGTGCACCGGCGCCTCGATTCCCTACGATCATCCGCATATCTTCATCGATATCGGTGACGAGAGCGAGAAGGTCTGCTCCTACTGCTCGACGCTGTACCGCTACAATCCGTCGCTGAAGGCGGATCAGACCAATCCTGCGGGCTGCGTCTTCCACTTCAAGGCGGCGTAATACCGTCGATTCCGATCGGACATAATCGATGCCGATCAAAAGAGCCGCCATCATCGGTGCCGGAATAGCCGGATTGACTGCAGCGCTGGCGCTGGCGAGACACGGCATAGAATCGGACATTTTCGAACAGGCCGAAGCGCTGACCGAAGTCGGCGCCGGCTTGCAGATATCCCCGAATGCTTCCCGCATCCTCGATACGCTTGGCGTGCTCGATGCGCTTCGGCCCCTCTGGCTGGAGCCTGAAGAGGTTCAGCTGGTATCCGGCTCCTCGCTGCGGCAAATCGCGTCCGTTCCATGCGGGAATTTTGCGAGGCAACGGTGGGGAGCGCCCTACGGGACGGCACATCGCGCCACGCTGCAAAAGGCGCTTCTCGATGCCGTTGCCGCCAATGCGCTGTGCACGCTGCATCTTGGCCGGCGCATCGATATTGAAGACCGAACGATGCCGGATGGAATCGCTGGCCGCGACTTTGATCTCATCATCGGCGCCGATGGCGTCTGGTCGAAGACACGCTCCCTTGTGCCTGGCGCCCCCTTGCCGCTCTTTTCCGGAAATATCGCATGGCGTTTCACGATTCCGGAAGCATCCGCGCCGGCGATCCTGAACCGCACCAGCGTCACGGCCTTTCTAGGCCGCTCCAGCCATCTCGTTTGCTATCCGATCCGGGAAAATGCGGCATTCAACATCGTCGCGATCGTTTCCGGCAGCAGCGCCAGCCATGACTGGAACGCCACCGGCAGCAAGGCTCAACGGGAGGGTATGCTGCGCGGCTTCTCCGGCTGGAACGACACGATCCTGCACATGCTGGAAAGACAGGAACAGGCGAGCTTCTGGCCACTTTACGAGATGGGTGCGGGCCGCTGGCACAACGGCAACGACACGATCCTGATCGGCGACGCCGCGCATGCGATGATGCCGTTTGCGGCTCAGGGCGCGGCCATGGCGATCGAGGACGCCTTCGAGCTGGCGGGCATGCTGGCGACACGTCCGCCGTCGGAAGCGTTCGATCTCTACGAGAAACATCGAGCGCCGCGCATCGCCCGCCTGCGCCAGCGCGCCGCCTTCAATCAATTTGCCTATCACGCCCGCGGGCCGATCCGGATGGCGCGCGACCTCGTTCTCTCGCTTCGTCCGCCGCAAAGCCTTGCGGCGGACATGGACTGGATCTACGGCTATCGCGCCATCGGCTGATCAAGCCTCCTTGGCTGCGGCGAAGCCCTTCTCAATGTCCGCCTTGATATCGGCGACGTCTTCCAGGCCGATCTGCAGGCGGATGACCGGACCCTCCGTCGGAGCCTTGGTGACGCGACGGTCGTTGAGATTGACCCGCAGGGCGAGGCTTTCGAAACCGCCCCAGGAGTAGCCGAGACCAAAAATGCGCAAGGCATCGAGGAAGGCATGCGCCTTCGCCTTGAATTTCCGCGCATCGTCGACCGCGAGAACGAAAGAGAAGATCCCGCTTGCACCCTTGAAGTCGCGCTTCCATAATTCGTGGCCGGGAAAGCTCGGCAGTGCCGGATGCAGCACGCGCGCGACCTCTTCCCTGCCCTCGAGCCACTGGGCAATCGCAAGCGCGCTCTCCTGATGCCGCTCCAGGCGCACGCCCATGGTGCGCAAGCCGCGCAGCACCTGATACGCGTCGTCAGGCGCGCCGCAGATGCCGAGCTGTCCGTGCGCGTCCAGCAACTGCTTCCAGTGCGCCGCATTGGCGGAAACGGTTCCCATCAGAATATCGGAATGGCCGGCCGGATATTTCGTGACGGCATGAATGGAAACGTCGACGCCGTGATCGAGCGGCTTGAAATAGAGCGGCGTCGCCCAGGTATTGTCCATTGTCACCACGCAGCCATGCCGGTGAGCCGCCGCCGAGATCACGGGAATATCCTGCATCTCGAAAGTATTGGAACCCGGCGCCTCGGTGTGAACCAGCTTGGTGTTCGGTCTGATCAATTGTTCGATGCCGGCTCCGATCATGGGATCGTAGTATTCGATCTCGATGCCGAGGCGCTTCAGCATGGTGTCGCAGAAGAAGCGTGTTGGACCGTAGACCGAATCAACGATCAGGGCGTGATCGCCGGCAGACAAATAAGCGAGAAACGGCACGGTGACGGCCGCAAGCCCGGACGGCACGAGGATTGTTCCAGCCGACCCTTCCAGCGCATCGATCGCCTCGCACAGCGCATCCGTCGTCGGCGTGCCGCGCGTTCCATAGGTGTATTTCTGGTCGTGTGTCTCCATGACGTGCGCATTGGGGAACAGCACCGTGGAGGCATGCACGACGGGCGGATTGACGAATCCGTGGAAATCGAAGGGCGAATTGCCGATGTGGGATAAACGCGTATTGATGCCGGCGTTCTGCAGGAATGTGTCTTTGTCTTTCATGTCCGGATATGCCTTTGGCGCTGTAGGAAACCGGATTTGTGGCGGGCAAGTCCGGTGGGGTCAACCCCGATCCTTTCCGCAGTGCTTTTTATTCGAAGGCTAAAATAACGAAACTATTGAAAAAACTCCAATTTCGCGCAGTTTTTCGGCAAAATGCCGCCTATTTTGGCGTCAAACGCCATTTTTTCAGCCTCGAAGGGCAAAAATGCCGAATAAATCCGCAATTATTGAGGCGATCTCTTGACCGTTACACCATTTGCGACTGTGATAGGACCACTCGCACCGGGAAGGGAAGGAACGTGGTTCTCCAAGAACCTGCTTCGGAAGCGATTACATTTTAACTATAAGACAAATAGACAAAGGTAGGGAAAATGAAAAAGTTTGCTCTCTCCGCATTCTTCGGAGTCGCAGCATTGGCCTACACCGCATCGGGCGCTTCGGCCTCGACGCTGAGCGACGTGAAGGCCAAGGGCTTTGTTCAATGCGGCGTGAATACCGGCCTTCTCGGCTTTGCACAGCCTGACGCATCCGGTAACTGGGCCGGTTTCGACGTCGACTTCTGCAAGGCCGTCGCTTCGGCCGTCTTCGGAGATGCGACGAAGGTTAAATACACCCCTCTCAGCGCCAAGGACCGCTTCACGGCTCTGCAGTCCGGCGAAATCGACGTGCTGTCGCGCAACACCACCTGGACCATCAACCGCGACACCGCGCTTGGTCTCAAGTTCCGCCCCGTCACCTATTATGACGGCCAGGGCTTCATGGTTCGCAAGGAACTGAACGTGAAGTCGGCTCTCGAACTCTCCGGCGCCGCCGTATGCGTCCAGTCCGGCACGACGACGGAACTCAATCTTGCCGACTACTTCAAGACCAACAACCTGCAGTACAATCCGGTGGTCTTCGACAAGCTCGAGGAAGTCAACACCGCCTACGATTCCGGCCGTTGCGACGTCTACACCACCGACCAGTCCGGCCTCTATTCGCTGCGTCTGACGCTGAAGAACCCGGACGACAACGTCGTTCTGCCTGAAATCATCTCCAAGGAGCCGCTTGGCCCGGCGGTTCGCCAGGGTGACGATCAGTGGTTCAACATCGTCAGCTGGACCGCCTATGCGCTTGTCAATGCCGAAGAATTCGGCATCACGCAGAAGAATGTCGACGAGATGAAGGGTTCGGCAAATCCTGATATCAAGCGCTTCCTCGGCGTCGAACAGGGCTCCACGATCGGCACCGACCTGGGCCTCACCAACGAATGGGCCTACAATGTCATCAAGGGCGTCGGCAATTACGGCGAAGTCTTCGACCGCAACATCGGCGCAGGCAGCCCGCTGAAGATCGCTCGCGGTCTCAACGCTCTGTGGAACAAGGGCGGCATCCAGTACGCACCGCCGGTTCGCTAAGTCACGCGAACGGCCCAACTCTCGGAGAAAGGCGGCAAGCCGCCTTTCTCACCTCAAGAAAACAAGCCTGAAACAGGCACATTGGGGAAAATTCTGTATGGCAATTACTACCAATTCGCCTGAAGGCGAGCGCTCATCCCTATCGGCAGCGCTATACGACCCCAAAGTCAGGGGGGCGTTTTATCAGGCCATCACGATCATCATTCTGGCGGGTATCTGCTGGTTCATCGTTGAGAATACGATCGACAATCTGCACGCATTGAACCGCTCCTTCGGCTTCGGCTTTCTCGAAGGTCGCGCCGGCTTCAATCTGGGACAGGCGCTGCTTCCCTATTCGAGCGATTCCACCAATACCCAGGCGCTCCTCGTCGGCCTGCTGAATACGCTTCTTATTTCAGCCGTCGGCATCGTCTTCGCAACGATCGTCGGCTTTATCATCGGTATTGGCAGGCTTTCGCACAATTGGCTGATTGCAAAACTTTCACAGGCCTATGTCGAGCTCTTCCGCAACATACCGCCACTGCTCGTCATCTTTTTCTGGTACAGCGGCGTTCTGGTTCTGCTGCCACAGGCTCGAGACGCCGTGCACCTGCCATTCTCCACCTATCTCAGCAATCGCGGTCTCGCCTTCCCCAGCCCGATTTTTGGCACGGGCATGTGGACCGTCGGCGTCGCCTTCCTGGTCGCCATCGCCGTGGTGTTTTTCGTAGCGCGCTGGGCACATAAGCGCCAGGCGACGACGGGCCAGCAATTCCATACGATCTGGGTATCGATCGGCCTATTGATCGGTCTGCCGCTATTGGCCTTCCTCGCGGCCGGCCTGCCGCTCTCATTCGACTATCCCGTGGCTGGCAAGTTCAATCTGACGGGCGGTTTCGTCGTGGGACCGGAGTTCCTCGCGCTTCTTCTGGCGCTGTCTCTTTACACCGCGACCTATATTGCCGAGATCGTGCGCGCAGGCATTCGTGGCGTAGCGAAAGGTCAGTCGGAAGCGGCGGGGGCGCTCGGCCTGCGCGCTTCGGCGATCAACAGGCTTGTGGTCATCCCGCAAGCCATGCGCATCATCATTCCACCGCTGACGAGCCAATATCTCAACCTGATCAAGAACTCGTCACTCGCCATCGCCATCGGCTATGCCGATCTCGTCGCCGTCGGCGGCGTGATCCTCAATCAGTCCGGCCGCGCGGTCGAAGTCGTCATCATATGGATGATCATCTATCTCGCCCTGAGCATCGTAACCTCGCTGTTCATGAACTGGTTCAACGCCAAGATGGCTCTGGTGGAGAGATAAGATGCCGAATCCAAATCAAAGCTTCGTCAGCAAGACCCTTTTGTCGCAGCAACCCGCACCGGCCGGCGAAAAAGGCGCATGGCATTGGATCAAAAAGAACCTCTTTGCCTCACCGAAGGACGTGGTTCTGACTGTTCTTGCCATTGCCCTGCTTGCCTGGGCGATACCGCATCTGGTCAATTGGCTTTTCATAAATGCCGTCTGGAGCGGAACCGACCGCACATTCTGCGCCACGACCGTTCAAGGCGGAACCCAGCCGGATGGGTGGAATGCAGCCTGCTGGGCCTTCATCCGCGCGAAATTCGTCATCTTCATGTTCGGTCTCTATCCGCCGGACGAACGCTGGCGGCCCATACTCGTCATCATCCTGACGATCATTGCCTTCGCGCCGCTCCTGATACCATCGGTTCCCAGGAAAGGATTGAATGCGATCCTGGCTTTCTTCGTGCTGCCGATTATCTCGTTCTTCCTGCTCCATGGCGGCTTCGGCCTCGAGACCGTGGAAACGGAGAGATGGGGCGGCCTGCTGGTGACGCTGGTGATTGCCTTCGTCGCAATCGCGGTCTCCTTTCCGTTCGGCATCCTGCTTGCGCTGGGACGCCGGTCGAAACTGCCCATCCTTCGCATGCTGTGCGTGATGTTCATCGAAATTATCCGCGGCGTGCCGCTGATCACGGTGTTGTTCATGGCGAGCTACATGCTGCCGCTGTTCATGCCGCAGGGCTGGACGGTGGACAAGCTGCTGCGTGCCGTGGTCGGCGTTGCGATCTTCACCTCGGCCTATATGGCGGAAGTCATTCGCGGCGGTCTCCAGGCAATACCGAAGGGCCAGTTCGAAGGGGCCGATTCGCTCGGCCTCGGCTACTGGCAGAAGATGCGGCTGATCGTACTGCCGCAGGCGATCAAGCTGGTCATCCCGGGCATCGTCAACACTTATATCGGCATGTTCAAGGACACGTCGCTTGTGGCGATCATCGGCATGTTCGATCTGCTCGGCATCGTCCGTCAGAATTTCTCGGATGCCACATGGGCAAGCGCAGTGACCCCAATCACGGGTTTGGTATTTGCCGGATTCGTATTTTGGCTGTTCTGCTTCGGCATGTCGCGCTATTCAGGTTTCATGGAACGCCATCTCGACACTGGCCACAAGCGATAAAAATTGAGGGAAATAGAAAATGGCTGACGCCCAACCGAAAAAACTGACCATTTCCGAGACTGAAGTCGCGGTCGACATGATCAACATGAACAAGTGGTATGGCGATTTCCACGTGCTGCGCGATATCAACCTGAAGGTCATGCGCGGCGAGCGCATCGTCATTGCCGGCCCTTCCGGCTCGGGCAAATCGACGATGATCCGCTGCATCAACCGCCTGGAAGAGCATCAGAAAGGCCAGATCATCGTCGACGGCGTGGAGCTGACGAACGATTTGAAGAAGATCGATGAAGTGCGCCGCGAAGTCGGCATGGTGTTCCAGCACTTCAATCTCTTCCCGCACCTGACCATTCTGGAAAATTGCACGCTGGCGCCGATCTGGGTGCGCAAGATGCCGAAGAAGCAGGCGGAAGAAATTGCGATGCACTTCCTCAAGCGCGTCAAGATCCCCGAACAGGCAAAGAAATATCCCGGCCAGCTTTCCGGCGGCCAGCAGCAGCGCGTGGCAATCGCCCGCTCGCTTTGCATGAACCCGAAGATCATGCTGTTCGACGAGCCGACCTCCGCGCTCGACCCGGAAATGATCAAGGAAGTGCTCGACACGATGGTAGGCCTTGCCGAAGAAGGCATGACCATGCTCTGCGTGACCCATGAAATGGGCTTCGCCCGCCAGGTCGCCAACCGCGTCATCTTCATGGACCAGGGCCAGATCGTCGAACAGAATTCGCCGAAGGAATTCTTCGACAATCCGCAGCATGAACGCACCAAACTGTTCCTTAGCCAGATCCTGCACTAGAGCCGGATGCATCACGCTCTAATCTAGCAACAGTTCGACCAGAAAAACCCGCCGCTGCATCGCAGCCGGCGGGTTTTTCATGTCTAGCCCTCGCGACACAGGCTGCGAGGCAAGCCTGTCAGCGCAAGGGCAAAGCATAGGTCTGTTTGACGATCTGGCTCGGCACGTCGGTCTTGACGTTCTGGATGCCGTTGACCTTCGTCAGATGCGTGGACTGGAATTGTCTGTAGTCATCGAGATCGGACACGGCGACGCGCAGCAGCGCATCGCTTTCGCCAAGCATGATGTAGCATTCCATCACTTCGGGCAGTTTCTTCATGGCCGCTATGAAGCGATCGATCGTTTCGGCGTCCTGTGCCGTCAGCCAGACGCGAGCGAACAGTGACAGCGGCAAGCCGGCCTTGACCGAGTTCAGCACCGCCACATAGCGATCGATGATGCCGGCATCCTCCAGGAGCTTCACACGCCGCAGGCAAGGCGATGGCGAAAGCCCGACCTCTTTTGCCAGCTCTACATTTTGCATCCGCCCGTCGCGCTGCAGCGCGCGCAAGATGCGCTTGTCGATCTCGTCCAGCCGCATTGGCATTCTCCACCGATAAAATAGATTTTTTGAATTTCAATGCCAATTATCAGATAGAAACTAGCATTTTTGCAAGCCAATTGCGTCGGAAAGCCTCTAGGCTTCCATCCATGGAAAACGCCAATCTTCTTCTTTTTGCGGCCACCGTCCTGCCTCTTATCTGCACGCCCGGGCCGGATATACTGTTTGTGGCATCGCAGACGATCTCCGGCGGCGCCATCGCCGGACTACGCTCGACGGCCGGTATCTGCATCGGCTACATCGTCCATTCCACGCTGGCTGCCCTCGGCGTGGCAGCCATCATCGCCGCCTTTCCTCTCCTGTTCATGCTGCTGCGCTGGATCGGCATCGCTTATCTCGCCTACCTCGCAGCCCGCCTCATAAGCTCCTCACTGAAGGCTGGCGAGGTCACGGCGGTATCCGGAATTGCGACAGGTGGATTTCGGCGCGGCTTTCTGACCTCTGTCCTCAACCCCAAGGGCATGATGATCTATTTCGCCATCCTGCCGCAGTTCATCAACCACGATGGAAACATAGCGCTGCAGGCATCCTTGCTATCATCCGTATTCATCGGGCTGTGCGCGGCCGTCAATGTCCTCCTCAGCCTCGTCCTTGCAACGATCGGATCGCGCAACGGCTTCAGCGATCGCCACCGGCGTTGGACCGAGGGCATCGCAGGCTGTCTTCTCCTGATTGCGGCCTCGCGATTGGCAGCGTGAGTAAGCCCCGTAGCGCTTCGCATAAAACCCGATATACTCTTTGCCGCCGTGAATAACGCGGCATTCACGAGACGTCAGGGGAAGCGGGCCGTGAAGAAAAGCGATAGAATCATCGGCGGGCTGGCGCTTTTGAGTGCAGCCATCATCGCCATCAAACTGGCCGGATCGATGTTCGGCTACGATCTCATCCAGATGACGGTCGATGCGACAAGACCTTCGGACGCCGCGGGCTGGCCGCGAGCGGCGAACTAGGGATTACTGAAATCAAGGCACACGGGAGCAGACGCACGATACGCTGTTTGTGCTGCATGGCTCCTGGAGCCATTTCCCCAAATTGATGAAGGTCGCTTCGCACGGAATGCGTTTTGCATGATTTTAGCTGTTGCAGCAGGAAGATGAACCGTGTATCTCCCCACTCGTTCCGCAAGGCAGATGTCAGGCGGTACAGGAACTTGAAGCATGATCTTTCGGCATAGGCCGGCATTCTGAAGACCATGCGTGACGGTACGGAGTGTAGCGCAGTCTGGTAGCGCATCTGGTTTGGGACCAGAGGGTCGGGAGTTCGAATCTCTCCACTCCGACCATTTTTAAATCCCCATTCATATCGACGAATCCATGCTCATGCGGATCGCCTTTTCGCTTGAAAACAAAGGGATTCGCGGCTAAGCAAAAGTCGTGTTCGCGCGGCCTGTATGGGTCGCGCAACGGCAAAGGAAGCAAAAGCGGGAGTTCCCGCTTTATTCGGAGGCGCTGCAGCAATGCCTGCCAAGATTTATCGTCCCGCAAAGACCGCCATGCAATCCGGCAAGGCCAAGACCAATATCTGGGTCCTGGAGTTCGATCAGGAGACCCCGCGCAAGATCGATCCGATCATGGGCTATACATCTTCGGCCGATACGCGCCAGCAGCTCAAGCTGACGTTCGATACCCAGGAACAGGCTGAGGCCTATGCCCAGCGTAACGGCATCGACTATCGCGTCATTGCTCCGAAGGATGCGATTCGACAGGTTGTTTCCTATTCCGACAATTTTCGCTTTACACGCATCCAGCCCTGGACTCACTGAGGACGGCGTTTATTGAGGCCGCCGCCCATTGAGTTTGACGGCGGTTTCAGGCATGAGTTGGCGGCCGCAATTGACTTGCGGCTTGGCCCTAGGCCCCTTAGCTCAGCTGGATAGAGCACCTGCCTTCTAAGCAGGTGGTCGCAGGTTCGAATCCTGCAGGGGTCGCCAAAATCTTTCTTGTCCATACCGAAGACATAGGTAACAGTTTGTCCCTAAGACATGGGTGACAACCTCGTGCCGAACGGGTTGTGGATGGTTTGCAAAGTTCTCTGCTCCAGATCGATATATCCCAGATCATAATGCATGAAGCTGACGAGCCAAATACCGTCGTCGACTTCCTTGATTCCGAGCCTCTGGCCGGCCATGACGGTCGAGATGTTGATCTTCTTGCGATGGATGCACAGACGGCCGCAGTTGGTGACGATGGCATCGCGGTCGTGGAAGGGATAGCTGATCTCGGGCAGTCCCTCATAGGGGCGTGGCGAGGCCGCGTAGACTGTCCATACCGAAGACATAGGTAACAGTTTGTCCCTAAGACATGGGTGACAACCTCGTGCCCGGTAGTGAATCGGCATTGCGACGACGATAGCGCTGGCCGACCCTGCCCCTACCGCCGTGGCCTTCAGATCGCCATGTATCGAAGACGCGCTACTTGCCGAGCTTTGCCGAGATCGTGGCGCTCGTCACCTTGTCGCCGACGGCAAGGCCGAGCTTCCTAACGATTCCGCCGTTCAATTCGATCACATAGGCGACCGGTCCGCCGGAATTGATGATCGATTCGGAATAGGGCACGGCGTTTTCCTGGATATGCGTAATGGTGCCGTTCTGGTCCAGAAAGAGCATGTCGAGCGACAGCTCGGTGTTCTTCATCCACATCATGACCGGCCGCGGCGCGCCGAAAGCAAACAGCATTCCGTGGTCGGCCGGCATCTTGTCGCGATACATCAGGCCATATTCAAGCTGCGCCGGCGTCAGCGCCAGCTCCACGGTGAATTTATGTGTCTGGCCCTTGGCCGATGCGATCGTCAGCGGCTCCGAATCGAAGGCCATCAACTGCTGTCCCGCGGTTTGCGCCGCGAAGGAAGACGGGGCCATGGCCCCAACGAGAAAAAGCGCCAAAATGGCGCTTCTCAGAACTCGAACAAACATGTCTCTGTTCATATCAATGCGGCCGCGTAACCGGGCTCGGCGCATCCGGATGGATTTCCGCCGCCATCAGGCCCTTTTCGCCTGGCCCGAAGCGGACGAGCACCACCTGCCCCGGCCGCAGCTCGGCCAGGCCGAAACGACGCAGCGTTTCCATATGCACGAAAATATCCTCGGTGCCCTCACCGCGCGTCAGGAAGCCGAAGCCCTTGGTGCGGTTGAACCACTTGACCAGTGCGCGCTCCAGGCCGCTCGTCGCCGTCACCTGCACATGCGTGCGCACCGGCGGCATCTGCGAGGGATGCACTGCGGTCGACTGATCCATGGAGAGGATCTTGAAGGCCTGATAGCCACGCTCCCTGCGCTGGATCAGCGCGACGATGCGGGTTCCTTCAAGGATCGTCTGATAACCATCACGGCGCAGACACGTTACATGCAGCAAGACATCCTGCATGCCGTTGTCGGGCACGATAAAACCGAATCCCTTGGCGACATCGAACCACTTGACGACGCCTGAGATTTCGATGAGCTCGACGGTATCGCCCGACATCTCCTCGAAGTCGTCAACTCCCTTCGATGAAATTCTGTCACCCATCCTAGCCAGCCCTCGATTACGCGTCACACTGTTACGGTTAACTGATTCCCTGATATCAAGATTAACATCTTGGTAACGGAAAAGCGCAAGTCCTAGTTTTCGTTTATTCCCACCCTAAGATTACCGCTCCAAGACTTGCGCGAAGCTGGTGCCTCGATCGAAGATCCGGCCAGCTCAACATTAAGAGAGGAAATAGAATGCGTTATCTCCATACGATGGTCCGCGTCACCGATCTCGACGCCTCGTTGCATTTTTATAGCACCCTGTTCGGTCTCACTGAAACCCGCCGCTACGAGAACGAGAAAGGCCGTTTCACACTCGTGTTCCTTGCAGCGGGCGAGGATGCCGAATCGTCTCGCAGCAACGGTGCCCCCAGCCTGGAACTGACCTATAACTGGGACCCGGAGGAATATAGCGGCGGGCGCAATTTCGGTCACCTCGCTTATGAAGTCGACGACATCTATGCGACCTGCCAGAAGCTCATGGACAATGGCATCACCATCAACCGCCCGCCGCGCGACGGTCACATGGCCTTCGTGCGCTCTCCGGACGGCATTTCCATCGAAATCCTGCAGAAGGGCGACAATCTTCCGTCCGCCGAGCCCTGGTCCTCGATGCCCAATACCGGCTCCTGGTAGGCGCAAGCTTTCGCGAGGCTTACGGCACGCGCGGAGCCATCCGTTTCGCGCTTGCCGCCTATGCCCATCCTCCGGCATGCTTGGACGACTCGAAGCATCATGCATCGGATATCGCGCGGTTATCGTTCCCAGTCGACCCGTGCGGTATCATCGTCCCTCGCAGGAGGCCGTTCCGATGCAAACCTCTTGCAGGGAACGTCCCATGTGCGATCAGCAGATTTTATACGGCGGGAAGAAGCTAGCAAGCACTATTGCCGTCATCGCGTCATTTGTGATGATCGCGGGCTGCGCGACCACGGCCAAGAAGCCGGTAGAGACATCGGAAGCGGCGCCCGCCGCCCAACCGACGGCGGCCGAACAGCTTGCGGCCGACATGAACAACAGGGCCGACGCCCGGCGACGCAAGGCGGATGGCACCTATCGCGACCCTTTGGTGCATAGCGTCAACGATACGCGCCAGCAGATCGTCGCCCAGCAGAATCAAGCGTTCTATCCCGCCCCGACGGCAGCTCCCGCGGAAGGACAGACTGGCATTGCCGGCCTGGTGACACAGCCGACCGGCGTCAATGCGAACAGAAGCAGCATCTTTTCAGCTCCGCCGCCGATCGCCGTCAACCCGGACGGGACGCTTGCCAAGACGCAGCCCGACGGCACACAAGCCATCACGCCGATGATGCACAGCGTCTACAGCACGCCGCCGACAGCGATGCAGACCACGGAGCCGCAGGCTATGGACGCCACAGGCGTGCCGAACGGCCGCACCTCGGCCGATATGCTGCCGCCGCCCGTCATCCGCAATGCAAGCCCTCCCGCAGCGAATTCGGGGCAGCCGGCTGCGCAGGCGGCACCCTCGGGCGTCGTGGCTACACCGAACCCTAACGTCCGCGTGTTGAACAGCAAACAGGCAGCGATCCTGGCGCAGTTCGTCGCATCGAAGAACCAGCCTCAGAACGGCAAGCTGATGGTACAGCCGGTGCAAGGCGCCAACGGCCAGTAGGAAGCCCCTGTTTCCAGGACGCCTTCGATATCGCCGCAAAGCCCTGTTAAGGCTCGATTATTCGAGAAGACCGGTCGCTTCACCCATCTGTCATTTTTTCCACAAAAAAGCAAAATTGCCGCTTGCAGGAATGAAATCACCCCGCTATAAGCGCGCCACACAACAGCGCACGCGCCCTTCGTCTATCGGTTAGGACGACAGATTTTCATTCTGTAAAGAGGGGTTCGACTCCCCTAGGGCGTGCCACTGTTGTTCTTCTTCCCATTATACATTCATTGAGCTACCGCTTGCGGATGCAATAGGCTATTCCTATTTACAGCATGTCGCGCAAAAGTGTGCTGCATGCGCCCTTCGTCTATCGGTTAGGACGACAGATTCTCATTCTGTAAAGAGGGGTTCGACTCCCCTAGGGCGTACCAGATCGCGATGGCACAACGTTTTCCACAATCACCTCGAAAAATCTTGTCTAGTCATGAATTTTTCTGGGATTTTTCTGGGATTTTTCTCGTTTTTCCGCTTGCGGGAATGAAGGGTGCTGACTATAAGGGCGCCACAGCACGCGCCCTTCGTCTATCGGTTAGGACGACAGATTTTCATTCTGTAAAGAGGGGTTCGACTCCCCTAGGGCGTGCCACTGTCCCTCCCCTCGAAATCGTTGATTTTGCTTCTTTAAGCGACGTTGTGGATGATTTATTTCACAGAGCTTTTGCCGCGTCCGTGACGCGAAGCTGCACGCGTCGGCTTCCCTGCCAGTGATCGGCCCCGAGCGTGCCGGCAACATGGATCTGCACGCCGCGGGAGGACATCAGCAGCTCGCCCAGAGGCGTCTCAGCCGCACGGAAGGCAATACCGTCCACCCGGGCGCCATCCTGCGCCTCGAGCGTAATCTTGATATGCGACTGGCCGACAAGACGGGAATCGCGCAGCCTGTGGCTCGGCAGGGCGAAGACAGGCTGCGGATGGCCCGAGCCATAGGGACCAGCCGTCTCGAGCCTGTCGATGAGCTCCACGGTCGCGCCGCTTGCGCCGAGCGCGCCGTCGATCTTCAATGTCTCGTTGGCAACGAGCCCGGCTACCTGCTTCTCCGCCTTTTCGGTAAAGAAAGCCCGCAGCTTTCCGAGATTGCTTCGTTCCACCGTCAGGCCGGCGGCCATGGCGTGGCCACCCCCCTTGACCAGCAGGCCGGCATCGACGGCCGCGCGAACCATGCGCCCCATGTCGAAACCATTGATGGAGCGGCCGGAGCCCGTGCCCTTGCCGGTCGGATCAAAGGCGATGGCAAAGGCCGGGCGGCGGAACTTGTCCTTGAGGCGCGAGGCGATGAGGCCGACGATCCCCGGATGCCAGTTCTCGCGCGCCGTAACGACGACGGAGGCGCCGTCGCCATTGCCATATTCCGCCAGCGCCTCGGCCTCGGCTTCCTGCAGCATGGCGGCCTCCATGGCCTGCCTTTCGCGATTGAGCTCGTCGAGCTTCGCGGCGATCGTTTCCGCCTCGCTGGTATCGTCCAGCGTCAGCAGCCGAGCGCCGAGCGCGGCATCGCCGATACGGCCGCCGGCATTGATGCGCGGGCCGATCAGAAAGCCGAAATGATAAGGCGAGACGGGACCGTTGAGACCGGCCTTGCGAAACAGAGCGGCTAGCCCGAGATTGCCCTGATGACGGGCGGCGATCAGCCCCTTGACGACATAGGCGCGATTGAGGCCCTTCAGCGGCACCACATCGCAAACGGTCGCCAGCGCGACGATATCGAGCCAGGCAAGCAGGTCGATCGAACGCACGCGGGAATCGCCGGCCTCGCGCAGCAGCCGCAGCGCCGCGACCAGAACCATGAAGACGACGCCGGCGGCGCAGAGATGCCCCTGCCCCGACAGATCATCCTCACGGTTGGGATTGACCAGGGCATGGCAATGCGGCAGCTCGTGCGCCACTTGGTGGTGATCGATCACGACGACGTCGATATTGCGCGCCCTCGCCGCGTCAAGCGATTCGAAGCTGGTGGAGCCGCAATCGACCGTGACGATTAGCGTCGCGCCATTGTCGATGAGCTGATTGATGGCTGTGGGATTGGGGCCGTAGCCTTCGAAGATTCGATCGGGAATATAGATGCTGGCCGGAACGCCGAAATGCGTCAGGAAGCGATAGATGAGCGCCGAGGAGGCCGCGCCATCGACATCGTAGTCGCCGAAGATCGCGACGGTCTCGCCTTTCCTGACCGCATGCAGAAGACGCTGCGCGGCCTTTTCGCAATCGGTCAGCAGATGCGGGTCCGGCATCAAGCCACGGATGGTCGGATCGAGGAAGGCCATGGCTTCGTCTTGCCCGACGCCGCGCCCGGCAAGCACGCGGGCAATCAGCTCGGGCAAGCCATGCGTCTGCGCAATGGCAAGCGCCCTGTTCTGGCCAGCCTGATCGAGCCGGGAAACCCAGCGATTGCCTAACACCGAGCGCTCCACGCCCAGAAATGCCCGCTGAACTGGATCGACCGGTTGCTCCACCATCTCTCCTGGAATTTGAGGGCGGCTTCTTTGCGCGATGCGCCGCCGTTATCAGCCTATTCTTTCGGCCGCTCGATACGAATGACCTGCGGTTCGCCGACGAGATAGCCTTCGTTCTTGATTGCCGCAACCGCCTTGCGCACCGAATCCTCTGTCGTCGCATGGGTGACGAGGATGATCGTCTGGTGATCGGATGGTGCCAGATGCTGCTTCGAGCGCTGCACGATCGATTCAAGCGAAATATGGTTTTCCGCCATGCGGGTCGCGACGCTTGCGAAGACGCCGGTGCGGTCGAGAACGGTCAGGCGGATGAAATAACCGCCTTCGTGACTCTGCATCTGCGCCTTGCGATAGGGTTCGAGCGCCTTGGCGGGATGACCGAGCACCGGCACGCGCTGCTCGCCCGGGCGGCTCTTGGCGATATCGGCGATGTCGCCAAGTACGGACGAGGCCGTCGCATTGCCACCGGCGCCGGGGCCGACCATCAGCAGTTCACCGAGAATATCGGATTCGATCGCCACGGCATTGGTGACGCCATCGACCTGGGCGATGACCGAATCAAGCGGCACCATGGTCGGATGCACGCGCTGCTCGATGCCGCTTTCGGTGCGCTGGGCGACGCCCAGCAGCTTGATGCGGTAGCCGAGATCGGCAGCGGCGCGGATATCCTCGATGGAGACGTTGGTGATCCCCTCAAGATAGATGTCGTCGGCCGCGATGCGATTGCCAAAGGCGAGCGTCGTCAGGATGGCGAGCTTGTGCGCAGTGTCGTTGCCTTCGATATCGAAGGCCGGATCGGCCTCGGCATAGCCGAGACGCTGCGCTTCCTTCAGGCAATCGGCGAAAGACAGGCCTTCCTTCTCCATCCGGGTGAGGATGTAGTTGCAGGTGCCGTTCATGATGCCATAGACGCGGGAAATGGTATTCCCGGTCAGCGATTCACGCAGCGCCTTGATGACCGGAATGCCGCCGGCAACAGCAGCCTCGAAATTGAGAAGGGCGCCCTTCTCTTCCGCAATCTGCGCGAGCTCGACACCGTGATAGGCAAGCAGCGCCTTGTTGGCGGTGACGACATGAAGGCCGCGTGCAAGCGCCGCGCGCACGGCAGCATTGGCAGCGCCCTCGGAGCCGCCGATCAGCTCGACGAAGACGTCTATATCGGCCTTCTGCGCGAGGTCGACAGGACCGCCGAACCATTCGATATCGGTAAGATCGATGCCGCGATCCCGCGTGCGATCGCGCGCGGTGACGGCGACGATCTTGACGGGACGACCGCAGGTAACGGCAAGCT
This sequence comes from Rhizobium sp. P40RR-XXII, assembly GCF_012641405.1. Taxonomy (GTDB): domain Bacteria; phylum Pseudomonadota; class Alphaproteobacteria; order Rhizobiales; family Rhizobiaceae; genus Rhizobium. Next base: position 536,344 of record NZ_JABAII010000002.1, read on the forward strand.
CGTTAGCGCGGCTCTGGATGATGCGGACCAGCGAAGCACCAACGGTGCCCAAGCCCGCAATGCCGATTTTGAGGGCATCTGCCATGGAAAATTCCTGATCAGTATTGGGGACGGCAGCCGCGGGAACGGCTGCCGCTCGATATTATGAACGATGAGCGTTCAGCGAAATAACATTGTGCGTCGTCTCGTCCGCGGAGGAGAGGAAGCGCTTCAGATTACGCGCGGCCTGCCGGATGCGGTGTTCGTTCTCAACGAGCGCGATGCGAACATAATCATCGCCCTGCTCGCCGAAGCCGATACCAGGGGCGACCGCAATGTCGGCCTTCTCGACCAGAAGCTTGGAAAATTCCAGCGAACCGAGATGACGGAACTTTTCCGGAATCTTCGCCCAGGCAAACATCGTTGCCGCCGGCGGCGGTACTTCAAAGCCGGCCTTGCCGAACGTATCGACCAGGACGTCGCGGCGGCGCTTGTAAATGCTGCGCACTTCAGCGATGTCGGAGCCGTCGCCGTTCAGCGCATGGGTCGCCGCCACCTGGATCGGCGTGAAGGCGCCATAATCGAGATAGGATTTTACCCGCGTCAGGGCCGCAATCAGCCGCTCGTTGCCGACGGCAAAGCCCATGCGCCAGCCGGGCATGGAGAAGGTCTTCGACATCGAGGTGAATTCGACCGTCACATCCATCGCACCCGGAACTTCCAGCACCGACGGCGGCGGCACGTCATCGAAATAGATTTCCGAATAGGCTAGATCCGAAAGCACGATGATATCGTGCTTCTTCGCAAAGGCGACGACTTCCTTGTAGAAATCCAGCGTCGCGACATAGGCCGTCGGATTCGACGGATAGTTCAGGATCAGCGCCAGCGGCTTCGGGATCGAGTGGCGCACCGCCCGCTCCAGCGGCGGAAAGAAACTGTCGTCCGGCTCGACCGACATGGAGCGGATCACGCCGCCGGCCATCAGGAAGCCGAAGGCATGGATCGGATAGGTCGGATTCGGGCAAAGGATGACGTCGCCGGGCGCCGTGATCGCCTGCGCCATGTTGGCGAAGCCTTCCTTGGAGCCGAGGGTGGCGACCACCTGCGTATCCGGATTGAGCTTCACGCCGAACCGGCGGGCATAATAGGCGGCCTGGGCACGGCGAAGGCCGGGAATGCCCTTGGAGGAGGAATAGCGATGCGTGCGCGGGTCCTGGACCACTTCGCACAGCTTGTCGACGATCGCCTTGGGGGTCGGAAGATCTGGATTGCCCATGCCGAGGTCGATAATGTCCGCCCCGCCCGCTCGCGCGCTCGCTTTCAAACGATTGACCTGTTCGAAAACGTAGGGCGGCAAACGCCGGACTTTATGAAACTCTTCCATTTCTTTCCCCATGGGACAGCGGCCCTCAAAACCGCACTGAAGTTCGTTGATCTTCCGGCCAGCCGCGATACGAACTTGGGACTCGCGGCGCCGTATTCATGCTATCTCGAAAGATAAGGTGAATCTTGGGCGGCTATGCACGCAAAGTGCAATTCGCCGGTCAGACACATTCAAATTCGGCCGATCCGAACGCTTTGCGTCCAAATTGCCTGGAACGCAAGGCTAATTCTCCGTCGGGGCCGGCTGGGCGCTGCCCTCTTTCTGAATTTCCTGCAGCGTATCCTGGCCATGTTCGGCGGCAAGCTTGCGCATCTCGGCGACGCGCTTCTGGTATTCGGCCTCCGATATGGTGCCGGCCTTGCGCTGCGCGCCGAGCGCCGTCAACTGCTTGGCCATGTCGCCCGCCTGCTGATCGTTGATCTGCACGTTTGCAGCCGTCGGAGGCGCGTTGAAGGAAGGATAGCCGTCCTTGTAATATTGTTGCGTGCTGGTTTCCACGACCGGCGTGCCCTTGGCGGGTTTTACGATCACCGCCTCAGGCGGCTGCTTGCGCTTGGCGTAGGCCGCCTTCTCCTCGGGCGTCGAGCAGCCCGCCAGCGTCAATGCGAGAATCCCGCACATTGCACCGCAGAATACGGAATACCGGTTCAGTCTTGCCACCATGCCGCCGCCCATAATTGTCTTCCTGCGCTATTCCTTGCTGTGGGTTGCGACTGTTAAATTTGTCGCAGCAGCAAAGCAAGAGCAGGGTTGCGTTTCATTCGACTTGTATTCCTTTTCCCGCAAGATGTACAAATGGAAAACAAGACACAAGCTGCCGCCGGGAGGATGATGCGTGACCGACAGCAAGCGGGACAATAATGAAGGTAACGGCGGCTTCCCCGGCTTCGACCCAAAGTCAGTGGAGCCTTACATCGTCAGGGATCCCGAAGCGATGGCCGTCAACTTTGCCCGCGCGCTGGAAAATCTCGGCAAGGCGGCCTCCGCCTGGCTTGCGCCACGCGAGCGCGGCGAGAAGGTCGATACGGTTGCCGATCCTTTTACCGACATGGTCAAGACGCTGTCCAAGGTCGGCGAATACTGGCTATCCGATCCTCGCCGGACGCTGGAGGCGCAGACACATCTCCTGTCCGGCTATTTCGGCCTGTGGACAAAAACCATGCAGCGTCTCAGCGGCGATTCGTCCGCCGAGGCCGAAGCCGAACCGGTCAAAGACAAGCGTTTCGCCGACGAGGACTGGCAGAAGAATCCCTTCTTCGATTTCCTGAAGCAGACCTATCTGCTGACATCGAACTGGGCGGAAAAGTTGGTCGGCGAAGCCGAGGGGCTGGACGAGCATACGCGTCACAAAGCTGCGTTCTACACGAAGCAGATCACCGCCGCCTTTTCGCCGACCAATTTCATCGTGACGAATCCGCAGGTCTACCGCGAAACCATCGCCTCCAATGCCGAGAACCTGGTGCGCGGCATGAAGATGCTCGCGGAAGATATCAGCCTCGGCCACGGCGAACTGCGCCTGCGGCAGACCGACATGACGAAATTCGCCGTTGGCCGCGACATGGCGCTGACCCCCGGCAAGGTCATCGCGCAAAGCGATGTCTGCCAAGTCATCCAATACGAGCCGGCGACGGACAAGGTGCTGAAGCGGCCGCTGCTGATCTGCCCCCCCTGGATCAACAAATTCTACATTCTCGACCTCAACCCGCAGAAATCCTTCATAAAATGGTGCGTGGAGCAGGGTCACACGGTCTTCGTCATCTCCTGGGTGAACCCCGATCAGCGCCATGCCACGAAGGATTGGACCTCCTATGCCCGCGAAGGCATCGATTTCGCGCTCGACACGATCGAAAAGGCGACGGGAGAGCAGGAGGTCAATGCTGTTGGCTATTGCGTCGGCGGCACGCTGCTGGCCGCCACGCTCGCGCTCCACGCCAAGGAAAAGAACAAGCGCATCCGCACGGTGACCTTCCTGACGACCCAAGTCGATTTCACCTTCGCCGGCGACCTGAAGGTTTTCGTCGATGAAGAACAGATTGCGGCACTCGAAGAGCAGATGAATGTGCTCGGCTATCTCGAAGGCTCGAAGATGGCGACGGCCTTCAACATGCTGCGCGCCTCGGAACTGATCTGGCCCTATTTCGTCAACAGCTACCTGAAGGGGCAGGATCCCCTGCCCTTCGACCTCCTGTTCTGGAACGCCGATTCCACGCGCATGGCGGCCGCCAACCATTCCTTCTACCTGCGCAACTGCTATCTCAACAATGCGCTCAGCCAGGGCAGGATGATGCTCGATGGCAAGACGCTGTCGCTGAAGGATGTGCGCATCCCCGTCTATAATCTGGCAACGCGCGAGGATCATATCGCGCCGGCCAAGTCCGTCTTCATCGGCAGTCAATATTTCGGCGGCCCGGTGGAATTCGTCGTGACGGGTTCCGGCCACATCGCCGGCGTCGTCAACCCGCCGGACAAACATAAATACCAGTTCTGGACCGGCGGCCCGACAACCGGCGACTATGAGAACTGGCTGGCCGAGGCAAAGGAGACGCCGGGTTCCTGGTGGCCGCATTGGCACGCCTGGATCCTCTCGCAGGATCATCGCATGACGACAGCCCGCCCGCCGGGCGGCAAGGCGCTCAATGCGCTTGAAGAGGCGCCCGGCAGCTTCGTCATGGAACGGGCGTAGGCGATCGCCAGACCATGCTCTTTCCTTCGCCTCTCGTTCCCGCCCGCCTGATCGCGCGCTACAAGCGCTTCCTCTTCGATGCCGAGCTGGAGGACGGAACCTTCATCACCGGTTCCTGCCCGAATACCGGCTCGATGCTCGGCCTGACGGCGCCGGGCTCGCGCATTTGGCTCTCCGAACACGAAGGAGCGAAGCGAAAATACCGTCACGTCTTCGAACTGATCGAGGCTGATGGCACGACCGTCGGCGTCAACACGGCCATGCCGAACCGGACCGCGGCGGAAGCGATCGCGCTTGGACAGGTTTCCGATCTCGGAGACTATACGACGGTAAAGCGCGAGCAGAATTATGGCCGCAATTCCCGCATCGACCTGCTCTTGACCGACCCTTTGCGGACAACCACCTATGTCGAGGTGAAGAACGTCCATTTCATGCGACGGCCGGGCCTTGCGGAATTTCCCGATACGGCAACGGCCCGCGGCGCCAAGCACCTAGAAGAACTCGGCGATATGGCAGAGGCCGGTTACCGCGCCGTCATGCTGTTCGTGATCCAGCGCCATGATTGCAATCGTTTCCGGATTTGCGGCGATCTCGATCCGGTCTACGCCAAGGCCTACGATCGGGCTTTGGCGCGCGGCGTCGAAGTATATGCGCTGAAATGCAGGGTCTCGCCGACGGAAATAACGCCAGCCGGGTTGATCCCGATAGACGAACCCGGCATAGCTGCATTAGATACGAGTATAAAGATTTCTGCTGAAGGCTAGTCATGGTGAATTACATCGAAGCGGCAACGGCGCCGGCGAAGAATACGGGCGCTATCCGCATCTACGGGCAGGATGCCTTTGCCGGAATGCGCAAGGCATGCCAGCTGACCGCCCGCTGCCTCGATGAACTGGCCGCGATCGTCAAGCCCGGCGTGGCCACCGATGTCATCGACCGCTTCGTTTTCGAATTCGGCATGGATCACGGCGCCTATCCGGCGACGCTGAACTATCGCGGCTACATGAAATCCTCCTGCACCTCGATCAACCACGTCGTCTGCCACGGCATTCCCAACGACAAGCCGCTGCGCGAAGGCGATATCGTCAATATCGACGTGACCTATGTGCTCGACGGCTGGCACGGCGATTCCAGCCGCATGTATCCGGTCGGCGAAATCAAGCGTTCTGCCGAGCGGCTGCTGGAAGTCACTTACGAATCGCTGATGCGCGGCATCGCCGCCGTCCGGCCGGGTGCCCGCACCGGCGCCATCGGCGAAGCGATCCAGACCTATGCCGAGGGCGAGCGCTGCTCGGTCGTGCGCGATTTCTGCGGCCATGGCGTCGGCAGCCTGTTTCATGACTCGCCGAATATCCTGCATTACGGCCGGATCAATGACGGCCCGGAGCTGCGCGAAGGCATGATCTTCACCATCGAGCCGATGATCAATCTCGGCAAGCCGCATGTGAAGGTGCTCGGCGATGGCTGGACGGCGGTCACCCGCGACCGCTCGCTTTCGGCGCAATACGAGCACACGGTCGGCGTCACCGCGACAGGTTGCGAAATCTTCACCCTATCGCCCGGCGGCCTCGACCGCCCCGGCCTGCCGCCGCTGCAGGGGTAAATCATGGCGAAACGTCCCGCTTCTTCCAACGGACATGGCGACATGCCCCTCGATAGAAGCGGGGAGACGGAAGCTTTGGAAGAGGCCCCGCTTCTGGACGAGCGACTATTCTTCGCACCACAAGCCGCCAAATCCGCCACACAAGCCACCAAATCCGCGCCAGCGGCCAAACCCGCCGCCCTAGCTGTGAGGTTTCAGGAGGTTGTCCATTCGGAGCGGATTTGGGAGACTGGAGTTACCACACCTCAGTATGCCAGGATCGCCCCGAATGAACATTCACAAGAATGCCCGACTGACCCCGCTGCGTCGAGAGGAAATGGCCTCGGCGGTTGTCGGTGGCCGACTGTCGCAAGCGCAAGCCGCCCGCGTCTATGCCGTCTCGCCCAAGATCGTATCGCGGTGGATTGAACGCTTCGAACAGGGTGGGCGCGCCAAGATGGCGGATCACTCGTCTCGGCCCAAAAACAGCCCCAGGCAGACGGATCAGGTTTTAAGCGATCGCATTGTCGCTCTTCGTCGCCAGCGCCTGACCGGCAAGCACATTGCCATGGAGACAGGCGTATCACCGGCCACCGTCAGCCGCGTTCTCAAGCGGGCCGGTCTGTCCCGGATGAAAGACATTGCTCCAGCCAAACCGGTCGTGCGTTACGAATATGCCGAGCCAGGTGGCTTGATCCATCTCGATATCAAGCGCCTCGGCCGCTTCGATCGGGTCGGTCACCGGATCACCGGCGACAGAACCGGCCAGAGCAACTCACGCGGCATCGGATGGGAATACGTCCATGTCTCAATCGACGATACCTCCCGGGTCGCCTTCACCGACATCTTCCCGAACGAAAAGGCCGTCAGCGCCATCGCCTTCCTCAAGGCGGCAGTTGCCTATTACGCCAGCCTCGGCATGACGGTTACGCGGGTCATGACCGACAACGGTTCTTGCTACATCGCCAAGGATTTCGCACGAGCCTGCAAGGCTCTCGGTCTCAAGCACATCCGCACCAAACCCTACACACCACAGACAAACGGCAAAGCAGAACGCTTCATTCAGACCGCATTGCGCGAATGGGCGTATGCGCGGGCCTATCCATCGTCAGAGACACGAAAAACTCATCTGCCAAGCTGGACCCATATGTACAATTGGCACCGCCCTCACGGCGGCCTAAAATCAAAACCGCCAATCAGTCGCCTCGGTCTGAACCGAGACAACCTGTTGAGGCTCCACACCTAGAGCGTGATGCCGAAGCCCATTATCATGGCCACCGCGAGCGGTTGCGCAATCGCTATCGCGACGGCGGCGACGCGGCGCTGGCCGATTATGAAATGCTCGAGCTGCTGCTCTTCCGGCTCATCCCGCGCCGCGACACGAAGCCGATCGCCAAGGCTCTGCTCGCCCGCTTCGGCTCGCTCGGCGGCGTATTCGGTGCGCCGGTCAGCCTGTTGACCGAGGTCAGCGGCGTCGGCGATGCGGTCGCGCTCGACCTGAAGCTGGTTGCGAGCGTCGCCCAGCGCATGCTGAAGAGCGAGTTGACAGGCAAGCCGGTGCTCTCTTCCTGGAAGGCGCTCATCGACTACTGTCATGCCGCCATGGCACATGAGACGCGCGAGCAATTTCGCCTGCTGTTTCTCGACAAGCGCAATGCCTTGATCGCAGATGAAATCCAGGGGCTTGGCACGGTCGATCATACGCCTGTCTATCCCCGTGAAGTCGTCAAACGGGCGCTGGAACTCTCCGCTTCAGCAGTGATTCTCGTCCACAACCACCCCTCGGGCGATCCGACGCCGTCTCGCGCCGATATCGACATGACCAAGACGATTGTCGACACCGCCAAGCCCTTGGGCATAACTGTTCACGATCATGTTATCATCGGCAAGAACGGTCATGTCAGCTTCCGCGCATTGCGTTTGATCTGAAATTGTCGCGCACGCCCTAATTTAATTATTCAAAAACGTATCATATCATTTTGATATAATATCACTTTTCAGAACCATCGCGTATTTCCAATTTTTCAAAAACTCCAAGATCGCCCGTCGCTGTCTCCATTTTCGCTTTTCAGTTCAGCGTCAGGATGATCTGGCAGAAGGATGGCCGCATTCAGTCGGCGAATCCGCCGGCGGAAGTCGTTGTTTTGATTTGGCCAATCTGCTTGCGCGGTCGGCCCGCCCCGGAGATCGCATGCTGAAGACATCGCCGACGCTTTCCCATCGCCTCCGTCGTGTTGGCCGCGGCGCGCTTGTCGCCCTAGGAGCTTTCACCGCGGTGGCAGTCGGTTTCTACGCGCATATGCTCTGGACAACGAACTTCCACCCGGTCATCGCCGGCGAACTCTATCGCTCCTCTCAGCCAACGGCCGCCACGATTGCGGAGCTTCAAAAGCAATATGGCATCAAGACCATCATCAACCTGCGCGGCGAAAACAGCGGTCGTCATTGGTATGACAAGGAAGTCGCCGAGGCCAAGCAACTCAACATCAACCACATCGACTTTCACATGTCGTCTGCTCGTGAGTTGACGCAGCAGCAGGCCGCACAGCTTATCGAAATCATGCGCGATGCGCCGAAACCGCTTCTCATTCATTGCCAGGCGGGAGCGGACCGCACAGGGCTCGCCTCGGCGCTCTATCTCGCCGCCATTGCCAAGACGAACGAGTCAACGGCAGAAAACCAGATGTCGATCTTCTACGGCCATCTTTCATTTTCGTTTACCCGCGCCTATGCCATGGATCGGACATTCGAGAAGCTGGAACCCTGGCTCGGCTTTTCCGCGTCCTGACCGCCGGCCCATCCCGTTAGATAATCTGTAACATTGAGCAGCTACCGGTTGACGGAGTGCATGTTGCGTTGCGACATTGATTCCCTATCCAGTCATCCGAGGCTTCCCGATGGACCAATTCGATCTCCTAGTCGTAGGTAGCGGCCCTGCAGGCCGCAGAGGCGCTATCCAGGCCGCCAAACTCGGCAAGAGGGTGCTCGTCATCGAGCAGGGCAAACGCGTCGGCGGCGTCTCGGTCCACACCGGCACCATCCCCTCCAAGACGCTGCGCGAAACCGCGCTCAACCTCTCCGGCTGGCGCGAGCGTGGCTTCTATGGCCGGGCCTATCGCGTCAAACAGGAAATCAGCGCGGAGGACCTGCGCCGCCGCCTCCTGATCACCCTCGACCACGAAGTCGAAGTGCTCGAGCATCAGTTTGCCCGCAATCGCGTCCAGCACATTCGGGGCAAGGCAAGTTTCGTCGATCCGCAAACCATGCAGGTCGTCAAGGACGACGGCGAAGTCGTCAATGTCACGGCGGCAAGCATCCTCCTTGCCGTCGGCACCAAGCCGTTCCGTCCGGATTACATACCCTTCGATAGCAAGACAGTGCTCGACAGCGACGAACTGCTCGACATCGAGGAACTGCCGCGGTCGATGGTCGTCATCGGTGCCGGCGTCATCGGCATCGAATATGCGACGATCTTCAGCGCGCTCGACACGCAGGTAACGCTGATCGATCCGAAGTCGACCATGCTCGATTTCATCGACAAAGAGATCGTCGAAGACTTCACCTACCAGCTGCGCGATCGCAACATGAAGCTGCTGCTTGGCCAGAAGGCCGAGAAGGTGGAGCGCCTGCCGAGCGGTAAAGTGGAGCTGACGCTCGACAACGGCCGCCACATCACCACCGACATGGTGCTGTTTGCCGCCGGCCGCATGGGCGCGACCGATACGCTCAATCTCCCCGCAGCCGGCCTGGAGGCAGACAATCGCGGTCGCCTGAGCGTCAATCCCGAAACCTTCGCCACGAAGGTCCCGCATATCTTTGCCGCAGGCGATGTCGTCGGCTTCCCGAGCCTTGCCTCCACCTCGATGGAACAGGGCCGCATCGCCGCCCGCGTCGCCGTCGGTGCGATTGCCAAGGAGCCGCCGAAATACTTCCCCTACGGCATCTATGCCGTGCCGGAGATTTCCACCTGCGGCCTCTCGGAGGAAGAGGTCAAGGACCGGCATATCCCCTACGAATGCGGTATCGCGCGCTTTCGCGAGACCTCGCGCGGCCACATCATGGGCCTCGACACCGGCCTCTTGAAGATGATCTTCTCGCTGAAAACCCGCCGTCTCCTCGGCGTCCACATCGTCGGCGAAGGTGCCACCGAGCTCGTGCATATCGGCCAGGCCGTGCTGAACCTCAAGGGCACCGTCGAATACTTCGTCGAAAACACCTTCAATTATCCGACGCTCGCCGAAGCCTACAAGATCGCCGGCCTCGATGCCTGGAACCGCATGGGCGACATCAAGTCGGAGATTTGAATTTTTCATGGGTGCGGCAATAGCCCCTCTTCCCCGGAAGCGGCCAAACTCCGAGGGCCTAAGCCCTTTGCCTTATCCCGCGTTTTCCAAACCATTCATGCGGGATCAGGTTAATCGCAAAATCCCCTCTCAGCGTTGACCCGACACCATCTGCATGATGAGCGTGATACGTTGAGCCCGGAAAGCGGGCCTTATCCTGCCGTGACGTTCAAGTTCCGCCAGACCGTGAAGTGCCGACCAGAAGGTTTCGGTAGCGGTATCCACATCCTGGGAGAACGGCGCGATCACCGTCGCCATGGCTCCGAAACCATCACGAAGTTGGGCTGGCGTGTCGGATCTGGCAAAGCGGAGACCAGTCGGCAGGACGAACATCGCCTCGTATAGCGCAGGGCGAGCGAAAGCGAAATCGAGATAGGCGGCTGCGACGTCTTGCACTCGCTCCTTTGGCGTGGACGATGGCCGGATCGCGGCGCGTAGCATCGCTGCCAATTCGCCGAAGCCTTCGAGCGCGACCGCACCGACGATCTGATCGCGATTTTCAAAATGCGAATAGAGAACCGGCTGACTGTATTCTATCTCCTCGGCGAGACGCCGGATCGTGACGGATGCCCAGCCGTCGCGTTCCGCGATCGTCCTCGCAGCGACGACGATCCTGCGTTCGCGCTCCCCGCGTTCCCTGGCCTTGCGTTCGCTGATGCCCACCTAGCTTCCTCATCTCCATTGGAGTGAATTTTGTAATGCCAAAACTGCCGAAAAGGAACGTTGATTGACAATCTAGCAATGCTAGAATATATCCTATCGCTATGCTAGGCCTGAGCGTCATGGCTCATCATCGAAGAGAAAATCAATGAATCTTCCAATTCCAATTTTCACGGGCACAACGTCACTCGATACCATCCTCGTCTGGCTGGCCGCCGGGGCGTTTCTCGTCGGCGCTATCGTCAACGCGAGTGGACATCCGAAAATCCGCGCGGGCTTCGTGCGGCTTGGATTTCCTTTCTGGTGGTGCTGGGTCACGGCCGCCCTTGAACTCGTAACCGCTGTACTTTTGGTCACAGCCGGCGCCCGATATATCGGGGTCGCGTTGGGCGCCTGCATCATGCTCGCCGCGATCACCGCCATTGTCGGCATCCGGAACTATCGGGAACTCCCGCCGCCTCTCGTGTTCCTGTTGCTGCTGGCACTGGCGGGTGTCAGCGGCCAAGTCTGAGTATTCCGCGGGCAACATGCCATCCAAATGAGAACGCATGCGTGACTGGCTGGAAAAGGTCCTATCGCCAGGGCGTCGGGTATCATCCCCCCCAATCATCAACCCACCGAGAAGAAGACGTCAGTCCGAGCGAACGCGCTTCCGGACAGCGTAAAGCCATGGCCAGAAGGAGGCCAAAACCATCATGTCAAATCGCACAGCAAGCACAGTCGTCGTTTATCATTCCGGCTACGGCCACACCCAGCGGATGGCGGAAGCCGTGGCGGAGGGTGCGGGCGGAGTCCTTTACGCCATCGATGCGGATGGCAATCTTTCCGACGACGGATGGGGCGCGTTGGACGCCGCCGATGCCATCATCTTCGGATCACCAACCTACATGGGAGGCCCGAGCTGGCAGTTTAAGAAGTTTGCCGACACGTCCTCCAAGGCCTGGTTCACCAATAAGTGGCAGGACAAGGTTTTCGGGGGCTTCACCAACAGCGCCAGTTTGAACGGCGACAAGCTCAATACCCTCGAATACTTCGTTCTCCTGGCGGGACAGCATGGAGGCCTGTGGGTCAGTCTGGGGATGAAGCCAGCGAACGTGAAAGCCTCCAAGCGCGATGATGCAAACAGGATGGGATCGTACATCGCGCCCATGGCGCAGTCCGATGCCGACGCAGCCCCGAGCGAAATGTCGATCGGCGATCTGGAAACTGCTCGCGCTTACGGCGAGCGCGTAACACGAGTTGCGCAGCGGTTCGCGTCAGCCGGGCATTGATGCACGGGCCGCATGGGCGGTATCAAGTCGGAACTTTAGACTTAGGCAATATTGACCATGCCGTCGGGGCTTATTACCCTGGCGGCATGATGAAAATTCTCAACATCGCTTCGATCTTCTTCATAAGCCGCTAATCCGCTGGCTTTCAGCCAAATGAAGACGCGACCGCCTCAGCGGCTGTAGCCGCGGCTGGTCTATGCCGAAACGGCCGTATTCCCACATAGGAAGGGCAAAATACGGCGCGACGATGAGAGAGATTTCATGCGAACCGAAGAACAGTATCCGGCTGCGCTTTCCAGCACGCAACTGAACGATTTCATTCAACATGGTTTTGTGCGCATCGATGATGCGTTTTCACGGGAACAGGCCGCAGAAGCCCGCGCCCTGATGTGGCACGATCTTCCGTGCAGCGAGCACGATCCGGCAAGCTGGAGATTTCCGGTCGTGAGACTGCCGGGCTATGGCGGCGAACCATTCCGCACCATCGCCAATATGCCTATCCTGCACGCCGCCTTCGACCAGCTGGTTGGGCCGGGACGATGGCTGCCGCGGGACGGTCTCGGCACCTTTCCGGTGCGCTTTCCGCATCCGGACGATCCGGGCGACGCTGGCTGACATATCGATCTAAGCTTCCCCGGGGACGACTGTGATCCGAACGAGCGGAGCGACTTCTCGGCCTGGCGTGTGAATGTCACGTCGCGAGGGCGCGCATTATTGACGCTGTTCCTGTTTTCGGACGTCGGCGAAGACGATGCATCGACGCGCATCCGTATCGGTTCGCACATGGATGTGGCGCGCTACCTCGAGCCGGCGGGGGAGAATGGATGCTCCCATATGATGCTGGAGAATGTCGCCGGCCATCGCCCTCAAGCACTGGCAACTGGGAAAGCAGGAACTGTCTATATCTGCCATCCTTTTCTGATCCATGCTGCCCAAAAGCATCGTGGAACGACGCCGCGCTTCATGGCTCAACCTTCGATCGGCCTCGCCGAGCCCTATCGATTGGAGCGACCTGACAAAGCCTATAGCCCGGTCGAGACAGCCATCCGCCACGCGTTGGGTAAGGAATAATCGGTGCGATAGCCCGCACCCCTTACCCAGACCCTCCCTCCGTTTTGACGGGGAGAGGGAGCTTTTTTCCTTGCCTACCAACAAGAAAGCCCCGCCGTTGCCGGCAGGGCTTAATTTCAATCCGGAAGAAAACGGAATTACTCGGCGCTGTCTTCAGCAGCCTTCTTCTTCGGAGCGGCCTTCTTCTTCGGCGCGGCGGCTTCTTCGCCTTCGGCGGCAGCTTCCGTTGCTTCAGCCTTGGCAGCGGCCTTCTTCTTCGGAGCAGCCTTCTTGGCAGCCGGCTTGTCTTCAGCTTCGTCGTCGGCGAGCAGCGCTTCCTTGGAAACGGTCTTATCCGTGACGGCGACTTCGGTCAGCAGGTGGTCGATGACCTTTTCTTCGAAGATCGGAGCGCGCAGGTTGGCGGAAGCGCCGGGCGTGTTGCGGAAGAACTCCAGAATTTCCTTTTCCTGGCCCGGGAACTGCTGGAGCTGTGCGTAGAGCGCGCGCTGCAGTTCGTCTTCGCTGACTTCGACGCCGGCCTTCTCGCCGATTTCGGAAAGAACGAGGCCGAGGCGAACGCGGCGCTCGGCGAGCTTGCGGTATTCTTCGCGAGCCTTTTCTTCGGTCGTGTCTTCGTCTTCGAAGGACTTGCCCGATTCAGCGAGATCGGTTTCGATCTGGCGCCAGATGCTGGCGAATTCAGCTTCGACGAGCTTCTGCGGCGTGTCGAACTGGTACATTTCGTCGAGCTGGTCGAGGATCTGGCGCTTGACCTTCTGGCGGGTCACCGAGCCGTACTGGCTTTCGATCTGGCCGCGAACGATTTCCTTCAGGCGGTCGGCCGATTCGAGGCCGAGCTTGGTGGCGAGTTCGTCATTGATTTCGACTTCGCCGGGAGCTGCGACTTCCTTGACGTTGATGTCGAAGGTGGCTTCCTTGCCGGCAAGGTTCTTGGCCGGGTAGTCGGCCGGGAAGGTTACGGTGATGACCTTCTCATCGCCAGCCTTGACGCCGACGAGCTGTTCTTCGAAGCCCGGGATGAAGCGGTTAGAGCCGAGGACGAGCTGCGAGTCTTCATCCTTGCCGCCGTCAAAGGCAACGCCGTCGACCTTGCCGAGGTAGTCGATGGTGACGCGGTCGCCGTTGGCGGCCTTGCCCTTCTTGGTCTCGTAGCTGCGGGCGCTCTCGGCGATCTTGAGGATCTGCTCGGTCACTTCGTCTTCGCTGATTTCAGCGACTTCGCGGGTCACCTTGATACCGTTGACCGGCTTCAGCTCGATCGCCGGGATCACTTCGTAGGAAAGCGTGAATTCGAAATCGGCCTCGGCGGAAAGGATCTTTTCCGCCTCGTCCTTGTCCTCGGTCATGGCAACTTCCGGCTGGGTCGCCGACTTTTCGCCGCGCTCGGTCAGGATTGCCGGCGGCTGATCGCGAACGATTTCGTTCACCAGATCGGCCATGATCGACTTGCCGTAGACCTTCTTGAGGTGCGAGACCGGAACCTTGCCCGGACGGAAGCCGTTGATGCGGACCTTGTCCTTGACCTCGGCGAGGCGCTCGTTCATGCGCACTTCCATGTCCTTGGCCGGGATGACCACCTTGATTTCGCGCTTCAGCCCTTCAGCGAGCGTTTCGATAACCTGCATTGTCCTACCTTCATTCATGGCGGCCGTGCCCAGACAGCCGTTCGTTTCGATGAGCACGACGCCGGAAAATCCCGAGCGTGGCTTGGATGCAATTCTCTTTCACCTTGCCAGAGCGCCGCGCCTTCAATTGAACGCGCAAAAGGCAGCTCTATCCCGTCACGAGCCAAAACATCTTATCCCCTTCCTCATCGAAAGCGGGATGCTTTGGGCAAGATGGCGCGTCCTGCGGCATATTGGAAGACAGGCTTGGTCGGCCTCCCCCCGTCCACAAGACAGTGTTGGTGCGGGTAGAGAGACTTGAACTCCCACGCCTTGCGGCACCAGAACCTAAATCTGGCGTGTCTACCAATTTCACCATACCCGCGTTCCCAAAACCGCATGGCGAATGCCTGCCCATGGGGCCTTCCGGAGCGCGGCGTCTCTATATCACCCGTTTCAAACCACGCAAAGGAAAAATGACGGTTCCGCGACGACGCTTAAAGCTTATCGGAGCTCTTCGCGCAGATGTCGTCAATAAAGCGGCTCCTCGTAGACGGATTTGCCATCAAGCAGCAGGCTTCTGATATGGGCAACGCCATCGGAAGACACGCGAGCCGCGACGGCGACGCGATTGTCGTTGCGGGCGCTCTCGATATCGTGCCCCTGCCCCTCGGGCACGTAATAGCGCTCGATGCCATAGGTCACCCCGATGATCGCCTGCGACGGATCGATCGCATCACCATAGAAAACATAATCGACAGGCAGGCTTTTGAGCACGACCGTGTCGGGTTTCGGAGCGAGCGCTCCGAAGGATGATTCGACAATGCCCCAGTAACCGTCGTCCTGCTTCTTCAGGCGAACGGACAGAATCGCGTCATTCCGGCTCATCTTCGGCGGGCCTTCGACCATCGTCGAGATCGGAACCCGCGATATGTCATAGTTCAGGATCACGTAGTCGCCACGCAGGAGATCGCGCGGATCGACCGGCGCGGTCTTCAAGAGGACTTCGGTGCCGCTTCGCAGCCCCCAGGCGCGCTCGCCGACCATATATCCGAGGACCGCGGTCTGCAGCACCGCGACGATGATGGCGGCAACCCACGCTCGGGAACGACCGCCGAGGACTATGTTCTTGTCAGTTATATAGGTCATGCCCGAGTTCCCTGCCCGCTAGCCGCTGAAAATCGCCTTTCCAGCCGTATGACCAGCCAGGCGGCAATGGCCACCAGCAAGCCGGCGACCAGGAAAAAGCCGGCCGTGCCGATGATCGAGCCGATCGTCTCGCCGGCAAGATAGAGAATTTCGCAGGCAAAGACGAAATAGGCGAGATAGCGAACCGCACCGTTATCACGGCCAGCAAGGACGATTGCGATCACCGAACTCACGAGCGTCACTGCGGCCACGATGATGAGCGGCAGCTTGTCTTCCACCCAGACATTGTTTTCGAAAGAGCCGTTGCTGATCTCCGCATGGACCAGGAAGAAGCCGATCGATGCGACAAGAAAGGCATAGAAGGCTGGGGCCGCTCCAGCCGTTCGCGCAAGCGCCATCAGCGGCGAAGCGGGAATGCTTGCGAGAAGAAAGGCCGCCATTCCGAGGCCGGCAAACAGGATCGCGGTGTTCAGGCTCTCATGCCGGGCGAAAAGCCAGGTAAACCACCCCACCAGCATGATGTAAGCGAGATGCCGCGCGCCCGGCGCGTCGACATACCTGACGAGCGCAATCAAAATGACGGCCATCAGAGGCGGCACCCATGGCATGATGCCATGCCACTGATCGAAATGGTCCCACAGATAGACGCCGCAGAATGCCCAGGCGAGGAAGCCGGCAAGGGCTACCTGCGCGCTCAAGCGAAACAGCGCCGCCACGATGCAGGCCGCCGCAAACCAGACGAGCATCATTGTCAGCTCGTCGCCGGACATGTTGTACATCTGGCCGACGAGCGCCATGGCCCCGCCGAAGCTCAGCGTACCCAAGATCAAAAGTCCGGATGCGACAATCGAGCGACCCAGGGTAAGGAGATGCGCCGCGCCGAGATAGAAGGCCCATATCATGGCGACGAGCCCCGCAAGCCGCATGATTCTCGGAATTGCCTCCCAATTTGCGGAAACGAAAAGCAGTATCGCAAGGCCGAGAAGCACGGCCGCTATGATAGTCAGCACGCGCCCGGCACTGAAGCTCGTCCGGCGGCCGTCATATTCACGCAGCACCGCCTCCGCGGCGCCTACATCGACAAGACCTTTTTCGACCCAGATTTTCAGATCTCGTTCCAGCCTGCCCCTGTACATCCCCGCTCCCTAGCTGCGACTCCGTTGCGGGGAGAAATATCACAATTCCGCCAACTATGCCGCCGGCACCTTCCGGCGGAAATATGTCCCACGTTAATACGGAATTAAGCGATGATTTGGCATTATGAGGAAAGGTATCACGATACCCTTACAAGGCATGCACGTTCGACATGTCTCCTATGAAATTATTGCGCTGCACAAAATCAAAAAGTCATACTATTAATAGATCAACAAAACACGGCAATGGCGCGCCGGGCCGGCTTCAGTCGGAAAAGCCTGGGGACTTATGTCCCGACACGGAATTCGGAGCTGCACACTCCTCCTCCCAGTGCGCTCCGATAGATTGACGACACTCCTCCTCCCAGTCGTCAATCATCTCAAATGACGCCCACCGCACCTCCTCCCGCGGTGGGCGTTATTTTTTCCGGTCCAAATCGGCTTCATATGCTGCGAACACCCTAATGGGTTGGCAAATGCCGGAACCTGACACCCAAGCAGTCGAGCGAAAATCCGCAGCCGGAAAACAAGCCGCTGCAGCGACACGACCTCTCCCCAAACAGCATGGCTGGCCAAAACATGGCCGAAGGCCGGCAACAAACGGAAAGCGCTTGCGAAAGCCGGGTATTGCCGTGAAGCGAACCTCTCAAGCAGTTCTTCATTCGGCCGCGATATGCACATAAAGCAGCCATTATCTTAGGCAGATTACCCACGAGACTTGCATATTGTGCATAGGTGGCATGAAGCATTCGCTCTTTTAGTTTTCGCGGCGCAGCATATATTTAAATCCATTAGATCGACGACGGAACCAATCGCGGAACCGCTCGATCCCGGATCCTCGAAAGGGACTTAACATGAACCTGACCCGTTCTTTCAATAACTGGCGCAAGTATCGTCAGACCGTCAACGAACTCGGCCGCATGAGCTCGCGCGAACTGCACGACCTCGGCATCGACCGCGCCGACATCCATCGCGTTGCCCGCGAAGCCACCGGCCGCTAATAGCCGGATAGGCTTCGCCCAATAGCGAAAGCCTTCTCAACGCCCGTTGCGGACCGCCGCGACGGGCGTTCTTTTTTGCCTGTCATTGAGCAAGTGCAGCATTCCCAGGCATCATTCAGCTATTCGCCACATGCAAGGCAGTTAAATTTTGAGCATTGATGGCTTTTTGGGCGGCACATTGCACAAATGCATAGCAGACGCCATTTATTTGCACTGCACAAAAGACCTCCTCGCGCCTATATGGAGTGCAAGCGCTGAGACGGTAATCGTACCGCTCGCAACCAAGATACCGAGGATAAGATCATGAACCCGATTCGCATTGCAAAGAACTGGATCAGCTACCGCCGCACTCTGAACGAACTTGGCAACCTCTCCAGCCAGACCCTTTCGGACATCGGCGTCAGCCGCTACGAGATCCGCAATATCGCTTCTCGTTCCTTCCGTTAATCGTTAGGAATTGCAGACTGCTTCAAGACGGCGCCTTTCGGCGCCGTTTTTGATTCCGGCGATTAACGTGCATCGTTCGATTTCATCGGCTCGCGGAGATTGCGTTGATTAGCGGCGAGCCGCTCGCCCCCACTGGCGCCGGGATGGCAACCATGTGCCCCAAGCGGAATAGCCGCTGCCGCCATCACGCGCGATTTTGGAACGGAACCGCGTCTTTTCTCATTTACAGGTGGAGATCTTTTGACAGGGAGGCGTGAGAATGCAAATCCAAGGAATTTACGCCGCGCTCGCGACGGCGAGCATGGATAGAGCGGAGACGTTCTATACCCAACTTTTCGACCGGGAGCCCGACGATCGCCCCATGGATGGGTTGATCCAATGGCGCAACGTCGCAGGCGCAAACATTCAAATCTTCCATGACCAGGAGAAGGCGGGGTCCGGCAGACTGACCATTGTCGTGCCGAAAATGGATGAAGCCCGCAAATCGCTCGAAGACTTTGGCGTGAAGCTCACAGGTGAATTGGACGGTGACTACGGACGGATCGCCCAGTTCGCAGACCCTGACGGAAATCGCATCACTCTTGCAGAGCCGCCTTCGAGGCCCTTCAACACATAGCCCCCATTAAGCGCGAGACCAGAGACAAGTTCGGCGGAAGACCGAACGAACGGAAACTGATTGCATGCAACGAAAGAAGACATCGCTCTTGCGCATGTCGTTGCCATAAAATCACTGCACACTTTTGCGCGACATGCTTTAGCAAAGCATTGGATCGCTGCCTCGCCCGTGATAATGACGCGCGCATGACACAGACCAACTCCCATTCCCCCATCCACGTCATCGGCGGCGGGCTTGCCGGCTCGGAAGCCGCATGGCAGATCGCCAGGGCCGGCGTGCCCGTCATCCTGCATGAGATGCGCGGCGTGCGCGGCACGGAAGCACACAAGACCGACAGCCTTGCCGAACTGGTATGCTCCAACTCGTTCCGTTCCGACGACGCGACCAGCAACGCCGTCGGCGTCATCCATGCCGAGATGCGCATGGCAGGCTCTCTCATCATGGCATGTGCGGACAAGCATCAGGTGCCGGCTGGTGGGGCGCTCGCAGTCGATCGCGATGGTTTTTCCGCAGCGGTAACCCAGGCGGTGGAGAGCCATCCCTTGATTACCGTCGCCCGCGAGGAAATCCAGGGCCTGCCGCCCAGGGAATGGGACCAGGCGATCATCGCCACAGGTCCGCTGACGGCGCCCGATCTTGCCAGCGCGATCCAGGCCGAAACCGGCGCCGATGCGCTTGCCTTCTTCGACGCCATCGCACCGATCGTCTACCGCGACAGCATCAACATGGACATCTGCTGGTATCAGTCGCGCTACGACAAGGTCGGCCCGGGCGGCACCGGCAAGGACTATATCAACTGCCCGATGGACGAAGCCCAATATAATGCCTTCGTCGACGCCCTGATCGCCGGCGATGCCGTCGGCTTCAAGGAATGGGAAGGCACGCCCTATTTCGACGGCTGCCTGCCGATCGAGGTCATGGCGGAGCGCGGGCGCGAGACCCTGCGTCATGGACCGATGAAGCCGATGGGCCTGACCAATGCGCATAACCCGACGGTCAAGGCCTATGCCGTGGTGCAGTTGCGCCAGGACAATTCGCTCGGCACGCTCTACAACATGGTCGGCTTCCAGACGAAGCTGAAATATGGCGCACAGGCGGAGATCTTCCGGCTGATACCCGGCCTTGAGAATGCGGAATTCGCGCGCCTCGGCGGCCTGCATCGCAATACCTATATCAACTCGCCGACCCTACTTGATGGTTCGCTGGTGCTGAAATCCCGGCCGGGCCTGCGTTTTGCCGGCCAGATCACCGGCTGCGAAGGCTATGTCGAAAGCGCCAGCATTGGGTTGCTCGCCGGCCGCTTCGCGGCTGCGGAACGCAAGGGCGAAGCACCGTCGTTGCCGCCAACTACGACGGCGCTCGGTTCGCTGCTGAACCATATCACCGGCGGTCATATCGTCTCGCACGAGGAGCCGGGCAAACGCTCCTTCCAGCCGATGAACATCAATTTCGGGCTTTTCCCGGAACTGCAGCCGGGATCGATCGTCAAGCCGGAGGGCGTCAAGCGCTTCCGCGGCAAGGACAAGACCATCATGAAGCGCCAGCTCATCGCCAAGCGTGCACTTGCCGACTGCGCCGCGTGGTTAGGCGTTCAGGCGCCTTTGCTTGCGGAGAGTGCCTGACGGTTCGAGCTGAGCTTTCGGAAATTTCAAGCTTTGGCCGGCGATGCCTGCTCCTGCGGCTTGGCGTCTTCACCGGCGATATAATTGCCGAGCAGCCAGAGCGATACTTCCGCGGCTTCGGCGGGCGTCTTGAATTCGAACGTGCCGTTATGGTGAGGCGCGTCCAGAAAATCGACGGTCAAGCCGCGACCGGTTGCCGAAATCTTGGCATAAGCCCTGCCGGGCTCGATCAAATGAACGCTGAAATGGTTGCGCACGTTGCGCATGAATCCGGCTTTGTCGTCATGAAGTCGTACGAAGACCGCCTGTCCATCGATCGCCGTCTGTAGCTGGCGGATCGCCTCGGTCGGAAAGGCGCGGCCGAATTCCAGAATGGCGAGGCCGGTATCGTGCAGGCCGTCTTCCTTGTTCTGCGATGCCATGCGCGTCGCGTAGTAGGCAACGACGATGACGATCGCGAACAATATGCACCAGACGACAATACCCACGGCGACTCCCCCTGACATGCAATTCAGTGCCCGGCCCTCTCCATACATGCCGAGACTTGCGCGAACTTGGCGTATTTTAGATTTTCTTTGTAATCGACGCCATCGCCATGCGCATCTGCCGGCGCCATTGCGGCAATGCCAGGGATCGATCGAAAAGACCGGCGCCATGCTTCTGTGCCTGCTTCAGGACCGGCTCGGCCAAGGTGACGGGCAGAAAGGCCGGGAATACCGCCTGCGGTATGGCCCCCGCCGCCCTCGCCTTGGCAAGATGCTCGCGGCCCAGGCCGGCAAATGCCTCGATCGCCGCTGAAATGCGCGGCCCATCCTCGCCGGCAAGGAAGGAATCGCGATCGAGACCGGTTGCCGTCAAAATCTCAAGCGGCAGGTAAAGTTGGCCGCGATGACGATGGGTCGGCATTAGCAGCAGCTGCCCGGCAATCGCCTGTGCGACACCGGCATGTCCCGCGGCATCCGCGGAACGCTTGGCGTCATCCGCCGACAAGACCAGACTTGCCAGCTGGATCAGCGCCGAAGCCGTCTCGCCGGCATAGCCTTCCAAAGTGCCGCGCGTTTCCATCGGATCGTCGTAGAGATCGAAAATGCGCGCATCGATCATGTCAACCAGCGTCTGGCGCGGCAGGCGGTATTGCTCGATAGCCGTCAGGAGTTCGGCGGCAATCGGATTGGCCTCGCTCGAGCCATGGGCCTGCCCTTCGAGAAGATCGCGCCAGTATTGCATGCGCACTTCACCGGGCAGCGGTTCGTGCACAAGATCCCGCACGCGCGCCAGCTCGGCATTGAAGGCATAGAGCGCGGCAAGCGCAGGACGCTTCTCTTCCGGCGCCAGCAGACAGGCGAGATAGCGATCGCGATCGGTGTCGCGAAGCGTGGCGAGGCAGATGTCCCGGTTGCTACGGGGCGCAGCTGTTGTCGTCATACGTGGATCCGAAGGTCAGACGGCGATCAGCGCCGCAGCCACGGCACGCGACTCGGACAGCATGATGTTGAAGGTGCGCACGGCAGCGCCGGTGCTCATCGGGTCCGACGAAATCTGCTTGCCTCGCAGGGCGGCCTTCAGCTCGGCGGGGAGCGGTCGCAGCTCCGTGCCGGTGCCTACGAGCAGCACTTCGATCTCCGCAGCTTCATCGAGCACCTTCTGAAAGCGGTCCGGTGTCAGCGCATCGCCTTGCAGCATGTCCCAGGCGTAAATGCCGGAGGGCAGGCAAAGCAGCGAGCCGCGATGCGACATGTCGGCAAAACGGAAGCCGCCATTGCCATAAGCGTCGATCGGGGCGCGCCCGGGAAAATGCGCGTTACGGATTTCTATTCCTTTAGCCAATGTCTCACACCGCTGGTTTGCCTGACTGGATATCGCCGGCAGCGGGTCCATTGCTTTCGCCGCCGGTCTGGAACTTGTCCGGCCGCAGCTTGAACAGGATCAGCACCGGCGCCGCAATATAAATCGACGAGAAAGTGCCGACAGCAACGCCGAAAAGCAGCACGAAGGTGAAGGCACGGATCACCTCGCCGCCGAAGATGTAGAGCGCGAAGAGCGCCAGGAGCGTCGTCGCGGACGTCAGAATGGTACGAGATAGTGTCTGATTGATGGAGGCGTCGATCAGGATCGGCAGCGGCATCTGCGAATAGCGCTTCAGGTTTTCGCGCATGCGGTCGTAGACGACGACCGTGTCGTTCAGCGAATAACCGACAATGGTCAGGATCGCAGCGATGCCGGTCATGTTGAATTCCATGCCGGTCAGCACGAAAAGACCGAGCGTCAGAATGACATCGTGGAGCGTCGCGATGATCGCGCCGATCGCAAACTGCCATTCGAAACGCACCCATATGTAGATGAGAATTGCTGCCAGCGCCGCCAAAACGGCAAGGGATGCGGTGGTGGTGATTTCACCCGATACGGCGGGACCGACCACCTCGACGCGTGAGAAATTATAGTCCTTGCCCAATTCCTCCCGCACGAGGGATACGGCGGATTGTTCGGCATTTTCACCACCCTCCTGTGCGTGGACGCGAATCACGGCGCCGAGGCGATCGGCAAGCCGCTCGACGCGCACATCGCCGGGAATGACGGCTTCGAGGCGCGATTGAATATCCGCCACGTCGGCAACACCCTGCTTGGCGCGGACCTCGATGATCGATCCGCCGGCAAAATCGATGCCGAGATGCATGCCGACCGTCGCGAAGGCGACAAGCGTGATGACAGACAGAGCCGCCGATACCGTGAAGGTGTAACGGCGGATGCCCATAAAGCGGATATTGGCATTGTCGAAAACTCCGCTCCGCACGCCGACCAGCAACGTGCGCGGCTTGCGACGCGATATCCACATATTCACCAGCGACCGCGTAACGAAGCAGGAGGCGAAGAACGTGGTGAAGACGCCGACCATGAGGGTGGCAGCAAAGCCGCGAACCGCACCTGTGCTCGCATAGAAGAGAATCGCTGCGACGATGAGCACCGTCAGATTGGCGTCGGCCACTGTCGCGGCCGCCCGGTTGAAGCCATGCCGTAAGGCATCGACGAGCAGATGGGTTTTCTTTTCCTCCTCGCGCACCCGCTCATAGACCAGCACCAGCGCATCGAGGCCGATGCCGATGATCAGGACGATGGCGGCAACACCCGGAAGCGTCAGCGTGATGCCGAGCAACCCCATGGCCGCGATCACCATGACGATGTTGATGAGGAGCGCGATGGTCGCGATGATCCCGAGCAGACGATAGAAGCCGATCATCAGGGCCGCGACGAATATGCCGGCTGCGATGCAGGCTATCACGCCATAGCGTGCGGCCTCGCCGCCGAGGCCCGGTTGGATGGTCCGCTCCTCGACCGTCGTCAATGTTGCCGGCAGCGGCCCGCTTTTGATCATGACGGTCAGATCCTGCGCGCCCTGAACAGTGAAATCTCCGGGAACATCGATCTCGCCGGTGGCGATAACCGTCTTCAGGGAAGCCGCGGAGATGACCTGATCATCGAGAACGACGACGGTGATCTTGCCGAGATTGCTTGCGGTCGATTGCGCGAAGCGATGGGTAGCTTCCGGCGTCAGCTTGACGGAGACCGTCCCCTCGCCGCTCTGGTCGTTAGTGACGGAAACCGCGTTGGAAAAATCGACGTTCGAAAGCAGAGGTTGCCTCTGCACGAGATAGCCGACCGGCGGGTCATCTTCGGAAAACAGCACGTCCGATCCGGCGGGCGGATGATTATCCATCGCATCCTGTACCGTCATCGATGGATCGACGAGGCGGAAGCTGAGCTTGGCGGGCTGCCCGAGGAGATTCTTCAGCCGCTGTGCATCGGCGAGATCAGGCACCTGCACGACAATGCGATCGGCGCCCTGCCTGCGGATCTGAGGTTCCCCTACTCCAAGCTGCGCGATGCGGGCGCGGATGACCTTAATCGAGCGCGCGATTGCCGAGGTAACGTGGCGATCGATATCCGCGTCGGTGATATCGAGCGTCATCGCGCCGTTTTCGCCCTGCGACAGAGCGACCGCCTGCTTGTCGGAGCCGGTCGTCAGCGGCTGCAATGCCGTCAGAGCGGCTTGAACCTGTGCGGGATCATTGATGCGAAGCTGGATCTTGCGGCCGGTGCCAGTGAGGCCGGAATAAGCGACATTGACAGTGCGCAACCGTGTTGCGATATCGCCGACAATGGTTTCCAGGCGATCCTTCTCGACATCGCCTCGCTCCATCTTCAACAGAAGATGAGAACCCCCGCGAAGATCGAGCCCGAGCTCGATCTTTCGATGCGCCCATGCGGGCAACGATGAAAGCGAGCGCTCGCCGAGCAGATTGGGAACGGCCAGAAGCACGCTCAAGAGAACGACGAACCAGATCAGGGCGGTCTTCCACCAGGAGACGTGCAACATCGCTCTCTCGAGTTAGGGCTTCCCTACCGCGCCCCGCTTTCAAAAGAAAATGCAACGGGCGCAGTAACATCTTGAATTTGTGCACAATCCTTCAAGAAAGTCGATGACGATTTTCGAGAATGCGCGGGCGGCGGCGAGCGCCGCTTCAGCCAAGCGCCTTACGCGGCATCCGCCTTGACCGGCTCACCCTTGACGCGAACTTCTGAAATGGCGCTGCGGACGACGCGGATGCGCACACCTTCGGCGATCTCGACTTCCAGTTCCTTTTCGTCGATGACCTTGGTGACCTTGCCGACGATGCCGCTGGTGACGATCTGATCGCCGCGACGGATGTTCTTCAGGATCTCGTCACGCTTCTTCGCCTGTGCGCGCTGCGGCCGGATGAGAAGGAAATACCAAACGACCATCAGCGGCACAAACAGGATGATCATTTCAAAGCCGGATCCGCCGAACATGCCTGCGGCCGAATCTGTCGCGCTCTGCGCATATGCGTTGGTGATAAACATCGAGAACTCCCTTGAACTCCGAGCGGGAACAGGCCCCGCCTCAGGTGGCCGGAATATAGTTACGCGCATGGCGATTGCAACAAAAACAGCCGCCAACCGTACCGTTTTCCCGGTCTGTTAGCCTTTCAGCCCCCAAAGGAGCATGATACCCGGCAAGACAGCGCGCATTTTACGACTTTCTTGTTCAATATTCAGGAGGAAACGGTGACTGAAGACCAAAACGCCCTGATCCTTGCCGAGGTCCGCCGCCTTGCCGACGCTGTCGAACGCCTCGCCGGGCCGGCTCCGGCCGTCAACGACTGGAATGCCGCCGATTGTTTCGTCTGGGTTCCAGTCCGGCTCCACCTGCAGCCGGTTCCCCGCCCGAACCGCGTGGCGCTCACCCTCATTCGCGGCGTCGACCATGTACGCGACATCCTGCATGAAAATACCTTGCGTTTCGCCGACGGCTTTGCCGCCAACAACGTGCTGCTCTGGGGCGCGCGCGGGATGGGCAAATCATCGCTGGTCAAGGCCGTGCACGAGGACGTGCGCCGCTCGACCGGCGTTTCGCTGAAGCTGATCGAGGTGCATCGCGAGGACATCTCGTCGCTGCCCGTGCTGCTCGATATCCTGAAAGCCGCACCGCATCGCATCATCATCTTCTGCGACGACCTCTCCTTCGATCACGACGACACAGCCTATAAATCGCTGAAGGCGGCGCTGGATGGCGGCGTCGAGGGACGGCCGGACAATGTGGTGTTTTACGCAACATCCAACCGCCGCCACCTCCTGCCACGTCATATGATGGAAAACGAACAGTCGACGGCGATCAATCCCTCCGAGGCCGTGGAAGAGAAGGTTTCACTCTCCGACCGTTTCGGGCTCTGGCTCGGCTTTCACAAGTGCAGCCAGGAAGATTATCTGCAGATGATCGACGCCTATGCCGATCATTTCAAGCTCGGCCTCGAGCGCGCGCAAATGCATCATGAAGCCCTTGAATGGGCAACGACCCGCGGCGCCCGCTCCGGCCGCGTCGCGTGGCAATATATCCAGGATCTCGCCGGGCGCCAGCGTATCGTGCTGGAACGGGATTGATCTTCAATCAACTAGGCCATGAACGACAAAAAGCCCGGCGTTGACCGGGCTTTTTGCAGAGTCCTTGAGACGCACTATCTATTCAAGGAACGTCATTGGGTTGACCGGGGCCGAATTCTTGCGGACTTCGAAGTGCAGCTGCGGCTGGCTGACATTGCCGCTCATGCCGGAGGTTGCCAGCGTCTGGCCGCGCTGAACCTTCTGGCCGCGGGTAACGCTGAGCGCATCGGCATGGCCGTAGACGGTGACGGTACCGTCGTCGTGACGAACCAGAACCGTGTTGCCGAGCTCCTTCAGGCCGTTGCCGGCATAGATGACGACACCGTTTTCGGCGGCCTTGACCGGCGTGCCCTCGGGAACGGAGATGTCGATACCATCATTGCGGCTGCCGTTGACGTTGGAGCCGTAGCCGGCAACCACGGCACCGCGAACCGGCCAGCGATACTTGCCGATGCCGGTTGCTTCCGGCGCATCGGCCTGCGCATCCGACTTGGCCGCGTCGTTGATGGACTGGCTCGGGGAAGCGGAGGCAACCGCCTGCGGCTTGGCATCGGCTGCGGTATCCGCATGAGCGACAGCCTTGGGGGCCTGTTTTGCGATCGGTTCGGCGGCCACCTGCTTCGGTTCCGCGACCGGCACGGCACCGGGCTTGGCCGAAACCTTCTGCGGTTCGATGGAAGCGGTCTTGACCGGATCTGCAGCGGCAACGGCGCCGTGCGGCAAGGCAAGCGCCTGACCGATGCGAATGCTGTCGCCGGCCTGCATATTGTTCGCACGCTTCAGTTCGGCGACGGTGACACCGCTCTCCTTTGCGATGCGAGCGAGCGAATCGCCCGGCTTGACCACGTAGGTGCCGGTGCCCTTCGGGGTCGGACCCTTGCCATTTCCGGCGGCAAGCTTGTTGGGATCGGCAAGGCCGGCCTGGGATTTGCCGCGCATCTGGTTGCCGGAAGGCAGTGCGAGGGCTTCCTGCTGCGGCGCCTTGGCCGGAGCCGGCATCTTGCCGCCCTTGGAAAGATCCGTCGCTTCGGACGCCATCTTGGCCGGGCTTGAGGCACCAGCGCCATTCATAGTCGGAATGATGATCTGCTGACCGGGCTGAGCACCCGCACTGTTACGCAGGCCGTTGGCGCGCAGAATTTCCTTTTCCGGAACGCCGTAGCGGCGCGACAGAAGCGCAACGCTTTCGCCCTGGCGCAGCGTCACGCTTGGCGCGTTGACGGTGGTCCAGCCCGGAGACATTTCAGGCGCGGCGGCCGTCTTGATCGTGCCGGTCGACATTGCGTCGGGTGCGAGAGCCGGTGCCGGGCGAGAGCCGTTATTGTTATGCGACGCCGGGAACGGCTGAGCAAGCGCTTCGCTTTCGGCGCGCGAACCACCACGGGGACGCGCCGCACTGGCGGAGGCGCCGGGAGGAGCAAGTTCGGTGCGCTGAATTGCAACGGGTGCGGTGGATGCACGCGCGCTGGAGTAGGACGGA
Source organism: Rhizobium sp. P40RR-XXII (assembly GCF_012641405.1). Taxonomy (GTDB): domain Bacteria; phylum Pseudomonadota; class Alphaproteobacteria; order Rhizobiales; family Rhizobiaceae; genus Rhizobium. Next base: position 564,327 of record NZ_JABAII010000002.1, read on the forward strand.
TTATAGCGAGCCGGCGAGTTCGGGTAGGGTTGCGATACCGGCGCGCTCTGCTGCGAATAATCCTGCTGACCGTAACCGCCGGCCTGCGCGACATCGGCGCGCGGCACCGGATCGCCATTCGGACCATTCAAACCGCGCCGGTTGATCGAACCGGTCGTCACATTGTCGGTCTTATTGAAGAGCCCGCTGAACCGGGTCGTGTCTGAGCTACAAGCCGTCGCGGTGCTCGCCAGAAGAATGGCCACCAGGACTTTCCCTGCCGATTTACCGAAATTCGAAGAAAGACTGAAACCCATGACTCGACCCACTTGAGACGCAACCGATTATGGGTCGATTAAAGCGCGTTAATCTTACCATGCGGTTAAAGCACTGGTGCGGCATGTGTTTTTTTGAGGAATTGCTAACCATAGAGGATGAAACGGCGCCGAGACGCCTTGTTTCACAGGCATTATCCCGAATTGAGCCTCAAAGATAAGAGGCAAGCATCGGCACGATGGGCTGATAGGGAACATCGAACAGCTCTTCGCGCTCGAAGCGGCTGCCGGTCTTCGTCAGCCGCACCAGGCGGCAAACATCGTCCGATACCATCAGCGGCGCGATCATCGATCCGCCCGATACCAGCTGCTCGGCATAGAAGCGCGGCATGGTCGGAAATGCGGAGGTGACCAGGATGCGGTCGAAGGTGCCCTCGCCCGGCAAGCCGGCGCTGCCATCTGCCTGACGGATGACGACATTGCGCAGCCCGAGGGTATCCATGCGCTGCTGCGCCGAGGTCGTCAGCGTCCTGTAGCGGTCGATCGTCAGAACACGCTCCACGATTCGCCCCATGACGGCGGCGGTGAAACCGCTTCCCGTTCCGATTTCGAGAACGCGGTGCCCCGGCTTGATCTTCAGGCTGTGGAGAATGCGCACGACCAGATCGATGCCCTCCATGAAGGAACCGCAATCGATCGGAATCGTGCGGCTGGAATAGGCATCATCGGAAAATTGCGGCGGCACGAAAGGTAGGCGCGGCGTCTGCTCGACCGCCGTCATCAGATCGATATCCAATATGCCTTCCGCCCGCAGCCGCAGAACCACGGCCGCAAAGCCTTCCTTTTCCACCAAACGAGGTGTCAATCCGCTACTCCATACCGAGCGCCCGCGCCACGCGGTCTTGCGCCGAATAATCCGTCAGATCGAGTTTCAAAGGCGTTACCGAAATACGATTTTGTTTCAACGCCTGAATATCGGTTCCCGGACGGAAGATACCATTGCGTTCGCCGAAGCGAAGCCAATAATAAGGGAAGCCGCGACCGTCGGCCCGCTCCTCGACCTGCACATTGAAGGCGAGATTGCCCTGCGCCGTCACTTCCGCTCCCGCCACGTCATCGGGGCGGCAGTTCGGAAAGTTGAGATTGAGGAAGGTACCGTCCGGCAGATCGACATCCATGAGCCTGCCGAGCAAGGCCGGCGCATGCGTCTCGGCCACATCCCAGGGCACGACACGCGCGCCGTTTTCATAGACATAGGCCTGGCTCAGCGCGAAGGAGCGCACGCCCTGCAGCGTGCCTTCGATCGCGCCGGCTATGGTTCCGGAATAGGTCACGTCATCGGCCACATTCGAGCCGGAATTGACGCCCGAAAGCACCAGATCCGGCTTGCCGTCCATAACCTGCCGGATCGCCATGATGACGCAATCGGTCGGCGTTCCCCTGAGCGCAAAGTGCTTGTCGGAGACCTTGCGCATGCGCAACGGCTCGGAAAGGCTCAGCGAATGGGCAAGGCCGCTCTGATCCGTCTCGGGCGCGACAACCCATACATCATCAGACAAAGTGCGGGCGATACGCTCCAACGCCGCCAGTCCTTCGGCGTGAATGCCGTCATCGTTGGTCAGAAGAATACGCATCGCCCCACCGTTCGATTATGCCGCTTTCTCGATCCTCTTCACACCACCCATATATGGCAGCAGTGCGTCCGGAACAGTGACGGACCCGTCGGCATTGAGATAATTCTCGAGAACGGCAATCAGGCAGCGGCCGACCGCCGTGCCGGAACCGTTCAGCGTATGAACGAACCTAGTACCCTTATCGTCCTTGCCGCGATAGCGTGCATTCATGCGCCGGGCCTGGAAATCACCGCAGACCGAGCAGGACGAGATCTCGCGATAGGTATCCTGCCCTGGCAGCCAGACTTCGAGGTCATAGGTCTTGCGCGCGCCAAAACCCATGTCGCCGGTCGAGAGCGTCATGACACGATAGTGCAGGCCAAGGCGCTTCAGCACCTCCTCGGCGCAGGCCGTCATCCGCTCATGCTCGGCGATGGAGCTTTCAGCATCGGTGATCGATACAAGCTCGCACTTCCAGAACTGATGCTGGCGCAGCATGCCGCGCGTATCGCGACCGGCGGAACCGGCCTCCGAGCGGAAGGACGGCGTCAGCGCCGTGAAACGCAGAGGAAGCTTCTCCTGATCAAGGATGTCGCCGGAAACGAGATTGGTAAGCGAAACCTCCGCCGTCGGGATCAGCCAGCGACCATCCGTGGTCCTGAAGGAATCCTCGGTAAATTTCGGCAGCTGGCCGGTTCCGAACATCGCCTCGTCGCGCACCAGCAGCGGTGCGCTGACTTCGGTATAACCATGCTCGCTGGTGTGCAGATCGAGCATGAACTGACCCAGCGCCCGCTCAAGGCGCGCGAGTTGCGAGGTCAGCACGGTGAAGCGCGAACCGGAAAGCTTGGCGGCACGCTCGAAATCCATGTAGCCGAGGGCTTCGCCGATATCGAAGTGCTCCTTCGGTTCGTGGTTCCAGGTCGGCTTGGCACCCCAGACATGCTTGACGACGTTGTCATGCTCGTCCTTGCCGACCGGCACATCCTCGAGCGGGATGTTGGGAATGCGAGACAACGCGTCGTGGAGCCCGGCCGTCAGCGTGCGCTCTTCCTCTTCCGCAGCCGGAAGCGAGGTCTTGATGTCGGCGACTTCGGCCTTCAGCTTCTCTGCAAGCTCGCTGTTCTTCTGCGCCATCGCCGCGCCGATTTCCTTCGAAGCGGCGTTGCGGCGGGATTGCATATCCTGGACGGACTGGATGACGGAGCGGCGCTTCTCGTCGAGCGCGATGAGGCTTTGCGACAGAGGCTCCGCACCGCGCTTGGCAAGCGCGGCATCCAGAGCCTCGGCGTTCTCACGAATCCATCTGATATCAAGCATCTTCGTTCCAGGTCGTTTGACATAAGTACAACTCCGACCGAGGTCTCGGTCGGAGGTCGAAACGGCAATGGCTGGGAAACGAGGCTAAGCCTTCCTTGCCTAGACGTTATCCGTCTTGGTGATCTCGGAAGTCCCGCCAGTCTCGTCAAGCGCTTGCCGGTTACGCTGGCGTTCCACGAGTCGCGCCGCGTAGATGGAAATCTCGTAGAGAAGGATCGTGGGCAGTGCAAGGCCGATCTGGGACATCGGATCCGGCGGCGTCAGCACTGCAGCGACGATAAAAGCGAAAACGATCGCGAACTTGCGCTTCTCGGCCAGCCAGGAGGAGGTCAGCAAGCCGACGCGCGCCAGCAGCGTGGTGATGACGGGCAGCTGGAAGACGAGGCCGAAGGAAAAGACCAGCGTCATGATGAGGCTCAGATATTCCGAGACCTTCGGCAGCAGCGCGATGCCCACCTGACCATCGGCCGGCGCCTGCTGCATCTTCAGGAAGAACCACATCACCATCGGCGTGAAGAAAAAGTAGACGAGCGCCGCGCCCATCAGGAACAGGATCGGAGATGCGATGAGGAACGGCAGAAAGGCGGAACGCTCGTTCTTGTAGAGACCCGGCGCCACGAACTTATAAATCTGCGCGGCGATGATCGGGAATGAAATCACCAGGGCGCCGAACATCGCGACTTTCACCTGGGTGAAGAAGAATTCCTGCGGGGCCGTATAGATCAGCTCGGCCTTGGAGAGATCGAGATGAGCCCATTCGACCGCCCATTTATAGGGATAGACCAGATAGTTGAAGAGATGCTTTGCCACTGCAAAGCATCCGATGAAGGCAATGAAGAAGGCCACGATCGACCAGATCAGCCGCGTTCGCAATTCCATAAGGTGTTCGATAAGCGGCTGCGGCTTATCATCGATATCACCCGTCATGCCTGGTCCTTCTTCTTGGGCGTTTTAGGCGTCGCCTTGCTGGCTACAGCACGCGCCCTGGGAGCGGGAGGCGTCTTTGCTACAGCGGCGGTCGCAACCTTGCGCGGGGCACGCTTCGGTTTTTCCGTAACGACGGGCGTCTGGACAACGGCGGCCGCGACATCGTCAACCTTGGCAACCGTCTTCGCACGCGGCTTGCGCACGGCCTTCGGCTTTTCGACGGCTTTGCCTGCGGCGACCTCACTGGCAACGGCGGATGGCTGCGGAGCGGGAGCGGTCACCAGCGGCGAATTGCTCGGCGTGGCCGTAGCCGCAAGCGCTTCCGGCAAACCAGCCGAAACGCCGGGCACCGGTTCGGCTGGCAAAGGAGTCGAGGTTGCGGCGGCCTGATCCGGCGTTGCCGCGCGCTGCAGATCGGCCTTTATCTCATTGCCCATCTCGCGCAGCGGGTTCATCGCCTCCCGCAGCGCGTTGACCGGATTGAGCTTCTGGGCATCGGCAATCGTCTGGCGCACATCGCCCAGCTCCGCCTCGCGCATGGCCTCATCGAACTGAGCGCGAAATTCGCCAGCGACTTTCCTCGCGCGAGCCGTCATCTTGCCGATGGTCCGCAATGTCGACGGCAACTCCTTGGGGCCAATCACCACCAAGGCCACGACGCCAATAACCACAAGCTCGGACCAGCCTATATCGAACATGCAAAGGCTCCTGGGCTAACGGCAAGCCTTTCAGCTTGCGGCCTGCCCGACATGATTACTTCGTTTCGTCAGCCTTGTGCTCGACCGTACGGGACGTCGTCGTCGCGGATGTCGACGTATCCTCGTCGTCGTTCATGCCCTTCTTGAAGCTCTTGATGCCCTTGGCGACATCACCCATCAGCTCCGGGATCTTTCCACGGCCGAACAACAAAAGCGCGATGGCCAGGACGATGAGCCAGTGCCATATGCTTAGAGAACCCATTGCTTTAACTCCCAATTACAGTGTCTTCCCGATGTAAGACGTTTGCGGATGTTTTTCAAACAACAAAATGCAGTGCATCCACGCATATCAGGATGATGAACGTCCATGCAGGCGACCAAACGTCTCCAAATCGAGAGGATGATTTTCATATTCGCATCCGCTGATGGCAAAAGCGAGACTTGGCCGGCAGTTTAGCGAAAATCCGCCGATAGAATTACGACCCCATTTCACAGGTCGTTCCTGGAGGGCCATTCCCGGTGAGACCGTGGCAGGCAACCGATGGAGTCAGTCGCCGGAGCTTGCGCCGCTGGGCGGCAGGATCCCTAGCTCTTCTAGATCCATCTGGGTAATCGGATCCTCGTCCTCGGTCAGCTCGTCGTTCATCAAGGGCGACGGGATGTTGAAATTGGCCGGAATCCGACCTGACAGCAGCCCTGCCCCCTTCAACTCTTCGAGACCGGGCAGATCGCGCAGCTCCTCCAGGCCGAAATGGTCGAGGAAATCGCGCGTCGTGCCGAGCGTGACCGGCCGCCCCGGCGTCCGGCGGCGGCCACGAAAGCGAACCCAGCCGGCCTCCATCAGCACGTCGAGCGTGCCCCTGGATGTCTGCACGCCCCTGATATCTTCGATTTCGGCGCGCGTCACCGGCTGGTGATAGGCGATGATGGCCAGCACCTCCAGCGCGGCGCGCGACAGCTTGCGCACCTCGCTCTCGTCGCGCCGGATCACGAAGGAAAGATCCGCAGCCGTACGGAAGGCCCAGGCTCCATCCACCTGAACAAGATTGACGCCACGCATGGCGTAATCGGCCTTGAGCTTCCGCATGACGGCGGGGATATCGACGCCGCGCGCCACGCGCTCGGCGATGAAGGCCTCCGAGACCGGCTGTGCCGAGGCGAAAACCAGCGCTTCAGCGATCCGCTCTGCCTCGCTCAACCGGCGCTCGTCGATCTCAAGCGTTTCCGCCTCGGGTTCCATGTGCTCGTCGTCCGGCTCGTTCACGCTCGTCCCTGTCCTATTCCGCTGCTTCCAGCGACGAATGCTTCGGCCCGCGCCGCATATAGAGCGGCTGAAACGCGCCTTCCTGGCGAATTTCCAGCTGACCCTCGCGCACCAGTTCGAGCGAAGCCGCAAACGCGCTGGCGATGGCCGTTACGCGCTCGCTGGCCGTCGTCATATAGCTCAGCAGGTAATGTTCCAATGCCGTCCAATCGGTGATCTCACCAATCATGCGGTCGAGAATGACGCGGGCATCGGCGAGCGACCAGACGCTGCGCTTCTCGATCGTCACCTGGGTCACAGCCTGACGCTGGCGCAGGCCGGCATAGGCCGTCAGAAGATCATAGAGGCTGGCATCGAAGGCGGATTGGCGCCGATCGGGAATATGTTCCGGTGCGCCGCGCGCGAAGAAATCCCGGCCGAGACGATTGCGATTGACGAGGTCGGTTGCCGCGTCGCGCATGGCCTCCAGGCGCTTCAGGCGGAAGGCGAGCGTCGCCGCCATCTCCTCGCCCGTCGGGCCGTCTTCCTTGATTTGCTGCGGGATCAGCAGCTTGGATTTCAGATAGGCGAGCCATGCGGCCATGACGAGGTAATCGGCCGCGAGTTCGATGCGAATGCGCCGGGCACGTTCGATGAACTGGAGATATTGCTCGGCAAGCGCCAGAACGGAAATGCGGGACAGATCGACCTTCTGGGTGCGCGCCAGGTGCAGCAGGAGATCAAGCGGCCCTTCGAAACCTGCAAGGTCGACGACCAGAGCCGGCTCATGCAAGCCGCGCTGCGCCTCGCCCTCCTGCCAGAGCTTGTCCATCGGCGTTGCCGCCTGCTGAAGCTTTTCCGTGCCGCTCACCTTGTCACCGTCCATTCCTCGAAGCCCGGTTTACGCCACCGCGAACATCGCGTCGAATTCTGCGCGGACCGCAGCTTCGTCGGCACCGTCGCTTTTTCCGAATGCCGCTTCGACCGCCTTGACCCTTGCCAGCGATGCGCCCGCCGGCGCGGGAACATTGCGCACGACCTGCCGCATCTCGTCCATGACGCCATTGCAATGCAGCACGATATCGCATCCGCCCGCAATAATATTTGCCGCACGCTCGCCGATCGTACCCTTGAGGGCGTTCATCGAGGTATCGTCCGACAGGAGCAGCCCCTGGAAGCCGATATGACCGCGGATGATCTCCTCGATCACCTTGCGCGATGTCGTGGCGGGGTTCTCCGGATCGATATCGGTGAAGACGACATGGCATGTCATCGCCATCAGCTCGTCCTTGAGCGCTACGAAGGGCGCGAAGTCATGCGCCTCGAGCTCGGCGCGCGGTACCGAGACGACGGGCAGTTCGTGATGCGAATCCGCAAAGCCGCGCCCATGACCGGGCATGTGCTTCATGACGGGCAGCACACCACCCGCTTTCAGACCTTCCGCCGCCGCACGCCCCATCTCGGTCACCGTCACCGGATCGCCGCCATAAGCGCGATTGCCGATGACATTGCTCGATCCCTCCACAGGCACGTCCAGCACCGGCAGGCAATCGACATTGATCCCGAACTTCAGCAAATCGAAGGCATGCAGCCTCGACATCAGCCAGGCGGCACGCAGGCCACGCTCGCGATCCTGACGGTAGATATCACCGAGCGCCTGCCCCGAGGGGTAATGCGGCAGGATCGGCGGGCGGATGCGCTGCACCCTGCCCCCCTCCTGATCGATAAAAACCGGAGCATCGCGCCCGACGCTGTCACGCAGGGACGCAACGAGATCGGTGATCTGCGCCGGCTCGGAAATATTGCGTCCGAATAGGATAAAACCCCATGGCTGCTCCCCCTGATAGAAGGAACGCTCTTCGGGCGTGATGGAGTGGCCGCTACAGCCAAGGATCATGGATTTCGATTCGGTCATGTCCGAATCATAAGGCTTGCGCCGGGAAATGCGAGTGACGTCAAGCGGAGATACACAAGAACAGCACATTTCAAACGAAAACGGCGAGCCGAGGCCCGCCGTTTTCAGAAGTTTCGTATCAGATCCTTACTTCGAGATCAGGCAGGTACCACCAGCGGCGCGATAGCGCGTGCAGATGGCCGCGGCCTCGTCCTTCGAGCCGGCGACGACGCGGACGCGATAGTAAGTGCCCTTGCCGGCGATGTCGGCCTTGCGGATCTCAAGCGGATGATTGCCGATGACGCTGGCGAACTTGACCTTGAGGTTCGCCTGCGACTTCTGCGCGTCGGCTTCCGTCGGCAGGGATGCGATCTGAACGCCATATGCGCCGCCGCTCGCCGCCGATGTCGCAGCCGGAGCTGCCGCCGCCGGGCTTGCCGATGCGACCTGCTTCGGCTGCGCCTTGGGCTGAGCTTCCGGGGCCGGAGCGGCTGTATTGGCCTTGGCGGCCGGCTCGGGACGCGCCGTCGGAACCGGGTTCGTCTTGACGACGCGGATCGGCGTGCTTTCGGCGCTGGCAGTATCGCTGCTATCGGGCTGGGCTGCCGTCGGGGTATTTGCCTGAGACGGGCGCGGATTGGCCGCTGCGACCTGATTGTTCGCCGGCTTGGCGACAGCGGTCGTCGTCGTATCGACGGCCGGCTCGTCACGCGGAACCAGCGAGCCATCCGGCTTGACGATCATCGTACGGACCTTGCGCGGCGAGACGGCCGGGACCTGATCGTCGCCATTGGCGGCGACATTGGTGTTTCCGCCGTTCTGGTCGGGCAACAGGCGCGGATCTTCGGTTTCGCCGACCGGCGTCGAGGTGACCTGCTCGGCGCTGCCGTCATCCGGAGAAACCGCTTCCGGGATCAGGGTCTTCTGCACGACATCGACAGGCTGCTCGTTCGAAGAGACGAGCGCCTTCTGCTTCGGCGCAGCGGTGCTGTCGCCCGCGACGCGGTCGTACACGGCCTTGTCCTGATTCGGGACCACGGTGCCGCCCGGATTTTCCGGAGCGACCTTTACCGGGTCGCTGTCGGCGGTGATCACGCGCGGCTCGCCGGAGAGGCTGGAGATCGGCGCACCGTGGCGTACCCAGCTATAGGCGCCATAGGCACCAACACCGAGAACCGCGATAATGGCAGCGGCGGTCGCCATGCCGCGCACCGAGCGCACAGGGCGGCGCCCACCCGCGGCCGGGTTCAGTGTCATTCTGGCGACGTTCTCGACGGGGCTGGACGCTTCGCGGTAGCTGCGGCGGAAGTCTTCCTCCAACGCGCGCTCGAACTCGTCGAATTCCTCGATCGGCTGCTTGGCGACGGCAGCGGCAGGCTGGGCGGCTGCGTTCTTCGACCAGGAAGCCGCAACGGCGGCACCGCCAAAGGCAGTGGCAGCCGACTTGGTCGGCTCGGGTGCCGCCTCCTTGGCCGGAGCACCGAGAAGACTCGCCATCTCGGAATCGAGATCGAAATCATATTCCGGCGCAACGGCGACCGGCTCTTCGGGCTCGATCGGCGGTAGGTGCGGAACGTGCGAGCCTTCGAAGGTCTCGACACGATCCTCTGTCTCGGCGATCTCAGTCGGATCGAAAGGCAATGCCTGTTCTGCCTCGAACACCGGGGCTGGCTTGTGCGCGGCAGGTGTAACCGACGCCGTGGCCTGTACCGGCTGCGGCGCTACAACGGCAGCCACAGGAGCGACCGGCGCCGGCATAACCGGCGTTGCGCGGGAGATGATCGGCTCCACAGCCGGGGCCGGTTGGGCGCTGGAGGATTTGTCGGCTTCGGCGAAATCGAGACCGGCAAGTTCCATTTCGATATCGGCAAGATCGAATTCGAATTCCTGACCGGCAAACGGATCTTCCGCATCAAAGGCGATCGGCTTCGGCTCTTCACGCGACGGTGCGGCCGCAGAAGCAGCCGATGCTATCGAATGTTCGTCAAACGAAACGCTGAAATCGTCAAAGGCCGGTTCTGCTGGCGTCGCGGTCCTGGAAGGGACCGGGTATCGATTTACATCGGCCAGCAGGGCATCGATCTCCGCTGCAAGCGCGGCGGGATCGGCCTTGGCGATCTTTGGCGGCTCGGGCGCCCTGAAGACGGCCGGAGCCGGCTGAGACGCTACGGGCTGCGAAGCCGGTTCCTGGACCTTGAAAGGTTCGACAGGGCCAAGCTGCTCAAAATCCGGCACCTCGTCGAACATTGCCTCGACGGGCGGCGCAACGGAAGGCAATGCGGCCGGCGCCGGCTGCTCGCGCGGCGCAACCGGGGTTGCGAGCGTGAAATTGGCTATCGGCAGCCGCATCGTGGCAGCAGCGGATTGCGGTGTCTTGGCGACCGGAGCTGCCGCCGGCGGTTCGACGGGCGCGGCTTTCGGCGCCGGCTGCAGAGCAGGCGCAATCGACATCTCCAGCTCGTCGATCAGGTCACGAGCGCCGATCGTCGGCTTGACGGGAGCGGCGACCTGCTGAGCAGGCTCTTCAAATTTCGGCTCGACCCGCACCGGCTCGACGGGCACCGGCGCCTCAGCCTGGATCGGGGGAGATACCGGCTCCGTCGGAACGGAAATGTCATTTGCCGGACTCATTCGCGGCGTATCGTACCGCTCGAATTCGCGAAGAAGCTCGTCTTCGAGATTGAAGGCAGGCTCCTGCCGTTGAGCCGCAGGAGTTGCCTGAGCAGCGGGGCGCGGCTCAAAACCTACGATACGCGCGAGTTCTGCGAGCGGATCATCATCCGCAAAGAACTCGTCGTTTCCGCTTGCGCGATACGCCAACTGTTTTTCTGCCATCACCCGTTCCACTCGCAAACACTACAGTTAATGCCAGCGCAATGTGGGTAAATGGTGACGTTTATCGCATTTCGTCCGGTGCTGCGGTCCCGGTTATACCAAGACCCGACTTCAAAACCGACGCGACAGCGTACACCAGCCCAAGTCTGGCAATGCTCAATTCTCGGTTCTTATCGTTAACAAAACGTAATTCAGGTAAATCTTTACCTTTATTCCAGTGTCCATGGAAGGAACTTGCTAGATCGTAAAGGTAAAATGCGATGCGATGCGGCTCTTGCGACTGCGCTGCAGCTTCGATGATTCGCGGGAACTCCGCAATCTTGGCGACAAGCTGCAGTTCGGCCGGATCGGAGATGGCGCCGGCAACAGCCTTTGACAGATCGAGCGAGGCGATATCGAGATCCGGGAAGGCCTCCTTGGCCTGACGGAAGACCGACATGCAGCGGGCATGCGCATATTGCACGTAGAAGACCGGATTGTCCTTGGACTGCTCGGTGACCTTGGCAAAATCGAAGTCCAGTGGTTCGGAATTCTTCCGGTAGAGCATCATGAAGCGCACCGAATCGCGGCCCACTTCATCGACGACCTCGCGCAGCGTGACGAAATCGCCCGAGCGCTTCGACATCTTCACCGGCTCGCCGTCGCGATACAGCTTGACCAGCTGGCACAAGAGCACGGTCAGCTTCGCCGCGCCATCGGAAACGCCGCGCGCGACCGCTTCCAGGCGTTTGACGTAGCCGCCATGGTCGGCGCCGAGAATATAGATCATCTCGTTGAAGCCGCGGTCGAACTTGTTCTTGAAATAGGCGACATCGGCGGCAAAATACGTATAGGAGCCGTCCGACTTGATCAGCGGGCGGTCGATATCGTCGCCCACCTCCGTCGAACGGAAGAGCGTCTGCTCGCGATCCTCCCAATCCTCCGGTAGCTGTCCCTTCGGCGGCGGCAGCGCGCCCTTGTAGACATAGCCCTTGAAGGTCAGGTCGTTGATCGCGGTGCGGATCAGTGCAGCGCCATTGGCATGCAGTGTGCGTTCGGAAAAGAATACGCTGTGTTTGACGTTCAGCGCCTCCAGGTCTTCCTTGATCATCGCCATCATCGCGTCGATGGCGCGATCCTTGATAATGGGAAGCCATTGGTCCTCAGGCATGCCACGCAGCTTGGTACCGAATTCCTTGGCGAGCGCCTCGCCGACGGGAACCAGGTAATCGCCGGGATAGAGACCGGCCGGGATCTCGCCCACCTGTTCGCCAAGCGCTTCGCGATACCGAATGAAGACGGAGCGCGCCAGCACGTCGATCTGCGAACCGGCATCGTTGACGTAATATTCCTTGGTAACCTCATAGCCGGAGAAGGCCAGCAGGTTTGCCAGCGCATCACCGACGACGGCGCCGCGGCAATGACCGACATGCATCGGCCCGGTCGGGTTAGCCGAAACATATTCGACATTGACCTTCTGCCCCCCGCCGAGATTCGAGCGGCCGAATTTCTCGCCCTCGGAGATCATCGTCGCCAGCAGCCGCTGCCAATAGCCGACCGAAAGGCGGATATTGATGAAGCCCGGACCAGCAACCGAGACTTCGGCGACATCGGCGTCTTCCTTCAGCTTGGAGACGATAATCTCGGCGAGCGCACGCGGATTCGTGCCCAGCGGCTTGGACAGCACCATGGCCGCATTGGTGGCGACATCGCCATGGCTGGCGTCTCGCGGCGGCTCCACGCCGATACGTCCGAAGTCAAGTTCCGATCGCTTTTCCCTCACAATATCAATTTGCTCGAGAGCGTTCTTAATTCTTACTTCGAAGTCGGTGAAAAGGTTCATGATATCGCCCACGCATAGCTTGATCAGGCCGCTATCGGCCCGACGCCGCCGCTGCCTACCGCAAATCGGGAGTCTGGTCAAACAGACGCTTGTGGGCGCTGATGGCGTATGTGTCCGTCATGCCGGCCAGATAATCGCCGACATGCCTTGCCTTGGGAGCAATCGCAAGTCCGGCGATATGATCCACCCAGTAATGGCTCTGCATCTCCTTGGGATTTTCCATATAGGCGTGGAAGAGGTCCGTTACGATCTGCGCCGCGCCGGCCCGGATGCGCATGATATCGGGGTGACGATAGATGCGCTTGAACAGCATCTGCTTGATCAGCTTGTCGGTTTCCGCCATCTCCGCCGAGAAGGTCGCGACGATGCGTCCAGCGGCACGGATATCGGCGACGTTGCCCGGCTTGATTTCGGCAAGCGCCCGCTGGGAGACCGCAATGACATCCTCGACCATGCGGGTGATCTGCCGGCGCATGATCTCGTGCGTGAAACGGCTCGGCTCCAGATGCGGATAGCGCGCCCTCACCTCGGCCATCAGCCCCGCGAGAAACGGCACCTCCTCCAGCATGTCGAAAGTCAGATAGCCCGAGCGCAGCCCGTCGTCGATGTCATGGGTGTTATAGGCAATATCGTCCGCAATCGCGGCGACCTGCGCCTCCAGGCTGGCAAAGGACGCAATTTGGAGATCATGGATCTCGCAATAGTCGAGGATCGGCTGCGGCACCGGCCCGCTAATGCCCTTGCCGTCTGTTGTCATCAGCGGGCCGTTGTGTTTGACCAGCCCTTCGAGCGTTTCCCAGGTGAGATTGAGCCCGTCGAAATCGGCATAGCGGCGCTCGAGTTTCGTCACGATGCGTAGCGACTGCGCGTTGTGATCGAAGCCGCCATAGGGCAGCAGCATCTCGTGCAGCGCATCCTCGCCGGTATGACCGAAAGGCGTGTGGCCGAAATCGTGAACCAGCGCCACGCCTTCCGCCAGGTCTTCATCCAGCTTCAAGGCACGCGCTAAGGCGCGCGCGATCTGCGCCACCTCGATCGTATGCGTCAGCCGGGTGCGGTAATGGTCGCCGTCCTGGGCGATGAAGACCTGCGTCTTGTGCTTCAAGCGCCGGAAAGCGGTCGCGTGGACGATACGGTCGCGATCGCGCTGGAATTCGGAGCGCGTCGGGCTCGATCCCTCGTCGTAGAGCCTTCCGCGCGATGCCCAGGGGTCCGTCGCATAGACCGCCTTCTCACCATATCCAAAACCCAGTGCATGCGTATCGATCGTCATATCAATCCATTCCGGCATTTGGCCCCCGCACCATTACAGATGCGAAGGTCGTTTCATCATAACCGACGAAGGCGTTGCCTGCAGATCGGAATATACGATCCCGTCGCCAAGCGTGACCCATTGACGCCGCATTGCGGCCTTCATACCTATAGACAAGAAAACAGCAAAATGGCGTGTGGCTCAACCACGAAACCAGAGCTGTCACCGGCCTGACTTTCATGATAAAGGCTATGGATATCAGCCGTTTGAAAGTGCGACGGCCTATTTGGTTCTCTCCGGATCTTGACCCCGGCAGGAGGAAAGCATGACTGAGACTAACGTTACCCTATCGGATGCCGCGGCGAAGCGAATCGCCGCGATCGTCGGCGCGGAGACGGGCAAGCACGCACTTCGCGTTGCCGTCGAAGGCGGCGGCTGTTCCGGCTTTTCCTATAAATTCGATCTCGTCGAAGGCCCGGAAGACGATGATATCGTTGTCGAAAAGGACAACGCCACCGTACTGATCGACCAGATGTCGCTGGTCTATATGGCCGGTTCCGAGATCGATTTCGTCGACAACCTGCTCGGCCAATCCTTCCAGATCAAGAATCCGAATGCGGTTGCAAGCTGCGGCTGCGGCACGAGTTTCTCGATCTGAGGCTTCCTCTTTTTCCACAGTTTGATCGCCGGTCCGGAGCCATCGCTTCGGGCCGGCTTTCATATGGGCTGTAGTCAAGCCGGTCAGCTGCGGATACAACGAGGCGAAGCAAAGGAACGAGCTACCCATGAAAATCGCCACCTGGAACATCAACGGTGTCAAAGCGCGTATCGAGAACCTCTGCCAGTGGCTGAAGGATTCGAGCCCGGACATCGTCTGCCTGCAGGAGATCAAGACGGTCGACGAAGGTTTTCCGCGGCTGGAGGTGGAGGCGCTCGGCTATCATGTTGAGACCCACGGGCAGAAAGGCTTCAATGGTGTCGCCATTCTCTCCAAGATCAAGCCGGATGAAGTGACGCGGGGTCTACCCGGCGGCGACGGCGACGAACAGTCCCGCTTTATGGAAGCAGTGTTTTCCGTGCAAGGGCATGGCGCTCTGCGCGTCTGCTGCCTCTATCTGCCGAACGGCAATCCGGTCGATACCGAGAAATATCCCTACAAGCTCGCCTGGATGGAACGCCTGCGCAAATTTGCGGCGGATCGCCTCGCGCTCGAGGAGCCTCTCGTGCTTGCCGGTGACTACAATGTCATTCCGGAGCCGCATGATTGCTTCGATCCGAAGGTTTGGGAGAGCGATGCGCTGTTCCTGCCGCAAACGCGTCAATCCTTCCGCCAGCTCGAACATCTCGGCTTTACGGATGCGGTGCGGGCGACGACGGATGCCGTGAAGCTTTACTCATTCTGGGATTACCAGGCCGGCGCCTGGCCGAAGAACAACGGCATCCGGATCGATCACCTGATGCTCTCGCCGGAGGCGGCCGATCGCCTTACCGCGACGGCAATCGAAAAGCATGTGCGCGCCTGGGAAAAGCCTTCCGACCATGTCCCGGTCATCGCGCACCTCGATTTCGGCAATTAAACGTCAGCCCGAAACAAGGCAGTTCGGCAACTGCCCGGCAACGGGCAGTTAAGGCGGCAATCAATCGGAGCCGGCGACGTCAAGCTGATGAGCCATGGAGACCGCCACGCGACGGTCGTTCTCATTGGCAACAGAGAATGCCTGCTCCTGCAGATCTTCCATCCAGCTGCAGTCCTTCGGCTTGCACTTGTCCAATGCCGCGGTCATGAAGGCGAGACCTCGGACGGATTGACCTTCCTGGAACAGGATATTGCCGAAGACCGCCATGGCGCCCGGATGGCCGCTCTTGCGTGCCTGGTTCAGCCACTTCTTGGCCTGCTGCACATTGGTGGCGCCGCCCTCGCCCGTCAGCATCATCTGCGCGAGCTGGAACTGCGCCTCGGGAACGCCGAAGGTGGATGCAACCTGGAAATAAAGCTGGCGAGCCTGGTTGAGATCGATCTTGACCGGGCTGTTGGTAATGCCGGTCTTGTAGTAGCTGGCGAGAGCGAGCAGCGCGTTGATAAAGAAGCCGGTGTCTTCAGAGCCGGGCTCCACGCCCTGCTGGGCGATCTCGCTATAAATCTTGAAAGCTTCGAAATCGTTCTGCGTCACACCGTCGCCGTCGGCATACATGTTGGCGAGAGCCCAGCGCGACCCGGTATGGCCCTTTTCGGCGGCATAGCGATAGGCTTCGACCGCTTCTTCCTTCTGCCCGTTCTTGTAGGCCTTGAAGCCGAACTTGAAGAGATCGAACGGACCCGATTCCTTGGTGACACCGGCAGTGATATCGAATGCCTTGGCTTGACCCGCCAGCGCCACTGCCGTGGCAAGGGACAGGCTGAGCATCATGACTCTCGCTGATATGAACTCGGACTTAAACATAACAGTCGATTTCTTTCGCTCCATTCGGGCCTATGACGGCGCTTGCATGAACGCCGTCAGATTCGCGAATGTTTTCCCTGATGGCGCATGAGACTGAATCATCCTTTGCAAAGACGGTTCCCATGGCATTCAACCGAGGCTGTTTGCCACAATTGCGAGCATAGCTTGCAATTATGTCCAAACCAGCATTTGTGCGGCCGTTATCGTATCCCATCACAGAACCCGCGCTCCCGTTCGCTTGCCGAGGAGTGACATCGAACGTCGTCAGGCTGACGCCTTCCCTTGGTGGGCAAAGACTTTTCCCCTGCATCGGAAGCGTCATGGCTCCGATCCCGGATCGTTGCTTATGCCAAAGTGGAAGCTCACCCATCGATCGTTTACGCACTTTCTACAAGGCTAACCCCTGTGCCCACGTAATCGCTGCTCCCCATTTGTGGCGGGAAATGGACAAATTGTAATCTGATCACGTGGCTGCAATGTCTTGAAATAGAGTGTTGCTAATTCGTCACAAAGATTTTACCGATCTTGTAACTTCCTTAACCATAAATCCGGCAAGGAGGCCGGTTTGGCGCTCCGATCCGTCCGCGCGCGGCAAAAAAACGCCGCGGGACTTGTACAAGTCCGCGACGCTCTCAATGAGATGAAGTGATAGATGATAAGTTCGTCAATCCAATGACTTATTGTCAGAAGCTGACTTTTACCGACGTCTGAAGAGCGGCGACCAAGTCATTGCCGAAGCTGTAGCTCGCGTCATCGCCGTAGACGATGCCGCCGCGAGTGACCGGTCCGGATTTGCCTGATGTCATCAGACCAAGCGCGCCGCCGAAGTTGAACTGAACGTGCTCCGTCGCCTTGTAGGCAACACCTGCACCGAGCGTCCACGTATCCGAGTTCATGCCATAGCCATCGCTCGTACCACGATCCCAGCTCAGGCTGATGGCGCCGCTCCACTTGTCATTGAACTTGTGTCCGACACCGCCCGTGATGGTCCAGCCGTCGCGATACAGCAAGTCAAGCGACGTCAGCTGCGTCGGCCCGCCGGTCCGGCAGGAGGCGACGCCACGGGTCGAGGTCGGGCAAAGGGCGATGCTTTGCAAGAGGCTCCAATTCGTCCATTTGACCGAACCGAATGCCAGCCAGTCCGGCGCGATGCCGCTCTGCACCTTCCATTCCAGCGAGTCCGGAGCGTCGGCCGAGCCGAAGACCGAGGTAGCCGCGCCGAAGAACGGCCGAATCGGCGGCAGCTCGGTCAGATCGACACTGCCCTTGAGATTGTCGTATTTGACCCGGCTGTTGTAGACGAGGCTCGTGCGGAAGGCATATTCCGGGATTTCATAGGCCAGACCGGCGCGCCAGCCCCAGCCGTGACCATCGACATCAAGCGAGCCGACGCCATCGTAGACGGAGGAAAGCGGAGCCGGGATGGCCGAGACAAGGCGTGACTTGAAACCACTGACTTCCTGATAGAAGCCGCCACCGATAACGCGAAATTCGCCCGGGCCTGCATCGAATTTGTAGGAGCAGGTCGCCCCATAATTGTTCGTGCGGACCTTGACCTCGATTTCGTTGTTGGCACCGGCCCAGTTCTGGCCTTCGTTGAGATGCCCGCCGAATGGCTGGGAATAATCGGCCATGCAGTCGATGTTGTCGGTGATGCCGATCTTGAAGGCGGCATAAGGCATTGCATAATTTTCCGAGGCATCGGTCGAGTGGCTTCGGTTATTGAGATTGCCGTCGCTCGGATCGGTGTCTTTCGCGTTCTTCAACTTGCGGTCGGGCATGACATAGGTAACGCCGGACTCGAAGACATAACGACCCTTGTCGAAGAGCAAGTCGATGTCATAACCGGAACGGTCGAGACCGCCCGCAAAGGCCGCACTCGCAAAAGACGTACCGATGATGAATGAAACTGCGCTCCTCAACGCAATAGAAAATGCCATTGTAACTCCCCCACGTGTGCATTCGCTTTTTCGATTGTTGCGACGATCACTTGAATTGGCAATGCGGCCTACAAGGGCTGAAACCCAGTAAAAGAGTGATTGATTTACGTAAGAAAACGAACTACGCCGCGCAAAAACCGTGCGATTAGGTAAATTTTTTCTTTTTAATGTCATTTTCTTCCCCGGTTAGATTTTTATTCTTCTTTGCAACAATTCCGTTACAATATGACAACAGTTCTGCTTTTCGCGAGTGCCTAGCAGATTTAGGTGTAATATGTTTCGCCTGTGCGAAACTGACGATGAATCAGGGTGTAAAGCCCGTTGATCGATATCGAATCGAAGAAGAAAGCAAGAAAGGCACGCGGCTAACGCCGCGTGCCTTTCACCATTCTCAAAAGCAGGTCGCGCAAAAACAAGTTGCGGTTTTGCGATCAGGACATGTGCAGGATCAGGAACTTAGAGCGCACCTGAAAGATTGCGATGCGCTTTAGTTCCCTCTTTCTCAGCTCGCTTCGCTGACCCGGGCCAGTGCTACCTTGAGGCTCACCTGCTGCCCTTCGAGCTCACCGAGGCGTTCGCGCTCGGCGGCGACCACGTCCGGATTCGCGTTCGCGACGAACTTCTCGTTCGAAAGCTTGCCGTTGATGCGCGCGATCTCCTGGTCGTTCTTGGCGATCGCCTTTTCCAGACGTGCCTTTTCGGCCGAGAGGTCGATGAGGTTGCCGAGCGGCAGGCAGACGGTCGCCTCGCCGACAACGATCTGTGCGGCGCCCTTCGGCGCGGTATCGGCTAGCGAGACGGTTTCGACGCGCGCCAGCCGCTTGATGGCGGCGTCGTGGCGGAACAGGCGCTCCCGCGTCAGGCTATTCGCGTCGACGACCACCAGCGGGGCGGTCGCTGCCGGCGGCACGTTCATTTCCGAGCGCACCGAACGAATGCCGGAAACGAGGTCGATCAGCCAGTTGATTTCATCGGCGGCAATATCGTCCGCATAGGATGGCGCCGGCCAATCGGCATGGCAGATCAGGCCCTCGCGCTCATTGCCCTCGCCCGCCGTATGCGCCCAAAGCTCTTCGGTCATGAAGGGCATGAACGGATGCAGCAGCTTATAGGTCTCTTCGAGAACATAGGCAGCGCAGGACTGCGCCTCCGCCTTGGCGTTCTCGTCGTCACCATTGAAGATCGGCTTCAGCAGCTCAAGATACCAGTCGCAGAACTGGTTCCAGATGAAGCGATAGAGCGCACTTGCCGCATCGTTGAAGCGGAAGCTTTCCAGCGCTTCGGTGACGTCGCGCTCCGCGCGCGCCAGCTCCGTCAGAATCCAGCGATTGACGGTGAGCTCGGCGGCTTCCGGCACGAAATGCGGGTCGCTCTTGGCTCCATTCATCTCGGCAAAGCGCGTCGCGTTCCAGAGCTTGGTGCCGAAGTTTCGGTAGCCGGTGATACGGGCCGGATCGAGCTTCACGTCGCGACCCTGCGCCGCCATGATCGCGAGCGTGAAACGCAGCGAATCGGCGCCGTACTGGTCGATCAGTTCGAGCGGATCGATGACGTTGCCCTTGGACTTTGACATCTTCTGCCCGTTCTTGTCGCGCACCAGGGCGTGGACATAGACCGTGCTGAACGGCTCGACAGGTTCGCCGTTCTCATCCTCCATGAAATGGAGACCCATCATCATCATGCGGGCAACCCAGAAGAAGATGATATCGAAGCCGGTGACGAGCACGTTCGTCGGATAGTAGCGCGCCAGTTCCGGCGTCTCATCCGGCCACCCGAGCGTCGAGAACGGCCAGAGCGCGGAGGAAAACCAGGTATCGAGCACGTCTTCGTCGCGCGTCAGGATTTCGCCCGGCTTGAAGTTCTCCAGCAGGTCCTCGACATAGGCCTTCATCGGCCCCTCATGCGAAAGATAATGCTGGATCGCCGCCTGCAGCGCTTCTTCTTCGGTCTTTTCGACGAAGACCTGGCCATCCGGTCCATACCAGGCGGGAATCTGGTGACCCCACCAGAGCTGACGGGAAACGCACCACGGCTGAATGTTTTCCATCCAGTCGTAATAGGTCTTGTCCCAGCTCTTCGGGACGAGCTTGGTGCGGCCGTCACGGACGGAGGCAATCGCCGGTTCGGCGAGCGTCTTGGCGTCAACATACCACTGCTCGGTCAGGCGCGGCTCGATCGGCACGCCGCCGCGGTCGCCATGCGGAACCATGTGCTTGTGCGGCTCGACCCTATCCAGCAATTCGGATTCTTCGAAAATGCGAACAATGATCTTGCGCGCCTCGAAGCGGTCCTTGCCTTCCAGCTCATCCCAAGCGCCGTGCAGAGCGGCCGGATGATCGAGACCTTCGAGGAAGTCCTCGTTGTCCTTGATGGTGATGGTGGCTTCCGGGGTCAGAATGTTGACGACGCGCAGACCGCGGCGCTTGCCGACGTCGAAGTCATTGAAATCATGCGCCGGCGTCATCTTGACCGCGCCCGTTCCGGCCGTCGGATCCGGATATTCGTCGGCGACGATCGGGATGCGGCGGCCGACGATCGGCAGGATGACATGCTTGCCGATGATCGACTTGTAGCGTTCGTCGGTCGGATTGACCGCGACGCCGGTATCGCCAAGCATGGTCTCGGGACGGGTGGTGGCGACGACCAGATAGTCTCGCGTTTCCCATTCCGTCGGCTTGCCCTCGTCATCGAAGGCAACCGGATGCTGATAGGTGACGCCTGGCTCCAGCGGGTAACGCAGGTACCAGAGATTGCCGTTGACCTCGTGCTGCTCGACCTCGATATCCGAAATCGCGGTCAGCATTTTCGGATCCCAGTTGACCAGCCGCTTGTCGCGATAGATCAGGCCCTCCTTGTAGAGCGTGACGAAGACTTCGAGAACGGCCTTGGACAGGCCCTCGTCCATGGTGAAGCGTTCGCGCGACCAGTCGCAGGAGGCACCAAGGCGCTTGAGCTGATTGAAGATCAAGCCGCCCGATTCCGCCTTCCATTCCCAGACCTTCTCGATGAAAGCCTCACGGCCCATCTTGTGACGATCCGGCTGCTGGCGCTCGGCGAGACGACGCTCGACGACCATCTGCGTGGCGATGCCGGCATGGTCCATGCCGGGCTGCCAGAGAACGTCCTTGCCGCGCATGCGTTCGAACCGCACCATGATATCCTGCAGCGTGTTGTTCAGCGCATGCCCCATGTGCAGCGAACCGGTCACGTTCGGCGGCGGTATGACGATGGTGAAGGTTTCCGCGCCCGGCTTGGCATTCGCACCGGCGCGAAAGGCGTCGGCCTCATCCCATTTTTGGGCGATCTTCGGTTCGACTGCGGCGGAATCATATGTTTTGTCGAGCATTTTATGACCGGATCTTGAGGATTGGGTGATGCGGGTTGTAAATAGGATGGCTGTGGGCAAGTCAATAAAAAAGCCGCCCCGGAGCCGGAGCGGCGGATCGGTCACCCGAAGCTCAGGCTGTCAGCGGCGCGGGCCGCGGGCCACTCGTTCGATTTCCTCGCGCACGAGACGCTCGACAAGGGTCGGCAGATTGTCGTCGAGCCATTCCTGCAGCATGGGCCGCAGCATTTCCTGAGCCAGCTCATCGAGAGAACGGCGCGGGCCTCCATCGACGATGGCGGCAAGTTCTTCAAACGAGCGGGCAACCTGCGCGCCGGCCGCTTCGGACATCAATGGCGACGTAGCCACGACCTGGGCCGTCGGCAAGGACGTTTCCAATTCCGCCGCAGCGGCTACGATCGGTTCAGGTGCCGGGGAAACCGGGGCCTCGACCGGTGCGGCTGCCCGAGGCGCAGCCATTTGGAACGTACGAGTGGAGACCGTCGCCGGCAATTCTTCCATTTCGGGTTCGCCCCCGACTTCCGCCGGAGCCTGCACGGCCATCGGAGCGACCGGCGCCACCATATCGGTAATGGCATGCCGCAGCGGCGCATCGGCGACCGGCTCGACATGGACTTCGGCAAGACGCGCGGCCATGGCCGGCGGCAGTTCACGCGGCTGCGGCGGCTCGCGCCCGGCGTTCAGCAATGCGGCGGCGTTGCGCTCGGAAGCGGCGCGGACGCGCGCTGCGACATCCGCCAGCGACAAGCCGCGACCGGCACCCTCCGGTTCGGCAACGGGCATCTGCGAGTTTGCGGCGACGAAACGCGGGTCCTGCTCCGCGCGGGCGCGATCCGCGGCAGCGAACTCTTCGTCTACCGTCAACGGAATATCGTCGTCGCGCATGTTGGAAGCAGCGAGATGAGGGGAAGAAATCGGCTTGGCGCCCACGGGTTCGTTGCTTTCGATGATCCTGCGGATCGATGCCAGAATCTCTTCCATGGACGGTTCACGCACTACATTTGGCTGAGCCATATTCATCCCCGTTTTCCATATTCAACGACCGGAAACTCGCCAACTCGGCACCCGAATCAGGGTCACCCTAGATGACTGCCCTCGGGAAAAAAATCACCGTCAAAGCACTAAACCCGGTGATGCACAGTTTTGTTACGATCACAACGAATCGCTCTGCTGCCTGCGATTCTGCCACAGGCGCCGGCAATAAAAAACAGGCGCCCGAAGACGCCTGTCGCAAGCTGGATCATCAGGCCGTTCGGAAAATCAGAATACGAATTCCCTGGCCTTGGCGAAGCCCGGCAGCGGCTTGATCGATGCGTTGAAAAAAACGTTTTCCGAGAAGACGCCGCGTTCGCGCATGAAAACGGTTGCGCGGGCGGCGTGGCCATAGCCGATGACCGTGATCAGGCGGCCGTCTTCACCGAGCTGATCGAGCAGTCCCTGCGGCAGTTGCTCGATCGAGCCATCGATGAAAATGACGTCGTAGGGAGCGTTGCCGGCATGGCCCTTTTCGAGATCGCCGGTGACGACCGTGACATTATCATAGCCAAGCGCGGCGATATTGGCCTGGGCCTGGGCGGCAAGTTCCTCGTCGCTTTCGAGGGCTATGACCTTCTCGGCAAGAAGCGACAGGATGGCGGATACATATCCGGTGCCGCAACCGACATCGAGAGCCTTGCCCTCTTTGGTGATGACGCCAAGCTGCAGAAGCTTCGCCAGCGGCGATGCCTCCATAAGGAAGCGGGCCGGCTTGCCGGCAGCAGCGGCGGCGATTTCGATGTCGTTGTCGATATATGCCAGGACCTTCGACTTCTCCGGCACGAAATTTTCGCGCGGTACCGTCAAAAAGGCATTCAACACGGAATGGGAAGTGACGTCCGTCGTCCGGATCTGGTTCTCGACCATCTTCACGCGCGCTGCTTCGAAATCCATCTTATCCTCTTGCGCCCTTCATGCCCGAACGGGCCGGCTCTACTTTCTGTTACGCGTGTCTTAATCGCCTCACGTCACGCTTTCAAGGCATTGCGGCCACCGGGGCGGAGATTCATGGCCAGGCGTCGCCCGCGCACAACAATCGGCGCCCTGAAATGCACATCCGAGCCTCTCGACGCACCCCTCGCCAGTGGCATCGCACAATTCCCCTCGCCTCAAATCGGAACATCCGTTAGCAAAATGTTAACTTGACAGGACCACGCTTCGTGACGTGGAACCGCCCGAGTGTGGTCACAGATCAACCTTCCGACCCGAATATCCCTCCGGGTTAAGACTAAATTTGAATAGAAGGTGGCTGGGATGCCTGTCTCTCTCGTTCTTTTCGTTGCAACCTCGTTGCCACTTGTGGTCTTCCTGGCTGCCAGCCTTTCTTCCATGATGTAGGTTTCCGAATGAGGCTTTCGCTCTCCGTCGCAGCGCTTCTCCTTCTCCTACCCCAGGTCGCGTTGAGCGAGGAAGCGCCGAAGGAGGCAACGCCCATCATCGGCCATCTCGTGACCGGCAAACAGCTCGACGAATGGTGCGAAGAAGATCGCACGCTTGCCTCGGTCTATATACAGGGCATCCTCGACGAAGCGCAGCGGACGAAAAACCTGACGATCCGCGCTACCAAGCAGACGCCGAAGAACTCGTCCCGCTACGAGCACTATCTCCAGCAGTTCGTCGGCGCCTTCTGCCTGCCGCCCGATCTCAGCAACGCAAAAGCAACGGCGATCGCCTGCAAATGGATGGCGGAACATTCATGGCAGCTCGAACGGCCTGCCAGCTCGCTGATTGCACGTTCCTACAAATTCGCCTTTCCATGCCTTGAGGAATAGGCATCCCCGATGCCCGATGCGGCGGCTTCAAACTTCCGTATAAGCAATTGAGCCTTTGCGATCCTGTGGGCAACCAATGTCGCTGGTCGAGTGCGCTTTCAATTCTTGATTTTTTGCACGTCGCAATCGCAAAACCGCTGAACATTTTTGCGCGACATGCTCCAGTTGCACGGAATTATCCCGATCCCACCCCTGCACGCCAGCGCGTCGAACAATGCCCTTGCTCGGCCCACGCCGCGCCCGCGGCGCATGTCATTCCTGTTGACAATTAGTAAGGCAAACTTATAATTAGGACGCTGAATTTGAGTGACCTCTAGTCCAGCAAAAGGCGGCCCAGTTTTTTCCCTAGACTGGACCGCTTTTGCTTTTTCCGGACACGATATTCGCCACAACACTGTGTCGCACTTCCCAAGGTTATCGCAGCCCGGTCTGCGACAATGCCATCTCCTCAGTAGCTTAAGCGTCATTTCAGTTTCGAATGCGACGCTGTGGCGGGGGAATATCTATGGAATTACCGGGGTCACGGTGGTCGACGCTGAGGTCGTGCGAGCGCAAAAAGCTCGCTCGGCTGATGATGAAGATGTTGCTGCCGATCTTCGGAGCTCTGACGCTGCTTGGCGTCACGTTGCTCGTCCTGTCTGTATGATCGGAACAGTTCGCCGCTAAACGCACTGCAATCCAAAACGCGGTCTGGATACCTATGTCTGCCGAACGATCAGCAAATGGATCGCATCAGGTAGTTGAAAGGGTACGGCCCGAGGCCAAAGGCCAAAGGCCAAAGGCCAAAGCGGGAACAAACTGCCGCATCCTCAAAAAAATCGCGCCGTTTCAATGGCTTATCGATACCGGGGGAAAGGATGGAGGCCTCGCCCGGAATCGAACCGGGGTGCAAGGATTTGCAGTCCTCTGCGTAACCACTCCGCCACGAGGCCATCCGAAAGCAATTTGCGTTGTGGTGGCGCGGATTTAGAATGATCCAAAGAAAACCGCAAGAGGCAATCTTTGAAAAATGTCCTCTTCGATTCCTAAAGTTGCGCCTTGCCGCGTAACCGACTTTAACCATCGCATTTCAAACAAGACCGGGAGACTTCCGAGATGTTCCTGCTGCGACCAGCCAAACCCGACGATACCGCGCGCAACTATGAGATATGGCGGACATCCGTCGACGCCACCCATCATTTCCTCGATGCCTCGGACCGGGAAGCAATCGCGAGGATGGTGATGAAAGATTATCTGCCGAATGCGGAATTCATGGTTGCAGTGGACGATCACGACCTGCCGCACGGCTTTATGGGAGTGACCGGAAACCACATCGATTCGCTCTTCGTCCATGCCGACAGCAGAAGCATGGGCTTGGGACGCTTGCTTCTCGATGGCTTTCGCATGGGAAAAGATGTCGTCACGGTCGATGTTAATGAGCAGAACTCTGCCGCGACGGGCTTCTACGAACGGCTTGGCTTTGTGGTAACGGGACGCGCGGAACGCGACGATCAGGGACGTCCCTACCCGATCCTTCATATGCGGTGGCAGAAACCGGCATAGCCGGGTAGTCCAAGCCACTCTCTGGAAGCCCCATCCCGAGGCAACTTCACCGCCAGTCCATTCAGGCAGGTTATAGGTCCCTGCGGTAGATGCTAGACTCAGTACCACCGGTTCGGATGCCACCCCCGAACCGGACAGTGCCGCGTCCGACGAGACTACGCCCCCAGTAATGTCGTCGGACGCACCCGCAGCCGAGCCTGTTCAGGAAGCGCCCTTTCTCCGATTTCTTTCTTGGAGAATCATTTCGGCAATCACGCCTCAAAGCCCCAATTTTGTAGAACGGCATAGTGGTCGGCCGGAGTTGGCGCGCGGGATGATCACCATCATACGGCGGCAGCCTCTCCACTTCGCATCTGCCGCCCGCATATTCCTTCGCCCGAACGCAACTCCAGCCCTTTTCACGCTCACGAGGCTGACCATGCGGACGAGATCAAAAGCGGCCGCAGTTGGTCCCCGATTAACGAATTGCGTCATTTTTGCAACAACCCTCACTTTCGATTAGCGCACATATAGTTCGCCACTCTTAGTATCTTGCCAAATCAGCGGGGCAGGTTCAGGAAATAGTTCGCGAAGCTTATTACTTCGCACCTACTGAATAGGGAACATGAACGGGATGGGTTGGGCACGTCGTTTTTCGGCGCGATATCTCATGCCCAATCAAGAAAGATTGGAGTTACTATGAACATCAAGAGCCTTCTTCTCGGCTCCGCTGCTGCGCTGGCAGCAGTTTCCGGTGCTCACGCGGCTGACGCTATTGTTGCCGCTGAGCCGGAGCCGCTCGAATACGTTCGCATCTGCGACGCTTACGGTGCCGGCTACTTCTTCATTCCGGGCACGGAAACCTGCCTCAAGATCGGCGGCAAGGTGCGTACCGAAGGCGAGTGGTACAACGCTTATAACCGTGCCAGCCACCAGGGCACGCTCTGGCACACCCGCGCCGAGCTGAACGTCGACACCGCGACCGACACCGAATACGGCCCGTTGAAGACCGAAACTATCGTTCGTTGGGACTGGAATGATGGCGGCTCCACCTCCACCAATCTGCTGTGGTCCTACATCAGCCTCGGCGGCTTCACCGTCGGTAAGAAGGACTCGGCCTACAACCTTTACATCGGTTACGCCGGCGACGTCATCAACGACGACGTGATCTATGACGGCCCGTACGAACTCAACCAGCTAACTTACAACTATGACGCCGGCAACGGCTTCACGGCCGTGGTCTCGCTCGAAGACAGCAACTCGGCCTCGGACGGTGTCGCATCTTATGGCGCAAGCTGGTGGACGGACGACAAGTCCAATCACTACGCTCCTGATGTCGTCGCCGGCCTCGGTTACAAGGCTGGTGCCTGGGGCTTCAAGGTCGTCGGCGGTTACGACTCCATCGTCGAAGAAGGCGCCATCAAGGCTCGTATCGATGCCGACTTCGGTGCATTCACGGCCTTCTTGATGGGCGGCTGGAACACCGACGGCGACAAGCTCAACAAGTATGCCGGCACCAACCAGGACGTCTCCGCTTGCACGGCGCCGAACGGCACCGTCAATGCATCGAAGTGCGGCTGGGGTGACTGGGCTGTTTGGGGCGGCGTTGGCGTACCGTTCAACGACAAGCTGAAGTGGAATGTCCAGCTCGCCTACAGCGACTCGAAAATCTTCGAAGCCACCACCAACCTGAAGTTCAACCCGGTCAAGGATTTCCTGGTCGAGCCGGAAGTGACCTACGTTCACTACGACTATGCCAAGGACGACACCGTTTCCGGCATTCTTCGCTTCGAACGCAACTTCTAACCTGATCTGACTTGACCTCCGATCAGAGAAGGAAGGGGTCCGGCTTTCCCTGCCGGACCCCTTTTTTGATGAGAACTCCTGGAATCACAGCACCATCCTGCGATCAGCGCGCGTGTCATAAGGTATCTCGATCAACCGGAGAGAGGAACCTTGTCACCACGATGGCGTTTACCGCTGAAAGGGACGTGGCTGAATATAGGAGTTATCGCCTTGAAACATCTCGCTTCAATCGCCTTGACCACCGCGCTTGCCGTGGGTTCCGTATTATCGGCTGCCCTGCCCGCCGCGTCTGCCTCGCTTGGCGGCTCATCGACGGCTTCGAACGTCATTCTGGTGCAGGAACGCGGAACACGCAGATATCCAGATTACGACCGTAGGCCTTATTGGCGCGACCGTGATCGTGATCACCGTCATTGGCGGGAGCGCCGCTGGGAGCGGCGTCATTGGGATGACAGATGGCGGGACGACCGTCGCTATTATCGTCGGCACCATAGCGGTGTGATATTGGAGATTCGCCCCTGATATCCCAGCACCGGTAGCGACTATGGCGTCATGAGCGATTCTTCCGCGCCAAGCCGCACGGGCGGAGGTGAAAGCCTTTCGAACCACATTCAAAATAATACGGCCGCGCCTTAGATATCGGTAGCGGCCGACCTGTTTTAGAAGGAGCTTGCGCTGGTTTCGCCGCCTACCGCGCTCAGCGGGGGACGCGTAGCAGGCGGACTGATCGCTTGCGATTCATCCAATCGCGGAACGGATGGGCAGGAGGCGTCGGAGGCGCTCGTCGCGAAGGTAAAGTCCGCCCCAGGCCATGACCCCGAGAAGCAAACTGATAAGTTGTGGTGGCGAGCCGATTTCTCCGAGGCGGAAATGCGTGCAGATCGCACCGCCAAGAAAGCCGGTCATCAGGATTGCCCCAAGGATTGCCGTGCGCGGAATGGCGTAAAGAACCACGCAGACGAGAATGATCAGCCCTACCACCCAAGCCTGATTGGTCGAAAATCCGGTTGCGGTCATCTCGGCCGCGAGCGTGGCAGGCGAAAACAAGTTAACGGCGGCGTCGGCTGCAAAGACGAGAGTCACGATTACCGTTAACACCCATCCCGCCCATGAAATGCGGCGCGTAACCGGCTTGCCGACGACTGCATCCTCCACCATGTCGAGATCTCCCTATCCCCTAGCCGTCCCCATATGCCGGTCCGATGAGCGCCGCGATCCTGCCACGACTTGGAAACACTGACAATAACAATGGCTTGCCGGTGAAATACGGGCAGCGAAATATGGATGAAGGCCAGAAGATCGAGAAATCGCCAATGCGAAGCATGTGCAATAAAACTGCCAAACTGCGCTGATACAGCTTCGTCCGTTAGAGGCTGGGCAAATCTATCGACACGAGACAATGGCCATCG
Source organism: Rhizobium sp. P40RR-XXII (assembly GCF_012641405.1). Lineage (GTDB taxonomy): Bacteria > Pseudomonadota > Alphaproteobacteria > Rhizobiales > Rhizobiaceae > Rhizobium. The sequence continues at coordinate 593,455 of NZ_JABAII010000002.1, forward strand.
GCCACCCAACGACAAGCTTGTCGTCGCTATCTCAGTGCTTGCACTTGTGGAAGAAAGTGGCTCCCCGGGCCGGATTCGAACCGGCGACCTGTCGATTAACAGTCGAATGCTCTACCGCTGAGCTACCAGGGAATGCGCTTGGCGCGGTGTGAGTGGGCTTCTACAAATGCTTTCTCGATTTGCCAAGCGGTTTTTTCAAAAAAATCGAATTCTCTTGCATTATTTCCCCGCCTTACCATTTCCTGTGGATGACCGACCAAAGCCAGACGACAGAAAATGCCGATCGAAATGGCCGGAAAACCCGCCGTTTCGGCATTGATCCCTCAACCCGCGAGCTTGTTTTCGGCTCCGTGAGAATTCCCCTGCCCCGATCCCGCCTCGCCCGCCTGGGTGTGGGCGTTGCGCTCATCTTTGGCGGCCTGCTCGGCTTCCTGCCGGTACTCGGCTTCTGGATGCTGCCGCTGGGCTTCATCGTGCTCTCGCATGATATGCCTCTGGTTCGCCGCTGGCGGCGTCGCTTCGCCGTATGGTGGGCCAAGAAGCGCCGGCCGGCGAACTAGCCTTTCACCTTGCGCCGATCAAGCGGGCGGGATTGCCGACAACGGTCGCACCGGCTGCGACATCCCTGGTCACGACCGATCCCGCGCCGATGATTGCGCCATCGCCGATCGTCACGCCGCCGACAAGGATCGCACCGCCGCCTATCCAGACGCTGCTGCCGATGGTGACCGGCCGCGCAATTTCGATGCCCGCGCCGCGCAACTCGCGATCCTTATGGTGCTCGGCGCAATAGATATGGACGCCCGGCCCCAGCATGCTGCCATCGCCGATGCGAACGCTGCCGCTGTCGAGAATGGTGCAGCCGGCATTCATATAGACTCGACGCCCGAGCGAGATGTTGATGCCATAGGAGCAATGGAACGGGGCCTCGATGAAAACATTCTCGCCGACATCGGCAAAGAGTGCAGCCAAAGCCGGTCCGAGATTGCTGCGCTCGACCGGCGGCATCGTATTGTGCTGATGCACGGCTTCTCGGGCCTGCCAGCGCAAGCCGTCGAGTTCGGGATCGAAGCAGCAATACCATTCCCCCGCCGCCATCTTCTGTCGTTCGCTGAGATCCATCGATCCCTTCTCCCATGCTTTTCCGGATTCGTCCCGAAGCGATCATGCATCACCGTTCGGGCGGGCGGCAAGCAAGCCAACCTTTGGTTCACGACCAAGCAACAAGCTCAACGCGAACCATCCAATATTGCACGCCTTGATTAGCATTGACTCAAATACTTGATCGTTCAAAGATCGGCCCACCTGAAATCCCTGATTTTGGCCGAAAATGCCCGGCGATACGGGATTCTTGCTCTCAACAAACTGTCACACAGCTTGTCTATAACGCCGCTACCGCGGACTTGCGCAAGACCACCGGTTCCGAGCTTTCAAAAAGGAAATAGGGATTATGTCGAAACTTAAAAACTGCATTTCCGCCGCCGCCGCCGGCGTCATGAGCGTAGCGCTGGCTTTGCCTGCTGCCGCTGCTCCGACCAAGTTCGATTTCTGGTTCGGCCTGTCGGGCGACCTGGAGCGCGTCGTTCAGACGCTGTGCAAGAACTTCAACGATTCCCAGAAGGATTATGAAGTCTCCTGCGTCAGCCAGGGCAACTACGACGCCGCGCTGCAGAACACCATTGCCGCCTTCCGCGCCGGCAAGCAGCCGGCAATCGTCCAGGTCTACGACGTCGGTACCGCCACCATGATGCTTTCGGGTGCCTACTACCCCGTCAGCAAGCTGATGTCCGAAAACGGCTACAAGGTTAAGTGGGACGACTATTTCCCGGGCATCGCCCGCTATTATGCCACCTCCAAGGGCGAACTGCTCTCCTTCCCGTTCAACTCGTCGACCGCCCTGCTCTACTGGAACAAGGACTCGTTCGCCAAGATCGGAAAGACCGCCGCTCCGAAGACCTGGGAAGAAGCTGCCGAAGACATGAAGGCCCTGAAGGGCGCCGGCTATGATTGCCCGATGGCGATCAACATCTCCGGCAACGAAAGCTGGCAGCTGATGGAGCAGTTCTCCGCTATTCACGACCAGCCGGTTGCCACCAAGAACAACGGCTATGACGGCCTCGACGCCCGCCTGACGGTCAACAAGACGAAGTTCGTCAAGTACGTCACCGACCTCAAGAGCTGGTACGACCAGGGCCTCATCAAGATCAAGTCCAAGGATCTCGGCCAGGACATGGTTCAGGCCTTTGCTTCCGGCGATTGCCAGATGATCATGACGTCGGTCGGCGATCACGGTTCGATCACCAAGACCCAGAAAGCCGGCATGAACTGGGATGTGGCCGAACTTCCGGTCTATGCCGGTACCGAGCGCAAGAATTCGCTCGTCGGCGGCGCGTCGCTTTGGGTTCTCTCCGGCAAGTCTGCTGACGAATACAAGGGCGCTGCCGCGTTCCTGGACTTCATCGGTAAGCCCGAGACCGCCCTGTTCTGGTCGACCAACACCGGCTACATCCCGGTCAAGAAGTCCGGTTTCGACTTCATGAAGTCCTCCGGCTTCTACGATAAGGCTCCCTATAAGGGCCGTGAAGTCGCGATCGCCAGCTTGACCGCTTCCGAGCCGACCCCGATCACCCGAGGCGTTCGCCTCGGCAGCTTCACGCAGATCCGCGCCGAGTTCGGCAACCAGATGCAGGCCATCTTCGCCAACAAGGTCAGCGTCCAGGAAGGCATCGACAACCTGGTCAAGAACGGCGACGCCGTCCTCGACCGCTTCGCAGCCACCTACAAGGGCAAGCAGCTGCCGTAAGCAGCACGGCTCACGGACAGACAGCGTCCGCCGGGGTTTCCCGGCGGACGTTCGTTATGAGAGCAAGCGTGGCATCGGGATACCAAGCCGGAAGAGACAATGGAAAAGCGCATAACTTTCAGCAAATGGAGCGTCGGCATCCTGTTCGCAGTGCCGCAGCTGCTCCTCATCTTCACCTTTTTCTATTGGCCGGCCGGTCAGGCAGTCTTCTGGTCGCTGACGCTGCAGCAGCCCTGGGGCGGCGGCAACATCTGGGTCGGCCTCGATAACTTCAAATCTATTATTGCCAACGCGGACTACTGGAACTCGGTCACAATCAGCATCACGTTCGCGGTGATCAGCACCGGCATTTCCATGGTGGGCGGGTTGATCCTCGCAGCCCTGACTGACCGTCAGCTGCGCGGTTCGAAAATCTACCGTGTCGTGCTGATCTGGCCCTACGGCATCGCCGCGCCCGCAGCGGCAATGGCCTTCCGTTTTATCCTGGCGCCCGAAGCCGGCCTCATTGCCGTGGTCAATCAGTGGTGGCCGGGAATCTGGGATCCGGGCCTCGACGGCAACGCCGCCATGGCCTGCATCATCGCCGCCTTCTCGTGGAAATATATCGCCTACAGCTTCATCTTTTTCTTGGCCGCTTTCCAGGCAATTCCTCGTTCGTTGATCGAAGCAGCTGCCATGGACGGCTCCAGCGTGCTCCGTCGCTTCTGGGACGTCCAGTTCCCGTTGATCACGCCAACCATCTTCTTCCTGCTCGTCATCAATATCACCGAGAGCTTCCAGGATTCTTTCGGCATCGTCGACATCATGACATCAGGCGGCCCGCACAACTCGACCAATCTCATGGTCTACAAGATCTATTCCGATGGCTTCAAAGGACTCGATTTTTCCGGCGCGGCGGCGCAGAGCATCATTCTGATGCTGCTGATCATCGTGCTCACCGTCTTCCAGTTCCGCTTCATCGAGCGGCGCGTACATTACCGTTGAGGCTGACATGGTCGAGCGCACACCTATCCTTAATTTCTTCACCCATCTGATCCTGTTCCTCGGCTTCGTGGTGGCCGTGGGACCGATAGCCATCGTTACCATCGCCGCATCGCACAATATCGCCGACGTCAACAAAGTGCCGATGTCGCTGATCCCCGGCTCGGATTTCTGGGTCAACATGAAGACAGCCTGGACGACAGCCAATCTCGGCCCCAAGCTGCTGAACAGCCTGATCTTCGCCTCCGGGGTTGCGGCGGGAAAGGTGATCATTTCGGCGATCACGGCTTTTTCGCTGGTCTATTTTCGCTATCCGGGCCGCCATTTCATCTTCTGGCTGATCTTCATAACGCTGATGCTGCCACTCGAAGTGCGTATCGTTCCGACCTATGCGGTCGCAGCGAACGTACTCTCGCCCTTCCAGGGGATTCTTGACGTTACTGGCATCACCTGGCTCATCGAAAAAGTAACAGGCATCGAGGTCTCGCTGAATCTTGGATTGCTTAACTCCTCGATCGGCCTGATCTTGCCGCTGGTCGCGACCGCGACCGGAACGTTTCTCTACCGTCAGTTCTTTCTGACGATACCGGAGGAGCTGACCGAGGCCGCACGCATGGACGGCGCCGGAGCGCTGCGCTTCTTCATCGACATCCTGCTGCCGCTGTCGCGCACCAACATGGCCGCACTCGGCACCATCATGTTCCTCTGGGCCTGGAACCAGTATCTGTGGCCGCTGCTGGTGACCACCGATCCCGCGCATGTGACGGCCGTACACGAGCTCAAGTCGCTCATCCCAAACGTGGGTGGTCTTCCGGAATGGCACATCGCCATGGCCGGCACGCTGATCGTCATGCTGCCGCCGCTCCTCGTGGTCGTCCTGATGCAGCGCTGGTTCGTTCGCGGCCTGATCGCAACCGAGAAGTAATCTGTTTATCTGCCGCGCCCTGCTTGGGGTGCGGCCATTGCGAGCCGGTCCCTTCTCTCCGCGAAGGGACTCTTATGACGGCACCAACAAAAATGGCCGCATAAATAAAAAACCCGGAAGTCGGGAAAGACTTCCGGGCGCACCTGCTGAAAAGTTATGTTTGAAATCAGCTTGCCAGCACTTTGAGCGGTGTGACGGAAGCGACGGCGTCGAGCCGCAGGCCGGTATCCCGGGCGAAGAGATGCGTGTGCTGCTGCGGCAGCTCCAGCGCGACGGACTGGCCGGTCTGGCCGGTCGTGTGGTCGGCGACCGCAACGGCAAAGCTCGAACCATTGATGTCGCAATGGATGACGCGGCCGGCACCGAGTTCTTCGACGAAATCGACGGTTGCCGGGATAGCGCCGGGCGTTCCAGCGGGAACGAGACGCGCGTGCTCAGGACGGACACCGAGGGCGACCGGCTGGCCGGCATGGCGCTTGCCGATATTGGCATCGATGGCAATCGGAATGCCGTCGAAGATAAATTGCTCGCCGTTGGCCGCGAAGGTACCTTCCAGAAAATTCATGGCCGGCGAGCCGATGAAGGAGCCGACAAAGCGGGTGCGCGGCGTGTTGTAGACCTCGAGCGGCGTGCCGACCTGCTCGACATTGCCCTTGTACATAACGACGAGCTTGTCGGCGAGCGTCATGGCCTCGACCTGATCGTGCGTCACGAAGACCGACGTCGCCGACAGGCGCTTGTGCAGGCGGCGGATCTCGACGCGCATCTGCACGCGCAGCTTAGCATCGAGGTTGGACAGCGGCTCGTCGAAAAGGAAGACCTTCGGCTCGCGGATGATGGCGCGGCCCATGGCGACGCGCTGACGTTGACCGCCGGAAAGCTCGGCCGGCTTACGGGTGAGGAAATCTTCAAGCCCGACGATGCGGGCGGTTTCCTTGATGCGGCGATCGCGCTCGGCGCGCGGCACGCCGGCGACCTTGAGCGCGTAGCCCATATTGGCGGCGACATCCATGTGCGGATAGAGCGCGTAGTTCTGGAAGACCATGGCGCAGCCGCGCTCGCGCGGCTCGAGCTGATTGACCACCTTGCCGTCGATTACGATCTCGCCCGAGGAAATATCCTCGAGGCCGGCGATCATGCGCAGCAGCGTGGACTTGCCGCAGCCGGAAGGTCCGAGGATGACGACGAATTCGCCCGAGCGGAAATTCAGATCGACGCCATGGACGACCTGATTGCGTCCATAGGCCTTGCGAACTTGTTCGATGCGGATTTCCGCCATGTTAATCTTCCCCGCCTGTCAATTCTGGGCCGTCAATCGGGTGGACTGCTAGCGAATTTGCATTACAGAACAGTGACAAGCACCCCTTATATCACAAACCGCATCCAGATTTCCTCACGAGAGTTGCGGGTGCCATTTCGCGATGAAACGCGCATTGGTGGAACCATTTTGCGACAGACATCGCATACGGGTTCCGGCAGCCATAAATCAGATGCCCACGCGTCCCTGAAAAAGGATGGATGGCGGCGCTATTCCGCCGGATGCGGGGTCACGCGCGGACCGACGGACCGGCGTTTATGACCGATGCCGAGAAAATATCTCAGCACGCGGAAATAGAGGCTATAGGGCAAAAACTTCAGAAGCTTTGCCCGGAAGACCAGCCCCTTCGGGAAACTGATGTCGAAGGCCGACGATTTCAATCCGGCTGATATCGCATCGGCTGCCTGCTGCGCCGACACTATATCGGGCATTTCGAACTTGTTCTTTGCCGTCAACGGCGTATCGACGTAGCCTGGAGTGACGAGCTGGATACGGATACCCATGCGATCGAGCTCGAAATTCAAGCTTTCGGCCATGTTGATGAGCGCGGCCTTGCTGGCCCCATAAGCAGCGCCGCCGGGCAGGCCGCCGTAGCCTGCGACGGAAGACACGAGGGCAACCTGGCCGTATCCCCTGGCACGCATATGCCGGACCGCCGGAACGAGACAGTTGACGACGCCATGAAGATTGACGGCAAAACTGCGCTCGAACGCCTCGTGATTGAGGTCTTCGCCGCGCGCGGGCAGATAGATGCCGGCGTTCAGGACCATCAAAGCGACGGGGCCATGCTGATATTCGATGGCCGCGACGGTGTGTTCCATGTCCTCGGCATCGGTCACATCGCCGTCGAGCACGACGATGCTGCCTGCAAGTGCGCTTGCCTCCGATTGCAAGGCCAGAAGTTTGTCATGGCTGCGGGCAGTCACGGCAACCTTGTAGCCTTCCTCCGCCAGTTTCAACGCCAGCGCGCGGCCGATACCGGAACTGGCGCCGGTAATCCAGGCGACTCCGTGTTCAGGACGTGCGATGAACGGGCTCATGGCTCTTCTCCTTGGCTGGCGGCCGCCTGAATCAAACGCTTTACCGCGGCCGTCCGTGGCATTTTAGAGATAGCGTATCATTGTGGCCGCTTTCGGCCTGTTTGGCGGCCCAACGGGGAAAACAATGTCACCGAATGGAGACTGGCGCGCCATACGGCAGACTTCGGCCAACGAAGGCTGCCAAGTCGAATTTTGCGGCACGAACAAATAGCGAGGAACAGAATTTCTTGCCTATGCCGCCTTGTGAAGGGAAAAGACCGTTCTTACAGTAGTTGCGAACAGAAGGCAGATTCCAATGACCGTCCATCCGTCCGTCCTCGAAGCAATTGGCAATACGCCGCTGATCAAGCTCAAGGGCGCCTCCGAGGCGACGGGCTCGACCATTCTCGGCAAGGCCGAATTCCTCAACCCCGGCCAATCGGTCAAGGATCGCGCCGCGCTCTATATCATCCGCGATGCCGAGAAGAAGGGATTGCTGCGGCCCGGCGGCGTCATCGTCGAGGGCACGGCCGGCAATACCGGCATCGGCCTGACGCTCGTTGCCAAGGCGCTCGGCTACCGCACCGTCATCGTCATTCCGGAAACCCAGAGTCAGGAAAAGAAGGACGCGCTGAAGCTGCTCGGCGCCGAGCTGGTCGAGGTTCCCGCCGTCCCCTACAAGAACCCGAACAACTACGTGAAGGTCTCGGGCCGGCTTGCCGAACAGCTGGCAAAGACCGAGCCGAACGGGGCGATCTGGGCCAACCAGTTCGACAACGTCGCCAATCGCCAGGCGCATATCGAGACGACCGCCAAGGAAATCTGGACCGACACATCAGGCAAGGTCGACGGCTTCATCTGCTCGGTCGGCTCCGGCGGCACGCTTGCGGGCGTCGCCATGGGCCTGCATGCTTTCAACAAGGACATCAAGATCGGCATCGCCGATCCGGAAGGTGCTGCCCTCTATGAATTCTACAAGAATGGCGAGCTGAAATCCTCCGGCTCCTCGATCACCGAAGGCATCGGCCAGGGTCGCATCACAGCAAACCTGGAAGGTTTCACGCCCGATTTCGCCTATCAGGTCACCGATGCCGAAGCACTCCCTTACGTCTTCGATCTGGTCGAGCACGAGGGCCTGTGCCTCGGCGGCTCGACCGCCATCAACATCGCCGGTGCGGTTCGCCTCGCCAGGGATCTCGGCCCCGGACATACGATCGTGACCATCCTGTGCGATTACGGCAATCGCTACCAGTCCAAGCTCTTCAATCCCGATTTCCTGAAGTCGAAGGGCTTGCCGCTGCCGGGCTATCTCGAAAAGCGGGCTGAAATCGCCGTCCCATACGAAACAACAGCGTGATCTTATGACCGTCAATGCCCTCTACCGTGATGATTTCTATCTCTCGACCGCCGAAGCAGTCGTAACCGCAATTCACGAAGACGGGGGCATCGAGCTCGATCAGACTTGCTTCTACGCCACCTCGGGCGGCCAGCCGGGCGATACGGGTTTCCTGGAGCGTGGCGACGGTTCCAGGATCATGCTCGGCCAGACGAAGCATGGGCCGATCAAGGACATCATCATCCACGTGCCGCTCGAAAATCAGCCCCTGCCCATCGTCGGCGAGAAGCTGGTGCTGCACATCGACTGGGCGCGCCGTTACAAGCTGATGCGCATGCATACGGCCTGCCATCTGCTTTCCGTGGTCTGCCAATATCCGATTACGGGCGCGGCCGTCGGCGAGGATGAAAGCCGCGTCGATTTCGACATGAGCGAGACAATCGACAAGGATGAAGTGACGGCCAGGATGATGGCGCTTGTCAACGAGAACCATCCCGTTTTCGTCCGCTGGATCACGGACGAAGAGCTGATTGCCAATCCCGGCATCGTCAAATCTAAGAATGTACGCCCGCCGATGGGCCTTGGCCGTGTCAGCCTCGTCTGCATCGGCGAGGATTCGGCCGTCGACAGCCAGCCCTGCGGCGGCACGCATGTGTCGGAGACGCAGGAGGTCGGCGCGATCCACATCGCCAAGATCGAGAAGAAGGGCAAGGAAAACCGACGCTTCCGCATTCGGTTCGGCACGCCGGCCGACGAGAATTGACCGCGCAAGCGCCTATATCTCGATATCAAGACCAATAAACCATAGCAGGGAGTGATCATCATGGCAGCGGACAAGAGCCGTTTCGTCGTATCCGCCGACTGGCTGCAAGGCGAGCTGGGCACCAAGGACCTGCGCATCCTCGACGCATCCTTCTATCTGCCGGCGCAGAAGCGTGATGCCGATGCTGAATATGCCAGCGGACATATTCCCGGCGCGATCCGCTTCGACCAGGACAAGATATCAGACCATTCGACCAACCTGCCGCATATGGTCCCCTCGCCCGAACTTTTCGCGGCCGAGGTCGGCAAGCTCGGCATCAGCGAGACCGATCGCATCGTCATCTATGACGGTCCCGGCCTGTTTGCCTCGCCGCGCGTCTGGTGGCTGTTCCACATCGTCATGGGTGCGCCGAACGTCTTCGTGCTCGATGGCGGTCTGGATGGCTGGAAGGCCGAAGAGCGGCCGCTGGAGACGGCGCTGCCCGGCTTCGAACCCGCAACCTTCAAACCCAAGTTCAATGGCAGCCGCGTCGTTTCGCTCGACGAGATGCGAGAAATCGTCCACAGCCGTTCGCTGCAGATCGCCGATGCCCGCAGCGCCGGCCGTTTTGCGGCAACAGAGCCTGAGCCGCGCGAAGGAATGCGCTCGGGCCATATGCCGGGAGCGAGAAACCTGCCCTCGGGCGTCTTTGCCACCAACGGCAAGTTCAAGTCGCTGCCGGAACTGCGCGAAACGATCGAGAAGGCCGGCATCGATCTCGAAAAGCCAGTTGTGACGACCTGCGGGTCCGGCATTACCGCCGCCATCATCACGCTGGCGCTCGAATCCCTCGGCCATGGCAACAACAAGCTCTATGACGGCTCCTGGTCGGAATGGGGCAGCCGGACGGATACCCCCATCGTCACCGGTCAAGATTGAGCGTGCTGGCCGTGAAGACACCCTCGTCCATCAAGGTTCATATCACCCGACTGGAAATGACCGCGCCGCCCAAGGCAAGCCTGCCGGTGCCGGTCAACATCCAGACGGCGATCATGCGTTCGCCTACTATTCCGCTGCCCTTCTATCGCTATCTCTATCGCCAGGTGGGTGCCCGCTGGCACTGGGTGGAGCGGCTGCGCCTCTCCGACGAGCAACTGGCCGCTGTTCTTCACGATCAGCGCAACGATATCAGCGTGCTTTACGTCAACGGCGCTCCGGGGGGATTCTTCGAATATTTCCGCCAGGACGAGGAGACGATTGAGCTCAGCCATTTCGGCCTCATCGAAAATGCGCTCGGCCTCGGTATCGGCAAATGGTTCCTGCTGCAGTCGCTCTACGCCATATGGACGCTGAACCCGCAACGCATCGTGACGACGACGAACAATCTCGATCATCCGCGGGCATTGCAGCTCTACCAGATGTTCGGCTTCTCGCCGATCTCGACCGGCGAAGGCATCGTCAGGCCGCTCAGCGACAAGGAACTGCTGGAGCTCGCCAAGAAAAGCTGACTCGTCGACCCAGCAGGAATCGGGTGGTTTCGCATCTCGCTCCAGAGCATAACATGGCAAATCTCGAAAGGAGTGTTGCCATGCTTTCCATCGCCTTTGCAGCCATGCCCACGTCCGACGCCGAAACTCTTTGGAACGGCGGCACCGATGCCTATGGTCACCAGCCGGAGACCATGATCTCAGATGGTCCGGGCCATCCCTGCCGCCACTGCCTGCGCAATATCGATGCCGGTGAAGCGCTGTTCGTCTTTGCCTATCGCCCCTTCCCCGAATTGCAGCCCTACGCGGAAACGGGTCCGATCTTCCTCCACAAGACACCGTGCCGGCGCTACGGAGCGGAAGAAATCCTGCCGCCCGTGCTGACGACCAGCCGGGATTTCATCGTGCGCGGCTATGGAAAGAACGATCGCATCGTCTACGGAACCGGCGCCGTAACGCCGACCGACGATATCGCAACCTATGCGGCTTCGCTGCTGGAACGCCCCGACATCGCCTATGTCCACGTCCGCTCGGCGCGCAACAATTGCTACCAGTGCCGCATCGATAAGGTGGAGGCGCCGGCCTATGCCGATGCCGGCGCCTCCATTTGATTGATATTACGCGACGTTCAGAATGCTCTCGGGCGCAACGGCCTCATAGCCGAGCGCCTCGGCCACCGGCCGGCTGGTGATACGGCCCTTGTGCACATTGAGGCCATTGCGGAGGTGCTTGTCTTCCGCGATGGCGCGCAGGCCGCGATCGGCGAGCGCAAGGCCATGATAGATCGTGGCATTGTTCAAGGCATGGGCCGAGGTGACGGGAACCGCACCCGGCATATTGGCGACGCAATAATGCACGACACCTTCAACCACATAGGTCGGATCGGAATGCGTCGTCGCATGCGAGGTCTCGAAGCAACCGCCCTGGTCGATGGCGACATCGACGATCACCGAGCCATTCTTCATGCCTGACAGCATCTCGCGCGTCACCAGCTTCGGCGCGGCGGCGCCGGGGATCAGCACGGCACCGATGATGAGATCGGCGGAGAAGACTTCTTCTTCCAGCGCCTGGATGCTGGAATAGCGCATGTGGACCCGGCCGTTGAAGATGTCATCGAGCTGCCGCAGGCGCGGCAGCGAGCGATCGAGGATGCTGACATCGGCGCCGAGCCCTGCCGCCATCTTGGCGGCATGCAGGCCGACAACGCCGCCGCCGATAATCGCCACCTTGGCCGGCAGCACGCCCGGCACGCCGCCGAGCAGGATGCCGAGGCCGCCATTGGCCTTCTGCAGGGCCGTTGCGCCCGCCTGGATCGACAGACGACCGGCGACCTCCGACATCGGCGCCAGCAGCGGCAGGCCGCCGCGTTCGTCGGTCACGGTCTCGTAGGCGATGGCCGTTACGCCTGAAGCAAGGAGGCCCTTGGTCTGTTCCGGATCGGGTGCGAGATGCAGATAGGTGTAAAGAAGCTGGCCTTCGCGGAGCTGCGCCCATTCGGAGGGCTGCGGCTCCTTGACCTTTACGATCATGTCGCACTTCTCGAAAATGTCCTTAGCGCTTGCGGCGATCTTAGCTCCGGCGGCCACATAGGCGTGATCGTCGGCGCCGATGCCGGCACCGGCCTTCGTTTCGACCCAGACCTCGTGGCCATGGGCGACATATTCGCGAACCGACGCCGGCGTCAGGCCGACGCGATATTCGTGGTTCTTGATTTCCTTCGGGCAACCAACGCGCATTTCATTCCTCCTCGAATGCTTTTGCGTCTTTCGTTTTCTCCGCTGGAAATCAGACCACCTCCGCCCCGCAATGTCCTTGCAAAGACGATTTGCGCGGCGGTCATTTTTCATGATTTATTGCGCGAACAGGAGTTTTTTCGAAAGTTCTTCGAATGTCTGACCTCGACGCCATAGATCATTCGATTCTACGGATGCTTCAGCAGAATGCACGGATCACCAACGCGGAATTGGCCGAAAAGGTCGGCCTCTCGCCCTCAGCCTGTTCTCGCCGGCTCGATATCCTCGAAAAGAGCGGCGTTATCGACGGCTATCATGCGCATCTGTCGCAAAAGGCGCTTGATTATAAGATGATCGCCTTCGTGCACATCTCGCTGTCAGGCCAGTTCGCCAAAACGCTGTCGGAATTCGAGACGGCGGTAAAACGCTGTCCGAACGTGCTTGCCTGCTATCTCATGTCCGGGGAATACGATTACATAGTGCGCGTTGCCGCGCGGGATCTCGAAGACTACGAACGCATCCACCGCGACTGGCTCTCCGCGCTGCCGCATGTGGTGAAGATCAATTCCAGCTTTGCACTGCGCGAAATCATCGAGCGGCCGAATGTCGGCCTGTGATCTTCGTCAGCGCAGGTCCAGCAGCAATGCGCGGTGATCCGAGACCTCGGGCTCGGCCACGGGATCGAAATGGATCACTTCGACATTCGCAGTCACCAGCATGTAGTCAGCGAAACGGGGTTGCTTGCGATAGTGAGACGTGCGCGTGTCGTCATGTCCTCGTGAAGTAACAAGATCGACAAGGCCCAGGGTACCGAGGATTTCGAAGGTCTCGCTGCCCGGCAGCACGTTGAAATCGCCGCAGACGACCAGCCGGTCGCCGTCGTGTTTCACCTGACGGATCAACTCGACAAGCGCATTGGCCTGATGGCGACGTTCCGGCGTATCGCCCTTGCCTTCCAGATCCCGCAGGCCATGCATATGGGCAATGGTGATGGGATAGCCGCGCTGATAGTCGAAGAGGCGGATGCAATGGGCATTGCGCGAGCGCGGATGCGGTCCGTAACCATCGGCCGAAAATTCACCATGAATGAATCCAGCGGCCTGAGCGACGATCGGATAGCTCCTGCGCACGAAGGTCGCCAGGCCGAATTCAGAGGAAAACCGGCGGTCGCCATCGAAGAGATCGCCTCGCGCCACCGGAAGGAAAAATGCATCGTAAGCCGGCAAAGCAAGTTTGAGTTCGTCGAAGAGTTTGGCCCGCTGCGGGAGTTCGATTCCGTGATCGCGATAGACCAGCCATTCGGATTGCGCGTCGTGCGTGCGGACCACTTCCTGCAGGCACAGGACATCTGCATCGACTTCGGCGAGATAAGGTATAAGCGGCTCATGCAGCCGGCCACCCCATGCATTCAAAGAAACGATGCGCATGTTCTGCCCTCTCGACATTCGTATAGCTGGCCGGGTTCACCACCGATTCCGGTACCGATTCGGGACGTCCGGCTACAATTTTAGCGTTTATCCTAAGCAGCTCTCAATGCTCACCTGATATCCAGGCGGGGAAAAAGATGTATGAGCCGGGATAACATCATGCAGTTCTCTTCGAAATCACCTGTCCAGGGCAATCTGAAAATCAAGACGCGAGGTTCGCCGCGCCATCATGCACGGCTGATGGGCCAAGTCCGCTATTTCACCAAGCTCGTGGCTGGCCGCGTCGTCGATATTTCCACCAGCGGCATTGCTCTCGATCTGCAGTCGCCACTCTATGCGGCCGCAGGCAGCAAGGTTCGCGTCGAATGCGACGATATCGGCCTCCTGGATGGTTTCGTGCGCTGGGCTCATAACGGCCGCATCGGCATCGAGTTCGATCGCTCGTCCAACGCGTCGGCGAAAGTCGCGTCCTACTTCCGCTTTTTCCACAAGGACATAAAGCCGGTTCTCAAGCGCTGATCGAATACCGGTGCAAGCCGGCTACGATCCACAATAAGCCTGTCACATTCCTGGTGCACACCTTCGAAAATCGTCCTAATCTCCCTCGCCCGAGAGATGATCGACGGACTTATAGCCCCATCGTTGAAGGAGTGTCTTATGTCTTCCATTCTGGATTTGCCCAGCATGTCGCGCCGTTCCCTGCTGCAAGGCCTGAGTGCTGCGGCAGCGCTGATCGTGCTGCATCCTTTCGCCGCCCGCGCCGCCGGCAACCAGGCGCATCTGCGCCTCATGGAAACGACCGACATTCACGTCAACGTCTTCCCCTATGACTATTATGCCGACAAGCCGAACGACACGATGGGCCTGACTCGTACCGCGACGATCATCGACAATATTCGCGCCGAAGCCACCAACTCGCTCCTCATCGACAATGGCGACGTGCTGCAGGGCAATCCGATGGGCGATTACATGGCCTATCAGCACGGCATGAAGGATGGCGACGTCCATCCGGTCATCAAGGCGATGAACACGCTCGGCTATTCCGTGGGCACGCTCGGCAACCACGAATTCAACTATGGCCTCGACTTCATGTTCAAGGTGCTAGCCGGCGCGAACTTCCCGTTCGTCTGCGCCAACCTGACCAAGGGGCAGCTTGCCGCCGACCCGACGAAGGACGACCTGTTCTTCAAGCCCTATCTGATCCTCGAAAGGAAGATCAAGGACGGCGCCGGCAATGAAAGCCCGATCAAGATCGGCTTCATCGGCTTCGTGCCGCCGCAGATCATGCTCTGGGACATCAAGAACCTCGAAGGCAAGGCGCAGACGCGCGATATCGTCGAAGCCGCCAAGGCCTGGGTCCCGGTCATGAAGGCCGAAGGCGCCGACATCGTCATCGCCCTCTCCCATTCCGGCATCGACGGCAGCGGGCCGAGCGAGAAGATGGAAAACGCTTCGCTCTATGTCGCGGCGGTCGATGGCATCAACGCCGTCTTCACCGGCCACCAGCATCTTGTCTTCCCTGGCCCGAAGACCTGGGACAGCATCAAGGACGCCGATCCGGTCAAGGGAACGCTGCATGGCAAGCCCGCCGTCATGGCCGGCTTCTGGGGCTCGCATCTCGGCCTCATCGACTTGCTTCTGGAGAAGGACGGCAAGAGCTGGAAGATCGTGGATTTCACCTCCGAAGCGCGGCCGATCTACCACCGCGACGACAAGAAGAAGGTCATCGCCGACGTCGCCGACAAGAAGGAAGTGGTGGAAGCGGCAAAGGCCGAGCATGAGGCGACGCTGACCTATGTCCGCACGCCCGTCGGCAAGACCTCCGCGCCGCTCTATTCCTATTTCGCGCTGGTGGCCGACGATCCGTCGGTGCAGATCGTCAGCCAGGCGCAGGTCTGGTACATCAAGAATATGCTGAAGGAAACGCAGTATAAGGACCTGCCGGTTCTTTCCGCGGCAGCCCCCTTCAAGTGCGGCGGACGCAACGGCGCCGACTATTATACGGACGTTCCCGCCGGCAATATCGCCATTAAGAACGTCGCCGACCTCTACCTCTATCCCAATACCGTGCAGGCCGTCGTCATCAACGGCGCACAGGTCAAGAACTGGCTGGAAATGTCGGCGGCCATGTTCAACCAGGTCAAGCTGGGCGCCAAGGATGCGGATCTCATCAACAACAGCTTCCCGTCCTACAACTTCGACGTCATCGACGGCGTCACCTATCAGATCGACCTTTCGCAGCCGCGCCGCTTCGGCGATGACGGCAAGGTTCTGAATGCCGATGCCAACCGCATCCAGAACCTGCAATTCGACGGCAAGCCGATCGACGTCGCGCAGAAGTTCCTGGTCGTGACCAACAACTACCGCGCCGGCGGCGGCGGCAATTTCCCTGAGATCGCCGCGGACAAGGTCGTCTATCAGGCGCCGGACACCAACCGCGACGTCATCGTGCGCTATGTCCATGATCAGGGCACGATCAATCCGACCGCCGACGGCAACTGGACCTTCACGCCGCTGTCCGGCGCGACGGCGACGTTCCAGAGCTCCCCGAAGGCCAAGGATTTCCTCGACCAGGTCAAGAGCGTGAAGATCGAAGACGCCGGCGAAGGTGCGGACGGCTTCCGCAACTACCGGCTGGTTCTGTAATCCCGACAGCTGCTGGCCTCTCCCCGTTACAGGGAGAGGCCTTTTTCACTCGGCAGCCAATCGCTTGTCGCCGGGATGGAACATTTCGACCGCCGCCTTGAAGTCTTCCTGATTGGGGCATCGCGACAGGCGATCGCGGAAAGCCTCGATCAGCCAGGCGGCCGCAGGACCCGGAGGATTATCAACCTTGCGGATGGCATAGAGCGGATATTCGCTCTGGTCATAGGCATCAAGCGCCAACGGCACGAGCCTGCCCTTCTGCAGATCCTCCATGATGAACGAGGCCGGCAGGCCGCCCCAGCCAAGACCACCGCGGATCAGCTGATGCTTGGTGGCGATATCGCTGAGGTGCCAGATCTTGTAGGACAGGACGTTGAAATCCTTGCCGTTGGTGAGGTTTGACGCGTCGGTGACGACCAGTTGCACTTCTTCGCGCACATCGGCAAGCGTCAGCGGTCGTCCCAGCAGAGCAAGCGGATGCGTCGGGGCGGCAACCGGCATCATGAAGGAATGTCCGACGCGCTCGATGACCAGGGCATCATCCTGCTTCAACACCGAGCCGCCAATACCGATCGTCGATCTGCCGCCGGTGACGAGCTCCAGCATCGAACCAAGTTCGCCGGTATCGAGCCGCAAGGAAACGTACGGGAAGCGATCCCGAAATTCCCGCAGCACGTCGACGGTGGCATGCACCGGCACCATGACGCTGATGGCAACGGCCACCTCCGCCTCAAGCCCGCTCTTCAGGCCCTTCACTCTCGCACGCATCACCTGGAGATCGGAAAGAATGCGGCGGGCATCCTCCAGCATCACCCTGCCCGCATCCGTCAATTTCGGCTGGCGCGAACCGGACCGTTCGAACAGCGGCATTTCGAGCTGGGCCTCCAGATTGGCAATCGTGTAGCTGATCACCGATTGAGCGCGATTGAGCGCGCGCGAGGCGGCGGAGAAACTGCCTGATTCAGCGACGGTCAGAAAGACCTGCAATTGGTCAAGGGTGGGATTGGGGAGCATCTGCCATCCATTCTATCGATAATTCCGATCCATATTATCACAGTTTTTCTCGATAGCACTGACGACTTATTTATGGAGGCGAACGTGATCGGACTCTCCCAGCCGATTTTCGCAACCTATTGAAAAGGAAAACGGATATGTCGTCCATTCTGCTTCTGACTTCGAGCCCGCGTCCGGACTCGCTCTCCACGAAGATCGCAACCGAGCTTGCCGAGAAGATTAAGACCAACAATCCCGGCAAGACCCTCGTTCACCGCGACCTCGCTGCAGACAACCTGCCGCACATCGACGGCCCCTTCACCGCTGCCATCCGCACGCCGGCCGACGCCCGTACGCCCGAGCAGCAGGAACTGGTCAAGGTTTCCGACGCGCTCGTCGACGAGCTGCTCGCAGCCGACACGCTGGTCATCGGCACCGGCCTCATCAACTTCAACATCTACTCTTCGCTGAAGACCTGGATCGACAACATTGCCCGCGCCGGCCGCACCTTCACCTATACGGAAACCGGCCCGAAGGGTCTCGCTACCGGCAAGAAGGCCTATATCGTACTCGCCTCCGGCGGCGTCTATTCGGAAGGCCCGGCTGCTCCGCTGAACCATGCCGTTCCCTACCTGAAGTCGGTTCTCGCCTTCATCGGCATCACCGATGTCGAGACCGTTTACATCGAGGGCGTTGCCTTCGGTCCGGAAGCTGCCGAGAAGGCAATCGGCGCCGCCCAGGTCCGCGCTTCCGAGCTGGCCCTCGCCGCTTAATTGACTGCGATATTCAGATACTGACAGGCGGCCGGCTTCAATCGGCCGCTTTGCTATTCTGCTCGCGGCAGCTCCTTGACGAATTGCTTGACGGTTTCCAGGATTTCATCGGAAAGAGCCTCGTCGCTCGCCACGCGCGCAAGGCCGAGCGCACCGGTCATCAGGCATGAGGCGATGATCGCCTTTCGCCTTGCTTCGGCGGTTCCCAGCCGCGGCATGCGCGCCGTCATGGCGTCGAAATTCCTTCGCAGGCCATCCGTCGCAACAGAGCGGACCGCATCGCTGCCGCGCGCCATATCCGCCGTCAGCGCCGCATAGGCGCAGCCCTCGCCGCAATGATCCCGGTGGCGTTCGCTGAGATAAGCATCGACGTACTCGTCGAGCGAGATGCTTTCGGGATCGATCCCCTTGTCCTCCTGCTGCCGCCGCCATGATCCGATCGCCGATTCCATGGCTTCCGCCACGAGTTCGTCGCGCGAGGCGAAATGCTTGTAGAAGCCGCCGACGGTGAGACCCGCCTCCTTCATCAGGTCGGCAACACCGATCCCTTCCAATCCCTCCTCGCGCAGACGCTTGGCGGCGAGCGTCACGATGCGTTCGTGCGTCTTCTGCTTTTCCAATTGTGAGCGGCCCATCGAAAATCCTTTCGTGCCCGGCTTGACAAAATGGATTACGATCATAATCCTTATAGATGACGATCATAATCCAGATCGCGACAAAAGCCAACAGGAGCTACGAACATGCGTCTCAAGAACAAGGTTGCCGTCATCACCGGCGGAAACAGCGGTATCGGGTTGGCCACCGCCCGCCTCTTCCTCGCCGAAGGCGCCAAGGTCGCCATAACAGGCCGCAACGCCAAGACATTGGCGGCGGCAGCGGAACAACTCGGCGGCGGCGTGCTGGCATTGCAGGCCGACACGACCGACATCCCCGCCATGGAGAGGGCGTTTGCCGAGGCTGCGGAGAAGCTTGGAAAATTCGATGCGGTCTTTGCCAATGCCGGCATTGCCGGCGATACCCCGCTCGGCAACACTACGCTCGAGCAGTTCGAAACCATCGTCCGCATCAATTTCACCGGCGTTTTCTTCACCGTGCAAGCCGCCCTGCCATATCTGAACGATGGCGGCTCCGTGATCCTGAATGGCTCCGTGCATGCCGTCCTCGGCATTCCCGGCGCCTCGGCCTATGCCGGCACGAAGGGCGCCGTCCGCGCCATGACCCGCAATCTTGCCTCCGAGCTTGCGCCCCGCGGCATCCGCGTCAACCAGGTTACGCCGGGCGCCACCAAGACGCCGATCTGGGAGCCCCGCGCTGCCACGCCGGAGGCCCTGGATGCGTTGCAGGCCCGCTTTGGCGGCCTGAGCGCGCTCGGCCGCATGAGCGAAGCCGATGAAATCGCCAAGGCCGCGCTCTACTTCGCCTCCGACGATTCCGCCAATGTCACGGCGATCGAAATCACGGTCGACGGAGGCGCCGTCAACGCCCCCGCCGGCGCGAAGATGTTCCGCACGGCTTGAGCCGTAGCGAAAGTCCGACCAGCTATCGATTCAGTGAGTGTTATGGGCCGCCTAAGCAGATGTGGGATGCGGCCCCCGCACCAGCAGGCGCATATTAAGGAAATCCGCCTGGTATCACACCTGGCGGACCTTTTCGCCGTCGCCGAAGAGACCTGGGCCGTTCTGATCGATGATCTGCTGGCCCTTGCGGAAGGTCGATTCCACGGCATCATCCGACGAGGTGAAAACATCGGCGCGAATGAAATTGCGCACCAGGATCTCGCCGTTCACATCCTTCTCGATCCGGCCCATGAGGCGGAACTGATTACCCTCGCGCTGCGGTGTCGCATAGATCGTGCAACCGCCATGCATCTGCGGCTCGGCGCTGACAGCCGGAGCGGCAGACTTTTCGGTGCCCGCCTGCGATGCGCCACCGGTGAAGATCGAAAGGATATTTGAAAACAACGAAGCCATGGATCGCCTTTAGCATGAAGGTTGCGGGCTCGCAAAGTCAAATGATCAGGTTTGCCAGGATGTCGTTTTCGGTGATGTCCTCGTAGCCCATGCCGGAACTTTCGAAATTGGCGATAAGCTGCTTGAAATTATCGGGATTCTTCGTCTCGATGCCAATCAGAATGGAGCCGAAATTGCGGGCGCTTTTCTTCAGATATTCGAAGCGGGCGATATCGTCTTCCGGCCCGAGCATGTTGAGGAAATCGCGAAGCGCGCCGGGGCGCTGCGCCAGGCGCAGGATGAAGTATTTCTTCAGTCCGGCATAGCGCATGGCGCGCTCCTTGACGTCGGGCAGGCGCTCGAAATCGAAATTGCCGCCGGAGACGACTGCAACGATGGTTTTGCCGCGGATGCTGTCGCGATCGAGCTTTTCCAACGCCGTGATCGCCAGAGCGCCGGCCGGCTCCAGCACGACGCCCTCGACATTCAGCATATCGGTGATGGTGACGCAGATGGCGTTTTCGTCGATGAGCTTGACCTGTTCTGCGGCAAAACCCTTCAGGGCGGCGAAGTTCAGCTCGCCGACACGGCCGACGGCAGCACCGTCGACGAAATTATCGACCTTGGCAAGCGTCACCACCTGCCCCGCCTCGATGCTGCGGCGAAGGCTCGGCGCTCCCGCCGGCTCGGCAAAGGTGAAGGCGTCACGGGCAAGCGTGTCGGCAAAATAGCCGGTGATCCCGGCCGCAAGACCGCCGCCGCCGACTGGAAGAAGTATATGATCGGCGACAACGCCGTCAGGCAGTTGCTCGGCGATCTCGGCAGCGACGGTTGCCTGCCCTTCGATGATATCGGCATGATCGAAAGGCGGTACCATGACGCCGTCGATGCTTTCGACATGATCGCGCGCGGCCTGATAGCATTGGTCGAAGAAATCGCCGAAGAGCTTGATGGTGATGAACTCGCCGCCGAATATGCGGGTCTTGTCGATCTTCTGCTGCGGCGTCGTCACGGGCATGTAGACGACGCCCGGCACGCCGAAATGCCGGCAGACGAAGGCGAAGCCCTGGGCGTGATTGCCGGCGGAGGCGCAGACGAAGGTCTTTTCCGTACCGCCTTTAGCAATCACCTTGCGGAGGAAATTGAAGGCGCCACGAATCTTGTAGGAACGCACCGGCGTCAGATCCTCGCGCTTCAGCCAGATATCGGCGCCGTAGCGGGCCGAAAGATGCTCATTCAACTGCAGCGGCGTTGCGGGGAAAAGGCCACGCATGGCCTCTGTGGCTTCGAGAACAGTCTGCTTGTCCACGGTCTATCCGTCCTTCTTCAATCCACGCCCGCTATGACACAGGAAAGATGAGTAAAGAAAGCCTGTTTAGCGCGGTTTTGGGCCTGCCGGAACGATATTCTTCCCAATGATGCCGTCCGCCGCCTCATCCCCTAATTCTGCGAATTGACAGTGCGGCTTTGCCTGTCTCCAATACGTGACAGCCATCATGACGATGGTTAGAGGCCCGCCCAAAACCGATCCGTCGGCTCCGGCGGGCTTCGCCTGTTTTGCACAGCATTCTCAACGGCTATTTCGGCGCTGATACAACTTGGTCCGTCTCGAAAAACATTTCCTTGACTGAATCGCTCAAGTGCTTGAAGGGGAAAGGCGCGCGGACGTGGCGAAACTGGTAGACGCAAGGGACTTAAAATCCCTCGGCCTTTGGCTGTACGGGTTCGACCCCCGTCGTCCGCACCAAAGACCAATCCAGTAGCCCAAACGGAAAAGGCGCAGCTTTCGCCGCGCCTCTTTCGATAATATGCAAAGCTGAGATCAAGCCGCGATCTTGGCCGCGATCTTGGCGACGTGGGCGCCCTGGTACTTTGCGGCTTCCAGCTCAATTTCGGAAGGCTGGCGCGAGCCGTCGCCGTTGGTGATGGTGGAAGCGCCGTAGGGCGAGCCGCCCTTGACTTCCTCGGTGCCCATCTGGCCCTGGAAGGCATAGGGAAGTCCGGCGACAACCATGCCCTGATGCAGAAAGGTCGGGATGAAGCCGAGGATGGTCGATTCCTGGCCGCCGTGCTGCGTGGCGGACGAAGTGAAGACCGAGCCGACCTTGCCGACGAGCTTGCCGTCGAACCAGAGGCCGCCGGTCTGATCCCAGAAATTGCGCATCTGCGAGGCGACCGTTCCGAAGCGGGTGCCGGCGCCAACAATGATGGCGTCATAGTCAGCCAGTTCGTCCGGCGTTGCAACCGGGGCTTCCTGGTCGAGCTTGAAGTGGGAGGCCTTGGCAACCTCTTCCGGCACGAGTTCGGGTACGCGCTTGACGGTGACTTCCGCACCGGTGGACTTTGCGCCTTCCGCCACGGCATAGGCCATCTTCTCGATATGACCGTAGGAGGAATAATAAAGAACCAGAACCTTAGCCATGAACGTCTCCCGTTTGTTGGACGCGTTGATTGTTGCGGGATGTTGTATCAGCGATGCGACAGCAGCGCAGCCCCCATGCCCGGAACGCACTGTTCATCCCTTATAGACGAAAATTCATTTGCATTGCCTTCCGATGATTGCCGACGATGCGAAATCGACCGTTTGCATTCGCGGAAAACGGCGCTACCTATTTCGGACTTTTTGCGAACGCGCCGATGCGCATTTTCACGGATCTCCTCATGTCAAACGATACCATTGTCACAGCGGCCATGCTGGCCATCGGCGACGAACTGCTCTCCGGCCGGACAAAGGATAAGAATATCGGCCATCTCGCCGATGTGCTGCTGCTGGCCGGCATCGACCTGAAGGAAGTCCGCATCGTTGCCGATGAAGAGGATGCCATCGTATCGGCGCTGAATGCCCTGCGCGGCCAGTATGATTATGTCTTCACGTCAGGTGGCATCGGCCCAACCCATGACGACATCACCGCCGATGCCATCGCCAAGGCCTTCGGCGTGCCCTGCGAGCACGACGGCGAAGCCATGCGGATCATGGGCGAAATGTATGCGCGGCGCGAGATGGAATTCACCGAGGCGCGCCAGCGCATGGCCCGTATGCCTGTGGGGTCGAAGCATATCGCCAATCCGGTCTCGACCGCTCCCGGCTTCAACATCGGCAACGTCTACGTCATGGCGGGTGTGCCGCAGGTTTTCCAGGCGATGCTCGATAATGTCATACCGACGCTCAAGACCGGGGCGCGTGTTTTGTCGACCGCCATTTCCTGCCCTTACGGCGAGGGCGAGATCGGCACGCCGCTCGGGCTTATCCAGAAGGCACATCCGGATACCAGTATCGGCTCCTATCCGCGCTATGTCGGCCAATTCTTCTCGACCGAAATCGTCGTGAGGGGCCGCTCCGCCGAACTGGTTGAAAATGTCGCGGCCGAAGTACGCGCGATGATCGAAACCATCAGACAGTCGAAAGCCAAGGAAAATCAGTCGGCTGAGGCATGACACTCAACGAATAAGTGCGTCCGCTGGGGAACCAGAGGTGATCAAAGCGCATTAATTTATCGCGGAATAGAGATATAATGCGCAGATTCAACCCTCCGCATGGGAGATCACGTCATGGCGTACAAGACCATATTGACCGTTCTCGACAATCCCGGCAACACGCGCATCGCCGCCGATTTTGTGGCAGCGCTGGCGAAGGAGCACGACGCTTACGTGGTCGGCCTTCATGCGGAAATCGTCTCGACCGTACCGCTGGTGGCGCCGATGGAAATCCCGGACCCTGTCGCCGTGCAGGCTCTCCAGGATGTCGCCCATAATCAGGCGGTCGAAATCGAGCGGCTGTTCCGCACGAAGATGGAACGCGCCGGCCTCGACTACGAATGGCACAGCTTTGCCAGCACGATCGGCTATGGCACCGAACCGCTGATCGAAAGCGCCCGCAGCGCCGATCTGCTGGTTGCCGTGCAGCCGGACCTATCCAAATATGGCGACTCTCAGGTCGATGTCGAAACCTTCCTGTTCGACAGCGGCCGCCCGGTGCTTCTGATTCCCTATATATTGACCGTTCCGAAACCGATCCGCCGCGTGCTGATCGCCTGGAACGGATCCAAGGAAGCGGCGCGCGCCACCTTCGATGCCCTGCCTTTCCTGAAGGCCGCGGATTCGGTCGAGATCCTCTCGGTCAGCACGTCCGAGAAGGAAACCCGCCCATCGCGGGAAACCGGCGTTCGCATCGCGGCGGCACTGACGCGCCATGGCGTTCGCGCCAAGTTCGAAACGGCGGCCTGCACCGGCAAGTTGACGCCGTCGCAGGTCATCGAAAACCGCCTGGCGGATGACAGCATCGATCTGCTGGTCATGGGCGCCTATACGCATTCCTGGCTATGGCAGATGATCTTCGGCGGCACGACGCGTACCCTGCTGCAATCGATGACGGCGATGACGCTTCTGGCCCGCTGAGCCGCGAAAGCTCGAATCAAACGGTTTCCGGTATAGATGGGCACCGATTGCCCGCTTTGCGACTATTGCCTTTTGCCGGCAAATCCAGCAGAAAGCAGCGACCGATGACAGAATTCCCGCCAGGGAACCGTTCGCGCGGTCGACGGAGCATGGTCCCGAAAAAGCATATGGCTTTTTTCCCGATGAGATCCTGTTCAAGCAGATAGCAAGCGAATCGCGTTCCGGATTTGGTTCATGGTCCGCGCCCGCCGCGGGGTCTGCTCAGGGTCGCCGGCGGTGCCGGCGCGTTATTATTCCATGCCCCGGAGCTTCTGCCATGTCCCTGCCCGATAAAGCCTTTCCCGTATCCTGGGATCAGTTCCACCGCGATGCGCGCGCGCTTGCCTGGCGGCTTGCCGGCCTCAACCGCGATTTCAAGGCAATCGTCTGTATCACCCGCGGCGGCCTCGTGCCGGCCGCCATCATCTCGCGCGAGCTCAATATCCGCCTGATCGAGACGGTCTGCGTCGCCTCCTATCACGACTATTCCAGCCAGGGCGAAATGACCCTGCTGAAAGGCATCGCGCCGGAATTGATGGTCGACGGCGGCGAAGGCGTCCTTGTCATCGACGACCTGACCGATACCGGCAAGACTGCCGTCGAAGTCCGCAACCTGCTGCCGAAGGCGCATTTCGCCTGCGTCTATGCCAAGCCGAAGGGTGTGCCGACCATCGACACCTTCATCACCGAAGTCAGCCAGGACACCTGGATCTACTTCCCCTGGGACATGGGCTTCACCTATCAGGAGCCGATCGCCAAGGGTCCCCGCGGTTAAGCCTGCTTGTTCGCTTTGCGAATCACCTGTTGATTCTGCTGCGCGTCAAAATGGAACCGGAAGACGGTAATAGAGGTGGGCGCTGCGGCGCCCACTAGATTTAGTAGGCGTTACAATAGCGAGAATGCGTGGGATTCAAGGGTTTCCGCGCGAATCATGATGCGCTACGGCATGATTTCGCTGCCTTGCCAATGGCATCACGGTCACGGTCACAATTTTGTCGTTTTTGACTCCGGCAGTGATGAGCCTTGCGCCTTCTTCGGTCGCACAAAGGGCGAGCATCTCCCACCAAGCTCTTGAATCTTCTACTCTACTGGCGTTTCCCCAATTTCCACAGGTGAGCCCACAAGATATTGTGGTTAACAATCCATCGCAAACCACCCCTTGACGGAATCGGGTCTTTCAAAGTTAATGGACGACGTTGCGGCGGCGACTGGACCAGGCGGGTTAACGAGGGCTGGTTCTCAATTCGAAATCGGATCTGGATTCAAGGCGATTCACCTTTGCCGGTGACCGCTGCGGGGGTTTTTGTGTCGATCTCGATGCCGTCGAAAAAATATGTGCGGGGACTGGCGGCAATAAGCTGTTAATACTATATTTAGTGTTTGCAGCCACCATCACCACAAGATACAGGAAAGTCATCTCCGGACGACACCTCCTGTCAGAAAGCGGATTGAAAGCTGGCTGCGCGTTGAAATCGCGATGCCGGAATGAAAATTTTTGCGCCCTGCCTTGATGCGGGCGCGCACCAACGAATGAGGATTGGGACCATGCGCATCGAACGCCGTTTTACGAAGGCCGGCCAGTCACCCTATGCGGATATCGAATTCCGCAAGGCGACCAGCGAGATCAAGAATCCCGACGGCTCGATCGTCTTCCGCCTCGAAAACATCGACGTTCCCGCGCAGTTCTCGCAGGTCGCCGCCGACATCCTTGCGCAGAAGTATTTCCGCAAGGCCGGCGTGCCCGCCAAGCTCAGACGCGTCGAGGAAAACGACGTTCCTTCCTTCCTGTGGCGTTCGGTTCCCGACGATGCGGCCATGAAGGACCTGCCGAAAGAGCAGCATAGCGGCTCCGAAACCGACGCGCGCCAGGTCTTCGACCGCCTTGCCGGCACCTGGACCTACTGGGGCTGGAAGGGCGGCTATTTCTCCTCCGAGGAAGATGCCTCCGCCTTCTGCGATGAGCTTGCCTACATGCTCGCTACCCAGCGCGTCGCACCGAATTCGCCGCAGTGGTTCAACACCGGCATGCACTGGGCCTACGGCATCGATGGCCCCGGCCAGGGCCATTTCTATGTCGATCCCTTTACCGGCAAGCTCACGAAGTCCAAGTCGGCCTATGAGCATCCGCAGCCGCATGCCTGCTTCATCCAGTCGGTCGAGGACGATCTCGTCAACGAAGGCGGCATCATGGACCTGTGGGTTCGCGAAGCCCGCCTCTTTAAATACGGCTCTGGTACCGGTTCGAACTTCTCGATGCTGCGCGGCGAGGGCGAAAAGCTCTCCGGTGGCGGCCGCTCCTCCGGCCTCATGAGCTTCCTGAAGATCGGTGACCGCGCCGCCGGCGCCATCAAGTCGGGCGGCACGACGCGCCGCGCCGCCAAGATGGTCGTCGTCGACATCGACCATCCGGATATCGAGGAATACATCAACTGGAAGGTCAAGGAAGAGCAGAAGGTTGCCGCTCTCGTTACCGGCTCGAAGATCGTCGCCAAGCACCTGAAGGCGATCATGAAGGCCACGGTCAACTGCGAAGGCGACAATGACGATTGCTTCGACCCGGCCAAGAACCCTGCCCTGAAGCGCGAGATCCGCGCCGCCAAGAAGGACCAGGTTCCGGAAAACTACGTCCAGCGCGTCATCCAGTTCGCCCGCCAGGGCTACAAGGATCTCGAATTCAAGACCTACGACACGGATTGGGATTCGGAAGCCTATCTGACCGTATCGGGCCAGAACTCCAACAATTCCGTCTCCATCAAGGACGACTTCCTGCGCGCTGTCGAGAATGACGGCGAGTGGCACCTGACCGCCCGCAAGGACGGCAAGATCATCAAGACGCTGAAGGCGCGCGACCTGTGGGAATCCATTTCCTACGCCGCCTGGGCATCGGCCGATCCGGGCCTGCATTTCAACACGACGATGAACGACTGGCACACCAGCCCGGCGGCCGGCCCGATCCGCGCCTCCAACCCGTGCTCGGAATACATGTTCCTCGACGACACGGCCTGCAACCTCGCCTCGCTGAACCTGATGACCTTCAAGGATGCGGCGACGAAGCGCATCAACATCGCCGATTACGAGCACGCCGTCCGCCTCTGGACCGTCGTTCTCGAAGTCTCCGTGATGATGGCGCAGTTCCCCTCGCGCCGCATCGCCGAACTCTCCTACGAATACCGCACGCTCGGCCTCGGCTACGCCAATATCGGCGGCCTGCTGATGTCGTCGGGCATTCCTTATGACAGCGACGAAGCCCGCGCCATCGCCGGCTCGCTGACCGCGATCATGACCGGCATCGCCTACGCGACCTCGGCTGAAATGGCGTCCAAACTCGGGACCTTCCCGATGTTCCAGCCGAACCGCGAGAACATGCTGCGCGTCATTCGCAACCATCGCCGCGCCGCCTATGGCGAGACCTCGGGCTATGAGAACCTGTCGGTCAATCCCGTAGCGCTCATCCATGGCGACAATCCGGATCAGGACCTTGTTGCCCATGCCAAAGCCGCCTGGGATAAGGCGCTGGAACTCGGCGAGAAGCACGGCTACCGCAACGCACAGGCAACCGTAATCGCGCCGACCGGCACGATCGGCCTCGTCATGGATTGCGACACGACCGGCATCGAACCGGACTTTGCCCTGGTGAAGTTCAAGAAGCTTGCCGGCGGCGGCTACTTCAAGATCATCAACCGCGCCGTTCCGGAAGCGCTGCGCACGCTCGGCTACTCCGAAAGCCAGATCGCCGAGATCGAAGCCTATGCCGTCGGCCATGGCAACCTGAACCAGGCGCCGGCCATCAACCCGTCGTCGCTAAAGGCCAAGGGCTTTACCGCCGAGAAGATCGATGCCGTCAACGCAGCCCTGAAGAGCGCCTTCGACATCAAGTTCGTCTTCAACCAGTGGACGCTCGGCGCCGACTTCCTGAAGGGCGCGCTGAAGGTATCCGACGAGCAGATGGCCGATATGAGCTTCAACCTGCTCGACCATCTCGGCTTCTCCAAGAAGGACATCGAGGCCGCCAACATCCATGTCTGCGGTGCGATGACGCTGGAAGGCGCGCCGTTCCTCAAACAAGAGCACCTCGCCGTCTTCGATTGCGCCAACCCCTGCGGCAAGATCGGCAAGCGCTACCTGTCGGTCGAAAGCCACATCCGCATGATGGCGGCTGCCCAGCCCTTCATCTCGGGCGCGATCTCCAAGACCATCAACATGGCGAACGAAGCGACCGTCGAGGATTGCAAGAACGCCTACATGCTGTCCTGGAAGCTCGGCCTCAAGGCCAACGCGCTCTATCGCGACGGCTCCAAGCTCAGCCAGCCGCTCAATTCCTCGCTGATCGAGGACGACAGCGACGAGGCTGCGCTTGAGGAATTCCTGCAGGCGCCGGCAGCCGCACAGGCCGTGACCATCACGGAAAAGATCGTCGAGCGCGTGATCGAAAAGATCGTGCGCACGCAGGAAAAGCTCCCGGGTCGCCGCAAGGGCTATACCCAGAAGGCCAAGATCGGCGGACATACGATCTTCCTGCGCACCGGCGAATATGACGATGGCCGCCTCGGCGAAATCTTCCTTGACATGAACAAGGAAGGTTCGGCTCTCCGTGCCTTCATCAACAACTTCGCGATCTCCGTCTCGCTCGGCCTGCAGTATGGTGTGCCGCTCGAGGAATATGTCGACGCCTTCACCTTCACGAAGTTCGAGCCGGCGGGCATCGTCACCGGCAACGACGCGATTAAGAACGCCACGTCGATCCTCGACTACGTGTTCCGTGAGCTGGCGATCTCCTATCTCGGCCGGCACGATCTTGCCCATGTCGACACTTCGGACTTCAACAACACGGCGCTCGGCCGCGGTGTTTCCGAAGGCAAGGCCGATGTCGTCTCCAAGGGCCTGACCCGCGGCTACAAGCCGACGCTGGTTCCGACATCGGGTGACCGTTCGGCAGACGCCAAGGGTTCGGCAACGGCCGCCCCGGCGCGCGCAGCCTCGCTTTCGACCGTTACCGCCTTCGCCGGCAATACGGTGCGCAAGCTGGAGCCGACAAGTGCGGTCGCGACCTCCGAAGTGGTCGCCTTCAAGCGCGACTATGAGGAGCGCGCAAAGGAATTGGCCGAAGAGATCGCAGAGGAACTAGCGAGCGAAACCACTGAAACCACCGGCCTCTTCACCGACAAGGCGGCAAACGACGCAGCAACGGCGAAGACGGAAGCCAAGAAGCTGGAATCCGAACGCCGCGCCCGCTCCATCATGCAGGGCTATACCGGCAACATGTGCACGGAGTGCCAGAACTTCACGATGGTCCGGAATGGGACCTGCGAGAAGTGCGACACGTGTGGAGCAACGAGCGGCTGCAGCTGAGTGTTCAATCGATCCGCTTTGCTTCGGCTTGTAACAAAAGTCATTGTGCCCAGGTTTCCGTACATTCTGTACCGATAGAAATGTCAGAGAGCGGTCGAAAGGCCGCTCTTGTTCGTTAGAGCCTATGTGAGAAACCCAAGCTGGTCCTGGCCAAATACCGCAGAAACTGGCTATCCCATAACCAACACCCTTGGAGCTGCTAGCAATCGTTCAAGGCTTTCGCAGTATTCTCAGCTCAAGCAGGGGGACGTCGTGAACAGCCACGAAACAGCGAACGAAGCGGCTCCGGCGTTCTTTTCAAAAGGCAACCGCTCCGAGAATCGCATATCTGTTTGAATGACTAGGGCGGGAACTCTCATGTATCTTTCACGGATTGCGATCGAGAACTTCAGGAACTTTAGAAATCTTGACGTGGCACTTGCCGGCAGCGTCGTGATCGTCGGAGAAAACCGTGTTGGAAAGTCGAACCTTGTTTATGGTCTCCGCCTGATTTTCGATCCATCACTACCGGACAGCGCGAGGGATCTTCAGCTCGGTGACTTCTGGGATGGCATCGAAGAATACGAGCGGGAGACGCGGGTTAAGATTTCCGTCGAGATCAAGGATTTCGAAGACGATCCCGATGTGCTCGCCGTTCTCACGGACTTTCGTATCCCAGGCGACCCTCAGACGGCTTCACTGACCTATGAATTCAAGGCGCGACCCGGCTTGTTAAGGGCACCGGCGAGTGAGAAGGATTTCGAGTTCGTTTGTTATGGCGGTCGAGATCTAACAAGGAGGTTCGGCTACGATGTACGGAGCCGAATTACAATGGATGTGCTGCCAGCCCTTCGCGATGCCGAGGGAGACCTCGCGGTCTGGCGGCGCTCACCACTTCGACCACTTATAGATTCTGCGTTCGCCACCATCGACCGGGATGGGTTGCAAGGCGTTGCCGATCAGATAGCTGCGGCTACGGGACAGCTCATGGATTTCCAAGCGGTGTCTGATCTTGAGGATGACATCGCCCAGTCATTTCGCACGATGAGTGGAGCTCGCCAGGACGTCAACCCCACTTTAGGGTTCTCAGCAACGGACGCCTCGAAGCTCCATCGGCAAATAAAATTGCTGATTGATTCCGGGCAGCGCGGTATCGCCGAAGCGAGCCTCGGCTCAGCAAATCTGATCTTTCTCACATTGAAGACAATGGAACTACATAATCTCATCGCGGGCGACAAGCGGGATCATTCACTGCTTGCCATTGAGGAACCCGAAGCGCACCTTCACCCGCATCTTCAGAGACTCGTCTACCGGAGCCTTTTCCAAGATGCCAGCGAACCCGAGGATGATGGTTTAGATCCCCCCTTGTCAGTGATAATGACGACGCACTCGCCTCACATCGCCAGCGTTGCACCAGTCCGTTCGCTTGTTCTTCTTCGTGAAGAAGAAGGCGAGACCGTCGGATGCTCTACGGCGTCTCTCGACTTGAGCGTGAGCGAGGCTGATGACCTCGCTCGGTACCTAGACATCACACGCGCCGAAATGCTGTTCGCAAGAGGTATTATTCTTGTAGAGGGCGACGCTGAACGCTTTATGGTCCCGAGATTTGCGGAAGAACTTAATATCGACCTCGATGGACTGGGCATCACGGTCTGTTCCGTCGCCGGAACAAACTTCACCCCATATGCCAAGTTTCTCGAGTCTCTGAAGATTCCGTTCTCGATAATCACGGACTTCGATCCGGATGCCGACAGGGGGCAAAAGCGAACGGTCGCGCTCGCGCGGCTGTTGGATGGCATACGAACCGAAAAATACGATGATGACTACTTCGACGAACTTCTCGGCACGGATGAATGGGAGCGCTTCGATCAGAGCATCGGGGAGTTCGGTGTATTCACCAACGCCGATACACTCGAGGTAGACCTCTTCAAAGGCGGATTCAGTGCCGCGATAATAACAGGTCTCCGGGAGGGCGACTTCGGGAAGGTACGCAGGGATAGGATCGACACCTGGGAAGACGATCCGAGATCGATGGACCGTGAGCACCTGCTGTCCATGATAGAGGACATCGGCAAGGGGCGATTCGCACAACGACTGGCTACTCGCGTCGGCGGGATCGACGTGCCCGGATACATCAAGCGTGCAATCGAACACCTGACCGACCGTGTCTGACTCCTCTCTCTATCTGACCGCATCGGAGGAATTGAGACCAAACCCGGATCAGTGGCAGGCATACCAGTCAGTAGGCCATTGTGTCATCCTCGCAGGCCCCGGAAGCGGCAAGACGAAGACCATGACGATCAAGCTGGCCCGCATCCTCGGCGAGGATGTTAAGGCACCCCGCGGCGTGGCCTGTATCACCTACAACAACGAATGTGCTCGAGAGCTAGAAGATCGTCTTTCTGCCCTTGGGATCGAACCAGGAAAGCGTGTCTTCATCGGCACCGTGCATTCCTTCTCGCTGACGCAGATTCTAATCCCCTATGCAAACTCCTTAGGCATCGGCCTCCCAGACCAGTTCCAAGTGGCCGACATTCAGCAGAAGAGGCATGCACTTGCTCGAGCGCACAGAGAGGTGATCGGCGGACCCGGAAATCCGGAAGATTTTCGCTTTGGCATGGATTTACACCGTCGCACGCATCTGGACCGCACGCATCCCTCGTGGGTCAATTTCAACCCGCAGCGTGCCGCCCTCGCCTCGGCCTACGAGACATCGTTGCGGGAGGCAGGTCTCATAGATTTCGACGACATGCCGTTGTTGGCACTGAGGGCCCTGGTCAGAAATCCATGGCTTCGTCGCGCACTTCTCGCTAAGTATCCGGTTCTCGCCATCGACGAATACCAAGACCTCGGCACGGCTCTCCACCAGATGGTGCTGGAGTTATGCTTTCGAACGGGCATACGGCTTCTTGCAGTAGGCGACCCAGACCAGTCGATCTATGGCTTCACAGGCGCCAGACCGGAGTTGCTGCAGCGGCTTTCCGAGCGCGACGAAGTCGAGACTGTCACGTTGGGCCTCAATTACCGTAGCGGCCACAGAATCGTAGCCATTTCGGAGTATGCTCTCGGAGAAGCTCGCGGCTACCAAGCTGCGGAAGGAGCGTCGGAAGGCACTGTCTACTTCCATCCGATTACCGGGAATTATGAGGAACAAGCTGCATGGCTGTTCTCAACGCTGCTTCCCGATATCGAAGCCCGAAATCCTGGCATTCCTCGGGGCGACATTGCGATTCTCTATGCTGCGGCATTCATTGGCGACGCGGTAGCCGCGGCAGCAGCAGAGCACGGGCGGTCCTTTGTCCGCACTGATACGAATGCGCTTTATCCAAGATCCAGCAGGATCATGCGCTGGATCGAAAATTGCGCGCGCTGGTGCTGCGGCGGATGGCAGACCGGCGAACCTCGATGGGCAAGGATCGCGTCAGCAGGGATGCGCATGTTCTCGGAGACCCTCACCTCGGATGCTGATCGCTCGCAGTTCAAGCGTGCTCTGTTGGAATTTATGTGGGCTCGGCGAGATAGCTCGCTTTCCTTTACGGTATGGCTCCGGGAACTTGATGCTCAAATTCTTCAGACGCTTGCGATCGGCTGCAGGGCAATGTCCGACGAAATTGCCATCATGAGAACGCTCACGTCACGCTTGGAAAGTGACACGGATCTTGCGGACGTAACCCTAGGACAATTCTTCGGGGTCGGCCAAGCGAACGATCGGATCAATCTAAGCACCCTCCATAGCGCTAAAGGGAGGGAGTTTGATGTCGTCATCATGTTCGGGATCGATGAGGGTCGGATTCCCAGACCGAATCCTACACCGAACGACGTGATAGAACAGCGGCGCCTGTTCTACGTCGGCTTCACCCGCGCCCGATCCGAAGTCCATCTGGCTTGGTCTGCCCCAAGACCTTCGCGTTTCATAACCGAAGTGGAAGACCGCATCAGTGCCGAACCAAACCTTTCCTAAAATGCGAAGCCGACGCAATGGCGGCCTCCAGCAAACCTGACGTTAACACGAACACGTCTATCGTCTTTGAAAGTGACTTGTTCGCCGCCGACGATGACGATAGTAGCCACGCTGCGTGATCGCAGTGCCCTAAGAAGTTCGACACGCCCAGAAGGCCCATGACCCTGACCAACGACCCCATAATCCGAAAGGTGATCCGGCAGCGGCTTGCGACCACGCATGACGGCCAGGATGCCGTGATCGTGGACGAGCTACGCGTTGGCCGGGGTTCCGCACGCATCGATGTCGCCGTCGTGAACGGCCTCATCGATGGTTTCGAAATCAAGAGTGACAAGGACACACTTGAGCGCCTCGAAAGACAGGCAATGCTCTATGGCGAAATCGCTGACCGCATGACACTTGTCGTCGGTGAGCGGCATCTCGACGAGGCCGTGCAATTGATACCAGACTGGTGGTCGGTAATCCTGGCGCGGCCGCATGGAGAAAGCTGCAGGCTGAGGAGTCTCCGCAAGGGGCACCGAAACCGGTCGCTCAGTGCGTGGGCGCTGGTGAACATGCTCGAACGTCAAGAGCTAATGACACTGCTCTCCATCCATTCCCTTCAGAAAGGTGCGAGCCGTAAGATCTTTTCGGAACTCGCAGATACCGCTACATCCGGCATCAAGGCCAAAGATATCGCATCCTTCGTGAAACACGTGCTGAAGGTACGTGCAACGTTCGAGGTTCTCCACGGGTGGTCCGCTTTCGCGCGAGCGGCAATCATCTGCGGGCCATCCTCGCAAGGTGCTGGTTTGCTCTAACCGAAAGCCAGGGACCGGGTACGGTGAAGGTGGTTCCGTCGACCTTTAGCTTCCCTTCCCTAACCGCTTCAATCACGGTCGTTCCCCAACAACGCTCGCGGCCCTGCCACGCAGGTTCGCCGATCAGAGCTGTCGCTGCTCGCACGAACCCTTGTGGATCGTCTTTCACCATGTCGAGTTTGATGCGCCAGCTCTCCGCTTCGACCAGGTCGACGTGAGGATACCAGCCATTGCTTCCGGAGCCTTTCGGTCTTTTCGCCACGGACATATAGTCTCCGTAGCTGATCTTCCAGTGCCTTATAACGGACCGATAGAGCTCCACCTCGCCCATCGCGATCACCTCCGGATAGTCTTTCAATGAATCCTTTGGGAAACTATTCGAGAGCAGCACCACCTCGATTCGGTTGAATAGATCCCCCATTGCTGCCTTTGTTCGGGAAAGGAAGTCCTTCACCGCCTCTGCGTTCGCAGGAACCTTGTTGCGGATGTAGCCAGCATCAACCAGGAGGAATGACTTGCCGTCAGGCCAGGACTCGATGAGTGGCAGTGATCGAAGGAAGTTTGAAGTGTCAGCGGGCTCCTTGAGCCTCACACGGACCGCACAGCCGCAGCCGAGGTCCCTGGCAAGTGCGATCTGTTCGGCGACAACCTCGGGACTTGGCAGTCGAACCGTGGGAATAAGGGATGGGAAGCCAGCGATGATGCCTATCCAGGATGTCGGCCCCTTCACGGGGTCGCCCAGCATCTCAAGATGCGTGTTGAAGGCTTCCTTGCCGTCTCTGTCGCGCTGATCGCTGGCAAGCTGCCTCTCGCTGCGACCCTTGATCGGCTTCCCGCCAGTTTGCACCCTGGCTGCGCTTCGACGCTGGCGATCCCGTTCTGCCTCGGCGGCCGAAGTCACCTCCACTGGTGTGGGGTCGAAGTCGACGATCGCAGGACGCCCATCGAGAGCGGACAGAAGGAAACCCGCAGCCTCCTGAAAACTCTCGGCCTTGCCGTATCGCGTCAGCGTGACGACGGGGATGCATCCGTCCTTCACGCCTTCGTCACTCTTCTCATAGGCCAGAAACTCGAAGGCTTTGGTACTCAGACAAGGGAAATATATTCCGTCGACCATCAAGGACTCCATTTGTGCACGGCGTGTCGCAT
Organism: Rhizobium sp. P40RR-XXII; assembly: GCF_012641405.1. Classification (GTDB taxonomy): domain Bacteria; phylum Pseudomonadota; class Alphaproteobacteria; order Rhizobiales; family Rhizobiaceae; genus Rhizobium. Next base: position 629,259 of record NZ_JABAII010000002.1, read on the forward strand.
AAACGAATCGCTTTTCAACTTTGACACGAAACAAAGCGCAGCGCATGCAGCCTGTCTTCAATTCACAGATCCGAACAGCGTGAACTGCCTGTCATAGCATCCGCGACGGCTGATCACGTGGTCCGAGCGAAGATGTGTCCATCAAGGATCCAAAGCACATCAACGAGATGTTCATAGCACCACTATTGGGGAGAAAGGCGCGTGTCGGCTTCTACCTTTTCCCTGAGGAGCTGCGTGGCAAGCATCATAAGGCGATGGAGATACTTGCCCGAATCGAACTGGCTGAGGATGAAGTAAATTCGATCGCTCTATTTGGAAGACCGACCGAGAACTGGTGCGCTCCGTACGAGAGCGTTCTCTTGGCAAGCAGACGTCCGGACCCAATAGCCTCAACCAACCATATTTGGGTCGAGGTTCAAGATCGTTACGACGCCCTCTCCAGGAATTCGGAACGACTGTTCCGTAATTTCATACCTGGCAGCAGAAGCCTTGTCGAACCACGCGTCCGCACCGATTTTTCGGGGGAAGCGTTGCTCTTCCTGGTTCTGATTATGGAGCAATTCGAACGCAAAGCTGTCCGCATCCAATTCCTCTTTCGGGAACCACCAGGTTGGCATTTTAGGAGCGGATCTATGCCATTTCCTACCACCAGTACCGTGACGGATCATCATCGATGCCGGATAAGTGTCGCTGTCGATCATCCTAATCAAGGTGGCTGTTAGGCTAGTCTTGAAGATACCCGCCACTTCCTTCAGCGCCTTCAAATCCAGACGAGGATGCTTGCGGCACTCGTTCTTGAACATGGACCACGGCATCAGGAGATCGGCGGCATACTGGTCGGCCGAGCGCTCGACATTATTCGTCTTCGAGAACTTTCCGATGTCGGTTGCGCGGCAGGCAACGGTCTCGCCGCGGTGATGAGCCCAATGGCCGAGTTCATGAGCAATCGAGAAGCGCTCGCGCTGAGGCATGCCACCCGGATTGACCGATATGATGCCCTTATTCCCCAGACCTGTGATCATTGCCTCACAGCACTTGAGACAGCGCCGCTTTACGCGAAGGCCGACATAGTAAGCTATCGCCTCGATATCGATATCGCGAGGTTCTGTAATTCCAAGGGAGCGAAGCAATGCATCTGGAGACAAATTTGTAGGAAGCGGATCAATTCTCTTCATTGTTTCTGTCTTCGTCTTCCAATTCCGCGAGATCTTCAAGAATTGCTTCGAGATCATCGTCCATGGAACCATCACCAAAACGAGCAGCCAAAGTGAGACCTGCGGTTGAATCACCCGCTTTCGCGCGGTCATACCGACGCTTCGCACGCTCCTTATCGAGGTTGCTTACACCATTAGACATATTGCTGGAAAATGCACCGGCGCGAGCGCGCTCTAATCGCGACTTCGCGAGCCTGACTTTTGCACTTTCGATAGCATTGTTGAACATCTGAATGTTTGCCTCATCTTCCGGACCGACAGGGCTATCGTCGGAGAGGATGAAGTCTATGAAGTTGTCCACGGCGTCCTTCTTGTCGCTCATCACGCCAGCCCTTCCTTCGCTCGATAGCCATCGGCGAGCTTGTCAATCTTCCGCTTCAGCCGGGTGCGTAACGCTTCAAGGCGCTTCTCGTCTACTCCCACAGCCTCCTGCAGATCCTTTCCTATCAAACCTTCTTGGATACCCATGAGGAGCAGCAGCATCTCGTCATCATCCGCGAAATGTTCCTCCAGCTTGGATATCGCGTCTTCCATAATTACCTTGCGGGCAAGCCCGCCATCGTCGTCGTTCGCGGCCACCATCTGGAGATCCTCGGAGGTCACGATAGCGAAGCCCTGCTCCAGGCGCACGACCTTTCTTTCATCGGTCACGAATACGCTATCGCTGCGTAGGCTCTTCATCACGCCCGCCACGAACGGGATGAATCCGTGCTCCCGCGGCCAGCGTCGTTTCCCTTCGGCGATTCGAACGTATGCCTCGTTGATCAGGTCATCTGGAGATGGGAAGCCGCTGGTGCCCGCTATGAAGCGGGCGATGCGGGCAAGGTTGCTCCGATCGTTGTCGGAAAGCGCGTCGAACGCCGCAATGGCGTCTTCTGCTCCATAGTGTTCTTCGTCAGGCTGACCCACCAGCTCCTCCGCATTTTCTTATACATATGTCGATCTCCTCCTTGATCTTCAGTCTGCTTGCGCACGGCAACGCAGATTCCGACAAATTTCTTTCGTGTCGGAATCGCCGGTGCCGTCCGCAAAGGAGGTGGACGACCTGTCCTCCCAAAACTTTATCAACTAGGAATCACAAATTATGACTATCGAACATCAGGAAACGGACCGCGGCAAGAACACTACTGTCGAAATCGCCGGTCTCGACCTCAACTTCCACGCTTTTCTACTGGACACCAATACGCCTAGCGGTGGCAAGATCGCGAAGGCCGCTGGCTTCAACGCGGACCAGTACCCCTACGTCCTCCAGTGGCGTGATGACGGTGATCTCGAAGAACTCCGTGCCCAGGAAGAAGCCGACCTCGGCAAGGGCACGAAGTTCATTGTCGCCGAAAGCGACAGCAGCAATCGCATTGCCATCGAAGGTGAAGCACTCGATTGGCCCGCCGACGAGATCTCCGGGGCCGTTGTCCGCAAGCTCGGTCGGATCCCTGCTGACCGCTCTATCTATCTCGAGCGCACTGACGAGCCTGACCGCCTTTTAGAAGATAGCGATATCATCAAGATCAAGAAGGACGGCATCGAACAGTTCCGCAGTCAGAAGCCCGAGGTCTGGGAACTGAACGTGCAGGGCAAGAAGATCATCTCCATCACCCCCGTGATTTCGGTGGTGGACGCACTTACCCGCGCAGGTTTCGATCCGAACGCCTGGATCATCATCCTCAAGGTCCAAGGCCAGCCCAAGCGTCAGCTTTCGGTCGGTGACGAAATCGATTTGCGCGCGCCGGGAATTGAGAAGATCCGCCTGACGGCAAAGGATGTGAGCAACGGTGAGGCGCGCACCGCGCCTCACCGTGACTTCGCGCTTCTGGAAGTTGACGAGTCCTACCTGGGCGGCCTTGGCCTCCAGTGGGAAACCCGCAACAGCGACGGTCATCGCTGGCTGATAGTTCACGATTATCCGGTTCCCGCTGGCTACACGGCGACCACCACGACGCTCGCCCTCATGATCCCGCCTACGTACCCGCAGTCGCAGATCGACATGTTCTACGTCTATCCGCCCCTGCAGCGAGCGACGGGAGCCCCCATCCCTGCGACCGAGGCGGTCCAGAGTATCGGCGGTCTTCCCTTCCAGCGTTGGTCGCGCCACCGTGGCAATGTTGTCCCGTGGAATCCCCAGCGCGACAACGTCGTCACCCACCTCGCTCTGGTAGAGTCCTCTCTCGCTAAGGAGGTTGGCGAATGATGCCCGAACATACCCTTGCGATGGCGGGCGTCACACACTCCATGCTCAAGGCTCATTTGCTCTCTGACGGCAATGAGGCCGCGGCAATCCTCATCTGCGCCCCCTCGCCCGGTCCCCGACAGCGGCTCGTTGTTCGGCAGGCCCTGCTGGTTCCGCACGAAGCCTGTCCGGTTCGCAAGCCGGACGCCATCGTCTGGCCCGGCGGCTACATTGAAGAAGCTATCGATATCGCCGAAGCTGAAGGACTCGTGATCATCCTGCTTCATTCCCATCCGGGTGGCTGGTTGCAGTTCTCGCATATCGACAACGAAAGCGACGCGCGCGTTATCCCCGGTCTGTTCGAAGCTTTCGACAGTTGCCACGGTTCGGCGATCATGACCCCAGAAGGTGCAATTCGTGCTCGCCTCTATTCGCCCGACATGACACCGCAGCCCGTCGATCTCGTGACGATCGCAGGCGACGATATCAGCTACTGGTGGAACGACCGGATCGTCAATGGCCTCCCAGCAGATCGGCCACTTGCCTTCACAGGTGCGATGACCGAGGAACTCTCCTGCCTGTCCGCGGCTGTGATCGGCGTATCAGGAACGGGATCCATTTCCGCGGAACAGGTTGCGCGTCTTGGCTTCGGCTCTGTTACCCTCGTCGACCCGGACAAGATCGAGAAGAAGAACCTCAACCGCATCCTCAATGCGACTTTGGCGGACGCCGAGCAAGCACGTTCGAAGGTCGAAATGTTCTCCGCTGCTATTGCCAAACATCGCGGCGACGGCGTTGCCATCAGCATCACAGACACGCTCGGAACCCGGAAGGCAGTCGAAGCGGTTGGTCAGTGTGACGTCATCTTCTGTTGCGTGGACAGCAAGGAGGGTCGCCAATATGCCGATCTGATCGCATCAGCGTTCCTCATCCCCCTCCTTGATGTCGGTGTCACGATCCCGACATTCCTTGACGACGGCAAGGTTGCCGTTGCTGATGTCAGCGGCCGGATCGACTACGTCCAGCCAGGCGGCTCTACGCTTTCCGACCGCGGCGTGTACACGCAGGAAAGCCTGCGAGCCGAGTATTTGCAGCGAACCGACCCAGCCGCGTTCCAGGACGAGCTCGCCGCAGGATACATTAAGGGTATCCACGAAGAGGCGCCGTCGGTGATCACGCTGAACATGAGGGCCGCTTCTGTCTTGGTGAACGAGTTCATCGCTCGCGCCTACCCCTATCGCCAGGAGCCGAATCGCAACTATGCCCGCATCGCATTCAGCTTCGCAGCTTGTGACGAGGATCACCACACTGAAGACGACTTCGAGCGAACCGAGAATGCGCTGCTTGGTCGGGGAGCTGTCGAGCCGTTGCTCGGGCTGCCGCTGTTCCGTAAGCCGAGAAAGGATGTAGCATGAGGATCGTTCGCTGGTTCCGGCGGCTGTGGGACAAGTGTGGCCCAGCCCGTCGGCTGCAGATTATCGAGGGCGACGCCTTGCCGTCGGACTTGCCGGCACGCGATCTTGTCCTGGTGCGAGATGATGGCGACGACTGGAGCGTCGGCATGCGGTGTCCGTGCGGATGTGGGGACAAGATCGAGCTCCTAATCTTGAAGGAGGCTCTCCCGCGATGGGACATCAGCGTCAACAAGGCTGGATATCCATCGCTCCACCCGTCAGTCTGGCGGAAGTCAGGATGCAAGTCCCACTTCTGGGTTCGAGAAGGTCGAGTTCTTTGGTGCGAGTAGTCAGCCGTCTCAAGCATTCCCTGCGTTTACAGGAAGTGCTCGATCCAGATTTCCGCAACTTCGCCACGGGACTTTTTATCGAGTTCGGCAAGGCTTTCCGCTGCGAGTGGAACCTCACCTTGGATCAACTTTTTTATGGCGTAGAGCTTTTCGCCTTCGATAAGCTGAATGGCGGGACCGATGACGGCGCCGTGGATGAAATTTGCGGCATTGCCGTCAGCGATTAGGAAGAAGTGGCGCCCGCTCTCTCTGTTTTCTTCGTAGCGAATGTAATTCTTCTCAATCTCTATCCGACGATAGCCTCTCGAAAGGCTGCCTAGGTCGAACTCGTCGTCCGCCGAGGTGACGCTAGCCACGACGCATCCCGATTGCAGCATTCCGAATCCCCTTAGGTCCAGCGATTTGTTCCCGGTGGCACAGACGATGAGAGACGCTTGCCCAATTGCCTGGTCAAGCCTTGTATTGGCCTGGAAGCCGCGTGCGGCGGCCTCGGCGAGTTTGATGGGATCGGAATCGTATACAACCGTGTTAATTCCTCTGCTTCGGAGGATGCTCGCGACCGATCGCCCAACGCGGCCGTAGCCGATCACGGCGGCCGTTCGGGTCTGCAGAATTTCGGCCTGGCCGCGGAGAACTGCCTCGATAGAGAATACAATGCTCGAGGCCACCAGGTGGTCCTCTGGCAGTTTTAGCGGGCTTCTCGCGACGGTGATGATAGGTACGGAAATTGGCAGGTGCGCTTCGTACTTCTGGACGCCGTTTTCGGTGCCTTCCATAACACCAAGTATCTTGCCATCGAAGAGTTTGGCGATCTCGTTTATCGACGAGGCGAAGTAGCCGCCGATGTCGACTAGGACGACCGACTTGCGTGAAAGGCCCAGCTTTTTCAGCTCACTTACGACGGCGACAGGATCAGCCGACCATTCACGAGAAAGAGGCGGTGTTGGAAATCTTGCAGCGATCTCGTCGTACTCAGCCCGCTCGACCGATTTCGGCTTCGCCAGCACGGCGCTTACGTTCATCAGCTTGTCAAGTGCTTCGGGAACGAACAGGACTGTGTTAGGAACCATGTGGGCCACTGCTAAACAGTAGACGTTCGGCTCAGCTCCGAGAAGGCTCACAAGGTGCGAGAAGAATGCGGTTGCCCTTCTCGCACCTGCGGATTTTTCATCAGTAGATCGTGTTACGTGTCGACGCCCATTTTCCTGCTCCCTTTTCGTTCTTCTACTACTAGCTAGTGCGGACTTCACACCTTGTCTACGTTTCATAGTGGGTCCATTCAAGCTTGTGCCCGAAATTTCCACTATCCGGGTTAACGATTATCGCCTCAAACTCAAGCCGGCCGTTATCCAAATCTTTCGGATCAACCTTGCGCGAGACAAGTATCTTTTCCGTATCGTGTGTGAATTGACGGAAGTTCACCTCGAGGCCACGCCAATTTGGCACCGTCAGCTTCAACGTGATCTCCCCGCGGACTTGCGACGATGGGCGCACCTGAAGCATCGGTTTAAACGTTCCTCTCAAATCTTTCATCCTATGATGAAAATGCACTGTCGTCTGCTCACCGGGTCTAAGTGTTCTTCCCAGATCGACCACAAGGATTCGCGCGTTTCCCTCCACAATGAGGGGGCCATGAATCCTATGCTGCGGAAAGCCCCAATCGTCAATTTCTGAGACAACTTCGGGAAGTGTCTCGCGTTCGGCGCCCGAACCAGTCCAAAAGTAATCGTGATGGAAGAACCGGCTCGGCACGGTCGCCTCAAGCAGGAAACTGTGTTCGGAGCGAAAGGTCATCGAGGCCCGGTCTATGACCTCGAGGTGATGATCAGCCTTGCAGAAGAGGAAGGACATAAAAGTGCGTATCCGAAAGCAACTGCTCCTGATTACAGGTGATTCGGGAATTACTCAACGGCACTTACGCGTTTAAGTGGTTGCAGACTGTGGCGTTTTCTAAGAAGTCTCCGATGTTCCATCGGAATAAATGTCTTGGGGAGGCTTGGCCCCTTGCGATCCGCATCGGTATCCAATGCAGTCCAAGTCCAGATTGGGCTCCTGCAGCACTGCTATAAATCTGCTCGGATGAAGCCTGGGGTCAGATTCGAGCACTTATGTCAGTCGAACCGATGATTTCTTCAGAGGCGCGTGCAAAAGTGAATTTGACCCTCAGCCAGACCTCGCTCCATGAGGCCGACCGTTTCCTCATGCAGGTGCGCTGGGGCATTTGTAACGAATCTTACCCGCCATTGGGAAACGCTTCTCGCGGATCGGGACCCCGCTGACGCAGCATACAGAACTAAAATAGTCCGCTGCTGGACGTCGACCAACGCGCTATGATCGCTTTCTGAATGTGGCGATCGTTCTTTGGTGCGAAAGTTGAATCTGGCAGGCAAAAATCGCCTGAGACATCGGCCACAGGCCGAAGAATGCAAACGCAGCGGATCAGCGACGCTCTTTGAGTTTCAGATCGGCGTCCCGGATCACGTACGGCCCTCGAAGGGTTTCAGGCCGCTCCAGCACGTTCTTTACAGCGTCCCTCATGATGGCGCGCAGTTCGTCTCCCCGCTCTTGGCTTGTGGACTTGTCTTGCACGGCTAGGTTTAATTTCATCACTACACCCTCCAAGTGATCCGACTCGATAATACCTGTATTAACGAACTAGCGATATGATAATCGCATCACAGTCTTAAAGTTCCCCTAGGAGTCACGAGTGACAACTGCTGCGACCGTGGACAATCCGGAGATCGTCATGGGACTCGTCGGACCGATAGGCGTCGACCTCGACGCGGTCGTTGAGTTCTTGAAGGAAGCACTGGGCAAAGTCCAGTACAAGAGCGAGCTGATCCACATTACACGGGTGATGCGGGATGTCTTGCCGCAGATCGTTGTGGATGAATCGAGCTATATGAACAGGTACGAGTCCTTGATCGGCCACTCGGACGACGTCCGGCGGAAGGTGAACAACAACGCCGCGTTGGCTTGCCTTGCGATCAGCGAAATCCGGCGCATGAGAGCTCGCCGCAACGAAAGCCGCCGTCCCGACGAACCGACTCTTGGCACCGTCTACATCGTCCGACAGCTTAAGCGCGAAGAGGAGATCACGCTTCTTCGAGCGGTCTACGGCCGGAAGTTCGTGCAGGTCTCGATCTATTCGGATCCGGACGAGCGCCGTCGTCAGCTCATGAAGAAGATCAAAGGTTTCGGCACCAAAATCATTGAAGACGATGAAGCCGAAAAGGAAGCGATAGGACTCATCGCGAAAGACAATAACGAGGTCGATGAGGTCTTCGGCCAGCGTGTGTCCGACGTGTTCCCGCTCGGAGACGTGTTCGTCCCAGGCCAGGGTGGCCGCGAAGCAAAGGAAGTCGTTGAAAGATTCGTCAATGCTTTCTTCGGCCACAACGGGCTTTCGCCGACCAAAGCGGAATACGGTATGTACGCCGCGGCCGGCGCCTCGCTTCGATCACTCGATCTCTCGCGTCAGATCGGAGCTGCAATCTTTTCGGATCGCGGCGAAGTGATAACTCTGGGCTGCAACGAAGTGCCGAAGGCGTTCGGTGGAACGTATTGGTGCGACGACGCAGGTACCCGCCATCGCGACTTCGAGGAAGGCGAAGATGGAAATCACAGCCGCAAGCTGAGGCTGCTCCACGACCTCGTCGACCGGATGGGACAGCTCGGCTATCTCTCGGACAAGTTGGAAAAGGAAGGCGCTACCTCGAACCAGGTTAAGAAGATGATGACCGAGCGACTGATCTCGGATTCGCGCGTCATGGACATCATCGAATTCGGCCGCATCATCCACGCGGAGATGTCGGCGATCACCGACGCCGCTCGCAAGGGCAAGGCGCTGGCGGATTCGATCCTCTTCACGACGACCTTCCCATGCCACATGTGCGCAAAGCATATCGTCTCCTCCGGAATCCGGCGGGTCGTGTTCCTTGAGCCATATCCCAAGAGCCACGCAAAGGACCTTCACGAAGATTCGATCACCTTTTCGTTGTCCGAGCAGTATTCGAAAGTGCTCTTCGAGCCGTTTATCGGCATCTCCCCTCGCCGCTACCGCGATATCTTCGAAAAGAAGAAGCGCAAGGGCTCCGACGGAAAGGCCATTCAATGGGCGGAGAAAAAGCCGATCCCTAGGATCGAGGACAAGAGCCCGTCGTATATCGCAAACGAAGAGCCTGCCATCTCGCTCGTCGTTCAGAACATTCTGAACCTGTCGGAGAGCACCGGTTCACAAAACGGTTCCAACGCTGCAGCCCGCGGCTTATCGAAGCGCGCAACCAAGAGCGCTCGAAAGCCCAGAACATAGTAGCCGGCTCTGTGACAGGCACCTGGCAGTGCAGCCGCCATCGCCTATGGAAACCCTATGGGCGGCACACCGATCATGGCATCGTTTCCGGACGCCTCCCTGGACCTGTTTTTGTGCGCCCTATTCAGAGGGGCATCCGCGACTGAGATGGTCGTCGTGGATAAAATCGTGCACGGAGGCCCCAACGAAGAGTGCTTCAATCCCAAAAGATCAGTCAAGGAGATCCTGCAGGCCGCCGGTGACACCTTTACGGGCCACGAACCAGTATTCCCTGGGAGCAATGAAGTCGCCTCTCGATGCGAAATAAAGGACCTTGCCAATCTCGCCGAGAGCGGACGCCTCCCCCAAGGCGGAACTGTACCGCTTGCACTGGTAGAGGTGCCAGTACCTGTCCGGGTCGCCCGGTTTCCCGAACCAAACCACAATGTCCCTTCCCTTATCGCCAGCACCGCCCCTCGGCTGGAGCTCGCTGACGCCCGGTACCTTCTCCGCGAGGTAACCGTCCGCCCACTCGAGAACGAAGCGTTCGAACTCGTCGGGACTGAAAGTGCCAAGCCGATCAAGCGGATCAACGGGAAGTCCGAGCCCCACGCCCAGAAGGCGCGCGTTCGCATTGGGCCATTTCGATGGCTTCTCGATGCCTTTCAGTACGTTGCTCAATTTGGACTCGATAAGGAGATGTTCAACTTGCGGTACCGATATCTCGCGACGCCTTACACCGCAAGCGTGACCTCACCGATTGCTAACGTCGTCCAACGGCCCAGAGCCAACGTGTCGCGAGGACGCGCGACAGAGTGGGGAAGCTTCGGCAGCGTTCGAGACCCCCTGTTTTGAGGGTATTAAGATGCCCGTCAAATTCATGTGGCCATTGCGTCATTTTCAATTGGCCACTGCACATGTTAAGTCATTGATAGATCTAATAGTGCTACGACATAATCGCTGGCTGCCTACACGCTTTGCATGTCTCGCGTCCATTGAAACAATCTCCCGGAGGCGTTTGGATGGATTCTTCCGCCTAAATCGCCTCCCAGACTGAGACAAAAACATCTTTCAGGCGGAACAGTCCGCCTGAATAAAATCATCCAAAAGCTCGGGCGTCTTTCGCCCGAGCTCTTTGATTCGGGGCATGACGAGCGCGTGTATTGCGTAGAAAGGCAAACTGATGGCGATCCTTGGGTTTAATCTCCAGAAGGGAGAGTTGCACTTCTGCCTGCTGGACGGCACCAGGCCGGATCCACGGTACCTCATGCATGGTCGTCATCGGTTCGAGGTCGATCAGCCGAGGCCAGAGATGGCAAACTTCTTCAAACAGACGTTTAACGAACTGATCGAAGCGCAACAACCGCGAGGCCTCGCATACCGTTTGTCGATGGACGGCAAAAAGGCCGATCAAATCGCGTATTTAACCTTCCCCTTCGGGATTCTGTCCCTTGTCGCCTACGAGCGAGGGTTGGCAATTGCACAGTCGACCATTCACACCTTCACAAAGAAGGCTCTGGCGCATTCGGGTGACAAGTTCACGGCTTGCGATGAGCGGATCGAGGATTGTCCTGCAGCGTGGCCGAACGCCGCGAAACTCGCGGCCCTACTCGCGTCGGGCGGGGATGAACTCCTCGCCCTCCAATATGAAATACGACGGCCTGCGATGCTTGGATCGGAAGGATTGCGTTATCGGAGGCATCGGCTTTGCCACGATACCCCGTAGGTGGGGTATCTCGCTGTAGGCCTTTTTTCGCATTTCGAGCGCTTCGCCTACCGATTTTTTGCAGCGTTTTCAGCGTTAGATTTGACGCCTACTTCGATTTTCTGCCCTTTGGTAGACCGCCCCAATCGTTTCAGCCGCTAAAGAGCCACTCACGGCGGTTAAGAGGATCGGGGACAAGTTCACCGCCATGGCGCCCATCGGCGACGATGCCGCGTTCGCGTTTGGTATCGTTTGTGCTTGGCGACGACTGGTGTATGGTCGCTCCCAATGCCCGCCCTCCGTATACGACAGTCACTTGGAAATCCGGTTCGCGGATTGATGCGCCGCCCATGATGAAATTCTCCCTCGATCACATCCCGCCAAAGAAGCAGCGAGAGCTCGAGCGCGCCGTCGAGATCCTGCACGAAGAGTTTGAGGATGCGCTAAAGGATGGGACCGCAGAGTTCAAGAAGCGCGGGCGCATCCTGAAGATCATCCTGTTTGGCTCCTATGGTGCGCCGTGAAGGCGTGGGAGGTTATCATGCAATAAAGGCAACCTCCCAAACTAACTGGTTCTTGACCGGTGACTGGAATGTCACCCCTCTACAGAGAGTAGTAGACGGAAGGGGATCG
>NZ_JABAII010000030.1 GCF_012641405.1 Rhizobium sp. P40RR-XXII
ACTTGCCTGACTTTGCCACGTCTTCTGGAGAGCTGGATGCATAACGAAAGATGCACGTCCGGTTCGGTGAAAGGCGACTAGAAACCGACTGCCGTGAGGCAGCACGGCGCTAGTCGCCTATTCTACCCCGCGGCGGCTGGGTCGATGAACCCCATACGAAAAAGGGTTATCGTTCCGACTTCGACATATTGATCATCGTCAACGATAAGAGGCTGACCGATTTCGACCGCTACTGGCAAAGGGCGGCCAATCGATTCATGCACGAAGAGGAGTTCAAAACGCCGGTCAATTTCATCGTGCACTCGCTTCGTGAGGTGAATATTCTGCTGGAGCAAGGCCGGTATTTCTTCGTTGACCTGCGCCGCGATGGCATCGTTCTCTATGAATTTGACGACAAGCCGCTGGCCACGCCAGGACTGCTGCCCCCAGCCGACGCTTACAGATTTGCCAAGGAATATTTCGAGGATCGGCTGCCTCACGCGGAGACTTTCGCGGAGGGAGCTGAATTCTTTAAGGAGAAAGGTAGACTCAAAGAAGCGGCCTTCCTTTTGCATCAGTCGATCGAGCAGACCTATGCGACCTTGTTGCTGGTTCTGACCAACTACAGCCCCGCCGCCCACAATATCAAACATTTGCGCAGCCTCGCTGAAAGTCAGTCTCAGCAATTGATTGAGGTATGGCCACGTGATCAGCAGCGCTTCATTGCGTGGTTCAATATCCTTAACGAGGCCTATGTTAAGGCACGCTATTCAAAACACTTTGAAATCAGCCGAGAAGCGCTCGTTTGGCTGCAAGGGCGTACAGCGGACCTGATCGACCGCGTGGCAAAGGCTTGCCTGACGCATCTTGAAGCGTTGAGACAACAAATCGAAGACGCCGAGCGGCGCTCCGGTAACGCGTGAATTCGCCTTGATCGGGAAGGTTCCGAATCGCTTTTTTTCGAACAAGAATTTCTACTCTAAACTACCGCTTGCAAATGCCATGGACTGCCAGAAGTCAGTCGAAAATATCGACTGATGTGCCGCTGAGCACCAAAGTCCGGCTTCGATCTTTGTTCCCTGCGCCGGACGCAGGAGGCTTTTGCATGTCACGAAACTCAACAACCCGCCCGATCGGCGGCGACCATGGTGCCGCATTGGACGTCGCAGACAATAGTCATCAAATTGTCCAGGATATCATTGCACTCCACGGCGATCAGGCGCCGACCGCTGCAGCCTGGTGCGCTTTCACAGCCTGGTGCGAAGGCGACGATGAAGAGTATCGTTTTTGGTCGCGCATCTTCCTTAGACTGCGCAACTAACGTTGGCTTGCTCGCCCTTGATGACCAGAGCTATTTCACTTTCCGCAATCAGATTCGGACCCAAGGCATAGCCTTGCGAGCGAACAGTACGAATAAGATCAGGGCCAAACCTACGAAGCGCTCGGCGGATATGGCCCATATGGATATCGACGGTCCTGGGTTCCACATCCGCGACCGCCGAACGGGATCGAAAGGCCGCAAGAGAACAAAGTCAGCGCCAGTCCCGTCAAACCTGTGATCGGGAAGCACCCGCCGCCGACCAAACCCAAGGCCTGTCGTTATCGCAACGGTTCTGCGCGACACGCAAGAGCGTGATGCCGAAAAGTGTAGGCGGTTTTCGGACGACATCACGCTCTCCTTCTTTGATTCTAAAGCGAATTCAGATTTTAGGTCAATTCGACCTAAAATCGTCCGGCTCTAGCAAAAGACATGGGCAGCGTCTGGATCGAACTCCAGATGCACATTGTCGCCGCGGCTCAAGCCCGAGATGGCCTCGTGGCCGAAAGGCAGCCTAACGGACAGGGTTTCGCCGGCGGCGATCCGGGTCGTCACATGCACGTTGTTGCCGAGGAAGGTGATGTCGTTGACGGTCGCGCTGAGGCCCTTGTTCGCGCTCGCTTTGCGCCCGAGGCGGATGCGTTCCGGCCGCAACATCAATGCCGCTTTGCTGCCCGATGTCGGCCGGCCGTGAACCGGAATGCTTTCGAAGACGGTCTTGTCGCCGAGTGAGATCGTCGCCTGGCCATTGTCCGAAGACAGCAGATGGCAGGAGATGAAATCGCTGTCGCCAATGAATTCGGCCACGAAGCGGGTGCGCGGATTTGCGTAGAGCTCTGGTCCCGTTCCGATTTGGTCGATGACGCCCTTGGAGAAGACGGCGATGCGATCCGACAACCGCAGCGCCTCCTCCTGATCGTGCGTGACATAGAGGATTGTTACTTCCGTCTGCTGGTGGATGCGCCTGATCTCGTGCTGGATCTCCTCGCGCAGCTTCTTGTCAAGCGCCGACAGCGGCTCGTCCATCAGCAGCACCGGCGGATCGTAGGCCAAGGCTCTGGCAAGGGCGACGCGCTGCTGCTGGCCGCCCGACATCTGCGCGGGCTTGCGATCCTCGAAGCCTTCGAGCCGGACGAGACGCAGCATTTCCTTAACGCGGCTGTCGACCTCGGCCTTGGACTTGCGACGGACTTTGAGCGGAAAGGCGATATTTTCTCCGACGGTCAAATGCGGAAACAGCGTATAGCGCTGGAACACCATGCCGATATTGCGCTTGTGCGACGGCGTCGACAGCAGCGTCTCGCCATTCAGCAGAATATCGCCCTTGGTCGGATTCTCGAAACCGGCCAGGATATAGAGCGTCGTGCTCTTGCCCGATCCGGAGGGGCCGAGAAAGGTCAGGAACTCGCCGCGCTTGACTTCGAGATTGACGTCGTGGACTGCGACGACGGGGCCGTATTCCTTGCGGATACCTTTGATCTTCAGGAGGGATTCGCTCATGATTTCAGAACCTTGCGTACGATCGCGGCCAGCGTCATCAACATGACCGTCAACAGAATGAGAAGTGTGGAGGCGGCAGCGACGACCGGGGTCAGATCCTGCCGGAGCGTCGCCCAGACCTTGACCGGAAGCGTCTGCAGCGTCGGGCTTGCCATGAAGATCGCCACGACCACCTCGTCCCAGGATGTCAGGAACGAAAAGACGGCTGCCGAGAATAATCCATGGCTGATGGCGGGCAGCGTGACCCTGATCTTCGCCTCGAGCGGAGATGCGCCGCAGAGCACGGCTGCATCCTCAATGGACTTGTCAAAGCCTTCGAGCGCGCCGGAAATCGACAGGATGGAGAAGGGCAGCGCCAGGACAAGATGCGACAGCACGAAGCCGATCAAGGTGCCCCCCAGCCCGATCCGCAGGAAGAAAGCGTAGAGGGCAACGGCGAAGACGACGACCGGAAGGATCATCGGCGTCAGGAACAGCGCCTTCAATGAGTGGCGAAACAGGAATTTTCCGCGCACGAGGCCGAAGGAGGTCACCAAGCCGAGCAGTACCGAAAGTATCGTGACGATCGTCGCGATCTTGAAGCTCGTCCAGGCGGACGCCAGCCATTGCGGATCGGAAAGCAGTTCCGTGTACCAGCGCCAGGTCCAGCCCGGCGGCGGAAAGATCAGCCATTGCGAGGAGCCGAATGACAAGGCTGCGATGAAGAGGATCGGCAGCAGCAGGAAGGCTGATGTGAGAACCGTGATCGCGAGAAGCACATATTTCCACCAACCAAGGCGGTCGAAATTCAACAGCATCTCAGCGCCCTCCCGTATTCTGGACGCCGAACAGCCGCAGCTGGACGGCATAGAGCGACAAGGTGACGACAAGCAGGACGAAAGCAGCCGCTCCGCCCATGCCCCAGTTGACCAGGGATTGCACGAATTGCGCGATGAGTTCTGCCAGCATCATGTTCGCCGTGCCACCCAAGAGCGAAGGCGTCACGTAGTAGCCGAGCGACATGACGAACACCATCAGGGCGCCCGCCATCATGCCGGGAGCGGCAAGGGGCAAGAGAACACGGATGAGACATTGCAAACGGTTCGCACCGCAAAGTGCCGCCGCCTGCAGCACGGCCGGATCGATCTTCCTGATCATGCCGTAGAGCGGCAGAATGATGAAGGGCAGCATGATATAGGTCATGCCGATCGTCACGCCGGTGAGATTGTTAACGAGAGCGAGCGGTTTGTCGATCAACCCCATGCCGACAAGGATCTTGTTGATCAATCCCGTGCGCTGCAAGAGCACCATCCAGGCATAGGTCCGCGCCAGCAGGTTGGTCCACATCGACAGAAGCAGGATCGCAAAGACTACCGAAGACCAGCGCGTCGGCATGATCGCCAGCGTCCACGCGACGGGAAAGCCGATCAGCAGCGATATGACGGTGACGAGGCCCGACACGATGAACGTGTTGGCAAAGATCTTCAGATAGGTCTCGGATCCCAGCAGTTCGGCATAATTGCCGAAGCCGAATGCCGGTTCCAGCACGCTGCGCAGGAGCAGCGCGATGACCGGAAATATGAAAAAGATCGTCACGAAGGCGAGAGCCGGAGCCACCTGGACAAATCCGTTGGGCTTTGCCGCCTTGCGTGCCGGTGCAGCCTCGTCCGCAACGTCAATATATGTCGACATGGCAATTCCTTCCCACCAGGGGGCCTGCGCGCAGCGATCGCCGCCAGTAGGCCCGGACCTCGCATTGCCCCACCGCGGACCTTAATCCGCGGTGGCGTAGTCGTCCCTTACTTTGCCTGCCAGGCGTACCACCTCTTGCCGATCTCATCGCGGTTTGCGGCCCAGTAGCTCATATCGGCATTGACCTGGCTCGCCGTCTGCTGGTCCGGCAGGGTCTTGGCCGTCTCCGAATCCATCAGTTTCGCCGAGTCGAGATTGATCGGCGCATAGCCCGTGGCCTTTGCCAGATCGGCCTGCGGCTGTGCCGAGGTCGCAAGCGCGATGAATTTCATCGCCGTCTCCAGGTTCTGCGCGCCCTTGGGGATGACGAGAGAATCCGCCGCCGTGATGTTCTGGCTCCAGGAGGTCTCCGTCTTAACGCCGCTATTGGCGAGCGCCGTCATGCGGCCGTTCCAGAGACTGCCGAAGGGTGCTTCCGCCGATGCCAGAAGCTGCTGCGACTGCGCGCCGCTCGACCACCAGACGATATCCGATTTGATCGTATCGAGCTTCTTGAACGCACGGTCGAGATCGAGGGGATAAAGCTTGTCGGTGGGAACGCCGTCAGCCAAGAGCGCCGCTTCGATCACGCCCGGCGCGGACCACTTGTAGAAGGTGCGCTTGCCCGGAAATTTCTTCGTATCGAAGAGATCGGCCCAGGTCTTCGGGCAGGCGCTCACGGCATCGGCATTGCATCCGATGACGAAGGAATAATAGAAACTGCCGACCGAATAGTCGCTGACGAAACGCGGATCGAGCTTGGACTTGTCGATGACGGAGAAGTCCAGCTTTTCGAGCAGGCCGTCTTTCCCAGCCTGCGCGGCATAGTCGCCCTCGACGTCGACAACGTCCCAGCTGACCTGGCCGGCTTCGACCATCGCTTTCAGCTTGCCATAGTCCGTGGGGCCGTCCTGCATGACGCCGATGTTGGTCTTTGCCGTGAACTGGTTGGCCCAGGCGACCTTCTGCGCATCCTGCGTCGTTCCTCCCCAGCTCGTGAAGACCATGGTGTCGGCCTTGGCAGGCATGGATGCGGCCATCATTGCGGCAAAGGCCGCGAGTGCAATTTTTGCTTTCATGTTCCCTTGTCCTTTTTTTCAGTCTTTGGAGGCATGCCTTATGCGGCCGGCCGTTCATCCCGTTGGAGAAAACCCGGCAGGCTTCATAATCTTGTTTTCCGCCACCTCGATCAGGTCGCGGATCTTCGGCAGGAAAGCCTGCCACTGAGGGTCGGCAGCCAGTCGCTGGCGCCGTGCCTCGCGATCGTCAAGGCTTGCATAGGACCAGATGTGGACGATCTCGTTGATCGTGCCGATTTCCGAGTAGAAATAGCCGACGAGATTGCCGAGATGCGCCTTCTGGATGGCAATCCCCTCTTCCTCCACGACCTTTAGATATTGCGGGATCGTGCCGTTCTTCAGCCGGTAGGTGCGGATCTCGTAGAACATCGGCCTCACCTCATGACAAAGGGATCGGGGATCGGATCGTCTGACGTGCGAAGCCAGATGGTCTTGGTGCGGGTGTAATCGAGCGCTGCCGCAAGCCCACCTTCCCGGCCGTGGCCGGAGAGGCCGAAACCGCCGAATGGCGCGATCGGCGATACCGCGCGGTAGGTGTTGACCCAGACGACACCGGCACGAATTCCCTTCATCAGGCGATGGGCGCGCGTGAGGTTCTGGGTGAAAACGCCGGAAGCCAGCCCGTAGCGGGTGTCGTTCGCAAGTCTCAGGGCTTCGGCCTCGGTCTCGAAAGACACGACGGACAAGACCGGCCCGAAGAATTCGTCGGTCAAGGAAGGCGAGCTGACGCCATCGCAATCCAGGATCGTCGGCGGGAAGTAATAGCCCATGCCATCGGGCCTTTGTCCGCCGGTGACGAGCCGGGCGCCGCTCTGGATGGACTTCTCGACAAGAGCCGCTACATGATCCTGCTGGCGCTTCGTGGCAAGCGGGCCGACCTCGGTCGCCATGTCGAGCGGCGAGCCGATGCGGATGGCCTCGGCCTTGCGCTTGAGGATCGACAGGAATGCGTCCTTGACGCTGCGCTCGACGATCAGGCGCGAGCCGGCAACGCAGCTTTGGCCCGTCGCCGCGAAGATCCCGGCAACCTGCGCATTGACGGCACTCTCGAGATCGGCATCGGCAAAGACGATGAAGGGCGACTTGCCACCCAGCTCCAGCGACGTCGAGGCAAGATTTTCGGCCGAGTTGCGGATGACATGGCGTGCCGTCTCCGGTCCGCCGGTAAAGGCGATATGCGCGACTTTGGAGTGGCGCCCGAGTGCCGCGCCGCAGGAAGGGCCGAAACCGGTGACGATATTGACGACGCCGGCCGGGAAGCCGGCCTCATGAACGAGGCGGGCAAACTCCAGGAGCGGTGCCGGCCCATCCTCCGATGCCTTGACGACCATGGTGCAGCCGGCCGCAAGCGCCGGCCCGATCTTGACTGCCGACAGGAACAACTGGCTGTTCCAGGGCACGACCATGGCGACGACGCCGATCGGCTCGCGGCGCAGCCAGACATCCATGTCCGGCTTGTCGATCGGCAGGTAAGAGCCCTCGATCTTGTCGGCGATGCCGGCATAGTAGCGGTAATAGTCGGCGACATAAGCAATCTGCGCCGAGGTCTCGCGAATGATCTTGCCGGTGTCACGCGTTTCCAACTCGGCAAGCCGTTGTGCATTGGCGGCAACGAGATCGGCGAGCTTGTAAAGCAGTTTGCCGCGCTGCGTCGCCGTCGTCTTCGCCCAGGGACCGTCGTAAAGCGCCTTCTCGGCGGCATCGACGGCGCGGTCGACATCGGTCTCGCGCGCTTCCGGCATTTCTGCCCAGACGTTACCGGTCGCGGGATCGATGCTCTGGAAACGGGCCTCCCCGTCCAGGAACTCGCCGTCGATATAATACTGGAAGTGCTGCATGGGGTTCACTCCGCAAATGCCGGCATGACCTCGGCGATGAAGCGTTCGAGCGAAGCTTTCTTGCGTTCGAACGACATGCCGGTGTCGATCCAGAAGGAATATTCGTCGTAGCCCATTGCCTCATAGCTCTTCAGCCGGGCGATCACGGTCGAGGCATCGCCGACGACATTGTTGCTGCACATGACTGCTTCGGACAGCATGGCGTTGGCGCGAATGTCTTCTTCCGGGATGCGCTCGATCAGGCCCTGATGGATGGGCTTCTCGTTCTTGAACCAGGCAAAGAAGTAATTGTAGTAGACGCTAAGCTCATGCGCGGCCCGCGCTATGTCGTCCTCGAACGAGCCGACATAGGTATGGCGCAGAAGCATGATCTTCGGCCGCTCGATGTGAGAGTTCTTCGCGCAGGCATCGTTGAAGCGCCCCATCAGCGCCTCGACCTCGTCATCGCCCTGCCAGAGCGGTGTCACCTGGACATTGCAGCCATTGGCGACGGCAAATTCATGCGAATTCGGGTCGCGCGCCGCAACCCATATCGGTGGGTTCGGCTCTTGCAGCGGCTTCGGCGCCGAGGTGGTCGATGGAAATTTGAAGAACTCGCCCTCATGGGCGTAATCCCCCTTCCAGATGCCTTTGACGGCCGGGATCAGCTCGCGCATGCGCTGGCCGGCACCCCAGGCGTCGAGACCCGGTAGCAGACGTTCATATTCGAAGGAATAGGCGCCGCGGGCAATGCCTATATCGAGCCTGCCGTCGCAGATGATGTCGGCCATGGCGGCTTCGCCGGCGAGTTTGATCGGATGCCAGAACGGCGCGATCACCGTTCCCGTGCCCAGCCTTGCCCGCGACGTCCGCCGCGCCAGATCGGCGATCGTCACGAAAGGGTTGGGCGCGATGGTGAAATCCATCCCGTGATGCTCGCCCGTCCAGATCGCATGCATGCCACCCTTGTCGGCAATCTCGCAGAGCGCGACGAACTCCTCATAGAGGCTCTTATGGGTCTGGCTCGCGTCGAGGCGCTCCATGTGAACGAAGAGAGAAAATTTCATGCTTGCACCGCCTTCCCCGAGACCGGACGCACCATGCCGGAGGTCTCGTCGCCGAAATAGACCCCGAAATTGCCGATCTGGCTTTCCAGCGCGAAGCGGGAAACGATATCGGCTGTCGAGCTCGTCTTGAAGCGCGCAGTCTTCAGCGCATCCGGCTTCAGGAACCTGCCCTGGCGCGGCTCGCCTTGCGAAGCGAAGGCGCGATAGACGATATGATGCTTGCCGTCGCTCTTGCCTTCATAGACCGAATAGAGGAAGCCGACGGTTACCGTGAGACCGGTCAGCGCCTGCAGGTATTGACCGAGAATGTCGGCGGGGCTTCCCTCGCTACCCTCGCAATCCGGAAGAGCAAGGACATCATCCCCAAGCAGCAGGATCTCGCCGTCGCGCTCGAGGACGGCACCCAGCTCGATATTGCCTTCCGCGGCAGCGGAGACCGCCTTGCTCGCCAGGATCGGCGTGAAATAGCCGCCTCGGGCATAGCCCAGGCCATTGCGGCCGCTATTGTCGAACGAGACGATGCGCCCCATCAGGACAACATGGTCGCCGGCTTCGATCACCTGGTTCATGGCGCATTCGAACCAGGCAGCGACATCGGAAAGGATCGGACAGCCATCAGCTCCCGAATTCCATTCGACGGCGGCGAACCTGTCTTCGACGGGCCGCGCAAAGGTGTTGGAGACGGCCTTCTGCGCCTCCGACAGCACGTTGATCGCAAAATGCTTGGCGCCCGTCATGGCCTCGAAATTACGCGAGGTCTTTGCCAGGCAGACAAGAAGAAGCGGCGGGTCAAGCGATACCGAGGTGAAGGAGTTGGCCGTAAAGCCGATCGGCAGGCCCGCCTGATCACGCGCGGTCACGACCGTAACACCGGTCGGAAATGCACCGAAGGCGTCGCGCAACGCCCGTGGATCGAAATCTTGCGTCGTCATCTTGCGTCCTCCCCGCATGAAAGCCACTCGGCGAGCAGCTCATTGACGATTTCAGGTGCCGTAAGGTTCACCATATGGCGGTGCCCCTCGACGATCCGTACCCAGCCTTTGGGCGTCGCCGCCGCCATCTGTTCGGCCATCAGTGGCGTCGAATTCGGATCGTCCGAGCCCGTCAGGAACAGTGCCGGCGCCTGCACTTGCGGCCAGCGATCGGCATAGGTCTCATCACCACCGGCGAAAGCCGCATAGGCCGTCACATATCCTTGCGGATCGACAAGGCTCAGCCAGTTGCGCGTCAGTTCGCGCGCCATCGCGCTTTGAGCATCATCGCCAAACCAGCGCAGCAGCGGGCCTTCCTTGTCGACACCGACAAGCGTTATTGCCGCCGCACGCGCAAGTACGGCCGCCTTGGCCTCGGGATCACGGCGGTAGACGCCGTTGAGATAGGCGATCCGTTTGATCCGTTCGCCGAAGGTGGCGGCCGCCCCGCCGGCAACGAGCGCGCCCATCGAATGGCCGGCGACGCTGACCTCACTGAGCGCCATCTCATCAAGGAAGCCGCCGAACCAGGCGACGAAGGCCTCCAGTTTGCTGCCGACAGACAGGGCAACGCTTTCGCCATGGCCCGGCATATCGACGGCAATGACACGATGGCTCCGGGAAAAAGCCGCGATCTGCGGCAACCAGGCTTCAAGCCGCATGCCGACTCCGTGGATCAGAACCAGCGGCTCGCCTTTGCCCACTTCATGATAGGCAGTACCACGCGCCGTATGCTTGCGGAGCAAGCCTTCCGTATTGAGATGATCCGCCTTGTTCTGGTCTATGGTTTCCATCGCCGGCATCCAGACGCTCGATCTCTCACACGCCGGCCGGATTGGCGACATCCTGTCCCAGATCCTTGAGGTCCTGGTAACGGTCGCCGATGCGATGATGCGGCCGACCGCCGACCGAGGCGCCGAGCGCGACAACGATTTCGTCGGCCGCCGGCGCATCCGGTATCGACGTCTGGATCGTCAGATAGTGCGAGCGACGACCTTCATCATTCTTGTCCATGAGCGGGATCATGACCGGCGCATTGGCCGGTCCGCGCGTATTGCAGAAGGCGAGATAGGACTTGGCGCCGACGGCGTGGCGATAGTGATTGCCGAACCGCAGTGTGTGGATCAGCGCGGATGCATGCTCGATCTCGCCATCGAGACCGACAACGGCCGATTTGCCATAGGCTTCTACCGCTTCACCCGATCCCACCGCATCGATGATCATCTTGGTGAGCAATTCGCCGAGCACAGGAGCGGCGGCGTGAATCTCCGGCTTGAGATCCTCGACAAAACCGCGGCCGGCCCAGGGATTTTTGACGATCGCGCATGCCGAAAAGAGCTTCAAAGGCGCGGCCGCTGCCCTGCCCCCTTCAACAAGCGTCGTTTCGATCTGCAGGACAGTTTTTCGGATCTGAAGGCTCATGGCTCACTCCCGTTTAGGATTAGATGTGATGGTATGCCATAATACCAAACTGTCAAGCAACTTTGAGCAGACGGATCAAAGGTCGCGGTGCATATGAAGAATTAACAGTTACAACAATGACTTATTGATACAAAAAGGAGGCGCTGCCGGTCATCGCATGTCTCCAGCGATCCGTCGTTCCCGCTTTTGTATTCATTATTATGGTATACCGCCACATCGAACGGAAGACGGAGTCAACCGGCGTCGTCAGCCGGACGGCGATTTAATGTGACGTGAGCTCTTCGAGATCGCCCGGGCGTCGTAAGCTAGTCGCGATAGGCCATCGATGCATGGGCACGACCAAGGCCGATGAAGCGAAAGGCTCGGTATCAGCGCTCGCAATCGGATCGACCGCGAACGAGGTCTCGCATGGCCGCTATGCTTGCGGGAAGCCGACTGGGTTCAAACCTGCCGGACGATGGCGCCGATCGCGTTGACGACAATGCGCGACGCCGTCAGGGCCGACAGACCGTCGATATCGGCGGGAGGATAGAGTTCCACCAGATCGAAGCCCGCAATCTTCGCCCGCCTACCGAGGCCGGCGATCAGATCGGTGATCTGTGTGTAGGTGAGGCCACCGGGTGTCCGCGCCGCGACGCCGGGCATGATACCGGGATCGATACTGTCACAATCCAGGGTGACGACGACATGCGCTCCCTCCGGAATATGCCGGAGAGCCGCGTCTACCCCCTGGGCATGGATTTCGCGGGCAGTCACGAAATGGCTGCCGTAGCACCGTGCAGCCTCGATATCGGCAAGACGCGCACTGCCGACGCTGCGAAGGCCGACTTGCACCATTCCGGCGACATGCGGCATCTCGCTCGCCCGGCGCATCGGGCTCGAATAACCGTAGCGCTCGCCATATACTTCGTCGCGCCAGTCGATATGGGCGTCGATCTGCAAAATCCAAACCGGCCCGTGATCCGCAAAGCCGGCGAGGAAAGGCGTGGTTACCGAACAGTCGCCGCCGAGCAGGATCGGCACGACAGGCAATGCCAGCATCTCGCGCGTCTTCGCCTCGATCCGAGCGCGGTTGCCTGCATTGTCATGCATGATGGTCGCGATATCGCCGGCATCGATGCAGCAGGCCGGCTTGCCGTCGAACAGCGGGCCGCCGAGATCGAAATCCCAATGTTCGACGAGTGCGGCGTCATCCTGGCTTGCTGCACGGATCGCGTCAGCGGCAAGGAGATAGCCGCTGCTGTCCTTGCCGGGATAGGTGCTGCCATGACCGGCCCCAAAGATCGCCACGCGCGGCGAAAGGGCATCGTCGAGGCGATATGGAAAGCCGAGAAACGACGGAGAGGCTGTCATTTCGTGATGGCCTTGACGAGGGTTTCGCTGAGGGCTCGATGTGGGCGTGCGGAAATCAATCGGCGGACTGCCGCCCGGAAAGCACGGCCTGAGCGATCGCGCTGGCGCTTGCGACATGATCCATTGCGGCCTTATACGCGCCCTCGCCGTCACCGCGCCGGATGGCATCGACGATGCGAGCCATTTGAGCCGGCCCCTGGACATCGCGATTTTCCGTCTTGATCGTCATGGAACGCAGGTGATTGATGCGCACGGTCAGAAGGTTGACGACGCCCCAGGCCACATGGCGGTCGACCATGCTGAACAGCGTCTGATAGAAGGAAGACGTATGGGCGAGCACGCCGGCCATGTCCCTCTCGCGATAGCTGTGCCTTATATCCTCGAGCGACTTGTCCAGCGCGTCGGCGATTGCGGGATTGTTCTGCTCGGCGCAAAGCCGCGCCGCCATTCCTTCGAGGGCACCGCGGATCTCGTAGATCTGCTTGGCTTCGTCATGATTGAGCTGCGCGACGATCGGCCCCTTGTTCGGGAGATTGGCGACTAGGCCCTCGGATTCGAGATGACGCAGAACCTCGCGCACGATCGTGCGGCTGACGCCGAGCTGGGCGCAGAGATCGCGCTCCACCAGGCGGTCCCCCGGGCGGAAATAGCCGTTGACGATCGCTTCCCGCACCTTGTCGAGGGCAAGCTCACGCAGCGTCTTTGCCGGACGCTCCACGCGAATTGCGGCGCTGTGCGCATGGTCATTCATTCCCGCATCCCTTGCTATCCGGATACCATATTATGGCCTACCAAGATCATTCATTGTCGAAATGAAGTCAATGCAGCAGAGAGCGCCTCAGAGCAAGGCCTGTTGCCGGATGCCGAAATGCTCCTTGAGCCCTTTCCAGCCTTTTGGCGTGACGTCACCGGCACGGGACGATGGCGATCGCCGTATCCAACCCTCCGCAAAGAAGAGATTGGCAAGATGAATACCAAGCGGTCCGGCGAGGTGATGTTGCCGCTCCGTCCAGTCAAGCAATCCGAACGTCTCCGGACAGACACCGAAACATTCGGCTACCGCATCCTGGAACTTGACGGTGCCGAGATCCGAACACAGGTCGTTCTTTTCGCCGGATCCGGCGCATGCGCGAGCGGATGAATGACGCCGCGATCATCGCTTGCCATGCGGTGCAACTGCATCATACATCAACCTGATGACGGCCTTCGGAGCGGCTCCGGTCAATGCACCGGTGCCGGCTCTGCTTCTGACGCAGCCTGCTTGTGGTGGTCGGCGGCGAGCAGCATGTAGACGGCGGGCACCACGAAGAGCGTGAACAATGTCCCGATAGCGAGCCCCGTCGCGATCACCAGGCCCATGTTGAAGCGGGCCGATGCGCCGGCGCCGGTCGCCAGAATCAGCGGCACGACGCCCAGAACCATGGCACCGGTCGTCATCAGGATCGGACGCAGACGAATGCTGCAGGCACCCTCGATCGCCTCCCGCTTGGTCTTTCCCGATGCCTGCAGCGTATTCGCCACCTCGACGATCAGGATGCCGTGCTTGCTGATCAGCCCCATCAGCGTCACCAGGCCGACCTGCGTATAGATGTTCATCGTCGCGCCGCCGATGCCGAGGCTGATGAAGGCGAGCGCGCCCGCGATCGACATCGGCACCGATACCAGGATGATCAGCGGGTCGCGGAAGCTGTTGAACTGCGCCGACAGCGCCAGGAAGACGATGATCAAGGCGAGAGCGAAGGTGGTGGCCATGCCGCTCGATTCCTGCACGTATTGACGTGACTGCCCTCCGTAATCGACCGAGTAGCCCTGTGGCAGCGTGCGCGCTGCGATCGACTTGAGGGTTTCCAGGGCATCACCGACAGCGACGCCCGGCGCCGGCACGCCGGAGACGGTGGCGGAATTCAATTGCTGGAAGTGCGCGACCGAGCGCGGCGTCGCCTCGAGTTTCGCAGTAGCGATCGCCGAAAGCGGGATCTTGGAACCATTCACGCTTGCGATCGGATAGTTCATGATCTGATCGATGGTCTGGCGCGAACGCTGCTCCACCTGCGGAATGACCTGATACGAGCGATTGTCGATACTGAAATAGTTGACGTAGCCGCCGCCCAGCATGGAGGCGAGTGCAGAACCGACATTGCTCATGGACAGGCCAAGCGTCGCCGCCTTGCTGCGGTCGATCTGGATCGAGTATTGCGGATTGTCGACGTAGAGATCCTTCGTCAGAAAGATGAACTCGCCGGATTTCTGCGCTTCCTGCAGGAAGGTGTTGGATACGTCGTTGAGCTGGTCGAAGCTGCCGGTGCTGCCGACGGCGAACTGCACCGGCAAGCCGCTGGCGCCGGGCAGCGGCGGTATCTGGAAGACCACCGCCTGTCCGCCGGCGATCTTCGCGAGGTCCGCCTGCACCAGCGGCTGCAGTTGGTCCGCCGTCCGGTTACGCTGGTCCCACGGCTTCAGCACCATGCCCTCGAAAGACGTGCCCGGCACCTCGACCTGCAAGGTCTTGTCGGTTTCCGGGAAACTACGGAAGATCTTGGTGACCTGGTCGGAATTGAGCAGCTTCTGTTGAAGCGTCGCATTGGGGGCGTTGGTCACCTGTGAGGCAAGGAATCCCTGATCTTCATTGGGAGCCAGCTCGCTCTTGGCACTGGTGTAGAGGAAATAGATGCTGCCGAGGACAATCACGGCAAATACCAGCGTCACCGGCACGGTATTCAGGCTGCCATGCAGCATGCGCACATAGGGCCGATGAATTTCCGAGAAACGACGGTCGATGAAATCGGAAACGCGCTCCTCCCAGCCGCTACGGTCAGTCAGATGCGGTTTCAGGATGCGCGAACACATCATCGGCGTCAGCGTCAGCGCGATGATCATGGAAACGGTGACGGCGCCAACCAGCGTAAAGGCAAACTCCGTAAACAGAGCTCCGGTCAGGCCGCCCTGAAAGCCGATCGGCACATAGACGGCGACAAGCACGACCGTCATGGCAAGGATCGGCCCCACCAGTTCGTGCGCCGCGGCCAGCGCCGCCTGCATCGGCGGCGCCCCCTCCTCGATATGACGGTTGACGTTCTCCACGACAATGATGGCGTCATCAACCACGAGACCGATGGCAAGCACCAAAGCCAACAAAGTCAGAAGATTGATGGAGAAGCCGAAGATCAGCATCATCGCGAAGGTGCCGACCAGCGATAGCGGTATGGCGACGATGGGAATGGCGACCGATCGCGGCGAGCCGAGAAATGCGAACACCACGAAAATGACGATCAGCAGAGCCTCGACCAGGCTCTTGACGACCTCGTCGATCGACTGGGTGACGAAGGTGCTGGAATCGTAGACGATATAGCCCTCAAGCCCCTGCGGCAGTTGTGCCAGAATGGCCGGAAACACCGCACGCACACCGGCAATCACATCGAGCAGATTTGCCGTCGGCGCGATTTGGATACCCATGAACACGCCGTCCTGAGCATCGAATCCGATCTGGACATCGGGGTTTTGCGAGCCGAGCGCAACGGTGGCGACATCCTTCAGGCGAACGATCGTATCGCCGATCTGCTTGACGACCATCTCCCGGAACTCGTCGGCCGAATGCAGATCTGTCTGCGCCGTCAGCACCGTCTGCGTCATCTGGCCGCGCGTCGTGCCGATACCGGAAATAAAATTGTTGTTCGCAAGCGCGGTGCTGACATCGCCGGCCGTCAGCCCATAGGCGGCGAGCTTGTCAGGCTTCAGCCAGGCTCTCAGAGCAAAGGTCCTGCCACCGAGGATTTCAGCCGTCTGAACGCCCGTGACTGCCTGCAGTTTCGGCTGGACCACGCGCGTCAGATAGTCGGTGATCTGGTTGCTGGCCAGAACGTCGCTGCGGAAGCCGATATACATCGCGTCAATCGTCTGGCCTATCGACACCGACATGATGGGTTGCTGCGTGCCCGTGGGCAGCTGGTTGAGAACCGAGGATACCTTGGCGTTGATTTCCGTCATCGCCGCATCGGCATCATAGTTGAGACGCAGGTTGACCGTGATCGTCGAGGTACCGCTGGTGCTCGACGACGTCATGTAGTCGATGCCGTTGGCCTGGGCGATGGCGTTTTCAAGCGGCGTCGTGATGAAACCGGCGATAACGTCGGGCGCGGCACCCGGATAGGTGGTCGTCACGGTCACGACGGCATTCTGGGTCTGCGGGTACTGACGCACCGTCAGCGTACGGAACGACTGGTAGCCGATCACGATAATCAACGCGCTGACCACGAGAGCAAGCACGGGGCGCTTGATGAAGATATCGGTGATATTCATCGCCACACCTCAGTTCGGGTTTGCCGGATTTGCATTGGGATCGTTCGACGCCTGCACCTCGTTATTGATGATAACAGGCGAGCCGTTGTTCAATTTCAGCTGGCCGGAGGTCACCACCACCTCGCCTGCGTTCAACCCCTTGGTCACCGCGATCTGATCGCCACGCGCCTGTCCTGTGCTGACGAATTTCTGATTGGCGACAAGCTGCGGCTTTCCATCCTGTCCGCCGCCCTTGTCGGTCACGACATAGACGACGTTGCCGTAGGGGTTGATGGTGACGGCGGTCTGCGGCAGGGCGATATAATCTTTCGGCTCCCCAACCGTTACCGATACGTTGCCGAACATTCCAGGCAGGAGCTTGCGATCGGAATTCGGGAAAGTCGCCCGGATGGTGATGTTGCGGCTTTGGGTATCCACCAGCGGGCTGATTGCCGTAATCTTGCCCTCGAAGGTCTGGCTCCCATAGGCATCGACCGTTGCCGTCACCGCCTGTCCGACCTTCAGTTGCGACAAAGCCTGCTGCGGCATCGAGAAATCGAACTGGATCGGGTCGAGCGACTGCAATGTGACGACCGCGGTCCCGGCCGCCAAATATTCGCCGAGGCTGACCAGCCGGATGCCGAGGTGCCCGTCGAAGGGCGCGCGGATCGAATATTGATCGATCAGCGCCTGCTGCGACGCGACTTGTGCCTGCGCAGCCTTCCATGTGGCGAGATCACTATCGACCTGGCTTTGCGCGATGGTATTTGCCTTGATCAGCTTGGAATCGCGCTCATAGGCGATCTGCGCGTTCGCCGACGACGCCTGATATTGCTGCAGCGTTGCGATCTGCTGGTCGGCAAGCAGCTGCACGATGAGATCGCCCTTCTTGACATCCTGGCCATCCTGAAAGCCGATCTTCTGGACGATGCCCTGCACCTGGGCGGAGAGATTGGCGCCCTCGACCGCATTGAAGCTGCCTATGGATTGCAGCGTGGTTTGCCACGGGCTCGTCGCCGCCGTAATTGTCGAGACCGTCTGCGGTGGCGCCTTGAGGTTAGCCAGATACGCCGCGATCATGCGGTTCTTGAATGCCTGGAAGCCGAAAATCCCACCCAGGATCAGGCCTATGACGATCAGCATGATCACCATGCGTTTTATCATGACTGGTAACTCTATTTTTCGGGAACAGGTCGCTGGGAATTCTGATGGTGCCGGCTCCGGCGAGGCTTACGAGAGACCCTTCCGCGCCAAAATTGTCTCATCCTTACTGACGCCTGCGATCGGCGCCTGCTTTGAAAGCGATCTTGATCGGGTTTGGCTGGATCGCGGGAAACGGCGCTTTTATATCGGTGGCCGCCGAACAACGTCTTTCGGCCGCCGTAGGCGGCATCGACTTCGCCATGATTGAAGCTGGTGGCGTCCAAATCGGCCGTCCTCAGCAAACAGACCAGTCAAACGTCATTCGCACGCCTCTGCTTCTGATTCAGCACGAGTTTTTACGATCCGAATTACGATAGGCAATTTGCTATGTCCGAAACTTTATTTAGTAGAGTCCTGAATAAAGGCAATAATGGTACAGAAACTATCACCGCTGGGCGAAACGAACTCATTCGCCCGATCAATATTCTGTGCAGTCTGGCGAAGCTTCCCAGCCGGTGCCGCAGAGAGCCGATCCTATCTTATCAGACCGAGCCGAATGGCGATCGCAATGGCGTTGGTTGTGTTTCTCGCCTCGAGCTTGTCGCGAACCGAGCGCAGATGCTTTTCGGCGCCATGATGGGTGATGCCCATCCTCACCGCGATCTCATGATCGCGCAAGCCGTCCGCTGCCAATTGCAGCGCACGTCTTTCCCTTAGCGTGACGCCCTTCAGCAAAGGAAGCTGATCCAGTTCCTGGAGCTGGAGGGCACGATCCACGGCAAAGGTCGCCAGCAATTGCAGACCGCCGCGCTCCTCCTCCCTGATCTCGAGATGCTCACCGCCGATGGAAAAGCCTATTGCGGTCCCATCAAAAGTCTGCAGGGCAATGGTGAACCCCTCGCGCAAGCCAAACTCCCCGGCTTCGCCCATGACATCGCGCGCCATCACATTCTGCAGTCTCTGCCCCTCTATGTCCCGCCAGAAGAACGGCGCATGCTGCTCCTTGACCATGCCTATCGTCGGATCGTGGCGCAGATAGTCATTGCTGAAATAACGGGAGATCCAATCGGTCGGCCACGCATTGAGAAGAATATGGCCGACTTGCTGTCGCTTGGTGTCGCCGATCGGCGGCATCGTGCCCGCCAGCACGTTTGTCGCGCCGAAGCGGCCGATATAGACGAGCACCAGCCGCAGGATGTCGGCTTCGGTCTGCGCTGCCTCCATGGCCGTTATCAAGGCCGTCGTTTCTTCAAGCAGATGCGCTGGCATCGTTTCCGCGGAGGGTGGCGAGGAACGCGTGTTCATACTGATCTCACAGACTATTCGAAGGCAGAGAAGGACTGCTTATATTAAGCATTCCTCATTAATTATGAATGCCCCAGAGAAAGGAAAATTGAAAGGCGAAAACCTCCGTTCGATGCCGCGCAATATCCAACAATTCGCCGCAGAACAGGCGACACCAGTGGGATGCGTCAGGCGCTCCAGCACGGAACTGAGCGACCGTGCTGGAGGGCTGATTATATAGAGGAAGGAGGCTGCATATCGAATAGCAGACGTGCGCATGCCGCTAAAGCATCCGATGGCATTCCATCTAAGCCGCGCGACGGCGCAGGTCTGTCTTCAAGGAACGAAGCTTCGCCAGCGTGCGTTCATCGAACGATGCGGTGACAGCCACGACATCCTCTCCTGAAATCGACTGCGGCAATCCAAGCGCGCTGACCCGGAAATGAAGCTGCAGCAGCCGGAGGATCCAGAGTGGCTGCATTTCGATGATCACGGTATTGATATCGTTTTCCAAGCCCCATTCGACAAAACCCGAAAGCAGCGTGTTGGAAACCGCGCTCAAGGCGCGGCCATGCTCTCTGTAGGCCGGCTCGACACAATAGCGCGTCCATTCCCATATGTGCCAGCCGACGGGCCTTTCCTGCTCGCAGAGTTGCGGCAGCACCTCGGACAGGAGGTGAGGTTTGGTGGAGGGCAGCATTCGCTGATATCCAAGAACCTCGCCTTCATTGATGAAAAGCATGTGCACCGCATCTGCCGTATCGAATTGGTCGGTCTCGCGACCATCGGCACGCGTCA
This sequence comes from Rhizobium sp. P40RR-XXII, assembly GCF_012641405.1. GTDB lineage: Bacteria > Pseudomonadota > Alphaproteobacteria > Rhizobiales > Rhizobiaceae > Rhizobium. The sequence goes on from NZ_JABAII010000030.1 coordinate 19,717, forward strand.
GATCATTCCATCCGCGCTCCTCGACGAATACGCGGTGCCGCAGGCGAAATGCCTGATCCATCTCGTCCTGATAGTCGTGCATGTTCCGGTCGGTGATAATATGAAGCATCTCTACAGCTCTCCTGTTTGGGCAAGCTGATCATCGAGCCGTTTCACGATCACCACAGGTACGGAAAAGCGTACCTCACGAAATCAGACCCTTTCGCAGAGCAAGGGCAATTGCGTGATTAGTATTGCGCGAACCAAGCTTTTCGCGGCAGGAGCGCATGTATTTGTCGATGGCATGATCGGTGATTCCGAGGCGAGAGGCGATCTGCCGCTCCTTCCAGCCTTCGGCCGCCAGCTGAAGAACCTCACGCTCCCGTGCCGTCAATTTAAGGACGCTGCTGTTTTGCTGAGTGCGCCGGATCCGCAAGGCGCGATAGACTGCAAAATTCGCAACAAGCGCCAGATTCCTCTTGTTTTCCGGCGAGAGCTGAAGCCGCTCGCCGGCGATCGAAAACCCGACATGTTCGTGTTCCTGCCCCAGGCTCGGAAGCGTCATGGTGAAACCCTCGGCAAGGCCGAACTCCTTGGCTTCGCCCATAACACGCAGCCCGGACCGAAATCCGACGACTTCGTCGTCGTTCCAGAAAAAGCTTTCAAGCCCTTTGCGCACCAGCGTGATCGTCGGATCCTTGAAGAGATAGTTCTGAGAAAAATAGCGAGCCGACCAATCATTCGGCCAGGCATTGATCAGGACATGGCCTATCTGCTGGCGTTTAGTCGCGCCAATCTGGGGCATGGTGCCGACCAGAACATTGGTCGCGCCGAAAGGCTCCACATATCGAATGACGACCTCGGCCAGCTCCTCCTGAGTTGTGCAGGCTTCGAGCTCAGCCAGAAAATACTGTGTCTCCTCGAGAGTACGGGTCGGAAAAATTGGATTGCCGGGCAATATCCAGTGGTTTGACATAACAACGATCTTCGAAGTTTCACGATGAAGCAAGAAACATGGCCACGACACCGGCCAGAAACTTCGGGCAGTGCATTGGTGATTATTTGCTCATATATTCAACGATACGGTCTTATCAACGCGACCATACCAGGAAGGCATCACGTAACGCGCCTGACGCGGCAATGCCAAAGTATTTCAGCTAATATACACTTCATACAGTCGTTTGACGACCGGCACGCAGCGTCTCAATCTTCTTTATCGATAGGACGGCCGGCCAGGCTATCGGCAGTGCCCTTCACCGATCCTGCCGAGCGCTGCATGACCGAAAATCGTTCCTCGTTAGAATTTTAAATAAGCCTGCAAGTCGTCAGCAAGACCGCTGCTCTACTATCGGTGTGTCTGGCCGAGCTGATTTCGGCGGCACCATGACAGTGCCAAGGCATCCGCGAGCCGGTTCGCCTCAGACGGCTGCACTTTTGAGCAAGGGGTCCCTCAAGGGGAAAAGTGCTTTCATGGCTCTGTCAGCTTTCCTTCGCCGCCGCGCTGCGATGGCGGTTCGCGTGCACAACACGCTATGTACCTTCGTTGATGGAACGATCGTCGCGCGAGCGGACAATTGGCGACCGCTCGGCAAAGGCCCGGATTCGTGTCGTGCGACACTCGGTCACACGTCGTATCGTGGCGAATTGGTACCGGTTTACGATTTGGCGCCGATGCTCGGCGACATTCCCTCAAAGAGCTGCCAACTCGCCATTGTGAAAATGGCGGCCGGGCATATTGCATTCCTGATCGACGAATTCATCGGACGCACGACTGCAGCGAGCGAAGCCATCAACCTCTCGCAACTCGGGATTTTCCACCGTGAATTTACGGCCGCATGACATGCTTGTCCCACGACTCTAGGCATCCTTCCATTTGGAAAATGTGGCGGCCTGCCCGCGCAAATTCCCGTCGCGATCCACGAGCTGCCAGACAATGCCGTCTTCGATCCAAAAACGACGCCCGGATTTTGCAATCCGCAGCCCGCGATAGTCGGAAATAAAGCCATCGCGCGTCACCGCGTCCAACAGCCGTTGGCGCTCCGCACGATCGGGAAGCTCCGCCGAAAGCCGCGAGGGGAGCGTCACAAACTCATCCCACGGATATTCGAAGCAGTTCTGCGCTGCCTTGTTGGCGTAGACGAAACGGGGATCGGCATCCGTATTATGGGCGACGACCACGAAGGGCGCGTCGCGATAGAGCCAATCCGTCCCGGTTCCTTCATCGACAAGGGCAACGCCTACGATGCGACGAAAACTATCCGTCAGAAGGTCGAAGAACGCATCATCGACCGATAAATCCACAGCCTTGCCTCTAGCTTCGCCTGCCATCAATCCCATCCTGTCACTCGGTGCATCGACGGCGATACTTAGTAAAATGCCATGAAGATCAAGGGGCGACGGCCGGTCCTTTATAGGCCGGCTTGTGGATTGCCGGCGCAGGCAGCTCAGGGACAGACGGAGCGCCGACAGAAATCGGTAACGGCGTCGACCAGTTTCTGCCGATCGACGGTCGGTCCGTCGGCCAGACAGTCATCGACGGCGCTGTGCATGGCATTGAACTGCATGACGGCCGAGAGCCGGGCGTCGATGAAGGAGAAGGCTTTGGCTTCCTGCCCTTCCAGCAGGAAGGATGAAAGGCGTGCTACCAGCGGGTTGGCGCGTTTCATGCCGCGTTTGGCCGGGTGGAACTCATGGAAAACCAGATCGTGCAGCGCGACCTCGTCGAGATAGCCGACCACGCATGACCCTATCCAGACATCGAGCCTATGCATCCAGCTGCCGGAAGACGCCGCCGCGGCTGCCGCGTCTATCTTTTCGCAAAAGCGCTCGATGAAGCGCGCCTTCAGAGCGGCAAGAACATCCTCTTTCGTCTGGAAATAGAGATAGAAAGTGCCCTTGGCGACATCGGCGGCCTCGACGATTTCCGCAACGCTGGTCGCGGCAAAGCCCTTCTCCAGAAACAGGCGCTGCGCGGCGTCCATCAGTTCCTCCCGGCGGATTTCCGGGGGCTTGGTGCGCGGGCGCGGGCGTTCTGCGGCGGTCACGGGCTTTTCCTCATCTACAGCCTATCAATGGCAAGGCCCGCCGGCACGAGAATGGAACTGCGTAGCCATTCCGCCGCGGGCGGAGCCTGGTTGAAGATTTCTAGCGGCATATGAAGCGGAAGACGAGCAAGACTTTGCCGCACGCCGTCAGCCGTCGCCGCCGGAACGACGACGGCAATGCCGAGCAGAAACCGATGAAGCGCGTCGCGGACAATCCCGATCCGCTGCGCCACCATAGCCAGCAAGGCCGCATCGCTGGCAAGCGGCGGTCCGTATGCGGAGATCAACAGAAGAGCAAACGGCTTTTCGTGCGCCAGCCAGCGCTCGATCGTATCGAGGTCCGATCCTATCCCATCGGCGCCCAGCCTTGCCTCCGCGACCACGATCGCCAGCGGCCAGTGCGTCTCGTCGCAATCAGGCAGCAAGGTTTTGAACGCCATCATGACGGCCTGCACAAATCGGTCAGGCTTCGCAGCACATGTCCCATGTGCACCGGCTTTCCGCGCACGGCGGAAACCGAGGCGAGCCACATCGTCGCCTCGTTGGCCTCATCGAAGATCTGCGCCGGGACGCCATACAGCTTTTCGGCATTCATCCGGCTCATCTCTTCCAAGGCACTGGCCGGCACGACGGTCGCCATGCCGATCACGAGCCGCTTGATCCGCTCGCCGTTGGACTGAAGCCAGGCCCTTGCCTCCCTTGCGCTGCCTTCGGGGCGCTCGAGCGCGTCAACATCCGTAAAGACACGCAGGGTTGAAAAGGGTTCGCCGCGGTCCAGCCACGACGTCCAGTCGGAGAGGAAAGCAAGCTGTTCTTCGCGCGACATCGAATCACGGGCGGCGGACAGCACAAGCGGCCATTGGCTAAGATCGTGACGGATCATGATGGGGATTTCTCCTATGCGATGAGATGCGGACAGCAACGGCTCCGCGCTGCTGCGGTCCCCACACCCAAAATAAGGGCGACCATTCGAACGTCTCCAGATTCCGATGATGGCGTTATTTATGACTGACCGTCGGTCATTTGTAAAGAGCGTAGTTGGATGACCGCCGATTTCGTCCGGCATCGCCTTGCTCGGCTCCCCATGCGACGGTGATCGACCGTAGCCGGACCAAGGCCTATTGTATGTCGCGCGACTATGCGGGAACGTATGTCAACCTGATCACGTCCTTGCCAATGCGATCGCTCGCCACCAGGTGGAGCGGCGGCCGCGGACCGGCAAAGAATGGCTTGCCGCGACCAAGCACGACGGGATGGAGATACAGCCGATATTCATCGACAAGACCAAGGTCGGTCAGACTTCGCGCCAACTCAGGCCCGGCAACTTCAATCTCGCCATTCAGTCGAGCCTTCAATTCGCGTATCGTCGCCTCGATGTCATCAGCGACAAGAGTGGCATTCGGGCCGACTAATTTCAGCGAGCGCGACACGACCCATTTCGGCAGGCTCCGCCAGGCTGCTGCATAATCACGTCGCTCCTCGTCCCACTCGGAATGATCGTCGTCCCAATACCGCATCACCTCGTACATGCGGCGACCATACACACTGCCGGCCAGCCCGCGCACGTCGTCGATGAAATGATGAAAGAGCGCGGCATCGGGCGCAAAGTCCGTGTGGTCGACATAGCCGTCCAGCGACTGGTTCAAAGCGAACACAAGCTTCGCCATGTCGCAGGACCTCCCCCCGAGTTTCCCAAAAAGGCGTGAGCCGATGCTACGCGGAAATGGAGTTGGCTACAATCCGGCAGCCGCTTCGCTGGTGAGCCAATAATTGGGCTCCGCTTTCCAGCCTCTACGAAAGGCCTTCTTCCCAATCGCTGCTTTTATAATTGATTGACCGGTCGGTTTATGCAAGAATTTTCCCCAGTCGCCATGGGAAAGGCGACGGGGAGGAAGCATGTCCGATTCCGACACCATTCTGTCGGCACTAGCCGATGGCGTTTTGAGCCTCACGCTCAATCGACCCGACAAACTCAATTCCTTCAACGAGGAAATGCATCTGGCGCTGCGCGCCGGTTTCGAGCGTGCGCACAAGGATGCGGAGGTGCGTGCGGTGCTCCTGACGGGAGCCGGCCGCGGCTTCTCGGCCGGCCAGGATCTCGGCGACCGTGACCCGCGCAAGGGAACGCCGGATCTCGGCCATACGATCGAGACCTTCTACAATCCGTTGCTCCGCCTCATCCGCAGCCTGGAAAAGCCCGTTGTCTGCGCGGTCAACGGCGTGGCGGCCGGCGCCGGCGCCAATATCGCTTTTGCCTGCGACATCACGCTTGCCGCCCGTTCAGCCCGCTTCATCCAGGCCTTTGCGAAAATCGGCCTGGTGCCGGATTCCGGCGGCACCTGGAACCTGCCGCGGCTCATCGGCGAAGCTCGCGCCAAAGCGTTAGCGCTAACGGCCGAGCCGCTCGATGCGGAAACGGCGGCTGGCTGGGGCCTGATCTGGCGCGCGGTGGACGACGACAAGCTGATGGACGAGGCAACGGCCCTTGCCATCAAGCTCGCTGCCGGTCCGACGAAAGGCCTTGGTCTGACGAAGCGCGCCATCCAGGCGGCGGCGACCAACTCGCTTGACGAGCAACTCGATCTTGAGCGCGACCTGCAGCGCGAGGCCGGCCGCAGCGCCGATTATGCCGAAGGCGTCACCGCCTTTCTCGAAAAGCGCAAACCGGAGTTCAAGGGGCGATGAGCACAGTCGAAAACCTTACCACGCAGGCGCTCGCGGAAGCCTGTGCAAGATGCATGTGGGACGAAGACAATGCCAGCCGCCGCCTCGGCATGGAACTGCTTGCCGTCGTCCCCGGCGAAGCAAGCCTTTCGATGGCGATTACCGAGGCAATGACGAACGGTCATGGCACTTGCCATGGCGGCTACATCTTCACTTTAGCCGACTCGGCCTTCGCATTCGCCTGCAATACCTACAATCAGCGCACCGTCGCCCAGCACTGTTCGGTGACCTACATCGCGCCGGCGTTCAAGGGCGACCGGCTGACGGCGACGGCACGGGAGGTGTCGCGCCGCGGACGAGGCGGTATCTACGACATCGCGGTTACCAATCAGGAGGGCGAGCAGATCGCGGAATTCCGCGGCCACTCGCGAACGGTCAAGGGCACGCTTCTGCCGGACTAGCGGTTCACGCCGGCAACATCTGGCATTTCTGGAGGAGACATTCATGGAAAACCTTTCCCCGCGCGCCGGCGAGCTCGAGGCGATCGAGATGGCCTCGCGCGACGAGATTTCCGCGTTGCAACTCGAGCGCATGAAGTGGTCGCTCACACACGCCTATGAGAATTCGCCCTTCTATAGAAAGCGTTTCGATGAAACCGGCGTGCATCCCTTAGACCTGAAGACATTGCCGGACATCGCCAAATTCCCTTTCACCACGAAGAAGGATCTTCGCGACACCTATCCTTTCGGCATGTTCGCCGTGCCGCGCGAGAAGCTCGTCCGCATCCACGCCTCGTCCGGAACGACCGGCAAGCCGACCGTCGTCGGCTATACGGCCAGGGACATCGATACCTGGGCGAGCCTCGTTGCCCGCTCGATCCGCGCCTCCGGCGGTCGCGCCGGCGATATCGTCCATATCGCCTATGGCTACGGCCTCTTCACCGGCGGCCTCGGCGCGCATTATGGCGCGGAGAAACTCGGCTGCACGGTCGTACCGGTCTCCGGCGGCATGACGGAGCGGCAGGTCGCGCTGATACAGGATCTCAAGCCGCGCATCATCATGGTGACCCCTTCCTACATGCTGTCGATCCTCGACGAATTCCGCCGCCAGGGCCTCGACCCGCGCGAAAGCTCGCTCGCCGTCGGTATCTTCGGAGCCGAGCCATGGACCAATGCCATGCGTGCGGAAATCGAGCACGCCTTCGACATGCACGCCGTCGATATTTACGGCCTGTCGGAAGTAATGGGGCCGGGTGTCGCCAGCGAATGCGTCGAGAGCAAGGACGGGCTGCACATCTGGGAAGATCATTTCTATCCGGAGATCATCGATCCGGTCACCGGCGCGGCATTGCCCGATGGCGAGATCGGCGAGCTGGTCTTCACCACGCTCACCAAGGAAGGCCTGCCGGTCATCCGCTATCGCACGCGCGACCTGACGCGACTGCTGCCCGGCACGGCTCGTTCCATGCGCCGCATGGAGAAGGTGACGGGTCGCTCCGACGACATGATGATCCTGCGCGGCGTCAACGTCTTTCCGACCCAGATCGAGGAGCAGATCCTGAAATGCCGCGGGCTCGCGCCGCATTTCCAGATCGAACTGACGCGCGCCGGCCGCATGGACGACATGACCGTTCATGTGGAGTGCACGCCGGAGGCGTCGGACGAAGCGGCGCGAAACGTTTCGGCAAGGGAACTCATCCACCATATCAAGAGCGTGGTCGGCATCACGACCAAGATTACCGTGCATCCGCCGGGCGGCGTGGCACGTTCCGAAGGCAAGGCGAAACGCATTGTCGACAACCGCCCGAAAGAATGATCGGCACCCGGCGGGATAACGCATGTCGCGCAAAAGTGTGCAGCGGTTTTGCGGCAACGACATGCGCGACATCAAAGGCCTAATGCACGAGAAGCGAATCTGAAAGATCGCGACGCGCTTTAGTCTGGCAAGCATTTGATTGTATATAGGAAGAACGGCCGCCAGGTACGGTTAAGGTCAATCGGGAATGAGCAGAGCAGGATCACATGGCACGCACGCGCGCAGTTGATTTCGAGGAAAAGCAGCGTGGCATCTTGGCAAGCGCAGCGGCAGTCTTCGCCGATATGGGCATGGAGAAGGCATCCATGTCGATGATCGCCTCGCATGGCAACATCTCGAAAGCCCTGCTTTATCACTACTATCCCGGCAAGGACGCGCTGATCTTCGACATCGTGCAAACACATCTGACGGAGCTGGAAAGCGCGATCGAAACAGCGGATCGCACTGATGTTGCGCCGCAGGAACGCCTGCGCCTGCTCGTGAAAGCGGTGCTGAAGAACTATGAAGGCGCCGACAACGAACACAAGGTTCAGCTGAACGGCACGCATGCCCTATCGCAGGAGCAGCTAGCGGAATTGCGGACGATCGAACGGCGGATCGTCAAACGCTTTTCCAGCGTCATCGAGGATCTCAACCCGGACCTCAACAAGAACAGGCCGTTGCTGATGCCGGTGACCATGTCGCTCTTCGGCATGATGAACTGGGTCTATATGTGGTTCCGGCCCAATGGACCGATCACCCGTGACGAATATGCTGACATTGCCACCACCCTCATCCTCGAAGGGGTCAAGGCCGTCCGTTGAGGCGGCGTTGACGCCGCCGGTCAGTCGCCGAGCTTCATCCTTTCAAGGATAAGCGGATCGTATTCCGGCGCCCGAATGCGGCGTCGATCCGGCTCGGGCGCGGTCAATGGCTCGACGGCCACCAGCTTCTCCTTCGCCTCCAGCGCCAGGCGCTGATAGATGGCGGTACCCTGGCGCTTCCAGGCGATCTCCTCCGGCGTCAACTCGCGCACGACACGCGCCGGCGAACCGACGGCGAGGCTGTTTGCCGGGATTTCGGCGCCGGCCTTGACGAAGGCCATGGCGGCCACGATGGCGTTCTCGCCGATGACGGCCTCATCCATAATGACAGCATTCATGCCGACCATGGCATTGACGCCGATGCGACAGCCATGCAGCACCGCGCCATGGCCGATATGCCCCGCCTCGCCGATCGTCACTTCCAGATTCGGGAAACTATGGACAACGCAGGTCTCCTGTACGTTCGAACCGCGCTCGAGCACGATGCGCCCGAAATCTCCGCGCAGCACGGCACCCGGCCCGACATAACAGGCGGGACCGACGATGACATCGCCGATGACGGTTGCGGCAGGATGCACGAAGGCTGCGGCATCGATGACCGGGATCACGCCGTCATAGGAATAGATCTGCGCCATTCAGTCGCCTCCCAATCCTTCCACGTCGCGTCCGGTCTCGGCCACCGCATCAAGCCGCTGCGCGAATTCGCGGCGCAACGTCCGGCGAAGCTGGGCGGCCTTGTGCCGGCGGATATCGGCCGGCGTTACCGGCACCAGCTCGGGCACGCGAACCGGGCGGCCGGCCTCGTCGACGGCGACCATGGTGAAATAACAGGAATTGGTGTGGCGGCGCTGGCCGGACCGGATGTTTTCCGCCTCGACCCGGATGCCGACTTCCATGGAGGTACGGCCCGTGTCGTTGATCGAGGCGCGGAAGGTGACCAATTCGCCCACCTGAATCGCCTCCTTGAACAAGACCTGGTCGACCGACAGCGTCACCGCATATTGTTTGGAATAGCGCGACGCGCAGGAAAAGGCGACGCGATCGAGCAGGTTCAGAAGGGCGCCGCCATGCACCTTGCCGCTGAAATTCGCCATGTCCGGCGTCATCAGCACGGTCATTTCCAGGCGATGCGGGTCTTGCTCGATTGTCGTCATGCGCTCACTCTCTCGTTTTCGCCACCATCGTCAGAACGTCATATTGCGCGACGACGGCATCCAGCTGGTTGGTTACCTTGCAATCCCAACGCACCTCGCCATGCTCGGCATTGATGCGGGGATTGATCTCCTTGCAGGTCAACTGCACCTTAAGCGTATCACCCGGATTGACCGGTGTCAGGAAGCGCAGATTATCGACACCGTAATTTGCAAGGACCGGGCCAGGAGCCGGATCGACGAAAAGGCCGGCCGCGAACGAAACAATGAGATAGCCATGCGCCACGCGGCCGTCGAAGAACGGATTGGCCTTGGCAGCCTCATCGTCCATATGGGCATAGAAGGTATCGCCGGTAAAACTGGCGAAGTGCTCGATATCGTCGAGCGTGACCGTGCGCTTCGCGGTTATGAGCTGGTCGCCGATCTTGAGCTCGGCGAGCGACTTGCGGAAAGGATGTTCGCTGCCGGTGCGGGCATCCGCGCCATCCATCCAGCGTCCGGTAACGGCCGAAAGCAGGCGCGGCGTGCCCTGAACGGCGGTGCGTTGCATATAGTGCTTCACGCCGCGGATGCCGCCGAGCTCTTCGCCGCCGCCGGCGCGGCCGGGACCGCCGTGGACGAGGCCAGGCAGTGGCGAGCCGTGGCCGGTGGAGCTCCTGGCGCTGGCGCGGTTGCCGATCATCACACGGCCATGGAACGGCGCGAGCCCGAGAACCACGTCCTCGGCGAAATGCGGATCATTGGTGAAGACCGAGGCAACGAGGCTGCCCTTGCCGCGTCGCGCCAGATCGACCGCCTCTTCCGCCGTGTCATAGGGCATGACGGTGCTGACCGGACCGAAGGCCTCGACCTCGTGAACGGCACGCGCCGAGCCCGGCTTGTCGCAATAGAGCAAGACGGGATTGAGGAAGGCGCCGACATTCGCATCGCCAGACACGACACTCGGATTATCGGGATCACCGCCGACGATCTCGGCATCGGCAGCAAGATCCCGGATACGCGCCCGCACCTCCTCGCGCTGGCCGAGGCTCGCAAGCGGCCCCATGCGAACCGTCTCGTCGGCCGGATTGCCGATCGCCGTCTTGCCGAGGCGATCGTTCAAGGCGGCAATCAGCGCCTCGCTATAGGCGCGGGGAGCGATGACACGACGGATGGCGGTGCATTTCTGGCCGGCTTTCACGGTCATCTCACGGGCGACTTCCGTGACGAAGAGGTCGAACTCCTCTGTGCCGGGTGCCGCATCGAGGCCGAAGATAGCCGCGTTTAGGCTGTCGGCCTCCATGGTGAAGCGCACGGAATTTTCGATGAGCGCCTTATGCGTCTTCAGACGTTGGCCGGTTGCAGCGGAACCGGTGAAGGTCACCACATCCTGGCCCTCGACGTGATCGAGGAGATCACCAACCGAGCCGCAAACGAGTTGCAGCGCGCCTTCCGGCAGCAGGCCGGTCTCGATGATGCGGCGAACCATGAGTTCGGTGAGATAGGCCGTCTGGCTCGCCGGCTTGACGATGGCGGGAACGCCTGCAAGCAAGGTCGGCGCCACCTTTTCCAGCATTCCCCAACAAGGGAAGTTGAAAGCATTGATGTGAACGGCGACGCCCTGGAGCGGGCTCAATATATGCTGCGCGGAAAAGCTCTGATCCTTGGAGAGTGGCTCCACATCGCCGTCGAGCAGCACGCGTGCATTCGGCAACTCGCGCCGGCCCTTGGAGGCGTAGGAAAGCAGGGTGCCGATACCGCCTTCGATATCGACCCAACTATCGGCGCGCGTGGCGCCGGTCGCCGTCGAGAGCGCGTAGAATTCTTCCTTCCTGTCGAGCAGCGCCTGGCCGAGCGCCTTCAGCATGGCGGCGCGCTCATGGAAGGACATGCGCCTGAGCGCTGGGCCACCCTTGTCGCGACCATGCGCCAGGGTCTGCTTGAAATCGATGCCCGAGGAATCGATTAAGGCGACGGGCGCACCGGTCGACGCATCGAGCAGCGGCACGCCTTGCTTGGCGCCGGCGACCCAGGCGCCGCCGACATAGCTTTCAAGCCGCCGCGGCTGGTTTGCCATGATGTTCATCCGAATTTCCTTCCTTCGTCTTTTCCGGCAATCCCGAACGGAAAACCGCTGCACGCTTTTCCTGGGATTGCTTAGATCAATCCAAGCGCAGACATCTGCGCATCGACCTCGGCCTGCCATTCGGCAAGCAGGGTCTCGTTAGGCGTATGGCGCAAGCCGAAGCGCGACAGTGTCTCGAAGCGAGCCGAGCCGGCATGGCCGAAACTCGCCGCAACGCGGGGATACCAATAGGCGACCGAAGCGCGCGCCTTCGCCCGCCCCTCGTCATCGGCGACGATGCGGGCTAGACCGGCAGCGCCGAGCTCCGCATGGCGCTTTTCGCGCGGCAGGATTGCGCGAAAGACTTCGGCGACCGGCTGATAGGAAACGCGTGCGAGCTCCTTCAGCTGCACAACGCTGGCAGCGCCCATCAACACGTTCATGACAACCGCATCCACCCAGCCTTCCAGCGGATAGTGGAAGACGGAAAGCCGCATGTCGCCGCCCTGCCTGACGGCACCGATATCGGCCTCACGAGAAAGCCGCACCGCCCAGGGGTGGTGCACGGCATACCGGCCGCCGTCGACACCGAAGGTCTCCATGATCTTCAGGACCTGGCCGGCATGATCGGTCTTTTCCAGCACGATGCGCGCTGCGGAAATCCTTTCCTGAATGCCAGGCGCATCGTTGATAATATCGGCAAAGCCAGCTGAACCGGCCAGTTCGCTGTCGACGAAGCTCGCCATCAATCGCAGCAATTCGCCGCGATAGCGGGGAGGCGCATTGTCGGGAGAGGACAGGATGCCGCCCTCCTCCAGATATTGCTCGATCGGCATCGTCTCGGACATCTTATTCCTCCCTTCGATGCGACCCTACTGGTCGTAGCTGACGACGATGCGGTCAGTGAGCGGATAGCACTGACAGGTCAGCACATAGCCCTGGCGCACCTCATAATCCTCAAGCGCGTGATTGACCTCCATCTCGACCTCGCCTTCGAGAAGCTTGGCGCGGCAGGTGGAGCAGACCCCGGCCTTGCAGGCATAGGGCACGTCCATCGCGTTTTCGAGCGCGGCATCGAGCAGGCACTGGCCATGCTTGGGAAACTTGAAGACACGCGTTGCCCCGTCGAGCGTAACGGTCGCCTCGCAGCTCGTTCCATGATCCGCGGCGGCTGCGCTCTCCACCTTGCGGCGGGCGCGGCCCGGCTGGGAGGAGGCGAAGAGCTCGAACTTGATCTGGTCGTCGCGCATGCCGTGCTCGCGCAGCGCCGAAGCGATCGCCAGCATCATGGGCTCGGGGCCGCAGATGAAAGCGGTCGCAACCGACGTCAGATCGATCCAGCTCTTGAAGAGCGCCTTGCATTTTTCCGCGTCGATCCGACCGGTGAAAAGATCGATCTCCTGCGCTTCGCTTTCGAGAAAATGCAGCACCGACAGGCGGCCGAGATAGAGGTTCTTCAGATCATCGAGCTCTTCGCGGAACATGATCGAGCTGATCTGCCTGTTGGCGTAGACCAGGGTGAAGACCGAGCGTGGCTCGCGCGCCAGCACGGTCTTGATGATCGAGAGAAGCGGCGTGACGCCGCTGCCGCCGGCGAAGCCGATATAGTGCCTTGCGAGATCGGGCTCGATCGCCGTGAAGAAAGCGCCCATCGGCGGCATGGCTTCCAGCGTGTCGCCGGCTTTGAGGTTTTCATTGATCCAGGTCGAGAAGCAGCCGCCATCCACGCGCTTGATGCCGACCTTCAGCACGCCTTCGTCCTTGCCGGCGCAGATCGAATAGGAGCGACGCAGTTCCTCGTCGTCGAACTTGCGGCGGAAGGTGAGATATTGCCCTTGCGTGAAATCGAAGACGGCCCGATCCTCCTCGGATGGCGCAAGCGTGACGACGACCGCATCGCGCGTCTCGCGACGCACATCGGTGACGGTCAGGGGATGGAAACGTGCCATGGATGCGGGGCCTCGTCCTATTGGGGTCAAATGCACTTGAAGTAATCGAACGGCTCGAGACAGTCGGTGCAGCGATAGCTCGCCTTGCATGGCGTCGAACCGAACTGGCTGATCTTTTCCGTAGTTGTCGATCCGCAGCGCGGACAGGCGATGGTAAGGTTGGAGCGGCCGGAAAGCCGGTCGATACGCTTCATCAGCACGCCGTCGGCAGCCGTGCCATCGATCGGCGGGGCGATGCCGTAGGCGCGCAGCTTCTCGCGCCCCTCGGCACTGATCCAATCCGTCGTCCATGCAGGCGACAGCTGGCGCTCGAGGCGCACCCGGTCGAGGCCCTTTTCGGCCAATGCCCGCTCGATATCGAGGTTGATCACCGTCGTGGCGGGGCAGCCCGAATAGGTCGGCGTCACCGTGACAACAATCGTATCGTCCTGCCAGCCGACGTCGCGGATGATGCCGAGATCGGTCAGCGAAATCACCGGAATTTCCGGGTCCGGCACCTCCGACAGCCAGTGCCAGACCTCGTCGACCGAAGGATGAAGTGCGGTCGCCATGCCAGCCTCCTACCAGGTCGCGCCCGGATAGGCGCGCTGCAGGAATTGCATCTCGGCAAGCAGATAGCCAAGATGCTCGGTGTGAACGCCGCGCCGGCCGCCCTTGTGCATGTAGCCATCCGCCGGGCGAGCGAGGGTCGCATCGGCGAGCGCATCGGAAACGATCTCGTCCCAGCCGGGTTTGAGGCTTTGCGGTTCCGGGATCACCCCGGCCTGCGCCAGCGCGACATCGGCGGCGTCGCCGACGAACATTTCGCCGGTGAAGGGCCAGAGATCGTCCAGGGCATCCTGCATGCGGCGATGGCTTTCGGCCGTGCCGTCGCCCAGGCGGATGATCAGGTCACGGCTGCGATCGAGGTGGTAGGAAACTTCCTTGAAGGCCTTTTCGGCAATCTCGGCGATGCGACGGTCGCTCGAACCCTTCAACGCTTTCAGCAGCAGATAATGCCAGGCGTCAAAGAGGAATTGCCGCATCAGTGTCTTGCCGAAATCGCCGTTGGGGCGCTCGACGAGCAATATATTGCGGAACTCGAAACCGTCTCGCAGATAGGCGAGATCATCAGCCAAGCGGCCCTTGCCTTCCACCTCGCCCGCCAGACCGAGCCAGAGCTGCGTCTGGCCGATGAGGTCGAGCGCCGTGTTGGCAAGCGCGATATCCTCCTCCAGCGCCGGCCCGCGGCCACACCATTCGGAAACGCGATGGCCGAGGACCAGCGCATTGTCACCGATGCGAACCAGGAATTCGACGAGAGCGGCTCGATCGACTGTCGGCTCAAAGGTAGCGGTCGCCATCACATGTGCCCCACTTCATCGGGAATGTCGAAGAAGGTCGGGTGACGATAGACCTTCGAATTGGAGGGGTCGAAGAGCGGGCCTTTTTCCGAAGGCGCGCTGGCGGTGATCTCGGCAGACCGCACCACCCAAATGCTGACGCCCTCGTTGCGGCGGGTATAGACATCGCGCGCATTGTTGATCGCCATTTCGGCATCGGGCGCGTGCAGGCTGCCGACATGGCGATGGTTGAGGCCGTGCTGACCACGGATGAAGACTTCCCAAAGCGGCCACTCGCTGGACATGTTCTCACTCCCTATCCTGCCGGCTTTATTCGGCGGCGACCTTTGCGGCGGCCCGGCGCTCCGCCGCCTTTTCGGCATGGGCCGTCAAGCCGTCGCGGAACCATGCACCATCATCCCAGGCCTGCTTGCGGGCATTGAGACGCTCCGCATTGCAGGGGCCGTTGCCGGCGATCACGTTGAAGAACTCTTCCCAATCCGGCTCGCCGAAATCGTAGCCACCCTTTTCCTCGTTCCATTTGAGAGCCGGATCGGGAACGGTAAGGCCGAGATATTCGGCTTGCGGCACGGTCTGGTCGACGAATTTCTGCCGCAGCTCGTCGTTGGAATTCTGCTTGATCTTCCAGGCCATCGACTGAGCCGAATGCACGGAGGCGTCATCTGAAGGGCCGAACATCATCAGCGAAGGCCACCACCAGCGGTTCAACGCATCCTGCACCATGGCCTTCTGAGCCGGCGTGCCCTTCACCATCTTCATCAGGATGTCGAAGCCCTGGCGCTGATGGAAGCTTTCTTCCTTGCAGATACGGATCATGGCCCGCGAATAAGGGCCGTAGGAACAGCGCTGCAAGGGAACCTGGTTCATGATGGCAGCGCCATCGACCAGCCAGCCGATCGCGCCGATATCGGCCCAGGTCAACGTCGGATAGTTGAAGATCGAGGAATATTTGGCCTTGCCGCAATGCAGCTGCTCATACATCTCGTCGCGGCTGATGCCGAGCGTCTCGGCGGCACAATAGAGATAGAGGCCGTGGCCGGCTTCATCCTGGACCTTGGCGAGCAGGATCGCCTTGCGCTCCAGTGTCGGCGCGCGGGTAATCCAGTTACCTTCCGGAAGCTGGCCGACAATTTCGGAATGGGCGTGCTGGCTGATCTGACGGATCAAGGTCTTGCGGTAGCCTTCCGGCATCCACTCCTTCGGCTCTATCTTCTGGCCGGCATCGATGCGTTCCTGAAAGGCGCGCTCCTCAGGGTCCATCTCGTCGAGGGAACGGATGCGGGCGCCATCGGTTTTCACCATCTGTGCGTACATTGATCTTTCCTCCGTCCTAGCGCGTCCGGCGCGCTCATGAGCGCGCAGACCTGCCGTAGTCTTGAACCTCAGCCGAGCTGAAGCTTCAACGCACGTCAGTATAGGCCTGTTTCACGCTCTCCTCCATGAAACGCCTACTTGGCGGCATATGCATTAACCGACCGATCGGTCATTGTATTAGCACGCGATATGTCACAATACAAATCAATTTTCCGAGTTTTCTGTGACATTTAACGTCGTGAAAGCACGCTACGGGGAGGACCCACACGCCATGTGACTGAGAGAACTGATCTTTCAGCGGAACTTGAGGCGATCGAGCCGGTTTTGGCTTGCCGGCGTCGCCTCTTTCAGCTTTCCGGCCTCGTTGACAAAACGGCGGCCGACATAGGCATCGGCCTTCTTCGACAACAGCAGATAGAGATCGGCAAACAGGCGCCTAGCCTCCTTGCCCGGCCAGTTGCCCGGCAGGGCCGATTTCGGAAGATGCGGCTCGCGCAGCATGATCAGCCGGTATTGGTGGACAAGCAGCAGCCGCGCGATCAGGCAATCGAATGATGATAAAGCCGCACAATCTCCGACTCGCTGCGAAAACGCGCCAAATCGCGCGGTAAACTCGCTATAGGCTTCCGCGAAGTGCTGCAGGTTCCAGGCCTCTTCTGCAAACTCCCTCAAGGCGCCGTTCTCGGTTGCGAGCTGAGCATCGAAGACGACAACGCGACCCGGCAAGGGCAGCGCGGGATGCGTTCCCATCGCAAGACGGGGGCCCAATCGGGCGAAGCCGTCCCGCTCGAGGCCCTGCATGATCTCTTCGGGAGCGGGGCCATTGATCAGGACGAATTGCCACCGGACGGCAGGCTCCGGCCCATAGAAGAGACTGGCGGCTTCGGCGAATTCCGCTTGGGCCGCGTCCGTCAGTCGATAGTAGCTGCGGCGCCCTTCCCGCTCTCCGGCAAGCTGGCCGGCCGTAACCAGTCGCGACACGGCGGTGCGCACCAGCGTCTCGGTGATCCCAACGCTCTTGCATGTCTCGATGAGGTTGCCGATCCAGACGACTCCGCCCCGCGGCTCGACGACATCGCCGTAGATCGTGACGATGAAACTCGCGGCCTTGATGGGCAGATCGACGAGAAGCGCCGTAACCGCTTCGCTCAAATCATCGCCGAGTTTGACGTTATCAGCCGACAATCCAACTCTGCTCCGCATCCGCAATCGTTAGGATCTATTAGCGTGAGATGCTCATAATGTTCAAGGTGAGCGCAGCCAGAGGCTTCTATCGTGTGACATTCGTCGGCAACGCCGTCGTGTATTTGACGCATTTCAGCGAGAAGTGCGACGACGAGCTCAACACGGCTTCATGGGTCAGGATACCGCGCATCAGCAGTCCTTCATATTCCCGGACATCGGCAACCACCGCGCGGATCAGATAATCCCACTCACCCGACATGGAATAGCATTCGAGCACTTCGCGATAGCTCGCGATGAATTGTTCGAAATCGCGGCGGGTCGCGGGATCATGGGTCTTCATCTTGACCTGGCAGAAGACATTGAGACCCTTGCCGATCTTGTCGGGATCGACCAGGCGGACCGTCCTGCCGAGCACGCCGGCGCTTTCCAGTGCCTTGATCCTTCGCCAGCAGGAGGCAGGCGACGCGCCCACCTTCTCGGCCAGCGCCGCCTGGCTGATATCGCCTTCTTCCTGCAGCACGCGAAGGATCGCTCTGTCGATATGATCAAGGTCGAAATCTTCCATTCAAAAATCTGCCATTTATGAATTAAAACCATCAAATACTAGGTCAATTTCCATGAGATTGAAAGGAATAACGCGGCCACTTGAATTAGAATCATGCGACCAGATGCAGGAGGAGCAAATGGCCCAACTGGCGATAAAAAAGCATGAGAGCAACGCGCCCGACCACCGTATCGACTGGCGCAGGGTCGCCCGCCTCATCCATCTCTCAAGAGCCCTCGATGAGCTGGAAGAGACGCGCCTGGTTCCGGAAAAAAAGGTGCTCTACCAGTTTTCGGCGCGCGGCCACGACATGGCGCAAATCCTTCTCGGCACGCAGCTGACCGGCCTGCACGACGCGACCTGCGGCTATTACCGCTCAAGGCCGCTTCTGCTCTCGCTCGGCGTCGATCCGGCCGATGCGCTCGGCTCGGCCATGGGGCGCGCCGGCGGCTATTCCGACGGGCGCGATATTGGCGTCGTGTTCAATTATCCGAACCTCTCCGGTGCCTCGGCCCTGCCCATGTGCGGTGGCGTCGGTGCGCAATACACGCCGACTGCCGGCTGGGCGCAGGCGATGAAATACTACGCGACCACATTGGGCCACGAAGAGTATGCGCGGGATATCGGCGTCGTCCTCGGGGGCGACGGCTCCGTCGCCTCGAACGGCTTCTGGGCCGCACTGAGTGCCGCAACGACGCAGGCATTGCCGATGCTGTTTTTCATCGAGGATAATGGCTTCGGCATTTCGGTGCCGTCGACGGTTCAGACACCCGGCGGGAATATTGCAGCCAATCTCGCCAGCTGGAAGAACCTTGCGATATTCGATGGCGACGGCTGCGACCCGGCCGAGGCCGCACACCTCGTACAGGATGCGGTCTCCTTCGTTCGCGAAGCGCGCAAGCCCGCTCTTTTGCGGCTGACGGTTCCCCGGCTCGAGGGCCACAGTTTTCAGGACACGCAGACCTATAAGAGCGAGGAAACCGTGAGGCGTGAGTGGGAGCGCGATCCGCTACCGCGCCTGAAGGAATTTCTCGTCCCCGCCGTTATGTCGATGGAGGAATGGACCGCCTGTGAAAGCGAAGCGCGCGAGGTAGCCGAAAGCGCCCGCGCAGCAGCTGAGGAACGGCCGGTCGCCGATCCCACTTCGGTGACCCGCCATGTGTTCTTCGATGGCGACATGCAGACGATGGGGGGCCAGCATCCAGCCGGATATGTGCCTCCGGCGACAACGAACGAACCGGCGACCTCCGGCCCGCGCATCAACATGGTCACCGCCATCCGCAGAACGCTCGAACACGAGATGTCGATCAACGAGCGCGTCGTCATGTTCGGCGAGGATATCGGCCTGAAGGGCGGCGTCCATGCCGTAACCCTTGGGATGCAGGAAAAATTCGGCAACGAGCGCGTTTTCGATACCTCATTGTCCGAGGAGGGGATCATCGGCCGCGCGGTTGGCATGGCACTTGCCGGGCTCGTGCCCATCCCGGAAATCCAGTTCCGGAAATATGCGGAACCAGCCACCGAACAGCTGAACGACTGCGGCACCATTCGCTGGCGCACCAACAATCGCTTCGCCGCCCCGGTCGTGGTGCGCATGCCCGGCGGCTTCTTCAAATGCGGCGACCCCTGGCACAGCCAGACCAACGAGGTGGCCTTCGTTCATCAGCCCGGATGGAAGGTCGCCGTTCCCTCAAATGCTGAGGATGCCGTCGGCCTGTTGCGTACCTCGATCCGCGGCAACGACCCGGTTATCTTCTTCGAGCACAGGGCAATGCTCGATCACGCATGGGCACGCCGCGCCTATCCCGGCGACGATTTCGCGCTGCCCTTCGGTAAGGCGAAGCTGACACGGACCGGCAACGACATCACCATCGTCACCTGGGGTGCGATGGTGCACCGCTGCGAGGAGGCAGCCGAAGGCATCTCCGCCGATGTCATCGATCTTCGCACGCTGATGCCCTGGGACCAGGAGGCTGTGCTTGCCTCGGTCGCCAAGACGCATCGCTGCCTGATCGTTCATGAAGATCTCGAGACCGGTGGCTTTGGCGCCGAAATTGCCGCCGTCATTGCGGACAAGGCGTTCATGGATCTCGATGCGCCGGTCTCCCGCCTGACCATGCCCGATATCCCGAGCCCACATAACCCCGTCCTATTGGAATGGGCCGTGCCTTCGACGGAACGGATCGCCAAACGCATCGCCGAAATCCTGGAGTTTTGAGCATGACGAATACCATCGAGATCACGGCTCCGCTCGAACAGGAAGGCACGAAAGCGATCGTCCGTAACTGGTTGAAGCAGATCGGCGATCATGTGAAAGAGGGCGATGCCCTCGTCGAACTCGAAACCGACAAGGTGACCCAGGAGATAGCGGCGCCATGCGACGGCATCCTGAGCGAGATCGCCATGGAAGACGGCGATGACGCAGCGCCGGGGGCGATCCTCGGGCGAATGAGCACCAAAGCGAACAGCGTTGCAATGGAAGCACCCTCTGCTCCCTCGCAGGTGCAGCCAGTCCCGACCACAGCCGCAATAGCCTCCAACTATTATTCGCCGGCCGTTCGCAAGGCCGCCGAAGAATACGAGATCGATCCGGCGACGCTGAAAGGCAGCGGCAAGGGCGGGCGCGTCACGCGCGCCGATATGGATCACGCGCTCGAAGCCGGTAAGCCCCATCCGGCCGCTCCGGTACCGCAACAGGTCGGCGGCGAGCAGCCTTTCGCGGCAACTCCGGTTGACGGCAAATCCCGGACCGTACCCCATTCGGCCATGCGGCTTGCGATCGCAAGACACATGGCCGAATCCTTCACGACGGCACCGCAAGTCACGGCGGTTTTTGAAGCGGATTTCATGGCGATCATGCGCCATCGCGATCACCATAAGGAGCGCCTGAAAGCCGAAGGCGTGAACTTGTCCTATACCGCCTATTTCGTGGCGGCGTCTGTCGCGGCCATGAAGGTCGTACCAGAGGTGAATAGTCAGTGGCACGATGACAGCCTTGAGATATTCGAGGACGTCAATATCGGCGTCGGGATCGCATTGGGCGACAAAGGCCTGGTCGCACCGGTGATCCGGCACGCGCAGGATCTTTCGCTTGAGGCAATCGCCGCCCGGCTGCAGGATCTGACGAACAGGGCCCGATCCAATACCCTCAAGGGTGACGAGCTGAAGGGCGGAACATTCACCATTTCCAATCACGGGGTTTCCGGCTCGCTGCTGGCATCCCCGATCATCATCAACCAGCCGCAGTCGGCCATTCTCGGTATCGGCAAGCTGGAAAAGCGTGTCGTCGTTCGGGAGGCCGACGGAGTCGATACGATCCAGATCCGCCCGATGGCCTATGTCTCCCTGACGATCGACCACCGTTCCCTGGACGGCCACCAGACGAACGCATGGTTGACCGAATTCGTGCGGGTCCTGCAGGATTGGCCTCAATAAATGGAGGGAGGCACCAATGAACAAGACGGCGTTTTTCGATAGTCTGACAGAGCAGAAGCCCGATCCTCTGCTGGAATTGATTGCCAAGTTCGCGGCCGATCCGAGACCCGGGAAAGTCGATCTCGGGGTCGGCGTCTATCGCGATGAAACGGGCCGCACGCCGGTCATGAAAGCCGTCAAGACGGCCGAGCATTATCTCTGGGAAACGCAAGAATCCAAATCCTACATCGGCCCCGAGGGCGATCCTCTCTTCCTGCGGACATTGGCACACGAAGTCTTCGGCGGGCGCCATTGCGGCAGGCTGCTCGCCGGAATTCAGACGCCGGGCGGCACCGGCGCCCTGCGCCTGGCCGCTGAGCTGCTTGCTCTCGACAAGCGGCGCAAGATCTGGATCGGTACGCCGACATGGGTCAACCATCAGGCGATCTTTGCCGCCGTCGGCCTTCAGGCCGGAACCTATCGTTTCTTCGATATCGGCAAGCAGGCCGTTCTGATCGACGACATGCTGACGGCCCTGCAGAACGCCGCTCCCGGCGACGCGGTGCTGTTGCAGACGAGCTGCCATAACCCGACCGGCGCAGCTTTATCGCAACAGAACTGGCGAGATATTGCCGACATCGCCGCCGCCCGGGGATTGCTCCCCCTCTTCGACAATGCCTATCAGGGCCTGGGGCACGGCCGGGCCGAAGATGCAGCCGGCATGATGATGGTCATCGAAGCGGTCGGCGAAGCCATGGTTGCCGTCTCCTGCTCGAAATCCTTTTCGCTCTATCGGGAGCGTACCGGCGCGGTCTATTTGGTCGGAGACCGGCAGGCATCGTTGAACAAGGCGATCGGCAATCTCGCAGGCTATGCCCGCGCGAGCTACTCCATGCCGCCCGCGCACGGAGCGGCCATCGTCGCGGCAATCCTCCAGGATGCGTCACGCCGCCAGGCCTGGATGGATGAGTTGAATGACATGCGCATCCGCATAACGGAGATCCGCCGCGCGGCCGGAGAGGCCTTTGGTCGATTTCGTTCCGAGCTCGCCCATATAGGCGCCCAGGAGGGCATGTTTTCCCTGCTGCCGATCTCCCCCGAAAATGTCCGGAAACTCCGGGCCGAACACGGCATCTACATGCCGGACTCCGGACGGATCAATGTCGCGGGCATGCGGGTCGAGGACGTGGCGTCCGTGACCGAATGCATCGGTCCGTATCTGGCTTGAAGACGGGCCGAAGTGGTCAAGCGTTTCAGGCGAGCGCTTGACTGCAATGCACTATTGAACCGCGACGTTGGAACTGCGCTAGAGCCTGCTGCTTTCATACGGAAGCATATCCTGAGTTTGTGAGGTAGTTTGCGCATTCGGCTGGCGAGAAGCAGTCGAGCATTTCACCAGCCTTGCGCCATGTCGCTTCGACTGTGCGAG
>NZ_JABAII010000031.1 GCF_012641405.1 Rhizobium sp. P40RR-XXII
CGAACCGTCGACAGCCATATGAGCAAGCTGCGCAAGAAGTTGGATGCCGCCGGCGTCGGCGATCTCCTCAACGGCGTCAGGGGAGTAGGATACCGCCTTGGCGATTTCGGTTAGCAACAGCCTCAATCGGCAGATCATCTGGTCGACGACGATCGTCGCCTTCGTCGCCCTGTCGGTCATGTTCTTCGGATTCCTGATTTATGGCTGGCTCTACGACTGGCTTTTCAATAATTCCGGATATTCCGACGACTGGGCAATGAGCGATTTCGTCGTCCTAGGCATCAATGTGGCGATCGGTCAGGCGGTCGGCGCCTATGTTGGATGGCGGCTTGCCAGCCGCCTCGTAAAGCCCTTGACGGCGGTGACGGAGGCGGCCCGCCTCATCGCGGACGGAGACTTTGCCGGCCGTGCGACCGGCGAAGGTAGTTTCGGCGAGACGGATCGGCTGATCAACGACTTCAATCGCATGGCGGAGCAGCTGCAGAAGGCGGAAAAGGAGCTGCAATATTCGAATTCGGCCATCGCGCATGAGCTGCGCACGCCTTTGACGATCCTGCGAGGCCGCGTGCAGGGGCTGGCAGATGGCCTATTTGAGCCTAGCCAGGAGGTGTTTCGCGGACTGATCGGACATATCGATGCCTTGACCCGTATCGTCGACGATCTGAGGACGCTTTCGCTGATGAATGCCGGGCGCATGGAACTGCAGCAGTCGCGTTTCGATGTCGCGGAGGAAATAGGCTATATCCTCGACTCCGTTTCGCCGACGCTCGCCAGCGCAGGCATCGAAATCGATGCCGATTTGCGGAGCATCGTGGTGAAGGCTGATCGGGCGCGCATCCGCCAGGCCGTGCTTGCACTCCTCGACAACGTCGCGCGCTACGCTCCCAGGTCGCAATTGCGCCTGGCCTCGCAAACGGTTGAGAACCTGTGCGTCATCATGATCTCGGACAACGGACCGGGCATGACGACCGCTGAGAGCGAGCGGGCATTCGAGCGTTTCTGGAGGGCGGACGACGCCAGGACGAGACGGGGTGGGGGATCCGGCCTTGGTCTTGCCGTCGTCAAGGCCATAGCCGAGGCGCATGGCGGCCACGCCACGATCGACAGCCGCAAGGGCGGAGGCACGACGATCGTTCTTACGATCCCGCACTGTTAAACGTTGGCGATTGGCATTCGCCGTCTTCCGATGAGCGGTACCGCGGAACGAAAAGCCAGCAGCGCGGTTCTCACGTGAGAGAAACTGTCCCAGCGAGTCTTCCGCCGGAGAATGCCGTGCTAAATCTGATGGATGATATGCCCCTCGATCCCAGCTGGCTCGATATCCTCGTTCGGCTCGCATTGGTGACGGCTGCCGGTGCCTTGGTCGGCATCAACCGCGAGGTTGGCGGTCATGCCGCTGGATTTCGCACGACGATCCTGGTGGGATTGGCGGCCTGCCTGACGATGATCCAGGCCAATCTCCTGCTGTCGACATTGGGTAAGACACCGCAGTCATTCGCTTCCATGGATGTGCTGCGCTTTCCTCTCGGTGTGCTGACCGGAGTCGGCTTCATCGGCGGCGGCGCCATTCTCAAGCGCGGGGATCTGGTGACCGGCGTGACGACGGCGGCGACCCTGTGGATCATGACAGCGATCGGCCTATGCATTGGCGGCGGACAATTGGTCGTCGGTTTGGCCGGCGCCGTCATCGCCTTTATCGTGCTATCGCCCCTCAAATGGTTCGACAAGCGGATACCGCGCCGGCAAAAGGCGCGGTTCGTGATCGAGCTTCCGCGCGACGCCGGTGTTGCGGTCACCGACATGCAAACGGCGCTCGAGCCGCGCGGATATGCCTTTGCCTTTCTTGCCAAGACGATGGGGCCGATGGAGGCCACCGCGCATATTTCCTATGAGGTGCGATGGAGGCAGGCGGGATTGGATGCCGGCGGCGCGCAACTGCTCACCTCTCTCCAGGAGTATCACAAGATCGTATCCTTCGAGATGCTGACGACAGGTACGTGACCATCGACATCAAGATCGGAACATTCCCCGACGACAAAGGTTTTTCCCTATCAAACATGGGAGAAAACGATGACCGAGATCAAGAATAGGAAAACGGCGAGGGATCCGCCGGATCGCGCCGATATTCGCACCCTGCAGGCGCTCGATCAGGCGGCCGGCGGCTCCGGAGACGTCACGCCAGGTCCCGCGATAGGAGCATCGGCGGCGCAGGATATCCCGCCGCAGCCGGGTACGGACGATGCGCGCTGCGAGGATTCGGCCGAATGCGATCGGCGCCGCAAACAGGAGGTCGATGAAATTTTCTTCAGGATCTCCGATGTGCAGTCCGGCTCCCGATCGCAGCCGCTCGACGATTTGGTGACGGAGGAAGGCGCGTCTTCGGCACAGAAACAGGAAAGGGCCGATGCCGAAATTCGCGCGGAAATCTTAGGCAGATTGAAAGCGGATGGGCTGCTCGATGCGGCGGGTATTTTCGTAACCGTAAGCCGCGGTCGCGTCATCATTGAGGGATCCGTCGAAAATCACGAAGCCAAGCAGCGCGCGGAAGCGATCTCCCGGCAGGCGGCCGGCATCGTCGGCCACGACAGCAACCTTGCCGTTCGCAAGGCGCGATAGATGGAAACGTCGAGATGCGTATGTTGTTGATTGTTGTCTTCGGCCTGATGATCGCATCGGTATTGGCCATTCTCGTCATCAAGCCATTTACCGCCGGCAACAGCCGGGATTCGACCGTGACCAGTGGGCCGATCGAACAGCCGGAGCCGAAGCCGTAAGGATGCAGCCTCATTTGCTGGGCTGTTGACTGTTCTGCTGGCCATTTTGCGGATCACCCGGCTTGATGACAAGGGTATTGCCGACCTTTGGTGCAGGCTTTTCCATTTGACTATCGCCGACGGCCGGCGGCTTGAGAACGCCGCCGCAGTCCGCCAGCTTCTGACTTGGATTGCTGTCCGGTGCCGGAGTTGCCTGCGCGTCGCCTGTCTGCTTGTTTTCGGTCTGTCGATTGGTGTCCGCAGCCTGGCATCGGTCGTCGTTCGGCGTTTGTTGTGCAAATGCGAAAGTCGAGGAAACGGCAACCGCTATTGCCGCCGTCAGCAGGAGGCGGCGGCATTTGGGCAGGGTCCAGCTGTTCAAATGGCGCGGCCAATCGAACCTGCGTTGAAACGATCGTGCCGAAGTCGATGATGTAGCCGTCGGCGACACTGCGTTGGTGATTTTCTTTGCCATTGTTCACCTCGATGACCGTATGGAGTTCTCGTGGCGAAAAACGTTTCCGATTGGGGTCGTCGTCCATCGCGATCGGAGCCAGCCGACTTGAGGTCCATCGATCTCCCATAGCCGGGAAGCCAGATGCCGGGAAGGCTGCGGATCGGATGGGTGGGAAGCTCGCCTGCCGTTTCGTTGGCTATGGAGAGAAAGCGGAAAAATCTCCATATTCTTCAGCACCATCGCGTCCGCTTGGCACGATCTGCAGCCTCATAAGGGTAACGTCCGGCTATGCGCATTGTTCCCGCCGATGCCGGCTGGATGCGGCGTCGCGGGATGGAACCATCTCGCAGCGCTGAGGTTAGGCCGCTATGGCATTTGCAATGAACGGAGGCTTACAATGGCATCTGAGGAACCAAAGAAGCCGCTATCCGCGACCGAGGCCCGTCAGGGCGTGCGCGGCGTGCATCTTTTCGCCATGTTGGTCACTGCGCTGGTGCTGGCTGCAATCGTGTGGGCTGGCGTTGAACTATGGGGCCATTACATCGAGCCGAATAAATCGGAGAACGCGGCACCGACGATAAGCTCCTCCGGCGGGCAGCCGTAGGGCGGCACGATCAACAATACTCCGCCTGCCGGACAAGCGGCCCAGCCCGCGCCAACCGACCGGTCGGAAAGCAATCAGCAGGGCACCAAGAGCACGCAGGCCCAGCCGAGCCGTGACGGAACTCAGAATTAGGAGAGAAATGTGCGAAGCAGCCATGATGCGCTTTGCATCCGGCCAACCAAAACCAGCCGGGCGGATGCACGCCCGGAAATTGTCTCTGCGAGAATTCCTTGCATATAGAAACTATCCGACGTTACGGTCCTTCGGAGAGGCATCATTCTCGGCTTCGAGCGTTGCAACTTTCCGCCGAAGCCTTATTAGCACGTCTTCACCATCGGTGGATGCTCGTGTTCGCTCCATAATCTCACGCTCCGCGGCCGCTTGTTCCCAGTGGAGGTGGCTGCATCCCCAGGGGCGCCCCGTGGCCTCCCAGATGGCGTAAGCCCGCTTGCTGATCCATTCGAACCGTTCATCCGTCATTCTTTCTCCTCCATTTTTGGATGCACCGAACCGCGATTGAGCATGAATGTTCCGCACGGGGAACAATAATGGTGCTGATGGGTTGCACCTTATGTTCAGAACTTCACAATCGCATGAATTCACAACAGAAAGGAGCACCTGATGGCTTTGACGTTGATCAGCAAGGCCTTTGCTGAAGACGAGCCTATGCCGACCAAATACGCGCTGGAAGGCGAGAATTTATTCCCTCCGCTCTCCTGGGGCGGCGCTCCCGATAAAACCCAGAGCTTTGCCCTGATCGTCGAGGATCCGGATGCGCCAAGCGGCACGTTTTGCCATTGCGGCATCGCCAACATTCCGGCGGACTGGACCGGGCTGGCCGAAAGCGTCGATACGATGCAGGAGCAGGCGCTGCGCTTTTACAGGAACGATTTCGGCAATGCCCGCTATGATGGTCCGCGGCCGCCGCGCGGCGACCCCCCTCATCGCTATATTTTTCGGCTCGCCGCCCTTGACGTGCCGAGGGTGACGCTTCCGGATGCCGTCGGGGCGGAGGCAATGTGGCAGAAGGTGAAGAAACATACGCTGGCAGAGGCAAGCCTCATCGGCACCTATCAATCATAGGCCACGCTCTGCCGGCCAGCGCGACCGGCGTTTCAGCGCCGGCCGCACCCGGTACGAGATGAATGGCCGCCGAAATCAGGCGCCCGCTGGATGGTTGCGATGAGCGGAAAAGATCAAGGCGATTCGGACAAGGACGAACCGCGCACCTTCGCGGCCGAGGATGTTCGCCAGGGCGAGATCATCCTGAAACGGCGTTGGCAGCGCGTCATATTCATCGGCGGCCTCGCCGCGGTGGTGCTGGTCATCCTGCTGGTGCGCTTCGCCGGTTAGGCAAACGAGATCGAAAACAAGTCGAAGGAGGGCTCATCATGCCCGCAAAGTCGAAATCGCAACAAATGGCAGCCGGTGCGGCGCTCGCCGCCAAACGCGGCGAGAGGAAAAAGAGCGAGCTGAAGGGTGCATCGAAGAGCATGGTCGACTCCATGAGCGAAAAGGAACTTCGCGACATGGCATCGACCAAGCGAAAGGGAAAACCGGAGCACGCGGCCAAGTCCTGACGGTCCGGTGATGGCCTGAAACGCTGACCCGTTTCAGCCCTATCGTTTCCATCGCCAGTCCCGAACTTCCGGCATGTCCTCGCCATGACGCCGGACATAGTCGTGGTGCTCGACGAGCTTTGCCTTCAGGTCTTCCACGACCTCCGGAACTTTTTCGGCCAGACCCGGTACGCGGCTGATTGCTTCAAGAGCAAGATGATAGCGATCCAGCTCGTTCAGCACGGTCATGTCGAAGGGCGTGGTCGTCGTGCCTTCCTCAATGAACCCGCGCACATGGATGTTTTCGTGATTGGTTCGTCGGTAGGTCAGCCGGTGGATCAGATAGGAATAGCCGTGATAGGCGAAAATGACAGGTTTGTCCGTGGTGAAGATCCGGTCGAATGCCTGATGCTCGAGGCCGTGCGGATGCTGCTCCGGATCCTGCAGGGCCAGAAGATCGACCACGTTGACCGTGCGGATTTTCAAGTCCGGGATCGCCGCATGCAACAGCATGACGGCGGCAAGCGTCTCCATGGTCGGGACATCGCCGGCACAGGCCATGACCAGGTCGGGAGCGATGGTATCGTTCTCGTAGCTTGCCCAATCCCAGATGCCGACGCCGGCCTTACAATGGGCGATCGCCTCGTCCATGCTCAGCCACTGGGATTCCGGCTGCTTGCCGGCGACGATGACGTTGATCCGGTCGTATGTCCGCAGGCAATGATCGCCGACCCATAGCAGCGTATTGGCATCCGGCGGCAGATAGATGCGTACAATGTCCGCTTTCTTGTTGGCGACGAGATCGACGAAGCCGGGATCCTGATGGGAAAAGCCGTTGTGATCCTGGCGCCAGACATGCGACGTCAACAGGTAGTTCAGCGACGAGATCGGCTTGCGCCATGGCAGTTCGCGCGAGACCTTCAGCCACTTGGCATGCTGGTTGAACATGGAATCGACGATATGGATGAAGGCCTCGTAGCACGAGAAGAGCCCGTGCCGGCCGGTCAGCAGATATCCTTCCAGCCAGCCCTGGCAGAGATGTTCGCTCAGAACCTCCATCACCCGGCCATCCGGGGCGAGATGGACGTCATAATCTTCGATCGGCTCCATCCAGACGCGATCGGTGGCTTCGAAGACGCTGCCGAGGCGGTTCGATTCCGTCTCGTCAGGCCCGAAGATGCGAAAATTCTGCTTGACATCATTGAGCTTCAGCATGTCGCGCAGGTAGTGGCCGAGTATCTCCGTCGAT
Organism: Rhizobium sp. P40RR-XXII; assembly: GCF_012641405.1. Taxonomy (GTDB): domain Bacteria; phylum Pseudomonadota; class Alphaproteobacteria; order Rhizobiales; family Rhizobiaceae; genus Rhizobium. Next base: position 6,623 of record NZ_JABAII010000031.1, read on the forward strand.
TGCACCTGCTTGCTGCCGCGCTCGCCGATCTCGACAGCGTAATCCTCGATGGAGGGAGCCAGAAGTTCCTTGCGGAGCAGGCCGCCATTGGCGTGAGGGTTGGCGCCCATACGTCTTTCACCTTGTGGTGCCTGCGTCTGCAACTCGGTCTTCAGCCGCCCATCGCGGTCGAAGAGGTCGTCCGGATCGTAGCTGCGCATCCAGTCTTCCAGGATCTTGCGATGGCCCTCGTCGCCGCGGCAATTGGCGACGGGCACCTGATGCGCCCGCCAGAAGCCTTCGACCTTCTTGCCGTCGACCTCCTTTGGTCCCGTCCAGCCCTTCGGGCTGCGCAGGACGATCATCGGCCAGCGCGGCATCCCTTCCGAGGATGCTTTTTCGCGTGCGTTCCTCTGTACGCCGCGGATGCGATCGAACGCCTGATCGAATGTGGCGGCCATCGCCTGATGCATGGCAGCCGGCTCGTGCCCCTCGACGAAAAACGGCTCGTAGCCATAGCCGGAGAACAGGTTTCTGAGATCATCATCGCTTGCCCGGCCGAGGACCGTCGGATTGGCGATCTTGTAGCCGTTGAGATGAAGGATGGGCAGCACTGCGCCATCCCGCGCCGGATTGAGGAATTTGTTGGAATGCCAGCTTGCCGCCAGCGGCCCGGTTTCGGCTTCGCCATCGCCGACAACACAGGCAACGACGAGGTCGGGATTGTCGAAAGCGGCGCCGAAGGCATGCACGAGCGCATAGCCGAGCTCGCCGCCCTCGTGGATGGAGCCCGGTGTCTCGGGTGCCGCATGGCTCGGAATGCCGCCGGGGAAGGAAAATTGCTTGAACAGCTTTCGCATCCCGTCCGTCGTCTCGGCGATATCTGGATAAATCTCGCTATAGGTGCCTTCGAGATAGGTGTTGGCGACCATGCCGGGGCCGCCGTGACCCGGTCCGCATATGTAGATGATGTCGAGATCGCGCGCCTTGATGATGCGGTTCAGATGAGCATAGATGAAGTTCAGTCCGGGCGTCGTGCCCCAGTGGCCGAGCAGCCTCGGCTTGATGTGCTCGGGCCTCAGCGGCTCGCGCAGCAGCGGATTGTCCATCAGATAGATCTGGCCGACCGATAGATAGTTGGCGGCCCGCCAGTAGCGGTCGATCAGAGAGAGTTCTTCGGGCGAAAGCGGCGTGGTGACTGCAGTCATTTCCGTCTCCTCGTCTTCGTCACGCGATAAGGGCTAAGGCCTCGTCGGCGATGACCTGTTCCTCGTCGGTCGGGATCACGAACAGTTTTACCCGGCTGGAGGCCGCGCTGATCGATGTCGAATTGCGCCGGTTCACGTCGTCATCGATCTCGATACCCAGCCATTGCAACCTCCGTGCGACGTGGGTCCTGATCTGCGGCTGGTTTTCGCCGATGCCGGCGGTGAAGACGAGAGCGTCGAGCCCGCCGATCGTCGCGCACAGCCGGCCGACTTCGCCCGATATGCGCAGGCAGAACAGCTCTATGGCCTCAGCCGCTTCCGGGCTGTCGTCTTCGAGCAGAACACGCGTGTCGCCGCTGATGCCGGAAACACCAAGCAGGCCGCATTCACGGTAGAGAAAGTCTTCGATCCGTTCCGGTTGCCACATCCCGTCCCTCATCAGATAGAGCAGTGCGCCCGGGTCGAGCCAGCCGGGACGTGTCGCCATCGGGATTCCGTCCAGGGCCGAAAACCCCATGCTGGTGTCGCGGCTGATGCCGTTTTCCATCGCGCACAGGCTGGCGCCGCTGCCGAGATGGCATGCGATGACCTTGCCCCCGGCGGTTGCCGGATCGATCTTGCGAAGCTGCGAGGCGATGTATTTGTAGGAAAGGCCGTGGAAGCCGTAGCGGCGCACGCCCTCATCATGCATGCCGCGCGGGATTGCCAGCCGTCGGACCAGGTCTGATTGCGACGAGTGGAAGGCTGTGTCGAACGAAGCGACTTGCCGCACCTCCGGTCGAAGCTTTTCGATAGACCGGATGACACGGAGCGCCTGCGGCTGATGCAGCGGAGCAAGGGGAACGAGTTTCTCGATCCGGCCGATCGCGGCACCGTCGAGCAGCGTCGCCTCGCGAAACGTCAAGCCGCCATGGACGACGCGGTGGGCGACCGCGCGCAGCCTGCCTGGAAGGTGAGCGAGCATATGGTCCAGGGTTTCGGCGACGACGGAGACGAAGTTTGCATCGTTATCGCCCTTGACCGACCTCTCGTATTTATCGTCTCCGATGGAATAGCGAAGCATCAGCGGAGCTTGATCGAAGTCGATCTTGCCGCGGCCGACATTGCGCGCCTGCGTGCCCGCCAGCTCGAAGATCCCGATTTTCAAGGTCGAGGATCCGGCATTGAACGTCAGCAAGACATCGTCGGTCATGTCAACCTCGAATGAAGGGTGTCGACTACCGCTAGTTAGGGCATTTGCGCCCGGAAGCAACCGGGCATGTAGCCGCAGATCTGATCGGGCAAAGGCTTCGGGAACCAAGCCGAGGCCGGACGGTTCGGATCATAGTCAATTCGACAATCATTCGGCAAATGTCCGCCGATGTAAGAAGGCACAAGATGGAAACCTACCGGCGATATCGCAAGAACGAGGTTCCGCCGGGCTCCATTACCAGCCATAGCTGAAGGTAGCGCCACTGCCGTTATCCCCATCCTGCACTACGTCGGTTTCGGTATTTCGCCCATACTGGAAAATGCCATAGGCATTGTTGTTGCCGTTCTGCCGCAAGGTTGCGGAATGACCGTTGCCCCGTTGCTGGATGAAGCCGAGGTTGCCACGGCCAGCCTGAGCGATACCAGCCGCGTTACCCCGGCCCAGCTGCCGGATGTCGGCGTCCTTCAGGCCGCGATAGAGCGAATAGACCCGCAGCCCGGTTGAGAAAAGACCCGCATCCTCGGCATTATCAGGCGCGAGGTTGAACGAGATCCGGCCGCCGGCATAGGCCGGCACAGACGAGGCGACCTGCCCCAGGCTCGCGGCAACAAGCGTTACGGTAAGGATCTTAAACACGTTGCGGGGCATCTTGCTCTCCATTTGCCGGCTTTCTTAGCCGATGATCAACTTTCGCATCTTTAAGCTGAACCCATTCGGAATTGCCCGTTCAGTTGCCGTTCAGTCGTTGCGGCCTGATCGAAAGCAAAAGGGCGCCAGAAACCGGCGCCCTTTTAAAGAGATCTACAGAGTGTGGGGGCCGTTCAGTTGCCGTCGATCTGCTTCGTGCAGCTGAAACGCTTATCTCCGATCACGATATCGAGTGTCGCCTTGTATCCGGTTCCCTTGGCGTCGAGCGAGACGGAGCTGAGGGTTGCCGCATGTCCCGCCGTTGCATCAAAATCGCCACCCTGGTTGATCGTGGAGCTACCGCCGTCTCCTGATTTCTCGACATGGAAGGTGTAGGTCCCGCCGACGTGCTTGTCGGCGTGGACGAGCGCATCCAGTCTCACCATACCTGCCCCAGGCGTTGCTTTGATTTCGCAAAGCTGCGCCTCGTCGGATTGGTTGGCAGTCGTCACCGCCGCAACCGCGCCGACAGGAAGCAGGACCAGCGCGAGAATCGCCACCAGGCGGCGTTGATGTTTGAGGCTATTTGGCATGGATCATCTCCCTAATGGCCTGCTGTTGCGATCTTAACCTCATTTTGCGTCATCGCGCGGCCGCTTACGGGCAGGCCTGGACGAAGGCCGCGACATTGCCATTGCCGCCCTGGCTGACATTGGCGCTGCAGCCATGACCGACCTGGACCCCAGCCGCGATGTTGCCATTGCCGTCCTGGGTAAGGATGGTCGTGTGGTTGGAGCCAAACTGGCCGATGCCGGCCACGTTGCGGTCGCCGTTCTGATAGGTGGCGCCATAGTTGTCATTGCCTTGCTGGCCGACAGCCGAAAGGTTATGACGACCATATTGATGGCCGACAATCCGGTTGTAGCCGCCGTTCTGGTAGGTTCTGATCCGGTTTCCGTACCCTTCCTGCGCGCCACCGGCAGAATTCGACCAGCCATATTGTTCGATACGCACATCGTTGGCCATGGCGGGAGCTGCGGCGGTGAGGCCAGCGAGAGCGACGAGTGCGGTTGCAATGAAAGACGTGCGGATCATGACTGTATCTCCTCAGGCGGATAGGACCGCGGTTGAACGTCTTTCTTCTAGATGCCCTCGTTGGAACGGAAGCTGAAGGCACCATTCAGTCGCGGTTCATTCGCAGACACCGGTGCCGGCTTCTCGGATGTCGGCGCATTTGGCTGTTTCCACAAGAAACGATAAGCGAGACCATGTGGACCAAAAGGTCGCGTTTGATGGAGGTATGAAGTTACTCATCGATGAGCTGACATACTGCGGCAGTTAAGAACCGTTGGTCGTCCGATAATGCGGCGATGCAAACCCGAGACGACCCCGGAGCAACCCAACTATGCTTCCCAAGCACGCTGCCGCGCGCACCAATGTCCTGCCCCCCGTCAATGGAGCGGCGAGAATACAGTAGCATAGCGTCCATACTCGGCCTAAAATCGAAGCGAACATTTGCAGCGATCCCGTCTTCGAGCCATTGCTTTTTCGTCTCTCAATCAAAATGCTGCTGTGATCCCGGGAACGCCTGTAATGGTAATGGAGTGTCAAGCGCTCGACAGGAACCGTCTCGTAAGCGATCGCATGGGGAGTCCACGTCGTATAAGCGCCGAGCTTCAAGGCATCGGTCCACAATTGCCAATCCTCGCCACCTGCCAGGCCAAGCGCATTGTCGAAACGAAGGCCAGTGCGGCGAAAGAACTCAAGCTTTCCCATCCAGCTGCCGGTTGCCAGCTTAATGTGCTTGGCTTCGCCCCTGTCGAGGAGACGAATGGACCTCGCTTCGCTGTTGCGATTCATTCTGTTCATTCCGGACCAAACCATCCTGTTCCATGGGGAGGCGTCGACCGGCGGCGGTGTGAACCTGACCGGTGACGCGACGATATCGAAGTCTTGAGCGTCTCGCGCGGCGAGCAGTTGCTCAAGCCAGTCTTCCGCGACTATTTCGTCATCGTCGGCAAAGGTCAGCATGTCGCCACCCAACGCAAGTGCAGTCTCAAGGACGCGATTGCGAGCGAAGGCGATCCCGAGCTGCGTCTCGAGCTCGTATTGAACGGTCGAGTTTGGCACTTGCGCTCGAAAATGCTCGATAGCTTGACTTAACGAAGCGGTTTCATTGTTCTCGACGACGATAAAATGGAGACGAATTCCATCAGGCACATTCAGCCTGCTATAGGATTTCAGAAGATTTGAAAGCATTTGTGGCCTTGCACGAGTGACCGTCCCTACGCAAATCGTTCTCTCGCGACTACCTGCCGTATAGAGATGAGATAACTTCATCGGGATCTAACGGAGCGCACATTTGCCCAGGACGTTAAGCCAGCTATCCACTTGGCGAACCGTCTGTCGTGGTAGCCACAGCATGTCATCCTTCGGTAAGATTCTCCCGCTAAAGGTCGTGGTCGCGCTGACATAGCTAGCCTGCTCAACGATATATCTGACCAGTTCAGACACGGCGCCGTACGGATAGGAGAGGCTGTCGACCGAAGTTCCCAACATGTCTTCGAGCTTACAACGAGCAAGGGTGATTGCCGTCTTGCCTCGGTAGTCGAGACCTCCGTCAGCGCGATATGATCAAGACTATGGGCGCCGACTTCCTGGCCCATTTGCATCCATTCCAGTATCTCTTCTTTCGACATGCATCGCGAGTATGGAGCCCCAACTGGCGAGTCCCAAATATTGAATCCGCTAACTTGGCTCGCGACAAAGTAGCTTGTCGCTGTAAATTGCAATTCTTGAAGGATTGGTAGAGCATGCGTGTGAACGCTCCGAAAGCCATTGTCAAAAGTGATGCCAAAGACTCTGCCCGACTTTTCTCCGCGCAAATAGGGCTGGAGATCACGCAGGGACAATCCGGTAAATCCCAGTCTCTTCAATCGTCGCATCTGGATGCGAAAATTGCTCGGGGAAACGGTCCGATAGCGGAGGTAGATGCCTTGCTCAGCGGGGTCAGCGATCTGGCTGTATCTCAAAATCGATATCGGCATGCTATCTTGCCGCAACATTGGAGGACGGTATGCGACGTTTACCGGCCAATCGAGCGAGCCGTTTGATCCTACCGCGATAAAGCGGACGCAAGATCTCGTGGATGCATTTTTGCAAAAGCGGCTTGCGTCGTTTGAGCGTGCTCCCGCCCAATGCGCCGGAAATCTCGTGAATGGCATGGGGCTTGATCGACTTCGGTACGACGCCCGTCAACCAAAACATCTGCAAGAACACATCGACCGGCCGATCCACTTGCTCGGTTGCCTTGAGCAACTTGATCGCCGCGCCGCGCGTGATCAGCTGCGCTCCCATTCCAAGTCCTGGGCAGGTGGGTTCGATCAAGGCAAAGTTGCCGGTTTTGGCGATCTGGCGGCCGCTCTCACGACCTCTACGCATTGGGAACCGTATAAGATCGTCCGAACCTATATGAGCGAGCGCCAGCGCGAGGCTCCTGTAAAAGCCGTTATCAAGCTCGATATCATCTTCCATGACGAAAGCGATATCGATGTTTTGATCGACCATCGTCTGCCATGCTTTTCGGTGCGAAAGGAAGCAACCAATTTCGGCATTGGTAAGCTCGAAAGGATAGAAAGGCTGATGCAAGCGTCGCTGATAGAACCCTCGCCGCTCCCGCTTGAAGAGTAGGCGACCGTCGACAGCAGGCAAGATCGATGTGGGAAAAGGAAGAAGTCTCAACAACCTTTCGGCGTGCTGCTGCCGCTGTTTGACACGCAGCAGGTGGATGATGAAGCCCATTGTGGATAGATTATCCTGGCGCCTAAATTGGGAGGAGAAACTAAGCTGAGATTCTTCGCAACCAGTATGGGGAGTTTGCCGTACAGGAACCGCTTGTTTGCTGGCCGGGCGGGAGTTGTTGTCGTGTTTCAAGATCTTCCCTTCCTCATTCAGTAATGCCTTGTGGAGAAAGGTAGAGCACCGCAATATCCAGATTGTGTGGAGAGTGAACTGACAGTTGGTGCAAAAATCGACCATGCGGCCGACTCCGCAAGACGGGCTTCGGATTACCAGCACGCTCCAGGCGGATGCACCGACTATCCTGAATAAGACGATCTGCTTGAGAGCGATTTGGGCGGCATCTTGAATCGGCGGCGCGTGGCACTTGCCCACCCCAGCCGACGACGATGAGACCACTCTGTTTTCGTAGCCATCGGCGAAAGCTCTTGGAGCCTTAAGCACTCACGCTCCAATAATCTTGCTGGGAAGCCGACTGCCCACTGGATTTTATCTATTTCGATTTCACCATCGCCAGAAACTGCGCTTCTAACGAGCTACTGCCCGATTGCTTTCGGTATATCCAAGAAAAATGCCCATATACCGAAGCAGGCAATTTTCTCGCGATCGCGCATGCCGATCTGCGCCTTGGTGACCCGGCGCATCTTTATTGAGATGTTGCGCCTTTCTTCCAGGCGCAACAACATTGGCATGTAGATATAATTTGTTTCGCTACTTCGTCTTACCCTTCGCCGTCGAGTTCTGCCTCTTCAAAAGCGACGGGTCCCTTTGGGTTTCCGTTTTTGAGGTGGGACTGTTCAAGGCTTTGACGTTTTCTTTCGCATTTCCAGTGCTCGAGGTACTGGAGCCTGCATGCGCCGAAACCGACGCGAGAGCGAAGATGACTGCGGAAATGGCGAGAGTCGCTATGGTGACACCTCTCGATGATGCAGGTTCCATCGAAATGGCGTTGCGAACGCGCTGAGAAACCATGGCATGATGATGGTATGCGATCCCTGAGGCTTGTGCTCGTCCGAGCAGTTCATTGCCAAAGCCCGGCAGCAAGGCACTGTTCATCGGGACCAGCAGTTGTCAGAACCGTCCGGGCATGTTGTGGAGCCCGTCACGTCGACCTCCGGCTCTATCTGTTACCGAGGAACTTGGCCGGCTTTTCGGAGCTGATCAGAATAGCTGTCACTTTCCTGTGATGAGACGTCCCCTTTCTCTAGCCTATCTCCCGATAGGTCGGCCGCGTCATCTCGATCATTGCTGGGGATGACTTCCTCTTCGTCTTCCTTATGCTGCTGCTCTGCACTATCCAGAAATTCCTCGCGTCTTTGTGGCATATCCATATCCGGTGCCTGATCATTCGACGGCTCAATTGCCTCATTCGATTGAGCTGAATTGTGATTCAGCTCGACAGTGGCCGGCCTAGCCTCATCCATATTCAATATGGCACTACCATTTTCTTGTTGCGGCAACTCCTGCACCATAAAGATAGCATCATCTGGCGTGGCGGGAATATTGCTATCGGCCAAGCTTTCCTCGGGCAGGGCTTCATATTCAATGCGCGTCTCGTTCGTCATATTGTAGATCGTCTGGTAGGTAATATCCTGGCTGATTTCGATCTGATTTATTTCTACCAGTGGACCTTCAACAATGGTTGGCTCGTTATACCATACGAAATTTTGACCCGCATAATAGCCATCATAGTATCCATCCCAATAGGAATGCCAGACTTCGAATTCCGGGTGGATCGGCTCGAAGTAAACATGATAGGTCGGATAGTAAGTTCGTGTGGTATAGGCGAATGCATCGAAAGATCCAGACACTATTGTGAGCGTAAGCAGCATGCTCTGATAGGTCCGGTAATCGTCAGGGCGGTCATCGTAATAGGCGAGGTCCTGCCTCAGTCGTACGACCTCCCGTCGAAGTGCCGCATTGCTGGCAACCTGATCCTCCAATGACGCTACGCGCTTTTCGAGAAGACTCACCCTTTTACGCAGAACTCGAACTTCATCCTTGCTCACAGCTCTGGTTTCATTCGCCGGCTTTGAGAGAATATATCGGGAGGCGTAACTCTTCCATGCCGCATTCAGATAGCGCATGCCTTGCGCTGCCTGCTTGTTTTGCGAGACCGTCAAAGCGTATCGCGTTTGCAGGTCGCCTATCGCCTTTGACAGGCCGCCTGTAGCGTCAGCGATCGCTTTGCCGTTAGGGGTCGCAAGCGCACCCTCCAATCGCTCTGTTGCACGTGCCGCGAAGGTAACAGCCTCGAGAACACTGGCAGTGCTTCGGTGCCGCGTGCCGGAAGCGTCCTTATAGCTCCGGGCGATCATGCCGAGCGAGACACGCATGTCGGACAGCAACCCTTGAGCATTCCGTTTGGTCGGAGAAGCGGCAGCTGAGGGAGATGCGAAGGTCACTTGAGCAGCAAAGACCGTTGCGACAATCGGTATCGAACTCGCTGCATGCCCAGAGATCGCAAGCATCAAACTGCCTGACATCATTTTTTTCAATATTGCGTTTATGCACATCTCAAAGAATCCTTATTTTGCATTCCCGTGCGCGCGGAGTTCATTCCAGCGTCTGACCGAGAAATTGTCGCGGTGTTTTTGGAGCGGATTTTTGGTGAAGAAGACGACTGAGAGTTCACAAATGGCTCCAAGCCCGTAGGTGGAGTGGAGGGTAGCGTCTGGCCGCAATACCCCGCCAGACATTGCTATACTCTCGGCCTTCCAGGGCGACTTGGACTTTGGAAACGAAGTCCGCGTGTTTAGTGGTTTCGGGCAGCAGATTTATTAAGTTAGCCCGCACGCACATTCTTTCCGGGAGCTATCGCAGCTTGATGCGCGCAATTGTCAATTCTCCGGGCACCGAAATCACCAACATGGATGCTATCGAACAGATACGAATGAACCATCGCGGCAAGCTGGCTTCTCCATGTCCGTGTTTCAATCTCGGCTCACGAGCCTGCAATCGGAGTATTTCGCATTTTGACAATGCAGCTCAAAAGGTCCGCTTGCATGTGTCGGTCGAAGGATCGATATCGACAAAATGACGGCAAGTAACGCAGCCACATATATGAGGGCTGGCGCGAGGCGAAACAGGATTTGCATTTTGCATTCTCACGATAGTTATCGAATGTCGAAGAGACATATGTTTGGGAAACCAGGATCAACGCCAATTTGAGGACGGCGGTCCACCTGCTGGGTTGTCAGGAAGCCATTGAGCAGGCGCGGATTGATGGTTGCTGTCCCGCCTCTTTGCTCTGGCATGGTGACGAATGGCAGGCTCGAGGGTGTCTGAACATCCCAGATGGCCCACATGTGTGCGTCGATCGAATGATCAACATCAACAAAACGATAGTCAATAACGCACCTAGATAGATGAGAACCGGCATAAAGCGAAACATGGTTTGCATGGCACATTCCTACGGTTGTGATCGAACGTCGAAGGGACGTAACTTCGCGCGCGGTCACTACAAGTTGGCAGCGGTCGCAGACACCGTGTCCTTGCTTCCGTCCGTCTTGTTTTGCCTCAATAGCGATTGGTATATTCCATAGTGCCTGAAAATCCCGTGAGGGCGTTGTCAGTGAATTGTCAGCTTCGCTCATCTAAGCTATTTGCTGGAGCGGCTCGGATGACTTGAGGAGAAAATGTGTGCCTTTTCGGTCCCCAAGAGCCTTCGCATGGTTCACGGCAGTTGCTCTTGCATTGCAGCTACCGGTACTGGTGCACGCACAGGAAGCAGTTAATGGCTCGCTGGATGTCGGCTACGTCGAAATCGCAGATGCCGGTGAATCGGAGGGCTCTTCAGACCAAGGGACCGGTGCCACAGCATCAAACTCGGATGCGAGCGATGGAGATGCGGATTCAGATGATTCTGAGGACGACCAGCCGTCTGGTCGGGAAGAATCCGGGCGAAACGATGCCGGCGCGGAACTTGACGGACCGAATGGCGCTCTGAAAGCCGTCCAAGCCGATCAGGCCCTTCCGCTGGAGGGTATCGTTGCAATCGCCCGACACCTGACCGATGGACAGATCATTGACACGCGGCTGCGCCCTGTGAAGGGTGTTCTCCAGTATGAGTTGAAGGTGCTCGAGACCAACAACGAAGTTCGGCGCTATTCTTTCAATGCCCGCACAGGCAAACTCATAAGAGTGAGGTAAACATGCGGATACTCGTTGCGGAAGATGATCGCCGCATCGCCGAGTCGCTTGGCACGGCGCTATCGAGCGCCGGCTTCGTCACGGAATATGCCAGGGACGGAGAAGATGCCTGGTTCCGAGGAGACACCGAAACATTCGATGCCGTAATCCTCGATCTCGGCCTTCCGATGCTGGATGGTTTGACGATCCTCAAGCGATGGCGCCGTGCCGGACGCAACGTTCCCGTGTTGATTCTCACCGCGCGTGGGCAATGGGACGAGCGGGTGGAGGGAATTGAGTCGGGCGCCGACGACTACGTGGTAAAGCCTTTCCGGATGGAAGAAGTCGTGGCGCGTATCCGCGCGATCGTGCGAAGAGCAGGTGGCTTTGCATCATCGCAGATCGAAATCGGCGAGCTTGTCCTCGACACGCGGATGAGACAGCTATCGCGTGCGGGCGTTCCGATCGTACTTACACCACAGGAATACCGGCTGCTCGCCTTCATGGCGCATCAGGGCGGCCGCGTCGTCTCGCAACTTGAGATAGCCGAACATCTTTATACCCAGGACTTCGAAGGCGGTTCGAACGCCGTCGAAGTGCTCATCGGCCGTCTGCGGAAACGACTGGGCGCCGATATCATCGAGACGCGCCGCGGTTTTGGGTACATTCTCGGTGGGAATGATCGTTGAGAATTCGGTCCTTACGGGTTCGACTGATATTGGGAGCCGGCGTCTGGATCGCCGTGGCGCTGGTGCTGGCCGGCGTCGCTATCGGCTACCTGTTCACGAAGAGCGTCGAACGTGGCGCTTCCGCTGATCTGTCGGCAACGATGTCGCGCCTTGTCGCTTTGATCAATGCAGACGCGCGCGACACGGCGCCAGTGCTGACGGGGTCCTTGCCTGATCCACGCTACGATACGCCAATCAGCGGTCTCTATTGGCAGATCACGGATCTGGGCACGCAGCAGATGATCCGCTCACGCTCGCTTTGGGACCATGTCCTCAAGCTCGAGACGCCGAACGAAGGCGGGCAGCTCTCCACTGTTCAAGGCCCTGTGGGGCAATCATTGCTTGCCTTTTCCTTAACGGCGCGCTTTGCGAAAGCCAAAAACGAGCGCCGTTTCCAGGTCATCGTAGCCCAGGACCGGTCAATCCTCGATGAGGCGATCACCCGTTTTGGGCGGGAATTGGCCGTGGCGCTCCTGATCCTCGGTGTCGTCCTAGTCCTTGCTGCCATTCTGCAGGTACGGTTCGGCCTGTCGCCATTCAGGAAGCTGCGTCAGGATATTGAAGGCATCCGCAAGGGCGCCGCGTCTTCAATCGATGCCACCTATCCCCTGGAAGTGGTTCCCGTCGTCAGCGAAGTAAACGCGTTGCTGGCCCTGCAGCAGAAATCAATGGACTTTGCACGAGCGCGTGCGTCAGATCTTGCGCACGGGCTGAAAACGCCACTCGCGGTGCTTGGTACGATCGCTTACGAACTCGAAGACGGCGGTGACAAGCGCAGTGCTGCCACGATCATTGAGCTGACGAACGAGATGCGCGGTCGCATCGATTATCAGTTGCGTCTCGTCCGGCTGCGTCAGCGCATCCGGATGCACGCTCTCAGTGCGTCCTTGAGCAACATTGTCCCGCGCGCGATCGCCGTATTGAAGAAAACGCGTACCAGCGAGCAAGTCGACTGGGTAGTCAACATTATCGATGGTCTAAACGTCGATATCGACGCAAATGATCTGATCGAGCTTGTCGGCGTGATATTGGAGAATGCGGCGCAATGGGCAGACTCAATGATTAGCGTGCAGGCCAAGAAAGACGCGACAGTCGTCGAGCTGCGAATATCCGACGATGGACCGGGCATTCAATCGGCCGATCTTCGTTCGATCGGACGGCGTGGCGGACGCTTCGACGAGACAAGCCCTGGCACCGGCCTCGGCCTAGCGATTGCCTGCGAAATCGTCTCGCTCAACAACGGAACGATCGCTTTCGAACGATCCCAATATGGAGGGCTTGAGGTGACCATTCGCTTGCCCGTCGCTGGTTGACGAACCTGCGCCATTTGCACGAGTGGACGGGATTTAGTCGCCGGTGAACTGCCCCAAGATTTCGATTTTGATCTCTAAGTGCTGAGATGGACAAGAAATATCTGGACGCTGAAGGCGAAGGACGAGCTGAGAATTCAGCAGCCTATTTCGCTCTTGCTCGTTTGATGTCGGCGCTTTCACTCGCAAACGAAGCAGCAAGGCTCGCGCCGACTGCGCCGGCACCGATGATGATGTAGCGTGTCATGATCAGGCCGTCTTCAATACGGCGAGATTGACCGAAGGCGCCAATGGCGCGTCCTTTTCGCTCTTCCAGCGTTTGAAGGCGGCGCGCCCGAGAATGGAAATGGACGTATCTTCCTGCGGGGCATGGACGAGCACCGACTGAATGTCCCGGAAATGGCGCTCCAGACCCAGTTCGTTCCCAAGGCCGGGATTGCCGATGCCGCGCACGGCGATCTGCACCGCGTCGCGCAACTGCCGGCCGGCGATCAGCCGTGCCCTGATGTGCTTTTCGGCCTCGGCTTGCTTGTCGTTCAGGGCATCGAAAATGATCTGCCGGGCGCCGGAGACGAGGAGGTCGATTTCGCCGGAGAGGTTCACGAAGCGTTCGGTGCTGGCAATCGGCTGGCCAAGGTTGGTCGGAACGCGCTCGTGAGCAAAGCGGATGAACGCGTCCTGAGCCGCTTCAGCCACCCCAAGGTAGAGCGCGGTCAGCGCCAGCGTGATTGCCGCGTGGGCGCGGTTGTCCTGCTGTGCAACGGATGGATCGACCAGGTCGATGACATTCTCCAGCGGAATTTCGACATCGGCATATTCGACATCGTGGGAGCCGGAGGCGCGCATGCCAAGGCTGTTCCAGCTCTCGACGACGCGAATGCCCGCAAGCTTGTTCGCAACGACGAATGTTCCGACGCGGGCGGGCGTTTCGTCGGTGTGAGCCCAGACCAGGAAATGGGTCAGACCGAGCGCGCCTGTCACGAACCGCTTGCGGCCGGTGATCGACCAGCCGGATGCGGTACGGCGGGCAACCGTCGCCGGCAGGCCGCCACGGGCGGGCGAGCCGAGTTCCGGTTCGACACGCGCCGCATTGAGCAGCAGCGGATGCTGCTTGGCCTGGGCAAGCAAGCGTTTGTAGAGGTCCTCGGGCCAATGGTTTTTCGTCGCTTGACCGAGGTGGTTGAAGATCGTCATCGCGCTGATCAACGCGACCGACGGATCGCCCCGGCCGAGGGCGGCAAGGATCGTCGCGGCGTCGTGGAGGGTTGCGCCGGCGCCGCCATATCTCGCCGCGACAGTGCTTTCGAGCAGGCCGCTTTGATGAACCGCACGGATGCCCGTCCAGGGGAAATCCCCGGTTCGGTCCGCATCGGCAGCTGCGTCCGCAAGAGCGCGCGTCGTCGCGCTCAACAGGCTTGCATCGAAAGCCATGTCGCGCGCGATCATCAGGCTGCGGCCTTCTTCTTTGCCTCGTCCCGCTCCCGAATGCCCTCGCGCACCAGCGGCAGGATGTAGCGTCCGTAGTCGACGGCATCGTTGAAATTGTCATAGCCGCGGATGGAGATCAGGTCGGCGCCGAGATCGATATAGTCGAGGATTGAATCGGCAATGGTGCGCGGTGATCCGACGAGTGCGGTCGTGGCGCCGGAGGCATTGGTCGCCGTCACCGTCGGATACCACAGGGCCCGATCGTGGACATCGCCGCGCGCGGCGATATCAAGGAGCCGCTGCGATCCGACATTGGCGGGGCGAGGGGCAGAGGGCGGTGCGCGATGAAGGCCCTTTTCCCGGTTTTCCTTGAGACGGTCGAGCACCCCGTGGGCCTTCTCCCATGCCAGTTCGTCAGTTTCCGCGACGATCGGGCGGAAGGTCACCCAGATCCGCGGCCGGTCCGTCCTGCCTGCTTTCGCCGCCTCGGCGTAGATACGCTCGATCTGCTGCTTGGTTTCCGCCAGAGGCTCGCCCCATAGTCCGAAAATGTCGCCCAGTGAACCTCCGATTCGATACGCAGCATCAGAGGAGCCGCCAACCGAAATCGGGATCAGCCCCTGCGTCGGACGAACGGCGCTGCGGAACTGCTTGAACTGGTAATACTTGCCATCGAAATCGAAGGGCTCGGTCGAGGTCCATGCAAGGCGCAGGATACGGATATATTCCTCCTGCCGCTCGTAGCGCTGTTCCTTGTTGAGGAAGTCGCCCTCGCGCGCCTGCTCGTCGTCGCTGCCGCCGGCAATGAAGTGGACGACAACGCGGCCGCCGCTCAACTGGTCAAGCGTGGCAAGCGATTTGGCAGCGACCGTCGGGTAGACGGTATTGGGCCGCAGCGCCACGATGATCTTGATGTGCTTCGTATGCGCCAGAACGGTGGCGCCAAGGGTAAAGGGGTCAAACGAGGACGACGAGTAGGGGATCAGCGTGTAGTTGAAGCCGTAGTCGTCAAGGGCGCGCGAGTAGCGCTCGAGATATTGGGGATCGACCGGAGCGTCCGGGATGGGATTGAGGTCGTTCGAGGCGTTGGGAAAGCTGACGCTGATGAATTCCGCGGACATGGGAGCTCCTCTGATTGTCGATGGTGGTCGAAAGTTAGGCGGCAGACAAAGGTTAAGGAAGACAGGTCTTTCTATTTCTACTTAAACTATAGAAAATATCTCTAATCGACGTTTGCCGGCGTTCAAATTTCAGTGGTGGTTTTACCAATGAGGCGACCAACCAAGGCTCGGGGCGATGGTCCCGGCAAGGTCGGTCAGCAGCTGGATATTTTCGGTGAGGCCGAAGGCCGGCGGCAGGAAGAGAACGATCTCGTCGGCCGCAGCCAGCCCGGGATCGCTGAGTACTGCTTCGATCACCTGGTCCGCTGTGCCGTGGAAGACCGGCGAGATCTGGCTTCCCGGCGGCTGGTTGGTCCGCGAGCTCGGTTCGAGGGCACCCTTCGGCCGCGATGCGGCGATGCCCTGGGTACGTCGCTCGAGATCATAGGCTGCATATTTCTCGCGAAGCTCCGGCGTCGTGCCGACCAGGACCGAGGCCGCCACGGCGACAGGCGGCGGCTCGCTTGTCCGCTGCTTTCGCCAGGTTGCCCGGAAAGCCTCGATGCAACGGGCCTGATAGCTTCCGAAGCTCTCACCCTCGGCGTGGTCGTGCTGTACGGTTCCGGCGATCAGCCCAATTCCGAGTTCGGCGGCCTGGATCGCTGACCCGAGGCTCGCGGACCCTTGGCGAATGCGCGAGCGAAGGGTCGGACTGTGCGGCGTCACCCTCAATTGGCTGCCTTCGGCGGCACCCTGGCCGGGTTCTGCGACGGTGTGAAGAACCTCGCCGGAGATCGCGGACAGAAAACGCGCCTGACGGCGCTTGGCTTCCGTCCGGGCATCGGCTTCGACCGTGCCGAAGACGGCATCGAAGGCTGCGTTAGCGCCGGTCGAGATCGCCAGTTCCAATCTGCCGCCAATCAGGAGGTCGGTCGTCGCCGCGGCTTCCGCCAATAGGATGGGATCCTGATAGCGCATCGGAATGACGGCCGAGCCCAGCACGATATGGCTGGTATGCTGGCCCGCTGCGGCAAAGAAGGGCAGCGGCGAGGATAGATAGTGGTCGAAATGCCGCTGATAGGCCCAGCCTGACTGGTAGCCCAGACGTTCGGCCGCCTTGAAAAGCTCAATGCCCTCCCGCAAGCCGTGGGCGGGGCCGGTCTCATCGTTGAACGAGACGCGCGTGTTGAACCCGAGCCGTTTCTTCGGACGGAATGACGCGGACGGTGTCGGGGCGGAAGCGATGACGGTCATGCGATCTTTTCCTCATTGAAGACCTGCCGCTGCTGCAGGGGCTGGGTGCGCGCAAAACGCGCGGCACCTGATGGGATCGATTCCAGCAGCGCGCGGGTGTAGGGCTGGCGGGGCGTGTCGAAGATCTCTCCGACTGTGCCGTGCTCGACGATGCGTCCGCGCTGCATGACCGAGACCGTGTGGGCAAGCTGGCGTACAAGCGCCAGATCATGCGACACGAAGATGTAGGTGAGGCCAAGCTTGACCTGCAGAGACAGCAGCACTTCGACGATATCGGCCTGAACGCTGACGTCGAGCGCCGAGGTGGGCTCGTCAAGCACGATCACATCAGGTTTCAGGACAAGCGACCGGGCGATGGCAACGCGCTGGCGCTGGCCGCCAGACAAGGCGGCGGGCTTGCGGGACAAGAGATGCTCCCCCAGCCCGACATCTGCGAACGCCTTGCGCACCGCGAGTGCCCGCTCCCGATGTGCCCCGATCTTGAAGCGCTCCAGCGGCTCGCGCACAATTTTCTCGACGTTCCAGGTCGGATCAAGAGACGTGAAGGGGTTCTGGTAGACGAGCTGCAGGTGCCGCCAGACGGAGCGCAACTGCTGGGGTGACCGACCGTTGACCTGCTCGCCGCCGACAGTGATCCTCCCGGTATCGGGTTGTTCCAGCCCAAGCAGAAGCCGGATCGCCGTCGTCTTTCCGGATCCGGATTCCCCGACCAGCGCATGCGTCGTTCCCGCCTGCACGTTGAACGAGACCTCGTTGACGGCGGTCAGAACCTTGCCGTCGACGGCAAAGTTCTTCGTTACGCCGCTGACCTCGATCTTCGGGGTCCTTTCGCGCCTGGCGGCGAGGTGCCGGAAACCGGGCTCTCGCAACGGCCCGTACCGGTCCGGGTTGAGAGCCGGCACATCGCCATGGAGCTTTCTGGCATAGGACGAGGAAGGGGCGGAGAATACCGTAGCGGTACTGCCGGCTTCCTGGATGGCGCCGTCCTTGAGCACCACAATGGAATCCGCGCGCTCGGCTGCGATCGCCAGGTCATGGGTAATCAGGAGAAGGCTGATCTGCAGCTCCTCCCGCAGCTTCGATAAAAGGTCGAGAATGCGCTTCTGGATCGTCACATCGAGCGCGGAGGTCGGCTCGTCTGCGACCAGCAGCGAGGGTCGCGGCAGAACGGCGAGACCGATCAGCACGCGCTGGAGCATGCCGCCGGAAAGCTGATGAGGGTAGGAGTCATAGACGCGCTGCGGATTGTCGAGCCCGACCTGCGCGAATGTCTCCAGAACAAGTGCCTTGCGAAGCGCCTTGTCGGGCTCATCCAGCAGTGCGGCAGCTTCCATCGCCTGGGCGCCGATGGTGCGAACCGGGTTCAGAGAGTTGCCCGGATCCTGCGGCACGAAGCCGATCCTGCGTCCCCTGAACGGACGGAAGCGACGCTCCGGAAGCCCCAGAAGCTCCTGGCCATCGAATTCGACGCGGCCCGTGGCCTGTCCCGTTCCGGGAAGCAGCCGCAGGACGGCACGGGCGATCGTCGATTTGCCCGATCCGGATTCGCCGATCAGCGCGAGGCTTTTGCCGCGTCCAAGCTCGAAGCCGACATTGGTCACGACCCTGCGGGTGCCGTAGGCGACCGACAATCCTTCAGTGCGCAGCAACGGGGACGATGGACGATTCAAAAACGTTGTCAGTCTGTCTTGCGGAGCCATCGGCTGATCCTGTTTACAGAGAGAACGGTTGCGATCGTAACGAGGGCAGGGGCGTAAACCAGCCAGGGCCATTTGAGGTAATCCTTGCCGATCGAGATCAGCAGGCCCCAATCGGAAGCAGGTGGCGGGTCGCCGTAGCCAAGGAAGGCAAGGCTGGCGATTACCAGGATGGAGTCGCCGAACTGCAAGACCGCAAGTGGCAGCACCGATCGCGATGCGTTTGGAAGCACGTGGCGCCACAGAATGTGCCAGGGGGAGCCACCGAGAAGGAAGGACGATTCGACGAACGTTGCCTGCCTCGTCTTGATGACTTCGGAGCGCATCACCCGGGCAAAAAGAGCGACGGCCGAGACGCCCGTCGCGATTGCCGCGTTCGTCGTGTCGAAACCGATTGCGGTCACGACGATCACCGCCAGCAGGAATTTGGGGATGGCCAGCAAAACGTCGACGAGGCGGGCAAAGACCGTGTCCACCCAGCCGCCGAAGAAGCCGGCCAGCAGTCCGATAGTTCCGCCGGCGACAACGCCGATCACGACCGCAATCAGTGCGCTGGCTACCGATGAGGCTGTGCCATAGACGACGCGGGCATAGAGGTCGCGGCCGAGGTGATCGGTGCCGAACCAGTGCGCTGCACTTGGGCCGAGCAGCTTCTGGGCGGGAGTGCCGTTCACCGGATCGTAGCCGGTGAACAGACCAGGCGCCAAGGACCATGCGATCGCCAGAGCGACGACCAGGAAGGAGAGGATTACGACAGGCGGCACACGCAGGCCCGTCAGACGGCCGACCCGCGTCGTACGTGGGGTGGAAGAAATGGAGGCGAGTGTCATGGGGTCACCGCCTTGGAGATGGGGAGAGAGCTGTCGTCAGCGGTTGTCGGGCGACGCTGCTGCGTGCCGAGGAGTTTTACGCGGGGATCGAGCAGCGGGTAGGTGAGGTCGGCAATCAGGTTGACGACGACAAACACCACCGCGGCGAGCGAAACGACGGCCTGTAGAACCGGCAGGTCCTGAGTGCTGACCGACCGCTGGACCAGACTGCCAAGCCCGTTTCGGCCAAACACCGTCTCGGTGATCAGCGACCCGCCGAGCAATTCGCCTATCGTCAGTGCGACGACGGTGATGACGGGCAGTGAGGACGGCTTCAGCAGGTGCATGACGAAGAGTCGCATGTGACCAAGCCCGCGTCCGCGCGCGACTGCGGCGTAGTCTTGGCCGGATTCATGGTCGAGATTGGCAATCAGGACTTCGGCAATCTGCGCGGAGATCGGAATGCCGAGGGCGATCGCTGCGAAAAGCGTCGCCCAGAAGCTGTTGGGCTCGATGACGCGAAAGATGCCGAGCTGGAAACCGAAGAGGTGGATCAGCACCAGGCCGATCACGAAGTTCGGCACCGAGAGGAACAGCGAGGGAAAGCCGCGCAGCAGACCCTGTCCGAACCGCCGGGGCAGAAATTGTGTGCCGTAGGCGATGATCGCTGCCAGGAAGAGTGCAACAGCAAGGCCCGCCGAGGCAAGCACCAACGTCGATGGCAGAACCTCGGCGATCAGCGTCGCTACCGGCCTGTTGGTCCGCATCGACAGACCGAGATCGCCGGTCACGAAGCCGGAAAAGGCGTTCCAAAGCTGCACGGGGATCGGTTGGTCCAGCCCCTGCGCTGCGATAATCTCCTTGATCTCATCCGGGGTGAAGCCGTTCTGCGGGTTGTTCAGGACATTGGTGATCGGATCGCCGGGCAGGATGCTGACGACGACAAAGGTGAAGACATAAGACAGCAGGATCACCACGATCGCCTGCAGCAGCCGCTTTCCGGCATAGTTGAAATAGGCTTTGCTCATGCCCATCACCTCCGTGTCTGTTGAATGGCCGGGCTATTCGCTCTTCGTCGCGGTGTAGTAATTGGCATAGGCGACGCCGTTGTAGACCTCGCCCTTGAGCTTCGGCGACTGCACGTAGATGCGCTGGACGATCTGCGTTCGCGGAATGAAATAGCCCAGGTCGAGGACGTATTTCTGCAGCTCGTCGAGAAGCGGCTTGCGAGCCTCGATGGAGCCGGCGCCAGCGATCTTGTCGCGCAGATCGTTGAGGGTCTTGTCGCTCTCGTCGAGCGCAAACCAGTTCTCGCCATTGTTGGCGTTGGTCAGAATGCCGGCGACGGTGCCTGCGTCGATGAAGGAGCGTGTCACCTCATATGCCGGCACTCCCGCGCCGCCATACTTGACCTTCTGGCCGAAGGTGACGACGTCATAGGCGCGGATATCGACCTTCCAGCCGATCTTGCCGAGCTGCTGCGAAATCAGTTCGTCGATCGATTTCGATGTCGCGAGGTAGGGGTTCGAGTTCAGCGTCAGTAACAGCGGCTTGCCATCCTTGACGCGGATGCCGTTCGCTCCCTTCTTCCATCCTGCCTCGTCGAGAAGCTTCTCCGCCTTTTCAGGATTGTAGGCGAGGAGCGCGCTCTGATCGGTCGCACCCGGAACGTTGCTCTGAATGAAGGACGTTGCGAGCTTCCAGTCGGGCGTATAGACGGTGTCGATGATTTCCTGGCGATTGATGCCTGCCTGAAGCGCTTGGCGAACCTTCACGTCGTCATATGGGGCAAGTTTGGTGTTGATCGCCCAGCCGTTGACGAAGCCGAGATAGCGGGGCGTGGCGACCGTGAGGCCCTCCGACTTGAGGGACTCGAGTTCCTGAGGCGATGCGTTGTAGGCGACATCGGCCTGGCCGGACTGCACTGCCGCAACTCGCAGCGACGGTTCCGACACGAGCTTGTAGGTGATCGTATCGAGATGGGCGGGACCGGTCTGGCCCACCGCTGCCGGCCCCCAGTTGTAATCCTTGCGCTTGGCAAGCTTGACATAGTCGCCTTCCTTCCAGGACTCGACGACATAAGGGCCGCTGCCGGAGGTCTTGCCCAAGTCCGCCTGGGCGCTTGCCGGCGAGGCGATGGTCTTCGGCGAAATGAGGATCGAGCCGTGGTAGCCGAGCGTCGGAATGAAGCCGAGGGTCGGCTTCTTGAAGAAGACCTTCACGGTTGTCGCATCGACGGCTTCGGCGTGATCATAGGTCTTGGGGAATAGGCCGATCGGATTGATGCCCTCGCTCTTACGCCCGGCATACCAGATGTCGAGATTTGCGACGACGGCTGCCGCATCGAGCGGGCTGCCATCGGAGAAGGTCACACCGGTCTTGAGATGCAGGGTGAATTCGGTCGCATTGTCGTTCTGCTCCCAGCGCTCGGCGATCCACGGGCTGACCTTGCCGTCGGCATCGACATAGAGAAGCTTGTCGGTCACATGGCCCCAGATATGGCCCTGAAAGCTGGAGATCGCGCTGTTGTTGGGGATCCAGGTGTCCCCGAGGGAGTCGATCAGAAAGACGATGTCTCCGCCATCATGCGCTCCGTCTTCAGCCAATGCCGGGGTTACGTTCGCTGTTGCGACCAGAGCGGCAAATGCCAGCGCAGAGGTGACGGTCAGCAGACGACGCCTGGAAAGATGAGGGCGGAAAGAACGGTCGTTCATAAAGCGGTCCTGTTGGGTTGCCGAGGCTGATTACGAACAGGAGCCTATGTGAGCGGATCGATTTCGAGAAAGACTTGTTGTTCTTTTTCTATCAAATTTGTAGATTATTTTATCAGCGCAATCTGACGTCCGAGGATCAGGATTTCCGGTGCCTGTTCGCCGGTAAGGGTATTGCCGTTGGCGGTCTCTTCGTCGATGAACGTCATTCCGTCGAGAATGCGCACGCGCGGCAATTCCCCGGCGAAGCGCTCGGCATCGACCTTTGTCAGCTGCCCGGTCGAGGCCTGGGCAAGCTGGGACGTGCCGGCATCACGGGTCAGGATATTCGGGTTGCCATGAATGCACATGGCCATCTCGGCATCAGCATCATCGGGCTCGAACCAAGCGCCGGTGGCAAGCTGCATCACACCAGGTTTCACATCCGCACTGATCACCGCAGCCGCCAGGCAACTGCCGCGGGCGTTGAACAGCCTGACGATATCACGATCCGAAATGCCGCGCTCTGCCGCATCCGTTGGGTTGATGCGCACCGGCTCGCGGCCGTCGATCTTGGTGGAGCGGCTGAAGTCGCCATAGTCAAGCTGGCTGTGAAGACGCGAATGGGGCTGGTTGCAGACGAGATAGAGGGGATAGCGGCTCTCCGCCGCCCTTGTCGTCGGGTCCGGTACAAACCAGCGTGGATGGCCCCGGCAATCGTCATAACCAAAGTTCTCTATCGCTTCAGAGAAGATTTCGATCTTGCCAGACGGCGTCGGCAGCGGATTGGCGTCCGGATCGGCCCGGAATGCACGCGCAGGGCCGCCTTCGTCAGGCTTTACCGGCAGCTGCAGTTCGCCTTTCTCCCAGAAGGTTTCAAAATCCGGCGCTGGATGACCGCCGGCAGCGAGGGCCGTGCGCGTGGTCTCGAAGAGGAGAGCGAGCCATTCGCGGCTCGACCGGTTCTCGGTGAATTCTTCGCGTTTGCCGAGGCGCTCTGCGATATCCGCGAATATCTCGTAGTCGTCGCGTGCTTCGCCGACCGGCTCGATCAGCTTCTTCATGGCGATCATCATGGAATCGCGGTCGGCTGCACCGATATCGTCGCGCTCAAGCGTCGTCGTCGCGGGCAGGACGATATCGGCGTGGCGTGCCGAGGACGTCCAGGCCGTCTCATGCACGATGATCGTTTCCGGCTTCTTGAACGCCTGGCGGAGCCTGTTGAGATCCTGATGGTGATGGAACGGGTTGCCGCCGGCCCAATAGACGAGGCGGATGTCAGGATAGCGCAGAGCCTGGCCATTGTAGTGGAAGGGTTCGCCCGGTTTCAGCAGCATGTCGGCGATCCGCGCGACGGGAATGAAGTCCAGCACTGGATTGTGAAATTGCTTGAGCGTCGGAAGGGGAACGGCAAGCTGGCTTTTGCCGATGTTGCCGAGGGCGCCGAGCGAATAAGAGAAACCGCCGCCATCGAGCCCGATCTGTCCGAGCATGGCCGCCAGCACGATCCCCATCCAGACAGGCTGTTCGCCGTAGTCGGCGCGCTGCAAGGAATGACTGACGGTGATCAGCGTTCGGGCGTTCGCCATGCGCCGCGTCAGATCAACGATCGTCTCGGCCGCGATACCGCAGATGCCGGCTGCCCATTGCGGGCTCTTTTCGACGCCATCCCCGCGTCCCAGCAGATAATCCTCGAAGCGTGGATAGCCTGTCGTATAGCGGTCGAGAAATTCCCGGTCATGCCGCCCCTCGCTGACGAGGACGAAGGCGATTGCGAGCATGAGCGCGACATCGGTTCCGGGGATGACCGGCAGCCATTCGGCCTCCAGATCGGCGGCAAGATCGTCCTTGAGCGGGCTTACGAGGACGAAGCGCGCGCCGCGCGCACGGGCACCGCTCAGCGCGGGGCGTACGACATGCCGGCTGATACCGCCGCCATGGACATCGGTGTTCTTGACCGCCATGCCGCCGAAGGCAACGATCAGCTCGCTGCTGCGCTCGATTGCTTCCCAGGTTACGCTCTTTCGGTCGAAGGTGTCATAAGGGCCGAGCACATGCGGAATGATGACCATCGCCGCGCCCGAACTGTAGGTATTGACCGATCTGACATATCCGCCAAGCATGTTGAGGAAACGGTGGATCTGGCTTTGGGCATGATGAAACCGCCCTGCGCTGGACCAGCCGTACGAGCCGCCGAAGATCGCCTGCGGTCCGGCTTCGGCGTGAACGCGGCGAAGCTCATTGGCGACAAGATCGAGCGCTTCCGGCCAGGTGACCTCGACATAACCGTCGCTCCCGCGCTTCCGGGCATTATCAGGCTTGCCTTCAAGCCAGCCGCGCCTGATGGCCGGGCGACGGATACGGGCGGGGCTATGGGCGATTGCGGACAGATTTCCGAGCAGGGGAGATGGATGCGGGTCGGCGGAATGGGGACGGATTTCGAGCGCATTGTCCTGGTTCCGCCCATAGAATGCACCCCAATGAGAGCTGTGGGATTTGAAGACGTCCATCGCACCGTTTCCCGCGACAAAAGTGGAAAGATCGGCAACACTCACGCCGGCAGGATCTTGCCGGGGTTCATGATGCCTTTGGGATCGATGCCATGCTTCAGCAGAGGCATCAGTTCGACGGCGTCCGGGATTGCCGGCGCGTGATGGGGCTCGCCGCGGCCGTGCTGCTCGCGCAGGGCCTGCGAGATCGAGAAGCGATCACCGAACCTCGCCAGGAATTGGCCCGATAGCTCAGCGGAAAGGATGCCCATCTTTCACGTCTCTCTTTCGATGTTGACCATGCCAGCCGAAATCGTGCCATGTGTCACGATCCGGCACGGATGCGGATTGACCGCACCAGGTCTCACCAGGCTCGCTGTCAGACGGCGATTTTCTCCCCGTTCAGGTGGCGCTCAAGGAAGGGCAGGCTATCCTGCCCCCAGTAGAGCTCGTCTTCGTAACGAAACGTCGGGAGACCGAAGACACCGGCGGTTTTGGCGCTTTCGATGTTGGATCTCCAGATCGATTGGGTGCCCTCGGCCTGGGCGCGTTCTTCCA
This sequence comes from Rhizobium sp. P40RR-XXII, assembly GCF_012641405.1. Classification (GTDB taxonomy): domain Bacteria; phylum Pseudomonadota; class Alphaproteobacteria; order Rhizobiales; family Rhizobiaceae; genus Rhizobium. The sequence goes on from NZ_JABAII010000031.1 coordinate 31,621, forward strand.
GCTTTGCGCCATCGATCCCTACCGAATTGGCGATTGCCTGGCGCACCTCGCTCCGGCCGATATCCGCCGCGTCCGTCCAGAATGCCGTCTGCAGAGCGCGCGTGAGCCCAAGCCAATCCAAGCCGTTCTCGACGGCCGCGATGACCATGAAGCCGGCGGGCGTGGGATCGGACAGGGCAGCGCGATTTTCGAAGTTCAGCGTCTTGCCGCGCAGGACTGCCCAGCGCTTCAGGTCCTTGGTCCAGTAGGCACGTCGGGCTTCCGGCCGGTTGCGGGAGTAGATCCCGCCATTGTCCTCGATCACCGAGATCAGATGTGGTCGGATCGACGCTCCATGTCTCAGTGCAAGTTCTGAAAAAGCATCAAGACCAATGAAGGACCAGGGTGAACCGATGCCGAAGAAATAGTCTATTACCTTTGTCATGCTTTGCCTTTTTCAGCGGTCTTGATGGAAGAAAGTGCGGCGTCGAATACGAAGAGGGCGCAGTCTCTGGCGGTGAGAACAGCCTCGGGATCGCGACCAACGGCGACGGTCGCCAGAGCTCCTTCGTAGAGCAGGGAAAGATGGTCGGCCGGCTGCGCTGCCTCAATACCCGCTCTTTCCATCAGCGCGCGAAACATCTGGCTGACCGCCGCCTTGTGAGCGCGCGCGACGGTGACAACGCGTTCTGAATCGCCGTGCTCGGCCACCGCCAGGGCGAACGCGCATCCGCGAAACTCCGGGCTGTCCGCCTTGTCATGCAGCCGCTCAAAGACGAGATTGAGCTGATCCCGCGGGCGGGGAACTTCGTTCAAAACCTCTTTCAGAGAGCGAATGACTCGCTCGTGGCGATCCTGAAGATAGGCCGCCACGAGATGATCCTTAGACGGGAAATGCCGATAGAGCGTTGCCTTGGCGACCTTGGTTTCTTCGACGATGCGGTCGATGCCGACAGCGCGGATGCCTTCGCGGTAAAAGAGTGCGCCGGCAGACGCGAGGATGTGATCTGAAATGGAAGCTTTCATCGAACTGCTTGCGGAGCCTTCTCGAAACAGCGCGCTCTGACATGGGAGTGCAGCGAGAGAGGTTTTTATGCGGGCCGACCCTCAAGAGAAAGACAGGTCATTCCGTTTGGACGCATCGTTGGGAATATTTTTGCTCTGACGTATGTGGAAAAATCTTGGACCACGACTTTCGACGTGCATTCCAGGACTACAGGCACGAGCTCGTGCAGCACGCGTCGCTATCACCGAAATCGATCGGCCGAAGACCCAAGCGATGATCTGATGGTCTAAAGGATGGAGCCGCGACTAGCAGTCATTTATTCGACGGTTTCGGCGACTGATCCGAACGAGCGACTCTAGCCGCCAGGTGCGGCGAGGGAATGAGGAGTTTCGCGGCAGCTATCCGACACATGCGGGATGTGGCGGCCTTTCCGCTCCCGGCCCCAAACCAGTGAGTCCACAACGCCAAACTCCTCTGATTCCTAGATAATTTGTTACAGTGGCAAGCTAGAATAACAGGGTTGTCGGTTTCGACCCCATCAAGACCGTTGTACTGATCAACGCCCATAGGCCTCGACCCATGAGCGTCGTTTGAGGATAACCCCAGGCAGATAGATAAGCCATCGGTGGAATTGAAGCTTGCCTTGCTCAACGAGGCAAGGTTGCTGGCTCTTCTCGTGAGTGTTGTCCAAATTCGCACTTAGGCGACGAAGCGGACCACGCCACCATCTACACGCAGAGCCGCACCGGTTGTCGCCGAAGCCTGCTCGGAACATGCGTAAACGATCATGTTGGCGACCTCCTCGGTCGTCGCGAAACGCTGGATGAGGGAGGTCGGACGCATTGCCTTCAGGAAACCCTGCTCGGCTTGCTCTTGTGTGATTCCGTTTGCCTCGGCCTGCTTCGCCATGAAGTCGCCCAGGATTTCAGACCGGGTCGGTCCCGGCAGGACAGCGTTGACGGTGACACCGGTACCGGCGACTGCCTCGGCAAGGCCGCGCGAGACCGCGAGCTGCGCGGTCTTGGTCATGCCATAGTCAAGCATCTCCTTAGGGATGTTAACCGCGGATTCGCTGCTGACGAACACGACGCGGCCCCAGCCGTTCCTCACCATGCGCGGCAGGTAGTGACGCGTCACGCGCACGCCGCTCATCACGTTCAACTGGAACAGCCCAAGCCAGTCTTCGTCGGGAATCTTCGCGATGTCGTCAACGCCGTTGTAGTCGCGCAAGTAGGCCGTGCCGACATTGTTCACGAGGATATCGGCGTCCGGGACCTGCGCGATCAGGGCTTCAGCACCTTCTGCGGTCGCCAGGTCGGCTGCAACGCCAGCGATATCGATAGCAGGGAATGCTTGCCGCATCTGCCGCACAGCCTCATCGACCCTGGCCGTTCCACGACCGTTGATGACGACCGATGCGCCGGCAAGAGCCAATCCCTCTGCCGTTGCGCGTCCGATCCCTGCTGTCGATCCTGTGACAATCGCCTTGCGGCCCTTGAGTTCGATATTCATCTTGTTCATCTCCATTTGTAGATGGGCCGGGGCCGATTGGCCAAAGCTTCAGGGTTGGGGTGTCAGCCTGCCTTCCTTGCGAATTCTGCTTCCGCCGCGCGGGCGAGGCTTTCGACCCATTCCTGGTGGTAGCGGTAAAGCGCACCGGGATGCTTGTGCCCGATCACGTCGAGGAAGAAGGCGCCTTGCTGCGTTTCCTCGGTCAATACATGGCACCCGGCGTCCGTGGGCGTAATGACCCAGCCGTGGTAGGCGCTCGATCCGGTATCATCGCCATCGACCGTTGTTGCCCAGGCGAGCCTGCGGCCGGGCTCGCATTCCGTGACGACGAGACTCATCGGAAAGCCGACCGTCACCCTGCTGTATCTGGTTCCAAGCGCCAGTTCCGGCTCGCCGGTCAGGATTTTGACCTGATCTTCGGCAGGAAAGTAGCTGAACCAATTCTCGGCGTCGACCAGCAGCTTCCACACCACCTCGGGAGGCGCCTTCACGTCGATGTCGTTGAGCGCGTAGATCGCCGATGTCTTCGGATCGTAGCGCTCGGGCCAAATTACATGGTCGTACATCGGTCATTGCTCCTTCTTGAACAGGTCCTGGAAGATCAGGGGCGCCCAGCTCCTGTTTCGTGCCTGTACGAGCTGACCGCCCTCGGCGATCTTCCCGAGGCTGACCGGCGCATAGCCGAGCTGCTCGACCAGGGCGGCAACCGTCGCGGTCGCATCTTCGTCGTCGCTCGACAGGAAGATCACCCGCCGTCCGCCCTTGGTTGCCGGATCTTCGGCGAGGACGCCCGCCGGCAGATGGTTGAAGGCCTTGACCAGTCGAGCGCCGGGCAGCGCCCGGGCAATGACGGCAGAGGAGGGAAGGCCGTCCAGGTCCTCGACAGAAACGCCGAATGCGTTTGTCACATCAATGACGATCTTGCCTTGCCAGCTCGGCAGGGTCTTGGTGAATTCCTGATGTTGCCAAAACGGGATCGCCAGGATGATTACGTCGGCTTTGACAGCTTCCTTCAACGTCGCCGGGGCGACCGCCGGACCGATTGCCCGCGCCTGCGGCGCCAGCGTCTCGGCCGGCCGCCGGCTGGCCACAGTCACCTCGATGTTCTTACGGGCGAAGGCGCGGGCGAGTGCCTGACCCACCGCGCCGAAGCCGATAATTGCGTAACTCATGTTGCTTCTCCGATCTGTATTGGTGTCGATTGCGCCGGACTTGCCGGGCGCGGGCTCAGTTCGCGGAAGGCCCGCCGCGTAGCGTGGCAACTTTCGCAAGGTCTTCCAGAAGCGTCTGATGCGTGCGCCAGAAGATGTCCGGCGCCTGTTTCGCCAGTTCGATCCACAGCGGACCCTGCATCGTCTCTTCGGTCCAGAGATGGGTTCCGTTCGCCGTCGGGGTGATGATCCAGGCGTGATAGGCCCTGGATTCCAGGGACGCCTTGGGGCCGCCGCCCCAGGCGATGCGCGTCATCGGTTCGAATTCCTGTACCGATGCGTAGACATCCTGGCCGGCCAGATTGGTTTCGAACCGCGTGCCAAGGCGTAAAGACTCATGGCCGTCCAGCAGGTCCACATGCTCGACGCCCGGATAGTAACTCGGCCACGCAGCGGGATCCACCAGCAGCGACCAGATTGTTTCAGGGGAGGCTGCGACCTTCAGCTCATTTGTGAAATGGATCGGCGACCGGCTGGGAGCCATGTCCTGCGGCCATTTGACTGCTTCGTACATATCAACCTCTGCATTCTCGATTGCGCGCGACAAGGCGAACGGTTGCTTGGATTCCGCGGAGGGATTTGCGCCGGCCGGCTCCTTATCGGGGGGAGATGTGGGAAGATGCGCGCGCCGTCGGGATTCCAAAATCCTCAACATCGCTTGTGCATATATGCACCACCCGCGGAGCAAGCTCGGTCGCCGAGCGCGGCGCTATACACCGCCGGTCGAAGCGTGACTGCTCCCCGGTCCGCATTAACTTGCGGCAAGAGGTTTATCGGCTATAGGTTTCTGCACGGGTATTTATGAAATTCGGCGGCTGTTCCGGCGTTTTTGCGGTCGGCTTCACTGCGTCACATTAAACCAGGGTTTGTTGGAATGATCCCACGCATGCGCCGGTCGAAAGCTCGACCTGCCGGTCGTTGCCCGGAGAAGCCTTAGTTCAACCATAGGCAGCGCGTCCCAGGGTATGGACGTTCAATCCTGCGCGGTCGGTCGGATTACGATGCTGCCCACGTCCACGTCGTCAGGCTGATCGATGGCGTAGGCGATGCCGCGAGCGATCGCGGCAGGAGGGATTGCGATGTCTGCGATCCGTGCCGCAATGGCATCCCTGACGGCCGTGTCTGTGAACGAGTCAGTGAGATTAGTCGCAATCATGCCCGGCGACACCTCCGTGACCCGCAGATGCGCTCCCGCTTCCTGCCGCAGGGTCTCGCTGATCGTACGGACGGCATTCTTGGTGGCGGCATAGACGCCCATCGTCGGCACGATTTTGATGCCGGCGGTCGATACCACGTTGATGACATGCCCGCTGCGCTGCCGTGCGAAAATCGGCAGCGCAGCGGCGATACCGTACAGCGTGCCGCGCAGGTTTACGTCGATCATCGCGTCCCAGTCTTCGACACGCAGGGCATCAAAGCGCGAAATAGGGCTGATGCCGGCATTGTTGACAAGGACATCCAGTCTGCCTCCGCGCTCTACCGCAAGTGCCACGAGCGCCTCGAGATCGGAACGAACGCACACGTCAGTCACCTTGTAGGCAACCTTGCCTCCGACAGCAGAGATGTCCCGAGCGACCTCCGCCAGGACGTCTTCGCGCCGCGCGCCAAGCACCAACGTCGCGCCTGCTTCCGCCAGAAGAATTGCGGTTGCGCGGCCGATGCCGCTGCTCGCGCCCGTGATCGCCACTACTTTGCCTGCAATGCTCATATGTCCGTCTCCTTCCCGATAACTATAGGAAAAGCGCGCTGGACGTACTATGCTTGAAAGGCCATGAATTTATCGCAATCGTCTCGAACCTTCGATCCATTATCAGATGTGCTCACAGTGCTCGATGCGCGGGCAACCCGGAGGACTCGCTTCGAGGGCTCGGGCGATTGGGCGGTGGCGTTTACAGCGCTGGAACGCCTGAAATTCGTCGCAGTGCTGCGTGGGGCCTGTTGGCTCCTGCTGCCCGATAGCGCTCCGCAACGCCTTGAGACAGGCGACTGCTGCTTGATCGGCCGCACAGCCTATGCGATTGCGAGCGATCCCGCGCTGGTGCCGATCGACGGTTCGCGCCTGTGCGCCGAAGGGAATGACCTTGTGCAGCTGGGGGGTGACGAGACGGTGACGATCGGCGGCGGCATTTCCTTCTCGCCCGGGAACGCCGCCTTCCTCCTCGATATGTTGCCGGCTTTCATGCACGTCCCTAGAATGTCGACGGGAGCCGCAGCGATCACGGCGGTTCTGGGTCTTTTGGACGCGGAGGCAGAGCAGTCCGCTATGGGACACGAGGTTGTCACAGCCAGGTTAGCGGAGGTTCTTATGATCCATGCTATCCGCACGTTCGCGTCAGGTTCCGACACCACAAGCGGATGGCTTGGCGCGCTGGCGGATCCCCGCCTCGGGCGAACGATTCAATGTTTTCATGGCGATGTCGCGCGGCCATGGACCGTTGCTGATCTGGCCGCTGAGGCGGGCATGTCACGGGCGGCCTTCTCGTCCGCCTTTACTCGCCGCATAGGACAGGCGCCGTTCGCGTATATGCGCAACTGGCGGATGACCCGCGCCCGTGCCGCGCTGGCTGAAAGTCATTCTAGCGTCAGCGACGTCGCGGCGAGTGTCGGCTACATATCCCAAAGTGCGTTCAGCCACGCTTTTCGTCGAACCTTCGGTCAGACACCACGGCAGCACACGGCTTGAGGCGAGGGCCTATCTGACGAAATGCCAGCGCGGGCGATGTCACCTTAACTTGAATTCGGAAGCACGTTTGACGTTCGGCCTTCAGGATTGATCTCAGGCCACGGCTCCCGCCGCAGCCTTCCACTGTGCGATCGCCTGGATGCGGTGAACGCGGCTTT
>NZ_JABAII010000032.1 GCF_012641405.1 Rhizobium sp. P40RR-XXII
GACCAACAAGCCGCACCTGCAATTTAGGAGCATCTTCATCCATGATTTGGTGTCCACCTATTTTTTGGTGGACACTTCATGCCTCAGAGCGCTGCGCCTCAAAAGGCGCACCGAAATTCGCGCTTACGTCCGGATATCCCTCACGGTCGTTCGTCTTGCTTGCTTCCGTCTCGGCATCGGCCCCTCTCAACGTTGTCGTGAGAAGCCTAATGATCAAAACGGCGCTGCTCGAACCAACCCTCAAACCGCCGCCGGAAACTGTCCGGGATTTAGCGGAATCACTGTCCGGGAATTACTGAAAACTGTGTCCGGAGATTACCGGAAATCCTGTCCGGACTTTGCCGAAACCCGCAGACCAGTCGCAAGAAGCTGTAGTTTGAACTGGCGGGAGGAGACGGACGCAGGCACAACAACTACAACGGGCGGATCATTGCCGCGCGACGATCAACGTGGAATTCTATCTCTATCGAGACATCTGTCGCCCCGCCGCCGTTAAGTGATCCGGCCTGGCAATTGCGGGGCGAACGTCAGGCCCGTCAACTCAGGACCTCAAGATGTCGAGATATCTTGCCCCACAAATCTGAGGACTGTAGCGCTCCATTGTTTCCTTGGCAGCGCTTGCCAGCCGTCGGCATTTTTCGTGGTCCTCCGCACATTCGCGAAGCGCTACCGCCGCGGAGTCGATATCGGGTTCAAACCACATTTGATCCTGGAAAAATGCATAGTCTCCGGGAAAAACAGGGATCTGCACGCCTTTAACGAGCCAGCTATTGCTATCGTCCATAAAATCGAGGTTACCGGAACAGCCGGAGGCGATGACAGGAATCCCCATCGCCATTGCCTCGGCCATAAGGCGGCCGAAGCCTTCTGCCCGGTGAAGGGACAAGACCGCGTCACAACATTGTAGCAGTTCATAGTATTCGAGACGATCCATGACCTTGTCTCGAATGAGGATCCGATCATCGATGACAGCCTTGCGCATGCATTCACGCCAGAGTGAATCGTCGAGCGTATTCATCGCCTTGACGATCAGCCGTGCCTTGCTGTGCGCCGCGGCAGGGAACGCCTTTTGAAACGCCTGGATTGCACCGAGTGGATTCTTGCGTGAGATGGAAGACGCGCCGTCGAAGCTGGTGAAAACAACGAAGCTGTCGTTTTCCAGGTCGAATTTCGAGCGTGGCACCACGCGGACATCGGGCACGAGCACCGGCAATGGCACCTTGATGACCGGCTTATCCGTCGCACCCCTAAAGGCACGTGCGGAATGTTCCGAGTGGCACCAGATTTCATCAACCAACTCCATCGCGATCTTTGCCGGTGGAGGAAATCGCTCCAGTTCCCATTGCCAGAAGCCGATCTTTCGACGTGCCGTGAAAGCACGGGGACCGACCTTGTTCAAAAGGGTCATCGTATCGAAGGCCGGCATGACGTAGATCATGACGTCGCCATCGAATGCGGCCATTCTGGCCTCGACAGAGGGTTCATCGATCGCCTGCCGCGCCATGATGGCCCATGGGGCTTTGACCACTGTCGGCTTGATCCCGACTTCATTTAGTGAAGCCCGGAGCAGACGAATATCCTCTCCAAGCCCGAATTCGCCCTTCGGGTAACCGACGAGTGAAATGTTGGGTGCAGGCGCTTCCGATGCGGGGGCTTCTCCAGACTTCGTGAATGTAATTGCTGCTGCGACATCGTGAATTGAAGCGGCAACCGTGTTGTCGGTTCCTGAGATCCGCCCCGCCGTTTTCCCGAAATATTCGCTTTGTCCACAATTGAACCACCAGTCCCAAAAGGCAGGAACGGCTTGTGGCTTGTTAAGATCGAATGCACTCTGGAGGTCTGGCCTGTTGCGATAGATGAGCGACATCAGAGGCGTAGGGGTATGGGAGAGCTTGCCGCCTGCGTCGCGCACATGGTTGAAGTGAATCGCGTTCATGAGGTCGTCCAGTGCGTGACTGCCGTTGGCCAGGACAGGTTCAAGCTGCGAGATGGCGCCGTAGCGGATGGCATCGTATGGGCTTGCCTCTGCATCGCCCTGCTGCAGTCCGCCGAGAAGGGCAGTGGCATGTTGGGCCGCAATCCAATCCGAGCTGCCGAGATATTCGTCCTTTCCGTCGGCAAACCACCACGACCACAATCCCGTCAGGCCACCAGCCGTATCGAGATCGAACGCGGCCTGGAGGTCGGGCCTGTTACGATAGATGAGCGACATCAGAGGGGTGGGGGTATGGGAGATCTTGCCGTCAGCATCGAGCAGATGGTCAAAGTGAATGGCATTGACGAGATTGCGTGGAGAGCAGTCGTCATTGGTCAGGATAGTCTTGATCTGCGATAAGAGGTCATATCGCATCCCGTCGAATGCGCTGACTATCGCACTATTCCCTGGCCGCAACCCGCTGAGAAACTCCGATATTTCCGCTCTCAGCAGCGATGGCATTCCTTCGAAATACTCTTTCGATCCAGAGGTAAGCCACCACTGCCAGTAGTGTATCAGGCCGTCATCGGTTTGGAGACTGAATGTTTGCCTGAGATCCGCTCTGTTGCGATGAACAAGCAACATTAATGGCGTAAGATGACCATCATCTCCATGGTGTACACGTAGAGATTTGCAATGAATCGAATCAAACGTTTGCCTGTCCGAATCACGGTCGATCAATCTCAACGACTTTATCTGCGATAAAGCCTCATAACGAAGAACATCCCATGTGTCGGCCTCATGTTCGAGGCTATCCAGCAGAAAAAAAGCCTGTTTCTGCTTAATCCAAACGGCTCCGCCGAGATACTCGTCATGCCCATGTGAGAGCCACCACGTCCAGAACGCAAATACGCCCTCATGCGTATTCAGGTCCATCGTCGCGCGCAGGTCAGCTCTGTTTCGGTAAATTATCCATTGCAACGGTGTCGGCGAGACAAATCCGTTGTGTAGAAATGCGAAATGGAGTCTGTCCACGAGATCGCTGACCGGACCGGTTTCGTCCAATATCCAGGTCTTTAAATAGACGAGCTGAAGGTAGCGAATTCCGTCGACGACGAGATCGGGAGCATTCTCGCCGTCATTCAGCGCCCCGCTGAGGACATTGACAATTTCCTGGGTTTGAAACCAGTCAAGGTCTCCGAAATACTCCGCTCGCCCGGATTGCAGCCACCAATTCCAGAAGGCCAGGATGCCCTCCTGTGTGCTGATATCGTGTAGATCCCGTATATCCTCACGATGGCGCTGAATGATCTGAAACAGCGGAGAGTTTGATGCGAAATTCTTATCTTCCGCTAGGATTGATAAATGAGTTTCAAAAAGAAAATGCGGATCTATGGCTGCGGACAGGCCCTCGAAGGTATGCCGCCCGTGGCGAAGCCACCAATATACCAATTTATCCAGCCCAATATCGGTCTCGATATCATATTGTAACTGAAAGGATGGCCCGCATGAGACCCAGGAGGAAATAACTCCCGTCGGCACGCAATAGCCAAAACAGACGCGTCGATAGCCTTGCCGCAGCAAATCGCCGATATGCGAAGGAGCCGATCGCAAAATAGGAGATTGAATTTCGGCAGTCATGATTATCCTGATATTGCTTGTCTGGTGGCCTACGCTAGACCGCTAGGTTCCGATCGAACTGGTATCCATATCAGATCTCGTCCTACGCGCGAAGCACCGATGACTGGCGGTCAAAGCGTGCCGCAATTTAGTAGTGCGTCAACTTCCGCGGCTTCTTCCGGGCGAGAGCCCAGTCGTCAAAATCGGTGATACCTTCAAACAGAACGTCTTTTTTCCAATGGTTGTCCAGAATAAGGGAATGAAGCGGTGCGAGCAACGACTTCGGATTGAAGGGCAGTTTCATATCCGACATCGCACTGTAAAAATCGCTCGCGAATTTCCTGGCTCCATCGATGACCTGCTCCACCGCCAGCAATAGATGGCTATCGCCATGCCGACGGGAGTCGGCCATCGATAGGACATCTCTTTCTGAAACCTGGAGAGATATTATGGAGTGATGGGGGGCCGAGAACAGAAACTCCACGACCACACGATTATTGTACATGGCCTTGATATCGCTCGAAAGGTAGTCCGGGCCGGCAAACATTGCTTTCATGTAGCTCTTCTTTTGACGAGCTAGGCATTCTTCGCTTTCTGTCAGAGCAAGATAATAGCCCGTCACGTCGAGCGGAAAACAGTCGGCAATGGCCGTCTCAAATGCCGATTGTGTCGTTCCGTTCCAGCCGACGTCAACGATGGCAACTTGGTCATTCGGACGTATGCCAATATTAACCAAAGTGGAAAACACGCCCCGGCTATTTTCCTGACATGTTCTTAGGATGTGCCAGCGCAATGCGATGAGAAGATCGTGAATCCTTGGCAGAATATCTGCCGTAATCGTGACATCGCCACCCAATCCAAGATCATCAAGCAACTTCTGTTCAGGTACGGGTACGTTTATTCTAGTGAACAGCTCCGCCGGGGTAAGGCCAAATGCGCCTGACGTCAGGAATGGCAGGAACGTGAGGAAATTATTCTCGTTTATCGATGCAAGCGTAAAGACGGTTCTGGAGCCCTTGAAATACGTAAAGGTGGCATCGATCGGATTCGGATCAAATTGACGTATCTGATCTATGATATATCCATCGCGCGCCATGAGAAGCATATGACTGACCCCATCTGCGACAGCCTCCTTCTTCAGCCATTCATAGAAGGCAATCGCCGCGGGTCCGGCATAATGATAGCCCAGTGCCTGATAAGTGCCAGAATGAATGTCCTCCAGATGCTTTTTCGATAGACCTCTCGCGACCGAATATTCCGTCGATTTTACTGTGGGCAGGACGGGCGGAACCCGGTCGTTTCGATAATGGAACACCTGCAGACCTTTTTCTGCTGCACGTTCCACGTCGGAGATCGGATTATCTCCAATATGAAGGATGCGACCCAGGGGGACGCCGGTTTCCTGCGCAATATAGCTGAAAAGCTCTCCTGTATCCCTCTTGGTGCAGTTCACTTCCGAGGAAACGAAAATATCGACTACCGGAATATCGAAGGCTCGCAAGACATCTGCGAAATAGCTTTTCGGAAGATACATATCCGATGTGATGATGACCTTTTTCCCAGAGGATATAAATTTTTCGAAGGCTGCTACGACTTCCGTATTCGGCAGAGCGACGAGAAGCTCCATCTCATATTCTAGCGACATGATCTGATCGGAGTTCATATCGTCATGAGAAAACTTCTCATAAATTCCGCGCATCGTAATTTCTTTTCGACCTTCGGAATGCATCTGCGCGAAGGCGTCGCTCTGTGCTTTTCGTCTGATCTCACGAAAACCCTCGATTCCCGCGCGCTGTCCCACGAGGTCGAAGACATCCTCAGGATCGATCACCGTTCTCACAAAGAGCGTGTCAAAGAAGTCGAAGGATATGATGTCTGCATTTTGCGCAGATGCGATCAAATGCGAGAGAACATCGGTATCGAGCATATTGCCACCAGCCTGAATTTTGTCGGTCATATCGCGTAATCGAAATTGATGCCGTTCGGGTGAAGGTTGGGATTATAAAATGGATCATGCCGGAAGTACTTAGGGTGCTTCACATAAAGCGCGCGCATCTCTCTCTTGAGGCGTAGCGTTTTTTCCACATCCTCGCGATCAAGTCCGCGGCTCACGGATTCATGATGATATAATACCGCCTTCTGGCACATGACATTGTAGAGCCCTGCTTCATGCAGCCTGAAGCATAAGTCGACGTCATTATAAGCGATGGGGAAATTTTCGTCGAAACCGCCCACGCGCTCGAATTTCGTCTTTTGTACCATTAAACAGGCGCCGGTTACCGCCAGCCAGTTATATTCAAGGAGATTCCGAACGAAGTAGCCGGGCATGTCGGGGGCGCTGCCCAGAAAGGCGTGTACGGGACCCTTTGCAAGATTCAGCACGCCGGAATGCTGTACGCGGTTACTGTTCGGATAAAGAAGCTTTGCACCAGCGGCTCCGATATGTGCCAATTGGGCGTAGCCGATCATACGCTCCAAGAAATCCGGAGTGATAACCTCCGTATCGTCATTCAGGAAGAGAAGAAAATCGCCGTCGGAATGTGAGGCGCCGATATTGCAAAGCGCCGAAAAGTTGAATGGTGTATGGCTTCTGACGACAACGGCGACCTTGCTCTCGGAAAGAACGCGTAGGTAGTCGACCGTCGTTTTGTCCACGGATCCGTTGTCAACGATGACGATCTGCTTATGAGGATAGGTAGCCTTTTCGACTAAAGAATTCACGCAGCGTTTCAGAACATTCACATTGTCGCGCGTTGGAATGATGATCGATACAAGGGGCTCGCCCCTTACGTGATAGTTGACCGAAAAATAGCCCGGCAAGGCATCCAAGGGCTCGACCGTCCCAGTCAAACCTCGCCGCTGTAGTGCGTCTTCCCTAACCCGGCGACTTGCATCCAGAACATACGGCTTTTCCGTCAGGGCGCCAGCTACCGAACCCGGAATGATACGCCAGTGATAAAGAACCTTGGGAATATGACGGATGTTTTGGGTTTTTTCCGTCAATCTCAGGATGAGATCCCAATCCTGACAACCATCATACTTGCTCCGCAAGCCACCGATATCCAGAAGGAGCTGGCGTCTGATGCACGATACATGGCACACGTACATAGTGCTCATCATGGTGTCCGGCGACCAATCCGGCTTGAAATGGGGCATGCTGAAGCGCCCATCGAGATCGATCTTGTCTTCGTCGCTGTAGATGTAATCCGCATCATATGCATCGACGCAGAGCGCCAGTTCGAAGAGACAATCCAGCGTCAGCTCGTCGTCATGATCGAGAAGAACGACATATTCGCCTGATGCCACCTCGATGCCGGCATTCGTCGCGCCGGCGATGCCACGATTTTCGCTCTGCCAATAAACTTTGATGCGCGGGTCCGTGAGTCGATCGAGCAAATCCTTTGCCTGCGGATTCGGACTGGCATCGTCAACGATGATGAGTTCCCAATGGGGGTACCACTGGCCGGTAACCGAGCCCAGCAGCTTTTGCATGAGTGGTTCGGGCGTATTGTATGAAGGGACGACGATGGAAAATGTCGGTTTCGTGGAAAGAGATGCAAGACGATGACCGATATCCGCAGGCTCTTGCGGAGGGATGAACACGTATTCGCGCTTATCCTCGGCGATCTTGTAGATCCCATTTTCGAGAGAGAGAGCCGCAAGCGATCTCTGCTGGTTGATCGCCTGGGACATATGCGGCCGGGACACAGGCAGATCGCCCAGATTATCGATCGTGGAAACGTAACCTAGGTAAACCGAACCGATCGTCAGCCTTCCAGGTTGGCAACTCGGGTCGAACCGCAATGCCTTCGCTCCTTTTTCCAGGAGGATTGCAGCTGCGTATCTGTCTTGCTGAGCGTAAAAACTCAGGGCGATACATTCTCGCTCATTGTAACCGCTGCCGCTATCGACATAAAGCGTGGGCTGCATCAACGACTGAATTCCGTCGGGAAAATCAATCATGAGCTCGTACATACCGGCAGACAACTCTCCACCCGGCCATTCCATTTGGAAATTGGGGTCGCCTCCAGTCATGTCATAGACGGAGATTTCTTCTGCGGAGCCCAGCAGGGTCAGATCGTTCCCAGCTCGAAGGTCCATCTTTCCAGGGACGAAGGAACTGAACACGAGAAATCCTTTCACTCAATTCTTTTGCAGCCGTCAGACCGCCAACAGCAGCGCTTTAGCAAGTGCATACCACGATCTAGGTTTTCCGGTCGAGCCAAAGCCAGCGTCGCATGACATAGTGGGGAACGCAGACACCCGAGCCTATTGGCGAACGGGTGCCCCAAGAGTCAACGCCCTACTTTCAATTTCAACAGCTCCAAGAGGTGCCTTGTCGGACCGGGTTGAAGATGACGGCTGCGCATCTCTTCCGTCAGTTGATTCCGGGTTCGAGTGTCCAGTGCAGTAGTGACTGCGGCCCGTATGGCTGTCGGATTGTTCGCCTCAACATAGATTTGCAATGATCCAAACATTTCCCTCGACCACGGATGATCGTTCAGAACCATTGGACTTCCCGCCAGCGCTGCTTCCAGAGATGAAAATCCGGGGGCATCATCGCCAAGCTCGAGGTAGACGGAGCAGCTCTGCATGGCCGAGCGAAGGATCTCCGACGCTGGCTGCATATACGGCAGGAAGCGGACGTAATCGCCTGCGGCGGCGCGGCATTGATCGTAATAGCGCTTGTCGGCATATCCGCCGACGAAAACCAGCGGAATATTGATACCCTGGAGCGCCTCGATCGTCTCGAGCTGCCGCTTGTGTTCAGCGATTTGCCCAACCCAGAGGATGTATCTGTCGAGGCCATAAGCGGATTGGAAGAGGCCCTCTTCGGCCGGCTTGCCGAAACCGGGCGCAATGCCCGGTGGCACGACGGCAATCTTGTCATTGGCGATGACAAAATTCTTTTGGCAGAGGTCTTTCTCGACATTCGTGCGTAAGATGACCAGATCGGCGAGGTCGAGGTGACGCTGAACGACGTCATTTGCCTTGTGCTGCTGATCAAAGAAATTGAAATTCGGAATCAAGACAATCGGCTTTCCCGCAGCTTTTATATCCTGCAGCAGACCTTCGCCGCCGCCGTGAGCGGAAAAATGAATGACCGCGTCATAGGCGCTTAGGCGCCTGGAGTTCGGCCCATAAAGGTCTGCGCGAACACCGACATCGTTGATATATTCCGCTAGCTGATGCAGTTCCGTTTCCCCGCCGCCAGGCGACAGGAATGCTTGGTGGTAGGTGGTTAGCAAGAGTCGCAAACGTTGATCCTTTAACGCTACGCTTACAGAGGTGACGCATCTGTTCCCGTGGAACTTACAGGTTTCCCTGCGCCGGCGCCAGTGTAGAAGACAACAGAAAATCGATCGGCAGGACGTCTTACGCTGAGCTTGACTGCAGGCGCCCACATCCTGGGAGATGGGGTTGATTGATAAATTGGAGACCTCGAACTACCGCTGAATTGGTGATCGGCGGCGCGGCCCGATGGCTATTGGCGGCTTGTAGGCGATATTGGCCATACCGATCTTCACCGTCGCCCTGCTGATGCCAATCGTGCGGATGAAGAGCTTCATCTGGTCCTTTTGCCTGGCGAAGACATGCTCGACGGCGGACCTGATCTTTGATCGTCGCCCGTTTGCCTGCGACGCCGTTTCCGGCATTGGCTTGCCCTTCGGCTTTCGTTGGTGGATGTCCGACTTCAGGCCATTGTCCTTCAGCCATTCCTCGTTGGTCTTCGAACGATCGGCACTGTCGGCCCAGACGGTCGAGGCGGTGTTGTCCTTGGCAACGATGTTCCTGAGTTGAGCGCCGTCATGGGCGGCCGCGCTCGTCACCGCCCATTACCGGATGAACCCATGCGCCCGGTCGATGCCGGCATGGTTCTTGTAACCGAACATCGGAATGGCGATGTCGTGCTGCTTGGTCGCAGCTGACCCTCAATGCGCTCTTAAATCCACTCTCAAGAGCGCAAAATCACGATTTCGCCAAAGCTCGCAAGGCGGTTCACGCCGGAGGGATACCATCGTCCAATGCAAGTTGCGCGACCGACGTACCTGGCTGCAAACAACTTTCGATCAAACGTGCCTTCGACAGTTGATCAAAGCTCCGCCGCCCGTCCCGACCTACGAGCTTCACACGAAGTTTCTCATCCTCGTTGGCCATAATATGGTGTCCACCTCGTTTCTGGTGCACATCTCATGCCCACATCATTTAACGCCAAAAGGTGCCGCAAAACGCGCGCTTACGGTGAAAGCGACAACGAGGCATTTTCTTCATATCAGCGCAAGCATTCGATCGAGTCGCGCTTCCCAGCTAAAATTTAGAAGCCTGGGGTCATGCAGTCCGATAGCCTCAGGTGGTGAGGCCAACAATTTTTCGGTGTTATAAATCCACTCCGTTGGATCGCTCGCTACGGCAACTTGATCCTTGATATCAACAAGCGCGTCTATGGCTGTAGAGATGATGGGTCTCCCTGCCGCCATATACTCATATAACTTCATCGGGAAAACGCCCGACATGTAACCTGTTGTTAGATTAGGAAGAACTGCAATATCTGTCCCACGCAAATAGTTCGGTAGAGTGTCATAGGACCGGTACCCAAAAAAATAAACGTTGGGTAGTTCTTTCAGGCGGCCAACAGCTGGACTCTTTTGGCCCTCTGGCTCGTCTCCGATGAAGATCCAATTCCAGCCGGGTCGAGCAATGGCGCATTGTTCAACGAGCGAGAAATCAAGCTTGTAGTCGGACAAAACCCCTGTGTAGCAAAGCTTCGGTCCACTAATTTTGGCCAACTCGGCAGGGATTGTTCCAGCATGCCTCGCCTGCGAAAAATGCTCGATATCGGCGACGTTGCGCTCGTAGACACTGCGCTCTCCAGCCACGGCCGCACAGTGAGACTGAAGATAAGGGCTTGTCGTAAAGACACGATCCGCTCTTTTGAGAAGCGTCACTTCCGCTTTTCGAAACGTATCGGCGTCCACGCCAGGAATGGCGGCAAGGTCATCGACGCAGTGGTAAATAGTAGACCGCACCGGCAAACCATACATGATGCCGTCAATATAGGGGTGATACGTCCATACAATAACATCATCATCATCGCGGTTGCGTTTCAGCCATTTGCGGATCGCCAAGCCAAGCAGCCATCGATTGAAAGCTCGGACAAACCTGCTCTTATGACCGAATGGAATCGTCAGCGGCGCATAGACCCAGAGCGTTTGGTCGACTTTCTTTGGGGGAATGAACGCTCTCTTCAGGCGGTCCCATATGCGGAACAGATCGCGCGCATTGGCTCTAGGGGCACGGATTCCGGGTGACTCGATATAGAGGACTTGATGACCTCGCTTGGCCAAGCGGTCGGCGACATGCTGCTTGTTCGTCCAGTAAGGTGCTGCCCAATCAGCTGTCGAAAACATGACGAATGTCATTCGTTTATCGCTACCGGTCACGGCAACGGTTCCTTCGACAGTATGTCGACGATCCGCGCCGCAGCATTGCCGTGTCCGTAAGGATTGGGTCTTCCAGCCAGCATTGTCTTGCGACCAGACCGCAACCAGGAACTGGCCAGGGAGACAATATCTTTCCGCGCGATTGGCACTAGGCGAGAGAAGCCGGCGCGTACCCCCTCTGGCCTCTCCGTCGTCCTGCGCAACACGATGACCGGCACACCGAATGAGGGAGCCTCTTCCTGCAAGCCTCCCGAATCCGTCATCACCAGCTCCGCAGACGAGAGACAAAATAGAATATCTGCATAGGGAACCGGATCCGCCAGCACGACATTCTCAATCTCATTCAGCCTTGGCATCACCAGTGCGCGGACATTTGGATTTAGATGCACGGGAAAAAAGAACGTGCGATCGGGGAAGCGGTTGGCCAGCGTGGCGATCGCGTCGACAATGACATTGAGGTCATGCGCAAAGCTTTCCCGGCGGTGGCACGTCACGAGCACGAACCGTCCTTGGCTTCGCGCTACCATATCCCTGACGGCGGGCGAGATATCACCGGTGGTCACTTTGCCTCGAAGCTCTTCCAGCGCATCGACGACGGTGTTGCCGGTAACGAAGATCTTTGATGGAGGGACGCCTTCTTTCCGCAATTGTCGTGCCGACCGTTCTGTCGGCGCAAAATGCAGGGTAGCCAACGACGTAACGAGCTTGCGGTTCATTTCCTCTGGAAATGGGTTGTAGCGTTCATAGGTCCGCAGGCCCGCTTCCACATGAGCAATTGGAATCTGTGCGTAATGTGCAGCCAATGACGCCGAAAGAACCGTCGTCGTATCCCCCTGCACAAGGACGACGTCCGGTCTTGCAGCTTGAAAGATCTTTTCGCATGCGCCGATCGCAGCTCCTGTCAACGAAGCAAGCGTTTGATCGGGCTGCATGATGTCTAAATCGACATCCACGGAAAGCCCGAAGCTGGTCAATGTTTGGCGCAACATCTCACGATGTTGTCCCGTTGAGACCACAGTACAGCGAAAAGCCTCCGGCCGCGCGTAGAGCGCCTTGATGACCGGCGCCATCTTAACTGCTTCGGGGCGCGTGCCTACGATGATCATGACATGACGCACACCGATTTCAGCCATCGACAAAATCCGCCAATGCCAGGGTGGCGCCGCGCCAACGGACAGAGAATGCCAGACCTAACGGGGTTCCAACCGCAGTAGCTTCCGTCAGTCCGAAGCCATTATTTGTTTCTCGCATCGTTAGGCGCATCTTGGCCGCGATCCAGTCTAAGGTATCCTCTTCATTGAGCCAAAGGATCGGACGACCCGCCATTTCCAATTCGATATGGTCGATAAACTCACGATGCCGCGACAGGCGATGTTCCTCAGACCCCCACCCGTAGTCATAGCGCGGCGAGAATGGATGATCGAGATAGCCGAACAGGTTTCCGGCAGCAACCGCCACCGTGAAAGCCTGCTTGTTGATCGCCAATGGATCCCCTTCCCTCAGAATACAATCACCATGCAACATGCACTGTTGGCTGTGCGTAACAATTCCCGACCCGTCACCCGGTATCGTTCCCCCCTTGGCCATCAGCATTTCCGGATCGTTGGCGATGATACCGCCAACGAAACCCTGCAGCCCCGCTCGCTTCAGCGCTTCTGGCACATAGGCGGGATTCTGATGGAAGGGCGATACGGCATAGCGCACGGTCAAGCCCGGCAGACGCTGCTCGAGCCAGTCTGAAGAGGTTCGCGCTTCAATCTCGCAGGCTTCTCCGGAGCCTCCCCAACGGGGTGCGTGCGTCACAGAGTGCGAGAGAACGGCACCGCCGGCGTCCAGAACCTCCTTCATCAGCGCGACGTGCTCGTCCTTATCTTCCTGAGCAGTCTTGATCGCCACCGAGAACGGCAGGCCGCGCGAACGGTAGAGTTCGAACAATGGCCGCGCCGACGCAATGTCTTCATCGCAATCCAGGCGCATCGTCACTGCCGCGTCATATCCATGCGGAATTTCCCCAATGACCGGAATGCACGGCCTGTCCTCGTGCCGCCAATCCGCGAGGAACGCCTCGATCACGGCCCATTCGGCGCTGTCGACCGGACCTACTGGACGATTCCACCAGAGGATGGACGCCGTCTCGTTCTCCAGCAAGGTGACGAACGGCAGAACTTCTGCAATATTGGGTGCAGAAGCGACTGCAAGCGTCGTTGCGCCGAGGGCTTCAATCGTCATGGCAATAGACCATGACCCGCCATCGGCCGTAATCCGTCCGTATCCTAGGTTGTTCCATTCGTCGGCATAGTCAAACCGCAAGAAAGGTCGTGACGAAAATGGTGATGCATTCGCCAGGGGATGCTTGTTCCAACTGACCTCCGCCGATGATCGCGTCGTCGTATAGATTGGCGTCGGCGGGCATGCCGCTGCATCGGCCCATCCGGAAGCCAAGGGGCCCGGCGCAGCCAGCCCAGCCAAGGACGCGACTTTGTCGGGCAAGTGACCAAATAGAAGAACCTTGGCGTTTGACCTAGAAGCCGCATCGACAAGGGGCGCTTGATCCACCCGGGGCGAGATGAAGACATAAACGTTGCCGTCCCCAATTGTCGGCACGGGATCGTCGGATGCCACCGTTACCAGACCCCGGGTTACCGACCGGCGGAATGCTTCTGCGACGATCTCGGTGGTGGAATCATCGGGTCTACCTGCAAATACGGTGATCATTGCCCCGATGCCTCTTCTGGTACGAAATGCCTGAATTTCTGGCGCCGGCCGACCAGCTTTAGGTCAGCTGGCGTGATGAACTCGACCTCGACATTGTCGGACCACCACGAGGCAATGCGTTCCCGGATTGCATTTGTGTCGGCGGTATCCTCTGGCACAAGCCGAAACACCGGTTTGCCATGGAGCATCTGAATCTGGAATTCGCGAATGCCACCGACGCGATCAAGCACGTCCTGGATAAAGTGGGTGGGTAGTGGCGTGCCACCCAGCATGATCACGTCGTGAACGCGGCCAACCATACGGGGAATGACAATACCATTCGGCTGCTGCGCTAGGATGGCGTTGTCGCCAGTGCGATAACGCAACAGCGGCATCATCCTGTTGAAAAGTGGAGTTATCACCAACTCACCACTGCGGGCACCTTCAGGGATATCCGCCAACCCTGTTTCCTCTTCCGTCCGTAACTCTGGCCATGCGAAAAACTCGTAAAATCGCATATCGGAACTCTTTGGATCGATCTGGTACGCGATCACGCCGGCTTCCGCCAAGCCATAGCGATCAATCACCTGGCATTGCAGCACTCTTTCGATGCGCTCTCGCTGCCGCGCCTCGAGCAACTCGCCGGAAGATTCGAAGATCCGGAAGCCTTTATCCTTGCCGCGGGTTGCCTCGACGTGGGCTGCTAGCTGATCGGCGGTAGATGGATGGGCATGCGCCAGATGTGGCCGTATCGACTTTATTCTGCGCCATATCTGTTCGAGTTCCTCGCTTGCGAATGTTGCGAAGAAGATGTTGTCGCGATTCATGGCAAAGCACTTCACATGCTCACGCATGCGGTCCCGCCACGGAAATACCTCCGGAAATTTCGAGGCAAAATGCAGCTCGCTACGCCAGTGCGTGTTCCCGACGCGACGGCGGCTTTCCTGGGTGATGGCCGAAGACCAGTCGGCCGCCTCCTGATCATAATAGATATGAGCGGACGGTCCAGTCGAGCCGCCGGTCTTGGCCACATGAATCCGCATGCCGTCCCGGTCCTCGCGCAGCAGCCTTTGACCCTGTTCGCGAATGATATCCTTCGTTAGGTATGGCAAATCCTCGATATATCGGGGGTCCGCAGCCACCTTGACCGGATCGAAGCCGATCGAACTGAACAGATCACGATAGTACGGCACCTTGGCGCCGGCAAAGACAACTGTTTCGGCAAGGCGCGCCACCGCACGCGCACGTCGCTCTGAAAACGGGCGGTCTATCTCTTCTCTGATCCACCTCGTTTTGCTGCGAATATCGCGAGCCTCATAGCGCTCGGTGAGGGGGTAGACGATGGTCGTTGCCAAGGCCCCGCGAATGCCGTTCCGAAGAGCGCTAAAAATCATTGTCTTTCAGCCTTTGAAATTCCGCGTGAAATGCGCTCTGGTAAGGTCAAATAGACTCGCCTGTCAACGCGCAGCCGCAAGCCTGCGATAGAGTTCCAGCAACGGCTCGACGGCGCGATTCCAGGTAAAATTCTTGTTTACATGTCGCTGCAGCTGCTCCGATGGCGGCGTTTCTGCTGCTCTTATTAACGCAACGGCAATTCCTTCTACATCGTCGCTGTCGACATACAGAGCATGATCTCCAAAATACTCGCGGGTGGAGCCTTCGCCGGTAACCACGAGCCGTGCACCTGCAGCCGATGCCTCCAAAGCAGCAAGGCCTGGCGTTTCCAACGTCGAAGGCAGACAGAAAACCTCGCAAGCAGCATATGCAGACCGCAGCAACGGACTATCGTGATTAAGGGCGCCCAAATGGCGGACATTCGGACCGGCTTCTGCGAGACAAGCCTTACCATATTCTGCGTCTCGGATATGACCAATGAGTATCAATGGCTTGCCGGATTGCTTTGCCGCGCGGATCAAAGCCAACTGGTTCTTGCGTGGCTCAATATTGCCGACATTGAGCACAAACGGCCCGTCAACCTCGAAGGCGGAGCGGAAAAGTCCAGGGTCAACCGGCTCTCCGAACCACGGATCGCAGGCATTGCGCACCGTGTGGAAGCGTTCGCGCGATAGACCGAGTATAGTCGAGATACGGTCGCTTTCTACATCGCCATTGGCAACGATCGCATCAGCCAAGGAAAGCTGCGCGGCGATTTCGGCGATTGGGTAGAGGTGCATGGTTTCTTCCGTTAGCCAGAGGCTGGCGGAAATGACGAGAGGAATACCCCGCGCCTTCGCGTAGTTGCACAGATGTACGGAGCCGCCCATACACGAGAAAAAATGGAATACGTCCGCCTTGTCGAGGCCGCCACGCCAGGGATCGTACCGCACCACATCCGCGCCGGCGTTGAGCAGATATTGTTCATATTTCAGCAGCTGGATTTCGCCACCGCCCGGCGTTTCAAATGCCCAAGGATAAGTGGCATAGACGATCTGCATCAGGCCGCTCCCAAACCTTCAATAGCTGCCAGGATGAGCCTACCGTCAGCCTTTATCCGCAGTTCCTCAAGGCGTTTCTTCCTCAAGGAGGCGTGGCCAGCGTGGTCGCCATTTATAAGAAAAGCCGCGATCGTCGCGGCGGCCGCAGCCCTGTCATCTTCCGGAATTAGCAATGCCGCAGACCCCAATACTTCCAATATTGCGGGGACGGGAGTGACGAACATCGGTTTATCAAAGGCCAGCGCATCGAGGGCGGGCACGCAAAACCCTTCGTGAGACGAGTGCGCGATGCAGGCCGTCGTCATTTCATAGAGCGCCTTCAATTGGCGATCCGATATCCCATGATGGAATGTGACAGGCACGCCGTGAGTTTCCGCGATTGTCTTTGCGAGCGCCTTGACAAGATCGACGTAGGGGCCGTTTGTGGGACCACCGACGATATCGAGTGCAATCGGCATCTTCAGCGCCGCTAGCTCTCCGGCGATATCGACAATGTCGAGGACGCCCTTATGTGCAACGATGCGCCCGACGTAGAGGATATTTCGCTTATCCGACGCAGCTCCGAGATCTTCGGCGTGAACAGCATTCCACCGGTCCGCGCCGATGAGCGGCGGGCAGATGACGATCCGGTCCTTATGATGCGTCAAAGCATCCGCATCAAACGCCTCGAGCAGACACTTCGCCGTCGCTTCCGAATTGACCATGATGACATCGAACTTAGCGAGAAGTGGACGCTGCTGGAGGCCCATCCGGCAATTTTCGATTGTTCGCTCGTCCGCACGATCAATCAGATCAGGCGGTGTGATATTGTGAAAATAGACAATCTTAGGATTCGGTAGAGCAATAATATCCTCAAGTGCAGGATCGAAGATCGAATGATTGAAAAAGATGACATCCTGCGGTTGGACCGTCGTCCAGAATGCCGAGCGGCTTTCAACAGGGTGAGGCTCTTGAACGTCTGTATGTTCAGCCCAAAGCCGAACATCGTGCCCTGCTTTCTCCGCTAGAATGGCGATCTGCCGCGCGAAGCTGCCGACAGCATCGTTTAAAACGATATCCCGGGCATGAATATGCACTGTGCTCAATGCTGTTCTTTCTGTATTATGGGTCAGCTAAACGCGGTTGCAGGCGTTTCCGCACCATCAATGTTCTGCACCCGCACGACAGCTTCATCGGATTTGATATGCCCCTGCTCCAGCCGCACGATGCGTGTGCAAACACGTTCAAGCATCTTCATGTTGTGCGATGCAATGATGAGGATCTTCGAACGGGAAACCAAATCCTCCATGCGCCGCTCGGCCTTCTTGGAAAAGGTTTCATCAACGACGCTCAGCCATTCATCCAGAAGAAGGATCTCCGGTGAGAACGCCGTCGAGACTGAGAAAAGTACGCGCATCAGCATGCCCGAAGAGAACGTGCGCAAGGGCATGCGGCGCATTTTGTCCTCTAGGTCCGTAAACTCCCAGATCGAATCCACAAGCTCTTTCGTTGGTTTGATACCATCCACGCGGAGCAAGAGCCTGATGTTGTCCTCGGCAGAAATTTCCATATTGGCGCCGATCGCGAGCCCGAGCAAAGGCGTCATCTGACCGGTGACGGAGATGTTGCCGCCGGATATTGGAAAAATACCCGCGATTGTCCGCAACAGCGTCGTCTTGCCGGAACCGTTTGGTCCGTACAGCCCGATGCGTTCCCCAGCTTTAACCTCAAAGTCGATCTCGTGAAGGGCGCGAATGACTGTTGTTTTCTCCGCAGATCCGCCCGCGGCGGACAACAAAAGCCTCTTCAAAGACTTGTCGTTCAGATCGTAGATCGGATAGTCAAGCGTGACTTTCTTAAGCGTGATCGTAGCCATTGTTCAGATCCAGAAAGCCGCGTTGCGCAGGCGCGTTAGCGCAAACCAGCTCAGCAGGGCAAGAATTGCGAGGAGTCCCAGCGAGACGATAAAACTATCCCAAGGCATGGCGTCGTTCAACAATGGCTCTCGCCAGATCGCAAGCAAATGCACCACGGGGTTATAGTGCAGCAGATAGTCGCGACCCGCGACCACATGCGGTTTCCACATGATCGGTGAGGCAAGGAAGGCCAAGTTCATAAATGACTCCACCAGTGGCTGCACGTCTCGATAGCGCGTGGCAAGCGTTCCCGCCACGAGCGATAGGCAGAGCGTCACCGCCATGAAGATGATCAGCCCTGGAATAGCCATGACGAGACCGAGGAACGTAGCCCCTCCCAGAAAGATGAAAAGAATAATCGGAACGAGGATGTTATGGGCGAGAAACAGTAGATGCCGGAAAAAGCACTGGACATAGAAGACATAGGCAGGCAGCCCCCGATCCTTGATGAATCCACCCGCACCCAGCAGCGTCGTCGTCGCATTGTTGGTCGCGCCGGACAAAAAGTTCCACATAACGAAACTAACTGCAAAATACGGCAGGAAGTCGGGAACGGAGACGTTCGATATAGCGCTAAAGACAAAGCCAATGCAGCCAGCGAAAATTGCCGTCTGTAGCGTGATCCAAAAAGGTCCGATCACCGATCGGGCATAGCGGTGCCGCACATCGTACCAAGCCAGGAAATAGGCCAATTTGATGTTGTTATACACCCCAGGTGGCGATTTCTGTATCCGCAAGGACTCAGTCGGTTCAGACCACGACGGATTCAACGGGCTCGTCGCCTGTGTCTCAACTAACATATTAATAATCCTCTTCTCGAGATCAAAAGCGTCCGGTCATCTATCCCACAAGCTCCAACTAATAAGCAAATGGGAGCAAAAGAAGGCCTAGGCTTTTCTGCCTTGATGCAGCAGCGATCACCCCCCGGTCACCGCCAACCGCTGCAGGCAGTGGGCTAAAGAGTCGCGCCAGTGCGGAGCTTCAATTTCCAGCACGCTAGCGATCCGATTGCAATCAAAACGTGAATTGGCTGGCCGTCTCGCCGGCGTGGGATATTCGGCAGTCGAGATTGCCATCACCCGGTCAGGCACTGGCCATCCCTGCGCTGCCGCTTCGGCGAAAATTGCCTCGGCAAACCCGTGCCATGTCGTATATCCCCGACCGGCGAAATGGAACGTCCCCGCGACGTTGCGCGAGCGAGCCTTTGCTATCTCAACAATCTTCAAGCAGGCTGAGGCAATATCGCCCGCATAGGTAGGATTGCCATGCTGATCGGCGACTACGCGCAGTTCCTTGCGCTCCCCGCCGAGGCGAAGCATGGTCTTGACGAAGTTGCTTCCGCTCTCGTGAAAAACCCAGGCGGTGCGCAGGATGGTGGTTGCCGAATAGACCTCACGCACTCGCTTCTCGCCTTCAGCCTTGCTCAGACCATAGGTGCTGATTGGCGATATCGCATCGTCTTCGGTGTAGGGTGTCGTTTTATCGCCCGAAAAGACGTAATCTGTGGAGATATGCACAAAGGGGACATCGAGCTCCCTTGCGGCCTGTGCGATGATCGCTGGGGCATCCGCGTTCAGACGCATCGCCGAGGCAGCGTCGCTCTCCGCTTTATCCACAGCGGTATAAGCCGCAGCGTTTACAATGGCTGACGCTCCTGACTTCATGATTGCTGTATATGTTTGGTCGATATCCGAAAGATCGAGCTCGCCCCGACCCCAGGCAACCCATTCGAGGCCGCGTTCCTCGGCCAATTCCGCAAGGGCTGTTGCAACCTGTCCATTCTTACCCAAGATTAAGAGTGTCATTTGGCTTTTGCCTTATAGAGGGCCTCGGCAGCCTCCTTGTGAGGCCGCCACCACCACTCGTTGGAAAGATACCACAAGATGGTGGCATGCAGACCGTGGTCGAAATCATATTTCGCTTTCCAGCCGAGTTCGGTTTCGATCTTCGTTGCATCTATCGCATAGCGATGATCGTGACCGAGGCGGTCGGTTACGTAGGTGATAAGGCTCTCATATCCTCCTTGCGGCGCAGGAGGCCCCAACTCGTCCAACAGGGAGCAAATGGTGCGAACGACATCGACGTTGCGGCGCTCGTTGCGCCCACCGATATTGTATTTTTCACCAAGCCGTCCCTTCGTCGCCACAAGCCACAGAGCGGAAGCATGATCGTCCACGTGCAACCAGTCACGGACATTGTTTCCGGCGCCGTATACCGGTAACGAGCCATGCTCCAGCGCAGTTGTAATCATGCGCGGGATGAGTTTTTCCGGAAATTGGAACGGACCATAATTGTTTGAACAATTCGAAATAACAATCGGCAGGTCGTAGGTGTGATGCCAGGCATTGACCAAATGGTCCGATGCAGCCTTCGATGCAGAATAAGGCGAGTTTGGCGAATAGGGCGTCGTTTCCGAGAAAAGTCCCTCGTCGCCCAAAGTACCATACACCTCGTCTGTCGAGACATGCAGGAAACGAAATTCTCTCTGCTCGGCCGCTGGGAGTGCCGACCAATAGCTGCGAACGGCTTCCAAAAGCCGGAAGGTGCCGACGATATTGGTCTCGATGAACGGCGCCGCCCCATCGATAGAGCGATCGACGTGAGACTCCGCCGCGAGATGCAGAATGACCGACGGGCGGTGACGGTGCAGGATTTCACCCACCAGCTCGCTGTTACCGATGTCACCTTGTATGGTCGAGAAGCGCGGACTGGATTTGATGGAGTCGAGCGAGCGAAGATCACCAGCGTACGTCAACAGATCCAGATTGACGACATCGTAGTCTGTTTCGCCAATGAGATATCGACAGACTGCTGATCCTATAAAGCCCGCTCCACCAGTGACCATTGCTGTTTTGCGCATGAAAGCTCTCCGCACTACCTTGTACTCAAGGGAGTGTCCCTATATCGGATCTTTATCGACGTCAAAGCTGCTAGCGTGATCGCCATCTCCAGGAAAGGAAAAAAATGAACTTCAAGGCTATTCCTCAGGCTATCCCCGATGTCCTGCTATTGAAACATAGGGAATTCGGAGACGATCGCGGCTCCTTTACTGAGACGTTTCGCGCCTCCGCGTTCCAGGAACTTGGATTGCCGCAATTTGTGCAGGATAATCAATCACGGTCCTCAAAAGGAGTCGTCCGCGGCCTGCACTTCCAAGTCAATCCTCACGCCGTGGGAAAATTGGTCCGCTGCGTTCACGGGCGGATATTCGACGTTGCCGTAGATCTGCGGCTGGGATCGCCGACCTATGGTAAATGGGCGGGTACGGAGCTTGCCGGCACAGACAACCACATGTTTTACGTTCCAGAGGGCTTCGCACATGGCTTCATGGCGCTGGAGGATGATACCCTCGTTTCCTACCGGCAGACGGGATACTGGGATGCCGCGTCCGAGCGATCGCTCCTATGGAATGATCCTGACGTCGCGATAGATTGGCCCCAACTTGCCGTGTTGCTTTCGCCAAAGGATGCTACCGCCACGCGCTTTGCTGACGTTGAACACAATTTCCGCTACTAGACGGCAGACCAGTCCAATTCCGCGTATAGAAACTATCGCGGAATTAGGCTTAGCAGGTACTTTCCATAGCCGCTCGACACAAGTGGATGAGCCAGTTGTGCGAGCTGCTCGTCATCGATGAAGCCCATGCGCCAGGCGATTTCCTCAATGCACGCGATCTTCTGGCCCTGGCGCTTTTCGATCGTGTGTACGAATTGGCTTGATTCAAGAAGACTATCATGGGTCCCGGTGTCGAACCATGCGTTCCCGCGACCGAGTTTCTCGACGAATAGCTTTCCGCTCTGCAGATAGACGTCGTTGACTGTTGTGATCTCAAGCTCGCCGCGGGAAGAGGGCTTGATGCCTTTCGATATCTCGATGACGTCATTGTCGTAGAAATAAAGCCCGGTAACGGCGAAGTGACTTCTCGGATTCTTAGGCTTTTCGACGATGGAGATTGGGGTTGTCTTATCTTCGGCAAACTCGACGATCCCGTAACGCTCCGGGTCGCTTACCGAATAGGCAAAAACGGTCGCACCGGAATCGCGCTCGCTCGCTTGCCGCACGCTCGTGCCAACGCCGGTGCCGTAGAAGATATTATCTCCAAGCGCGAGGGCCGCGCACGCACCGCCGATAAAGCGCTCTCCAATGATGAAAGCCTCGGCAAGACCGCGTGCTTCCGCTTGTATCGCATACTCGAAACGCATACCCAGCGTTTCGCCGGATCCCAGCAATTCCTGATAGAGGGGCAACGCACTTGGTGTTGAGATGATCAACACCTCTGTGATTCCGGCGATCATTAGCGTACTAAGCGGATAGTAGATCATCGGCTTGTCATATACTGGCAGCAACTGCTTGCTGATTGGGATCGTCGCTGGGTAAAGCCGTGTTCCCTTGCCGCCGGCGAGGATGATGCCTTTGTATTTCGGCTGAAGCATTTACGTTAACCACTTTTCGGCCTCAAGGCCGCGGAGAATTCAGTTATAGCAAACCCGCATAGATCAACTTGCAAATCTTTTCAACATCTATGGGCCGACGATATCCTGCCGGCGGGGAAAGTTGGAAACTTGCCATTCAGTTACCAAGAGTGTAACTGGGTTCGCTTCAAATGCGGCTACCAGCAGCAGTTTTATTTGGATCGTTCAACGCAAACGCTGGAGCAAGATCGATAGCTATGAGCGTTCTCCGAGTTTTGGTCGCTAACCGTCCTTCGAACGTCGCCTCTTCCTATGTGTCTCGATCAATATCGGCTCGACTATTGGAACCGTTGCACTATCTGCGCGATGCGGGAACAGCGGATTTTTTAGTCGATTTTCCGAGCGAACTTCGAAAGAGATACACGCCTGACTGGGTATTTTTCAATAAGGCAATTGACAGCGATTCCCTTGAGTACGCGATTGAAGCCAAGATGCAGGGCGCTCGCATTCTATACGATGTTGATGATCATGTGCTTGCCTATCCGGCTTATAGCGGCGCAAAGCCCACACAGGCGAATATCGATATTATCCTCAGATTTCTTTCACTTAGCGATATCGTAAGCGTTGCAAATCCTCGACTCTTAAAAATCTACAAGCCTCTCTGCTCAAATATTCAACTTCTGCCGAACGGGATATATACCGAGAGATATGCATCGACACCTCCCGCGGTACGCGAAGACAGTAAGCTCCGTATCGGCATGGTCAACGCGGATTTTTTGAAGATCGTAAATTTCAAACACGAATGGCTCCAAGCAATCGATGCTGTCAGGGATAGGTATCCTGATATCGAGTTCACGTACTATGGAGATTTTCCACCAGATGAACTGGGACTACACGACTGGCAATGGCTTGGAAGTGTTGATTTCGAGACCTATCGTCGCTCGCTCTTTAAAGGTATCTTTGATATCGGCCTGGTTCCCTTGGGGGGGAAGGAGGATGAGGGAAGTTACGAGTTCAATCTTTGTAAAAATCCCTTCAAGTTTATTGAATTCGGGGCTGCCGGAATTGCAGGTGTTTATTCAAGAGTGCCGGTTTACGAAACCGTAATAGATGACGGTGTCCACGGGCGTCTGGTTGAGAACCAGCGTGATGCATGGATAAACGCCATCGCGAGGTTCGTCGATAATCCTGACGCGCGGCGGGAGCTGGTTGAAAATGCGGCTTTGCGAGTGGAAGGCGCACTCCATATCAAGTATGCGGCTTCAGCCTTAGCTTTGATGCTGCGATAGAGTGACGGAAAAACTCAGAAGCTCGCCTTTTTCAATAACATGCTCCCGTCTACCAAACAAATATCGAGCTCTACAATCGCGCAGTTTCGCAATTTGAACATTGGGAATCGGCTTAGTTCAATATCGAACAATTTGTGCAATATGATGTTGATTGGCCCGAGGTGAGTAAAAAGTAATACTTTTTGATCGTGCCTGGGCATCACTTCCGAGCTGATGAAACTCAGGACACGCTGTCCCATTTCGAAATGGCTTTCTCCGTCAGGATACGCCCTTTCAAGATCGAGAGGATTGAAAAAGCTCGGAAATTCTGCGTCAAATTCTGACCGTGGCCGCCCGCCCCAGGTTCCGCCATTCGTTTCCTTTAAGAGGCTCGTAAGTAACATTGCATCAAAGCCGGCCAGTCGCGCCGTCTGAATTGCGCGCTCGGTGTTACTTACATAAACCGTATCGAATATACCAAACGGCTTTAGTGAATCCGACAACGCAATGGCTTGTCTTTCACCCTCCTCGCTAAGCACATCCGCGTCCGTGCCGGTGAGCGAGCCAGCGATGTTGCCTTTCGATTCCGCGTGCCTGACCAGCACAAGCTTCAATGCAGCCATAACCACAATTTTCTTCAAGTGCCAATTTTTTCGGTAGCCGATCGACTTGTATCGCGCCTTCCGTATCATTATGGTTCCCCTTTAGGAAGTATTTTTGCTGTGAATCTTTGACGTGAGCCACCTGCTATCAGTAATCATGCCAGCCTGGAATCGTGCCAGTGTGATAACTCGCGCGCTCAGTTCACTTGTCGAGCAGGATATCGGCCAACTAGAGTTATGTTTGGTAGATGATGGAAGCACCGATGGCACCGGAGACGTAGCGAAAGCATTTTTATCAAGCTTTGCCAAAAAGGTACAGTTACGATACAAGAAAACTACGCATGGCGGCGTTAGTGCGGCTCGAAATGTGGGTCTGCAAATGTCTACTGGCGAGCTTATCGCATATCTGGACAGTGACAATACGTGGAAGCCGAACTTTGCGTCGACAGTCGTAAAAGCATTTTCCGACAATAGCGAGCAGAAGACGGCTTATTCTAGGCTTCTTTTTCTTGACGAAGTCGAACAACCGTCGGCGACCCTCTTCTTTCCTTTTGAAAGGAAGTCTATTCTATATCAAAACTTCATTGATATGAATGTCTTCGTCCATCGTCGAGAGTGCGTTGAAAGATATGGTGTCTTCGATACCAAGCTTGCGAGGCTCGTCGACTGGGATCTTATTCTCCGATACACCAAAGACACGGCACCGATGGTAGTGGCGGAGACGCTGTGCGAATACTATGTTGGCAGGCCCGGATCAGGTCGCATCTCCAACATTGAAGACATGAAACGTGCGATGCACCAGATTATCTCGAAAAACCTTGCCGAAATTGCTCAGCTCGACTTGCATAAGCTGATCCTATCCGGCCACCCCCACAGGCATGCCACTCTCGTGCAGCCAGCGTGGGATCGCTACTATCGGGAAATATTGCTCAGCTTGATGCTAGACCATTCGCTCGCTATTAACTAAGGCTCCCAACGGCCATTTGGTGAACGAGCACGACAGAGCATTCAGCAAGCTTTGCATTTTGATGAACGGGCAATTTAGTTAGATGGCGAGACGAAGCATGACGATGACCTGTAATATCTGCGGCTCAGCCAACTGGGGCGATATGAATGGTCGCATCGCGGTGAAATGCGAATCTTGCGGGTCGTTAGAAAGGGCTCGCGCAATTAAGCTCATTATCGACAAATTGCGCATACCTTCGGCAACAAGCAAGATACTTCATCTGGCACCTGAAATTGGACTTCTGAATTATCTTTCGAGCGTATCGCCTGAGGGATATGAGGCGGTGGATTATAATCCTGACAATTTCCCGTCTAAGAAAGTCCGTCGGTTCAATATTATTACGGACAGTTCAAACCTCGTCGAAAACAACTACGATTTGATCATACATTCACATGTAGCAGAGCATATACCTTGTACGCTCGCATACATGTTCTTTCACCTGTCGAGGTCACTTAAGCCAGACGGATATCACATTTTCTGTCTACCCCTAATCGCCGGCCACTATGAGGAAGATTTCGGTCCGTTGACCGAAGAGGAGGCTTTGAGGCGCTTTGGTCAGGGTGACCATGTTCGACGTTTTGGTATCGACGATCTTGACCGCCACCTGGGGTTGATAATGAGGCTAGAACCGCAGTACTCGCTTTCTAAGTATGCTAGTGAAGCGGAAATGGACTCCTGTAACATACCACCTTCAGAGCGATCGGGGTTTAATGGTAGCACGATTTTTGTTGCCCGAAAGACGGACTACCTCCTTCAGTGACGCCGATGCCACCAATGTTTCTTGGCTGTCGCATGGAGACCTGACCCGGGATTGATGGATATTTTCATTGAGAGTTCCATCTGACACATATGCGGAACGGGTCGGACCTCGGTGGAAATCAATATCTTGTCGTTGCTTAAGATGTGACGTGGTCAGGTGCGGTCGGCACCACGCTTTTCGGCCACCACCTCAATCATTGCATTTAGGATGGTGCCCGCTCTATCGTCAAAGCTATGATTTTGATGAATATAGTGCGCAGCAGCCGAAGATCTGCCCGGATGTCTTCGGTGTGCTTGGCGAGCCTCCTCGATAGCCTCTCCAATCGGCTTAGCGGAAGAAAACATGGTACAAAACCGTGCGAGTTCGGACGGCAACCCCCCCACGTCATCGGTCACCACGTTGCCCCCACAAGCCAACACATCAAAGATACGGTTGGAAATAAACCCCTCTTTTCGCATGGCATCCCAGTGATCGTTCAGTATAATTTCTGCGTTTGAATAGTATCGCGGAAGGTCTACATTGTCGATTTTGATCCCTTTAATCCAACGTTCGGGTGCAATGCCGTCCCACATCTCACCGAAGATGTCGAGAGTGATGTCACCCTCAATAGCCTGTTTTACGACGGCTCTTTCCACCAGCCTGGAATTGGCAACATACAGACGGGGAAATGCGACGCTACTATCCTTCTCCCTAGGGTAAAACCGGCAAGTATCTGTGCATTGCAGCAGGGGTTCAATCTTAACAGGTCTGGAAGGATCATCATGGGGAGACCAAATGTTCGAAGCAGCAAAAATACGGTCGAATTGCAAAAGCTCGTCGGTTGAGATTTTGTCCGGATGACTGATCACCCAAATCAGGTTGACGGCATCGGCGTCAGCCGGGAACTGTGAAATACCACGCAAGACGAGATTGATGTCGTTTGGCGTTGCGTTGGCATGCCAGCAGTCTAGGAAATCTATCCGCGCGCGCAAACCCTTACGAAGGAATGCGGCAGCCAATGCGACTGCGAAGTGGTAGTCGCCCCAATGATCTTTGAGAGTACTGTTTGGGCAACCGATTTTAATGGCAATCGTTGTATCCGCGGGCAAACGCTCAGCGTAATTCCTGGCTGTCTCTCGCCCGCCCACTTCACCGGGCCGCCAGACCGCGTACCCTGTGTCAATCCATGGAGCGTAATCCGGGACATATTTGCCTACTTCAATTCCATCCTTGGAATAATGCATGACGTCGTCTGCTAGATTGGCGTTCTTCCATCTTTCGGAGAAAATTTGCCGGTTGTATTCAATGTGATCGCGGCGGCCGACTGTTTTGCTTTCATGGTGGATTATCGTGACCTCCGGTGAATAGGCAAACAAGTGTTCACCCCCTCCGAGACGCAAACATAGGTCAACATCTTCCTGACCGTTGATAAATATCGTGTCAAATCCCTCAACGGATGCAAAATCGCTCGCGCGAAATGCGACACATGCGGCCGTTAGCGCGCGGAATCGCTTTGGCTTTTGTGATGGCTCATAGTCTCCTGGCTTGCCCGCATAAATTGGATAGCCCATCGGAGTGCGATCAGAGAACACGATTCCGATGGCCTGAATTGAACCATCGGGATAGATAAGCTTGGGTTGTACGCCCTTCACGTTCGGGTCGTTCAAGGGCCGTGTCAGAGACCGCAACCACTCGGGACAGACCTCGGTATCGTTGTTAAGGAACACGACCCGCGAACCACGCGATGCGGCGAAACCAATGTTGTTACCGAGCGCAAAATTTAAGTTTGTAGCATTGTGAATCAATTTTATCGCGGTGTGTCGCGCAGCCCATTGCTCAAGGCGTCGCCTCGTTTCGGAATCGTTTCCGTTGTCAACGATGATGAGTTCGAAATCCTCTCCTGCCTCGTGCCGAAATATTGATGTTAGGCAGGTGTCTGTCAGATCTATTTGTCCGTAGACACACATTATAATCGACACCAAACGATCATTTCGCCTGGCGAGATCCCGGCGCACCGATGTCCACTGAAGCCCATGATCATCTGCAGTTGAACTCGTCGGAGTATCTCTATCAAGGTTTGTCATCACGCATCTTTCAGCCTCAACGACGTTCATGCCGCGCCGCGAGTCTTTTGCCACTACACCCACCCCATTGCACTTACTTTTTATCTGAGGGAACGTCAGCCGCCCACCTGCTTCACCCGGCACGGCACCACGACCTTATTCGCCGCCCTCGATATCGCGAACGGCCAAGTTCTCACCCGGTGCCGCGCTCGTCACCGGCACCAGGAATTCCTGGGTTTCCTCAAGCACATCGAGGCGAATGTTCGGCCTGACCTCGACGCTCACCTGGTGGCCGACAACTATGCCGCCCACAAGCATCCCAAAGTCCG
The DNA here is from genome assembly GCF_012641405.1 of Rhizobium sp. P40RR-XXII. Lineage (GTDB taxonomy): Bacteria > Pseudomonadota > Alphaproteobacteria > Rhizobiales > Rhizobiaceae > Rhizobium. The sequence continues at coordinate 28,421 of NZ_JABAII010000032.1, forward strand.
CGCCTGGCTTGCCGCGCGACCGCGTTTCCATATCCATTACACGCCGACTTACGCGTCCTGGCTCAACCAGGTAGAGCGTTGGTTCGCGCTCCCCACCGAACGCCAGATCCGTCGCGCTTCTTTCGTCAGCGCCAAGCTCCTCATCTAGAAAATCAACTCCTTCGTTCAGGCCTACAACGCAAGGCGAAGCCATTTGTCTGGACCGCCACATGCGAGGCAATCCTCGAAAAGATTGAACGATTATGTAAAGCTATTTGCGGGACAGGACACTAGGCGCAACGCTCGTTGGGGAGCGTCAGCCATAAGAGTGCCAGGACCGCGTCATCGATTTTGTCCTCGTCGATCTCTATTCTGCTATGCTACCACGCGTGAGATTCTAAGTCCCGCGGCCCACCTCGGATAGATACAACGAATGCGTGTTCTGCATTTTTTCAAAACTTATTGGCCCGATACGTTCGGCGGCATCGAGCGAACGATTCACGCTCTAGCCGAAGGAAGTAGTGAACACGGCATCAAATCCAGTGTGCTATCGCTGAGCAAGGTACCGAAGGATCGTGAGTTCGGGAACCACATGGCCTACAAGGCCAAACTTGACTTCGAATTCGCATCGACAGGATTTTCTCGTGACGTATTCCGTCGCTTTCGTGATCTGAGTGCAGCCGCCGATATTGTACATTATCACTTTCCCTGGCCTTGGATGGACGTTGTGCACTCGTTTGTAGACCCTGGTAAGCCTACGCTGGTCACATATCATTCCGATGTCGTCAAACAGAAGACCCTGTTGCTGCTTTATCGACCGCTGATGAAGCACTTCCTCGAGAGCGTCGACCATATCGTAACGACATCTCCCAACTATTTGGTATCGAGTGGCATTCTCCAGCGATTCAAGTCCAAAACTAGCGTCATTCCGCTCGGTCTGGATGAGACGAGCTACCCGGCTGCGAATAACGAAGCCCTAGCCCGATGGCGTCGCGATTTGCCGCCGACATTCTTTCTGTTCGTCGGTGTGCTTCGCTATTACAAGGGTGCGCACATCCTATTGGAGGCGTCGCGGATCTCTGGCTTGCCGGTAGTCATTGTCGGCGAAGGCCCGATGGAGGTCACTCTCAAGGAGACAGCTCGTCAGCAAGCACTTAGCAACATTTTCTTTCTAGGCGCCTTACCAGATATCGATAAGGCTGCCTTACTGGAACTCTGCCTCGGCGTAGTCTTTCCGTCGCATCTACGCTCAGAAGCCTTTGGCCTAACGTTGGTGGAGTCGGCCATGTTCGGCAAGCCGATGATCTCTTGTGAGATTGGAACGGGCACGAGCTATGTCAATCTTGATGGCGAGACCGGCTTGGTTATTCCGCCTGCCAATCCCGCGGCGTTGGCGGCGGCTATGACACGGCTGGCAAACGATCCGGTTACTGCTAGTGAATATGGCTCCAAGGCAAGAGTCCGATATCTGCAGATGTTTACCGCGAAGCGAATGGTATCGGGGTATGCCGAGCTTTATCGAATGTTAGTGGAGCACAAAGATGTGGTTTTCGGCCAGCATCCCCCTTGAAAACGGCCGTCCACCCAAGACTCTGATACTGCCGCAGGATAGGCCCGCACATAGCAGCCGTCGCAGGGCGGGAGATGCAGGGCTGGCTATCGTTACATTCGCAACACCCGCGATGCGCCAGCACCCTGGGAGATCGACGCGGCAGAAGCGGAGGTCGTGCGACTGGTGTACGACAAATATACCGCGGATAGTCTGAGCATCGTCGCGATCGCCCTGCTGTTGTTTGCCGTCGCAAACATCATGCTTTGTGATCGCCAATTGCCAAGTTGACCCGACAACCTCAAATGCCGGTTGTCGAATTTTCCCTGCTTACCAGAATTCGTCACAGCATTGTCGCCAAGCCTAGAACTTCGCAAAGCGATTGAACTTTGCCGCCTCATCCAGCTCCTTGCGACGGAAATAGATCGCTCGTCCGCAGCGAATGGGATTGTGGCCCTGGACAATGATGATCTGCTCGTCCTTGCGCATCGACTGGGTGATTTCGTGCGGCATGATCAGCGGCCGGCGCTGGAAACTGATGCTTTCGGACTTGCGGCCGCCGCTATTCGATTTGCTCCAGCCGGTATCGCGCGTACGCCCCTGCACTTCGACCGTCATGTCTCCGCATTGAGCCGAGACATTGCGTGCTGTATCGAGCGCCTTGATTGCGGCGTAGGATGTGAAGGCGCAGCCTTCGATCCAGGAGGTCGCTCCATCTTTTCCGAAGTGACGTTCAAGCTGGCCGACGGATTGGTACATCAACATCAGTGTGATGCCATACTTACGCCCGCGGTCGCGCGCTTCTTCAAGAATCCGCATGTAACCTAGCAGATCGACCTCGTCGAGCATGAAGAGCGCGCGGTGGCGGAAGTCGCCGTCGGCCCGGATCATGGCATTGATCAGTGAGCCGCTGATGACCCGGCCAATGCCCGGATACGAACGCAGGATTGACGCAGGGATGTTGAGGAAGACGTCCTTTCGCCCGGAGGCGATGTCGCTCGATTTGAACACATTACTGCAGACCAGTGCGGCATAATTGTCGAGCGACAGCCATTGCGTGTCCTTGGATGCGGTCGAATATACCCCGGAGAAGGTCTGCTCCGTCATGTTGGTGAAGACGCCGAGCGTCTCGCGGATAAAAGCGGACGCGGAATTTTCCTGAATGTCGCGCAACATGGCCAGCACCGACGGTTCCGGCTCGGAAACGATAAGGCGCAGGCTACGCAGGTTGCGGCGGCCGGCGTAATCGGGCGATAGCATCACGTGCGCCAGAAGCCCAGTTAACAGATTGTGCGCCTGGTTCTGGAAATAGGAGCCAGTCGAGGTGTCGAAGCGTAGGCTTTCCGACAAAAGCATATGGGCGATCCCAACGATGTCCTCTTCCTTACGCATCGATCTCTCGATCCCATCAAGAACGTTGAAGCCCGTGACTGGATTGGTCGGGTCGAGTACCATGACTTCGCGACCGAGCGCATGGGCGCGATGTTCGAGAACCATCGGCGCGACCTCAGTTGATGGATCGAGACAGATCAGCGGCCCCTTGTAGCGCAGCGCTGTTGGAATGACATTGCTGGTTGTCTTGAAGCCGCCGGAGCCTGCGAAGAACAACATATGGGTGGAATCGAAATTCTGATTGAAGGTCATGAGTGGCGCCTTGCCACCTTGCCCCCAAGTCTCGTGATCGTTCGGATCAAAAGGCAACTTATGTACGCGATCACGGTCGACGCGGTAGCGCTCTCCGATAACGATCTCTCCGTCCGAGGGGAAGAGCTTAGCCACTTCCGGCATGGGCAGCCAATCGGCGTCGCCGAAAATGCCGGGCTTGGCGCGCTTGATCGGATCGGAAACGAGGATGGACATGCGCACGGAGATTGCCACAATACCAAATCCGAGAATGGTCCCGGCAACCGCGAAGGCGTCGAGATAAGTGAGCGCCTCGCTCCATATGACGGCCCCGTTCTCCACCCATGGAACTAGACGGGCATATTCCCGCAGGGCGTAAAAGCCTGCCACGCATGAAAAGCAATGAAGGCTCGCAAAAGCGATCGGCCGGCGGCGATGCAGCGGCAATGCCGAAACCGTCAGAAGTGAGGCGATAGGTCCGAGAAGGAGATTAGGAAGAGGACACGCTCGCAAGAACCAATAGGCGATTCTTTCTGGCATGCCGATCGCCAAATTCTGCCACTGCCATCCAGTGATACAGAGTGTCACCGCGGTCACTACGATCGGCACCAGCATGAGAAGCAAGCTCGGATGTATTCTGTTCTTCAGCGCCATCGATAGGCCTTCTCGGGCGGTAGTGTTTCCCGTTCGTGTTAAGGAATTTTTGAACACCGTCCTTCCAATCTGCTGACGATCTGCTCACTACGCCGGACCGGTTCGGGTGTCTGCGCAAATCTTCTGCTCGACGGCCGAGCAGCGCGCTGAGCATGCAACATTGCGACGGCGGTGTTGACGGAGTTGATACAGTTGGTTCGCGCCCACGCGATCAAGGCGGCGAGCAACATCAAGGGCCGCAATGGCACCAATGCAATTGCCAACCTCCAACCGATATCTCTGAACTAATGCTCCCTACGATGTGACGGCAAGTCAGGCGGTTCAAGACCTGCGGGGATCCACTCGATTGCCTCCTCGGAGATGGCCGCGAGTTCTGAGAGACTACCCTCCAGAAGCATTCGAATTCCGTAGAAAATGACGAGATCCCGGGCCGAAATGCGAACAAATAAACCTCCGTTGGTTGGCCGTATGATGACGCAACCGTCGCCAAAGTTCAGAAACCTGTCGGCTTCGTCGGTGGTTGCAGATCTGCTACCATGCCAAATTTGCGTGCACGCCCTCTCAGGAATCATATCCGTAGCGCTGATAATCGGGTCTCCTCCGTCGCATTCGAACCTTTTTGCTCGCCCATCGGAGATTATGGAAGGGCATAGTTCGGTGGCGTGTCGCCAAATCTGCTCAAGCCATATAACGGAATCGGGTAGGGCGACGTAGGCGTGGGCAATATATTTCAGCATTTCGAACCCATCTGCCTTTGCTTTGACGTTGGGGCTAATTCCCAGACCTCATTCAGAATGGTGCTGATGGAGTAGATCATGGATCTGTTCCTCCCTCGGCGAGCGCCTCGTTGATCGCACGTCCCACCCCTTCAATCTCCGGAATGCCGTGCCTAGCGGTAGGGCAGACCCGCAAGCCGGCCTTGCCCTTTGCAACCGTGGGAAAGAAGATCGCCGAGGTGTAGAAACCTTTGTTGAGAATGCGGGCCGCGGCGCGAATGGATTGTCTTTCGTCGCCGAACTCTATGGTGCGGATTGGTAGCTTTGAGCCGGCTTGCTCGCTGGCAACTATCCTATCGAAAACAGCTAACCGTTCCGCAAGCGCATCCTGGCGCAACTTGAGCTCATCAGTGCGGTGCAGCGCCTGAGACGCCATGGCAGCGCCGATTGCGGCTAAATTAAGCGACGCGGAAAAGGCGTAGGCGATCGAGAAGCGCCGGAACAATTCTTCCTGCCGAGGAGTGCCGAGCATCAGCAAGCCGCCCGATGCTCCAAAGCCTTTGCCGAGCGATGCGGCAACAATTGTACGCTCGCCAAGGGCAGCGCCAACCTGGGATCGTACAAATCCCTCCCCAGACTTCCCAAACAACGAAATCCCATGGGCATCGTCGATATAAAGAAATAGTCCGTATCGATCCTGGAGCGCCAGGAGGTCTGCGATTGGTGCGCTTCCGCCCATGGAATAGACCCCATCGCAAACATAGGCCACACGATCGTTGCGTCGGCAAATATCCTCGAGTGCGTTCAGATCATTATGAGCAATCGTTTCGACCAGTGTTTCATTGGCGACGACCGATTTGTGAAATGCCAGCGTCGCATGCGCTAATCGGTCGAAAACGACCGTCGGTCTTTTGTTCTCAGTGAGGTATCCGGAGGCGAGGAGTGGTAGGGCGCCCAAATTGGCGGCGAGAACCGTCGTGTAGGTTATGACCCGTGCCGCAAACAAATCGGAGAGCGCTTCTTCCAGTTCGCCTAATAGGCTGAAATTAAGCCTCGTTCTCGCGCACGACCAATGGAGCGCCTTGTGTCGCTGCACCGCCTCTATTGCGCCCTCGAGGATAAGCGGATGATTGTCGAGGCCCAGATAAGAGCAGCGAACGAAGTCAATAACCTGTCTCTTCTGGCGCACCGTTGGCAGCAGAACGGAGCGATCCTTATCCGGGTCCGCGTAAAGCGCCATGACTCCCTCCTGCTCGGCCGCAGCAAGATTTTGATCGGCGGAAACGATAACGCTGAGTGTATTGCGGTAGGATCGCGACACAGCTTTAGCGGTGGGCGAAGGGTGATCATCGCTCATGGGAGTATCCAAACTGTTGGTAGCGGAACAGCGACACAGCAGAAAATGGACATCTGCTGCAGCGCATCGCATCTCATTGGTGACGCGATACTATTTTATTGCCGTGGAATGGGTCTGCGAACAACGATCGTTTCGGTAATATTGCTTGAAGGTTCTGTGACGCCGATTTTTCGAAAGCGTAAGGCTTGATAAACACAGCAGGCGGAATGTCACATTGATGCTCAACGGAGTTTCTCCGTGATCTCAGTGCTTACGAAGCCCGCTCTGCATTCTGACGCTCATCGAGCGCATAACCGGTGGCCCGCACCGTGCGAATAATATCGCGACCTAACACGCGTCGCATGCTCCGCCGAAGGCGCCCGACATGAACGTCGACGGTGCGGGGCTCCACAAAGGTACCTTGCGGCCATGCAGCCTCGATGAGCGCGTCTCGGGTGAAGACGTAGCCTGGCTTTTGTAGAAAATGTTGAAGGAGGCGAAATTCGATAGGACTGAGTTGGACGTCCACGCCGTTGCACTCGACGCGCCTGCTGTCGAGTTGCATCGTAATTTCCGCATAAACAAGCGAATTGCCGGAGGTTCTTTCCGAGCTAGATCTGGCGTTGCCGTCTGGCAATAAGTCTGACAAATAAGATAGAAAACGCTCTGGGTTGAACGGGCGCATGAAAATTTCGCACCCTCCGGTCTTGAGCACTTCGAGATAAAGTTGCTGATTGCCTGCTCCCACGAAGACCGCGATCGGTAGCGCTTTGTCGGCCAGCGTTTCTCTGATTTGGCTCACAAGATCGCCGATACGGAAGGCGTCGCTGTGATAGTCTATTATTACGGCCATCAACTCATCGGATTTAACGCTAGCTAGAGTTTCCTCCGCTCCCTCCACCAGTGAAGATTCAAGCCCTCCCATATTGAGGATCTGGGCGAGCAGAAGGTAGAATTCGTAATCCGTTGAGCAAATGAGGACCAATGGCTTCATCGATGATAACCTTTTCGATCAGTGGGCGGTAGCGCGCGGACGATGAGCGAGTTCGAGACTCTGCGCCCCTCAGATTTTTTGATGCAACAAAAATATCCGAGATCAATTGCGATTCTGCATTCCACTGGCAAAAATCGCTATCATCTATCTGTCATAAATTCGTATTGCACGTAAAGAGGGAAAATGATATGTATTTTATCACAATTTTGTTGCATCAAAAAGGAGGCTCTTTAGGGCGAGTTCAGTCGGCTTGCTCAGGATACGCGCTCGGTGGATCTTGAAATGAAATAGGAAGTGGCCAGGGATCACACGACATATGCGGCATCCGCGGTCGTGACTCACTTGTGAGAACAAAGTCCGGCCAAACTTTCGTCCCGTGCCGGACGTTCACGGGAGAGCTTCCTATGATTTTCGTGGATACATCAAAATATAGTCAGACGTCCTCCTCGGATGAGGACCTCTCTATTTGGTCTGGCAGGGATATGGCAGCGGCGGCCCGGGTCGCAAAGGCAGCATATGGTTCCGATGCCACGCTCGCTGTGGCTTGGTGCGCCTTAGGCGCGAAGGTGGATGGACGCGCTACCGACGCCCATTTCTGGTTCGAGGTTTTTTGCTTGCTGCGTGCCGGTGAAATGCCGGCCACGGGCTTTTGGAGTGGCGCGGACTCTATCAACTCGGATGGAAAACCGCATTAGTCTGGGTTTCCGTGGTCATAACCGGTGGGGCAAAACCAATATATCTTGATAATTTTCGGTAACGCCCCACCGCGCGGGTATCAGCCGACGCTAAGCGACCAGATTGATGATAACGGGAGTTTCCGAGTATGGCTGAGCTTGTGTGATGGTGATCCGGCAAGTGCCGACTGCCCGGAGAAAGAGGGCGACATGGCCGCCCGCGGTTAGGAAGCCCAGCCGCCGATTGCGCATAGCGCTCAGAACTTTTTCCGCAGCTTTTCGATGTGCTCCTCACAAATCGCTTTTACCAGTTGCTGCAGCGCGTCCGTACGTTCGCCAAGCCAGACCAGCGCTTCTTCGGTGATCTTGAAATGCTCGGAATAGCGGGCTTTCACGTAGGCCTGGTTGATGATGTTGAACCAGGCAGTATAGCGTTGCCGATCTTGTGGCCAGATCTCTGCAAGCCGCTGATCGCGACCTTCGGCGAGCGTCCTCAAATGGTTGAGGTTGTGCGAGGCTGGGCTATAGCTGGTCAGTGTCAATAACAACGTGGAGTAGGTGCGCTCGATGGCTTGGTGAAGTAGGAACGCACCTTCTTTGAGCATGCCGCCGTCAATTGCCATTCTCGAGAGTTGGAGAAAATTCGACGCACCCGGGGCCCAGTTTTCAAAATGCTCCCGAGAGGCGCGATATTCGTCGGCTGGACTGAGCGGCTTTGGCTCGGCAAGTTCCTCGTCGTCGAGTTCGTAAAGAACGATGCCGTCGCGACGGATTTCGCTGAAGAAGTAATTGCCGAGCTTCAGTGCTGTGTTGACCTCGCGAAGCGAATGCACGGCAAGGCTCACCGGCGGCTTGACGATGCGGGGAAAACGGTCGGCCGCCTTGCGCCAGTATGAACCAAAGTCGGTCAGCTTGCGATTATTGACGATCACCAGCAGATCGTAGTCGGACTTATAGCCTTTGCCGGTATGCTCTTCATCGACCCAGTCCCCACGAGGTAGAATAGGCGACTAGCGCCGTGCTGCCTCACGGCAGTCGGTTTCTAGTCGCCTTTCACCGAACCGGACGTGCATCTTTCGTTATGCATCCAGCTCTCCAGAAGACGTGGCAAAGTCAGGCAAGT
>NZ_JABAII010000033.1 GCF_012641405.1 Rhizobium sp. P40RR-XXII
TCGCGTTGTCGGCGCGGCCCTTGCCGGCAAGGCGGCCGAGGGTCTCGAGAAAGAAGCCGGCATCCGGAGCCGCACGCTCGCCTCTTGGGAACTGCGCTGGAAACAGCAGCGCGACATGCTGGATGCAAAGACGGTGTTCGTCATGGATGAGGCCGGTATGGTCGCGTCGAAGCAGATGGCGGGCTTCGTCGATGCAGCGGTCAGGGCTGGCGCGAAGATCGTCTTGGTCGGTGATCCCGAGCAACTGCAGCCGATCGAGGCGGGTGCTGCGTTCCGCGCCATTGTCGATCGCATCGGCTATGCCGAACTCGAGACGATCTATCGCCAGCGCGAGGACTGGATGCGGCATGCCTCGCTCGATCTGGCGCGCGGCAATATCGATGAGGCGCTTCTTGCCTATCGCCGCCGTGGTCATGTCATCGGTGAAACGTTGAAGGCGCAAGCCGTCGAGAGTCTGGTCGCATCGTGGAACCACGACTACGATCCGAACAAGTCCATGCTGATCTTGGCGCATCTGCGCCGCGACGTGCACATGCTCAATGGACTGGTCCGTGCAAAGCTGGTCGAGCGTGGCATTGTCGGAGAAGGACATGCTTTCCAAACCGCGGATGGCACGCGCCGCTTCGACGCCGGCGACCAGATCGTCTTTCTGAAGAACGAGGGCTCGCTCGGCGTCAAGAACGGCATGATCGCTCATGTCGTCGAGGCCGCGCCGAACCGGATCATCGCCATGGTCGGCGAGGGCGATCTGCGGCGGCTGGTGACGGTCGAGCAGCGGTTCTACAGCAATCTCGATCATGGCTATGCCACCACGATCCATAAGAGCCAAGGTGCTACCGTCGATCGGGTGAAAGTGCTTGCCACGCTCTCACTCGACCGGCACCTGACATATGTCGCCATGACCCGCCATCGCGAGGATGTCCAGCTCTATTTCGGGCAGCGGTCGTTTCACTTGAACGGCGGCTTGACGAAGATCCTCTCGCGGAAGAACGCCAAGGAGACCACGCTCGATTACGAGCGCGGGACGCTCTATCGACAGGCGCTCCGTTTTGCCGAAAACCGCGGCCTGCACATTGTCACGGTCGCGCGAACGCTGCTGCGTGACCGGCTCGACTGGACGCTACGTCAAAAGAACAGGCTCGCCGATCTCACCGACCGTTTGCGTGTGCTCGCCGAGCATCTCGGCTTGCGACAATCCCCGACAACACCATCAGCCAAGGAGTCAAAGCCCATGGTTGCCGGCATGACCCGGTTCGGGAATTCCGTTGCGGACACGGTCGCACGGAAGCTCGACACCGATCCGTCGCTGAAGAAGCAGTGGGAAGAGGTCTCCATCCGCTTCCGTTACGTCTTCTCCGATCCGGAGACGGCATTCCGAGCGATGAACTTCGACGCCGCTCTTACCGACCGGCAGGCTGCTTGCGAGACGCTGCACAGGCTTGCCACCGAGCCGGCGTCGATCGGGCCACTCAATGGCAAGACCGGCATTCTCGCCAGCAAGGCGGATCGCGCGGCACGCCGCGTGGCCGAGGTCAATGTGCTGGCGCTGGCACGCGACCTCGAACGCTATCTCCAGATGCGCGAACACGCGGCAAAGCGGCTGGCGGCGGATGAGCAGGCGCTGCGCCAGCGTATGTCGATCGACATTCCCGCACTCTCGCCGGCCGTCCGCACGGTGCTGGAGCGCGCACGCGACGCGATCGATCGCAACGATCTTCCTGCGGCGCTGGCATACGCGCTGGGCAACCGCGAGATCAAACTCGAAATCGACGACTTCAACAAAGCCGTGGCCGAGCGGTTCGGCGACCGCACGCTGCTCACCAACAAAGCCCGCGAGCCGGCCGGTCCGCTCTTCGAGAAGCTCGCCGACGGTCTCCAGTCAAAGCAGCGCGAAGAGCTAAAGCAAGCCTGGCCGGTGATGCGGACAGGCCAGCAGCTCGCCGCCCATGAACGAATGACGGAAACGTTGAAACAGGCGGAGACGCTTCGCCAGACGAAGAACCAGGGGCTCTCGCTCAAATGAAGAAACCCGTGACGCAGAGCGGCGTGATTCCGTTACTCGGTGCCGCGTTGACGATCATGTCCGGAGTCGTTGTCGCCGGATGGATCGGCGATTACAGGCTGAACTTGACGCCGAGTGAGCCGCTCGGGCTTTGGCGCATCGAGCGGCCTGATCGTCTGATTGAAGTTGGCGATCTCGTCTTCATCTGCCCACCGGTGAATCCCCTGTTCGAGAAAGCCCGACAGCGCGGGTATCTTCGTCACGGTCTCTGCGCCGGTGGCTTTGCGCCACTCATCAAGACGGTCGCAGCACTTCCTGGCCAACGTGTTGAGATCGGCGAAAGCGTCGTCATCGATGGCCATTTGCTTGCCCGATCCGTTGTCTTGAAGACAGACGGCGAGGGCAGGGCAATCACGTCCTATTTGGGTGGGGTCGTGCCGCCCGGAACCCTCTTTCTCCACTCTTCCTTTGCGAGCTCCTATGACTCACGATATTTCGGACCAATCCCCGGTGCGGGCCTGCTCGGTCTTGCCCGCCCGATCTTTACCTACGATCCTTGATCGTATCCCTGGCCGCCGGCAATCCGTATGGCTCGTCATGGCTGCAGTCGCGTGCGGCTGGACAGGCTGGAGCGGCAGCTTGCTGGCGCTTCCGGTGGCAATGCTCTTTCCGGCGCTCTGGGCTATGTCGTCGTCGCGCCTTGTGGCTGCGCTAGTATCGGCAGGCTATTTCCTCGCTGCCTCACGTGGTCTGCCGCAAGGTGTCACGAATTTCTACTCCTCCGAGCTTTGGCCCGGGCTCCTACTTTGGATTGGCGCCTGTCTCTCTTTTGTCGCGGTGCATGCGGTCGCCTGGGCAAACCAGCGTGGATATGGACGGGGAGGAGGACCGCCGGTGCGCTATCTGGTAGCGGCCGTCCTGACAGGACTGCCGCCTTTCGGCATCACCGGCTGGGCGCATCCGTTGACGGCCGCCGGCGTCTTGTTTCCGGGATGGGGGTGGTGGGGCCTCGCCGCGACTGCAGCTGGCCTTCTCATAATGACCACGCGAGTTTGGCCGGCTGCGGCCATCATCCTGGGAGGGTTCTGGCTTTGGTCCGTAGCTACGTGGACGGAGCCGAAACTACTGGATGGATGGAAGGCCGTCGACCTCGAATATGGGCAAAAGCTCGGACGCGACGCATCGCTTGCGCGTCATCGTGAACTGATTGCAACGGCGCGCAAGGCGGCAGGCGAGGGAATCCACGTGGTCGTCCTTCCAGAAAGCGCGCTCGGCTTCTGGACGCCAACGGTCGCGGGCCTCTGGCGAGACGCAATCCGGGATCCCCACATCACCGTCATTGCCGGTGCAGCGGTCGTCAACGCTGTGGGTTATGACAATGTGCTGGTGGCGATTTCGACCGAGGAAGCGAGGGTTCTTTATCAGGAACGCATGCCTGTACCGGTCTCCATGTGGCAGCCATGGCTTGCCTGGACAAGGCAGGGCGGTGGCGCTCGTGTCCACCTTTTCGGAAGTCCTGCCGTCGAGATCGGCGGCGCTCGGATCGCTCCGCTAATTTGCTATGAACAACTCATCCTTTGGCCGGTCCTGCAGTCGATGTTGCAGCGTCCTGACATCATCGTGGCAACCGGCAACGGCTGGTGGACCAAGGGCACATCGATCGTCGCAATCCAGCAAGCGAGCACTAATGCCTGGGCGAAGCTCTTCGATGTGCCCGTCGTCTTTGCTTTCAATACCTGAGAAAGGAAAACTGGATGATAGATGCAGCCCTCATCAAGCAATGCGCCGATCCGGGCTTGAAGCCTGCGATCGTGGAACAGTTCATCGAGCGTGCAGGGTCGCCGGATCCGCTTGCCGTCACGGTCCGATCTGGAAACCGCGTCATTCTTGTGCCGAAACCGACGACCTTCGCCGAGGCCATGGAACTAATCCGCCAGCACATTGGTCGCGACACATTACGGGTCGGGATTACCCAATATCCGGCCGGTCTCGGCATTATAGAGGCGGGTGAACTCAAGCCGGACATCGTCGACGCTTGCGCCAATCTTAAAATGGGCACTCGCTTGTTCGCCAAGGTCTATCGCATCGTCATGAAGTGGTACGGCAACCCCACCAACGAGGAGGTCCAGCCGCAGGTGTTCGATGACGCCATCGTCGCTTGGCAGACGGGATATTTCGAGGGCACGGCCGTGTTTCGGGCGCCAGACCCCGCAGACGTGAAGGTGGCCGTACCAAGGCACGAGGCGCGGGCTGGCGAGACAAATGAAGACATATACGAGCAACGGCAGGAAGATGAGCGCCAGAACACGTCGGGCTCTGCCAACCGGAACGATCCTTACAGGGCAGGGACGCGCGTCGATCTCTCCGCAATTGGCGGCTCGAAATAAGTGCCGTTTCCATAGACGGTCACGAGCAAAACAGCCATCGCTCTACTGCGAACGCCCACGTACGCGGCGGTGTGGTCGTCCTCAGATGCCCGGACAACTACAATCCTGACGCGCTTCTTGAAAGGAATTCCATGGGAGACCGACGACAGTCGCCATTGTCATTGTCTCTCGCGACCTTGCAAAGTGTAGACGACAAGACGGATTTGAACGTGGCCATGGGTGATATACGAGACCGCTACGACTTTGCTCATCTGGTCTTTCTGCTAATTCGCCCCTCAAACCACTCAAACATCTATCCGTTGTATTGCACGACATATCCTCAAGAATGGACGTCTCTTTATCTTCGGAAGAACTATTTCGAGATCGACCCAGTCATCGACCTTAACCAGACCGGCTTTCTCCCCGTCGATTGGTCAGATCTGGATCGAAGGTCTGTGAGAACTCGCGCCTTCTTCAGGGAGGCTAATGCATTTGGGGTCGGTCGGCACGGTATGACGGTTCCGGTCAGAGGTCCACGTGGTGAGCGCAGCCTGTTTTCTGCGACGTCGAACCTGCCGAGGTCTCAATGGCGAAAATTAAGCGATTCAAGCAGCCACGACTTCCAAATTCTTTCCTATTACCTGCACGAGAAAGTGCTCTGCCTATCCGGCTTGCGGAAAAATGGCGGCTATCGAAAACTTTCCAGACGCGAGCAGGAGTGCCTCCAGCTCCTTGCAAGCGGCATGGTTCCGAAGCGCATCGCCTCGACCTTGCGGCTTTCAGAAAGCGTGGTGCGCCTTTATCTGAGATTAGCCAAACGCAAACTCAATGCCGCGACGATCTATCAGGCGATCGCACGGGCGAGTTTTCTTGAGATAATCCAGCCCTGACAACAGCTGCTATGGACACTTTTAGTTCTATGTAATCACGCCCTTCTGTAACCCAAAGTTGCGCGTCAATCTAGCGAGATTGATAGATTGCACCAAGGCGCCTCGTCAATCACCTCTACCTTCTCACGGATAGCCGCAAAGAACGCCTTGCAAAAGGGCGATCAGCAGCACCGCGATGCTCGTCCAGAACATTGGATCAGAGCCGCACTAATCCTTTGGTTAAATGTCGAGGAACGCGCGATGGTGGATCAACAGACCATGGAATCCTGGCGGAATGCTCCGCGGCTCAATTCGTTCGCAACTTTCTTTGAGCGAACTGCCAGCGGGCTTGAAGGTGCACCCGATCTTGGCAGACCAGAACCTGAAATGGATCTTCTATCCTTCGATCTCGATTGCATGACGTTCTGGGATACACATCGGCGTTTGTGGGGGCATTTCGATAGCCATTATTTCGCAAGCATTCCCTATCGGCTGGAGGAGGAATGCCGTCTCGCCGCGGCGATCCTGTTGTTTGGTCTGCAATCATGGGCGCGCAGCGGGCATGCCGCGACCATCTATACCTTAGGGGCAGGCGCCGGCACGCTTGCAAGAGCGCTGGCAAAACTGGGCGACGGGCGACTGAAGACCCTCTGCTGCAGCCCAACGGGCGGCAATCGTGACTGTTTTTTTGCTCAAAGGGGCAGCGAAGACGCTCATTTCCACCATGGGCCATTCTTCGAGCTGGACGATGAACGTTATGGCACCGATGACAATCTTCGACCTTTCCGCAACGGTTACGACGTCCTGTTCGAGGACACGACGTTCCAGATGTACAGTGGTGATAGGGAAAAGCAGCTTGCTTTCGTCACGCCTCGAATCCGGCCCGGCGGCCTGCTGGTGCAAGTCCAAAAGCTCAGCCATCGCAACATCGAAGTTTACCTGGAACGGGAGCGTCAAAAGGATGAGTTGTTCAAGCCCCGATTTTTTTCCAACACCCAAATTGTCGCCAAGAAGCGCGATGTCCTGGATACGATGCTAGATCTCCAGGTCGATCTGGAAGCCTCGGTAACGGCTCTCCGGTCGTATTTCCGTTATTCTGTGATCACTTGGAACAGCGGAAATTTCTATACGATTGTGTCGTCTAATTCTCTAAAATCACTAGGAAACTTTGTGACATCAATGGTGAAGCCGGCCATGCCGGCAGACTTTTGTCATGAAGTTGTGCCACGCGTTCTCGTGAACGAACGGAACGATCCCATTCCGCTAGGATGGACTTGGCGATCCGCGCGGTCCCCTTTTTGACGCATCTTGGGACCAACTCCAATGCAGACGCAACCAGTAAAAATCAGGGCTGGCGGAATAGGAGTGCCGACAAATGGGCGGGGAGCAGTCGAGTGCGGATTGCGGTATTAGCACCGCTGCGCAGGTCAGAGAGACCTTGTCTTATCTTATGCCCGGCCTCGAGCCCTTCTGGGCGCTCCCACTCAAAGACTATGCAAGGGCCGTTTATCATATCGAAAGTGCCCGCGGCGGATGTTCGCATCGCGATGAGGCGATGGCCCGGTTTAAGAAGCTCGTTAAGCGCACGGCGTTGAGGTCAGGCGCCGATCGGGAAAGTGCGGAAAATGCGAGCCGACAAATAGCCGCTTCACCGGTTATCCAAACTGGACCTCATTGCCATTTGCTGATCGAGCCGGATGCTTTCTACACGCATCTGTTCAGCATCCTCGGTCTGAGCGCATATGCGTGCCGGTGGCATGTCTGCTACAGCGCCTCGACCGTGAAATTCGTGGAAAGTGCAAAAAAGGGCCCTGGATGGCTTCGGTTGGACGGAGATTCGGTAAACGTCTTTGGCCTTTCTCGAAGCCAAATGGATCCTTATAGTATCTGCGGCTTCAACGGGCCTTATCGATTTCTTCTGTCGGATCAAAAGGGTGGTGGACCCGCCAATGCCGCGGCGGCCCGGCTCAAGGCTATTCTACCCGACGCGGAGTTTCCTTCGGCCGCCGAGGCGATCAAAGCTGCAAATCAGTTCCTGTGGCAAAGGGCGTTTCCGCCCTCCATTCGGCTGCTGCAATTTGATGACATCGATGTTGCCGATCTCGTCGCGGAACATTTCGAGGACGCGGCGTCGTGGCTTTCAACCCGCCTCACTGGCGATGGCCTGTTTGCGGAACGATTGTTACAGACGTTGGACCAGCTCAATGCCGGGCCGTGGGCGGGATGGATTCGGCAAACCACTGATTTTTTCTGGGGTTTGGCGGAAGGTCGGATATTTCCCCTGCGGCTAAACAATGGCGTTCTTACAAGTCGGTCTTCGCCGGCTTTCAATGTGAGGTTCGATCCCCAGACCCTCGCAGCCTCACTGCGTCAACGCCAATTGGTGCCAAATCTCCTCATTGCGTTTCTGGTCATATCGATCCTGCCGGGTATTCGTGTTCTCGGCGGCTGCCGTCAGGTGGTCTATTATCCGCTCATGCGCTACCTTATTGCCAGTGCGCTCGAACGCTCAGACGATCACCATCTTTTCGATGTGCTGTCCGCCGACGTGCGGCCCGGCGTATGGGGACATCGCGTTTTGCGGCCCGATGAGGGTTATCCCTTTTTGGAATTCGAGCGAAGTGGCAATATGTCGGACTTGGCCGCCCGATATGGATGTTGCTCGTTAAACAAGGCATCCGGTAATCTCGAAAGCTTTAGCGGCGATCCCATTTGGGCAGACTTGTCCGCACATGTCAGAGCTCGAGCAATTCACTCTGCTTCCCCCGAGTTGCGGTGGGCCTAATCCCCGCGGGTCTCGGTGTGCTTACTGACGAGGCAGTTCGGAGACGATAGCCTGCCGACATATGGCAAGCGCGGATTGAGTTCAACGCGTTCGCCGCGACCTAAAAGCGTTTTGTTGGAGGCTGCTATGAGTGCAGATGGAGTATGGATCAGGCAAATTTCCTCTGATGAGATTGACATATTCCGACGCATTCGCCTGGAGGCTCTTCGCACCGAGCCGTCGTCCTTTGCCAGCCGATTTGAGGATTGGGCTGTTTTGTCCGACGACGAGTGGCGCCGACGGCTGAACGATCCCGTGTTCATCGCGTTCAGCGGGGACGAGCCTATCGGCATGATGGGATTATTGCGTCAACGTCCAGCAAAGATGGCCCATCGGGCCACACTTGTCATGGTTTATCTTCGTGAGAGTTTTCGTCGAACAGGTCTTGCCGGAGATCTCCTTGGCGCAGTCGTCGACTTTGCAAAGGAGACGGACATCTTGCAGCTGGAGCTGGCGGTCAGCGCTGAAAACCCACAGGCAATAGGGTTTTATCTTCGGGAAGGTTTCTCCGAAGTCGGGATAATTCCCGGCGGGCTGTTGGACGGCGACAGGGAGATAGGGGAAATCCTCATGGTGCGGCGACTGGTGGGATGAGACCGTGGCGCAGTCCAGACGGGGGACGCTGTCACAACAGAGCCGCTTTGCAACCTCGCTGGGGCGCTAACTAAAGCGGCGCGAACGAACTAGTTCGATAGTTCAAAGCGCCGAAAAGACAAAGCCCGCGCGAAGCGGGCTGAGTTTTGGGTTGGTGATGGTTCAGGCTTTGGCTTAATTGTTCGTCTTGGACTTGCCTGCTCTCGGGCCGGGCTTTGCGCGCGGCGCCTTGGTGGGAGATTTTGCCGTAATAGACTTGGTCGCGCTGGACTGCGCCTTTGCTGCATTCAACACTGCTGCGCGACGGGCGCGGTTATTCTCGAGCGCTTTCTGGAATCCGACATCATGCTCAGCGTGCTGCAGGAGATCATCGAGAAACTCGGCGACTTCCTTCGCGCTATCGACGACGACGTAGCTCAGCCCGTCCCCTGCGCTTATCGCGTCACGGCCAATGCTGACACCAAACCCGCCCGGAACCCGCTGAAACCAGGTCGAACGCCATTTCTTGAAGCCAGCGGTGTCGCGCTCATACTCTTCGAGATAGTCCTTCTGCTGGGCAACTCTCAACCGAAAGGCTTCGAGTGCATTGCGCGTCCCAGCCTTGGGCTTCTCAGCCTTTTTTGCGGACCATTTCTCAATAAAACTTGTCATAAACACATACTCCATCGGTTCGAGATGCTTAGTCGAATAGGCCGGCATCCTCAACGGACATCTTCTAATCCATCGTGCATTGCAATAACAGATCTCGGATTTTGAATTGCATAGTTGATTTTGCAGATTGATTAATCTTTCTGAATGATCGAACCGGTGCTGCTTCTGAAAAATTCAACTGAAGCGGTTGTTCGTGGGCGCTTCCGCCATATCTTCTCGGTTACTGCGAACATCCGTCATCGCGGAGGAGGAGCTGCTTCATGCCAGACAAAGGATTGTTGATTGGTTTTGCCGAACGGTCGAAGCGGCAGTGTCGCGAGCAACTCCGACAAGAGATCGGCACAGCAGTGGATGAGCTTCTCCATGACGGATGCGAACCTGAAGTCATAGCAGAAGCCCTACTGGAACTCGCAGATGACTATATGGACACCGTAATCAATGGCAGCGCTATGCAGGTTCCGCCAAGACGGACGCATTGATGGCTCGGCGACGTGATTTCAGGTTGGCGCAACAAGCGTTTGTAAGCCAGATTATAGACCCAGATTGCCGACAATGTGAGTTCGTCGCGTCGCATCATCATAGCTGTCATGAATGTGATCGAAAGGAACGACCATGCCTGAAGGCACCATCAAATTCTTCAACGATGAAAAGGGCTTCGGCTTCATCGCCCCAGATGATGGCGGAAAGGATGTCTTCGTCCATGTCTCTGAGCTGCGAGGTGGTGGTTCCCTCGCGAAGGACACCAAAGTCTCCTCTGATCTCGGCCAGGATCGCAGAACCAAAAATCCGAAGGCGGAAAACGTCCGTGTCGTCTAGGTCTGCGGCCGTTGCCGAGGCTCAAAATGCGAGCCAGCCGTTGAGCCCATCCATTCGGGCGGCTTAACTAAACCTCCGGTAGATGGCAGAGTGTCTTCTGCCAGATTGGATGCCACCCCCGATCCGGCTCATGCAGTGTCCGACGGCGCTGCGCCCCCAATCAAAGTGTCGTCGGACACTACCTCGTGGCGATGGCTCGTCACGTGGGCTGGTTGATCCAGCCGACGAAGGCCAGCATTGCGTTGCCGCATGTGGCCAACGGCACAAATGTTCCGCCGGCCGGGGTGCTGTTAGCTTGCCAGTTCGCTCCACACGACTTCGCAGGCGTTTCGGACCTCCTGCACTGTGGCCGGTGCGCGCAGATTAAAGAGTGCGCTATGATTCCGTTCCAACCGCGATGTCCTGATTGCATCTTTGATCGCGAAGAACACCGAATTTGCCAATACCAGGGGAGGCTCTCCTACCTCCTTGGCGGAAAAAACGCCCTGGTCGTCTGGAGGGATGTCCACCACGGATGGATCGTTTCGCGGGAAAAGAGATACGTTGAACTCGAGCGGCACCGTGACATGGGCGGGTATTTTATACCGCCAGGTGTTGGTGGTGTTCAGATGCCCTTTTTCATTCGGGCCAGCGTCATCTTGTTGGGTTACGAGATTTTCGGTTAAAAGAAAGCCGATCCCCTGAACGAAAGCGCCCTCCACCTGCCCGACATCCAGCGCGGGATTGAGGCTCCAGCCAACGTCATAGACAAGGTCGGAACGCAGGATCGTTGTCTCGCCCGTGAGGATATCAACCTCGACCACGGAACAGGCGGCAGAATAGGTAAAGCCGACGAATTGGTTTTGCACGTCGGTAACGGTGGAAACTTCGGGGGCTCTTGTAATTCCAGGGATATCATGCTGTTCGCCCGGCTGCTTGAACCGCAGAACTGGCATGTCGAACTCACCATGCTCAATGTTGGCATTGAAGGTTGACGTTAGTGGCAGTCGGTTCACATATGCCAAATTGACGAGGTTCTGCCAGATCAATTTGTTCCCCTGTCCAGTTGCCACCAGAGTATTCCAACCGTCCGGTCCATAGTTCCAGAAATCGACGCCGTTATCCTTACACCAATTGTTCCCATTATCCTTGAGCAGCCGATATCCAAATTCATGCAGCTGCTGCCTAAGTTGCTCGCATGTCCGTTTGACGGCCTCGGCGCTATACGGTGTGCCAGTCGACGCACCGCTGCTGCTCGTATTGGGGGTCGTGTCCGTCTGAGGCGACTCCACATGCACGAGTGTCTGCGGAATATTCAGCACATAGGCCGCAACCTGCCTTATCTGCGTGAGTAGTCCTTGCCCCATGTCGACGCCGCCCTGGTGAACGACAACCGAACCGTCCGCCTGGTTAACGACGACAATAGCTGAAGACTGCTTCAGTTGCTCGAAATTGTATCCGGATCCATATTTGACCGGGATTAGCGCGATGCCGCGTTTGCGCCATTTGTTTTGCGCATTGAAGGCTTGAACTTTCGCAAGCTGGTCATCGAAGTTGGCTTTTTGCTTCAGATACCGCCAGACCTCCATCATATAGCATGCCGTCAGGGTCTGGCCGTAGGGCGTCACGTCGCCACGCTGATAGAAATTCTTTTCGCGCAAATCCTCCGGGCGCATTTTCAAGGCCGCGGCGGCATCGTCGATTAGATTTTCCACGATGTTGGTGGCTTGGATATCGCCAAAAGCGCGCATCGCGGTATTGGGAGAGGTGTTCGTTCTGCACACGTCGATCTGACTGAGGAAGTTGTCGATCATATACGCATTGTCGATGCGGGTTTGGATGCAGTTCGTGACGATAAAGGAACAGTCGTAAAATGCGCCGCCATCGGCCCACATCGTTAATTGCATTCCCTTTATGACACCCTTGTCTTTCGCCAAACCCAATCCGTCGTCCACAGCGATTTCCCCAACACCATAAAGTGCGTGCCGCTTGCCGATCATGGCTGTGTCTTCGTCGCGAGGCATCGCAAGCCGAACCGGCGCATCCACGACCGCTGCGGCTACCGCAGTCGGTCCCGTGGTGAAGCGAGCCTGCTCAGTCTTGCCTCCGAACGCCCCGCCCAGCAACCGGGTCTGGATTTTCACCTTATTGTATTGTTTCCCGAGAGCCGACGAGACTGTCTGGTGCATCTCCATTGGGCTTTGGGTGGAAGAGTTGACGACGATACGGCCTTCATCCGCCGGAACGGCAAGGCAGGCCTGCGTTTCCATATAAAAATGAGCTTGGCCACCGGTTTTCTGATTATTGACGACGTGAAGGCAGCTCGCTCCATCAATGGTTTTCGTGTCGGTCGTGGGGGCGGCATCAAAATCGGACGGAGCAGCCGGGAGCCCCGCCCAGTCCATGCGGCTCCGGAGCCGCCTGATTTGCCAGATATGGCAGAGATAGGGGACCGCCTGGGGTGTGTCGGGGAAGATGCTCCCCTTTTGAATTGCGTCCTCGAGGGTCAGAATGGGGTTTTGCCAGCTTGGGTCCCACGTTCCATCCCAGACGATCGGCGTATAAGCCAGACAGTTGGCCGAGACGAAGTCCGCGATCAGGTTTGCGTCCTGTTCGGTGTCGGCAAGAATCAGCGCGATTGCTTGGCCGGAATACAGAACTTTGTCGACAGCAAACAATGGCTGGTCGCCGCCCATGCCTTGAAAATTGGCTAACTGAACGGGAACATCGAGGGATGTTATCAGGCGTTGGAATGTTGGGTAGGTCGCCGCCAAATGATTGCTCAGTTCACTGACGGTAACCGTTGAATTTGCCCATTGAAAAGTGAACTGTGCCAAAGCGCTCCGGCTTTGCACGAAAGCAGCGTGCAAAGTGCCCTGGGGATATGCCAGTTCATGCGTGTAGTGAGTTCGGCCTGAACATTGTTCCAGGGCCGTCGCTTTGATGTAAGGCTGACCCACCGGGGCTTTGTAGTCCTGCGCGGCGTAATCTTGGTGCCCGTCGCTGACGGGCCAGCTGCCCCACTTGACGGCACCTGCCGATTGTATTGGATCCGGAACCGCTACGCCCATTCTCGTTAGTAAAGCGACGCCCGCCTTGAAGAACATGCCTGTGATCAATTGAGCTTTATATTCGATCGTGAAACCTTCATCGGTGACCATTTGCATTCTACCTTGGGCCAACTGTTGAAGGGCGGAGTTGGCAGCTTCGTACAAAGCGGTACAAGCGGCGGAAAGTCCGCTTAAACTAGCACCCGACCCGGTGAAAGAGTTGAACACGTCACTGGGTGGGCCCCATATAGCGCCACTTACCCCACCGAAGTTGGCATTCACCGAGACGTTATTAGACCCGTCCCAAGTGAAGGCAAAACTTGAATTAACGATCGAGTGGGAATTCACTTCCCGCAGCGCGGTCTTCTGAGCAATCTGAAAGAAATTTTGGCGCTGATTATTCAGTGCGAAGTTTATCCCGGCGATAATAATGTTCCCGGGCTGTATCTTCCCATCCCGCACAGCATCGAACAGAAAGCGGAGATTGTAAGTGCTCCGTTCGATATCCCCACCTGAATAAACATATGCATCAATTGTCGAGTCGCCATCTAAGTAGAGAGCGGTTACCAAATCAGATGGAAAGGGGTCGCCGGTTCCGTTCGCAATGTGATGCAGGTAAAGCATTACATTGCCGCCTATCGTGGCCACATTGCGGACGATCCGACCGGCGGTTCGTTTCAGCATATAACAAATAGGATCTGCAAGGCTCGCATCGGCATTTCCCAGAGCACCATAGATGGCTTCAATAAACTCGATGAGTTGGCTGTATGTCGCTCCGGCAGGTACGCTTAGGGAAGAAGAATCGCCGGAGATGGCGCCGTTCAACGCTGCTACAGCGGATAAATCTATAAAAGCTTCAACTTCGGTGAACTCGCTCTTGTAAATGCCATACGATGTGCCGCCGTGGATGAGCCTAAATTTCTTTCCCTGGTTCTTCAGAGCAAGGACGATGGTCTCGACATCCGCCATGTTCAAAGGTGCGAACCATTCGATCGCAATTCCGTCCATCCAAAGAGGTGGCCCCGCCAGAGGTGTTCCCGGGACCGGAAGGGTTACCGTTGTAGGGACATTGACCGGCGTACTGTCCTGGAGACATTCCATGAGATTAGTTTTGTCATAGGCATCCCAATCGCTTGCCCATGTTTTCATAGCCGTAAGGATGGGCCGGTATCCCGTGCAACGACAGAGATTTCCGTCAAAGATCCCCTCGATCTCCTTTTTCGTAGCCTGCGGCTTGTTGGTGATGAATTCGGACATGTTCATCACGAAGCCGACACTGCAATAGCCGCATTGACTGCCGTTGTTCGTCGCCAGCGAATAGGCGACAGGATTGACGTTCGATCCATCCGGTGAAACGTCAGCGCGCCCTGTGTTCGCGTTTCCAAGGAGGTTGAGAGGCAAGGGAGCATCGAACGGCGGTGCAAAGCGGGAGGCTGTGGGATGATGCGCGGGATAAACAGCAACCTCCGTGGGCAATCCACCTGTTCCCTCTATCGTTGTGATCGCCATTCCATTTAGTGAACACAGCCTGCGCAGGCAGGAATTGATGGCGCGGTGTCTGACATCGCCACCGTTCGGCCAATCGGACAGAATGACCGTGCAGCCGCCACAGCCGCCTTGCCCGCAGGGCTTTTTAGCCCCGGTCAACCGCACCTCAGGCGAGCGCAGGTAGTCGACGAGCAGCACCGAAGGGGATGGATCATCAATCGTGACCAGGCCGCCGTTCAGATAGAATTGCAACGTGGAATTCGAGTCCGGCATTTTCCTACCTCTTGGCTAATTGGGATAATTGAAGGCCATTCGGATCACGACTTTGCATCCTAGGCCGTATGGCGTATGCTCCGTCTGTTGTTCGGCGACCAACGTGCAGGTTGGCGAGCCAATCTGCCCCGCTGCTGAAAAAACGCCTGCGGCCATCAGTTCAGCGGTATGGTGTTTTGATGCTTGTCCTGCTGGTAAAGCGTCGACAGGCAAGCGTATTCTTCTGCTATTGCCGCGGCGCGGTCTTCAAAATGCGAACGAACCGCTTTGTCTGAAACAGCAATCATGTCGCGAACGAACCGGCTCTGCCAAAACGCGTTCTTGCGTCGGTATCTTCCAGGATCGAGACCAAAGACCTCCTTCAGAATCTTGAGGTCATGCGGAATGGCAAAAGCGTCGCGAGAATCTTCGTGGGTGAAGAACGAATAGAAGTTGTCAAATCCCGCCCAGGTGATTGCCGAAAGACACATTGGGCAAGGCTCGTGCGTGGACAGGAAGATCAGATCCTTGGCCAAGGGCCTTCCCACTTCCGGCTGCTCGAAAAACCGTTTGAGAGCATGAACCTCGCCATGCCAGAGCGGATTTTCCGTCTCGTTATTCGTCTCTGCCAGAACGACGGAGAGGTCGCTCTTTTTCAGCAAGGCAGCGCCGAAGATCTTGTTACCCTGCGCCACGCCCTGCCGCGTCATCGGCAGGATGTGGTGTTCCAACGTGGTCAAAAGGGCGTTCAAAAGCTGATTGTCGTTTCCTGTGACATCCATCTCCCGCACTGCCCTCAGGATGCCAGAAGGGCTGGGATATGGGTCCCAAGCAACATGCCGAGCACGCGACTGGCGTCCACGCCGATAGCGACATTCTGGTCGGGAGCCAGGTCCCATTCACCAGGCGGATAGGGCGTTTCCCAATCGCGCTGAATCGTCTGTCCGATCGCGACCCCTTCCGTTGCCACGCGGATTGGACCTGAGCGCACCTGGAATAGCGACGGATCGGCCACATAGACGGCTGCGGTCGCATCGTGAACGTAGTATCCGTCGATTCCGAACTGAGCGTGAAATGAGCGGTATCCTCTGGATGTCTCTACGATGAAGCGCCCTATCTCGCCACCGTGGGCAGCTAGACGATCAAGTTCCGCTGGTCCCATGACAACCTGCCGCGTGACATCGAGGCCGATTGCGGTGACTGGCCAGGCGGCTGTGAACACCTCGTCAGCTGCTAGGGGATCTCCGATCATGTTTGCCTCGGCTACCGGCGTCACGTTGCCATTGTGCCCCGAAAGCGAAAAGGCTCCACCCATGACGACGACGCTCCTGACGAGGGAGGCGATGTCGGGCGCCTCCCGCAGGGCAAGAGCAAGGTTCGTCATCCGTCCGACCGCCAAAAGCGTAACTTCACCCGGATTAGCCCGCACTGTGTCGATGATGAATCTGTGCGCCGCGCGCTGATCCAGGTCCGGGAGGCCGGATTGGTCCAGAAGAATGTCTCCAATCCCATTCTGGCCATGGATATGAGCCGGAGGCAAACTGATCTCGCCTGCAAGCGAGGCGCCGGCGCCGCGCACGACCGGCGCGGAAATGGCGAAGCGCTTCTTCAGATAAAGCGCGTTACGCGTTACGGTGTCGATGTCGGCATTGCCGAAAACGGTGGTAATGCCAACCAACGTCACCCATGGATAGGCATGGAGAAACAGAAGCGCCGCCGCATCATCAACGCCGGGATCCGTGTCGAAGATGACCTTCAGTGGCCTGTTTCGGATAGGGTTTTCCGCGCTCCACATCGTCGTCATGCTTTCGTCAGGAGCGTCGGAAAGAAGTGCTTTTTGCCCGTTTCGGCTTTTTTTGCGTCCCAGCCGGCGAGAATGACTACCGCGCGGCTCGCGACAGCACAGCATCGCTTGATCGAATCAGAAGAATCTTCGCGCTTGCGTGTGATTCGATTCGCGCCAACGGAGCAAATCATCCCGCCGCGAAACCCGAACAATTGCGCCAGCGTAAATATGGTCGCGGCTTCCATCTCGAAATTGGCCACCTTTGCCTTCGACAGGTCATCGATGACATGATCCATCCTCGACTGCCGGAAGCCGCCCGGCATGGGATTGACTTCGCCAGCATAAAAACTGTCGACGCTGGCAGCGAGGCCTACATGGTAGCGTTCGCCCATATCTTCGGCCGCCTGGATAAGCGCCATTAACACTTCATGATCAGCGACCGCCGGATAGGACTTGTCGATATAGGCGTCTACGGTGCCTGAAAGGCGCAGAGCGCCGGTCGAGATTACTAGATCGCCCGGTTCGATCTCTGGCTGAAGAGCTGCGCAGGAACCGACCCGGATAAAAGTGTCGGCACCGCAATTCGAGAGTTCCACAACGGCGATATCCGTCGAAGGGCCGCCGACACCATGGGAGCAGGCCGTGATGTCGACCCCATCGAGCTTGCCACGCGCCGTGCGGTACTCACGAAAATAAGCCACTTCCTCGTAGGAATCCCACGAACTTCCAACGACGGGCACGCGGCCGGGGTCGCCGGGAGTCAGGACATAGCGAGAAACATCGCCTGGCTTGATCTTCAGATGCATCTGCAAGCCGCCGGGATGAATGGGCGTGTGTTGGATCGTCATGGTTTCGTCCTCAGGTGCAGTACTATTTCGCGGGTATGAATTCGATCGAGTATGTCTTCGAGGCGTCGACATCGGTTTTCAGATCGCCAAATTCCCGAAGCGTTTTCTCGGTCTCTCCGATCACTGCGCCGTCGAAGGCGCATGCACCCTTGGCGCGTGAGAAATCGGTGTAGACAAAGCTCTCCTGCAGTTCGATCTGCTTGGTTTGTTGCACTGGATCGAGCTGATTGTTGAGGCCGACGATGGTCTTCACGGCCTCGTCCTTGTGCGCGTAGGCATAGTCATACCCCTTCTGAGTCGCCGCGACGAAGCGCTTGACCAAATCCGGATTGCTGTCGACGGTCTTGCGGGCCGCAAAGATCACCTCGGCATAGGTGCTGATCCCAAAATCTGAGGGCAGCAGTGACGATGTCTTGTGTCCCTGCAGGTCGAGAGCCACCGCTTCGTTGATGACGAAGTCGGTCCTGGCGTCGACGGAGCCGTTGACCAAGAGCTGGTCGCTCGGCGACACTACGAGCTTAACCTTATCGAGTGACACGCCCGCCTTGGCGAGCATCGCTTTGGTCAATGTCCATGGACCGCCTTCCGTATAGGCGAGCGTCTTGCCGATCAGGTCGGCGGGTTTCTTGATGCCGCTTTTCTCCATCGAGACCACGCCGGCCGGATGGCGCTGGAAGCATGCTGCAACCATGACGAGATCCATGCCGTTAGCGTCCCCCAACAGGATCTGCCCGACATCGTTGGTTCCGAACGTATTTGCGCCTGAGGCCACCAGAGCCGTCGAATTCAGGTTGGGGCCACCTGGCATGATATCGACGTCCAGCCCGGCGTCAGCGTAGAAGCCTTTTTCGCGCGCCATCACATAGCCGGCAGACTGCACATTGAGGAGCCATGGCAATCGAAGCGAGACCTTGTCAGCCGCAAAAACCGGCGCCGAAAGAGCAACGATGGCAGTCAGCGTCAGGGCAGCGGAAAGGGCTCTTGCACGTAATTTCATTGCAAAGTCTCCGAACAGGTTGGAAATGGTTCACGCGTCCATGCTGGCTTCGGGCCAGAACAGACCGATTTTTTCGATGATGATCACGAGATAGAACATCAGGATGGTTGCGACGGATGATGCTGCGATCGCCGCAAAGAGCATTGCGGCGTCCTGCTGGTAGCCGGCTGTGACGATGACCGTCCCGATCCCGAAATTGGCGCCGGTAAATTCCGCCACGATGGCACCGATGACAGCCGTGCTGGAACTCACTTTGGCTGCGGCAAAGATATAAGGCAGGGCAGCGTAAAACCGAGCATGACGAAAGGTTTGCGCCTTGGTCGCGCCAATGACCGAAAGAAACTCCAGGCTCTGCCGATCGACAGTGCGTAGTCCCTTTACTGTGTTGACCAGGGTCGGGAAAAAGCAGGCAATCGCCGCGATCGCCACTTTGGGCGACAGACCGAAGCCGAGCCAGATGGTCAGAAGCGGAGCGATGGCAAGGATGGGTATCGCCTTCAAGGTGATCGCCCACGGGAACAATGCCCGTTCGGCCGCTCTCGAATAAAGGAAGAGCACGGCCAGCGAGACGGCGAAAGCCGTGCCGATGATAAAGCCGAGAACTGCGGCCGCCATCGTCCAAGCAAGGTTTTGTGCAAGCATGTCATGCGCTTCCCAGATTTTAACGCCGATGGCGCTTGGGGCGGGAAGCAGATAGCTCGGAACAGAGAAGGTCTTCACCGCGGCTTCCCAGATGATCCCGATCACAACAAACAGGCCGATGGCCGGCGCCAGATCGACGAGGCGGGAAACGAAGCGGGCGATGGTGACCTGTGCGGATGGCACGGCGAGATCATTCCTCATGGATCAATGCCTCCAGTTCCTGAATCTGGCGCACATAATCGGGACTG
Organism: Rhizobium sp. P40RR-XXII; assembly: GCF_012641405.1. GTDB lineage: Bacteria > Pseudomonadota > Alphaproteobacteria > Rhizobiales > Rhizobiaceae > Rhizobium. The sequence continues at coordinate 19,413 of NZ_JABAII010000033.1, forward strand.
GCGCGGAGCGCTGGATTGCTCACACGTGGGGTGAGAACGGGAACGATCGATTTTACCCGACCGGGACGCGGCGCCATGACGATGATCTGATCCGAGAGATACAGCGCCTCACTGAGCGAATGAGTGACGAAAACCACAGTCAGGCCGCGTGCGTTCCAGATGCGGATCAATTCGTCATGCATCTCGCGCCGCGTAAAATCGTCGAGCGCCCCAAAGGGCTCGTCCATCAAAAGAATGTCCGGTTCATAGGATAGAGCCCGCGCGATCGAGACGCGCTGTCGCATGCCGCCGGAAAGCTGGGCCGGATAGTGATCGGCAAAGGCGTCCAGATGAACGAGATTGAGAAGATCGAGAACTTTCTCTTTCCGCTCAGCCGGAGAACCGGCACCAAGGATCGCCAGAGGAAGCTCGACATTCTGAAACACCGTCTTCCAGGCGAAAAGGCTGGCGTCCTGGAACACAAAACCGAATTTCTTGCGACGCTGGTATTCCACCGAGGAAAGGCCGTGAACACGCACCTCGCCTTTTGTCGGCGGAAGGAGATTGCTGATAATCCGAAGCAAGGTCGACTTGCCGCAGCCGCTGCGGCCGATGATCGATACGAAGCGGTTCTCGGGGATCGACAAGTTGACGTCGACCAGTGCGTCGACGGCTGCTCGTTTTCCTGGAAAAGACATTGAAACGTCTCTGATCTCAATCGCAGCGTGAGCCGGTGGCGCGTCCGGTACCGCCTGTTCAATTGAGGGAACGACCTCCCTCATCGGTTTGATCAGCATTGCGATCCCCTATGGTCCGATTGCCCTTGAGCGATCAACCGCTCTTTCTCCGGCATCGCTGAATGCGCTTTGTCGGCCTTCTCTTCAGCAATATCGATGATATGACCGCTAATCGGTCTTGCACCAGCAGATTTATTGGCGCTAGCTGCTCGAATAATTCGCTCACTAGGAGGTTGGTATGGCACTTCTGAAAACCTCGCTCATTCATTTCGATGCCGCGATCCGGCATGGCTCGATCCGAAAAGCGGCTGAAAGCTTGAACGTCGCATCGTCAGCCATGAACCGGCAGCTTCTTCAACTCGAACAGGAGATCGGTGCTGAACTGTTCGAACGGCTGCCGCGTGGAATTCGGCCGACGGCTGCGGGCGGTGTTCTTCTGAGCTATATTCGTCGCTGGAGCAGAGAGGCGGTGCTGGTTAAGCAAGAGATTGGCAGCCTTAGTGGTGGCGTGCGCGGAACGATCCGCATCGCTGCAGCCGAAACCTTCACGGAGGACCTATTGCCGAACGCAATGATGCGGCTGCAGGCGACTTTTCCGCATGTGAACTATACCCTGATGTCAGGGGACAACCAACGCATTACAAACGAGCTTCTGGCAAAAGAAGCGGATCTCGTGCTTGCTTATGATGTCAGCGATCATGTCCGTGCTGAAAGAGCGCATTCGGTAACCGATCCGATCGGCATTGTCACAGCTCCAGACCATCCCTTGTCGCGAAAGGACGTTGTAACGCGGGCCGATATCGCCGAGTGGGCGCTCATTGCACCGGGTGACGACTGGCTTCGACATAGCGGTCTGAAGCAGATTTTCGAGGGAGAACAGACTCCTGGCCGCATTGTTGCGCGCGCCGAACGTCCCGGCATTCTTAAAGCTCTCGTTCGTTCCGGCCTGGGTATCGCTTTCCTCTCGTTGCTCGGCGTGGAGAAAGAGGTCTCGGAAGGTAAGCTTGCGTGGATACCGCTTGCGCCTGGCATCATGGAGCCGGCGCGGATTTCGCTCCTCGTACCGCGTGGCAGAGTGCAACCCGTTTACATGATGGAATTTATCGAGATCGTGAAAGGTGAATTGGGTGAGTACACACGTGCCAATCGTCAGAATTTAAGTGCGTTGCAAACATGAGGTCTTCGCAGAGCGACCAGCCAAAAAGAAGAGCAGCCGACCAGCCGTTTATGCCCATTGTGTCACGCTTGTCAGCATCTAGTGCGAAGGAGCGAACGTAGGACGAAAATTGCCAGAGACCTGCTAAACGTGGTCTCAAAGACGCATTCGACTTCTTGAAATGGAGCTTGCTGTCGGCGCCGAGAATTCCGCGGAGTTGTGCTTCTATCTCGAAGTGCCGGGCTGGTCGAACGCCCGATGGCGAAATTTGAACTTGACCTGCCAGATCTCGACGCCACGTCCGGCTAAGTCCGCTACGCCGCCGGGCGGAATAAATATTTCTATAACCTACTTTATCTGTTGAAATACCGTTGCAAACATAGAAGAGTTGTGGGGACTATATGCTAGATACATTCTAGTCTGGATATTTCGGCAAATATATATCTGAATTGCAGATGTTTGAACTAAGCAAGATAAGGTTCGTTTCTATTGTGGAGACGGCGACGGCAAAGCTATATCACGCAACCTGGATAGCGAGCGTTCATCATGGGGAAGTATGCATCGGGAATTCTAATCGCTGTCGCATCTCTACTTCCGCTCGGTGGATCCGCAAGGCTCCCACACTCCCCAGGCGAGATTGCCGGTTGCCGATGTCATTCGGCACGTCGATTGCGAAATGTGGAGCGCGTTCAATCAGAATCCCGGTGATTTGCCCGGTTGGTTCAAGCCCGACAAATGGGCGGTCTCGACATCCCTGACTTTGAAGTCCGATGGCGATGTCGACGCAGGCATCAATACGATCACAAATATCCCCACACGAACCATACATGGAACGTCCGAGTATCCGCCGACCTCGAGCAGACTGGCCACCGGGATACGACCATCGCCTACAGCAGCGAGATGAGGAACCTTACGAAGCTCGAAGGGGAGTGCAACAAGCCGATTGCTGTTACTTCACGGGGAGGTCACCCGCTTACGGGGAATCTCGGAATCGCAAAATGGCGCGACAGGATGATCAAAAACATAGACTCGTACGCAGAGCCGGATTCACTTTCTTATGCAAACGAGTTTAAGGTGACTGTGGATGGGAGTGCTGCACCCACTCTCGCGCTGAAGATTGCGACGGATTCACCGAGCTTTGGTGGCAGCTTGAGCAACGACGACACAATCAGCCTAGCCTTTGCAAAGATAAAGCCATCGCCTCCACCCACCCCGATTATCGTGAAGATTACCTAAGGTACCCACAGCGAAACCGGTCCCAAGACGCTCTCGGTTACGCGGTCCAATCCTGGTGCGGCGCCAGCGGGCGGGCTTAATCCGTATACCCAGCAGCGGCTCGACCAGATTCAGAATCAAGGGGTCATTCTTCGAAGCTTCCCGGATTGCCGGTCGCAAGGTCTATGCTAATGAATGCCAGTCGCTTGGGCGCGTATGGACATACCCGCCCCCCACATCCGAAATCAGCAATGGTTTGATGAGAAACGGTTGCAGCCTTTAGAAGCTCTGCTTTCGTTCCAGCCCAAGATAGCCGGCCCTGCGGCCTTGTTCCATTGTAGGACGGCCACTGCTCGCTATTCCGGCTTTTTGAGTCGCACGCCGGCGCCACCACCATTTTCCGGAATGAATTCAACGCCGGCAGCCTCCAGAGCTGATTGCATCGCCTTCAAATTTGCATTTGTGATGGACGGTACACCATCTTCGACTTCGGCGCGGCTCACTGTCGCGACACCAATCCCTGCTGCTTTTGCAAGATCTTTAGCGCTCCACCGAATCAAAGCGCGTGCGGCACGCACTTGTGCGCCGGTGATTTTGTTGGTGTCATGTGATTTCGAATTGATCAACTTGATCTCGTGTGATACGTACGTGTGATTACTTGCAGCTGCATCCGGTGCTGGAACACCGAACGCAGCCTGACCACAACCAAGCTTATGGGAGCTCGGATCATGGCTGATTCCGACAATAGCAGAACTTTGCCTCCGGTCACCCGGGGAGACTTCCATTCCTTCGTAGCGGCGTCTTTACCCACATATCCGGAGCTTTCCGACTCGATAAGCACATCGCCGGACGACTGCGATGACGATCCCGCGTTCCGAATCTGGCGTGAATGGTGCGTCGCACGGCAACAGCTGATCGAATCGTGCGTGCGACAGCAGCGGCTCGAAACCCAACTCTTTTCGATGGTTGGCTCACCGCTGGACGCACCCGAAGCCTGGGAAGCTGCCGACAAGGAGATTGGATATAGCGAGGCCTTAGAGGAGGAGGGGCGTGCGCTAGACGTGGAAAATGGAGTCGCCCCGACCTTATGGGACACGCCGGCGTCTTCGGTCGCTGGCGCTATCGCCAAACTCCATGCCGTGGTCAACAAATGGCAGCCATCCGCTACCAGTGATGAATATCCCTGGCCGCAAATCCGATCTGTCATGGCCGACCTATTGAGAATTGACGCGGAGATGTCCCGTCGTGGAAACAGACCTTATCAGATTTCCGCCTCCGAAACCCGGAGGGAATTTCAAGATGGTTAGCATGGGCATCCAAGCAAGACGTCGTCCATTCGGCCTGCCGTCTGATGGAGCGACGGCGCTCGATTATTTGTCCCCATCGATCTTGAAGAAGTCCGTCACTTCAAGTTCGAGCGCGGTCGCGAGCTTTTCCAGCATCTCAACGGTAGGGTTGTACTTTTCACGCTCGATCATGCCGACATAGGTGCGGTGGACATCCGCTAGGAAACCCAGCTGCTCTTGAGATAGTTTGCGGCTATTTCGCGCCTTCCGCAGATTTCGCGCGACAATTTCTCGGGTTTTCATACCCGTAGTGATTACGCTTTGTAGCGTATTCATCTACAGAGTATACTCTACAAAACATAGGCGGCCTTGTCGTCGAGGCTGTCGCTCCAGCGAGTAATTCGCAGCGGAATCCGTTCCGGCGTGGCGACGCCGCGGCGCCAAAAACTCAAAAAAGGGAACTGCTTAATGAAACTTGGGAATCTATTTCGTCTGCTTTTGCTATCGATGTCGCTGATCTCACTTACATGCTGGCCCGTTCTGCCGGGGTCTGCACAAGCGCAGGAGCTACGGATCGCAACGTCGTACAAGTTGATGACGCTCGATCCGCATTATGCAAATCTCAACGAAAATACCTCGCTGCTCTCCCACATCTATGAGCGGCTCGTTTATCAGGACGAGCACCTTGACCTGAAGCCTAGCCTTGCCGTCTCCTGGCGCGCGACGTCCGACACGCAATGGGAATTCAAGCTCAGAGGAAATGTCCGCTTTCACGATGGCTCGCCTTTCACCGCGGACGACGTCGTCTATACAATCGAGCGCATACGGGATTTTGTGAAATCGCCAAGCGGTGGATTTCGCTCCTATCTGACGGGGATCAAAGCGGTCTCGGCGCCTGATCCTCTCACCGTCGTCATCGATACGAGCGGCAATATCCCCAATCTGCCACTGTCGTTCTCCTCGATCTTCGTGATGCACCGGCCGGGGCAGGGGTTCCAGACGACAGACGAGCTCAACGCCGGTCGGCCTCCCATTGGGACTGGTCCTTACAGGTTCGAGAGCTGGAGTTCCGGCGAGATGCTGAAGCTCACGAGGAACGAGGATTATTGGGGCGCAAAGCCGGCGTGGAAAGAGGTTGCGTTCCGGGTGATCGAAAGTCCCGCGGCTCGTGTGGCGGCATTGACCACCGGGGACGTCGATGTTGCCGATGCCATTCCGGCCCGAGACGTGGCGTCCCTGAAGCAGCGCGGCGCCAGGATCGCCAGCATCAGTGCGGCGCGGATCAATTTCCTCCAGTTCGACGTGGAAAGAGAGACGCTTCCCGGCGTGACAAACAAAGCGGGCGAACCGATACCTAATCCCTTCAAAGATGTCTTGGTGCGACGTGCGCTTGCGATGGCAACGGATCGCGGAATTCTCGTCGAGAAAATCCTCGCCGGCTACGGCACCGCTGCGGCTCAGGTTTTTCCAAGCGGCCTGCCAGGCACTTCGGCCAATCTGAAGCCCGAGGGTCCGCATTATGATGAAGCGAAAGCACTTCTCGCAAAGGCTGGCTTTCCGGACGGCTTCAACCTTGTGCTTGCGGGACCTACCGGCCGCTACCCTGGCGACGGCGAGAGCCTCCAGGCGATCGCGCAAAGCTGGGCCCGCATTGGCGTAGCCGTCCAACCCGCCGCCTTCCCGTTCTCCGTTTTCAATACAAAGCGCGCAGCGGGCGACTATGCCGTCTGGTACGGCGGCACCTCCGGCGAGGCGGTCGACATCATTCTCGATGCCCTGCTAGCCTCGCCAATTCCCGACCGTGGAACCGGAGCCTTGAATTTCGGGCACTATCGAAACCACGCTTTTGACGAGATGCTCGCAAAGGCAGAAAGCGTTCAAAATGGCCCGGAGCGGAACAAGGCACTTGCCGACGCAACAGATTTCGTGATGGCGGACCAGCCGATCATACCCCTCTATCACTTTCATCACATCGTTGGTTACGGCCCCCGGGTTGCCTCTTATGTAATGCACCCCCGCGGCTGGACCACCGCGATGCAGACACTTCCCGCGACGGAGTAAGCGATCATGGCCATGATTTCATTTGCATTGGCACGGCTCAGTCAAGCCGTTCTTCTCCTCCTCGCCATGTCATTGATCGGCTTTATCGGCATTCACAGCATCGGAAATCCGGTCTTCAACATCGTCAACATCGAAACCGCAACGCCACAGGATATCCAGCACGCCACGATCGCACTGGGGCTAGATCAGCCGATCTGGCGCCAATACGGTCTTTTCCTCAGCAACGTCGTCCATGGAAACTTCGGAACCTCTTATATTTATCATCAACCGGCCCTTGCGCTGGTGATGAATAAGCTGCCCGCGACGCTGGAGCTCGCATGTCTCGCGATGCTCATCGCGGCTCCGGCCGGCACGGGAGTGGGACTCCTGGCCGGCCGGAGGAGGGGCAGGCTGTTCGACCGGACAGCCCTCAGGTCAAGCGTGTTTGCATTGAGCATTCCGTCCTTCTGGCTGAGCATGATGCTGATCCTTTGCGGTGCCATTCTGACCGGCTGGTTTCCATCCGGCGGAAGGGGTGCCACGGCAAGCCTCATCGGGCAGGAATGGAGTGTTCTGACCACAGACGGCCTGTGGCATATGATCCTTCCCGCGCTTGCGCTCGCGATACCCAACATCGCGTTGATCGCACGGCTTTCGCGGTCGGGCACCATCGAGGTCGAAAGCCAGGATTTCACGCGGTTTTGCCGTGCCAAAGGACTTTCCTCGCAAAGGATCCTGCTCCGCCATACCCTTCCGAACATCAGTGTTCCGATCATGACGATCATCGGCCTGCAATTCGGCGGCATGCTCGCATTTGCGGTGGTCGTTGAATCAATTTTCTCATGGCCTGGTGTCGGAAAACTCCTGATCGACTCCATCCAGCTCCTCGACCGCCCGGTGGTGATGGCAACGCTGACCTTCATCTCCGTCGCCTTCGTTGCGCTGAATGCCTTTGTCGACCTCTTCCACGTCGTGCTCGATCCGCGCGTGCGCTTGGCCTCATAAAGGTAAACCGCCATGAAAGCAGAAATTCTCCGGGCGCTGAATAAGCGTCCCCCTCGGCAGATGCTGACGCCGTCCATGCTGCTGCTTGCAACCTATATCCTGCTTGCCCTAGCCGCACCCTTGGTTGCTCCGCAAAACCCCTACGACCCGCTACAGATCTATGGATGGGAAGCATCCTCCCCTCCGGGTGCGTCCGGCAGTGGCGGCTATCCCTATCTGCTCGGAACGGACGGACTCGGACGGGATATCGTCAGCTGTATCTTGTACGGCTTTCGTATCAGCCTGCTTGTGTCGATCACAAGCGCCGCCATCGCCGCCTTGATCGGGCTGACGGCCGGTGTCAGCGCCGCCTATTTCGGTAAGTGGGCCGATGTCGCGATCATGCGGCTGGTCGATCTGCAGCTCAGCCTTCCGACGATCCTGGTCGCCCTGATCGCGATCGTGACACTCGGCCCTGGAATCGACCGGATCATCCTGGCGTTGATCATCGCGCAATGGGCGACCTACGCGAGATTGGCGCGCAGCGTCGCGTTGAGCGAAACGAACAAGTCCTACATGGACGCCGCCCGACTCATGAGGCTGCCGACATCGCGGATCATCTTCCGCCACCTGCTGCCGAACAGCATCGCGCCGGCCGTGACCTTGATACCGATCGAAGTCGGGCATGCCATAGCCCTCGAAGCAACTTTGTCCTTTCTTGGGCTGGGCGTCCCGATCGACAAGCCGTCACTAGGCTCCACGGTCGCAAACGGGTTCCAGTATCTGCTGACTGGCCAGTACTGGATCAGCCTTTTCCCCGGCCTTGCCCTGTTCGGCCTGATCGCAAGCATCAATCTCGTGGGTGAAGACATTCGACGCCGCCTCGACCCAAGGAGCCGATCAGTATGACGAACGGGCCTAAAAAACCACCGCTGCTGCGGGTAACGAATCTTGGCCTTCGCCGTCTCTCCACGTCCGAACCGATGACGATCCTGAGCGACGTCAGTTTCGAGCTTGGACGCGGCGAGATCCTCGGAATTATCGGCGAGTCGGGTGCCGGAAAGTCGACATTGGGCAATGCCGTCCTCGGTTTGCTTCCTTCAGAGTTTCAGCGGATATCCGGCATGATCGAACTCGACGGCAAGTCCATCGACAGCATGGAAGCAGACGAGCGGGACACCCTGCGCGGACGGCGAATATCTGCCATCTTTCAGGATCATACCGCTTCCCTTGATCCGCTGATGACCGTCGGCGCGCAGGTGCAGGAAACGATTCTGGCGGCCGATGGCTGTGTCACAAGGCGCGAGGCACGCACGCGCGCTGTCGAGCTCCTGGCCCGCGTCGGAATTCCCGATCCGCAGGACCGGTATGGCAATTATCCCCATCAGTTCTCCGGGGGGCAAAGACAACGAGCGGTCATCGCGATCGCTCTGGCAGGCTCTCCTGACATCATTATCGCCGACGAGCCAACTTCAGCCCTGGATGCCACGGTCCAGAAGCAGATTTTGAAGCTCCTTCGATCCTTGGTCGATGAGACGGGTATTTCCATCATTCTGGTCACCCACGACATGGGCGTGGTCTCGGAGATAACCGACCGGGTCCTTGTCATGAGAAACGGCCAGGTGGTGGAGCAGGATCGCGCGCAGCTCATTCTCGATAGGCCCACAAACGACTATACGCGCAGCCTGCTTGCCGCGGTCCCACGGCTGCGAATATCGACTGCGACGGAGGGGGTGCCGGCCAATAACACGGCGGCCGTTTCCCCGGAAGCAGCGAAGGGCGGCAACAAGTTTCTTGTCGCAGCGGATGTTTCGAAAGCCTTCTCCACGCAGGGGCTCTCGCGGATGTTTGGCAAGAACACAGTAAAGTTTGCGTTGCGGGACGTGACCATCGCGCTGCCGCCTGGCGCCATCACCGGCATTGTCGGCGAGAGCGGAAGTGGGAAGACAACGATCGGCCGGATCATTGCAGGGCTGGACGCGGCCTCGGCGGGAACGGTCACGATCGCGGGAAACAAATTCGATGTTTCGAAGGCCGGTCGCCGCAACGGCCTCCTCGGCCGCGTGCAGATGATCTTTCAGGACCCCGCGGTATCGCTCAATCCCAGGATGACCATCGGCGAAACATTGCGCGAAAGCGTCCGATTTGGCGCCCATCCGCGTCTCGAAAAAAGACCGGCGGACGTCGAGACTATGATGGACCGGCTCGGCCTCCCCCGAAGCTTTCTTACCCGTCATCCACATCAACTATCCGGCGGCCAGAAGCAGCGCGTTTGTATCGCGCGGGCGCTGCTCGCGAGGCCGCAGATCATCGTTGCGGACGAGCCTACATCAGCGCTCGACGTGTCCGTACAGGCCGAAATCGTCAAGCTGCTGAAGGACACCATCGCGGAGCAAAACATAACAATGATCTTTATCTCTCATGACCTTGCCGTCGTGCAGCAGCTCTGCAGTTCCGTCTACATCTTCAAGGACGGGCGGGTCGAGGACTTCGGGCCTTCCGACTTCGTCTTTTCCCATTCCCCAAATCCCTACACACGCGCGCTCATCGCCGCTCGACCCGCCCGGTTCATAGGCTGAAGAAAGGCTGCAGCCGCGCCGGAGGCTCGGCTTGGACATCCGCCGCGGTCCAGAGATCGGCGCATCTTACCGCCATAGAAGGTGACACATGACTGATAGATTCACGTTGGCCGTCACGGGCCAATCGCTCATAAAATTTGATATTCGCGCCATCCGCGCCCCTGGGTTTCAGGAGGTTCAGGCTCTGCTCGGCCAAGCAGATCTCTCGTTCACCAATTTCGAGGGAACGATCCTTGGAAACTACGGTGGGTGGCCGCTCAAAGGATCGTTTTTCGGCTGTAGCGATCCCGTTGTTCTGGATGCGCTTCAGGCGATGGGGTTTGGGGCGCTTTCGCTTTCAAATAATCATGCCTTCGATCTAGGCCCGTCCGGAGTGCTTTCCACCATAGACGAGGTTGAGAAGCGAGGCTTCCTCCATGCGGGGCTCGGGCGTAATCAGACCGAGGCATTGAGGCCAAGCATCGGAGCAATTGCCGGGCGACGTGTCGCCATCGTCGCGATGGATGGCGGTCCTGGACCAGGCTTTATGTACGCCGCGAATGCAGACATAAATCGGCCAGAGCGGCCAGGTGTTAACCGGCTGGACTTGTCGCAACGCATTGAGGTCGACCAGGCGGTATTCGATCTGCTTCGTTCTGTGCGGGATAAAGTCGGCTACACGGCGATCGATCTCACCAATGACAGTCAGCCGGATGATCCGCCGTTTGTCGATCCGCACGAGGAAGTCGCGATTGCGCGCGCGATCTTCAAGCGATCCGAATCTTTCGGCCGGAGCGTCAAGATCGATGAGCACGACATCTCACGCAATCTCAAGGCAATTGCCGCCGCTGCTAGTGAGGGCTGCCTTGTCATAGCTTATCTGCATCACCACCACTGGGCTTCCGATTGGTACCAGGTGCCGGAATGGGTCAGCGCCGTTGCTAGACGTTGCATTGACGCCGGCGCGGCAATGTTTGCCAGTCATGGCGCACCGGTCCTTCAACCCATGGAAATCTATCGCCGGCGCCCGATCTTTTATAGCCTCGGCAATTTCATCTTTCATGTCCGATCGGAGAAATCGACATGGCGGGCAACCGAAGTATGGGAGAGTGTTGTCGGCATGTGCTCATACGGCCAAGACAATACGCTCACCGGCATCAACTTCCATCCCATCGTGATCGGCGGAGAGGAGGGATTGAAGAGCCAATTGCTTGAAGGCCGATTGGTGCCACACCGTGCGACTGGCGAAACTGCTGAGAGAATTCTTCAACGATTTAGGAAGCAATCCGCAAATCTGGGCGTACACATCGAAATACAAGATGGAATGGGCGTTCTCAGCGTCTAAGCGGCTGCCTAGGCGTGAGCCAGTTTGGAAAATCTAAATGCAGCCGCGATCGGCAACGGGGAGGGGCTGATGAACGCGGGAACGTTTACTGGAAAGTCCCTTTCGAAATGCATCAACTCCATTCATGACTATCGAGGCAATTGCATGTATTCGACTGAACTGGAAACGACAGACATTCGCGACGAACTTATCGGTCGGTTCTTCCGCTATGTTGCCATAGAAAGTCAGAGCAACACCGCGTCAGCGTCTTTGCCCTCCTCGCCGGGACAGCTTGAACTCGCAAGGCAGCTGGGACAAGAACTGCGCGAGCTCGGCGTTGAAGATGTCGTCATCGACGAGCACGCCATTGTGACGGGAGTAAAGCGTGGCAACCAGCCAGGTGCGCCACGCATCGGTTTCATCGCGCATCTCGATACGGTTGATGTCGGCCTCTCTCCGGTCATCCGGCCGCAGATCATACGCTTCGAAGGGGAAGACCTGTGCCTCAACCCGCAAAAAGACATCTGGTTGCGCGTTGCCGAGCATCCGGAAATTCGCAACTGGCGTGGCTCGGACATTATTGTCGGTGATGGCACCAGCGTTCTCGGAGCGGATAACAAGGCGGCTATCGCAGTCATCATGACCCTGCTCTCCCGGCTAGAGATCTCGCAGCCCCGCGGCGATATTTTCGTCGCCTTCATTCCGGACGAGGAAATCGGACTGCTGGGCGCCAAGGCGCTCGATCTCAACCGCTTCCCTTGCGAATTCGCCTACACCATTGATTGCTGCGAGCTCGGCGAAGTTGTCGTCGAGAATTTCAACGCCGCGTCGGGCGAAATTGTTTTTACCGGCGTCAGCGCGCATCCGATGTCGGCAAAGGGTGTGCTGGTCAATCCGTTGTTGATGGCTCTCGACTTCGTCTCCCATTTCGAGCGGAGTGAAACGCCCGAATGCACGCAGAAGCGCGAGGGCTATTTTTGGTTCAAGGACCTTGTTGCGAATGAAAGCAAAGCTCGTCTTAAGGTGATGATCCGCGATTTCGACAAGGCTGCATTCGACACGCGGAAGCAGCGTATCGCCGATGTTGCGGACCGGATTGCGAAGCAATATCCTTCAGGAACGGTGCGGTACCAAGTCGCCGACACCTATCATAACATCGCGGACTACCTCCAGGACGACAACCGCCCAGCCGAACTTCTGTTCAACGCTTTGGATAGGCTCGGCGTCGAAAAGAAGCTCACGCCGATGCGTGGTGGAACCGACGGGGCGGCGCTGTGCGCGCGTGGGTTGCCCACGCCGAACTTCTTTACCGGCGCTCATAATTTCCACTCACGTTTCGAATTCCTGCCGGTTCCCGCGTTCCAAAAATCCTACGAGACGGCCCTTATGATATGCATACTCGCAGCGGAATCGACGGCGGGAACGCGTGGATGCTGAAGAGCTCATCATAAGCCGACAAAGCCTGGCATTTAACAGAATGATCGCATCAATCTGCACCGGACGTGAGGCTCGGTCACCTCTAATCAGAGGTCGGAGGATGGCTCGGAGTTCGGTTTGACTGTCTTTCTGGTGCTGGATAAGCGCTTTGACACGAGTAGCTCGAATGCTTCTACGCCAAGTATTTTTGCAATGCTATCGACCATATCGATGGTGGGGCTATAGACGCATCGTTCTAGGGAGCTGACGTAAGTGCGATGGACGTCCGCGCGGTGTGCGAGCTCCTCCTGCGACAGCCCCTTGGCGTTTCGCATTGTCCTGAGATTCAGTGCGAAGATCTCTCGAATATTCATAGTTGGAATCATGCGCCTTGCAGTGCATTCATCTACAGAGTATTCTCTACAAACGGCGTGGCGAACGACTTCTAGTTTCCCGAATTCCGTTTGTTCGATCATGTCAGAAGTGATAGGTCTTTCGACCAGCTTGGGTGGATAGCGCGACTACATGGGCCGCATGAGGAATGTCCGAGTGCATCGGCCTGCAGGTTCAAGCCTGATTCATTTTGGATTTTGCGCCGGCTGGAGTGCAGAGGGTTCGCTGTCAGTGGGCACGCACTACCGAGCCTAAGACGGGGGAGAGGAATGGAATCGAACGTCACCACATTAATGGAAAAGATTGAGCTTCGACCTCTGGTAGGGCTCACGCGGGGACTTCCATTGGCCGATCTGGAGGCCCTCACAATCGAAGCCATCCGCGCGCACAGACATCTGGTTGCGAAGGCCGACAAATTGTTTCAGGCACTACCCGACGATTACAAAACAGGAAAAGCGGCCGGTGGCGCCCAGCATCTCGATTCTATCGGGGCAAGCATCGAGATGCACGCGCAGATGAGCGTTGTGAACACGCTGGTCAGTATTCTCGGCTATATCCCGAAGGCGTCGATGAACTGAGGTTCAAATCAGCTTTTTGCGGATGGCAATGGCGATTAGATGCGACGTCGTATGAACATCGAAGCGTTTCTTCGTCTCGGCGAGTTTGACGCGCACGCTGTTATATTTGACGCCCTCTATATCCGCCACTTCCTCCATCGTCTTGCCAACGGCGATCCAGCGAAGATAGGTTGCTTCCCTGGGGTCAAGATAGGCGATGTCCTCGATAGCGGATGTTGTTCGCAGGAAGGCGATGCGGGCATGAAGCTGCGCAACCGCCGCCGCTGCAGCCACGACGTCGATTCCCTTATCGAGGTCGATCGTTGGCTTCTCCGAGGCGAGTGTGAACATCGATGTTGCACCATTGGCCACCTTGACGGGAATGGTGATGCCGGAGCGGATCCCGAAATCGGCCGCGCGGGTGAAAAACGATCGCTCCGCTTTTGAAAGTCGCGACCTCTCCAATCCACCGGGCCATGTGAAGGTTCGCGTCGAAGACTTCGCGCGCATTACGACCGGGTCAAGCCTCGAATAGCTTCGTTCGAAATATTCCGAACGCCATCCTGGAGGATAGTTCGAGATCGCCAGCACATGGCCGGGCTGGATGTTGAGATAGGCATAGCCGCCAAAGCCGATTTGTTCGGCCAAGCCCGCAAGTGCATCCTCAAGGACGCGTTGATCGCCTTCGATTGCACTAAGATCGGTCAGCTTATCCAGCCAGTGCTGCATTCGTGTTCTCCTTGACGTATTGTGGTCCTTGTCGTCGCTGTCCGCTCCGACCGTTGGTCATTCTCCTCCTCGTGTAGACTGCGTCGAAGATAGCGTATCATCTGCAGCTACCAACCGCAGCGTGTCACATTCAGTATAAATGGACAACAGTGCGCAACCGCAGACCCCCTGCAGCGCGTCAAAACTCGGCGGTTTGTGCTGGTTACCGCTATAGTGATGAGTTTGCATCGTTACGCGGCGATGCTAAGGAAAGCTGTGACAGGGGCAGGCGATACGATCGAAGAGATGTCCCGATCAGAACACCGACGAGAACCGGGACAATTCGGACAGCGTTAACGCTGTCCGAACAGGCAGCTGGAAATGCTTAACGCCTTAGCCGCGGCGACCGGGTCCCTTTCTGTGCGGAGGTCAGCAGTAGATCTCATGCATGATGAGGGCAATTCGCGTGAGAAGACAGACGCGGATTCTCATGGTTTGAGTAGGGGAAGACATCCGTCGTTGCATGGTTGGGCGTCGGCAATTGGATATCTCCTAGCGATCATGCCGAACCGTTTCTATCGCCGGAGGAAAATCGAAAGCGGCGGCTAGTTACGATCACTGTTTTTGGCGAGTGCGAACTCTGCGCCAACGGGATCAAGAGGTGGCTTTGAAATCTCGAACCGTTTGATCTGACCGACCAACATCCAATAGCTGATAACCCCACCTATGACATGCAGCCCTACATAGAGGAGCGCGCCGTGAAAGGAGCCTGTTCCCTCAATGATATAGCCGATTGCGACTGGAGTGATCACGCCGCCGATACTGCCTGCGGCATTGAACAGACCGCCAGTCAGGCCGATCGCCTCCTTGGGTGCTGTGTCGGCGACGACGGTCCATCCGAGCGCTCCAAAGCCCTTGCCGAAGAAAGCAGCACACATGATCGCAACGACAATGGTATTTACATCCGTGTAGTTGCACAGAATGATCGTGGAACTCAGGCCGAGGCCGATGGTGATCGGGATTTTCCTAGCTAGACTGAGAGAGCCCGTCTTGCGCAGTAGCCAGTCGGAAAAAAATCCGGTGGAGACGCCGCCGATACATCCGAAAATCGCCGGCAGGGATGCCACGAATCCCGCCTGTAGCATCGAGAAATGTCTTTCCTGAACCAGATAGCTGGGAAACCAGGAGATGAAGAAGGTTGAAAGCGAGGCAATGCAATATTGGGCGAGGAAAATCCCGAGCAGCATGCGATTCGTCAGAATTTGTCGGGCGACCTGCCGGGTAGAGACCTGCACCTGGTCGCCTTTGATTTTCTCGCCTCCGACATCGGTCAATGCTCCGCCTGACTTGATGTAGGCGATCTCTTCTTTCGTAACCCGCGGATGGCGGCTGGGGGCGAAATAAGCTCTCCACCAGATCAGCGCTAAGACCAATCCGATGACGCCCATGACGGAAAAGATATGTTCCCAACCGAAATAGTGGAACAGCGCGCCCATCAGGGGCGTAAAGACCGCAAGCGACAGATATTGAGCCGAATTGAAGATCGCGCCGGCAACGCCACGTTCGTCCGAGGGAAACCATGCGGCGATGATGCGGGCAGAGGCCGGCGTTACCGGTCCTTCCAGGAGTCCCAGCACGAACCTCAACACGTAGAGTGCCACCACCGGATAGGCGAAATATCCGACGCCGCTGACAAGGGTGATCGCGATCGACCATCCGGCTAGAGATAGCAACATAGCCGCCTTGGCTCCCGTCCGATCGACGATGTAGCCCGATGGCACTTGCGCAATGAAGTAGCTCCAGGAGAAGGCCGAAAAGAGCCAGCCCATATTCACGGCGCTGATGCCGAGATCCTTGGAGATCCCAGGGCCTGCGACAGACAGTGTTGCTCGATCTCCCGTGCTGACAGCCAGGATAACCGTAATAAGCGCAAGCACGATGAAGCGCTGGTAGCCGGCCCGGCGGGGTATACCACTTGGCTCGGAGATATGTGTTGTCATCTAGGGAACCTTTCGGGAGATCTGGAGCTCTGCATCGTTCGCTCGTGCCGCTGCGGCTGACTCGAAGAAGGATGGCAACCGCGGACAGGGAGCCGCGGCGCCTAAAGCGTTCTAGCGCTCAATGATCAGTGGCTCGCCGACGTGTGCCTCGTGCGACAGAAATTCGCCGCTAGGTCGTTGAAATAGGCGATGAATTAGCTTTGCATCACGCATCCTCCTCAAAGGCTCCTCAACCTTCCTTCAAACGATTTCGGTTGCCGAATTCTGATGTCGACAGAAATCTGAAATCTGATATACCAGATGTCACAATAACAAGCACCCGTCAACGAGATTCAAAATGATCGAAGCGAAGCAGGGCGTGGCGCGCGAGGCGGCCTTTAAGAAAATCGATCCGGCCTTTCAGGTAACGATGCGCGATCATGTCTATCGTGCGATCAGAAGCGCCATCCTTTCGGGCGCCTTCGCCACCGGCGAGAGGATCAACGAGCGGCACCTGGCCGAGCAATTCGGCGTCAGTACGACACCAATCAAGGAGGCATTGCGCCAGATCGAAACGGAGGGACTTGTCGAGACCCTGCCTCGTCGAGGCGTCGCCATCCGTTTCAGCCCCCAATGGGCGGAGGAGATGATCCTTGCACGTGCGGCATTGGAATCAATGATCGCGCATTTGGCCGCGAAACGCATCGATAAAGCGTCAGGGGCCGAGCTTCTTGCGACCGTCGATATCATGGAAACGGCAACCGCATCCGGGGATGCCGATAGGCTGATCGCGCTGAACGAGACGTTTCACGATCATATCCATCGCAGCTCTCGCTGCGGCTATCTCGCGAAACTCATCGAGCGCCAGCAGTTTTACGATGCAAGCATTCGCCGCATTATTCACCTCGACCCCACTGAGCGGCAGAAGGCCCTCAGCGAGCATGCAAGCATCGCTGAAGCGATTGTCACCGGCGATGCCGATTTGGCGGAGCGCTTGATGCGCAACCACGTTGTCCGCTCGGGCGACACCTATCTCGGCATCGTCTTTGGAAAGCAGAAGAATATCTGAACAGGCCTTAGGAGGTGTGGACTCTTGGGTTTCCAAGGCTGAGCAAATCAGATTCAAGACTGTCTTTTGGAGGCAGTCATGGGTGTTTTGGATCGTCTGATCCTTCGGGACGAACAGTGGGCGCGGATAGCGCAT
>NZ_JABAII010000034.1 GCF_012641405.1 Rhizobium sp. P40RR-XXII
GAGAGTAGTGGTCTGCGCTTGAGATTGATCTGCTGTCATCGGCATGGTTGGCCTCCAGAGAGTTTTCTAGCGACCTCACTCTGCCACCGTGCAGGCCGCTACTCACCCCTGATGGGATCTCAAGGCGTGTGAGAGCGGTCGAAAACTTAATGGCTTCTGGACATTTGATCTCCGCAAATCGTTCCTGCCAGTCGGCGCCCTGGATCGGATGACTTAGAAATTGACTATTGTCGATGTCAGGAAATCGGTCGGGGCTGTCGGAAAATGGGCCGCTGGTGGCTGGGTGCGGTTAGGGGCGGAGTGACACCCAAGGCTTTGCGATCCGGTTCCATTGGGGCCGTGTTCTGGGAAAAATGAGCCTGGTCGTTTATACGTTGGGCGGAGCGTCATGCCAACGCAGCGAGCCTGTCACGCAGCCACCTTTGTGCTGGATGGTTGGTTGTGCGTTCGTGCCAGATACTGGCGATGGCGAATCCGGGTATGTGGAGCGGCGGTTGCAGCACCTGCAACCAGTCTGACCAACCGTCTGCGATTCGGCGTGGGATTAGCGCGATCATATCGGATCGTGACACGATCTCCGGCACGATCAGGAAGCCCGATGTGGACAAGGCGACCGTACGACGGTGGCCGATCGCCTCAAGAGCCGCATCGGTAGGCCCGGCAAAGCCGCCTCCCTGAGGGGAAACAACGACGTGGTCCAACGCGCAGAACAAGTCCAAATCAAGAACACCGCGTACGGCTGGATGCCCCGGTCGCGCGACGACCACATACTCCTCCTCGTAGAGTTGGCGCTGGCGCATCGCAGCCGGCGCCTGTTCGGGCGTGCCCAAGGCCAGGTCCACCTCGCCACGCTCCAACTGTGTCGTGAGTGCCATCATGTCTAGCGCCCGCCAGGCGATGCGGACCATCGGCGCCTCGGCCCGCAAGGCGACCGAGTAGCGTGCCAGCAGCGCATACTGGACGTAGTCGCTTGCCGCAATCACCACGGTCGCACGCAGGGTCTCCGGATTGATCGGCGCTCCTTGCACGATGACGCGGCGAACACCCTCCAGTGCCTCGTGCAGTGGCTGCATCAGCTCGAGTGCCCGCTGGGTCAGAACCATCCCGCGCTGGCCCGGGATCAGGAGCGGATCGCCGAGTGCATCGCGAAGTCTTGCCAGCCGTGCCGACAAGGCCGGCTGACTGAGGTTCAGCCGGCGCGCGGCGTGTGTAACGTTGCGCTCCGCAAGGAGGGCCTCAAGCGTCACGAGAAGTCCGAGATCGAGGTTCCTGGTATCCATCGTATCGATAACAACATGTAAAACGTTCGATTTCAATACTCAACGTGATCGCACTATTTAGGCAGGAGCAGGTCAGATCCTGCGGCGCATCAATCGACGACATGGATACATCCGCCTATGAAAGCTATCCAGGCTTATCCGTACCGAGGGCTCGACGGCCTGATGCTGGTGGACCTCCGCGAGCCCGGCGCACCCGAACCGGCCGCCATCCCCGTCCTTCGCTCGACGCCGCGCTGCCGGCGGATCGAGGCGGGGCGCGCCTCTAATCCCAGTTTAGCGCTCGGGGCGGTCGGTCCAACCGCCACTGGGGGCCATTTCGGCAAGATCGTCGTCGAATACTGACAAACCCCAACTATCAAAAAGAGATCATCATGAAAGTTCTCATTGTTTACGCGCACCCCGAACCCACTTCGCTGACACGGCAGTTGGTCGATGTGACTGCTGAGACGTTGTCGGCAGCGGGACACACCGTGATCCATTCGGACCTCTATGGCATGAAGTGGAAGGCGGTATATGACGCCGATGACTTCCCAGTCCGTGACAATCCCGAACGGCTGTCGTTCATCATGGAATCGGGACATGGTTACGCAAGCGGACATCAGACGCCCGACGTGATCGCCGAGCAGCAGAAGCTGCTCGCGGCCGATGCTGTGATCCTGCAATTCCCCATGTGGTGGTTTGGCGCGCCCGCGATCCTGAAGGGCTGGATAGAGCGGGTCTATGCCTTCGGTTTTGCCTACGGCTATCAGAATGGCTCCAACCAGTTCCGCTTTGGCGACGGCATCCTCAAGGGCAAGCGAGCGCTGGTCAACGTGCAAGCAGGCGGCCCAGCAGCCGACTATGGCCCGCGGGGTATCAACGGGCCGATCGAGCAACTGCTGTTCCCGCTGACCCATGGCGCGCTGTTTTACCCCGGCATGGACGTGCTCCCTACGCACGCGGTCTATGGCGCGGGTCACGTTTCCACGGCGGAGGAAGTGGGCGCGATCAAGGCAGCATGGCGCGTGCGTCTCGCCGGGCTATTCACCGACACGCCGATCCCCTTCCGGTCGCAAAATGGCGGTGACTTCCCCGATCGCCACACCATGGCCGACCATGTTGCGCCGGGCCAGACCGGCCTCGTCGCGCATGTTGCCGACCCGGTCGACGTATAAGGAAATAAAAATGGATGTAGCATTCATCGGACTTGGGCAAATGGGCTCGGGTATGGCCGCCAACCTCGTGGCGGCCGGCCACCAGGTTACCGTCTGGAACCGGGACCGGACCAAGGCTGAGCCGTTCGCTGAGCGGGGCGCGACGGTCGCCGCTGATCTTGCCGCGGCCGCTCGGGCTGGCACCGTCGTGACGATGCTTGCCAATGACGCCGCTGTGGAGGCGGTCTCGTTCGGCGACGGCTGGCTGCTCGCTGCAGGTCCCGGCCTGCTCCATATCTCGTGCAGCACGGTCAGCGTGGACCTCACCGCTTGCCTGGCGGAGGCGCATGCCGCGGCAGGACAGGGGTTCGTGTCGGCGCAGGTTTTGGGCCGTCCGGACGTCGCGGCGGCCGGCAAGCTGTCGGTCATCGCGGCAGGCGCGGCGGACGATCTGGACGTAGCACAGCCCTTGTTCGACGCGATAGGGGCGGCGACACATAGGGTCGGCGACCGCCCGGTGATGGCCGCGGCGGCGAAGCTCGCCTTCAACGCCGGCATCCCGGCCATCATGCAGATGCTGACGGAGCAGTTCCGCATCGTTGCCGCCCACGGTATCGCCGCGAATCGGATGGCGGCGCTGCTGCTTGAAGTGAACTACGGCAATCGCCTGATTGGTAGTTACGGACCGATCATCGCGGAAAAGCGGTTCGAGCCGGTGGGACTCCCTATGCGATTGGGCCGCAAGGATGTGGGCTTGGCGCTCGCGGCGGCAGGCAATGCCGAACTGCCGCTGACGGAGCTGATCGCCAGACGCATGGACGCGATTATCGCCGCTGGCGGTGGGGAGCGCGATTGGTCTGCGGTCGGCCAGACAGATTAGACGTCGAGGAACCTCACCTGATCCCGGACTGAGACGGAGGGCGCTGTCGTCTTCCAGTCAACGCCACCATCGGAGAAAACCAAATGCGCATTCTGAAACCGTTCCTGCTCCCGCTTATACTCGCCGCGTCATTGCCGATGGCGACTGTCCAAGCCGCTCCCGCCGATGTGCCGGCGGCCGTCGCCGCTCCCGGGAGGCCGGGCGAGGCGGTCGCGCTCGACGAAAGCCGCAAGCCCGTCGAGGTGCTGAAGTTTCTCGGGCTTGAACAGGACGACCGCGCGCTCGACCTGTTCACCGGGACCGCGGCCCCGTTTACGCGCGTCGGCTATTATGCCGAGATCATCGGCCGCGCGGTCGGTCCCAAGGGTGCGGTGGTCGCGTGGGAGCCTGCCAATCTGCTCGACGATGCAGGCAAGAAGAACTTTGCCGGCCTGATCGCGCGCGTTCCCAACGTCCACCTGATCTCGAGCACCGCCGCCGATCTGACGCTCGACCCTGCGAGCTTCGACTTTGTGCTAATGCACCTCGTCTATCACGACACCTATTGGGAGAACGAAGAGTTCCAGTTTCCTCGGATGGACCCGCACGCGTTCCTCGCCAAAATCTTCGCGGCGACCAAGCCAGGCGGGATTGTCGGCGTCGTCGATCACGTCGCCGCGCCCGGCGGCGACACACGCGCGGTCGTCAGAAAGCTCCACCGCATCGACCCGGCGGTGCTCCGAGCGGATTTCGCGCGCGCGGGGTTTAAGCTCGAAGCCGAATCCGATCTGCTGCGCAACCCCGCCGACGATCATTCGAAGCTGTCGCTCGATCCCGCGATCCGCGGAAAGACTGACCGCATCATTTACCGCTTCCGCAAACCCCGTTGAGGGCACGCTGTCATCCCTGAACTTCCACGACCTAGGCGCGGGTGACAGGGCGGCAGCCGGCCATCGATGGCCGTATCCCCATGGCCGATGGCGCCGGGGTGGTAGAGGCGGCTGGTGCGGCAGTCACGGAGTTTAAGCTCGGCGACCATGTTGCGCCGGGCCAAACCGGCCTCGCCGCGCGCATTGCCGATCTGGTCGATCGCATAAGGAGCAACACCGATGTCGCCTGCATTGTTCGCGCTTGCCGTAGCGGCCTTCGCCATCGGCACGACAGAGTTCGTCATGATCGGGCTTGTCCCGGATGTCGCGCGCGATCTTGCGGTAATGATACCGCACGCCGGTCTGCTTGTGACTGGCTATGCCCTGGCCGTGACGGTTGGGGCGCCGATGGTCACGGCCCTTACTGGAAGGCTTCCCCGCCGCGGGCTTGTGGCTGGGCTGATGGGCCTGTTCGCGCTCGGAAATCTGCTCGGCGGCGCTGCGCCGACTTATGAAGTGCTGCTGGCCGGGCGGATCGTGACCGGAGTGGCGCACGGCGTGTTCTTCGCAGTCGGCGCACCGATTGCGATGGGCCTAGCGGATCGTGAGCGTGGCGCGCGGGCGGTGGCGACGATGTTCGCAGGGCTTACCCTCGCAATGGTCATCGGTGTCCCATTCGGCACAATCGTCGGGCAGAGCCTTGGGTGGCGTGCACCGCTGCTGGCGGTGGCTGTGCTCGGATGCCTCGCGACAGCGCTATTACGACTTTTGCTGCCGCGGGAAATCCCCCACGTTCGGCC
The DNA here is from genome assembly GCF_012641405.1 of Rhizobium sp. P40RR-XXII. Classification (GTDB taxonomy): domain Bacteria; phylum Pseudomonadota; class Alphaproteobacteria; order Rhizobiales; family Rhizobiaceae; genus Rhizobium. The sequence goes on from NZ_JABAII010000034.1 coordinate 4,942, forward strand.
CGCCGGATTGCAGTCGCAATTCGCCGTACTGATGAAGCCCCGCCTGCTGGCGCTCTATTTCATCGCTATGACCGGGTTTGGTGGATCATTCGTGGTTTTCACCTTTCTCGCACCGCTGCTGAGGGAGGTAACCCACGTGTCACCGGCCGCAGTCAGTTTGGCGCTCATGGCATTCGGCGCAGCTGCGGTGGTCGGGAATTTTGGCGGAGGCCGGCTTAGCGATGCACTCGGCACGCGGCGCGGCCTCATCGCAGCGCTGGTCGGTCTCGTCCTGGCGCTTGCGACGCTGCCCTTTTCAGCCCCGCACGTCCTGACAATGTCCGCCAACCTGCTCCTCTGGTCTGCCTGCTGCTTCTGTCTTGGCCCCATCGTTCAGTCGGGCGTGGTCGCGGCGGCGGAAGAGGTCGCGCCCGGCGCGGTCGCGACGGCTTCGGGCTTCAACATCGCCGCGTTCAACTTCGGCATCGCAACATTCTCCGCGATCGGCGGTCTGCTCGTGGCCGGCCCCGGTATTATGACGACGCCCTGGGGGGGCGCAGCTGCTGGCTGCGCTGCGCTTGTCGCCAGTTTGTTTGTCCGCTCACACCAGCCGGGGCGCATGCCGATTTCCAGCGAAAGATCCAATTCTGCAGCCTGATCAACACTTAGCGAAAGGACTGTCTTATGGAGACCTACGTCGTGCGCGCCCCCGGCGGTTTAGATCGTCTTGAAATCGTCGAGCGGGATGATTCGGGCGAGCCCGAACCCGGCGAAGTACGCGTGGCGATCCACGCGACCTCGCTCAATTTCCATGACCTGCTCGTCACTAACGGCGGTATCCCTACGGAAGATGGTCGTGTCCTCATGGCCGATGGCGCTGGCGTCGTCGAGGCAGTGGACGCAGGCGTTGCCGATTTCGCCCCGGGCGATCATGTCGTTTCGACTTTCTTTCCGCATTGGACCGCCGGCAGGCCCTTTACCGCAGTCGGCAACTTCGCGGGGACGCCGGGCGGCGGGATCGACGGCATGGCGGCGACGCATGTCGTGCGCCCTGCTTTAGCCTTCACCCGAGCGCCCAAGGGCTGGAGCCATCCCGAAGCCGCGACTATTACCACCTCCGGGCTTACCGCTTGGCGCGCGCTCGTGATCGACGGCGCGCTGCAGGCGGGTCAAACTGTGCTGACTCTGGGCAGCGGCGGGGTGTCACTTGCCGCACTTCAACTCGCCAAAGCGATGGGTGCGCATGTAGTAGCCACCTCTTCCTCAGACGAAAAGTGCGACCGCCTACCCCGATCAGGCGGCGGAGCACTAGATGCGGATTGAACAACTTGTTTCCAAGGCGCAACATCTTGCCCGGCTTGCGGACGAACCCTCGGGTTGCGCCTCCCTCATGGAGGAGAAGAAACGGAGCCACCTGCCGGGGTTAGTGGTAATGTGTAGGACGCACCCTGGTCAAGTTGAGGCGCCGATCTGCGGCCCCGTCTTTGGGTTAGTTCTGCAGGGATCGACGGAGATTTCTGCCGGCATGCAATCCCTGTCAATTGCGTCGGGCGACCTATTGGTCGTCAGCCATGACTTGCCGGTCGCCACACGCGTCACACATGCCGCTCCCTTTGCTCCTTATCTTGCGGTTTTAATTTCTGTCGATTTGACAATCATAAGGAGCCTTGCTGAGCAGATCAGCGAGGATTGGGCGGAGAACAAACACGCTCAAACGCTGGAGGCGGGATCGGCCGAACCGGCTTTGATTGACGCCGTTGATCGATATCTGTCGCTCCCGGAAAATTCGGTCGCGGCGAACGTCATAATCCCCTTGATCCGCCGAGAAGTTCATTTTCGTATTTTGGTCGGCAGGCATGGCGGGATGCTGCGCAACCTTTTGTTGCCGGACAGCCATGCCAGCAAGATCGCCAAAGCTATCGCGCTGATCCAGGATGGCGCTCGCGAAAGACTGTCGTTGACCTCGCTGGCCAGCGCAGTGGGAATGGGTCTGTCGTCGTTTCACCATCACTTCAGATCGATCGCTGGGACAAGTCCGCTTCAATATCAAAAGGACCTTCGCATGACCGAGGCAAAGCGTTTGTTGTCGCGCGGTGGTCGCACTGTCACGTCCGTCGCGTTAGAGGTCGGCTACGAAAGCGCCAGTCAGTTCAGCCGGGAGTATTCGCGTAAATTCGGCGCGCCCCCTCGAAATGATTTCCCCCGTACCGGCCGCGCCAAAGGTCGCGCCGCTAAAGGACGAACGCTTAATTTGTGATTTGCTCTTGCCGGCAGGATCAGGTTGATCGATCAAGGCAACGTAGGACTGTTCTTCACCTACTACGATCAGGCCAGTCTCTGGACTTTCCAAGCGCTGCTGCGGGGACTGGGCGCAAAGCGCCCGCCCGCGCTTCGGAAACGGAGAGCTCCACCTTCAGGAGCGCGCTCCCGACACCGTCGCGATAAAGGCGCGCAGGTCGGCCAGCATCAGTTCCGGCTCTTCCAGCGCGGCGAAATGGCCGCCCCGCGGCATGTCGGTCCAATGCACGATGTTGTAGGTCTTCTCCGCGAACGAGCGCGGCGGCGGCAAGAACACCGGATCGGGGAAGGCCGCAACGCCGGTCGGCACCTGGATGCGGGTGCCGGCCGGAAGCATCCGCGACTCTTCAAGCCGGCTGCCGTAGTAGATCCAGGTTGCAGTCACGAACGATGCGGGCGCGATGTAGAGCATGATGTTGGTGAGGAGTTCCTCCTCGGAAAACTTGCTCCAGATGTCCGGGTCGCCATCGGCGGTTGTCGGAAGGTCGGCCCACTTGCCGAACTTTTCGAGTATCCAGCCCGCCGCTCCGACCGGGCTGTCGGCCATCGCGACGCCGAGCGTTTGCGGGCGGGTTGCCTGCTCGTGAAAGTAGGCGCTCTCCCGATCGGCAATCGCCGCTCGCTTGGCGGCGAAGGACTTCTCCTCGTCGGTCGTCAGAGCGGCATCCTCCGCACGCACGGTCATCATGTTGATATGGATGCCGAGCAGAGCGTCCGGTCGATCATGCGCTGCCCAGGCCGCGATGCCGTGGCCCCAATCGCCCCCTTGAATGAAGTACCGCGCGTCGCCGAACAGTTGGATCATCAGCCCATGCACGAGCATAGCAGCCCGCCGCGGGCCAATCGGGCGCGTGATCGGGTTGGAGAACGCGAAGCCAGGAAGCGAGGGGACGACAACATCGTGCCCGTCCGCCGCGAGCGGCTCCAACAGCCGCTCGAACTCGAGATACGAGCCGGGCCAGCCGTGGAGAAGCAGGACGGGCGGCTTGGAGCCGTCGCCCTTTACATGAACGAAGTGCATGCGCTCGCCTTCCACGTCGGCCGTGAAGTTGGGGAGTGCGTTGAGGCGCAGTTCGACCGCACGCCAGTCGTAGCTGTCCCGCCAATAAGCGACGAGCCGCTTGAGGTCAACAACCCCGACTCCCGCCGACCAGCCTCCCGCATCCGGCAGCTGGCTCCAGTCATAAGCCTCGACCTTGGCTCTGATCCTGGCGAGCCGTTCGTCAGGGATGTTGATCGTGTAGGGTGAAATCATGATGTTTTCCGCTCAAGCTGGGATGCGGTTCGATGGAAAGGGCGTCCACCAATCGGCTATCCGTATTATCGGTGGATGATTGAGAGCCTAAGGCCGCTACACATACTACTCGGTACGTCGCCGAGGCGGAAATCGAACCTTCTGAATGTTGTTATCTAACGAATGGATACCAAAAACCTCGATCTCGGCCTGCTCGACGCTCGAAGCCCTTCTGGCGGAAGGAAACGTTACGCGTGCCGCCCGGCTCTTGAACCTGAGCCAACCTACCCTTGTCGGCACGGCTGGCGCGGCTTCGCGATGAACTCGGCGATCACGGCCTGCAGCACGGCCGAACGTCATTCGTCCGCCCCTTGGCTGGGTGAGCCCCCTCCGTTCTAGCGCTTGTCCCCTCTCTCCAGCGTCCAATGTGGATTGCAGCTTCACTTGTCGCAAATCACGTCGCAGATTTTATACCACCTGCGACAGACTTAACCGACATATGAAATGCCTGAAAAACAAAGGAGGGCTGATGCTGTCGCGTAGTTGGGAGTTGTGCAACACAGGACGGTCGCCTCCTATCCAAGACGGTCCCGTCCTGCTGGCCTCTGCGCGAAAAGAAGCTTCCCTTCACCATTGGACGCAGATCTTGCCGAAATGTTCGCCGCTCAGCCGATATGCGAACGCCTCAGGCAACTCCCCGAAGGCAAAGGTGCCGTCGATGACGGGACGGACGCCGGTCGCTTCAAGCGCTGCGATATCATTCTGCTGATCGCGCCGACTGCCGACGATCAATCCCTTCAGGTGAATTTGCTTGCGCATGAGCTCCACCGTCGGCACCCGACCCTCGAGCCCGGTGAGCACGCCGATCAGCGCGATATGCCCGCCAACCCGTATGGCCCTGATCGACTGTGGCAAGGCGCCTGGGCCGCCGATTTCGACGACATGGCTCACGCCTTCTCCGCCCGTCAGCCGCAAGACCTCGCTGCTCCATTCGGGCGTGGCTTTGCAGTTGATCGTGTGATCTGCCCCGAGCGCGCGTAGGGTGCCGCGCACGGCAAAACGTGTGCCTTATGCAATGTCGAATATTTCGCTATCCGGTGCTGCGCGCCGCCGCGGCGAGCATCGATGGACCGGATAGCTGCTCGGCTATGGTTGAGCAGGAAGGGGACCGTGACTGCTGATTGATTGCCTTTCCAGATCATTTTTCCGCGCCGGTGTGGCCCTGAAATCGGCCAGCTGCCTTGAACGTGTTCCCCACTCTGGAGAGAGCCTGTATGTCCGATGTTTTGCCATTTTTCCGCACCTGGGCGGCACATCCGCTCCGCATTGCCTCTGTCGTTCTCTCGGGAAGGCGTTGGGCCAATTGATAACGTCCGAGATAAGCGCAGGTGGTGGTCCAGTCCTGGAACTTGGACCTGGAACGGGCGCTCTTACGCAGGCGCTTGTCGAGCGGGACAATCCGAACTCGAGTTGGTGCTCGTCGAATGTACGACGCGGTTTGCCCAGATTCTCTGTCAACGGTACTCATCCGGCAGCATCTATTACACCACTTCGTGATGACACTTTCTGTAACGTCCGCGCTCGCCGGAACGAAAAGAGGAATTGGTTCAAACAGGAAGGAATGGCTATGGCCATGATGTTATCAGTAGAGAATTCCCCACTGCGAGCTTCAGCGATTTCGTTTGCTTGGGGATCCATTGTTTCCGCTGGCAAATCCTCAAGACGGTAAACGCATCTTGGCTAAAACGCTCGTTTATCTCGCAACTCGCAATCCATAGCTTGAGGCACTTTAATGCTCAAAGATAACGAAAAAAAATTCGGTAAAGGTGTAACAGCGCTAGGTCTGTCGTCAGTCGATAGCAGTGGACGGTTCATTGAGGCTCGTTACCTCAGGACATGGCGTGGTGATGACGATGATCATACGGGTACGGTTCGCATCGACGAAGCCGACCTCTCGCGACGCCTCGGACGATCTTTCTCCGGCGTCGCCCGACACGACGCCGTTCGGGACGTTTACATCGTCCCGATTCAAACCAAAATCCGCAACCTTCACGAGAAGGCGGTAGATCTCTGTGATGTTTACTTGCGCCTTTACCTCCTAAGCGCCCGCCTGGCGACACCTGATCAGGTCAGTCTCGCGGGCGCTCTGGACTTTTTTGTCAACGTTGCCTGGACTTCGGTGGGCCCCTGTCTACCAGAACGCGTCGAGGAGGTGCAGCACACGGCACGAATTAGCGGGCAGGGAGTGACAGTCGGGAGTGTCTGGCCTTTCCCGCGTATGACGGATTACGTTGTGCCAACGGGCGTCAAGGTTATGAACACTGAGAATGTACGCTTGGGCGCTTATCTCGCGCCAGGAACGACTGTGCTCGGCGCTGGTTTCTGCAACACGGGTTCCTCGACTCGTGGGGCGACAGCGATCGAGGGACGACTTAGCCTCGGTGTCAGCGTTGGCGAAGGAACGCACATCGGCGGTGGCGCCTCCCTTATGGGGACGACATCCGGCGGCGGCAAGCAAGTGGTGACGATCGGCAGAAACTGCCTGGTCGGAGCAAATGCCGGGGTTGGTATCGCGCTGGGCGACGATTGCATTGTCGAAGCCGGTTGCTACGTAACCGCCGGTATGCCGGTCAGCCTTCCTGACGGCCAGATCGTCAAAGCAATTGATCTCTCCAGCAAGCCGGGGCTTCTATTCCGCCGCAATGCCGTGCAGGGAAACGTAGAGGCCTTGCCATCGCCTGGATGGAAAGGGTTGAACATGATGCTCCACCAATAGATACGTCGGAATCGAGCGTCGGTCTGTTTCACGTTCCTCACGCAGTTTTACGCGATCAGCTCGGGCAGGATTTCGGAGGTGATTGGTGCCAGGTAAGTGGGTGACAGCGGGTTCATACGTGAAGTCTGACACCAACCGCCTCAACGACAGCGCGGTGCGCACGATCCGTCACGAAGAAGCCGACCGCCGCTCCAAGAAGGAATATCTCCGCGCCCTTCGTCCTACAAAAGAAGCCGAAGGGCGCGAAAACTAACGGACCTCGGGAGAGGCACGATCTTCTTAGACCACCATAAGAAGGCCACGACCTTTGCCACGCTAGGCGGAAGGCTTATGGCCCGAATGAACTGACAAGGACATATTCATCATGAAACCAAGCGAATTTCGCCGCCAAGGCCACAATCTGATCGACTGGCTCGCGGACTATTACGAGAACATCGAAGCACTTCCCGTACAGCCGAAGACGAAGCCCGGCGACGTCAAGGCACTGCTGCCGAAGTCGGCGCCAGATCAGCCTGAGCCATTCGATAAGATCATCGATGACCTGGACCGCGTCGTGCTACCGAATGTAACACATTGGCAGCATCCGCACTTCTACGGATATTTTCCTTCAAACTCCCTCGGGGCCGGTGTCCTTGGTGACTTGGTGAGTACCGGCTTAGGCGTCTTAGGACTGTCTTGGCAGTCCTCACCGGCTGTTACCGAAGTTGAGGAGGTGGTGGCCGACTGGTTCCGCCAGATGGTAGGGCTCTCCCGAGCTTGGTTCGGCGTCATCAATGATACCGCCTCGACGAGCACGCTGGTTTCCCTGCTTTGCGCGCGTGAGAAGATCACCGGCTATTCCATGGCGGTAGATGGTCTGCAAAGGGACAGCCAAACGCTCGTCGTTTATACCTCTGCCAGCGCTCATTCTTCAGTCGAGAAGGCTGCACTGCTTGCTGGGTTTGGACGCTTAAACGTCAGAACCATCGATATCGATGAAACCTTCGCTATGCGAACGGATCTGCTCGAACAGGCCATTTTGGACGACATAGCAATGGGCAAGCAGCCCTGTGCTGTTGTCGCTGCAATTGGTGGTACAGCGACCGCATCGATTGATCCGCTATCAGAGATTGCTGCAATCGCTCGCCGCCACGACGTCTGGCTCCATGTTGATGCCGCGATGGCAGGAAATGCGATGATCCTGCCGGAATGCCGCTGGATGTGGGATGGGATCGAACAAGCAGACAGCCTCGTCATCAACCCGCACAAATGGCTTGGGGTCCCATTCGACTGCTCGCTCTACTTCGTTCGCGACGAGCAGCATCTCCAGCGGGTCATGTCGACCAACGCCAGTTATCTTCAATCCAGCGTCGACAGCCAAGTCCGCAATCTCCGTGACACCGGGATCCCGCTCGGCCGTCGGTTCAGGGCTTTGAAACTTTGGTTTTTGATCCGGGAACAGGGAGTGTCTGGTCTCCAAAAGCGGTTGCGACGCGATCTTGAGCTAGCCCAAAATTTTGCAGCTCAGGTGGCCGGCACGACCGATTGGCACCTAGTCGCACCCGTGCATCTTCAAACGGTGTGCGTCAGATACCAGCCGGCAATTGTCCCTGAAGCGCGGCTGAACGAATTCACGCTAGCCTGGGCCGAGGCATTAAATTCCACGGGGAAAGCATATGTCACTCCAGCTGCGGTGAACGGCAGATGGATGGTAAGAATCTCAATAGGAGCACCCGGCACGGAGAAAGCCGACACCGAGCGTCTATGGTCCTCTTTGAAAGAAGTATCGGCTGCTGTAGCTCAGGAGCTCAGTAGCTAGTTCCGACATCCTTGCCATCGCTGGGTAGCATTGTTACCTCTGGCATACATCTGAATCATGCAGTTACCTTAGATCCCTTGCTCATCCGCCCGGCCGATGAGCAAGGGTGAAAGCCTCACCACTGTGCGGTTGCGATCCCTATCCTGAGCGATCTCCACTGACACGTTGAGCGTGTACTAAAAGACTTTATCGGGCATAGTGGCGGCAATTTACACAAGTCGGAAGCCGCAGCGGAAACAAAGGCCCAAAGTGAATTCAGGATGGTAGTCGTTTAAATTCTTGGTACCGCATCCTCTCGGAAATTTGATGCCAGAGGAAATTGCCTGCCTTCGCCCGAGCCTCGACGCCTTTCTTCAGTCCAGTGTTGATGAGGCCCCCTCGTGATTAGAGCCATTCTATTTTCGTATTCTGTACTGGCGGCGATGTCGGGCCCCTCGTTCGATGCGGTTCCTTGCGGCGGCTCCATGGCCTGTCCCGTGAACGGCGGCGATTGTCCGTCGTCGAATGATTTGAGACTTTTTGGGCTTTGGAAGAATGGAGTTTCCGGCTCGGTTTGCGTTTTGATTTAAGCCGCTTTGGCTTGGTGGTTCAAGCGGCGCTGTCTGATCGTGTCCCGTTTGATCCTTTCGCGTTCGAGCAATATCATCTGACCGCGTTCAAAGTAGACGTCGGCTGGCGTTGCGAACCTCCAAGGAGGCTCTCTAGTTTCTTGGCAAACATTTTGTCGCGATACGGGAAAGTGAAGTATTCCATGTTTAGTTGAAACAACCCGTCAGGCTTGATCTCTATCAGCTTCTCCAGGATCAGGGACGCATATGTGGGCTCGCCGTATGGCGCTAGTCCCATGACTTTATACTCGCCGGAATTCACCTTAAATCCCAGCAGCGCGGTGAAGGTGGAATAGAGCAGGCCGATCGAGTGGGGGAACTACACAGAGTCATTGAGTGAGATCTGGGAGTTCTGACCGAACCCGAGGCTCGTCGTCACCCCCTCGCCTACCCATCGACGACCAGGATTGCTGCGTTATCAAAAGGGGAGGGGAAAAACGCGCTCGCCGCGTGAGACAGATGGTGATCAACCTCGCGGATTCTGCACCTGTCATCTTTGATACCAAACTGTGACCGTAGCTCCTTGCGAATCCGATCCTCGGCGGAATATTTTCCGGACCACCATTCGGGCAAGAATCCAGAGAGCATGTCCAGTGATGACGGCATGTGCGTCATTATTGTTGAGACTATGCGCGAAAGCTTTTTCCGAGAGTTCTCATAATATACGACAAGCTCAACATCCCTTAGCTCCAGTCCGGCGGCTTCCAAACAGTAACGGATCGCATTGCCCGGAAAAGAAGAGTCGTGCCTAATTCTCGTGAAGCGTTCTTCCTGGGCCGCCGCCAGGACCTTCCCATCCCGCGTGATGGCGGCCGCGCTATCGTGATAAAAGCAAGAAATACCCAAAATAACCATTTCAACCGCCCCGGTTGGTCGGTAGTTCCGCGATTTAGTCTATGCTCCGGCGGAGATGCTGTCGAGCCCATAGGTCTGTTGCCGTTGTAAAGGCGTTCTCAAGCTTTTGAAGCAGTTTAAGTAATTGACGAATGATTTTGCAATTTTTGCAAGCCGAAGAGCAATTTCAAACCTGGGTCTTTAGTGATTTATTTTCAATGGCTTAGGTGGATTACTGCCGCTGCGACGAGGTCTACGAAGGTTCGTATCCCTTCACATCAAATGGATCCGGTTTTGTTGACTGCGGGTCGTGACCTTTAATAGTGCAGTTGCAGCCAAGTGCGGACGACTGGTTTACGCGCCCATTTCGGACAGCGAGCGGTTCGCTGGACCGTCTTTAGCGACTAGGATGTGATTGGCAAACCGGCGGATTTTGGCGATTACATGCGTCTGGCCGTCATTGCCGATCAAAAGCGAGTAGGACAGCATGGCGTCATCGCGCTAGCAAGAGCTTTGTGTCAGTCTTCATGCGTGAAGTCGCGGATACGGGCTACAAAAGAGGGCAAGATAACCACTTTCTGAGGTGCATCTTTTACGATGAATAATGTAGAGGTTGGATATGAAAGAAGCCGACGAGCATAAATCGCTTCGAGTTATTACTTTAGGCGAAAAGATAATTCGCCTCTTCATATTGGCTATTCTATTTATAATTTGCTTTGTTGTCGTTGATGTACTTAGTTATAACTTCGTTATGCACATTGTTAGCTGTTCCTATATTTACATATTCTACTGTGTAATGAAAGGAGAAAGGATTTTTCCGGCGTTCTTTTATAATCGCAACAGAAACCGGAATTAACATAGGTCTTCCTCACTTTATGTGGTTAGCAAATCGTTAGCGATGACGCTGGTATGAACTTGCATGCAAACGAAATCGAAATAGTCGACCGGCCCGGGCGTTAAAGTGCAGAGCGTCGTATCCGTCGACAAAGGCGATTAGTTTGTATCTGCCTGCGTACCACCATCTGGCAGTCATGCCCGACTGAACCTATCGCCGCCCTCTGAACCTGTCGAATGCCGTCAGACGCTGGACCGGCGGATCTGCGTCTTCCCACCGGTAAATCTCGTTTCGCAGGAAGCGGAACTCGTCTTCCATGGCCTCTTCGGCGACCTCGATCCACCATGATTTCGGCCGACCGTCGCTTCCGTCTGACCAGCGATAGCCTCGCTCTTTGAGCCGATCCTTCAGATCGAAGGGCGAGTTCTCCGCAAAGATGCGCATGCGGGAACGCTGGCTCGCCTGATAAAGCTCCGCAAAAGGTGCTTGATCATTATCTTCCCGAGAGAGTGCCAGCACCTCCAGCAGCGCGAAACAATCTCGACGGCGCGGTGTCCGACGTGGAAATAGCCACTCTGGTTGATGAGATAGCCGAGCTTGGTTCCCTCATATCCCCTGGCGCTCCAATCGATCTCGGAATTGGAACAAGCCCAGGCTTTTCGAGCAAAGATCGAGGAGAAAGCCTCGCAAAAGGGCCGATCGAAGCCGGCATTATGGGCAACGATGAGATCGGCGGGCTCGATAAGCCTATGAACCGCCGGCATGTCAATCAACTGGCCGAGGACCATGTCGTCCATGATGCCAGTCAGGCGGGTGACCTCGGCCGGGATCGGATTGCTCGGCTGCTGTAGCCCGCCATAGACATCAGTGACATCACCGATTTCGCCCTCTTCATTGAAGGTGAAGCCGATCAGACCGATTTCGATGATCTCGTCCTTTCTTGCGTCGAGACCGGTCGTCTCGGTATCGAGGATGACGCCTCGCAGCGGATAGCCAGGTCTTGCAGCAGGGACGATCGGGCGCTGTTCGAGTTTTTTCAGGATCTGGTAGCGCCCGGTCGCTTGCAGGATCCGCACCATATCGGCTTCGTCAGGCGCTGATCCAACCTGTCGAACGGGCACGGTTCGCGCCGACACTCTGCGAATGGACTCCGCACTCTCCGAAAACATGTCTAGCTGAGACGTCATGGCCTATCCGACGAAAATTATCGCCCAAATCTAGAGCGTCAGCTGTCTCATGAGAAGGGATTAGCGCAGCCGGGCAGGCCATACCCACCGATATTGAGCGTAAAGGCTGGAAGAGAGAGTTTCGCTCGAACTGTGTGATCGTCTATTGGCACACACGGAGGTGGGAGGCTCTGCCTCGTTGGCATGAGGCAGAGCTGAGAGGCCTTTGCGAACCTCATGCGAAACTTCGATTGGGGGGGCCAGTCTCGCACGGGTCAGCCGTATCACGAATAGCTGAAGGTGACCTGAAGCAGCTAAACCAAGCTCGTGTTAGCCATACTTGTGGCCGCGCAGGAGTAATGCCAGCCACGCAACGGCTTCCGGCCGCTTTTCAGCGGCTTCATAGCAGCGAGGTCGTCGGCCACCGGAGCGAAGAACTCCGAAAGTTCGAATCGGCTCAAGAGCTCCGCCTAAAGGTGGGGCGCTTGAAGGGTGACGAAAATTAAAGCGCCGGAATAGCTTCCGTCACTCTGTCGCGATAGATTTCACAGCGGACGCCACGACGGCGAGAGCATTCTCATCAAGACCAATTACACCATCCTGCTTTTCACCGATCAGTTTGGGCTTTGCACCGCTGTTGTCCCAAATCCAGGCTCTGTCAGCACGTTCAAGAAACCAAGGGAGTTGATCGAGAGATCTTGCGTAGCGAGCACGTACCTTATCGGCGGGAACGTCATGTCCACCCTTCGCGACGCGTAGCTTGATGCGCTCGATCGATCGTTCCGGACTGTCCAAAACGGTGTAGAAAAGCCATACAGCAAATCCCAAGGCCTCAGCGGCCTCCACAAGACGTCGATATTTATCTGTAGATAACACGGTCTCGACGCCGATTGTTTTATGGACGGCTATGGATGAATGGATCCAGGCCTCGATGCGTTGAACTGCAATCAAATTGGCTTCGGAGAGTGGTTTCTTTTCTACTTCACTGATCCTGGCTGCTAGAAGATCAGGATTGACAATCCATACGGACCGCCCTTCCAACTCAAGATCTGCATTTGCATAGACGCTACTCTTACCGGATCCGTTGGGTCCTGCAACGATCAGAAAGACAGGCCGCTCAAGCTTTTGCAGGAGCACGGTCGACGACGCCTGTCACAGCTTTGTTATCACGGCGAGCCTTGGCCACATTCTTGCTGAAGACGTAGGTGATATCTTGTCCAAATGTTTGGCTTTTCGCGTCAATCGTGCGCACAGTGACGAACTGCCCGCTGCTCGAATCGCGAACTCGCTTCTCCGTCACCGCGTTGCCACGCACTCCGGACTTTGGGCCACTAAGCTTTTTGACGACGACTTTTGCCATGTTTACTCCAATTCTTCACCGTCCAATATAGCAAGCATCATCGAGCCCGAAAAGACCAATCCGAGCAGGTTGCGAATGGGATTGTTGGACGGCAGCCGGCCGGTCGAGACACGAGCAATCAGGTTGCAGAAGCATCGTGCAAGCTGCCTGCGCGCATTCTACGTGTGCGGCTTGGCCGAGTTCCCCGGCGTGGACATGCTCCCGCGCGCGTGATGGAGTTCAAAGATACTTTGCTGGATGGACAGGCTCATTGCCAGCGTTTCCTTGATGATGCCCGAGATCGGCGGTATGGAAGTTGCCGACTTCAATCGAGTTCTAAGCGAGTTTGAAAAGCTTCTGGCGACGCTCGATGACTTTTTTGCATACCACTACGCTGCATTGAAGGGAGGTCAATTTCATCTGGACGACGACGAGACGTCTGCCTCCGGAGCAGACATCGAGTAGGCGAAGCCTGTGACATCTATATCGCTCCAGACCCGTACGGCACCAATCTGCGTGCATGATCATAAATCCAATCAGTCCGCTGAGCGCAGAGAAGCCGATCAGCACCTCGGAAAAACGCGCCGGGGTGCCTACGCCATAACGATGCCGGAGACGACGCCCCTGGCGAAATTGACCGAAAATGTGCGACTAGAAATGGTTAGACTGCCTTTCAACGGACTTCGATGCTGAACTCAATGTCAACAAAACAAGACACGATTCTTTCCGGCAGTTCGATTTCATTCAACTGCAAAGCCACGGCGGAGCGGCGGGGTCTCAGATTCTAGTCAACACGAGACAATGTTTTTCGAGATGGTTCCATCTGTCCACCATCACGGATGGCTTCAGACTCCATCTCTTCGATCGGCACACCAACGGCCGGATCTCCATGCCCAGTCTCACGAAGCCTCGCCTGCTGGACCGGCACGCACCACGCCGAGATTGAAAGGAGGAGGTGGTGCCGCTGTCGCTCCACGTGACTTCTGGCTCATGGTATGAAACCGACGACTACACCGATCGTGCTCAGTAATTGAGCTTCGGATACCAGTCCGCACCGCGCCCAGCAGGCGTCATGTCAAGAATGTTCCAGAGCGGCGCGATGTCGACCGCCCCCCTTGGATCCTGGCCCGGGTCCGCCGCTTCGATCGGCATCTCGCCATTGTAAAAGACGCGGACATCTTTCCCATCCTTCTGGTAGACGGTGAATCCGGGGTTTTCAGATCCGCTTTCATTCAGCAGGCCTAGGTCCCGGGCGTAGTCGTCGCCGACGGTCTGGACGAAGTCCAGGTCGCGCCAGCCGCGCTCGATGGCGAAGGCACGTTGCCGTGCCACCGGGCTGCGACCGATGATCTTGAAGGCAACACGCTGCTTGATGTCCGCGCCGTTGCCGTTCGCTCCGCCAAGGAAGTTCGTGCACATGGGGCAGGGCCGTTCGCGCTGCGGGCCGAACATCCAGAAGTACGTCATTAGCGTATCGTAATGACCGAACATGTCCGCGAGACCGACCTCGTCGCCGTTCTCGTCCCTGAAGCGATAGTTCTTTTGGACAACCGGGCCTGGAGGCAGACGGCGCCGTTGCTCCGCAAGCCTCGTGAGATGTCGCCGGACTTCGATTTCCTCCGCCAGTAGGGCCGTCCTCGCCTCGGCGTATTCCGGCGATTCGTTCGTGAACTTGCTCGTGCGTTTCTCCGCCAGTTCCTTCGCGGGTCTCAATTCGCTCATGTCCATGTGCTCGCTCCTTGGATCTATTCCGACCGTCTCGCGATGCGACCGGCAGTCGGCCGTCTTGCTTGCTGTCGGAAGTTGGCGGGCGCGTATGATGATTTACCGCGCCCTCACTTGAAATAGACGTATGAGGCGATCCGTTCTCGACAGGAGCTCAATGTTTTTTTGGTTTCAGTTGCCGTCGCTTCGCTTAGAGAAGGTCGGCCATGGTCCAGCCGTCCTCCTCTGAGCGAGGCAGTTTAGCCGGTTGGAAGCAAGGGCGGCGGCAGCGCGCGTACTTGAGCTTCAGCCTTCGTTTCGCTGCGGCCGTCAGATTGCTGGCGTAAATTGCTCGCCGGAGCTCGCATTAATCCTTGGCGGCGCCTATGCGACGCGCGGTTGCCGGAGTAACCTAGTGCCCGGCAAATCGGCCGCAGCCGCATGGAAGGCACGGTTGTCCGGCAATGGTCTACGTGCCCTCGGTTCGATCCTTTCAAGAGCACGCGGCTGGTGGTCTCATTGGAAGGGCGAGGTTCAAGGCCCGGCGCGGTGTCGTCCGGTATCTGGATAAATTAGCCGTCTGATTGCGGTCTACGGATAGAGGATAACATCCATGAGTGCGTAGCGGCAATCTAAGTGAGATTCGTATTGCCTCACCCAAGAGTGTTTCCAGAGAATAATGCCGTTGCCTCACTCGGATGTTCTCGAATGCCTCACGGGTTGTTCCGATCATATCCCCGCACCTGGTGCAGGTGACGGAGGTAGCGAAGCCGCTCGCGAGCGCGCCCTCAATAGCGCTGCAGCGAGTGGGCGGCTTCGCGGGCGGTCATCAGTGTTTTCCGGTAGGGTCGGGTTGTCGAAGACCAACCTGACGGCAAGAGCGCGGACGCCGATCCTGCATTGTTCGGTTATGATCTCACTGCACGACCTCTACGATTTCCGTCTGCCGCGCGGCATCGGCGAATGGCCCGGACACCAGCGCATTGGCCTGTGTACTGCGCCAGATCTTCATTCGGCGCTGCACGGTCCGAATGAGGCCGTCGGGATACACGCCGGGGTATTTGACCTGCAAGCGTTCAAGCAACTCTCGCGAAGTTCGCCAAGGCTCCGCCTCGAACCATTCCTCGAGTTCGGCAGTGACGGCGAGTAGAGGATCGGGCCTCCGCCGCTCTCGCTTGGCCGCAGGCTTGGAGCGGACAGTCGGTTTCACTTCACCATCACGCCAAGCAATCCGTAAGCCAGACAGAAAGTCTTCGAGCGGTAATGCCTCGCCGTCGGTGGCAGGTGAACCATCAGGCTTGTCAGCAATTTCGACCAATCTCTCTTGGGCCAGGCGTATGTCGCGGAGCAGCCGGACCGGATCGAGCGTCAGGTACATCGCCTTGAGCCGAAGGCATGTATCCTCCGGCGTGCGTGGGTCGTCAAGCAGCCGCTGAAAGGGTGTGGCGGGACGATGATAGCGCTTGATCACCTTGGCTCCGTCACGGTGCTTTTCTTTCAGCTTGAATGATGGCTGAAAGAAATTCACGAACAACCGCATTGACGAATAAAGCTTGGCCAGCTCCCGATTTTATGCCCGATGCCACGGCTCAGCTGCTGATCGACTATCAGGTCGGGACGTTGCAGCTTGCCAAGACCAATCGTCCCGCTGTGGCGCTGCGCAATGCGACCACGCCCGCCAAGGCGGCGCTCACCTTCCAGATGCTGATCGTCGTTACTTCCGGCCAGGAGGAACGTATCCAAGCTCGCATCAATGAGCCGCTGCAACATGGGACTCTCAATGCCTACCTGATGTGCTGCCTGTGCCGCATCCCGCGCCGCCTGCGCGAGCGCCGTTGGCTGCGCCATCGCGAAGGTTTCAGCCTGCCAGGGGAAGGACAATGTCGAGGTTCTGCATCCGACCAGTATGGTCCCACGGCGGCAAGTTGTAGAATTCATATCCACCATTGCCATCGGGCAGGAATATCTCGCCTGATGTTGCGATCCAGTCGACACTGACGAATTCGTAGGCTCGGAATATTTCCGCGTAGGGGCCCGCGTGGTTCGTCGAAACATAGCGGCCGGCCCGGAACTGCAGCGGCGACAGCGCGGTATCACCGACAGGAAAGCCCTGATCCACGACCGCACAGTCGTACCGCACCAGTTCTCCCGGCGTGATCAGCGGCGTATCGAGAATGATGCCTACCGGCCGTGCCTCGCCCATCGGGAAGCCGACCCGCTTCAGGTACTCGCCGAATATCCGCCAGTTCTCCTCGACCAAGGCATAGGACCCATAGAAGCGCATGGCTAGAAGCCTCATTTTCGGCCGCCTGCCGACTTTCACGCGCGCCAGATCCGCCTTTCTTAGCCGCGGCCGCGCCGGTAGCACCCTCTGAGCCGCGACACGGTAATCCGAGGGCGTTGCCCCGAACTGTCTCTGGAAAGCGCGGATGAACGCCTCATGGCTGGCATAACCGGCATTGAAGGCGATGTGCGTGATCGGCTGGGCGCTCATCTGCAGGTTCATCGCCGCCCGGTCAAGCCGTGTGCGGCGCATGTAGGCGCTCGGCGATTCCCCCATCACCTCCTGAAACTGCCGCTGGAAATGAAAGGGACTGAGCCCGAGATGAGCCGAAACATCCTTCAGCGTCGTCGATGCGGCGGGAGTGCGCTCAATCATGCGCACGGCGCGTACAATCCGGTGATGGTCCAGCATCCGCGGCGGCGGGGCCTTCCGCAACACGGACGCACCGTAACCGGCGGGGGGCGGATCGTAAGCCAGAACCGGATTGGAATTTTCAAAATCGTCATTCATTGAATGATGGCAAAGACCGCAGATGGATAAGTCAATCAACTTAGCTTCACCGCAAGCTTTATCAAGTCGTCCGGCACGCTTTGAGTGTATAGAACGGAGAATCATCGTGAAAATTTAAACCAATGCGAGTTTTTCATGCCGTTCCCCCTGCTCGGTTGTCGTGCCCTCACTTTTCTGCACTGGTTCGAGAGGCCGGGGAGTAGCGGCAGTCGACATACGCACGCTCCTACGTCCCGAATGTTTTTGCAGCAGTCCCTGTTCGGTCCGCTCTGCGTGATTCTTCTTTCGGCTATCGTGCTGATGAGCGCGGCGACCTCTTCTGCGCAGTCCGCCCCGTTCGTCACCTCCGTCTCTGCCCCCGCCAATGGATATTATCGCGGCGGAGACAGCCTGATCTTTGGCGTGCAGTTCAGCGAAAACGTCATACTGAGCGGCGCACCCAATATCACCTTGGCGGTCGGCAGCACATTGCGTCAGGCCAACTACCTCGCCGGCGGCGGAACGAACTCGCTTCTGTTCGCATACGTGGTCCAGCCCGGAGACGTGGACTTGGACGGAGTGTCGCTTGGGGCCGTCAATCTGAACGGCGGCACCATCCAGAACGCCGGAGGGGCCGCGGCCGACACCACCCTCAACAATGTCGCCTCGACTGCCGGTGTTCTGGTCGACACGCTCGCACCGACCGCTGTGACCGCTGTCATCGGCACACCGCCTTCGGACGCCACGCAAGTGGCATTCCAGATCGTGTTTTCCAAAGCCGTGACCGGTTTCTCGATCGCCGACATTGTCCTGACCAGGACCGGAACCGTCACCGCGACGCTGTCCAACCTTTCGACGGCCGACAACACCACCTACACGGTCGTAGCGCAGGACATTTCCGGCACGGGCACGCTGCGTGTGGACATTGCGGGTGGTGCCGTCATCGATGCCGCTGGCAATACAAACATGGCGGCAACAGGATCGCCTTGGATGGCCGGCGCCGGGGTGCCGGGGGCGCCAACGATTGGCATGGCGACCGCTGGCAACGGCCAGGCGGCGGTCGCTTTCACGCCGCCAGCCTCGAACGGCGGCGCCGAGATCACCGGCTATACCGTGACTTCCAGTCCTGGTGGGTTCACTGCCAACGGCAGCAGCTCGCCGATCACCGTGATGGGCCTCACGAACGGGATGTCGTATACCTTCACGGTGACGGCAACGAATTCGGTCGGTACCGGCAGCGCCTCCGCGGCATCGAGTTCCGTGATACCGGCTACCGTGCCAGAGGCGCCGACGATCGGGTCGGCGACCGCCGGAAACGGTCAGGCCCTCGTTGCCTTCTCAGCGCCTTCATCTAACGGCGGCGCGGCCATTACCAGCTATACGGTAACTTCAAGCCCTGGCGGTTTTTCGGGGACTGGCAGTGCTTCGCCGATCGTGGTGGCCGGCCTCGCCAATGGCACCTCTTACACCTTCACTGTGGCCGCGGCCAACAGCATCGGAACGGGCTCGCCCTCAGCAGCTTCAAATTCGATAACGCCAGTTGCATCACTTCAGGTGCCGATTGCAGGCGATGTCTCGGCAAGCGTTGCGGCCAACTCCTCGGCCAATCCGGTCACGCTTTCCCTGTCCGGCGGCGCCGCAGCTTCGGTTGCCGTGGCAACTGGACCGGCCCATGGCACGGCCACGGCCTCAGGCACCGCGATCATCTATACGCCGACATCAGACTACAGCGGATCTGACAGCTTCACCTATACCGCCACCAATGCCACGGGCACCTCCGCGCCAGCGACCGTCAACGTGACGATCTCCGCGCCGACGCTCACCTTGTCGCCGCCAAGTGGCGCATTGCCGGCCGGTGTCGTCAATATCGCCTACAGGCAGGCAGTAACGGTATCAGGCGGCACCAGCGCATATGGCTACAGCGTCAGCGGCACGCTGCCCGCGGGCCTGTCGCTCAACCATGCCACGGGCGTCATCACCGGGACGCCGACTACGGCAGGAAGCTACAGCTTCTCCATCAGCGCCGCTGATGCCAACAATGCCACAAGCTCGGCGGCCTATACGATCGTCATTGCGCCACCGGCTGCGACCTTTACCTTCTCGCCCTCAGGCGGCGCGCTACCACAGGCCATGGCCGGCGAGGCCTACAGCCAGCAGATCACCGCAACCGGCGGGGTCGGACCCACGATCTACAGCCTGGCCTCCGGCGCACTGCCGAACGGCCTGGTGCTCAACATCTCCACCGGCCAGCTCACCGGCCCGCTCGCAGCCGGCGCGCAAGGCGACTACGGCTTCTCTATCCAGGCCAGGGACAGTAATGGATCAACGGGTACCGCAGCCTATACGCTGAAGGTCGGCGCTCAGGCCGTGACCGTTGCCGACCAGACCATCGACGTCCCCGAGGGCTCAACACCGCCGGATGTCTATCTGAACCGTGGGGCCACGGGTGGTCCGTTCACCTCGGGGGTGCTGGCATTTGTGGAGCCCGCCAATGCCGGCACGGCGGCGATCATCCAGGGGCAGCTGGCGCAGGCGGGCCCAGCCACGTCCCCGGTCGGCTGGTATCTGCATTATACGCTGAATCCGGCCTATTCCGGCCAGATCCGCGTCGGCTACAAGCTTGTCAGCGCGCTCGGAACCTCCAATACAGCCACGGTCACCTATAATGTCAGCTACGACGCCGGCAAGGTGGCCGAAGATATCGACAATCTCGTGCATGACTTCGTGCGGTCCAGGCAGAACATGATCGCCAACACGATCGAGGTGCCGGGGCTTCTCCAGCGTAGGCAGATGGAGACGGCGACCGATCCGATCACCGCGCGCATGATGCCGTCGCAGGAGGGTATGACGCTCGGCTTCTCCACCAGCCTGTCGCAGATGCGGGCGGCCGGCGGCGATGCGGATGCTGCTTCCGCGCCCTTCAACGTCTGGGTCGGCGGCGCTTTTCTCGCCCATGACGACAAGAACAAGAATGACAGTACCAGCAAGTGGGGCAGCTTTGCCATGATCAACATGGGGGCGGACTATCTGATCTCCGAGCGTGCGCTGATCGGCCTGTCCCTCCATTATGACCGCATGACGGATCCGACCGATGAAGACGCCGAGCTGACCGGCAACGGTTGGCTCGCTGGTCCCTATGCTTCACTGGAGGTCGGCAAGGGCGTGTTCTGGAACGGCAGCCTGCGCTACGGCGGGTCCAGCAACACGATCGATACCCAGTTCTGGGACGGCAATTTCACGACGACACGCTGGATGGCTGATACCTCCATCGAGGGTCAGTGGAACCTCGACGAGGACACGACGATCTCGCCGAAACTGCGGGCGATCTACTTCTCGGAAAAGGTCGACGATTATACCGTCAAGAATAACTCCGGCGACGCCATCACCATTGACGGCTTCAACGAGGACCAGTTCCGGGTCAGCTTGGGCGCCGAGATCGCTCGGTCCTTCGTGCTGGAGAACGACACCAAGCTGACACCGAAGCTCGGCCTTACCGGCGGCTTCTCCGGCCTCGACGGCGCCGGCGCCTTCGGTGCCGTTACCGCCGGGTTGCAGCTGCAGACCACCAACTTCTGGATGCTCAATACAAGCCTGCTCTTCAACATCGAGGGCGACGGACAGAAATCGGTCGGCGCCAAGGTCGCAGCAGCCAAGAAGTTTTGAGGAGGATTATGCCTGAAGTCGGAAACCCGATGTCGGGACCATTTTGCGCTGGCTGCGACTGATCACCGTCAAGAAACTGACAAAGGGTCCTTTCTTATCTTCCTTATATTAGATTCAATTGTTTCAGGAGCTGTTTTCTGGCTTTGCTTCGGAGACGCGGACAGTTTCTTGAGTGTCGTAGACGGCACCACGGACCGCGCGGGTGGAACGGATAGCCGAGGCAAAGCAGTCCGGAAATCTTGCCCATATGGCGAAGCTCGTCCGCAATCATCCTGGCCACGCGACCGCTCATGGATTTTCCCGCGATGACGAGGGTCCCTTGCGAACCGAGCCGATCTATCACAGTTTCATATTCCTGCTAAGGGTTCGGCGGGTAGGGGCGGCGACCGTTTTCCGGTGGAACGTCGTCCTGCCATGTAATCGAACTCGAGTCGGACAACCGGCTGGCCCCTGTCAGCAAATGTGGAAGACATGTTTTCCACACTTGCCGTGTCCATTGCACTGCCGGCCCCGTGGGCAAGGACGATCGTGATGTCAGCGTCTTGAGCACCGGTGACGAGGACGTCATGAGGCATTCAGGATTCTCCTGGTTTCGGGGAATCTATGTCAGTTGCGTAAAATAAATGCCGCTGCTTCCCGCATGGCCGTGGAAACCGAGGGGCGGCACCGATACTATCGTCTTGCCGGTTCCCATATCGCGCTGGTGTACCATGCGGTCACTGCGGCGCGCCCGGAAGCGGAGGAAGTGCATGTTAAAGCTTTTGGGGCGGCTCTCCGGTGGAGTTGGCTGATGCCATTGTCTCACTCTTTGAACTGGACATCATCGCCAAAGCTGTAATGGTTCCAAGAACCAGCACCGACCATCCGAGGACGTCATAGCCTGCGCCGAAGACGGCGCTGATGGCGAGGGCGACCAACCCGGCGCTGCCGATCTGAAAGAACCCGACCAAACCGGACGCTGTCGCTGACCGTCGATGTTCGCCTGCAACAGCGCCGGATACAGCCAGCGATAAGGACGAACCGTTGGCGAGGCTCACTAGGCACATCGGCAGAATGATCGTCCAGATGCCGGTCGTTTGCAAAAACGCGATACTGACGAAACTTAAGCCACCGCATACGAAGAAGGCGATCCCCGTGCCCGTTATGACGTCGTAGGGTACACGACCAAGCAGCTTCTTACTGACCACATTGGCGGCAATGATGCAGGCGGACAGAGGCAAATAGAGCCAGCCGCTCTCAGCCTCGCTCCAGCCTTCATGCTGAAAGAGGAACGGCGATTGGGTGAGATAGACAAACCACGCGCAGTAGATCGAGCAGACGATCACCACATATTTCCGAAAACTCCGGTCTGCCAGAACGGCGCCAAACCCGGACAACATTGCCTGCTTGTCGTGGCGCTTTTCCTTGGGGGCAGTCTCCGGCAAAAACACCAGCACGAGGGCGGGTGCCAGCAGGCCGAAAAGCCCGACGAACACGAAATCTGCCCTCCAGCCCCATGCTTCGGCGAGATGGCCGCCGATGGCGGGAGCCAGCGCTGGAGATAAAGAGACTATAGGATAGACGATGGCGTAAACATGGGCGGATGCGGTCTTGTCGCACAGATCGGCAATGACTGCGCGTCCGATGACAAGACCGGACGCCGCGCCCACACCTTGCAACAGCCGCCAGAAAAGCAACGCGTTCACGCCGGATGCCGTGGAGCAGCCGATCGAAGCAGCGACGTATATCAGGATTCCGGCGATGAGCACGGGCTTGCGCCCATAGTGGTCGGACAAGGGGCCGTAACCCAATTGGGCTGTCGCAAGCGCGAGCAGGTAGATCGAAATGGTGGCCGGCATCAGCCGGTCGCTGACCGCGAGATCAACAGCCATGCTGGGCATAGCAGGAAGATAGACATCGGAGGCGATGAGGCCGAAGGCGCTAAGTATTGCGACGACGAAGATGAGGGATGGGTGCATAAGAGGGTTCCGGGGTTGAGCGCATCGGCGCGTAGACAGTCTGTGTTCGGAACCTATCAGCGCGCCTGGGGTGTATAAATGCAGCTGAGTGCGGTACCATGATGCGAAATCGCAGCATGGAGGCATAATTGAACTGGGATGATGTGCGCCTTTTCCTGGCTGTCAGCCGATCGGGAACTCTGCGCGGCGCAGCACTGGAACTGGGGATTGATCAAACGACGGTCGGCCGTCGCATCGGCGCGCTCGAACAGTCGCTTGGCAGTCAGCTGTTCCTACGAATGCGAACCGGTCTGATCCTGACGGACGGTGGCCGTGATGTGCTCGCCGTCGCTGAGAACATGGAGCGCATGGCAGTGTCCTTCATGCGGAGGTCCGAAGGGAGGGACGCGGAGATTCAAGGTGAAGTTCGCGTCACCACTACAGATTCCCTTGCCTTGGATTTCGTCATACCAGCCATCGACAGCCTCCGGCGAAGCTACCCCGATGTGCGCGTGGTGCTTGGCACAACGACGCGGCTTCTCGATCTCGGCCGACGCGAAGCGGACGTGGCAATCCGAACGCGACGCCCGGAACAGCCAGATCTCATCCAGCGCCGTCTGGCTACCTGGCCTGTCGGGCTGTTCGCCAGCCGCTCCTATATCGAGCGCTGTGGCCTGCCGACACCCGGTAACGGCTTCGCAGGCCATGACATCGCCGTCTACAGACCGGGCGTGACCGAGCGGCAGGACGAGACGTTGGCAGGCGAGCAACGTCAAAAAGGCAAGATCGTCGCCGAACTCGATTCCAGCCTGATGCTTCAGACTGTCATCCGCTCGGGCATGGCAATCGGAGAGTTGCCGGAATATGTGGCTGAAAGGGACGACGGTCTGATACGAGTATGGCCCGAGAAGCAGCGCCAGCGCCCCTATGACGTGTGGCTTGCATTGCATAGCGACCTTGCCGCAACGCGGCGTGTACGCGTCGTTGTCGATGCCATCGCAAGTGCCTTCACGGCTCGTCGGAACGTTCCCCGCGAATAGTGGGCAAAAGGCATCTTCTTGCCAAAATCAGCGTTGATGGAAAGCAGCACCTTTTGGCCTGCCAGGGGACGTCGCAAAGCCAACCGAGCATGTTCGAGCTGCTATATTCAATCTCGTCGGGAATGTCCGTCCGACTTTCGACAAGGTTGACGTTGAGCACCAGCTGGATGCCAAGCCCGCGGCAGTTCAGCGTGGATTGAAGTCTGTTTTCAAGCCCAAATCGGCGCGGGTTCTTCTGGTGCTGCTTCGCTACGCTGACTGCGCGACGCGACGATGCGCAGCAGTGCCGCAAAATCCTTGTGGTTATGCAGGAAATCAGCTGGCATGGGCGTCCGCTACGAGGCCGTTGAAGAATTTGCGAGTGCGCACTATGCCGTATTCCTTGGCGGCACGGGTGAGGGCGCGACGATCGCCTTGTAGGGCACGTTCTTTCACGCGGGCCAGTACCTGTTCACGGTCTTCGGCCAGATGGTCGAGATTGTTGACCAGGTCGACCAGCAGGAACTCTTTAGTCAGAGTTTTGGGGAAGGCCGGCTTCTTACGAAACTCGAATTCCCGACCGCCCAGGGTGAAGTTGCCATGGCGCTTATGGTTGTAGACGACGGTCTTGTTATAAAGTTGCGTCGCTCCGACACCCAGGCTGTTATAGGCGTTAGGCGAGGTGACGAGATAACGGTCGTCTTTCAGAAAGGCTTCGACGAGAGCAGCATCTTCCGCCGGCGCCTTGCCGAACGCGGTCTGCTTCGGCCGATGATAGACGCCGGTCGATAGTTTGGTCAGGTACCCCTCAGCCAGCAGCTGCTGCAGGTGCCGATCGACAGACGACGACCACTGAGCTAAGTCCTCCCGACGGTAGACCTTGCCGGACCGGAGATGCTTTTTCAGTTCCTGTAACTTCGTCATGGGATAGCTCCTGCACCCACCGTAGCAAAATATGGGGGTGAATGCAATTTTTTCCAAATTTCATGCAAAATGATGTGTGCCCTGGAGACCTAAAGAGCTGATATGATGAAGCTATACAGCACATTCCTTCCGAAGATCCCCCCACTGGAACAATGTAAACTCGGAGACCGCCATACCTTCTGCAAGGTCATGGGCGACGGCGGCTATATGCCGTGCCGTGTCAAACTCTATGTATTGGCCCGCATGGAGCAAAAGAAACTCAAAGGCAAACTCCATTCTAATCAATAATTTGCCAGTTTTCCTGGGGTGTTTTTGGTTCGAATCCCTTCACATCATACGGATCCGATTTTGTTGAGTTTGGGTCGTGATCTTTACAAAGTCGCTTTGCAGCCGAGGCGGGATGACTGCTCTGCGCCTGCATTGCTGTCGTCGAACAAGTGGTTCACAGTCTTAGAAGCTGCCGCCCCGGACCGGCCAGTCACGGCCGCCGACACATTGTTGCCGCCGCGCAGCCGTCGACGCATGCCGAGACTGCTGCCTGAGAAATATCAACTACGAGCGTCGTTGCGAGGCTGGTTTGCCGCACAGTAACGGATCGCGAACCTGTTTGGGGCGTGCGCCTTGGGGAACGTCAAGGTCCCATCATGATAGCAAACCGCGCCAGTGCGAGCGGAGCACTGGCGCGATCGACGAGAAGTGGTGCGTCGCTCAGAGGCCCAGGTCACTCAGCGACGGATGGTCATCCGGACGGCGGCCAAGGGGCCAGTGGTATTTGCGATCCGCTTCAGCGATTGGCATCTCGTTGATGCTGGCGTGCCGATGTGACATCAGTCCATCCTCGGCGAAGAGCCAGTTCTCGTTCCCGTAAGCGCGGAACCATTGCCCACCGTCGTCACGGTATTCATAGGCATAACGCACCGCGATGCGGTTGTCCGTAAAGGCCCACAGCTCTTTGATGAGCCGGTATTCGTGTTCTTTGTTCCACTTGCGCGTCAGGAAAGCCCGGGCCTCTTCTCGATTGGTCGCGAATTCGACCCGGTTACGCCAGCGTGTATCGAGTGTATAGGCCAGAGCGACCTTCGCCGCATCGCGCGTGTTCCAGCCATCTTCGGCCAGGCGAACCTTTTCGATGGCAGTTTCTCGGGTGAACGGGGGGAGTGGGGGACGTGTCATGATGTTTCCTTTCGTGATTTGAACGGTTGCGGCAAGCGCGGAGCCCGCAAGGGCCACAGCGGGGATCGCGGTAATGAAAGTGCGACGTTGCATACGAACAGCGTGGTCAAAACGGCTTGGTCGGAAGGTACTTGCCATCCAGCGTGATCACGGCGCGCGAGCCGCCTTCCGGATCTTCAACCTTCTTGATGTACAACTTGAAGTTGATGGCGCTGATGATGCCATCGCCGAATTTTTCGTGGACCAGAGCTTTCAGCGTCGTCCCATAGACCTGCACGATCTCGTAAAAGCGGTAGATGGTCGGATCGGTCGGTACACCGTTTCCAATGCTGCCGCGGACCGGAACCGTCTGAAGCAGGGCAACGGCGTCGTCGTCGAGATCGAGTGTCTTGCCCACGGCCTTGGCGGCGTCCGCCGGAAGCGGATGCTGGCCGAGGAGGGCGGCGGTGACGAAGGCCTCCGACAGACCGGTGCCCTCAGTGATCTGGGCGTAGCTCAGGTCCTTCTTGAGTTTCGATGCGAGGATGACGTCCGTCAGGTCCTGGCGAGCGGTTTGTGTGGCTTGGGACTGCAACATTGGTATTTTCTCCGTGGTTGGGATTGGGGTTCAGGCAACGCGCCTAGCTTGATATCTGATGGCGCGGACTTCGGGATTTTCCGCGAGGGAGACGAAGGCGCCCCTGCTGCCATCGAAAGCTTCGATAAGGCCGCTGGCGATGTCGTAAATCCAGCCATGCAGGGTGATGCGCCCCTCTTCGAGGGCCAGCCGCACCGAGGGGTGGGTCTGGATATTAGCGAGCTGGGCGATCACGTTCTCGCGCACCATGGCTGCGACCTTGGCGGACTCATCCTTGTGCTGGCGGGCTTCGTTCACGACACGGGCAGAGTCTGCGTAACGCAACCAGCTGCCGACGGCGGGCATGTGATCCAGGCACTTGCACGTCGCGATGGCGGTCATCGCGCCGCAGTCGGAGTGGCCACAAATCACGATGTCCGAGACCTGCAATGCCGCGACAGCGTACTCCACCGAAGCAGAAACGCCGCCCGGTTCTGGGCCGTAGGAGGGAACGATGTTGCCAGCGTTTCGAATGACGAAGAGGTCGCCCGGCTCGCGCTGGGTAACCAGCTCAGGCACCAGGCGGCTATCCGAGCAGGAAATGAACAGGGCCCGCGGGCTCTGCTGATTTGCCAGATCCTTGAACAGCTTAACCCGTTCAGGAAAGGCCTCCCTCTGGAACTTCAAAAAGCCGTCAATAATGTCTCTCATCGCTGCAATCTCCGTTTCTCGATCTGTTGAGATGAGGCTACGGAAGGCGTGGCATAATGTAAAAGTCTCGTTTATTATGAGGTGGATTAGATAATCTTATAGGTTCGACCATGCTCGCCCGACAGGTTCGTTATTTTCTCGCAGTGGCGGAGCATCAGAGCTTCACACGGGCCGCAGACGCCCTGCACGTCTCCCAGCCGGCGCTTTCGCAGCAAGTCAGGTTGATGGAGGAAAGCCTCGGCGTGCAGTTGTTCGACCGTTCAGGGCGCACAACGCGGTTGACGGATTCCGGAGAGGTCTATCTGCAATATGTGCGCCGCGCTTCGCAGGAGTTTCGGGAAGCCAAGCGCGCTATCCACGACGTGAGCGATCTCAGCCGTGGGGCGTTGCGCGTTGCAGTGACGCCAACGTTCACGACATATCTGGTCGGCCCTCTCGTCGAGGCGTTCCACAGTCGCTACCCGAATATCTCCCTCAACGTGCGGGAGATTTCCCAGGAGCATATGGAGGACCTGCTCCTGTTCGATGAGATCGATGTCGGGATCGCGTTCTCCGCCACCCTGACACCCGACCTCGATCTCGATCATCTACTGGTGGAGACCCTCGCTCTGGTCGTCAGTACGGATCATGCCCTGGCGAGTGAAACGTCGATCGGGCTTGAGACCCTGAGCGCCGAGTCATTGGTGCTGCTGAGCGCTGAGTTCGCCACTCGCGATCAGATTGACCGATTCTGTCGGCAGCACGATATTCGCCCGAAAGTACAGATAGAGGCCAACTCCATCAGCGCGGTGATCGAAATTGTCCGTAGGACGCGGCTGTCGACACTCCTGCCTGCAACAATCGCGTTCGCACATCAGGATCTGAAAGCAATTACCCTCGATCCGGTGCGCTTGCAGCGCACCGCCGTTCTGATGCAGCGTAAAGATGCATACAGAAGCGCGGCGGCGCGGGTCTTTATCGAGCTTGCGAAGGAGGTAGCTACTGAATTCGGCGGATCACTGATTTGATCGATTTATGCGGAATTGGGAAGCCACGGCCACTACAGGCCAAAGCCAGTGCCGCAGCCGCGCGAACGCAGATCGCAGCGGATCCCACCGGGCCATCGTCGACCAAGAGAACCCCAAGCTATCGGACGTAAGTG
Organism: Rhizobium sp. P40RR-XXII; assembly: GCF_012641405.1. Classification (GTDB taxonomy): domain Bacteria; phylum Pseudomonadota; class Alphaproteobacteria; order Rhizobiales; family Rhizobiaceae; genus Rhizobium. The sequence goes on from NZ_JABAII010000034.1 coordinate 33,410, forward strand.
ATGCGTCTCTAGCTGCCGTATCGGATCCCAATATGACTTTGTTGGCAAGACTGCGCTGATCGGTGGCGTGCCGCGGCAATCCGGAGAGAGACGTCAATCCTACCGAAGGAGGCCGTCGCGCCCGAACTCGTCCCATCCACTTAACGTGGTCGCGGCTTCCTCCGCACGTTCAGTTTGTTCGGCTTTTTCCTTTTTCTTCAGCGAACGCGTCAGCTTCGCCTGATACGCGGCCCTCCTGCGATTTTCCGCTTTCGCCGCAGCGTCTTCCTCCCTCCATTCGTCCACGGCGCCGCGATCGAGCAGATCCTCAACAACTCGGGGGTCGAATACGTGAAAGGTAATTCCCCTTGCGCGCCCTTGCAGCCGAACCGTTCGCGTTCCGGCGCTGGGCAGGCGACCGTCTTCAAGCCAGCGCTTCCGCTCTGATGCGGTGATCGTCAGAATATCCTCGATCTCACGAGGAATGATCGGAAGGTCTGCGATGTCGTCGAGCGCACTGGAAACGGCCAATGCCGCTGCTCTGAATGCCGTCTTCGAAGTCTCTGGCATGACGAGGATGAGCCCGCCTGCCTGCATATCCAGCGACTTCCGGACCGGAGATGGTAGCCGGGAGCGGATTTCCTGCAGGATTCCCTTCACTCTGACACCGGATCCGAGGGTCGCAACCACGGGAAGCGGCCACTCCCTGATCAGTTCGGGATCGTCGCTTTCCTTCTTTTTCGTCTTCGTCTTGGGCATGTCGCAGCAGATGGTGTCGAAGGAGCCGCGCGTCAACGGAACTTGGATTGATTTTCCCACGTTCTCGCAGCGAGAGAAACCCCGTAGTCAATGACGCGAAACAGGTCGACGTCTAAAACGCTATTGAGAAGGAACTGGACTCCCTTAGAGCCACGTACGACCGCGACCAGCGTTGGTGCGCGGATCGTTAATCGGATTGGCGTAGGCGCACGAGAAGCTTAATAATCGGTTTGTCGCAGTCATGCCTTTCAAACATAATGCATCCCGCCGTCATCGCATCGGTAAGATGAAGTTCAAGGTGACGAACTGGCAGGAGTATGAGGTTGGACTTCGTCGACGTGGTAGTTTGACCTTATGGCTTACGCCGGAAGCCCTTTCGTCGTGGCAGGCGCCAAGACGAAAGACCAGAGGTGGCCAGCCCCGCTATTCCGACTTGGCGATCGAGACGGCCTTGACGGTTGGCCTGGTATTCGGACTGCGGCTACGCCAGACAGAAGGCTTGGTGGAATCGGTGCTGTCATTGATGGGGCTGAAACTCGCCGTTCCCGATCATACCACGATGAGCCGAAGAGCGCGGACATGGCCGGCTCGGATTGAGCGACATACCCGTCAAGTTTCGGACGAAGCTGTGCATATACTTGTCGATAGCACCGGCCTTCAGGTCTACGGCGCAGGTCAGTGGCCGGAGGAGAAGCATGGCACCGGATCCCGTCGCAGTTGGCGCAAGCTGCACCTGGCTCTGGATGCAGGTAATGGCGAGATCATCGCCCACACAATGACTGATCAGGACATTGGCGACGCCTCGCAGTTGGGGCCATTGCTCGACCAGATCGATCGTCCGATCGGACAGTTCATCGCCGACGGCGCCTATGACGGAGCGCCTATTTATGACGCTGTCATCAATCACAGCCCAGAAGCCGCAGTCGTCATTCCGCCGCGCGCCAACGCGATCGAATGGACCGGCGAGGAGCCTTCCTTCCAAAGGGATCGGCACATCGCAGCAATCAGCAGAGACGGGCGGATGAAATGGCAGGCTTCCACCGGCTACGGCAAACGCGCGTTGGTCGAGACCGCGATCGGGCGATACAAGTCCATCATCGGGCGGCGCTTGCGGGCTCGGTCCTTCCTCGCTCAGCAGACGGAGGTCGCCCTTGGCTGCGTCGTCCTCAACCGCCTGCTTGGCTGTGCACGCCCGAAATCCGTCCGGCGCAATCAAGCGACCGCGTAGATAACACCATCAGAGACCGGCATCCGCTCAAATCCCGATCCCTGCACCAACGTCCACCGTCGAGGGCGCAGCCCCAACCCGCACCGCAATCGACTTGTGCCCAAGTCCTTGCTCGAAGCGATATCTCAATATCTCGCGGACACGCCGCATCTCCAGTCTCTCCGCAGGCATCCCGTTCCTTCCTCGTCACAGTCGAAGGAAGAAACTTCACACCGGCAGCACACCCACGCCGGATGCCTTCCAAAGGGGGCGGCATCATTTCGGAATCAGGGGGCGGATTACCTCGGAATTTGCACTCCTTGAGTAAGAGAATTGCCGACCCCGACAATGACACCTGGGAGGTCGTTGACGAAGCCCACTCCCGGGGCTTCGACACGCTCGTCGCCATCATCCATCCGTAAGGTCTCGCCGAGGAGGACGAAGGCTTCTTCGATGGAGACGAATCCGAGGAGGACTGATATGAAACAGAGATTCGAGAGCGAAAGCAGTATGCGCGGAGACCAGCAGGCGCGCCGATGATGATGGGCAACATCGGCATTGGCGAGTGCCTCGCCCTCGAACTTAGGAGGTGAGAATGATGTGGTTCATACCCATCAGGATCACGCTGCAGATACGAAAAACCCGGACGAGCTGGTCAGTGACCGTCCGGGTTAATCTCGTAAGCTAAGCAGTAAATTGGGAGGCAGGCAGTTAGCGCTGTCTGTCTCTCACTCCAGTAAAATAGCCCGGTCGGCCATAGTTTTCAAGTGTCGAACGTTCGCCTTATTTCAACCTTGCATACGCATTGTCTGGCCTCTATTTGCTCCTGAAATACAATCAGGAGCCTGTAATGATCTACCGCGCTGCGGATTCCGACGTGAAGCCGGCCGCCAATCCGATCAAAGACCGGCCACCGTTCCGATCAAAGACCGGCCGGCTTTCGGCACTGAAGATCACTCCCTGGGTCAGCAACTTTGGCATCAAATACCTTGCGATGAACGAGGGGATTTTGATGCCGGCAAAGAGAAGGCTAACCATGAGACATTTGCGACAAATGCTGCGGCTTGCGGCAAGCGGAACCAGCTCGCGTGAGATTGCCGTCGTGTTGGTTGGTGTCAGCAGGCATCTGCCAGTCGGTTGCCCACGCCGACATTGCCTCTAAAAAATCACCCAGTTTGATATTTTGCCAACCGCCGGGATCCATTCTCAGTTCCTCACGCATTTGCGCCAGGAGTGCAATAAACGCATGTTTGTCGTGAACTTATCTGCTGTCATGTTGACCCTCTCGCCAATCGAAGCCTAGGAAGAGTGGACAGTTATCTGATCCATAGGACGATTGCTGCGATAGTGACGACTGCGAGGTAGTTTTCGGCGGTTTTTTCGAAGCGCGTAGCGACCCTGCGGAACTGCTTGAGTCTGGAGAAGC
>NZ_JABAII010000035.1 GCF_012641405.1 Rhizobium sp. P40RR-XXII
CGGATGTGAGGTTGTATAGGCCCGAGAAACCGGGCCGGTAATTGCTATGGGCTCAGACCGCGGATCCGCTCACCAAGGAGAAATTCGATGCCACTTGAATGAACAATTGACAAAAGACCTGATGTGAGGGGATACGAACCGTAGGTCCTGCCAATGCCCAGCGCCGGATGAAGGTTCAGCATTTCGCCCGAGAGCGAGATACTGTCGCAGCCTTCCTCGATCTTCTCCGGCAGAAGCAAAGCCGTGGATACATCCATCCCTGCGGCAGCCCGTCATTGAAGGTCGGCGATCCCTTGCAGCCACCTGGCTGACTTTTATTTGTCGGTGAGGAATGGAGGCTCAGCCGATCGGGGTAAGAAAAGGAGACTTTGCCGTTGCGGAAAGCCGATCGAGGCGCAGCCGCTCTTCGGTCAGACATGCCTCACCGAGCGCGCATGGACCCGCCCATTGTCGGACAATGAAAAGGAATTCCCACATGGCTCCCCGTCAAACATCGATTGCACGCGAAATCGCCTCTCCATGGATTGACTTTAAGTAACGACGAATCAAATGCTTGCCGGCCTAACAGAGGAGAACACTGATGGCCGACGAACTCACGATTGAGACCACTGCGACGACCGAAACGCCAACTGCAGCACCCGCTGAGAAGAAGACACGCAAGTCACGCACGCCGAAAGCTGCCGCCGAAGCCAGCAACGTCGAAGCTGCCGTTGCATCTGCTGAAAAGCCGGCCAAGAAGACGCGCGCAAAGCGTGGCTCCAAAGTGGTTCCGGTGAAAGCCGAAAAGCCGGTTGCCGCACCGACGGTGGCCACCACTCGCGCGCGCCGGGTTCAAGCTGCTGCTTCCGCTCCGGTCTCCACCGCCGCTGACGTCATTGACGATATCGCCGACCTCATCAAGCTTGAGGAAGAGAACAAGCAGCTTCGTAAGGAGCTCTCCGAAAAGCTGCGCACCGAAAACGCAGATCTGCGCAAGCGGCTCGGCAAGGCCTGATTTCTGGTTTTGAGGGGCGCCACGTATTTCCATGCGATGGCGCCGCCGATCTTTCGTCCGATTGGTCGGGATCAATGCGACCTAGGTGACAATAAATGACCGCGGCGATGTCCCGCCGCCATACTTTGAAGGTTACATGTGATGAGAACACCATGGAGATTTGTAGCCGACCTGGTGTCGCGTAAACCGAAACCACATACTCATGACGACAGCCCAGCAGTCGAACCGAAGACAATTGCTCCCGAATATAAGACCGTCCCAGAAGAGGAACAACCTGGCCTCGGTGCGACGGCGATCGACCGCTCCGCAGAGCCTGGCTCCGCGGCGCAAGTCAATGCCAGCCGACCGGAACCTGACACCGTCCCGACTGAAGCCGGAACGGCGGCGCCAGTTGCAGCGGAAGCTCCTGCGGCCGCAGTCAGTAACGAGGAGACCGCAACCCTCGCCACCACGCAGCGGGCCGAGCAAACTTCACCTGCCTCCCCTGCGATCGAAGGTGCCGAAACGCTGCGGAAACCAGCGCCAGCAAGTCGAAAGAGGGTTGAGCCGATCGCGGAGTCGACGGCTTCGATCGGAACAGCGTTAGGGGAACCTCCTGCCGTCGCAGAGGGCCCGAGATCCCTCACGGATGAAATGGCCGACCTCGATGCGGAAATCTCTACGTTACGGCGTCAGCTTGCAAAGAAGCTCATCGAGCAGAATGCGCAATTGCGCAAGATGCTCGCCAGGTTCGAGGCGAGCTAATCGCGCGCCGCCATTCCGATCGAGGTAAGGCCCCGCCGATGGCGGAGCCTTGGGATGTTCATCAATCCCAGTTCGGTGAATCGGCGTCACCGAATGCCCCCCCATAGTTGAAATATCAATACCTTGTGACGCCGATCTGCCTCTAATCAACGCGTCGATTCACAAGCTAAGGGTCGTGACCAACAACCTGCGGCTAACGCGGACCCGTGGTAATCTCATGAGACTGCCAACTGTAGTTTGAGATGGAGGCGGCGATTATCGCAGAGGACCTAGAAGTTGCGCGCCGAGCTAGGAACTCAGCTGTTCGACAAAGTCGAGCGCAAACGAAACATGGGGGGTGTAGCTTTGATAAAACCATATTATTCCCGCCCGTCGAAACTCAACGTGACAGCGGGAAAGTTTGCTACAGCCAAAAGCCAGTACAATGATGCTACCAAAGTCCAGGACAGCCCTTCGTCTGCTTGCGCGAACCTCCAAACTTTCCGGGACGGGTATTAGTCGTTGGCGGACCTTCAGATCGTGGAATTTTCCGATCGTGACATGCAAAGTCTCCGCCGGGACGATCTTCTGAAAGCCTTCGGTGATCGCCCATTCAAGGAATTCGTCTCGATTAAGAAGCTCTCTGATGACAAACATTCGCTTCTCTAGCAGAGCTGTCCGAGAACCGCTATTCGGTTGAAAAGAGGCGTCACCGCCCGATTGGCATCGCCTGCCGCTTAACGCCTTGGTGGCCTAAGATACGTGTTTAACGACGTCGTTAAACACGTATCTTGGATATGCAAATCAGGCTCATAAATCTCCCATACCTTCATCGCCGCCCGCTCGCGTGAATCCGGACTTCCGGGCGTCCCATGCGCGAATTCATCGCCGCGACTGGTCGGCAGCTTGAATGTCTCATCGCGATCGGCAAGACCGGAGAGATCGACGGTCAAATCAAAAAGCTGCTGGGCGATCAGATGCACAACGTCCCCTTCGCGCTGAATGCGGCCATTGATCGCCATCATGCTGGATCCAAGCACGATGCGCCGGCGGCGTTCGAAGAGTGTTGGCCAGACGACGACGTTGGCTGGGCCGGTCTCGTCCTCGACGGTCGGGAACATGACGCCCTTGGCCGAACCCGGCTTCTGTCGCACCAGCACAAGGCCTGCCGTCATCAGCAACGGCCATCAGTAGATGACATCGCCTCTTCGCAGGTGACGATATTAACCCACTGCTTTGAGAGGATATGAGTCGAATTGGTCAACCCCCATGTTTGCATCTAGGACGACGCTCCCACGCCCGGCCGATTTCGCGCAGTAGAGAGCCGCGTCCGCTGACTTCAAGGCAACTTCGCAGCCTGGACTATTCACTGTCACTTCGCTGATCCCAAACGACGCGCCAATGGACACTTCGCAGCCCGACAGTTTCATTTTGCCGGAAAGAGAGCTTGAGAGGTGTCGGCACATGTCCGCCGCTTGCGTTGCCGACAGGCCAGGCACCATGATGGCGAACTCATCGCCGCCCAACCGAAACAGCTTATCTTCCGTGCGAACGCCTGCTCGAAGCCTTGAAGCGACGACCTTCAAGAGCTCGTCGCCAACCGCATGCCCGTGGGCATCGTTGACGGCCTTGAAGCCATCCAGATCGAGACAAACGACGCTGAAAGTGCCCCTCTCCGCCAATGCCATAAATTCCGAATTCAAGAGCGAGCGATTAGCGAGGCCCGTTAGAAAATCATGGGTCGCGGCGTGCCACATCTGTCGTTCCCGGTTCACCAGCATCTTCGCTGTCGTCTGCGTGATGCGAATCATCGCAACAGCGCCGGCAGCAAGAACGAGTCCCACGGTCAGGATTAGAGGCGACGACTGCCAGAGGACATCGGACGCAGGTGTTGGCGGAAGCCAGGACAGAACCTCAATCTCTCCCCCCGCTCCAACGGCGATTTCGGCACGGGCGCGATCCGGCGCAACTGCGGGGAGAGGACTGATTTGGGCGTCGTCGAGCAGGAAGCGCTTTCCGAAAAAATCCTGTAGGGTACCACCGATTGGCATCGCGGTGATCAAGACAGGCGCGCGCTCCCCTTTCGGCTTGGATGTCCCAAAATCGGGCTGGAATAGGCTGACCGAAAGGAGCACCGCTTCGTCCCCAATGACCTCGATCCGGCTGGTCGCAAGCGGAGATGGAATGCCGGTCTTCTTCGGTTGGTGCTCCCGAGAGCGGATATTTCTCAGCAGATCGGCGGCATCCTGGACCATGGAGGTGGGGCCACGCACGAAGAAGGGCCCATTCTTTACCGTGTCATCCGTGCGGGAATAGATGATGGTGTTCTGGGAATTGAGGACAGCCACCGAGCGTGTCCTCGACGTACCGATTAAGGACGCGCCTATGTTTCTGTCCGTCCAGTCTGCGTCGAAGGTATTATCCAGCTTTGCGATTGCTTCGTCCCAGATGGTCCAAGCTGTCAGGGAAAATTCGACGTCAGAGATCCACAAAGAGATATTACGCTCAACGAGCATCTCCTGGCTCCGTCTTGCCTCTGCATCAATGCGTTTCACGCCATAATAAGGAAACGTGGCCATCGCAGCGATGAATAAGGCTATGCCGACAATCGCCGGGCCGACGAGCCTGAAATGTAGAAAGCGCATCGCTGCCGATCGTCCTCGATATTTAACAAGTAAACTAAGCCTATTCGTTAGAGCTTACCGCGACGTTATCGAGTTCTTTTACTTACTGGAGATTTTTGCTAATCGCCTAATCAGCAGTTCGCCTCGATATGAGACTGCTTTTCATCGTCACTGATACTTTTGCGGTCAGTGCAAAGTTGGTCGACCCTCCAGGCGCCGCCTAAGTACCTGCCCGGACTCGCGCGATATGGGGCAAAGTCATGGGGATCAGCAGGCTCTTTTCAAAGGAAGCTGATCACGCGAATTGCGGATATTTTCCGCTTTCGATGTTTGCTATGGTGATGACGGCGGTCGCCTTCACCGGGGCTTTGTGTCGTTCTTTTCCTTGTGACGCCGGGCGGCGGAAAGCGCACGGCCGGGCATCGAGACCTTCCTTGAAGAGGCCGTTCTCGCAATGCGATAAGCTGACCTTTGAAGCGAGACTGACCATGCGACAGCAGGGGAGCCATGCCGGATTCATTGATTCCCGGTATGGTTTAGGCCCGAGACTTACGATTCTCGACCCTTGTCAGCGTAAATCAGGGCTTATGATTGGAATCGGCGGTCCCCTGCAATACACGCCAGAGCGCTGATGCTGCTGGCCCATGCGCGCGCCCGGCTCGGCGCGCGGCGACAAGCTCGATCACGCCGCCATGGAAATAGCTATTGGCCATGGAGATCAAACGGCCGTCGCGCAACTCAGCATCGACAAGAAAATCCGGCATATGTCCCCAACCAAGTCCCTGTAGGATCACTTCTTTTTTCATGAGTTGATCACTGACGGTGCAGGTGCGGGCGCCTTCGATGACGTAGTAACTCTTAGCGGGCCATTGTTCCGCACTATCTCGAATGATGCATTGAACGAGGTCCCGCATCCGCTCCAGCGACGCCTCCTCCACTGGAAAAGGCAGAAAATTCGGAGCGACGACGGGAATCAGCCGAATACGTCGAAGATTGATCGTTTCAAAGCGCGGATCGCTTTGGTCGACGTGATGTAGGATCAAGTCCGTACGATCCTGCATTAACAGCTCCCATGGGCCGGAAATCGCGGCGAATTGAAGGTGCAAGCGAGTGGCTGGGCGACCGTCGAAGAAGGTGCGCAGGAGTTGAAGCATTTCAGGAAGCGGCGATAGATCGCCGATCACAACCCGTACCTCGCTTTCCTCGCCAGCGGCAAGGTGTGCCGCATAGACCTGAAGGTCCGCCATTTCCGCCAGGACGCGCCTGGCGCGTGACAAGAACGCCTCTCCGACGGGCGTGAGCGTCATGCGATAACCGGCCCGATCGAACAGGGGAAAGCCGATTTGGTTTTCGACGTTGGTGATAGCCGTATGCAGCGTTGGATGAGTGCGCCCAAGCCTGAGCGCGGCGGCCTGCAGCGATCCTTCCGAAACGACGGCATCGATTGAGCGAAGTTGGGCAAGCGTCAGACCATTCATCGAAACAAATCTACAATGTTTGCAGAAACTTTGTAAAATAAATTAGGCCGGCTCGCCTGTATATCTGCCGCGAAGAAGAAGAGGAGCACAGCATGCGCGCCATTGTCATCACCAACCCAGGCGGCCCAGAAGTTCTCAGTTTCGCCGAGCGGCCCAAACCGGAACCTCGGCTGGGCGAGGTCCTGATCGCCGTGAAAGCCTTTGGTCTGAACCGAGCGGAGCTTTATTTTCGGAGCGGCGCCTGGGGCCAGGTGGCCGAGATCAGCGGAATCGAGTGCGCCGGCATCGTCGAGACCGATCCCGAGGGAATCTATACGCCCGGCCAAAAGATTATCGCTCTCATGGGAGGAATGGGACGTACACGTAATGGCTCCTATGCGGAGTTTGTGAGCGTCCCGCGCGAAAATGTTGTCCCTGTTGAGACCGATCTTCCTTGGGAGCAACTCGCCGCCCTTCCTGAATCCTACGCTACCGCTTGGACCTGTGTGATTGCCAATCTTCAACTGCGAGCCACCCAAACGCTGTTGATCCGCGGCGCAACTTCGGCGCTAGGACAAGCGGCCTTGAACATCGCCGCGGGATTGGGAGCGACAACGATCGCCACAACGCGAAGGGAACAGCGGGCGGACGTGCTCCACCGGCTTGGCGCGACGCATGTCATAATTGGCGACAGCGAATTGCGTGCCAGAGTACGCGATATCGCGCCGACTGGCGTGGATGCCGTGCTGGATCTGATTGGCACAACGACCGTGCTCGACTCCTTAGCGGCACTTCGGCGCGGCGGTCGTGTCTGTCTGGCGGGATTTCTCGGCGGGGGCGCGCCATTGGACAGATTTGATCCCGTCTTCCAAATGCCAAGCGGCGTTCATCTCAGCACATTCGCCAGCGCCTTCGCCTTTGGCACTGTAGATTACCCACTCGATGAGATTCCGTTCCAGCAAATCGTCGACAACGCGGCGCGAGGGGTCTTCCAGGCAAAACCCATTCATGTATTTGATTTCGAGGATATTCAGGCCGCACACGTGATCATGGAGGCGAATGACGCCGGCGGAAAGGTCGTCGTGCGCATTTGAAGCTGAACCATAGAGCTCTGTGGCAAGTATTCCGGATGGTGGGGAGTTCCCACTCTGTGCCGTCAAGCGGCCTGACCCTCGAGATTCTGAGCGAAGAACGCGACACCCTCCGCCGGCGCGACACGATCTTTGCCGAACCCTCCATGAGTCCGACCAGTCGGCTCGGAACCGCCATGTCGCCCCTATTGGGATTGCGTGGAAAGGCTAGCGACGAAGTATAATTGGCGCCCGATTTCGCATGGGAAACTTGAGGAAGTTCGCGTTCGCTCAGGGAATATCTTTTCCGTCGAAAGGGCGTCTCGTAACGATGGATTGTTCCGCGCTCTTGAAAGGAGCAGAACCGACAACCCTCTTATTACGCGAGCTATACGTTTGAAATTCCTCAGTGGTGGACATCGGCTTTGCCTGCTCGGGATGAACGATTTAGGCCGAAGGTGGCCGACCTGCGTTGAAGGCCGCAATATCGGGCTCAAGGCTTCGTTTGTACTGCGCAACTGAGCACCAAACGCCGGCACCTCGTCTCATGCGACCAGCGCCTTGGTCAGTTCGAGTACCTGTCGCTCGAACAGGCGACAAATGCCGTTATTGAGGCGAATGGGTCTTGATGGTCATCCTCCACAATCTTTCACTTGTCGAAGACCAGTAGTCGGTCCTGCGCCCGCACGATCGAGCAGCGGTGCGCGATCACCAGCGTCCTGCGGGTCGTGGTCCCGCTTATAAACGTTAGAGCGACAGCACAAATCGTTGCGCTGTCTGCTGCAGTTTCCCGCCGATCGACAAAGGAAACTCTGGTCGGCGCTTCCCAGATCAAAAGCAGCGGCGGCAATGGGACGGACAGGCTGCGAATAGCCGATCGGGAAACCGCCATCGATCAGCACAAGAGCGTTCATATAGGATCGCGAGAAGGGAAAGGCCGATCGGCCCCGAGGGAAACTTCGGTCCCCAGTTCAGCCGGACGCATTGTGCGATGGCAGTTCGAAGAGCGCGCCAGGTGCTCGTTGACCCGCCAAGAACCTAAGCCCTTACGCGGCCAACTCGCGGATGGCCTTCGCGAGAATCTTGATGCTTGGCTCGATTGCGCTGTCGGCGATGCGGCCATATCCGACGAAGAGACGACGAGGTCCAGAACAAGTCGTGCTGTAGCGCCCGAGCCCCTCGGTCGCGACGCCGTGGCGCCGCAAATGGTCGATGATGCGGGCCTCGCCGGTCGCGTCTATCTGGTCAGGCAGGCGAAGCGTCACGTGGAGCCCGGCGGCAGCGCCCTCGGTTGCGAGCTCAGGGAGCGCCGACGCCAGGCAGGAGAGCAACCGGTCGCGGCGGTCACGATAGAAGCGTCGCATCTTGCGCAGGTGCCGGTCATACGCCCCGCTGTCAATCATGTCGGCCAGCGCATCCTGGTCGATCCTCGGCGGCCCCTCGCTCCAGCGGCGCAACTCACCCGCCATCGACTCCGCAAGGTCAGGCGGCACGACCAGCCAGCCGAGCCGCAGCGCCGGTGCGAGCGTCTTGCTGGCAGTTCCCGCGTAGATGACGCGATTGGGCGCAAGGCCCTGCAAGGCGCCGATCGGCGCCTGATCGTAGCGGAATTCTGCATCGTAGTCGTCCTCGAGGGCGAATGCGTCACGTTCCCGCAGCCAGCGCACCAGTTCCTGGCGCCGCGCCGCGCTCAGCACGGCTCCGATTGGAAACTGGTGCGCTGGCGTGACGAACACGGCCTCGACCGAGAGGGCGGCAAGTTGCGGCACGTCCAGACCTTGCGCATCCACCGGTACAGGCGCGCGCCGCAGGCTCGATTTGTCGACCGCAACCCAGTCGCTGTAGCTGGGATCCTCCACTGCCAGACCACGCACGCCCTTCGCGTAAAGCGCCGCGCAGGCGAGCGCGCGCGCCTCCGCGAAGCCACTCGTGACGAAGATGGATGCCGGATCGGCGATCACGCCGCGGACCCGGCCGAGATAATCTGCCAGCGCGTGACGCAACACGGGACTGCCCCGCAGATCGCCATAGCCAAGATCGCTTGCGGGAAGGTCCGTGAGGACCTTTCGCAGCGAACGGAGCCAAAGGCGCCTGGGAAACATCGACAGATCCGGTATGGCCGGTCGAAGGTCGAACCGGATTTGTTCAAGCTCCGCCAACACCTCCTCGCTTCCAGAAGCCGCCACGGCTTCCCCGGCGACCACAGGTCGGGCGCCGCGGCGAAGACTCAGATAGCCCTCAGCGGCCAGTTGCGCATAGGTGTCGACCACGAGCGGTCGCGAGATGCCGAGCTGCGCCGCAAGCACGCGCGTCGAAGGCAGGCGGACGCCGGCACGTAGCGCACCGGTACGGATCAGGTCGAGGATCCCGCGGCGGAGCTGGGCCGCGAGGGTCTCCGGAATGCCTCGATCGACCGACAGGGGAAGTCCATCCGTCAAACTGGACAACGAATTTGCATCGGAACTGGTCATGTTCAGTAGACCACTAGCACGTTAGGAATCGAACGCATAGTCACAACCAGAGACACCGAGATGTCGATCGCAGCCACCGCAACACCTATCCCGGACGATGGAAGCAGGACCGCGATCCTCACTCCCGCGATCCTGACCTTGGCCGGTTTAATGCTGACCGCGATGGGAAGCTTCTATCTGCTTTTCTCCGCGATTCCGGCGCACGCTGCCGCGCTTGGCGGCGCGTCAGCTGCGGGCTTGTCCACCGGCGCATTGATGACGACGACCATCATCGGCGAATTGATCGCGCCCCGAGTGATCGTCAGGCTCGGGCGCCGCCGCGCGCTGGCGGCGGCGCTGCTCACGATGACACTCCCTTGTCTCGCGACGTTCTCGACCTCGCTTGCACTGCTCCTTGCCACTTGTGCCGCGCGCGGGTTTGGGGTTGGAATCCTGCTGGTTGCGACCAGCGGCCTGGCCGCGCAACTGGCGCCGCCGGTGCGGCGCACAGAGGCGATGGGCGCATTTGGCGTCGCCTCCGCGATCCCGGCCATCGTCGCCGTCCCGCTCGGCCCCTATTCGCTCGCAACCCTCGGCCCCGGCGGAACGGCTGGCGTTGCCGTAGCTTTCGCGGTCGCCGCCTTGCTTACCGTCGCGCTTCTTCCCGAAGGCAGCCCGGCGCCTCACGATACGGGTCACGCCTCTTCGTTTCCGCCGCTTCGCGCGACGGTTTGGCCAATCACGGCGCTGGCCCAGGGTGCCGTCGTGGTCGGTGCTGCGATAACCTTCCTGCCCTTGGCGCATCCGGAACTCGATCAGGCTACGATCATGATCGCTCTCCTCCTCCAGATGTTGTTCGCGGCATGCGCTCGCTGGGCGGCGGGCCGGCCGATCGATCGGCATGGTCCCCGTGGGGCGCTGATCGCAGCGACAGGGCTCTCCATCGCCGGCTTGCTCTTCCTCGCGGCGCCGGGAGTCTTCGCAGTAATGATTGGCATGGCGGTGAGCGGCATCGCTTTCGGCGTCGCGCAGAGCGCCAGCCTCTGCCGGCTGCTCGCTCAAGCCAAGCCGGCGCAGGCGGACGCCGTGGGTGCACTCTGGAATGGAGCCTATGATGCAGGGCTGGGCATCGGAGGCTTCGCTCTCGGCGGTCTAGCCCCTGCGTTCGGTTACACGCTCTCGTTCCTAGCGGCAGGGGTCATCTTGGTCCTATTCGCGGGCGCTGCCTTCCTCCATTTCGAAAAGCGTAGCATTGCATGCTGAGGCGCGAATCCGCGACCGGCGTCTGCTGAGGAAGGTAAAGGAGGAACACGCGCCATGCGGGCGTTCCGAAAATTAGGATGCTGCGGTGTTTGAGAAGGGAAGGAAATTGAGATGAGAAAGCTGAAAGTATCGACGCTCGTCACGCTTGATGGCGTGATCCAAGATCCAGGTGGTTTCGGTGAGACTGAGCAGGGTGGCTGGGCCAACCCATACTTCACTGAGGAAGCCGAGAAAGACTCGCTTGAGCACCTGATGGAGGCCGACTATTTCCTATGCGGACGAACCACCTATGAACTTCTGTCAAAGAAGTGGGGCAAGATCAAAGGCGGCCCCTACCTCGAGCGGATGAACAGCATCCCGAAGCTTGTCGCCTCACGGACACTGGCCGAGCCGTTAGAGTGGAACGCCAAGCTGATCAACGGCGATGTCGCCGAGGAGATTGCCAAACTGAAGCTAGAGCCCGGCAAGGACATCGAGATGTATGGCAGCGCGTTACTCCTGCAAACGCTGATGAAGCACGGCCTAGTCGATGAGTACCGAGTCTGGGTGCATCCGTTCGTGATCGGCAGCGGGAAACGCCTATTCATCGAGGGTGGGAACTCCGCAAAGCTGCGGCTCGCCAGCTCGAAGACGCTCAGTTCGGGTGTTGTGATCTTGACCTACGAGCCGGTCGGCCAAGGCGCAGTTCTGTGACGACCAGTCCGGCGCGGCCAGAGATCGTGAAGAAGCAAAGATGGCTTCGACCAGCGGGTTGGTCCATCGAACTGAAGTCCGGCTAAAGGCCAATTGCAGTTATCTACGGCCGTTACCGAGCCAAGCCTCGCGTGCATGTTCAATCAGCTTTGGCTACCTGGGCGAGGTTCGCTAGCATTTTCTTCCAAAGCTGTTGCGCGCCAGGCGGTCCGGCGCCGCTCGCCTGGAAATCCAAGTGCGAGCCTGCCCCCCTTGGTCTGATCGTCACATCGATCTGTGCCAGGCCGGCGAAGTGTTGGGGCACCGCCAAACTGAATGACAGGCGTGTAGGCGCCTCGCAAATCGCGTACCGACCGTCATGCGTGATGATGTGACTACCCTCGTGTTCGACAATTGAAAAGGCGCCACCCGCCCGAGGGTCGGTTTGTGCTTTGAGCGTGTTGGTCGGCGATTTAAACAGCCAGCGCTCCATCATCGACGGGTCGACCCATGCGGCAAATACCGCTTGGGGATCTGCGTCGAGATCGAGCGCAATCCTGGCTTTGACCTCTGCTGTCGACATTTTACGCTTTCCCTGGACGCCTTACAAAGCGCAAGACCTCTGAATTTGTTCCCTGCGGGAACGCCTGACAGCGGGCCGCTTAAAAAGCCATATCCATTGGGTCCGAATTTGATGCAGTGGACGGCTCCTTCGCTGGAACCGGGAGGTGTCACTTTGCATGGATTATTCGAAGTGAACATAAATGGGAAGCATGATCTCTGGCGCTTCCTGGCGCAGACGCGGGGTAACGACAGCCAAGCACCATTGAATCTCGGCATAGCGGCCGGCAAAATGGATCAAAGCAAGTGGCCCTATCCGATCTATCAGCTCTTTCTCGGAGAGTTGGTACCGCAGTAGGTCGTGACAAAGGCCACAAACAGCGACAGTTTTTATGAGGCTACGTTCTATGTTGGCGAATGGCACATATCGCGTGGCGAGGCCGGTGCCGGAACATGAATCGCCATACATTACAAACTGGTGGCCGCCCGAATTCGGAAGAAGCGCGGTGATAGGCTCATGTGCCATTGTTTAAATCTTTACTCCGTTTGGGAATGTCATTGACGGTATCGCCGTCGGCGCCCCCGCCTTTGAGCGGTTGCGGCAGGTGCGGTCCGTTCGCAACGATTGACACACCGGGGTGTCTTCACGGCGCTTTCACTCGAAGTCCTGAGGCTTTATGTCTTCGGCACCGTGTTTGGCGCGGAGGACAACGATTCTATCTGAATATGAACGATAGTAGATGCAGCGGTTTCGGTAGGGGGAGCCCACGCAAGCCCGGAGCGATGTGGTCGCGAGGCGAACCCGTGAAATCAACCTCTGCAATCCATGCGATCTTGGCCGTCAGATCGGTCAGAAATTCCTGGGCATAGTGAGGGCTGGTTTCGGCGATATAACGCCTTATGCTCCGCAGGTCGCTGATCGCGGACGGCGCAATAATCAGGCGCTTCGGTTTGATGGCCCTATCCTTCGTTCATAACGTCTTTGAGTAACTCAGCACCACTGGCATATTCTTTCCCAAGGCCGGATTCAATTTCGTCATCGGCCTTCTGGATATCTCTGCGAAGGGCCTGCATTTTGAGTTCGTGATCGGCAAGCATGCGAATACCTGCACGCACCGCCTCGGTCTCAGTACCGAACCGCCCGTTCCGCACAAGATGTCGGCTGCCAGCCGATGAGTCCGGCGATGGCGGCGGGCAGACGGATGGAGCCGGACGTATCCGTTCCGAGGCCGATATCCGCAAGGCCCGCAGCGGCCGCGACGGCCGAGCCCGAAGATGAATCACCCGGAATGAGATCGGGATCGGAAGGATTGATCGGCATACCGAGCTGGATGTTGCCGCCGATGAGGGAATAGACGAGTTCATCCGTATTGGTCTTGCCGACAAACTCGGCACCCGCATGCAAGAGGGGTCTGAACTAGGGGTGCTGTCGACGTCTTGATGCCGGAGGTAGCGAATAACATGGCATTGCTGGCGGCCGCCGGATAACCACTAACATCTGAAAGATCCTTGACGGCCAGGCGAAGGCCGGAAAGCGGGCCGGCAGCCGCATGCCCGCTCCCTAGATTTTCAGATGCTGCAGAACGCGGCCGCGGCTGTCCGGCCCATTGGAACTTTCGTCCTCGATCGTCCCGAGTTTGAGAATAGCCCAGCGATCCGCCACGGAAAGAGCGAAGTCCAGGTTCTGCTCGACCAGAAGGATGGTCGTGCCGCGCCTCTCACGGTCATCCCTCAATGCATCGGCGATGTTGTGGACGACGGAGGGTTGCAGGCCCTCGGAAATCTCATCGATCAGAAGGAGCTTTGGCCGCAGCATCAGCGCACGCGCCAGGATCAGCATCTTCTGTTCCCCGCCCGACAGGGTCCCGGCCTTCTGAACCAGACGGTCCTTCAGGAACGGGAAATAGCCGTAGACCCTGTCCAGAGCGGATGCCAGATCGCGATCGTTCGTGAGCGCCAGGCGCAGATTGTCGCGGATGGAAAGATCCTGAAACAGCGGCAACTCCTGCGGCGCATAGCCGATGCCGGAGGCGATCAGCTCCGTGGGCTTCCTGCCGGCAATAACAGCACCGTCTACCTCGATCTTGCCTTTGCCAACACGCAGGAAGCCAAGAATCGTCTTCAGCAGCGTTGTCTTGCCCATGCCGTTTTTGCCCATGAGGGCGAAGATCTCGCCCGGCCGAATGGCGAGCGACACGCCATTGACGACATCGACCGCACCATATCCACTCGATACGCCAGTGAGCTTGAGTTTGAACGCTTCAGCCATGGGCGCCTCCCGCGTAGATGGTACGGACCGTTTCGGAATTGACAATCTCATCCACGGTGCCGTCGAGGACGAGCTTGCCCTGATGGAGAACGACGATGCGGCTCGATATATTGCGCACGAAATCCAGATCGTGCTCGACCAGGATGGCGGCAAACCCCATCTCGTCCGTCAGCTTCCTGAGAATGGTACCGATGGTCATACGCTCGGTCTTGGTGAGACCCGCCGTCGGTTCGTCGAGAAGAATGACGCGAGGTTCCAGAGCGACGACCATCGCCAGTTCGAGAGCCTGCCTTTGACCATGCGACAGCAGCGATACCGGCTTGTCGAGCATGTCCGCCATGCCCGTCAACGTCAGAATCTCGATTGCAGCCGCAGGCAGTATTATCTCGGCAAGCGATCGCACCGGGCTGGGCGTTTCATGGCTGAGACGCGCCATCTTCAGGCACTGGCCAATGGTCATGCTGTCGAAGATGCTGGCGATCTGGAATTTGCGCC
Source organism: Rhizobium sp. P40RR-XXII (assembly GCF_012641405.1). GTDB lineage: Bacteria > Pseudomonadota > Alphaproteobacteria > Rhizobiales > Rhizobiaceae > Rhizobium. The sequence continues at coordinate 14,579 of NZ_JABAII010000035.1, forward strand.
CGACGCCGAGCGCGACGATCCGTTCAGGCGCGCGACCGGCGATGCTCGTGCCACCGATATCCACCTGGCCTTCGATCTGCTGAGTGCCGTCCGAGAGGCAGCGCATCAGTGTGGTCTTACCGGCACCGTTCGGGCCGACGAGGCTGACGAGCTCTCCCCTTCCAATTTCAAGATCGATCCCCTTGAGGACGGAGAGGCTGCCATAGGCCTTGCCGAGGCCACGGATCGACAGAAGATTTTTGCCTGCGACGCCCCCCTCATTAAGGGCTGTCGGCGCCGGAAATGACTTCAGAGTGCTGTTGGAGCTTGCCGATTGCAGGAAACGCGTCACAAGCGATGCAAGGCCTCCAGGCAAGACGATGATCATAAGGACGAAAAGCGCGCCAACGATCAATTGCCACAAGAAGGGCAGGTCGCCAGAGAGACTGGCGCTCAGATAATCGATACCAACTGCCCCGACCAGGGGGCCGACAATCGTCCCGCGGCCGCCGAGCGCCGTCCAGACGACGAGTTCGGTGCCGAAAACGAAGCCGGTGTTCTCAGGTGCGACGACACCGGATGCGTTGGCATAAAGGAAGCCCGCCAGGCCGCATACGCCAGCTAGAACGCTCGTCAGGACGATCTTCAGCCGAGCTGGGTTCATGCCAAGATAAGCGATGCGCGATTCGTTGTCGCGGATTGCACCGAGCAGACGGCCGGCGTCCGACCGGACAAAGATTATTGCAAGAACGGCCAAGACCAGCAGACACGCGCCCGACAAGCGGAAATAGCCGGGAAGCCCGAGCGGGAGAGTTTCGTAACCGACGAGGCCGCTCGATGAACCGGTCCAAGTGCCGCCCGAAAAGATGAGCTGTGTGATGACGATCGGTACGACGAGCGAAATCACGGTGGCATAGAGCGGCGTCGACCCATGATAGAAAGACAGCCAGCCAACCGCAAGGCCAAGCAGGAGCGGAACGAGGATTGCGACGGCAAGCGCGAGGAGAAATAAGGGCGGACTTGCGCCAATATGGGTGAGAACCATCGCGGTGACATAGGCACCAACACCAAAAAATGCCGCCTGCCCGAAGGTGAGCACGCCCGTATAGCCCCAGAGCAAGTCGACAGTGATCGCCAGCATGGCGTAGATCATCGACCGTGTGAGGACGTTGAGACTGAAGCGGCCAAGAAACATCGGTCCAAAGACAATCAGCAGGATTGCGGCGAGCGCCAGCAGCAATAGCAGGACAAGCCGGAGTTTCTGTTTATCAGGCACGGGCAAATCCTTTCGGGCGTATGCGCAGCACGACCGCGCAGAGGACGGCTACGGTGATGCCGCCGAGGATGGGATTGAAATAGGTGCTGACCAGTACCTGAGCGGCACCGAAGATGAGACAGGCGGCAGCAAGCGCACCGAAAGAAGAGCCTGCTACCATCACCAGCATGAATGCGCCCGTCAGCCAGGCGACGCCCATATTGGGATCGACGCTGGTCAGCGGTGCGAGCAGCACGCCAGCCAAGGCGGCAAGGCCGGCGCCGATCATGAAAGTTGCGAGCCGCACCTTTTCCGTATCAATGCCGAGTACGCGCGCCAGCGTTTCGTTCATGATGACGGCCCGGGCGGAAAGACCAAGGCGTGTGCCATCCAATAGAAGGGTGAAGCCGAGGCCCAGCGCGGTCGCGGCGACAATGGCGAAAAGGCGGTAGGACGAATAGCCGACGCCAAACAGATCGAAAGTGCCGGGAAGTAGCGCCGGGGTGAACTGCACATCGCGGCCAAACCAAAGGGTGATGAGCTGGCCGATGACGATGCCAAGGCCCCAGGTCGCAAGAATGGCATCGAGTGGCCGGCGATACAAAGGCCGGACGACGAACCGTTCGGCGATACCGCCGAGAATGGCTCCGACCAGGAAGGCGAAGGGAATGGCAAGCCATGGATTGAGGCCGAATCCGCTGACGACCACAGCGCAGTAAGCCCCGATGGTCAGCCATGCGCCATGCGCGAAATTGATGATCTTCAGCACGCCGAAGATCGCAAGCAGCCCCGCGGCAACGATGAAGAGAATGGCTGCAGTGCTGACGATATCGAAAAAGAGCGTCATTTCTGGAACTCCGATGCTGGAGGCGGGGCATCCTGCCCCGCCACTCTGGTTTCAGAGCTTCGGGCACTGGTTGCCGGGATCGACGTCCTTGAAGCTATCGACGACCGCGACGCTGCCGTCATCCTTTACCTGGCCAAGATACATGGTCAGCGGCGCGTGGTGCTGCTTGTTCATGGAGATCTTGCCGCGCGGACCGGTGAAGGATACCTCGGGAAGTGCCTTGAGAACCTTTGCCGTATCGGTGCTGCCGGCCTTCTCGACGGCTGCCTTGTAAAGGTAGATCGCCTCATATTGCGGGACGGAAAGGTCGTTGGGAGTGCGCAGCTCCTTGCCGAACTTCTTGTCCATGGCCGAGAGAAACGCCTTGTTTTCGGGGCTGTCGATACCGGTCACGTAGGAAGCGGAGAGAAAGATGCCCTTGGCATCCGCGCCCATGCTCTTGGCGGTTCCCTCGTCGACGGCGAGATTGCCGTAAGGCAGGGTGACGCCGGCCGAGCGCAGTTGTTTGGTCAAGGTCACGTTCGGTGCGCCGCCGGCCGTCGACGTGATGATGGCATCAACCCCGGAGGACTTGATCTTGGAGATGATCGCCGTCCAGTCGCTGCCGTCCATCGGCAGATATTCCTCGCCGACGACCTGGGCGCCGGCTTTTTCGATATAGCCTTTGGCAAAGCTCAGCATGCCACGCCCGAAGGCATAATCCGAGCCGATGAGGAAGAACTTCTTCGCGCCCTGTTTGCTCATGAAATGGTCGACGACGGGCGGAACCTGTTGCTCGGGAACCCAGGCATTGACGAAGAGATTGGCGTTGCAGGATTTGCCTTCGTAGAAGGACGTGTAGATATACGGCACGTCGCCCTTTGAAATGATCGGCAGTCCAGCATTGCGAGCGGCACTCGTCTCCATGGAGATGACGACATTCACCTCCTTCTGGAAGACAAGGGAATCGAAGGCTTTTTGCGCGCCGGCCGCACCGGATGCGTCGTCGGCGATCTCAAGCTCCAGCGCGCGTCCGAGCACGCCGCCCTTGGCATTGATTTCTTCAACGGCGAGTTGGGCAGCCTGAGCGACGGACGGCGCGACCACGCTGTTTGCTCCGGAGAGCCCGACCGGTACGCCGATCTTGATCGGGTCCGCGGCAAAAGCTGCTGTGGCGCATGCCGCCGATGCCAGTATGAGGACGATGGTTTTCATTTGCATTTTGTTCCCTTTTTTTGATTTGGGTTGATATCATTACCCGTAGACATCTGCGCGGCGGTCGCCGAGCAGATGATTGAAGCTGTTGAGCGTGCGAATTTCAGCCACGCGCGACAGATCGATTTGCGCAAAGAGGATTTCCTCGCGATCCGTGCTCGCCGGACCGGACACTGGCCAGCCTTGAGGGCCGACAATAAGGCTGCGACCGATGAAGAGTTGGCCGCGCTCGATGCCGATCCGGTCGGCGCAGGCGATGTAAAGGCCGTTGGTGTGCGCGGCGGCCTTGTGCAGAATATTGGCCATCGGCTCGGGAGCGCTTTCCGCGCCGGCCATCGGCACCCAGTTGGTGGGCACGCAGACCAGCTCGGCACCGGCCAGCGCCAGCTCGCGAAACGTTTCGGGAAACCAGCCATCGTAGCAGATCGCGATACCGATGCGCCCAAAGGGCAGATCGAAAACCGGCAACCCAAGATCGCCTTTCTTGAAAAAACGATTTTCATCGTTCCAGAGATGGAGCTTGCGGTATTTGCCGATATATCCCTCTGGACCGCACAGAAGAGCGCTGTTGTAAAACCGATCGCCGTCCTGCTCGGCTATACCACTGACGATGTAGAGACCGAGCTCCCCGGCAAGACGGCGCAGCAGCTCAGCACTCTGACCGCCTGGCACCGGGCCGGCCAATGCTGCAACCTCGTCGCCGTCCCGGAAGCTATAGCCGCTATCGGCCAGCTCCGGCAGGACAAGGATCTCCGCACCTTGGGCTTTCGCCGTCCTCGCCAGCCGCTCGATGGCAGCAAGATTATGGACACGATCACCGACGATCGGTTCGAACTGGACAGTCGCGACGGTTACCGTCCGTGCCGTTGAGGCCTTGACGCTCAATCTTGTCTCCAAACGCAAAAAACCTCTGGCACGGAATTCAATCCGTGAACCAGAGGCTACATAGCCACAATGTAAACGCGGCAGCCCTGCCGCTGAGCAAACCTGCTCGTTACCATTAAGTTTTCATGTAACGACGCGACCGTCAAGCGCCCCTGTCAGACATTTTTTAAAAATCGCCGAGCGATAGTCCCTGGGCTTAGAGTTCACTTTTCCCGCCAAGGGACAGTCCGAGGCTTTTCATCGTGTCTTGCGCGGCAATGATGGATTCGGCGATTGTCGCCATGGGAACGCGCTTCGACGTTGCCTGGTCGCGCAACAGCTTATAGGCCGCCTCCTCGTCGAGGCCGTTCATGACCCGCAGCGCCGAAACGGCTTTTTCGACCAGCCGGCGGCTTTTCAATGTTTCCTCGAGTTTCTGCACCTTGCCGGCCAGCCTCTTTTCGTAGCTCTGCCGATAACGCGCCAGCGCGAACTGCGTGAGGATGCCGAGCGGCCGTAGCGGTTTGCTGATGACGCCGTGGGCGTTGAGATCGATGATCGCCTGGAGTGCTGTCGGGCTCTCATAGGTCAGGATGGCGATGATCGCCGTTTGCTGGAGGTCGATGATCTGCAGCGCGTGTTCGACGTGCATGTCCTCGACATGCAGGAAGACCGTGTCTACGTCGGGAGGCAAGGCCGGTGGCAACGGCCAGGTCGCCCTGACCTCACAACCAAGGCGTTTCAGATGAGCGATCAATGTGTTGCCGTCTTCATCGCGTGGGTGGACGACCAGAACGCGCGCGCGCCGCAGATCCTGAATGATCCTGCTCGGTCCCGTCATCTCAGGCCTCCAGCCAGACGTCTTCGAAACGCGAAGCCGTCAGATACGGGTCCGGCCGGATCGGACCAGGCGCCTGCCAGGCAATCTCGAACAGCCCGTCGGCCCGCGCCACACCGATGCGCGGATGCAGCCAGAGATGACGGGTATCGGCGTCGAAGTTGATACGGCCTTCCGGCGCAAGAAAATCTTCCATGAGAATTTCTTCGGAAATGCGATGGGTCTCGAGCGAGCCCGCTCGGGCAAGCGCCCGGGCGAAAAGATGAACTTGTGCATAGGCCGGCTGCGACCAGACGCTCGTCGTCACCTCTTCGCCGAAGCGGCTCTTGAAGGCGCTGACGAAACGGTCATTCGCCTCGTTCTCGACCGTCTGGAAATAAGTCGCCGAGAGAATGTGGCCTGTGCAGGCATCGGCTCCTATCTCGCGTATCTCGGTCTCGGCCATGGTCAGACTGGCGATCGGAACCCGCTTGCGATCGATGCCGGCCTCGGCATACATGCGATAGAAGCGCTGTGCAGGCCGCCCTATAATGGTTGAGAAGATGGCGTCCGGCTGGAGGCGAACGATGTCGGAAATGACCGACCGCAGCGTTTGCTCGTCGGCATGAAGAGGAAGATATCGCTCGCTGACGACCTCGCCGCCCTTTGCCTCCACGACGTCCCGCATGACCCGATTGGATTCGCGTGGGTAGATATAATCAGCGCCGACGAAGAAAATCCGGCGTCCGTGGTTGCGCAGGAGGTATTCGGCGAGCGCAAAGGTGTTCTGATTGAGGGTGGCGCCGGTGTAGACGACATTCTCGGAATATTCAAAGCCTTCGTACATCGAGGGATAAAACAACAACCCGTTGTGCCGCTCGACAATCGGCAGCACGGCCTTGCGGCTGGCCGACATCGACGCGCCGAAGATGATATTGACGTCGTCGTCGGCCAGGAGGCGCCGCGCGAGATTGCGATAGGCGGTTTGATCGCCGCCTGGATCGTAGGCGATCGGAACGATAGGCTTGCCAAGCACGCCTCCGGCTGCATTGACCTCTTCGATCGCAAGCGCGGTGCCAAGGAAGTGCTCGGTTTCCGTAATTTCGCTGATTCCGCTTCTGGAAAAGAGCACTCCCACTCGCCATTCGGAGCTTGTCATCTTCGCCTCTTCCGACGTCGCTGGAGGTTCGACAGCTGGGAATTCTGCAATCCCCTGCCGTCGACTTCCCTACCCTTAGTGCGTTTCCATAGGATGCTGCAAGCGGGTTGGATGCAAGTCAATAGGTCAGCCATCGCTAACGGAATGAGGTGGTTTTACGGCCATGAGCCGATCCAGGCATCACATTGTCGGATATCGGGCAGATATACGCCTGCCCGTCGGTCTTGCCCGCCCATTCGGCCCTGGCCGCGGCCAAGAGTTCGGGCGTCGTCATCAGCGATAGCAAGCTCACCCTATAGCGGCAATACCAGCGAACCGCCCACAAGATCACCTCGCCCTGAAAATGACGCCGCTTAAAATCGCTCATCAAAAGTCTCGCTGAAAATTGTCAGCGCTCTTTCGCCCTTCATTGCACCAACGAAACGTTGGTAAGGTCTATCGGGGAATGGTTTTCAAAACGGCAAGGTGCTCACTAAATTGTGCTGTCTTTAGGGGGTATGCTCTGATATAAAGGAGCAAATTCGCAATTTCTGATCTGATTTATGTGTTTTTTCTGGATCAAAATGGACATACATTTATGAACATGCAACAGGCTGCCCTCGCGCGTAAGCATCTCGAGCGACGTCTCGCGCCCCTCCGGGAGCTTGAGCTCATGGCTCCCCCTCGTGGTTGGATGAAAGCCATCCGTGAAGCGTTAGGCATGAGCACCCGCCAGCTTGCGGCTCGGATGGGCGCGGCACCCTCTCGTATCCCGGCTATAGAGAAGGCGGAAGTTTCTGGCGCAACGACGATCAAAACGCTTCGCGAAGCCGCGGCGGCGTTAAACTGCACGTTTATATATGCTTTCGTTCCTACCAAGCCCCTTGACGTTATCCTTCGTGAGCGGGCGGCAGAAAAGGCGGGGCAGGACATCGTCCGGCTCGATCACACGATGCGTCTGGAGAATCAGGCTTTGCTCAAGTCGGATCTTGAGGAAGAGCGCCGTCGCCTGGTCGATGCAATGCTTGCAGAATCTGGACGACGCCTATGGGAGGATGATTGATCCCCATGGAAGACGATCCTCTATTTCTGGACGATGACGAAGCCAATACGCCGTTGACTGCCGAGGAGCGAGAACAACTCATTCCGTCCTACATTACCCTCAGGCACGAACTGAATGAGGCCGAGCAGATAAATATTGGCGAAGGCTTGCGCTGGGCGATGTCGCGCAAGCGTAACGTTCTCGATCAGGATCTGCTCAACGAACTGCACCGTCGCATGTTTGGCGACGTGTGGCGGTGGACGGGACAGTACCGCACGACACCTCGAAACATCGGCGTCGATGCCTACCGCATCGCGACGGATGTCAGACATATAGTCGACGATGCACGCTATTGGGTCGAACACGAAACATACTCACCCGACGAGATAGCCGTCCGATTCAGTCATCGTTTGGTCGCCATACATCCCTTTCCAAACGGAAATGGGCGGTTCTCCCGTCTGGTGGGAGACCTGTTAGCACGCCAGCTTCAGCGGCCGCCATTTTCATGGGGACGGTCGAACTTGATCGATGCTGGCGAGACTCGGGCGCGTTACGTGGCGGCACTTCGGGCGGCCGATAACCACGAGATTAAACTGTTGCTGGAATTCGCGCGCTCATAGCGTCGGCGAAATTTGCCAGGAAGTAGATGTACGCGAGAGAGAGTAGACATGAAAACCTTCACGCGATCTCAACTCCAGGCGATCGCGGATGCGCTGGGTGATACCGACGCCGGCCTGACGGGTTCGGAAATCGGCCATCTGCTGGCAACAGTCAAGATCGTTGATACTCTCGATGCGGCGGTCTGAGGCCGCTGCGGCAGGTTCAATCGACGTAGAGCCTTGGCTTGATCTTCGCCTGACGCGAGGCGGCCAAGCGCTCGTCGTCCGAGCCATCTGATCTTGCCGAACAGGACATCTGTATCGCGAGCCTAAGCGACCCGTTCATCCAACAAACCGTGGCGGCGCGACGAACACTCCGCCCGGTCAACCTTCCAGGAGAAGCACGTTGAACATCGATCTTTCGGGCAAAGTCGCCCTCGTCACAGGATCTACTGAAAGCATCGGATTCGCCATTGCTCGCGGGCTCCGCCATGCCGGCGCAGAGGTGATCATCAATGGCCGCACAAGGGAGAAAGTCGATGCGGCCGTGACACACCTCGGCAGTCGCGCCCGCGGCCATGCGCTCGACCCCGCCAGCGCCGAGGGATGCGACGCCATGATCCGGACCGAACCCGAGCCGGACATCGTCGTCAGCAACCTAGACGCAGCATGCGTCGCAGCCATCTCATTCTTCGGCGGCGGCCTTTGCGGAAGTGAAGTCAGGTAGAGCGCATCTCAGAGCAAGCTCCATTCCTCGATGCCCAAATGCTCCTTCAGCACCTTCCAGCCTTTTGGCGTCACGTTAACGGCGCGCGACGATGGCAACCGACGTATGCAGCTTTCTGCAAAGAGGAGATTGATGAGGTGAACGCCAAGGGGGCCAGCAAGATGATGTTGCCGCTCCGTCCAATCGAGACACTGGCGAGCAAGCCCATAGCGCGTCGGCTTGATCGCGGTCGTGTCCACGCCCATGCGGTCGAACCACTTTGTACCGGCCGGCGTGAGGTCGAACCGCTTCTTTTCGGCCGCGACAAGGAACCCCTTCTCCAACAACCCATGGGTCACGGCGATCCCGACCCGGCCGGCCAGATGATCGTAGCAGCATCGCGCGAACCGAAGCTTCTGCGCGCCCCGGGTCAGCGGCTTTCTTCGCACGGATTCCGTCGGGCCGATCGAGGCCAGGGTCTCGAGCGCCAGCGCGATATGGGAACCGGCGAGACGATAGTATCGGTGCCGCCCCTGGGTTTCCACGGCCAGCAGCCCGCCGGCCAATAATTTGCCGAGATGGGAACTGGCCGTCTGTGGCGTTACGCTGGCGGCATGGGCGAGTTCGCCGGCTGGCCGCGCCCGGCCATCGAGGAGCGCCGACAGCATGGCGGCCCGGGCAGGCTCGGCAATGAGGAAGGCAACGGCGGCTATGTTCGGCTGGGTCGTCATGTCTAGGTCTCTTCATATCAGGCCGCACCATAACACCGAAATAGTTTGCATGTTTCGACGCGCATCGAAGCATTGAGGCGAGTTGCCGTCGTAGACTGGACGCTCAAGCAATTGCCACGGAACCGATCCATGACGAAGACCATCCTCGCCTTTTTCACCGACGTTCATCTCGGGCAGAAACTGATTGCCAAAGGCGAAATTACCGGCACCACGATGGGCTATGAGGCGACACCACAAGAGCACGAGCACCATTTGCGCTTGGTCCTCGACGACATCGCCCGTAAGGGCATTTCCAAGGTCGTCTTCGGCGGCGATATCGGCACCGCACATTCGGTCGCCGGCTTTTTCGAACTCCTCCGCGCCTATGCCTTCGATGTGTCGCTTATCCTCGGCAACCACGATACCTACGTCAATGTCACGCCGTACTATGACAAGGGCGGCGGTACCGTGGCAGGCAAACTGTGCTACTCGCAGCAAGATCCGCATCTGAAACGTATTTTCCTCGATACTTCCGACAACGCCGTCGGCGACGGCCAGCGCAAGTGGCTCGCCCGAGAACTCGAGGGTGTGAAGCGGGCCGCAATCTTTCTGCACCATCCGATCGTTCCGCTCGACACGCCGATAGATCGAACCGGTGCAGCACTGCGCGATCGGGACGAGGTCAGGTCGCTTCTGATCGGCATGGATTGCCGGGTGTCCCTGTTTTGCGGTCACTATCACATGATCGACGAAGCCCGAGAAGCAAACATCTGGCAATATGTCTCGCCAGCAGTCTCCTATCAGATCGTCAAGCAGTCCGATTGCCTCAAGGACGATACCGGGACATTCGGCTATCGTATTCTGGAGATGGACAAAGAAGAGATCAAAACGCAGGTCGTCTTGTTTTCAGAGCCGTAGGAGGCACAGCCCCCTTGCGACGAGCCGAAGCCACTCGCGGCAGACGAGGTTCATGGCTTGCTGCTGGCGACCGCTCGAACAAAGCTCTCTATTTCGTCATCGGTATTGTAATAATGCGGGGATGCTCGAACCACCGCAGGCAAATGGCGCGCCGTAGCATCAAGAAGTGTGCTCGAGGGTGCGGATATACTGACGTTATAACCCAATTGTGTAAGCTCGGCCTTTACGGTCGTTGCATCGCGGTTCTCGACCGAGAACGAAACAATGGAGACCGGATTGCGGCCAAGGTCATGGATGACAATCCCGGGCAGTGCTCGCAGGCCTTCTCGCAAACGGGCGGACAGGATGCTGCAACGCGTCTCGATATCCTCCAGACCTAACTGCAGTGCGTAATCGACAGCTCGTCCTAGCCCAAGGCGAGCGGCGTAGTTGTTTTCCCAGGTCTCAAAACGCCGGGCGTCACCACGCAACTTGTAGCGGTCAGGGGTAACCCACGGTGCGGCGAAGTGATCGATCATTGGCGGATCCATCGTGAGCATCAGATCACGGCGGACATAAAGAAAACCGGTACCGCGCGGGCCGCGCAAGAATTTGCGGCCGGTCGCAGTCAGAATATCGCAGCCGAGTTCGTCCACTCGTGTGGGCATCTGACCAACCGCTTGGCACGCGTCAAGCAGAAAGATTACACCGCGGCGCCGTGCTATCTCGCCTACCGCTGCGGCTGGGTTGCGAAGGCCACCGTTTGTCGGGACCCACGTGATTGCGATGATCTTGACGCGGTCATCGATCATCTGCTCAAGGGCTTGGGGATCCAATACACCGTCAGCATCGTCCGGAATGACTTCTATAACAGCGCCTGTGCGCCTGGAGACCTGCAGGAAGGCGACATAGTTCGCGGCATATTCCGCCCGAGTTGTTAGAATTCGGTCTCCTGGTTGGAAAGACAGGGCATAGAACGCAAGCTGCCACGCCACGGTCGCGTTTTCCGTTAGCGCAATCTCGTCACGACTGGCACCCAAGAGGCGTGCGACGCTATCGTAGACACCATCAAGTTCTGTGGCCGCCTCACTGGCAGCTTCGTAACCACCAATCTCGGCCTCGCGCGTCAGGTAACCGAGCATGGCGTCCAGTACCGCCAGTGGCATCAATCCTGAGCCAGCATTGTTCAGGTGGATACGATGGAGGACACCCGGCGTCTCGCGCCTGACCTTCACGACGTCTATGGTCATCATATATCCTAAAGGGTTGACCTGCTGCCGGTCTCCCGACTGCGATGCTAAGGCATTTATGCCGATGCAATCAATCCTACCACGTGATCAGCGGTGCTTTGCGCAACCACGTATCCACGCAGATCTGCTGCACGACAAATTCGGCGACATCGGCTCGGGAGATGGTTCCGCCATGGACGCCAGACAGGTCGGACAACGCATTGATGTGACCGCGCGCCGGCTTGTCGTTGAGCACCGTTGGGCGGACGATCGTCCAATCGAGCTCGCTCGCCCGGATCGCATCCTCCTGGCGATCCTTGTCTTCATAGACCTTTCGCAGCATCAACGGCAGGAACAGCCGGTCGAAGAAGAAGCCGCCATGGCCACGGCTGTCGCCGGCGCCGAGGCCGGTGATGCACACCAGACGACGGACCTTCTGTGCAGCCATAACGCCAACCAGTGCGCGCGTCGCCGTCGAGAGCAGAGTTACCTCCTTGAACGGGCTCATGGCCGTCCCCAGCGAACTGACGACAGCGTCACAGCCGGCGATAGCGCGGGTAAGTGCTACGGGATCGCGGGCCTCGCCTTCGATCAGCTGGGCGCCAGCGAGGTCCGCGGCTTTTGCCTTGGAACGAACGAGGGCAGCCACCTCGTATCCCTTTGCGATGGCCTTGCCGACGATCAGCCGACCGGTGGCGCCGGTCGCGCCCAATACAAGTACTTTCATGTCAAATCTCCGAAATTGTGCTGATGGGTAGGGAAGCATCAACCCGACACCAATGGACTAAGTCAGTGAGGGCGGTCGCCGATCTACCGCGCCGCGGCCTGCGCCGTATCCTCGGGAGGCGTGTTGAATGCGGTCGCTGCCTTCGGTGCGCCCTGGTGGATCGCGTTCACGACCTTCTCAAAGAGCGGTAACCCTTTGGGCGGCAGGCGCGGGCCGCCGCCGATCACGATGCAATCGTAGTCTACGCTCGCCAATTGCGTGGCCAATGTTGCGATGCCGCTGTCATCGGGAGCGATCATGCAGGTGTCACCGTTCCAACCGCGCTCGGTCATGGTCGTTTTTGCGATGTCGATGCCAGCCTGGATTTTTTCGGCATTAGACCCGGGCGGCAAAGAGGGGTCGGAAAAGTCAACGGTCTCAGGCTCCTGGCCCACAGACAATACACGTGTCATGGTCAAGCTCCTTTGAGTGGATTGGAAGGGTCGGCGTTTTCGGACAGGGTTTCGAGCCTATGGCGCAGGAACTCACCGATCGCGTTCACCGACCGTTCGGCCGCGAAAAACTGGCCGAGGGAGGATTGGAACACATGCGGCATGCCTTCCCAGACCGTTAGCGTGATCTCCACGCCCGCCGCTTGCGCTCGCTCAGCATAATGAATGGCGTCGGAGAGCAGTACCTCGTTGTCGCCGACATCGATGCGGATGGGCGGCAGTCCGTTGAGTGGGGCGTAAAGCGGTGATGCATCGGGAAGCGTGGCATCCTGGCCTTGAAGGTACATCTTGGAGAAGCCACGGAGGACTCCGCGCGTGAAGATCGGGTCTGCCTCGGCCCTTGTCTCGAAGCTCTCGCCGGTGAGCGTCAGATCGGTCCATGGCGACATCACTGCTGCGCCAACCGGTTGCACCATGCCCTTCGTCTTGTCGGCGGCAAGGATCGATAGCAGCGCCAGCGTCAGCCCGCCGCCGGCCGAGCCACCGACAACCACGGCCCTTTCCGCCCCCTCAGAAACGAGGCCCCGATAGGCGGCGACCGCATCGTCGATCGCGGCCGGAAACGGGTGTTCAGGCGCCAGTCGGTAGTCCGGGACGAAAGCATCTGCGCCGACGCGTGCCGCGATCTGGCCGACGAAACTGGTAAACGCCTGGGCCGAGCCGAGCACATAGCCGCCGCCGTGAAGGTAGAGGATGCATGCGCCCGGTCGTGCGCTTGCCACTCGGAGCCAGGAGCCGGCAATGCCGCCGACCGTCGCTGCCTCCACTTGGACATCCTCCTCAGCGGGTGTTGCGACAAACATGGCGTCGAACATCGGTCGCGCCTCCGGCCCGAGTGCCTCGCCCTTATGGGCCGATGCGGCTTGTCGCATCGCAGCCACGGCAGGCGCGTCTTCTGTCGAGAGTGGTTGGATCGTCATCATGGCAGATCGCTTTTATTGGCTGTGAGGTAGGAGCAAGCCCGGGATCAGCCCTTCGCCCACTGGGCGGCGGCATCTTTTGCAAAAGCGGCATAGGAGCGCGGCGCACGACCGAGTAACTTGGTCAGACGCGCGATCTCATCAGCGCTGGCCACCGCGCCCTCCGTCTGATACCGGCTGAACATCAGACGCAGGTCGAGCGCATGCCAGGCGGGCAGCATGGTTTTCGTGCGCTGTTCCATGACGACGAGATCGTCGCCACCGTAGCGGACCGCGCGGCCGAGGGCATCGCTCCAGATGCCGGCAATCCCTTCGCCGGTCAGGCTGTCGGGACCAACCAGAGCATAGGTCTCGCGGGCAAGCGGTGTCGGGGATTGTTCACGGCGAACCAGCTCGATCGCCGCGGCCTCGCCGATATCGCGGATATCGACCATCGAGACACCTTTCTTGCCGATCGGCGAGGCGTAGACACCGGCCTTCAACAGTCCGTCCTTCTGACGAAGATCGTTCTGGATGAAGTAGGCGGGACGCAGGACCGTCGCCGGCAGATCGAGTGCTTCGATCATCCGCTCGACCGTGTACTTGCCGGCGAAGTGCGGCACGTCGGCGTAGGCGTCGCCGCCGAAGACCGAGAGATAGACGATGCCCTTGACGCCGGCCTCATGGGCGACCGTCAGGGTCAGCATCGCCTGCGTCAGTTCATCGGCGACGTTGGGGGCGAGCACGAACAGTGTGCTGACGCCTTCGAGTGCTGCGCGCACCGAATCAGGATCGGCAAGATCACCACGGGCCGCCGTTACGCCAGCGGGAAGCTGCGCCGTCTCGGGGGAGCGCGTCAGGGCGCGAACATCGGCGTTGCGAGTTTGAAGATGGGCCAGGACCTGCGACCCGATAGTTCCTGTGCTGCCTGAAACGAGAATGCTCATATCAAAATCTCCTTGTGTCGGTGTTTGTGTTGCATCTGACGAAGGAGAAGATATCCGTTTCATTCTCGTTTTGGAGATGCCAATATCGGGACTATGTGTCTCGAATATGGAACATCATGATGGATCTTCAGGCTTTGTCCGACTTCGACCTTGTCGCTGCTAATAGCGGGTTCGGCCGCGCTGCCCGCGTCTCCGGACGCTCCAAGGCCACGCTGTCACGCCGCGTCGCCGAACTCGAGGAGAGCCTCGGTGTGAGGCTGATCGAGCGGGGGTCCCAGACCTTGCGATTGACCGACGAGGGACGAGCGCTTCATGAGCGCACACACGGGCTGCTGAGTGAAATCGCTGAGGCCGGTGAGGCGGTTGTGCTTGGCGCATCTACGCCGAAAGGCAGGTTGCGGGTTAGCGCACCTGTCGTTTTCGCGCATGTTGCGCTACCCCGGATCGGTGCACGGTTTGCTCTGGCCTATCCGGAGGTCCAACTCGAAATCGTTGCCGACGATCGCAAGGTCGATCCGGTTGAAGACGGCTATGATCTGATCATCCGGATCGACCCATCGCCGGACGAACGCCTCGTCGGCCGCCGTTTCCTAAATGATGAACGTCTGATCGTGGGACCGCCCGGCATGCCGCGTCCCGTTTCAAGTGCGGAGGGCAACGAAGCTGCCGTCAGGGCTGTCCTGCTCTCCGCAACACCGCCTGGGAGCCTCTGGCGAATCAATTCCGGAAGACAGGCGGACATTGTCCTGCGGCCGAACCCTGTTCTCCGCCTCTCGTCGCTGCTGATGGTCCGCGATGCCGTGCTGGCGGGCGCCGGCGCAGCCATGCTGCCGAAGCTACTTGTTGCCGAAGACATCGAAGCCGGTAGGCTTGCCTATTGGGGAACACAAGCTGGGCCGCCGGTGGAGATCTGGGCGCTGCAGAGCTCGCGCCGCCTGGTCGGCGCTAAGGTGCGGGCATTCCTGGAAGTGGTTGGGAAGGCGTTCCCGGAGAGGGCCTTCGTCGCGCCGGCGATATGAATGGCAAAGGGTGCCGCGTCTCAACACTCATCCATTCGCTGCGGACCTTGATGTATGTTTCGCCCCATATGCCACTTGCCAGTAACGCACCGCTTCCGACGTTTAAAGCGCTCCAGCAACTGCGGGGAGAAGTGGAGACCCATCGATGGATGGTGGAGTGATCGACACTCATGCCGCGTTCGGCCATCATCTCTTCCAGGTTCCGCAGACTCAATTTGTAAGCCAGATACCAACGGACGCACAGCACGATCACCGATCGATCGAAGTGGGGGGCGTTGAACATTACAAACTCCCCTGAAAACTAGAGGGCTTAGTGCCGAAGATAGGTTGCCATTTGGTTTTGCGACAGAACCTGAAATCTTGGCCGCGTAAAAAACTGAGCAGAAGCATTTCCGCCGCTCAACTTCGAATTTGCGACCGAGCCCTTTCGAAAGCCACCCTACTCTCGATCCTGGGGGTTAAGCTCGTTTGGTCACCTTAGGCCGAGCGGATTTGGGCTCCTCTCGCACCTGTCAAGTGCCGCTGGATGCGTCGCATGGCAGTAATGATCGAGGAATCGATCAGGCCGCGGACAGCGCGCGATAGACCGCCTCGGGCTCCTTGTCGTTGACGGTCAGCAAAATTCGAGAGGGAGCATCGATGCTGGAACGCTTTTGTTCGCAATCCCTCAGGCGGCCGACTGAAAATCCATATCGCGTCGCGCAGGCTTGCTGCGACAATCCCAGCTTCTGTCGAATGGCCTTGACGTCCACTTCGGCCGGAATATGGATGGCAAAATCCACGGCGTCCGCTTCGCCCTTGGCAAAGGCAAGAGCTTCCCGTGCGCCTTGCAAAATGCGTGATCCTGCTTTGCTCATTTTCGACTCTTGATCTGCTTAACCTGCTTGCTGACGCTCTTCCGCCATGCTTGCGGAAGGGCTGTCAGGATTTCGCGAAGCTCGTTGCGCTCCGCCTGGGACAGATTTGCTTGTGTATCCTTGCTGTCGATATCCAGACGCGGTCTGCAACAGGACGCCTGGATTTGAAAGCTGGCTTTTTTCCGAGTCGGACGCCATGGTGTTCGTTGGCGAAATTGACGGAGCCACTCTATTGGCTGAGGCGGATGACGCAAAAATAGTCGCCTGCCGGAGCGCGCTTGACGAATGGCACTTTCCTGAAGTTTCAACTTCGCGGAAATCACGCGAGGAGGCCAGCCAGCCATTTATCTTTTCAGGGATAGGCAATCGGGTGACTACCATGCATATGCTGACATGACTTGAGTACGCGAGAACGCAGCCGTCGTGGATGGTGCATGTTGTACAATCGCTCCGCGCCCACGAAAACATCCTTCGAAGCATAAAGTAAGAGTTGTCGATGAACATCGATCATAGAGGTGAGATCCTCATTTTGACCGGTACTCCGGGAGCGGGCAAAACAACGACGGCGTCGGCTCTGGCAGCTTTGAGCGGGTCATCGAAGGTGCATCTGCATTCCGATGATTTCTGGCATTTTATAAAGCACGGGGCTATTAAACCGTACCTTCCAGAAGCGCACAGCCAGAACAAGGTTGTGCTTGATGTTTTGGCAAATGTCGCGGCCACCTACGCCAAAGGCGGCTATTTTGTCATCGTCGATGGCATTATCGGGCCTTGGTTTCTCGCCGCGTTTGAAGCGATCAGCTTTCCGATACACTACATCGTGCTTCGCCCACGCCTGGAGACTGCGATCGAGCGCTGCCGCAACCGAGGAGGAGATACGCTTTCCGATCCCGAACCCATCGCGGCGCTACACCAACAGTTCTCTGAACTCGGAACCCTCGAACGGCACGTTCTAGCGACCGAAGGCGATGATCGAGACGGCTTGGTGAAGCGGGTGATAGCAGCCTTGGACAGCAATAGGTTCCGACTGACGTGAGGGCGATCGGCGGCATGTCGGGACCGACTTCTGAAAGTCGCACACTGACGAAATTGGCGGGCGGTACTATCTCAGTTGGTTCGAGCAGGCAAACAAAGCGTCCGCTAGCCCGCCTACGGAGAGGCGGGCTTCAGAAACGTGAGAGGCTATAAGGAGCCCCCACTCGCCAGTCGCATCGGCCGCACTTTCGGCGGTGCCTTCGATGGCGCCAGCACGGTTGGCATTCCGGCTTCGAGACACGCCGTCAGGAACGCTTCTCTCGCAATGACAGCAGGCACGCTTCCATTGAGTGCGCCGCGGCAGGTCTTCACCGCGCGCTCGTGACGCTCACCATGCCGAAGGGGCCATTCATTTTCCAGAAAGTCCAGAGCGTCATAGACTCCTGTGAAAGTGCGCTCCAACCCGCATTGCAGCCGGATCGTCACCGGACGGATCCACAGAATATCGTTGAGTGGCATTTCGTTCCTCCTTTCCATGCCAAGGACCACTCCTGAGAACGATATTGTAACAGACGCTTGGCAGTTCAAGAGTTTGCGTCATGCCACCAGCCCCTTGGTCAGTTCGAGTGCCTGTCGTTCGAACAGCCTGCGGTAAATACCGTTATTAAGGCGAATGAGCGCTTGATGATCACCCTCTTCCACGATCTTTCCCTTGTCGAAGACCAACAGACGATCCAGCGCCCGCACTGTCGAAAGGCGATGCGCGATCACGAGCGTCGTGCGGCCTTCCATAAGGCGTTCCATCGCCTGCTGGATCTGCACCTCGCTCTCGCTATCAAGGCTCGAGGTCGCCTCGTCCAGGATTAGAATGGGCGCGTCAGCCAGAAAGGCTCTGGCGATGGCGACACGCTGACGCTCTCCGCCGGACAATTTGACGCCGCGCTCCCCTACCATCGTCTCATAGCCCTTCGGCAGGCTCATGATGAAATGATGTGCACTGGCCTGTTTCGCTGCATTCTCGATATCGCGCCGTGACGCGTTCGGCCGGCCATAGGCGATGTTTTCGGCGAGCGTGCGATGAAACAGGATCGGCTCCTGTTGCACGATGGCAATCTGGCTGCGCAGGCTCGATTGCGTGACCTGGGCGATATCCTGTCCGTCAATTCGGATCGAACCGGACTTCACGTCATGGAGACGCTGGATGAGCTTGACGAAGGTCGTCTTGCCCGAGCCAGAGTGTCCGACCAATCCGACGCGCTCGCCCGGGTTGATGGTGACCGAGAAATCGTCATAGAGCGGTGTAGGATGGGCCCCGTATTGGAAGGTGACACGATCGAACACGATTTCGCCCTTACCGATCGTGATGGCCTTCGCGTTCGGCTTGTCATCGATTCCGAGCGGTGTTTTGTCGAGCAGGACCAATTCTTCCATGTCGTTGACGGCGCGTTGCAGGTTTCGAATGTCCTGGCCTACTGAGCGTAGATAGCCCTGCAGGACGAAAAACATTGCCAGCACGAATGTGATGTCGCCCGGCGTCGCCAGCCCCTGCTGCCACATGACAAGGCCGGTACCAAGAATGCCAGCCTGCATCGAGACCATCATGAAGCCCTGGATCGTGCCGTTCAGAGTCCCGCGCTTCCACGTCCGTCGCGTTCGGATGTCCCACTTGGCCAGCACATGGCGCAAGCGTTCCTCCTCGCGACGCTCAGCGCCGAAAGCCTTCACCACCGAGTTGCAGCTGATGGCATCCGCTAGCGCACCCCCCAGCTTGGTATCCCAGGCATTAGCAAGCTTTGCCGCCGGCGACACGTATCCCATGGAAAGAACGACAGTCACGCCAATATAGATCAGCGATCCTGCAGCCACGATCAGCCCCATGATCGGCCAGTAACTGCCGAGCACGATACTGGCACCCACGAGCATGACGAGCGAGGGCAGCAAGGCTATCAGTAGCAGGTCGTTAAGCGAGTCGAGCGCCCACATGCCACGAGTGATCTTGCGAACCGTCGAGCCAGCGAAACTATTGGCATGCCAATCGGTCGAGAAGCGCTGCACCTTGTGGAAGCCGTCATTGACCACGTCTGCCATGAT
The DNA here is from genome assembly GCF_012641405.1 of Rhizobium sp. P40RR-XXII. Classification (GTDB taxonomy): domain Bacteria; phylum Pseudomonadota; class Alphaproteobacteria; order Rhizobiales; family Rhizobiaceae; genus Rhizobium. Next base: position 33,862 of record NZ_JABAII010000035.1, read on the forward strand.
GCGTAGCGTCAGACGGATGATCCCGTTGAAGATAAACCAGCGTAAAGCAACACTCGTCAGACCGAGGGTCACGACGATGGCGAAGGCACGGATCGCATCGCCAGACTTATTGCCGCTGGCAATTGCGTCGACGATCTGGCCGGAAAACACTGGCACCAGGACCTCGGCCAGGGTGCTTGTTATTACCAGCAGAATAATGATGCCCACCAGAGCGGGGCGATGGGTCCACTGACGAAAAACAAAGCCGAGCACATTGCGATAAGCATCGGCACGGAAGTCGAACTTCTTGCGAGTCATTTTAACCAGTCCGGCTCCGTGTTTAGTCAGCCGGCCCCAAAATCGAGAGTTAATAGACACGGCCGGAACGGAAAACGAGCTAACCCCCGGCGGATTGGTTGAGTTGTGGGGAAACGAAAAACCGCATGACGTCGTGCCCCGTGGCGGGCAACGAACGGAAATGACCTAATTTCGGCTCATTCCGGATGGAAGCGTTTCGATGGATACTGGTGTCATGCAACGCCTCCTCTAATTGATTTGCAGCGATGGAAACTACTTACCGAACAAATTCGAGTTTGCCAACCCGGTTTTTCTACTTAGTGGGGAAAATGCCGGAGTGCCACACCATTTCGGCGCATGGCGCAATCGTGCGCATCTTGATTTCAATCGACGGACTAGGTCGCGAACTCATAAATGTTGGTATGAACTTGGGCTGGCGTGCTAGGAGGTGTGGACTCTTGGGTTTCCAAGGCTGAGCAAATCAGATTCAAGACTGTCTTTTGGAGGCAGTCATGGGTGTTTTGGATCGTCTGATCCTTCGGGACGAACAGTGGGCGCGGATAGCGCA
>NZ_JABAII010000036.1 GCF_012641405.1 Rhizobium sp. P40RR-XXII
CTTGCCTGACTTTGCCACGTCTTCTGGAGAGCTGGATGCATAACGAAAGATGCACGTCCGGTTCGGTGAAAGGCGACTAGAAACCGACTGCCGTGAGGCAGCACGGCGCTAGTCGCCTATTCTACCCAAGGGCGGCTGGGTGGACGAGCCCTTCACCATGAAGGGCTACCGTTCCGACTTCGATCTGCTGATAATCGTCAACAACCGCAAGCTCTGCAAGTTCGCCGAGTACTGGTACAAGGCCTCCGACCGCCTGATCCGCGACCCGCTGATCGAGACCCCGGTCAGCTTCATCGTGCATTCAAGGCGCGAGGTGAACACCTACCTGAAGGAGGGACAGTATTTTTTCTCCGACATCCGCAAGGAAGGCATTGTTCTCTACGAGCTCGACGATGAACCGTTGGCGGAACCTGTGCCACTGACGCCAGCTGATCGGTTGCGGGTAGCGCGGGAACATTGCGAGCAGCGGCTCGCCGAGGCCGAAGCCAGCTTAGAAGGCTCGTACTTCTATCTCAGCAAGTCAAAACGGCCAGGCGACGTCTGGAGCAACTGGGCGGCTTTCAGCCTCCATCAATCGCTGGAACAGGCTTATTCATGCGTTCTGCTGACCCTGACAAACTACGGCCCGCCCTCTCACAACATCAAGTTTCTACGCTCGCTGGCCGAAGACCAGGATCGGCGCCTGTCGGACGCATTTCCGCGCGATCAGCAGAGGGAGCGAGCTTGGTTCAACACGCTGAACGAGGCCTATGTGAAGGCGCGCTATTCCAAGTATTTCGAGATCAGCGAGGAAGCGCTTACATGGCTTGGTGAGCGCACGGCCGCGCTGCTTGGTGTCATCAAGAAGGTTTGCGAGGAGCATTTGGAAAAGCTCAGGAGACACGCCCAGTGGGATGCTTGAATTCACTCATCTAAGAGATCTCCACAGGCGACCTCCGTTCCGCTGCCGTCCAGCCCACGTACTGTGTTATTGTAGATCCGCAGGCAGAGCGCGCAGGCCTTGCGCTCATCGACCGAGCAAGCGAGCTTGATGCCAGGCTGCAATTCGTTCGCAGGGTTCTAGCACGGAACATTACTGCCGACGGCGACACCAACCTTCCCGTCGAGGAAGCGCAAATCCGCGTCGAGATTGCCAGGCGTAAGCGCCTCCTGGAACTGAACCCACGCGATGCCCTTCGTCTTGCGGAGTCGGCATTGCTTTATGTGAACGTCGGACAGAGCCCCTCGGCTTGGTCGCTTCTTCGCCGTGCACTCATTCTTCGGCCAGATGATCGTTACGTTCTCAGGGCGGCGGCGCGCTTTTTCATGCACATCGGCGCTCCCGATGAGGCAGAGCATTTTCTCAAGGCTTCCAGCGCCACGCTATCCGACCCGTGGCTCCGATCTGCCCTTTTCGCAGTGCAAGCGGCCTCCGGCACAGCAGCGTCAGGATGGCGAAAAGCGAAGTCACTTCTTGGTGAGGCCAAGTTCTCGCCTCGCGATCTCTCCGAACTTGCCGTTCAAATGGGGAGCATGGAGTACGAGGCGGGTTCTCGAAAACAAGCAATACGAATGCTGCGCCAAGGGGCAATGAGCCCTACCGAAAATGCCATCGCTCAGATCGGCTGGGTGGCCCGCCACAAGGCTGACTTCAAGCAGGCGGATCTTCACGTCGACATCTCGCTCTCCGAGGAGGCGTCAGCATACACAACCTATGAGGAATCAAATTGGAAAGATGTTATCGAGCATTGTGCAGACTGGCGAAAGATCGAGCCCTTCAGTGTACGTCCAGCGATTTTGCCGACCTTTATCGGTTGCGTTTCGATGGAAGCCCTAGAAGAAGCCGCTACGGTCGGGGCGCATGGCCTGCTCGCCAATCCCAGGAACAAGACACTCTTGAGCAACCTGGCGGCGGTAAGAGCGCTCCAAGAACGTTTCGACGATGCACGGCACCTGATCGGGCGCGCCTTTGCGTCTCTCGGTGACGATGACGACGATATAGTCGTAACAGCCACCTCCGGCTTGATCGACTTTCGAGAGCGGAAGTTTGACGCCGGCATCAAGCATTACATGGATGCCATTGAGAAAGCTCGACAGGCAAAAAACATCGACCTTGCGTTCCGAGCCATCTGCTTTCTCGCGCGCGAGGTTGCTCGCGTGGACCACGAGCAGGGACGAATTCTCCTCGACAAGATCGACACTCATTTTGAATCGGTAACGAAACGTGGCTTCGCGATCCCTAAAGATATCGCGGTGATCAGAGAACAAATTGCAGATGGTGTCCGGATTGGTACAGGACGGGCGCAGGCGCTTGCGTCGATTAAGTCATTCAATTGAGCCGATGTCATCGGCGATGGTGGCACTCCGCTGCTCGGAGACGAGTAAACATGGCGTTTCAGGCGGTCTAGCCGCCTGAAACTACACGCAGGAACAAATAAAAGAACAAACCTTCTACGGGAGGGCCGCGCAAGCGAGGGGGGGCTTACAGAGACTGGCGGAATCGTCAGCCGATGGACAAGCACGTGAAGCCTCCGAATTTACCGCAACAGGTGCGCCAAGCCGAAATGCCCGATTTTGGTCACGAAATCGGCGGGAAATCATCCATTTTCATTGGAATTGTTGCTGCCAGCAATATTCGGTCCGCCGTACCCTCTCCAAGTCGTTCTGCGTGAGTGTCGGGCCATTCGACTCATTTCCCTATCGCCAAACCGGCCCGCAAGGCCTTGGCGATGGCATTCCAGTCGCGTGAGGCACCGTCTTGAAAATCCGCAGCGACATTACAGGCATTCAATATCTGCGCGCCATCGCCGCAATCTCCGTGCTTTGCTTCCATATCAGCGAGGCATACGGCCTTAGATTCCAGATCGGAGCGGCGGGTGTCGATATATTCTTCGTCATCAGCGGCTTTATCATGTGGGTCACGACCCAGGGAAAGCCGATCGGTCCGCAAGAATTCATGTGGCGCCGGCTCATCAGAATAGTGCCGCTTTACTGGATTGCGACCGCGGCGACATTCGTCCTGGCCGTGTTGAAACCGCAGTTCTTCTACAATACGAACGCGAGCGCCGAGAATTTGATCGGCTCGCTGTTTTTCCTGCCCGCCATGAAGAACGACGCGCTGCATCCGGTTGTCGAGCAGGGATGGACCTTGTCCTACGAGATGTTCTTCTATCTCATCTTCTCCATTTCATTGCTCCTGCCGGAGTTCAGGCGGTTATGGTTCCTGATGGCGGCTCTGGTGGCGATCGTCATCACGCATTACCTGCTGCCTCTCGGCCATCTCAGTGTTTTCACGGAGCCGGTCATTCTTGAATTTGCGGCGGGAATCATCATCGGACGTTTGTGGAAGCAGGATTTTCGCCTGCCTTTTTACGCCGCCATCAGCCTAATGATCGCCGGATTCGCGCTGTTGCTGGCGAGTGACCTGATGCCCCATGTCGACCGGGCGGTTCGCTGGGGCATCCCTGCTGTGCTATTGTTATCGGGCGCTGTTTTCGCAGAGCGGGAGCGGGGCGTCCCCAAACTGGCATTCCCGCACTTCCTGGGGGATGCCTCCTATTCCATTTACGTTTGGCACGTGCTCATGGCCGTCATGGTGACGGCGCTGCTGCTGCGCATTGGCGTGCCGCATGGCGCACAGCCCGTGTTCATCGCATTGGGCTCGCTGGCTTTTGCAATCGTTTGCTACCTGTTCATAGAACGGCCGATCCTCCGGAAAACGCGAGCCGCGCGCCCGCGACCGGCATTTCGCGGCTGACGCACAAGGAGCGAGATGATCGCTCGAAGAATGCTACGGCTGCGCTCCGTCCTCTTTTGCCGTTCCGGCGATGACCGGGCAGGATTGCGGGATTGGTCGATCGAACAACACCGCAACGCTGCAATCGGATGTGAACATCGCCTCGTCGTCATGCCCCGCGCTTGGTACCTCGACGACCTTCTGATTGAGGTCGGACGGATGCCGCTTTTTCATATAGCCGAAATAGGTCAACCCTCGCGCGAGCCGGTATGGCCCCTGCGCCATCGCGGCACAGGAGCGATCGATGAAATGAGTGTATGGATTCGTGTCCGCCTCCCCCAACAGGTAGACGACGTTTCGCGCGGCATATCGGGCTTCGAGAACCTTCGGATCCTGCGAGGATACATATGGCGGCGCGGAAGTCAGGCCATATCGCCACTGCGTTGCGCGCGGGCAGGAAGCTGTCGATTGATCCGCCAGCAAGGCCGGCCGCTCATTGTCGAAATAGAGATAACTCGACGGATTGGCGACGAAATAGCGAACGGAGATACCGGCGCTCGCCAGGCTTTCCGTCTCGCGCCCCATCACCGCGTAGCGCTGCACCAATTGCGCGCCCGCCGAATGCCCCATCACGACGATGGTCGACAGCGAAGGATACAAGCGGCGATCCGCGAAATGCCGAAGCAAGGCATCGAGCGCGGAGAAGGAGCTGATCGGCGCGGGCTGGCGCGCGGCTTCTCCGCCTTTCCATCCGTTTTGCGTCCAGGCCAGCGTCTGCGCGGACAGTGAGAACGCCTTGACATCCGGCCTTATTAGAAACTGCGGCGCGACAACCATCGTCCCTTTCGCAAGATTTCCCACCTTTGCCAGCAGCTTCCGGCCTGTCGCATAATAGGCGTCGGCGTTTCTCAGCGTACCGTGAATCACGATCAGCACCTTCGTCACGTCGGGTGCTGCCGTGTCGACCGCATGATTGGCGTAGACGGGCAGCTCTCCCTTCCCGTCCGGCGTGTCGATGAGCGCGCGTTGATCCGCGATCTGTTTGACCGGCTTACGGAGCTTCGCATGTTGAGAGACGGCATTTGTGGACCATGCTTGGGATAATCCGCCGGCGGCGATCAGCGCCGTTCCGGATAATATGATGCAGGCTAAATTCCTGGAGTTCCGCTGCGTGCCCGAGCACCAGATTCGGCCAAGATAGGTGAAAATGAACGGCATCGTATGGTTACTGCGCTTTGATTGATACGGAGAAAACGTGCTCATCCGATCAGTCGTTAACCGGCGTGCTCGCTGCTTGAACGATGGAGCAGAGAAAAATCCGTCGCAATCTCGAAAAAATCCTCGTTTGACGAACATTCTCTCGAACGTGCAAGGATTATTGGGACGCGCAAACCGCATCTTCTAAGAAACCCGAATCAGGAAAGGCCCGGCGCATTCGCGACCCGGAGCGCAGATGTTCACGCTCGCGTGCCCGAAAAACCTGCGACAGAGACGATAAGCCGTGGCATAAGGCCCCCGAAAAACTTTCTTCAGGCCCGGCGTAATCATGATTCGTATCGAGAATATCAGCAAGCAGAACAGCCATCGCATCCTCTTCATCGAGGCGTCCGCTGCGCTCAACAGGGGCGAGAGCATTGGACTGGTCGGCCCGAACGGCGCCGGCAAGACGACGCTTTTCCGGATGATCACCGGCGGGGAGCAGCCCGACGAAGGGCAGGTTTCCGTCGATAAGGGCGTCACCATCGGCTATTTCAGCCAGGATGTCGGCGACATGGCGGGTCGGAGCGCCGTTTCGGAAGTGATGGAAGGTGCCGGGCCGGTCAGCGCGGTTGCCGCCGAGCTTCGTGAGCTGGAAGCCGCGATGAGCGATCCGGACCAGGCTGACAGGATGGATGAGATCATCGAGCGCTATGGCGAGGTGCAGGCGCGCTACGAAGAGCTGGATGGCTACGCGCTCGAGGGCCGCGCCCGCGAAGTGCTGGCGGGCCTGAGCTTCAGCCAGGAGATGATGGACGGCGATGTCGGTGCGCTTTCGGGCGGCTGGAAGATGCGCGTGGCGCTGGCCCGCATCCTCTTGATGCGCCCCGATGTCATGCTTCTCGACGAGCCGAGTAACCATCTCGATCTCGAAAGCCTGATCTGGTTGGAGTCCTTCCTCAAGGGCTATGAGGGTGCGCTCCTGATGACCTCGCACGACCGCGAGTTCATGAACCGCATCGTCACCAAGATCATCGAAATCGATGCTGGCAACCTGACAAGCTATTCCGGCGACTACGAGTTCTATGAGCAGCAGCGCGCTCAGAACGAGAAGCAGCAGCAGGCGCAGTTCGAGCGTCAGCAGGCGATGCTCGCCAAGGAAATCAAGTTCATCGAGCGTTTCAAGGCGCGCGCCTCGCATGCCTCGCAGGTGCAGAGCCGCGTGAAGAAGCTGGAAAAAATCGATCGCGTCGAGCCGCCGAAGCGCCGCCAGACGGTCGCCTTTGAATTCCAGCCGGCGCCGCGCTCGGGCGAAGACGTCGTCGTCCTGAAAAACGTTCATAAGGGCTATGGCAGCCGCAGCATCTATGAAGGTCTCGACTTCATGGTGCGCCGCCGAGAGCGCTGGTGCATCATGGGCATCAACGGCGCCGGCAAATCCACGCTTCTGAAGCTGGTCGCCGGTTCGGCGGAGCCGGATGAAGGCAGCGTCAATCTCGGCGCCAGCGTCAAGATGGGATATTTCGCCCAGCACGCCATGGAGCTGCTTGAGGGCGAGCGCACCATATTCGAGACGCTGGAACATGAATTCCCGCAGGCCGGCCAAGGTTCGCTCCGCGCACTGGCCGGCTGCTTCGGCTTTTCCGGCGACGACGTCGAAAAGAAGTGCCGGGTGCTGTCGGGTGGCGAGAAGGCGCGGCTTGTCATGGCGATCATGCTTTTCGATCCGCCGAACCTGCTGGTGCTGGACGAGCCGACCAACCATCTCGATCTCGATACCAAAGAGATGCTCATCGAGGCGCTGTCGCAATATGAGGGCACGATGCTGTTCGTCTCACACGACCGGCATTTCCTCGCGGCACTCTCCAACCGCGTGCTGGAGCTGACGCCGGAAGGCATTCACCAGTATACCGGCGGCTACACGGAATATGTGGAGCGCACGGGATACGAGGCGCCGGGACTGCGGAGCTGATAGCTGCGCCGATCGGCGCTATTGCGTGTTGGACGAAGGCGCGGCACCGGCGTTGATCACGGCAACGGGTGCCGTCCTGCCGCGCACGCGGATTTCGATGCGGCGGCGCGCCTCGACCGCGCCGCGCTGGCCTGATGTGACGGTATCGCCGGGCAGGATCAGCTGCGCGGCGGACATCGGCAGAATCGTAGCACCCTTCAGCTTCGGATTGGCCTTGAGCACGTTGGCGACGGCAATGGCGCGGGCGAGACCAAGCCCGGCATTGTCGGCCGGTAGCAGGGCCGATACCGGCAGCTTGCCGTCCATCGCGTTGATGATCGTATCGTCGAGATTGGATTTTTCGCGCGCCAGCGGCTGCTCGTCCGTATGGCCTATGACCTCGACGATATTGGCGCCGTAGAGGCTGAGATTGCTGGCGATTTCGTCTGTGATCGTGGTGCTGAGCAGCTGGGCGAAGGTGCCGGTAAGTTCGGCGCTTCCCGATTGAAAATAGTTCTTCTTGGCATCGTCGAGATTGATGATGGGCGGCCAGTCGTGCATGCCCTTCCCGCCCCCGTTTCCAGCCAGAAGCTTATTGACCTCATCGGGTGCTGCCGTCAGTGAGACGCCATGCTCCTTTAGAACGGCCGCAACCTTGGCAAGCGATTGCAGATCGGCCGATGACGCACCCTGATCTGCCATACTGTCGAGCGTCTCCTTCGCCAGCACTAGCTCCCGCCATTGCTTGTCCACCACGGCCTTGTCGGCGGCGGAAAGATCACCGGAAACGACTTTCGATTGCAGCAAGACGATCTCGGCCGCCTGCTCCGCGCGTTTCTTCTCCAGCAGGGAGACTTGCTGTTCGGCCTTCTCAAGCTTGCGCTCGACCTCGGAGCGGCGGTTTCTTTCGGCGGAAATCATGGCGGCTGCCGCGAGCAGCAGGCAAAAGACCAGAAGCAGCATGGATTCGGCCATCGTCAGGCCAAGGATCAAACCACGATTATAGCCTTTGTGCTCCAGTTTCGGCTGAATATCCGAGCCTCCTGCTACCATAGATGCCACCAGCGTTTTCGCGGCACGGCCTCGATCTCAGGAGCGATGTCGTCATCGGTCTTCGGTTTCGGCAGCGGTGCCTGTCCCATCGCTTCCGCCATACGGCCGAGCGCCACTTCGATGTTGCGCAGCGGCTGCAACTGCGCCTCGGACATCTCCTTGATGGCAGCGATCGCCGGCGCCAGCTCGGCGCGCACGACATCCTCCGGCGAGCGGATCTGCTCCAGCTTCTTGCCGACATTCTCGACGGCGGCACCGAAGGTCCCGATGATCTCGGACAATTGCGAGGTCGTCGCCGTCAGCTGGGCGGCCGCTTCGTTGATGGGGGTCACCGCCTGCTTTGCCAGCATTTCGAGGATCTTGTTGATCTCCTCGCCGTTGCGTTCTGCCTGCCGCGCGATCTCCTCGAATCCCTCCGACAGCATCTGGTTGCTGACACGCCGGTAGTGCGAGAATTCGCGCGATGAGGAGTCGAGTTCGGTCCGCACGCGCCGTGTCATCTCGGCAAGCTCGTGCCGGACGCTGCGCTCGATGTCGATCGGATCGCGCCGCATCTGGTTGAAGAGAATGCGCAGCGTTACGCCGGCAATGGTCGATGTGACGGCGATGCCGAAATTGCGGACGATGGTCTCGATCGATGTTTCGCCGGCAAAGAGATAGAGCGATACGCCCAGGCTCGACAGGGTGAAGAGAAATCCCATGTAGTAGAGATTGTCGCCCGCCTGCTCGTTATGCAGCCGGAACCCTGCGACTGCCAGCGACACAATGAAGTAGATCGCCATCAGCACGAGCGGTATGCCTGTCACGACAGGCAGCGACCAGCCCATGAGCTTCGACGACCAGATGAAGATCATGCCGCCGATGGTAATGGACGCGAAAAGCACCATCGGCCCATAGTCGCGGATGAGATATCGCGTCTCGGTACCGGCCATCAGCGTATCCCCTCCAACCGCACGAAGCCGCCGAAATCACCGTTGCTGTTCTTGATCCATTGCGCCCAGAAGTTCGCAAGGTCCTCCATGCTGAACTTCATGTTCGGCCTTTGAAAGGCAAGGATCTTGACCGTGACCCCAGCCAATGACGTGCGAAACTGGTCATTTGCCGGGCTGTGCTGGTATTTCTGATAGGAGACGCCGTCCCGGTAGTTCGAGAAGGCGGCGGTGTGCTCGATCATGTCGGAGGCGATGTAGAGGCGCTTCGGCAGGCCTGCCGGAGCGTTGGCGAAGACTTCCAGGTTGATCTTCTGAATGGCCGCCATGATCGGCGACAGCTTGCCGGACTCGCCCGCGGTCAGCTTGCCGGCGATATCGGCGAGCGGCTTCTGGAACCCTTTTTCCCATCGTGCCTGCGCCAAGCGCGGATTGCTGGTCCATTCGTCGACGTTGGCACCGCTTCCCGGGTTGCAGCCGTGGAAGGTCTGGATCAGTTCGCCTTCCTTCTCCGTGAGCGCGTAGATATCGATCGCGCCGCCGATCGGCACGCTCGCCACGATCTTCTGGAACTGGTTGCGGAGATCAAGCGCCGTCGTGTCGGCGATCGGATCTGTGACATCGAGCAGGATGGCCGTTTCCGCCTTCGGGCCATCCACGGGGCAGAGCGAAGCCTGGTCGACGGCGACGTTGCCGCTCGCCTTGTAGCGTAGCCAGCCATAGGCACCGACGATCCCGAGGGACAGGATCGCGAGACAAATCGTTGCGATGATGAGACCGGCGGATCCGCCGCGCCGGCTACGCCGCTTGCGTCGCGCCAAGGATGCTCTCCGGGAAAAGATTGTCGAGCTGGTGGTATTTCTCGATGGCGCGCTCGAATTCCTCGCCAATTTGCTTGATCTGGTCCGACAATTCCGCCTGCGCACTCTGGATGCGCGAGCCGAGCACCTTGTCGTCCCATTCCTCTTCGCTGCGGATGACAGGCGTCAGGCGCTCCATCTTGTAGGCAGCGTTGAAGTAGGATGGTTCCGGCTCGGTGCGTGCGGCCCTGTTGGCATCGCGGTAGGAGGTGAGCAGCACATTGGCGGCGCGCTCGAGATGGTTCTGGTGTTCGGCAAAAAGGCCGGCCGTCCTCGCGCGATGAGCGATGATGGCCGCCGTCTCCTGCCGGCGCAGCGAGAGGTCGCGGATGATCTCTTCGATCTTGCCGTTGTGCTCGTCGCGGATGCCGCGAAGGTCCTCGATCAGATCGAGCTTGCGGTCGATGTAATTGTCTCGCGCCGCATCGAGACGCTTCTGCACGCCGGCAAAGCCCGGATAGGGATCGGTCAGATAGCAGCCGTCGATGAAGGCGACGAGCGAGAACATCAGGCCGATGGCAAAGAGCATCCAGGAGTTCAGCTCCTGCAGCCCAAGCGGCGCGGTCTTCAGGCGCGGCATCACCTCGGCGCCCGCCCCGCTCAGGATCGTTGCCGAAACCTCGCGATAATGCGCCAACGCGATGTTGATCCCCAAGGCGACTACGACATAGGCGACAAGTCCGAGGAGACCGAGCAGCTTCAGCGCAAAGGATCGATGCACCAGGAAGCGGACGCAGAAGAAGGAGAACATCAGCGCGGTGCCGATGTTCAGGAAGGCGAAAGCGGCCGCCTCCGTCACACCGCCGACGATGCCCTGTTCGCTTCCCTTGGCGAGAAAGCTGCCGTTCATCACCATTTCAATGAGCACAAGGAAGACGATCAGCGAGACTTTGAAGCCCCATGCCGCCTTGCTGGAAACCTTCGCGGCGCGCTGCAGCTTGTGCCTGGCCTTGAAGCCTACCATCTCATCCTCGGCCGTCTTCAGCTTACGGCGCAGGCCGTGAAGTTCATCGACGCCGCTTGCAACCTCCGCCTTGAAATCCGAGACGCTGGCGGCATTCGCCTGGCGTATCAGCCCGAACTGCCCTTCGAAATCTAGGTTGCGAAGACGACTGTCGAAGGTCTGGAACTGGTCTTCGAGGATCTGGTAGGAACTTTTCTTCTCCGCCTCGACCCAGGCGACGACGCGCTGTTCCGTCTCGTCATGCGACTGTGCATCCAGCGGCGGCCGGTTCTGGCGCCCGGCGGCAGCTCCCTTTTCCTTCAGGTCGAGGGTCGCACCTAGCTTTTCGATATCGACGACGGGAAAAACGTCCGTCGAGGCACGGAAATCATGGCTGGTCTCCCGAACGCTGTCCCAGAGACGGTTGAGGGCTTCGAAACGCAACGATCTTCCCCGGCGAATTCATCAACTTAGAAAGGACAATTGAGAAATCGATACCGCACCGGTTGTCCTTGGTCCAGAGCGATCTAGCGGAGGTTAGGATGCGATTGTGGTAAAGACTAGCCCGAGCCGGTGATGATCGGAAAACACGCATATCAATCGCGGCAATCAGCGTTGCGCGAAGGATCAGTGTTACGCCTGAACCGAATTCGAAACAGGTTTCCAGAAACCGGCGCGCTGCAGCCCTTCGCGATAGATATCGCGTTGCCATTGCTCCTTGAACGGCACGACAGAAATCCAGCGATCGATATCGAAATCCGGGCTGGTGTCATGAACCCGCCGGACGAAGAAGCCCGCCCTTTCCTCCTCTCCCAGCATTGCCAGGCTCGCCGCGGAAATCCTGTCCGCCAAGCGCGAATCGGCCATCCGACGGATATAATCGAGTGCGGCCTCGAAGCGGCCGAGCGTGTAGCTCGCCACCGAAGCTGTCCAGAAATAAGTGTCGGGACTGACCGGATTGAGCGCGATGGCACTTTCGATCTTCGTCAACGCAAGGTCCGGCCGCGAGGAATGAAGCAATGCTTCGGCATGGTCGGCAATGATGCCGGCGTGGCCCGGATTGAGGGCTTCAGCCAGCTTCAGGGCCTCTATGCTTTCGTCATTTGCCCTCTGTAAGGTCTTCGCCATGCCCAGTTCGCGATAGCCGTCGGCGAGATCGCGCCGGGCTGCGATGGCCCGCGTCGCATAGTTCTCCGCCTCGTCCAGCAGGGCCGGATCGCTACCCGATGTCAGTACCCATTCCTTGGAGTAGGTTCGCGAAATAGAACTCAAGACAGGGGCGAAATGGCCACTGCTTTCCAGCACCGATTTGAACTCTAGCCGTGCCTCCTGCAGGCTTGGCACCGAGAGGCGAGCAAGGTGGCGCTTTCCGGCGAGATAGCGCTGATAGGCTGTCAGGTCCTTTTCGAAGTGAGACCTCATCATCTCCCGGCGTTCGATCTGTCCCGCCAGGGAGAGCACGATGTGACGAGCGATCCTCTGCCTCTGCTGTTCGGGAGAGGATTGCCCGAGGCCGATGCGCTCTGCCCAAACGACCTCGTCGCTGACAGCATCGACCAATTGCGAAAACAGCAAAGGTTCGTTGTCCTGAACGCTGACGCGCATCTCAAGAATGTAGGAGCGATCCCATCGATCGAAAGTTGCAATCGCGCGCTCCCCAACCCTGCCGATCCGGACCGCCGTGCAGCGATCCGCAATATCGAGACTGTCCAAGGCGCAGAAGCCGACGGTGATATCGCTCACCAGCGATGAGGCGTCATATCCCGAGCCTTGCTTTTCCAGGGGCGGCAGGAGGATTAGGGGTATGCGCATCTTCGGCGGTTTGTCCGTCACCTTCCTGCGGTGAAGAGCGTCGGCATTGGCCCCAGCAGCCGAAATGTCCCGCCACCGCGACGACCATGACGCCAACAGCTCTGAACGCTGCTCGAATATTCGCCTGAAGTGCTCGACCTCTCCCCCGGCTTCGAATATCCGCAGCAGGACGCGATGAATATCCCTATCCTCCGGATCGGCACCGAGGACGAGAAGCGCCGCCTCCTTGACCAGCGCGACATCCTCCTCGGCGCTCGCCTGCGCAGCGGCGGCATGCAGCGTTTCCTTCAGCATATCGGCATGGCGCCGCCTTTGCGCCTTGCGCCAGTGAAAGAAAACCGCGCTCTGACAATCGACGTCCAGCAGGAACTCCGCTTCGAGCGTGTTCATCAGCCCCTTCAATCTCGCGACGCTCGGCTCTGCCTGTTCCGCGCCCGCGAGCGGCATGTCTATGGCTTCTGGAGGTGCTTCGAGCTCGACGATCGTTTCGCTGAAACGAAGGAACGGCCTGCCGAGCACTTCCTGGCGGCCCCTTATCCGTGAAACCAGCTTTCGCAGATTGACCTGCGCGCTGCCATTGTCGTCGCCCCATAGAAGCCGGGCGATCGCGATGCGTGATGCGCCCCCCGGTGGCTCTGCCATCAAGTAGCTCAGGATCAACAGGCCCTTTTCGGGAAAGGCGACTTCGCGACCATCGCTGTCCAAAAGTCTAAGGCGGCCAAATGTATGCAGTGAAAACATGATCCAGTTCACGAAATCCGCATCGACCGATGCCGGCAGAAAAAACCGGGAAGCAGTTTCGTTTGCCGGATTGATTTCATTCGCGCTCGGACGAGCATGGTGAAATTTCCATAAGTTTGTAGTGTGGAGGAAGGTTCGGCGATTTTCAATTCCAATTGCCTGAAACCTGAAAGACCCTTCGCCAAATCGAAAGCGCGACATATCTCTTCTGAGCACGCGATCTCATTCGGAGCACCAAGCCATGACGACCACTCCCTTCAAGAATATCTGTGTCTACGGCGCCGGCGCGCTGGGTGGCGCGATCGCCGCAAAACTTGCCTCCGCGCAACCAGGCCACGCGGAGGTTTCCGTCGTTGCGCGGGGTGCGCACCTGGAGGGGATTCGTTCCGGCGGCATACGCCTCTGGGAAGCCGGCGCGGACAGTCCTCTCGTGGCGCGAATGACGGCAACGGCCGACGCCGGCGAGCTGCCGACGCAGGATCTCGTCATTACCGGGCTCAAGGGTCATCAGCTTGCGGCCGCCGTTCCCGGCATTGCGAAACTGCTGCACTCGGGCACCCGCGTCGTGATGATCCTCAACGGCGTGCCCTGGTGGTATTTTCACCGGGACCGGCGGAGCGGCCATGCCGAGCACCAGATGGAGGAGCTCGATCCGAACGGCGATCTCTGGCGCCTGATCGGGCCGGAGCGTGTGATTGGCTGCGTCGCCTATCAGGGGGCGGAAGTCGTCGGGCCTGGCGAGATAAAGCTCGCCAACAATGGCCATTTCATCCTCGGCGAGCCCTCCGGCGAGACGACCGCCGACATAGAGGCCATCGCAGCACTGCTGCAGAAGGCGGGCGTCAACATTTCCATTTCCACACGCATTCGCGACGATATCTGGAGCAAGCTGATGGGCAATGCCGCCTTCAACCCGATCAGCGCGCTGACCAGGGGATTGATGTCCGACATCATGGATGACCCGGCGCTGGCAACCATGGTCGGCCAGGTGATGAGCGAGGTGAAGGCTGTCGCTGAGGCTTTGGGATCGCATATCGCCATGTCGATCGAAGAGCGCCTCGACCGCTCCCGTCAGATCGGCCCTGTGCGTACCTCGATGCTGCAGGATCTGCTTGCCGGCAAGGCGCTGGAAATTACGCCTCTCGTCGGTGTCGTCGTTTCGCTCGGCAAGCTTGCCAATGTGCCGACGCCGGTCTCGGCAACCATTCTGGCGTTGGTGACGCAGCTCGACCGCAAGAACCAGCAAAGCGTCGGCTAGGCGACAGTCGACGATCTCAAATAGATTTTCGATCTTCCGGCAGCGGTGCATCGTTCAGCTGCCGGGCAAAATCCAGGGATGGCGGCTCTTTATATCTCACTTACTTCTTCGCACTTATCCCTGAATGGATTTCCTATGGGGGCCGGCGTTACGCTTGCGGTGGAATATGGAGATAGATCCCATGCTCGACACGCACGCACCCAATCTAACGGAATCCATCCGCGTCCTCGTTCACAACAGCGATGAGAGACATCAACGCGTCGCGGCATCGGCCTCGGGCGTAAAAGGCCGGCGCCGGCACTCGCTTGGCAATCGTCAGGTCCGCGAGAAGCGTACCTTTCAGGCCATGTTCGCCTTCGGTCTGCTGCTTGGCGGCCTGGAGCTCTTCATCGTGCTGCATTATCTCTGAGGCGCAGCCGACATGAGTAGGCCGATTTTTCAAAGACGCATCGGCGGTGCGATCACCGCCCTCGTCACGCCTTTTCGCGACGGCGTTTTCGATGGCGTCGATATGATGGCGCATGTGGAATGGCAGCTGCTGAGCGGCATCGACGGGCTGCTGGTCTGTTCGCTAACGGGCGAAGGCCCGACACTGACGGAGGCCGAGCGAATCCGCGCCATCGAAATCTGTGTCGAACTTTCCGAAGACAAGGTGCCTGTCATTGCTGCAACGGGAACCAACGATACGGCGACGACCATAAAGGAAACGATACAGGCGCAGCAACTTGGCGCCGATGCGGCCTTGGTGACAGTCCCCTATTATTCCAAGCCGACGCAAAAGGGGGTCATCCACCATTTCGAGCAACTCGCCGCGCAGACCGAGTTGCCCATCATCGTTCACAATCAGCCGTCGCATACCGCGATCGATCTCGCGCCGACGACGGTCGCGCGGCTGGCGGAGATTCCAGGGATTATCGGGATCGCCGATGGCAGCGGTGGCGTCTCGCGGATCGATGTCTGGCGCCCTTTGCTGCCGGAGCGGTTCGGTCTCTTTGCGTCGAACGATGCCAGCGCGCTCGGCTTCATCGCCGCAGGTGGTCATGGCTGCTTTTCCAGTGCGGCCAATATCGTTCCGCGTCTCTTTCGGTCCATGCAGCATTCCGTGGCTTGCGGCAACGTCAGCGCAGCCAAATCCATCGACGGGCGCCTGCAGCCATTGTTCAGCGCGCTGGCCCGCGAAAGCGAGCCGACTACGGTCAAGCACGCCTTGTCACTCGTCAGCGATATCGAGGCGGATGTGCGCCTGCCCTTGGTCGGCGTCACCCATGAGACGGCGGCTGCCATCCAAGCGGCAATCACACCGTTTCAGCTCGACGGCAGCGGCCGTTTTGCCTCGCACCATGCCTATCGCCTGGGATTGTGAAATCGCTCCATCCCTATGACATTTTTATATTTTTGCCGTTTCAGGCAAATGGAAATCCTAGCAACTCCCCCATAGATTCAACGGCGTAGCACCGGAAACGGCTTTCATCGGCCAGACGGTGCCGGTGACACTGGAAAGGAACTACGATGTCACGCCAGACGCATGTCGGCCTATCCGCCGACGCTCTCCAACGCCCTCGCACAGCGGCCCTCGCAAGAAGCGAGTGGCCCATCTCTTCGGACGCATTGCTGAATGGACTTCGTTCCGTCGCTCCACGGCTTGGCCTTGTCCTCCTGATCGCCGCCGCCCTGCAAATGGTGCTGCATCTGACCGGACATTGAGTGAAGCCAAAGAGATCCAAGAGGAAACATAGAAATGGCAAACGCACAGCATATTCAGCGCCGCTCGGCCCATAGCCCGATCTCGCCAGCTCCGGCACGCTTCATCATTGGCCGCGACCGCCGCGGCAGCTGGATCGTCCAGGACCAGCAGGGTCTCGTCGGCGGCCTGTTCCGCAACGAGGCGGCCGCCCTGCACTTCGCTGCTGAAGAATGCAATCATAACCCGGCCGACGTCTGCCTTGCGCCCGAAGGCGCCATCCTCGACCTGGATGGCTTCGCAGCCAATGTGCACTAAACTTGCCCCTAGAGCGGTTCTCTGAACCGCTCGATCCCTTTGTTTTCCCGCAATTCCGGACGGAAAACCGCTACGCACTTTTCCTGGAATTGCTCTAGCAGGCTTCGACAGCATACCGCCGAACGCTTCCTTAACCGCCCTCAGGTAAGTTTTCGGCCAGATATCCAAAGAACAGAAGACAATGTCGAAGCCTGCCTTCCGCTACAGCCACTACGATCTCAGAGAACAGCGCGCCGGAACGGTGATCGAAATCACGCTTTCGGCCATCGCCAATGTCAGGCTGATGAACGGCTCGAATTTCGAGCGCTTCACGGAAACCCTCAAGCACCAGTTTATCGGCGGCGTCGCCAAGAAATCCCCGATCCGGCTGACCATTCCGGAATCCGGCCACTGGCATCTCGTCGTCGATATGGAAGGCCACAACGGTCTGGCTGAATCGAGCGTGAAGATCGTCGATGCGGCACTGGCTCCCCGCATGCAGAAGGCACCACCGGAAACCGCCACCGGCAGGTAACCCGGAATTCTAGAGCGTTTCCGCTTTTCTTCGAATCGCGAAAACGCTCTATCCCTTTGTTTCTACGCAATTCCGGACGGAAAAACGCTATGCACTTTTCCTGGAATTGCTCTAGGAGGTGTGGACTCTTGGGTTTCCAAGGCTGAGCAAATCAGATTCAAGACTGTCTTTTGGAGGCAGTCATGGGTGTTTTGGATCGTCTGATCCTTCGGGACGAACAGTGGGCGCGGATAGCGCATCACATCATTGGTGACGAGCGCACGCGCGGCTCGTCTGGCCGCGACAACCGCATGTTCGTGGAAGCAGTGCTTTGGATTGTGCGGACCGGCTCGCCCTGGCGTGACCTGCCGG
>NZ_JABAII010000037.1 GCF_012641405.1 Rhizobium sp. P40RR-XXII
TCCAATCGGTAGTGATGTTGTTGCTTGGCAGTTAATTGTAAGAACGCACCGGTGAGGTTCATACTTGCTATTTAATTGTGAGCATCGCAGCCGTCAGATTCTCAAATTAAGGGGTGCGGCGAAGCCTTCCACCTACGAGCTCGGGCTATCATGCTCTTGGCCGCGCCAGTACATACGGCTCTTTCATGGCATCGACGAAAGCTGACGTTGTCGTGACTGACAAGATTTTGGAGAATATTGACGCGGCTGAAAACCAATCTTCTTGTATGGGCAGCAGTCATTGAGCTCAGCCCAAAGGGCCCAGCTGTCGGCTTCCATCGAAAAACTCTTGATTCAACGGAATGCCAAGTTAGCAAGTTCGAGCCCGCCTAGAGGCGGTCACCGGCGATCGTCACCGTCGTTGCCACTTGGACGAGCACAGCCATTCGCCTAAATCAGGCATTCCCACGAGAGTTCCTTCACAGGTTTGCCGAGAACTGAATCAAGTCCACTCTTCGGAGCCGTCGTCTCTTATCCACACTATCGCCGCAGGGCATTCATCGCGAAAGAACCACAGACTTTCCTCGTCCATTTTCGCGCTCTCCGTCAATTCGTCAAAATCCGTCTGTGCCGAACATGAATGAGTTGCTTCTATCCCCAGCACCATGGTGCGGCGATCTTTCGGCAAGGATCGCTCCAGAAGCGAAAGCTGCTCGGCGATAGAACCTTTCAGCAGCGAGCCCCTTTTAGAAAGCTTTATTTTCTTTTGATCTAGCAGAGCTTCGACTATACCCAAAAAAACGTCGCGGGCTTCACCGAAATTTTTGTATTCGTCTCGAACAAAGGCCCATAGGCCGTTAAATGCCCAAAGCTCTGAAAGTTCAACGATTTCTTGCCACCGCTTCTCCATTATTTATCTGTCTCCTAGCGGAACTTGAGTTCAACACGCGGCAGCTTGGGGTTTACACCCTGAATTGTCGTGTTGCCAGCAATATCGATTGTCCAGCGAGCACCGGTGGTTCCTGCTGATGTCGAGATTGATCGCAGTGTAATCCGAGTCCCATCGGCAGAGGTAGCCGTATAAATTCCAGAAGTGCTTGCGTGAGCGGTCAATGCCCCGCCCGCAAGCTTCTCCGCATAGGCCATTATCTGGGCATCCGTCAGTGCTTGACTGTCAAGGACAAGAGTGGTTCCGCTTGTATTCCCACCGGAGCCGACGTTGATCTGGACGCCATCAACGTCCAACGAGCTGAGAGGATCGTTCTTGTTGTACAATTTAGCTAGGTCATCAAAGCAATTATTGTGAACCCAAACGCCCTCAGTAGGCCCGTCATTGGCGGCTTGACTGACGAAATACGTATGGAAGTCTGCAATCGTCAGATTATAGGCGTCGAGCGATTTTGCTTCTGATCGAACACTGACGACCGAACTCCAGCTTCCGTCGGCGCCAAGCAACTTTTCACCTGGATACAAGTCACGGACCGCAACCCATGCGCCGTTCTTGATTGGCCCTTGATAGAAGTGACCTTCCGGTAGCGCAACTGGTACGGCTCTGCCTTCCGGAAGAACTGCGAAGAATGGATGGTTTGTTGTCGTTATGATTGTCTGTTGACGTCCGCTTAAATCAGATTTGATCGCCAGATAGACCGTTTCTGCGTGCGTCTCATGGAATTTCGCGAGAGCCAGTTTATAGCCCTCATGCCCTTGTTCATCGCGCGACCAGACAAGCGTCTTACCCGGTCGGATCTGACTGATGGGCGTAAAGCCATCGATCGTTTTGACCAATGTCATGCCGGCAAATGAACAAGAGGCACCAAAAACATTATCTACTGTCTGGTTTGTTTTTGGATCGAAGCTTTTGTTGTTGAAGGCTGCAAGTTCCTCGTCGCCGGCAGCTAGGGCGCCTGTGTTGACGCGTAGCTGATAGATCAACTCCCCACCGACATAGGCGACGGAGACGACAAGAACACCCGTCTCGACGTAAGATTGCCATCTCTCGGCATCCTGCTCGTCGACGTCCATCCCCGTCAAAGCAATCACGGCAGCTGTTTTGGCCTTTTGCCCGGTCAAAGCCCGCGGTACATCTGCCGCGAGATGATTTATGGAAACCGCAGCATTGGCGGCACCAATGGCGCAGGCAACTCCAAATGATGCGGTGCAAGCACCGACGCCGACGAGGCCCATCGCATCGAGGAAGGTTTTGATACCACCGTTACGCTGGCTGATGTCGAGCAGAGCCTCCTGGATGGCCACATCCGCGGACTTGCCATTTGCCACCTCCGCCAGATGCTGTGCAAGTACGACATCATACGGGATGAACTCATCCATGCCGGCAAGCGCTTGTGTTGCCGCGGTGGAATCATCAGCGGTGCCATTTACGATGTCGACAGCAGTCGGAATGCGCATATTGTTATACGCGTTTACGAACGACTGCAGATCGCTGATCATTGATTGGCAAGCCGACGAGGACGGATCGCTCGTGCAGACGCTGATCAAAGTCGCAGTATTCGCCTGGGACATCGCCAGATAGAATGCCAAGCGGGCGTTTTCGACTGTGCAATTGTCGCTTGTTTTGCATTCCAGAGCCGCGCGATAGGCGGCGATGCCATTCTTCCGCTGTTTGTCGTTCAGGTAGTTGTATTGATAATTCGCAGCGCCATAGGCTGCTCCTTCACCGCCGCCGACAGCTCCGCCTACGATGGCGCTCAGGCTCTCACCCAGGAGTGCAGCAAGCTGGTCACGATCAGCCGCCGACAAGTTGCTGTCCTTCAGCATGCCATCTACGAGACGTTCGATGGCGGGTGCGAGCAGAGTAGTTACCGCACCTCCGAGCGCACCTTTCAGCGCTCCCTCCCAGCCATTAACGCCACCAAGCAAACCGGCGCCGATGGCGTGCAACAGCGCGCGGCCAGCACCGCCTTCATCCCAGA
Organism: Rhizobium sp. P40RR-XXII; assembly: GCF_012641405.1. Lineage (GTDB taxonomy): Bacteria > Pseudomonadota > Alphaproteobacteria > Rhizobiales > Rhizobiaceae > Rhizobium. The sequence goes on from NZ_JABAII010000037.1 coordinate 2,910, forward strand.
GAGCCGCTTCTGCCGGCGTCGCGGCATTGTCTCGAAGTTCGCTGGCAATCTCACCCACGAGCGTCGCCATCGTCTTCTGCGCCGCCTGCAGATCGGCCTGGGTCTTGTACTGTTGGCGCAAAATGTTCTGCAGATCGGGCAGGCCGGGCAGCGAGGTGTTTGTATTGGTCGTGTCTCGACGGATCGTCGAGATATCCTGGACCTGGCGGGCCGGATCGGTGATGGTGATGCCGATGTTGGGGCCGATCGCCGAATAGGCCTTGCCGGTGGCACTGTCGCCGTCCTTGACCGGTGGGGCGATCGTCAGCCCGCTTGTGCCGATCGACCCACCATAGGTGCTGGCGCTCCATTTGGAATGAGTATCGATATCGGTGACGGTCAGCGTGCCGGTGGAGAAGCTGTTGAGCGCAGCCGGTGCGTCGCTAGTGATCAGGCCGCCGATGAGCGACGTATGGTTTTCGATATTAAGGTCGAGGCCGCCAGTGCCGGCATGGATGCCGGATTGTTCGGACACAAGGACCGCGTCACCCTTGGCGTTTTGTAACGTGCCCGAGAGGCTGACGCCTGCTGTGCCGATCGAGGCTGAGGCACTCGTCTGATCGGCCTTCGCTTTCGCAGTATCCACAAGGCTCTCGATCGTCAGGTTCCTGACGTCAGCCGTAACCGAGTTGCCGGCAACGGTTGCGCCCCGAAGGGCGAGATCGTTGGTGACGATCGTGACGTCGCCGGTACCATTGACATGAGTGTTGGTATGACTGACGGACGCGGTGTCGGAACCGCCCTCACCATAGGAGCCGTTGACGCCGACATTGGTACTGCATTTGCTCGTCGCAGTGGAGCAACCGAGATCGACGCCGACGCCGACACTCCAGGAACTGTTGGAGCTCGATGAATTCGACGTGCCCGCGGCCGCATTGAGATTGATGTCGCCGTTTTGTGCCGACAGGAAGATATCGCCTGTCAGCGGGTCGCCGGAGATGGTGGGTAAGCTGAACTCGTCATAGCCAGCGAGGATCTGCGCACCGTCACTGGTGATCGAGCCGTTATCAGCCTCCATCGTGATGGAGCGACCGGCGCGGATATCGGTGACCACCGGTGTCGATGTCGTTGAAGAGGATTGGCTCTGTTGATGGCTGACGCCTGCGTTGATATCGATGTTGAACGAGAGGCCCTTGCCCTTTGCGAGATCGTCGGAGACGCTCTGCAGGTCTTTGTAGCCCTGATAGAAACCTAGAGCAGCTATGGCGGTGTTGGTGACGGCATTGACACCGCCGCTGTCGCTGAGACGCTCGGCAGAGTTATAGATGCTCTGAGCTGCCTTCCCCACCTGGCTGGAGACCGTCAGGGTCACGCCGGCAAAGGTCTTCTCGTGGGCCTCCTGATAGTTGGTGACGTCATTGGCCGACAGCAGATTGATATCGTTGTTGGCAAAGAGATTGACATCACGTTCTGCCGAAGCACTGGTCGCCTGCAGATTAATGTCATGACCGGCCGAGATGTTGAGATCATGGCCAGCCGAGAGTGTTGATATAGCGTTGGTATCGGACTGCTGGGCGCTACTGTCCTTCGTCGACTGTGCACCGATGCCAATGGAGAAGCCGCCATTGCCGGCCGAGAGCGACAGGCCGAAGCCGGACTTCTTCTGCGTCTGCGATTCCGACGAGCTTTCTGCGCCCGGCGTGACATTGACGTCTTGCGCAGCCGACAGATTGATGTCCTGATCGGCGCTGACCGACGAACCCATGATGTTCAGGTTGGTCTTGCGGGCCGTCAGGTTCACGTCCTCGCCGGCGCTGAGTTCGGAGGCGACATTGTCCGTTGAGGACTGCTTTCCGTCTTTCTCGTTCTTGCCATAGAGCGAGATGAAGCCGCCGCCAGAGCCGACGAAGAGGCCGGAATCCTTGCGTTGGCTGTCAGACTGATGGTTCTCCTGTGCGCCGATGACGGCCACGCTGTCGCCGGAGACGTTGATTGAGCCATCGGCATCGACCTTCGAGCCGGCAATGACGGCAGCCTTGCCGGCGTCGAGATTGACATCGCCCGAGGCCGAAAGCGCGGAACCGGCCGTCGTCTCGTTGTAGGCGTCATAGCTCGAGCTGCCGTTGCGCAGGAAGCCCTTTCGCTTGGCGCTGTCGTTCTCGGTCTCGGTGTCCTTGCCAGCAGTGACAACCAGATTGCCGCCGGACTGGATGCTGAGATTGGCAACGTGATCACCGTCGCCGGCCGTTACGGTCGAGGCCGAGACGGTGGTGTCACCACCGGAGATGATGGTTGCTCCACCATTGCCGGAGATCGCCGACCCAACTGCAGTGGTATCCTCCAGATGGCCGTTGGCCTTCTCTTTGATCGAGCTACCAAGGAAGCCGGACTTCTTCGTAGAGGAGTGAACGTCTAGTGTGGAGGAATCCGTCGCCTCGGCGATGGTCAAACCGCCACTGGCCTGCAGACCGACAGAGCCATCAGCAGAAATCTTCGAGCCGATGACATTGAGGTCACCGCCGGCTTTGGCGACGATGTCACCGCCCGCGGTGATTTCCGAGCCGGTATGCGTGGTCGATGAGGACGAGTTGCCACCGAAGGTCGATGAGGATTGGTTCTGCGACGTCGAGACGTTGATGTCGCCCTTCGAGGTCAGGCCAAGATCGCCGCCGGCCTTCAGTTGTGCACCCGAGATCAAAAGGCCCGCATTGCCGTCGACCGCCAGGTTGCCGCTTGCGGTGAGCTGCGAGGCCTGCTGGTCGGTACCGGCGGTCTTGGTGTAGCCGTCATTGGTCAGACGGGCGACATCGGTTGAGATAATATTGACCGACCCTTGCTTCGCCGTGACGGCAAGATTGCCGCCGGCCTTGGCCGTGGAAGCGCTGATATCGATGTTGTTGTTGGCAGTGATGCCGAGATTGCCCCCGGTGGTGATACGGGTGCCGGTCGCATTTTGCTGGCCGCCATTGTCGACCTTGGTTGCGGCAAACGTCACGGTCTGGCCGGAGAGCTGCGCCGCGCCGCCAGCGGCGATCTTGGCGCCCTGCGAGTTCAGCGTGCCACCAGCGGCGATCTGCAGGTTGCCGCCGGCTGTTATGCCGGCATTGGTATTGACGACATTCTGGCCGCCGATGTTCATCGTCTGGGCGGCAAGCGTAATGCCGTTGCTGGCATTGAGGTTCATGTTGCCGCCGGCCAGGAAGACACCGCCATTGGCCTTGATGTCGGTGGCATTGATGGTCATGCCGTCGGCGGCGGCAATCGCGCCGGAATTATTGACGGAGCCGGCATCGATGCTGACGGTATTGCCGGCGATGATCGCGGCGCTGTTGTTGACCTTGGCGCGGTCGGCGGCCGAGAGGTAGACGACCGGCACCAGTACCTGCGCGCCGTCGACGACCTCGGCCTGGTAGATGACGATCGACTGGGTCAGTGACGCCGCCTGCTGTGGCGTGAGCGCCTGACCGAGGCCAAGGCCGTTGGCTTCGGCATAGGCGACACCATTGTCGAGCAGCGTCTTCATCTGGTCGGTGGCGTTGTTGCCGGGGATGAAGGAGCCGGCGCCGAGGCCATCGCCGATCAGTTGCCGCATCTGCTCGTCGACGAGCTGGTTGTCGAAATAGGCATCGCCGAGGAAGGGAACCTGGGTCTCCGGCGTATAGCCGACGCGGTCGATGAAATAACTCGAGCCGTAGAACTTCGACACATCGAGGAAAGCCGCCCGTGTCTCGAACAGGAAGACCTGGCCCGGCACGGTGCCGCCGACGCCACCGGATTGCGGCTTGGCGACCGAGGCAAGCTGAGCGCCGTTCACCTGCAGCATCTGGGCAAGGTTGCCGCTGTTGCCGATAGCGGCGGTCAGTTTGCCCATCAGGCTGTTCGGACTGATCGCAGCGCCGCCGGTCGTCAGGCTGCTGCCATTGATCGAGGCACCGCCGGCGGCCGTCAGGCTGTTGCCATTGACCGTTGGGCCGTTGCCGATCGTTGCGCTGCCACCCGTCAAGGACGGGCCGCTGCTGAGGCTGGCACCGCCATTGGCGGCGACGCTGGTGAGTGCAGCGTTGACGTTGAACAGCGCACCACCGGCCGTCATGCTGTTTAAGGCGCCAAGCGGATTGCCGGGATTGCTCAAGGTGGCGGAGCCTGCTCCTCCCGACACGGAACCCGCCGCCGAGCTGTTGCTGATTGCGCCGAATGAGAGACTGAGGGCACCGGCAGCCTTGATGTTGCCTGAAGCGCCGCCGATGACCTGGGAGCTCGAGACGATCGAGGTGCCGTTGGCGATGTTGCGCGACGGATCGGCGCTACCATTGGCATTGTAGGCCGTGCACGCACTTTCGGCGCTGCAGGTCAGCGTGGTTGTGCGATAAAGCGCAACGCCCTCGTTGGTGAGTGCGGATCCCGTCAGCGTCGCGTTGCCGTCGGCCTCGATCGAGCTATAGGAATTGGTGAGATTGGTGGCATCAATCGTCAGATCGCCGCCGGCGCGGATCACCGCCTCGGCGCTCAACGGCGCCGTAAACCGATCCTCATAAACCGATTGGCTGATATTGGCGCCGCCGTCCCAGGTGTAGGTCGTGCTGGTGTCCGAGCCGTTGCGGACGACTTCATCGACAATGAAATACCTGGAGGGGTTGTTCGGATCGAGGATCGGATTGCCGTTGGCATCCGTGGGAACACGCGCCTTGATCCAGTCGAAGATCGGCCGCACTTCCGTCGGGCCGCTGCCGCTGACCCAGGTCCAGGCGTGATAGGAGGTGCCGTCGGCGAGTGTTGCCACCGAATACAACAGCGGCTGGTAGTCGGAAAACAGTCCCGGATCGACCCCCGCATAGAGCTGGAACATATTCTGGTCGGTCGATTCCAGATAGGCGAAGGGCTGGCCGGCAACAGCCGGATTAAGGACGAAAGTGCCGACGACAGCACCGGAGGAGACCAACTGGCCCGTCACCCAGGTCGGCGTCGCCGACCGCCTGTTGGTGAGATTCCCTGTCAGGATCGACATATCGCCGCCGGCCTGGATAAGACCGGACACATTGGCGACCGCCGCATTGCGCTGACCGGCAGTAGCCCCCTGGATGGTCAGCCCATTGTTGGCGACGATGGCCCCTTGATCATTGGTGAGCACGCCGCCGACGAAGAAGTTGGCGTTGTTGCCGGCAAAGACGAGGCCGGAGGGGCTGTTGTAGAAATCGCCCGATATGTTGAAGGTGAGATCGTCAGCGGCGGCGAGCTGACCGGCATTGCCAAATGATGGCAGATTGAGCGTCAGGTCGTGCGCGGCAAGCAGCGAGGTGCCAGCCGTCGTGGTCAGGCCTGCGGCGGAAATGGTGATGTCGCCGGAGCCGCCGCCATTGGTGACGGCGTTGACGTCGGCATTGGAGAGGTCGGCATTGCCGGAAAGATTGAGCGTCAGGCCGCCGAAGACGAGATTGCTGCCGGAAAGATTGGCGGAGGAGGCGTTGACGATCAAGGTGCCGGCGCCGGCAATCGCGCTGCCTCGGCTGCCGGAGAGATCGAGAGCGCCGGTGTTGAGGGTGAGATTGCCGCCGACGCGGGTGGTGCTGGTATAGCTGATCGCGCCGGGTGCGGTCAGCGTGGCATTGCCGAGGCTCTGCAGGCTGGCATAGCCGATGTTCTGCGTTGCGGTTGCGGCAAGGCTGCCGCCGGAGAGCAGCACGTTGGCGCTGATGCTGCCGCTGGAGGCGGCAAGCGTCATCGCGCCGGTATGCTGCAGCATCAGGCTGCCGCCGGAAGCCGCATTGGTGGCGGCAAAATCGACGCCGGACACCAGCGAATCTGCTGTGATCGACCGGGCGGACAGAGTGGCGTTGCGCGCAGCCAGCGACTGGCCGGTGAGAGTGACGGCATTGCCGGCGGTCATTGTCAGGTCGCCATGGGCAACGGCGTTGGTGCTGACATTGTTCGCCGCATTGGCGGTGATGCTGCCGGCGGCCATCAGGCTGTTGACGGCAATGTCGCCGGAGGTTGCCTGCAGCGTCAGATCACCCGCAGTGCCGAGAACGATGTTACCGGAGGCGGACTGACTGGTGGCGGCAAAATCGACACCGGCGACGATGACATTGCCGCTGATGCCGGAACCGGTGATCGACACGTTACTTGCGCCGAGAAGCTGGCCGGTGATGGCAACCGCACCGGGACTGGTGGACGAACCGATCGCTACCGTGCCGTGGCTGGTGATGTTGCCGCCGGTAAAGGCGCTTGCCGCCACATCGAGATTGCCGGCGACGATCAACGTGCCGGCGGTGGCGCTTGCCGCGACGATATCGAGATCGCCGCTGGATCCGAGAGCGATGGCGCCGTTTGACGATTGCGCGGTGGCGGCAAAGTCGACGCCGGTGACGGCCTGGCCGACCTGGACAGTCTGACCGGAGAGTAAGACATCGTCGGCGCTCAGAAGCTGGCCGGTGACAGCAACGCTGTTGCTGCCGGCAAGGGTGACATCGCCATGGGCGGTGACGGCACCGGCTGAGATCGTGGCAGCACTGGCGTCGATATCGCCAGCCGACAGCATGGTCGAGGTTGCAAGACCGGTCGAGGCGGCAAGGTTCATGGCACCGGACGATCCGAGCACGATGCTGCCGCCGGCGGCAGTGGTGGCGGCAAAGTCGATGCCGGAGATCAGGGTCGGCGCGCTGATGTGACCGCCGGTGATCGCGAGGCTGCCGGCAGCAAGCACCTGGTTCGTGACGTCGACATTGCCGATGACATCGACTTTGCCGTGGCTGGTGATGCTGTCGGCGGTAAGATCGCTAGCGTGTGCAGCAAAGTCGCCGGCCGACAACATGGTTTGCGAGACGATATCGCCTGTCGCGGTGAGGTTCATGGCACCGGATGACGCCAGCACGATATTGCCGCCGGCCGCCGTGGTTGCGGCAAAGTCGATGCCGGAGATCAGGGTGGGTGCGCTGATGCCGCCGCCGCTCAGTGTCAGATCGCCTGCGGCGAGAATCTGGCTGCTGACATCGACATTGCCGTTGATCCCGACCTTGCCATGGCCGGTGATGCTGTCGGCCTGAAGTTCGGCTGCTGTCGCCGTAAAGTCGCCGGCCGACAGGATGGTGCCGGCCACGGCATTGCCGGAGAGGGTGAGGTCCGTCGCGCCAGCGCCTCCAAGCACGATGTTGCCGCCGGCGGCATTGGTAGCATCGAAATCGATGCCGGAAACGATGGTCTGCGCGGATAGGCTTTGGCCGCGGATCGACACATTACCCGAGCCCAGAATTTGGCCGCTGACGTCGATGGCGCCGCCGAGCGTGACGTCACCATGGTCTGTGATCGCATCGGCGGTGACGGCGCCCCCGCTGGCACTGAGATCACTGGCCGACAACAGAGTGCCGGCATTGATATTGCCGGTCGAGGCCAGCATCAGATCGCCACTGCTGGCGAGCGTGATGTTGCCCCCACCAGCCGCCGTCGCGGCGAAGTCGACGCCGGAAACGATGGTGCCTGCCTTGATACTAGAGCCGGAGATGTTGACGTCGCCACCACCAAGGATCTGGCCGCTAATATCGCTCGCACCAGAAAGGGAGATGTCCTTGTGGCCGGTAACGGCTACGGCAGTAACGGTTTCGCCACTGACGTCGATCGCACCGGCGGCCTGGATGGTTGATGCCGCCGCCGCACCGCTGACCGAGACCGAGAGGTCGCCGCTCTGGCCAAGCACGATATCGCCACTGGCAGCATTGGTGGCGTCGAAGTCGATGCCGGCGATAAGGGTCTGAGCGGACAGGCTCTGGCCGGTGATCGAGACGTTGCCGGCACCGAGGATCTGACCGCTGACGTCGATGGCGCCGCCGAGCGTGACATCACCATGGGCCGTGACGTAATCGGCGGTGACAGTGCTACCGCTCGCACTGAGATCGCCTGCCGATAGCAACGTGCCTGCATCAAGCACGCCTGTCGAGGCCAGCGTCAGGTCGCCGCCGCTGGCGAGCACAATGCCGCCACCAGAAGCAGTGGTCGCCGTGAAGTCGACGCCGGAAACGAGCGCGCCGGCGGTGATGTTGGAGCCGGATATGCCGATGTCGCTGCCACCAAGAACTTGGCCAGTGACATTGGTGGCACCGGACAGCGTAATGTCCTTGTGACCGGTGATCGCGTCGGCGGCAATGGAAGCCGCAGTCATGTCGATCGCACCAGCGGCCTCGATGGTCGACGCCGCGGCCGCACCGCTGACCGAGACCGAGAGGTCGCCCGCGTGGCCAAGCACGACAGTGCCGCCGGCGGCATTGGTGGCGTCGAAGTCGATACCGGCGACGAGGGTCTGCGCCGACAAGCTCTGGCCAGTGATCGATACGTTGCCAGCGCCAAGGATCTGGTCGGTAATACTGATCGCGCCACCGAGCATCATGTCGCCATGGGCGGAGATATCGTCGGCCGCAATGGTCGCGGCGCTGGCAGTAAGATCGCCTGACGACAACAGCGTTCCGGCGCTGAGCGCGCCGGACGCGGTCAATGTCAGATTGCCGGTTCCGGCTGCCGTGGTACCAAGGACAATCGTACCGCCGGCCGCATTGGTGGCGGCGATATCGACGCCGGAGACGATGGCATCGGCCGCGATGCTGGAACCGGAGACGCTGACATTGCCGGCGCCGAGGACCTGGCCGCTGATGTCAATACGACCGCTGCCGGCCGTCGTGCTGATGGTGCCGGCAAGGGTGATGTCCTTATGGCCGGTGATATTGTCGGCAGTGATCGTCTGGCCGGCCGCATCGATCGCGCCGGCTGTCAGGATGGTGCCCGCCTTTATGGCGCCGGCGCTGTCGTTGATGGTCAGATCGCCGCTATTCGCCAGCACGATATTGCCGCCGGCCGCCTGGGTCGCGGCAAAGTCGACGCCGGAGGCGAGAAGATCGGCGCTGACGCCATTGGTGTTGCCATTGATGGTAACAGTGCCGGCAGCAAGCAGTTGGCTGGTGACATCGACGCCGCCATTGATGCCGACATTGCCATGGCTGGTGAGATTGTTCGATTGCAGCAGGGCCGCCTGGGCCGTCAGATCACCGGCCGACAGCAGGGTATCGACGTCGATCGTGCCGGCACCGGCGGTCAGATCGAGCGTGCCGGAGGACGCGAGAGCGATCGTGCCGGCCGCTGCATCGGTGGCGGCAAAATCGACGCCCGAAGCAATTGTCGTCGCCTGAATGCCTTGGCCGTTGATGGCGACATCGCCCGAGGCGAGAAGCTGTCCGGAAATCTTGGTGGCGGCATTGATGCCGACGGTACCATGCGCCGTGATAGTCTGGGCCGTCAGCGAGGTGGCATCGACCGTGATGTTGCCGGAGGACAGCAGGCTTGCGGCATTGACCGCACCACCGGTCGCCGTCAGCTGCAGGTCAGCGGCACTTGCCAAGACGGTTTTGCCCGCCGCATCCGCCTGGGTGGCGGCGATGTCGAGGCCGGAGACGGTGGCGCCGGTCGAGATCGACCGGCCGGTGGCGGCAATTGTACCCTGAGCAAAGACCGTGCCGGCAACGGCTATATCGAGGCCGGCATTGAGGCCGATATTGTTATAACTCAGCAGTGAAGCGGCCGAGATCGAACCGGAGGTCGCGGTGATCGACAGTGCGCCCGTGCTGTTGGCAGCTCCCGTCAAACCGATATTGCCGGCCGAGGCCAAAAGCGTCGCCGTGCCACCGGCCGTGACATTGGCGGCGGCAATACCGCCGGCCGAGCTCATCACCAGATTGGCGGCGCTGTTGCTGTCACCCGAAACACTCAACAGGCCGCTGCCGCTTGACAGAGTAATATCGTCGTCGGCCGCGACCGACTGCAGGGTAATCCCCTGATCGGCCTGAATGGCGAGTTTTGCCTTCGAACTCACCTTGGCCGCCGTCACCTTATTCTTCGAGGTGATGCTGATGCCCTGGCTGCCCGAGGCATTGCCGATCGAGATCTTGCCATCGGCCGACAGCGACAGCTCGCCGGCATTGGCGGCCATGTCGCCGCTCATGTTCACGCCGGCACCTTTTTCCGTGACGACGATCTTGATGCGGTCGGCCTGCATGGCGCCAAGCGCGGTGCCGTCGATGGCATATTCCGGCGTGCCGGAGGTGGCGGTCAGCGCCGTGGCCTCGCCGGTCGCATAGTTGTACTGACTGGCGCCGCCCGTCAGACGGACGGTTTTGCCATAGATCGGCGCATTGACGTGGATGTTGCGCGCAACGACGTCGAAGACGTCGACGGAACCAGGAGCGGATGCGAAGTTGCCCCCTGCCCCTTCGAAGGTGACATCGCCACCATTGACGGTGAAGCCGGTCAGGCTGCCGTCGCTGCCGATCGTCGGAACACCGGTCGTCAGCGTCGCATGCGGCGTATTGATGAAGCCACAGCCACTGCACGAGATTCCGTTAGGGTTAGCCACTATGACATCGGCGCGACCACCGAACACTTCTATTGGACCATTCAGCGCCGAACGATTGGAACTGGTCACCTCGTTCAAAATGACCGAGGCCGGGTTCGAGGCATTGAGGTTGGGATTGCCTGGCGTCACGCCGCCAAGGTTCGAGGTGCCCTGCTCGCCCTTGAAATTGTTGAGGATCGCGCCCTGGGTGCCAACCGACAGGCTGTCGTATTTGTTGTGTGACAGGCCGGCAGCGTTCGGGGTGACGATGTCGATCAGCGGCACGCCGTTCGGAGCAGCCCCGACACTCGGCTGGTTGGCGGCAGGCGCCGTCGTGCTTGCGGAAACGGATTGGGCATTGGCAATCGCCGGCTGCAAAAACAGAAGCGCGCTGAGGGTGACGGCCAGCGATTGCTGTCCGAGGCGCAGGAGCCGGTGAATGGCGTTGCTTGCCGTCGACCGAAAGATAATCCGCTCATTGAACGATTTGCCGGAATCCTGCCCTGAATGCTTGCCCACGATACGCTCTCGCCCTTTTGAGGCTAGGCCACGTCCGCGGATCTCGCAGGACAATGTCGCCTATATCTTGCCTCGCCCGGACCGCGTCATGCGGCACCCTGTTGATGGTTTGTCTTGATGGACTTCGTGGCGGACGTCAATTCACTACACGGATATGGAGAGCAAATTTTGTAGAGTTCGCGTGAGTTTGGTAAAGCCAGTGTGAATTTTGCACCAATGACTTTGCCTAACGCGGACAGAAACACGCATAGCGGATATTTCTTTGAAGGTGCTTCAGCTCTTGCGGCGCGACGACGGTGGGCGGGCTATGACGCGATGCTCGAGCACGAAACCTGGCTCTTGCTCACGCAGCACGTTTGACAGGCGGGCAAACTGGCCGCAGGCATTACAACGGAACAGGCGGTCGCCATTGTCGGAAGCAAATCCGCGATAGTGCATGTGATCTGTTTCGCCACAGTTCGGGCATGGGATATCAGGTCGGATTTCCATGCCAAGCCGCACCTTTGCGTCCCAATGGCCGGTTGGATCGAGCTGCAAGATCCACTCACGCGTTCGTTCGATCCAGCGCTTTACCGTGACGGCCTTCACGCCGATAGCCTCGGCTGCGTCGGTGACTGGCCGCTGTTGCGACAGCAGGCAGATGAACAGGCTAAGCTTTCGAAACTTCAGGCCCGACAGCGGTGTCCCGGTGGTACGGCGGAAATGCACATCGCAGGCAATGCACCGAAATACCGGCAGAACCGGTTTCGGATGGGCTGCGCGCGATGCGAGCACCGTCTGTCCGCTTTCGCAATGTGGGCAACGCGGTGGCGCTTCTGACAAAGACAGGATCTCGTCGAACTGGCCTTGCAGCCAGGCACTGAACGCCTTGTCTTCCGTCTCGGGAATGGGCCGATAGTGCCCCGTCCGCGGCAACATGGGATCGAAGGTGCGTTTCGGAAGGGCGGCTTTCGTCATTTCGGCACCGTATCGATCAGTCATTACGCCGTCCATATCGGCGGGGAGGATATCCCAAGCAGATCGGGATTAGCCTGAGCAATCGTATTCACGGGGTTCGAGTAGCAACGCAACAGAAAACATAAGAGCGGTCAGCACCAGCGGCCGAGCTCCTTGAGCATTTTCCTATGGCATTTGAGGTGATGCTTCATCAGCTTGATGTCATGGAGATAATCATGCTCTGGCTGAAATCGTAATCCGGATCGATGTGGAAGTGGTTGCGAGTAAAACACTCGAACAGATTGATGCCATCCCAGGTGTCGATAACCTGTTCGAGGCTTTTCGCCAAATGATGCAACGGCGAGCCAGACTCGTCCTCATCCCTCATCTTGTGAAGCCGCAAATGGACGTGCTGGAGCATGTCGGTCCGCATGTACCTGTTCAAGAGCATGAGCGAGTGGCTCGGGGTTTTCGGAACTGCAAAACCCATCTTGTCTTCCGGTGGTGGAGCTTCATGCGAGCGGTCGTCATTGTCATTCATCATGTTTCTTTCGCAGATCTGCTCCGTGAGTGGTAGTCACGAGTTTTGCTCGAACGCCACAACAAACCCCGATTTGATGTGACGCTGTGCAGTGAAAATATCGCAGGGCTCGCTTAGCGATGGCGATCACAACGTATACAAAACCGGATGCTGTGCCATTGCTGAACGGCGAACAAAGCTGTTTTGAACAATGGCAGGACGCAAATGGGGAGTTGATCGAAGCTTACGAACGAGCAAAGTATGCCGCTCTGCTACTTTGCGCCTAACATAAATATATTCGTTTCCGTTTCCACCCAGCAGCCTCATTCATGGCTGTATATTCCTTTGAGGTTTTGATGCTCCGTAAGCCGCAGCCGAAAACACTACATCCGACTGATATTCTTGTTGGCAGCCGCATTCGCCTGCAACGAACGCTCAAGAAGATCAGCCAGACGAGGCTTGCAGATGGTCTCGGCATTACCTTTCAACAGATTCAGAAGTATGAGAAGGGCACCAATCGGGTCAGCCCCAGCCGACTGCAGGCAATCGCCGACATCCTTGGTGTTCCGGCTTCCTATTTCTTCGAGGACGAGCTGAACGCGCCGTCAGCAACAACACCATCACAGGCGATCCCAAGTGGCAGCGAATTCCTGCAGTTCCTGAATTCCGAAGAGGGCGTCAATCTCAACAGAGACTTTTCCAAGGTGCGGGACCCAAAGGTGAGACAAAAGATCCTCAGCTTGATAAAAGCACTGGCGAACGAGGCGTTCGAATAACAGAGCGACGATTGTCGGTTCGTGCCTCGCGCCGGATTCCTTCACCGGCGCGCTGTCTCCGCAATGCTTTCGAGGCTCTGAATCGAGTTTCCCTAGCGGTTCACTGACGAGCCAATCGCCATAGCGCATAAATTTCCACGCCAAATCCCGTTCCACATGGTTCCTGATTTCGTTGCCGTCGCACCGGAGCTTAACGTCCTCAATTGTGTAAACGAGCTCACAGTCGGGTGTTATCGAACGCTTCTTATTCTTATCGGCAATCATTCGCAGGGTGAGCGGCGGCTGCGTGCCAACTAAGCGGTCCCCTACCCTTCCCAGCTGGCTCAAACGCAGAGATGGAAGCATGTCTATGGCTACCTCATTATCGCTAATGGGTGCCAGATCCGCGGCGTCAACCAAAGCCCGGAAACGCCACAGCGCCCAATAGACGGCTATTTTCAACGGGCAACCCGTGGCCTCGGCGTAAGCTGTCAGCTGGTCGACATCGACCTTCCTGAGCACGAGGCGTTGACGATCCGGAGCCTCGGCATAGACGTTTTTGACTTCAACAAGCCATTGGGTGCCATCTTTGAGAACCAAGCGAAAATCAGGTGCTGTATATTCGCCTTCTTGATGGATAACGCCTCGTATCTTCAGTCTTCAGCATTTTGCATTTCGCCCAGGCCCACGATAAGCGCCTCAAACATATTCTGCGTACGCTGCCCGTGCTAAAGAGCCTCATTTTGCAAGGCGTCTGCAACGGATGT
>NZ_JABAII010000038.1 GCF_012641405.1 Rhizobium sp. P40RR-XXII
GCTTCTCCAGACTCAAGCAGTTCCGCAGGGTCGCTACGCGCTTCGAAAAAACCGCCGAAAACTACCTCGCAGTCGTCACTATCGCAGCAATCGTCCTATGGATCAGATAACTGTCCACACTTCCTAGAGCGCGTGTATCGTAAACTGCAGATAGGCTGCAAGGCTGATGGCGGAAAGCGCCACAATGGCGACTGGGTGGGAGAGGCACTTGCTGATGGCAGCAAGTGCCAGGCCGAGCAGGATGATCGCGCCTCCCAGCAGGAGCCCCTTGTCGGCGACAGACAGTGCAAGGGCGGACAGGCTGACGGCGGCTGCGACCATCGTGACCGGCATCTGCTTTTGCAGACCGTCGCCGCGGCTCGAAAATGTGAGCAGGAACCTGTTCCAGCTCAAGCCGAGGGAAATGCTCAAAAGCAGCGGTAGAAGAATAGGCAGCATGATGATCGTCTTCCAGTGGGTCGATCATGGAGACGCAATTCATGTGCCAATGAATGCAGACGGCGATCCGGCCGGCTAAACGTCATGCCGGCATGAACGATTGCCCGTTTGGGCGGCGATCTGCTGTTCTGTTCAGCACACTTGTAGGATCGACGGCAGAGAGATCATCGATAGTATGATCCGTTTTGCGTGATGATCACATCCATCGCAATGTCGTGACGAAGCGGATGGATGGTCTCGATCCGTTGCAATTCGAAGCCGACGCCGATGATCAGCGGCTTGCGATCGAGGGCGGCGAGGGTTCTGTCGAAAAATCCGCCTCCATAGCCAAGACGGAAGCAATGTGGATCGAAGCCGACCAGCGGTGCTATGACAATATCCGGAACGGCTTTCTTGCCTTCGGCCGGAACCGGAATGTTCCATACTCCGCGTTCAAGCCTCTCCCCCATTTTCCATGAGCGGAATATCAAGGGTTTCGCCTTGGCGACGACGACGGGCAACAGACACACCGCGCCACGAGCCGTTGCAGCCGCCATCCATCCTCTGAGATCCGGCTCTCCGAGGAACGGCCAAAACAGGCTGATATGTTTATCGGCGATATCGGCGACGACCTGATTGAGATGGCTCGCAATCGAGCGCGTATATTCCTCGCGTTCTGCGAATGGCAGGGCCTTTCGCTCGTCGATCAGCCTTTGCCGCTGCATCTTTCGCCACGCGAAGATGTCCAAGGCCTGGTTCTCGCTTGATGGGATGCCGCTATAGGCCGGGTCGACTTCGTGCAGCATGCAGGCGGGGGATGCGTATTCGCGGGGTTCTTCGTCCGATTGATGTCGATCTGATTTTGCCATCCGCTCTTTAACACTCCGTCCTACCGCTCGATATCGAAACATGCTTGAGCTGCGAGAATGATTTTTATATAGGGAATGATAGGGCAGCTTAATTCCTGAATCGAGATCTTTTCATTGGACCTTTCATCGATCGAGATATTCTTGGCCGTCGCCGGTGATCGCAGCGTGACCAAGGCTGCGAAAGCTGTCGGCCGCGTGCCATCGAACGTGACGACACGCATCCAGCAGCTGGAGGAAGACCTGGGCGTCCTGCTGTTCAGCCGCGACGGCAAGAAGATGACGCTGACGAAGGAGGGCGAGACGTTCCAGATCTATGCCAATCGACTTTCGGCACTTGCGCTTGAAGCACGCCAGGCGGTCAGGCCTGTGCCTCCATCGGGTACGTTGCGGGTTGGAACAATGGAAAGCACGGCGGCAAGCCGGTTGCCCGCGGCACTCAGCCAATTCAATCACATGTGGCCGGATGTATCGCTCCAACTGACCCTTGGCGCCTCGCGTGACCTTGCTCGAGATGTTCTGAGCGACGTTCTCGACTGCGCGCTGATCGCCAGGCCGCCAAAAGCGATGCTGGATGACGATGCGGGTTTTGAGGCTGAACTCAGACAACTCGAGGCCGAACCGGTCTTTGTCGAGGATCTATTGCTGCTGTTGCCATCCGGTCATCCCTCGATCCGATCGGCGGCCGACCTGCGGGTCGGATCGATAGCAGCCTTGGAGCCGGGATGCACCTATCGGCGGATTGCGGAGAGCTGGGCGCGTAAGTCGAGCCTTTTGCCAACGACAGAACTCGGCTCCTATCATGCCATCTTGGCAAGCGTGGCGACCGGCAATGCTGCCGGTGTCATGCCGAAATCGGTCCTTGATCTCATGCACTGGCCGATGACGTCGGCGACACACCAACTTGCCGCGGTCGACACGATCCTGATCTCCCGCAAAAGTGATCGCCCGAGCGCCTTCAATGCGTTTCATGAAGTCCTCGGCGCCACCAGGGGCAAGGGTCCGCGGCTGATGCCGAACTAACCACTTCCCGTCGCCCATCGACGAAACGCGCTTCCGAAAAACTGGTTTCCTCATGCAGCATCCACAATCCCACAAGGCGGGCTCCAGCCGGTTCCGTCTGTTTTCGCCGATCCTCGCCGGAGCGACCTTACGCGAGCGACTGATCGCCTGTCTTGGCGCCTTGATCGGCATTGGCCTGACAGGGGGCATCAGCGGCTACTTTTTCGGGCAAGGGCCGCATCTTCCGCTCATCGTCGCCCCGATGGGCGCATCGGCGGTGCTGCTTTTCGCGGTTCCGGCAAGCCCGCTTGCCCAGCCGTGGTCGATCATTGGCGGCAACACCATTTCGGCGATGATGGGTATCATTGCCGCCTATTTCATCCGCGATCCGATCATTGCGATCGGCGTCGGCGTCTCGCTTGCGATCGGGGCGATGTCGTTTACGCGATGCCTGCATCCGCCGGGCGGTGCGGCTGCCTTGACCGCCGTTCTCGGCGGACCGGTGGTCGCAGGCTGGGGCTTCCTGTTTCCTTTCGTGCCGGTCTGCTTGAACTCGTGCATCCTTGTTGGCCTCGGGCTGGTGTTTCACAAACTCTCCAGGCGCAACTATCCGCATGTCGTCGCAAAGCCGGCCGAGAATGTCCATCAGACACGCGATCAGCCGCCGCCCTTGCGGGTCGGCTTTCGCGAGGAGGATGTCGACGCCGCCTTGGGCGTGCTCGACGAGACCTTCGATATTGATCGGGCCGACCTCAGCCGTCTCCTGCGGCAGGTCGAATTGCAGGCGGCGGTGCGATCGCATGGGGACATAAGTTGCGCCGATATTATGTCGCGCGATGTCATCGCCATTGGCGAGGATGCCAAGCCGGATCATGCACGGCATCTTCTCCTGAAGCACAATATCCGCACCTTGCCGGTGAAGGACCGGGAAGGCCGTCTGATCGGCACGGTCGGCCTGCGCGAACTTTCGGAAAGTTCAAATACCATCATAGGCTCCGTATCGAAACCGGCTGTGGCCGATGCCGCCGATCCCGCCTTGTCGCTTCTGCCCGTTCTGACGGACGGACGCACGCATGCCGTCATCGTCGTCGATGCCAACTGGCGCGTCCTTGGCCTGATATCGCAGACGGATCTTTTGAGTGCCATGGCGCGGCTTCTGCCGACCAAGGATGCGCCGGCATCGGTGGTCGCCTGACTGGGCAAGATGGTTTCGGGCGAGAGGGCCATAATTTTCATTTTAAGAATGACAATGATAAATCATTCTCTATTCTGAAGGATAATTGCGGATCCGAAGGAAGAAAGGGCAGGGATATGTTCGTCGAGCGTGCGCAAAATGGCGACTTTGTCGTCGATTCCTTTGAGATTGCCGAACGCTTCGGGCTATCGCTCAGTGAGTTCCGCCGCTACATGCAGCGCGGCTCGGTCACCTCTTGTGTGGAGGTGGGCACGGCGGATCATGAAGGCACGAGGCGCCTGTCCTTGCGATTGGGCAATCGAGTATGGCGCGCTGTTCTGGATGATGAAAGCAAGGTTCAGCGCGAGGAGATGACAATTCTTCGCGTCAGTGCGCGGCCGTCTGCACCTTTGATACGATCCTAGCGGTTGTTGAGAGCTTCTAGACGTTTCACGGGATCAAGTTGCCACGGACGAACGCTGCCTGTGGCTTATTGCCTGGTGATGAAATCCCTGAGCACGATGGCATGATTGTGCTCGCTGTCCTTCGCGCCGTAAAGAAGCGTCGCAGTCGATTGCCCGATCTGCTCTCGAAGCTCGTCCACCACCTTGGCATTCGTTTTGAGCTCATCCCCGTAGCGACGACGAAACTCGTCCCATTTCTTCGGATCGTGACCGAACCAGCGCCGCAGGTCGGTGCTTGGCGCGACATCCTTTAGCCAGACGTCGATATGGGCGTCGTCCTTGCTGAGACCGCGAGGCCATAATCGGTCGACGAGGATACGTTTGCCGTCCTGCTTGTCTGCAGGCTCATAAATTCGCTTGATGCGCACGGACATATTGATTCTCCATCTTCAGCAGATGCCGTCACCGGACCGTCATAAGCATTTTACGCCTGCGCGCGGCGTAGCTCCGTCGGTGATTGTCCAAATAGCCTTCGGAAGAGCCTGGCAAAGTGCGATGCGCTGTCAAAGCCCACTTCAAGTGCAATTTCGATGAGCGGCGCCTGTGTCTGGAGAACCAGCTGCTTGGCGCGTTCCATGCGAATGCGCGTGTAGACGGCCCCTGGAGACGTCTTCATTTCCTCCATGAACAGGCGTTCGAGTTGTCGCCGAGACAGGCCGACGGACGCGGCAAGATCCTCTGTCGGCACGACGTCTTCGATATGGCTTTCCATGGTGATGAGCACGGCCTTCAGACGCGGGTCCCGGCATTCTATAGCAAGCGGCTTGCGCGGCTGGATATCCAGCCCGGATCGCGCCCGCTCGATTTGCAGCACTTCCAGAGCGTTTCGCTCTGCGTCCCTGCTGATATGCCGTCTGACGAGAAAGGCGGCCATATCGGCCGCGCTGCTTCCGCCGGCGCACGATCCGCGGCTGCGATCGAGATTGAACAGGCGGTCGGAACGAACCGGATTATCGGGAAACTGCTCCCGATAGGCCTGATAGTGCAGCCAGCTGACGCAGGTCTGGTGCGTTTTCATTAGGCCTACGCGCGCCAGAATGAAAGTGCCGGTGCAAACGCCGATCAACGGGATTTTTTGAGCCGCCGCCTTCTTCAGGTAGTCGGCGGTCTGGTTGTCGATCGTGATGTCGGTGTTCAAAAGTCCACCGACGACGACGATATAGTCAAATTCGCGGGGCTCGATAAAGTCCGATGTCGGCGCGACCTGAACACCACAGCTGGAGGTGATGAGATGCCGGGTACTGCCCAAGACCTGCCAGTCGGCCAGCACCCGGCCGGACTTGTCGGCCTCGTCGCTTGCCAGTCTCAGCGTGTCGATAAACAGCGCGAAGGCCGATAGGGTAAACGATCGCGCGAGAACAAATCCGACCTTCAATGGGACATGCTTCACTTCATGCTTGCCGGATTTCATCGATCGCCTCGCCTGACCAAGCCCCTTTACTTGATCTGAAAACCATACGCCAGGGGATCACGATCGTCGACGAAGATCGTGTTGTGACCGATGATGCGCGCCCATCCCCTAACACTCGGCTTGATGCCCCTGAACTGCCCGATGTCGGCCTCGGCCTCGATGCGTCCCTCGAATATGGTGCCGATCAGGCTCTCCTGGCGAAAGACCCCGCCAATCCCAAGGCGCCCTTTGCCGTAGAGCTGCGCCAGGCGCGCCGACGTTCCGGTGCCGCCGGGGGAACGGTCTATCGCCTTGTCGCCGTAGAACACCGCACCTCGGCCATCGGCATTCGCGCTCGTCGAGGCGTCGCACCACAGGACATGGTGGACCCCATGGATGCGTTCGTTCTCCGGATGAACGGGATTGCAGACAGGTCCGAGCGCATCCCGCAGTTTCCTGCTTGCCTCGACAATCGCATCGGCCGACATGCCCTCCAGGCCGGACCAATTCTGCTGCGGTTCGACGACGGCGTAATAATTGCCGCCATAAGAGACGTCGATCGTCAGGGCGCCGAGACCCGGCACCTCCACGTCGACATCCGCCGCATGCAGATAGCTCGCGACATTGAACATGCGCACGGCTTCGACGTATTCGCCCGGCTTGTCATACTCGACATCCACCCTGCCGGCCGGCGTCTCGATTGCAAGCCTGCCGGGAACATGCGGCCTGACGAGGCCTTCCTCGATCGCCGCCGTCACCAGGCCGATGGTACCCGCTCCGCACATGGGCAGACATCCGCTGACTTCGATGAAGATGACGGCAAAGTCGCAGTCGTCGCGATAGGCTGGATAGATGATGGCGCCGGACATGATGTCGTGCCCGCGCGGCTCGAACATCAAGGCTTGCCGGATCCAGTCATGTTCGCGGATGAAAATCTCGCGCCGCTCGACAATCGGACGATGTGGAAGCAAAGGGCCGCCGCCGGCGACGAGACGGACCGGATTGCCGCACGTGTGGGAGTCGATGCAAAAGAAGCTGTGACGCATTCGAAGACTTTCCGCTTAGGTGCTCTTGGCCGGTGAGCGCGCGTGGCTCTGCAGCGCAGCCTTCGAAAGCCTGTCGAGCAGGATGGCGATGGCAACGATGGCGAGCCCGGCGCGCAGGCCAAGGCCCATTTCCATTCGGGTCAGACCACGGGTGACTTCGGCACCCAAGCCGCCGGCCCCGACAAGCCCGGCAAGCACGACCATGGCCAGCGAAAGAAGAATGCACTGGTTGAGGCCGACAAGCAGGGTCGGCATTGCCGACGGGATCTCGATCTTGAAAAGGATCGAACGCGGCGGCGCGCCTGTGGCTTGGCCGAGTTCGAGAAGATCCCGCGGCACCTGATTGAATGCCAGCGTCGTCAGACGCAGCATCGGCGGCACGCCGTAGATGATGGTGGCGATGATTGCCGGCACACGGCCGAGGCTGAAGATCATGACCGCCGGGATCAGATAAACCCATGGCGGCACCGTTTGCATGATATCGAGCAGCGGCCTTATGGCGATCTCGAAGCCCTTGCGCCGCGAAGCAAGGATGCCAAGGGGAAAGGCAACCAGGACCGAAATGGCGACCGCCACTATGACCAGGGCGAGGGTCTGCATGGAGGCAGACCAAAGGCCCGCCAGAAGGCAGAAGGTGAGAGCGATGGCCGTCACCACGGCAGCCCTGATGTTGATGACGAAGGCGGCGAGAAGAACGGCTGCGACGATGAGCACATAGGCAGGCGGGTAAAGCAGGGCAGATTCCAAGCTGCCGAGCACGGCCTCGATCAGCCTGGTGACGGCTTCGAAGACCGGATGGAAGTTGGTGTTCAGCCAGTCGACCGCAGGGGCAAAATAGACGCCCGGCGAGAACCGAAAGAGGTCGAGGTTCATCTTGCACCTACCTTGGCGCGGTGGGCCGCGCTCTGCGTCAATCTGTCGAGCACCATGGTCAGGATGACGATCGCGATCGCGGCGTTGATCGATGTCGCCATGTCGAGCGTGCGCACCGCGCCGTAGATGGTCTGGCCGAGGCCGCCGGAGCCGACGATGCCGGCGATCACCACCATGCCGAAGGCCATCATCAGGCTCTGGTTAATGCCCGCCATGACGCTTGGAATGGCGAATGGCAGCCGGATTTTCGTAAACATCTGCCATGGTGTCAGACCGCTCGCCTGACCCAGTTCGATGAAGGCGGCCGGCGTCATGCGGATGCCCAGCGACGTCAAGCGGATGGCGGGGGGCATCGCGACGATGAATGTCGCAACCAGTGCGGTGGCAGGACCAAAGCCGAGAAGCGCAATGGCGGGAAGAAGGTAGATATAGGGCGGCAGCGTCTGGATGAGATCAAGGATCGGCTCGAGGAACCTGTCGAACCACTGCAAAAATCCGGCGACGATACCCATGGGAATTCCGATCAGCAGGGCGAAGAGCGTGGCGGTGGTCACAAGGGCGAGGGTGCTCATGGTTTCGTTCCAAAGACCCATGACCGCGCAGAAAAAGAGAGCCAAGCCGGCAAGAACACCGGATGCGACATTGATCAGCCGCCAGCCGAGCAGCGCCACGATGATCGCAATGACATAGAAGGGCGGGAGTTGAAGGAGCCAGAGAACACCATTGTAGGTTCCCTCCAGCATCGTCCTTATTGGGTCGAACAGCCAGTCGCCATTATCGCTGATCCAGCCTAGCGCGTCGTCGGTCCAGGCATCGAATGTATCCGCAATGACCGAGATGTCCATTTGCGTGCATCCTCTCAGGCTGTGATATCTGGTTGCGCTGGGGATCCGGCGACGCCGCGAAGCAGCCCCCGGGTCGTGACTACGCCGACGATGGAACCATTATCGACCACGGCCAAGGCATCACGCTCCGATTTCATCGTGAGATCGATGAGCTCGCCGATATCGGCTTCCGGCGTGGTTTTGAGCAGCGCGTTCACGTCGTGCTGTGGCTGCAGGCTCTTATATTCCGCGATCGACTGCATGACCGAATGGGCCTTGACGAGATGAATCCTGGATATGCCCGCCACGAAGTCGGCGACATAATCGTCGGCGGGCTTGGTCACGATCTCTTCTGCGGTTCCGACCTGGACGATGACGCCATCCTTCATGATGGCGATCCGGTCACCGATGCGGATGGCTTCTTCGAGGTCATGCGTGATGAAGACAGCGGATTTGCCGAGCGATTTCGTCAACTGCCGGAATTCATCCTGCAACTGGCGGCGAATGAGGGGATCGAGCGCGCTGAACGGCTCGTCCATCAAAATGATCTCGGGATCGGCGGCCAAAGCGCGGGCGAGACCGACGCGCTGCTGCATGCCGCCCGACAATTCGGCGGGATATCGCGCCGTCCAATCGGAAAGTCCGACCTTGTCGAGCGCCGCCCGTGCCGTCTCGTTGCGTTCGTCCTTTCGCACGCCGCGGACTTCCAGGCCGAATGCTGCATTCTCGAGAACCGTGCGATTGGGAAGCAGCGCCACGCTCTGGAAGACCATGCCGATGTTGCGCGCGCGCATGTCGCGCAGTTCAGCGGCGTTAAGCCTGGCAATCTCCTTGCCTTTGATCGTGATGCTGCCAAGGCTCGGTTCGATAAGGCGATTGAGGAGACGGACCAGGGTGGACTTGCCGCTTCCCGAAAGCCCCATGATACAGAAGATCTCGCCGCGACGGACCTGCAGGTGGGCATCGGCGACACCGACGACACAATTGAATTCCTGAAGCACCTGTTTCTTGGAGAGGCCGTGCTCGGAGACGGCCTTCACGGCCGCGGTCGCGCGCGCGCCGAATATCTTCCAAACATTCTGGCAATCGACCAGGACTTCACTGGCGCTATCCATGACAGTGTTCATTGTATTCCCCGCGTGGCCGGTCCATTGCCGGCCTTTTCGTCTTCGTTGAGGGATGCGGGCCGCCCTGATGGCGACCCGCCGTCGGCATCATTCGCCCTTGATATTCTCCCACCGCTTCAGGAGATCGGCGTGGCTCGTGGTCCAGTCCTTGATGGCATCGTCCATCGTCTTGCCATCGTTCACGGCGCTGTTGATCGCGGTGATATCGGCAAGCGGCACATAGACGCTGGCGAGGACTTCACGAGCATGCGGATAATCGGCGGAGAAGCCTTTCTTGCCGATCCAGTAATAGCTCTGCGGCGGCGGGAAGATGCCCTTGGGGTCCTTCAGGAATTTCACGTCGTACTTCTGCATCATCCAGGACGGTTCCCAGATGGTGACGGCGACCCATTCCTTGCGGTCGACGGCCGACTTCAGAGCCGCAGTCATGGCCGCGGTGCTGCCTTCGACGAGCTGCAGTTTCAGGTCGTAGCCTTTGACTGCATTGGCAGTATCGCGCATTAGGCCCGAACCCGGTTCGATGCCGACGATCTTGCCGCCAAACTTGTCGGCATTTGCGTTCAACTGGTCCATGGAGTCGATCGGCACGTATTTCGGTACGGCGACGCCCTGGAACAGACCGTGCGAGACGGGCGAGATCTTCTCGAGGCGCTTCTTGTTCTTGTCCCAATAGTCCTGCGCGACATAGTCGGTCTGGGATGCGAGGATCTGGATATCGCCCTTGCTGAGCGCGGCATAGGCAATGCCCCATTCGGAGAACGGCACGACCTTGACCGTGTAGCCGGCATCCTCAAGCACTTTTTTGGTAATCCCGGTGATCGGCGTCAGGTCCTCCCAGGACATCGTTCCGACGGTGATGCTCTTCTCTTCCGCATGCGCGGAAAATACGGTCATTCCGACCATCGCGGCTGCGCAGAGCGCCTTCCACAAAGTCTTCATTTTTTTAACTCCTAGTTTTCGTTCCCGTTTTTGTTGAAGACCTGCGCTTGGCTCAGTCTCCATATTGCGCGGCGACGGATCATCCTTCGCGGCCTGCGCGCAATTCCTGCAAGCGGATCACTGAATTGATGCCGAGCCAGGCAAAGGGCTCGGGTGGCAGCCTAGATGGCGCCGCGTGATCCATGTATTGTTCGA
Organism: Rhizobium sp. P40RR-XXII; assembly: GCF_012641405.1. Lineage (GTDB taxonomy): Bacteria > Pseudomonadota > Alphaproteobacteria > Rhizobiales > Rhizobiaceae > Rhizobium. The sequence continues at coordinate 10,318 of NZ_JABAII010000038.1, forward strand.
GATGCCGGGACGTTGTTCCCGTCGCCAGTTCAGCCGCCATCATGCCGGCAAGCGTGCTTTTGACCGTGCCGAGCCCGTTTTCGCAGCACGCCGAATAAAGTCCTTCTTCGATCTCGCCGAACGCCGGCACATGATTGCGGCTCAGGCAAAGACGCCCGGCCCAGCTGTATTCAAAGGGTACGTCCTTGAGCCCGGGGAAACGTGCATCGAGGGAGTTTCTATGCTCCCTGGCCATCTTGGCCATGCGGTGATCCGACACCGTGATCGTCGTCTCGTAGGTATATTTCGTGCGAATGACGATGCGTGACTGTCCGCCCGAAGTGATCTTTCGCACCGTTGCGCCCATGGCATCGGCGGGAAGCAATGCCCATCTGTCGCGGCCCGAGGTTTCCCCGCCAACGTCCGCCGCCGGGAACGGAGCCGTCATCGAGGCGTAGGCAAAGATATGCATCAGGCGGCCGCCGAAATGGCCGAAATCGCTGATGTGGCCATTGACGCCGAGAATAACGCGGGTGGCGGTGACCATGCCGCGGCTCGAAACGGCCGTCCATGTCCCGTATTCGCGCGTCAACGAGGTCACCGGCGAACGTTCGAAGATATCGATTTTGCGCGACAGTCCTGCCGCCAATTCGCGCACATAGTCGGCCGGCTGGATCAGGACTGCGCCCGGCGTGAAGAGACCGCCAAGGTAATAATCGGAGCCGGTGATCTCGCGCATTTGCGTGGCGTCGAGAAACGCATGCTTTTCGTCCGCGCTCCTCAAGGACTGGCCAAAGCTGACGTTCAGCTTCATTCCGCGCGCAGTTGCCGCAGCATTGATCTTGCCCGCCGGGTCGAAAGTCTGAGACGACATGGCGTATTCGTCCGCGGCTCCTTTGGCAAAGGCGATCGCAGCCCGATTCTGGGCCATTTCCAGGCGGGTGGCATCCAAGCCGCCGCTCGAATATTCGCTCGTCGACAGGTTATGCGGAACATCGATCATAAAGCCGGAATTGCGGCCCGACGTCCCTTTGCCCACGTCGCTCGCGTCGACCACCACGATCTTGTCGTCGGGGCGAAGCTGCAGCAGGCGACGAGCGGCCGAGAGCCCGGCAAATCCCGCACCAATGATCAGCCAGTCCGCGCTCACGTTGCCTTCCAGGCTTCGGACCGGGAACGAACGTCTGCTGATCGCCTCCCAGCCCGAGACGCCGTTTTCTGCTGGCAGACGTTTGACGGACGTCGTGGTCATCGGATCGTCTCGTCCACCGAGCGATCGGAGATATCGATCCAGATGGTCTTCAGTTCGCAATAGTTGTCGTGTGCGAAGATCGACTTGTCGCGTCCGCCGAAGCCCGACTCCTTGTAGCCGCCGAAGGGTGTGGTCGCGTCGCCTTCGCCGAAGCAGTTGACCGTGACGAGACCGGCCCGGATATCGCGCGACAGCCGGATCGCATTCTTCAGGCTGCCGGTATAGACCGACGCCGTCAGGCCATAATTGGTATCGTTGGCAAGAGCGACGGCCTCGGCAAGCGTGTTGAACGTCGTCACCGACAGGATCGGCCCGAAGATTTCTTCCCTAAACAGCCGGCTGGAGGATGTGACACCGTCGACAACCGTCGGCTCGACGAAGATGCCGCCATGCGTTTCGCCGCCATGGGCGATCGTCAGCTTCTCGCTTTTGACATCGTCGAGGAAGGACGTGACCTTCTCATAGTGGTTCTTGCTGACCAGCGCACCGACGCGGTTTTCCGGATCGAGCGGATCACCGGTCTTCCACTCGCGCATATAGGCACCGATGCGCTTTAGCAGCTCGTCCTTGACCTTGGCATGAACGATCAGGCGCGAGGAGGCCGAGCAGTTTTCACCCATGTTCCAGAAGGCGCCATTGACCACCTGCTCGGCGACGAGGTCCAGATCTTCGGCATCGTCAAGCACCACGGCCGGGTTCTTGCCACCGCATTCGAGCACGACCTTCTTCAGGTTAGAATCGGCGGAATAGTGCAGGAAGCGACGGCCGGTCGGCGTCGAGCCGGTGAAGGCCACCATGTCGACATCCATATGCAGGCCGATCGGTTCTCCGACGTCCTTGCCGCCGCCGGTGACGACATTGAAGACGCCGGCGGGGACGCCGGCTTCATGGGCAAGCTCCGCCACGCGCAGCGTGGTCAGCGTCGTCTCCTGGGCTGGCTTGACGATGACGGAGCATCCGGACGCAAGCGCCGGGCCGATTTTCCAGGCGAGCATCAGCAGCGGGAAGTTCCACGGCAGCACGCAGCCGACGACGCCGATCGGCTCGCGCACCACCATCGCCAGCGCATTCGGGCCGACCGGATTGGTGTTGTCATAAAGCTTGTCGATCGCCTCGGCATGCCAGCGAAGGGTGTGGATGGTGTCGGGCACGTCGACGGTCTGGCACTCGCGAACTGGCTTGCCGCTGTCGAGGCTTTCCATCACCGCCAGCTCATGACGGTTTTCTTCGAGCAGTTTGGCGAACTTGATGAGCGTCGCCTTGCGCTCGCCGGGCGATAGCTGGCACCAGCGGCCATCGTCGAAGGCCTCCCTTGCCTTGAGCACGGCGTAGTCGACATCGCCGGCATCACAGGCGGCGATCTCGGCCAGAAGTTCGCCGGTAGCCGGGTTCGTGGTCTTGAACGTCTTGCCGGAATTGGCCGGACGGAAGGTGCCGTCGATGAAGGCATTCGTCGGGAACTGAAGGCCGGCGGCGATCGCCTTGTATTCTGCTGCGGTCAAGGGTTCATGCATGATTGGCTCCCGAGGTGATCTGGGCGACCGTGCGCTTCAAGGTGGCGACAACAGTTTGGAGGGTTCGTTTTTCTTCAAAGCTCAATCCGCGCAGCGGTGCGCGCACCGAACCGGCCCTGAGGCCGATGATTTCGCAGCCATGCTTGATCGACTGGACGAACTTGCCGCATTCGAGGAAATCCATCAGCGGCAGCATGGCTGTCATGATTGCCCGGCCCTTGTCGAAATTCTTCTCGAGCACGCAGGCTTCATAAAGAGCGACATGTTCACGCGGCAGAAAGTTGGAGCCGGCGCAGACCCAGCTCTTTGCTCCCCAGGCGAAGAATTCGAGCGCCTGATCGTCCCAGCCGCAAGACAGCGAAATGTGCGGAAACTTCCGTGCGAGCCGATGCAGGTTGCCCATGTCGCCGGAGCTTTCCTTGATCGCCCTGACGTTTCTGGACTTGCCGACGCGGGAAAAATAGTCCTCGCCCATCATGACGCCCATGCGGGCGGGGTAGTTGTAGAGCATGATCGGCAGGTTTGCGGCGCGGTCGACGCTCAGCGCATGAATTGCGTTTTCCTTCTCCGTCGGCAGGGCATAGGGTGGCGACGACACCAGGATCGCATCCGCGCCGATCTCGTTTGCCGCCTTTGCGTATTCGACGGAGTCTTCCGTGCGGGTTGCGCCGGTTCCGACGATGAGCGGCAGCCGAGTGCCGACGACCTGCTTGGCATAGGCGGCAAGCTCGAAGCGCTCCTGGGTGGTCTGGGCGTAATACTCGCCTGTCGAGCCACCGATGATGATGCCGTGGACCTTGGCCTCGATGAGGCTCTCCAGGACTGCGGTAAACGCGGCCTTGTCCATCTGGCCGTCCGGCCCATACGGCGTGATCGCCGGGGTGTAGATGCCTTCGAAATTCAAGACGATTTCTCCATCGATGCGACGGGCACTTCGACGAGTGCGTCCGCTTTCATTCCCTGTGGAGCGATGAACATTTCCATGTTCTCGCGCGACAATTCCCAATGCTCGAACACCAGGTCCACGACGGTGTCCTCATCGTGCTGCGCGATTGCCTCGATGAAGCCGTCATGGTGCTCCACGGCAAGCTGAAGCCGTTCGCGCATGTCGTCGTTCTTCGGTCGGAAGAAGGTATGGCCGATCCGCGCGTGGTCGATCAGCAGGCGACCCAGGCTCGGCTGCAGGTAGGCGTTGAACGACATTTCGCCGATGATTTCGTGGAAGCGATTGTTCTCCAGCACCATCGCGAGAGCGTCGCCCGAGCCGCTAGCCGAGCGAAACCGGTCCTGCGTTTCCTTCAGATCCACGAGCTGTTTCGGCTTGAAGTTTTGGACCGCCAGTCGCCCGATCGCGGCATAAATCATCGGCGCCACCAGGAAGAAGTGCCTGAGCGTCTGATGGTTCATCGGGCTGACGCGCGCGCCGCGGTTTGCCCGGATGTCGATATAGCCTTCGCCTTCAAGACGGCGGAAGATTTCCCGGACGGGCGTACGCGAGAGCCCGTATTGTTCGCTGAGCGTGGCTTCGTCCAAATCCTGATCGGGATCGAGCTCCATCGTCAGAATCTGACGCTTTAGATCGTCGTAAAGACTGTTCTTCCCACCCTTCATCGCGACCTTCCTCCTTGAAATTCCGCAGGGGATTGAACCCATCGAGCCCTGCCGATGAGAAAAGCTCGCATAGCCCGCTCAAGGAGTCAATAAAATTGTATACTCTAAGTACACAATGGATGTTTGCATAAAATACAATACGGAGCGCGGTAGGGATCGCCGCAAGTTTCACTCATGGAATTTCTGATCCGCTCTGCCTTCGCGTCTGACGAAATTCCGGTCGAACAACAGCTGTGCACTTCTGAAATTGCTCTGACTTGCAGAATGTAGTAAAGGGCAGCTCAAGGGTACGAGACGGCTCAAGTGCCACCTTGCGCCGTTAATCGGCGACACGCTGCTTACGCCAAGGATGCCGGAATTACAGTCTTGATGGGCGGCGCGATACCCCCCGAGCAGGTGCCGCGGCGAACGCTTTCATGCCTCTCGCATTACTGTCGTTTGCGGAGCGCAAACGAAAACGAGATCGCTACGCGTCGCTTGGTAATCGAGTGCCATGATGCGCCAAGGGCCGAGGGATTCACTTGGTGTCAGATTGATGCGAATCCGCCGACGATGCGGACCGCTGCCGTCGCCAACGATGGACGGTGCCACGGCTGCGAGCATGATTGAACTCGTCCTCTGAATCGCATTCCAAACGCCAACACGGGTTTCTTCATTTGAGCGAGAGCCCCTGGTTCTTCGTCTGGCGAAGCGTCTCCGCCTGTTTCAACGTTTCCGTCATTCGTTCATGGGCGGCGAGCTGCTGGCCTGTCCGCATCACTGGCCAGGCTTGCTTTAGCTCTTCGCGCTGCTTTGACTGGAGACCGTCGGCGAGCTTCTCGAAGAGCGGACCGGCCGGCTCGCGGGCTTTGTTGGTGAGCAGCGTGCGGTCGCCGAACCGCTCGGCCA
>NZ_JABAII010000039.1 GCF_012641405.1 Rhizobium sp. P40RR-XXII
CATTACCGTTGGCGGATATCTCAGGTCGGCCGCCATTCTTGATGATGTGCTCGCCGACGGCCGCGAGCCAGGGCGCGTCCGGCGGCGATTGTTTCGCCAGGGCCTCAAAGGCGGTCTTCGCTTCGGCCGCCTTGCCTTCCTGCTCCAGCGCCAGCGCCAGATAGAAAAGCGTGCGCGGATTGGCGGCATCGAGCGCTTGCGATTGCTGCAGCACGCTGCGCGCCTCCGCCGTCACGATGCCGTTCGATGCGGTCGTCAACGTTTCGGCAAGTCCGTCGAGCCGGCCGACACTCGGTCCCAATAGCCGGATCGCATTGTAATAAGCGCTTAAAGCGTCCACCAACCGGCCGGATCGCAAATAGATGGGAGCGATCACATCCCAACCGCGACCATCGCCCGGCGTGCGGGCCAAGTGCTCTTCCGTCTTACGAATGAGAATCGCCAGGCCTCGACCGGGTTCGTTCAACCTATGCTGTAGAGCCTTCGAAGACAGATCAGGGGAGCCCAGGACGACATATAAGGATATGCTTCCCAGCGACAGGAATGCTGCGATAGCAAGCTTCATCCAGAACATTGGGCGTGTAGAGGTGGCAAGATCGTGTGAGGCACTGGCATCGGCCGCGCGAAACAGACGCCTCGCTATCTCAGCTTTCGCCAGTTGGTATTCGGCAGGCAAAATCTGACCCGAGGCAAGTTCGCTTTCGAGCTCGGAAAGTTGGTCCCGATACACGCGGCCGGCACCCACGCTTCCGCCGGGGAAAGCCGCACGAGGCGTTGACAGCGGACGCAACAGCGCGGCGGTGACGGCTGTCGCCAGAGCAGCGAAAATAATCCAGATGATCATGATGGAGGATCGCCCTATTGCGTAGGCAACATATCGTCTTCCTCCCTTCGAACTTTGATCCGGATCAATTGTGGGGACGCTTGGGGGCTGGCTCAGAAAGAATTCAGCGATATCGGTATCTTGCGAGGCGGCGTGTTAGCATTCGATGTGAGCGATGGTGATCCATGCCTCAGTGGATGCGATTGATCTCTCCCAATCCTTAGTCAGCCATCGGCAGCGGCCGAACCATGCGAAAATCCGCTCCACCACCCGGCGGCGTAGCAGAACGGCGAAGGCTTTCGCATGGTCCGAGCGTTTGACGATTTCCATCATCCACTGACCGATCTTTTTCAGCCGCCCCTTGAGCTGATCGCCCGTATAGCCGCCCTCGGCAAAGACATGTTTGAGCCAAGGCCACCAGTGATAAATGGATTTCAGGAGATCGGCGGCACCGTCTCGATCCTGGTATCCGCCCCATGCACCATCAGTCCGACCAACCCAGCGTATCCTGTCCTGTAAGCATGAGCACAGGAACTTCGGAAGCCGCCGGATCTCCTTCAGAAGCTCCAGGCCGTTATCGCCGCCGGGAACGACCAGGTGAAGGAAAACGGCGATAAACCGCGTTCTCGTGAGCTCGCCACTCATCACGGCGCCGCTGGACACGGCGCTGACGAAATAGCCATGATCCTCGAATACCGCGCAAGCATTTTGCCTGAGAGCACATAGCGAACCTTACTATCGATTTCTCAGAAATCTTGGCACTTGAGATGTCGTGATCAACTCAACCGCAATCCACTTACGCGCGCTATTTTCCTCCCGCATCGAGGTCGTCGTCCGCGATCGCACGCCAGGCGGCGCCTTCCAGATCGTCATACTGGCCACTCCTCAGCGACCAGACGAAGGCGGCCAGACCTATGCCCCCCATGAAGAGCGCGATGGCAATGAGATAGATCAGCATGTTCATGCGGGACTTCCCTTCGCCTTACTCAGGACCGGCGAACTGGACTCTCCTCGTACAGGATTTCTTCCAAACGTTGCCAGTCTTAGAGCATTCGATACGACGATAATGGACGACGTGGACATAGCAACTGAAGCAATGAGAGGAGTGGCATAGCCTGCGATCGCGATGGGTATGGCAAGAATATTGTAGCCGATTGCTAGTGCGAAGTTCTGTCGGATCAACGTAGCAGATCTGCGTGCAATGGCGATTGCAATCGGGACCGCATCGAGTTGATCATTGAAAAATACCAGATCGGCGGCCTGCCTGCCAATATCCGATGCCGTCGCAGGTGCCATGGAAACGTGCGCTGCGGCAAGCGCCGGCGCGTCGTTGATGCCGTCTCCGATCATGAACACCCGATGATGTGCGTTGCTCAACGCTTGGCACTCTTCAACCTTTTGTCTGGGATTCAAGCCGCCAAGTGCAAGATCAACGCCCAGCCGGTTTGCGACAGCATCGACCACACATTGTCTGTCCCCCGAAAAGATGGCGATTTTGAAGCCAGTGGCGCGGAGCTCCCCAACAGCGTTGTTCGCTCCCGGCCGGATCGTGTCCTCGAAGAAGAATCGCGCCAGGACGACATCGTCCTTGGTAAGGACTACCTCGGATAGCGCATCGTCGAGGTCGGCCATCTCGGCTCGATCTATGTCGCAGGCGAACGATCGGCTGCCAAGCCGATACAGAGCACCATCTCGATATGCTTTCAATCCTCCACCCGAGACCTCTGTGACGCCGTCGAATTCCATTCGATCGGAGGTTTGACTGCGGCTCAGTATCTGAGAAAGCGGATGCCTGGAGTGGCTTGCAAGTCCTGCGGCGATGGCAACACCGGTGGAATGGCTGGTTTCCGACTTGACGAGGCGAGGCTTACCGAGTGTCAGCGTGCCGGTCTTGTCGAACGCGACGGTGTCAATCTCGGCCAGCCGTTCGAGCGCTGAACCGTCCTTAACCATGATTCCCCTGCGAAAGAGTTCGCCGGCGGCTACAACCTGAACCACCGGAACCGCAAGTCCCAAAGCGCAGGGACAAGTAATGATCAGCACCGCTACAGCGACGAGCATAGCGTTCTTCCAGTCCCCACCGGCAAAGCCCCACCCGAGAAATGAGACAAGCGCAAGAATATGAACGGCCGGCGAATAGAGGGAGGCCGCCCGGTCGGCAATGCGGCGATAGCGGGCTCTGCCCCCTTCAGCAGCTTCCATCAGACCGATGATTTCGGCAAGCAGCGAGCTTCTGGCGACCTTTGTGGCGCGCACCACGAGGGAACCGGTCAAATTCATCGCGCCCGAGCTCACGTCCGATCCCTTGCGAACTGCGACGGGACTGCTTTCGCCGGTGACGATCGAGAGGTCGAGATCGCTTTCGCCACTCGCGATCACGCCGTCGACCGGAATGCGGTCGCCAGCAGCCACCGCAATCTCGTCGCCGATCACAATATCTTCCACCGCCACGTAGCGGCGGGATCCGTCCACGGCGACGAGAAGCGCACCGCGCGGTGCGATTCGTGCGAGGCCGTTAATGGCCGCACGCGCCTTCTCGCGCATGACGTGATCAAGTGTCCTGCCGATCAGCAGGAAGAACAATAAAGAAACCGTCGCGTCGAACCACGCATGTTCGCCATGATGCATGGTCTCCCAGAGCGAGACGGCGTAGGAAAGCGCGACTGCCAGGGAGATCGGCACGTCCATGTTGGTTCGACCATGCTTCAGCGCATTCCATGCCGATTGAAAGAAGAATCGCCCCGCGTAGATCAGCGCTGGCGCTGCGATCATCGCCGATATCCAGTGGAACATGTCGCGCGTCGCAGCGTCTGCACCCGACCAGACAGAAACCGATAACAGCATGATATTGGCAGCGGCGAATCCTGCCACACCGACGGCCAGGAGAAGGCTGTTTCGCGCCTTATCGTTCTCCGCCGCAGTCGAAGCGAAGAGATGCGCTCGATATCCCGCGGAGCTTATTGCGTCGATAATTGCCGTCGCATCCGTCCGGACACCATCGATGGCTTCAGCGTAAACGCAACTCACACGCTTGGACGTCAAATTTACTCGGGCCTTCCGGATGAACGGCAAGGCGAATAGAACCTTTTCGATTGTTGAGATACAAGCTCCGCAATGGACGTCCGGCACGCTCAGATCAAGCTGGAGCAGGCCTTCGCCCAATGGGTGGCTGGCAAGTGCTATCTCTTCGGCACTTACCGAAGCCGCGCTCATCGCAAGCATCGCCTCAGCGTCCACCATGCAGCAAGTCATTGGTCGAGCTCCGCGGTGTCGAATCGAAGGGCTTCATGCATGACGAGCGTCCCGCCACGTCGGGAAATCAGTTCAACGATCCAGTCGCCAGATGGCACGTGGCGGTCGGCTTCAAAAAGTCCCTCTCCAACCTTCTTCAGGGTCACGCTAAAGTCTTCGCGGTCACCGACGGGACGCTTGAAATTCGCGGTCACCATGTCGATCGAGGTTGGCGTTCCATCCCTATTGTGAAGATGGTAGGTGAAGACATCAGCATGGAGGGAAATGGTTCCCGATATCCCGGTTGCAATCATGGCTTTGATAGCCGCAGTCTTTTCATTGAACTGTTGGCTGGCGACGTAGGTGTTTTCCACAACCAGGCCGCTCCAGCTCGAAGAGGCGAACCATGCCATCGTTACGTTGACCGAAATCACGATGCCAAAGAAAGCGCAGGTCGTGACGAGCATATGTCGTCCCGTGAATCCTTTCGTGTTCGCGCTCATTTTGCCTCTCCTGGAGAATTGAAGGCCGCTCGATAGGTTGAGCGATCTTCGTGGCCTTCATCCTCTATTGTAAAGAGGAACTCCGATGGCAGAGCACTTGCTGCATGTCTGGTCACGAAGACCTTGACGGTCGTCGCGGCGTCAGGTGCCGCCTCTAAGACGAAGCTACGGCCATCATTCATGCCGAACTCCGGAATGCGCATCATGGCGCCATCCAGGCCAGACATGTTGAGCTCGATCTTTCTAGGCCTGGGAACCATATTAAGGATTCGGAGCGTATAGCCATTGCGGATCGAGCCGTCGCTTTCGAGTACGAACTGAGGATTGCGGTCATGGACGACATTGAGCTCCAGTCGTTCCCGCAACGCGAGATGCACGATCATCGCGGCGCCGATCATGCACCAGAGTGCCGCATAAAAAACCAGGCGAGGCCTGAAGATGATATGCCAGTCGAAATGCCTGATATTATCGACGAAGGAGCCGTCCGCCTTGCGGACCTTCGTCGACTGAACCGGCATGCGTCCCTGATCGGTGGCAATAGCCATGTTGCTGGCGTACTCGCTAAGAGTGGCGTAGGCGATAAGACCACGGGGCTTTCCAAGCTTGTCCATCACCCCATCGCAGGCATCGATGCAAAGAGCGCAGGTGATACACTCCATCTGCTGACCGTCGCGAATATCGATTCCCATCGGGCATACCGCTACGCAGGCGTTACAATCGACGCAATCACCTACGGACTGTCCAGTTGCCTGCGCCTTCTTAGCATGACGTGAGCGTTGCTCACCTCGCCAGTCGTTGTAGGTGACGACGAGGGAATTCTCGTCCAGCATTGCGCCCTGAATGCGCGGCCACGGACACATGTAGGTGCAGACCTGCTCACGCATGAGACCTCCAAGCACGTATGTTGTGGCCGTCAACGTCCCGATCGTGGCATAGGCAATCGCCGGCGCCTGCCCGGAAAGCAGGGAAGCGGCGAGGCTTGGAGCGTCTGCGAAATAGAAAATCCAGGCACCGCCGGTGGCTAAGCCAATCAACAGCCAAATCGCATGCTTCAGAACGCGCTTGCGAAGCTTATCGAAACTCCACGGGCCGGCATCGAGCCTCATTCTGGCATTACGGTCGCCTTCGATGGCTCGCTCCACCACAAGGAAGAGATCGACCCATACCGTCTGAGGACACGCATAACCGCACCAGGCCCTACCGACGGCAGAGGTGATGAGAAAAAGCCCGAATCCAGCCATCACCAGAAGACCGGCGACATAGTAGAACTCCTGCGGCCAGATCTCGATAAAGAAGAAATAGAAGCGGCGTGACGCCAGATCGACGAGTATCGCCTGGTCTGGCGCATAAGGCCCGCGCTCCCATCTGATCCAAGGCGCGAGATAGTATATGCCGAGCGTGATTAGCATCACGATCCATTTGAAACGGCGAAAGCGACCTTCGGCGCGCTTGGGAAAAACCTTCCTCCGCGCCGCATAAAGCGGTTGGCGATTGCGACGAGCGTTTACAGGCTCCACATTCTGTCGTTCAATGTCTTTAGGATCTGGAGCTGTATAGAGGGTCATGTGCAACTTCCGGGTTCTCGTGCACTTCTCCTATTTCGGGGCCACTCGATCCTTGATCCAGATCAACGATCGGGATTTTTCAAAAAGGAGGAGCCGCGCTCTAGGTGGACAAAGGACGGCTCCGGACTCAAACCGTCAACTTTGCAAGAAACTGATCCAAACGGCTGTCGAACGTCTTTGCGTTGCCGGACCACCCCAAAGAAGGGCGGAGGTTTGCCTCGAAGGCACTGAGGGAAATGATCCGCAACGACATCATCCACCCACCTCTATCGGCTCGTTCGCAGGTGATCCTTAAGTGAGGTCAAACTGACGATCGAATTTCCGATCTTTTCGGTGTTTTCCTGCTCGGAATGCTCGGAAGATGACTCTATCGGTTTTGCGCGAACCGACACCCGCGCGCGGATGACCGCCCGCGGCGTGCCGTAAAGCGTCAGAAGCGGGTTATGATTGTGGGTGGTCATGTTCGCTCCTACTTGCCCCCGCCCAACGAATGGACGAACACGGTCAGTTCCTTCACCGCAGTCTCGCCGAGACGGGCCGACCATGCCGGCATCACACCATGCCTGGGACTTGTGATCTGGCGGATGATCGCGTCTTCCCCCCTCCCCTTCAGCCAAATGGCATCAGCAAGATTCGGGGCCCCCATTTCGATTTTGCCCTTGCCGTCCTCACCGTGGCATGCCGCACAATTGTCCAGAAAGATCCGCTTCCCGGCTTCCGCCTTAGTCGGATCGGACGGAGTGTTCGTCAGGCCCCAAACGTAAGCTGCAACCTGCTTTTTCTGCGTCGCATCCAATATGTCAGCGAAGGCAGGCATTTCCGAAACATGTGTATTTGGGTCGGCATCAAAGCGAATGCCGTGCGCGATCGTCGTTTGAATCGAATCGAGATCGCCGCCCCACAGCCAATCGTCGTCATTCAGATTAGGGAACCCCGGACCACCGCTGGCACCGGAGCCGTGGCACGGCGCGCAGTTGACCTTGAAGGCCGACGCGCCGCCGGCGACGGCGAATTCGCGCAGTGCCGGGTCCGCGTCGATCTCCTTAACCGTCTTTGCGGCGATCATGTCTTGAAACGTCATCTGCTTTGTCTTGGCAAGATCGAGATCCTGCTGCAGTTCTGCGCGCGTCGAGTAGCCGAGATAGCCCTTCGTAGCCGACGTGATCATCGGGATAGCCGGATAGGCGATCGCATAGCCAACCGCCCACAGGATCGTCACACAGAACGTCCAGACCCACCAACGTGGCATCGGATTGTTCAGCTCGCGGATGCCGTCCCATTCATGTCCGGTGGTTTCGACGCCGCTGATTTCATCGATATGCTTTTCCGACATCTCAGTCATCCTTCAGAGGAATGTCAGCGGCCTCCTTGGCCATCTGTTTGCTGCCGGGACGCAGACTGTAGAAGACAGCACCGACAAAGAACGCCGTCATCACCAAAAGCCCCCAACTGTCGGCGAAGTGCCGCATTGCAGTATATATTTCCATGGGATCACCTCACCGATAGCCGGTTGCGTCGTCGTAGGTCGAAAAATCGACCAGAGTACCGAGCATCTGCAGGTATGCGACCAGAGCGTCCATTTCGGTAAGCCTCTGCGGATCGCCGTCGAAATCGCCGACCTTGGCCTTCGGATAGCGCTGAAGCAGCGCCGTCGTATCGGCGTTGGGATCGGCCTGTGCTCTCATATCCGCTTCGGCATTGGCGATCATGTCGTCCGTATAGGGTACGCCGACATCTTCGTTGGCCTTGAGGTCCATCCCGATATCCTTGATCGTCACAGGCTCCTCCTTGAGGAAGGCGTATTTGGGCATGATTGATTCCGGCACAACCGCTCTTGGGTTCGAGAGATGCTGTACGTGCCACTCGTTCGAATAGCGGCCCCCGACGCGCGCAAGATCGGGCCCCGTGCGCTTCGAGCCCCATTGGAATGGATGATCATACATGGATTCGGCCGCCAGCGAGTAATGGCCGTAGCGTTCCACCTCGTCACGGAAGGGTCGGATCATCTGGCTATGGCAGAGATAACAGCCCTCGCGAATGTAGATGTTGCGACCTGCAAGTTCGAGCGGTGTGTAGGGACGCATGCCCTCCACCTTCTCGATAGTGTTCTGGAGGTAGAAAAGCGGCGCGATTTCCACGATCCCGCCGATCGAGACGATAAGAAGTGAGCCGACGAGAAGCAGAGTCGCGTTCTTTTCGATGATCTTATGCTTGTCCAGTATCGATGACATATCTCACCTCACTCTGCAGGTTGTGCCTGGGGCACATACGCGGTCGGAATTGCTGCTTCATCCCGCACACGGCCGCGGATGGTCATGAAAACGTTCCAAGCCATCACAAGCCCGCCGCCTAGGTAGAGCGTCCCACCCAGCGTGCGCAGCACGTAATATGGGAACATAGCGGCAACGGTTTCGGCAAAGGAGTAAACGAGAAAGCCTTGCGAATTATACTCGCGCCACATCAGGCCCTGTTGGATGCCAGCAACCCAGAGCACAGCCGCGTAGATGACGATGCCGAGGGTGGCAAGCCAGAAATGCCAGTTGACCATTCGGAGGCTGTAGAGACGTTCCCGACCCCAGAGTTTCGGTGTCAGATAGTAGATTGCACCGAAAGTGATCATTCCGACCCAACCAAGTGCACCGGAATGCACGTGGCCAATCGTCCACTCCGTATAATGACTGAGCGAGTTGACGGTCTTTATCGACATCATCGGACCTTCGAAGGTCGACATGCCATAAAAGGCAATGGCGACAATCATCATGCGGATGATAGGATCAGTGCGGATCTTGTCCCACGCACCCGAGAGCGTCATCAGACCATTGATCATGCCGCCCCAGGACGGCATCCACAGCATGACGGAGAAGACCATGCCCAGCGTCTGGGCCCAGTCAGGGAGCGCCGTATAATGCAAATGGTGGGGACCAGCCCATATATACAGGAAGATCAGAGCCCAAAAATGGATGATCGACAGGCGGTAGGAATAGATCGGGCGATTGGCCTGCTTCGGTACGAAGTAATACATCATGCCGAGGAATCCGGCCGTGAGAAAGAAACCGACAGCATTATGGCCGTACCACCACTGCGTTAGCGCATCTTGCACACCAGAAAACAGTGAATAGCTTTTCGAACCGAGGAAAGAAACCGGGACAGCCAGATTGTTGACGATGTGCAACATCGCGATGGTCACGATGAAACTCAAATAGAACCAGTTGGCAACATAGATGTGCGGTTCCTTACGCTTTAGGATCGTGCCTAGGAAAGTGATGAGATAGGCCACCCAGACGATGGTGAGCCAGATATCGATATACCATTCAGGTTCGGCGTATTCGCGCGCTTGCGTGATGCCGAGCACATAGCCGGATGCCGCCATCACGATGAAAAGCTGATATCCCCAGAAGACGAACCAAGCGAGACTTCCACCGAAAAGCCGAGCCCGACAGGTGCGCTGGACGACATAGAAGGATGTCATGATCAAGGCGTTGCCGCCAAAAGCGAAGATGACGGCTGAGGTGTGGACAGGGCGAAGCCTGCCGAAATTCAGATAGGGTGCGAAATCTAGGTCGGGAAAGGCGAGCTGTGCCGCAATGACAACGCCGACGAGAAAACCGATGATGCCCCAAAAGACGGTGGCGACCAAGCCGTAGCGGATCACTTCGTCAAAGTAACCAGATGCATCCACCTTCGCCACACGGCCTTCAGGCGAGAAATCGGCTCGCCGCACGAGCAGAACCGTGCCCACTGTCAAGCAGAAACACAGAATGCCCATGTGCACGGCGAAGAGATGGTCATGGGCGAGACCTGCACCCAGCAAGGCCAGGAAGGCGGCGATCGCGACCAGGATCGTTTCGATTGTGTAGTCCATTTTGGGGTCCCCAAGTGCGCAGCCGACCGCCTCGCGTTCGACTCTCCCGAACTTTGGAGAGAGAACTCTCATAGAGCAGGCGTGCGCTCCTTGATCTATATCAACGAGGGAGCCACCTTCCTCGGCGCGCGGCTTGCTATTACATCGACCAGCAACGCCGCGTAGTTGACAGACGTCAAAGAAGGCCGCCCCCGCATGGCCTAGATAGTCTTCGAGGCCGCAATTGGCCCCCGATCACCAGGAGACATGCAATGCGTTTCAAACTTGCTCTGGCAGCCGCCACTGCAGCCCTCGTCGTCTCGGCCGCTCCGCTCATGGCAGCCGACCATCAGATCCAGTTACTCAATAAGGGTCCAGATGGTGCAATGGTTTTCGAACCCGGTTTCGTCAAGATCGCTCTCGGCGACACCGTCACCTTCGTTCCGACCGATAAGAGTCACAACGTCGAATCCTTCACATCAGGTCTTTTGTCAATTGTTCATTCAAGTGGCATCGAATTTCTCCTTGGTGAGCGGATCCGCGGTCTGAGCCCATAGCAATTACCGGCCCGGTTTCTCGGGCCTATACAACCTCACATCC
>NZ_JABAII010000003.1 GCF_012641405.1 Rhizobium sp. P40RR-XXII
CTTCCACTTCGAAACACACGAGGGAGCGATCGCAAGTGCTGCTGCGATCGATCGTATCGTTTCTCCGGCATTCAAGCGCGCCATCGCCCGTTCGCGAAGATCTTCGGAATATGGTTGGGTCATCCCTGCCGACCGTCCTTTCCCGGTAGGAACAGAGAATCATATCTCAGCTGATTTGCGAACCTGCGATTCTGAGAAATCGAAGCGTGCTCTAGAGCAATTCCAGGTAAAGTGCGCAGCGGTTTTCCGTCAGGAATTGCGAGAAAACAAAGAGATAGAGCGGCTCTGCGATTCCGTGAAAAGCTGAACCGCTCTAGCCCGCAATGATCTCTTCGAGCGCCTTCGCTACCCCCAGCAGCCGTTCATCCCGGTTCTTCGGGGCCGACAGCAGGAAGCCGACGGGCATGCCGGCATCGCCCGTGCCGCAAGGCAGGGATACGCCGCACCAATCAAGGAAGTTGCCGATCAAGGTATTGCGCAGCGTCCTGCCATTGACCTTCGCGAACAGCTCGTCATCGGCTTCCAGCGGCGCGAGCGCGGGCGCAACATGGGCGACCGTCGGATAGGCGATGAATTCGTTCGGCCCAAGCGACGCGTCGGCCTCCCTGATCAACTGCTCGCGTACCTTGAGCGTGTCCAGGTAACCGACCAAAGTGATGTTCTCGCCCAGGCGCGTGCGCGCCACGACACGCCGATCCATCATTTCCGCCTCCGGTCCCGCCAGCCGGCAGTGATGCAAGGCGAAAGCCTCGGCTGTTGCCAGCGGCCCATTCTTAGCCATCAGGTCAAACAGCTTTTCGAAGGCAGGAAAAGCCGCCCGCCGTATCCTGACGCCGGCGGCACTCAAGCGCGCAAGCGCCGCCTCGAAAGCCGCAACGACACCATCCTCGGCATTGTCCATGACGACGTTCGTCGGCACGACGATGGAAAGCCCGGCGGGATAGGCAGGCTCGACCTCGGGCACGAAACGGCCGCGCATCGCGGCATCGACCCAGATGGCATCCTGAACGCTGCGGCACAAAGGCCCAAGCGAGTCGAGGCTGCTTGCCAGCGGAAAGACGCCGGCCATGCTGTAACGGCCGCGGCTTGCCTTGTAGCCGACAAGACCGTTGAAGGCTGAGGGTATGCGCACCGAGCCACCGGTATCGGTGCCGATCGAGACCGGCGCGAGACCCGCCGCGACGGCGACGGCGGAACCGGAAGACGAACCGCCCGGAATGCGCTCGACGTCAGAAGCCAGCGGATTGAGCGGCGTGCCGTAATGCGGATTGAGGCCGAGGCCGGAAAAGGCGAATTCGCTCATATTGACCCGGCCGACGGCAATCATGCCCGCCGCCTTCAACGCCTTGACGACATCGGCATCGTCCTGCGAAGGCTCGGCATCCCTAAGTACGACCGATCCGGCCGTCGTCGGCAGGCCAGCGATGGCGAAGAGATCCTTCCAGGCGACCGGAATGCCCTCCAGCAACCCGCGCGAACGCCCCTCGCGCAACCGTCTCGACGAAGCAGCCGCCTCCTCTTTCGCACGCCCCTCCAGCAGCCGCGTGAAGATCGCCTGATCCTTATGGGTCCGGATCGCATCAAGGCTTTCCTCGATCAGCGCGACCGGATCGAGGCTGCCGGACTGGATCAGCACCGACAATTGCGCGATCGACTTGCCGAGATGTGTCTGTGTCATTGACCCTGCTCTCCCCTGCCGCCGACAAGCTGCATCCAGCGGCGCACCAGATAATTGTGCTCATCCATTGTCGTATTCCAGACGGCAATGCAATTGGCGCGCTGCCAATAGGAGCCGCCGCTACGCGCCGAGCCGTTTCTGATCCGTGTCTGCCCATCCGGGCCGGGCAGGTCCTCGGTCGCGGCGGCGCCCTCGTACCAATAATCCCATTCCGCCTGCGTCATGAACTGACGCGAGCGTTGCGGCGTCGAAATGTAATAGCCCTGCCGCGCGACGACGGCGCCCGGCCATCCTGATATCCACCAGTTCAGATAGTCATAGGCGACATCAAGGAGGCGGCCACTTAGATGTTTCGAAAGACACAAGCCGCCATGCCAGGCTCGGTAGCCTTCCGCGGGGACGGCCTGCTCGACCGGCACACCCCTGGAATTCAGGATACCGATGCCGGGTGACCACATGCTCTGAACGCTAGTCTCGCCGGCGATCATCAGCCGCGCTGCATCCTCGGCGGTTTTCCAGAAATCTCTGAAGAAGCCGGCCTTCTTGCGTTCCTCCAGGAGATCGATCAGCTGATCGATCTCCTGAATGGACATGTTGCCGATATCGTCGAACGACATGAGACCGGCAGCCTGTGCGCCCAGCGCAGCATCGAAGATGCCGATCGCAGGCTCGTCCACCAGCGCCACTCTGCCCGCCCAGCGTTCATCGAAAAGCGCGCCCCAGGAATGCATGCCGACGCCATTCGGTGCCAGATCGGTGCGATAGGCGAAGCTGTCGAAATTATGTGTGGTCGGCAGCATGGAGATGAAGCGCGATGGCGTGTCGCCGAGGGCGAGGTTGGGCTGAACGAAGAGCTTGCGCGCCGGCACGTCGCCAAGCCCCATTCTGGGGTTGGGGCCGATATGGCCGGTCTTCGTCAGATCGTTGACCTCGTCCCAAAGCACTATGCGCTGGGTGTCCACCGGTTGGATCGCGCGCCAATGCCAGACGATATCGAGATTATGAAAGCATTGATCGTAGATATCGTAGGTTTCCGGCTCGCGCGCCGCCTTGTACTGCGTCGTCAGGAAGTCGTTGTTGTCGAATGTCACATCGATGCCGAGATCTTCCTGCGCGCGCAGGCGCAGCTCCTCCAGCAGCGAGATCGCGGTGCCGAGAACACGCAAGCGCGGACGTCCCGCCAGATGCAATGCGGGAGCGGATAGGTTTCTTGCAACGGATTGGTGCTTGTTCATATACGGACCGGTTGTCTCATTGCGCCGCGGCTGTCAAAGAGGGTGCAGCGGACGGCATGCACGCCAGTGTGAAGGCTTCGAAAGACCGTTTCAATAGAGCGCCATCGAGCCCATCCAGAATAAAGACCAGACGCGACGTACGATCTTTCGAAGGCCACCTGTCCATATGCACCGGTGTGTGAACCAGATGCTGGACGCCATGGACGGCGACCGGACGCTCTTCGCCGCTGAGATTGAGTATGCCTTTCACGCGCAGCACGCGATCGCCATGCCGATTGAGCAGCATGGTTAGCCAGAGCCCGAAAGCCGTCCAGTCGACGGGCTGGTCGACGCGGAACGAAATCGAGGAAATGGCGGCCTGATGCGGCGTGCCATCCGATAAGACGAGCTGCATCGGCTCTTCGCAGTAGAAGCCGCTGTGCGACAGACTGCCGCTTGACGAGAAACCGTCTCGGACGGCGACGAGCGGGGAGAGATCGAGATCCGGGTCGGCCGCTGTCAGGATCGGGGCGTCAGGATTGAGCGTTCGAAGGCGAGCCCGAAGGGCCTGTCCCTCGCAGCCTGCTTCAAGATCGGTCTTGGTCACAATCAAACGGTCCGCGACCGCGGCCTGCCTGTTCGATTCGATATAGGTGTCGAGCTGATGCAGCCCGTTTACCGCATCGACCGTCGTGATCACGTTGCCGGCGCAGAAGTGATGCCGGAGCACGGGATCGGCCTTGATGGTCGACAGTACCGGGAAAGGATCGGCAAGACCCGTGCTTTCTATGATGACGCGCCGGAACGGCGGCACCAGCCCACGCTCGCGACGGGAATAGAGTTCCTTGAGCGCGGCGGCAAGTTCGCCGCGCACCGTACAGCAAACGCATCCGGAGCGCAGCAACACCATCTCGCCGTCGACGCTTTCGACGAGATCGTGGTCAAGCCCGATCTCGCCGAATTCATTGATGAGCACCGCCGTATCGGCAAAGGCGGGATCCGCCAGGATGCGCTTGAGCAGCGTCGTCTTGCCGGAGCCGAGAAAGCCCGTCAAAAGGTTGATCGGCAGAAAGCCGCTCGCTTCAATCGACATGCCGTGCCTCCATCCTGGCGATGAAAGTAACGTCGAGCGGATCGCAGGACCGGCCGACGAGCCTTTCGGCCGCCGGCCAGAGATGACCGAGATCCTCGATGATCTCGCTCCTGCCCGTTCGCGTCGACAGCACGAAGGATGCACCCTGCCAGTCGGACAGGACAAGGCCGAAGCCCGAGAGCATCGCGTTGGCTGCACGCACCCGCTCGGCACGCTCGCGCCGCCGGTCGGGGCTGGCGTGGTTGCGTGTGAAGACGCCCGGTCGTGCCGCGGCATCCGTCCAGTGCTCATTGCCGCCGAGCACGCCGCACAGTGAACACATGGCAATCATCTCCTTCCGAATTGATGCTCCTCGTGCCCCAGCCTAGCCGGCTATTTCTTGCGCGGAAAGCGCGCGGCGAAATCGTCGGCGATCTCGTTCATCGTCACGAACTTCACGCCGGGATGCCTGATCATGTGCGCATAGAGCCGCTCGAGCATCATCAGCACCTGCGGGCGGCCGGCGACATCGGGATGGATGGTGATCGGGAAGACGGCATAATCCATCTCGCGATAGACCCAGTCGAACTGATCACGCCACATCTGCTCGATGTGATGCGGATTGACGAAGCCATGGCTGTTCGGGGATTTCTTGATGAACATCATCGGCGGCAGATCGTCGAGATACCAGGATGCCGGAATTTCGATCAGATCGGTCTCCTGGCCGCGCTTCAGCGGCACCATCCAGTCCGACGGCTTGCGCGAATAGTCGATCTTCGTCCAGCTGTCGCCGACACGCACATAATAGGGCGTGAAGTCATTATGCATCAGCGAGTGATCGTACTTGATGCCGCGCTCCAAAAGCAGCTCGTTGGTCACATTGGAGAATTCCCACCACGGCGCGACATAGCCGGTCGGACGCTTGCCTGAGAGCTTGGTCACCAGCTCGATGCACTTGTCGAGGATCTCGGTCTCCTGCTCGCGCGTCATGGCGATCGGATTTTCGTGGCTGTAACCGTGGATGCCGATTTCATGGCCCGCATCGGCCACGGCCTGCATCTGCTCCGGGAAGGTCTCGATCGAGTGGCCGGGAATGAACCATGTCGTCTTGATGCCGAAACGCTCGAACAGCTTCACCAGCCGCAAGCTGCCGACTTCGCCGGCAAAGAGCCCTCTCGAGATATCATCGGGCGAATCCTCGCCGCCGTAAGAGCCGAGCCAGCCGGCCACGGCATCGACGTCGACACCAAAACTGCACAAGATTTCCTTTGCCATGGAATGACCTCCTTCAATTTAAGTTTTCTGTAATCAGTGAGCCGGGATGACGGTCGCGTCGGCCGGATCCCAGCTAAGCATGACCTCGGCGCCTATCGGAAAGGCGCCGGGCCGGTATTTGTCGACATGCGCTTCAAGGGCCAGGCCTCGGCCGTCGGGCAGGCTGATGCCGATCTGCGAGATGTGGCCGACCACGTCGAAACGCTCGACACGTGCGCCGACCACATTGCCGCCAAAGGCTCCGGCGAGATTCTCGCGCACCGGTCCGCCTGCAGCGTGAACTTCGATCGCCTCCGAAGGGATGACGATATTGACCTTGCTGGAAAGGCCGCCATTGGCACGGCCCGACAACATGCCAAACGCGGTCGAGACGAATATGCTCTCGGCCTCAGTGCCGGCGACCTCGCCCTCGAAGAGGGTATTGCGGCCGATGAACTGCGCCACGAAAGGCGTATTGGGGCGCGTATAGAGCTGATGCGGCGGGCTGATCTGCTCCACCCTGCCCTGGTTCATGACGACGATGCGGTCGGACAGCGCCAGCGCCTCGGACTGGGCATGCGTAACGAACACGAAGGTCACGCCGAGCTTCTTCTGCAGCAATTTGAGCTCGTTCTGGATCGCCTTGCGCAGATTGGCGTCGAGCGCGCCCAGCGGCTCGTCCAGAAGCAGCACATCCGGCTCGACCACCAGCCCGCGGGCAAGCGCTATGCGCTGACGCTGGCCACCGGAAAGCTTGTCCGGCTTGCGCTCGGCAATGTCCTCCAGCCCAAGTGTCGCGAGGATACGATCGACCCGCGCATCCCGCTCGGCCTTCGCCATGCCCTTGACCTCAAGACCATATCCGACATTCCGCCGGACGGTCATATGTGGAAACAGCGCATAGTTCTGGAAGATCATCGATGTCGGCCGCTTCTGCGGCCGCACGTCGTTCATGCGCTCGCCCTTGATCATCATGTCGCCGGAGGAAATGCTTTCGAAGCCGGCGATCATGCGAAGCGTCGTCGTTTTACCGCAGCCCGATGGGCCAAGGAAGGCGATGAACTCGCCCTTCCTGATCGAAAGATTGAAGTCGATGACGGCGGGCGTGCCATTGTCATAGACCTTGCCGACATCGATAAGTTCCAAATCATATATCATGAGAGATCTCCGGGCGTGGACGAGGAGGCGGACATCGCCTCCCCGCGCGGCATAGGATGGCCGGCAGCAGCCATCGGATCAGGCATTGAGGAATTCATCCCATTTCTGAACGAGATGGTCGTATTCATCCGGCCACTGGTGCCAGTAGGCAACGTTCTTGGCGCGCTCCGCCAGCGAGCCGCCATCGCGCAGGTCCCCTTCCTTGATGCCGCGCTCAGAGGCGCCGACCCATGGCTTGCCCTCGTACCAGAAGGCATATTTGTCCGGCGCCATGACCTTCTGGATATTTGTCGACGGCGAATAATAGCCCTGCTCGGAAACCGTGATGCCGGGCTCGCCGGAGAGCCAGTAATCGGCATAGGCGATCACGGCTTCCTTGTTCGGCGTGCCGGCGATCATCGACGGGCCGATCGCCCAGCCGCGATAACCTTCCTTCGGCACGGCATATTTGCACGCCTTGCCCTGGGCCTTGACCGCCATGACGGCCGGCTGCCAGGCATCGCAAACGACCATTTCGCCCGATGCCATCAAGTTGACCAGTTCGCCGAAATCGCCCCACAGCGCGCGGAACTGCCCATCCTTCTTCTTGGAAACCAGGAACTTGGCCGCTTCGTCGATTTCGGCCGTGCTCGGATTGCCGGGATTCTTGACGTTCGACAGCCCCAGCGTGTTCATCGCCATGATCGCCTGGCCGAAAGCGATCAGAGGGTCGGTGTTGAGGCCGGACTTGCCCTTGAACTTGGGATCGAAAATCGCCGACCACGTATTGGCTTCCTCGGCCGACAGCACGTCCGGATTGTAGCCAATGGAATCGTAGTTATAGACGGCCGGCACCATGTTCAGCGTGGTCTTGGCATCATCGGCCCAGATCTGGCCGACGATCTGCTGCTTAGGCCCCCATTTGTCGGAGGGCGTGGTAAAGGTATCGCGGATATTGGCCCAGTTCTTCAGGGAAGCGGCCGGAACCGGCTCGACATTGTTGGTCATGACGATCGACGGCAGGCGCTCGCCGATGATCTCCCAGCAATCGTAATCCTTGGAACCGGAAAGGATCTTGGTCTGCGCGTCCGGAAAGGTCGCCGCCGTGCCGGAGGTTTGCCCGACGCCGCTCACCTTGCGGAATTCGTCGAGGATACGTTCCTGGACGGTGACCGATAGGCCGATGGTGCGCAGTTGCTCCTTGGCGAGATTGGCAGCCTGAGCGTAGACCGCCCGCGACGACAGGAAGGGCGTGCCGCCGCCGATCGCCAGCGCCATGACGCCGGCCGAACGCTTCAACAAAGAGCGTCTGTTCAATT
Organism: Rhizobium sp. P40RR-XXII; assembly: GCF_012641405.1. Classification (GTDB taxonomy): domain Bacteria; phylum Pseudomonadota; class Alphaproteobacteria; order Rhizobiales; family Rhizobiaceae; genus Rhizobium. The sequence continues at coordinate 7,675 of NZ_JABAII010000003.1, forward strand.
CCATTTTGGACATCTTATGTTCTCCAGTGCTGATTGCTGTTCCCTGAGCCCTTGGTTGGGCCTGCTTCATTGCTTTATCGCCCTGTGCCCGGCCATTGCCGGCCGATGACGATCAGTACCGCCCCACAAGGAGGCCACCATCCACGACCAGAACCTGGCCGGTCATGTATCTCGCGCCGTTTGACGCGAGGAATGCGATCACGTCGGCGATGTCTTCCGGCTCACCCAGCCGGCCCATCGGAATGAATTCGGCGGCCTTTTCCGCGCCTGCGGGGCCGAGCGAATTCTCTTCCGAAAGAAGTTGGGCCGTGCGGATATAGCCCGGCGCAATGCCGTTGACCCTGATGCCATCCTTCGCCAGTTCGACGGCGAGCCCGCGCACCAGTCCGACGACACCGGATTTCGCCGCCGAATAATGGACATGCTCGTCCCAACCATAGGCGACGCCCATGATCGAGGAGAGCGCAACAATGCTTCCGGATCTGCGGGCGCGCATCCCGGGTACGGTAGCACGCACCAGCTTGAAGATGCCCTTCAGATCGACATCCATGGTCAGGTCCCACTTGTCATCGGTGAGCTTGTCGAGGGGCGTGCGATGGGCGATACCGGCATTGGCGACGATGACGTCGATCTTGCCGAAGCGCGCTTCGACATCGGCGACGAGCTGGTTCGCGGCCTCCGTCGAGCGCACGTCGTAACGGTGAAACTCTGCCGAGCCGCCGGCGGCGAGAATGTCGCGAACCGTCTGCTCGCCTTCCCTTTCGAGAATGTCGGTGACGACGACATGATCGCCGAGCGCGGCAAAAGCTTCCGCGGCCGCCTGGCCGATGCCGATGCCCGCGCCTGTGACGATGACCACCCGCTTTTCTAAACTGTCCATCTGCTTGTCTCCCTCAGAGCATCACATCGCCGGAATTCGGCCCGAGCGTCTGGCCGACGAAAAGGCTCGCGGCCGGCGACGCCAGGAACGCCACGGTCGCGGCCACCTCTTCCGGTTCGCCAAAGCGGCCAAGCGGCAATTCGCGCTTCTTGCGTTCGCGCCATTCCTCGGAAAGACCGAGCACCAGCGGCGTATTGATCGGTCCCGGCGCCACGGCATTGACGCGCACGCCGCGACTTGAGACCTCGCGGGCAAGCGCCTTGGTCATGCCGATGATCGCGGCCTTGGCGCCGGAATAATGAACCAGCTCGATGCCGCCGATCTGGCCGAGCTGGGAGGCGACGTTGACGACGACGCCCTCGCCGCGTTGAAGCATTGCCGGCATGACAGCCTTGGTCATCAGGAAGGTGCCGCGCACGTGCACGGCGAACATCCGGTCGAAATCCTCAAGCTCGAGGTTTTCGAATGCTGCCTGATGCGCAATGCCGGCATTGTTGACGAGAAGGGCGACGTCGCCGTGCGAGGCCTTGGCAGCCGCATGGATCGCCGCCACATCCTCCGGCCGCGCCACATCACCGGCGACCGCGGCCGCCGCTCGGCCCGCGTTGATAATTTCCGAGGCAACAGACTTGGCGCGCTCACCCGAGAGGTCATTGACCAGAACCGCATAGCCGTCGGCGGCAAGGCGCAGCGCAATGGCACGGCCGATACCGGAGCCGGCGCCGGTGACAATGGCGGAGATCGGGGCAGAAGTCTTCTCAGCCATCATGCGTCCTCCTGAATGCGGACGCGCTTAGCGCGCCTGACCGACAGGCCCATCAGGATCGCGTAGGTGCCGAGAAGCGCGAAGGAGAAGAGCGTGGTCAGCACCCCGAAGGCAAAGACGTTCGGATGCACCTCGACGGAGAAGGTGCCATAGATGGCCAGAGGCAGTGTCAGTTCTCGGCCGGAAGCAAACAGGGTGCGTGAGAACTCGTCATAGGAGAGCGTGAAAGCGAAGAGCATGGCCGAAAGCACGCCCGGAAAGATCAGCGGGAACGTGACCTTGCGGAAGGTACGCGCCGGCGTGACGCCGAGCGACCAGGAGGCCTCCTCCATGCTCGGATCGAACCTGTTGAAGATGGCAAGCATGACGAGGAAGGCGAAGGGGAAGGTGTAGACGACATGCAGGACGAAGGCGGTGCTCCACCAGTGCCGGTCGATGCCGAAGGCGTTGGCGACAAGCGCCATGCCGAGACCGACGAGCACGCCCGGCACCATCATGCCGAGAACGATCAGATAGAAGGCCACGCCCGAACCGCGGAACTTGCGGCGAAAGGCCTGAGCGGACATGACGCCGAGCACAGTCGAGACGATCATGGTCATCAGCGCCAGAAAGAGCGAGCGGATCAGCGCCTGGTCGATCGGCAGCGGCGCGATGCGCGACGGCGGCGTCAGGCCAAAGAGATGCCGATACCAATAGGTCGACCATTCGATGATCGGGAATTGCGGACCACCCTCCGGACCGGTCTGGAACGACAGGATCGCCAGGACCGCGAGCGGGCCGTAGAGGAAGATCAGAAAGAGGGTCGTGTACACACCCAGGCCGAGCTTGATGCCACCAGCATTCATGATCAGAGCTCCTTTCTGAGGTCGACGACCTTGAGCAGGGCTGCGACAACAGCACCCATGATGATCGTGAGCACAACGCCGGCGACCGCGGCAAAGGCCCATTTCAGCGAGCCGACCTGGGTGACGATGATATTGCCGAGCAGATTGACCTTGCGGCCGGACAGGGCAGCAGACGTTGCGAATTCACCAAGAACCATGACGGAGACGAAGATTGCGCCGACCACCACGCCCGGCATGGAAAGCGGCAGGATGATCGTGCGGAAGATGCGCCAGAAGCCCGCGCCGAGATCCTGGGCCGCCTCGATGACCGAAGCGTCGATGCGGCCCATCATGAAGGCGATCGGCCCGACCATGAAGACGCAGTAGATCTGCGTCATGCCGATGATGACGGACAGCTCGGAAAACAGCAGTACCTCGATCGGCTGCCGAATAACGCCCAGATTCATCAGGATCATGTTGATAGCGCCCTCGGTGCCGAGCATCGGCCGCCAGGCAAGCACGCGGATCAGGAAGGAGGTCCAGAACGGGATGACGCAGAGTACGAGCAACACGGTCTGCAGCGTCTTGTTCTTGATGAGCAGCCCGACGAAGAGTGCTGCCGGATAGCCGACGACAAGCGTCGATACCAGCACCAGCAACCAGATGCGGATCGTCGTCCAGAGCGCACCGAGATAGGTGGCGCTCGTCAGGAAGGTGATCCAACTCTGCAACGTCAGCGTCGGTTCGATCTTGAAGGTCGTCTGCGTCCAGAAGGAAACATAGACCATCATCAGCATCGGCAGGACGAGGAAGGCGACCATCCAGATCATGCCCGGCGCCAGAAGCCAGAATGTCTTGGCCGATCTCCGGCGCACGGCCGCGTCTTCCTGGACGGCTTCCTCGCTTGTCGCAACCATGGTCATTTCTCGCTCTCCTTGGAGGGGCCGGGGAAAGGTTTCGAAGGGCTCACATCAGCCGAATACCCCACATCAACCGAAGACAAGGGCATCCTCCTTCTTCCAGACGAGCGCATAGCGATCCTTTTCGACAAAGGCCGGCGGGCGGGCATGGCTCAGATGGGACTCGACTTCGAAGACGTGGCCGTCATCGAGCGCAAAGAAGGAATTGACTGCCGCTCCGGAATATTCGCTGGCGATGAAATCACCCTCGATGCGGACCTCGTCATTCGAGAGCGCCGCATCGCGGGTGCGGATCGAAATACGGTCGTAGCGGATCGCGTAAGCCGGCTGCGGCGCCTTCCTGCGCGACCCATTCAGGGGAAAGCGGCCTGCCTGTCCGACGAACGTATCCTCGACGACATTGCCGGCAAAGAGATTGTAGCAATTGAGAAAGCGGGCGACAGCCGCGGTGGCGGGACGATTATAGATGACATCCGAGGCGGCGGCCTGCGCGATGCGGCCGTGATCGAGCACGAGCACCAGATCTCCCATTGCCAGGGCTTCGCTCTCGCTGCCAGTGACGTGCAGGAAGGTCACGCCGCAGCGCTCGCGGATGATCTTGAGTTCGCTTCGCATGCGACCACGCAGATTGGCATCGAGCGCGCCGAGCGGCTCGTCCAGCAGCACCATCTTCGGCTCCGTCACCAGAGTGCGCGCCAGGGCGACGCGCTGCCGCTGGCCGCCCGAGATCTGCGTGACGGCACGATCGTCAAACCCCTTGAGGCCGACCAGCGACAGCATGTCCTGAACCCTCTTTGCCAAGGCACGGGCATCCGTTACGGGATCGACCTTGCGGTTGCGCAGGCCGAAGGCGACGTTTTCGGCGACGGAAAGATGTGGGAACAGAGCGAAATTCTGAAAGACGAAACCGATGCCGCGATCATGCGGCTCGACGCCGTCAAGACGCTTGCCATGAAAGAGGATCGAGCCGGTATCCGGCTCCTCGAAGCCGGCAATGACGCGCAGCAGCGTCGTCTTGCCGGAGCCGCTCGGCCCGAGCAGCGAGATATAGGCATTGTCGGGCAGAGAGAAATCTATCCTGTCCAGCGCCGCTGACGCATAGGACTTGGTGACTTGGCTGAGCTGAAGAACGGTCGACACCGATTTCCCACCAGTTTCAAGGCAAGGACCATCCTTCAGGCAAAGCGCCGCTACAGCCGAGATCGCATCGATCCGGACACCAGACGTCGGTCTGCGTTCGCGCATGATTACATGCGCGTCAAAGAGATGTTCCTTGGCGTTTCAAAGAGTTCCACCTACGGCGCTTCTGACGAGCGCCTTCATGATGAGAGCATTGCATAAATGATTTTTGTATTCAATAGGCTTTTTTTGAGAAGTCGATTTGAAAATGACAAATGATCGTGAGGCGCTTAACGATAAGATTGAGAGGGTTGGCGTGATTTCAACTCATGTGCAAATTTGACGACAGAAACCTTACCACAAGCGCACCTTCGCGGCACTCACGTTCGAAAAGCATTCCACAAAAATACGTCTCGCGGCTCTACTCGCTCGCGCACATCGCCGTAACGACCATCAAAATCGCAGATAGAAAATATATTTTGTATTCAATAATCATTTATTTTTGCGCTATGTTGGTGCGACAAAACGCGTAAGAGTGAGGCATCGGAACGACGTGAGTCCTTTGGATCAGATGACCGAAAACCGTGCGCGCCCCAATGCGCAAAAGCGCTACGAGATCGCCGAGGATGTTCTGCGCGGCAACATCGAAGACAGCACGCTGCCGCCGGGCGTGGTGCTGCTCGAAGGTCCGATCGCGGATATCCTGCAGATTTCGCGCGCCCCGGTGCAGAGGGCGCTGCTGACGCTGGAAAGCGAAGGGCTGGTGCATCGCTTCAACGGGCGCGGCTACCTCGTCGGGCCTGCCGGACACGGCATCGAGCCGAACCGCATCGACATCAAGACGCTTGGGCTGACTATACCACGCCATGCGGACGAGGCTTTGCAGAGCCGCTCCTCCTGGGAGCGCATCTACAATACCGTCGAGGCGGATGTCGCCGGCTGTGTCGTCTTCGGCCAGTACCGTATCATCGAGATCGAGCTTGCCGACCACTTCAATGTCAGCCGCACCGTCGTGCGCGATGTGTTGACCCGCCTGCGCGAACGCGGGCTTGTGCGCAAGAACCAGTCGTCCCACTGGATTGCCGGCCCGCTGACGGCGCAGATGATCAAGGATCATTACGGCCTGCGCGGAATGCTGGAACCGCAGGCGCTGGTTGCCGGAGCAAGCCGGGTTGACCGCGAACGGTTGAACGACCTGTTTCTGCGCCTTACCAATCTCGAGCGGCACGAACCGGCCGATCACCTCGCGGCCCTGGAATCCATCCAGGCGGATTTCATCGAGATCTGCATCCTTGCGACGCCGAACGAGCGGCTGAAGGAATCCATCCGCAACAACCTGCTGCCGGTGACGGCGACGGAACGATTGCTGCGGCGCCTCGGCCTGCCCGGCGATCCCGCCATCATCACAGAGCTCCGCCTGATCGCGGAGCTGCTGCTGCGGGGTGCGGTCAAGGCGGCGGCGGCGATGATGGAGAACCATCTCGAAGCCTCCGTCGACCGAACGATCGCGCAAATGAAGATCGTCGCGATCATCCCCGGTCCCGGCGTGACGGCCGCCTACCTGACCCGCGTTCTCGAGTGAGATCCAGGCGGTTTTCGCCGTATGCCATCTCTTCCGGAAGCGAGAGAGCGAGAAGGCGACCATCCGTTTGGCCCTTTACGCCAGAGCCGCACGGAGGCGCGCAAGCAAGGCCTGCCGGTCCGCGCGCGCCGCCAGCGCCTGATCCATGCTAACCTCCACGAACTGCGTCGGCGTATGCGGCTGCAATTGCGCGATCAGATCCATGTCGGCCGAGATCACTGTTCCCAGCATGAAGTAACCGCCGCCGGAGACGGCGTCGCGATGCAGGATAATCGGCTCGGTCCCACCCGGCACCTGGATCGAACCATAGGGATAGCAGCTGTCGACGATATTGGAGGGGTCCGAGCCCGCGCCGAAAGGCTGCTTGCGCTCGACGAATTCGAGCTTTCGGCCGCCGCGGAAGCGATACCCCATGCGATCGGCCTCCCGCGCTACTTTCCACTGGTCGGCAAAGAAATTGCTCTTCGTCTCCTCGGTCAACCGATCCCAATAGAGCCCTGGCAAGACCCTGAGCTCCGCCGGCGTGCCGGGCTTGCGGCGAAGCTCTTCGGCAACGGATCGGCCCACGCTATTCAGGGAGCCGGAACCGACGGGAAGTTCGTCCCCGGCGGCGATCGGTCTGCCGTTGAAACCGCCGAGCGCACCGATCGCATAGGTCGACCGGCTGCCGAGCGCTTGCGGAACATCGATGCCCCCCGACACGGCGATGCAGATCCGCGCCCCGGATTTCAGGAAGTCGAAGCTTGCGGTCTGCCCCGCCTTGACCTTGAGGGCCGTCCAGCCCGGCTGCAGCTCACCGTCGATCCTGACGGACATGTCGGCGCCGGCAACCGCAATCAGCGCATCATCGAGAAATTCGAGCTTCGGCCCCATGAAGACGGCCTCGAGCCCGGCGGCCGCCTCATCATTGCCGACAAGAAGATTTGCCGCCCGCATGGCATAGCGATCCATGGCGCCGCCAACCGGAATGCCGAGATGGAAATAGCCGGGTCGTCCGAGGTCCTGAATTGTGGTCGAAAGGCCGTGATGAAGAACCTTAATGGCCATATAGCGCGCCCTCCAGCCTGGTGTTGTAACCGTCAATATCGGCCTGGTATTGCCTAAGATCGAATTTGACCTCGCGGATCGGCGGAGCAAAGCGTCCCTTGTCGACATCCTCGACCGCCTGGTCGTAGCCGTCGCGATCGATAGGCCGGAATTTCACGATGTCGCCGGGACGGAAGAACACCATGAAATCACGGAGATAGCTCGTCGTTTGCGTGGGGTCGAAGATCGGCATCGGCGTGATGCCGAACATCTGATAGCCGCCCGCCCCGCGCACCGAATAGATGCATCCGAAGCAGCCGCCGTGTCCCACAGTCAGCCGCGGCGTATCGGTTCGCGGGCGCAGATATTTCGGCACCTCGATCTGCCGTTGCCGCTCCACCATCTGATACATGAACGGCAGTCCGGCGACGAAGCCGACCATGGAGACGAACCATGGCGATCCGGCATGGGCCGATATGAAATCCTTCACCGCCCCGTAGCCGTTGATCCTGGCGGCATAATCGAGATCGGTGCCCGACGGCTCCTGATGCCGTTCGCGGAAGCGCATCAGCGTCTCATGGGTCCACGGGTCGTTGTAGAAGACCGGGATTTCGACGATACGGGTCGTAATGACGGGCTCTGCCCTTTCAGCCGCTCCCTCGATTGCCCTGACCTCGCGCAGGAGATCGTCCGGCTTGATCAGATCCGGATTGAACTTGATCTGGAAGGAAGCATTGGCGGGGCAGATTTCGGTGACGCCCCTGATGGCGCTCTCACGCACGCCCTTAGCCATCGACAGGCTCTTGAAGAAGGCTTCGAGGGACATCTCGTCGCTGCATTCGACAAAGAGATGCTCGTCACCTCCAAACGTAAAGCGAGCGGGCATCAGGCAACCTCCACTGATATGCCGTCAACCGCCGCAAAATCGGTCTCCAGCCAGGATTCGAGAAAACGCGTATGGAATGCGCCCTTTCGCACCGACGGGTCCCGGACGAGCGCCAGATGCAGGGGGATCGTCGTCGGCAATCCCTCGATCGTCAGATTGGAAAGGGCGCTGGCCAGCCTGTCGAGACAGGTGTTGCGATCCTCGGCCCAGACGATCAGCTTGCCTAGCAGGGAGTCATAGAAGGGCGGTACGGTGTAACCGGCACAAAGCATCGTATCGAAACGGATGCCGTCGCCTTCCGGAATGGACAGTCTCGTCACGGTGCCTGGCGCCGGCAGAAAGCCCTTGACCGGGTCCTCGGCATTGATCCGGCACTCAATGGCATGACCACGTACCCGAATATCGGACTGCGACAGCGACAGGGGAGCGCCACCCGCGACCTTGAACATCTCCTGCACCAGATCGATGCCGGTAATCATCTCGGTGACCGGATGTTCGACCTGGATGCGGGTATTCACCTCGATGAAATAGAACCGCCTGTTATCCTCATCGTAAAGATATTCGACCGTGCCCGCGCCGCGATAACCGACCTCGGCGGCAAGTGCCACGGCGCTGGCGCAGAGGCGCTGCCTGACGTCATCGGGCAGCAGGAAGGCTTGCGCTTCCTCCCACACCTTCTGGCGGCGGCGCTGCAAAGAGCATTCACGCTCGAAGCAATGCACGAAATTCTGTCCGTCACCAAAGATCTGCACCTCGATATGTCGGGCGCGGGTAATGACCTTCTCCATGTAAAGGCCGCCATCTCCAAAAGCGGCGGTCGCCTCCGCCGAGGCGAGCGGAAATTGCTCCCTAAGCTCGGCCAGCGACTGAACGATGCGAATGCCACGTCCACCGCCGCCCGCTGCTGCCTTGATCATGACAGGAAAACCAGTGCGCTCCGCGATCACCTCGGCAGCTCCGATATCGGCCACGCGGCCATCGCTTCCAGGCACCGTCGGTACGCCAGCGCGTGCCGCAATCGCCCGCGCCGCCACCTTGTCGCCCAGCAATCGGATAGCCTTGCCACTCGGTCCGATGAAGATCATGCCCGCGGCCTCGACGGCATCGGCAAAATCGCCATTTTCAGACAGAAACCCATATCCCGGATGAACCGCATCCACGCCGGCCGAACGCGCCGCCGAGACGATGGCTTCAATATTCAGGTAGGATTTCTTCGGAGCCGGCGAGCCGATATTGATCGCCTCATCGGCCAGTTTCACCGCAAGCATCTCGGAATCCGCCGCGCTATGGACCTGCACCGTGCGAATGCCAAGCGCCTTGGCAGCCTTTATGATCCTGACGGCGATCTCGCCGCGATTGGCAACCAGAACCGAACGGATGGTCATGGCTCCACCTCCGCGATGATCTGGCCGGCCATGACGGGCTCTTCATTGTCGACGAGGAAGGTGATGTTCTTGCCGTCGAGCCCGGCCGGGATCTGCTGGAAGGTCTTCATGACCTCGATGAGGCCGATCGTATCACTTGCGGCGACGGCATCGCCATCAGCCTTGAAGGGCGGCGTGTCCGGAGAGGAGGCCCTGTAGAAGGTTCCCGGAAGGGGTGATCTGATCTCAAGCTTGCTCATGGGACCTCCGCGCTGCGTCGCTGTTCAAAATCTGCGAAACGGGTGCAATTTTTATGCCCTCGGCAACCAGGGCCTCGCGCATATGGCGCACGATATCGAGCGCACCCAAAGTATCGGAATGAAAACAGATGGAATCGAAGGCGATCGGAATATCGGCGCCATTGACGGTGCGCACGACACCGTCCGTGCAGGCCCTGATCACCTTGCGCGCAATTGCCTTGGGATCGGGACGACCCGCATCCCTGGTAAAGACGATCCAGCCCGTATCGCCATAGTCGCGATCGGCGTAGAATTCGCGGACGACAGGCTGGCCGGCCTCCTCAGCGGCAAGGCAGGTCGCCGAGCCGTCCATGCAGAAGACAAACATGTTCGGCGCCGCCGTGCGCATATATTGAATGAATATCTGCGAAAGATCCGTGTTCGCTGCGAGTTCCATATAGAGGGCGCCGTGCGGCTTCACGTGCTGGACGGGCACGCCATGACGTCTGGCGAACTCCCGCAGCGCACCGACCTGATAGATCAGATCGTTGACGATCTCGCGGCTGGTGCCATTGATCTTGCGCCGCCCGAAGCCCTGGAGATCGTTGTAGCCGGGATGAGCCCCGACGCCGACCCCGTGAGCCGCCGCCATCCGCACGGTCTCATCCATCAGATTGGGATCGCCGGCGTGAAAGCCGGTGGCGATATTGGCCGAACTGACGAGCGAAATGAGCTCTTCGTCTTGCGCATCGCCGATCCGCCATCGGCCGAAGGCCTCCCCCATGTCGCAGTTGATGTCGACAGCTTCCTTCATGCATTCCCTCAGATATGTGCGCTCAATCAGGAGCGATATGAAGACGCTAGAGAGAAAGGCGTCGTTTGAAAAATACAATTTTCAAAGCATCATTATCTGATAAATTGATATTAGCGCTCAAAATGGCGTCACTAATTATATATAATTATCAATAAGATAGATATCATGCGCAAAGTTAAGTCAAAAACTCGCTCGTTTTAGATCCGCAAAATCTGATTCCATGGAGCAGTTTTCAGATAAACAGATGGGAGGCATCATGAGCCTGAGCCTGCGGCAGCTTCGCTATTTCGTTGCAACGGCCGAATACGGGCAGATCTCGCAGGCGGCCGTCAACCTGTCGATCTCACAATCCGCCGTCACCGCGGCGATCAAGGATCTCGAATTGACGGTCGGCGTATCGCTGTTCAATCGCACGCCTCAAGGGATGGAACTGACCACGGCCGGCCGGCAATTCCTGTCTCACGCCTATGAAATTCTGGCCAAGGTCGACGAGGCGACCCATCTCAATCTCGTCAGCAGCGATATCGAGGGAGAGCTTGTCGTCGCCGCGACCTATACCGTCATCGGCTATTTCCTGCCGCTTCACATCGAGCGTATCCGCCGCCTTTATCCGAAGCTGAAAATCCAGCTCTACGAGGTCAATCGCGAATCGATCGAGGAAGGCCTGCTCAGCAATCGCTACGACATTTCGGTGCTGCTGACCTCGAACATCCTCAATCCGATGCTGGCGACCGAAACGCTTTTGAGCTCGGTCAGACGCCTCTGGCTTCCAGCGGGTCACGACCTGCAGCGCCGCGACGGCATCGGCCTGCGCGAGATCGCCGAAGAGCCCTACATCATGCTGACGGTCGATGAGGCAGCCCATTCCTCCTTGCGATACTGGAGCCGAAGCTCCTATCAGCCGAAGGTTCTCTTGAGGACCAGTTCGATTGAGGCCGTCAGATCGATGGTGGCGAACGGCCTCGGCGTCGCCATCCTCTCGGATATGGTCCACCGTCCCTGGTCGCTCGAGGGGCGGCGCATCGAGACCGCGAACATCCAGGATCCGGTTCCGCCCATGGATGTCGGACTGGCCTGGCGCGCCAACGTCGAATTCAGCCCGCCGATGGTTGCCTTCCGCCGTTATTTCCAACAGGCCTACAGCCTGCCGGGTACCAATTCCTGATCATAGTGCGCTTTGGCGGCATTGGCCGGCTAGGGCTGACGCATTTCCATGCTTCTGCCGACAGAAGGCGGTCCAGCCCATAAATCGACTGCGCCGGCCGTTATTGGACGAGCACGGGCTGCATGCAGCGCGCATCCGTCACCCTTATGTCGGCCTGACCGACACCGACGCCAAGAACCCCGAGCAGATTGTAGAGGAGCTGGTCGACAGGAGCAGTGACGCCGGACAGCGTATCTGCGACGGCTCCAAGCACCGCGCTCGGCGTACCAAGGGTCAGGATGAGCACCTGAATGCTGATGTTGGCATTTTTCATGAGTGATTGGACGGCCGAGGTTAGGATAGTACTGGTTGAAACAGTCTTGACGGTGCCAGCGGAAATTTCCGAGGGCTGAAAGGTCACGCGTGTCGGGCTCATGTTGGCAATGTCGACCTGCGCGCTTGCGATTACCTTCAGAAGCAGGGAATCGATGATCGTCGCCTTAGTCACCCGTGGCTTGGAACCGAAATTCACGAAGGCCGAGGTATCGACGTCTCCAAGCGCGATCTCCGCAACGCCAGGCACGGCGTCGATCCCGACGACGGCGTTCGGCATACTGCCGCCAACGCAGCTTATCGAGGCAAGCTTGGCCTCGGCCGGAGCAATTTCGATATAGAGCGGCACCCTGATCTTCAATCCCGCAATCAGGGACAGGCCGGTGACTGAAACTTCGATTGCCGCACGGACCTGCGGCGTGCGGACGATGGTGCCCGGCGCGCCCACGGCAGCAGCCGGTGTTTGTTGCGCGATCTCTCCGATCGCCAGCGTCATCTTCGCCGTTGCAAGACCAGGCACCGTGGCCCCGAGATCGAGAGCAATCTGCTTTTGCTGGTTGGCCGCCATTGCGGTTGCGGAGATCAGGTCCATCACGCTGATCGTGGAGGTCAGGTTGGGCGCGGTTCCGACGACATCCGTGCCCAGAGGGCCGAGATTCACAATATCCTGCAGCTTGACGGTCAGCTTCGTGGTCCCGAGCGTCTTGCCCAGATTGTTGATGATGGTGACGACCGTTGGTGAAAGATTGGACGATTTGCCGAGCGCGCCGAGGATCTTGTCATAGGTGACATCGGTCGCCAGAAGCTGATTGTAGCTTACCCCCGTCAGCTTGAGATCCGTCGCCAACAGATTGAGGAAACTCAGGAGGTTTACGTTCGCACTGATGAGCGACTGATAGTCGACGAGATTGAGAGAGACCTGCGTTCCGAGAAGAGAGCCCAGGAGCTGGTTTAAAATGCCGCCATTGAGGCTCGCCAGCCGGGACCCGACGGAAAACGCCGCCAGGCGCTCGCTGGAGGCGGTACCCGTGGCGCTCAAGGTCGGCGGGTCGGCAAAAGCGGAGGCAAAGGGCATCACGGCCTTCTGCGTGAGCGTGACCCTTACGGAATCGGAGGGGGACGTCCCCGAGGTAAAGCGGTTTTCAGGTGCTACGGACGTGTCCGCCTTGTAGGACCCTAGAGCCATATTGCCCAAGGTCTCATATTGGCCTGAAGTAGCTGCCGCCGCGGTGATCTGCCCGTTGGTGGTCATATAGCTGCTGCCTGACGCCACCGCCGCCGTCGTGCCGTTGCCCTGAAGATTGGTCAGGAGCGCGCTCTGGGCATTTGCAATATCGGCGGCAGCCGTGATCGCGCTAATATCGCTCAGCTGCTGCAAGCGCCGCTGCTGCAGCGTCATCATGCCGTAATCGATACCGAGGCCAAGACAATAGAGGATCAAGGGGGAGACAAGCGCGGTCGTCACTGCGACGTTTCCCCGCCTGTCCGCTAAGGAGGCGATCCGTTCGAAAGGCCCCTTCATCAAAGGCCTCCCAGCCGGATGGTCGAATAGCGACGGATAGTGGAATCCGGCATCGCAAAAGTATAGAGGTTCCAGATCGGAAGATCGGATGCGTCGTAGGCGGCGCTCACGGTGAACTGGTTGGCATTGGCCGGGTCTGTCGCGACGGTAACCGTCAACTTGTCCTTGTTGATGAAGGCGTCGTTGACCGTCGAGCGGGTGACGAAGTCCTGAACGAGCTGGCTTCGCTCGGTGGCCGACAATCCTGCGATCGCGGTGCGTGCCGCATCGGCGGTCAGCTGCTGCAGGGAATGGGCTGCAGTGAGATAGATGCCGAAGGCAACCAATGTGAGAAGCAGTAGGAAAAAAAGCGGCGCGATTAAAGCGAATTCGACCGCTGCTGCTCCATCCCTGCCCCTGCCGAAATGAGAAACACGATACATGGTCCTGTCTCCTTCAATCGGCCGTCATCTATGCGATGACGGTCCAGGAGACCTTAGACTTTGGGTATTAATTTTATATTTCTAAATAAGATATTTTCTAATATTATTACATTTTAAAGATACGGGATACTTGATAAAATTCTCATTACTTTCTTTATAGTCGCCACAAGCCGTTCGCGAAGAATAGAGCCACCGCCATATCGCAGTTCCACAATGCTGGTCGCGTCATCCGCCGCAATTGCGATGACGGATGGACGTCATTTCTGCCGGCCTGATCGCGTCGCGAGGCCGGCGCTCCGACCGGTAAGGCGACGATCTACTTTTTCTTCGGTGCCAGTTCCCATCCGCCTTGCAAGTTTCTTACAAAGCGGCGGTTTCCTTTATAATAGGTGACGGCACCTGTGCGATCCACCTTGATCGACGTCGGCAGCGATTGCGTGACCGCCTTCAATCGCTCGACCATGTCAAACGCTTCCTGTCTTTTTCCAGCGCGGATCAGCGCCATCAGCTTGGACTCTTGTTTCATCCTCTATACTCCCGTTCATGGAGGATCAGGGGGCGGCGGAGTGTGTCGTCCGTCAGTTGCTTTTTCATATCGATCAACCCGCTCGGCGTTGCATGAGCAGCGAACGCAGTGCCACGACCACCACGCAAACGCTGGAGACAAGAAAGATTGCGCCGGACATGGCGTAAATCGTCGGCGAAGCGCCGGCATTCATCTTGCCGAACAGCACCACGGGCAACGTGTTTTGGCGACCGGCCAGATAGAAGGCGCGCGTAAACTCGTTGAGGGACAGCAGGAACGAAAAGATGAAGGCGCTGACGAGACCCGGGCGGATCAGCGGCAGGGTAATATCCAGGAATTGCCTGAAGCGGCTCGCACCAAGATCGTCCGCCGCCATCAGATAGGTCCGTTTGACGGCGGCAAAGCTTGTCAGGATGACGATGAAGGCAAACGGCATCGCCCACAGCAAATGGCCGGCAATGACAGTCAGGGCCGAAGCCTTGACGCCGGCGCGGCTGATAACGGTCGACAGCGCCAGTCCCTGGATGACCCCCGGCACGAACATCGGCAGCAGCACCGTCAGGAACCACAGGCTGCGGCCGCGGTGCAGCTCACGATATGCAAGTGCCGCGCCGAGCGACAGCAAGGTCGCGATAACAGCCGTTGCAAGCGCTATCATGATCGATTGGCCGAGCGCGGCAATGAGGGCACTTTCCGCCCCGAGCGCGAGATACCATTTCAGCGTAATGTCGGAAAAATGCGGCAAGCCCGGCTGCAGCGCCGGATTGAACGAGACGCCGAGCAGATAGAGCGGCGGCGCATAAATCACGGCCAGCCCGATAACGGTCAGCGTCCAGATGACGATACGCGGCGTCGTTCCCTCGCTGACGATCATTGGCCACGCTCCTCGAACAGCGAGGAGAGGCCGAATATGGCGTCTCCGATCAGCACCAGTCCGAAGACGATGACGAGCATGAGCGTCGAGATCGCAAAGGCGAGCGGGAAATTGGCGACGCGCATGACGTCGTTGATCATCACGGACACGATCGATGCACCGGCACCGCCGAGCATCTGCACCTCGGTCGACGAGCCTGCGACCATGACAAAGACGAACAGGAACCCGGCGAAAACGCCGGAATAGGTCAGCGGCAGCAGCACGGTGCGCGCCATCGTCCAGAAGCCGGCGCCGAGATCGCGCGATGCCGCCAGCGCGATCGGATCGACACGGCGCATCGAGAGCAGCACGGGGAAGGTGGCGAAGGGCAGATAGGAGGCGACAAGCCCGACGATGACGGCAAAATCGCTGAACAGCAGCCAGTCGAGCGGCGCGTCGATAATGCCGGCCTGTTGAAGCAGTGTATTGATGACGCCGGTGCGGCCAAGCAGCAGCCGCCAGGAAAAGGAGCGAATGAGATAGGACGTGAAAAATGGGATGGTAAGGAGAGCCGCGAGCAGAACCGATAACCTGCGCCCGGCCAGGAAATACATCGCGTAGGCGGTGGGATAGGCAATGACGAGGCAAATGCTGGCGGTCAGAAACGCCTTGCCGAGGGTCGACAGAAATACGCTCCAGCGACCCGCCTCCAGCACAGCGCTATAGGCGGCGACGCTGAACTCCGGCTTGATCCAATAGGTCGCCGAGTCCCAGGCGCAGAAGCTCCAGACCACCACCAAGACGAGCGGCGCAAGGCCGAGCGCAAGGATCGCCGCAAGCGGAGCAGCCAGCAATAGAACTGATGTCTTCATAGTCTAGTTCCGCTTCTGTCGGCGTTGATCCCGTCGGATCGGGGCCGGCCTGTCCTTGGACAGATGAGCCAGCCCCGGTCCATGGCGTTACGTCAGGCGTTGCGCAGCTTCTGCCACCACTCCTCGTAGAGTTGGAAATTGTCCGGGCGGCAATTCTGCCAGTAGACCTTTCCGGAGAACTTGGCCTTCACATGGTCGGCAAGCTTGGCGACGTCGTCGGCCTTGTATTCGTCGGGATGGGCCTTGGCATAGGCGAGATTGTTGTCGGTCGGCACGAGATAGCCGCGCGCCTTGCCCAGTTCGCAGCCATAGAGGCCGGCAAGCAATGCATCGACGAATTTGTGGGCGGCCCCCGCCTTGCCGCGCTCGGCGGCACCCTTGAGCAGCACCGTATTGTTGCCCCAGCCCTCGTAGCCTTCGACGGGAGCGGCATATTCCACCTGAAGCCCGCGTTTGCGGCCTTCATAGACGATCGGTTCCCAGCCGGTCATGGCGTCGACTTCTTCGTTCGCGACCAGCTGAACGCCCTGCTCCCAACCGTTCCAGAAGGTCCGGAACTGCCCGTCCTTCTTGTGCTTGATCAGGAATTCCATGACGAGGCCGAGCTCGGATTCGGTCAGGTTGCCCGGCTCCTTGATCGGCTTGTTTTCGGCTTCCTTGAGATAGATGGCGGTGAAGATAGCGCTGTTGATCCAGGCGTCCTCCATCGCGACACGGCCCTTGAGCTTCGGATCGAAGATGACGCCGTAGCTGTCGACCTTGCCGAGCTTGTCGGGGCGGTAGATGATGGAGTCGGCGTTGACGACGGTCGGGATGCCGTATTGCTTGCCTTCATGGGTCAAGGTCGGGATATCCTTGGCCCATTGCCAGATGCCGGCGAAATTCGGGATCTTGGAAACGTCCCAGGGCGCGATCAGCCCCTGCTTGGCAAGCTCCTTTTCGGCGCCGCCCTGAAAGCCGCCGACATCGAAAAGATCGTTGGCATTGCCGGCGGCAAGGCGTGCAACGACCGGGCCGACATCGTTGCCGTTGTCGGTGAATTCGGGTGAAACGCCGTTCTGGCGCGCAAATTCCTGCCATTTGTCGCCGATATCGAGCGTTGCCGTAGCCCAGAACGCCACCGTCGCGTCATCGGCCATGGCCCGCGTCGCTGCCAATCCACCAAAGGAGAGCGCGGCGGCACCCGCGCCCATCAGTTTGAGCATGTCACGGCGCTGCATGTTGCTCCTCAAGGCGGAGGAGGCGAAATCTCTATCTTTGTTCATCGTATCATTCCCTTCCCTCATTTTTCGCTTGTTTCAGCTATTCGGGTTCTACTCATCGCCTCCAGCCAGGGCCGGTATTCCGGAACGATCAATCAGGAGTGCAGCACCCGGCTTCAAACGCACGCGCACGCTTTCGCCCGGCAACGGTGGGGTCGCGTCCGCGCCGGTCGTCAACACCACGCGCTGGCTGTCGGCGAAAGCGAGCGTAACGTCATGGCTGAGTCCACGATAGATGCTTTCGACAACCTTAAGTTCAATTGTTTCGGCCGCTATCGCGGCAGTCAGGACAAGCTCAATCCGGTCGGGGCGGATTGCGACCAGGGCATCGGGCGGCGGCGTAGCTCCGGAAAAAGTCGCGCTCACCCGCTGGCCGGCGATCGTAGCAACGGCCTTTTCGCCGGAAATCGCAATGCTTTCAGGCTTAAGAAGCGTATCGATCCCGACAAAGCGCGCAACGAAGGCATTGGCCGGCGCCTCGAAGAAGCGGGATGGCATATCGGTTTGCTCGATGCGTCCCTTGTGCATGACTGCCATGCGATCGGAAAGGCTGAGCGCCTCGTCCTGATTGTGGGTAACGAGAATGAAAGTCGCGCCGGTACGCTTGTGGAGCCGCCCGAATTCGTCGCGCATCTGCTGGCGCAGCCGCTCGTCAAGTCCGGTCAAAGGTTCATCGAGCAGGAGGATGCCCGGCTCCATGACAAGCGCGCGGGCAAGCGCCACGCGCTGGCGCTGGCCACCCGAAAGAAGATCGACGTCGCGATCCGCAAAGCCGGAAAGCTCGACGAGGTCCAAAGCATTCTCGACCTTGGCCTTCAGCCCGGCACCGGTGAGCCCGCGCAACTTCAGCCCGTAGCCGACATTCTGCGCGACATTCATATGCGGAAAAAGCCCGAGCGACTGGAAAACCGTATTGACCGGCCGGCGATTGGCCGGAACGCCGGCCATATCCTTCCCGTCGAAAAGCACGCGGCCCGAAGTGGGCTTGTCGAAACCGCCTATCAGCTTCAAAAGCGAACTCTTGCCGCAGCCGGACGAGCCGAGCAGCGTAAAGAACTCCCCTGCCCGGATGTCGAGCGTCACGTCGTCGACGGCGCGCATCGGCCCGAAACTTCTGACGATATGGTCGAGACTGATCGCAATCGCCATATCAGACGCTTCTCCCATCGCTTTCGCGGATGAGCAGTAGCCCCTCCCTGCTCACTTCAAGATCCTGCCCGGCAACCACCAGCGACGTCGCGGTCGCCTCCTCGACGAGAAGCGGGCCGGAGATCTTCTGGGAAGCGGGCAGTTTCGTGCGTTCGTAGACGGGGCAGGACACCCAACCGACCGCGCCGCCGAAATAGACCTTGCGATGTCCCTTGAGGGCCGCGTCCAGCGAACGGCCGACAGGATCGAGCTTCGGGATGGCGATGACCGGACCGTGAAGCACCGCCTCCAGATGGATCATGGTGATCTCGACCGGCGAACCGGGCAGGCGGAAAGTATAGGCCCGCTCATGCGCTGCATGGAAACGTTCGGCAAAGCTTTCGGCGTCGTCGTCCATTTCAAACAGGGCGAAGACGCCGTGCTCCTGGCCGCGATACCGAGCCTCGACGCGGCAGACGTAGCGTATCTCGGCCGCGTCGCCCTTGGAGAAATACTTGACCGCATCCCGTTTCAGTTCGTCGAACCGGCGCTTGAGATTGCTGACGGCCTCCGAGGCGAGAGGCGCAAACCAGGTGCTGCGGAAATCGGCGCGCGGCTCGGCTGCCAGCATTCCCCAGGCCGAAAAGATGCCGGGATGCGGCGGCACTACCGTCACCTTCACCCCAAGATCGCGCCCGAGGCCGGCGGCAAGCGCAGGACCGGCACCGCCGGAAATGACGAAAGCGGCGTCGCGCGGATCGTGCCCGCGCTGAACCGTCACGAGCTTCAGCGCATTGATCATCGACGCATGGGCGATCTCGACGATGGCACGAGCCGCATCCTCGACCGACAGCCCCATCGGCTTGGCAACCGTCGCGATCGCGGCGGCCGCCTTGGATTTATCGAGCTGCATCTGCCCGCCGGCAAAGCTCGCCGGGTCGAAAATGCCGAGTGTCAGCAAGGCGTCGGAAAGGGTCGGTTTGTCCCCGCCTCTGCCATAGCAGGCAGGACCCGGCGTCGAGCCGGCGCTTTCCGGTCCGACGCAGAGCGCGCCGCGCTCGTCGATGCGGGCGATGGAGCCGCCGCCGGCGCCGATCTCGATGATGTCGACCACCGGCACCTGCACCGGATAGCCGGGCGCGATACGGGTATGCTCGAGCTTGTATTCACTGTCGAGCGTCGGCCGGCTGTCGTGAATCAGGGAGCATTTCGCCGTCGTGCCGCCGACATCGAGCGACAGCACTTCCGATTCAGCCATTACGGCACCAATGCGCGCCGCACCCGCAACGCCACCGGCCGGACCGGATTCGACCAGCGTCAGCGGGCTCATCTGCGCCTGATCGAAAGTGGAGATGCCGCCATTGGACTGCATCGCATAATAGGGGCAGGTGAGGTCGCGTTCCATCAGCGCGCTTTCGAGCCGGGCGAAATACCGCTTGATGATCGGCTGCACATAGGCGTTGAGCACGGCCGTGTTGGAGCGCTCATATTCCCGCCATTGACGCGACACCTCGTGACTGGCGCAAACAGTCACATCCGGCAGCGCCTCGGCAATCGCCTTCGCGCAGGCGATTTCGTGCTCGGGATTGACGTAGCTGTGGAGGAAGATCACGGCCACCGCCTCGACATTGCGGGCGCGGCACTCGCGGATGATCGCCTCGATATCGCCAAGCTCGATGGGCGTCAGCACCCGGCCCTTGGCATCCATACGCTCGCGCACCTCGAAGCGCAGGCTGCGTGGCACGAAGGCTTCCGGGCTTTTGAACTGGAGATTATAGAGATCGGGGCGGTTGCCGCGGCCGATTTCCAATACGTCACGAAAACCGGCGGTGGTCACCAGCGCCGTCCTGACGCCCTTGCGCTCGGTGATCGCGTTGATGACGGTCGTTCCGCCATGGGCGAAGAAGATCACGTCGCGCGTCGAAAGCCCGTCCTTCTTCTCGGCAAGTTCGATTGCCGCAAGAACGCCTTCCGATTGATCGTGAACGGTCGTCAGGCTCTTGGCGGTGAAGATCTCGCCCGTGCGTTCATCATAACCGACGAGGTCGGTAAACGTACCGCCTACATCCGTCGCCAGTCTGATCATCCCGCCATCCTCTCTACATATCCGTACTGGCTGCGTGCCTCCTCGCTGGTGATGTAGCCGTTCTCGACGTCGCGGCGGACATGCTCCGGCTCGCGGGCGTGCGGCTCGCCCCAGCCGCCTCCGCCGCCGGTGATGATGCGCAAGAGATCGCCGCGGTGCAGCTCGATATGCGGTTCGCGGCCGAAATTATGGACCTCGCCACCATCCTCTTCCACCTGCAGAAGATTGATGCTGCCGGGCTTGCCGCCCTCGATGCCCCAGGGCGGCGTGTCCGTGCGCCCGAAGCTGCAATAGGCCGACGCGCCGTCTCCAAGAATCTCATAATCGCGGATGACGCCGAAACCACCGCGACGGCGCCCGGCGCCCGATCCCCCCTCGACGTTGAGCGCATAGCGGCGCACGAGCAACGGAAAGCGCGCTTCGATGACCTCAACGGAATAATTGTAGGTATCGCCATCGGTCAGGGCGATCAGCGCATTGGCACCGTCGCCGTCCTTGCTCGCCCCCCAGCCGCCGTGTTGCGGCTCGATATGGATGAACGGCTGCCCCATCGCATCCTTGCCGGCGATATAGACGACGCAGAGGCTCGTATAGGAACCGGCGGAGAAGCGCTCGGGCATCAGCTTGGCGAGCGCCTTCCAGACGAGTTCGGAGGCATGCACCGAGCCTTCGTAATACCAGCCCGTCGGAGAAGGCTTCTCCGCGGTGAAAACCGAGCCTTTCGGCGCGATGACGGTGAGCGGCCGGAACCAGCCCTCGTTGGAAGGCGCCTCCGGCGCCACCAGCGCCTTGAAGATGGTGCGGACGGCCGACTGCAGCGCACCCGCGGCGCAATTGATCGGCCCCGCGACCGCAGGCGGGCAGCCAGTGAAATCCGCCGTTAGGCGATCACCGGCGATCGTGACCGCCACCTTGACCTTGATGGGGTCGGTGGTGACACCGTCGCCATCGACAATGTCAGTCGCTTCATAGATCCCGTCGGGCAACGCGGCGATGGCGGCGCGCGCCTGCTTCTCGCTCACGGTCAGGAGGTGATCGAAGGCGGCCCTTACGACGTCGGCCCCGTATTTACGGGCCAATTCGGCCATGCGGCGGGCGGCAACGCGAACGGTCGCCACCTGTGCGGTAAGATCGCCGATCGCGACGTCAGGCAAACGGACATTCTCGCGGATGATGCGCAGCACTTCTCCAGAGAAGCGATCACTGCGCACCACTTTCACGCCCGGCAACCGCAACCCTTCCTGAAAGACGGACGTGGCATTGGGCGCAAGGGAGCCAGGAACCGAGCCGCCGACATCGAGATAATGGGCAACATTGATGGCATAGGCCAGAATCCGTCCTTCGAAGAAGATCGGCTTGACGATGGCAAAATCGCAGGCATGCGTGCCGCCGGAATAAGGATCGTTCGTCAGCAGAATGTCGCCGTCTTCCAGATCGTCGCCATAGAGCGCGATCAATGACTTGACTTGTGTCCCAAAGGTGCCGGTGAACAGCGTGATGCCGTTCATCTGCGCCACGAGCTCGCCTTCAGGCGTCAGGAGACCGCAGGCAAAATCAAGCACCTCATAGATGACCGGGCTCATCGAGGTTCTGGCCATGACCACGCCCATCTCATCGACTGTGGCCGCCAGCTTGCCCTCGATAATCTCCTGCGTCACCGGATCGACGACGATCACGAATCTACCCCGCATTATAATATTCGCACGCGTGCAGATTAGGTGTTTTTTCGCCCATCGAAAGCCTTCCCGATGGGTGGGCGCATATGCCGAAACCTACCCGTTCGGGTGGGCTACTGATTGAGCATACCCTTTTGACGCGCTGCCGTGACGGCCGCCGTCCGCGTCGAGACGTTGAGCTTGGCGAAGATATTGCGCAGATGGAATTTGATCGTGTTGTCGGAAAGCGCCAGCATTCGGCCGATTTCCTTGTTGGAAAGCCCCGAGCTCAGCAACTCCAGCACCATGCGTTCACGGCCGGTGAAGGCGGATCCGCCGTCGGCGATGGTCGGCTCCTGCGCCGTCTCGGCCACCACGAGCAGAGACTGAAGACGTTTGCGGGTCACGTTTGCCACCGTCGGGTGATCGGCAAGCGCGCGAAGCTCTCCAAGTCCGGCCGCATGGTCGAGATGCAGCAAGGCCCGGTAATCGTCGAGCGGCATCGTCAGCACGAGATCGGAAAGGCGGTCGGCGGCGAGATCGGCACGGTCCTCGGCGACCAGAATCCCTATCTCGATGAGAGCAAGCTCGATCGCGCGTGGGACATGCAGGCGCTGGGACTGGCGCGTTCTGAACTGGTCGAAGACCTCGCGCGCCTTGGAAACTTCGCCGAGCGCCAGATAAGCGCGCGTCCAGAAAATTGCCGGCGTCGCCCCGCGCAGATGGATGGAAAGTAAATTGGCGCGATCAGCAATGATGGCCTGCATGCCGAACCCATTGGCCTCGGCGTGCCGGATCGCCTGGTCAAGATCACCCGATGCCATGAGAAGCATGGCGCGCTCGCCGTCGATCAGGCGGGTGAGCCGATCGAAGCCGCGCCGCCGCGCCGCCGCGCGAATGCGATCCATGGCGGCGTGGGCTGCCAGGAAATCCTCACGCATGCGCAAGACCCGTTGTTCGGCCATGAAGCCGGCGGCGAGAAGATCAAACCAGGTATCGTGGCGTTCGAGATGCGGCAGCGCCCATCCGAGCATGTCGGCTGCGGCATCCACCTCGCCCCGCATCGACAAAACTTCCGCTTTCAGCACCTGGCCGACCGCGTCGAGATCGCTTCCGGGTCCGATATTGGCCTGAGCTTCGCAGATCAACTCGTCGTAAGCGGCAAGCGCGCTCGCGCAATCGCCCGACAGAAAGAAGGCCTGGCCGATATGCGTGTAGAGGTGCATGGCACCGAAATCGGCACCGCCGTCGCGAAAAGCGCGAATGGCGAGATGACCGTAATGTAGCGCCCGGTCAAGCTCGCCGCGAATGAGGAAATTATAGGACAGCATGTTGAGCGCCAGTGCCCGATGGATAAGCTCCATGCCGTCCGGCTGCTGCAAATCGTCTTCCAATGCCGAAAGATCGGCCGTGCTCGCCCAATGATCCGTATAAAGCGCAAGGAGGATGCGCACGACGCGCAGATCTTTTGCGAGGATCGGGTCGCCGGCGGCGGCACGCTCGGCCGTGGCGAGGTAGTGATTGGCCGCGGCAAGCTGCGCCGCTTTGGCATGAAAAATCGAAAGCCCCAGCGTCGCGAGCGGAAAGCGGACCAGGTCGATCTCCGAGGCACGCCCACTCAAGGCCTGGAAAAGCGTGGCGCCGCCGCGCGTAGTGGCATAGACGCGCCGCCAGCCGCCAGCGGTTTCGACAATGCGCGCCGCAAGATTGGCATCGCCCGCCAAAAGCGCATGGTGGACCGCGCGGTCTATGTCGCCTCGGGCCTCGAACCAGTGTGCCGCGCGGTTCAGGGCACGGTTGGCATCGACACCCCTGCGGCTGGCGGTTCTTTTGAGAAACTCGTTGAAGACCGGATGGAACCGCATCCAGTTGCCCGGTCCGGCAAGCAACGTCACCGGAAGAGCGTACTCATTCAGCCGCTCGATCAACCCCGCGCGCCCACCACTTTCCAACACGGCATCGAGAAGCGGTTGATTGAAAGCCGGCAAGGCCGCAGTCTCAACCAGAAACAAGCGGATGTCCTCGGGCAGATGTTCAAATACCTGCTCCGAGAGATAGGCGCCCATATCCGCACCGCCGCCATCGAAGGAGGCGAGAATGGTGTCGCTTTCCTCGGATTCCGCGACCAGCAGGCTCACCATCTGCAACGCGACGGCCCAACCCTCCGTGCGGCGATTGAAAGAGCCGACCTGCTCTTCGGTCAGATGCGCGCCTTTACCCTCGAACAACTCCCGCGCTTCGGCGTCGGAAAAGCCGAGTTCGGCAACACCGAACTGCTTGAATTCGCCGCGCAGCCGCAGTGCCGACAGAGGAAAGCGCGGCGGACTGCGGCTGACCAGCACCAGTTTGACGTGCTCGAGCGAAAGATCGGCAAGGATCTTTGCCATCAGGGCTTCGGTGGCATCCGTCTGAGCGAAGTGATAGTCATCGAGGAAGATGACGAGCGGCTCTTCGATCTTGCGCAGACGCGTGCCAAGGACGGAAAGAAGCGCCGCGGCCGGCAGGTTGCCGGCGTCCGCACCGTCCTCGTTCAAAAGTGTCTGCAGGGCATCGATCAGGGCGAGCAGGAAAGCTTCCTGGCCCGTATGCTCGGCATCCAGCGACACCCAGCACAGCTTGACCCCGTCTTCCTTCAGCAGCTCGTACCACTGGACAGCGAGCGAAGTCTTGCCGTAGCCGGCGGGCGCGACAATGGTCGTTAGGCGTCGCAGCCCGGCGCGCCGGAGCTGCCGCAACAGGTCACTACGTCTGATGGTTTGCTGCCCGCTGGAGGGCGGAGCAAATCGATTCTGTCCACTCATGGGGCCGGATGATGCTGTCTTGGCAAGCAGTTTGCAACCCGCGCGAAAACGTTTGCAAAGCCGGTTGATCTCTATCGTTCAGAAGACTACGCCCACATGCAATAGTTGATTTTTCTCGCCATTGCAACGAAAAGCGCGAGATCTTCGAAGCGGGGATCGATTGAGACGAAAGCCGGCCGAAACCCTCTATCGACAAGCTTAAGAGAACAAAATTTTGACGTTTCCGCCTATAAACGGTCCGTTAGGGATTTATTGACCATAATTGGAGGCATAACGATGCCGCGGATGCGGCGCCTCTGAGTTCTGTTTCCATTAGCAAGGGCGAAAGTCGTATCCGTGCATCACGTGATCTTTTCCATCCCCGCGACAATTCTCGCCATGGCCTCCTCCTTCGTCGCCTGCCGCGTGGCGCTGATCGCGGTGCTGATGCTTGGTGCTTTTGCCGGCTCGGCTGCGGCCGAAGACCGGGCACTCAAGCTCTTCTTCACGCATACCGGGGAAAGGGCGACCATCACCTTCAAGCGCGGTGGCAAATATGATCCGAGGGGCCTTGCCCAGATCAACCGCTTTCTGCGCGACTGGCGAAAGAACGAGCCGACCCGGATCGATCCGGAACTGCTCGATCTCGTCTGGGAAGTCTATCAACGCAGCGGTGCCAGGGAAACCATACACGTCGTCTCCGCCTACCGCTCTCCCTCGACCAACGGTATGCTGCGCAACCGCTCGCGCAGCTCCGGCGTCGCAAAACACAGCCAGCACACGCTCGGCAAGGCGATGGATTTCTATATTCCCGGCGTCAAGCTCGCGAGCCTGCGCGCGATTGCCATGCAGATGCAGATCGGCGGCGTGGGCTTCTATCCCAACTCCGGCTCGCCCTTCGTGCATCTGGATGTCGGCAGGGTTCGCGCCTGGCCGAGAATGTCGCGCCAGGAACTGGCACGGCTTTTCCCGAATGGACGAACGCTGCATGTGCCGACGGATGGCAGACCGCTGCCGGGCTATGACGTAGCGGTCGCGCAATCCCGAAAGCGCCCGTCCCAGGTGAGCAGCAGGATCGCAGCCGTCGTGGACGAGGATGATGACGCCGGATCGTCGGCTGCCTCTCGTAGCGGTGCCCCCGACAGCAGCCTTATGACCAGCATGCTGCCGACGCCCAGGAGCCGAGCCGTGAACGGGCTGGAGGCTCAGCTTGGCAAGCGCGTGGCCGAAGAAAGCAAGGAGCAGCCCTTTGCCGATCTGGCCGCCTATGCCGTTCCACTGCCGGCATGGCGGCCGACCAGCAGTATTGTCGTCATCCCGACGGCCGCGCCTGAAAGACCAGCCCCTCCTGTTGTGCTGGCAAGTCTGGTGGTGGGACGCAACGACGCCGGAAAACTCGTAGTGTCAGACAACACGAAGAATACGACCGATAGCGCCATGGCAAAGATGCAGCCAATGGCGCAGTTGCCGAGCTCGGCCACGCAGGACGTATCGGCAGGCGTCGGGACCATGTCGACGGGGGCCATCGTCGCCTGGGCGCTGCAGCCGCCGGGCATGGCAGTCAACATGACGCTCCCGAGCCTCGTCGGCGCGCCAATACCGATGCATGAGGATATGACCGATATTCAGGACGGCGCCGCCTATGACGGTGACGACTTCGATGTCGAGCGGTTCGGCTTCGAAGGCTGAAGCAACCTTATAATGCGTAGTTTGTAAAGGTCAGTTCTCCCGATCCGGTGATCTCGCCGCCTGTTCCGATGCGGAAAGCGCGGCAAGTCCGCCAAGCGTAAAGCGAACCAGCCGGTCCGCCAGTTCCTCATCCTTAGTCGTATTCCGCCCAAGCGCCGGAATGATCTCCGAGACGCGTTTCTCGGCCACCAGAAGCATGAAACAGGGCGCCATCGTCGAAAGCGCAGCCTGAGCGACGAGCGGATGGTCCGGCGCGACGCCGATGATCTCGGCGATGACGCCAAACAGCAAAGCCTTCTTGGGCTCGATCTCCTGGCGGCGAAGCTTGTCGATATGAGGTGTGGGCGCGATCAGTTCGCGGACGATCACCTTGGCCGGCCATGAATCCTCATTCGCTGTCCTGACGACCCTGACCAGCAGACCGATAAACCGGCGCAGCTTCTCCTTCGGATCGATGTCCGCGGTTATCATGCGGGCAAGCACGTCGTAACTCATCAGGCGATGATGCGCCTCGGCGAGAACGTCTTCGTACAAAGCCTCGATACCGCCGAAGTGATAGTTCACCGCGGCCGCATTCGTCCCCGCGCGCAAGGCGATTTCCTTTGCGGTCGCGCGGTCGAAGCCGAATTCGGCGAAGACGGCGCCGCCGGCTTCGAGCAGACTCAAGCGCGTGGCCGCTCCGTCCTGCCGATCTCGTGATCGCGCGACTCGTCTTCTACTGCCTCTGGCCATTTCTCTGCCTTCCATTAATTCGAATATTAATTTGAAATTTGAATTTGACAAGTGTTATAATCTGCCCCGGATCGATCTCGGTCATCATTCGTTTCACTGGAGCCGACCGCTCGTTTGGAGTCCAACCAAAGCATGCAACGCGTCATCGTCATCCTGGTCCTTTTGATCGCCGGTGCGGGCGGTGCCTGGTGGTATCTCCATCGGGACGACGGCTCGAACGACCTCGTTCTCTATGGAAATATCGACTTTAGGCAACTCACCCTCGCCTTCAATGGCAGCGAACGTGTGGCCGAAGTCCTTGTCGAAGAGGGCGCGCAAGTCAAGAAAGGCCAGATCGTCGCCCGGCTGGACACGAGCCGGCTCGGACCGCAGGTCGCCCAGGCGGAAGCGCAGGCTGCCAGCCAACGCGCCAATCTCACCCGCCTCAAAAACGGCAGCCGCCCCGAGGAGATCGCCCAGTCCCGCGCCAATGTCGAATCCGCCAAGGCGGAGGCCGTCAATGCCCGCGCCCAGTTCGAACGTCAGAACGCGCTTGCTCCCAAGGCCGCGGTCAGCCAGCAGGCTCTGGACGAAGCCCGTTCGGCCGCCGCCGTCGCCGACGCCAAGCTCATCGCAAACCAGAAGGCGTTGGATCTGCTCATCGCCGGCTCGCGCATCGAGGATATCGAGGAGGCGGAAGCACAGCTGCATGCGGCGGAGGCCAACGTCGCGCTTCTCCACCAGCAGCTTGCCGACGCCGAATTGAGAGCACCCGTCGACGCGATCGTGCAATCGAGGCTGATCGAGCCCGGTGAAATGGCATCCCCCACACGAGCCGCCTTCTCGCTTGCGACCATCAGCCCGAAATGGGTACGCGCCTATGTTTCGGAAACACAGCTTGGAATGCTCCGTCCCGGCATGAAAGCCTCCGTCACCGTGGATTCGCTGCCGGGGCGGACGATCGGGGGGTGGATCGGTTTCATTTCCTCCGTTGCCGAGTTCACGCCGAAATCGGTGCAGACGGAGGAATTGCGCACAAGCCTCGTCTACGAGGTCAGGGTCTTTGTCGACGATCCGGACAACATGCTGCGGCTGGGCATGCCGGCAACCGTCCGGCCGCTTGCCGGCGAACAGGCGGTTCCGCCAACCGCGCAGCAGCAATAGAACGAGGATGCCATGAGCGCCGGCGATCTCTCGGTGATAGCAAAAAATATCCGCAAGACGTTTCGCCGGGACACCGGAGAAGCGGTGGAGGCGCTCGCCGATGTCTCGCTGGACGTGCGGAAAGGCGCGCTGACGGCGCTCGTCGGCCCGGATGGTGCCGGCAAGACAACGTTGCTGCGCCTGGCATGTGGCCTCGTCGCGCCGGATAGCGGCAGTTTGCAAGTGAACGGCTTTGATATCGCCACGGAGCCGCAGCATGTTCAGGACCGGATCGGCTATATGCCGCAGAAATTCGGCCTCTATGAAGATCTGAGCGTTCAGGAGAACCTCGATCTTTACGCCGATCTGCACGGCGTGACGCAATCGAAGCGCGACGAAACCTATCCGCGCCTCTTCGAGATGACGCAGCTCGGGCGCTTCAAGGAACGGCCGGCAGGAAAATTGTCGGGTGGTATGAAGCAGAAGCTCGGCCTTGCCTGCACGCTGGTGCGGGCGCCGGAACTGCTGCTGCTCGACGAGCCCACCGTCGGTGTCGACCCGCTGTCCCGGCGCGAACTCTGGGAAATCGTCTTCAAGCTCGTCAAGGAGGACGGGCTCTCGGTGATCGTCGCAACCTCCTACCTCGACGAGGCCGAGCGCTGCGAGCACGCCGTTCTCATGCACGCGGGAAAGATCCTCGATCAGGGACCGCCTGCCGACATAACTAGGAAGGCTGACGGCTGCTGCTTCATGGTTCCCACACCGGAAGACATGCCGGCAAGGTCCCTGCAGGCCCGTCTTTTCGCCCTGCCTGGTATCGTCGACGCCGTGCCGGAGGCCGGCCGGGTCAGGATCGTGCGCAAGGCGGATCAAAAGGACGCGCCGCTGCAAATGGACGATACCGAGCTCGACGCCGAAAGCGTGGCGCCGCGGTTCGAAGATGCCTTCATGATGCTGTTCGATGCCGTTGCCGGCGATGCCGAGCGCAAAACACAGATCAGCCAGCCATCGAACAATCACAATGGCGCCGAAACGGTTGTTGAGGTTCACGACCTCGTTCGCAAGTTCGGGGATTTCACCGCCGTCGATCATGTCAGCTTCAGCGTCCGCAAGGGCGAGGTCTATGGTTTGCTCGGCCCGAACGGAGCTGGAAAAAGCACGACATTCCGGATGCTTTGCGGTCTGCTTCCCGCAAGCGGCGGCACATTGATGGTCGCCGGCTCGGACCTGTTGAGAGCAGGCGCTAAAGCACGGCAGCGGCTGGGCTATGTCGCGCAGAAGTTTTCGCTCTACGGCCAGCTGAGTGTCGATGAGAATCTGGAATTCTTCGCAAGCGCCTATGGGCTGCGCCGCAAACACCGGAAAGACAGGATCGCCGCTTTGAAGAACCAGTTCGAGCTGGACCAGTTTTCAAAGCTGCCTAGCGGCCAGCTTCCCGGCGGCTTCAAGCAGCGGCTGGCGCTCGCCGCCGCCCTGTTGCATGAGCCGGATATTCTCTTCCTCGATGAAGCCACAAGTGGCGCCGATCCCCTGGCGCGACGGCAATTCTGGGGCCGGATCACCGCCCTGTCCGAGCAGGGCGTAACCGTCATCGTGACGACGCATTTCATGGAAGAGGCCGAATATTGCGACCGGATCATCATCCTGGATGCCGGCAAGAACCTGGCCGAGGGAACGCCGGTCGAAATCCGCGCCCATGCCGGGACACGCGGCGAAGCGGCGGCAACGATGGAGGAGGCCTTCATCGCGATCGTCGAGCAGGAACGTCATAAACAGGCGGAGAAAGCGGCATGAACGACCCCGTCGACAAACCCAGCAACGGATTGCGCGCAGCCCTGCGCCGCATCCGCGCGCTCATCCGCAAGGAGACCTGGCAGCTCCTGCGTGATCCGAGCAGCATCGCGATCGGCATCGTCATGCCGGTGGCACTGCTGATCCTGTTCGGATACGGCATCAATCTGGACGTCAACAACGTCCCCGTTGCGATCGTCATGGAAGAGAATTCGGTCGAGGCGCGCGGCCTCGCCTCGGCCTTCGAGCTCTCCAGCTATTTTTCGCCGAAGCCCGTCAAGACGATGGCCGAAGCCGAAAAGATGCTCCTGTCATCCGAGGCGCGAGCAATCCTGCGCATTCCCTCCGATTTCGCGCGCAAAATGGCCTCGGGCAATGGTGAGGTGCAGGTCGTCGTCAATGGCAGCGATGCCAACACCGCTCGCATCTCGCTGAGCTATGCCGAGGCGGCGGTCGGCGTCTGGGCCGCCAAGGAAGCGTCCCGCAAAGGCGCGACATCCGGCAGCGGCGTGACGATCCAGTCCCGGCTTTGGTTCAACGAAGCCAATGACAGCAGCTATTTCCTCGTCCCGGGCCTCCTCGTCCTCGTCATGACGTTGATCGGGGCGCTCCTGACCGCGCTCGTCATGGCGCGGGAATGGGAACGCGGGACTTTCGAGGCACTGTTCGTGACGCCGGTCCGCTCGAGCGAAATCCTGCTCGGCAAGACCGTCCCCTATTTTCTGCTGGGGCTTGCCGGGCTTGCGCTCTGCGTCGTCGGCAGCCGACTGCTCTTCGGCGTGCCGCTTCGAGGATCGCTGCTGATCCTCACGATCGTATCCATGCTCTATCTCCTGGTGGCGCTCGGCCTTGGCCTTGCCATCTCCTCCGTTACGAAGAGCCAGTTCATCGCAAGCCAGATTACCGTTCTCGCCACCTTCCTGCCGGCAATGATGCTCTCGGGCTTCATGTTCGATCCGCGGAGCATGCCCTGGGCGGTACAGATCATCACCTACATCTTTCCGGGCCGGTACTTCGTCACCCTGCTGCAAACCCTGTTTCTCGCCGGCAATATCTGGAGCGTCATCCTGCCCAATGCCGCCGTGCTGGCCGGCATGGCAACGGCGCTTCTGGCGCTTGCCGTGCGCATGACCCGCAAGAGGATCGCATAGCCATGTTGATCGCATCGCTTCTGCGCATCGCAACCCTGATCCGCAAGGAACTCCTCGTTATCCTGAAGGATCCGAGAAGCCGGGCAAGCATCGTCGTCCCGCCCATCCTCCAGTGCCTGATCTTCGGCTATGCCGCCACCTACGACCTCAATACGGTCCCCTATGCACTCGTCGACCAGGACAGGACGACGGCATCGAGAAACCTGGTCGCAAAGATCGAGGGATCCGGCATCTTCGAAAGGGTGGCGACGCTGGCGCAGACAGGTCAGGCCGTCAGGTTGCTCGATACCAAGCAGTCCGTCCTGATCATCGTCATCGAGCACGATTTCGAAAGACAATTGGAAGCCGGCTCGACCGGCACGGTGCAGGTCATCGCGGACGGCAGGAATTCCAACACGAGCGGCATTGCGCAGGGCTATGCCAACACGATCGTCCGCGACTTCACCGCCGACTGGTTGGCACAGAAGGGCAGCTCCGGCAATGCAGTGCGGGTGACGACGCGCGCCTGGTACAATCCGCAGCTGGAAACGCGCTGGAGCATGGTCCCATCGCTCATTGGCACGATCACCATGCTGATGACGATGATGCTAACGGCCATGTCCGTCGCCCGCGAGCGCGAGGAAGGAACCTTCGACCAGTTGCTCGTGGCGCCCTTCACGCCGACCGAGATCATGATCGGCAAGGCCGTCCCCTCGATGATCGTCGGCATCACCCAGGCATCGACGATCCTGCTGGTGGCCTTGGTCTGGTTCCGCATCCCGTTTGCCGGCTCGTTTCTGACGCTTTATCTCGGGCTGAGCCTTTTCCTTGCTGCGGCCATCGGCTTCGGGCTGTTCCTGTCCTCGATTGCCGCCAACATGCAGCAGGCGATGATCCTCTGCTTCGTCTTCCTGATGCCGTTCATGCTGCTGTCCGGGCTGATGTCGCCGACCGACAACATGCCGAAGGTTCTGCAATATGCGACGATGATCAACCCGCTGAAATATGCGATCAGCATCACCCGCGGCGTCTATCTCGAAGGTGCCGGGCTCGACGCGCTTCTTCCCGACATGCTGGCCCTGGTCGTGATCGCCGCCGCAACGATGCCGGTTGCCGCCTGGATGTTCCGTCACCGGTTGAACTAGCGTAATTCCGGGAAGGCCCGCCGTGTAGCGCCGATCACGTCGTGGACGAGGTCGGCCGTCATTCGACGCGCAGCCCCGCCTTCTTCAGGAGCGGCATGACCCGGTCGCAGAAGAAGGGCAATTCATAGGTGTAGTTGACGAAGGACATGGCAATCCCGCAATAGCCCTGTTCGGCGATGGCGATCATATCTTCGACGATCTTTTCCGGCGTACCGACCAGCGGATAGCCACCCGCGCCGCCTGCAAACCGCTTGCGGTAGCGATCATAGGCTTGCGCGTCGTGCGACTGGGAGAATTCTTTCTTGCCGGCCATATGCGCATCGACCGCCTCATGGTCGGCAAGCGTCACGGCATAACGTTCGTAATAGTCCTCCGCCTCCTGCTGGCTTTCGCGGCAGACGACGTGGCAGACGGTATAGGCGCCGACATCGCGGCCAAGCTTTTCCGCCCGCCCCCTGATATCCTCGACATGCTTGCCGGCCTCGGAAATCTCGGTGAAGGTGGTAAAGAGATATTCGCAATTCTTCGCCGCGAAATCCCGGCCCGGCCCGCCGAAAGCCGCGTTCATGGTGACCGGCCGCGGCGATTGCAGGCTGGCCGGCCGGCTCACCACATCCTTCAGCTTGTAATAGGTTCCGTCATAGTCGAACGGCGCGTCCGACGTATAGGCCCGCTCCATGATATCAAGCCATTCGTCCGCCTGGTCATAACCTTTCTCGACCAGCGGCACCCCGAACATGCCGAACTCCTTCGGGTTCCAGCCGCAGACGATATTGAGGCCTGCGCGGCCGCCGCTGATATGATCGACGGTCGCGAGCGCCTTGGCCGCATAGAGCGGATGCACGAGCGGCACGTGAACGGTCATGAAAAGGCCGATCCGTTCCGTGACGGAGGCAAGGCCCGCCGCCCAGGTGAAGGTCTCGAAGGACCATTCACGCACCCGATTTTTGCCGCCGAAACCCTTCCAGCGGGCGATCGGAAGGAAGAAATCCAGCCCGCCGCGATCGGCGATCTGCACGGCGTTCAGATTGTCTTTCCAGCGAGCCTGCCAGCGCTCCGGCACGTCGGTGATGGCAAGGCCCCCATCGGCATTGGCGGAAAAGACACCGAGTTTCAGCTTGCTGGGACCTTTCAGCGGATGCGGCTTGATCATGCTGTTCCTCTTTTATGGGTCTTCTGCGGGCGGAACGTATCGCCTCCACCCGTTCCCCTTGGGCCGCTACTGTCGATCCATCGATCGGAAAAAACAAGTTTAAACCTAAACTATTTTTGCGCACGGATCGAAACGGCTCGACGCGAGCGAAAGATCAATGGTTCCGCTTAAACGAGGTCAACCCGTCATATATTGGATGTTGCAGCGGCCATGGACCAGGGATTTCTGGACATGCGCGCGCACGCCGAAAACCCGTTCGATCAATTCCGGCGTCAGCACCTCATCCGGTGCACCGGCTGCGACGACCTCGCCATTTTGGAGTACCGCCAGACTGTCGCAGAACATGGCCGCCAGATTGAGATCATGCAGCGCGACGATCGACGTCACATCAAGCCTGGAGACGAGGCCGAGAATGTCGAGCTGATGCTGGATATCAAGGTGATTTGTGGGCTCGTCGAGCAGCAGTTCGCTCGGGGTCTGCGCAAGGGCTCTCGCGATATGGACACGCTGACGTTCGCCGCCGGAGAGTGTCTGCCATAGTTGCCCGGCGCGGCCTTGCATGCCGACGCGGACGAGCGCATCGGAAACCGCCGCATCGTCGTGAGCGCTCCAGGATGACAGGGGCCCCCGATGCGGCGTACGGCCGAGGCGAACGACGTCCATCACGGTGACCTGGGTATCGGTCGTCGCCTGCTGTTCGACGAGCGCGATACGGCGGGCGATGTCGCCGCGCGAAATCGAGGCGATATCGCTACCGCCGAGCCGGATGACCCCGCTCTTGACCTTCCTCAACCGGCAGATCAGCCGCAGGAGACTGGATTTGCCCGAGCCGTTCGGCCCGAGAAGGCCGAGAACCTTGCCCTTTTCCACCGCCAGGCTGATGCCGTTGACGATCAAGGTATTGCCGGCCGCGAAGGTCACCGTGTCCACAGCGATGCTCATGCCGTCCTCCGGGCGCGATAGAGAATGATGGCGAAGGCGGGAGCCCCGAACAGGGCGGTGACCACGCCGATCGGCAGGATCTGCTGGGGAATGATGACCCTGGAGATGATATCGGCGCCGACCATGAAAATGGCGCCGGCAAGGGCTGCCGCCGGCAGCAGCCGGTCATGGCTTGGCCCTACGACGAAACGGGCGGCATGCGGGATGACGAGCCCGACGAAGCCGATCGAGCCGACGATGCTGACGACGGCGGCCGTCATGAAGGCCGTAACGCCAAGCAGGACGATCTGCGCGCGTCGCACCGCGATCCCCAAAGAGGCGGCCGCATCCGTGCCGAAGATGAAGGCATCGAGCACGCGGACATGCGCCATGCAGACGGCAAAGCCGAGAATGGCGACCGGCCCCGAAAGATAGACGTCCGGCCAGCGCACGCCGCTCAGCGAACCGAGCAGCCAGAACATCACGCCCCTCGCCTGCTCGGCATTGGCCGACGTGGTGACGATATAGGAGGTCAGCGCGTTGAAAAGCTGCGAGCCGGCAACACCGCACAGGATGATCCGCTCGCTCGTGCCGCCGACACCCGTCGCGAGCAGGCCGACGAACAGGAAAGCAACGATCGCACCCAGGAACGCTCCGCCGGAAAGCCCGAGAACGCCGTAGCCGAGCCCGAGGATCATGATACAGACCGCACCGGTCGAGGCACCCGCCGAAATGCCGAGCACATAGGGTTCGGCAAGCGGATTGCGCAACAGGGCCTGCAGGATCACGCCGCTCAATGCCAGGGAGGCGCCAGCGCTGGCGGCGACGAGCGCCCGGCTCAGGCGATAGTCCCAGACGATGCCCTGGTGAATCCGGCTCAGTTCGAAGCTCGTTCCGAACAGCCGGTTCGATACCGCCTTTGCGGTTGTCGACAACGGGATGGAAATCTCGCCGATCGACACCGCAAGGCTGATCATGAAGGCCAGAATCACGATGGCAGCCAGGGCAAGCGCCGGCAGCATCCACCATGGCCGTCGTTCTGCAGCAAGACGCATCTTCACCGCGCCAGGCCG
Source organism: Rhizobium sp. P40RR-XXII (assembly GCF_012641405.1). Taxonomy (GTDB): domain Bacteria; phylum Pseudomonadota; class Alphaproteobacteria; order Rhizobiales; family Rhizobiaceae; genus Rhizobium. The sequence continues at coordinate 43,434 of NZ_JABAII010000003.1, forward strand.
AAGGACTTAATGCCCTTGGCCAGGATTTCGATGCCGTCGATGGTCCGAACGGTCGGGTTCATCGACTGGGCATCCATCAGAACGAAATGCTTGTTCTTGACGGCATCGAGCTGGCTGGTGACCGGATCCTTCTCGAGGAAATCGACCTTGACCTTCGGATCGTCGGCGGCATAGCGGCGGCGATCCATGGTGGCGATGACGATCACGGCCGGATTGGCCTGCATAATCGTCTCCCATCCGACCAGCGGCCATTCTTCCTCGGTCGTCACGACATTCCTGGCGCCGAGCGTCTTCAGGATATAGGCCGGCGCGCTGTTCTTGCCCGCGATGAAGGCGTCGCCATTGACTTCCTTGCTGGAGAACCAGAACACGATGGGAAGATCCTTGGTCCCTGCGCCTGAAATCGAGGCGACCGCATCCACTTCGCGCTTCTTCAGGTCTGCGATCAAGGCATCGCCGCGATCCTTAACGTCGAAGATGTCCGCGAGTTCATCGATCTCCTGATAGATCAGGTCCATCGTGAACAGTTCCTTGCGCACGCCGTCGCCGCCATCGGCATTGACCTTGGCGACGCAATCGGTCGGCGCGATATAGGTATTGATGCTCAGTTCGGAAAACTGCTCGCGCTTGCCGACGGAGCCCTGCGGACCGAAATGCCACTCGAATTCGGCCATGACCAGATCCGGCTCCTTGCCGACGACCGACTCAAAGCTCGGATCATTATCGGCAAGCCGCGGGATCTTGCCGTTGGCTTCGGCATATTGCGGCAGAACAGGGCCGACCCAGACGGCCGTTCCGGCGATCTTGTCGGCAAGGCCGAGCGAGAAGAGGATCTCGGTCATGCCCTGCCCGATCGAGACGATCCTGGCCGGGGCCTTCTGGAAGGTGACCTTCTGGCCACAATTATCGATGGTGAGGGGATATTGTGTCGCGGCAAAACCGGAAGCGGCAAACCCGCTCAGGCCGAGTGCAAATGTAATGGTCGTCAAAAAATGGCGCATGAACGATCTCGATAGGAGGGAAACTGGGCGGTATCAGCGCGATCGCGCTCAAAAAGACCGCCGCCGGTTGCGAGGATCCCAATCAAGACCGATAGATGTCTGAAAGTGTCGAAGGCTCAGGTCAATCATTCTCTCTGTCCCTTCCGGGCATCCCCGCCCGGCTGATTGGATCGTGATCGACGGCAGGTCTCCTGGCTCGCGGATATCTGACGATCATCTGCCTTCCCGCAAGCATGCTTGCAGTGGCATGGCTCAATGCCCTCGGAGGGAACCAGCAGGTTGGTCACTCCGGGATGATCGGCAATCCGCTTACAGTTGCGGGGGCAGCCACGGTCTAGGTCCCTTTTGGGTCGTCCTCACCGTGTTCCCTATTAATCCCCTCGGAGTCTTCCTTGGGGAACCGTCGCGTCCAGTTATGCTGGATGGCCCCTTCCCGTCAAGGACGCATGGATGCGATAAAGTAAGTGAGCGCAATCCCACAGCCCGCATCCATATAGCTGGCTAAGCGGCCTCGGCCAATTCCACGCGATTTCGCCCGCCGGCCTTGGCGCGATAAAGCGCCTTGTCTGCAGCCTCCAGCACATGCTTGAAGTCGGCCGTCGGCTCGTGGGAGCAGGCAATACCGATGCTGACCGTGACGCGGATGCTCTCCTGCTCGAACATCAGGATTGTCGCCTCGATATCCTTGCGGATTTTCTCCGCAACGGCGGTGGCGGCCTTAACATCGGTGTTCGGCAGCAGAACGACGATCTCTTCGCCGCCATAGCGCGCAGCAATGTCGGTCCTTCGGACAGTCTGCCGGATCACGTCCGCGACCCGCGCCAGGACCGTATCGCCGAAGGAATGACCCCAGCTGTCGTTGATCTTCTTGAAGTGATCGATATCGAGCATGATGATCGAAAACGGGACGCGCCTGATGCCGGCCTCCTTGCTGCAACGGTCGCCTTCCCGCTGCAGGACACGGCGATTGGGCAGCTTCGTCAGCGGATCGAGGCTTGCCTCGCTCTCGAGCGCGCGCTGGATGCCGATGCGATATTGCTCCCGCTCCAGCAGGTCCGAGAGAAGAAAGACACCGACTATATTGACGATCGTGACCGGAAGCGTTGCCGAGAGGAGAAGCTCGCGCGCGACCGCCCACGGCAGAAAGACGAGAACCACGAGCGATGTGCAGGTCGCCAGACCGAACAGCGCCGATCGCCTCCACCCCGTGCCGATCCACTGCCGCGGCAGGAGGCTGAGGACATAGCCCGCAAGCGCGACGATCAGGATCCCGGCAACGCCGCCGACGGCACCCATGCCGCCGACCAAGAAACGGAACAGGCCCATCATAACAGCCGCGACAATGGTCCCCAGGGGGCCGCCATAGACCGGCGTCAGGACGAGCAGGATCGAGCGGCCGTCCTGGATGACGCCCGGCATCCACTGGATCGGATCAGCCATCGACAGGATGCCGACCACGCCGAACAGCAATCCGACCGCAACCGATTTCAAAACGCCGCGATCGACGATCCGGATGACCCAGGAATAGGCGTAGACGATGATGGCCACCTGCCCCAGGACGCGTACCAGCGAAGGCAAATGCATTTCAATTCCCATGGCTATCCCCAATCTGCCCGAGGAGCCCCATCAATGGTACGCACCGGCCATAGTCTAAGTCAGCGCAGGATACCACGCGATCTCTATAAAATGGTTTACCGAGTCTCTCGCTCCCTGAGCGCGACGGGACGTCGCTGGAGGCGGGACAGGGGATCGAGTGCGGACCGGGGATGATGATCATTATCGTAATTGAACTTCGAAATTGATGCGTAGCGATGCCGTGGTGTCGGATACCGCAATCCGAGGAATTGCGCACTCAGGATCTTCGGGAGGTTATAAAATATCGAGGGAGCCTGTGGATCGCTCCTGCACGGAGCATGAATAATGGGCGCTATCTGGCGCGCCGTGCGGAGTGGTCAAGTGCGGTCGGGCAATTTCCCGCTTTGCGCCGTGACGATCGATGCAAAGACAGTGGTTTCAGGCTCGACCTTCCGCACACGACCCTTGAGCAGTTCAGCTCTTCCTGGGCTTGCTCGAATGCCGATCACCCGTCATGCCAATGGTCTTTTCGGGAAGGGCCAGGCCGGAGCCATCTGTCGCAGTGACCCATGATAGTTTGCGCGAACGCTTCGATCGCAGATCGCATATCCCCAATTCACCAGCTTCTCCGATACGTCGTCGCCGAGAGCGCTCAGCCGGGTCGGTGCGCTGGAGAGAGCCGCAACCTTCTTCGGTGAGCATGGCAGTGCCCCTTCCGGCGCGAGTTTGGAGGGGTCGGTGTCGATACCCCAATAGGAGCCGAAACGGCCGTATCCTTGGGCGACGACCAGCGATGCTTCATCGCTCAGTGCCCCGGCCGCCTTGAAGCGGCCGATGAGATCGCGGCGGCGCAGCGCTCTTACCTGGTTGTCGGTGACATCCAGAATCCGGCGCAGCTGACTGACCCAATTGCGGCAAAGGCCGGAATTTCGAGCAAAGGGCGCGCCGCCATCGCTGACGAAAAGAGTTGCGAAGCGCTTTACCAGCGGCTCGATCCCATGATTGTCGTAGACGCCTCCGTCGGTGAGAATGACAGCCTTGCGAAAATCGCGGATTGCCGGGATCGGTTTGGACGGCGCCGTCGGCCAATCCTGAAAGCTGCCGTCCGAAAACTTGAGCACCAGCGGCGACAGAATGGGAGGAAAGGCCGAAGAGGCGGCCACCGCCTGCGCCAACGGAAAATCCGGACGGTCGATCCGCCCGACGATGTAGTCACCGGCATAGGCCTTGCCAAAGCGCCAGAGTACGCCGGTCTGCAGGTTCGTCGCGCAGAATATGAACTGCGGCTGCTCGGGCAGATTCTGAAGGCTGCGACCCTGAAACAGATACTTGTCGTAGGATTTCGCGACCTGGCGTACGGCGGACGTTCCGGGCAGGAGCCCGATTACCGCGTCCATGATGTCGATCCTTGCCCGGGCAAAAGCGAGCATCGGACTGACGAAGACATCGTTCATATTGGCAAAATCAGCCTTGACGAGATCGGGCCAGACGCTCGCGAGCCAGCCGGTGGTGATCGAACCGCCGGAAACGCTGGAAATGCGCTTTGCCTGTTGCAGAAGCCCAAGCTCGGCCAAGCGGATGAAGGCGCCGACATGAAAGAGCATGGCCCGAAATCCGCCGCCGGACGCGGCGATACCGATACCCGCCTCGAAGCCGTTGCCGTCCCACCGGAAATCGGAGGCCGCCACGACCTCGCTTTCGGCGGAAAGAGGTATCGCATCGATCTCATTCATGGGCATGCCTCATTGCCAGCAGCGGAGATCTCCATGCCATGGCGCGCTCCTCCTCAGTGCGAGAACAGGAGACGGTCCTTTGCCGCCTGCGAACCCGTCGCGTAGAAGCGCTGAAACCAGGCGTCCTGCCCGGCGGCTGGAGGCCGAGCGAGCGTCAGGCTGTTGGGGGCACCCGCACCCTGCATCGCCGAACGGAAATGAAGATGATCGAATATCCGGAGCGCTTCGAGGGCATAGGATGTCGCCACCCGCTGGTCTTCGATCATGACGAGATTGTCGCCATTGCCCGTTTCGCCGCTGGGCGACAGGTTGGAGGATCCGGTGAATACCTTGGCCGTCGGCAGGTTGAAATCGGTCACGACGAACTTGTCATGCTGATGAATGCCGCTGCCGCCGCTCCACTCGGTCTTGAAAGGTTCCGGCGCGTGGCTCGCAAGATAGCTGAAATCCACCAGGCCGATCGTGCCATCGGGCTTGTGGATTTCTAGGCCTCCTTCCTTATCGGAAATGCCGTAGCTGAACACATCCTTGCCCATCAGCCGATCGACCGCCTGGCGCACCGGGCCTGAGCGAATCTGATTGAGGAAGGCGATAGCATAGAAGACCGAAGACGAGGCCTGATCGATCGCCGCGCCCACGGGGCTGAGCGACAGATTACTCGATTGGTGCGGCGAGAAGCAGAAATGCGTCGCCGGTATGCCGGGCGCCTGCACCAGGCTCCATTTGCTGCTGAGGCCGTCCTGCTTGAAGGCATCCAGCCCCTGGAAGGCCAGATCGAAGGCACGGCCGAACAATCCCGCCGCATCGCTTGAATGGAACACGAGCGCATTGTTGGCCTGTATGTAAAGGCCGCGATAGCTGAAGTTGGTCGAGCCGAACAGCACCTTGAGGGGCTGGCCGCCGCGCCGGACGATGAAGACCTTGTTATGCTGCAGGGTCTTGAAATGCATGCGCTTCACGGCACCCGACCCAGCCGAGGCCGCAAGACGGGCGGCTGCCTGTGATTCCGCGCTACCAGCAGGTTTGTGCGATCCCGAATTGTCGATGATGGCGCGGACACGATTGCCGCAGCTTTCGAGCTTGCCGACGATATCGCGCTCGTTGAAATCATAGGCGAAGACATCGATGGTGAGACCGGGATCGTTCACCACCTCGTCCAAGAGGCCGAAGATGAGGTCATAGGCTTCGAAACCGAGCCACTGGTAGACATCGCCCGGCAGTTTCGTGAAGGTCAGGCCTTGGTCCGCATCGCTCGGGATGACGTCCGGATTGTTGCCGAACTTGTCGGCATAGGCCTGCGAGGAAGCAAAGTTGCGGGTAAAGCCGATATCGAGATAATCGCTGTAGGTCATGCGGCCGAGCGAGATCGGCAGGTCGGCAACCTGATCGCCGCTGCGCAAGGCGCCGGCGGCATTCACGTGCATCTTCGTCACCCGATAGAGATAGGTTCCGTCCGTCGGGTCATAGGGAAAATGCATCCAGCGAAACTTCTGGAAGGGAGCCTCGGTCGACAGGAAATTACGGAAACCGTCCACGCCCTTGCTGCCGCTGCTGTAGTCGAAATTCAAGCGGTTCCTCAATGGAACATAATCGGCCGAACTCGGGCTCTTCACCTCGATCGCGAAGCCTACGAAATCCTCCTCGGGATCGGTGACATCCATCCCGATGAGGCACATGCGTTCGCCGCGCCACAGTTTCACTGCAAGGCTGCCGGCGCTACCTGTATTGGCAAAAGTCATCTCGATCCCCTCGTTGCGTTGGATGAAGGCGATGCTTGTCTTTCATGCGGGAATGCGGAAGGCCGCGGGGGGCCATTCAAGATCGGACTAGAATGGCTCGAACACCTGCGAGACCTTCGGTCCGTCACTGAGAAAATCTGTAGCCAGAACCAGATTGAACACGGCCGGTGCCCATGGCTCGGGATAGCTTTCTTCAGGCGCGCCGAGCGCCCGCATCGGTCCGGGAATATTGCGGTGATGCCAGCAGACCAGGATCGCCTTGCCTTCGAATTCGGGCTCGGAGAGCAGCGCAACGGCCAAGGCGCTGTAGTCTTCGTCGGCATATGACGTATGCAACGCGATGCCCAATGCGTCCGCCAAAGGCTGAACGGTCTGGACAGGCCTTTCGCTGTGGTTTGACGGAGCAGCGACAAATATGAAATCCGGCGGTCCGAAGGTTTCAGGATACCAGGCGGCCAATGCTTTCGCGCGCGCTCGCCCCGCGGCGGACAGGTTGGGATCTCCCGGATCAACGGGCTTTTCAGCATGACGCATGACCAATGTCCTGACTGGCGCCATTCGTCCCTCCCTTGGCTGCCGTCTTGATCCATCACTACCTGAAATTGGATCCACGATAATCCTTCCACAACCGAGCGCAATGGCCATTTTTCGGCGTTAGAAAAATTTCATAAAGCGTCATGGCGGCTTGGTTGCCGGCGTGCCGGGAGCCGGGGGCGCGTTTTGGGGAATGACGGTCGCAGGTCCATTGGTAGCGGCGGAACCCAGCTGCGGCGACCTGGATACCGGAGAGGTTTGCGACGACCCCTGCTGGCCGGCTGCCCCGCTATTGGCCGGCGGAACTTTCGCGGTTGCCGCCGTATAGAACTGGTAACCGGCGAAGATGATGAGGACGACGACGAGCGCGCCATAGACATTGCGAACGGTCTTCCGGACGCGACCGTAGTCGGACACGCTGTTGCGGATTGGCGTTTCGCTGAACTCCTCGATCTCGGCGGCGCTCAGCACCTGGTTCAATCGCAAGGCCCATATGGCGCGGGCGCGGTCCTGACCGGCAAAATAACCGGCATTGATGAATGTCTGGACGCGAAAAGACAGGATCAGAAACACCGCCGCGCCGATGGCGAACAGCCCGGCGATCCATGTATTGGGTGTCTTTGCGGCGTCGGAGAGAATTTTGATCACGAAGGGCGTCGCGGCGACAGCCAGATCCTTCCACAACGCGCCCGTCATATCCTGGGCTCGCTGGGTCGCCTTCTGCGCCTCGTCCACAACCGTCTTGCGCAAGTCGGCAAGGGCCTTCAGCGTCTCCTTGCTGCCGGCCTTGACATAGGCCGCATAGGCGGCCTTCGCGGATTCGAGGCTGCCGTCTCCGAATTCTGCGAGGTTCCCCTGGCGATAGCTGCGCGCCCATTCCGCCGCCAGCAGGACATGACGGGTCTCCGCGTCGCGTTCGCCGCCTGCAAACACCCAAAACACACCATCATTGAGCCGCTGGAACATGACAACCAGTTCGGGAAGGGAAATACCGACCTTGCGGCTTGGCGGGCCGGAGAGCTGATAGACGATGTTCGGCGCTGCCCCGTAGACCTGATCGGAAAGTGCCGCCATCAGCCTGGGAGCCGCCAGTAAGCGCCAAGCTTCGAATGTCTGCGAAGACTGTCGCGGGTGATCCTGAAGCAGCCATGGCCGTATGTCTGCCGGCACGAGCCCTGCATTGCTGGCGTCATGGCATATGCTTCTTGGGTTGGGAAGTTCCGGCACCCGATCGAATGGAGCGGGAGGTTGCTCCGTCCAAGGCTGGAACCTGGCGCCGTAGGATGTGAATGCCTGATCCGTGGTCAGCTCGGCGACGCAGACAACAAGGCTGCCATCCAAGGCTCTTGCAAGACCGGTCAGGGATTTTCCATGGAAGAGCCGAAGAACGGCCCTCTGCGAGACCTTGTTGAGCGTAATGGCAAAAACCGTGCTCGATGGCGGCACGTCGCCGTCGTCGAGGGCGATGTCCGTGCCGTCGCGCCTGATCGTGACGGACTCGAGAAAGGCTGGAACATCGGCGCGCAATGCCAGCCATTCCGTTCGAAGGGCTGCATCATCAAGTTTTGCCCTGACGATGACCAGTTCCGCATGCTCCTCGACCGGCTTCGTCGGCTGCGTTCGTGCAATAAGATCGAGGATCTCAGTTGGGGTCATCGGTCTCAACCGCCAGCTTGTCGTGGATGATGATCATGCCGTCTTCGGTCTTTTCGATCAGCGCGCGGAATTCATTCGGCACGCGGATCTCGATGCCATTTTCGGTCTTGAAATGGAGGGTCTTCGGTCCCTTCACCTGATCGGGAACGAGCGTCATCGGCACTCCGGAGATCCGCTCTGTCGTGAGGCTGCGATTGAACTTGCTCAGCAGAACGCTGTCGTCCGCAAGCTTGTGCCCGATGACGGTCTCGAGAAAGGAGCGATGGTCCTCGCTGTCGATTTCACCGCCTCCGGACGCAGCGTCGTAAGTCCGCTTGGTGAGTTCGCGCACCACTTCGCCGTCGACGAGGTCCGGATTGTCGCCGATCACCTTGCGCGTGACATCGACCAATTTCTTCGTCAATTCGGCATCGCTCAGGGTCTGCCGCGCGCCCAGAAAAGCCTCGAAATATTGCGCGACCTTTTGCTGGTTGCGTCTGTCGAGCACCGTCAGCTCGCCGCCCTTTTCGGTCAGTTTGATAAGGGCTGCCTTTTGCAGCGCCGCCTTGTTCTGAACGAAGGTCTTCTGAAGCGCTTCGAGGCTGACCTTTTTTCGGCCACCGCCGTCATCCTTCAGGTCGTAGGCGATGACCGTTTCGTCATCATATTTCAGAAGGGCGAACGATCGCATTGCCTTCGCCTTCAGGACGAACAGCAGGATCGCCCCTTCGGCCGCGGTTCCGCCGTGATAGGCCTGGAAATCCTCGGCCAGCTTTTCGCTTTCCTCCTGGAAAACGCCGGCATTCGAGGCGATGCGGCCAAGACGCTCGCGCGTTGAAGACGCATCGGAAAAAGCATAGGGCAAGCCGCCATTCACCGACCGGATGCGATCGACGAAGAAGCTCTCGAATTCCCCAGGATCGACCTCCTCCAGCTTGATCAGACCGTTTTTCGGTCCGACAAGATGGAAGATCATCCTTTCGATCTTGAGCTCGCTCAATTCGCTGTCATCGAAAAATGCCAAGTGCCCCTCCCAACGTGCCAGTGAACACTCAGAACAAGATAGGGTTGAAATGATACAAGGCGATCTTCAAGCCTGGATGACGTTGCTGGTGCAGCCGTGTTTTGTGGTGCGCGCCGGCGCCCGAAAGCGCATCGCGATCTCTCAGTTTCGCGCCCTGTGCTTCGGATTCTTGATTTCGCGCATGATTTTATCGCAAAACCGCGCAGTTTACGCGACAGGCTTTAGATCCTGCGGCAGGAATTGCCCGGCACGAATTTCGGCGTCAGCACAAAATCCTGCGGCGGTTCGACGGCGCCTTGCGGATTGGTGATGCGGTGCATGAGACGCCTGGCAATGATGCCGCCGAGCGCGTGCGTATCCTGAACCACCATCGTGATGCGCGGCGTGATGACCGAGCTCCATTGGACGTTGTCGATCATGGCGAGCGAGATGTCTTCGGGACAGCGGAAGCCCAGTTCCTGCATGGCCTGCAGTGCCGAAAGCGCCACCGTGTTGTTGGCGCCGAGGATCGCCGTGGGACGCTCGGGTTGGATCAGCAGCCGCATCGCCGCCTCGTAGCCGGCGGTGCGGGTGAACTGCCCATCGACGACGAAATTCGGGCTCACCTCGACGCCGGCATTGGCCATGGTATCGGCAAAGCCGCGATATCGCTCCGTCGCGGTATGCATATGGCTCGGGCCGGTAATGACGGCGATGCGCCTGTGGCCGAGCTGCAGGAGATGTTCGGTCAGCATTGCGCCGGCAAGATAATTGTCGGAACCGACGAAATCGCGCTCGATGCCGACAACCTTCTGGTCGAAGCAGACGACGGGCACGTTGAGCCCGGCAATGAAGTCGAGATAATCCTGATCATAACCTGACGGCGCAAGCGCGAGGCCAGCGGTCTTGAGGCCGATTAGATGCTCGACCAGCGCCCTCTCGCGATCTGTCTTGCCGGAGGAATCGGTGACGACGACGAAGTGCTGATGATCGAGCGCATAATTTTCCAGCTCGCGCCGGATATCCCCGAAAAATGGGTTGCCGACATTGCCGACGACGAAGCCGATCATGCGGCTGCGTCCGCGCGCCAGGCTTTGCGCAAGCGGGTCGGCAACGAAGCCGACAGCGGCAATTGCCTGACGAATTTTCTCCAGCGTTTTCTGGCTGACACGCGCCGGGTTGCTGAGCGCCAGCGACACGGTCGAGACAGATACGTCAGCGAGCTTGGCGACGTCGCGAATTGTAGCCATGAATTTTTCGAACCGTTTCTATCGCCCTCTGCTTTCCGATTGAAAGTACGTCCTTCAATGAATCGCTGTCACAAATCTACCATTTGTCGGCTATGAAGCAATATGCGGAAAGAGATTTCAACAGTGCGCTTGACAGGCAGCGCGTATCGATCAATGATTAAATCGAACCGGTTCGATTAAGCTAAGTCACCTGGGAGGATGATATGAGCGACGCAGCGATCAGTAGCGGCCGTGATGTGGCCGATGGCAAGACATGGTTTGGACACGACCGTTTTGGCATGTTCATCCACTTCGGACTATATGCGCTGGGCGCGCGCCACGAATGGCTGAAGAACCGTGAGGAATTCACCACCGAAGCCTATCAGAAGTATTTCGACAACTTCGATCCCGACCTCTACGACGCCCGCGAATGGGCACGTCGCGCCCGCCAGGCCGGCATGAAATATGTCGTTCTCACCGCCAAGCATCACGAAGGCTTCTGCCTGTGGGACAGCAGGGTGACCGACTACAAGGTCACCAACACGCCCTATGGCAAGGACCTAATCAGGCCTTATGTCGAAGCGCTTCACGCCGAAGGTCTCAAGGTCGGCTTCTATTATTCGCTGCTCGACTGGCATCATCCGGATTTCCCCATCGACGGACATCATCCGCAGCGCAACCATCCCGACGCCGCCAAGCTCAACGAGGGCCGCGACGTCAAGCGCTACGCGAAATATATGCGCGACCAGGTGACAGAACTTCTAACCGATTTCGGCAAGATCGACGTGATCTGGTTCGATTTCAGCTATCCCCGCCGCGTGTATAAGGGCCTGCCCGGCAAGGGCCGCGGCGATTGGGAAAGCGAAGACCTCATCAAGCTGGTACGCCAGCTGCAGCCCGACATCATCGTCGGCGACCGCCTCGACCTGCCGCGCGATGCGGACCATATGCCCGATCTGGTTACGCCGGAACAATACACGCCGCGCGTCGCTCCGACCGTTGCCGGATTGCCGGTGCGTTGGGAAGCCTGCCATACCTTCAGCGGCTCCTGGGGCTACTATCGCGACGAGATGAGCTGGAAGGATGCCGGCCAGCTCATCAACATGCTGGTCGATACGGTGTCGCTCGGCGGCAATCTTCTGATGAATGTCGGCCCGACCGGCCGCGGCACCTTCGACGCCCGCGCCATCAAGGCACTCGACACCTATGGCGAATGGCTGCGGCTGAACGGCCGGGCGATCTACGGCGCCGGACCGTCCACCCACAAGGCGCCGAGCGGTTGCCGCTTCACTCAGAAGGGAAACCGGCTCTACCTTCATATCCAGACCTGGCCATTCCGCCACATCCACATCGAGGGGCTGGGACGCAAGGTCAAGTATGCGCAGTTTCTGCATGATGCCAGCGAGCTGCATTGGCTCGACCCGGATGCCGAGGTCGATTCCAATATCGGCGTTGCCGTCGGCGAGGGTATTCTGACGCTGGAATTGCCGGTTCTGAAGCCGGACGTCGTCACGCCGGTCATCGAACTGATCCTTAAGGATTAAAGAGAGAACGAAGCCCAATCGCCCGGTGCCATCATGAGCCGCGAAGCCGAACTCATTGCCGCGATGACCCCCTTGATTGCCGATCTGGCCGAAGACGGCAATGGCGCCGTCGCGCTCGCCGGATCGCGCGGCAAGGGCCGGTCGGATGCGCAATCGGATTTCGATTTCCGGGTCTACGCCGATGCCTATCGCGGACCGGAGGTTCGACAAACCGCGGCGTGGCGGCGTTTCGAGGCCGCTCTGCAGAGTTGGCAGGCCGAAGACATCCGCATGGATGGCGTTTGGATGCGCCGTTACGCCGGCGTACAGCGCGATCTGGACTCGTGGCTTTCCGGCATCGTCGTACCGAAGAGCTTCGAATGGACGATCTGGGGCTATCACCTGCCGACGGACCTTGCCAATCAGCAGATCATCGCCGATCCGCGGGGCCTGCTGGCCGGCTGGAAGCAGCAGCTGGCGCACTATCCGGAAGCGCTTAGGGCCTCGGTCCTCAGCCAGTACATGGATATTCTGCACTACTGGGCCAGGGATTATCACTATGAGAGCAAGGTCGTTCGCCGCGACCTCGTCTTTCTCGTCGGGCTGACGGGCAAGCTTGCCAATGCCATCCTGCAGATCGTCTTCGCCTTCAACCGGGTCTATTTTCCGGGCGATGGCTGGAACCTGCCCATGGCAGCCGAACTCGAGCGGCTGCCGCCAGATTTCCACCAGCGGATGACCGCCATTCTGCAGCCGGGACAGGATCCCGACACATGGCGGCGCCAGCGAACCGAGCTGATCGGCCTGATCGCCGATCTGGAGGCCATGATCGCGGTCTGAACGAGCCGCAGGACCAAGCCGGAGGGGAGCGTCCGGAGCGTGACGAATGTCACTGCAAACAAAGTCATTCAGGAGGAGGAACCATCATGAAATATTCATTGATCTTTGCCGCCGCCCTTGCGGCGAGTTCGCTGACCGGTATCGGCGCTCAGGCGCAGGATGCCGCCGTGACCCTGACCTGGCAGATGTGGGGCGAACCGAACGACGCGCAGCTCTGGCAGCAGCTGGCCGATCTCGTTAACAAGCAATATCCCGACATCAAGGTCAAGCTGCAGCTTTCGGGCTGGACTGACTATTGGACACGCATGCCGGTTCTGGCGGCGTCGGGACAGGTCGCCGACATCGTCTCGATGCAATCGATGCGCATGCCGAATTTCTATTCGATCCTGACGCCGCTCGATGATTACGTGAAAAAGAGCGACGTGAAGGTGGGGGATTTCGAGACATCGATCATGTCCGGGCTCTCCCAAGACGGCAAGCTCTATGCGCTGCCATACGACGTCGGCCCGTGGATGGTCTTCTACAATCGCGACAAGTTCGCCGCCGCCGGATTGAAGGAGCCCGCCAAGGATTGGACATTCGACGACTTCAAGGCCGACGCCAAGGCGCTGACGAAGGACGGAACCTACGGCTACGGCACCCAAGCCTTCGATTTCATTGCCGGCCCGGTCGCGCTGGGCGCGGAATACTTCAACTCCAATAACGAGTTCGACCTCACCAATGCCGGCTTTGTCGATGCCTTCAGCAAATATGCCGATCTCACCGCCACGGACAAACTCTCGCCGGTCTTTGCGTCCGCAGCCGATGCCTCCGCGGCAAGCGGCCGCTTCGCCTCGGGCAATGTCGCCATGTATATCGACGGTCCGTGGACGCTGATTACCGCGCAGGCCAACGTCAAGTTCAAGATCGGCATCGCGCCGCTGCCGCGCGGAAGCGGCGCGTCACGCTTCATTACCGCCGGCTCGGGCTGGGGCATTTCGGCCGGCAGCCAGCACAAGGATGCCGCCTTCAAGGCGTTGCAGGTGCTGACCGGTCCCAAAGCCGCCGAAATCCTCGGCTCGGCCGGGCGGGCGCTACCGGCGCGGCTTGCGCAGCAGACCGCCTGGTATGACGGCGCGGCCAAGAATGTCAGCGGCACCCGCGACACGCTGCAATATATGTTTGCCCACACGACGCCATTCCGCATCAACGAAAAATGGAACCAGTTCGAGAATCTGGTGATGCAATATGTGCCGCTTGCGCTGACGGGAGATTCAAAACCCGATGGCGTGCTCGCCGACATTCAGAGCCAGCTTCCCTAACCCCGGGGGTATCTGGCCTGCCTGCGGCCGGGCCTATCAACCCGACCGTAGTGCCTCTTGCCGGAAAGGAGAGGCCCATGATGCTGGGCAAACATACCGACATGATCGCAAGACCAAGGCCGCGCTCCCGCAAATGGTTCAAGGGCGAGGGATGGACGGCCTTGTTCTTTCTACTGCCGGGCCTGATCGGCATAATCCTGTTCCTCGTCCTACCGATCCTTGCCTCGATCGCGCTCAGCTTCACCAATTGGCAGTTGCTCGGCACGCCGCGTTTCGTCGGCCTATCCAACTATGTGCGCCTGTTTACGACCGACCCGCAATTCTGGACGGTCATGCGCAATACCATTTTCTTCACGGTCGAATATCTGGTGCTCAATATCGTCATCTCGCTCGGGCTGGCGACCTGGATTTCGAGCCTGAAGATCGGCCAGCGCTGGTTCCGGGTGATCTTCTTCCTTCCGACCTTTACCCCGCTCATCGCCGGCGCCATGGTCTGGATGCTGATCTTTACGAGCGGCGGTCTTTTCGACAGCCTGATGGCGGGGCTGTCGCTGCCGTTTGCAGGCGTTCTCAACGATCGCACGCTCGCCATGCAGGCTGTCGTCCTGACATCGCTGTGGGCTGGCGTCGGCTATAATACGGTCCTATTCAACGCCGCTCTCGACATGGTGCCGGCAACCTATCTCGAAGCTGCGCGGATCGATGGTGCGACGGCCTGGGATCGCTTCTGGAAAATCCGCCTGCCGCTGATCTCACCGACGCTATTCTTCGGCACTGTCATGACGGCGATCACGTCGCTGCAGGTCTTCGACCAGATTTTCGTCATGACGAAGGGCGGGCCGGGATCGTCGACCGCTACGCTCGGCTATGCCATCTACCAACGCGGCTTTCAGAACTTCCAGATGGGCTATGCCTCGACCATCGCCTGGGTGATGTTCGCGCTGATCATGGCGCTGACAGCCCTGCAATTCTGGTTCCAGCGCAAATGGGTGCATTATGACGCTTAAATCCAAAACCAGAGCACGCCGGAAGCTGGTGCTCGATATGGTCAATCACGTAGCACTTGCGCTCGTGGCGATCGCTTTCCTGTTTCCCTTCTTCTGGATGGTATCGAACGCGGTGCGCTCCAACGCCGAGGTGACGGCAATCCCGGTACGCATCCTGCCGGAGGTTTTCGAATGGGGCAATTTTGCCGCCGCCTGGACCAGGCTCCCCTTCGGCCGCTTCTTCCTCAACAGCGCCATCATCGCCATCTGCGTAACAGCGATCACCGTCGTCGTCTCCTGCCTGTCCGGCTACGCCTTTGCGCGCCTGAAGTTCAGGGCGCGCGAAGCGCTGCTGCTCGGCTATATCGGCACACTGATGGTGCCGCCGCTGATGCTCATCATTCCCCTTTTTCTGATCGTCAACAAGCTGGGCCTGGTCAACACCTTCCCCGGCGTGATCCTGCCGATCTCATTCGGCACGTTCGGCGCATTCCTGATGCGACAGTTCTTCCTCTCCATTCCCATGGAGCTTGAGGAAGCGGCAAGGATCGATGGCGCCTCGCGCCTGCGCATCCTCGTCAGCATCATCGTGCCGCTGTCGATGCCGGCGATCGGACTTCTGTCGCTCTTCACCTTCATGGGGCAGTGGAACAATTTCCTCTGGCCGCTGATCGTCATGACTGGGGCCGACAATGCCACTTTGCCCGTCGGCCTCACCATGTTCCAGACGCAGCAGGGCACGCAGTGGAACTATCTGATGGCCGGCGCCACCCTTTCCATGCTTCCAGGCATCGTCCTCGCGATCATCCTGCAGAAGCTCATCTACAACAGCATCGCCCTCAATGCGGGCATGGGCGGGCGCTGAGGCGTCGGCCGACATTTTCGGGAGAGAGATCCATGGCAAAACTGACCATTCGCAACGCCATCAAACGCTACGGTGCACTCGAAGTGCTGCATGGCGTCTCCGTCGCAGCGCAAGACGGCGAGTTCGTGGTGCTTGTGGGACCCTCGGGCTGCGGTAAATCCACGTTGCTGCGCATGATCGCCGGGCTGGAAAGCATCAGCGACGGCGAGATCGAAATCGGCGACCGCATCGTCAACGATCTCGAACCCAATGAGCGCGACATCGCCATGGTGTTCCAGTCCTACGCGCTCTATCCACATATGACCGTGCGCGACAACATGGCCTTTTCGCTGAAGCTCGCGCGCCGCAGCCGGCAGGAGATCGAGGAGAAGGTGAACGATGCCGCCGCGATCCTCGACCTCGCCGCCCTCCTCGATCGTTACCCCCGGCAATTGTCCGGCGGCCAGCGCCAGCGCGTAGCGATGGGGCGTGCCATCGTCCGCAATCCAGCGGTCTTCCTCTTCGACGAGCCGCTTTCTAATCTGGATGCTAAACTTCGTGTGCAGATGCGCACCGAAATCAAGACACTTCATCAGCGGCTCGGAACCACCATGGTCTATGTCACACACGACCAAATGGAAGCGATGACCATGGCCGACCGCATCGTCGTCATGCGTGGCGGCCACATCGAACAGATCGGCTGTCCGCTTGAAATCTACGATGCACCCGTCAACAGCTTCGTCGCCGGCTTTATCGGATCGCCATCGATGAACTTCATTGACGGCCTCGTCGTCGACCGAAACGGAGCCCTGCAATTGCAAGTTTCGGAAAATCTGCGCTGGCCGCTGCCGGAAAGCGCTCGCCGCCATCTCGGCCGATCCGTCCAGCTCGGCATCCGCCCCGAACATATCGCCATTGAAGCAGATGGCGTTCCGGCCAAGGTGGTCATCATCGAGCCGACGGGCTCGGACACGCATCTGCAATTGCAGGCCGGCGCTCAGTCGATCGTCGCAGCCGTCAGGGACCGCCCCTCGGTGTCACCCGGCCAGCCGATCCAACTCAGGATCGATCCGGCAAAGGCACATCTGTTCGATCCGTCGAACGGCCAGCGTCTGCAGTGAGCATGCTTCTCCGCTTGAAGCGGAAGGCTGCTGTGCAGCCTCCTCCTCTTAGATCCTCGATCCTCGACGAATTCAGGCCGCCGTACACGGCGTTGAAACCGGCTTGCGAATGCCGGCCTGCTTCAACAAAGGAAGCACCCGGTCACGGAAATACGGGAACTCGGCATTATAATCGACAAATGAAATAGTCGTTCCGCTAAAACCAGCCTTGTGAAGGGCAAGAATACCCTCAGCGACCTGCTCTGGCGTCCCGACGAGCGGGAAACCGCCATGTCCGGCAGCCATCCGATCCCGGATCAAGGCCAGCAAGTCATGGGGGAAGGATTGTGCGTGCGCGAATTGCAGGCGCACCAGATTGTCGACAGCCCCCCAGTCCGCATTGTCTTTTCCAAAATGCCGGAGATAGTCTCGTGCCTCCGCTTCTGTCGGTCGGCAGACGACATGGGCGAAGGTAAGGACGCCCAAATTGCGACCGGCGGCTTTGCCTTGCTGTTTCAATTCGGCAATTTCAGTCGTCGAACGGTCCAAATCTATGGCCGGCGTAAACAGAAAATCGGCATTCCGCACGGCGAAGGCGCGGCCTTGGCCGGAACCCGCGGCATTGAGGATAGGAGCATGACACCGAGGGCGGGGATCACCAAGGACATTCTTAAGATGAAAGAACTGTCCGTCATAGTCGAAGGACTGATCTCGCTCCCATAGGCTTTTGACGACATCAAACCATTCCTCCGCATAGGCATAGCGGCTTTCATGATTGGCGGGCAGATCAAGCCCCAGCGCTTTATATTCCGGCTGGTTCCAACCGGCCACTATGTTGAGGCCGATCCGGCCTTTGCTGATCTGATCGATCGTCGCCATTTGCTTGGCAACGACGACCGGATGGTTCGCAGCCGTGTGAATGGTGGCAAAGACATTGATCTTGTTCGTGCTGGCGAGCAAACCCGCTGCCCACGTCATCGTTTCCAGCACATTACCGTGGAAATTGGTGTCGCCGCCGTAGCCGATCCATCGGGCGATCGGCAACATGAAATCAATGCCCGCTTCATCGAGCTGGCGCGCCAGTTTCAGATTATTGTCCCAGGAATTGACCCAGCGTTCCGGGACCTTGGTGACGCTCATGCCGCTGGAGCAATTGCTGGCGAAAGTGCCAAGCAAAAATTGCCCTGCGGCGAACATGGAGTTCTCCGACATTTCGTTCCCTTTATTTTTTGATATAATTTACAATAGAAATTCTATTTGAAACTTCAAATTTGTCAACGTTCACTATCTTGGCGCCGCATCAACATCCCGCAAAGGAAGCATATGAGCACTGAAACCGAAGACCAGAAAAGTCATCCGCGTGGCTTAGATCGAAGCTGGCACCTGGCGCAAACGCCGCTACAAGTGGACCTGACCGAATTGGAATTCGCCCTCATGCGCGCGTTCGAAGCGTTCGGTCGCTGGCAAACCGAATGCCTGGCTTCGGTCATCGGACTGGCAGCGAGCGGCCCCGAGAACGCCATGCTCCATATAATTCGCATGCATGACAGACCCAAATCCATCAAGGATCTTGCCCGCCTGTCCAATCGGGAAGACATCCCGAACATGCAGTACAGCTTGAGAAAGCTGGTCGGCGCGAGACTGGTGGAAAGAAAGGGCAGCGGCCGTTCGGGAGTCACATATTCTGTGACCCAAAAGGGCCGAGACATCACAGACGAATACGCCGCGGTGCGCTCGGCCCTTCTGGTGAAAGCCGTACAAGGCGTACCGAACATGGGGCGCCGTTTGGAGGAAGCGTCCAGCACATTGGACCTGATGACCGGCATTTACGAGCACGTGGCCAGAAGCGCGGCGACACATCGTCGCTTTTCAGAAGACTAGGTTTCGGCTTACCGCCGGCGTTGCGGACGATATCAGGCCGGATCCATCCGGAATATTTTGGCCAAGCCCAGGTCAGGCGCCCAGCGCCGCCGCCGGGCTGGAGCGCAAGGCACTGAATGCGGGCACGATCGATATGATCGCCGCGACGGCTGCAAAGCCGCCGATAAGCCATAGATCGTCGAAGGAAAAGCCGACGGGCAGACGCACGGCGGTCGAGGCGGCAAGCCTTGCCGAGATCACCAATGCCGCGATATAGCCGAGCGCAATGCCAAGTGCGATGCCAGCGGCAAAGAGGATGAAGAGCTCGCCCCAGACGAGCACGACGATCGAGTGGATCGGCGTGCCGAGCGCCCGCAAGGCGCCGATCTGCCGGCGCCTGGAGCCGACATGCATGATGGTGACGAGCACGATTGCGGCAATGACGATCGCCTGCGTGCCGAGCGCAATCGCCAAGAGAAGGCTGCGGGCATCGCCGAGCGTTGTGTAGAGCCTGGTCAGCACCTCGGCCGGAAAGACGCCGAGCGTCGTACCAGTGCGGTATTCCTGCCGCAGGCGGTAGGCATCGGCAATGGTCTTCGGCTTGACGAGCACGGCCGGAACGCCAGGCGTCTGCGCGTCGAAATGCTCGTCCAGCGGCGCATCGGCATCGACATGGCCATGCTCATGGCCTTCTTCGTGGCCGGCGGCGTGTTCATGCGGCTCGGCGCCATGCGCATCGGCCGCGTCATCATCATGATCGTGATGGTCCTCCTCGCCATGCATGCCGTGCAATTGCCAGACGGCGCGGATCGGCACGAGGATAGCCCGATCCCAGGCAGTGCCCGTCGGCGCCATGCGGCCGGTGACCTTATAGGCAATCGCGGTATGGGTTTCGCCGCCGGTTTCGGCCGTGCCATGCATCGGCTTGATCTCCGCACCTATCGACAAGGCGACATCGGAGCCGACCACCGCTTCGCCGAGGCGCGAGAACATTGCGCCCTGCGACAAGGAAGGCGAAAGAGAGGAAATGAAGCCGCTCGTCGTGCCGACGATCGGATGTCCGTAGGCGGAATCACCGAAGCCGACGGGTGCCGCCAGCGCGACGCGCGGATCATCGGCAAGGCGGGAAAGGACAGCGCCCTCCATCAGCGGCAGCGGCGCTGGCTGCAGGAAGACGGCCGAAAGCGCCAGCTGGGTCTCGCTGCCGGCGGCGCCCACAAGCAGATCGAATTTCTCAGCGGCACGGGCGCTGCCGAGCCGGACGGCCCGCTCCTGCAGCGTCACGGTCACGCTCAAGGCGACCGATAGGGCAATCAAGACTACGACGGCGAGCGCTCCGCTCCAGAAACGGCGCAGATCGGCAAGAATGAAAGCGATCATTGCGCGGCGACCTCTTGGCTGTCTTCCTCGATGCGGCCGCTCGCCAGGTTGATGCGACGGCCAAGACGCTCGGCAAGAACAGCGTCATGCGTCACGACGACCAGCGTCGTTCCTTCTTCGGCTGAAAGCTGCAGCAGCAGTTCCGCAACCTCCTTGCCCGCCTGCCGGTCGAGGCTGGCGGTCGGCTCATCGGCGACGACGACGCCCGGGCGCGATAAAAGTGCGCGCGCAACGGCAACGCGCTGCATCTCACCGCGCGACAGGGTTTCGATCTTCTGCTGCGGGCGGGCGATACCGGTCACGGACAGCAGATGAAGCGCGCGCGCCCGCTCGCCCGGCGTGAGACGCCGCGCCAGCTTGACCGGAAGCACGACGTTTTCGAAGGCGGACAGACCGGGAAACAGATGGAAATCCTGCATTACGAGACCGATATTGCGCGCGCGAAACGCATCGCGCCGGCCGGAGGAAAGCCGGGTGATCTCGGTGCCGCTCCAGGAAATGCTGCCGCGCGTCACCTTCTCCAGGCCGGTGATGGCGTTGACGAAGGTGCTTTTGCCGGAGCCGGATGCACCGGTGATCGCAAGCCTGCCGCCGGCCGGCAGATGGAAGCGCTCAATGGCGAGCACAGGCGCGGCCAAACCCGGAAACTGCATTTCAAGACTGGAGACATCGAGGGCGAGCATAGGAATCAAACAGTCCTGAACGAGGCGTCCCGGAGACGCAATTGGCTGATGAAACCTGTTTCCGGATCCGTCCACGAGCCGAATTCCAGGACGCCGCGTGCCATGATCGGCGCATTGTACTGCACGAATGTCTGCTT
Organism: Rhizobium sp. P40RR-XXII; assembly: GCF_012641405.1. Classification (GTDB taxonomy): domain Bacteria; phylum Pseudomonadota; class Alphaproteobacteria; order Rhizobiales; family Rhizobiaceae; genus Rhizobium. The sequence continues at coordinate 64,537 of NZ_JABAII010000003.1, forward strand.
GGACGAGAGATAGACCACCACGATATTATCAGGCCAATCGGCATCGGAAGAGCAGAACGGGCAAAGCGACATCGGAATTTCGGTGAGGACGAAGAAAGCCGCCTCCGCCTTCAAGGGCGGCGCCATGAAGCCGTTGATGGCGACATCCTTGCCGTTCAGCTGCGTCACCTTGTCGGAAAATTCGAGACCGAGCGGACCGAAGCTCTTGTAGAGCTCACCGAAGCCGAGCTTTTCCGCAGCATTCGCGCGCGTGACAATACCCATCAGCGGCAGCATGGCAGCGCCAGTGAGCAACGTCCGGCGGTTGATGACGACGGTCTGATCCCGAGACATGAGAACCCTCATGAAAAATGGAGGGACAGGCGACCAGAAGCCGCCTGTCCCAATTCACGGATATGAACAGATTTTACATCTTTTCAGAGCCAAGAGCGAAGGCATCGACCAGCACGTGGTAGACATCGCTCTGTTCCATATAGCCCCGGAAGCCTTCGGCACCCGGACCGGCGGCCTGCAGCACGACGTCGTCGACGGCATGGACGCCGCTGTCCTCGTCCTTCGGAATATTGCCCTGCACGAAGACGGCGCCAGGCACATCCTTGTAGGCTTCATTGGCAACATATTCCTTCTTCTCGTTCTGGATCGCCGGAACGAAAGGACCGTCGAGCTTCGGACGGAAGGTCTCGTAGTGATCCGGACCGTTATTGGCGGCCATGAACAGGCGGCGCGAAACGTCGACGCGGTCCGGATAGCCGTCGCCATCCTTATCCTCATAGTTCGGGAAGCCGGCGGCCGCATAGGTGCCGACCTTCTCGCGCATTTCGGTGCCCGGCTTGTCGTCGTCTACCGTACCGATGATCGAGACGCCATGCGTATGGTCGCCGGTGACGACGATCAGCGTATCCGGGTTCTTGGCCTGAAATTCGCGGGCAACGGCAACGGCCTTGTCGAACTCGATGGTTTCGACCAGGGTGCGATCCCAGTCGAGCGGATGGCTCATCTTGTCGATGGATGCGCCTTCGACCATCAGGAAGAAGCCTTCCGGATTCTTGGACAGCTTGTCGAGCGCGACCTTGGTCATGTCGACCAGGCCCGGCTGGTTCGGGAACTTGTCGACCGTGCCCTTCTTGAGGAATTCGCGGTCAAGCGTGACATCGAGGTTGCCGGTGTGGAAGAGGCCGAGCAGCTTGTCCTGGTTGGAGCCCGTCGCCGTCGCCAGCTCGTTCTTGTCGGTTGCAACGGCATAGCCTGCGTCCTTGAAGAGCGCGATATAGTCCTTGTCGTCCTTGCGCTTCGAGCCCGGCACGCTCTTTGCCAGGAAATAGGCCGAGCCGCCGCCGAGCAGGACATCCGGCTTGACGCCGTACATCATGCCGACGATGTCGGCCTTGTCGGCGCGCTTGCGCGTATGGGAAACCAGCGCCGCCGGCGTCGCGTCCTCGACCTCGGCCGTGGTCACGATGCCGAGCGATTTCTTGCCGGTGCGGCGAAGGGCCTCGCCGATCGTTTCGACCTTGGGGTCGTCCAGGCTGGCCGGCGTGCGGTCGGCATAGACGCCGAGCGCGTTCACGGCGGACTTGTGGCCGGTCATATAGGCCGACATGGTATTGGCGCTGTCGGTGGCGATGGCCGACGTCGAGGACGTGCCGATGAAGGCGACGGGCGGAATGTCGTCCATGGCGAGACGGCCATTGGCTTTGCCTTCGGTCATGCCCTTGGACATGATGCGGGCGCCCGTGCGATGCGCGACGGAGAGACCGTCGCCGAGCAGGAAGATGATGTTCTTCGCCTTCGGTGTGGCCGAGGTGCCGTAGACATCCCAGTTGACAGCCTTCTTCTCGTCGCCGGCCGACACCTCGACCTTATACTGGCCGGTCTTTGCAAGCTTGACGCCGCGAAGGATCAGGGCCGATCCGAGAACCTTGTCTTCAGCACCCTTTTCTTCCGCGACAAAATCGGCGGCCTTGCCGAAAGCGGCCTCATAGCTTTCCTCGTTGACCGTGACCTTGACGTCTTCCGGCTTGACGACCTTGCTGAATTCCACCTTGAAATCGAATGGCGAGCCGGCAAGTACCGTCGCCCGGTCCAACGGATAGACCGTCGCTGCGTGTGCTGCACCGGCCAATACGGTCGCAGACATCATGGAGAGAACAAGTTTACGCATTTTATACCCCCTGCGTCGTGGTTGCTTCCCTCTCCTCACTTATAAAAGCCAGATGACAATCATGTAAAAAAGAGTCGACTTTCTGCAACCGGAAATTCAAAAGGGGCACTCGCTAAGGAAGACTGATTGTATGTGCCGCATCTAAAGGACGGCGCGAACGGCCTGAATGCCGGGACCATCGCCGCAGGGGACACGTAATTCGCTACGGCTTTGCGCGATCGGGATGTGCCGCCTGAAAAGGCGGCAAATTCGTGCACCTGCCATCGATTTCGACGATGCGCTTGAGATCGGTCAGGTCCACGCCCCAGCGGCGGGCATTGTAGACCTGCGGCACAAGGCAGATATCCGCCATGGTCGGCGTGTCGCCAAAGCTGAAGCGACCATCGAACCTGCTCAACATGATCTCGAGCTTGCGAAGGCCGGCGGCAATGAAATGCCTCATCCATTCCTCGCGGGCGTCGGCTCTATCCGTGATGGTCATGACATGGGCGGCAACATACGTATTGCAAATGGGATGGATATCCATGGCGATCGCATAGGCAAGTGCGCGCACATGCTGGCGGCCGGCGCTATCCGGGGGCATCAAACGGCTCTCGGGCCGAAGCTCGGCCAGATATTCGATGATGGAAAGCGACTGCGTCAGGATTTCTCCGTCGATCATGAGCGCCGGCACGAAGCCTTGCGGATTGAGCACCAGATAATCGGCGCTATTCTGTTCGCCTTCCAGCAGGTTGATGGATACGCGCCTATAAGCGATACCGAGCATGTTGAGCGCAATGCGGACGCGGTAGCTGGCGGACGAGCGCCAGTAATCGTAGAGAACGACGTCGCTCATCGCGGCTCGGCCCCCAGGTATTTTTCGACTGATTGTTCGATCGCCCCGAAGATCGAGTGCCCGGTACGGTCCTGCATTTCGATGCGGACCTGATCGCCGAACCGCAGGAACTGTGTCTTCGGCGATCCGGTTTCGATCGTCTCGATCATGCGGAGCTCGGCAATGCAGGAGTAGCCATCGCCGCCATTCTCGACCGGCTTGCCCGGCCCGCCGTCAAGCTTGTTGGATACCGTTCCCGAGCCGATGATCGTGCCGGCCACAAGGCTGCGGGTCTTGGCCGCGTGCGCAATCAGCGCGCCGAAATCGAATGTCATGTCGACGCCGGCATTCGCCCTGCCGAAAGGCTTGCCGTTCACGGCAACCAGCAGCGGCAGATGCAGCTTACCGCCATCCCATGCCTCGCCAAGCTCAGTCGGCGTAACGGCGACCGGCGAGAACGCCGATGCCGGCTTGGATTGGAAAAAGCCGAAGCCTTTTGCCAGCTCCTGCGGGATCAGGCCGCGCAGCGACACGTCATTGACGAGCATCACCAGCCGGATGGCCTGCCGCGCCATGTCCGGACTGGCGCCCATGGGAACGTCACCGACGACGACGGCAACCTCGCCCTCCATGTCGATGCCATAGGCTTCATCGGCCGCAAGGATCGGATCGCGCGGCGCCAGAAAGCCGTCCGAGCCGCCTTGATACATCAGCGGATCGACCCAGAAGCTTGCCGGCATTTCGGCATTGCGCGCCTTGCGCACCAGTTCCACATGATTGACGTAGGCCGAGCCGTCGGCCCATTGATAGGCGCGCGGCAGCGGCGATGCGGCATCATGTTCGTGAAATCGCATGGTCGGCTGCGCACCGGTCTCGATACCCTCCGCGACCAGGGCGAGCCTGGGTGCCACATGCTCCCAATCGTCGAGGGCCGCCTGCAGGCTGCGGGCGATGTGACCGACCTCGGAACAACGGGTCAGATCACGCGAGACGACGACAAGCCGGCCGTCTCTGGTGGAGTCCTTCAAGGTCGCAAGCTTCATATCTAGGCTCCGATGTCAGAGAATAAGTCGCCAGTCTTCACTTGATGCCGGGCGTTCCGTCGAACCGGCGCTCAAGACCGTCCCAGCATTCCAGATAGTCATCCTGCAGCGTGTCCAGCTCGGCGGCATATTTCGTCAGCTGCTGCGGGAAACGGGTTTCAAACATGAAGGCCATGGTATGATCGAGCTTCACCGGCTTCAATTCGGAATTCGACGCCTTTTCGAAGCCGGATGCATCAGGCCCATGCGGCAGCATCATATTGTGCAGGCTGATACCTCCAGGCACGAAGCCCTTTTCCTTCGCATCATACTGGCCGTGGATCAGGCCCATGAACTCGCTCATGATATTGCGATGATACCAGGGTGGGCGGAAGGTATGTTCGGCCACCAGCCAGCGCGGCGGGAAGATGACGAAATCGACATTCGCGGTGCCAGCACTTTCGGTCGGGGCGGTCAGCACCGTGAAGATCGACGGATCGGGATGGTCGAAGAGGATGGCACCGACGGGGGAGAACGTCCGCAGATCGTATTTATAGGGGATGTAGTTGCCGTGCCAGGCGACGACGTCGAGGGGAGAGTGGCCGATCTCCGTGACATAGAACTTGCCGCACCATTTGACATGCACCCGGCAAGGCGTTTCCTTATCCTCGAAGGCGGCAACCGGCGTCTTGAAGTCACGCGGATTGGCAAGGCAATTGGCGCCGATCGGTCCGCGCTCCGGCAGCGTGAATTTCGCGCCGTAATTCTCACAAATATAGCCGCGCCAGACCTCTTCGTCGCCCTTGCGCGTCACCTTGAACATCATGCCGCGCGGAATGACGCATATTTCCAGGGGCGCGACATCCATGATGCCCATTTCGGTGAAGACCCTGATGGCGCCGACCTGGGGAACGACCAGCAGCTCGCCATCGGCGTCGAAGAAATAATCGTCGACCATATCCTCGTTGAAGACATAGGCATGGGCGGCCATGCCGGCCTGGGTCAGAACGTCGCCGCCGGTCGTGATCGTGCGGATCCCTTCGAGAAAGGTCAGCCTTTCGGTCGGTGTCGGCAGCGGATCCCAGCGGAGCTGGCCAAGCGGAAGGGAATGGTCATCCAGGCAGGGTGCTGATTTCCAGAACGGATAGGAGGCGTTGGAAAAGCGCCGCGTGTGGCGCACGCTCGGACGGATGCGATAGAGCCAGGATCGCTCGTTCGTGCCGCGCGGCGCCGTGAAGGGCGAACCGGAAAGCTGCTCGGCATAAAGACCATAATTGCACTTCTGCGGACTGTTCTGTCCCTGTGGCAGTGCGCCGGGAAGTGCCTCCGTTTCGAAGTCGTTGCCGAAGCCCGGCATATATTGCAGCGCTTCCGCCGCTGTTGCCTGGCGGTCGGAAGCCTTGGATATCGTCTGGTCCATCGCTCCACTCCTCCCGAGAGCTGAAGGCGGCCTCACGTTTTGGCGGGGCCGCCCGAAAGAATTATTCGGCGGCCGTGCCGATGACGCCGCGCTTGATCTGGTCGGCCTCGATCGATTCGAACAGCGCGCGGAAATTGCCTTCGCCGAAGCCTTCGTCACCCTTGCGCTGGATGAACTCGAAGAAGATCGGGCCGATGACGGTCTTGGAGAAGATCTGCAGCAGGATCTTCGTCACGCCGCCATTCACCACGCCTTCGCCGTCAATAAGGATACCATGTTTCTTCATGCGCTCGACGGGTTCTTCGTGCCCATTCACGCGCGCATAGGACATATCGTAATAGGTCGCTGGCGGGCCGGGCATGAAGCGCAGGCCGTTTTCGGCGAGCGTATCGGTCGCCTGATAGATATCATCCGTACCGACGGCGATATGCTGGATGCCTTCGCCCTTGTACTTCTTCAGGAACTCCTCGATCTGGCTGGTATCGTCCTTCGATTCATTCAGCGGAATGCGGATCTTGCCGCAGGGCGAGGTAATCGCCCGGCTCACGAGACCAGTGATGCGTCCGTCGATATCGAAGAAGTGGATCTGCTTGAAATTGAACAGGTCGCGATAGAAGTCCCACCATTTGTCCATGTTGCCGCGGAAGACATTGTGCGTCAGATGGTCGAGATAATAGAAGCCGACGCCTTCGGGGTTGGGATTGGCTTCGCCGATCCAATCGAATTCGGCATCGTAGGCTGATCCTTTCTTGCCGTAGGTCTCGACGAAATAGAGCAACGAGCCGCCAATGCCGACGATTGCCGGAACATCGAGGGCCTTGTCAGTCCCCTCATAAGCAACGGCCCCCTTGGAGACAGCGTGGTCGAAGGCGTGCTTGGCGTCGACCACGCGCCAGGCCATGGACGGCGCCGCCGGGCCATGATCGGCAATGAAGCGGGCGGCGTGGCTGCCGGGCTCTGCGTTCAGGATGTAGTTGATGTCTCCCTGGCGCCAGACGGTGATATCTGTTGTCTTGTGCTTGGCAACCGCGACATAGCCCATGCGGGTGAAGAGCTCGCGCAGTTTCTCCGGCTCGGGATGAGCGAATTCGACGAATTCGAAGCCGTCTGTGCCGGCCGGATTGTCGGCGGTGATTTCGGACGGCGGCGCATCATGCGGAAAAGGACCCATTTTCTCCTCCTCAGAGACGGTACTTTGACTATGCAAAGTATGGCCCAAAACACGCGCAAAGTGCTTGCATTCTCCATGTGAAATGAAAATATTATACACGATCCGTGAGCATTTTGAAAGTTTCGCGCAATGGATGAGCCGCTCGACAAATTGGACCTCCGTCTTCTCGAGGAGCTGCAGAAAGATGGCAGGCTGACGAACAACGAACTGGGCGAGCGCATCGCGCTTTCCCCCTCGCAATGCTCGCGGAGGCGCACGAGATTGGAGGCGGAGGGCTATATTCGCAGCTATCAGGCCAACCTCGATCGCCAGAAGCTGGGCCTGGACATGCTGGTAGTCATTTCAGTGACGCTTGCCACGCATAACCGGGACAATGCCCGCCGGTTTTCGCAACTGATCAACGGGCTGCCGGAAGTATTGGAAGCCTATGCGCTGACCGGGGAAATGGACTATCACCTGAAAGTCGCCACCCGCGGGCTTGCCGGCCTCTCCCGGTTCGTCAACGACGTGCTGTTGCCGCACGAGTCGGTGCAGCATGTGAAGACCTCGATCGTCCTCGACACGCTCAAAACCTTTGAGGGATTTCCGGTGCCTGTCTCACAGAGCTGGCACGGCGACGGCACTCGATGACGATGAACCTACCATCCCGCCCGAATGCCCAGGTTGCCATTCGGGCGTTCGTCCATAAAGCTGTGACTAGAGTGGCCTATCAAGAACTGAGGACGAGTGAAGGAGTTGCTTTCAAGGTATGCTCTCTTTTCAATCATACAAAAGACTACATCCTTAGCGAGGGCAGGCTTGCATGGTATACGTGGACGTACAGGCGCAACATCTCGAAGGTTTTGCCGAAACTCTGCTGAGGTGCAACCATCTATATCATCCAAGCAACGACTCCCTTGCCTTGCTCAATGCTGTCAAAAGCAGGCAGCAGATCGAGATATTCGACTATAGCCACTCCGCCGATGCATTCACCCGCGCTTTCGGAATGCGAAATTCTCTGAAATGCCTGCGGGCGCTCGCCAACCTTGGGCCTGCCATACACGGATATGAAAGGGTATGCGATCTCGGCTGCGGTTCCGGTGCCTTCAGCCTTGCCTTTGCCTATCTCGCCGATAATCCCAACCTCGAGCTTCACGGCTTGGATGCTTCAGAAACCCAGCTTCTGCTCGGTGAAGAGCTCATGTCGGCTGCCGGGCTTCCCGGAAGCTTCGTGTTCGAGCGACGAAACCTGCCGACACAGATCGACTACCTTCCCGACCTGACGATCTCCTCCTACTGGTTCTGCGAAAACGAACATGTGATCACCGATCCGGTATTGTTTGATCTCATGGTCGGGCGGGAGATGCTGATCGTCGACTATGAAAAGATTATCGACCGCATTGCGACCTCCCTTCCAAGAGGATTTCACGTGCTGGCGCGGCACAGCGCTCTTGTCGAAATCCCCGCCGCGCTGACCGATTTCGTCGCTCAGGAATGGGCAAGCGTCTACAGCATTCACATCAGCCGTACCGCCGATTAGACGGGCAAACGTAAGGACGCGGCAATGCGACGGTGCCGACGGATTGTCCGGCTTGAGACGCGATGCCGCATGCCTTCACAATCGTATTGCCTGGCCTTGCCAACCGCAATGCTCCTGCCATCTATGCCTCGGCGAACTTGTAAAGCCGCGCGCTCCGATTGTTGGAATTTGTCGATCTGAAGGATTTCGCTCTTATGCCTTTCCGACCCTCGTCATTGCTTGGCGTTTTTGCCCTTGGCAGCTCAGCCGCCATCGTGCTCGGCATACAGGCTGCGGCGGCGCAGGAGATGTCGCAGCCGGTTCCTCAATGGCCCGATACGCCGACCGCGCGTCTGGAAGCGCTTGCAATCCTCCAGACCTTGAATGCCGACCTCCTCAGCAATGCCAGCGCCACGCTGACGCTCGACCGCTGGTGCGCCGCTCACAGGCTCGCGCCAGCGGGCTCCAAGATCGTCGCTCAACGTGTGCTCGGGCAGGACAAGGCAGCCGATGCTCCCATTCGGGAGCTGCTTGCTGCCGGACCCGACGAACCCATCGCCTACCGCCGCGTCCGTCTGGCCTGCGGCGACCGCATCCTGTCGGAGGCAGACAACTGGTATGTGCCGTCAAGACTGACGGCCGAGATGAACAAGGCGCTCAACACGAGCGATATCGCCTTCGGCCGCGCCGTTCAGGCTCTCCACTTTACCCGCACGAACCTGTCCGCGAAATTGCTTTGGTCTCCGCTGCCGGAAGGATGGGAAACGGGAGCCGAGCTGCCTGCGTCCGGAACAGGATCTCTGGTCCCGCCGCCATTCCTCCTTGAACACCATGCCGTGCTGAAGCTGCCGGACGGGACGCCGTTCAGCGCGCTGGTCGAGAGCTACACCAGCCATGTGCTCGACTTTCCGGCTCCGCATCTGCCTTCGCAATAGGCTTCGTCCCGTCCCTCGCCAGGAAAAGACGCCATGCGGAGCGAACCGCCGATAACGCGGAGAGGTTGTTTCAACCGCGCGACACAGGGGAAAAGCCAGTTTCACGCAAGTCACTCTGGTTATCGTGCCGGCATCAGCAACGTGCGAGGAACCAATGAGCATCTTTGGTAGCATGAAAACGGCCGTTTCAGGCATGAACGCGCAGGCAAATAAGCTTAGCACCGTGTCGGACAACATCGCGAACGTCAATACAACGGCCTATAAGTCGGCGACGGCCAGCTTTTCGTCGTTGATCCTGCCCTCGGGCGGCGGCAATTACAATTCCGGTAGCGTCGAGACGAATGTCAGCTATTCGGTCTCGCAGCAGGGCGACGCCATATCCACCTCGTCGAGCAGCGACCTGTCGATCCGCGGTGCCGGTTTCTTCGTTGTGCAGGGCGCCGATGGCTCGACGGTTCTGACGCGCGCGGGCGACTTTACCCCGGATGCGAATGGCAACCTGGTGAATTCCGCCGGCTACACCTTGATGGGTTATTCCTACGCGTCGGGAGCCCCCGCCGTCGTTGTCAACGGCTTTGATGGCCTGGTGCCGATCAATGTCAATCAGAGCGGCCTTGCCAACTCACCCTCGACCTCGGGCAGCTTTACCGGCAACCTCAATTCGGGTGCTACGGTTGTTACGGCCAGCGCGACGGTGGCCTTGCCGAGCACCGGCTACACGGGGACTGGCGGTACCGGCAGTACCCCGCCCGTTACCACCAACACTCAGAAGAGCTCGGTGGTTGCCTACGACAAACTCGGCAACACCGTCATGTATGACATCTATTACACCAAAACGCAGGCTGCTGACATCACCGCAACGCCGCCGACGACGGATCAGTGGCAGGTTGCCGTCTACCGCAATGCCGACGCGGCGACGGGTACTGGTTCATCCTTCCCCTACTCGTCCGCTCCTGTTGCCACCAGCACGCTGAAGTTCGATGCATCTGGAAATATGACCTCCGGCGGCACCTTCACCATCACCGATCCAAAGACTGCCGGGTCGATCGCGATGGATCTGAGCAAGATGACCCAGAAAGCCTCGGATTTCGCTTCCACCGGCTCGACCAATGGACAGGCGGCAGCGGCGGTCACAGGCGTCACCATCGACAAGAACGGCGTCGTCTATGCGAACTACGCGAAGGGCGATCCGAAGGCGATCTACCAGATTCCGCTGGCAACCGTTGCCAGCCCCGACAAGCTGACGCTTCTGAGCGGCAACGTCTATCAGGCCAATGCCGATTCCGGCGTGACCGTCACGAGCTTTGCCAACAGCAACGGCCTTGGCTACATCCAGTCGAACTCGCTGGAAGCCTCGAACGTCGACCTGGCAGGCCAGCTTACCGACATGATCCAGGCGCAGAAGAGCTACACGGCCAACTCCAAGGTCTTCCAGACGGGCTCCGACCTGCTTGACGTCCTGGTCAATCTCCAGCGCTGATTTTTCCGCCTATGCAGTCAGAAAGGCCCTTCGGGGCCTTTTTTGATTCCATAGCCGGGCAGCGGCAGGACAAAAGCTGACGATCGTCTTTCCCGATAATCCGGAGGAACGACATTTTTGATATTTGCTTTCGAAAGGACGACAGCACGTTCTGCGGGAAATGGATATTTTCTGCTCTTTGAACGCTTGCAATTCAAGGCCGGAAAAATATTGTGCGGCATTGCAAAGTGGATGCCGATCGGTGGTGAGGCGGGACCGTCAAGCGATCCCAAGACGAGGGATCTCGTTCCGTATCTGCGTCAGATGGCCTGGAGAAAGTCGCTAGCATGATCAAGCGTTTGTCGTTGCGTTGGGCGCTATCCTTCGCCGCATTGGGAATTCTTGCAGCGAGTAGATTTGCTCACGCCGGATCGGAGCAAACATGGCAGGAGGACCCCGTCAGCCACTGCAAATTCGTCGCGCCTGCTTCGCTGACAGCCGGACCCACGTTTTGGACAGGCGCCTGTACGGATGGCAAAGCCTCCGGCAATGGTATGCTGCGACGCCGCGACGGCAACCACGCCGGCACTGCCTTCTTTGGACAAATGGAAGACGGAATTCCTCATATAGGCGTCGTCGACCTTAACGAGGGATACCGGGTCGGAACCTTCGATCGCAACGACATCGGCGGCCAGGCTGAATTGGAACCTCAGATTCGGATCGATGCTTTCCGCGCCGCTATCGAAGCTGCACGACTTGTGAGTTCCAAATACAAGGCGGAGAACAAGGATGCATCGGCACAGCTCTACGAAACGCTTGCAAAAACGTTCGAAGCGCAGCTTGACTGACCAGAATCCTTTCCGCCTGATTCTGATCTGTGCAGCTCTTTTTGCGCCTGTGTCTCTATCGGCACAGGAAGCGGACGAGGCCGTCAAAGGCCTTCTCAAGGTGCTGGATCTCGATCAGGCTGGGGAGGCGATGATCAGCTACTGCGAGACCGCCGCGCCCGCCACCGCACCTCGGCTGAAGGAGGACTGGCAACGCTGGCGCGAACGTGCCGAAGTCGAGAAGGCGATGGCGGCGATCGGCGGAGCGCAAGTGAAGCGGATTAGGGACATGACCCGCCCGACCGCCACACGGCTCGTCGACGAGATCAAGCAGCGTGGTGCCGCGGCCGAACACTGCCCCGACCTTTCGAGTTGGCTGAACCAAGGGCCGTTCGATACGCGGAAAGCCTTTCCCGCCTATCATGCCCGGCTGAAGGAAGGTGGACAATTCGCCCTTGCGCCCGCTTCCGGAACATCGCCCTCAAGCCCGAGCACCGCGGCTGGTACTGCCGATGCAGCCATGATTCGTGGCAATGTCCGGGTTCCCGGCGCGACCTTCTATACGCCCACCCAATTGCAGACGCTGTTCGAAAGCTGGTGGGGACCGTCCAGGGACTTAGATCGCGCCCGGCGCAGCATGGCAGCGGCCATGCCGCTCATCATTCAGGGCAAGCTTGTCCGCTATGGCGATGCTTTCTTCCTCGAGGACAATGACGGGATATTCCGCTCGAAGCAGCGAGTGAGCCTCAGCCTTGCCGATAGCGCGCTGGCACCCTATGAGGGCAAGATTTTTACCGTTCGGGGCCATCTGAACGAATTGCCGGGCGCATTGGTGTTTCTCTACGGGGTGCAAACCCTTGACCCGGCGGGTTTGGTTCCGTCCGATCTCCCAATCGATGGTGGCCGGGTGCGGCTCAATGCGCGCGCTGATCAGGTCATGGCCGTTGCTGGCGGCGGCATAGCTTCGGCGCAGATTCATGGCGTCCTCTACAACAGCTATCGTGATGGCGACGGTCAATTTGTGGAGGATGTGCTGCTGCTCCTCAAGGACGGCAGCTATTACCGAGGTCGCGTGGCGCCGTCTCGGCTCGATCTTGCCAAGTCGCGCCGCATGCAGCCCCAGCTCTGGGGCAAATGGCGCATGCAAGGGAGCGGCTTTCAGATCCAGCCGAGCGATGATGAGGGCCGCCCAAAGGCTTGGACCGACCAGTCCGGCTTCCTCTTGTCCGACTGGAAGCATGGGCAGTCAATTACAGGCACATTCACCAACAAGAGCTTCAACGGCAGCATCGCCTTGGGTGGCGTGTATCGCGAGACATCCTACCGCTTTACCTCTGACGGCCGGTTCGAGATTATTGGCCTCACGCGGGGCGGATCGGGATCCATGGCGGCAGCGGGCGGCTTTAGCGGCAGTGCCACCCGCTATTCGGATGGAGAAGGCAGCCGCAGCTCGGCGGGTGGGGGGAATGGGAGTGTCTTTGCCGGCAGCCGATCGAGCAGCGACGATGGCAGCGCCGATCGGGGCACTTTTGCGCTCGAGGGTTATGCGATTACCCTTCGTTTCGATGATGGCCATGTCGAAACCCTCCTTTCCGCCCCCTGGGACGAAGCGCGGAAGATACTCATCGACGGAAGCACTTATTCGCGGGACTGAGATAGCACCCGATCGGCGGCGAGAATGACGAGAGGACGTCCCGTTAGAACACGCGCAGTGGATTACGGCATGTTGGAGCTGCGTGTCGGCAAGTGTGCCGGATCTCAGTCACTTTGAGCGAAACATGCTCGTCAGATGGCGAAATCGCTGCGCCCACAACAAGGGATCGGTGATTTCGGACGAGGAAGACGCGATCAGGCGGTCAAGGCGAGGCAAGAGAAACGCAGCCCAATCGTCAAGATCGCTCTTGCCGAAATATGGCAGCCAGACGTCGGCGGGAGTATCCCATTGCGTTGGATTTGCCCGAACCAGATCGCCCAGCTTTACCAATACAGTTCCGCCATTCTCTCCGACAACTTCGATCTCCGGGTCGGGATCGGGCCTGGGAAGGCGCGCGATGATGCGTTCTTCCAAAGCCTTGCCAACTATTCGATCTGCCTCGTTCAGCCGACGAAGTATTCTTGTGTCGCCGGCAAGCTCAGAGCCCTGTGTCATGTTGAGCGTAAATTTGCCGCCCATAACGCTGTTCGAATATTGGGACACCTGTAGCCAAAAGACCCTTTTGCCGCGGCTAAAGCTGCACTTGCCGGTGCCTTGCGGTTTCCAGCCGAGCTCTTGAAATCTTGAAGCCAGCAGCGAATGCATATGCCGATGAAAGTCTCGGCTTTTCAGATAGTCGCGCATGCCCATCCTTTAGAGGCCATATCCGTTCCTGGAACATCTCATGGCATGCTCAAAGGCACAATCTCCGGCAGTGTGCAAAAACAACCTTGTTAATCGTCGAATGCGATGTGCCTGGCCTATGCCGATATTTCAAGCCGCGCGAACTCGATCGCGGCCGCTAAGCTTGGCTGCATAGAGGGCCTGATCGGCGCGCCGGTAAAGATCCGGAGCGCTGTCGGTTTCAAGACAGACAGCAATGCCGGCCGAACAGGTGTAGCCAAAATCCGGGGAGTCGGTAAGCGGCCGGGAAAACCGGATCGTCGTCAACATCCGTTCTATGAACTCGATTGCATCCTGCAGCTCCGTCCCCGGCATGACGAGCACGAACTCCTCGCCTCCGACCCGCCCGAAACAATCGGTGCGCCGTACGTGCTGATGAAGCCGATGAGCAAAATCCCGCAAAACGAGATCCCCGGCGTGATGACCGAGCCTATCGTTGATCGATTTGAAATTGTCGATATCGAACACGGCAAGGCATCCGATGCCACCATCCCGGGCGCCAATCAGCATGTCGTCTATTCGCGCCATGACGAAACGGCGGTTGGCGACGCCTGTCAGCTCGTCGGTTTGTGAAGCCTTGATGGCTTGGTCGCGATCTTGCCGGACACTCCGGTCTTCGGCACGCAACGTTGTTATGTCGCTCGCGATACACAGCATCCAGCCGTTCTTCTGCACGGTCTCGGTCATCCAAAGCCAACGGCCGTCGGCCAAATCGGTCTCGAAGGCTCGATAGCCGATCTTGCCGCGTCGTGACTGCGTCGACCGTAACCACCCGTCGAAATCGGTTGCGCGAATGACGGTGCCGCGCCCAAGTTCGAAGTTGCGCCGCATCAGATCCGGCCAAAGCGGCGTCTCATCGGCATCAATGAAATAGGCCGAGCGGAAGGCACGGTTCGCGTACCGCAACCGGTCCTCGGCGTCATAGGCTGCAATGAGTGTCGAGCTGGTCGCACAAAGCTGCAGAAGCTGTTCGCCCATTTCGTCCATATCGAATCCCGCTCATTGCGCTCCACAATACTTATTGCAGAATTCTCCCGAGAAAAGGGGCAGACGCGTGAACGGATGCTACGTCATCCCTTCCACATTCTCAATTCAATCACGGCAGCACCCGCCATCGCAAACAATTCTATATTGACTTTTGTCGCTTCGAAAAACCGGGCGATTTCAGGATTTCTAGTTGAGATTGCAGCTGGATGGTGATCCTATGCCGCCCCGCATATCTGACTTCTTTCTCGCCTTCTTGATTCCATCACGCGAGCGGCGCATGTCCATTTCAGATACGATCTACCGACCCTTCGAAAGGCTGATCCAGCCGCTCGATATCCCCTACCGGCCCCTGCCGTCGAAGGGGCCACTGGCCGTTCTTCTTCACTTCGTCCTGATGTTTCGCGGCATCCTGGTCACGCTCGCCCTCTGCACCATGGCGATCGAGGCCATGAGCCTGACCATCGTTTGGGGCCTGTCTGTCATTGTTGATGGCGTCACGCAGCAAGGTGCTGCCGCTTTCCTGCACAACGACCGGATGCTGTTGATTTTCCTTGGCCTGATGCTTTTTCCCTGCATCCCGATTGGCTCTTTCCTCGTCAATACGCTGAATTCGCACACGCTCGGCATCGGCATGCCGGCCGCTATTCAATGGCAGGGCCACAGGGCGGTGGAGCGGCAGGACCTCGCCTTCTTCCACGATCTCTATGCGGGCCAGGTCGCCTCGCGCCTGCAGCAGGTAGCGTCGGCCGTGCAGCAGCAGGTCATTTCGGCCTTCCAGTCCATCCCGCGCTTTATCATGCAGATGGTCGGCTCCGTCGTCCTTCTGAGCGCGCTCTCCTGGCAGCTTGCTCTTCCGTCCATCATTTGGATCACGCTCAACGTGCTTCTCGCCGTCAGGTTGGCGCCCGTCTTCACTGAGCGCTCACGCCGCTCCGCCAAGCGTCGCAGCCAGATTTCCGGCGCCATCACCGATCTCTACGCCAACATGCAGATGGTCAAGCAATTCGCCGCCGAAGACAGCGAGGCCGGCGCTATCAGAGGCATAATCGGCAAGGCAATCAAGGCGCAGCAGAGCGAACAGCGCATCTACCGTACCGCTGAAGTCGTCGTCGTGGTTCTCAACATGATGCACTGGCTGGCCATCCTGTCGATCGGCTTTACGGGGCTCGTCGACGGCTTCGTCACGATCGGCGAGTTCACGGCCGCCGTCTATGTTCTCAACCGCCTCTCCGGTCACACATTTACATTCCTGCAGATGGGCCAGCAGATTTTCCAGGCGATCGGCACGATCAAGGACGCCATGCCGGTCATGACAACCCCACCCACCATCACCGACCGCCCGGATGCCGCTGATCTCAAGGTCGAGACCGGCGAGATCCGTTTCGAAAATGTCCACTTCGCCTACAAGGCCGGCAAGCCTGTCATCGAAGATCTGTCGCTGACGGTCCACCCCGGCGAAAAGGTCGGCTTCGTCGGCCTTTCGGGTGCGGGCAAGACCACGCTCGCAAACCTGCTCTTGCGCTTCTACGATATCAGGGAGGGCGCGATCCTGATCGACGGGCAGGATATCCGCGCCGTCAGCCAGGCAAGCCTTCGGCGCGCCATTGGTGTCATCGCGCAGGATGTGGCGCTGCTGCATCGTTCGGTCGGTGACAATATCCGCTATGGCCGGCCGGAGGCGAGCGAACAGGAGGTCGAAGAAGTGGCGAAGATGGCAGCGGCCGACGCCTTCATCGCCGACCTTACAGATAGCGAAGGCCGCAAGGGCTTCGATGCTTTCGTCGGCGACCGCGGCATCAAGCTATCAGGCGGCCAGCGCCAACGCGTCGCAATCGCGCGCGTCCTATTGAAGGATGCGCCGATCCTGGTGCTGGACGAGGCGACCTCGGCTCTCGATAGCGAATCCGAGGCCGCCATACAGGAAAAGCTCGCCCTTGTGATGGAGGGAAAAACCGTCATCGCCATTGCGCATCGCCTTTCAACCATCGCCAGAATGGACCGGATCGTCGTGCTCGATGGCGGGCGGATTGTGGAAGAAGGCAGACCGGAGGAATTGGCGCAGCAGGAGGGCCTGTTTGCGCGGCTATGGAGACGCCAGACCGGCGGTTTCATCGCCGAGGAAATCAATTAGCCGGACGGGAAGAGAGCCATCTTGTCACACCGACCGAGTGGTGGACCTCGCATTTCGAAGCGAGGTCCGCATCGTCTCCGAGCAAACTATTTGGCAAAGCGTTCCGGCCGGAAGGCAGCCAGAAGCGGATGCCGTTTGCCGGTGGCGATCTCGTCGGCAAGCAGCTCGCCCGCGATCAGGCCGAGAGTGGCGCCGCTGTGGCTGAAAGCAACGAAATAGCCTGGTATCGCCTGCAATTCGCCGAAAACAGGCTCACCATCGCCTGGAATTGGTTTGGGGCCGACGCCATAGTCGCCGATTTCGAGTTTCGGGTTCCCTTCCAGAACCTTTGAGGCCTCCAACAACAAGCCTTCAAGGGTCGATGGCTTGATCTGATAGCTGCCATCGGTATTCACGACGACCTCTTCTTCCGACCAGGCCGAATCCAGGGCAAAGGCACCGTCTGGGGTCGGACGAATGGCGACGCGCGGCGTGTTCAGCACAGCCTTCAGCGGATGCTTGACCGGCTTCGTCCGGACGAGAAGTGCGATCGGCGTATCATCGCCGATATACTGGCCGGCCTCGGCAACGATCGCGGGCACTTCGCCGCCGGCAGCCAGCAGCACCGCATCGGCCGGCCAATGGGCGCCGTTTGCGGTCATGACGCCGCGGGCGCGGCCATCCCGCACGTCGATCGTCGCCCGGCCGGCATCGGTGACGATTTCACCACCCACCGCGCGGAATTCCTCGGCAAGAACGCCGATCAAAGATGGCAGATCGACCCAGCCCTCGCCCGGATTGAAGATCGCTCCTTGTCTGGTCACAGAGCGAGCATCGACGCCGGGTGTAATCTTGGCAATCCGATCCGGCGCCAGCAATTGCGCATGATAGCCAAGATCACGCTCGTAGTCGAAAACGGCGGCAATCTCGTTGCCGGCATCGTCCGCATCCCAGGTCAGGCCGCCGTCGAAGCGCAACCAAGGCGCACCCGGATATTTGGCTGATAGCGTGCGATAGCGGTCGATGCCGGCCATGCGCGTCCGATGATACGCATCCGAGCGACGCCGGGCCGAATTGAGCCAGGCGAGCGAGCGACCCGATGCGCCGTTCGCCAGCGCGCCATCGTTGATAAGAGTTGTTTGAATGCCGAGCCGCGCCAGATGAACGGCAGTGGAGACCCCGAAGATACCGCCGCCGACGACAATAACTTTCGAAGGACGAGTGGGAGCATGCATGTTGGAAAACCTTGTCACTAGTGGATGTTGTGATCAGGAAGCCGCCGGAATTCGCCGCCGGCCCTATGTGTCAGAGAACCTCGGCAAGGAACCGTTTCAGCCGTTCGCTTTGCGGATCGTCGAAGATCTGCTCCGGCGGGCCTGCCTCAACGATGCGGCCCTCATCCATGAACACGACCTGGTCGGCCACCTTGCGGGCAAATCCCATCTCGTGCGTGACGACTGCCATAGTCATGCCCTGACGCCCGAGATTGGCCATCAGGTCGAGCACGCCTTTCACCAGTTCCGGATCGAGCGCGCTGGTGACCTCGTCGAAAAGGACGATTTCCGGGTCCATGGCAAGGGCACGGGCAATGGCGACGCGCTGCTGCTGGCCGCCGGAAAGGCCGGCGGGGCGATGGTCCTTGCGCCCGGCGAGCCCCACTTCCGCAAGGCGGGCCTCGGCAATCCGGCGGGCCTCGCCCTTCGGCATCTTCTTGATCTTCGTCAGTGACAGCATGACGTTTTCAAGCGCGGTGTGATCGGGAAAGAGATTGAAATGCTGGAATACCATGCCGACGCGCCGGCGCAGGCTTTCGGGCTTCATCGCCAGAATGCTTTCGCCATCGAGCTCGATGGCGCCGCGCTTCGGTTCCACCAGCCGGTTGAGGCACCTGAGCAGCGTCGACTTGCCCGAGCCGGATGGCCCGATGACGCAGGTCACGGTGCCCCGGGCAATATCGAGATCGATACCTTTCAGCACTTCGAGATCGCCATAGGACATGCTGAGATCGCGAATCCTGACGGCGCCACCCTTGAAACGCGGAGCACCGGCATCGCGGGGTGCCGGGGTGCCCGACGCGGCTTCCAGTTCGCCAACCTCGACAAGACCGCTCGTGGCGCCGGAGCCGCGACCCTGACGTCCAAGACGCAGATGTGTGTCGATATAGTTGACGAGATGCGTCAACGGAACGGTGATGACCAGGTAGAAGACGCCGGCCAGCAGCAGGGGCGAGAGATTGCCCGTGACGACGGCCTGGTCCTGGCCGACGCGGAAGATCTCGCGCTCGGACGCCAGCAGCCCCAGAAAATAGACGAGGCTCGAATCCTTGACGTTGCCGATGAACTGGTTGACGAGGGCCGGCAGGACGCGCCGCACGCCTTGCGGAATGACGATCAGCCGCATCCCCTGCCCATAGCTCATGCTGAGCGCGCGGCAGGCCTCCATCTGACCGCGCTCGACGCTTTGAATGCCCGATCGGAAGATCTCGCCGATATAGGCGCCTGCAATCAGGCTGAGCGCGATGATCCCGAGCGGAAACGGCGATGGTCCGAAGAGTTCGCGGCCGATGCGGGCAAAGCCCTGGCCTATGATCAGGATCGTCACGATCGCCGGCAGGCCACGAAATATATCGGTATAGATGCGCGCCGGCAGGCGCAGCCAGCGGGATTGCGAGATACCCATCACGGCCAGGATCATGCCGATGATAACGCCAAGCACGGTGGATGCCGCCGCAAGGATCAGGGTGTTCTTCAGTCCGACCGTGATCATGCTCGGCAGGACTTCTGCCATCGCATCCCAGTCAAGGAAGCTGCGACGGAGGTTTTCAAGCCAATCCATTCAATTCCCCATGAAATTCTTGAGGTAGGCAAATGCCGCCGTCCGGCTCGTGCCGGGCGGCGGCGCGGCCTTACTTCTTGGGAAGATATTGATCGGGCATCGGCGAGCCGGGGAACCACTTTTCATAAAGCGTCTTCCAGGTGCCGTCCTGCATCGCTTCGTGCAGCGCCTTGTTGAGCGCCAGGCGGAAGGCGTCGTTGCCCTTGTGGACGACGAAGCCCGCCGGTGCGTCGAAAGACGGAATGTTCACCGCAATCTTCAACGCGGGATAGCGCTCGCCATATTGCTTGGCCGCCTCGTAATCGAGGAAATGCGCATCGACGGTGCCATTGTTCAGCGCCGCCACGGCCGAATTATTGTCGGGGAATTTGACGAGATCCGTGCCGGTGAAGTTCTTCGTGGCGTAGACCTCCTGCAGCGTGCCCTGCACCACGCCGAGGCGTTTGCCCTTGAGGCCGCTTGCATCCGTGATCGAGGCATCCGATGTCAGAACCGAGAGATAGCCGGCGAGATAGCCGTCCGAGAAATCGACTGTCTTCTTGCGTGCGTCGGTGGTTCCGATTGCCGCCACGGCGACATCGAAGCGCTGGTTGGCCACGGACGGCAGCAGGGCCGAGAACTCCTGGCCGGTAAACGTCACCTTGTCTTTGGGAAAGCCCATGCGTGAGACGACGTTCAAAAAGAGTTCGATGTCGAAGCCGGTGAATTGTCCATCGGCCGTTGTGAAAGTGTAGGGCTTGGAATCTCCCATCGTGCCGACGCTGATGACGCCCGGATCGATCAGATGGTAGGGATTGTCGGCGGCGACAGCCGGGCCGACGCTTGCTGCGACGAGATAGGCCAGCACACCGGCGCGCAGAGGCGCGGCAATGGCCGAGAATATACTGGATATGTTCATGTTCGTTCTCCGCTCTGAAAGGATGCTCTTATCGGCATTCATGCATGCGCGTCCGCGTCCCTGCCCACAGATCAGCAAGGGATTATCTGGACAAGAGACCGGTCTCACATACAAAGAGACCGGTCTCAATCGATATTTGTTAACTTGAGATTGACCGTCCGTCAACAACTCTTGTAGTCGTCATCGAATGGAAGAGCCCCTTACCTCAAAACGCTCCGTGACCGTCGCCGACGTTGCCAGGGCAGCGAATGTCTCGAAGGCCACCGCCGCGCGCGTGCTCGGCGGCTATGGCGTCGTCAGCGACAAGGTTCGCGAGCAAGTGCTTGCCGCTGCCGCAGCACTCGAATACCGGCCGAACGAACTGGCCCGCAGCATGACCACGGGCAAATCGGGCATCATCGGCGTTGTGGTCGGCGATATCGAGAATGCCTTCTTCAGCCTGGCGGTCAGGGGCATCAGCGACGTCGCGCGCATGGCCGGCTTCAATGTGATCATCGCCAATTCCGGTGAGGAACTCGAGGCTGAGAAATCGGCGGTGGACCTGCTCATCGGCAAGCGCGTCGATGGGCTGATCGTGACCCCGGCGCGCTGCGACCGAATGGAGCATCTTCAGGACATACATCGCGTCGGCGTGCCCCTCGTTCTCTTTGACCGAAGCATTCCGGAACTCGGCGTCGATGCTGTGACGGGCGATGATTTCGGCGCAGCCGCGACGGCAACCCGCCATCTTCTCGACATGGGGCATCGCCGGATCGCCTATATATCCGCCATGGATGCCGAGAGCGAATTCCTTGGCGATAGCCGCGGCATTTCCAATTCGGCGGTGCGCGAACGCGTGGAAGGCGTGCTCAAGGAACAAGCCGACGCCGGCATAGAGACGGCGCGCTATTACGTGCGGCTCGGCGCAACCGACCAGCCAAGGACGGATGGCGTCGTCAAGAACCTGCTACAGGATGCGGCACCGCCAACCGCCCTCATCGCTTCGGACAGCCTCGTCGGCCTTAGGGTTTTCAAGTCTCTGCAGACCCTGGGGCTGTCCATACCGCGCGACATCTCGATGATTTCCTTTCTGGATGCCGACTGGACGACCGTTACGACGCCACCGATCACCGTCATCGACCAGCCGGTCTACGAGATGGGCAAGAAGGCGGCCGAACGGTTGATTTCACGGTTGAACGGCAAGGGCGTTCCCGTGGAGCGCACCGCCATAAAAACAAGCCTCATCCGGCGCGGATCGGTCGCCTCGCTGTCTCTCAGCGACCAGTAACGCGTTATATTGTGAGTGGTTGGGAATGCCTGAAAATCAACTCTTCCTTTATCGTTAGGCGGATGTGGCGAACCTGCATCTGCTCGCCATGACAGGCCCCGCCGCCATCGACGAAGGTGATCGGGCGCAGCCACGACAAACCACAACAACAGATACCGCTCCGATTTCAAACCGCGTTCTGCCTGCCATCATCCAAGCCCGGCAAACTTTGGCGGCGGAGACGATGAAACAAATTGATTTCAGACATGTTTGACTCCGATAGGAAAGGAGATCGACATGACAGAGCCCCGTAAACCAAATCCATCATCCCGCGAGGAAGACTATCGCGACTATGAAGACCGGGACTTGCGTGAGGGGTGGCCGTATTCGGATGCCGACGGCGATCCGATAAAGCCCAGGCCCGACAACACGGGCTATGGCGACACGCCGGCTAATTTCGACGAAGATCCGAGCTCCGGGTTTACAAAGGATACCGCCGATGCGTCGGGACGCGAGGACAGGATCGATACAACCAACCCTTTGCCCGCGAATAGAATAGACGACGATCAACTGGAAGCGCAGATCACGGATCGACTGAAAGAGATCGGCGAGGTCGATATCGGCAACATCGACGTGCGTGCCGTTGATGGTGTTGTCACGCTGGAAGGCCGCGTCGAGACAATGTCGCAGCTACGCCACCTGGAAGCTATCGTTTTGTCGGTACCCGACGTCGTCGGCGTGCGAAACAATCTCGAGACGATCGCCATCGATTCTCATATTCCCGATGAGGATTAAATTGAAACGGCTCAATCTAAGCGAGACTGAAGCTGGATACGACCGCATGAAAACACTGCCCCGTACCTCTTCGATACTTTGATCATTGCATCGCTCCCGAGAACAAGGCAGCATATTCTTCCCTGGCGCAGCATTTCTCCGAATTGCTCCTATTGCCTGGGGATGCGGGCAAAGGAACCGACACCGCAATGGTGACGCGTGCGCAGCAAATTGGCGTCGTTATCGGCCTGGCGATCGTCACAGCGCTGACGACCCTTAGGGCAAGCGATCCCCAGTTGCTGAGGCTCGCCCGCGATTTGACATTCGACCAGTATCAGCGCCTGGTGCCCCGGACTTTCGAGAACCAGCCCGTCCGGGTGATCGACATAGACGAAACGTCGCTGCGCGAATTCGGTCAATGGCCATGGCCGCGAAACCGGATTGCCGCCCTTGTGGACAGGCTTTCCGATATGGGCGCGTCCGCCATCGCCTTCGATGTCCTCTTTGCCGAGCCCGACCGACTGTCGCCTCGCAATGTGGTTCGCGATGTCACCGGCATCGATCCCGCACTATTGGGCAAGCTGCCGGACAATGATGAGATTTTCTCCCAATCGCTATCGGGAAGACCGGTCGTTCTGGGCTTCGGTCTCTCTAACGAGGGAAACTATCTGCCGCCGGTCAAGGCGGGGTTTGCCTATACCGGCGAAACTCCTTTCGGTGCACCGCCGGCGATCAAGGCCGCGACGCCGCTGCAGCCGCAATTGCAAGCCAATGCCGCGGGCCTCGGCCATATCAGCCTCAATCCGGGCGCATCATCGGCGGTGGTGCGCGCGGTTCCACTTTTCCTCAGCGACGGCAAGCAGCTTTACCCCAATCTCGCGCTCGAAGCGCTTCGCGTCGCACAGGGAGCCTCCACCTACGTGCTCGACGCAGCGCCGAACACGCCGAATACACTGACCCGGGTGAAAATCGGGAATTTCGTCGTGCCGGTAACGGCGGCAGGAGAGCTCTGGCTCTATGTCAGTCCCGACACCGCGGAGCGATATATTTCGGCAGCGAAGGTACTTTCGCCAGGAGACGCCTCCGCCGATATAAGAACCGCCATCGAAGGCAGTATCGTTTTCGTCGGAACATCCGCTTCCGGCCTCCAGGATGTCCGCACGACGGCGCTTGGTGAAAACGTGCCGGGTGTCTCCATCCATGCACAGATCGTCGAACAGATCCTTTCGGGCCGTTTCCTGTCCCGGCCGGATTGGGCGGACGGGCTGGAAATCCTGTTCATCGCCGTCTTGGGCAGCCTTCTGGTAATCCTCACCACCTTCGTCAATCCGGCCGTAGCCCTTGCCTGCGGCCTGCAGATTACCTTACTTGCCCTTGTGGCCTCCTGGTTTGCCTTCCTTTATGGGGGTTTCCTCTTCGATCCGCTGGCACCGATCGTCGCCGGATCGATCACGCATTTCGCCGCGACTGCATTCCGTTTTCTCGTAACCGATCGGGAACATCGCGACGTACGGCGGGCTTTCGGCCACTATCTCTCGCCATCGCTGCTCCATCGCATCGAGCATACGCGCAATGCCCTGCGCCTCGGAGGCGATGAGCGCGAGCTGACGGTCATGTTCGTCGATGTGCGAAACTTCACGCAGATCAGCGAGGAGATGACCCCAAGCGCCGTCGTCGCGTTTCTGAACACGCTGCTCGATGCGCTGAGCTATCATGTCATCGCCAATGACGGCACGCTCGACAAGTTCATCGGCGACTCTATCATGGCATTCTGGAACGCTCCCGTCGATGTTTCCGACCATGCCGGCAAGGCGATCCGTGCGGCTCTCGGCATGCGGGAAACGCTCGCCCGCCTCAACAAAGGCGATGCTTTCGGTTTCGGAGACGAGCGGCGGGTCGGGATAGGGATCGGCATACATACCGGGCTTGCCTGCGTCGGCAATATGGGCGCCGAGACACGTTTCAATTACTCCGCGGTCGGCGACGCCGTAAATATTGCCGCGCGCATCGAATCCGCCTGCAAGGACGTCAATTTCGACATTCTGGTATCCGAGCCGACAGCGAGCCTGCTGCCCGATTGCGCTCTGCTCGAAGCCGGAGCGCTGACGCTGAAGGGTAAGAGTATGCGAACCAAACTCTTTGCGGTGGTCGGCGACGCGCGCCTGGCAAGATCCACCGAATTTGCCGAACTTCAGTCCATGCACACGCAGCTTATAGCCGCTCTCCGAACACGGTCGACGAGCAGCCGCAAACTCGTCAGCGCGGCGAAACTCAAGGCGCAAGCCGTAGCAACAGGACTATTGCAGGGTTTTTACAGCCAGATTTCGCGCCGGGCCGGACACTTCGCCGACGAAACCGCAGACAAGGCGGCCGACGTCTAGCTGATTTGACAGCCAGTGCCCCCAACCCTTGTGCTATCGATGGTGATGCCCGCCGCCGTGATTGCCATGATTGCCGTCGTCGCCTTGGCCGTCCTGGTCGCCCTCGTCATGATCACCCCATCCGTGGTCACCTCTGCCATGATGGTCGCGATGCTCGTGGTGATCGTGATGCTTGCCTTCGTCGTCATCGTGCTTATCCGGTTTGCCCGGTATGTCGGGCGTACTTGGCGGATTTGAAACATCCGGCGTGCTGGGCGTTTCGTGCGGTGTGGCAGGCGTCTCGGCACGTGGCGTCGCCTGGGGGCTGGGGGCGCTCGGCGTATCGTGCGGCGCCGGAGCAGGAGCAGGACTATTCGCCGGAGCGCTGCGCGGAGAGACCCCGTTGGGCCGATCTTTCATCGCCGTCGACATGCCGCATCCGCCGCCGCCGGCAAAACCCATTCGTCCCGAAAGCTGCTGATCCCCGGATAGAAACGGCAGAGCTCGCTGGTTGCCGAGGGTTTTGAGGATATCGCGGTTGACCCGGCGCGGATCGCTGACCTGGCCGTTGCGTTTTGCAACGATGCAGTCGCATTGCTGCTTCAACTGCTTGCAGCCGCCGGCACCGCAGAATTGCGCGGCGCCACTCAACAGAACGACCGCCGTGGTGCCATTGGCCCCGACATAGAAATCAAATACCGTCCCGCGCACGCCGATCGTTCCGGCCGGCGTGACGATCTGATAGGCGGAGTGGTTCGAATTTCCGCTCATCCAACGAAAAGTGCCCTTTGCCGCATTTACGGTAAGCTTTTTGACGGAGCCCGAGTCGTCGAAGACGAATTTATCGATGACAACAGAGGAGCCGGCTCCGACAGCCAGCTTCGTGCCATCTCGAAAGGTGAACTGCCCAAGACCCGAAAGGGAGGTACGAATTCGCTCGTCCCGATGTACGGGATCATCGACCGTAAGCGGACCGCCTTCGCCCGTAACTTCGGTTTTGATCAGCACTGCCTGACCGACCTTCTCGGCGGCTCTCGAAGACAATGGCGCGAGCAGCATGACGCTCAGCGCAATGGTTGCGGCGTGACGTAGATACGACATCCCACCCTCCAGCGTATCTATGTTTTACCATAGAATACCCGCGGATGTCGCATCATCCTTTCTGAGTATAAACGGCGTAGACTGATTTATTGTCCGGATTTTATCCAGACGAACCGGATGCATTCTGCCATTAGTAACATCACGGAAACTTCAATGCCGGTTGCATCTTCCATCTTGCTTGACAGCAAGCTTACCTCGGGACCACGCAGATATTTCGGCGAAGTTACCGCGCTCGAAAACTGACGGCAATGGAACAATTTCGGACGCGTTACGTTTGAGGCAAATGAAAACGCTGCACGTCATCGCCCGCACCGGTAAAATTCTTCAATTCAACTCCGCTCAAGTCCACATCTTGGAAAGTGGCAATGTCACGGGGCGTCCCGTCGTCGTTTTGCATGGATGTGGCAGTCTCGCCCAGGAAGTTCTTCTCCCTTTCGAGAACAGTGCGCACCCGCTGATTGCGGTCGACCGCCCTGGTTATGGCCATAGCACCCCCTTACCAGAGGGCCAGCGCGGAGGTTTCGGGCAATCGGTCTGGCTTGAGCGTCTCTTCGAGTTCCTCGACCTTAGAAACGTCATCATAGTGGCGCATTCGATAGGATGCGCACCTGCTCTCCATCTTGCCGCGCGAAGGCCGGACCTATTGAGCGGCCTGCTGCTGCTCTCTCCCTGCTGCCGGCCGGTACCGTTTAAGCCGCTCATCATGCTCAGAGCCGCCGCAGCTCCGATGATTGGCACTGTATTTTACCAGCAGGTGATCAGTCGCTGGCCCGGATACTTTGTCGAGCGCGGACTTCGAGCCTCGTCGTATCCGAACCCCGTCCCGGCCACGCTTGCAAATTTGCCCGCGCATCATCTGCTCAACCCAACTTCGATCCAGTCCATGGCGGACGAGCTTCGAGCATTCAATACCGATATGCAGGGTCTGACGACACTCCCCGCGGACCTGCCGATATCGGTCCTGTTCGGGCTCGCCGATAAGATTATCGATCCCTCCTGGCATCTGGAATGGATCCGGGGAAAGCATCCCGCTCCGACTATCAAGCTGCTGAATGATGTTGGCCACATGCCGCATCACATTGCGCCCGACTTCGCGCGGACAATGTTGAGCGACTTGGCCGGTATTGCAGACACAGGTTCTGGCATTGGGTCGCTCGACATCGTCTCAATCGGCAGGAAGCGCGCTCATGCCGGCTTCCGTCAGCAGCTCACGGCTGGTTGAACCTTGCTGCATCCGGCACATCTGCCCGATGAGCCGGCAGGTCTCGCCGTATTGGCGAATGCCCTTTCGTGGCTCCGGTCCCCCCAACGATGTGGGATTGCGACGGCCGCAAAGGATCATGGAAAATTCGGCTGCCGCCCAAGCCGGCGAAAGGCGAAAGCATAAGAGAAAATGGACAACATCAAACCTCCTCGTTCGACCCGCTTGATCTGGCGCCGACTGACCGCTAGGTTGCCGTCGCAATCAAACTGTATAGATACGGGGGACTGGCATGCCGACTGGTAAAGTTAAGTTTTTCAACAGCGACAAGGGCTTCGGCTTCATCGAGCCGGAATCGGGAGGAGCCGACGTGTTCGTGCATGTCTCCGCCTTGCAATATGGCGATGTGCTCAAAGAAGGGCAGTCCGTTTCCTATGATCTCGGTCAGGATCGAAAGACCGGCAAGTCGAAGGCGGAAAACGTCAGACCGCTCTGACGAAGACAGATACGGCTTCGCCGCAACGCATTGAGATCGTGTTGCGGCGATGCCGGCTGGCTATGTCAATCGGACGTGAATTGCGCGTGCGTGGCGTATGACCGAGCAGAAGCGTATGGAACGCTGCTGCCCTTCGGAAATCCCACGCGGATTTATGAGGTCATTGGCGATGATCTCCGAACGCATCGTGGCATTCTCACCATGTTCGAAATTGACGACAATTGCCGCAGTTTCCGAGCCTCCCTTATAGGCTTATATCCTGATCCATCTTGCGCGTTTGTTGGATGCTCGCTTTATGCGGCTCCCTCGCCGATTTCCATGTAGCGCGCCAATGCCAGGGCGGCATTCAGCATGTGCTCGCGCATGATCAAAGCCGCTTGCGTTGCATCGCCGCGCATCATTGCGCGCAAGATCGCCTCGTGTTCACGAAATGAAGCCGCCAATCGCTGCGGTTGACGCAGCTGAGTTCTGCGGAACGGCAGGAGCCTTGCGCGAAGCCGCATCAATTCATCGAACAGAAACTCATTGTGCGCGCTGCGATACAAAGCTTCGTGGAAGGACAAATTGAGCTTGTCATACTGTTCGAAGTCGTCCGCTTTCGCCGCGAGTTCGGAACGTTCGTGAATTTCAGCCAGAACCGCGCGTTCCATGCCCGTTATGCGATGAGTGGCCAGACGGACGCACATGCATTCCATCTCTGCAGTCACTTCGAACATCTCCATAAGCCGCGGCAATGTCAGCGGCAGGACGGTTGCTCCGCGTCGCGGGCGAATTTCAACTAGACCGATCGCCTCCAGCTGACGCAGAGCCTCCCTCACCGGGGTGCGCGAAGCACCAAAGCGGCTGCTCAGCGTTGCTTCGTCCAAACTCGTGCCAGGCCTTATGGCACCGGAGGAAATCTCATCCATCAGCACCAGTTTAATGCGCTGGCCGATCGATCCAGCTTCGTCAAATTCCGTCATTTCAAACCTTGCTTCCGATCTGGCGGCAACCATTCAATTTTACAGCATCCAATTCGATAGATAGCAATCGATATGAACCCCCGGGGCTGATTTGCCTGTTGGCGACGAGATCGTCGACGACGATTGGGTCAGTAAGCACAGGGAAATTGCCAACGGCGATCAACATCTCCCGCGCCGATTCGACCGGCATAATCAACTCCCGGCAATCCCTCGTACGGCAAAGTAAAGGATCGAAGGTGCAACAAGGCAGCCCAGCCCCGTATGAAACGTCGCCGTAAGTGCGCCATAAGGGACGAGACGACGATCGGTCGCCGCCAAGCCGCCCGATACGCCGCTGACGGTTCCCATCAGGCCGCCGAACACCATGGCGCTACGGGGATTGTCGAGACCGATCGCCTTGGCCACGATCGGTGTTCCGACCATGACAAGGACGGCCTTGAAAACACCGGTCGCGATGGACAGTGCGATCACAGCCGAGTTTGCGCCCAAAGCCGCGCCCGTCACAGGTCCTACGATGTAAGTTATGGCACCGGCGCCGATCGTGGTGATGGATATGGCATCCGTATAGCCGAAGGCAACGGCTAGCAAGGAGCCGACGATGAACGGGAGAACCGTGCCGAGGCCCAGGGCAAGCGCGCCGACCGCACCAGCCTTGCGCGCCTGGGCGACATCAACTTCAAAGGCCGTGGCGACGATGGCGAAATCGCGCAGCATGGCTCCGCCCATCAGGCCGATGCCACTAAGGATTGGAATATCCACCACCCCTTTTTCGCCTCCGGTCCACAGACCGGCAGCAAAGGCGGCGGCGAGCCCCAGGACGATTGCGATAGCCGAGCCGTGGATGCGGCCGAACAGGACATATTTCGAAATCGCGTTCGACAGCCACATGACCAAGCCGACGATCGCAAACGCGGTGAGCAGGCTGTTGGCGGTCAAGCCGTGTTTCAAGATCTCCATGAAAGCCTCCTCAAACCGCGTTGCCGGAGGCAGCAAGCTCGCCTCTGGCCTTCGCTTCGATTTCATCCATCGTTTCGCCTCTCTTGCCGACGCGGCTCATCAGTGCGACGGTCGCGAAGCAAACGAAAACAGTCAGGATCCCAGCAATCAGCACCAGCGGGCCGCTGCGTGCTGCCACCAGCACGTTCTGCTGAGCCGCCATGGCGACGACGATCGGAATGTAGAGAGCTCCCCAGAACTCGACGCCGAGTTTGAGCGGAAGCGTCAATAAGCCCCGCTTGCTCAGCCATAGCCGCGTGGCGATGAGCAGGATCATGGCAATGCCGACGCCGCCGACATTCGCCTTCACGCCAAGCGCCACTCCCAAGAGATCGCCGAGGACGCTCCCCAGGAGAGTGCAAATGGCAAGCATTGCGACACCGGAGATCATCATGGACGATCCTCCCCGCATGCGCGCCCGAAGAAATACAAGATCGACATTTGTTCTCCTCCCATGAATACAAAGATGCCTTGTAGCGCATTTAAAATACACATTATTGCGTTTCTGGCAATTGTATATATAGTGAACCCTCGAAAGCGCTCTCTTGCGCATACAAAGGGCAATTGAAATGCGAGATTGGAACACAAAGGGTCGCGACAGGCTGGCTCGTCTCGAAGCCGGCCAGCGTTTCTCCGCCGGCAAGCTTGTCGACCCGCAGCACCTCGTCGCTTTCCTGGAAGCGATCCTGAAGCCTGGCGATCGAGTTTGCCTTGAGGGCGACAACCAGAAGCAGGCCGACCTGCTGGCCAAGGCGCTATCCAAAGTCGATGTCGCCAGGATACACGACCTGCATATGGTGCAGTCGGGCGTGGTCCTGCCGGAGCATCTCGATATTTTCGAAAGCGGCGTCGCCCGGCGGCTCGATTTTTCCTATTCCGGCCCGCAGTCGGCCCGCATCGCGCGCATGATGTTCGGCGGCCAGATCGAACTGGGCGCCGTTCACACCTATCTGGAACTCTTCGCCCGTTACTTTATCGACCTGACGCCGCAAGTGGCGCTCATCGCGGCGGTCAGCGCGGACAAGGCGGGAAACCTCTACACCGGACCGAACACGGAAGACACGCCAACGGTCGTCGAGGCGACGAGTTTCGGCAAGGGACTGGTCGTCGCCCAGGTGGGCGAGATCGTCGATCGCGTGCCCCGCGTCGACATTCCCGCCGATCAGGTTCATTTCGTGGTGGACGCCAAGCGCCCCTTCTATGTGGAGCCGCTGTTCACGCGCGACCCCGCGGCCATTACCGAAACGCAAATCCTGACGGCAATGCTGGCTATCAAGGGACTGTACGTACCCTACGGTGTGCGGCGCCTGAACAATGGTATCGGCTTCAATACAGCAGCCATCGAACTGCTGCTGCCGACCTACGGCGAACGACTGGGATTGAAGGGCAAGGTCTGCACGCATTGGGCGCTGAACCCTCATCCCACCCTGATCCCCGCCATCGAAGCCGGATGGGTGGAGCAAATCCATTGCTTCGGGTCCGAAGTGGGCATGGAAAACTATATGCAGGCCCGCCCCGACATTTTTTTCACCGGGCCTGACGGCTCGCTGCGCTCCAATCGCGCCTTTTGCCAGACCGCGGGACTTTATGCCTGCGACATGTTCATCGGCTCGACCTTGCAGATCGACCTTTCCGGCAACAGTTCGACCGTGACCGGCAGCAGGGTTGCCGGTTTCGGCGGCGCCCCCAATATGGGATCGGACGCGCGAGGCCGGCGCCATCCGAGCGAACCCTGGCTGCGTGCCGGCAGGGAAGCCGATCCCACCGGAGCCCCTGCCCTGCGCCGCGGACGCAAACTGGTCGTCCAGATCGGCGAAACCTTTGGCGATGGCATGGTGCCGATGTTCGTCGAGCGCCTGGCCGCCTTGGATCTCGCCGACAAGCTGCAGCTCGATCTGGCTCCTGTCATGATTTACGGTGATGACGTGACCCATATCGTGACGGAAGAGGGGATCGCCAACCTGCTGCTGTGCCGTGACATGCACGAGCGGGAGCAGGCGATCCGGGGGGTCGCCGGCTACACCGAGGTCGGTCGCGCCCGGGACCGCAAGATGGTGGAGCATCTACGTCAGCGCAAAGTCATCCAGCGTCCCGAAGACCTTGGAATAGATCCATTGGATGCCGATCGCAGCCTGCTGGCTGCGCATTCCATCAAGGATCTGATGCTTGCCTCCGGCGGCTTGTACAGGCCGCCTTCCCGGTTCCGCAATTGGTAAGGCCGACGCCATGGAAAATCTACTCTATGAACTGAAATCGACGCAGACCGGCGGAACCCGCGCCGTCGCTCTGGTGGGCGTCGTCGCTTCGGGTAACCTCGAAATATTGCTTGAACGGCGGGAGGCGCCCGACCGTTGCGTCATCGAGATTGCAACGCCAGCCCATGGTTTCAGCGAGCTGTGGGCGGCGGTTACCGAGGATTTTGCGGCGCGCTCCGCCGCCGGCGGTCTGCGCATCACGATCAATGACGGCGGCGCACGGCCGGATATGGTGGCGCTGCGCCTGGCCCAGGGCGTGCGGCTGATGGAGAAGCCAGAATGAACAGTTCTCACACGCTGCGCCGAAGCTGGTATGAAGAGTCGGCCCGCGGCCGGTTGCTGCATCTGCTCGACGCTGACAGCTTCACCGAATTCCTCGGCCCGGAGCGGCGGGAGACGAGCCCTCATCTTGCGCTTTTCGATCTGCCTCGGCAGTTCGACGATGGGATCATCGTCGGCTCCGGCAGCATCGACGGCCGCCCGCTATTGGTGGCTGCCCAGGAGGGGCGCTTCATGGGCGGCGCCATCGGCGAGGTGCACGGCGCCAAGCTGACAGGCCTGCTGCATGCCGCAGCTAAGATGCAGCGGGATATCGTCATTCTCTTCGATACGGGCGGCGTGCGCCTGCAGGAGGCCAATGCCGGTGAGCTGGCGATCTCAGAGATCATCCGCGCCGTGCTGGAGGCGCGATCCGAGGGCGTGCGCGTCATCGGCCTTCTTGGCGGCCGGGCGGGCTGCTATGGCGGCGGCAGCCTGATTGCCGGCTGCTGTTCGACGCTCGTCATCTCCGAGCAGGGGCGCCTGTCCGTGTCCGGGCCAGAGGTTATCGAGACGAACAAAGGCGTCGAAGAATTCGACTCCCGCGACCGGGCACTGGTCTGGCGAACCATGGGCGGCAAGCATCGCTACCTGATTGGCGGGACTGATGTCTTCGTCGAAGACGATATCGCCGCTTTCCGAACCGGCGCGATTGCCGCGCTGCAACGGCCGGCCACTTTGGACCAGTCGGTGCTGGAAGCGGAACAGACGCGGCTCGAACATCGCTTGCGCCATTTTGGCGATGCGCATGATGCTACCGAAATATGGGCGCGACTGCGCATCGAGGACCCCGGGCAAATACCGGAGCGGGACATCGAGACTTTCCTCGCCACAGCCAATATCCATCGGGAGAACGCCGATGCAGCTCGCTGATATCCTATCCTCCCTCTTTCCCGCCGGCCATGAGATAACCCAAGCGGACGGGCTTGTTACCGGCTGGGGCCGGTTGGACCAGCAAAACCGGATCGATGTGATCGGCATTGCCGACAAGACCTATCCCGGCATCGATGAGGCGGTGGCGCTGGCCGCGCATATCCTTTCGGTCGCGCGGCGCCCGGATAGCTCTCCCCTGTTGTTCCTGGTCGACTCCGGGAGCCAAAGGATGAGCCGGCGTGACGAACTCCTCGGTCTCAGCGAGGCGTTGGCGCATCTAGCGAAAGCCCTATGGCAAGCGGAGCGTGCGGGGCACCGGACGGTCGGCCTTCTCTATGGGGGTAGCGCCGCCGGTGCCTTCATTGCCACCGCACTGGCATGCGGGTCGCTGGTAGCCCTGCCCACCGCCTGGCCCGAAGTCATGGACCTGCCATCCATGGCCCGAGTGACCAAGCTGCCGCTCGCGACGCTGAAGGAAAAGGCCGGGACAACGCCCGTCTTCGCGCCCGGCCTCGATAATCTTCTTGCCACCGGCGCCATAGCGGAAGTTTGGGACCCAGTTGCCTCTTTGAACACTCAACTCGTAGCACTACTTGCCAAGCCTGTATCGAGTGATCTGCGTGCAAGATTGGGAGCCGATCGGGGCGGCCGGCCGAAGGCTGCCACGATTGCGGCCGAAGTAGAACGGCTGGCTTTGCTCCATGGTTGATGTCGCTGCCCTCCGCCGCCACGATCTCGCCTATGTGTGTTCGGAAGCATGGCCGGGTCTGCTGCACAGCCAAATCGAAGCGCAAATAGAACCCGATCTGCTGGCATGGGCGGCATTGGGGCGACCGGCAATTTTTCGCCGTCGGACCTGCAGCGATCCAAAAGACACCCTACCGTTGGGGCTGCCCCTTCCGCCGGACATGGGACGCAAACGGCTTGCTCTCGCCTGCCCGCCAGCCGCCGTAATACGGGCGGCGCCTCCTCCCCTGCTGAGGGATGTACTGTTTGCGGCACCGGCACGATGGCGTCCGACCATTGGCGCGCTTTTGGAGGCAGATGCCTCCTGTCGTTGTTTCGGAAGTCTGGCTTGGCAATACCTGACCGGCCTTTCCTATCTGACCGGCACGTCCGACCTTGATCTTTTGGTCGCTTGTCGCTCGAGCATGGATGCGACGCGGATGACGGCTTTACTGAACGATATCGCCGTACACGCGCCGATGCGGATCGACGCAGAATTGATCACGCCCTCAGGCACTGCCGTGCAGTGGCGGGAATGGCTGTCGGGAAATCCGGAAATCTTGATCAAATCCCATACCGGATCGGCCTTGATTGCGCGGGAGGCGCTGTTCGCATGACGTTTCCGTTGCTGGCCGAACCACGCTCCCTCGCCATCAGGCATCGCAATCCCGCGCTGATCGGGCAGCATGCCGCACGAGCGCTCATTCTGGAGGTGGAAACCTGGCCCAAGCCCGGCTTGGTCAGCCACATCGACAACGGCGCTCACGCCGACATGGATGCCGATCTCCTGCGCCTCAGTGCCCGGACGCTGGAGCCGTTCTTCATCGCGCTTGCCGAGGCAGGCGCCATGGACGCCGGCATGGATCGCCTGCGCCAAATCGGCATGGAAGCGGAAAAAGCAATGCGGGATGCGACTGGCGGGGTGAACACCCATCGCGGCGCCATCTTCGGCATGGGCCTTTTGGCGGCGGCGGCCGGCCTGGCGGCGGCGTGCGATTGGCGGGTACCGCTCGGCACCCTTGTCGCATGGCGTTGGGGACGTGACATCATCAACACGGCGCCGGAGCATGACAGTCACGGCAGCGTGGTGGCGCGACGCTATAGTGTCGGAGGCGCTCGGGCCGAGGCTGCCGCCGGCATGCCGTCCGTCTACGATATCGCCCGCCCAGCGCTTGACGAAGGGCGGCGCCTGGCCATGGGTGATGAGGAAGCCGCAAGGGTCCATGCCTGCATGGCGCTGATCGCGGTGGTCGACGACAGCAATCTGCTTTATCGTGCCGGCCCCGAAGGGTTGAACTTCGCGCGTGACAAGGCCCGCGCCTTCCTGGTGGACGGTGGGGTCGGACGGGCGAATTGGCGGTGGGATGCCAAAGCCATTCACGAGGCATTCGTCGCGCGTAACCTCAGCCCAGGCGGTTGCGCCGATCTGCTTGCCATGGCGCTGTTTACAGAGGTGATGGAATTGTGACCCTCGCGCTGCTCTGTTCGGGCCAAGGTCATCAGAATCGGGAGATGTTCGGGCTCCTGGCGGCCGAACCCGCTGCGCATCCCGTTTTCGAGGCCGCGACTGCCGTGCTTGGGACCCACCCGACGGACTTCTGCCGGACTGCATCCGAAACCGCCTTGCATGCGAACCGCGAGGGCCAGATCCTGTGCGTGACGCGTGCGCTTGCCATTGCCCGCGCCCTTTTCCCGGTGGGCGCGCCCAGCGAGACGATGGTGGCCGGCTACAGCGTCGGGGAAATGGCAGCTTGGGGGGTGGCCGGCGTCTGGTCGCCCATGGATACTCTGAGGCTGGTCGATCAACGGGCACGGGCAATGGACGCCGTGGGCGGGCCGGATGACGGGCTCGGCTATGTGCGCGGTTTGCCACGGGCGACCGTGGAACAGCTCGCCGGCCGGTTCGGTTGCGCAATTGCCATTGTGAACCCGGATCTTCTGTTCATCGTCGGCGGTGATAGACGATCGATCGATGCGCTCTGCACGGCTGCGTTGGAAGAAGGTGCGGCGCGTGCCGCCCCGATGATGGTGCACGTCGCCTCCCATACGCCGCGGCTGGCGGGTGCGGTGGCGCCGTTTGACAATGCCCTCGCCTCGGCGGTCATGAGCCGCCCGACCCTGCGTCTCATGACCGCCAGTGGCGCCACTCTCGTTGCCGATCCGCATCGCGCTCGGAAGGGTCTGGCGCGGCAAGTGGCCGAGAGGATCGATTGGGCAGACGTGATCGAGGCCTTGGGCGAACGTGGCATGACCGCGATCCTCGAACTCGGGCCTGGCCGTGCGCTGGCGGAAATGGCGGCCGCCGCCCTGCCTTCAGTCAAGGTACGCGCAGTCGATGATTTCCACAGCCTCGCGGGCGTCAAGGTCTGGCTGGCTGCCCTCTGAAATCACAGTCTTATCACAGCCGGCGGTACGAGTTTCATCGGTCCCGGATGGCCACGCGCGGCACTTGGTTGCCGATCCCAGGCTTCAAGAGGATTTTCCGTGCCTTCAACGAGTGAGCGCGTTCGCGAACCAGTTTGCCGCATGCTCGGCCGCAGGCTTGCGGCGTGTTCTGACTGGGAGCAGAACGTGATACCGGTCCTCGGTGGGCATCTCGGCCATTTCCAAGGCGACGAGCGTGCCGTCGTCCAGAAAGGTCTGGACGAGAAGACGCCAGCCCAGCGCGATCCCCTGCCCGGCGCGCGCGGCCGCGATCGCCTCGGTATAGTGGTTGAAGCGAAGATGCGGCTTTATCCGCAAGGCACGACCCATCTTCTCAGCCCATTGTGGCCAGGACAGCCATGATCTGTCATGCACGTCTGTCTCGATGAATTCGTCGGTTTCGCTGAGATCGCCGGACAGACGCCGCCGGAAATAGTCGGGCGAACATACGGGCACGACAAAGTCCTCCTGGGAGGCAACAACCGTCGCATCGGCGAACGGCGGTCTTCCATAGCGAATGGCGATGTCGATACCGCCTGCGTCGAGATCGATCCTGGCATCCTGCGAGACGACCCTGATCTGCACGCCCGAATTCTCGCGCCGGAACTCCGCCAGGCGGGGAAGAAGCCAGAACGAGGAGAAGGCGACCGTCGCGCCGATCGTCACGACGTCCTGCTGCGAAGATCTGACCGCGTCGACGGTGTCCGCGATATTCGCGAAGCTCTGAGCAAGCGTCGTTCCCAGGGTGAGGCATTCCGCGGTCGGTTCGATGGTGCGGTGTCTGCGCACGAACATCGGCAATCCCAGTTCTTCCTCCAATGCCGCGATCTGGCGGCTGACTGCTGCCTGCGTGACGCCCAGCTCGATTGCGGCTGCGGTGAAGCTTCGGTGCCGCAGAACGGCTTCAAGCGTCATCAATGCCGTCAGGGATGGGATACGACGCCGAAAGTTCATCAAGCATCCTTCGCATTACATAAAGTTATGGATCGCTGAAAATTAATGCCGTTGAAGCCTATGAGATGCAAGAGCAAACTGCCTCTCATCGAACCATGAGAGGTTATCATGCTAAACAGGCTTCCCTCTGACATCTCAGCACTTCTTGAAGCCCGCGCCGATGGTCATTCCCTGCCGGCCGGCCTTTACACGCGCGAGGACGTCTTCGAGGCCGACATCGATGTCTTCTTCCATAAGCACTGGATCTGCGTCGGCCTTGACTGCGACGTTCCGGAGCCGGGCGATGCGACCGTCGCCGACATCGGCAAGACCAGCCTGATCCTCCTTCGCGACGACGACGGCGAGCTCCGCGTGCTTCACAACGTCTGTCGCCACCGCGGGTCGCGCCTGCTCGACGCCGGAAAGACCATCGTCTCGAAACTCGTCTGTCCCTATCATACCTGGACCTACGAGCTGACAGGCGAACTGGCCTACGCGCCCCACATGGGCAAGGACTTCGACAAGCAGTGTCACAGCCTGAAACCGGTGAATTTCAAGTCGATCGCCGGCCTCATCTATGTCTGCCTTTCCGACAATCCTCCGGAGGACATTGCAAACCTCGAGCAGACCATGATCGAGCGCCTCGCGCCATATGACATACGCAACGCCAAGGTGGCGCATCAGACCGATGTCATCGAGGACGGCAACTGGAAGCTCACGATGGAGAACAATCGCGAGTGCTATCACTGTTCCGCCAACCATCCGGAGCTCTGTGTTTCTTTCGTCGATCTCGACTTCGGTTTCGACCCGGAGACGCTGAACCCGGAGGATCGCGAACAGGCAGCGGAGCACTTTCGGCTCTACGACGAGCGCACGAAGGCCTGGGAAGCCGATGGCTTTCCGTCAGCCGCGGTCGAGCAGCTCGTCGACTGCGCGACGAACTTCCGGACCCAGCGCCTGATCATCGCCGGTGCCGGCGAATCCCAGACGCATGATGCGACGGCGGCATCGTCGAAGCTCCTCGGTCAAATGACCCGCAAGGACCTCGGCGATACGCATCTTTGGGGTCACAACAGCTGGAACCACTTCATGGGCGACCATGCCGTCGTCGCGATCGTCATTCCGCTCTCGGCAGGAAAAACGCTGGTCAGAACCAAGTGGCTCGTCCACAAGGACGCCGTCGAAGGCAAGGACTACGATTTCGACAAGCTGACCGACGTCTGGATCGCAACGACCGACCAGGACGCGGATCTCGTCGCCCGCTCGCACGCCGGTGCACTCGACCCGGCCTATCAGCCAGGTCCCTATTCCCGGTTCTCGGAAACCAACCTGGACAAGTTCGCGGCCTGGTACATCGATCGGATGCGCGCTCATGGGTATTGAGTTCACACAGATGCAGCGGGCTCACGCCGACATTTGGGATCCGGAACGGGACGAGACCCTCGTTTGTGTCGACGTGCATCAGGAAACGCATGACGTGAGGAGCTTCACGTTTGCATCTCCCGAAGGCAAGCGTTTCAACTTCGATGCCGGACAGTATTTCCTGTTCGATTTCCCCACAGGCTCGGACGGCGAGGCTCGCTGTTACAGCATCTCGTCGTCGCCCTATCGCGGTAATGCGTTCACCGTAACGGTCAAGCGCGTGCCGGGTGGTAAGGTCTCGAACTGGCTGCATGACAACATGGTTCCCGGCATGACGGTCAAGGGTCAGGGGCCGCTCGGGCACTTCATCCGCCCGAAAGTGGCGGGAACGAAGCTCCTGCTGCTTTCAGGCGGTTCGGGCATCACCCCCGTCATGTCGATCACCCGTGACCTGGCGGATAGCTGCGAGCCGGCGGACATCGTGTTCCTTCATGCAGCCCGTACGCCACTCGACCTCATCTTCCGCAGCGAACTGTCCTGTCTTGCAGCCCGCATGAAAGGCCTGCGACTGCAGTTCCTGCCGGAAACGGTCATTGGCGAGCGCGCCTGGCCGGGTTTAACGGGTCGAATCTCGTCCGAGTTCCTGAAGCTTGCCGTTCCTGACATCGCCGAGCGGATCGTCATGTGTTGCGGTCCGGCGCCGTTCATGGCGGCGGCCCGCTCGATCACAGCAGCGCTTGGCGTCCCTGCGTCCCATTACATCGAAGAGAGCTTCGATGCAGCTGTCATCGACGAGCCGGGCCTCGATGTCGAGGCACAGCCGGCAGGGAAGATCTACCGGGTCGAGTTCTCGAAGCAGAAGCGGACGCTCGAAGTCTCCGTCGATCAGACCGTGCTGGCAGCGGCGAAGAAGGGCAGCATCCGGCTCCCATCATCCTGCTCCAACGGCATGTGCGGAACCTGCAAGTCCAAGCTCGTCTCGGGTTCGGTGGAGATGAACCATAATGGTGGCATCAGGCAGCGAGAAATCGACGCCGGTATGTTCCTGCCCTGCTGTTCGAAACCTCTGAGCGATCTGGTCATCGATCGCTGACCAGCAAGTACCAAACCGACGGGACCGCCGAGAATCAATCGAATGTCGCGCAGCGAAGAGAATTCGGCGCCGTCCGCTTACTCGCCCCAATATCGTGCTAATCACCTGGCCGTCCGGGGAGATCCCCTATGGTGTCGATCCAGGGCAGCCGAGACGAGCACCAGCTCTGCGATCGGGGCCGAAGCTTTTGTCGCTGGTTTATCGTCCCTAGACGAATGCCCACCTCGTCAGCATCTTCAAGCTCCCCGGTCGTGTAGATCGGCGACCCGCAATTCGGGCAGAAGTACTGCAACCGGCGGCGGCCGTTATCGCCGAATTTTGCGTAGAGTTTCGGCTCTCCTCCTGTGATCTCAAATGCCTTGCGTAGCGCGCTCACGGTGACCCTATAAGCCGTCCCCGTCAGCCGCTGGCAGTCTGTGCAGTGGCAGATCGACACCTGCTCGGGGTCGATATCCGCCTTGTATGAAACAAACCCACAATGACATCTTCCGTCTATGTGCATCTGCCCCACCCCATTTTCTCGCTACATACAGCCCATGGAACTAGGGCAGCGTCAGAGCGGTTTCCACCGAAATGGCGCCGGCTTCGACTTTTTACGCAGGCAGGGCGCCGCTCTCTTCGCAACCCAGGTCGCGACGTAAAGGCTCGTCCTTCTGGAAGATCGGCCGAGACGTCAAAGATCCTTCGCGATCCTAAGGCCGTCGTAGATCGCGGCGTGCGTGTTTCGCGCGGCGACCGCGTCGCCGATCCGGAAGAGCTGGAACTGGCCTTCCTCATTGCGGACGACGGATTGCGGCTCACCTGCAAGAAGCTGGTCGTACGAGGTCTCGCCCAGGTTTCGGGAGTGCGGCTTGAGTTCGAAATACAGTTCGTCGAGCGGGATCGTGCCATGATTGACCACGATCTGGTCAACAACCCTTTCCTTGGCGACGCCGCCATAATCGCTCCCGACCTTCGCGATGATCTGGTTGCCGCTCTTTTCCGCCGCTTCCAGCCGGAACGTCACCGTGAACGTGACATCCAATGTCTGTAGCGAGCGCATGTAAGGAACAAGGTTCATCGCCATGACCTCCGGAGCGAAGGACCGGTCCGGCGTCATGATCTCGACCTTTGCACCCGCTTTCGCGAGGAATTCGGCTGCCTGCAGACCGGCATGATCGCCGGCGTCGTCGAATACGAGTACGTTGGTGCCCGGCTTTACATCGCCTGAGATGATATCCCAGGACGAAACCACGAGTTCGTTGCCCTTCGACAGCACATCGGTATGCGGC
The DNA here is from genome assembly GCF_012641405.1 of Rhizobium sp. P40RR-XXII. GTDB lineage: Bacteria > Pseudomonadota > Alphaproteobacteria > Rhizobiales > Rhizobiaceae > Rhizobium. The sequence goes on from NZ_JABAII010000003.1 coordinate 105,442, forward strand.
AAACCGCCGGTCGCGATGATGACGACATCGGGTTTTTCGGCGGTAATAGCCTCGGCTTCCGCCCAGGTATTGAAATGGAAGATGACGCCAAGCTTCTCGCATTGGCTCATCCGCCAGTCGATGATGCTGATCATCTCGCGGCGGCGCTCGCTCTGCGCCGTCAGACGGATCTGGCCGCCGGCATTATTCGCGGCCTCGAAGACAACGACGTCGTGACCGCGCTCGGCGGACACGCGCGCCGCCTCGAGCCCCGCCGGTCCCGCGCCCACGATGACGACCTTCTTGCGGACTTCGGCCTTCTGCACGATGTGCGGCATCGTCTGCTCGCGCCCGGTCGCGGCGTTGTGAATACAGAAGGCAAGGCCGCCCTGATAGATGCGGTCGAGGCAGTAGTTGGCGCCGACGCAGGGGCGGATATCGTCCTCGCGCTTCTCGATGATCTTGCGGACGATATGCGGGTCCGTCATGTGGGCGCGCGTCATACCGACCATGTCGACCTTGCCTGCCGCGATGGCGTGGCGGGCGGTCGCCACGTCCGGGATCTTGGCTGCGTGGAACGTCGGAAAGTTCGTCGCGGCCCGGATATCGCCGGCAAAGTCGAGATGCGGAGAGTTCGCCATGCCCTGGATGGGAATGACATCGGTGAGACCAGGATCGGTGTCGATATGGCCGCGGATGACGTTGAGATAGTCGATCAGACCGCTGTCGCGCAGCCGTTTCGAAATCTCTATACCCTCCTCTTTGCCGGTACCGCCGGGAAGACGTTCGTCCGCGGTGTATCGAACGCCGAGAATAAAATCGTCTCCAACCCGCGTCCGTATCGCCTTGAAGACGTCAAGACAGAAGCGCAGGCGGTTCTCAAGCGAGCCGCCATACGGCCCATCGAGTTCGTTGGTCAGCGGCGAGACGAACTGGTCGATCAGATGTCCGTAGGCCTCCAGTTCGATACCGTCCATACCGCCGGCCTTCATGCGCTCGGCGGCGTCGGCAAAGTCTTTGATGATGCGCTCGATATCCCAGTCTTCGATCTTCTTTGGAAACGCCCTGTGCGCGGCTTCGCGGTGGTGGGAAGGCGACACGATGGGCAGCCAATCACCCTTGTCCCAGCGCGTGCGGCGACCGAGATGCGTCAGCTGGATCATGATGGCGGAACCGTGTTCGTGAACCGCGTCGGTCATCTCGCGGATCCACGGAACGATCTCGTCCTTATAGGCGAGCAGGTTGTTGAAAACCGGAGGACTGTCCCGCGAGACGGCAGCCGACCCGGCCGTCATCGTCAGCGCAACACCGCCCTTGGCCCGTTCCACCGTATAGGCGCGATAGCGCTCCTTCGGCATGCCATCTTCGGGATACGCCGGTTCGTGAGACGTCACGATGATGCGGTTGCGCAGCGTCAGGTGCTTTAGTTTAAAGGGCTGAAGAAGAGGATCGCTCGACATGCCTCGTGCTCCGGATTGGAAACATCGCATGACGCTAAATGGAAATGTACACATATGTCAATCTAGAAAACATATACGTCTTCTGTTTAGACACTAATGTACATTTTACTTGTTGAGACCGTCGCAATTTGATAGGAAATGGCTCATGGACCAGGGTGGAAACGACAACGGATGGCGGGGGTCTCAGGAAGGTTGGCTGGAAGCAGCCTACTCCTCCCTGATCGATTCCGGAGTGGAGTCCGTAAAGATCCAGCCGCTGGCGAAGAAACTCAAGCTCTCGCGCACGAGCTTCTATTGGTTTTTCAAGGATCGCGAAGAACTTCTAGGCGCCTTGGTCAGCAAGTGGCGGGACAAGAATACCGGGAATTTGGTCAAGCAGTCCGAGGCATATGCGGAATCGCTCGTAGAGGCGATGTTCAATGTCTTCGACTGCTGGCTCAACAAGGACTTGTTCGATTCTCAGTTCGAGTTCGCCGTGCGCAGCTGGGCCTTGCAGTCGACGGACATTCTCGAAGAGGTTCGCCGCGCTGACCAGACACGCATGGAAGCGCTGTCGCGAATGTTCACCCGCTTCGGCTATGACGCCGTTTCCGCCGACGTCCGCGCGCGGACGACCTACCTCGTCCAGATCGGCTACATCTCGATGCAGTCCAGGGAAGACATTACCGTGCGCATGAAGCGAATTCCGGAATATATCGCGATCTATACCGGACAGAATCCGCAGCAGCGGGAGCTTGACCGCTTCTTTTCGCGTCATGGCTACAAGCCAAGCTAGGAACGACAAGAGGAGCGGATGATTTCTCAGCTGGTCGCGAGTAATTTTTCATTGCTATGAGGTTTCTCGAAACAATCGAGCTCATGAAGAGGAATCGGCTTGGAGAACAGATAGCCTTGGAGGTCGGTGCAGCCCAAGGCCGCCAAGAAGTCGCGCTGATATTCTGTTTCGACCCCTTCCGCCGTTGTCGAAATACCGAGACTGTTGCTCAGCGAGATAATGGCACCGACAATGGCTGCCCCATTGGCTTTTGTGCCGAGGAGCGAGACGAACGAGCGATCGATTTTGATCCGATCGATGTCAAAGCGCGTCAAATGGCTGAGACAGGAATAGCCGGTTCCGAAGTCATCGAGGGAAATTTGAACGCCTTGGCTGCGAAGGGATTTCAGCACCGCATAGATATCCGCGTAATCCTCGATGAGTGAGGTCTCGGTGAGCTCGAGCTCAAGCCGGGATGGGGATAGCCCGGTCTCCTGAAGAACAGCGCTTACTTCTTCGACAAAATTGGGTCTCCTTAGCTGAGAAGGAGACACGTTGACGGCAACAAACGTGTTTTCGGGCCAGCTGCAGGCGGCTTTGCAGGCCTCGCGCAATACCCAGAATCCAAGTGCGTCGATAAGGCCGCCTTCTTCCGCCGCAGGGATGAAACTGGCCGGCGTCAGCAGCCCACGCTGGCTGTGGCTCCACCGCACGAGGGCCTCGGCGCCCGACACGGAGTATCCCTTGCCCGCCCGGTACACCGGTTGGTAATAAACTTCCAGCGACCCGAAGTCCGGTCGGTCGGAAAACAGCTCGCCCGGTTCACTGCCGCCAGATGAGACGCGGAGTTTGGCCAAAACCTCACGCAATTCGTTTTTAAGAATGTCGCGCGCATTTCTGCCTCCGTCCATGGAGGGCGAATAAACCAGCCATCGTCCCCTGCCGCTTACCTTTGCTTCGTACAGCGCGGCATCGGCATAACGCATGATATCATCCGCATTGCGTCCGGCATCGGGCACGATCGCCACGCCGATCGAGCAGCCAACCCGGGCAACGGCCTCGCCCTTCAACAGGGGGAACGGCTTACTAAGCTCCGCAACGATCGCTTCGCAAATTCGCGGCAGCGTTTGATCGTGATCTTTGATGTCACGCAGAAGCAGGGCGAATTCATCCCCTCCGAGCCGGGCGAGAGTATCTCGTGAACGAAGGAGCGAACGGATCCGACCCGCAGCCATCCTGATGAGTTCGTCGCCGGCGGCGTGACCGAATGTGTCGTTCACGGTTTTGAACCGGTCGAGGTCAAGAAGTGCGATTGCCGATCGCTCGGAAGAGTTTTCCAATTCAGCCAGGCACTCGTCGAACCTGATCGCAAACATGGCGCGATTGGGGAGATCCGTCAGCACATCGTGGAGGGCAAGTTGCCTTGCGTGGAACTCGCTTTTCTTCAATTCACCTAGGCTGCTTCGCAGGCGGAGAAGCAGGATCGTGAAAAGAAGCGCCATCATCAAGGCAGCAATCGAAAGTGCAGGCATCAGCCTGCCGATCACCCTTGATCCCGGAAGGTCGGGTCGCCAGACGATAAAGCCGATCGGCTCGCCGTTTGTCGTATCGTCAATCTGAAATGCAACTTCGTCACCGTCTGCGTCGGCGGTTCGTGCAAAGCGCGCGCCATTCAGTCCTTGTTCCCGGCTCAATTCGTCCAGGGCAGCTCCATCGAGGAACCGCACGACGATCAGGAATTGCCACAACGACTGCCCTTGTCTCTCGTGTGGTTCCTTGACGGCCGCGATGCCGACGATCGTCGGTCGACCTTCCAGGCGCAACAAACTGGCCAACCCGCGATGAACGGGCACCGTGCTTCCGGCGGGATTGCCCGGTGATCCCGGTAGGTGTGCGGTGAACGTCGTGTCTTGGCGTAGGGCAGCGCCAGCTTCTCGAAGCAGCGGCAAAAGAAGAGGTTTCATCCACCGATAGCGTTTTTCCGTTTCGCCATCCGCCATCATGACCAGCTCGCCATGCTCGTCCACGACGAAAGCCTGGTCGTAGCCGAAGACGGATGTCGCAGTCTGGCTGACCGCACTTCCCGCTGCCGTCGTCAAAACAGTATTGAAGGCAGGTGAAGCCGACGAGGAGCCGGAGGCCGGGTAAGCGCGGTTTGCGGCAATATAACCATTCCCGACTTGCCCGATGACGCGTGCTACCTGATCGACCTGTTCTCGCAGGCGCGCATTGACGAGCAGCCGTTGTCGATCAAGAGCAGCGGCATCGCTTTCAGTTCCCGCCCACAGCGCCGAAAGCACGACAAGTCCAATCGCTCCCAGGCCACTGGCAGCGATCAGAAACAGAATTCTCCCAGAAGCTATCCAGGACTGTTGAAACGACTTCGGGTTGGAGGAACGGATAATGTGCAAGCGCAGATCCCCGAACACCACTAGACTAGGGCGTCATCATCAAATCAAAACTACGGCTGGATCAGTTCTAACAAAGAAGCGTTCACGTAGAATTAAAAGCAACTACGTACTATGTGCGCGATCAACCACTTATTGAGGATCCTCTACTATGTCGCGCCCATCGGTTCAGACTATATTGCGTAGAACGTTAGTAGCAGGCGGCATAGGTCTCCTTTTGACCGCAACACTGCCTTTTCAAGTGGCTGCACAAGAGCGCACGCCGATGCGAATTGCCGTCGAAGGCGCGTTTCCACCTTTTAATTACCTCGATGCAAATAATAAGCTTCAAGGCTTCGACATCGATATTGCCAACGCCGTCTGCGAGATTGGTAAGTTCGAATGCCAATTTATCATCGAGAAGTGGGATGACATGATTCCCGATCTTGTTGCCGGGAAATACGACGCGATCATCTCATCCATGTCGATGAGCGCCGAGCGGCGCCAAAAGGTTGCCTTCACCGAAAGATACTACAACAGCCCGACGGTGTTCATCGTGCGAAAAGATTCGCCGATCAAAGAGGTGAGCCCCGCCGCCCTTGGTGACAAGAACCTTGGGGTAACATCGTCAACCGCCCAGGAATCCTTTGCCAACCATCTCTATCCGCAAACGCGCAAGACGGTCTTTCGGTCTTCACCCGAATTGTACAAAGGACTGGCGGATGGAAGTGTCGACGTTATCTTGGAAGATAAACTTGCCATCTACGACTGGATTGCGAACACAAAGGCGGGAAGCTGCTGCGAGTTCAGGGGACCTGATCTGGTTGACGTCACATTCTTTGGTGACGGTTCTGGAATCGCGGTGCGGTTGGATGATCGTGAGCGGCTGGCACGCTTGAACGCGGCGCTGAAGTCCATCAAGGCTGATGGAACCTATGACATGATCAACGCCAAATATTTTCCCTTCAGCATTCAGTAGCATCGCCAGTGAATTGCGCTGTTGGCCTCGAACACCGTCGAGGGCGGTGCCTCACGTGCGCGGTTTATGCCGCCTGATTCACCGCGTTAATTAATAAATTTCCGCGTGCCATTTTTATTGTGACACGAAGGCGGAAAGAATTTGCCCGGAATTTGCGTCCCCAGTTGTACTTCTTTCCATGGAGACGCATAACGATCACTAGAGCAATTCCAGGAAAAGTGCGCAGCGGTTTTCCGTCCGGAATTGCGAGACAAAAAAGGAGCGGTTCAGAGGTTCCGTGAAAGGCCGACCCGCTCTGCTAGATCGAGATGATTGAAAAATGATCGGCTTTTGATGGAAAAATTGACGCACAAGACGATGGAGGACTTCGCGAAGTCCTGCGGCGTCTCCCGGCCGACCCTTTCCAAGTACTTTGACGATCCGACCAGTGTGAAACCGACGACACGGGCGCTGATCGAGGCGGCACTTCGCTCGTCGGATTACCAGCCGAATCTTTATGCGCGGAACCTCAATCGCAAAAGGACACGCAATATCGGCATCCTGGTTCCTGCCCTCACCGACCCCTTTTATGCCGAAATGGTCAATCGTCTGGAATTGCGGCTGCGCAACGAGGGCTATTGGCCGATCGTGTTCTCGTCGCATGGATTGCCGGAACTGGAAGCCGAAGCAGTCAACACAATGTTGTCGTTGAAGGTTGCCGGGGCGCTTGTCGCACCATTGGGGCAGAAATCCGATCCGCGTACCTTTGAAAAGCTCGCGCAGAACCTGCCTATCGTTTACTTCGATACTTATATCGAAGGGAACACGCCGTTCATCGGCAACAACAATTACCAGAGCGTGGCAACGATCGTGGAATATCTCTGCCGATCCGGAGAAACGCCTGCCTATTTCGACATTCCGCATGTCAATCATAACTCACCGGAGAGGCTGGCAAGCTATATCGCCACGATGGAAGCCGCAGGCTACGAGCCAATGGTGATCGAGACCAACGCCGCCTACACATGGGAGTTCGAACGCATCGGATATGAGCAGATGGACAGCCTGCTCCAGGCAAAGGCTCTTCCCCGCAAAACCATCCTGTGCGCAAATGATCGTCTCGCCTTCGGGGTTATGTCGGCAGCCTTCGCGCATCGGCTGAGAGTTGGGCGAAAAAAGGGAGACGATCTGCGTGTCGCTGCCCATGACGACCATCCCTTGAGCCGCTATACCTGCCCGCCATTGACGACGATGGCACAGGATTTCGCCGCGATGACCGCAAGCAGTGTCGAAGCGTTGCTGACGCTGCTGGGGGACATGGATGCGCCGGTGCGGTCGATTACACACAGGATCACCCTGGATGGGACATTGGTCATGCGACAATCCGCTTGAAGCGGAGCCACTGATCCCGTCTAGTTCGAGCGTTCCTCGAAGGAACGCCAGGTCGCCACGGCTTCTTCTATTGTCTGCCGAGCCTCGGCCACATATTTTCCCATCGAGACGAAGCCGTGGATCTGTCCTTGCCGGTGACGATGCACAGAGCGCACCCTATCTTGCCGCAGCCGCTCGGCATAGGCGATGCCTTCGTCGGCCAGAATGTCGTGTCCGGCGGTCACCACGAAGGCTGGAGCTACCCCCGCGACGGTCTCGGCCCGTAACGGAGAGACCCTCCAGTCGGCAATATCGGCTGCGGTGCGGACATAGTGATCGCGAAACCATCTCATCGTCGAGGCGGTCAAGCCGAAGCCCTCGGCATAGCGGCGATAGCTGTCGGCCATCTGCGCGGCGTCGGTGTTGGGATAGATGAGCAGCTGCGCCGCAATTGGCGGGGCGTCGCCCGCACGCGACATCAACGCCAGCACGGCGGCAAGATTGCCGCCGGCGCTGTCGCCGGCGACAGCAATTCGACCCGGATCGATGCCGAGATCTGCAGCCGTTTCGGCCACGAATGCCAATGTCGCGGCGCAATCGGTCACTCCGGCGGGAAACTTATGTTCCGGCGCCAGCCGGTAGTCCGGGCAAATCACGGTGCATTCGGCGAGATTGGCGAACCATCGGCAGATTTCGTCGTGAGATTCGAGGTTGCCGATCACCCAGCCACCGCCATGCAGATAAACAAGACCGGGACCATTCCTCAAAGGCGCGCCGATGCCGCGATAGACGCGCAACGTGATCGGACCATTCGGACCGACGATCTGGCGATCCTCCACCATGGCGACCGCCTCCCTTGCACCCTGGAGCGTCGGGCAATTCGCATCGTAGTCAATGCGGGCCCGCTGAACCGTACCGGTTTCAAATGGTCGGCCATTCGATCGATCGGTCATGGCGAGAACGTGCCGGGCACTCTCATCCAGCTGTTCCATGAGATTAACTCCCCTCTGCGGCAATCAGGCCAAAAGACTGCGTGCTTCGTCCTCGCCAAGACGCGGCGGCGGTATCAGCTCCGCGCCGATGCCGACAGACTGCCTGTTTTCGCCGGATTGGAGAATAGCCTCCATGATTTCGAGGACATGAAGCGCCAACTCCCCCGAGGCTCGGGGCTGCCTGCCCTCATTAAGCGCGCGCGCCAGGTCTGCGACGCCGAGCATGCGGTAATTGGCCCGGTCCGGTGCATTGAATGGCCAGTTCCTCGCGCCGTAAAGTTCGTCGTCGCTTTCGAAATCACGCCAGTCGGCGCCACGCTCGGACAGCGACACGGTTCCGCCGAACGTGTCCGGGTCGGGCAGCCGCAACGAGCCTTCGGTACCGTGCAGCTCGATAGGGCGATTGGAATGGCGAAAGACATCCCAGGACGCGCCGAAATTCACGGTCGCACCGGATGCAAATTCCAGAAGCGACAGAACGTTGGTCGGCGTGCCGACCTTGAAGCTGGTATTTTTGAACGGGCCGTCGGCGGTGATCAGGCGATCTTCCTGGCCCTTCGTCGCCATTGCCATGACCCGCACGACCGGGCCGAGCAGGTTTACCATCATCGTCAGATAATAGGGACCCATGTCGAGGACCGGGCCGCCGCCCGGCTGGTAATAGAATTGCGGGTTGGGGTGCCAATGCTCCATGCCACGCCCCATCATGAAGGCCGAACCGCTGACCGGCCGGCCGATCGCGCCCTCCTCCATCAGACGCCGCGCCCGACGGCCTGCCGCGCCGAGGAATGTATCGGGCGCAGAACCCAGCAGCAGCCCGTGGCGCTTGGCTTCCGCCACAAGAATGCGGCCGTCCGCCGCCGATGTTGCGAGCGGCTTCTCCGTGAAGACATGCTTGCCGGCCGATAGGGCCGACATGGTGACATCGAAATGGACGGCTGGAACCGTGAGGTTGAGCACGAGGTCGACTTCTGGATCGGCAAGCAATTGGTCGACACTCAGGGCGCGAATGCCATATTCACGGGCACGCAGCGCGGCCGCGTCAGGAGATATATCGGCGCAGGCGCGCAGTTCGAGACCGGCAAACAGCGCCGCATTGCGCAGATACGTCATCGAGATATTCCCGCAGCCGACTACGCCGATGCCAAGTTTAGCTTTTGAATTATCAGACATATTTCCCAATCCTCCCTGATGCTCCTCATTCGCCCGCCGCGCTTCGACGCGTCCGAGCGATGCCTCCTGGATCGAGTTAAAGCATCTTATTTCTTGACGCGCGACAATTTTTTATGAAACATGTGCGAATACTGGCGCGGAGGTATGGAGGTCGCCAGTCTTCCTGGGAGGGAAACATGACAGATTTCAAGAAGACGCCGGCTGTCTCCAAGATTGCTGGACAATCGATAATGCTTGATCGTCGTCAACTGCTTTTGGGCGCGGCCGGCGCCGCCATCGGTACGGCAACGCTCGGCGTTGCTTCAGGTCTCGGCATCCGCCCGGCACGTGCCGCCGATCGGACGGAAATCAGCTTTGCCAGCGCCAGCTTCTTCGGCAAGGAAGGGCTTGGCGATCTCGTCAAGGCTTTCAACGAGTCGCAGAGCCGTATCACCGTCAAGTTCATCGAGCTGCCGCCGCCCAGTTCGTCGACGGAGGTCTATCAGGGCCTCGTCCAGCAGCTCGCCCGCCGCAACGGAACACCCGACGTTTTCAGCCAGGATGTGATCTGGATTGCAGGTTTTGCCTCTGCCGGCTGGGCCTTGCCGCTTGACGAATATTTCCCGAAGGACAAGCGCGCCGATTATTTCCCCGGCACGGTGGCGGCCTGCACCTATGGCGACAAGCTGACCGCGCTGCCGTGGTTCGTCGATTCCGGCATGTTCTATTATCGCAAGGACCTGGTGGAAAAGCACGGCGGCAAGGTGCCGGAAACCTGGGCCGACATGGCGACGATGGCGGCAGAGGCGCAGAAAGCCGGCGATGCCAAGTTCGGCTATCTCTGGCAAGGCAAGCAGGCCGAGGTTCTGGTCTGTGATGCCGTGGAAATCATTGCCTCCAACGGTGGTTCCATCCTTTCCGCCGACGGAAAATCATCCGTCATCGGCGACGATGCCGCCGTTGCCGCAATCCAATTCCTGTACGATACCATCAACAAGACGAAGATCAGCCCTCAGAACGTGCTCTCCTGGGACGAGGAGCCCTCTCGCCAGCCGTTTACGTCCGGTGAGGCCATGTTCATGCGCAACTGGTCTTATGTCTACCCGATCGCGCAGGACCCGAAGGCCTCGCATGTCGTCGACAAGGTCGCCGTCGCGCCGTTGCCGCATTTTGCCGGCGGCAAGAGCGCCGCGTGCCTTGGCGGCTACCAGCTGGGCGTCAACGCCAACTCCAAGAAGCGGGAAGCGGCGATCGAGTTCCTGACCTGGATGTCCTCGCCGGAAACCCAGACCCGGCTTGCGCTCAATTTCGGTCTCGCGCCTTCGCGTCCCGCCATCTTCCAGGATGCGAAGCTGAAGGCGGAGCAGCCGTTCATGGCGAGCCTTCAGAGCGTCTTCACCGGGGCCACGCCGCGGCCGATTACGCCGCAATATGCCAAGGTGACACTGGCATTGCAGTCCAGCATCTCGAAGGCGCTGGTCAGCGGCAACGTCAAGGCGGAGCTGCAGGCAGCAGCGGCCCAGATCAACAAGATCGTTGGCTGAAATGGCCGTAACGATGACGGTTGCCGCTTCCGAGCAAACCCCAGGCAAGTCGAGGGCGCTATCAAGCGCCCTCTGGCCCTGGCTGCTGCTGTTGCCTGCGTTCCTCTCGCTCGCATCGGTTTCCTTCTACCCGATCGTCAACGGCGTCTATCTGTCTTTCACCAACCGCTCGCTGATCACCCAGGACAATGATTTCATCGGCATCGCCAACTATGTGCAGCTGCTGGCCGATCCGCCGTTCTGGAATGCCTGGTGGCACACGATCTGGTTTACCCTGATCTCGACTTTGCTCGAGACGTTCATCGGCCTTGCGATGGCGCTGATCCTTTGCGAAACCTTCGCCGGCCGGGGCATGATCCGCGCCGCCATGCTAGTGCCCTGGGCCATGCCGACCGTCGTGACGTCGAAAATGTTCGGCTGGCTCTTCGACGGCCAGCACGGCATCATCAATTTCATCCTTCTGCATGCAGGGCTGATCGATCAGAACGTCAACTGGTACGGCTCGCCCGATACGGCGCTGACGACGATCATCCTTGCCGATGTGTGGAAGACGACGCCATTCATGGCGCTTCTGTTGCTGACGGGGCTGCAGACCGTTCCGAAATCGCTGATCGAGGCCGCCCGCATGGATGGGGCAAGAGCCTGGACGATCTTCTGGCATATCCGCCTGCCGCTCCTGATGCCGACGCTGCTGATCGCAGGCCTCTTCCGAGCGCTCGATGCATTCCGCGTCTTCGACCTGGTCTATGTGCTGACGGGCGGCGGGCCGGCCGATTCCACCGAGACGCTTTCGACGCTGTCCTACAAGGTGCTCTTTTCGACGCTTCAGTTCGGCTACGGCTCGGCTGTAACGACCGCCATGTTCATCACGGAAGGGCTGATTGCCATCGGCTTCTGTGTCTTCCTCGTGCGCCAGATCAGGAGGACGACATGAACGAAGGCCGCTCAATCTTCCAAAATCTCCTCATCTACCTCGGCGCCCTGTTTATCCTCATCTGGTCCGCCGGCCCGTTCATCTGGCAGTTTTCGACATCGCTTCAGCTCGACAAGGCGCTGACAGAGGGAACGCCCTCGCTCATACCGAACCCGTTCACGCTGGAGCATTACTATAACGCCTTCGTCGAAAAGGGCCTGCATCACTATGTGCTGAATTCACTCGTCGTTTCGCTGGCGACCACCGCGCTTTGCCTGATCGTCGGCTCACTGGCCGCCTTTTCGCTGTCGCGCCTCGATGTGAAAGGGCGCTTCGGCATCCTGACGGTCATCCTTTCGGTATCGATGTTTCCGCAGATCGCGCTCGTCGGGCCGCTCTATCTCATCGCCTCCGATCTCGGACTGCTCGATACCTATACGGCGCTGATCATCACGTATCTTGCGCTGGGACTGCCGCTGGTGACCTGGGTGTTGTTCGGCTATTTCGAGACGCTGCCGCGCGAAATCGACGAGGCGGCCCGCATGGACGGCGTCGGCCCGGTCGGCCTGCTCTGGCATATCATCCTGCCAATGTCATTGCCGAGCCTGGTCACGACAGGCCTGCTTGCCTTCATCACCGCCTGGAACGAATTCCTGTTCGCGCTCGCATTCACATCGGATAGCGGCACCCAGACCATCCCGGTCGGCATCGCCAATTTCACCAACCAATATTATGTGCCCTGGGGGGACATCGCCGCCGCATCGGCTGTGGTCACCGTGCCGCTCATCATTTTGGTGCTCTTCTTCCAACGACACATCATCGAAGGCCTGACCCAAGGCGGAATCAAGGAATAGCGGGAATGCGCAAGGACATAAAAGTCGGCTGCCAGACATTTACATGGGAAATGCTCGGCAATGCTTGGACGGGAACGGCAGACGACCTGCTGTCGGCAATTTCCGCCGGCGGCTATTCCGGCATCGAAATCACCGACACCATGATCGGCCGCTATGCTGCAGACCCGCATGCCTTCGCAAATGCATTAAGGGATTGCGGCCTGACGCTCGTCTCCTTCGCCTTCGGTTCGAAGAGCGGCTTCACGGTGGCCGACGCGATGAAGGACGACCTGACGACGGCAAAGCGCTGGATCGATTACGCCGCGCATTTTCCGGGCGCACTTGTTTCCATCGGCTCGGCAACCGTCGTTTCCGACGGCCCGCGAGACGACAAGTTCGCTATTGCCGGCGAGTTCTACAATCGCGCCGGCGAGCTGGGCAAGGTCGCCGGCGTCGAGATCGCCGTGCATCCAAGCTCGCATCACAATACGCTGCTGTTCGACCGAGCCGACTACGACCGCATCTTCGCCTTGCTCGACCCGAGCCTGGTCGGCTGGGTGCCGGATACCGGCCATATCCTGCGAGGGCATGCCGACATGCTTGACACGATGCGTACCTATCAGGACCGTATCCGCTACCTGCATCTGAAGGACGTCGACGCGCATGACCGATGGGCGATGCTCGGCAAGGGTATTCTCGATACGCCGGCCGTGATCGACCTCATCTCCGCGGCCCCACGCTTCAATGGCTGGCTGGTGCTGGAGGAAGAATCCGAGACGGCCGGCGCCGATCCTGCCGGTGCGGTCAAAGCCAATCGCCAAACCATGCGCGGCTACGGCGCATAAGGAAGAGAACCATGATCGAAAAGGAAAGTCGCCGTCTTCGCGTCGGAGTACTCGGCTGCGGGCCGATCGCGCAATTCGCGCATCTGGAATCCTGCGTCAAGGCGCGGAATGCCGATCTCTACGCGATCTGCGATGCGGCACCCGATCTTCTCGCCCGCATGGGCGCGACCTATGAGCCGCAGAAGATGTTTGACAATTATGATGCCATGCTTGCCGATCCCGATCTGGAAGCCGTGATCGTTGCGACGTCCGATGCCTATCATGTGCCGATGTCCATAAAGGCGCTCGAAGCCGGAAAGCACGTACTGTGCGAAAAGCCGATCGGCGTTTCGGTCGAAGAAGGGCAGCAGCTCGCCGAGGCGGTGCACCGATCCGGAAAAATCCTGCAGGTCGGGCACATGAAGCGCTTCGATCCGGCGCTCGAGGCGGCGCGCGATTTCGTGCGCGACGACATAGGCCAGATTTTTGCGATGAAGGCGTGGTATTGCGATTCCACACACCGCTATACCAATACGGATGCGGTGCAGCCCCTGCCCGTCACCAGCAAGCTTGCGCGCAAACCATCAGGCAATCCCAAGGCCGATCTCAGGCAATATTTCATGCTGGCACACGGCTCGCATCTCGTCGACACCGCGCGTTTCTTCTGCGGTGAGATCGTCGCGGTTCGCGCCCGGCTTCTCGAACGTGCCGGTGCCTATTGCTGGTTCGTCGAGACCGAATTTGCCAATGGTGCCCTCGGCCATCTGGACCTGACGGTTGCCGTACGCATGGATTGGCATGAAGGGTTCCAGCTTTACGGCGAGAACGGCTCGGTTCTCGCAAAGACCTTCAATCCCTGGTACTTCCGCTCGAGCGAAGTGGAGATCTTCCACGAGAAGGATGCGACGAGCCGAAAGCCACTCGGCGCGGACGGCCATTTCTTCCGCAGGCAGCTCGAGGGACTTGCCGATACGGCACTGAACGGCGCGCCGATGCGCGGCGCCAATGTCGAGGACGGCCTGGCGTCCATCCGCGCGATGGTGGCGATCGCCCGATCGGTGGAACGGGGCGAACGCGTCGAACTCGCATCGGTCTCGGGAGTGGTCTGATGCAGATCGGGATCTTCGCCAAGACCTTTCCCGGAACAGAGCCGCTCGGCGTTCTCTCGGCGGTGCGCGATAGCGGTTATGCATGCGCACAGTTCAATCTCGCCTGCTGCGGTCTCCCGTCCATGCCCGATGCCGTTTCGGAAACGACGATCGCAGCGGTTCGCTCGGCCGTCGAGGCGACCGGTATCTCGCTTGCCGCCCTGTCGGGCACCTACAATATGGCTCACCCCGATATTGCCATTCGCCGGACGGGCCTCGCCCAGCTCGCAGTCGTCATCGAAACGGCGGCGGCACTCTCTATTCCGTTGGTGACGCTTTGCACCGGAACGCGTGATCCGAACGACCAATGGGCCGATCACCCCGACAATGGCGATCCGTCCGCCTGGGCCGACATGGCGGCTGAAATGTCGAAGGCTCTGGAGCTCGCCGAACGCCATGGCGTCGATCTCGGCATCGAGCCGGAACAGGCCAACATCGTCACCTCGGCAAGCGATGCCCGGCGGCTGATCGGCGAGATGGGATCGCAGCGGTTGCGCATCGTGCTTGATCCGGCCAATCTTTTCGAACAGGCGACACCGGCAGAGGCGCGGGCGATCGTCGAAGAGGCGATCGAAATCTCGGCCAGTCACATCGCCCTGGCGCATGCCAAGGATCGTCACGCCGACGGCCGCTTCGCAACCGCCGGGCAAGGCGTGGTGGATTTTGCCCACTTCATCGCGCGGCTGCGCTTCGTGAATTTCGACGGACCGCTCGTCACGCATGGCCTTTCGGCTGCCGAAGCATCCGGGGTTGCCGACTTCCTCAAGGCGTTGATTTGATGGGAAAAAAAACGTTCAAACGTGGCGATACGGAACTTGCCGTCTATGAGGACGGTCAGGGGCTTGCCGTCGTCTTCCAGCATGGTCTTGGCGGCGATGAGGCGCAGGTGGCACAGAATGTTTCCGCCGCGAATATTCGCCGGCTGACGCTGGAGTGCCGTGGACATGGCGCATCCTCGCTCGGCAATACGCGGCCATTTTCGATTCCTATGTTTGCCGAGGACGTTCTGGCCGCGGCCACCGCATACGGATTTGACCGCTTCATCGTCGGCGGCATTTCAATGGGCGCGGCCATCGCACTATATCTTGCCCATCATCACCCCCGCCGGATCGCCGGGCTCGTACTCGTACGCCCCGCGTGGACCTTCGCGGCATCGCCGGACAATCTCGCGCCGATCCGCGCCGTTGCCGCCCTGATCCGCTCGCACCCGATTGAGGAGGCCAAACGGCGTTTTATCGTCTCTGACACCGGACAACGGATTGCCTCGGAGGCGCCGGACAACTTCTCTTCCCTGCTCGGCTATTTCGACCGGCCGGATGCTCTCACCTTCGCCTCGGTTCTGGCTGACATCGCCGCAGACGGGCCGGATGTACCGCGGTCATCCGCCGACGCCCTTGCCGTACCCACGCTCATTATCGGCAACCAGCAGGACGCGATCCATCCGCTCTCCTGCGCGCGGACGCTCGCCGATGTCATTCCGGGCGCAAGCTTTGTCGAAGTCACCGCCAAGGCCATCGACAAAAACAGGCATTTTGCCGAAGTCCAAGACGCCATCACGCATTTTCTTGCATCCAAAACAATCCGGAGCTTCGTTCCATCATGACGTCCCGCCCCCTTTCCGGCCCGCAGGCCATCGCAGCGCTTCCCCGCAACCGGCTTCTGGGCGAATTCTCGCTCTGGTCGGCCGATCTTGCCAATATGGAGACGGATCTCAAGCGCATCGAAGCCTACGTCGACCTGCATCACATCGATGTCGCCGATGCGCGCTTTACGCCGGGCTTCCTGTTCTTTCCGGATTTTGTCGCGCGCATCGCCAAGTCGACCGCCAAGCCGATCCATGTCCATCTCATGGTCGAGGCTGAAATCGTCGAGGAGCAGACGCGCCAATTCATAGAGGCGGGCGCGGATTTGATAAGCGTCCATGCCGAAAACGGCGATGCCGGCTTGCGTGCAATTGCGCTTACCAAAGAGCTGGGTGCCGAAGCCGGCGTGGTATTGCGGCTGGAAACGCCCGTTTCGGCGATCGAGCCTTTCATCGATCATGTAGCCTTCGTGACGTTGCTGGGAACCTCGATCGGCGTCAAAGGACAAAGCCTTTCCGAAAAGGCATGCGACCGGCTGATCGAGGCGCGCTCCCTCCTGAAGAAGGCCGGCCGCGAGGATCGGGTCATACTCGCCGCCGATGGCGGCATTCGCGAACAAACCGTGCCGTTGCTGCGCCAAGCCGGAGCGCAGACGGTCGTTCTCGGATCGCTGGCATTCAGCGACAAGAACCTCGGCGACCGGATCGCCTGGCTGCATGGGCTGGAGAGCCGCGTTTCGTGAAAAAGGTCGCTCTCGCATTCGATCTTGGTGGAACGGAGCTTCGCGCCGCGCTTGTCGATGACAAGGGATGTCTTCTGGCGTTTTCGTCTCTGTCGACGGATGCGACCGGCGGGCCTGCCGCGGTCATCCGACAGATCGAACTGCTGGCCGAAACGGTGCTGGCGGAAACGCCCGGTCTTTCTCCGATCGGGATCGGGATCGGCGCGCCTGGTCCGCTCGATCCGGACGCCGGCGTCGTCATTGCCGCGCCGACCTTGGCCGGATGGCACGAAGTTCCGCTGGCGGACATTCTCCAAAACCACTTTCAGCTACCCGTACGGCTTGAAAACGATGCGAACGCGGCAGCGCTTGGTGAATGGCAATACGGCGCCGGTCATGGTGCGAGATCGATGGTCTTTGTCACGGTATCGACCGGTATCGGCGGCGGCGTGATCGCCGATGGCCGTATCCTGCATGGCAGACGCGGTCTGGCTGCGGAGATCGGCCACATGACGATCACGAGTGAAGGCGAGCGTTGTTTTTGTGGCGCAGTCGGCTGCTTCGAAGCCGTCGCCTCGGGAACAGCGCTCGGCAGGCGGGCCACCGCGCGCACCCGTCCGTCCGACGGGTCGATGCTGCGGAAGCTGTCGAACGACGCCGAGGTCACCGGGCGACATGTTGTCGAAGCCGGGCGAAAAGGCGACGCGGCGGCCCTGGAACTGCTCAATGCCGAGGCACGATGGCTGGGGATCGGCTTTACCAACCTGCTTCACCTCTATTCCCCCGACGTGCTCGTCATGGGCGGTGGAATTTCGCATGGCTTCGATCTTCTCCACGATCAAATGGTGGCGACGGTTCGCGAGCGTGCCATGCCCGCCTATCGCGACGTGCCGATTGTCGCCGCGCAGCTCGGACGCCATGCCGGTCTGATCGGCGCTGCCAGCCTTATCTTCGGCAGCGAAGGAAGGATCGATCCTGTGTCTGCGGGCGTGGAAAGCACGAATATACCCACCGGTAAAAAGGAGGCCAGCGATGGCTAATCTCGAGCTCCGCGACGTTCGCAAATCCTATGGCGCCATCGAGGTGATCAAGGGCATTGATCTCGAAGTGGACGACCGTGAATTCGTCGTCTTCGTCGGCCCTTCCGGCTGCGGAAAATCCACGCTTCTGCGCATGATCGCCGGTCTGGAAAAAATAACTGCCGGCGAACTGATGATCGATGGCGCCCGTTCCAACGATATCGATCCGTCGCGACGCGGTCTGGCTATGGTGTTCCAATCCTATGCGCTCTACCCGCACATGACTGTCGCCGACAATATGGGCTTTGCGCTGAGGATTGCCGGGGCCTCGGTAAGCGAGCGTGATCGGAAGGTCGGGGAGGCAGCACAAATACTGGAATTGACCCATCTGCTCGACCGTCGGCCGAAGGATCTGTCCGGTGGTCAACGCCAACGCGTGGCCATCGGCCGCGCGATCGTGCGTAACCCGAAGATCTTTCTGTTCGACGAGCCGCTTTCCAACCTCGACGCTGCGCTTCGGGTCAATATGCGGCTGGAATTGATGCGCCTGCACGACGAACTGGCCGCAACGATGATCTACGTCACCCACGATCAGATCGAGGCGATGACGATGGCCGACAAGATCGTGGTGCTGAATAGTGGCCGCGTCGAACAAGTCGGCTCGCCACTTGCGCTCTACAATCATCCCGCGAACATCTTCGTGGCCGGCTTCATCGGCTCGCCGAAGATGAATTTTCTGCCGGTAGCGGCCGAGATTATCGGTCCGGACGGCATATCCGTCGCGCTACCCGGCGGAGGCACCATGACCGTTCCGGTCTCTTCCGGCCCGGTAGAGGTGGGTTCGAAACTGACACTCGGAATCCGCCCCGAACATATCCGTATCGGCCAAGAGGGCCAGTTTGCGGGGCAGATCGTCCTTGCAGAGCGGCTGGGGGGTCTGACGATCCTTCATGTCGATACCGCCTCGGGCCAGCCCCTCGTGGTGCAGGCGGAAGGTGCCGACACCACCCCGCCTCACACGCCGATATCGCTCCAGATCGACCCGGGCACCTGTCATCTCTTCGATGAGAACGGAAAATCGCTCGCCAGGCTGAATTGACGGCCAGGCGACCTTCTCGCCGCAATCAGCCAATCAGATCTGTCTTAGGCCGGCGGAACAACTTGCACAGATGATGATTTTCAAGACATGATCAATACGTTGCGCTGTCTTACGATCTCTATCGCTTTTATATTCTCAGGCCCGGCTATTGCCACTCCAATAGCTGCTGCGGATGTAAATAGCGCCTCCATGGCGTCTATACAGATCGAAGCGCCGAGCGAGAAGCCAAAGAAGCCTGATGCAGCGGTCGTCAAGCTTCAGGTCCTGCTGGATCGAGCCGGTTCTTCTCCTGGCGCTATCGACGGTTACATCGGAGAGAACCTCAGCAAAGCAATTGCGGGATTTGAAGCTTTGCAGCGGCTTCCCGTCGATGGAAAACTCGATCCAGAGATACTTGGGCGGCTTGAGGATCAGGTTCCCGTCATCCAGGCGTATGCCATAACGGCCGATGACGGGAAGGATCTGGTGAAGAGCATTCCCAGGGACTATGCCGAGCAGGCCAAGATGGATCATCTCGGTTATACCAGCATCGCCGAGAAGTTAGCCGAACGTTTCCACATGAGCATCGCTCTTCTGAAAGCGCTCAATCCGACCGCGTCTTTCGTCCCCGGTGAAACAATCATGGTTGCGATCCCTGGCGAGGCAAAGACCGGCATAGTGAAGCGGATCGAGGTTCACAGAAAGTTGGGCCAGATATTCGCTTTTGCGGAAGACGGGGCGTTGCTGTCGGTCTACCCAGCCACTATCGGCAGCGAGGAAACGCCCTCCCCCTCAGGCACGCACAAGGTCAAGGGCGTCGCTCGATTGCCGCCATACACCTACAATCCGAAGATCAATTTTCAGCAGGGTCACAACAAGAGGATCCTGAAGCTGCCAAGCGGGCCGAACAATCCTGTCGGCACGGTCTGGATTGATTTGACCGAGCCCACTTATGGCATCCACGGAACGCCGGAACCAGAACTTATCGGCAAAGTCGGCTCTCATGGATGCGTCCGCCTGACAAACTGGGATGTGGAAGAGCTGGCAAGGATGGTAAAGCCGGGCGTGGTCGTTGAATTTGTCGATTGACCACCGGCCAGAAGCCGCATCGGGCAATTGCCGGCGGATGTCGTTACTCGCGAGGCAGAAAAATCGGATCGTTCGTCGGCCGGAACTGACCCTCGGGCGACAGGCCAAAGCCTACGTCAGCATCAGCCATCGTGCGCTCGATTTCAGAGAGGTACCCAATCTCGTACCCAGGATTTTCAATGCAAGCCGTCCGATACAACTCGGCCATATTTGCGCCGCGATCGGTGAAGAATGCTGACGCAAAGCGGATGAGGAAATTAAGGGCGGGCAAATAATCTTTCTGCTACCGCCGAGATTTCCGGTTTCCGTTAGGTCGTCGTTCAGCAAAGCAGCGCACAATTACGATTTCTGGATCCGAGCGCATGGCAGGCAGGCTTGTGGGGCGGACGGACCGCCGAAATCGCCGTTGCCGATAGCGGCACATGCGGATCCGGTATATTTTTACAGGAGATTTAATTTCGTGCGGTTGAGATATGCCCTTCGAAGCGTCGCCCAGATGCTCAGCCTTTGCTCTCTTACCATCATCATCCCTTCAACATCGCAATCTCTTGCCGCCGAGCGCCAGTCAGATCTTCCGGCGTGGCTGAACGCCTATGTCGGCGAAGGCGACGGTCAGATTGCCCGACCGATTTTGCAAAGGGCGCGCGCGCTCTACATGCAGAAGACAAGCGAAGGCAAGGTCAGCAACCCTTGCTATTTCGCGATGGATGCAACCCGCCCGAACAATCCGGCTGACGGCAAGTCGGCGGGCCGTTTCTACATCGTCTGCGAAGCGACCCAAGCGTTCCGCGTGGTTTCATCGGGCCACGGCAGCGGCCGCGATCTCAAGGGCGTCGTCGACTTCGGCAATGGCCGGATGTGCGCCAAGAACTTCGGCAACGCGATGGATTCGAACCTGACGGCAGGCGGCTCCTATATGACGGAAGAAACGAAAACGACCTTCAAGGGTTACTATCGGGTTTCCCAGACCAAGGATGCCGCTTTCCTTCGCACCTTCGTGCAGTTCGACGGCGTTGGCGAAACCGCCAATGCACGCGCCCGGGCGATCGGCGGCCATGCCGCTGCAAAGGTTGCCGGCATCTGCATGAAGAAGGATCCGCAAAGCCCCTATGCCAATCGCGACGGATACGTTCCGCTCGGAAAGCTGGTGGAATATGCCGGCGGCCGCAGCGACGGCTGCACGAGCTGGTCGGCATCGGATGCCAATCAGATCATCTCCATGGTGAAGGACAATCCGACGACGCTCTACATCTATCCGGAATCCTCGGACATCAAGGCAGTCGCCAAGGCCGTTGCAGCCGGCCGCTCTCCCGCGCAGTCCGGATTGTATTGGAACGAGTCCTGCCTGAAGGAAATCGGTACTCCGAAATTTTGGCCGAAGGAAACCCTGGAGCCGATCATCGTCCAATACAAGAACGATCATCCGGCACCGCCGTCCCGGCCGATCCCGATTTGCGATCAGCAATGAACCCGGCATAGGCGCAGGCGCGGAAATACAGAGCTCGGGATCGGTAACCACAGGCATGGCCCGGTCCCGTCCTCCTGTTTGGAGGCTATTGGGCTTGTCGACGAACAGCATATGTCCATTATGCGGCTTTGCACGGCTACATGCGTAGCGGCACAAAAGGCTGATATAGCTTCCGGCAACGAATTTATTTCAATGAAATCAATCTTCTAGCGAGCGGGGAAATTCAGTCAAAACGATCGAATTCGTGAAGGGACATACCCTTAGTGCCAGCAGACTTCTGTATTTTTATGCCCTTTTTGCCGACAAATGTCCACCCTTTCCGACTCCATAGTTATAGCTCCGGTATGCTCTCCTTCAGAGATCCCATTCGGGACAATTTATCGTTCGCTGCGGAGGCGGGAGCTGTCCGGAGCCATACGTAACGTCAGGGTTAATTTGCCGCGATACAAACGAGAACAAGCTAAGCGATCTTCCGCATGGTTGGGGCCATATTCGCCCGTAGAAGGCTCATGAGCATGGGACCGATGGCAAACTCTCCTTTCTCCGTTCGCCGCGTCAGATCACGAAGATAGCCGCCGGCGGAGTTGATGTGGGAGCCACGTTGGAGAATGCAGGCGATGACGGTCGCGGCGTTTTCTGCACCCATCGCCAGGCAGGCCTCCCCGTAGGCTCCCGGACTGATATCGAGCATCGATTTGACGACGAGCGAAGCCGTAAGCAGATCGCGCCAGCTCTTGATCTGTCCGGTTGGGCCATAGGCGGCAATTTCCGGGCATGCTCGCAGAACGAGGTCAAGCGGGAAGGACTTCAATTCTATTCCTGTGCCAGTTTCGGAGCGGCTGTTGTCGGGTATGCAGGACACTGGCTTCCGGGCTTTAGCGGCTACGGAGACGTTTACGGTAGCCGGAGTTGTCCTCGGAATGGAGACATGTGGGGTGGCGTTTCCCGTTGATGCGGCTTCAGATTCAATTTGGGATTCGGAGTCTGAATTCTGTATGTGCCGCTCATTTTGATAGGGATTGGCGCTTAGTTTCGCAGTTTCTGCATGTGTTTCTAATCGGTTGACGATTTCGCCACGCAGACGTCCGAGCTTCTCCAGCAGCGTTTCCAGCTGTACGGTGTTTGGCGAACGCGGAAGGTCATCGATGAGCGCGCGGAAGCCTGCATGGACCGCTTCCCAGGGAGCCTCTATGTTCTCTGCGATGGCGGTTTCGATGAGCTTGGCGATGTCACGCCGGTGGAGGCTGATGCGTTCCCGCAGACCCTGCATGTGCAATCGCTCGGCTACGACCTGGGCCGCAAGATGCTCGATCTCCTCGGCGCGGGAGAGGAGAGGCACCAAGGAGAAGCCATAGACGTCATTGAGGTCCCCTGCCCTGCTCCGCCGAGCATAGCGCTTGCCGTTGGGGCTATCCTTGCGGATAAGCAGCCCGGCGGCGATCAGCACGGCGAGGTGACGGCGGATTGTCTGTTCCGCCATGCCATGCGCGCGCAGCGACAATTGCGCGTTTGAGGGAAACACGATCAGGTTGGCGTCATCCGAGAGTTCGTTCTTCGGATAGAAGCTCAAGAGTGCATTCAGTACGGCCAGCGCTCGATCCGTCACGCCCAACAGGGGCTTGGCTTCGCAGAGCGCACGATAAATCTTCCATTTGTCGACGGACCTGACGGACTTTCCATGTTCGGCTCTTCTTTGAGCTATCAACATGGCAAGCGTCATTGGCCGCCGCCCAAAAGGCGTCGTCACATGTTCGGCTTCCATTTTCTTTCACCTACGTTGTGGCAAAAGAAATCTGCTCACCAAAACGATGCCAAAGACTCTTGACTGTGATTCGGGGAAATGCGATTCTCGATTTGCTTAAGATCAGAGAAGGGCTTCCACGACGGCGTCGTTTGGGGGCCTTTTTCTTTTGCGGGTTACGTATCCTTTCCTTCCTGGAACTCGTTGAAGAGAGATTGCAGCCTCTCCTGTACGAATTGATCGAAACCGGGTGCGACCTTGCTATCGAAAACAAAGGTTGCACGTGCCGGCGTTCGCTTAAATGTTACCGGAACCCCGGCTATTGATGATGGCGCAACCGCCGCCTTGCTGGATGCGGGCTTGCCGATTGCAAGAGCCATTGCCTGCTGGAAACGCTCGTCACTGGAGAGCCGACGATAGTTGTCCGCGGACAACTCCGTGACGATCGATTCCGCGGCAGCGCTTTCGAGACGGTCTCCCAGCTCCAGCCAGCGCCTGCGGCCGATCTCTGGAGCAGGGCCGATCGCGCTGATGAGAGCGAGAGGCACTTGTCTGGTAACGATGAGCATCTTCGAGAGAGCAGCCTTGTCCACGCCGAGCGCCGCCATGATGACATCGCGACCGAAACCCCGCTGCTCGAGGCGCAACGCGAACAGCGCTCGCTCGATATAGGACAGGTTCGTGCGGGCACTGTTTTCCTGACCCTGGCTGACCACCAGCTGATCGTCGGTGAGCTCACGCACGACGGCGCGCACCTTGATGCCGAGCTCTTTTGTCGCCGCCAGTCGACGATGGCCGTAGGCGACCTGAAAACGCCCGCGGGATTCGGGATGCGGACGCACGAGGATCGGTACTTGCTGACCATGTTCGCGTATCTGCTCGACAAGCTGAGCAAGCTCGACCGGATCTATTTCGAGACGATCGGTAACGAACGACCCATCGATAAGCTCGGGATCGATATCGACGACCGTCTGACCTTCCGCCAGCTGCCGTTCGAGATCGCTGGCTCGCTCCATCTTCTCCGTGATATTTCCGAGCGTCCTGGTGATGCCGCCCACTGGAGCCGAGCCTCTTGCCTGTGGCAGAAAGCCGGCGATCGGACGATGGTCCTTCGCGGCCGGCGCCTCCGGACGGCTTGTGTTCGGCGCTGAGATTTCAAGAAGGTTTTTGCGCGCCATCTATTTATTTCCTTCCCCAGGTTAGGCGGACATGCGTCTCGATCTCGCCGTTGACGAGATTGAGCGAATCCAGAGCGCGGTCGTAGGTGCCCCTGGTGAACTGGGCACGCTCGACCTCGTAGAGGGTCTGCTTGGTGACGCCGGCATCGGCAACGGCCGTCGACTTGACCATCGCGTTGTGGAGCATGCGGTTGCCGAAGATCGCCTTCATGAAACCGGTCATCTGGCTTTGCGGTCCGTCGTTTGGCTCGAAGCGTGTGACGAGGTAGCGCATCCAGTCATAACTGGTGCGTCCCCCTGCTTTCTCGACAACGGACATGAGCTCGCTGGTCATCGTCAGAAACTGCGACATGGACATAACGTCGAGCATCTGCGGATGCACCGTGATGAGGATCGATGTCGCGGCGCAGAGCGCCGACATGGTCAGAAAGCCGAGTTGCGGCGGGCAATCGATGACCACCACATCGTAGAAACTTTCGATCTCGGTCAGGACTTCGCCGATGCGGGCAAAGAACATCGTCTCGGCCCTGCCCGCCGCCATTGCGCGCGGCGTCTCGTGCTCGAATTCCATGAGCTCGAGATTTCCGGGGATCAGATGCAGATTTGGCGTATAGGTCGAACGAACGATATCGGTAATCGGGCGAGGGCCTTCATAACGGATGGCGCCGTAGAGCGTTTCGTTTTCACCGACGTCGATCTCGGGCTGGTGCCCGAACAATGCGGATAGGGATGCCTGCGGATCGAGGTCGATGGCAAGTACGCGGTAGCCTCTCAGCGCCAGATATTGCGCGAGGTGGGCCGCGGTGGTCGTCTTGCCGGAACCGCCCTTGAAATTCATCACCGAGATGATCTGCAGCTTTTCGGTCCCTCGGCGCCAGGGCACATATTTCGGCGTTCCGTTTCGTTCGTCGAGAACCCTGCGGATCCGATCCATGTCTTCGGCCGTGTAAAGCCGCCGCCCGTTGGCAAGCGGATCCGGCCCATGGCCTTCGGCTGCTATCTGGCGGAGATAACCTTCCCCAATGCCGATAAATGCTGCGGCCTCAGCCGGCGAAAACATCCGCATCGTTTTCTGTGACTGAGGCGGAAAGAGCTTTGCCTGATGTTGCTGGAGCTGGTAAGACAGCTCTTGCGCATCTGTTGCCAGAAGCGTTGGTAGATGCTCTTGATCGTCTTGGAGCACGAGACTCGGCTGCATAGTTGTTTTCCCAATTAACTGCGCAATTGTGACGGAATGCCGCTGAACTACGCAGTTATAATATGCTCCGATTCGTGTCCGTTTTACAAATGCTTAAACAAAAGGCAGGTTTTGGCGGCTTTTTGCGCATCGACAGGGCGCCGTTCAGTTTGAGCGCCGAGGTTTGCTCCCTTAATATTCTTGCCGTTTGCGCTCTTGTTGGAATGGGCGGGGCTTTTACGCAGCCTTCGGCGAAGGTGTAGTCCGCGGACTACTGACGCCATACGGTCTATTGCGCCAGCATGGCAATTGGGACTGAGGAGAGGGGAGGGTCTCTTGAAAGATCGGTAGTCCGCGGACTACATCGATCGACCCTCGCGGTGAACAACTATTCGACGCTCATCCAGGCTGATGGCATTCGAAGCGGCAGCGCGCGGTAGGTTCACAGGGACGTAAATGGGACTGCCGGGATGTGGCGCACCACTCGGCGCCTCAACGGGCGACGCGATCCGAGCGCTTGCTGCCGCCGAGAAGGGATGCCCTAATTAGCTCTGCCTTGCTCAAGGCTGGCGGTGACGACGGATTTGGTTCGTCATGATGGGGGCTCGTCTTGGCCTGTGTCTGGCGAAGCGCGATCAGGCGCTGCTGTGCGGCAAGCCTGTCTTCGGCCGAAAGTGGCTCAGCCGGATTGCCGGCGAGATCGTGTCGCATTGACTCCGGCTGCGCGCAGGCCTGGTAATATCGCTTCGAATGGAGAAATGCGCTGGTGGCGCGACGAAGCGACATGACCGGCACGTCGGGCTTCAGCAGAGGGCGGATTTCATTCCAAAGGCCGAGCGCGAAAGGACGGATCGTGTCGCCGGCTTTGATGGGCAGGATATCGATGGGGCGAAGCAAGAGCGCATTGATTGCGGCCGCCTTTTTAACATCGAGGTCGGTCGCAATGATCGGCTCGCGATCGGTCGTCCAGGGTTCTTCCATGAAATCGTTCCTCTGCGTGCAAATCCATTACGGATTGATTGTGAAGCGATTTTGACGAGACGGCAAAGAAATCCGCCTGCGTCTTCTCGCCTCATGCCAACCTGCCGACCATATATGAGGTGGTGTCTCTCACAGCAAGTTTTGGTTAACGGGATTTTTATGATTGAGAGGATAGCTTGCGTCGAGCCGCGAGAAGTACCGGGTACGCGGCGCACCTTTCTCTTGAAATCGGCAGTCCATAAGAACCGAGCTTCGCTTGCGCGGGTGCGCGTCAGTCCTTGTCTTTCGCTCCTTTTTAATATGACGGCTGGCCTGCGACAGGAATACGGAAGATCCGATACCGCGGTTGGCGGTCACGATTGATCGACTGCTGGAGGCTTCTTCGCCGCTTCACCCGATCTTGATGCGAAGTGCATCTTCGACCAGCTCCATCGACTTTCAGGCATGCTATCTCTCGGAAACGGCATCGGCCAATGCGCAGACTATCACGCTGTTTCCGCCGTCACCCTTGCTGCAGAGGCTCGTCCTTGAGGAATGCCGACGATCCGTGCTCGAAGGCGTTCTGATAGGTCTTCCATGGACCTGAGTTGGGAAGGAATATCCGGTGGCGGCCACTATTTGGGCTGGATCTATCATGGAGCAGCAATGCACCGATCGGTAGGGTAGGGGCGCTAATGGCTTCTCCGGCTACAGCAGTGTCGAGGCTCCGAAGGCAAGCAAGGATGAAGTCACGCGGGACGCGCGTGCAGGATCAAGCTGCTTTATGCCAAGGCGCCGTCGCTGCGCAGGGGCAATGTCGAAAAATCTGAAGATAGCGACAATAGCCGACTTGGCGGCGGGTCATCGTCGCGATACACATAGCAGCGCAGTCGCGAGAAATATCCGTCCGCGATATCCATGGGAGCTGCAGTCAAGCGCGCAGTAATGGCGGAAGCGAAGTGCGAGATAGCTTCAATTAAATGAAGCATTAACCATGATCTCAAGCTATTGCTCAGCTCGATATTTGGCTGCTTAGGGTCAACTACGCGCGTGCGCGGCGCAAGAGGCGATAGAGCCTGTCTTCACGGCCCATGGAGCGGGCGGCCTCCGGCTCATCCCCCGGTTGGAATGCTGAGGCCGACCTTGATCCTATCCCTGGCGACAAAGGTTCGGAAGCGCTTGACGTTGTTGTTGCCGAAGAAGAGGCGCCGTGGCAGCGCTTCGTAATCGGCCATCGACGGCACGACGATGACGAGAATGAAATCCGCTTCTCCGGTCACATAATAGCATTGCTGTATTTCAGGCGCCGCGGAGAATGCCTTCTTGGCCTCTTCGATTTGCTCCGCCGTCTCGCTGATGACCTCGACCTCGACGAAGATGGTGATCGCCTGGCCGGCCGCTGCGGGATCGATGACCGCGACATTCGCGCGGATGCTTCTTCCGTCATGCGCTTGATGCGCCTTTGCACGGCCGGTGCCGACAGATTGACCATCTCGCCACGTTCCGGGATGTTTCGTTTTCCTCGGCAACGGGAAGGATTCGGCGCCGTTGCACAATCCGAATTACGATTTCGACGACGAGGGCCTGATCCATGGCGCGGGCTTCCACGCGGCCATCGTCCGCAGGCAGCTTGCGGAAATGACCAGGGCGGTCCCGACGGTTCGCGGAAAGGATAGCGCCGGCTTGACTTCAGGCTGGCAAAGCGCCGTTGATTTACCTGGCAGGCCCCTTTATTTCTCACGCTGAAAGAAGAGGTCAGCTAGCCATGGATAATGAAACAAGCCTCCGAAACGAGCGCAAGCGCGGCTCCGGCGTGAAGGTGGTCTATGATATCCTGCGGGACGAGATTCTGGATCTTGAATTACCGCCTGGCAGCCCCATCGACGAAGTGCAACTTTCCGAACGTTTCGGCATGTCGCGCACGCCAATCCGTGAAGCGCTGGTGCGGCTTGCGGGCGAGGGGCTGATCGATACGCTGCCCAATCGTTCGACCATGGTGTCCCAGATCGATTTTCTCAACATGCACAGCTATTTCGATGCGCTGGTGCTCATGTATCGGGTCACGACGCAACTTGCGGCGAAGTATCATCGGCCGGAGGATCTGGAAATAGTGCGCGCGCTCCAGACTGATTTCGCCGATGCCGTCGAGGCGCAGGATGCGCTCGCTATGATCTCCACCAACGCCGCGCTGCATCTTGCGATTGCCGAGTCCGGCCGCAATTCCTATTTCACCAGCCTTTTCTCGCGTCTGTTGAACGAGGGCCGGCGCATCCTTCGCCTCTACTATCAATCCTACAATGACCGCCTGCCGCGCCGCTTCGTCGAGGAGCACGATGAAATCATTGACGCCGTCGCAGCGCGCGATATCGAGCTTGCCGAGCGGCTGGCGCGCGAACACGCGGAACAGATCGTCGCCCAGATCCAGAAATTGCTGGTGCGCGGAGATCGCCTCGACGTACGGCTCTAGTTGCATATTTCTTGTCGACAAAATAAATACAAAGATATATCAATGCTGCAAAGACGGTAAGGCGCGGCGGCGGATGCGGCTGGGCTGGTTGCCGATCCACCCTAAAGCCAAAAGGATAGACAGATGAAATCCAGCGTTTTCTCCGGCGTGATCCCGGCGCTCATGACCCCGTGCAAGCCCGATCGCAGCCCTGATTTCGATGCGCTCGTGCGCAAGGGCAAGCAGCTCATCGCCGAAGGCATGTCGGCGGTCGTCTATTGCGGCTCGATGGGCGATTGGCCGCTTCTGACGGACGCGCTACGCATGGAGGGCGTCGAGCGGCTGGTCAAGGCGGGCGTGCCAGTCATCGTCGGCACCGGCGCCGTCAATACGGCATCGGCCGTGGCCCACGCCGCCCATGCCCAGAAGGTCGGCGCAAAGGGGTTGATGGTCATCCCCCGCGTGCTGTCGCGCGGCTCGGTGATCGCTGCCCAGAAGGCGCATTTCAAGGCCATCCTGTCGGCCGCCCCCGATCTTCCGGCCGTCATCTACAACAGCCCCTATTATGGCTTTGCCACGCGCGCCGACCTGTTCTTCGCACTGCGCGCCGAACATGCCAATCTCGTCGGCTTCAAGGAGTTCGGCGGTCCGGCCGACATGCGCTATGCCGCCGAGAATATCACCAGCCGCGACGATGACGTGTCGCTGATGATCGGTGTCGACACGGCCGTGTTCCACGGCTTCGTCAACTGCGGCGCGACGGGCGCCATCACCGGCATCGGCAATGTTCTGCCCAGGCAAGTCATTCATCTCTGCAATCTCGCCCAGGCGGCGGCTGCCGGCGATGCCGATGCACGTCAGCGCGCGCTTGAGCTCGAGCAGGCGCTCGCCGTCCTGTCGTCCTTCGATGAAGGTCCGGATCTCGTTCTCTTCTTCAAGCACATGATGGTGCTGAAGGGAGACAAGGAATACGAGCTGCATTTCAACGAAACCGACGTCTTGAACGACAGCCAGCGCGGATATGTCGAGGCGCAGTTCACGCTGTTCAACACCTGGTACGCGGAGTGGAGCAAGCTTCCGGGCGCCGTGGAAAAGTACAAGGCCTGAGGCCGCCGCCACAGCTTAGGCTTGAAATGCGAGAGGCCCTTTGCGGGCCTCTTTTTGTTATCTTATGCGGGATTTCATCCGCGTCTCGACGTGTCACTCAACCCACGGCATCGAGGCCGAGTTCCTGCAGGTGGTCGAGCTGGCGGATTTCCTCGGTGGTCAGCGGGATGCCATCCTTTTCCGCACGGGCGCGGGCGGCGAAGCGACGCTGCGAGGGTAGACGCGCACCCTGGCCGGCGATCGCCTCGAACAGCATTTCGGCGCGGACGAGCGGATTTCCAGGCCGGCCTGCCGCGAAAGCCTCCGGCGAGAAGGCGACAATAAGTTCGCCGTGCCGCGGGGCAAAGGCCGTCGAACCGAGATAGTCGAGCGCTTCGCGGCTGGTGAAATCGCCGATCATGACACCGGCCAGAAGCTCGATCATGGTGCCGATCGCCGAACCCTTGTGACCTCCGAACGGCAGCATTGCGCCGGCCAGCGCCGCTTCCGGATCCGTGGTCGGTTGGCCATCAGCATCGATCGCCCAGCCCTCCGGAAGAGACTTGCCAGCGCGCCGATGCAGTTCAATCTCGCCGCGCGCGGCAACCGAAGTCGCAAAGTCGAAGACATAAGGCGGATTGTCGATGCGTGGCCAGCCGAAGGCGAAGGGGTTGGTTCCGAGGAGCGGCGCGGTGCCGCCGGCCGGCGCCACCGTGGAATAGCTCGGGCACATGGCGAAGGCGGCAAGGCCTCGATCCGTCAGCGCCTCCACCTCCGGCCATAGGGCGGCGAAGTGCGTGCAGTCGTTGATGGCGAGCGCGGCAATACCGAAGCGGCGAGCCTGATCGGCAAGCACCGACATGCCGAGCTCGAAGGCCGCGTTGGAAAAGCCGCTCTTGGCGTCCACCCGTACGATGGCGGAGTGATCGTGTTGTTCCAGCACCGGCACCGCATCCGGCCGCGCCTTGCCGGCTTTCACCGCGCGCAACACGCCTTCAATGCGGTAGATGCCGTGGGATTTGCAGGCATCGCGCTCGCCGGCGACGATGACCCGCGCGATCGCGCCGGCCTGCTGCGCATTGAAGCCGGCCTTCGAAAGGATTGCCACGACGCGGCTTTGCAGCGCATCAGGCGTCAGGGTGGTGACGTCGGTCAATTTCGGTTCTCCCATGTTATGCTCGCTTGCATCATAGACTTGGAAAGTATAAATACAAAAAGAATACAAAAAATCGACATACAAGCCATGTCGAGCCGTCGGGCATGTTGGTGCTATCTGCGCTTGATCCATACCGGGAGGAGGGATGACCGTGAACTGCGTGACGCATGAAATGGCGTTTGCCCGCGATATCTTGGATCGCGCCGCCTATTTCCATCAAGGCGTCATGGCCGAGATCGGCAAGCCGGAGCAGATTTTTGGCGCACCGCAGCATTTCGGAGCGCAGAAATTTCTCGCGAGCGTCCATTGATGACGAGACCGGATGTTATCGTCATCGGGGCCGGGGTGGTCGGCCTTTCCGCCGCGATTGCGGCCCAGTCACGTGGCCTTTCCGTCGTCGTGGTGGACCGTGAGGGACCAGCCGCAGGCGCCTCCGCCGGGAATGCCGGCGCCTTCGCCTTCACGGATATCCTGCCGTTGGCGTCACCCGGCATTTTGAGGAAGGCGCCGAAATGGCTCCTCGATCCCCTTGGGCCGCTGTCGGTGCCGCCTGCCTATGCGCTGCAGATTGCGCCCTGGATGTTCCGGTTCTGGCGTGCATGCCAGCCGTCGCGCGTTGCCCATTCCACGGCAGCGCAGACAAGCCTGATGGATCTTTCCAAGGCGGAGCTCGAGCCTTTCCTTGCCGCGACCGATACACTCTCGATGCTACGCAAGGAGGGCAATCTCCAAGTCTATGAAAGCGAGGCGGAATTCCGCGCTTCCTTGCCCGGTTGGGAGGTGCGTCGCAATCACGGTATCGAATTCCAGCATCTGAAAGCCGACGGGATAGGGGCGATCCAGCCGGGGCTTGCGTCACGCTTCATCCTCGGGACATTCACGCCCGGTTGGTATTCCATTGCGGATCCCAAGCTCTACACATTGGCGCTGGCCGGACATTTTCGCAGCCGCGGCGGCGTTATCGACACGGCGGAGATTGCGGCGCTCCGTGCAATCCCGAGCGGTGTCGACGTGGTGGCGACGGATGGAAGGCTGCGCCAGGCCGGCAAGGTCGTTCTGGCCGCCGGCGCCTTCTCACATCGCATAGCCAAAACGCTCGGCGAGCATATCCCGCTCGAAACCGAACGCGGTTACAATACCACGCTTCCCGCCGATGCCTTCGATCTGCGCACGCAAATAACCTTTGGCGGCCATGGCTTCGTCGTCAGCAAGCTCTCGACCGGTATCCGTGTCGGGGGTGCGGTGGAGCTCGGCGGGCTGGCGCTGCCGCCGAATTTTCGCCGGTCCGAAGCCATGCTGCAGAAGGCCCGCACCTTCCTTTCCGGTCTCAAGCCGGAGGGTGGCATGCAATGGATGGGTTTCCGGCCGTCACTGCCCGACAGCCTGCCCGCCATCGGCCGTGCCAAGGCGACACGGGATGTGATCTATGCCTTCGGCCATGGCCATCTCGGCTTGACACAGTCGGCAGGCACGGCACGCCTCGTCGCCGACCTCCTGACGGAGCGGACCACGGCGATCGATCTCACGCCATTCTCGCCGCAGCGCTTCTGACGCAAACAGGCACTCCGACGCGGATTTTCGCATCGGCGTCCATGTCCCATTCGCGTGCAGGCATGCGATACCGCCGCTTCACCGCCTCCTCGCCAAGCAAAGCCTCTGGCCGAATTTCCTGCGCCGATATTAGTCGGCTCGCGGGGTTGGCTGCAGGAAAAAGCGCTCATAGCTGGTAAACGGCGGGCTAGACGACGGTTTCGCCGCCGTCGACGACAAGAATCTGTCCTGTCATATAGGATGATCGGTCCGAGACGAGGAAAAGGATCGGCTCGGCAATTTCCGAAACATCGGCCCAGCGTCCGAGCGGTACCTTTTCGGCAATATAGTCTTCGATGGCACCGCGTCCGCCCATCTGCGCAATGAACGGTGCGTTGAACGGCGTGTCGACCCAGCCGGGGCAAAGCGCGTTGACTCGGATGCCGAACCGCGCATAATCGCCAGCCATCTGCCTGGTCATGGCAATGACCGCGTGCTTGGAGGTGGTATAGGCGATCATCTCGCGGTCATAGAGCACGCCCGAAGACGACGAGGTGTTGAGGATGACGCCCTTGCCCGCTTTCTTCATGACCGGCATGACGAAACGCGAAGCCATAAAGTGCGCCCGGACGTTCAGGCTCCAGGACGTGTCGAAACCGGAAACTGCGA
Source organism: Rhizobium sp. P40RR-XXII (assembly GCF_012641405.1). Lineage (GTDB taxonomy): Bacteria > Pseudomonadota > Alphaproteobacteria > Rhizobiales > Rhizobiaceae > Rhizobium. The sequence goes on from NZ_JABAII010000003.1 coordinate 138,655, forward strand.
CCTCCTCCAGATTGCCTGCGACCTGCGCGCCTGCATGATTGTGCAGGATATCGATGCGGCCATGCCGTGCTGCGATTGCGGCGATGCCGGCCCCGAGCGCCTGGTCGTCCATGACGTCGACGACGAGGCTTTCGGCGCTGTTGCCCGCTTCTACAATCCGGCTCACGGTCTCCTCGGCATTCGCCAAATCGATATCTGCGACGATCACATGCGCGCCTTCGCGCGCCATGATCTGCGCGCCGGCGCGGCCGATGCCGGAGCCGGCTCCGGTGACGATTGCGACCCGATCCTTGAGTATCATAATTTTTCCCTGGTCAGTTTGTCGTTGTCTTTTCGCGCATCAGGAAACGCGCGATGAGAATGAGGCAGAGCGATGCGATCAGCACCATGGTCGCAATCGCATTGATTTCCGGCGTGACGCCGCGGCGGATCGAGGCAAACACATAGATCGGCAGCGTCGTATTCGATCCCGCGACGAAGAAAGCGATGATGAAATCGTCGAAGGAAAAGGTGAAGGCGAGCAAAAAGCCGGCCAGGATCGATGGCATGATCTGCGGCAGCACGATCTGCCGGAAGGTGGTCAGAGGCGTGGCATAGAGATCGCTTGATGCCTCGACGATATCGCGGCCGAGGCTGGCAATGCGCGCCTTTACGATCATCGTCACCAGCGCCATGGTGAAAAGGCCGTGCGCCGCGATGATCGAGCCGTAGCCGAGCGCGAATTTCGGCGGCTGATCGCCTGGCCAGACGGCGGCGATCAGCGGGTTGATGACACCGAAGACCTCGACCAGCGCCACCAGCGTTGCAATGCCGATGACGACACCCGGCACGACGATCGCGGCGGCAAAGAGCCCGTCGAAAACGGCGCGGACGCGAGGACCGAGCCGCTCCAGGCCGATCGCCGCCATCGTGCCGAAGATTGCGGCGAGCGCTGCACTGGTAAAGGCGATGATAAGGCTGTTCTGCAACGCTTCCATCAGGAATGTGTTGGACAGCGCCCGCCCATACCACTGCGTCGAAAAGCCGGTGAACTCGCTCGCATTGCGGCCGGCATTGAAGGAGAACAAGACGACGAGCGCGATCGGTGCATACAGGAACACGTAGACGAAAGTGACGAGCGCGCGCATCAGACGAGATCCACCTGGCGGGTGCCGGCAACGCGCCAGGCGATGCGCATGGCAACTAGCAACACGATAACGACGACGGCAACGAGCGTCACGGCAATTGCCGATCCGAACGGCCAGTTGCGTGACTGCAGGAAGAGATCGACCAGCGCATTGCCGATGAAGAAGACCTTGCCGCCGCCAAGCAGCTGCGGGATCAGATATTCCCCGAGCAGCAGGATCGTCACCAGGGCCACGCCGGTCATAACGCCGGGCAAGGACAATGGCAGCGTAATGCCGAAGAAGGTCGAGACGGGTTTGGCGCCGAGATCGGCGGATGCCTCCAGCAGACGCCTGTCGAGCTTTTCGAGGCTGACATAGATCGGCATGATCATCAGCGGCAGGTAACCATAGACGATGCCGAGCAGCACGGCACCGGGTGTGTTGATGAACCTGACGTTCTCAATGCCGAGGAATTCGAGCAGATGCGGAATGCCGCGTGCGCCAAGCAGATACATCCAGGCATAGGTACGCACGAGCAGGCTGGTCCAGAAGGGAACGACAACGAGCGAAACCAGTAGCAGCCGGCGCTGCGGGCTTGCCTTGACCGCCAGATAGTAGGCGACCGGATAGGCAGCGAGCAAGCAGGCGGCCGCGCCGATCGGTGCAAGGATCAGCGTATTGATGAATGCAGCCGAGCGCGAGCCGAGATTGGCGAACTGCGCAAAAGTGAAGGCCGCCTGATAGCCGCCCTCCGGCGCGCGTTCGCCAAAGGCAAAGACGATGATGGCGATGAAGGGCAGCACCAGGAAGACGAACAGCCAGACGCTTGCCGGGCCGACAAGGGCAGCGGTGACGAGGCGCCGTTTGGTGGCAGGGGTAAGGGGCATCGAGAGGTTTTTATCCGCCGGTTCTAAACGCGAGGCCGGCCCCTCGCCGCCGAAGCGGCGGGGACCGGAGTGAGGCGAGGGCGATCAGGCCGACTTGAAACGTGCCATCAGTTCGGCGCGGCTCGGATCGGTAAGCGTGACGGCGGCGCCGAATTCCAGCGGCGTCAGTGCAGCCTCGTCCGGATAGACGATCTTGTTCGAGGTGATCTCCTTCGGCAGCAGCGCGATAACGCGGCTGTCGGTGGTCGGCGCGCCGTTGGCGATATGTTCCTTCACCGCGTTCTTCGGATCCATGAGATAGTTGAGAAGCGCGTAGCCGGCCGCCTTGTTCGGCGCATCCTTCGGGATGGCATAATAGTCGGTCCAGATCTCGCCGCCGTCCTTGCCGAGCACATAGTCAAGCTCGGGCATGTCGCGATTGAGCTGTGCGCCGTCATTGGTCCAGCACATCGTCAGCCAGGCGTCTGTCGAGCGCATGGACGGCTGGTAGTCGGAATTGATGGCGAAGAGATGCGGCTTGACCTTGATCAGCAATTCCTCGGCTTTGGCGAGCTCTTCCGGCTTGATCGAATTGAAGTCGTAGCCGAGGGAAACGAGCGCGCTGCCGATGGTCGTCAGCTGATAGTCATGGACCATGGCGCGGCCGTCGGCCTCCGTCTGCGCGATCTCGAAGAAATCCTTCCAGCTTGAAAGCTTGGTCTTGATCTTCTTCGTGTTGACGGAAAAGCCGGTCGTGCCCCAGTTTTTCGGCACGGCATAGGTTTTCCCGTCGATCTGGCCTTCTTTGGTAAAGCGTGGGCTTTCCGTCGTCTGGCGGAAGTTCGGGAGCTTCGAAAGGTCGAGTTCCTCGATGAGACCAAGCTTGTGATGGGTCGAAATCGTGTAATTCGTCGGCACGAAGAGCGACCAGCCGGAGGCACCTGCCTGCAGCTTCGCCAGCATTTCCTCGTTCGAGCCGAAGACGTTGACTTCGACGGCGACGCCGGTTGCCGCCTTGAAGTTCTCGAAGGTCGCGGGGTCGTGATAATTCGGCCAGGTTGCGATCGACATCTGCGTGCCGAGTTCGCCCGCGGCATAGGCCGGCGTCGACAGCGCGCCCGGGAAGCGCGACAGGACCACCGTCGCAAGACCGAGGCCGGTAATGTTGAGGAAATGACGACGGCTGACGGAGCCGCGCTTCAGGCGCATGAACTCGTCCATGAAGCCTTCGGCTGAAATCGGGAGATTGTCCTTATAATCCTTGCTCATGATGCTGTTCCCTTGTTTTGGCTTATGCATTCGATGCTGGAAAGACATGTAAGGCGGTGGGGTCGAAGCCGAGGAAGACCTCTTCGCCCGGACCGACGAGATCGCTTTCGTTCATACCGCGGCGATCCGAAGTGATCAGGAAATCGCCGAGCCCGGGGACGGTGACCGCGTATTCCGCGGAGGAGCCCAGGAAGATGCGGTGGGTCACCGTGCCCTTGAAGGACATGCCCGCTACGGCCATGTCGCGGCTCAGACGGATCGCTTCAGGGCGCAACGCTGCGATCGCAGCCCCAGGCATCAGCCGCTTGCCGGCCGAAAGTGCTGAACCATCCGCAAGGCGAAGCGTTTCGCCATCGGCTTCCATCGTCGCCTCTATGCGGTTCGTCTTACCGACGAAATCGGCGACGAAGAGATCGGCGGGCCGGTCATAGACCTCCTGAGGCGTGCCGAGCTGGCGGATGCGGCCGGCGCTCATGACGCAGACGACATCCGCCATCGACAGCGCTTCCTCCTGGTCATGGGTGACGAGAACGAAGGTGATGCCGAGCTCACGTTGCAGCGTCTGAAGCTCGATCTGCATGGCCGAACGCAGCTTCTTGTCGAGCGCGGCGAGTGGCTCGTCGAGCAGAAGCACGGAAGGGCGGTTGACGATGGCGCGCGCCAGCGCGACGCGCTGCTGCTGCCCGCCAGACATTTCATGGATGCGGCGTGTGGCAAAGCCGCCGAGGCGAACCATTTCGAGCGCTTCGGCGACGCGCCGGTCGATTTCGGCAGACTTGATCCTCGGGCGCATCTGCTTCAGCCCGTAGGCGACATTCTGCGCGACGTTGAAATGCGGAAACAGCGCATAATGCTGAAACACCATGTTGACGGGGCGCCGATAGGCCGGAACGCCGTTCATCTCGCGCCCGTCGATCAGCACTGTGCCTTCGCTCGGCTGCTCGAAGCCGCCGATCATGCGCAGGCATGTCGTCTTGCCGCAGCCGGAAGGGCCGAGAAGCGCCAGGAATGCACCCTTGGGCACATTAAGATTGATGTCCGTTACGGCGGTCACGGCGCCATAGTTCTTCGTGACCGAACGGAATTCGATATCGTTCGTTGAAGCGGATGCCACGTCTGTTCCCTGCGGTTGGTCGGCAGTCTTTGATCTGCCTTATTGCCACCGTCGTTAAGGAAAGAGTAAGCCCGGGCTTCCTGCGAGGTATATACCCCGAAAGAGGTATTTTCGTACGGAATGCTTCGTGGAAGGTGTATATAGGGGCTGCGCTCAGTTGCGCAGGGCGGCAGAGGGGATCCGTCACATGAGCACCGACCTTGAAGGGCTTTTTGCCGCCTTCAACGCCACGATCGGCCGATCGGCGATGACGGATGCCGAATTCGGAGAGACCTTCCGTCAAATGATGGCGGCGCTGGTGCGGTTCGACTACGTGGTCGTTTTCGCCTATCGCGGCAAGGAGCGGCCGATCGATCTCTACAGCACCTTCGACCGCGAGGAGCATGTCGTCTTCGTCACGCTCTATCAGGCCGGCCCCTATATGCTCGACCCCTTCTATCACACGGCGCGCGAACGCCGCGAAGGCGTGCTCAGGATGCGGGAGCTGGCGCCGGATCGCTTCTTTTCCAGCGAATATTACCGGACCTATTATGTCCAGACCGGGCTTGCCGAGGAGATCGGCTTTTTCGTCAATGCCGACGAGGACATCACCATCGTCCTGTCACTGATGCGGCGCGAGAAGACCGGGGTTTTTCCGCCCGCCGAGTTCATGACGTTGAAGAAGGTCGAGCCGCTCGTCGCAAGCATGGTGAGACACTATTGGTCCGGTCTGGCTTCCCGTTTCGATGCGCAATTGGCGGCCGGCGGCCGGAGCCGGCGCAAGCAGGGCCAGAACGGGAATGTCCCGCCAGCCGAAACCGTCTGGCGGGATCTCAATCTGACGAGCCGTGAAACCGCCATCGTCGAACTCGTTTTGCAGGGGCATTCGTCGGAATCGATCGGCCTGAAGCTCAATATCTCGACAGGCACGGTGAAGGTCCATCGGCGCAACGTCTACCGCAAGCTCGGCATTTCCTCGCAGACCCAGCTGCTTTCACTCTATCTCAAGAACCTGGTCTAGCATCGCCGAGATCTAGCCCGGCACATGAGCGCCATTTCCTTCTCTTGCAAGCAACTTCAGCCAGGGGCGGCAGTGGAAGACGGTCATGAGCAGATACATCGGCACCATCCCACTGAGCATCGCGCTGCCCTGTGTGGAACAGATCATGTCGCCGCTTGCCCCATAGGCTGATAGCCCTGTCATCAGGGCAAAGCTCGGCGCGGCGGCCAAAGCCAGCAGGCGGCTGGCAATGACGGGCAGAGCAGGGGCGGCGGTACGGCCGCCGACCCTTCGATTGCTTTCGGATGAGCGGAACATCAGTTTGCTCCGTAACGATCGTGATGTCTCCACCACACGCCGGACTCGTTGCGGCCGAGCGGCGCGCGATCGAGCCATTGATACATACCCCAAAGGCCGTCGAGTCCGCGAGCATAGGACGAGTAGGTGTGATAGATCTCGCCGTCCTGTATCGCGAAGGCGCTGACGCCAGGCCGGTCGCGCGTGTAAGTCGCGACATTCGTCCCCGTCATTGACGCCATCAGATCGACCGGGCCTTCGCTGCCGCGCTGCTCCCATCGCTGCATCGTCTTGCCCACCTGAGCGTCGGGCATCGGCGGCTCGCGGCGGTAGTTGTATTCGATGCGGCCGTCGCGCTGTTCCTCGGGCGTGAACCAGACGTTGAAATCATGGTTGAAATCGCTGTTGGCCGAAGAGGCCCAATCGAAGGTCCAGCCCATCCGTCGCTTGAACTCCTGCAGCTTGGCAAGCGGCGCCCTGGATATTGCGGAAAAAGCGACGTCATGATTTTCAAGATGCACCGCGATGCCATTGAAGCCGTCGGCGATCGACGAGCAGGATGGGCAGCCGGCCGCGTAGTCCGGTCCGAACATGAAGTGATAGACGAGAAGCTGCGAGCGGCCCTTGAAGAGGCCCGAGAGCGGAACGACGCCCTTCTCGGTCTCGAGCCGATAGTCTTTCTCCACCTTCACCCAGGGCAACTCCTGACGGTGGCCAGCAATCTCGTCGCTGCGCCGCGTCAACTCCTTTTCCTGCTCCAGCAGCGAGAGCCGTGCCGAAAGCCACTCTTGGCGCGTTCCTGTTTTATGCATCGTCATGGTTCATCTCCTCTTGTCTGTCGGGTCGTTCTTGTCGGCGCTGCATCTTGCTTGCCGACATGCGATAACTTACCCCTGGAGGCCGAAGGGGTGGGAGTTACAAGTGTGACGGGATTTAAATGGACTCGCTGATCGTCGCGGCAGCTCAGGCGCTCGCTGCCGGCGATGTGCTGGGGGCGCTGAAACGTGTGGCGCTGCGCGAGGATGCGCCGGCGCTGGCGCTGCGCGGCATTGCCATGGCGCAGCTTGGAGACCTTGTCCGCGCCAAGACGCTCTTGAAGAGTGCCGCGCGCGCTTTTGGTCCGCGCGAGGCTGTCGCCCGGGCGCGGTGCACGGTGGCCGAAGCCGAAATTGCCCTCGTGTCGCGTGATCTGGGCTGGCCGGACAAAGCGCTGGAGACGGCGCGGGCCGCCCTCGAAAAACACGGCGACCACGTCAATGCCGCCCATGCCCGCAACCTGCAGATACGCCGTCTGCTGCTTGTCGGCCATCTGGACGAGGCCGAACGCCTGTTGGCCAAGCTCGATCCGTCGCCGCTGCCGCCGGCAGCAAGGGCAAGCCATGAACTGGCGGTCGCCGGCATCGCCATCCGCCGCCTGCGGATCGAGCCGGCCCGCGCCGCCCTCGCGCGCGCCGCAGAAGCAGCCGGCAAGGCCGCGATCCCCGCCCTTGTGATCGAGGTGCGCGACGCGGCAGGTGCTCTCGATGCACCGGCTGCGCGTCTTCTAGCCCAGGGCGAGGAGAAATTGCTGTCGCTCGACGAGGTCGAGGCCCTGCTGGCGTCCGGAACATTGGTCGTCGATGCCTGCCGCAATGTCGTGCGCGGCGGCGGCGAGATCGTGCCGCTTGCGCGCCGGCCGGTGCTCTTTGCCCTGGCGCGCGCGCTTGCCGAGGCCGCCCCCGCCGATGTGCCGCGCGCTGCCCTGCTTACCCGCGCGTTCCGCGCTCGCCATGCTGACGAATCCCATAGGGCGCGGCTCAGGGTCGAGATCGGGAGGCTTCGCGCTGCCTTGGAGCCGCTTGCCGATATCAGCGCGACGCCGCGCGGCTTTGCGCTGACGCCGCGCGGGGACCGCGATGTCGTGGTGCTGGCGCCGCCTGTCGAGGTCGAGAACGGCTCGCTGCTTGCCCTGTTGTCGGATGGGGAATCCTGGTCGAGCTCGGCATTGTCGATTGCACTGGCGACAAGCCCGCGCACGGTGCAGCGGTCGCTCGACGCGCTTGCAGCGGCTGGAATGGTGCAAGGCGTCGGCAATGGCAGGGCGCGCCGCTGGATGATGCCGCCGGTGATCGGCTTCCCGACAACATTGTTACTCCCTGGGCCGCTGCCGAGCGACTAAGCTCTCTCTTATCGACACTCAACCGATCCCGACCGGAGGATGGAAACATGAAAAAGTCCCAAGCGGAAATCATTCGCGAATATGGCCCCTTCGAGAACGCACCCCGCGTGAATGGGGTTACTTTCGACGGCCGGTACGTCTGGTTCGCCTCTGGCGAAAAGCTGCATGCTCTGAACCCGGAGAGCGGCGAAGAGGTGCGCACGATCGATGTCGCGTCTCATGCCGGCACCGCTTTCGACGGGCGCTATCTCTATCAGATCGCCGAGGATCGGATTCACAAGGTCGATCCCGAGACGGGGACTATAGTTTCCACCATTCCCGCGCCCGGCAACGGCGGTGATTCAGGTCTTGCCTGGAGTGACGGCAGCCTGTGGGTCGGGCAACATCGCGGCCGCAAGATTTACGAAATCGACCCCGAGACCGGTGCAATCAAGCGCACCATCGAATCCAACCGCATCGTCACCGGCGTCACTTGGGTCGACGGAGAGCTGTGGCATGGCACCTGGGAGGGCGACGAAAGCGATGTGCGTCGCGTCGATCCTGCGACGGGCGAGGTGCTGGAGCGGCTCGAAATGCCCGAAGGGACCGGCGTTTCCGGCCTCGAATCCGACGGCAAGGACCGGTTCTATGCCGGTGGTGGCGGCAGCGGCAAACTGCGGGCGATCCGCCGTCCGCGCTGAGCGGCATTCATAGAGATATCCCGCATCGGAGACCGATCGGTCTCCGATGCGTTCCGGCAGGAAGTTTATCGTCTTTCGGTCAGGCTATAAGATGACATCGACCGCGCCCGTTCATTTCGGCTTTGGAAAGAGTTGGCTTACGGGTGCGACTTGAAAAGCTCCATCCGGATCACGACCGGATAGAACGGTTTTGGAGTGTCCCAAGGACACGAGGTAAATCCCGTGAGCGGCCGCTACCGCCACATCGTGAATGGTGAGCCAGCCGCAGTGCCATGCGCCCTTAGCATGGAAGCCATGTCTTGCCGCTTGGCGCCTTCATCGCCATATCTGGCTTACCAATCGCATTTCTATCATGTCCAGTTACAAACCGCGCCGATCCGGCTGATGTCGGAAATATTCGCGCGCGGAGGAGACGTCATGAATGGCATCACCAAAAGCCTTGACGAAATGAACCTGCAGGAGCGCGCCGCGCTTATGGCGGCTGTTGCCGATGTGCTGCAAGCCGCCGCCGAAGAGGCGGAGGAGGATGGCGATACGCTCGCCGCCACCAATTCCCTCTTTCTCGCATGCAATCTTCGCGGCTGTTCGTCCGATCTCGGCCCGAACGACCTGAAGGCCGCCGAGCTTCTGCTGGAGCAGGGCATCACCTTCATTCATCTGTTGAATGGACGCAGGAAGAGCGGCACTTCGCTTCACTAGCGGCTGAGATCTCGTATTCGGCCCGCACCGGCGAGTTCATCATCGATGTTCCCGCCGGCTCATATTCTCTTAGTCCTGCGATCAGGATCCTTCTTTCCATTGGCAGGACGGATCAATCCTCGCGAATGGCGCTGTTTTTGGCCGTATCCCGCATGAAGAGATAGATGACGAGCGAGATGCCGATCATCGCGGTCACATACCAGTAGAAGCCCTGCTCCCAGCCGCTGCTCTTGAACTTCAGCGCCACGAATTCGGCTGTGCCACCGAATAGCGTGTTGGCCAGAGCATAGGGCAATGCCACGCCGAGCGCGCGGATATGCGCCGGAAACAGCTCCGCCTTCACCACTGCGTTGATCGAGGTATAGCCGGTGACGATGATCAGCGCGCCCATGACGAGCAGCCCTGCGATCAGCGGGTCCTTCGTGGTTTCGAGGGTCGAGAAAATCGGATAGGTGAACAGCACGCCGCAGAGGCCGAAGCCGATCATCAGCGGCTTGCGGCCGATCTTGTCGGAGAGCCCACCTGCAATCGGCTGCAGCAGCATGAAGATGAACAGCGTGATTGCGTTGATCTCGCTCGACGTTTCCCGGCTGAATCCAGAGGTGTTGACCAGGAATTTCTGCATGTAGATCGAATAGGCGTAGAAGGCGAGCGTGCCGCCGGCCGTCAGCAGCATCACTATCGCAGTCTCCTTCGGATGCCGGGTGATTAGCATCCAGAAGCCGGATTTCTGTGCATCGCCTGCACGCAGGTTCTTGAAGCTCTCGGTTTCGGCAAGCCCGCGGCGCAGCCAGAAGACGACGACCGCAAGCGCCGCTCCGACGAAGAAGGGAATGCGCCATCCCCAGGCATTGAGCGTCTCCGGCGTCATGAACGCCTGCAATATGATGAGGACGGCGATGGCGAGGAGCTGACCGGAGATCAGCGTGACGTACTGGAACGACGAGAAGAAACCGCGGCGCTGCCGCCCGGCCATCTCGGAAAGATAGGTCGCCGAGGCGCCGTACTCGCCGCCTACCGACAGGCCCTGCATCAGGCGGGCAAGGACCAGAAGCGCCGGTGCTGCCACGCCGATTGCCTCATATCCCGGTGTCAGCGCGATGATCAGCGAACCGGCGCACATCAGCGTCACCGAAAGCGCAAGGCCAGCCTTTCGGCCCTTGCGGTCGGCGTAAAGCCCCATGATCCAGGCGCCGATCGGCCGCATGACGAAGCCCACCGCAAAGACCGCCGCCGAATTCAGCAGCTGCGCCGTCTGATCGCCGGCGGGGAAAAAGTGCGGAGCGAAATAGAGCGCGAATGCGGCGTAGACATACCAGTCGAACCATTCGACCAGATTGCCCGTCGAGCCGCCGATAATCGATTTGAGACGGTTGCGTTTCCCGGCGGCATCCATCGCTGCCGTCGTTTCGATGGGGTCTTGCAATGTATCAAGCATTGAGCCTCTCCTCCCTTGGTCGCTTCGGCCGTCGCCATCGCGATTGATCGCTGTGGACGACGGGTTTTGAGAGAGGCCGCATGCGCGCTTGCCCGCCGGCGCATCCTCGCGAGACGGGACGCGGCAATGCCGATTGCCCGAACAGAACCGGTTTCTCAAGCCTATCGAGGATCACTCTCCCAACGCCATTGTTGCGTGTGGAAGTGTAGGATACGAGGTTCATCGGGCATTCATGATACCATATTGAAATATTTCATATTTCTTCGATTTCGCCTTGGTTCTCGCCATTGTTTGCGCAAGATTCTGCGTGGTAAATTCGAGGCTTGTGCAATATCCTGCACAAATGATCGAGCTGGGATTGAGACGGATTCTGCTTCTGGCGGTGGCTGTTGTGGCCGCTGCGGCCGGCATTTGGTTTACGGCGCTCTCACTATCGCGTCACGAGGCGCTGGCGCGGCTGGAAGCGGAGGCTTCCGGACTTGCCGTGCAGCATAGCCGTTTGGTCGACAGCGAGTTGGCGCGTTTTCGGCTCCTGCCGATCGTGCTTGGCGAATATCGCGACCTTGGCGAGGCTCTTGCTAGCCCTACCGCCGATGCCGCCCGTCGGCTCGACGAAAAGCTCGGCTTTCTCGCTCATCAGACGGGTGCCTATATCATATATCTCGTCGACCATACCGGGCTTGTCATTTCGGCATCGAATGCAGGGACCGAGGATAGCTTCGTCGGCAAGAATTTCAGTTTCCGTCCGTATTTTTCCGAGGCGATGAAAGATGGCATGGCGGAATATTATGGCGCGGGCGCAATCAGCGGCCGGCCCGGCCTGTTTATCGCGCGCAGGGTTGGCGATGCCGCCGCACCGGCCGGCGTCGTGGTCGTCAAATTCGAATTCGAGCCGGTGTCGCGGATCTGGGCGAACGATCCGGGGAAAACGCTTGTCGTCGACGAACACCAAATCATTCTTGCGGCATCCGACCCGTCACAGGTACTGACGGCGCTCGCGCCGCTTTCGCCGGAAGACCGTGCCCGCATCGTCGCGAGCGGCCAATATCGGGACGCGGCACTGGGGCCGGGGAACTACCGGGTGGAAGATGCCGGTCGCATACGCGGACCGCGAGATCAGATCATGGTCGCAGCCGAGCAGCCCGTCGCCGGCACGCGTCTGCGCCTTTTGCATCTTCTCGATACGCGCATGGCATTGCAGGAGGCCCGTGCCGAGGCCTGGCTGCTGGCCTTGCCCGCCATCCTCGGGCTGGCCGTCATCGGAACTGCGGTCTGGTGGCGAATGACCCGCGTCGCGCGGGCGGCGGCCGATCGGCGGGCGCTGGAGGCGGCCGTCGCCACCCGCACGGCCGAGCTGCGCGACGAGATGACCGAACGTGCCCGCGCCGAGGACCGCTATCGCGATGCCCGCGAGGAGCTTGCCCAGGCCAATCGGCTCGCCTCCGTCGGCTCGATCACGGCGGGGCTGATGCATGAAATCAACCAGCCGGTTGCCACCATTCGCACCCTGGCGGAGAACGCCCGCCACCATCTCGCCGCCAATCGCCTCGATCGTGTCAGGGCCAATTTGGATGCCGCGGTCGACGTGACGGCGCGCATAGGAACGATCACGCAGGAGATGCGGCGTTTCTCGCGCCGGGGACGGCATGCGGCCGGGCCGGAACCGCTCGATGCCATCATTGCCGGCGCCCTGCTGCTGGTCGGGAACCGGTTCCGCAAAGCGGGTGTAAGGCTGGATCTGCCGCCACAGGGCCAGCCGCAGGTGCTGGCCGAACGGGTGCGGCTGGAACAGGTTCTCGTCAATCTGCTGCAGAACGCCATCGATGCGGTGTCGGACGTCGCCGATCCGCATGTCGCCTTGCTCGTCGACGCGGTCGAGAAGGACACGGTGAGGCTGACCGTTGCCGACAATGGTCCGGGCATCGACCCGGCCCTGGCGAAGGAGATATTCCGTCCCTTCATGACAGGTAAGCCCGACGGGCTGGGCCTTGGGCTTGGGATCGCGCAGGACATCATGAACGATCTTGGCGGATCATTGACAATCGGCCCGTCGCCGCTCGGTGGCGCGGCCTTCATAATTACGATGAGGCGGGCATGACCTTGCAAACGCCACAGAAAGTGCTGCTGGTGGAGGATGACGGCCCCTTCAATGCCGCTCTCAGCGATTCCTTCGCCATAGCGGGCTTCGAGGTGGAGACGCATGCTGACGGGCAGTCGGCACTCGCAAGCCTTGCCGTGACGCTGCCCGGCGTGGTCGTCACCGACATCCGCCTGCCCCGCGTCGACGGGCACGACCTTCTCGAGGCGGTGCAGGCGCGCGATCCTGACCTCCCCGTCATCCTGATGACCGGTCACGGCGACGTCGCCATGGCGGTCGGTGCCTTGAAGCAGGGCGCCTATGATTTCATCGCCAAGCCTTTTGCCACGGATCATATGATCGCCTCAGTGCGCCGCGCACTGGAGACGCGGCGTCTGGTGCTGGAAAACCGGCGCCTGCGGCAGGCCGCGGCGGAAGCGGAAGATACGTCGCCGCTGCTTGGCCAGACGCCGGTCATGGCGCGATTGCGTGAAACGATACGCCAGGTCGCCGTCGCCGATGTGGACGTTCTGGTCGAAGGTGAAACGGGCACGGGCAAGGAACTCGTGGCGCGCCTCATCCACCGCTGGAGCAGGCGGCATGCACGCAGCTTCGTCGCGGTCGATTGCGCCGCCTTGCCGGATGCGATCGCCGACGAAACTCTGTTCGGAAATCGCACGCGGCGCGGACGCATCGCCGAGGCGGATCGCGGCACGCTCTTCATCGATGAAATCGACAGCATGTCGCCCATGCTCCAGGGGCGGCTTCTGCGGGTGGTCGAAGAGCGCGAACTGCCCTCGTCGACCGGCGAGCCGGCTCCCGTCAATCTCCGGCTCGTCGCGGCGACCAAGACCGACCTGCATGGTTCGGTCGCCGAGGGCCGTTTCCGCGCCGATCTGCTCTACCGGTTGGAGACTGTGCGGATCCGCATCCCGCCTCTGCGGGAGCGCCGGGCCGACATCGGCCTGTTGTTCAGTGCCTTTCTTGAGGATGCTGCGCGCCTGCATGGCGTTGCGCGTCCGCAAATCGACGTTGCGATGGAGACGCGTTTCCTGACGGACGATTGGCCGGGCAATGTCCGCCAATTGCGCAATTACGCAACCCAGGTGGTTCTGGGCCTGACGTCGGCCCCGAGCACACCTGCTTCGGAACTTGGTCTATCTGATCAAATGGATCAGTTCGAGGCCAGCGTTCTGCGGGCAGCGCTTGACCGGTTCGAAGGCGATATCGCCGAAGTCGCGCAGGCGCTGCAACTGCCGCGCCGCAGCCTCTATGCTCGCCTGCAACGCCATGGCATCAACCCCTCGACCTACCGAAAGCGAGACAGTGCACCTGGTGACGGCGGCAGGAGCTGAGCGAATGTCACTTCGTTTCGCTGGGTGGTCGAGGACATGAACAGGTAGGTGCCTCGGGCACCTAAAGGTCTCGCCACCGCGACGATTTGCTTCTTCAGCTTGCCGTTACTTTCCGCGAATCCCAGCGCGTGCACGCCAGGGCCGGGAATGAACACGTGCGTCCGAGAATGCGCCTGCGCATCGAAGCATATCTGATCGATCATCATGGTGTAGCCGCACGCCGTTCCTGCGGGTTCGCGCCGTGGCACATCACATCCGTGCCTCTGTAGGCGCGAACCCGCATGGCTCAGTGAGCGCCGCCACCACTGCCGGCCTGTGGCCGCTTGGTAAACAGCATCGTGATTGCCGCGATGGCGAGGACCACGCCGATGACTGCGAAGGTGTCGCTGAACCCCATGATCAGCGCCTGCCTTTTGATGACCTGGCCGAGCGCGATAACCGCCTTCTGCTGGGCCACTTGATGATCGGAGACGCCGTGTGACAGGAAGTAGCCGGTCATCTGGTCAATCCGCTGGCGAACCTCATCGCGAGCAAGGGTTACGGATTGGCCGATGATGTTGGAGTGAAACTGTTCGCGCTTCGTCAGGATGGTGCCGAGGGACGCCGTCCCCACCGCGCCGCCGAGATTTCTCAGCATGTTCGTCAGGCCGGACGCGGCGGCCGCATCCGCCGACGCAATGCCAGCGGTCGTGATTGCGGTCACCGGGGTGATGACGAAGGCCTGGCCGATCGCGCGGACGATGTTCGGAATGAAGAACTGATCTCCGGCATTATCGGCCGAAAGCGTGACGTTCATGAAGCAGCTGAAGGAAAAGACTGCGATGCCGAAGAAGGCAAGCCAACGCACATCCACCCGCTTCATCATCAGCGGCACCAGAGGGATCAGCAGCAGCTGCGGCAATCCCGTCCAGGCAAGGACGTTGCCGATCTGCTCGGCATTGTACCTCTGCACCTGGCCGAGATATTGCGGCAGGATGTAGACCGTTCCGAACAAAGCGACGCCGACGAGAATATTCGCGAGCACGCCAAGACCGAAATTCCTTTGTTTCAACAGGCGCAGTTTCACCAGCGGCTTCGAAACCTTGAGCTCGATGATGATGAAGAGGCTGAGGAACACAGCCGCGACAATGCTGAGTCGCACGATGAAGGGCGACGAGAACCAGTCGTCCTTGTTGCCTTCCTCAAGCACGGTTTGCAGTGCCGACAGTCCGATCGCCATCGTCACGATGCCGAGCCAGTCGCCCTCGCGCAGCAGTTTCAGCTGCATCGGCTGCTTGTCCAGCGTCAGGGCAAGCGCCGCCACCATGATGGCGCTCGGGCCGGCATTGATGAAGAAGATCGTCTGCCAGCCGTAATTCTCGGTCAGGTAGCCGCCGATGGTCGGGCCGATGGCCGGCGCAAAGGTGACGGACAATGCAAAGATCGCCAGCCCCAAGGGCTGCTGCGGCTTCGGAAGCTTCGTCAGCACCATGGTGAAGGCCATCGGGATCAGTACGCCGCCGGCAAATCCTTGCAGGCCGCGCAGGACGATCATCGTTCCAAGATCGTGCGCGAAGGCGCAGGACAGGGAAAACAGCGGAAACAGCACCGAGTTCACCAGAATGTATCGGCGAAATGAGAAGACGCTGCTGAGATAGGCTGTGAGCGGAATGACGACGATCTCGCCGATCAGATAGGAGGTCGAGATCCAAGCGCCATTATCCACACCGGTGCCGATGCCACCCTCGATGTCGAGAAGTGAGGCATTGGTGATCTGGATGTTCAGGATCGCCATGAACGCGCCGATCATGGCGGCCAGAACCGCGATCCACTCTCTTGTCGATGCACGCGGCTGTGCCGTTGCGGCCGGCATCGGACGGCCATCCATTGTAATCGTAGACATTGTGGGGCTCCCGCCGTCAATTCCGCTGTGCGGCGTCTGCTTTGGTGTTGATGCTCGGCTCGACGGACATTCCAGGGCGCAGCTCACCGCTCGTCATGGTCTGCGTGTCAAGCGCTATCCTGACTGGAATTCGCTGCACGACCTTGGTGAAGTTGCCGGTCGCATTGTCAGGCGGCAGCAGGGCAAATTCTTGTCCGCTCGCCGGCGCAAGGCTGTCGACATGGCCGTGGAATGTCTTGCCGGGGAACATGTCGACTTCGATATCGACGGGCTGACCGGCATGGACATTCGTCAGCTGCGTTTCCTTATAGTTGGCGACGACGTAGGCCTGGTCGGTCGGCACGAGCGACATCAGCTGTGTTCCCGCCTGGACATATTGGCCGATGCGCAGCGTGCGGTTGCCGATCGTGCCGTCGACGGGCGCCACGATGGTCGTATAGGAGAGATTAAGCTCGGCCTGATGCTGGACCGCCTCGCTTTTCTGCAGGGCAGCCGTCGCCTGCGCGATCTGGGCCTTCAGAAGTTCGACCTGCTTGATCGCACCTTCCAAGGTCGCGGTGTCCCTGACGATGGCAGCCTGCGCCGCGGCGATCTGCGATGCGGCCTGCTGCGCCGTTTGCACGGCCGCATAGCCGTTGGAGGCGAGGCTGGCATAGCGCTTGTTGTTCTGTTCGGCGAAGGTTTCGTTGGCCTTGTCCACATCGAGCGTCGCCCGCGCTGCGGCGATGGTCGATTGCTGGATGTCCAGCGAGGCCTGCTCGGCCTGTATGGTTGCCTGCGCTGCGGCGACATCGGCCTTCGCCTGGTCGAGCGCTGCGCGGAAATCGCGGTCGTCGATGTGGGCGAGCGGCTGGCCGGCCTTTACGGTCTCGTTGTCCTTGACCAGGACTTCCGCCAGATAGCCTGAAATCTTCGGGGCGATCGAGCTGTTGTCGGCCTGGACATAGGCGTCGTCGGTCGATACCTCGAAACGGCCGTTTTGCCAGTAGTCGTGTCCGTAATAGCCCGCGGCGGCGATAATGACGATCGCACCCACGCCATACACCAGGCGGCGCGGCATCTTGCTGCGCTTTGCTGTGGTGTTGCCGCCTGTAGGTCCCTGTGGCGCCTCCGGATGGGGTTCGGTTGTCACCCCTTCCTTGGCCTTCGCCTCCACGATCTCCTGCGCTTCGCCGGAAGCGCCCTCGGATGTCACGATATGCAGATTGTTTGCCATGTACTTGCTCCTGGCAGGGGTCGCTGCCGGGCAGGGGTAGCGGCCAAGTTCAATTTGGAAACTTGATGTTTTCCAAAATAAGCGCTATAAAATCTAAGTCAACAGTATTTTGGAAAATATCTATGATCCTAAATCCAAAAGTCACGAAACGACCGCGAGGACGACCGCAGGTTCGTTGTGATGACGATACCCGGGCAATCGTGCTCTCGTCCGCGCGAAAGCGCTTTCTGGAAGCGGGCTATGCCTCGGCATGCATCAACGACATCGCGCAGGACGCGGGTGTTTCGACGAAGACCGTCTATCGGCTGTTTGACAGCAAGGGAGAAATCTTCAATGCGGTGGTTACCGATCGCATCGCCCGTTTCAACGTCGAGGTGGACCAGGGGCTGTTGAAGCACCCGGACCTGCATCATCAACTCGAGCAGATCCTGATCGCCTACGGCCGTCTGGCGCTGGATCCGGAAACCATCGCAATCAATCGTCTGGCCGTCGCCGAGGCCGATCGCTTTCCCGAGATCGCGGCGTCCTTCTATGAGCGGGCGATCAAGGCTTCGGCCGTAGTCTTCGAGGCCTGGCTGCGCAGCCAGCGCGACAAGGGAGCGATTAGAATCTCCGATATCTCTCTTGCGGCCGGCTTCCTGCGGGGAATGATGACCATGGAGCCGCAAAGGGCCGTCATGCTGGGCCAGCGGCGAGCACCGGATGACGAAGAGATCCAGGTCCGCGCGGCGGGGTGCGCGGCGATCTTCCTGCAGGGTTGCGTTGAAAGCCCGTCGTGAGCCTTTGCAGGACGCCGAAAGATCAGACGGAACGATATCCCATTTGCCGAAAGTGAGGCCGCCCGCATGGTCGCGGACGGCTTCCGCATGCGTTATGGCGCAACGGTAAAACTATAGGTGCCGTTGGTCTTGTGCCCATCCGTGGAGAGTACATGCCATTCGACCGTGTACTTTCCGGGCGCAAGCTTGTCGGTGACCGGTACCATCAATGTCGTGTCTTTGTTCATCAGTGTGCCGTCGCCGGTCTTGACGGCTGCCTTGTCGGGGCCGGTCACCTTGATGCCGCTGAATTTCAGGTTGAGACCTTCGGAAAAGGTGAGGTCGAGTTCCGACGGCGCCGCCTTGACTATGCCGTCGGCCGCCGGAACGGCTGATTTCAGATGGGCGTGGGCCATGGCTTGGCCGGCGAGCGCGATGCTGATTGCGGCAGCGGCGAGGAGCAATTTCTTCATCGAAGGCATATCTGGTTTCCTTATCATGTTCATGGCCCGCAGGCCTGCCGGACGGAATCGTTGTTTTTCAGTGGTGATCGGGTGCCATGGAACTATTCCTGCAGCAGCAGATTTCGGATCTTTTGCAGCGCGACGTCGGTATTTTCCTGATAGGCGATCGTGCCCCTCAGATTGCCGCCGGCATCGACGAGCAATACGGATGCGGTGTGATCCATGGTATATCCGCCATCCGGACTGGGGACTTTCTTGGCATAGATGCGCCAGCCCTGGATGGCCTTCTGCATCTCATTGGGATCGCCCGTGATGCCGGTGATCCGGTCGGTGAAATTGCCGGTGTAGCTGCGCATGATCTCGGGCGTATCGCGCTCCGGATCGACGGAGAAGAAATAGGCCTTCAGTTTGTCGGCTTGCGGCCCAAGCGTCTTGAACCAGCCCGACATATCATAGAGGGTTGTCGGGCAGACATCGGGGCAATGCGTATAGCCGAAATAGACGAGCGAAGGATGACCCGACGGGGCCTTTTCGGTAATGGGCTGTCCGCGATCGCCCGTGAGCGTGAAGGCTGCACCAAAGCTGCCGGCTGCCCGGACCTGCGGCGTCATAGGGAACGTTGCGTAGCCGATAGCGCCGGCGCCGACGATAAGCGTCAGAGCGACGACCATTGCGGCGAAGCGTTGTCTATTTGACATGGGATGTCTCCTTGTTCGCCGCGATCGATCCGACCGGGAAATCCACCTCGACCGAGCCGGCCTTTTCGAAGGTGAGCCTTGTCTTTACCGTCTGGCCCTGAAGAAAGGGCTCTGCGACCTTCATGAACATCACATGATAGCCGCCGGGCTTGAGCTCGACGGTCTTGCCGGCCGGTATGGGCAGGCCATCGGCAAGCTCGCGCATCACCATAATGTCCTTGTCCATCCTCATCTCGTGGATCTGGACCGTTCCGGCACGCGGCGAGCTTGCCGCGATCAGCCGGTCGTCGGTATCGCCCGTATTGGTGATGGTCACATAGCCGCCGCCGACAGGCGCACCCGGCACCATAGCGCGAATATAGGGAGTGGAGATTGTGAGATCGCCGATCTTGATTTCGTCGGCAAAGGCCATGGAGGAAAGCAGGAATGCCAGCCCGAAGGCGGCGGGAGCAAAAGCGCGTTTCAACACGATCGATATCCTTGATGCAAAAAGGGAGCGGGCAGACGAAGCCGACGGCTCCGCCCGATCTCGTCAGGAAAGGAAGCGCCGGAGCGGCGGCACGAAACGAACCACGAGCTGGTCGATCAGCAGCATTACGGCGATAGCGGCTCCCGTCAGCGGGAAGGCTGCGCCGAAAACAATGGTGATGAACCAGAGCCTGACATAGACGGACTTTTGTGGCGGCATCGGCGGCACGCCGAGGCGGCCTGCCGGCCTGCGCTTCCACCACATGGTCGCGGCGGTCGCGCAGCACAGGATAATGGCCAGGCAAGCGGACAGCATCAGAAGCTGGTTGAAGAGGCCCCATTCCTGCCCTTGATGGACATTGTTGCTCCATTCGATCGCCTTACCGAGCGCCGGATATTGATCATAGGAGATGTCGACGAGCGCCTTTCCGGAATACTGGTCGACATGAACAGTCCTCTCCTTGCCGAGATCGCCGAAATAATGGCTGGCGGTATAGACGCCGGTTTCATCCGTCGGGATCGCAAGGTCGGAGCCGGCGACCATGCCGAGGCCGTGCATGATGGCGACGGCCTTGTTCAGGCCGATCGGCTTTGCCGACTGCGCCGCCGCGATGTCGGACAATGGAACGGGGGCATTTTCGACCACCCAGCCGGCCTGGCTGACGATGTCCTGCATGACCTTCGTCGATTTCGGAACTTCGTCCCAGACTGCTGCCGGTGTTCCGAAATTGTGAGCGGTCAGCCAAGCATTGAGATTGGCGCCCCAGTAGCCGGACCAGGACATGCCGCTGAAGGCCAGGAAGAAGATGAGAGTGCCGGCAAGCGCGCCCGTCACGGCATGCAGGTCGCGCCAGAAGACGCGCCGCGACGGGTTGCCGCGAACGGTGAGCACGCCGCCGGTCTGCTGTCGCGGCCACCACAGATAGATGCCGGTGACCACGAGAACGAGGGCGAAGCCGGCGACGATCTCGATGAGGCGATTGCTCCATTTGCCGAAATATTCGAGGCTGTGGATGCGCTTGACGACCCAGCCGAACTCCTGTTTCGAGCCGACCGACCCCAAGATGCCGCCGTCATAGGGATTGACATAGACGATGGTCGATTGGCCGTCTTTTGACAGCGTAACCCAGGCCGAGCGGTTCGGGGCCGACGCTTCGTGATAGGAGGTTGCGTGGGCGCCCGGGAAGGCTGCAAGCGCCGCATCTGCGATCTGCTGCGGCTGCAGCAGCGTGCCGGTCTCGGCGACGAGATAGCGATGCGCGTAGAAGGTATCGGCAATCTGATCCTTGAATAGGTAGAGCGATCCGGTGATCGCCAGATTGAGCATGAATGGAATGACGAGAAGACCGGCGAAAAAATGCCAGCGCCAGATCGCGCGATAGAGCGAGATATTGTGGGTTGCTGTGGCTGCAGGCTCTGCAGCGGTAAAGGCAGACATGAAATCCTCCGAAGATCGGCAGGCTGCCGCGCGCGGTCGATCCGAGGAGGAGGGCGATGGTTCGCCATTTGGAGTGAGCTTGCTTTCCGTGACCAGCCGGACCGATCGAGCCGCCTCGTTAGGCAAAGTACAGCTAGGGACACCAATCCTCGGATTTCACGACTTGACGTCGCGCATGACGGCAGCCGTTGACGGCAGGCGTCACGGTGAAAGCCGCAACGCCGGTTCAGCCAACGATGTCGAGGATGGGTGGTGCTCTTGGACCTGTGTTCGGCGGATAAAGCTGGCGGTGGAAAGCCTCAGATCTTGCGACGACCGTCTCTCCACGCGGAGAGGCAAGGCGCTCGCAAACCTCGGTGGGAGGCGCCGGCAGAAGGGCAGCCGAGGCGATCCGGCATGCCTCGCATCCCGGCGCATAGGCTTTCCCATGAACCTTGCCGTCGGCATCCTTATAGGTGACGCAGAGGATGGGCAGTGATCCATCCGGCAGCCGGTATTGGGCAAGCTCCAGCGGGGAAATCTCATCCGCCGTGGCGACGACCGGCTGATGGGCGAAGCCGACAAACAACAGCGCCACGGCGCAAAGGATGCGCGCGCTCCACTGAAATGTTCGCGAAATCGTCTTCCGCATTCCTGTCCCCACCACAGCATTTCGCGGATGAGGTTGCAGTCATAGGGCAGGCCCATCGCAAGCGCAATGCGTCAATTCGTGCCGTGCCCTCAGCTTCGCAGACTGTACGTTTGGACCGAGAGTTCATCGGCGAGGATCGTATTGTCAGCTCAGCATTCGTACGATCGGCGAGCGCCGGCTCGATGGCAAGGATTTCATTCCGCCAGTGGCAGACGATTGAAGTACGGCTATATGTGTGACCATGACTGAAAGCGGAGGAGACATCATGCCATCCATGCGCCCAGGATCGGAATCCCGGCATCTGCTGCCGGGCCAGATCAGCGAGCTCGTCGTCTTTGATTTCGCCTCATCGACTGCTCGCGTGATTTACGAAACCGGCGAACTCATCGAGGCTCCCAACTGGTCGCCGGATGGCAAATGGCTGATCTATAACGGCGACGGTCGCCTGTTCCGCATCTCTCCCGATGGACGGGACGGGCCGCACCGCATCAATACAGCCCCGATGGAAAACCTGAACAACGACCATGTCGTATCACCCGATGGTCGCTCCTTCTTCGTCAGCGCCAATGACGGTCATCTCTATCAGGTGCCGTTCGAAGGTGGCGCGCCTCAGCGTGTTTCCAACGAGCACGATCCGTCCCGAGATTTCAAATACTACCTGCATGGCATCTCCCCCGACGGCAGGACGCTCGCCTATGTCGGATTGGAGCGCCGCGTTGGCGGCGGCATTTTCACCCGCATCTGCACCATCCCCGCCGCCGGCGGCGGCGAGGATGTGTTTCTGACCGATGGTGCTTGCCCCGTCGATGGGCCTGAATTCTCGCCCGACGGGCATTGGATCTATTTCAATTCCGAGGCTGCGGCGATGCAGCCGGGGCATGCTCAGGTGTTCCGCCTGCGCCCGGACGGTTCCAAGCTGGAGCAGCTCACGCATGATGATCGGGTGAACTGGTTCCCGCATCCGGCGCCCAACGGCCGCGATCTCGTCTATCTGAGCTATCCAAAGGGAACGATCGGCCATCCCGCGGACAAGCAGGTGATCCTCCGTCTCATGCCGGCGGACGGAGGCACGGCACGAGATCTCGACGCTTTCAACGGCGGCCAGGGAACGATCAATGTGAGCTCCTGGTCACCGGATTCCAGCGCCTTTGCCTATGTTCGCTATCCGTTGGCCGCGCAGCCGCCGGCCTGAAGGAAAGCCGTCGCCACGATGGCCGAAGGGCTTCCGAAAGCAATGCCCGCAGATTGCGATCTAGCCTCGCGCAAGGTCTGGTTGCGATAGTCGGCTTTGGGGCGAATGCTGGTGAATTGCGCTGTGGGGGCGATCGATGATTTCAACGTATCTCGGCTATGTGACCGCGACAAAGGATATGGCGTCGACGCTTGCGCGCATCGCCAAGCAGACAACGGTCAAAAGCGACCAGCAATATTATGATGCGCACATCGGCAAGATCAAGAATGTCGATGAGTTCGTCAGCGACCATAAGCTCTACAGCTATGCAATGAAGGCCTATGGCCTAGAAGACATGACCTATGCCAAGGCCTTCATGAAGAAGGTTTTGACAAGCGACCTCAGCGATCCGAATAGTTTCGCAAACAAATTGACCGATAGCCGCTACCGGCAATTTGCCGCGGCTTTCAACTTCGGTGGCAAGTCAAAGAATCAGGCAGCTCAGACCGATGCCCAGAAGAGCGATACGATCGGGCTCTATGAGCAATCCTTCGCCAATGAAACAACTTTGGCAGCGAAGGAGAGCAAATTCTACGACAGCTGGATCGACAAGGTGTCGAATGTCGACGATATCGTCAACAGCAGCAGGATGAGAGACTACATCCTGCGGGCGCATGGCATCAATCCGGACAATATATCGAAGTCGTTTCTCACGTCGGTTCTGACCAGTGATGTCAGCGATCCGAACAGCTTCGTCAATCAGGCAGGCAACTTCTCTTCGGCATCGGCTCAGGCAACCTATAAGCTGATCGCATCGCAGTTCAATTTCAATGATGATGGAACGCTTTCCGCCGCGTCGGCGCAAACGACGCAGCAGAAGGAAGCGATGATCTCTCGCTATAACAATACTGTCCCGAGCCTGCTGACCCCGACCATGGCCGTCAGCAACGACGACTATTATCGCCAGGCAATCACGAAGGTGACGTCGCTGAGTGACATCACCGGCGACAACAGGCTTTTCTCCTATATCAAGGAGGCTTTCGGTCTCAGCGCCAAACTCACGCCGGCCCAATTCAATCTCGCTTTCGCCAACCCCACCTATGCCGATGTCTCCGGCATGAAGGATATGGTCGCTCATTTCAATTTCGCGTCCGACGGAACGCTGCCGGCGGGGCAATCAGCGCAATCGGCGCAAGCCATAGACGATATCTCCATCAAATATTTGACGCAGGCCAAGGGTGCCAAGCAGGCCTTGTTCAAGGATGCGGAGGACCACTACAAGTCGGCGGTCGGCAAAATCAAGACGATCGAGGATTTCTTCGCCGCCAATGACACGAAGAGCAAGGATCTGCCGACGATCGAGGACATGGCGCTCCGTGCCTTCGGGATCGGCAAGAATGAGGTCTCGCGGGACCAATTGCGCAAGATCCTGGAAAGCAATCCTTATGACAGCAAGAGCTATGTCAGCTCCCTGAAGGACGAGAGGTATGTCGAGCTTGCCAAGGCATTCAACTTCGACAGTAAGGGTAATCTCCGGGATCCGGTCACGGCCTTGTCGAAGGGCTCGATCAACAGCTTCATTTCCGCCTATTCGAAAGCGAAGACGTTCGGGCTGACGGGTGAGATGCGGGACAAGGCGATCAAGGATGCGAAGGACGCGGCGACTGAATTCAGCAAGTCGATTGCCAAGGTCGACACCGTCGATGAGCTCCTGGCGGATAAGAAGGTGACGGAATTCATTCTCGTCGCCAATAATATCGACCCCAAGACGGTCGACAAGGCGACCTTGAAGAAGGCCCTCACCGCCGATCCCGAAGATGCCAAGGGATTCCTGAACACGCCGGCAGGCCAGAAGTTCAAGGCCATGGTGAACGTCTTCAATTTCGACGCCAAGGGCAACCTGACGACCGCCAAGATCGAACCAGGGCAAAACAAGGGCGCGCGCCTCGCCACGGACGATCTCTTTCTCCATCAGACCCTGGAAACCCAGCAGGGTGCCTCCAACGATGGTGTCCGCCTTGCGCTTTATTTTCAGCGAAAGGCGCCGCAAATCAATTCCGTCTACGACATCATGTCCGATCCGGCGCTCTACAATGTGATCAAGACGACCTACTCGCTACCGGCGTCGATGTCGAACATGGATGTGAGCCGCCAGGCGAAGATGCTGGAGAAGCTTTTTCCGGTCAAGGATTTGCATGATGCCGGCAAGGTGAGCAACCTGCTGAAGCGCTTCGCCGCCGTATATGACGCGGCAAACGGCGCAAATACCGCCTCGCCTGCATCCGCCATCCTAAACCGTGGCTCCGGAGTTGGCATGAGCGCGGATCTTATGCTGTCGATCGCCCAGCTCACGTCGCGATAGCATATTGCGTGTTTGCCGTATTGGGCCGGGTCGGCGTCGGCAACGCGGGGCCAACATCATTGATGCTGCAGCACGCTCAGGCCGCCGTCCACGGTCAGGCATGTGGCATTCATGAAGGGGCATTCATCCGAGATCATGAAGACGGCGGCCAGCGCTATTTCCCGCGGCGCGGCGATACGCCCGCCTGGATGCAGCCTCAGCGTCTCCGCCTTTGCCGCCTCCGGATCGGGAAAGCCGTTCCAATAATCGATGACTTTTTGTGTCGCAACGTAGCCGGGCGCCAGGGCATTCACGCGTACATTCTTCGACGCGTATTCGATCCCCAGTGACTTGGTCATGCCGAGGAGCGCATGCTTGGCGAGCGGGTAGGGGAAGGTGTGCGGAATGATGGTGAAGGCATGGGTCGAGGCGATATTGAGGATGACGCCACCGCCCGAGGCGATCATCCCTGGCAGAACGGAGCGGCAGCAATTCCAGGCGCCCTTGAGGTTAATGTCGAAGCAGCGCTCCCAATCCTCGTCCGTCAGCTGCAGCGGTTCGGCAAAGACGTTGACGCCGGCATTGTTGACCAGCGCATTGATGCTGCCGATCTCCGCCGCTGCCTTGGCGACGGCCGCACCCATGGCGGCGGCATCGGTAATGTCGGCCGCCTGATAGCCGACGATGCCTCCTTGTTCCTTCAGCTTGGCAGCGGCCTGTTCGAGAAGGGCTTCATCGCGGTCAATGAGAAAGATATGCGCGCCTTCGGCTACAAAAGCTTCGGCGATTGCCAGACCGATCCCCTGTGCGGCTCCGGTAATGAAGACCCTTTTTCCGGAAAGGCGATTTGGCATTCGGTGTTCCTCTTTTGGCGTGGTCCGGAAATTTGAGCGATGAGCGGTCGTCGGCTATTCCGGATATTTTTGTGGCTGCAGATGGACCGACCCCGAAAGGCTTTCTCCAGGCTGCAGGATTTTCAGATCTCCCAGATCCGGAAGGTTATGACCGTTTGCAAGGTGGGACATCGGCTCGAAGCAGAAATAGTCGTGGCGAAAGGCCGGGTTGAAAATTGTGTCGGGGACGAAGATGAAGGCGTGCCTGATCGATGCGTCGGCAGTCAGACGCAGGCTTACGCCCTTTTCTGGCCAGTCAATCCGCGCTTCGCCACTCCATCCCTCGAAGCCGTTGTTGACCCAGCGGCGAGGAAGCGGCGACGGCCGGGAAAAGTCGAGATCCGCCGGAATAGCGGTACGTTCTCCCGGCAAAAAGCCCTCGGTCTCCGTCCAAAATCGCTGCGCCGGCGCGAAAAGCGTCGTTTGCGGCGTCATCGGGAAATAGGGATGCCAGCCAAGCCCGAATGGCAGCGCGACCGTGCCGGTGTTCTCCACGCTCATCTGCAGCGTCAGCCCTTCGGACGACAGCGCAATGGTCTGCTTCGCATCGTAACTATAGGGCGTATTTTCCCCTCGATGGCGAAAGCCGATCTTCAATTCGTTGCCGCTGCGAGAGAGAATGGACCATTCCCCCTGCCAGCCGTCACCGTGCAGATAATGAGGGTCCGACGCCGTGTTCGGCCGAAGCTGGTAGTCGCGTCCTTCGAATGTGAAACGGTTGTTCCGGATGCGGTTGCCGAAGGGGGCCAGCGGATAGCAGGCGGAAGAGGGTGCACTGGCATTATCCGGCGCCGGTCTGAGAAGCGCAATTTCGTCGCCATCCGCGGCCCAGGTATAGTCGAGCAATATGCCGCCCAAAGTCGATGCGCGAACCGAAAACAAGCCGTCCTGCAAATCGATGATGCTCATTGAACGGCTGCCATCCCCTCGCCATCAGGCCGATCCCGAATGGTCGGGCACCCTATATTCGCGCCTTTTAATGTCAACAGATATATAGGATTTATTTTTTCCATGTTGCCGGTTTCTCATGTGTAACCATCTTGTTTTCATCGGAAACGTGCCGTTTTCCTGGATAAGGCTCAGCCCATGTCAGCAAGACAGAATAAATAATCATACATAAATATTGACCGGTATGATGTTTTTTCCTATTCACACTTTGCTGCCGACAAGTGGCAGAGCGAGATTTTAGGGAGAGAGACCATGCGCTTTTTCAAAGCAGCCATCCTTGCGGGCGCGTTTGCCGTTCTGGCCGCCGGCTCGGCGCTTGCTAAAGACGTCAAGATCGGGTTCATCGTCAAGCAGCCGGAGGAGCCCTGGTTCCAGGATGAGTGGAAATTTGCCGATCAGGCCGCCAAGGAGAAGGGCTTCACGCTCGTCAAGATCGGCGCCGAGGATGGCGAGAAGGTTCAGTCGGCGATCGACAATCTCGGGGCGCAGGGCGCGCAGGGCTTCATCGTCTGCACGCCCGACGTCAAGCTCGGCCCCGGCATCGTCGCCAAGGCCGCCGCCAACCAGCTGAAGCTGATGACCGTCGACGACCGCCTCGTCAATGCCGAAGGCAAGCCGCTCGAGGATGTACCGCATATGGGCATCTCCGCCACCAAGATCGGCGAGACCGTGGGGCAGGCGATAATCGATGAAGTCAAGAAGCGCGGCTGGGACATGAAGAATGTCGGCGCGATCCGCGTCTCCTACGATCAGCTGCCGACGGCCGTCGACCGCGTCGAAGGCGCGATCTCTATCATGAAGGCCGCGGGCTTCCCGGCCGCGAATATCTATGACGCGCCGCAGGCAAAGACCGACACGGAAGCAGCACTCAACGCCGCGACCACGGTTCTCAACAAGCATGCCAATATTAAGTACTGGGTCGCCTTCGGCCTTAACGACGAAGCCGTGCTCGGCGCCGTCCGCGCCTCGGAATCGGTGGGCATACCGGCCACCAACATGATCGGCGTCGGGATCGGTGGTGCGGATTCGGCGATCAACGAGTTCAAGAAGCCCGCCGCGACAGGCTTCTTCGGCACGGTCATCATCTCGCCGAAGCGCCACGGCTACGAGACCGCGCTCGATATGTATGACTGGATTGCCAACGGCAAGGAGCCGCCGAAGCTGACGCTGACCTCCGGTTCCCTGGCGCTGCGCGGTGACTACGAAAAGGTTCGCAAGGATCTCGGCATCGAATGATCATCCCTCAAGGGTGATTTCCGTCCGGCGGCCCATTGCCGCCGCCGGACCTTCTCTCGATGGAGCAAGTATGGCTTTCCTTGAATTCAAGGGCATTTCCAAGGGCTATCCGGGCGTTCAGGCGCTGTCCGACGTCTCTTTCGATGTGAAAAGGGGCGCGGTGCATGGGCTGATGGGCGAAAACGGCGCCGGCAAATCGACGCTGATCCGGGTCCTTTCCGGCGATCAGGCGGCACATGCGGGCAGTATCGTCATCGATGGGGTGGAGCAGCATTACAGCTCCGTCCGCGATGCCTTTCATGCCGGCGTCGTCGTCATCCACCAGGAGCTGCAGCTGGTACCGGAGCTGACCGTCGCCGAGAACCTCTGGCTCGGTCGTTTTCCCGGCAAGGCCGGTGTGATCGACGGCAAGACGCTGGTCGAGACCGTCCGCGCCAAGCTCAAGGAAATCGGCATCGACGTCGATCCCGCAGCCAAAATTTCCTCGCTGTCGATCGGCGCCCGCCAGATGGTGGAGATTGCCAAGGCCGTCATGGTCGAGGCGCGGGTGATCGCGCTCGACGAGCCGACCTCGTCGCTATCGTCACGCGAAAGCGAAATCCTGTTTTCGCTGATCGACCGTCTAAGAGCTAACGGCACCGTCATTCTTTATGTCTCGCATCGCCTGGATGAAATCTTCCGGCTCTGCGACAGCCTCACCGTGCTGCGAGACGGTAAGCTCGCGGCGCATCATCCCAGCATCGCCGATACGACGCGGGATCAGATCATCGCGCAAATGGTCGGCCGCGAGATCAGCAATATCTGGAACTGGCGCGAACGGCCGCTCGGCGAGGTGCGCCTGGAGGCCAAGCAATTGTCCGGTTCGAAGCTGCGCAATCCTGTCAGCTTCTCGGTCCGCAAAGGAGAAATCCTGGGCTTCTTCGGCCTTATCGGCGCCGGCAGAAGCGAGATGGCCCGCCTTCTCTATGGCGCCGATCACCGTCACCAGGGCAGCGTTTCGATAGACGGAGTTGCCGTCGCGCCGAACAATCCGAAGGCTGCGATCAGTGCCGGCATGGTTCTCTGCCCCGAGGACCGCAAGTTCGACGGCATCATTCAGGGACGGTCGATCGAGGAGAACATCGCCATCTCCTCGAGGCGGCATTTCTCGCCGTTCGGCATCCTCAATCCGAAGAAGGAAGCCGCGGTCGCCGATCGGTTCATCGCCAAGCTCCGGGTGCGCACGCCCTCGCGCCGGCAGGATATCGTCAATCTGTCGGGCGGCAATCAGCAGAAGGTCATCCTTGGCCGCTGGCTTTCCGAACAAGGGGTCAAGGTGCTCGTCATCGACGAGCCGACGCGCGGCATCGATGTCGGCGCCAAGTCGGAAATCTATGAAATCCTCTATGAGCTGGCCGCCGACGGCATGGCGATCATAGTCATCTCCAGCGAGCTTCCCGAGGTCATGGGTATTTCCGATCGCATCATGGTCATGTGCCAGGGCCGCGTCGCCGCCAACGTCGCCCGCGCCGATTTCGACGAACGCGCCATTCTGACCGCGGCTCTGCCCGACAAGAATGCCGCCGGCACAATCTAATTCAGGAATGGTAACGATGAACTCGTTGAAAAAACTTCTTCTCGGCGAACAGGGCCTGGTGGTGATCTTCGCGATCGCCTTCGTGATCGTGTCGCTCTTCGTTCCGAGCTTTCTGACGGAGCGCAATATGCTCGGTCTGCTGCAGTCGGTGGTGACGATCGGTATCGTCGCCTGCACTATGATGTTCTGCCTTGCCTCGCGCGACTTCGACCTGTCGGTCGGCTCGACCGTCGCCTTCTCGGGCATGATCGCCGTCATGGTGTCGAACTCGACCGGCTCGATCCCGCTTGGCCTGCTGGCGGCGCTGATCAGCGGCGGCCTCGTCGGTGTCGTCAATGGCGTCGTCATCGCCAGGTTCCGCATCAATGCCCTGATCACGACGCTCGCCACGATGCAGATCGTTCGTGGTCTCGCATTGATCGCTTCTGACGGCCGCGCCGTCGGCATCAACGATCCCGCCTTCTATCAGCTGGCGCTGTCGCGCTTCCTGACCGTGCCGACGCCGATCTGGATCATGGTGCTGTTGTTCCTCATCTTCGGCTTCATGCTCAATCGCACCGTTTTTGGCAAGAATACCCTTGCGATCGGCGGCAATCCCGAGGCGTCGAGACTTGCCGGCGTCAATGTCGTCAACATGCGGATCTGGATCTTCGCCTTGCAGGGTCTCGTCTGCGCCATCGCCGGCATTCTGCTCGCCTCCCGTATCACGTCGGGCCAGCCGAATGCGGCAACCGGGCTCGAACTATCCGTCATCTCCGCCTGCGTGCTCGGCGGCGTGTCGCTGGCAGGTGGCCGCGCGGCGATGACGGGCGTGATCGTCGGCGTCCTCATCATGGGCATCGCCGAGAACGTGATGAATCTGCTGAATATCCAGGCCTTCTATCAATATCTCGTGCGCGGCTGCATTCTGCTGATCGCCGTTCTGCTTGACAATCTGCGCTCATCGGCGGCAGGGCATCGCGCCCGCTTGTGACGATCAAATTCCTTGGGAGAAGATTGCCGAGCTCGCAGTTGCGCATTGATGCCAGGGCGTGGCGCCGCTCATGATTGCCACCGGGCCAGCGGAAGGGAGTGCAAGTGATGAGTACGCGTTTGGGGTCTTTACGGACACGGGGTGGGGCTGCGCCTGAACAGGGAAGGCGCACCGTTCGCGAGGAACTGTTGAAGAAACTCATCGAGCAGATCGTGTCGGGCGTTCTCGCGGAAAGCTCGATCCTGCCGAACGAAGCCGAGCTTTCCGAGGCCTATGGCGTCAGCCGCACCAGCCTGCGCGAGGCCATGCAATATTTGTCGGCGCTCGGAATGGTCCGCTCGCGCACGCGAGCCGGCACGACAGTCCTTTCGCGCGAGAACTGGAACTATCTGGATCCGCTGGTTCTCGACGCCACCCTGGCGCTCAGCAATGACCGCAGCTTCTACGATTCCCTGCTCGATGCGCGGCAGGTGCTGGAGCCTGCCGCCGCCGCGCAGGCTGCCGCCAATGCCACGGCAAAGCAGCTCGCGCAGATCGCCGAGGCTTTCGAGGATATGGTCGCCGCCAATGCTCGTGACAACGAGGCATGGAGTCAGGCGGACCTGGAGTTTCACACCGCCATCATCAATGCCAGCGGCAATTGGGTCTTCCGCCAATTCGCCACCGCCATCCGGGCAGCCCTGCTTGCAAGTTTCCGCCTGACCAATAGGGCGAGCCAATCGCACGAATATGCGATCGCCCGGCATCAGGATGTTCTGGATGCGATCCGCATGCGCCGTCCCGATGCCGCCCGTTTTGCCATGGAGCAGCTGATCGGAACGGCCAGAATGGAGCTTAGCGATGCCCTGCGCGCCGCCAAGCCCAAGGATGAGCCGGAATAGATCGGTTCGTCTGGGGCGAAGAAGGCTCGCTATCTGCTATGTTCGGCGTGACGGAGCGCACTATATCGTTAATCCGGATATTGAAACCTGGCCGGATGATTGAGCATAGGCAATGCCGACTTTCTCCGTCCAATGGTTCTCGCCTCATGAATTGAAACGCAGCCGCCGCTGCAATGCGGCGCTGCCTATGGAGGAGATTTCGGAATGACGGAGGATGAAAAGGCAATCCGGAAAGTCGTGGAAACCTGGATTGCCGCGAGCAAGGCGGGCGATACGGCAACCGTTTTAGGGCTGATGACGGACGATGTCGTCTTCATGGTGCCGGGCCGAGAGCCGTTTGGCAAGCAAGCCTTCTCGGCAGCCTCCAAGGGCAAGGACGGCGTAAAGATGGAGGGCGCCAGCGAGATCGTCGAATTGCGGGTGCTCGGCGACTGGGCCTTCATTCGCAACCACATCGACATCACGACGACACCGCCAGGCGGCGATGCCATCAATCAGTCGGGCTACACACTCACGCTTCTGCGCAAGGAGGCCGATGGCGAGTGGCGCCTCGCACGGGATGCGAACCTTCTGACCGGGCATAGCTGACCGTTGCAGCGTTCATCCGCGTCGTAAATCGAAGGATCTCCATCATGCGACTTCGAGCGCGGACGCCAGATCGGCGATCAGATCGTCTGGATGCTCGATCCCGATCGACAACCGGATCGTCGATTCCAGCACGCCGATGCGGTGGCGCACATCCACCGGAACGCCGGAATGCGTTGTTGTCGCCGGATGGGAGGCAAGCGATTCCGTGCCGCCAAGGCTGACCGCGAGCTTGAAGATCTGCAGCGCATTCAGGAATTTAAACGATGCCGGCTGGCCGCCCTTGATATCGAAGGAAAAGGTCGAGCCTGCACCGCTGCACTGGGTGGCAAAGGTGCGGCCCGTGGCCGAGGACGGATCGGTATAGGGCAGGTAATGTATCTGCTCGATCTTCGGATGATCCCGCAGGAAATCGGCCACGGCCCGGGCGTTGCTGTCGGCCCGTTCCATGCGGATTTGCAGCGTTTCCAGCGAGCGGCCGAGCATCCAGCAGGAATGCGGATCGAGCTGGGTGCCGATTGCGCCGCGCAGCGCCTTGACCTGCTTGATGACGGCTTTCGACCCAAGGGCGGCGCCGGCGATCAGGTCGGAATGACCGCCGACATATTTGGTCAGGGAATAAAGGGAAATATCGGCGCCATGCTCGATCGGCCGCTGGAAGACCGGGCCTAGCAAGGTATTGTCGCAGGCGATGATCGGCGTATGGCCCTGTTTCTTGCCGATCGTGTAGGCCACGCGGCGGATCATGGCGATATCGACCAGGCTATTGGTCGGATTGGCGGGTGTCTCCACCAGAATGACAGACACTCGGCCCTTGGCCATTGCTTCCTCCGCGCGCGCCGTCACTGAAGTTTCGCTGACGCCGTCTGCGAACCCCACTGCCGAAACGCCGAGATTGAGGAATGTCTTGGCGATAAGCGTTTCCGTTCCGCCATAGAGCGGCTGGGAATGTAGGATCGCATCGCCGGGGCGGACGAAGGCCAGCAGCGTGGTGGCGATCGCCGACATGCCGGAGGAAAATAGCGCGCCGCTTTCCGTTCGCTCATAGACGGCAAGCCGATCCTCGACGATTTCGCTGTTGGGGTGGTTGAAGCGCGAATAGACAAGCCCGACGCCGGTGCCTGCCGGCGGTTCGGTGCGGCCGGATATGTAGTTGAAGAAATCGCGCCCGTCCTCGGCCGATTTGAAGACGAAGGTGGAGGTCAGGAAAACAGGTGGCTTGACCGCGCCCTCGGACAGCTCCGGGTCGTAGCCATAATTCAGCATCTGGGTTTCGGGATGCAGCGCGTGGTTGCCGATATGCGTTTTCGAGGGATGCGGCGCAGTCATAACGGTCTCCTCGGCCGATGATGTGAATTTTAGACTCACATTATACATCACTTAATGTGCCGGCTCGCTATTCGCCATTGTCTGCGACGCGGTTTCGATATTGGGGGCCGATATAGGCTGGAACTATCCAACCCGCGCATCACTATCCGAAATACGACAGAAAGGTCGTCATATTAGTTTGCGGCGCTCGTCTTGACACAGTCCCACCCCAGTTTTCGGGAGCTTGCGGCTTCGCTGTGCGCGGTCCTTGCAGAAACGGTGCATTTTTCGACCGACTGGTCCCCCTTGATGAGGGCGCTCGGCGGCGAGATGCACGAAGAAAACCAGTGAGGTTTACATTTGAAATCGGGCGTTCGAAAATTTGTGTTTCGCGATCTTCAGAAAATCGATGGTTATATCGACCCGCCGGATGCGCTTGTCTTCCTGTCGCTGATCGAAAAGCAAAGGCAGGAAAAACTACACGGCGGCCTCGCCGAAATCGGGGTCTATTATGGGCGGTCCTATTTCTTGCTGCGCAAAATCAGCGCCCCCGATGACAATGTGCTTGCGATCGACCTTTTCGACGTAGAAGCGGATGGTGCGCAATATCAACGCTTCCTCGACAACGGAAGATCACTGGGCATTCCCGTCGATGAAGACCTCGTCATAACCGGCGATAGCACCAGGCTCGATCCGCAGGAAATCATCGACAAAGTTGGGCAGGTTCGTTTTTTCAGCGTCGATGGAGGACATCTGCTTCGCCACATCGTTGCCGACAGCCGGCTGGCGAAGAGCGTGCTGGCCGATCATGGCATCATCGCTTTCGACGATACATTCAATCCAGCCTGGCCGGAGGTGACGATCGGCGTCTCGGATTTTTTGCGCAGGAACAGCGATACCTTTGCCGCCTTTTGCATGACCAAGTACAAGACCTATGTCTGCCGGCGGGATTTTCATGAAATCTATCGAGCCGCACTTGGCAGGGCACGACATCTCATGCCTTTCGAGCATGCCGAGATGGATTTTCTCGGCTCGAAAGTCCTCAGGCTGCACAATCCCATCAACCGAAGAGTTGCCTATGAGCTCCTGCGGCGGCTGGGCTTGGGCGCCATATCCGGATGGGCCTACCGCCCAGTCTGACCTTGAGCCGGCCTTGCTCGCCGGTGGCGGAGTTAGAGCGCTTTAGTTTTTCACAGAACCCCTAAACCGCTCTAACTCTTTGTTATCTAGCAATTCCGGACGGAAAACCGCTCAGCACTTTTCCTGGAATTGCTCTAGTCAGTAGACTTCGGGCACGTACATTTCCGGCGGAACCGGTGTGCGATGATAATCGACATGACGCAGGCGCTCCGGCAGGACGATTTCCGGCTTTGGTACGTTTTCGTAGGGAATCTGGTTCAGGAGATGCGCGATACAGTTGAGGCGCGCCCTCTTCTTGTCGACGGCATGGACGACCCACCATGGCGCCTCGGGAATATGCGTGCGCTCGAGCATCTCTTCCTTCGCCTTGGTGTATTCTTCCCAGTGTACGCGGCTTTGCAGGTCCATCGGCGAAAGCTTCCACTGCTTCAGCGGATCCTGAATGCGCATGTTGAAGCGGAATTCCTGTTCTTCGTCGGTGATCGAGAACCAGTATTTCAGGAGAATGATGCCGGAGCGAACCAGCATGCGCTCGAAATCCGGTACGGAACGGAAGAATTCTTCCAGCTCATCGGGCGAGCAGAAGCCCATGACGCGCTCGACGCCGGCCCGATTGTACCAGCTGCGATCGAACAACACCATTTCGCCGGCTGTCGGCAGATGCGCGGTATAGCGCTGGAAATACCACTGATGCCGCTCACGCTCGGTCGGAGCCGGCAATGCGACGACGCGGCAGACGCGCGGATTGAGGCGCTGAGTGACACGCTTGATGGCGCCGCCCTTGCCGGCGGAATCGCGGCCCTCGAACAGTACGACGACCTTGAACTTCTTGTACTGCACCCAGTCCTGCAGGCGCACGAGCTCGTGCTGAAGGCGGAAGAGTTCGCGGAAATAGATGCGGCGATCGAGCGCCTCTTCGCCTTCGCCGATAAGGCCCTCTGCGACCAACTCGTCCAGCCGGTCCTCTTCGAGCTGCATCTCCAGCTCCTCGTCAAAGCTATCGACGATCTCATCCTTGATGCGGCTGAGCGGATCGTGTGTTTCATCGGTCATTATGCGCCTCCTGCTCTGTTTTCATGTAACTGCTGCAGCCTTCGACTGCAGCAAGCCGATCCGTTCTTCGAACATGCGCCGGCTACGATCTGGGGTATTATTCGGCAGTCCAGCCGCCGTCGACGGAAAGCGTCGTACCGGTAATCTGCTTTGCGGCCTCGCTGCACATGAAGACCGCAATGGCAGCAACTTCGTCAACGGTGACGAATTCCTTCGTCGGCTGGGCGGCCAGCAGCACATCGTGCTTGACCTGCTCTTCCGTCATGTTGCGTGCCTTCATCGTCTCGGGGATCTGCTTCTCGACGAGTGGCGTCCAGACATAGCCGGGCGCGATGGAATTGACGGTAACGCCGTCCCGCGCGGCTTCGAGCGCGATGGTCTTGGTGAGGCCGGTAATGCCGTGCTTTGCCGAGACGTAGGCCGATTTGAACGGAGAGGCGACCAGCGCGTGCGCCGAAGACGTATTGATGATGCGACCCCATTTGCGGGCTTTCATGCCGGGAATGGCGGCCTTGATGGCGTAGAAGGCGGCAAGGAGATTGATGCGGATGATGGCTTCCCACTTATCGTCCGGGAATTCCTCGATCGGGGCCACGAACTGGATACCGGCATTGTTGACGAGAACATCCAGGCTGCCGAAAGCTTCTTCGGCTTCGCGTACCATTGATGTCACTTCCTCGCCATTCATCATGTTGGCGCCGGAGTAGCGGCACTTCACGCCGAAATCGGCTTCGATGGCAGCCCGTTCCTTTTCGATCGCATCGGCATCGCCAAGGCCGTTGATCGTCACATTCGCGCCTTCCGCGGCAAAGGCGCGCGCGATCGCAAGGCCGATACCGCTGGTCGAACCGGTGACCAGCGCATTCTTCGAAGTCAACGAACCCATTATGCTACTCCCGCAATCGCTATGACATGGTTGGGTAAAGGGAAATGCTCAAGATGAGCGCACACTGCCAGCCGGATATGTCGCTTTGATAACAGTGGCAGGTCCGCTCCTGCGCAACCATTCTGCGGCTGACACTTCACTGTCATGCAACCGTGCAAGTTTTCGCTCCGGCGCCCGGCGATTTCCTCCAACGACGGACAATAAGATGAAGGTCGAAGACATTCTGAAGCATGCCTATGCGATGCCGCTGACCAATCCTTCCTATCCACCTGGACCCTACCGGTTCTTCGACCGCGAATACATCATCATCACCTACCGCACCACGCGCGAAGCCTTGGAGGCGGTCGTGCCCGCGCCGCTCGAGATCTACGAGCCGCTGGTGAAATACGAATTCATCCGCATGCCCGATTCCACCGGCTTCGGCGACTATACCGAGACCGGGCAGGTCATTCCGGTTACCTATCGCGGACAAAAGGGCGGCTATGTCCATTCCATGTATCTGGATGACGATGCGCCGATCACCGGCGGCCGCGAGATCTGGGGCTTTCCCAAGAAGCTGGCCAATCCGAAAATCGTCAACGAAGGCGAGGTCATCGTCGGAACCCTGCATTACGGCAGCGTCCTCTGCGCCACGGGAACGATGGGCTACAAGCACAAGCCGGTGGATCAGGGACCGCTTCTGGCCGCTCTGTCGGAGCCCAACTTCCTGATCAAGATCGTGCCGCATGTCGACGCCACCCCGCGCATCTGCGAGCTCGTACGCTATTACCTCACCGATATCACCATCAAGGAAGCCTGGACTTCCCCCGCCGCCCTCGATCTCAGGCCGCATGTCATGGCCGATGTCGCGCGGCTGCCGGTTCTCGAAGTGGTCTCGGCCGTTCATTTCACCGCCGATCTGACGCTTGGGCTTGGCGAAGTCGTTCACGACTATCTCGCCGAGCGCAGATAACTGAAAGCTTTGTTGTTAAGACCATAGTGGAGACGGACCGTGCTCGAACGAAATACCAAGGCGGCAGCGCCGACCATCCCGGAAATAGCCGCGCAATATGACCGTGTTGCCCTGGTCTTCCAAGGCGGCGGCGCGCTCGGTGCCTATCAGGCCGGTGTCTATCAGGCGCTTGCCGAGGCGGGATGCGAGCCTACCTGGCTTTCGGGTGTCTCGATCGGCGCGGTCAATGCTGCAATCATCGCCGGCAACGAACCGAGCCGGCGCCTGCAGCGCCTCGAACAGTTCTGGCAGATCATCTCCGGCCGCAAGATCTGGGCCTATACGCCGGAAGGCGATTTCTTCCGCGATATCCGCAACCGCACCAGCTCGTGGATGACGATGACCATGGGCCAGCCCGGCTTTTTCAAGCCGCGCTTTCCCAATCCCTGGCTTGAATTGCCGGGAGCCGAAGGTGCCACCAGCTTCTACGACTCGGCGGAGCTGAAGAAGACGCTCGAAATGCTGATCGATTTCGACCTGCTGAACGATGGCAAGAAGCGCTTCAGCGTCGGCGCGGTGAATGTCCGCACCGGCAATTTCGTCTATTTCGACACCGACAAAGTCCGCATCGGTCCCGAGCATATCATGGCAAGCGGCGCCCTGCCGCCGGCCTTGCCGTCCGTCCGCATCGAAGGCGAATATTATTGGGACGGCGGCATCGTCTCCAACACGCCGCTGCAATATCTGCTCGATCAGGAAGAAGATCGCAGCTCGCTCGTGTTCCAGGTGGATCTGTTCAGCGCCCGCGGCGTGCTGCCGCGCAGCATGCCGGACGTGCTGTCGCGTCACAAGGACATCATGTATTCCAGCCGCACGCGGCAGAACACCGACAATTTCAAGCGCATTCACGGGCTGAAGATGAAGCTCCTGGGTGCGTTGAAACGTGTTCCGAGGGATCAGTTGAGCCCGGAAGAGGAAGAATTGATCGCCGATTATTCCGATGCCGGCGTCGTCAACATCGTGCATCTGATCTATCAGCACAAGAACTACGAGGGCCATGCCAAGGATTACGAGTTCTCCGGCACCTCGATGCGCGAGCATTGGGACATGGGGCTGGAGGATACCAAGCGCACGCTACGCCATAGTGAATGGCTGCTGCCGCCCTTCAGCGACGATGCCGTCGCCATCCATGATCTGCACAGGGAAGATCCGGTCTGAGCCGACAGATAGCTGTCGGCGCGATTCAGCGGTGGCTGAGCCGGAGCGAGTTATATTCAGCTCCGGCTCATCGTCGCACAAAGCCTTCAATTTTTTCGCGCGGCGGGCATCAGCTCTGTTTGAGCCGGTGCCGATGGGCTGCCTGCTTGGCGCGATTGCCGCACATCGCCATGCTGCACCAGCGTCTGCGGTGGCCGCGCGTATGGTCGACGAAAAGCAAGGTGCATGCGTGGCCCTCGCAGGCCTTCACGTCGGAGAAATCCTCCGTGCAGACAAAGCGCCCCAGCGCTTCGCCAATCGGCAATAGCAGCGCTTCGGGCGAGCGCCATTTCCGCATCGGCAGAAAACTGAATTCGCCATTTTCGTCCGCCGGATTTGCGACGATCCGGGCGTAGCCTTCGTCGCGTTCCAGCAGACGGTTCAGCGGCTCCAGTTCGTTCAAGACATCCGATGTCAGCGGCTTTCCCTTGCGGGCTAGCACGAAGGCCCTGAACCATTCACGCAGACTTCTTGCCTGATCGGCGACCTTGTCGAGTTCGCCGGGTAAGGCCTGTTCGCGCATGGCAGCGAGCGTCTCTCGCGAGACGAGGTCGGCCTGTTCCAGCCAGCGCAGCAGGCCCTCTCCGTCATCGATCCAGTCGATCGGCACATCCACAGGCGTTGCGACCGAATTGAGGAAATCCAGTCCCAGCGTGTCGCCAACGAAGATGGCGGGCGAGTGGTTGCCCATCGGCTACTCCTTTTTCCGGCCGGCAGGGATACTGAGCGGCCGCTCGAAAACATCGTGTCTATATAACCTGTCAAAAGCCTCTTGACAAGTTACGCATATCAAGCGTAACCCTATTATCTTCATTTGAGAGGTTACTATTTCCACATAAGGAGAAGCCGATGTCCTCGGAAGGGGCAGATATTGCTCTTGTCTATAATGCTCAAGCGGATGAATATGGCCGGGAAAGGCGATCGCCGTCTTAGTCGGCGGAGTCTTCGGCTATCGCCATCGTTCGCATTCGGAAGGTTGCCATCACCATCTGAATTCTGGATTGGTAACTCCAAAAATTCGAATAGGAAGGTTATGAAAGGACTTTGTCATGACTAACATCCATTATCGCACCGTCAACGTCGAAGGTGTCAAGGTCTTCTATCGCGAGGCAGGTTCGTCCGGCGCGCCCAAGCTCCTGCTGCTGCATGGCTTCCCGAGCTCCAGCCATATGTATCGCGACCTCATCCCGCTTTTGGCCGATCGCTACCATATCATTGCGCCGGACCTTCCAGGCTTCGGACAATCCGACGCGCCGAAAGGCAGCAACAGCTTCGACAGCATCGCCGAGACGATCGATCGCTTCACCGAAATCGTCGGTTTCGATCGCTATGCCGTCTATGTCTTCGACTATGGTGCGCCGACCGGATTCCGGCTGGCGGTGAAGCATCCGGAACGGATCACGGCGATCATCTCCCAGAACGGCAACGCCTATGAGGAAGGCCTCAGCGATGGCTGGAACCCGATCGAGGCCTATTGGCGCGAGGCTTCGGAGGAAAACCGCAATGCGCTGAAGGCTTTCCTGGAGCCGGAAGCGACGATGTGGCAGTACACCCACGGGGTTCCGGATGCTGCCAGGGTTTCTCCGGATGGCTATTCGCTTGACAGTTTCTATCTGGCACGCCCGGGCGCGGAGAAAGTGCAGCTCGATCTCTTCGGGGATTACAAGAGCAACGTTGCGCTCTATCCGACCTTTCAGGACTATTTCCGTACCTACAAGCCGCGTTTGCTGGCTATCTGGGGCAAGCACGATCCGTTCTTCCTGCCGCCAGGTGCCGAGGCCTACCGTCGGGACATTCCTGACGCGATCGTCAAATTCCTCGACACCGGCCATTTCGCCCTCGAAACGCATGCAGCCGAGATCGCGGCCGAGATCCGCGCTTTCCTCAGTTGACATCAGCCTTGCCGCGCCGGTCATGGATCGGCGCGGTGGGCCATTTGTGCTTTTCGGGAACCATTCGCTTGAGAGCAGCAAGAAGAAGCCGGCTCCCTCAGGCCGCGGCGCTGTCGCGCAAGTGCCGCTGTTTCGTCCTCGGCGTTAACTCCGTATTTTTCTGTTCGGCTTAGTTTTCCGGGATGGTCCTAGGCGGAGTCCCAGACAGTATGGCGTATGCAGCGACAAGCCGACAATTTACCCCTTCGACGGATAGCTTCGTCGATCGGCTGGAAAGCGCCCGATTACAGATCGAGCAACGCTTCCTGGATGGTGGCGCAGTCCTCATCACCGCCACGGAAGCTCTCGCCAAGCTGGTCAGCCTGCTGGAACACATCGGCAGTTCCCTGAAGGAGGAGACTGCGACCGAAGCGACGGCTCGCCTTCTCCAGACGGTGGATCTCCTGAACAAGCTGCCACCGGCCGAAGCGCGGCGACATGCGTGCGTGGCCTCGATCAGCCAGACCGGGCAATCGCTTGCAGAGCACGTGCTCTCGATGGAAGAAACGCTGCGCTATCTGAGAACCTTTGCCGCGACCGCCAAAATAGCAGGTGCGCGCATTCCGGATTTTTCGAGCTTCGCCAGCGAAATCGTCGAGCGCATCGAATTCGCCACCAAGGAAGTCAAGGCGCTGTCGCTGCAGATCCGCTCGCTGGAGGCGCAGATCGAAACCGCCGCCGCCAGTGAGGATGGTTCGCTGGCCCAGGATCTGAACGGCATACCGTCCATTGCACAGCGTCTCGTGTCGAATGCCGAGGAGATCCAGGTTCAGCGCCGCAATCTTTCGGAGCTGGCGGATACGGTTGCCGGACTGGCGCGCAAGATCCAGAGCAAGGTTGCCCACACGCTTTCGGCCATGCAGATCGGCGATATTACGCGGCAGAGGGTCGAGCATTGCCAGGCTGCCCATATGATGACCGAAGCCTATCTCGCTTCCGAAGCTCCGGCTGGTCTCTCCGCCTCCGACCGCCAGCGCCTCTCGCAATTGACGATGACGCTGATCTTTGAACTGCTCGGCGAGACGACGAAGGGGTTCGACCGCGAGACCACCAAGATTGTCGACAGTATCCGCAGCTTCAGCGGCGATATCGGCACGCTGCTCGACCTCTACCGGACGATGATGTCGCAGAGCGGCCAGGATGGAAAGAGCCCGCTGCGCGGCGATCTTTCCGCAGCCCGGGCGGTTGTCGATCGCATTGACGTTGCCGCGGCCGGAGCAAACCGGCTTAGCGAAAAGACGTCCGAAATGGTCAAGGAGCTGACGGCAAGCATTCAGACCATTCAGCTGGTACGGCGCGATATTCAATATATGGCGCTCAACACCAATCTGCGCTGCGGCAAACTTGGAGAGGAAGGGCGGGCAATCAACGTCGTCGCCGGCGAATTGCGGTCGTTCGCATCGCTGCTCGACGAGGATGCCGAGAAGATACTGGTCAGTCTCGGCAAGCTTGAAACGCAGGCCGCCGGCCTCAAGGACTGGCGGCAGGCCGGCGAGTCGGAAAATGCTTCCGGTCTCGGCAGCCACATCGATGCAGCTCTCGTCCATATCGGCGAAGCCGGGGCGGCGATGGATCTGAACGTACGGGAACTGCGCCAATGCGGCGAGGCCATGACGTCGCAAGTGGCCGAAATTGCCACCAGTCTGGATTTCCGCTCCGGAATCGGGGAAATCCTGGCTTCCTGCGCCGGCGAGGCGGGGCTGGCGCGCCGTGCATTTGCCGGTACGGCCGGATTGGAAGCGCCTGTGGCGGCCATTTCCGGGCGCATTTTCAGGACCTATACCATGGCCGCCGAGCGCGAGATCCACGCGCGCATCTTCGGCGTGGTAAACCCGGTGGCCGAAAGCGGGCCGGCCCCGGTCCGCGATGAGAATCTGTTCGTGGGCGCCCTTTTCTGATTGCTATGCAGCGCGCGGCGTGGTCGGCGTGACGGACGCCTGTCGCGGCCCTTCTCACCGCCTTCATAAGGCTGCCGACGTCTCGCGTCCTGCCCCGCGAAAGGCTGACGCCGCCTTGACGCTACCTTGACAATTCCGACGCAGATGGTTCGGCGAAACCAAATCTGTCGGACTTTTGCATGAATCGCGAAACATTGGTCGCCGTGACGCCCGACGGCGTCATTTCCAGAATTTCTCCTCGCATAACAGTGCCGCAGGGCGCCGATGGAGCGCGTTCACCACGATATGTCGTGCTGAGCAGGATATTGACCTTCGGGTTGCGGGTGCGCTGGAAGCGGGCGCTTCTTTTCTGGGGCCGCTTCGCGGCCAATCCGCTCCTCACCATTCGCTGGTGGCGCTTTGCCGCGACCTTCGCCGCTGAGCGGGGATTGCCGCCTCCGCATGACGAGCTGCTGCAGAAGCCGCTGTCGAAATTTCTGGTCCATGGAATGCTGGGCTCCCGGCGGCTTTCGCTCCTCATCGATCATTTTTCGATCGCGGAAAGGATTCTTTCGGCGGAGAGCATGACACGCCTCTGGTGCGGCGAGTGGCTGGAAATGGGCTTCGTCCAGGGCCGCAGCGAAACCTATGCATGTTTTATCGCACTTGCCGACCGCAGCGGCGGACGTCATGAAGGCGCCTTCGCGGTCAAACTCATGCGCATCGAGGACAAGGCCGTTCTCTGTACCGTCAGATTCACTTTTGTCAGCCAGGGGTCGCAGGATCGGTATACTTTCGTCGTCGGGAGCATGCAGGGACCGCGCAATGCGAAGCAACGGATCGTCGAGGTTACCCGCGATCTTTCCGGCCTGCGTCCGAAGGAGGCGATCCTGATCGTCCTGCAAGGCCTGGTGACGGAGGGCGGCATACAGCACTTCCTCGCCGTCTCGCAGGTCAAGCATCCGATCCAGTATCGCCGTCGCATGCGGCAGTCGATGATGCGGTCGAATGTCGATGCCTTCTGGGCCGAACGGTCCGCCCAACCAGAGGGCACCTACGGTTTCAGCGTTCCCTTTTCGAAAATCTGCGGAGCCGATAGACGCAGCCAGAGCAAAATGTGGTTCCACGGCATCGGCGAGCTCTTCCTTTGATCATCGGGGCATGCGGCGGTGCCGCCGCGCAGCCGGAAGATTCAACCGTTCCATCTCTTGGCTTTTGCGTAAATCCGGACGAAACCGCACTTTCCCGGAAGTGTTCTATTGCGAAGGTTCGTGCGCTCTTTCCTGCCCGACGCCGTCAGTCAGATGGATTGCGACCATGGCGCCGCCTTCCGGCCGGTTTGAAAATTCCAGATGTCCGCCATGGGCAACTGCTATTGCCTGCACGACGGATAGCCCCAGTCCCGTGCCGCCGCTTGCACGCGAACGCGAAGGATCGCCCCGCCAGAACGGGTTGACGGCGACGGCGTCCATATCCTGCGGAAATCCCGGGCCGCGATCGAGGACGCGGATGAGGACGCTTTCATCCGGCAAACGCTCGGTTTCGCATCGCAGCCAGCCGCCGTCGGCGGCATAGCGGCAGGCATTTTCGACAAGCGCCAGAATGGCCTGTCGTATACGGGGAGAATCCGCCGAGATCCAGGCGGGCTGCAAATCTGTTTCAATCCGCAGCTTGCTTGCGTCCAGCATCGGCATTGCGGAGGCGACAACCGTCTCGACCAATTGCGAGGCATCGATGCGCCGACGCTCGACCACGAGCTTCTGGCCGATGGCCAGGGACAAGGTGCGCAGGTCTTCGACAATCCTGCCCAGACCCTCGACCTGAAGGAGAAGGTCGGAGATGATCTTGCGGTCCATCGGGAAAATGCCGTCGATCATGCTCTGCAGCGATCCTTGCAGGATTGTCAGCGGGGTTCGCAGTTCATGCGCGATCGCCATGTTGTTGAAGCGCAGCCTCTCTTCCATCGTCTC
This sequence comes from Rhizobium sp. P40RR-XXII, assembly GCF_012641405.1. Classification (GTDB taxonomy): domain Bacteria; phylum Pseudomonadota; class Alphaproteobacteria; order Rhizobiales; family Rhizobiaceae; genus Rhizobium. Next base: position 183,205 of record NZ_JABAII010000003.1, read on the forward strand.
CAGGCTTGTCGCCAGCGCATTGAAGGTTTCAACGAGGCTCGCAACCTCACGGGTGCTGCGGTAAGAGGCGGCAACGCGAACCGAGAAATCGCCCGATTTCAAGCCTTCCGCAGCCGCGGTGAGCTCTTCAAGCGGGCTTGCGAGGCGTCGGGCCAGATAGATACCGATGAGGGCGCAGATCAAGGCGGAAAGCAGGCCACCTATCAGCACGGAAAGCTGCACCTTGAAATCCGTCGGTTCGGTCAGCAAATTGAGGTGCTCGAACAAGAGCCTGAGGGAATCCCCGTCCGGAACCTTGTTTTCGCTCAGCATTTTGTAGGCCGCTGCGGCCCTTGGCGGCAGACCGTCGGTGATGGTCTTTTCAAGATAGGAGGTATACCAGTTGACCTCCAGGTATGTCAGGCCGACGCTGAGGAGCAACATGACGGCGGTAACGATGGCCGTGAGCGTGGCCAGCGGCATGCAAGGAAACCTTAGTATCTTCATCTTGGATCCGAAAAACGATAGCCAATGCCGCGCACCGCGGGAAAAAAGCCGTTCTGTCCCATGTCCTCCAGCTTCCGCCGAAGGTTGGAAATGTGCGTGTCGACAGTGCGGGTCAAGGCCTCGCTTTCGGGCAGACAGGCATCGAGAATATCGGCGCGTGAGAAAGCCTGCGTGGGGTGGCGGATCATATAGGCGAGAATCCGGAATTCGCTGAGCGTCAGAAGCAATGGAATGCGGCGCCCGTCCTTGACGACGACGACGGAATAGCTGCCGAAATCGACCTCGATGACGCCGAAGCGCCGGATGGTTTCCGCCCGGTCGCCTTGCGTCCGCCGCAGAACCGCCCTGACGCGGGCAACGACTTCCTGGGGGTTGAAGGGTTTGACGACATAGTCGTCGGCGCCGAGGCGCAGTCCGCTCAGGCGGTCTATGTCGTCCGCAACGGCTGTCACCATGATGACGGGCGTTGAGCCGGCCTGTCGCAGGCGACCAAGCACCCCGAAGCCGTCCAGTTTCGGCAGGCGTACGTCCAGGAGCACGATGTCGGGCTTCAGAAGCGCATGATGCTGGAGCGCGGTTTCGCCGTCGCCGGCGCGGACCGTGCGAAAGCCGTCCCGCGTCAGATAGCCTTCCAATATCTGTGCAATAGCCGGTTCATCCTCCACGATGAGAACGAGACTGTTGTCCACCTTAGCGCCCCATTTTATTTCGTTTCTTTTGCGGCTTTGCCGCCTCATTCGCACTATCGCGGACAAAACACGCTTCCGCAATTTCCAAACAGTCTTCCGGCCGCCTGACGATCGATTCTGAACACAGCGTTGATGCGATCTCCGTCAATTCTTGACAATCGCGATTCAGGTTGCCGCCGTTCCGCCTCAGGAGATATGGCATGTGGAAATTTGCGTTGCATTCTTGGAACTTTGCGTCCGGGCGCCCGAGCACATCGAAGACCGGCGCAGCCACGGATGGAGAGTTTGCGGTCATCGGCATGATGGTCGTCTGGACCAGTTTTGTCTTCGTGGTCTTTCCCAAACTCGATCTGGCCGTCGCGCGCCTGTTCACCCATGAGCGGCTATTCTGGCTCGCGGAAGACCCATTCCTGAAGGCGGTACGGGACATCAGTCGCCGGAGCCAGCCTTACCTTCTCGGCACCATGGCGGTGATTGTCGTTCTCCATGTCTTTCTGCCGAGGCGGCTTCGGTTCTGCCCTCCGCACAAGCCCTTGTTCGTGCTTCTGAGCTTCGTCGCCGGGCCGCTCCTGATCGTGCAGACGTTGAAAGTCGCAATCGGACGCGTGCGTCCCCGCGATCTCATCGAGTTCGGTGGCACTGCGGATTTCACCCCGGTATGGCAGTTCTCGGCCGCCTGTTCGCGCAATTGTTCTTTCCCTTCCGGCGAGGCTGCGGCCGCCGCCGCCGGGCTCTCACTGCTGGTTTTCGTGCCTCCAGGAGGCAGATGGATTGCCGCGCTGCTTCTGACGCCGTGCCTACTGTTCGTGGCGTTCAACCGCGTCATTTTCGGTGCCCATTTCCTGTCGGATGTGATGCTCGGCTGGCTTCTGACCATGTTAAGCATGGCGCTGATCTGGCGTTGGCTGGAAGCGAATTCACGGGCGATCGATCGCTTCGTAACGCGGTTCATGTTCGGGTAGGCCGCTATTTATCGCCCCTTTTGCCGTCCGGCAGGGATGGGGGGCGTTAGTGTCGCCGGAATGAGACGATACTGACCGAACGCATGTTACAAACCTTAATACAACGTTTGTTCACCTTTCCATCGATCAGGGTTTACTTATTTAGTGGTGGCCATGTCGCCGAATGCGACGGAGGTCGAGCGTCTGATGGTTCAGGGGTCCCGGCAGGGTGAGAGTGATGGGATGGGGTTGGTAGATTGGGCATTGCGTGGAATGCTCGACATGGATAGCCGAAGAAAGGCGGGCGCTCGCAGCAGCCACTTGGAGCCATGGGTCGTGCTTGCCGTGGAAAGTTTCGAGCGGGAAATGCTGGTTTTCTACAGGCGTTCGCAGTTCAAGGTCGTTTATACGGCGACATGACGGCCGCGATGCAAACGCAAATACACGGTGTGAAAGCCGTCACCCGTATCCGGCAGCGAATGCGGGACGGATGTTGCAAGCGCGCCATGGGCGCGCTTGCGCTGTGAACGGCGTCAGCCGAGCCGCATGGACAATTCGATGTCTTCCGCGAAAGCTACGGACATGTATCCGCTCGCCGGCGAGCGCACCCAGGTCAGATAATCGGGACAGAAGTCCGCATTGTCGGCAACCACGAGGGCACCCGGCCTCAGACGGCTCTCCACCAGCTTCAGAATGTCTGGATAGAGCGCCTTGGCGCCGTCGAGAAGCAACAGGTCGATGGTATCGGGCAGATCGGAACTCAACGTCTGCAGGGCATCGCCTTCCCGGATCTCGACGAGATCGATAAGGCCGGCTGCCTCTAGATTTTCCCGTGCCCGCGCCACCTTGGAGGGCTCGAATTCGGTGGTGATCAGGTGCCCGCCGCCATTGTCCCGCAGCGCGGCGGCAAGGTGGAGGGTGGAGATACCGAAGGAGGTTCCGAATTCGACGATGATGCGGGCGCCGGTGCTTCGCGCCAGCATATAGAGCAAGGTTCCGGCCTCCCGCGAGATGGCGAGCGGTATGTCCTTCAGCCGGGCGTAGAAATCGAGATAGTCGGTTTTGCTGCGCACCAGACGCGCGCGCTCCTCGCTGGAAAGGCCGCTCCAGTAAGCGGCAACCGATGGTGTTGTTGCCGGCGACGCTGCATCCGCTTCCTTAAACAGGCGATCGAGCAATGGAGCGAGTGGGGTATTCGTCAATGTGGTCATGTTTTCTCCGTTCAGGGCCAAGGTCTTTTGCCGGCGACGAAAATACGAATAATTCATCGCATTTTCTAATCGCATTGACGGAGGTTGCGTGCGAAATGCGCCTATGTTCTTGAAAATATGCTGGAAAAATAGCGCCTTGGATCATTCCCGAGCAATCCCTTCGGCGCAGCCATTCGCATTTTCAACGGTCGCACGAGATGCCGAAGCCGACGATATCGACCGGATGGTCGAAGCCCTTCAGGGCGTGGCTGCCGAAAGACTTGCATTGGACGCCGGCCGCCTTGGCGGTATCAGATGTCATCAGCATGATTGCGTCTAGCTCCTTGGCGAGGGCCTGTAATCTGGCCGAGCGGTTTACCGGCGTGCCGATGATCGTAAACGAAAACCTGCCAGGCGAACCGATATTGCCGTGAACGACTTCGCCGATGTCGATACCGATCCGCGCCCGCAACGGCGGTGCCATCTTTCGCGACGGCATCGTGTTGATAAGCTCCAGTGCCCGCAGCCCTTCCAGCGCGGCTTTCACTGCGGCGGCACAGAGCGGCCCTTCGCTTCCGGCCTGCGGAACGGGGAAGAACATGACCACGGCGTCGCCGACATGACCGGAGACCTGGCCGCCGGCGCGGGACACAGGCCGGGTGATCGTCTCGAAGAACAGATTGAGATGATCGATGAGAGACCGGGGATCCAGCCGCTCGGTCAGTGAGGTGAACTGGAACAGGTCGCAATAGATCACGATCGCTCGAATTTGCTCAACCTCGCCAAGGCCCACACGGCCATCGAGCAAGGCGGTTGCGGCATTGCGGCCGAGATAGGTCTGCAGCAGGACGCGGGCGGCAGCTGCATTCAATCGGGCTCCGAGGGCAAGGGCGAACACCGGCATCACGCGATGCAGCAGCTCTATCTCCAACCCAGAAAATCCGCCGGGGCGTTCGGTAATGAGCAGGCTCATCACGTCGTCGAAGAAACCGAGCGTGACATCGGGGGCAAGATGGTTGGCAAAGGCTATGGCGTCCGTTGCTCCGTCCTGCGGAATGGATGCGAGGCGGCCGGCATCGAGACGAAGAACCGTTGCATCCTCCTCCAGCATGTCAACGAAGATCTCGCCGGCGAGGATATTGTCTTCGGTGCCTTTGCCGTCTCGCCGCCAGCGAATGAAATGCTGGGCTCTCTCCGGATCGACGGCATCACAGGCAACCTCGATCGTCGAAACGGCGAGACCGACGGCATTCAGCGTGCGGCCGAGGAGAATAACGAGCCCGGCGTCGCTCGCGCCGGCAAGTGCTGCTTCCACCAGGGCCTGGCTCACATGCGAGAACATCTTTGCCAGGGCGTCGGCCTCGATCGGCATGGCTGCCAGTCCGCTGCTTTCATCGCCATGTTCTTTGGTTTGCATGGGGCGTAAAATACGATTAATTCGTCAGCTTTCCCATTCGCATTGGCAGGCATCGATATGACGGATCGTCCAAGAGCCCGGATTTCCTCGCGAAAGCAGCCGAAGCAGGCTCGCTCGAACGAGCTCGTTTCCGCGATCCTGGGTGCCGCGGCTCAGGTTTTGGCAAGGGAAGGCGCCCAGCGCTTCACCACGGCACGCGTCGCTGAAAAGGCCGGCGTCAGCGTCGGATCCTTGTATCAATATTTCCCCAACAAGGCGGCGATCCTCTTCCGCCTGCAGAGCGACGAATGGCGGCAGACGTCGGACCTGCTGCGCCGCATCCTTGAAGATACCGCGACACCGCCGCTGGACCGATTGCGCTGCCTCGTCCACGCCTTCATCCGCTCCGAATGCGAGGAGGCCGCCATGCGTGTTGCGCTCAACGACGCCGCGCCGCTTTATCGCGATGCACCGGAGGCGCATGAGGCGAGGTCATCCGGAGACCGTATCCTGCAGCAGTTCATGCGCGAAGCCTTGCCGGAGGTCGATGACGCGGCCCGCATCCTGGCGGCCGACCTGATCGCCACGACGCTCAGCGCGACGGGAAAGCAGCTTTCGGAAAGCCCGCAAACAGCGCAGGAGATCGAAGCCTATGGCGACGCCATGGCGGATATGTTCGGCGCCTATCTCGAAAGCCTCAAGCTTCGATGAGGGGTGGGGCAGCATGGCCTCCCGCTCCGGCGACGCTGTGTTGACACCCTTACGACAAGCGCATATTGGAAAAGCCAGCCGGTTCCGCTGGCCGTAAGCGTTTGACGTCAAGCAACGCACTCAACGATCCTCGATGGTCGGAGTGCGTTTTTTTGTGCCTTCGCCGATCGAGGAAAGCCTGGAGACCATCATGGCTTTTCAATCGACATCCGATCCGGCGCGCGGTCGCCTTCTGCTGCTGAGCGCCATTCTCTTCATCTCCTATCTTTGCGTCGGCATGACATTTCCGATCGTGCCGATCTACGTGACCGAGCAGCTGAAGCTCGGCAATGTCTGGGCCGGGCTCGGCGTCGGCATCGCCTTTCTTGCGACCATTCTGACGCGCGGCTATGCCGGTGGTCTTTCGGACCATCGAGGCGCCAAGGTTGCGGTCGTCCGCGGGCTGGCTCTCTACATGGCCGGTGCGGTGATATCGCTGGCCGCCGGTCTTGTCGTCGGTGCGGCGATACCGTCATTTCTGCTTCTTCTCGCCGGCCGTCTGCTTCTTGGCCTGGGCGAAAGCCTGGTCGCCGTCGGCGTGATTGCCTGGGGCATCGGCTTCGTCGGGCCTGCGCGTTCGGGCAGGGTACTCGCCCTGGTCGGTGCCGCGATCTACGGCGCGCTTGCCGTCGGCGGTCCCATTGGGCTGGTATTGCTCGATCGGTTCGGCTTTGCCGGCGCAATGGGGATCAGTGCTGCTCTTCCCTTCCTGGGCCTGCTGGCGATCTCCCGTATTCCCGGCGTTGCGCCACATCCCGGGGCGAAGCGAACGCCGCTTTGGAGCGTCATCAATCGGATATGGCTGCATGGATCCATCGTGTGCCTGCAGGGCATAGGCTTTGCGGCGATCGGTGCTTTTTTCACGCTCTATTTCCATGATCGCGGCTGGAGCTATGCCGGGCTGGGTCTGACTGCCTTCGGCGGCGGCTTCGTGCTGGTGCGCCTGCTCTTTGGGCATCTGCCAGATCGTCTCGGCGGCCTGCCGGTCGCGGCCATGTCGCTTGCCGTCGAAGCGATCGGCCAATTTCTGATCTGGAATGCAAACAATCCCGTTCTTGCGCTGGTTGGCGCATTCCTGACCGGGCTCGGATGTTCGATGATCTTTCCGGCCATGGGGCGGGAGGTGGTTCGGCTGGTGGAGCCGCATCTGCGTGGCACTGCCCTCGGCGGTTTCTCGGCCTTCCAGGATCTCGCTTATGGGCTGACCGGGCCGCTGGCCGGTCTGCTGGCCGACAGAGCCGGCTATGGCAGCGTCTTTTTGGCAGGGACTGTCACCGCTATCGCTGGCCTGTTGATCGCACTCGCGCTTCGCAGGACATATGCCTCCGTGTTCAACTAAGCCGCATCACGGTCCCCACCTTCCGGTGGGGACCAGCCGTTGCCGTGTAGGGCGGTTCGTCAGATTGAGGATCAGCTACAGGGCGCGGAAAACGGAGCCATAGTGATAGGGCGGCAGCTCGATCGTGGCTTGCGATATGAAGCCGCCGGCTTCGACGACGGCGGCAAGCCTTGCAGGCGGCATGCGCATCTCGCTCCTCGGCCCGCGTGGCTGCCCAAGCACCATTGTTTCCTCGCGCGGCAATGTTTTCCAGTTGACGATGCCGAACAACCCCTTTGGAGCGAGAACGGAACGGACGGCGCGAACAAGGGTCGGCTGATCGGGAACGCCGTGGAATGTGTTTGCCATGAGGACATAATCGACCTTTTCGGGAAGATGCTCCGCCATGTCCAGCGCGTCGGCGTGAATCCATTTTTGCACGGATACCCCTTGTCGCGCGGTTTCCCCTCTCGCCATCTCGATCATGTCTTCATCCAGATCGAGCGCATAGACCTTTCCCTTGACGAGTTTCGCCAGCGGCGCGGTAAAATATCCATCGCCGCAGCAGAGATCGAGGACAGTCATGCCCGGCTTGATGCCGAGCGCTTTAAGCATGGCCTGCGGATCGGGCCAGAGTGCCGACCACCAGTCGCGGTCCGGCATTGATGTCGCGGGAAATACTTCACCCATGACAGGCCTCCGCAAGGGGTTGAGTTGGCCGCAACCGGATGGCATGCAAGGCGAACTACCGCATCTGCAATATGATGGGGCTGCTGCTTGCCGGATCGGTATGCTCGCGCAAGGCTTTCACGTCAACAGGCGCGACCGCCCCGCCGTGATTTCCCCAGGATGAGCGCACGAATGTCAGGACATCGGCGATCTGCTTGTCCGAAAGCTGCTGCCTGAATGGCGGCATGCGATAGGCGTCCGGAATGCCGTTCGCCACGACACGGCTGGAGCCGTTCAGCGTCACATTGATTTGAGACGCGTTTTCCTTTGCGAGCGATGCGGCGGAGCCGGCCAGCGGCGGAATCCATTGTTCCTTTCCGCGGCCATCGATGCCATGACAGAAGCTGCATTTCGCGACGAATGTCTGCGCGCCGGGTATCTGCTGACGGGCGGGCAGGGCGACGTTCTTGGCCGTAGCTTCGTCATACTGCCAGGGGGTGCCGTCGCGGGTGGGATCGCCGGGCAGGGACTTCAGATAATGGCTGATGGCTTTGAGATCGTCATCGCTCATGAACTGGGTCGAATTGTTAAACGCATCCGCCATCGAGCCGAAGACGACGGCATGGCCGTTCCTGCCGCTCTTGAGGAAGGTGTATATGTCCTCTTCGGTCCATCGGCCGAGGCCCGTATTCGGGTCGCCACGCAGGCTCGGAGCATACCATCCGTCGAGAAGAGCGCCGGAAAGATAGAGCGGACTGTTTTCATCGAGCGCTTTTTCCGCCATGGTGATTGCACGCGGCGTGTGACAGCTGCCGCAATGGCCCAGCCCCTGGACGAGATAGGCACCCCGGTTCCACTGATCATCGCCAGCGGTTTTGGGCTGATAGGTTCCGCCTTCGGTATAGACCGCGTTCCACAGCGCAAGCGGCCAGCGCATGTTCATCGGCCATTTGATGTCGGAGGGCTTGTTTGCCTGCTGAACGGGCTCGACCCTGTTCATGAAATAGGCGTAGAGCGCGCGGATATCGTCGTCGCTCATTTTCACATAGGAGGGGTAGGGCATTGCCGGATAAAGGCGACGTCCATCGGGTGCAACGCCTTGGCGGACGGCACGGTCGAAATCGGCGAGCGTGTAGTTGCCGATGCCGTTTTCCTTGTCCGGCGTTATGTTGGTTGTGAAGATGGCGCCGAGCGGCGTCCCCATTTCCAGTCCTCCGGCAAAAGGGGCACTCTTCGGTGTGCTGTGACAGGCGACGCAGTCCCCCAGACGCGCAACATATTCGCCACGTTGGAGCAACTCCTCGGAAGGTGTTTGTGCCGCGGCGACGCTGTCGAAGGGAGATGCCGGCTTGCGGGTTACGAACCACGCGACAGCGCCGGCCACAAGCACGACAATCAAAAGAAGAACCAGAAGAAATCTCTTCAAGAATGTGCCCTCATGTCTTTGCTTCGGGATTTCGGACTCGGCGATTGAAGAAGGCAACCACGCCGGCTCTCGATCCAGAATGGACCGAGAGCCGGAATTGTGCCTGGCGCGGCTTGCCGCGCCTCAGCTTTCAAAGGTGTAGTTGGAAAGAGGCATGCTGCGTATCCGCTTGCCGGTCAGCGTCGAAACCGCATTGGCGACCGCCGGCGGGATGGCCGGCAGCCCCGGCTCGCCGATGCCGCCCATCTCGGCTCCGCTTTCGACGATACGGACATGGACCCGGGCCATGCGATCCGGCGGCAGGATCGGATAGAGGTCGTAGTTGCGCGCCACCGGCTCGCCGTTCTTGTAGACGGCTTCCTCCATCAGTACCTGCGACATTCCGAGCGCCGTCGCCGAATTGATCTGCGCTTCGATGATCGCCGGGTTGACGATGCTGCCGGGATCGATGGCTTCCCAGACATCGTGCACGACGACCTGCCCGCTGCGGATGGAGACCTCGGTGATCGCCGCCGTATGGCTGCCGAAGGGAGAGGCCATGGCCACGCCTCGCGCCCGCCGCGAGCCATCTTCCGCCGTGAAAGGCCCTCGCTTCCAGCCGCCGGAGAGATCGCCGGCGGCCTTCAGCAGATTGCTCAGCCGCTCGTTCTTCTGCAGCAGTTTGAGGCGCATCTCATAGGGATCCTGCCCGCCCTTGTCGGCCAGCTCGTCCAGGAATGTCTCATAGAAGAAGTCGTTCATGGAATTGCCGACCGATCGCCAGTAGGCGAGCATCGTCGGGTTTTTCACATAGATCTGGGCTATGCGGTAGTTCGGGATGGCGTAGGATTTTCCGGTCAGGCCTTCGAGGGCTGTCGGGTCCAGCGAGTCCTCCTTATGACCGAAGACGCCTTCCGTCGGCCCTTCGCAGGCGCTGATGGCCTCGAGTGCGACCGGCATGCCGTTGGCGTCGAGTGCGCCGCGGAAGCGCACGGCTGCCATCGGGCGCATCGGATCGCGCAGAAACTCCTCCTCGCGGCTCCAGATGAGCTTCACCGGCCGCCCGACCTCTTTTGCAAGCTGGATGGCCTGCGGATAGGGATTGGCGGACGGATACAGGAAGTGCCGTCCGAAGAAGCCGCCGAGGATGGGGCTGTGAACCGTCACCTTCGATGGTTCGAGCCCCGTCAGCTTGGCGATATCGGCCTGGAACTGTTCGGGTGCCTGATTGGGCATCCAGACTTCGAGACTGCCATCCGGATTGAATCGCGCCAGGGTGGATGGTGGCTCCAGCTGCGCATGATGCAGATACTGGCTCTTGTAGGTGGCGGAAACGACGGTCTTGGCACCGTCGAACGCTTTGGCGATATCGCCGACATTCTCCGCCTCTTTGCCGTTGCCGGGCTCGCTGGCGAGCCTATCGTTGAAGGCCGCGGTCGAAAAATCGGCGGGCATGTAACGGAAGGCGGGATTGGCGTCCGGGCCGGGTTCGCGCCAATCGACCTGGGCTGCCTCGGCCGCGCGCTTGGCATTCCACCAGCGTTCGGCGACGACGGCGACGGCGCCGGGCAGGCTGTGGACGGAATGAACGCCCGGCATCGCGTTGAGCTGGTCTTCGTTGCGGATCTTGCCGATGGCCAGGCCGAGGCGCGGGGCATGCTGGACGGCGGCATGCAGCATGCCGTCGACCTTGCAGTCTATTGCGTAAATTGCCTTGCCGGTCGACTTGTCGTGCATATCCAGCCGCTCGACCGGTTTGCCGATCCAGCGGAATTTGCTCGGATCCCTGAGCGCCACGCTCTCGGGGGCGGGAACCGGCAGGTCCAGTGCCTCGGCAGCGACGTCGCCATAGGCAAGGCTGCGTCCCGATGCGGCATGGATCACGCGGCCCGGCTCCGTCGTCAGCTCGGCAATCGGTGCATCCAGACGCTTGGCGGCGGCCTGCAGGATCATGTTGCGCGCCAGGGCGCCAAGCTTGCGCATGGTCTCATAGCTCGTGCGCACCGACATGCTGCCGCCGGTGATGCGCATCTTGCCGTATACAACAAGATAGTCGCTGCCCGTCGGCGCATTTTCGACGACGAAGGTTTTCGGATCGGCATCGAGTTCCTCGCCGACGATCTGTGCCATCGCGGTGAAGACGCCTTGTCCGCCTTCGACGAAGGGGCTCATGAACCGGATGGTGCTATCTGGGCGGATTTCAAGAAATGCGGGAACGCGCGTGCCGGGCGGCACGGCGGTTGCGGCCTGCTGGGCGCGTGCGCGGCCGACCGGAACGCCGAAGCCGAGCACGAAGGCACCCGCTGCGGCGCCGGCGGAGGTCAGGAGAAAGTGCCGGCGCGAGATGTTGACCGGAGATCCGGTCGGGAACGCATCTTCCGGGACGAGATTGCGACTGGTTTCGGTCATAGCGTTTCTCCTTCTTTGGAGGAGAGGTCTTTGACCGCCGTCTTGATCGCGTTGTAGGTTCCGCATCGACAGAGGTTGATCATCGCCGCGGCGATCTCGTCATCGGAAGGATTGGGTGTCTGTTTAAGGAGCGCGGTCGCCGCGACGACCTGCCCCGATTGACAGTAGCCACATTGCGGAACCTGATGCTTGACCCAGGCTGCGACCACTCGCTTGCCGATCGGATCTGCCTCGAGCGCCTCGATCGTCGTGATCTGGCGGCCGGCGACGCTATCGAGCGGCGTCACGCACGAGCGAACCACCTCTCCATCGACAAGGACCGAACAGGCGCCGCATTGCGCCAGCCCGCAGCCATATTTGGTGCCGGTCATGCCCAACTCGTCACGGAGGATCCAAAGGAGCGGCGTGTCTCCGTCCGAATTGACCTGGTAGGACTGGCTATTGATCTGAAGATTCATGAGGCGCCTCCTGAGGCTTTTGATCGCGAGCCTTCAATGCCAGGCGCCGTGCGACGATCTGAATGCACAACAGGCGGATAACGCATGACTCAGGCTCACAACCCGGGACTATAACACTGAATTCATTTCCCCTAAAAGATTAGTATGTGAATCGTGATAGCTGTTAGAGGCTGGGTTCATAAATCAGCCGTCGGCTCCCCGATCGCCAATAGAACGGTATCCGAACGGCGAGTCCAAATCTGCGGCATCTCTTTGTTTTTAATACATGATCGCGCAGCTATGATCCTGCACGTCTTCCCCCCCCCATGCCGGGCAAAGCCACATCCGTCAACACGATGAAGCCGGGGCCATCGGCGAAATTGGCGCCGGTCACCACGAGATTGTGATCGCCCATTTCCTTTGCCGGGTCCTTCAATGTTTTGGCGAGAGCCAGGAACGGATTGAAATCGCCCAGTGTCTCGCCCTTGACGCGGACAGCCGCGAATTTGTGGCCGGCAATGGTATCGGGAAGGGGTGCCCAGTCCGCTCCGATCTTGTCGGCATCAGTCTTCAGGGCGGCCCGCGCATCGGCGCTCAAGCAGTCGACATGGATATGCAGCTGGTTTTGCGTGCGGGCCTGCTGCGCGTTGACGGCGAGGCTCATGCCGTCGCGCGGGACGGGGCGCGGCAGACGAGAATCGACATCGCCGTGTTCGGCCCAGGCATCGGCAAAGAAGTTATGCGTCGCCGGATCGAGAAGTGCCGCACTTTCGATTCCGGTGATCTTGTCGGTCGGGATCAGGAGAAATTGCGCAACGCCCCGCAGATCCTTCAGCATCGCATAATGCTCGGCCGTGTTCACCGAAAGGCAGGGCGCGGTCTGCGCGACGCATTTGTCATGCACGATTTTCCACAGCACGTCGGAGTCCGCAAAGGCCGGGGCGGCAAGGAAGGGAAGAAAGGACACGGCAAGAGCCGTAACGCAGTGAGAGAATATCATGGCGCGAAATTTTCCTGGTTCAATCAATTCGGCATTCCTCCAGATTTCGGAGGGCTTAGCATAGGCCTATTAGGCGGATGTGACGGCTTGACGGCTGTCGTGCGTCAGATCCGGGCGGGATCGTCGCAGCGGAGGTCGCAATATCAGTTTCGCTTCATCCTCGCCTAATGCCGCCTTCGGTTTGGTCGCCTACATGGCAAGAGCCGGGGAAAACCGTGCCTCGCGTTCGTCGCAAAAACTTGCCACAGTCCCGCAGCTGCCTCATCTGACTGCGGACAGGCTGCCTGTCGGTTCGAAGTCGTGCAGGCCAAGCACATTCAGGCCCGATCTCCCGAAGGCCGATCCCGCCTCTCATTCTCATTTCAGCGTCAGGGCTTGACGAAAACAAACGAGGCAGTAATTTAAACGGAGGCGCCTCCGTTTATCGGTGTGTGTCTCACTTCCAATTCCGATGAGCCGGCTACTGTGAGGAAATGCGGGCGGTTCGTCTTCCTAATAAAATCATCCAGCAACCGATGGACCGACGAATAGACTCTACTAGATTTCGTAGGTCTCATTTTCGTGACGATAGCAGGAGCTTATCATGACACGAACCATCCATATCGCACTCGACGTCAATGGCCAGCGCCGCGAACTCGATCTCGAGCCGCGCGTGACCCTGCTCGATGCGCTGCGCGAGCATCTTTCCCTGACGGGCACCAAAAAGGGCTGCGATCAGGGCCAGTGCGGCGCCTGCACCTGTCACGTCGACGGCAAGCGCGTGCTCTCCTGCCTGACGCTGGCAGCGCAGGTCGAGGGCCGCGAGATTACGACGATCGAAGGCATCACCAGCGAAGCCGGCGATCTGCATCCCGTGCAGGCCGCCTTCATCGAACATGACGCCTTCCAATGCGGCTATTGCACGCCTGGCCAGATCATGTCGGCAGTCGCCTGTATTCGCGAGGGCCATGCCGGCTCCGATGCGGAGATCCGCGAATATATGTCCGGCAATCTCTGTCGGTGCGGGGCCTATAACAGCATCGTCGCGGCGGTGCGCCAGGCAGCGGAGGTGGCATGATGCGAAACTTTTCCTATCTGCGCGCCACATCCGCAGCCGAAGCCGGTCAGGCGGCGCAACAGGCCGGCGTGATGATCCTTGCCGGCGGCACGACGCTGCTCGATCTCGCCAAATGCGGGGTGAGCGAACCTGAGACGGTCATCGATATCACCCATCTTTCCGGCATGAGCGGCATCGCGGTCGATGCGGCCGGTGCCAGGGTCGGCGCGCTCGCCAGGATGAGCGAGGTGGCCGATCATAAGGATATCCGTGCAGCCTTCCCGGCGGTTTCGGAATCGCTGGCATTGGCCGCTTCCGCCCAGCTTCGCAACATGGCGACGATCGGCGGCAATCTCCTGCAACGGACGCGCTGTCCCTACTTCCGCGATCCCGGTGCCTTTTCGGCCTGCAACAAGCGCAATCCCGGTTCCGGCTGCGCGGCAATCGGCGGCGTCACGCGCAACCACGCCGTGCTTGGAACGAGCGGATCGTGCATCGCCTCCTATCCCGGCGACCTGGCGGTCGCTTTGGTCGCGTTCGATGCCGTGGTGGAGACGGATGGCCGGAAGGTCTCCGTCGACGATTTCTTCCTAGCGCCCAGCGATACGCCGGACAAGGAAACGGTCCTGCAGCGCGGCGAAATGATTACAGCGATCACCGTTCCTGCTTCCGCCGCGGCTCGCAACTCAACCTACATCAAGGTCCGCGATCGGCAGTCCTATGAATTCGCCGCCGCAAGCGGCGCCGTTGGCCTGGAGCTTGAAGCCGATGGCAGGACTGTGCGCGATATTCGCGTCGCAATCGGCGGCGTCGCCACCAGGCCTTGGCGGGCACGGGCTGTCGAGCAGGCGCTTGTCGGCAAGGCACTCGACGCCGAACTGGTGGATAAAGCCAGTCGGCTCGCCATGGAAGGCGCCGTCGCGCATGGCGGCAACCACTACAAGATCGAACTTGCGCCGCGCGTCGTCGCCCGCGCCATTCTGAAAATGGGAGGCCTTGCATGACCATGATGGAACCCCGCAAGCACGGCGATGCTTCCGACGGTACGGTCGGCGGCCGTCAGTCGCGCTTCGAAGGCAATATGAAGGTGACGGGCACGGCGACCTATGCGCTGGAATACCCGGTCGAAAACCTTGCCTACGCCGTCCTCGTCCAGAGCACGATCCCTGCCGGACGTGTCGTCAATGTCGACATATCGGCAGCGGTCGCCATGCCGGGCGTGCTTCTGGTGCTGACGCCGGAGGACGATCTCGGTCTCAAGCTCGGTGCCGACTGGGGCGGCAACAAGCCCGCCGAGGGACCCTACTATCCCCTGCCGCGCGAGGTGCAGTTCAACGGCCAGTCGATTGCCGCTGTCGTGGCCGAAAGCCGCGAACAGGCGACGGAAGCGGCCAGGCTGGTGCGCGTCACCTATGAAGCGAGCAAGCATGTCGCCGATCTCAACGACCCGAATGCCGGCGAAGGCAAGCTCATGGAGCCGCTCTCGGTTGCCTGGGGCGACGCCGAGGCGGCGCTTGCCGCATCCCCCGTCCGTATCGAGGCCGAATATTCGACGCCGCGCGAATATCATGTGGCGATGGAGCCGCATGGACTGACGGCGAAATGGGACGGCGACCAGCTGACGATCTGGGAGCCGAGCCAGTGGTCGCACGGCATGGCGCGCATGTATTCCGAATGGTTCGACATGCCCTACGACAATGTCCGGATCATCTCGCCCTTTATCGGTGGCGGTTTCGGATCGAAGGGCCAGCCGCTCGCCTATGGCGCCGTCGCGATCGCCGCCGCAAGAAAGCTCGGTCGGCCGGTAAAGCTCGCGGTTACCCGGCCGCAGAATTTCACCAGTTATGGCGGCCGCGCCGGGACCAGACAGAAGATCGCGCTCGGCGCAACCGAGGATGGGATTCTGCAGGCGATCGTTCATCGTGGCGCCAGCGAGACCTCGATCTATGCCGATTGGCCGGAACAGACCGGGGCGGCAACGTCGATCCTCTACAAGGTCGAGAATTTCTCCTCGCGGCATCGCGTCGTGCCGGTCAACAGCGTGACGCCCGGTGCCCTGCGTGGCCCAGGCAAGAACCCGAGCGCCTACGGCATCGAATGCGCGATCGAGGAGCTTGCCTATAAGCTTGGTATGGATCCGCTCGAACTCAGGCTGAAGAACTATGCCGATCACGACTATCAGTCCGGCAAGCCATGGTCGACGCGCCGGCTGCGCGAAGCGCTGACCGAGGGTGCGGAAGCGTTCGGCTGGTCGCGGCGCAGCCACGCGCCGCGCTCGATGCGGGACGGCAAGACCCTGATCGGCTGGGGCATCGGCTGCGGCACTTTCCCCGTCATCCGGGCGCCAAGCGAGGCGATGATCCGTATTCTCGGGAACGGCCGGGTCGAGGTCGTTAGCGGCGCCATCGACATGGGGCAGGGGACCTATACGATCCTTGCCCAGAGTGCCGCTGAGGTCTTCGGCATTCCGGTGGATCAGGTCGAAGTGCATCTCGGCGACTCTCGTCTGCCGGGTTCGGCGATCGCCGGCGGCTCGATGCTGGCCGGATCGATCATGGGTGCTGTCCACAAGGCTGCGGTCGCCGCGCGCGACGAGCTCATCGGCCTTGCGCTCAGCGATGCCAATTCGCCGTTCCGCGATACGGGGGCGAATACGCTGAATTTTGCTGGGGGTCGCATCGCGGCACCCCGCGGTGAAACACCCTCGCTGACGCTGGCGGAGCTGATGTCCGCGCTCAAGCGCGAGGAGATCGAAGTCCGGCGCAATACCTTGCCCGACGGCGCGAATGCCCAGGAGCAGCTCCAGGCCTGGACGACGATGGCTAGAGTCCAGGGGCCGACCATGGGCGATTATTCCATGCACAGCTGGTGCGCCCATTTCGCCGAAGTGCGGGTCGACGAGGACTTCGGCACGGTGCGGGTCTCCCGCATGGTTTCCGCCTTCGATTGCGGCCGCCTCTACAATCCCAGGCTGGTCGAAAGCCAGTGGCGCGGCGGCATCATCATGGGTATCGGCCAGGCGCTTCTCGAAGAAGGGCTGGTTGATGTGCGCAACGGGCGCACCGTCAACAACAATGCCGGCGACTATCTCGTGCCGACGAATTCCGACATTCCGGATATCCAGGTGATCTCCGTCGGTGTGCCGGATTTCAATGCTTCGGCGCTCGGCGGCAAGGGCGTCGGCGAAGTCGGCATCGTCGGCGTAGCGCCGGCGATTGCCAATGCCGTATTCCATGCCACGGGCAAGCGCGTTCGCGACCTGCCGATCACCTTGGAAAAGCTGCTGTAGAGCGGTTTGGTTCGAGCCGTATCGACGTGCCTCGATCTTCACTGAGCCGGCGACCGGCCGGCTCAGCGTTCTACCGGATATTCGAGCTGAAGCTTGACGATGCCCGAGGTGCAACCGCCGTAACGGGCGACCATTTAGGCGAGCGGCCGATCGAGTGCCCGGGCAGGAGCCGTCGTGTAAATCACGACTTGCCGCGGCTGATCCCATAGGTAAGTGCAAGCGCACCGACGAGAACGGCACCCTTGATGAAGTCCTGCGTGTAATAAGGTGCGTTCAACATCGTCAGCCCGTTCAGAAGCACGCCGACGAAGACGGCACCGATCGTCGTGCCGAGAACGTTGGGACGGCGCAGTCCAAGCACGGCAAAACCGATGAGCGAGGCGGCCACGGAATCCATCAGCAGCGAGGCGCCGGAGGAGACGTCGCCACGGCCGACACGCGCAGCGACGATGATGCCGCCAAGCGAGGCGAGAACGCCTGATAGCACATAGGCAAAGGTCTTCAGGCGGGCGATGTTGGCACCGGCAAGCCTGGTCGCGGCTTCATTGCCGCCGGTCGCATAGAGAAGGCGGCCCAGACGCGTGCGCTCGGTGAGGACGTAAAGCACGAAGGCGACGATCAGCATGAGAATGACGGGGAAGGGGATGGTGCCGAACAGGCTCGATCGTCCGATCGTCAGGAAGGCTGGATCGACCTTGCCCGTTGCTGTCGTGCCATCGGAGAGGATGAGGCCCACCGAGATCGAGCGCCCCGCCGTCGGGATCAGCTGCAGCCCCGTCAAAAGAAACATGGTCGCGAGCGTGGCGAGCAGATCCGGCACTTTCAGCCGGACGATCAGCAGGGCATTGACGAGCCCGACGATCGTGCCGAAGCCGAGCACCAGCGGCACGGTCTCATAAGCGTCGAGATTGAGGACGATCATGGCATAGCTCGCCACCATGACGCTCGAGGTGGCGACCGCGCCGACGGAAAGATCGAAGCCGCCGATGGCAAGCGTCACGGTAACGCCCGCGCCGATGATGGCGACGACCGAAACCGCCTGCAGGATGCTCATCAGATTGTTGATGTTGATGAAGGCCGGCTGGGCGACGCTGAAGATGATGACGAGGGCAAGGAGGAGGAAAAATACCGCCCCCCGCCGCACGAACTCCTGCGGCGACATCGTGCTGCTTGCTGCCTTCTGCTCGGGGATTTGGACGGTTCCTTCACTCATCAGGCATATTCCTCGTTCTGCCGGTCGCCGGCGGTCGCATGAGCGATTTCCTTCAGGGTATGGTGCTCCATCAGCAGCACCCGGTCGGCGACTTCGAGCGCCTCTTCCGGATCGGATGTCGCGATCAGCGTGGCGCGATCCGCATGGGCGCGTATGGCGGCGATAATATCCTGGCGAGCGCCGACATCGACACCCTGGAAGGGCTCGTCGAGCAGCAGCAGGCGGCTCGGCTCCGCCTCCCAGCGCGCGAGCACGACCTTTTGCTGGTTGCCGCCCGACAGCGACCAGACGGACGCCTCCGGGCCAGGCGCCTTGATGCCAAGGCGGCGAATGGCTTTTTCGCCTTCGCGGGTCTCTCGTCCGGAAAACAGGAAGCCCGACGGATACCATTGCTTCAGGTGCGGCAGGCTGATCGTGGCGGCGATGCTTTCGCCCGGCCAGTCCAGCGGCATGAGCGAGGAGCGATGCCGGTCGGCGGCGGCCATGACGACGCCGTGCGCGATTGCATCCGCCGGCGAGGCGGGCCGAAATGCGGTGCCGTCGAGAAGAGCGCTGCCCACGGCGAAGCGTTCGAGGCCGAAAAGGGCCGAGAGAAGCCGGCTCTTGCCTGCGCCGAGAACGCCGGTAATCGCCACGACTTCGCCGGCATGGAGCTTGAGATCGATCGGCGGGCTGTCGGCAAGCAGCTGCACGCGCTGAAGTTCCAGCACCGTCCGGTCGAACTGTTCACGGCGATGCGGGCGGGCCGCCGTCATCGATCGTCCGATCATGGTTTCGATGGCGGCGTCAAAATCGATGGGGCGTGTAAGGGCACCGACATTGCGGCCGCCCCGCAGGATATCGACACGGTCGGCGAGTGCGTCGAGATCCGCGGTTCGATGCGAAATATAGAGGATACCCAGCCCGCGCGCTTTCAGCTGACGGACGATGTCGTAGAGACGGCCTGTCTCGCGTGCGGAAAGGCTTGCCGTCGGCTCGTCTAGGATCAGCAGCTGCGCCTTGTTCGACAGGGCGCGGGCGATGGCAACCATCTGCCGGTCCGCCGTGCCGAGGTCGCCGAAATCCCGATCGAGCCGTAGGTTGAAACCGGCTTCCGAGAGGATGGCCTCAGCTTTTCGCCGCACCGAGCGCTTCGACAGGAAGAAGGGCTGGCGCCCATCGACGAATCGATTGAGCAGAAGGGCATCCGCCACCGAAAGGCCCGCCACGCCGACAACGTCAGTGGATTGGTGCACAGTGACGATACCCTGGGCTACGGCCTCGGCGGGGCTATCGGCGTGATAATCATCGCCGTTCCACAGGATCCTGCCTGAATCGGCACGGTGAATGCCCGACAGGATCTTCACCAAAGTCGATTTTCCCGCGCCGTTGGCTCCCATCAGCGCGACGACTTCGCCGCGGTCGATGGTCAGCGACGCACCTGCCAAGGCCTGTGTCGAGCCGAAGGCAAGCGAGAGATTTTGGATATCCAGCAAAGTCATGCGTGCAGGCTCGATGATTGTCTGCGACAGACCTAATCCATCGCCGCTCAATCACAAGGATCGGCCTTGCTTTGTCGATTTATTCTATAGAATAAATTTTCATTCGGTTTTTGTTTAGCTCTACTGGTGATCTCCGTTGGCTGGCATGAGGTCGATCAAACAATATGTCGCCCTGCAGCGCGTGAGTTTAATTTTGTCCGAAATGCCAAGCGTGCTGAAAAACCCTTTCTTTAGTCTACTAATTTTATAGACAATATAAAAGCTACGATATCGCGGATTTCCGTAATCGTGACGACATTCGTTTCGCCTGTTCGGTTATATGCGCCAGGAGCCTTTATGGACACAGTACTTTACCTTGCATCCCTTGCAACCCGACCGAGCCTCGCTGCAAGCCGACGCATCTGGCCGATGCTGCAACACGTCCTGGCCGCCCTCATGGTGCTCTTTTCCTTCTTATTATTATTGCACGCTCTTTGCGGTGCCTGAAGACAGGCGAAGAAAGGCCCGCCATGCGAGGTCGCAGGACGGGCCTCTCATGCGGTTACTTGATGGCGTTGAGATCGACACCCTTGGTTTCGCGAACGAAGATAAGGCCGATGACCAGCGTCATCGCAGCGATCGCGATCGGGTACCAGAGTCCATAATAGATATCGCCTGTGGCGGCACTCATCGCAAAGACCGTTGCCGGCAGCAGGCCGCCGAACCAGCCGTTGCCGATATGATAGGGCAGCGACATGCCGGTATAGCGGATGCGGGTCGGGAACATCTCCACCAGGATCGCGGCAATCGGGCCATAGACCATCGTCACATAGATGACGAGGATCGTCAGGATCAGGATGGTTAAAGGCCAATTGATTGCCGAGGGATCGGCAACCATCTTGAAGGCGCCGCCATTGGCGATGGTATAGACCGGCATCTCGGTTGCGCCGCCGGCCTGATCCGCCGTCAGCAGTTTTGCCTTCACGAGATCGGCAACGGGCGTCACCGTCTTGTCGCCAGCGCGCACGGTTGCAGCATTCAGCCCAAGCTCCGGGTTGGCGGCGACGAAGGCATCCAGCTTGGCGTCCGGAACCTTGGCAGGATCGCGGGCGAGCGGGAAGCCTGCCTTTTGCAAGGCGAGGCTCATGTCATGCGTGAAGGCGGCGCTCTTGGCCGCAGCGCCCGCACCGGCGGCCGTGGCCTCATAGGACGTCACGGTTGCGTCACCGACCTTGATGGTTGCCGGCTGCCCGGCAGGACCTTCGGCGATCGTATAGGGTACGGATGATTTCGACAGGAACGACGTCGCGATATCGCAGGAATTGTTGAACTTCGCCGTTCCCACAGGGTTGAACTGGAACGTGCAGTCGCCGGGAGCTGCCGTGACAGTGGCGCGGATGCTCTGCTCCGCCTGGGCAAGCGCCGGATTTGCCGCGTGGGTCAACGCCTTGAACAGAGGGAAATAGGTGAGGATCGCCAGAGCGAGACCCGCCATGATGATCGGCTTGCGGCCGATCTTGTCGGAAAGCCAGCCGAAGAACACGAAGAAGCCACTGCCGATCAACAGCGCGATGGCGATCATGATGTTGACCGATTGGCCGTCGACCTTCAGCACGTTTTGCAGGAAGAACAGCGAGTAGAACTGGCCGGCGTACCAGACGACCGCCTGACCGGCGGTAAGGCCGAGCAGGGCGATAAGGGCGATCTTTGCATTCTTCCATTGGCCGAAGGCTTCGGAGAGCGGCGCCTTGGAGCCCTTGCCTTCTTCCTTCATCTTCTTGAAGGCCGGCGATTCACTGAGCGACAGCCGGATCCAGACGGAGATGGCGAGCAGCAGGCAGGACAGCAGGAAGGGAATGCGCCAGCCCCAGGCGGCAAAGGCCTCCTTGCCGAGGGCGTTCTGCACGATCAGGATGACGATCAACGACAGGAACAGGCCGAGTGTCGCCGTCGTCTGAATCCAGGACGTATAGTAACCACGCCTGTTGTCGGGCGCATGCTCGGCGACATAGGTAGCGGCACCGCCATATTCACCGCCAAGCGCCAGGCCCTGCAACAGGCGCAGGATGATCAGGGTAACGGGTGCGGCGATACCCCAGCTTGCCGCGCCGGGCAGAACGCCGACCAGGAAGGTCGAAAGGCCCATGATCAGGATCGTGACGAGGAAGGTATATTTGCGCCCCACGAGGTCGCCGATGCGTCCGAAGACCAGGGCGCCGAATGGCCGGACGAGAAAGCCCGCGGCGAAGGCCAGCAAGGCGAAGATATTACGGGTCGCTTCCGGATAGTCGCTGAAGAACGCCGCGCCGATGAAAGCGGCCAGCGACCCATAGAGATAGAAGTCGTACCATTCGAACACTGTGCCGAGCGAAGAGGCGAAGATGACCTTCTTCTCTTCCCTGGTCATGCCTCGACCGTTCGTCTCGGCCGCGGACGTGGTTGCCATGAATCAATCCTCCCAATTGCACCAGGGACATGGTCAAAAGACCGGTGTCATGTCCCCCATGATGACATTACGCAGGACTTTCCTGCCGATGGGCGCGGAAAGTCGCGCCAGTGGGTGCTCTCCCGATTTCCTCCTCCGGGAGATCACGCACCTGATGCATTTGCGAGTGTTGGCTAAAAATTGAAAATTGCAATGCCTGCAACCGCTGTCGCTTATGGAAAACTGTGCGTAAAGCATCAAGAAATACGAATATGTCGCTGGCCGTCGCCATCGTGGCGGACCCATGTCAGGAGGCTGGCGCCAGGAAGATTGGCGTCAGCCTATTTGAAATGCGCCGCGCGTGCCGGAGATCGCAGCCCCATGTCTGCGCTGCTCTAGGCCTATCTCATGCCGGCTGCAGTCGCCGGCGCCGCATCGGCGGAAAGGCGAGGGCGATGCCGGCAGCCCCCAGCCCGACCATGGAAGAGCCAATGAACAGCCACGAGTAATTGGCGAAACTATCGAAGATCCAGCCGCCGATCAGCGGCCCGGCCGCCATGCCGATGCTCGACAGCATCGATACCGCGCCGAAGACGGTGCCGATGACGCGCGGCCCGAAATATTCTCGCGCAAGCACCGCATAAAGCGGCATGACGCCGCCATAGGCGCTGCCGAAGACGACCGCCAGCGCGTAGAACTCGCTGAGTTTGCTGACCAGCAGGTAGGTGGCAAGTGCTGCCGCCTGTACCAGCAGCCCGGCGATCAGCACGGGTTTGACGCCGAGCCTGTCGGCAAGCGTGCCGTAGAGCAGGCGGCCGCCGAGGCCGGCAAGTCCCTCGACGCTGTAGATGCTGACCGCAGCCATCGGGCCTACGCCGCAGATCGTGGCGTAGCTGACCATATGGAAGATCGGCCCGGAATGGGCCGCGCAGCAGGCAAAGAAGGTGGCGCCAAGGACGATGAATTGCGGCGAGCGGAAGATATGGCCGAGCGGCAGGCTCGTCTCGTCCGCCTGCCCACCCCAGCTGGAGGTCTCTGCCGGAACGGGCGCGCGCCGCACCAGCAGTGCCGCCGGGATTAGAAGGACCCACGCCATGATACCGATGAGAAGCATGGCGAAGCGCCAGTCATAGGCGGAAATAAGGTAACGGGCGAAAGGCGATACCGTCATCGGCGCGACGCCCATGCCGGCCGACACCAGCGACACCGCCGAGCCTCTTCCCTTGTCGAACCATGCGGTTGTCGCCGCGATCATCGGCGCGAAAAAGGCGCTGGCGGCAAGGCCGACGAGAATGCCGTAGGTCAGCTGGAATTGCAGAAGCGAGCCGGCTCGGCTCGCCAGGACCAGCGCAAGCCCGAGCAGCAGCGCCCCGATCATCACCACGATGCGGATGCCGAAACGGTCGCTTGCGGCACCCCAGGCAAAGGCGCCCAAGCCCATCGTCAGGAAGTTCAGCGTCATGGCGGCGGCGATACCGGCATGCGACCAGCCCGTCTCTGTGGCAATGGGCACCTGAAAGATCGCCAAGGAAAACATCGCGCCGAGTGCGACGCAAGTCATCAGCGCACCGGCACCGACGATCACCCAACGGTAGGACGAAATCATTTCGCAGCTCCTTTCAGCCAGCTCGATCAGCGCGGAGAAAGACCAGGAATTCATCTCACACGACGCGCCTGCAATAAAGACGATCGTCTGGCGTTGATTTCGACATCGCCCTCGGAAAAAATTTCCGGTACTTTGGTGGCACAGGGAAGATGCGGGAGTCCAACCTCCCGCCGACGGGCCGGGCGAAATTTAATCCTGAGCTCATATACGGCTGCTAAGACAGCGGCCTCGATGCCAAGACCGGCCTCGCCCCCGAAGGGCGGGCGCAGGCAGATGCGAATGAAATACAAGCTCAGCGCAATACCGAACCAGATCTTCAAAGTCGTGGAGCGGCATATTCAATGGCTCATATCGTCATCATCAATCCGCGCTTCGAAACCTCCTACTGGGGCATGGAGCATGCGCTGCCGCTGTTCGATGTGAAGGCCAATCTTCCGGTCGCCTGTCTGCCGCTGCTTGCGGCGCTGACGCCCGCGGAGCACACCGTTACCCTCGTGGACGAAAATATCCAACCGATAGACTACGACCTTTGCGAGAGGGCCGACATCGTCGCGCTGACGGGCATGATCGTCCAGCGCTTCCGGATGACGGAGATTCTGACCGAGCTCAAACGACGCAATTGTTTCACCGTCGTCGGCGGACCCTGGGTTACGGTCAAGGAGGATTATTTCGGCAATCTCGTCGATGTCTCCTTCATCGGCGAGGCGGAAGAAACCTGGCCGAAATTCTTGGCTGAATGGCAGCAGGGCAACCATGTGCGGCGCTACGAACAGTCAGACAAGACGGATATGAGCAAGGTGCCGGTGCCGCGCTTCGACCTCCTGAAGATGGATGAATATGCGGTCGGCAGCATCCAGTTCTCGCGCGGCTGTCCCTTCACCTGCGATTTCTGCGATATCATCGTGGTCTTCGGCCGCAAGCCGCGCATCAAGGCCAGCGCGCAGGTCATCGCCGAGATGGAGGCGCTGCTGGCCGCGGGAATGGATACGGCCTTCATCGTCGACGACAATCTGATCGGCAATAAAAAGGCGATCAAGGAGGTCTTGCGCGATGTCGTCGCTTGGCAGGAAAGACGTCATTATCCGATGACGTTTCTGACCGAGGCGTCGATCGACCTGGCTGACGATGCGGAGCTGATGCAGCTGATGGTCGACGCCAATATCCGTGTCGTCTTCATCGGCATCGAAACGCCGAACGAGGAGGCGCTGCGCGAAACCAAGAAGCTGCAGAACCTGCGCAAGGGCGGCACGATGCTGGAAAAGATCCACACGATCCAGCAGACGGGGATGGAAGTCTGGTGCGGCATGATCCTCGGCTTCGACAGCGACGATGCGACCATCTTCGATGCGCAGCGTGTCTTCATCAAGGATGCGCGCATCGTCAACGCGATGATCGGCATGCTCGCGGCTATTCCGAAGACACCGCTCTATACGCGTCTCGCCAAGGAAGGGCGGCTCGATCATGATGATCCGCCCGCCTTCGGCACCAACGTCATTCCGCTCAAGCTCTCGCGGGAAACGCTGCGGGACGGATATCTCTCCGTCCTCAGCGATCTGCATCAGCCGACGGCCTATTTCGACCGGCTGGATGCGCTCTATATCGATGCACGCATCGAACCGGAAAGCACCCGCTTACGGCATCTTCGCCGCCATCCCTTACGTTTACTGGCACTCAACGCGACATGGGCGATGGAGGCGGCCGGAATTTTCGTTCGCTTGATGCGACGCGTGAAGGAGGAGGATCTGCGCGCCGTCTATCGCCGACGGCTTCTAAATCTCCTGCGGCATCGCCGCTCCCCGATCATCTTGCAAATCTACGCGATCAAGTGTGCCATGCACTATCACGCCCACATTATGGTCCAGCAGATGCACAGCGGCGGCGGCATCGTCAACTCGTTCTAGCGACGCTACGGCGAAGAGCTTCGTTGCAAATGAGCCTGTTTTGTTGTTGCGCCGGCGCAACACCAGAATCGAGATTCCTGCAATTCGAAATTGTGGGGTTGCCGATTCTCCGATCTTGCGTATTATACGCTCATCCGCAAATCAAACAGAGGAGGCGTGACATGCATCATACACAAATGTTTACATACGTCTCCGGCGGAGTGCTCGTTACTGGATTGGTATGCACCATGCCAACCACACGACGAGCTTTTATTTAAAGCTGATAAAAGCTTTATCTACCGCCGTTTAGGCACTTTTCCCATAACCATACTATGACTTGCCGAGGGAATGAATGCGCGCATGTTTTGCGCGCTTGCTCCTGAAGCCGGTCAAGCTTCAAGAGGACCTGGCTGCGTAATCGCGCCAGGAAGGACAATGACGCATTCACAATTTTTAGTTGCCGATAGTTTGACGGCGACGATCAATGAACTGTACCAGAAATTCGGTGCTTGGAGGACCGCACGCGCCCTGCTGCTTGTCATCTGGAGGCAGCGGCAAACGCGTAAGCAGGTATGCGAACTGTCGAACTACCAGCTTCGCGATATCGGTCTGCCGGAGCGGGAGGAAATTCTGGGTCATCCCAATTTCCTGGCGCTGCAGCTGCGCCGCTTCGGTTAGGTTGGAACGATGGGCATGACGCTTCATCGTATTTCGCCGATCGAAACTGGTTCGGAAATATCCTTTGGCCGCTGGCGCCAAAGAATGGAGAGCGTGATCGGCGCACGGAATCGAGCGATTCCGTGCGCCGCCGGTTACCAATGAAACTGTTTCCGTCGCGTTCCGTGCAGGGAAGGGCAATCGATGCTCTCCCTTGCCGTGTCGCGAATGATGATCGTCGGCCATATCGATCCGCTCGACGGCTGTCGGAGTGCGACTTCTGCAGCCGCGATGCTGTCGTGCAAGATTGGGTCGCAATGTTCTCGCAATCCGCCTATGCCATGTAATTGTCTGATGACAGGGGTTGGCCATTGCGGATTTTATTGCTTGAGGACGAGCCGGAAATGGCGTCGGCACTGAGTGCTGCCTTGCAAGCCCGCGACGCCATCGTCGATCATGTATCGATGCTGGCCGATGCCGAGGAGGCCGCGAGAAGTATCCCCTATGATGTCATTCTTCTCGACCGCCAGGTTCCGGACGGCGACGGTCTCTCGATCGTTCCGAGGCTGCGTGCTGCCGGTGTCGGGACGCCGGTGATCGTGCTGACGGCGCGAGGCGACCTCGAAGACCGCATCGGTGGTCTCGATACCGGCGCCGACGACTATCTCGTCAAACCTTTTGCTGTGGAGGAGCTGCTGGCGCGATTGCGTGCCATCATGCGCCGTCCGGGTGACGTGCGAAGCGAGGTGGTGAGTTTCGGCAGGCTATCTTATGATTTCGATTGCCATGATGTGCTGATCGACGGCGAACGGCTCGAATTGCCCCGCCGGGAATTGCTTGTCTTCGAAGCGCTTGCGCGTCGCATGGGGCGCACCGTGCCGCGCCACGCATTGGAGGAGGCCGTCTATGGCTTCGCGGATGATATCCAGTCCAACACGCTGGACGCCCATGTCTCCCGGTTGCGCCGCAAGCTCGCCTCCCTGGAATCCGGCCTGGAAATTCATCCGGTTCGCGGCGTCGGCTATCTCATGAGAAAGACGTCATGAGCGCCAGCCAGCCTTCCTTGCGATGGCGCCTCGTCTTGCGCCTGTCCGTCTTGCAGGCGATTTTTCTGACTGTTCTCGCGCTCCTCATCATTGCCGCTCTCTGGATGACCGGCAGCTTCATCTCGCTTCAGCCGGAAGACGAAACCATCGACGCCATTGCGCAGTCGATCGCCCGGGATCAAGACGGCACACTGATGCTGAAGAATACGCCGGCCCTTGCAGCGCGCCGCGTCGATTTGCCGGGGCTCTGGTTCGTCGTGCGGGATCGCGGTGGCGCCTCGATAACAGATGGGAGCGTACCGCTGGCCTATGCGAATGTCGGCGGGGCGCTTGATGGCATCGGGCAGGCCCGTTTCGGCAGCAATCTCGGCGAAAGTATCGCGCCTGCCGCACGTCTGCAATGGGTAGGATCCCCGGCAGGCGAGGTGCAGGTGCTCACGGGCGTCGACGGCAGCGTATCGACGGTTCGTGTGCTTACGGCCGTTAGCATCGTGTTCTTCAGCGCTCTCCTGCCGCTTCTCATCGTAACGGCGATCGCAACGATGGTCGCTGCGCCGTTGGTCGTTCGCCGCGCCTTTTCCTCGCTCGACTCTGCCGTTTCCCGCGCCGGGCAGATCGACATCAATCGTCAGGGCACGCGGCTGCCGGTGGACGATGTCCCGCGAGAGATCCTGCCGCTTGTCGAAGCCGTCAACGATGCTCTCGGCCGGTTGGATGAAGGCTATGAACGGCAGAAGCGCCTTTTCGCTCATCTCGCGCATGAATGGCGGACCCCTGTCGCGATCCTGCAGACGCGCCTTGATGGGTTGCCGTCCGGCCCGCTAAAGGAACGGATCTTCGAAGATACGGTGCGCCTTGCGACCTTGGCCGAACAGTTCCTCGATCTTCAGCGCCTCAATCACCGCTTCGAGCCGGCTGCGATCAATCTCGTCGAAGTCGCGCAGCACGTGGTTTCCGAGCTGGCGCCGCTCGCCATTGCCGCCAACTACGAGCCATGTTTCATCAAGGATGAGGACGTGGTTGAAATTCTCGGCGATCGGGCGGCGCTTGAGCGCGCGGTTGCCAACCTCGTGCAGAATGCGATCCAGTATGGCGGCCGCAACGGCCGGATAACAGTCCATGTCGGTCGTTCTACCGGCATTACGGTTGCCGATGAAGGTCGCGGCATTCCGCCGGAGGAACGAAACCGCATCTTCGAGCCGTTTTATCGTCTTCAGGGACACGGCAAGGGGTTCGGTCTCGGGCTCAACCTCGTCCAGGAAATTGCCAGACTTCACGGTGGGCGGGTTGTCGTCCTGGAGGGACCGACTGGCGGCGCGGCTTTCCGGCTGAGCTTCCCCGTGGCGGATCGATGATGTCGCGCCATTCCGGTGCAATGTTCCCGCAATTGGCTTCTCGTAGGAAAAGCCTGCCGCGCAGGCGAATCTCTCGGGCTTTAGGTGGGAATGCATGTCGAACATGTCTTTATTTCTGCGAACTCTGCTGACAAATCCGCGGATGGTTGGTGCGATAGCGCCCTCCGGCACCATGCTCGCCGAGCTGATGACCAGCGAAGTTGATCCTTCGGCTGGACCCGTTCTGGAGCTCGGTCCGGGAACGGGCGCCTTTACGGAAGCTCTGCTTGCGCGTGGCGTATGCGAAAAGGATCTGACGCTGGTCGAGTACGCCGACAGCTTTGCCAGCATGCTTCGACGGCGGTTTCCCACCGCTCGCGTCGTCTGCGCTGATGCGGCCAGGCTCAGGGCTCACGGCCTGCCGGAAGAGGCGCCGTTCGGCTGTGCGATCAGCGGGTTGCCGTTATTGAACATGTCGCCGAAGACGGTCATTGCCATTCTGACCGGTGTCTCGTCGAGGCTACGCGAAGGCGGCGCACTTTACCAGTTCACCTATGGCATGCGCTGTCCCGTGCCGTATCGGCTGCTCGACCGGTTCGGTTTCAAGGCAACGCTGCATGGCCGAGTGCTGCGCAATTTCCCGCCCGCCAGGGTCTACAAGATTGTCCGGCGCAAGCCGCTTCATTGCGCGGTGATCGGCAGATGAGTGATTTGTCCGATCTGTTGGGTATCATGCCGGACCTGGCCTCATGGGGGTTGCTTGGCCTTGCGCTGTGTTCGACGATCGAGAAACTTCTACCCATCATACCATCCGTCGGCATGTTCATCATGCTTGGCATGCTGAGCATTACCAGCCCCGGCGATCTGCCCTTCGCAATCATCATCACGGCTGCAGGTTCAACGGCAGGCTCGTTGGTCTGGTATGGAATGGGCCGATGGTTGGGGGCTGAACGTGGAGATGCCTTCGTGATGAGGATGGGCAGGCGGCTGGATATCAGCGATGAGTGGTATTGGCGACTGAAGAGCCATTGTCATCGCCATCGGACATCGGTGGCGTTTGTCGGTCAGCTTATTCCGGTGATCAGAGCCTATATGGCATTTCCTGTGGGCGTGCTTGCCATACCTGTACCTGGATTTGCCATCGCGACATTCGTCGGTGCAGCTGTTTGGAACGCGCCGTTTCTGGCGTCGGGTTATATGCTGCGCAAGCAGGTCTTCGCGCAGGATACAGCGACGTCTGCCGCTTTCGCCGCCATCCTGGTCTATCTTCTGCTCTTTGCTTTGTTCCGTCTTCGCCGGCTAAGCCGCAACGCGGCTTAGCCGATCGCACTGCTTTCGCGGGCTACACGGTCAGGACCGCATAGATGACGCCGCCGTTTTCACCACGCGTGACCGAAACATCCGTGACCGGATGCTTGACCTTGTCGATGATCGACTGGACATCTTCGTCCGTTCGCCAGATCAACGGCCAATTCATGAAAGTTTCCATGTAGCCTTCGACGCCGATATCCTTCGCAAAATTCGCGAGAAGGAACTTGCCGCCTGGCTTCAGCATCTGCAGGCAGCGCTCCGTCAAGCGAACGGCGACGCTTTCGGCAAGATAGTCGTAAAGACCGGCTGCGTAGATGAAATCGAACGTGCCGAGCTTTTGCGCACGCCCCAGGATGGTGCGAACGGAGCCGTTGATGGCTTCGATGCAACTGCCATGGAAGGCCGAACTTACGGTGCCGACGCTGACGGGATCCTGATCGAGCGCGATCCAGCGTTTGAGCCTGCCGCTTTGCAGAGCCTGGGAACGCTCAGCTTCGCGAAGGTGCCCAGCCGCAATCGCCAGGATTTCAGCCCCGTCGTTCTTCTCGGCCACCGCATCGACATGCGCCGCCAGAAGATCGCGCCTTTCCCGCACGGCAACGGCGGAGGCGGCTTGCCGGGTGAAATCGTAAACTTCGGCGCCGAGCGCCGAGGCCTCTTCCACCTGTGCGGCAACAGATGGGTGTTCATAAATGAAGTCGAGCAGATAGGCATCGCCGCTATAGCCGCGCGGCTTTTCGAAGGACCATCGGGTCAGAGGGTCCTGAAGCAGGAAGGATGAAACTGGATGCGTCTGCGCAATCGCGGCGAGATGCGCCCAAGTCAGCGGCGCCGTCTTGTTCTTCAACGCCTGCAAGCGCTCCGTCAAGGCTTTCATGATGCCCTGAACCGGCGCATTCGCTTCAAATCCCTGCTGTGTCAATGACAGAATAAGGGCGAGTTCAGCCTCGCCCTCTTTAATTTGTTCGGTTGTAAGATCGTTACCCGATGATCTCGTATGTTCCGAGATAGATTGCGCGGTAACAAGGCTATAGCCATCAAGAGCAGTTTGAAATTGTTTCAATTTTAAACGAGTCCGTGAACACTCCGCAAACCATATCTCAGATAAAAATTGAGCGCTATGGTTTTGTTAATGTCGCTGCGGCAACGCTGTCGTTATCAAACGGATCAAATTAGCCGCCTTGGTGAAGCGAGTGATTGGTTCAGTCGAGCGACGCAAAGGTAAAAGCGGTGGACATGAAGTCTCGGCTAACTCGGGTGATGATGAGTATGCGTCGATTGTGGGGAGAAAGCGGTTTTGGCTGGGGAGAGGCTCGCTTGATGAGCAATCCTGGCGAGCTTCGTGCGCTCTACAAGGACTACGGCAACGAGGCGCGTCGTGCTCTGGCTCGCAGCGGCCTGTGGCTTGCGGTGCCCGTTTATCTTCTTTTCCTGGTAACCGACCTGATATTCACTCCCGACGTCTCCCACGTGACGATTCCGGCGCGTTTTTTCATCGGCGGCACTTCGCTCCTTATTCTGGAGATCCAGTTTGCGCGCCAGCGTCGCGCGGGAGAGCTTGAGGCTACATGTGCCGGCGCCGTGGTCTTCGGATATGTCGTGTGGCTCGTGCCGACGCTGCAGACCGCCAATGCCGAGGCCTTTTCCTATTATGCTGCCTTCGGCGCCATTTTCATGATGGGCGTCAACCTCTTCTTCAGCCTCGAATTCGCTCTGGCGCTGGCATCGTCGGGGCTGATCTTCGTCATCTTTCTGCTGTCGCTTGCGGAGTTTCACTACAGCCCGGCCTATTGCCTGGCTTTTACGACCTTTTATCTCTGCTGTTTCGTTTTCACCTCCTATGTGAACTGGAAATTGAACAAGGAGCGTTTCAACGTCTTCCTCAATGCCAGAGAAGCCGAACTGCAGCAGCGCCAGGCGACGGAACGCGGGGAGGCGCTGCTGCGCCTGTCCATTACGGACTCCCTGACCGGAATGGAAAACCGGCGGGCGGCCGATATAAGGCTGAAACAGTTCTGGGAGCGCTGGCGCGAGGATGGCGTGGCATTTGCTGTCCTGTTGGTCGACGTCGATTTCTTCAAGAAGTTCAATGACTATTATGGCCACCAGGAAGGCGACCATTGCCTCGTCACCGTGGCCAATGCCCTGTCGGATATTGTGGCCCCCTTGGGAGCGACCGTCGGACGATACGGCGGCGAAGAGTTCATCGTCATACTCGATCTGGAGCGCGGATCAGACGCACTGGCCCTGGCGGAAGCCATTTGCCAGGGGATCGAGGCGCTCGATATCGTTCATGCCCAGCGGCTCGATGGCTTCAGGCACGTCACTGTCAGCGTAGGGGCGACGGTGACGCGGGACGCGGCCGGCACGAAGCTGGAAAACGTCATCAATGAAGCCGACCGCGCCCTCTATTCCGCAAAGGCGAGCGGCCGCAACTGCGCCAGGATATTCGATCCGAACGAGCTTCCGGGTGGGGACGCGAGCGAGACCATCGCGGCCATATTGAAGATCGCCATCCAGCAGAACCTTGTCTCTTTGGTCTATCAGCCGATCCAGTATCTCGATACGGGAGAAATAGGCGCCTATGAGGCCTTGATGCGCCTGCAATTGCTCGATGGTTCGAGCTCTTCCCCCGCGATCTTTATTCCGATAGCGGAGCGAACGGGAGCCATCATCGAATTGGGCTACTGGGCGATCAGGCGGGCGTGCTGCGAACTGCTATCCCGCGACATCGTCGAAACGGTCAGCGTCAACGTCTCTCCGATCCAATTGCGCGCTCCCGGCTTTGCGGCGCAGGTGGCCGCCATACTGGCCGAAACCGGCGTTTCCGGGCACAGGATCGCGTTCGAGATCACCGAGGGCGTCGACATGGAAATACGCCCCGACGTGCTCGACAGCGTTCAGGATCTCAAGAGGCTCGGCATCAAATTCTGGCTGGACGATTTCGGCACGGGCTTTGCCGGTCTGTCCTGGCTTCGCCTGATGGATTTTGAAACCGTGAAGATCGACAAATCATTTCTTCACGACGCCGCGAATAACGAGGGTGCCAAGATCCTTCTTGAAGATATCATCGGCCTCGTGCGCAATCGCGGGCATCGCATTCTTGTCGAAGGGATCGAGAATGAAGAGCAGCTCGATCTGGTCAAATCCTTTGGAATCGATGCCGTTCAAGGATACCATATCGGCCGGCCCGCGCCGCCGCTCAAGCATCCGATTGCGGTCAGGCATGCGGGACATCGACGCTGGCAGGCATCGGCCTGAGCGCCGGTGCCGGTCTCAGCGTCACCGCAAAGGCAGCAGCGCGATGAGCGTCAACCTCTCCGACATCCACCGAAACTATATCGCCTGCCTGAACCGGCAGGACTGGCCGAACCTTGGCAGCTTCGTCGATAAGGACGTTCACTACAATGGCGCCCCCGTCGGATTATCCGGCTATCGCAACATGCTCGAGGGCAATTTTCTGGCAATCCCCGACCTTCATTTCGACATCCGCCTGCTGATTTGCGCGCCGCCACATGTCGCCAGCCGCCTGCTGTTCGATTGTACGCCAAAGGGGCTGCTGTTCGGCATGCCGGTGAACGGCAGGAGGGTTCAGTTTTCGGAAAACGTCTTCTATGAGTTCCTGGACGGCCGAATCCGGACCGTCTGGTCGATCATCGACAAGGCTGCCATTGCAGCCCAGCTATGATGCAGAACCCAGGCGCAGTCGCCTGACCCGAAAAAGCGGTTGGCGTGGAAATCGGTTTTTCCTAATTCGTCCCGATCGGGGCATTTGCGAGATCGGTTTCGATGAAAATGCATGACCTATCGGCCGTTTGCAGCAATGTGTCGGCGACACCGCCGTAGGAAAGGCTGCCGCTCGCCCGCTTGCTCACGCCGAGCACGATCAGATTGTATTTTCCGCTGCGGGCATGGCGCAGGATCGAAAGTTCGGGTGAAGGTCCCTGTTGAACGACTTTTTCGATTTTGACGCCATAGTAATCGGCAATCGCGCCAACCGTCTTTATAACGTCCCAATTATCGGGGCCGCGGTCGCTGATGCGCGGAATGGCTTTGGCTTGCCGCGGCTCTACGATCAGCAGCAGGGCACAGTGGGCGTTCGTCGCCTTGGCAACGGCAAGCCCGAATTCCGCGGCCCTGACGGAGCGCTCCGTGCCGCTGACGGGGAGTAGGATTCGCAGGTCCCGAGGCCGCTCCGGCAGCGCGCCCCGTGCCGTAACGATGACGGAGGCTCCCTTGAAGGCCGACGTCATGACCTGCAGGGCTTCACTGAAGCGACCGTCCTCTCCCATCGACGGTTCGATGCCGGTGAAGAGAAGGTCGTGGCCGGTGCTCGAGATGTCGCCGAGCATGGTTTCGAGCTTGCCGTCCCTTTCGCGAACCGTGACGTGGATGTCGCTTTCGGCGGCCATGTTCTTGTCAGGCGGCGCCGACGACAACAGATCGGTTGCGCATTGGCGCAGATCCTCGGCGACGGCTCGGGCTTGCGACGGTGATCCTGCGGCCGTCGCCATTTCCGCCTCTCTCTCGGCGTCCTTCGGCTCGCGCACGTCGAGGACGGTGACCGGCATCTTGCGCGTCACCGCGAAGAAGGCGGCGATCCAGGTTGCAAGGCGGCTGCTTTGCGAGCCG
This sequence comes from Rhizobium sp. P40RR-XXII, assembly GCF_012641405.1. GTDB lineage: Bacteria > Pseudomonadota > Alphaproteobacteria > Rhizobiales > Rhizobiaceae > Rhizobium. The sequence continues at coordinate 217,784 of NZ_JABAII010000003.1, forward strand.
TCGACGGTGAGAAGGATGCGTTCGAAATTGGCCACGAAGCTTTCGCTCTCGAACTGTTCGCGCTCGAGCCGGTTGCGCTCCTCTTCGCGCAGCGGCAGGCGCGCCAGTGCCCAACGAAGCGTGGGCGGCATAGCCATCGTCGTGATGACGGCCATGGCGACGATGACGGAGAACAGCTTCTCGTCCAGAACGCCGACGGACAGGCCTATGGTCGCGACGATCACCTCCGTCGATCCCCTGGCATTCATGCCGCAGCCGAGCGCAAGGGCTTCCGAAACCGAATATCCACTGGTCTTGGCGGCTGCGAAGGCTCCGCCGAACTTGCCGATGCTGGCGATGACGACGACGGCGGCGGTCAGCAACAGGATGGAGGGATCGGCGAGGACGGTGAGGTCTGTCTGCAGGCCGGTCAGCCCGAAGAAGACGGGCATGAAAAGCGCCGTCGTCAATGCGCGAAGCTGCACGTCGATCTGACGGGTAAGGATTGGCGATTCACCGACGAGGACACCCGCGACGAAGGCGCCAAGCACGGTATGGACGCCGATAAGATTGGTGATGATCGCCATCGTGCCCATGATCGCGACGATGGCGCTGAGCACGGGCAGGTCACTGCGAAAATTGTCGTTGGTCCAGCGGATGATTTCGAAGACGATCCGTCTGCCGATGGTGAAGCTGACGGCCATGAAGGCCAATGTGCCGATCGCGCTGGTTGCCAGGGTCGTAAGATCGACCGTACCCTTTTCGGCAAGGCCGAATGTGATGGCGATGATTACCCAGCCGATCGTATCGTCGATGATGGCGGAGGCGACGATCAATTGACCGATATTCCGGCGCATGAAGTCCATCTCGCGCACCACGGAAGCGACGATCTTCACCGAAGAAATGGAAAGCGCGGTGCCCAGAAAGAGAGATGTGACCAGCCGCTTTTCGGGATCGGGAACCAAGGCGTCCGGAATGAACTCGCCAAGCGCGAAACCGGCAACGAAGGGAATAACGATACCCGCCAGCGAGACACCGGCGGCGGATTTGCGCAGGCGCTTTGCCAAGCCGAGATCGGTTTCCATGCCAGCTAGCAGCAGAAGGAAGAGAATGCCGAGCTGACCGATCGCGTCGGTCATGCTTTTCTGGCCTGCGTCCGAAGGAAAGAGGCTTGCCTGCACATGTGGAAAAGCCAGGCCGAAAAGGGAGGGGCCAAGGATGATGCCGGCGATGATCTGGCCCATGATCGACGGCTGGCCGATGCGCACCATCCATTCGCCGAGCAACCTGCCCGAGACGACAAGCAGAACGATCTGCACCAGAAACAGCCCTTCGGAGGCGTGGCTGGCCTTTTGCCCTTCGGCTGCGAAGGCGATTTGCGCAACCGACAGCGACAGGATGAGGGCAATGGGAAGGGTCAGGGCGCTTGAAGGAAATAATTTTGAGAATTTCTGGCGTGACGGCATGGATCGATCCCACTGAGCAGCAGGAAAACGCATCAGAGCCTTCGCCGTTCCAGATGGCATCGGTAATTGCCATCTTGGTTTGCACAGCATTTGCGGTTGTAAGCCGGTCCGCCGCCTTTGGAGCGACGGACCAAAACCGATTGGAAATCAGACGCGTTCCAGCGCGATGGCAATTCCCTGGCCGACGCCGATGCACATGGTTGACAGCGAATAGCGCCGGCCCGTTTCCTTCAGTTCCAGGGCAGCCGTGCCGGTGATGCGCGCACCCGACATGCCAAGTGGATGACCGAGCGCGATGGCGCCGCCATTGCGATTGACGCGCGCGTCGCCATCGGCAATGCCGAGTTCGCGCAATACCGCAAGTCCCTGCGAGGCGAACGCTTCGTTGAGTTCGATGACGTCGAACTGCTCTTGGCGCATGCCGAGGCGGGCCATGAGCTTACGCGAAGCCGGTACGGGGCCGATGCCCATGATACGCGGAGGGACACCGGCGGCCGCCCCGCCAAGGATGCGGGCAATCGGTGTAAGGCCATATTTTTTAGCTGCTGCTTCAGACGCAATGATGAGCGCGGCCGCGCCGTCATTGACGCCCGAGGCGTTGCCGGCCGTCACGGTGCCGCCTTCCTTCTTGAAGGGCGTGCCAAGCTTGGAAACCGCTTCGATCGAGGTTGCGCGCGGATGCTCGTCCTTGCCGACAACAACCGGATCGCCCTTGCGCTGCGGGATCGTGACTGCGGTGATTTCCTTGGCAAGCCGGCCGTTCTCCTGCGCTGCCGCAGCCTTCGCCTGCGAGCGAACGGCAAAGGCGTCCTGATCCTCGCGGCTGACCCTGTAGTCCTCAGCGACGTTCTCGCCGGTCTCTGGCATGGAGTCGACGCCATATTGCTTCTTCATGACAGGATTGATGAAGCGCCAGCCGATTGTCGTGTCGTAGATTTCGGCGTTGCGCGAAAAGGCGCTTTCGGCCTTGGGAATGACGAAGGGCGCGCGCGACATGCTTTCGACGCCGCCAGCGATCATCATATCGGCTTCGCCGGCGCGGATGGCGCGGGCGGCTGCGATGATGGCGTCCATGCCCGAGCCGCAAAGCCGGTTGATCGTCGTGCCGGGCACTGTAACAGGCAGGCCGGCCAGCAGGCTTGCCATGCGCGCGACGTTGCGATTGTCTTCGCCGGCCTGGTTGGCGCAGCCGTAGATCACATCGTCGATGGCTTCCCAGTCGACCGAGCCGTTGCGCTCGATCAGCGCCTTCAGCGGCACGGCGCCGAGATCGTCGGCGCGGACGGAAGAAAGCGACCCACCGAAACGCCCGATCGGGGTGCGGATATAGTCACAGATAAATGCGTCGATCATGGTCTTCTCCCTACGGCATGTCGCGCAAAAAAGTGCGGCGGTTTTGCGATAACGACATGCGAAATATTATAAGCTTAAAGCGTATCGCGCGAATCTGAAAGATCGCAACGTGCTTTAGAGCGTCGGCACGACGAGGTCGGCAACGGGACGGTCGGCATGGAGTGGAGCGCCGGTCATCGCCTGCAGCTCGTCCATCGTCATGGCGGCAAGCTTTTCACGCACGACGAAGCCTTCTTTGGCAATGTCGATGACCGCATGGCTCGTATAGATGCGGGTAATGCAGCCGACGCCGGTCAGAGGGAAGGTGCAGGCCTCCACCAGTTTCGGCTTGCCGTCCTTCGTTACATGTTCGGTGATGACGAAAACCTGCTTGGCGCCATGCACCAGGTCCATGGCCCCGCCAACCGCAGGCACGCCCTTGGAGCCAACGCGCCAGTTGGCGAGGTCGCCATTCTGCGCCACCTGATAGGCGCCGAGGATTGCGACATCCAGATGGCCGCCGCGCACCATGGCGAAGCTATCGGCGTGATGGAAGAAGGACGCGCCCGGCTTCAGCGTGACTGCTTTCTTACCTGCGTTGATCAGATCCCAATCTTCCTGTCCTTCCGCCGGCGGCTCGCCGAAATTCAGAATGCCGTTTTCGGTGTGGAAGATCGCCTGACGGCCCGGAGGTTGGTACCGGGCGACCATTTCCGGAAAGCCGATACCGAGATTCACATAGGCGCCATCCTGGATGTCCTGAGCCGCGCGCCAGGCGATCTGGGCGTTGGAGAGTTTGATGTCTTCGCGTGTGTCGACGGTCATGCGTATTCCACTCCGGCTCGAATGAGATTTTCTTCCTGTTGTGGATCGGCGACTTCCACCACGGCGTTGACGAAGATTCCGGGGGTGACGATGTGCTCGGGATCGAGCTCGCCGGCGGCGACGATTTTAGAGACCTGCGCGATCGTCCTGGTCGCGGCCATGCACATCAGTGGATTAAAGTTGCGGCCGGCTTTGTTGTAAATGAGATTGCCCTGCACGTCGCCGACTTCAGCTTTGACAATAGCGAAATCGGCCTTGAGCCAACGCTCCTGAACATAGTGGCGCCCATCGAATTCTGCGATGACTTTGCCGTTGGCGAGTTCGGTGCCATAGGCGGTTGGGGTGTAGAAAGCCGGAATGCCGGCACCGCCGGCACGGATGCGTTCCGCGAGAGTCCCCTGAGGCACCAATTCCAGCTCGATTTCGCCGGCCAGATAGCGGTCCGTGAAAGCGCGTGGATCGGATGAGCGCGGGAAAGAACAGATCATCTTCCTGACCATGCCGGCATCGATCATCGCAGCGATGCCGATACGTCCATTGCCGGCATTATTGTTGATGACGGTCAGGTTCTTTGGGCCTTTGTCGATCAGCGCATGGATGAGTTCGATCGGCGCGCCGGAGCCACCAAAACCGCCGATCATGACGGTTGCACCATCGCCGATGTCCGAGACGGCGGCTGCCGTACTCGCAATTGTCTTATCCATGCGGATTCTCCCATTTGCCATTGCCGGCGGATTAAGACGATCCGTCCTTCTCGTTCGAATAGATCAGCATGGGTTGGACGGCAATTGTTTTGTGCGTTATTTGATTTTTGTTCATATATCGCACAAACTATAGGAAGTTTGGAGGGCACTATGCGCGAAACGGATTTCGTCAGCGGCTTTGCCAAGGGATTGAAAGTCATCGAAGCCTTCGGCGAGACGCGGCAGCGCCTGACGATTGCCGAAGCGTCGAAGCTGACCGGGCTTGATCGTGCCACCGTGCGCCGTTCGTTGCTGACGCTCTCCGAGCTTGGCTATGCCGTCTATGACGGAAAATTCTTCACGCTGACGCCGAAGATCCTCAGGCTCGGCCACGCCTATCTGGCCGCGACACCGCTGCCGATCATCATCCAGCCGCATCTCGATCAGCTTGCCGAGCGCGCCGGGCAGAATGCGTCGGCTTCGGTGCTGGATGGAACCGAGGTCGTCTATATCGCCCGCGCCTCGCAGCGTCGGGTGATGTCGATCAACCTGACACCAGGCAGCCGCCTTCCGGCCTTCTGTGCCTCGATGGGCCGCGTTTTGCTCGCCGCTTTGCCGGAAGGCGAAGCACGTTCTGTACTCGGGCGAACCGACCTCAAGGCGAACACGCCGAATACCAAGACTGATCCGGAGGAGCTGATGGCGGAATTCCGCCGCGTAAGAGACCAGGGCTATGCCGTCATCGACCAAGAGCTGGAAATAGGCCTCTGCTCGATCGCCGTGCCGGTCGAAAACGATCGCGGCCAGACCGTGGCGGCGATCAATATCGGCGCACCGGCCGCCTATGTCGCAGCTTCCGATATGGCGGAGCGTTTTCTGCCATTGCTGAAGGAGACGCAGAAGGCGCTGAGGCTGGTGCTGCCGTAACCGTAACCGTCACATCCCAAGCCTCTCCCGCTCCTCGATCCGCCAGGCGCGCGGTGTTTGGCTCGTCTGCTTGACGAAGAAGCGGGAGAAATAGGCGGGGTCGGCAAAGCCGAGGCGATAGCTGATTTCCTGCACCGTCGCGAAGGTGAAGACCAGTTCGCGCTTGGCCTCGTCCAACAGCTTGCGCGTGATCAATTCGTGCGTGCCGTGCCCTGTCCGGCTGCGCACGATGCGGCTGAGATGCGCCGGCGAGATGCCGAGGCTTTCGGCATAGAAGGCGGCTGGCTTGTGCGAGCGGAAGTGTCGCTGGATCAGGCCCTGGAGCATCTCCATCCGGCGCTCGCCCTCATCGCCCGCACTTGATCCTTCATCGGCTTTATGGGCGATCCGCGCCGTCAGCAGCAGGGCCGAGGTCAGATACGCATCGAGCAGATCGTTGCGGCCGTTTCGGTGGCTTGCGAACTCCTCGCCCAGGCGTTTCAGTGTGCTGGCAATATGGGCGGCATCTTCATTACGGGTATCCAGCAAGGTCAAATGCGGATCGGCAAGCCATGCACCCAGCCGGCTGCGATCGCCCGGCGCCGCCTTGAGGTGCGAGATCAGCACGGTGATAACGAAGCCGTCAATATCGCGCGAAAACCGGAAGCCGTGTTTGATTTTTGGCGGCACGGTAATGACGGCGGGCGGCGTAATGGCGTGGGGAATTTCGCCAAAGATTGCGTCGCCGGATCCGGCATCTATGTACAAGATCTGAAAAAAGTTCTCATGCCGGTGCGGGCGGATCTCCCAATGATGAAGGCTGCTGCGGGAGGGAATTGTCTCGCAATGCAGCCAGAAATCCGGCTTTCGGCCGGTATTTTCGCCATAGAGCTCATAGGTCGGCACAGTCTTCGTCACGGCTCTCCTCCCTTGCCATGTTTGATTTGTGCAATTTCATGACCGAAATGTCCATTGCGGATCGGCCATGCGCCGAAGAGACTTGAAGCAAGAAATACGCATGGGAGGAGACGATGCGCACTCAAGTCGCCATTATCGGTTCGGGGCCGTCGGGGCTGCTGCTCGGCCAGCTGCTGACGGAGGCCGGCATCGACAACGTCATTCTCGATCGCGTCGGCAAGGATTACATTCTCGGCCGCGTGCGCGCCGGCGTTCTGGAGGAAGGCACCGTCCGCTTGCTGGACGAGGCGAAATCCAGTACGCGCCTGCATGCCGAGGGCTTGCCGCATGACGGCTTCTCGCTCGCCTTTGACGGCCGCGATCATCGTATCGATCTTCATGGTCTGACAGGCGGCAAGCGGGTCGTGATCTACGGCCAGACGGAGATGACACGCGACCTGATGGAACGCCGCGAGGAATGCGGTGCTCCGACCATATATGGCGCGAACAATGTGCAGCCTCACGGTTTCAATAGCGATACGCCTTATTTGACCTATGAGAAAGACGGCATTTCGCATCGCATCGATTGCGATTTCATCGCCGGTTGTGACGGCTTTCATGGCGTCAGCCGCAAGTCGGTTCCGAAAAAGGCGGTTCGCAGCTTCGAGAAGGTCTATCCCTTCGGCTGGCTTGGGGTTCTGGCCGAGGTGGTGCCGGTCAATCACGAGCTGATCTATGCCAACCATCCCCGCGGTTTCGCTCTATGCTCCATGCGATCGATGACGCGCAGCCGCTATTACATCCAGTGTCCGCTCGACGAGAAGGTCGAGGATTGGAGCGACGATCGGTTCTGGGATGAGCTGCGGCGCCGGTTGCCGGCTCATCATGCAGAGGCCCTGGTCACGGCATCGTCCTTCGAGAAATCGATCGCGCCGCTGCGCTCCTTCGTGGCCGAACCCATGCGTTTCGGCCGTCTCTTCCTCGTCGGCGATGCCGCGCATATCGTGCCGCCAACCGGTGCCAAGGGGCTCAATCTGGCGGCGAGCGACGTGCATTACCTGTTTTCGGGGCTTGCCGAGCATTATCAGGATCGCTCGAACGCCGGACTGGAAGTCTACTCCGCCCGCGCACTCGCACGGGTCTGGAAGGCGGTGCGCTTCTCCTGGTGGATGACGACGATGATGCATCGCTTTCCCGATACCAGCGATTTCGACCAGAAGATCCAGGAAGCCGAGCTCGATTATCTCATCCATTCGCGTGCAGCCTCGACGGCGCTCGCTGAGAATTATGTGGGCCTGCCGTTCTGAAGCGGGGCAATCGCCTATGGATAGGTAAGCCCCTCATCCGTCCTCTCACAGTTCGCTTCGCTCAACTGTTCGAGTCCACCTTCTCCCCGCACGCGGGGCGAAGGGGTTTGGCACTGTCGCCCCCTCTGCCCGTCAAAACGGGGAGAGGGCTGGGGTGAGGGGCATTTTCAGTTTTCTAAGCCGCCTAAAAACTTCTTGGTGACCTCGCTTGCTGACTCCCGGATCGTCTGCATCAGGATCGACAAGGGGAGGGTGGGAATGGCGTCGGTGCGAACGGTCAATCCCACCGGTCCCTTCGTCTCGCTGGTGTCGATCGGTAGCAGGGCTAACAGCCCGTCATCGACATCGCCGGCAACGACGCCGGCCGAGATAATCCAGATGGCGTCGCTCGATCGCACGAAGGCGCGGCCGAAGGAATCGGAAACGGTTTCGATCTGGTTGGGCAGTCCGCCGGCGCCGTTAGCGATCAGGAAGCTCTCGACGAAGGGGCGAATGATCGAACCGCGAGTCGGCATCAGGATTGTGTAGCGGCTGAGATCGGCAAACAGTGATTGCCTGTCGGACAGCAACGGATGGCCGGCTCGGACGGCGAAGACGACCTGTTCGGAATAGAGATGCTCGAAGGAAAAGCCGGTCATCTTGTCGGGGCTTGCCAATCGGCCGACGACGAGATCGAGATCGCCGATGCGCAATTGCTCCAGAAGCACGGCGTTTTCGCCGGTCACGATCTTGATGCGGCTCCAGGTCTCTTCCTTGAGAAATAAGTCCATCGCCCGCGGCATGATCCGTGTGGAAACCGTCGGCAGCGCGCCGACACGGATCGGTGGCGCCTCCCCGGAACGCTCCTGCGAGACGGAATCCAGCCCCTGCCTGAGGGCTGTGAGTGCCGCGCCGGCATGGCGGAGAAAGACTTCGCCGTAGCGGGTGATGCGGATGCCGCGCCCATCGCGCTCGAAGACGGCGACCCCAAGCGCCTCTTCCAGCTCGCGGATGGTTTTCGTCACCGCCGGCTGGCTGATATTCAGCAGTCCGGCCGCCTTGATCACGCTTTTCTGGCGTGCAACCTCGACAAAGGTCTGCAGATGGCGGAACTTGATGCCTGCGTCGAGCATGCTCATTCATAACCCCGGAGTTATCGTAGAGCAAAGAAATATCATTTTACCTAACCAGATTATACATCCAATCTCGCGGCCGAGGAGATTTCCAGTGCAGTTTGCCCGCATCAACGACGTTACGATCCACTATCAGATCATCGGCGGCCCCGCCGACAAGCCGGTGCTTGTCTTTGCCAATTCGCTCGGCACCGATTTCCGGATCTGGCGTGATGTGATCGTGCGGCTGGCCGGCGATTTCGGCATCGTACTTTACGACAAGCGGGGCCATGGTCTCTCCGATCTTGGCCAGATGCCCTATTCCATTGAGGATCATGCGACCGATCTAGCCGGCCTGCTCGATTTCCTTTCGGTCAAGAATGCCATTATCTGCGGCCTGTCGGTCGGCGGGCTGGTCGCGCAGTCGCTCTATCAGCGTCGCCCGGATCTGGTGCGGGCGCTGGTCCTCTGCGACACCGCCCACAAGATCGGCACGGCCGAGAGCTGGAATACCCGCATCGCGCAGGTCGAGGCTGACGGCATCGAATCCATCGTCGATGCCATCATGGAACGCTGGTTCACGCCCGCCTTCCGCCGTCCGGAAAACATCGCGTTTGCCGGCTATTGCAACATGCTGATCCGCCAGCCGGTCGCAGGATATGTTGCCACCTGTGCCGCGCTTCGCGATGCCGACCTGACCGAAGCTGCGGCCAAGATCGCCGTGCCCACCATCTGCATCGTCGGCGATCAGGATGGCTCCACTCCGCCGGAGCTGGTGCTTTCGACGGCAAAGCTCATTCCGAATGCGCGCTATGAAGTGATCAAGGACGCCGGCCATATCCCCTGCGTCGAACAACCCGAGGCGTTGACCGAAGTCATCCGTGCCTTCATCGACGTCGTCCTGCGTGGAGAACAAGCCTGATGAATGACCTGACCGCGCCGTCCGAGCGCTATCTGCAGGGCATGGCGACACGCCGCGCCGTGCTCGGCGATAGCCATGTCGATCGCGCCCAGCAGGGGTCGACCGAGTTCGATCAACCCTTCCAGGAGCTGATCACCGAAGCGGCCTGGGGACATGTCTGGTCGCGCCCGACGCTGAGCCTGCGCGAACGGTCCATCGTGACCATTGCCCTGCTCGCCGCGCTCGGTCAGGATGACGAGGTGGCCATGCATGTGCGCGCCACGCGCAACACAGGCGCGACGCGCGATGACATTTGCGAGGCGCTTTTGCATGTGGCGATCTATGCCGGCGTGCCGGCCGCCAACCACGCGATCAAGATCGCCAAGCAGGTTTTCGAACAGATGGACGCCGAGCAGGCGGCATGAAGCGAGGCAGACATGTCCGATAGAAGCAACAGCAAGCCCGAGACGGGCGCCTTTTTCGCAAGAGACCGCGCCTGGCATCCGCCGGCCTTTGCGCCGGGATACAAGACCTCCGTGCTGCGGTCGCCGCAGCGCGCATTGCTTTCGCTCGATGGCACGATCTCCGAGATCACCGGGCCGGTCTTTGGCCACTCCATATTGAACGAGCTGGACAACGATCTCATCCATAATTTCGCCAGGCCGGGCGAGAGCGCTATCGGCGAGCGGATCATTGTCCATGGCCGCGTGCTCGATGAGCGCGGCCGGCCGGTACCGAGCGTGCTGCTCGAATTCTGGCAGGCCAATGCCGGCGGGCGTTATCGCCACAAGAAGGAAACCTATCTCGCCGCCATCGACCCGAATTTCGGCGGCTGCGGCCGCGCGATCACGGATGATGAAGGACACTACGCTTTCCGGACTATTCGTCCCGGCGCCTATCCCTGGCCGAACGGCGTCAACGACTGGCGTCCGGCGCATATTCACTTTTCCGTCTTTGGCCACGGCTTTGCGCAGCGGCTGATCACGCAAATGTATTTCGAGGGCGACCCGATGATCTGGAAATGTCCGATCGTCGGCACGATCCCCGACAAACAGGCGATCGAACAGCTGATTGCGCCGCTCGACTGGGGCAACACGATCCCGATGGATGCCCGCGCCTATAAATTCGATATCGTGCTGCGCGGTCGCCGTTCGACTCTGTTCGAAAACCGGCCGGAGGGCAATTGATGGTACAGGATCTCGGCTACCTGAAGGAAACGCCGTCGCAGACGGCAGGCCCTTACGTGCATATCGGCCTGACGCCGAACTACAGCGAGATCGGCGGCGTCTATGAAACAGATCTCGGCTCCGTGATGATCAACGACAAGACGCTCGGCGAGCGCATCACGCTGACGGGCAGGGTTCTCGATGGGGCAGGAGCGCCGGTCAAGGATGCGGTGCTCGAGATCTGGCAGGCCGATAGCGCTGGGCTTTACAACAGCCCGTCGGAACTGCGCGGTGCGGCCGATCCGAATTTCACCGGCTGGGGGCGTTGCCCGACCAGCTCGACCGACGGTGTTTTCCGTTTCGGGACGATCAAGCCGGGCCGCGTTCCCTTCAAGGACGGCCGCAAGATGGCGCCGCACGTTACTTTCTGGATCGTGGCGCGGGGCATCAATATCGGCCTGCACACGCGTATGTATTTTCCGGAAGAGACCGAGGCCAACGCCGAGGACCCCTTGCTTGCGCGTATCGAGCACAGGGATCGCCTCGCAACGCTGATTGCCGCAAAGGAGGGCTCCGTCTACACCTTCGATATCCATTTGCAGGGCGACAAAGAAACGGTTTTCCTCGATATATAGGCCATGAGCGTTTCTCCCTTCGATCATCCCTTTCTGTCAGGCCTTCTCGGTGACGAGGAGATCGCGGCTTATTTCTCGGCCAAGGCCGATATCCGCGCCATGCTCTCTTTCGAAGCGGCGCTTGCCAAGGTCGAGGCGCAGCATGGGCTGATCCCGCAGGATGCGGCCGGGCATATCGCCGAGGTCTGCGCAGGGTTCGAGCCCGATCTGCAGAGCCTGAAGACGGCAACTGCATCGGATGGCGTCGTCGTGCCGGATCTTGTTCGCCAGCTGCGCAAGGCAGTCGGCGAGGACGCGGGCAAACATGTCCATTTCGGTGCCACCAGTCAGGACGTCATCGACACCAGCCTAATGCTGCGGCTGAAGGCCGTAGCCTTTATCCTTGGCGGACGTCTCTTCGCGGTTTCAGCCGCTCTCTCCAAGCTCGATGAGCGTTTCGGCTCGAACCGGCTCATGGGCCGCACCCGGATGCAGGCTGCGATCGCGATTATCCTGTCCGACCGGCTACGGGCATGGCGTCACCCACTCGATCAGTATGGTGACCGGCTGACGCAGGAGAGCTTCCCATTACAGTTTGGCGGTGCCGCCGGCACGCTGGAAAAGTTCGGGCCGAAGGCGGCCGAAATCAGAAGTTCGCTGGCACAGGCGCTTGGTCTGACGGATGAGCCGCAGTGGCAAAGCCAGCGGGGGCGTATTGCCGAGCTGGCTGGATTGCTGTCCATGATTTCGGGCAGCCTCGGCAAGTTCGGCCAGGATGTCGCGCTTCTGGCACAGGCGGGCGACGAGATCGAGCTTGCCGGCGGCGGCGGCTCCTCAGCGATGCCGCACAAGCAGAATCCGGTGTCGGCCGAAACGCTGGTCACGCTCGCCCGGTTCAATGCAGTGCAGCTTTCGGGCATTCATCAGTCCCTCGTGCACGAGCAGGAGCGCTCCGGTGCCGCCTGGACATTGGAATGGCTGCTGCTGCCGCCCATGGTGGTGGCGACGGCAGCATCGCTGCGCCATGCCCTGCAATTGATCGGTATGATCAAGCGTCTGGGAGCTGCAGGAGAGTAGGATATTTACCGCTAATCATAACCATATAAATATGGATGGAAGGTTTTATTTCATTTTACATCACCTTTTCCTATGAGAAATTGGCGATGATCAGAATTTAAACGATCAAGGACGGCCCAAAAAAGCGGCTGTCGGGAGGAGAAAAAATGAAACGGTTTGTCTTGGCCGCCATCGCGGCCGTTGCTCTTGGCGGCGCTGCCTATGCCGACACCATCAAGGTCGGGGTCATCGGTCCGTTTTCCGGCCCGTTCGCGCTGCAGGGAAAGAATTTCAAGGCCGGCATCGACGCCTATATGGCTGTCAATGGCAAGAAGGTCGGCAATGACGAGGTGGAGGTGATCTACCGCGATCTGCCTGCGGCCGATCCGGCCCAGTCGAAGTCGCTCGCTCAGGAACTTGTCGTCAAGGAGAAGGTCCAGTATCTCGCCGGCTTCTACTTCACGCCGGACGCGATGGCGGTGACGCCGATCCTCAAGCAGGCCAATGTGCCGATGGTGATCTTCAACGCCGCCACTTCGGCGATCGTCACCAAGAGCCCGCTCGTCGTGCGCACCTCCTTCACCACCTGGCAGACCTCGACGCCGATCGCCAAGGTCGCCTTTGACGCCGGCGTGAAGAAGGTTATCTCCGTCGTCAGCGATTACGGTCCGGGCGTCGATGCCGAAAACGCCTTCAAGGCCGGTTTCGAGAAGCAGGGTGGCGAAGTGGTCCAGGCGATCCGCATGCCGCTTTCGACCAATGATTTCAGCCCGATCATGCAACGTATCAAGGATTCCGGCGCGCAGGGCGTCTTCGCCTTCCTGCCGTCCGGCCCGACGACGCTCGGTTTCGTCAAGGCCTATAATGAGAATGGCCTAAAAACAGCCGGCATCAAGCTCTTTGCACCCGGCGACCTGACGCAGGAGTCCGATCTGCCGGCGCTCGGCGACGCGGCACTCGGCATGCAAACGACCTTCCATTATGCGATTTCGCATGACTCGCCCGAAAACAAGGCCTTCGTCGCAGCTGCCGGCAAGGCGATCGGCAATCCAGCTGAACTGACCTTCCCGGCCGTCGGCGCTTTCGACGGCATGCATGTCATCTACAAGATGATCGAGGCGACCGGCGGCAAGCAGGATGCGCAGAAGGCCGTCGATGCCGTGAAGGGCTTGTCTTGGGTCAGCCCACGCGGCCCGGTCACCATCGATGCGGAAAGCCGGCACATCACGCAGAACATCTATTTGCGCGAAGTCGCCAAGGGCGATGACGGCAAGTACTACAACAAGGAAATCCAGACCTTCGAGAAGCAGGGCGATCCAGGCCTTGCTGCCGCGAAGTAAGCGCTCCTGAAGCTCCAACCCTTGATCGGAAGCCTCCGGTCAGGGGTGTGACGACAGCGGCCGCGCAACAACAACCGGACCAGCAATTTCAATGCAAACCGTGCTCAGCATAGCAGTCGATGCCCTCGCTTACGGCATGGTGCTGTTCGTCATCTCCATCGGTCTCTCGGTCACGATGGGGCTGATGCGCGTCGTCAATCTGGCCCATGGCGCCTTTGCGATGATCGGCGGCTATATCGCCTCCTACGCCGCGCACGATCTTGGTCTAGGCTATGCTGCCGCCGTATTGCTGGCGGTGGTGGGCACCGTCATCATCTCCATCCCGATCGAACGGCTGCTCTATCGGCGCATTTATGGTGCGCCCGAGTTGACGCAGGTGCTGATGACGATCGGCATCACTTTCTGCATCATCGGCATTGCCAACTACGTCTTCGGCCCGACCTTGAAAACCATTCCCTTACCGGGCGGTCTGCAGGGCTCCGTCGATCTTGGTTTCCGCACCATAGGCACCCATCGCATCTTCGCGATCGTCTGCGGCCTCATCGTCGCTCTCGTCTTATGGTACACGATCGAGAAGACCTCCTTCGGGGTCAAGCTGCGGGCCTCCGTCGACAATGCCGCGATGGCCGCCGCGCTCGGGGTCCGCACGGAAATCGTCTATGCGGTCAGCTTCGCCATTGCCGTCGGGCTTGCCGCCTTCGGCGGTGTCGTCGGTGCTGAACTTCTGCCCGTCGAGCCCTATTATGCCCTGCGCTATATGGTGACCTTCCTGGTCGTCGTTTCCGTCGGCGGCGCCGGTTCGATCTCGGGCGCGTTGCTTGCCTGTCTCATTCTTGGCTGCGTCGATACGACTGGCCGCTATCTCATGCCGGAATACGGGGAATTCTTCTTCTATCTGGCCGTCATTGCCATCGTCTGCGTCTTCCCGCGCGGCTTTGCCGGGAGAATGAAGTAACATGGCTTTGACCCTTGAAAGAGAGGCCGCACCGATCGTGACCAGACATCGTACATTCGGGCAGGATCTGATCGCGGTAGCGGCCATCGTCGTCGTGGCCGCCGCCGGCTACCTGCTGTTTCCGGATAATCTCGCTCTTCTCACCCGGCTGATCGCGATCGCGCTCCTCGTCCTGTCGCTCGATCTCGTCACCGGCTATTGCGGCGTGGCGACCCTCGGCCACGCGGCGCTGTTCGGCGCCGGTGCCTATGCCGCCGGCATCGCATCCGCCCATTACGGCATCAACGATCCCTTGCTGATGACGCTTGCCGGCATTATCGGCGGCGCTGTCGCCGGCCTGATCTGTGGCGTCGTCATATTGCGAGCGCATGGACTGCCGCAGCTCGTGCTGTCGATCGCGCTGGTCTATCTCTTTCACGAATTCGCCAACAAGGCATCCAGCTGGACGGGCGGCAGCGACGGCTTGTCGGGCATATCAGCCGATCCGCTGTTCGGCGCTTTCGAGTTCGATCTCTACGGGCATACGGCTTACTTCTATGGCGTGGCACTGCTGCTGATCGCGCTGGTGCTTTTGCGCTTTCTCGTCCGGTCCCCCTTCGGCATGCTCTGCCGCGGTATCCGTCAGGACCCGTTGCGCATCCGTGCCATGGGCGCCTCGCCGAAAGTGGCGTTGATCAGGATGTATATGATTTCCGGCGCTGTTGCCGGCATCGGCGGCGCGTTGAATGGGATCTCGACGCAGGTCGTCGGCCTTGACAGCCTGTCCTTCACGCAATCGGCCGAGGCGCTTGTCATGCTTGTCCTCGGCGGCACCGGATCGCTGTTTGGCGCGCTCGTCGGCACGCTGATCTTCATGCTGTTCGAGGACTACGTCTCCGCCGCCAATCCCTTCCATTGGCTGACGATCGTCGGCGCTTTGCTGATCCTCGTTGTTCTCTTCGCGCCCAAGGGCATTTACGGCACGGCCGCTGCCTATGTCGCCCGCCGCAGAGAGGAGATGCGGACATGAGCGCGATTTTTGAGGTCGTCAATCTGAAGAAGGCGTTCGGCGGCCTGACGGTGACCAACAATGTCAGCCTGTCGATGGCGCCGGGAGATCGCGTCGCGCTGATCGGCCCGAACGGCGCCGGCAAGACCAGCTTCGTCAACCTCGTGACAGGCAATCTGCCTGCCGATTCCGGCGAGGTCCGTATCGCCGGCCAAAACGTCAACAAGGTCGACGCCATCGGCCGGGTTCGACGCGGCTTGGTGCGCTCGTTCCAGGTGACTAGGCTATTTCAGGACATGACGCCGGCCGAGCACATCGGCATGGCGGTGCTGCAGCGGGCAGGCCGCTCCGGCCGCATGTTCGGCAACTTTCTCGCCATGCGCGACGTCATGGCCGAGATCGAGGAACTGCTCGGCACGCTCGGCCTTGCCAATCTCATGCATCGCAAGGTCAGCGAGATCGCCTATGGCCAGCAGCGCCTTTTGGAGATCGCTGTCGCCATGGCCCTGAAGCCGAAAGTGCTTCTGCTCGACGAGCCCGCCGCCGGCGTGCCGCAGAGCGATACCGGCCGCATCGAACAGGCGCTGGCCGATCTGCCCGCCGATCTCGCCGTGCTGATGATCGAGCACGACATGGATCTCGTCTTCCGCTTCGCCAAGCGCGTGGTGGTGCTGGCGGCCGGCACGATCATATTCGACGGGTCGCCGAAAGACGTGACACAGGATGCGCGTGTGCGCGAAGCCTATCTTGGGAGCTACGCCAATGCCGGCCACGCCGCTTGAAGTCGAAAATCTGTCGGCCGGCTACGGGCCGACGCGGGTATTGGAAGGTGTTTCCTTTTCCGTGCCGGCCGGCGGTCGGCTTGCCGTGCTCGGTCGCAACGGCATGGGCAAGAGTACGCTGCTTGCCACCCTTGCCGGCCAGACCCGGCGCTATGATGGCCACATCCGGCTGGGCTCGGCCGATATTGCCGGCCTGCCGAGCGCCCGGCGCGCCCATCAGGGCCTCGGCTACGTGCCGCAAACGCGCGATGTCTTCCCGACGCTGACGGTGGAGGAAAATCTCTCTGTCGGGCTGAAGGGACGGCCGAAAAGCGCCTTGCAGGAGGCCTATGATATGTTTCCGCGTCTGAAGGAGCGGCGCAAAAACCTCGGCAGTCAGCTTTCCGGCGGCGAGCAGCAGATGCTGTCGACCGCCCGAACGATCCTCGGCCGTCCCTCTGTCCTTCTTCTCGACGAGCCGTTGGAAGGGCTCGCACCCGTCATCTGCGAGGAGTTGATGGCGGCCTTCGCCAAGCTTGCCAAGTCAGGCGATATGACGATCCTGCTCGTGGAACAGCGCATCCAGAGCGCGCTGGATTTCGCAAGCGATGTCATTATTCTGGAGCGCGGCCGGCTTGCCTGGAAGGGGACGCCCAAGGCGCTTGCTCGGGATCATCATGCGGTCGAACGTTTGCTTGGTGTCGGTGGCCTGCACTAGCGATCTTGCTTCAGGCCGTGCCCAATAGCGGTGCGGCTTTGCATCGAACGGCTCGCCATGGTCCCGATCAGGCAATTGCGATGACTGCTTCATTTGGCGTAAACTTTCCGCCTGCTTGATTTTTGAGGAGGTGTGAGATGGACCGTTTCACCGGCGGCTGCTTGTGCGGCAAGGTGCGGATTGTCGCGGCGGGGCGCCCCTATCGGGTCGGCATTTGTCATTGTCTCGACTGCCGCAAGCACCATGGCGCGCTTTTCCATGCCTCCGCGATCTTTCCCGAGGATGCGGTGACGATCGAAGGCGAAACACGCGACTACGCCGGCCGGTTTTTCTGCCCGTACTGCGGCTCGCCCGTTTTCTCGCGAAGCGCGGACGAGATCGAAGTGAACCTGGGGTCTCTGGATGCCCCCGATCAATTGACGCCGACCTACGAGCTCTGGACCGTCCGCCGCGAATCCTGGCTGCCGCCGTTTCCGCTCGCGAGACGATATGATCACGATCGCGAGGGAACGAGCCGCTTCGAGGATTAGGTCGTGCTCGCCGCAAGCTTTATGATGACAAAAATTGAGGACGACAGCCGGTTTCGGTGAATCTTGTTGACGACAAAACGTTGACGATTTATCGATATATTATCATCGTTATTCTGCTGGAGGCGGATTTGTCGGAGAACACTTCGGGTCGTTGGGATTTCTGGATCGATCGCGGCGGCACCTTCACCGACGTCATCGGGCGCGATCCGGCAGGTATTCTCCATGCCCGCAAAGTGCTCTCGGAAAATCCTGAGGCCTATCGCGATGCGGCCGTTCATGGCATCCGCCTGCATCTCGGCCTCGGCAAGGGCGAGCCGGTTCCTGAAGGAACGATCGGCGAGGTGCGCATGGGCACGACGGTCGCCACCAATGCGCTGCTTGAGCGTAAGGGCGAGCGCCTTGCGCTGGTGACGACGAAGGGTTTCCGCGATGCGCTACGCATCGGCTATCAGGAACGCAAGAAGATCTTCGCGACCGAGATCGTCAAGCCGGAAGCGCTTTATGAGGATGTCGTCGAAATCGAGGAGCGGGTGTTGGCCGACGGCACTGTCGAGCTCGCTCTGGATGAAAAGGCGGCCGAAACGGCGCTACGTGACCTTCTCGCCAAGGGCTACCGCTCTGTCGCCATCGTTTTCATGCATGCCTATAAATTCCCGGCGCACGAGGCTGCCGTTGCCAGGATCGCGCGCTCCCTGGGCTTCGAGCAGGTTTCCGTTAGCCATGAGGTCTCGCCGCTGATCAAGCTCGTTGGCCGTGGCGATACGGCTGTCATCGACGCCTATCTCTCGCCGGTGCTCGGCCGTTATATCGGCCAGGTCTGCGATGAGCTCGATGTCGAGCGCACCAGTGCGCGCGTCATGTTCATGATGTCGTCGGGCGGATTGACGGCCGCCGATATGTTCCAGGGCAAGGACGCGATCCTCTCCGGCCCGGCCGGTGGCGTGGTCGGTCTTGCAAAGACCGGCGAACAGGCGGGCTTTGCCAATGTCATCGGCTTCGACATGGGCGGCACCTCGACGGATGTGGCGCATTTCGACGGCGAATATGAGCGCGCCTTTGAGACGGAAGTGGCCGGTGTCCGCGTGCGCGCGCCAATGATGCTGATCCATACCGTGGCCGCCGGCGGCGGCTCGATCCTGCATTTCGACGGCGACCGCTTCCGTGTCGGGCCGGATTCTGCCGGCGCCTTTCCAGGGCCGGCCTGCTACCGGAATGGCGGTCCGCTAGCCGTCACCGACGCCAACGTCATGGCCGGTAAGCTGCCGCCGGAATTCTTCCCCTCCATCTTCGGCCCGAACCAGGATCAGCCGCTCGATGTCGAGACGGTGCGGGCCAAGTTCGCGGCACTCGCAGTCGAAATCGGCGACGGCCGCAGCCCGGAAGACGTCGCCGATGGCTTCATCCGCATCGCGGTTGCCAATATGGTCGAGGCGATCAAGAAGATCTCCGTTCAGCGCGGCTATGACGTGACGCGTTATGCGCTCAACTGCTTCGGCGGCGCCGGCGGACAGCACGCCTGCCTGGTCGCCGACGCGCTCGGGATGAAGAGCATCCTTTTGCATCCGATGTCCGGCCTTCTCTCCGCCTATGGCATGGGGCTCGCCGATATCAGGGCAACGCGCCAGAAGGCGCTCGGCGTTTCACTTGATGACGCCGCACCCGCCGCCATCGCGGCACTTGGCAGCGAATTGCGCGGCGAATGCGTGCCCGAACTGGAAGCGCAAGGCGTCGCAACAGCTGAGATCAAGACGGTCCAGCGCGCCCATATCCGCTATGCCGGCACCGATACTTTGTTGGCGGTCGAGACGACTTTCCCCGAGATCGACGATCCGGCGCGTCTGCGCGGCCAGTTCGAGACGCTGCACAAGCGCCGCTTCGGCTTCGTTGCAGAGGACAAGCCTCTCGTCGTGGAGGCCGTCGAGATCGAAACGATCGGCGGCGCGGCTGCCGATATTGCGGTCGAGCTCGAAGCCGCAGCCGAAGGTGAGGCACAGGCCGCAAGGCGTATTGCCTTCTACTCAAGCGGTGCAAACCACGATGCGGCCGTCGTCCTGCGCCAGGCGATCAAGCCCGGCCAGACCGTTACCGGCCCGGCCATCATCATCGAGCCGAACCAGACGATCGTCATCGAGGACGGCTGGCAGGCGCAGCTGACGATCAAGGATCATATCGTCCTCAAGCGCATCAAGGCGCTGCCCGAACGCAATGCCATCGGTACCAAGGCTGATCCCGTCATGCTGGAGATCTTCAACAATCTCTTCATGTCGATTGCCGAGCAGATGGGCATGACGCTGCAGAACACGGCCTATTCGGTCAACATCAAGGAGCGGCTGGATTTCTCCTGCGCCGTCTTCGATGCGGAAGGCAATCTGGTCGCCAACGCACCGCATATGCCGGTGCATCTCGGCTCGATGGATGCGTCCGTCGCAACCGCGATCCGCGAAAACGCCGTCATCCAGCCGGGCGATGTCTTCCTGATCAATGCGCCCTATAATGGCGGCACGCACCTGCCTGATCTGACCGTCTGCACCCCGGTCTTCGACGATGCCGGCAAGAATATCCGTTTCTGGGTCGCCAGCCGCGGCCATCATGCCGATATCGGCGGCATTTCGCCGGGATCGATGTCGCCACTCGCCACCCACATCGAGGAGGAAGGCGTCTATATCGACAATTTCAAGCTGCTCGATTGCGGTCGCTTCTGTGAAGCCGAGCTTACCAAGCTGCTGACGGGTGCGCGCTATCCGGTGCGCACGCTCGCCCAGAATATCAACGACCTCAAGGCCCAGGTCGCGGCCAATGAAAAGGGCGTGGCCGAGCTGAAGAAGATGATCGTCCACTTCGGCGAAGATGTCGTTGATGCCTATATGGGGCACGTTCAGGATAATGCCGCCGAGAGCGTGCGCCGCGTTCTCGACCGCCTGTCGGATGGCGAATTCAGCTATGAAATGGATCAAGGCTGCAAGATCGTCGTCCGGATTTCGATCGACAAGGACAAGCGCGAGGCAACGGTCGATTTCACCGGCACCTCGGCGCAGCGCCCGGATAATTTCAATGCACCGCAGCCGGTGACGCGCGCTGCCGTGCTCTATGTCTTCCGCGTTCTCGTCGAAGCCGATATTCCGATGAATGCCGGCTGCCTGAGGCCAATCCGCATCATCATCCCCGAAGGCACGATGCTGACGCCGGAATATCCGGCCGCCGTCGTTGCCGGCAATGTCGAGGTCAGCCAGGCCGTGACCAACTGCCTGTTCGGTGCGGTCGAAGCGCTTGCCGCCGCGCAAGGCACGATGAACAATCTGACCTTCGGCAATGATGCCTATCAATATTACGAGACGATCTGCTCGGGTGCGCCGGCGGGGCCGGGCTTCAACGGCGCCGATGCGGTGCACACGCATATGACCAACTCGCGGCTGACGGATCCCGAAATCCTCGAGACGCGGTTCCCGGTCGTGCTGGAGGATTTCCACATTCGTCCGAATTCCGGCGGCCGCGGCAAATGGAATGCCGGCAACGGCACGCAGCGCACCATCCGCACGCGCGAAAAGCTGGAATTCGCGATCCTGTCGGGACATCGGCGCGTAGCGCCCTTCGGCGTCAAGGGCGGTGAAGCCGGGCAGACGGGCCGCAACTATGTCCGTCGCAACGACGGCAGGATCGAAGAGCTGATCGGCTCGGCCCATACGGTGCTCGATGCGGGCGAGGCCTTCACGGTCGTCACCCCCACCGGCGGCGGCTACGGAAAGCGGGACAAATAGGAATGTAATGCTGGAGCCGAGCGGCGTTCGACCGCTCGGCCTGTTGATCTGCAGGGGCTTGATCCGGTTCGAAGGAGTTTTCAGGTGACGTCCGAGGAAAAGAGTGAACGACGCGAATTGATCGTCTCGTCAGCCCATCTTGCTGGCGGCAGCTCGCCGGCCCTGTCGGAGCTGGAATACGGGTCGATCCTCTTTTCCCATGCCTTCAATCGATGGCTGGTTCGCTGCATGGCGGCAGCCGGCGTGCCCGGCCTTTCGCCGGTCGAGATCCTGATTATTCATTCGGTGCGGCATCGCGACCGGCCAAAGACGCTCGCTGATCTCTGCCTCGTCCTCGATATCGAAGACACGCATGTCGCCAATTATGCCGTCAAGAAGCTCGAGGCGGCGGGGCTCGTCAAAAGCGGCAAGGCCGGCAAGGAAAAGACGATCCGGGTCACCGACAAGGGCCTGGACGCATTGAAGCGCTATACTGAAATTCGCGAGCGACTATTGGTGGAGGCGACGAAGGTCTCCGGCCTGTCGCAGGACGGCCTTTCCGACATTGCTTCGCATCTCAGGGCATTGTCCGGCTATTACGAACAGGCCGCGCGCTCGGCCGCGACGCTGTAAGCAGCGAAGAGAGCAAGCGACCGCCGCCGATTCTCGGCTGCCTGAAGGGCCTCTTTCCGTCAAGATCACGATCTCGTGCCTGACCCTCGAACCGGAGCGTCAACCCCAGCCCCTTATCTATTCTGCCGCGCCATACCTATATTAGGCTTGTGTGATCCGTTGGCGGCGTTCGTTCGTCCAACGATCTGTATTGGCCGAACGATGGGATCCAGTTTTTACCACCGTGCGACTTTTGGAAATTGCTGGCTTCGCACGATAGCAAAAGTGTGCTTTTTTTGACCGAAAGGGGAATGGTGTAAAAAATTCCATGAACAACGATAGTTTCGAGCTGAAATTTTGGGGCGTGCGGGGAAGCATCCCTGTATCGGGACCGGAATTTGAGCGGTACGGCGGCAATACGTCATGCATTGAGTTACGGCATGACGGCAGGCATATCTTATTCGACGCCGGGACGGGGTTGCGTGAAGCGGCGGCGTCTCTGGCCAAGGAGGGGGTCCGCGACATCGATCTCTTCTTCACGCACTCGCATTACGACCACATCATCGGCCTGCCCTTCTTCAACGCCATCTATGATCCGAGGGTCAGCGTCGATCTCTGGTCCGGCCATCTTGCCGGCAAGACGACGACCCGGCAGTTGATCGGCCAGTTCATGCGGCCGCCATGGTTCCCCGTCGAACCCGATATCTGTCGTGCCGAGATGAGTTTTCGCGATTTCGCCGCCGGCGATACGCTGAAGCCGCATCCCGGCATCGTCATGCATACGGCCAGGTTGAACCATCCGGGCGGCTGCATCGGCTATCGCGTCGAATGGTCGGGCCGGGTCATCGCCATGGTCTACGACACCGAGCATATAACCGGTAAGCTGGATGAGGCCGCGCTGGCCCTGATGGCCGATGCCGACCTCGTAATCTATGACGCGACCTATCTCGAAGCCGAGATGCCCAAATATATGGGCTTCGGCCATTCCACCTGGCAGGAGGGCGTCAAGCTCGCCAAGAAGGCCGGCGCCAAGCAGCTGGCCTTGTTTCATCACGCTCCCGGCCGCACCGACCGCGAGCTGGACGACATGCAGCGCGATGCGCAGCAGAGCTTCCCCGGTGCATTCGTCGCCTTTGACGGGCAATCGCTGCAGCTCTGAAGCCTGCCGCGCGAGGCGAGTTCCATGGCACTGCGCTAATTGATAAAATTGCCGACCGGCCGCCATTCGATGGCGGCATGGCCGGCTGTTTCCTCAAACAGGGCCTCGACGAAACCCCAGGCAAGATCATCGTGGACGAGATGGTGCGTCATCACGCCGATCGGCTCGTCATTGCCGTTAAAGCGGTTCTGAAGCTCTTCCACGAGGCGCCCGATCACTTCGGCATGCGGCAGGCCTCCACGCATGCCATGCCATCGCATGATGTCGATATGCGTGTTGACCAAGCCGATGGGTGCCTGCTTGGCCAGCCCGAAGATGGAAACGGCGCGATAGCCAAAAGGTTCGAGATGCGGCAACAGCGCATCGTCGATCCGGTTCCACGGCGGCACCAGCAACGGGACGAACTGCGCGGGATAAAGGGTTTGCAGCTTGTCGAAGCCGCGATGAAGTTCATCGAGCACGACCGTCTTTGGCCGGTGCGGGCCGAGCTCCTGCTTCTTGGTATCGTCAGGAGCATAGTTCCGATGCGTCCAGCCATGCACCGTCGCTGTGATATGGCTTTCACCCGCCAGTCGTTCGGCCAGCGGCTTGCCTGTCGGCCCCGGAATGATCGCGAGTGCCATCGGCACGTCGAACCGATTGGAAAGCGATAGTAGCTGGTCGAGGGCAGGGGTCGGCTCGATGGCGTCGTCGTCTCGAAACCAGAACTTCGCCGTTCGCCCCGTCGCGCTCCAGCGCCGCAACTCGTCGCGCAAGGGCTGCCACTCGGCTCTATCGCTCATAACGGGTGTCTCCCAGATAGTTTCGAAGAATGGTTTCAAGCCGCTTCGAGGCGGCAATCAGGGAACGCTCCTGGTGAACGAAGCTATAGGCAGCGTCCGCCATGGCCTGTCGCTGCTGCTGATCGCCGAGAAGCCGCGAAATCGCATTGGCATAGGCCCCCACATCGCCCTCCGGCGTCAGCAATCCCGTTTTGCCCGCCATCACCACCTCCGGTACGCCAGCCGTCGCCTGTGCGATCACGGGAAGGCCTGCCGCCTGTGCCTCGAGATAGGCGAGGCCATAAGCCTCGTTGCAACCGGGCCAGACATAGAGGCCAGCGGTCGCAAGCTCCTTTGCGATCTCCGCGGTGGAGCGCTCCCCGCGCCAGCCTATCCGTCTCTCGTCGAAAGTGGAAAAAAGCGACCTTACTTCGGCCCGCATTGGTCCATCGCCGATGATGGTCAGGGTCCAATCCTGGTCGCGGATGAGATCGAGTGCTTCGGCCAGTATGGTGTAGCTGTCGAACTTGTCGCCCTTGCGCAGCATCGCCACGGTGATCAGCCGCCGCGGATCGGAGGACGAGCGAGCAAAGGGCGCGGCATCGATGAAGGGCAGGAAACGCTCGTAGCGCCCATCCGGGATTGCCTCCTTGAGGCCGGTCCGGTCCCTTTCGGTAAAGCACAGATTGACGGCGGCAAGCCGTACGGCGTCGGCGATGAGGCGCTGGTTTTCACCCCAGCCGTTTTCGTCATGGCGGCGGGAATAGGATGCCTCCGCCGTGACATAGGGAATGCCGAGCCCTCTCGCGATGGATAGACCGATAAGATCGGGGGTCTTGTAATAGGGGTGGTAGGTGAACCATAGGTCGGGTGCCATCTCGTCCTGCCAGCGCTCAAGCAGGCGACCTACTTCGCCTTCCGCCCGCCGGGCGATTTCCATGCGCGGACCGGCTTCCGGCGTTGGCGTGAAGCTTCGCAATTGCGAAGCGACGTCGACCTGATGTCCGGCCATTTCCAACGCCGCGATGATCTGGCGCGCCATCAGCCGATCGCCCGAGGGGACTGGGTGGCCAGGGGACTTCAACGGGGCGTAAAAGGCGATCTTCATACTGTCGGCACGTGGTTGACGATTAAGTGATGGTACGAGCGCGAATTGTGAGACGTTTGCCCGAATTCCGACCGGTTGCGTGACAATAAGGTCCCTGCTTCAAAAAGCCGCATCCTCGACAGTGTGCGGCGTTGCGGCTAGATGAATAGGCGATAGCCGTTTTCCCACCGGTTGTGAACGGGCAATATACATTGGGTTTGATGACCATCGAGGCAAGAAAGCCAATCATGTCCGATCGCCTCGTGCGAAAGCTGCGCCTTGGCTCCGGTTTGATCGTGTTCGCCTTCGTGATCATGCATCTGGCCAATCATGCCCTCGGGCTGATTTCGCTCGGCGTGGCCGAACATGCGCAACGATGGTTCATGGCGGTCTGGCGCAATCCCGTGGGAACCGTGCTTCTTTATGGAGCCCTGATCGTTCACATTCTGCTCGTGCTGCGGATGCTTTACCGGCGCCGCACGCTCGTCATGCCCGCCGGCGAGGCCTTCCAGATCGTCACGGGCCTGCTGGTGCCGTTGCTCCTGATCGATCACATCGTTGCGACCCGCATCGTGCATGAGATTTATGGCTATCACGACACCTACCGGGCGATCGTGCACAGCCTTTGGGTGACATCGCCGGTCAACGGTGCGCGTCAGTCGCTGGTGCTTCTGATTGTCTGGCTTCATGGCTGCATCGGCGTTCACTTCTGGCTGCGCTATCGCCCGTGGTATATGGCGATCGCACCCGTGATGCTGTCGCTCGCTATCGTTCTGCCGGTTCTTGCGCTGCTCGGCTTTGCCGCAATGGGCAAGACCGTGACGCACGAGGCTGCCCAGGAAGATGAACGCGGCTACAGTGGCGGCTATTATAGCGACCTGCGAAGCTATGGCGACAAGGGGTCGGTGCCGGGCGGTCAGATAGCCGAGACCCTATGGCCTTATCGCGCCGGGTTCTATGGGGCCTTCAGCCTGTCGATCGTCGCTCTCTTCGGCTTTCGCGCGCATCGGAGATTGCGTGAGCGGCAATATCAGGTCGCCATCCGTTATGCGGGCGGCGAGGTCGTGCATGCGCCGCGCGGCTTCAGCGTGCTCGAGGCAAGCCGCCTTGGCGGCATTCCGCATTATTCGGTCTGCGGCGGCAAGGGACAGTGCTCTACCTGCCGTGTCCAGATCATCGAGGGCGTAGAAAACCTGCCGCCGCCGGAGCCGCTGGAGCAGAAGACGTTGACCCGGATCGGCGCCACGCCGGACGTGAGGCTCGCGTGCCAGCTGCGCCCGACCGGCAATGTCAGCGTCCTCCCGCTTCTGACGCCGATGGCCGAGGCGACGATCCCAGTCTACAGCCAGACCGCCAGCCCCGGCCGCGAGCGCGAGATTGTCGTGTTCTTCTGCGATCTGCGCCATTTCACCTCGCTGACGGAATCGCGCCTGCCCTTCGACATTGTCTTCCTGCTCAACCGCTATTTCGCCATCGTCGGCCGCATCATCGAGGAGAACGGCGGCCGCATGGACAAGTTCATCGGCGATGGCGCCATGGCGCTCTTCGGCCTGCGCACCACACCGAAGGAGGCAAACCGGCAGGCATTGAAAGCTGCGGCCGCGATCGTCCAAGAGATCGACAAGCTCAGCGCGGAACTGGCCGACGAACTGGCCGCGCCGCTTGAAATCGCCATCGGCCTTCACAGCGGTTCGGCCGTGGTCGGTTCGATGGGGTATGGCAGCGTCAAGAACGTGACGGCGATCGGCGACACGGTCAATGTCGCCAGCCGACTGGAAAGCGTTGCCAAGGAGTTCAACAGCGCACTCGTCTTTTCCGAACCGGTGGCCCAGCTTTCCGAGGTCGATACGCAGGGCGTTGAAAGCCGCGAGATTGCCGTTCGCGGCCGCGGCGAGCCGCTGCGGGTCTATATCGTTTCGAAGGAAACGAGCAGCCGCTTTGCCTGATGCCCCAGGCAGGACACGGGCAGCGCATCAGCCGATGTTCTCCGTTTGCAACGGCAAGACCCTAGTGTAGGGATGCTCGGCATGTTCGACCGCAAGATGCTCACAAGAAAATACTGGCGACGCGCCTTTCGCAGAAAACGGGATGCGATCGCCACCCGCCTCTTCGATACGCGCCTGGGCCGGGACATCCTCGTCAGCGCGCTCGGCCCGCGCGTCAAGATGATGATGGTGGATTGCGGCGACCATGTCCTGAGCTTCTCACCGGCCGATTACATCGGCCGCAAGGTGTTTCGTAAAGGCCATTTCGAGCGTGATCATGTCGACCGGCTGCTGAGCGTGCTGCGCGAGCGTTGCCTGCTGCGCAAGGGCTCCGTTCTTCTGGAACTCGGCGGCAATATCGGCACGCAAACCTGCTATTTTGCCCTCAGCGGCGCCTATGACCGCATTGTCAGCGTCGAGCCGGACCCGCGCAATTTCCGGCTTCTGACGATCAACATTGCCGACAACGGCCTGCAGCAGATGGTGACGGCGGTCAATTGCGCCGCCGGCGATCGCGGCGGGCAGCTCGACTTTTACCTTAATCACAAGAATCACGGCAAAAGCAGCGCGTTGCGCCAAAGCGCAACCGACGAGAAAATCTCCGTTCCCGTCCTGCCCGTTCCCGATATTCTGCTACAGGCCGGCACCGAGCCTGCCGATATCGGCCTGATCTGGATGGATATCGAAGGCTATGAACCGGTTGCCTGCCGTTCGATGCATGCGTTGATGGAACGCAAGGTGCCGCTCTATATGGAATTTACCCCTGCCTTCTACGGCAAGGATCATGCCAGGGGTTTCATTGCCGATCTCGGCAAGTACTACGGCGAATGTCTCGCATTTTTCGAAGACGGTGAGCGGATCATGAAAGTCGTTGAGCTGCCCAGCGAAGGCGAGCAGTTCGATGTTCTGTTTCTGCGCTGAAACCAGAGCGGTCCGCTTTTCCTGGAAATGCCTTAGCGCCGCCGATAGATGAAATAGCGCCCTTCCTTGACGGCTTCGGGCAGGGGCAGCGCCTGAAGATCCGGATGCTCGAGGGGAAGGCCGCTGACGGCGATCCCGCCTGAAGCGAGCACGCCGGCCATGATCCCGGGCAGCCAGGTCAACGTCACCGCGTCCTTGTCCTCGTAGCCGGTGCCGATATCCGCATGGGCAAGCGAGGCCCTCGCACCGACGAAGCTCTTGGCAGTATCCTTGATTTCACCAAGGATGAGATTGTCAGCCGACGGCATGGACGGGCCATAGGCATTGGCTGCCCGATCGAATGCGACGATGCGGCGATCAGGGAAAAGTTCGCGCAGGTGGTCGAAGGTGCGGCCATTGCCGAGCCCCAGTTCCAGCACGGGACCGTCAAGCGTTCTGACCTCGTCGGCAACGGCATTGAGGATGTCGCGCTGCGCGCTCAGGCGGCGAATGAAACTATCCAGGCGGCTCATCGTATTAGAAATATCCTTGGCGTTTTGGTGCCTTCATTCGCGGCAGTAGCACGGCTGGCATATGACGTCGACCGCCCGCTGGTTTTTCGGCGTATTTGCTGTAGGGATAGATTGTCGCGGCGCTCACTGAAGGGGAATATCATGGTCGAGCCATCCAAGGATGATTTCTTCCATAGACTCACGGGCTTCACCCGCTTCGAGGGCGTGACTGACAGCGCCAATTATCAACCGCTGCCGGACGACTGGCTGATTGCGATCGCCGATATCGTCAGCTCGACGAAGGCGATTGCCGCCGGCCATTACAAATCTGTCAATATGGCAGGCGCCAGCGTGATTTCCGCCGTGCTCAACGCATTGGAGAGAGGCGATTATCCCTTCGCCTTCGGAGGGGACGGCGCATTGGTGGCGATCCCCCCGTCGGGCGAGGAGCGGGTACGGCATGCGCTGGCGGCTGTCCGGGCCTGGGTGATGGAGGAATTGCAGCTCGACCTGCGCACGGCCCTGGTACCGATGACGGTGATCCGCGGCGAGGGCCTGGACGTGCGGGTCGCACGCTTCAGCCCGAGCGACTACGTTTCCTATGCCATGTTTTCCGGCGGCGGGACGAGCTGGGCCGAAAGGCAGATGAAGGCGGGGCAATTCATCGTCGAGGCGCTGCCGACAAAGGCGGAGCCGGATCTGACCGGTCTTTCCTGCCGTTGGAACCCGATCAAGGCGCAAAACGGCGAGATCGTCTCCATCATCGCCATTCCCGGCGAGGCCGGCAACGACGCAAGCTTTCAGCGGCTGGTTGCCGATATCATTGCCATTTCCGCCGAGCAGAACCGCGACGGCCATCCGGTCCCGGTCGAAGGCCCAACGCCTGTATTGAGCTTCGGCGGGGCGGATATCGAAGCGCGCGCCGTGGCCGCTCCGGCCGATCGCTGGTGGCGGAAGCTGGCCATCGATGCGCAGATCGTCCTCGTGTGGATTCTCGACAGGTTCGGCGTCAGGGCCGCGACCTTCGATGCCAAGATCTATCGGCGGGACCTTGCGGCGAATTCCGATTTCCGCAAATTCGACGATGGGCTGAAAATGACCATCGACGTCGATGCCGCGCACCTCAAGCGCATCGAGGCGCGTCTGCTGCAGGCCGAGGCCGAAGGTGTCTGCCGCTTCGGGCTGCACCGGCAGGACAGCGCCCTGATGACCTGCTTCGTGCCGACCCCGCTCATGCGCGACCATATGCATTTCATCGATGGTGCGAGTGGAGGATATGCGATGGCGGCAATGGCCCTGCGGGAAAAGAAGCCGCCGGTGCTTGCCGCAGGCGAGTGATTTTCGCGTAATGGAGCGGTGACGCGACGGGAAGGCCATGGGTCGCGGTTGCGATTTTTATCGACCTGCCGCGTTTTTACCCATTGTTTCAGCGTCATATGCGCCTTATCTCAAAGAGAACAAAATGAGAGTCGTCGCTTGCGGCGATTGTGTTTTGCTGCATTTCATATGCGGGGGCGTGGGAGAAATGCAGCCGAATTTTCTGGCGTCGACATGACCTGGTGAAGGAAAGCATCGACGCTGTCGCATGATAACTTTGTCCGACCTCAAGCCGATGGGCAGGGTTACGGAGATGGCGGCTTTCCATGGCCGGGACGAAACATCAGGCATTTCAAGATAGGCCGCGGGGATAATGACTATTCATTCGAGTGTTTCCGATCTTCTTCTCGATAAGGTGGCGGAATGGCTGACGCAGGCGGCGTTGACCGGCGAAAACCTGGAGACCATCGTGCGGGGCTTCTGCGAGCGCATGGCGGCGACGGGAATGCCGCTCATTCGCGTGCATCTGACCTTTTCCATGCTGCATCCGCTCTATGACGCTCTTGGGTTTACCTGGCGACGGGCCGGCGGTCTGACGATCGAAGGCTATCGCCATGTGAACGATAAGCCCGAACGCTTCATGCAGAGCCCCTATTACTATCTCCTGTCCAACAATCTTCTGCATCTGCGTCGGCGGATCGATGTGGATGGAGCCGCGGAGTTTCCGATTTTCGAGGATCTGCGCAAGGAGAAGGTGACCGACTACATGGCCTTCGTGCAGACCTTCGGAGCCGGCTCGGTCCAGGGCATGATGGGCTCCTGGTCCACCGACAGCATCGGCGGCTTCAGCGAGGAGATGATTGGAGCGCTGATGCGCATGCAGAACCATCTCGCCATGGCGGCCAAGATGGCGGTTCTGGGTAAGCTCGCCAACAATATGCTGACCACCTATCTCGGTGGCGATGCCGGCAAGCGCGTGCTGAACGGGCAGGTCCGCCGCGGCGACGGCGAGACGATCCGTGCGGCCCTGGTCATGGGCGATATGCGGCAATCCACCGTCTATGCCGAGAAGGAAGGGCGACAGGCCTATATCGACACGCTGAACGAGTTCTTCGATGCGATCGCAGCGCCCTTCAACCGCAATGGCGGCGAAATCATGAGCTTTCTCGGCGATGGTTTTCTGGCGGTCTATCCCTGCGGCCGGCACAAGGATCCGTCCAAGGTGGCCTGTGAAGCCGCGCTATCGGCCGTCTTCGAGGCACAGCGCCGCGTTGCTGCTCTGAACAAGGATCGCCGGTCGCGCAATTTGAGCGAGGTGCGTTACGGAATAGGCCTGCATGTCGGCAACGTCATGTTCGGCAATGTCGGATTGAAGGATCGGTTGACCTTCTCGGCCTTCGGCGCCGCCGTCAACGAGGTGGAGCGGCTGCAGTCCCTGACCAAGAAATATGGAACGGAGGTTGTCGCGAGCCAGGCCTTTTCCGGCTACACCGACTGCGAGTGGGGAACGCTCGGCGAAGAAAAGCTGCGCGGCGTGCGCCAGCGCTTTACCGTGGTCTCTCCGATGGCAGCCGCCATTGCCAACGGCACGGTGGAATTTTTCCACGACACCGCGGCTGACGGGCTCTCCGAAGCCGAGCAGGTCATCCTCTTGCACAGGGATGCCAAGAAGTTCGAAGGCCGTGTTCAAGTCGAAAACCTGACCCAGTGACCTCCGCCGCCGCCTGGTTCAGCATAGGCCGATATATCACTGGAAAGACGACAGATTTTTTACAGTCTTTGCACCGCTTTGACCAGCTAGACACCCGTTATGCCCTACGTTAGTGTGCCGCCTAAGGCCACAAAGGTCATGTGAGCGGGAAGTAATATGTATGGCGTCAGGGACTGATCTACTGCGTGTTGAGAACCTCGACGTCTCGTTTTCCCTTTACGGGGACAATCTGCGTGTCGTCAAAAACGCCGGTTTGCGGGTGCTTCCCGGCAAGGTCACGGCGCTCGTCGGCGAGTCGGGCTCCGGTAAGTCCATTATCAGCCAGTCGATCATGGGCATCCTGCCGGCGCCGGCGACGGCGACGGGGCGAATCCTTTTTACCGACCCGCTCGACGGCAAGACCACAGATCTGCTCCAACTGCCGCGTGACGGAGCCGCCATGCGCAGGCTGCGCGGTGCGCGCATGGCCAAGATCTTCCAGGAGCCGATGACGTCGCTGTCGCCGCTGCACACGGTGGGCAACCAGATCAGCGAAGTGCTCCGCATTCACAGCCCCGGCATCAGCAGGGCGGAACAGCGCGAGAAGACGGAGGAAATGCTGAGCCTTGTCGGCTTTCAGGATCCTTACCATACCTTCGACATGTATCCCTTCCAGCTCTCCGGCGGCATGCGCCAGCGTGCGATGATCGCCATGGCGCTGATTTGCAATCCGGCGCTTCTGATTGCCGATGAACCGACGACCGCGCTTGACGTCACCATCCAGGCGCAAATTCTCGGGCTGCTGCGCAATCTCCAGCAGACCTTCAACATGGCGATGCTCCTGATCACCCATGATCTCGGCGTCGTCGCCAATATGGCCGACGAGGTCGTCGTCATCTACCATGGCGAGATCATGGAGGCCGGGCCGGTTGAAACGATTTTCCGCCAGCCGCAGCATCGCTATTTGAAAGCCCTGATGTCGGCGGTGCCGCATTTCGACATGAAACCGGGGGAGCGGCTGAAATCCTTGCGGGATGTTCCCGTCAATCTCGGCACTTTCTCCGGCAAGAAGAAACTGATCGGCCACGTCGCGCCCGCTGCCGGCACGACGCCCGATGTCCTGCTCAGCGTGCGCAACCTGACCAAGACCTATACATCGAAGGCCGGCGGCCTGTTCGGCAGGCGGAACGGCACGAAGTTCCGCGCGGTCGATAATGTCAGCTTCGATATCCGCCGCGGCGAATGTCTTGGCTTGGTCGGCGAAAGCGGCTGCGGCAAGACGACGGTGAGCAAGATCCTCATGCGCGGTATCACGGCCGACAGCGGTTCCGTCAGCTTCGACGACGGCAGCGGCAAGATCGACGTGCTTTCCGTCAAGAGCGACGAATTGATGGATCTTCGCACGAAGATACAGATGGTCTTCCAGGATCCGGTTTCATCCCTTTCTCCGCGGATGACGATCCGCAATATTCTGAGCGAGCCCCTGGAGATCCATGGGCATGGCGACAGCGCCGAGCGCAAGGAGAAGGTCGAGGCGCTGATGCAGGCGATCGGCCTCGACAAGCATTTTCTCAGCCGCTACCCGCACAGCTTTTCGGGCGGCCAGCGCCAGCGCATCGGCATTGCCCGTGCCCTGGCGCTTGGGCCGAAGCTTCTCATCCTGGATGAACCGGTCTCGGCGCTCGATGTGTCTGTGCAGGCGCAAATCCTGAACCTCCTCAAGGACTTGCAAAAGGAACTCGGCCTGACCTACCTGTTCATCTCGCACAATCTCGCCGTGGTCGACTATATGGCCGACAGGATCGCCGTGATGGCGCGGGGACGCATCGTCGAAATCGCGCCGCGCGAAATCATCCTGCGCGATCCCGTTCATCCCTATACGCGCTCGTTGCTCGCCGCAGTCCCGTTCCCCGATCTCGACCGCCCTTTGGATTTCTCCGCACTGAACAGCGAGGGGCCGGCCGCCAAACAGAAATGGGGGCCGCAATTCTCTGAAGAAGCGGACGGAGAGCTTGCCTATGCGGATCTGGGGGGCGGACATTTCGTTCGCGCCCGCCGGGGCGTCGAAGCCCAGGAGCTGCGTAAATGGTAACGCGGCGGACCTTTCTCGGCCTGCTGGCCTCCACCATATTGCCGTCGCCTCTCGCCGCCGCGGAGGTCGACAACGAGCCGGAATATCTCGCCGATTGGCTGCGCGCCGGTCAGATGCCGCATCTTGCGAAGCGGCTGCCGAAATTTCCGCGCGTCGTCGACGTGGCTGCCATGGGGCGCGTGCCCGGCCGCTACGGCGGCTCCGTTCGCATGATCATCGGCAGTCAGAACGATATCCGTCTCATGACGATCTACGGTTATGCGCGCCTCGTGGGTTATGATCGCACGCTGACGCTGCAGCCGGATATTCTGGAATCCTATTCCGCCGTCAACGATACGGTCTTCACCTTCAAGCTGCGTGACGGACACAAATGGTCCGATGGACATCCGTTTACCGCCAACGACTTCCGCTACTGGTGGGAGGATGTCATCCTCAACAAGGAACTGACACCGGGCGGCGGAGCGCTCGAATTGCGTCCGCACGGAAGCCTGCCGAATTTCGAGATGCTCGACGAGCTGACGGTGCGTTACACCTGGGATGACCCCAATCCGAATTTCCTGCCGATCCTCGCCGCTCCGCAGCCGCTCGTCATTGCCGGGCCTGCCCACTATCTCAAGCAGTTCCATAAGAAATACCAGGACAAGATTCGTCTCTCCTCGCTGATGCAGGAAAACAGGGCGAAGAAATGGCAGGACCTGCATATCAAGATGGGCCGCTCGTACCGCCCTGAAAATCCCAATCTGCCGGTGCTCGATCCCTGGAAAAACACGACGGCGCCGCCGGCCGAGCAATTCGTGTTCGAACGCAACCCCTATTTCCACCGCGTCGACGAGAACGGCCGGCAGCTGCCCTATATCGATCGCCTTATCCTGAACATCAGCTCGTCGTCGATCATTCCGGCCAAGACAGGTGCTGGAGAAAGCGACCTGCAGGCAACCGGCATAGACTTCAACGACTATACCTTCCTGAAGGAGGCCGAGAAGCGCGATTCGAGCAAGATCAAGGTCAATCTCTGGAAGGCGGCGCGTGGGTCGCGGGTTGCCCTGTATCCCAATCTGAACAGCGCCGACAACGTCTGGCGCGACCTCTTGCGCGATGTTCGGGTGCGCAGGGCGCTGTCGCTTGCGATCGATCGTCACGAGATCAATATGGCTGTCTTCTACGGTCTCGGAACAGCAAGCGCCAACACGGTATTGCCCGACAGCCCGCTTTTCAAACCTGAGTATGCCTCTGCCTGGATCGAGCACGATCCGGATCAGGCCAATGCTCTTCTGGACGCTGTCGGCCTTGGCAAGCGGGATAAAGACGGCGTCCGCCTGCTGCCAGACGGTCGGCGAATGGAAATCACCGTTGAGACACCGGGCGAAAGCACGCTCGATTCCGACGTGCTGGAGCTGGTCACCGATCACTGGCGCAAGGTTGGCATCGCACTTTTTATTCGCGTGTCCCAGCGTGATATTTTCCGCAGCCGCGCCATGGGCGGCCGCATTCTGATGTCGCTGTGGTATGGCCTCGACAATGGTGTGGCAACGGCCGACATGAATCCAGGCGAATTGGCACCGACGACTAATGACCAGATGCAATGGCCGCTTTGGGGCATGTACTATCTGTCGCGCCAGACGCAAGGGGTGGCTCCGGACGTGCCGGAGGCGGCAGAGCTGATCAAGCTGCTGGGCGAATGGGAAGAGGCTGCCTCCTCCTTCGAGCGCGCCGAGGTCTGGCACAAGATGCTGAAGATCTATGCGGACCAGGTTTTCTCCATCGGTCTGATCAACAGCACTTTACAGCCGGTCGTGCATTCGGCCCATATGCAGAACGTGCCGGAAAAGGCGCTTTACGGCTTCGATCCGACCTGCCTGCTCGGCGTCTACATGCCGGACACCTTCTGGATGAAGGAGGATCGTCCGAATGCTTAGATATATCCTCTGGCGCATCGCGGTCATGCTCCCGACGCTGGTCGTCATCTCGATGCTGGTCTTTACGATCATCCAGCTGCCGCCTGGCGACTTCTTCGATAGCCAGATCGCCGAATTGCGCGCCCAGGGCGACACCGCGAATCTTCAGGACATGGAGAATCTTCGCCACGAATACGGGCTCGACAAGCCCTTGCCGCTTCAATATCTGCACTGGGCTGGAGGTATGCTGCACGGCGATTTCGGCTATTCCTTCGAATATCAGCTGCCGGTCTCGGAGGTCGTCGGCGATCGGCTCTGGCTGACCATCCTCGTATCGATGACGACGATCCTTTTGACCTGGTTGATCGCCTTCCCGATCGGCATCTATTCCGCCACCCATCAATATAGCTGGGGCGATTACGGGCTGACCTTCCTGGGGCTGCTCGGCATCGCCATTCCGAACTTCATGCTGGCGCTGATCCTGATGTATTTCGCCAATGTCTGGTTCGGCGTATCGATCGGTCATTTGATGGATCAAAAATATCTGTCGCAGCCGATGAGCTGGGAAAAGGCGCGCTCGATCCTGTCGCACCTGTGGATTCCGGTCATCATCGTCGGCACCGCCGGCACGGCGGGCATGATCCGCCGTCTGCGCGCCAATCTGCTTGACGAGATGCAGAAGCAATATGTCGTCACCGCGCGCGCCAAGGGGCTGCACCCATTGAGGGTGCTGGTGAAATATCCGTTGCGCATGGCGCTGAATTTCTTCGTCGCCGATATCGGATCGATCCTGCCCTCGATCATTTCCGGCGCCGAGATCACCGCCATCGTGCTGTCTCTGGAAACGACCGGCCCGATGCTGATCCGGGCCTTGCAGAGCCAGGACATGTATCTTGCAGGCTCCTTCCTGATGTTCCTGGCCTTTCTCAACGTCATCGGCGTGCTGATCTCCGATATCGCCCTTGGCTTTCTCGATCCCCGCATCCGCTTGCAAGGCAGGAGCACAAAGTGAGCGTATCCCTGCCAAAGCCCGGTGCCCCCCTGGAGCACTACGTCTCGAATGCGGATTTCGATCCGGATCAGTTCGAGACCATGTCCGCCGGCCAGCAACGCTACTACATGGCTTCGCAAAAGAAGCTGATGTGGTGGAAGTTCAAGAAGCACAAACTTGCGCTTGCATCAGGCATTTTCCTGCTACTGGCCTATGGCATGATCGTGATTGCCGAGTTCCTGGCGCCTTACGGGCTGCATACCCGCAATGTCGACTATATTCACTCGCCGCCGCAGATGATTCATCTCTTCGACAAGGGCAATTTCGTCGGGCCGTTCGTCTACGGCCGCAAGATGACGCTCGATATCGAGACGCTGCGCCGGATCTATACCGACAACCCCTCCGACGTGCAGCCGATCCGCTTCTTTTGCCGCGGCGACGCCTATCGCTTCTGGGGGCTGGTGGATTCGAACGTTCATGTGGTTTGCCCGGCTGTCGGCGGCCAGATGTATCTGCTCGGAACGGACAGGCTCGGTCGTGACGTCCTGTCGCGCGTCATTTATGGCGCGCGCATATCCCTGACGATCGGCCTGATCGGCATTTCAATCAGCTTCCTGCTCGGCATCGTCATCGGGGGGCTGGCCGGCTATCATGGCGGTCTTTTCGATCTTCTCGTGCAACGCGTGATCGAGGTGTTGCAGTCGCTGCCGAGCCTGCCCCTGTGGATGGCGCTTGCAGCGATCATGCCGGTGAGCTGGAGCCCGATCATCGTTTACTTCGGCATCACCATCATTCTCGGCATACTGGACTGGACCGGGCTTGCGCGCGCCGTGCGCTCCAAGCTTTTATCCTTGCGCGAGGAGGACTATGTGCTTGCCGCGCAACTGATGGGGGCAAGCACGCCGCGCGTCATCGGCCGTCACCTCATCCCCGGCTTCATGTCGCACCTGATCGCTACCGCGACGATTTCGGTTCCGAGCATGATTCTCGGCGAAACTGCCCTAAGTTTCCTCGGATTGGGCCTTCGGCCGCCGATCACCAGTTGGGGCATCCTGCTAACCGAGGCCAAGAACGTTAG
Organism: Rhizobium sp. P40RR-XXII; assembly: GCF_012641405.1. GTDB lineage: Bacteria > Pseudomonadota > Alphaproteobacteria > Rhizobiales > Rhizobiaceae > Rhizobium. The sequence continues at coordinate 255,112 of NZ_JABAII010000003.1, forward strand.
CGTGATCGCCTTCTATCCATGGCTTCTTTTTCCGATGGTCCCCGTGATATTGGTTATTCTGGCGTTCAACTTTTTAGGAGACGGGTTGCGCGATGCCGCCGATCCCTACAAATAGCAGGGTGAATGGCGAAGACAGGATTGCAATTCGACGAGCGGTCGTGGATGTCGTTTGCCGACAAACCGCGTTGTGACTTTTACCCCCAGAGGTTTTACCAATGAAGCGGCGTTTAGAAGATGCTCGAATCCTCATGTATAGCCACGACACGTTTGGTCTCGGCCATCTGCGGCGATGCCGGACGATCGCACATGCGCTTGTGGAGGATTATCGCGGGCTGAACGTGCTGATCATCTCCGGCGCGACGATTGCCGGGGCGTTCGATTATCGATCCCGCGTGGACTTCGTCAAAGTACCAAGCGTCATCAAGCTGCGTGACGGCGAATATACGTCGATGGCGAGCCATGTCGCCCTGCAGGAAACGCTGAAGATGCGGCAATCGATCATCCGCCATACGGCGGAAACCTTTCAGCCGGATATTTTCATCGTCGACAAGGAGCCGTTGGGTCTCAAGGGCGAGGTCGAAGAGACGCTGACCTATCTCAAGGCGCGCGGCACGACGCTCGTTCTGGGCATGCGCGATGTCATGGACGCGCCGCACCTGCTGGAAGCGGAGTGGAAGAAAACCAACGCGCTGCAGAAGATCGACCAATTCTATGATCGTGTGTGGGTCTACGGCCCGCCGGATTTCCATGACCCGCTTATCGGGCTCGACGTGCCCGCGGGCGTGCGCCGGAAGATGGAGTTCGTCGGCTTCCTGCAGCGCAGCGTTTCCACTTTGGGCACGAAATCCGAGCATGTGCCCGACGAGGACTATATTCTGGTGACAACAGGCGGCGGCGGCGACGGCGCCGATTTGGTCAGCGATGTCGTCGGCGCTTTCGAGCAGGACAGCTCCCTGACGCAGAAGACGCTGATCGTCCTCGGCCCGTACATGCCGGCCAAGGAGCGCGGTCAGCTCCTGGAGCGCGCCAGCAAGATCGACTGTCTGCAGGTGATCGAGTTTGACAACAAGATGGAAGAGTTGATCGCCGGCGCCAAAGCCGTCGTTGCTATGGGCGGTTACAACACCTATTGCGAGATCCTGTCTTTCGACAAGCCGGCGCTGATCATTCCGCGCACCCGCCCGCGTGAGGAGCAGCTGATCCGCGCTCAGCGCGCCAGCGAGCTCGGCCTTGTCGATATGCTGCTGCCGGAGGAATCCGCCGATCCGAAGCAGCTTGCCACCGCCCTGAAGCGCCTGCCGAACCGCGCGCCGCCTTCGGCGAGCAGCAGCAATATGCGCCTTGAAGGACTGGTGCATATTTCGCGCACCGTCGGCGAGTGGTTCGATGATCGCGAGCGCTACACGCCGCTGTCGATCGTTGCTGAATAGGTCATCGGAAGCCGTCGATGCGGAAGAAAATACTGGTGGTCCTCAAGGGCTATCCTCGCCTGTCGGAAACCTTCATTGCGCAGGAACTGCTTGGCCTGGAAAAGGCCGGCTTCGACCTGACGCTGATTTCGATGCGCAAGCCGACGGACAAGAAGCGCCATCCCGTCCATGACGAGATCAAGGCGCGTGTCGTCTATCTGCCGGAATATCTGCACAACGAACCGTTAAGGGTGCTGCGAGCCTTGTGGGCAGGCATCGGCAAGCCCGGCTTCAAACCGCTCCTGAAGCAATTCTGCGCCGACCTGAAGCGGGATATCACCCCAAACCGCGTGCGGCGCTTCGGCCAGGCATTGGTTCTGGCGCATGAATGGCCCGATGGCGGCGAATGGCTACATGCGCATTTCATCCATACGCCGGCTTCCGTGACCTCCTATGCCAGCATCATGACGGGCATTCCCTGGACCTGTTCGGCGCACGCCAAGGATATCTGGACTTCGCCGGACTGGGAGCTCTCGGAAAAGCTCGGCCGAGCCCGCTGGACGGTGACCTGCACGCGCACCGGCTTCGAGCACATGCGAGATCTGATCCAGGCGGATGACAAGGTGTATCTGAGCTATCATGGCCTCGACCTCGATCGCTTCGCCCCCTTTTCCGGCGAACATTCCGATCGGGATGGCACGGATGCTTCGGACCCCGCCCTCATTCTCAGCGTCGGGCGCGCGGTGGAGAAGAAGGGATACGACGTGTTGCTGAAGGCGCTGGCGCTGTTGCCTGGCGATCTCGGCTGGCGCTTTACCCACATCGGCGGGGGCGATGGGCTGGCAAAGCTGAAGGCATTGGCCGACACGCTCGGCATTGCCGACCGCCTCACCTGGAAGGGGGCGTTGGCACAGGAGGAGGTGCTTGCCCATTACCGCCAGGCCGATATCTTCGCGCTCGCCTGCCGCGTGGCGGCTGACGGCGATCGCGATGGCCTGCCCAATGTGCTCGTGGAAGCGTCGAGCCAGCGTCTCGTCTGCGTTTCCACCAATGTCTCCGGTGTTCCCGAATTGCTCGAGGACGGCGAAAACGGCCTTGTCGTCCCATCCGAGGATCCGCAGGCGCTCGCCGCCGCGCTGGAATCTGCCATTCGCAACCCGGTGCTGCGTCACAAGCTCGGTGAGGCGGCCGAAAGGCGGGTGCGCGAGCATTTCGACTATCATGCCAGCATCCGGCAGTTGACGCGGCTGTTCGAGGAGCAGTGGCAGAGGGAAGACCAATGGCGGAAATCCGCATGACGGCTTCGCATTCCCAGCCGTTACGCGTTTTCTTCTACGTTCAGCATCTGCTCGGTATCGGCCATCTGGCGCGGGCCAGCCGCATTGCCAGCGCACTGGCGAAGGACGGCTGCCAGGTGACTGTCGTCACCGGTGGCGTGCCGGTAAATGGATTCCCCGGGGCGGATGTCACCTCGGTCACATTGCCCGCTGTCGTTGCCAGCAGCGCCGGGTTTTCCGGCCTGGCCGATCAGGCCGGCAATCCCGTCGGCGAGGATTTTCTATCGCGCCGCCGCGATCTGCTGCTGGATGCGTTTCGGCAGGCCGCGCCCGATGTCGTCGTCATCGAAGCATTTCCCTTCGGCCGCAGGCAGATGCGTTTCGAGCTTCTGCCGCTGCTCGATGCCGTTGCGAAGGCCGATCCGAAACCGAGGCTTTACACCTCGGTGCGCGATATCCTGCAGCAACAGAAGAAGCCGGGGCGGGATGAGGAGACCGTAGGGCTGCTTCGCGATCACTTCGATGGCGTGCTCGTTCATGGCGACCCGCATTTTGTCCGGCTGGAGGAAACCTTTCCCTTGACCGAGGCGATCGCCGACAAGATTGCCTATACGGGCCTTGTCGCGCCTGCGTTGCCGCCGGAACCCGTCGAAACCTTTGATATCATCGTATCGGCCGGCGGCGGCGCCGTCGGGCGCGACCTGATCCGTGCATCGCTGGAGGCAGCAAGCCGCGTGGCGACGGATCGCCGCTGGCTGTTGGTCGCCGGGCCGAATTTGCCCGAACAGGACTATGCCGATCTTGCCAGACACGCGCCTGGCAATGTCGAGCTCGTTCGCTTCCGCAAGGATTTTCCATCTCTCCTGCGGGGTGCAGAGCTGTCGGTCTCGCAAGCCGGCTACAATACGGTCGGCGATCTTCTTGTCGCCGGTTGTCGCGCTATTCTGGTTCCCTTCACGGCTGGCGGCGAAACGGAGCAGTCCGTCAGGGCCGAGCGGCTGGAAAAGCTGGGCTTGGCATTGGCCCTGCCGGAGGCGGGATTGACGACCGAATTGCTGGTCGGGGCCGTGAAGACCGCGCTGTCGCGGCCCAAGCCGCGCAACCCGGACATCGATCTCGGCGGTGCCGCCAGAACCTCGGCTATTCTGCGCCAAATCATATAGAGAAAGGCGCGGCGGCTATCGGAGCCATCCTGTCGTTTTATCCTCCTGGATTCCTGCAATCTTGTGATATAAATCGAAAAATCGATGAATCGGGAGGAGCGTGGACGAAGGACCGGGCGGTTCCCCTTTTCACAATGGGGCCACGTATCCGCAACGAAATCTTCCCGCATCTCTGCAACATCGGTGCCGGCATCAGGCCGGCGCTGGGCGTTGAATCTGAAAGCCTGCAGTAAGCAATGGAAAAAAGCCTAGCGCGTTACATTTGGTCGAACACCCGGCTGGAGCAGATCTGGATACTGCTGGTCGTCGCGGCGTCGATGATCCCTTACTTTCTGTCCTTCGACCTGCCCAAGCAGATCGTCAACGGGCCGATCCAGGGTAAGGGTTTCGAGCATCCCGGCCAAACACAGACCTTTATGCACATCGCCTTCGATGTGCCGCTGATCGGTCATATCGAAGTCTTCCAGGGTGTCCAGCTGACCCGCATGTGGATGCTCGTCGCGCTGAGCATGGTGTTCCTGGCCCTTGTCGTGCTCAACGGCCTCTTCAAGCTGTATATCAATACCTACAAGGGGCGGCTCGGCGAGCGTATGCTGCGACGCATCCGCTTCGAGCTGATCGATCGGGTGCTGCGGTTTCCTCCGATCCTTTTCAAGCGCGTGAAGCCCGCGGAAATCGCCACCATGATCAAGGACGAGGTGGAGCCGATGGGCGGCTTCACCGGCGATGCCTTCGTGCAGCCGGCCCTTCTCGGCGGCCAGGCAGTGACGGCGCTCGTCTTCATCATCATGCAGAATTTCTGGCTCGGCATGATCGCCGCCGGCATCGTCGCCGTGCAGGCGATCGTCATTCCCCGCATGCGCAAGCGGCTTCTGGAGCTCGGCCGCCAGCGCCAGCTGACTGCGCGCGAGCTTTCCGGCCGTGTCGGTGAGATCGTTGACGGCATCGGCACCATTCACGCCAACGACACCACGAATTTGGAGCGTGCCGATATCGCCCATCGGCTCGGATTGATCTTTTCGATCCGCTACGATCTCTATCAGTGGAAGTTTTTGGTGAAATTCATCAATAATTTCCTCGCGCAGGTCACGCCCTTCCTGTTCTATCTGATCGGCGGTTTCCTTGCCTTGCAGGGCCGATTGGACATCGGCCAGCTCGTCGCAGTCATCAATGCCTATAAGGATTTGCCCGGACCGCTGAAAGAGCTGATCGATTGGGACCAGTCGCGTCAGGACGTGCAGGTCAAATACAATCAGGTGGTCGAGCAGTTCAGCGTCGATAAATTGATCGATCCGAAAATCCAGATCCTCTCGCATGCGCCGGCCGGACGCATCACCCATGCCCTGGTTGCGACCAATGTGACCGTCGTCGACGATAGCGGCGCCCGCGTGCTCGATCACGTCTCGGTCGAGATCCATCCCGGGGAAAGGGTGGCAATCGTGGGCGACAGCGGTGCGGGCGGTGAATATCTTGCGGAAGCATTCGGGCGCCTGATCTGGCCGGATAGCGGCCGTGTCTCGATCGATGGCCGCGATATCCTGGAATTGCCGGAATCGATAACCGGACGACGCATCGCCTATGCTTCTTCCGAAACCTTTTTCTTCCATGGTACCTTGCGCAGCAATCTGCTCTATGGCCTCAAGCATGCGCCGCTCATTGCTCCCGTCTATACCGACGACGAGGCCACCAAGGCCAAATGGCGCGTGATGGAAGCGCGGCGCGCGGCCAATCCGGAATTCGATCTCAACGGTGACTGGGTCGATTATGCGGCTGCGGGCGCCACGGGGCCGGATGATATCTATTCGGTGATCCGTCCGGTTCTCGATGCCGTTGCCATGTCCCAGGATATTTTCGACATGGCGCTGCGCTCGAATGTTGACGCGGCAGCACATGAGGATCTGACGTCGCGTATCGTCGAACTGCGGCAGGCATTGCGGTTGCGGCTTGAGGAAGAGAAGCTCGAGGACCTCGTCGTTCCCTTCCAGTTCGACGCGTACAATCCGCAGGCGACGGTCGGCGAAAATTTGCTGTTCGGCACGCTGAAGCGGCCGCAGATGACCAATCGCAAGCTCGCCGCGCATCCTTATTTCCAGCAGATATTCGCCGAGACCGGGCTCGTGTCAGACCTCTACGACATGGGCTTGGAGATCGCCGAAAACGCGGTCGAGCTTTTCACCGACCTGCCGCCGGACCATCCGTTCTTCCAGCAGCTGACCTTCATGACGGCGGAGGATATTCCGACCTATGAGGCGCTGCTGCAGAAGCTGAACGGCAAGGGATATGAGGCGGCGACCGACGATGAACGCGCGGCCATCATCCGCCTCAGCTTCTCCTATATCGAACCACGTCACCGCTTCGGTCTTCTGACCCAGGTGCTGATGGAAAAGATCGTCCAGGCGCGGGCGAAATTCTACGAGAACATACCAGCCGATCTGACCAAGGTCATCGAGCGCTATGATCCGGAACGTTTTACCGCGTCGGCGACCCTGATGGACAACGTGCTGTTCGGCCGCATCGCCCATCAGCAGGCCAACGCGCCGGAGCGCATTCACCAGATCATGTATGATGTCTTCGGCCGCCTCGGCATGCATGACAGCGTCCTGTCGATCGGCCTGGATTTTGATGTTGGTTCGGGCGGCAAGCGCCTGACGAACGTGCAGCGCCAGAAGCTCAATCTCGGCCGTGCACTATTGAAGCGTGCGGATTATATCATCTGCAACCGTCCGCTGCCGGCGCTCGATCATCGCGTTCAGGATCAGATTGCGAGAGCCGTTCTGGGCAAATTTGACAGCGACGGATATGCGCCGGCAATCATCTGGGTATTGTCCAATCCGAGCTTTGCCGAATTGTTCGATCGTGTTTTGGTCTTCGACCATGGGAGTCTTGTCGAAAGCGGGTCAAGTACCGATCTTTTGGAGAAAAACGGTATGTTCAAAGAACTGTTATCGTAATATCCTATCTCGACAGTGCGTCTGGGGCCGAACACTGGGGGTATCGAAGCTCATGCTTCTGAAAGACGAAGTTGAAATGCTGAAGCGAGTGCCGATTTTTTCGCGCATCGCACCCGCGAAATTGAAACTTTTGGCGTTTACGTCCGATCGCGTCAGCTATAATGCTGGCCAAACCCTGTTTCATCAGGGGGATCACGGAGATGCCGCCTACGTTGTTCTTTCGGGAACTGCTGATATTCTCGTCGATAGCCCGGCCGGCGAGATCAAGGTTGCTGAAGTTGACGTGAATTCCATCGTCGGCGAAATCGCAATCCTCTGTGACGTCTCCCGCACCGCCACGGTAAAGGCCACATCCAGGCTCGAGGCATTGAAGATCAGCAAGGAGCATTTCCTGAAGCTGCTCAGCGATTTTCCGGAAATGGCCGTCGAGATCATGCGCGTGCTTGCCGACCGCCTCAACCATACGACCTCGGAACTGACAGCCGTCCGCAGCCGCCTCAACCAGCCGCAGTCGATGTCCACGCATTGAGATCGAGATGTCGAGTGTCTGTGCTTTCACGCAGGCGCCGAGCAAATCAATGACATCTGGACGATGTGTTCGCCGTCGAGCTTCTGGAGTCATTCCGGAAAGTGCGCGGCGGTTTTCCGGCCGGAATTGCGAGACAATAAAGAGATCGAGCGGTTTAGAGTTTCCGTGAAAAGCTGAACGCTCTAGCTTTTCAAAATAGCGATCGGAAACTTCTTAATACAGTGCAAAGTTGACTTTGGGTGCCGTGTTGGAAGATTGTGAATTCGAGGGAAACCTGCGAACATGAAAGCAGTTTTTCTTCTGGCGGTTTCCTCATGGCCAAAAAATACGATGCGATCGACGTAGAAGTTGGATCACGCATCCGACTACGCCGGGAAGAATTGTCAATTACGCAGGATATATTAGCCGAGAAGCTTTGCATAAGCCCTCAACAGCTCGAGAAATACGAATGCGGCGTCGAAAAAATCGGCGCTGGTCGCCTTCTAAGCATTTCTGAAATCCTTGGTGTGCCGGTCATGTTTTTCTTTAGAAGCGCATCGGACGACGCCCTTCCTTCCATGGAGGCAATGTCCGGTTTTCGACTTGCCAAGCATCACAGGGCCGCGCTGCAGACAGCCTTATCGGGGATTGAGGACAAGCGATTGCGGGCGAGGATTGTCGCCTTTGTGCAATCAAGCGAACCAGACAACGAGCGCTGACACAGCAAGATGACATTTCATTTAACGACACTCGGTAGTTGCGCCCTCCATGATGAGAAGGGTGATCGTATGAATGTACCAAGACAGGCGCTGCTCATGCTGGCCTATCTCTACAATTGTCGACAGCCGATGCCGCAGAAGGATCTGGCGGCTTTTCTCTGGCCTGGCGATCTTCAGGCCGCCGGCGCCAATTTGAGGTCGGCCCTTTTGCGTTTGGCGAGCGCGACGCCCAAATCATCCAGGCTGCTGATCAGCGGTGTTGCGACGAGCCTCGCATTGAACTTCGACGCATTGCGGTGCGATCTGGATGCTGTCGAAAATGCGTCCGGCGTTGCCAGGCTTGGCGCGCTTGCCGATGCCCTCGCGGAGGTTGCAACCGCGCTGGAACTCAATCCGCTTGCTCCGGACTACTATTATTGGACCGCAGCAGGAGCCAGCTATTTCCTTGGGGAATATACTGAAGCATTGGCTTATCTGGACAGGATGAGAGACCCGGGGCCAGCAAGCAGGCTTGCGGCGGCAAGCTGGGCAATGCAGGGGGATCTTGCCAAGGCTGCATCCTGGCGGGCCAAAGGGGTCAGAGTTGCTCCGCGGCCTCAGGCCTTTATGAGCGTTAGGCGCTCGTTCATCCGTGTCGAACAATTTTAGGGCGTGCCCACCTGGCGAAACACTTTTTAGGGTTTCGCCCTACTTGGAACGGCTTGGCATAACCCGTGTTGGCCGCCAGACCGAGCTCGATCGCATAGGCATTCCCGTTTGGTGTGCCTACGCCCCGAATTCCAAGGCGATCGTGATCGCTCAGGGAAAAGGTCTGGACGACGTCTCCGCGAAAACATCCGCGGTGATGGAAGCGATCGAGCGATCGGTCGCGACCCAACCTTTCTGTTCAGCGTTGATGGCAAGTCAGGATGATCTTGCCGCAAGCGGTCATGCGATCGATTGTTTGGACGATCTGCTGGCGATCGGCGCGCAACCGGTAGAGACCAACGAACAAATCAGATGGTCCCAAGCCCACGATCTGGTGAAGAACACCTCAATGTTCGTACCCTTCGAGGCCATTCATCTTGACCGAACGCATGTCAGCCCGCGATTTTGGGTGTCATCGGACGGATTGGCGTCGGGAAATACCTGGCACGAGGCAGTCCTGCACGGGTTGCTGGAGCGGGTAGAGCGGGATGCTTGCGCCCTCTGGAATGTTGGCGAGCCGGCGTGCCGGTATGCACGCCGGATAGATCCGCATAGCATCGAAGATGAAGGTATTCGCGAGATGCTGGAGAAGATTTTCTCCGCGGACTTCGATCTCGCCCTTTTCGATGTGACGTGCGATCTAGGCGTTGCCTCCGTCGTCGCATTGCTGCGGCCGAGAGGCGACGACGGCTCGCTGAGATATGTCGACTTGACCATGGGGGCGGGAGCATCCTTGTCCCCCGATGTGGCCGCGGCCCGGGCGATTTCCGAGGCCGTGCAGTCGCGGATGACGTTCATTGCCGGTGCCAGAGATGATCTTGTCCCGGAGCTGTTCTCACGCCGCGCCGATCCCGCTCACCTGCAGTCGTTCCAGGCGCGATACACGACGAACCTCAACGAATTGCCGACGATGATGGCCAAGTCCACGCGGGATGCGCTCGACCGCCTAGTCGAAACTCTGTCGGGATGCGGTATCGACCAGCTTTATGCAATCGAACTCGCACCGGAATGGCTGCCGGCATCGGTCACAAAGGTTTTCGCGCCGCAACTCGAACATCCGGACGGGGGTCGCCGAATTCGTTTCGGCAGCCGCGCGCTGTCAAGAGGTTTCCTATGAAAGTGATCTTCGTAGGCCCGAGCCTGCCCGATGCCAAAGCGCTTGCCGACCGCACGATGGTCATACGACCGCCAGCATGCCAAGGCGACGTCGTGAAAGCTCTTGAGGATGGGGCTGTCGCCATCGGCCTTATCGACGGTCAGTTCGAATTCGTCGCGCCGGTCTGGCACAAGGAGTTACTCTTTGCCCTATCCCGAGGGGTCCCCGTGTTTGGGGCCGCCAGCATGGGAGCGCTGCGTGCGGTGGAGTGCCAGACTTACGGCATGGTCGGCGTCGGCCGGATCTTCGGCGACTATGCTTCCGGCTGCCGCGAGGAGGATGCGGACGTCGCTCTTCTTCATGGCCCGGCGGAATTGGGCTATCCCGCTTTGTCGGTGCCACTGGTCAATGTCGATGCGACAATCGAGGCTGCGATTGGCCAAGGTATTATCGGCAGGCAAGAGGCTCTGCGGCTCTCCCAGGCAGCCCGGCGTGTATTTTTCAAGGATCGGACCTGGAGGCGTGTTGCCGAAGCCGCCGATATGGATGCGGCGCAGGTGAGGGCACTCGTCGCAAAAGCCTGGACCGACCAGAAGCGTCAAGATGCGATCGAGCTTATGCGCGCAATTGCTGGGGCGCCGTTGCACGCGCGCGTAGCGGACTGGTCTTTCAATGCGACACCGCTCTGGCGCGAGCTCTTTCCGCAACTTTACCGCATGTAGTTGATTCTCAATGCAGTCATTACGTGTGCAACGCTTTTGCAACGCACCTCATCAATCGAAATATGCCAATCTCCCCTCACGAAATCATTTTATGGGGCCTTAAGAGTGGTTGATTTTGAAGGACAGGAACGTCAGAGCGAGATCTTGGCGCTCGCAAAAATGATGCAGTATGCCGGTCAAATTGCCGGCGAGCTCGATGCACCGCAGGCGGTGTTTCTGATAAAGGCAGCGCAAGCCGCTCTTTTTTCGATTTTAGAAACCGAGTTCCCGATGCTCCCTCGCGTGCATCTGAAAGGGCTTGTTAGTGACACGCATGGTAACTGCTAGCAACGAGCTTTGGTTCTTCTAACGTCATCGATTGATACATTTATTTGATACCGCGCTGACACACAGAAACTTCGAGAGATCCAGCTTGATCAGAAGAATAGGAAGCAGGGTGGGCTGGCCCGCAAGAAAGGTAAGCTCCGCCGATACGGCAGGCATCGTTGCGGATTTCAAAGGGCCTCAAGCAAATATGAGGGGCGCGGTCATGATGCTTGCAGTGATTATTGTTGCGTGGCTCACCATTGCCTGCGGTATCTGCCGTTCGTTGAACTGGCTCTGATCTCCGGCTGCCAACACTGATCGCGACATGACCCCGGTCATGCCTCAAGGACAATTGTTTATCACGCCCATCGGCGTCGAAATCTTATGCTGCTTCACACTGCCGAGTACACTGGCCATTCCGCAAATTCTATGGGCAACAGTCACCGGCGGAAAAAGCCTAGAGCAATTCCAGGAAAAGTGCATAGCGGTTCTCCGTCCGGAATTGCGTAGAAAAGGAAACTTAGCTGGCATATGGCAGTCTCTGCTCATGCCAAGCTCACGTGGGGTTGCAAGCAATCTCGCGGTGGAGAGGATCATGGAAAGGTTGAAACGTCTCGCACAAGGCGATCTGTCGCAAAACGAACTCGAAGTTCTAAAGCGAGTGTTCGATCTCGTTACCAGGCAGAGCTGGTTCGACGATACTCAATATAGCCGGGAGGGTTTTGCCGCCGCGCTGGTCGGGCTGTTTCGGTGTGGAATGACTAATCCGACTCAGCTAGAAAGAATCGCGATGTTTTGGGCATTGAGCGACTTTTCCCAAAGCATGTCGAATGGCCAACGGGCCAAACTGAGATCGCTCTACAGCCGAGGCGAGGCAGAGCGGCAAGTTTGCTATTGAAAGGATACGAACTTTCGATCGGGCTGATTTCGACTTGCCCATGGCCGTAGAAATCAAACAGACAGAGCGTGTGAGGCGCGTGCGATTTAATCCGCCAGGGCTTTGGTCGCCATCTCTGACAGTCCCTGCTAGACGGTTATTCCGGAAACTTTGAGATCGTGGGCGACAGCGGCCTTGCTGGAACCCGCCACGATGCGATCACGGATCTTAATGTTAGCGCTATGTGCCCACCTTCGATGCGCCAGATTGGCAGCCGAATGCGGACAGGTATCGTGAAAAGACCCCAGTCAAGTCTGCAAACAATCGCTTATTGCGCCCGCGGGATCTAGGGTTCAGATCCCGTCGAGAGCATGAGATTGGTTTTAGCCTGTTTCCGTTTTCAACAATGAATCAGGCTAAATCCTCACTAGATCATGCGATCAGAGTACGCTGACGTTTTCGGCCTTTGACTTTCCAGTCTTGCGATCCTGGCCCAACTCGTAGCTGACCTTTTCGCCTTCTCTGAGCGAGCCGCCGCGCTGCAAGGCAGACACGTGAACGAACACATCGGTTCCTCCATTCTCGGGGGTAATGAAGCCAAAACCTTTGTCCTCATTGAAAAATTTCACTGTACCTGTAGGCATGGTAGTTCCTCTTCAATTGTGTGGCGAGCTTGACTCGCCCACCGAACTTATAGTTCGCATGCTTCACGAATAACAGCCGGGAATTTTTCTTTATTTTCACAATCGCCGATGCCCCTCCAGGAGTCACAAGCCAAGATGCTGCAAAATCTCCGCGCAATTGCCAGCGGGCAAGCCGCTCGGCGAAATCATATTGCTTCACGGCAACGGCAACGGCTTCGACGCCAAGCTCAGTAGGGGCTGCCGGCTGAGAGGTAAAGCAACAGCCAAGCCGAGGCACAAAAGTAGAGATTGAAGCCGCGCTGGGGGCAATCGACAGTATCAATCGGAAATATCCGCCCAGTTGAAGTTGAAGGGCAATATTACGCCATGCCGGGCAGGTCAGCCATGATGGATAACTTAACCATCCATAGCGGCTGAAATCTCAAACACGCAATGGAAGCATCGCTCGCGCTTTATCTTGAAATAGGAATTATAGTAATTACTTATATAGTTAGGCGAGAATTTCGCGCTGGATGTAGCCATCTTGGGCTTCTTATTGGGAGGAGGTTGTTATGGCAATCACTCTGATGGAAAGAAAAAAGACGCTAAATTGGATAAATCTGCTTCTGGGAGCGTGTTTATTTGTCTCCCCGTGGATCTTCGGCTTTACAGCCGAGATGATACCCAGCTGGAACGCATGGATAGTTGCCGTCCTTTTGGGCGTGTTTGCGATCGCGGCGCTTTCAGTATTTGCTGAATGGGAGGAATGGGTCAATCTGGCACTCGGTCTGTGGCTGATTGCATCTCCCTGGCTGCTCGGTTTTGTTACCAATGCAAACGCCATGTGGACGGATATCGTTCTTGGCGTGCTCGCTGCCGCTGCATCACTATGGGTAGTCTGGGATGTTCATCATCCCCACGCCCACGCTTAGGTACGGACACGAGCCAGATATCGATTATACCCACCGTGCAAGCGGCGGTATCTGGCGAGTGTTCAATTGGCGTCAGTCTAAGCTTTGGAACAGGCTCCGCCCTGATCTTGGGTGAGAGTGCGGATCGAGGATGGATCCTGAGCACCGATAGCATCGTCCCCATAACCGACATCAGCTTCCAAGCACTCCAGAGACTGCTTGGACGCCCAATTTAGTGTTCCAAAGCCAAAAGCCGGCTACGCGACGGTCGATGGGCAAGACTTCACCGCCATAGGCGGGCATCCTCTTCAAGAGGTTCGCGTCGGAAATTGTCGATCGTTCCGGCGCCGAGAAGCGGCAAGTGATTGGTTTTCCAATTTCTAATTTAAGGAATAGGCGACAAGGACAGCAGAATTTGATAGGTTCATGACCACCGGTTGCGGTTTGACGTGTCGGTAACATTTGCTGAGCGTCTTTGCATCACCGGATTGCAGCGGAGGAGGGGTGCTATGGCCGCATTTCATGTCATGGCCGATGCGAGCGGTGAATTCGCGCGCCCGGAAGTCATGAAGATAACCGTCGCGGATCTTATGGATGCGCTGAGATCGGGACTTGATGACTTCAAAGACAAACCGTCCCATTACGTTTTTCTCTGTCTTATGTATCCCATCGCGGGCTTCTTCCTGGTCATGTGGAGCTCCAACGCCGATCTGCTGCCACTGCTTTATCCCTTGATATCGGGCTTTGCGCTGGTTGGTCCGATCGCGGCCCTTGGCCTTTATGAAATCAGTCGACGTCGTGAGCAGGGAGTGGATAGCTCGTGGCATCACGCGCTGGAGGTCCGTCATTCTCCAGCACTGCCATCGATCATTGCGGTCGGCCTCATGCTGTTGGCGTATTTCGTCGCCTGGCTGATTGTTGCGCAGCTCATTTACACCATGACCGTCGGCGAGGGCGGCCTGACCTCGATCTCCACTCTGTTGTCGGAGGTGCTGACGACCTCACGAGGTTTCTCGCTCATGCTTTGGGGCAACCTGGCCGGGTTCGTTTTCGCAATCTTTGCGCTGGCGACAACGGTGGTGACCTTCCCGCTGCTGCTCGACCGGGATGTCGATGCAGTCGCAGCAGTGAACACGAGCATCCGCGCCACACTCTGCAATCCGGGGCCGGTTGCGCTTTGGGGATTGATCGTTGCGGCGCTGCTCGCCATCGGCACGATCCCGATTTTTGTCGGCCTTGCGGTCGTCATGCCTATCCTCGGACATTCGACCTGGCACCTGTATCGCAAATTGGTTGTTCCAATCTATCCCAACCGTACGTCTTGAGTTTGCAAGGAATCCGCTTCGGCAACACCTTGGCGCCGCTGGTCCTATCTGATGAATTTGCTGGCCTTGGAATAGCGATGGAAAGAATGAGGATTGCCATGTCTTACCGTTTTCTTCCGATCTGTCTGCTTCCTGCCGTTGCTTTACCGCTTGCCGCCTTTGCACAGGAAGGTGACGCGACGGCAGGAGCCACCGTTTTCAAGAAATGCGCCATCTGCCATATAGCCGAAACGGACCAGAACAAGATCGGTCCCTCGTTGAATGGCCTGTTCGGCAGAACGGCCGGAACACACCCGAATTTCGCCTATTCGCCGGCCATGCAGGAGGCGGGCAAGGGCGGTCTCGTGTGGAACGAGACGTCGCTCCGCGACTATTTGCACGATCCCAAGGCGAAGGTGAAGGGCACCAAAATGACCTTCGTCGGGCTGAAGGACGATACCGAGATTACCAATCTGATTGCCTATCTGAAGCAATACTCCAAATAGCGCGATGGCTGATATGGACGAACTGTTTTCCGTGTCGCCGATCGGATCGGCGGGGATAAACCACTACCTTTGCTGCAATTGCCCGGGTGAATTGTTCATGAGATAATACTAAAACGTTTCGCGATGAAATTGTGGAAACGTTCGCGGCCGGGTCAGGGAGGAGACGATGGCTGTCGTATTGATTCTCGTTCTGCTGGTGGTGGGATCGATCGGGTTCCATCTGCTGAGCCCTTGGTGGTGGACGCCGATCGCGTCCAATTGGAGCTATATCGACAATACGATCGTCATCACGTTCTGGATCACCGGCGTGGTTTTCACGGTCGTCGTGTTGTTCATAGCCTATTGCGTTTTCCGCTTCAGACACCGCGCCGGAAACCGCGCGGCATACCAGCCTGAAAACAAGCGGTTGGAATGGTGGCTCGCCGGCGGAACGGCAATCGGCGTGGCGGCAATGCTCGCACCTGGCCTGTTCGTATGGAAACAGTTCGTCACGGTCCCGCCCGATGCCAGCGAGGTCGAAGTCGTCAGCCAGCAATGGCAATGGAGTTTCCGGCTGCCGGGCGCGGACGGACGGCTCGGGAGAGCGAACACGCGCGATGTTACTCCGGACAACCCGCTCGGTTTGAACAAGAGCGATCCCGCCGGGTTGGACGACGTCATCGTCGAAGGCGGCGAGCTGCATATACCTGCCGGCAAACCGGTCAAGATGCTTCTGCGCTCGATCGACGTCTTGCACGATTTCTACGTACCGGAATTCCGGGCAAAGATGGACATGATTCCCGGCACGGTGACCTATTTTTGGTTCACGCCGACACGGACGGGAACCTTCGAAGTTCTCTGCGCGGAACTATGCGGGGTCGGTCATCCGCAGATGCGCGGCACGGTCATCGTCGATACCGATACCGCCTATCAAGCCTGGCTGCAGCAACAGCCGACTTTTGCGAAATCGCTGGCGTCCGTGGAAAAGTCGGCGGCGAGGTAAGTGCCTCGGCACTCGAGGAGGAAGGCCGCATCGGAGGGAACAGGGAGGAAGGAATATGGTCGACATTGGGTCCGGCACCGAGCAGGTCATCCAACCCGCTGAAGTCGAGGATGTGGAGCTTTACCATCCGAAAAGCTGGTGGACGAGATATGTCTTCAGCCAGGATGCGAAGACCATCGCCATCCAGTATTCCCTAACCGCCATTTCGATCGGCATGGTGGCGCTGGTATTGTCGTGGCTGATGCGGCTGCAGCTCGGCTTTCCCGGCTACTTCTCCTTCATCGACGCGGAGCACTATTATCAGTTCATCACCATGCACGGCATGATCATGGTGATCTACCTGTTGACAGCGCTGTTCCTCGGCGGCTTCGGCAACTACTTGATCCCCCTGATGCTCGGCGCGCGCGACATGGTGTTTCCCTATGCGAACATGTTGAGCTACTGGCTCTATCTGCTCGCGGTTATCGTGCTGGTCGTCGGCTTTTTCGCACCCGGCGGACCGACCGGCGCCGGCTGGACACTGTACCCGCCGCAGGCTCTTCTGTCGGGTACGCCGGGAGGGCGTGATTGGGGCATCATCCTGATGCTGTCTTCGCTGATCCTGTTCATCATCGGCTTTACCATGGGCGGGCTGAATTATGTCGTCACCGTGCTGCAGGGACGTGCTCGCGGCATGACGCTGATGCGGATGCCCTTGACGGTATGGGGCATATTCACCGCCACCGTCATGGCGCTGCTCGCCTTCCCGGCACTTTTCGTCGCCGCCGTCATGATGCTGTTCGACCGCTTGCTCGGCACAAGCTTCTTCATGCCCGCCATCGTCGAGATGGGCCAGCAGTTGCAGCAAGGGGGCGGCAGCCCCATCCTGTTCCAGCATCTGTTCTGGTTCTTCGGCCATCCGGAGGTCTATATCGTCGCACTTCCGGCCTTCGGCATCGTCTCGGATCTGATCAGCACGCATGCGCGCAAGAACATCTTCGGCTACCGGATGATGGTCTGGGCGATCCTCATCATCGCGGCGCTGAGCTTTGTCGTATGGGCGCATCACATGTATGTCAGCGGCATGAATCCGAACTTCGGGTTCTTTTTCGCGACCACGACCTTGATCATCGCCATCCCGACGGCCATCAAGGTCTATAATTGGGTGCTGACGCTCTGGCGCGGCGATATCCATCTGACATTGCCGATGCTGTTTGCACTGGCCTTCATCGTCACCTTCATCAATGGCGGACTGACCGGCCTTTTTCTCGGCAACGTCGTCGTCGACGTGCCGCTGTCCGACACGATGTTCGTCGTTGCCCATTTCCACATGGTGATGGGGGTCGCGCCGATCCTGGTGATCTTCGGCGCGATCCACCATTGGTATCCGAAAGTCACGGGGCGCATGCTGAACGTGACCATGGGCCATATCCATTTCTGGATCACCTTTCTCGGCGCCTATGCGATTTTCTTCCCGATGCACTACCTCGGGCTGCTGGGTATTCCGCGTCGCTATTACGAGCTGGGCGAAACTGCCTTCATACCGCCGTCGGCGCATACGCTGAACATGTTCATCACGGTCGCCGCGCTGATCGTCGGTGCTGCTCAGCTTCTATTCCTGTTTAATCTCGCCTGGAGCCTTCGCTGGGGCAGGCAAGCCGGCGGCAATCCATGGCGGGCAACGACATTGGAATGGCAGACACCACAAACGCCGCCGGCTCACGGAAATTGGGGCAAGGAGCTGCCGATCGTCTATCGCTGGCCGTATGATTACAGCGTTCCCGGAGCGGATCAGGACTTCCTGCCGCAAAACCAGCCGGCCTCGTCCGGGCCGTCCGAAAGGGCGTTGTCATGAGCGCAATTCTCATCTTCATGGCAGGCATCGCCGGCATCATCGCCTGGTGGATGGCGAGGCAGCGGTTGACCTCGAAACCCTGGCTGGAAGCGGGCATTGCAGGCGATGCGCCTGACATGCGGGGATCGTCGGCCACCACGGCGAAGGTCGGTCTCGGCATCTTTCTCGCCGTGGTCGGCGCCCTGTTCACGCTCCTCATCAGCGCCTATCTGACCCGCCTCGGCGGCTCCGACTGGTGGAGCATTCCGATCCCGCGATTGCTTTGGGTGAATACGGCCGCCCTTGCTGCCAGCAGCGTTGCGTTGCAGTGGGCCAAAACCGAAGCTCGTTCTGACCAAAGCGAGATGTTGAACACAGCTCTTGCCGTGGCGTTTATGTTGGCGGTTCTCTTCCTTGCCGGGCAGGTTTTGGCGTGGCGGCAACTGGTTGCGGCAGGCTATGTGCTCGCCGACAATCCATCGAATAGCTTCTTCTACATGATCACCGGACTGCACGGCCTGCACATTTTGGGCGGACTTTTCGTACTCGGACGGACGACGATCCGTGCCCGGACCAGCCCTGCGCCGGCGAGAGTCCGCCTGAGCGTCGATCTCTGCGCCATCTATTGGCATTTTATGCTTGTTGTCTGGCTGATCCTTTTTGCGCTCTTCGCCGGCTGGGCAAATAGTTTCGTCGATCTCTGCCGTCAATTGGTCAGCTGAGGAGCTTCGATGATGACCGAATCCATAGAAAGACCGGTACACGATCCACTTCTGCACCCGGCGGGACTGCGCGGCGTCGCGGCCGATCTGTCATCGGACCAGCGGGCGTTCAAGAACGTCTCCTGGGGCAAGGCGATGATGTGGATCTTCCTTTTGAGCGATACCTTCATTTTCGGCTGTTTCCTGCTGGCCTATATGACGGCGCGCATGTCGACCACCGTCGCCTGGCCCAATCCCAGCGAGGTTTTCGCCCTGACGATCGGGGGCAAGGAAATCCCGCTGATCCTGATCGCCATCATGACCTTCGTCCTTATCAGCAGCAGCGGCACGATGGCCATGGCCGTCAACTTCGGATACCGCCACGATCGCCGCAAGACCGCGGCACTGATGTTGGCGACAGCGGCCCTCGGCGCGACATTCGTCGGAATGCAGGCATTCGAATGGACCAAGCTGATCAGGGAAGGAGTCCGCCCCTGGGAAAATCCATGGGGAGCGGCGCAGTTCGGTTCGTCCTTCTTCATGATCACCGGCTTTCACGGTACCCACGTCTCGATCGGGGTGCTTTTTCTTCTGATCATGGCACGCAAGGTGTGGCGGGGAGATTTCGACCAGGAAAGGCGAGGTTTTTTCACCAGCCGCAAGGGCAGTTATGAGATCGTCGAGATCACGGGGCTATACTGGCACTTCGTCGATCTGGTCTGGGTATTCATCTTTGCATTCTTCTATCTGTGGTGAGGATGGCATCATGGCGCAGGTACAGGCACATTCGGGACAGCAGCATCCGATAAAACTCTACATGGTGGTTTGGGGGCTGCTTTTCGTCCTCAGCACCTTCTCCTACCTCGTCGATTATCTCGGCATTCAGGGCTATCTCAGATGGTCTCTGATCCTGCTGTTCATGATCCTGAAAGCGGGGCTGATCGTTGCCATTTTCATGCACATGGCCTGGGAACGGCTGGCGTTGATCTATGCCATTCTGGTTCCGCCAGTCCTGGTGCTCGTTTTCGTCGCTCTGATGGTGTCGGAATCGCACTACACGGTCCTCACTCGACTGACCTTTTTCGGCGCGAGCCCTTAAGATTCGGCACCATCTGGCCGCCTGTCATCCTTGAATCAGGGCGCTGAATGCGCTCTGCAAGGCTCGGCAGATTCCCATTCCGGGGCCACACGGCTCCGGCCATCGATGCCGCCGCCAGCCAGGTCGTCCCTCCACTTTGGTGATGAGCGGTTGAGAAGACAGCCAAAACTGGTTATTGCCGGTTCGTCCAATTCGCGAACAGCAAGGTTATGGCGGTATGGCTCCAAATTTCCTCGTTACGCATTCCGGCGGCTTTCATGCCGACGAGGTGTTGTCCAGCGTCATCCTCACGCGGCTTTTCCCTGACGTACGGCTGGTTCGCAGCAGGGCGCCGGAATGGATCACGCCCGGCGCCGATCGCATCGTCTACGATGTCGGCGGCGCTTATGATGCGGCTGCCGGTATTTTCGATCATCACCAGCGCGGCGCACCGCAGCGCGACGATGGTCAGCCCTTCAGTTCCTTCGGGTTGATATGGAAACATTTCGGCCGCGACTATCTGGCCGCCATGTCCGTCCCGGCCGCTTTCGTCGAAACCGTGCGTGCTGCTTTCGATGCGGGCTTCGTATTGCCGGTCGACTTGGTCGACAATGGTGCACTCAGCCCGGACAGCGCCGGTCTGCTGGCCGGACTGACCCTGCCGTCCCTGCTGGAAACGTTGAAACCCGCTTTCGATGAACGGGATCCGCAGGCGACCGACCGGGCATTCCATGCGGCTGTGGCAATCGCCCGCAGTTTTGTCGAAGCCAAGATCAGCGGGATCCACGCGAAGCTGCGCGCCGAAGCGCTGGTGCTGCAGGAGATCGCGTCTTCAGGGCAGGACCGCGTTCTCGAACTGCCGATGGGGATGCCGTTTCGACCAGCCATCGTCAAGGCAGGTGCCGATCATCTCCTGTTCGTGGTGCATCCGCGCGAGGCGGATTGGTGCCTGACCGGAATCCGCCGCGCGGAGGAGGGGTTTGAACTGCGTGCCAACCTTCCGGCTGCTTGGGCGGGGTTGAGCGGCCGCGACCTTGAAGTGGCCACCGGAATTGAGGGCGCCAGCTTCTGCCATAATGGCCGTTTTATCGCAGCCGCGAGAACGCGGGAGGCGGCCCTCGCTCTGGCCGGTCTGGCGGTAGAAGACGCCGAGAAGCGAGCCGGTTGAGGATTGGCTCGAGGAGCAGCTTGCCCGGCTGCATCGTCAGGGGGCGACGCCGGGCCGGAACGGTGTAGGATCGATTGGGGTAGGCGTGTCTGGCCGATCCCCGTTCCGCCTATGCCGCGTCCCGTGCCCGGTGCCGGATTTTTTGCCGCCGGCCCATCACTTGTCGCAACCTTGCTGAAAGCTGGATGCGAAAGCCTGTTCATCGCCATTCTTTTGGCGGCTTGCCGGCCGTGAATTCCGGGTCGCATGGAACACAGCCGTTACTTTTGGTCGAACAGATCGCCGCACGCCTGACAGGCGAAGTACATTTCCTGCTTGTTACATTGAACATGGCCCGTGGCACCCGCCCGGATATTCCAGTCACAGATTTTCCCGCCCCACTTTAACGTGCCCTCTATGTAGCAGGGGGCAAGATCATAATCGTCGTGGAGGACCCTGGCATCAATCTGTTTTGCACGCTTGAAGAATTCCCGAGCCTTTGCAGGTGACAAGGCGACATCCGACTCGCGACACCGATCAGGTTCCTCGGAACGAAAGGCAATGATCTTCAGATCGGCGATCTGTTCGCAATGCGCTGCGGCAGACGTACACAGCAACGCGGCCGCAGTCAGGATGATAATTCGACTAGCCATTTGCGTAGTCCTGCAATCGCGTCACCCGATTTTTTACCAATGTGTCTGGCCAATTCAGCTGGGTCTTGGCCATCCAGCGTCAACCTATGCGTTGAGCGATTTTGACATCGCCTCACCCTGTCTTTGCATTATGTGTGGCAGCACACAATCATATGCCATTTCCGGCGCAATTGTTTGAGATTGGCGGCGGTATCGAACACACCAATTGAGAGGGATCGTTCCAGGCACGATCCGAGGGCGTGATGCTCGACGACGCGATGTTATGGAGCCCTCTCCGGTCGAGATCTCGCACTTCGTCTCCCATGCAGGCAACCGCTGCCATCGCTCAAGGCGGTCCAAAGCTTGAGATCGCAATTGCAATTGGAGGCTCATTTTAGGATGCCGAAATTTCCCGCTGCTGCGATCACTGCGACAGATGCATGGTCTGCGATTTTTCAAGGTTGGTGAGCGGGGGCGAAACGGCCCTGCCTGCATGGGCGATCAGACTATCGGGTGAGCAACAAGCCGAAATATTCTCGGATGGCCCGATGAACACGACGTCCGCATAGATATGCAAGCGTGGCAGCAGACGCTCCAGCAGCCTTTTGCAAGCCGAGGCATTCACATCTTCTTCGCCGGTCAATCTGCCGACCATGCGCATGAACCAGTCATCATAGGCCTCGACGTAGAGGAACCACCCGGGCGCATCCGGTCTGTCGGCCGGCTTGTCGCGGCAAAGCCAAACGGAGCGCGCATGGGCAAAGAGCGGTTGCAATACGCCTTGCAGCAGTGCGACTTCGGATGCGTCCATCCCATGCGGAAAATGCTCGTTGAGCACAAACTGCCCCGCATCTTGGCCGGTCCATAATTTGTCGGCGACATGCCGATGGTGCTCTGCCGTCACCCTGTCTCCCGTCCGCAAGCAGAGTTCGCAAAGACGGCGATGAACGTCATATACGGAGGTCGACGAGTTCTGGCCGATGCGATGCCATAGGGCTATCGCTGCGCCAAAGTCACCATTTTGCTCCAGATCCTCGGCTTCAAACTGAAGAAGCGTGGGATCATCGGGTGAATGTCGCAATCCTTGCGCGATTGCCTCCCGACGAAGGGGACCTGCCGGATCAAATTTTTCCGCCAATTGCGCCAGAAGCAGCCAGTCCCCTTCATCAAACGTCTGCTGCTTGCGGCGGTGCAGCAGCTTTGCGAATTCCTCATGTTGGCGCGCATGCCAGCTCTCTGCGTCCCGCCAGGCTTGGGCGACATTCTCGCACCAGTTGGCGTCGAGCTGCGCGGCTATGCCGGATGCCTCGTTTCCCAGCCAATCCGTGGCTGCGGCCGTTTTCTCAAGGCGCCAGGGCAGGTGACCTGGAAGCGGATCCGTCGGATCAAATCCTGTCGATGCTACGCGCTCGAAAAAGGCAGGATGCGTGCTGCGGGGATCCGGACCCTGACATAGAGCTTCGTGCAGCCAGGCTGCCGCCTGTGCGCCATCGTGCGGACGGCTCTCCGCCGGTTCCGCCAGAAGCTGTGTGAACGGCTGCACCTGAGCCGGTTCATCCACACCGGCTCGCGCGAATAGGCCGGGCCAGAACCGGTCGGACATGGCTTTTTGCCTTAGAGCCAGTGCGAATTCAGCTTCCAGCGCCAGATCGGCACCGCACACTTGAACGGCTTGCGCATCGGCGAACATCTCGCAACGGCGCGAAAATTCCAGCGTTTCTCGCATCATGCGCGGCACGTACCAGGACAGAAACAGTCGAAGCGGCGCGGTGATCAGACGATGATTGCGCTCATGCAGATCAGCCAGCGCTGCCCAGCGCTGGCGCGCCATATAGGCCCAGCGGGCGAAATGGCCATGCTGGCGGGAGATATGCGCGTATTCGTGGGCAATGACCACAGCTGCCTGGTCCCTGGTCAGGAGAGCGAGAAGCGGCAGGCCGAGCACGAGGATATGCTTCGACGGACCGGACCGCGCCGCGGTCTGGTATATGGATGCGTTGAGGTCGTCGTTGACATAGATCGCCGTGAAGGCCGGCGCCTCGCAGGCAAGGCGCAACCGTTCAATGTCGGCGGCAAGAGCCGGAACCTTGCCGGGATCCAGCAATATCCCATTCGAAACCGGCGGTGGCAGCGGTACGGCGCGGGCGCGCAGGACCATCAGCCCATAAAAGAACCATGACAGCGACGGCAAGGCGAGAAGCGCCAGCAGCAGCGGCGAGGACAGAGAAAAAACCAGCAAAAGAGGCGAGAGAACCAGCAGGACACCGGAAAAGAGCAAAAGCGCATCGCCGAAGGCAAGCCAGATCAGGGCTCGCCATCTGCCTTCCTGCGGTGGCGGGAGGAGATTGTTCATCGCGGCGCTTACTTCGGAGGCAGATGCTCTTTTGAAAGCTTCTTTCCAAGGAAGAAGGCCCGCAATGCCCGGCCGGCCATTTTCCATCCCGTCGATCCATAGACCTGCGTTTCCATCCAATCCATTGATGAATGAGTGGGGAAAAGTTCCTTGTAGCGATCGAACCATTGCATGGCGATAAACTCGCTTTTTGGAACGCCATCGCCATGTTTATACGCCAGAACCACCTCGCTATAAGCCTCGCCAGCAAGATGGTCGTCCTCGTGGGTAACGAAGGATTTCATATTGGCGACGGCCTCTTGTTTCTCCTCCTCGGTTCCGTGCCGCCGTCCAACGCTTGCAAGCCTGATGACAGATGCGCCAATTCCGCCCTCCATCGCCTTCACATAGTGGTCGCGGACCCGCTCGAAATTTTGACGGATCGTCAAATCGATCTTGTGAACGTTTTCGAGGCGCCAGGCGTAATTGTAAAAGGCCACCGCTTCCCCTTCCTCGACAGCTCGCTCAAGCCAGCGATCCGCTTCCTTGTCGTCCAGCAATTCCGGTTGGGTATCCGGTCGAATTCCCCTTGTAATATCATACATGCTCGCCGCGCTGGAATAGACACGCCTCTCGGCAAATGCGCGGGTGAGGTGGGTGGCCTCCTTTTGAAAGCCTCCGTCCCATATCATCCTGCAAGCGTGCACCGGCGTAAAAGCGTCCGGCTCATAGAATGGCGCCAACTCGGCCGCCCGGTCGATCAGTCGCGTGGCGATGGCCGGATCGGCCTCGATCCCCCACATGCCGTACTGCCAGGCGAAGGCCGCCATGGTGAGCATTGTCGGCTCGTCGAAACGGCGGGCGGCGGTTTGCAGCACGCGCGCATAAGCGCCTTCCACATCCTCGAAATGCTGGATCAGCATTAGGTTGGTGAAATCCCGGAACGCACCGTCCACTCCGGGATAGGTCCGTGGCGGCTTGCAATAGCGGATGGATTCGACATGGCGCTGATGCGCCAGCTTCGTGTCGGCAAGCGAGTAATGGGTAAAATTGGCGTATTTTCCGAGAGAAATGAAACGCAGGGCATCGGAGAGATCCCGCGCGAGCCAGTTCTTAAAAATCTTCTCTCGGGCGGCGATTTCGCGCACGTCGCCTGGTTGCGGATATTCAGGCAGCGTCAATGCGTCATTAATGCCCGGCCAGCGGATGGAATTGCGCTCTTGCTCGTTCAATTGTGAACACAAAGGGCCGGTGGCGAATTTTTCGACCTCCCCCTCAGAGCCACCCCATCTGGGGCTCAAATACTGCGCGTAGTCCGCCAGGATATCCGGCCATCGCGGTCTGAGCGAAAGGCAATAGCGCAGCCAGTAATAGCCCGGATTTTCGATGTCGCCCTCTTGCGCGGGCGGAAGAGAACCCGGAAGTGCTGCGGTGAGGATGCCCGGCGGCTTCAATCCATACTTGGCGAGCTGAGCACATGCCGCTTCATAAAGGTCGGGGTCGAACTCGTCGCGCTGCATGGTTTTTTCAAGCGGCGTTCCGCGAAACAGTGCGTCGACGAAATCCGGCTGGCCAAGATATTGGCAGATCTGCATCATGGTTTCAGCGGCAAGCGCCGGACGCTCGGAGAGCGTCATTGCCTTCAACAGATGTTCGGCCGCGGTTACACAAGCCATATGGGCGGCAACCCATTGATCTTCGCCAACTTCCGATGCCCAGGCCGCCGTGCGGATATCAGCAGCCCGACGAAAATAATGGTGACCGAGAATATACCACGCATGGTAGGAATCCGGATAGGCCCGGGTCCAGTCATCCAGTAACTCAAGCCGCCGCGCGACATTCACGCTTGCATGGTCAAACAGGCCGGAACTGGTTGCAAGATACACATAGCGATCATCGGGGACATCGCCGGGTTGCCACCATACCGCTTCAAGCGATGCCACTATGCGCTCCACCTCGTCGAAGCGCCGCTCAAGCATTGCCTTTCGCAGTTCTTCCTGCTGACGGAACCGCACCCATTGCGGGCCATCGAGCGGCAAGGGAGACGAGCTTGTGGTCATCTGCATCGGCGGCTCCTTTGCGTCCAGCGCGGGTCGATTGCAATTCGGCCCAACGGAGACCCCGTCGGAAACCATAGGCATGGCCCGAACCGAATCCGGGATCATGCGCGTTTGATGTGTAACGCGAATGCATCACACATTTCAACCATCGGCCGTACTCAGCTCTGCCTGATTTATTCAGGGCCTCAGATCAATCCTCGCTTGGCGAGGTTGCGCATCAGATGCGAAGTTCCGAATGTCCAGGGTAGGCATTCGGTCGACAGCAGCACGCGGTTGCGCAGTGATCCGAGCTTGTCGTTGGAAATAGTGACGATGTCGCCGACCTTGTGGGTGAAGCCTTGCCCTGGCGTATCGCGGTCCTCGACGGGAGCGAAAAGCGTTCCCATGAACAGCACGAAACCGTCCGGATATTGATGATGGCGGCCGATGGTCTGGGAGACGAGGTCGAGCGGATCGCGGCTAATTTCCTTCATCGATGAGCGCCCATGCAGCACATAACCGTCCTCGCCTTCGACCTTCAGGTCGAGATCGGCGTTGCGCACGTCGTCCAGGCCGTAAGTCTCGTCGAACAGGCGGATGAAAGGGCCGATCGAGCAGGAAGCGTTGTTGTCCTTCGCCTTGCCGAGCAACAGGGCCGACCGGCCCTCGACATCGCGCAGGTTGACATCGTTGCCGAGCGTCGCGCCCTTCACACGGCCCTGGCTATCAACGGCAAGCACGATTTCCGGCTCGGGATTGTTCCATTTGGAGATCGGATGCAGGCCGACATCTGCGCCCAACCCGACCGAGGACATGACCTGCGACTTGGAAAAGACCTCGGCATCCGGGCCGATGCCGACTTCGAGATATTGCGACCATACGCCTTCTTCGATCAGGGCAGCCTTGACCTTGGCGGCTTCGGGAGAGCCGGCCTTGAGATTGCGCAGGCTGTCGCCGATCAGCGCGGTCACCTTGCCGCGGATCGCTTCGGCAAGGTCCGGATTGCCGGCGGCGCGTTCCTCGATGACGCGCTCCAGCATCGAACGGGCGAAGGTGACGCCGCAGGCCTTGATCGCCTGCAAATCGATGGGCGCGAGAAGGTGGATGGACGAGAGATCGGCCTTGGCGGTCAGCAAGTCACCGAGCTTGGCGACGGCTTCGCCTTTCTGGGCGCGAACGAACGCAACCGGATCGTCCTTTTCCAGCAGGTCGCGTATGGTCGGCGCTTCCTTCGAAGTGATGTCGTAAAGCGTGCCATCTCGAACGGTGACGAGTGCAGGGCCTTCCACATCCGGGCGCCAGAGGCGACCGACGAATGTTCCGGTGGTGAATGTATCTGAGCTCGCCATGTCGTTCGTCTCCTCCAAACTGCGAGTGTTTTCTAACCCAGGCGAATGTGCTTTGCCACCGGTTATCGATACGATATTCGCCCATGTTTTGGATTTTCACTTTCTCCAACACGGCCAAAGACATAAGGCCCCGCGGCAGCGCCGCGAGGCCTTTTGGGCCGCAAGCCAGGGAGAGAAGGCTTCAGGCGGCCTGAACCTTACGATTGCCGCGCGCCCATTCCGGCAGCCAATCGCCATGAGCGACGAGCAGTTCATCGACCAGCGCCCAGATCTGGTCGAGATCGAGCTCGGCTGCCGTGTGCGGATCCATCATCGCGGCGTGGTAGATGTGTTCGCGATTTTCGGTTATCAGGGCTTTGACCGTCAGTTCCTGCACGTTGATGTTCGTGCGGATGAGGGCCGTCAGCTGCGGCGGCAGGTCGCCGACATAGGTCGGCTGGATGCCGGAGGCATCGACGAGGCAGGCGACTTCCGCCGCGCAATTAAAGGGCAGCGATGTAATGCAGCCATTGTTGCGGACATTGCCGTAGATGACGGAGGGTTCACCGGTCCAGACCGAATTGATGATCGAGGAGGCGTATTCCTTCGATTGCTTGACCTCGATCTTCTCGGCCGTGCGATATTCCTCGGCCTGGCTCTTCCAGCGCGCCACCTGCTCGATGCAGCGCTTCGGATATTCGTCGAGCGGAATGCCGAACTTCTCAATCAGGTCCTCTCGGCCTTCCTTGATGAAGTAGGGTGTGTATTCGGCGAAATGTTCGGAGCTTTCAGTGACGAAATAGCCGAGCCGGGTCAGCATCTCATAGCGCACCTTGTTCGGGCAGCGCGGGTTCCAGCCGGGCTTCGGCGCACGTCCCTCGTGATAGGCGCGCACGAGATCGGGGTAGAGGTTGCGATAGGAACCATCAGCCTGGCGATGCTCGAATTCGAGATAGAAGGCCATGTGGTTGATGCCAGCCGAGCGGTAGCGGATCTCCTCATAGGGAATGTCGAGATCATGCGCCAGTTCCATCGCCGTCCCCTGTACGGAATGGCAAAGACCGACCTGCTTGATCGTGGGGTACTTGTCGCCGATCGCCCATGTGTTGATGGCCATGGGGTTCACATATTGCAGCATGATCGCATCCGGGCAGACAGCGAGCATGTCCTCGCAGATCTTCCAGAGATGCGGAACCGTGCGCAGGCCGCGCATGATGCCGCCGACGCCAAGCGTGTCGGCGATCGTTTGGCGTAGCCCATACTTCTTCGGCACTTCGAAATCGGTGACGGTGCAGGGCTCGTAGCCGCCGATCTGGAAGGCGACGACGACAAAATGCGCGCCGTCGAGCGCCTTGCGCTGGTCGGTAAAGATTTCGACCGTGGCGGGTGCGCCCAGCGTCGAAGCAAGCTTGCGGGCGACGATGGCGCTTTCGTCCAGCCGCTGCGGATTGATGTCCATCAGCGCAATCCTGGCGCCTGCCAGGGCAGGACGCTGCAAGACGTCGCCGATGATATTCTTCATGAAGACGGTCGAACCGGCTCCGATGAATGTGATCTTGGGAGTGCCTGTCATTTCAAAATCTCCTGAATGCTATGAAGCCACCTCGAACGCCGCTCTGACAAGGCGTTCGGTGTAAGCGGTCTTGGGATGCGAGAGAACCTCTTCGACCGGCCCTTCCTCCATGATCTTGCCGTGCTGCATGACAATGACGCGGTGGCAAAGGGCGCGGACGACCTTGAGGTCGTGGGAAATGAATAGGTAGCTCAGGCCTTTCTCGTCCTGCAGCTTGCGCAGGAGGTCGATGATCTGGGCCTGGACGGAAAGATCGAGCGCGGAGGTCGGCTCGTCGAGAAGGATGAATTCCGGCTCGAGTGCGATGGCGCGGGCAATCGCGATGCGCTGGCGCTGGCCGCCGGAAAATTCATGCGGAAAGCGCGAGAGAATGTTGGCCGGCATGCCGGCACTGACGAGCGCCTCCTTGACGCGTTCCAGGCGTTCAGCCTTGTTGGCGCCGAGGTTGTTGACCACCAGCCCCTCGGAAATGATCTGGCCGATGGTCATGCGCGGATTGAGCGACGAGAACGGGTCCTGAAAGACGACCTGCATGCGCGAGCGCAACGGCCGCATTTCGGCGCGCGAGTGGTCATGGATTGCCTGCCCGTCGAAGAAAATCTCGCCGCTATCGGCATCGATCAGGCGCAGCAGCGCCTGGCCGAATGTGGTTTTGCCGGAGCCGGATTCACCCACCAGGCCGAGCGTTTCGTGGCGGCGCAGCTCAAGGTTCAGGCTGTCGACGGCGACGAGCTCGCGCATGTCGGGCTTGAAGAAGCTGCCGTGACGCAGCATGAACGCCACCTTGACGGACTTGCCTTCGAGAACCGTGTCGCAGTTCGGCGGCAGCGGCTTTGCCTGTCCACGCGGCTCCGAGGTCAGCAGATGCTGCGTATAGGGATGCTGCGGATTTGCGAAGAGCGCTTCGGTCGTGTTGTGCTCGCGCATTTCGCCATTCTGCATCACATAGACATAGTCGGAGAACTGGCGCACGACCGTCAGATCATGGGTGATCAGGATCACCGCCATGCCGAGCTGCTTCTGCAGATTGCGGATGAGGTTGAGGATCTGCGCCTGCACGGTGACGTCGAGCGCCGTCGTCGGTTCGTCGGCGATCAGGACGTCCGGATCGTTGGCAAGCGCCATGGCAATCATCACGCGCTGGCGCTGGCCGCCGGAGAGCTGATGGGGGTATTGTTTCAGCCGCGCTTCCGGATCGGGAATCTGCACCTGTTTCAAGAGGTCGAGCGCCCGCTTCTCGGCGTCGCGGCGGCTGACCTTGCGATGAACCCTTATCGCTTCGACGATCTGGCTGCCGATGGTGTAGATCGGATTGAGTGAACTCATCGGCTCCTGGAAGATCATCGAGATGCGGTCGCCGCGCAGCTGCCGGCGCGCGCGCTCGGAGAATTTCAGCACGTTCTTGCCGTCGTAATGCACGGCGGACTTGTCGGAGACGACGGCGCGTTTGGTCAGCAGGCCCATCACGGTGCGGGCCGTTACCGATTTTCCAGAGCCGGATTCGCCGACGATGGCGATGGTCTCGCCGCGATAAAGCTGGAAGGTGATGTCCTTGACGGCATCGACCATGCCGTCCTCGACCTTGAATTTGACGGCAATATTGCGGGCATCGATTACCGGCGAGGCTGTCTTGTTCGCGGCGTCGAACCGCACCTCGGGGGCGAAGGAATTGACGAGTGCAAGAGCCATGTCCGGGTCTCTTCTCAATAGGGGTCGATCGCGTCGCGCAGACCGTCGCCAAGGGCGTTGAAGGCGAAGACGGTGACGAGAACGAAGGCGACGGGGGTGAGGATCCAGGGATAGGAGCCGATGACGGAATAGGTCGACGTATCCTGCAGCATCAGCCCCCAGGAGATCAGCGGCGGCTTGACGGCAAAGCCTAAGAAGCCGAGGAAGGATTCCAGCAGCACCACGCTCGGGATCGCGAGCGTCACCGTCACGATCACGTGGCTCATGACGTTCGGGAAAATATGCTGCAGGATGATGCGCCGGTCGGTCGCGCCGACCGCCATGGCCGCGCGGACGTAATCGATCCGTGCGAGGGCCAGCGTTTTGCCGCGCACCTCGCGTGACATCTGCGCCCAGCCGAGCGCCGACATGACGATGATGACGAAGGCGAGGAAGACGTTGGTCGGTGCCGTCACGGGGATCAGCGAGGTCAGCGCCAGGTAGAGCGGCAATTGCGGGAAGGCCAATACCACTTCGACAAAACGCTGGATCCAGGCATCGAGCGTGCCGCCGAAATAGCCCGATATCATGCCGACCGCAGTGCCGACGACGGTGACGATGGCAACGACCGTCAAGGCGATCATCAAAGAGATGCGTGAACCGTAGATGGCGCGCGACAGCACGTCCCGGCCGAACTTGTCCGTGCCGAGGAAATGGACGGGACCGCCGTCGGTGGCGCCGAAGAGATGCCGGTCGCCGGGGATCAGGCCGAAGAGATGGTAGGGGTCGCCCTTGACGAAGAGGCCAAGCAGACGGGGGTGATCGTAATCCGGGCCGACGATCGGCTGGAAGGTTACGGGATCGAGATCGCTCGTCTCGGCGAGGGCATAGACCCGCGGCTGCAAGACGAAATTGCCGTCCTTGTCGTGAAAGCTGATGACCTGCGGCGGCGCGAAGCCGGTGTCGGTCGCCTTCGGATCGAGCGGTGCGACGAATTCGGCGAAGATCGCCATCAGCAGCAGCAGAACGACGAGGGTAAGGCCGCCCATGCCGGTCCAGGAACGCTTCAGGCGACGCCAGACCAGCGCGATGTAGCTCTCGTTGCCGCTCTTCTGCTTGATCTTTTCTTCCGGCGGCGGCGGGGAGTTGCTGAAGGCTAGCATCAGTGGATCCCTCCCTGTTGACGCACACGCGGATCGAGCAGGGCAAGCAACACGTCAGCGATGATGTTACCAATGATGAGGGTTGCCGACAGCACCATCATGAAGGTTGCGGTCACGTAGACGTCGCCGACCGCCATCGAGCCGACGATCGCCGGCCCGACGGTCGGCAGCGTGAAGATGATCGCGGTCTCGATTTCGCCGGTCAGCATATAGGGCAGGACGACGCCCTGATACATGATCAGGGGGTGCAGCGCATTCGGCACGGCATGGCGCATGACGACGGCGCCGCCGGAAAGGCCCTTGGCGCGCGCCGTCTCCACATATTGGGCATTCAGCGTGTCGAGCAGGTTGCCGCGCATGATGCGCATATTGTAGGCGAGGCCGCCGAACGTGGCGATCGCGACGACCGGCCAGACATGCTTGACGAGATCGGCGAATTTGGCCCAGGACCATGGCGCTCCGCCATATTGCGGCGAGAAGAAACTGCCGATCTCCGAGACGTTGAGCTGGAAGACGAGGATATAGACGATGATCAGCGCCATCAGAAAGCGCGGCACGGTCATGCCGAGGAAGGAGATGCCGGCAAGCAGATTATCGATCCAGCTATATTGCCGCGTTGCGGCCCATATGCCGAAACCGATGCCGAGAATGGATGCGAGGATGTGGCATACCAGCGCCAATGCCAGGGTGCGCGGCAGGCGTTCGCCGACGACATCGGCCACCGGCTTGTTGTAGACCATGCTGTAGCCGAAATCGCCTTTGGTGACGATGCCGCCGATCCAGTTGAAATATTGGACGATCATCGGCTTATCGAGGCCATGTTCCTTGCGGTAGGCCTGCGCCTGCGCATCGGCCTGTTCGAAGGATGCGCCGCCCTGGTTTATCAGCTGCGAGCGGATGTAATCGGCATAATCACCCGGCGGCGCCTGTATGATGGCGAAGGTCACCACGCTCAGGATCAGGAGCACGGGAATGGCGGAGGCTATGCGAACGAGCAGGAATCGTAACATCGGACGGTTCGCTTCTCTTGATGCTGTCGACGATCTCGATCCGGTGAGGACGATATGCGCCAGCGGTTCATGTTTGCCCGGCGATGGCTGATCGCTGGAATGCTTCGAGTTTCCATGGCAGCCGGCGTCATGCCTGCTGCCATGGGGTCGGTTGGAACCTTATTTGATCGGGCCGGCGCTGCCCGGGGCGCCGGGCAGTTCCTGGGGGAACAGCTCGTACTTGCCCTGCTTGTCAGCCGCTACCCAAAGCCGCTCGCGGATGATGGAATCTTCGGCCCAGTTGAACAGGAAGATCGGCGTACCCGGCGGAACGTTGGAGAAGCGCTTGTTGATGATGAGCGCACCCGGATATTCGGTCAGGCCGATATTGTAGAGATGCTCCGTCGAAAGCTTCTGGAACTTTTTCATCAGGGCCACGCGCTCGTCATTGTCCTTCGAGGCGGTGAACTTGTTGACGACATCGACCATGTCCTTTTCGAAGGGCATCAGATCCAGCTGTCCGCTTTCCGGCGCGCGGTGATTCCAGCTCGTGCGCGGGCCGACGGGTGCCAGCTGCTCGGTGTTCTGCACCACTGAGGCAAGCTCCGTGGTGTTGCGTCGCACCATCCAGTCGAAGCGGCCGCTGTAGTTGGCATCGTCGCGTTTGGGGCCGACCAGCGCATTGATGATGACGCGCAGCCCGAGCTTTTCCATCTGGCTGACGACACCCTCGGCAAGGCTCTTGTCGGTGGTGTAATCGCTGCTGACCAGGAGGGTGCTCTCGACATCCTTGCCGCCATTGACGCCGGCCGGGAAGTTGACGATGCCGTTGCCGTCGGTGTCCTTCAGTCCGGCTTTTGCCAGTTCGGCCTTCGCCGCAGTGAGATCGAAAGGATAATAGACGGTGGAGTTGCGATCGTAGAAGCTGCTGCCGGAAGACAGGCCGCCGGGATAGATCGCCGTGAACGGTCCCTTGACCAGCGATTCGCCGAGCGCCTTGCGATCGAGCGCCGTGGTCACGGCCTTGCGGAAATCCTCGTTGCGGTTCAAGTCACGGACCGCTTGGGCACGCTCGTCCGGGTTGCCCCAGCCATTGGCGGAGAAGTTCATCTGCAGGTTATAGCCGATGAGCCGCGGACCGAAGGCAAGACGGGCCGGTGCATCCGGCTGTGCGGCGCGTTTCAGCGAGGCGACGAAGTTTTCCGGCTGCTCGAGGTTCGACAGGTCGCCGGAGCCGGCAACCGCCTGCACGTCGCGGTCCGCCCAGGTCGAGAGCTTGTAATGCAGCTCGTTGAGATAAGGCAGCTGATTGCCCTTCTCGTCAACCTTCCAATAATAGGGGTTGCGGCGCATGACGATGATGTCGTCGGAACGATATTCGACCGGCACCCAGCCGCCCATGACCGGTATGTTCATATATTCCGGCGGGAAAGCGTTCTTGAACTGGTCGTAGGTGTTCTTGGAGTATTTCGGATGCTGCGGCTTCAGGATATGCGACGGACCCGGGCAGAAACTGGGATAGGCCATCGTATAGAGATATTGTTTCGGGAAGGCGTCCTTGAAGGTCCACTCGATCGTATAATCGTCGATCTTCTTCAGCGTCGTTCCCTCGCCGAAAGCTTCCGGCGATGCGCCGCCGCCAAGCGGCGAGACGTTCGGGTCGATAACCTCGTCTTCCCAATAAAACATGATATCGTCGGCATTGAAGGGAACGCCGTCGGACCATTTCGCGCCTTCGATCAGATGCATGGTGAGCTTATGACCATCCGGTGACCATTCCCAGCCTTTAGCGAGGTTCGGCAGCGGTTCGGTGTCCTTCGCCTCGACCTGGAACAGCGGCGCGGTGCGCGTCAAGCACTCGGACAAGGCGATATCGATGCCGCCCCAGCCCTGGGTCTGACCGGCGCCATAGTTCCAGCCTTCGGGCCGGCCGCCGATGACATGGCGCAGCGTATCGCCATAGACGCCGATGCCGTCGGGCATGTTGCCGGTCTTGAAGACCAGCGGCTCCTTCGGCAGGCGATCCTTGACGGGTGGCAGCTTGCCGGTCTTGACGAACTTCTCCGTCATCCAGGCGGGCTCGTGGTATTCCGGCAGCGCCTTGAATTCCAGAATGGAGTTGCGCTCGACATATTTGATCTTTCCTTCCGCCGGAAAGACTGGCGGAACGGGCGGTACTGTCGGTTCGGCCGCGTAGGCGCTGATGGCGATCGCCGATGTGGCGATCGTCAATGCGGCTAGAAGGCCGATCGGTCGAAAATGTCTCATCTTGTTCTCTCTCCCAATATCGCGACCGTTCCGTTCGAGGCGTCGCGCTCCTCCAGTAAAACGGAAGAGGATCGACATGCGGCGGAAAATCTCCCCTGAAATCCCCGCCGCGGTGCCTATCTTCCGATCTGCATATTCGTTAGCCGGCCTGCTTCAGCGCGGCTTTCTCCGCCCGCAATTCCTCGATCGAGCGGACATTGCGGCTTGCGGCACCCTTCCAATCGCGCGTCTTGACCTTTCCGCGCGACAGGCGCTCCGTCGCCCCATCAACGGCATGCGCGTATTGCGGCAGCCAGCGTGCCTCGGCGACGACCATTTCGTCGACCATCTGCCAGACCTCCTCCGGTGTGGCGATGGCACCGACCAGCGGGTCGTGCAGAACGGCAAGCTTCAAGAGGTCGATATCACCGCTGATGGCGGCATGGACCGACATGCGCTGGACGTTGATGGAGGAAATGCAGGTCGCGGCACACGCCTCCGGCAGCGTGATACCCGCCACCATGTTGATGCCGAAGCGATCGACGAAGCCGGGCGACTCGATGATCGCGTCGCTTGGCAGATTGGTGATGACGCCATTGTTCTTGACGTTGAAATGGCCGCGATAGACGCGGTTAGTTTCCAGCGCTTCGAGAATATGGCTGGCATGCTCATTGGAGCGGCGCGCGGGATCAATCGGCTGCGAGGCGCTGTCGAGGATCTGCGGGAATTCCGTCTCGAACCAGTTGCGGGTCTCGGTGGAGTGGCGCAGATAGCCGCCGGTCTCGCCATGGATCCAGTCCGACATGTCGATCCATTTGTTGATCTCGCCCGGGCGCTTGCGATACCAGGGCAGGTATTCGGACAGGTGCCCATTGCTCTCGGTCGAATAGACGCCGAAACGCTTGAGCACGTCGATGCGCAGCTTTTCCTGCTGCGAATAGACCGGATGCGCCTCGAAGGCAGCGATCAGCTCGTCCTTGCCGATCTTGCGGCCGTTGAGACGCAGGTCGACGAACCAGGTCTGGTGGTTGATGCCCGAGCAAATATAATCGAGTTCGCGCTTGTCCTTAGCACCGAGCACCTCGGCGATCTGTTCAGCGCCGTGCTGGACGCCATGGCACAGGCCGATCGTATCGACCTTGCCGTATTCGATCGCCGCCCAGGTGTTCATCGCCATCGGGTTGGCATAGTTCAGGAACTTGGCACCGCTCTCGGCAACCTCGCGGATATCCTTGCAGAAATCGAGAATGACCGGAATGTTGCGTTGGCCATAGAGAATACCGCCGGCGCAGATGGTATCGCCGACGCACTGATCGATGCCGTATTTCAGCGGGATGCGGATATCCTCGGCATAGGCCTCCAGTCCGCCGACACGCACGCAGCTGATGATATAACGCGCGCCCTCCAGCGCCTTGCGGCGATCCGTCGTTGCGGTGACACGTGTCGGCAGCTTGTTGGCCTCGACGATCCGATCGAGGATCGCCTTGATCATCGTCAGATTGTGCTCACTCATGTCAGTCAGCGCGAATTCGACGTCGCGGAATTCCGGCACACAGAGAATGTCGGTAAACAGCTTTTTCGTGAAGCCGACGCTGCCGGCGCCGATAATAGCGATTTTGAAACTCATGATCCTCACCTTCAAGTCGATCGAACGAGCAGCGGCAGGGGAGACAACGGCATTTTCGCCCTATGATCGCAACGGTTGCGAAACAGGCCGAAATCGTGGTTTTCCCTCCAATCGCCGATCCTCAACGGCGATCAAGCGCTGTCTTCTGGCGGGGATTATGCCTATAATCACCCAGCCGAACAGAGAACTATTATGCTTTCAAGGGTAATTTTGTGCTGCAGGAATTGATCGATAACGCACAGGCCATGCGGACGGTTTCATTGCCGCGTGGACGCCACCGGCTGCATGCCATGCCGACCAGTGCCGGATACGAAATCCGGCACGACGAAGCCTATGATTGGGACGGGCGCCGGCGCGGCCAGACGCCGTTTACCGTGCTCCAGCACACGATTAGCGGCACCGGCCGATTGCGCTACGAAAGCCGCAACTATCGTGTGAATTCAGGCGATACGCTGCTGGTGCTCGTGCCGCACAATCATCGCTACTGGCTGGAGAAGGGGGAGCGCTGGGAGTATTTCTGGATCTCCATGAATGGCGAGGAGGCGTTGCGCATCCATCGCCTGATCCTGGCCGCGGCCGGCCCCGTCTTGAAGCTGCAGCCGACAACCATCGATCATCTTGCCGATTGCAGCCTCAGGCTCGTCAAGGGCGCCAAAACACCCGCCTCGGCTTCGGCCATCGCCTATGAGGCGGCTATGGCTCTCTATGATGACGTCTTCGGTTCGCATGCCTTTGCCGCCGATCGCTCCGCCATGCAGATCGTCATCGACCATATCGATGCCAATCTCGACAAGCCGCTTCCCGTCGACGAGCTTGCGCAGGTGAGTGGCCTCAGCCGCGCGCATTTCTCGCGGGTCTTTGCCGAAAGCGAGGGCCTGCCGCCGGCGGAATTCGTACTGCAGCAACGCATGCAGCGTGCGGCGAAACTGCTGACGAAGGCTGCGTTCATTCCCGTCAAGGAGGTGGCGATCATGACGGGCTTCGATGATGCCAATTATTTCTCCAAGGTGTTTCGCCGCATCTACGGCATCAATCCGACGGAGTTCCGCACAACAGGCATGTATGCCGCAGTGCGCAGCCCGGTCGAGGAGGCGAAGAACGGGCGAAGCAGATAGGTCGCGCGCTGGCTGGGATCGCCGCCGTTTGCCTGCCCGGGAACGTCGAACTCAGGAAAATGGAAATCCGCCAACCGGTCGCATTGCGCCTCCGTGGCGAGCCTGTATACATATCGCCCCGCGGCGCTTGCGCCTCCCTTGCCGCGCGCCTGATTTCCAAGCAACATTTGTTCGTCCCCCGATGCGACGGGCTTAATCGATAGGATTGAATATGCGTTCTGTTGTCGCCTTCAACGAATCCTGGACGTTTCATGAAGGATTTTCGCCCGCAGATGTCGGCCGCCCGCAGGAAGGGCAGAGCGTCACGTTGCCGCATACGGCCGTCGAACTGCCCTTCAACTATTTCGATGAGAAATCCTATCAGCGCGCCTTCACTTATCAGAAGATCGTGAACTGGGACGAGACGTTCGCCGGGCGCGAGATATCGCTGATCTTCGATGCGGCCATGGCCGACGCCGTCGTCTATCTGAACGGCGAGGAGATTATTGCCCACAAGGACGGCTATACGCCCTTCGAGGCGCGCCTGACCGGCCGCCTGCGCCAAGGCGAGAACCTGATCACGGTCAAGATCGACGGCAGCGAGAACCTGGAGATCCCGCCTTTCGGCGGCCGGATCGATTATCTCACCTATGCGGGCATCTATCGCGATGTCTGGTTGAAGGTTGCCGCTCCCGTCTCGGTCGCCAACATCAAGGTCGAGACCGCCGATGTCCTTTCCGATCGCAAATCCGCGACGGTGCGTTGCGACATCTCCAATCCGCAAGATCTTGCTTTCAAGGGCAACGTGAAAGTGACGCTGCGGTCCGCCGATAGTGCGGTGATCGCTTCGGGTCAGGCCGACACGTCAGGTGAAAGCATGAAGCTCAACTTCGCCGGCCTTTCCGGCCTTTCGCTTTGGGAGCTCGACAATCCCGTCCTCTATTCGGCGGAAGTGGAGCTTACGAGCGATTACGGGTCGGACCGTCACGCCACGACGTTCGGCTTTCGCACCGCGAGCTTCACCGCGGAAGGCTTCCTGTTGAACGGCAAGAAGCTGAAGCTGCGTGGGCTCAACCGGCATCAGGCCTTTCCCTATGTCGGTTACGCCATGGGTCGTTCCGCCCAGGAGCGTGACGCGGAGATTATGAAGAGCACGCTGAAATGCAACATCGTGCGCACCTCGCATTATCCCCAGTCGAAGTGGCTCCTCGAGCATTGCGATCGTATCGGGCTTTTGGTTTTCGAGGAAATCCCCGGCTGGCAGCATATCGGCGATAAGGAATGGCAGCAGGAATCGATCCGCAACGTGCGCCGCATGATCGAGCGTGACTGGAACCATCCCTCGATCGTCATCTGGGGCGTGCGCATCAACGAATCCCAGGATTCTCACGATTTCTACGTTGAGACGAACCGGCTTGCGCGCGAGCTCGATCCGACGCGCCAGACCGGCGGCGTTCGTTACATTACCGAAAGCGAGATGCTCGAAGACGTCTATACGATGAATGATTTCATCCTCGGCAACGAGGAGCTGCCGGGTGCCAACCGGCCGCGCACGCCGCTCAGGCCGCAGCAGGAAAATACCGGCCTTCCCAAGGACGTGCCCTATCTCATCACCGAATTCGGCGGCCATATGTATCCGACGAAAATCTACGATCAGGAGCAGCGTCAGGCCGAACATGTGCGCCGGCATCTGGAGGTCCTGAATGCCGCCTATGGTGATCCGTCGATATCGGGCGCCATCGGATGGTGCATGTTCGACTATAACACGCATAGCGATTTCGGCTCGGGTGACCGGATCTGCTACCATGGCGTCATGGACATGTTCCGCGAGCCGAAATTCGCCGCTTATGTCTATGCCAGCCAGTGCGAGCCCGCCGAAGAGATCGTCATGAAGCCAGTGACGATCTGGGCGCGCGGCGAACGCAATATCGGCGGCGCCCTGCCGCTGATCGTGCTCACCAATTGCGATGAGATCGAACTGCGTTACGGCTCGCTCACCAAGCGCCTCGGCCCGGACCGGGAGACTTTCCCGCATCTGCCGCATCCTCCCGTCG
The DNA here is from genome assembly GCF_012641405.1 of Rhizobium sp. P40RR-XXII. Taxonomy (GTDB): domain Bacteria; phylum Pseudomonadota; class Alphaproteobacteria; order Rhizobiales; family Rhizobiaceae; genus Rhizobium. The sequence goes on from NZ_JABAII010000003.1 coordinate 294,638, forward strand.
TCTTCGATCACCGTTCCTTCACGCCGGACGAGCTCGGCGTATGGGGGATGGAGTGGGAGGACGCGCATTTCACCGGCTATATCGATGGCAAACCGGTGACGGAGCAGCATATGGTCGCCAATCCGCTGCCGACGTCGCTTCAGGTCGAAGCCGACGCCGATACCTTGCGCGCAGGCGAGCGCGATACGGTGCGCGTCATCGTGCGTGCGCTCGATCAGGCCGGCTCGCGTTTGCCCTTCCTCAATGAGGCCGTCACGATCAAGGTCGACGGTCCGGCGAAGGTTATCGGGCCGGAAACGGTGGTATTCCAGGGCGGGACCACGGGCTTTTGGCTGCAGGCGACGGGCAGGGCAGGCACCATCAAGCTTGATGTTGCCTCACCGCGCTTTGCCAGCCAAAGCCTGAGCTTCACCGTGAAATAAGCGAACGGCCGGCTCCCGTCGTCAGGCGGCGGAGCCGGCAATTTCTCCCGGGATTTGCGGGATCGACTGCAGCAGCGTCTGTCGTGCCGAGGCGAGATGCCGGCGGCAGGCGGCGTCGATTCTTTGCTGGTCGCGCGATTGCAGCGCTTCGATATAGTCGAGATGTTCTACTACGGCGCGGGCATTGCGCTCGCGTGCGAAAGCCTTGTTCCACTGATAGTGATAGTGAAAAATGATGGCGATGACGTCGTAGAACTCGGTGATGAAGCGGTTCTTCGAGGCGCGATGGATGAGAAGGTGAAATTTTTCGTCGAGGCGCGAGAAGTCGCGGTAATGCGCGTCGAAATCTTTGAGCAGCTCGCGGTGTTCCTGCTCGATCGTCTTGAGATCCTCCCAGGCGCGATGATTGGCAGGCAGGCGGCCGAACTCGGCTGCGGAATGCAGCTCGAACATTTCCCGCACGTCAGCAAGTTCGAGCGCGAATTCGCTGGTGAAGCCTTTGAGAATCCAATGGCTGTTCGGCCGCTTCTCGATCAGGCCGAAACGGCTGAAACGGATAAGAAATTCACGAACGACGGAGGTGCCGGTGCCGATTTCGCGCGCCAGTTCCAGCTCGTTGATCTGCATGCCCGGTTGGGCTTCGTCGGACATGATGCGCACCATGAAGCTGCGCTCGATGATATCGTGCAGTGAATCGGTTTCTTCCTTGGGGAAGAAATCGTCCTCCGTCGGCAGGCGCAGCACCGTCTTCTGCCGCTTGTTCCAGAGAATGATGCCGGCGTCGCTGAGACGCATCAGGATCGCCCGCGCCGTGCTGCGACTAACGCCGAGTTCGGCTGCGATTTCAGGCTCGCTCGGCAGCTCGGTATCTAGCTTCAGGCGGGCCGCATAGCGATTGTAGGCCTCCTTGAACAGCGTGTTTTGCCTTGCCATTTCCCCCTCGCGTATCGTCGCCGCTCTTTGCCGGCGGCGCTGTCTGGACCATGTCCCGATGGCAGTCAATTGCAGGAGTTATGTCGAAACCACTGTTTCCGCCGTCTCCCGTGACGGTCCCCCATGATTTCCTCGTTGACACCAAAATGTTTATTGTAGATAAAAAACAAAATCAATGGCGATGGATGTCGAGAGCTTCCGTTAACGCCACCGAAATTGAAATGACCGTCATCACAAGGGAGAGGTGATGAAGACAAGAACAATCGGCAGGACGGGCCTTGAGGTCACGGAGATCAGCTTTGGCGCGGCGGCGCTGGGTGGCCTCTATCGTGCCTGCCCTCGCGATCAGGCGATGAAGACCTTGCAGGCAGCCTGGGATAGCGGCATCCGCTATTTCGACGCGGCACCCTGGTATGGCTTCGGCCTTGGCGAGCGCCATGTCGGTGATTTCCTGCGCGACCAGCCTGCAGACAGTTACGTGCTGTCGACCAAGGTCGGTCGCCTCATGCGACCGGTGCCGAGCGACAAGGTGCCGAATTACGGCTATGTCGACCCGCTGCCCTTCGATGCCGACTATGATTATTCCTATGACGGCATCATGCGCTCAGTCGAGTTCAGCTATGCTCGCCTTGGGCTCAACCGCATCGATATTCTCTACGTCCACGACATCGGCGGCTATACCCATGGCAAGGCTCTCAACGAGCGCTACCTAGGGCAGTTCCTCGGATCCGGGTTGAGGGCTCTGGAGGAGTTGAAATCGTCCGGCGCGATCAAGGCCTATGGTCTTGGGGTCAACGAGGTGCCGGTCTGCCTGGACGTGATGCATGCGGCCGATATCGACTGCATTCTGCTGGCCGGCCGTTATACACTGCTAGACCGCTCGGCCGTTGCCGAGCTGTTGCCGCTTTGCGAGAAGAAAGGGACATCGCTGGTCGTCGGTGGTGTCTTCAATTCCGGCATTCTGGCGACCGGCCCCGTGCCCGGCGCGCATTTCGACTATCTGCCGGCAACGCCGGACATCCTTGCCAAGGTTGGGGCGATGGAAGAGATCGCCCGCAAGCACGGTGTACCGCTTGCCCAGCCGGCGCTTCAGTTCCCGCTGCGCAGTCCTTGCGTGGCCTCGGTGCTGATCGGGACGGCAAAGCCGGAAAGTCTTGTCCGCAACATGCAGCTCGTGGAGCCAAGGCTTCCCGACAGCCTTTATGCGGAGTTCGAAGGATTGACAGTGGTTGCGCCTCCGTTGGGAGACGAGGCGGTCCGGGTCTAGCAGATTGGGAGCTATCGAGCCGTCGGGAGAGGGCTCGAGCAGGAGGAAAGCCTGTTTTGGCGTTGGTGGCTTTTCCGCCGCGCGATGCGTGACGCCCAAGGCGTCGCGATACCAGCCGTAAGCGTTCAGCGGCAGGTGTGCAGGAAAGAGAGCGCGTTGAGAGGAGAAGCAGATGAAAATTGCCAAGTCACTTTTGTCCCGCCGCAGCTTTGCCGGACTTGCCGGTGCTGCCGTCATCGCCATGGCGATGCCCATGCAGTCCTTCGCGGCCGACGTGACCATCCCGATCATCGTCAAGGATACGACATCCTTCTACTGGCAGATCGTTCTTGCCGGCGCTCGCCAGGCAGGCAAGGATCTCGGCGTGAAGGTGCCGGAGCTGGGCGCTCAATCGGAATCCGACATTAACGGTCAGATCAGCATTCTCGAAAACGCAGTGGCCGGCAAGCCGGCCGCCGTGGTTATCTCGCCGACCGAGTTCAAGGCGCTCGGCAAGCCCGTGGATGAAGCCGCCAAGTCCGTGCCGGTCGTCGGCATCGACTCCGGCGCCGATTCCAAGTCCTTCGTCTCGTTCCTGACCACCGACAACGTCCAGGGCGGCCGCATCGCCGCTGATGGCCTTGCCGCCGCAATCAAGGGCATGACCGGCAAGGAAGAGGGTGAGATCGCCATCATCACCAGCTTGCCCGGCGTCGGCTCTCTCGATCAGCGTCGTCAGGGCTTCCTGGAAGAGGTCAAGAGCAAGTATCCTGGCCTCAAGGTCGTTGCCGACAAGTATGCCGATGGTCAGGCAACCACCGGCCTCAACATCATGACCGACTTGATCACCGCCAATCCGAAGCTCGTCGGCGTCTTCGCCTCCAACCTGATCATGGCACAGGGTGTGGGCCAGGCGATCGCCGAAAACAAGCTCGGCGACAAGATCAAGGTCATCGGCTTCGACAATGACGACAAGACCGTCGGCTTCCTGAAGTCAGGCGTTCTTGCCGGTCTCGTGGTGCAGGACCCCTATCGTATGGGCTATGACGGCATCAAGACGGCGCTCGCCGCTTCCAAGAAGGAAAAGGTCGCGGCCAATGTCGATACCGGCGCCAACCTCGTCACCAAGGCGAACATGAGCGATCCGAAGATCGACGCCCTGTTGAACCCGAAGGTCAAGTAAGCTTTGAGGCCGCGCCCGAGGGATCGGGCGCGGCCTTTTCGTCTGGCCGCGCGGAGGCGGCCGCGATGCGAGAGGGAGGAGACGTTATGACGAGCCTTGAAGAAATCAGCCATCGGCACGATGACACCGTCAAAACGGAAGCAAACCGCATTCCGGCCGGCTCGCCCATCCTTGAACTTAAAGGGCTGCAGAAACGCTACGGCTTCGTCGAGGCGCTGAAGCCCGCGACCGTCACGTTTCTGGCCGGCGAAATTCATGCCATCGTCGGCGAAAACGGTGCCGGCAAATCGACGCTCATCAAGCTCCTGACCGGAGTGATCACGAGAACGTCTGGCGAAATCTTCTGGTGCGGCCATCCCGTCGCGCTCGCAACGCCCAATGAGGCGATCGCCCGCGGCATCAATGCCGTGCATCAGGAAGTGGTGCTTTGCCCGCACTTGACGGTCGCGGCCAATCTGTTCCTGGGCGATGAAGTCAATCGCTTCGGCCTCATGCGCAAGAAGCAGATGGTGGCCATGGCGCAGACCGTGCTCGACGATCTCGGCTTCGGATTGCCGGCCGGCGAACTCTTGAGCTCGCTCACGATCGGCCAGCAGCAGCTGGTCGCGACCGCAAGGGCTGCGATGCGCGGCACGCAGTTCCTGATTTTCGACGAGCCGACCGCCTATCTCACCCGCCAGGAATCGGCGCAATTGTTCAAGCTGATCCGCCGCTTGCAGGGCGAGGGCGTGACGATCGTCTATATCAGCCATCGCATGGAAGAGGTGTTCGAGCTGGCCGATCGCGTTTCCGTCCTGCGCGACGGCACGCATGTCGGCACCCGCACGATTGCCGAAACCAACGACGACGAATTGATCAAGCTGATGATCAATCGTTCCATCGAGCAGATCTACCACAAGGAAGACATCCCGATCGGCGAAACCATCCTGGAAACGCGGGGTCTTTCCGGTCCGGGTTTCGAGGATGTCTCGCTGACTGTCCGCGCCGGCGAGATCGTCGGGCTCTACGGGCTGATCGGTGCCGGGCGCAGCGAGTTTGCCCTCGGGCTCTATGGCCGCCAGCCCGTCTCGGCGGGGGAAATCCATTGGCAGGGGCGCAAAGTCAATATCCGCAGCGAACGCGACGCAATGGAACTCGGTATCGCTCTTGCGCCGGAAAGCCGCCGCGATCAGGGGCTCTGCCTCAACCTGCCGATTGGCCTCAATATCAATCTGCCGGTGTTTAGGCGGTTGAGCCACGGGCCGATCATCAACAACAAGAGCGAAGCTGCGAACGCCGACAAGCAGATCCGCGATCTCAGCATCAAGACACCGAGCAGGCGGGTTCTGGTCTCCGCCATGTCGGGCGGCAACCAGCAGAAGGTCGTCATCGGCAAATGGCTAAGCTACGGCGCCAAGCTGTTTATCTTCGACGAGCCCACGGTCGGCGTCGATGTCGGGACCAAGGCGGAGATCTACCGGCTGTTCGCCAAGCTGCTTCGCGATGGCGCGGGTATCATCGTCATCTCATCCTATCTGCCGGAGGTCTACGAGCTCGCCGATCGCCTGCACGTCTTCCGCCACGGCCAGCTGGTCGCCAGCCATGATTTCCATGCGGCAACGCATGAGGAAGTCCTCGGCGAGGCGATCGGCGTCTGAACAACAAGCAAGTCGAAAGAGGGAGAACAACAAAATGGCCGCGAATACGACAGAAGGCCCCACGGTTGCGCCGCGGCGCAAGATGAACATCCTCTTCAGCCTGACGCTGATCCTGCTCCTGCTGGCGCTCTGGGTTCTCCTGGGCTTCTGGACAGACAAGTTCTGGACGCCGCTCAACATCACCAACCTGGCGCGTCAGGGGTCGATGACGGCCATTCTTGCCCTGGGGCAGACCTTCGTCATTATCACTGCGGGCATCGACCTATCCGTCGGCGCGATCGTCGGCTTTTGCACCGTCATCATCGCCTGGCTGCTGCAGGCCGGGTTTCCGGTCTGGGCCGCCATCCTCATTACCCTGCTGTTCGGGGTCCTGATCGGGGCATTCCACGGCTTCGGTATCGTGCGGATGGGCTTGCCGCCATTCATCATCACGCTGGCGACACTGACGTCGCTGCGCGGCATCGGCCTGCTCATTACCAACGGTGCGACCATCAATATCGTCAATGACGATTTCACCAATTTCGCCGTTTCGGACTTCCTGGGGATTCCCAGTCTATTCTGGATGGTGATCCTGGTGGCGATTCCAGCCGTGATTTTCCTGCATCTGAGCCGCTGGGGCCGCTACCTTTTCGCCGTCGGCTCCAATCGCGAAGCAGCCCGGCTTTCCGGTGTCAACGTCAACGGCATGATCTACCTCGCCTATATCCTGTCGGGTACCTGCGCCGCCTTCGTCGGCGTTCTGCTTGCCTCGCGCATCGCGATCGGCAATGCCACCCAGGCCGATGGCTGGGAACTGCAGGCGATCGCTTCGTCGGTCATCGGCGGAACCAGCCTGTTCGGCGCGGTCGGCTCCGTCTATGGCCCGCTGATCGGCGCCTTCATCCTGGCGACCATCAACAACGGCGCCAACCTCCTGAACCTGAATTCCTTCTGGCAGCGCATCATCACCGGTGCCCTGATCATCGTTATCGTCTATTTCGATCAGTTACGCCGCCGGCGACTTTAATTTGTTGCCGCCGGTCCGGAGGCTAGAGCCGGATGATTTTAGGTCTGTTCGACCTAAAATCTGAATCCGCTCTAGAATCAAAGAAGGAGAGCGTGATGTCGTCCGAAAACCGCCTACACTTTTCAGCATCACATCTAGGCCGCTATCAGGCTGGCGAGGGGCGGACCCTTCGCCAGCTGAAGTTCCTCAACAGATTGCGCAGGGGCTTTTCGACCAGCTCGTAGGCACATATGCCGAGCACGGTGCCCGCAATAGCGCCCACGAAAGCGACCACATCGGAAGGGATCGGTGTCGATGTCGCGAGCTTTACCACGACAGAGATTGCCAGCGTATGCCACAGATAGATGGAGTAGGAGCCGTTGCCGAGATAGGTGAGCGGCGCAATCTGCGGCAGCCTGCCGCCGCGCTCGACCGAAACCATGCCAAGTACCAGCGCCACGGCAAGCGGACCGCAGGTTATCTCGTTGAATTCGAGGCTGAGAATTTCAATGGCTGCAAAACCGCCAATCGCGGCGACCATGAGCGCAAGGCCGAGGCGGAATCCGGGGATATTTCCCTTCAGCCAGAGCTGTCCGAGAACCGCACCGGCTACGAATTCGAGAATGATCGGCCTCGTATAGGTAACGAGCAACGGTGATTGCGGGTGGATGACCGCGCCGACGATGACGAAGGCGAGAAAGACGCCGATCAGGCTGCCGAGACGCAGGCGCCGCGGCAGGAACAGGCAGGCCGCGAAGATGACATAAAAGAACATCTCGAAGTTCAAGGTCCATCCCTGAACCAGGACCGGCCAGATCTCGTTGCTATCGTTTGGCGAGCGGACCGGAATGAACAGCAGCGAGCCGAGAATATGGCTTGCCGTCAGCTTCAGGTTCGGAAACAGGCCGACGGCTGCCCCGCCGATCATGATGGCCGTGACGATCCAGTAGGACGGCGCGATGCGCTGCAGGCGATCCAGCACGAAGCGCAGTGGCGTGACCGGACGGCGTTCGCTCATGGTCCACATGATGAAGCCGCTGATGACGAAGAAGACGTCGACGCCGGCGGCTCCGATGCGAAAATGGCCGCCGCTGCGCTCGGCGGCGTGAAAGAACACCACGGCGAGCGCGGCAAAGGCACGGAGATACTGGATACCGTAGAGTGTCTTCATGGGCCCGTGCGCGGCTCCCAGTTTACAGGCGTCGCGAACTGCATCGGGTCATCACTGGCAGGCAGTGGTGCGTTTACACGCGCTCGCATGGAGAGCTTCCCTGCCGTGAAATAGAACAGGAAGGAGCCGACATGGTACGGATTGAGAATATCGATCTCCACGAAAGAGCGGATCAGCAACAGGGTAGCGACACCCAGGAGGATGTAGGATTCATCGTTTCTGATATCGCTGAGGAAGCGGCTGATATGGCCGATGAAGGCGGTCAGCAGGATCGAGGCGAGCAGGAACACGCCGATGAGCCCAGTTTCCACCGCGGTTTCGATATAGGTATTGTGGAAATGGAAGCCTGCGCGTGAGGCGATGAAAAACTCATCCCAAAGCCGCTCGGGCTCGGAGAAGCCCTGGACCCAATAGGCCTGATAGCCCACCCCGAAGAAGAGGTTCTGCTGTGCGGCGGCGATGCCCTGCTGCCAAAGATAGGTGCGTCCTGTGAGCGTGGAATCCTTGCCGAAGGCGCCGAGTACAAGGTCGACCGCGCCGAGATAGACGCCGGCGACTGCGAGGACGACGCCGGAGATGGCCACGGTCACAAACAGCCTTTTGCGTTGCTTGGGCGACAGGAACAGGATGGCGCGCAGGCTCATGCACAAGGCCACGACCAGCCCGGTCGTCAGCACCGAAGTCGCCGATTGCGAGGCAAGCAGGCAATAGGCGGATAGTAGGCCGGCAATTCCCGCGCCCAGCAGCCAGATTCGCCGTTCGCCAAGAACGAAGACGGCGGTAAAGGCGAAATAGATGCCGATCGAGGCATAAAAGCCGAGCTGGTTCTTGGAGTCGAAGGCGCCGACGAAGCTGTAGGTTCCGTCGATCGGATCATAAGCGTAATAGCCGAACAGGATCGAATAGATGAGCACGATGCCGGTGCCGGCGATCGCGCCGCGCGCCAGCGTGCGGATATCGAGCGTGCGCATGGCGACCAGGGCGCAGAAGATATGCGTCATATACTGGATCGCCGCGCGCGCCGTCACGGAGGGCACGACCGACCAGAAGATCGACAGGCAGGTGAAGATGCCGAAGGCGAAAAGCCAGAGCTGCCTCTGGTAGCTGCCGAGCACGTTGCGATAGTCGATCATGACCAGCGGGAACCAGAGCAGGTAATAGAGCAGGATCGAAGGCTGGCCGAAACGCGAGGAGTAGGCGAAGACGAAGAAGGACAGAGCAATCGCCACCGTGCCATAGGTGACGTTGCTGCCTGGACGGACGAAGATCGATTTGGCTATCCGCATCGATTTCCCTTATCGCATGGCAAGACCGGTGCTGACCTTGATGAGGTCACCGGGCAATACCTGCGTATTTTCCTGGGCCTGGATTTCCTTCGACTGCCCGTTCTCGTCGCGAATGATCGTGTAGGTGATGCTCACACTCTGGCCGCTGGGATCGAGGTTGCTTGCATCCGAGGATTGGGCAAGCGCTTCCTGCATCAGCGACTGGCTGGTCGAGAGCTTCAGCTGCAGGGTTTCCAGCTGTGTATCGGTATCCTGCATATCTTTCGCCAGCGAGCTCTGCCAGTCGTTATGCACCGTATTCTCGTCCTGGGTGGCCTTGTTGATGTCCTGCTTGGCTTTCAGCGACGCCGTTTCCGTATCGAGAAGGGTGGCCTCCAGATCGGATGCGCGCTGTTCCGCGGAGATCCGGCGGGAGGCAAGTTCAAGCCCCCGTTCGGCCAGGCTTTCGACCTTGTCGCGGTCGGCCTTTGCCAATTCCAGCTGACGGCTCTGCGTATCGTTCTTTTTCGAAAGCGCTTCGACCTCGTTCTGCAGAAGGGTTTTCAGATCTTCCAGGGTCTGCAGCTGGTTCCTCATGCGCTCGCTGCGGGTCTGCATCAGCGCCCGCTCGCTTGCAAGCACACTTTCCGCTTGCGGCGTTTGCTTGAGTTCCGGAGGAACCTCGATTTCGTCCTTGCCAGCCAATTCGGCCAGCAGGCGCGCCTTGCGCATCAGAAGGCGGCCGCGCTCGGCCATGTAGACGACGGCGTCGCCCTTTGCATTGATGAAATCCCGTGCGAAACGCTGCCCGGCATCGGCGCGACGCATGCCGCCGCCAAGGCTGACGGCCTTGAGTACGGTGAGATTGGGCGCAAAGGGATATTCGCCAGGATTCTGCACCTCGCCTGAAAGATAGATCGGGCGGAACTGGGAGAGTTCGACGGAGGCCGAGGGGCGATCACGCAGGCCGAACTGCTTCTGCAATCCGAGGCCGATGGCTTCGGCGATCTGATCCGTGGTCTTGCCCATCGCAGGCATGTCGCCGATGAAAGGAACGGAGATCGAACCCGAGGGGCCAACTGTGTAGTCGCCTGAAATCGAGGACCAGTCGCGAACGGCGCCTTCTGCGGTCTGCCATTCGGCAACGCGCACATGCAGCTTGTCCATGACGCCCAGATGATATCCGGGGAGATTGTCGGCTGAAGCCGAAACTGACGCTGCGCAAAGGCTGAGCGCGACGAAAGCTGCGCATCGAAGAGATGTATTCACGCGAACAAGCCTCTTGAAAGGCCGAAATTCAATCATGCAGGATCTTCCCTGTTAGTGGTTGGCAGCCCGCCGAGCGCGGGAAAAACCGCAGGAAACGCCCCGCGGTATCTGCCGGTCATCATCAATAGCTGCCGCGCGAGAGGCAGACCGCAGGAATGGTTTTGGCGATGATCATCATGTCGCTGCTGAGCGACCAGTTCTTCACATAATGCGTGTCGAAGGCGACACGGCTGGCATAGGAGACGTCGTTGCGGCCGCTGACCTGCCATAGACCGGTCAGGCCGGGGCGGGACTGCAGATAATAGATCGCGGCGGTCTCATAGAGCTCGAGCTCGTCCTCCACGACCGGCCGCGGGCCGACGATGCTCATTTCGCCGCGGATGATGTTGATCAACTGCGGCAGTTCGTCGAGGCTGAGCTTGCGCAGCACTGCGCCGACGACGGTGACGCGCGGGTCGTCCTGCAGCTTGCGCGTTGCACGCCACTCTTCCATCGCCTTCGGATTGGCTTGCAGATGGGCCTGCAGAACCTTGTCGCCGTTGACGACCATGGTGCGGAACTTCAGGCAGCGGAAGCTCTTGCCATTATGGCCGATGCGGCGATGGCCGTAGAAGGCAGGCCCCTGATCTGTAAGTTTCACCAGCAGCATCAGCATCAGGAAGAGCGGGCTGATGAGAACTAGAGCGGTCATTGCGGCGGAGACGTCGAAAATGCGTTTCAGTACTCCACCAGTTGGCGGAAAGACGTCGCTTCCCGCGGCGCTGAAAAAAGCCGATGTGGCCGATCTCGTCGCAGACTTCATAGAGAAAACTCCATTCATGTTGACGATTGGTCGGAAATTCTCGGACGCGTAATTAGTGCCGGGACGAACGGAGTGTAGGTTGGGAATTGGACTTTTTAAGCCAAATTTTTGTAGCGATATGGCATAGCGGTATATATTTACCGCATTGATGGTGACTTGGTATAAATCAGTGATCGGGAATGGATGGGTTGTACTGTATCAAACCTCGTATAATGGCAGGGTTGATAGCTCTGCCCCCTCTTAGTCGACAGTTTCTAAGGATATTATAGGCGGTGTACAGTAAGTTGTTCATTATCATTGGTTTCAAAAGCTTCTGATCGCTCTTCCTTCAGCTACATGCTATCTTGGTGCCATCCTGACTTCTTCACAGGATATATTGCAGTGCAGCAATATTTTGCGGTGCACATACTGATGGCGGCTTTTCCAGGACTTTGTAATAAAAGTTGATTGAATTGATGAGGAAGCCAGAGGTCCGTCGCTGGCCGAACATGTAGCGATAGTTGTATGTTGTCATCATGTATCCGTATAATTGCAAAGAGAAAGATGAACAAATTCAATTGTAATTATAATCGAGGCGTAGTTTTAACGGGCGCGGCATTAGGATCGTCTCAAATCGCAACGGATTACTGTGACTTGGTTGAATCTCAATGAATCATAAAATATATTTGACTTTCAGGTCTGATAAGGGAGGAAAGACCTTGATCGCTTTTTACATGACAGCTCAGCGGGCGAGGTAAGATTATGTACGCGCCGCGCGTTTTTATCAGTATGTTGGGCACGCTGATCGTATTTGCTGTCGCAACATACTTTTTGACCGATTCTCTTTGGACCACATTCATCGAGACGATCATCTGTGCCGTCCTCCTGCAGACCGGTTATTTTCTGGGCGTGCTCTATCTCGTCTGGAAGGAGCGCAAGTCGCGCCATGCACTCCTGAGCGAAGACAGCGTGCTGACGTCGGGCCAGGAGGATACGAAGATCGGCGGTCTCTCAACATCCAATTTCAAGCGCTCCGAGCCCTTCAACCCTTAAGCCGGCCTCAAGTCGGATTGTCAGGCAGATCTTTTGCCGGTCGGGCGGTTGCCGGATCGGAGCCATGTCCTAAGTCTCCGGCAGAACCATTGGAGACTAACGTGACCGACAGTGCAGAAAAAGGCGTCTGCGTCATCATCGCGGCAAAAAATGCCAGTGACACCATCGGGCTGGCTGTTGCCTCGGCTCTTCGGGAGCCGGAAGTGGCGGAAGTCGTCGTCATAGACGATGGTTCGAGGGATGGAACCGCCGCAGCCGCCGCCAGCGCCGACGATGGCAGCGGCAGGCTAACGATCCGGGAGTTCGAGAAGAACCGCGGTCCCGCCGCAGCGCGCAATCACGCGATCGAGATATCCAAGGCCCCGTTGATCGGCATCCTCGATGCCGATGATTTCTTCTTCCCGGGTCGTTTCGCCGCGTTGCTTGCCGCCGACGATTGGGATTTCGTCGCCGATAATATCGCTTTTGTCAGCGCCGATACGGTTCCGGATGCCCATGCACGGCTCGATCACTTCGATGCGAGGCCGCGCTTTCTCGATCTCGTTGCCTTCGTCGAGGGCAATATTTCCAAGCGGGGCGTGCGCCGTGGCGAGATCGGTTTTCTCAAGCCTTTGATGCGGCGGTCTTTTCTGGATGCCCATGGCCTGCGCTATAACGAAACGTTGCGCCTCGGCGAGGACTACGATCTCTATGTGCGTGCGCTGGCCAAAGCCGCGCGCTACAAGATTATCCATAGCTGCGGTTATGGCGCGGTCGTGCGCAGCGATTCCCTGAGCGGCCGGCACAGGACCGAGGATCTACGGCGGCTCTATGAGGCCGACCGGGCCATCCTTGCAAAGGGCGGACTTTCTTCGGCGGACGCAGCCGTGATCCGCCGCCACGAGCAGCATATTCGCGACCGCTACGAGCTGCGGCATTTTCTCGATATCAAGTCGCAGTCCGGCCTGCTCTCGGCTGCGGCCTATGCGCTGTCGCATCCCTTCGCCGCTCCGGCGATCGCCGGCGGCGTCCTGGCGGACAAGACGGAGCGCTTCCGCAAGCGCGGCGGTGCGCCCATCGCCCATTCCGGCGCGAACGGCCTGCGCTATCTTCTGCAGGCCGCTCCAAAATAGGGATCTCTCGGAAACTTAGGTTCCGCGTTACACGGAATCGCCAAACCGCTCTAATTCTTGGTCGTCTCGCAATTCCGGACGGAAAACCGCTCAGTACTTTTCCTGGAATTGCTTCAGAGATAATCGCGCCGCACGCCTTCGATTACGCCCAGAAGGCGTTCCTTGCAGGCCGCGAGCGTGCTGTCTTTGCTCAGCTGCGGCTTTGCCTTGCTGGCCTGCCACAGAGCCAGAGCCGAAGGCACGGCAAGCGCCTGCTTTGCCATGACCCGGAACGTGGTCTGCTCGGGATCGGCAAGCATGACATTTTCCCCGTAGCGCTGCTTTTCGAGTTCGGCGGCAGCTTCCTTGCTGCGTTCGAAGCCAACGCCCCAGAACTTGGCACCCTTGGCGATCGCTTCGGCGCGGGTGGAAACCGGGATGTGTTTCGGCGCGTAAGTCACGCCGAGTGAACGCGCCCAGTCGTTCCATTTGAAGCTGTTGATGGAACGCGAGGAGCTGACCGCGATCCACGGAACGCGGAAGGCATCGGCAAGGATCGCGCCATGCATCGATTCCGCCACGATCAGTTCGGAGGCTGCGATTTCTCGGATTACGGCCTTCGCCTCGCCACGGGGATCGAGATAGGAAAGGCCGACGGTCTTGCAGATCTCGGGCCAGAGGCCGGCGGCAGCCGATTCCCAATGCGGTATGAAGGTGCGCCTGCCATTCTTGGAAATGTTCTGGAATTCCGGCATTTCCGTCACCAGCACGGCAGGATCGACGATACCCATTTCGACCGGTAAGCCGACCTTCTCAGCCGTCAGGGGGCCGCGAACGCTTCGGACATCCCATTGCGACCTGTCGCGCATGTCGGGAAGGGAACCGTAGCCGAAGCCGCTGCCGATGACGAGCTTGTGTCCCTCGGCTGGCAGGATTTCCGTGTTGAGGACCGTTCCGACGCCGACCAGCATCGTTTCGTCATGAACGTTGCGAAGGCCGGGAAGCAGGAAGTCCCAGAGCCAGAGATTGAGATCATCACCGAAATTGCCATGGGTGGATTCCCAGTGGAACGGCTTCATGCAGGACTCCTTGCTGATCCAAATGATAACGGGGCACGCCGGTGGCTCTTGGATGCGGCATGCACAGCTTATGCTGCGGTGCAAAATCTAGGGCGCAAGCTTGCCGACGGCAAGCTGCATCGCACTTTGCAAAATCGCGGGATCGCGCAAGGCCCATTTTGCCAGCAATCCGAATTGCGGCAGGCGCCGTTGCTTTAGCTGCCGCGCCTGGCTCCAAAGTGCCTGGCGACGGGCGCGGTTTTTATAGAGGCGGATGGCGGCGACATCCTGAGGCCGGCGCGAGAATCTCTGTTCCAGCGTGTCGAGCGCCGTCCAGGTGTTGAACTGCTGACGCAGGAATTGCGGAGAATCGTTGTCGATACTGTGAAAGATGTTCACGCCCTCGCCACGCAGCGCGCCGGCGTTTTCGCATAACAGCACACGCTTGGCCGCCAGGATGCAGTCGCAGAAATAGAGGACATCCTCCGCGGCCAGCCGTAATGTCGGTTCAAAGCGCACCTTTTCGAAGAGAGATCTGCCGATCACCATGCAGGACATGTGCAGGAAGCTCCAGTCCTGCAGCATGACGCTGGCGACATTGGGGATCTCGACGACGGCCGGGTTGTCCGACAGCCGTACGATGTCGGCTGATTTCGCGAGTTCCGCGATGCTGAAGTGATAGTAGAACTCCTCACCTCCCTCGATGGAGTCCCAAAAGCAATCGGCGTCGTAACGTGTCAGCGTCTCGAATGCATTGCTCAGATGCTCGGGCGCCCATTCGTCGTCGGAATCGAGAAATGCGACAAAGCGGCTGGCGGCCGGCACATTGTCGAGACCGGTGTTGCGCGCCCCACCCGGTCCGGCATTGGTCTGGCGAATGACGCGGATGCGCGCGCGCTCATCGGCGCTCAGCGATTGCAGCTCTTTTTCCGCCGGAAGCGGCGATGCGTCATCGATGATGAGAATATCGAAATCCTGAAACGTCTGCCGGGATATCGATCTCAAGGCGCGCTGCAGAACGCCCGGTTGCTTCTGGTAGAACGGAATCACAATCGTGAGAGACGCCATTTTCCCGCCTTTACGGTTTCAATCCAAGAATTTGCGGCCTCATCCCCGGGGACGTAACCATCGGCTTCGCGGTCGCATCCATCGCCAATCTTCGGCTGTTTGCCCTATGTTGGATGCTGCCGCGACGCCAACAGGTAGCGTCCATTCGGTAGGGAGCAATGTCAAAGGCGGAGATTTCTCAAACTTTATCCCTGCCAGATGCGCGATGCGAACTGCCTCTCCGGTGATCTATTGTGACACATCGGTTCTCACGATTGGGCGGCATTGCACCCATGGGAGGAGCGGTGCGGATCGATATTCCCATATCGATTGCAATAGTGTCGTATTTTGGTCATGCTTCGCACCCTGAAGTCTGCTGCGCTGCAAAAAATCTTCACCCTCCGGTAAAAATCTAGCCACGCTGAAAACCTTTCGTGAAGTCGGCATGAAAAAATGGCCTGTTTCCCTTAAGCTCTTTTCCCCGCACGATTTTTCTCCCGCACAAAGCAATTGTTTCAGCTTTCGAGCGGTACGGAAGGACTGCTCGGACGCGGTGTGAAATAGCAATTTTCGGCCATTTTTGCTGCGCCGCCATATTCCCTTTCCTAAGATTGCCCTAGGTTACGTTTGCGAGCTCTGCTCTGCTCTGAACGCAATAGCTGCACGGGGGGATGCGGCACGAAGAAAGGGTGACAGACATCGTGAATGTGACTGCCAACGTGTCTTCGCGGATAAACCTCATGCGTATCGTCCTCATCTCGGGCATCATCTTTGTCCATATACCGTTCGATACGCGTACCAGCCCGTTCAACGGCGCATATGGACTTTTCGACTGGCTTCGGGTGTTCCTTCGTGACAGCCTGTTTCGCGTCGGCGTACCCTGCCTGAGCGCGATTTCCGGTTACCTGTTGTTTCGTCAGGGGACGACATCGCTGAACTATGGAAAGATTATTCGTCGAAAGACAAAGACAGTTATTCTGCCGTTCATCCTGTGGAACAGTGCGTTCTTTGCCTCCGTCCTGGTCCTCCAGTATTACGGAGTTAGCGATGGATATCTGCCTGATCTCTCGGAATCTACTCCGCATACGCTATCGACTCTTCTGTTCGCGATCGACGGAGCGCCGATCAATCTGCCGCTTTACTTCCTGCGCGATCTTTTCGTCTGCATCCTGCTGTCGCCAATTCTTGCGCTTCTCATCAGCCGTGCGCCATTGCTGACACTGGTTTTCCTGCTTCTACTCGCGGCCTGGCCGGTATCGATCGGCATCGTGCTGCGGAACTCGATCCTCTTCAGCTTCAGCTTCGGGATTTATCTCAGCCTCTACCGCGTCGACGTGACGGTCATGGATCGCTATGTCGCGCTGATCGGCCCTGGCTTTATTGCGCTTGCAGCGCTTTTGGCAACCGCCGCCTTTATGGTAGGACCCGGCTTGCCCTTGTGGCTCGAGGTTTGCCGCAATCTGATGGTGATCGTCGGCATTCCAGGGTTCTGGGCGCTATCGTCGATCTTCATCCGCAGCCGCATCGGGCAGAGACTGGCGGAAACTGGCAGCCTCAGCTTCTGGATCTTCTGTGCCCATTATCCGCTGCTTTTCTGTCTCTGGGTTCTTTGGAAGCGTGGCGGCAGCGAACTCTATCCGATTTTCTATCTTGTGGCGGCGGCGCTTGCCTTGCTGCTGCTGCCCCTGACGAACGGCGTGGCGCGTTCCGCCCTGCCAAGTCTCTACAACCTGCTGACCGGCAGCCGGACGCGCCCGCTGGCCGAAGCCCGTGCCGGCCAGATCCGCGCCGCCGAAGATCGGCGTGCGCGTTCCGAGCAAAGGTGATGCCATGACGACATCGAAGAGCTACATGCAAAGACTTGGTCTTGTCTCAATCGCCCTTATGGAGGCCTGCTTCCTGCCCCAGGCTGCGTCCGCGCAGGATGATCAGCCAACGGCGGGATCCTTCGTCGACAATTTCGAGCGGCTGGACACCAGTCGCTGGTACATCTCGGACGGCTGGAACAATGGGCCGTTTCAGAATTGCACCTGGTCGCGCAAGCAGGTGACTATCACGGACGGAATGCTGCAACTGCAGTTCATCCAGTCCAAGACCGGTCAGCGAAACTACGCCTGCGGTGAGATTCAGACCACCAAGCGCTATGGATACGGCACCTACGAGGCGCGTTATCGTACCGCCACTGGGTCTGGCCTCAACTCCGCCTTCTTCACCTATATCGGCCCGACCGACAAAAAGCCGCATGACGAGATCGATTTCGAAGTGCTCGGCAAGAATCCCGGTCAAGTCCAGGTCAACCAATATATCTCGGCCAAGGGCGGCAACGAGAAACTGGTACCGGTTGCCGGCGGTGCCGATCAGGGTTTCAACGATTATGCCTTCGTCTGGGAAAAGGATCGCCTGCGTTACTATGTGAACGGCAAGCTGGTTCAGGAGGTCACCGATCCTTCGAAGATCCCGACCAATGCCCAGAAGATTTTCTTCAGCCTGTGGGGCACGGATACGCTGGGCGCCTGGATGGGCAAGTTTGCCTATGCCGGCCAGCCGGCAGCCATGCAGATCAAGCGCGTTGCCTTTACCGCAGCGGGCGAGAAGTGCCTCTTCCCGGAATCGATCACTTGCAAGATCGACTGAACCTGACCGGTCGCGCAGTGCCTTGCGCGGTCGGTTGCGATGCCAGGATGCAACACCAACCACACCAGGCGCCCGGTCTCGGCCGGGCGCAAAAGCGGAAACTTTGATGCTGCATATTCTTTATTTCGTTCACGATCTTGCCGATCCGGCTGTGCGCAGGCGGGTGCTGATGCTGCAGGCCGGCGGGGCACTCGTGACGCTGGCGGGCTTCCGGCGCGACGACAACGCGCTTGCCGCCATCCACGGCGTCGAACCGATCGAGCTTGGCAAGACGCAGGACGCCCAGTTTGCGCAACGTGTCGCCGCGGTAGCCAGATCGGCGGCGAAACTGCGCAGCGCATTGCGCTTCGTTGCGAGGCCGGATGTCATCATCGGCCGCAATCTCGAGATGCTGACGCTGGCCAATCGCGCCAAATCCGTGTTCGGCGGCGATATGCCGATCGTCTATGAATGCCTCGATATTCATCGGTTGCTGCTGCGCAATGATGTGGTGGGCGGCGCGCTTCGCAGTGCCGAGCGCCACTTCGGTTCGCAGGCGGCATTGCTCATCACCAGTTCCCCCGCCTTCGTCGAGCGCTACTTCCGGCCGCGCTCCGGCCTGCATCTGCCGGTCATGCTGCTTGAAAACAAGGTGCTCACACTTGAACCCGTGGCAAGCGCCGTCGTGCCGATTGTCCGTCCGCCGGCTGCGGGCAAGCCGTGGAAGATCGGTTGGTTCGGCGCGCTTCGCTGCCGGAAGTCGCTGACCTTGCTCGATGAATTTTCCCGCCGGATGGAGGGGCGTTTCGAGGTCGTGCTGCGCGGCCGGCCCGCTTACTCGGAATTCGACGATTTCGATGGCTTCGTGCGCAAGGCGCCATTCATGCACTTTGCCGGCGCCTACAAGAACCCCGAGGACCTCCAGGCGATCTACAACGATGTCCAGTTTTCCTGGGCGATCGACTTCTTCGAAGAAGGTCTGAATTCGAGCTGGCTGCTGCCGAACCGGCTTTACGAAGGCGGCCTGTACGGTGCCGTGCCCATCGCCATGGAGGGCACCGAGACGGCACGGTTTCTGGCAAGCCGAAAGATCGGGCTCACGCTCGATGCGGCCGACGCTACGCGGCTGACGGCGCTCTTGGGCGAGATGGACGAGCAGCGCTACGTTGCCGCCTTCGATGCCGTGGCGTCGCAGGATCGCACGCAATGGATGATCGATCGCGCCGACTGTCATGGTCTGGTGCAGCGGCTGGCGTCGCTGACGCGTGCCAACGAGATCGCCGAATTGAAGGCCCTCCCACAACTGCATCGCAATAGAGGTGGATTGCAATGACGAACGGAAGTTCAGCGGACATGCGTTGCATAATCGTTATTCCCTGCCTCAACGAGGAAAAACACATCGAGCCGCTGATCGGCAAGCTCGGGCAGGCTCTGGACGAACTCGATGCCAGGATCGTGGTGGCCGATGGCGGCAGCACCG
Organism: Rhizobium sp. P40RR-XXII; assembly: GCF_012641405.1. Taxonomy (GTDB): domain Bacteria; phylum Pseudomonadota; class Alphaproteobacteria; order Rhizobiales; family Rhizobiaceae; genus Rhizobium. Next base: position 313,872 of record NZ_JABAII010000003.1, read on the forward strand.
ATCGCACGCGCGAAATCGTCAGGGAGATTGCCGCGAGGGATCCGCGCATCCTGCTGCTTGACAATCCCAAGCGGCTGCAGAGCGCTGCCATCAATCTCGCCATGGAAACCTTCGGCGAGGACTATGATTATTTCATCCGTATCGACGCTCATGGCGACTATCCGGACGATTACTGCCAGACGCTGGTTCAGGAAGCCGGCGCCACGGGCGCGGATTCCGTCGTCGTCGCGATGCGCACGATGGGCTTCAGTGCCTTCCAGAAGGCGACGGCCGTGGCGCAGAATTCCAAGCTCGGCAATGGCGGCTCGAAGCATCGCGAAGGCGCCAAGGGCCATTGGGCCGAGCATGGGCACCACGCGTTGATGCGTGTTGCGGCCTTTCGCGCCGTCGGCGGCTACGACGAGACCTTCAGCCACAACGAGGATGCCGAACTGGACTACCGGCTGCACAAGGCAGGGTTCCGGATCTGGCTCACGGACAAGACGGCCATGACCTATTATCCGCGCGCCAGCGTGCCGACGCTCTTCAAGCAATATCTCGGCTACGGCCGCGGCCGCGCGCGCAACATCCTCAAGCATCGCAGCATGCCGAGCCCGCGCCAGATGCTGCCGCTGGCGGTCGTGCCGATCTTCATCGGCGCCTTCCTGGCCGTGCTCAACTGGATTGCCGTTATTCCCGTCGGCCTATGGGCCGTGGCCTGCATCGCTTACGGCTTCTGGATCGCTCTCGGTCAGAAGAATCCTTATGGCCCGCTTGCCGCCATATCCGCCATGGTCATGCATTTCGCCTGGTCGATGGGGTTCTGGATGGAAGTCCTCAGCTTCCGCAATCGCAGGGTAGCGTCATGACACAAGTCCATCGGCGCCCGATAAAGATCGATATCGCGGTCTGCACCTACCGCCGGGCAGAGCTTGACCAGACGTTGCTGTCGCTCGCCGTGCTTGCCATTCCTGCCGGCGCGATTGTCCGCATCATCGTCGCCGACAATGATGTTACGCCGAGCGCGCGCGGTCGTGTCGATGCCATGCGTTCAGCCGTGCCCTTCGAGATCGTCTATGTCCATTGCCCGGCGTCCAACATCTCGATCGCACGCAATGCCTGCCTGGATCATGCGAGCGGCGATTTCCTCGCTTTCATCGATGACGACGAGACGGCATCGGAAGATTGGCTGGCGGAACTGCTCATCATGGCCGACACGACCGGCGCCGATGCCGTTCTCGGTCCCGTCCAGGCGGTCTATGCGAATGCCGCGCCCGCCTGGATGCAGCGCGGCGATTTCCATTCGACCTTGCCTGTCTGGGTCGCGGGAGAGATCCTCACCGGTTACACCTGCAATGTGTTGCTGCGCCGCGGCGCGCCTTCGCTTGCCGGCCGGCGTTTCAATATCGCGCTCGGCCGCAGCGGCGGTGAGGACACTGAATTTTTCATCCATATGCACAAGGCGGGCGGCAGGATCGCCTATGCCGAGGACGCGCTGATCTACGAACCCGTTCCCGACAAGCGCGCCACCGTTTCCTGGCTGTCGAAGCGCCGGTATCGCATGGGCCAGACACACGGACGCATGTTGCTGGAGGCTGCGAGCGGCTTCGGACGCTGGCGCGCGATTGCGCTCGCCGGCTCGAAATCCGCCTATTGCTTTGCCGCCGCCGCCCTGCTCGCCGCCTCTCCTGTCAAGCGGCATCGCTACGGCCTGCGCGGCATCATGCATGCCGGTGTCGTCAGCGGCCTCTTCGGGGTCCGCGAAATCGAGCAATATGGAAATCTGGAGAAGGCACCGCAATGACGGATTTCATCCCCGATGTCAGTTTCGTCATCGCTGCCTACAATGCCGCGGAAACCCTTGAGCGCGCCATCGACAGCGCGCTGGCGCAAGGTGCCGTCAGCATGGAAGTCATCGTCGTCGACGATTGCTCGACGGATGGAACGCGCGAAATCGCCGGCAACCATCCCGATCCGCGCGTTCGTCTCGTTGCCATGGCACGCAACGGCGGGCCGGGCGCTGCCCGCAACGCCGGCCTGGATGCAGCTCGCGGCCGCTGGGTGGCCGTGCTCGATTCCGATGACGCCCTGCGGCCGGATCGCATGGCACGCCTGATCGCTCGGGCGGAAAAAGCAGAGGCGCAGATCGCGGTCGACAATCTCGACGTCATTCGCGAGGACGCCGGAACGACCCTTCCCATGTTTCCGGAGGCGATGCTGGCGCGCATTCCGGTGCTGCCGCTGGCGACGTTCATCGCTTCGAACATGCTTTTCCGTTCGGAGCACAATTTCGGCTATATGAAGCCGGTCTTCGAGCGTGCCTTCATCGAGAAGCATCGCCTGCGCTTCGATGAAACCCTGCGGATCGGCGAGGACTATATTTTCCTTGCTTCCGCCCTTGCCCGGGGCGGGATCTGTGTCGTCGAGCCGATGATCGGCTACCTCTACTACATTCGCGACGGTTCGATCTCGCGTGTTCTTAAAAAGGAACATGTAGAGGCCATGCTTGCCGCCGATACAAGGTTCTTCGCCGAACATCCCTTCGGTGCGGCCGCCCTTGCCGCGCAGCGGCGGCGCACGCGCAATCTGAAGGATGTCATCGCATTCCTGAAACTGGTCGACAGCATCAAGGAGCGCGAACTGCAAACCATGCTGAAGATCGCCTGCCTCAATCCGCGCGCCGTGCGTCATCTCAGCATGCCGATTGCCGCCCGTTTTCGTCGGCTGGCTGCCTCTCTGCGGAGCGGCGGCCAGGCGGCGCCTACCTCCCAACTTACCTCGCCCCTGCCCAGTATGGGCACAGGCCCTCACTCTAACAAAGGATAGAGCCATGGACCCCAAGCATCGTGTGAGAAAAGCAGTCATTCCGGTTGCCGGCAACGGAACACGTTTCCTGCCCGCCACCAAGGCAATGCCGAAGGAAATGCTGACGATCGTCGATCGTCCGGTCGTGCAATATGCCGTCGATGAAGCCATCGAAGCCGGCATCGAGCACATCGTCTTCGTCACCAGCCGCAACAAGTCGGCGATCGAAGATCATTTCGACGACACGCCGGAGCTGATTTCCTCGCTGCAGCGTGCTGGCAAGAGCCATCAGGTTACCGAACTTGAACGCCTCCTGCCGCGTCCGGGTGCCGTCAGCTTCACCCGCCAGCAGGCTCCGCTCGGCCTCGGACACGCCGTCTGGTGCGCCCGCGACCTGATCGGCAACGAGCCCTTCGCGCTGCTTTTGCCCGACATGCTGTGCTACGGCATGCGCGGCTGCATGGCCGGCCTGATGGAACTCTATAACGAGGTTGGCGGCAACATCGTCGCCGTCGAGGAATGCGCTCCGGAAGAGACGTCGAAATACGGCATCATCGGCAAGGGCACGGCGGTGCGGCATGGCTTTGCCGTGACCAAAATGGTCGAGAAGCCGCATCCGTCCGAGGCGCCTTCAAACTTTTACCTCAATGGCCGTTATATTCTCCAGCCTGAGATTTTCGACATCCTGGCCCGTCAGGAGCGCGGCGCCGGCAATGAGATCCAGCTGACCGACGGCATGCTGCGCCTCTCCGAGACGCAGTCCTTCCATGCCCAAGTCTATAACGGACGCACATTCGACTGCGGGTCCAAGCACGGCTTCATCGAAGCGAACGTCGCCTTTGCGCTCGCTCGCGCCGATATCGGCGGCTTGGTCTATGACTCGATCCGCAACCTGGTCATCTCGCACGAAGCGCAGATGACCGCCGCTTAAGCCTGTTTACATCATGGCCTGCGGCCGAGAAGGCCGCAGGCTTGGCTTATTTTCATTCAGGCTTCTCCGACAAGGTGGTCGCCATGCATCAGAAGAACTTCACTTTCCACAGCGCTCTTCCGCAAGCGGAATCGCAGGATGGCTTCATCGATCTCGATCGGTTGATGGCTGTCATTGGCCGCCGCATCCGCACCATCATTTTTACTGTGGCCGCTTTCGTCATTCTGGCTGTCGCCTACCTGCTGACCGCCACCTCGAGCTACACCTCGATGACGCAGATATTGCTCGACGAGAACATGACGAAATATGCCGAGGATCAGCCGCCGGCGGCCAGCAGCCAGCAGGCGGACATGGAAATCGCGAGCGCGGTCGAAATCCTGAAATCGAATGAGATGGCGCTGCGTGTCGTCGATACGGCCGGTCTTGCCGACAATAATACGCTGCTCAATCCGCCGATGTCGCCAGCCGCGCTGCTCAAATCCGGCGTCAGCCTGATCGTCAGCGTCTTTACGCCGGCCCGTCCGCCGATGACGCCCGAACAGCAACGCGAGGCCCAGCGCCAGAAAGTCGCGGCTGTCCTGCAGGAGAGTCTTAAGGTCGAGCGCGTGACGCGAAGCTCGGTCGTCGCCGTCTCCTTCAGCTCGACCGACAAGCGGCTCGCCGCCAGCGTCACGAGCGCCTATGCGAACGCCTATCTGACCGATCAATTGAACGCCAATTTCGATGCGACCGAACGCGCATCCGTCTGGCTGCAGGAACGTCTGAACGACCTGCGCCAGCGCGCGCAGGAGGCTTCGCTCGAAGTCGAGAAATACAAGGCCGACAATGGCCTGACCTCGACCGGCGGCGAACTGATGTCGGAACAGCAGATCTCCGATTTAAACAAGCAGCTGATCATCGCCCAGGCCGACACGGCCAGCGCAGCCGCGCGTTATAATCAATATAAGTCGATCATCGACCAGGGTCCCGACAACGCCGTCAAGAATGCCACCATCTCGTCGAGTTCGACAGACAATTCGGTGTTGCAGGATCTAAAGACGCGCTACCTCGCTGTCGAAAAACGCGAGCAGGACGTCACGCAGAATTTCGGCGCCGACCATCCGCAGGCCGTTGCGCTTCACACCGAACGGAAGGACATCACGCGGCAGATCTACCAGGAACTTCAGCAGCTCACGGCCAGCTACAAGAACGAGTATGATGTAGCGCAATCGCGGGCGGCATCGCTGCGCGAAAGCATCGAAAATGTCGTCGGCAAGAATTCCGAAGCCAACAAGTCGCTAGTTCATCTGAACGAGCTGAACCAGAAGGCGACGGCGCTGAAAGGCCTTTATGAATCCTACCTTGGCCGTTTCGAGCAGGCGAGCCAGCAGCGATCCTTCCCGATCGCCAAGGCGCGCGTCATCTCGGTTGCCGGCGTGCCGACAGCGCCGTCGAGCCCGAAGAAGACGCTTGTGATGGCGCTTTCCGTAATCCTCGGCCTGATGGTTGGCTGCGGCGTGGCCGCATTCCAGGAGTTCCGTGATCGGTTCTTCCGCGTCGAAGCCGACGTGCGCTCCGCGCTTGGATTGAAGTTCCTTGGCTATCTGCCATTGCTCGGCCAACAGGTGAGCGGCAAGAAGAAGCGGCGCAAGGGGAATATCGGTCAGGAGCCTGCGGCCGCCGAGGAGACGGAACAGGGCGTTACCTTCGAGCGGATGATGCGCATCTCGGTCGAGGCGCCGCGCTCGATCTTCGCTGAGACGTTGAGGAACGCCAAGCTTGCCAGTGATGTCATGCTGCAAGGTCGAGCCGATCGCGTGATCGGCGTCGTCTCGGCGCTGCCGGGCGAAGGCAAGTCGACGACGGCTGCCAATTTCGCCGCACTGCTCGCCAGCAGCGGCAAGCGTACGCTGCTGATCGACGCCGACTTGCGCAATCCTGGCCTCAGCCGCACGCTGAAATCGCCGCCGCAAGCCGGGCTCATCGAAGCCGTGCTCGGCGAAGTTCCCTGGACGAATGCCGTGAAGGTCGATCCACGCACCAAGCTTGCCATCCTGCCGGTGGTGGTGCGCGATCAGCTGTTGCACACCAGCGAGTTGCTCTCGTCGCAGGGCATGCAGCAGCTTATGGAAAACGCGCGCAAGATGTTCGACTATATCGTCGTCGATCTGGCGCCGCTCGGTCCGATCATCGATGCGAAGGCCTTCGCACCGCAGGTCGATGCGTTCCTGCTCGTCACCGAGTGGGGGGCGACGCCAACCAATCTGGTCCGCGACGTTCTTGAGCAGGAGCCGCAGATCAACTCACGTATTCTCGGCGTCATCCTGAACAAGACCGACATGTCGGAACTGCCGCGCTACAGCGATTTCGGCGGAACGGAGCGCTATCGGCAGAAATATGTGAGCTACTACACGGAACCGCAACCGCGAGCCCAGGTGGATGCGTAATTCACTTATACCTTGCCGGCCTTGAGCCGTGCCCTTGCCAGGGCATGTTCGCGCCAGATCGTGAATATGCCTGCCGCCACGACGATGAGTGCGCCCAGGATCATGGGCGCGCTCAATTTTTCGCCGAATATGGCGACGCCGATAATGGCGGAGAAGACGAGCTGCAGATAGGTCAGCGGTTGGATCACCACGGCGTCGAGCAGGTCGTAGGCGCGAATGAGGAAATAGTGGCTCGACACGCCCGTCAGGCAGAGTATGCCCATGAAGATCCAGTCATGCGGTGCCAGCGTCGTCCAGAAGAATGGCCCGATGCAGCTCATCGCGACGGCCCCGACGACACCCGTATAGAAAAAGCTGGTCATGGCGCCGTCCTCGCGGCTGACATAGCGGGTGAGGACGACATAGAGCGAAAACAAAAGCGCGCCGAATAGCGGCACCAGGAAATGCGTGTCGAAGACGCCGCTTTCCGGCTTCAGGATCAAGAGGACGCCGACGAAGCCGAAGCAGATTGCCAGCCAGCGCCGCCAGCCGACCTTCTCGCCGAGGATCGGTATGGAGAGCAGGGCCACCATCAGCGGGCCGGATGAAAAGATTGCCTGAGAGTGAGCCAGTCCGACGATGACGAAGGATGAGATGGCGACGACGATCTGTGCCGCGAGCAGCAGGCCGCGGGCGATCTGCAGCACGGGCCGCTTGGTCCTGACGTTGCGTCGCAAGCCGCCCGGTGCGCGGGAAGCCATCGCAATGGCGAAAAGCATGAAAGCCCAATAGCGGATCATCGCCACCAGAAGCGGCGGATAGGCGCTGACGAGGTGCTTGGATATGCCGTCCTGTATGGCGAAGATGCTGATGGCCAACAGCGTGAAGACGTAACCGGCTCTATTGGATTTCATGATTTTCGAAGGAAGAAGATGTGCAGGCCCCGGAGGCGCCGGGACCCGGCGCCGCAGTCACATTAGGCTATTCGCCGTTTCAATCATAGGATCATATTGCCTTCCAGTCCTGCCGGATAGCAGCCATCACCCCTTTTTGCGATCCGCGACAAAGGCGCTGAAACCTTCGATGAAAGCCGTAAGATTGTGTTTCACCTTCTCGTCGACGATTCGACCCTCTTCGTCAAAGACGCCGCCGGCGCGCGACACCATCAAACGGCCGCCGAACCATGCATCGGCACCGAGCGTGCGCAGGACCGTTAGCCAGGCGTTCTGGCTGAGGATGGTGCCGAAATTGCCGGGCGAGGCTCCTAGAACTGCGACCGGCTTGCCGCCGAAAACCTGGGCAATGTCGGTGGAGGGGCGGCTCATCCAGTCGATGGCGTTCTTGAACACGCCGGGAAGCGAGTTGTTGTATTCCGGCGTGAACAGGATCAGCCCATCGGCCGATATGGCCAGCTCCTTGAGCTCCTGCACTTTTTCCGGAATGCCGTCCGCAGCCTCAAGATCGGCGTTATAGAGCGGCACGCCATGGATGGTGCGGGCGATCAGTTCAACGCCGCTTGGCGTCAGTTCGACGGCTGCGTGGAGCAGGGCCGTGTTGAAAGAGCCTTTGCGCAGGCTGCCCGATATGCCGAGTATCTTCATCGCTTTCCCCATTTGGCGTGATGGGACGACATTTATGGTTCGCCGCCATTCGTCAATAGTCTACCACATAATTCCTTGAATCGGATTCGATATAAGGGAGAAATTATGCAGCATTTCAAAGCGTTACGGCGCCATTGCCGCGTCTTGAAAGACGCGCGCCGCTGTAAGGGCGATCTTATGCCGCAAGCAATGACTTCAGCTTGACGCAGCTTGCCGCCAGGGCATCATGATCCGGATGCGTGCGGGCGGCGATCAGCATTTCGGCGAGACGGATATCGCGCGCGATGGCATTGCCGCGTCCGATCCCACTTGCGGCGAGCAGCCGTCCGTCTGCGCCGAGATGGAAGAGAATGAACGCCCCGTCATCGAGGTCGCGCCGCACATGGATGACCGCCTCATCCGCCAGTCCGGCGATCTGCAACGTCAGATCATACTGGTCGGACCAGAACCAGGGCACCGCGGATATTTCCGCGCCTTCTCCCATCATGTTGGCAGCGGCGAGATTGGCCTGCTCCTGCGCATTGCGCCAGGATTCGAGGCGAACACGTCGTCCGCCGTATAGCGCCAACGGAAACGAGCAGCAGTCGCCTGCCGCATAGATGTCGGTAACGGAGGTCTCCAGCCGCTCGTTGACGGCAATACCATTGTCGATCGCAAGGCCCGCTTCGGCTGCAAGCGTGACGTTCGGTAAGGCGCCGATACCGACGAGCAGCAGATCGGCGGAGATTATTTCGCCGTTGCCGAGCCTGACGATCGCCTTGTCAGCCTGTTCCTGCACGGCTTCGATGACCTGGCCGCAGCGAATATCCGCGCCTTCCTGGCAATGTCGTTCGGTAAGCGCCTTAGCGATCGCCTCCGGCACGCCCCGCTTCAATACGCGCGGCAGGCCTTCGATGACGGTGACGCCGGCACCGCGCATGCGCGCCGTTGCCGCCAGCTCAAGGCCGATAAAGCCGCCGCCGATGACGGCAATGTGCCGGCCGGGGTGAAGAGCGGCATGCAAGGCTATCGCATCGGCATGGGTGCGCAACACGCGGATGCGTTGCGACGCGCCGTCGACACCGGGGAAGCTGCGCGCGGAGGCTCCGGTTGCGAGCAGCAGCTTGTCGTAGCCGAGCGTTTCTCCATCCGCGAGCCTGATCGTCTTTGTGGCGGGATCGATCGCTATAACCGTCGTATCGAGCCTCAGGTCGATCGATTGCTCACGATAACGCTCCGAAGCGGCGACGAACTTGGGCTCGGGCGCCTCATCCGATCCGCCTTTCGAAAGGGGCGGGCGTTCATATGGCGCAAGCGGCTCTGTGCCGATCAGGGTGATGTTGCCGTCAAATCCCTTTTCACGAAACGCGAAGGCGGCACGCGCACCGCATTCTCCGGCCCCGACGATGACGAAATGCGCCACGATAGCCTCCTCAGAGCCCGATGAAGACGGTGCCGTTTTCGACCTTGACCGGATAGGTCTGCAAGTTGACGCAGACCGGTGCACCCTTGGCTTCGCCGGTGCGATAGTCGAAGCGGCCATTGTGCTTGGGACATTCGATGATGTTGTCCATCACCAGGCCATCCGCGAGATGGATCTTCTCATGCGTGCACAGGCCGTCGGTGGCGAAATAATCGTCTTCGGGGCTGCGATAGACGGCGAAGGTTCGCCCGTCATGGTCGAAGCGGATGACGTCCTCTTCGTCGATCGCGTCAGCGGCGCAGACTTCGATCCAGTTGCTCATGTTGTCCTCCCTTTGCATGTCCGGTTTTATTGAGCGGCGGCGGCCGGCAGCTCGCCGTGGAACTCTTCGCGATAAGGCCGCGCCGTCGGCGGCAGCTCGCGCCTCAGGAAATAATCCTCGTTGCGCAATTGCCGCAGGAATGCCGGTATCATCTCGCGATAGCCGGACCATATGGATGGGTTGGCGGCCGGCAGGTCGTGCTTGATCATGGCATGCAGCTTCGGCAGCGAGTGGTAGGGGACCATCGGGAACATGTGATGTTCGACGTGGTAGTTCATGTTCCAGTAGATGAAGCGGCTGACCGGGTTCATCATCACAGTACGGCTGTTCAGCCTGTGGTCGATGACGTTGTCGGCAAGGCCGCCATGCTGCAGCAGGCCGGTCAGGACATGGTGCCAGGCGCCGTAGAGCCGGGGAAGGCCGATCAGCATCAGCGGCAGGATCGAGCCCATGGCGATCGCCATTGCAATGGCCGCGACATAAATGGCAAGCCAGATGCGGGCGATACGAATGGCCTTCGGCTGCTCCATCTCGGGAATGAAGGTCTTTTCCGCAGCGCTGACGACGCCAGCGGCGTTGCGCAGCATGTCGACCATCGCGTACCAGGCATCGAGAATGCCGAAGAAATTCAGCACGAGACGGAAGAGATCCGGCGGCCGCATGACGGCAATCTCCGGGTCGCGGCCGACGATGACGGTATCGGTGTGGTGGCGCGCATGGCTCCAGCGCCAGGTCACTGGGTTGCGCATGATCATGAAGCAGGCGATCTGATAGACCGCATCGTTCATCCAGCGTGTCTTGAAGGCAGTGCCGTGGCCGCATTCGTGCCAGCGGCTGTCGGAGGCCGAGCCGTAGAGCACGCCATAGGCCGGGAAGAAGGGGATGCAGATCCAGGATCCCCAGAAATAGATGCCCAACCCGGCGAAGACAACCATGCTGGCGAGCCAGATGATGGTGTCGCGGATACCAGGCGCATCCGAGCGCTGCATCAGCGCCTTCATGTCCTTGCGCGTGATATCCGTATGATACCATTCGGCGGCAGCAAGCCCCGTTTCCACCGCCAGCCTGCCGCTTGCGCCGAGCAGATCGTAATCCCGCTTGATTGTCGTCATTCCTGCCTCCCGCGATGCGCAACGGCGCCTCGCCTTCCATGCCGGAAACGATAGATCGACTTTTCGCTTGCCTCAATGCGGGAATGATGGAATCTATCAAAACACATCAAACTCTGATGTCATGAATGATGACATATCTCAGGAGCAGCCATGCGTCGCCCCACCATATCGGATATTGCCAAGGCGTCCGGCGTCAGCGTCGCGACGATCGATCGCGTGCTGAACGGCCGCCATCGCGTGCGGGAGGAGACGGCAAGGCGGGTCTACGAGGCGGCGCAGGAAATCGGCTATCATGCTGTCGGCCTCCTGCGGCAGCGCGTCTCCGAGGACCTGCCGCAATATCGATTGGGCTTCGTCCTGCAGAAGCCGGTACAAGCCTTCTATCAGGCCTTCGCCAAGGAGATCGTCGTGGCCGCGCAGGCGGTCACATCGGCCCGGATCAACGCTCAGGTCGACTTCGTGACGGCATCGACGCCGACGGCGATCGTCGAGAAGTTGAAGGCAATGGCTGCCCGCAGCCAGGCCGTTGCACTGGTCGCGCCGGACTATCCCGCCGTCACGACGGCTATCGAAGAGCTCAAGGAAAAAGGCGTTCCGGTCTTTTCCCTGCTGTCCGATTTCTCCACCACGGCACGCCAGGGCTATATCGGCGTCGACAACCGCAAAGTCGGGCGTACGGCCGCCTGGGTGATAGCCCGCTCGGCGCGCCGTCCCGGCAAGGTCGCCTGCTTCGTCGGCAGCCATCGGTTCCTCGGGCACGAGCTGCGCGAAATCGGCTTTCGGTCTTACTTCCGCGAAAACGCGCCGGAATGCGAGGTGCTGGACACGCTCATCAATCTCGACACGCCGGAGATCACCCATGAGGCGACGCTCGATCTCCTGCAAAAGCATCCCGACCTCATCGGCTTCTACGTTTGCGGTGGCGGCATGGAGGGTGCTATTTCAGCCATTCGCGAAGAGCGATTGTCCGGCAAGTTGATCGCCGTCGTCAACGAGTTGACGCCGGAATCGAAGGCGGCACTGGCCGACGACGTCGTCGCCATGGCGATCGGCACGCCGCTGGCCGCGCTCTGCAAGGAACTGATGAGCCTGATGATCAAGTCCGTCGAGAGCGATGAGGCAGCTGTAGCCGGGCACAGCATTTTGCCCTTTGATATATTCGTCTCGGAAAACATCTAGCATTCATGATGGAATTCCATCATTTCGCCAAGAATTCTATCAGGAATGATGGCTAGGAACGATGGAAGAAAGACATGAATGTCGCTAGTCGTTCGAGAAGCAGGCGCGGCGGATTTGGAATGTCTCTTGCAGCCGGACGCCTTGAGGAGGAGTGCCCATCATGAGTTCCATTCGCTTCGCGCTCAATCATATGTGCGTGCCGTCCCTGAAGCTGGAGGCGTTCTTCGCCGCTGCGAAGGAGCTCGGCATCGATAATGTGGAGATCCGCAACGATCTTGCCGGCAACGCGATCCTGGACGGCACGCCGGCCACGGCCGTGAAGGAGCTTGCCGCGCGCCAGGGAGTGACGATCATCTCCATCAATGCGCTGCAGCGGTTCAACGAATGGAACGACGAGCGCGCCCGGGAGGCGGCGGAGCTGATCGATTATGCGCATGCTTGCGGCGCCAGGGCGCTCGTACTCGTTCCGGTCAATGACGGCAGCGGCCGCGAGCCGGAGGTGCGCCGCGCCAATCTTCGCAAGTCGCTGTCGGCCTTGAAGCCGATGCTGGAAGCGGCCGGCATTATCGGCCTCGTCGAACCGCTCGGCTTCGAGATCTGCTCGCTACGCCTGAAGAGCGAAGCGGCAGCCGCGATCGAGGAGCTCGGCGCGAACGCCACCTTCTGCCTGGTTCACGATACCTTCCACCATCATCTCGCCGGCGAGGCAGCAATTTTTCCGGAGCTGACGGGTCTCGTGCATATTTCCGGCGTCACCGATCCCAACGTTTCGGTTGCCGACATGCGCGATCCGCATCGCGTGCTGGTCGGCGCTCAAGATCGTCTCGACAATATCGGCCAACTGCGGGCGTTGATCGCTGCCGGCTATGTCGGTCCGGCATCCTTTGAGCCTTTTGCCCCGGCAGTCCACGCCCTGAAGGAGCCGGTTGCCGCTCTCAAGGAGAGCATGGCCTATATTGCGGGTCAGCTTTGATCGACGCGGTAGTCCGCGGGCAACTCATGTCCGCGGACAACTGGGCCCACCGCTCAATCATGCGACTGCGTTTCGGGGTGATCCGTGCTGTGCTCCGATGGTATGATGTGCAGGTTGCCGAAGCGTACGCCGCGCTGCGTCACCACGCTGTCGGCAAAGGCCATTATCTCGTCCGCATTGCCCTTCAGCACGGAAACTTCGAGGCAATCATGCGCGTCGATATGGACATGAAGCGTCGAGACTGAAAGATCGTGGTGGTGATGTTGCGCCGTCGTCAGCCGGCGCGACAGGTCGCGGGTTTCGTGTTCATAGACATAGGTCAGCGCCGCATAGCAGCTGGCTTCACGATCAACCGTCGGCTGCGCGCGTGTAACGGCGTCGCGAACGAGATCGCGCAAGGTTTCCGAGCGGCTGGCATAGCCCCGCTGCACGCTGATCTTGTCGATCGTCTCCAGAAGATCGTCATCGATGGTGATGGTAATGCGTTGCATATCCTGATCCTCATTCCCCGCAGCGGTTGGTATCAACTAGAGGAAATTTCGAGGTGCTTTGCAACGGTGTCCGGCTTTATTGCCGGCCGCGGAAACGACGCTGGTAGGTGGGATCGTAAAGCGAGCTTTCGCGAAAATCGCTGGTGCCGAGCGATGGGCCGACGAAGATCAACGCGGTGCGCTCGATCGGTTCGGCCGCGACCTTTGCCTCGATCGTGGCAAGCGTGCCCCGAACGATCCGTTCGTCCGGCCAGGATGCCTTGACGACGATCGCCACCGGACAATCGGCGCCATAAAGGGGCGTCAGCTCCTCGACGACCTGTTGAAGCGCATGGATCGCCAGGTGGATGGCGAGCGTCGCACCGGTCGCGCCGAATTTCTCCAGCGTCTCGTTGTTCGGCATGGGCGACGCCCGGCCGGAGACGCGAGTGAGAACAAGGCTCTGGGCAATGGCCGGGATGGTCAATTCGCGGCCGAGTGCAGAGGCCGCGGCTGCGAAAGCGGGGACGCCAGGGGTCAGCGTATAATCGATGCCATGCTGCTCAAGCCTGCGAATTTGCTCGGCAACCGCGCTCCAGACAGAGAGGTCGCCGGAATGCAGGCGTGCGACATCTTTGCCGGCGGCTGCGGCTTTGAGATATTCCGCCTCGATCTCATCGAGCGACATCGGCGCTGTATCGATGATGCGGGCGCCGGGCGGGCAATATTGCAGCAGTTCCGGCGAAACGATCGAGCCGGCATAGAGGCAGACCGGGCATTTTCCGATCAGATCCCGGCCGCGCACGGTGATCAGGTCCGCCGCTCCGGGGCCTGCGCCAATGAAATGCACTGTCATCGCTCTACCTCATTTTCACTTATGGCTTGATCCAGCACCATTGCGTCACCGGCATGGCCGGCCGCCAGCCGGTCATGCGGCCGACGGGTGCGGCGCGCGCAACGTCGATGCGGATCAGCGAGCCGCCCCTGCGTGCTTGTTCGGCCAGCAGAAGCGCTTCCATCTCGGTTGTAACGGCATTGGCAACCAGCCGGCCACTGCTTTTCAATTGGCCGATGGCGGCATCGAGCACGCCGGCGTCGCTGCCGCCGCCGCCGATGAAGATCGCATCCGGTGCCGGCAGGCTAGAAAGAGCGCTCGGCGCTTCTCCCTCGACGACGGTCAGGCCCGGCACGCCGAAATTTGCGGCATTACGACGGATACGTGCCGCACGCTCAGCCGAAGCCTCGATGGCAATTGCACGCAGCGACGGGTCGGCCAGCATCCATTCGATGCCGATCGAACCCGAGCCGGCGCCGATATCCCAGAGCAGCTCGCCGTGGCGCGGCGCGAGCGCCGATAGCGTGATTGCGCGTATCTCCCGCTTGGTGATCTGGCCGTCATGTTCGAAAAGCTCGTCGGCCAGGCCTGCGCTCAGTGACAAAATCCGTGCGCCGGCTTCCGCCTTGACCTCAACGCCGCAGATATTGAGATCGTTGATGCCGGAAAGAGTGAAATCGGCCGCGCTTTGCCGCGTGAGCTTCTCATGCGGGCCGCCAAGTGCTTCCAGAACAGTAAGCTCCGACTGACCGAAGCCCGACGCTTTCAGCAAAGCGGCCAGTTCGGCCGGACCCCTACTGTCGGATGTCAGCGCCAGGATCTTGCGGCGGGGATGCAGATGCGGCCGAATGAGGTCGATGGGCCGGCCATGGAGCGAGAGAACCGTCGTTTCCTGCAGCGCCCAACCGAGACGCGATGCGGCAAGGCTGAAGGAGGAGGGTGCCGGAATGACGGTCATTTCAGAAGCCGGAATGCGTCGTGAAAGCGTTACCCCCACCCCGTAGAAGAAGGGATCGCCGGAGGCGAGAACTACTGTCGGCTCACTGCGCCGGGCAAGCACCATCTCGACGGATTTTTCGAATGGCGAAAGCCATTGATGGGTTTTGCCTGTTATCAGTGCCCTCGTCAATTCGAGATGGCGTACGCCGCCAAAGACCATTGGCGCTTCAGCGATCAGCCGCTTGGCTTCGTCGCCGAGGCCGGCTGGACCGTCTTCGCCGATGCCGATAAGAATGAGCCAGCGTTGAATCGAAGGTGTCTCAGCCATGGGTAAGGCCCGCATTCTGATCCTGGGCGGTACGACGGAGGCTCGCGCGCTGGCGGCAGCGCTTGCCTCCCGCGCTGATCTCGACCCTGTCCTGTCGCTTGCCGGCAGAACCGCCGATCCGGCGCCGCAACCCGTTCCCGTGCGCAGCGGCGGTTTCGGTGGCGCAGAAGGGCTTGCGCGCTATCTTCGCGATGAAGCGATCGAGCTGGTGGTCGATGCCACCCATCCCTTCGCGGCCCGCATCTCCGCCAATGCCGCGCAAGCGGCTGCTCAATGCGCTGTGACGGCTTTCGCGCTGCGCCGTCCGGCCTGGTTGCCGGTCGAAGGCGATGACTGGCTTTCGGTGCATAGCGTTTCGCAGGCCGTGGCCGCGCTCGGGAATGTGCCCTTGCGCGTTTTCCTGGCGACCGGCCGGCAGGAGGCGCATCAGGCGAACGCGGCGCCGCAACACCATTACTGGGTCCGCAGCGTCGATCCCGTCGAGCCGCCGCTGACCGCGCCGCATGTCAGCTATATCCATAGTCGGGGTCCGTTCCGCCTGGAGGATGAGTTGGAGGTGCTGCGACGGCACGCAATCGAGGTGGTCGTCGCCAAGAACAGCGGTGGTGACGCGACCTACGGGAAGATCGAGGCGGCAAGGCAGCTCGGCATCAAGGTGATCATGGTCGAGCGCGCGGAGACCGCCGGCCTGCCGGTGGTCGAAACAGTGGACGCTGCGCTCGATCGGATCGATCATTTCGTCTCTTCCCTGATGAAGCGCGGCGTATAGACCAAATCCGGACGTCCTTCTCGGGCAATGACGCGCGTCTCGGCCGAGCCGATGATGACGCAGGTTGCCATATCGGCCTGGGAGGCTTCGGCATCCACAAGCCGCGCAACCGTCATGCGCTCGTCGGGCCGGCCAGCGGCGCGACCGAAAATGACCGGGATATCAGCTGGCAGTATGTCACGGATGATTTCGAAGGCCTTGCCGAGCTGCCAGGGCCTCGCCTTGCTGATCGGATTGTAAAGCGCAATCACGAAACCGGCCTCGGCGACGGCGCGAAGCCGGCTCTCGATGAGCGGCCAGGGTTTCAAATTGTCCGACAGAGAAATCGCGCAGAAATCGTGGCCGAGAGGGGCGCCGATGCGGGCTGCGACGGCAAGCATGGCCGTAATACCGGGCACGACGACGAGGTCCACCATGCGCCATTCCACTGGTCCGTGATCGATCGCCTCGCAGACGGCCGCCGCCATGGCAAAAACACCGGGATCACCGCCGGAGACGACGCAGACATTGACGCCGGCTGCGGCGCGCTGCAGCGCTACCTTGGCGCGGTCCAGTTCCTCGCGGTTGTCGGATGCCTGGCGGATCTGATCGCTGCGAAGGGTCAGGCGGTCGAGATAAGGGCCATACCCGTAAAATTCATGGGCATCGGCAACCGCCGCCAATGCCTCCGGCGTCGTCTGCGCGGGGTTGCCGGGGCCGGTTCCGATCACATAGAGACGCCCGCTCATGGCCTGTTTTCCCAGCCGGGAACCAGCACCAGCGAAAAATACGGCGCTTCGGCGTCGTCGCGGCTGGCAAGCGGCGTCATGGCGCCGTTCGTCATCGTGCCGCGCTCGACATAGATGGCCTCGTTCAGGCGGCCGGCGGCATCCAGTGCGCGGCGGATTTTTGGCAGGTTGCGGCCGACCTTCATGATCACGGCAGCCTGCGTGTCGCCCAAGCGCCGGGTAAGCTCGGCCTCCGCCATCGTTCCCGGCAGCACGGAGAGAACGTCGTCTCCCTGCACCATCGGCAATCCGGCCAGAGACCAGCAGCCGGACATGGCCGTCACGCCGGGAATGACTTCGGTCGGGAAGCGATCGGCAAGGCGCACATGCAGGTGCATGTAGGAGCCGTAGAAGAGCGGATCGCCTTCGCTGAGCACGGCAACCGTCTTACCTTCGCGCAGATGCGCCGCCACCATCTCGGCCGAGACGTCATAGAAGGCGGTGATCTGACCGATATAGTCAGGCGCGTCCTTATCGATCTCTGTGGTGACGGGATAGTAGAGCGGCAGGAGCGTCACGTCCGCTCTCAGCAGGTCGCCGACGATGGCCTTGCCGTTGCCGTTTCTGCCCTGTTTGGCAAAGTAGGCGACGACATCGGCGCGCTCCAAAGCCTTGACAGCCTTGACTGTCAGCAGCTCCGGATCGCCGGGGCCGGTGCCGACACCGATCAGGCTTCCATTGGATGGCGCGCTCACAGGCCTGGCCTCGCCAAAGCGTTGATTGCAGCCGCTGTCATGGCGCTGCCGCCGAGCCGGCCGCGCACGATGGCAAAGGGAATGCCGTAGGAGGTTTCTGCAAGCGCGTCCTTCGATTCCGCCGCACCGACGAAGCCGACGGGCATGCCGATGATGGCGGCTGGTTTCGGCGCGCCATCGCGCAGCATTTCCAGAAGGTGGAAGAGGGCGGTCGGCGCGTTGCCGATGGCAACGACTGAGCCGGCAAGCCGTTCGGTCCACAGATGCATGGCGGCGGCCGAGCGCGTGTTGCCGATGGTCTTTGCGATGTCCGCCGTGCGCATATCCTGCAATGTGCAGATCACCTCGTTTGCCGCCGGCAGGCGGGCGCGGGTCACGCCGCGCGCGACCATCTCGGCATCGCAAAAGATCGGCGCACCGGCAGACAGCGCCTGACGCGCCGATGCGACGAAATCGGGGGAGAACATGAAATGCTCTGCCGCTCCCACCAGTCCGCAGGCATGGATCATGCGAACCGCGATATCGGCCTCGGCTTCGGGAAAACGCGTGAGATCGGCTTCGCTGCGGATGATCGCGAAGGAGCGCTCATAGATCGCATCGCCCTTGCGGATATAATCATAGTCAGGCATTTCTATCCCTGTCGTAAAGCCGTCGCGATTGCGTCCCGGCCGAGCCGTTTAAGACACTGCTGTGCCGATTCGCCAGCAGCTTTGTTGTTTCGTACCAGTTCCCCGAGCGTTGCCAGCGCCGATTTCAGGTCTTCCTTGCCGATGTAAGCTACGGGCTCAGCTGATGATGACCCATTTACGACAATAGCATAGCCCGTTGCAGTCCCGACGATGGTGAGCATTGCCGGAGAGGGATGGGCACAGCCTTTTGTGCAGCCGGACAGATGTACCTTGAGCGAGCCGTCAAGCAGATCTGCCCCCACTTCGACCAGATCGGCGGCAGCTTGTCTCGTGGCATAATGGGCGGAAGCGCATGCGCCGGCGCCGGCGCAGGGAATGGCATAATTTGCCAGATCACCTGCTCGCGTTTGAAAGTTGCAATCCGCTGCGGCGGCCAAAACATCTTCGATCCGATCAAGCGGAAGGCCGAGCAGCAAAAGGCTGTGTTCCGGTCCCGTGCGAATTTCACGCACACCCGCCGTCTCCGCGAGGCCAAGAAAGTGGATGAGATCTTGAGCATGAATTTGACCGAAGGCAGGGCGCAGGCCAATTGCGGACTGTACCTTGTCCAGCGGGATGATCCCGACAGGAGAGGTCGGTGGAATGGTCTCGCCGCGCATAAGATCCGGCAGGGCGGGAAATTGCGCGCGCAAGGATGCGATGTCCAGATCCCTGCCGCGGGCACGAAGTCCGATTGCGGCCAATGCGTTGAGCAGTGAGATGACGCTGGTGATCGCGTCTTCGTTGGACAGGATGGCAAGCGGCGTGGCCGTTGCCTGTGTTCCTGCGATGGCGAGCGTCCATAGTTGCCGGCCATCAACGACTTTTAAGGCCTTCAGCCGGATATCCGCCGAGAGCTCGTCGAGGACGAGCCGGCCGCCGCCGTCGACGATAATGGAAAGTTTGGCAGCGAGCAGCGGCTTGGGATGAAGTGCATCGATGGCGCTCCGCAGGCGCTCGGCGAGCCCACGCGCGTCAGCGATCTCCGATGGATCGAGGCCGCTGAGCGGCGGGACTTCGATGGCAACGCCGCTCTCCGGCACGATGCCGGCGCGGTCGATATCGGCGGCCAATCCGGCCATGCTCTCCGGCATCATGCCACGAAGCTGAAGATTGCCGCGCGCGGTGATCTCGATCAGGCCGTTGCCATGCTTCTGCGTGGCTTCGGCCAGGGCGCGAAACTGCTCGACAGTCAAACCCGGTGCCGATGGCCGCAGGCGCACGAGCAGTCCGTCACCCGTCTGCATCGGCGTGCTCAAAGAGGGGCAGGCGCCGCGAACCATGGAGTGCAGGGGCGATGCGACAGGGTGACGATCGGCCTCCTGCGAGAGGCACGCTTGTCCCTTCATCGTCTCTGTATCGGCCGGAACCATAAGGCTGCCCTTCATGAGGGACGTTTCCTTGCACAATCCGGATCGGCGGGCAAACATTTTGGCGCCTGGCATTTGGCCGCGCGCCTAGTCGCGATCGTCGAAATCCTGTCCCTTGCGCATGAGATAAATATCCATGATCCATCCATGCTTGGCGCGGGCCTCGGCGCGAATTGTCAGAATCCGCTCTGAAACATCGGCCAGCCTGCCGGCGATGATAATCTCGTCCTTGGTGCCGAGATAGGCTCCCCAATAGATATAGGCATCGGGATCATCGATCTTGCTGAAGGCCTGCTCGCCATCGAGCATCACGACGGCCGTTTCGGCACGTCCCGGAAAGCTTTCGGCCAGCCGCCGGCCGGTGGTGATCTGCACCGGCTTGCCGACGAGGTTCAGGGGAATGCGATGGCTCGCCGTCAGCGCCTGGATGCTGGTGATGCCGGGAATGATGCTGTAGTCGATGGCGACCTTGCCGCGCGCGACGACGCGCTCGAGGATGCGCAAGGTGCTATCGTAAAGGCCCGGATCGCCCCAGACGAGAAAGGCCGCACTTTGGTTTTCCGTCAGATGCTCCAGGAACAGCCGCTCATAGGTCGAGGAAATCGCGTCATGCCACTCGTCGACGCTCTGCACATAGCTGCGCTCCGCCGTCTGGCGTGAAGGCACGTCGTAATCGACAAAACGCGTGGCTTTATTGGTGACATAGCGCTGGCAGATTTCCCGCCGGATGTCGGCAAGCTCAGTCTTGGCGGCCCCCTTGCTGGGGATGAATATGACATCGGCCGCATTCAGCGCATTGATCGCCTGCACGGTCAGATGTTCGGGATTTCCCGTGCCGATACCGACGATTTGAATATGCCGCATAGACTTGCCCTCGATCTCAAGCGCTGTTTGCCGGAAGCGCCCGATCATTTCAAGGGCAAGCGTTCAGGCGGATTGCCGGTCAAAGGTCCAGCGGCTGGCCATATAGCTGCGCGGCGAGGTGCCGAGCATGCGCCGGAACATGGTGGTAAACGCCGCCACGCTCTCATAGCCGGCTTCAAGCGCGACATTGGTGACCGGCTGGCCTTCGGCAAGCTGCGGCAGGCAGGCAAAGACGCTGGCCTGCTGGCGCCAGGTGGTGAAGCTGATGCCGGTTTCCTTGCGAAACTGCCGTGTGAACGTCCGGCGACTCACCGAAAGCTTCTCGGCCCAATCGTCCAGTCTGGCGTTGGGCGACGGGTTGGACAAATAGTCGCGGCAGAGCGCGGCCATCCGACGGTCGGACGGGAAGGGGAGGCCGAGGGGACGCTCCGGCAGTGTCGCGATTTCCTCGACGAGCAGAGACAGGACCAGCCTCGCTTTTCGGTGACTGACCGGTGCTTCCCGCAGCCGAATGGCCTCCAACAGCAGGCTGCGGGCGAGATCCGTGACTTCGACGACGCGCGGAGCTTCATCCTTCGGCGGCTGGCCGCGCGGTGTCACGTAGACGGATTTCATGCTGACATCGCTCAGGATTTCGATCGAGTGCTCCAGCCCGACCGGGATGAAGAGAGCGTGACCGGGCGGCACCATCCAGCGACCGCGCGCCGTCATGATCAGGGCGACGCCGGCGAAGATGCAAAGCAATTGGGTGCGGCGATGACGGTGCCACGGAACGGTATAGCCCTGCGGCGGTTCGGCACTATGGACGAGCACATCCGCAGGCGAATCCTCCATCCAGCGCATGTTCTGCACATGATCGTTGTCGAGGGTTGCCAGCAACTGTTTCGATAGCTTTTCCATTTTGGCCCAATCGAGAAACTATTGGACCAGAACACGAAAGAAGGACACACGCAAGCCGTGTTAAAGGCGGAAGAAACAATATGGTCGGCTAGGCAGTCGACATAGGCAAGGAATCCTCCCATGGTTGCGGCATTTTCGGGTACGCAGGCCCGATATGAAAAGACGACGATGTCGATCGTCATGGCGGTCAGTACCTGCCATCTGTTGAACGATACGATGCAGTCGCTTTTGACATCGCTCTATCCGATGTTCAGAGAGAATTATGCGCTCGATTTCGTGCAGATCGGGTTGCTGACGATGATGTTCCAGATCACCGCGTCACTGCTTCAGCCGGTGGTCGGCATCGTCACCGACAAATGGCCGATGCCTTATTCGTTGCCTATGGGCATGGTTAGCACGTTTTCAGGTCTCGTGCTGCTCGGCTATGCCGGCAGTTTCAGCGTGCTCCTGATCGCCGCAAGCCTGATCGGCTTCGGCTCGGCCGTCTTCCATCCGGAGGCGTCGCGCGTTGCGCGTCTGGCCTCCGGCGGGCGCCATGGCCTGGCGCAATCGCTCTTCCAGCTTGGCGGCAATGCCGGCTCGGCAATCGGGCCGCTGATTGCCGCATTCTTTGTCCTGCAGCACGGCCAGAAGAGCGTGGCGTGGCTTTCGGTGCTGGCCGTCATCGGCTTCATCGTTCTCAGCTGGGTCGGCAACTGGTTCGTCAATCATCGCCGCCGGCAATCGGCGCGTCCCGCGCCGAGCCGCACTTTGCCGATCGCGCGCAACAAGGCGATGTGGGCGCTTGCCATCCTCATCCTGCTGACGGCGACGAAGAACGTCTACATGGCGAGCATCTCCAGCTATTTCACCTTCTACGTCATCGACAAGTTCCATCTCGATGTCCGCGATGCGCAGCTGATGCTGTTCCTCTTCCTCGGCTCCGTCGCCGTCGGAACGATCATGGGCGGTCCGGTGGGCGACCGCCTGGGCGCACGCTTCGTCATCTGGTTCTCGATCCTCGGCGTCATCCCGTTTGCGCTGATGATGCCCTATGCGAACCTGTTCTGGACCTGTGTCCTGACCGTGATCATCGGCCTCGTGCTGGCCTCGGCTTTCCCGGCGATCGTCGTCTTTGCGCAGGAGCTGATTCCCGGCCGCGTCGGGCTGATCGGCGGCATCTTCTTCGGCTTCGCCTTCGGCGCGGGCGGACTTGGTGCGGCCTGGCTCGGCGATTTCGCCGATGAGCGCGGCATCTCCTTCGTCTACACCCTCTGCTCGTATCTGCCGCTGCTCGGCCTATTCACGATCTTCCTGCCACGAATCTCGCGGCATTGATCGATGTCGGCGAGCGTATCGCTCGCCGATTTTCTGCATGAAAACCTATATGCCGAGTGTTGCCGTCAGGCGTAGCGGCTGATGGCGAGATCGGTTGCGTCGATATCAGGCTTGCGGCCACTGACGAGATCGCTGACGACGCGCGCCGAACCGGAGCTCATCGTCCACCCAAGCGTGCCGTGGCCGGTATTGAGGTACAGGCCCTTGATCTTCGTTGGCCCGATGACTGGCGTGCCGTCCGGCGTCATCGGCCGCAGCCCCGACCAGAAGGAAGCCTTGGCGACATCGCCGCCGGGGAATAGGTCGGTAACGGAATGCTCGAGCGTCTGGCGCCGGGCGAGGCCGAGATCGTTGGTATAGCCGGAGATTTCGGCCATGCCGCCGACGCGGATACGATCGCCAAGCCGGGTGATGGCGATCTTATAGGTCTCGTCCATGACGGTCGATTCCGGCGCCCGTGATGTGTCGGTAATCGGAATCGTCAGCGAATAGCCCTTGACCGGATAGACGGACAGGCTGATGCCGAGCGGCTTCAGCAATAGCGGCGAATAGCTGCCGAGCGCGACGACGATCGCATCGGCGTCCAACCGCCCGCGGTCGGTCATGACGGCGCGCACCTGCCCGCCCTCGACGTCGAGCCCGTTGATCGTCGTGCCGTATTGGAACTTCACGCCGAGCTCGACCGCCTTCGCGCCGAGCGCATTGGTGAACTTGAAGCAGTCGCCGGTCTCGTCCTTCGGCGTCAGCAGGCCGCCGACGATCTTCTCGCGGACATGCCTGAGCGCCGGTTCGACACGGACGCAGCCGTCGCGATCCAGTACCTCATAGGGAATGCCGTCGGCTGCCAGAGCCTTGACGTCCTTGGCTGATGCATCCAGCTGCTGCTGCGTGCGGAACAACTGCAGCGTGCCCTGCATACGTTCGTCATAGGCGATGCCGGTTTCCTGGCGAAGCTGGGCAAGCGAAATGCGGCTGTAATCGGCAAGACGCAGCATCCGGCTTTTGTTGATCGCATAGCGTTCCGAGGTGCAGTTCGACAGCATCTTGACGAGCCATGAGAGCATGGCGCGATCGACCTTCGGACGCAGGATGAGCGGGGCGTGGTGCATGAAGAGCCACTTGATCGCCTTCATGGGAATACCGGGTGCGGCCCAGGGCGAGCAATAGCCGAAGGAGACTTCGCCGGCATTGGCAAAACTCGTTTCCAGCGCCGGACCCTGCTGCCGGTCGACGACCGTAACTTCGTGGCCCGCCTTGGCAAGCTGATAGGCGGATGTCACGCCGATAATGCCGGCACCCAGAACGACGACTTTCATGATGTCCTCAGAGAGAAATGAGAGATAGGAAGGTCAGCGGTATTGACGGTGGAAGCGATGGCCGAGACTGGTCAGGATCTCATAGGAAATCAAGCCGGCATCCCGCGCAAGATCCTCCAGGGTCTGGTGATCTCCGAGAACCTCCACCATGTTTCCGATAGGCAGGGCGCCTTCGGGCAGAGCGCTGATATCGATTGTCGCGCTGTCCATCGACACGCGGCCGACGATCGGCAGGCGGATACCGTCGTAAAAAACCGCGCCGCGATCGCTGAGGCTGCGCGGAAGGCCATCGGCATAGCCGGCGGCGATCGTCGCAAGCCGGGTTTGGGTCTTCGTCACGTGCACGCCGCCATAGCCGACGCGCGCGCCTTCCGAAACCGTTCGGGTCTGCACCACGGCGACATCGAGCCGGACGACGGCTTCCATAGGGTTGGCTGCGCCGCTCGTGGGGGCGCCGCCATAAAGGGCAATGCCCGGCCGCGCCAGCACGCCGTGAAAATCGGCGCTGAGGAAGATGCCGCCGGAATTCGCGAACGAAACGTCGTAGCTCGGGAATTCCGCTGCGACGCGACGCATTTCCGCCAGCTGATCGGCATTTTGGCCGTTGTCGACTTCGTCGGCGGAGGCGAGGTGGCTCATGACGAACAGGATGTCGAGATCGTCCGATGTTTGCAGATGAGCCAAGACGGCGCCTCTGTCTTCCGGCGGGATGCCAAGCCGTGACATGCCGGTATCGAATTGCAGAACCGCCGGCAGCCTACACCGGAGGGCGTGTGCGGTCTCCGCCCATTGCTGCAGCTGATCGAGCGAGTTGACGACCGGCACGATGCCGCCATCGGCGCAGGCTGCCTCGTTACCGGGCAGCAGGCCGTTCAGCACGAAGATTGCCGCATCGTCGGGCAATTGCGGACGCAGTCGCAGTGCCTCTATGAAGTGGGCGACGAAGAAGTGGCGGCAACCGCGTGCATAGAGAGCCTTGGAGATCTGGTTTGCGCCGAGTCCATAGGAATCGGCCTTCACCACCGCGGCTGCGCGCGCCGGTGCAACGATTGCAGATAGTTTGTCGTAGTTCCGGCAGAGGGCTGCCAGATCGATCGTTAGATAACCACAAGCTGTGCCGTCGATCGCCAATTTTGGCGCCCGCAAATCCACTGTGCCGCCGTTCATGTCCGCCCTCGTTTCTCAAGTGCAGATTATTGAAATGATCGTGAAATTGCCTATCAAAGAGCGATTGATTATTGTGTAATTGCGCTGATATTGAAACGAACTGCGAATTTTTGAAAGAATTGATATGTCTGCCCTCGATGCCATCGACCGCAATATTCTCCGCCTGCTTCGGCTCGATGCCCGCCTCAGCAATGCGAGGCTGGCGGGAGAGGTGGGATTGTCGCCGTCGGCCTGCCTCAGACGCATCAAACTGATGGAGCAGGCCGGTGTCATCAGGGGCTATACGGCCCTGGTGGATACCTCCCAGGCGGAAGCCACGATCGCCGTCATCATCAACATTACGCTCGAGCGGCAGACGGAGGATCACCTCGATCGTTTCGAGGCCGCGGTGCGCAAGCATCCTGAGATCAAGGAGTGCTTCCTGATGACGGGTGGGTCCGATTATCTCCTGCGTGTCGAGGTTGCCACAGCAGGCGATTTCGAGCGCATCCACAAGGATATTCTTTCGACCATGCCAGGGGTGCTGCGGATCCATTCGAGCTTCTCGATCCGCAATGTGCTTGCGACGCGGCCGAAAAATCCGCGCTGAACAAGCGGTCTGCTCTGCGCATATTCAGGTCGTTCTCTATCAGGCCTGATCCTGGCCGATGCCTGTCGCGGCATGTACCTCGCAGATCACGCCGCTCGGCTCGTAACTGACATTGACCTGGCCGTTCAGTTCGGCCGCCAACAGGCTTTCGATCAACCTGGAGCCAAACCCCTTGCGCGTGGGCGGTTTGACGGTCGGCCCTCCCGTTTCCTGCCAGCGCAGGCTCAGCCGGTCGGTCTTGCCCGGTTCCAGAGACCAGTGGATGGCGACACGGCCATCAGGCACCGACAGCGCGCCGTATTTGGCGGCATTCGTTGCAAGCTCGTGCATCGCAAGCGATATGGAGACAATGGTTCGCGGCGGCAGTTTGATCGCCGGACCGGAAATTTCGAACCTCTCCTTAGGATAGAGCGACAGTGCCTGGCCGATGACGGTCAAGAGGTCTGCTTCTTCCCATTTGCCATGGATCAGCAGGTCATGCGCGCGTGCCATCGAAGCC
Source organism: Rhizobium sp. P40RR-XXII (assembly GCF_012641405.1). Lineage (GTDB taxonomy): Bacteria > Pseudomonadota > Alphaproteobacteria > Rhizobiales > Rhizobiaceae > Rhizobium. Next base: position 340,074 of record NZ_JABAII010000003.1, read on the forward strand.
AGCCGCGCCTCGAATGTCTCGACGGCCGCCTTGTCGACCTCGTCGCGTCCCAATGTCTGACGTGATATGGCCATGACGGTTGCAAGCACGTTCTTGACGCGATGATTGAGTTCGCCGACTAGCAGCGTCTTAAGGCGTTCGGCTTTCTTCTTCGCGCTGATATCATGGGCCGTCTTCGAAGCCCCCACGATCCGGCCATAGGCGTCATAGATCGGGGAGACGCTGAGCAGGACGTCGACAAGTTCGCCGTTCTTGCAGCGCCGCTTCGTCTCATAGGGCTCGACCTTCTGACCCGCGCGGATCTGGGCGAGGATCGTGGATTCCTCTTCACTGCGGTCGTCCGGAAGGAGCATCGTGACCGATCTGCCGACGGCCTCTTCGGCGGAGTGGCCGTAAAGCCTTTCCGCCCCCGTGTTCCAGCTTGTGATCACCATATTGAGATCGATGCTGAGGATCGCGTCGTCCGACGAGGCGATGATGGCCGCCAGACGCCGTTCCACTTGCTGCACCCGTTTGCGTTCGGTGATATCAGTGACGACCCCGGCGACCCGCTGGATGTGTCCCGAACTGTCCCGCAGGCCGGAGATGGCGTTTGCGACCCATACAAGGCTGCCATCCTTGCGGATATAGCGCTTTTCGATCTCAAAGTTTTCACCGGTCGCCATCATCGTCTCGAACAGGCGCGTGTTCTCAGGTAGGTCGTCCGGATAGGTGATCTCGTCCATCCGCATGCCGAGAAGTTCCGTCTCGGAGTAGCCGACGATCTCGCAGAAGCGCGCGTTCACCTGAACGAAGCGGCCGTCGAGCTCGCATTGCGCCATTCCCGTCGCGGATTGGGAAATGACGGCGCGGATCCGTTCCTCGCTTTCGCGCAATGCCTGTTCGGAGCGAACGCGTTCCGTCGTCTCATTGACGATGCAGAAGACACCCAGCACCCCGCCATCCGCATCGCGAACGGGCGAATAGGAAATGTCGAAATAGACCGTTTCGGGATAGCCGTGACGCTCGATATAGAACAGCCGGTCCTTGGCGGCGACCGTATTGCCATCCTGCAGGACGGAGCGCAGAAGTGGCTCCAGATCGCTCCAAAGCTCCGCCCAGTTTTCCCGCGCGGGACGCCCCAAGGCCCGCGGATGCTTATCGCCTATCGTGGCGGCATAGGCATCGTTGTAAAGGGCAACGAAGTCGCTGCTCCAGAACATGACGATCTGGGCCTGTGACGACAGCATGATATCGACCGCGACTGTGAGGCAGGAAGGCCATGTCGATCGAGGGCCGAGACTGGTCGCTGCCCAATCGAGGCCAGAGATGAGTGCTGCCATTTCGCCGGTATGACTTGCCTCGATGTTCAGGATGGACCCTCCCTTGAGCGATGGCCGGGCCTGCGAGAATTGTCCGGTTCGCTCATGCTTGCAAAGATTCATAGCATACTCCCCATGGCGAAGTGCAGAGAGAAAATTCGGCGATTTCAATGTATTTCAAGTAACATAGGCGGAATCCGCCACGAATGTTTCGCGTCGATATGAAGCGGCGGCAAATTGCCGATCGTGACCCTGGCGACCGTCAATTCGGCGCCGGTTCCGATCGGGACGTCAGGTGTCCGGCCTTGCGTGCATTTCGGCCGTCAGCCATCGCTCGAGCGCCAATGCATCCGGCCTGCCCGCAATATGCGGGGCGATCCAGAGCACCATGCGCCTAGGCCCGGGCAGGAAGCCGAATGGTGCCACCAGCCGCCCCGAGGCCAGCTGATCGAGCACCAGCATCTGCGGAACAACGGCAATACCGAGACCGCAGGCGGCAGCCTGGATCAGCAGGTAGAAATGGTCGAATGCGGACTGGGACCCTAGCTGCAGATCCGACTTACCCGCGATCGCCTGCCAGTCGCTCCAGGCCTGCGGGCGCGTGCGTGTGGACAGGAGCGCCGCATGCTCCATGTCGCTTGGGCAAAGAATGCCGGAGCGGCTCAGATATTCCGGCGAGCAGACCGGACCGATCGCCTCGCCGCCCAATTCGCGGATGATCGCATCCTTCGGCGGTTCGATGATGCTCGAGCGGATCGCGAGGCTGATCTTGTCCCGGACGAAATCGACCTGATCGTAGTTCATGTTGAATTGCAGGGCGATGTGCGGATGGCGTTCGTGGAATTGGCCGATGCGGGGAATGATCCATCCCATCATGATCGATGAGGAGCAGGAAAGCGTCAGCGGGCCGGGGCGAACACGCTCGACGCTCGCCTGCATCAGGCCGAAGGCGCTTGCCAGCCCCTCGGCCAGCCGCAGCCCTTCCGGCGTCGGCTCGGTGGAATGCGCCCGGCGGTTGACGAGAATGACGCCCAAGGTCTGTTCGAGACCACGAATGTGCCGGCTGATTGCGCCATGCGTGACGCAAAGCTCGTCGGCAGCCAGCGTCATCGACCTGTGCCGTGCGGTCGCTTCGAAAGCCTTCAGGGCATTCAACGATGGAAGAGGGCCGCTCATTTTCCAGTCCTGCGATAATATGATGTGACTTTTCCTCACATGATGGGGAGATTAAATCGTTTGCCTGCGGCTTGTCCATACCGCTAGAGATCGAGGTCATTCGAAGGCGCATGCGATCAAAGGCAGGGACTGGAAGGGAAGTCGGAGTTTCCGTTCTGTCAGCGACGCAAGCGGATCGCTGCGGCGCTGGAGTTTCAGGACTGGGGGAGGATTTCTATTGCAGCCTGCTAATCAGGAAATGTCACAGGTCGAGCGTTCGGCCATCGCCAAGGTGTCGAAGCGGCTGGTGCCGTTTATCGCCTTGATGTTCTTCATCAACTTCCTTGACCGTACCGCGATCTCGTTTGCCGGCCCGAACGGCATGACGACGGATCTGGCGCTGACGGCGGCGCAGTTCGGCTTCGCCGCGGGCATCTTCTTCTTCGGTTATATCGTGCTCGAAATCCCGAGCAATCTGGCACTTCACAAATATGGCGCCCGTCGCTGGCTTGCCCGCATCATGGTGAGCTGGGGCATTGTGGCGCTGTTGTTCACCTGGGTGTCGAGCGCGACGGAGCTCTACGCGCTGCGTTTCCTCCTCGGGGTTGCCGAAGCCGGCTTCTTTCCGGGCGCGATCCTTTTCTTAAGCATGTGGGTGCCCGCCAAGCATCGCAACAAGATCCTGGCATTGTTCTATCTCGCCCAGCCGCTGACGACAGTCGTCGGTGCACCTTTTGCGGCGATGCTAATACAGATGCACGGCCTCTTCGGCTTGGAAGGCTGGCGCGTCATGTTCTTCGGCGTTGCGGTTCCCGCCATCGTCATCGGCATCGTTGCATGGTTCTATCTCGCGGATCGACCCGACGATGCCAAATGGCTGACGCAGACGGAGAAGGATTGGCTGAACCGGGAGCTTGCCGGCGAGGAAAAGGCAAAGGCGGCCGCTCATGGCAAGATGACCGGTCTCGCCCTGACGGATGGCCGCGTATGGCTGCTGTCGGTGATCTATTTCGGCCTGATCTATGGCCTCTATGCGCTGGCCTTCTTCCTGCCGACCATCATTGCCGGTTTCGAGACGAAGTTCGGCACCAAGTTCGACGTTTTCGACAAGGGCCTGATCACGGCCATTCCCTATCTGCCGGCAGCCGTTGCCCTGTTGTTCTGGAGCCGCGATGCATCCAGGCGCGGCGTGCGGCCGTGGCATATCGGCATTCCGGCCTTGGTCGGCGCATTCAGCATTCCGGCCGCGCTCTTTATGGGCTCGCCCGAAGCGACGATCGTCATGATCACGCTGACAGCCTGCGCGATTTTTTCCGCCCTGCCGAACTTCTGGGCCATTCCGTCCCGCTTCCTGGCCGGGCCGGCGGCTGCGGCCGGCATCGCCCTGATCAATACGATCGGCAATATTGCCGGCTTTGCGGCGCCCTATATCACTGGCGTCGTCAAGGATGCGACCGGCCTTTACGAACTGCCGATGTTCATCGTCGGGGCGCTGATGCTGTTGTCAGCACTGCTCGCCTTCTCGCTGAACGGCAGGGTCGGGGAGCCGGAACTGGTTGCGTCGGGCAGCAAGGGCTGAAAACATCCGAGACAAGGAATGGATGAATGGATGGCGGTCGCGAATGTGATCGCCATCGAATTTTTCAGGCCGCCCGCAGCAGCATGCCGAACAGGTCGCGCGGGTCGTCCGGATCGGCAATAATATCGAGCTTCTGGAAGTAGTCCGTGCCGGCCAGCTTCTCGCGCACATAGCGCAAGGCGGAGAAATCCTCGATCGCGAAGCCGACGCTGTCGAACAGGGTGATCTGTCGCTCGCTGCTGCGGCCTTGCGCCCGGCCGCTGACAACCTGCCAGAGTTCGGTGATCGGATAATCCCGATCCATCTGCTGGATCTCGCCTTCGATGCGTGTCTGCGGCGGATATTCGACGAAGGTGTCGGCGCGCAGCAGGATGTCGCGGTGAAGCTCGGTCTTGCCAGGGCAGTCGCCGCCGATGGCGTTGATATGCACGCCGGCGCCGACCATATTATCGGTCAAAATGGTCGCGAACTGTTTGTCGGCCGTGCAGGTGGTGATGACGTCGGCGCCTTCGATGGCGGCCTGGGCCGAGGCGCAGGGCACGAGGCGCAGGCCCGTCTCGGCAAGATTGCGTACGGTCTTTTCCGTCGCCTTCGGATCGATGTCGTAGAGGCGGACTTCCTCGATGCCGAGAACCGCCTTCATCGCCAGCGCCTGGAATTCGGCCTGTGCGCCATTGCCGATCAAGGTGAGGCGGCGCGAATTGGCCGGTGCCAAATGGCGGGCCGCCATTGCCGAGGTCGCCGCCGTGCGCAGGGCCGTCAGGAGCGTCATTTCGGTCAATAGCACCGGGTAGCCGGTTGAGACTTCCGCCAATAGACCGAGGGCGGTGACGGTCTGCAATCCCCTTGCCATGTTCTTCGGATGGCCGTTCACATATTTGAAGCTGTAGACCGCCCCGTCGGAGGTCGGCATCAGCTCGATGACGCCGTCATGCGAATGGGAGGCGACACGGGGCGTCTTGTCGAAAAGGTCCCAGCGGCGGAAATCCGCCTCGATGGCGTCGGTGAGTTCGACCAGCATGGTTTCAATGCCGACATGATGGACAAGCCGCATCATATTCTCGACGCTGACGAAGGGAATGAAGGCTTTTTCCGAAGGGAGCGGTGCGGGCATTGTCATGTCCTCAATGCAGTGATTTTCTACAGGGTAACAAGCAGATCGATTGACTGAAATCGCAAAACTGTGTCAGTTCTGGTATTGCTTTGTACGAATTGCCTAGTATTTTTGACGGAAAAGACAAAAGTGGATTACGCAATGGCGCTTGCCAAATATATTCCGGACGATCTCGATCGACGCATCATAGCGCATTTGCGCGCCGATGGCCGCGCTTCGCTCTCCAAGCTGTCGGATGCCTTGGGTGTCGCGCGCGGTACCGTGCAGAACCGGTTGGAGCGGCTGATCGAGACCGGTACGCTTCTCGGCTTCACCGTGCGGGTGCGCGAAGATTATGAGGAGCAGACCGTCCATGCCGTCATGATGATCGAAGTCGTTGGGAAATCGACGACCCAGGTCATCCGCAAGCTGCGCGGTCTGCCGGAGATCTATTCGCTGCATACGACCAACGGAAATTGGGACCTGGTCGCCAATATCCGGGTAAGCAGCCTCTCGGACTTCGATCGGGTCCTGCGCGAGGTGCGCATGATCGACGGCGTTGCCAATAGCGAAACCAGCCTGCTGCTCAGCAGCTTGTGAAGGTGCTGCTGTCGTCAAGGTGCAGCGCGAGGGGTTGAATTCTCTTTTGCCGAAGATCCTGAGCGGTCAGCCGCCGACATGTCGTGACATGGCGTTCGCATGGATGATCCACCCGTGGATGGCGGGATGCGGCGCCGCGCTTGAAAACTCGCTGCATGTGTTGTTATGATTTCGCATGGACCTCGGTTTGCTCGCCTACGCCGTTGCTTGGACCGTCCTCGGTCTGATCGTCGCGACCACGGTCGTCCCGGTCCGGACGAAGTATCCGTTCATGACGCTCGCAAATGTCGACGGCATCGTCCCGTTTGGTCTTCTGGGCTTCCTGTTCGTCATGGCTTACCCTGATGACCGTCGCATCGTCGCCCTGGTGTGCCTATCGATCGCAGCGGCGAGTGAAACGCTTGCATTGGTCCTGCCGAAAAAGTGCCTGCGGGTCGAGCGTGCGATCCTGAAAGTGCTTGCCACGGTTTCAGGCTTGATTTTAGGTGCTCTGTCCGTGGAGCTTATGCACCAGATCTCCTAGGTCCGCTCCTCAAGTCAAAGCGCGGCAATCGATGGCACCGCTCCTTTCGATAGGAAGAAGGACCTATCTTCCATATACAACCTAGCGATCCGAAGACCTGCTGCTTTGGCTTTCCAGCCGATAGCGATTCCCCGGATACACCAGCCGCGCCGTGGAAACGACGCCGCGCGCAGACCATGTGCGCCGGCGGATCGTCAGGCAGGGCTCGGTCTTCAGGATGGTCAGCAGCTTGCATTCCCAGGCTTGCGGCATCACCGCTTCGACCACATGCTCCGAACCGCTCAAGGGTGCGACCGCCGAAAGATAGGCGTTCGGCGTCATGTCGATGAAGTCCTGCTCCAGGTAGTCAGGGGCGGCATCAGGATGGACATGCCGGTCCTCGATCTGGACCGGCACCCCGTTCTCGCTATGCACGATCAGCGAATGAAAAACCGGCGATCCGATGTCGAGTTCCAGCGCATCGGCCACGTCCGGCGATGCCGCTTCCCGGGCCAGCACGATCACCGTTGCCTGATGGAAATGGCCGCGTTCGGCGATTTCCTCGGCGATGTTGCGCACCTCGAACAAGGCGGATGCGCCCTTGCGTTCGGCAACGAAGGAGCCGACGCCCTGGATGCGGACCAGTTCGCCCTCGTTGGCGAGTTCGCGCAGCGCCCGATTGGCCGTCATCTTGCTGACGCCGAGTTCGGTAACGAGTTCGTTCTCTGAGGGGACGCGATATTTGGGTGGCCACTCGCCGCTATGGATGCGATCGAGTATCATCTGCTTGACCCCGGCATAGAGAGGCGCGGCGTCGTTTTCCGCCAGTTCGCGTTTCATCTCGCCGGAGCGCTTCATTGCCTATTCCCTTTGCACCGAGTGAATCTGCCTCGAAAAACAACTTTCCCACTTGCATATCATAAATTATCTCATATGGTACCCTATACAACCTCGCAATCAATCCTAAAAATAAATTGGGAAAGCGGGCAAGCCGGCGAAGATCGGTAGGAAGTGCTGCAAGGCCTGTTTTCAACCTCAGAGGAGCTCTACACGATGAAATTCAGTGCAATTCTCTTGTCAGGCGTCATGGCTGTCGCCGCTTTGGCGGCTCCGGCCGTCGCCAAGGACTGGAAGACGGCGACGATCACCCTGGAAGGTGCCTACGCCCCGTGGAACATGACGAATGCCGATGGTACGCTCGGCGGCTTCGAGCCGGAGCTTGCCAAAGTTCTCTGCGAACGCGCCAAGATCGACTGCAAGCTCGTTGCCTCCGATTGGGACGGCATGATCCCGGCATTGAATGCCGGCAAGTTCGACGTGATCATGGATGCGCTGTCGATCACCGACGAGCGCAAGCAGGTCATCGGCTTCACCGTTCCTTATGCCGCAACGCCCGCCGCTTTTGCGACCGCCAAGGATAGCCCGCTTGCCAATGCCGCAGGTACCGGCGTCACGATCAAGATGACCCCCGGCCAGACCGGCGTCAAGGAAATCGACGTCCTGAAGGAAGCCTTCAAGGGCAAGACGATCGGCATCCAGGCCGCCACGGTCTATGCCAAGTTCGTCTACGACAATTTCGGCTCGATCGCCACGATCCGCGAATACAAGACCGGCGCCGACCGCGATCTCGATTTGCAGAACGGCCGTATCGATCTCGGCTTCGATGATGCCGTCTACTTCGCCAATGCTTTTGCCAGCGCCAACGACTCGCTTGCCTTTACCGGTCCGGAAATCGCCGGCTCCATTTGGGGCGAAGGCGAAGGTCTCGGCATCCGCAAGGCCGATACCGATCTGCGCGACAAGTTCAACGAGGCGATCAAGTCGGCGCTTGCCGACGGCACCATCAAGACCCTGTCGATGAAGTGGTTCAAGGTCGACGTCAGCCCGCAATGACGAATGCGGCCTTCGGGCCGCTATCACCGGTCTCCGGCTTTGCGGCCGGAGACCGTATGATATCCTGACGCATGAAACTGCCACGGACAGGGATTGGATCTATGGCAACCTTGCAATTGTTGGGCTTCGGCTCGAACGGGTGGGGCGCGCTGCTGCTCGTCGCCACTTTGGTGACGCTCGCCGTCACGGCGACGGCCCTCGTCATCGGAGCCGTGCTGGGCGCGATCGTCGCTTTCGCCAAGCTCTCCGGAAGTCTGACGCTGAAGACGCTTGGCAACATCTACACCACTGTTTTTCGCGGCGTTCCGGAACTCCTGATCATCTATCTGATCTATTTCGGCGGCTCGTCGGCGATGACATCGATCGGCAAGTGGCTCGGCTACGAAGGCTTTCTCGGCTTGCCGTCCTTTGCCGCGGGCGCACTTGCCGTCGGCATTATTTCCGGCGCCTATCAGGCGGAGGTTTTCCGCGGTGCCTATCTTGCCATTTCCAAGGGCGAGCTTGAGGCGGCGTCTGCGATCGGCATGCATCGCGGCCTGCGCCTGCGGCGCATCATCATGCCGCAGGTCCTGCGCTTCGCCATTCCGGGTCTCGGCAATGTCTGGCAGCTCAGCCTCAAGGATTCCGCCTTGATCTCCGTGACCGGCCTTGCCGAACTGATGCGCACCAGCCAGGTCGCTGCCGGCTCCACCCGCCAGTATTTCCTCTTCTTCATTGCCGGCGGCATTCTCTACCTGGTCCTGACCAGCCTGTCGGACCGCATCTTCAACGGGGCCGAACGACGCGCCAATCGCAGCATGCCGGCTGCGACTATCGGCCAGGCTTGAGGAGGAAGACATGGACTTCGATTTTCTCTCGAGCACAATGGTCACCCTGCTGAAGGCAGTGCCGATGACGCTGCTGCTCTTCTCCCTGTCGATCCTCTGCGGCGGCCTTCTCGCTCTCGTCATCGTCGCCATGCGCGTTAGCGGCAACCCGATCCTGTCGGGTTTCGCCAAGGGCTATATTTTCGTGTTCCGCGGCTCGCCGCTGCTGATCCAGATGTTCCTGATCTTCTACGGATTGGCGCAATTTTCCATCATCCGCTACTCGTTCCTCTGGCCGTTCCTGCGCGAACCCGTCGTCTGCGCCATCCTGTCGCTGGCGCTCTGCACCGCCGGTTATTCGGCCGAGATCTTCCGTGGCGGCATCCGTGCCGTTTCGCCGAAGGAAATCGAGGCGGCGCGTTCGATCGGCATGTCCGGCTTCCTGCTCGTTCGCCGCATCATCGCGCCGATCGCCTTCCGGCACGCGCTGCCGGCCTATTCGACCGAGATCGTGCTGATGATGAAGTCGACGGCGCTTGCGAGCCTGGTCACCGTCTGGGAGGTCACCGGCGTTGCCCAGCGGCTGATCTCGCAGACCTATCGCACAATGGAAGTCTTCATCTGCGCCGCGATCATCTACCTTGCGCTGAATTTCATCATTCTGCAGGCCATGGCCCTGCTGGAATATTCATTGTCCCGCCATCGCCGCGCGATCCCGCCGGCGCTGAAGGCCTAAAGCTTACTGGAGCAGGCAAATCATGCCAGATGTCACCCGACTTTCCGTCCGCAACATCCGCAAGAGCTTCGGTACCCATGAGGTCTTGCGCGGTATATCGCTCGATGCCCAGGACGGCGATGTGATTTCGCTGCTGGGAGCCTCCGGCTCAGGCAAATCGACATTCCTTCGCTGCATCAATCTCCTCGAGATCGCTACGGACGGCGAGATCTGGGTGGATGGCGAGCAGATCCGCATGATCCACAAGAACGGCAAAAGCTACCCGGCAAGCCACAAGCAGGTGGATCATATCCGCTCCGAGCTCGGCATGGTGTTCCAGAGCTTCAATCTCTGGTCCCACATGACCATCCTGCAGAATGTCATCGAGGGGCCGGTGCATGTGTTGAAGCGCCCGCGTGCCGAGTGCATCGCCGAGGCCGAGGTGCTGCTGGAAAAGGTCGGCATCGCCGACAAGCGCCATGCTTATCCCGCGCATCTGTCCGGCGGCCAGCAGCAGCGCGCGGCGATTGCCCGCGCGCTCGCCATGAAACCGAAGCTGATGCTGTTCGATGAGCCGACTTCAGCACTCGACCCGGAGCTCGTCGGCGAAGTGCTGCGCGTCATGCGCTCGCTCGCCGAAGAGGGTACGACGATGCTTGTTGTCACCCACGAGATGAGCTTTGCCCGCAATGTCTCCAATCGCGTCGTCTTCATGAAGGAAGGGCTCGTCGAAAGCAGCGGTACGCCGGACGAGATGTTCGGCGGTGGCGCGTCGCCGGCCTTCCGCCAGTTCATCGGCCATTTCGGAACCGGCAATGACCATCACCATCGATAAGCCGATTTCCTGGCGCGACGTCGCGCGGGTCGGTGCCGGCGAGCCCTTGTCTCTCTCCGATGCTGCCTGGGAACGGGTTGCCGAGGCAAGCCGCATCGTCGAGCGTATCGTCGAAGCGGGCGTGCGCGCCTATGGCATCAATACCGGCGTCGGCGCCTTGTCCGATACGGTGGTCGATCGCGATTCCCAGAGCCGGCTTTCGCGCAACATCATTCTGAGCCATGCCTGCGGCGTCGGCCCGCTCCTGCCGGCGCGCGAGGTGCGCGCCATCATCGCGGCGCAGATCGCCAATTTCGCCCATGGTCATTCCGGCGTGCGGCCCGAGGTCGTCAGGCATCTGGCCGCGTTTCTCGACCGTGACTGCATTCCGGAGGTCCCATCCAAGGGCTCTGCCGGCTACCTCACGCATAATGCCCACACCGCTCTCGTCCTGATCGGTGAGGGCCGGGCTGTCGTGAAGGGTAAATCCATTGAAGGCGGCGAGGCGCTTGCGGCAATCGGTTTGAGCCCTTTGGTGCTCGGCGCCAAGGAAGGTCTGAGCCTCGTCAACGGCACCGCTTGCGCCACCGGCTTGTCGGCGCTTGCCGTCTCTCGCGCCGAACGCCTTTTGGACTGGGCCGATGCCATTGCCGCCCTGACGCTGGAGGCCGTGGGCTGCCAGATGGCGGCTTTCGATGAAAACGTGCTGGCGCTGCGTCCGTCGGCTGGCATTGCCAAAGTCGGACGCAGATTGCGCAGCCGCCTGCAGGGCAGCGGCCTCGTTGCCGCCGCCCTCGGTCGGCGTACGCAGGATGCCTTGAGCCTGAGATCGGTCCCCCACGCCCATGGCGCGGCCTGGGATGTCTTTGCGCAGACGGCCCGTATCGTCGATCAGGAACTCGCCTCGGTCACGGACAATCCGGCCGTCTCGGGCACGCCCGAGCGGCCGATCGTCTCCTCCGAGGCGCATGCGGTGGCACCCGCTCTCGGGCAGGCAGCCGATGGTCTGGCGATCGCGATCGCGCAGATGTCAGCCATCAGCGAGCGGCGGATGGATCGCCTCGTCAATCCGCTGGTCAGCGGCCTGCCGCCGTTCCTCGCGAGCGACGCCGGCAGCCATTCCGGCTTCATGATCGCGCAGTACACCGCTGCGGCGCTGAGCAACGACAACAGGCGCCTTGCCGCGCCCGCATCGCTGGATGGCGGCCTGACCTCCGGCCTTCAGGAGGATTTTCTCGCCCATCCGACGGCTGCAGCCAGCAAGCTGCTGGCGATCCTCGACAATGCCGAATATATCCTGGCGATCGAGCTGATGGCAGCGGCGCAGGCGCATGATTTCCTCTCTTCCAAGGGAGCGCGAGCACCGGGAACGGAGCGCATCTATGCCGCCGTCCGTTCGCGTGTTCCCCTTTACGATGACAATCGGCCGCTGAACGCGGATATCGAAATCCTGCGCGCCATGGTCTGCGAGGTCGCGCCACCCTCCGAAACGTGAAACTGGAGCATAACATGTCCGCGCAATTCGACGTTGCCGTCGTCGGTCTCGGGGCGATGGGAAGTGCTGGATTGTCCTTTGCCGCCGCTCGCGGCGCAAAGGCGATCGGGATCGAGGCGCATTTCCCCGCCCATGCGACTAGCTCCTCGCATGGCGACAGCCGGCTGATCCGCCTCGGCTACTTCGAGGACCCGTCCTATGTTCCGCTGCTGCAGCGGGCCTATCACAATTGGCGTTCGCTGGAGGCAAGGCTGCGCGCCGAGATCTTGACGGTGACCGGCGTGCTGCAAATCGGCGCACCGGACAGCAAGATCGTCAGCGGCACGCGCGCCTCCTGCGACATGCATGGACTGCCGCATGAAATACTGGACCGGGACGCCATGAAGCGCCGGTTTCCGGCTTTTGCGCTGGAGGAGGGCGAGGTCGGCCTGCTCGATCCCCAGGGCGGCTATATCAGGCCGGAAGCGGCGATCATGGGCTATCTGAAGTTGGCGGCGGAAGATGGTGCGGTTCTGCATTTCGGCGAACGTGTCGTTTCCATCGAGCCAGACGATACGGGCGTCACGGTCGTTTCCTCGACGGGACGATATCGCGCCCGCAAGGCGATCGTCGCCACCGGCGCATGGATTGCCGAGCTGGTGCCGCAATTAAAGAGGCATGCCCAGCCCATCCGGCAGGTGGTCGCCTGGTATCAGCCGAGGGACGGCTTCGTTGCCGAGCCGCGGCGCATGCCCTGCTTCCTTCGGGACGAGGGTGCCGAGGGTTCTTATTTCGGTTTCCCGGCAATCGGCGTCGATGGCGTCAAAATCGGCCGCCACGCACATTTCCGGGAACCGATCGACCCGACCGTGCCCAATCCGCCGGTCAATGACGCCGACACCGATCTGCTCGACAATTTCGCCCGCAAGCGCCTGCCGGAGGCAGCGTCGTTTCGCGTGCGGGCGACGACCTGCCGCTATACCATGCTGCCGAGCGAGGATTTTCTCATCGATCGAGTGCCGGGACAGCCTGACATCGTCGTGTCTTCGGCCTGCTCCGGCCATGGCTTCAAGTTTACGAGCGTGGTGGGCGAAATCCTTGCGGATTTGGCGCTGGAAGGCGGAAGCACATTGCCGACTGGCCTGTTCTCTTTCCAGAAGCACTTTGGCGGCCCAGGAGCATAGGCCGCCAATCTTGCCGGCAATTTAGCCGATCGTCATGCGTCGCAGCACGTCCGACCGGAAATAGAAGTGCTGGAGGAGTGCGCCGAGGATGTGAAGGACGACGACGATCCAGAGCAGGGACTTGATCGGTCCGCCATGGACGAAGGCCGCGGTATCGATCCCCAGATAATAGGCCGCCATTCCCGACAGCGGCATCGCAAAGATCAGCACGTAGAGCAGGACATGTGTCAGCTGCGCAAGATAGTGCAGGAAGGCAGGCTGATCATCCGGTGTGGCGGGGACGTTGGACGAAAATCTGACCGCAAGGCGCACGATGGCCAGCAACAGGACAGCAATGCCGGCATAGGCGTGGATATTGGCGCTGGCAATGTCGGCCGATGAGGGCGTCTGGCCATTGCGGACCAGATGCCGCCACGCATTCATCCCATCCGGAAACAGGAGATTGAAAAAGATAAGCAAGGCCATGAGCCAGTGAAGGATGCGTTGCGGGATGGAATAGGCAGATCTGGCAGGCATTGGATCTCCTTAGATTGAAACTGTTCTAAAGATAGAACGTGATTCTAACGAGAACCTGAACGCCACGGGCGGCTTGTTGGGTTGTCAGGTGGTGGTGGGGCTGGGGAGCCCTTCACCGGTAGTTCAAGGGAATGCCCGGACGACCTATAAAGGTCCCCGGGGGCTCCGTCTTATCAGCTGAGCACCGCACGTGGTTCGAGGAACGATTCCAGGCCATAAATGCCGAATTCACGGCCGATACCCGATTGCTTGAAGCCGCCAAAGGGGGCAAGCGGCTCATGCGGCGCTCCGTTAATGACGACGCGGCCGGCTTCGATGCGCTCGGCGATCCGCTTTGCCCTAACAATATCGGATGAGAAGACATAAGCCTGCAGGCCATAGACCGTATCGTTGGCGATTTCGAGCGCATGTGTTTCATCGCGATAGGGGATGACACAAAGCACAGGCCCGAAAATCTCTTCGCGAGCGATCCGCATATCGTTGTCGACGCCCGAGAAGATCGTCGGACGGACGAACCAGCCGCGATCGAGCCCTTCGGGACGTCCTTCGCCACCGATGATTAGCCGAGCGCCTTCTTCCTGGCCGAGGCGGATATAGGATTGGACGCGATCCCACTGCCTCTGGCTGACCATCGGGCCGATGCTGACTTTCGGATCGCTGGCATCGCCCACCTTGAGCGTCGCAACCGCCCGGGTCAGACGATCATGGATTTCCGCCAGCCGGCTCTCGGGCGCGAGAATGCGGGTGCCGGCGATGCAGGCCTGGCCGCTATTGGCAAAACCGGCGGCCAATATCTGCGGGATGACGGTATTAAGATCGGCATCGTCCAGAACGATGTTCGGGCTCTTGCCGCCAAGCTCAAGCGTCACGCGCTTCAAGGTCGTAGATGCCGCTTGGAGGATCGCCCGTCCCGTCACCGTCGAGCCGGTGAAGCTGATCTTGGCGATATCGCGATGGGCGCTAAGAGCGGCACCCACCACATGGCCGTAACCATTGACGATGTTGAATACACCACCCGGCAAGCCGGCCGCGTGCAGGCATTCGGTGATGAGCTGCGTCTGGATCGCGCTCATCTCGGAGGGCTTGATCACCATGGTCGTCCCAGCCGCGATGGCGGTGGCAAGCTTGCTGCAGATAAAGCCGTAATTGCTGTTCCACGGCGTGATCGCGGCTGCCACGCCGGCGGGTCGCATCTCGATTTCCGCATGGCCGACGCGACGGCGAAACTCATAATTTTCGAGCGTCTTGGCCATGTGGAGAAACGCCGTGGCGGCGTGCGGCACCGAAAAGCCGATAAAGGATGCCGGTGCGCCATATTCCTCGCGCATGGCGTCGGCGAGGTCGGAGGCTCTAGCCGCGACGGCATCGTGCAGGCTTTGCAGCATGGCAATACGCTCGGCCTTCGAGCTTTGCGACATTGCCGGAAATGCCGATTTGGCGGCGTGGACGGCATCGTCGACGTCCTGTCCGTTTCCAAGACGTACCGTACCGATCTGCTCTTCCGTGGCCGGATTGAAAAGAGGGGCCTCCTCCGTGCCGTGGGGCTGAACGAAGCTGCCGTTGATGTAGATGGTGTCGATGGTGCGCATGAGCGTCTCCTTTATCTTCACCAGAGAGGTAAGATGCGCTATCTGATCGGTCTAGCAGGACAAAGCGGAACAGGCTGATGAGGAAAATCGCGCAATGAAGGCTAGCCTGGCGGAGCTCGAAGCGATCGCGGCGGTTGCCCGCCATGGCGGCTTTCGCGCCGCCGCCCGCGAACTCGGCATGTCCTCGTCGGCGCTCAGCCATGCGGTTGCTGCGCTGGAAGAGCGCCTGTCGCTGCGGATTTTCAACAGGACGACGCGCAGCGTAACCTTATCGGAAGCTGGCGAGCGCTTTGTGGCGGATATCGCGCCGGCGCTAGCAGTGATCGACCAGGCGATCGAAAATGCCGGCATGGCTTCCAGTTCGGTATCGGGCACACTGCGGCTCAACATGGCGGCCGGCGCGGCGCGGATGCTGCTGGTTCCTCTCATCCTCGAATATGGGCGGCGCTATCCAAGCGTGGACATCGAGATCGTCACCGACAATGCCTTGGTCGATGTCATCGGCAAGGGCTTCGATGCCGGCATTCGGCTTGTCGAGGCCGTTCCGACGGATATGGTCGCAATACCCATTGTTCCGACGCTGCGCTCCCTCGTCGTCGGCTCCCCTGCCTATTTCGGCAGCAGGCCGCGCCCCCTTGTTCCCGGCGATCTTCTCAAGCATCGCTGCATCCGCGCTCGCATGGCAAGTGGTCGGCTGTATCGCTGGGAATTCGAGCGGCACGGTCAGGCCGCGTTGATCGACGCGCCGGGAAGCCTCACTCTCGATGCTTCCGATCTGATGTTGAGTGCCGCACTCGATGGGGCGGGGCTGGCCTATATCAGTGAAGCGTCCATTGCCGACCACCTAGCGGCGGGCAATCTGATCTCCGTGCTGGAGGATTGGAGCCCGCCTTATCCGGGTCTCAGCCTCTATTTTGCCCAGCGACGCCAGATGCCGGCGCGGCTGCGGGCCTTGATCGATCTGATCCGCGAACAAAACGCTTCCCGCTGATCGTGGGCGAAAGATGCGTGCGTGAAGCCTATAGGAAGCAAGCAGCGGCCCCGTTGACGAGGCCGCCGCCGGTTTGACCTTACTTGCCGGCGTCCTTGGCCGCCTTCTCAATCACGGCGGCAACCTTTTCAGGCTGCGAGGCGAAGACGGCGTGGCTCGCCTTGATTTCGGTCACGTCGCTGCCGGCGCGCTTTGCCATGTCGCGCTCAAGCTCGGGATTGATGGAGCGGTCGTTGGTTGCGACGATGGCCCAGCTCCTCTTCGCCCGCCAGGCAGGATCGCCGACCTTGGCGGTAAAGGCGGCCTTCGAGGCAAAGACCTGCGATTTCGCCATGAAATCGGCCTCGTCCTTCGGGAGGTCGGCTGCAAAGTCCGCGGCGAAGGCTACTGGATCGAGATAAAGATATTGGCCGTCCTTGGTTTCGCGGATGTTCATGCCGCCGGCGGGCTTGGAGCTCGCGAGGCTGATCAGGCTCTCGCCCTTGTCGGGCTGGAACGCGGCGACATAGACGAGGCCTGCGACATCCGGGCGATTGCCCGCTTCGGTGATGACCATGCCGCCATAGCTGTGGCCGACGAGCAGGCTCGGCCCGTTCTGAAGGTCGAGCACCCGGTTAGTGGCGGCGACATCGTCGGCGAGCGAGGTGATCGGCTCCTGCACGACCGTGACCTTGAAGCCATCCTTTTCGAGGATCTCGGCGGTCTTGCGCCATCCCGAACCGTCGGCAAGGGCGCCGTGGACGATGACGATGTTCTTGATCTCGGCTGCCTGCGCCGCAAAGGCAAAGGTGCTTGCAGCGAGGCTGAGGGCGGCGATGGCGAGAAAACGGGTCTTCATGGGGTAACTCCTGTCAGTTAAGGTTCATGCTTGGGGTAAGAGGGAATTTCAGCCGAAGGTGAAGGCGTAGGCCTGGACTCCCGGATCAAGGAAACGGATCTCGAAGTTGTGCGCGGTCACGTCACCGGACTGGCGGACGAGCTGGTAGAGCTTGGTTTCAGTCACGGTGCCGTTTCCGGCGGCATCGGTATCGGAGCCGTGGTCAGCGCCGGGTGCCTTTCCGTCCACGGTCACCTGGAAGCGGATCGGTTTTCCGTCGGCCGCCGGTCCGAGGACGAGATGCAGGTCGCGGGCGCTGAAGCGATAGCTGATGCCGCCGCCTGCCCTGTCGAGCGTTGCCTCTTCCGGGCCGATCGTCCAGGTGCCTACCAGTCCCCATTGGTTGAGGCCGGGATTGGCGATCGAATAGTCGGCCTCGGTATCTGCCTTCATGCCTTCCGGGGAAGCAAAGCCGGTTGCTTGCCTGTAGCCGACATAGGTCTCACCAGAGCGCATATGGCTGAGATCCGGGCTTGCTTCCGCGCCCCTTGCATCCGGAACGACCGGGCCGCTTTGGACCATGTTGCTGCCCGCGTCGCGCAGAAGATCCTGGATCGCCTGTTCGGTCTGGCGATAGTTGCCTTCGCCGAAGTGCTGGTAGCGGACCTGTCCCTTGGCATCGATCAGGTAAAGGGCAGGCCAGTAATTGTTCTCGAAGGCGCGCCAGATGCGGTAGTCGTTGTCGATCGCGACCGGATAGCCGATCTGGAAGTCGGCAATCGCCTTCTTGACGTTGTCGACATTCTTCTCGAAGGCGAATTCGGGAGAATGGACGCCGATGACGACGAGGCCCTGATCCTTGTATTTTTCCGCCCAGGCGCGAACATAGGGGATGGTGCGGATGCAGTTGATGCAGGAATAGGTCCAGAAATCGACGATCACGACCTTGCCGCGAAGCTGGGCTGTGGTCAGCGGCTCCGAGTTCAGCCAGGTGACGGCGCCGTCGAGCGAAGGGGCGGGACCCTCGATGGGCAGGTCGCTATGGAAGGGACGCGTCGCGTCGCTGGCAATCTTCATTGGGTTGTTGCTGCCAACTTCGGTCCCTGGGTTTGCGCTCTTGCTATGCAGCTTCTCCAGCAGGGCTTGCTCGAAGAAGCCGGTGCTTGCATAGGAAAGGCGCGCGAGCAGGCCGGTGTCGAGGCCAAGGGCGATGGCAGTCACGCCGGCCAGGACGGCGACGCCTGCAAGCTGGCGGATACGTTCGCTGACGCCGAGTGACCTCTTCATGCCGGCAAAGATCCTGCCGCCGGCAACGAGTGCAACGGCAAGCGAAGTGGCGGCGCCCGCACCATAAGCAAGCAGCAGGAAAGTCGTCTGCAGATTGGCACCCTTCAAGGCGGCACCTGTCAGCACGAGCCCGAGGATCGGGCCGGCGCAGGGCGCCCAGAGCAGGCCGGTCGCAATGCCGAGCACGAAGGAACTTCTGACGCTCGATGTCGCACGGCCGTTGCCCGCGGCGTTCAGGAGATTATTGCCGAGATCGACGGCCGGCCGGGACAGGACGCTCGCGATGCGCGGCGAGATCAGGCTTAGGCCGAAGAGGCCGAGCAGGACGATTGCCGCAAGGCGTCCATATTCATTGGCGCGGATCGCCCAGGCGCCGCCGATCGCGGCAAGAGTTGCGACAAGGGCAAAGGTGAGCGCCATGCCTGCCAGCATGGGCAGCGTGCTCCTGACGAAAGGCTGTCCCGCACGGGCGAAGACGAAGGGAAGGATGGGCAGGATGCACGGACTTAAGATCGTCAGCGCGCCGCCGAGATAGGCTATGATGAGAAGCGTCATCGTCTTGTTCCTTCAGAAGCGATTGACCGGCTGCTAGCGGCGACGGGCCGCGCCCGGCAGTGACGCCATCTATCGTTCGCGACGTATCTCGAATGTGTCTGGCCAGATGGAGGAATGTACCGAAACGTCGATGTCTTCGGTTTCGATACACTGCGATACAAACTGAAGGGTGCCGATGTGATTTTTATCCGCGCTTCAGAGGCTTCCAGACATTGCTCGATCAAAAGGAGTGGATTGTATCAGACTGTATCTCCGCCTTCGGAAGCTACATAGTCATTCAAAACCATGCGACTGGCGACACATCGGCGATACATGCCGCTGGTTTTCTCAGTCTCACGATCCAATCGACAGGAGAGACAGATGTCTGAGGAAATCAATCACAACCGCCGCCGCTTCTTTGGTATTGCCGCCGTCGCCGTTGCAGCCGCCGAATTCGGCCTGCCGGCGATCGCTGGTGCCGAGGAAAAGGCTTCCGCTTCGACCCTGCCGGCGATCAAGGCCGGAAGCCATACTTCCTTCGACGCGCTGAAGCAGATCAATGCCGGCGTGCTCAATGTCGGTTACGCCGAAGCCGGCCCGGCCAATGGTCCGGTCGTGCTTCTGCTGCACGGCTGGCCCTACGATATCTACAGCTTCGTCGATGTCGCGCCGCTTCTGGCCGGAGCCGGCTACCGGGTCATCATTCCCTATCTTCGTGGCTATGGAACCACCCGCTTCCTGTCGAAGAAGACCCTGCGCAACGGCCAGCAGGCAGCGCTTGCCGCCGACATGATCGCGCTTCTCGATGCGCTGAAGATCGAAAAGGTCGTCGTTGCCGGCTACGACTGGGGCGGCCGCACCGCCGACATCATGGCGGCGCTTTGGCCCGAGCGTTGCAAGGCATTGGTCTCGGTCAGCGGCTATCTCATCGGCAGCCAGGAGGTCAACCGCAAGCCGCTTCCGCCGAAGGCAGAGCTTGCATGGTGGTACCAGTTCTATTTCGCCACCGAGCGCGGCCGCCTCGGCTACCAGGAAAACCGCCATGATTTCGCAAAGCTGATCTGGCACACCGCCTCGCCGCAATGGGCCTTCGACGACGCCACTTTCGATCGCTCAGCTGCCGCTTTCGACAACCCGGACCATGTCGATATCGTCATCCATAATTACCGGTGGCGCCTGGGTCTCGCCAAAGGCGAGGCGAAGTTCGATGCCGATGAAAAGAAGCTTGCCGCAGGCCCGGTCATTTCGATCCCGACCATCACCATGGAGGGCGATGCCAACGGCGCGCCTCATCCGGAGCCATCGGCCTATCGCAGCAAGTTCTCGGGCAAGTATGAACATCGCACCATTACCGGCGGCATCGGCCACAATCTTCCCCAGGAAGCGCCGCAAGCCTTCGCCCAGGCTGTGATAGATGTTGATCGTTTCTAGTTCAGCGGTAGTGTGCGGGAGGGCGCCGGTTTAAGCTGGCGCCTGTTGCCGTTGGCACGACGAAAATGACTATTCGTAGGCTGATGCTTACGATGATGAATGGGAAGTCAAAATGGATCATGTCGACCATGTCCTGGTTGTGGATGACGATCGGGAAATCCGCGAACTGGTGTCGAGCTATCTGAAGAAGAACGGCTTGAGGGCGACGACAGCTGCCGATGGCCGGCAGATGCGCAGCTTTCTCGAGGCCAATTCGGTCGACTTGATTGTGCTCGACGTCATGATGCCGGGCGACGATGGCCTCGTACTGTGTCGCGAGCTTCGCGCCGGAAAGCACAAGGCGACGCCCATTCTGATGCTGACGGCGCGTAGTGACGAAATGGACCGGATCCTCGGCCTGGAGATGGGTGCCGACGATTATCTGGCGAAGCCTTTTGCGGCCCGCGAGCTTCTTGCCCGCATCAAGGCGGTTCTGCGCCGCACCCGCATGCTGCCGCCCAACCTGCAGATCAGTGAAGCCGGCCAGATGCTGGTCTTCGGGGACTGGCGGCTCGATACGGTCGGGCGCCATCTTCTCGACCGGGACGGCACTGAGATCACGCTCAGCGGCGCCGAATACCGCCTGCTGCGCGTCTTCATCGACCACCCGCAACGCGTGCTCAATCGCGATCAGTTGCTGAACCTGACACAAGGCCGCGACGCCGATCTCTTCGACAGATCGATCGACCTGCTCGTCAGCCGTCTTCGCCAGCGATTGGGGGACGATGCGCGTGAGCCGATCTACATCAAGACGGTCCGCAGCGAAGGCTATGTCTTCTCCGTGCCGGTGGAAATAACGGAGCTTCGCCAATGACCATGGTTGACCTCTCAGGTCACCGGCCGTGGTGGCCGAGCACCCTGCGTGCACGTATTTCGCTGATCCTGCTTGCCGGGCTGGCGATCGCCTACGGCCTGTCCTTCAGCGTGCTCTATATCGAGCGTTACATGTCGGCAAAGGCCGTCATGCTTGGCACGCTGGAGAGCGACGTCGCGACCTCGATCGCGGTGCTCGATCGCCTGCCGGCGGATGAGAGGGCAAATTTCGTCGATTGGCTCAGCCGCGGCAATTATAATTTCGAGCTGGGCAATGGTCTGCCAGGCGTGCCCGATACCTCGACCCATGGCGCCGAAATCGCCGCCAAGATAGAGGAGGCGGTCGGTCATCGTTTTCCCATCCGCATGGAATCGATACCCGGGCCAGTCATGCGCCTGCAGGCGCATCTCAATTTGAGCGATGGCAGTCCGCTGACGATCGATGTCACGCCGAAGGGCGTCATGCCGATCGCGGCCTGGCTGCCCTACGTCTTCATCGTCCAGATGCTGCTGATCGTCTTTTGTACCTGGTTTGCCGTCCGCCAGGCGATCAGGCCGCTTGCCGAGTTTGCCGCTGCCGCCGATGCGCTGGATCCCAACAAGAAGAGCCAGGCATTGAGCGATCGGGGACCAAGCGAAGTGGCTCATGCCGCCAAGGCCTTCAACGCCATGCGGGACCGAATTGCGCATTATCTCGAAGAGCGCGTGCAGATTCTCGCCGCCATCTCGCACGACCTGCAGACGCCGATCACGCGCATGCGCCTGCGCGCCGATATTGCTGATGATTCGCCCGAGAAGACCAAGCTGCTGCAGGATCTCGGCGAGATCGAGCGTCTGGTGCAGGATGGGATCGCCTATGCGCGCAGCGCTCATGGCAATGGCGAGAAGAGCACGCGCATCGATCTTGCCTCCTTCATCGAAAGCATCTGCTACGACTATCAGGACACCGGCAAGTCCGTCGAGATTCTCGGCCTTATCCAGGGAACGGCGGCGACGAAGCCGCATGCCCTTCGCCGTATCCTCACAAACTTCATCGACAACGCCATAAAGTTTGCAGGCGCGGCGGAAATCGCCGTGGAACGCAGGGATACCGGCGGGATTGCCATAACCGTGCTCGATCGTGGTCCCGGCATTCCGAACGACCAGATCGAGGCGGCAATGCGGCCCTTCTTCCGGCTGGAACAGTCGCGTAACCGCAACACCGGCGGCACAGGACTTGGGCTTGCGATTGCCCAGCAGCTAGCCCAGACACTCGGCGGTTCCGTCAGGCTCTATAACCGCGAGGGTGGCGGCCTAGCGGCCGAAGTCATCATTTCCTGATGCTCCTTGCGACGATTTTCAGGGCATTTGTAAGCCATTGTATCCGGCCTTTTAGGCCCTACGTTTTGTGACACTTCCGGCGATTCCGGAAACATGCCGGATACGTCGATCCATCAAAAACAACTCCGTCAACAGACGTTGCCCCACGCCACAACAAACCGGGCGACGCAACAAAGGAGTGTTCCATGACCAAGATCGACAAGGTGCTCTACACCGGCAGAACGCACACCATCGGCGGCCGCGATGGTTTCGCGCGCAGCGATGACCATCAGCTTGATGTCAAGCTTTCCCCTCCCGGCAGCGCGCATGCCGGCACCAATCCCGAGCAGCTCTTCGCAGCCGGCTGGTCGGCCTGCTTCATCGGCGCAATGGGCCTTGCTGCGGCCAAGCGCAAGATCAAGCTTCCGGCCGATCTCGCCGTCGATGCTGAAGTGGATCTCGGCACCACGGAAGGCGCCTACTTCCTGCAGGCTCGCCTGACCGTCAGCATACCCGGCATCGAGCCTGAGCTGGCACGCACGCTGGTCGAGGAAGCCCACCAGACCTGCCCCTATTCGAAGGCGACCCGCGGCAACATCAATGTCGAACTGAAGCTCGCCTGAGAATCGCCCGCGCCTTGATATTGCGCGCCGTGCCTGAAGGTGCGGCGCGCCGAATCGTTAATTTTTATTGCATCGGATATCAGCAAGGCAGCTTCAGCTTTGCGACTGGAGGATCACATGCGTCCCATCATTCTTCTCCTTGCAGGAGCTGCGATTTTCGCCGCTCCATGCGTCTACGACCCCAGTTCCAGCGAGCCTTCGGCGCTTGCGAGCATCGCCGTTTTGTGGGGCGGTTCGGGCTCGAATGGGAGCCCACGTTAACCACTTGTTAACCATATCAACGGTACACAAGGTCAACGATTTATTCACATAGATGACCAAAGTGCTAACAGACGCTCGTTCGATCCGTATCAAGGGCCGCTCCTTTCTTGCGGTCATGCTTTCGCCGGATCTTCCGCTGGATCAGTGGTTGATCAGGCTTGACGACCTTGCAGCCCGTTCGGCCGGCTTCTTTCTGGGGCGGCCGGTCGTGCTCGACATCACCGATCTGCCGATCGACAAGGCGCAGCTCAAGGAGCTGATAGCAGAGCTTTCGGCCCGCAATGTCAGCATCATGGGCATCGAGGGCGGTCGTCCGTCGATCGCCGGACCTGGCATGCCGCCGATCCTGAAGGGTGGGCGTCCGGCTGCCGATTTCGAAGTCTCCGAGGCCGAGCCGGTCGTGGAACGGCGCAACAGCGAGCCTAAGGCGCCGCCGCCGGAAATTAGGCCGGTCACGCAGTCGCTGATCATCCGCGAGCCGGTGCGTTCGGGCCAGTCGGTGATCTTTCCCGAGGGCGATGTCACCGTCATCGGTTCGGTGGCGTCGGGAGCTGAGGTCATCGCGGGCGGATCGGTCCACATCTATGGCGCCCTTCGCGGCCGCGCCATGGCGGGTTCGATCGGCAATGCCTCGGCGCGAATCTTTTGCCGCAAGCTCGAGGCCGAGCTTTTGGCGATCGATGGCATCTACAAGATGGCGGAAGACATATCACCCGGCCTCAGGGGGCAGGCCGTTCAGCTTTGGCTGGATGGCGAAACGATCGTGGCCGAAAAACTAATCTGAGCCGAAGCCGGCCAAAACAGGAGAGCGAGATGGGCAAGGTAATCGTCGTCACATCAGGCAAGGGCGGAGTTGGAAAGACAACTTCGACGGCTGCATTGGGGGCGGCTTTGGCACAGAGAGGCGAAAAGGTCGTCGTGGTCGATTTCGATGTCGGCCTGCGCAATCTCGATCTCGTCATGGGTGCGGAACGCCGCGTCGTCTACGACCTCGTCAACGTCATTCATGGCGATGCCAAGCTGCCGCAGGCCCTGATCCGCGACAAGCGGCTGGAGACGCTCTTCCTCCTGCCGGCTTCGCAGACCCGCGACAAGGATAATCTGACGCCCGAGGGTGTCGAGCGCGTCATCAACGAACTCAGGAACTATTTTGACTGGGTCATCTGCGACAGCCCAGCCGGGATCGAGCGCGGCGCAACTCTTGCCATGCGCCATGCCGACGTCGCCGTCGTCGTCACCAATCCGGAAGTTTCCTCGGTGCGCGATTCCGATCGCATCATCGGCCTGCTGGACTCCAAGACGCTAAAGGCGGAGCGCGGCGAGCGCATGGAAAAGCACCTGCTGCTGACCCGCTTCGACCCCGCCCGCGCCGAACGCGGTGACATGCTGAAGGTCGACGACGTGCTGGAGATCCTCTCCATCCCGCTGCTCGGCATCATCCCGGAAAGCACGGACGTCCTGCGCGCTTCCAACCTCGGCTCGCCGGTCACGCTTGCCGATGCACGCTGCGCGCCGTCGCTTGCCTATTTCGACGCCGCGCGCCGTCTTGCCGGCGAGCAGGTGCCGATCACCATCCCTGGCGAAAAGCGGGGTATCTTCGGCAAAATCTTCGCAAGGAGGGCCGCATGAGCATTTTCGGACTGTTCCGCAAGCAGAGATCTGCACCCATGGCGCGCGAGCGCCTGCAGATCCTCCTTGCCCATGAGCGCGCTTCCGTGGGCTCGGATCTCGTATCCGTGCTGCGGGAGGAAATCCTCGCCGTCATCGCCAAGCATGTGCAGGTCGATCGTGACAAGGTGCAGGTGAAGATGGATCGCGACAAGGACGTTTCCATGCTGGAGATCGATGTCGAGATCCCCCGTGATGCGGCCTTGAAGGCGGCCTGACGGAAGCATCGACGCCGCATATGTGTGCGAATGATGGCACATGGTTTTCCCTTGTGGCGGATCTTCGAAATATTTCGAAGTTCGCCCTTGCAAAGGGTGCGATTCGCGACTATTTGCACGCTATCACCTGTATCGATGGCCTGCCGCTGACATTTCCGTGTCGAGACGGTGTTCGCTGTCCGGGTTAAAGAAGCAAGGGCGCTCCCCAGAAATGGGTAGAGCGCCCTTTGCTTTTGTCGTGTTCGCGGCACGGCACTTTTCTTGGCCGATGCGATATGCCAGTTTGCGCCTATCATGCGGGGAGGCGGTTGGCTTGGGCGGATTGGACAATCAACGGAATGCCGTGTTCTCATGGCTGCTTGCCGGCATCTTCCTCGCTGTATGTGCCATCGGTGCCCAGGCGGCCGACAAGACGATTTATCTCACATTCGACGACGGCCCCTTGCCGGGAACGAAGAACATTCTCGCCGTGCTGAGCGAAGAGAAGGTTCCGGCGGCCATGTTCATGGTCGGTCTGCATGTCGAAACCATTCCATCCGGGCGCGATCTGCTTGCCGAGGCCAAGGCCATGTCGCTCGTGACGGTCGGCAACCACAGCTACAGCCACGCCAACAATCGCTACAGGAAATATTACTCGGATACCCAGGCGGTGGTCGCGGATATGCGCCATGCCAATCAGGTCCTCGGCCTGACGCCGATCGTGAATGCGCGGCTGCCGGGCAGGGACGTCTTTCGGCTCCCGACCGTATCGAGAGAGGATCTATCCATCAACGTCGCTCAGTGGGAGCGCGAATGGCTGGACTATGAACTCGTCGCCGAAGCCGGCTTTTATCTCTACGGCTGGGATTTCGAATGGGTCCACAGCGACGACGGCAAGCCGGTGCAATCGGTGGATCATCTCGTCAACGAGATCGATCACCTTTTCCAATACGGCCGCTTCACGCAGCGGGGAAAGATGATCCTGCTGATGCACGACGAAATGTTCCAGGATCAGTTCAATGGGCAGGATAATCTGAGAACGTTGATCCACAAGCTTCGCGAACGCGGCTATGCCTTCGGCGATATCAGAAACTACGCGCCGCCGAATCCCTGAACCACCTGAATTTGCTCAGGCCTGTCTTGCCGCGGCTCCTGTCGCAACCGTCAGGATGAAGTCGTCGAGTTCCTGCTCTAGGCTCTCGACCGGCAGGCCGACGAAACGGCCTTCGAGGCTGATGCTGACGACACCGTGGACGGCGCCGAACAGCGTTCTGGCGCGGATGGCGCGCGCCGTCTCCGGCATGGTCGGCTGCAATTCCGCAAGCGGCTCGGCAATGACGCCCATCAGGAACATATGTTCTTCCAGATGCCATTCGGGGCTTGCCCGATCATCCGGCGGCCGGTGATCGAAGAGCGCCTTCCATAGATTGCGGTGGGCGACCGCGAACCGCAGATAGCCGCGCGCCAGGTTTCGCAGCCGGTCCGTCGGCGTGTGATCCTTGACTTCGGCCAGGGTCAGGGACGCCTCGAGCGCCTTCAGCGTCGCGGAATTGACGTGGATCACCAGGTCGTCAAGGTCGGCAAAGACCGTATAGAGACCTCCAAGGGCGCAGCCGACATCCTGGGTGACGTCGCGTGCCCGCAGGTTGGAAAGGCCGCCGGCCGCGATGCGATTACGCGCCGCCTCGATCAGCCGCAGCTTCAGATCCTCGCGCTTTTCCAGGGTTTTTCTCGCCATTATCAATTCCAATCCGATTTTCTGAACATTGTTCAAAATTATTCTTGAACGATGTTCATGATTCTGGCATACATCATTCCGTGAACATCGTTCATAAACAGGAGGCGACAAATGTTCAATTCAATTCTGACGCTTATTCGCGGTCGGGCCTACGATGCGGAACAGGCGTTCATCGATCGAAATGCCGTGCCTCTGTTGGCCCAGCAGATCCGCGACGCAGCCGGTGCCATTCAGTCGGCGCGGCGGGCAGCGGCCATCGCCATCGCGCAGAATGAGCAGGAAAAGAACCGGTACGCAGCAATTGCCGGCCGCATTGCGGATCTGGAAACGCGCGCCGTTGCCGCCCTGCTAAAGGGCAGCGACGAACTTGCCAGGGAAGCGGCCGAGGCGATTGCCCAGCTCGAAGCCGAGCGCGATGCTTCCGAGAAGGCGCAGGCGCAATTCACCCAGACCATCGGCAGGCTCAAGGCAATTGTTCGCACATCGGAAGCGCGCCTGCAGGAATTGCAGCGTGGCGAGCGCCTGGCGCGTGCCACCGAGCAGACACAGAAGCTGAATGCCGTCTGCCACGACAATTCCGGTCCAGCGACGCTTGATGACGCCGAGGAAACGCTTGCCCGTCTCCAGGCCTACCAGAGCCGCTGCGAGATCGCAGCCTCGGCCATGAAGGAAATGAATGCGGCAAGCCGGCAGGCGCACATCATCGAAAAGCTTGCCAATGCGGGTTGCGGCGCACCGCTCGGCCCATCGGCCGACGACGTGCTCGCCCGCCTGCGTGAGCGCATGAATTCAGCAGCCTGAAACCGAACACATCGAACATATTTGAGAGGATACGATCATGAACGACAGCTTCCAGAAACATTCCCAGGCTTGGGTCAGCTTCTCCTACATCTCCTTCGCAGCCGCCGCCTTCATGCTGTTCGTCGGTCTCTACATGATGCCGATCGATCTTTGGGGTAAAGGTTATCTCGCCATGGGCATCCTGATGCTGGTGCAGACGGCGGTCAACGTCACCAAGACGATCCGCGATAACAGCGAGGCTGACAAGCTGATCCGCAAGGTAGAGGATGCCCGCACGGAAAAGCTGCTCGTTAAGTTCAATCGTGACGGTCAGGCCTAGTCTTTGTTAACGGTGCCGCAGAGTTGTATCCGCGCTCAATCTTTGCGTAACAACTCTGTGGCGTCCTGTTGTTGGCTGAATGAGGGATACGTCATGCAAAAGCACCTGATGAGATCGAGGAAGTTCGCGCCGCTGTTCTGGACGCAGTTCCTCACCGCCTTTAACGATAATTTTCTCAAGCAGACTCTGGTCTTCGTCATCCTCGCGCAGATGGCGACAGAGGGTGCGGCGCTGGTGACGCTTGCCGGCGGCATCTTCATCGTGCCGTTTCTGCTCCTGTCGGCGATTGCCGGTGAGCTGGCGGACAAATACGACAAGGCCAAGATGGCGGAGCTTTTGAAGCGCTGCGAGCTTGGCGTGGCGGCGATCTCGGTCGTCGGCATCGCCTTTTCGTCCATCTGGATCCTGATGCTTGCCCTCTTCGGCTTCGGTGTGATTTCCTCGCTCTTCGGACCGATCAAATACGGCATCCTGCCCGATCACCTGCAAAGCCGGGATCTGCCCAAGGCGAATGCCTGGATCGAGGGCGGCACCTTCATCGCCATTCTCACCGGCACCATGATCGCAGCGGTCGCCTTCCGCGAGGGTGAGAATGTCTGGATCTTCGGCCCGATGATGATGGGGCTTTCCATCCTTTGCTGGTTCGCCGCGCGCATGATCCCGTCCACCGGTTCCAAGGCGCCGGATCTGGTCGTCGACACCAATGTCGTGCGTTCCAGCTACAGGCTGGTCAACGAACTTCGCGCCGATAGCCGCATCTGGCGAGCCTCGCTGATGAACTGCTGGTTCTGGTTCGTCGGCGCCTTCATCATGTCGATGCTGCCGGTCATGGTGACCGACATTCTCGGCGGTTCGGAAATCGTCGTTCCCGCCTATCTGGCGATCTTCGCCGTGTCCGTCGCCATCGGCTCGGCCATTGCCGGATGGATGGCCGCGGGCCGCATCGTGCTGCTTCCCGCACCGATCGGCATGCTGATCGTCGCGCTCTTCGGCCTCGATCTCGCCTGGAACCTGTGGGGTCTGCAGTCGACGTCGCATGCCGAAACCATTCTCGCC
Organism: Rhizobium sp. P40RR-XXII; assembly: GCF_012641405.1. Lineage (GTDB taxonomy): Bacteria > Pseudomonadota > Alphaproteobacteria > Rhizobiales > Rhizobiaceae > Rhizobium. The sequence continues at coordinate 369,169 of NZ_JABAII010000003.1, forward strand.
TTCTTCGCCGGGCCGAAGACCATTCGCGTCGCCATCGATCTCGCCGGCATGGCGATCGGCGGTGCCTTCCTGGCCGTCCCGACCTTCTCGGCGATGCAGAGCTGGGCGCATGAGGATCGTCGCGCCCGCGTCATCGGCGCAGCCAACGTGCTGTCGGCCCTCTTCATTGCCGTCGGCCTGGCGCTCGTGGCCGTCCTGCAGGCCGTCGGCCTGTCGGTTCCGGTGGTCATTCTCAGCATCTCCGTGCTCAACGTCGCGATCGCCTGGCTCATGCTGAAGATGCTGCCGACCAATGCCTTCCGCGATCTCATCTCCATCATCTTCCGCGCCTTCATGCGGCTGGAAGTCGAGGGCCTTGAAAATATCCGCAAGGCCGGGCCTGCGCCGATCATCGCGCTCAACCATGTGAGCCTGCTCGACGGCGCCCTGGCACTTGCCATCACCGAGGAAGAGCCCGTCTTTGCGATCGACTATGCCTTCGCCAAGAAATGGTGGGTGCGGCCGCTTCTCACGAAGTGCAAGTTCCTGCCGCTCGACCCCACGAAGCCGATGGCGACGCGCTCGCTGATCAAGGTGATCCAGGACGGCAGCCCCGTCGGCATCTTTCCCGAGGGTCGCCTGACCGTCACGGGCACGCTGATGAAGGTCTATGACGGGGCCGCCATGGTCGCCGACAAGACCGGCGCGATGATCGTGCCGGTTCGCATCGACGGTCTCGAAAAGAGTTACGCCTCCTATCTGACGTCGAGCCATGTTCGCCGCCGTCTCTTCCCCAAGGTCAAGGTGACAATCCTCGAGCCGGTCAAGCTCGACGTTCCTGCCGAACTCAAGGGCAGGAAGCGGCGCATCGCCGCCGGTGCCGCCCTCTATCAGATCATGTCGACGCTGATGTTCCGCACCGCCGACACCGACAACACCGTGCTTGGCCGCGTCATCGAAAGCGCCCACGAATATGGCGGCAAGAAGCTCGCCGTCGAGGATCCGATTGCCGGCAAGCTATCCTATGCCAAGCTCCTGACCGGTGCTGCGGTGCTGGGCGCGAAGTTCCGGAAGATGTTCCCGAACGAGAAGACGCTGGGCGTCATGCTGCCGAACGCCAACGGCACCGCCGCGACCGTGCTTGGCGTCATGTCGGCGGGCAAGGTTCCGGCCATGCTGAACTTCACGGCGGGTGCCGCCAATATCCTATCCGCCTGCCGGACGGCAGAGGTCGAGCATGTGCTCTGCTCGCGCGCCTTCATCACCCAGGCAAAGCTCGGCCCCGTGGTCGAGGAGCTGGAAAAGCACGTGACGTTCGTCTGGCTGGATGAGCTGCGCACGCAGGTCACCTTCCTCGACAAGATCGTCGGCCTTATCCGCAAGTACCGGCCGCTGGTGAAGCGCAGTGCCGACGATCCGGCCGTCATCCTCTTCACCTCCGGTTCCGAAGGTGCGCCGAAGGGCGTGGTGCTGAGCCACCGCAATATTCTATCGAACGCAGCCCAGGCCGCCTCGCGCATCGATTTCCACCCCGGCGACAAAGTGTTCAACATCCTGCCGATGTTCCACTCTTTCGGCCTGACGGCGGGCACCATCCTGCCGCTGGTCTCGGGCGTGCCGGTGTTCTTCTATCCGTCGCCGCTGCACTATCGCATCGTGCCGGAGCTGATCTACGTCTCGAATGCGACCATCGTCTTCGGCACGGATACGTTCCTGAACGGCTATGCGCGCAGCGCTCATCCCTATGACCTGAGATCGATCCGCTATATCTTCTCTGGCGCCGAGCCGGTGAAGGCATCGACCCGCGAGGCCTATATGGAGAAATTCGGCCTGCGCATCCTCGAAGGCTATGGCGTGACCGAGGCCGCTCCGGTGATCTCGCTGAATACGCCGATGTACAACCGCTCCGGAACGGTCGGCAAGATCATGCCAGGCATGGAATGGAAGCTTGAGCCGGTTCCCGGCATCGACGAGGGCGGCCGTCTGCTCATCCGCGGCGCCAACGTCATGGCCGGCTACCTGCGCGCCGATAATCCCGGCGTCCTCGAGCCGCTGCCGGAGGGCTGGCACGACACCGGCGATATCGTCACCATCGACGAGGATGGTTTCGTCAAGATCCGCGGCCGTGCCAAGCGCTTTGCCAAGATCGGCGGCGAGATGATTTCGCTTGCCGCGGTGGAGACCCTTGCCGCGCAGCTCTGGCCCGGTGCATTGAGCGTCGTCTCGGCCGTGCCCGATGCCAAGAAGGGGGAGCGTTTGGTGCTTCTGACCGATGCACCGGGTGCGACCCGAAGCGATTTCCTGGCATTCGCGAAATCGAAGGGCGCCACGGAAATGATGGTTCCCGCCGACGTGACCGTCGGCAAGGTGCCGGTCCTCGGCTCCGGCAAGATCGATTTCGTAACGGCCCGCGCCATGGCCTTGGAAGCTCAGTCGCAATCACAGGCGGCGTAAGCTTCTGCTCCTGAACAAGAAAGCGGTCGGCGGTTGGAGCCATCGACCGCTTTCTCTTGTCGACATTAGATCCTCTACAGACTGCTTCATCTCCGTTTCAGGAGATATGCGGCAGAATGATCTGAAAGATCGTGCCACCCTTGCTGCTCTCCAGCAGCTCGATGCCGCCGCCATGCGAGGCGAGCATCGCCCGCACGATACCGAGGCCCATGCCCGTGCCATTGTCGCGAACTTAGATCGTCATCCGTCGCCCATTGCCGCCCGTCCTGATCGCAAGGGTCATGGCGCCATTCTGAAAGGCGTTCTCCGCCAGATTGGCGAGTTAAGTTCGAAAGTCGAATTCATCGGCACTGTGCGGGTGCCGAACAACAATTGCTTCGGGTGCGCTAATCTTGGCCAGGATTAATTCGAGCTTTTTGCGATGGATGTCCCAAAACGGGGCAGTTACTTGTGGAATTTAACCTTCTGTTTTCCAGCTTCCGGTCCCCCTATGGATTGCCGGTTTGAAAATCGATTTGTTGTCGGCGCTGTCGTATTCACCCCTGACGACAGCCGGGAGTCTCGGAGGCGGCCCCTCGGCTGCGGCCGAGATTCCCGTCAGAGGATACCAATACCGGTCAGCCGGCGCCCAAAAGGGTGAGAGGGCGGCTTGGAAATATTGGGGCGTATCGGAATCCAGCCATTCGCCATAGTCGTGGATTGGATTGCCGGGGATGGCATCATAGAGGTCCGCAATAGGCTTTCCTCGCCGCTTATTCACGCTTTATCATAGAGGCTGATGTCATAACCGAAGGCTCGACGAGAGGAATACTTCAGGAATGCATGAGCGAGGCGCAGGAAACGGCAGATGAGAATTACGACGATTACGAATTGGGCCTACGGCATTACCGTCGTCCTGACCGTGCTGTCTGCCGTGGCCTTCATTCTGTCGGCCCGAAGCGCCGTGCAGGAAAGGCAGGCAGTGGAGCAGCATCTGCTGTTGACCAGCATGGGCGAGGAGCTTGCGCTCGCGGCGGAAGAGACGACGGACGAGGCTCGTCTCTACGTCATGCGTGGGGAGGCGAGGCATCTTGATGCTTTCACGGTCGACGAAGGCGAAGAGCGGCGGCGCGATGCCGCGATCAACGCCCTGCGCGGCTCCGGGATTCCCGACGCCGAACTGCAGGTCGTCGGGCAGGTGGCAGCCAACGCGGAAGCGCTCGCTAAGATCGAGGAAGCGGCGGTTGCTGCCTATACCGGTGGAAATCAGACAGGTGCACGCGACACCCTGTTCGGCGCGGAGCATGAACGCATCCAGATGGCGCTCCTCAGCGGTGTGAGCCAATTTCGCGCCATGGCAACAGCCCGCACCGAAGCGGCTGTCCGCGGCACGCAGGCACGCAGCGATCTCTGGGCCGATGTCGCCAAGGTGATGCTTGCCTTCACGGCAGCGGTGTTTCTCGGCGTGCTTTATTTCGTCCTGCGGCGCCGGGTTGCGCTGCCGCTGATCCGCATGACCGGCATCGTCAACCGTTTGGCCAAGCAGGACTATGCCGTCGAAGTGCCGCCCGACCGCCGCCGTGATGAAATCGGTGAGATGAACGACGCCATACAGATCTTCCGCGAGAACGGCCTGGAGCGCAACCGGCTGGACGCCGAGCGCAAGCGGGACCTGGAGACGAAGGATCTCATCCTGCAGATGATGCACCGCCTGCAGGCCTGCTACGCTCAGAACGAGCTTGCCGAAGTGGTCGCGCTGTTCGTGCCGCAGATCTTTCCGGGCATCGCCGGATGCCTCTATACGATGAACGAGAGCAGGACGGCGCTAACGGAAGTCAGCCGGTGGCTGGAGCCGGCCCATACCGAGCTTTCTTTCTCCGCTTCGGCCTGCTGGGGGCTTCGGCGCGGCCGGCCGCATGTCAGTCATGTCGCGGATAATGATATTCCCTGCCAGCATTTGGATGGTTCCGGCGTGCCCGGCCTTTGCGTTCCCTTGACAGCGCTCGGCGAGGCGATCGGCCTGCTTTATTTCGAAGATCGATCGAAGGACGCGACCGCGGCCGACGCGCCGCGGCTTTACCTGGAACTGATTGCCGAAAATATCGGCCTTGCCATCGCAAACCTGCAGCTGCGCGACAGGCTGATCAATCTTGCCGTGCGCGACGCGCTGACGGGTCTGCTCAACAGGCGCTCGCTGGATGAGATGCTGAACAATCTTTACCGGGATCATTCAGCCCGCACGGTCATCTGCATGATGATCGACATCGATCACTTCAAACGCTTCAACGACGAGTTCGGCCACGATGCCGGCGACGAAGTGCTGCGCCATGTCGGGCAGATCGTCGCCGATACGGTTGCCGAGACCGGCACGGTCTATCGTTTCGGCGGAGAGGAACTGACGGTCATCGCCACCGACATGGCCGACGAAGCGGGCTTCGTGCTCGCCGAGCGACTGCGCGCGCGCGTCTTCGCCACACCGTTTTCCTATCGCGCACGCATCGTCGGACCGCTCTCCGTTTCCGTTGGCATCGCCTCATCCCCGGCTTCCGGACCTGCCAAGACACTGATCAATCGTGCCGACGGCGCTTTGCTGAAGGCCAAGCTCGACGGACGCAACAGGACGGTGGCGGCCTTTGCGATGGAACCAGAGGAGGAATTGAAGAGAGGGCAGAGCTGATTTTAAAGGGCGCGAATATCACGCCGAAATCCGGTTTTGCCGCCTTGTCGAATGCGCGTCTCGATTGTAGCTTGAGGCCGGAAATCGCATAAATGGAGGGCGCGATTTATGGGAATGACGCGGAATGCTTCGGATAGCGAGACCCTGCAGTCGGTAGGCTTCGATCCGGCCCTTCACCGCAAGTTTGCGGCTGGCATCGAATCCGGCTTGCTGCGTGATCTGCATGTCGTACTCGCCGCTCGTTCCCAGCAGATCTTCATGGAGTATTACGGCGTCGGTTCCGATGAAAATTGGGGCACGCCGCTCGACAGCGTCGCATTCGATGCGGACACGCTGCACGATCTCCGCTCGGTGACCAAGAGCATAGTCAGCCTCCTTTACGGCATCGCGCTGGACAAGGGATTGGTGCCGCCGCTGGATGCACCTCTTTACGAGCAATTTCCGGACTATAACGATCTCGCCAAGGATGCCGTACGCGCCAAGATCACCATCGGGCATGCACTGACGATGACGCTGGGGATGGAGTGGGACGAGGATCGTCCCTACACCGACCCGTTGAACAGCGAAATAGCCATGGAAAACGCGCCGGATCGCTATCGCTTCGTTCTGGAGCGCCCGATGGTCGCAGAGCCGGGAACACGTTGGATTTATTCCGGCGGCAGTGTCGCATTGGTCGGCGCCATCATCGAGCGGGGCACCGGCCAGCGCTTGCCTGATTTCGCGCGAACCGCCCTCTTCGAGCCGCTGGATATTACAAAGTTCCACTGGTCGACGGGATATGACGGCGTGGCGTCGCCCGCGTCCGGATTGCGCCTGACGGCCCCAGATTTGCTGAAGGTCGGCATGCTGCTTCTGCAAAATGGTGTCTGGAACGGCCAGAGGATCGTTTCGGAAGAATGGATCGCGCGATCCTTCACGCCGGCCATTTCGACCGGCGACGGTTTGCACTATGGCATGCTGTGGTTTTGCGGGGATGCGCCCGCGCCGGCGTTTGCCAATCCACGCCCTTGGCATGCGGGCTTCGGGAACGGCGGTCAAAGGCTCTGGCTGATGCCCGATGCGGGAATTGCCGCCGTCATCTATTCCGGCAAATATAATGCATGGGATGCCTGGATAACGCCCACGCGTGTCTGGCGCGAGATCATCCTCGCCAACTTCCTGAAAGCCTGAAGAGTGGTTTCGCCAAAAGACAGGTTTCCCGAGCTTTTGACGGAGCGGCTGCGGCTTCGCGAAGCAAGCATGGAGGATCGCGGCGACTTCCATGCGTTGATTTCGATTCCGGAAGTCACGCGGTTCTCGAACTGGGTCGATGCGCCGAAAATGCCGCAGATCGAGCGCTCCTTGCGATGGATGATCAAAATCTTTCCCAAAGGAACAGGCTGTTCATGGATTATCGAAGATCGGGTTTCCGGCCAGTTGCTCGGCGCGATCCGCTTCAACAGTATCGACCGGCGCGCCAGGTGTGCCGAACTCGGATACGAGCTGCATCCCTCCGCCTGGGGCAAAGGACTCATGAGTGAGGCGGCAAAGGCCGTCGTTCGATGCGGCTTTGACGTTTTTTCCCTCAATCGCATCGAAGCCTGGACGCTGCCGGGAAACACCGCCTCCGATCGGGTTCTTGAAAAGGCAGGGTTCCAATATGAGGGCACGCTGCGCCAGAAGGCGCGGTTCAAAGAGGCCTTCCATGATTTCCGCATGTTCGGCTGCCTGGCGGGCGACCGGTAGAGATCGTCCTGTCAGAATAGCCTAGCCGGTTTCGCTCGCTCTATCGGCCGTGAATTGGCCGATTGGATCAATCGATTGGCCGCAGCCAGCCACGATAGTGAACGACCGGGCCGATGAACGGCAAAGCGATCGACACGTCGAAATGAAATCGATCGTTCTGCGCCCACTCATGAGCCGTGCTTCGGGGTGCAAGAAGGAGCGGCAGCCGGATGCGGAGGAACGACCAGCGCCGTATCTCCATGCTGAGCCTGTTGCCGCGCGGCAGAAGGTCGAATGCGAAGCGGAAGGGGCCGAAGCGCTCGACAAGCCGTTCGTTTTCCTCGCTCAGACGGCTGGAGAAACACTGACCGGAAAAATCCCGGGTCCATTGCTCGATCCCATTGCGTTCCTCAAAGGATACATGCAGCGCGTGTTTTCCAGCTGCGGGGAAGCCGAACAATTTCGCGGTCAGCCGGGCAGCAAGCGATCGCCCACGGATCACGACAGCCTCGCCCTTGGCGCCGCCATCTCCGAAGACGTCGTGCATGGTGCGCACTGGCTCGGACAGATGCGCGAACGCGGAACCCATGACACGCTGATAGAGCGGCGTGTAGAGCGCTTCCGTTGTTTCCTCGCCGATCGTCATATCGCGAAACAAGGTTCGAAAATCATCGAGGGACAGAAGCCCGCCTGCATGACGGGCGCCGGGCGAAAGCCGGTTATCGCGCAGCGCGCGGGCCAGCAATTGCGCCGGAAGGGTGGGAATTTCCACGCCGTCGCCGTTTTCGGCGATGAGCGTCCAGCGACGGGCTTGCATGGCGCCTTGCGCGATCCCCTTGATGTCGATGGTTACAGCAGAGCGCGCCGTGCCAAGCTTCGCCGTCGTGCTCTGCAGTGGCAGCAGAAAGCGGCCGATCTTCCTGAGCGATGTCAGCCAACCCCAGGCGACCGGCCAGGACAGCAGCCAGAGCGCCAGCGTCTGAAATGCAAATTCAGGCCCGGCCCGAAAAATGACGCTGGGGCGCCCGATAGCGCTATCGACCAGCAGATCGTGATCCGGCACATCGGCAAGCGCCACCAGCCGGCGCAGAGGGCGGTGGCCGGCGACCACATAGGTCTCGCACCTTAGCATGTGCCAGCCGGTCGCGTCCTGCCAGCGCCGTCCGCGCCAGAGCCGCACCGGCTTGCCGACGTAGCTCAGGATCGCCGCTGCGACTGAGGCGCCGGCGGTCGCGCGATTGGATGCACTGATCGACATGTCGATCGAGCGGACCGCCTGCATGCCCTTGCCGAGCTCCGTCACGACGGCACTCGACAAAGCCGGCACGCTCGATGCGCCGGAGATCACAGTGACGCCCTGAGCCTTGGCCTGTGCGTCGAGCGACCCGATCGCGCCGACGAAATCGCGCGCGTCGGCAAGATCGATGTAATGGACACCCGCCTTTATGCAGGCCCGCGCGACGCGGTCGTCGCTTTGCTGGAAGGGACCGGCCGCATCGATGAGCAGGAATGGCTTGTGCTCGTCGAGGATCGCAGCCATATCGCCGTTGCGGTCGGCCCGGAGCGCCCGAGCGTTGGGCAATTGAGCGGCGAGCGCCTTTGCCGCCTCAAGGTTACGCCCGGCAACCAGCACGTCGAAACCGTCGCCGGCAAGGCGCCGGGACAGGCGCGCGCCGAAGCCGCCATAACCGCCGAGAACGAGGATCTTTCTCAAAGAATGCGGCTCGCCTGTTCAGGTGTCGGCACCCAGCATGTCTCGCGCTTGCCGAAGATGCGGTAGCGATTGCGGGCAAGCCAATGATAGATCGGGTCGCGCAGCATGCCGGGTACAAGGCGCAAGAGGGAAATTGCCTTCCAGGGCCAGCCGAGGCCGGCATAGATCGAAAGCACCGCGTCGCTGTCTCGCAGCACCTTTGCCCCATCGACGATGATCCGGCTGTCCGGATTGGCGGGGTCTATCCCGCAGCGGCGATAAAGAGCAGCGCCGGTTTCATTCTGCATGGAGGCGAGGCGGAAGCGGCCGATGCGGTCGTGGCGAAGCACGAACTGAGCGTTGGCGGTACAGAGGACGCACATGGCGTCGAAGACGATGATCGGCCCTTGGGATTCGCTGATATTGCTTTTGCACATGCTGGCGTCGCGTTTTTCCGCCCCCGGTTTGTTCGCAGCTTTGTCCGGTTGAGCGGCCGTCGTCAATTGCCCGTTTCGGGGTGCTGCCATGCCAAACCAACACAAGAGCGTGAGGTTTGTGTCGCAGAGAGCAGGTTGTGGAGAGGGGCGGGACAAACAGGACCATCGAGCTGCCCCGCCGGCATGCGGCCCGATCTTGATGACCGGGCCGAATTTCCGTCAGAAAAGGGGCTTAGCGATAGCGCCAGCCGCCGTGCCACCGCTCGCGATGTAGCCAGTAGCGATGCCCGTCCCAGTAGCCGCGGCCGGGATAAAAGATACCCACCACCGGACCAGCCGGTACGACAACGACCGGCCGTCCATTCGGGCGGCAATAGCCGTAGGGGCCGCGATGGAAGCCGATGCCGCATCCGTCGCGAGCCTCGGCCGGCGAGATCGCGGCGAAGCAGGCAGTCGCTGCAAAAGCCAGCAAGATGATCTTTTTCATGATGTCCTCATTCGTCCTAGAAGAGCTTGACGCTGTTATCCCTTCAGCGCTTAAACGGCCGAGATCGGTAAATCCGTCGCTGCGTTTCGATCATTTTGCATTCACATGAGGAAAACAGGCATTTGCAGTGCGCAAGCCTACAAGCCACGCCGAGGAGCTGTGCCTGCTGCGGGATCAGGGCTGGATTTCAAAGATTTGGGATGCGGCCGGACTGTGACGGACATGTCTTTTCCGCGGGTGCCACCTTTTTTCCGATCATCGGCATACGCCGTATCAAAGTGCGCAGGACGGCCAGGATCGCCTTATACTGCTCTCCAGGACACAGGCGGCCATCGGAATCATAGGCAAAGAGCAGACGGCGCCGCGCGAATGCATGCGCCAGCCACAGGGCGAAGGCGACGCCGACGCCCCAGCCCATCAGCGTGTCGCTTGCCCAATGGGCGCCGACCCATTGGCGCGACAGGCAGATCAGGACGCCGACAGGCATGAAGACGGGGCGAAGGCGGGGGAAGACGAGCGCCAGCGACATCGCCATGGCGCCGGCCGTTGCCGAGTGTCCGGAAGGAAAGGATGCGAAGTCGGCGTGAAAGGCAAAGGGTTGAAAATAAAAGGCGCCATTCGTCTGCAGCAGTTCCGGTCTGGCGCGGCCGATAATGTTCTTGGCGAGCGAAGCGACAATGCCGCCGCCGGCGACGGCCAGGAAGACGAATGCCGTGGCAGTGGCGATGAGATCTGTGCCGGTTCGCACCGATTTGCGCAATTTGTGTGCGGGCGCGAGGATGGCGAACATCAGCAGGGCGCCGCTGAACGAAAGCACGAGCAACCCCGTGCCGAGGCTGCTGATCCATTTCGCCATTCCGCGCAGCTGCTCGGGGAACGACTTCATCCAGAGGCCGAGAGGGTAGTCTGAAGTCACCATCACGAGCAATGATAGGACAAGGAAGATGGCGATGATGGCGATAGGGCGTTCGAGAAATGCACGATTTTCGGGAGGCGCGACGGCAGGCGCTCTGAAGAAGCATCGAAGGCCGCCGGTTACGCGTCTGCGACAGGTTTTCGCAGAATGCCCCAGCGCTTCTTTCATGACCTCCTGTTTCCGCTGCCATGCCTGCATGAAGCCGACTTCCCATTGCTGTCGATCATTCGCTCATGGAGCCGGGCTCACCAATCGCCTTCAGCTCCGCTTCCCTTGGAAAAAGCTGCTACAACAACACGCTGACAGCCGCCTGAAGGCCGCGCGGCGCTGAAAAAGACTTTGTCGCCAACGAGGTAGCGGCGGAATTTCGCAGTCGCCCTCGCAAAGCGAGGGGAGGATTGCCTCAACCGCCTTTTTTAGCGACAATCAAGGCAGCGTTCGGTGGGAGGAGCCAGATGCACGAATATTCCGCGCATGCGGATCAGGTCTATGCGTCCGCGCAATCGGCGGCGGCAAGTTCTTCGGTAGTGGCTTCCTGGCGGCGCTGCATGACCATGCATCGTCTCGCGCCGGAGGATCAGCGTTTGCCGATGCGCCTGGCCGGTCAGGAGTTCCAGGTGGCATTGGAGCGGTCGCAGCGGCTGGTTGCCGAAGCTTCGAACGAACTGGATCGTCTTTTCCTTGCGGTCGGCAAGGCCGGTTGCTGCCTGCTGCTGACCGATCGTGACGGCATCGCGCTCGAACGCCGTGGTGCTGCCGGCGACGACAAGGAATTCCACGATCTGGGCCTATGGACCGGCTCCGTCTGGACCGAGGCTAGCATCGGCACCAATGGTATCGGCACGGCGCTTGCCGACGAGCGGGCCGTGGCGATCTTTCGCGATCAGCACTTCTTTTCCTCCAACATCAATCTCAGCTGCACGACCGCTCCGATCCGCGATCATCGCGGCCAGCTTGCCGGCGCTCTCGACATTTCCTCCTGCCGCGACGATATCAACGACGCGACCCTGGCGATCCTGTCGCAGACCGTGCGGGACGCGGCGGTGCGCATCGAGCTCAATCTCTTCCGCGGCGCCTTTGCAGGCGCCCGCTTCGTCATGGTGCCGACGGATACGGCTTCCACTTCTGCGCTGCTCGCGGTCGATCGCAACGATCTCGTGCTCGGTGCGACACGGGCAGCCCGTCTTGCCCTGCGGCTCGACGATCACCGTATCGCTGCGGGAATTCCCGCGTCCGATATTCTGCGCGAGCAGGGCGCCGGGAGTGAGGATCTCCTGGAGGCAGAACGTGCCGCCCTGCTCAGGGCGCTTTCCCGCGCCAATGGCAATGTCTCCCAGGCAGCCGCGGCGCTCGGCATGAGCCGCTCGACGCTGCATCGAAAGATGAACCGGCTCAATCTGCACTGAATTGCCGATAGAGGTACATTCCCAGGGGCACGTGTCGCAGAGTTGCGACACTGTGCGCCGCAGCACGTAAGGTCGCCCCTATCGCCGGTGGCCATATGCACGCAGACTTTTCCCATTGGGTTCGTTGACCGGACCCGCCGACCAAGGGAGGATGGCATGCTGCATCAGAAGATCGTCGAATCTCCGTTCAAGCTGAAATATGGCAACTATATCGGCGGCGAGTGGCGCGAGCCGATCGCCGGCAGGTATTTCGACAACCTCACGCCGATCACCGGCGCCAAGATCTGCGAGATACCGCGTTCCGACGAAAAGGATATCAACGCCGCCCTCGATGCCGCCCATGCGGCAAAGGATAAATGGGGCCGGACCTCCGTCACCGAGCGTTCCAACATCCTGATGAAGATCGCCCAGCGCATGGAAGACAAGCTGGAAGTGCTGGCGCAGGCGGAAAGCTGGGACAATGGCAAGCCGATCCGCGAAACCATGGCGGCCGACATCCCGCTCGCCATCGATCACTTCCGCTACTTCGCTTCGTGCATCCGCGCCCAGGAGGGCTCGATCGGCGAAATCGATCACGATACCGTCGCCTACCACTTCCATGAGCCGCTCGGCGTCGTCGGGCAGATCATTCCCTGGAACTTCCCGATCCTGATGGCGGCCTGGAAGCTTGCGCCGGCGCTCGCAGCCGGCAATTGCGTCGTCATCAAGCCGGCCGAGCAGACACCCGCCTCGCTGCTGGTCTGGGCGGAGCTCATCGGCGATCTTCTGCCGGCGGGTGTGCTCAACATCGTCAACGGCTTCGGCCTGGAGGCCGGTAAGCCGCTGGCGACCAGCCCGCGTATCGCCAAGATCGCCTTTACCGGCGAGACGACGACGGGCCGGCTCATCATGCAATATGCCAGTCAGAACCTGATCCCCGTGACGCTCGAACTCGGCGGCAAATCGCCGAACATTTTCTTTGCCGATGTCGCTGCCGAGGACGATGATTTCTTCGACAAGGCGCTCGAAGGCTTTGCGATGTTCGCGCTTAACCAGGGCGAAGTCTGCACATGCCCCAGCCGCGCGCTGATCCAGGAATCGGTCTACGACCGCTTCATGGAGCGGGCCGTCAAACGCGTGGAAGCCATCAAGCAGGGTAATCCGCTCGACCCCGCAACCATGATCGGCGCCCAGGCTTCGAGCGAGCAGATGGAGAAAATCCTCTCCTATCTCGATATCGGCAGGCAGGAAGGCGCCGAAGTGCTGACGGGCGGCGCGCGCTCTGATCTCGGTGGCGAATTGTCGAGCGGCTACTACATCAAGCCGACCATCTTCAGGGGCCACAACAAGATGCGTGTGTTCCAGGAGGAAATCTTCGGCCCTGTCGTATCGGTGACCACCTTCAAGGACGAGAAGGAAGCACTCGAAATCGCCAACGATACGCTCTACGGCCTTGGCGCCGGCGTTTGGACCCGCGACGGTAACCGCGCCTATCGCTTCGGCCGCGAAATCCAGGCCGGACGCGTCTGGACGAATTGCTATCATGCCTATCCGGCGCATGCGGCCTTCGGCGGCTACAAGCAGTCGGGCATCGGGCGCGAGACGCACAAGATGATGCTCGATCACTATCAGCAGACCAAGAATATGCTGGTCAGCTACAGCCCGAAAGCGCTCGGCTTCTTCTGAGACCTCCCAACGAAGCCATTGAGGCTCCCAGCGGCAGCTGGGGGCCTTCAGGTATTCGCATATCGAGGAGGGAGGATCATCATGGACGATAGTGGATCGGAGCCTCGGGTGCTTGCGACCGGCAAGGCGCTCGAGCTCATCCGCGAGATACAGAAGGAGCATCCCGATATCCTTTTTCATCAGTCGGGCGGGTGCTGCGACGGCTCGTCGCCGATGTGCTATCCGGCTGATGAGTTCATGATCGGCGATAATGACGTGAAACTCGGCGAGATCGGCGGCGTGCCCGTCTATATCAGCGGTAGCCAGTTCGAGGCGTGGAAGCATACGCAGCTCATCATCGATGTCGTGCCGGGGCGTGGCGGCATGTTCTCGCTCGACAATGGGCGGGAGAGGCGGTTTCTCACACGGTCGCGCCTTTTTGGCGGCGGCGAAGCCTGTACAATCCCGGACATCAGCCATCCGCCGAGGCAGTAAGCAGGGTCATAAACGGCGTGTAGTATTCTCTTAATACCCCCGCCGCCCGGCGTTTTGCTAGAGTGTCGTCTGTTGGTTTTGAGGGAGGAAGACAATGCCGGCAGCAAAGATCCTGATGATCACGGGTGATTTAACCGAAAACTACGAAACCATGGTGCCGTTCCAGACGCTGCTTGCCTGTGGTTATACGGTCCATGCCGTTTGCCCGGGCAAGAATGCCGGCGAGACAGTGGCAACGGCCATCCATGATTTCGAAGGCGATCAGACCTATTCCGAGAAGCGCGGCCATAATTTTGCGTTGAACGCCACCTTCGCCAGCATCCGCGCCGAGGATTACGACGCGCTCGTCATTCCGGGCGGCCGGGCGCCGGAATATCTGCGCCTGAACCCCGACGTCATCAATGCCGTTCAGCACTTCTTCGAGGCAGACAAGCCGGTTGCCGCCATTTGCCACGGGGCGCAATTGCTGACCGCAGCTGGTGTCCTCAAGGGGCGCACCTGCTCGGCCTATCCCGCCTGCCGCCCGGAAGTGGAGCTCGCCGGCGGCATATATGCCGATATCGCCATCAACGACGCCGTCGCCGACGGCAATCTCGTGACAGCGCCGGCCTGGCCGGCGCATCCGGCATGGCTGCGCCACTTCATGGCCGTGCTCGATGCCAACGCTTTGTCGGAAGCCAACGCCGCCTGAAACTGAAGGGGACACGCATGTGCGAATTGTTCATCAAGGCCGATGCCAGGCCATGGGAAAGCACCACGCGCTCCCTGCGCATCGACGGCATGGTGACCAGCGTGAGATTGGAAAACTTCTTCTGGTCGAAGCTGGAGGAAATCGCCCGGCGCGACGGTATGAACGTGGTGCAGCTGATTACGAAGCTGCACCATGAATCAATCGATGCCGGCCATGATCTCGGTAATTTTACCTCGTTCCTGCGTGTCTGCTGCGCGCGCTATCTCGACCTGCAGCTTGCCGGCGACATTTCGAGCGATCTTTCCCAGCCCATTGCCGGTGTCGACGCGCCTGCCATTCTTGGACGGGAACGGCTGAAATATCATTGATCGCATCGCGAGGCCGGCGTCCGCGTTGCAGGGCACTTGCTAAGTGCCGAGTGTCGATCGGACGTCGGATTGGCTTTGCGCTGGGATGCAACTTATGGAGAAGTCATCATGGACATTTATATCCTGGGTTATCCAAGCTTTAACTAACCTCTGGTAGTGCTGATCGTATAGACTATCGCATGAGGCATAGAGCTTTGCGCCAGGTCTCCATGAAGGGGAGGTTGAGCGTTGCGAGGATTCGCTATGACTTCCATCCCCAACACGCCGTCAGTGGCGTTGGTCATCCTTCAACGGCTGACGCCACCGGCACTGCGGCACCGCAGCGGGCACAATCGGGCACCGACAGCTTAATTGCGGTGGCAACCGGTCAGGCAAATATGGTGAGCGTCTCC
Organism: Rhizobium sp. P40RR-XXII; assembly: GCF_012641405.1. Taxonomy (GTDB): domain Bacteria; phylum Pseudomonadota; class Alphaproteobacteria; order Rhizobiales; family Rhizobiaceae; genus Rhizobium. Next base: position 384,491 of record NZ_JABAII010000003.1, read on the forward strand.
AGGCAACCGACCCCTGCGCAGTCGAAAGTCTCCGAGGCCATGTTCAGCATGAGCGGGAATAGTATTGCGAAACAGAAGCTCGATCTTATCGAGCGCACGGGCAAGGCTCTTGGCATCGAGCGGAGCAGTTATGCGTCCATGGATGATTTTGTCGCGGCGATGAAAAAAGCCTTTGGCGAGATAAAGGTACAGCCGGGCGGAATGGGGGCTATCCACGGGCTGGAAAAGGAACTTGGTCTCGACAAGCTCGGTCTATCGCTTGAGGACGTCATCAACAGCGCCACGGATGGTGGCGACAATGACAAGGTGACCCGCGCGTTCGAAAAGCGGTCGCATAAGGACAAAGATAAGAAAGACGATACCGAGACGGACGATGGCAGCAAGACAACGCAGGAGGTGGTGGTCGATCAAGTTGCCGCTGGCCTATATGGTCTCCTGTCCTTTAGCTGATTTAAAGCGACCCGCTTGTCCTGTGGTATTTGAGGCAACCAGCCTACCTCTAATAAGTTCGGCGACCGCACCCGCGGCGGTTTCCATGTAGCTTAGATCGCGATGAAGCAGCACGACGGCAAACGAACCGTCGAGAAGCAGCATGATCTGGCGTGCGGGCGGTAAAGCATTATCGCTTGCTCCAGCCTCCGTAAGCACCGAGCCTAGCCAGTCCTCGACACGCTCGCCTGGCTGCGGGAAGGCCGCAATCCTTGGCCTTCCCGCGCGCTCCTGTCGGAGAATTCCTCGCACCCTTGAAAGCTTAGTCCCGCGTGGCAAGCGATCAGCGGATCAGCGACCGACCATTATCCGAATTCCCGAATTGTAAAATCGAAAATTGCGGCTTAATTCCTTTATTCGACGATCTTACATACCACATCGGATATGTATCGGCTTGCGCCGGCTGGGGGATAATGCATGCATCTTGGTGATTATGCCGCGCTCGGGCATTCGGAGTTGCGCGTCAGCCCGCTTGCCCTCGGAACCATGACTTTCGATGAGGATTTTGCCTGGCATTCGCGCGACAAGGCTGAGGTGATTCTTGATCGCTACCTTGATCTCGGCGGCAATTATATCGACACTGGCAACGGCGACGTAAAAGCGGGTGGCCAGACGGTTGTCGGCAATTACTTTGCGCAGAACTCGATCAGGCGCGATCGGCTTGTCATTGCTGCCAGGTTCAACGCGGATCGGAACGGCCAAGCATCTGGCCGCAAAGCCGTGATAAATGGCTTCGAACAGGCCCTGCGGCGGCTTCGTACGGACTATCTTGACCTCTATTGGCTGAACAATTGGGACATACAGGCTCCGCTGGAGGAGATACTCGCGGCGCTGCATGATCTCGTCCAATCGGGAAAACTGCGCTATTTCGGCATCTCCGATGCACCGGCCTGGAAGGTGGCGCATGCACATCTGCTCGCACAATCCAACGGCTGGCCGCCGTTCATCGGTCTGCAGATTGAATATTCGCTCGCCGCGCGCCTGTTTGAGGTCGAGCTCATTCCGATGGCGCGGGGATTGGGGCTCGGCGTCGTATCGCATTCGCCGTTAAACGGCGGGCTCATCAGCGGCAAGTATACGCGCACAGACAATGCACGGCTGAGGTCGGGTCAGGCTGCGCAATTGGCGCAGACGCCCGGCGAGGAGGATTTCGAAATCGTCGATGCCCTGATCCGCGTCGCCGGCGAGCTTGGCACCAGCACTGCTCGCGTCGCCCTTGCCTGGGCTATGGCGCGTCCGGCCGTGTCGTCCACCGTTATCGGCGTGCGGAGCATGGAGCAGCTTGACGAGGATATTGGTGCACTCGATGTCTGCCTATCGACAGAGCAGACGGTGACCCTCGATGCGCTAACGATCCCGAGTCATTCGCTTGCCCCATCGCTATTACTGCGCGACGCCGCTCCTGCCAGCGCGTGGATAACGCCCCGGTAAGCGGTCGGCCTTTGATCATTTGCCAATGCCGTCCCTGCCTGCTCACGCGACGGCTTCGCTTATCGATCATTCCTCCTATCTGAGTTGCCAATATCGAGACGAGGAATGGCATGAGCGGGAGGCACGTCGCCGCCACTGAATGTGAACGGGAACGCCCTATCCGGGCCGGTCCTGGCCTCAAAAAGGCTGTTTTCTACTAGTAGTCATGTTCGTTTCTGCTCTACACGCGCAGGCGTTGCCGCCCTACTTCATTGTCATGGCTTCGGGGAATGCCCGCGCTGCTTCTTTTGAAAAAGCTCAAGGAGACAGGAAATGGACAAAAACCGTGTCAAAGGCGCAGTCAGGCAAACAACCGGAAAGCTGAGCCGGAACGCGCTTCGTTGACGCCATGCGGCGGGCAAACACTTGTTCTTGCGACTTGTCGAGGCTTCCGATGCTTTTCCTGGCCAAGCTTTCATCGCTGATGACATCACCGGATCGAGGTGCGACCTGCGCGGCGATCCGGTGCCTGATTGCTTATGCCGAAGGACTCGAAGATTGCCGCATCGAGGTCATCGCCTCGGAGGGGGCCATCGTCCTGTCCGGGGTTGCGCCCTCCGATCAGGCACGTCAGCGAGCCATTGCGATTGCCGGCGAATATGCTGGGACCCGCATCATCAACAACATCGTTATCCAGGCTAATCGCGGATCTTCCATCGAGACCGGGATCGGCTCGTCGAGTTCCCCTGCGCCGTCCGGGCTGACCGCGGCGCTTAAACCGCCGAAGGAGGTGACATGAAAAAGACCATCATTGCGGCCGCGGCCATTGCCGTGGCGTTCGGTTCCGCGGCTTCCGCCGCCAGCAGCCAGCAACACCATCCGAAAAGGCAATCGGCGCAAGTCGCCTCCGAGCCCAGGCAACGCCTTGGAACGCTTTCTTGCGAAGTGGCAGGCGGCGTCGGCATGATCATCGGTTCCAACAAGCAGGTCAGCTGCACCTTCAAACAGCGAACCGGCAAGGTCGAACGCTATACGGGCGCGATCGGCAAGCTCGGGATCGACATCGGCGTGACCCGCAAGACCTATCTGAGCTGGATCGTCATCAACACCGCACCCACGCGCGTCGGCGATGGTGCCCTGGCTGGCACCTATGTCGGTGCATCCGCGGGTGCTTCCGTTGGCCTCGGTCTTGGAGCCAATGCGCTGGTCGGCGGCAATTCCAAGAATTTTGCGCTGCAGCCGCTGAGCGGCGAAGCGGGAACCGGCCTGAATGTCGCAGCCGGCGTTTCCCGCCTGCAATTGCGTCCGGCTAGCTGACGCGGCGATAGCGCTGCCGTATGGAAGCACGCCGTCAACATGATGTCCTCGCTGCGCGGTCGCGTACGCGGGTCATTCGTCAACCGGACGCGACCTGAAGCTGGTCGCGTCCGGAACTATTTTACTTCACTTCAAGCAATGTCGAAGCGGTCGGCGTTCATCACCTTGGTCCAGGCCGCAACGAAGTCCTGCACGAACTTCTTCTCGGCGTCGGATTGGCCGTAGAGTTCGGCGAGCGCGCGCAGCTGCGAGTTTGAGCCGAAAACAAGATCGACCCGTGTGGCGGTCCACTTGACGTCGCCGCTTGCGCGATCCCGTCCCTCGAAGACGTCCTTGGCATCGGAAACGGCCTTCCACTCCGTGCCCATGTCGAGCAGGTTCACGAAGAAGTCGTTCGTCAGTGCTTCCGGGCGCTTGGTGAAGACGCCATGCTGGCTCTGGCCGACATTGGCGTTCAGCGCACGCAGGCCGCCGACGAGAACCGTCATTTCCGGAGCCGTCAGTGTCAATAGCTGTGCCTTGTCGATCAGCAGCTCCTCGGAAGAGACGCTATAGGCTTTCTGCTGATAGTTGCGGAACCCGTCTGCCATCGGCTCGAGAACGGCAAAGGCCTCGACATCGGTCTGTTCCTGAGATGCATCGGTGCGACCCGGAGCGAAGGGAACAACCACATCGTGGCCGGCCTTCTTCGCAGCCTGCTCGACGGCGACCGAGCCGCCGAGAACGATCAGATCGGCGAGCGATACCTTCTTGCCGCCGCTCTGGGCATCGTTGAACTTCTTCTGGATGCCTTCGAGCGTCTGCAGCACGGAAGCGAGCTGGGCTGGCTGGTTGGCCTCCCAATCCTTCTGCGGAGCGAGACGAATGCGGGCGCCATTCGCACCACCGCGCTTGTCGGAGCCGCGGAAGGTGGAGGCGGAGGCCCAGGCCGTCGAAACCAGCTGCGGAATGGTCAGGCCCGATGCGGCGATCTCGCTCTTGAGGGTGGCGATATCGTTGGCGTCGATCGATGCATGATCGGCCGAAGGAATCGGATCCTGCCAGATGAGCTCTTCGCTGGGCACTTCCGGGCCGAGATAACGGGTGTGCGGACCCATATCGCGATGGGTCAGCTTGAACCATGCGCGGGCGAAGGCGTCAGCAAACTCGTCCGGGTTTTCGAAGAAGCGGCGAGAAATCTTCTCGTAAGCCGGATCGAAGCGCAAGGCGAGGTCCGTGGTCAGCATGGAGGGAGCGTGACGCTTGGACTTGTCGTGCGCGTCCGGGATGGAGCCGGCGCCGGCGCCGTGCTTCGGCACCCATTGATGCGCGCCGGCCGGGCTCTTCGTCAGTTCCCATTCGTAGCCGAACAGGTTCCAGAAGAAATTGTTGCTCCACTTCGTCGGCGTCGAGGTCCAGGTGACTTCGAGACCGCTGCCGATCGTGTCGCCGCCTTTGCCGCTGCGGAAGCTGTTCTTCCAGCCGAGGCCCTGTTCCTCGATGCCGGCTGCTTCCGGCTCGGGGCCGACATGCGCCGCATCGCCTGCGCCATGGGTCTTGCCGAAGGTGTGGCCGCCGGCGATGAGAGCCACGGTTTCCTCGTCGTTCATCGCCATGCGGGCGAAGGTGTCGCGGATGTCGCGTGCTGCTGCAAGCGGATCGGGATTGCCGTTCGGGCCTTCCGGATTAACGTAGATGAGGCCCATCTGCACGGCAGCCAGCGGGTTTTCCAGGTCACGGTCGCCAGAATAGCGTTTGTCGCCGAGCCAGGTCTCTTCCGCGCCCCAGTAAATGTCCTCTTCCGGTTCCCAGACGTCTTCGCGACCGCCGCCGAAGCCGAAGGTCTTGAAGCCCATGGATTCCAGGGCGACGTTGCCGGTGAGGATCAGAAGGTCGGCCCAGGAAATGCTGTTGCCGTATTTCTGCTTGATCGGCCAGAGCAGGCGGCGTGCCTTGTCGAGGTTGACGTTGTCAGGCCAGCTGTTGAGCGGCGCAAAACGCTGCGTACCGGAGGAGGCGCCGCCGCGGCCGTCGCCCGTGCGGTAGGTGCCGGCGCTGTGCCAGGCCATGCGGATGAAGAGCGGGCCGTAATGACCGAAGTCGGCCGGCCACCAGTCCTGCGAATCCGTCATGAGGGCGGTAAGGTCCTTCTTGAGGGCCTCCAGATCGAGCTTCTTGAACTCTTCCGCATAGTTGAATGCCTTGCCCATCGGGCTGGACAGCGCGGAGTTCTGATGAAGGATCTTGAGGTTCAGCTGGTTTGGCCACCAGTCACGGTTCGAACGGGCCGAAACGCTTGTGTTTCCATGCGGAAACGGACACTTGCCGGCATTTTCGACTTTTGTATCCATAATTTTCTCCCTTACGATGATGTGGACTGCGACGACTGGAGAAAGGGGTTGGTGACCCTCCCGGGAAGTCGTTTGGTTTTATGACAAGCGTAACGGCGGCATGTCCGACGCATGAAAATCTCTCATTGTATCGACCTCGCATAAAGCGGATTCGCGGAAAACCGACAAGTCAAATGCCTCGCTTTCCAAACGGTCCGCGCGTCGATGAATTGAACGCAGTCAATGCTCTCAATGTGAGCTTCGTATGACAGGCGGCCGCATCTCATCTCTGCGGCGGGACTATAGCCAAGGCTACCCATTAATTTAAGTTGGATTTCCTGATTGGTGCGATAAGATAAACTTATGACAAATTTGACTTTCAAGCAGCTTCGCTATTTCGAAGCCTTGGCCAGGCACGGCCACTTCGGACGCGCCGCCGATGTATGCGCCATCTCTCAGCCCGCTTTGTCGATGCAGATCAAGGAATTGGAAGAGCAGCTCGGCACGGATCTTTTCGAAAGAGGTGCGCGGCAGGTTCGGCTGACGAATTTCGGAGAGGCTTTCGCGGGCCGCGTCCGCAATATCCTGCGATCGGTCGATGAGCTCGGAGACCTTGCGCGCGCATCGCACAACCAGCCTGTCGGCCGACTGCGAATCGGGATCATTCCGACGGTCGCCCCGTATCTGCTGCCGAGCATCATCGGCAATCTCTCCCGCATCTATGACGGACTCGATATCCATGTGCGCGAGACCCTGACGTCGAAACTGGTGGAGGAGCTGGAGGAGGGGCGGCTTGACACCGCCATTGTCGCTCTGCCCGTATCCGAGCCGTCGCTGACGGAAATCCCGCTATTTGCCGAAAACTTCGTGCTGGTGCGGCCACGCGAGGATGAGGGCAAGCCGGTGCCCAACCGCGAAGCGCTCCGCGAAATGCGGCTGCTATTGCTGGAGGAGGGGCATTGCTTCCGCGATCAGGCTCTGTCCTTCTGTAATATACAGTCGGCCCTTCCTCGGGAACTGATGGATGGCAGCTCGCTGTCGACGCTGGTGCAGATGGTCAGCGCCGGCATCGGTGTCACCCTGATACCGGAGATGGCCGTCGCGGTGGAGACGCGCTCGGCTTCGGTTTCGACCGTGCGCTTCCAGAGCCCGCAGCCCTCGCGAACGATCGGCATGATCTGGCGCAAGACGAGCCCCCTGGCCAGGCAGCTCGCGCAGATTTCCGAGGTGGTTCGCGAAGCCGCCGACGCAATGCGCGAGCAGCACGATTCGATTTCGCGCACACAGGATCTGGAATTTGACGGTCGTTTGCAGCTGCCGGCAACCAGCCGAGACGGCCGGTGATCCCTCGCGAACCAATCATCTTTACACGCGCATGTTAACGCAGCTCCATTCTTTTCCACAGGGGAGGATGTTTCAAACGATTAAAATTATTTCAATCGTTTAAATGATTTAACGCCTTGATTTACAAAGAAACTCTTCCATGTCATGCCGTAAATGCATGGCAATGGAGGTCGTGATGCAAGAGTTTGAAAACGTAAGAGATGAAATTCCTACGTATGTGATTGATCGCCTAGAAAATGAATGGCGGCTCATGCAAGCTGAGAACGTGCCGTCCAAGACCGGACTGCGGGCTGAAACGCCCGTCAACACCGCGCCGGCAACCTCCGATGGTCTCCGATCCCTCGATAAGTAATCGTTTCCGGAGGCCGGATCGCGCTGCACCGACAGGCTGTAACTCCTGCAATGCTGTCCGCCGGCACTGCCACTTTTCCCATTGCAGCCCCTAAAAAGAAACAGCCCCGGCCTAAGCCAGGGCTGTCGTTTCTATCGCTTCAGGCGTCGAGATAACGTTCCGTCAGCCGTGCCCACATGGCAGCCCCCACGGTGAGGCTTTCGTCGGCAAAATCATATTTGGCGCTGTGAAGGACGGCGGAACCGATGCCGTTGCCGAGGCGCAGGAAACTGCCCGGCTTGTGCTCCAGATAATGCGAGAAATCCTCGCTGCCGGGGATCAGGCCACAGGTGGCGACCTTGTCGGCGCCGACGAGCTCTTCGGCCACCATGCGCGCGAATTTCGTTTCCTTCTCCGAGTTGACGACGACCGGATGGCCGTGGACATAGTCGATCTCGACGGTCGCGTCGTAGCCCTCTGCGACTGATTGGGTCAGCTTGCGTATCCGGGCCTCAAGCAGCTCGCGCACCTTCGGATCGAAGGAGCGGACGGTCAGCAACATCTTGGCGCTTTCCGGAATGACGTTCGAAGCTTCGCCGGCATGAATGGCGCCGACCGTCACGACCGCGGTCTGTGTCGGATCGATGCTGCGGGCAACGATCGTTTGCAGGCTGACGACGAGATTGCAGGCAACCACGACGGGATCGACGGTCAGATGCGGGCGCGAGGCATGGCCGCCCTTGCCTATGATGGTGATCTCCACTGTATCCGCCGCCGCCATCAGCGGGCCGGAGCGCAGCAGCCAGGTGCCTTCCGCCGCGCCCGGGTGATTGTGCAGGCCGAAAATGACATCGAAGGGGAAGCGTTCGAAGAGGCCATCCTTGATCATCGCCGGAGCGCCGCTGACCGCCCCTGCCTCTTCGGCTGGCTGGAAGATCAGGTTCACCGTGCCGTTGAAGCGGCGGGTGCGAGCGAGATATTCAGCAGCCCCCAGCAGCATCGTCGTGTGGCCGTCGTGACCGCAGGCATGCATCTTCCCTGGCGCCTTGCTGGAGTAGGGGCGACCGGTTTGCTCGGTGATCGGCAGGGCGTCCATGTCGGCGCGGATCGCGATGCTCTTCTTGCCTGCCCCGACCGTCAGACGGGCGACGACACCGTGGCCACCGACATTGCGCGTCACCTCATAGCCCCAGGCTTCCAGCTTCTCGGCGACGAAGCGCGCGGTTTCCGCTTCCTCGAAGGAGAGCTCGGGATTGGCGTGGAGATGCTGTCGGATGCCGGTCAGTTCGGCCTTCATCGGCTCGAAGTCCGAGAGGCGGGCGAAATCGTTGTCGAGGGTCATGGCTATTCCAATAGTTCGCTTGAGCCGCCATCCGCCATAGAGCGTGCAGGCCTCACTGATGATGGGCCTGCCGCGCTAGATGAAGCGCGACAGGAAGCTTCTGGTGCGCGGATGCTGCGGATTGCCAATCACATCTTCCGGCTTGCCCTGTTCGACGATCTTGCCGCCGTCCATGAAGACGACGCGGTCGGCCGCTTCGCGGGCAAAGCCGATCTCGTGGGTGACGACGATCATCGTCAGGCCCTGGCTGGCAAGATCCCGCATGGTCGACAGGACCTCGCCGACCAATTCCGGATCGAGCGCCGAGGTCGGTTCGTCGAAGAGCATCAGCTTCGGCTTGATCGCCAGTGCTCTCGCAATCGCGACGCGCTGCTGCTGGCCGCCGGAAAGCTGCCTTGGATAGTTGTTCGCCTTGGCCGAAAGCCCGACGCGGTCGAGCAGTGCCAGCGCATTCTCGGTCGCTTGGCTGCGGCTCTCGCCATGGATGCCGATCGGCGCTTCGATGACATTCTGCAGCGCCGTCATATGCGGGTAGAGATTGAACTGCTGGAACACCATGCCGATTTTGCGCCGCTGCAGCGCGATCGCATGATTGGACAGTTTGACCAACCGCCCTTTGTTCAGCCGATAGCCGACCTGCTCGCCATCCAGCTCGATCGAGCCGCGATTGATCGCTTCCAGATGATTGATGCAGCGCAGGAAGGTCGATTTGCCGGAGCCGGACGGTCCCAGAATGACGACCACTTCGCCCGGCATCACATCGAGGTCGATGCCTTTCAAGACTTCGAGATTTTCGAAGGATTTATGGACGTTGCGCGCCAGCACCAGCGGCGACAAGTCGGCAACAGTGCTCACTGGCGTAGTATTCATCGGGGCGTTCATTGGTTCGCCTCCTGCGCCGGCGCGCTGTCCTTTGCGGCCCTCATCCCACCGGAGCGGCGGTCGGCGCGGCTATAGTAGCGCTCGATATAGCTCTGGCCCATGTTCAGCACCGAGGTGATCAGCAGGTACCAGATGACGGCGACGAGCAGCATCGGGACGACTTCGAAGGTACGGTTGTAAATCGACTGCACGGAATAGAGCAGATCGGCCATGGCGATGACGCTGACGAGCGACGTCGCCTTGATCATGCTGATGAGCTGGTTTCCCGTCGGCGGCACGATGGAGCGCATGGCCTGTGGAATGATGATGCGGCGCAGCGCGCGGATGCGCGTCATGCCGAAGGCTTCGGCGGTCTCGAACTGGCCCCTGTCGACCGAAAGCAGGCCGCCGCGAATGATCTCGGCCATATAGGCGGCCTCGTTGAGGGCAAGGCCGGCAATCGCCGCCGTCATGGGACTGATCACCGAATTCGTGTCCCAGCTGACGAAGGTTGGGCCGAAGGGAATGCCGATCGACAATGTGGGGAAGAGCGTCGAGAGATTGTACCAGAAGATCAGCTGCACGAGGAGCGGCGTGCCGCGGAAGAACCAGATGAACAGCGAAGCAAGCGAGCTTGCCAGCGTATCCTTCGACAGCCTGGCGATCGCCAGCAACAGGCCAAAGGCGATGCCGAGCGCCATGGCGACGACGGTCAGGCCGAGCGAGACATAGAGCCCGCTGATGACGACCGGATCGAAGAAATACTGGACGACGACATGCCAGCCGAAATTCTCATTATGGGCGACCGACCAGGCGCAATAGGTTGCGATCGATAGCGTTACGATCCAGGCTGCTACGCGGCCCTTCGGAAACGGTGTGTGGGCGTTCGCCACATCCCGCTCGGACGCATCGCCGGATGGCGATGCGATGTTTCCGGCATTGGTGCTCATTTCGGCAAGGTCCCGCCAAGATTGATACCCGGCTCCTTGATCATATTGTTCTCAAGGCCCCATTTCTTCATGATGGCGGCATAGGTGCCATTATCAATCAGAAGCTTGACGGCATCCTTGAGAATAGGCCCTAGCGGCGAGCCCTTCGGTACCACCGCGCCCTGATAGAGGTCTTCAAAGCCGTTCTTCTGGCCGACACCGGTCAGCGCCAACTGGCCGTTCGCCTGCGAAACGAAATAGGTGAGCGGCGCCTGCGAGGAGAAGAAAGCATCGGAACGCTTTGAGCGGACCGCGAGAATCGAGCTTGGCTGGTCGGTGAAGGACTGAATCTCGATTGCGCCTTTGCCATCGGTCTTGCATTTTTCCGCCTGGACCTGGATCACCTTTTCGGCCGATCCGCCCGCCATGACGGCGATGCGCTGGCCACAGGCGCTGTCCAGCGAGGTAATGCCCTTCGGATTGCCCTTTTGAACGGCGAAGACGACGAATTCCTGTACCCAGTCGACGAAGTCGTTTGCTTCTTCGCGGCTCTTGAAATCGCCGATCGGGCCGAAGGCGAACTGATAGCGGCCGGAATTGATGCCGGCGAGGATGGCAGGCAGTCCGCTGACGCTTTCATGTTCGATCTTTAGGCCAAGCACTTCGCCGATCGCGTCGGTCAGATCGGCGCTGGCGCCGGTCAGCTTGGTGCCGGTGACGATCTCGTAGGGAGGGAACGAGCCGTTATTGACTGATATCATCTTCCCTGCCGTGCGGATCGCGTCCGGCAGCTTGGCCTGCAGGTCCTTGTTGACCGAGAGTTTCGGCAGGCTGGCATCCTCCGCATAGGCGGCGGCGGACATCATCAGACTTGCGAGTGCGAGGTAGGTTATCTTTTTCAACGACATATTCATTCCCCTTTTTGCTTTGCGTCTTTGAAATTCAGTCGGTGATCAGGCAGCACTTGTCCTGCTGCCGTCGACGTCGAAGGCAAAGAGTTCCTCCGGCGCCATCAGCCGCGGCAGGATGCCCTGCACGTGCAATTCCCCAGCGAAATCGGCGACCATCTTGCGGTTGGCGGCAAAGCCGCTCGCATCCCAACCCTCGGGCAGCTCGGCCGCCGATTTCAGCAGTTCGTCGAGCATGAATGGCGTGGTGTCGGCATATTTGCGCCGCTTGCTCAGCCAGACGCGCTGCGATTCATCGATGAGAGCGCTCAGCTCGGCCATGACCCAGGGATGCTCGGCGACAAACTCCGCGTTCAATCCGATCAGGTGCATACCCGGTACATAGCCCACGTCAGCAAAATAGCGATGCTCGGCCGCGCGGAAATCCGGGAGGACCTGGCGGAAACCGGAATTGCCGGCGAAATAGCCGTCCGGCATGAACGGTGTGAAGATCGCGTCCAGCTCGCCTTCCTTGAGCAGATCCACCATCGGCCTTTCACCCGGGGCCGCCTCGATGCGGCCGGGGCGGCCGAAGCCGTCGAGGCGATCGGTGATCGGATGGGCTTCGGTGAGACGGCCGGCATACCACATGGCATCCTCGACGCCGACGCCTTCGCGCCGGAGGGCTGCGCGCGTCCAGGTATTGCCGGAGTCGCGCCATCCGGTGACGCCGATGCGCTTGCCGGCAAGTTGGGCGAAGCTCGTGATCGGGCTGTCCTTGGAGGTGATGACGCAACGGTGGCGGAAGCCGCGCATGATGAAATTCGGTATCCCGACCACGCTGTCATCGCCATCTATGCGCAGCTGCGTGTAGCGGCTGAAGGAGGTCTCGGCAGCATCATACGCATCGCTCTTGCCGATATGTGAGATCAAGGTACCGACGCGGTCCACCTTGATGTCGAGTTTCGGAGAAGAGACATCGCCCAAAACCAAAGGCGTCATGTAGTCCCAATCACGGAGGGCAAGGCGGAGAGTAAGGGGCATGAAATTCACTCGCGGGAAAACTTATTTTCCCATTGATTAAATGTTCAAAATAACACGATCAAATGTTATTACGTTATTGAACATTAAAAATGGCGCGGAAATGAGCGAAATCCGAGACGCGAAATGGTTTGCCGAAAAATTGAACGATCGGACGATCCGCGGTATCGCGCTGGAGACCAGCGCGCTTATTCGCGCCGGCGCGCTGCCTGTTGGTACCAAGTTGCCCCCGATCCGGGATCTCGCCTTTGTCCTTGGGGTGAGCCCGGCAACCCTATCCGAAGCCTGGAGCGAGCTCAGGCGCCAGAAGATCATCAGCGGGCGCGGCAGGAACGGTACATGGGTCAGCGGCGATCGCTTCGTTGCCAAGCCGGCGCGGCTCGCAAGCGTCGGTGACTACGGCTCCGACGCTCTGAACCTGACAGCCGCCGTTCCCGACGTGCGATTGCTGCCGAAGCTGGAGGCGGCGATGGCCTATGGAGCCTCCGCTGAAAATCTCAACAGCTACGAGCGCAGCCGGATCTTGCCGGAGCTGGAGGAGCAGGTCAGGAAGACGTGGCCCTACGAACCCGAGGCGTTTCTGGCAACCAATGGCGGCTATAATGCCGTCTATACCTTGATCAACGCCCTGGTGATGCCGGGAGCGACCGTTGCGATCGAGGACCCGACCGCCATGCGCCTTCTGGATATCCTCGAGGATCGCGGTGCGCGCATCATTCCGGTGAAATGCGATGAGGAGGGGCCACTGCCGTCGTCGCTGGACGAGGCGCTGCGATATCGTCCGGTCGCTTTCATCTTCCAGCCGCGCATTCATTCCGTCACCGGCCAGAGTGTGAGCCCGGCGCGCATGGCGAGCATCGCCGGGATTCTTCGCGGCAAGGATACATTGATCGTCGAGGACGACGGCGTTGCCGATATCTCGACGGCACCGCGTCATTCGATGGGGCAACTCTTTCCCGATCGCGTCATCCATATTCTATCCTACTCGAAGACGCATGGGCCGGATCTGCGGCTGGCGGTGTTGTCGAGCTCGCGGGCGATTGTCGAGCAGATCCAGTCCTATCGCAGCTTCAGTGCCGGATGGACGAGCCGGATTCTGCAGGCGGCCGGTGCCTGGCTGCTGCGCGATCCGGCGACGGCGGTATGTCTCGACCACGCCCGGCAGACCTATCGGCAGCGCCGGGCCGGCCTCATCGATGCGCTCGGCGAGCGCGGCGTCAATGCGCGCCACGGCGACGGGCTGTGCGCCTGGATACCGGTTTCGTCGGAGCCCTTCGCGGTGGTGACGCTTGCCGCCAGAGGCATCGCGGTGCATCCCGGCGCCAAGTTCTCCATTCTGCCCAGCAGCCACTTGCGCGTGGCGACGGCCAATCTCTCGGAGCGGCTGGAAGAAGTTGCCGATGCCATTGCGCTGGCGGCCGTCCATACGTGACCGGCCATGTTATCGGCTCGGGGTCGCGCCTATGCTTTTGGGTGCGCCTTTCCAGGGTGATGCATATTTTACCAGGATCGCGGCAAGCTTTGCCGAGAGGAATGCAATCACGGAAATCGCGACGAGATAGATCGCGATGTAGATCGGCTGCGGCAGTTGGACGTCGCGCATCAAATGCCCGTAGATCTCGGTAAAGCCGCGATGGCACATGTAGATCGGATAGGAGAGGTAGCCGAGAAAAATGCCGAGCCGCTGCAGCCTGGCCGGCAATTCGAGCATCGTGCCGGCAAGGACGATGAGCGGCGAGATCAGGATGCAGAAAACAAGCGCATATTTCAGCGAATAGGTCGGAAGAAACAACAAGGCTGAGATCGCCACGATCGGCAGCAGGGCGGCATAGCTGTTCATGGTCCAGCCAAACGCTGTGCTGCTTCGCAGCCGATAGATGATCATTCCGAGCGTGAAGGAGAAGAAAACGCGGGCAAAGCCGCCGTCCACCGAGCGCCATTCCCAGCCGAGATCAAGCGATTTGTGCAGGAAGACGGAGCCGATCAGCAGCGCCAGCGATGAGGCAGCAATGAGGATGAGGCTCCGTGTTGTCAGCCTGAACAGCGCGAGCGCGAAGACGAGGTTGGCGAGCAATTCCCAGAAGAGCGACCAGGCTGGACCGTTCAGCGGATAGAGCGCCCAGATATCACCCGCCGATCGGGTCAGAAAGCTCGGCGAAGGCAGCATGAAAACCGTCGTGAGGATGCTTGCCCAGAGATCGGCCTGTCCGACGCCCGCCGCCTGCCAATGTAATAGCAATTGCACAAGACCGTAGACGCTGCCGATCAGGAAGAGCGGGTAGAGGCGGGCATAGCGCGCCTTCATGAAGGCAAGAACGGTCATGCCGCCGGCGAGTTTCTCACTATAGGCCCTGGCGATGACGAAGCCGCTGAGCACGAAGAAGAAGTCGACCGCGATATAGGCCGATGGGGCATAGGGCCTGTCGAGGTGATAGACGACAACGGCGAGGGCTGCCAGGCCGCGCATCGCATCCAGGGCGGCGTATCTATGTTTCGTTGCGTCAGCCGGCATTGGTCGAAGCCTCGTTGAGCGGAAGGATTGCGCCTGCTATCCGGCGGCGCGCGCCCCGAAAAACTCATTTCTCAAGTTTCGATCGAGCGGGCGCACCCGCGAAAGATTGCCCAGGAATTGGCGGGGACTTGTGAGTACCGACCGGTTGAGGAAATGGGTCCTGATCAGACCGGAGGATTTGCTATGGGCGCCGCTATGGCCGACCCGATAGATCGCACCGCGGAAGGGAAGGGACCCGAGCGGGGAGCCGGCATCGGCGAGCAGCTTGCCGATGCGCACATGGCTGCCGAGCATGGATTTGATATAGTCGACCTCGGCGTCCGCGAAGCTTGCCGGCAATCGGTAGAGATCGGAGCGAATGATCAGCGACGTGCCGCAGTAATTGGCGAAGTCGTTATGGTGCAGCAGCAGCCGGCCACCTTCGTTCCAGAGATAGCCGCGATCGATTTTCCAGCCATTGGCATCGGTATTTTTGGCCGCGAAGTCGACGATGTTGGCGCTGACGAAATCATCGTCGTCGACGATCATGAAGAAGCGGGTGTCGCGCGCCGACAGCATGCCGCTCAGAACGCGGCGGCCCTTGTCCAGCCGGAATGCGTCGTAGACCTTCTCCCGGTCGGCGCCGTTGATGTCGTGGAGCTGGTTCGGCGGAAATGTCACGCGCGCCGCCGTAAAATTCGGCGGCAGGTCGGGCAGATCTGCGCCCTCATTGGCAACAACGACACCGCGCCAGTTGCTGTTGGATTGTCCGGAGATCGAGGCGATCGTTTGCGACAACCGCCGTTTCAGCGCGGGCCAATCATTGGAGTTGGCCTGGTGGCGAACGGGAATGATGAACGTAACCAGTGTCATGATGCGCCTTTCCGACGTTTGCCATTATCATTGCGGTGACCGAAAGCATCCACCTGGGATTTTGCCGCGCTTCGATCTGTTGCTCGCCATGGCCTGCTACTGTGCCTTTGCGCGGCGACCTTGCAGTGTCGTCCGCGCGAGGAAGAGGATCCTCTCCTTGCACA
The DNA here is from genome assembly GCF_012641405.1 of Rhizobium sp. P40RR-XXII. Lineage (GTDB taxonomy): Bacteria > Pseudomonadota > Alphaproteobacteria > Rhizobiales > Rhizobiaceae > Rhizobium. Next base: position 400,279 of record NZ_JABAII010000003.1, read on the forward strand.
GGAGAAGGATAAGACCCGAATAGGTGAGACCGCCGACCAGGACTTCGCAGACGAGACGGGCTGCGAGAGACCAGTCGTACAAGGCCGACGAGGTTGCCAGCACCGCGACGAGCATGCCGAGATAGGCGGCTATGGGCCGCACGAACTGGCCGAAATATTCCGCAATGCTGAGGCCGATCAGTCGCGAGACCATCCACAGCGTCACCGGCCACAGCACCAGAACGCCAACCATGAGCCCGAAGACGACGGTGGCCACGCCATATTTGTGGAGAAGAAGAACGGTGAGGATCGAGACGACGTTGCGCACCAGCTGGTAATAGAACCACCAGTCGGACCTGCCCTGGCTCGTGATCAGGGAGGCCTGGATGACGCCTATTCCGGCCATCAGGCCGATCACGCAGAAGAAGCGGACCGGCCAGACGGCGGCTGCCCAATGCGGTCCGAAGATCAGCGGAATGGCATCGTCGGCAACGGCTGCAAGCCCCATGAAGGCCGGGAAAGAGACCAGCGAGCAACCGAAGGTCGCCATCAGAAAGGCTTCGCGCACCTTGTCCTTGTCGTGCTGCAGGGAGGAGAGCAGCACGTGGCTGACCGAGTTCAGCCCGCCCGACAGGACATTATTGAGCATCTCGTAGAGCCGCCGGGCGAAATTGTAGATACCGAGCGCGGCCGGGCTCACCAAGGTGCCGATGATCAGCTGGTCGAGATTCATGGTCTGCAGAAAGCGGTTGCCCGAAGCATAGATGCCATAATGCAGCAGTTCGCGCAGGCTCGAGAGCTTGATCCTGAAACCCGGCAGCCATCTTGCGCCCCAGAACGCCGCGACGCAGGCAGCCGCCGGCGCCGCGATCTGGGCGATTGCAAGCGCCCAAAGGCCGAAACCGGCGAAGATCAAAGCCAGACAGATGGACGCCGAGACGATCGTGGCGATCGCGGTTCGCGCCGCCGCCAGATGAAAGGACATCGTCCGGCCGATCAGGGCATTGGGGACGATGATCATCATGTCGAAGAAGATTTTCAGCCCAATGATCAGCAGCAGGCTGACGATCTCGTCATGTCCGACCCAGTGGGCAAGATGGGGTGAAAGCAGGAACAGCGCGGCATAGAGGATGGCCGCGGAGAGGAATGACAGCCAGAAAACCGTATCGAGGTGACTGCGCCGAATGGATTTTTGCTGGATCAATGCCTCGCCGAAGGCCGTCGGCCCGAAGCCGGCGGCAAAGCTGACAATGGCGAAGGCGAGCGCGACCAGGCCGAAATCCTGCGGCAGGAGAAAGCGCGAGGTGACGATGAAGACCAGGCTGTTGAGCGCCGTCGGGATCATCGTGTCGAGCGCCGACCAGAAGGCGCCCCTCAACGCGGCCCGCGATCGGTTTTCACTCAGATGTTCAAAGACGATTTCATCCGCTTCAGAAATCAGCAAACATATACCTCGTCGTCCAGATCTCGGAGCCGGGATTCCGACGTCCGTCAATTGCCGTGCCGCTATCGCCCGCTCGGCAGGACGGCTTACGGATGCTTGATCTAGGCCAGCCCCACGATTTGTCTAGGGACGATTGTTGCATTGCAACATTGCGTTGCCGAAAATGATCACACCATCAAGGCATACGCGAAATCCGCCTCCTCGGGGCGACTAAAAAGCGCCATTGCTATTGTGCGGCAGCGCGGACCTGGGGCTTGTCCCATTCGATCTCGGGTGCTGCATCGAGCTCTTCTCGGATTTCGTCCATCACGTAGAGATAGCCTTCGAGCATATCGCAGGCACGTTCGTTGGCGCCGATCTTCGCCTCCGTTTCGCTGATGGCGGTCGCGATCGCCTTGATGCGGGCGCGCAGCATGTGGCCCACCACATCCTTGCCGGGACGCTTGCCAAGCCGGTCGAGATGGAGGCCTATGCGGCTGGAATGACGCTCGAGCTCGCTTTTGCTGAAATTCGCCTTGCGAATTTCTTCGAGAAGGCTGGCGCGCATCTTGGCGACCGGGTCGAAGGTTCCCGGTTCGCGCTCGTCCAGCACCATCTCGGTAATGAGTTTTTCGATGGCGACCAGCGCCTGCAGATCGACGGCGTCGGTCAGCTCCACATCATAGCCGGTATCGTCGAACACTTTGCGGCGCACGGGATCGAGAAGCAGCTCGTAGGCCTTCTGCAGCATGGCAAAAGCCTCCGTGTCGCCGCCGGAATCCGGATGGGCTGCCTTCACGCGCTTGCGATAAGCCGCCTTGATCTGCTCTTCTTTCGCATCGCGCGCAACGCCGAGAATATCGTATGGATCAGTCACTCCAACTCCTGCCGCCGCTTATTCCTGTTTCGAGGCCCTAGCCGCTGATCTTGCCGGCGGGGTTTAAACTTGCCGCTTGCCTGTTTCAACCGGCCCCGGCGCTATTTGTACCATCAGAAAGGCAGAGTTTGGACAAAAAGAGTCCTATGTCAAAGCAGAGCTGCCTCTTCTGTGGAAATTCAGCGTCTCAGATCGTTCGGTTGAAGAAGACGGTCGAGCGTGCCTGCTTGAGCCGATAGAGCTGGGCGGGGCGGTTGCTGGCGCGGCGCATTCGCCTGCTATCGGCTCGATGAAATCCGCGATGCGCTTGCGGAAGGCCGATTTATCGAGAAGACGGCGGAGGAGCCGTCCGAGCCAAAATGAAGATTGCGAGATCGAGCCGATGACCGTCGTCTCCGAGATGGCGTCATCTTCAGTGTCGGCATCGAAGCCGACTTCCTGCCTTTCAATGCCGGCACGCTGGCGACAATCGGCCTTGCGGAGCGCCAGGGATTACTGGTGACGTAACGGCAATCGGCCCGCTGCCTGGGAGGAAGCGGGCCGACTGGAGGACGTTTCGGCTTTTCAAGCGGCCGAGAACGGCACGGCGACGAAGGTCTTGTTGCCGTCGCGCTCGATCAGGAGCAGCACGGACTTGCGGCCATCCTTGCCTGCCTGCGCAACGGCCGTCTGGACCTCATGGGCGTTGCGGACGGGCTGGTCGTTGACCGAGACGATGATGTCGCCGGCCTGGATGCCAGCTGCGGCGGCCGGCTTGTCCGGGTTGACGCTGGCAACCACGGCGCCCTCGACGCCATGCGGCAGGTTCAGCTGCTGACGAACATCGGGCGTGAGATTGGCGAGGCCAACGCCGATGCTCGGCTGGTTGGAGGGCTGCACCTTGCCGTCGCCATTGTCGTTGGCAGCCTGCTTGCTGTCGTCATTGCCGCCGATGGTGACATTGACGTCCATGCTCTTGCCATTCCGCCACAGCGTGACCGAGCGCTTGTCGCCGGGGGAGAGATCGGCGACCAGCCGCGACAGGTCCTTCGGTGTCTTGACGGCCTCATTGCCGACAGCGGTGACGATATCGCCGCTCTTAATGCCGGCGCGCGCGGCCGGCGTATCGTCGTTGACGTTGGCAACGAGCGCGCCCTGGGTCTGCGGCAGGCCCATTGCATTGGCGATATCGGAGGTCACGGGCTGGATCGCGACGCCGAGATAGCCGTGATCGATCGAGCCGCTCTTTTCCAGCTTGGCGACGATCGCCTTGGCCTCGTCGGACGGAATGGCGAAACCGACGCCGACGCTGCCGCCATTCGGCGAGTAGATGGCGGTGTTGATGCCGACGACATTGCCTTCACGGTCGACCAGCGGCCCGCCGGAATTGCCATGATTGATCGGGGCGTCGATCTGGATGAAGTCGTCATATGGGCCGCTGTGCAGGTCACGGCCACGGGCCGAGACGATACCGGCGGTGACCGTCGTGCCAATGCCGAACGGGTTGCCGATCGCCAGAATCTGATCGCCGAGCTTCAGCTTGTCGGAATCACCCCAGGCAATGGTTGCGAGCGGCTTCGGGGCCTGAATCTTCAGAACGGCAAGGTCGGACTTGACGTCGGCACCCAAAAGCTTGGCGGGCAGTTCGGTGCCGTCATCGAGTGTGACCTTGATGTCGACGGCGTTCTGGATGACATGGTTGTTGGTGACGATGACGCCATCGGTGCTGATGATGAAACCGGAACCAAGCGCCATGGCGCGCTGGCTCTGCTGTTGGTGCGGCATCTGCTTCGGGAAGGGGATGCCCTGGTTTTCGAAAAATTGCCGGAACTGCTCGTCCATTGGCGAATTGTTGCCGTCGGCGCTGGTGTCGGTCGCCTTCATGGTCGTGGTGACGGTAACGACGGCCGGCTTGTCGGCATCGACGATGGGAGCGAAAGAGCCGCCGGGCGCGATGATACCGGCAGGCTCGGCTGCAGCGGCGACGGTGGCAGACGTGCTGAAGGCAAAGGGCAAGGCGCCAGCGCCGGCGATGATGGCGGCGCCTATAATGGCAGCGGTGCGATGCTTGCGGAGAAGAGATGACATGGCAAAAGTCCCTTGCGAGGTCGTTGGCGAATTGGCGTCTTGTCCATGTCCGGGACAGGCGTCGGATGGGGCCGCGTCAATTCGTTTCGGGGAGCCTTTGCTTCCCTTTACTCCGGGAGGCGAAGTATAAATATGAATTGGCGCTGACAGATAATATGATCCGCAAATTTACTTTTGCAAATTAAATATTGATCATGTTTCTATTGCAAAAATTTAAGATATTACATGAATTTAATGTTGATCTGCCGGAATTTTTCCACATTTATCTTTGAGGCGTCGGCCATCTCTTGAGCGCTTCTGTTCCAAGCTCCGTCAGCGCGTAGATGCCGCGGTCGATGCGCTCGAACCAGCCATAGACGTTATCTCTCAGAATTTGCGGCGCTTTCGGTGCCGCGTCGCGCATATCCTTGGGGCGGCGCACGCCATTTTCGATCGCGGATGCGCAGGCAAGCGCCTGTTGCCGATAGGCGGTCATGATCGGCTTGCGCGTGCTGCCGCCAAGCGCCGGATCGCCCTTGCGGCGGCGGTGTTCTTCGACAAGGCGTGACCTACGGCGGGTATTCTTGCGCGGCATCGGCGAGACGGGGCTGACGACGATATCCACGAGATCGCCGTCCGATACGGTCAGCATGCCGAAGCCGAGCCGGCGGCAAAGGTCGCGGAAACGACGATCGCCTTCCCGTCCCTTGCCCTTTGCCGAGACGCGCGCGGCGATCCAGACCTCGTCGCTGGCCGCGGCGCGATCGACGGCCTGCAGGATAAGCTCGAGATTGAAGCTCAGCTTCAGCTCGCAGATGACGACGACGGGCAGCTCGCCTTCGCTCAAACCGACAAGGTCGCAGCCGCCGATCTCGCCCTTCACGGCATAGCCGGCCGCTTCGAGAAATGACTTGATCGGGAGATAGAGCGCCGTTTCCAAATCCGCCTCCGGCCTTTGAATATCCGGCTACTTCTATCCGATTCGGTTAACCAGAAAGTCGATAAAGGCGCGAATGCGGGCGGCCAGATGCTCATGGCCGGCATAGACGGCATGGATATGCTCGATGTCATCCGGATTGAAATCGTCGAGAACTGGCACGAGCCTGCCGGCATCGAGATCGGGCTGGACGTGGAATTGGCCGACGCGGGCGAGTCCTATTCCTTCGAGGCAGAGACTGCGCACGGTCGGGCCATTGTTTGCCTGGAAATTGCCCCGCACCAATTTGACGAAGTGTGAGCCTGTCAGCGGATCACGGAATGGCCAATCTTCCGCGGTCGGGCGGAAATTGAAGGTCAGGCAATTGTGACGATCGAGCTCATCCGGCGTCGCCGGCAAGCCATTTCTCCCGATATAGGCGGGGGAGGCAACGATGATGCGGCGGCTGTCGAGTAGCTTGCGGGCCTTGAGGGAGCTGTCGCGCAGCGATCCGACGCGGATGGCGACATCGGCCCGCTCACCGACGATATCGATGACACTATCGGTAAGGGAGATATCGAGTTCGATTTCTGGAAAGCACTGCAGAAAATCGGGAACGATCGGCACGAGACAGCGGACCCCGAAAGCGACGGAGGCGCTGACACGCAGTCGGCCGCGTGGCACCGCCGTCCCGCCAGCGGCGACCATACGCTCCGTCTCATGGATGTCGGCAAGAATGGCCTGCGCGCGCTCGAAATACACTTCGCCTTCCGGCGTTAGTTGCAGCGAGCGTGTCGTCCGCACCAGAAGGCGCGCGCCGAGCCGATTCTCCAGCCGGGTCACAAGCTTGCTGATGGCTGAGGGCGAAAGGCGCAGCTTGCGCCCTGCAGCCGAGAAGCTCCGAAGTGCGGCCACCTGAACGAAGACATCCATTTCGCCGGCGCGATTGTCCATTTCCAACTCGCCTTTTGAATTCAATTCACAAGTGTTGAGTTGATATAGCCGATTATCGATTGAATGTCGCGGAGGCATATTCTGCCCGAACAAGAACTCGCGCATCCGGCGTTTCCGGCTGCCATTTGATCGGGTGCTCTCATGCCTCTCGCTTTGTTTGCCTTGACGATCGCTGCCTATGCGATCGGCACAACAGAATTTGTCATCGTCGGTCTTTTGCCCACCGTGGCGAACGACCTCCATATCAACCTGCCGCTTGCAGGTCTCATTGTCAGCGTCTATGCGCTCGGGGTTACCTTCGGCGCGCCGATCCTCACGGCACTTACTGGCCGTATCGATCGCAAGCCGCTGCTGCTCGGCTTGATGGCCCTGTTCATCGTCGGCAACGGCATGGCTGCCCTGAGCCCTGGCTATATGCCGCTGCTCGTCGCGCGCGTGCTTTCGGCCTTTGCCCATGGCGTCTTCTTCTCGGTAGGATCCACCATTGCCGCCGACCTCGTTCCGGAAAACCGCCGTGCTTCGGCGATTGCCATGATGTTCATGGGCCTGACGGTTGCCATCGTGACAGGTGTTCCGCTTGGCACTTTCATCGGTCAGACCTTCGGCTGGCGCGCGACTTTCGCGGCCGTCGCGGGCCTTGGCGTCATTGCCTTTGCCGGCATCCTTTTGCTTCTGCCGTCCAGTCTGAAGAAGGCGCCGCCGGCAAGCATCGGCGAACAGGTCCGCGTGCTTGCAAGCGGTCGGTTGCTGATCGTCTTCGCCATGACGGCGCTCGGCTACGGCGGCACCTTCGTCGCCTTCACCTTCCTGGCCTCGATCCTGCAGGAAGTCACCGGTTTTGCCGCCTCCGCCGTCAGCCTCATCCTCGTACTCTATGGTATCGCCATTGCCATCGGCAACGTCGTGGGTGGCCGTCTCGCCAATGGCAATCCTGTCCGTGCGCTGACGTGGCTCTTTGTCGCCCAGGCTGTCGTGCTTGTCCTCTTCAGCTTTACGGCGGTCTCGCCCTGGCTTGCCATCCCGACGCTTGCGGCGCTTGGCTTCCTGTCCTTCGCCAATGTGCCGGGCCTGCAGCTTTATGTCGTCCAGCTTGCCCGGCAGGTTCGGCCCGCCGCCGTCGATGTCGCCTCGGCGCTCAATATCGCCGCCTTCAATCTCGGCATCGCAGCCGGAGCCTGGATCGGCGGGCTGGTGGTCGAATCCTCCCTTGGCCTTAGCGCCACGCCTTGGGTCGGCGCGATCCTGGTAGTCGCGGCCCTGGTGCTCACCCTGTGGAGCGGCGCGCTCGACCGCCGCTCGGCTTCCGCTGCTCAGGCCGTCTCCTGCGCCGCCTGATCGAACCCTGCAATCGAAAGGATCATTCATGAAAACCGTCAGCGCCAATGGCGCATCCATTCCCGCTCTTGGTTTCGGCACGTTCCGTATGCCAGGCCCGGACACCGAACGCATGGTCGCGCATGTTCTCGGCAATGGTTATCGCCATATCGATACCGCGCAGATCTATGGCAACGAGGCCGAAGTCGGCGGCGGCATCCTTCGTTCGGGCATGGCTCGCGCCGATCTGTTCCTAACCACCAAGGTCTGGGTCGAAAATTATCGCCGCGATGCTTTCATCGCCTCGGTGGATGAAAGCCTGAAGAAGCTGAAGACTGATTATGTCGACCTCCTGCTTCTGCACTGGCCGAATGATGCCGTGCCGCTGGCCGAGCAGATCGGCGCACTGAATGAGGTCGCGAAGGCTGGCAAGGTTCGCCATATCGGCGTGTCCAACTTCAACCGGGCCTTGGTGCGCGAGGCGGTTCGGCTCAGCGATCTGCCGCTCGTCACCAACCAGGTCGAATATCATCCCTATCTCGACCAGTCGCCTATCCTGGAGACCGCCGCCAGCCTCGGCATATCGGTGACCGCTTATTACGCCATGGCGGATGGCAAGGTGCTTACCGATCCGGTGCTGAAGGACATCGCTGGCCGGCATGGCAGATCGATTGCCCAGATCGTTCTGCGCTGGGTCGTGCAGCAGGGGCTGATCGTCCTTTCCAAGACCGTGTCGGAAGCCCGCGCGGCGGAAAATGCCGCCATTTTCGATTTCGCGCTTTCGCAGGAGGAGATGGCCGCGGTCCACGCTCTCGCGCAGCCGAGCGGCCGCATCGTCAGCCCCGACGGTCTGGCACCGGTCTGGGACGAAGCGGCCTGACGCTGATAGTCCAACGAATAAGGGAGCCGCTCAGCGGCTTCCTTTTTGCGTTTGATAGCTCAAGCCTTGAAGTCCAGCTTGACCTCGCAGGCGCCGATCGAGGCCGGCAATAGTGGCTCGCGGATGCGCTGGCCGAATTGCCGCTTGAAGCCGAAGGCGTTACCGATCAGGCTCTTGGTATAAAGACCGGGGCCGCTCGAATAGATGCGCCAGCCGCCATCGACGGCAATATCGCCGGCCTTGACGCGCGACCATTCCGACGACGCCTGATAGCGGTCGTCGAAGGCCGCGTCGCTGCTGCTGAAATAGGTGTTGCGCTGGCGCAGCGACGCACGCTCCACTCGGCCGCTGACGGCGATCGGGTTGGCGAGTGCCAGCGCCTGCCACACGGCTTCTGCATCGTCGTCAAGGGCGAGCGCTTCGCAGTAGCGCAGATGCGCGTGCACATACATGAGCCCGATCTCGCGACCGAAGAAGGACGAGGATTCGGCGCGGCGGAAGAGCTTTTCCGGGCCTCCGGAATAGGTCGCCGGTTTTTCCATCAGCCGCACGCCGTCCGGGAACAGCAGGTTCTCGCGAATGATCTTCATGTGGGCGTGGCGCTGATCGGGCGTGAACAGGCCGCCGATCATCGGCTGCGTCATCGCGATCAGCGAATAGTGCAGCCCAGTGCGCGTATCCTCAGGATGCAGCAGCAATTCCACGCCGTCATGGCTCGGATCGAAGACGCCGTAGCCGGCAACGATGCCGTCGCGCATCAGCAGCCGATTGAAATCGGCGCGCATGGCGACCGCGGTTGCCTGAAGCGATTGCGCTTCCTCGTTGCGGCTGGCGAGCGTCAGGATGCTGGCGTAGCGCACCAGCTGCTCGTAAAGCAGCGATACTGTCCAGCTGCTTACCATCCAGTCGCGCAGATGCGGATCGGCCGGCTGCAGGCTGTCATTCCAGTCGCCTTCGCCGTAGCGGATGAGGCTCGTGCCCGGCACGAAGCGGCTGCGCACCGTTTCCAGCAGCTTCTCAATGTGATCGGAGATTGTTGCGTGCTCGGCGGTCAGCTGCATCGTGTCGTCGGCGCGCCACGGCACCGTTTCGGCAAGGAAGGTGATGTTGCCCGTCGCCTCGATATAATCGCAGAGCGCCTTCAGCGGCCAGACGACGATATCGCCATGCGCCTCGCCGGCGCGGATATTGGCATAGGGCTCCAGCATGAACCATTGCGGCCAGTCGCCGCGATCGCGATACTGCTCGGAAAAGAGCGTCAAGAGGATCTGCCGGGCCTCTTCGTCATGCTCGTAGGCAAGCAGAAATTCGATCGGCCCCTGGCAGACGTCGCGCGTTCCCCAGGCAGCCCCCGTATATTGTTCGAGGCCATGCGGCACGCTCAGATGGATGATGGCGTCATGCGCGATCCAGGGCAGCATCACGGCCTGCGCCGCCACATCTCGGCCATCACCCTCGATGCGCGCGCCCCGCGTCACATGGCTCCAGAAGTGGCGCGCCGGCGCCAGCATCTCTTCGCTTTCGACACCGGCACTATAGCGCGCGGCAAGAGCTTCGGCCGCATCCGGATCGGTCATCGAGCCCGTGACGGCAAAACGCAATTCCTTCGTCGAGTGCGATTTCAGCGCGATGAACGCGCCATTGCGGGCGGTGCCGTCGCTATAGAGTAGTTCATCGCCGCCAACGGCGTCGAACGCATCCGGGGTCGAGGTGACGAGATGGTAGCTCGCTTTCGGGTAGCGATCCCAGAGCCAGGATGGTTGCGGCCGGAAAGAGATGCGCTTGGCCGCCGCGTCGACTGCGATATTCGCCAAGGCCTCATAGTCGCGCTCGCCGAGGACGATGTGACCGAACACGAGGAAGCGGCAGGCTTCGCCCTCCACCGTAACGCTCCATTGCATGGCCGGATCGTCGCCGGATGCGATTGCCGAGACTGAAATGGTGCGGCCGGAAAGCCGGTAGATCCAGCGTGTATCGCTCAAGCCCATTTCGAAGGCAGCGGGCACACCAAGCAGGCGCCAGCCATCGCCGAGGTCGACGAGGATGCGAAGGCCGCTCGATCGTGTCAGGTTGTAGGGGTCGCGGGAAACGGAGAAGAGCTTGTGGAAGGACGTGTTGCCGATGGTCAGCTGCGCGGCGAAGATGCCCTGCATCCAGCAGGTGGCGGCCAGTGTCTGGTCATCGAGCAGCATGTTCTGGCCGCTGCGGACGATGGCGCCGTGGCGGCGCGCCACCAGCCGCTCCTTTTCGCGCAGCACGATGTGCCTGTTATGCGACCCATCCGGCACGAAGAAGGAGAGCAGTTTTCCATCCGCATGCTCTTCCAGCATCCGCTTGGGGTAGAGCGCATCGATCGCGGCTTGGTCGAGGCTATCGCTCTCGGCAAGCGGCGCGTCCTGCACGAGACTGCGCACCGACCGCGCGGCCGATATCGCGTCTACCGCGAGCTCGCTCTGAAGCTTCGGCAAGCCATCGAGATGGGCGAGATCGGCATCGCTGGAGGCGGCCGGATGATCGGCAATGAAGAGACCGAAGAAGGTCGTCGTGGTCGTATCCCCGGCTGCGAGCGAAAGCGGCTTTGACTGGATTGCCGGGCAGGCGACCTCGTGCTGGCGGCGCATGCTCGGCAGATCATTGCCGAAACCCGGCACCATGACGCCGTCGTTGCCCTTTGATGGCACAAGGAGCTGGATCGCATCGGTCGCGTAAGCCGCGGCACCTTCGAGGCAGCCCTGCGCGAGCCAGGGATTTCGCCCGCCGCCCTGCTTGAGGTTCTGCCGGTTCATGACGACGGGACCGAAGGCGGCATGGCTGGCGATGTGATGATCGATATATTGCGAGGCATAGGCTTCGCTGTTCATCAAGAAGCCGCGGTCGCCGAGGCCGACGTCCTGAAGGAGGATGAGATCGGCCGAAACCGTGGCGCTCGTGGTGTTCTGCAGCGATACCTGCCAGAACCATGCGGTCTCGCTCGGGTGCAGCCGCAGGCTGACCGTATGCTTCACGCCGGCCGTCTCGCCGCTCCAGGAGAAACCGTTTCCGCCATGGCCGAACTGCACGGCAGCCTTGGGCCCGACGATTTCGGCCGTTGCCGGCTTTGCGCCGCCGACGCGCAGATAGAGCCGGCCGATGCCGCCATAGACAGGCGAACCGAGCACCTGGTTGATCATGATGCCGCCCTGCTGGTCGGCGAAGTCGATCGAAAACAACGTGCCGTTCGGCAAGACCGAAGCCGAAAGCCCGGCGGTGTTACCGAGCGTGATAAGACCGAGTTCTTCGCGACGGGGCGTTTGAAAGCTGCGATTGGAGTCCGAGGACATAAGCGTGGTCTCGCTGATTCATGGATCGGATGAGGGCACTAAAGCATGTCGCGTAAAAGTGTGCAGCGGTTTTGCGACAACGACATGCGAAAAAAATGATTTGAAGGGCAATGAGCGAATCTGCAAAATCGCGATGTCCTTCAGATCACAAGGCGGTGCCCGATCATAGGCATTTTCCTACTCGCACCCGCAATTCCTGGCGATGAATTGCGGATGCTATGAGGACATATCCGGCGCAATGCGCCGGATAATCCGATCGAAGCGATCCCCGGTTTCAATGGTGCGGAGGCTGGGCAACCTGATTGGCCGTGCGTAGGATCGCCGACAGGTCGGCATCGTCGAAGGCCTCCTTGGAAAGGCCTTTGACCTTGAACCTCCTGCTTTCGCCGGGCGTGAGATTGACCAGCATGTCGTCGACTTCGGCATTTGGGCTGATGCGATCGACGAACAGGCAGAGATCGCGCAGGAACGACTGTGCCGTGATGGTGACAGCAATCCCGTCGGTCGTCTGGGTGCTCTCGAGATCGAAGCGAGGCTGTGGGTATTGCAGCTTCATATCCTTCTCGAAGAACCACCAGGCTTCTGCGTCGCCGAGACGGGCGCGCAAAAATTCCCGACGCGGATCGGCGGGGGTCGCGACCTCGGCCGGGATCTCGATGTCGGTATTCTCGAAGCGATCGCAAAGGATGCGCCAGACGTGATGACGGGCAAGCAGCGTGCCGTTGAAGTCGAAGCGTTCGACGGTGAAGGGCACGCGCCAGAACAGGGTTGCGTCGTTGATTGCGACCGCAGCCAGGCCATCGCCGCGCGGCTGGATGGTGAGGAGATGTGGTGCATAGCTCTGCTTCAAGGCATACCAGAGCGGCTTCTTCCTGCCGGCGCCATCGATGGCTGCCCAGGAGGTGACCGGCCAGCAGTCGTTGAGCTGCCAGACGATGGTGCCCATGCAGGTCGGCCTATGCGAACGCATATGGTCGATACCGTAGCTGATCGCACGCGCCTGGTTGAGCTGCGTCACGAAAAGCCAGTCGTCGAAATTTTCCGGCGGCGGGAACCGGCCCTCCAGCCCCATCAGCAGCTTGTCATTGCCGGTGGTCGCCTTTTGATGATGCAGGACGCCTGGCGAGGCCGGCGCACGGTCCTTCTCGCGAACGGACTGAGCCAATGTTGCGAAGGTCGGCGGCGCCTGCCATCCGAATTCGGAGCAGAAACGAGGGATATAGTTGCGATAGGTCTCGTAGCCGACCTCGTTCCAGACATCCCAGATGTGCTTGCAGCCGTGCTCGTCCGCGTTCGGCGCGATTTCCATGGAACCGGAATAGGGGCTACCAGGCCAATAGGGACGTGTTGGATCGATCTCGGCCACCAGCTTCGGCAGAAGGTCGAGATAATAGCCGGCGCCCCAGGGGCGATTGCCGAGCACATCCTGCCAGCCCCAGTCGAAATAGCCCCAGATATTCTCATTGTTGCCGTTCCAGATGACTAACGAGGTATAGGGCATCAGCCGTGTGATCGCCTCGCGCGCTTCCGCCTCGATCTCGCTATAGACCGGCTCTTCTTCGGGGTAGGTGGCGCAGGCAAACAGGAAGTCCTGCCAGACCATGATGCCGGCGGCGTCGCATTCCTCGTAGAACGTATCGGTCTCATAGATGCCGCCGCCCCAGACGCGCAGCATATTCATATTGGCATCGCGGGCCTGGGCGATCCGCTCGCGATAACGCTCGCGCGTTACGCGCGGCAGGAAGCAATCGTCGGGGATCCAGTTGGCGCCACGGGCAAAGACCGGCACGTCGTTGACGACGAGGGTGAAGGCAGAGCCGATTTCGTCGACTGTCGTATCCAGCCGCACGGAACGGAAGCCGACGCGTCGCTTCCAGCCATCGAGCGCCGTGCCATCCGAGCCGAGCAGCTGCAGGTCGAGATCGTAAAGCGGCTGGCCGCCCATTCCATGCGGCCACCAGACCTGCGGATTGTCGATCCGGCATTCGATCAGCGCGTGGGTCTCGCCCTGCGCGACGCGAACTTCCGCGCGCTTGCCGCCGATGGACAGGATAAGTGCCGCGCTATCCGTGCCCTTGTCAGCCCATTCGATCTCGACGTGCAGGCGCGCGACGCCCTGGCTGCCCTGCAGCGTGATTTCCGGGCGGATGCCGCCGAGGCGCGCCTTAGACCAGCTCTGGATGAGGATCGGTTTCCAGATACCCGAGGTGACGACGCTCGGACCCCAGTCCCAGCCGAAATTGCAGGCCATCTTGCGGATGAGATTGCTCGGGCCGGGATAGTTCTGGGGGATGTCGGCGGCGCTGCCGAGCTGCTTGCGCACGTCCTCGCCATGCTCGTAGGCCGATTGGAAATCGACGATCAGCTCGTTGCGGCCGTTTTTCAGGTGACCGCCGATATCGAAGCGGTAGCTGCGATGCATGTTGCGGGTTTCGCCGAGGGGGGTGCCATTCAGCTCCAGGCGTGCCGCCGTATCGAGCCCGAGGCAGGCAAGATCGATGCGCTCGGCGTCCTCGCCATTCCAGTCGAAAGCCAGGCGATAGCGCCAGGCGGAATGGCCGATCCAGTCCTGCGAAATTTCGTTGACGTCGAGATAGGGGTCGGTGATCAGCTGCGCTGCCATCAGGTCGAGGTGCACGTTGCCCGGCACGGCGGCGGCGATCGAATTGGGCAGGGTTGGCGCAGTCGGGGGTGCGCGAAGGCGCGAGAGGGTCCAGCCGGTGTCGAGCGTCTGTCTTTTCATGTCATGCGTCCGTTATGAAATGGATGTCTCAAACAGCCTTTGGCGTGATGAATTGCCGGCCTGCCTGCAGATGGCGGTTCATGGGATAGACGTAGGCGATTCGGTCGCGTTGTATCAACGCCTTGATCATCTTCCGATATTCATTATAGGCGCTATCGATGGCCTTGCGAGAGCGCTTGCCCGCCTCCACGGGCCACTGCAACAATGGCCGCAGAATGCCATGGACTTGTGACAGGCTCTGATTGCCGAACGCAGGCGTATGGACGACGCGCGGAAGGGCTGAACAGGCGAGGCCCGAAAAAACAAAAAACTTCAACCGCCATTGTCGGAAGTCGTGATCGACCAACGTCCTTGGGACAGCCCATCATAAGGGCGGATATGCAGAACCGTTCCCAAGGAGACGAACATGACCGATGCAGTAGAACAATCGCAATCTCAGCAGCCCCGCGTGCCAGTTCGTGGTGGCGTGGTGGCCTATCTGACGGTGGACGGCGCCGCGAAAGCTGCCGAATTCTACAAGCGCGCCTTCGGCGCAGAGCAGGCCTTCATGTTTCCGGTCGACGAAAAGGGCCGGACCATGCATATCCATCTCTACATCAATGGCAGCTCGGTGATGCTGGGTGATGCCTTTCCCGAATATGGTCATGCGCTGGAGAAGCCGCAATCTTTCGTGATGCAGCTGGTCGTGGATGACCTCGATAGCTGGTGGAAGCGCGCCGTCGATGCCGGGGCCGAGATCGTCGTCGGGCCGCAGGTGATGTTTTGGGGCGATCGCTGGGGCCAACTCCGCGATCCATTCGGCGTTCTTTGGGCGATGAATGCGCCCGTCGAAAGCTGACAATATAATGCCCTCGGCCTGAATGGCGTCGAGGGCATATTCCTGTGGTAATGGGAGATTGCTATTCCGCGAGCAGGGTCCGCGTTAGTGGATGATCGGCGTCGATAAGGCCGTCCAGAACCGTGTAGTGATTTTTGTCCGGCTCGACCACGACCTCCGTCGCCGCACCGAGCCCGGTCCAGATATTGGCCAGCAGCGCGTTCTGGCGGATGAATTCGGCCCGTTCGGCACCCCCGACCCAGCACGTGAGGCGTACGGCTTCGACCGGCTCCAGCAGGGCCGGGCTTTCGGCCCTTGCCTCGATGAAATCGATGCGAAGCTGCTCGTTCATGGCGCGCTTCATGATCGGGCGCAGGTCGTGCACGCCGGAAATGGCAAGAACGTGGCGGATGCGCTTGCGGGTGGCCTCGCCGAGCGGCGATGTCGTCGTCATCATGCGGGCGACAAGCTGACCTCCGGCCGAATGCCCGGTCAGGATGATTGGCCCATCGACCATCTCGGCTACCGCCATGATCGCGGTTGCGATCTCCTTGCCGATTCCGCCGATGCGATTTTCCGGGCAGAGCGTGTAGGATGGGATTGCGACTGCGTAGCCGGCCGCAATCGAGCCGGCGGCGAGGTGCGACCAGTAGTTTTTGTCCAGTTGCAGCCAATAGCCTCCATGGACGAAGACCACCAATCCCGTCGGCTGGCCTTCGGGCAGAAAGAGATCGAAGCGATTGCGCTCGGCGGAACCATAAGCGAGATCGAGCTTTGCCCGTCCCGCTGCCATCAGGCTATCGCGGAAGGCTTTGGCCGGCTCGACCCAGGCCGCCGGCCAGCTGTCACCGTCGACGATATAGGCGCCGTTGGTATAGGCGCTCTCCCAATCGGTGACCTTGAAATAGCTCATGTCCAGCTCCCTCTTTCCGGCTACCCGTCTCTGCGGCTCAGGTCACCGCCGAACGTACGGCAAAGCGCGCGTCCTGCCACGATCCGCTGCTCAGGATTTCCTCCAGTACGGTGACGGCTCGCCAGACGTCACGATAGCCGACGTAAAGCGGCGTGAAACCGAAGCGCAGCGTCGAGGGAGCCCGGAAATCGCCGATGACGCCACGCTCGATCAGTGCCTGCATGATCTCATAGCCATTGTCGTGCTTGAAGGAGACCTGGCTGCCGCGTCTTTCGCTGTCGCGGGTCGTCTCGAGCTCGACGCCATATTGGCCGCATTTCGCTCCGACCAGCCGGATGAAGAGTTCGGTAAGCGCGATGCTCTTTGCGCGCAGGGCCTTCATGTCCACTTCAGCCCAGATGGCCAAGGCGCCCTTCAACGCTCGCAGCGACAAGATCGGCTGCGTGCCGCAGAGAAAACGCTTAATGCCGGCGTCGCCATCGAAGCCCCGTTCGAAAGCGAAGGGGCGGGCATGGCTCCACCAGCCGCTGAGCGGCTGGACGATCGACGCGTGATGACGCTGCGCGGCATAGATGAAGGCCGGCGCACCGGGGCCGCCATTCAGATATTTGTAGGTGCAGCCGACAGCGAAATCAGCGCCTGTACCGTCGATATCCACGGGCAGGGCGCCGGCGCTGTGGCACAGATCCCAGATGACGAGTGCACCGGCGGCCTGTATGCGCTTCGTTAGCGCCGCCATGTCGCGCAGCTCACCGCTCTTGTAGTTGACATGGTTGACGAGGACGACGGCGACGCTGTCGTCGATCAATTCCTCGATCGTGCCGGCATCGCGACCCTCGAGGCGGAGCGTCAGGCCAGATCGTGTCGACGCCACACCCTCCGCCATGTAAAGATCGGTCGGGAAACTATCGCCCTCCGCCACGATGACATTGCGATCGGGCCGCATTGCCAGAGCAGCGTGCAAGGTCTTGTAGATGTTGATCGACGTGGAGTCGGTCACCACGGTCTGGCCTTCGGCTGCACCAATCAGCCGGCCGATACGGTCGCCGAGCTCGAGCGGCAGATGAAACCATCCGGCGCTGTTCCAGCTACGGATCAGGCCGTTGCCCCATTCCTCCATGGCGGCCTGGCGCACTTCGGCAAAGACTTCGTGCGACGCAGCGCCGAGCGAATTGCCGTCGAGATAGATGACGCCCGCCGGCAGGGCAAAGCGGCTGCGAAAAGCGCGCAGCGGGTCGGCCTCGTCCATGGCCTCGACGGCCGCGAGATCGGGAAGGCTGTCCATAAGTCGTTGCCTCGTAAACTTATTCGCGAATGGTTTCTCGGGTGGCCGCTCCGCCGCGGCTGCGACGAATGCTTGGCAGTGCCAGCATGATGAGCACGAACAGGCCCGTGGCGAGCTTCAGGTTCGGCGGCGGCATGCCGGCGGCAAGGCAGAGCGAGACGAGCTGGTAGTAAATGATCGAGCCGACGAAGGGCGCCAGCAACTGTCTAAGCACGGTCTGCTTGCCGGTGAAGGCTTCACCGATCATCAGGGCTGCCAGGCCGTTGATCAGGATGCCGATGCCCATGTTGACGTCGGCAAAGCCCTGTGACTGGACCATGAGCGCGCCGCTGGCGGCGGAAAGGGCGCTGGCGATCCCGACACCGCCGATGGTCGCTGCCCAGACATTGATGCCCTGCGCCTCGGCCATGTCGGGATTGGAGCCGACGGCACGCATGGCCGTGCCTTTTTCCGTCTTGAAATAGAGATTGAGGGCCATCAGCACGATAAGAGCAAGGATGCCGGCGACCACGATCTTACTTGTGGGGAAGCCCGGGGTCGCGAACGGCACCCAGTCGAATACCGTCGGCGAGCCGAAGACGGAAAGGTTCGATTTGCCCATGATGCCGAGATTGACGCTGTAAAGCATGGTCGACATCAGGATGCCGGCGAGCAACGTATGAATACGGAAGCGCAAATGGATGATGGCCGTGCAGCAGCCGGCGGCCAACCCGACGACAAAGGCAACGGCGATCGCGAGCGGCGGCGCGACGCCGGCGGCCAGCAAAATGCCGCAGACGCAGCCGCCGAGCGGAAACGCGCCTTCACTGGTCAGGTCGGGAAAGCTCAGCATCCGGAAGGGGATCATGATACCGAGGACGACGAAGCTCAGGATAAAGCTCTGCGCCAGCGTGACCGGAATGAGCGAGACGAAGCTTGAGACGGTTGTCTGTACGAAATCCATCATGATATCAGCTCACCAGCAGCATGCGGTCGGTCTTGACGGCGAAGTGGCCAATCAGCTCGGGCACGGTGATGCGCCGCTTGCCTTCCCCGGCAATTTCGAGATGCACGCGGCCGGCATCGAGCATGATGATGCTGTCGCCGAAATCGACGGCGTGCTGCATGTTGTGCGTCACCATCAATGTCGTCAGCTTCAGCGCCTCGACGGTGCGTACCGTTGCCTGCATGACGATGTCGGCCGTGCGCGGATCGAGCGCTGCGGTATGTTCATCGAGCAGCAGCACGTCGGGCGAGCCGCCGACCGCCATGATGAGGGACAACGATTGACGCTGGCCGCCGGAAAGCAGCTCGACCTTCGTATCCAGCCGGTTTTCCAGGCCGAGGCCGAGAACGGCGAGGCGCTCCTTGTAGGCGGCAAGACGGGCGGCATTCAGGCCGGGGCGAAATCCTCTGCTTTTACCGCGCAGTTCCGCCAGGAGCATGTTCTCACCGACCGTCATGCTGGCGGCGGTTCCCTTCATCGGGTCCTGGAACACGCGGGCGAGGCGCGCGGCGCGCTTATGGACCGGCGTGCCCGTGACATCATCGCCATTGATGAGGATCTGACCGGAATCGAGGCTGAGAGCACCTGAGATCGCATTCAGCATGCTGCTCTTGCCGGCGCCGTTCGAACCGATGACGACGCCGAATTCGCCAGACTTGAGGGAGAGCGTCAGGCCATTGAGCGCGACCTTTTCGTCGGGCTGGCCTTTGTAGAAAACCTTGCGCGCGGATTTGATATCAAGCATCCGTGCCTCCCCTGCGGAATAGGGTTATGAAATGGCGGCGTCCTTGACGCCGCCATGGATCGGATTATCCCTAGAAGATGCCGCCTATCACTTCGTGAAGCAATTGCAATCGGCAAGCGAAGCCGGAACGTCGGCGCCGAATGCCTTCAACACGGTCTTGTTGATCAGCGGCGCGTGGTCTTTATAGGCCGGAACGGCGGGCTTGATCGTCTTCGGATCGGCGCCTTTAAGGATCTGCGCGGCGATCTTGCCGGCATTTTCACCGACCTGCTCGTAGTTGACGGCAAAGCTTGCCGGCACGACGCCGTTGCGAACCGCGGCGTCGTCGGAATTGACGATCGGGATCTGCGCCTGGCGGGCAGCGGCGGCAACGGCCGGGATTGCCGGCTGCAGCAGGTTGGAGGCGGGCGTATAGATGACATCCGCCTTGCCGGCGAGCGACGCGATGCGCTGCTGGATGTCGTTGACGTTATCGACGCCGACCGGAACCACTTCGAAGCCCGCTGCCGGAGCGGCGGCCTTGACCTTGTCGATCAGCGCGACGTCATTGGCCTCGCCGGGATTGTAAGGCACGCCAAGCCGCTTGGCGTTCGGCAGCAGCTTCTTGGTGAAGGTCAGGATGGCGGAAATGTCCTGCAGGTCGCTCGAGCCGGTGATACCGACGTCACCCGAATCCCACGAAGGAACAAGCTTGGCGGCGACCGGATCCGTGACGGCGGTGAAGACGATCGGAATGCCGGAGCCGGCGAGCGCCTTCTTGGCGATCTGCGATACGGGGGTCGTGACCGTATACATTAGCTTCGGATGTTCGGACTGCAGCTTGGCGATCATCTGCGGCACGAGCGACGCGTCGAAGCTCGTGTTGCTCTCGGAGTAGACGACGTCCTTGCCTTCGACGAAACCGTTGTCGGCAAGCGCTTTCTTGAAGCCGGCGATCGAAGCATTGAGCTGCGGATGTTCACCGAAATTGGCGATTGCGATCTTAATGGGTTCGGCCGATGCGGTGGCGGCACTGGCCACGAAGGCGCCGGCGACCACCAGGCTGGACAGCCATTTGGATGTAGATCTCAGCATATTTTCCTCCCGGATGTGACAAGGAGCCGTGTTCCTTCGGGCCTCTTGCAGGGGATCATAGCGACTGCTGCAAGCCTGTCAAATTGAGATATATGATGTGCACTATCTGCACCTTTGATATATATATTTCTGCATAGGGGAGTTTTATATATAATCCGGACGTCGCGGAGGAAGGACAGGCCGCATGCAGGACACCGACGCGTTGAGCAAGACCGAGGCGGCCTATTGGCTGTTGCGACGCGATATCCTCAATACGAAGCTCAGGCCTGGCGCATCCCTGCGGCTCGGGGCTCTGCGGGAGGCCTATGGAGTCGGCTGGACTCCGCTTCGCGAGGCTCTGTCGCGGCTGGAAGCCGAGAAGCTGGTGACGGCCGTCAGCAATCGCGGCTTCGCGGTCGCCCCTGTTTCCAGGGCGGAGCTGGAAGACCTTATGCGTGCGCGGATGGTCGTCGAGCTGCCGCTGTTCATGGAATCGATTGAAAAAGGCGGCCCGGATTGGGAATCTGCCGTGGTGACGGCGCATTACCGCTTGTCGCGCTGCAAGATCGTGCCGGATTCTGCTTCCGAAGAGATGGCCGACGAGTGGGATGAGAAGCATTCTGCCTTCCATGCCGCGCTGGTAAGCGCTGCGACATCAAATTGGCTCAAACGCTTCCAGTCCACCATTACCGATCAACTTCGGCGCCACCACCGTTTCCTCGGTCTGGCGCCGACGCAACGCGCGACCGCGGGCCTTTCCGCCGGTTATGAGAAGGCGGTGGCAGCGCTCAAGGACGCGATGGCGATCGAGCATCACACGGCGCTGATGGAGGCCGCCCTCGACCGCGATCTCGAACGCGCCAAGGCGCTGATGACGGAGCACATCGGCTACACGCTGCAGGTCTACATCCGCTCCGAGGATCAAAATAGGTAGCCCTACAATATCCCATGGTGCTAAATATAACTACTATTCAATAACTTAGATTGACGACGCAGCCGATTGAACACTATGATTATCCTTCAGTTCTCCCTCGCGGTGGTATCCCGTTCCAAGCCTTGGAGGTAGTAGATGGGGAAACGAAGTGCCGTGCCGTTGACCAAGCGCATTGTCGAGGCAGCTCGACCCGATCAGGACCCCTGGGACCCGGCATGGGGCCGATTGGAGTGATCCGAACCGAGCCGGCGTCTTTCTCGTGTAGTGAAGAGGACCTTATCGGCCCGGCCAATGCTGGCGGGCCTCTTCTGTAATCTCGGGTTTGTGCGGGCGCTTCCGTGCAGGGGGTCGCATGGCTTCGACGGGTGAAGCAAGCCCGAGCCGCTCGGCCAGCCGTCGGGCATCGAAGGGTGCCCTGACTTTCACGTCATTGTCGAAATAGACATAGACGTCGCGGCCTTTCGCGGACGATTTCAGCGGCTGCAAGACGCGCTTGGCGTCGGCGGGCTCGCGGCCGTGCGCCCAGGCGCTGATCCGTCTTGCCCATAGATCCAGGGCATTGTCGTCGTAGCCGCTGACATAGAGCTCTTCCGAGCCATGGAGGCGGCAATAGACAAAATCCGCCGTAAGATCCATGAGCAACGGCCATTCGACCGTGTCGGCACAGACGAGTCCCATCTTGTGTTCCCTCAGCAGCCTGATGAAATCGGCCTGCGCAAAGCTCTCGTTGCGGATCTCGAATGCATGGCGCAGCGGCCTGTTTTCGTCGATCTCCAGCCAGTCGCGGCCTTCCATCCATGCATCGCGTCGCCTGGCAAGACTGGCTGCCGCACGGGTGTCCTTCGGCAGCATTGCCATGAAGGCGGAAAAGAGTCCGGGGTCGAACCGCAGCCGCGGCGGAAACTGCCAGAGGATCGGGCCAAGCTTCGGCCCAAGGCGCAGCAAGCCCGAAGCTATGAAATTGGCGAGCGGTGTTTCGACATCGCGCAGCTTGCGCATATGAGTTATGTAGCGCGAGCCCTTGACGGCAAAGACGAAGCCATCCGGGGTCTCGTCCCGCCATTTTGCAAAAGTCTCGGGACGCTGCAGCCCGTAGAATGTTCCGTTGATCTCGATGGAGGGAAACTGCCGGGAGGCATAGGCCAGTTCGCGCTTCTGCGTCGTGCCCTTCGGATAGAAAACACCGCGCCAGGGGGCGTAGGTCCAGCCTGAAATACCGATACGGATCGCACCTGTCTTCATCATCTATTCATAGCCATGTCTGGAGCGGCTTGCTTCGGGACGCGGCAAAGCCGGTGAGCCTCCCGCTAGGTGACATTGATGGAGGGGAGAAACGACATAACTTCGTTGCGTTGCCTTGGTTCGAGTATCTCGATCTTCCGTCTCCAGAAGGTCTCGGCTTCCGGGGTGTCTGCTTCCCAGCTTTCGGTCGACAGGATATTGTCATCCATGACCAGAAGCCTGTGTCCGCCGAGCCGCAGATACTCCTTCGCAAGTTCCTGAGCACCGTTTCTCATGGGGGCTGGGCTTTTCATGGGGTTTGCTCCTCGATTGCTGCATTGCCGCCTTCAAACGCGACAGCCGCGCAATTGTTTCCAAGTTTTTGGATTTCTGCGCTCCGGAACAAGCCGGTCCCACGGAAGTTAGAGGTGTCTTTCCTATGGAGAACGGGCCATGTCTTCCTTCAAAGACCGTCCTGTGATCAGTGACTTTCAACATCCTGGTGAAGCTCCAGGCGGCGATCCATTTATGGGGACGATCAATAGCGAACTTGCAGACAAAGGCTTTCTTGTCCCCAGCACGGACGAGCTCGTCACCTGGGCGCGCACGGGATCGCTGACGTGGATGACGTTCGGGCTCGCATGCTGCGCGATCGAAATGATGCAGATGTCAATGCCGCGCTATGATGTCGAACGCATCGGCGCTGCGCCAAGGGCCAGCCCGAGGCAATCGGATTTAATGATTGTCGCAGGCACGCTTTGCAACAAGATGGCGCCGGCGCTGCGCAAGGTCTACGATCAAATGCCCGAGCAGCGCTACGTTATCTCGATGGGCTCCTGCGCCGATGGCGGCGGCTATTATCACTATTCCTACTCGGTCGTGCGCGGCTGCGATCGGGTCGTTCCCATCGATATCTACGTGCCGGGCTGTCCACCGACCGCGGAAGCCTTGCTCTATGGGCATCATGCTTCTCCAACGCAAGATTCGCCGCAACGGGACAATCGAGCGATAGCCGAATTCCGGATCGGCTCGCTTCTTTTTCGATCTCTTCCCCAGCTACATCTGGCAATTTTTGAAATTGGATGGAACAAGCGCGGAATACAGCCGTTTCCCAGCCAGATGTAAATGGCGTCTAAAGCCCGAGAGGCAATCCAAAGCATCCCGGTAACACATCGCGACTTACGGCGAAAAGTAAAGACTAATCAGATCAAGACCAATGGCGATTGAGCCGGCACCTGCATGGATGCCGATCTTCATCGCGCATGGCAGGCGTTGAACGAGATCGGGTGCTGCATGCAGTGCGGGCGAGGAGGCGCTTCATTGGAACCTGTCGAGGAGGAAAGTTGTGACCGACCTGTATTCAACAACCGGTCTGCAAACCGAAATAGTCGAACTTATTCCCGCCCTTCGCGCCTTTGCGCGGACCTTTCACAGAAATACCAACGATGCCGACGATCTGGTTCAGGAGACCTTGGCGAAGGCATTGGCCAATCTCAATCAATTCGACCGTGGCACCCGGCTGAAATCGTGGCTGTTCACGATCATGCGCAATACGTTTTGCACGAAGTTCCGCATTGCCAAGCGCGAGGCCCCGGGCAGCAAGAAATGTGTTTCCGGTGAAGGCATCGCCTTGCCGTCGCAGGAATGGACGATCCGGGCAAGGGAGTTGGAGGAGGCTTGCAATCACCTGCCTGAACCTTATCGGGCGGTGCTTGAATATGTTGTCATAGAGGGGCGATCCTATGATGCCGCGGCGGAAAAATTCGGCTGCGCGATCGGCACGGTGAAAAGCAGGATCAATCGGGCACGGCAACAGTTGGCCGTCCGCCTTGATGAGGATCGGCGCTAGAGATCTTGGTTTCGGTTACCGAACAAGGCCTTGGCGATGTGCTCCATGGCAACCGATCTCCCGCATAGCACAAAGCCGGCAAAATCCGCGATTGCGCCCGACGGCTCCCGACCAAGGGCGAAGACATAGGGAAGCCTGCGCCTTTCAAGCTGCTCAACGAGAGAAAAGGCGGGTTCCGTAACGAGATGCAAATCCAGGATTGCCGCATCAGCGTCGCCTGTCTCAATGAGGTCGACGGCGTGTTCGATGTCATCGACCGGTCCGACTATGATCGCGCCGAGCTCTTGCAATTTTTGCCGTGCGTCGTCGGCGAGGAAATAGCTGTCCTCCACGATCAAAAGCCGTTTGCCCCGGAACATCTGGCTATAGGGGCCCGTCGAATTGTCCATCGGTCAATCCAGAGTGAGTTGATCGCTTATAAATGGTTTCGCGTGAACTGAAAGTGAACCGCAAGGCGAGACAAAGGCTGGCGTTCGCCTCATGGGACCTGCGCCTCGTGAGACCTAGCGTTCAGAACATTCTGGGCCGATAAAAGTTTCCAAATCGGAGCGAAAGAATCTCACGAAGCCGGATTGCTGCGGGCTTCAGGAACAAACGGCCGCGTCTGCGGTTCTTCACAAAGGGAGGGACCTCCACGAAGTGGGAGGATCGCATGCACGAAGTCATTGATGTCGAATTTAAAATGCTTTGGAACGCGCCTGTCCGGCTTACCGCGGGAGATCAGGTCTACCAGACTGTCCGGGGGCCGGAAGATGCAATCCATTTCCTGTCGCGGCGATGGCCGTGCGAAAGAGGCTCCTCCTATGCCCATGCGAGGGAGCGCTGTGTCGCAGCCGTTTCGCACCGAATTCCGGTCGAAGCATCCAGACCAGCCTTCGTGATGGCCTGTCTCGATGCACGCTTGATGACAACGGGCGGGTATCGGCCATGAGCAAGGACGACGCGATTTCCGAGACGGACGCTTATGAACTCGGCAGGAAGGCCTTCCAAAAGGGTGCAACAGGCGACAGCAATCCCTTTCCGGAAAGCGACCACCGTCGAGACGAGTGGGCGCACGGGTTCATGGACGCGCAGAAGATCCCAAGCGATGAACACCTCCCAGGCCGGCCGTCGGGTTGATAAGCAAGGTCGTTGCAAATTCATCCGGGTTAATTCAGCTGGAGATATCCAGGTATCGGTTGTTCCCGCACGGCAAGGGGAACGGATCAACTGTTGCGTTCGTTGAGGTCTATCTGACCTTTCTCAGCCAGGATCGGCAGGGCGATGTTGTGCTGGGCCTCGTTCATTTCCTGTACGGTTACCAGTGTTCCGCCCTGTTCGAGAGCCGCCGCATAGGCGGCACGCTGTTCCTCGTGAAAGAAGATCCCGGTCAGCGCATCGAGAAAGCCCATATGATCGATCGGCGATGTATCCGGTCGATTGCCCGGCGTCATGGTGATTGCATCCTTGGGTATGCCGGCATCCATGAGTGCGTGGGCCGCTGCCTCCGCATCATATTCGTCATTGAAGAATGCGCTCAGCGCAAAGGCGCCGATTTTGCTGTCGCTGTTCATGACGGGTTCCTCCGTTCTCATCGTTTCATCGTTCTAACGAACGGCGGAGACGTGGGTTCCCCTACAGTGGGCACCCGAGCATGGAACAAAGAGAACTGCGATTAGTTGATCGTCGTAGAGTCTGGAACCATTGCGAGCCCCCAATGCTCGATAGATTTCCTTTGGCCGGTACAGGTCCCTCGCTGGCATATGAACATGCGGACGCAGAATCCCTCGATGAACTGCGCGACGATGCTCGCTCGTGCACGCGGTGCGACCTTTATCGCAATGCTACCCATCTCGTCTTCGGCGAAGGCCCTGATACGGCCGATATCGTGCTCGTCGGCGAACAGCCCGGCGACAAGGAGGATCTGGCCGCGCAGCCTTTCGTCGGGCCGGCGGGCCGGCTTCTCGATCAGTGCCTCGAAGAGGCGGGGGTGGACCGGGATCGCTGCTACGTGACCAACGCCGTCAAGCATTTCAAATACCAGCTGCGCGGCAAGAAGCGCCTGCATGCGCGGCCCAATGCCGGAGAAGTGCAGCGTTGCGCCTGGTGGCTCGGAGCTGAGCTCGAGCTCCTGAAGCCGAAGCTGGTCGTCGCACTCGGCGCGACAGCGGTGTCCTCGCTGCTCGGCTCGAAGGTCAAGGTCATGCGCGACCGTGGCCATGTCCTACATTCCTCAGGAAAGCCCGATGTTCTCGTGACCATTCATCCCTCGGCACTTTTGCGGATCAGGGAACAGGATGAAAAGGAAAAGAGCCGGCTTGCCTTCGTTCGGGATCTGAAAAAGATCCGACGCTTTTTGCAGTATTGACCATCGTTTCAACCGATTGACCGGGAGCTGAACCCCTCACGACAACAAGCAAAGGTCATGTCATGGCTGACAATCAACCCAATATCATGGAAACCAAGCCGGCTCGGCGGAAACAGCGGCCGTTTGAGGATGCGGACCGTCAGGCCGATTCCTCGGTGGAAAAGCGGCCTTCATTCGTCCATCGTCATCCCTTCTGGATTCTTTCCGGCATCGTGGTGCTGGTGGCTCTGATCGTTGGCGCGTGGTTCGGCTGGAAGATCTATTTCTATCCTTACGAGTCGACGGATGACGCTTTCGTCGGTGCGCGCAGCTTTTCCGTGGCTGCCAAGGTTGCCGGTTATGTCGCGGAAGTTCCCGTGACCGACAACCAGCATGTCAAGGCCGGCGATGTCATTTTGCGGATCGAGCCGCGTGACTATCAGATTGCGCTCGATCAGGCGAATGGGCAGGTCGAGGTCGCCAGGGCGGCCGTTGATAGCGCCGGCGCGCAGATCGAAGCAGCCAATGCATCCGTCGACGTCGCCAAAGCGCAACAGAATTCCTCCGCCGCCGCCCTTCAATATGCGCAGCAGGAATCCGCTCGTCAGCAGCAATTGGTCAAGAGCGGTTCCGGCAGCGAGCAGGCCGTCCAACAAGCGGCCTCGACCCTGCAGCAGGATCAGGCAAGTCTTGCGCAGATGCAGGCGAGCGTAACCTCCGCATTGAAGAACAAGACCGTCGCGGAAGCGCAGAAATCCAGTGCGCTTGCCAGTCTGAAACAGGCGCAAGCGCAGGCGGAAGAGGCACAGCAGAACCTAAGCTATACGACGATCACCGCAGCCCAGCCGGGCCGCGTCGTCCGCCTCACCGGCGCCAAGGGCCAATATATCGATGCGGGGCAGGCGATCTCGACTTTCGTTCCCGACGACATTTGGATTACGGCAAACTTCAAGGAGACGCAGCTGACGGATATGCGGCCGGGCCAGCCCGTGGAGCTCACGATCGATGCCTATCCGGAGCATAAGCTCCACGGCAAGGTGGCATCCGTCCAGCCGGGCTCCGGAACGGCTTTCTCGCTATTGCCGGCCGAAAACGCGACCGGCAATTACGTCAAGGTCACACAGCGCGTGCCGGTCAAGATCATCGTCGACAAATGGCCCGCAGATGTTGCCATAGGCCCCGGCATGTCCGTGGTGCCGACGGTGACGGTGCGCCCGAGGAGCTGATATGAGCGGCGCAAGCGCAACGGCGGGCGGAGCGGGGGCGTCCTCAGCGCAAGCCACAAACCCCTGGCTAATTGCCATCGTGGTGTCGCTGGCAACCTTCATGGAAGTGCTCGACACGACGATCGCCAACGTCGCCTTGCGCTATATTTCCGGTGGCCTCGCTGTCAGCTCTGACCAGGCCTCCTGGGTGGTCACGACCTATCTGGTCTCCAATGCGATCGTGCTTGTTGCCAGCAGCTATTTTGCCGAGCGGTTCGGCCGTCGCAGGTTCTATCTCCTGTGTCTGGCGACCTTCACGATCGCTTCAGTCCTGTGCGGGCTGTCCTGGAATCTGGAAACTCTGCTGGTGTTCCGGATGATCCAGGGCTTTGCCGGCGGCGGCATGGTGCCGACCTCGCAGGCGATCCTCGCCGATGCCTTTCCGCCCGCAAAGCGCGGGCAGGCCTTCGCTCTTTTCGGCGTCGCCGTCGTCGTCGCGCCGGTCATCGGACCGACATTGGGCGGCTATCTCTCCGACAATCTTTCCTGGCATTGGTGTTTTCTTATCAACGGCCCCGTCGGCGTCTTCGCCTTTGCCCTGGTCTATGTGCTGTTGAAGGAAACGCCTCAGACGAAGCAAATGCGCGAGGAGTATCGGCGAAAAGGAGTCCGCTTCGATCTTGTCGGCTTTCTGCTGGTGGCAACCTTTCTCGGCGCGTTGGAACTCGTGCTGGATCGAGGCCAGACCGATGACTGGTTCGGCTCAGGCTTTATCATTATGATGACTGCCCTATGCGTTCTTGCATTTCTCCTCGCGATCCCATGGGTTCTGACCAAGGCCAACCCGATCATCGATGGATGGTTGCTTGGCACCCGGCAATTCGGGTCCTGCTTCATCGTCATGATGGCGACCGGCGCCATCCTGATCGCGACGACGCAGTTCATTCCCGAGGTCGTGCAGCAGAACTACGGCTATACGGCGACTTGGGCCGGGCTTGTCCTGTCGCCCGGCGGGCTTGTCACCATGGTCATGATGTTTGTCGCCGGGCGCGTGAATTCGCTGGTTCAACCGAAATATCTGATTGCCATCGGCGCTGCGATCATTGCTGTATCCATGTGGCAATTGACACGGCTCTATCCCGGCTTAAACTTCGGATTCTTCGTCTGGTCGCGCCTCTATATCGGTCTCGGCCTGCCGCTGATCTTCATCCCGATCACTTCGGCCTCCTATTACGGCCTCAGGCCGGAGCAGACCAACCAGGCGTCCGCCATGATCAATGCAGCCCGCAATATCGGCGGTTCCATTGGCGTGTGCGTCGCGTCGAATGTCCTGGCGCATCGCGAGCAATGGCATCAGAGCCGCCTTGTCGAGCATATCGTGCCATCCTCGCCGGCCTACCAGGAGACGCTGCAGACCATGTCGCGCTATTTTGCCGAAAAGGGTACGACGGTAGCGGATGCGCGGGCGCAGGCGACCGCGTGGATCGAGCAGCAGGTGCAGACACAGGCGAGCTATCTCGCCTATGTCGATGTGTTCCACGTGCTGATGCTGATCGTGCTCTGTGCCATTCCGCTTGCCCTGATCCTCAGCAATGTCGATCTCAAGGAGGGTGGCAGCGGCGGTGCGCATTGACAGCGATATATGCGCTCAGCTCTTGAGAAGTCGCCGCAACACGTCGATCATTTCGGTCGTCCCTCGACGGATTTCTCCAACGCCGCTTTCCGCGTTTATTCGGCCGGCATTGTGGGCGATATAGAGCTCGACCAGCAATCGTGCGTATTCCTCGGACAGTCCGGCCCGCTGCCATACCGTCTGCCAGTCGGCCTCGGGTAGCGGTTGAGCGATAACGCTGCGGCCGGTCAGAGACGCTATGGCAGCGGCAACATCCTCCGGCGTATAGCGTCGCGGCCCTTCGACATGGACAAGTCTCTCGATTGCATCTGTCTTCTCCAGAAGCAGATCGGCAGCGATCGCGCCGACATCGAAGGCGGAGACGGTTGGAAGAGCCTTGGTCAGAGGATGGTAGAAGCTCGGCAATCGGCCGCTTTCGGCTGCGGCCTTTGCCAGACGAGCCCAGTTCTCCATATGCTCGGCCGAGCGCAGAAGGATAAGCTTGCAATCCAGCTTTCGCAGACGCATTTCCAACGCGTGAAAGAGCAGGGTGATGCCGGTTCCGGAATCGTGTTGTGCGCCATAGTCGGAAATGGCGAGAATGGTTTGTGGTTTGGCCATCGCCAAGGCAGCACCGATTGAATCGATCAATTGCATCATGCTCGAGCGGGGCTGCTGCGCGCGAACGTCGACGGGGCAGATGACCTGAACCGCTCTGGCGCCCGTCAGCGCGGCGGTCAAAGCTTGGTGATCGTTTATCTCGGCGACGGCGATCTCGCAGCCGAGTTCGGAAAATTCCTTTGCTTTCGAGGGGTCTCGCAGTATGGCGCGAACCGGAACGCCGGCCTTCCGCAGGGAGCTGATGGTCGTGCGGCCGACTTTTCCGCTGGCACCGAGAATGGCATGCATGGGGTCTTCTCCTGTCAATACTCCTGCAGCCTATCCGTCTGCGCTCATCGGAGCGCACATGATCGGATGGTCGGTTGCAGGTTCGGACGACAATCGAAGCGAAAGCATATCGCGCAGAAGTGTGCCGCGGTTTTGCGAAAACGGCATGCGTAAATTCAAGGACCTAAAGCGCGCGAAGCGAATCTGAAAGATCGCGACGCGCTTTAGGCATGCATTCGGTTGATCATTCCTGGGGTGAGGCCCAGAATGCGCCGCATCCAGTGGCTCATGTGACTCTGATGGGCAAAGCCGGTCGCTGCTGCGACCTGGGCAAGGGGCATGTCGCCGGACAGGATGAGCAATCTTGCATGCTCGACCCGGCGTGCCAGAACATATTGATGAACCGGCATTCCGAATGTGGCGCGAAAGAGCGGCTTCAGATGCGATACGCTGAACCCGGCAATCTCTGCCAAATCGGCGAGAGACAGCGACTTGTCGATATGCTCTTCGATAAATTCCATCACGCGCCGTTTTTGCTTGTCCGTTAACGTCGCGCCTGTCGCGGTGATGCCTGCCGCTTCCTGTCCCCCGCTTTCCACCAGGCGGATCGCCAAAGCCAATCCCAATGCCTCGGCGTATGTCCGGTCTGATGGTATGGGTGCCTCTATCTCGGTCTTGATGGCCCAGGCGATCGATTCCAGCCGGGCATCCCGAAGCTGGAATTTTGGTGTCAGCGAAACCGTGTCGGGATTTCGACCAAGCGCTTGAGCGGCGGATCGAAGGAGCTCAGGGCGAATATTCAGGCGCAGAACGGTGCAGTCGCGGTCATCTTCCCACCAGCCATCCAGTTCCGCCGGAACAATGTCGATGTCACCATGTTTCTGTCGGCGGCGATGCTGCAGGCCGTCGCATTGGCAAAATGCGTTCACGGCTCGCCCGAAGTGAATGCCCAGCCGATGCGTCTGTGATCCGGGCACATGGGTGCGGCCAGCCTGGAGATGAAGGAAGTTCGCCTCGAATCCCTTCCAGCCGCGATCTCTGCTGGAAAGGAGCGTCGTGGCGGTACTGCTGAACTGATCCATGTTTCTATTCCCGCCAAATCGATCGCCTATGGGCTGAAGCGATCCGTAGCCATGGAAATTATAGGCAAACCGACCGATCCGGTCGAGTTGCCTTTCAGACATGACAGGAACCACGGATGGGTCGAGCGGAACCATGCGTGGCGAAGACCGTTCCTCTTCTCGTATTGGAGGAAAAATTCATGGCTCCGCGATCATTCTGGAAGGGTTACCTCAAGCTGTCGCTCGTGACCTGCCCCGTCGCCATGGCGCCAGCAACCAGCGACAATGAAAAGGTTCGCTTCCATACGCTTAATAGGAAGACAGGCAATCGCATCGTCAGCCGATATGTGGATTCCGTGACCGGCACGGCGGTGGATGAGGACGATGAAGTCAAGGGATATGAGCGTGGCGAGGACGACTATGTCGTGCTCGAGGACGAGGAGCTCGACGCTGTCGCCCTGGAAAGCACGCGGACGATCGATATCGAGATGTTCGGGCCGCGAGACGGCATCGAATGGATTTGGTTCGATACCCCGCATTATCTGACGCCGGACGATCCCGTCGGCGAGGAGGCTTACTGCGTCATTCGCGACGCGATGGAGGCGAGCGGCATGGTCGGCATATCCCGCGAAAGAGCCGTCATGCTGGAGCCTCGAGATAAGGGCATCGTGCTTTGGACCTTGCGCTTTGGCGACGAGGTGCGTGACGATCGGGATTATTTCGGCGACATCGGGTCGAAATCGGTGGACACCAAGCTGATGCGGCTGGTCGAGGAGCTCATAGAAGAGCGGATGAAGCCGTGGGATCCCGACATGGTCTCGGACCCCGTCCAGGAAAAGTTGCTCGACATTATCGCCTCCAAGAAGAAGGGCCGCAAGCGACCGGTAAAGGCGAAGGTGGCAGAGGAAGCCGCGCCGAGCAATGTCATCTCCATCATGGATGCGCTTCGAAAGAGCCTCTCGCAGGAGAAGGGCGGCAAGAGACGATAGCCGCCCACTTCGTCATGAACCACGTTTGCCTTTTGCTTTCGATTGACGCAACGGTTCGGCTGCGGCTCTGAAGTCGGCCCAGGGATCCGAGCGGAGCGCGGCAAGCCGTGTCGCCACGTTGGGTACGGTGAAGTAGTCCGGGCCGATGGCCGGGCTCAGTTCGTCCCAGGATAGCGGCATGGAGACCGCGGCTCCCGGACGAGCGCGGGTGGAATAGGGCGCAACCGCCGTCGAACCGCGCTGGTTCCTGAGATAATCGATGAGGATCTTGCCGCGTCGTTTCGATTTCGTGATGGTCGAAACATAGCGCCCGGGGCTGTCCGCCGCCATCGCGTCGGCGACACCCTTGGTAAAGGCCTTGACGGCAGGCCATTCGGCCTTGGCAACCAGCGGGCAGACGATATGCAGGCCTTTGCCGCCCGACGTCTTGATGAAGGGAACGAGACCTGCCTGTTTCAACCGCTCGCCGGTTTCTTCCGCAGCGGCGATGACCTCGGTCCAGGCGACGCCCGGCCCCGGATCGAGGTCCATGATGATCATGTCAGGTTTTTCCCAATTGCCGACCATCGATCCCAAGGGATGGATTTCGAGAACGGCCGCCTGCACGAGACCGATCAGGCCGTTCAGGTCGTTGATACTCACATAGGGCTCTTCGTCCTGCGGATCTTTCGCCAGGGCGATATTCCGGTTCATGCCTTTCCAGGCATGCTTCTGGAAGAAATGCTGGCCGTTGATGCCGTTCGGACAGCGCACGAGCGCGAGAGGCCGACCGACGATGTAGGGACCCATGTAGCGCCAAACCTCGGTGTAATAGTCTGCAAGTCCTGCCTTGGTGACGCCTTCGTCCGGCCAGTAGAGACGGTCGCCATGCGTCAAGGACACGCTGCTGCGGACAGGCTTTTCGGCTGAGGCTGCTGTCGCCGCTTTCGGTGTTTCGCGAACGATATCGAGCGGGTTCTTGTCCTCTCTCAAGCCACGGAAGGAGGCGTGACGCAGGTGACCATCGGCCGTCCACGCGCGGAACTCGACCTCCGCTACCAGTTCGGGCCGCACGAAGCGGACGCCGCGATTTTCCTCTGCCGTCAGCTTCGTTGCAAAGGGATTCTCCTCCGCTTTCAGGCGGCCGAGCGTTTTGAAAAGCTGCTCGGCAACGATGTGCGTGTAGCCCGTGCCGACGCGACCGACATGTTCGAGCTTGCCACCGTCATAGACGCCGAGAACCAGCGAGCCGATCGCCTTTCGCGATGTCGTGGAGGGAACCCAGCCGCCGATGACGAATTCCTGCCGCGACGAACATTTCGATTTGACCCAGGTCTTTCCGTGGCCGGGGCGATAGGGATCATTGGCGATCTTGGAGACGATCCCTTCGAGGCTAAGCCGGCAGGCATGGCTCAGCAGCAAATCGCCGTTTTCATCAAAATGGCTGCTGAAGCGGAGGATCCCGGTTTCGGATGAAATGATCGTCTGTAGCAGTTTCTTGCGGCTGACCAATGGACAAGCGCCGAGATCATAGCCATCGAGATAGAGGAGATCGAAGGCATAGAAGACGAAGCGATCGCTGCGGCCTTCGCTGAGGTCGGCCTGAAGTGCTGAAAAGTCCGAGGCACCGGCCGCCGGCTCGACGACCAGTTCGCCATCGATGATCGCCGTGCCGACAGGCAGATCACTGAAAGCGGCGATGATCTCCTTGCCGAACTTGCCCGCCCAGTCGAGGCCGCTGCGGGTGAGCAGCTTGATGCGCCCGGCCTCTATGCGGGCCTCGAGCCGATAGCCGTCGAATTTGATTTCGTGAAGCCAGCGCGTCCCTGAAGGTGGTTTTGCTACGAGCGTTGCCAGGGCCGGCTCGATGTAGGCCGGCAAGGGAGCCTTCCTGGCGCCCTTCAGGGACGCTGGATCGACAGCTTTCGCATCCGCTTCCGGTTCGGATCGGCCCGTCTTTTTCTCGGCAGCGCCATTCTCTGTCCGGCTCTTCCTGCGATCGATCTTGCCGGTCTTCGAGGACCAGCCCGGTTTTTCGCCTTCAACCTCATCGATGACGCGTCCCGTTTTCGCCGATTCCGGCCGCTCGTCGAGGATGTCAGGTGCCCCTTCCGGGCGGGCCGCATCGTCTTCCCCTTTGATCAGCAACCAGTTTTCGCGCTTTTCGCGCGGCTTTCCCGCCATGCGGATCAGGCGCCAGCGGCCACCGAGCTTTTTCCCATGGAGCTCGAATTCGAGATGTCCCTTGTTCAGACCTTTGTGGGGATCGCCAAGCGGCGTCCAGGAGCCCTTGTCCCAGACGAGGACGGTGCCTCCGCCATATTCGCCTTTCGGGATCGTGCCTTCGAAATCGCCGTATTCCAGTGGATGGTCTTCGGTCTGCACGGCGAGCCGCTTCTCGCCCGGCACGAGGCTGGGCCCCTTGGTCACGGCCCAGCTCTTCAGGACGCCGTCGAGTTCGAGGCGGAAATCGTAATGAAGGCGGCGCGCATCGTGTTTCTGGATGACGAAGCTGTCTCCTGAGGCTCTCTGCTTTCCCTTGTTTGCCAGCCCTTTCGGCTCGGTCGTTCTCGTGAAATCACGTTTGCGGTTATAGGTTTCCAATACCATCGTCAGCCCGCCTTGCGCTGCGACCGGGATGAGGATGCGGCTTGTGATTTCTCTGCCTTGCGAGACGTCGAGCCGGCCTTCTGTGAGGTGTGCTTCGGACCTGCCTTGCCGCCGCCATCCGCGCCGGCGCTCTGGCGCAAGGCCTCCATGAGGTCGGTCACCTTGGCAACCTTCGCCGGCTTGCGTTGCGGGATCGCCTTGCCTTCGATCTTGGCCTTGACGAGCTCCGTCAGCGCGGCTTCGTAGCGATCGTCGAATTCACTGGCGTCGAAGCTGCCTTCCTTCGTGGCAATGATATGCTTGGCAAGATCGAGCATCTCGCCCTTGATCTTCATGTCGGGCACGTCCTCAAAAGCTTCCCTGGCCGAGCGGACCTCATAGTCGAAGTTCAGGGTGGTGGCGATCAGCCCCTTGCCGTGCGCGCGGATCATCAGCGTTCGCAGACGGCGAAACAGGACGGCCTGGGCAATGGCGGCCACCTTCTTCTTGCGCATGCCCTCGCGGATCAGCGCAAAGGCTTCCTCGCTGGCCGAGGCGGAAGGGGCGAGATAGTAGGGCCGGTCGAAATAGACGTCGTCGATATCCGACCACGCGAGAAAGGCTTTTACGCGAAGAACCTTGTCGCTTTCCGGCACGGCGGCGGCGACCTCCTCGGGCTCCAGCACGATGTAGTCGTCCTTGTTGAGTTCATAACCCTTGACCTGGTCGTCACGCGGCACCGGTTGTTCGGTCTGGCTGTCAATGAATTCGCGCCTGACGCGATTGCCGGTTTCCCGGTTCAGCGTATGGAAGGAAATCCGCTCCGAGGTCGAGACCGCCGTATAAAGGGCGACGGCGCAGCTGACCTCTCCGAATTTCAGGTATCCCTTCCATTGCGCGCGCGGGCTCATAGCAGGCTCCAGGTCGTGTAAGCTCCAAGTCGACAATGGAAGCCAAACGACATTCGCCGGTCATTGTTCCCGCGTGGTCGGAAACGGCCCACCCTCGTCCCTGCCCGACACCATCGGGCAGGGACGAGGCGTCGCGCATGGACGCGGCTCCTTGAGGAAGCCGCGTCCATCGATACCAGTTCAACGTCACTTCCAGCTGGTATAGTCCGCTGCGGTGCATCCGAAGGGCGCCCGTTGATCGCCGAAACGCTTCTTCAACTGATCGCAGCCCCAGCGGTTGAGAGGAGTGGGCATCATATTGTTGAGATCCATGGCCGGCGACGTAAACTGCGAGCCGGCGCTGGTCACATACCAGAGCCAGTAGCCGAAAAGGCCGCCGATGATCAGGAGTATGACGAGCAGGGCTCTGGCAAGCCGCGCCATGATGGACGGGCCTTTCTTTCCTTGGACAGCGAGTTCCGGCGGGTGGCTGCCTAGTTCTGTTGTCAGCGGAGCGAGAGTTCTGGCGCGCTCTTCCGCCGTCATGTCGATCCGTTCCAGCCGGCTGTCCAGAAGCACCGGCAGA
This sequence comes from Rhizobium sp. P40RR-XXII, assembly GCF_012641405.1. Lineage (GTDB taxonomy): Bacteria > Pseudomonadota > Alphaproteobacteria > Rhizobiales > Rhizobiaceae > Rhizobium. The sequence goes on from NZ_JABAII010000003.1 coordinate 436,658, forward strand.
GCCGCATTTCCATGCCAGGCGGCGAGCGCCACGGCCTTGCCGTCCTTTTCATCGACGACCAGAGGTTCCTGTCCGGGCTCGAAGCGTGTGTGTGCCGCTCGCCCCGTCTTTCTGTCGGCGATCTTATCCGCATAGGTCACCGTCAATCGCTTGCCTTTGCGCTGAAACGTGGTGATTTCGACGGGAACCGGCACCAGTTGAGCGGGTTGGCGCAGCTGCCCGCGAACTCGCCAGATGCGCAAGAGCTGGAAGATCATGGCGATGCAGGCGCCGCCGAGCAGGGCAACGAACACGGCAAGCGTGATGATCCGGTTCCAGAGCATATCAAGCCCGAGGCTGAGGGTCGCCAACTCCGGGTGATCGCCGGAGACGACGAGATCCGTGTCATAGTCGCCGGCATGGATGTCGACGAACATGATCTCGACATCCTTGTCATAGTTCTGGCCCTGATAATCATAGGTGAGATGGGCCGAGCAGTTGGTAAAGAAGCCTTTCCGGGTTGAGCATTTTCCATCGCGAATATCGCCGCTATCGAGCATGACGGGATTTTGGCTGATCGTCCAATCCCTCAATATGCCAGGCATTTCGGAAATCGCCATGAAGACAGTCAGGGCGATCAATACCGGCAACGAGAAATAGACGGCTCTCGGCATTGTAATCACGCCCTGAGCAAGCGTGAGAGCTCTCTGCGGAAGCTGTATCGTCGGGAATGTCATTGTCTGCCTGAACTCCGAATGGTTGCGTAGGCATCCGCAAAGCAAGGGCGAAGCGGTGGCTTCGCAAAATCCTGGGGTTCGACTTTGCGCCCACAATTGCAGCACGGCAAAATAGACAATTTGTGAGGCAGCTCAATATGCGGTTGTGAAACATCCGCAACTTCTGGGTGGCGCGATCAGCAAACGCTTCGAGGTGTGACCTTTTTGTCTCGCAACATTGACCGGCCAAGCCGGCTCTGAATAGCCTCAATCTTCCACGCTCGGCAACAGGATCGTCAAAAGCCCGATCAGCGGCAGGAAGGCGCAAAGCTCGAAGACGAATTCGATACTCGTATGGTCGGCGAGGATGCCAAGTGCCGCCGCCCCGATGCCGCCCATGCCAAAGGCAAAGCCGAAGAAGAGGCCCGAAACCATGCCGACGCGGCCAGGCAGCAGTTCCTGTGCATAGACGACGATCGCGGAAAAGGCGGACGCGATGACGGTGCCGATGATCGCGCTGAGGATGATCGTCGTTTCAAGGTTGGCGTGCGGCAGCACGATGGTGAAGGGCAGGATACCGAGAATGGATCCCCAGATGACCTTCTTGCGGCCGATGCGGTCGCCAACCGGGCCGCCAACCATCGTACCGATGGCAACAGCCGCGAAGAACACGAACTGGCAGAGCTGGGCCGTCCGTTCGGTGACACCGAACCGGGCCATCAGGTAGAAATTGTAGTAGCTGGTGAAGCTCGCCAGATAGAAATACTTCGAGAAAATCAACGCGATCAGGACGGCGATGGCCAGGCCGACGCGGGCGCGCGACAGGCTTAGCGCCTTATGGGGCTTGCCCGTTTTGGCCGGCGCGCGCAGGTGCCCGCCATTGACTTGATACCAGCGGCCCAGTCCTCCGAGAACGAGGATGCCGAGGAATGCCAGGCTTGCAAGCGCAGCCATGCCGTGCTGGCCGTGCGGAAGGATGAAGAAAGCGGCCAGCAGCGGACCGAGCGAGGTGCCGAAATTGCCGCCGACCTGAAACAGCGACTGTGCGAAGCCGTGCTTGCCGCCCGATGCCAGGCGCGCAATGCGGGATGCCTCGGGGTGGAAGATCGAGGAGCCGAGGCCTAGCAGCATCGCGCCCATCAACAGGGTCGGATAGTTCGAGGCCATTCCGAGAGTGATCATGCCGGTGCAGCTGCAGGCCATGCCGAAGGGCAGGGAATAGGGCTGGGGACGTCCGTCCGTGTACCAGCCGACGAAGGGCTGCAGGATCGAGGCGGTGATCTGGTAGACGAAGGTCAGCACGCCGAGCTGAGCAAAGGTGAGATCGAAGCCGGTCTTGAGCACGGGATAGCTGGCCGGCAGCAGAGCCTGGGTGACGTCGTTGATGAAGTGGCCGAGACTGGCTACCAGAAGGACCGGATATATCGTTGCAGCCGCCCGCGGCGGGTTCATGACCTGGCTCATGGCTCTCACTTTCAAATCATTTGCCGCGCTGATATTGGAAAACAATATCGCCCGCTACCGCGATAAGGCGCAATTATTACGAGACTGGGCCAGAATGGTCAGAAACAGCCGCATAGATCCGTTCATCGATGTCGACCGGCCACTCGTTGCCCTCGGCAATGAATATAGGGACGGGCATCGCGTCGATCCGCACCAGCATCGCCGCGCCCAGTTGCTATACGGCTTTTCGGGCGTGGTGATCGTCACCACTCCGGACGGCACGCTGGTCATGCCGCCGGAGCGCGGCATGTGGATCCCGCCAGGCGTGATCCACAGCGTGCGCATGCTTGGCAATGTCAGCATGCGCAGCGTCTACATTCGGCCCGAGGCCATCGAAACAATGCCGGATCATTGTCAGGTCGTTGAAATATCACCGCTGTTGCGCACGCTCATTGCCGAAGCCGTCGATATTCCCGTCGACTATGACGTCAACGATCGGGCCGGTGCCTTGATGACCTTGCTTCTGTACGAGCTGGCGCGGCTGAAGCCGCTGCCGCTGTCCTTGCCGATCCCGCACCACCGAATGCTCGCCGAGAAGTGCCAGGATTTCCTGAGGCGGCCGACAACGCACGATACGATCGATGCATGGGCCGGCCATATGAGCATGAGCCGTCGTGCTTTTACCCGAATGTTCCGTCTCGAGACGGGGCTCAGCTTCGTCAAATGGCGCGAGCAGGCCTGCCTGCATGCCGCACTTCCGCGACTTGTCGCGGGAACGCCGGTGACGACGATCGCAATCGATCTTGGCTACAAGAACCCGGCGGCCTTCACGACCATGTTCAAGCGTGCCTTCGGCCATTCGCCACGCGAAATGGCGCGCCAGCATGCGCGGAGTGCTTCCACAAGCGCGAGCGCCCAGCCGTAGGCGCCATTACGTCGCGTCGAGATAGGGTTTCAACGGCATGTCGTCATGTCTCGGCACCGTCTGCCGTTCGATCATATGGTGGATGACCGGCGGCTGATCGCCACGGTGCAGGGCATCCAGGTGTTCGGCGACCTCGACATCGGCATGCGTCTGCCGCTGGCTGTGGCGGACATAGTCTATCCAGGTCGGCAGATGATAGCTTTCCGTCCAGGTGTTCGGCTTTTCCAGATCGCGCAACAATGACCATTGCTTTGCGCCGTCTCGAATTCTCATTCTCCGCCGCTGGGCCATGACGGCCAGAAATTCCGGCACGTCTTCCTGATCGATATTGTAATCCACCATGACCAGGATCGGGCCGCTTCGGGAGCGAAGGTCGAGCTGCAGCTGCGGTTCGCTGAAGGTGTTGGTCGGATCGAGATTGAGGGATTCGAAGTCCGGCTGGCGCAGCAGGACGCCAAGCAGGCCGCCTATGGCCAGAGCGGCGCTCGCGATGAAAAGCGCGCCGGTGACGCCATGAGCGTCGGCCAGTTCGCCCCAGAGCCAGCTTCCCATCGCCATGCCGCCGAAGGTGGCGGTCTGGTAGAGCGAGAGCGCGCGGCCGACGACCCAGCGCGGGGTCGAAAGCTGAACGGTGACGTTGAACAGCGAGAAGGCCTGGACCCAGGCGACGCCTGCCGGCATGAGGAGAAGGCAGCTCAGCCATACCTGATTGCTCAGCGCCAGAAAGACGCAGCTGACCGCCAGCGTGAAGAAGGCGCCGCGGATCACCCATTCATTGCTGAGGAAATCGCGAATGCGGCCGATCAGCATCGCGCCGCAGATGGCGCCAAAGCCGAAGAAGCCGAGCATGATGCCATAGGTGATCGCCGTGCCATGCACATGATCGCGCGCAACCAGCGGCAATAGCGCGAGAATGACGATCGCCGTCAGGCCGAAGGCGAAGCCACGGCACATCACCTTGAGCAGGTTCGGCGACATCAGGACATAGCGAAACCCGGCCGACATCGCACTGCCGAAAGGTTCTCGCGGCAGGGCATTGCGGACAGGCGCTTTTTTCCAGCGCCACAAGGTGAAAATAAGCGCGAAATAACAGAAGACGTTGAAAAGAAATGCGAACGCGGCTCCAGCCGCCGCCACGATGACGCCGCCGATCGCCGGCCCGATGCTGCGCATCAGGTTGTAGCTCATGCTGTTGAGCGCGACGGCTCCCGGCAGATGGTCGCGCGGCACGACATCGCCCATGGAGGCCTGCCACGATGGATTATGCAAGGCGCCGCCGCAGCCGATCAGGAATGTGAGGCTGAGCAGCAGCCATGGCGTTAAGGCATTGGTGTAGGAAAGCACCGCCAGCATCGCGGACACGCACAGCATCAGCATCTGCGCGATCAGCATGATCCGTCGTCGGTCGTAATTGTCGGCCAGCGCGCCGGCCGCGAGCGAGAAGATCATGACAGGCAGCGTGGTGGAGGACTGGACCAGCGCCACCATGCCGTGAGACGTGGCAAGGCTGGTCATGAGCCAGGCGGCGCCGACACCTTCGACCAGTCCGCCGAGATTGGAGATGAGCGTTGCCGACCAGAGCGAACGAAATGTCTTGGACTGGAACGCGACGAGCGGCGAGGTTCTATTGGGCATGTCGGCTTTTCTTCATCGGATTGTCTTGCTCGACGGGCGCGGCAAACTCCCCCAAAGCGCATGCGCAGCCGAGTCGAACCCAGCCTATAGTGATTTGCTAATTTCCGAAATGATTTTGGAATAATATTCCCACTGGTGAAGCGGAAAATGCGCGCGACGCGAGGGCCGATCTCCAGACCCGCACCAAGCGACAGCGCGCTCTATTTTTTCATCGAACCTTACGCCCATTCTCCTCAGAGAGATCGAAGCCGCATGGAAATCCTCATGCGAACAGGGCAGCTTCCGATCTCCGACTTGCCGTTGCCTGATGCTTTGCATCCCCCGTCTTCATCGCCTTGCCGGCGACATAGACCTCGCTGACGCAGCGGTCGTCACCCATGGTCTGGAGAATGAAGAGCTCCTCGGCAAGCGAGGTCGCCGTGCGCATGCGGAATTCCATCGCCGACTTGGCGCTGGAATCGAGCACGATGATATCGGCATCCGCGCCTGCCTGGAGCGAGCCGATCCGTTTCTCCAGGCCAAGCGCGAGCGCGTTGCCGCGCGTCATGCGGTAGAAGGAATTGAAAGGCGTCAGCCGCTGTCCCTGCAGATGCAGCACCTTATAGGCCTCGTCCATCGTTTCCAGCATCGAGAAGCTGGTGCCGGCGCCGACATCGGTTGCCACTGACCAACGGGCGCTGAGAGCATCGAACCGCGCGGCGTTAAAAAGCCCGGAGCCGAGGAAGAGGTTCGAGGTCGGGCAGAAAACACCAACCGCACCGGTTTCGGCGAGCACGGAAACTTCCCTTTCGCTCATATGGATACAGTGGCCGAGCAGCATGCGGTTATTGAGCAGGCCGTAGCGGGCGTAGATATCGGTATAGTCCTTCGCCTCGGGATAAAGAGACGTGGCGAAGGCGATCTCGTCGCGATTTTCAGACAAATGCGTCTGGACATAGCAGTCCGGATGCTCGGCGACGAGGGCTCTGCTCACGTCCATTTGCTCGGGCGTCGAGGTGATGGCAAAGCGCGGGCTGATCGCATAATGCGCGCGGCCGCGGCCATGCCATTTCCCGATAAGCCGTTTCGTCTCGTCATAGCCGCGCTGCGGCGTATCGCGCAGCGCGTCCGGCGCATTGCGGTCCATCATGACCTTGCCGCCGATCATGCACATGCCGCGCGCTTCAGCGGCGGTAAAATAGGCGTCGACGCTCTCCGGATGCACCGAGCAATAGGCAACCGCTGTCGTCGTGCCGTTCGACAGGAGCTCGTCCATGAAACGATCGGCGACTTCAGCCGCGTGCGCGGCGCGGGCGAACTTTTGCTCCTCGACGAAAATATAGCTGTTCAGCCATTCGAGCAGCTGTGCGCCATAAGAGGCGATCGCCTGCGTCTGCGGGAAATGCAGATGCGTGTCGATAAAGCCGGGAAGAATGAGATTCGGGCGATGGTCCGCGATCCGGATGCCTGCATCGGCCAGTTTGCAAATGTCGTTATACAAACCGATGTCCATGATCTTTCCATCACGAACGTAGACGGCGCCGTCCTCGATATAACGGTAGGAGGCGGCATCATCGATGCCTTGCGGCTCGGCAAGGAAGGTGAGCACTCGGCCACGGATCAGGATTTCATTCATTGGGTCTTCTCCCCATTGATGGCACTTTTGTACCAGGAAACGAGCAGGCGGCGCTCCTCGTCGGTAATATGCGAGGCGTTGGCCGGCGGCATGGCATGGCTGCGCCCGGCCTGCAGATAGATCTCGCGGGCGTGGGCGGCGATGTCGCGATCGGTCTCGAACACCACGCCCTTCGGTGGTGCGATGATGCCCTCCCAGCTCGGCTCCTTGGCATGGCACATCGAGCAGCGCCCCATGATCGTGTCGCGAACTCTCGGGAAGGCCTCAGCCGTGACGAAGGGGTGCTGGGTAGCCGAAATCTTGATGTCGGTTCCTTCGCCCGTCAGTATCTTCGGCACCGTGGAAAGCCACATGATAATGATGAACAGAACAACGGTGACGATCCACGTCCAGGTCGGGTTGCCGGCATTGGCGTGGCGGGTGTTGAACCAGTGGCGGATCGTAACGCCCATCAGGAAGACGATCGAGGCGATGATCCAGTTGAATTGCGTGCCGAACGCCAGCGGATAATGGTTCGACAGCATCAGGAACAGCACTGGCAGCGTCAGGTAGTTGTTGTGCGTCGAGCGCTGCTTGGCAATCCTGCCGTATTTCGGATCGGGCGTGCGGCCGGCGATCAGGTCGGCGACGACGATCTTCTGGTTCGGAATGATAATGAAAAAGACGTTGGCTGACATGATCGTCGCGGTGAAGGCGCCGAGATGCAGAAAAGCCGCGCGGCCCGTGAACAGGTGCGTATAGCCCCAGGCCACCGCCACCAGAATGAAATACAGCGCCACCATCAGCCGCGTATTGTCGTTGCCGAAGGGCGATTTGCAGATCAGGTCGTATAGAAGCCAACCGCCGGCGATCGAGCAGAGCGAGATGGCGATCGCCACAGGCTTCGACACATCGAGGACTGCCGGGTCGATCATGTAGAGATCCGCGCCGGCATAATAGACGAGACAGAGCATGCCGAAGCCCGAAAGCCAGGTGACATAGCTCTCCCACTTGAACCAGACGAGATGGTCCGGCATGTTGGCCGGCGCCACCAGATATTTCTGGATATGATAGAAGCCGCCGCCATGGACCTGCCACTCCTCGCCATAGGCGCCCGGCGGCAGGGCCGGATGTTTCTTCAGACCCAGGTCGAGCGCGACGAAATAGAACGACGAGCCGATCCAGGCGATCGCGGTAATCACGTGCAGCCAGCGGACGGCGAAGGTTATCCAGTCCCAGGCGATGGCATATTCGTACATGGGAACTCCTCCCGGCCTTCATGGGCCTGATCCTCATGGGACTGTTTGCCATCCCGCGATTTTCTCGGAAATCCCGGTTAATCCGCAACACTTTCAAAAAAATCTATAAGATGCCCGCCGGTTTGTTCTGCACGCTGATGTGGTAGAAAGAGGCCCATGTCCTATCTTGATAATGTGCGTGTCTTCGTTCGCGTGGTCGAACTCGGTACTCTTTCGGCAGCAGGCCGCGACCAGCGCGTCACGCCTGCGGTTGCGAGCAATCGCATCAAGGAGCTTGAGCGCCATCTCGGCGTGCGCCTCTTCAACCGCACGACACGTAAGCTGTCGCCGACCGAGCACGGTCGTGTTTTCTATGAAAAGGCCGTGAAGATCATCGAGGCTGTCAATGAGGCGGAAGCGGCGATCGCCGATCTCTCACGCAATCCGAAGGGGTCGCTGAGGATCACCGCGCCGCTCGGCATCGGCCGGCGGCTGATCGCGTCAGGCATTCCGGAATTCCACGATAAGTATCCGGATATCGAGGTGCGGGTGCGCTTGTCGGATCACAATGTGGATATTTTGGCGGAGGGCGTCGACGTTGCCTTCAAGCTTGGAGTCCTGGAGGATTCGAACCTACGCATGCGCGGCATCCTCAATTGCGAGCGCGTGCTGTGTGCATCGCCGGCCTATCTCGCGCAGCGTGGCGTGCCACCGACCGCCGACGCGTTGATTGCCGACAAGCATGACTGTCTTCTGCTGCGCTATCCCGGGTCGAAGGAATATTACTGGATGCTGATGACGGCGGAAGGCCCTCGCAAATTCGAGGTTGCCGGCCCCTATGACAGCGACGATGGTGACGTGCTCACCCAATGGGCGCTGGAAGATCGCGGCATCATCAACAAGCCGTTGTTCGAGGTGAAGGCCTATCTCAAGCAGGGCCGGCTGGTGGAGATCCTGAAGGAGAGCCCACCGGCTCCGGTGCAGCTCGCCGCCATCTACCCGCATAAGCGCTTTCAGGACCCGAAGGTCCGCCTGATGATTGATTTCATGGCCGAGCGCTGTCAGCGGCTCATCGGCAAACTACTCGAAGATGAGCCGGCAGCCGCGGCCTCGTGATCTGAAGGCCGCAGGTTGATCTCCGCTTGATTCAAATCAGTGAGATCACATATGACTACCAATAGTCACATGGAGAAATGGCATGAAGGAAATTCAGCTCAAGGATGCAAAGGCGACGCTTTCTGCTGTGGTCGATCAAGCCGTGGCCGGTGAACCGACCGTCATCACCCGCCATGGCCGGAAGGAAGCCGTACTGGTTTCCTTTGAAGAATGGCAACGGGTTTCCAAAGTGCCTGAATTCGCCGATCTGCTGTTGATCTTTCCCGGCGAGCCGGCAGATATTCCGGAACGATCGCGAAAGCCCGCACAGGCATTGCGTGAAAACGGCCTCTGATCTTGTATCTTCTGGACACCAATATCGTGTCGGCCGATGCGCCGACCAAGCGCCACGTCGGCGTTGGTACATTCGCGGCCTGGCTGCGTGCCAATAATGACCGGCTTTATCTTTCGGCTATCACCATCGCCGAGATCGAGGCAGGCATCGCCCGCGCGGTCAGAACCGGGGCGACGACGAAAGCGGAGCACCTGCGCCGCTGGCTCGCGGCGGTGGAGCATTTCTATGCCGGCCGTATCTTGCCGTTTGGTATCGAAGAAGCGAAGCACGCTGGCCTGATGCTTGACCGTGCGCGTGCTCATGACCTCGGCTTTGAGGACATTGCCATTGCCGCCACTGCCGCTGCGCACGGCCTCACTGTTTTGACGGCCAATGAGTGCCATTTCGAACCGCTTGGCGTGCCGCTCGCCAATCCACTGAAGCAGTTGCCCATTATCCAATAACGGGCTTTGCCGTGATTGGCTGCCCTGCAGCCAGCCCATTTTCGACGGCCTCTGTAGGACGACGATACCCTCAAGCAAAGATGCCGAGGTCATTTCGGGAACGTCTAGCGGCTGACGGCTCCGCTAGAGCCGAATCTGAATCCGCTCTAGAAGCAAAGAAGGAGAGCGTGATGTCGTCCGAAAACCGCCTACACTTTTCGGCATCACGCTCTAAGCTTTGCGCGATTGGAGGCCCAGATCAGTGCTGCCGTCATGATTTCGGCGGCGGCAAGGGTGGCGATGACCGTGGGACGCTTGTCTTTCACCGCAGTTCCGCCGATCGGGCAGACGAGGCGATCGAAAAGTTCCGCATGACCAGTTTCGCGCGAAAGCCAGCTGCAGAAGGTGGCGCGCTTCGTCTTCGAGCCGATCATGCCGACATAGGCGGAATCGTTACGTTTGAGCGCCTCGGTGGCAATCAGGAAGTCGAGCGCGTGATCATGGGTGAGGATGACGAAGCTGCTGCCGGCCGGCGCATCGTGCACCACGGCTTCCGGCATGGCCGTCAGGCAGGTTTCGATACCAGACACCTTGGAGGCCGTTAGTTCGTCTTCCCGCGTATCGACAAGCACGACACGCAGCGGCGCGAGCGAAAGGGCCATCGCGAGCGCATCGCCGACATGGCCTGCTCCGAAAACATAGACATGCGGACGCGCGGCCATTTCCCGGTCGCTGCGGGCGATGAGTTCGTTCGCTAGTTCAGGATTGAGCACGGTAAAGGCAAGTCCCACCCGGCCGCCGCAGCATTGGCCGATCTCCGGGCCGAGCGGCACGTTCATCGGCTGGGCGGCAAGGCCGGAACGCAAGGCTCGGCGCGCCTGGTCGATTGCCATATATTCGAGGGTCCCGCCGCCAATCGTCGCGAAGATCGCCCGTTCCGACACCAGCATCCAGGCATCGGTATCGCGTGGCGCCGAGCCCGCGACGGCAGTCACCTCGACCAGGATCGACGCCGGCTCGCGGCGCAGAAAATCCCGGATATCTTCGCAGGTGGCAGACATGACCTCATTCCTTCTGTGCGGCCTTGAGGCGCTCGATTGCCATCAGCACCCGCTCGGGCGTTGCCGGCGCGTCGAGACGCGGGCAGATCTTATGGTCGGCCACACTCGCCACCGCGTCCGAAAGAGCATGCAGCACTGCAAGGCCGAGCGGTAGCGGTGGCTCGCCCACGGCCTTGGACCGATGGATCGTCGGCTCATACGCTTCCGACCAGTCAGTCAGGGCCACATTGAAAATCTTCGGGCGGTCGGATGCAAGAGGGATCTTGTAGGTGGAGGGCGCATGCGTTCTAAGGCGTCCCTTGCCATCCCACCAAAGCTCCTCCGTCGTCAGCCAGCCCATGCCCTGGATGAAGCCGCCCTCGACCTGGCCGATATCGATGGCCTGGTTCAGCGAGTGACCGGTATCGTGCAGGATATCCGTGCGTTCGACGACATATTCGCCGGTCAGCGTATCGATCGACACTTCCGAACAGGCAGCGCCATAGGCGTAATAGTAGAAAGCATGGCCACGGCCCGCCTTCCGGTCCCAGTGGATCTTCGGCGTCTTGTAGAAACCGGCGGCCGAAAGCTGGACGCGGGCCATATAGGCCTTCTTGATGAGATCGGGGAAGGATATCTCGCTATCGCCGATCCGCACGCGATTGGGCAGGAACACCACCTGGTCACGCGGCACCCGATAGCTTTCCGCGGCAAAGGCGATCAGCCGATCCTTGATCTGGTGAGCGGCGTTCTGTGCCGCCATGCCGTTCAAGTCAGCTCCCGAGGAAGCCGCAGTCGGTGACGTGTTCGGCACTTTGGCCGTCGTCGTCGCGGTGATCTTCACCCGGTCGAGATCGATCTGGAATTCTTCCGCTACGACCTGCGCCACCTTCAGATGCAGGCCTTGCCCCATCTCGGTGCCGCCGTGGTTCATGTGCACGGAGCCGTCGCTATAGACATGGACCAGAGCGCCGGCCTGGTTTGACTCGGTCTTGGTGAAGGAGATGCCGAATTTCACCGGCGTCAGCGCGATGCCGCGCTTGACGATGCGACTCTTCGCGTTGAACTCGGCAATCGACTGCCGACGCCCGGCGTAATTGGCGCTTTCCTCCAGTTCGGCGACGATACGCTGGATGATGCAGTCCTCGACGGTCTGGTGATAGGGAGTGACGTTGCGCTCACCCTTGACCCCCATCGCGTCGTAGAAATTCAGCTTGCGGATGTCGAGCGGGTCCTTGCCGACCGCGAATGCCACCTCGTCGATGACGCGCTCGGCGCCGACCATGCCCTGTGGGCCGCCGAAGCCGCGAAATGCGGTGTTGGAGACAGTATTGGTGTAGAGCGGCGCCGACTTCGCATGAACATGCGGAAAGAAATAGGCGTTGTCGCAGTGGAACAGCGCCCGGTCGCCGACAGGGCCGGAAAGGTCGGCGGAGAAGCCGGCGCGAAGCGCAAACGTATAGTCCACGGCCAGGATGCGGCCTTCATCGTCGAAACCGACATCGTAGTCGATAGCGAAATCGTGCCGTTTGCCTGTCGCGACCATATCCTCATCGCGGTCGAGCCGGATCTTGATGGCGCGTTTCAGCTTCTTGGCGGCAATGGCCGCGATCGCGGCGCATTGGTTCGCCTGCGTTTCCTTGCCGCCGAAGCCGCCGCCCATGCGGCGAACCTCGATCGTCACTGCGTTGCTCGGTACGCCGAGCGCATGGGCGACCATATGCTGCGTCTCGCTCGGACCCTGGGTGGAGCAATAGACGACGACCTCGTCATCCTCGCCAGGCACGGCAAGCGAGACCTGGCCTTCGAGATAGAAATGATCCTGGCCGCCGAGCCGCATGCGGCCGGTCACCCGCCTCGGTGCGCTTTCAAGCGCGGCTGCCGCATCGCCACGCTTCAGCGTCAGCGGCGTGACCACCTGCCTGTGGGTCGAAACGTCGAGATCCCAGATGTCGATATCGGCCGGCAGTTCCTCGTATTCGATCTTGGCCAGCCGCGCGGCGCGGCGCGCCTGCTCACGCGTTTCCGCGATCACGCAGAAGATCGGCTGCCCGTGAAACTCGACCTTGCCGGCGGCAAGCACCGGGTCGTCGTTCATGTAGGAGGGCGAAATATCGTTGATGCCGGGCACGTCCTCATGCGTCAGTACCGCAACGACGCCGGATGCGGCATGCACGGCAGTAAGATCGACGGAATTCAGGACGCCGTGGGCGACCGTGGACAGGCCAAGACCGGCATGCAGCGTCCCGGTCGGTTCGGTAATGTCGTCGATATAGACGGCCGTACCGGAGACATGCTTGTGGGCTGAGTCATGGCGCGGGCTGGTATGAACTCCGCCGACGATGGTTTCGGCCTTGATGTCTGAAGCATGTTTGTTCATGGCCTACGCAGCCTCATATCTGGACACCTGAACCGGTGCCGCACTGGATGTCGTTTCCAGGTAGAAACGCAAGAGAAGATTCTTCGCCGCGAGCGCGCGGTATTCCGCCGTGGCGCGCATATCGGTCAGCGGCGCGTAGTCCTCGGGGTACTTTTCCATTGCCGCCTCCACCGTCGTCTCGTTCCAGGGCTGGCCGAGCAGCGCATTTTCGACGGCGAAGGCTCGTTTCGGCGTCGCGGCCATGCCGCCATAGGCGATCGTAATTCCGGCGACGGTGCCGTCGGTGGCAAGTGCCACACGGAAGGCGCCGAGCGTCGCCGCAATGTCCTCGTCCCGCCGCTTCGTGACCTTGTAGACGGCGAAGTTCTCGTCCGCGGGCGGAACCGGAACATGCACCGCCTCGACGAATTCGCCGGGCTGGCGGTCCTGCTTGCCGTACGCGACGAAGAAGTCTTCGAGCGCGATGGTGCGGCGGGTCTCACCCTTGTGCAGGGTCAGCGATGCGCCAAGCGCGATCAGCGGCGGCGGCGTATCGCCGATCGGCGAGCCATTGGCGATGTTGCCGCCGATCGTTCCCATGTTGCGTACCTGCTGGCCGCCGATACGGGCAACCAGCGGACCGAGTGCAGGAATATGCTGCGAAAGAGTTTCGAAGGCTTCCGTGTATGTGACGCCGGCGCCGATGGTGATGATACCGTCCGCAACGGCGATCGACTTCAATTCCTGCAATCCGGCTATGAAGACGACCGGTGTGATGTCGCGCATGTGCTTGGTAACCCAGAGGCCGACATCGGTGGAGCCGGCCACCACCGTTGCGGTCGGCGATGCTTCGAGGACTGAGGCGAAATCGTCGAGGCTCGCGGGCACGATCAGCCGATGCCGACCTTCGCCGATTTCGACACGCGCGCCATCGGCAAGCGCCTTCAAGCGTGCGATTGTCGCGTCGCGCTCGATAAGCAAGGGATCGTTCAGCGTTCCGCCATAGCTGGAAACGGCCCGCGCCGCGCGCAGGATCGGCTCGTAGCCGGTGCAGCGACAGAGATTGCCCTGCAGCGCGGTTTCGATCTGCTGGTTCGTCGGGTCTGGCGTCTGCATCCATAGCCCGTAGAGCGACATGACGAAGCCCGGCGTGCAGAAGCCGCATTGCGATCCATGGAAATCGACCATGGCCTGCTGCACCGGATGCAGTTGATTATCGCTGGCTGCCAAATGTTCGATAGTGACGACATGGCAGCCGTCGAGCGAGCCGAGGAAGCGAATGCAGGCATTGACGCCTTCATAGACGAGGCCGCCCGTCGGCGTCAGCCTGCCGACCAGCACAGTGCAGGCGCCGCAATCGCCCTCGGCGCAGCCTTCCTTCGTGCCCTTGAGCGAGCGGGAGAGCCGCAGCCAGTCGAGCAGGGTCTGATCGGGCGCAACGTTGCTGAGAGTCACGTCCTCGCCGTTCAGGATGAAACGCAGTTCTGAGCGGATAGTTAAGGTCGCCATCGTTTAGCTCCCGCGATAGGTGGAATAGCTGTAGGGCGAGAGGAGCAGCGGCACATGGTAATGGGCTCCTTCGTCGGCGAGACCGAAGCGGATCGGGATGATATCCAGGAACAACGGGCCTTCGGATGTGCGGTCGAGATAGTCACCGGCATGGAAGCGCAGCTCGTAGGTGCCGGTCTTCATGGTCTCGCCCGACAGCAGCGGCGCGTCGCAGCGGCCGTCATCATTGGTCTCGGCGGATTTGAGGTGGCGATGCGTGTCGCCCTCGATCCGGTAGAGATCGATGCGCAGACCCCTTACGGGCCTGCCGAGCGCGGTATCCAGCACGTGGGTCGTGAGCCGGCCGGCTTCTGGCGAATGAGACTGCATGTTTTTCTCCCGAACGTGGAGCGTGATGCCGAAAAGTGTAGGCGGTTTTCGGACGACATCACGCTCTACTTCTTTGATTCTAGAGCGGATTCAGATTTTAGGTCGAACAGACCTAAAATCATCCAGCTCTAGCGCTCCTGCCTCCACTATCCGACAGGCTCATTCCGCTGAAAAGCAGCTGTAACGTTCGAGACTTTCAAAATTTCCAATGGGAATAGCGCGCGCGATTTGCGGTTAGACATTTGCGATCGAAGACATTTGGAGGAGTGTTTCATGCGATATTGCCGTGACATGCACGGATATGGCCAGACGCCGCCGGCGGCCCGGTGGCCAGGCAATGCGCGCATCGCCGTGCAATTCGTTCTGAACTACGAAGAGGGCGGCGAGAACTGCGTGCTGCACGGCGATGCGGCATCCGAAGCCTTCCTTTCGGAAATCGTCGGCGCTGCCCCATGGCCGGGCCAGCGCCACTGGAACATGGAATCAATTTATGAATATGGCGCCCGTGCCGGCTTCTGGCGCTTGCACCGGCTTTTCACCGAGAAGCAGGTGCCCGTGACCGTCTACGGCGTCGCAACCGCGCTGCAACGCTCGCCGGCGCAGGTCGCCGCCATGCAAGAGGCCGGCTGGGAAATCGCTTCGCATGGCCTTAAATGGATCGAGCATAAAGATATGGAGCCGGAAGAAGAGCGCGCGGCGATCGCCGAGGCGATCCGCCTGCACACGCTCATTACCGGCGAGCGGGCGCGCGGCTGGTATACCGGCCGCTGTTCGGTCAACACTGTCGATCTGGTGACGAAAGCGGGCGGCTTCGACTATATCTCCGACACCTATGCCGACGATCTTCCCTATTGGCATGAACATGGCGGGCGCCACCAACTCATCATTCCCTATACGCTCGATGCCAACGACATGCGCTTTGCGACGCCGCAGGGCTTCAACAGCGGCGATCAGTTCTTTAGCTACCTGAAGGATTCCTTCGACGCGCTCCATGCCGAAGGTGCAGCAGGCAGCCCGAAGATGATGAGCATCGGCCTGCATTGCCGCCTGATCGGGCGGCCCGGACGCATCATGGCGCTCGCCCGCTTCATCGACTACGTCCAGAGCCACGACAAGGTCTGGATCGCCCGCCGCGTCGATATCGCCGAGCACTGGGCGAAGACGCATCCGCCAGGGCCGATCTCGGAGCGGCCCTCGCAGATGCCGGAGGGCACCTTTATCGAGCGCTTCGGCGGCGTCGTCGAACATTCGCCCTGGATCGCACACCGTGCCTTTGCTGGCGAACTTTCGCCCGCAAACGATACGGCGATCGGGCTCCATGCCGCGCTCACCTTCCAGTTCCGGGCGGCGAGCGAGGAGGAGCGGCTCGGCGTACTCGTCGCTCACCCGGATCTTGCCGGCAAGCTGGCGCAGGCGAGGCGTCTGACGGCGAGCTCGACGGCAGAGCAGGCCTCCGCCGGGCTCGACGCGTTGACGGACGACGAGCGGGCGCGTTTCACCGCTCTCAATAACCGCTATGTCGCAAAGTTTGGCTTCCCGTTCATCATCGCCGTGCGGGATCACACGAAATCCGGGATTCTCGCCGCGTTCGAGATCCGGATCGAGAATGACCGAGACACCGAATTCGCCACCGCCTGCCGCCAGGTGGAGCGCATCGCGTTCCTCCGGCTCGTGGCCATGCTTCCCACTGGAGAAGGACTGGATCCGAGTGTGCAGCGGAGTGCCGCATGAGGCCGGCTATCGCACTCAAGAGCAAAAATGAGGAGAACGTGAATGAAGGTGATCGAAATTCAACCGTTGACGCGTGTTGCCTTCTTCCCCTTCGGCGAGGTGATAGAGATGGATGGGGCCTATAACTACCCCATCAACGCCGGGAAATGTGTGCGATACCATGATCTGGCAAAAATCGAGACGACCGGGGAGAAGGCGCGCGCGATGATCAGCCTGCTGCGCGGCGAGCCCTACACGCTGCCGCTGGAGCTGCAGATGGTGGAGCGGCATCCGCTCGGCAGCCAGGCCTTCATACCGCTGACCGACAATCCGTTCCTGGTTGTCGTGGCGCGGGAAACCGAAAATGGACCGGGAGAGCCGCTGGCTTTTCGCACAAAGCCTGGGCAGGGCGTCAATATCGGCCGCAATATCTGGCATGGCATCCTCACGCCTCTCGACGGCATTTCGGATTTTGTCGTCGTCGATCGTGGCGGTGAGGGCGTAAACCTGGAGGAACATTTCTTTGCGGAGCCATTCCTGATCTGCTGAACAGTGGAGTGGGTTCAAATGAATCAAGGGGCGCCGCAATTGCGGCGCCCCTTGATTCATTTGGATGTCTCGCTTCTCATCCTGCCTGCGACGTACAGCCTTCCGCTGGTAGTTTCTGGGTATTGCCCATCCGTGAGATGCGCGGCATTTCGGGTCCTAGCTACCTTGCCGGATAAACAGGCAGATCTTGCAAACAAATTGGGAGCCGGACCATCGCAACGGACGATCCGGCTCCTTGAAATGCGCCGCTTTGGCTAGTCCGCAAAGAAGGCGAAGCGCACGATGAACAGGGCGGCAACGATCTGCGTTGCCAGATGAAGCGTCTTCCAGCGGCCGGTGCAGACCTTCAGGACGACGTAGCTGATGAACCCGAAGGCAAGGCCGTTGGCGATCGAATAGGTGAACGGCATTGCAAGTGCCGTCAGCGCCGCCGGTGCCGCCTCCGTCAGGTCGTCCCACTCGATCTCGGTCAGCTCGCGCATCATCAGGCCGGCGACATAAAGCAGGGCCGGTGCGGTGGCATAGGCGGGAACGGAGCCCGCGAGCGGTGAAAAGAACAGCGACGCCAGGAAAAGCATGGCGATGGTGAATGCCGTCAGGCCGGTGCGGCCGCCCGCCTGAACGCCCGAGGCGCTTTCGACATAGGCCGTCGTGCTGCTGGTGCCCATCAGCGAGCCGGCGACGATGGCCGCGCTGTCGGCAAGCAGAGCCCGGCTCAAGCGGTTTGGTTTTCCTTCCTCGAGAAGCTTTGCCCGCTTGGCGACACCGATCAGCGTTCCGGTCGCGTCGAAGACCTCGACGAGCACGAAGACGAGGATGATGTGGATCAGGCCGCCATGAAGAGCACCCACGATATCGAGCTGCAAAAAGGTCGGCATGATCGAGGGCGGAGCCGAAACGATGCCGTGGAACTGGCTGACGCCGAAGATCCAGGAGAGAATGGTGACGGCAAGAATGCCGATCAGGATCGAGCCCCTTACTCTCATCGCGTCAAGAACGGCGATGACGAAGAAGCCGAAGATCGCGAGAAGAGGGCCTGTCTGCTTCAGATCTCCAAGACCGATGAGCGTCGCCTTGTTGGCGACGACGATGCCGGCGCTCTTGAGCGCGATGATCGCCAGGAAGAGACCGATACCGGCGGCGATCGCGCTTCTCAGCGAACGCGGGATGCCGGCGATCAGCCAGCTGCGCACGCCCGTGACCGTCAGCAAGACGAAGATGGCACCCGAAATGAAGACCGCGCCGAGCGCCTGTTGCCAAGTAAATCCGAGCGTGGCGACAACGGTGAAGGCAAAGAAGGCATTGAGGCCCATGCCCGGCGCCATGCCGATCGGCCAATTGGCGACAAGCCCCATAACGATGGA
Source organism: Rhizobium sp. P40RR-XXII (assembly GCF_012641405.1). Classification (GTDB taxonomy): domain Bacteria; phylum Pseudomonadota; class Alphaproteobacteria; order Rhizobiales; family Rhizobiaceae; genus Rhizobium. The sequence continues at coordinate 454,960 of NZ_JABAII010000003.1, forward strand.
ACCCAATGCCGCGGCAAGACAGGTGGCGACGAATATGGCATTACGGTCCATGCCGGTGGTAGACAGGATATCCGGATTGACGAAGATGATATAGGACATCGTCAAGAACGTCGTCACGCCCGCGATGAGTTCGGTGCGCACGGACGTGCCGTGCTCACTCAATTTGAAAAGTCGTTCAAGCATCGTTCCTCCCTAAGCGTTTCAGGCGCTCATGAATGTCATGGGGCTTACCCGCATCTCCTCCGATGCGGGCGCGAGAAGCGCCTGTGACCGGCGTTTCGTGGCGAGGGAGATTGTGCGCTTTTAAAGGCTCCGGACGCTAGAGCCCGATTTCCCTGCAATTTGCGAAAGACATTCTAGTTTTTCAGACCATTTCCAAGCGAGTCGATCGGTTTTCGAAACCAATGGCTCGCGGGAACGCCGGGATTGTCCACCGGCTTCGCTCGCAATCGCCTGACATGACCAGGCAAGCAAAAAAATGATATGCACCATATTTATAGCTGCCACATGACATAGCAACCCATTTTCGGCCCGCCGATCTCACGGGGCTCCGAGACGACGGGATACCATTCCGGCGGCACTCCTCACACGTTCACCAATCCGGTGGATGTCGACGTCCTCGAGCCGATGCTTCGGTCCGGAGACGGAAATGCCTGCGATGGCTTCTCCATGCACGTTCAGGATAGGAGCAGCCACGCAGCGCATTCCCTTGGTCCGCTCCTCGTCGTCGAAGGAGTAGCCGCGGTCCCGCGTCTTCTGCAGTTCCTCGCGCAGCTGATCAAAGGAACGCACGGTATTCTCGGTGAAGCGCTCCAGCTCCTTTTTCCTGAAAAGCGTGGCGAGACGATCGTCGTCATAGGTGCTCAGCAGCGCCTTGCCGATGCCGGAGGCATGCAGCGGCGACAGCGTGCCCGGCGGGAAAAAGGCCCGGATCGACTCGTGGGTCTCCACCTGGCTGATGAATAGGACGTTTCCGTCCTTCTCGATGCCGAGGTTGGAGGTCTCGCCCGTTTCCAGCATGAGCTCCCGCATGACCGGGCGGCTCCGCTCGACGACATTGGTGCGCCGGAGAAAGGCGGAGCCGAGCCGGTATGCCTCCGGGCCGATATACCATACCTGGCGATCGGGGCTGATCTCGACGAATTCGCGTCGCTCCAGCGTCGCGAGCACGCGATGCATGGTCGCCGCCGATTGGCCGAGCTTCCCGGCCAGCTCCGAGAGCGTCATCCCCTCCGGCGTCGAGAGCGCATCGAGCACGTCCAGTGCGCGATCGAGCGCCTGGATCGTATTTTGTGTCTGAGGGCCGTTGAAGGCCTTCGGTCGCCCGCGTCGGCGCATTTCGGCAGCCATCGGTCATCGTCCCCTTTGAGAAGTCAACTTGCAGAAAAATTCTGCTATGAAAAATTAAATTATCCAATGAAAAAATTCAACATACTGTTTTGTATAGATAATACTTACATTTTTCGCATTTTGAAAAATGATTTCAAAAAAATTTATCTCCTGCGCCGGACATGGTATCCATCTTTCAACAGTAGGAGGACACGCAGATGTACATGCAAAATCCGGTCTTCATCCCCGGTCCGACGAATATGCCCGAGGTCCTTCGCAAGGCTGCGGACATGCCGACGCTCGATCACCGTTCCCCGCTTTTCGGTGAAATTCTGCGTCCGGCGCTTGCCGGCGTTAAGAAAGTCATGAAAACCGAAAAGGCCTCCATATTCGTATTTCCGTCTACGGGGACCGGCGGATGGGAAACGGCCATCACCAACACGCTCAGCCCGGGTGACCGCGTATTGGCGGCCCGCTACGGTATGTTCAGCTATCGCTGGATCGACATGTGCCAACGCCACGGCCTCAAGGTTGATATCATCGAGGCCGAATGGGGCGGCGGCGCTCCCGCCGATCGCTATGAGGAAGTTCTCACAGCCGATACCACGCATGAAATCAAGGCCGTCCTGGTCACGCATAACGAGACGGCAACCGGCGTCAAATCCGATATCGCGGCCATCCGCCGGGCGATCGATGCCGCCGGCCATCCCGCCTTGTTGTTCGTCGATGGTGTCAGCTCCATCGCCTCGATGGATTTCCGCATGGACGAATGGTCCGTCGATATCGCCGTGACCGGTTCGCAAAAGGGCTTCATGCTGCCCGCCGGCCTGGCGATCACGGCCTTTTCCCCGAAGGCCCTGGCAGCCGTCGACCATGCAAAGCTCCCGCGCACCTTCTTCGACATTCGCGATATGGCGAAGAGCTATGCGAACGACGCCTATCCTTATACCCCGGCTGTCGGACTCCTGAATGGCCTGAAGCTCTCGACGGAACTGTTGCTCGCCGAAGGCCTGGAGAACGTATTTGCAAGACACCGGCGTATCGCCGGCGGCATTCGAGCCGCCGTTCGGGCATGGGGTCTTAATCTATGCGCCAAAAGCGAGGAACTCTATTCCGACACGGTGAGTGCGATCCGCACGCCGCAAGGTTTCGACGCCACTTCGATCGTCGCGCATGCGGCGAGGAAGTACGATGTCGCTTTCGGAACTGGGTTGGGCGAGGTTGCCGGCAAGGTGTTCCGTATCGGGCATCTCGGCAGTTTGACTGACGTCATGGCTCTTTCAGGCATTGCGACGGCTGAGATGGCCATGGTCGATCTTGGTCTCAACGTCAAACTCGGCTCGGGCGTTGCGGCTGCGCAGGAACACTATCGCAACGACCGCCTGTCCAAGATTCAGGCCGCGGCCTGAGGAGCTACACGATGTACATACCGACATTGGCCGACATGGTGGCCGCGCATACGCGCATCAAGCCCCACATCCATCGCACACCGGTCCTCACCTCCAGCTTCATCAACTTGCTCGTCGGCGCCGAACTGTTCTTCAAATGCGAGAACTTCCAGAAAGCCGGCGCATTCAAGGCCCGTGGCGCATCCAACGCCGTCTTTGGCCTGAGCGACGAGCAGGCGGCCCGCGGCGTTGCAACGCATTCATCCGGCAATCACGGAACGTGCCTTTCCTACGCCGCCGGGCGGCGGGGCATTCCTTGCACCGTCGTTATGCCGCGGACCGCCCCGCAGGCAAAGAAGGACGCCGTCAGGGGATATGGCGGCAGGGTGGTCGAATGTGAGCCTTCGACCTCCTCGCGTGAGGCCGTCTTTGCCGACGTCGTCGCCGAGACGGGTGCCGAATTCGTTCATCCCTACAATGATCCGCGCGTTATCGCAGGCCAGGCGACCTGCTCGATGGAGCTGATCGAACAGGTCGACGGGCTCGATGTCGTGGTGGCGCCGATCGGCGGTGGCGGCATGGTGTCGGGGACCTGCCTCACATTATCGAACCTCGCGCCGAGCATCAGGATCTATGCTGCCGAACCCGAGCAGGCCGATGATGCCTATCGCAGCTTCAAGGCTGGCTACATCATTGCCGACGATGCGCCGAATACGGTTGCCGACGGTCTGAAGGTGCCGCTCAAGGATCTGACCTGGCATTTCGTCAGAAACCACGTGACCGATATCCTGACGGCTTCCGAAGAGGATATCGTCGATGCCATGAAGCTCATCTGGAAGCGGATGAAGATCGTCATGGAACCCTCCAGCGCCGTCCCGCTGGCGACGATCATCAAGAACAGGAAGGTTTTCGCCGGTCAGCGCATTGGCGTCATCATCACCGGCGGAAACGTCGACCTCGACACATTGCCTTGGCAATAAGGGAGAAAGAGCAATGAACATGGAACCGAAATTCGCCGGCATGGAAGTCGGCTACGACGTGCCGGCTCTTCCCGGCATGAGCGTCGACGAAATCCAGACGCCATGCCTGATCCTCGACCTCGATGCGCTCGAGAACAACATCCGCAAGATGGGCGACTATGCCAAGGCGCACAACATGCGGCACAGGGCGCATGGCAAGATGCACAAATCCGTCGATGTCCTCAGGCTTCAGCAGGAACTTGGCGGTGCAATCGGGGTCTGCTGCCAAAAGGTTTCCGAGGCGGAAGTCTTCGTTCGCGGCGGCATCAAGGATGTTCTGGTGTCGAACCAGGTTCGCGATCCGGCAAAGATCGACCGTCTGGCGCTTCTGCCGCAGCACGGCGCACGCATCATCGTCTGCCTCGATGACCTCGCAAATGTCGAAGAGCTATCGAGCGCGACGCAGAAATACGGCACGACGCTGGAATGCTTCGTGGAGATCGATTGCGGCGCCGGACGCTGCGGCGTCACGACAACGTCAGCCGTCGTCGAACTCGCCAATGCCATCCATGCGGCACCGGGTCTCAAGTTTGCCGGCATACAGGCCTATCAGGGCGCGATGCAGCACATTGACAAATATGACGACCGCAAGGCGAAGCTCGATGCGGCCATCGCCCAGGTCAAGGATGCCGTCGATGCCCTCAAGGCCGAGGGCCTGGAACCCGAACTGGTCAGCGGCGGCGGCACGGGCAGCTATTATTTCGAGAGCAATTCGGGCGTCTACAATGAGCTGCAATGCGGCAGCTATGCGTTCATGGATGCCGATTACGGCCGCATCCAGGACAAGGACGGCAAGAGGATCGACCAGGGCGAATGGGAGAATGCCCTCTTCATCCTGACGAGCGTCATGAGCCATGCAAAGCCCGACAAGGCAATCTGCGACGCCGGCCTCAAGGCGCAATCGGTCGATTCAGGCCTCCCCTTTGTCTACGGTCGCAATGACGTGAAGTACATCAAATGCTCCGACGAGCACGGCGTTATCGACGACCCGAACGGCGTTCTCAAGATCAACGAGAAGCTCCGCCTGGTTCCGGGCCATTGCGATCCGACCTGCAATGTTCACGACTGGTATGTCGGCGTGCGCGACGGCAAGGTGGAAACGCTTTGGCCGGTGTCGGCCCGCGGCAAGGCTTACTGATGAAATAGGAGGCTTCGGCCCCCGGCAAACCAGGCGGAAGTGCAATGATCATCATTCCCGAAAATGCCATCGCCGAGTTGGTCACGCCCTCTGATTGCTTCAAGGCGGTCGAAGAGGTCTTCGCCTCGATGGCGAACAGGTCGGCCTATAATTTTCCTGTGATCCGGGAGGCAATCGGGCACGCCGATGCGCTGTATGGCTTCAAGTCCGGCTTCGATCGCAAGAGCCTGGCGCTCGGTCTCAAGTCCGGCGGGTTCTGGCCAAACAATGCAAGCAGAGGCCTTACCAACCACCAGTCCACCATCTTCCTGTTCGACGCCGATACCGGAAAATGCCGTGCCGTGGTCGGCGGCAATCTGCTGACCGCGCTGCGGACGGCTGCCGCATCGGCAATCTCGATCAAGCATCTCGCCCGAAAAGATGCGAAGATCCTCGGCATGATCGGCGCGGGTCACCAGTCGACGTTTCAATTGCGCGCAGCCCTTGAGCAGCGCGCATTCGAAAAGATCCTCGCCTGGAACCCGCATCCCGACATGCTGAGCCGTCTGGAGGAGGTTGCCAAGGAGGAGGGCCTTCCCTTCGAGGCAGTCGATCGCGATCAACTGGGAGCGGAGGCGGATGTCATCATCTCGATCACCTCGTCCTTTGCGCCACTTCTTAAAGCTTCGCAGGTCCGCGCCGGCATGCATCTCGCCTGCATGGGCACGGATACGAAGGGCAAGCAGGAGGTCGAGGCCGAGCTCATCGATGCTGCAACCGTCTTTACCGATGAAGTCGAGCAGGCCATAACGATCGGCGAAACGCAGCATGCCATCGAAAAAGGCTTGATCCGTAAGGAGGCCATCGTCGAAATCGGCGCCGTGATCAATGGGACGCATCCCGGACGAACCTCGCAGGATGAGGTCACGTTGTTCGATGGTACGGGTGTTGGCCTTCAAGACCTTGCCGTTGCTTCGGCCGCCGTCGAGCTCGCTTTGGCGAAAGGCGTGGCAATTGAGGTCGATTTCTGACGCGGCGCATTTGGGGGAGGCATGAGGCGGTGATGTCGTCTACAGTTTCCGCTTGATCGAATAGGTGGAGATTCGCATGTCGGCCCGGGCAATAAGGATTGCAATCAACGGATTTGGCAGGATCGGGCGTTCCGTCCTGCGTCTCCTTCTGCGGGAGCGTCGCGACATCGAAGTCGCGCTGATCAACGACATCGCCGATTTGGAGACATGCGCTTATCTCTTTGAATTCGACAGCGTGTACGGTCCCTGGGCAGAACCGGTCTCCTTCGAGGATCAGCTTCTTATCGTCGGCGGGGCGTCGATACCGTTTCACAATGCTCCCGATATCAGCAAACTCGATCTTCGCGGCGTCGACGTTGTTCTGGAGTGCACCGGCCATGCCAAATCCAGGACCGTGGCGCAGCGGGGACTTGCGGCCGGAGCAAGGAGAGTTCTCATTTCCGGCCCTTCCGCCGCAGCCGACGTGACATTGGTGCTGGGGGCGAATGAGGAAGCCTTCCGCGATCAGCCCGTGGTTTCAAACGCATCGTGCACGACAAATGCGCTGGCGCCGCTTTTGCGCATCGTCGACCAGGAATTCGGCATCATCGGCGGTCAGATGACCACGGTTCATTGCTACACGGCAAGCCAGCCGACGATCGATCAGCCGCGGTCGGAACTATCGCGCAGCCGCGCGGCCGCCCTTTCGATGGTGCCGACGACAACGAGCGCGCATGCGATCGTCGGCGACGTGCTTCCTCATCTCGCCGGCCTCATCGAAGCCCGCGCCCTTCGAGTGCCGACCGCCAGCGTTTCGGCGATCGATCTGACCGTTGCTGTCAGGCATGTGTCAGACTTGGGCACCATGCGGGCAAGGCTGAAGCAAGTCGCCGAGGGATCACCGGTACTGGGCTGGATCGAGAAGCCATTGGTTTCGGTCGATCTGCGCGGTCGGCCTGAATCGCTCGTTTTAAGCGGACCGGAGATGTCGCTTTCCGCCGGCGGTCTCCTCAGGGTGTTCGGCTGGTACGACAACGAATGGGGCTTCTCCAACCGGATGATCGACATGGCTCGATATATCGGGCGGCTAAATTAGGGGCGGCGGCGCCGGCCGATCCTGGAGGAGGGGTAGGCGTGGAAATGGCAGCGGCATCTCACCGTATCCGACCCGTCGCCGAAGGGTGACGCGCCCGCGCGTGGCGACGGGGAACCGACCACTATGAGATTTTAATTTTTTCGCGTTTCCCGATGAATGGAACGGCTATGCATGTCGGGCCATCTTTGTCCTACAGCCAATGGTAGGATTGGAGCGCGAAGATGTATTTCGAACTGAAGGACACGACGGCGGATATTCTCGCAAAGAGCCGCCGTCGCGAGGAGCTGTGCGATCTTCCGCTCGATCTGATAGCCTCGGAGCGCGAGGCATATGATACCCAGGCGATAGCGCAGGACGCGCTCGGCTTCGAACGCAAGGGCTACGCGCTTGTCGGCACGAGCGATCCGGCGCGCCGCATGCTCGGGCTAAAGGGGCCGATCTATTCCGAAATCCCCGCCTTCGCCCTGCAACGGAAAGTCCAGACCTTCCGGCTGCCGCCGGGAACAATCGGTGTACAGTGCGAGTTCGTCTTTACGATGCTGCGATCATTTCCGGATGAGAGGGAGCGAATTTCCCTTAGCGGCGTGGCCGACGCCATCATGAGCTGCCGTCCGGCAATCGGCGTTATCGGCAGGCGGACGCGGCAGGTGATTGCCGGCGCCAATCCGGCGATCGCGGACTTCGGTCTGCACGTTGCAACCCTCTGCGGCGAGCATGCCGAAAGAGGCGAGGCCGGCGACTTCGCCGGGATCGAGGTCACGACGTTCCTGTTCCAGCAAACCATGCTTTCAGGCAATTCGTCATCGGTCATGGGTAATCCGCTGAATGCGGTTGCTTGGCTGGCGGGAGAGCTTGCGGCGAACGGCAGGCAGCTCGAACCGAGCGACATCGTGGCGACAGGCTCCTGCACGCCGATCCTCCAGGTCCGCGCCGGACAGCATCTGGCGGCCGACTTCGGGCCGCTCGGTCAGGTCGAGTGCCTGTTTAATTGACCTGGTTCAAAAGTCGAAAGGACTGATAATGCAGCCGCAACAGAGGCCATTCGTGGTCGAGATCAAGAAGAGCAGGCGTCCCCGCTCAAAAATACCTCCGATTCAGGGAGGCCGCGATCGCTTGACCGAGCAGAAAGATGCGGCGCGTGCGGGGCTGACCTTGCCGCGTGAGGATCGTCGCTGATGGTGAGCCGAAACATTCCTCATGAATATTTCCTGCTGTCCGCCGCGCGAGAGGACGGTCCCGTCGTCGGCTACATCCATGGTCGGCCGATTTCCAGCGCCATCATCGACAGGAACGGCAGTCGCTACCGTTTCGTCGGAGTTGCCATCAGGGACCGTCAAGGCCGCCTTGATGTCCTGTCGCTCAGGCGCGGAGAATGGATCGTTGCGCCCGACCTGATCTACGAAGAGGCTGCTTAATGGCGGCAAAGATGCTGCCGTTCCATATCGCTGAAATCCACGCGCCGTCGCAATAGCAATCATATGGCTGCGTGATCTCAGGCGATCATATAGCCGCCGTCGACCGGCATGGAGATGCCGTTGACCATGGCTGCCTCGTCCGAAAGCAGGAACAGGATCACCTCGGCGACGTCAGCGGGTTCGGCAAACCGACCCACCGGGATCCGTTCGCGCATCGGCGCTGCCTTTTCGGGATCGCTCCATGCCTTGATGGCCATCGGTGTCAGCGTGACGGTCGGATGGACGCCATTGACGCGAATGCCCTTCGGCGCCAGCTCTTTCGCCATTACGCGCGTCAGGCCGTCCAGCCCACCTTTCGAGGCGCAATAGGCCGCATGATCCAGTATGCCGACGAAGGCGGCGACGGAGGATACGTTGACGATCGCACCGGAAAGGCCTCTTTCGATCAGCGAGCGGGCAAATTCCTGCGCGACGATCATCGGGGCACGGGTATTGACGGCAAACAGGTGATCGAAGGCTTCGACCGTGGTTTCGAGAAACGACTGCAGTTCCGTCGTCCCCGCGCAATTGACGAGATAATCCGCCGGAAGCGCGGCCAATGCCGCCTCACGTGTCTTTTCGGCGTCGGCGAGATCGATCTGAATGGCCTCGCAGCCCAGTTCGTCGCGCAGCGAGGCAACGTCCGCCGCACTTCTGGTCAGGGCCACGACGCGGGCACCGCGCTTCACAAGTATTTCCGCTGTCACGCGGCCAATGCCCTTGCCCGCGCCGGTGACGATCACCCTCTTCCCTTCGAAATTCATCAGAACGTCCTCTTACAATCTCTTGTCGGTTTCTTCATCGAAGATATGAACATGGCGTGGGTCAATACGGAAATGCATTGTTCGCCCCGGCGCGATTTCGATCCGTTCGCGAATGAGCGCATCGATCGGCACTCCGCCGACCCGGCCGAAGATCAGCGTCTCGGAGCCGGTAGGTTCGAATACGGAGACCTCGACGGGGATTCCGCCATCGCCGATAGTAATGTGTTCGGGCCGAATTCCATAGGTCACCGGCCTGCCGTCTTCGGCGTTCACCTTCTCCACCGGCAGAACGACACCTTGCTCAGTGACGACGACCTGCCGGCCGTCGCGATTGCCGATCCGGCCCTTCAGGAAGTTCATCGAAGGACTGCCGATAAAGCCCGCGACGAAGATATTCGCCGGAAAATCGTATAGCTCCAGCGGTCTGCCCACCTGCTCCACCCGTCCGTCGCGCATCACGACGATCTTACTGGCCATCGTCATGGCCTCGATCTGGTCGTGCGTGACGTAGATGGTGGTGGTTTTCAGCCGTTGGTGCAATTCCTTGATTTCGACCCGCATGGTCACGCGCAACTTGGCGTCGAGGTTCGAAAGAGGCTCGTCGAAGAGGAAGACCTGCGGATCGCGCACGATGGCGCGGCCCATGGCGACGCGCTGGCGCTGGCCGCCGGACAGTTGCTTCGGATAACGATCGAGGTAACGGGAGAGATCGAGGATTTCGGCGGCGCGGCGCACCTTTTCATCGATTTCCGCCCTGGGGCGTTTCGCCATCTTCAGCGGAAAACCCATGTTCTCGGCGACCGTCTTGTGTGGGTAGAGCGCATAGGATTGAAAGACCATGGCGATGTCGCGCTCCTTCGGCGGGGCGTTGGTGACGACACGGCCTCCGATCCGGATATGGCCGCCGCTCACCGTCTCAAGACCCGCGACCATGCGCAGCAGCGTCGATTTTCCGCATCCGGAAGGGCCTACCAGAACGACGAATTCGCCGTCATCGATGTCGACGCTGACACCATGCATGACCTGAAGGGCGCCATATTTCTTCGTGACGTCGCTAATCTGTACGTTTGCCAATGTTTTCCTCCCAGATGCCGCAGTGCATGCTGTATTTTCCTGGTCGTCGCCGGCATTCATTGCCTTATCCGCGCCGGATGATGTAGGCGCCGAGCACGGCGGAAATCGCCGTCGCTATCCAGATCGAAAGCCCCAATGGTTCGATAAAGCGCATCCAGAGCAGCGACAGGGCCACCCAGATGACGACCGAGATGAACAGCCGGTCGAACCAATTCGTCTCTATGGGCAGGAACCCTGCCTTGCGCTCGCTGCTTTCGGATTCTGGAGACATGGGGTTATCCTTTCACGGCACCGAAGGTCAGGCCCGCAACGATGTGGCGCTGCACGACGGTGAAGACGATGAGAGCTGGAATGAGCGTGAAGACCGATATCGCTGCCATGATCCCCCATTGCGTGCCCGTCGTCGTGACATATTCCGAAAGCCCGGTGGTCAAGGTGCGCGCCCTGAAATTGGTCAGGGTCGCCGCGAGCAGATATTCGTTCCATGCGAATACCCAGGTCAGGATCAGCGTCACCGCCAGCCCGGGCCGCGCCAGCGGGAATATGATATCCGACAGAACGGTCCATGTGCTTGCGCCGTCGACATAGGCTGCCTCGTCAAGCTCTTTCGGAATGCCTTCGACGGTCGGGCGAAGCGTCCAGATCGCAAAGGGAAGGTTGAACGAGCAGTAGACAAGGATCATGCCGATCCGCGAATCCGCAAACGAGAAGCTGCCGATCTTGTAGACCTGCGTGAGCAGCAGAAAGAGCGGCAGCAGGAATACGGCCGGCGGCGCCATCCTGTTCGTGATTGTCCAGAAGAAGATGCTCTCCTTGCCGGCAAGGTCGAACCGCGAAAGCGCGTAGCAGGCGAGAAAGCCGAGCGTCGTCACCAGCAGCGCGTTGCCTGATGAAATGAGCAGCGAATTCACCATGTAGCCGCGCAGCGTCGGATTGTTCAGGACGTCGGTATAGTTCTTCCAGAACAGGCTTCTCAGGATGACTTCGGGCGTCGAGAACAGCTCGACCGTCGGCTTCACCGAAATGACGAAGAGCCAGTAGATGGGAAAGAGGGTCGCAAAGCTGATGGCGATCCACATGACGACCAGAAGCCAAGGATTGCGGGTCTTCATCGCTTCAACCTTTCCTGGCTCGCGGCGCGATCAGGCTGACATAGAGCAGCCAGCAGACGACGATGGTCAGATACAGCACGACGACCGAGATGGCCGAACCGTAGCCGTAGTTCGTTTTGGGGAAGACTTCCCTGAAGATGTGCACGCCGATGTAGCGCGTCGCGGAGCCGGGGCCGCCACCGGTCAGCATCAGCACTTCGTCCACGGTCCGAAGCGCATCCATGAGCCTGATGAAGACGGTGGCGATCAAGGCCGGCCGGATCATCGGAAGCGTGATGTGCCAGAAGATCTGGCTCTTGCCCGCGCCGTCGATCTGCGCTTGCTCGAACGGATCCGGCGGCAATGAAACGAGAGCGGCGATCAGCGAAAGCGTCACCAGCGGCGTCCAATGCCAGATATCCATGATCACGGTAACAATGAAGGCCGCAAGCGCGCTTTGGCCGATGTTGAGATCGAAGCCGAACCAGCTGTGCAGCAGATATGGGATGATGCCGATCGAGGGCGTCGTCATCAGCTTCCAGACCGATCCGACGATAATCGGCGCCATGATCAACGGCAGGGTATGGATGGTGCGGAATATCGCCTTGCCGGGGAAATCCTTCAGGAGTGCCTGTGCGAGCACGTAGCCGAGCGCGATCTCGGAGACCACGGCGAAGAAGACGAATGCCGCCGTGATGCCCAGGGACGCCAGGAACTGCTGATCGAAAACGACCTTGCGGTAATTTTCCGCCCAGTTGAAGACCATGTGGGGATTGGCGGCAAAGGGATTCCAGGCATGAAAGGAAACCCATACGACATAGACGAACGGAAAAATGCCAAAGAGCCCGAGGATCACTATGGTTGGTGACAGCAAGAGCCAGCCGAGCTTCTGTGAATGCATCGCCCTATCCCCCTGTGGCGGTTGCTAATATGCCCGTTTCGCAGCAATGGGAGACAGGCCGCGATTGACCGCGGCCTGTCCGCTCGGAAGGGAAGGCTATTTGCGATAGCCGAGCGAGGTCAGCTCTTCCTCGGTCTTTGCCGCCATCTGGTCGAGGCCCTCGTCGGGGCCTATCTTGCCGGTCAGGATATCGAAGAAAATCGGAGCCGTCGCTTCGCGCACCTGGGCGTGGAACGGATAGGGCGGGGCGCCGGCGAAGAGCTTGCCCTGATCTTTCAGCATCGTATAGAAGCCACCAAGCTTGACATCCATGGCCTTGACCTTGGGGTCGTCGAAGGTTGCGGTATTGGTGACGCGCGGCGCGGCAATCGCCCAGTCGGGCTGCACATCGTTCTGGCCGATGAATTGCAGGAAGAGCAGGGCGGCCTCCTGGTTCTTGGAGGTGACGGGCAGGCCGAAGGCGCCGCCGTCATAGTAGCCGACGTAGCCCTTGCCGGTTTCGGCGGCCTCCAGCACGCCCGGCTCGAGCGGCGGCAGGGCAAAGCCGACCTTGCCCGTGACCTTCGACTGCGAGGAATCGGTCGCGATCCAGGCCGCGTTCTCGCCATAGACCAGGCCCTGCGCCACCCGGCCGGCGGCGAAGGTCGTGGCGACCTCCGTCCATGTGGATTGCGAGGATTCCGGCGGTGCGATGTCGCGCAGATGCAGCCACCATTTCAGCGCGGCCTTCGCCTTGTCGCTGTTCATCTGGCCGCCATGCTCGACGGTTGCCGCATAGTCCTTCTGCGCATCGATGCCCCAGTTGTAGACGCCGAAGGTCGGCGCGACGGACTCGAAGAATTCATACCATGAGGCCGGATGGCCCGTATGGGCCTGCGCCGTCGAGCCCCACAGCTGCATGTTGTGATCCTTGCCCCACTGGGTAAAGAAGTCGGCAATTTCCGTATATTGTTCGTGCGTGGTCGCTGGTTTCAGATCATGGCCCGTCTTCTGCTTGAAAGCCGCCTGGATTTCCGGATCTTCGAACAGGTCCTTGCGATAGAGATAGGTCTTGAGGAAGGCCTCCATCGGAACGCCGTAAAGATCCCCGTTCGCATCCTTGAAGTAGTTGGAGAAGCTGGTGAAATTGGCGGCATCGTAGGTCGGCGCCTTCAGATCCGGCTGGTCCTTCAGCGCCTTGGTGATGTCGGTCAGGAAGTTTCGCGCCATATAGGAATAGACGATGTCCTGCTCGATATAAACGACGTCGTAGATGCCGGTGCCGGCTTCCATGTCCTTGATCGCCTTGTCGTACATCTGGTCCCAGGACGTCGTTTCGATTTCGACCTTGATGCCTGTCTTCTTCTCGAACTCAGGCGCCAGCACATCCTTGATGTAGTTGGAAGGGGGCGTAGACTCGGTCACTCCATGCAGCGTCACGCCCTTGAATTTTGCTCCGGCGTCGGACCAGAAGTCTGCCCAGGCCGGCGAGGCGGCGGCAAGGCTAAGCGTCAGCGCGATGGCGCTGGCTTTCATAGCGTATCTCATTTCAATCCTCCCAGATTACAGCGAGATCATTCGCCGAAGAATTCTTAGCTCGAAATTCCATCGTTTGCAATATTTGTTGCTTTAACATGCAAATTATGGAGCTATCCCGTTGTTTTGGTTGTCGATATGATCAACGAAGGGGGAAGAAATATTAGCTTTGACATAAAATGCTGCAATGCAAAGGTATTATCGCTGCAATAAAGTTCGTTTCGTCAAATTTGTTTGTTGCTTTGCCATACTAAATAACTTAACTTTGGATAAAGCTTGGACGAAAAATCACGAGGACATGATGATGCGACGCTTGGGAATCCATTCATTTGTATGGACGGGCGGCCAAACCCAGGAAGGGCTTGAGATGGCCCTGCGAAAGACGGCCGAGCACGGTTATGGAACCATCGAGTTCGCCTATCTTCGCCCCGAAAAATTCAACCTGGACCGGCTCGCAAGGCTCGCGCAGTCGCTTGACGTGGAGATCGGCGTGACGATGGGGTTGCCGCTCGACAAGGACGTGTCGAGCGACGATCCCTCGGTCGTTGCGGAGGGCAAGCGGATGCTGGCCGACGCGGTGCGCGCAGTCAGGGACATCGGCGGCAACAAGCTGGGCGGCATCCTTTATTCCGCACACACCAAGTACAATCGCCAGCCAACAAGGAAGGGCTGGGACAACAGTGTCGGCGCCATTGCCGCGACGGCCGAAGTGGCCGGGCAAGCGAAAGTCGATCTCGTCCTCGAAATCGTGAACCGGTTCGAGACCAATCTGTTGAATACGACCGCGCAAGGGCTGAAATTCATCTCCGAGACCGGCTCCGATCATGTTCGCCTGCATCTCGACACCTTCCACATGAACATCGAGGAGGCCAATCCCGCCGCGGCGATCCGCCTGGCCGGCGACAAGATCGGCTACTTCCACATCGGCGAAAGCAATCGAGGCTATCTCGGCGATGGCGTCATCGACTTCGACCTCATTTTCGACGCCCTGCTCGATATCGACTACAAGCGCGACATCGTGTTCGAGAGCTTTTCGACTGCCGTCGTCGACGAGGGATTGTCGCTCGCCTGCGCGATCTGGCGCGATACATGGACCGATAACGATCCTCTTGCCGCCCATGCGAAGCGTTATATCGAGCTCAAATATGACGAGGCCAAGCGCCGGCGTGCCACAAGCGCCCGTCCCTGATAATCCTTCGTGTGACCCGCTCCGGCCGTATAGGTTGGCGCGGGTCGATTTGAAGGGATTGGAATATGAACGACACCGTCTCCATCGGAAGTTCGCCGCGTAGAATTCGCCAGAGCAATCTCGTTGCGGCCCTGCAGGCAATCTACAGCCATCGCGGCATGAGCCGCGCCGATCTGGCGCGAAAGCTCGGCATGAACCGCTCGTCCTCCGGTGAGATCGTCGCCGAGTTGACGGAAGGCGGATTTGTTCATGAGCTGGAGGCAGGCAGCAGGCGCGGCGAGCAATCCCGCGCGGGGCGGCCGGGCATCATGCTGGAGCTCATTCCCGATGCCGCGTTTTTCGTCGGCATCGAGATCGGCGTGGAGCACATATCCGCCGTGGTCATCGATCTTGCCGCAGAAGTCAGGGTTTGCCGCAAGGTTGCCTTCGACACGCTGTCTTCGACGGTCGAGAGGGCTGTCGAACATGGCATAGCATTGATCGTCGGCGACATGACCAAGGAGATGATGGTGCGGTGCAGGGGGCTGGGCATATCGACGCCGGCGCATATCCGGCCCGACGGCTCGGTGAGCCTTGCGCCAATTCTCGGATGGCGGGACGTGCCACTGAGGGGGATCTGCCGGTCTGCATTTCCGGTCGAGGTTCCGATCGCGATAGAGAACGATGCGAATGCCTTTGCCATAGGGGACAGCTATCGCAGCCGCATCGCAGGCGTGACGCTTTTCCTGCTCATGGAGACCGGCGTCGGCGGTGGGATCATCATCGACGGCAAGCTGTTTCGCGGCGGCCACGGCCTGGCCGGCGAAATCGGCCACACTCTCGTGTCCGGAAGCGGCGGGCAGAAATTCGAACAGCTGATCGGGCGCGAAGTGCTGATCAAGCAGTATCGCGAGGCTGTCGGGAGGAACGACGCCGACCTGCAGGACTTTTTGGTCGGCGTTCGCGATCGTGTTCCGGCGGCCGTCAACATTGCGGAGACATGGTCGCGTCATCTGGCATATGCGCTGCTGCAGGCCTGCCGGCTGATAGACCCAGGCAGGATCGTGCTCGGCGGCTCGGTCGCATCTCTCTATCCGATGGTTGCCGCTCGCGTGGCCGTCCATATGTCCGAAGGCCAGAATATTCCCTTTCCCAATCCCGAAATCGTCGTTGACGAAGACGCGGAGTTCGGGTCCGCATTCGGAGCGGCGTGCATGCTGCACCAGCGCTTCCTTTCGCTGGAGAACGAGGAGTTCAGCGGTGACGACGGCATGCTGCAGCGCTCGGCGGTTTGACAACAACAGGTATCGAAAGCAGGACTGCGATGACTTCAGCACTGGCTCCTGACCAGCTCGGCCCGACAATATGCGTCGGGGAAATTCTCGTGGAGATCGTCGCCACGACCGTCGGCGATGGGTTCGTCGAAGCCCAGCCATTGATCGGGCCTTTCGCCAGCGGCGCGCCGGCGATTTTCATTTCCCAATGCGGGCGCCTCGGCGGCAGTGCGGCCATGATCGGCGCTGTCGGCGCCGACGATTTCGGCCGGGTGAATATCGAAAGGCTGAAGCGTGATGGCGTCGACCTTTCGGCAATATCCATCGATCCGGATTACCCGACTGGCAGCGCCTTCGTTCGTTATCGTAAGAACGGCTCCCGCGATTTCGTCTACAACATCGCCAAGTCGGCCGCTGCGCGTTTCGGCTGGAGCGAAGGTGTCGGCGATCTCATCGGCCGCGGCGGCCATCTGCATGTCATGGGCTCGGCGCTGTCGGTTCCGAGCGCACGTGAGGTGATCGACAAGGCTGTCGATATCGTGAAGGCTCGTGGCGGCACGCTCTCGGTCGATCCGAACATCCGCAAGGAACTCAAGCTCGATGAGGACACCGAACGACGTTTTGCCAAGCTCGTCGCTGCCGCCGATCTGCTGCTGCCATCCGGAGAGGAACTGGAGCGGGCGGCTGGTGTTGAAGGCGAGGCGAATGCGATCCGCCGCCTGTTCGACATCGGGGTCAAGGAGATCGTGCTGAAGCGGGGCGCGGATGGGGCGACCTATTTCAACAGCAAGGGCGAGCGCATCGATGCTCCGGCCTTTATCGTCAAGGAAGTCGATCCGACCGGCGCCGGCGATTGCTTCGGCGGCGCCTATCTTACCTGCCGCCGCCTGGGCATGCCGGCAGAAGATGCTCTGACCTATGCGGCTGCTGCCGGCGCCCGCAATGTCACCGTCGTCGGCCCGATGGAAGGTGCCGGCACCCGCGAGGAACTCGATGCGTTCATAGCCGCTACCGCGAGGCGTTCCTGATGCAGATCCATCTCAACGAACTGGCAACGCTGAGAGCCGAAGGCCGGCCGAAGGGCATCACCTCGGTCTGCTCGGCGCACCCGTTGGTGCTCAGAGCCGCGCTCCGGCATGGTCGCCTGCATTCGAGCACGGTGCTGATCGAGGCGACCTGCAACCAGGTCAATCATCTGGGCGGTTATACCGGCATGACGCCGGGCGACTTCGCCGCCCTTGTCCGGCGGATCGCCAAGGAGGAGGGCTGCCTGGAGCAGCTCATCGTTCTGGGTGGGGATCATCTCGGCCCAAATCCATGGCGGGATCGTCCGGCTGAAGACGCCATGGCCGAGGCGGAGAAAATGGTCGCCGCCTATGTCGATGCCGGGTTTCGAAAAATCCACCTGGACGCCTCGATGGGCTGCAAGGGCGAGCCCGCCTCGCTCGACGACGAGACCACGGCTCGTCGCGCGGCACGTCTCGCTGCTGTGGCCGAAGCTTCGGCGCGGAGGAGCGGCGGTGCCATGCCGGTCTATGTGATCGGCACGGAGGTCCCGCCACCCGGCGGTGCCGATCATGCTCTAACGACCATCGAGCCGACGGCGGCCTCGGCTGCCCGCAAGACGATCGACGTCCACCGGCGCGTGTTTGAGCAAGCGGGTTTGCACGAGGGGTTTGGACGTGCCATCGGACTGGTCGTCCAGCCCGGCGTCGAATTTGGCAATCACAATGTCATTGTCTACGACCGTAGCAAGATAGCCGAGCTGAAGTCAGTGCTGACGGATGAACGGCAATTCGTTTTCGAAGCCCACTCGACCGACTACCAGGGTGCGGCGGCGCTGACAGCCCTCGTGGAGGATGGGTTTCCCATCCTGAAAGTTGGTCCCGAACTGACTTTCGTGCTGCGCGAGGCCCTTTACGGGCTGGATCTGATCGCTTCCGATCTCGTGCCCAATTACGGCGAGCGGCCGCTTTACGCTGCCATGGAAGCATTGATGCTGGCTCATCCGAAGAACTGGAGCCAGCACTATCATGGGACCGGAGGTGAAAAGCGCTGGCTGCGGCATTATTCGCTGTCCGACCGCATCCGCTACTACTGGGCTTCGGCGGACGCCCAGTCTGCTGTCGAGAAACTATGTGATGTCCTGCAGGGGCGGACCATACCGCTGCCGCTGTTCTGGCAGCATATGCCGGTCGCGCAACATTTTGCCGATGCGCCGCTGGACCCGCAAGAGGTCCTGATCTGGCGGGTCACCCGCAGCCTTGCGGACTATCACGCCGCTTGCGGGGCAGTTTAACCACCCAAGGAGGAGAAAATGGACGAATTGAAGGGAAAAGTGGCTGCGGTCACCGGGGCAGCATCCGGGATCGGATTGGCTTCCACGGAGGCCATGATCGCGGCGGGGGCGACGGTCGTTCTGGTCGATCGCGACGAAAAGGCGTTGGGATCTGTTTGCGAGCGCCTGGGAGGCCGGGCTATTCCGCTCGCCATCGACCTATTGGATACCGAACAATGCGCCTCGCTGCTGGATGACATCCTCGCGAAGGTCGGCCATCTCGACATCCTGCATGCCAATGCCGGCACCTATATCGGCGGCGACCTGGTGGAGGCCAATCTCGACGCCATCGACCGGATGCTCAACTTGAACGTCAATGTCGTCATCAAGAACGTGCGAACCGTGGCGCCGCATATGATCGAGCGGGGAACCGGCGACATCATCGTCACGAGTTCGGTCGCGGGCCATTCGCCGGTGCCCTGGGAGCCTGTCTATTCGCCGTCGAAATGGGCGATGACATGCTTCGTGCAGACCATGCGGCGTCAGCTTCTGAAGAGCGGAATCCGTGTCGGTTCGGTTTCTCCGGGCCCCGTTATCAGCGCCTTGCTCGCCGATTGGCCGGAAGAAAATCTGCGCAAGGCCAAGGAGGCCGGCGCCCTGATCGAACCCAAGGAAGTGGCCGATGCGATCATGTTCATGCTGACGCGTCCGCGCAACGTCACGATCCGCGACGTCGTGGTCCTGCCGAGCGCTTTCGACATCTGAGGAGCCGAACCATGAGCTACCTGAAAAAATTTTGCCTGGACGGCGAGCGTGCGGTGGTGACCGGCGGTGGCCGTGCGATCGGCCTTTGCTGTGTGGAGGCGCTGGCCGAGGCCGGGGCAGCCGTTGTCGTCATCGAGCGCGGCGAGGCCGACGCCCGAGAGGCGCTCGCCCTGCGGGATAGGGGCTACGACATCGATCTGCGGATCGGCGATGTCACCGATTCCGCGCGGATGGAGGCGATCGCCACGGAGCTTGCCGATGGCGGCCGCGCCGCGACGATCCTGGTGAACAATGCCGGGATCGGCCAAAGCGGCATCCCCTCGCAGGACGTCACGGATGCCGATTGGCTGCGCATGATGGATGTGAATGTCAACGGCGTTTTCTGGTGCTCGCGGTCCTTCGGCCGTCACATGGTCGCGATGAAGCGCGGCGCCATTGTCAATCTCGGCTCGATGTCCGGAACCATCTGCAACCGGCCGCAGCCGCAGACGCCGTATAACGTGTCCAAGGCGGCGGTCCATCATCTCACACGCTCGATGGCGGCCGAATGGGCTGAGCACGGCGTCAGGGTAAACGCCGTCGCGCCGACCTATATCGAGACGCCGATGGTCATGGCGGTCGAGGCCAATCGCGATCGCATTCCGATCTGGCTTGCCGACACGCCGATGGGGCGGATGGGCACGCCTGAGGAAGTCGCCAGCGCGGTCCTCTTCCTCGCATCGGGCGCCGCAAGCCTCATGACGGGTGCCATCGTCAATGTCGATGCCGGCTTTACCTGCTGGTAGGTGTTCCGTTTGATGGAGGAGGAGCGGGCTCTTTACTTCCATCCAGATAGAAGCGGCCGTTGGAACGGCTGGTTTCATCATGCTCCAGTCTCGTCCGCAGACGAGACTGGCGTGTATCATGGGCTTTCAGGGCCGATCCATCCTATTGTTTTTACGCAAGCTCCGACCGGAAAGCCGCCGGGCATTTTTCCCGGAATTGTTTCGTGCGGCGCTTTCCGCTTTCGGGAGGAGCGATGGACTATCCGAGTCCCGCGTGGAGACGAAGCTTCGCGGATGTGAAGCGAAGGTCTCGAATTCGTCATCCTGGCGGATCGAGGCGACGATGACGATACAACCGCATCGGGCATTGCCACAATCAAGTTTACGCAACCTTGATGTCACAAATGATTTGGCTATTCTACCAGATTAGGTAGTACGCTTTGTGCGTCGAAATACCGTCTCGGGTTTCTCGGTCGCCCTCGGGCAGCGGAGCCGCCCGCAAGGAAACGATAAACAGGTAGTTTTCATGTTCCTAGAAGCAGCTCTTTCCAGTTTGATCAAAATCGGAACGCTTACGGTCACTTTTCCCGATGGTTCCACGCGCGATTTCGGTACGGGATCGGAACCGCGCGCAGCGATGAAAATAAAAACCGCCCGCGCAAAGCGCCGTCTTCTCCTCAATCCTGCCCTGGGACTCGGCGAGGCCTATATGGATGGCGACGTCGAGCCGGGCTCGGGCGATTTCTTTCAGATGATGGACTTGCTCGTCCTGAATATGATGGAAGGTGGCACCCACCCTTTCAGCAAGGTCATGGACAAGGTTCGCTGGCTGCGCCGACATCTCGATCAATTGAATTTCGCCGGACGCTCGAAGCGCAACGTTGCCCATCACTACGATCTCGATGCGCGCCTTTATTCGCTGATGCTGGATGAGGACCGGCAGTATTCCTGCGCCTATTTCCCTGTTGGCGATGAGACGCTCGAAGAGGCGCAGCTCAAGAAGAAGCGGCATATCGCATCGAAGCTCATGCTGGATCGTCCAGGCCTCGAGGTTCTGGATATCGGCTGCGGCTGGGGCGGCATGGCGCTTTATCTCGCCAGGGAATTTGGAGCACGGGTAACAGGCCTCACCCTTTCGGAAGAGCAACTGCTGGCCGCGAAAGCGCGGGCGAAGGATGCCGGTCTTGAGCACATGGTGACGTTCGAGCTGCTGGACTACCGCTCCTGGACCCGGCCCGTCGACCGCATCGTCTCCGTCGGCATGTTCGAGCATGTTGGCATCAATCACTATCGGACCTTCTTCGACAAGATCCGCGCGGTGCTCAAGGAAGATGGCGTTGCGCTGATCCACGCGATCGGCCGGGCCGACGGGCCAGGCAGCACGAATCCCTGGATCGCAAAATATATTTTCCCCGGCGGTTATTCGCCGGCGGTCTCCGAAGTCCTGTCCGTGGTCGAGAAATCCGGGCTCTGGACGACCGACATCGAAATCCTGCGTCTCCACTATGCCAAGACCCTCGAGCAATGGAGGGAGCGCTTCATGAGGAACAGGGCCACGCTGGCCAAGCTTTATGACGAACGATTCTGTCGGATGTTCGAATTCTATCTGATCGGATCCGAACTCGCCTTCCGCCGCATGGGTCACATGAACTGGCAATTGCAGCTGACGAAGGATGTCTCTGCTCTGCCGCTGGCACGTGACTACATGGTCGATATCGAGCGGGCGCGGACGGCTATCGCCGAGCAGGGGAAGTCGCAGCCGATCGAAGCCGCAAGCGCGCGGGCGAGACGGGATCTGACAGTGCATGACGAGCGCAAGCCGCGTCAGCAAAATCAATCCGGTACGGAGTCTTCCCGGAACCTTTGAAAACAGCTTTCGCTGTGCCAGCTGGCGTTACCTCGTCGCACGGATTGACGCCAGCCGGCATCGGCAAGCACGAGATCGTCTCCGGCGACGGGCGGCGTGCGTTGGGCCGTTCTCGAAAGTGCGGGGGCGTGTGCTCATCGTGTTGGCGGACTTGCCATCATAGATCGCAATTGGCTATGGGGTTATCGCCGTAGGATGATGAGACATGTTTGCCTTTCAGCTTTCATTGCCTGAAAGGGCGGCACCAATTGCGAGGATTATCAGGAAAGAAATGCGCTCAGCCAAGAACGAAAAGAGCCTCTCACGACGGGCTTTCATACTCGGATCCATCTCCGCGACCGCATCGCTTGCGGGGTGTGCCACGACCGCTCCGGTTCCGACGCCGATTGCCGCTCCGGCTCGCATGCCGCCTGTCGTTCCCGTCGCTTCGCAGGCTGAGAGCGCAATCGCACCTGATCCGGAACTCGAAGCCCGCTATGCCTCTCTGGTCGATGGCGGCCATGTCATTCCGGCCATTCCCTATCGAAAGCTGGATCCGAAATTTTACCGGCAGCGCGTTCCCGATCCGACCGGGGAGCCGGCCGGCACGGTGGTGGTGGATACCGCGTCGAGGTTCCTCTATGTCGTGGAACGCGGCGGCACCGCCATGCGATATGGCGTCGGCATCGGCCGCGACGGCTTTGCATGGGAAGGCGAGGGGATCATCCATTGGCGGCAGCATTGGCCGCGCTGGAAACCGCCGGGCGACATGATCGCGCGCAAGCCGGAACTTGCAAAATATTCGGTGGCCAATGGCGGCATGGATCCGGGTATCAAGAATCCATTGGGTGCCCGTGCGCTCTATATCTTCCAGAACGGCAAGGATACGCTCTACCGTCTGCATGGCTCGCCAGAATGGCGCTCGATCGGCAAGGCATCATCATCAGGCTGCGTTCGCCTGGTCAATCAGGATGTCATAGACCTTTATGAGCGCATTCCCTATCACGCGCGCATTGTGGTTCATCAGTCCCCGCTGCAAAGCAAGGGTGTTTCCGCCTGAATGAGCGGGGAGCCGCTGCAACTGCTTGATGGAATGCCGTTCAAGGGATGTTCAAGCGGGTCGGCCGTTAAGGCAGGCGGCTGCGCTGCTGGCTCTGACGCTGGGCTTCCTGGGCGGCCTTGAGCTGCGCCTTCGTATACATCAGCGCGTGTTCGGCAAGGTCACGGCCATCATCCCAGAGGTTGCGCCAGATGCCGAGAATACCTTCGAGTGGTTGGCCGACGACGCGGGAAGAGAAGGATTCGAAGGTGATAGGCCCCTTGTAGTCGGAGCGGACAAGAGCGCGGAAGACGCCGGTAAGATCGATCGTGCCCGAGCCCATATAGCCGCGATGGGAATCGCCGGTGTGGAAGTAGCCGAGATGATCGCCGGTTTCGAGAATGGCGGCCTGAATGTCGGATTCCTCGATGTTCATGTGATATACGTCCAGATGTACCTTCACGTTCGGCATAGCGATGCGCTTGCACATTTCCACGCCTTGGGCCGCCGTGTTGAGGACATTGGATTCGTAACGGTTGACCACTTCCAGAACGAGCGTGATGTTGCTTTTCGCTGCCGTCTCGGCCACTTGACGCAGAATGTCGGCCGATTGCGCGACGCCCGCGGCGGTCGTCGGTTCGGTATATTTCCCGAAGGCCGAGTGCAGGATGCCGCCGATATATTCGCCGCCGCAATCACGGCAGACGGCAATCGCCTGTTCCAGCTTTTCCTTGCCGCGGCGACCCTTCTCCTTGTCGCCGCTTGAAATGTCGCTGTCGAAATCGAGGCCGAGCGAGAAATTGATGCCGATGCCGTTCTTTTCCAGCTGGCGGCGAGTGAATTCAGGATCGATCAGGCTCGGATCGAGCGCTGGCGCCTCGATGAAATCGTAGCCTACCTCGGCGCTATTTGCGATTGCGCGGGCGCATTCGTCGCGGCTCCAGCCAGCCTCCCAGACCAGCGCGTGAACTCCCAGCTTGTTCATGATCGTCCTCCCGGTTTCGTGGATGCAAAAGGAAATGCTGCAATGCAAAAGACATGAATCGTTTTATACTTGAATTCACTCGCATTGACACAGTGTCTATACAGGCATAGCTTACAATAAAACGTTTCACCAGAATTTTCGTGACATCAATCGGAGATTGTTAGTGGAGGAGGGAAAAGTGTCGAAATCGCGAACTCCCTCCATCAAGATGGTGGCCGACAGGGCGGGCGTATCGGTAGCGACCGTTTCGAATGTTCTGAACGGCAAGCCGACGGTCTCCCCCGATTTTGCCAGGCGCGTGAACGATGCCGTGCGCGAACTCGGTTATGTTGTCGATCTCGGTGCGTCGCGGTTGCGCTCGCGCAAGACGCAGCTTGTCGGCGTGGTGGTGCCTGATCTTACCAATCCGATGTTTGCCTCTTTCGTCTCCACGCTGGAGCATCTGGCGCGCCTCGATGACTATGATCTGGTCGTCGTGTCTGCGCGCAACAATGCCGAGGAAGAGGCCGATCGCCTGCGCAAGATTCGCGCCTGGCGCCCGGCCGGCTTGATCGTCATTCCCTGCGATGGCGCCTTTGCCGAGCGGCTGCCGAACGGCTTTTTCGCTCCGGTCGTCCTTGCCGACCGCATACCGGATGCGGCGGGGTTCGATCTCATCGCGGTCGACAATGGTCCGGCCGCCGGTGCGATCGCCGCCCATCTCGATGAGCAGGGTTATCGTGATTGCATGGTTGTCGGCAGCAGCCTTTCGATCAGCAATGTGCGCGAACGCTGGGAGGGTGTACAGGCGGCAGTCAGGCGCATGCATGTCGAGATGCTGGAGATCGGCATCGATGATGCCAATGGCGCGCAGCGTCTCGAAGAGCGGCTTCGCCGACGCCCGCTGCCGGGCGCGCTGTTTTCACTCGATCATGGCACGACGCTCCTGACCTATCGCGCCATGGCGGAGATCGGGCTTTCCGTGCCCGGTGACCTCGCCTTTGCGAGCTTCGACGATATGGAATGGATGCAGCTGGTCGCGCCCGGCATCACGGCCGTGCGCCAGCCCATCGAGGAAATGGCCGAACAGGCCTGGGCGCTGCTCTTGCGGCGCATGACCGGCTCTGCCGGAAAACCGGTTACACGGCGCCTGCGCTGCGCCGTCGAGATCCGCGGTTCGACGCCGCGGAGCCCGCTTGAGGAGGCGGGTAATATGAAACTGGGAGGAGAAAAATGGAAATTACAAGACGAACCATACTCACCGGAATAGGCGGCGCCGTCGTCGCCGGTACGCTTGGCGCAACGATCGGAGTTGCCCAGGCAGCCGAGCCGCAGGTTGGCGTCGTGGTCAAGATCGGCGGCATTCCCTGGTTCAACGCTATGGAAGTCGGCATCAAGAAGGCTGCACCGGAATTCAAGGCGAATGCCTGGATGGTCGGGCCGACGCAGGCGGATGCCGCGCAGCAGGTGCGTGCCATCGAGGATCTGATCGCGCGCAAGGTCGCCGTCATCGGTATCGTGCCGAACGATTCCGCCGCGCTCGATCCCGTTCTCGGCCGTGCGCGGGCTGCCGGCATCAAGGTGCTGGCTCATGAAGGCCCGAGCCAGAAGGAGGCGGATTGGGACTTCGAGTTGACGACCATCGAAGGCTATGGCCAGGCACATATGGACCTGCTCGCCAAGCAGATGGGCGAGCAAGGCAAGTATATCGTCTATGTCGGTTCGCTGACGGTTCCGCTGCACAATGCCTGGGCCGACGCGGCGATTGCCTATCAGAAGCAGAAATATCCGAAGATGGAGATGCTCGGCGACCGCTTCGGCGTGGCCGAGAGCCTGGATGAAAGCATCAAGACCACGCAGGATCAGCTGCGCGCACATCCGGATCTCAAGGGTATCCTGACATTCGGCTCGCAGGGTCCGATCGGTGCGGCGCGCGTTCTCGACGATCGCGAAAAAGCCAAGTCGATCGCGCTGGTCGGCGGCTTCTCGCCGGGGCAGGGCGTCAAATACGTGAAGTCCGGCACGATCCGTGGCGGCTTCATCTGGAACCCGATGACGGCAGGCGAGATCTTCGTCCAGCTCGCCTCCCTGCTGGCCGCCGGCAAGGAGCCGACCGACAATATGGAGTTGACCGGCGTCGGCAAGGTTCGCGTCTATCCGGACAAGAAGCTCATTCAGGCCCAGAAGCTGGAGTCGCTCGATAAGGAAAATATCGATCGGCTCGTAGCGCTCGGTCTCTAGGCGTTCCTCCCGAGGGCCGGCGGTTGGCGTAGGTGCCGCCGCCGGCCGATCCATCACAATCGGAGCGGATCGATGAGCGATGATATTCCGTTTCTGCGTTTGACCGGACTGTCCAAGCGGTTCGGCGGCGTGCGCGCATTGGAGGAGGTCGACTGGGACGTTCGGCCCGGCGAGATCCATTGCCTCGTCGGTGAAAACGGCTGCGGCAAGTCGACGCTCATCAAAACCGTGGCCGGCGTGCACCCGCCCACGGCGGGTATGATTGAAATCGAGGGCAGGCCGGTTCTTCCGCTCGATCCAGCCGGTGCCAAGGCTTTGGGAATCCAGGTGATCTTTCAGGATCTTTCCTTGTTCCCCAACCTGTCCGTTGTCGAAAACATCGCCGTCGAGAGCCATCTCGACCGGCTCGTAAAGTCCGTCAACTGGAAGCAGATGCGCGAGAAGGCCAGCGCCGTGCTGGCAAGGCTCGGCTTTGCGCTCGACCTCGATCTCGCGGTGTCCGATCTCTCTGTGGCCGAGCGCCAGATCGTTGCCATCGCGCGCGGCCTTGCCGCCGAGGCGCGGCTGATCTTCATGGACGAGCCGACGGCGTCGCTGACGCGAACGGAGGTCGACCGTCTATTGGGGATCGTCGGACGACTCAAGGCGGACGGCATTGCTGTCGTCTTCGTCTCCCACCGGCTCGACGAAGTTGTCGAGATTGCCGAACGCGTCACCGTGATGCGCGACGGCCGCAAGGTCGGCACCTGGCCTGCCGATCAGATGAGCGAGAAGAAGATCGCGCATCTGATGACCGGGCTCGACATCGATCATGCGATCGTCGCCCGCGATATGGGCATGGCTGCGCCCGTTCTCGAGGTCAGCGGCCTGTCGCGGCGTGGCGAGTTCGCCGACATCGATTTCACTCTTCGCCGGGGCGAGGTGCTGGGTATCTCCGGTTTGCTCGGATCGGGCCGCACCGAACTGGCCCTGACGCTGTTCGGCATGCATCGCGCCGAGCGTGGCAGCATCCGCCTCGAGGGGCGACAGCTTGGGCTTCGTTCCAATCGTGACGCGGTGCGCGCGGGCATTGCCTATGTCTCCGAGGATCGTCTGAGCCTCGGCGTCATCCTGCAGCAGTCGATCGGCGACAACATCATGCTCGCGGTCATGAGAGGCATGGCCAACCGGCTGGGGCTTATTCCCGACAAGACGCGCAAGCAGCTTGCCGAAGATTGGGTAAAGCGGCTGGCCATCAAGGTGCCCTCGGCCGATCGTGCCGTGCAGACGCTGTCGGGCGGCAATCAGCAGCGGGTCGTTTTGGCGAAATGGCTCGCCACGCGGCCGAAGGTTCTGATCCTCGATTCCCCGACCGTCGGCGTCGACATCAAGAACAAGCAGGGCATCTACGACGTGGTGGCTGATCTCGCCCGCCACGGCGTCGCCATCATCCTCATCTCCGACGAAGTGTCGGAACTGTTTGCCACCTGCGACCGCATCCTGCACATGCGCGCCGGCCGCATCGTCGGCGCAGCGGTGCCGGGAAACGTCAGCGAGGCCGATATGAAGGAGCGCATCTATGCATGAGCAGAGCCAGACGGCCGGATCATCCTTCGCCGCGCAATTGAAGCGCCGCCCCGAAACGTGGCTGCTGGCCGTCATCGCATTGGTGGTGCTTGTTTTCTCGCTGACGGCGCGAGACTTCCTGACGCTCGCCAATATCATCGACCTGCTCGAAACCTATTCGGTGCAGGCGATCATGGCGATGGGGCTTTTCGTCGTGCTGGTTTCGGGCGGTATCGACATCTCCTTTGCGGCAACTGCTTCCGTAGCGCAATATTGCGCGGCATTGCTGGCAACGCAGTTCGGATTTTCCGCACCCGCCGTCATCGTCTGCGGTCTGGCGATCGGCGTCGGCCTCGGCTGCCTCAATGCGCTGCTAGTCCACTATGTGCGCATCACGTCGATCATCGCCACGATCGCCATGATGAGCGTCAGCTTCTCGTTGCTCATGTATTTCTCGGGTGGCAAATCGATCTACACCCTGCCGGACTGGTGGACGAACCGCATCGTGTTCTGGCGCATGGAGACGGCATCGGGCGATATCGTCCGCGTGACGCTGCCGATCGTCGCCATGGTTGTCGTGACACTGTTCACGTGGGCGTGGATGACGCGGTCTTCCGTCGGGCGTCAGCTCTATGCCATGGGCGGCAATGGTGAGGCCGCGCGGCGCATCGGCATGAATATCGGCCGCCTGCAATTTGTCGCCTATGGCTATCTCGGATTGCTGGCGGCGATCGCTGGTCTGCTGCAGGCGCACCGGGTCGGCGAAAGCGTGCCCAACGCCATGTACAATACCGAACTTGCCGTTTTGTCCGCCGCAGTGCTCGGCGGCGCCAGCCTGACGGGCGGCATCGGCACCGTGCCTGGCGTGCTGCTTGGCATTGTGCTTCTGGCCGTCCTGCAGAACGGGCTCAACCTGCTCGGCGTCTCCTCCTATTTCTTCCAGATCGTCATCGGCATTACCATTCTGGTCTCGACCTCGATCACCGTGATCAGCTCGCGTCCGGGCCGCCGCCACCGAATCATCGCCGGAGCGTCGTCCAATGGCTGAGAACCCACTTCTCTATAACCTCAACAGCAGCCTGGCGGACCTGGTGGCGCGCGTGCGGACGGGCGTTCCCGGTGCGCATACGAGTCTGATCGTTCTGCTTGTCCTGCTGATTTTCGGCTTCTCGCTCTTCATTCCGAATTTCGCTTCGCTCGGCACGCTGCAGTCCTTCATGTACCAGCTGCCGCTGCTCGGACTCCTGTCCCTGGCGATGATGGCGCCGCTGATAACAGGCGGCCTCAATCTGGCGATCATCGCGACGACGAACCAATGCGCGCTGTTGATGGCCTTCACCATGCAGAGCCTGATCACGCCTGACAGCGGCATCGGGACGGCAACCGCGGTGATCGTTCTGGCGCTTGCCGCCGGTCTCGCATTGTGCCTGCTCATCGGCCTCGCGACCGGTCTGCTGGTCGCCTATACCGGCGTCCATCCGATCCTGATCACGCTCGGCACGAAATCGCTGATCGACGGGATCAGCATCTATCTCACGCGCGGCATGGCGCTCTCAGGCATACCGGACGGCTTCAGCCGCATCGGCACGACGACTATCGTCGGCGTGCCGCTGATATTCCTGCTGCTGATCGTCGTGGCCATTGTCGTCAGTCTCATTTTGCGACGTACCGCTTTCGGCGTCGCCTGCGCCATGATCGGCTCCAACATCGAGGCCGCGCGCTATTCGGCGATCGACACGCGCCGGGTGCTGGTCGGCGTCTACGTCATGTCGAGCCTGATCTGCTTTTTTGCCGCCTTGGTCATGCTGGCGACGTTCAATTCGGCAAGTGCGGATTATGCGCAATCCTATCTGCTGGTAACGATCCTTGCGGCGGTGCTTGGCGGCGTCGACCCGTTCGGCGGCTTTGGTACGGCCGGCGGCCTGATGCTGGCGCTTGCGATCCTGCAGGTCATCTCCTCGGGCTTCAACCAGTTCGGCCTCAGCAACTATCTGACGGTCGCGATATGGGGCGGCATTCTCATCTTCGTCGCCCTGGTTCAGACGGCGAGGCCCTATCTCATGGGACTGCTGCCAACACGTTTTCTCGGTCCGAAATGAGCATCGTCGCGGTTTTCGACATAGGCAAGACGAATGTGAAGCTGTCGGCGGCAACCGATGACGGTCATGTGCTGGAAACGCTATCGACGCCAAACAGGGTCAAGGAGGCGCCGCCCTATCGCCATCACGACCTTGACGAGCTGGAAAGCTGGCTCATCGATAACCTGGCAGCATTGGGCAAACGGCATGACATAGGCGCGATCGTCACCTGCGCGCATGGTTCCGGGGGCGTGCTGGTCGATAGGCAGGGCGCGGCAATGCCGATGATCGACTACGAGCAGCCCATTCCCGCCGATGTCGACGCCTGCTACAGGGCGATCGTCGGTCCCTATCGCGAAAGGGCAAGCGCCATCATGTTGGGCGCGGCGCATCTCGCGCGGCAAATGCTCTGGCAGGAAATGCACTGGCCAGAGACATTCGCTGCTGCGAGCGCCTATCTCGCTACCCCGCAATATTGGGCTTTCCGCCTCTCCGGGGTCTTGGCAAGCGAGGTTACGAGCCTGGCGGCCCAGTCGCATCTTTGGGCCTCGGCCGACGGGCGGCCGGCCGCGCTCGTTGCAAGCCGCGGCTGGCAGCGCCTGATGCCGCCAATGCGGCGGGCCTGGGAGACACTGGGGGGCCTGAAGCCGGAGCTTGCCAGGCGCTGCGGCCTGAAGGCAACGACGCGCATCCTGTGCGGCGTGCACGACTCCTCGGCAAACGTCTACCGTTACCAGGCCGCCGATCTCTCCGATTTTACGGTCATTTCGACGGGCACGTGGATCGTCGCGCTCACGGATCGCCTCGGCGTTGATTTCGATATCGAGCTGCCCGGTCATTCCTGCAATGCCGATGTGTTCGGCAATCCGATGCCCGGCATGCTGACCATGGGTGGGCGTGAATTTTCCGCCGTTGCCGCAAAGGCCTCAGGCCCGGCCTCGATGCAGGCTCTGCGGCGGATCGTCGCCTCAGGCACCTTTGCGCTGCCGACCTTCGGCTCGGACGATGGGCTCTTTCCCGGCACGGCGCACCATGGCCGACTGGTGGGCGCGCTTGCCGACGATGGGGACGTCCGTTTCACGCTCGCCATGCTCTATTCGGCGCTGCTGACGGCGGCTTGCATCGGGGATCTGCCTGCAGCGGGAACGGTGGTGCTCGACGGGAGTTTTGTCGTCGATCCCCTCTATGGCGCCGCTGTTGCCGCCCTCCTGCCCGACCGGCGGGTGCTTGTGAGCCGCAGCACGACCGGCACGGCCACGGGCGCCGCCATGCTCGCCGCCCATGAAAAGCGCATTTCGCCGGCGCCGTTGGCCGCAGAGGCGCCGGATATTGCCGGCTTTCCCGACCTTTCATCCTATCAGCGCCGCTGGCAGACGCTGATCAAGACCATGGAGCAAATATCGTGACGACTTACGACGACAACGCCCAGCGCGAGGAAATGGTAGAAATCTGCCGCCGGATGAACGCGTCCGGCATCAATCAGGGAACGGCGGGCAACATGTCTGTGCGCAATCCCAAGGGCTTCCTGATCACGCCCACATCTCTTCCCTATGACGCGATGCAGCCACGGGACCTGGTGCAGATGTATTTTGACGGCAGTTACGAGGGTGAGCGCCGGCCGTCGTCGGAATGGCGCTTTCATCGCGATATCCTTGCCTCCCGCCAGGACATCGAGTGCGTTCTCCATTGCCATTCGGTCTACGCGACCACGCTTGCCGTGCACCACAAGACCATCCCGAGCTTCCACTATATGACTGGCGTCGCGGGAGGCACGACGATCCGCTGCGCGCGCTATGCCACCTTCGGCACGCAGGCCCTTTCGGACGCGGCCATCGAGGCGCTGCAGGACAGGCTCGCCTGCCTGCTTGGTCAGCATGGTCAGATCTCGCTCGGCAAGACGCCGGCGGCCGCGCTTGCCCTTGCCATCGAAGTCGAAACCCTGTCGCGTCTTTATGTTCAGGCACTGACGCTCGGCGAGCCTCCCATTCTCGATGACGAGGAGATGGCGCGCGTCATCCAGCAGATGAAGAATATGAGTTATGGGATGGCGCCGGATCTGGGCGGCGTCAACGATACGGCAAAGCGCCGTCAATAGGCCCAAAGATCGAGGTCTCCTTGATACGACGCCTTGACATATATGCGACTGGGTCGCACTTTAACGCTTGAAGGAGATAGCCAGTGAGCGTCAAGTCGTCGATATCGTTGACGGATCAGCAAGATGCATTTGCCCGCTCGCTCGTCGAGACGGGACGCTATTCCAGCTTGAGCTCCGTCCTCCAGCAGGGTCTGGAGCTGCTGCGGCAAAAAACGGAGACGGAGGCCGCAGTGACGGAGGCGCTCCGCACGCTCATCCAACGCCGGGTCGATGGGCCGAAAATCTCTGGAACGGACATGGAAGAGCGGATCGAAAGCATGATCGAGCGGAAGCGGCGAGCTCTTCGTGTGGAATCTTGAATATTCAAGAGAGGCTGATCGCGATTTCGAGCTGATCTTCGACCATCTGTTCGCGGCCTATTTGAACCTCGGAGATGCGCCCGAGGAAGCTCTCGAGCGCGCCGCCGAGCGTGTTCGCGCGCTTCGTCTGGCGATCGATCGGCTGGTCGAGACGCCATGCATCGGAACGTTGCGATCGGATGTCCATCCCGGCATCCGCTTCCTGCGGCGTGACAGGGCTGCGATCTGGTTTCTGCCGGTCGAGGAGCCTCGGGCGATTGTCGTTGCCGCGATTTTCCTTGGCGGCCAGGATCACATCAGGCGGATGCTCGCGCGCTTGCTGGAAAGATAGTGACGTTCCGGCCATGTCCCGCCGGTTGCTGCCGGCAGCAACCGGCGCAAGCCGATACCACTTCGTAAATCTGCGTGTAATGTAGCTGCAATCTTTGGCTGTCAGTGGGGCAAGGGATGGCAAGGCCGTTCTTTGGGGGGAAGTCATTGCGAATTTTGCTTCTTGAGGATGAGCCCGAAATGGCTCGAGCACTGCTCGAGGCATTGAGGCGCCGCGATGTGCTCGCCGATCACGTCCGAACGATTGCCGATGCGGATGCCATGGCCCGCGTCGGGACCTATGATGTCCTAGTCCTCGATCGTCGCCTGCCGGATGGCGAGGGCCTCGATCTTGTTGCTGCGCTTCGTCAACGCAGGCATCCCGTGCCGATCCTCGTCCTGACCGCTCTCGGCACTGTCGACCATCGTGTGGACGGACTTGACAGCGGGGCCGACGATTATCTTGCCAAGCCTTTCGCCATCGAGGAATTGCTCGCCCGTTTGCGAGCTCTCCAGAGACGCGGCCCGGCACTTTCAGACAGATATCTGAGTTTCGGCAATCTCAGTGTCGATCCGCGAAGCAGTGAAATCTCCATTGCCGGGTCGCTTGTCGAGTTTCCCCGACGCGAATACCTTGTGCTGGAGGCGCTGATGCGCCGTCCGAACCGTATCGTTACGAGGCCGAACCTGATCGAGGCGGTTTACGCATTGGAGGACGAAATCGGATCGAATGCCTTGGACGCGCACATCTCGCGAATCCGGAAGAAGCTCCTGCTGGCCGAAGCCACGGTCGAGATAAGAGCCGTTCGAAACATTGGCTATCTAATCCGGACCAAGGCATGAAGACAGAGCGCAGCCGGTCGTTGCGGTGGGGGCTGATAAAGCGCCTCATCGCCTTGCAGGCCTTTATTCTCGTTCTCTTTTTCGTTCTTCTCGTCGGCTGGATCTGGATCATCAATCCGGAGCTGGAGGATGCCAACGAAGAGGCGGTCCGCGTCGTCGCGCAACAGGTCATAAAGGACGATGACGGGCAGCTGCAGGTAGCCGAGACGCAGGAGGTCGTCGAGCTGAAGCAGCGCTATCCGGAGCTCTGGTTCACCGTCCGCGACGATAAGGGGATCCTCTTTCAATATGGAGAGATACCGGCAGCCGCTCTCAAGCAAAGCTTTCCCTGGACGATCGACCGGGCGAGGGTGGAAGCTGGCAATGGCGCGCATGCCACGGTCGAGAACCGGGAGACTTCCGTCGGCAAGCTGCAGATCATGGCGGCCACCGAACGGGGCTTTGACAATGATGGCCTCAATGTGTGGATCAATATGCGTGTCGAGGTCGCCAAGGGTCCCCATGGCGAAATCGAATGGTTCAGGGTCTTGCCGGCTTTGGCATTCGTCATCGTCATCGGTGTGTTTCCCATACTGGCGCTCACGGGTATCGCAACGCTGCTCGTCACGCCGCGCGCCGTCGGCCGGTCGCTGAGCGGTCTCGTCGAAACGGCA
This sequence comes from Rhizobium sp. P40RR-XXII, assembly GCF_012641405.1. Lineage (GTDB taxonomy): Bacteria > Pseudomonadota > Alphaproteobacteria > Rhizobiales > Rhizobiaceae > Rhizobium. The sequence goes on from NZ_JABAII010000003.1 coordinate 488,939, forward strand.
ACACAGGCACAGGCGATCGATTTCGATACCCGCTCAGCCCGGCTTGAGCGTTCGAAGGTGCCAACCGAAATCATTCCCTTGGTGGACGCGTTTAACCATGCGCTTTCGAAGCTGGATGAAGGGTATAAAAGGCATAATCGCTTCCTCGCCGACGCCGCGCACGAGCTGAGAACGCCGATTGCGATTGCGCGGACGCGGGCCGATCTTCTCCCCGATGCCGAGGTGAGCCATCAGCTTCGGGACGATATCGACCGCCTCTCCCGCGTTGCGCATCAGCTTCTGGAAATGCAGGCCATCGGCGCGGTCGAGCTGCGCGCGGAAAAGAAAGATCTGAATATCGTGGTCGAGAACATCGCCGCCGACCTCGCGCCGATCGCGATGGATGCCGGCTACGATTTCGACTTCGAGCCGAGCCCCGAGGAAGCGGTGTTTGTGATCCAGACCTCGACGATCGAGATGGCGGTCGTCAACCTGATCCGAAATGCGATCGATCATGCGGGGGGAAAAGGCGCGATTGTCGTTCGGGTCGGGTCAGCCGGCACGATCGATGTCTGCGACGAAGGTCCCGGCATACCGCTCGCAGAGCGCGATCGTGTCTTTGAGCCGTTTCGCCGCATCAATGCCAGTTCCTCCGGAGCCGGCCTGGGACTGAATTTGGTCAAGAAGGCGGCCGAGATTCACAGCGGAAGAGTTTTGTTCCCCGACGCCGGCCAAGGCTTCTGCGTGCGGCTGGAGATCGGCTCCATTCCTCCCTCGGTCGTGGCGGCGGACAGGGGCTGGCGAGGAAAACGGTGAGGTCATGCCTGGGTCATTGCAACGGAAAATCGTGAAAGTGTTTTCATTTTCTCAGCGGTCCCGGCTTGGATATTTGATTTTCTGAAGCGGGGTTCCCTGCTAGGTTTGGGCAAACACATCAACGGGATGAGGCATGTTGAAACTTTTGCTGTCGGCCTGGCTTTTCCTGACGGCTGTCTGCACGCCTTTCCTTGCCTTCGGCGATACAATGGATCTTCGACTACACAAGGAAGCCACGGCGGGCGACGTCACCGCCATCCGGGACCTGCTCGTCGACGGCACTGCCATCGAGGCGCGAGACGCAGGCGGCGCGACGGCACTGCTCGTCGCGACGCATGGCAACAAAGTGGAGGCCGCGCGGGCGCTGATCGAGGCAGGAGCAGACGTCAACGCCAAGGACGAGATTGAGGACAGTCCCTATCTCTATGCCGGTGCTCGCGGCCATCTTGATATTCTAAAGCTCACGCTCGCCCACGGCGCGGATCTTAAAAGCATCAATCGCTATGGCGGTACGGCGCTCATTCCCGCGTCCGAGCGCGGCCATGTCGAAACGGTCGATACCTTGATCAAGGCCGGGGTCGATGTCGATCACGTCAACCGGCTCGGCTGGACGGCCCTGCTGGAGGCGATCATCCTCGGTGACGGCGGCCCGTCTCACGTCCGGATCGTTGAACTGCTGATCGGTGCCGGCACGAACGTCAATCTCGCCGATAATGACGGCCTAACGCCGCTTCAGCATGCGCGCAGCCGTGGCTACGGCAAGATTGTAGAATTGCTTGAGAAAGCAGGGGCCACGTGACGCGGCATTTCCGCTTTTAGCGCAATCCGCTATATGGCGGAGGCGCATGCCGCAGCCTCGGCGAAACTATGAGAATGAAGGGTCCAGACGATGCAAAGAAACTATTATTCTTCTCTTGGCGGTCATCCGCCGCAGAGCGATCTCCTGACGGGGAGGGCGGTATTCACGGAGGCCTATGCCGTCATTCCCAAGGGAGTGATGCAAGACATCGTCACGAGCTATCTGCCCTTTTGGAGCGTCACCCGCTGCTGGGTGATCGCCCGGCCGCTCTCGGGTTTCGCCGAAACCTTTTCGCAATATGTCATGGAGGTGGCGCCGGGTGGCGGCAGCGACAGGCCGGAACAGGATGCCGAGGCCGAAAGCGTGCTCTTCGTCGTCGATGGCGAGATCGAACTGACCCTGCCTTCCGGCAAGCATATCCTCCAGCCGGGCGGCTATGCCTTCCTCCCCCCAAGCCTGAAGTGGTCGCTGCACAACCGCGCGGGCGTGCATGCCCGCTTCCATTGGATTCGCAAGGCCTATGAGGCTGTCGAGGGACTGGATCATCCGCAGCCGCTCATCCTCAACGAGAAGGACATCACGCCGTCGGCCATGCCAGGTACCGGCGGAGGCTGGGCGACCACCCGCTTCGTCGATCCCTCCGATCTGCGTCACGACATGCACGTGACGATCGTCACCCTGCAGCCCGGCGCCGTCATTCCCTTTGCGGAAACCCATGTCATGGAGCATGGCCTCTACGTGCTGGAAGGCAAGGCCGTCTATCGTTTGAACCAGGATTGGGTCGAGGTGGAAGCCGGCGATTTCATGTGGCTGCGTGCCTTCTGCCCGCAGGCCTGCTATGCTGGCGGCCCCGGTGCCTTCCGCTACTTGCTCTACAAGGATGTCAACCGCCACATGGCGCTCCGTCCCTTCGGTTCGCGCCGTTAAGCTTGAGGATGCTTGGGAACCCGCGCGTTTTGGGCACCGGGTTTCGCATGCTTCGGCGGTTATTGCCCGAGTGAGATCGCGCTCGACACGAATATTATCGCCTATCAGTTCCTGTCGTCTGGTTTTTGCTCGTCATCTCCCGCGGGCAACCCGATCTCGATCAGCGTTTGGTTAATTTTCCGGCGCGCGTCGAGATGGATTCGGGATGGTGCTGCGAGCAGGCAGCGAAATGTTGGCGGCTGTCGAGCCTGGCCGCAGCTGCAGTCCCTTGGCGACAGCTTGCTTTGCCCGATCGGCCCAATCGCTGATAGGCGGTCGCTGATCTTCAGTTAGTTACACGAAAGCACATCACTGCTGCTGCAGGGCAAGCCTCACGCCCAGGACCATATAGATCGTGCCGATGACTTTCCCCTGCCAGCGTCCGATGGTGCGGTTGCGGCGCAGCCAGCCGCCGATCGAGCCGGCTCCGATTGCCAGAAGCGAGGTAACGCCGATGCTGAGGGCGACGAAGATGGCGCCGAGCAGCGCGAATTGCGCGATGACCGAGCCGCTTTCCGGATGAATGAACTGCGGCAGGAAAGCGAGGAAGAAAAGGGCGGTCTTCGGGTTGAGGATCTCGGTGAAAAAACCTTGCCGAAACGCGCGCAAGGGCGTGATGGCCTGTGCGGTCGGCACGTCAATGCTGCCGCTCTTTTCGAAGAAAGCCTTGAAGCCGAGATAGATCAGATAGATGACGCCGGCAAACTTGACGACTTCGAAGGCCAGCGCGGATGTGGCGAGCAGCGCCGACAATCCGAAGGTCGCCATCATCGTATGGAAGAGATCGCCGGCGGCAATGCCAAGGCCGGTTGCCAACCCGGCACGCTTGCCGCCGCTGATGGCTCTGGCAAGCGTGAGCAGCGTGGCAGGCCCTGGAATGACCATCAGACCGAGCACTACCAATATATAGGTCGTCAAAACACCGAGGCTGACCATCGATTTTTCTCACGCTGATAATTTGCGGGCAAAGCCCGCGAAAGCGATGATTTGCACCCGCCACAATTGGCTGTTGAAGACTAATCGATTTGAGGGTTGTTGCAACAGTCACTTTGGATCTGGGATTTGGCGACGGCAACCGGCGGCCCGCGACCTGATTGCCGATCAATCGCCCGGCATGCATTCGGCAAAGATTTACATACTCTCGCCGGGCAGCCGGCTTGCTTGCTTTACCCAATCGGTAAACTGCGCTTCGTCGAGCGTCTCGTCCTGATGGATATTGAGGTAGCGCGTCTCCTTGCTTTTCGAAGCTCCGGGCGGGATAGGATGCAGCGCTGCGCCGCGAAAGAGGGCGACCTTGATGTATTTCGTGAAGCAATGGATGCCCAGAGCCGTCGCCGTCCATGCCATAGAGTGGCGAATTCCATTTGACCGCCTTTCGAACGTCGGGGACGGCCTTACGACGAGCGCATCGATCCGGCGTCCGACCTCGCTCTTCCAGCCCGGCATGGCGGCGATATCGGCCTGAACCGGCGCGTCGCCATCACCCTTGGCGATCTGTGGATTGCTGCCTGAAAGCAGTCTCGGTTCCAATGCCGCCTGCGTCGGCAGCGCATTTGTCGGCGACCCGGGCTTTCTATCGGCCATCGCATTTGGTCTATAGTATAGGGCTGATTTGCCGATCGTCCCCATCGTTCAGGCCGAGCCGTTCGAGGGCTGGCCGGCTGGGCGTCGTCGGGAATGTCAAAAGAATACGAAGCGCCGAAATGGAGTTTGAAATTGAGCACAGCGTTCATGAAGGAAGAAAGTGCCGAAGCGGCAGCGGAAACCGTGCTGCCCGACAGGCCCATTTCTTCGCATCCGAACCTCGTTACGGAGGCGGGATTGAAGGCTTTGGAGCTACAGCTTCAGGAAGCGCGAAAAGCCTATGAAACAGCAAATGCCATCGAAGACATCAATGAACGCCGGCGGCAAAGCGCCATCCCATTGCGCGATGCGCGCTATTTCGCTGAAAGGGTCCGCACGGCCGACGTCGTGCCGGCTCCCGGCTCGTTCGAGGTCGTCGCCTTCGGGAGCACGGTGACCTATAGCCGGGAAGACGGCCGCGTGCAGAAATATCGTATCGTCGGAGAGGATGAGGCCGATCCGAGGGCGGGATCGATTTCATACGTTTCACCCGTCGCAAGATTGCTGATGGGAAAGAAGATTGGCGATGTCGTAAGCCTCGGCAAGGAGGAGCTGGAAATCACCGCGATCGAATAGCCTCCATCTCCGATGCAACGGCCGACGTTGAACTAGCGTGCGGGCTCGAAGGGCGTGGCGATCGCGACCCGCGACGGCGCCACCTGGAAGTCGGCCGGCAGCATCCGATGATAGGCGAGCATGAGCTGGCAGGCGCTGCGGGCATCATGGCGCAGATCGTGGTGGATGACGAAGGTGATCTCGCCGGCGGCAAGCAGCCTGACATTGTCCTGATCGAGATCATGCGCCGCAAAGACCGTGCATTCGCGCCGGGCTTCGGCAAAGGCCTTCAATATGGCGCGATTGCCGCCGCCAGCTGAGTAGACTGCGCGAATATCCGGCTCACGTTCCAGCGCATCGCGGACAAGAAGCTCGGTCGTGCGGTCCACGCCGAAACCTTCCGAAATGCGGACGACCGAAAGATGAGGAAAGCGCTCCGCCAGCACTTCACGAAATCCCTGTTCGCGCTCGTCTTCGCCGGCAAAGAGCTTGCTCGACAGTGTTACCAGCACCTTGCCCGTCAGCCCTCCGGTCATGCGGCCGAGAAGATAGGCGGCGGTCGCGCCCGCCACGCGATTATCCATTCCGACGTAGCCGATGCGGGAATTTTCCGGCAGATCGGTCACCAGCGTGACCACAGGGATTTTCACCGCCATGAGCTGGGCGGCAAACTCGACGATGGCGGGTGTGGAGGCCGCCTTCAGGACGACACCATGGCTGCCGCGCCGGCGTATGGTGTGCAGGATCGATAGAAGCTCCTGCTCGCTCATTGTCTCGGCCACATGAAACCGCGCTGAAAACGAGGCGGGCCGCATGCCGGGCAATTCCGCTTCGAAGGCTTCGCGGACGGCAGCGGAAAAGCGCTGCGGCGTATCCATGACGACATCGATCACGAGGCGCCGTCCAGCCAGGCCGGACTGCACATATTGCCGCTCGAGCTCGGCAATCGCCGCTGCAACCCGTGCGCGGGTAACAGTGCGCACGCCGTCGCGCTCATGCATTACCCGGTCGACGGTCGCAAGGCTGAGCCCGGCCTGCAGAGCAATGTCTTTCAATGGGAAAGGCGATTTCAAGGCGGCTCCTTCTGAGGTGTTTTTGAGGTGTTTTGTATCTTTCTCATAGGTCGGGCCAAGACTAGGATCAATCCCATAAGTCCAACGTCACTTTGGGAGGAGATCACCATGGACGCTCAGACGGTCGCCAGCCGGCGCAGCCAAAAGGTTTGGCTTTCGGCCGATTGCGGCAATTTCGATCATTTCAAGAGCGTGGTCGAAAAGACCGCCAATCCGACGGACTGGCCGTCGGCGCCGGGGATCGAGAAAAACATCCTCATTTATGATGGTGACAAGGTTCGCAGCGCCGCCGGAAATGAAGACGAACGCCGCGCCCTGATGGCCGAGTGGGTCGAGGCCTTCACCTCAGGCCCCGGCATCGTCGTCATCAAGGATGCCATGCCGGATACGGCAGTTGTCGATCGCGCAACCACTGTATTCGAAGCCATTGTCCGTGAGGAAAAGGAGAGGGGCAAAGGCGCTGGCGACCACTTCGCCAAGCCCGGCGCCAATGACCGTATCTGGAATGCCCTGGAAAAGCACTGCCTGTCGGACCCCGAGAATTTTGCCCGCTACTACGCCTCGACCACCGTCGCCATGGTGTCGGAAGCTTGGCTTGGCGTCGGCTATCAGATGACCGCGCAGATGAACCGCGTCAATCCAGGCGGCACTGCACAGAAGCCGCATCGCGATTATCATCTGGGCTTCATGTCGCCGCAGCAGATGCAGGCCTATCCCGGCCATATCCATGCCGTTTCACCGCTTTTGACGTTGCAGGGAGCGGTCGCGCATTGCGATATGCCGCTCGAAAGCGGGCCGACGCTGTTCCTGCCCTATTCGCAGACCTTCTTCGAAGGCTATATTGCCTTTGGTCGTCCGGAGTTCCAGGCTTATTTCGCCGAGCATCACGTGCAATTGCCGCTGAAGAAGGGGGATGCCGTCTTCTTCAATCCGGCGGTCATGCATGGAGCCGGCAACAATGTCTCGAAAGACATCTACCGTATGGCCAATCTCCTGCAGGTGTCGTCGGCCTTCGGGCGGGCGATGGAGAGCGTCAACCGTACCCGCATGTCGATCACGGTCTATCCCTCCCTTCTCGCCGCGCTCGATGCCGGCACGCTGAGCCGTGCCGAGATCGCCAATGTGATCGCATCGACGGCCGAGGGCTACGCCTTCCCGACCAATCTCGACAGCGATCCGCCTGTCGGCGGTCTCGCACCGAAGACCCAGGCGCAGATCATGGCTGAGGCGATCGATGCCGGGACGGACGCCGGGCGGTTTGCCGAACTGATCGCCGCCCATGCCGCACGCAGGGAGGCTTGAGGATCCGATGAGCCGACTGGATGGAAAATTTGCCGTCGTCACCGGCGGCACGCAAGGCCTGGGTGCGGAAGTTGCGCGGCTCTTTGCCGAACGGGGTGCTGCCGGTCTGACGATTTGCGGCCGCAGCACCGGCAAGGGCGAAGCCAAGGCGCGGGAAATTGGTGACCGCTATAAGATGCCGGTTGATTTCGTTACGGCAGATCTCGGCGAGGTCGAGGACTGCCGCAAAGTCATCGCGACGGCGGTCGAAAAATTCGGCCGCATCGATGCGCTCGTCAATGTCGCTGCCATCACCGACCGCGGCACCATTCTCGATACCGATCCGGATCTGTTCGACCGGATGTTTGCCATCAACGTGCGTGCACCCTTCTTCCTGATGCAGGACGCGATCAAGAATATGATCGCCAATGGCATCGAAGGCACCATCGTCAACATCTCCTCGATGTCGTCGATGGCCGGCCAGCCCTTCATCAGCGCCTATTGCTCCTCCAAGGGCGCGCTCGACACGCTGACCCGAAATACCGCCTTCGCGTTGCTCAGAAACCGGATCAGGGTCAACGCGCTGAATATCGGCTGGATGTCGAGCGACGGCGAGGATCGCATTCAACGCGAATATCATGGTGCCGCGGAGGATTGGCTGGCAAAGGCGGCTGCAGCTCTGCCATTCGGCCGGCTCGTCGACCCGGCGGAGGTCGCGCGCGCCGTCGCTTTCCTGTCGTCAGAGGAATCCGGCCTGATGACCGGTGCCACGATCAACTTCGATCAGTCGATCTGGGGCGCCTATGAGGGATCGCCGCATCCACAGAAAGCGATGTGACACGGATAGATTGGCGGGAGGGAAATCCCTTCCGCTGAGGGCCGGCGTCGCATGCCGGCGGGGAGTGCGAGCCGGTCTTGCCTTGAGCTTAGAAGCTCTTGATGGAACCGTCGGACCAAACCATCCTGCCGCCGCGGATCGTGCTGCGAAGCCGCGGCACGCGGCCACGTTCGGCAATCACCAGATCGGCGCGCAGCCCCTCAGCGATGCGGCCACGATCGTTGAGGCCGAGTGCCTTTGCCGGGTTGGCGCTTGCCAATGCGGCCGAGGCCGGCAGACCGCCTTTGCCGATTTCCGCAAGAGCGATCACGGCCGGCAGAATGGCCGATGGATGATAGTCGCTCGCCAGAATATCGAGCACGTCGGCTTCATAGGCTTCGCGTGCGGAAAGATTGCCGGAATAGGAAAGGCCGCGCAGCGCATTCGGTGCGCCCATGGCCGTCGCCAATCCCAGCCGCCTTGCTTCGGTCGCCGTCGCGATATTGATCGGAAACTCGCTGATCGCCGCGCCGAGACTATGCAGGAGCGCGACCTTCTCGATTGTGTCATCGTCATGGGAGGCCAGCGCGACGCCGTTCTCGCGTGCCAATTCCGCCAGTCCGTTGATGATGTCCATGCTGTCGCCATGTTCGCTGCGCGCAGCCATGCGCTGCTTCACGAGCTCGGCCGCCTGTGACTCGCTGATCTTCTTGGCCTTCGCCGTGTTGGCGATGTGCAGCTCGATATCGCGGTATTGCCCCTGGCCCGGTGTATGGTCCATGAGCGAAATCAGATGGAGCGCACCGGCATCAATCAGGGTCTTCGCTTCTTTCAACGCAGGCAGGAAGGTCACCTCGAAGCGGCCATGGACCCGGTGGTCGATCAGCAACTCCTCGCGCATGGATGCGAGCGTTTCGACCATCGCGCGGGTATTTTCCGCGGAGCGCACATGGCCATAGGTAGCGGGTGTGAAGGCAACCGCCGCATAGGCTGTCGTCACGCCGTTGGCGGCAAGCTTCTTGTCGAGGTCGTAGACGCCAAGTTCGAGCGGCATGCGGACATTGACGCGCGGCTCCACGCATTTTTCGATCATATCGCCATGCATGTCGACGAAGCCGGGCAGCAGAAGCCGTCCATGACCATCTACCTCTGCCCCGTCGACACGCCGTTCGCTGATATCGGCGATCAGCCCGTCTTCGATCCTGATGGCGCCGCGCTCAATCACGCGGTCCTGCAATACAATTTCAAAATTACTCAGCCACATCGTCTTGCTCGTCCTCGATCTTGATGGCTTGCAGGTGCAATTCCTAATCGATCAATGCCTTTACATCGTCCGGATGATGAAAGACACCGATCATCGCAACGCCGGACGCTTTGAGCTGCGCCGACCGGCCGGCGGCGAGAATTTCCAGCGCCTGTGCGTGGGTATAGGATGCGCTGACTGGATTGCCGGTCTTCTCCTCAGTCATCGTCTTGTCCTCGGCCTTGGGATTCGTTGTGGCGAGTCTTCAAATATTCGAATGAGAACTATAATCATTCGAATGAATTGTCCACGACGTTTTCAGGCATAAGGAGCGATTTCTGAGGCGCCGCGAAATCCTCAGTCGCCGCGCCGGCGTAGCCATTCCGCCGTGATGCGGCTTGCTTCATAGGCGGCCGCCGCTGGCGCCTGCCCTTCCACCAAGGCAAAGAGAAAAGACCCTGCAAAGCGGTCGCCGGCGCCGATCGTGTTTGCCGTGTCGACCTTCGCTGCCGGTTCGACCTCAACGGCCTTTAAGCCGTCAAACAGCGTGATCGGGCGCGTGCCGTCGGTGAGCACGAGCATCTTCAGGCGCGGACCGGCGATCTGCCCGGCGCGCTGCCAGGCAAGCGTCAGATCATCCGCAACGTCGTCACGCGAGGAAATGACATAATCGGAAGGGCGGGATGTCGCGGGCCGGAGGGGGAATTGCGAGATAACGAGGGGCTGGGCGTCGATCTGTTCGACAAGGTTTTTGTCGAGAGCAATAGCATTGATATAGACGCCGGCGCCTGACAGTTTCCCAGTGACCGTGAGCGGCTGGGATCGTCCGGCCGGCGCGATGATCGTCCGCTCTCCATTCGGCTCGAGGAAAATTTCCAGTGGCGCGGTTTCTCCCGGGACCATCGCTATGTAGCTGGTGTCGAAGCCGGCTGCTGCCAGCGATTCGAGCGCCGCTTGCCCTTGTGTGTCCTGCATCAGCCGCGAGACGATGGCGACATCGGCTCCCAACTCAAGTAACTGCCGCCCGGTATAGAAGGCGCCACCGCCGAGACGGGTTGTTTGGGACGAAAATTGCATCCGTCCGCCTGGAACCAGCGGAGCATCCAACTGCCATATGCGATCGTGGTTTACCGATCCGATAACGATTATTCGGGGCATGCTCCGCCTATCTGCCGTCAATGCCTGGTGCCAGTGCGTCCACGATGAAACGCTGTGCCAGCAGGAACATCAAGAGAACGGGGACGATCGACAATAGGATCGTCGCCATCAGCGGCCCCATAGCGATCCATGTGCCGAGGAGTGCGGTCGTGCCCGCGATAAATTGACGACGATTAAGCCCTACCATCTTATCCTCGATATCCGACTGGTTAGTAAAACATTCGGATATTTATGTAGCATGGCGAATGACACTCATGTGAAGGGAGGTGTGACTAAAGGTCAAAGCCCAATGGAGAAATTGGCTTTGGCTGTTGTTTGGTGGATTTCGATCATCGGGCAGAGATTGAAAATTAATGCTGTAGCGATATATGTCATTCGAATGACATGGGTTGAATTCGGAAAGCAGGCATGGAGAAGAAATTGCTGCACGGGCAATGGCAACAGGTCGAGAGCGACATTGCCGAGGATATTCTGACAGGCCGCCTGTCATCCAAGGCGCAGCTTCCGACCGAATCCGACCTGATGGAACGTTTCGGTGTCGGCCGCCACAGCATACGACGCGCCATTTCCCGGCTCGAAAGCCGAGGGCTCGTGCTGGTCGAGCAGGGGCGCGGAACCTTTGTCAGGGATAGCCGCCTCGACTACCGCCTGTCGGAACGCACGCGCTTTTCCCAGAACCTGCTCGATCAGGGCAGGGAGCCGCTTGGGCAGGCCATTCATGAAGAGGTGGTTCCGGCTTCCGAGATGATCGCGGAGGCTTTGCGGCTTCCCCATGGCGAGCCCGTCTATCATATCGTCCGGCGTGGGTTTGCCGACGAGGAGCCGATCAACTATTCGCACGCCTACTATCCGGTGCGCCGCTTTCCGGGCTTCGACGAGGCGCGGCGCAGCGGGCGTAGCGTAACCGTCATTCTGGCCGAATATGGCATCCCCGACTATATCCGCCTGCGCACCGATATCGTCGTTCGTCTGCCGACAAGCGAGGAGGCCAAGCAGCTCTGCCAGTCCATGTCCCAGCCGGTGGCCGTATCGAGAAAAGTGGACGTCGATCTCAAGGGTACGCCGATCTCCTATTCCGAGTCTGTATGGCCGGGCGAGCGCATACAATTCTCGATCGACAATACCAGCCAGCTTCTGGATGTGCTTGCGCGCGGTGATGCCGGCTGAACGGATCGGCTCTACGCGGCTTGCGCCTGTGCGACGCTGAATGACGCCCCCGGCGCGATATGCTAATGTAACGGCCTGTGAGGCGCGCAGGGGATCATGGCAATGTTGGAGACGGACAAGGTATTCGCCGGCTCGATTCCGGAAAACTACGACCGTTATATCGTGCCGCTGATTTTCGAGCCGTTCGCCGCGGATCTTGCGCGACGGGCAGCGTCACTGGCACCGGACGCGGTCCTCGAAATTGCCGCGGGAACCGGGGTCGTCACCCGCGCATTGGCGCCCAAGCTGTCCCCTGATACAAGCTACGTCGTTACCGACCTCAACCAGCCGATGCTCGACTATGCGGCTTCGCAGCAACCGCCAGACAGCCGCATCATTTGGCGGCAAGCAGACGCCATGACGCTGCCGTTTGAAAATGCGGCCTTCGATCTCGTCTTTTGCCAATTCGGCGCGATGTTCTTTCCAGATCGCATCGCGGCCTATCGTGAAGCAAAGCGCGTTCTGAAGCCTGGGGGACATTTCCTGTTCAACGTCTGGGATCGCATCGAGGAGAATATCTTTGCGGATGACGTGACGAACGCGCTGGCCCGGATTTTCCCGAACGATCCGCCGCGCTTTCTGGCACGTACCCCGCATGGCTATCACGATATGGACCGGATTCGCAGCGATCTCGAGAATGCAGGTTTCGCCGATGTGACGATCGAAACGAGAGCCGAACAGAGCCGCGCATCCTCGCCGCGCCTACCGGCCGTAGCCTATTGTCAGGGAACGCTTCTTCGCAACGAAATCGAAGCCAGAGAAGCGGGAAGCCTGGAGGCTGCAACCGATTACGCCGCATCCGTGATAACAGACAGACATGGCAATGGCGAAGTTGCCGCCAAGATTCAGGCGCATATAATCTTGACCACGGCCTAACGCCTGGAGGGTAATGTCGAAAAGTGTAAACGGTTTCCGGACGACATCATGCTCCATCTATATGATTTCAACACGGATTCAGATTTTAGGTCATTCGACCTAAAATCATCCGGCGCTAAGGAATATCAGCCGATGAGGACGGCAGCGCCGTCCGCGTTCAGCCTTTGACGGTCTTGTTCCTGATGCCCACGACGAACAAGACTACGCCCTCGGCCGCAATGATCGCCATTGCGGCCCACAAGCCGATCTGTGTTACGTCTCTTCCGCTGCGGCGCAGGGCATAGCCGAGGCACAGGAAAGACCCATTCCACATCAAGCAACCAAGCGATGTCGCCGCCAGGAAGGTTCGGGGGTCAAGCCGCAAAGCGCCGGCCGGCAGGGCCAGATAGATCCTGACCGCGGGAATGACCTGACCAGACAGCGTTACCCAGAAATGGTTGCGGCGGTAAGTACCGGCCAGCCGATCGTAGAAGGATAGCTTTAGCAACAGGTATCCGCCATAGCGAGCGACAACCCGCCGCACCCTTCGCGGCCCGAATACCCAACCAATGCCATACCAGCCAAGTCCGCCAGTGACGGAACCTGCCGTTACTGCAGCAATGGATAAGGCAAGCGCAAGAAGATCCGGCATCATCAACCCGAGAAGCATGAGAAGGATATAGGATGGAAAAAGTGGGACAAATTTCTCCATGATGGCGAGGCAGAAAATGCCAGCCAGCCCAAAGCTCGTGAATAGTGTGACGGTGCCGGGAGCTTGCGCCACCAGTTCCTGAGCCGTCATGCGGGCTGCGATCGCGCTAACTCGGCATATTTCGGGACTTTGCAATCCGCCGCCCTGGAGATCCGGTAGACGGAAGCTGGCGGCAAGTTCCAGATCGTTCCGCCGATCCGCGCTTCTCTGAGCTCCAAGTGACCCAGAATCTGATCCGGCACAGGACAGCGCGGGCCGTAGGTGATCTGATGAAATGCGCCGCCGGGCCTGAGATGTTTGAAGGCCCCACCCAGGATCGCGCGGATTTCGCGGGACCGCATGGTACGAAAACCCAATCCGCTGACGACCACACCGAATGAGGTGCCTTTGAACACGTCCGCCTCGCCGATCCGCGTTGCGTCCAAACGGAGCACGCGCGCCTTGGGGAAGCGCCTTTGCAAAAGTTCGGCGAAATCGGTGTTAAGCTCGACCAGCGTGAGATCGTCCTCGCGCACGCCGCGCTCTAGGAGCGAATAAGTGAAGGAGCCGGTGCCAGGCCCCAGTTCCATGACCGGGCCGGTGGTTGCCCCAATGCCTTGCGTCATTAAAGCCGAGACGCGCGGGCCTGACGGGGTTACCGCCGAAATGGCGCGTGGGTTGCGAAGCCACGCAAGAAGGAACGAGGCGGCATCAGTGATGTACATGACGACCGTCCTCAAGCGGGGAACGACGATCGGCCGTTAGGCGGCTAGGAGTAACGAGCATTGGTTCGTCCTTTCGAGATGAGCAAGCGAGATCTTACACACCCAGATTGAGAGAACCTGTCATGTTGAGGGCCTTCAAAAAGCCGCACGCGCTGTTCCTCGCTGGAATCGGGGGCAATGAGGCGATCTTTGCAAGGTTATCTCAATGCAGCGATGCTACCATTTGAATGCCCTATCGATGCGGGCGGGGATGGAGTTTACTGAATGCGTGTGCTTTTGGTCGAAGACGAGCGCCCAATGGCTCTTGTTCTGCGCAACGGATTGGTTCGCAATGGCATGATTGTGGACGACGTGGCGAGCCTGTCGGAGGCGGAGGCCGCCCTTCACGACGATATTTACGATGTCGTTGTGCTGGACCGTCGGCTGCCTGATGGGGATGGCCTCTCGCTGGTCAAGTTGCTGCGCGTCAGGGGCAATGTCGTGCCTGTATTGGTGCTGACCGCGAAGGGTGACCTGGCCGACCGGGTCGCCGGACTGGACAGCGGCGCGGACGACTATCTCGGCAAGCCCTTTGCCTTCGATGAGCTTCTGGCCCGATTACGGGCGATCTTGCGTCGGCCGGTTCATCTGCAGCCCGATATCGTCAGTCTCGGGCGCATGTCTTTCGACTTCGTCCATCGTGAGGCAAACGTACAAGGCGCCCATCTGCGCATGCCGCGTCGGGAATTGCTGGTGCTTGAAGCGCTGATGCGGCGCATGGGCCGGATGGTGCTGCGCGAAACCTTGATGGAAGCCGTCTTCGGCATGAACGACGAAATCGAGTCAAATGCACTCGATACCCATATCTCACGCGTTCGTCGCAAGCTCGCCGATGCACAAGCCGGCATCACCATCGACGGCATCCGTGGCGTCGGCTATCTCCTCCGCGAGACGGTGTGATGCGACAGCCTTCGCTGAAATGGCTGCTCGTCAGCAGACTGGTGACACTGCAGGCGGGCATGATTGCGGTTGTCCTTCTCATAGTCATTGCGACGATCTGGAGTACCGGCTACCTGCTTGACGACTATGAAGGTGGCAGCCTAGATGTGCTGGCCGAAGCGATTGAGCGCGACGCAGCTGGTGGATTGGTACTGCGAGAGACGCCGGATCTCGTTCATCTTCGCGCCAAGGCACCGGACCTGTGGTTCACCATCCGCGACCTGGAGGGGCGCCGGCTGCAAGCGGGCAACATTCCTATCGCCTATTTACCGCTGGTCGTGGTGCTCGGCCAACTCAGCGACGCCCGGCTGAGCGACCGGCCTGAATTGGTCGGAAAACCCGATGCGGTGATCAAATGGATCGAAAGTCCCGCCGGGAGGGTCCAGATTCTGACAGGTACAAAAGGGCAGATGTCCGCGCAGCGGCTTGCAAAGGGTATTTCAGGCGGGTTCATCTTGGTGATACTGCCTGTCATCGTGCTGATGGCGCTAGCGACGTCGCTGGCCACTCCGTTGGTGGTACGCCGGGCGCTCACCGGTCTGGGCCGGACTGTAGCGCAAGCCGTCCACATCGAATTTGACAAGCGTGGCGTCCGACTGCAGGTGAGCGATGTGCCCATCGAAATCAGCGGACTTGTCTGTGCGGTCAACGATGCACTACGCCGCCTGGATGCGGGCTATGAACGACATCAGCATTTTCTGGCCCAGGCAGCCCATGAACTGCGCACGCCGATTGCCATCCTGAACGCGCGCGTTTCCGCACTCCCCGCCGGCACTGACAAGCGCGACCTGCTGGAAGACGCAGCGCGATTAACGACACTCGCCGGTCAACTTCTCGACCTTCAGCGCCTCGACCAGAAGCGGAACCATTTCCTGCCGGTGAATCTAGTCGCGATGGCCAAGCAGGTGCTATTCGACCTCGGCCCGCTGGCGCTTGGTGCCGGCTATGACGTAGCCTTCGAGCGGGAATGCGATGAGATAGTGGTGACGGGCGATCAGACGTCATTGGAACGAGCGCTGACGAATCTGGTTCAAAACGCCATAGACCATGGCGGACGCCAAGGAACGATTACGGTACGCGTCGCAAAAAGCGGCTCCATCGAAGTCTGCGACGAGGGCAACGGCATTGCGAGGGACGAACATGAGCAGATTTTTGAGCCCTTCAATCGCCTGGGACCTGATGGCCGTGGCGCCGGACTAGGACTTAATCTGGTTCGGGAAATTATGCAGCTCCACGGCGGCAGCGTCGCCGTGGTTAATGCCGGCTCCAAAGGCGCCTGCCTGAGAATGTCGTTTCCCTTGGACTGGGTTGCCGATTGCACCGCGCGACCGGCCTGAGAGTTGGTCAGCAAATGATTCACGATCAAGCTCCTCTAAATGCACAACCAATAGCTCGATGCTCCCCTCGGCCGGGAGGAGCGGGTAACGTCAAGAAATATGACTGGTTGGGCACCGGTGCCAACATCTGCAAGCTTAACTGAAGAATAACTATAATTTAAAGCAAAGCTGCCGATTCAAGCGCGCGGCGACGAGTTGTTATATCGTCTGAACCCATAAATGGAAATCCAAGAAGATATTTACTGAGATTTCTGGTGGGATTTTATAGGGAAATACTTGGGAGTTCGGCCGCCGGCAGTGATGCCGGCAGGTCATCTCGCCTGCTGTCGAACCTTCAAGTGCTGCGCGCGCTCGCCGCTTTGTCCGTCGTCGTCGCCCATGCCTTGCACGAAACCGAGATACTGGCCGCGGCGACAGGGCGGGCAGCGGTCGATGGCTCCGCATCGAATCTCGGTTTCGGGGTGGACATATTCTTCGTCCTCTCCGGCTTCATCATGACCCATACCGCTGCTTCGGAATTCGGCAAGAGCGGCGCTCCATTGCGTTTCTTCCTGCGGCGCTGCGCCCGCGTAGTTCCGCTCTATTGGCTGCTGACGAGCATCATGCTTATCGGCGCGCTTGCGGCACCCTCGCTGCTAGCGGTTCCTATCGGTTCCGTGTCCCATGTCCTGGCATCCTATTTCTTTATTCCGTCCGGGCGCGGCGTGGATGAAGTCAGGCCGGTACTCGCGCTCGCCTGGACGCTGAACTACGAGATGCTGTTCTACGTGTTCTTTGCGGCCGCACTTTTGCTGCCGATAAGGCTCGGTGTCGTCTGGCTGTCGGTGGCCATGGTCGGGATGGCGCTTGTCGGAAAGCTCGTCGATCCGAGCCATATCCAGATAGCCTTCTGGACGAGCCCCATCATTCTGGAGTTCCTCTTCGGTGTCCATGTCGCCTTGATCTTTCGCAGCGGCATCAGGATCGGTGGCGCAGCGGCGCTCGGGCTCATGGCCATCGGCCTTCTGGGCTTCGTACGCATCTCTGCGCCCTGGGACGATGCGGCCTTGCCGCAATTCCTGCGAAGCGGCCTGCCCGCCGCGCTATTCGTTCTTGCGGCCGCAATCGGCCCCGTCCTGCCTCAAGGAAGGCTCGTCCTATGGGGTGTCGCCCTGGGGGATGCCTCCTATAGCCTCTATCTCGCCCATCCCTTTATTCTGCGGCCGATGCGAGCCGTCTGGGCAAAAACGCTCGGCGGAGCTCTTCCTCTCGGCCTGTTCGTTATCTTCGCAACGCTCGCGGCTGTCCTGTTTGCCCTGCTGCTCTTCAGAGCCGTTGAGAAGCCGCTTACCAGCCGCGTCCAGAGCCTCATGCTTCGCCCAGGGCGGAAGCGCGTATCGACCGGCACCCTCCCGGCGGCGGACACCGAGAGCGCCTAATCAAAGTTCGGCATCGGTTCGAAGAGCGGGAGTGGTTCGCCTGCTAGAGCTATTCCAGGAAAAGTGCGCAAGCGGTTTTCCGTCCGGAATTGCGAGAAAACAAAGAGATAGAGCGGTTCAGCTTTCCATGGAATCGCTGAACCGCTCTAGGCTGACCATCCTGCCGCAATATCCGCCCTATCGCTCAGTCGGCCCATTCCGGATCGGTCGTGAAGGCGATCGTCAGCCAACGGTCTGGCCCCTCGTCACCGATCGCCTCGCCGATCTCGTCGCGAATATGGTCCCATTCCTCCAGCCTCTTCGCTGGTCCGTCCGGTGGCACGATGAAGTAGAGCTCGATCTGCTTGCCGCGGCCGACGCGGGCGACATAGGAGCGGTAGGATTCGAATTCATAGCGCCCAACGATGTCGGTGGCGACGCGATCGACATGTTCACGCAGATCGGAAGGCGTCACCAGCAGAATATCGGCAAAGGCCTGCTTGATCGTGCCGATCGGCATGGGAATGACGATGAGGCAGACCAGAGCGAGCGCGACTGGGTCGACATAGGGCGACATCCATTCCAGGCTCGTCCCCTGAATGAAAAAGCCGAAGATGAAGGCGAGCAGCAGCGCCCCGCTCAGGCAGCCCGTCATCACCCAGGCTTTTGCGTCGAGTGCAATGAAACTGGATCTCAGCGTTTCGTTCGCCCGCCTGCCATAGGCGGCCATCAGAAAGGCGATGATCATGGTCAGCACTGCATAGATGATGGCTTGATCGAACGAGAGATGCCGGCCGCCGGCCATGATGCTGCCGATCGCGTTGATCAGGGCATAGACCGCGGCCCCAGTCAGCAGGACGCCGTTGAGGCCGAGCACCATGGGTTCGAGATGCCAGAAGCCCATGGTGAAATGCTTGGCGAATCTGCCGCCGGACGCCGTGTTCGTCGCGGAGGATACGATCAGACTGGAGACGATCAGTGCAACGATCGTCATGCTCGCATCCGTGAGCGCATAGACGCCGTCAAAGACGATCGCGTAGGAGCCGGAGAGAAGACCGAAGACAATGCCGGCGACCGCCAGAACGAAGGTCACGATAGTGGAGATGCGCAGGACGCTTTGTTCGGTTGTCACTTTTCAATCTCCAGAGAGAGACGCTGTATGCGTTTCAGATGATTTTGCATGCAGGTCAGACTTTTATCGTGTCATGTAAGCCGAGCCAATCCGGGGGGCCGACGATAGCAAGAGAGCTTCTTCCTTATGCGAAGGCAAAATGCGTTGTTCGATCAGGGTGCGCGCGGCCGAGCGCTCCGACCCTGCCGCCTGAATTCGCTCGGCGTGACGCCGACAAGCCTCTTGAAGTCGCGGGCGAAGTGGAAGGGGTCGGGATAGCCGCATTGGGTGGCGATCTTGCCGACCTGCTCATCGGTTATAACAAGCAATCGCTTCGCGGCGTTCACGCGCTCGTGCCGCAGCCAATCGAGAGGTGTCGTCCCCATTCTCTGACGGAAACGGCGAAAAAGCTGCGCCTGACTCAGGTTGGCGGCGATGGCAAGTTCGCCCACAGTCCAGGAACGCGTGAGGTCGGCGCGGACCAATTCCATCACCCGCTGTAATCGTTGGACCGCGCCGCTCAGTTCACCATGTTCCGCGCGCTCGGAAACCAGAAGCGAGATCAATTGCGCAAGCAGGGCAAAACACCGGCTGTCCGAGAGGAAACTGCCCGTCTCCACGTCCCGGAGGATGGCTTCGAACAGCGCCTCCGGATCGCGCTGTTTTGAAATGCCAAAGACCGGATTGGCGATCACGCCCAGGCTGTCGAACAGCGTATCGAGCCCGTGTCCGGCGAACCCCAGCCAGAGATAGGACCAGTGCGAATGGTGGGGTTCACAGCGATGCGAATACAGTATCGAGGAATCCAGCCAGGTGATTGTCCCTTCATGCAAGAGGCTTGAGAGACCGTTGACCTGCAACAGTCCTTTTCCGCTGAGGGTGAGGACGAGGGTGTGCTGGTTGAAACGATGGGCGATCGGCATTTCCGCAGGCGTGCAGATGCGCCGCCCGGCTGCGAGAAGCGTATAGGGGAGGGCGCGGGACAGCTTGCCCGGCGTCTGAAAGAAGACGTCGTCCACAGGGGAAATATCGTCCGGGATTGCTTCATCGGTCATATCGTCAGGCCTTATCCGGAGATGAGAGTTTTATCCATATAGCTGCGGTTCGCATCCATGTCTTTTCGCCGTTCGAGGCTGTAATCTGTGGGCGATGAACCAGAATGGACGAGGTCCTGATCATGGCGATGGCAACCCCGGTATTTGATCCGCTCTCTCAGGCGTTCACGGACGACCCCTATGCCTCCTACCGCGAGCTGCGCGCCCGTCCAGGCCCGGTCTATTACGAGCATTTCGACATGTGGCTGCTGTCGCGCTATCAGGATGTCGCCGCTGCCGCCGGTGACAAAACGCTCGTGCGCTCCCTCGAATTTTTTCTCTCCCCGGAAGAGATACGGGAACAGAAGGTTCGGCAGAACTGGCACGACATGCCGAACCATTCGCGCTTTGTGCAGTTCAGCCTTTTGGATTCCGATGGCGAAACCCATGACCGGTTGCGCCGCAAGGTGTTTCGTGAATTCACGCCCGCCCTCGTCGCTCGCCAGAGAGGGATGATACAGGATTTTGTCGATCGGCTGCTCGATCGTCTCCTGCAAGCCGGCACGTTCGATTTCGTCGAGGATCTTGCGTCGCGGGTTCCGGGCCACATCATCGGCTCGGTTCTCGGCGTACCGGCGGAATATGCCGGGCAGCTGCGCAGGTGGTCGGAAGAGGTCGTGCAATATTTCGACGTCGATCGCAGCGCGGAGCGCAAGGCGACCGCCGAACGTGCCACAACGGAATTCTACGAACTGCTCAAGGAGCTGATCGCCGACCGCATGCGCAGTCCGCGCGAAGACCTGCTCTGTCGGCTGACCGAGGCGCATGTCGCCGGTGAGCTGACCGAAGACGAGCTTGTTTCCACCTGCATGCTGATCCTGATGGCCGGCCATGGTTCGACCATCGACGTGCTCGGCAGCGGCATGCATGCCCTCATGCAATATCCCGACGCGCTCGCCAAGCTCAGGGAAACGCCTGGCATCATGTCGACCGCCATCCAGGAGATGTTCCGTTTCGAGTCGCCGCTGCCGTTCTTTCATCGCTACCTGACCGAGGAAAAGACAATTGCCGGCGAGCGTCTACCGAAAGGCACGAAGGTCGGCCTGCTGTATGGTGCGGCCAATCGCGATCCCGAACAATTCGAGGCGCCCGATCGGTTCAATGTCGAGCGCACTCCCAATCGCCATCTGGCATTCGGTGGCGGTGCCCATTTCTGTCTTGGCAATCACCTTGCCCGGCTGGATATGGAGATCATCTTTTCGACGCTCTTGCAGCGGACGCGTTCCATCGAACTGCTGGATGAAAACCCCGCCTACAAGCGCGGGCTGTCGGTGCGCGGCCCGAAATGCCTTGATATCAGGCTTGTTGCCGCATGATCGGTTTTGCCGAAAGCATGGAGAATACAATGTGTGAAATCGTGTTTATCGATTCCGCCGGCCGCGAAACCCGTGTGCGGGCCGAGGATGGCGAGACGGTGATGGCGGCCGCCGTCAGGAGCGGCATCGATGGCATCGTGGCGCAATGTGGCGGCGCCTTGGCCTGCGGCACCTGTCATTGCTATATCGAGCAGCCTCATCTCGATCTGCTGCCGCCGCCCTCAGAAGAAGAAGCGACGATGATCGAGTTCGTCATGGAGCCGACCGCCAACAGCCGCCTCAGCTGTCAGATCCTGGCAAGCAGCGTCGTCGACGGCATGCGTGTCGTCGTGCCGGATAGCCAGCACTGAGCCCCAACACCGACAAGATGACCGATATAATCACCTTGTTGAAAACCTGCCCCTCAACCGGCCGTGGCTGATCGTTCGGATGAAGGTCCTGGAACCTACGGGTTCACCCAGCCTCTTCCATGAGCGCATTCAATTCGTCGACGCTCGGGATCAGCGTCAGTGTCTTGCCGGCATCCTGCGCTTCAGCGCACAGTCGGCGGATGTCGGGCATCCAGTCCTGCTCGATTTCCCATATGGTCCGGAACAGATCCCGTGTCGGCGGCATAGTCGAAAATCCGCCGGGAGCGTGCTCAAGCTTGTCTGATTGCCAGGCCATCTGCCTCTCTGTGGCGAGCCAGAAATGCATCCAGAGGGGCATGTCGATGAGAATGATCTCGGTCGCGCGATCTATCCGCGCCGAAATCGAATTCCGGTGCCCCAATCCATCGATAACCCAGTTCTCGCCGGCGATGATCCGTTCGTGCTGTTCGGTGTAGGTCTCAACTGGCGCCGGGACCCAGCCTTCTTGCCAAAGGAGCCTGTCGATCTCGAAATGGGGAATTGCGTGTCTCTCGCTCAATTTGCGAGCGAGGGTGGATTTTCCACCGCCTGCATTTCCGAGAATGGCGATGCGCGACATCGAATGGAGACCTGAAGATTTGAGCCTGGCAGAGATGCCCGCACGTTCATGAACTATTCCGTTGTCGTTGCAATGTACGTCAATCGCTGTCGCTCAGACAGCGTCCCGGCGCACGAAATGTCGAATGCCGGTCGGAATAGTCTCGATGAGATCGCGCAAGGTCGGCGGCACCAGCTCATATTGGTCGAGCCCAGCTCTCGTGGATGGAGCCCAGCGAAACTCGAGCTCGGCGCTGCCGTCCTTCACCCGATGCACGATATCAGTTTCATGAAACGGAAGCGGCCGCGAGAGTTCCGCTTCGTAGTAAAAGCCGACTTCGTGAACGCGCCGGCCGGAAAGTTCGAAGAAGTTTTCGATGATGAAGCGCAAGGGGCCGACGGTGGCCGTGCAGCCGATTTCCTCTTCGATCTCGCGGGCGAGCGTCGCGGCGCCTGCCTCATGAAACTCCACGCGGCCGCCGGGCAAGGACCAGAGCTTATCTCCGAGCGCGCGATGAATGAGGATATGATTGTTCGACCGGATCAACGCGCCTGCGCGTAACTGGAAGCGAGATTCTCCCGAATCCATGACGATCATGGTTCGCTGGGTTTCTGTCATGGATCGGCCCTCCAGTTCGCCTGAGATGGAGTCGGTGGTCAGGATTATCGATATTTGCCCCGAGATGTATTGAAATCGTTTGAAGATTGTTTCTTTCTCGGTTCATCCTCTTACCAAACCGGCTTTGACGATGCGTTTCGTAAATCCAATTCCTTTCGTCGGCGACATCGCTCGCTCGAGGACCTTCTACAGCGGCTTGCTGGGTCTCAAGATCCTGCACGATTTCGGGAGTTTCGTGCTCTTTGAAACCGGCTTTGCAATTCATGACGGAAAAGCGCTGGAGCAAACGGTCTGGAAGAAAGCCGCCGAAACTTCAGAGCCGTATGGGCGCCGAAACATGCTTCTTTATTTCGAACATGACGATGTGGATGCGGCCTTCGCCAAGATAGCCCCGCATGTCGATCTCATCCATCCCGTCGAACAGCAGGAATGGGGGCAGCGGGTGTTCCGCTTTTATGATCCCGATGGCCATGCGGTGGAGATCGGTGAGCCGCAATCGATCGGCTAAGCGCCATTGATAGCCTGATTGGATGTTTGCGCTCAGACCTGCTTGAGCGTGAGAGGATGATTGTGCCCATCGAAAATATTCGGCGGGATTGCCGGTATCGCGCAGGCGCGGTACCGGCATTGAGACGACGGCTAGGCATCAATGATGCAGACGATCTCGACGGTGGACCGATCGACAATCACAATGCGGCCGTGGAGGCAGCATTATCAAAACTCCTCCCGCGATCCCGCCGACGCGGCGGACTAGCCGCGCAGCGCAGTTGCCAGTTTTGCCGTAAGCTGCCTTGCCGGTGACGCCAAGGCTTTGGATGTCGGGCTGGCGGCTGAAATCAAAGCCCGTCTGTCGGGACGGGATTGGGTTTGATTGCCTATTTTAAACTGCGATAGCAGTTGGAACAGTGCTTCGGATTCTGATGCCAGACTATGAGCCGCGGCGGTGGCCTGCTCGACCATCGCGGCGTTTTGCTGAGTGCCCTGGTCCATGGTGTTTACGGAGGTGTTGATTTCCTTCAGGCCCGTTGCCTGTTCCCTGGAGGCTTCAACGATGGCCCCGACATTGCCATCGACCTGTTGAACCTGGACGACGATCTCTTCCAAGGCCTTGCCCGTCTCGCCAACCAGCGAGACGCCGTTTCTTACATGGCTATTTGAAGTGTTGATGAGATCTTTGATTTCTTTTGCCGCCTTTGCAGACCGCTGAGCAAGTTCTCGTACTTCCTGCGCTACGACTGCGAAGCCCTTACCGGCCTCGCCGGCGCGTGCAGCCTCGACGCCGGCATTCAAGGCGAGAAGATTGGTCTGGAAGGCGATTTCATCGATCACACCGATAATATTGCCGATCTCGGTCGCAGACGCCTCGATTTTGTCCATGGCTTCGACGGCGCTGCGGACGACACGTCCGGAGTGTTCGGCATTTTCTTTGGTCCTGCGCACGAGATGGCCGGCCTCTTGCGCACGGGCACTGGACCCCGAAACCGTTATGGTGATTTCCTCAAGCGCCGCCGCCGTCTCTTCCACCGAAGCAGCTTGCTGCTCAGTCCGCTTTGCAAGGTCGTCGGATGCCGACCGAATTTCCTGTGCGCCCGATGCGATGGCGCTGGCGTTCTCGGCGACGTTCTGCAGCGTCAATCGCAACTTCTCCACGGCATGGTTGAAATCGACCCGCAACGGATCCAGCGATGGAATGAAGGGGCCGGCAATCTGGCGGGTAAGGTCGCCGTCGGCCAGTTCTCGCAGGGCCTCAGCCAACTGAGCGACGGCTGTATTGGTTTGCCCAGCCAGAGCCTCGCGTTCCGTGGCCTCCGCCTCAAGTCTCTCGCGTTCTTCGATAGCTCGCTTCGCCTCCGTATCCGCATCGCGTGCCGCCTTGGCTGAGATTGCGTCACGGAGTGCGGCAACCGCCCGGGCCAGCATGCCGATTTCGTCCCCACGTCTTTCCAGCGTGCGATCGCCAGCCATGTTTCCTTCGGCCATCGACTTCAACGATGTCTGGAGTTTGGCCAATGGTCCGATAATGGAGCGGGCGGTCAAGGCAGCGGCCATGGTGGCCAACAGGATCGCAACTGCAAGCGCAGTCAGCGCAAGCGATTTGAACCCGCCGGCCGCGTCTCGAACTTCGCCGCCGATGGATTTGTTCAAGGCTTCCTGGTAGTCGATAAATTTGTTGATTGCTTTCAGCCACGCGACGAACTGGGGTCGCGCCTGCTCGAGAAGGATCTTGCGAGCCGTTTCGCCATCGCCCTTTTCCTGCAGCGCAATGATCTGCGCGACCAAAGGATTGGTTTTGGCTTGAACCGCGGAGATTTCGTCCAGGATGGCTCTTTCCTGCGATGTCGCACCGGTCGACGACGCGACCATCTCGGCCATTTTCTTCTCGTTCTCCGCGTAGGTGGCCGCGAGGGTCTCGATCAGCTTCTCTGCCGTCTGACGCTCGTCTGCGGAGGTGACCAGTGTCACGTCGCGGATTGCAATGGCCCTATCGTGAACACTGCCCCTGTAGTTGATTGCGTAGCGTTGCTTCACGCTGTTGATGTCGTTGATCAGCCCCAGGTTACGATCGATAGTCTCCACCTGACTGGTTGAATAGAGCGTCAGACCAATCATCAGGATCAGTAGAAAGCAAAATCCTGCTGCCAGACGAGCGACAATACCGAATTTCATCACGTGCGCCATTAAAGTTCTCCCAAAGATCTCAAGCCTCGTCAGGACAGACGAGTGGCAATGACGACCTCAATCAAGGGAACGTTGCGCCGGATAGGAACTGACCGATCAGTCCGTCATTCCGGAAGTTTTCGGGCGCGGTTTCATCCGCCCACACCCCGGCTTCCCAAACAATATGGTATATCTGCGCATAACTTCATTTCAAATCAGTAAATTCATCAATCAGCCGGCAAATAATATCGGTTTGTATTTTGTCGGAGTCCGAATAGATGCTATGAATTATTATGATGGATCTCTAATGGTCGATAATATAGCTGCGTAAGATTGCGGATCCATAAAGTTGCATTATATGTTATGCAATCATTCATTGTATATTTACGCTGCGCTGACGGCCGCGGCAATGTGACCGCAGACGACGACAGGGAAGGGCAGTAAGCCCATATCCGTGGATTTCAGCGGCGCCTTTCTCCAGGCTCCTCTCTTGCGGCGGCAGATTGGGCCATTCTCACAGCATGTCGAATATGGCTGACGCGATGGCTACCTCCGTTCCCGCAAGGCCGACCGAGCAAAAAAGCGTCGTATCGGAAGGCAATGTCCGGCCTTGCGCGGTGTTCGCGATAATATCGGAAAGTTCCCGCATACGGGTTTCGTGCGGCGATCCGGCAAGGAAAAAAGGCGCGGCGTAGGTTCGTGTTTGTTCGAGGGAGTCCGTGACGATCACATGCGCGGCATCGGCCAAGTCCAGTCCGAGCTCGTGCCCCTGCAATGTTTTCGGACCGACCGTATTGACGTGCGCTCCGGCCTTCAAATCCGCCGCATGGAGCACGGGCATATTGCTGTTCGTAGCGCAAAGCACGATATCGGCATCCGCCACGGTTTCCGCAACACTGTCGGCGGGTTCTATTGTTATGCCCAGCTTGCGTTGCATTTCCTCGGCGAAAGCCCTGCGGTTTCTCTCATCGCGACTGAAGACGCGGGCGCTTACTATGTTTCGAACGGCGACGGCGGCAATCAGTTGCGTTCGGGCCTGAGCACCGCTGCCGACAACGCCGATGGTTTTCGCGTTTGGATCGCTGAGATGGCGTATGGCGATGCCCCCAATCGCCCCCGTTCTGATCTGGCCGAGCCGTTCGCCCAGGATGATCCCTTTAAGTTTGGCGTCATGCGCGGACCACACGGCAACGATCTGCGAATGTTCGAGCCCACTGAACGTTTCATACACGCGAAAGCCGGCAAGCGGCTTTTCACCAAGTATGCCGCCGACCGTAAACACTAGATCGCCGCTGCTGGGAAACGAGACGTGGTGCCGAGGAGGGCAAACGGTATTGCCGGATGCTTTGGCGAGGAAGGCCGCTTCCAATGCGCCGAGAGCAGCCGGCATGAGCGCGACGCTGTCCAAATCCTCATCGCTCAGTATTTTCAACATCACGAACCTCCGGCGCAACGACATACTGCAACCTCAAGATGGGTTGAGGTCAAGCCTTGTTTCGGACCTCGTCACTGCTGCCGGCATACGCTGCCCGCCGCGCTTTCCAGATTATAGCATGCGTCCCGATACTTCGTCCCTGCGGAAGATGACGTGTAGCTACGCCTCAGCAGAAGAATAATCTAAATAACAATATTATATCAATAAGTTATATCGACGCGACAGCCGATTTGACGCTGCCGTTTTCTGTCAGTTCGGTCTTCAGGCAGTTCATCCGCGCGATACGCTGTTCATCTCATGGATCTTGCAAATCAACACCAAACAGCTCCTCGTGCATGTGCTCCACGGCGATGCCGATGCCACCGACCAGAGCCGCCCGATTGCCAAACCGACTGATTTCGATGCGAGGTGGGTAAGGCGTGCAACGTGGCAGGTACTTGCGAATGGCGTCGACAAGTTCGGGGCGGGCGCCGATACTGCCGCCCATGATCACCAGCTCCGGATCGAGCGTTGCACCGATTGCGGCAATGGCAAGTGCTATCAACCGCGAAGTCTCCTCGATCACGGCAACAGCGGCTGGCTCGCCAGCCACCAGGGCCGAGAAAAGATCCGCTACCGTTGCCTTGCCCTGCCCACCATATCCAGAATAGCGCCGCACCATTGCCGCGCTACCCACGGCGGTTTCAAGAGTACCAAGGGTGAAGCCGCCTGGATCAAACGGTTCCCCGCCGAGCGGCAGATAAGCGATCTCGCCGGCGCCACCGCGAGCGCCTCGCATGAGGCTGCCATTCGCAATGATGCCCATGCCGATACCGGTCCCGAGTGCTACGAAGGCAAAATTATCTGATGTGGAGCCGTGCCCTCGCCATCGTTCTCCTTGCGCAGCAAGATTGACGTCATTTTCAATGATGACCGGGATTGCCATCCGGTCGCTCAAGAGCCGGCGCAAGTCAATTGTTTCGACCCCAGGGATGTTCGGTGCGACATTGATATGCCCGGTGACCGGGTCAAGCACGCCTGGCGTGGCCAGTACTATGACGCGCAATTTGGAGAGATCGATACCGGCGCCGCGGCCAAGGTCCTGTATAATGGTATGGAATTGATCAACCAGATGGAGGCCGCCGCGCGAGCTAGTGGGCACTTTGGTTTCGGCAACAACATTTCCAACCAGATCGCAGATGATAGCGGCGATCTTGGTCCCGCCGAGATCGATGGACGCGGCGAAACCGGCATTTGCGTCGAGCTCATACGTTATTGCGTTTCGCCCCAGGCGCCCGTCGGTATATCCGGTCGGCTTCAGCCAACCATTGTTCTCCAAATTGCGAACGACATCGGAAATCGTTTGCTTGGACAAGCCCGTTTGCTTGGCAATATCCGCGCGGGAAATAGGACCTTTTGCAAGTATGGTCCGAACAACGGAATTGGTAGAGATTTTTCGCGCTATCGGTGTCTGGGTCACATTAGGCATGATTGCTAGCTCGCATTCTACCTCTAATTAGTTCGGGACCTTTTCCTAATTCATTCATGCCGCGCTGCGGTTGTGCCCAACTTCAAGGGAAGTATCGCGAAATTCAGGTGAATCTCGTCATTTGGCTAAACCAAATCATTTAATTTGTCCATGTCATTGACAAATTCGGCGCCCAATTCGTAGACTGTGCCCAATGGCTGAGCAAATTGCGGAGAGGTCATGAAAGCGAGATCAAAGGATGGGAGATGTAGTCCTGCATTCGCTGCGGACTTCATAGCGCTCCATGCCGGCAAGCGTGCTGGATATCGCAGCCTGGATTTCACTCGTCATCCCATCGACACAGCGCATTGAAAGGCGCTTGATTTGCCATGATGACCCCCACGTCCCAAGGCGAAATCATAACCAAACATCCGGTCATCCTGCCGATTATGGCGCCTCGGCTGCAAGCGGACGTGCATCCCGACGGGTATCTTGATCTCGCTCTTTGGGGAAGCGGTCGTCTGGGGCGCATACGTTTTTCAAAGCTTGCCGGACCTTACGTCTATGGTCCAAACAGAGTCGTCGCTGAAGCGGGTGGCATCTTTGTCGCCCAGTCAAAGCCAGTCCTTCTGATCCGCAACGCCCGCGCGGAAGGAATCTATCCGGCTCGTCGCTGTGCTTGGTGGCATGAGACTGACAAGGATAGTCCGCGGGCCAAGATCGTCAAACGCAATAATCGCCATACGGTCGTGACCGGCTGGGGTGCGATGATTGTCGAGGTCGGTAACGGCGATATCCGCGTCGCTGCCGGCGCCTCCGAAGAGGAGGCTGAAGCTGCATTTAGTCTTGCAAGCGATGTTATCATAGCAGAGGCCGCGAGTTATGTAGCCCGTTGCGATGTCGCGCCCGAGGCAGATCCCGTGATGCGCAGCATGGTGATGCAAGGCGCGCACGCCGCGCTTTCCAGCATACGGCTGGACGAGAATGGTGCGTTTGCCGGCTTGGCTGCGGGGCAGGCCTATAGTGCACCTGCACGCACCTATTATCGCGATGGCTACTGGACGATGCAACTGCTACTGAAGCTTGCGCCGGAAGCGGTACGCGACGAAATTCGGCTTTTAGCCAAGGGAATCCAGCCTGACGGAGAGGCGCCAAGCGGCGTGATATTGACCGGACCGGCGCAATCGCGCGCCTGGCAGAGCTTCGTTCTCGATTGCAAGCTAAACCCCGAGAAATATCACGGGAAGGCTGTTCCGGAGCACCACAATCGCCCAGGTGATTGGTGGAGCGACCATTTTGACAGCCCGCTTTTCTTCATCCTCTTTCTCGCCGACTATGTGGACGCCACAGGGGATACGACAGAAGTACTGCTGCACTGGTCGCTTGTTACGGCCATCGTTGAACGATATCTGGGGTTCGCAGGCCCTGGTAGCGTATTGCCGCTCAAGCCACGAAATGACAGGGACTGGGCGGACAATGTCTACCGGGAAGGCCTTGTCTCCTATAATCTGGGTCTTTTCGTCGGGGCATTGGATGCCGTGGCTAAACTGGGAGCCGGGCACGATCCTGCGCTAGCACGGAAGGCAAGCGAAACAGCGCAGCACGCTCGCGCCGAGATCGAGAACAAACTTTTTGTTCCAAGCAGAAATGGTTACGCCGATTTCATCACCCCCGATGGATTTGCTGAGGATCATCTCGTGCTCGACAGTCTGACGCTCTCCCGTTATGGGGCCATTTCGCCGACGCGCGCCGCTGGCCTGCTAAAGGCGATGGAAGGGGCTTTGGAGGCTCGAAATAATAAGCAACAGCCCTATGGCGATTGGGGAGTCCTTTGCGCGTTCCCACCATTTAAACGGGCAAGTGACGTTAGATCGAAGACCGCTTTCCCCTTCCGTTACCACAATGGATCGGATTGGCCTTATTGGGACGGCGTCTATGCGGAAGAAAGAATACGCCACGGCCTCGGTGGAGCGCGTTATGCGCTTGTACGCTGGTGGGAAGCCTGCTTGGCAAATGGTTGGGCAGGTGCGGTCGAGTATTTCTCGCCGCCGTACGGACGTGGCTCTCTGCTGCAGGGATGGAGCGCAATGCCAGCCGCTGTTGTCCTTAAATATGGCTTAGAGGCTGCGAACGCGGAGAATAGGTAATGAGCGGATGGGGGCAGGATTTCCGTTTAGACTGCCGGCTTATCCAATTTCATGACGAAGGCAAGGTGATCGTTATGGCTGAGTTCTTCGAAACCGAGATGCCGGTAAAAACCCTTGGCGCGCTCGTTTGCGGGACTAACGCCAAGATGGACCGCAGGCACGCCGTGGCCCGAAAGCTTGTTGAGCATGGTCTCGATCATCAGGCGTCCCCATCCACCCGATTGGGCTTCAGGCAGAATATTGATATGAAGATGCGCAGGGTAAGTCGTTTCAAGACCCGACGTTCCGCTATGGGGGTTGGCGATACGCTCCAGAACATCGGCGTCTTTTGCAGCACTGGGTGTCAGACCAGCGATCTCGTTCCGAACACGCGGCCACCAATGCCTGTCGAGCTCTTCGTCAAAACTGACAGTATCCGGCGTCCCGACGACATAGCCTATGACCCGCTCGCCTTCGGCGAGAACGAACGCAAAATCCGGAGCGAATTTGAGATAAGGCACCGCCCACACGTAACCGGGAAGGCGCGGATCGCTGTAAAGCGCGCTCGCGTCGGCTCCGGCGTCAGCCGTCATCAGGCAAATATGGAAGAGGGCGTCAACGTCGTCCTCGGTGGCCGGACGGATGAAATAATTGTCGATCTTAGGAGGCATGGCATCATCGATTTGCTGGCCGCTGCACGAAGCGAACTGACGTCAGGCGGCGGTAAAACTGAGAAAATTGAGGAACTGCATCTTAGGGACAAAAGCCCACGGACTTTATGAGAAGAATAAGGAAATTCGTCGGACCAGTAAAGGCCTGACGATGCAAGACATTCGGTGCGTCTTACTAAGACCAGCCGGTTGGAATCGATAGGAACTGCCAAAACGCAGCTAGAGGGAACCAATCAATGTTTAGCGATTTCATCTCCATCAATACAGCATTCATTCTGAAGAAGGCAGGAATTTTGGCGGGCGCCGTTTTTGTGGGGTTCGGCATATCGACAACTGCCTTTGCCGATACGCTCACGGTTTGGGACGACCACGATTCGGAGTCGCGAGCCGCCGTGATGACCGAGCTCAACGCCAATTTCCAGAAGGCGCATCCCGACGTTAAGCTTGACCACACCGTACGCGATTTCCAGGATCTCAATCTTACGCTTAAACTCGCCGTTTCGTCCGGCGATGGGCCAGTGGTGACTAAGGTCAACCAGGGAGCCGGTGAGATGGGTGCGATGGTGAAGGAAAACCTTCTCGTTCCTGTCGATACCTACCTCAAGAAATACGGATGGGATAAAAACCAGTCCGATAGTCTCGTGGCGCGTGACCGCTGGTCGAGCAAGGGCGAGTTCGGTGTGGGTGAGACCTACGGCATCTCGTCGCTCGCCGAAATCGTCGGCCTTTATTACAATGAAAAGATTTTGAAAGCCGCTGGCGTCGAACTTCCGATCAAGAGCTTCGATGATTTCCTTGCAGCCTTGGATAAGGTCAAGGCGGCAGGTACTGCACCGCTCACGATCGGTACGGCCAAGGGCCACTTGGCGCTCCATATGCTGGCCGGGATCAGTCAAGCGCATATCGATGCATCCGATCGAAAAGCGCTCGATGACCTGATCTACGGCCGCGGCGGCACCTGGAATACGCCCGGCAATCTGGAATCGGCCAGACTTGTCCAGAATTGGGCAAAAAATGGGTATTTCTTCGATGGTTACCAGGGCATCTCGGGTGATGATGCCGTTCAGCTTTTTGTCTCTGGCCAAGGGGCCTTTCTGATTTCGGGGACCTGGTACTTTGGCGAGATGCAGAACAATCCCGATATCCATTTCATGCCGATCCCGGCACCCGCCGGCATCAAGCATCCGCTTTCGGTTGGCGGCGTCGACCTTGCCTGGGCGATCACGAGCCTGGCGAAGAATGACAAAATGAAGGATCTTGCGGGCGAGTACATCAACTATATGGTTTCCAAGGACGCGTCCGTTACCTGGGTTCATGCCGGCTACCTGCCTGCAACCCCGGTTCCGGAAGACGCCGGGGTCAACGCTTCCCCACTTCTGAAAGAAGGCATCTCAATGTGGAAGTCGTTGAATGATAACAACGCACTTGGACATTATCCCGATTGGGCGAGCCCAACCATGCTCAAGACCTTTGATGAAAACACGCCTCTGTTGCTTGCGAACAAGGAAACGCCTGAGGAACTGATCGGCAAGCTCGATACGGACTACGCCGCCTATATGAAGAGCAAGTGATTGCCACCATCCATACCAATCCCGCCGCACTAATCCATTGAAGAGAAGCTGCGGCGGGAAACTTCGGTACGTCTATCCTGATCACGGCCAGAGCGGCATAATTCGGCGTCTGGCATATTTCCGAGATGGTGCATGAAACGCTCGCCACTTGACGCAAAAGCCAGCCGAAATCTCATTTATATTCTGCCCGGTCTGCTGCTTTATTTTGCTCTTATCCTTGGTCCTATTGTCGCGGCAATCGGTATCAGTTTCACTGAATGGAATGGGATCAGCCCACCCAACTGGATTGGGATTGGCAATTATGCAAAATCGCTTTCAGATGAAACCTTCTATATAGCATTGAAAAATAACGCTTTTTTCATGGTGTTTTACTGTGTTATTCCGATTGTCGTCGGTCTCTTATTTGCTGCGATGGTCTGGACGCTCAGGCAGCGCGAGCAGTTCGCGCTACGTACGCTGCTGTTTTTGCCCTATATCATGCCTACCGCCGTCCTCGGCATCATTTGGCACTGGCTTTACAACCCTGCTTTTGGCCCCATCAACCAGGCACTAAAGCTGATTGGCTTGGGTTCGATCGCTTTACCTTGGCTTGGCGACTTCACCTTTGTCTTGCCGGCGGTCGGCCTTGTCGCAAGCTGGTATTTCTTCGGTTTCTGCATGGTCTTGTTTCTTTCTGGCATCCAGCGGATAGATCCATCGCTGTTTGAAGCGGCGAGGGTCGATGGTGCCAAAGGGAGCAGGGTTTTCTTCTTCATCACACTCCCCCTGCTTCTGCCCGAAATACGCATCGCGCTCCTTCTTACCATCATTTCCTCTATTAAGAGTTTTGATCTTATCTTTACGATGACGCGGGGCGGTCCGGCCAACGCGACCCTCGTTCCCAATATTTATATGTACGAGCTTGGCTTTCAATTGAACCGTTATGGATATGCCTCAGCCGTTGCCATCATAGGTGCGATTCTGGTCTTTACCATCAACTACGCTGTTCACCGGTTGGTGCGGCCAGTGAATGAAGGGAGCGCGTCGTGAGCCGAATTTCTCGTGGGATGAATGCAGTGTTGCCCTCGCGTATCGTTCTTTGGCTGTTTGCGGTCCTGACGGTTATTCCTTTCGTTCTTCTGATACTCACCTCTCTGAAGAGCCGTACCGATCTCCTGCAAGGCGCATTCGTATTGCCGGCCTATCCGCATTTCGAAAACTACGCAAATGCTTGGATCGATGGCCGGTTTAATGTCTATTTCCTGAATTCAGTCATGATTGTTTTTCCCGTGGTAGTGGTCAGCATCATACTGGGAACACTAACGGGATTTGGGTTCGCATTCCTGACCTTCCCATTCAGGCGCACCATTTTCGTCCTTTTAACTGTTGGCATGATGGTGCCGACCGAGGCGTTCATCATTCCGCTATACTATGAAATACGCTATGTTGGCCTCATCAATACCTATGCTGCCTTGATCCTTCCTCAAATTGCCATGTCGCTGCCTTTTGCGACCATGTTCATGGCGAGTGCGATGCAACAGCTGCCCTCTGAGGTAATAGAAGCCGCGGTACTGGATGGCGCATCGCGGACTTATATATTGTCGCGAGTTATTGTGCCGTTGATGCTGCCCGCCATGTCGACACTGGCGCTGTTCCTATTCATCTGGACTTGGAATGAGTTTCTTATTCCGCTTGTTCTTGTCAACGATGACAACTATCGCACCCTCCCAATTGGGATGTTGTTTTTCCAGGGACGCTACACGGTGAATACGCCCGTGTTGACGGCAGGCGCGGTTATCGTCATCGGCCCGCTCATTCTTGCCTACATGCTGTTCCAACGAAAGCTAATTACGGGACTGACGGCGGGAGCAACAAAATAAGTCGGGATGCCCGGCTGCTTGTAAATTGTTGTCAGTGGAGCGGGGCCGCCGAAACTCGCGCTCCGTGCTATGATTGTTCTCGGCTATGACAAAGCCGGGAGCGCGGTAGCCAGATTGACGGCTCGATTCCGAAGGCATCGATCCCTTGCCCGCAACCGTGCGAAGAAATCAAATGATCTACGGGCCGCCGGTTCTATTCCCATCAAGCGCTAAAAGCGAGCTGTTGGGCATCACGACACGACGTGCTCGATCCGTGTGACATCTGAGAACACAGCGGTGATCAGACATCGGAAGAAATCCACATTGCAAGATTATGGCGCCAACTGCACGGTGATCGTGGCGTCGGAAGACGACAATTGCTGCTCGATTTTCTGAGCTTGCGCTGAATCAAGGCCGCCGATGGTGACGCTGCCGCCCATAATCGGCTCCCTTACGACCGGCTCGAAGATGACTTTTCCATCCACCAGCAGCTGTGTCTTTTGCCCGAGAGCTGCACGAGTGAAATCCCCGAAGACCTTGGCGCTTTCCGGCGTCAACACGATTTCCACTGCAGGTCCGAAAGAAACGGGGTCGACCAAGGTTTTGGCACTCGCGATCTTGAGCGAGATCGGCGCAATGTCCTTGGTTTTATCGGCGGAGGTTTTGTCGCCGTCATCTTGGTTGGGAGAGGGAATGGAATTAGCTTCGGTCTCCGTACCATACTGACGCAGATCGATTGACGCTTGCGCATTGTTTTTGGGTAACGGCTCGACGCGTTGGCCTGACAAGGTGTTGGCATTCCATCCATGCGGTGCAGGCAGAACAGGTGGCTGATCCTCACGCCACATATGCGTAGCCACGGTAATCTTCACACCGCCAACAGCTGCGATTGTGCTTTCCAGAACCTCGATCGTCGAGCCATCGCGCGTGGAAATCACATAGGTTACGGTCCGCGACTTCCCGGCGCTTCTGGCCTCCGCCAATTGCGCATCGGTCAGTTGTTTCGCCCGCTCGCCGAAATTTGCTATCATGCCCTCGATCGAAGATTGCTGAGATTGCAGGAGAGTAACCGGATCGTAGATTACGTTCGCGCTGAACGTGGCTGTTTGCGCGGCGTTATCGGAGGCCTCGAGTTTCCAGACGGTGGTTGTCGGAACGAGAGTACCCTTCAGCTCTTCATTTCCTGCAACGGTCCATTCCTGTCCAATATCCGTTGTGAAAGCTTGGGAAGACTGCCCAAGGGCAACGGTCATGCTTTCCGGCGCAAGAACGTCGATAACCGCGAGAGGATCAGTTTTGACGGTCTGGAGCATGCGAGAGGCTGCGCTATCTGGCACCACGGCACCACCTGGCGCTTGCGTGGCTAGGAGCCTTTCCATATTGGCAACGATCTGATCGGCGCCGACAAGCGCCGTCGGCGCCCCGCCCAGATCTGCCTCGAATTCCAACTGCTCAACACCGTAGGCGGCAAGCGAGTTCCGAAACATGGCGTTCATTGGATAGGAATCCGCGGCGCCCGTCGCGTCCGGTGGGATATCGGCGGAAAGCCTCCATCTCATCCGCATCCCCTTGTCATCCCGCGACAAGACGGTTGCCGATTGACGAAAATCGCCACGCATGACAACGGAAGATGCTTCCGGCTTGTCGAACCAAAGCGACATGTCGGTTTCGGTCGTCTTTTGAACGCGATAGTGGCGCTCAGTCCCAACGACTGGTTGATAGGGAGGAACGGTAACGCTTTCTGCCGCCCGCGCAGGGCTGACAGCGATCATCCATTGGGCTACCAGCGCCGCAGCAACAAGGATGGGAGACATCGGATTGATATTACGACGTGTTGTGTTCGTGCGAATTTGCATACAGCGCTTCCAGTCGATAGTCTGTGCAACATCTGACACGTCGATTTCGTGCTGTCTATTGCCAATGATAAGATGAAATCTCTCGCGGATTTTCGGCAACTCTTGGACGATCCCTGATTCTGATTGTAGATGACAGATTGCTGCCATGATACAGCTTTTAGGAACCGATCGATCGTTACTGCTGCTTCTGCCTGAAACAGTGGCGCCGACACCATTTGCAACCACAGACTGCTTCGACCAACGAATGGCTTTGAGTTCATGCCGGTCGTACAAACAGGTGCGCGCTGTCCCAACCCGCTCGCGAACCGAGGCAGGCGCTGCCCTCGCCATATCATTGAGATACCAGCTGTCAGAAGTCAGTGTGGCAAAGCGGCTACAGCTGACGCTGGCTAAGCAGAAAACCGTAATTTTCTAAACATAGTGCATAGTTTTCTAAAATACCGCCATCACGAATGCAGCCATCCTCGCCATAGTAACCATTCGGTGCGCTATGGACACTCAATTCTCAGGTTTTGAAATCTTTGCTCCGAAAATCGATGCGGCCTGGGCTGCCTTGCATCGACAATATGCCAGCCACCTGACCGGCACGGAAATCGACCATCTATTTGCCTGCAGCGCCCTGGTGGGAACGAAGCTCCCTTCCGATCGCGCGCCCATATTGCATCCGTTCCGGAGCCGACGCAGCTATCGGGCGGGATGGCCGAGCAGCGCGAAAGCCAAGCCATCGGCATGGGGCGCATACTTCAGGAAATGCACAATTTTGCAAAGCCAGGGCCAAACTGAATCAGACCTGACAGGACTTGCATCACGTGATGGATTTCGTCGCTGGCATGAATGCGCCCGAAGCGTCGATCATCGCTGACTTGCGCGCAATGCATACAGCTAACCCTTACGAATTCGGCAATGCCGATGTTTCAATCGATCGGGAGAGTCGCATGAACACTGAAAAGATCATTATCTTTGACACCACCTTGCGGGACGGCGAGCAAAGCCCCGGCATCAACCTTGACACCGGTGAAAAGGTCGAGATCGCGCTTATGCTCGAAGGGCTGAAGGTCGACGTGATCGAGGCCGGCTTTGCCGTCTCCAGTCCCGGCGAATTCGATGCGATCAAAGCCGTAGCGCGCGTCGTCAAGGACAGTACGATTTGCGGCCTGAGCCGCGCGGTTGAGCGCGACATCGACCTGACGGCGGAGGCGGTTTCCGGCGCGGCGTCGTCTCGTATCCACATCGTGCTGGCGACCTCGCCCATTCACATGAAATACAAGTTGCAAATGACACCGGAAAACGTGCTCGAACATGCTGTTCGCGCGGTGGCTCACGCGCGACGCTATTCCGAGGATATCGAGTTTTCCTGCGAGGACGCGAGCCGGTCGGAGCCGGAGTTTCTCGCCCGCTTTGTGGAACAGGTGATCAGAGCCGGTGCGACCACGGTCAGCCTGCCTGATACGGTCGGCTACGCCACGCCGTACGAATACGGCAAGCTATTCACCTATCTGCGCAATGTCGTACCGAATGCTGACAAGGCAGTGTTTTCAGCGCATTGTCACAATGATCTGGGCATGGCTGTTTCCAACTCGCTCGAAGCGACCCGGCAGGGCGCGCGCCAGATCGAATGCACGATCAACGGCATTGGCGAGCGAGCCGGCAATGCGTCGCTCGAGGAGATCGTCATGGCACTGCATACACGGGAGGATTTCTTCCGATGCCAGACGTCGGTCGAAACCCGCCGCTTGACCGCTGCCTCCCGGCTCGTCTCGGAGATCACCGGTTTCGTTGTGCAGCCTAACAAGGCGATCGTCGGCAAGAATGCCTTCTCGCACCAATCCGGCATTCACCAGGATGGCATGTTGAAGAATCCGTTGACCTATCAGATCATGACGGCGGCGGAGGTCGGCGCCGACGAGTATCGGCTGGTGCTCGGAAAGAATTCGGGTCGTAACGGTTTTCGCATGTGCATGCGCTCGCTGGGCGTCGAGTTCGGCTCCGATGCCGATCTCGATCTTGCTTTCTCCCGCTTCAAGCACATCGCCGACCAAAAGGCATCGCTTTGCGATGAGGATCTTCTGGCGACGGTTGCGGGTATGGAAGCGCTCTCCCAGGAAAAACGCATCGCATAATTCTGCTTCCAGAACATGTAATCGGGATCGGCCGTGTGTCGGCACCGCGCTTCCTAAGGGCCTGACCGGTCTGGGGAAGCGCACGTCAATACTTCGCAGAATTCAGGAACGAAGCTCATAGCCAAGAGGCGCGCAAATGACGGTGAATCTTGCAGTCGAAACGGGAGACGATGTTCGGGTAGTCAAGCCGAAAACAGGGTATGAATTCCTGATCGATACGCTTGCGACCTGGCATGTGCGCCACTATGCCGGCGTCACCGGCGGAGGGGTCATCCATTTGCTCAAACATCTCGAGCCGATGGTCCTCCCCGACGAGAGGGCCGAACTCCCGGTTTTTTCAATATTGGAGAGTACGTCGCGGGCTTCATTCCTCTGGGATACTATCTGGCGAGCGGGAAAATCAGTGCAGCCATCGCAACGACGGGAGCCGCAACGCGGTTGCTGACCTGTGGCCTGAGTGATGCGAAATTGCACAATATTCCCGCAATCTATCTCATTCCTCTCAGTCCGGCAGATACGCGATACCGTGCACCGCTGCAGGACACGAGCCCGGAGGGTGCCGGTGTCGTGGCTCAGTTGAAGGCCGAGCTACCCTCAGGCACATTCGTCTTGGACGATCCAGACCATCTCGTAGAACAACTTGAGCAGGCTCGCAAACATCTCGATCAGGGCTCGCCCGTCGCACTTCTGATGCCACCGGAGGCACTTGGAAAGATGGTGTCTGAGCCGGTCCATACGTTTTGGCACGGTGACTACGCCCATAAACCGAACAAGATCGACCAGGAGTCGCTCGGCCATTTCGTGGCCGAATTCCCGCGGCAATCGGCTGGGCGTCGGGTGATTGTGCTCGCTGGGGAAGAGGCGGCCATGTATCCGAATATGCCTCTACTCACCACACGTTTGTGCAAAGCATTACAGGCACCAATTGTCTGGAGCATAAACGGGGCGAATGCGGTGGCGCGCAACAATAGCTTCGGTTTCGGCTATCTGGGCTTCGGCGGTAACGATCGCGCAATGCAGCTCTGGAGAAGCCTCGGTCCTGACGATATTGTCATTACCCTCGGGTTTTGCCCTGACGAATATACTCTTAATTTTTCAGAGATACCGGCCCATACGACTTGGAATTTTACCAATCTGACCGCCCCATACGGCGGCGTTGGGGGTGAGTTTCGGCATCGTGTGCGCGGGGAATATTTCGATGTTCGAGGGCCAATCGATCTGGTTCTGAGCGAGGCGATCGGCCGGCTCGAGGATATCAGACCGCCGCGACCCCCGGCACCGGCTTTTGTGGCTGATCTCAATGACCGCGAGATCATGCCACCACGCACCGGGACAATCGATATCGCCCGATTTTATCAGGAGCTCGATCGTCTATGGCTGCCGGGAAGCATTGCATTCGATGATGTGTGCCTTGCCTACAAAGATCGTCAGTATGTCACGCAGCGCCCGCATCCGAACGTCCGCTTCCATTCGCTTTATCGCGGTTCGGCAATGGGCGGAGCTTTCGGCACGGCAATCGGCGCAAAGCTTGCAAAACCGGACGCGACGGTCTTCGCTTTTACGGGCGATGGATGCTTCCGGTTGATTGCTGGTTGCCTGGCCGAAGCGCGATCATTGGGAATTGTCCTGTTCGTGCTGGACAACGGCGCACTCGGCATCATGGTGCAGGGCCTGCCCGTGGTCATTCCCGACTATTCATCCTCCCGCTACCACAGCGATCTACACCGCATCGACTTTGGATCGATGGCGCGCGCATGCGGCTGGTCAAGCCGCAAGCTGATGCCGGATCTGAGCAATCTGGCCGAGATCATGCGCGAAAGCTACAGCGCTGGTCACTCATCCATCTTGGTTGAAGTGCCCGTCGATGCGGAGCAGGTGGTGGGACAAAATCCGCGGGCTAACAACCTGTAGCGCTGCCCTCCTTCATACACGGCCTGGTCGACGATCAGGCGGCCAGTCGCTCTCAGGATGAGTATCCTTGCGGGGTTGGCTGGAGAGCTTTGATGGGTAAGCGCAGTCATGGCTTTCTTCCGCGTGAAGGGCAGGGCGCCTCCTCAAGAGGTCGCCCTGTTTGGGGTTCTGGTGAATATCGGAGCCCGGCCGTCATGAGGTTGACCTGGCATCAGGATCTGGAGGCGGTCTCGGTTGCGAAATGGCGATAGGAGTGCAGCGGACGGCCGAGAAGTTTCGTCAGGCGCTCGACGTCGCCGGTCTCCGGGATCATGCCGTCGCTGACATAGCGCTCGGCCATCAAGCGCATCTCGTACGCCATCCACTTTGGCATGAAGGTTGCGAGATTCTGCTCGAACCCGCTGGGGTCATCGCCGCCATAGGCGACCGGGCGTCCCAGGACATCAGACCAGATCGCCGCAACGTCTGATCCTGTCAGCGTATCGGGGCCGACCAGATTGATCGTTTCGATCGGCAGCTTGCCGGACGCCTGATCCCGACGGATCAGCTCAATGGCTGCGACTTCACCAATGTCGCTGGCGTCGACCATGGCGACGCCCTTGCCGCCGATCGGCATCGGATAGACACCGTGGTTGAAGATGACGTCCTTGATCATGAGTTCGTTGTCGATGAAGTAGGACGGACGCAGGATCGTAGCGCTGAAGTCCATCTGCTCGATCATCCGCTCGGCCCCGGACTTCACCGCGAAGTGTGGAACGTTGACGAAGCGGTCGGCGTGGATGACCGACAGATAGACGACCCGATCGACGCCTGACTCGCGTGCGATGTTCAGAGCGATGATTGCC
The DNA here is from genome assembly GCF_012641405.1 of Rhizobium sp. P40RR-XXII. Classification (GTDB taxonomy): domain Bacteria; phylum Pseudomonadota; class Alphaproteobacteria; order Rhizobiales; family Rhizobiaceae; genus Rhizobium. The sequence continues at coordinate 530,003 of NZ_JABAII010000003.1, forward strand.
TGGGTGAACTCGTCCCCCGTGACCGCATTGAGGAGGAACAGGGTGCTGATGCCGGTGAACGCTTTGCGCAACGCTTCGATGTCGAGGAGCTCGCCCTGCGCGACTTCCACGCCGGCCGGGAACTCGGCCTTTGAGGGGTCGCGAGTGAGGACGCGCACGCTTGCGCTACGCTTGACGAGTTGGTCGACCACATGGCGGCCGACACGGCCGGTGGCACCTGTAACGAGAATGGTCATGATATTTTCTCCGGGTTGGGTTGCTTGACATCCGGAATATGATCGGCCCATCAAAGGGCCACCAGATGCCGATTTTGGACAGACCGTCTCACAGGTGAAACAGATCATGGATCTTCTTGCTCTTGCTGATTTCAATCTCGTCGCTCGTCATGGTGGCTTCGGCAAAGCGGCGCGCGCCACCGGCCGGCCGAAAGCGACCTTGTCGCGACGTGTCGCGGAATTGGAAAGCAGCCTCGACCTGCGCCTGTTTGAGCGGGGAGCCCGCAACCTGAAGCTTACGGAGGAAGGACGGGCACTGTTCGAGCGGACAGGCGTTTTGCTTGCCGAGCTGGATGAAACTGCCTCGGCGATTGCGTCCGGCAGCGACAAGCCGAAGGGGCGATTGCGGATCAGCGCGCCCTTGTTGTTCTCTCAGACTGCGATGGGCAAAATTGCAGCCGGGTTTGCCCTCAAGTATCCGGAGGTGAGGCTGGAAGTAACCACCGAGGACCGGGCAGTCGATATGATCGAGGAAGGCTATGATCTGGTCATCCGGGTCAATCCGAATCCAGATGAGACACTGGTTGGGCGAATTTTTCTGCGCGATCGGCTGGTTGTCGTGGCTAGTCCCGATCTTCTCCTGCCGACGGGCGATCTTCCCGTGCCGGGTGTCCTGCGGGGAGCAAGCGACCGGCAGACATGGGAGGTCAGGACCGCCGATGGCCGGCCGACAATCAACATCGAGCCCGTCCTCACGTTGTCGTCGCTTATCATGGTCCGGGATGCAGTGAGGGCAGGCGTGGGAGCGGGACGTCTTCCCGTTTCACTGGTAAGCCACGATCTCGCCGACGGCACACTCGTCCAATGGGGCGAGATCGACGGACCCGACATTGCTTTGTGGGCACTGTATCCTTCGCGGCGGTTGCTCGGTGCGCGCGTCTCGGCGTTTCTCGATTTTCTGAAAGAAGCTTTCCCTCAAGGGACGCCTGACGAGCTTGCGGCTTATATCGGCAAAGGACGCTAGAGCCTGAAAATTCGTACTTGCCTAGAAGGACCTTCGCACGCCGCCATAGGCGATCAAGACATCATGCGATTGACTTCCGGACGATCATTTTATCAGGCAAAATGACCGTTTCGGCTTCCATGATTCCGACAATCGTTCCGATGAACTCTCCACCAGTTCGGCGATAAAACTACGCGAGAACACTTGGGGAATGGCGATTTCCTGCTGCTGTCAGTAAACCAATCGAGCTCGTATCGTTCCTGGGAGCTGGCGAAGCGCGTCAAGTATATCATTGGCTCTCTGGCCAACGCCTTCGACTTCAATGACCACATAACCCGTTTCGCCGTACGTCTGCAGGAACTCGCCGACGATATTCAGTCCGCGCGACGAAAAAATCGTATTCAGACTGTTCAGAATGCCCGGGCGGTTTTCATGAACATGGATGAAGCGCGTGCCGTTTGGCCGCGGCGGCAGTTGAACCTGGGGAAAATTGACCGCGCCCAGCGTCGAGCCGACATCGGAATACTCGACAAGCTTCCTGGAGACTTCCCTTCCAATGCGCTCCTGGGCTTCTTCGGTCGATCCGCCGATATGCGGCGTCAGAATAACGTTATCCAAACCCTGCAGCGGCGTTTCGAAGCGTTCCTTGTTGGATGCGGGCTCCCTCGGGAACACGTCCACGGCCGCGCCCGCGAGATGTCCTTCTTTCAAAGCCTTGGCAAGCGCTTCAAGATCGACCACCGTGCCACGGGAATTGTTGATGAAAAAGGCTCCCTTTTTCATTCTGCGCAGCTCGGCCTCGGTGATCATGTTTTGCGTCGAACTGGTCTCCGGAACATGCATCGTCACGAAGTCCGAGATTTCGAGAAGCTCACCGAGCGAAGCCATGGATTCCGAATTGCCGTGGCGAAGCTTGTCCGAAGGATCAAAATAGCGAACGTTCATACCCATGCTTTCCGCAAGAACGCTGAGCTGAGAACCGATGTTGCCGTAGCCCACGATGCCCAGCGTTTTCCCGCGCGTCTCACGACTGCCTTCGGCGGATTTGTCCCATCCGCCGACATGAGCGGAAGCCGAACGCGGGAAAATCCGCCTGGTCAGCATGATGATCTCACCGATCACGAGCTCGGCGACCGAGCGCGTATTCGAATAAGGAGCGTTGAACACGGGAATCCCGCGTCGGCGGGCTGCATCCAGATCGACCTGATTTGTCCCCACGGAAAAACAGCCGACGGCCATCAGCTTCTTGGCGGAGCTGAAAATTTCCTCCGTAAGCTGTGTGCGTGAACGAATTCCGACAATATGGGCTTCGGCTATATGACTTTTGAGATCCTTGTCATCCAGGGCCTTGGGCAAATGTATGAGATTGACGTAGCCGGACGACGAAAAGTAGTCCACCGCGCTCTGGCTGATGCCTTCCAACAGAAGGACGGAAATCCGATCACGAGGGAGAGAAAGTTGTCCGGTCATTGAATTACCTTCGATTCTCGAATTCTATCTGGCAGGCTTGCTCGTCCGCCAAAAGCTTGCAGCCATGGTCACGTGACTTAGCGACCATCCAATGGACAGTGCAAGAACAAACTCAATTTCGTCGGCGGACATGAGGCTCTGTTGCAGAAATTCAGCATAGTCATGAAAACATCCGTTGGCAGATGGCGCGGTACCGTCTTTCCAGAGGGCATCATGCCAAGTGCTTTCCGCGCGCGAGCGGCGGAAAGTGGATGAGACGCTAGCGGACCTCACCGCTTCCAATAAACTCGGCATTCTAGATGGATTGGTGATGAAGCAGCAAATGGCTCCGCGAATTTCGAAGCGGGTTCCCGATCGAGTTGCACAAAATTCGTCGGTTAATTTCAGGATCTATCAGATTGCAAGGTATATTTTCAAGTTTATATTCGTTATTTCTCACTAAGATTTCAAAAATCAATAGTATTAAAATATATAACCATCGATTGAATTTAGAAGCAGATCGATGATTTCAGTCATATTGAATGATATATCTCAAATTTTGGCGCGACATTAGAGATAATTGTTGTTAGAATCAATCGATTCTCGGCTTGTTGCTCGCGAATAATAGTTATTGACGCATTCAGTATTTTTACGGCTGGCAGGCAATTCCAGTGATAGAGAAAGTCGGATTACATCAGCTGAATACGAAAAACTTCGCAGGAGAGCGAGAATGCTCTGCGGATGAGGTTTTCAGCGGGATTGACCATTTCCCAAGGCCATCTCGCGTGGATATCAAGCCGACAGTATGGATTGACGCAAGGCAAGATGCGGATAGTGGCGCGGATGTTCTAAGGCCGATGAGGTCAACCGCTCTTGGAAACGATGCCGACTTCAAATCACCCTACCGAGCAGAGCAGGTCAGGCTGGCCAAGCGGCTGATCAAAGAAGCAATACCGGACGTTCGACATCTTTTTAACCGGGCGCGGCGTTGCCGCGACATCCGGTATGATTCTGCCGGCAGAGTGATAGGAAAGCTTATGTCGCGGTCCTCGGTCGAGGTTGTCGCATTAATCGGTGCCGAAAAACCCGAAAGCGGTCAGGAGGGAACTCTTCTTCATTCGTTGGCCGTGAGCGCATCGATGATTGCATTCGGCCGGAGTTTGGCATTGAACGAAGATGCGGTGAGCCTTCTCGGTTTCGGCGGGTTGCTACACGACATCGGAAAAATGGCTTTGTCGCCTAAGCTTCTGGAGAGATCTGGCCCGCTGGACACCGCCGAGTTCGCGCTTATCCGGAAACATCCGGAATTGGGCCACGAGATGCTCAGGCAAATCGAGGATATACCGAAAGCCGTTCTGGACGTTTGTCTCTATCACCATGAGAGGTTCGATGGCTCCGGCTATCCATACGGGCTTGTCGGAGCCGAAATCCCTGAGGTCGCACGCATCGCTGCAATCTGCGATGTGTATGACGCTCTTACGACCATAAGGCCATATAAGACGGCATGGTCCCCCCGCGAAGCAATCGATGCGATGCTCAGGTCAACCGGACAGTTCGACCCCGTGCTGTTGGACGCGTTCGTGTCATGGATAGTGCGCCACGACGTCACCCAATAGATCAGAGGATCGCAGACAGGCAGTGTTGCGTCCGCTATCATTCGCTCGGTAAAGCGCGCGACCCGCCTCGCGTAGGATTTCCAATCAAAGCACCGAAACAATCGCAGAGCGACGATCCAGCCGCGCTGCAATATCGCCAGGGACAGAGCCGAATCGGCGATCGTGGCGATGAATTTCGGTAAGTATACGAGACGGGTCGACGGACCTGTCCTGTGAAAAAATCTACAACCAAGGCAATATTTCATGCAATAGCGCAACTATTCTGTACACGGCAACGAAACAGGCCGATACCGCTAGCCATCCTTTTAATTGGATATGTCATAGCAATCATTGCTAAATATGAAGGTCTCGTAATATATTCGCTTAAAGCGGTTGCGACTTGCGCCCGTACGCTCGATGAGACTGCGATTGTTAATTCGCATACTCCGATGTGAACGGATCAGTTCAAACTGGACAATGGCCGGATTTTATGTGGCCGGCTTGGGAGGACGAGGCCATATGCCCGAGAACCGAGTGGATCGGCCGCAGCGAATTCCATATGAGTCCGAATCCGACAACGGTTTAGAGGCTATGATTTCGCTTTGGGATCTCGATCTCAAACTGCTTGATTCCTCCAAGAGATTTAAAGAGCATATCGGTCTTCTGTCCCGGAACGAGGTAACATTGTGGGAGGCCTATCCGGCACTTGCAAAACCGGCGCTTGCCAAGCTCATTCGTCAGGTAATCGCTACCAGCGAGCCCCGCGCGATCCAGCTTGACGATCCGAGGCGGGGAAAATGCAACTTCCTCTTCTCCTATATCCGAGTGGGACTTCTGGTTGTCGAAACCAACGGAGCAGCCACGAATGGGAGCCCGCCGTCCGAAGACAATGAAAAAGCGCGGCTCATCCATCAGGCAACGCACGATGTCCTGACCGGATTACCCAATCGCCGCCAATTCAGCGCGGCACTGGCACAACTGCTTCCGGCGAGCGGCAAGACCGGGCCGGTGCTGATGCAGCTCGACCTCGATGACTTCAAGCCCGTCAACGATACACTTGGCCACGGCGCCGGCGACATCGTGCTGAAACTCGCCGCTGAAAGAATCAAGGAAGCGCTCGGCCGGGACGGAACGGTCTACCGTCTCGCCGGCGATGAATTCGCCATTATCCAGATCGGCCCGCAGCGGGTCTTCGAGGCAGCAAAACTGGCGGACGCACTGGTTGCGGAATTCAAGAAGCCGTTCACGGTCAACGGCATCTCTCTCTTCGTCGGCGTCAGTGTGGGGGTCGCAATTGCGCCGCGCGACGGCAATGAGGGGGAACAGCTGATGAAGGCTGCCGATGTCGCCCTTTATGCCGCCAAGAAAGAGGGACGACGGCGAGCGCGGACTTTCGATCCGGCCATGCTGATCGTGGTCGAACAAAGGGAGCTGTTGCGGCGCAGCCTGCGCGTGGCGCTGCAGCGCGACGAGTTCTTCATCGAATATCAGCCGCTGGTGGAGCCTCCGTCCAATGTGGTCGGCTTCGAGGGACTGCTGCGCTGGCGGCATCCGACCCTCGGAATCATTCCGCCGGCGGCATTCATTCCCATGGCCGAAGCCGATGGTCTCATGCGCGAAATCGGTCAGTGGATGCTGGAAGAAGCCTGCCGCGAAGCCCTCGCATGGCCGGCGCACTATACGCTTGCGGTCAACCTTTCTCCGGCGGAGTTCCTGACGCCCGGCCTGACCGATCGTATCTCTCAAACGCTCGATATCGTCGGATTTCCGGCCGAGCGCCTGGAGCTGGAAATCACCGAAGGCGTGCTTCTCGAGCGGACGACCAACAATCTGGACACGCTGAACACGCTTAACGTACTTGGCATTCAGATTTCCCTCGATGATTTCGGCACGGAATATTCTTCGCTCAGCTATCTCAAGAACTTTCCCTTCGATACGATCAAGATCGATCGCTATTTCATCAGGGATCTTGTGCAGGACACCAAAAGCCAAACCATTGTGCGCTCCGTGATCGGCCTCGCCCACGGTCTGGACATGCGGGTGACCGCCGAGGGTGTCGAAACGCAGCAGCAGGCCGCCTGGCTCCAGGAGGAGGGCTGCGACCGCTTGCAGGGCTACTCCATCAGTCCCCCGCTCGCCGCCGACAAGCTTGATGATTTCATAAGGCGGGGTACCCGCACTCAGCCGGCCGCGACACTCGACGAATTTCGCGCCAGTCCATGAGTTTCTGAAGCACATTTCATTCGGGAATTTCTTGAAGGGGTATGATGGAGGTGCAAGTGGACGCGGCTTTCAAGCCATTGCTTGAACTGGAGATGGAGATGGCGACCCTGGTGGCAGATTGGTCGCATTGCGACCAATGCGCCGCTTATGTGGCCCGCATGGTGAGCCACGATCGCCACGATCCCATCCGTCATGCCAATCTGCTTTCGGCGGCCCTGAACGAGCTCTTCGAGATGTCGTTCCACACCAGGGAGAGCGACGGCGGTCTTACTTGCCGCTTCTACCGAAACGGCTCAACCGAACGGATCGAATTGACCTTTCCCTGCTCCGCCGAGCAACGCAAGTCATATGAGACAATCGTCGAGCGCATTGGAGACGGGCAGGCGCTTGCAAACTATCTCGATGTCATCACCGATGACGCCGCGCGTGCCGAGCATGCAATCCTTCTTGGCCTAGCAGTGAATTACGACGCCAACATCGAACTGTCCGGTCTGGGTACTGGAATGATGACTTTCGTGGTGGATCTCGCGCTCGAAAGGCTACTCAATTGAGCAACAACTCCTCGGGCCGCTTCACGGCGCAATTCGATGCCAACAACCAGGAATTCTCCCTATCGGGAGTCCTTAGGCCGCATTCGGTCGCGGAGCTTGCCGATGATCTCGCTCTGCTGCGCAACGGCATCGAGACGGTGAACGGCGTCTGCTACATCAATCTGAAGCGCGTCGCCCACATGAACAATACCGCGTTCCGCGCCCTGACGCATGTACTCCTCGATGCCACGCGGTCCAGGCCGGATCTCAAGCTGACTGTTATCGCTTCGAGCGTCGTTGCATGGTCGTCGCGACTGTTTCGCCATTTGAGCGATCTGTCACCGAACATCATCGTCGAGATCTACGATTCCGCCTTCTACCCGGGCCAGACATTCGTAGAGAGCCAGAGCTTCATACCGATCCTGCGGACCCAGACAAAAATGACCTGGCGGCACGAGCGCGAGATACTGCCGCGGCACGGCCTTCGCGAGGGTTTGCATATCGCCGACATCTGCTGCGGCATCGGCGATTTCGCCATGCTGTTGCGAAAGGATTTCAAGCCGGCGCGAATCGTTGCTCTCGACCATTCGGTGCCCAGCCTGGAATATGCCCGCAAGGTCGCAGCCGACTTCGACGTCCAGGACATCGAATATACCTATGGCGATGCATCCCAGATGCTGTTCGACAGCGATCAGTTCGATTTCGTGACCTGCAGGCACTCACTGCAGATCTTCGACCGTCCGGATGTTCTGCTTCGGGAGCTCTATCGCATATGCAAGCCGGGTGGCAGGGTCTACATCACCAACGAGAAGAACTCCCATTGTCTTGGAGAACCCAGAGCTGACAGCATCCAATGGACCTATAACGAGGTCGCAAAGCTGTTCGCTCACTTCGATATGGATGTCGAAATGGGTCCCAAGGGCCGCCGCATGCTGCTGGATGTTGGCTTCAAGGATGTGCGGATGGAAAGCTTCATGGTTACCAATCTCGATGGTGATCCACAGGATTTCGCCGACATCATCACCGCATGGCAGAATGTCTATGCAGATGAAATGGCGGTCAGAAGGGGGGATTCGGCCGCATTCATCGAGCGATTCAAGCAAGGTTTCGCCGATCATATTTTTGCCGCGCTCCATCCAAGAGGCTATGCCGGCTGGCCGATCTGGGCTTCTTCGGGACAGAAACCGCTATGACAGATAGGCCAATTGCCAAGCAACGGCTCGGACTGCGCTCATTTCGCGCCAAATTTCTGCTCGTCGTTGGCGGAGCTGTTCTTTTCGATCTGCTCGTCAGCGGCGGCCTTGCGCTGTGGAACGTGCAGCGCCTTTCGCGCAACGCCACGACGGAAGTGGGACAGGGTCTGGAGAAGGCGAGCCAGAATTATATTCGCTCCTATGCGGATTCGACCGCCGCCGAGGTCGGTTTGCTGATCGACCAGGTCCATTCCGACGTAAAGGCGCTGGCAGGCGTGCTTCAGGGACAGATCGACAACCCGGCAAGAAGTGGGAGCGTAGGTAGCGCCATAGCCAAGTCTTCTCCCGACGCAGTCACGGTGGCATATGACGCTGCCGGCGGATGGGCGCAAAATCCTCCCGGCACGCCTTCTGTCGTCAGCGTCTGGGGTTATCTGCTCGACAAAGACCATCGACCGCTGCCGCAGGTGCAGGCTGATATCGAATGGAGTGCCGTGCTTAATCTCGTGGCGCCGTCGCTGCTGCTGAATGGCGCATCGAAATTACAGATGTACTATATTGGTCCGAGAGAGCGGCCCGTATTCCGGACTGCGCCCTATACCACGCAAGCGCAGACTTTCGACAAACTCTATCCCGGGCATAACAACGCGGACTTCTGGACCTTCTTCTTTCCAGGGCTCTACGAATCCTGGCAGCAATGGGCCGCCGACCCCTCGTCGAGGCCCGTCGCCGATTACATTACCCAGACCGCTCCTTATACTGATGCCATCACCGGCAAGCTGATCGTCAGTTTTTTCCATCCGCTCTGGACGGCGGATCGACATCATGTGGCCGGTGCCGCAGGCGCCGATATTACTCTGACGCAGCTTGCTGAAATCGTTGAGCACGTCAAAGTCGCCCAGACCGGCTTCGGTTTCCTTGCCATGTCGAATGGAAACGTTGTCGCAATCAATCCTGTGGGCGAGAAAGTCATCGGCTTGCGTGCCGCCAACGATGCTGCCGCCAAGGGTGTTACCGGCGTCGATCGATCGCTACGCCATAGCGCGCAAACGGCCATCACCAAGCTGCCGCTCGATGCCGATGGTGCGATCCAGCATATCTCCCTCAGCGAAAAGGGAGAGGACGTACCCTATCTCGTGGTTGTCAAGCAGTTGCGCCCGACCAATCTTTGGGTGGATGGACCGGTCCAACGCGAGGTCATGTCGCTCGGGATCGTGGTGCCCGAGCGTGAGATCTATGCTTCGCTCATTGCCGCCAAGGATGAGATATCGCGGGCGACCAACCGCATCCTGCTCTATCAGATCATGGCGGTCCTGGTGTCCCTGCTGATCGTCACGGCGGCGGTGTTTGCTGCCTCGAAGCGCGTCACCAGCGGCATCAGCGCGCTGGCGAGCGCCGCCAAACGCATACAGGCGAAGGATTATTCGGTCAGGGTCGATATCTCGACCAGGGACGAAGTGGCGGATGCCGGCATCGCATTCAACCGGATGGCGGAGGATATCAGCTTCCACACCGAAAACCTCGAAAAGCTCGTTTCGGACCGAACCCAGGAGATCGAGGCGGCCAAGGAAGAGATTTCAACCCTCAACAGCCAATTGAAGAACGAAAACCTGCGGCTGGGTGCGGAGCTCAATGTCGCCAGGCGGATCCAGCTCATGGTCCTGCCGCGGGCCAAGGAGCTGACGGCGATCAAGCATCTGGAGATAGCCGCATATATGCGCCCGGCCGATGAAGTCGGCGGCGACTATTATGATGTTCTGGAGAACGGAAACAACCTGAAGATCGGCATCGGCGACGTGACCGGCCACGGGCTGGAGAGCGGTGTGCTGATGCTGATGGTGCAATCGATCGCCCGCGCCTTGCAGGAGGCGGGCGAGATGGACCCGGCAAAATTCCTGACCGATCTCAACCGTACAATCTTTAAGAACATCGAACGGACACAGACGGACAAGCATATTACCTTGTCGTTCCTCGACTATGACGGCGAGAGATTGACGATATCCGGTCAGCACGAAGACATGATCATTATTCGCCAGGACGGAAAGGTGGAGCGGATAGACACAGGCGATCTCGGTCTTCCGGTTGGCCTTGAGCCTGACATAGCTCCCTTTATCGATACGCGGCAAGTGCCCTTCGAGAAAGGCGACATGGTTGTCCTACATACCGACGGCGTCACTGAAGCGGAGAATTCAAAGGGCGAGCTGTTCGGCTTCGATAGGCTTTTGGAGGACGCCCGCCGCCTGCACGGCGGCACCGCGGAAGAAGTCATCGAGGGCATACTCGATGATTTGATGACCTATATCGGAACCCACAAGATCCATGACGATATTACCCTTGTGGTGATGCGGCACAGGTGAGGAGATGACAACAGCAACTTTCGGCAAGGAACATCTGGTCTCGTTCGACCTCGCCAATGCCCTTCGCATTCGCCTGTTCGACGGTCCGCTTCATCTGGCATGGCGCCATTCGGCCATGACATCCGACTTTATCGCGGAGACGATGGCGCTCGGTTTCCGCGCTTCCGAGCGCCAATACAAGACGGTGCGGCACGATATCGGTTACCTGACCAACGAGCTTATCGAAAATTCCATCAAGTTCCGCGCCTCGGGAGAAATCCTTATCGAGGCTCTGCTGGATACCCATCATTTCAGGATGCGGATCGTGAACCTGATCGACCGCGAAGCGACTGCCCGCTTCCAGCAACTATTGCAGAAGGTAACGGCCGGCGATCCCGGCGATCTCCTTATAGAGCAGATTGAGGCAAGTGTCCTTGCAGGCGACAATGCGTCCGGGTTAGGACTGTTGACGTTGATGAGCGACTACCAGGTTCAATTGGCCTGGCATTTCGATGAGCATGGTCCGCACAAGCGGATCGAGCTGCAAACCTATGCCGCGATGGCGATTTCATCGGCGTGAACCCGCAAGAGGCCCTTTATGGAAATCAAAGAAGAAGCATTCCGCGTCTGGTCCGAAGGCAGTATCTTGTATTTTGACGGGACCATGCGCCTGGCGGGTCCCGATGCCTATGCGCCGGTCTATGATCTGGCCAGGGATGTCCTCCATGGAGGCGGCGGCAAAGCGACTTTCGATCTGACCGGCCTACAGTTTTTGAACTCATCCGGCATCAATCTGCTTGCCAAACTGACCATCGAGGCTCGCAAGCATCCGAATATTCACCTCACCATATGCGGCTCGTCGCAAATCCCCTGGCAGATGAAATCCCTGCCAAATCTCAAGAAGCTCCACCCCCATGTGGATTTGCGCTTGACGTAACAATGTCACGTTCATTTCGGCACGACCGTCGCTGACAAGGAGGCGAAAGGCATTGGCTAAGAACGCTCGTTCTTTGCGTATCCTTGCGCACGCACTGCTCCAATCAGAAGCGAGGATTCAACTCCCGCCCTAGGAAGTGTGGACAGTTATCTGATCCATAGGACGATTGCTGCGATAGTGACGACTGCGAGGTAGTTTTCGACGGTTTTTTCGAAGCGCGTAGCGACCCTGCGGAACTGCTTGCGTCTCGAGAAGCAGCACTCGATCAGGTGGCGCTGGGCGTAGAGATGCTTGTCCAGCGGGTATTTTTGGGCGCGGGAAGGATTGTTGGGGATCACCGCCACAGCGCCTTTATCAGCGATGGCATTGCGCAGGC
>NZ_JABAII010000040.1 GCF_012641405.1 Rhizobium sp. P40RR-XXII
GTCCATCCGCACCCCCTTCCCGAAGAAGAAACGCCAGACAGGGCCTCCGCGTCAACGCTCCCGCTCACCCGTTCACGAAACCTCCACAAAACGTCGACCAAAGACCAACAATGCCGATGTTTGCTTAGGCTCGGGCGAAGTGCCCCTGCAGCTCGCAACGAGCGCTGAAGCGGTTTCTTCAAATAGGTTCTGCCGTCAAGGCGCGGACGACCAACTCGCCCTGCTACGGTCAATTGGGAATACATTTATGCGATCTGCATTCGAACTGCCTTGCTGGAAGGCGCTATTGGCGGCGGCAGCCATGCTCGCGCTGGCTTCAAGCCAGGCGCGCAGCCAGGCGAGCAGCGAGGTGCCTCCTCCTGCCGTCGGCGTGCTCGAAATCAAGGCACATCCAGTACCGGTCATGAGCGAGCTTCCCGGGCGCATTGCCGCAACCAGGATTTCCGAGGTGCGCGCGCGCGTCTCGGGAATCCTGCTGGAGCGCGTCTTCGAACAAGGCAGCCTCGTGCACCAGGGCGATATCCTCTATCGCATTGATCCGAAGCTGTTTCGGGTCCGCGTCGCAAGCGCCAATGCGGCACTGCAGAAGGCGAAAGCCGTCCAGGCCCACGCCAAGCAGCAGCTTGAGCGCCAGCGCTCGCTGCGCGAACGTAATGTCATAAGCGCAGTCGATTACGATACGGCCGCCGTCAATCTCGCTCAAGCCGACGCCGATGTTGCAGCACAGCAAGCGGCGCTCGACGAAGCGAAGATCAATCTCGATTATACCGAGGTGCGGGCACCCATCACCGGCATCATCGGCGGTGCTCTCGTGACCGAAGGAACGCTGGTGACCGCCGAAGGCGCGTCCAATCTTGCGCTCATCCAGCAGATCAATCCGGTCTATGCCGATTTCACACAGTCGGCGCAGGATCTCCTCACATTGAAGCGCGCAGTCAGCGAGGGCAAGCTGCAGAGCCCGGCGCCCGGACAGGCAAGCGTCGAACTCGTATTCGACAGCGGAAAAGCCTATGGCAAGCCGGGCAAGTTGCTGTTTTCGAACGCAAGCGTGGATCCCAATACGGGTCAGGTGACGCTGCGCGCGGAATTCCCCAACCCGGAAGGCGATCTCCTGCCGGGCATGTATGTGCGCGTGCGCATCGAGCAGGCCGTTCAGCGGGGCGGCATTACCGTTCCGCAAAGAGCCGTGACGCGCGATACCGAGGGAACACCTCAAGTGTTCGTCGTCGCCGACCAGACGGCTCACGTGCGCAACGTCGTTCTCGGTGCGGCTCTCGGCCCTGAATGGATCGTCCTGTCGGGACTGAAGGACGGCGAAACCATCATCGCCGACGGCATCCAGAAAGTCACGCCGGGGGGCAAGGTCGTCGCTGAACCCTGGTCGCCGCAAAAGGCAGATCAGAGCATCTCAGACCAGGCCGCAAAGTAAGTCACACATGGCACAGTTCTTCATCAAGCGACCCGTTCTCGCATGGGTCTTTGCATTCTTCATCATAATCGCGGGAACCATTACGATCCCCCTATTGCCGGTGGCTCAATATCCCGCCGTCGCTCCTCCGCAGCTTTCCATCTCCGCCTCCTATCCCGGCGCTTCGCCGCAGGAAATCTATCAGGGCGTTACCCGCCTGATTGAAGAGGAGCTCAACGGCGTCCACGGCATCGTCGATTTCGAGTCGACGTCGGACAATTCCGGCTCGGTGGGCATCAACGCCACGTTCGCCTCCGGAACGGATATCGGCAAGGCAACGGTCGACGTGCAGAACGCGGTTCGCCGCGTCGAGGCGAGGCTCCCGCAGACGGTCAGGACGCAAGGCATCCAAGTCGAGGAAGCCAGCGCCGGCTTCCTGCTGATCGCGGCACTGACCTCCACCGACGGCAAGATGGACGAGATCGCGCTCGGCGACTATGTCAACCGCAACATTCTCGGCGAACTTCGGCGACTGCCGGGTGTCGGCCGTGCGCAGCTCTTCGCCTCGCAGCGGGCGCTGCGCGTCTGGATCGACCCGGACAAAATGGTCGGCCTTCATCTGACGACAGCCGACATCAGCGCCGCGATCACCGCGCAGAACGCGCAAGTGGCCGCAGGTCAGATCGGCGCCACGCCGAATCCGGTCAGCCAGGATCTGACCGCGACGGTCATCGTCGAAGGGCAGCTAAGCAATGCAAAGCAGTTCGGCGAGGTGATCCTGCGGGCCAATCCGGACGGCTCGACCGTTCGCCTGCGCGATATCGCGCGCATCGAGGACGGCGCGGAAAACTATTCGACCGCAAGCCGGCTCAACGGCAATCCGAGCGCCGGCCTCGCCATCCAGCTGTCCTCGACAGGCAACGCCGTCGCGGTCTCCAAAGCCGTGAAGGCGAAGATGGACGAGCTGTCGAAATTCTTTCCGAAGGGCGTCGAGTATTCGATACCCTACGACACCAGTCCCTTCGTCAATGCCTCGATCGAGAAGGTCGTGCATACGCTTTTCGAGGCAATCGCGCTTGTCTTCATCGTGATGTTCGTCTTCCTGCAAAACTTGCGCTACACGCTCATCCCGACGCTGGTCGTGCCGATCGCGCTGCTCGGAACCTGCGCGATCATGTATGTGACGGGGTTCTCCATCAACGTCCTGACTATGTTTGCCATGGTTCTGACGATCGGCATCCTTGTCGATGACGCTATCGTCGTGGTCGAAAACGTCGAACGCATCATGGCGGAAGAGGGTTTGCCGCCAAAAGCTGCGACCCAGAAGGCGATGAAGCAGATTACCGGCGCCATCCTCGGCATTACGCTGGTGCTCTCTTGCGTCTTCATCCCGATGGCATTCTTTCCGGGCGCGTCCGGCATCATCTATCGCCAGTTCTCGCTGACCATGGTCGTCTCGATCATGTTCTCCGCCTTCCTGGCGCTGTCGCTGACGCCGGCGCTCTGCGCCACGTTCCTGAAGCCGATCGACGGCGACCATCATGGCAGGAAGGGGCTCGGCGGCTGGTTCAATCGCAAGTTCGACGGGATGACTGCCGGCTATGCCAAGACCGCCGCCGGCCTTGCGCGACGGTCCTGGCGAATGATGGCCGTCTATCTCGCGCTCGTCGTGGGCCTCGGCTATCTTTTCGTCAATCTGCCGGGCTCCTTCGTGCCGGAGGAGGATCAAGGCATCCTGATCGTCGACATACAGGGGCCGCCGGAAGCGAGCGCCAATCGCACGATCGCATCGCTGAAGCAGGTCGAGGCCATCTTCAAGGCCGAACCCGCCGTCGAAAACATCTTCGCCGTGCAGGGCTTCAGCTTCGCGGGCAACGGGCCGAACGCAGCCATCGCCTTCGTCACGCTCAAGGATTGGAGCGCGCGGCCGGCCGGCAGCTCGGTGCCGGACATCGCCCAGCGCGTCAATGCACAGCTTGCCGGCCTGAAAGACGCCACCTCCTACGCGCTTTCACCGCCGCCGATCGAAGGCTTCGGCACGACGAGCGGCTTTTCCTTCCGGCTGCAGGACCGCGCCGGGCGCGGACAGAAGGCACTTAAACAGGCCGGAGAAGAGCTGATCGCCAAGGCGGCGCAGAACAGCATGGTCACGAACGTGCGCGTGGAAGGCATGCAGGAGGCCGCGCAGATCAAGCTTGCCATTGATCGCGAGAAGGCAAACACCTTCGGCGTCAGCTTTACCGACATCAACGAGGCCATCACCGCGAACCTCGGCTCCTCCTATATCAACGACTACCCGAACGCGGGGCGCATGCAGCAGGTCATCGTGCAGGCGGATGGCCGCAGCCGCATGCAGGTGGAAGATATGATGAAGCTGAATGTCCGCAATGCCAGCGGTGGAATGGTTCCGCTCTCGTCCTTCGCAACCGCCGACTGGCGCAAGGGCGATCCGCAGATCGTCGGCTATAACGGCTATCCGACGATCCGCATCACCGGGCAGGCGGCCGAGGGCAAGTCTTCGGGCGCGGCCATTGCCGAGATGGAACGCATCGCCGCAGACCTTCCGCAAGGTTTCGGCTACGAGTGGTCCGGCCAATCGCGCGAGGAGATTTCCTCCGGCAGCCAGGCGCCGATCCTCTTCGGTTTCAGCATCCTCTTCGTCTTCCTGCTGCTCGCAGGTCTCTACGAGAGCTGGTCGATCCCCTTGTCGGTCATGCTGGTGGTGCCGCTCGGCATTATCGGCTGCGTGCTGGCGGCGATCCTTCGTGACATGCCGAACGACCTTTATTTCAAGGTCGGCCTGATCGCGATTATCGGCCTTTCGGCAAAGAACGCCATCCTGATCGTCGAATTCGCCAGGGATTATTATGCCGAGGGCAGGTCCCTTCTTGAAGCGGCGATCGAAGCCGCACGCGTCCGCTTCCGCCCGATCGTCATGACGTCGCTTGCCTTCACGCTCGGCGTCGTGCCGCTGGCGATCGCCACGGGACCGAGTGCCGCCAGCCAGAACGCGATCGGCACCGGCGTGCTCGGCGGCATGATCTCGGCCACAGTCCTTGCCGTCTTCTTCGTCCCGGTCTTTTTCGTTGTTGTGCTGTCCCTCCTGCGGACAGGAGAAGCAATGGCGAAGCCTTCCGACCGCAAACTTTAGCAAATGATATCGTATAGATAACTGCTTTCCCAAAGCTGCCTTATCGCTCGTTTCCGGTTAAGTTACCACCGAAATTCCGTTGAAAGCGTAGCGCTATTATATGCCACCCACCGACTACCGGCACGCCGTTCGCCGGATGACCGCTTGCGGCCACCAACGCTCTATCCGGGGGAAGCGGTTGCACGTATGTGCTGTTTTTCATTCCGACTGGTTCCAAAAGAGCGCTGGCACATTTCAGCGAGACTTTTGAGGAACGACTTCAAGTGGCGTCACACGCTGCAAGCAGGCAGGCCTGGATCCGCAGGCATTTTCGGCGCATGGGCTGCGGTCCGGCTATCTGACGGAAGCCGCCAACCGCGGCATTCCCCTGCAGGAGGCCATGCAGCAGTCGCTGCATAAGTCTGTGGCCCAGGCCGCAAGCTACTATAACAACGCCGAACGGAAGAATGGGCGGGCGGCACGTCTGATAATGTAGCCCAAACTGGCAATCTTTACGTTAACCGACATGTGATGAGCGATAAACTCCGTTGCTATGCCTCACAAATTGTGTAAATTTGAGTTATAGAAATAACGGCTATAACTCATGCACTGGAATTGGACGCAGACCGACTGGCCGCATTTTAACTATAACCCTCAAGCGCTCGAGCCACTCGAGCGGCAATTTCTCAGGTCCTCGGGAGAAATCATAGGCGCGGTGCGGCACTTTGATGACGAGGATGGCCAGTCACTACGCATTGAGCTGTTAAGCGACGAGGCCGTCAAGACCTCTGAGATCGAAGGCGAGATGCTCGATCGGCTGAGCGTCCAGTCGTCATTACGCCGGCAATTCGGCCTTGATGCCGACAACCGAGCAATCCGGCCTCAGGAACGTGGTATCGCCGAGATGATGATCGATGTCTTCGAGAGCTGGTCCAAACCGCTCGTTCATGAGACCCTCTTCCGCTGGCACTCCATGCTGATGGCTGGAAACCGTCACATTGCTACGATTGGCGGCTATCGGACGCACGACGATGCAATGCAAATCGTGTCCGGACGTTTCGACAAGCCAGTTGTTCACTTCGAGGCGCCACCTTCCAGACAAGTACCGCCCGAGATGGATGCGTATCTGGCATGGTTCAATAGATCCGCACCGGCAGGCACATTTCCCCTACCCGCTC
The DNA here is from genome assembly GCF_012641405.1 of Rhizobium sp. P40RR-XXII. Taxonomy (GTDB): domain Bacteria; phylum Pseudomonadota; class Alphaproteobacteria; order Rhizobiales; family Rhizobiaceae; genus Rhizobium. Next base: position 5,717 of record NZ_JABAII010000040.1, read on the forward strand.
TGACGCGGGCCGCAATTGGTCACCTCTATTTCGAAAGCATCCATCCTTTCGAAGACGGAAATGGCAGGATCGGCCGAGCGCTGGCGGAAAAGTCGCTTGCGCAAAGTATCGGGCAACCGAGCCTAACCTCACTTGCATACACAATCGAAAAGAGCCGCAAGGCGTATTACGGCGAACTAGAAGCAAATCAGCGCACGCTCAACGTAACTGGATGGCTCATCTATTTCTCCCAGACCATATTGGACGCGCAGCAAACCACCCTTGCCCGCATCGCGTTTTATATTCGCAAAGGACAATTCTATGACCGTTTCCGAGACGAGCTCAATGAGCGTCAACACAAGGTCGTCTCCCGTATGCTCAAAGAAGGGATCGAAGGCTTCAAAGGTGGATTGAGCGCCGAAAACTATATTTCGATCACAGGAACCTCCCGCGCGACTGCAACACGCGACCTTCAGGATATGGTGGAGAAGGGAGCAATGAGCCGGAGCGGCGAGCGTCGCCACACGCGATACACATTGAACATGCCCGAAGCCAAGAAATAGAAAAGTGTATTCGCCTGCCTCTGGTGAGCGAACGCCAGCTTAATTTCACGGCCCCAGACCGCGCAGATTGGTGCTGCATGTCCCACCTTCCCTCGAAATACCTGGCTTTTCGTCGTTTCCGCGATAAGAGGCCATCAGCGCGCGGTTCATCGCTGCGATGCGGATGCCCATGCCACATCCTCGAAACCGGAAACGACAGCTTCCGCTTCAAAAATAGTTCTGCACATGAACCCAAAACGGCAAAGGAGAAACGGAGAAGCTTGACCACGACGACCGACACGAACGATACCTAAAAGGCGGGTCACTTCTCAGTGCAAATCCCGGGTCAACTCTCAGCGCAAATCAACAAACGACCGGATTCATCCATCAGCCCTTCATTCGCGGCTGGAAATCATGCGCAATTATGCTGCATCAAATTTCCGCCAGAATCGCGTTTTTTCGTCGAATTTCGCGGCTGTGTGTATAGGTATCTTTCGTATTTATATATTTTTTACAAAAGTCTAGTATATTTCTCCAATTTTTGATGCAACATTTTTGTTGCTTTCCGCACTGTTTTCGCGCAACCTGTGGATTCCAAGCGCAAGCTCCTTTATGGCAATCTCATGCCCATGAAAGACTCGTCATTGTTCATGAAGTCCAGCATCGACCACTTGCCGCCGCTCAAGCGACGGGAACTCGCTCGGGTCCTGGAGGTGCTGCGTGACGAGTTCGAGGATGCGCTGAAGGGAGGCTCGGCAGATTTCAAGAAGCGCGGCCGCATCCTGAAAATCATCCTGTTTGGATCCTATGGTGCGCCGTGAAGGCGTGGGAGGTTATCATGCAATAAAGGCAACCTCCCAAACTAACTGGTTCTTGACCGGTGACTGGAATGTCACCCCTCTACAGAGAGTAGTAGACGGAAGGGGATCG
>NZ_JABAII010000041.1 GCF_012641405.1 Rhizobium sp. P40RR-XXII
TAGTTAGCTATTGAATGTCGACGGGATGTGGAGTGGAGAACCCGGAATCCGTACTGATGTGCACACTTTGTAGACTACTTTGCACTCATCAATGATTGGAGGGTTACTTCCGGTCGGACGGGGTACCAGACGATTCCGGAGGTCGGCGGCAGCAAGATAAAGCTGATTGCTGGCACCGTAAAGTTAATTGGCCGGACGCCAGATTGCGACGCGCGCTACTTTTGTTGGTCATGCCCGGGCGATTGTCGCCCAGATGTTCATGGCCTCGGCGCGCAGTTCGCGATGATGGTGCTGGGATGTCTCCCGATGAAATCGGGCGGTTGAACGGTTGGAAATTTCATAGCGACGGCATCCATCTCAACGGCAGAGGAGGGATGATCGCTGCGGATTTGATTCAATCCAACTTGGACGACCCCAACCCCTTTTCGGCCTCAACACAAATTGGCGATCGAGAGGCGGGCATATGACACATTGTCGTTTGGTACTTTTGTGGTTGCCGACCGTTTGGCGACAAGTTTCTGCCCTTAACGGCACCCCAACGTTACTCGGTCATCTCGGCTGGTTTCGGGTCGATTGAGCCGCAGGTTGCCACGATGGATGAGTCATCACAGGTCCCGGGCTGCATTGCTCAACCTATGCGCATCTCCAGTTGGAGGGAGCCTTCGCAGGTGGAGATGAGGCTGCTTTCGCGGAGAAGACAACAGTGAGGTTACGCGACAGTCCTGCGGAACCTCACCGAAGCCGCGGTCCTTGCATGCTAGGCTGGCTGACCGAAGAAACCAGCCATGTAAACGAACCGTCCTGCACCATCCGTCCTGACAAAGTTATATCCGGTCGCTACCTTCATACCGTCCGGCTTATGCATGGTCCAAATCGTCAACAACTCGCCGTGATGGATGAAAATCTTCTCCGTCTCAAAATAAGTGCCCGGCATCTTTTTTTGGAAGTCTTGGATATGAGCAATGAGACCGGTGCGACGCTCACCTCGACCTCCGGGATTTGTGAAGACGATATCGTCGGCGACGCTTTGCTGGAGCAACCGTTCCCGTTCGTCGGCGTCGATAGCCCCATAGGCCGCAAGATATGCCTTCCAGTTATTTGTCAACGTTTCCGGGCTCACTTTAAAATCCTTCCGAAGTAGCAATAGCCGCCATGACCACCAAGCCACTTGGATGTAGGCCGGATCCTATGTACTGTCGATAATCAAAGATGTATTGTTGATTATCGAAAGTCTAAATTTGGCAGATGTATTGCTTGACATCATGCGGATTCTTCGTCCGCGAGCTGTGCTCTTCGCCGGTGTGGACGCGTCGGGAGAATGGGCTCTTGGATTCCGCGAGCGCAACGACCTTCTCTTCTGTTGGGTGGAACAGGGGCAATGCCTCGCTATTCGGCCCGATCATCAACCGCTCTTGCTTAAGCAGGGAGATTTTCTCCTGATCCGGGCGTCGACGCCCTTTAGGCTCGCCTCGAGCAACTCCGCGATGGCTATCGACAGCGAGACTGCTGTCGCATCTTCAAAGAGCAAGCGACTTCAGCTCGGCTCCAGCGACGATCGACAGACGACGCTTCATGCTGGAAAATTCATCGTTTCTGCAGCGAATAACGATCTCCTTGAGGAGCTGCTTCCGCAAACTGTGGGAATCTCGGCTTCCGACCCGTCCGTCGGACGGATCCGCGCCCTACTGGCGATGAACGAAGCGGAAGCTCGCTTGCCTGGACCGGCAAGCGAATTCGTGATCATACGGCTGGTCGAGTTGATCCTTGTCGAAATCCTTCGGAGCGGTCTTGTCAGCATAAATTCGGAAAAGAAAGGGCTCCTGGCCGGACTTGCCGATCGATACGCGAAAAGAGCCATCGTCGCGATGCACCGAGATGTGGCACGCAACTGGACTGTCGCCGAGCTGGCAAAACTCTGCGGCGTGTCACGAGCGGGTTTCGCAGCAAGATTCAGGCGCATTTTCGGAATGGGACCGATCGAGTACTTGCTGCGATGGCGTATCGCATTGGCGAAGGACGAACTTCAGAACGGCACGAAGACGGTTGCGGAGATCGCGTTTTCCGTAGGATTCGGCTCGTCGAGCGCCTTCAGCTCGGCTTTCACCAGGACAGTCGGCTGCTCTCCCACTCAGTTCGCGCGCGCATGCGGGACCGAGGCAACCGAGGCACTGCAATCTGATCGCACATTGGTCAGGAAATGAGATGGGACGGTTGCCGGCATTAAGGGTGGCTATGGCCCGAACCTCAGGCGGCTCTGACTCAAAACCTGCTGAAATCGAGAAGCCACATTGACGAGTAGGCGCTCCCGCCATGCGGGAACATCAGTGGCGCGCAGTCTGGTTGCCGCCGGCGATAACAAGGGTATCTCCAAGGCTCATTGGGATTTGGAGAGGACGTGAGCGATTGTCAATTGGTAACGACATGCTCTTGGAGCCGGTGCACTCACGCCGGTTTTTCGATGAGCTCCAGCACCGGAGCGCCAATCAGGGGAGCCAGCCGCCGCTGTATCGCTACGATGTTGGCGAGCGGCCGCCACTGGACCGACATGCTTGTGATACGGCCGTCCTCGCCAATCCGCATATCGTCAACGCCCGTCACTTCAATATCGCCAGCCCGGATGCGTAGCATCACCGCGGCGCGCTTGTCGCCCGCGATGACTTCTTCTGTCGTAAATGAGTCGACAGCCGAATGCAGCACACCCAACACCTTAACGACGGCATCGCGGCCAACGAATGGATCCACGACAAACGGGCTGAGCAGCACGATGTCGTCGCTCAGATGCTCGCCGAGTTTGTCCACCTCGCCGGCGTCCATGGCGTTCAGAAATGGTTTTACATGTCGCATATTCATATCGATTTTCCTTCTGTTGATTTGGATTAAATCGCACGACGCCTCCCAACCTTGTAGCGCCGGATCAGGCGTGACAGTATTGACACCATGTCAACACCAACAATCAGCACAATTCAGTTGCAATGCTTCGTGCGGATCGTGGACACTGGATCGTTCGCCGAAGCAGGTCGGCAGCTCGGCTTGTCCACGTCGGGCATCTCGAAGACGATCGCACGCTTGGAGGAGATGAGAGGAGTGCGACTGCTCAATCGCTCGACGCACTCTCTTTCCTTAACACCGGAAGGTGAGGAGCTGATCGGACTCGCCCGCGAAGCGGTTCGCAGCATCGAACAGGTTGACACCGCCTTGACAACGGCGGCACGAGATGGTGCCCAGGGCCGCGTCCGAGTTAGCGCGCCAACCGCTTTCCTCAGCGTCTGCCTTGCTCCCCTAACGTCTGCCTTCAGGCTCGCGCATCCCGATATCCTACTCGACTTTCGTGGCAGCGATCAAATGATCGACTTGGCGGAGGATGGGGTAGACATTGTGCTGCGTGCGGGAGCTATAGACGGCATCCCCGGGCATCTCCAGCGGACGCTATTCGACTTTGCATGGGTCGCCTGCGCGTCGCCCGCCTACTTGTCCAACCGAGGGAAACCATCGACGCCCAACGACTTGTCAAATCACGATCTTATCGGTTTCCGTAACCAACGCACCGGCGTCGTGGACGCGTGGCGCTTCGCCACCCGTCATGGTGGAGGTTCGGAATTGCGATGGTATCCGAGCCCCGCGCTGATCCTCGACGATGCCAATGCCGTTGCCCGGACGGCAATCGCCGGTGCCGGCATAGCGTGGGCGCCCCACTGGCTGGTCGCGGAAGCATTGCGGTCCGGCAGCTTGTTCCCCGTGCTTAACGAGTGGGCATGCGAACCGACAACGATGTGGATGATCCGTCGAAATCATGCGCTTAACCCAACGCGGATGGATCGCGTAATGACGTTCTTCAGGACGAACGTGGCGGCATTCCGCTAACATTCCACCCGGATCACCTCGTTGGGGGCAGGCCAAGCAGAAGCCGGAAGCGAGCGCCGGACCTGGACCATCAAACCCAAAGGCCCTACTGAAACTGACGGACATTACGGGACGGTCGTTTGGACGCCGGCAATATTTTCACGAGCCCCGATAGGAATCCCCCGAGCTAACCGGGGGCGTGACCCGCCGCACCCGCCTCCTTGGCGAAGGCGAGCAGGAGCTCGCTTAGCCGAACCGGCTGCTCCTGCTGGATCCAATGACCAGCGCCGTCGATCAGCTCGATGCCGGCCATCCTCGTCGCCGCCTTCGTCGTCATGAGATCAAGCGCGCCCGGCGCCGAATAGGTGCCCCAATCGCTCTTCCCGCCGATGAAGAGCGACGGGACATCGATCGTCCTCCCCGAATATAGGCGCAACTCGGCGTTTAAGTCGGGATCGGAAAAGACGCGATAAGCCTGCAAGGCGCCTTGAAACCCGGTGCGATCATACTCCTCAACGTACACGCCAAGTTCTGGCTCGGTGAGCCATTTGCAGGATTGGACCTCAGCGGCGGAAGGTTGGAATGGAGCGACCGTCTCTGGCATCGTCTTGCCGAGATCCATCACGTAATACGTAGGCATCTGTGCAAGGTCTGCGGCGGTTCGCCCCTTCAACGGATGCGGTTTGTTTCCCGACCAGTCAGCGCTCTTGACGTGAAAGAATGCACGAAGAAACGTGTGCAGGCCTTGGGGCGGGTGCCACATGTCATCGTTCGCCTGCCGTGAGCTCAGATATTGTTGATAATGCTTTCTGGGCGGATCGAGCGCCGCTAGAGCGGCCGCCAGCTTTTGGTTCTCATTGTTCGGTTGAGCCGACGGCGCCTCTCTGTCCACGGTGTTGAACGGAAACGCTGGCGGGCCGGGGAACGGTGCGCTCATCAGCACCACCGAGGGAAAGACGTCAGGTCGGGCGAGCGCGCAATAAGCGGCCACAGGCGAGCCGGGATCGTGGCCGACGAGCATCGCCGTGCGCCGATAGCCGAGCGCGGATACCAACGCGAGCGCATCACGGGTCATGTTCAAGAGGCCGAAGGGCGCCAACGGCGCGTCATAGTCGCTCACGCAGCCGGTGGTGCCGCCAAAACCCCGCTGGTCGGGGGCTGCGACATGGTACCCGGCTTCAGCCAAAAGCGGCATCAGGTATCGCCAGCCGTAAGCCAGATCCGGAAAACCATGCAGAAGCAGCGCGAGCGGCCGGCCGGGGCTTTCGTGACCGGCCTCGAGAATATGGACATCGAGGCCGTTGATCCCATGGATCATGCGCGAGCGGACGTTCTTGGGAAGCGTTTCCCCGCCGTACGGTGACGTCGTCAAATCACTTCCTCCTATGGGGTTTGCGCGAGCTGGTCGAAGTAACGCCGCAGCCACGCTGGCCGCGCCCATCGCCAGGACGGCTCGTCGGGACATCGATGGTTTGAAACGAATGGGATGACTCATGGGTTGGCCTTTTCTATGGTGATCACCATAGTATGGCGATTGCCATAGTAACGTCAAGCGAACCGTGTTATGTTCGTTGCATGCCACGTAAGACCGACGCCCGCGCTAACGCGATTGCCACCGCCCAAAGATTGTTTCGCATCCAAGGTTACACTGCGACTGGATTGACCCAGATCATTGCGGAAAGCGGTGCGCCTAAAGGATCGTTCTACTTTCACTTTCCACGCGGCAAGACACAGCTCGCAGAAGAAGCGATCGATCAGTACGTTGCGAGTCGAATTGCGGTTTTGCGAAACATTTCGGCGAATACGGCGGGCGATGCTCTAAATTTTGTTCGCCAGATTTTCAGCGCATTCGCCGCCGAAATGGTCGCCTCTGATTTCCAATACGGATGCCTGATGCAAAATCTGGCGAATGAGCTACCCGCACTCGACGCCGAGCTGACCAAACGGGTAGCGCGCGGATTTGTCGATTCGACCGAGATTATTGCGGCGCATTTTAGAGGGTGCGGCTTCGCTCCCGCGCGGGCATCCTCCACCGCATCAGCACTGGTGGCCGCCCTCGAAGGTGCGCGAACGATCGCCCGCCTTGAACGCACGCCAGCTGTATTCGAGGCGCTGGCGGATGTTAGTGTCCAAAGGTGCTCGCCACCGGAATGACGGGACGGTACGCCGTCGCGACACGCATGGCGGCTATGGAAAAATGACGCCAGACGAAACGGAGCACGAGTTCCGGCCCGGTGATCGGCAGAGCCGCCGTAGAATTTCGCACGCGCTTCGCCGGTTTGGGAGGAAACCCGTAGCGCTGCGGCTCGGACATCCAGGTTCAACCCGGAGGCTAAGCGTCGTCGGCTCTGGCATATATGGCAAGCTTCAACGCCGGATTATCATTCGCCTGAAAAGTAGCGAACTTGAACTTTAATTCGCCTCGGACCGAGTGGGTTAGCGTCTTGACGCTCGACAGCGGTGCTCCCACGTCGTGAGAGGTCCACCATTCACTGAATTCTGGACAGCGCTTACGCCGCTG
>NZ_JABAII010000043.1 GCF_012641405.1 Rhizobium sp. P40RR-XXII
GTAAGCGCGATTTTCGATGCGCATTGACGGCGCAAGACCGATGAACGTGCGCGCATTGGTAGCGAGATCCGGCTCTATCCGGCCGCAGTAGTCTTGGAGAAGTTGAACGGCAGCAGGTCGCCGATTTCGGCCGCTTCGCCCCGCTGCGGCAACTCTGTGAGCACGTGGCGCAGCCAGGCGAGCGGGTCGACGCCACAGGCGCGGCAAGTCAGCATGAGACTGTAGATCACGGCGCTGGCCCTGGCTCCGTCAGCGGTATCGCTGAACAGCCACGATTTTCTTCCGGTGGCAAAAACTCTGATCTCGCGTTCCAAGATGTTGTTATCGATCGGCATCGTGCCGTCACTGGTGTAGCGTGTCAGGTAATCCCATTGGTTCAGGGTGTAGGACACGGCTTCGCCGAGCTTTGTATCCGGCACGACCTTTGGCGCGATATTGTCGAGCCACACCTTCAGAGCATTCAGAACAGGCAGGCTGTGCTGTTGGCGGAAACGGCGAATGCAGTCAGCCGTCGTCTCCCCGGCATCTGGGGTTTTGTCTCTTGCCTGCTTTTCGATGTGGTAGAGCTGCTCGAAGAACCGGAGCGCCTGTTCCGGCGGTCCGCCTCCATTCTTCCTGGTTTTGAGGGCCTCGACGAAGCGCCGCCGGGAATGCGCCATGCATCCGACATGGGTTGCGCCATTCAATGTGCGCCAGGCTGTGTAGCCATCAGTGACGAGTATGCCCCGGTAGTCACCAAGGAAGGTCTGCGGGTGGATCTGACCGCGGCCGGGCTGGTAGTCGAGAAGCACGATCGGCTCGTCACTATCCTCGCTGCTGCGATAGGCCCACATGTATGACGTGCTGGTGGCTTCCTTGTCCTTTTCCTTGAGGACTTGGACCGTCGTGTCATCGCCATGAATGAGAGGCTGCGATCGCAACCGCAGTTTCAGGGCATCATAGATGCGGTGCAGATGCTTCTCGCTTGAGCCGATCACCCAGTGAGCGAGAGCGCCGCGGCTGATCGGAACACCGGCCCGCTCGAATGTTTGCGCCACGCGGTAAAGCGGCGTGCCATCGACGTATTTGTGGACCAGCGCGAAGGCAAGTGTCGATGCGGTGGCGATGCTGCCCGGCAGAGGCTGCGTCGGCATAGGCGCGATTACGACAGGCGTGTTGATCCCGGTGCGGTCGCAGTGGCGGCAGGCATATTTGAACCGCACATTCTGCAGGACCTTTGCCTTGACCTCGATATGAAGCTGTTCGCTAACGGCCTCGCCCATACGATGCATTTGGCTGTTGCAGCAGGGACAAGCCTTCTGATCGTCGGCAAGGTCGTATTCAACACGCTCGCGCGGCAGGTCTGCCGGCAGAGGCCTGCGTCCACGTTTCTTTCCCGTCTGACCTTCTACCGCTGGCAGGCCGGTGTCCGGAAGCTCGACAACATCACCTTCCTCGCCGTCATCTTCGATTGTAGCCTCTTCGGCCTCGTTGAAGAGACGATCAATGTGCTTTTCGCTGCGGGGTGCAAAGCGATGGAGCTTTGCAAGAGCCAGCTCCTCCTCAAGCTTGACGACCCGCTGCGAGAGCGCTTCCTTCTCGGCTTTGAGCGCAGCGATTTCGGCAGCATTGGCTGCCAATTGCGCCATCAGTTCTGCAATGCTCGGTTCGCTGGTGCGAGTCATCAGATTCTTGAATCTGAACCGCCCCTGCGCGTCAATCGCAATTCGCCATCCTCAGCCGGCGATCTGATACTGCCGCACGGGATGGCGGATCATCGCATCGATATCGATGCCGTCGAGAATCCAGTGAAGTTGCTCTGTCGTCAGCGTCACCACCGCAGTCTCTCGGCGTGGCCACCTGAACCTATCTTCCGTCAATTTCTTCAGGACCATAACAAACCCGGACCGATCAAAGAACAAAAGCTTCACCCGATCACGCCGGCGATTGCAGAAGGCAAACACTGATGGAGCAAACGGGTCCAGCTCCATCACCTCTTGCACCAGGACCGCGAGGCTATTGATGCCCGCGCGGAAGTCGATCGGCTCCCGATGGAGGTAGACCTTCAGATCAGCGCCCAGTCTGAACATGACCCAACGCTTCTATGATCGCCGCCAAGCCATCGACATCGCTGTATTCCACCGTCAGGCTGACCCCGTTCGGCAGCACCGCGCTCAGCTTGGATGCATGAGATCGTTTGCCGACCGGCTCCGCCTTCGTCAGTGGACCGCTGGCAGAAGACGAGTGCATATCTGCAGCTATCTGAACCGGAACGAACGCCGAGACCACAGGCAAAGCACGATCTTCTCTGGCTCTCTTCACCCACTTGCGAACGAGATTGGCGTTGACGCCGTGCTCTAGAGCTAGACGCGAGACCGAAACGCCGGGCTCTAAACACGCTGCGACAAGCTGATCTCGGGAGGCAGGGTCATATCGACGGCGGCCGTCGCGACCAACAAGCCGCACCTGCAATTTAGGAGCATCTTCATCCATGATTTGGTGTCCACCTATTTTTTGGTGGACACTTCATGCCTCAGAGCGCTGCGCCTCAAAAGGCGCACCGAAATTCGCGCTTAC
>NZ_JABAII010000045.1 GCF_012641405.1 Rhizobium sp. P40RR-XXII
GGTAGAATAGGCGACTAGCGCCGTGCTGCCTCACGGCAGTCGGTTTCTAGTCGCCTTTCACCGAACCGGACGTGCATCTTTCGTTATGCATCCAGCTCTCCAGAAGACGTGGCAAAGTCAGGCAAGTCCATCCAACTGTAGCGGAACCGGCAGACGTGGGTCCACGCGAGCAGATGTTGCTCGGCTTTTCCATCTCGCCAGAGGTGCCGTGTCGGGCGACGCAGACTGCGAAGATGATGATCCCGCAGAATATCGCGCCCATGCGCCTTTGGGCGTTTCCGCCGCAGCCAAAGCCAGAGCCTTTTGCCGACATACCAATCGAGATCGGTAAATACGCGCGAGGCTCGGGCGCAGTAGCGGTAGTAATTCGCCCATCCGCGCAGGATGGGATTGATTTCCTGGAGCGTTTCGCCAAGACTGCGCGCTGTTCTTCGTGTGGTGCACAGTTTGACTTTTCGACGTAGATCGGCGGCCTTGGCTTTGGGTATTTCGACGCGGGGGCCGTAGCCGTAGCGTTTGTCCCATCGCATCGTGACGTGGAAGCCGAGGAATTCGAGCCCCTCCGTCACAGCCGTAACCCTTGTCTTTTCCGGCGACAGTTCGAGGCCCGTGCTCCGGCGGAGGTGTTCGGCCAGTGCAGATTTCTCCGCCTTGGCGTCTTCCTCCGTACCCGACACCATCACCACGAAGTCGTCGGCGTAGCGTACCGGATAGCAGACGCAGAGCCCAGCTCCGCCATCTCGCTGCCGCGCACCCCGCGCCGCTGCCACTCCATCACCTTTCCGGTGTGCTCGGATCTTGCTGCGGTGCTCGACCCACCGTTCGTAGCGTTCCTCAATCGCGCTGAGCGCGATATTGGCCAGCAGGGGTGAGATGATCCCGCCTTGAGGAGTGCCGGCTTCGGTGCGGATGAACTGGTCTTCCGCCATAACGCCGACTTTCAGGAACTGTCCGATCAGCCTGACCACCCGACGGTCGGACACGCGTAAGCGAACCCGGTTCATCAGGAGATGATGGTTGATGTTATCGAAGCAGCCCTTGATGTCCCCCTCAATGATCCATGGGTATGGCAGCCGGGTCCGGTGACCATCCGCGTCGCGCTTGCGCGGCTGGATCGTCGCCCGGATATTCTCCAAGGCGCCGTGCGTGCTTCGTCCGGGTCGGAACCCATAGGAAACGCGCCAGAATTGCGCCTCGAAGATTGGCTCCAGAAGTATCTTGATGGCGCCTTGCACGACGCGATCCTTGACCGTGGGAATGCCCAGGGGCCGGAATTGCCCCGGTTTACCGGGTTTCGGGATGAGCTTGCGTCTCGCCGGGCTGGGCCGGTATGCGCCGGAGCGCAATTCGGCTTGCAACTCTTTGAGAAAGCGATCTTCGCCCCTTTTCCGGATGCGACCCACGGTCATCCCGTCGATGCCAGCTGTTCGTCCACCTTTGTTCGAGGCGACGCGTCGCCAGGCGTGGCGGAGCATGCGCGGGTCGGTTAGCCAACCCCACATGTCGCGCCATCCTTCGTTGGGATGTGCCTTACTCCACTGATAGAGTTTGCGCTGAATGCCGAGTATCCAGGCGAGTTCCGCCCGGCGATCCATGTCCACAGATCATTCCTCCGTCGTGCAAGTCTAGCGTCTTCCTGCTTCCCTTCGCCCTGTGCGCGGCTTTCCCGCACTCCGACTACTACGGAAGCTCCGCCCTCGGGGTCGTCCTTCTCCGGCCGTCGCGGCTAGCCCAGTTCCTGCTGGGCGGGCGATCCGAGTTCCCGTGTTCCGGTTCCTAACCTTGGTGTCGGTAGGTGATGAGCTCTACCCCTGACAATTCGGGAGGAAAGGCAATGGAGAGTGCCCCTTCCTCGGGTGCGCCCTCGGCGCATCCAGCAGCGAAGAAATATGAGCCCCGCCGCTTCAGATTGCTTGGCCCTCTCGCCATCACGATCTAAGGGCGTGTTTCGGTAAATACAGAGGCTTCCAGCACTCACTTCGTTGCCTCACCATAGACACTGTGGTAGCCCGGCCTACGGCTGATGGGCCGTATCCGGTTCATTTAAGATCGATCTGCTGATGACACTCCGCCGGCGACGCCCGGCCAAGCTTTTCGATCCCCTTCCGTCTACTACTCTCTGTAGAGGGGTGACATTCCAGTCACCGGTCAAGAACCAGTTAGTTTGGGAGGTTGCCTTTATTGCATGATAACCTCCCACGCCTTCACGGCGCACCATAGGA
>NZ_JABAII010000046.1 GCF_012641405.1 Rhizobium sp. P40RR-XXII
CTTGAGATCCCATCAGGGGTGAGTAGCGGCCTGCACGGTGGCAGAGTGAGGTCGCTAGAAAACTCTCTGGAGGCCAACCATGCCGATGACAGCAGATCAATCTCAAGCGCAGACCACTACTCTCGTCGATCTTGGCGTAATTTTCGTCTCGTTGGAATTAAGCAAGTCAAGATGGCTGGTGACGGCTCTGTCGCCTGGCAGCAAGAAAATGTCCCGTCACACCGTCACTGGAGGCGATATCGCCGGTTTGTTTGCGTGCTTTGCAGCACTTCGCCAGAAGGTCAAACGACGAAAGAACAGATTGTACCCATTGGTCGTGATCCAAGAGGTGGGGCTCGATGGCTTCTGGTTAGGACGAGTGCTGAGCAAGGAAACTTGGATAGAGAGCCACATTGTGGAAGCCGCGTCGATTGCCATGCCGCGCCGGCATCGCCGGGCGAAGACCGACCGCATCGATGGTGAGACGCTGATCCGCGCTTTGATTGCATGGAAACGCGGCGAGCCTCGTGCGTGCTCAATGGTCAGGCTTCTCACACCCGAGGAAGACGACAACCGACGGATCGGGCGGGAGCGGAAAACTCTGATTGCCGAACGCGTCTTCCACGTCAATCGCATAAAGGGATTACTCTTCACTCAGGGAATTCGGGAATACGAACCTGTCAATCGAGATCGCCGCCAACGCCTGGACGAGCTTCGAACGGGCGATGGGCGTCCGCTATCAAAACACCTGAAGGCCGAAGTCTGCAGAGAACTCGATCGCCTCGAATTGTTGCTCACACAAATCAAGGCTGTAGAAGCAGAGCGAGATGCCTTGATCGTCCACGAGACGTTGGAGACACCAAAGGAAGCGACCGCTCTTTTGGGCATCAAAGGGATCGGGCCGGAATTCGCTACGGTCCTTTACACGGAAGGGCTATTTCGACACTTCGACAACCGACGCCAAATCGCATCGTACGCAGGCCTTGCCCCCTCGCCTTGGCAAAGCGGTAACGTCAACCGCGAACAGGGCGTCTCCAAGGCGGGAAATCCACGTTTGCGAGCCACCATGGTCGAGCTCGCCTGGCTATGGTTGCGGCATCAACCGAAATCGAAATTAACGTTATGGTTCAAAGAGCGCATTGCTCGCAACGCCGGCCGCTTAAAGACGCCGATGATCGTGGCGCTCGCGCGTAAGCTGCTCGTCGCTCTCTGGAAGTATGTGAGCTCCGGTGTCGTAATCGAAGGTGCAATCATGAAAATCGCTTGAAGCCGGAAGTGTCTGTGAAACGAAAATTCGAATCCTCAGGACCTGATCAGTCCTGACGGATCCAGGTGGACGGACCGGGAATCCTTTTGGCCTTTAAACGCCGATCTTGAGTTTGGTCCCGTTCTCCTGAGCCCGTGCCCGCCGAATGCGGGAAAATGGTGCAGCCGCCGAGAGCAGCGACCGGATGTGAGGTTGTATAGGCCCGAGAAACCGGGCCGGTAATTGCTATGGGCTCAGACCGCGGATCCGCTCACCAAGGAGAAATTCGATGCCACTTGAATGAACAATTGACAAAAGACCTGATGTGA
>NZ_JABAII010000047.1 GCF_012641405.1 Rhizobium sp. P40RR-XXII
TCGTACGGGACTTCGTCGAAAGACATGTCCTTTCGAACGGCATGGTCGCGGACTGGGTCTACCACGACAATCCCGGCAATCCGCATATCCACCTGATGACAACATTACGCCCGCTGACCGAGGCTGGTTTCGGCGCGAAGAAGGTTCCGGTCATCGGCGAGGATGGGCAACCACTCAGAACGAAGGCCGGCAAGATCGTCTATGAGCTCTGGGCCGGTTCGGCCGATGACTTCAATGCCCTGCGTGACGGATGGTTCGAACGGCAGAACCATCATTTGGCGATCAATGGTGTCGAGCTTCGCATCGATGGCCGCTCCTACGAAAAGCGGGGCATCGAGCTGGAGCCGACCATCCACCTTGGCGTCGGGACAAAGGCGATCGAGCGAAAGGCGGAAAGCCGGGGCGTCCGTGCGGAGCTCGAACGGCTGGACCTGAACGAGGCGCGACGGGCGGAAAACGCGCGGCGGATGCTTCGGCGCCCGCAGATCGTCCTCGACCTCATTACGCGTGAGAAGAGCGTGTTCGATGAACGCGACATCGCCAAGGTGCTGCACCGCTATGTCGACGATCACTACGTCTTCCAACAGCTCCTGGCGCGCGTCATGCAGAGCTCGGAATTGCTGCGCCTTCAGCGCGATACGATCGATTTGACGACCGGCGAGCGGGTGCGGTCGCGCTACACCACGCGGGAATTGATACGGCTCGAAGCCGAGATGGCGCGGCAGGCGACCTGGCTGTCGGAACGGAAAGCCAATGGCGTCTCCAAGAGCGTGCTGGAGGCGGTCTTCTCCCGTCACACGCGTCTCTCGCCCGAACAGAAGGCTGCGATCGAGCATGTTGCGGGCTCTGCACGGATCGCCGCCGTCGTCGGCCGCGCCGGTGCTGGCAAGACCACCATGATGAAGGCGGCCCGCGAGGCCTGGGAACTTGCCGGATATCGCGTTGTCGGCGCGGCCCTTGCCGGCAAGGCGGCCGAGGGTCTCGAGAAAGAAGCCGGCATCCGGAGCCGCACGCTCGCCTCTTGGGAACTGCGCTGGAAACAGCAGCGCGACATGCTGGATGCA
>NZ_JABAII010000048.1 GCF_012641405.1 Rhizobium sp. P40RR-XXII
CTTAGAGTCGGATTCGAAAAGCGTTCAACGATATCCATACCTTGCTAGCCGTCTGGTGATGAGACGAATGTGGGCGATCATGATCCACGCTTCGGCTGATGCGATGGAGCGTTCGACGTCTTTGGCCAATCTGCGGCATCTGCCAAGCCAGGCGAAGGTCCGTTCGACCACCCATCGACGCGGCAGAACCTCGAAGCCTTTCGCCTTGTCTGAGCGCTTGATGATCTCGATCGTCCAGCGCCCGATCTTTTTCAGTCGCCGCTTCAACTTATCGCCCGCATAGCCACCATCGGCGAAGACATGCAGCAACCATGGCCACCTGTGGCGGATGGATTTCAGGAGATCGGGAGCACCGTCGCGATCCTGGATGTCGGCGCTGTGCACCATGAGACCGACCATCAGGCCGAGCGTATCGACGATGATATGGCGCTTGCGGCCTTTGGTCTTCTTGCCCGCGTCATAGCCCCGGATGCCGCCGCTTTCGGTGGTTTTGACGCTCTGGCTATCGATCACACCGGCCGTCGGGCTTGCCTCCTTGCCCTCCAACTCGCGCGTTTCCATCACGAGACGATGGTTGATGCGTGGCCAAAGTCCCAACGCTCTCCATTCATAGAAATAGCGCTGGACGGTCGAGCAGGGTGGAAAATCCTTCGGCAGCATCCGCCATTGGCAACCCGTTGTGGCGATGTAAAGCAGGGCATTCACCACCTCTCGCAAATCCGTGGTCCGCGGGCGGCCCAAGCGGCGCGGCATTGGCAGGAAAGGCTGAACCAGACCCCATTCCCGATCCGTCATATCGCTTGCGTAGCGTGCCGTTCGCCGGGCATATTGCCGACGGGTGATTTTGGTCCAGGCCATCGTGGTCTCCATCGAATCTCGCAAATCCGAAGGAATCATAACCTGTTGAAATCACCCACCTCTTTTTGAGGCA
>NZ_JABAII010000049.1 GCF_012641405.1 Rhizobium sp. P40RR-XXII
TAAGCAAACATCGGCATTGTTGGTCTTTGGTCGACGTTTTGTGGAGGTTTCGTGAACGGGTGAGCGGGAGCGTTGACGCGGAGGCCCTGTCTGGCGTTTCTTCTTCGGGAAGGGGGTGCGGATGGACAATGCACTGATACTGATCGTCGAGGACGAGGCGGAAATCTCAGACATTCTCGAGCGTTATTTCGAACGCGAGGGATTTCGCGTGCTGACGGCCGCCGACGGCGAGATCGCGCTTTCCCATCATCAGCGGCTGAGGCCGGATCTGGTCGTCCTCGATGTCAAGCTGCCGAAGCTCGACGGCCACACGGTGCTGGCCACCATCCGCCAGCGCGGCGACACGCCCGTCATCATGGTCACCGCCCTGGCCGACGACCTCGACAAGCTGCATGGGCTGCGCTCGGGCGCCGACGATTACGTGGTCAAGCCGTTCAATCCCGTCGAGGTGGTCGCGCGGGCGCGGGCCGTTCTCAGACGATCCTCGGGCAATGCGAGCAACAAGGTCTTGCGGATCGGCAGGCTGGCGATCGATCCGGTGGCGCACATGGCCGTGGTCGAGGACGGCAAAGGCCGCATTCCGCTGAGCCTGACGCGGACCGAGTTCCGCATCCTCGAATACATGGCGGGCTTTCCGAACAGGGCTTTCGAGCGGGGCGAGATCGTCGATGCCTGCCTGCCCGAGGGCGATGCGCTCGACCGAACCGTCGACAGCCATATGAGCAAGCTGCGCAAGAAGTTGGATGCCGCCGGCGTCGGCGATCTCCTCAACGGCGTCAGGGGAGTAGGATACCGCCTTGGCGATTTCGGTTAGCAACAGCCTCAAT
>NZ_JABAII010000004.1 GCF_012641405.1 Rhizobium sp. P40RR-XXII
TCCCCTTCCGTCTACTACTCTCTGTAGAGGGGTGACATTCCAGTCACCGGTCAAGAACCAGTTAGTTTGGGAGGTTGCCTTTATTGCATGATAACCTCCCACGCCTTCACGGCGCACCATAGGAGCCGAAGAGAATGATCTTGAGGATACGCCCCTTCTTCTTAAAATCGGCCGTGCCTTCCTTCAGCACATCCTCGAATTCCTCATGCACGATTTCGACAATTCGCGACAATTCCGAGCGCTTGCGCTCCGGCAGATGATCAAGGCTGCACTTCATGGAGAGCGGGACCCTTTCTGATGATTCCAGTTCTAGGTACGATCCGGTTGCAATGCCAGTCCGATATCCAATTTATGCCGCCATATGGCGTAGCAGAGGCTTCAGCCCTTAGATCGAATTTGGATTTTGAGGGCGCCTGCTTAATAATCTGCTTTGCGTAGGTCACGGTAAATCCGCACGTTCCCTTTATGTTCTGATATTGCAAATCAGAAGTCAAGTTGGACTTCTGAGCATTAAGGTGCTGGTTCATCTCATTAAATGCCGCCGATAAAAACGCAAACCCCAAACGAGAAGGTAGCGGCGCGCGACAAAAGGGGTAATTCTGCATCGTTACGAGGCCTCGTTAGGCAAGAGAGGCCCGCCCAGCTCCGAGCATTTCTGCTCGCAGGCGGACCTCCTGCGGAGGTGCACTGGGGTGCGTAGGCGTCAAGCGTTCATTCAATGAGCAATCGCTGAACACTCACTTTCCAGATGTCGTGCATCCCATGGTTACGTCCAATGTTTTTCACGTCGTTATCGTGCCTTAGCGAACCCAGTTGTTCCACCGCTCCAATAGCTCAGCGGCGTGCTCGTTGATCCATTTGGCATCTGGAATGACGATACTGTCGCGCACGTCTTCGGCGCTCGGCATCTGGTCGCGAACTGCTTGCGGCATCATCATAATCGCCGCGCTGTTGGGTGGCGTGCACAATAATGCCTCGCAAACCTTGGCCTGGATGTCGGGGGAATCCAACCAGAAGGCGATGAGCTTCAGTGCATTGTCCCGATTGGGCGCCCCTTTGATAACCGTGAGACGATCGCCCACCAGAAATGCTGCCTTGTTCGACCAAGCGATTGAACGTCCCTCTGCCTTGAGCGCGCTTGCCCTCGTTAGCCAGATCTGCCCAATACTGTAGTCGTTCTCACGGAACCCCTGGACGCTCTGATCCCCGGTTTTCCACCACAGCGAGATGGACGGCCGCAACGCGTCAAGTTTCTCAAGGGCGCGATCGACGTCGAGCGGAAACAGGTTCTCGCGTTTGACCCCATCTGCCAAAAGGGCAGCCGCCATGACACGCCACGGATCGTCAAAATTCGGAAACGAGCGCCCGCCCGGGAACGTTGAAGTATCCCACATATCCGCCCAGGTCACGGGCTGCTCGCCTTTGAAGGCTTGCGGATCATAGGCCATCAATGTGGCTGTCGAAAACAGCCGCACACCGGCCGGGATGCAGGCATCGGGAACGAGATCCTGACGGTCCTTAAACTGTGCGCAAAAACCGTCAAGCGGTTCGGAAATCGCGAGATGATCCTTTGAGCTCACCTGGATTTCTCCATCGGGGTATAGATCCCAGCTGACATTGCCGGTTTTCACCATCGCGGTCGCCTTGGCGCGCATCTCCGCATTGGTTGCCGCTACGGAAACGACCCGGATACCGGTCTTAGCGGTGAATGGCTCGAACCACCATTTGCGTAGCGCCGCATCATAGGCGCCGCCGGTCGTGGCGATCACGACCTGCTCGCTGGCAAATGCTGGATCGGGCGTTTCTCCCACAAGAATGGCTGCGCAAAGCATAGCAATGCCGCTCAGCCGGATGGCTGCTCTTTTTGTCATCAATGTTTCCCTCTTATGGTCCCGCCTGCAGCGGGTGTTTTTGCCGCTACTGCTGCTCCCGGCGGCTGTTCAGGAGATGTATGGAACCCATCAAAAGCAGCGAAACGGCAACAATGATGACCGAGACGGCGGCAATGACAGGTGTCAGGTTGAAATCGATATCCTCGAACATTTTCCGGCTGATCGTCTTACCGCCGGTGTCGGAGATGAAGAAAGCTACGGTCGCTTCGTCGAAGGAGGTCAGGAAAGCAAAGACTGCGGCCGTCGCGACGGCCGGCGCGAGATTGGGAAGTGTCACGGCAAAGAAGGCTCTGAGCCGTCCCGCTCCGCAACTCAGGGCCGCCAGTTCCAGCAACGGGTCCATTCTCTCCAGCGCTGCGGAAACGATGATGACGACAAAAGGCACCGCAAGAACCGAATGGGCAAGGACGAATCCGGTCAGATTTCCTGTCAGTTGTAAAGGCGAGAAGACCAGATAGAGCGCTACGCCGAAGACGATGGCCGGCACAATCATCGGCCCGAGGCAGAGGGCCTGTAGCAGTGCCTTGCCCGGTAGTTTGCCACGTACGAGAGCAACCGCCGCCATCGTCCCAATGGTCGTCGCTACCACTGTGGTTACTGCGGCGATCTGTAGGCTGAAAATGGTCGAGTGCAGCCAATCGGGATCGGATAGATATGCCTCGAACCATCGTAGCGTCAGTCCCTGCGGCGGGAACGTGATATAGGAGGCGTCGCTGAGCGCCAGCGGTATCACCAGCAGCGTCGGAAGGACGAGAAAGAACAGCACCGCCGCAATCATTAGATTGGATGCATGTCGTGCCACCCGTGGCCAGACCGGGCGATACCGGCGAGCATCGGATGACGATGTTGCCAATCGCTGCCTCAAGGGTTGAGATTCAATGGACACTGTTCAAACCTTTGCTGAAAGAGAGCGCGCGGCGAAAGAGCAGCACCAGCAGTAATGTCGCGGTGAGCAGGATGACTGATAGGGCGGCCGCAAATGGCCAATCCAGAAGGACGATTGTCTGCTGACCGATCAGGGTCGCCATCATCAGCGCGCCGGGTCCACCGACTAGGGCGGGGGTGATGTAAAACCCGATGGCGAGAATGAAGCAGATGACACAACCGGCGAAGACGCCGGATAGGCTGAGTGGAAAGGTCACGCGCCAAAAGGCGACGATCCGGCTGGCGCCGAGATTTCGTGCCGCCTGCTCATAAGCGCTCGGCACGGAGCGCAAGGCGGAATGGATCGGCAGGATCATGAAGGGCATCAGCACATGCGTCATCGCGAGAATGACAGCGCCCTCCGTATAAAGCATTTTCAACGGTGTCGAGATAACACCGAGCTGGATCAGCCCGTCGTTGATGATGCCGTTGCGACCTAGCAGCACGATCCAGGCATAGGAGCGGACAAGCACCGAGGTCCATAGCGGAATGAATAAGCATGCTGTTCCGAGCTTTGCCAACTTGCCCCGCATGCGCGCGATCGCATAGGCGGTCGGATATCCAATTGCAAAGCAGGCAACGGTCACGATCGCCGCGATGCGGAAGGTTCTGAGTAGGACCTGAATATAAAGTGGGCTGTCGAAGACACGCTGGTAGGGGGCAAGCGGAGCTTCCCCGGAAAGGCTGATACCGACAAGCCTGACCACCGGATAGATGAAGCCTCCCGCCAACAGGAGGAGCAGCGGTAGGATGAGCAAGATGGCCAACAGTGGCGAATAATGTTGGCTCGACCCTGTGAGGATCCAGTTGCGGAAAGTGCCGATCGATTGTTTCGCGAAGGATGATGCCATGGATTAGACCTCCGCTTTTGCAAACAACCGCAAGGCGTTCGCTTCGGGGATGACGTCAACCAGGTCTCCTTGACGAAGGCCTGCGGCCACATGTCCGACGGGCATCTGGATCTGGAGCAAACGGTCATCGCTGTTTTGGGTTCGCACGAAGAAGAGGAAAAACGAACCGGCGAACACAGTTGCGTCTATGGTGCCCGTCAGAATGGCGCCGCGGTCGCGGCCATGAGGTGCTAACGACAACCGTTCGGGGCGAACCGCGATACTGACAGCTTGGCGAGAGGCAAAGGGGCTTTCCCCGTCTTCGGCAGCCGCCGTAGCAACGACGTTGCCGCTTTTTGGCCGTACCATGTAGTTCCCGCTATCTTGACCGAGATATTCGCCGTCGAGAAAGTTCATGCGACCAATGAAGTCTCCGACAAAGGCTGAGACAGGTGAACGGTAAAGCTCGAGCGGCGATCCCACTTGGGCTAGCCGGCCTTTTGCCACCACTGCAACGCGATCAGACATGGTGAGTGCTTCCTCCTGGTCATGCGTTACATAGACGACGGTCGCGCCGAGTCGTTGCTGCAAGCTCTTGATTTCCAATTGCAGCGCCTCGCGCAGTTTCTTATCGAGGGCCCCAAGTGGTTCGTCCATCAAGAGAACGGGCGGCTCGAAGACGATTGCCCGAGCGACGGCGACGCGCTGCTGCTGGCCTCCGGAGAGTTGATGGGGATATCGATCGCCGTAGCCGTCAAGATGTACCTGTGCCAGTACCGCCTCAACCTTGCGGCTGATGAGATCTTTATCCATCCGGCGCATGCGCAACGGAAAAGCGATGTTGGCCGCCACCGTCAGATGCGGAAAAAGGGCATAGCGCTGGAACACCATTCCGATGTTGCGCCTATTTGGCGCCATATAGGTAACGTCGCGACGGCCGATCATTATCTGGCCATTGCTCGGGCTCTCGAAGCCGGCGATCATCGTTAGTAGCGTCGTCTTGCCGGAGCCCGAGGGTCCGAGGATCGATAGGAACTCACCTGCCCGGATGGCCAGTGAAATGCCATCCACGGCAAGCGATGTGTCATATCGCTTTTCAAGCCCTTGCAGCGTAAGTGCTTCACCAATCAAAGTTCCTCTCCTTATTGTTGTCTTTATGCAACGTGTTCGTTTGCGACGGCGTAGCGAGTTGTTCACCGATCGCTTGGCTTTCTGGTCCGGTTCCCGAGTTGAACTTTGGGAAGACGGAAATTTGCGAAAGTGCTATGACTTTTAATGTCACATAATGTTTACAAGTATGTCGCTTTTCATTTTTGTTGCAACAAAATAAACGCTTGTCAAAGGAAATTGGAGAAATTTTTAATGGAAATGGCACCGGAAGACGAAGGGCACCAGCAGCATCAGCCCAATCGATTGGGCGAAATGGCGTATCGCAACATGAAGGAGCGACTGATCCGAGGTGCTTTTTCTCCTGGAGACAAGCTCACAATTCGTGCGCTTTCGGAAATGCTCGATGTCAGCACGACGCCCGCTCGTGATGCCATCAACCGCCTGGTGATCGATGGGGCGCTCATTTATTCAGGCCCGAAAACCGTCATCGTTCCACACTTAAGATTGTCGGATCTCGAGGAGATTACGCAGATGCGCCTGGCCCTGGAAGGGCTTGCGGCGGCACTGTCCGTCAAGGCCGCAGGCGAGCAGACGATCGAAGAACTTGAACTACTTCAGGCGAAAATTGACACCGCATTGGATGAAAAGCGGTATTTCGACGCCCTTTGGCATAATAAGGAATTCCATTTTGCGATCTACCGTCTGAGCGGTATGCCCTATCTTTTGCAGGTGATCGAGACTCTTTGGCTGCGGGTTGGTGCGTCATTCAATGGCCTCTACCCGGAATTTTCCGAGACGCGCTACGGAGCTCGCAATCACCGTGCCGCGATAGAGGCGCTTGTTGAAAAGGATGCGGCCGCTGCCCGCGCCGCCATCGAGAGCGACATTCGTGATGGATTTCGTCAGATGAAAAAAATCACCGCAGACGGCGATCAAAGGAATCTCTGTCGCCGCTGACAATTTATGTTGCACTTTTCTTCTCTCCATGTTTTTTTGTTGCAACAAAAATGTGAACGGGATGCGAACGCGCATCTCTGCATGGAGAGGGCAAGGCATGCTTCATCAGGATTTTCCATCATTTCGACGGACGGCGCTCAGGTCGCGCTCGCAATATTTCTTCGAGCGTGGGCAGATCGTGTTTCCTGATGGAACCACGCGCGTCACCGTCGAGCGCGATCCTCTGCCGACGTACATTTCCCGTGGTGAGGGTGCCTATCTGGTCGATGTGGACGGCAATCGGCTCCTCGACCTCAATAACAATTTCACAACGCTGATTCATGGTCACGGTTACCTGCCCGTCGCCGACGCAATTGCAGATCTGCTGCAGAAAGGAACCTGCTTTTCCAATCCAACGGAGCACGAGCTGGGGTTGGCGGAATTGCTCGTGCAGCGCATTCCCGCGATCGAGCACATTCGTTTCGTCAATAGCGGCACCGAGGCCGTCATGTTCGCTATCAAGGCAGCCCGCGCCTTTACCGGGCGGTCGCGCATTGTCCGCGTCGAAGGAGCCTATCACGGTGCCTATGACTGGGCCGAGGTAAGCCAGGGCGCGTCGCCGGCGTCCTGGGGACCAGCGGACGCCCCTGCATCCACGACCTCTTATGCCGGCGCGCCGGCAAGTGTTGCCGAAGAGGTCGATGTGATCCGTTTCAATGATGTCGAAGGTCTGGAACGGAGGTTGGCCGCGTCGGGCGGCGACCTTGCCTGCATCCTGATTGATCCCATGCCGAGCAGGGCAGGTTTGGTCGCCCCTGAGCCAGCCTTCATCGAAGCCGTCTCCAATCTTGCCCGGCAATATGGCGTTCTCGTCGTAGCCGATGAAGTGCTGAATCTGCGGCAGGGATATCGCGGCGCATCGGCACGTTTCGGGCTCGTGCCGGATCTTATTGCTGCCGGAAAGATCATCGGCGGCGGCTTTCCAGTCGGCGCGGTTGGTGGTCGCAAGGAGGTGATGGGGGTCTTCGCAAGCTTGGGCGCAAGGCCAGCGCTGCCACAGGGCGGCACCTTTTCAGCCAATCCGGTTTCAATGGTCGCAGGAAGGGTGGCTATGGAGGCACTGACCTCGGCAAGCTTCGCGCGTCTTGATGAAATGGGTGCGCGTGTGCGCGACGGCCTTTCTGCCGCGATCATGCGCCATGACGCACCATTTATCGTCACCGGTTCGGCTTCGCTTTTTCGCATCCACCCAAAGCGGCAGATGCCCCGTGACTATCGGCAAGCCTTCCCGACACCGGAACAGAACAGTTGGATGACCAATCTGACAAGCCATTTCCGTCAGCTTGATATCCTCCTGCCCTTTGGAGCCGCCGCCTGCCTCTCCACGGCAATGACGAATACCGACCTTGATTTGATCGTCGAAGTCTTCGGCGATTTCCTCGAAACCTACGAAGCCGATTTTGCTGGAGCAATCGCATGACCATGAAGTCCTTGGAAACTGTCGCCCAATGCCTGGCTCGCTCGCTGGTGCGTCATGACGTTACCCATATATTTGCCCAGAGCCTACCATCAGCGCTGATCCTGGCTGCTGAAGCGGCAGGCATTCGCCAGGTCGCTTACCGGCAGGAGAATATGGGCGGCGCCATGGCCGATGGCTATGCTCGACGATCCGGAAAGATCGGCGTGGTGGCTGCGCAGAATGGTCCGGCTGCCACGCTGCTGGTGCCCCCCATGGCCGAAGCGCTGAAGGCGAGCGTTCCGATCGTAGCACTTGTGCAGGAAGTCGAGCGCGATCAGATGGATCGGAACGCGTTTCAGGAGCTCGACCATATCGCGCTCTTCCAATCCTGCACGAAATGGGTGCGCAGGGTCATGGTCCCGGAGCGAATCGAGGACTATGTTGATGCCGCCTTCACTGCCGCTGCCTCCGGTCGACCCGGGCCGGTTGCGTTGTTGTTGCCCGCCGATCTGTTACGCTCGGAGCTTGGTGTCAAAACGCCCTCACGCTCTCTGAATCTCGGTCATTGGCCGCTTGATCGATCGTCCCCTGATCGCGCGACTTTGCAAAGGGCAGCGGAGTTGATTGCGAATGCCCACAATCCCGTGGTAGTCGCGGGCGGCGGTGTCCTTGGCAGCGATGCCTGCCATGAACTGGCCGTGCTGCAGGATCTGGCTGTACTCCCAATTTTGACTACCAACATGGGTAAGGGCGCGGTTAATGAATATCATCCGCTTTCAGCCGGCGTCTTAGGATCGCTCGTGGGTCCGCGGTCGCTCGGACGCTATACGGCTGCTCTGGTCGGTGACGCAGACCTTGTCATTCTGATTGGAACGCGAACCAATCAGAACGGCACGGATAGTTGGCGGCAAATTCCTGCTGGTGCTCAGGTGATCCACATCGATGTCGACCCGCAGGAAATCGGCCGAAATTATCAGGCGCTGCGCCTGGTCGGGGATGCGCGTGAGACACTCAGAGAGCTTGTTCATGCCCTGAACGCGCAAGATCTATCCCAACGTCGAGATCAACGGACCGCTGTTATCGACCGCATAGCCGAGTGCTGGCGGCAGTTCGATGAGGATCGGCATCACCTCGTGCGTGCTACTGCGTCGCCGATCCGTCCGGAACGCATCATGGCAGAACTGCAGGCGTCATTGACGCCGCAGACGACCGTCGTTGCGGATGCAAGCTATTCATCGATGTGGGTCGTCGGCCAATTGCGATCGCTTACTTCAGGAATGCGGTTCCTGACGCCGCGCGGTCTTGCGGGGTTGGGGTGGGGCCTGCCTCTGGCTCTTGGCGCAAAGGCAGCCAGACCCGAGCATCCGGTGGTCGCCATCGTCGGCGACGGCGGGTTTGCCCATAGCTGGGCGGAGATGGAAACCATGGTTCGCTCCGATCTTCCCATCACCATTATCCTTCTCAACAACGGTATCCTCGGTTTCCAGCGGGATGCCGAGACCGTGAAGTTCGGGCGCTTCACATCGGCGTGCCATTTTGCGCCTGTCGATCATATGCGGATCGCTCAAGCCTGCGGATGCCCGGCAGTGCGCGTTGAGGATCCAGCCGAGCTCACGGCTCATCTACAGGGTGGACTGACAGGCAAGGGGCCGCTGTTTATCGAGGTCATGACAGATCCTGAGGCTCATCCGGCTTTGTCCTTGTTTGCCGGCTTAGATGAGGCGGCATGATGCCTAAGCCGTCTCGCATCGCCGTCGTGACGGGAGGGACGAGCGGTATCGGATTGGCGACGGCGCGAAAGCTATTGGCGGCGGGGCATTGCGTCGCCGTCTTCAGTCACAGCGCTAAAACTGTGACCGACGCAACTGCCGCGCTTTCCGCGGAGTTCGGATCTGGACGGGTCCTGGGCCGAGTTGTCGATCTGTCGGATCCTGTGGCTGTTGCCAATTTCTTCGAAGAGCTTTCATCGACCTGGGGAGATGCCGCAATTCTCGTCTGCAATGCCGGGATATCGCCGAAAGGCCCAGCTGGTCCTCGGCGGTTCGAGGACATTGGGCTGGAAGAATGGAACGAAGTGCTGGCCGTTAATCTGACCGGCACCATGCTATGTTGCCAGGCGGTCGTCAGGGGAATGCGACGGACGGGATTCGGACGCATCATTTTGATCGGTTCGCTCGCTGGGCGCACACGCCCTCGCATCGCCGGTGGCGCTTACGCCGCCAGCAAGGCAGCACTGGCCGGTCTTATGCGCTCGCTTGTCGGATCGTGCGGTCCTTTCGGCATAACCGTTAATCTCGTGGCACCGGGCAGGATCTTGACGCCCTTGACTGGCGATCCCAATACGCCAGCCAATCGGGACGCGGTCGGACGCATTCCTTCTGCCAGATTGGGAACGCCGGAGGACATCGCCGCTGCCGTTGCCTTCCTGGCGTCGGAGGACGCGGGCTTCGTTAATGGTGCTATCCTCGATATCAACGGGGGCGAATATGCGCCAGCCTAGAGCCATCACACGGTCCGGCGCGTCCGGCTTCAAGCGCTTCGACGTGGCGGCCTGCAACGAAGTCATCATCTGGACCTCCGATGCAGAGCTGTTCCTGCCGTTTAGCTATATTCTGAAGACGGAAGGCTTTATCCCCTCCGTGGCTTGCAGCGCAAACGATGTTCTGGCCTCCTGCACGGAGCGCTCGCCGTGCGCAGTCCTTTTCGATTGCACCCACGAAACCCAAGATGCCGTTTCCATATGTGGCGAAATCAGGCGAGCCACCACACATGACGACGAGGTCCGCCTGATTGCGCTCTTACGAAGCGAAGCGCAGCCCCTTCATCTGTCCTTGCTGCAAGCCGGTGTTGATGACTTCCTGTTCAGGCCGCTTTCACCGGAGAAGTTGCTGACATCTCTCATGCAGGCGACGGGACAGGCCATGGAAACGGCCCACTCAAAAATGGTCGCGTCGCTGGCTTTCGCCGACCTGGAAGTCGACGTCGACAGTCGCCGAATACATTGCAACGGTCACGACTTTGCGCTGCCGCCAATCGAGTTCAATATTCTACGTCATCTGATGAACAGGGAGGGACAGCTCTGCAGCCGTTCCGAACTGATTGCTTCGGCTTGGCCGGCTTCCGCCGAAGTCACGCCGCGAACCGTGGATGTTCACATTGGCCGCTTGCGCAAGGCGCTGGGAGAGTTGCCCGGATGTGGTGCTGTCATTCGCACCGTCCATGCAGCTGGCTATGTGTTCAAGCTACCGGGCTTACGAAAGAGTGAGTAAAGCCGATCAGCATAGTCTCTTTGTTTGGACCCTTCTCGGTTTTTATTGATTATTTTGATTCAGTTTGATTCGGCCGCTGAGATGATCAATTACCGCGCCTGAAAGCTCCGTAGCTTCTCGAAAATCTCCGGCGCGATCTCAAATTGACGGGCCTTGCCGCGCCCCATGGAATTCTTCACGAACGTCTCGGTCAAGATCCCACGTTTCACCAGCGGCTCGATTGTCTCCGTCACGCCCATACGTGTGAGCTTCGTAATTTCGACTATATTTGAGATAGTTAGTGCCTGATGAGCTTGGTTCATGATGTAAAGAACACTCATCATGCCAACCTGTTTCAGCCTGGATTGCGGTGTCTCGTCTTCCTGCGGATTATCCATGATTTCGTGCAGGATGAAGGCTGCAAACGAAAGACTGTGCCACTGCGTGGTTAGGGTACTTGTCATCTTTTTAACTGCATTATATAATTCAGTATAAACTACGAACGACGCCAGATTCGTCGCCGGACGGATCGTTTGATATCGCCACATCGAAGGATCATGCTGATGAAACGCCTTCTGGTTGGAACAATCTTCGCCATTGCCGGCTCCATCCCTTTATACCTCATTTCCGAGCGGCATGCGCGCGCCGATGATTGGGGATGTCAGGTTATCCTGTGTCTTTCCAATCCGGGTGGACCTACACAATATGCCGCCTGCCATCCGCCGATCAGCAAGCTCTGGCAGGAGCTTGCCAAGGGGCATTCCTTTCCCACCTGCAGCGGTGTCGGCTTCCGGGCATCGCGTCCCGGTTACGAGCCCTATTTCTGCAGTGACAGCTATCGCCTGACGACACGCTATGGCGAGCGCGGTCAACAGGAGACCTGCGTTTCGCGAACCCTTTCCAAGGTTGACGGCAGCTATTGCGCATCCGGTCGTGATGGCAGCGCAAGAGACGATGGGCTGGTGATATCGGCGCGTTGGCAGCGGGATGGCCGGCACATGCAGTGCATGGGCTATCCGACGGCGCGACCGAATGTGCGATCCGAACCCCATTATGTCGATGTGACCATCGACGGCGTTGGAAGCCAACGAGTGTGGTACTGATCATGGCGGTCTCCTTCACCGACCTTGCCCAGACCTGTGCGCCGGCGATTGCGATCGAAACGCTTGCAGCGGTTGTCAGTCTCGAAAGCCAGTTCCAGCCTTTTGATATTCGCGTGGGCGGGAGCTCATCTCTTCATGAACAGCCGAAGAGCAAGGCGGAGGCGATCGAAACCGCAACGGCGCTGATGGCGGAGCATAAAGATGTCCAAGTAGGGCTTGGCGGCATTGGCATCGCCGAATTGCGCAAGTTTGATCTCAGCATCGCGGACGCCTTCGACCCGTGCCTCAACCTCAAGGCAACGGCCACACTGCTCGATGGTTATTATCGTCTGGCCGAGCGCGCCGGCGCCGCGCCGCAGCAGGCTGAGCGCGTGATGCTGCAATCCTACTACGGGCGCTCCGATCCTTCGGTCGGAAAGATGGCGCAGTATGACGATCAGGTCCGACGCGAGGCCAAACGGCTTTCGAAAACGCTGTCCGCCATAGCGATAGGGCAGAGTGTCGGGCGGCCGACAGTTCCAGAATCCCAGTCCAGTGATCCGTCCTTGAACGGTGAGGAAGGGCGTTTGCCCGAACGGCCGGCGAAATTACAGTCTTGGGATGTCTTCCATGCAGCGCGGCAATCATCTGCGCTGATCTTCCAAAATGATCCCCCGGAGCAATCTGAATGATGTCGAGAATTAATATTCGTGCATTTGGCGTTACCGTTGCGATGGCAACTGTCCTTTCGATCGCCATGATCGAGCCAGCCTTCGCACAGAGCGCCGGCGGGATCGAGACGGTTCTGCAGAATATCGTCACCTTACTCACCGGCAACGTTGCCAAGCTCTTGGCAACGATCGCCGTCATCATCGTCGGTATCGCCTGGATGTTCGGTTACCTGGACCTTCGCAAGGCCGCCTATGTCGTGCTTGGTATCGGCATTCTATTTGGCGCCTCGCAGATCGTCAGCACGATTTCCGGGGGCTGAAGATGATGCCGGAGAAGGTTTCGCTTGAGGAAGATACCCTGTTCTTGGCCTGCACCCGGCCAGCGATGATTGCCGGGGTGACGATGGAGGCCATGGGCGTCAACATTATACTGACGACGATCCTCTACATAATTGCCGGCTCGATTGCCTATGGGCTTGTCGGTGTGGTCTTTCATTTCATTTTTCGCTCGCTCGTCAAGCATGACCACAACATGTTCCGTATTCTGCTGGCCTGGATCGAAACCCGGGGTCGTTCGCGCAACGGCGCCTATTGGAGTGGTGCTTCGCTGACGCCGTTGAGGCTAGTGCGGCACTATGACGAAAGGGACCTTGGTCATGCCTAAGGTGTCCCGTCTCAAATTCCGTGAACTCGAACCGGAAACGTTTATCCCCTATGTCCGGCACGTGGACGAGACCGTGATCGCACTCGATTCCAGGGCATTGCTAGCGATGATCGCTTTGGAGGGCGTATCGTTCGAGACAATCGATGCTATCGATTTGAACAGCCTGCAGCGCGATCTCAACACGCTCTACCGCAATATTGCGGACGAACGCTTGGCAATCTGGACCCACCTCATCCGTCGGCGCGATAACACTTATCCCGACGGCGAATTCACCAATTCCTTCTCGGCAACATTGAATGGCAAGTATCGGGAGCGGATGGTGAGCGAAGACCTGTTTCGCAACGATCTCTATCTCACTCTGCTTTGGCATCCGGCACGCGATCCGACCGAACGGCTCGCAAATCTGCTGTCACGGCTTCGCAAGGTCCAACGAGCCGCAGTGGAGCTCGATGAGGATAGCCTGAAGCATCTGCGGGACAAAGTAACCGATGTCACTGCGGGACTGCGACGCTTCGGGCCCCGCGTGCTGTCACTCTACGATCAGAACGGCATCCTGTTTTCCGAACCGAGCGAGGTGCTGCATCAGTTGATCGGCGGCCGCCGAGAACCCATACCATTGACGGACGGCAGGATCTCCTCGGCGATCTATTCCGATCGTCTAATCTTCGGGCGCGAGACAGTCGAGATCCGCGATGAAGGGACAAGCCGTTATGCTGGCATGTTCGGTTTCAAGGAATATCCAGCAAGAACCCGCGGCGGAATGCTGGACGGCATTCTGACGGCACCTTTCGAACTGATCCTCACTCAGTCCTTCGCGTTCAGGTCCAAAACCGATGCCCGCACCATCATGGGGCGCAAGCAGAACCAAATGGTGAGTGCGGTCGACAAGGCGGCCTCCCAGATTGAAGAGCTTGATGCGGCAATGGACGAGCTGGAATCGAACCGCTTCGTGCTCGGGGAGCACCATCTGACCCTCGGGGTATTCGCTTCATCTGTCAAAGACCTTGCTGATAATCTCGCCAAGGCGCGCTCGCATCTGACCAATGGCGGCGCCGTCGTGGCGCGCGAGGATCTAGGGCTCGAGGCCGCATGGTGGGCACAATTGCCCGGTAATTTTCGGTATCGGGCCCGTTCCGGTGCGGTCACCTCGCTGAATTTTGCAGCGCTTTCTCCGTTTCATTCCTATCCTATGGGTAGGAAGGACGGCAACGAATGGGGCCCCGCCGTCGCCATGCTGAAGACGGCGTCAGGCTCGCCGTTCTATTTCAATTTCCACTATGGCGATCTCGGCAACACCTTCGTCTGCGGTCCGTCGGGTGCCGGTAAGACCGTACTTCTCAATTTCATGCTATCGCAACTCGAAAAGCATGACCCGCACATGGTCTTCTTCGACAAGGATCGCGGCGCCGACCTCTTCGTTCGGGCTGCCGGCGGAACCTATTTGCCTCTGAAGAACGGGCTGCCGACCGGATGTGCGCCGCTGAAAGCCTTAGAGCTGACCCCGGCGAACAAGATATTCCTGGCACGATTTATCGCCAAGCTAGCCGGTGCGGGCATGCGTGATTTTTCGGTCAGCGATGTCAGCGATATCGCGCTGGCGATCGATGGTCTTGCCGATCTGCCGAAAGACCAGCGCACGATCGGCGCTTTGCGCACCTTTCTCAACAATACCGATCCGGAAGGGATCGCCGCGCGCCTGCGTCGGTGGGAAAGAGGCGGGCCGCTTGGTTGGGTCTTCGACAACGAGGCCGATGAGATCGGTATCGGCGCCAAATTTCTCGGCTACGACATGACCGATTTTCTCGACAATGAGGAAATCCGTAATCCCTTGATGGCTTATCTTTTCTATCGCGTCGAACAATTGATTGATGGCCGGCGGATTATCATCGTCATCGATGAGTTTTGGAAGGCGCTGCAGGACGAGAGCTTTCTTGATCTCGCCCAGAACAAGCTCAAGACCATCCGCAAGCAGAATGGCTTGATGCTGTTTGCCACGCAAAGCCCGCGTGACGCCATCAACTCATCGATCGCGCATACGATCATAGAGCAGTGCCCAACACAGGTTTTCCTGCCGAATTCCCGCGGTAACCGAGACGACTATGTCGCTGGCTTCAAGCTCACCGAGCGCGAATTCGAGTTGGTTGCCCGCGAGCTCTCCGCCGAAAGCCGGCGCTTCATTGTTAAACAGGGTCACAACAGTGTCGTTGCCGAACTCAATCTCAACGGTTTCGACGATGAGCTCGCAATCCTGTCCGGGCGAACGGCCAATATCGAACTCGCCGATGCGATCCGGTCTGAACTCCGAGACGAAGGCGATGGCGAAGCATGGTTACGAATGTTCCAGCAAAGAAGGAGTGTGTGATGGTTCGATGCAGAATTCTTCGACAAACAGCGTTAGCGTTGCTCGTCTCAGCCCATGTCGCCGGCGCGCAGGGTATCCCGGTGATCGACCAGACGGCGATTGCCAAGCAGATCGAAAGCATAACCCAGCTGAAATCGCAGCTCGATGCGCTGAACCAGCAACTCCAGCAGGCCCAGCAGCTCTACGGTTCGCTAAACACGCTGACCAATATGGCCGACGTCGCCGGCCTGTTGAACGATCCGGCGATCCGCAAGGCACTGCCAGGGGACTTTTCCGCGGTTGAAAGCCTGCTCAAGGGCTCAGGTTCAGGCACGCTTGGCGATGCGGCCTCAAAGTTCTTGACCGACAATTCGACCTACAAAACGAGCGCTAACGATTTTTATGCTCAGGAACTGTCGCGTCTCCAGAACAAGAATGCAGGGCAGATGAGCCTTGGCCAGCAAATCTACGACGCTGCGACCAAGCGGATCGACGGGATTGATCAATTACGCCGACAAATCTCTTCGGCGAGCGACGCCAAAGATATCGCCGATCTGCAGGCACGCCTGCAGGCCGAAACGGCCTTTCTCCAGACCGATATGCTCAGGATGCAGGGATTGCAGATGGTGCAGCAGGCCCAGGTTCAGGTCGATGAGCAGCGCAGGGCCGAGGATTGGCGCAAGCGCATGGATACAATGGGAGCGGCCCTTCAATGAAAATTCTTGTTCTCCTCACACTCGGCCTCTCTTTGTTCGGCTGCTCGAAGCAGCCCGAGCGTACCTATTCGGTCGACGAGCTGATGGCCAACCAAACGCTGCTGTCGGATCTCATCGCCAAATGCAAAAGCAATCCCGGCGAGTTGCAAGAGACGCCGAACTGCGTGAATGCCAAAGCAGCAGATTGGAAATCCCGCCTGGAACGCATGGGGAAAGCACTCGGAGGCTGAGGCATGTATCAGATCTTTGCCTTCGTCGACGGGCAGTTCAAGGCGCCGCTGGAGAATTTCATATCGTCAGGTACGTCGAATATTGCCAGCTGGGTCACCGGGCCATTGACGGCGGCATTGACACTTTATGTCATCCTCTATGGCTTTCTGATCCTGCGCGGATCAGTCCACGAACCGATCATGGATTTCGCCTTTCGGGCAATAAAGCTTGCCATCATCCTGATGCTGGTCACGAACGCTGGCGAGTACCAGACTTATATCGGCAATATCTTCTTCGACACATTGCCTAAGGAAATCTCACAGGCGTTGAACTCCGGCACGATACCAAGCGCCTCGACCTTCGACAGCCTGTTGGATAAAGGGCAGAAATGCGCGCGCGAGATTTGGTCGCGCGCCTCATGGGGAGTCGACATCGTTACCGGTCTCGGCGGCATGCTGGTCATCTTGGCAAGCTTCGTGGTTGCCGCGATCGGTTATATCGTCTCGCTCTATGCCCGCCTGGCGCTTGCGATCGTGCTGGCGATCGGACCGATTTTCGTAGCGCTCGCCATGTTCCGCTCGACACGCCGCTTTACCGAAGCCTGGATCGGGCAACTCGCCAACTTCGTGATCCTGCAGGTGCTGGTCGTGGCGGTTGGCTCTCTACTCATCACCTGCATCGATTCCACCTTCACAATGATCGAGAGCTACAGCGACGTACTCATGCGACCCGTTGCGCTCGGCGCCATTTGCCTTGCCGCCCTCTACGTCTTTTACCAGCTTCCAGGCATTGCCTCGGCACTGGCCGCTGGCGGAGCGTCGCTCACTTACGGCTACGGCGCGGCACGCGACGCGCATGAAGGCACGCTTGCTCGAGGTGCTACCTACATGGCGCGAGCGACTGGCCGGGGTGCACGTGCCGTTGGCCGCAGCTTTCGTTCCGAAAGAACCGACTGATGTGGAACTTCAAGCAAACAACAAGATGGCTGGTTCACGATGATCCGAATATTCGTGCTTTTTTGCGTGGTATCAACGCTCGGCGGCTGCGCGTCACATTCCTATCCCCTGCCCAAATGCGACGGCTATTCGCGCCGGCCGCTCAATCGCGCCATGTGGCAATGGGACGGCGATAGCCGGTCCACGCCCCAACCTCCTCACTCTTCTCCGGCACAGTCCGGTGGCAAGCCACCTGCCTATGTCGAGGAAAAGCCGGACATCGTTCCCGCCGCCTTCGCGCATTTTGATGTCGGCGATTCCTACCGCCCATGCGGAGGGTAGCGGTGATGGTGACGACGGACAGTCTCAAGGATTATTTCGATAGGGCCCGGCGCTTCGATCAGGACCGCATGATTCACATGGAACGTTCGGCTCGGATTGCCTGGTTCGTGGCCACCGGGGCTAGCGTTCTTGCGGCGATTTCGATTGTCGCCATCGCAGGCTTGACACCGCTAAAGACGGTTGAGCCTTTTGTCGTGAGAGTCGACAATTCCACCGGTATAGTCGATGTCGTTTCGGCACTCACATCGACTGCTGGCACCTACGACGAAGCGGTGACCAAGTATTTTGCCGCCCGCTATGTTCGTGCCCGCGAGGGTTACGTCTGGAGCGAGGCGGAGGAGAATTTTCGCACGGTTTCGCTGCTCTCAACGGCGCCGGAACAGACCCGCTTTGCCGCAATTTATCGCGGTGGTAATCCGGATTCGCCGCAAAATATCTACGGCCGCGGCGCCACATCGCGGATCAACATTGTTTCCATCTCGCTGATCAACGCCAATGTACTCTCTATTCGCTATATGCGTACGATCACCCGCGGTGATGAGACCCATACGACCCATTGGGTGGCGACGCTTACCTTCTCCTATGTGAATGCTCCAATGTCCTCGACCGATCGGCTGATAAATCCGCTCGGCTTCGCTGTCAGCGACTATCGATCCGATCCGGAGGCCATCAATTGACATATCTGAAACATCATTGTTTGATCGCGCTGCTCCTGACTGCTAGCTTGCCATCGGCAGTCCTTGCCTTGGAAACGCCGCGCGGCGCATCCCAGGACAGTCGGGTCCGCTTCGTCGACTATCAGCCTTACAATATCACCAGGATCGTGGGCTCGTTGCGTTCCTCCGTCCAGGTAGAGTTTGCCGCCGACGAGGAAATCGCGCATGTGGCGCTTGGCAACACGGTCGCCTGGGAAGTGGCGCCCGCTGGCAATATCCTCTTCCTGAAGGCGCGAGAGAACCAGCCGGTCACGAACATCTCCGTGGTCACGACACGTCGTGATGGTTCGACGCGCAGTTACCAGATGGAGTTGACGGTTCGAGACGGTCCGGTTGCTGCCGGCCAGGACACTTACTTCTATGTCAAATTTCGCTATCCGGCAGATGATAGGGAACGCCGCCGTCAGGAGGCGCTCGCGCAAACCCAGGCAGCACAAGCTGGACAAGCCGACACTGTGCTGGCTTTGCATGAGCAATATGGACCGCGCAATTGGCATTATTCGGCACAGGGATCAGAAGCGTTGGAACCGAACGCTGTTTATGACAACGGCAAGATCACGACTATCGCCTTCCCCGGTAATCAGGAAATGCCGGCAATCTATATGGAAAACTCCGACGGCACCGAGAGCCTGGTACCTAAGTCGGTCGCCGGTGATCTCGTGCTCGTTCATGCGATCGGCCGCAAATTCATTCTGCGGCGGGGAGGAGACGTGCTCTGCATTTTCAACGAGGCCTACGATCCGATGGGCATCGATCCCAACACCAATACGACATCGCCTTCGGTGGAGCGCGTCATGAAAGTGCAGGCGGCAAGTGCTGCGACAGGAGGAGCCCATGGCGGATGAGGCGGAAGACCGTATCCCAGGCGAGCGCGCCGAGACGGATGTCAACCCGCGATCTGAGGCCAGTCCATTCCTGAAGCGCGGTGCCGTGGTTCTAGCGATGGTCGCTTTTGTTGGGTTTTCGCTGTGGTCGATGCGTGACCGGCAAAAGACTGAGACGACAAAGCCCGACCATGTCGTTATTCGCCAGACGGCTGACTTCGAACCGGCGAAGGAAGAGGTAAAGCCGGCTGCACCGCTTCCCGAGGTGCTGCTACCGACGCCTGCGCCAAAGGAGCAGGTCACACCTGCTGAGGACACTTTGTTGGATTCTGCCCGCCGTGCGCCGGTAATGGCCTATAATGGACAGCAGTCCTCATCGCAACGCCGCAACACAGCCGCCGCCATGTCGCAAGACCCTGGCTCCAATTATCTCCCTGTTCAAGGCAGCCTTGGTGGCGCCCAACCTGAAACGGAGGATCAGCGCTTCAACAGGATGTTGACGCCGACCCATCTGGAAGGATCACGCGCCGGCACGCTCGGCAATCGCGACTTCATCGTGGCGATGGGAACTTCGATTCCCTGTGTGCTGGAGACGGCGCTCGCCTCCGATCAGCCGGGCTTCGCCAGCTGCGTCATCAACCGCGATGTGCTCTCGGACAATGGCCGCGTCGTTCTGATGGAGAAAGGAACTCAGATCGTTGGAGAATATCGAGGCGGCTTGAACCGGGGCCAGAAGCGTCTGTTCGTGCTTTGGAACCGGGCAAAAACGCCAAGAGGTGTGATTATTACACTCGCCTCGCCCGCAACTGACGCACTCGGGCGGGCGGGCATGGATGGCTATGTCGACACGCATTGGTGGGAGCGCTTCGGCAGCGCCATCCTGCTCTCCATCGTTGGCGACGCGACGACCTATGCCGGCAGCCGGCTGCAGGATAGTGACGTTCAGGCGCAGAATACGACGACCGCTGGCCAGCAGGCAGCAGCGATCGCCGTCGAGCAATCCATCAATATTGTGCCGACATTGACAAAGCATCAGGGCGAACTCGTCTCAATTTTTGTAGCCCGCGATCTCGAATTTTCCGACGTCTATAGTCTGCGTGTCACCGAACCCCGCACCAGGATCCTCGATCGGGCGGTGTCGGGAGATTTCAGGCCTCGATCGACGCTCGTGACGAAGTAGGGCGGAAGATGGCGGAAGCTTCAGATGCTGGTGTCGTGCGTGAATTGCTTTTGCCACTATCTCGCTTCCTGAAGGATACGTCGCTCTATGAGATCGTCGTCAACCGCCCGGGTGAAGTGCTGACTGAGGGAACGGAGGGATGGCAGCATCATGCACTGCCGGATCTTAGTTTCGAGAAGCTGATGCGTCTGGCCCGGGCCGTTGCAAGCTATTCGAACCAGGCAATCGATGAGGTCCGGCCGGTCTTGTCGGCCTCTTTGCCCGATGAAGAGCGGATTCAGATCGTTGTTCCACCGGCAACGACTAAGGGCACGGTCAGCGTCACGATCAGAAAGCCGTCGTTAGTGACGCTGACGTTGGATGATCTCGAAAAGGGTGGATTGTTTTCCGATGTCTCCTCGCCAAACCGTCATGTCGAATCCTCCAATACGAAGTTGGACGAGATCCTTAAGGCAGGAAATTGCGCGACGTTTCTGCGTGCGGCGGTTCTTGCGCGCAAGAACATCATCATCTCGGGCGCGACGGGATCGGGCAAGACAACTCTGTCGAAGGCATTGATCCGGCATATCCCAGAGCATGAGCGGATAATCTCGATCGAGGATACGCCGGAGCTGGTCATCTCGCAGCCCAATCACGTCAAGCTTTTCTATTCGAAAGGAGAGCAGGGGCTGTCGAAAATCAGCGCGAAAGATTTACTCGAATCGTGCCTCAGGATGCGACCCGATCGCATTCTTCTACAGGAGCTGCGCGACGGTTCGGCCTTCTACTACATCCGGAATGTCAATTCAGGACACCCCGGATCGATCACAACGGTGCATGCCGATTCTGCGGCGCTGGCATTTGAGCAACTGACGTTACTCGTAAAAGAGTCGGAAGGTGGTCGTGACCTTGAGCGTGGCGATATTCGTAATTTGCTCAAGGTCGCGATCGATATCATTGTCCAGTGCAAGCGGATTGATGGGCGGTTTCGGGTTAGCGAGATTTATTTTGAGCCGTGATCGAGCGGAGAAATGATTAGTTCTATCTCGACCTATGTCACTAATCGATTTTCGATGCGAAACTTGCGGTTTCGATGAGGCATATGCCCACAATTAATCAATTTTCGATATGATCGGTCGTATCCAAGCATTTTTCGATAAAGATAATTGATTTCCGATGTAAGCGATTTTCGATATCATGTCTCAAAAATAATCATCCTTCGATGATGTAACTTGTTTTTCGATGAGGAAGGAAGTCGGCATGACAGCCAATCCCGCAAATCCGGCGGTCTTCCAAGAGCGTATCGTGCCAACGGATACGGTTCCCGTTGGGTATGCAGCTCTCATCCAGAAATACGGGATTGCAGCCCCTGTTCGTCGCCCCTCGTGCGTCGCGAAGGGCTTCGTCTATGGCTCGAGGAGAGCACATGAAGATTGGACGATCTTCGACAAGCGCTTCGCTCCAGGGGACAGCTTGCTTGGACATCTGTCTTTCGCACTGAGGCACGAGACGATCGATCTGTTGATCCTAAAAAAGCTATTTCACATCGTCCCGGCAAGTGAGATCGCAGCGCTAATCGAAGCCGAACCGACGAGCAGCGCGACGCGCCGGATCTGGTTTTTCTATGAATGGCTGACAGGTACACGCCTTGACATTCCGGACGCGGAACGGGCGAACTATGTTGAAGCGCTTGACACAGCGAGCTACTTCACATCGTCCCCGGTGAATTCGCCCCGTCACCGCGTGCGAGACAATCTCCTTGGTACACCAGCATTCTGCCCCGTATTAAGGCGCACCGAATATCTCGTCGACACGGTCGCCCACCGCTGGGATGCTGAAGCCAAAGAGCTCATCGGAAAGATCGGGAAGGGGATCGTTACGCGCGCGGCAAGCTTTCTGCTTCTGTCGGATAGCCAGGCATCCTACCAGATCGAAGGCGAACGCCCGCCGCGAAGCCGCCTCGAGCGTTGGATGAGGGCTGTTGCCCAAGCGGGAAAGCGGCCGATCACAGTCGACGAACTCGTGCGCCTCCAGCACATTGTCATCGAGGAGAACCGGTTCATTATGCGCGGCCTGCGAGACGCCGGCGGCTTTATTGGCGATCGCGACTGGAACGACGATCCTCTCCCCGAATTCGTTTCAGCCCGGCACGAAGACATTAACGATCTTCTCGGAGGGATCATAGCCGCAGGAAGCAGGATGGCGGAGAGTGGGGTCGATGCCGTACTTCAAGCCTCGGTCATGGCCTTCGCCTTCGTGTTCGTCCATCCCTTTGAAGACGGAAACGGTCGCCTGCATCGGTACCTCATACACCATGTTCTGTCCGAGCGCGGATATACGCCCGCCGGCATGATCTTTCCCATTTCTTCCGTACTTCTTGAACGCCAGGAGGAGTATGGCGCGCGCCTGCGCGGTTACACCGGACCGCTGTTGCCCTTTATCGAATGGGTGCCGACACCGGAGAAAAACGTGCGTGTTGTCAACGACACCACCGATCTCTACAGGTTCGGAGATTACACGGAGTTGACGGAATTTCTCTATGCTTGCGTCGTTCAGACGATCAGGCATGACCTGCCAAACGAGATCGATCACCTCTCGCGTTTCGATGAAGCGAAGGGACGCATTCAGGATTTCCTTGAGATGCCGGACGGGATGATCTCCAGTCTCATCAATTTCATCCGTCAGAACGAGGGTACGCTTTCCAAGAAGCGGCGCAGTCGTGAATTCGAAAAGATGACGGACGAGGAGGTAAAGTCAGCGGAAGCGGTGGTTCGCGACGCCTTCGACATCGGCCTATCGAATGAGGATGGCGCGCCCAAAGGCCCGCTCGGCTAGGCTCAGCCTTTCCAGTAGGGCCAGCACGTCGATCGACGGTTCAGGCGGTAATGGGGGTGGCACGAAGGCGTGCACGATTTCGCCCGCTATAGTCGTCTCGACGAAGCGGCCTAACCGAAGGTTAGAAGCTGATTCGGACATGCCCAATTACGAGGATGCAGTGTTATTTAAGCAATTGGCTCTTGGCTTAAATAGGAGCTGAGCTAGGTTAAGCGCCCTTAAATGGCGGAGCGATACCACTATGGGCGGATACCGGAAGTAGTCGTGCAACTATCATGCTCACGCTCTCACGGCCGCTTCTTTCCTTTCCACCTTCGCCATCGCCAAATACTCTCCCTTCAGCCGCATATGGCACCAGCAGGCGAAGGCGGAGCTTGCGAAGGCCAGGCTTTCGCCGATCGCCAGGCGGTTGTTGGAGTTGCTGAGCAGGGTTAGCGAGAAGAAGAAGAGGCAGGCGATATAGGCGTGCCACGCGGCGCGCGGGATAATGCCTGCCTTGCGGGCGCGCCAAACGGCGCGGATGAAGATGGCGAGCATGAAGCCCATGATTACCGCACCGAACAAGCCGTAGCGCACCAGGATTTCCAGGTAGCCGTTGTGCAGCAGCGTGTATTGGACATGCGAGTAGCGCGTCTCCGCCCAGCGTTCGAGCCACCGGTTGCCCCAACCGAAGATCGGTGCGGAGGAAAAGACCTCCCAGCTGTTCGACCAGAGCTGCAGGCGTTCGTCCATCGACACCGGCGTATTGCTGGAGCTGATGGCGCTTGAAATCACGCCGCCCATCTCGTGGCCGTTGGCCACATTTTCGACCATGGAAAGGGCTGCCGCCACGGTCGGGCCAGCCGTCTTGTCGAGATTGTGCCTGACGCCATAGATACCGGCGATCAACAGGGCTGCGATAGCGATGATGATGATAACGCCGCTCTTCAGGCGCAGGTAGGTCAGCGTGATCAGCGCCAGCAGCGGCAGGGTGATGCCGAGCGCCAGCCACACGCCTTTTGATTTGGCGCCGTAGATGGCGATGAAACAGAGCGCGAAGATGAAGGGCGAAACGATATAGGCGAAGCGGGCGATCCGGCGGTCACTGGATTTGTCCGTCAGGTAGTGCAACAGCCAGAACAGGGTGAAGATCACGATCATGCCGCAGGCAACGGCGCCGTGAATCTGGTTGTTCATGATCAGCGGCCGGATGGTTTCGCCGGCAAAGACCTCGCGCAGATGCTGGGTGGCGACCAGCATGATGAGGACCATCGCGAAATAGGCCGCGACGATCTTCTCCATCAGCTCCTCATAAAGCAGGAAGGCGACGCCCATGATGGGAAAGAAGAAAGGGAAGGCATAGAGCCAGTCCGAGGCGCCGATATCGTGCTGCGGCGTCAGCCAGAAGGTGATGAAGAACCGGACCATGACATAGAAGGCCCAGCCCATGCAAAGCCAGCCGATCCAGTCCGTGCGCGGCCGTATCGGTGCCTTCATGTAGTAGTAGAGGGCGATCAGAGACAGGAGCGCGGAAGCGTAGCGATAGGTGTCGCTCTCGACCACGGTCGGCGAGGCGACCAGCAGCCAGAGAATGCCTCCGATGATGGCGACCGGTTTCGTCATGCTGCTTCCAGCCTTTGTGACCCCGACGGGTTCGGCTGCAAGGTCAGCGTGCGGTTTGTTCATGCGCGAGTCATCCAATGTCGTCCGCCCTCATCCAGAATCGGTTCACCATCCGGCATTTCTCGCCCCCATGACGGCCCCTATGGTCGCAAATGGGCAGGAATACGGCGATTTTCCCATGCCGTTGCATCAATATTGTCGATTTCGCCGAATGGTTGTTAATGCGCAACTCCGTCGCGTTTGACCACTTTCAAGGCCGTCAGGAAAATAACCCTTAAGTCGAAGAAAAAAGATCGTCGACGCAGATAGTCTTCGTCCAGCGCCACCTTCTCGGGGATGGGCAGCTCGTCGCGGCCGTTGACCTGCGCCCAGCCGGTTAGGCCCGGCAGCAAGGCATCGACGCCGCGCTCCGTGCGCAGGGTTATGAGGTCGTGCTGATTGAAAAGGGCAGGGCGCGGGCCGACGATGCTCATCTCGCCCTTGAGGATGCACCAAAGCTGCGGCAATTCGTCGAGGCTGGATTTGCGCAGGAAAGACCCGATGGGCGTCAGATAAAT
Organism: Rhizobium sp. P40RR-XXII; assembly: GCF_012641405.1. Taxonomy (GTDB): domain Bacteria; phylum Pseudomonadota; class Alphaproteobacteria; order Rhizobiales; family Rhizobiaceae; genus Rhizobium. Next base: position 25,054 of record NZ_JABAII010000004.1, read on the forward strand.
GTCGGGGTTCTTCAGCAGATGGGTCGCGACGGCAGGCGTATCGGTGCGCATGCTGCGAAATTTCGGCATGCGGAAGATCCGGTTTTTCCGGCCAACCCGATCCGACCAATAGAGGATCGGACCTGGCGAGGTCAGCCGCACTGCGAGAGCAACGATCAGGATCGGGATGAAAAAGACGATTGCCGCGGCAAGAGCGGCGAGAAAATCGAAAAGGCGCTTGGCGATCGTATAAAGCATCGTCTCTTGTCGTTGCATCGCCCTTTGTTCAGAGGGTAATGAAGGTCGTCATTGTCCTGTGCATCTCATATCGCGATTTTAAGCACAACCATCCTCCGCAAGATTCCTCGCCCTTGTTCAGAGCGGATATCCAGTGCAAAGCATGTTTCAGCTAATCATGGTGCGGAAAAGCGGAGGCAGTGCGCGGATGATCCTGGTGACGGGTGCGACGGGTTTTGTCGGACAGGCGCTATGCGCGGAGCTTTCCCGCCGGCGGATGGATTATCGGCCGGTCAGTCGCAACTCCCGCCCAGGCTTCGCCGCCATCGGGGCGGTGAGTGGCGATACCGATTGGACCGGAGCGCTTGCCGGCGTCGATATCGTCATGCATCTGGTGGCCCGCGTCCACGTCATGAACGAGAGCGCCGCCGACCCGCTGGCCGCATTTCGCGCCGTCAATGTCGATGCAACACTCAACCTGGCGCGACAGGCAGCGGCCGCAGGTGTGAAACGCTTCATCTTCCTGAGTTCGATCAAGGTCAACGGCGAGGGGACGGCGGCGGGAGAGCCCTTCAGGGCTGCGGACGCGCCGCATCCGGAAGATGCCTATGGCCGCTCGAAGCTTGAAGCGGAGGAGGCCTTGCTCGCGATATCAACGGAAACTGGCATGGAGGTGGTCATCATTCGGCCGCCGCTCGTTTATGGTCCCGGCGTCAAGGCGAATTTCGCAAGCCTGATGAGATGGGCTGCCCGACCGTTTCCTTGGCCATTCGGGGCGGTTCGAAACCGCAGGTCGCTCGTTTACGTCGGCAATCTCGTCGATTTCATGCTGCTCTGCGCCAACCATTCTGCCGCCGGAAACCGCGTGTTCCTGGTCAGCGACGGCGAAGATCTTTCGATCGGCCAGCTGATCGCCAAACTGTCTCTGGCCGCGGGGCGCAAGGCTTGGATGCTGCCGGTGCCGCCTGCGCTGCTCGAGGGACTTGCCGCGCTTTTGGGGCGACGAGCCGCCGCGCAGCGGTTGCTTGGCTCGCTTCAGGTCGATATTAGCCAAACGCGGGCGGTCACCGGTTGGTCGCCGCCTTACTCGGTTGAAGAAGGGCTGACGGCAACGGTTGCCGGTGCTGGGATGAAGGGGCGTTGAGCTGGCCTTTCAGCTTACAGACTCCAGACCGAATGACCTTCCAATAGAGGATTACTCCGATCGAGGGCTGCCTTCACGTCGACAACGACACCGTTCTCGTTCAAAAGATCGAGGACCTCTGCGGCGCCCTCAGCCAGATAGGATTTGTGGGGGACGGCAAGCACGACGGCATCAAGCTTGCCGAAGTCCGTCAGCTCCCTGAGCTTTATGCCGTATTCTTCCTCAGCTTCCGAATGGCTCGCCATCGGGTCGTGCACCAGCGGCTCCAGACCGAACTGATGTAGTTCGCTTATAATGTCCGGCACGCGGCTGTTGCGCAGGTCGGGCACGTTTTCCTTGAAGGTTAGGCCGAATATGCCGATGCGGGCGCCGTTGATCGGCTTTTTCGCTGCAACCAGCATCTTTATAAGCTTCTGGGCGATGAAGGCGCCCATGCCGTCATTGATGCGGCGGCCGGAAAGAATGACCTCGGGGTGATAGCCGAGTTCCTCGGCCTTAGCCGTCAGATAATAGGGGTCGACGCCGATGCAATGGCCGCCGACCAGGCCGGGAGTGAAAGGCAGGAAATTCCATTTCGTCCGCGCCGCCTTCAGCACGTCGGCCGTGCGGATATCCATTTTCTCGAAAATGATCGAAAGCTCGTTCATCAGCGCGATGTTGACGTCGCGTTGCGTATTCTCGATTACCTTGGCGGCTTCGGCCACCTTGATGCTGGGGGCGCGATGGATGCCGGCCTCGACCACGGCACCATAGATGGCGGCAATCCTTTCCAGCGTTTCCATGTCATCGCCTGCGACGACTTTGACGATGCGCTCAAAGGTGTGCTCCGTGTCGCCGGGATTGATGCGCTCGGGCGAATAACCAACATGGAAATCCTCGCCCTGACGCAGCCCGGAAACTTCGGCTAGCTCCGGACCGCAGACCTCTTCTGTAACGCCGGGATAGACGGTGGATTCGTAGACGACGATCGAACCCTTGCGTAAAACCTTGCCGACCGTGCGCGAGGCGGAGATCATCGGCCGCAAATCAGGCTGCCGGTTCCGGTCGATCGGTGTAGGCACGGCGACGATGAAGACATCGCGATCCCGGAGATCCTCGATATCGCTGCTGATGCGCAGCCCGCTCGACCGCAGCCGTTCGGAAGAAACCTCCCGGGTATCGTCTTCGCCCGCCTTCAGTGCGGCGACGCGGGAAGCCTTGATGTCGAAGCCGACCACATCGCGGAATTTTTCGGCGAGCGCGATTGCGACTGGTAGGCCCACATAACCGAGGCCAATGACGGCAATTTTTTCGTTCAACACAGCATACCTCGAACTTTCCGCCTGAATTAGCCCAAATCCGAAGCGAATGTCAGCGCCTAATATTTGCCTTGAGGATCATTTCAGATGCGAGTCGCATGAATGTGATGATCGGTCAGCTGCGTTGCAATGGCCTGGGCATGCGGTCTTGTCGCGCGTCGCGCCTCAGCTTTGGCGCAGGATGCCTATCGAAACTTTCTGGTTTCGATCCCATTTATTTGGGTGAGACTTATTTTCTTTTCTCGGAAAGCGTAGTTCGCAATGCGAAACAGCTATCTTAAAAATCTACGGACCAAGCGCGAAGAGCTTGAAGCCAAGCTCGAGCTGCATATAGCGCGCTATTGTTTCGGCGAAGGCGAGGTGGACGACGGTACCGAAGCGGACCTCCGTCAGCGGATTGCGGAAATCTCCGACGAGATTGCCGCTCTCGAAACCGAGCGCGGAGAGTAAGATTTCACAGGCGGCTTCGTTTCGAGCCGATCCGGATCGGCTTTAACACTTCCAAAATAGCAAATCTGGTGATGCAGCAGCTGGAACCGACATGGCCGCCGTGGTAGGTGCGAACCGAGCGACACGTCGAGGCAAAAGATCGTTGTCGCCGTTCCATCCATTGCGATCACGACCGCAGGCGCAATGCTCTCGGAAGCATTGGGCCTGATCATCACTGTACCGTCATTCTAGATCCTTGCTTTCCGCATTGGTCATGCGTGCGTCGGCTCGAAACGCTTCCATCCCAATCTTGTGTAACTGGCTGTAGCGTGCGGTATCTGACGGGATCCGGCTCGCCTCAATCAGGGCGCCGAGCAGGAATGCGCGATCGGCTTTTCTCAAGCCAGCCTTGATGATCAATCCGCCGAAGATCATCTTTTCGCGCGTTTCGCGCTTACGATCGTTTGTCATATCGCGCTGCCGCCTTCGTTCGAGAAACATAATCCGCTGATCTAGCCTCTTAAGCGGATTCGCCCGTTGTGGTTTTTTCGCCGTCGCGAAATCGCGCTGTAATCTCGGCGAGAACGTCATTGAGCTCGGCGTCGGAAATGTCCAGTTCGGCGAGACCGGCCCTCCGCGCCGCGCTAGCGAAACGTTCATTGGCCTTGGCGACCATGGTCTTGCGTTTCTCCCTCAGCAGCTCAATCTGTGTGTCGATCTCGGAAACCGTGGTTCTTGCGCGCATATCTGTCCTTCCTTTTCATCAGGGTCGAGTCAGCTAGTATCTTTTATACTGCATTAAATGCAGTAGTCAAATCGGCGGAAATAATATAGGGAAGTGGAATTCGCCCCGGAAAACTGGGATTTTTCGGAGGACTTCTAGCTGAACATCTCGACATCCGCGGTGCCGAGGTGCCAGAAAGGATAGAGTCAAATTTGGCTATTATGTTTTTGAGAGCGAAATTGATCAGCCGCGGAGCGGGACAGAGCATTGTCTCGGCCGCAGCCTATCGCCATCGTACCAAGATGATGGATGAGCAGGTGGGGACTAACTTTCGCCACTTCGCAAGGGCGGACGAACTCATCCACGAGGAACTTGCTCTGCCCGAGGATACGCCGGCATGGTTGCGAACCGCAATCGACGGACGATCGGTTGCCGGCGCCAGCGAAGCACTCTGGAATGCTGTCGATTGTTTCGAGAACCGGCGTGATGCACAGTTAGCCCGCGAGATCATCCTTGCGCTTCCAAACGAGCTCAGCAGTAAGGAGAATATCGCTCTCGTGCGCGACTTCGTTCGCGAGAACCTGCTGTCGCGTGGAATGGTGGCAGACTGGGTCTATCACGACAAGAAGGGCAATCCGCACGTCCACGTTATGACCACGCTGCGTCCACTGACCGCGGAAGGATTTGGGCCAAAGCACGTCGCTGTCGTCGACGACCGGGGCGAGCCGCTGCGCCTCAAAACCCCCGATAGGCCGAAAGGAGCAATTGTTTACCGTCCGTGGGCAGGCAACAAGGAAACGATGGAGGGGTGGAAACTTGCCTGGGCTGAAACGGTAACGCACCACCTAGCGCTTGCCGGTCACGATATTCGCATAGACGGCCGCTCCTACGAGGAGCAGGGGTTGCGGGGAATGGGGCAGCGCCATCTCGGTCCTGCCCGCACGGCGCTTCTACGCAAAGGTGCCGATGTCTACTCCGCCCCTGCAGCATTGGCGCAGCGCTACGAGGCTGCGGATCGTCTCGCTGCCGACCCCGGTCTATTGCTTAGGCAACTCAGCAACGAGCGCTCGACTTTCGATGAGGCCGAGGTCGCCCGTGCGCTCCACCGCCACGTTGATGATCCAATCGTCTTTGCCAATATCCGCGCGAAACTGATGGCGTCGGATGATTTGGTAATGCTGCGACCGCAGCAGGTCAGTGCGGAAACTGGTGGGGTCGAGCTTCCGGCAGTCTTCACGACGCGCGCGACGATCAGAACCGAATTTCACATGGCGCGGTCAGCATTCAATCTCTCGAACATAGGTGGCTTCGCGGTATCGTCATCCCAAGTTGATGCTGCGATAGGTGAGATTGAGGCAGCGCCAGACAAGGCCATTCGCCTCGACCCTGAGCAGGTCGATGCGGTTCGACATATCACGGCCGATAGCGGCATTGCCGCAGTCGTCGGTATTGCGGGCGCTGGCAAATCGACATTGCTAAGTGTGGCACGTCTCGCCTGGGAAGGAGACGGCAGGCGCGTTCTCGGAGCAGCGCTCGCCGGCAAGGCGGCGGAGGCATTGACTGGTAGTTCCGGGATCCGTTCGCGTACGACCGCCGCTTGGGAGCTTGCCTGGAAAAACGACTATGACCTGCTTCAGAAGGGCGACGTGCTGGTTCTAGACGAAGCTGGCATGGTTTCGTCGGAACAGATGGCGCGTCTTCTCAAACGCGTCGAGGATGCCGGCGCGAAAGCGGTTCTTGTCGGCGACGCGATGCAACTTCAGCCGATCCAGGCGGGGGCTTCCTTCCGTGCCATCGTTGAGCGCATCGGCTTTGCCGAATTGGTCGGCGTTCGCCGCCAGAGACACGAATGGGCGCGAGAGGCGTCCCGTCTGTTTGCCCGTGGAAATGTTGAGGAAGCCTTGAGGGCCTATAGCGCCCATGGCCATCTCCTCGAAAGTGACACGCGCAATGATGCAGTTCAGCGCATCGTCTCCGATTGGGCCAGCGCTCGCCTTGATGCCATTGCAAAGGCTGAAGTCGAAGGTCGTAAGTTGCGTGGCGACGAGTTGATGGTTCTCGCCCACACCAATAGCGATGTGAGACGCCTCAACGACGCGGTCCGTGCGGTCATGTTGCACCAGGATGCGCTTGGGGAGGGTAGGTCGTTTCGCACAGAGCGCGGCATGCGTGAGTTTAGCGAGGGAGACCGGATCATCTTCCTGGAAAATGCGCGGTTCGTCGAACCCAAAGCCCGTCACCTTACCGTTCAGCATGTCAAGAACGGCATGTTTGGAACGGTCATATCGACAGCGGGTCGAGGAGGGGAACCATTTCTTTTTGTTCGGTTGGACAGTGGTCGGGATGTCATGTTCTCCGAAGACACTTATCGCAATGTCGACCATGGCTACGCCGCAACGATTCACAAGACCCAAGGATCGACCTTCGACCGCACTTTCGTGCTGGCAACCGGCATGATGGACCGACACCTGACATATGTTGCCATGACGCGTCATCGCGAGCGTGTCGATCTTTATGCGGCAAGGGAAGATTTTCAGCCCAGGTTCGAATGGGGCAAGACGGCACGCGCCGAACATGCCGTTGGCATTACCGGCGAGCTTGTTGAAATCGGACTTGCGAAGTTTCGCAAGCGGGACGACGCTGATCCTTCTCCGTATGTTGACGTCAGAACGAACGATGGAACCACGCATCGCCTTTGGGGCGTCAATCTGCCAAAGGCGATTGAGGCGGCTGGCGTCGGTGTCGGGGATAAAGTGACCATGCGCAAGGAGGGGACTGAAAAAGTTACCGTGAAAGTGCCTGTTATTGATGAGGAAAGGGGCGCGAGGCACCTTGAGGATCGTGTTGTCGACCGCAATATTTGGACGGCATACTCAATTGATAAGACCGAGGCTCGGATGGATCAACTTGCCGCCGAACATCGCCCCCCGACGCTCTTTGCGCAACTGATTGAAAGGCTGTCGCGCCCCGGCGAAAAGACGACGACGCTCGATTTCGAGAATGAGCCGTCTTATCGATCCGTGGCTTTCGATTTCGCACGGCGGCGCGGCATCGACGCTATCGCGGATTATAGTCACGCCGTCGAGGCGCGGGTTGAGCGTCTATCCAATTGGCTCGCCATACAACGGGATTATATAGCGCGGCTCTGGCAGCGGGCGAACGTGTCCTTCGGTATGGCAATCGAAACTTCGGGGCGAAATACTGCTGTTCACGCGACACACCACAAAGACGCGTTGCCCGCTTCGGTCGCGGATGCTTCCAGTCTATTGCCCGCTGGGAAATCCTTTGGCCGATCAATTGCGGAGGATGGGCGTCTCGCCCAACTCGCATCTCCTGCAATGTTGCCAGCGGTCACGAAATTCAATGCAAGCCTCGACGAGGAGGCGCGAATGCGCGTGACCGAGACTGAGCATTACAAACAGATGAGAGCCGTACTCGCCGCGACTGGGTCTGTGATCTGGCGCGATCCCGCGGCCGCCGTGACGATGATCGAAGATCTGGTGCGCAAGCAGATCGACCCTGAGCGTATTGCGCGTGCCGTCGCCACAGAGCCAACGGCCTATGGCCCTTTGCGCGGTAGCGGCAGAACGATGGACAGGCTGCTCGCTGGTGGCCGGGAGCGCAGGAAAGCACTGCAGGCGGTTAACGCTGTTGGTGCCGACATTCACTCTCTTGGTCGATATTACCTGAGCGCTTTTGAGACCGAAAAATCGGCGGTCGTCATCGAGCGGCAACGGATGGCAATAGCTATTCCAGGGTTGACGAGAATTGCCCAGAATGAGCTGCGGCACATCACGTCTGAGGCTGAGAAGAACCCGCGCGAGCTGGCACGATTGGTCCGGTCTTTGTCGCCAGATGTCCGACGCGAATTTTCTCTTGTCAGCAAGGCACTTGATGCTCGCTTCGGACCGGGCGCAATTTTGCGCAACGAGACCGATGTTGCCAATATGGTCTCAAGGTCTCAGCAACCGGTCTTCAAATCCATCCTTGGCCAATTGCGCGCAGTCCAGCGTGCCGTCGCTATAGATAGGACAGAAGAGATTATCGCTGAGCGCCAAAGTCGAACGATCAACCGTGTCCGTGGCATTGACCGCTGAGAACGTCCAAAGATTTGAAGGGAAAACGACAGGCTATACCCGGGTCCGTGTCGTGGAGCCGCCTTTTGGTCGTCCAACAGAAACGAAGATGCGGGTTGTTCGGCTGGTAATGAGTAGTGGCGAGATGGCGACAGACCTGAATGCGGGTTTTGGAGGAGCGTCGGGCGCTAGTGGAATAGAGGGTACCTTTCGCGCCGGCGCATCAGCTGTCGCCCAAAAGCGGCTGTTCGTTCGGGCAGGATCGAAGCCTAGTGCCGGCCACGGCCACGGACGGGCCGCGCTTTCGGTTTAGATCAAAAAATCCAAGCAGCTGATCACGCCGAAGTTTCTTGCGCAAAAGCGCGCTGCCAGTTCTATCAGAGCAATGGACCTGAAACACATTCTTCGCCGGATCCAGTCCGATAATACTAACCTCTGTCATCGACGCCTCCTCTAAATGGTGATCAACGTCTCCATTCTGGCACACAGATGCCGTCGGGGCCGTCCCCATCAGAGCCGGCAGCGGCCCTTTCCCCTATCCCTCGTCATTTTCATCGATGACTTTCATCAGCCGATTAGCCGTTTCATTGGGGATCATGGAAAGCGCTTCGGTGATCGCCTCTCGCCAAGCCGGTCCTCTCGCCCAAGCCTCTTGAAGAGCTTCCTTCATATCGTTGAATCGGCGCACTTGCGCCATGACCTCGATCAGTGCTGTCGCCTGATCGAGGTCTTTCTGCTGCTTCAGAAAGCTATCGGCCGTCTTAATCCGCCGCGTGGCGATGATCAGCTTATGAATGGCATACCGAGCCGGGTCGGGTATGAGGACTGACACCCCGGCTTGATGCAGCAAGACCGTCCGCACCGGTTCGTAGATCAGGAAATCGAGAAACCGGAGCGGATCAGCCGAGGCACCGCCAAGGGCGGGCATTTCGGCAGGCTTGTCCAGATAATCGTCTGATCCTCGATTCCCGGTCAAAAATTCGACGCGATAACCATCTTGCGTCCGGAAAGCCGACGATCGCGGCGAGCCCGAACCATGCGGGATCGGCTGGAATGTCTCGTCTACCGATCGGAGTAGATCGAGGATAGGGGGAAGGCTGTCTTGCACTTCGTTGGAGATTGCAAAATCTTGCGCGAGATCAGCGTCACCCGTCACCATGGAAGCGGAAGGCAGACGGACACCGAGGAGGCCGGAGTAGCATTGATACGCGACTGTGCCGATGAGGACGCCACGCAGCCGGAAGAAACCCGCATTGGCGAGAACTTCAATGATGTCCCCGGCCCTATTCTCAGGTCTAGGAAGTCCACCTTCACGGATCAACGTCCGAACGAGCTTGCGGCGTGACGTGAAATCATTCTTTAGCGCCTTGAATTGCGTAACCCTTTCAGTGATCGCGGCATCATCAGCAGGACCGACATAGCGGCGAGTTTGGCCGCCCTGCCCGTCGGGTTGATCGAAATACCAATATTTGCGATCCTTCACCGTGACGGAGACAAAACGGCCGTCGGCCGGGAAGTCGGAAACGAAGCTGGCATCGAAAACCCGTTGACCAAGTTCGGCTAGGATCGTTTGATACATTGTGTCGAGGCGGTTCATCGGAAGCTCCGTTATACTATTTTGCAAATCTAGTATAACGCCGCCCATTTCTCAATCAAAGATACCAACGAAGATGCCGCAACGTGCTTAGGTCTGCCAGTTTCGCGATGCCTTGACCCAGATTTGCATTTGAGGCTGATCCGTTCTGTCGCGAAGATGCCGTTGACGAAATTGCGATATTGGAATCCAGCCAGGGTCACGATGAAACGCAAAGTTGGGTGAAATTTCGGCGCACATGAACAGTGTTTATGAGGCCGCGCCGCAGTTGGTTGCGAAATTCAACGTGTTCAACAAGCCACGACGACCCAGTTGAATCGCTAGTCCTGCTGCGGCCCTTATCCGACGGTCTTGGACGAGGAGGTGCACAAGACGCGAGAAAACTGCTGGAATCGTGAAGCGCTGCCTCCTACCGTCTTTGTGACAGACGACCAGTTGGGCACGTGGATGCAACTTTGATCTGCAGTATGCCGCCGCTGTCCGATCGGCGTTGCACGGTGATGTTTCGTTTCCCCCCACGCAACCATCTCGACAACGGCAGCTATTCGGCGCGATAAGATCGGAGACGATAAAAGCGAGCGAGAAAGCGATGAAGCCGAGCCTGCCCACCCTTCTGAGCATCAATGGCGGCTATGTGGATACCGCCGGGTTTCTGGCCCTGCATGGCCTGTTCACGGCGCATGTGACGGGCAATTTCGTCACGCTCGGCGCTTCCCTGGCACTCGGAACCTCGGGTGCGCTGGCCAAGCTTCTGGCGCTGCCGGTCTTCTGCGTCGTCGTCATCCTCGCCCGTCTCATTGGCGGCGATCTCTCGCGGCGCAATCTGCCGACGTTGCAGATCATCCTCTCGCTGAAATTACTGCTGCTCGCGCTTGCGGCGATCCTCGCCATGCGCTTCGGTCCGTTTGGCGATGGGGATGGCTGGCAGGCCATCCTGACCGGCATGATCCTTGTCGCCGCCATGGCCATCCAGACGACGGCACATCGCATTCATCTCGGTTCGACACCACCCACGACCATGATGACGGGCACGACGACGCAGATCATGATCGACATTGCCGATCTGCTGCGTGGCGCCAAGCCGGAGGATAGGGCGGCGATGAAGGCGCGGCTTTCCCGCATGGGAGCTGCAGTCGGCGGCTTTGCGCTCGGCTGTGCCGTGGCGGCAGCGCTTTTCCTGCTCGTCGGCATGGCCTGTTTTCTCATCCCGCCGGTTCTGGCGCTTGCCGGAATTCTCACGCATATCAGCAAGGCGGAGGTGAAGCCGGCTTAGCTTTTCGCATTGACCTGTTCTCGATACGACCAATCTTGCTCCTTTCTCCCGTCTTGCAAGTCGGCTACAGCTCTCTAAGTGTACGCCTCGGACCGAACCGGTCCGTCGCGTTTGAGGCGGCAAATCCTTGTGACTCAAGAAAGGATGATCATGGCAGGAGAAACGGTGCTTGTGGTCGGCGGAGCCGGATATATCGGTTCGCACACATGTCTGGATCTGGCGAATAAGGGGTTCAAGCCCGTCGTCTACGACAATTTCTCCAACGGTCATCGCGAATTCGTCAAATGGGGTCCGGCCGAGGAAGGCGATATCCGCGATCGCGCCCGTCTCGATGAGGTGCTGGCCAAACACAAGCCTGCCGCTATCCTGCATTTTGCCGCGCTGATCGAGGTCGGGGAGTCGGTCAAGGATCCTGTTTCCTTCTATGAGAACAACGTCATTGGCACGCTGACCTTGCTTTCGGCGGCACAAGCGGCTGGCGTGAAGGCTTTTGTCTTCTCCTCGACCTGCGCGACCTACGGCCTGCCGCAGAGTGTGCCGCTCGACGAAAGCCACCAGCAGGTGCCGATCAACCCCTATGGCCGCACGAAATATATCGTCGAGCAGGCGCTTGCCGATTACGACCAGTACAAGGGGCTGCGTTCCGTCATACTGCGCTATTTCAATGCTGCCGGCGCCGATTTCGAGGGGCGCATCGGCGAGTGGCATACGCCGGAAACCCACGCGATCCCGCTTGCCATCGACGCCGCCCTCGGCCGCCGCCAGGGCTTCAAGGTATTCGGCAGTGATTATGATACGCGCGACGGCACCTGCGTGCGTGACTACATCCATGTGCTCGATCTCGCCGACGCCCATGTGCGCGCCGTGGAGTATCTGCTTGAAGGCGGCGATTCCGTTGCGCTCAATCTCGGCACGGGCACGGGAACGACGGTGAAGGAACTGCTCGGAACCATTGAGACGGTGTCCAACCGGCCGTTTCCGGTCGAATATGTCGGCCGCCGCGAGGGCGATTCGACGACGCTGGTCGCTAATAACGACAAGGCCCGCGATATTCTCGGCTGGTCGCCGCAATATGATCTGACCGAGATCATCCAATCGGCCTGGAACTGGCATGCCAAGTCCAACCAGCACTGAACGGCGTTCTGTCGCCAGTGTTGGGGGTAGACGTCCGAACGTCCTGCTGATTTCGGCCGACCAGTGGCGGGGAGATTGCCTTTCCGCCGTCGGGCATGAATGTGTAAAGACGCCGAATGTCGATGCGCTGGCGAAGGAAGGCGTGCTGTTCCGCCGACATTATGCCGGAACAGCACCGTGCTCGCCGGCACGTGCGACGCTCTATACCGGCCTTTACCAGATGAACCATCGCGTTTGCCGCAACGGCTCGCCGCTGGACGCACGTTTCGACAATGTCGCGCTTGCCGCACGCCGGGCCGGCTACGAACCGACGCTGTTCGGCTATACCGACACGGCACCGGATCCGCGTGGTCGTGACTCCAACGATCCGCATCTGACGACCTATGAGGGCGTGCTGCCGGGCTTCACGGCGCGACAGCTCCTGCCCGAGCATGAAAAGCAATGGCTATCCTGGCTGCGGTCGCGCGGCCATGCCGATGCTGCCAGCCGCGATATTCATATTCCGGTCGGTGCCCAGCCCGGCGAGATTTCCAATAACGCGCCCGCCTATTCCAAGGAAGAGACGCAGACAGCCTTTCTGGCGGGCGAGTTCATCCGCTGGCTCGGCGAACAGGATCAGCCCTGGTTCGCGCATGTTTCCTTCCTCCGGCCGCATCCGCCCTTCTCGGTGCCGGAACCCTATAACCGCATGTTCTCGGCCGACGATGGTCCGGCTTTCGCGCGCGCCGCCGACCGCGAAGCGGAAATGGCATCGCATCCGCTGCTCGCCTTCGCCCTGCCGCTGCTCGACAAAGGCGGGTTCATGCATGGCGGCAAAGGCTCCGTCAGCGAGTGGGCGTCCGAGGATTTTTCAGCGATCCGCGCCATCTATTACGGCATGATCGCCGAAGTCGACGCGCAGCTCGGCCGCATCTGGCAGGCATTGAAGGATGCCGGGGTGTGGGACGATACGCTGATCATCTTCACCTCGGACCATGCCGAGATGATGGGTGATCATTGGATGCTCGGCAAGGGTGGCTACTTCGACGGCAGTTATCATGTTCCGCTCGTCATTCGCGATCCCGCCAAGCCTGGCATGCATGGCCGGCAGGTGGAGCATTTTACCAGTGCTGCGGATATTTTCCCGAGCCTGTGCGATCGCCTCGGCATAGCGCCGGCAAACCATGTCGACGGCGAAAGCCTTGTGCCGTTCCTCTCTGGTTCCGAACCGGGGAACTGGCGCGATGCGGCCTTCTGGGAGTTCGATTTCCGGGATATCGCCAATAGCATTCCCGAGCGGCATTTCGGCTTACGGTCCAATGCGTGCAATCTGGCCGTCATCCGTGACGAGCGCTTCAAATACGTCCATTGCGCCGGTCTTCCGCCGCTGCTTTTCGATCGTGCGAAGGATCCGGCGGAGCTGTCCAATGTCGCCGATGATGGCGCCTATTTGGCGATCAGGCTTGCCTATGCCGAAAAGCTTCTCTCCCTTCGTGCCCGACATCTGGACCAGACGCTTGCCTATACGGAGCTGGCAGAAAAAGGGCCGGTATCGCTCCGGCCCTGAGTCGTTTCTGTCACTTGCGTTTACGCAGTTCCGGACGGAAAACCGCTGCGCGCTTTTCCTGGTATTGCTTTAGCTGAACGAGCCGAGATAGTTACTCTTGCCGACTGCCAGCCCACGGCTGCGCAGGATGTCGTGCGCCGTCGTGACGTGGAAGAAGAAGTTCGGCAGCGCGAATTTCGCCAGATAATCCTCGCCCTTGAAGACGATCTTGTTGCCGCCGGGTGTGATCGTCACCTCCCGCGTGTCGCTGCCTTCCATCGTCGCTGGCGTGATCGTCGCCAGGAAATCCTGTGTCTTCTTCAGGCGTTCGCGCAGATCGGCGACGGTCGCCTCATTGTCTCCGAAGCGCGGTGCATCGATGCCGGCAAGACGCGCAATGGCGAGCTTCGCGGTATCGGATGCGCGCTGATATTGGCCAGAGAGCGGCAGCATATCGTCAATGAGGCGGGCGGAAACGAGCTCCTCCGCCGCAATGCCTTTTTCCGCGGCATGGGCCTCGATCTTGTCGAGATAGACGGAGAGGTTTTGGAGGCCGCGTTGAAAGATGGGGACCGAGAAACTGTACATCGAGGGCATGCGGGTTCTCCATTGCTTGCCGCGTTGCGGCCGGTTGGTCGTCAGCATTCTATTCTCTTCCCGTGTCGATGGAATAGCCGTTCCGTCATTCCGGGCGCCCGTATGTAGGTTCGGCCTTCGATTCTTAACAGCGGTGGCAGCGATAAAACCCGTCTTTGCGGGCTCCCGCAACGCGACCAGAATTTGGTGTTGACCTTTGCATTGAAAAATGGAATGAATATTCCGCATAAAGAATTTTACGGTTTGTTTGTTCCGTTTTTCAATATCGCCATCATGGGAGTGACGGCCGAATTGATGATAGGCCCTGCGGTCGAGACTGAGGGCTCCGGCATTAGGAGGGGTGTGGCCGGGCACCGTATCTGGGAGGAAAACATGAAGAAATTTATCCTTGGCTCTGCGATGGCGCTTATGCTGTCGACCGCCGCCCATGCGGAAACCATCGGCGTTTCCATGGCGCTGTTCGACGACAACTTCCTGACCGTCCTGCGTAACGGCATGCAGGATTATGCAAAGGGCATGAGCGGCGTGACGCTGCAGGTGGAAGACGCTCAGAACGATATCGCCAAGCAGCAGAGCCAGATCCAGAACTTCATCGCCAGTAAGGTCGATGCCATCATCGTAAACCCGGTCGATACCGATGCGACCGCCGCCATCTCCAAGCTGGCGGCTGAAGCGAAGATCCCGCTTATCTACGTCAACCGCGAGCCGGCCAACGTCGACAGCCTGCCGGACAAGCAGGCCTTCGTCGCCTCCAACGAGCAAGAATCCGGTACACTGGAAGCCAAGGAAGTGTGCCGATTGCTGGGCGGCAAGGGCAAGGCTGTCATCATGATGGGCGAACTCTCGAACCAGGCCGCCCGCATGCGCACCAAGGACGTTCATGATGTGGTCGCGACCGACGAGTGCAAGGGCATTCAGATCGTTCAGGAGCAGACCGCCAACTGGCAGCGTACTCAGGGCGCCGACCTGATGACGAACTGGCTCTCCAGCGGTATCGAATTCGATGCCGTCATCTCCAACAACGACGAAATGGCGATCGGTGCCATCCAGGCACTGAAGGCCGCGGGCAAGCCGCTGGACAAGATCGTCGTTGCCGGCGTCGATGCGACGCAGGACGCGCTTGCCGCCATGCAGGCCGGCGACCTGAAGGTCACCGTGTTCCAGGATGCAGCCGGCCAGGGCAAGGGTGCGGTCGACGCCGCGCTCAAGCTCGCCAAGGGCGAGAAGATCGAGAAGAAGGTCTACATCCCCTTCCAGCTCGTCACGCCGGCCAACGTCAAGGACTTCGTCAAGAAGAACTGATGACGCAATGATCGACGGATGCGGGCCGGAGGCCCGCATCCCTTGAAATCCGATCTGCCCGGGAGGGAAAAATGGTTGTGAGCCCATCCACCATGGCGGCGGTGCGCGCCAGCGGCGCTGTCCCCAATGCCGCCTATCTGCTGAGCGCGGAAGGCATCCGCAAGGAATTTCCCGGCGTGCTCGCTCTCGACGACGTTTCCTTCCGCCTGAAGCGCGGAACGGTCCACGCGCTGATGGGCGAAAACGGCGCGGGCAAGTCGACGCTGATGAAGATCCTTGCCGGCATCTACATCCCCGACCAGGGCGAGGTGCGCCTCAAGGGCGTCGAAATCCAACTGAAGTCGCCTCTCGACGCGCTGGAAAACGGCATTGCCATGATCCATCAGGAACTGAACCTGATGCCCTTCATGACGGTTGCTGAGAATATCTGGATCCGCCGTGAGCCGAAGAACCGCTTCGGCTTCGTCGACCACGCGGAGATGAGCCGCAAGACCGAGGAACTTTTCCAGCGCCTGAACATCTCTATCGACCCTGAAATCCAGGTGCGCGAGCTTTCCGTCGCCAGCCGGCAGATGGTCGAAATCGCCAAGGCGGTGTCCTATAATTCCGACGTGCTGATCATGGACGAGCCGACCTCGGCCTTGACCGAGCGCGAGGTGGCGCATCTGTTCGAGATTATCCGAGGGCTGCGTGAACAGGGTATCGGCATCGTCTACATTACCCACAAGATGAACGAGCTGTTCGAGATCGCCGACGAGTTTTCGGTGTTCCGCGACGGCAAATATATCGGCACGCACGCCTCTACAGATGTGACCCGCGACGACATCATCCGCATGATGGTCGGCCGCGAGATCACGCAGATGTTTCCGAAGGAGGAGGTGCCGATCGGCGAGACCGTCCTTTCGGTCAAGGATCTGAGCCTCGACGGCGTCTTCTTCAATGTGTCCTTCGATGTCAGGGCCGGCGAAATCCTCGGCGTTGCCGGGCTTGTGGGATCAGGCCGATCCAATGTCGCCGAGACGATCTTCGGCGTGACGCCCGCTTCGTCGGGTACGATCGAGCTCTTCGGCAAAAAGGCCGAGATTTCCTCGCCGGCAGCGGCTATCCGCCATGGCATGGCCTTCCTGACCGAGGACCGCAAGGACACGGGCTGTCTTCTCATCCTCAGCGTGCTTGAAAATATGCAGGTGGCCGTGTTGCACGACAATTTCGTGCGCGGCGGCTTCGTGCAGGAGGGCGCGGTTGAGCAGGCGTGCGAGGAGATGGCCAGGAAATTGCGAGTCAAGACGCCGAATCTCGACGAGCGCATCGAAAACCTCTCCGGCGGTAACCAGCAGAAGGCGCTGATCGGCCGATGGCTGCTCACCAACCCGCGCATCCTGATCCTGGATGAGCCGACGCGCGGCATCGATGTCGGCGCCAAGGCGGAAATCCATCGCCTGGTTACCGAAATGGCGCGCAGCGGCGTCGCCGTCGTCATGATCTCGTCGGAAATGCCCGAGGTGCTTGGCATGAGCGACCGCATCATGGTGATGCACGAGGGGCGGGTCACCGGATTCCTGGATCGCGCAGAAGCAACTCAAGTGAAGGTGATGGAGCTGGCCGCGCAGTGACGCCGCCAATCATCGCAAGGGAGGATTGAACCATGGTTAGCAAAGTTGCAGATGCGACCGCCCCGGCAGTCACACGGCCAAGACGTCGCCGTGTGCCGCCCGAACTCGGCATCTTCCTGGTGCTGATCGGCATTGCGCTCCTCTGTGAGATCCTTGGCTGGATCTTCGTGGGGCAGAGCTTCCTGATGAACCTGCAGCGCCTGAAGATCATGATTCTGCAGGTCTCCGTCATCGGCATCATCTCGGTCGGCGTGACGCAGGTCATCATAACAGGCGGCATCGATCTGTCATCGGGTTCCGTCGTCGGCCTGACCGCCATGGTCGCGGCGAGCTTCGCTCAGTCGTCGACATGGGCGAGGGCCGTTTATCCGGCACTGACCGACATGCCTTTCTTCGTGCCGATCGGTGTCGGCCTGCTGCTCGGGCTTTTGGCCGGCTATATCAACGGCCAGCTGATCACGAAGACGAAGATTCCTCCCTTCATCGCAACCCTCGGCATGATGGTCTCGGCTCGTGGCCTTTCGAAGCTCTATACCAAGGGCCAGCCGATCTCGGGCCTGACCGACCAGTTCAATTTCATTGGCTCCGGCATCTGGCCCGTCGTCGTCTTCCTGATCATCGCGATCGCCTTCCATATCGTGCTGCGCTACACGCGTTACGGCAAGTTTACCTATGCGATCGGTGCCAATCTGCAGGCGGCGCGCGTTTCGGGCATCAATGTCGAGGGACATCTGGTCAAAGTCTATGCCATTGCAGGGCTTCTGGCCGGTCTTGCCGGTATCATCACCGCCGCCCGCGTGCAGACGGCGCAGGCCGGCATGGGCGTCAACTACGAGCTGGATGCGATCGCGGCTGCCGTCATCGGCGGCACGTCGCTCACCGGCGGCGTCGGCCGCATCGCCGGCACCGTGATCGGCACGGTCATCCTCGGCGTGATGATCTCCGGCTTCACCTTCCTCAACGTCGATGCCTATTACCAGGAAATCGCCAAGGGCTTCATCATCGTTGCGGCCGTGGCAATCGACGTCTACCGCCAGAAGAAGCGGGCCAAGCGCTGAAATGCCCGACACATCGTCAGCGTTCTAAAGCATGCTCTCAAGGCGGGATTTTTATCCCGCCTTTTCTGCTTGACGATGCTATTCCATGCAAATGCAAATTTTTTTCATTTGGGTATGGCGAATCCTGTCAGCTTTTCTATTCTGGCCGCTTTCCATTCGCTCCACCCGAGCGCTTCACCCGGGATAGAAAATGCAAGCCGTATTCGATGGTCACAACGATGTTCTCCTGAGACTCTGGCATAATGCTCGCGACGGCGCCGATCCGATCGCCGAATTCAGGGATGGGACGACGAGCGGCCATATCGATGCGCCCCGGTCCAAGGCCGGTGGCTTGGCCGGCGGCCTTTGCGCCATCTACATTCCATCTGGTGATCTCGTCTTTGCCGAGCCGGATGGCAATGGCCACTATGCCACGCCACTGGCGGTGCCGTTGGAGCGCGCGCCGTCCCTCGATATCGCGCTGGAAATGGCGGCGATCGCGCTGCGACTCGATCGCGAAGGCGCCTGGAAGCTCTGCCGCTCCACCGCTGAAATCCGCCGCTGTGTGGAGAACGGTGTCTTTGCTGCCGTCATGCATATGGAAGGCTGCGAAGCCATCGATGCCGATCTCGCAGCACTCGAAACCTTTTACGCCGCCGGCCTGCGCTCGCTCGGTCCCGTCTGGAGCCGCAACAACGTCTTTGCCCATGGCGTGCCCTTCGCTTATCCGAGCTCGCCGGATACCGGACCTGGCCTTACCGAGGCCGGCTTCGCGCTGGTGCGCGCATGCAACCGGCTCGGCATCCTCATCGATCTTGCCCACATCACCGAAAAAGGCTTCTGGGACGTGGCGAAGACCTCGGACCAGCCGCTGGTCGCGAGCCATTCCAACGCGCATGCGCTGACGCCGGTCGCGCGCAACCTCACCGACAAGCAGCTCGACGCCATCAAGGAGAGCCGCGGCATTGTCGGCCTCAACTATGCGACGGCGATGTTGCGCGAGGATGCGCGCTCGGATGCGGATACGCCGATCGAGGCGATGGTGCGGCATGTGGATCATCTGGTCAGCCGCGTCGGCATCGACTGCGTCGGCCTCGGATCGGACTTTGATGGTGCGACGATTCCCGCTGAAATCGGCGATGCGGCCGGCAACCAAAACCTGATTGCCGCTCTTCGGAACGTTGGTTATGGTGAAGCCGATCTTGTAAAGCTGTGTAGGGAGAACTGGCTTCGCGTCCTGGCGTCCGCCTGGAAGGAAGGCAGCCGTTAGAGTGCGTCCTGAATATTGCGTAGAGTTTAAAAAAGGGGAATGAAAACAATGATGATTACCAAGATGAACCGCGGTTTCCGCGCGCTTTCCGCCGGGGCGGCTCTTTCGCTTCTGCTGATGGCGACGCCGAACGCATATGCTGCGACGCCCAAGGATACGCTGGTCGAAGGCTTTGCCTTCGATGACATTCTGAGCATGGACCCGGCCGAGGCCTACGAATTGTCCGCTGCCGAAATCACCGGCAACACCTACAGCCTGCTCGTGCGCCTCGACATCAACGACACCTCGAAGATCAAGGGTGACCTTGCCGAGAGCTGGTCCGTCTCCGACGACCACCTCACCTACACGTTCAAGCTGAAGCCCGGCCTGAAGTTCGCTTCCGGCAATCCGGTCACCGCCGAGGACGTTGCCTGGTCCTTCGAGCGCGTCGTCAAGCTCGACAAGAGCCCGGCCTTCATTCTCACCCAGTTCGGCCTTACCGGCGACAATGTGACGGAAAAGGCCAAGGCGACCGACCCGAACACCTTCACCTTCACCGTCGACAAGCCCTATGCGCCGAGCTTCGTGCTGAACTGCCTGACGGCGACGGTCGCCGAAGTGGTCGACAAGAAGCTGGTCCTACAGCACGTCAAGCCGGCAACGCCATCGGCCGACTACAAATATGACAACGACTTCGGCAATAGCTGGCTGAAGACTGGCTTTGCCGGTTCCGGCCCCTTCAAGCTGCGCGAATGGCGCGCCAACGAAGCCGTCGTGCTTGAGCGCAATGACAATTATTACGGCGACAAGCCGAAGCTTGCCCGCGTCATCTACCGCTTCATGAAGGAAAGCTCGGCGCAGCGCTTGGCGCTGGAGAACGGCGATATCGATATCGCCCGCAATCTCTCGCCGACCGATCTTGCTGCCGTCGAGAAGAACCCGCAGCTTGCCTCTACCAATGCGCCGAAGGGCACGATCTATTACATCAGCCTCAATCAGAAGAATCCGAACCTTGCCAAGCCGGAAGTGCAGCAGGCGTTCAAGTATCTGGTCGACTATGATGCCATCGGCAAGACCCTGATTAAGGGTGTCGGCGAAATCCACCAGACCTTCGAGCCGAAGGGCCTGCTCGGCGCGCTGGACGAAAATCCGTTCAAGCTCGACGTCGCCAAGGCGAAGGAATTATTGGCCAAAGCCGGCCTGCCGAACGGCTTCTCGGTGACCATGGACGCGCGCAGCATCGAGCCGGACACCGGCATCGCCACCGCGATCCAGCAGACGCTTGGCCAGGCCGGGATCAAAGTTGAGATCATTCCGGGCGACGGCAAGCAGAAGCTGACCAAGTACCGCGCCCGCAATCACGACATCTACTACGGCCAGTGGGGCAACGACTATTGGGACCCCCATTCCAACGCCGATACGTTCACGAACAATCCCGACAATTCCGACGCGGGCACCAACAAGACGCTTGCCTGGCGCAACGCTTGGACGACGCCGGAGCTCGACAAGGAAACGAAGGCGGCGCTGTTCGAGGTCGATACCGACAAGCGTGCAGCCATGTACCGGGAAATCCAGAAGAAATATCTGGAGGCCAGCCCCTTCGTCTTCCTCTACCAGCAGACGGAAGTCGCCGGGTATCGCAAGGATATCAAGGATTTCAAGCTCGGTCCGAGCTTCGACACCAACTTCGTCTGGCCGATCTCTAAGTGATGATCCGGCGGGACTAGTTCTTTGAGCACTGTCGAACGAAAAATGCAGGTGCGGCCCAAGAAGGGCCGTGCCGCTCCCTTTTTCATGGGTCTGCTGCGATTCCTCGTCGTGGCCGTCACGACCTATCTCGGCCTTCTGGCCGTCACCTTCTTCATCGGGAGGGTCATCCCGATCGATCCGGCGCTGGCGATTGCCGGCGACCATGCGCCGACGCAGGTGCTGGAGCGTCTGCGGCGCGAGATGCATCTCGACCAGCCGCTCTATCTGCAATTCTATTTCTATCTGGTGAGCGCGCTCACCGGCGATTTCGGCACCTCCGTGCTGACGACCAACCCGGTCATGGACGATATCCGGCGCGTCTTTCCTGCGACGATGGAGCTTGCCACGGTCGGCACGATCATCGGCGCGGTTTTCGGCGTCCCCTTCGGTGTTCTTGCCGCCGTGCGCCGCAACAGCATCATCGACCAGATCGTGCGCGTCATCGGCCTCGTCGGCTATTCGGTGCCAGTCTTCTGGCTGGCGATGGTTTCGCTCGTCATCTTCTATGCGAAGCTGGGCTGGGTGGCCTATCCCGGTCGCATCGACATCGCCTATGAATACACCTTCACGCCGATCACCGGTTTCTTCCTGCTCGACAGCGCCATGCAGGGGCAATGGGACGTCTTCTGGGACGTCTTCCGCCATATCATCCTGCCGGCGTCGCTACTCGGTTATTTCTCGCTTGCCTATATCAGCCGCATGACGCGCAGTTTCATGCTGAACGAGCTCGGCCAGGAATATATCGTCGCCGCCCGCGCCAAGGGGCTTTCAGAAACGCGGGTTATCTGGGGACATGCCCTTCGCAGCGCCATGGTGCCGCTAATCACTGTGATTGCTCTTTCCTATGCCGGACTGCTCGAGGGCTCCGTGCTGACGGAGATCGTATTCTCCTGGCCGGGCATTGGCTTCTATATCACCAGTTCGCTGCGCAACGCCGACATGAATGCCGTTCTCGGCGGCACCATCGTCGTCGGTACGGTTTTCATCGGCATCAATCTGATTTCCGATCTTCTGTATCGGACCCTGGACCCAAGGACCCGGCGTAAATGACAGTTGAGATCACCCAACCCAGCTTGAGGGACTGGCTGCTGTCCGACCGGCCGCAGTCGCGCCGGCAGGCGAGACTAGGGCGTGCCTACGTCACCTGGCGGCAGTTCTCCGCCAATCGTCTCGCCGTCATTGGTCTTCTGATCATCGTTGGGCTCGTGCTCGTGGCGGCGCTCGCCGATGTAATTGCGCCGCATTCGCCTGTCATCGGCGATCTCACCAATGCCTATCTGAAGCCGCCCGGCACGCCGGGCTATCTTCTCGGCACCGACGACCTCGGGCGCGATATCCTTTCGCGCCTCATCTATGGTTCGCGCTGGACTCTCTATATCGTCGTCCTGGTCGCGATCATATCGGCGCCGATCGGGCTGATCATCGGCATGGTGTCCGGCTATACGGGCGGCTGGATCGACACGATCCTGATGCGCATCACTGATATCTTTCTCGCCTTTCCGAAGCTGGTGCTGGCACTCGCCTTTGCCGGCGCGCTCGGGGCCGGCATCGAGAACGCTGTCATCGCCATCGCCATCACCTCATGGCCGCCCTATGCGCGTCTGGCGCGGGCGGAGACGATGACGGTACGGCATTCAGACTACATCGCCGCCGTGCAGCTCATGGGCGCCTCGCCTCTGCGCATCATCTTCCGCCACATCATGCCGCTCTGCATCTCCTCGGTAATCGTCCGCGTCACGCTCGACATGGCAGGCGTGATCCTGACGGCTGCCGGTCTCGGCTTCCTTGGTCTCGGTGCGCAGCCCCCGTTGCCGGAATGGGGCGTCATGATTGCAAGCGGCTTCAAATACTATCTCGATCAATGGTGGGTGGCGGCCATGCCCGGCATCGCGATCCTCATCGTCAGCCTCGGCTTCAACCTGCTCGGCGATGGCCTGCGCGACGCGCTCGACCCGAAGGAGAGCGGGCAATGACGACACTTTTGACCGTGGAGAACCTCAGGGTTCGCTATCCGACACGCACGGGTATCATCGAAGCCGTGCGTGGCGTCTCGTTCACGCTCGGCCGCGAGCGGCTGGGTATCGTCGGCGAGAGCGGCTCCGGCAAATCGCAAACGGGCCGCGCCATCATGGGGCTGACGCCGCCGCATGCGCTCATCACCGCCGACAGGCTGAATTTCAATGGTATCGACCTATTGTCTGTTTCGGCGAGGGAGCGCCGGTCGCTGCGCGGCAAGCGCATCGCCATGGTGCTGCAGGACCCGAAATACTCGCTCGATCCCGTCATGACTATCGGCCGGCAGATCACCGAAACGCTCCGTACGCATGAGAAGGTGAGCAGGGCGGAGGCGCGCGACCGTGCCATGGCCATGCTGGAAGCGGTGCAGATCCGCGATCCCGGCCGCGTCTACGACCTGCATCCGCACGAAGTCTCCGGCGGCATGGGCCAGCGCGTCATGATCGCTATGATGCTGATCGCCGGGCCGGAGCTGCTGATTGCCGACGAACCGACCTCAGCTCTCGACGTCACGGTGCAGCTCGATGTGCTTGAGATCATGGACAAGCTCGTCTCCGAGCGCGGCATGGGGCTGATTTTCGTCTCGCACGACCTGCGGCTGGTGTCGTCCTTCTGCGACCGCGTAATCGTCATGTATGCAGGCAAGGTGGTGGAAGAGCTGAAGGCTTCCGAATTGAGCAATGCACAGCATCCCTATACTCGCGGCCTGCTGAACTGCATGCCCATCATCGGCGAAAGCCGGCATCCACTGCCGGTGCTCGACCGCAAGCCGGAGTGGGCGGCATGACGGCGGCACTTGCAGTTGATGGCCTCAGCGTCGTCTATGATGGCTACTATGCCCTCGATGCCGTCGGTATCGAGGTGAACAAGGGCGAATCCTTCGGTCTAGTCGGCGAGTCCGGCTCCGGCAAATCGACGCTGCTGCGCGCCGTCGCCGGCCTTGCGCCCGTCACCGATGGCGCCATCCGCGTCGGCGGCGAGCAGTTGAAGGGTGCCAAGCGCAGCAAGACCTTCTATCGTCAGGTGCAGATGGTGTTTCAGGACCCTTACGGTTCCCTGCATCCGCGCCAGACGATCGACCGGCTGCTCCTAGAGCCACTGGCGATCCACGGGATCGGCGACGGCGAGACGCGCATTGCGAGAGCGCTGGACGAAGTCGGCCTCGGCTCCGGTTTCCGCTTCCGCTATCCGCACCAGCTGTCCGGCGGCCAGCGTCAGCGGGTTGCGATCGCCCGCGCGCTGATCGTTGAGCCGTCCATACTGCTGCTCGACGAGCCGACTTCGGCGCTCGATGCCTCCGTCCAGGCCGAGGTGCTCAATCTGCTCGAACAGGTGCGTAAGGACCGCAATCTGACATTCGTGATGGTTAGCCACGATCTCGGCGTCGTCACGCATATGTGCGAGCGCCTGGCCGTCATGCGCAATGGCGCCGTCGTCGAAAGATTGACGGCGAAGGAGCTGGCGGCGGGCGACGTCAGGCAAGACTACACGCGCAATCTGATGGTCGCCAGCAAGGGGTTCGTCCGCGCCTGAGCGGGCGACGCCTAATGCCTTCAGCGCGTTAACGAATAGGCCCGTTAAACACGACCAATCGTATAGACTATTGACACCCGCCGCAATTCTGTCATGATCTCGTTAATGGCAGTTAACTTTCGTGATCCCGATCAAGGGTCATATGTTAAGTGGAGGCAGGCATGTTTTTCATGGGTGGCATGACCATGGGCTATCTTCATCCGCCGGTGCCGGTGAAGCAGGAAGGTGCACGGTCCGCCTCTCTTTCCGATGAAAACAGCCGCCGCCAGTCGGCTCCTGCCGAAGAGCAGGCTGCCGACAGCAGCGCCATCGAGCGCAGTTTGATTTGGGCCCGCCGCATTCTCTGCTGAATTGGCATTGCCGATCTTTCGGGTCCTCGAAATCCAGTGGTTTAATTTTTCTCAGCTCGTGTGCTGGACGGAAATTCATCTCTACCTAGTTGATAGGAAATATATGAATATCCGTCCCGGGCTCGACCTGAGAGACATATAAGAAACGAACGGAGGCGACACATGGCGAATTTGGGTATTGCGAATACGCATGTGAATCAGTTCGATGGTTCCAAGCGCGCCGCTAAGACGCGGCAGAAGATACAGATGGCGATCCATGTCGTCCTTTTCTCCGCCGCATTCCTGTTCGTTGCGGCCATCGTTTGCGGCATCGTCGGCTAAGTACGATGTTTTGCGGGGCGGCAACCCATGCCACCCGCACAGGATGGTCCTGCTTGCTGCTTTGATAGCGCTGCCGAGGGCCGTGCGGAGCTGGAATGCCGGACGCCCCTGCGCGGCCCGGCCTGTCCGAAACCCAGTTCCATTTCATCGCAACTCTCTCTTTTCCCGCTGACAGACCTTCGCTGGGCAAAGAAAATTTGCCCGGCCGATGGAATATGCCGCGCAGAAACGGTAAGCTTCACGCAAATAGAAGGGCATTGGGGAGGCCGTTGGCGCGGTCATGGTCTGGCGCGCGGAGGAAGCCAAAAGGCTCCTGTGCGCCGCGTATTTCCCTCGATTGTGAGCAGGACCGTTCCATGGGGCGGCGGTTGGAGCCAAAGGGTTTGAGCTCAGTATGTTCGTGCGTAGGCGATCGGCAGCCAAGCAATCAGCTTGTGAACCGTTTCGAAAACCAGACGTCCCGACAGGAATTTGCGAATCTTTTTAGAGGGTTCAGTTTAAGTTCATCTTCTGCGGGATATTGAGGGTTCAATATGCCGAACCATGCTGAATTTCCAAAATGGGATGAATCAGCCCAGGGAGAATGCCTCATGACCTTGATCGATTGTCGCTGACGTGTGCGGATCGCTGCCGGAACCATTTGGCCGCGTATCCAGTTTCACGGACACCTTTTTGGATGATGACGAATTAGTCGCCGTAATCTTTAAAAACGCCTCGTGAAAATCTTCGCCTTTATATGTTCGTTCTAAGCCGTCATTTCGAATTCACCCCCTTCGCCCGCCGGGAAGCGAAGCAAAAGGGTCCAAATGCGTGAATTCTTGTGTCGGGCAGGACAAAAACGATAAAGGCGACAATGCCACTCACTCTGTTTGGACCCAGAACCCGAATCCATGACATCTCAAAATCTCTCCACCGTTACGCCGCGCGATTCTGAAGCCAAGCAGATCGATCATAACGATGCGATCCGCGCCACCTATTTCTCCAACGAGCAGATAAAGGAATGCGGCGCGACCTTTGCCCGCAACGGCGCGAAAACCAAGTTGCCGGGCTTTGCGCCCTTCGATTTCTTCGCCCGGCACAAGGAAAACGAGAAAGAGATCCTGCGCGTCTACCGCTCGGCCAATGCCGACGTTGATGCCGGGGAATCGATCACGCCGGCCGCAGAATGGCTGCTCGACAACCACTACATCATCGAAGAGGCGATTCAGGAAGTCCGCCGTGACTTTCCGAAGAAGTTCTACGACCAGCTGCAGACGCTGACCATCGACGGCATGGTCATGCCACGCACCATGGCGCTGGCGTGGCTCTATGTCGCCCACACCCACAGCACCGTTTCCAATCAGGGCCTGCTGGCGCTGGTCGAAGGCTTCCAGTCGGTGGAAATGCTGAAGATCGGCGAGCTTTGGGCCGTTCCCTCGCTGGTGCGCTACATTCTGGTCGAAAACCTGCGTCGCATTTCGAGTCGCGTCGAGCAGAGCCGCCTCACCCGCAAGAAGGCAAATGCCGCCGTCGATGAGTTGATCCGTCTCAATGACGACGCCAAGGTCGCCGAATTCCTGAAGACGCTCGAGCCGTTCACGTCCGACAATACCTTCGCCACCCAGTTCCTCTATCGGCTGCGCGATGGCTCGCATACGTCCGGCCTTGCCGTCACCTGGCTTGAGAAGCGGCTGACCGAGGCCGGAACCGACGCTGAAAGCGTCATGATGGCCGAGCACAATCGCCTCTCGTCCGGCAATGTGACGATGGGCAACATCATCAAGAGCCTGCGCCTGATCGACGACACCGACTGGTCCGTCTGGGTCGAAGAGGTCAGCGCCGTCGACAAGCTGCTCTGGGACGAGACCGACTATGCCAAGCTCGATCCGGGCTCGCGCAACAGCTATCGCCGCCGTATCGAAAAGCTCGCCCGCCGCTCCGAAAAGACCGAAATGGAGATCGCCCAGGTCGCCATGGCGATGACCGAGGCGGTCAAGATATCGGGCGAGGGCCATCCGCATGAGCCGAATATCGGCGATTTCATCATGGGCCAGCAGACGCAGAAGCTGGAGAAGGCGATCGGTTATCGTCTGCCGCTGTCGGTGAGCTTTGTGCGCCAATGGCGCAAGCTCAACTGGCTGTCGATCGCAGCACCGGTCCTGTTCCTGACCGTCGTCGCGCTCGCCATCGTCGGCTACTTCATGCTGCATTCCGGCATGGGCTGGGCAGAAACCATCCTGTTGCTGTTGATGTTCTCGCTGCCGGCATCGGAAGGCGCGACCGGCCTCTTCAATTTCTTCGTCACCATGTATCTGACGCCGGCGCGCCTCGTCGGCTACGAATTCAAGGAAGGCATTCCGGAAGAGGCCCGCACGCTTGTCGTCGTGCCGACGCTAATCGGCAATCGCGATAGCGTCGACGAACTCGTGCGCAATCTCGAGGTTCATTATCTCGCCAATCCGGGCGGCGAGATCTACTATGCCCTGCTCAGCGACTGGCCCGACAGCCAGGAAGAGGAGAGCGAGCGCGATCTGGAAATCCTCGATTACGCCCGCCGCGAAGTGGCCAATCTGGCTGCGCGTTATGATGAGGATGGCACGCAGCGCTTCTATCTGCTGCACCGCCGCCGTCTCTATAATCCGGCCGAAGGCGCCTGGATGGGCTGGGAGCGCAAGCGCGGCAAGCTGCACGAGCTAAATATGCTGCTGCGCGGCGACCGCGATACCACCTTCCTGCCCGGCGCCAACATCGTGCCGAAGGACGTGCAGTATGTCATGACGCTCGATTCCGATACGCGCCTTGTGCGCGACACGGTCACGAAGCTCGTCGGCAAGCTGCATCACCCGACCAACCGCCCGGTCTTCGATCCCGAGAGCAAGCGCGTCGTGCGCGGCTACGGCGTGCTGCAGCCGCGCGTCACCCCGTCGCTGACCACGGGCAAGGATGCGTCGGTGTTCCAGCGCGTCTTCTCGGTCAATCGCGGTCTCGATCCTTACGTCTTCGCCGTCTCCGACGTCTATCAGGACCTGGTCGAGGAAGGCACGTTCACCGGCAAGGGCCTCTATCATGTCGACGCCTTCGAGGCGTCGCTGAAGGGCAAGATCGAGGAGAATGCGGTTCTCAGCCACGATCTGCTCGAAGGCTCGATGGCGCGCTGCGCTCTCGTCACGGATTGCGAACTCGTCGAGGATTTCCCGATCCGCTACGAAGTTGAAGTCTCGCGCCAGCATCGCTGGGCGCGCGGCGACTGGCAGTTGCTTCCCTATCTCTTTAATCCGAAGCGCGGCGTCACCGGCCTTGGCCGCTGGAAGATGATGGACAATCTGCGTCGTTCGCTGACGCCGATCGCCTGGTTCTTCGCATCCGTTCTCGGATGGTACTTCATGGAGCCGCTGGCGGCGCTCATCTGGCAAATCCTCTTGATCTTCTGCCTGTTCGTCGCCCCGACCTTGTCGCTCATCAACGGCATCATTCCGCGCACCAGCGATATCGTCGCACGGGCCCATCTCTATACGGTCTGGTCGGATATCCGCGCTGCCAATGCCCAGGTCGCGCTGCGTATCGTCTTCATCGCCGACAGCGCCTGCATCATGGCCGACGCCATCGGCCGTTCGCTCTACCGCGCCTTCGTCAGCCGCAAGCTGATGCTGCAATGGCGAACCGCCGCAAGCGCCCAGGCCGCGGCACAGACGACGATCCTCGGCCACTACCGTGTCATGTGGCATGCGCCTGTGCTGGCGTTACTGGCTCTGGCCTTTGCCTCACTCTCCGGCGACAACGCCTTCTTCGTCGGCATTCCCTTTGCGCTACTCTGGGTCTTGTCGCCGGCGATCGCCTGGTATGTCAGCCAGTCGGCCGAGACTGAAGACAGGCTTGAAGTGCCGGAAAGCGTTTCCTTCGAGCTGCGCAAGATCGCCCGCCGTACCTGGCGCTACTTTGAGACCTTCGTCGTCGAGCAGCAGAACCATCTGCCGCCCGACAACGTGCAGCAGACCCCGAATGCCGTCGTGGCATCGCGCACGTC
Source organism: Rhizobium sp. P40RR-XXII (assembly GCF_012641405.1). GTDB lineage: Bacteria > Pseudomonadota > Alphaproteobacteria > Rhizobiales > Rhizobiaceae > Rhizobium. Next base: position 54,237 of record NZ_JABAII010000004.1, read on the forward strand.
GCCAACCAATATCGGCGTCTACCTGCTGTCGGTGATCTCCGCGCGTCATTTCGGCTGGATGTCCTTCGAGGAAACCATCGATCGCATGGAAAAGACCATGGCGACCGTGGCGAAGCTCGAAAAGTTCCGCGGGCACCTGTGCAACTGGTATCACACCGATACGATGAAGCCGATGGGCGCTCGCTATATCTCGGCTGTGGACAGCGGCAATTTCGCCGGTCACCTGATTGCGGTTTCTTCCGCCTGCCGTATCTGGGCGGAGGCGCCGTCAGCGCATATGCAGGGCAATCTGGACGGTATCGGCGACGTCGCCGGCATTCTCGCCGAAATGCTTGCCGAGCTTCCGGACGACCGCAAGACGGTTCGGCCGCTGCGCCGCCGCCTGGAAGAGCGTATCGTCGGCTTCCAGAACGCGCTCGCCGCCGTCAAGCGCGAGCATGAGTTCGCCTCCATCCGCGTCATCAACCTTTCGGTTCTGGCGCAGGACATCCAGAAGCTGGCGGCAAACCTCGACCATGAAGTGAAGTCAACGCTGAGCGGCGAGGTGCTTACCTGGTCGCAATCGCTGGTCAAGGTCTGCGAAGGCCATATCGCCGACAGCATCTTCGATCTTGCCAATGTCGATTCGCTGCGCCAGCGCCTGGCGAAGTTGCGCGATGAAATGCGCGAACTCGCCTTCGGCATGGAATACGCCTTCCTCTATCGCCCGGAACGTCGCCTGCTTTCCATCGGTTTCCGCGTCGAAACCAATGAGCTCGATGCGGCCTGCTACGACCTTCTGGCTTCCGAAGCCCGCTTGACCAGCCTTTTCGCCATCGCCAAGGGCGATCTGCCGACCGAGCACTGGTATCGTCTCGGCCGCCAGGTCGTGCCCGTCGGCTCGCGCGGTGCGCTGGTCTCCTGGTCCGGCTCGATGTTCGAATATCTGATGCCGCCGCTCGTCATGCAGGAGCGCCAGGGCGGCATTCTTAACCAGACGAACAATCTGGTCGTCCAGGAACAGATGAACTACGCCAAGCGCCTTGGCTCCGACATCCCCTGGGGCATCTCGGAAGCGGCCTTCAATGCCCGCGACCATAACATGCATTACCAGTACACCAATTTCGGCGTGCCTTCCCTTGGCCTGAAGCGCGGTCTCGGCCAGAATGCCGTCATCGCGCCCTACGCCTCCATCCTCGCCAGCCAGTATCGTCCGGCCGCGGCGCTGGAAAACCTGCAGAAGCTGCGCAAGGTGGGCGCGCTTGGCATCTACGGCTTCCACGATGCCGTCGATTTCACGCCGACCCGCGTTCCCGAAGGCAAGAAGTGCGCTGTTGTCTACAACTACTATGCGCACCATCACGGCATGTCGATCGCCGCGATCGCCAACGTCGCCTTCAACGGCCGCCTGCGCGAACTCTTCCATGCCGATCCGGTGATCGAGGCGGCCGAACTGCTGCTGCAGGAAAAGGCGCCGCGCGATATTCCGGTCATGGCCGCCAAGCACGAGAGCGACCAGCCGGCAAATATCCAGGAAGACATGCTGCGGCCGGAAATCCGCAAGATTGCCGATCCGGCGACGCGGGATCGCGAGCTCGCCTTCCTCTCCAACGGCCATTATTCGGTCATGCTGACGGCGACCGGCGCCGGCTATTCGCGCTGGAACGGCCTGACGGTCTCGCGCTGGCGCGCCGACCCGACGGAAGACCGTTGGGGCACCTTCATCTTCCTGCGCGACACCGCCTCCGGCCAGTGGTGGTCGGCGACTGCAGAGCCGCGCAGCATCGAGGGCGAGAAGACCAAGGTCTCGTTCAGCGATGAAAAGGCCGAATATAGCAAGACGGTCGGCGATCTCACCAGTGACGTTGAATGCATCGTCGCGACCGAACATGACGCCGAAGGCCGTCGCGTGACGCTGCTCAACATGGGCACGGAAGATCGCTTCATCGAAGTGACCTCCTATCTCGAGCCGGCGCTTGCCAGTGACGACGTCGATTCCGGTCACCCGGTCTTCGCGCGCATGTTCGTGCGCACCGAGATCGGCAATAGCGGCGACGTGATCCGCGCCGAGCGCAACAAGCGCGACTTCAACGAGCCGGATATGTCGATCGCCCACATGGTCGTCGACAATGCCGGATCGGAACGGCCGACCGAATTCGAAACGGATCGCCGCAAGTTCCTCGGCCGCGGCCGCACGCTTGCGGAAGCCGCTGCTTTCGATCCGGGCACGACCCTTTCCGGCACCGACGGCTTCACCATGGATGCCTGCCTGTCGCTGCGTCGCGTCGTGCGCGTGCCCGCGGGCAAGAAGGTCAGCGTGATCTTCTGGACTATGGCCGCGCCGAACCGCGAAGAGGTCGACAAGGCCGTCGAGCGCTACCGCAATCCCGACACATTCGGCATCGAACTCACGCAGGCCTGGACGCGCACGCAGATGCAGATGCGCCATGTCGGCGTCACCTCGCAGCAGGCGGCGGCCTTCCAGAAGCTCGCGCGCTATCTGGTCTATCCGGATATGCATCTGCGCGCCGATGGCGCCACCGTGCAGGCCGGTCTGCATTCGCAATCCGCACTCTGGCCGGTGACGATCTCGGGCGATTTCCCGATCTTCACGCTGCGCATCAACGACGATATCGACCTCGAAATCGCCAGGGAAGCGCTGATGGCGGCGGAATATCTGCGTTCACGCGGCATCACTGCCGATCTGGTGATCGTCAACGAACGCGCTGTCGAGCAGGCCCAGGACATGCAGCGCGAGCTGGACAAGCTCGTCGAGCACGTCCGTCACAATCAGGGCGACGGTCTCCGGCAGAACATCTTCTCAGTTCGCAAGGACCAGATCGAAAACGAGACCTATCAGGAGATCCTTGCCGCATCGCGGGTGATCTTCCATGCCCGCAACGGCAAGCTCGTCGACCAGATCGCCCGCGCGGCGACGTTATTCGCCTCGGCGCAGTCCGATGCGCCGGCGCTGGTCAATCGCCTTACCGTACCGGCGGCGCTGCAGGCGTCGGTCTTTGCGGCCGACGCCCTGGAGGCGCAGGACGATCTCGATTTTTGGAACGGCTATGGCGGTTTCTCCAAGGACGGCCGCGAATATGTCGTTCGCCTGCCTGGCGGGCAGTCGACGCCGCATCCGTGGATCAACGTCATCTCGAACGAGCGCTTCGGCTTCCATGTGCCCGCCGAAGGCGGCGGCTTCACCTGGAGCCACAATTCGCGTGACTATCAGCTGACACCCTGGACCAACGACATGGTCGTCAACCGTCCGGGCGAAGCGCTCTACGTGGCCGATCTCGACAACAACAAGGTCATGACGCCCTATGCCGGCCTGTCGCGCAATGCGAAGGTCCGCTTTGAGGCCCGTCACGGTCTCGGCTATTCCGTCTTCTCGAGCGAAGAGGATGGCGTCGCGCTGGAGTTGACGCAGACCGTCGATCGCGACCGCCCGGTCAAGCTCTTCCGCCTGCGGCTCAGCAACAACGGTGCCGGCAGCCGGCGGTTGCGGATCTACAATTATGCGGAATGGGTGCTCGGCACCAATCAGAACAAGACCAGGCCCTTCATCCTGTCGACGCTGGATGAGGAGACGGGTGCGCTGTTTGCCAACAATCCCTACAGCATCGATTATTTCAAGCGGACCGCCTTCATGGCGGCGAGCGAGGCGCATTCGAGCTTCTCGGCAAGCCGCCGCGAGTTCATCGGCCGCCATGGCACGATCCAGATGCCGGAAGCCGTCGTTACCGTCGCTGCGCTCTCGAACTCGACCGATCTCGACGGCGATCCCTGCGGTGCTCTGGCTTTCGACGTGACGATCGCGGCCGGCGAGCAGAAGGAAATCTGCTTCTACATGGGCGACACGGCCACCGTCGAGGAGGCCCGCGCGCTGGTTTCGGAAATCCGCAAGGCCGATTTCGAGACCGTGCTTTCTGCAGGCCGCGCGTTCTGGGACGGCTTCACCGGCCATGTGAAGATCTCGACGCCGGACAAGGCGATGAACAACATGATCAACGCCTGGCTGCCCTATCAGAGCCTCGGCTGCCGCATCATGTCGCGTACCGCCTTCTACCAGTCGTCGGGTGCCTTCGGCTTCCGCGACCAGCTGCAGGATACGCTGGCATTCCTGGTGCACAAGCCGGAACTCGCCCGCAACCAGATCCTCAATGCGGCGCAGCGTCAGTTCCGCGAGGGTGACGTGCAGCATTGGTGGCTGCCCGGCAGCGGCGCCGGCGTGCGCACCCATATCTCGGACGACGTCGTCTGGCTGGCTTATGCGATCGACCAGTACTGCACCGTGACGGGCGACAAGTCGATCCTCGACGAGGAGCTTGCCTTCGTCGAAGGTGCGGCGCTGATGCCCGGCACGCATGACGTCTTCTATCAACCCACCGTGTCGCAGGACAAAGTCAGTGTCTACGAACATGCGGCTCTCGCTCTCGATCTCGCGATCAAGCGCAAGGGCGGCAACGGCCTGCCGCTGATCCTTGGCGGTGACTGGAACGACGGCATGAACCGCGTCGGCATCCAGGGCCGCGGCGAAAGCGTCTGGCTCGGCTGGTTCCTGGCCGGCATGCTCACCGCCTTCCTGCCCTACGCCGAAGCACGCGGCGACAAGGAGCGCGCCAAGCGCTGGTCCGATCACCTGCCGGAACTGCGCAAGGCGCTGGAAGCGGCCGGTTGGGACGGCGGCCATTACCGCCGCGGCTATTTCGACGACGGCAGCCCGCTCGGCTCCAGCGAGAATTTCGAGTGCCAGATCGATTCGATTGCGCAGTCGTGGAACATTCTCTCCGGCGAAGGCGACAAGGCGCGCGGCGAGAAGGCGATGAACGCCGTTCTCGACAAGCTGGTGGACGACGAAAACCGCATTATCCGGCTGTTCACGCCGCCCTTTGCCAAGTCGGCGCGAGACCCGGGCTACATCAAGTCCTATCCGCCTGGCGTGCGCGAGAATGGCGGCCAGTATACCCATGCCGCGACCTGGGTCGTCATGGCGCTGGCGGAGATGAACCGCGGCGACGATGCCTGGCATTGCTTCGACATGCTGAACCCCGTCAACCATGCACGCGATCGTGATCAGGCCGATACCTATCGTGTAGAGCCCTATGTGGTCGCGGCTGATATTTACGGTGAAGGACAATTGACCGGCCGTGGCGGCTGGACCTGGTACACAGGGTCCGCCGGCTGGCTGTATCGTGTCGCTGTCGAAGGTATTCTCGGTATCCGCGTGAAAAACGGCCGACTTTTCGTCAAGCCGGCGCTGCCTTCGAACTGGGACGGCTTTACGGCGGATCTCGAGTTGCCGGGCGGAAATTACCGCATTTCCGTCTCAAAAGCGCCCGATGCGGCCGGATACTCGGTCACCATCAATGACAGGGCGATCGCCCATCCCGAAGAGGGTCATCCGATCGGACAGTAGCGGCTCCTGCACTGTTTCGCTTCGACGATCGGGGCCAAAGGGGGAACTCTTTGGCCCCGATTGCATTTGATTGTCGGAACAGGAGAGTTTTATGAATTCAAGGGCGAATATCGGCTCAGCGGCGGTGCAACATATAAGCCTGCCCAAGCCGGTCTCTCAGAGGGATACCCGACTGGATGTTCTCAGAGCCTTGGCTCTGATCATGATTTTCATCAACCATGTGCCAGGGCAGTTTTTCGAGGATTTGACCTCAAAGAATTTCGGCTTTTCCGACGGGGCGGAAGCTTTCGTGCTGATCTCCGGCATCTCGGTTGGTCTAGCCTATGGAACGAAGTTTTCACCCGGCAATCGCTTGAAAATGGCGTGGAAGGCGATCAAGCGGGCATTCACGCTTTATACCGCGCATATGATCACGACCTTCGTGACACTGGTACTGTTCATCTCGGGGGCATGGATTTTTCACCAGAAGGGTCTGCTCTGCGAAGTGAACATCCTGGCGTTGCTGATGGATCCGGCGCGCGGCATTCCTGCGCTGCTGACGCTCGGACACCAGATCGGCTACAACAATATCCTGCCGATGTATGGCGCCCTGTTTCTGATGTTGCCGCTGATCATGCTGCTGGAGGCGAAAAACCCGCTGCTCCTGCTGTTGATTTCTGTCGGCGTCTGGCTGGTGTCGGGCATCTACTATATCGCGCCGCATACGACGCTGCTCGATGGCTTCTGGTTCCTCAATCCGTTGTCCTGGCAGCTCCTGTTCGTCATCGGTTTCATGGCCACCATGCATGTCAAGCGCGGCGGGCGCGTCCCCGTCCATCCAGTGCTGATCGCGCTTGCGTCCGCCTATGTGCTCCTTTCCTTCATCTGGGTGACCGACAAGCTCTGGATCCTCGGCGATTATCTAGCCACGCTTGGCCTGCCTACCGTCATCACCGGCTTCGACAAGACGTTCCTGTCACTGCCGCGCCTGCTGCACGTGCTGGCGCTCGCCTATCTGATCGTCAGCATACCCTCCATCTCACAGCTGCTGCGCCGCTCCGCGAATCATCCGCTGACGATCCTTGGCCGGCATTCGCTCAGCATCTTCGTGGCGGGCACGATCCTCGCCATGACTGGTCAGGTGATCCTATATGTGACGAACAAGAGCCCGACCGTCGGCGCGATCTATGTCGTCATCGGCATCGCCGCGCAGTTCCTCTACGCCTATCATCTGGAACACAAGCGGCTGCAACTTGCCGGCGCCAGTGCGGCGAAAGTGCCCGCCGTAAGGGCGATCACGATGCCCGCACATATCGCGAAGCGTCGCTGACTTCCTGAGCTGCGCGTCGATGCGCGGCTCAATCCCATGATTTTCTTCAATATTTCTTTTTGTGACACTTTCGCGAAGGAAGTGTGACGTGATTTTTCTGCAACGCGGCATGATTGCGCTGCGTCGCAACAGAATTTCGAGTGCCCAAAATCTTGTTGTGCAAAATCTAATTGTTATATGGTCGATGTGACGACGCTCGGGGAGCGCCGCCATCGCGTTGCCGGCATTGTCCAAGGGGATCGCCGCGCCTTCGTGGGGATTGTCAAAATCGGGAATGGGTAGGGACGTCGAATTCTCGGCGCGATGGCTCATGTCCAATCGATACTGAATTGGAGTAATCTATGAATATCAGAAGTCTTCTTCTCGGTTCGGCCGCCGCTCTGGCAGCTGCATCGGGAGCACAGGCGGCTGACGCCATCGTGGCTGCCGAGCCGGAACCGCTCCAGTACGTTCGCATCTGCGATGCTTACGGCCCCGGCTACTTTTTCATTCCGGGCACCGAAACCTGCCTGAAGGTCGGCGGCCGCGTCCGCACCGAGGGCGAATGGTATGATGCCTATAACCCGAACAGCAAGAACGGCACGCTCTGGCACACCCGTGCGGAACTGAGCGTCGACACCGCGACCGACACCGAATATGGCCCGCTGAAGACCAACACGGTCGTCCGTTGGGACTGGAATGACGGCAATGCGACCAGCACAAAGCTGCTCTGGGCCAATATCAGCCTCGGCGGCTTCCTGGTCGGTAAGGCCGATTCGCAGTACAACTACTACATGGGTTACGCCGGCAACGTCATCAACGACGACGTCATCTATGACGGCCCGAAGGAACTTAACCAGCTCACCTACAAGTATGATGCCGGCAACGGCTTCACGGCAGTCATCTCGCTCGAGGATTCCAACTCTTCCAGCGATACGTCGTCCTATGGCGGCGCATGGCAGACCGGCAAGGGCAACCATTATGCTCCGGACGTCGTTCTCGGCGCCGGCTATAAGACGGGTGCATGGACCCTTCGCGTGATCGGCGGCTATGACAGCGTCGTCGAGGAAGGCGCAATCAAAGCTCGTATCGACGCCGATTTCGGTGACTTCAAGGCCTTCCTGATGGGCGGGTACAACACGGACGGCGACAAGCTGAACAAGTATGCAGGTTCCTACTTGAACAGCAACCGTTCCGCCTGCCCGACCAACGGCGCAGATTGCGGCTGGGGCGACTGGGCCTTCTGGACGGGCGCCAGCTACCAGCTGAACCCGAAGCTGCAGGCCAATGCTCAGGTCGCCTACACCGACTCGGAGATCTTTGCCGCCACCGCCAACGTTGCCTGGCGCCCGGTCAAGGATCTGCTGGTCGAGCCGGAAGTTTCCTACACGAACTGGGATGCTGCCGACCGCGATCAGTGGGCCGGCGTACTCCGCTTCGAGCGCAAGTTCTGATCTGATACCGGTTGGGCGCCGATCTTAACTCCTGGTGCGCCCCAGCCAATTGACCTCCGATCAGAAAACGGAAAGGCCCGGTTTTCCCGCCGGGCCTTTCTTGTTTTTGGTTAGCCGATCGAGGAAAGGACCTCGATGCTCAGGCTTCTTGCGAGCATGGTCCCTCACTCAGCTCTCTCCCCGCAAGCGGCAGAGCAATCGCATTTGAGGCACGTATGCGCCACAAGTTCCTTCTCTCCTCGGAACGAAGGCGGCCCGCCCTTCACAAGCTCAGGGAGGCGGATGAGGAGGTTGACCGATTTGAATGCGGGGATTTTCGTGCTCTTGGCAGCACCCCCTCATCCGCCTGTCGGCACCTTCTCCCCGAGGGGAGAAGGTGGACGCGGCAGCAACCTCATTTCATATGAGAGTGCCCTATCGTTCTGGCGAAAGGGAGTCTTTTATGTTTGCACGAAAAAGCCGGGAGAGCGGTGCTCTCCCGGCTTCGATCTTGGGCCCCTTGCGAAGATCAGGCGGCTTCGGTTTCCGTCGTGTGTGCCTTGCGGACTTCCTCGTCCGTAAGGATGCCGCTGGCACGCAGCAGGGCGGCGAAGCGGCCATTGCTCTGGCTGAGCTCGGTGAAGCTGCCGTTCTCGATGACGCGGCCATTATCGAGGAAGAGCACGATATCGGCCTCGCGCACCGTCGACAGGCGGTGGGCGATGATGAAGGTCGTGCGGTTCTGGCGCAGGTTGTCGATTGCCGCCTTGACCCTGTTCTCGGTTTCCACGTCGAGTGCGCTTGTCGCCTCGTCGAGCACGAGGATCGGAGCGTCCTTCAGAATGGCGCGAGCGATCGCGATACGCTGGCGTTCGCCACCGGAAAGCTTGTTGCCACGCTCGCCGACACGTGTCTCGTAGCCGCTTTCACGAGTTTCGATGAAGTCGTTGGCGGCGGCGGCCTGAGCAGCGCGGATCATTTCTTCCTCCGTCGCGCCTTCACGGCCGAGGCGGATGTTGTCGCTGATCGAACGATTCAGCAGGCCAGCATCCTGGAAGACGGTGGCGATGTAGCGGCGCAGCGAGCGGCGCGTCACCTTGGTGATGTCGTTGCCGTCGACGAGGATCTGACCGGACTGCGGGTCAAAGACGCGCTGCAGCAGATTGACGAGCGTCGTCTTACCGGCGCCGGTCGGGCCGACGATAGCAACGGTCTGGCCAGCCTTCACCCTGAAGGAGATGTCGTGCAGACCCTGCGAGGTGCTGGCAAAGCCGAAGGAAACGTTGCGGAATTCCACTTCGCCCTTCACGTCCTTGATCTCCGCCAGACCAGCCGGCTCTTCGCGTTCGCGGACCGAATCTTCCAGTGTATAGAAGTCTTCGAGCTTGGCGCGAGCCTCGAAAATCTGGTTGGCGAAGTTGCGCAGCTGCTCAAGGCGGCCGATCAGCACGTTCGCAAATGCGATGAAGGTGATCAGCGCACCTAGGCTCAGGCTGCCACCCTGGACGAGGACGGTGCCGATCATCAGGATCGCCATCATCGCGACGGTCGACGCCGTGCGGTTCAGGGCACCGGCAAGGGCCCACCAGTCGAGAACCGGATACTGCGCGGCCAGCAGCCGCTCGGTGAACGACTTCAGCGCCTTGGTCTCTGCTTCGATGCGATTGTAGCTATGCAGCACCGAAACGTTGCTGATCGAGTCGCTGACATGCGAGAAGACGGTATTGTAATGGCTTTCGACCGAGGTCTGGCCATCCTTCGTGCGGTTCATCACCAGGCGGCCGATGGTCCAGTAGAAGACGCCGAGCAGGATCAGCACGGCCGAGAGACGCAGGTCCATAGCCATGGCGGTCGGGATCATGACGACGAGTGCAACGGCTGTCGTCAGGTGATTGCGCATGAATTCCAGCCATAGGCCGAACAGCGCTTCGCAGGCGCGAAGCAGTGTGTTCAGCGCGCTCGCCGTACCGCGCTGGCTATGCCAGGAAAGCGGCATGGAGATGATGCGGCCGAATGCCTCGGTCAGCAAAGATGCGCGGCGGCCATGCGCGAGACGATCCGCCTCGCGGGACACGACGATGAAGGCCACGGCACTGAACACGGCAAAACCGGCCCACAGCATCATGGTCGGCGTCACTGCCTCTTTCTTGGCAATGGCGTCGAAGATGCGGCCGAATAGAACCGGCTCATAGATCGTTGTCATCGCCAATGCGATGTTTGCGATCACGACCATCCAGACGCGATATCGATACGCGCCAAGATACTTCAGGGCTCTTGCATAGACTTTGAACAGCGACACGTCTGGCACCCTCTTGCACAAGCAAAACTAGGAATGCTGCGACACTACAGATCGCTACCTGAACCGGCGATTAACGGAATCTGCAGCTGTTTTTTCAGGGAATTTTTCGCGCAATGCGCGCGATGGCATTATGATGACGCTATCGGTCGCCGCAGAAATATGACAATTTAAGGAGACTTGGACGCGACAACATCGCGTATCCCAAGCAGCGCACAGATCGCCAGTCAGGGTTGAACGGTAAAAAAATCGCTAAGGGCGTTCAATTTTGCGCTGGCATGAGTATGTTGCCGGCGATTGAGCGCGCCGTGGGGCCAGACGGGCATGGTCGTAATGCCCCCGTCCGCCGGTAAGTCAGGCTGCAAAAGCCAAGGGGTAGATGTGAATATCCATTCGCTGTTACAATTGCTTGTGGTCATCGAAGAGTGCAAGCTTGCAAACGACGTCGTGACCGAGCTCGAGCGCGTGCTCCGTTCCTACAAGTTTGAATTCTACGGGCTGCTGAAACAGACGCGGCCGAATGTCGATGTCGCGAACTTCATGCTCGCGGGCCGCTGGCCCGATCGGTGGCCGCTTATCTATGTTCGCAAGCGGTACATGCTCGTCGATCCGGTCGCGCGCTATCTTGGCCGGGCGCAGCGTCCTTTCCGCTGGCGCGACGCCGTCATTGCCCTGAAGGTGGATTCGCTGAGGCGGCGGATGGAGCAGATGATGGCGGACGCCCGCGCCCACGGGCTTGTCGACGGGTATGTTTTCCCGATTCATGGGCGAAGCGGCTTGCTTGGATGCATGACGATCGGTGGCGATGCGATCGATCTTTCTCCGACGGAACTTTCTCTATTCGATGCAGTCGCCAAAAAGGCCTTCTGGCGGCTTCTGGAGCTGAACGGCGGAGCGCAATCCCTGGAGGACCTGGGAAGGACCGAGCGGAAGCTGACCAAGCGCGAAATGGAGGTGCTGAACCACCTGGCCGACGGCATGACGTCGATCGAGATCAGCCGGCTGCTGGCGATCTCCAACCACACCGTCGACTGGTACATGAACAGTATTCAGGACAAGCTGAATGCCAAAAACAGGCAGCATATCGTTGCCATCGCTTTCAGAACCGGACTTATTCCGTAATGGCAACTATTTTGTTCCGTAATGGCAACTATTTTGCTGTCGGATGTCGCAGGAGAAATTGAACTTCCCGTGACAAGAAGTTAAGAATTTTCTTCGCGGGTGCAGCATTGCCCGTTTTCGATGCCGTGAGGAGAGCGCATTGCCCATTTCCAAGATCCTGGTCGCCAACCGTTCCGAAATCGCCATCCGCGTATTCCGCGCCGCTAACGAGCTTGGCATAAAAACGGTGGCCATCTGGGCCGAGGAAGACAAACTCGCGCTGCATCGCTTCAAGGCGGATGAGAGTTATCAGGTCGGCCGCGGTCCGCACCTTGCCCGCGATCTCGGGCCGATCGAGAGCTATCTGTCGATCGACGAGATCATCCGTGTCGCCAGGCTTTCCGGCGCCGATGCCATCCACCCCGGCTACGGCCTGCTGTCGGAAAGCCCGGAATTCGTCGATGCCTGCGATGCCGCCGGCATCATCTTCATCGGCCCAAGGGCCGATACGATGCGTCAGCTCGGCAACAAGGTTGCGGCGCGCAATCTGGCGATCTCGGTCGGCGTGCCCGTCGTGCCGGCAACCGAGCCGCTGCCGGAGGATATGGCCGAAGTTGCCAAGATGGCTGAGGAGATCGGCTATCCGGTCATGCTCAAGGCCTCCTGGGGCGGCGGCGGCCGCGGCATGCGCGTCATCCGCTCCAAGGCCGATCTCGCCAAGGAAGTGACGGAAGCCAAGCGCGAGGCGAAGGCCGCCTTCGGCAAGGACGAGGTCTATCTCGAAAAGCTGGTCGAGCGCGCCCGCCATGTCGAAAGCCAAATCCTTGGCGACACACATGGCAACGTCGTGCACCTGTTCGAGCGCGACTGTTCGGTTCAGCGCCGTAACCAGAAGGTCGTCGAGCGCGCGCCGGCGCCCTATCTCAGCGATGCGCAGCGCCAGGAGCTGGCCGCCTATTCGCTGAAGATCGCCGAGGCGACGAATTATGTCGGCGCCGGCACCGTCGAATATCTGATGGATGCCGATACCGGCAAATTCTACTTCATCGAAGTCAATCCGCGCATCCAGGTCGAGCATACGGTGACCGAAGTCGTCACCGGCATCGATATCGTCAAGGCGCAGATCCACATTCTCGACGGCTTCGCCATCGGGACGGCAGAATCGGGCGTTCCGAAGCAGGCGGATATCCGCCTCAACGGCCATGCGCTGCAGTGCCGCGTGACGACCGAGGATCCGGAGCACAATTTCATCCCGGATTACGGCCGCATCACCGCCTATCGCTCCGCTTCCGGCTTCGGTATCCGTCTCGACGGCGGCACCTCCTACACCGGCGCGATCATCACCCGCTATTACGATCCGCTGCTGGTGAAGGTAACCGCCTGGGCGCCGAACCCGCAGGAGGCGATCGCCCGCATGGACCGCGCTCTGCGCGAATTCCGCATTCGTGGCGTGGCGACGAACCTCACCTTCCTCGAAGCGATCATCACGCATCCGAAATTCCGCGACAACAGCTATACGACGCGCTTCATCGATACGACGCCGGAGCTGTTCCAGCAGGTCAAGCGCCAGGATCGCGCCACCAAGCTGTTGACCTATCTCGCCGACGTCACCGTCAACGGCCATCCCGAAACGCGCGGCCGTCCGTCACCGTCGCCGAAGGCGGCAGAGCCGGTGCTGCCCTATATCGATGGCAAGGTGCCCGACGGCACCAAGCAGCTGCTCGACAAGCTCGGTCCGCAGAAATTCGCCGAATGGATGCGCGGCGAACAGCGCGTGCTGATGACCGACACGACGATGCGCGACGGACATCAATCGCTGCTCGCGACCCGCATGCGAACCTATGATATCGCCAGCGTCGCCGGCACCTATGCACGCGCCTTGCCGCAGCTGCTGTCGCTGGAATGCTGGGGCGGCGCCACCTTCGACGTTTCCATGCGCTTTCTGACGGAAGACCCGTGGGAACGTCTGTCGCTGATCCGCGAGGCCGCGCCGAACCTGCTCCTGCAGATGCTGCTGCGCGGCGCCAACGGCGTCGGCTACACCAACTATCCCGACAATGTCGTAAAGTACTTCGTCCGCCAGGCGGCCAAGGGTGGCATCGATCTCTTCCGCGTCTTCGACTGCCTGAACTGGGTCGAGAACATGCGCGTGTCGATGGATGCCGTTGCCGAGGAGAACAAGCTCTGCGAGGCGGCGATCTGCTACACGGGCGACATCCTCAATTCCGCCCGTCCGAAATACGACCTGAAATATTACACGGATCTCGCCGTCGAGCTGGAAAAGGCCGGTGCCCACATCATCGCGCTGAAGGATATGGCGGGCCTCCTGAAGCCGGCCGCGGCGAAGGTGCTGTTCAAGGCGTTGCGCGAGGCGACCGGGCTGCCGATCCACTTCCACACGCATGATACGTCGGGCATTGCCGCCGCAACCGTGCTCGCCGCGGTCGACGCCGGCGTCGATGCGGTTGACGCGGCGATGGATGCGCTGTCGGGCAACACCTCGCAGCCCTGCCTCGGCTCGATCGTCGAAGCCCTCAAAGGGTCCGAGCGCGATCCGGGCCTCGATCCCGAATGGATCCGCCGCATCTCCTTCTACTGGGAAGCGGTGCGCCATCAGTACGCCGCCTTCGAAAGCGATCTCAAGGGACCCGCCTCGGAGGTCTACCTGCATGAAATGCCGGGCGGCCAGTTCACCAACCTCAAGGAACAGGCCCGTTCGCTTGGCCTCGAGACCCGCTGGCACCAGGTGGCCCAGGCCTATGCCGACGCCAACCAGATGTTCGGCGATATCGTCAAGGTGACGCCGTCTTCCAAGGTCGTCGGCGACATGGCGTTGATGATGGTGTCCCAAGACCTGACGGTTGCCGATGTCGAGAACCCGGCCAAGGATATCGCCTTCCCGGATTCGGTCGTTTCCATGCTGAAGGGCGATCTCGGCCAGCCGCCGTCCGGATGGCCTAAAGCCCTGCAGAAGAAGGCGCTGAAGGGCGACAAGCCCTATGTCGTCCGCCCCGGCTCGCTGCTGGCCGAAGCCGATCTCGGCGCCGAGCGCAAGGCGATCGAAACCAAGCTGGAACGCAAGGTCGATGATTTCGAATTTGCCTCGTACCTAATGTATCCGAAGGTCTTCACCGATTATGCGCAGGCGGCCGACACTTACGGCCCAGTCTCGGTGCTGCCGACGCCGGCCTATTTCTACGGCCTGAAGGAAGGCGACGAGCTGTTCGCCGAAATCGAGAAGGGCAAGACGCTCGTCATCGTCAACCAAGCGATGACGGCGACCGACGAGAAGGGCATGGTGACAGTCTTTTTCGAGCTCAATGGCCAGCCGCGCCGCATCAAGGTGCCGGATCGCGCCCATGGTGCTTCCGGCAGCGCTATCCGCCGTAAGGTCGAAACTGGCAATGCCGCCCATGTCGGCGCGCCGATGCCGGGCGTCATCTCCACGGTCTTCGTCTCGCCCGGCCAGGCGATCAAGGCCGGCGACGTGCTTGTTTCCATCGAGGCGATGAAGATGGAGACGGCGCTGCACGCCGAGAAGGATGGTACGATTTCCGAGGTGTTGGTGCGCGCCGGCGACCAGATCGACGCCAAGGATCTGCTCGTCGTCTATGGTGCGTGATCGGCAAGGGACGGTTTTCGAACCTGGCCGCTAGAGCAATTCCAGGAAAAGTGCTGAGCGGTTTTCCGTCCGGAATTGCGAGAAAACAAGAAGTGAGGGCGGTTCTGCGATTCCGCGAAAAGCTAAACTGCTCTAACTGAACGCAGACAATTCTCTACCGCAAGGCCTGACTGTTGCAGCCGGCTTTGCGGTAGAAATGCCTTTTATCGCGGCTTATGGGCATGCCGCTCCACCAAGGCGGCCCAAAGTGCCGACAGCAGCGCGAGCAGTGCGGATATCAGCATCATCGCGAAGAGAGTATGAATATCAGCCGATCGCGCGAGGAACAGCCCGCCGATAGAGCCGATGAGCGCGCCGCCTGCGATCCGCATGGCAGCCGCCAGCCCCGCAGCCGTCCCGACCATGTCCGCACGGACCGACATGGCGCCGCTATTGGCGGCCGGCATGGTGAGGCCATTGCCGATGCCGATGAAGATGCAGGGGCCGAAGAGTGCCAGTACCTGCGTCAATCCCGAAAGCGACAGGGCGAGGCCGGTCGACAGGCCGATGCAGGTCAGAAGCCGCGCGATGACAAGGATCGTGCCGAGCGGGATTCTTGCGGCGTAACGGCCGGCCAGATAGCTACCGAGGATGAAGCCGGCGGGAACCAGTCCCATATAGAAGCCGAGCCAGGCGCTCGACCCGAGCACATCGCCCATCGTGAGTGGCGCTCCCCCGAGGAAGATATAGAGCACGCCCATCGAGCAGGCCATGCAGAGGGTATAGGCCCAGAATCGCGCCGAAGACAAAAGCAGCCCATAGGAGGCAAGGTAGTTCCTTCGCGTCCCCGGTAAGGGGGCTCTCGATCCCTTTAATTCGCGCAGGGACAGGAGGAAGGCGGCGATGCCGAGGATCGCAAGGACGACGAAGCTGGCGCGCCAGCCGAAAAACTCGTCCAGCGACCCGCCGAACAGCGGCCCGACCATGGGTGCCAACGCCCATCCCATGGCGAGATAGCCGAATTTGCTGGCGGATTCGCGCTCGTTTGATGTTTCCTTGATGATGACGAGCGCGACGGAGTAACACGGGCCGATGCATGCCTGCATCGAGCGAAAGACGAGAAATGTGCCGATATCGGAGGCGAGAACGCAGCCGATCGAGGCGATGATGAAGATCGCGAGCGCCGTCAGGACGACGGGCCGGCGGCCGAACCGGTCCGATATCGCGCCGCCGATCGCCTCAAGGCAGGCGGTGACAATGGAAAAGCCGGCGACCGAAAGGTTCACGAGGGCGAAATCGGCGTGGTATGTCGCTGATATCTTCGGCAGCGACGGCAGGATCATATTAACAGGCAGCACGGCAAGGGCCGAAAGCAGGATGAGGGTCGTCAGCCGCGGCGGCGCGGCTGTTTTCCCGATGGCTGTGTTTTCGATTGCCTGCGTGGCTGAACCTTCGATGCGGCTTTCGGTGCGCGTCATGGCCTTGTCCGTCGTAGTGGGGGAATCGAGGGAGATCTGACGAGGCGGCGCCCTTGTTTCAGGCAATAAAAAAAGGCCCCGTCAGGAGCCTGCTTACCGCGCATGGATGCTTTCGCCGGATGGTTACACCATCCTGCCCATGCGCCTTCCTACCACTACGAGAACGAGTGCCGTGTTCATGGCGCTAAAGCTATTCGCAAAGCCCTGCATCGTCAATGCATGGCCTGTCCGCGAAACGGTTGCTTGCGGTCACCTCAAATATCGTAGCTGAGCCCTGAGTTCAGCGTCGAGATGAACTGCTTGGTCCGCTCCTGCGAGGGATTGGCGAAGATGCTGCGTGAGGAGCCGGTTTCGACGATGTCGCCTGCTTCGAGGAACACCACGTTGTTGGCGATCTTCGAGGCGAGGCGCAGGTCGTGAGTCGCCATGACCATGGTCGTACCTTCATTGGCGAGCTTGCCCAGCACATCGACCACTTCGGCCGCCAGTTCCGGATCGAGCGCCGAGGTCGGCTCGTCGCAGAGCAGCACGCGCGGCGAGGGGGCAAGTGCCCGGGCAATAGCGACGCGCTGCTGCTGGCCGCCGGAGAGCGTCGAGGGCCAGGCATCCATCTTGTGCGCCATGCCGACCTTGGTCAGCAGCTCGACGGCGCGGGCGCGCGCCTTGTCTTGTGGCCAGCGCAGCACGGTTGTCAGGCCTTCCATGACGTTCTCGATGGCGGTGCGATGCGGGAAGAGCTGGAAATTCTGGAAGACCATGCCGGTCTGGCGGCGGATCTTCTGGATATCCTGCCATACAGCGCGCTTGCCGGGCGTAAAGGAGGTGGATTCCCCGCCGATGCGGATCGTTCCGGCGGTCGGGATTTCCAGCAGGTTGATGCAGCGCAGCAGCGTGCTCTTGCCGCCGCCGGAAGGGCCGACGAGGGCGGTCACTGTTCCTTCCGGGATCATCAGGCTGATGTCCTTGAGGATGACATTGTCGCCGAAGCGCTTTTCGATGTGGGACAGCTCGATCATGCCCGGGCCTCCAGCGTGCCGCCATAGCGGGCGAAACGGCGCTCTAGCGAGCCCTGCAGCACCGACAGGAAGGAGCTCATGACCAAATAAATAAGGGCAGCCTCGACATAAAGGATCAGAGGCTCGTAGGTCGTCGCCACGATGCGCTGCGCGGCCTGAAACAGCTCCGGCACGGTAATCGCAGCGGCAAGCGAGGTGTCCTTGACGAGCGAGATGAAGGTATTGGAGAGCGGCGGCACGGCCACGCGGGCCGCTTGCGGCAGGATGGTGCGGCTCATGGCCTGGCGCCAGTTCATGCCGATCGAATAGGCGGCCTCCCATTGGCCCTTCGGCACGGAGGAGATGACGGCGCGGATGATTTCGGACGTATAGGCGCCGACGCTCAGCGTAAAGCCGATCACGGCGGCCGGAAAGGCATCGAGCAGGATGCCGAGGCTCGGCAGGCCGTAGAAGATGACGAAGAGCTGCACCAGAAGCGGCGTGCCGCGGATCACCCAGACATAGAAGCGCGCAACGGCTACCAGCGGCGGTGGGCCGAACAGGCGCGTGACGGCGGTAAGCAGGCCAAGCAACAGACCGAGGACGAAGGTAATTAAGGTGAGCGGGATGGTGAAGACGAGCCCTGCCCAAAGCAGCGTGCCCAATGACTCCCACATCAGTTGCAGCCAATGCTCCACGAAGAAGCCTTTCGATAAGAGAATGCGTCCGGAGGTGACCCCGGACGCATCTTTTTCACAGTTTTATGTCGCTGCCTATGCCTTCTTACTTCGAAACGTCCTGTCCGAAGTATTTCTGCGAGATCTTGTCATAAGTGCCGTCGGCCTTGATATCGGCCAGCGCCTTGTTGATGGCGGCCACCAGTTCCGGCTCACCCTTGCGGACGATGACGGCGGAGAAATCGGCATTGGCCTGCTGGGCGACG
Source organism: Rhizobium sp. P40RR-XXII (assembly GCF_012641405.1). Taxonomy (GTDB): domain Bacteria; phylum Pseudomonadota; class Alphaproteobacteria; order Rhizobiales; family Rhizobiaceae; genus Rhizobium. The sequence continues at coordinate 72,770 of NZ_JABAII010000004.1, forward strand.
ATCTTCACTGGCGCGTCGGCCTTGTGCTTCTTGAAGTCGAGGAAAGAGAGGCTATCGTTGATCGTGGCGTCGGCGCGGCCGGTCAGCACGAGCTGGATCGACTGGTCGAAGCCGTCGGTGCCGACGAGCTCCGCACCGGCCTCCGTGGCGATCTTGCCGAAGTTGCTGGTCAGCGACTGTGCGGATTTCTTGCCCTTGAGATCGGCGAAATCCTTGATGTCGGTGTTGCTGTCTTTGACGATCAGCACGGCCTTGGAGGCAATATAGGGTTCGGAGAAGTCATACTTCTTCTTGCGGGCTTCGGTGACGCCGACTTCGTTGATGACGGCGTCGTAGCGGTTGGCGTCGAGGCCGGCGATTAGGCCGTCCCACTTGCCTTCCAGGAACTGCGCCTTGACGCCGAGCTTTCCGGCGATCGCTTCGGCGATCTCGACGTCGAAGCCGGTCAGCTTGCCGCTTTCGTCATGAAAGGTGAAGGGCGCATAGGTGCCTTCCGTGCCGACCTTGAATACGCCGGCCGCTTGGATCGCCTTGAGGTTTTCGCCTGCATGGGCGGGGAGCAGGAATGCCGCCTGCACGAGGGCGGCGGCGGCAACAGTCTTCAACCAGTTCATCGTTTTCTTCCGTTTCTGGAGCGTTCATTCAATGTTGCATACATCGCAGAAAAATTGCAGCGCGGAAGCGTAGAAAACTGCAAAAGAATCGGGCAATTGCGAATATTTTTCTCAAGGAATTGCGATCGGGCCGCCAAGGGAGCCACTACCTCCGTCACCACCAAAAATTGCTGATCGATGGTGCAGTGCGGCATAGTGACAATTCACAATCCTGCCCTATTTGTCCCAATGTTGCTCCATTTCTCTCAATGTTGCCCCAGTGCAGCATATGATTGTTGGTTGGTGCGGCAGCGTTCGCGCAGGGCGTGCGTGCCATCCTGTGTCCTGGCGGTTTGCCGGGAGACATAGGGCGGCGATCAAACTGCGATTCTACTAGAAAATTTATAGTGCAGAAATTGATCTGACGCAGCCCGAAGAGGTGATGAATTGCCCATCATTGCGCGCCGCCGGTCTTGGCCGGTCATGAGGTTTGATGTTGCGGTTGCGTCTCTTTTCCTGGGTTTGTGTACGTTCATGCCGAGCTTCGCGGCGGAAACGATCGAGCGGCCATCGAAATGGATCGGCCGCGTTGCTGCCAGCGATGCGGCTTTCGGCTGGCCCGGCAGTGGTTTTGCACTGCGGTTCGAAGGCACCTCGCTCTCGGTTACCCTCGTTGATACCGGGAAGAATAGCCTTGAGGTCGAACTGGACGGCGTTCCCCAGCGCCTTGATCTGCAAGCGGGACAGCACCGATACCAGCTTGCCGACGTTTTGCCGCAAGGCGCCCATGAGGTTCGCGTGACGCGTCGCACCGAGGGATGGATCGGCGATACCATATTCGTTTCCGCCGAAACCGATGGGTCGTTCCTTCCCGCGGAAGCACCGGCCGCAAAGCTGGTGGCAATCGGAGACTCCATTACCGCAGGCTATGGCCTCGAGGGTGTCGGCCCCGGATGCAAATTCAGCCCCGGAACGGAAAATCAATACCTGACATATGCCGCGGTTGCGGCGCGTAGCCTCGGGATGGAGCTTACGACGCTCGCTGTTTCGGGAATCGGCCTTTCGCGTGCCGGCAAGAACGCGAAAACCATGCTTGATGTCATCGACAGCGTGACGCCGTTGAGAAAGGGAACGCCGGCTCTTCCTGACGAGCGCGTTTCCGCAGTGGTTGTCAATCTCGGGACGAACGACTTTTCGGACAATAGGAATCCCAGCGATTTCGTCGACGAATACGTCAAGCTCGTCTTCAGGCTCAGATATCAGTTTCCAAAGGCGTATCTGTACGCCGCGCTCGGTCCGATGATGTCCCAAAAGGACTTCGATGTGGCCGAGAAAGCAATCGAGGCCGCCGTCCAGACGAGCGCCGCGAAAGGCGAAACTCGCCTGCGATATCTGAATTTACGCGTCAAACCGAAGGATTTCGGATGCGATTGGCATCCAAGCCGCAGCACCAATGCGGCAATGGCAACCTTGTTGGAACAAGCTATCAGAGCGGATTGGGGCCTTCATGACTAACGAGCAGATGCCTTCCATTCGACGGTCAAACTTGAAACAATTGGATTCTCTCCAGTTCCTCCGGTTCGTGGCCGCTTTTTCTGTCCTTCTCTTCCATTTCGGAAGCGGCCTTGCGATCGAATACCATCTCGATCGCAATTATTTCTTCATGGGCGCGGCCGGCGTCGACGTTTTCTTCGTTCTCAGCGGCTTCATCATCAGCTACTCGTCCGATCCGGCGCGTGGGCTTGTCTATTTTGCACGCAAGCGGATTGCCAGAATCGTTCCGCTCTACTGGCTGCTGACATTCGTGGTCGTCTTGATAGCGCTTGTGAAACCCAGCCTGCTCAATTCGACGATCGTGACCTTGGAGACGATCGTCAAATCTCTTCTTTTCGTCCCCTATCAGAAAAGCGGCGGCGCCATGCAGCCGATCCTTTTCCTGGGCTGGACGCTTTGTTACGAGGTGTTTTTCTACATAATCTATGGCGCCTGTCTGATCTTTGGCGCCAGGGCAACCTGGTTCGCTTCCGCGGCCGTCCTCTTCCTGATCGGGCTGCATGAGATTTGGCCGGAGGGATCCGTCGAATGGCGGTTCTATACAAATCCGATATTGATCGAATTCGTGCTCGGCATGATGCTTCATAAAGCATATTCGGCATACAGTGCCTTCAGGAACGGATCGAATATCGCCGCCGCTCTGCTCATTCTTCTGGCCTGCGGGGCTCATTTCTTCATTGTGACATTCGCCGGCCCCAGTCTTTTCGCCTCAAGCCTGCTTGCGGTTCTGCTCGTCTCGGGCTTCCTGCTCATGCGGATACCGTACGGGAAAGCGTGGGCTATTCTGATTCTCTTGGGGGACGCATCCTACTCGCTTTACCTCATCCATCCCTACACGCTGCAGCTTCCGATCAAACTGCTGGGCAAGCACCTCTCGCTACCCTTTGTGACGGGAATATTGGCGCTGGTCACGCTTTGCACGATCGGGATTTCGGTGCTGCTTCTCAAGTTCTTCGAGCGGCCGATGCAGGCTCTTCTGATGCGGCAGCCGAAACCCATCGAACAGGCTGTCGTTGTGGTGGAGTGAATTCAACGCCTCGGTGTGGGTTGGAAGCATTGCTTGCCGGGCAAGCTTGGCTTGTACCTGCAGGAAACGCATTGATCCGCCTCAAGCCGCAGCCGCGCGCCGCTTCATCCGCTCGCTGATGATAATAATGAACCCAGCGCTCAGGATCAAAATAGCGCCGATGAAGGTGTTGGGGCCGGGGATGTCGCCCCAGATCAGATAGCCGAGCAGGAAAGCCCAGACGAGCGAGGTGTATTCGAACGGCGCCAGCACCGAGACGGGCGCCTGGCGCATGCCTTCGAAGAGAGCGAGCTGGCCGGCGCCGGCGATGATGCCGGTGAGCGCAAGCAGGACGATCTGGAACGGCGTCGGCGTGTGCCAATGGGCGATCGCCATGCCGGCGGTCAGGATGATGAACATGAGGTTGGAGACCGCCATCTGGATATGGCTCTTCTCGTGCAGCGCTGTCTTGCGCAAAAGCACCATGCCGCTTGCCCAGAGGACGGCGGCCTGCAGCGCCAGGTAAACCGGCCAGGAGATCGACAGACCCACCGGATTGGAAGCGATCACGACGCCGCAGAAGCCGACGCCGACCGCCATCCAGCGGGCGACGGTGACCTTTTCGCGCAGCACGATGGTCGCCAGGATAGTGCCGACGATCGGTGCGGCGTAGTAGAGCGTCGTCACCTCGGCGAGCTGCAGATAGGACGCCGCCGAATAATAGGAAATCCAGGCGATCAGGATGATGATACTGCGCACGATCATCGGCTTGATGATCGGCGAGCGCGCCACCTTGTGGATGAGCGAGGGGCCTTCGAAGACGAAGCAGCCGGCAAGGATGGTGCAGCTTCGGATGAACAGGACCTGCCAGACGGGGATGGAAGCGACGAGCAGCTTCACCGCCGAATCGTGGGCGGTGAACAGCATGTAGGCAAACACCGTAAGCAGGATGCCATAGCTGATGGAGTTTTTCACGGGGATGCACCAGAGGATGACCCGACTTGGGCCGGCTGAAGAATCTTTCAGGCCTCAAGCGATAGGAGCCTGTTTTTTCGTCGTCAATAGGGCTTTTCGCCAGGGACGTATGGTCACGAATTATTTATTCGGGGTTGTGACGTCTTTGCCTCCGCTTTAACAGACGGAGACGAAATGTGACCGTTCCGGCTGTTTTCGGTCGTTGAGATTTCAATCGATTTAAATAGACTGCGACACCGATTGGGAGGAATTTTCATGGACGATATGACGCGATTGGAGGGTCTTGAGGCGAAAAGGAGCGGATTCTTCACAAAACCGCGCGCGGCCGTGTCGTTGATGTTCCTGCTGAACGGCTTCATGGTCGGCTGCTGGGCGCCGAAAATTCCCGAATTCGCCGAGCGGCTGCAACTGACGAAATTCGAGCTCGGCCTGATGATCCTCGTCTTCGGCGTCGGCTCGCTCGTCATGATGCCGCTTGCCGGTGCGCAGATCGCCGAGCGCGGCTCGCGCGTCGTCATGCGCGCGTTTGCGGTGCTGCTGCTGCCGATGATCCTGGCGCTTACGCTGGCGCCGAATGTCTGGACCGCGGCGATCTCGCTCTTCCTCTTCGGTGGCTTCATCGGCGCCATGGACGTGGCGATGAACGCCAATGCCGTGTCGGTGGAAAAATCCATGCGCCGGGCGATCATGTCCTCCTGCCATGCCTTCTGGAGCCTGGGTGGCCTGTTAGGATCGGCGATCGGCGGTCTGCTGATCTCGCGCCTGGGCGTTCTCGGCCACGCCGAGGCCTCGACGGTTCTAGCTGTTCTTTTTCTGGTTGTTGCCTGGCCGATGGTTTTCGGCGATCAGCCGCATCCCGACGAGACCAAGCCGAAGGCAAAGCTGCCGATGATCCCGCTGCCCTGGCTGCTCGGCATCGTCGCGCTGTTCTGCATGGTGCCGGAAGGCGCTGTGCTCGATTGGAGCGCACTTTATCTCGGCCAGGAAAAGGGAGCGTCGGTGGCGCTTTCCGGCTTCGGCTTCGCTGCCTTCTCGGCCACCATGGCGACTATGCGCTTTGCCGGCGATTTCGTCCGCGACTGGCTGGGGGCGGTACGCACGCTGCGCGTCTGCACGGTCTTTGCCATTATCGGCATGCTGACGGCGGCGCTGGCGCCAAATGCTGAAATTGCCATCCTCGGCTTTGCGCTCTGCGGCATCGGCATCTCCAACATGGTGCCGATCGCCTTTTCCGCCGCCGGCAACATTCCGGGGCTGCAGCCCGGCATCGGCATTTCGGTCGTGACCACGCTCGGCTATTCCGGCATGCTGGTCGCACCTTCGGCCATTGGCTTTGCCGCCGAGCATGTCGGCTTCTCGCCGGTCCTGATGGCGCTGCCGGTGCTGCTGCTCGTCGTGTTGGCGTTCTCGTCTCTCGCACGCTACGCCGACGGCATCGGCGAGAGCGAGCATTAATTTCGTCGCTTTTGCTCGCTAACGGGTGGGTCCCGTCCGATCAAAAGAGATTGCCGCGGCGGTTGACAACGACCGTTTCGTGATCCACCTGAAAGGCACCCATTTTCGAGGCCTGCGAGAGCTTTCCATGTCGTCCGCCACCGATTTCGATCCGAAACCGCGCCGTTCCTCCGTTGCCGTCGATGTCGGCGGCGTGATCGTCGGCGGCGGTGCTCCCGTCGTCGTGCAGTCCATGACCAATACCGACACGGCCGATATCGATTCGACCGTGGCGCAGGTCGCCGCCCTTTTCAAAGCCGGCTCGGAACTCGTGCGCATCACCGTCGATCGCGATGAAAGCGCCGCCGCCGTGCCGAAGATCCGCGAGCGGCTGCTGCGTCTCGGCATGGACGTGCCGCTGATCGGCGACTTTCATTATATCGGCCACAAGCTGCTCGCCGACCACCCAGCCTGCGCCGAGGCGCTGGCGAAATATCGCATCAATCCGGGCAATGTCGGCTTCAAGGACAAGAAGGACAAGCAGTTCGCCGAAATCATCGAGATGGCGATCCGCTACGACAAGCCGGTGCGCATCGGCGTCAATTGGGGCTCGCTCGATCAGGATTTGCTGACCGCGCTGATGGACAAGAACGCCGCCGAAGGCTCGCCGCTGTCGGCCCGGCAGGTGACGCGCGAGACCATCGTGCAGTCGGCGCTGATCTCGGCCGATCTTGCCGAGGAAATCGGCCTGCCGCGCAACCGTATCATCCTCTCGGCCAAGGTCAGCCAGGTGCAGGACCTGATCGCCGTCTATTCCATGCTGTCGGAGCGTTCCGACCATGCGCTGCATTTGGGGCTCACCGAGGCCGGCATGGGCTCCAAGGGCATCGTCGCCTCGTCGGCCGCCATGGGATATGTGCTGCAGCACGGCATCGGCGACACGATCCGCGTGTCCCTGACGCCGGAGCCGAATGGCGACCGCACCCGCGAAGTGCAGGTGGCGCAGGAACTGCTGCAGGTTATGGGCTTCCGCCAGTTCATCCCCGTCGTCGCGGCTTGTCCCGGCTGCGGCCGCACGACATCGACCGTCTTCCAGGAACTGGCGCAGAACATCCAGAACGACATCCGCAAGAACATGCCGGTCTGGCGCGAGAAATATCCGGGCGTGGAAGCGCTCAACGTCGCCGTGATGGGCTGCATCGTCAACGGCCCCGGCGAAAGCAAGCATGCCGATATCGGCATTTCGCTGCCCGGTACGGGCGAAACGCCGGCCGCCCCGGTCTTCATCGACGGCCAGAAGGCCATGACGCTGCGTGGCCCGAACATCGCCTCCGATTTCGAGGCGCTGGTGACCGATTATATCGAGAAGCGGTTCGGCCAGAAGAATGTCGCGGCGGAGTGATCCGCCGCAGTTCAGAGATTCCGTGAAAACTGAACAGCTCTAGGCTCGGATTATATATTGCTCGTCAGTAGCTTGATGCCGGCGAAGCAATAGAAGCCGGCCATGGCGCCCTCGATCCAGCGCCGCGCATTGCGATAGATTTTCAGCGCGTGCGGCGTCGAAAACAGGATCGCATAGCCCATGAACACCACGAAACCGGTCACGCCGCAGACGGCGATGATCAGCATCGCGACCGAGCCCGGCGCGCCCTGCGGCATGCCGAGCGCGATGATGGCGAGCCAGGCGAAGATGGCCTTCGGATTGGTGACGTGGATGCCGTAGCCGCGCAGGATCAGCGATTTGAAGCCGGGTGTTTTCGGCCCCTCGGCAGCGGTCGGCAGCTCGCCGCTGGCACGAACGGCGCGAAACGCCTTGTAGGCGAGATAAAGCAGATAGAGGCCGCCGAAGATCTTCAGAACCTCCAGCGCCAACGCATAGGTCTGCAGCAGCGTGGCAAGGCCCGCCGCGGCAGCCGTCGCCCAAGTCAGCGATCCCCCGAAAATGCCGAGCGCCAGGGTCATGCCGGCCTTGCGGCCATGGGTCATTGACGTGCCGATAATGGCCATGATGGCGGGACCGGGACTGATGACGGCAACGATGTAAGCGATATAGGCCGGCAGGATGTGCGGCAGATAGGCAAGCATTTCGCGCATGGAGACTATTCCTGGGGTCGTCGGCCCGGCGCGAAGAATTCCACGTCTACAGGCCGAAACGGCACGGGAATGTGTCATAGAATGCAGCGGAAATCACCCGGCAACGCCATGGATTCTTGTGATGGTGACATTCCCGAGCTGAATGGATGGCCCGAGCTGAATGGCTGGCAGGCACGTGTCGCTATCCTGGTTCGACAGGTTTCCGCGCCCAGGAGCCGATGCCTAGCGAAAGATAGCCGCCCGCCATCAGCCAGTACCGTACCTGATGGGCAAACCTCAGCTCTTGCGGTTTGCGACGAAGCCCGCGGTTTCTGTCAGGATATTTGCGTTGTCGCCATAGCCGGACAGCAGCTCGGCTGCTTCCATTACCAGCCTTGCGAGCGTCGCCTCGGCCCATTCCTGACCGCGCAGGCCCACGAGCGTTCCCTTGCCGCGGGCGGCATCCTTGCCGGTTGCCTTGCCCATGGTGGCGGCGTCGGCTGTCAGGTCGAGAAGATCGTCGGCAAGCTGGAAGGCAAGGCCGATCTTTTCGCCGAACGTGCGAAGGCGCTTGCGGTCTTCGGCTGGGGCGCCCGAGATGATGGCGCCGGCCTCGCAGGCAAAGCGGATCAGCGCGCCCGTCTTCATCGCCTGCAGCGTGGTGATGCCACTTTCATCCGGCGCCTCCTTCTCCGCGGCGAGATCGAGCGCCTGCCCACCGGCCATGCCGCCGATGCCGGCGGCGCGTGACAGCGCCAGCACGAGCGTCATTTTCCTGTCCGCAGGCAGCTCCGTTTCAGGCGCCGCGATGATGTCGAAGGCATAGGTCAGCAGGCTGTCGCCCGCCAGGATCGCCGTTGCGTAATCGAAGGCGATGTGCACCGTCGGCTGGCCGCGGCGCAGGTCGTCGTCGTCCATGGCGGGCAGATCGTCATGGACGAGGGAATAGCAGTGCACGCATTCGAGCGCGGCGCCGACCCTTAGAGCGGCCTCGGCATTGCCGCCGAGAAGCGCCGAGGTTTCCATGACGAGGAAGGGCCGCAGCCGCTTGCCGCCGTTCAGGACGCCGTGACGCATCGCATTCAGAAGCCGGGCAGGGCGGACGATCTCGTCGTCGAGGCCGGCATCGCCGAGAAGCCGGTTCAGCATGGCTTCGACCTTGCCGGCATTGTGCCGGAGGCGCTGTTCGAATGGGGTTTCGGTGCTGTCCATGGCCGCTGTTTGGCATGAGAGGCGGTTGCTGGCAACGGGAATTGTCAACAGCCGGATGGGGAATTGCGCCGCACTCTGGTCATCGCTTTGTGTAGACGGTATGACGAATGCAGCATCAAAGCGTTTCCCGGATACATTAAGGGGTATACCGGGATGGAGCGGCTGTGGACGTCAGACATTTGGACATATCGACGGACAATGAGGGGGAGGAAGCCGAGGTGCCGCAACGCTCCTCCCTGTTGGCGCGCTTCAGAGACCGTCCGCTTTGGCAGCGCATCATTCTCGTCCTGATCGGCCTTTTGCTGCTGCCGTACTTCTTCATCGTCGTCTATGTGCTGCCGTTCATCCACCCTGTTTCCACCCTGATGATTGGGGATGCCGTCACCCTTCAGGGATACGACCGTCGCTGGGTGCCGCTGGATAAAATCGCGCCGGTGCTGGTGAAATCCGTCCTGGTCTCCGAGGACGGACAATTCTGTTACCACGGCGGCGTCGATTGGAGCGAGATGCGGATGCTGGTCCAGGAGACGCTGCGCGGCAAGTCCACGCGCGGCGGCAGTACGATCCCGATGCAGACAGTGAAGAACCTGTTTCTCTGGAACAGCCGCTCCTTCGTGCGCAAGACGTTGGAATTGCCGCTTGCGGTCTCCGCTTCCGCCGTATGGTCGAAGCGCCGAATGATGGAGATCTATCTGAACGTCGCCGAATGGGGGCCGGGCATCTACGGTATCGAGGCCGCGGCGCGCTACCATTTCAAGGTGCCGCCCTCCAAGCTCACGGCACGCCAGGCAGCACTTCTCGCCGTCTCGCTTCCCAATCCGATCGATCGGGTGGCGGGCAAGCCGGGGCGCGGGCTCGGCCAGCTCGCCTCGCTGATCCAGCGCCGCGCGAGGAATGCCGACGCATACATCAAATGCCTTTATGATTGAGATCAACACTTGTCGTTCGATTGGTTGACCATCGTCTGGCATTCTCGGCCATGACGTATGGGCGGGTGACGCCGGCCTTCCGCGCGTTCGAGGACAAGAACCATTTCGAGGAACTCCTGACCTTCGAGTTCCGACGCCAAAAGGGAACAAGATCGTGAGCAAGCTGACACTCTATATCGGCAACAAGAACTATTCCTCCTGGTCGTTTCGGCCATGGATCGCGCTCGAAGGCTGCGGCATAGCGTTCGAGGAGGTGCTTATCCCCTTCGATTTTCCGGCGGGCAATCCAAATATTCGCGAGGTTTCGCCGACGGGCAAGGTGCCGATGCTGGTGCATGACGGCTTCAAGGTCTGGGAGTCGCTCGCCATCATCGAGTATGCGGCCGAACTTTTTCCCGATGCCGGTCTTCTGCCCAGGGATCGGCAGGCCCGCGCGCTGGCGCGATCCTATAGCATGGAGATGCTTTCTGGCTTCAGCGCCTTGCGCAATGCCTGCCCGATGCACATGCGTCGCCCCGTGAGTCGCCTCAACCTGCCGGAGGGAGTGATGGAGGATGTAGTGCGCATCGAGGCCATCTGGCGTGAGGCGCGTTCCCGCTCCGGCGGTCCCTTCCTGTTCGGGGCATTCTCCGGAGCCGATGCCATGTTCGCTCCGGTCGTCAGTCGCCTGGAGCGGTATGATATTGCCGTCTCTACCGATACGAAGGACTATATGGCCGTCATGAAAGCCCTGCCTGCCTGGAAGAAATGGGAGGAAGCGGCGCTGAAGGAAACGTGGACGGTGCCGGAGGACGAGGCCTGACCGCCTAATTCGGCGTCGATATGTCCGAATCAAGCGCGCCGGGAAAAAATGCTACTAGGGACTGGTCAAAGCCCGGTAAGCCATGTATAAGCCGGCCCAATTTCCGAAATTGATGCATGTCTGTTTCGGCCGCCTTGCTGGCCGCGGATATGTTTCGTCCGTACATGGAGTAACGAGAATGGCTGTACCGAAGAGAAAAACGAGCCCGTCCAAGCGCGGTATGCGCCGCTCTGCTGACGCCCTGAAGGCTTCGACCTACGTCGAAGACAAGAACTCCGGCGAACTGCGTCGCCCGCATCACATCGACCTGAAGACCGGCATGTATCGCGGTCGCCAGGTTCTGACGCCCAAGGAAAGCGCATAATCAAGCGCTGCCTTGGTGGCATGAATTAAAGGCTGGCGTTTTGCAGGCCTTTTTTCGTTGTGATCGGGGTGGATGAAAAGGTGCCTGTTTGTGCGCCGAAGCTCTGATGCCCTCTGTCCCTTTCGGAACAGAGGGAGTGAACCCTCTCCGAGCGTTCATAGGCGCATTGCCTTATTTCACAGGCTATCCAGCTTGCTCTGCATGGCGCGGAGTTGTTCCTTCAGCTCGTCGATATCCTTGGCTTCGGCCTTGCGGCTCTCCTTGGCCGGCGGCTTCATGAATGGCGAGAACATCTGCATGGCCTGCTGGAACATTTCGGTGTTGCGGCGGACCTGCTCCTCGACCATCTGTATGGGCAGCTGAAGATTCTTGCCGAGCGGTGTTTCGCCAAAGGCGCGATTGATCTGCTCGCGCATCTGCGTTTGCTGCTCCGTGAAGGAGCGCATCGAATGCTCAAGGAAGCTTGGGACAACCATCTGCATCTGGTCGCCGTAATAGCCGATAAGCTGCCGGAGGAAGGAAATCGGCAGCAGCGTGTTGCCGGTCTTTGATTCCTGCTCGAAAATAATTTGCGTCAGGACCGAATGCGTAATGTCTTCACCGCTCTTGGCATCCTGGACAGTGAATTCCTCGCCTTTCTTCACCATCTCCGCCAGGTCGTCCAGCGTCACGTAGGTGCTGGTACCGGTATTGTATAGGCGGCGATTCGCATATTTCTTGATTACGATCTGGCCCTCAGTCTTTGCCATTATCAGTCTCCTGGCCCCGTCTGATTGTATGGAATACTCCTCCACTGCTGAGTGTAGACGCAAAAGAAGCTTGGTGACAATCGCTTTGTGCGATGCGGCAAGCCCAATCCTTGGTTGGATTTCCAGCGGGCAACGACGGCTTCATGAAATCTGTACGCGGGAAATTCTTGCAATTTGACTCCAGCGCAAAGCTTTGACAGTTTCGCCTCATATACACGTTCATTTCCTGAGGAGGCTTCCATGAGCAGTTCATCCATCGTTGTCGCCAGCGCGGCCCGCACCGCGGTCGGCTCGTTCAACGGCGCGTTCGCGACCGTTCCGGCTCATGAGCTCGGCGCGGCCGCGATCAAGGGCGCGCTGGAGCGCGCCGGCGTCGATGCCAAGGAAGTCGACGAAGTGATCCTCGGTCAGGTGCTTCAGGCCGGCGAAGGACAGAACCCGGCCCGCCAGGCCGCGATGAAGGCCGGCATCCCGCAGGAAGCGACCGCCTGGGGCGTCAACCAGCTTTGCGGCTCCGGCCTGCGCGCCGTCGCGCTCGGCCTGCAGCAGATCGCCACCGGCGACGCGAAGATCATCGTCGCCGGCGGCCAGGAATCCATGTCGATGGCGCCGCATGCGGCAAACCTTCGCTCCGGCACCAAGATGGGCGACATGAAGATGATCGACACCATGATCAAGGATGGCCTGACGGATGCTTTTTACGGCTATCACATGGGCATTACGGCTGAAAACATCGCGCGGCAGTGGCAGCTTTCGCGCGAGGAACAGGATCAGTTTGCCGTTTCCTCCCAGAACAAGGCGGAAGCCGCGCAGAAGGCCGGCCGGTTCACCGACGAGATCATCCCTTTCACCATCCAGGCGCGCAAGGGCAACGTCACGGTCGATGCCGACGAATATATCCGCCATGGCGCGTCGATGGACGGCATGGCGAAGCTGCGCCCGGCCTTCGACAAGGAAGGCACGGTCACTGCCGGCAACGCTTCCGGCCTCAATGACGGCGCCGCTGCCGCCGTGCTGATGACCGAGACGGAAGCCTCGCGCCGCGGCATTCAACCGCTTGCGCGCATCGTGTCCTGGGCAACCGCCGGCGTCGATCCGCAGATCATGGGCACCGGGCCGATCCCGGCCTCGCGCAAGGCGCTGGAAAAGGCGGGCTGGTCCGTCGCAGACCTCGATCTCGTCGAAGCCAACGAGGCGTTCGCCGCCCAGGCTTGCGCCGTCAATAAGGATCTCGGCTGGGATACGTCGATCGTCAACGTCAACGGCGGTGCGATCGCCATCGGCCATCCCATCGGCGCCTCCGGAGCCCGCGTTCTCAATACGCTGCTGTTCGAAATGAAGCGCCGCGGCGCCCGCAAGGGGCTCGCCACGCTGTGCATCGGCGGGGGCATGGGCGTCGCCATGTGCTTCGAGGCGCTTTAAGGCGTCTTGAAAGGAGTTTTCCAGAAGAAGTGGTGAAAGCGGAGCCGGCGACCCGGCCTTCGGGCGTCTCGTCTCCGCAGCAACAAAGGGGAGTGGCACATGAGCAGAGTGGCATTGGTAACCGGGGGCACACGCGGCATCGGAGCGGCCATTTCGATGGCGCTGCATAATGCGGGTTACAAGGTGGCGGCAACCTATGCCGGCAACGACGAGAAAGCCCGGGCGTTCCACGATGTGACCGGCATCGCCGTCCATAAATGGGATGTCACCGATTACGAAGCCTGCGGCAAGGGCATCGCCAAGGTCGAGCATGATCTCGGACATGTCGAGGTCCTGGTCAACAATGCCGGCATTACCCGTGACGCCATGTTCCACAAGATGACGCCGCAGCAATGGCACGAGGTCATCAATACGAACCTCAGCGGCCTGTTCAACATGACCCATCATGTCTGGCAGGGCATGCGCGATCGCAGCTTCGGCCGCGTGATCAACATCTCATCGATCAATGGTCAGAAGGGGCAGATGGGGCAGGCGAACTACTCCGCCGCCAAGGCCGGCGATCTCGGCTTCACCAAGGCGCTTGCCCAAGAGGGGGCCGCCAAGAACATCACCGTCAATGCCATTTGCCCCGGTTATATCGGCACGGAAATGGTGCTGGCGGTGCCGGAAAAGGTGCTGACCGAGCGTATCATCCCGCAGATCCCGGTGGGACGCCTGGGCGAGCCCGAGGAAATCGCCCGCATAGCCGTCTTTCTTGCCAGTGACGACGCCGGTTTCATCACGGGATCGACGATAACAGCCAACGGCGGCCAGTTCTTCGTCTAAAGCAGTTCCAGGAAGGTGCGCGGCAGTCTTCCGTCGGAAATTGCGTAGAAACAATGGGAGAGAGCGGTTCGGAACTTCCGTAAAGAGCTGCTCCGCTCTTGGCCGTTCGCATCATGGGCAGGATTGCCGGATAGACGGAAGTGCCGGCCCGGCATCATCCTCGGCCTGAGTTTGCCTGCTGTCGCTGCCGAGGCTTGAATTCCAGGATGACGGCTTCCAATGCTAGCCGCTTTTTCTCCTTGTCTCGCGCTCTTGCCGCGCTTCCAAGCGCGTAAAAAGTGGTGCCGATAAGCGCGAGTGCTGCAATGCTTGCGATGATTGCGGCCATGGTGCCGTTCCTTTCTCAAAACACTGCTTCCTTCCCGCAACCAAACGCGCGGGAGGAGGATTCTTTCAGAAACTCCGGCTTTCAGAGCCTCCAATGGCCCGATGTTCGTGACCGGCCGCGGTGCGGTCGGTCACGAACGGGTCAAGCCTTAGCGGCAACGGGCCTCGTAGCGATGGCCATACCGGTCGCGATAGATGCAATAGCCACGGCGCTCATGGGAGCGTCCGATAAGATTGCCGACGACGCCGCCGGCGACGGCGCCGACTGCCGCGCCACCCCAGCTATGGGTGGCCACGCCGCCGATCAGGGCGCCGGTGCCAGCACCGATGGCAGTCCCTTTTTCCGTTGCCGTGCATGACGCCAAAGCGCCGACAAGGGCGATCGCGACGATGATCTTCTTCATGGTGTTAGCTCCCTGGTGTTGTGACGTTTGAACATTGACCCGCGGATCAAATCCGCCCCATCAATAGCAAAATGAGAACAATGACGAGAACAAGCCCGAGACCGCCTGATGGGCCGTACCCCCATGCCCGGCTGTAACCCCAGCTGGGCAGCGCGCCGATCAGCAGCAGAATCAGTATGACAAGCAATACCGTACCAAGCATGATATGTCTCCTCCATGTCCATCGCTTGAATAGCACCGGCAATGTCGTTCAATCCGGCACCATGCTTCAGCGACTCCAGCTCAAATCGGTTCCCTAGTAAATGCGCGGAGTTCCTCAATTCTGCAGATAGAAACTTGCATCGCCGAAAATTGTTCCGGCTAAGAAATAAAAATGCTCGGATCCCGGCGGCGCCGCGATCGGCCAAACGTTAACGCGACTGCGCGATGCGGGGGGCGGAGAGAGGGTCGCGATCCATTCTTATGGTTAAAATATGATTAAAATACAATATGTTGCGGTGAACGAAACGAGAAAGGAAACGTGTCCGTGATTCGTCGGCGATTCGTTCTGCGTTTGGACTTTGGTTAACGTTAAGGTCTTCCTGTAGGGTGCCGACGTGCGGGCCGAGCGAAATCCGGTGGTAGGCGGGTGTGCGCAGAATGGCCTTCATGCTTTGATCGGCTCGCGCGGAATGGGCCGCGAACAACGTTCTGGGTCCGTGCCGCTTTCCATGTTCCGATGCTGTCCTGGCGAAATACAACTATGTAGCCGTGAAATCCGATTCGCTCCGGCCTCGATCGATATAACGATGAGAACAGCTTATGCGTGTATTTGGAAGCTCATTATATCTGCGCCCATTGAAAGATTGATCACAATTCCTGATTCGGCCGGACTTGCGGGCTCAACCATGCAGAGTCCTGTGTGTTTTGGTCGAGGAAACGCTAGATATTGTATGGAACAAAGACAGAATTGAGCTGGAATAGCGATTCGTCGCCGATTCGTTCCGGCTTTGACCCGAATCTTAACGCAAATAACGCCATTCCGAAAAATTACATAATTTACAGATAATTAACCATGAAAAGCGCCGATTTTCGCCGACTTCAGATTCAACACTTGACTCCTTTTCTCGTGGAAAAGGCGTAGAAGCGAGATTCAGCATTTGGTGTGAATCTTTTCGTTGAAATCCATATGTTGTAGTGAACAAAAAAAGAACGGTGGTGAGTCAGCGATTCGTCTCCGATTCGTTCTCAAGCTGTTCCGGAATCGTCAGGACTCGCATGAGATGCAGGACGCATGTAACTTCTGGTTGAGGCTGCCGATAGTGAAATCGATTGTTGCCACGGCTGTTTTTTTATTCAGGCCTTGCCTTTGTCGCATATGGTCGTCATCTCTTCGTTTCCTCCTTGGGGAACTTGCTGATCGAAAGACGGTGGTTTCTCGCCCACGCACGGACCAATGACACAGACTTTGCAGCCCATGATCCTGAGCGGACGCGGCGTGACCGCGGTGCTCGGACCGACCAATACCGGCAAGACCCATTATGCCATCGAACGCATGGTGGCGCACGGCAGCGGCGTGATCGGCCTGCCGCTGCGGCTGCTGGCGCGCGAGGTCTATACGCGTGTCGTCGAAAAGGTCGGCGCCCAGCATGTCGCGCTTGTCACGGGCGAGGAAAAAATATCGCCGCCCAACGCCCGCTTTTCGGTCTGCACCGTCGAAGCCATGCCGCGCGAGACGCGTGCCTCCTTCGTTGCCATCGACGAGGTTCAGCTTGCCGGCGATCTCGAGCGCGGCCATATCTTCACCGACCGCATCCTGCACCTGCGTGGCCGCGACGAGACGCTGCTATTGGGTGCCGGCACGATGCGGCCCATCCTCGAACAGCTTCTACCCGGGATCACCGTCCTGGAGCGGCCGCGGCTGTCGCATCTTTTCTATGCCGGCCAGAAGAAGATCACGCGCTTGCCGCAACGCACGGCGATCGTGGCTTTTTCCGCCGACGAGGTTTACGCGATCGCGGAGCTCATCCGCCGCCAGCGTGGCGGCGCCGCCGTTGTTCTCGGCGCCTTGAGCCCGCGGACCCGCAATGCGCAGGTGGCGCTCTACCAGGCCGGCGATGTCGAATATCTGGTCGCGACCGATGCAATCGGCATGGGCCTCAATCTTGATGTCGATCATGTCGCCTTTGCCCAGGACCGCAAGTTCGACGGCTATCAATTCCGCAACCTCAACCCCGCCGAGCTCGGCCAGGTCGCCGGCCGTGCCGGCCGTCATCTGAAGGACGGCACCTTCGGGGTGACCGGACAGGTCGATCCTTTCGACGACGAGCTGGTGCGCCGGATCGAGGGACACGAATTCGACATGGTCAAGGTGCTGCAGTGGCGCAGCAAGGCCTTGGATTTTTCCTCGATCGCGGCGCTGCGCGCCAGTTTGGAAGGCGCGCCTCGCGTGCAGGGGTTGACGCGGGCGCTGCCTGCGGTAGACCAGCAGGCGTTGGAATATTTGTCACGCGATCTGGAGATAGTCGATCTTGCCAGCAACCCGGCTCGGGTTGAGAAATTATGGGAGGCCTGCGCGCTTCCCGACTATCGGCGCATTACGCCCGCCCAGCACGCCGATCTCATTGCCACCCTCTTTTCCGACCTGGTGCGCTATGGCACGGTGAAAGAGGACTTCCTTGCCGAGCAGGTGCATCGCGCCGATCGGACGGACGGCGAGATCGACACGCTTTCGGCGCGAATCGCGCAGATAAGGACTTGGACCTATGTGTCGAACCGGCCCGACTGGCTTGCCGATCCGACACACTGGCAAGAAAAGACGCGGGAAATCGAAGATCGATTGTCCGACGCGTTACATGAGAGGTTGACGAAACGCTTTGTTGATCGCAGGACATCTGTGCTCATGAAGCGCCTGAGAGAGAATGCGATGCTGGAAGCTGAAATCAGTGTGAATGGGGATGTCTTCGTCGAAGGGCATCATGTGGGACAGTTGACCGGATTCCGGTTCACGCCTGTTGCGGGAACCGAGGGGCCGGATGCCAAGGCCGTCCAGACAGCCTCCCAGAAGGCGCTGTCGCTGGAATTCGAGGCGCGCGCCGCGCGTATGCATGCGGCTGGCAACAGCGATCTTGCGATCAGCGCCGATGGCCTCGTGCGCTGGCTCGGCGATCCCGTGGCGCGTCTGTCGGGGAGCGATCATGTCATGCGTCCGCGCGTCATCCTGCTCGCCGACGAGCAGCTGACGGGCAATGCGCGCGATCATGTCGCGTCGCGCATCGAGCGCTTCGTGAACCATCATATCAGCACGATCCTGAAGCCGCTCGACGATCTCCAGCGCGCCGAGGATCTGCAGGGCCTCGCCAAGGGGCTGGCTTTCCAGCTGGTGGAGAATCTCGGCGTTCTGTTCCGACGCGACGTCACCGAAGAGGTGAAGTCGCTCGATCAGGATGCGCGCGCCTCCATGCGCCGCTACGGCGTTCGCTTCGGCGCCTATCATATTTTCGTGCCCGCATTGCTGAAGCCGGCTCCGGCCGAGCTCATCACGTTGCTATGGGCCTTGAAGAACGATGGCCTGGACAAGCCGGGCTACGGTGATTTGATCCCGGTTCTTGCTGCCGGCCGCACCTCGGTCGTCACCGATCCGGGCTATGAGCGCATGTTCTACAAGCTTGCGGGTTTCCGCTTTCTCGGCAAGCGCGCGGTCCGCATCGACATTCTCGAGCGCCTGGCGGATCTCATCCGCCCGCTCTTGCAGTGGAAGCCCGGCCAGGCTTCGCGCCCGGAAGGCGCTTATGACGGCCGCCGCTTCACCACGACGACCGCCATGCTCTCCATCCTCGGCGCAACGCTCGAGGACATGGAGGAAATCCTCAAGGGTCTCGGTTATCGCGCCGATTCCGTGAAGGCGGAGGAAGCAACCGCGTTCCTCGCTCAGCAGGATACAACGGCGAGCGCCGCGGCACCGGCTGCGGAGACCATTGCCGAGAAGGCCGATCACGACGACGCCGATGCCGCAGCTGAAGAGCCGGCTAAGGAAGCAGAGACCGTTTCCCAGGAACCAGCTGCTCCGGTCGATGCGCCGGCTGAGGCCGCCCCGGTGGCTGCGGAAACCGATGCCGTTGCGCAAGCTGCCGCCGAGCCCGCGGAGCCGAAGCCGGTTCTGCTCTGGCGCCTGGGTGGCCGCAGCGACAATCAGCAGCGCCAGAGTGGCCGTGGTCATGGTGACCGTCGCGGCCAGCAGGGCGAGGGTCGCGGACAGCAAGGCAATCGCCGTGGTGGTGGCGAGCAGCAGGCAAGCGCCGGCGAAGGCAACCGCGAGGGACGCGACCGTCGCGATGGCCGTGACAATCGCGGCGGCGACAAGGCACCGCGCGGCAACCGCGAGGGCGGCCGTCCCCAGCATCAGGGCAACCGCGGCGATCGTCAGGAGCGTGGCGAACGCAACGACCGGAACGATCGCAACAATCGCGGCGCGTCGCAGCCGTTGCGCTTCGAAGCCAAGCCGCCGCGCAAGGAAAAGCCGATCGATCCGGATTCTCCTTTCGCCAAGCTCGCTGCCCTCAAGGAGCAGATGAAGAAATAGCCCATGACGGACGAGAAACAGCCATTTTCCGGTTCGCGCCAGCGCATCGACAAATGGCTGTTCTTTGCCCGCATGGTGAAATCCCGCTCGCTGGCGCAGCTTTACGTTCAGAAGGGTAGCGTGCGGGTGAATGGCGAGCGGATCGCCCAGCCGAGTTTCGGCGTCAAGGCCGGCGACCGTATCGAGCTCTCGCTGGAGCGCCGGGATATCGTCCTCGTCGTGCGTTCGCCCGGCGAGCGCAGGGGACCTTTCGAGGAAGCCAAGCTGCTCTATGAGGATCTGACGCCGCCGCCGGATGAGACAAAACGCCTCACCCCGTTCGAGCAGGCGCTGCGCGCGCCGGGGAGCGGAAGGCCCACCAAGCGCGATCGCCGTGCAATCGATCGCCTGATCTCGGACGACGATTAGAAAACTCTGCCTGTGTCGGGCCGCTTTCAAGATTGTTTGTCCTTGAAATTGGCCGATAAAGTCGATACCTCACCATCAACCTGCCGGTAACCAGCCGGGCGGCGCGTTTGCGTGTGGCGCATGCGTTTGTCCGTTCGGCTCCGCGGGACGGCGCGACGTTCCAGGTTGCGCATCCGCGAAGGCTAAAGACATTCCTGGAGTGCTTCATGACATATGTCGTGACCGATAATTGCGTCCGCTGCAAATATACTGATTGCGTGGAAGTCTGCCCTGTTGACTGCTTCTACGAAGGCGAGAATTTTCTCGTCATCCATCCCGACGAATGCATCGATTGCGGCGTCTGCGAACCGGAATGTCCCGCCGAGGCAATCAAGCCCGATACGGAGCCGGGCCTCGACAAGTGGCTGAAGATCAACACGGAATATGCCGCCATCTGGCCGAACATCACGGTCAAGCGCGACCCGCTGCCGGAAGCCAAGGAGATGGACGGCGAGGAAGGAAAGTTCGAGAAGTATTTCTCGACGAACCCCGGAAGCGGCGACTGATCGAGGGCCGTGACAGGCCGTCGATAAAGGTGTAGTCGATATCGCAGAAAGCGAATCATTGCCGTTGGGTCGCATGGCGGTCAACGTGGCGTTTTTGGCGCGCACGCAGCAAATTATTGATTTCCTCAGATTTTTGTGATAGGTTCCTCACACTGATCCACAGCGGCATTACGCATGCCCAAAACCATCACGAAAGCAAATCACCAATCCGTACGCGGTTTCCTTGACATATCAACGATTTGTGTTGTCGGGTCCTAGATCGCGATGGGTGGGTTTCTGTTTGCATAAGTCTGGCTGGACCAGGATGAAGTGACCCGACGGTTCGTCCGTCTCATCCGGGCCTGACTGACCCGGCACCCGGCCCAACCGGGCGCATAACAGGGAGTTTTTGAAAAGAATGACGACCCAGCAGAAAAAACCTTCAGCAGCACGCCATGGCTTCAAGACTGGTGAAGCGATCGTTTATCCGGCCCACGGTGTCGGCACGATCACTGCCATCGAAGAACAAGAAGTCGCAGGCATGAAGCTCGAGCTGTTCGTAATCGACTTCGAGAAAGACAAGATGCGCCTGAAGGTACCGGTGGCCAAGGCCATGAGCATCGGCATGCGCAAGCTTTCCGAGACGGATTTCGTTGAGCGGGCGCTGAAGGTCGTGCAGGGCAAAGCCCGCGTGAAGCGCACCATGTGGTCGCGTCGCGCCCAGGAATATGATGCCAAGATCAATTCCGGCGATCTGCTTTCCATCGCTGAGGTGGTTCGCGATCTTTATCGCGCCGAGAACCAGCCGGAGCAGTCCTATTCCGAACGCCAGCTCTATGAAGCTGCGCTCGATCGCATGGCGCGCGAAATTGCAGCCGTCAACAAGATGTCGGAAACCGAAGCCGTTCGCCTTGTCGAGGTCAATCTCAACAAGGGTCCCAAGCGCGGCAAGGTCGTCGACGACGACGATTCCCAGGACGAAGCCGCATAAGGCTAAGTGCGCCAATTCTAGCTTCAAAAAACCCGGCCTTCGTGCCGGGTTTTTTCTTTGGAACCTTTTTGCTTCTGCCGCGTTTAAGCCTCGTGTTAGCGGTCGGTGTGGGTGCTCTCCTGTGGGGAGGGGTTTCCAAGCAGGCCGTATTTATGGACATTCACGAGGACCGGCCTATGCGTTTTCATCCGAAGCCCCCCGGCGATCTGAACATGCTTCAATCGCCAGATCCATTCGCTGAGATCGAACAAGACTAGTCATCGATTATCCGGCGAACCGGATATCGGTTTCCAATTTGAATTTCATTCATTGATTTCCATCCGAGCAGTGATGTTCGGAAACGATACTTGCTGCCCTTTTCGTCGACCGCGGCATTAGAGACGATTTGAGGCCGAACCTTAGGAGATGCGTATGACGAACATGTCTGCAGATCGACGTATGATCAAAGTCGCGATGGCTGCTCCCTATCTCGATCGCGACGAAGAGCATAATCTTGCCATACGCTGGAAGGATCACGATGATCGCGGCGCCCGCAACCAGATAGCAACCGCGCATATGCGCCTCGTCATTTCCATGGCGGGCAAGTTTCGCAATTTCGGACTACCGATGAGCGATCTCGTACAGGAAGGCTATGTCGGCCTCCTTGAGGCAGCTGCCCGCTTCGAACCGGAACGGGAAGTTCGCTTCTCGACTTATGCAAGCTGGTGGATCCGCGCTTCGATCCAGGACTATATTTTGCGCAATTGGTCCATCGTGCGTGGTGGCACGAGTTCAGCGCAGAAGGCACTATTCTTCAATCTTCGCCGCCTGCGCGCCAAGCTCGCTCGCAGCAATTCGAGCGTTACCGTCCAATCTATCCACGAGGAAATCGCGGTTGCGCTTGGCGTCAGCCTTTCCGACGTGCAGACCATGGATGCGCGCCTTTCCAGCAACGATACGTCCCTGCAGGCGCCGTCGATATCGAGCGATTCCGAAAGCGCCGAGCGTATCGATTTTCTCATCAGCGACGAGCCGCTTCCGGACGAGCAGGTATCCGACATGATCGATGGCGAGCGCCGTCGCATCTGGCTTGCCTCGGCGCTGAAGCATCTCAACGAACGCGAGATGAAGATCATCCAGGCACGACGCCTCGTCGAAGATGGAGCGACGCTCGAGGAACTCGGCGCCGATCTTGGAATCTCCAAGGAGCGCGTGCGTCAGATCGAAAGCCGTGCAATGGACAAGCTCCGCAACGCGCTGGTGGATGCGGATCCCCGCATGGCGAGCTACGCCTAAGACGGATCTTCTCCCGTCCGGGAGAAGATAGAACGCTTACTATTCCGAGATAATCTTGACCTTGTCGCCCGGTGCAATCGTTGCCCCGGTCGGTAGGGCATTCATCAGTTTGAACAAATCGAGCTTGCGGTCGGTGCCCATCATGCGGGCGGCAAGCGTCGTGATCGTGTCGCCGGGCTTGACGGTGACGACGCGGACCCTGAGCGGCTTCAGCGATGCCGCCTCTTCCGGCGTCATATGCCGGAAACTCGACCGCAGCACGTCCGCCGTCTGGTTGAGCTGGGCGATATTCCCCTTCGGCACGGCCGTCAGGAAGCGGAAGATCTGCGTGCGGTCGCGGATGACGGTGACATCGAAATCCCAGCGATCGGCGGAAGCGCGCGCGGTGGCGGCCGGCATGCCGTTGACGGTGATCGACTGGATTGAGGAGGGATCGAGGCCCGTCACCCAGCCGCTGGAAATATAGTTCGTCAGGTTCTGGTTCTGGCTGTCGGCCACACCGTCGAAACGGATGGCGATATCGCCTGGGCCGGTTGCCATCACGGCCTCGACCTTGTTGTCGATGCGAAAATCGGGCGGCACGTCGAAGCGGATGCCGAGGCCGCCATGCAGGAAGGTCTGGCCGCGGACATAGCCTTCCTCGGGGCTGTCGCCATAGAGCAGGCCATCGATGCCGTTCAGGTAATAATCGCGGCCGATGTCGCCGACTTTGCCTTCCTCGCCGAATTCGCGGGCATGCGCCTTGGCAAGATCGATGCGCTGCGGCGTGCTCGGGTGGCTCGAAAGGAAGTCCAGACTCTGGTCGGCATCGGAATTGGCCGACATGAAGCGGCTGTAGTCTTCCATGGCGTTGAGGAAGCGGGCGGCGGCATACGGATCGTAGCCGGCCTGGCCGAGCGTGCGGATGCCGATCTCGTCGGCCTGGAGTTCCTGCTGGCGCGAGAAGGCGGCGAGACGCAGCTTGCCGCGCGCGAGCGCCTGCTTGCCGGCCAGATCGCTCGACAAAACCTCCGAAACAACGCGGCTGGCGATGACTTCGGCTTCCTCGCGCTTCTGCCGCTCGATGCCGTGATTGGCTGTCACGTGCGCCATTTCGTGCGACAGCACGGCAGCGACTTCGGAAGCATCATTGGCAAGCGCCAGAAGGCCGCGCGTCACGTAGAGGTAGCCGCCCGGAAGCGCGAAGGCGTTGATCGAGGGCGAATTGAGGATAGTGATGCGGTAGGACTGCTGCGGATTTTCCGACACGCTGGTCAGGGCGCCGGCGATGCGGGCAACGAGGCGCTCAGTTTTGGCATCCTTGTATTCGCCGCCATAGCTTGCGAGGATGCGCGGATGCTCGCGTGCGCCCATCTGCGCGCGCGGGTCGTTTTTCTGCACCTCGGAGACGATCTGCGGATTAGCGGAGGGCGAGACGCTTGGCTGATAGGATTGATCCATCACCGTCTGGCAGCTGTCCAGCACCATGGCAGCGACAAGGAGCGGGGCTAGGCGGCGCAAACGGGCTGCGACGGTCACGCTGATCCTACGTGCTGCTAATTCGCTCTGCTTCAGTACCAGTGTCCCACTCATTTCGCTGCCATGCCGGCTCGGCGCCAAATCCGGTTGATCGTTACCGGGCTGATCATCGTCGCGCGCCGATAGAGGTTGCCTGCATCCCCTTCGATCCGCGTCTGCCCGGACGGTCTCCAGCCCTTGCTGTAGCCGATTTTGGCACCGGTTGCATAGCGAGACTCCGTTTAAATGTGGCAGCGTTGTATTTTAGCAAGCATTTCCCAGGACTTTCAGCCGCTTCGCACGACGAAATTAAGGCAGAGCGGGCAACAAGATGCTGCAGCGCAATCAATGCTGCAGAAATGTGGTCAGTGCCGGAATGTCGCCTGTCTCGAGGAAGGTCTTTATGGGGGCGGCAAGCCTGATCGTGCCGCCATCGATAAACACGGCATGGTCGGCAAGACGCCGCACCTCGGCCGGGTCGTGCGAGACGATCAGCACCGTATTGCCGCTCTCGCGATGCAGGGTTTTCAAAAGTTCGACCATGCCGGAGCGCAGGCCGGGATCGAGGGCGGCGAAAGGTTCGTCCAGCAGCAGGATCGGCTTGTCGCGCACGAGCGCCCTTGCGAAAGCGGCGCGCTGCCGTTCGCCGCCGGAGAGCGTTCCCGGCCTGCGCTTCTCGAAGCCGGGCAGTCCGACGCGCGCCAAGGCCTCCGAGACCCTTTGCCGGTCCTGTGCAGAAAGCTTCAATGATGGGCTGATGCCGAGACCGACATTGGTGAAGAGATCGAGATGGGCAAAGAGGTTGTTGTCCTGGAAGACCAGCGACACGGGCCGTTCCGCAGGGTGGAGGCCGGTCACATCCTGCCCCGCCAGCAGCACGCGGCCGCGATCGGGCTGTTCGAAGCCGGCCAACAAATTGAGAAAGGTCGACTTGCCAGACCCCGACGGTCCGGCAATGGCGACGATCCTGCCCTGCGGCAATGCGCAGTCAAAGCGAAAGTCATGCGTGCCGAGGCGCAGCTCGACTCCGGCCATGGCGATACCTTGTTGCTTCATGTCGTTGCCGTCAGTCATTTCTCTTGCTTTCGGAATCGCGCGCGCCTTGGCCCGCCGTGCCGGCGATGGTCAGAAGAAGACAGACCAGGCCGAGGATCAAGGCATACCCATCGGCGTCGTTCGTGCGGTAGCTGCCGAGCTTGCTGTAGACCAGCCATGGCAGGGTCATCAGGCTGTCCGAGCCGAAGAGCGCCACCGCGCCGAGGTCGCCGAGCGACAACGCCATGGCGAAGGAGAGCGCGGTGAAGAGCGGCTTGCGCAGACCCGGCCAATCGATCAGGCGAAGACGGGCGATGCCGTAAAGGCCGAGGCTTGCGGCCAGCCGTTCGGTGCGGCGGCGATGGACTGCATAGGCCGGTTCGATGACGCGGATGACGAAGGGCAACGCCATCAGCGCATTGATAACAACGATGAGGATGGCGGCAAAGCGGCTGGGATCACCCAATGGTCTCAGCGCCAGAAACCAGCCCGTTGCCAGCACGATCGGCGGGATCAGCAGAATAAGGGACGAGCTTGCACTCAAGGCGAGCGCCAGGCCGCGCAGGCTGACGGTCTTGCGGCGATCGACCGATATCGCCGATCGGGCGCGGATGATGGCAAAGGATAACAAGACCGCCAGAAGGCCGGCGGAGAGCGCGATTGCCAGGCTCGTGACGGCCGCTTGCAAAAAGATCGGCTGGCCGGCGAGTTTCAGAAGATTCGCCTCAAAGCCGGTCACGACGACGGAAGCGAGCGGCAGACCGAGAAAGAGCGTGGCGGCCGACAGCACGCCGGCGTCGGTCCACCGTGCGGCTGTCCTTTGCCCATCGATGCGGTGGAGCGCGCGGCCGCTGGTCAGCCCGTGATCGTCTGGCGCGCGAAACAGCGTCATGGCGCTAAGGACGAGGAGAGTGACGGCGATCTGAAGCAGCGACAGCATTACGGCGCGGCCGGGGTCGAAATCGAAGCGCAGCGCCTGATAGATCGCCACTTCCAGCGTCGTCGCGGCCGGTCCGCCGCCGAGAATCAGGACGAGCGTGAAGCTGGTGGCGCAGAGCATGAAGATCAGGCCGGCAATGCCGGGGATGAGGCCGCGCAGGACAGGCCATTCGATGAAGCGAAAGACCGAGGCGGGCCGCATGCCGAGCCCGCCGGCGACAAGCCAGTATTCCGCCGGTACGCGCTCCAGCCCGGCCAGCATCAGCCGGCAGGCGAGCGGCATGTTGAAGAAGACATGGGCCAGCAGGATGCCGGCGAGACCATAGATGCTGACGGGTTGCGATAGGCCAAGCGTAGTAAGCGCCTGATTGATGAGCCCTTGCCGGCCCCAGATGCCGAGCAGGCCGAGCGCGCCAATCAGCACCGGCAATCCCATCGGAACCGCCATCAGCCGGAGCAGCCACAACCGGCCGGGAAAATGCGGCTGGCGCGCCAACGCCCGGGCGACCGGTAGGGCGAGCACCACGGAGAGAAGCGTCGAGAGCACCGCCTGCAGCAGCGTGAAGCGCAGGACGCGCAGCAGATAGGGATCGGTCAGCGTGGTGTCGCCGCCGGACTCGATGCTGGCGGCCAAGAGGGCAAAAACGGCGACCCCGACGAAGAGCACGATGCCGGCGAGGCTAAGCGCCCCGCCGGAAATGGCGCGTCTTCGTTCGGGTGCCGCGAGCATGATCAGCGCGTCAATTGCCGCTGGTGGCGGCCAGCCATTCGTCGATCCAGGCCTTGCGGTTCTTGTCGACGTCGGACGGGCTCATCAGGAAGGTCTTCGACGGCACGACGAGTTTGCTGAAGGCATCCGGCAGCGGCTCGGAGGTGGCCGAGACCGGCATCATCCAGTTGCTTGTCGGGATGATGTCCTGGAAGCTGGGGGAGATCATGAACTTCAGGAAGTCGCGGGCAAGGTCCTTGTTCGGCGAGGATTTGATGAGGCCGGCGACCTCGATCTGGATATAGTGTCCTTCCGAGAAGGCGGCCGCCTGATAACGATCGGTCTTGTCCTCGATCATGTGATAGGCCGGTGACGTCGTATAGGAGAGCACCAGCGGTGCCTCGCCCTTGGTGAAGAGGTCATAGGCTTCCGACCAGCCGGGGGTGACCGTCAGGATGCGGCCCTTGAGCTTCGTCCAGGCATCGGCCGCCTTGTCGCCATAGATCGACTTCACCCAGAGCAGAAGCCCGAGGCCCGGCGTCGAGGTGCGCGGGTCTTCGATAACGATCTTCTGCGCGGGATCGCCCTCGACGAGATCCTTCATGCTCTTCGGGGGATTCTTGACCGTCTGGCTGTCGTAGATCACGGCGAAATGGCCGTAGTCGTAGGGCACGAAGACGTCATCCTTGAAATCGCCGGGGACCTTAAGCGCGGAAGTGTCAACGCCGCTTGCATCGAAAAGGCCGGTGTCCTTGGCTTCGTCGACGAGATTGGTGTCGAGGCCGAGAACGACATCGGCCTTGGTGCCCGCGCCTTCCAGCTTCAGGCGCGACAGAAGCGCGACGCCATCTGTGACGCTAACATAGTTGACCGTGCAGCCGCAGGTCTTTTCGAAGGCGGCCTTGACCTTGGCGCCCGGCCCCCAATCGGCGGTGAAGCTCTCATAGGTGTAGATGGTCAGAGCTTTGTCGGCCGCTGCAGCAGGCTGTGCGGCGAAAAAGCTTGTTCCGGCGGCAAGGGCCAGGCCGGTGAAGAATGACAATAGCGAACGGTGTTGCATGACAGCGCCTCCTCCTGGAGCCGGATGATTTTAGGTCTATGGACCTAAAATCTGAATCCGCTCTAAAATCAAATAATTAGAGCATGATGTTGCCCGAAAGCCGTTTACACTTTTCGGCATCATGCTTTAGGTTTCGTCTTGAAGGGGAAAGGGCGCCATGATTTCGTCACGCGTCTAATCCCTCCGCCGGTGTTAGCCGGATCAGGTTCCGCGGGTTGGCCCGGTAAAAGCCTCTCAGCCGGATGTCCGGAAGGACATAAGGCACCCCGTTAGAGCGTCGGCAGATTTAGCCTTGCGACGAAGGGATGACAAGGAAAATGATTCCCTTGTCGATTGCAGGCGGGCGATCTTACTCGGCCGCGTGAGCGGCCGCCGTCGGGCTTTCGATTTTCTTCACGGCGCCCGGAAGCTGCACGTTTCTCAACGACAGTGAGGTCAGAAGGCCGATGAGGCAGATGCCGGCAGCCGTCAAGAACAGCGGGCTGAAGGCGCTTGCATAGGCGGTGGCGACGGCCTCGCGGGTCGCCTCGGGCAATGCGGCCATCATTTTCGGCGTCAGCTGCTCGATGTCGGATACGCCCGCGATGGAGATGCCGACATTGCCGAGCTTGGCGGCGATGATGGCGCCGTAGATGGAAATGGCGATCGAGGCGCCGCCCATGCGCGAGAGCGTGACGGCGCCGGTTGCAGCGCCGACGTCACGGGCAGCGGCTGCGTTCTGCACGCCGATGACGGGCACCTGCTGCGCAAGACCGATGCCGATGCCGTGCAGCAGCATCAGGCCGCCAATGAAGACGATGGGCGTGCCGGCAGGCAGGAAGGCGAACGAGCCAAATGCGATGGCGCTGCAGGCAGCACTTGCGATGGCAAAGGGCTTGTAGCGGCCTCTGGCCGCGATCAGCCTGCCGGCCGATAGCGAGCCGCAGACGATACCGCCAGTCAGGAGAATGAACAGCAGGCCGGCCATCGAGGGCGAAAGGCCTGTCGTCGTCTGCAGGAAGAGCGCGAAATAATTGACCATCCCGATGGCAACGGCGCCGCTGGTGATCGAAATGATCAGCAGGAGGCCGAATGTCGGATTGCGGAACAGCGTCATCGGCACGATCGGCTCAGGAGCGCGGCGCTCGATGAAGACCCAGGCGATGGCGCAGATCATGCCGAAGGCGATGATGCCGAGGCACTGTGGCGACAGCAGTGATCCGAAGAGTTCGGTGCCGTCGGCGGCAAGCACGATGCTCGTCGTCGTCAGCGCAAGAACGATTGCGCCGGCATAATCGATCTTCGGGCGGCGGGCCGGCTTGCGATAGGGGAGCATGGTGGCGAGACCCGCCAGCACGACAAAGCCGATCGGCACGTTGACGAGAAAGATGGAGCGCCAGCCGAAGAGGTCGCTCATCGTGCCGCCGAGAACGGGGCCGATGGCGCCGGAGGCCATCAGCACGAGGCTCGAATAGCTCTGATAGCGGGCGCGTTCCCGCGGCTCGAACAGGTCGGCATTGACGGCGAAGATCGACACGAGGATGCCGCCGCCTCCCAGCCCCTGAAGGACGCGGGCGGCAATCAGCGTATTCATCGAAACGGCAAGGCCGCAGACGGCGGAGCCGATCGTGAAGATCGCGATCGCCATCATCATCACATATTTGCGGCCGAAGAGATCACCGAGCTTGCCGTAAACGGGCATGACGGCGGAGAGCGAGAGAAGATAGGCCGATCCGATCCAGCCGAAGCGTTCCAGATGCCCGAACTCGCCGACGATCGTCGGAAGCGCCGTCGAGACGATCTGGTTGTCGAGCGTGGCCATGAACATGGCAGTCATCAGAAACAGGAAGAGTATAAGCCGCCGTTTATGATCCGCCACGAGCGGCGCGAACGTTGTCTGCATGTCCATGGGGTAAAAAATCCGAGCTTGCCCGAAACGCTGCGCGGTCGATCGAATGCGCGGGACGCCCCGGTTTTCATACTTGATACATATGTGCCATTAGCATATAAATGTCAACGACAGGTGAATGCTGTTTGCATGTTTTATTTCTTTTCCGCCTCTGGTATGGTGGAAAGATGACATCTGCGACGAATACACGTGAAGTTGAAGCCCAGGCCCTGACCGATGACGAGAATCTCCTGCGCATCGGCCATGCCATGACGCGCATGCGTCTCCTGACGGGACGCCGCATGATCGGCAGGCTTGCCATCCAGAGTGTTGCGCCGGGGCTCGAGCTTTCGCATCTCGACGTGCTCGATGTCGTGCGGCGGGCGGAGGCGACGGGCGAAGTCACCGTCGGCACGATCGCCGAGATGCTGCGCATCGATCCCTCGCGGGCGAGCCGCATCGTTGCCGACATGGTGACGCGCGGCGTGTTGCGACGCAAGGCATCGCAGGCGGATGCGCGGCGCATTGTCGTGATATTGACCGCGCTCGGGCAAAGACTGCTGTCGGAGATCCAGGCACAGAAATATTCGGTCATCGGCAGCATCTTCGCCGACTGGACGCCGGAGGAGATCGAGAGTTTCTCGCTGCTGTTCGATCGCTACGTCAGTGGTTACGAGCAGGTTTTCCAGGCGCGCCTCAAGGAAACGGACGACTGAACCGTCGTTGCTGCCGTTCTTACCCATGGCGCTCTTCCCTAGGGATATGAGTTTGCGCTATGGGCATGCCTCATGAGCCAGTCCACCACCTTCACCATCCTGCTCGGCGGCGAGCTTCGCCTGACGGAGCGGTTGCGCGCCGCCATTTCCGGCAGCCGTTTCATCGCAGCTGATGGCGGCATGCGCCATGCGGTCGCGCTCCAGGTGCAGCCTGAGCTGTGGGTTGGCGATTTCGATTCCACGCCGGCCGATTTGCAAGCTGCGTTTCCCAATGTGCCCAAGCAGCCTTATCCAGCGGCAAAGGCGGCGACCGACGGCGAGATTGCCGTCTCAGAAGCGATCGATCGCGGTGCCACGAGGCTGATTCTCGCGGGCGCCATGGGCGGTGAACGCTCCGATCATGCCATCCAGCACCTGCTCTATGGTATCCGCTTGGCCGAGAAAGGCTTCGATGTCCTGCTGACATCGGGTGACGAGGAGGCGGTGCCGCTGCCGCCAGGCGGCCTCACGCTGGCGCTCCCGGCCGGCTCGCTGTTCTCAGTCCTCGGTTTTAGCGACCTGACGGGCCTTTTCATCGGCAATGCCCGCTATCCCTTGCGTGATTTCCATTTGCCCTTCGGCGTATCGCGCACCATTTCCAACGTGGCGGAAGGCGACGTGCGCTTTTTGCTCGGCAGCGGCAGGGCGATCGTTCTTGCCCGCCCCTATGATCTCAGTGGAGTCTGACTTTGGCCCCTCCCATTCTGAAACTCGACGACATCTTTTTGAGCTTTGGCGGCGCGCCATTGCTTGCTGGTGCCGCGCTGCAGGTGGAGTCAGGCGACAAGATCTGCCTTGTCGGCCGCAACGGTTCGGGCAAGTCGACGCTTTTGAAGATCGCGGCCGGCCTTGTCGAGGCGCAGTCGGGCGAAGTGTTCCGCCATCCGTCTTCGACCGTGCGCTATCTCGAACAGGCTCCGGATTTCGTCGGTTACAAGACGGTTGCCGCCTATGCCGAGGCCGGCCTCGGACCTGGCGATGACCCCTATCGCGTCACCTATCTCCTCTCGCATCTCGGCCTGACCGGCGAGGAGGACCCGAACAATCTCTCGGGCGGCGAGGCCCGCCGCGCGGCTCTTGCGCGCGTTCTGGCGCCGGAACCGGATATTCTGCTGCTCGACGAGCCGACGAACCACCTGGACCTGCCGACCATCGAATGGCTGGAAGGCGAGTTACAGAAGAGCCGCAGCGCGCTCGTGCTGATCTCGCACGACCGCCGTTTCCTCGAAAAGGTTTCGACCGCGACCGTTTGGCTCGATCGCGGCACCTCACGCCGTCTGGACAGGGGATTTGCCCATTTCGAAGCCTGGCGCGATCAGGTGCTCGAGGCCGAGGAGCTGGAGCAGCACAAGCTCGGCAAGCAGATCGAGCGCGAGGAGCACTGGCTGCGCTACGGCGTGACGGCGCGGCGCAAGCGCAACATGCGTCGTCTTGGCGAGCTGCACGACATGCGTTCCCGCTATCGCGGCCATAAAGGCGCTCTGGGCACCGTGCAGGCCGCCGCGTCTGATGCGCTGGAGAGCGGCAAGCTGGTGATCGAGGCGGACAAGATCACCAAGACCTATGGTGACAGGGCTATCGTCGCGCCGTTTTCGATCCGCGTGCATCGCGGCGATTGCATCGGTCTCGTCGGCCCGAACGGCGCCGGCAAGACGACACTTCTGAAGATGCTGACGGGTCAGCTCGAGCCGGATAGCGGCACGGTGAAGCTCGGCACCAATCTGGAAATCGCGACACTCGATCAGAAGCGCGAGGAGCTTAATCCGGAAGATACGCTCGCCAACTATCTGACCGACGGTCGCGGCGAGAACCTGCTTGTCAATGGTGAGCAGCGGCATGTGACCGGCTACATGAAGGAATTCCTGTTCCAGCCGGAGCAGGCGCGCACACCGATCAGGAATCTCTCCGGCGGCGAACGGGCCCGGCTGATGCTGGCGCGCATCCTATCGCGGCCGACCAATCTCCTGATCCTCGACGAACCCACCAACGACCTCGACATCGAGACGCTCGATCTGCTGCAGGAAATCGTTTCCGGTTTTTCCGGTACCGTCATCCTCGTCAGCCATGACCGCGATTTCCTCGATCGCACCGTGACCTCGACGATCGCGCCCGCCAACCCGGAAGAGCCTGATGGACGCTGGATCGAATATGCCGGCGGCTATTCCGACATGCTCGCTCAGCGCAAGGGCGCGATCGAGGAACGCAGGCGAGCGGAAAAGGGGGCCGAAAAGCCGAAGGCGGCCGAAGCTTCATCGTCGGGCGGCGAGGGCTCGAAGGGCAAGGGCAAGCTGTCCTACAAGCAGAAATTTGCGCTGGAAAACCTGCCGAAGGAGATGGCCAAGGCGGAAGCCGAGATTGCCGCCCGTGAGCAGAAAATGGC
Source organism: Rhizobium sp. P40RR-XXII (assembly GCF_012641405.1). Classification (GTDB taxonomy): domain Bacteria; phylum Pseudomonadota; class Alphaproteobacteria; order Rhizobiales; family Rhizobiaceae; genus Rhizobium. The sequence goes on from NZ_JABAII010000004.1 coordinate 105,440, forward strand.
CGATCCGAACCTTTTTTCCAAGGATCCTGCAACCTTCAATCGCCTCGCGGCGGAGATGGAAAAGCTGCGGGAAAGCCTTGTCAGCATGGAGGAAGAGTGGTTCGAACTCGAAATGCTGCGCGAGGAACTGGAGGGCTGATCGCCTCGGCCGACGCATCTTATAAGCGTCCTTCCATATAATGAAAACAAACGGTTGCGTTTGGTCGCGTCCGCGTCATTCCCTGTTGTCCAATTCGATAAACCGTTTATACATTAACGCGTGATGCCGGCCCCGAGGGCTGGATAATGCTCGGGCCGCAGCGGCCCGAGGCGCATGTTGGGGAAGTCCGAAGAGACCTGATTGGAATGCGCCTGCTGGCGGCAGGTCCTTCGCGGAAAGTTGCAGACAAATTTCGTGAGCGCTTACCGTGATGACGGCGCCTCTTGCCGTATGCGGTTTTTCGAGGGGGGCTTCATGCCGATGCTGCCGCGTGCCGTTTTGTTCAGCTGTGTTCTTGCCGTTTTCTCAGGCGCCCAGGCGCTGGCGCAGGGTGCGCCGCCGGCCCCGCCGGTGACGGTCGCCAAACCCATCGTTCGCGATGTTGTCGACAGCGATGAGTTCATCGGGCGCTTCCAGGCGGTCGATGAAGTTTCCGTGCGCTCGCGGGTGGGTGGCTATCTGCAGGAGGTGCATTTCAAGGATGGCGCCATGGTCAAGCAGGGTGACCTGCTTTTCGTCATCGACCAACGGCCGTTCATCACAACGCTGAACGAATCGACGGCCTCGCTCGAGGTGGCGAAATCGTCGCTGACGCTAGCCGATGCACAATTCAAGCGGACGGAATCCCTGTCGACGACGGGCAGCCAGTCGGCCTCGACCCTGGATGACCGCCGTCGCGACCTCCTTTCCGCGCAGGCGAATGTGCGTGGTGCGCAGGCAGCCGTCGATCGCGCTAATCTCGACATGGATTTCACCAAGATCACTGCGCCGCTCAGCGGTCGGATTGACCGTCGGCTGATTTCGGTCGGCAACCTCGTGCAGGCCGATCAGACCGTGCTGACCACCATCGTCTCGCTCGATCCCATCGATTTCTACTTCGACGTCGATGAGCGCCGGCTGCTTTCCTATGCCGATGAGGCCCGCAAGAACGGCAGCGCCTTGCAGCAGGGCGGCGGCGGGCTCGACGTGACCGTGACGATTGCCGATCAGCGGCAGAAGCCATTCAAGGGCAAGCTCGACTTCGCCGAAAACCGCGTCGACAACGAGACGGGCACGATCCGCGTCCGCGCCCGCTTCCCGAATCCCGATCTCACCCTGCAGCCCGGCCTGTTCGGACGCGTTCAGGTGCGAGGCTCGAACAGTTATAAGGCGATCCTGGTGCCAGACGAAGCTATCGGCTCGGACCAGAACCAGCGCGTCGTCTATGTCGCCGATACCGCCGGCAATATCACGCCGAAGCCGGTGCGCCTCGGGCCGAAGCTCTATGGCTATCGCGTCATCCGTGACGGCATGACCGGTGACGAAACGATCGTCGTCAACGGGCTGATGCGCATCCGGCCGGGCGCCAAGGTGACGCCGCAGCTGATCGAACTGCCGCAGCAGGCGACGAATGACGAGCCGCCGGCCCAGGCCGATGTACAGGGGACGAACCAATGAGGTTTTCCCATTTCTTCGTCGATCGACCGATTTTCGCATCGGTTCTATCCATCGTGCTGTTGATCGTCGGCGGCATCGCCTATTTCCAGCTGCCGGTGGCGCAATATCCCGAGGTTGCGCCTCCCACAATCGTAATTCGCACCTCCTATCCCGGCGCCGATGCGCAGACCATTGCCGATACGGTGGCGACTCCGATCGAGCAGGAAATCAACGGCGTGGAGGACATGCTTTATATGTCCTCCTATTCCAGTGCCGATGGCTCGATGTCGCTGACGATTACGTTCAAGCTCGGCACCGATCTCGACAAGGCGCAGGTGCTGGTGCAGAACCGCGTCGCCATTGCCGAGCCGCGTCTGCCCGACGATGTCCGCCGCATCGGCATCACCACGGTCAAGAGTTCGCCGGACCTGATGATGGTCGTGCATCTCCTGTCGCCGAACAACCGTTACGACCAGCTCTATATTTCCAACTACGCACGCACGCGCATCCGCGACATTCTCGTCCGACTGGACGGGGTCGGCGATGTGCAGCTGTTCGGTGAGCGGCAATATTCGCTGCGCATCTGGCTCGATCCGGAAAAGCTTGCCGCCTACGGCATGACCGCAGGCGATATCGTGCAGGCGCTTCGGGACCAGAACGTGCAGGTCTCGGGCGGTGCGATCGGTGGGCCGCCGGTTTCGGGCACCAATGCCTTCCAATATACGGTGACGACGCAAGGGCGCTTCTCCGATGCGCGGCAATTCCGCTACGTCATCGTGAAGGCGACGGGCAATGGCCGCCTCGTGCAGCTGCAGGATGTCGCGCGTATCGAGCTCGGCGCGCAGGACTATGTCACCAATAGCTATCTGAACGGCAGCCCGGCGGTCGCGCTCGGCGTGTTCGCCCGGCCCGGCACCAACGCGCTCGCCGCCGCTGCCGATATCCAGAAAACGATGGAGAGCCTGGCTCAGGATTTCCCGCAGGGGCTCGAATATCGCATCATCTATAACCCCACGGAATTCATCGCCGAGTCGATCCACGAGGTCTACAAGACCATCTTCGAGGCGGCGATTCTCGTTGCCATCGTCGTGCTGGTCTTTCTGCAATCGTGGCGGACGGCGATCATCCCGATCGTCGCCATCCCCGTGTCGCTGATCGGCACCTTCGCTTTCCTGCTTGCCTTCGGCTTTTCGCTGAACATGCTGACGCTGTTCGGCCTGGTGCTCGCGATCGGCATCGTCGTCGACGATGCGATCGTGGTGGTCGAGAATGTCGAGCGCAACCTCTCGCTCGGCATGACGCCGAAGGAGGCGTCACATGTGACGATGAACGAGGTGGGCACCGCCGTTCTGGCAATTTCGCTGGTGCTCATCGCCGTCTTCGTGCCGACCGCCTTCATTCCCGGTATCTCCGGGCAATTCTACCGGCAGTTCGCGGTGACGATTTCGGTCGCGACGGCGATCTCCTGCCTGAACTCGCTGACGCTCTCGCCGGCGATCGCCGCGATCGTGCTGCGCCCGCACAGTCACGAGAAATCCAACAATATCTTCGCGCGATTCGGCCGTGGTTTGGGTGATGGATTCAACCGGGGTTTCGAGCGGATGAGCGGAGGCTATTCCTGGATCGTCCGCCATCTGGTGACGACGTGGGCGGCGCTTGCCTGCGCGCTTCTCGTTTTTGCCGGGCTGCTCGCCGGCACATGGTACATGGGCCGGATCGTGCCGCAGGGCTTCGTTCCCACAATGGACCAGGGCTACGCGATCGTCGTCGTCCAATTGCCTGACGGGGCCTCGCTCGCGCGCACCAATGCCGTCATCCAGAAGGCGACCGATATCATTAACAAGACGCCAGGTATTGCCAATGCCGTCGCCTTTGCCGGTTTCAATGGCGCGACCTTCACCAATGCTTCGAATTCGGGCGTGATTTTCACGCCGTTCAAGCCGTTCGAGGAGCGGTTGAAAACCGGGGACTCGGCCACCAAGATCATCGGTCAGCTCTTCGGCAGCCTCCAGGGCATCCAGGAGGCCTTCATCATCGCCATTTCGCCACCGTCGATCCGCGGCGTCGGCAATTCCGGCGGCTTCAAGATGCAGATCATGGACCGAGAAAATCCGGATATGCGCCGCATCCTGCCGCTCGCCTACCAGATGATGGGTGCTGCCGCGCAGAACAAGGGCGTCAGCGGCGTCTTCACGACGTTTTCCGCCAACAGCCCGCAATATTTCCTGGCGATCGACCGCGACAAGGCACGTGCGCTCAATGTGCCGATCCCAAATATCTTCGAGACCCTGTCGATCAATCTCGGCACGTCTTACGTCAACGACTTCAACGCCTTCGGCCGCGTCTACCAAGTGCGGGCGCAGGCCGATCAGCAATATCGCATGGATCGCGAGGACATTCTGGCGCTGAAGGTGCGTTCGGCGACCGGGGCTCTGGTGCCGCTCGGCACGCTGGTCGATATCCGAGATACGACCGGGCCGACGCTCGTGCAGCGCTATAACATGTATGTCTCGGTCCCCCTGCAGGGCAATCCGGGGCCGGGGGTTTCCACCGGCTCGGCCCTCGACATCATGGAGGGGCTGGCGAAGAACCTCTTACCTTCGGGCACGACTTTCGAATGGACGGAACTCGCCTATCAGGAGAAGCATACCGGCAATACGGCGATCTATATCTTCGCCCTATCCGTCATCTTCGTGTTCCTGGCGCTGTCGGCGCAGTATGAAAGCTGGATCCTCCCGCTCGCGATCATCCTCATCGTGCCGCTGGCGGTTCTGGCGGCGCTGATCGGCGTGTATCTTCGAGGGATGGACAACAACATCCTGACACAGATCGGGCTCATCGTGCTGATCGGTCTTGCGGCCAAGAACGCGATTTTGATCGTCGAGTTTGCCCGGCAGGCGCAGCTCGAGGGAAAAAGCGCGGTAGAGGCGGCGATCGAGGCCAGCCATCTGCGTCTGCGTCCGATCCTGATGACGGCCTTCGCCTTCATCTTCGGTGTCGTGCCGCTGATGATCGCTACCGGCCCGGGCGCGGAAATGCGCCAGTCGCTCGGTACGGCCGTCTTTTCCGGCATGCTCGGCGTGACGCTGTTCGGCCTTTTTCTGACGCCGGTCTTCTACGTCGTCCTGCGCCGGCGGCGCAAGCAGGAGGAGGCTGCGCAGGAGTCCTCGGCTACCGACGCCGCGGCGCAATAATGCTCAGTAGAGCGACCGCGCGTTTCCCGTGAAACGCTCGGTCGATCCATGTTTCCGCTTCTACGCAGCTAAACGCGAAAAGACGCTCATTACTTCAGAGATGTGGATTGCGCGGCCGGTATTTCTTGACCAGCCGCTGATTGGTCTCCTTGGCGCCCGGCATGTTGGCGCTGAGGTAGACCGGCGGATCGCCATCCTTGCAGAGTTCGGCGGCGACATCGGCGAAGATGGCGTTCAGCACGCTGGCGCCGACGGCCGTCGATGCCGGTCCGACCTTCAGGCCGGTGCCTGGCAGGTCGATCATCGCGTCGCCCGGCGGCAGGCCGTTGTCCAGCACGATGTCGGCGATATCGGCAAGTTTCCTGCGCCCGTTGGCGATGGCCGCCGAGTAGGCAAGCGAGGTGATGGCGATCACCGTCGCGCCGATTTCGCGGCCATAATCCGCCGCCTCGAGCGGTGCCGCGTTGACGCCGGAGTTGGATGCGATGATCAGCACATCGCCCGGCTGCATGCCGTAACGCTCGAAGATCGGGCGGATGAGGCCTTCGGTGCGCTCATAGACAGAGCTGATGACGGCGCCTTCGTGCAGCATGGCGGATCCCACAAGCACGGGAATGGTGAAGGCAAGTCCCCCGGCGCGATAATGCACCTCTTCCGCTAGCATGTGCGAATGGCCGGTGCCAAAGACATAGACGCGGCGATCAGCGCGTGCGGCCGCGCAAATGGCGGCGGAAGCCCTGGACATGGGTTCGGCAAGCACCTCGCGCAGGGTTTGCAGCCGTCCGATAAGGGCGGAGAAATAATTGTCCGTGACTGCGCTCATGCCGAACGTCCTTGTATGCTGTGTCAGGCCGAAGGCTGACCGGAGATCCAGGTTTCCGTGACTTCGATGCCGTCGTTGATGTGAACGAGGTCGGCCCGGGCTCCTGGTGTCAGGTGGCCGCGATCGGCAAGCCGCAGGAAGCGGGCGGGATAGGAGGTCGCCATGCGCAGGGCTTCGGCCAGCGGCAGCTCGAGGATGTTGACGCCATAGCGGATCGTGGACGCCATATCCACATCGGAGCCGGCAAGCGTGCCGTCGTCGAGCGTCAGCTTGGAGCAATAGCCGCCCTTGGTGCGATAGACCGTGCGGCCGTTCAGCGTGAAGCCCGGAAGGTCGGTGCCGACGAGCGACATGGCGTCGGTGACGAAGAACAGCCGGCCTTCGCCGCGCTTGGCGCGCAGCGCGACTCTAAGCGCGATCGGCTCGACGTGATGGCCATCGGCGATGATGCCGCACCAGGGGGCGGAATGATCGATCGCCGCGCCGACGAGGCCCGGGGCACGATGACCCATTTGGCTCATGGCATTGAAAAGGTGGGTGACGCCGCGCGCACCGGCATCGAAACGCGCATTGGCCGCCTCCGCCGTGCAATCGCTGTGGCCGATACTGACGATGACACCACCTTCGCTGAGCGCCTGCACCTGCCGCTCCGTCACCTGCTCGGCCGCGATCGTGACCAGCAGCGTACCGATCGCCTCGCGGGCACGGATGAAAGTTCGGACATCGCTGTCTTCGACCGGACGCATCAGCTCGGCGAGATGCGCGCCCTTGCGGGCCGGCGCCAGATGCGGACCTTCGAGATGCAGGCCGGCGACGCCGCGATTGGCCTTCACGGCTTCAACGGCCGCTTCGATCGCCGCCGTGGTCGCGGCTGCCACATCGGTGATGAGGGTCGGCAGCAGCGATGTCGTGCCGTAGGGGCGATGTCCCGCGGCAATCATATACATGGATTCGGGCGATGGCGCGTCGTTCAGCATGCGGCCGCCGCCGCCGTTCACCTGCGCATCGATGAAGCCCGGAGAGAGAACGCCGCCCTTCAGCTGGATCATTGCGGCATTATCGGGCACATCGTTGACACCGGTGATGGCATGGATGCGGCCATTGCCGATGACAAGCGCACTGTCTTCATGAAAGCGGTCGCCATCGAAGATGCGGGCGCCGGTAAAGACCTTGTAGTCCATCACATGGTCTCCGTTACCTTGAGAAGATTAGCCGGCTTGTCAGGGTCGAAGCCCTTCCGCCGCGTGACCGACTCGATGAGACGATAATAGCACAGCAGCGACACCAGCGGATCGAGCAGGCCGTTGCCGGTGCTCGGCATGCGCAGGTTGATGCCGGCGAGCGGCGCGGTCGAGAAGGAGACGGCGGTTGCGCCGAGCTTCTGCAAGCGCTCCAGCGCCTGCGCATTGTTGGCAAAGGCGGCATCGTCGGGCGAGAAGGCGACGATCGGGAAGCCCGGCTGCACGAGGCGCATCGGGCCATGCATGAGTTCGGCCAGCGAGAAGGCCTCCGCATGCAGGCCGGCGGTTTCCTTGGCCTTCAACGCTGCCTCCAGCGCAATGGCGAAGGCAGGACCGCGCCCGCCGGTATAGAGCGAGGAGGCATTGAAAAGCACGTCCTCGGCGGCTTTGCCGTCGATGCCTGATGTCGCCGCAAGGGCTTCCGGCAGCTTCGCGAGGCCAGCAGACAGCGTCTTGTCCTGCGAAATCGTTGCGGTGACGCCCGCGAGCGCGGCAACGGAGGCGATGAAGGATTTCGTCGCCGCAACGCTCTTTTCCGGTCCGGCGTTGAGGCCGACCACGATGTCGGCTTCCTTGGCGAGCGGGCTGTCGGTGACGTTGACGACGGCGATCGTGGTTGCGCCGCCCTTCTTGGCCGCGGCCTGCAGCGCGATGATATCCGGGCTGCCGCCGGACTGGGATACCGTGAAGTGGACGCCTCCCTTCAGGTGAAGCGGTGCACCATAGACCGAGGCGATCGACGGGCCGACGGAGGCGACCGGAATGCCGCAGGAAATTTCGAAGAGGTATTTGAAGAAGGTCGCGGCATGGTCGGAAGAGCCGCGCGCCGCGGTCGTGATCAGCGAGGGGGGTCCGGAGGCGAAGAGCTTCGCGATCTCGGCAAAGGCGGGCTTTTCCTTCTCAAGCAGGGTTGCGACAACCTCCGGCGATTGTCCGGCTTCCGTCAACATCAGGGATTGGGTCTCGCTCATTGGTCATCTCCAATTCTCAATTCAGCAACAAAATCATAGGCATCGCCGCGATAGTGCGAACGTGTGTATTCAACGACGCGCTGGTCCGCGAGGCGCGAGACGCGTTCGATCAGCAGCGCGGGCGCCCCGGCCTTGACGGTCAGGATCGATGCGGAGGTGGGGTCGAGCGTCACGGCGGTCAGCCTTTGCTGGGCGCGCACGGGCCTGAAGCCCCTGGCGGACAGCGCATCATAGAGCGATCCTTCGGATATGGCTTCCTCGCCAAGGAATTTGATGGGCACGACGGCGCGCTCGATGGCAAGCGGCTGGCCGTCGGCCAGCCGCAGTCGGTCGAGCCGCAGCACGGGCTCGTCGAGGCCGAGGCCGAGCAGGAAGGATTCTTCCGGAGCCGGCGCGCTGACCGTGCGCTGGAGGATGCGCGCCGCCGGCTCGCGACCACGCGAGCGCATGTCGGCCGAAAAGGAGGAGAGGCGCCAGAGCGGCTGCTCGATACGCTCGACATGCTGCGAAACGAAGGTGCCGCTGCCATGGCGCGATTCGATGACGCCCGAGGTGAGCAGGTCGCGATAGGCTGTTCGCACCGTGACGCGGCCGATCTGCAGGGCACCAGCAAGATCGCGCTCTCCCGGCAGCGCCGTGCCTGGTTTCAGCAGCCCTTCTTGGATGAGACCGGTCAGCGCCTGCGCCAGGCGCTTATAAAGCGGCCCGCTGCCGGTTCCGTTGCTGAGGCCGCGATTGTTCAATTCGGCGATCAAACTGGTTCTATCCATGGTGTATATTTAGAACCTATTTAGAACCAATTCACAAGGTGAATCTGGTCGCAGCGCAAAAAAGAATCTGGAGGGTTATTTGAGGACGCATCAGGCGGTGCGGCGACTTCGGGCGACCTCATGTAAGCCGGATTGAACTAAGACGCGGGTTGTTTGACCTGCTATGGGGAATTGAGAGCCAACCTGCCGGAGATGAAGGACGCCGTATCTCGTCCCGACTGCTTTGCGGGCGGCACTGAGCCGGGAATGATGCTTTCCGGTGCGGTTTGCCGAGGACTTTGCGGACTTCGCTGCGATATTGGAAGGGATCCGCAGCCTTTTGAGCTTGCTGCGGTCGAGCGATATTGCTCGCCGAAGACGCGCTGAACGACTGGGAATATTCTGAGAGGCTGATTGTCGGGCATCATGATGTATCGCACCGGAAGGATGATGGTCGCGGTGGTGCAACAGGCGCTAGGGTGACGCCTGTCCTACGCATGGGACGCCGGCAATAGGGGCATTCGTAGGACTGCCCGTGCTGTGATTTGGCGGGATGCGGTTGCCCGCCTGTTGGTGATGGCTGGCCGAGGAGGCATCTGCAGAGACCGAGACGATCCCGTCGATGGCTATTGGCGAGAAAGCCGAAGTGGCGCATGCGGTGGAAGCCGTCAGGAAGGACATGAAGGAGAAAGCGCCGGATAAATTCGTGGGGATGAAGACGCATGATCTTCTCACGGTCGCGACCATTGCCACGGTAATCCTTCCATCGGAAGGCAACATGGTCGTCATCGGCATCGACGATGCGGCATTGGCGATGGCGACACGATGGGTGTAGCGGCCGAGATAGGCGAGCACCTGGTCCGGCCCCCCGAATGGTGGCTTCGAATAGACGACCCATTCGACGCTGCGAGCACGCGCGAGAAGGCGAGTGAACGCATCGTCGTCGTTGAGATGGCTGAGGTCGTTGGAGAAGCGGAGTTCACCGTGAGCGAAGGCTTCAGCAAGAGCAGTCAGAAAGAGCCGCCGAAACAGGCGCGACAGCACGCGCACGGGCAGAAAGAAGGCCGGCCGGGATGCAACCCACCTTGACCTGTCCGGCGAGAGACCGCCGCCCGGCACGACGCAATGGACATGGGGATGATGGGTCATCGCCTGACCCCAAGTGTGAAGCACGGCGGTGATGCCGATCTCGGCGCCCAGCCATTTGAGATTGGCGGCGATGGTCTGCAGCGTCTCGGACGAGATCCGCATCAGCAATGCATAGACGACCGCCTTGTTGTGGAAGGCGATCTCGGCGATGGCCGGAGGCAGGGTGAAGACCACATGGAAGTATGGGACCGGTAAGAGATCGGCGATGCGTGCATCGACCCACTCCTTGCGAGCAGCCCCCTGACACTTCGGGCAGTGGCGATTACGACAGGAGTTATAGGAGATGCGGGTGCTGCCGCACCCATCGCAGGCATCGACGTGTCCCCCGAGCCGGGACGTCCGGCAGGCTTCTATCGCGCCCATGACGCGTCGTTCGCCGCGGCCAAGATGACCGGCGCTCTCTCGCCTGTAGGGGCCCCCATGTCGCCGAAAGATGTCGGCGACTTCGAAGGTAGGGCGCAACCGATTACGATTCCGGCGGCGTCACCTCCAGCCGTAGCCGATCGAGCGGGCTGGCGGTCGACCGGATCGTGTCGGTGGAAACCTGCGTATAGTGTGCCGTGCTCGACAGATGGGCATGGCCGAGCAGGACCTGGATGATGCGGATATCGGTGCCATTCTCCAGCAGGTGAGTGGCAAAGGAATGCCGCAACGTATGGACGGTAACGCGCTTTGAAAGGCCTGTCGCGGCAACTGCCGACCGACAGGCGGCATTTAACACGGTCGGTTCGATCGGCTTGTCAGCATCACGCCCTGGAAAAAGGAACCCCGTGGGACGCGACAGACGCCAATAGCTGCGCAGGATGCCGAGCAGTTCGGTTGACAGCATAACGTATCGGGCTTTGGCGCCTTTACCATGGCGAACATGCATCACCATGCGGGAGCTATCGATATCCTCGACCTTCAGTCCGCAGACCTCACCGACCCTCAGGCCAGCGGCATAAGCCGTGGTCAGCGCCACGCGCGCCTTCAGACTGGAGACGGCCTCAAGAAATTGCACCACCTCGTCCGCCGACAAAATAACCGGAAGCTTCCGCGGCGCGCGCGCGTACGGGATCCGCTCGGGGATATCATCCTGACCCAGAGTGATCCCATAGAAAAACCGAAGAGCGCATACAATCTGGTTCAACGATGCCCAGGATATCCCGGTTGAGACGAGGTAAACCTGGAAGCTACGAATATCGTCAAGGTCGAGCCGATCAGGCGACCGGTCGAAATAGCGGCTGAACTTCCGTACAGCGTTGATGTAGGATCGTTGGGTTGCCGGGGAAAGATTGCGGACCGTCATGTCCTCGATCATCCGGCGACGAAGAGGGCTTATCTCAGCCATCGGGGCCTCCTGTCTGAAGGGTGGGTTGCAACACAACCATCCTCTCAGTCAGGGGGCTCTCGTCAAAGCCCGCCTCAAATCGCCGCGATTAGCGGCTTAGTTCAATCGGCCGGGCGCTTTGGACGCCCGGCCGATTTTCAACTGAGCAGAGCATGTCCTGCTCAGTTCTTGGTGAAGATATAATCCGTTTCCTGCCGCAATACCTCGCCTGGGCGGAGCACGGCATTGGGGAAGCCTTCGTGGTTGATGGCATCGGGCCAGACCTGCGTTTCCAGGCAGAAGCCGGCGAATGGGCCGATCTTGCGGCCGTCATGGCCGGGAACCGGTACGTCGAGCTTAAAGCCGGCATAGAACTGCACGCCGGGCTCGGTGGTGCGCACCTCGAGCGAGACGCCGGAATTGACGCTGCGGGCAAGCACGACGGAGCGTTTGGCGGTGCGTTCGCTCGACAGGCAGAAATTGTGATCGTAGAGCGCCTGCTCGCTTCCCTCGAAGCGCCTCATCGGCGCCATCTCGCGGAAATCGAAGACCGTGCCTTCGACGGAGCGGATTTCGCCTGTCGGAATCTGCTTGTCGTCGGTTGGCGTGTAGTGATCGGCGGCGATCATGATGTCATGGCCGAGCGCATCGTCACGGCCGTCGAGGTTGAAATAGGCATGCTGACAGACATTGGCGAGCGTCGGCCGGTCGGTGGTCGATTCGTAGGTCACCGAGAGTTCACCATTGCCATGCACCCGATAGGTCGCGTGGATGGTGCAATTGCCGGGATAGCCGGCGCGCCCGTCTGGATCGACGATCTTCAGGACGACGCGGTCGGTGTCGTGCTCGACGATGGTCCAATTGCGCTTGGCGATATTGTCTTTGCCGCCGTGCAGGTGGTTGACGCCCTTTTCATTGAGCTCGAGCTGGTATTGTTTGCCGTCCAGCGTGAAGCGGCCGGCTCCGATGCGGTTGGCGCAGCGTCCGGGCGTGGCGCCGAAATAGGAGGAATGGGCGGGATAATCGGCAAAATCGTCGAAACCGAGCAGGAGCGAAGACTCATGGCCGTCGAGGCGCAGATCCTGGATGACCGCCCCCCAGGACATGATATGTGCCGTCAGGCCGCCGCCAACGATCTTGACGCGATAGACGGTATCCCCATCGGCCGTCGTCCCAAAATGTTCCCGCTGCAAATTGCTTTCCGTCATATCAGCTCATCCACTCCCTATCGAAATGCGAGGCCAGACCCTGCCCCCAATCGCGCCGTTCCGCAACCGGTTCGATGGCGAAATTTAGGGGCGGGCGGAAGGGGATCAAGGCTCGGTCTGGCTTTCGAGCGCTACGCTGCGCCGGAAGTGTGCAATGCCTATGACAGAGCGGCCAGTTTCGCTGACGGCCTTCCTTATAGGGGCGGGGTAACCGCATGTGAAATGAGGTCGTTGGCGCGCATTCCTTCTCCCCGAGAGGAGAAGGAACATACGGCGCCGACGTGCCTCATATGGGACTGCCTGCTGCCAGTGAGAAGAGGGTTGGGGTGAGGGGCTAAGGGTGCAGACAGCTAGGGCTTAGCGCGACAATTCCATTGTCGCCTTTTCCAGCCCGCCGAGCGTCAGCGGATACATGCGGTCGGTCATCAGGCGGCGGATGATGGAGATGGAGGTCGTATAGCCCCAATAGTTTTCCGGCACGGGGTTGATCCAGATGCATTTGCGGAAATGGCCGGTCACGCGGCCGAGCCAGGTCTCGCCCGCCTCCTTGTTCCAATGCTCCACCGAGCCGCCGGCCTGAGTGATCTCGTAGGGGCTCATGGAGGCGTCGCCGACGAAGACGACGCGGTAATCGGGGCCGAAGGTGCGGATCAGGTCCGTCGTTGGCGTGATATCGACCCGCCGCCGGCGATTGTCCTTCCAAACGCCCTCGTAAAGGCAGTTGTGGAAGTAGAAATATTCCATGTGGCGGAACTCCGCGCGGGCGGCAGAGAAGAGTTCCTCCACGATGCGGACATGGTCGTCCATCGAGCCGCCGACATCGAAGAACATGAGAAGTTTGACGGCGTTGCGGCGTTCCGGCCGCGTCTGGACGTCGAGATAGCCATGTTCGGCGGTGGCGCGGATAGTGCCGGATAGGTCAAGCTCTTCGGCTGCCCCTTCGCGCACCCAGCGGCGCAGGCGCTTCAACGCCACCTTGATGTTGCGGGTGCCGAGCTCGACGCGGTCGTCGAGATTCTTGAAGTCGCGCCGATCCCAGACCTTGACCGCACGGCGATGGCGCGAAGTTTCCTGGCCGATGCGCACGCCTTCCGGGTTATAGCCATAAGCGCCGAAGGGCGAGGTTCCGGCCGTGCCGATCCATTTCGAGCCGCCCTGATGCCGGCCCTTCTGTTCGGCGAGCCGCTCACGCAGTGTCTCCATCAGCTTGTCGAAGCCGCCGAGCGCCTCGATCTGCTTTCGCTCTTCTTCGGTCAGATGCCGCTCGGCGAGCTTGCGCAGCCATTCGTCGGGAATGGCGGTCGGCTCCACCGCTTCTCCATCGGCATTGCCGCCGATAGCTTCGACTCCGCGGAAATAATCGGCGAAGATCTGGTCGAAGCGATCAATGAAGCGCTCGTCCTTGATCAGCGCCGCGCGGGCGAGATAGTAGAAGGCCTCGACGTCATAATCGGCAATCCCTTCTTCCATCCCCTCGAGCAGCGATAGGAACTCCCGGAGCGTTACCGGAACCTTCGCTTCCTTCAGTTTCAGGAAGAAGGGAATGAACAAGCCTCAGGTCCTTTCCTGGCCGATCTCCTCCAGATCATAGGGCGTTGTCTGGTAGATCTCGTTGATCCAGTTGCCGAAGAACAAATGCGCGTGGCTTCGCCACCGGTTCTGCGGGGCAATCTCCGGATCGTTATGCGGGAAGTAATTGTGCGGCATCTTGATCGGCACGCCGGCATTCACATCGCGGAAATACTCGTCCGCCAGCGAGGTGGAATCGTACTCCACGTGATTGAACATGTAGAGCCGGTTGCAGGCCTGTTCGTGCACGAGGCAGACGCCCATCTCGCTCGAATCCATCAGGATCTGCAGCCCCGGCACTTTTTCGATGTCGGCGCGCTTCACCTCAGTCCAGCGCGAGACTGGAATGGCGAAATCGTCGGAAAAGCCATTGAGGTAGACCGAAGAGGGCTTCAGGTTCTGGTGGCGATAGACGCCGAACGCCTTCTCCGTCAGCGTGTATTTCGGCACCTTATGGAAGTGGTAGACGGCCGCCATCGCGCCCCAGCAGACATTCAGCGTCGAATGGACGTTGGTGGCCGTCCAGTCGAAGATCTGCTGCATCTCCTCCCAGTAGGTGACATCTTCGTATTCGAGCAGCTCGATCGGCGCGCCTGTTATGATGAAGCCGTCGAACTTGCGGTGCTTCACCTCTTCCCAAGTCTCATAGAAGGCGAGGAGATGCTCTTCGGAGGTGTTCTTGGCCTTATGCGCGCCGATGCGCACCAGCGAAAACTCCACCTGCAGCGGCGATGCGCCGACCAGGCGCGCCATCTGGACCTCGGTCTTGATCTTGTTCGGCATGAGGTTGAGAAGCCCGATCTGAAGGGGGCGGATATCCTGACGGAACGCCACCGTTTCGGTCATCACCCGCACGCCCTCGTTCTGGAGGGTTTCAAAGGCGGGCAGCGTATCGGGAATCTTGATGGGCATTGTTTTCACTCGACCAAATACAAAAAAACCGGCCGCGATCATGAATCGCTACCGGTCCGCACGCGGCCCTTTAGCGACTTATTTAACGTGGCTGCAAGCCGGCCGGCCAAATCACCACAAGGAGAAATGCATAAACCTGCTGTCTCTGCGGGTCAATGGGGCAACTCCAAACCCAGACACGCGTAGGCCTGAACTCCGGAGCCTCGAAGCACGAGGGCGGCTGATAGACCCCGTTGTCTGTTGGAGAAGGTTTCCGCAATTTTTTGGGCGGAAAGCACGGCGAGGGTCATTATTTCTGCTGCCCTCGCGCCATGAAGGCCAACCGTTCGAAGAGGTGCACATCCTGCTCGTTCTTCAGCAACGCCCCATGCAGCTTCGGCAGTACGCTTATCGCATCGACACGCAGGGTGGCCGGATCGACATCATCGGCAACGAGCAGGCGGATCCAATCGAGGGCTTCGGAGGTGGATGGCTTCTTCTTCAGGCCCGGCACGTCGCGGATATCGAAGAATTGTGTCAGCGCCGCGCGGACGAGCGCCTGCTTGATGCCGGGGTAATGCACCTCGACGATGCGGGTCAGCGTCTCCATGTCGGGAAAACGGATATAGTGGAAGAAGCAGCGGCGCAGGAAGGCGTCCGGCAGTTCCTTCTCGTTGTTCGAGGTGATGATGACGATCGGGCGGACAGCGGCCCGGATGGTCTCGTTCGTCTCGTAGACATGGAACTCCATGCGGTCGAGTTCCTGCAGCAGGTCGTTCGGGAACTCGATATCGGCCTTGTCGATCTCGTCGATCAGCAGCACGCATTTTTGCTGCGAGGTGAAGGCCTGCCAGAGCTTGCCCCGGCGGATATAGTTGCTGATATCGTGAACTCTGATGTCACCGAGCTGGCTATCGCGCAGGCGTGAAACGGCATCATATTCGTAGAGGCCCTGCTGGGCTTTCGTCGTCGATTTGACGTTCCACTCGATGAGATCGAGCCCCAGGGCCGCGGCCACCTGACGGGCGAGCTCGGTCTTGCCCGTTCCCGGTTCGCCCTTTACGAGGAGAGGGCGTTCAAGCCGGATGGCGGCATTGACGGCGACCATCAGGTCCTTGTCGGCGATGTAGTCCGCGGTTCCCTGAAATTGCATCGGAAGGCTTTCTCAATTTTTCAAAGGCAAGCTAATTGCTGACCTAATTCGGTTCAAGGCGCGAAACCGTGTATATACGAACGTGATCGCACTGATCTATTGCAAGGATGGACATGGGGGCGGGTCATGGTTAACTGACGGGATGTGCGTCGCAGGGAAGTGCTGATGGCAGTTGAAACGCAAGCCAAGCCGAATATCCAAGGGAACGAACAGGTCGGATACGATTTGAGCATCTTCTTTCGACTGAGGATGATGTTTTCCGCTTTCTGGAATTCGCCCGTCCGCATCAAGATCATTTCGCTTACCGTCGCGCTCTTCATGATCATCCTGGTCACGGCCTATGTTCAGGTGCTGCTCAACAGCTGGAATGCGCCCTTTTACGATTCGCTGGCAAGGCGCGATATCGCCGCCTTCTTCCATCAGCTCGGCGTCTTCGGTATCATCGCCGGCTCGCTTCTGTTCCTCAATGTCGTCCAGGCCTGGCTCAACCAGATGACCGCGCTCTACATGCGCGAGGGTCTGGCGCGGGATCTGGTCAATCAGTGGCTACAGGCCAAGCGCGCGCTTCGGCTCGCCTCCTCAGGGCTGATCGGCGTCAATCCCGATCAGCGCCTGCATGAAGATGCCCGCAATCTCGCCGAAAGCACGACGGGGCTTGCCATCGGCCTGGTGCAGGCGACGATCCTGCTTCTGAGCTTCATCGGCGTGCTCTGGGAACTGTCCAGCGGCATGGTATTCAAGGTCAACGGCGCGAGCTTTGCGATTCCCGGCTACATGGTCTGGGCGGCGATCCTTTATGCTGGCTCGGCCTCGTTCCTCAGCCAGTTCGTCGGCCGCCGGCTGGTGCGATTGAATGCGGACCGCTATTCGAAGGAAGCCGAGCTGCGCTTCGCGCTCATGCATGCCAACGAGCATATGGCGGCGATCACCATTGCTGGTGGCGAAGAGAACGAGCGGCGGCGGATCAATCTCGATATCTCCGCGGTCCTTGGCGTCATCCGCCAGCTTGCCATCGCCAATACAAACCTGACCTGGGTCTCGGCAGGTTATGGCTGGCTGGTGCTGATCATTCCGATCCTCGTTGCCGCACCCGCCTATTTTTCCGGCGGTCTAACCTTCGGTCAGCTCATGGTGGCCGTCGGCGCCTTCAATCAGGTCAATTCGGCATTGCGCTGGTATGTCGCCAATTTCGGCCCGATCGCCGAATGGCGCGCCACGCTGATGCGCGTCACCGATTTCCGCAAGGCACTAACGGAAATGGACGATAAGACGCCGATGCCGCATACGCTCGTCTTCGACAAGGCGGCGCCGGGCACGATGGTATGGACCGATCTGGAAGTTTCCACCAAAACCAATGACGAGGCCACGGAGAACGGTTTCTCGGTTGCCGAGGGCACCGTCACCATTCATGCCGGCGAGCATGTTATGATCAACGGCGATCACGGCGTGAACCGCAGGCTGCTGTTCGAGGTGCTGGCGCATCAGTGGTACAGCGGCTCCGGCACGGTGAGCTTGCCGCCGATGGACGATATGCTGTTCATGCCGCATACGCCCTACGTTCCGAGCGGCACGTTGAGAGAGGCGATCTGCTTCCCCGAGGATCGCGACGCTTATGACGATGCCGCCGTCAATGCCGTCATGGACACGGTGGGGCTCGGTCGCCTCAAGAGTCGCCTCGACACGCAAGCCCGCTGGGATCGATTGCTGGATACCGAAGAGCAAAAAGCCATCGGTTTTGCGCATCTGCTGCTGGCAAAGCCGAAATGGGTCATCATGGACGATGCCCTGGAAGGGCTGGAGGCCGAAGTTCAGGCCAAGGCCTGTGCCTTGCTGGCCGAATTACCCGATGCGACCCTGATCTATATCGGCCGCTCCGAGGCCTTCATGCAGGCCATGTCGCCGCGCCTCCTGCATTTGCAGAATTTGGCTCCGCATGAGCATAGTATCGAGATTGATACGCCGCCGGAAACCGTCAGCGCGGTACAGAAGAATCAGAAAAAGGCCAATGCGCCATGACGCCATCTCGCGTGCCTTGACGAGCTTGATTTGAGTCCATTCGCTCGAAATGCAAAACGCCCCGTCATGGAGACGAGGCGTTTTTCAATGCGGAAAGAATCCGATGCTCAGTCCTTGGCGCGCTCGACGTAGGAATTGTCTTCCGTAGCGATGACGACGCGGGTGCCGGCGTTGATGTGCGGCGGCACCATGGTGCGTACGCCGTTCGACAGCATGGCGGGCTTGTAGGAGGACGATGCCGTCTGGCCCTTGACGACCGGCTCGGTCTCGGTGATCTCGAGCGTGACGTGGCGCGGCAGTTCGAGCGCCAGCGGAATACCTTCGTGGATCGACAGCACGCAGGTCATGCCTTCCTGCAGATAGGCCTTCTGGTCGCCCATGGTTTCGACGTCGACGACCACCTGGTCGTAGTTGGACGGGTTCATGAAGTGGAAGCCTTCGCCGTCCTCATAGAGGTACTGGAAGTTCACGTCCTCGACGAAAGCGCGCTCGACCTGCTCGGTGGTGCGCCAGCGCTCGGAGACCTTCACGCCGTCGACGATGCGGCGCATGTCGACCTGCGTAACCGGCGTACCCTTGCCCGGATGAAAGTTCGCGGCGGTAAGAACGACATAGAGCTTGCCGTCGACGTCGAGAACGTTGCCCTTGCGGACGGAAGAGGCGATGACCTTGACCATAAGACTTCCTTGTAACGCTGCGTTTTGCGTCGTAGAGGGACTGTCGAAATGCTCTCCGAGACGCAGCAATTGTTTGCTTGGGGGCGCAACTACCCTAAATTAATGGAAATTGCCACCCCTAAGGCGGCTGGTGTCCTGAAGAAAGCTAGGAATGAAGCCGAAGTCGAGCAAAGCGTCCCCCTGGTGGACCCGCAATGTCCATGCGGATCGGCGGCCGTTCCTCATCGGCCGCAATGCCATTCAAGCGGCGCTGCGGACTTTCTTTGCGCGCAACGACTTCATCGAGGTGGATACGGCGACGCTGCAGGTATCGCCCGGCAATGAGGCGCATCTGCATGCCTTCGAGACCGAGGTGGTGACGACCGACGGCAGGGCATCGCGTCTTTATCTGCACACCTCGCCGGAATTCGCCTGCAAGAAACTCTTGGTGGCCGGCGAAGAGCGCATCGCCTGCTTCGCCCATGTCTACCGCAATCGCGAACGCGGACCGCTGCACCATCCGGAATTCACCATGCTCGAATGGTACCGGGCAGGCGAAAGCTACGAGATCCTAATGGCCGATTGCGCAGCGCTGCTGAGACTTGCGGCCGAGACGGTCGGGGCGAAGAAGCTAAGCTATCGCGGTGCCGAGACGGATCCGTTTCTTGCGCCCGAGCGCATCAGCGTCGCCGCCGCCTTCGAGCGCTATGCCGGTATCGATCTTTTTGCCTCCATCGGCCTCGACGGATCGACGGATCGCGAGCGCCTGGCGGAGGATATGCGCCGGGCCGGCATTCGCGTTGCCGGCGACGATCTGTGGCAGGATCTCTTCAGCCGGGTACTGGTCGAGAAGATCGAACCTAATCTTGGCTTCGGCCGCGTCACGATCCTCGATGAATATCCCGTTTCCGAGGCAGCCCTTGCCCGGCCTTCGGCCAGGGACCACCGCGTTGCGGAGCGTTTCGAGCTCTATGCCTGTGGCGTCGAGCTTGCCAATGCTTTCGGCGAGCTCACAAATGCCAAGGAGCAGCGACGCCGGTTCGAGATCGAGATGGCGGAAAAGCAACGCGTCTATGGCGAGACCTATCCGCTGGACGAGGATTTTCTGCAGGCGCTTGCCGTCATGCCGGAGGCAAGCGGCATTGCGCTCGGCTTCGACCGGCTTGTGATGCTGGCGACCGGCGCCTCGCGGATCGAGCAGGTGCTGTGGGCGCCGGTCGCGGAGTATGACGCATGAATGCGATACGTCCGATCCGGAACATCGGCGAGCTTGAGCGTGCCGGGCTGATCGATGCCGATCAGGCGATCGCGCTCGAAGCGGTGGCAGAGCGTTATGCCGTCGCCTTGACGCCGACCGTTACGCGCTTGATCGACCCCGCTGATCCCGTCGATCCCATCGCCCGGCAGTTCGTTCCCGACATGGCCGAGTTGGTCGTCACGCCCGAAGAGCGCGCCGATCCGATCGGCGATCACGCGCATAGCCCGGCCGAAGGAATCGTGCATCGCTATCCGGACCGTGTGCTGCTGAAAGCCGTGCATGTCTGCCCGGTCTATTGCCGCTTCTGCTTTCGGCGCGAAATGGTCGGGCCGCAGGGGCTCGGGACGCTGGATGGCGACGCGCTTGACGGTGCCTTCGCCTATATCCGCGACCATAAGGAGGTCTGGGAGGTCATCCTGACGGGCGGCGATCCGCTGGTGCTTTCGCCGCGGCGGCTGGACGAGATTCTCAGGCAGCTTGCCGATATCGATCATGTGAAGATCGTCCGCTTTCACACCCGCATTCCGGTCGTCGATCCCTCGAGGATCGATGCGGCGCTGATCGCGGCTCTGAAGGCGAGCGGCAAGACCCTCTACGTGGCGCTGCATGCCAATCATCCGCGTGAGATGACGGACGAGGCGCGCGCGGCCTGTGCCCGGCTGGTCGATGCCGGGATCGTACTCGTCAGCCAGTCGGTTTTGCTGAAGGGCGTCAATGACGATCCGGATGTGCTGGCGGCGCTGATGAAGGCTTTCGTCGAGACGCGGGTGAAGCCCTATTACCTGCACCATCCCGACCTTGCCCCCGGCACCAGCCATTTCCGCATGACGATCGCCGAGGGACAGGCGATTGTCGCGGCACTGCGCGGCCGTATTTCCGGCCTTTGCCAACCGACCTATATTCTCGATATTCCCGGTGGTTACGGCAAGGCGGATATCGGCGGGAGTTCGGTTCGCGCGCTGGGGGAAGGCTATTATTCGATTTCGGACTACCGCGGCGGCGAGCATATCTATCCGCCGGAAGCCTAGAGACCTCTGTCCGGCCTATATTTTCACTGACGCTATGATTGTTATGAGGTTTTTTGAATAAAACGTGGCGGCGAATTTTGGCACGTTAACCTTCTTGTGCATTTCAACGTTCCCAAAATCGCCGTTCCACAATATTAGTTATTATTGATATTTATGCGCAGGCCGTGAGTTAGATGGCTTACGCATGGTAAATTTCAATCAGACAAGTGTTGTATATAGCAATTTTCCACAAAGTATAAGTTGGTTGTATTTACCACGTCGCTTAGCGGAATGTTCTATTTTACCTGTTACTTCCTGGCGAACGATAAGACGGCGTGACTTCGGTCGTGCTTTCCATTGCCAGAAGGGACTAGACTATGAATAAGACGATTCGCGATTTGCTGGCCAAGTTCGGTACGCTTCCCGTTGCTGTCGACCAGATCGAAGACGATGCCGATCTTTATGCTGCGGGATTGTCCTCTTTCGCTTCCGTGCAGCTGATGCTTGGCATCGAGGAAGCCTTCGACATCGAATTTCCCGATAACCTGCTGAACCGCAAGTCCTTCGCCAGTATCGCCGCAATCGAAAGAACCGTCGGCATGATCCTGGACAGCAGAAAGGTCGCATGATGAGTGCGGCGGTCGCTCTGCTTGAGGTTGGGACCGGCGAGGGGGCGGCGGCGCGCGCCGCCCGCGTCGCTGTAATCGCCAGCCGACATGCCGATGCCGTCGATACCGAGGGCCGGTTCCCACACGAAGCCGTCGACGCGATGCGCGCCGAGAAGCTGCTCTCCATACAGATCCCCGCCGATCTCGGTGGCGAGAGCGCGTCGATCACCGAGATTGCCGAGCTGTGCTCGATCCTCGGTCAGGCCTGCGCCGCCAGCGCCATGGTCTTCGCCATGCATCAGATCAAGCTTTCGAGCCTGGTCGAGCATGGCGCCGATAGTGACTGGCACCGCGACTTCATGCGCCGCATCGCCAAGGAGCAGCTGCTGCTGGCTTCGGCGACGACCGAAGGCGGGATCGGCGGCAACCTGCGCAACAGTATCTGCGCCATCAAGGTCGAAGGCGATACCTGCTACCTCGAAAAGGATGCGACCGTCATTTCCTACGGCGCCCATGCCGACGCCATTCTGATCACCTCGCGCAGCCATGCCGAGGCGGCGTCCTCCGATCAGGTACTGACCTGTTTCCTTAGGGATCAATACGACATAAAGCGCACGGTCGAGTGGAACACGCTCGGCATGCGCGGCACCTGCTCCGACGGCTTCCTGTTCAAGGGCGAGGCTCCGGCCAGGCAGATCCTGCCGAAGCCGTTTGCCGAGATCGCCGCGCAATCGATGCTGGCAAGCTCTCATCTCCTCTGGAGCGGTGTCTGGTACGGCATTGCCGCCGATGCGGTTTCCCGCGCACAGGCCTTCGTGCGTGCCGCGGCCCGCAAGTCTCCCGGTGCGCCGCCGCCCGGCGCGCTGCGCCTAGCCGAAGCCTCCAGCATGCTGCAGATGGTGAAGTCCAATGTGGTTGCCGGGCTGAAAGCCTATGAAGAGGCGAAGCTCGATGCGGACCGCCTGTCGTCGATGGGTTTTGCGGTGGCGATGAACAACGTCAAGATCGCCTCATCGGAGATGATCCTGCCGATCATCAACCACGCGATGCTGATCTGCGGCATCATGGGCTACAAGAACGGTACGCCCTATAGCCTCGGCCGCCACCTGCGCGACGCACACTCAGCTCAATTGATGATCTCGAACGACCGCATCCTCGGCAATACGTCGACCATGCTGCTCGTCCACAAACAAGATACCAGCCTGTTGGGGTAATCGTCATGGATATGCAGACCTCGTTTCTCGACCGCCTTTTCGAATCCGGTCTTCTGATCGACACTGGCGTTGACGGCCTCTATGGCCGCAGCGGCCAGTTCGAAGACGTCATTGCCGCTTTCGAGCGCCTGATCGACATGTTCGGCGGCGCCGATGGCGCCGAGGCCATCCGCTTTCCGCCCGGCATGAACCGCGCCTTCTTCGAAACGAGCGGTTACATGAAGAGCTTTCCGCAGCTCGCCGGCACGGTGCACAGCTTCTGCGGCAGCGAGCTTGATCATATGAGTCTGCTGAAGTGCATGGAAGTCGGCGACGACTGGACCAAGGACCAGCAGGCGACCGATATCGTGCTGACGCCAGCAGCCTGCTATCCGCTTTATCCGACGGTCGCCAAGCGCGGCGCATTGCCTGACACCGGCGCGCTCTTCGACCTGCAATCCTACTGCTTCCGCCACGAGCCTTCGAAGGATCCGGCCCGCCAGCAGCTCTTCCGCATGCGCGAATATGTCTGCATGGGCAGCGAAAAGCATGTGACGGATTTCCGCCAGAGCTGGATGGATCGCGGTATCGGGATGATGAAGGCCGTCGGCCTCGACGTGACCATAGACGTCGCCAACGACCCGTTCTTCGGCCGCGCCGGCAAGATGCTCGCCAATAACCAGCGCGACCAGAACCTGAAGTTCGAGCTGCTGATCCCGATCACGTCTGCCGCCAAGCCGACCGCCTGCATGAGCTTCAACTACCATCAGGATGCCTTCGGTACGAAGTGGGGCCTGAACTTTGCCAACGGCAGCGTCGTGCACACGGCCTGCGTCGGCTTCGGCCTGGAGCGTATCGCGCTGGCGCTGTTCCACACCCACGGTCTCGACGCTATGGAATGGCCCGAGAGCGTGCGCAAGGCGCTGTGGGGCTGATCGCTTCCATGGCTGCCGTGTTTCAAGGACTGGATCCCGCCGCCTACAAGCCACATGCGCTGCACGACAGTGAGCGCATGTGGCCCGAAACCAACTGCTATATCGATCTCTGGATCGAGGTGCTCTCGAGCCTGAAGCTGCCACCGGAAGCCATGCTCGGCTTCACGGTGACACAGGATTTCGAAGGCGACCAGTTCACCTTCTTCAAGGTGCCGCTCGAAGATCTGGAAGCGCTCTATGGTGTGCGCTGCACCGAGCTTGCAATCTACGACAAGGTGCAGAACCATATCGCCGAGCAGATCGGCCGCGGCCGGCTCTGCCTAGTGGAGATGGACTCCTTCTTCATGCCCGATACGCAGGGCGTCGGCTATCGTCGCGAACACGGCAAGACGACGGTGGCGATCAACCGGCTCGACATGGAAGGCCGCACAGTCGATTACTTCCACAATGGCGGGTTCTTCCAACTGTCGGCCGAGGATTTCGATGGGCTCTTCCAGCTGCATTTGACAGATGAGGACCTGCCCTTCCTGCCCTACACGGAATTTGCGAAATTCCCGGAGAAGTCACCGGGCGAAGCCGCAATCCGTCAGACGGCGCGGCAGCTTCTGTCCTTCCATTTCCGCCGCCGGCCACGCGCCAATCCGATCCGCGTCTTTGCCGAAGTCTTCCCCGCGCAGGTGGAAGCGATCGCCGAACGGCCTTTCGGTTTCTTCCATAAATACGCTTTCAACACGTTGCGTCAGCTCGGCGCCAATTTCGAGCTAGCCGGCAGTCATTTCGACTGGCTGACAGCCGACTTGTCCGATGCGGCCGGAGAAGCGCGGAAAATTTCCGAGACGGCGAAGTCGGTGCAGTTCCAACTCGCCCGCGCCGTCACGCGCAAGAAATTCGAGCCGTTGCGGACAGCGCTTGATCCGGCTGCAGATGCGTGGGATTCCATGATGAGCGAGCTCGAACGGAAGCTTTGACCGGCTTCCGTTCGATCGCGATACGGCTGGGTTATTTCTGAACATATTGGGGCGGGGGAAATCCTCCGAAAATGTCATGGGCGGGCGCTTGGCGGATCTCGGCGGTGGAATGCGGCTGAGCGAGGGTTGGAATCTGGTGTTCACGGATGCAGGCACCTGCATTGCGCCCTCCGATGTGCCGCTGACGTCTGGCTTCATCCCGGCGCCCGTGCCGGGCACGGTGGCGGAGGCCTTGGAAAAGGCCGGGCGTTTCGACCGGACGAAGCCGCAGCTTCTTCAGGACCGCGATGCCTGGTACATCTGCCGTTTGGTGGATGCGGGGGCGGGAGAGGCGGTTTTGCGGCTGGAGGGACTTGCGACGCTTTGTGAAGTTTTTCTCAACGGCCAGAAAATCCTTGTCTCCGAAAGCATGTTCGAAGCGCATGACGTCGACGTCACCCTGCTTGGCGGCGACGAGCTGGCGCTTTGCTTCCGCGCGCTGGAGCCGAAGCTTTCCGAGCCAGGGCCGCGCGCCCGCTGGCGACCGCAGATGATTACGCCGCAGGGCCTGCGGATGGTGCGCACGACGCTGCTCGGCCATATGCCCGGCTGGTGCCCCGAGGTTCAGGCCGTCGGCCCCTGGCGGCCGATTTCACTGCTGCGGCCGAGCGCGCCTGTTGTTCGTGATCTTTCCCTGCGGCCGGACCTGCTCGAAAATGGCGAGGGCCGACTCTATGCCTCGGTTGCGATCGAGGGCGATGTCGAAGAGCTGGCGCTGCGATACGGCGAGACGGAGCAGGCGTTCGAGAACGATGGTGCCGGCCGCTATACCGCAATCCTGAAAATTCCCGATGTGGCGCCCTGGTGGCCGCATACGCATGGTGTGCCGCATCTCCATGATGTCACGCTCGTCATCGATGGGGTCGAGCACGCGCTTGGGCAGACTGGTTTTCGCCGGCTGTCGGTCGATCGCGGGACCGACGGGCAGGATTTTGCACTGATTGTCAATGGCGAGCGGATTTTCTGCCGTGGCGCAGTCTGGACCACGGCTGACATCGTGCGCCTGCCGGGCGGCCGCGACGATTACCTGAGCTGGCTACGGCTGGCGGCCGAGGCCGGCATGAACATGATCCGCATCGGCGGCACCATGGCCTATGAGACGCCGGACTTCTTCCGCCTCTGCGACGAACTCGGCCTGCTCGTCTGGCAGGATTTCATGTTTGCCAATTTCGACTATCCGAAGAACGACAAGGCCTTCAATACCCATGTCGAGGTCGAGGTTTCGCAGCTTCTGAACCGTACCCGCCTGTCGCCTTCGCTGGCTGTCCTTTGCGGCGGCAGCGAGATCCACCAGCAGGCGGCGATGATGGGCCTGCCCGAACAGTTCTGGAAAAGTCCTGTTGTCGAGGAGATCATTCCTCCACTGGTGCAATCGCTCCGGCCGGATGTGCCTTATATCGTCAATTCACCCTCCGGCGGCCCTATGCCGTTTTCGCCGAATGCCGGTGTCACGCATTATTACGGCGTCGGCGCCTATATGCGGCCGCTTGCCGATGCGCGCCGCGCCGATGTCCGCTTTGCCGCCGAGAGTCTCGCTTTCGCGCATGTGCCGCAGCCGCGCACGCTCGGCCGGCATCTGCCTGTTCCTGCGGTCCATAGCCCGCTATGGAAGGAACGCGTGCCGCGCGATCGCGGCGCTTCCTGGGATTTCGAGGATATGCGCGACCATTATCTTCACGAGTTTTATGGTTTCGAGCCCAATCGGCTGCGGCGGGAAGATCCCGATCTCTATCTTAACCTCTCCCGCGCTGTGACCGGCGAAGTGGCCGAGGAGACCTATGCCGAGTGGCGCCGCCACGGTTCCGGCTGCAACGGGGCGCTCGTCTGGACGCTGCAGGACCTGCTTCCCGGCGCCGGCTGGGGCGTGATCGACTCGACCGGGGAGCCGAAGCCGGTCTGGTATGCGCTGCGCCGTGCCTTCCGGCCGGTGCAGGTGCTGCTCGTGGACGAGGGCACGAACGGTCTCGACGTGCATATCATCAACGAAAGCGATGCGGTGCTTGAGCTGACGGTCGAGGTCTCCTGCCTGCGCGACGGCCGTCAGATCGTCGTCGGCGGTGGCCGCGATCTGGTCGTCGAAGCCCGCGGCAAGCAAAAGATAGCCTGCACTGATCTTTTCGGCGCCTTCTTCGACACGACCTATGCCTTCCGCTTCGGCCCGCCGTCGCATGATGTTACGGTGGCGCGGCTGACGACATCAGCGACCGGCATGGTGATCGCTCAGGCCTTTTACTTTCCGCTGGGACGAGCCAGGGCGTTTCACGATGCCGAGATCACGGCGTCGGCGGTGCAGGAGGGCGAGGACTGGTTCCTCGATCTCAGCACCGATAGGCTGGCGCAATCGGTGCAGATCGATCTGGAGGCCTATCGGGCGGAGGATGACTGGTTCCATCTTGCACCGGGCAGCAGCCGGCGCATTCGGCTGGATCGGCGGGACGGTATTCCGGCCGATGCCATTCCGATGGGCCAGATCCGCACCATCGGCAGCCGGCGGATCGTCGAGGTTTGATTGGGGCGAGATAGGTCCCGCTCTAGCTCCAACTACAAAGTCACGCCATCCGGGCCAAACAGGTGGCAGCGCTCGGGATCGATATGGATGCTGACCGCTTCTCCGGCGCGGATGGCCTGCTGGTCCTCCAGCGCGACCGTCAGCGCCTGACCGCCGTGCAGCGTGACGTAGAGGATCGTCTGGCCGCCCAAATGCTCGACGAGATCGACGCGGGCATCGCCGAGCGCCAGGCCGCGATCGCCAACGTTCAGATGTTCCGGGCGTGCGCCGAGGGTCACGGGCTGTCCGGGCTGGAGGCTGCCCAGCCGGCGCGGCAGGCGCACCGTCTGGCCGGCGAGATCGATGACGGCGGACCCATCATCGGAGGCGACGACCTTCGCATCGAGGAAGTTCATTTTCGGCGAGCCGATGAAGCCGGCGACGAACTTGTTCGTCGGCTTGTTGTAGAGCTCAAGCGGTGCGCCGACCTGCTCGATCTTGCCGCCGTTGAGAACCACAATCTTGTCGGCCATGGTCATGGCTTCGGTCTGATCGTGGGTGACGTAGATCATGGTGTTGCCGAGCCGCTGGTGCAGGCGGGCGATCTCGACGCGCATCTGCACGCGCAGCTCGGCGTCGAGGTTCGAAAGCGGCTCGTCGAAGAGGAAGATGTTGGGCTCGCGCACGATGGCGCGGCCAATCGCGACACGCTGGCGCTGGCCGCCGGAAAGCTGCTTCGGCTTGCGTTGGAGAAGCTGGGTGATCTGCAGGACCTCCGCCGCTTTTTCGACGCGCGGATGGATCTCCTGCTTCTTCATGCCGGCGGTTTCGAGGCCGAAAGCAAGATTCTTGTAGACGGTCATATGCGGGTAGAGCGCATAGGACTGGAAGACCATGGCGATGCCGCGCTTTGAGGCGGGGACATCGTTCATGCGACTGCCATCGAGATAGAGCCCGCCGCCGGAAATCGGCTCCAGCCCGGCGATCATGCGCAAGAGCGTGGACTTGCCGCAGCCGGAGGGGCCGACGAAGACGGTGAATTCCCCCGGTTCGATTTCCAGATCGATCCCGTGAACCACCTGAAGCTCGCCATAGCGTTTGATGACTTTCTGCAGCGATACGCTTGTCGCCATGGGTGCTTCCTCCTTATTGGTCCTGATGGCTCGCGGGGCAACGTTCATGACGGCCTCCAGCTCTTGTATTTCTTGGCTTCCGGCCCGACGGGAAAGCGGACTTCGGCGCGGGTTTCCGACGATTCGTAGAATGCGGTGACCAGTTCCAGCGCCTGGCGGGCATCGGCCGTCGTCACCGGCAGCGGTCCGCCCGATACCAGTGCTTCGTGGAACAGCTTCATCTGCGTATTGAAACGATTCGGAATCGCCGACCAATCGGCGAGCAGCGCATCGATCTTCGCGCCGATCTCGTCATTGGCGGGGACGATCTTCCAAGGGTCCTGGCCGGGGCTGTAGGGCTCGTGGTTGCTTTCGATCAGGACGTTTTCGAAGGCGAGGCGCAAGCGGCTGATCTGCTCCTGTGAGCCGAGCGTGGCGCTGATGGTGGCAAGCGCGCCGTTTTCCATCAGTAGGCTGGCGCTGGCGCAGTCCTCCACCTCGATATCGTTGACCCTTGTCGCAACGCGGCCGAAAAGGCCCGCGATCGGCCCCATCAGGTAGGTCAACATGTCATGCAGATGGATGGAGTGCGTCATCAGCACGCCGCCGAGTTCGGTATCCCATTTGCCGCGCCAGGGAACCGCATAATAATCGGCGCCGCGAACCCAATGGGTCTCGGAGGTCGCGACATAGGGCTTGCCGGCAATGCCTGAAGCGATGATGCGCTTGGCCTTCTGGATGCCGTCGCCATAGCGATACTGGAAGATCGGCATCAGCCGGCCTTTGGCTGTCTTCTCGGCCGCGATGACGGCGTCGACATCGGCGAGCGAACCGACGAGCGGTTTTTCGCAGACCACATGTTTGCCGGCGGCAAGCGCCTGCATGATCAGCTGGAAATGCGAGCCGGGCGGCGTGCAGATGTCGATAATGTCGATATCGGGCATGTTCAGGACTTCGGAGAAATCCTTGAGGCGCCTGCGGATGCCGAATTCGTCACCGACGGCGTTCAGGCGCTCCTCATTGAGATCGCAGAGAACGGCGACCTCGAAACGGTCTGAATGCGGCAGATAGCCTTCGACGATGTGGGATCGGCCGATGCCGAGGCCGATGATCGCGACTTTCTTGATGTCGGACATATCGCAATTACCTTTGAATGCTGTTGAGCGATGTTGCCTCGGCGAGCGCCTGCGCCTTCAGCGCGAGCTCCATGGCCTTAAAGCAATGTTCCTGACCCATGGCCGTTTCGGTGCGGTCTCTTATGTCGGCGGCAAGCTGGCGGCCGTAGGGCAGGTCGAAGCCGGTGCAGTCGATATGCTGCATGCCCTTGCGATCGGTGAGGAAGAGGTGATCGGTGCCAGGGCGGCCAGCGACGTCGATATATTTGCGCAGCTCGATCGTGCCCTCGGTGCCGACAATGAAAAGGCGGCCGTCGCCCCAGGTGGAAAGCCCGTCCGGCGTGAACCAATCGACGCGGACATAGCCTGTCACGTCAGGCGTGCGCAGATGAAAATCGCCATAATCCTGCAGGCCGGGCGTTTCGGGATTGGCGCGGTTGGACACCGTCGCAGACAGCACTTCGGCTTCAAGGGAATCTGCGAAGAATAGGAACTGCTCGCATTGGTGCGAGGCGATGTCGGTGATGATGCCGCCATAGCGCTTGCGGTCGAAGAACCAGTCCGGCCGGGTCGGCTTGCGCAGACGGTGCGGGCCGAGGCCCGTCGTGTGAATGACCTTGCCGATGGCGCCGGCCTTGACGAGTTCGCCGGCCTTGACCGTCGATGCCGTCTCGAAATGCTCGGAATAGAGGATGGAGACGATGCGCTTGGTCTCGGCCTGCACCTTTTTGACTTCCGCAAGCTGATCCAGCGTCACCATGCCGGGCTTGTCGAGCATCACGTCCTTGCCGTGGCGCATGGCCTCGATGGCAAGGCCGGCCCGCTCGCTGGAGATTGCGG
This sequence comes from Rhizobium sp. P40RR-XXII, assembly GCF_012641405.1. Taxonomy (GTDB): domain Bacteria; phylum Pseudomonadota; class Alphaproteobacteria; order Rhizobiales; family Rhizobiaceae; genus Rhizobium. The sequence continues at coordinate 135,547 of NZ_JABAII010000004.1, forward strand.
CGCTGACGATCAGCGCGATGGAGCTGTCCTCCAGGATTTCTCTTCTGTCGGTGACGCGTTTGGCCTGCGGAAAGCGCCCGGCGAAAGCGGCGGCGAGATCGTCTTCCACCGCATGGAAGGCGACGAGTTCGGCGCCGGCCCGCAGCATGACGTTGACCTGGCCGTAGATGTGATCGTGATTGAGGCCGATGGCGGCAAAACGCAGCGCGCTCATGCGACATTTCCTTTCAATAGGTTTGTTGGTTCACAGCCCCAAATCTTGGGTATTCGGGACTGTTGGTTCTTAGTCAGCGTTTGAGGCCGGCGGTTGCGATGCCGTCGATCAGCAGTCTCTGGAAGAAGAGGAAGATCAGGAAGACCGGGATCAGCGACAGGCTCGACATGGCAAACAGGCTGCTCCAGTCGGAACTTCCCGTGGAATCCACGAAGGAGCGCAAGCCGAGCTGCACCGTGTATGTGTTGATGTCCGAAAGGTAGATCAGCGGCCCGAAGAAATCGTCCCATGTCCAGATGAAGGAGAAGATGGCGGCTGTTGCCAGAACGGGAAGCGACAGTGGCAGCATGATGCGCCAATAGATGCGCCACGCGCTGCAGCCGTCCATCATCGCAGCCTCGTCCAGCTCGCGCGGAATGCCGCGGAAGAACTGCACCATCAGGAAGATGAAGAAGGCGTCGACCGCGAGAAATTTCGGCACGACGAGCGGCAGCATCGTCTTCACCCAGCCGAGCTTCAGGAAGAGGATATATTGCGGGATCAGCGTGACGTGATAGGGCAGCATCAGCGTACCCAGCATGAGGGCGAACCAGAAATTCTTGCCCCAGAAATTCAGCCGCGCGAAGGCATAGGCCGCCAGCGAGCAGGAAATCACGTTGCCGATGACCGAGAGCATGGCGATGACGACCGAATTCCAGACGAATTTGCCGAAGGTCACCTGGCCGCCGAACCAGCCGCGGGCATAGGAACTGAAATCGAAATGCGACGGGATCAGCGATGCCGTGCCGAAGATCTCGTTTTGGTCCTTGATCGAGCCGGAGAGCATCCAAAGCAGTGGATAGAGCATCACGATCGATGCGGCGACGAGGGCGATGTGGATGAGGACGGAGAGGAACCACGGGCGCTCGCGCGGCGGCTTCATATCCTCGGCAAAATGGGTGAGCTTCGCGTCAGTCATCGTAGTGGACCCAATAACGAGCGGAGAGGAAGGAGAAGGCGGTGAAGATCGCGATGATAACAACCAGAACCCAGGCCAGTGCCGAGGCATAGCCCATGCGGAAATAGCCGAAGGCTTCCTGGTAGAGATAGAGCGTGTAGAACAGCGTCGAATCGATCGGTCCGCCGGTGCCTGACGAAATCACATAGGCCGGCGTGAAGGCCTTGAAGGCGTCGATCGTCTGGACCACGGCGTTGAAGAAAATCACAGGCGTCAGAAGCGGAAGGGTGATCTTGAAGAAGATCCGCGCCTTAGAGGCGCCGTCGAGACTGGCGGCCTCGTAGAGATCGGTCGGTATCTGCCTGAGGCCGGCCAGGAAGATGATCATCGGCGAGCCGAACTGCCAGATGGCGAGAATGACAAGCGTATAGAGCGAATAGTCCGGATTGGATATCCAGCTCGGCCCGTTGATGCCGAAAGCGTACCAGAGCAGGGTGTTGACGATGCCGTCGGCATCGAAGATCTGCCGCCACAGCACTGCGATCGCAACGCTGGAGCCGAGTAGCGACGGCAGGTAGAAGATGGCCCGGTAGACCGGAAGTCCCCGGATGCCGCGGTTGAGCAGCAGCGCCACCGAGAGCGCGAAGGCAAGCTTCAGCGGCACGGAGCAGACGACGTAAAACAACGTCACCTTCATCGACGACAGGAATTTGTCGTCCGCCGTGGCGATCCGCATGTAGTTGTCCAGTCCAACCATGTTCGGCGCCTGGAGCAGATTATAGTCGGTAAAGGACAAATAGAGCGAGGCGATCGCCGGTCCGAGGGTCAGTCCGAAGAAGCCGATGAACCACGGCAGAAGGAAGAGATAGCCGGGTGCGTTGCGCGAAAACGCGCTCGGCGCCTTATAGGCGGTTTCCACGCGCAACGGCGCGCGCGCGCCGACGGCCAAGCCGCCGGCAACGCTCTTGCTGTTTGTACCCACGGTATCAGCCTCGCGTAATGTTTGCTGCTGCCTGTTCGGTGAATTTCGCGCCAGCGTCCTGTGTGCTGGTTTTGCCGAATGCCGCTTCCTCGGCGATCTTTTTCAGCAGAAATGCGTTCTCGCCGGCGCCATTCGGCGGAGACGGCGGCAGTGCTCCGACACGCGGCGTCAGCCGGCCGATATAATCGACCACCTTCTTGCTTGTCTCATCCAGAGCAGGCGTCAGGAGATCGCGGATCTTCGGTGAGGCGGGAACGCCGCGCTCGACGCCGAGCGTCTTTGCGCCTTCCGGATCCTCGACCAGGTAATTGACGAAGGCGACGGCGGCGTCCTTGTTTGCGGATGTTGCCGAAACCGACATCAGCATCGAGGGTTTCAGGTACTGGCCGGGTTTACCGCCGGCGTCGACCGGATAGGAGACCAGATCGATCTTTTCCTTGACGAGGCCCTGAATGGCGACGAACTGGTTGGAATGAGCGTAGCTGACGGCCGCCTTCTTGGTCACGAGCATGTCGGTTTCGAGGGTCTGCTGATCCAGCGCCTGGACGTCGGCCGGCACGCAGGCGCCGATCTTGCGCATATGGCCCCAGAAATCGAACCATTCGGCCGCATCCTTGGCCTCGAAGGCCAGCTTGCCGTCGGCCGTGTAAAGCGCCTTGCCGCGCTGGCGCAGCCAGCATTCGAAGGCCGGCTCGCCGCCGCTCGCATCCGCCGTGCCGTAGAAGCCGCGCCGCTTCTTGGCGGCCGTCACCTTGGCGCAGGCATCGCCGAGCTGTTCCCAGTTCATGCCATCCTGCGGTGGCTCGACGCCGGCCTCATTCCAGGCGGCCGTATTGACGACGACCATCGAGGAATTCACGCCGAGGCTGACGCCGTAGATCTTGTTGTCGACCTTGCCGGAATCGATGTTGGCGGTACCGAAGTCCTCGATCGCCAGGCTCTTGCCGAGATAGGGCGTCATATCGAGCAGCGCGCCGCGGCGGGCATATTCGAAGATATAGCGATAATCCATCTGGATGAGGTCGGGAGCATTGCCGCCGCCGGTCTGCGTGGCGAGGCGCGTCCAGTAGCTGTCCCAGCCGAAGGATTCGCCGGCGATGGTGATATCCGGGTTCTTCGCCTGATAGGCCTTTACGGCTGCAAACGTACGGTCGCTCCGCTCCTTCGATCCCCACCAAAGAAGGCGCATCGCGGTTGCCGCATTGGCGCGTGAAAGCCCGATACTGCTGAAAGCGAGTGTGGCTGCCATGCCCGCAAGCAATTGGCGGCGGTCGATCGTCAAACTCATCCTGGTCTCCTCCCCAGTGAACCGATGATTTACGAACTGCTTTGCATGATATAACTATTTGGTTACAAGTTGGATAGAAACGTGACCGCTGTCAAGCGCCAATCGCGTTACAATCAAAAACGGGGCTCAGGCGCGCTGGTGGCATCCATCGTTGCAACCCCGATCGTGAAGGAGATCGTCCATGGCGGCCAGGGCGAGGCAACAGACTGAAAATACAGCACAAGCCGACGCCGACAAGACCGTAAAGACACGGCCGGAGAAGGTATCGCGCAACCCGCAACGCACCCATGCTTCGATCCTGGAAGCGGCGACGGAAGAATTTGCCGCGCATGGCTTCGGCGGTGCCCGGGTGGATGCGATCGCCGCGCGGGCGCAGACCAACAAGCGGATGCTCTATCATTATTTCGGCGATAAGGAGGGGCTCTATCTCGCCGTGCTGGAAGCGACCTATGCGACGATCCGCAATGCCGAGAAGCAGCTCGACCTCGCGCGTCGCCATCCGGAGGAGGGAATGCGGGAACTCGCCTTGTTCACCTGGCGGCATTTCCTCGCGCATCCCGAGTTTCTCAGCCTGCTTGCTACCGAAAATCTGCATCACGCCCATTACCTGCAACGGTCCGAGAAGGTCTCGGCCATGCATTCGCATCTTATTGACGAACTCTCGGACGTGTTACGCCGAGGCGAGGCGGACGGCATCTTTCGGCCAGCGATCGATCCAGTATCCGTCTATCTGACGATCGCCGCGCTCGGTTTCTTCTATTTGTCGAACCGGCACACGCTGTCGACGATTTTTGCGCGCAAGCTGACAAGCCAGGATGCGCTCAATGCCTGGGGCGAACACATCGTTGCGGTCACGCTCGCTTCGATCCGGGCGTAAGGTGCCCAGAAACAGAGGCTTCGGCGCTTTCGAGAAATTTTCAAAAGATGATTGACAAGGCCGGAGGTAACGCGCGATCTTGTAACCATATGGTTACATTGCTTGAGAGAGCAAGCATTTGCTTTTCCTGATTCTGGAGGGAGTCGGGCACGGAGGATAATCATGAAGCCTGTCGTATCGACACGACTCATCGCCTGCCACAAGGCGATGCAACTGGCTGACGGTACAACTGCTTCTGCAGTGAACTAAATAGTCCTCACCCCGGCCCTCTCTCCGCCCCTTCGACAAGCTCAGGGCGGGGAGAGGGCTGATGGGCCATGCACATTGATCCCTATGCAAATCGACTTGCCTGACAATCACAGGAGCCGCCTAACATCATGACCGATCCATTGAAAATCAGGCTTGTCGAGGCTGAGGCATTCGAGCGCCCGGTGAAGTTGCGGCTTCCATTCCGTTTCGGGGCGGCGACCTTGCGGGAGGCGCGGCAGATTTTCCTGCGCGTGCGCATCGAGGATGCGCTGGGGCATTCGGCTGAGGGGATGGCGGCCGAGCTGATGGTGCCGAAATGGTTCGACAAATCGCCCGAGCTTTCCAATGCCGACAATGAAAACCAGCTGCGCCGTTCGCTGGCTCTGGCGCTCGATGCGCTGAGGAGTGCCGGCTCGGCAACGGCTTTCGGGCTGCACGCGGCCGTCGAGGCATCGCACCATGCCCGGGCCGCGGCGGAAAAGCTGAACGGGCTCGTCGCCTCCTTCGGCCTGGCGCTTGCCAACCGGGCTGTTCTCGATGCTCTCTGCCGGTTGGAAGGGTTGACGGTTTCGCAGGCGATCAAGGCGAACCGTCCCGGCATCGATGCATCGACAGTACGCGATCTATCCGGCTTCGATCTCCCGGGCTTCCTATCAACTTTGGAACCTGCCACACGCCTTGCCGCCCGCCATACGGTCGGCCTGGTCGATGCCATCGTGCCCGGAGATATTCCGGCAAGCGAGCGCCTGAACGATGGCCTGCCGGAGAGTTTCGAGGAGGCGATCGACGCCTATGGCCTCACCTTCTTCAAGGTCAAGGTTTCCGGCGCACCGGAGGCCGATATCGATCGTCTCTGCCGCGTTGCTGCCGTCATCGACGCCAAGGTGCCCAGCTATTCGGTGACGCTCGACGGCAACGAGCAATTTTCTTCAGCCGAGGCCGTCGCCGATCTGCTCGCCCGCGTGAAGGATGAGCCCAGGCTGGCGCGGTTTGCAGCCTCGATCCTGTTTGTCGAGCAACCGATCGCCCGTGCCCATGCCTTCGAGAAGCCGGTCAAAGCCCTTGCTGCCTTCAAGCCGGTGGAGATCGACGAATCCGATGCGGATATCAATGCTTTCGTCACGGCCAGGGAGCTCGGCTATACCGGCATCTCCTCGAAATCCTGCAAGGGGTTCTATCGCTCGCTATTGAACCGTGCCCGCGTCGCCAAGTGGAGCGCCGAGGACCGCATTCCCTATTTTATGTCGGCGGAGGATCTGACGACTCAAGGGGGGCTTGCCGTGCAGCAGGACCTGGCGCTCGCTTCGCTGATCGGCATGACGCATATCGAGCGCAACGGCCATCACTATGTCGACGGCATGGCCGGCGCGCCGGAGGCGGAGCAGGCGGTTTTCGCTGACGCGCATTCCGATCTCTACCGCGTCAGCAATGGCCGCACGCGGCTGCGGATCGAGGCGGGACAACTCGCCATCGGTTCCGTTATCAGCGCGGTCGGTTTCGGTTCGTCAGTCACGCCGGACTGGACGGCGATGGAGAGGTCGCCGGCTTAGGATTGAGTTTTGATTTTGACGTCCTGGCGAGCTTGGCCCCTCACTCTAGCCCTCGCGCGCGCGCGTGGAGAGGGAACGACGGAGTAAGACATTTGAATTTGCCGCTTGGATCGCGTCACGGGTTTAGTGGAAAAGCCCCTCTCCCCGCGAGCGGGGAGAGGGTTGGGGTGAGGGGCATACCACCGAGATAAATTCAGGTCGCTGAGGCCTTGCATCATCATTTGCAGACTCCGGAGGAAGAGACATGCAATCGTCATCGAAGAAACGTTACGTTCTGGTCGGCACGGGCAATCGTGGCGCGACCATGTGGGGCAAGGATTTGGTCGAGCGCTGGAGCAATGAGGTGGAACTCGTCGCAGTGTGCGATCTCAATGCCATGCGTGCGAAGCGGGCGTTGGAGTATATCGGCGCATCGGTGCCGGTGTATACTGACTTCGATGAGCTGTTGCGCGTCGAGAAGCCGGATCTCGTCATCGTCTGCACCCGCGATTCCACCCATGACGAGCTGATCGTCAAGGCGATGGAGGCCGGCGCCAATGTCATCAGCGAGAAGCCGATGACGACGACCGTCGACAAGATCAAGCGCATTCTCAATGCCGAGGCGCGCACCGGCAAACGGCTGGATGTTTCCTTCAACTATCGTTTCGCGCCGACGGCTGCGAAGATCAAGGAGCTGATCAATTCCGGCGTGATCGGCGAGGTTACGTCGGTCGATTTCCATTGGTATCTCGATACCAGCCATGGCGCCGATTACTTCCGCCGCTGGCATGCCTTCGTCGAAAATTCCGGCAGTCTCTTCGTCCATAAGGCGACACACCATTTCGACCTTCTGAACTGGTATCTGGATTCCGATCCGGAAACCGTGGCAGCCTTTGCCGATCTCAAGCATTACGGCCGCAAAGGCCCGTTCCGCGGCGAGCGCTGTCGCGCCTGTCGCTACAAGCAGGAGTGCAACTATTATCTTGACATCAGCGCAACGCCGTTGCTCGAAAGTCTTTACGAGGAGCCTTCCACCGTGGACGGCTATGTCCGCGATGCCTGCGTGTTCCGCGAGGATATCGACATTCCTGATACGATGGTCGCTTCGATCCGCTATCGCAGCGGCGTCAACGTCTCCTATTCCCTTAATACCTATATGCCGATCGAAGGCCATCACATTGCCTTCAACGGCCACAAGGGCCGCATCGAGCTGCGGCAATACGAGAAGCAGGATTGGACGACGCCCCCCGCCGACGAGATCGTCGTGATGAAGAATTTCGGTGATGTCGAGCGCATATGGGTGCCGCATTCATCCGGCGGGCACTATGGCGGCGACGACCGGCTGCGCAACATGATCTTGCGTTCCGGCCCGAACGACGAGCTGAAGCAGCGCGCCGGCTCGCGCGCGGGGGCGATGTCGGTCCTGTGCGGTATCGCGGCGCTGCAGAGCAGCCGCACCGGCCAGCAGGTGTCGATTGCCGATATATGGGGCGAGGATGGCGGTTTGAACTTGCTGGAGCCGCGGCCCTAAGGCCGCAGTTTTATGCTTTTCAGCGTCGAAATCAGCTGCAGCTCGGAAGCTGCTGTGCGTAGATCCTCGTCATGCCGTTGAAGCGCTTGGCACCGGCCAGAGCCGTGCCATTGCCGCGCCATGATCCCTGCAGATAGCCCTTGGCGCCTGAATAATAGGCGAGATAGAGATCGTAGGAATCGTTCAGGGCAATGCCGGTCTGCAGGTGGGTCTGGTAGTGATACCAGCCGACGAAATCGACGGCGTCGGAGAAGTTGGTGCGGCTTGCCGTCCAGTTGCCGGTCTCGCGCTTGTACTTATCCCATGTGCCGTCGAGGGCCTGTGAGTAGCCATAGGCCGTCGTCGGACGTTTCCAGGGAATGAAGCCGAGCAGATAGCGCCTTGGCGGGCGGGCGCGCGGCCGGAAGCCGGATTCGGTGTAGATCGTCGCCATCAAGATCGGCACCGGCACGCCGTATTTGCGCTCGGTGCGTTGCGCCGCCCGCTGCCAATTGTTGAACCAGCCGTCGCGCTTGTCGAAGATCGCGCAGATGTTGCGGGTGCGCGACGGCGCCGTTGCGCAGCCTGCCAGCACGCCGAGCAGCATCACGGCCAGAATGGAAAGGACGCGGGTACGCATTACTAGAACCTCTTCATTGCTGCGCCGCGCGTCTTCCGGGCGCGCAAAGGACACAGCAACAACTTTGTTGGCGCATGATCCTTTGCAAAAAATTCGAAGCCGAACGTTTTGCGGTCATGCGCATAGAGATTGCTAGCGCGGAATGATTAAAAACGGGTTGTTCGCCTGTGCCGAAATGGGGCGATTTCAGGGTGTTTTCATGGATTTGCTGCGTCGCGTCATGCCATCAGCGCCATGTCCTCGCGGCGGATTTCATAGAGCAGCGGCCTGCCATCGATGAAGCGGGCGGCCTCGTCGATCGCCATCTCGCCGAGGCGGGTCCGTTCCAGCCCGACAGCGCCGGCGATATGCGGCGTCAGAAAGACGTTCGGCAGGTCGTAGAAGGCCGAGGTAGCCTCCGGAATTTCCGGATCGGTGACGTCGATGATCGCATCGATGCGGCCGGTCTTCAACGCGGCGATCAGGGCGGCTTCGTCGACAAGCGCGCCACGCGCGGTATTGATGAAGGTTGCTCCGTCTTTCATCAGTGCAAGGCGTTGGGCATCGATCATGTGCCGCGTCGCCGGCAGCGAGGGCGCATGCAGCGAAACGATGTCGGCTGATGCCATCAGGGCTCCCAGTTCGGTTTTCTCCACGCCCAACCCGGCCGCCTCGGCGTCGCTGACCATGGGGTCGTAAAGCAAAATCCGGTAGTCGAAGGGCGAGAGCAGCTCGATCACGCGCCGGCCAATCCGCGAGGCGCCGATGATCCCGATTGTGCGGCCGTAATTGCCGATCGCTTCGGCCTGGATCGGCTGCGTCCGCTTGCGGTTGCGATCGGCGACATAGAGATCGCGAAACCGAAAGACCTTCTTGCCGGCGAAGATGATGGCGGCGAGAGTGAATTCGGCGACCGGCAGGGCATTGGCTTGGGCGGCATGGCTGACCAGGATACCGCGATCGAATAGGCCGTCTCCGAGCAGTCCTTTCACTGTGCCGGCTGCGTGAACGACCAGCTTCAGATGCGGCGCCTGGGCAAGCGCGGCGGTGTCGATCGTCGGAGAGCCCCAGCCGGTGATCAGGATTTCGGTTTCCGCAAGCAGCTTTGTCGCGCGCTCGTCGTCGAAGCGCTGCATCGGCGCTGCATCGAGCACGCGTCCGATGGTAGCGAGACGCTGAATGAGCGCCTCCGGCAGGACATGCTGCGTGCGCGATGGCTGCATGGCAAAGGCGACGGCCGGACGGCCGGAGAGAGATTGCGTCATGGCAGGCGACCCGGCGCCTCGATGGCGCTCACCGTGATGCCCTTGTCTTTCACGAGGGTGCGCAAGGCGTCGATATCGGGCCGCGCAGGCGGCTTCGTCCAGGCGTGATCGACGGCAGCTGGATCCTTCTCCGCAAGTACGGCCGAGACGAGAGTGGTCTCGCCGGTCGGGATCGCGCCCCGCAGCTGCGGCACCAAGGTCTTCGAGACGATGAGATTGGTGTTCGGCGGTGCTTTCTGCGCGACGCCCTGACGCTCGATCGTCGAACCGAGATCGAGAATACCGCTGAAATCCGCTTCGCCGATGGCGTAGGCGGCCCCGGTTTCGGAAGAGAGTGTATCGGCCTCGAAATCACGTCTGGCGATAGCAAAGCCGCCTTCGGCTGTCTGCAACGGCCGCGGCGTGGTGATCTTGTGCAGGCGGATATGCCAGGGCGAGGCCGGGACGAGCCATGTTTCCACGGTCACGTCGGGCATGGGCGACCATTTGGCATAAAGCGTATCGCCGGCAAGCTTTGCCTCTTCATTGGTTTCGCGCACGCGGTAGTGCAGGCCGTCGTCGCTGAAGGCAAGCATGCTGTCGAAGGCGCCGCCGGCAAAGATGCGCTCGTCACTTTCGACGCTGAAGCCATAGCGGGCGGAATAGGCGAATTTCGAATATTTCTCCGCGCCGAAGCGCATCTGCTGGTTTTCCTGGCCGGACGAAAGCGCGATGACATCCGCCTTGCTGCGCATCAGCACCATGCCGGGATGCTTCTGTGGGATGATAGCCGGCTCATTTTCCGGCGGCTTTTCTTCAGCGGCCCAGAACGGATGAGTCTCAGGCAGAGCCAGTGGCAGGAAGGCCTTGAAAGCCCAGTAGGGCGAGCCAGCGGAATTATAGTTTTCCGACATCAGCAGGTTGGGATAGGCAAAGCCGATCGGCAGGGTGCCGTCGCGATGGGCGATCGGCTTGTCGGCCCACCAGCGCAGGTGCCGCAGGCACAGGCCCTTGATCTCGCCCCATGGCAGCGCCTCGACATCGGCAAAGGCGAGCGCCGACCAGAAGCCGGCACAGGCGAAGCGATAGGTCAGGCTGCGGCCGAAAGGGATGGTGGCGCCATCGGGTGCGAACCAATGGCGGAAATCCCTGGCGAAGAGGATTGCACGTTCACGATAACGCTTGGCGCGGTCGTCATTGACGAGCTTAGAATAGATCAGCCCGTAAAAATGCATGGCGAAGGGAATGTAGTGATCGATGCGCCTGATATTGCCGTCGCGATACCAGCCATCGGCGATGTAGAAGCCGTCGAGTTCGTTCAGGTAGTTTTCCGTCAGGCTGCGGTCGAAGGAGGCGCCGAGCCGGTCGAGCGCGATATCCACGAAGATGCGGAAGAACTTCCAGTTGTTATCGGCATAGTCGAAGGTGCGAGCATGCTTGAGATAGGCGATCAGATTGTCGCGCGCGCGTTGATCGAGCGGCTCCCAGATCTTTTCAGGCACGAGGGCAAGCGCGAAGCCGAGGGCTGCAAGCTCGACCATGCGCTGATCGCGGCCGTTGACCGTGCCCCAATATTCCGGATGTTTCGGATCGACGCCGTTTGCGAGGCCTTCGGCGTAGCGGTCCCAATGGCGGAAGTCGCCGCCGCCGGCGCCGAGCGGCGCGACGCCCCAGAGCGGACGGGCGAAACCTTCGAGATCGGCGGCGGCGCGATCGAAATGCGCGCCGGCGGCATCGATGCGGACGCGGGCATTGCCTTGCGAAAAATAGGGCAGCAGCGGATCGAACAGGTCAGTCAGCGCCCGACGCATGTCCGGAGGGGTCTTCAGCGGGTTGCCGGCGAGCGGATTGGTGCTGGCGGGGTCATAGATCATCGGTTCGGCTTTCTCGATCGTTTTCCGCGGCGGGATTGGACTTTAGGTTTCGGGTGGCAGCGTGCCCCCAACGACCGGCGGAACGCCGTGGCAAATCTGGCGTGCCGGCGCATCGCGGTCGCGGAAGCGCGCGATCATCAGGCCGATGGCTTCCCGGCCGAGCGCTGCGCGGTCGACGCGCATGGTTGCCAGCCGGGGATTGGTCATCAGGGCGCAGGGAAGGTCGTCGAAGCCAACGATGGCGAAATCTTCCGGTACGCGCAGGCCAGCTTCGGTCACGGCGTCGAGCACGCCGACGGCAATGAAATCGTTCATGCAGAAGGCGGCGGTATAGCCGCCTTTCTCGGCTAGGATCGCAGTCGTGGTGTCGTGGGCTTCCTGGCTGGAGCTGCCGCGAAAGTTCATCGGCACGATGCGGCCGTCAGCACCCTCCACTGAAGCGATCGCCGCCTCGAAGCCGCGGATGCGTTCGCGGATCGTCTGGCGATGCGAGCCGGTCAGATGCAGAATGCGGCGGTGGCCGGCATCGAGCAGGCGCCGGGTTGCGTTGTAGGCGCCGAAGAAATTCGCGGGCGAAACGCCGTCGAAGCGCAGCTTCGGGTCGGTGCCGTTGACGAGCACCGTTGGCGTGCCGCTTGCCTCAAGCCAGCGGCATAGCTCTTCCGAAGGGTCGATGCCGACGAGAAAGAGGCCTTCGGCGCCGGCGGCCTGCAGATATTCCTTTACCAGCTCCGGCTCGGTCCTTGCCTCGCGGATGAGACGGATGTCGAAGCGCATGCCGCGCTCGGCGGCGCCTGCGCGCAGGCCTTCCAGAATGCCTTCATAGAAAACGCTCAAGCCTCCGGTGACGCTGTCGCTTGCAATCAGCGCCAGTCCACCTGAGATCGTCTCGGTCGCCGTTTTCAGCGGATAGCCGAGATCGCTCGCGACCTTGAAGATATGCTGACGGATCGTCTCGCTGATGCCGGGCTCGTTGGTGAGAACCCGCGACACCGTCGAAACGGAGACGCCGGCGGCTGTGGCAATATCAGCCTGCCGGATGCGTTTGGAGCGAATATCGTTCATGGTGCAAACGCTATGCAAAATTATGCAAATTTGCAATAGAAAGATTTTTTATTGCGCAGTGCAATGAAGTTGCATATCTTCGACCCACTTCATCCGCGAAAAGCGTCGGGGAGATCGCCGCGGATGGCAACGCAAGAGAAGGAGGAATCTCATGCGCATGAATCGCCGTTCATTCATGATCGGGGCCACTGGGGCCGCGGCCGGGCTTGCCTTCGGCGGAGGAGCGATGCCGGCGTTTGCCGATGAGACGCAGCTCAGGGCAATGTGGTGGGGCTCGCCCGATCGTGGCAAGCGCACGGTCGCCGTCGCCGAGCTGTTCCACGGCAAGAACCCGGATATTTCCATCGTCGGCGAGAGCATCAGCGGCGACGGCTACTGGGCCAAGCTCGCGACGGGAATGGCGAGCCAGAATATCGCGGACGTTTTCCAGCTCGAACCGAGCACGATCTCGGATTATTCCAAACGCGGCGCCTGCATGCCGCTCGACCAGTTCGTGCCCTCGACGCTGAATATCGACAGTTTCGGCAAGGACGTGCTGAAGCTGACCACGGTCGACAACAAGCTCTATGGCGTTGGCCTCGGGCTTAACTCCTTTGCGATGTTCTATGACGAGGACATGTTCAAGAAGACCGGCTTGACGCCGCCCGGTCCGACCACGACATGGGCCGAATATGCCGATCTCGCGGTGGAAATGACCAAGGCCGCCGGCAAGCGCGGCTATTGGGGTGGTCCTTATGGCGCACGCTACAATTATGTGCTCGACGTCTGGCTGCGCCAGCGCGGCAAGAGCCTCTTTACGGAGGAGGGTGGGCTCGGCTTCGGCGTCGACGATGCCAAGGAATGGTATAGCTACTGGGAAGACCTGCGCAAACGCGGCGGCACGGTCTCAGCCGATGTGCAGACGCTCGACCAGAACGTCATCGAGAGCAACTGCCTGGCGCTTGGCAAATCGGCCATCGGCATGGCCTATTCCAACCAGCTCGTCGGCTACCAGCTCGTGGTCAAGAGCAAGCTTGCCGTCACCATGCTGCCGCGCGAGAAGAAGGACGGTCCCTCCGGTCATTACTATCGTCCGGCGCTGATCTGGAGTGTCGGCGCCACCAGCAAGAACGGCGAAGCGGCGGCGAAATTCATCAATTTCTTCGTCAACGACATCGATGCCGGCAAGATCCTCGGTGTGGAACGTGGTGTGCCGATGTCGCCTACCGTGCGCGCCGCCCTCCTGCCCACGCTCAATCCGGTGGAGCAGCAGACGGTGCACTATATCGAGCTGCTGAAGGATCAGGTCGGTACCTATCCCGTGCCGGCGCCGCTCGGCTCCGGAGAATTCGATCAGAACGTCGCCCGCCCCGTCGCCGACCAGCTCGCCTTCGGCAAGATCACGGTCGCCGAAGCGGCGAAGCGGCTCGTGGAAGAGGGTGCGACGAAGCTGAAGCGGAAGAGTTGATTGATAGTTGGCTATATGGGTGAAGACCAAGTGAGCTCGGCTTTGCGGCAACTCCTGTGCCTGGCTCCTCACCCTAGCCCTCTCCCCGCCAAGCGGGGCGAGGGATGACTGCGCAAGATAATTGGCCTCGTCGAGTAGCAGCGTTTGGCATTGCAGAGCTCCCTCCCCCGCTCTGCGGGGTGAGGGGCGAGGCAAAGAATTGCCATAAGCGCGAATTCGCCTGACAGTCTTTTGTCGAAGAGAGTCACTTCCCATCCCAAGGCGTCAAAGCATCCTGCTTCATCTTGCGCTGTTCTTCCGGCGGAAGCTTGTAATCGCCCTTGTATGGTGCGCTCTCGAATGAGCCATAGGTCGGGTTGGCGATGGCGATCCAGTCGTGGCCGAAATGGGCGGCGTTGGCTTCGAAGACCTTCTGGCGCTCCTCGACGGTGCCCTTGTAGTCGTCGGTGAAGTCGCCGAAATTATCGCCAAACATCAGGAGAACGCGATAGTTCTTGGCGATGAAGGCGCGGCGCGTGCCCTTGGCGGAGCCCCAATCCGGCTGTTCCTTGGCGCTCAGGAAGGTGTCGACATTGTCGCCCATCGGAAAGCCGAAGCGCTTCATTTCCTCGACGGTCGGGCCTTCCTCATCGGCGGTGCGATTGGTGACGTAGAAGACCTTCACGCCTTTCGAAGCCGCATATTGGGTAAATTCTACCGCACCGGCGATCGGCTTGTCCTGTTGGGCATTGACGTATTGCGTCCAGCTCTGCGGCGTGAAGCTGGTGCCCGCCGTAATATTACGCGCCTGGTAGGGCGAGGTGTTGAGGATGGTGTCATCGACATCGAGGATGATGGCTGGCGGGAAGTCCTGGAAACTGCCCGTCTGCTCCACGGGTGCGGCGGTCCAGCTCTTGTCGGCCAATGCTTCGTCGAGCCTGATGCGACCGAGCGTATAGGCGCCGAGCGCGTTGGCCTGCGCCTCGACCGAGGTTTGGTCCCAGAGAACCGCATTGAGATTGTCGTCGGGCGACGGTGCCGGCAGATCGGCGCCCAGGGCCGGCAGGGCGGCGACAAGGCCAATGGCGGTGACGAGCGTTCGGCGCCCAAAAAATCCGTTTCTCACGTTGCTCTCCTTATCCAGAAATCCACGAAGTATATCAATGAGTTCTGACGTACGCAGGTGTTGTGACCCGGATAAGGATAGTTCGCGCTCGCGGGAAATGTGTCAAGGCTGTGACAATCATCGCGGCTTTATTTTTGCGGAGTCTTGATTCTGACGAAAAATGCCGGAGCTCCTTCGAGCCCCGGCATTCGTATAGCGTCGATGAGCCTGGTTTATTTCGCCGCGTCGGCCCAGCTCTTGACCAGCTCGTCGTAGTTGACGGTGACCGGTTTTTCCTTCTCGTTGGCGATCTTCAGCTGCGGAGCGAGATGACCGTTCTTGACGGCATCGGCGTTCCAGTAGGCAAGATCGTGCTCTTCGGCGAGCTTCGGGCCGATATCGCCCTGAACGCCCGCGCGTTCGATGCGCTGCATTACCTTTTCCTGGTCGGCGCAGAGTGCATCCATGGCGCCCTGGGCGTCCTTGGCGCCCGATGCGGCATCGCCGATCGCCTGCCACCAGAGCTGAGCCAGCTTCGGATAGTCAGGAACGTTGGTGCCGGTCGGCGACCACTGCACGCGGGCCGGCGAGCGATAGAACTCGATCAGGCCGCCGAGTTCAGGCGCGCGCTTGGTGAAGCTCTTGTCGCGGATGGTGGATTCGCGGATGAAGGTGAGGCCGACATGGCTCTTCTTCACATCCACCGTCTTCGACGTCACGAACTGCGCATAGAGCCACGCGGCCTTGGCGCGGTCGACCGGGGTCGACTTCATCAGCGTCCAGGAACCGACGTCCTGATAGCCGAGCTTCATGCCGTCCTTCCAGTAGACGCCATGCGGAGACGGCGCCATGCGCCATTTCGGCGTGCCATCGGCGTTCATGACCGGCAGGCCGGGCTTGACCATGTCGGCAGTGAAGGCCGTGTACCAGAAGATCTGCTGGGCGATATTGCCCTGCGACGGAACCGGACCGGATTCCGAGAAGGTCATGCCCTGTGCTTCCGCCGGAGCGTAAGCCTTCAGCCAGTCGAGATACTTCTGGATCGAATAGACGGCGGCCGGTCCGTTGGTATCGCCGCCACGTGCGACGCAGGAGCCGACAGGACGCGAATTGGCATCGACCTTGATGCCCCATTCGTCGACCGGCAGACCGTTCGGCAGGCCCTTGTCGCCGTTGCCGGCCATGGAAAGCCAGGCGTCGGTGAAGCGCCAGCCGAGCGACGGGTCCTTCTTGCCATAGTCCATATGGCCGAAGACCTTCTTGCCGTCGACATCGCGGCCGGTGAAGAATTGCGCGATATCCTCATAGGCCGACCAGTTGACCGGCACGCCGAGTTCGTAGCCGTATTTCGCCTTGAAGTCCGCCTTGTTCTTCGGGTCGTTGAACCAGTCGTAGCGGAACCAGTAGAGGTTGGCGAACTGCTGGTCCGGGAGCTGATAGAGCTTCTTGTCGGGAGCGGTGGTGAAGCTGGTGCCGATGAAATCGGCGACATCGAGATTGGGATTGGTGACGTCCTTGCCCTCGCCAGCCATCCAATCCGTCAGGTTGCGCACCTGCTTGTAGCGCCAATGCGTACCGATCAGGTCGGAATCGTTGACCCAGCCGTCATAGAGGTTCTGACCGGTCTGCATCTGCGTCTGGATCTTCTCGACGACGTCGCCTTCCTGGATGACGTCGTGGGTGACCTTGATGCCGGTGATGGCGGTGAAGGCCGGCGCGAGAACCTGCGATTCATACTGGTGGGTCGTCAGCGTTTCCGAAACGACCTTGATTTCCATGCCCTGGAAAGGCTTGGCCGCATCGACGAACCATTGCATTTCCTTTTCCTGGTCGGCGCGCGAGAGCGTCGAAAGGTCACCGATCTCCTTGTCCAGGAATGTCTTGGCCTCGTTCATGCCGGCGTTGGCCGTGCCGGCCAAGGCCAGCAGGGCGACAGCCGTCGTCGTCAAGAGATGTCTTCGCATATATTCCTCCCTACAGGTTGCGAGTGCATTTCGGAACGGCCGGATTGCCGGCCGCCGTATCGGTTGCTTCAGACCAGACGGAAAACGCCGGCGGCGTAGACCACGGAGAGAGCAAGAGCCCACCACAGGCTGGGGCCTCCCAGGCCCAGCCAAGCGAGATGGATGAAGGCGGCGCCGAGCAGCGAGATGAACAGCCGGTCGCCGCGCGTTGTTTCGAAGCGCAGGATGCCGAGGCGCGGATTGCCGCCGGGCGAAAAATATTCCCAGACCGCCATGCCGATCAAAAGCAGCAGGATCGTCGCGAAAAAGAGCGCCGTCGGCAGTGTCCAGGCCATCCAGGAAAAGTCAGTATTCACAGCGGTTTCCTTCAGACGCGGCCGAGCGCGAAGCCCTTGGCGATGTAGTTGCGGACGAAATAGATCACGAGCGCGCCTGGGATCAGCGTCAGCACGCCGGCGGCGGCAAGCAGGCCCCAGTCCATGCCGGCAGCCGAGACCGTGCGCGTCATGATGGCGGCGATCGGCTTGGCGTCGGTCGTCGTCAAGGTGCGGGCGATCAGCAGCTCCACCCAGGAGAACATGAAGCAGAAGAAGGCGGCGACGCCGATGCCGCTTGCGATCAGCGGAATGAAGATCTTGATGAAGAAGCGCGGGAACGAATAGCCGTCGATATAGGCCGTCTCGTCGATCTCCTTCGGCACGCCGGACATGAAGCCTTCGAGGATCCAGACCGCCAGCGGCACGTTGAACAGGCAATGCGCCAGCGCTACGGCGATATGGGTGTCGATCAGGCCGAAGGCCGAATAGAGCTGGAAGAACGGCAGGGCGAAGACCGCCGGTGGCGCCATGCGGTTCGTCAGCAGCCAGAAGAAGACATGCTTGTCGCCGAGGAAGCGGTAGCGCGAGAAGGCGTAGGCCGCCGGAAGAGCGCACGCAACCGAGATCACCATGTTCATGACGACATAGGTAATCGAGTTGATGTAGCCCTTGTACCAGGACGGATCGGTGAAGATGATCGCGTAGTTGCGCAGCGTCGGCTCATGCGGATAGAGCGTCAACCCGCCGATGATCTCCTCATTCGTCTTGAAGCTCATATTGACGAGCCAGTAGATCGGTAGCAGCAGGAAGACGATGTAGATTGCCGGCACCAGCCAGGACCAGCGCCCTTTTTCGCCCTGGCGGCGGCTGACCTGCGCGCCCGCCGCGGCAACGACATTTGCGGCGGCATCCGACGCTGCCATCTTGTGCATCGCGGCGTCATCGGCCGTGGTGGAGAAGGATTTGCCGCTCATCGGCGTTCTCCCGCATCGTAATTGGTCATGACGGTGTAGAAGACCCAGGACAGCAGGAGCACGATCAGGAAGTAGATCAGCGACATGGCTGCCGCCGGGCCGAGGTCGAACTGGCCGAGCGCCACCTTCACGAGATCGATCGACAGGAAGGTCGTCGAATTGCCGGGGCCGCCGCCGGTCACGACGAAGGGTTCGGTATAGATCATGAAGCTATCCATGAAGCGCAGCAGCACGGCGATCAGCAGGACGCGGTTCATCTTCGGCAGCTGAATGTAGCGGAAGACGGACCAGCGCGAGGCGCCGTCGATCTTGGCGGCCTGGTAGAAGGCGTCGGGGATGGAGGCGAGGCCGGCATAGCAGAGCAGTACGACAAGGCTCGTCCAATGCCAGACGTCCATGATGATGATCGTCGCCCAGGCGTCGGCGGGATCGGAGACGTAATTATAGTCGATGCCGAGATTGACGAGGACATAGCCCATCAAACCGATGTCGCTGCGCCCGAAGACCTGCCAGATCGTGCCGACGACGTTCCACGGGATCAGCAGCGGCAAGGCCATCAGCACGAGGCAGACGGGAACGCCGATGCCCTTCTTCGGCATGTTGAGGGCGATGAAGATGCCGAGCGGCACTTCGATCGCCAGGATGACGAAGGAGAAGATCAGGTTGCGGATCATCGAATCCCAGAAGCGGCCGGAATGGAGGATCTCTTCGAACCACTGCGTGCCCGCCCAGAAGAAGACGTTGTTGCCGAACGTGTCCTGCACCGAGTAGTTCACCACCGTCATCAGCGGAATGACGGCGGAAAAGCCGACCAGCAGCAGAACCGGAATGAGCATGAACCAGGCTTTGTTGTTCCAGGTCTTCTCCATCGTCAGGCTCCCATCTCGATGCGCCAGGAGTCGGCGTAGATATTGATGCCGGCCGGGTCGAAAGCGATGTGCGGCTCGGCCGGCACCGTCTGGTCCTCGCCGATGACGGCGACGATATCCTGGCCGTCCAGCTTGGCGCGGACCACCTTGCGGCGGCCGAGATCTTCGACCTTGGTCACTGTCGCGGGCATGCCCTCGCGGCCGATGCGGACAAATTCGGGGCGGATGCCGAGTTCGGAGCGGCCGGTGCGCTTTTCCAGCGGCGCGCCGGGCAACGCGATCGTGCGGCTGCCGATGCGCGCGCTGCTGCCTTCGATTTCGACGGGCATGACGTTCATGCCGGGCGAGCCGATGAAATAGCCGACGAAGGTATGGCGCGGGCGCTCAAACAGGTCGTTCGGCGTGCCGATCTGCACCACTTCGCCATTGTACATGACCACCACCTTGTCGGCGAAGGTCAGCGCCTCCGTCTGGTCGTGGGTCACATAGACCATGGTGAAGCCGAAGCGGCGGTGCAGCTGCTTCAGCTGCGAGCGCAGCACCCATTTCATATGCGGATCGATGACGGTCAGCGGCTCGTCGAACAGGATGGCGTTGACATCGGAGCGCACGAGGCCGCGGCCGAGCGAGATCTTCTGCTTGGCATCGGCGGTGAGCCCGCGCGCCTTGCGATGGGCACTGTCGGAAAGGCCGATCATCTCGATGATCTCATCGACCTTGCGCTTGACCTCGGCTTCCGGAACATGCCGGTTGCGCAGCGGGAAGGCGAGATTGTCGTAGACGGTCATCGTGTCGTAGACGACGGGGAACTGGAAGACCTGCGCGATGTTACGCTCCTGGGTCGACAGCCGGGTCACGTCCTTGCCGTCGAAGAGGATGCGTCCCTCGGAGGCTTGCACCAGACCGGACACGATGTTCAACAGGGTGGTCTTGCCGCAGCCCGAGGGACCGAGCAGCGCATAGGCGCTGCCGTCTTCCCAACTATGGTTGACTTCCTTCAGCGCATAGTCGGCGTCGGATTTCGGATGGTCGTTGTAAGCGTGCCTGATGTGGTCAAGATCGATGCGGGCCATTGTCTCTCCTCAGGCGGCTTGTTGCAGGGTGGGAGTGACGGCGGCGCCTTCGGTGTCGAAGACCATGATATGGCGCGGATCGATATAGACATCGATCGCATCGTCGACATCGATATCCTGCACGCCCTGGGTCAGCATCACCCAGCGCCGGCCGGAAACGTCGATATGGATGAAGCTTTCCGAACCGGTGATCTCGGAGACGCTCACTGTTGCCGACGCGGCGACAGCTTCCGGCGTCTGCGGCGCAAGCGCCAGATGATGCGGCTGGAAGGCGATCGTGTAGCGGGCATCCGGCTGACTTTGGAGATCCTTCGGCACGGGCAGGCGGATATTGCCATCGAGCACGAATTCGCCGCCGCGCTTGTCGAGCGTAATTGTGTTCAGCGGCGGATCGGCGAAAGTGGTGGCTGTGATCAGGTCCTTCGGGTTGCGGAAGACCTCGATCGTCGGTCCGAACTGGGTGATGCGGCCTTCCGCCAAGGTTGCGGTATTGCCGCCGAGGAGCAGGGCCTCGGACGGTTCCGTCGTGGCGTAGACGAAGATCGCGCCGGATTCGGCGAAGATTTTCGGCAATTCGGCGCGCAGCTCCTCGCGCAGCTTGTAGTCGAGATTGGCAAGCGGCTCGTCGAGCAGCACCAGCCCCGCATTCTTCACGATGGCGCGCGCGAGTGCCGTGCGCTGCTGCTGGCCGCCGGAAAGGCTCAACGGGAGGCGGTCGAGGAAGGGGCCAAGGCGCAGAAGGTCGGCTGCCTTTTTGACCTCCTTGTCGATGGTCGCGGCGCTTTTGCCGCCCAGCCGCATCGGCGAGGCGATATTGTCGTAGACGGTCATCGCGGGATAATTGATGAATTGCTGGTAGACCATCGCGACGTTGCGGCGCTGCACCGGCTGGCCGGTGACGTCGGTGCCGTCGACATGAATGGTTCCCGCGGTTGGCTTGTCGAGCCCGGCCATCAGCCGCATCAGTGACGTCTTGCCCGAAAGCGTCGGTCCCAGCAGCACATTCAGCGTGCCACGCTGCAGCGTCAGGTTCGTTTCTGCGATATGCGTCTCGCCGCCGACCGACTTCGATACGCCTCTAAGTTCAAGCACGATAAATTCCTTCCATGCGTCGCATATCGATGCTGCCGCGAGGATCGCGAAGAGACTGATCCGTCCGGAAATGCCGTCGCCGGGCGGTGTCTGTTGCTGAGATTATGGTTGTCGGGAGGTGGATTGTGCCGATTTGCCCGCGGAAACATCGCGTCGGCAAGAATTGCGTCGCGCGACGTCAGTGGCGGTGCGGCCTATGCCGCAAACCATGCCGTTTTCCGTGTTGATCTGATTTTCGGACAATTATTCCTCCCCTTGTTTCGATTTGCATCCCTCACGCGAAAACCGAAACAAGAATGACGATAAATGAAGATAAAGGAATGTCAAACGAAAACTGGTCGCGTTTCAGTTTCGCTTCATGAATCTGGCTGGAGGCCTATTTCAGGGATAAATAACAAAACCGGTAACCGATTGATCGGCATTGGAAATGAAACCCAACAGGCCTCCCGGCGCGATCTCGCGCTCCGCGTCTCTTGAGGCCCGCGGCCGCTCCTTGGCGTCGGCGGCGCGTGCGATCCGGCATCGGGTTTGCCGCCGACTATGGGACGAAAATTTGGAATGTCTGGGAATGGGCTGGCAAACGGCCGAAAGAGTGAAGGCTGCACCGCGTTTTCGCGGGAGATTCCAGCGGCGGCCCGTCCGGCCTGCTCCGGCTGCGATTTGCTCGAAGCAATGAGGTTGCGGCGGCGGCCGAGCCCGATAATCAGCCGCCCCTCAAATGATATGAGGAGCGGTTTTTTTCGAAAGGGGCAGCGCTCAGCGCGCCGCCCAATTGGCGCCGCGGCGGAAGATGGTTTTCATCTGCGGCACGTCGAATTCCTTGGCCTGGTGGCCGAGCGAGGAATAGAAGACGCGGCCCTTGCCGTATTTGCGCTTCCAGGCGACCGGCATGACGACGCCGTCGATCCAGTAGGCGTGATCACCGGTAAAGGTCGTGGTCGCCAGCACCTCGTTCGACGGATCGACATGCATGTAATATTGTTCCGACGTATAGGGGAAATCGGTGATCCCCTCCATGATCGGATCGTCCGGTCGCGTGATGTTGACCGTATAGTCGATGATGTTGCCGGGATGGGCGACCCACTGGCCGCCGATGATGAACTGATACTCGACGCTTTCGCGGAACGAGTCGCCAGCGCCGCCATGATAGCCGGCGATGCCGACGCCGCTTTCGATCGCATCGGCAAGGTTCTTCACCTCTTCCTTCTCGATCTTCGACATGGTGACGATCGGCACGATCAGGCTGAGATCGTGGATCGAGGGGTCGGCGAAGGCTTCGGTGCTGTTTTCGAGGTAGACCTTGAAGCCGTCCTCTTCCAGCATGTCGCGGATGATATGGGCGCATTCCTGCGGTTCGTGGCCGCTCCAGCCGCCCCAGACAATAAGTGCTTCACGCATGATGTATCTCCTGAACTCTTTCGATTAGCGGCCGATTTTTCCGTCCACCAGGGATTCGGACAGAGGGGCCGGACGTTCGGTTTTGGTAGTAATCGTGACCGTGCGGCCGGTGTCGGAGGCCGTCTGGAAGGCTTCCATGACCTCGAGCACATGCAGCGCTAGGCTGCCATCGGCGCGGTGGGGCCGGTTGGAGCGGATGGCGTGCGCCAGATCGGCGACGCCGAGCGAGCGGTAGTTGCCGTCGGCATAGGGGGCGGTGACCTCGCGCCCCTCGAACTGGCCGCCCTTTTTCAGATATTCGACAGCGCCACCGAAATGGTTCGGATCAGGCACGATCAGCGTGCCTTCCGTGCCATAGACTTCGAGCGGCACATGCTTGTGGCCGGCGACATCGAAGCTCATGCCGATCTGGACGACAGCGCCATTGGCAAAGGCCATGACGCCGGCAACATGCGTCGGCACGTGCACCGGAACGTGCTCGCCGTTGCGCGGCTCGCTGGTGATGATGCGCTCCTTGCGCGGCGTGACGGCAAAGCCGGCGACCTGGGAGACGGGACCGAGCAGGTTAACGAGGTCGGTGATGTAATAGGGACCCATGTCGAGCATCGGGCCGCCGCCGACTTCATAATAGAAAGCCGGATTCGGATGCCAGCGCTCGTGGCCGGGGCACATGAAGGTGGCGGTGCCGCCGACCGGGATGCCGATCGCGCCCTCGTCGATGATGGCGCGCGCCGTCTGATGGCCGCCGCCAAGGAAGGTGTCGGGGGCCGCGCCGATGCGCAGGCCCTTGGCCGCCGCGGCATCCGCGAGTTTCTTGCCTTCGGCAAAATTGATGCCGAGCGGCTTTTCCGAATAGGTGTGCTTGCCGGCGTCCAGCGCCTGCAGGCCGACGGCAACATGCGCTTTGGGAATGGTCAGGTTGACGATGATCTCGACCGAGGGATCAGCAAGCAGGGTTGCGATATCCACGGCCTTCAGGCCGAATTCGGCAGCCTTCGCCTCGGCGAGCTCGCGATTGAGATCGGCCACGCCTTTGATGTCGAGAACGGGAAAGGATTTCATGGCGGTGAGATAGGCGCCGGAAATGTTTCCGCAGCCGATAATGCCGATGCCGACCTTGTTCATAGATTTCCTCCAGATGAATTGTCTTTGCTGTCCTGGAGCGGCTCAGCGTTTCACGGAATCGCTGAGCCGCTCTATCCTGTTGTTTCGACGCAATTCCAGGGATCAGAGGGCCGGTGCCGGTCCCGTCGTCCCCCAGGGCGATTCGTAGAGTTCGCGCAGCGCGACGACCGCGGCGCCCTGTGCCCAGGTCTCGTCGGTGGACTGGTCGAAAACGAGTTCGGTTACCCCTTTGATCGATGGCGGAATGGCCAGCGAATAGGCCTCCCGCAGGCTGTCGAGGAAGGGCTGGCCGAGCGCCAGGCTCGATCCCACAAGAATGACGCGCGGTGGGGCAAACAGCGTGACGATATTGGCAAGCGCCATGCCGCAGGCTTCGCCGGCGCGGATTGCCGCATTGATAAGCGAGATGTCTTCGGCGTCTATCAGCGTCTTGGCATGCGCCATGCCCCGACCGAGACGGATGGCTTCGGCAAAACGGCCGCTTGGCTGATCGCCGAGAATGGCGCTTTCGCCGGCAAGGCTTGCCAGGCGGATGATGCCTTGCGGACCCATGCCGAGCACGAGATCGCCGAGATTGTGGCTGAGGCCGCCGGCGCCACGAAAGAGCTGGCCGCCATGCAGCACGCCGAGCCCCAGCGTCTGTTCCAGCGACACCAGCACCATGTCGTCCAGGTCTCTCGCCTTGCCGAACCAGTGATGGGCGAGCGTGATCGCATGCGCGTCGCTTTCGACGATGGTGATCACGCCCAACCGCTCGGACATTTCCTTGGCGAAATCGACGCCGGTTTCGCGAAAGATCGGGCTGGTGCGCACATGGCCGGTGCGATGTTCGATGACGCCGGGCAGGCCGAGGCAGACGGAATCGATCTCGTCCAAAGCCAGATTGGCGTCGACAACGCAGCGGCGCACGCCATCCTCGATCAGATCGGCAATGACACCGATCGGCTGTCGGTCGACGCGTAGCGCCAGCGTCAGCGTGGAAAGAACCTCGCCGCGAAAGTCCGTCACGACGAAAACCATGCGGTTGGCGGCGATTTTAGCGCCGACGACGCGGGCGGCATCCGGATTGAGCTCCAGCATGACGCGCGGCCGGCCTCGAGTGGCCGCCTCGCGCAGGTCGCCCTCCGTCCGCGCTAGGATCAAGCCGTCATCCAGCAATGAGGCTGTGATCGCCGACACGGTGGTGGTCGAAAGCTGCGTGCGGTCGCTGATTTCGATACGTGCGATCGAGCCCGCCCGCCGGATCGTATCCAGCACGTTGAAGCGGTTTATCGCCCGCATAAGCTCGGGATCTGCTGTTTTCATGAGAATGGCGCCGAATGACGGACCCGCTCGGCTGCGGCCTGGTATTTTTGACGGAATGCGAATTAAATAACCTATGGTCATCGCCCAATGTCAAGCCATTTTGCCAGCAATATGCCGAAAATTTAGCGATGGTGGTTGACATTTCAGCAAAGCTCCGTTGAATTATTCCGCATAAGGGAAAAAATATTGAGGCTCTTGGTTCCCTTGGGAGGAGAAAATCATGATCCATCTACGTGGGGCCAAGGCCCTTCGCATCGCAGCTGTCGCCGCCACGACCGGCTTGGCGATCCTGGCCGGCGCGACGGGCGCTGCCGCCGACACCGTCGTCAAATGGCTGCATCTGGAAACCGATCCGAACTATGTCGCCGTCTGGCGCAAGATCGCGGATCAGTATGAGGCCAAGCATCCCGGCACGAAGATCGAGATGCAGTTTCTGGCCAACGAGGCCTTCAAGGCGAAGCTGCCGACGCTCTTGCAATCGAAGGACGCGCCCGATTTCTTCTTCAGCTGGGGTGGAGGCGTCTTGAAGCAGCAGCAGCAGACCGGCACGCTGCTGGATCTGACCGCGGCGATGAACGCCAAGGATGGCGCCTGGCTGAAGAGCTACAATCAGGCGGCCGTCAAGGGCCTGACCTTCGACAACAAGATCAGCGCTGTACCCTACAAGCTCGGCACGGTTTCCTTCTTCTATAACAAGGCGCTGTTCGCCAAGGCCGGCGTCGACGCCAATGCCATCAAGAGCTGGGACGATTATCTGGCCGCCGTCAAGAAGATCAAGGCTGCCGGCATCGCGCCGATCGCGGGCGGTGGCGGCGAGAAATGGCCGATCCATTTCTACTGGAGCTATCTGGTGATGCGCGACGGCGGTCAGCAGGTCTTCAGCGACGCCAAGAACGGCAAGGGCAACGGTTTCAACGACCCGGCCATCATCAAGGCCGGCGAACAGCTTGCCGAGCTTGGCAAGCTCGAACCCTTCCAGCCCGGCTATCTCGGCACCACCTGGCCGCAGGCGCTCGGCGTCTTCGGCGACGGCAAGGCCGCGATGATCCTCGGCTTCGAAAATACGGTTGCCAA
Organism: Rhizobium sp. P40RR-XXII; assembly: GCF_012641405.1. Classification (GTDB taxonomy): domain Bacteria; phylum Pseudomonadota; class Alphaproteobacteria; order Rhizobiales; family Rhizobiaceae; genus Rhizobium. The sequence goes on from NZ_JABAII010000004.1 coordinate 161,657, forward strand.
CCAGCGCACCAATTCCGGCGACGGCAAGGGTCTGACGAATGACAATATCGGCCGCTTCGCCTTCCCGGCCGTGACCGGCGGCGCTGGCCTTCCGACCGATACGCTCGGTGGCCTGAACGGCTGGGCCGTCACCAAGAAGGCCCCGCCCGAGGCGCTGGATTTCCTTGCCTATCTGACCAATGCCGAAAACGAGCGCACCATGGCGCAGGCCGGCATGATCATCCCGGTCGCCGTCGGCGCCGAAGATGGCGTCAAGGGTCCGCTGATGCACGAAGCTGCCGACCAGCTGGCGCATTCGACCTGGCACCAGAATTTCTTCGACCAGGATCTCGGCCCCTCGGTCGGCCGCGTCGTCAACGATGTGGCCGTCGGCATCGTCTCCGGCCAGATTTCGCCGAAGGATGGCGCGCAGCAGGTCCAGGACGCCTTCGAACAGGACCAGCTCTAGCGGCATCCGGCGCCGGCCGCTCCCTTGTGCCGGCGCCGGTTTTTCCTTGAATTGTAACTGTCGAGACCGCCCATGACCGATGTCAGCGCCACGACCGCCATGCCTTCCGTCGCAAGAGCGAGGCCGGCTGCAAAACGAAAATCGCCGGCCGCGCGCGGCCGCCTGCCCGTCATCCTGCTGTTCCTGCCGCCGGCGCTGCTGCTCTTTACCATCTTCGTCATCCTGCCGATGGGGGAGGCGGCCTGGTACAGCCTTTATCGCTGGAACGGCTACGGCCCGCCGACGGAGTTCGTGGGCTTGCGCAATTTCCAGGTGCTCTTCAAGAACGGCGCCTTCCTGACGTCGCTGAAGAACAATGCGCTCATCATCCTGATTTCGATCGCCATCCAGGTGCCGCTTGCCATCTGGCTCGCGACGATGCTGGCGCACCGCATTCGCGGCGTCGTGCTCTTCCGGCTGATCTTCTTCTTGCCTTACGTGCTGGCCGAAGTGGCCGCCGGCCTGATCTGGCGCTTCGTCTATGACGGCGATTACGGCCTGTTTGCCGCGATCGCGCAATTCCTCGGCACGCCGACGCCCTATGTACTCGCCGACAAGGACCTGGCGATGTATGCCGTGCTCGGCGTGATCGTGTGGAAATATTTCGGCTTCCATATGATGCTGTTCATCGCCGGCATGCAGTCGCTGGACAAGAGCGTGCTGGAGGCGGCCGAGATCGACGGCGCGACCGGCTGGCAGAAGTTCCGTTACGTGACGCTGCCGCTGCTCGGCTCGACGCTGCGTCTTTCCGTCTTCTTCGCAGTCGTGGGATCGCTGCAGCTTTTCGACATGATCATGCCGCTCACCGGCGGCGGCCCGTTCAACTCGACGCAGACGATGGTGACCTTCCTCTACAATTTCGGCGTTACGCGCATGCAGGTCGGCCTCGGCAGCGCCGTCGGCGTCGTGCTGTTCGTGATCTGCGTCACCCTCGCCTTCGGCTACAAACGGATATTTATGCGCAATGACTGATATCGCTTCATCCGTTCGACTGACCACCGGCACGAAGATCTATCTTTATGTGTCGCTGACCCTCATTGCCGCCATCGTGCTGATCCCGCTGCTGACGACTGCGCTCGGCGGCTTCAAGACGCTCGGCGATCTCCGCACCAATCCGTTCGGCCTGCCGGTCGAGTGGCATTTCGAGAATTATACCGGCATCCTGTTCGGTGACCGCTATTGGCGGCAGATGATGAATTCCCTGATCATCGCCGTTCTCACCGTGTTCCTGACGCTGTCGGTCTCGGCCATGGCCGCCTTCGCCTTCGCGCATGTAAAATTCTTCGGCTCGAACTTCCTCTTGAACTATTTCCTCATCGGCCTGATGTTCCCGGCCGCCACCGCCATCCTGCCGCTCTTCATCCGCATCCGCGATCTCGGCCTGCTCAACACCTATTGGGGCGTAGTGCTGCCGCAGGTGGCTTTCGGTCTCGGCATGAGCATCCTTCTCTTCCGGAACTATTTTCGAAACCTTCCGGAAGAATTGTTCCAGGCGGCCTTTGTCGATGGTTGCGGCTATATCCGTTTCTTCTGGCATATTTCATTGCCGCTCTCGCGGCCGATCATCGCGACCGTCAGCATCATTTCCTTCGTCGGCAGCTGGAACAGCTACATCCTGCCGCTGATCATGCTGAACTCGGACTCGATCTATCCCTGGCCGCTCGGCATGATGGTCTATAGCGGCGAATTCGGCACGGAATGGGAGCTGGTGCTCGCCTTCATCACGCTGACCATCCTGCCCACCGTCATCGTCTTCTTCCTGGCGCAGAAGCACATCATTGCCGGCCTCACCGCCGGCGCGGTGAAATCCTGAGCCTTATTGGAGCACAAACAAATGGCATCCGTCGAACTGCACAACATCCACAAGGCCTATGGGGCGCTGACCGTCATCCACGATATCTCACTGGCGATCGAGGACGGCGAGTTCATCGCGCTCGTCGGTCCCTCCGGCTGTGGCAAGTCCACCCTGCTGCGGATGATCGCCGGGCTTGAGGAAATCACCGATGGCGACGTGTCGATCGGCGGGCAGGTGGTTAACGCCATGACGCCGCGCGAGCGCAACATCGCCATGGTCTTCCAGTCCTACGCACTTTATCCGCATATGACGGTCGCCGAGAATATGGGCTTCAACCTGAAGCTCTCGGGCGAGACCAAGCCGGTCATCGAGCAGCGGGTCAACGAAGCTGCGCGCATGCTCGATCTCACCAAGCTGCTCGACCGCAAGCCGGCGCAGCTTTCCGGCGGCCAGCGCCAGCGTGTCGCCATGGGCCGCGCCATCGTGCGCAATCCCGCCGTCTTCCTGTTCGACGAGCCGCTCTCCAACCTCGATGCGAAACTGCGTGTACAGATGCGCTCGGAAATCAAGGCGCTGCATCAGAAGGTGCAGACCACCTCGATCTACGTCACCCATGACCAGATCGAGGCGATGACGCTGGCAGACCGCATCGTCGTGCTGAACCAGGGCCGGATCGAGCAGCAGGGCACGCCGATCGAACTTTACCGCAAACCGGCCAATCTCTTCGTCGCCGGCTTCATCGGCTCGCCGGCCATGAATTTCCTCGACGGCGTGGTCGAAGGTATCGAGGGCTCCCCTGCCGTGCGGCTGAAGGACAGTACGCCGGTGCGCATTGCCGGAGAACGCAAGGTGAAGGCGGGCCAGAGCGTGAAGATCGGCCTCAGGCCGGAGCATCTGAGCCTTGCCAGCAACGGCTCGCCGCTCACCGGCCAGACTTTGCTGGTCGAGCCGACGGGCGCGCAGATGCATGTGCTCTTCGACCTCGCGGGCGAGCAGGTGACGGCCGTGGTCGATGGCGAGGCGCCGGTGCGCTACGGGCAGCCGCTGAATGTCTCGGTGAGCCCGGAGCAGGTCTATGTCTTCGACGCGTCGAGCGGCCTTGCTCTTTAGGTGATGATATCGATCGAATCGACGCGATCCGGATAGAAGGCCATGTGGTCCTTGATCCGGCTGACGGACGCATAGGGATTTTCATAGGTCCAGATCGCGTTCACCGAACGCTCGCCGCCGGCCGGGATGCTGTAATACGAGCATTCGCCCTTGTAGGGGCAGTAGGTCTTGTGGCTGGTCCTTTGCAGCAAGGACATGTCGACATCGCTACGGGGAATGTAGAGGACGGCCGGATAGGATGCCTCCTTGAGCGACAGCGCCTCATGCGTGTCGGCAATCATCTTGCCGGCGACGGAGACGGTGACATGGGCATACTTCTCTTCGATCGTGATGGGGTGATCTGGACCGGGGATTTTGACCAGCTTTTCGGACATTTTTGCTCTCCGCAGCTTTGATAATGGCCAGGCACAAGGCTACGACGGCGGTAGACGCGCCTGACGATTCGCGTTCAAAAAAACATATAGGAAGCATCCCGCCGATTATCAGGCCCTATGGCGTCGGCAATTTCGGCGCACCCCAGCGCAATCCATCCATCAACAGGCGCACGAGACGCCGGGCGCGATCGTGCCATTCCGGCGAATTGGGCATGGAATAGGCCCCCGTCAGGGCATGCAGCACGTCCGTGCTGTCGACATCGGCGCGGATCGAACCGGCGGCGACCGCTCTTTCGATCAGGCCGGCAAGTGCGACGGGCACCTTGCCGTAGCTGTCGGCGAAGAGCTTGGAGTTGCTGTTGACAAGAATGCGCAGGCTATCGGCCATGCCACGCTTGGTGGCAAGATATCCGACGAAGCGATGCATCCATTCCTCCAGGGCCTGATCGGGGGCAAGTTCGCCGGAGAGCGTCTCGGCCGCCGCGCATAGCGCCTCGACTTCGTGACGATAGACCACCTCCACGAGATGCTCGCGGCTGGGGAAATGGCGATAGAGCGTTCCGATCCCGACATTCGCCTGTCGTGCTATATCCTCCAGCGAGGCGGCGGTGCCGTGGCTCGCGAAGGCATGCGCCGCGACTTCGATCAGCATGTCGCGGTTGCGTTGCGCATCGGCGCGCAGACGCCTGCTTTCGCTTGGCAAGCGATCCTTCGGTTCCGGCAACGGCTTGCGCGCCAATGTCTGCTCCTTACAGATTGTCTTGTGGACGATTTCGGCATGCCTGTCATAGGCACGCGGCGATACCGTCTCTATGGCGATGTATCGGAGGATTGTTATCGCATTCGGCACCGACGCGCCATTGCCACCCGCGCGGAGCGCGAAATGGCGGCGCATAGACCGGCTTCTGGCTGGTTTACGGTTACGGCGTGCCGAAATGGTTCGGCCCGAAACTGGGTCCGAGGCTCGCGCCCAAATTCGGCCCCTGATCGAAGCTGGAAAAGGGTTCGGGCGGATTGTCGCGGGCCGGCGGAACATCGAGATAGCTCATGATGTTTTCGACGTGGCTGACCTGCGAGCGCAGGCTGTCGAGCGACTTGCCGGTGAGATTCGTGCCGGCCGGCAATTGCGCCGTCAGCGGGTTTTCATAGCGGCCGTTGACGCGCAGTTCATAATAGAGATGCGGGCCGGTGGAGTAGCCGGTCGACCCGACATAGGCGATGACTTGCCCCTGCGTGACGCGCTGGCCGACGCGTAAAGACTGCGGCGTTGCGGAGATATGGGCATAGGTGGTTTCATAGCCGCCGTCATGACGGATGCGGACATATTTGCCGTAGCCGGTTTCCCAGGAAATCTTCTCGACGATGCCGTCGCCGGCCGCCTGAATGGGGCTACCCATCGGCGCGCGGAAATCGACGCCGTTGTGGAATTTCTTCACGCCGAGAATGGGATGGATGCGCCAGGCAAAACCATCGCCGAGCGTGCCGTTCGGCACGGGGCGGTGTACGAGTGACTTAGCGACCGAGTGACCGCTTTCATCGTAGAATTCCGAGGAACCGTCGCCTCCGTCCCTATGCAGATAGAAGCGATGCGTGTCGCCATCGGCATGGAATTCGATGAACATAAGCTCGTTGCGGCCGTCATCCGACTTTCGGAAGAGGAGGTCGACGCTGTCGGGAGCGTCCTCGATGCTCGTCAGCGAAACGCCTTTGGTCTTGGCGAGCTTGATGAGCTGCAAGGCATATTCCTTGCTCAGGCCGGATCTCTCCAGCTTGGCGCTGACCGCAGCCTCGTCATTGCCGTCGACGTTCCTGAGATCGACCGCCGCTACTTCCGAAGAGGACGGCGCCTCGGCCTGACTTTCGCTATAGAGGGTCGAAAACAGGCTGTCGTTGGCCATCGGCACGAAGCCGTTGGCATCGTCGCGGGCAACGACCCGCTCCGGCGTTTTGTCGCCGCTGAGGCGGGCCATGATCAGTTTCGGGCGTGCGTGCGGACCCGTCTTCTCGAGCAGCAGTTCCAGGCTGTCGCCGGGCGAAACCGTATCGGTCTCCAGGGCGCGCTGCAGCTCGTCGCCGGCGTCGCTGCCGAGGCCCGCGGAAGCCAGGATGTCCTGCAGATCCTGCTTGTCCTTCGGCATGGAGACCAGTCGGTGGAATTCACGGCCCTGCTCGCCGGTCGTCGCCTTCGATACGCTGACGTTCAGCGGGACGCCGCGAACGGGGAAGCGCGAGCGGCGCACGGTGTCGTAATGCGTCGTTTGCGGGTAGATGCCGTCGCGGATATCCGAAAGCGACGGTGGCGAGAACATCTCATTGTCGGCACGCTCGCCGCCATAGGCGACATTGATGGCTTCGGCACCGTTGCGCGCACTTTCGGACTCGTCGGATTTGAAGACGAGCGTGGTGCGATGGTAGGTGAAGATGCGGGTTTCGCCGCTGGAGAGCTTTTCCGCAACCTGAGCGAAGCGAGCGCCGTCGAAACGCTGTTTTGCCGCCAACCGGCTGCCCTTGGGCATTGCAGGCTGGGGATGGGCGAGCTCCGCCGTGCGCATGGGCACGGCTTGTTCGATCGTATGACGCGCCAGCAGCGGATAGAGCACGGTGGCAAGCAGCCCAAAGGATGCGGTGCCCGCCAGGCCGATGGCGATCAGATGGCGCAGATGGGCGGAGCGCGGCAGAAATGGAATGTGAAAATCATGATGCGGCCGCGCCTGGATGGCAGCCTCTGCAGGAAATTGAACGCGCAATGGACTTTCGGCCATGAAGTGAGGAACCCTGCAGACTGCGGTGGGCCCAAACTAGGGCAAATCGTGGCGAAATCTAGGCAAATATTACGAGTCCGTTAATTGTCGTGATCATCCACAGATCCAGATTCGCGCGTTCAAAATGATTCGTCAACCGAAGATGGTGTCGTAGAGCAGCTTGAAGTTCAGCAGCAGGATGATTGCCGCGACCGCCCAGGAAAGGACGGCAATGTTTCTGGATACGGTGAAACTGCCCATTTTCTCACGGTTCGTGACGAACTGGACCAGCGGGATGACCGCGAAAGGCAGCTGCATGGACAGGACAACCTGGCTCAGCACGAGGAGATTCGCGGTGCCCTTTTCACCATAGATGGCGGTTACGAACACAACCGGAATAATTGCGAGGCCGCGCGTCAAAAGCCGTCTTGCCCAGTGCGGAATTCGCAGCCGGAGAAAGCCTTCCATGACGATCTGGCCGGCAAGCGTCGCCGTGACGGTCGAGTTGAGGCCGGAGGCCAGCAGCGCCACCGCAAACAGCGTCGATGCGATGCCGAGGCCGAGCAGTGGCGACAGGAGCTCATATGCCTGACCGATCTCGGCGACATCGGAGTGGCCGGTGGTGTGGAAGGCGGCTGCTGCAACGATCAGGATGGCGGCATTGACGAACAGCGCCAGCATCAGTGCGACGGTGCTGTCGACGGTTGCCCATTTGATGGCGTCGCGGCGTCCTTCTTCCGTGCGCTTGTATGCCCGCGTCTGCACGATCGAGGAGTGCAGGTAGAGGTTATGCGGCATGACCGTCGCGCCGATGATGCCCATGGCAATATAGAGCATTTGGTGATTGGTGACGATTTCGGGCGAGGGGATGAAGCCGTCGAGGATCGCTGCAACCGGCGGGGCGGCGGCGGCAATCTGGACGGCAAAACAGGTGGCAATGACGATCAGCAACGCGATGACGAAGGCTTCGAGGTAGCGGAAGCCCTTGTTCATCAGGAGGAGCAGCAGGAAGGCGTCAAGCGCGGTGATCAGCGCGCCGCCGATCAGCGGAATTCCGAAAAGCAGCTGCAGCGCGATTGCCGTGCCGATGACTTCCGCAAGGTCGCAAGCGATGATGGCGAGTTCGCAGGCGAACCAGAGCGCCAGGTTGACGGGTCGCGGATAGTGATCGCGACAGGCCTGGGCGAGGTCGCGGCCGGTGGCGATGCCGAGCCTGGCCGACAGTGCCTGCAGCAGGATCGCCATCAGGTTCGACAGCATGATGACGGCAAGCAGCGTATAGCCGAACTGCGCCCCGCCGGTGAGATCCGTCGCCCAGTTGCCGGGGTCCATGTACCCGACGGAGATCATATAGCCTGGGCCGAGGAAGGCGATCAGGCGCCGGATCCAGCTGCCGGCATCAGGAACCTTAACAGTCGAATTGACTTCCGGAAGGCTCGGGCGGTCGTCCTCGTCACGGCTCGCGAACTTCCATGTGCGTTCCTGCGTGGCGGCTTCCTGAAATTGCGTCATGCGGGGCTCCGGGGGGAGGATCGGATTTTGAAGTTACTAATTAAATATGCCAGGTAACAAATTTATGCAATAGGCTATATTTCATGGTTTTTACATTTCATAGGACCAAAATGCCAATTTCCTGGCCCTTGTGGCAGGGCGTCGGGGCCAGTGTCGGAGGCAACCGGGTGATTTGCTCGATGGGGAAAGGAGTCCGTCCGGCTTGACCGTTACGACGGGGAAGACGGTGCCCCGGTCGCCCCGCGCATCAACCGATTGCGGGCCGAATGCTTGCAAGGGATCGGGATCGCAACATTCTCGGCAGCGTTTGCCGAGCGGATAGTGACCATGGGGCTATCCGAGGAACCTGGGTCTACCAGTCATCGAAGGCCTTCCGCTTGAAATCGGCGGCAGCGGAAGGCAGTTTCCATTCAGCGCCTATTCGGCGGCGTCGTGGTTGGAAATGGAATCGCGGACGACACCGTATTCGCTGCCCCAGCGATCGGTCATTTCGGCGCGGATGTCCCAGAGATCCGGAAAGAAGCGATGGCGCGTGCCGGCCTGCAAAAGGTCGACCGGGCGGCCTTTCAGCGATTTCGAGCCGAGGCCGATGGAGCGCTGGATCAGGTAGATATGGTTGGCGCGGAATTTCTGGAACAGCTCGTCATATTCCACCAGCGCCTCGGCGACCACGTAGCTGTCGCCATGATCGTATTTCCCATCATAGATGTCCGCGACCGTCAGGCCGGCGGCGTCGAGATAGTTCGCCTTGAAGGCGTGCCAGAGATCGGGCGGCATGCGCAGCAGGAATTTGAATCCCGGCGATTCCTGTCCGCTGCCATTGCCGAGCTGCAGACGGATTTGCTGATATTCCTTCGGCGACATGGTTTCCAGAAGGTCGAGCTGCGCCGTCATCATGCGCATGATCCGGTGCACGCGGCCCATCAGCGTGACGACGCGATGCGTGTTGCGCTCCTCCATGAAGGCGATGACGTCGACCAGCGTGTAGGCCATGAGCTTCATCCAGAGCTCTTCCACCTGATGCACGATCTGGAACTGCAGTTCGTCGCCGTTGACCATGCCGCCGAGCGGCTTCTGGCAGGCGAGCAGCTTGTCGCATTGCAGGTAAACGCCATAGTCGCGCATTTCGGGCGCTTCGATGCGCGCGTAATAGTCTTTCTTCTGCATCCTCGTTCCCTTTGTTCCGGCCCTCGACCGCCAAGCATGTTTGCTCTTCCTGCAGGATACGAAATTTCGGCTTGAACATTGTTCCTATTTGTCATCCAAAATCGCGGAAATAGAGTACGATCGACAAGTTTTTACGCGACGGAGAGAACGATGGATTTAGACGCTTTGGATCACAAGATCATCGCCGCCCTCGAGGCCGATGCCCGCATTTCGTTCGCGGCGCTTGCCGATCTCGCCGGTCTCAGCAAGACGCCTTGCTGGAAACGGGTGAAGGCGCTGGAGGAGGCTGGCGTGATCAGGGGGTACAGGGCGCTTCTCGACCCCGCCCGTCTCGGCTTCGGCCTGGAGGCTTTCGTGCAGGTTTCGATCGATGTCGAGCGCTTCGATGTTTTCGAAGCCGCCGTCCGCCGACATCCACTGATCTGGCGCTGCCATGCGACGACGGGGGAGGCGGATTATCTCCTTCATATCCTGGCCACAGACATGGCTGCCCTCGATCGGCTGTTGCGGCAGGAGCTGAACAGGCTGCCCGGCGTCAGGCATACGGTGACCTCGATGTCGACGCGGGAAATCAAGTCGGACATTTCTCTGGCCGAGGCCACGCGGCACGCAGGCGCCTAATTAGAGGTTTCACCGCGCATGGAGTGGATCAGGCTGCGGACTAGCCGCTCGCCCACGTCGACCAGCGGGAAGGATTTCCCCGAGCGAAGCCATTCGGCAAGAAGGCCATTCATCGAGCACTGGATGGCCCGGGCGGCGGCATCGGCGGTCCATAGCGGCGCAAGCCGGCTCCGTTCATCCGCCATCTCGATCAGTTTCTGCAACTTGCCGAACATTTCGGCATTGGCCGTGACGATCCGCTGGGCCGCGTCGGACAGGTGTTCCGTAAACTCGCAGCCGAGGATCATGATGGCGAAGACGCGCTGCTGATGCTCATCATTCACCAGAATCTGCAGGACTTCGATTGTGGCGTTCTCGATCAGGCCGAGGGGATCGTCATGGCCATGAGCAATCGCATAATCGACGATCGTCTCCTGCGGCAGGCGGATCTCCCTATGCAGTGCCGTCAGGACCTCGGCCTTGTCCTTGAAATGCCAGTAGATCGCACCGCGCGTTACGCCTGCGCGCTGGGCGATCTTTTCGAGGCTCGAGCCGCTGACGCCGTTTTCGTAGAAAATCTCGGCGGCGGCGGCGAGGACTTCCTCGCGGGTCCTGGCCGCATCTTCCTTGGTTCTGCGCATGCGCCTCCTCGAACTTCCGCGGGCGAAAAGGGGTATTTCGCCGCGCGCTATATATCTGATTTCATGCGGTAATATCTGAAACCTGCATGCGGTTCGCGATATTCGGCACGAAAGTCACGTCGATTTGATGTTTACAATCATTCATGTATGTTTGTATATTGCGGCGCAATAAAAAATGTTGAATCTCGCGGTGATTTTCCCATGACGACGCATCGTTCCCTCCTCCTGCGCAGCAGCCTCGTTGTCGCCGGACTGCTTATCTTCAGCGCATTCCCCTCCCTCGCGCAACAGGCCGCACAGATGCCGCCGCCGCAGGTGACAGCCATTGACGTCAAGCCGCAGACCGTATCGCTGACCTACGAATATGCTGCGCGCATCTCCGCCTTTAGGCAAGTCGATGTGCGGGCACGTGTCGGCGGTATCCTGTTGAAAAGGAACTTTATTGAGGGCGCCGAGGTCAAGGCGGGCGATGTGCTCTTCCTGATCGATCCGGCGACCTACCAGGCAGCGCTGGCCCAGGCTCAGGCACAATTGCAGCAAAGCCAGGCTCAGTTGGCGCAAGGGCAGCGCGAGGAAAAGCGCAACGTCACGCTGTTCGAGCAGAACGCGGTCACGCAGAAGGCGCGCGACGACGCGATTTCCACGCGGCAGCTGGCGGAGGCGGCCGTTGCCGCCGCGCAGGCGCAGGTCCAGACGGCGCAGCTCAATCTCGACTATACCAAGGTCACCGCACCGGTCGGCGGCATCACCAGCCTCGAGCAGGTGTCCGAGGGAAGCCTGATCGGCACGACGGGCGATACCGGCCTGCTCACCAGCATCACGCAGCTCGATCCGGTCTACGTCAATTTCTCGTTCTCGGATTCCGAGGCGGCAGAAGTGCGCCGATTGATCGACATGAAAAAGGCCAAGGGCGAGGCGCCCAATCTCGGCGTCAAGATCTCTTTCGGCGACGGCACGTCCTATGATCATGACGGCGTCGTCGACTTCACCTCCTCCACGATCGACGTGTCGACCGGCACGCTGCAGGCCCGCGCCGTGGTCGACAATCCCGACCGCCGGCTGCTGCCGGGCCAGTTCGTGCGTGCGAAGGTGACGGGCGTTTCGCTCGATAACGCCATCACGATCCCCGAAGTGGCGCTGATGCAGAGCCCGCAGGGACAGTTCGTCTATACGATCGATCAGGAAGGCAAGGCGCACGTCAATCCGGTGACGCTCGGCCAGAAGATCGGCAGCAGCTGGCTGGTGCTGTCCGGTCTCAAGGCCGGCGACAGACTGATCACCGAAGGCATCATCAAGGTGCGCCCCGGCGCCCCGGTGCAGGCGACGGCGGATGCAACGCCTAAGGACGCGAAGAAGGTGGCGCAGAACTGATGTTGGGCAACAGATTCTTCATCGACCGCCCCGTTTTCGCGGCGGTGATCTCGATCGTCATTCTGCTCGCAGGCGCCGTCTGCCTGCGCATCCTGCCGATCGCACAATATCCGGAACTGACGCCGCCGCAGGTCGTGGTCACCGCGACCTATCCGGGCGCCAGCGCCGAGACCGTGGCGCAGACCGTTGCCGCTCCGCTCGAGCAGCAGATCAACGGCGTCGAAAACATGCTCTACATGCAGTCGACGAACTCCAACAGCGGCGCGATGCAGATCACGGTGACCTTCGCGCTCGGCACGGATCCTGACCAGGCGGCGATCAACGTCAACAACCGCGTGCAGCGGGCGGTTTCGACCCTGCCGCAGGACGTGACGCGCCTCGGCGTCGTCGTCACCAAGCGTTCGACCTCGATCCTCGGCTTCGTGGCGATGTATTCGACCGACAGCCGCTATGACCGCGCCTATGTCGGCAATTACGCCCTGCTCAACGTCATCGACGACCTTAAGCGCATTCCCGGCATCGGCGACGTCAACCTGCTCGGCGATGTTGACTATTCGATGCGCATCTGGCTGCGGCCGGACAAGCTGGCGCAATACAATCTGACGCCAAGCGATGTCGCGACCGCCATTCAGGAGCAGAATTCGCAGTTCGCCGCCGGCCGTTTTGGTGATCAGCCCAGCAACAATCCGCAGGCCTTTACCTATACGGTGACGACACAAGGGCGCCTGCCCGATGTCGATGCCTTCGGCGAAATCATCCTGCGTTCGACCGCCAACGCCGCGACGCTCCGGCTGAAGGACGTGGCGCGCATCGAGCTCGGCACCAAGAGCTATTCGGTGCAGAGCAGCCTGAACGGCACGCCGGCGATCCCGATCGCCGTCTATCTGCAGCCGGGCGCCAATGCCTTGAATACGATGGCTGCGCTGAAGTCGCGCCTCGACGAGCTGCAGAAGTCCTTCCCGCAGGGTGTCGCCTACCAGATCCCCTATGACACGACGAAGTTCATCCAGGTATCGATCGAGGAAGTGGTCAAGACCTTCATCGAAGCTATCCTGCTCGTCATCATCGTCGTCTTCGTCTTCCTGCAGAACTGGCGGGCGACGCTGATCCCCGTCATCGCCGTGCCGATCTCGATCATCGGCACCTTTGCCGGAATGTATATACTCGGCTTCTCGATCAACCTGCTGACGCTGTTCGGGCTGGTGCTCGCGATCGGTATCGTCGTCGACGACGCCATCGTGGTGCTTGAAAACGTCGAGCGCCTGATGTCGACCGAGAAACTGTCGCCAAGAAAGGCGGCCATCAAGGCGATGGGCGAAGTGACTGGTCCGGTCATCGCCATCGTGCTGGTGCTTTGCGCCGTCTTCATCCCGGTCTCCTTCATGGGCGGGCTGGCGGGCCAGATGTACAAGCAGTTCGCCGTCACCATCGCGATCTCGGTCATTCTGTCCGGCATCGTGGCGCTGACGCTGACACCGGCGCTCTGCGCGCTGATCCTGAAGCCCGGCCATCATGAGCCAGCCTTGCCGTTCCGCATCTTCAACCGCGCCTTCGAGCGGCTGACGGAGGGGTATGCCGCAGGCGTCGCTTTCTTCCTGAAGCGCGTCATCGTCGGCTGCGTGCTGGTTGCCGGCCTGCTCGGCGTGACCGGCTATCTCTTCTATACGCTGCCGGGATCGCTGGTGCCGGACGAGGACCAGGGCTCGCTGTTCCAGATCGCCATCCTGCCGCCGGCCGCTTCGCTGACGCGCACGCAGGCCGTCATGGATGAGGCGCTCGTCAACACCGAGAAGCTGCCCGGCGTCGAGAACGTCTTTGCGGTCTCTGGCTTCGACCTGCTGTCGGGGGGCCTGAAGAGCAGCGCCGGCGTCGCCTTCGTGACGCTGAAGGACTGGAGCGAGCGCAAGACGCCCGAGCTCGACGCCCGCAATCTCGCAGGCCCGATGATCGGCGCCAATATGGGCATCAAGGATGCCATGGTGCTTGCCTTTAACCCGCCGCCGATCCAGGGTCTGTCGACAACGGGCGGTTTCGAAGTCTATGTGCAGGATCGCAGCGGCAAGGGCGTCGCAGGGCTTTCCGAACAGGCGCAGAAGCTTGTGGCGGCCGCTTCCAAGCGGCCGGAGCTTGCGGGTGTGCGCACCACGCTCGACACCAACGTGCCGCAGTTCCGCGCCGATCTCGACCGCGAGAAGGCCAAGGCGCTCGGCGTGCCGATCAACTCGGTCTTCGATGCCATGCAAGCGACCTTCGGCAGCCTCTACGTCAACGACTTCACGCTCTACGGCCGTAACTATCAGGTCAACCTGCAGTCGGAAGCGCCGTTCCGCGAATCGCCTGACGATCTGCGCCAGGTCTTCGTGCGCTCGGACAGCGGTAAGATGATTCCGCTCGATACGCTCATCAAGGTGACGCGCACCATCGGTCCCGATCAGCTCGAACGCTATAACGCCTTCAACGCCGCCAAGGTCACCGGCAACCCGGCGCCCGGCTATACGTCAGGCGATGCGATCAAGGCCATGCAGCAGGTGGCGGCCGAGACCTTGCCGGAGGGCTTCCAGATCGCCTGGACTGGCTCCGCCTACCAGGAGCTGGAAACCAGCGGCGCCGGCACGCAGGCGATGATCTTCGGCATCATCATGGTGTTCCTGATCCTCGCCGCGCAGTATGAAAAGTGGAGCCTGCCACTTGCCGTCATCACCGCGATCCCGTTTGCGCTGTTCGGTGCATTGCTTGCCACCTATCTGCGCGGGCTCACCAACGACGTCTATTTCCAGATCGGTATGGTGACGCTGATCGGCCTGGCGGCAAAGAACGCCATCCTGATCGTCGAGTTCGCCGTGCTGAAGCGCAAGGACGGCATGAGTGCGGCCGAGGCGGCGCTCGAGGCGGCGCGGCTGCGCTTCCGCCCGATCGTCATGACCTCGCTCGCCTTCATCCTCGGTGTCGTGCCACTGGCGATCAGCACCGGCGCCGGCTCGGCCAGCCGCCATGCGATCGGCACCGGCGTCATCGGCGGCATGCTGGCGGCGACCTTCATCGCCACCTTCTTCATTCCGATGTTTTATCGCCTGATCGCCTGGAAGCAGCCGAAGCCGGTGGAAGATGACGAGGATGATGCGATCGATCATCGCCCGCATGCGCAGGCGGCAGAATAGGGTTTCCCGACCATTCGCCACGTATCAAGAAAACAGGCGGATCGCAGCATTGCGGTCCGCCTGTTTTCGTTAAGTGATAAAGTCAGCCAATGACCCTGCGGCCATCACATCGGCGGCACGGTGCCGTTGAGGCCGACGGCGATGCGGTCGGCAGAGACTGTGGAATCGGCGTTGCGTTCGCCTGTTATGAAGACGCCGGCGCCGAGCTTCAGATCGGCTTTCGTCGCCGATGTCAGCGTCACGACGGGCGTGCCCTTGGGAATGTTGATCTTGCGTTCGCCGCCCTTGTAGGTGAGCGTCAATGTCGGACCGTCGACGGAGGTCACGGCATTGGCGACCGTGGCATTGGTCATCGAGCCGTTCGGCGCCGAATCCCAGGGGCGGTCGCCTTCGCCGGTTCCCTTCATCGAGGCCGGGAAGATAACCACTTCTATGGCGCCGTTGATGCCGCTGTCGGTCGGCTGCGAGGCGATGCCGACGAAATCGCCGGGCTTGATGTCGCCGACGGCCGCCTGGACGACGCCGCCGACGTTGCCACCGGATTTCAGCGCGACCGTCACGTCGCTACCATCTCGAGACCTCACCTTGAGAGTGTCGCCATCGAGGCTTTCCACGGTGCCGCGCACTTTCACGCGCTCGGCGGCATTGGCACTTTGCAGCGCGGCAAGCATGGCGACGGAAAGCGTCAGCGCAGCCGTGATCAGACGTTTGCGATGCATGGGTATTAACTCCCTTGATATACCGGCCGAGCGATCTATCGGTCGTCTTTGGTATGGAGACTATGGAGGGTTGAAATTGATCGGCAGCAGGCTGCGCAATGAGATTGCGCCATCTGCATCACGATGCTAGGCGCCGCTTTCATCACTCGCCACTCAAACAAGCGTGAGATGGTCATGTCCTCCGGCGCGGCCAGAAATTCTTGGAAAAGGCCGGATATTTCCCGGAACATCAAGCATTGCTTAACATTTACCGTTAGACTGCGCTGGTTATCTCGAATTCCCTATCGCGCTTTTGCGCTGGGCTGGGGAGATTGGAGAACGAAATGACCGCGATTCGTCCACTTTTGATCGGAATCCTCCTGATTCTGGCACTGGTTCTGATTGCGCTCAGCATCCTGCTGGTCGATCCCGCCCAGCCCGTCCGTCAATCCGAAAGCCTCATTCCGCCGCCGACGGAATCCCCGCCGCGCCCTTAAGGGCAATGCCGGGAAAAAGGGTCAGCTTGCCGGCGTAAACCGAGCGACCAGGCTGTGACGGTCACCGGGATAGGTGAGGCGGACATGGGTGATCGGGCCGGCCGCGCTCCAGGTGCGTCGTTCGACCACGAGACAGGCCGTGCCTTTCTGAACGTCAAGGTTTGCGGCAGCGTCGCCCTCGACCGATATGGCGCGGATCTGGTGTTCGGCGGTGCTCCACGGCACCTGGTTCAACAGCCAGGGACCGGGGGGCAGGGTCTGGAAATCCGCCTTCGTCGCATCCGGCACAGCATCGAGATTGATAACGCGATCTTCCAGGCAGAAGGGGCGTGGGCCGGCGTAATGGATGCAGGTGATCTCCACCACGGAGACTGAGCCGACGAATTGCAGCCGATGCGCGTCTTCAGGCCGTCCGCGCCGCTCCGCTAGCTTTATCAGCCGATGCGAATAGGGCAGGCCGAGCGACAGGACCTCGGATTCGATGTCGTGGATCTCAAGCACGGCGGATTGGGCCTGCGGATGCGTGACGAAACTGCCCGAACGCTTGCGCCGCTCGATCAAGCCGGCGCGCGCAAGCTGGGTCAGCACCTTGTTCACCGTCATGCGCGAGCAATCATATTGATCCGCCAATTCCAGTTCGAATGGAATGCGATGTCCCGGCGGCCAGGCGCCGGAGACGATCTGGCCCTCGATATCGGTGAGGATGCGCTGATGCAGGGTCGCATCTTTGCTCGTGGTCATACCGCCCATCTGTTCCGTGAAAGACATGGAATTTCCCGCAAGTTATTTAGGGGGCAATCAATGGGAGGAAAAGCGGTATTTACGCAATGAGTTCAGCCATCGTCTTGCGGAATTGCGCCGAGATTGCCTCGCGCTTGATATGACGACCGCCTTCGACATGCTTGCGACCTAGCGCCCAGACTCCATCGACCTTGACGCCGCCGGCAAATGTCCAGTGATCGAGAATGCGGTCGCCGGAGAGATAGGGTGCCGCACTCGCATCGAGCGAAACGATGTCGGCATGATTGCCGACGGCAAGGCCCGTTGGCGCTTTCAGAGCCGCGCCGCCACCAGCCAATGCGCCGTCGAACAGCATGCGGGCGGTGGAGCCGCCGGTCGTTGCGATGACGTTGCGGGCGCGCAGCGCCAGGCGCTGCGAATATTCGAGCTGCCGCAACTCTTCCGGCACCGAAATCAGGATGTTGGAATCCGAGCCGACGCCATAGCGGCCGCCTTCTTCCAGGAAGAGAGGTGCCGCGAAGACGCCGTCGCCGAGATTGGCTTCAGTGATCGGGCAGAGGCCGGCAATCGCGCCACTTCTGGCCATGCGCCGGGTTTCGTCCTCGGTCATGTGCGTGGCGTGGATCAGGCACCAGCGCTCATTCATCGGCGCGTTATCGAGCAGCCATTGCACCGGGCGGGCACCCGACCAGGCGATGCAGTCTTCCACTTCCTTCACCTGCTCGGCGACATGGATATGGATCGGCCCGTCGCCGGCGATCGGCACGAGCTTTGCGAGCTCTTCCGGCGTGACTGCACGCAGGCTGTGCGGCGCAATGCCGAGCTCTGCGCCGGGCAAGCGGCTGGTGACCGTACGGCAGCCGGCCATCAGCGCTTCGAAGCTTTCGATCGAATTGATGAAGCGGCGTTGGCCGTCGATAGGAGCGGCACCACCGAAGCCGGAGTGAGCGTAGAAGACGGGCAGCAGCGTCAGCGCAATGCCGGTTTCGGCGCTGGCGGCGCCGATGCGTTCCGCCAGTTCGGCGATATTGGCATAATGGCTGCCGTCCTTGTCATGGTGCAGATAGTGGAATTCGCCGACGCGAGAGAAACCAGCTTCCAGCATCTCCATATAAAGCTGCGCGGCGACAGCCTCGACATGATCGGGGGTCATCGACAGGGCGAATTTGTACATGACGGTGCGCCAGCTCCAGAAGCTGTCGTTGGCCGGGCCGCGGACTTCGGCAAGGCCGGCCATGGCGCGCTGGAAGGCGTGACTGTGCAGGTTCGGCATGGCGGGGACGAGAATATCTTGTCTATTGTCGCCGCTTGCGGGTGCGACGTCGGTTGCGATCTCGGCGATCCGGCCGCCCTCGAGGGTCAATCGCACATTCTCGTGCCATCCGTCGCCAAGCAAAGCCGTGCGTGCATGAAGTATCGTCATGGTCTCACTCTTTCCTTTCGGACACGGAGTCCAAAATCCCTCTTGTCAGCCTTTCGATTATGTATATACATTATGAGCCAGCGAGGAAAGGCGTAAAGCTGATGGGTGGGAACAATTTTTCCGAAGACGGCAGGGAAAGCGGCGCGGTAAGCTGCGTGTGGCGCAATGCCCGCCTCGCAACCTTGAAAGAGGGCGAGGTCCGGCTGGGCACGATCGAGACGGGTGCGATCGTGACCAAGGACGGCCGTATCGTCTTCGCCGGCCATGAAGCCGACCTGCCCGATACCTCCGGTGCCGAAACGATCGATCTCGAGGGACGCTGGGTGACGCCGGGGCTCGTCGACTGCCATACGCATATCGTCTATGGCGGCAATCGTGCCCGCGAATTCGAAATGCGGCTGGAGGGTGCCACTTATGAAGAAATCGCCCGTGCCGGCGGTGGCATCGTCTCCTCTGTCAATGCGACCCGCGCGCTCTCTTTGGACGAACTCGTCGCCGTTGCGCTGCCGCGTCTCGATACACTGCTTTCGGAAGGTGTGACGACCATCGAAGTGAAGTCGGGTTATGGTCTCAGCATCGAATCCGAACTGAAAATGCTGCGCGCCGCGCGCAAGCTCGGCGAAGCTCGCCCGGTTCGCGTCATCACCTCCTATCTCGGCGCGCACGCCACGCCGGGCGACTACAAGGGCCGCAACGGCGACTATATTACTGATGTCGTGCTGCCCGGTCTCAGCCAAGCCCATGCTGAAGGGCTCGTCGATGCCGTCGACGGCTTCTGTGAGGGCATTGCCTTTTCGACGGCGGAGATCGCCCGCGTCTTCGATCTCGCCAAGTCCCTCGGCATCCCCATGAAACTGCACGCCGAGCAGCTCTCCAATCTCGGCGGCGCCAAGCTTGCTGCCTCCTATGGCGCGCTATCGGCCGATCACGTCGAGTATCTCGACGAGGATGGCGTCAAGGCAATGGCTGCTTCCGGCACGGTTGCCGTGCTTCTTCCCGGTGCCTTCTACGCTATCCATGAAAAACAGAAGCCGCCGGTCCAGGCGTTGCGCGATGCCGGCGTGCCGATCGCGATCGCGACGGACTGCAATCCCGGCACGTCGCCGCTGACCTCGATGCTTCTGACCATGAACATGGCCGCGACGCTCTTTGGTCTGACCGTGGAAGAATGCATTGCCGGCGCAACGCGTGAAGGCGCGCGTGCACTTGGGCAGCTCGCCGAGACAGGCACGCTCGTAGCCGGCAAGTCGGCTGATTTCGCCATCTGGGATGTCGAAAGCATTGCGGAGCTCGTCTACCGCATCGGCTTCAATCCCCTTCATGCTCATGTCTTCAAGGGAAAAAGGTTCAACCGATGACTATCGTTCTCCATCCCGGCTCCGTGACGCTGCAGCAACTGGCGACAATCTATTGGACTGGTGAGCCGGCTAAACTTGACGCTTCTTTCGACGCTGGTATCGCTAAGGCCGCAGCCCGCATTGCTGAAATCGCGGCTGGTAACGCGCCGGTCTATGGGATCAATACCGGCTTCGGCAAACTGGCGTCGATCAAGATCGACAGCGCCGATGTCGCCACGCTTCAGCGCAATCTCATCCTCTCGCATTGCTGCGGTGTCGGCCAGCCGCTGCCTGAGAATGTCGTTCGTTTGATCATGTCGCTGAAGCTCGTTTCGCTCGGTCGGGGTGCGTCCGGCGTGCGGCTGGAGCTGGTGCGGCTGATCGAAGGCATGCTCGAAAAGGGCGTCGTGCCCGTCATCCCCGAAAAGGGCTCCGTCGGCGCATCGGGCGATCTCGCGCCGCTCGCCCATATGACCGCCGTGATGATGGGCCATGGCGAGGCCTTCTACGCCGGAGAGCAGCTCTCCGGCGCGGCAGCGCTCGAAAAGGCCGGCCTGACGCCGGTCGTGCTTGCCGCCAAGGAAGGGCTTGCGCTGATCAACGGTACGCAGGTGTCGACCGGCCTTGCGCTTGCCGGTCTCTTCCGCGCCCATCGCGCCGCCCAGTCCGCCCTCATCACCGGCGCCATGTCGACGGATGCGGCCATGGGCTCCTCGGCGCCGTTCCATCCCGACATTCATACATTGCGTGGCCACAAGGGCCAGATCGATACTGCCGCCGCCCTTCGCGGCCTGCTCGCCGGCTCCGTGATTCGCCAGAGCCATATAGAAGGCGACGAGCGCGTGCAGGATCCCTATTGCATTCGCTGCCAGCCGCAGGTGGATGGCGCTTGCCTCGACCTTCTGCGTTCCGTCGGCCGCACCCTCGAAATCGAAGCCAATGCCGTCACCGACAATCCGCTCGTGCTTTCGGACAATTCCGTCGTTTCCGGCGGCAACTTCCATGCCGAGCCCGTCGCTTTCGCCGCCGACCAGATCGCCATCGCCGTCTGCGAAATCGGCGCGATCGCACAGCGTCGTATCGCACTGCTGGTCGATCCGGCGCTGAGCTATGGCCTCCCCGCCTTCCTCGCTAAGAAGCCGGGCCTGAACTCCGGCCTGATGATTGCCGAAGTGACCTCGGCGGCCCTGATGTCCGAAAACAAGCAGATGTCGCACCCGGCTTCGGTCGACTCGACGCCGACCTCCGCCAACCAGGAAGACCATGTGTCCATGGCCTGCCACGGTGCACGTCGCCTGCTTCAAATGACTGAAAACCTCTTCGGCATTATCGGCATCGAGGCGCTGACCGCCGCGCAGGGCGTCGAGCTGCGCGCACCGCTGACGACCAGCCCGGAACTGACCCTGGCCATTGCTTCGATCCGCGCCGCCGTCTCTTCGCTGGAAGAGGACCGCTACATGGCAAACGACCTGAAAGCCGCCGCAGACCTCATTGCCTCCGGCGCACTCAATGCCTCGATTTCAACCGACATCCTGCCCTCCCTGGAGATGTGACATGACCAACCCACGCCATAATATCCGCGAAATCCGCGCTCCTCGTGGTCCAGAGCTCAACGCCAAGAGCTGGTTGACCGAAGCGCCGCTGCGCATGCTGATGAACAACCTCGATCCGGACGTTGCGGAGAACCCGAACGAGCTGGTCGTCTATGGCGGCATCGGCCGCGCCGCCCGCACCTGGGACGATTTCGACCGTATCGCCGCGACGCTGAAGACACTCAACGAAGACGAGACGCTGCTGGTACAGTCCGGCAAGCCCGTCGCCGTGTTCCGCACCCATAAGGATGCGCCGCGCGTGCTGATCGCCAATTCCAACCTCGTACCGCACTGGGCGACCTGGGATCATTTCAACGAGCTGGATAAGAAGGGCCTTGCCATGTACGGCCAGATGACGGCCGGCTCGTGGATCTACATCGGCACCCAGGGCATTGTGCAGGGTACCTACGAAACCTTCGTCGAAGCTGGTCGCCAGCATTATAACGGCAACCTCAAGGGCAAGTGGATCCTGACTGGCGGCCTCGGCGGCATGGGTGGCGCACAGCCGCTGGCGGCCGTCATGGCCGGCGCCTGCTGCCTCGCTGTTGAGAGCGACGAGACCCGCATCGATTTCCGCCTGCGCACCCGCTATGTCGACGAGAAGGCCAAGACGCTCGATGAAGCGCTTGCCATGATCGACAAGTGGACGAAGGCTGGCGAAGTCAAGTCCGTCGGCCTGCTCGGCAATGCCGCCGAGATCTTCCCGGAACTGGTCAAGCGCATGAAGGCCGGTGGCCCGCGCCCCGATATCGTCACCGACCAGACCTCGGCGCATGATCCGCTGAATGGCTATCTGCCGCTCGGCTGGACCGTGGAAGAAGCCAAGGCAAAGCGCGAGAGCGACCCGAAGGCCGTTGAAGCTGCTGCTCGCGCCTCGATGAAGGTGCATGTGGAAGCCATGGTCGCCTTCTGGGATGCCGGCGTACCGACGCTTGACTACGGCAACAACATCCGCCAGGTCGCCAAGGATGAAGGTTTTGAAAATGCCTTCGCCTTCCCCGGCTTCGTACCCGCCTACATCCGCCCGCTGTTTTGCCGCGGCATCGGTCCTTTCCGCTGGGCCGCACTTTCTGGCGATGCGGAAGATATCTACAAGACCGACGCCAAGGTGAAGGAACTCACTCCCGGCAACACCCATCTGCACAACTGGCTGGACATGGCGCGCGAGCGCATCGCCTTCCAGGGCCTGCCGGCCCGCATTTGCTGGGTCGGTCTCGGTGATCGCCACCGCCTCGGCCTGGCCTTCAACGAAATGGTCAGGAATGGCGAGCTGAAGGCGCCTGTCGTCATCGGCCGCGACCATCTCGACTCCGGCTCGGTCGCGTCGCCCAACCGCGAGACGGAAGCCATGAAGGACGGCTCTGATGCCGTTTCCGACTGGCCGCTGCTCAACGCGCTGCTCAACACCGCATCGGGTGCCACCTGGGTATCGCTGCACCACGGTGGCGGCGTCGGCATGGGCTTTTCCCAACACTCCGGCATGGTCATCTGCGCCGACGGCACGGATGATGCGGCACGACGCCTGGAGCGCGTTCTCTGGAACGACCCGGCAACCGGCGTCATGCGCCACGCCGATGCCGGCTATGATATCGCCCTCGATTGGGCCAAGAAGCAGGGCTTGCGCTTGCCGGCCATCCTGGGGAACTGAGATGAAGCTGCTGCGCGCCAGTGATCACAAGCGCATGCCCTGGAAAAACGGCGGCGGGGAGACGGTGGAAATCGCCGTTTCGCCCGACGGCGTGGGGCTTGCCGACTTCGACTGGCGCGTCAGCATGGCGACCGTTGCCACGGACGGACCCTTCTCGGTCTTTCCGGGCATCGATCGTACGCTATCCATTCTCGATGGCGAGGGCATGACCCTCTTCATCGAGGGGCGCGCGCCCGAACGCCTGACGCAGGCGAGCGAGCCGCTACCCTTTGCCGCCGATGCGCCGACATCAGCGACTTTGATCGACGGTACGATCACCGATCTCAACGTGATGACGCGGCGTGGAAGCTTCACGCATTCGGTACGGCGCGTTTCGGTCGATGGGACAGTCCAGCTTGCGCCTCGTGGTGGTGTGAGCCTTATCCTTTGTCATCGCGGCCACGCCAAAACTGCCAGGCTTTCGCTTTCGGCAGGCGATTGCCTGCTTCTGGAAGCGGTCTGGACTGACATAGCCGTTTCCGGAAAAGCCGAGCTGTTTCAGATTGATATTCATCCCAATGGTCGACGCTAGAGCCGGATGACTTTAGGTCGAGTCGACCTAAAATCTGAATCCGCTCTAGAATCAAAGAAGTAGAGCGTGATGTCGTCGGAAAACCGCCTGCACTTTTCGGCATCACGCTCTAGGCAAAGACAGCCTGCCGAAGCGATCGACTCGATTTTTCCGATCGAGATCGTGGCAATTTACGCGGGCATGCGTTGTGGGGAGCCGTTTTCGGTATTCCCAGCCCTTGTCTTGTATGCGCGATAGTAGAGATCGATGGCAGCAGCTATTTCCCTGAACTGAGTATCGAACTGGCCGCGCCTGATCAAAACTGGCCGCGGGCGCTTTGATCGCTTCCAAATCTTTGCGACTAGGCCTTCGCTCAGGCTGCTCTTGCTTTCCATATTGACGAATATGGTAGCGGCCTTCGCCGTTCTTGGATCCATGGTAGCGAAGATCACACCATCCATGTGTTCCCAAGGAATGAAACCGACGGCAATCCGGATGTCCTGAATGCCTTGGGGGCCTATCGTTATCACTGGAGTTACAAAGTCGCGGCGAAAATACTCGTATACGGCAAAGGCGATGAAGAAAATCAGCATCGGCAACAGGATCATCGCCAGGACGCGTGCTGGGCCTTCCATTGTCAACATGGCCGCAAGCCCTGCGGCAAGGAAGCAATAGGTTACCAGTATGATTTTGAAGCTGGATCTGGAGTACCTGATTTCGCGAATGGATGTGATATCGGTATTCAAGCTTGCCCCTCATCGTGATTTGCCGAGCCATAGCATTGTGTTTGGCAAGATGCCATCAGCCGATTGATCAGCGTATCTCTGGCTTGACACTCACCCGACTCGACTATCCTATTTCTGCGCAGCAGAGAGGATACCTGTATGAGCGACGACCAGATCCCCGCCGATAGCAAGCTCACCACCTCCAAGCGCCGCTGGGCGGCGGAGGGCAAGTTTTTGACGGGGCGCATTAGCCGGTCCGAGACCGAGCGGCTGCCGCCGGGGCAGCATCTCGTCAAGAACTGGCCGGTGCTCGATCTCGGCGTGCAGCCGCAGGTGTCCCTGTCGAGCTGGCGGCTCGATGTGATTGGCTTCGTAGAAACGCGGCTCAGCCTCGATTGGGCCGCTTTCCAGGCGATCGAGCGAGGCACCCGCGTCAGCGATATTCATTGTGTCACGACCTGGTCGCGCTACGACAATCGCTGGGAAGGGGTTTCGACGCGCGATCTCCTTGATCTCGCCATGCCGATGGCCGAGGCGCATCATGTGCTGCTGACGAGCTATGACGGCTATACCACCAACCTGCCGCTTGCGGATTTCGCGGCCGAAGACGCGATCCTCGCCACTGCCTGGGAAGGCCAGCCGCTGTCGGGCGAGCATGGCGGGCCTATGCGTCTCGTCGTGCCGCATCTTTATTTCTGGAAGAGTGCCAAGTGGCTGAACCGCATCGAGCTCATCGGCGCCGACAGAGCCGGCTTCTGGGAGAAGAACGGCTATCATATGTACGGCGATCCCTGGCGAGAACAGCGCTACTCGGACGATTGACGCCGACAGGTCGTTGCGGGCGTAGGATGCCGCCAAAGCAATCCGGGGGAGATCGCGATTTCTTATGTCACCGTGCCAATTTTTGATGGGGCCGGCGTAGGTTTACGGCTTTGCAAGCCGGCATCATAGGCGTATTCAATGATCGTATGATTGTTGCCGGGCGCGCTCGGTTTCCTTGAACGCCATTCTCTGAAATTTCATGTCATGACCGTTGCCCGGACCACAGATCAGCCTTCCGAAGCAAGCTTCGGCCGGCAGTCCCGCATCATCGCCCTGGTCGTCGCCGTCTCTTTCTTCATGCAGATCCTGGACGGCACCATCGTCACCACGTCGCTGCCGCAGATGGCCAGGACATTCGGCGTCGAGCCGGTGTCGATGAGCATCGGCATCACGGTCTATCTGCTGACCATGGCGGCCTTCGTGCCGCTGGCCGGCTGGATGGGCGATCGCTACGGCGCGCGGCGGGTGTTCCTGGCGTCGATTACCATCTTCACCGTGGCATCGCTGTTTTGCGGTCTCTCGGGCAACTTGACCGAGTTCATCATTGCCCGTGCTGTTCAGGGCGTCGGTAGCGCGCTGATGACGCCCGTCGGACGCATCATCGTGCTGAAAAACGCACGCAAGTCCGATCTGGTGCATGCCATGTCGATGATCACCTGGCCGGCGCTGACGGCGCCCGTCATCGGTCCGGTGCTCGGCAGCTTCATCACCACCTATCTCAGCTGGCACTGGAACTTCCTGATCAATATCCCGATCGGCATTATCGGCCTCGGGCTCGTTCTGCGCTTCGTGCCGGATCAGCGGGAGGAAAAGGTCGTGCGGCTCGATTTCATCGGTTTCCTGCAATCGGCGGCTGGGTTGACCTTCCTGCTCGCCGGTCTGGAATTCGTCGTCCAGGGGACAACGGGGCTGGCGCCCAGCATTGCACTTATTACTGCCGGCGTGGTTTTCTCCGTCATTGCCACCCGGCACTTCATGAGGGTCGATGCGCCCTTGCTCGATCTCTCCGCCTTCAAGGTACAGACCTTCGCGATGTCGACGCTTTCGGCAGGCACTGCGAGCCGGGTCGCGATCAACGCCACTCCCTTCCTGATCCCGTTGCTCTTCCAGGTCGGTTTCGGCCGCACGGCGATCGACGCCGGCACCTATCTGCTGTTTTATTTCGCCGGCAATCTCGGCATGAAGGCGATCACGACGCAGATGCTGAAGGTCTTCGGCTTCCGCAACGTGCTCGTCATCAATGGCCTGATCTCGTCGGCCGCCATCGGCGGATGCGCGTTCCTGTCCCCGGCAACGCCGGACCTCCTGATATATTGCCTGCTATTCATCGCCGGTCTTTCGCGGTCGATGAACTTCACGGCGCTGAATACGCTGGGGTTTGCCGACATCCATGCCGCACAGCGCAGTTCCGCCTCGACATTGTCGAGCATGCTGCAGCAGGTTTCGCTGCTGCTCGGCGTTGCCGTTGCCGCTGCCGTTCTCAATCTCTCGCGCACCATTCATGGTGGGGAAACGCTCTCGCTTGTCGATTTTCGCTGGGCTTTCCTCGTCGTTGGGCTTATCGGTGCCATCTCCGCGTTGCGTTTTGTCAGCCTGCCGCACGATGCCGGCGCAGAGGTGTCCCGCCATAAAGTGAAGACCTGATCAAAACCTTCAAATTCTTAACGATATCGAGACGCTAGCCGCTGTAAAAATGGCTCGTCCTTCCCATATGAATGTTGCTTCAACTCCCATAGGAGGCAGTCTTATGCTGCTCAGAACCCTCGCCATCTCCGCTCTCGTCGTCGGCATGTCCAGCGCCGCCATGGCGGAGCAGGCTCACAAGCATCATCCCAAGCGCGTCAATGTCGAGGCGTTCCAGGCCGATGTTGGCAGCGTCGATCATTCCAAGGACGCAATCCTCCCGGATGGCACCATCAACACTGACCCGTCGGTGACCGGCCCGATCCGCGCCGGCGACTCCATTTCCCGCCTGCAATGCGCCGCTGCCCCCAATTCCGTGGGCGCTCGTTCGAGCACGTATAGTGCGGGCTCCGCTTCGCTTTGCCCGTAACGGCTTGATGGCTAAAGCCGACCTAAAGCGCGTCGCGATCTTTCAGATTCGCTGCCGCGCTTTAGGTCTTTGATCTCGTGCATGTCGTTGTCGCAAACCGCTGCACACTTTTACGCGACATGCTCAGGCCAGCTCGATATCCGTCTGCTTGAACCGGTCGCTTTTCGACAATAGCGGCTGGCGATAATAGCGAGCGCAGGCATAGGTCACGCAATCGTCAAGGCTTAGGCGCGCCGGATGGCCGCCTTGGCCATAGCGCTCGTAGGCTTCGGTAGCTAAGGCGGCGGCGCGGGGCGGTACGGCAAGCAGCTGAATGTTCATGAGCTGCAGAAACGTGCGGACGGCGTCGCCGGCCTCGGTCGGCGATAATTCCAAGATGTCTGAAATCTGGATTGCGGCGTTTGCCGCTACAAGCGGCGAGGTCATTCGTGCCGTTGACGGCTGCATGCGGATGGCGAAGCCACGCGCCTCCTCCTCGTCGGTCATCATTGCCGACAGCACCGAAGCATCGATAAACATCAAGCCTCTCCCGCCGTGCCGGCGCTTGCGCCCTTGTCGGTAGCTTTCTGCTTGAGATTGCGGCAGAAGGCGACGGCGACGTCGGCCAGGGCTGGTTTCGTCAGCTCCTCATCAAGTGCTTTTTGCAAGGCGAGACGGACGGCTTCGGTTTTGGTGGAGGCCCTAGTCAGCGCCTGATAGCGCCGTGCCAATCGATCGATGGCGTCGTCCTTGATATAAAGCGGCATGGAATATCCCTCTTGGTGTTTTGGATATCCTTAGGACGCATCTATCGTGATGGCAATTGCATTCGCTGGCAGTTTTGTGTTCCCCGCGCGCGCGATATTTAGATGACGAACATCATCTAACGTGCTAGCAATGACAGCTGAAGATACTGTTTGCTGACCGCGAGGAGATGTCATGCCCACTATCGATCCCGTCGTTATCGTTTCCGCCACGCGCACGCCGCTTGGCCGTTTCCAGGGAGAGCTCTCGTCATTGCAGGCATCGGAGCTTGGCGCGAATGTCATCCGCGCCGCGCTTGAGCGTGCCGGTCTTTCGGCAGAGAAGGTGGATGAGGTTCTGTTCGGCTGCGTCCTGCCCGCGGGGCAGGGGCAGGCGCCGGCGCGGCAGGCTGCCCGCGGGGCTGGTCTGCCGGATGCCGTCGGCGCCACGACGATCAACAAGGTCTGCGGTTCGGGCATGAAGGCGACCATGCTGGCGCATGACTTGCTTCTCGCCGGTTCGGCCTCCATCGCGGTTGCCGGTGGCATGGAATCCATGTCGAATGCGCCTTACCTGCTTGCCAAGGCGCGCGGCGGCTATCGCATGGGTCATGACCGCATCTTCGACCATATGATGCTTGATGGGCTCGAGGATGCTTATGAGAAGGGTCGCTCGATGGGCGATTTCGGTGAGATGGCGGTCGAGGCCTATCAATTCAGCCGCGACGATCAGGATGCCTATGCAGTGGAGACCCTATTGCGCGCGCGGAACGCTCTTGAGACCGGCGCTTTCGAGGCTGAGATCACCCCGGTTTCGGTGATGGCCAAGGGCGGCGCGGTCACGGTCTCCAAGGACGAGCATCCGCAGAAGGTTTCGCCGGAAAAGATCCCGACGCTCAAGCCCGCCTTCCGCAAGGACGGAACGATCACGGCTGCCAGCGCCTCGGCCAATGCCGATGGTGCCGCGGCCCTGATCCTGACGCGCCGCTCGGTGGCCGAGCGCGAGGGATTGCCCATTCTCGCTGAGATCAAGGCGCATGCCACGCACTCCCAGGAGCCGGCGTGGTACACCACCGCGCCGATCCCGGCGATCCGCAAGGTGCTCGACAAGACCGGCTGGAAGATCGGCGATGTCGATCTCTTCGAGATCAACGAGGCCTTCGCCGTCGTCGCCATGGCGGCCGCGAAGGAACTCGGCATTGCGCGCGATCGGCTCAACGTCAATGGCGGCGCCTGCGCGCTTGGCCATCCGATCGGCGCCACCGGGGCACGGTTGATCGTCACCTTGCTGCATGCCCTAGAGCGCCGGGGCGCGAAGCGCGGTGTTGCAGCACTTTGCATCGGCGGCGGCGAGGCGACGGCGATTGCTGTGGAACGGGTAGGGTAACTGGAGCGATATAAGGGCTGGTCAGGCGGGCCTGTTGATGCCGTGGTTGTGGGCATGGCCCCTCATCCTGGCCTTCTTCCCGCTTATGCGGGGAGAAGGGACAACCGCGCAAAACAACCAGCCTCTTCATTTTACTCGAGGGCCGTGCAGGGGCACTTTGAGCTTCCTCACCCCGCTTACGGGGAGAGGGCTGGGGTGAGGGGTCAGGCACATCGTTCCGGCATCAAGGCATTCGCCCGACCTACCGAGGCAGCGTCCTCACCCCTCCGACAACTCCTCCAAAATCGGGCAGTCCGGCCGCTCGTTGCCGTGGCAGGCGTGGACGAGATGCTCCAGCGTGCGGCGCAGTTCCGTCAATTCGCGGATCTTGCGGTCGATCTCCGTGAGTTTCGTGGCGGCGATGTCCTTGACGTCGGCGCTGGCGCGGCTCTTGTCCTCGTAGAGTGCCAGCAACTGCCGGCACTCCTCCACCGAGAAGCCGAGGCTGCGCGAGCGGTGCAGGAAGCGCAGCTTGTGCACGTCGTCGGCGCCGTAATCGCGGTAGCCGTTGTCGCTGCGGTCCGGGCGGATCAGGCCGATATCCTCGTAGTAGCGGATCGTCTTGGCCGGCAGGCCGGAACGGCCCGATGCTTCGCCGATATTCATCTCTGTTCTCCCTATTTTGCCAGCCGCAGCCGGAGGGCGTTGCCGATGACCGAGACCGAGGACAGGCTCATGGCCGCCGCCGCGATCATCGGTGACAACAGCAGGCCGAAGACCGGATAGAGGACGCCGGCCGCCAGCGGTACGCCGAGGGCATTGTAGCCGAAGGCGAAGGCGAGGTTCTGTTTGATGTTGCGGATGGTTGCTTCCGACAGGTGGCGTGCCCGCACGATGCCGTTGAGATCGCCCTTGACCAGCGTAATGCCGGCGCTCTCCATGGCGACATCGGCGCCCGTGCCCATGGCAATGCCGACATCGGCTGATGCGAGTGCCGGTGCATCGTTGACGCCGTCGCCGGCCATGGCGACGACGCGGCCCTTGGCGCGCAGTTCGTCGATTAGCGCCTTCTTGCCTTCGGGCAGCATGTCGGCGCGCACCTCGTCGATGCCGAGCTTTCCGGCGACGGCGGCGGCGGTCTTGCCATTGTCGCCGGTCGCCATGACGATCTTCAGGCCACTCCCGTGCAGCGCCTTAATGGCGGCGGCCGTCGTCGGCTTGATCCTGTCCGCAACGGCGACGAGGCCGGCGAGCTTCCTGTCGACGGCGACGAACATGACGGTCTTGCCTTCGCCGCGCAGGCGCTCGGTCTCCGCCTTCAAGGCGTCGGTCGCGACGCCAAGATCGGCCATCATCGCGGCATTGCCGAGTGCGATCGCGGCATCACCGCTGCGGCCTTCGACGCCCTTGCCTGTTACCGCCGAGAAGCCGGAGATCTCGACGAACTGCGCGCCGCGCTCCTCGGCGCCGGCAACGATCGCTTCGGCGAGAGGGTGTTCGGAGCCGCGCTCCAGGCTGGCGGCGAGCGAGAGCAGGCGTGCCTCATCGGCGCCCGTTACGGTGACGATGTCGGTGAGGTTTGGCTTGCCCTCGGTCAGCGTGCCTGTTTTGTCGACGATCAGCGTGTCGACCTTCGCGAAGCGTTCCAATGCTTCTGCGTCGCGCACCAGCACGCCTTCCTGCGCGCCGCGGCCCGTGGCGATCATGATGGACATGGGCGTTGCCAGGCCGAGCGCGCAGGGGCAGGCGATGATCAGCACGGCGACGGCGGCCAGCAGCGCATGCGCAAGGCGCGGCTCCGGCCCGACAAAGGCCCAAACGGCAAAGGCGATGATGGCGGCCGCGACGACGGCGGGCACGAAGACGGCGGAGACGCCATCGACCATCGTCTGGATCGGCGCGCGCGAGCGCTGTGCCTTGGCAACGAGCTCGACGATGCGCGACAGCGTCGTGTCGGCGCCGACTTTTTCGGCCTGCATGATGAGCGTGCCGTTCCTGTTGATCGTGCCGCCGGTCAAGGCGTCGCCATTGGTCTTTTCGACCGGCAGGGGCTCGCCTGTGATCATCGATTCATCGATGGTGGATTGCCCTTCGACAACGGAACCGTCCACCGGAACGCGCTCGCCGGGGCGGACGCGCAGCCGATCGCCGGCCTGGATTTCATCGACGGGTACATCGGTCTCGCTGCCGTCGGCGCCGAGGCGCCGCGCCGTTTTCGGCGCAAGATCGAGAAGCGCGCGGATGGCCGAGCCGGTGCGTTCGCGCGCCTTCAATTCAAGCACCTGGCCAACGAAGACCAGCGCGACGATGACGGAAGCCGCTTCGAAATAGACGGGCACGCTCTCGCCATGCCCACGGAAGCTCATGGGAAAGAGGCCGGGCGCCAGCGTGGCGACGATGCTGTAGATATAGGCGGTACCGACGCCGAGGCCGATCAGCGTCCACATATTCGGGCTGCGATTGACGAGCGAATTCCAGGCACGGCGGAAGAAGGGCAGGGCGGCCCAAAGCACGACCGGGGTCGCGAGCACGAGTTCGATCCATGTGGCGATCGGTTCGCCGATCCAGTCGCGGAAGGGCAGGCCGAGCATCGGCCCCATGCTGATGACAAGCAGCGGCAGCGACAGCGCGGCGCTGATCCAGAGCCGGCGCGTGAAATCGACTAATTCCGGGTTCGGGCCTTCATCGGCGGCGGGCACGCCCATGGGCTCCAGCGCCATGCCGCATTTCGGGCAATCGCCTGGATGATCGCTGACGACCTCCGGGTGCATCGGGCAGGTGTAGAGCGTGCCCTTCGGCACTGGCTTCGGCGTGGGCTTGTTGCCGTCGAGATAGGCCGACGGCTCCGCTTCGAACTTCGCCTTGCAGCCGGCCGAGCAGAAATAGAATTTCTCGCCCTCGTGCTTCAGGAAATGGCGCGCGGTGGCTCGATCCACCGTCATGCCGCAGGTCGGGTCCGTGGCGGTGAGATAGCTTTCCGGCGAGGCTTCGAACTTCGTGCGGCAGCCATTGCAGCAAAAATGGAAGGTACGGCCCTGATAGTCCAGCGACGGTTTGCCAGCGTTCGGATCAACCGTCATGCCGCAAACGGGATCGGGCGTCACCGCCTCTTGCGAGTGATCGTGATGATGATCGTGACCGTGATGGCTGTGATCATTTTTGTCATGCAATGCCATATCAAACTCCATTGCCCGGGATAGGGCGTTGGATAGGTTTATGAACCTTCCTGTTACTGGAAGGTCAAGATGAAAAATAATGATTGTCGTCCACAGTTCACAGGGTTCCTTTCCTATCGCATCGCACTGGGCGGTGATAAGTTCCGTAAGGCCGATTCAATGAAGCGATTCCAATGCGATATGATTTGACCACACTCCCGATACCGACGCTTCTGCCCGCCATCATCAAGGCGGAGGACATGCTGGCGCGTCTCGACGAGCGTGTTCTGCGGCATGGCGTGGCAGATGGTTTTCGCGAGCGCGGGCATTTCTTCGATGCCGCGGGCGCGCTTTGGGTCAGCGGCGAACTGGTACATATCGAGGATCTCGTATTGCATGATGCGCGCATGGATACGCGCACGCCGACCCACGAGTTGACCATCGCTCATGCCGTGCTACGGACGCGGCGCCGTCTTTGGACCGCCGATCCTTCCTGGGGGCTGGAGGCGATGGGCCTTGCGGTCCTGCGTGGTGATGTGGGGGAGGCGGAAGACGCGATTGTACTACGTCCGACACCCGCTGAAACATTGGAGCCCGCGGTGCAGGAGGATGAGGAAGACGATTTTGGCGTCGATTTCGCTGAGATCGACGCCATCCTCGCCCGATCCGACAAGGTCCTGAATGGCGGTGTCCCGGAAGCCCGTCAAGCGACGGTCGATGTCCATGATCCGCTTGCGCTCGTTCGCGACGAGGATTGGGATGAGGACGAGCGCCTGGAACGGTGGCGCGCCACTATTCGCGATGCGGATCAGCTGCCGCCGGTTCTCGGCGCCGCCGTGCTTTTCGATGCCTGGGAGCGGATCGAACCGCTGCGGCGGCAGCACTGGCTCGGCGGCTTGCTGGTGAGTGCCTATCTGCGCAGCCGCGGCAAGATCACCTCGCATCTCTTCTGCCTGAATGTCGGCCTGAAAGCGGTCCGGCATGACCGGCGGCGCGCGTCGGACCGCATCACGCGCCTGACGGCGTTCCTGGAGGCGATGGCGCTTTCGGCCGATTCAGGCCTGAAGGAGCTCGATCGCCTGTCGCTCGCCAAGCTCCAAATGCAGTTGAGGCTCAAGGACCGGCGGTCGAACAGCAGCCTGCCCGAGGTCATCGATATCGTGCTGTCGAGGCCGATCGTTTCAGCGAAGATGATCGCACGGCATGTCGGCGTTACCTCGAGAGGGGCACTCAATCTGGTAGCCGAACTCGGCCTGCGCGAGATGACGGGTCGCGGGCGTTACCGCGGCTGGGGCGTGCTTTGACCCGTTCCGCCGGGCAGCACGCGTACATATCTCATCTTTGCCACTACAACCCTGGTTTTTGTCCAATGTAACAGTTTGTTACGCTAAGTCGCGCTAAAATGGACAAAATTTAATGGCCATACCAAATTCCTAAGCGGCACGATGCAAGCTAGAGTCGCGCCATCGATATCGGGATCGCAGATCACCGAAGGCTTTGAAGGAAGGTATGTTGATGGCTCGGACGTTTCGGGTCGCAGTGTGGTTGGCGGTCATCGGCGCGGTTGGATACGTCGCCTATGCGACCCGTGATCGCTGGCTTGGGCCGGCGGAGAAGCTGCTCGGCTATCAGAATGCCGCAGCACCTGCCGAGCAGGCGCAAGGCGAGCGCCGGGGCGGCGGACGAGGTCAAGGCGGTGGCGGAGGACGGCGTAGCCTTTCGGAGTTCAGCGGCCCCGTTCCGGTGCTGGTCGCCGATGCCAAGGCCGCCGATGTGCCCGTCTATATCGATGGCGTGGGTTCGGTAAAGGCCCTGAACACCGTCACCGTGCGGGCGCAGGTCAGCGGCAAGATCGTCGAAATCGACTTCGTGGAAGGCCAGGATATAAAGAAGGGCGATGTCATCGCCCGCATCGATGATGGCGTCTACAAGGCACAGCGTGATCAGGCGGTTGCCAAGAAGGCGCAGGACGAAGCCCTGCTTGCCGGCGCTCAACGTGACCTTGCCCGCTTTCAGCTCATGGTGAAAAGCGCTTCGGGCACGCAGCAGCAGGTCGACACCCAGATCTCGCTGGTGGCGCAGTATACCGCGCAGATCCAGGTCGATGTGGCTGCCATCGAAAGCGCGCAGGCAACGCTCGACTATACGACCATCAAGGCGCCCATCGACGGGCGCACCGGTATCCGCAACGTCGATATCGGCAACCTCGTCAGCTCGTCGGATGCGACAGGCATCGTGACGCTATCGCAGATCAGGCCGATCTCCGTGCTGTTTTCCATTCCGCAGCAGCAGCTTGCCCGCATCAATACAGCAAGTTCGGCCGGAACGCTCGCCGTCCAGGCCATGGGAAGCGATGGCCAGACGGTGGTCGACAACGGCACGCTGGCGGTGGTCGACAATCAGGTCGATCCGACCACCGGTACGGTCAAGCTGAAGGCGAATTTTCCGAACGAGAAGCTGGCACTTTGGCCGGGAGCCTTCATCAATGCCCGCCTGCTGGTGGAGACGCTGAAGGGCGTCACCGTCATTCCGAGCGGGGCGGTGCAGCGCGGGCCGAACGGCACGTTCGTCTACATCGTCAGTCAGGGTCAGACCGTGGCCATGAAGTCGGTGAAGGTGCGTCAGCAGGACGACACGCTGGCCGTCATTGCCGATGGCGTATCCCCGGGTGACAAGGTGGTGACCACGGGCTTCGCGCGGCTACAGGATGGGTCGAAAGTGCAGATTTCGGCCAACCCGGATCAGGTGGCGCCAAGCGCGCCCGCATCGAAGGATCAAGGACAGCCGGTTGCGGAGAACGACCCGCAGAAGGGCCAGGACAATGCCAATGGCGGCGAGCGGCCGCACCGCCGGCACAACGGCCAAGGTGATCAAGGCGGCCAAGATGGTCAGGGCGGTGCCGGTGGTCATAGCGGCCATCGCGGTCAAGATGGCCAGCCTGCCGCCGGCACCGAGCAGGGTGCGGATACGAGCGGCGGCTCGGCATCCAATAATTCGTCCGCCGCGCCGACACAGCAACAATGAACGTTTCGTCGCTCTTTATCGGCCGGCCCATCGCCACCTCGCTTCTCGGGGTGGCGGTTCTCTTGGGCGGCATTCTCGGTTTTCTCTTCCTGCCGGTCGCGCCGCTGCCGCAGGTGGATTTTCCGACGATCCAGGTGACGACGCAGCTTCCGGGAGCCGATCCCGATACGATGGCCGCCCTGGTGACCGCGCCTCTGGAACGGCCGCTCGGCCAGATCCCGTCGCTCGCCTCCATGACCTCATCGAGCGCCTTCGGCATCAGCCAGATCACGCTGCAGTTCGATCTCGGCCGCGATATCGATGGCGCCGCGCAAGACGTGCAGGCGGCGATCAATGCCGCCGGCTCGACCCTGCCACGCACGCTTCCATATCCGCCGACCTATTCGAAGGTGAACCCGGCCGATACGCCGATCGTGACGCTCGCCCTGCGCTCCAACAGCTATTCGATCCGCGAGCTCAGCGATTTCGCCGATACGATGATGGCCCAGCGCCTCAGTGAAGTTTCCGGAGTCGGCGACGTCAATATCCAGGGCGGGGTCAAGCCCGCCATCCGCATCCAGGTAGACCTGCCGCGTCTCGCCTCCTATGGTCTTGCGCTGGAAGACATACGCTCGGCGATCACGAATGCGAGCGTCGCCGGCGCCAAGGGGGCGCTCGACGGCACGCAACAGAGCTTCACGCTTGCCGCCAACGACCAGATCGTCGATCCGAACGTCTATAAGTCCGTCATCGTCGCCTATCGCAACAGTGCGCCGGTGCAGTTGAAGGATGTGGCAACCGTCGTCGAGGGCTTGGAAAACAACCGCGTCGGCGCCTGGTATCAGGGGCAACCGGCCGTCATTCTTGACATCATGCGCCAGCCGGGCGCCAACGTCATCCAGACGGTCGAGAACGTGCTGAAGCAGCTTCCGAAGCTGAAGCAGGCGATGCCGGCCGGTATTTCGCTTGATATCGTCAATGACCGCACCGAGACCATCCGGGCTTCGATCCATGATGTGCAATGGACGCTGGTCATCAGTATCGGTCTCGTCATCCTTGTGGTTCTGCTGTTCCTGCGAACGATGACGGCGACCTTCATTGCCGGTGTGGCGCTGCCGCTGTCGCTGATTGCGACCTTCGGCGTCATGTGGTTCGCCGGCTTCAGCCTCGACAATCTCTCGCTGATGGCGCTGACCATCGGCACCGGCTTCGTCGTCGACGACGCCATCGTGATGATCGAGAACATCGCCCGCCATATCGAAGAAGGCGAGAACCCGATGCAGGCGGCGCTGAAGGGCGCCGGCGAGATCGGCTTCACCATTATTTCGCTCACCGTCTCGCTGGTTGCTGTATTCATTCCGCTGCTATTCATGACCGGGATCGTTGGGCGCATGTTCCGCGAATTCGCGCTGACGCTCACCATTGCCGTCGTCGTGTCGGCAGTGGTTTCGTTGACGCTGACGCCGATGATGTGCGCGCGTATCCTGCGCAAGCCTAGGGAACGACAAGGCGGTTTCCTGGCCGGTGCCGATCGTTTCACGGAATGGCTGATCGAGGGCTATCGGCGCAGCCTTGTCTGGGCGGTGGATCGCAGCGCGCTGATGCTCATGATCACGGTCGTGACGCTGGCCGCGACGATCGCGCTCTATGTCGTCATCCCCAAGGGCTTCCTGCCGGCTCAGGATACAGGGCTGATCACCGCCGTCATCGAGGCCGAGCCGACGACGTCCTTCGAGACGATGAAGCAGATACAGGCCAATGTCGCCGACCGGCTGCG
This sequence comes from Rhizobium sp. P40RR-XXII, assembly GCF_012641405.1. Taxonomy (GTDB): domain Bacteria; phylum Pseudomonadota; class Alphaproteobacteria; order Rhizobiales; family Rhizobiaceae; genus Rhizobium. The sequence goes on from NZ_JABAII010000004.1 coordinate 198,722, forward strand.
CAAGGACCCGGATGTCAGTGGCGTCGTCTCCGTCATCGGCACCAGCGCCAGCAATCTGACGCTGAACACGGGCAATCTCAGCCTCGTACTGAAGCCGAGAAACCGGCGTGACGCTTCCGCAGATCAGATCATCGACCGCTTGCGCGACGAGGTCGCCGGCATGCCAGGCATCCACGTCACCTTCCAGAGCGTGCGCGACATCTCGATCAGCACCCGGGCAAGCCGCGCGCCCTATCAGTACACCTTGACGGCGACGGATACGGCGACCGTGGTCGAGTGGTCGGCAAAGCTGGCGCAGCGTCTGCAACGGAGCCCGAAGCTCATCGATGTCGCCTCCGAAGTCGAAATGGGCGGCGGCCGCATCTTCGTCGATGTCGACCGCGAGACCGCCTCGCGGCTCGGCGTATCGATGCAGGCCGTCGGCGATACGCTGAACGATGCCTTCGGTCAGCGCCAGATCGCGACGATCTATGGCCAGGCCAACCAATATCGCGTCATCCTGGAGGCTGCACCGGAATATCAATCCGATCCGAAATCGCTCGACAAGCTCTATGTCGCCGGCGCCAGCGACACGCAGGTACCGCTCAACGCCTTCACCTCGGCGAGCTTCACGACCGCGCCGCTGGTCATCAGCCATGACGAGCAGTTTCCGGCCGTGACGCTCAGCTTCGATCTCGCCAAGGGCGCGTCGCTCAGCGACGCCGTGGCCGAAATCAAGGCGGCGGAGCTGGACATCGGCATGCCTGACACCATCCAGCGCAAATATTCCGGCGATGCCGAGGAATTTGCCTCGTCGCTTGCGGGCGAGCCCTGGCTGATCCTGGCGGCGGTCGTGACGATCTACATCGTGCTCGGCCTGCTCTACGAGAGCGCCGTTCATCCGGTGACGATCCTTTCGACGCTGCCTTCCGCCGGTGTCGGCGCACTACTGGCGCTGATGCTGTTCGGGCAGGATCTGTCGATCATCGCCCTGATCGGCATCGTGCTCTTGATGGGCATCGTGAAGAAGAATGCGATCATGATGATCGACTTCGCGCTGGAGGCGGAGCGCAAGGAAGGTTTCGAACCGCGCGAGGCGATCCTTAAGGCCTCGATCCTGCGTTTCCGGCCGATCATGATGACGACGCTGGCGGCGCTCTTCGGCGCCTTGCCGCTGGCACTGGCGCAGGGCACGGGCGCCGAGCTGCGCATTCCGCTTGGGATCACCATTATCGGCGGCCTCGTGCTTTCGCAGCTTCTGACGCTCTATACGACGCCGGTGATCTACCTGGCTTTCGAACGGCTGCGTGCCCGCGTCGTCGGCCGTACCAGTGGAACGCCAAGTCCCGAGATGGACGAAATGGCGGGTGGCGAGACATGAACATCTCCGAGCCGTTCGTCAAACGCCCGGTCGGGACGACGCTTCTGGCGATCGGGCTGATGATCCTCGGCATCGTCGCCTATCGCTTCCTGCCGGTCGCAAGCCTGCCGACCGTGGACCTGCCGACGATCGTCGTCTCCGCCAGCCGTCCCGGCGCCGATCCCGCCAGCATGGCGGCAAGCGTTGCCGCCCCTCTCGAACGTCATCTCGGCACGATTGCCGGCATCACGCAACTGACCTCCGTCAGCTCGCTCGGATCCAGCACCATCATCGCGCAATTCGACCTCTCGCGCAGCGTCGATGGCGCCGCCCAGGACGTGCAAGCGGCACTGAACGCGGCGGCGACCGACCTGCCGGGCGATCTGCCGACCTTGCCGTCTTTCCGCAAGATCAATCCGGCCGCGGCGCCCGTCATCATCCTGGCGCTGACGTCCGACAATGTCCCTGCAAGTGCCATCTATGATGCCGCCGACACGGTGGTGTTGCAGCGCATCTCCCAGGTGGATGGCGTCGGCGGCGTAACGGTGAGCGGTGCCGATCAGCCGGCGATACGTGTTCGCCTGGATCCTGACAGGCTCGCCGCAATGGGCCTGTCGCTCGATGCCGTGCGCACGGCGATCGTCAACGCCAATGTGCTCGGTCCCTTCGGCTCGATCGATGGCGCCAGCGGCGCTTTCTCCGTTGCGGTAAACAGCCAGCTTCGTACGCCGGAAGCCTATGGACGGATCATCGTGCAAAGCGGCGACGGGACGGCCGTTCGCCTTTCCGATATCGCCACCGTCGAGCCGGGCGTGCGCAACAGCCGCTCCGATGCCTGGTATGATGGCAAGCCGGCCGTGCTGCTCAACATCACCAAGCAGGCGGATGCGAACGTCATCGCCACCGTCGACGGCGTCAAGCAGCTGATCCCCGAGCTGCAGCGGCTGATCCCTGCCGGGGTGAAAATATCAATCCTTTCCGACCGCACTACGACGATTCACGCCAGCGTCAACGACATGCAATGGACACTGCTCGCCACCATCTGCCTGGTCATGGCCGTGGTATTTATCTTCCTGCGACGCGCGACGCCGACCTTTGCCGCCGGCGTCACCGTGCCGCTCTCGCTTGCCGGAACCTTTGCGGCGATGTGGCTCTTCGGGCTGTCGATCGACAATCTCTCCCTCATGGCGCTTGCCGTCTCCGTCGGCTTCGTCGTCGATGACGCCATTGTCATGATCGAGAATATCTATGCCAATCTGGAAACCGGCATGAAGCCAATGCGGGCGGCGCTCGAAGGCGCGAAACAGATCGGCTTCACGGTCATCTCGATCAGCCTGTCGCTGCTTGCCGCCTTCATACCCCTGTTCTTCATGGGTGGTATCGTCGGTCGCTTCTTCCAGACCTTCTCGCTGACGCTCGGCTTTACCATCGTCGTTTCGACGCTGGTGTCGCTGACGCTGACGCCGATGATCTGCGGCCATCGCCTGCGTTCGCATGATATCGACGCGAAGCCTGGTCCATTCGGCCGCTTCGTCGAGGGCACGTTGGGCGCGATTATCGGATTTTACGGCCGCACGCTGAAAGCGGTGCTGCACCATCGGGTGCTTTCGGTGCTTGTCATCGTCGCCTGCGTGGTCATGTCGGGCTATCTCTACGTCAAGGTGCCGAAGGGCTTCCTTCCGCAGGACGATACCGGCTTCATCCAGGGCGGCACGCAGGCGGCGACCGACATCTCCTATCCGGCCATGGTGAAGCTGCAGCAGCAGGCGGCCGATATTGCCGCGAAGGATCCGGCGGTTTCCGGTCTCGGCTCCTCCGTCGGTGGTGGAGGCTTCTCCAGCTCCGTCAATCGCGGGCAGCTCTTTATCTCGCTGAAACCGGAGTCTGAGCGTGCGCCGACGGCCGAAGTCATAGACCGCCTCCGCAAGCAGCTGACGGCCGTCCCGGGCCTCAGCACCTTCCTGTTTTCGCCCGGTGATATCCGCGCCGGTGCGCGCCAGTCGCAATCGCAGTACCAGTTCACGGTCTGGGGCGCGAATTATGATGAGCTGGTCGAATGGGCGCCCAAGGTGATGCAGCGCCTACAGGCCCTTCACGAGCTCACCGATGTCGCGACTGACAGGCAGCCCAACGGCTTGCAGGCGACCGTCAATATCGACCGCAGCATAGCCTCGCAGCTTGGCGTCAACATCCAGTCCATCGATGCCGCCCTGAACAACGCCTTCGCGCAGCGGCAGATCTCGACGATCTATACGCAGCGAAACCAGTATCGCGTCGTGCTGGAGGCGGATCCGAACTATGCGCTCGACCCCCATGATATTTCCAAGCTCTATGTGCCGGCCTCCGGTGGCACGCAGGTGCCGCTGAGCGCCGTCGCGTCGATCGATCGAACGCTTGCGCCGCTGGTGGTCAATCATCAGGGTCAGTATCCGTCCGTGACCATCTCCTACAATCTGGCGCTCAATACGCCGTTGCAGGTGGCGAACGATGCCATCCAGAAAGCGGTTCTGGACATGCATCTGCCCGACACGCTGCATGCGGATTTCGCCGGCGATGCGGCGAGCGTCACTCAATCGTCCGGCGGTCAGCCATTGCTGCTGCTCGCGGCGCTGCTGACGGTCTATATCGTTCTCGGCATTCTCTATGAAAGCCTCGCACACCCGCTGACGATCATTTCAACGTTACCATCAGCCGGTCTCGGCGCGCTGCTGGCGCTCGCCATCAGCGGCACGGAGCTGACGCTTATCGCCTTCATCGGCATCATCCTGTTGATCGGCATCGTCAAGAAGAACGGCATCATGATGGTGGACTTCGCCCTGCATGGCGAGCGGACACTCGGCCTGTCTTCGGAGGAGGCCATCTATCAGGCATGCCTCAAGCGTTTTCGGCCGATCCTGATGACGACGCTGGCGGCGCTGATGGGCGCCATCCCGCTGATCATCGCCACCGGCCCGGGCTCGGAGCTGCGCCGCCCCCTCGGCATCACCATCGTCGGCGGCCTTGTCGTGTCGCAGGTGCTGACGCTCTATACCACGCCGATCATCTACCTGATGCTTGCCAAGCTGCATGCAAGATGGTCGCCGAAGGCGCAGACCGCGGCGCCAGTTCCAGCTTCGTCGAGCTGACGAGAAACTCTGTTTCACGGATCGCAGATCGCGATCTTCAAACCGTCAGCCCCCTGATCCGCCCCCTGAGTTTGTCGAAGGGTGGGCCACCTTCTCCCCGAGGGAAGAAGGAATGTGCGGCCCCGATGTGCCTCCAATGCGATTGCCATGCCGCTAGCGCGGAGAGGAACTTATAAAGCTAAAGGGCTCCCGCGTTATCACGGCAGCCCTTTGATTCAATCGAGAGTGGATGGATCGTTCGTCAGTGCGTAGGCCCGGCATCCGTCGCTGGAGTGTCCGATGCTGTCGATACGACCTTCCCCTTGAAGATGCGGCGCACCGAGACGAAGAGCAGCGGGATGAAGAAGATGCCGAGCACCGTTGCAGAGATCATGCCGCCCATCACGCCGATGCCGATCGAGTTCTGGCTGCCTGAGCCGGCACCGTTGGCGATCGCCAGCGGCATGACGCCGAGGATGAAGGCGAGCGAGGTCATCAGGATCGGTCGCAGGCGCTGGCGGGATGCCACCAATGTCGCGTCGATCAGGTTCTTGCCCTGATTTTGCTGCTCGATGGCGAATTCGACGATCAGGATGGCGTTCTTGGCGGCCAGTCCGATGGTCGTCAGCAGACCGACCTTGAAGTAGACATCGTTCGACTGGCCGAACAGGGTTGCGGCCAGCAAAGCGCCGAAGATGCCGATCGGCACCGACAGCATGACGGCAAGCGGGATCGACCAGCTCTCGTAGAGGGCAGCAAGCGCCAGGAAGACGACCAGGATGGAGATGGCATAGAGCTGGCTTGCCTGGTTGCCTGACAGTTTTTCCTGAGCGGACAGGCTGGTCCATTCGTGGCTGAAGCCCGGCGGTAGGCCCGCCATGATCTTGTCGATCTCGTTCATGGCATCGCCCGAGGAGACGCCCGGCGCGGCCGAACCCTGGATTTCGACGGCGGACGAGCCGTTATAGCGTTCGAGGCGCGGCGAACCGTAGTTCCATTCGCCGTTCGAGAAGGCCGAGAACGGCACCATGTCGCCACCGGAGTTGCGCACGTACCAGCGGCCGAAATCCTCCGGCTGCATGCGGAAATTCTTGTCCGCCTGCACGTAAACCTTCTTCACGCGACCGCGATCGATGAAGTCGTTAACGTATGTGCCGCCCCAGGCCGTCGACAAGGTCGTGTCGATGTCGGAAAGGGCGATATTCAATGCACTCGCTTTTTCTTGGTCGATGTTCAAGGAATATTGCGGCGTGTCTTCCTGGCCGTTCGGACGGGTGCCGAACAGCTTCGGGTTCTTTGCCGCGGCGCCAAGCAGTTGGTTGCGGGCCTGGATCAATGCGGCATGGCCGGCGCCGTTGATATCCTTGATGAAGAAGTCAAAGCCGCTCGAACTGCCGAAGCCGGGGATCGCCGGAGGCGCCAGCGCGAAGACGCTGCCGTCCTTGATCTTCGAGAAGGCACCCATGGCGCGACCGGCAATTGCCTGCGCTTTCGATTGCGGCGTCTTGCGCTGGTCGAAGTCCTTCAGCCTGACGAAGACGATACCGACATTCTGGCCCTGACCGCTGAAGCCGAAACCGGCAACCGCGAACGCGCCTTCCACATAATCCTTCTCGTTGTTGAGATAGTAGTCCTTCACCCGGTTGAGCACGGTCCAGGTACGGGAGTCCGTCGCACCCGGAGGGAGCTGGATCGCGGTCAACAGGATACCCTGGTCCTCTTCCGGCAGGAAGGAACTCGGCAGGCGGTTGAAGAGATAGCCGACACCGACGCCGATCAGGACGAACACCAGCAGGAAAACCATGGTGAGACGTATCATGCCGTGGACGCTGCGCTGATAGCGATGCGTCGCCCGTTCGAAGTTGCGGTTGAACCAGCCGAAAACACCCTTTTCCTTCGATCCGTGTTCGGGGTTTTTCAGAATGGTCGCGCAAAGAGCCGGCGTCAGGATCAAGGCAACGATGACCGAGAGGACCATCGCCGAGACGATCGTCACAGAGAACTGGCGATAGATGACGCCGACCGAACCGGAGAAGAAGGCCATCGGAATGAACACGGCCGACAGGACCGTCGCGATGCCGATCAGCGCGCCGGTGATTTCCTGCATCGACTTGATCGTCGCCTCGCGCGGCGACAATCCCTCTTCCTCCATCACGCGCTCGACGTTTTCGACGACGACGATGGCATCGTCGACCAAAAGGCCGATGGCGAGCACCATGCCGAACATGGTGAGCGTATTGATCGAATAGCCGAACAGGGAGAGCACGCCGAAAGTGCCAAGCAGGACGACGGGGACGGCGAGCGTCGGGATCAGCGTGGCGCGGATGTTCTGCAGGAAGACGAACATGACGATGAAGACGAGCACGATGGCTTCGAACAGCGTCTTGACCACGTCCTCGATCGACAGCTTCACGAACGGCGTCGTGTCGTAGGGATAGACCACCTCGACATTCGGTGGCAGGGTCTGGCTCAGATTGTTGATGGTGGTCCGCACCGCTTCCGCCGTGTTGATGGCATTGGCGCCCGAGGCGAGCATGACGGCAAGACCGGCCGAAGGATGACCGTTGTAAGTGCTCGACGTCGTGTAGCTTTCTGCCCCGAGCTCGACGGTGGCGACATCGTTGAGCCGTACCAGCGAGCCATTGGACTGGCTCTTCAGGATGATGTTTTCGAATTGCTCAGGTGTCTGCAGGCGGCTTTTGGCCGTCACCGTCGCGTTGAGCTGCTGACCCTTGCGCTGGGGCAGAGCGCCGAGCTGACCGGCGGAAACCTGCGAATTCTGTGCCTGGATCGCGGTCGTGACATCGCTCACCATCAGCTGGTACTTGGCGAGTTTGTCCGGATCCACCCAGATGCGCATGGCATAGCCGGAACCGAAGATCTGCGTATTGCCGACGCCTTCGATACGCTTCAGCGTATCGTTGAGCGTGCTCGAAACATAGTCGGCAAGGTCGTTCGAGTTGAGTTTGCCATCCGTCGATACGAAGCCGACGACCATCAGGAAGTTCGACGTCGACTTGGAAACGACGATACCGCTGGTCTGGACTGTTGTCGGCAATTGCGCGGTGACGAGCTGCAGCTTGTTCTGCACCTGCATCTGCGCGACGTCGGAATCCGCCTTGTTGTTGAAGGTCAGCGAGATCGAGGCCTGGCCCGTGGAGGTCGAGGTCGACGTCATGTAATCGAGGTTGTCGATACCCGTCATGCCCTGTTCGATGACCTTGGTCACCGAGTTTTCGACGGTTGCGGCATCTGCACCGGAATAGCTGGCCGAGATGCTGACCGTGGTCGGTGCGATCTGCGGATATTGCGAGATCGACAGCGTGAGGATCGAAAGCGCACCCGCCAGCATGATGACGATGGCGATAACCCAGGCAAAGATCGGCCGGTCAATGAAGAAACGAGACATTAAACCACCTCACTTCTGAGCGCCGGAGGCGGCTTTGGTATCTGTCTTTTCCAATTCGGCTTGCTCCGTAGACTTGCCGTCGGCGGCAGCCTGCTTCACCTCGCCGGTGGCATCGTCGATCGTCACCGGAGAAACAGTGACTTCCTGCCCGTCGCGGACGCGCTGGATGCCTTCGACGATGACGCGATCACCATCCTTGACGCCTTCGGCGATGAGCCAGCTGTTGCCGATGCTGCGCTGAACTTTCAGCACCCGCTGCTGCACCTTGCCGTCGGTGGTCACGAACATGGCGATCGGTTCGCCCTTCGTGTTGCGCGTCACGGCGCGCTGTGGCACCAGGAAGCTGTTTTCGGCAATGCCTTCCTGAATAGTTGCACGCACATACATGCCGGGCAACAGAACACGATCGGAATTGGGGAAGACGGCGCGCACCGTGATGGTGCCGACGGTTTCAGCGACGGAGGATTCCGCAAATTCCAGCTTGCCGGTTTCCTTGTACTGGCTGCCGTCTTCGAGCGTCAGATGCACGGAGACATTGTCGCCGCTGGTCTTCAGCCGACCGTCGGCAACGGCACGACGGAATTCGAGCAGGTTGGTGCTCGACTGCGTGACGTCGACATTGATCGGATCGAGCTGACGAATGGTGGTCAGTGCTGTCGTTTGTTCGGCGGTGACGAGGGCGCCGACGGTAACCGCCGAAGCGTCGACGCGGCCGCCGATCGGCGCGCGCATCTTGGTATAGTCGAGATTGATGCGCGCTGTTTCAAGGGCCGCTTTTGCGGACGCCACGTCGGCGGTCGCCTGAGCCAAAGTGGAAAGTGCGTCATCCAGATTTTGCTTGCTGACCGCATCCTGCGCCGTCAGGCTCTTATAGCGATCTACTTTCGACTGTGCGCTCGGAACGGCCCCTTCCGCCTTCTGCAGGGCTGCGGTGGCGCTGTCATAGGATGCCTGATAGGAGGCAGGATCGATTTCATAGAGCACATCGCCCGCTTTGACCTCGCTGCCTTCCTTGAAATTGCGGCTGCGAATAATGCCGCCGACCTGCGGCCGCACTTCAGCAACGAGATAGGCGCTGGTGCGGCCCGGCAGTTCCGCGGTGATCGCGACGGATTGCGGATGCAGCGACATCGCGCTGACTTCCGTCTTGACGGCCGGCGCATTGTTCTGGGCGGTATTCTGCTGGTTGCAGCCGGCCAGCAACATCGCGAGTGCAATCCCCGCGACGGTTATCGACGCGCGGCCGGCCGAAAAGCGGTTGGATACTATCGTATATGTGGGCGCAGAAGTGGGGATGGCGAGCTTTCGCACGTTGCTATTTCCTGTTGCCTTATTTACAGTACCAAGTCGTACAGAAAATATTTATACTGCTTCAAATGTCAATCGCATTCGGCTGTTGGGGTCAAGACGGAAGTGCTGACAAAAGAACGAGCAGGCAGGGCTGATCAGGCCGCCAAGCGACGGCCGCGAGGACGCCCCAAAACCGCGAATGACGCCGCGCGCCGCGCGGAGATCGTCAGTGTGGCACGCACCACTTTCTATGAACTTGGCTACGGCGGTACGACGATGGATCTCGTTGCCGCCCGATGCCGGATTTCAAAGCAGACCCTCTACAAGTTGTTTCCGAGCAAGGCTGATTTGTTCACGGCGATCATTGCTGAGCATCGCTCGTCCATGCTGGCCCTCCCGCGCGATCCTGACGAGAATCTACCCCTTGCCGAGGCGCTTGAGCAGATCTTCATGATCAATATGGATGAAGCCCAGGAGCGCGAACGCGAGGCTTTTATCCATCTCTCGATCAGCGAATCGCAGCAATTTCCGGAGGTGGCAACATTGATGCACACCTATGGCGCAAAGCAATCGCAACAGATGCTTGCCGACTGGCTAAGCCAGCAGCAAAGACGTGGCCTGATCGAGATTGCCGATGTTGCTAGCGGGGCGCGCATGCTGATGACCGTGATCTTCGGTGCCATGATTTCCAAACCGGGTCGTCCGAGCGACTGGCCGGACCGTGAAACACGGCTGCGCCATCTGCGCCAATGCATCTCGATTTTTGTCGCGGGCGTGCAGCCGCGCAAGGATGCTCGTTAGCCTGCTTGTCCGGCCACCTTCCTGCGCAAAACGACAATGCCGATATGGTCCGTCGAACCATATCGGCATCGTTCGGGATCCCGACAGAAGCCGGAATCGATTAGCTCAGTGTGCCACCACGTTTGCTACTTCCGTACCCTCGTCGAAAAAGAGATTCCGCAGGCCATTTGCATACATTTCCTGCAGCACGGCCCCAAGCGCCAGATCCAGACACCAGACCGGGAATTCCGCATTCAGGTTCTTGGCGCTCTGCCGCGCATAGGTAATGAGCCGAGCGATTGACGCCAGTTCCTTGAGCGAATCTGGATCCTGGTGTGTTGCTCCGATCGGAAGTGCCGCTGTCATTTCATGCCCTCTATTGCCCCCGTTCCCGGCAGACGAATCGTGTCTGGCTCAGGAACATGAGCAAACCGTAACGGATGTTTTACAGCTTGGCGCGTGACATGCAGCGTGACACGAGGCTTGACTGCGGCAGAATCTTGCCTTTGCAACTTCAGGACGCGAAACGGCTTGAAATGCGATCGGTGAAAGGGTGGGCAAGCAATATCCCCGCGCTGGATGCCCGGCCCGACCTCGGCCCATGCTGCCGTCCACAGGTCGGTTCGGCATTATCGGGTGAGGATGTCGGGCCTTGCGGCATGTTTCGGGCTAGCGCCAGCACTATGCCGTCAGCCCGATTTCCGGGAGGCTACAGGTCAGTTGCGAAGGCTTGCCGACACGTTCGTTGTCTGCGGTACATGGTCCGGCAGGGAATCGGACGCATTCGCGAGCGACTTCACCAACGTCAGCACGGACTGGCGAACGCCGGGATCGTTGATCTTCATGAACGCCTTGTTGAGATTCAGGCCCTCTTTCGAGGTCAGGAAATCCGATAGATCCTCGAGGCCGTTGAATGCGCCGAGGCCGTCCGTGTTCAGCGGCTGCGTATTGTCCTGCTGGAAGAAGAAGGCGACCGGCACAGCCAGCACGCCAGCTATCGCCTGCAGCCGGCTGGCACCGATGCGATTGGTGCCTTTTTCGTATTTCTGTACCTGTTGAAAGGTGACGCCAATCTGCTCAGCGAGTCGCTCCTGACTCATGCCGAGCATAAGTCGGCGCGTGCGCACACGAGAGCCAACATAGGCATCGATCGGGTTAGGTACTTTTGCACTCACTGCGCAATCTCCTTATCAAATAGGGGACCTGGCGGACATGGCCCCGCTCCCGAGACTCGGGAGTCAAGTTCGCGAGCTCTATCTGCCCGCAAAATGTGCGTTAAATATGAGTAGAATTCAACCAAGAGTCATTTTCTGTAATATATTGTAATCCCACTGTTACATGACCACAGAAAAAACCGATGCGCGTCAATGCAGATCAACGTGTTAATGCGGATTGAAAACGGAAGACGATTTGCAGTTGCGGACCGGGCAAAGCGGATTGTCTTTCGCGGGAATGTAGGCGCGCGCTGCATAATCGCCCAAACCACATTGGCCGTCATCGGCGACATATCGGTCATACAGCACGATACGTCCGCCTCGCGAAGGATAGCGAAATATTGCGGCGCGCTCGCCGGCGATCAGCTGCTGCACGGACGTGCAAGTTTTGCTCGACGATTCGTAGCGCGAGATGGCCGAAGCGGGTCCGGCCATCGAGATGGTCGCCAGAACTAAGGCTGTGGCAATGATCCTCATGGATGGTCCCCCGGTGACAGCGCTCAATCCAAAATAGTGGCGCTACGGGAAATGCCAAGATGCGGCGACGCTTCTCGTTGTAGGATGATCCGGCTTCCCATCCGCAAATGCTCCTCCTTGCGATTTGTGGACCGGGAAGGAAGCTGCTTTCAGCTCAATGAAAGGTTGGATGTGCATGTCTTTCCCGCTTCAAGAGGAAGCGCGTGCCGTGCTGTCATCAATCGGCGCGATACATAATGGAGAGGAGGACTTCATGCGTGCATCGAGCATTCTAAGATATTCGACGGCCTTGTCCCTTGCGATGGCTGCAGCCGCGTTTGCGGCAACGGCCGCACAAGCAGCAGGCAAGATATCGATCATGGTGGGCGGTTACGAAAAGCAAATCTACCTGCCGGCCAAGCTTGCGGAAGGGCTCGGGTATTTCAAGGACGAGGGTCTCAACGTCGAACTTCTCAACGAGCCTGCGGGGGTCGATGCGGAGAACGAAATGCTCGCCGGCGCCGTTCAGGGCGTCGTCGGCTTTTACGATCACTGCATCGACCTGCAGGGCAAAGGCAAGTTCGTCGAATCCGTCGTGCAATTCAGCCAGGCGCCGGGCGAGGTCGAGCTGGTGTCCTCCAAGCACCCGGAAATCAAATCCCCGGCTGATTTCAAGGGCAAGAACCTCGGCGTCACCGGCCTCGGTTCCTCGACCAATTTCCTGACGCAGTATCTGGCCGTCAAGAGCGGCCTGAAGCTCGGGGAATTCACGTCCGTTCCTGTCGGCGCCGGCCAGACCTTCATCGCCGCCATGCAGCAGGACGCCATCCAGGCCGGCATGACGACGGAGCCGACAATCTCGCGAATGGTGAAGACGGGCGAAGCCAACGTTCTCATTGACATGCGCACGATGGCGGGCACGAAGGCCGTCCTTGGTGGCACTTATCCGGCCGCGTCGCTTTATATGAGTGCCGACTGGGTCGATGCCCACAAGGAGGAGGTCCAGAAGCTCGCGAACGCCTTCGTCAAGACGCTGCATTTCATCAACACCCATTCGGCCGCCGAGATCGCCGACAAGATGCCGAAAGATTTCTATGTCGGCGACAAGGAAGGCTATGTGAAGGCGCTCGAAAACGGCAAGGCCATGTTCACGCCTGACGGTGTTATGCCGGAAGATGGCCCGAAAACCGTTCTCGCCGTTCTCTCCGAGTTTTCCAAGAACGTCCAGGGCAAGTCGATCGACCTGTCGAAGACCTATACGACTGAGTTCGTGAAGAACGCCAAATAGCGTGCAGTATCGTTCCCGGCATTGACCGGGCACTTCGGGTTTCACTTCCGATCCCGAAGTAGAAGAGAAGTGCCGGCGGCCATATTGGTGCTGCCGGCACCGATAAAATAAAATTGCAATGTCGCCTTACGGAAATCGCGCACTGAAAGCTGGCTGAAAGGTTGCCCACGCTAGATTTGCTGAGCTTCGTGGAGGAAGCGCCTTTCTAAAGCGTCATGTGGCGCAAGAAATAAAACAGGAGGAGACATTAATGCGTCCATCGCGCGCGTTTTTTCATACCGTAGCCCTTTCCCTCGTCATGACCGCTGCTTCGCTTGCAGCCACGGCAGCCAATGCCGCTGACAAGATTTCCATCATGGTGGGCGGCTACGAAAAGCAGATCTATCTGCCGGCCAAGCTCGCCGAATCCCTCGGATACTTCAAGGACGAAGGCCTCGACGTCGAGCTTCTCAACGAATCCGCCGGTGTCGACGCCGAAAACCAGCTGCTGGCAGGCGCCGTTCAGGGCGTCGTCGGCTTCTACGATCACTGCGTCGACCTGCAGGCCAAGGGCAAGTTCATTAAGTCGGTCGTGCAGTTCAGCCAGGCGCCCGGCGAAGTCGAGCTGGTCTCGGCCAAGTATCCTGATATCAAGTCCTTCGCCGATCTCAAGGGCAAGCGTGCCGGCGTCACCGGCCTCGGTTCCTCCACCAACTTCCTGACGCTCTACATGGCATCGAAGGCTGGGCTCTCGCCTGCCGACGTCACGCCGGTTCCGGTCGGCGCCGGCCAGACCTTCATCGCCGCCATGCAGCAGGACGCTATCCAGGTGGGCATGACCACCGAACCGACGATCTCGCGCCTGCTGAAGACGGGCGAAGCCAAGATCCTTGTCGATCTGCGCACGCTGAAGGGCACAGAGGAAGCGCTCGGCGGCACCTATCCGGCCGCTTCGCTCTACATGGATGCCGCATGGGTCGACGCCCATAAGGAAGAAGTGCAGAAGCTTGCAAACGCCTTCGTCAAGACGCTGCGCTTCATCAACACCCATTCCGGCGCCGAGATCGCCGACAAGATGCCGAAGGACTTCTACGTCGGCGACAAGGACGGCTACATCAAGGCTCTCGACGCGGGCAAGGAAATGTTCACGGCCGACGGCGTGATGCCGGAAGATGGCCCGAAGACCGTTCTCGCCGTGCTCTCGCAGTTCTCTAAGAACGTCAAGGGCAAGACCATCGACCTGTCGAAGACCTACACGACGGAGTTCGTCAAGAACGTCAAGTAAGCAGTCATAACGCCGCTTCCGGCCGGTTCCGGAAGCGGCAGTTCAAGAGACTTTGCAGTTCACTGGGCTTTGCGTGCACGCCCTGAAGGCACGCGTCAGGATCAGCACCATGCAACAGGATGAACGCCGCACTCCGGCGATCGAGCTCATCAATGTCAGCCGCCGTTTCGTATCGCCGACAGGCAAATCGCTGACCGCACTGCGCGATTTCAACATGACCGTCGAGCGCGGCGAATTCGTCGCCGTTGTCGGACCGACGGGCTGCGGCAAATCGACGACGCTCAACCTGGTCACCGGCCTTGCCAAGCCCAGCGCCGGCGAAGTCCGTCTGATGGGCGGCCCGGTCAACGGCATCGACCCGCGCGTCGGCTTCGTCTTCCAGACGGATGCGCTCTTCCCCTGGAAGAATGTCATCGAAAACGTCATGTCCGGCCCGCTGTTCCGCGGCAAGTCGAACGCCGAGGCTGAAAAGATCGCCAAGGACTGGCTTGCCCGCGTCGGCCTTTCGAAGTTCCTGCATCACTATCCGCATCAGCTCTCGGGTGGCATGCGCAAGCGCGTCTCGCTGGCGCAAACCTTCATCAACGAGCCGGAAATCCTCTTGATGGACGAACCGTTCTCGGCCCTCGACGTGCAGACCCGCACGGTCATGCATGAAGAGCTGCTGAAGCTCTGGGCTGAACGCCAGGCGTCCGTCGTCTTCGTGACGCACGATCTCGAAGAAGCCGTCGCCCTTGCCGACAAGGTCTATGTTCTCACCGCCGGCCCGGCCACGGTGAAATCGGTCTATACCATCGACCTGCCGCGCCCGCGCGTCGTCTCGGAAATCCGTTACGAGCAGAATTTCATCGATTATTGCAAGACGATCTGGGACGACCTGCGCGAAGAGGTCGAAACCAGCTATCGCCGTGCCGCGGAAGCGGCATAAGGGAGGATTGATCATGGCAAACACAGCTCTCGAAGCAGGCAATGCCCCGATTTTCCGTGCCGGCACCTCGGACGCGGAAATCGAAGCCGCAGCGCTGAAGGCGCTTACCCGCCGCAAGTACGTCGTCGTGGCCTGGCAGATCGGCATTCTCCTTGCCATTCTCGGCCTCTGGCAGCTCGCCTCCGACCTGCACTGGATCGATCCGTTCTTTTATTCGAGCCCCTACGGCATTGCGCTGCGCCTGTGGGACTGGATCACCGAGGGCACCGAGAGCGGCTCGCTCTGGTATCATCTCGGCGTCACCATGGAAGAAGCGCTGATCGGCTTCGTCATCGGCTCGGTGACCGGCGTTCTTGTCGGCGTCGCCCTCGGCCGCAACAAGCTCGCCTCCGATATCCTGTCGATCTACATCAAGGCGATCAACTCGATCCCGCGCGTCGTTCTCGCGCCGATCTTCGTAATGATCATGGGTCTCGGCCTCGCCTCCAAGGTCGCGCTCGCCTTCATCATGGTGTTCTTCGTCGTGTTCGCCAATGCCTTCCAGGGCGTTCGCGAAGCCGACCGGAACATGATCGCCAATGCCCGTATTCTCGGCGCTTCCAATTGGAAGGTGACCCGGAACGTCATCCTGCCGTCGGCGATGAGCTGGATTTTTGCAAGCCTGCACATCTCCTTCTCCTTCGCCATCATCGGCGCCATCGTCGGCGAATTCGTCGGATCGCTGGCTGGTATCGGCTACCTGATCTCGATCGCCAAGGGCACCTATGACGCAGCCGGCCTCTATGCCGCGATCATCCTGGTGATGCTGGTGACGCTCGGCGCCGAATACGTGATGACGCTCATAGAGAACCGCATCACCCGCTGGCGCCCGCAGCAGAGCCTCGATACGCATTAAGCGTTGGTTTTCTGGTACCTCCCAAGGCCAGGGGCCGGGCATTTTGCCCGGCCCTTTTGTTTTACGGATGCAGGAAGTCCCCACTCCCCGCACGCGGAGAGAGGGGACTATCTCGCAACAACTGCACTCTCCATCTTCAAACAGCCGGCAGCCGCACGCTGACCAGCAGTCCGCCGCCCGCCGCCTCGCCCAGCGTGACCGAGCCGCCGGCGCCGTCGACGACTTCGCGGACGATGGCGAGCCCCAGGCCGCTGCCCTCCGACTCTGTCCCCATGACACGATAGAAGCGTTCGAAGACCTGGGCGCGTTCCGCTTCGGGAATGCCCGGGCCGTTGTCTTCGACCCATAAAAGGGCCGTATCGTCGTCCCGGCCGACGCCGACCGTCACTCGGCCGCCCGCCTGCGTGTAGCGCAGAGCATTGTCGACGAGATTGACCAGCATCTCGCGCAGCATGGTGCCGTCGCCTTCGACATGCACCGGCGTTTCGTCCGCTTCCAGCCCAAGGTCGATATTGCGGCGCAAGGCTTCCTCGGCGAGCGTTTCCAGGACCCGCCGGGCGGTTTCCGCCAGATCGATCGTATCGCTTCGTGGCCGGCGGCTGCCGGGCTCGGCGCGCGAAAGCGTCAGGAGCTGGCTCGCAAGACGCGTCACCTGCCGCGTGCTCGAGCGCAATGCGGTCAGCGCCTCGTCGCGCTTGCCGTTGTCGGCTTCGCGTGCGGCCACGCTCGCCTGTGTCGAAATCAGTGCAAGCGGCGTGCGCAACTGATGGGCGGCATTCGAGACGAAGCGTCGTTGCGCCGCCATCTGGTTCTGCACGCGCTCCATGTGATCGTTCAGCGCATGGACGAGTGGCCTAAGCTCGTTCTGCACCATGTGGGGATCCAGCGGATCCAGGCGCTGTCGGCCGCGCTCGCGCACGGCATCGCGCAGCCTCAGCACAGGGGCGAGGCCACGCTGCAGGCCGATGATGGTCACCACGCCGGCAAGGAGGACAAGGGCGAGCTGCTTGGTGAAGTCCGAGAGCCAAAGCCTGCGGCGCATGGCGTATTGGCTGTTGTGCGTGACGGCGACGGTTACCGAGATCGTGCTGTCCTGATCGAGGCCGACCACCGGATGGCTCAGCATGAGCACGCGGACGCCGTCGGTCCGGAAGGTCCTGTCTTCTCCGATCAGATCCCGCTTCGGCCGCGGCAGATCGGGGAAGCCGGCGACGAGATTTCCCCATGCGGTCACGACCTGGTAGAAGACGCGGTCGCCATAGCCGGTATCGAACATTTCCAGGGCGGCCGGCGGAATGTCGATCTGAACCGTGCCGCTGGCGTCGACATGCACGGCCTCCGCGATCACGCGGGCGGAGGCGAGCAGCGTGCGATCGGTGACGAGATTGGCCGTCGCATCGGCCGAGCGAAAGCTGAGATAAAGATTGATGCAGATCGCGCCGATCAGCGTCAGCACCACCCAGGCGAACAATTGCGCCCGAAGGCTGGTCGTCAGCGCGCCGGCGACGCGACCCAACACCCCTTCGGACGGGGAGGCTTCATCACTGCGCATGGCGAAGGAGATAGCCCAGGCCGCGCAGCGTGGCGATCTGTACCGTGCTGCCTTCGAGTTTCTTGCGCACGCGATGCACATAGATTTCGATGGCACTGGTATCGGCGAGATCGTCGAAGCCGAAGACGCTTTCCGACAGCGTCGTCTTGGTGACGGTCGTACCCGCCTTCATGATGAGATGTTCGAGCACGGCGTGTTCGCGGGGCGTCAGCGCCAGGGATTCTCCGGCCAGATAGAACTGCCGCGTTCCGCCGTCGAACAGCAGGTCGCCGACTGCGATCTCGGGGGCGGCACGGTCATGGCCGCGGCGCACGGCGGCGCGGATACGCGCCTCGAGTTCGGCAATCTCGAAGGGTTTGGCGAGATAGTCGTCAGCGCCGCTGTCGAGCCCGGCAACCCGTCCGTCGAGGCTGGCATTGGCCGTCAAAATGATGACAGGCACCTTGTTGCCGCCCTGGCGCAGATGTTTCAGCAGCGTCAAGCCATCCATCTTCGGCAGTGACAGATCCAAAATGACGACGGCGTAGCCCGCAACCTTCAGCATATGTTCGGCGTCCTCGCCGTCATAGGCGATGTCGACGGCATATTGCGCCTGACGCAGCGCCTTGCCGAGCCAGGACGCCAGTTCGCGGTTGTCTTCGACGATCAGGAGCCTCATGAAGCGACTATACAGCAAGTATCGGACAGGGCGAACATTTCCGGCAGCTTTCCAGTCAGGGCGTCATCGATTGGCGAGCCTCAGACCCATCTCCCTGACCTCTCTCAGATAGACCTTGCGGGCATAGGGGGGAGTCAGGTTGTGGTCCGCCTCGGGAATGATGATCAGGCGTATGTCCGGGAAGTATTTCAAGCCGGCGCCGTTCTCGCCGAACTGATCATGCAGATGATCGAGGCCGATATCATGGGCGCTGTAAATCAGCGACATGTCGACGCCGCGCTTGGCGAGTGCGCGGAAACCGCCGAGCACAGGTCCTTGCGCGGCGGCGAACAAGGGAAGGGCGCCGAGCAGCTGGCGGCTCGCGCGCACCATGCGCCGGCCGATGCCCGTCGCCATGTTGAGGACGGCGCTTTTCGCGTCGATCTGGCCGTCGAGGAGCCGCTTCAGCGTCTCCATCTGCAGGAGCTTTCGGCCATAGGTTTCCAGCGATCGGGGCGCAAAGCGCAGTGACTCATCGACCGATCGGCTCTCATCCCAATGGAAGCTGTAGGGGTTGACGGTGATCAGGCCCCGGCACCGCGCATCGCGCACGGCCACCTGGAATGCGAGGTAGCCGCCGCTGCAACGTCCCACGGCATAGGCCGGCAGTAGATTTCGCTGCTCCAGAAGGTCCAGCGCCTCTTCGACATCCCGGTGCTGTTCGCGAGAATAGAGCACCTGCTCGGGAGCGCCGGAAAGCGGTGGGCTGTCACCGACGTTGGCCGTATCGAAACGCAGCGATGCGATGCCGTCGCGAGCGAGCGCACGCGCCATGGTGACCGACATCCGGCCCCAGCCGGCATGTCTGTCATAGGCTGTTGTCAGCAGCAGCGCGGTTGCCCCGGTGCGGGCACCCTCGGGTTCACAGAGAACGCCGAACAAGCGGTTTCCAGCGCCAAACCGCAGCGGCAACTCGCTAAAGCCGTCGCCGGAGAGGGGTTCCGCAACAGGCGGGGTAAGCCCCGCTGATGCTACCGTGCCGGGCTGGATGGCGATTGACTGCACCCAGGCGACGATTTTTCGGCCGGCTGCGGCTGGCATGACGGCGATGGTGGGGTTCGATACAAGATCGTCATAGCCGTCATAGGCGGACTGCTCGACATGCGGGACGAGCGTTTCGAGATGACGCGCGAAGTCCGCATCTCCCGGGCGGCCGGGCCGCGTCAGCACAAGGCAGTTCGCAGCGCCGAGCCGGTCGCGCGTCATCAGGTTCAGCTTCTTGACCGCATCGGCGGCGCGATCCGGCATGCGCAGGCTGGCGACGGTGACGCCTTCCGTCTGGCGCTGCGCCTCGGGCAGCCCCATGCTTTCATCGATCATCTTCGACCAGACGGTCAGTTCGCGCAGGTAGGCCCGGCCGGAGATGACGGGCGCAAGAAAGGCGATGCCGTCGATGTCGGGCAGCCGTTCGGCGAGCGTGGCAGCGATCGTGCCGCCGAGACCCTGGCTGACGAGGATCAGGCGCTCGCAGCCGGAAAGCCTCTTGAGCTCGGCAGCGGCGGCAAATGCGGTCTCCTGCCATGGTGTCAGGCCATCGCCTTCGTCCGCGATATCAAGCGCATCGCCGGTGCCGGCATAGTCGAAACGGAGGCTTGGTATGCCGATATCGGCAAGATCCTCAGCCAAGATCCGCCAGAACTTGCGGACGCACATTTCCTCGAAACCCCACGGGCTGAGAAACAGCACCGCAATATTGCGCGAGGATACCTCAGCCGATGTAAACAGGCCGACCGTGCCGGCGAAGGTTACCGGCATCGCCGCCGATCTTATCTGTTTGCCTTCGTTCCGTTCTTCTTCGGCGGCTCCCCAACCAGCCATGATAGTCTCCTCACATTCGGCGTGGC
Source organism: Rhizobium sp. P40RR-XXII (assembly GCF_012641405.1). Lineage (GTDB taxonomy): Bacteria > Pseudomonadota > Alphaproteobacteria > Rhizobiales > Rhizobiaceae > Rhizobium. The sequence goes on from NZ_JABAII010000004.1 coordinate 218,782, forward strand.
GCCAGTAGAGCCAGAGCCTGAGTGGCAATCGGATTGATACGTGCGGGCAGCCGCGCCGCGATCTTCTGCAACACCTCGATATCCTCGGCTGGAACGGCTTTCAGCAGTCTGAGCGCGACGCCGTAGGCCAGGGCGCCGGCAATGATGGCGCTTACGAGGCCGGCGACGCCGTTCAATGCCTGAACGAAACCATAGGCTGTAATCGCGCAGAGAATGGCGGCAACCGTAACTTTTGCAAGGTTGATGAGCATGCCCCGCGTCGAGCCCTCGAATTCCATGCGGCGGACCATCAGAAGGCACATGGCCGTAAAAGCCAGGAAACGCACCAGTGCAGCACCTTCACCTCCGTAAAGGGGTACTGCGACCAGGCAGCCGACAACCATGATAAAGCTGGCGATGACACCGATGACGGTACGCTCGCGCGCGCGATCGAGCGAATAGAGATATTGCGTGCAGATCTGCATGAAGACGTAGGGCGCCGCGGTCAGGGACAGCAGCGCCACCATGCCGCCGCTCGGGGCGAAGGGCTGGCCGAAAATCGTCACGACAAGCTCGGGCGCGATCGCCGCAAGGCCGAAGCTCATCGGCAGCGTGATATAGGCTATGCTGCGCGCCACGCCGGCAAAGACTTCGACGGGCAGCTTGTCGGATGCGCGCGCATGCATCTGTTCGGAATAATAGGGAAGCAGGCTGCCGCTCAATTGTACGGGCAACTGCAGCGCCAGATTGGCGAGCGACAGGCCGACGGCGTAAAAGCCGACCGCTTCGATACCCCAGTAACGCTGCAGGAACAGGAGCTCGATGCGATTGAGGAAGATCGAGCTGTTGATGAGCTCGATCGAGAGAACGAGCGATGAGCTGATGAGGGCGGAAAGGCCGACGCCGCAGCTGTTTTTACGCGCGATCGCGATCCTGAGGGTTGCGATGAACATCGGCAGTTGGCCGATTGCAAAGCCGGCAAGCGCGCCGCTGACGCCGAAGAAAATGGCGCCTGCGAGCACGGTCGCGAGCTGCAGCACCGAACTTGCCACGGTGATGCGCAGGAAGGCGCCGACTTGCTGCTCGCCGATCAGATAGTTCTTGCTGTAGGCGCCGAGAGACTGAAGTACGAAGAATACGCCAGTTATGGCAATGACTTCAGACGCGTCGCCCGCCCAATGCAAACGCTCCGCATCCCAATAATAGGCGGCATAGCCGGCAAGCAGGATCACTGTTGCGAGGATCGTCGGCTGCAGGAGATAGGCGGCAAAGCCAAGTCGTTCTTCGGCCGAATAGCCGTTGCCTTTCAATTGCGGCAGGATGCGCAGCAGCGTGACGCCGGCGCCGAGCTCGGCGATGAGCGCGCCCGTCGTCGTCAGCCAGAGCGAGAAGGCGATGATGCCGTTGGCCTCGGGTCCGAGCAGGCGGGCAGCAATGATCGAACAGGCAAAACCGGTCGCGAGCAGGGTCAATCCCGCCGCCGCGTTCAACACCGAATTCGCCATTATGCCCTTGGTCATGAAGGTAGACCGCTCCTCAAATTGCCGGAATTTACCGCACATATCCGGCTCTTCGTGGGATACCGTCAGCTCTATTTCATATGCCTTAATATTTAGAGTTTAATGCTGCCATAAGTTCATTTTTTACTTCGGCTAATATTCATTCCTTCGGATGTTGGTCGTCTGGGGCTTGTCCGGAGGGTTTCATTGTTCAGCCTGATCGTCTGTACGGTCGATCGCTTTGATCAGCTCGAGCGTTTGTTCCGGTCGCTCGTCGAACAGCGTCACCGGGATTTCGAGGCCGTTGTCGTCGACCAAAATGCGGATGACCGGCTATGCGAACTCATCGACCGTTTTTCGCCTCACTTCGCCATCCGTCATATCCGTTCGCCAAAAGGGCTTTCGCGGGCACGCAACAACGGCATGGCGGTTGCCGGGGGCGACTATGTCTGCTTTCCCGATGACGATTGCTGGTACGAGGCCGAGACGCTTGCGACTGCCGAGGCGCTGTTTTCAGCCCATCCTGAGCTGGCGATCGTCACGGGGCGCACGCTCGATGCCGAAGGCCTGGCCTCGGTCAGCCCGACCGGCGAAAGGCGGCTTGCGCTGACGCGCTGGAATTATCTGAAATGCGGCAATTCCAACGGCATCTTCGTGCGCCGGGCCGCACTGGCCGATATCGGCGGTTTTGACGAGGATCTCGGCGTCGGCTCAGGATCACCGTTCCAGAGCGGCGAGGAGGCGGATTTTCTGCTGCGCGCCCTTGCCGCCGGCAGACAAGCGATGTTTTTTCCCGAGCTCATCGTCCATCACGATCAGGTCACCAGCGAATATGGCCCACGGCAGGTGGAGCGTGCACGCAAATACGGGCGCGGTTTCGGCGCGCTGATGCGCAAGCAGGCCTTTCCCTTGTATTATGTCTGTTATCGTTTGCTGCGGCCGGTCGCCGGCTGGCTGGCGGCGCTGGCGCGCTTCAACCGCGATGCAGCTCGCTACAAGCGGGCCTGGCTCATGGGCATTCTGGAAGGTTATGCCACCTGGCCGCGCTGGCGCAGGAACTGAGGCGATTTGCCTTTCGGGGTCAGGGTCTCCGCATAGACCTCCATGTAACGCTGGGCGACTTCGTCCCACGCGTAAGCACGGGCATCGCGCAGCAGCTCCTCCCGCAAGGTCAGGTCGTCGGCCTCTAGGCGTTTGAACGCTGCGGTCAGGGTATCGGCGGCTGCTTCCGGATCGGAAAAATCCGAGAGCATGAGAGCCGGATGGGTTTCTGCCATCGCCTTATAGGCTTCGTTGGCATTCAGCACCGGCAGCAGGCCAGCGCTCATGGCTTCGATCGCCACCAGGCCAAAGCCTTCATATTCGGAGGCCGACGCGAAGAGCGAGGCGCGGGCGATGATATTGCGGATCGAGCCGTCGTCGATCGAGACATGCAGCGCGACATTGTGTTCCAGGCCGCGCGCGGCGATTTCCTTTTCCAACGTCGCGCGATCGAGATCCGACTCGGCGCCGATGATATCGAGATGCCATTCAGTATCGCGGGCGGCCAGCACCTTCATGGCATCGAGCAGGTGGTCGAGCCGCTTGTTGACTGAGAAGCGGCCGATGGTGACGACGCGGCGGCGGGCTTCCAGCGCTGCGCAATTGGAAAACTTGCTGACGTCGGCGCCGTTCTCGATCAGGCGCACGCGGCTGTCGGCGATCTGGGAGAAGAGCCGCGCATCGGACTGGCTGCAGCAGATGAGAGAAGCATAGCCAAGCGCCGAAAGCCGCGTTGCCGTATTGAACCAGACCTTCTTGATGGCGGCATATTTCTGCGTGTGGAAGAAGCCGCCATGCGTGGTGGCGACCATGGGGCGCCCATGCATCAGCTTGCCCCAGGCCAGCGCGTCGAAGAAGAAATCGACCGCGTGGACATGAACGAGATCGGCATCGGCCAAATGGCGGAAGACTTTTGGAGCCAGCGGGTAGCGGCTGGAGCCGGACCAGGGAATGCGCACGATCTCGATGCCGTCGATGGTTTCGTGTTCCGCGAGTTTTCGGCCAGGATCGGAAAACAGGCTGTTGCAGGTGACGACGCGCACGCGATAGCCGCGAGAGACCAGTTGACGGCAGAGATTGGCAACAACGTCTTCCAGGCCGCCCTTGTTCGGCAGGAACTGGCGCACGACATGTACGATCAGCGGCCCGGCCTGCTTGTTTGCCTGAATATCCGCAACCGCCGATGTCATCGATCCACCCTCGACCCTATGCCGCACCACGCGTCGGCAATCAGGCGCTACAGCGCGCCTCCCGTTGATCAGTTGGCAAAGCAGATCATCGGGGCGGTTAAAAAGGGCTTAATCGCGGGTCGGCGAGCGTTATGTTTCGGACAAAAGGGTTAATGTCGGAGCGATTTGCGAGGGAGGTATGAGCTTGTCAGGGGAGTGTGGTTGACGCCGGGCGGTTTTGTCCGGCCGTCACTCTCGTGCCTGGCCCCTCACCCCAACCCTCTCCCCGCATTGCGGGGAGAGGGGACTGGTCCGGTGTTTGTTGCGCGCTTTTTGTCCCGCTCACAAGACTCAATAGACTCCCTCTCCCCGTCAAAAACGGGGAGAGGGTTGGGGTGAGGGGCAATCCCAGGAACTTGGCCTTAGCGATGATGTATCGACCCGAGATCCGGATATCTTAAAACGCGCGGAAGGTCAGCGTCGTCAGCGAGCGGATGATGCCGGGGATGTTGGCGATGTGGTCGTTGATGAACTTGCCGATATCCTGCTCTTCGGCGATGTAGACCTTCATCAGCAGGTCGTAGTCGCCGCTGGTGGAATACAGCTCCGAAACCAGCTCCGTCTGGTAGATGGCGTCGGCGACCTCGTAGGTCTTGCCGGGGGCGCATTGGAGCTGAACGAAAATGGGCTTCATGAGAGTGTCCTGCTTTTATCCGCGGCCGCGATGGCGGCGTACTTTGTCTGCGGCCACGATGGCGACCGGCGTTTCCTCTATAATGGTCGAAAGCGCCGTCGCCATGCAAGTTTTTCTCCAGAGCGGATGATTTTAGGTCTGTTCGACCTAGAATCTGAATCCGCTCTGGAACCAAAGAAGTGGAGCATGATGTCGTCCGAAAACCGATCACACTTTTCGGCATCATGCTCTGTCCACCGGATGTCGTTCTTGCCGCTTCCGCAATTTAGAGCATAGCGCTAGATTGGCACGATTATCTCTGTCGATTGGACCGATTTCATGCTGAATGACCCGCGCTCCCATGGTCTTTGGGAAAAGACCGCTCCCCCGCCGCCGGCAACGAAGCCGCTTTCCGGCGCGGCATCAGCCGATGTCGTGGTGGTCGGCGGCGGCTATACCGGTCTTTCGACGGCGCTGCATCTGGCCGAGGCCGGCACCAGTGTCGTGCTGCTCGAAGCCAATGAAATCGGCTTTGGCGGCGCGGGACGCAATGTCGGCCTGATCAATGCCGGCATGTGGGTGATGCCGGACGATCTGCCGGGCGAACTCGGTGCCGTCCATGGCGAGCGGCTTCTCGAACTGCTCGGCAATGGACCGAAGCTGGTCATGGAGTTGATCGAAAAGCATGGCATTGCCTGCGAACTCGAGCGCAACGGCACGCTGCATTGCGCCGTTGGCCCCGAGGGGCTGAAGGAAATCGAGGAGCGCGCCCGGCAATGGAGCAAGCGCGGCGCGCCGGTCACGGTGCTCGACGCGCGGGAGACGGAACGCAGGGTCGGCAGCTCGGCTTATGCCGGCGCGCTGCTCGACATGCGCGCCGGCACGCTGCAGCCGCTTGCCTATGCGCGCGGACTTGCCCATGCCGTGGTGAAAGTCGGCGTTGTCGTTCATACCGGCAGCCGCGTGACGTCGACGGAAAGAAACGGTGCGAAATGGGTTGTTACGACCGATGGCGGCAAGGTCAGCGCCGACTGGATCGTCGTTGCGACCGATGCCTATAGTACAGGTCCTTGGGAGGCGGTGCGAAACGAACAGGTGCATCTGCCCTATTTCAATTTTGCCACCATCCCGCTCGGCGACAACCTCAAGAATTCCGTGCTGCCCGGGCGCGAGGGCGCTTGGGACACCAAGGAGGTGCTCTCGTCCTTCCGCATGGATCAGGCTGGCCGGCTCGTCTTCGGCAGTGTCGGTGCGTTGCGCAACACTGGTCTTGCCATTCACAAAAACTGGGCGCGGCGGTCGATCAGGAAGCTTTTTCCACAGCTTGGCGATATTCCGTTCGAATGCGAATGGTATGGCAAGATCGGCATGACAGACAATGCGCTGCCGCGCTTCCACAAGCTCGAGCAGAACGTCGTCGGCTTCTCGGGCTATAATGGTCGTGGCATCGCGCCGGGCACCGTGTTCGGTAAGGTGCTTGCCGGCCATATCTTGGGGCAGATTTCCGAGGCCGACCTGCCGCTGCCGGTGACCGACATCGTCGAGCCGAGTTTCAGGGCAGCGAAGGAAATGTGGTACGAGGCCGGCGCCCAGGCCGCGCATTTCGTTGGCGCTAGAGTCTGAAAACATCGAACCAGCATTACGGGAAGAGGAAACAGGATGACCGCGACATCAGATCTTGCTGCCGAAACCAAGGCAATACTGACGGAGCTTGGCGTATCGGCCGATCGCTATACCGGCGGAACGCTCGTGGTCACCTCCCCGGTGACAGGCGCCGAAATCGGGCGGCTGAAGGAGCATTCGGCCGAAGAGGCGAAGGGGGCGATCGCGGCGGCGCACGAGGCGTTTCTCGCATGGCGCAGCGTGCCGGCGCCGAAGCGCGGCGAATTGATCCGCCTGCTCGGCGAGGAGCTGCGCGCCGGCAAGGCCGGCCTTGGCCGCCTCGTGTCCATTGAAGTGGGCAAGATTACGTCCGAAGGTCTCGGCGAAGTGCAGGAGATGATCGATATCTGCGATTTCGCAGTCGGCCTTTCCCGCCAGCTTTACGGCCTGACCATCGCCACCGAGCGCTCCGAACATCGAATGATGGAAAGCTGGCACCCGCTGGGGGCGATCGGCATCATTTCGGCCTTCAATTTCCCCGTTGCCGTGTGGTCGTGGAATGCGGCGCTCGCCATCGTCTGCGGCAATTCCACCATCTGGAAGCCGTCGGAAAAGACGCCGCTGACGGCGCTCGCCGTACAGGCTCTGTTCGAAAAGGCGCTGAAGCGCTATGTCGCCGAGGGTGGCGAAGCACCGGCCAATCTCTCGACGCTGTTGATCGGCGGCCGCGATCTCGGCGAGTTGCTGGTCGATCATCCACAGGTGCCGCTGGTCTCGGCGACCGGCTCGACGGCCATGGGCCGCGCCGTCGGTCCGCGCCTCGCTGGTCGTTTCGCCCGTGCCATCCTCGAGCTCGGCGGCAACAATGCGGCGATCGTCTGCCCGACGGCCGATCTCGACCTCACCTTGCGCGGAGTCGCCTTTTCCGCGATGGGCACGGCCGGCCAGCGCTGCACGACGCTGCGCCGTCTCTTCGTTCACGACAGCGTCTACGACCAGCTCGTTCCCCGTCTGCAGAATGCCTATGGTTCTGTGACGATCGGCAATCCGCTTGAGGCGGGAACCCTTGTCGGGCCGCTGATCGACCGGCAGGCTTTCGAGCGCATGCAGGCAGCGCTTGCCGCGGCGAAGTCGGCCGGCGGCACGATCACCGGTGGCGAGCGAGTCGAAAACGGCTCCGCCGACGCTTTTTACGTTCGCCCGGCGCTCGTCGAAATGCCCGCGCAGACCGGTCCGGTCGAGCAGGAAACCTTTGCGCCGATCCTCTATGTCATGAAGTACAGCGATTTCGACAGGGCGCTTGCGCTGCATAATGCCGTGCCGCAGGGCCTGTCGTCCTCGATCTTCACCAACGACATGCGGGAAGCCGAGACGTTCGTCTCCGCGCGCGGTTCGGATTGCGGCATTGCCAACGTCAATCTCGGTCCCTCCGGCGCCGAGATCGGCGGCGCTTTCGGTGGCGAGAAGGAAACGGGCGGCGGCCGCGAATCCGGTTCCGATGCCTGGAAGGCCTATATGCGTCGGGCGACCAACACGATCAACTACGGACGCACGCTGCCATTGGCCCAGGGTGTCAAGTTCGACGTGGCGTAAAACACCAGAGCCTTGCTGCATTGCGATGGGAGGGATGAAGGCGTAGAAAGCCTTTATCCTCTACGTATGTTTCAAGGTTCCGCCTCATGCACCTGTCGCTCGCCGAAGCCGAAACGCTGGTCGTGGAGGCGTTGCGGCGAAGCAAGGTGAGCGCTGAGAATGCCCGCTCGGTCGCGGTGGCGCTTGTCGCGGCGGAGGCTGCCGGGCAAAGCGGCCACGGTCTGCGCCGCGTGCCCGCATACGCCGGACAGGCCAAGGCCGGCAAGACCGACGGTTTCGCCACGCCGCGGATGAGCCGGCCTTTTCCGGCCGTGCTGCGCATCGATGCCGGCAATGGTTATGCCTATCCCGCCCTCGACCTTGCTGTTGCCGAGATTCCGGGTGTCGCCCGCGAGCAGGGAATTGCGCTTGTTGCCATCAGCCGCTCGCATCATGCCGGTGTCATGGGCCTGACCGTGGAACGTTTCGCCGATCAGGGACTGGTGGCACTGATGGTCGCCAATGCGCCGGCGGCGATGGCGCCCTGGGGCGGCAAGACGCCGATCTTCGGCACCAATCCAATCGCCTTTGCCGCGCCGCTTCCGGATGACGAGCCGATCGTGATCGATCTGGCGCTTTCGAAAGTGGCGCGCGGCAAGGTGATGGCCGCGCGGCAGCAGGGCGCCTTGATACCCGCCGACTGGGCTTTCGACCGCGAGGGAAAGCCAACCACCAATGCCGAAGAGGCCCTCGCCGGCACGATGATCCCGGCCGGCGATTCGAAAGGCGCGGCGCTCGCCCTCATGGTCGAAATACTGGCGGCGGGTCTGACCGGCGCCAACTACGCCTTCGAATCCTCTTCGCTCTTCGATGATAAAGGCGCTCCGCCGGCGCTCGGTCACACGATTATCGCCATCAATCCCGCCGCGACCAGTGCGACGGATACGGCGCAGCGGCTGGCTTTGCTGGCCGGGGAAATCACCCGCGATCCCAATGTCCGTCTGCCGGGCCGGCGTGGCCAGAGTGCACGGCGCCTAACGGAGGGCATCTCCGTCGAGAATGAAGTGATTGCGGCGATAGAGAAGCTTTGAGGTGCTGAAGATTGTCGGGGGAGTGTGTTTTCGCTGCGTCCTTGTGCACGGCTCCTCACCCCAGCCCTCTCCCCGCAAGCGGGTAGAGGGGGTGCAGAGCAATGCATTGCCGTAGAAAATCCAGGATAGTTGCTCGGCTTGATTATTCCTTTGTCCCGCAAGCAGAGACGGGGAATGATCGTGCAAAACAAGACGCTGTGGGGGTGAGAGGCCAGTTGGTCCGCTCGGTCGTCCCCTCGCCCCGCTTGCGGGGAGAGGGCTAGGGTGAGGGGCAAGGCAGGCAGTCGCTACGTTGACGGTGACGCCTGACGGTCACTCACGATATGAAATCAGGCGATGGCCGGCGTTGTCTTTTTCTCGTCCAGCCAGCCGCCGGTGAAGCCGGCGCGTTCCAGGCCGTTGCGGAGAATCGGAGATCGACGCATGAGGTCCCAGATCATGCCCGTGCGGGCGTTTTCGATCATCATGACCAGTAGCCCCTGATCGATGGCGACCGAGCGGTCGTCCACCCAGCCTTCCGGACCGGATCCCTTGATGCTCGGATTGAAGCCGCCGGGGAAACGGCCGTCGAGCAGCAGGTTGGGATAGGTTGACAGCAGCGCCCTCGTGCCGTCGAGCGCGGCCTGGCGGTCGAAAGCCAGGCAAGACAGTGGTCCCCAGGGGGCGATGGTGCCGTCATCGGGGCCGAGCGGAGCGCCGCGGGCTGCATAGCCGAAGACCTTCGGGGCATAGCGAAGGCTATGTTTGGTGCCTGTGGGGTTCGGGCCATCACAGGCGGAAAGACCCCAGATATCCTTCGTATAGCCGGTGAAATGGCCGGGATTGCGTTCCGTGTAGTCGCGCTGCACGGCAATTGCGGTCTGCGTGTTGCGGAAGTAGTCGGTGTCCTTATCGGTCACATGCTTGTCGCGGATGCCGCGGAAATCGATCCAGGCATGCGAGAAAAGGTGGATGAACAACGGCCCCGCATAGAGAAAGGGCGTGTCCTTGAACATCATCCAGGTATAGGTCGAGGCGAAGGCCTCGTAGCTCGAGGACGGGACCGCGTGCGTGGGCGAGGCGAGCGCCAGCACATAGAGGAAGATCGCCTCGTCATAGCCCTGATAGCGCCAGCGCAGGAAGCCGCTCGCCGGCTTCCAGCCCATGCTCATGGTTTGGCCCTTGTTCAAGGCCCAATGCCAGTCGCACCGTTCGTAAAGGAATTTTGCCTGCTTGCGGATATCGCGCTCGGCCTGGCTGGCGCCATTGAAATAGGCGGCAGCCGTCAGGACACCGAGCAACAACAGGCCGGTATCGATGGTCGAAAGCTCGCTGTTCCAGGCGCGCTTGCCGGTCGCCATATAAAGAAAATGGTAGTAGAAGCCGCGATGGCCGGTAGCGCCGCGCTCGTCGCCCTGCTGGCTGTCGGCGAAGAAATCGAGTGCGGCTAGCACTCGTTTGGCGGCATCGGCGCGGCTGATCCATCCACGCTCGACGGCGACCGGGTAGCTCGACAGCGCAAAGCCGACCGCGGCAATGCTGCAATGGCTCGTCTTGATGGACGTGTCCGCCACCAGTCCGTTTTCCGGATTGGTGTAAAGCATGAAATACTCGAACGCCGACCGTTGCAGTTGATCGATCAGCGCGTCGTCGATGTCGTGTACCTGTTGCAGCATCTTCTATCCGTCTCCTCGGCGCTCCCGTTCCCTGCTGAGCACAGGAGCCTGGATAGTTGCAAATCAAACATGGTTAACAATGCCGTGCATTTATGGAGGATTGTTTAAGATCAGGGCATTATCATGCCTGCGTGCCCATTCCCGCCACCAGAAATACCGGTTTCGGCGGCTTTCCGTCGTCGGAGCGAGCGCATCATCCGTCCGGACTGTCGAGCGACTGCCAGTGATTCGCACCGGCCAAATAGGCTAATCGAGCGCAGTTTCAAGCCTTTGCTTCAACCGCGCAAGGGATCTGCCGAAAATCGTCTCATCGCCAAGTGCCCTGGCAAGCGTCAATGCGCCCTGAATGCCGATGACGGCTTCTTCCGCAAGCGCTCTTGCCTTCGTGCCCGACAGCCCCGCCTTGAGCAAAGCGCCAGCGAGCGCCTCGATCCAGCGATGGAAATAGCCGCGGATGGCGGCGGAGAAGCGATCGCGCGTTTCATCCAGCGCGAAGGCGCCGATCAGGCAGACGCGGCGGCCGGAGCGGAAATAGCTATCCGTCGTCTCCCACATGCGGGCGATTGCCGCGCGCGGTTTCTCCCCCTCGAGCGGCTCGAACATTTCCGTCACGAACCAGGCGTCGATATGGGCCATGATCTCGGCCGCCATCTGCTCCTTGCCGCCAGGAAAGAAGTGATAGAGGCTGCCCTTGGACAGTTTCGTGCGTGCGGTGATCTTGCTCATCGACGCACCCTCGTAGCCGAGTTCGCGGAAGACCTCGGCGACAAGGGCTATGGCGTCGGGCTTTTCGAAGACGGTGCGCACCATCTCAAAGGCCGAGTTCGGAGAGGCCTGGATGATCGTCGGGCCGGCGGCCGAGCGGCCAATGGAATTTCCGGTCCTCTTGCCTGATCGGCATGTCGTTGATGGAGGCGAAACGGCGCTGCATCAGGCCGTCGGCATCGAACTCCCAGTTCTCGTTGCCGTAGGAGCGGAACCAGTGGCCACTGTCGTCGTGCCATTCATAGGCAAAGCGCACCGCAATGCGATTGCCGTCGAAGGCCCAGAATTCCTTGATCAGCCGATAGTCCAGTTCCCTTGCCCATTTGCGCGTCAGGAATTCGACGATCTCCTTGCGGCCGCGCGGGAATTCGGCGCGGTTCCGCCATTGGCTGTCTTCCGTGTAGACCTTGGAAACACGCTCCGGATCGCGGCTGTTCCAGCCGTCCTCGGCCAAGCGGACCTTGGCGATGGCGGTTTCGCGGGTGAAAGGTGGGACGAGAGGGGTCGGCATGATAAACTCCTTCTAAACCGATGGGTTTTTAATAGACCGATCAGTTTAGGAGGTCAAGCGGCAAGGCCCTTGCTCGGCTCGATGGCTCAGTGCGCGAATTTCCTGGCGCCGGCGACGCAGCCGACGACAGCGATCGTGACGGCGAGCATCGACCAGCTGACGCTTTCCTTGAGCAGTGCTGCCGCAAGCGCGAAGCCGAAGAAGGGCTGCAGGAATTGCAGCTGGCCGACGGCTGCGATGCCGCCCTGCGCCAGGCCGCGATACCAGAAGACGAAGCCGATCAGCATGCTGAAGAGCGAGACATAGGTGAGGCCGAGCCAGGCCGGGCGGCCGATGCCGTCAATACTGTGCGGCATGGTCATGACGCAGAGCGCGACCGTGACTGGCAGGGACAGGACCAGTGCCCAGCAGATGACCTGCCAGCCGCCGAGCCGGCGCGAGAGCACCGCGCCTTCGGCATAGCCGAGGCCGCAGACGAGAACGGCTGCAAGCATCAGGAGATCGCCGACCGGCGAGGCCGATACGCCCTGTGCCAAGGCATAGCCACTGACGAGCGCGCTGCCGAGGGCGGAGAATATCCAGAAGGCCGGCCGTGGCCGCTCGCCGCCGCGCAGCACGCCGAAGATGGCCGTTGCCAGCGGCAGCAGGCCGATGAAGACGATCGAATGGGCAGAGGTGACGTGCTTGAGCGCCAGCGCCGTCAGCAGCGGAAAGCCGACCACGCAGCCAAGCGCGACGATGGCGAGCGCGGTGATGTCGCCGCGGGCCGGGCGCTTCTCGCGAAAGGCAAGCAGAAGGCAGAGACCCAGCAGACCGGCGATCACGGCGCGCGCGACGGTCAGGAACAGCGGATCGAAATCCATGACGGCCACCCGCGTCGCCGGCAGGGAGCCGCTGAAAATCACTACTCCGGTCAAACCGTAGATCCATCCCGTCGTCGTTTTATCCATCGTGCATGCTCCTTCTTGATGCTCGCAGATATCGGTGCATTTGTCTGGTCAAGCCAGATACGGTACAGTACAATTTGCGCAAACTGTTATGGTTGAAGGTGCAGTACGGATGAGCGATCTCTCGACGGCCGGCATTGGCGGGAGTACGCGGATCGAAGGGGTGATGGCGGCGATTTCCGACCGCATTGCCAGTCGCAGCCTGGCGCCGGGTGCGCGGCTTCCTTCGGTGCGCAGCTTCGCCAAGACGATGCAGGTCTCGGTTTCCACCGTGGTCGAGGCCTATGAGCGGCTTGCCGCCGAGGGCACGATCCGTTCGCGCCCGGGATCCGGCTTTTATGTCTGCGGGCAGTTGCCGCCGTTGTCGCTCACCGAAACCGGAGCAACGTCGGATCGCAATGTCGATCCGCTATGGATCTCGCGGCAATCGCTGGAGGTCGGTGATGATGCTTTGAAGCCAGGCTGCGGCTGGCTTCCGCCGTCCTGGCTGCCGCAGGCGGCCCTGCGCCGCGCGATGCGGACATTGGCGCGGAGCGATATCGGCGTGCTCGCCAATTACGGGACGCCGCTCGGCCTGCCGCCGCTGCGGCAGCTTCTTGCCAGGCGTCTCGGCGAGCATGGCATCAATGCGCCTCCGGACCAGATCATGTTGACGGAGTCCGGTACGCAGGCGATCGACCTCCTCTGCCGCTTTCTGCTTGAACGCGGCGATACCGTGCTGGTGGACGACCCCTGCTATTTCAATTTCCATGCGCTGCTGCGGGCTCATCGCGCCAATGTCGTCTCCGTGCCCTTCACGCCCACGGGGCCGGATATCGAGCTGTTCGGTCAGGCCCTCGAACGACATAAGCCTCGGCTCTACATCACCAATTCGGCTATTCATAACCCGACCGGTGCCGCGCTTTCGCCGGTGACAGCGCATCGGCTATTGAAGCTGGCGGATGCTTTCGGGCTGATCATCATCGAGGACGATATCTTCGCCGATTTCGAGACTGTGCCGGTGCCGCGTCTCGCAGCCTATGACGGGCTCGACCGGGTGATCCATATCGGCAGTTTTTCGAAGACGCTCTCGGCCTCCGTGCGCTGCGGCTTTATCGCCACCAAGCCGGACTGGATCGACGGTCTCGTCGATCTCAAGGTCGCAAGCAGTTTCAGCTGCGGGCAAATGTCGGCGGAGCTCGTTTACCTCGCATTGAAGGACGGCAGCTATCGCAAGCATGTCGAAGCGCTGCGTGTCCGGCTTGCAAAGACCATGGCCGAGGTGGCAGCCCGTCTTGAGGCCATTGGCATCGTTCCCTGGCTCAAGCCCCAGGCGGGCATGTTTCTCTGGTGCCGATTACCGGAGGGGCTGGATGCGGCCGATGTCGCCCGCGCCTGCCTTGCCGAAGGTATCATTCTCGCGCCCGGCAATGCCTTCAGCGTTTCCGACACAGCGGGTCGCTTCATGCGCTTCAATGTCGCCCAATCGACGGATGCACGCATCTTTGCCGTGCTGGAGGCGGCCATAGGCAAGTTGAGGATGCGTGATCAGGCAGCCGACGCCATCAGTTTCGACCGCGGTTTAGGCAATTAATGGAGGATATGAGCATCGCGCCCTGTCGGCGGCCGCTTATCGTCGCCGGATGATGCTCCTATCCTCAGCGCTCGGCGCTATTTTGCAAACAGGCTGTTGATGTCGGCAAAGGCCTTCATCTCGATGGCATTGCCGCTGGGATCCTTGAAGAACATGGTCGCCTGTTCTCCGGGCTCGCCGCGGAAGCGGATATAGGGCTTGATGACGAAATCGATGTTGGCCTTCGTCAGCTTCTCGGCCGCTGCTTCCCATTCCTCCATCGATAGAACCACGCCGAAATGGCGGACGGGGACACCATGGCCATCGACGGCATTTGCGGCCACTTCCCCGGTTTCGCTCGGCGCCAGATGGGCAACGATCTGATGGCCATAGAAGTTGAAATCGATCCAGTCGGGCGAGCTCCGGCCCTCGGGGCAGCCAAGAAGGCCGCCGTAGAAGGTTCGGGCCGCGGCAAGATCGTTGACGGGGAATGCAAGATGAAACGGGTGAAGGGGTGCTGCGCTCATGATCGTCTCCCTGAAGTGCGAACTCGATGCAGTCATGAATAAGGTACATTTTTTCCTATGAAAAACTGTATATCGTGAGGCTGAAGCATAGGAAAAATTATGAATCATGATTCCGGAACTTAAAACCCTGGTTGCGGTCGCTCGCTTTGGGACATTTGCCGCCGCGGGAGAGCGGATCGGACTCACCCAGGCAGCGGTCAGCGGCCAGATGAAACGGCTCGAAGAAAGGCTCGGCATGACGCTGTTCGAGCGGACAGGCCGTTCCGCGATGTTAAACGCCGCCGGCCTGAGAACGCTCGAACGCGCCAAGACCATTATCGCGATGTTCGACCATCTCGCTGATCCCGCCGATGACGCATCCGGCGGCCAGCTGCATATTGGCGCCATCGCCTCGGTTCAGTCGGCGATCCTTGCGCGTGCGCTCGTGCCGTTTCGGCAGCGGTTTCCGAACACCCGCGTTCGTATCGTTCCCGGCGTTTCCCTTCACTTGCTCGATTTGATCGATGCGGGCGAGCTCGATCTGGCGGTCCTTATCGAGCCTCCTTTTGGTTTGCCGAAGAACCTCGAATGGCAGCCGCTGCTGCGCGAGCCCTATGGACTGGCGGTTCCCGAATGGCTGGAGGGCGACGATTGGCGGACATTGTTGAAAGAGCAATCCTTCATCCGTTATGACCGCGGCTCCTTTGGAGGGCGGCAGGTTGACCGGTTTCTGCGGGCACATTCGATCGATCCCAACGAGGCGATCGAGATCGACGACATCGCCGGGATATCGGCTCTGGTCGCATGCGGGCTTGGGGTGGCGCTCCTGCCGATCGTCGATGGCAGCCCGCCTTCCGCCACGCCGGTGCGCATGGTGTCGCTCGCCGGGGAAACCTTCTATCGCGAGATCGGCATATTGCAGTCGCCCGATCGAAATCCAGCCAAAATGCACCTCGCCGAATGCCTGATCGATGCGCAGCCTTGACGTTGCCGGCCAGGCGGTTTCGCCCTTCCGGCTTGGCAGTGCGATATCCGACGGGCCGGCGGGCTTTTCCCGCGGCTCTTGCCAGGTGGAAATGATCCGTCATAGCTTTGCCACATGGCCGCTTCAATTGCGGCTCACATCGGCTATGAAATTCGGTTAAGTGAGGTTGGTCGTGCGGGTTCTGCTTGTTGAAGATGACAATATCCTCGGATCATCGCTCAAGAAGGCCTTGGAAAAGCACGCCTATGGCGTCGACTGGATGCGCGACGGCGAATCCGGCCTGGAGGCGGCGGAGAATTCGCATTTCGCGGCGATCGTCCTCGATATCAATCTGCCACAGCTGAGCGGCATGGAAGTGTTGCGGCGCATCCGTCAGCGGGGGAATTCCGTGCCCGTGCTGCTGCTGACGGCGATGGATTCCGTGCGCCAGAAGGTCGAGGGCCTCGACGAGGGCGCCGACGATTACCTCGTGAAGCCCTTCGATCTGGATGAGCTGCTGGCGCGCCTGCGCGCGCTCATCCGCCGCCGCGACGGACGGACCGAAAGCGTCATCCGCTGCGGCGATGTCGAGGTCGATCCATCGGCCATGGTCGCCCGCAAGGGCAGTGCCCAGGTGCACACGACGGCCAAGGAATTCCATCTGCTGAAGCTTCTGATGGAGCGCAGCGGCCGCTACGTGACGAAGAACGATATCGAATATGCGCTCTATGACGCCGAAAACACCGTCGAGAGCAACACGATCGAAGTGACGATCTACAATCTGCGCAAGAAGCTCGGCACCGATTTCATCAAGTCGATCCGCGGCGTCGGCTACATGATCGAGCGATGAACAATTCCACGCTTACCCGCAAGCTTTTTCTGCGCATCGCGCCTGTTGTCGTGGTGACGATCGTCGTCATCGCCGCCTTCGCCTTCAACAGCGCGACGCGGGAGATCAACAATATCTACGACGCCCAGTTGATCGACGATGCGAACGTGATCTGGAGCCTGCTGCGACACCCTCTGGAAAAGACGCCGGACCGTACGGCCAAGCAGATCGACGACATCGATTTCAACATGGACAACCAGCTGGCCTTCAACGAGGATGCCGACGATTATGCCGATGCCCACATGTTTCGGGCCTGGGTCGACGGTAATATCCGTTTCTACAGCAGCACGGCCTTCCTGTCCGACGTCCCGCAGCAGAAGGTGGGCTTCACGACCCTGACCTATGGCGGGGACGAGTGGCGCGTCTATTCGCTGCCGATCCCGAACACCACCATCGTGATCGAGCTTGGCGAGAAGATCGCGCTTCGCGAAACGCTCGTCTCCAACATACTCCTTAATCTCTTCTTTCCGCTGCTGATGCTGGTGCCCGTCATCGCCTTTCTCATCTGGCTCGGCATCAACAGCGGCCTGCGCACGATCCATGGGCTGGTGCGGCAGATTCGCACGCGATCGCCGGACGATCTCTCGGCCATTCCGGTGGACGCGCTGCCACGCGATCTCCTGCCGCTCGGCCGGTCGATCAACCAGCTATTGGAAAAGCTCGGTCAGTCTCTGACGCTGGAGCGCCGCTTCTCCGATCTTGCCGCGCATCAATTGCGTACGCCCCAGGCAAGCGTGAAGCTTCTGCTGCGCATGCTCGAAAACAGCGACAGCGACCATGAGCGGCAAGCGATCATTTCCGATCTCGTCGCCAGCAACAACCGCGCCATTCACCTGATCGAACAGTTGCTGCGGCTTGCCAGGGTCAGCCATCACCCTCTCAATCTGACGTCCGTGACGCTTTACCATTGGGTCGCGTCGCTGATCGCCGAATTCGGCAACATTATCACAGATCGCGAGCTCGACGTGGTGCTGGAAGGGGACGAAAAGATCCAGGTCAGGACCGATGAATCGCTGATGCGCATGATGGTGACGAATCTGCTTGATAATGCCATCAAATACACGCCCGTCGGCGGCGAGATCAGAGTTTCGATTTCATCGGAGGAGAGCTTCGGCCGCATCTCGATCAGCGACAGCGGACCCGGCATTCCGCCGCATGAGAGGGAGGCTGTTTTCCAGCGCTTCTATCGCCTCAACACCCTTCATACCGAAGGGGCGGGCCTCGGCCTTGCCATCGTCGCGGATACGGCCGATCGCCTCGCGGCCGCGGTGGAGCTTTCCACGCCGCGTTGGGGCAATGGCCTTCAGGTCGATCTAAGATTGCCATTGAGCTAAAAACCAACACAACCCCGTTTTTCATTTTCGCATCATTTTCCCCTCATGCACGGCTCATCTGAGGTTGTTAGACGCAACTTGGGATAAGGCGAAAGGGTAGTTCATGCGGGTGTTTTGCGATTTTGATGGAACCATATCCATCGAAGACGCGACGGATATGGTGTTGTCCCGTTTCGCCGGTTCCGAATGGGAAGACATAGAACGGCTGTGGAAGCAGGGGCTGATCGGCTCCGGCGAATGCATGCGTCGGCAGATCGCTCTCATTGAAGCCGCCAGACCCGAACTCGACCGGTTTCTCGACACGCTGTCGATCGATCCGGGTTTCGAAGGCTTCCTGTCCTTTTGCCGCCGCAGCGACCTGCCTGTCACCATCGTCAGCGATGGCGTCGATTACTTCATCCGCCGCATTCTGGCGCGTCATGGCATAGACGGCCTGCCTATCGTCGCCAATGTGCTCACCTGCAGCGTCTCTCAGGGCCGCGAGTCCTATTCGCTGTTTCCGCCATTTACGGCAACCGGCTGCGTGTCCGGTGCCGGCGTCTGCAAATGCCGCGTTGTCGATAGCAACGACCTGCAGGTCTATATCGGCGACGGGCGCAGCGACTTCTGCGTTTCCGACAAGGTCGACCTCGTTTTCGCCAAGGCCAAGCTTGTCGATTACTGTGAGGAAAACGGCATTCCCTATGTCGGTTTCGACGATTTTTCCGACCTGCTTCCGAAGATGGAAGCCGTTCTCCCGAGCGTCGAGCGACGCTCCCGTGCACTGCCGCAGTTCAAGACGGCGTGAAACAGACCGAGAGGCATTGAATGAAAACGAATGTAGCCGAAGCCTTCACCGGCGAGACCGAGTCCGTCCGCTCGGAAGAAGAATTGCGCGCCCTCGAGGAAGCCTATTGCTCCCACGGCGACACGGTTCACTACACGGACAAGCCCAAGTTCTTCGAGGAATGCGAAGGTTCCTACGTCTACGATCGGACCGGCACGCCATTCCTCGATCTTCAGATGTGGTACTCCGCCGTCAATTTCGGCTATCGCAACGAGCGCCTGAACGAGGCCGCGCATCGCCAGCTCGACCGTCTCCCGCAGGTCGCCTCGCAGTATCTGCATCGTGAAAAGGTGGAGCTTGCCGCGATGATCGCCCAGGACGCCGAGCGCAAGTTCGGCCACAAGGGCCGCGTCCACTTCAACGTCGGCGGCTCGCAGGCGGTCGAGGATTCGCTGAAGCTCGTGCGCAATTACACCGGCGGCAAGAGCCTGATGTTCGCCTTCGAAGGCGGCTACCACGGCCGTACGCTCGGCGCTTCCGCGATCACGTCGAGCTATCGCTATCGCCGCCGCTACGGCCATTTCGGCGACCGGGCGCAGTTCGTCGAGTTTCCCTATTACTTCCGCGGCCCGAAGGGCATGTCGAAGGAAGAATACGGGCACTATTGCGTCCAGAAGTTCGCCCGCCTGTTCGAGAGCGAATATAACGGCGTCTGGGATCCGAAGGCCGGCAAGTCCGAATATGCCGCCTTCTACATCGAGCCGATCCAGGGTACCGGCGGCTACGTCATCCCGCCGATGAACTTCTTCGTCGAGCTGAAGAAGGTGCTTGATGATCACGGCATCCTGCTCATCGTCGATGAAATCCAGATGGGCGTCTACCGTACCGGCAAGCTCTGGTCGATCGAGCATTTCGGCGTTTCGCCCGATGCGCTGATCTTCGGCAAGGCGATCACCAACGGCCTCAATCCGCTTTCCGGCGTCTGGGCCCGCGAAGAGATGATCAATCCGGAGATTTTCCCGCCCGGCTCCACGCATTCGACCTTCGCCAGCAACCCAATGGGGACTGCCGTCGCGCTCGAAGCGATGAAGATGCTGGAAGAGCAGGATTTCGGTGCTGCGATCATGGAGAAGGGCGCGCATTTCCTCGACGGACTGAAGCAGCTGCAGAAGCGCCATGCCATCGTCGGCGAAGTCGACGGTCTCGGCCTGGCGCTGCGCATGGAGATCTGCAAGGACGACAGCTATACGCCCGACAAGGCGACGATGGACTGGATGTGCGACGAAGGCATGAAGGGCGACATGCAGGTCGGCTCCAAGACCTACGGTCTCGTGCTCGACGTCGGCGGCTATCACAAGAACGTCATCACCTTTGCGCCCAACCTGCTCATCACCCGCGAGGAGATCGATCTGGCGCTTGCCCTGCTCGACCAGCTCCTGACGCGCGCTGCCCGGAGATAAGACCGTGCAGCTCCTGCTTCTCCATCTCGACGATGCATTGGAGTTGCAGCCAGACTTCGTGCGTGCCTGCAAATTTGCGGGCGCGCATCAGTATTTCGGCAAGGATGCCGGGCAGCTGGTCCGGCTATGGGGCAAGCAGAGCGCCCTTGATAACCTCAGCCGGGAGATCGTCAGGAATGGGCCGGCGATGGGCAAGGCCCCGCAGCTGTGCTTCATGGGCTCCGGCGATTTCCATCACATCACGGCACTGCTGCTTGAAAGCGCGCTGGAACGGCAGCCCGGTCCGGCGACGCTGATCCATTTCGACAATCATCCGGATTGGGTGAAATTCGACGGCGGCATGCATTGCGGCTCCTGGGTCAACAGGGCGCTTGCCAATCGCAATATCCAGAAGGTCATCACGATCGGGGTCTGCAGCAGCGATCTTCGCAGCCCGGAGCGCAAGGGAGCGAACCTGCGCTGGCTCGGTGAAGGCAAGCTGGAACTCTACCCTTACGAACATCCGCCGAGCCGCGTGCTGGCTGATTACGGCAACGGCGCCAGCTATCAGCAGGAAAAGGGCGCGCTGCACTGGAAATCGATCGCCGAGATCGGCGAGGAAAATTTCATCGACCGCATGCTCAGCCGCATTCGCACCGAGGCCGTCTATGTCACCATCGACAAGGATGTGCTGGCGGCCGACGATGCCGTGACCAATTGGGATCAGGGCCGCATGCGGCTGCCCTATCTGCTGGCTCTGCTCAGCGAAATCGGCAGCCGCTACCGTATCATCGGCGCCGATGTCATCGGGGATTATTCGACCCCGAGCTATGCTGGCAGCCTGCGGACCCAGTTCATGAAGCGCGCGGAGATCTTCATCGATCAGCCGCGCATGCGTCAGGCCGCGGAAACGACGAGGAACATCAACAGCGCCGCCAATCACGCGCTGCTGGAAGTTCTGGCGGAGTATATGGAATGACCGGCAGCCTGACACTTCCCATGCTTGGGCTCATCCTGTTCTGCGTACTCGCGGAGACCGCCCGCGAGGTCTGCTTCAAGCAATCGGCCAGCGAGGGCGCTCTGCTTTCGACGCTGGCCAAGCCGATCACCTGGCTCGGCATTCTGTTCTGGGCTGTGGAGCTTTTCGCGTGGACGGCCGTTCTGGAGCGCGTCCCCCTGACCATCGCCTTCCCGCTGATGGCGCTGAGCTATGTCGTCATCGTGCTCGCCGGCGCCGTCATCTTCAAGGAAAACATCAACCTGCGCCATGCGACCGGCGTGTTTCTCGTGACCGCCGGCGTGGCTTGTGTGGGAGTTACAGGATTATGAAAATCTTTGCGCACACCCGATGGGATCTCGCGCCAGTTCTGGCGGCCGTCGCTCATCTCGCCTTCGACGTCTATCTGATCGTCGGCTTCGAAAGCCGGCCGCTTTGGCTCTCGGCCGTTCTCGGCTGCCTTTATGCCGTTTCGATCTCCTGGAACATCAACAGCATATCGCACAATTTCATCCATACGCCCTACTTCAAGCCGCGCTGGATGAACTATGCATTCAGCCTGCTGGAGTCGGTCGCGATCGGCTTCTCGCAGACCTATTATCATTGGGTGCATATGCGCCATCATTCGGGCAACAGCGACCGGCCGGATGAAAAAGGCGATACCATCGATCTGCTGTCGATCTATCGCCACGGACGTGATGGTCAACCCGAAAACGTCTGGTCCTACACGTTCCTGAGCTTCTTCCGCGACAGCCTGGGCGATATTCACAAGGCGATTGCCCGCAATCGTCCGTTCGATGCGGCCTGGGGGCGGTTCGAACTCTACTTCTTCCTCGGTCTTGCGGCGCTCGCGCTGCTTTACGACTGGAAGGCGGTGCTGTTCTTCGTGCCGTTCTATTATATCGGCAACTGCCTATCGTCGCTGAACGGGTATTACGAGCATCTGAACGGCGATCCCGACGAGCCGATCGCCTGGGGCGTTTCCAGCCACAAGTCCTTCTACAACTGGCTCTGGTTCGGCAACGGCTATCATGCCGAACATCATTACCGGCCGCGCACGCACTGGACGAAGCTGCAGGCGCTGCACGAACAGATCAAGGACGAGCAGGAGAAGAACGGTACGCATGTGATCAGCACCTGCCATGCGCTTGGCTTCATGGCCAAGGAAAACCGGCAGTCGGAGCTCACTCATGAAGCATGACGAATTGAGCTTCTTCATGGAGGGCTCAAACGGCAAAGGCGTTCTTCTGATCCATGGCCTGACAGGGGCGCCCGCCGAAATGAAGCTGGTTGCCCGCCACCTCAACCGCAGGGGCTACAGCATCTATGCGCCGCTGCTGGCCGGTCATGGTGTCGATGCGAAGACGTTGCGCGGGACACGCTGGGAGGATTGGCTCGGTTCGGTCGTCGAGGCGTCGGCGCTGCTGGCATCGAGAACGCAGGAAGTCTTTGCGGCCGGCATCTGCGTCGGCGGCAAGCTGGCGATGCTGGCTGCCGAGCAGAAGAGGGCGATCAACGCCGTGGCGATCTATTCTCCTTGCTTCAGCTATGACGGCTGGGATGTTCCCTTCTACTATCCGCTGCTGGCATCGCAGATCGGATGGCTGTCGCGCATTCCCTTCCTCGACCGTCTGAGCTTCAGCGAGACGACGTCGCTGGGGATCAAGGACGAGCGGATGCGCCGGCTTGTCGAGGGTATGGCGGGCGAGGGCATTCTGGAAAAATTCCCCGGCAAGGGTCTGGTCGAGATGCATCGGCTGGGCCACACCCTTCGCGGCATGCTGCCGAAAATGCAGACGCCGACGCTGATCCTCCATGCGGAGGAGGACGATCTCGCCAGTCCGAAACATGCCCGTTACATTTCCGAGCATATCGGCGCTCCGCACGAACTGAAGTGGATCACGGACAGCTATCACATGATCCATGTCGACCGTCAGCATCGCCAGGTCGCCGATTTCACGGCAGATTTCTTTGAGGCGCGCCATGTCGCAGCCGCTGCTTAAAGTGATGCCGCAGCTGGTCGGCAAGCCGGTGGCCGAGGTTCATGTCAGCATCCGCGCCATCGGCCGCGATACATGGAATGCCTGCTTCCAGGGCCAGGTCGAGGATTATGATTGCCTGCTCGCCATCGAAGAGGCCGGCCTCGAAGGCTTTGAATGGCGCTATATCACCATCGTCGAAGATGGGCGGGTCAGCGCCGCCATGCCGGCTTTTCTCTGCCTCTATGCGCTCGATACGACGCTGGAGGAGGGATTTCTGCGGAGATCCGTGCGCAAGGTCCAGCGCTATTTTCCGAAGTTCCTGAAGCTGCGCCTTGCCTGCCTCGGATCGCCCTGCACGGAGACGGGAGCGATCGGCTTCCATCCCGATGTCGAAGGCGAGCGCCGTGGTGCTTTGCTGGCGGAGATGCTGTCCTTTTTCGAGCAGGTCGCCGCAACGGAGCATTGCGGGCTGATCGGTCTCAAGGACATTCCCGAACCGGTATCTGCCGAATTCGGGGCGCTGTTTGCCGCCCGTGGCTATGCGTCGATCAGCGGCCTTCCGACGGCCTGGCTCGACATCGATTTCAAGACGATCGACGAATATCTCGCCAGGCTTTCCTCCGGCACCCGCAAGGACATGCGCCGCAAGATGAAGTCCTTCGAACAGGTGAGGGTGGAGATCCGCACCGATTTCGGCGAGTTCCTGCCAGAGGTCATGGCGCTTTATCACGACACGCGCAATCGCAGCGAATGGCAGTTCGAAGAACTGACGCCGGACTATTTCCAGGGTATTCTCAGCGGCATGGGCGGCCGCTCGTTCTGCGCCTTCTATTTCGTCGAAGACAGACTGTTGGCCGCCAATCTCATCGTCCACGATAAGCGCGCGGCGATCGACAAGTTCTTCTGCATGGATGGAGAGAAGGGCCGGCCCTACAATCTCTATTTCCTGAGCTGGTTCACCAATCTGCGCTATTGCCTAGACAATGGCTTGAGCCGTTACCAGAGTGGTCAAGCCTATTATGAGAACAAGGTGCGTCTCGGCAGCAAGCTGACCGCCAATGCGATGTATTTCCGCCATCGCAATCCCTTCCTCCAGGGATTGCTGCGGCTGGTGTCGCCGATGTTCTCGACAGACGAGGCGGACGCGTGATGCCGATGCGCTTTTCCTGGCTTGTGGTGCCGGTGCTGAACACCCTCTTTCAATTCTTCATCAAGCATGGGGCGGAGCAACTGGCCGACGGCAGCATTGATGGCTGGCTCTGGCAGGCGCTCTCGTCCTACTGGATTCTGGCAGCCATCGCCGTCGAGATCGCCTGTTTCTTCATCTGGATGAACGTGCTTGCGGAGCTCGACCTCAGCCGCGCCTTTCCGCTTTCCGGCGTCAGCTACGTGCTGATCATCGCGACGGGCTGGTTCGTTTTCGGCGAGCGGATCGTCGCCCTGCAGGTGATCGGCAGCGGCTTGATCCTCCTGGGGGTCTGGCTGATTGCAGGCGCCGATGCGGCGCCGGAGGAGCAAGACGACTGGCAGGCCAAACAGGGTGGCCTGCACAGCGGTGCCGGTAAGGATCGATAATGTCCAATTCTCACGCTGAAAATCGCCCCAGGGGCAATGCTGTTTTCTCCGGCCTGGTGGACTGGTGCGTGAAGCGCGCACTGTCTTCGATCGTCACGCGGGGCGCTCTGACCGTGACGACGGCGAGCGGCCGGGTGCTGACATTCGGTGATGGCACCGGCGAGCCGGTCCACGTCCGCTTTGCCGATGACCGCGCGCAATGGGCGTTGCTCATCGATGCCGATATGCGGCTTGGTGAACTCTATATGGATGAGCGCTTCATCGTCGAGCGGGGCACGCTCTACGATTTCGTGGCGATGATGCTGCGCGAGGCACAGAACAGCAGCCACCCGCTGATCGCCCGCCTCATCGATCATGCCCGAACGAAGCTGCGGATTTTCCGCCACCGCAATCTGCCGGGACGTTCCAAGGCCAATGTCGCCCATCACTACGATCTCGACGGGCGGCTCTATGAACTCTTCCTCGATCCGGACCGGCAATATTCCTGCGCCTATTTCGAACATGCCGGCCAATCGCTCGATGACGCGCAGATTGCCAAGAAACGCCATCTCGCCGCCAAGCTCCTGATCGAGCCGAACAACAGCATCCTCGACATCGGCTGCGGCTGGGGTGGCCTAGCGCTGCATATGGCCGAGCACGCGCCGGGCGGTTACGTGCTTGGCGTCACCCTCTCCGAGGAACAGCACGACTATGCTTCGAAGCGCCTGGCCGGCAAGATCGGGGGAACGCCGGCAGAGGTTCAGTTCGCGCTGAGGGACTATCGCAGCCTCACCGGACTTTTCGACAGGATCGTCTCCGTCGGCATGTTCGAGCATGTCGGGCTGGCATCCTATCGCACCTTCTTCCGCAAATGCGCTGAATTGCTCGAGGATGACGGCATCATGGTGCTGCATACCATCGGCTGTTCGGCGACGCCCGGCTTCACGACACCGTGGCTCGACAAATATATCTTCCCCGGCGGTTATATTCCGGCACTTTCCGAAATCGTGCCCGAGATCGAGGCGGCGGGGCTTGCCATCACCGATGTCGAAGTGCTCAGGCTGCATTACGCAATAACGCTGGAGAACTGGCGGGAGCGCTTCATGGCGCGCTGGGACGATGCCGCCAAGCTCTATGACGAGCGCTTCTGCCGAATGTGGGAATATTATCTTTCGACGGCGGAAGCCGCCTTCCGCTATGAGGATCTCGTCGTCTTCCAGATCCAGATGACCAAGCGAAACAACATCATTCCGCTGACGCGCAACTACATAGCCGAGAATGAAGCGCGCGGCGCCTCAGAAGTTGACGTTGAAGCTTCGGTTCAGCGTAAAGCCGATGATGTTCTGATTGGGTGAGCCGAACCGCGAGGTGATCGGACTATCGGCTGCGTCGCCGACCAGGCGATTATACTTCTCATAGACCTGCACGTTCCATTCGGGCGAGATGGTGTAGGTCGCCGCCACCGTGAAGCCGACGGATTTCACGCCGGCCCCAGCGTTGAAGGCGTTGACATGGCCATGTCTCGCAGCCTCGCTCGGCGAGATACCAAAGTTGGCGTGCATATAGACGTCGTTTGCCATCGACAGCCGAGGTCCGGCCGACAGGAGCCATTTGTCGCCGACCGGCTGAAACCAGTCGAGTGCGAAATCGCCGACCAGGCCATCTCCGCCCCAAAGCGACTGGCGCAGTTCCGTGCGAAACCGCAGCTTGTTTTCCATCAGCCAATATTGGGCGAAGCCGCCGGCATCGAAATTCCAACGCACTTTTCGCTGGCTCTGCAGGTGCAGGTCGTTGAGGTCGAAGCGGTCATCGCGCAGGCCCACCACGGGACCGATTTCGAGGCCGCCGAGATCGAAGAGCTGATAGTCGAAATTATCATCCGGGGCGCTGTATTCCTGGGCTTCCCCGAGGCGGTGGAAATCGAAGGACGGCAGGGCACTGAAGGAATAGCGCTTCGATCCCTCATAATTGGGACCGTATTCCACCGTCGCCCCAAGGGTGACGACCCATGTATCGGATGAGGATTTCGCGGCGTCTTCCGCCTTGGACGATGCAGGAAATGCCGCGGCTACGGACGCGGCCAGCAGCCCCATTCCGGCCAGCATCGACAAGCGAGCGGAGAAAGATGTCCCAACACTTAACACTCTGACCACACCTGATCTCTGATCGCCCTCACGCACTACTAACACAGCTCAAGCTTCCGAAAACAGCAGAAAATTAACGAGCAAATATTACGCTCAGCTTGCGGCCCGAGGGTTTTTGCACCGCTTGTGCAGGCGTGGGTGCTGCGCTCCTTCGGCCCGCTGCCACGTGAGCGAGAAATACGTGCTGGGATAGATGAAAAACATTTCATGAACCTGAAGCGCTTGCCGCGCCAACGCCCGACGTTCGTTTTCACCAAGCTTGGAAGCGACAAATTTTATTCCTAGATAGGCTTTGTCCCATTTTGGACTTTGACCCGTGAAAGAGGCGATGTGAAAGCACGACAGGCAGGTTTCAGCGCATGAAGAATCGGCCATTTGACACGTCGGGCATACCTGGGTGGCTGAACCGCTACGAGCCTTTTCTGCTCTTAATGTTCGCTGCTCTTTCGGGCGGAATTCTTCTGTTCATCTATCTGACGGACGAGGTTCTCGAAGGAAGCACGAGGGGGTTCGACGAGGCGATACTGCTGGCGCTTCGCCAGCCCGGCAACCTTTCCGTGCCGATCGGGCCGGGATGGCTCACCCATGCCGTCAGGGACATTACCAGCCTCGGTGGTACGACCGTGCTGGCGCTGATGACGGTTTTGGTGACGATCTATCTGCTGCTGGACCGCCAGCGGGCGATTGCCATCTTCATCCTCGCTTCGGTGCTGGGCGGATGGGCGCTGAGCAGGGCCTTGAAGATCGATGTCGCGCGGTCTCGGCCCGATATCGTGCCGCATCTGGTCGAGGTTCACGACCTGAGCTTTCCAAGCGGCCATGCGATGGTGTCGGCGGTGACCTATCTGACCCTTGCCGCCTTGATCTCAAGCACGCGCACCAATCGGTCGACGCGCACCTTCACCGTCGCGGCCGGCATCCTGCTGACATTGATGATCGGCGCGAGCCGGGTCTATCTCGGCGTGCATTATCCGACCGATGTTCTCGGCGGCTGGTGCGCCGGCGCTACCTGGGCGCTCGGCTGCTGGATCATCGCCCGCCGCTCCATATCGCCCTCACGAAACGGTGAGGGCACGCGAAGCGATGCGCCGCCGCCGGAATGAGGGAAGGCGGCGCTTCCGGCGCGCCGTAACGCGGGATCAGCAGTCGACTTCCAGCCGCGTCGCCACGAGCAGCGAATAGTCCGTGCCCTTCGGATCGCTGAAGAACATGCTGGTGAGAGCGGCCTGGTTCTCCGCCATGACTTCCTTGGGATTGGGCCTGATCACCTTGCGCTTGCAGCGGCCGAGGGCCGGTCCCGACATGGTCATATCGTTGTCGGTGGCGAAATCGACCGCTGTGTAAAGCGTCTTGTCGTAGATTCCGAAGATCGTCGTCCCCTTGAGGAAGGTCTTCTGCTGCGGCTTCAGCGAAAAGGTGAGGATCAGCGAACCATTCTTGTAGTCGGCCTCAACCACGTCCGGCTTGGCCATCGGCACGGCTTTGCCGTTGCTGGTGACGTTTGTATAGTAACCGTATTGCGCCAGCGAATCCCTGACCGTCTTGCCCACGGCCTTGAGTTCGCTTGCGGTGAGCGTCTGGTTGCCGCCCTTGTCGTAATCCATAAGCACGGAGGAGGAGAATACCTCGTCGAAGTTCCAGACGTTGCGCAATTCGCTGAGCGAGCCGTCAGGCGCGGCGATGACCTCGAATTTGGCGTCGATGAAAATATGCGGATGGGCAAGCACAGGCGCCGGCAGAAGCGACAGCATCGCAATCAGCAGGGAAATCTTTGTTTTCATGCGCGCAATACCACGCTCCATCAGCCCATTTGATGCTCAGACCTGAACGCCAAATGAGACTGATTTGAGACCCCGGCGCGCGTTGGGCAAGGCATGGATTCGGGAAGGAAACAGGAATATCGAAACCTGTCTTTTCGGAACAGGCAGCCTTTAGCCTGGGCTGTGGCCTCTTCTTTTCAAATACGGCGTTTTGGAAAACTGGAGCGGGCGAAGGGATTCGAACCCTCGACCCCAACCTTGGCAAGGTTGTGCTCTACCCCTGAGCTACACCCGCTCATTCCCGTCGCGATCCGGGGTAGTGTGTTGGACCGCTGGGCGTCGTCTTGCGGCGACGGGCGCTATATGGCCTAACCGTTTTTCAAATGCAACAGGGAAATGACGAGTTCGCGAAGAAAAATTCCGATGCCCTTGCCGCGATTGCCTGAAAGCCCGGAAACGCCGGGCTTTGTCGTCTGGAAGATTGCAATGAAATTGTGGGCGACGTATCAGGGGCGAACCATTTTTGATTGCGAGACGTCATGACCGAGACCAGCCCGAAAACCCGCGACGATCTTCTCCGATTCCTGGATGGACTCGGCATTGCCCATACGACCAAGGACCACGCTCCCGTCTTCACCGTCGCCGAATCGGTGTCGCTGCGTGACGAGATCCCCGGCGGCCATACGAAGAACCTGTTCGTGAAGGACAAGAAGGACAATTTCTTCCTGTTGACCGTCGAGGAAAACGCCAGTGTCGATCTGAAGACCGTGCATACGCTGATCGGCGCGGCGAGCAAGGTATCCTTCGGCAAGCCGGAAAAGCTGATGGAATATCTCGGCGTCATCCCTGGTTCTGTGACGGCCTTCGGCGCGATCAACGATACGGCGAGCAACGTGACCTTCGTCCTCGATGCCGATCTGATGGCGCATGACATCGTCAATTGCCATCCCCTGTCGAACGATGCGACGACGTCGATTGCCAGCGCCGATCTGCTTCGCTTCATGGAGGCGACGGGTCATGCGCCGCTAGTCTTGAAAGTGACGAACTAACGTACGATTTTAGCGCTAAGATCATGGCGGGCGGCTTCTCCTCGGATTGTCCGATCGTCTTGACCATTCCATCGGGCGTGCTGCCGGGCGGACCTTGCGGGACCGTTTGGGAAGCATGCCATTCATAAGATCAAGGATGCCGGCAGGCGGGAGACACTCATGAGCGGTCCGAACAACCCCTATAACGCTTCCTTCGGCGGACAGATGTCGGCCACGGCATCCTACGGCGCCACGCCCGCCGCAGGCGGCGCTGCGCCGATCAAGGATACCACGACGGCGACCTTCGCCAAGGACGTCATCGAAGAGTCGCGCAAGCAGCCGGTGCTCGTCGATTTCTGGGCGCCCTGGTGCGGTCCATGCAAGCAGCTGACGCCAGTTCTCGAAAAGGTCGTCACCGAAGCCCAGGGCCGCGTCAAGCTGGTCAAGATGAACATCGATGACCATCCGTCGATCGCCGGCCAGCTCGGCATCCAGTCGATCCCGGCTGTTATCGCCTTCGTCGACGGCCGTCCGGCCGACGGCTTCATGGGTGCGGTTCCCGAAAGCCAGGTCCGCCAGTTCATCGATCGTCTCGGCGGTCCCGCCGGCGGTGCCGACGATCAGGCGGCGGAGATTGCCGCTGTTCTCGAAGAGGCAAGCGGCCTGCTCGCCGCCGGCGACGTCAATGGCGCTGCCGAACTCTTCGGCGCGGTGCTGCAGGCCGACCCCGAAAATGCCAAGGCGCTTGCCGGCATGGCGGAATGCATGATCGCCGCCGGCCAGAACCAGCGCGCCCGCGAGGCGCTTGCCGATCTGCCGGAGACGCTCGCCAACGATGCCGGCATCCAGGCCGTGGTCAAAAAGCTCGACCAGATCGACGAGGCCCGCAAGCTCGGCGATCCCGTCGCGATCGAGCAGGAACTGGCCGCCAATCCCGACAATCACGAGCAGCGCGTCAAGCTCGCCAAGATCCGCAATGTCGAAGGCAAGCACGAAGAGGCGGCAGAGCACCTTCTGACGATCATGCGGAGGGACCGAGGCTTCGACGATGACGGCGCGCGGCGCCAGCTCCTGGAATTCTTCGAGGTTTGGGGTCCGAAGGATCCGGCCACGATCGCGGCTCGCCGCAAGCTGTCTTCGATCCTTTTTTCCTGATAGGCCTATTTTGCGGATGACCATGACGATCGCGCGAAACCTTTCGCGCGATCGCTTGTTAGACGAAAGCAACCCGGAGGCGTCATCGGTCGCGGCGCGGCTAGAATGCTCTTGTGTTTTCGGCAGATGAGCCCACATTGTCAGCTGACGCGGCGCGGGATAGGCGCGACCGCGAGTGTGTCGTTCCTGTGCGGCCCACTGCGGCGGGCAGCGCAGTGATCTAGCGGGATGGAAGAGATGCAAGTCGGTAATGCCAGATATCTGAAGCCGAGCGATCTGCCGGAATCGGTGGTTGTTTTTCCCCTGTCCGGTGCGCTGCTGCTGCCCGGCGCGCAACTCCCGCTCAATATCTTCGAGCCGCGCTATCTCGCCATGTTCG
This sequence comes from Rhizobium sp. P40RR-XXII, assembly GCF_012641405.1. Lineage (GTDB taxonomy): Bacteria > Pseudomonadota > Alphaproteobacteria > Rhizobiales > Rhizobiaceae > Rhizobium. Next base: position 249,735 of record NZ_JABAII010000004.1, read on the forward strand.
ATGCCGCCATCGCCGGCAACAGGCTGATCGGCATGGTTCAGCCCGCTCTTTCCGAACCGGCCGAGTCCTCCAATCTCTCGCATGTCGGTTGTCTCGGGCGCATCACGTCCATCGCTGAAACCGGCGACGGACGCTATATCGCCGCGCTGACCGGCATATGCCGCTTCCGCCTGATGGATGAAATCACCGGACACCAGCCCTATCGCACATTCCGCATCACGCCCTTCATCTCCGACCTCAAATCCCATCACGAGGAGGATACGGTGGATCGCACGGCGCTGCTTTCGGCTTTCCGGGCCTATCTAGAAGCCAACAAGCTCGAGGCGGATTGGGAAAGCGTCGAACGGGCCGACAATATGATGCTGGTCAATTCGCTGTCGATCATGGCGCCCTTCGATCCGGCGGAAAAGCAGGCTCTACTGGAGGCGCCGGACCTGAAGACCCGCGCCGAAACCTTCATCGCCATCGTCAAGATCGTGCTGGCCGGCGCCGGCGACACCGATTCCGTGATGCAATAGGAGCCTGGCGATGGATGTCACGGTCAGCAAGGTGGATCCGAAACTGCTCGATCTGCTCGTCTGCCCGCTCACCAAGGGGCGGCTGAGCTATGACCGGGAAAAGAACGAGCTGATCTCGGAAAAGGGGCGGCTCGCCTATCCGATCCGCGATGGCATTCCGATCATGCTGATTTCAGAAGCGCGCCGCATCGAGGATTGAGGCTGGTTTTCTTTTGGAATTCGAAGCAGAGGTTACCCATTTTCTCAGAGATCAGTTTTGTCGCGATGCATGCGGCGTTGTCGCAGCAAGAGGCCGAGAAGCGCGCAGAAGGCGAAGATCGAGATCGCAAAGGCCAGCCATAGGGCGGCACCGGGACCGGCAGACGTCATGATGGCGCTGAATACAGGCGGTGCGACGGCAAAGGAGAGGTTGAGGGGACGGCCAGCTGCGCCGATGCGCGAGCATAGGCGCCGGCAGGGAAAATCTGCAGCGGCAGCGTGGCGCGGGTGACGGCGGTGATGCCGCTAGCAATGCCGGAGAGCATAGCGAAAAGCATGGCGCCGCCGAAGCTGCCGGTCAGCAGAAGAACGATGAAGCTCAGCGGAAAAAGGGCCGCGGCGGCAAGGCCGGTGACGAAGCCTGACCAGCGCCGGCCGCCGAGGAAATCGGCCATCCGCCCCGCCCATTGTGCAATCCCGATGAAGGCCGCGGCTGTCAGCGCATTGGCGTGATCGAGACCCGCGGCCTCAAACAGAATGATGACCGTCAGGGCATTCGCTGCCATCTTGCAACGGCCATGATCGCAGTGGACCGCTGAAATACGTGCCTAGCGAATCAGTCGATTTCGGTCCTCGCCCCTCAAATCGCCTCGCCCGCAAGCAGTCGCGGATTATCCTTGGCAGTGGTCCCGGCTGCCTGGCCGATGAAGAAGGATTTGAGGTTCGGCAGGCGGTCGACGATCCCGAGCCCGAAGTCGCGGGCGATGCGCAGGGGCGTGTTATCGTTGGAGAACAGCCGGTTCAGCACGTCGGTCGTCACCCCCATGCGGAAGGTGTCGAAGCGGCGCCAGGTCTGGTAGCGCTCGAGGATATTGATCGAGCCGATATCGAGGCCGAGGCGATCGGCCTCGACGATGGTTTCGGCAAGCGCCGCCACATCCTTGAAGCCGAGATTGAGGCCCTGGCCGGAGATCGGGTGGATGCCGTGGGCGGCGTCGCCCGCCAGCGCAAAGCGCGGCGCGACGAAGGCGCGGGCAAGCGTCAGGCCGAGCGGGAAGGCGCGGCGCTCGCCGACCGTGCGCAGCGCGCCGAGCTTATGGCCGAAGCGGCGTTCCAGTTCCTCCTCGAAAAGGAGGTCGTCGGAGGCGATCAGCCGTTCGGCGTCCGGCGTGCGCTCCGTCCAGACCAGCGAGGAGCGGTTGTTCTTCAGCGGCAGGATGGCGAAAGGGCCGGAGGGCAGGAAATGCTCCTCGGCACAGCCACCGTGCGGCCGCTCATGCTCGACGGTGACGACGATGCCAGACTGGCCGTATTCCCAGTTGACGGTCTTGATGCCCGCCATGTCGCGCAGCTTGGAACGCACGCCGTCGCAGGCGACCAGGAGCCGCGTTTCCAGCGTGCTGCCATCGGATAGGGTGAGGGTGGTCTTGGCGTCGTCGGTGACGAATCCGGTGGCGCTGAGGCCATGCTGGATCGGGATGCCGAGACGCTCGCAGGCGCCGCGGAGCGCCCCGACCATGGTCAGATTCGGCACCATATGGGCGAAGGGCTCACCTTCGGCCACTTCGCCGTCGAAGGTGAGGAAGACCGGGCGTACGGGATCGCCGGTGCGCGAATCGGTGACGATCATGCGGGTGATCGGTTCGGCCTCCGGCGCGATCTCGTCCCAGACGCCGAGAACAGCCAGCATCTTCGAGGCGGCCGCAATGACCGCCGATGCCCGCATGTCCTTCTTCCAGGCGGTTTCGGGCGCCGCCTCCACGATCATCACGTCGAGGTGGGGGGCTGCCTGCTTGACTGCGACCGCCGCGGCAAGACCCACATATCCGCCACCCACTACCAGCATGTCCAACATGACGCTTCCCCGTGTCTTACTGTCACTTCCTGCTCTATATAGAACATCCTATTCGTGGTTCCTACCATTGGAGTTCAAGCAAAATGTCGCGAGAGAGCGAGAAGCCCACCCCGATGGAAACCGTGCTTGCGACGCTCGATCTGGAAACGATCGAGATGAACCTGTTTCGCGGCAATAGTCCGCAGGTTGGCTGGCAGCGCGTCTTCGGCGGGCAGGTCATCGGCCAGGCGCTGATGGCGGCGCAGAGAACCGTGGATGGCGATCGCTTCGCGCATTCGCTGCATGCCTATTTCATGCTGCCGGGCGACCCTTCGGTTCCAATCCTCTATCAGGTCGACCGCCTGCGCGACGGTTCCAGCTTCAATACGCGGCGCGTCCTCGCAATCCAGCACGGCGAGGCGATCTTTGCGCTGACGGCTTCCTTCCAGCTCGACGAGCCCGGTTTCGATCACCAGGGCGACATGCCTGATGTGCCGATGCCGGAGGAACTGATGGACGAGGAGCAGGTGAAGCAGCGTTATCTCGCCCACGCGCCCGAGAACGTGCGCCGTTACTGGGAGCGCAAGCGGGCGATCGAAATCAGGCCCGTTTCGATCGAGAGCTATTTCTCCCGCTCGCAGCCAAGCCAGTGGCAGAATATCTGGATCCGCCCGACCGGGCCGGTGCCGGACGACCGGCTCAACCAGAATGCCGTGCTTGCCTATCTCTCCGACATGACGCTGCTCGACGTTGCCCTCAATGCGCATGGCACATCGGTTCTCGATCCAAGCATCCAGGTGGCGAGCCTCGACCATGCCATGTGGTTTCATCGCCCGTTCAAGCTCGACGACTGGCTGCTGTATAGCCAGGAAAGCCCCAGCGCTTCCGGCGCGCGCGGATTTACCCGCGGCAGCCTGTTTACGCGCTCCGGTGTCCTGATTGCGTCGGTGGCGCAGGAAGGCCTGATTCGTAAAAAGGCAAATGATTAAATAAAAGGCAAATTTATAAATTTGCACCTTATTTGTGCGATTGACGTCGCGCAAATTGCCGCTTTATTGGCTTTGTGTAATAAATCCATTATATTTCAACAGGTTATAAATGTGTCACGAATCTGGCACGTCCTTTGAATGTGTATGCCCAGTCGCTGCAGAAACACTCGTCGGCGGCAAGGAGAGTCGGCTCCGTGCCGAGGGTAAACAAAGGATGGGAAACCAGATGAAAATTGTGATGGCCATTATCAAGCCGTTCAAGCTCGATGAGGTCCGTGAGGCCCTCACGGCTGTCGGCATCCAGGGCCTGACTGTGACCGAAGTGAAGGGCTACGGGCGCCAGAAGGGGCATACCGAGATCTATCGCGGCACCGAATATGCCGTCAGCTTCCTGCCGAAGCTGAAGATCGAGGTCGCAGTCGCATCCGAAATCGTCGACAAGGCCGTCGAGGCCATCGCGTCGGCCGCCAAGACAGGCCAGATCGGCGACGGCAAGATCTTTGTCTATTCCATTGACCATGCCGTGCGCATCCGTACGGGCGAAACCGATTCAGAAGCGCTGTAAGACACGGCCGATCAGGGAGTTATTTGCATGTCATTTTCTAAGCTTTCCTCCACCTTCGCACGGGTGGGCGCGCTTTCTGCGGCGCTGCTTGCGCCGGCGATCGCCTTCGCGCAGGAGGCCGCTCCGGCCGCAGCCGCTGCGACTGCTGCCACTCCGGTTCCCGATAAGGGCGACACCGCCTTCATGTTCATCTCCACCATTCTCGTGCTCTTCATGCTCGTGCCGGGTCTTGCGCTGTTCTACGGCGGTCTCGTCCGTGCGAAGAACATGCTCTCGGTCCTCATGCAATGCACGATGATCGGCGCCGTCGTGATGATCATTTGGGTTCTCTACGGCTACTCCTTCGCCTTCGGCGGCGGCACCAGCCCCTATTGGGGCGGCACGGCCAAGATGTTCCTGTCGGGCGTTTCGACCTCGACGACGGCTGCGACCTTCTCCAAGGGCGTCGTCATCCCTGAATTCATCTTCATGCTGTTCCAGATGACCTTTGCCGCCATCACGCCGGCCCTGATCATCGGCGCCTTTGCCGAGCGCATCAAGTTTGGCGCGGCCGTGCTCTTCTGCGCGCTGTGGGCGACCTTCGTCTACTTCCCGATCGCTCACATGGTCTGGGATTCCAACGGCATGCTCTTCAAGATGGGCGCTCTCGACTTCGCAGGCGGCACCGTCGTTCACATCAATGCCGGTATTGCAGGCATCGTCGGCGCCATTCTCGTGGGCAAGCGCGTCGGCTTCGGCAAGGACATGATGGCTCCGCACTCCATGACGCTGACCATGGTCGGCGCATCCATGCTCTGGGTCGGCTGGTTCGGCTTCAACGCCGGCTCGAACCTCGAAGCGTCAGGCGGCGCGATGCTCGCGACCGTCAACACCTTCATCGCAACAGCCGCCGCCATCATTTCCTGGTCGCTGGTTGAAACCTTCACCCGCGGCAAGGCCTCCATGCTCGGCGGCGCTTCGGGCATGGTTGCCGGCCTCGTCGCCATCACGCCTGCCGCCGGCATCGCCGGCCCGATGGGTGCGATCGTCATGGGCCTCATCGTTTCGCCGCTGTGCTACTTCTTCGTCTCGGTCGTGAAGAACAAGTTCGGCTACGACGATACGGCTGATGTCTTCGGCGTACACTGCATCGGCGGCATCTTCGGCGCCATCGCAACCGGCATCTTCGCCAGCGCCTCGCTCGGCGGTGTCGGCTATGCCGAAGGTGTCACCATGAGCAGCCAGGTCATGGTCCAGCTGACCGCCGTCGTCACCACCATCCTGTGGTGCGGCATCGGCTCCGCAATCCTCTATAAGGTCGTCGACGTCATCATCGGCCTGCGTGTCGCTCCGGAAGCCGAGCGCGAGGGTCTCGATCTCGCCTCGCACGGCGAAGCCGCCTACCACAATTCCTGATCGGAGCTTGCGATGCCGGGGCAAGGCTCCGGCATCGCTAAACGTCCCGTCGCGACCTGTTTCATTGCAAATAGGCCGCTTTTGGCCCGAACCCCGGTTCGGGCCTTTTTTGTTTGTAGAGCTCAGCGGGCGGTAAAAAATCGGCGATATATCGAGCTGGAGCGCATGGTTAACATGCCATTAACCCTCCTCTGATTAGGTAGCTCTAACCTGCCGGCGAGTGGGCATTAGACCGATTCGCTTGCGCTATCGACAAGGAACGGGGCTGGATATCATGGGCAGAAGCAATTCGGCGGCGTTGAGCGGTCGGCCTGACCGTTTATCGCTATCGAGTGTGGTTTGGCGTCAGGTCAAGGGCCTGGCGGGCTTCGCATTGCTGTTCCTATCGGCGCTCGCCGTGGCGGCGCTGGCGACCTGGAACGTCATGGATCCCAGCTATTCCTACGCAACGGCCAATGCGCCGACCAATCTTCTCGGTTTTCCTGGTGCTGCCTTTGCCGACATCATGATGCAGTCGCTCGGCCTTGCCTCGGTGCTGGCGCTGCTGCCGACCGTTGCCTGGGCCTTCGCGCTGATTTCCAATCGCAAGCTTCACCGCGTGCCGTCGCGGCTCGGCGCCTGGTTCGGCGGCTGCATCGTCGCGGCCGGCTCGATCGCCTGCTTTCCGGCTCCGCCGACCTGGCCGATCCCGAACGGCATCGGCGGTGTGGTCGGCGATCTTCTCCTGCGTTTTCCCGCCTTGTTCATCGGTACCTATCCGAGCGGCGTCGTGGCCACGATCATCGGCTCGCTTCTCGCCGTTCCGGCCCTCTGGCTTATGCTCTTCGCCTCCGGCGTGATCGGCGAAAGCCTGGTCGAGGATGAAGAGGGCGAGGAGGATTACGAGGAAACGCGCAGCCGCGCCCGCCGGGTGGGCGATGAAGACGAGGACGACGATCGCGGCGGCTTCCTCAGCAATTTCCTGGCCTTCGGTGCCGTCATGCATGCCTGGTACAATACCCAGGCCCGCCTTCGCCGCCTGTTCGGCATGGGTCCGCGCAAGCGCCGCGACCACGCCTTCGATGCGCCCTATGATTTCAACGACGACGAATTCGGGACGTTGAACGAGCCTGTGCGCGCCAAGGCGCCGGTTGCTCGCGGCGATCGTCTCGAGCCGTCCATGGATGGTCCGGCGGCACGCCGCGTGGTTTCCGCGCCGTCGATCAGCCTCGGCGATGACGAGGATGAAGACGAGGATTCGATCTATGATCGTGATCCGCCGCGTCCGGCCGGCATCTTGCCCGACGACGAGGATGATGACTGGCCGTTGACTGCGACCTCACCGAGGGAAGCTGCCGCCGGTCATCGCGTCACTCCGACCGCGCCGCGGCCGAAGCCCGGCGCGCGGGCCGAGCGCGAGGCACAGACCTCCTTCATCCGTCCCTATGGCTTCCAACTTCCGGCCGTCCACCTGCTGGCCGAACCGAAGGCCGTCGCCCGCGATGCGACGCTTTCGGCCGATGCGCTGGAGCAGAATGCCCGCATGCTCGAAGGTGTGCTGGAGGATTTCGGCGTCAAGGGCGAGATCATCCATGTCCGTCCCGGCCCGGTCGTCACGCTTTACGAGCTGGAGCCGGCGCCCGGCATCAAGTCCTCGCGCGTCATCGGCCTTGCCGACGATATCGCCCGCTCGATGAGCGCGATCGCCGCCCGCGTCGCCGTCGTTCCCGGCCGCAATGCAATCGGCATCGAGCTGCCGAACTCGACGCGCGAAACGGTCTATCTGCGGGAGCTCATCGCCAGCCGCGATTTTGAAAGCTCGAAGGCCAAGCTGGCCATGGCGCTCGGCAAGACGATCGGCGGCGAGCCCGTCATCGCCGATCTTGCCAAGATGCCGCATCTGCTTGTCGCCGGCACCACCGGCTCGGGCAAATCCGTTGCCATCAACACCATGATCCTGTCGCTGCTCTACCGCATGACGCCTGAACAGTGCCGCCTGATCATGATCGACCCGAAGATGCTGGAACTCTCCGTCTATGACGGCATTCCGCACCTCTTGTCGCCCGTCGTCACCGATCCGAAGAAGGCCGTCGTCGCGCTCAAATGGACCGTCCGCGAGATGGAAGAGCGCTACAAGAAGATGTCGAAGATCGGTGTGCGCAACATCGACGGCTTCAATTCCCGCGTCGAGCAGGCCGTTGCCAAGGGCGAGGCGATCAGCCGCACGGTGCAGACCGGCTTCGACCGCCAGACCGGCGAGGCGATCTACGAGACGGAAGAATTCGACCTGAAGCCGATGCCCTATATCGTCGTCATCATCGATGAAATGGCCGACCTGATGATGGTCGCCGGCAAGGATATCGAAGGCGCGGTGCAGCGCCTGGCGCAGATGGCGCGTGCTGCCGGCATCCATGTTATCATGGCAACGCAGCGTCCGTCGGTCGATGTCATCACCGGCACGATCAAGGCGAACTTCCCGACCCGCATTTCCTTCCAGGTGACGTCGAAGATCGACAGCCGCACCATCCTCGGTGAGCAGGGCGCGGAACAGCTGCTCGGCATGGGCGACATGCTCTACATGGCCGGCGGTGGCCGCATCCAGCGCGTCCACGGCCCCTTCGTCGCCGATGGAGAGGTGGAAGATATCGTCGCCTATCTGAAGACGCAGGGCGCGCCGCAATATCTCGATGCCATCACCGCCGATGACGATGAAGACGATGACGGCCATGGTCCGGCAGGCACCGCGAATCTCGCTGATTCGGAAGACCCTTACGATCAGGCGGTCGCGATCGTTCTTAACGACGGCAAGGCCTCGACCTCCTACATCCAGCGCCGTCTCGGCATCGGCTACAACCGCGCCGCTTCGCTGATCGAGCGCATGGAGGAGGAAGGTGTGATCGGTCCGGCCAATCATGCCGGCAAGCGCGAGATTCTCGTTCCCACCAAGGCCGATATTCTGGATCGCTGAGGCCACAGGTCCTTTTCGCGTCGCATGTCCCGGCTATGCTCAGGGAAATTTGATCGCGGCCCACAACCGAACATGGGCCGTTGCGCCATGAAGACGCCGATTTTGCGCGCCATGGACACAGCATGAAGGAGAATTCGATGACAAAGTTCGATGCGCAGCCGTCCAGCCGATTTTCCCTGACCCGCCGGCATTTCCTCGGCGCCGTGGTCGCGGTCGGCGCGGCAGGCGCTCTACCGGTTTCGGCCCTTGCCCAGGCCCAGGCCGAGGCGGCTGCAGCCACCCTCAATCCCGGTATCGCCCAGGCCATTGCCGATCATTTCTCGTCCATCAAATCGATGAAGGGCGGCTTTCTGCAGATCGGTCCGCGCGGCGATCAGATGAGCGGCACATTCTTCATCCAGCGGCCGGGCAAGATGCGCTTCAACTACGATCCGCCGTCCCGCATGCGCGTTATCTGTGACGGCAACAACGTGCAGGTCATCAACGACCAGACGCAGACGAGAAACATGTATCAGCTGTCGAAGACGCCTCTGAGCCTGCTGCTTGCCAACAAGATCGATCTTTCCGCCGACATGGTCCGCGATGTCGATTCGAAGCCGGATCTCACCAAGATCACGCTCGGCAACCGCACCGTCTTCGGCGATTCCACCATCACGATGATCTTCGATTCGAAGTCCTACGACTTGCGCCAATGGACCGTGATCGATCCGCAGGGCAAGACGACCGATGTGATCATCAACAACGTGAAGACCAATGTCGCTTTCGACGACAGCGTTTTCCGCATCGATTATACCCGCTGATCGCCCTCTCTACATTCTGCCGCGGGTAAGTGCCGAATGGTGCTTTCCTTTCCGTTGCAGCCGGTCTAAAGCCTTAGCCTGACTGGGGCGTTTCGCGGAATCGCCGAACCGCTCCAGCTGTCTGTTTTGACGCAATTCCGGACGGAAAACCGCTGCGCACTTTTCCTGGAATTGTTCTTGGGGAAAGGCTTTGGGCATGGGTTTATCGATTGCGACCTGGAACATCAACTCGGTGCGGCTGCGCATGCCCATCGTCGAGCAGTTCGTCTTGCAAGCCCGGCCCGACATCCTCTGCCTGCAGGAAACCAAGGTTCCGAACGAGCTTTTTCCCTATGCTCCCCTCCGCGCCCTCGGCTACGAACACATTATCGTTCACGGCCAGAAGGGCTACCATGGCGTTGCGATCGCATCGCGCATCCCGCTGAGCGAGGATCACCGGCAGGATTATTGCAATGTCGGCGATAGCAGACATATTTCGGCGATCTTCGAGCGCGGCGGCCGGCGCGTCCGCCTGCATAATTTCTATGTTCCGGCTGGCGGCGACGAACCGGATCGGGCCATCAATCCGAAGTTCGGCCACAAGCTCGATTTCATCGAGGAAATGAAGCGGCTGCATGCCAATGCCGAGCAGAACACCTCCGCGATCCTCGTCGGCGATCTCAATATCGCGCCGCTGGAGCATGACGTCTGGTCGCACAAGCAGCTATTGAAGATCGTCAGCCATACGCCGGTCGAGACCGACGGGCTGATCGAGGTGATGAAGCGCGGCGCCTGGCTCGACCTGATGCGGCAGCACGTGCCGGAAAACGAAAAGCTCTATACGTGGTGGAGCTATCGCGCCAAGGATTGGGAGGCCGCCGACCGTGGCCGCCGCCTCGACCATATCTGGTCATCCTCCGATCTCGGTCCGCATCTGCAGCGGATCGAGATCCTGAAGGCGGCGCGCGGCTGGGATCGTCCGTCCGACCATGTGCCTGTCACGGCGCATTTCAATCTCTAGGGGATTGGGCGCGGGCTAGATGTTTCCGCTTTTCTTCGAATCGCGAAAACGCTTTAGCCTTTTGTTTCCTCGCAATTCCGGACGGGAAACCGCTATGCACTTTTCCTGAAATTGCTCTAGGAGAAGCGGCCGAGCAATGCGGCCGCTTGCCGGGCAAGTGCTGCAAAGTTTTCGCGAATGCGATTCTGGATCAGCAGGCCGGCATCGGGGTATTCCTCGATCAACCGGTGGAAGAGGGCGCGCGTGATGCGGATCACGTCGGAATCCTCGGCGGCAACAGCCGTATATTTCCGCTCCACCAGTGTCACCAGCGCGAGTTCCGAAAGCATTGTGCCGGCCTGGACGACGGCTTCGACCTGCTTCTGCCCGCCCGCATCGATGGTGCTCAGCTCAAAACTGCCGCGTGTTACGACATAGGCGCATTCGGCGGGGGATTTTTCCCTGAACAGCGTCTGGCCTTCGTTCACATGGCGGCGATCGGCACCGAAGGCGATCAGCCGCAGCGGCTCATCGCCCATGCCGTGAAACAGCGGCAGTTGCGATAGCAGTCGGATATCGTCGTTCAGTGCCATATGTGCGGCCTACGGAATGATCTTGTAGCCGCCGTTTTCCGTCACCAGGATCTCGGCATTGGAAGGGTCGCGCTCGATTTTCTGGCGGAGACGGTAAACGTGGGTTTCGAGCGTATGGGTGGTCACGCCGGAATTATAGCCCCAGACTTCTTCGAGAAGGATATCGCGGGTCACGACCTTCTGGTCGGCGCGATAGAGATAGCGGATGATGGCCGCTTCCTTCTCCGTCAGGCGGATCTTCTGTCCGTCTTCCGTGGTCAGCAGCTTCTGGCTCGGCTTGAAGAGATAGCGGCCGACGGTAAACGTCGCGTCCTCGCTTTGCTCGTGCTGGCGCAGCTGCGCGCGGATGCGCGCCAACAGCACGGCGAAGCGGAAGGGCTTCGTCACATAGTCGTTTGCGCCGGCTTCGAGGCCGAGGATAGTGTCGGAATCGGTGTCATGGCCCGTCAGCATGATGATCGGCGCCTTGAAGCCGTTCTTGCGCAGCAGCTTCACGGCTTCGCGGCCGTCCATATCGGGCAGCCCGACATCCATGATGAGGAGATCGACAGGCACGGTGCGCGCGGTCTGCACGCCTTTCCCGGCGGTCGCTTCCTGCAGGACGTTGAATTCCTCGTAAAGCGACAATTGCTCGACCAGCATCTCGCGAAGGTCGTTGTCATCATCCACCAGGAGAATGGTGCGTGCGGTCATGCCGTTCGGGTCCTCGTTCTAATCCCACCTAAGTCCTACGCCAAATTGCATTTTTAGCAAGTCGCGCCGCAGCCCAGGCTTGGTCGTTTGGCTGAAACTGCTATGATTTCAAATGAAATCACACGCAAAGCAAAAACATGTGAGAAAAATGCAAAAGACAAGGGCGGCGGCGAGGCGGACCGCTTCCACCATCGTCGTGCGCCCTGCGCCGGGTAAGAAAACGCGGGCGCTGGTGCAGGTGGGGCCACTCATCATGCCGGCGGCAATCGGCAGATCGGGGCGCAGCATCTTGAAGCGGGAAGGGGACGGCGCGACGCCGATTGCTGACATGAAGCTGCTTTACGGCTTCACGCGGGGCGATCAAGTCCGCTCCCTGCGGACCTCCCTGCCGATGCAGCGCATCCGCAAGGACATGCTCTGGTGCGACCAGCCCGACAATGCCAACTACAACAGGCTGGTGAAGGCTCCGTTCAAGCCGAGCCATGAGGAAATGCGGCGGGAGGACAGTCTCTACGATGTCTGCCTGGTGATGGATTGGAACGTGCGTTCGCGTCGGCGTCATCGCGGTTCGGCGATCTTCTTCCATCTGATCAGGCCGGGCTACGAGCCGACGGCGGGATGCGTCGCGATCAGCTTTCGCGATATGCGGCGTATCCTCCCCCTGCTGCACAAGGGAACGACTATCCGGGTTGTCTGAGCGGTTGCCGGGGGTTAAAATGCCAGCATCCTCCACTATATGGGTTTTACCGGCCGCCCGCGCGGGGCTTGGCCCGGATCCTTCCTTTCCGAATTTAAATTACGCCTTCACTCCGCCCGCTTTTCATCCTTTGGAGACTTATCGTGACCACGCAACCAACAATCACTTTCAATGACGGCAATTCCATTCCGCAGGTCGGCCTCGGCGTCTGGCAGACGCCGGAAAACGTCGCGCCGATGGCCGTCAGCACGGCTTTGAAAGCCGGCTACCGCCATGTCGATACCGCAGCCATTTATGCCAATGAGGACGGTGTCGGCGAGGGCATGCGCCAGTCCGGCGTCGCCCGCAAGGACATTTATCTCACCACCAAGCTCTGGAACGAGGCGCAGGGCTTCGACTCGACGCTGAAGGCCTTCGACGAAAGCCTGAAGCGTCTCGGCACTGACTATGTCGATCTTTACCTCATCCACTGGCCGTCGCCGCATCGCAACCGCTACCTCGACACCTGGAAGGCCTTCGTCCGCCTCAAGGAAGAAGGCCGCGCCCATTCGATCGGCGTTTCCAACTTCGCCAAGGAGCATCTGGACCGCATCATCGGCGAAACCGGCGTGACGCCCGTTCTCAACCAGATCGAGCTGCATCCGACCTTCCAGCAGAAGGCGCTTCGCGAAGTGCATGACAAGCTGGGGATCAAGACGGAATCCTGGAGCCCGCTCGGGCAGGGCAAGCTCCTCACCAATGCCGTCATCGGCAAGGTCGCCGCCAAGCACGGCCGCACGCCGGCACAGGTCATCATCCGCTGGCATATCGATAACGGCCTGATCGTCATCCCGAAATCGGTGACGCCGAGCCGTATCGAGGAAAACCTTAGGGTTTTCGATTTCAAGCTCGACAGCGACGATCTGGCTGAGATCGCCAAGCTCGATTCGGCCGGCGGACGCATCGGCCCGGACCCGATGACCGCAAGCTTCTGATATCGGGCTCAGACTCAGATAATCCGCGATTTCAAAAGAAAGCCCGGTGCGCAGCATCGGGCTTTTGTCTTTTCGGTATCACGCTCTACCAGGGCCATCTCTGTCGTTGCGGTTAGCCTGCAAACCTCTTGCGAGAAACTCGACGACGGCACGCACACCCGGTAGCTGGCCGCGGCGGTGGGTGGTCAGGATCGTGGTGGTGACGCTGCCTGCTGTCCAGCCTGGCAGAACCCGAACGATCTGTCCGGCTTCGATTGCCGCCTTGCAGCTCGCTCCCGGCAAGCAGGCGATGCCAAGGCCGGAGATCGCGGCCCGGAGCAGGACAAGCGTCTCGTCGGCGACGAAGCGGCGGCGGGGTGAAACGGCGAGTGAACCACGTTCCGGGTGCTGAAGCTGCCAGGTCTTCGCCGTCTGCGAAACGAGCAGGCCGTCATGATCCTGCAGTGCCTGCGGATCGGCCGGTGATCCATGCCTTTCACGATAGGCAGGGGCGGCCACCAGAATCACGTCGTCGATCGAAACCTGTCTTTGAAGCAGTTCGGAATCCGGCAGGGGCGAGAAGTGACTGCGCACGGCGATATCGAAGCCTTCCTGGACCAAGTCCACGAATCGGTCGGTGGCATGAAGCTGCAATGTCAGCTTGGGATAGGCAGCGGCGAGCGACGGAAGGTGATCGGAGAGGACGAATTGCGCGGCAGGTACGGAGGCGGTGATGCGAACGATGCCGCTCGGCTCCGCATGACGTTGCCGCACTGCGCTTTCAGCCGCCTCAGCTTCGACCAGCGCGGCCGTCGCGTGCTCATAAAAGGCCCGCCCCGGATCGGTCAGCATGAAGCTGCGCGAGGTGCGATGCAGCAGGCGCGTGTCGAGATCGGCTTCCAGCGCGGCGATGCGCTTGCTGATCGTCGATTTCGGCATGCCCAGCCGCCGTGCCGTCGCGGCGAAACCACCATTATCGACGGCTTGGACGAAGATCTGCAGATCATTGAGGTTAAGCGACATCGCAATGTCCATGTAATGAGACTTTTGGTTCAAAATTAACGGTCTACTCGATCAAAGTCCACAAATCCATATTGCTGGCATCGAGGTTGTGCCTCGTTACATCAGGAGAAAAATATGGAACCGGTACTGTTTTACGGTGTCCCCTCGGGATGCTCCTTCGGATCGATCGTCGCACTCGAATGGCTGAAAAAGCCCTACAAGCTATCACGCGTCGAGATGGTCAAAGAGGACTTCATGAGCGGCGGCTATCGCTTCATCAATTCCGTTGGCGAGACGCCTGCGTTGATCACCAGCAGCGGCGCAGTGCTGACGGAAAGCATGGCGATCCTCAACCATTTAGGGGCAGGCGGCATCGATACGGGTTTGGCTTTTGCGCAGGGAACCGAGGAGTTCGACCGGCTCAACCGGATGCTTGCCTATCTCAACACCAGCTTCTTCAGCTCGTTTGCTCCGCTTTGGTATGTGTATGAGCATGGCGGAGACGAAGCGGCAAAGACGGCATTGCGCGAATATGGAGGCTTCAAGGTGCGCAAGGCTCATGCGGATCTCGACCGGATGCTCGGTGACAGGCAATGGCTGCTGGGGGATCGCAAGTCGCTGGCTGACGCTTATTTCGTCGGTATTGCCCGCTGGGTCGACTACCACGACGTAGTGGATCGCGTCGATTATCCCAATATCGCCCGGCTATACCGGCAGCTGGAGGATGATTCGGCCGTGAAATTCGCCCATGCCATCGAGGACGGAAAGCCGGCGACCTCGGCCGGCGGTTATCTCGGCGGCATCAGCGTCGACGACGCGCTGAAGCGCGTCCGGCCGAACGCTTGAGCTTTCTGAAAGCCTGAAGTCGATACTGCAGGCTTTTTTTCCGCTTGTCGATCCGGGTTGGAGGAGGGCGTTCATTCCAGCCCGCCGGGCTCAGTCGTCTTGGCGGGCTGTCGCACGCTCCCTGACGCCGTCGATCGATAGTCGGGCCTAAGCTTAAGCGGGACGGCGAGGCTGCTCTCGCCGTCCAACTGCCCATTCTCTCATGGCATGTCTTTAAGGAGATTGGCGCGCCGGGCAAAGGCAAGGCTTGTCAGCGCGACGCCAAGCGTCACGGCGATCAGCAGAGCGGCGGCGATGAAGGTTATCTGCATCCCCGCCGCCACCGCCTCCGGATGTGCCGCCTTGATGTCGGCAGTTCCAGAGGCGAATGTGAAGATCGCACCCATGACGGAGGCGCCGGTGATGAGTCCGAGATTTCGCGACAGGCTCAGCATGCCGGAAATCACGCCGCGTTGATCGGGGCTGATGTCCTTCATGATTGTGGTGTTGTTGGACGCTTGAAAGAGCGCGTAGTTCGCGGTGACGATAACGAGCGGACCGATATAGCCGGCAGCACCAAATCTGCCTTGCAGCGCAGCTACCAGGGACAGGCCGATAATCATACCGACAAGACCTGTCACGGTCATGCGATGGGCGCCGAAGCAGTCGACGATGCCGCCGGCTGGCACGCCTGTCAGCGCGGAGACCAATGGGCCAGCCGACATGATGGCGCCGACATGGAGAGCATCGAACCCGAGGGCACGGGAGAGATAAAAGGGGCCAACCACGAGTGTCGTCATGATGACGGTGGAAACGAGGGTGCTCATGGCAAGGCCCGCGCTCAGCGAGGTTTCGCGGAACATGGAGAGGCGCAGCAGCGGCGACTTCACCTTCGCCTCGGTGAAGACGAAGAGGGCGATACCGAAGGCGGCGGCCAGCAACAGGCCGAAATTCAGCGCGCCGAAGCGGCCGTATCCCGTGGTCATGGCGAGGGCATAGGCGGCCAGCGTCAGGGCCAGCAGCAAGGTGCCGATCGCATCGGGGCGTCCCTGGGCAGCTTTCCCGCGCGGACGGTCCGCCGGCAGGAAACGGGCGGCGAGCAGGACGTTCGCAATTCCGAGCGGCACGTTGACCAGGAAGATGCTTTCCCAGCCGAAGCTCGCAATCAGGACGCCGCCGAGCGACGGGCCGAGCGTGGTGCCGATCGCGGACATGGTGCCGAGCAGGCCCATGGCGCTGCCCGTCCTTTCCTTCGGCACGGTCTCTCCGACCATCGCCACCGTCAGCGCCATCATCATGGCGGCGCCGAGGCCCTGCAGGCCTCTGGCGATGAGCAGGAGCGAAAGCGTTGGGGCTGTGCCGCAGAAGAACGAGGCGAGCGTAAAGAGGCTTATGCCGATCAGCAGCAGGCGCCGTCGGCCGAAAATGTCGCCGAGCCGCCCGACGCTGACGATCAGCGTGGTGATGGCGAGCAGATAGGCGAGCACGACCCACTGCACCTGCTGGAAGGAGGCGCCGAATGTCTCGGCGAGCGTCGGCAGGCCGACATTGGCGATGCTGGTATCGAGCGATGGCATCAGCATGGAGAGCGAGAGGCTGGCGAGCGCCCAGCGAACCGAGGCAGTGGCTTTGATGGGTTCGGATCCGGTCCCGTCCGGCTTTTCAATGATCGGTTTCAACATGAACTCCGTTTCTGGCGATATCTTAAAAGGTCTCGGCAGAAGGTAGCTTTGCTGCTGATGTGGCGGAAGGCGCATCGTTTGCACTTCATTCGTGCGTTTGCCGCCATATATTGGAAAAGCCGTGCTATGGTCACGCCATGTCCACGCCCGATCTCAATCTGCTCGTCACCCTGAATGTCCTGCTTGCCGAAGGCAGCGTTGCGCGCGCCGCCCGGCGACTGCGGCTGAGCCCATCCGCGATGAGCCGGCAGCTCGCCCGCCTGCGCGAGACGACGGGAGATCCGCTACTGGTCAGGGCCGGGCGCGGGCTTGTGCCGACGCCGCGGGCGCTGGAGTTGCGCGAAAGCGTCGGCCGGCTCGTGCAGGAGGTGGAAGCGGCCTTGCGCCCGGCGGAGACCTTGAGTTTGAAACAGCTCGCCCGGACCTTCACCATCCGTACCCGCGAGGGTTTCGTGGAGAATTTCGGGCCTGCGCTGATCGCCCGCATCGCCGAGCAGGCACCCGGCGTGCGGCTCAATTTCACGCAGAAACTGGACAAGGACAGCACGCCGCTGCGGGACGGCACGATCGATCTCGAGACCGGCGTGGTGGGCGACGATACCGGGCCGGAGCTGCGGACGCAGGCGCTGTTCCATGATCGCTTCATCGGAGTGGTGCGAAGCGGGCACCCGTTGAGCGAAGGGTTGATGACGCCGGAGCGTTATGCCGCCGGCCGGCATATCCTCGTCTCTCGGCGCGGATTGCAGAAGGGCCAGATCGACGAGGCGCTCGACGCGCTGGGACTGGAGCGGCAGATCGCGACGATCGTCGGCAGCTTTTCGGCGGCGCTGGCCTTGGCGCGCGCTTCCGATCTGATCGTCAGCGTGCCGGAGCGGTATACGGGCAATTTGCGCGTCGGCATGCATAGTTTCGCGCTGCCAGTGCCGGCGTCGGATGTGACGATTTCGCTGCTCTGGCATCCCCGGCTGGATGCGGATCCGGCGCATCGCTGGCTGCGCGGCTCTATCCGCGATGTCTGCGCCGAGCGGCGCGCAAGCTCAGGAATGGGGCTCGAAGTCGGCTAAGTAGTTGCGCAGCAGGCCGTCAAGCGCCGTTCGCTCCTTGTCCGAGAGGGTCGAAACCAGCCGCGTCTGCGTTTCCACATGCGCCGTTACCGCTGCATCGATCAGCTCGAAGCCCTTCGGCGTCAGGGATATCAGGAAGCTGCGACCGTCATTCGGGTTCTGGCTGCGGGCGACGAGGCCGGCTTTTTCCAGCTGGTCGATGCGATTGGTCATCGTGCCCGATGTCACCATCATCGTCTCCATCAGGTCGCTAGGGGAGAGAGAATAGGGCTCGCCCGAGCGGCGCAGCGTTGCCAGCATATCGAAGTTCGCCGAATTCAGGTCGAAGCGGGCGAAGGTCTTGTCCATCTCGCGGGATAGATGAAGCGTGAGATTACGCATGCGCCCGAAGAGGCCCATGGCCGTTGTGTCGAGTTCCGGCCGTTCGCGGCGCCATTGGGCGAGAATTTTGTCGATGCGATCCATGGCGAGACCTCGCCATGAATTTATCTTGACGTCAAGGCATTTCGGATTATCTTGAGGTCAAGATAAATTTCGGAATCAAGACCATGAATCGCAATTTCGACCTGTTGCTGACCGCCATCGCGCCGGCGATCTGGGGCAGCACCTATCTGGTGACGACGCAGTTATTGCCGGCCGGCTACCCTCTTACGGTCGCCATGCTGCGCGCCCTGCCTGCCGGGCTGCTGCTGCTTGCCATCGTGCGGCGGCTGCCGCACGGCGTCTGGTGGCTGAAGTCGCTGGTCCTCGGCGCGCTGAATTTCTCCGTCTTCTGGTGGCTGCTGTTCATTTCCGCCTACCGGCTGCCGGGTGGCGTGGCGGCGACTGTCGGCGCCGTTCAGCCGCTGATCGTCATCGTGCTGGCGCGATTGCTGCTGGGTTCGCCGATCCGCAGTCTTTCCATTGTCGCCGCCGTTACGGGTATCGGCGGCGTCGCCCTGCTGATCCTGACGCCAAAGGCGACGCTCGATCCGATCGGCATCGCCGCCGGTATCGCCGGCGCCTTCTCCATGGCGGCCGGGACCGTGCTCAGCCGCCGCTGGCGGCCGGATGTTTCGCCGCTGACCTTTACGGCATGGCAGCTGACGGCGGGCGGCATGCTGTTGCTGCCGTTCGCGCTGCTGCTCGAGCCGCCGCTGCCGCATCTGACCGGCGCAAATCTTCTTGGCTTCATCTATCTCGGGCTGATCGGCGCGGCGCTGACTTACATTCTCTGGTTCCGGGGCCTGTCGCGGCTTGAGCCCTCGGTGGTCTCACCGCTCGGCTTCCTCAGCCCGACGACTGCCGTGATCCTGGGTTGGGCGGTGCTCGGCCAGCAGCTGAGCCCGATGCAGATGTTCGGCATCATCGTCGTCATCGGCAGCGTCTGGCTCAGCCAGCGGGCGCAGCAGGTTCCGCAGGTGGGAAGTTCGGCACAGACCGGGAGCCAGCCCGTCCTATCGAAGCGATAGGATGAGCGAGTACGTCCACAAACAAAAAGGGCGGCCATCGAGCCGCCCTTTGTCATTCATGTATTCGAACGGATCAGTTCCACTCGCGGATATCGACGAAGTGACCGGTGATTGCGGCGGCTGCGGCCATGGCGGGCGAGACCAGATGGGTGCGGCCCTTGAAGCCCTGGCGGCCTTCGAAGTTGCGGTTCGAGGTCGAAGCGCAGCGTTCGCCGGGCTTCAGGCGGTCGTCGTTCATGGCGAGGCACATCGAACAGCCAGGCTCGCGCCAATCGAAGCCGGCAGCCTTGAAGATCTTGTCGAGGCCTTCGGCTTCCGCCTGTTCCTTCACGAGGCCGGAGCCCGGAACGATCATGGCGTCGACGGTTGAAGCGACGGTCTTGCCTTCGACGACCTTGGCGACGGCGCGCAGGTCTTCGATGCGGCCGTTGGTGCAGGAGCCGATAAAGACGCGATCGACGTTGATCTCGGTCATCGGCGTGCCGGGCTTCAGGCCCATATAGTCGAGCGCGCGCCACTTGGAGGCACGCTTGGTCTCGTCCTGGATTTCATCCGGGTTCGGAACGATGCCCTGGATGGAGACGACGTCTTCCGGCGAGGAGCCCCAGGAGACGATCGGCGGCAGGCTTGCGGCATCGAGCTTGACGATGCGGTCGTAATGCGCGCCTTCGTCGGACTGCAGCGTCTTCCAGTAAGCGATCGCCTGTTCCAGCGCTTCGCCCTTCGGCGCGCGCGGCTTGCCCTTGATGTATTCGAAGGTGGTCTCATCCGGAGCGATCAGGCCGGCGCGGGCGCCGCCTTCGATCGACATGTTGCAGATGGTCATGCGGCCTTCCATCGACAGCGAGCGAATGGCTTCGCCGGCATATTCGATGACATAGCCGGTACCGCCGGCGGTGCCGATCTCGCCGATGATGGCAAGGATGATGTCCTTGGCGGTGACGCCCGGTGGCAACTGGCCGTCGACCTGCACCAGCATGTTCTTCGCCTTCTTCTGAATCAGCGTCTGCGTGGCGAGCACATGCTCGACCTCGGAGGTGCCGATACCATGGGCCAGCGAGCCGAAGGCGCCGTGCGTCGAGGTATGGCTGTCGCCGCAGACGATGGTCATGCCGGGCAGGGTGAAGCCCTGCTCGGGGCCGATGATGTGGACGATGCCCTGACGCTTGTCGTTTTCGGAGTAATATTCGACGCCGAATTCGGCGGCATTCTTGGCGAGCTGCTCGACCTGGATGCGGCTTTCCTCGTTCTTGATGCCGAGATGGCGATCCGGCGAGGTGGGCACGTTGTGGTCGACGACAGCCAGCGTCTTCTGCGGGGCATGAACCTTGCGGCCGGTCATGCGCAAGCCTTCGAAGGCCTGCGGCGATGTCACCTCGTGAACGAGGTGACGGTCGATATAGAGAAGACAGGTGCCGTCATCCTGGGCGTCGACCAGGTGGTCATCCCAGATTTTGTCGTACAGTGTGCGTGGAGCGCTCATGGCTATAGATCCATATTGGCATTGCGAAAATGGGGATTGGCGGATCAGGACCGCCGGCCTCGGGTGTGATCAGCGAAGTCGGCTGTTGAGCGCGCCCGAAATCATCGCAAAGAAACGTGCCGGCAGGCGCTTGTGGTCCTGCAGCACGAAAGCCGTGACGTATCGTCCGTCTTTGCTCATGATCTTATTCATGGCGATGCTCATATCAATTTTCCGAAGTCTCGGCAATGGTGACGATAGGGCGTGTTGGGGCCGACGTTCGGCCGCAGCCGCTACACCTGCACGTCGGGCGGCTGGCCGGCGCCGAGGCGAGGGAAGGCCGACCGGTCGGCGCCCGATCGCCGGCGCATCCAGGCTTCCAGCTGCCGCAGCAACAGCGACAGGCCGATCGTCAGCAGCAGATAGATGAAGGCAAGGATCGACAGCGTTTCGAAGTAGCGGAAATTGGCGGAATAATAGAGCTTGGCGAGCTGGCTGATATCGGCAACCCCGAGCACGGAGACCAGCGAGCTGTCCTTCACCATGGCGATGAAATCGTTTGACAGCGGCGGCAGGATGACCCGGATCGCCTGCGGGAAGACGACGAGCCGGAAGCGCTGGAAGCGGGTGAGGCCGAGCGCCTTTGCCGCCTCGATCTGGCCCTGGTCGACCGCCTGGATGCCGGCGCGGAAGATCTCGGCGATGAAGGACGAATAGGCGATCGTCAGCGCGATGATCGTGCGCCAGACGAAGGGTACATCGCGGGTGACAAGCGCATTTGCCCAGCCGGCGGAAACCAACGGAGAGATGACGACGTTGTAGCAGGCCACGAAGGCTGGCGTGCCGACGAAGGCGATGTAGGCGAGCAGCACCAGTATCGGGATACCGCGCACGATCTCGATATGGAAGCGCGCGACCTGCCGCAACATGAGAAAGTCCGACAGGCCAAGCAGCGCAAGCCCGAGGCCAAGCAGCATGGCGAGCGTAAAGGCCACCAGCGTCACGAAGATCGTGACGCCGATGCCATTGAGCAGAAGAGAGAAGATCTGGGCGTAAAGGCCGTTTGCCGCGATTGCGACGGAGGCGACGACGCCGAGTATGGCAAGGGCGACCAACCACCAGGGAAAGTCATCCTGGCCGCGATGCCCGCCTGGGCCAGCCGTTGGTGCCATCAGAGCGGGCTTCCAGGATATCGATCTGCGGAGCTCATTGGCCCATCTTGTAGTCGAGGAACCATTTCTTGTTCAGCGCATCGAGCGTGCCGTCCGCCTTGAGGCTGGCGATGGCGGCATTGATCGGGGTGACGAGATCGGAGCCTTTCTGGAAGATGAAGCCGAAATCCTCGGAGCCGAGCGGGCCGCCGACGAGCTTCAGGCCGCCATTCGAAGCATCGACATAGCCCTTGCCGGCCGTGCCGTCCGTCAGCACCATGTCGACATCTCCGGTCTTCAGCGCCTGTACGGTGGCGCCGAAAGTTTCGAAGGTCTTGATGCGTGGGTTCTGCTCGTTGCCGTCGAGGACTGAATAGACGGCGGTATAGAAGGGCGTTGTGCCCGGCTGCGCGCCGATCAATCCGTCCTTGAAGGCGGCGAAGCTCTTGGCATCGGTGAAGCGCTTCTCGTCGCCGCGCACCAGCATGAACTGTTCGGAGCGCATGTAGGGGTCGGAGAAATCGACCTTCTGCTTGCGGTCGTCCTTGATGGTGATGCCGGTCATGCCGATGTTGTATTGGCCTTCGGAGACAGCCTGAATCATCGCATCCCAGCTGGTGTTCTGGTACTCGACCTTGAAGTTCAGACGCTTGGCGATCTCGTTCATCGCGTCATATTCCCAGCCGATCGCCTTGTTCGTCTTTGGATCGATGAACTGCAGTGGCGGATAGGCATTCTCGGTCACGACGATGACAGTCTTGCCTTTGAGATCAGGCAGGTCGGCGGCGAAGGAAGCGAAGGGTGCAAGCACGAGGGCGCTGAGGCCCAGAAGGAACGAACGACGGAATGCCATGAAAATCTCCCCGAATGCTCTACATATTTGAATCCGCGCTAGCGTGGCGGAAAACTGTCATACTTGGAAAGCCCATGGCAAGGCCGTTGCCATGGCTGCGATCATAAAAATGGGAAAGCAACTCCAAGCGGATAGCTGGAGGAGAAAATTTGTTTCCGGCAGTGTGAAGCCGGGCATCAAAAAAGGCGACCCGAAGGCCGCCTTTAATTGTCGCGATCCGTGGGGATCGAAACTTATTCTGCTGCCGGCTCGGCTGCTGCGGCTGCAGCAGCTTCTGCAGCGGCCTTTGCTTCGGCGGCTTCTGCTGCTGCCTTTTCGGCTGCGAGCGCCTGAGCGGCTGCAACCTTCTCGGCTTCGATGCGTGCCTTCTCTTCGGCGAGCGCCTGACGCTCGGCATCGTTGAGCTTGCGGGCGCGGGTGCCGGTGTTTTCGACGATACGGGCAGCCTTGCCGCGCAGGTCGCGCAGGTAGTAGAGCTTGGCGCGACGGACCTTACCGCGGCGAACGACTTCGACGCTTTCGATCATCGGCGAGTAAACCGGGAATACGCGCTCGACGCCTTCGCCGTAGGAGATCTTGCGAACCGTGAAGTTTTCCTGCAGGCCGCCGCCGGAGCGAGCGATGCAAACGCCTTCATAGGCCTGAACGCGGGTACGGTTGCCTTCCGTGACCTTCACGTTGACGCGAAGGGTGTCGCCAGCGGAAAAGTCGGGGAGCGTGCGCTTGGCTTCGATCTTGGCAGCCTGTTCGGCTTCCAACTGTTGAATGATGTTCATAGTATCAACCTCGTTGTTGCTTCAACAGCCAGAGCGCCCTGAACGATCTTTATCCCTGGTCGGACCTTCAAGGTCTCGCCTCGGATATATGCCTGTTACGGCAGGGGCGGATACGTCTGCTTTTCTTTGGTGGTTGATGGGAAATTTCCCATGCCGGGCGCGCACATACCCTATTGTCACGCCTTTGTCACCCCTTGCAGCCGAATTAAGTGGGCTTTATTGCCGTGCAAGCGGCTTAGAACGGCAATTTATCATACATCCCATTGCCTGGATACCGCTCAGGTCTTCTTCGGTTTTTTCCGCGTCGATGCGTTCAGGGCGGCCGCGGCGCGAATGAGCGCCTTCAGCGCTTCTTCGTCGATATCCTCGTTCTCGTGGATATCGATGGCGCGTCTCGTGTTGCCTTCGAGGCTGGAGTTGAAGAGGCGGGAGGGATCCTCCAGCGAGGCGCCTTTCGCGAAGGTCAGCTTCACGGCGCTCTTATAGGTCTCGCCGGTGCAGATGATGCCCTCATGCGACCATACCGGCACCCCGCGCCATTTCAGCTCCTCGATCACATCGGGTTCCGCCTCTTTGATGAGGGCGCGGACTTTGCTCAAGGTCTTGCCGCGCCAGTCGCCCAGTTCCCGGATCTTGTTGCTGATCAGTTGAGAAGCGGAGCCTGCCTGTTCGGCTTCCGTTGCGTTGTCTTTCGCCATTGATGTGACCTCCTGCCCTTTGGTACCGACCCCAGCCCTTTTATCGCTAGATTGCATTTAGCGCCATGACGTGGAATCCGGTCTTGCATCCGGCCGCCATCGCTGGGCCAGACGGCCGATTTCAGCGGCTATGCCTGCCCGGTTGACAGCGATGCGAGAGCCTTCATCGGGAGCCGGTCTGTTTCCCCGACGGCTTCTCCAGCAGATCCGGCCTGCGCTCCCGCGTCAGCTCTTCGGCCTTCTCCCTCTGCCATTTGGCGATGGCCGCGTGATTGCCCGAGGTGAGCACGGCGGGGATCTCATTGCCTTCCCAGATCTGCGGGCGTGTGTAGTGCGGATGCTCCAGCAGACCGCCCTCGAAGCTTTCATGCAGGCCGGAGAGGTCGTTGCCCATGACGCCAGGTAGGATGCGGATGATGGCGTCGAGCAGGATCAGTGCGGCCGGTTCGCCGCCCGAAAGGATATAGTCGCCGATCGAGACTTCCTCGAGGTCGCGGCCGTCGATGACACGCTGGTCGACGCCTTCGAAGCGGCCGCAAACGATGATGACGCCGTCGCCGCGTGCCAGCTCGCGCACGCGCTTCTGCGTCAGCGGCTTGCCGCGCGGGCTCATCAATAGTCGCGGGCGGTGATCGTTTTCGCTGGCATGGTCGATGGCGCGGGCAAGCACATCCGGCTTCAGCACCATGCCGGCGCCGCCGCCGGCCGGCGTGTCGTCGACGGTGCGGTGCCGGTCGGTGGCGAAATCGCGGATCTGCATGGTGTCCAGCGACCATTGCCCGCGTTCCATCGCCTTGCCGGCGAGCGACGTGCCGAGATGACCGGGAAACATCTCGGGATAAAGCGTCAGGATGGTCGCCCGGAAA
This sequence comes from Rhizobium sp. P40RR-XXII, assembly GCF_012641405.1. Taxonomy (GTDB): domain Bacteria; phylum Pseudomonadota; class Alphaproteobacteria; order Rhizobiales; family Rhizobiaceae; genus Rhizobium. The sequence continues at coordinate 274,726 of NZ_JABAII010000004.1, forward strand.
CTCATGGCGCGGTCACTTCCCAATGAGGATTACTTCTTTGTCTTGTCCTGCGGCTTTTCCGGCTTGCCGATGAGATCGTCGGGGCTGTCGATCAGGCCGGCGGCGAGCGGATCGATCAGGAGCTTGCCGCCCTCGAGATCGATTTCGAGCACGGCGGCTTCGGAAAAGGGGATCAGCACGGGACGCTTGCCCGGACCCTTGAGTTCGAGGAGGTCGCCGGCGCCGAAATCATAGACGCCGGTGACGGTGCCGTAGCCGATTCCCTCGTCGTCGACGGCTTCGAGCCCTTCGAGATCGGCGTAGAAGAATTCGTCGTCGTCGAGTTCATCATCAGGCAGGTTGTCGCGCTCGATGTAGAGTTCCAGGCCGTTCAGCGCCTCGGCGGCACTACGGTCGTTGATGCCGCGGAAGCGCACCACCACGACGTTTTTGGCTTCGCGAATCTCAAGCACTTCGAAGCTGCGGCCGTCCTTGCTGTGCAGGTGGCCATAGTCACCGAGCGCGGTCGGGTCCGACGTATAGGTGCGGGCGCGCACTTCGCCTCTCAGGCCCTGTGCCGCGCCGATCGTCGCCATCAATACCGGGTTTTGCAGTTTCGTCATGGTCTCTTCGCCGATTGCCGGGATCACTGCATAATTCCGGAATCGATTTAAGGAATTATGCAGTGATCTAAAGTGCTGCAGCGACCTTTGCGCGGCGCTGTAGTTGCGTTCTCTCATAGGCTGAACATCTGCCGATGGGAAACAAAAAACGGGCGGCATGTCACCATGCCGCCCGCTTTCGACAGTCACAAGGACTGATTATTCAGAAGCAGCGGCGGCGGCGTCAGCAGCCTTCTGTGCCTTTTCGGCGGCGCGCTCCTGAGCACGCTTGCCCGGCTTTGCCTTTTCCGGGTTGTTCTTGGCGTCGCGCGTTGCGATGCCAGCTTCGGCGAGGAAGCGCAGAACGCGGTCGGTCGGCTGCGCGCCGTGATCGAGCCAATGCTTGATGCGCTCGGCCTTGAGTTCAACGCGCTTGGCATCGTCCTTGGCGAGCATCGGGTTCCAGGAGCCGAGGGTCTCAAGGAAGCGGCCGTCGCGCGGCGAGCGAGCGTCGGCAACGACAACGTGGTAATACGGACGCTTCTTGGAGCCACCGCGGGCGAGACGAATTTTCAGTGCCATGTTAATTCTCCTTAGGCTTTTATTGACCGCTTCGTTGTGCGGTATGGTTACGTCGCGCTGCTTTTCTCTTGCTACGTGATCCCTGTCGAAAACGCCCTGCGTCTTTCGGGATCATGCAGCCAGGGGTTACCCTTTGAAATCGGCAGCGATCTGTTCATGATGCCGGATGACTTCCTTGATGACGAAGTTCAGGAACTTCTCGGCGAAATCCGGGTCCAGATTGGCGTCCTTTGCCAGGCGGCGCAGGCGTTCGATCTGAAATTCTTCGCGCGTCGGGTCGGCCGGCGGCAAGTCGTACTTGGCCTTCAGCACGCCGACCTCTTTGGTGCAGCGGAAGCGTTCGGCCAGCATGTGCACCAGTGCGGCATCGATATTGTCGATCGACTGGCGGTAGTTGCCCAGTTGGGCCTTGACGTCTGGATCAATCATGGGGGTCAACGATCCTTCTCATTTCTTCTTCGGCAAACCGGGAAGCACCGGGAAACCACCGCCGAGGCCCGGTAGCTTGGCGCCGCTCAGACCTGGCAATCCACCGCCGCTACCGAGGCCCGGCAGGCCGCCCGGACGGCCGAGGCCGGCGGCTTCGGCCTGCTTCTGCAGGGCTTCGAGCTGCTTGGGGTCCATGTTCGACAGGTCGGGCATGCCGCCCATGCCGCCGCCGAGGCCCATCTTGCCGGCAAGGCCGCCCATCAGTTGCTTCATCATGCCGCCTTTGCCCTTGCCGCCCATCATCTTCATCATGTCCGCCATCTGGCGGTGCATCTTCAGAAGCTTGTTGATGTCGGAGGCGTCGGTGCCGGAGCCGGCGGCGATGCGCTTTTTGCGGGAATGCTTCAGCAGGTCGGGATTGGCGCGCTCGGCCTTGGTCATCGAGGAGATGATGGCGATCTGGCGCTTGAACAGGCGGTCGTCGAGGCCGGCGGCTGCCATCTTGTCCTTCATGCCGGACATGCCGGGCATCATACCCATGATGCCACCCATCCCGCCCATCTTCTGCATCTGGCCGAGCTGGTCGGCAAGGTCGTTCAGGTCGAACTTGCCCTTGGCCATCTTGGCGGCCATCGCGGCTGCCTTCTCGGCATCGATGTTCTCGGCAGCCTTCTCGACCAGCGAAACGATGTCGCCCATGCCAAGAATGCGGTCGGCGATGCGGCGAGGATGGAATTCCTCCAGTTCGCCCATCTTTTCGCCGACACCGATCAGCTTGATCGGCTTGCCGGTCACGGCGCGCATCGAAAGGGCGGCACCGCCGCGGCCGTCGCCGTCCATGCGGGTCAGCACGAGGCCGGTGATCCCGACGCGCTCATCGAAATTGCGGGCAAGGTTAACGGCGTCCTGACCGGTCAAGCTATCGGCGACCAGCAGGATTTCGTGCGGATTGGACTTCTTCTTGATATCCGCCATCTCGACCATGAGCGGCTCGTCGATATGCGTACGGCCGGCGGTGTCGAGGATGACGATGTCATGGCCGCCGAGCTTGGCGGCCTGCACGGCGCGCGCGGCGATATCGGTCGGCGACTGGCCGGCGATGACAGGCAGCGTATCGACGCCCGTCTGCACGCCAAGCTGGCGCAACTGCTCCTGTGCGGCAGGACGGCGCGTATCGAGCGAGGCCATCAGGACCTTCCTGCGGTCGCGGCTCGTCATGCGGCTGGCGATCTTCGCCGTGGTCGTCGTCTTACCGGAGCCCTGCAGACCCACCATCATGACGACGACCGGGGCCGGCGCGTTGAGATCGATGCCGACGCCTTCGCCGCCGAGCATCTCGATCAGCTCGTCATGGACGATCTTGACGACCATCTGCCCCGGCTTGATCGACTTCAGGATTTCGGCGCCGACGGCCTTTTCGCGAACGCGATCGGTAAAGGAGCGAACCACATCCAGCGCCACGTCGGCTTCCAAAAGCGCGCGGCGAACCTCGCGAAGTGCTGCGGAAACATCAGCTTCCGAAAGCGCGCCGCGGCCAGTCAGTCCATTCAGAATGGAACCAAGACGGTCCTGGAGGTTTTCAAACATCAATTCTTCCTTATCGATCGCTCGGGATTTGGACTTGGCGCAACTGCGCGGTTCCTCGCCCGAAAACGTCGTGCTTTTCCATGACGAAAACAAGACGCAAAGCCAAAAAGCACCCGAGGGCGCGTCGCGCTGTCGGGTGTTGACCTCCGGGATCTCTTTATACCTTTATGGGTCCCGGTCGGTGGCTCGGAGGCTTGTGCTCGTCGCAGATTGCGGGCGATAAACAGGAAAAGGCCGCCAAAGTCAACCCAAGGCGGTCGAAATGCCTGAAATGCGCCGATGACATCGCTGTATCAATGTCGTTTTGACCGTACCATCCTATTCCAATTGTTGTATCGATCCCCACCATCAAGCGATTCCCCGAGACAGTTTCGAATGAATGATGCAGCCCTGACCGATCTTCTCGCCGCCTGCCGTGCTTACGCCGGCGGTCGTGTCGACGCGCAATTCAATGCGGCGGCGCAGGCCTTCTATGCGAGCGCCATTGCGCAGCCGAAGATCATGGCGCGGGCGGCGCGTGAGCTCAGCCGTCTGCCGCCGCCGGGTGCCGCGATCCTCGCCAATATGCTCGGCACCATCGTCGAAAAAGGTGGGGCGGTGGAGCGCAGCGGCGCCGCCGTGTGGGAACTCTACATGGCCTGGCTGCCGCAGATCCATCGCGGCTTTGCCGGCCGCAAGGAGCTGAGCCCGCGGCAAAGGCAGCTGCTCGATGCCTTCCAGCTGCTCGGCCAATCGGCGGTATCGCATCTTGCCGCCATGCCGCGGGAACGCAAGCTCGCCGCCGGCAACGAAGCGCTGATGGCGCAGCTTGCCGAGCTGCAGGATTATACGCCGGGCGCGGCCTGGGTTCGTCACATGCTTCTAAGCCGAAGCGACGCCTTGCTCGTGCTGCATCTGCCGAGCCGTCAGGGCTTTCGTCTGCGCTACGACAATATCGTCAATTGCTTTCATTTGTTCACGCTCATCCAGGCGGCATTCGGCCAGCGGCTCGCCGGCGGCCGCGCGCCCAACAGGTTCATCATCGACATGGCGCGCTGCGTGACCGTGGCCGAAGAGGGCAATGACGAGCCCTGGTGGCGCTACGAGACGGTACGCCCGGATGAGACGGGCCTTGTGGAGATTTCCGGCGAGGCCTCCGTCGAGACGATTGCCCGCATCGATGGCCGGCAGGTCATCCTGCTTTCGCGTGCCGCCGAAGGTGCTGCGCTGTGGGATACGAGCTTTTTCACGCCGCAGCTTTTCGCCATGCCGGCGAACGTCGTGCTCGAGGAGACGCTGACGGCGCGTGAGGCCGAGGAGTGGCTCGCCAGGATCGGCTTGCCGGCCGGCGAGGCGACAAGCGCGCAGGGGGCGGATAAGCCATGACGAGCTCATCCGGCTCAGCCAGGAAGAACCCCTATTATCAGGGGCCGGTTTCCGATCATTTCGACGGCGCGCGCTTCTTCAATCCTGGTGGCGTCGAACCGGGCGGTGCGTTCGATCTTTTGCGCTGGCAGTTCGGCGGCGGCCGGGTGCGCTGGCCCAATCCCGTCATCAGCACCTTTCCTCCAGCCAAGCCCGACCGGCATGTGTTTGGCGACCAAATGCGGGTGACCATGGTCGGGCATGCATCGATGCTGGTGCAGATTGCCGGGCTGAACATCCTGACGGATCCGGTCTGGTCGGAGCGGGTCAGCCCTTTCCGGTTCGTCGGGCCGAAGCGCGTGGTGCCGCCCGGCATTCGGTTCGAGGACCTGCCGCATATCGACCTCGTGCTGGTGACGCATAATCACTATGACCACCTCGATCTCGTCACTCTTGCGCGCCTGCAGCAGGCGCACCGGCCTGACATCGTGACGCCGCTCGGCAACGATACGATCATTCGCCGTGCTGTTCCAGACGCCGACATCACTGTGGTCGATTGGGGCGATCGCGTCGCCGTCAAAGCAGTAACAATCGATGTCGAGCCGTGTCATCACTGGTCGGCGCGTGGCATGGGCGACCGGCGCATGGCGCTCTGGGCTGCATTCGTGCTCACCACGCCAGCGGGCAAGATCTATCATGTCGGCGATACCGGCTTTCACGATGGCATCAATTACGAGGCGGCCGCCCGCAAGCATGGCGGCTTCCGCCTCGCGATCCTGCCCTTCGGCGCCTATGAACCGCGCTGGTTCATGAAGGGCCAGCATCAGAATCCGGAAGAAGCCGTGAAGGGCATGAAACTTTGCAACGCTGCCTACGCCGCCGGTCATCACTTCGCGACGTTCCAGCTGACGGACGAGGGCATCGATTCGCCCGTTCAGGCGCTGGATGTAACGTTGAAGGCCGAAGGCGTGGACCCGGATCGGTTTCGGCCGCTGAGGGCAGGCGAAGTCTTTGACGTGCCCGAGGTCTAAGCGTTGGCGTCTGGGCCGAAGGTTCCTTCTCCCCACGAGGAGAAGGAGCTGTCCGTTTCGCGGGTTGCCGTGCCTTACTGGTTGATTTCAGGCTCGACGAGCTTTGCTAGATTGCGCAGTGATTCCTGCCAGCCGAGATAGCAGGCTTCCGGCGGAATGACATCGGGCACGCCGGCCTGGGTGATGTTGACCTCGGTTCCGACGAGGACCTTCTTCAACGTCACGGTCACTTCCATTTCGCCCGGCAGGTTGGGATCGTCGAACTTGTCGGTGTAACGTACCAGCTCGCCGGGAACGAGCTCGCGAAATTCACCGCCGAAGGCATGGCTTCCGCCCGTCGTGAAGTTGCGGAACGACATTCTGAACGTGCCGCCGACGCTCGGCTCCAAATGATGCACGGTGCAGGCAAAACCGTTCGGCGGCAGCCACTTAGCGAGCGCGTCCGCCTCGATGAATGCGCGATAGACCTTCTCCGGGCTGGTGGCCAGGACGCGGTGCAGGCGTATGGTATTCGGCATGGTGATAATCCTTATGGTTTGACGGAGTGGACGAGCCTAGGACGTGCAAGATTTCCGTGATCCGACATCGGGAATGATTTTTTCTCAGAATAGATTGCGTCAAGGCTTTTCGATAAGATTATATCGAGAGATTCAACTGAAAGACGGGCCACCCGCCTTGCGGTTCGAGACGGCCCTGTGGGTCTCCTCACCATGAAGGCTACCTCCCTCACCTGGCTCGCAACTCACTCCGTCCTTATCCTGAGCCTGTCGAAGGATTGCGGCGGCCCGGATGGCTCCGGCCAATCGTGAAAGGTGCCGTCCTTCACGTCCCACTGGTAATTCCCCCGCAATTCCGCCATATACAGCTCGAAAACACTGACGGACATAGCATCATGAGCAATACGGTCGAATTCGCGAGGATGAACGGGCTTGGAAACAAGATCCTGGTCGTCGACATGCGCGGCCGCAGGGACGTGGTGACGGCGGCGGCGGCGATTGCGCTCAATGCCGATCCAGCCACCCAATTCGACCAGATCATGGCAATCCACGATCCGAAGGTTGAGGGCACTGATGCCTGGATCGATATCCTGAACTGCGACGGCACGAAGGCGCAGGCCTGCGGCAACGGCACGCGCTGCGTCGTGCAGGCGCTGGCTGCCGAAACCGGCAAGAAGGCCTTCACCTTCCAGACCGTTGCCGGCATTCTGAATGCCAGGGAGCATGAGGACGGCACGATCTCAGTCGATATGGGTACACCCGTCTTTGCCTCGGACAAGATTCCGCTTGCCGAGGAATTTGCCGACACCAGCCGTATCGAGCTGCAGATCGGGCCGATCGACAATCCGGTCCTGCATTCGCCCTCTGTGATGTCGATGGGCAATCCGCATGCGATCTTCTGGGTCGACAAGGACCCGATGTCCTTCGATCTCGATCGGTTCGGTCCGCTGCTTGAAAACCATCCGATGTTTCCCGAACGCGCCAATATCACGTTGGCGCAGCTGCTTTCGCCGTCGTCGCTGCGTACCCGCACCTGGGAACGCGGTGCCGGCTTGACGCTTGCCTGCGGTTCGGCCGCCTGTGCCGCTGCCGTCAGCGCCGCGCGCACCGGCCGCACCGGCCGCAAGGTAACGATCGAGGTCGCCTCGGCGCCTGCTCCAGGCAAGCTCACCATCGAATGGCTTGAGAGCAACGACCATGTCGTCATGACCGGGCCCGCCGAATGGGAATGGTCCGGCACGGTCGATCCGGTCACGGGCAGCTTCTCGCGCGACCAGGAGCAGGGAGCTCAGGCGCGGTGAGCGGGGTCGAGGTCATTACCTTCGGCTGTCGTCTCAATACCTATGAATCCGAAGTGATGAGGGCCGAGGCAGAGAAAGCCGGACTCAACAACGCCATCCTGGTCAATACCTGCGCCGTGACGGGCGAGGCCGTGCGCCAGGCGCGGCAGGCGATCCGCCGCGCGCGCCGCGACAATCCGCATGCCCGCATCATCGTGACAGGCTGTGCCGCGCAGACGGAGAAGCAGACCTTTGCCGAAATGGCCGAAGTGGATGCCGTGCTCGGCAACGAGGAAAAGCTGAAAAGCGCCTCCTATCGCGCGCTGCCGGATTTTGGCGTTTCGGCGGAAGAGAAGCTGCGGGTCAACGACATCATGAGTGTGAGGGCGACCGCGCCGCAGATGATCCGCCATATCGATGGTCATGTTCGCGCTTTCATCCAGGTGCAGAACGGCTGTGACCATCGCTGCACCTTCTGTATCATTCCCTATGGCCGCGGCAATTCGCGCTCGGTGCCGATGGGTGCCGTCGTCGAACAGGCGCGCAATCTGGTCGAGAGCGGCTATTGCGAGATCGTGCTGACCGGCGTCGATGCCACGAGCTACGGCGCCGACCTGCCGGGAACGCCGACGCTCGGCCTGCTTGCCAAGACGCTGCTGAAGCAGATTCCGGAGATCCGCAGGCTGCGGCTTTCCTCGATCGATAGCATCGAGGCCGACCAGCATCTGATGGACCTGATCGCCGACGAGCCGCGTTTCATGCCGCATCTGCATCTCTCGCTGCAGCATGGCGACGACATGATCCTCAAGCGGATGAAGCGGCGGCACTCGCGCGCCGATGCCATCCGTTTCATCGAGGATGTGCGACGGCTGCGCCCCGAGACGAGCTTCGGCGCCGATATGATCGCCGGCTTTCCCACAGAGACAGAAGAAATGTTTGCAAATGCCGTTGGCCTGGCACAGGAAGCCGGCATCGCGCATCTGCACGTCTTCCCTTATAGCGCGCGCCCCGGCACGCCCGCTGCCCGCATGCCGCAGCTCGACCGCAGCCTAGTCAAGGAACGCGCCGCCGGCCTGCGCGAGGCCGGGCAAAGATTGCACCAGACCCATCTCAACGGCATGGTTGGAACACGGCAATGGCTGCTTGTGGAGAATAACGGGCTGGCGCATACCGAAAACTTCACTTTTGTCGCCGCCCCCGGCCTTCGCCCGCGCGACCTTGTGCAGGTCGCAATCACCGGCCACAATGGCAAGCACCTCGACATGCAACTTCTGGCCGCCGACGCGGCCTAATGCTTCAACGGATACTTCATGGCGCTCGGTTTCATCAAAAAAGTCTTCACCTTCGGCCGCGAAAAGCCGGCCGAGGAGCAGGCGCCTGTAGAGGATTTGGCTAGGGTTGAGGTGCCTGTTGTCGAGCAGGAGGCGTCGCTTACTGTAGATGTTTCGCCGGCTACTGAGCCTGCCGAGCCCGTGCCACCCCCCTCTGTCCCTCCGGCCGATCTCCCCCACGAGGGGGGAGATCGGCTGGAGGATGCGGCGCTGGCTGAGCAAGGGCAAATTGCTGAAGAGTCTGCAGAGGAAGCAGTTTCTCGAGAACCTGAGCCTGAGCCGCGAGAGCAGTCTGAGGAAGCTCAGGCAATCGAGGCGGAGCAATCGACTGATACTGAAGCCGATGTAGTGTCGGAGGAAACCTCGTCTGAATCGATCTCCCCCCGCGTGGGGGAGATGTCCGACAGGACAGAGGGAGGTGACGAAGCCTCGGCAAGCTCGGAACCTTCGTCGAAAGACTCCGAACCCTCCTCTGAAACCACCGATATCCAAGCTGCAGCCCCCAACCTCCCCAAGGGCTTCTCCACCGCCGTCTCTGCGCCGGCACTCGTCCCCGAAGCCCCGAAGCAGAAGCTTTCCTGGTTCCAGCGTCTGCGCGCCGGGCTCGCGCGCACTTCGTCGCAGCTGACCGGCCAGATCACGGCACTCTTCACCAAGCGCAAGCTCGACGATCAGACGCTGCAGGATCTGGAGGATCTGCTCATTCAGGCCGATCTCGGCGTCGAGACGGCGATGCGCGTCACCGATACGCTCGCCTCCGAACGCTACGGTAAGGATGTTACCGGCGAAGACGTCACGCGCATCATGGCGCAGGAGATCGCCAAGGTGTTGACGCCGGTCGCCAAGCCCCTGCAGCTCGATCTCAGCCACAAGCCGCACGTCATTCTCGTGGTCGGCGTCAACGGCACCGGCAAGACGACGACGATCGGCAAGCTTGCGGCGAAGCTGTCCGGCGCCGGGCTGAAGGTCATGGTTGCCGCCGGCGATACCTTCCGCGCCGCCGCCATCGAGCAGCTGAAGATTTGGGCCGATCGTACCAAGTCGGAATTCATAGGCACGAAACTCGGCGCCGATGCCGCCGGCCTCGCTTTCGATGCCTTCCAGCAGGCCAAGGCCAACAAGAGCGACGTCTTGATCATCGATACCGCCGGCCGCCTGCAGAACAAGGCGGAGCTTATGGCCGAGCTTGAGAAGATCGTGCGCGTGCTCGGCAAGCTCGACCCGGATGCACCGCATACCGTGCTGCAGACGCTTGACGCGACCACGGGCCAGAACGCGCTGAATCAGGTGGAAATCTTCCGCAATGTTGCCGGCGTCAACGGGCTGATCATGACCAAGCTCGACGGCACGGCGCGCGGCGGCATTCTCGTCGCCATCTCGGCCAAGCATAAGCTGCCGGTCTATTTCATTGGCGTCGGCGAGGGTGTAGATGATCTCGAGCCGTTCGAGGCCGAGGATTTTGCACATGCCATCGCCGGTACGGGGGCTGCAAACAGCCAATGAACGACAAGAACGAATTCGATGACAAGTTGGATGACAGGGAAAGTGCCGCAATGACGACCAGCGACAGCGATCTCACCCCGAGTGCCGCCGACAAGCATCATCCGATGCTGAAGCTGGTGCTGGAACTCGGACCCTTGCTGGTGTTCTTCTTCGGCAATCTGCGCGGCGACTGGCTGGCGCAGCATTTCCCGCAGCTGGCAGCTCTCGGCGGTCCTCTCTTCGTCGCCACCGGCCTGTTCATGGCGGCAACTGTGATCTCGCTCGTCGTCTCGAAGGTCATGCTCGGCCATCTGCCGCTGATGCCCTTCGTCTCCGGCATCGTGGTGCTGATCTTCGGTGCGCTCGGTATCTACCTTCAGAACGAAACCTTCATCAAGATGAAGCCGACCATCGTCAATGCGCTGTTCGGCGTCGCGCTGCTCGGCGGTCTTGCTTTCGGCAAGTCGCTGCTCGGCTACGTCTTCAATGCCGCCTTCCAGCTGGATGCCGAAGGCTGGCGCAAGCTGACGCTGCGCTGGGGCATCTTTTTCTTCGTTCTGGCCGTACTCAACGAAGTCGTCTGGCGCGGCTCGAACTGGCTTTATCTCCCCGACACCAAGGCCGCGGACAATCTCTGGGTCAACTTCAAGGTCTGGGGAACGATGCCGATCACCATCCTTTTTACCCTGTCGCAGATGCCGCTGATCATGAAACACACGGTCGAGCCGCCGGCGGAAGGCGGGAAATGAGCGAAGCCGTCGACGCCCAAAGCCGCTATCGGCAGCAAAGTTTCTGGTTCATCGCCTGTGCCGTCGTCCTACTCGTGCAGATCGTGGCGGAATATATGATGGGCCGCGTGCCGATCTGCACCTGCGGCTATGTGAAGCTTTTCGAGCCGGTCGTGAAATCCAGCGGCAACTCGCAGCATATCGCCGACTGGTATACGCCGTCGCATATCATCCACGGCTTCCTCTTTTTCGGGCTCACGCATCTGATCATGCGCGGCAAGCCACTGTCGATGCGGCTCTTCGTTGCCATGCTGATCGAATCCGGTTGGGAACTGCTGGAAAACTCGCCGATCATCATCAATCGCTACCGCGCTGCAACGATCTCGCTCGATTACGTCGGCGACAGCATCCTCAACTCGTCGATGGATGCGGTGTTCATGGTGGTCGGCTTCCTGTTTGCCTGGCGCGCGCCAGTGCTGTTAACGGTCGCCATCGCCATCTTCTTCGAGCTGCTCACCGGCTACCTGATCCGTGACAATCTTACGCTCAACGTGCTGATGCTGGTCTGGCCGGTCGAGGCGATCAAGACCTGGCAGGGTGGGATTTAAGAGAGCTTTGAAGCTGACCTTGTGGCCACCTCGTGGTTCGAGGCCGCATTGCCTACGCTGACGCTCGGCGATGCGGCACCTCACCATGAGGCGGAGTGGCTTTCGCGGGGATTGGTCGGCAGCTCAGCCGCCTTGATGAGCTGGGTGATCTTTAGGTAACGCAAGGGAGATCAGCCATCATGGTGAGGTGTGGAGGCCTGCAGGCTGGAGCCTCGAACCACGAGGGCGGGTGCCTACAGTCACCTTCTCCCCAAGGGGAGAAGGGATCTACGACGCCGGCTTGCTCAGCGCTTTCCCAATCGCCGGATAAAGCCCCTCTTTCAGGCTGGTGGGCGTGAAGGGGCCTACCTGCTTGTAGAGGATCGTGCCGTCGGGCGAGACGAGATAGGATTCCGGAATGCCGTAAACGCCCCAGTCGATGGCGGCCGAGCCGTTCGGGTCTATGCCGATCGCATTATAGGGATTGCCGAGTTCGCCGAGGAAGCGCAGGGCGTTCTCGCTCGTGTCCTTGTAGTTGATGGCCACGATGTTGAGCTGACCGCTCTTGGCAAGTTCCTTCAGCACCGGATGCTCGTCGCGGCAGGGGATGCACCATGAGGCGAAAACATTGACGAGCGTCAGCTTGCCCTTGATGGCGTCATCGGTCAGCGCCTGAAGGTTGGAACCTTCGAGCGGCGGCAGTGCGAGCTTCGGCGCCTTGGTGCCGATCAGGGCCGAGGGAATGGCTGAGATATCAGTGCCGTGCACTTCCTGGTCATACATGACCTTGCCGACGGCAAAGGCGATGCAGGCAAAGACGATGAGCGGGATGAGCGCCAGCAGATAGCGCGCGGTGCCGCTCGACTTCGCTCTATCCTTGTTGTCGGCATCGGCCGTCATTTCGCACCGCCTTCGGGCGGGCGCTGTGAGCGGCGGCGGATGCCGGAGGCTTCCAATGCTGCCAGTTCGCGACGGCGCAGGCGTCCGTCGATCCATGTCCAGGCAATGATGGCGAGGATCATGACGGCGGCAAAACCGTAAGAGCCGTAGACGTAGAAGGGATGCGTCATGCTATTCCTCCCGGCTTGCCATACGCGCGGCGATGCGGCGTTGCGCGGCGACGCGGCGGCGCCAGATCTCGTTACGGATTGCCATCAGGTGCAGCGTGAGGAACAGCAGCGTGAAGGCCAGCGCCATGATGAACAGCGGCCAGAGGAATTCCGCGTCGATGGCCGGGCCATCCATGCGCATGATGCTTTCCGACTGATGCAGCGTGTTCCACCAGTCGACCGAAAACTTAATGATCGGAATGTTGATGAAGCCGACCAGCGTCAGGATCGAGGCGACGCGGGCCGCCTTGGGCGGATCGTCCATCGCCCGGTTCAGCGCGATCAGGCCGAGATACATCAGGAACAGGATGAAGACGGAGGTCAGGCGCGCGTCCCAGACCCAATAGGTGCCCCACATCGGCTTGCCCCAGAGCGAGCCGGTGACGAGCGCGATCAGGGTGAAGGCGGCGCCGAGCGGAGCGGCCGTCTTGCCGGCGACATCGGCTAGCGGATGGCGCCAGACGAGCGTGCCGATCGCCGACACGCTCATGATCGTGTAGCACATCATCGAGAGCCAGGCGGCCGGAACGTGAATATACATGATGCGGACGGTATCGCCCTGCTGGTAATCGCCTTCGGTCGAGAAGGACAGATAGAGGCCGATCGCGAAAAGTGCGGCCGAAATCAGCGCCAGCCAGGGAATGAGGCGCGCCGAAAAGGCCAGAAACCGCGTGGGGTTGGCGAGGTCGGAAAATCGGCTGATCGCAGGGCTGATATCGCTCATGCGATTTGTTTAACCCGATATGGCTTTTCCGGCAATCGACCGCATCGTCTCAGATCGACGAAACAGTATCTCCCAGAGCGTGATGCCGAAAAGTGTCAGGGAATTTCGGACGACATCACGCTCTACTTCTTTGATTTTAGGGCGGATTCAGATTTTAGGTCGATTCGACCTAAATCATCCGGCTCCAGCGATCAATCAGTCGTGTTCCGCAAAGCAAGGGCGGCGGCGGCCGGACCGATGACGGCGAAGAACAAGGTGAGCGCGATCAGGATCAGGAAGGGCGGCAGGAAGGGTTGCGGTCCCTCGACTGCAGCATAGGTGGCGCTGACGCCGAAGATCAGCACGGGAATGGTGAGCGGCAGCACTAAGATCGATACCAGCAGCCCGCCGCGCGGCAGCGCCACGGCGACGGCGGCACCCACCGCGCCGATGAAGGTGATCGCCGGCGAGCCGACAAGCAGGGTCAGGGCCGTCGCGCCGATCGCCGTCTCGTTCATATTCATAAAGAGACCGAGCAGCGGCGAGGCGATAACGAGCGGCAGGCCAGTCGCCATCCAATGCGCCGTGCATTTGATGAAAACCGTCAGCACCAGCGGCGTTTCCTGCATGACGAGCAGATCGAGCGAACCGTCGTCACGCTCGGCCTGGAACAGGCGGTCGAGGCCGAGGAGGCTCGCGAGCAGGGCGCCGATCCAGACGATGGCCGGGCCGATGCGCGAGAGAAGCTTGAGGTCCGGACCGACGCCGAAGGGAATGACGGCGACGACGGTGAGGAAGAAGAGGATGCCGATCAACGCTCCGCCACCGGCGCGCACCGAAAGTCTGAGGTCGCGGAGAAAGAGGGCGGTCATGACGAGGCACCAATCTCCTTCTCCCCTTGGGGAGAAGGTGGCCCGAAGAGCCGGATGAAGGGGCGTTTACTCAAGAAAGAACCGATACTTCGCTTATGCTTCAGATGATTGTCGCTCCGCTCCTCACCCCCTTCTGTCCCTGTCGGGACATCTCCCCCACAAGGGGGGAGATTGGTAACTTGTGGCGCGCGCAAGCCCCGATCCAAGATCGAATCTGCGGAGACAAAGCTCATCGACTTTGTAAGCTGGTGCGGCAAACTCCAAACGATCTCCCCCCTTGTGGGGGAGATGTCCCAAAGGGACAGAGGGGGGTAGCGAAGGTTCGGCAAACTCAGCATCATCGAACTCATTCCCACACCCCCTCACTCACCCCGGCAAACCCCGTCATCCGCATCTCCCGCGCGTTCTCCAACCCTAGTGGCTGATGCGTAGCCGCAAGAACGATGCCGCCATTCTTCTGATGGGCGGTGATCAGCTCCGCAAACAGCTGATCGGCCGAGCTGTCGAGCGCTGCTGTCGGCTCGTCGAGGATCCAGATGGGGCGGTGGGCGACCAAAAGTTTTGCGAAGGCGATTCGGCGCTGCTGGCCGGCGGAGAGGTAGCCGAAGGGCAGATGGGGGATGCCGGCGAGCCCGACAGCATCGGTCGCTTCATCGACATTCAGGCCGAAGCCGCCCGCCATGTCGCCGAGGAAAGTTTTCCAGAAGATCAGGTTTTCGGCTACGGTCAGCTCGGATTTCATCGCGTTGCGGTGACCGAGATAGTGGCTGGCTTCGCCTGCTAGCCGGCCCGATTCGCCATCTTTTCCGGTGAATTTGACACTGCCCTTTTCCTGCCTGAGAAGGCCGGCCACGACACGCAAAAGCGTCGACTTTCCGGAGCCGTTACGCCCGGTCAGAATCAGAGCGTCGCCATCGGTCAAGTCAAAGGAAACATTCGAGAAAATCAGATCTTCGCCACGCCTTGCCGCCAGATTTTCAGCGCATAGATGCATTCGCTCAGGCTTTCCCCGTTATCGTTGCCGCAATGCGCAAAAAATTGTCCAAATTTGCGCTTTGCCACTCTGGCAAGTCTTTACGAAATTATCTATAAGACCTGCAACCACGCCAGCGGTCGGCGTGAATTTCATCCTTGCGCCGAACATAAGGTTTTCTGCCTTACGTGCGGACAGCGGAAATGGCCGCACCCGCATCCTGATGTGCATAAAGTGCATAGGCGTTCGCACGACTGTGTTGGCTATCAGAAACGGGGTATCTCGTGTCTAAATCTCTTGACAGTTTCAATTGTCGTTCCACGCTGACCGTGGGCGGGAAAGACTATGTCTATTTCAGCCTGCCCAAGGCTGAAGCCAATGGTCTGCCCGGTGTTTCCAAGCTGCCTTACTCGATGAAGGTGCTTCTGGAAAACCTGCTGCGTTTTGAAGACGGGCAGTCGGTCACCAAGGACCATATCCTTGCCGTCGCCGAATGGCTGACCAACAAGGGCACCGTCGAGAACGAAATCGCCTATCGCCCGGCGCGCGTGCTGATGCAGGACTTCACCGGCGTTCCGGCCGTTGTCGACCTTGCCGCCATGCGCGACGCGATGGTGTCGCTCGGCGGCGATCCGGAAAAGATCAATCCGCTCGTTCCCGTCGATCTCGTCATCGACCACTCCGTCATCGTCGACGAATTCGGCACGCCGCAGGCCTTTGCCCGCAACGTCGAGCTGGAATATGAGCGCAACGGCGAGCGCTACCGCTTCCTGAAGTGGGGCCAGCAGGCCTTCAAAAACTTCCGCGTTGTTCCCCCCGGCACCGGCATCTGTCATCAGGTCAACCTCGAATATCTCGGCCAGACCGTCTGGACGAAGGAAGAGGACGGCGAAACGATCGCTTATCCGGACACCTGCGTCGGCACCGATTCGCACACGACCATGATCAACGGCCTCGGCGTTCTCGGCTGGGGTGTCGGGGGTATCGAAGCCGAAGCCGCCATGCTCGGCCAGCCGGTCTCCATGCTGCTGCCTGAGGTCATCGGCTTCAAGCTCACCGGCAAGCTCAAGGAAGGCGTCACCGCGACCGACCTCGTGCTGACCGTCGTGCAGATGCTGCGCAAGAAGGGCGTCGTTTCCAAGTTCGTCGAATTCTTCGGCCCCGGCCTCGACAACATGCCGCTCGCCGACCGCGCCACCATCGGCAACATGGGTCCGGAATATGGTGCGACCTGCGGCTTCTTCCCGGTCGATAAGGAAACGCTGAACTACCTCAACATGTCCGGCCGCGCTAAGGACCGTATCGCTCTCGTCGAAGCCTACTCGAAGGCTCAAGGGATGTGGCGCGACAATGACGGTTCCGACCTCGTCTTCACCGACAGGCTGGAACTCGACCTCAATGACGTCGTGCCGTCGATGGCCGGCCCGAAGCGTCCGGAAGGCCGTATCGCGCTGGAAAACATCGCTTCCGGCTTCGCGACCTCGCTGGACACCGAATACAAGAAGCCCGGCCAGCTCTCCAACCGCTATGCGGTCGAAGGGACGGATTTCGATATCGGTCATGGTGACGTCGCGATCGCCGCCATCACCTCCTGCACCAATACCTCCAACCCGTCGGTGCTGATCGCAGCCGGCCTTCTCGCCCGCAACGCGGTTGCCAAGGGTCTGAAGACCAAGCCGTGGGTCAAGACCTCGCTCGCACCGGGATCTCAGGTCGTTGGCGAATATCTTGCCAAGTCCGGCCTCCAGGCCGATCTCGACAAGCTTGGCTTCAACCTGGTCGGCTTCGGCTGCACCACCTGCATCGGCAATTCCGGCCCGCTGCCGGCGCCGATCTCGAAGACGATCAACGACAAGGGCCTGATCGTATCGGGCGTTCTCTCCGGTAACCGTAACTTCGAAGGCCGCATTTCGCCTGACGTCCAGGCGAACTACCTGGCGTCACCGCCGCTCGTCGTCGCCTATGCGCTCGCCGGTTCGGTGCAGCTCGACTTGACGAAGGAGCCGATCGGCGAAGACCAGAACGGCAAGCCTGTCTACCTGAAGGACATCTGGCCGACCTCGCAGGAAGTCCAGGAATTCATCCTGAAATACGTCACCCGCGAGCTCTACGAGAGCAAATATGCGGACGTCTTCAAGGGCGATGCCAACTGGCAGGCCGTGCAGGTTCCTCCGGGCCAGACCTACGCCTGGGACGACAACTCGACGTACGTCCAGAACCCGCCTTACTTCGTCGGCATGGGCAAGACCGGCGCCGGCATCTCCGACATCAAGGGTGCCCGCGTTCTCGGCCTCTTCGGCGACAAGATCACCACCGACCACATTTCCCCGGCCGGTTCGATCAAGGCTGCCTCGCCGGCCGGCTCCTACCTCATCGGTCATGGCGTCGGTGTTGCCGACTTCAACCAGTACGGCACGCGCCGCGGCAACCATGAAGTCATGATGCGCGGCACCTTCGCCAACATCCGCATCCGCAACCACATGCTCGGCCCGAACGGCAAGGAAGGTGGCTACACCATCCACTATCCGTCCAAGGAAGAGACCTCGATCTACGATGCGGCCATGCAGTACAAGGCGGAGGGCGTTCCGCTCGTCATCTTCGCCGGCGTCGAATACGGCAACGGCTCGTCGCGCGACTGGGCTGCCAAGGGCACCAACCTGCTCGGTGTGCGCGCCGTGATCGCCCAGTCCTTCGAGCGTATCCATCGCTCGAACCTGGTTGGCATGGGCGTCATCCCTTTCGTCTTCGAGGACGGCACCACCTGGGCCAGCCTCGAGCTGAAGGGTGACGAACTCGTCACGATCGAGGGCCTGGAACACATCAAGCCGCGTGAGCGCAAGATCGCCAAGATCACCTATGGCGACGGCACGGTAAAGGACGTTCCGATCATCTGCCGTATCGATACGCTGGATGAGGTTGTCTACGTCAACAATGGCGGCATCCTGCAGACCGTTCTGCGCGATCTCGCCGCCTGATCGGCGTCTTCGCTCCATCTCGTAGTTTTCACGCAATTCCTGGACGCCGCCGGAAAACTCTTCCGGCGGCGTCTTGTTTTTCACGGTGATGTGTACGGCGAGCCTTTGCCGGGCGTCAGCCTCACCCCATCGTGACTTTGCGTCATCGCGCTAAACCATTATCTCTTGTTTCAGATTTTTCGAGCTTGATGTGGGCTGAGTGGTCCCGAGGAGCGTGAATGGTTTGGGCGTCCGCATTCGTGGGCGGCGCCGAAATTTTACGAAAGAGGTAAAAGGGAAATGCGCCTTCGATTTTCGGTTCCACTTCTGGCAGGCATCGCGCTGGCAAGTTCGCTGCATGCGCAGGAGGCGTCGAAGATCAAGGGCGTCGTCGAGCTCTTCACCTCGCAGGGCTGTGCCTCTTGTCCCCCCGCGGACGCGGCGTTCCGCAAGCTGATCCGCCAGGGTGATGTCGTCGCGCTCGCCTATCATGTCGACTATTGGAACTATCTCGGCTGGAACGACACCATGGCGTCCAAGGACAACACGGCGCGCCAATATGCTTATGCCCGCACGATGGGGCGCAGCGGGGTCTATACGCCGCAGGCGATCGTCAATGGCAGGGCCCATATGAACGGCGCCGATCTCGACGCCATCAATGTCAAGCTCAATGACTTCCAGAGCCACGGCGAGGGGCTGATAGTTCCGGTCAATGCCGTTACCAAGGGCGACGAGCTTGAGATCAAGATCGGCGCCGGCGAGGGCAGGGCCAATGTGGTCGTCGTCTATTTCGACAAGGAGCAGATGGTGGCGCCGAAAGGCGGTGAAAACACCGGCCAGCAGATCGCCTATATGCATGCGGTCTCGGATGTCGAGACCGTGGGCATGTGGGATGGCAAGGCCATGAGCCTGGCGCTGCCCTCCTCCGTGCTCGACAAGGCCGGCCGCAGAGGTCTTGCTGTTCTTCTGCAATCGTCGACGCCTTCGGGCGATCCAGCTGCCATCATCGGAGCAACGGTCCTCACGATCGGCTCCGACGGCTGAGCGGCATTTCTGTATTTCGACTTGTGCGGAAAAGATACCCTATTTCGGCTGGCACCGAAAAGGCTCGCTATTTTGGCTGGCGCCAAAAAGGCGAGGTGCCCGGCGAGGACGCATTCGGGGCTGGGGTTTAATCGATGCGCCCCGGCCGGGCCGTTTGACGCGGCGGCGCCAAACGGCGTCTATACTTCCTGTAAATTGGGCGTCGTTTTGTCTGAAATGCGGCGCCGCCGAGATGCTTTCGGGCGGCGTAAAAAAATTGTGAGCCCTCTGCCGTCTTGCAATTTGGTGCGGCTGAGGCAAACTGTCATTCTCCTGTCATGAGATAGCCCCTGGGGGATTGATGACTGATCAGCCGGATTTGCGACACGGCGAACACCGTTCCGCCGATACTAATTCCTCCGTCGTCGTCGATCTCAGGGAATACAAACAAAGCAAGGATCCGCTACCGGTGACCTTCCATCGCCGGGAGCTGGATGCGATTTTATGGATCTATGGCCGCATGGTCGGCGAGGGTGAGTGGCGCGACTATGCCATCGACCATTTGAAGGAGAAGGCGGTTTTTTCCGTCTTCAAGCGCTCCGGCGAGATGCCGCTCTTCCGCATCGAAAAGAATCCAAAGCTGGCGGCCAAGCAGGGCGCTTTTTCGGTCGTCAACATCAACGGCATGATCCTGAAGCGCGGCCATGACGTGCAGCAGGTTCTGAAGGTGTTCGACAAGCAGCTGAAGCTGGTGGATAAGTAGTTTCTCTTCATCGGCTCTATGTTGGCGGATAGGTGCCGTATCAGAGCTGCGGCATATCTGAAACCGATGCTACTCCCCAAACAACGTCCCCGGATAGACCGAAGGATCCGGATCGGTGCCATCTCCTTCGCCCAACGCCTTCTGCATCAGCATGGTGTCCAGCCATCGGCCATGCTTGTAGCCGGTGCCTTTCAACAGGCCGACTTCAGTGAAGCCCGCGGCGCGATGCACGGCGACGGAGGCGGGATGGGCGCCGCCGATGACGGCGATCATCTGGCGGAAGCCGAGCGTCACGCAGCGTTCGACGAGCGCATCGAGCAACAGCCTGCCGACGCCGCGCCCGCGGGCCTCGGGCGCCAGATAGATCGAATCCTCCACCATCCAGCGATAGGCCGGCCGTGTGCGGAACGATGAGGCATAGGCATAGCCGAGGAAGGTTCCGGCCTCATCTTCGGCGACGATATAGGGATAGGCCTTTTCCTGGATCGCCTGAAAACGCGCCGCCATCTCATCCTGGCTCGGCGGCGTGATCTCATAGCTTGCCGTGCCGTTGAGGACGGAGTCGCGATAGATTGCCGTGATGTGGGATAGGTCGTCTGTGGTCGCGCTGCGGAGGCTGATGGACATCTGCTTCTTGTTGCCTGATCTGCTAAAGCAATTCCAGGAAAACTGCATGGCAGTTTTCCGTCCGGAATTACGTAGAAACAAAAGGCTGGAGCATTTCCGCGATTCGAAGAAAAGCGGAAGCGTTCAGCTGTGATTGTCCGCTATCAAATCGCAGGGCTTGTCGCCAGGCAAATGAAAAAGGCGGCCGAAGCCGCCTTTCCGTTGCTCATTCATGCTGCGCGATTAACGGCGGTTGCCCATAAACTGCAGCAGGAACATGAACAGGTTGATGAAGTCCAGGTAGAGCGACAGGGCGCCCATGATGGCCTTGCGGCCGGCCACGGTGGCATCGTCGGCGGTGTAATACATTTCCTTGATCCGCTGCGTATCGTAGGCGGTCAGACCCGCGAAGATCAGCACGCCGATCACGGAGATTGCGAACTGCAGGGCGGACGAAGCCAGGAAGATGTTCACGAGCGTCGCGATGATCAGGCCGAAGAGACCCATCATCAGGAACGAGCCCATCGCGGACAGATCACGCTTCGTCGTATAGCCGAACAGCGACAGCGCGCCGAAGGACGCGGCGGTCACGAAGAAGGTCTGCACGACGCTCTGGCCGGTATAGATGATGAAGATCGACGACAGCGACAGGCCCACCAGCGCGGCATAGACCCAGAAGGTCGTCGTCGCGGCAGCCACGCTCATGCGGTTGATCCTGAAGCTCAGGAAGAAGACCATTGCCAGCGGAGCGAGGATGACAACCCACTTCAGCGGGCTGAGATAGATCGCCTGACCGAAGGCCGTGATCTGTCCGTTTGCAAAGGCGAGCGAGAAGGAGAGATAGGCGGCAACACCCGTGATCGCCAGACCCAGCGCCATCAGGTTATAGACCTTGAGCATGTAAGCTCGAAGGCCCTCGTCTATCATCGCACCGGATTGCGCGCCGCTCTGCGCCCGGTTTTGGTAATTGCGGAAGTCAGCCATGTTTTCCTCTTTCAAGCTCCGATGTGAGTACGGTGTCGGGTCTTTCAAGCCCAGGCGCCGCTGCGGAGCTCCAGCATGCCTGCACAGAATATGAGGCTTTCGAGCCTCATACACAAGGGTCAAGCGATCCGGCGCATGTTAAATCGGTGTAATATCGAGCCGTTTTGCCGGCTTCCGGTTGATCTCCGCGGCGAATCAGAGTTCGCGCAGAACGGGTGCCGCCTTCTGGCCGAGAATCCGCCAGGTACCGATCAGGCCGATGCCGACCGTCAGCACCAGGGCGATGATCAGCGTTGAGAAGGCGACGTCGGGCAGGAAGGCAGACGGCAGGCGCATGATGCGGCTGACGATATACCAGGCCGATGCCGCACCCGCGATCAGCGCGAAGATGGCGGTTGCCGCGCCGAGGATCAGATATTCGTAGCTGAAGGCGCGAATGAGCGTGGCACGCGTCGCGCCGAGTGTCTTGAGGATGACAGCGTCATGCGTGCGAGCGCGGTTGCCGGCCGCTAGCGCACCCGCCAATACCAGCACGGATGCGATGAGCGCGACCGAGGCGGCGGAGCGGATAGCGGCGGCGAGCTGTCCCACCAGCGTGTTGACGACATCCAGTGCATCCTTGACGCGGACGCTTGTTATGGTCGGATAGGCATTGGTGACCTTCCGGAGGATCGTGGCTTCCTGAGCGGAGGTGGCCGAAGTGTCGGTCAGCGTTGCCAGCCAGGCATGCGGGGCGCCCTTGAAGGTATTGGGCGAGAAGATCATCACGAAATTGATCGACAGCGATTGCCATTGCACCTTGCGGAAGCTGGCGATCTTGGCAGTGATGTTACGGCCAAGCACGTTGACGGTGACCTTGTCGCCGAGCTTCAGGCCCAGCGCCTTGCCCTCCTCGTCGGAAAAGGAGACCAGCGGCTCGCCGCCATAATCCTTGTCCCACCATTTGCCTTCCGTAATCGAGGCGTTTTCCGGCACGGTTTCGGCATAGGTGATGCCACGATCGCCGCGCAGCACCCATTGCCCGGCGGCCGGCACCTTCATTTTTGTGACATCTTCGCCGTTGAAGGCGACGATGCGGCCGCGCAGCATCGGCGCCTCGACGAGCTTGCCCTTCGGATCCTCGGCGAGCACGATCTTGCGGAAACCTTCCAGCTCCGGCCCCTGAATATCGACGAAGAAGAAGTTCGGCGCCTGCTCGCTCATACGACCGGTCAATTCGCGGCGCATATTACCGTCGATTAGGGTCAGCGTCACAAGCAGCGCCAGGCCGAGGCCGAGCGACAGCACGACGGACGAGGTGAGAGCGCCCGGTCGGTGGATATTGCCGATTGCCAGGCGCAAAGCGGGAGAGCGTACGCGCGGGCTGCGGCGGGCAAGCCAGGAGAGAGCGGCGGCAACGGCGCGCAGCACGACGAAAGCCCCGGCGATCGAGACCACGAACACGACCGCGATGAAGCGATCATAGGCGGTGACGATCGCAAGCGCCGCAAGTGCCGCCATCAGCACGCCGGCGGCCAGCAGATAGGGCCAACCGGGCAGGCGGCGCGCTTCGAAGCCCTGTTCGCGGAAAAGCGCCGTCGCCGGCACTTCGCGGGCGTGGCCGAGCGGGGGAATGGCGAAGGCAAGCGTCGTCAGCAGGCCGAAGACGGCGGCGAGCGTCAGCGCGCCGGGATAAAGCCTCGGTGCGGTGGAAATCGGCAGGAATTCGGCTATGAATTGCGATGCGATCATGGGCGCAATGGCGCCGAGAACGAGGCCGACCGCGATGCCGGCGAGCGCAATGACGGCAATCTGAATGAGATAGATCAGCACCACGACGAAGGCCGGCGCGCCCAGACATTTGAAGGTGGCGATGGTCGTGCGCTTCGAATCGAGAAAGGCCCGCACGGCATTGGCGACGCCGACGCCGCCGACGATGAGAGCAGCCAGGCCGACGAGCGTCAGGAATTGCGAGAAACGCGTGACATTGTCGGCGAGCTGGGGAGCGGCGCGATCGCTGCTGCGGATCGACCAGCCTGCCTGCGGGAAGGTGGCATTGGCGCGGTCGCCGATATTGCGGATGCCGGCTGCGGGATGGTCCATGCGGATCCGGTATGCCTGTTCGACGAGGCTGCCTGTCGTAATCAGACCAGAGGCAATCAGGGCATCGCGGCTCGTCACCAGGCGCGGCGCAAAGCCGAATCCTTCGGAGACGGCATCCGGCTCGCTCTCGACAGTACCTGATATGCGCAGCTTGGTATTGCCCAGCAACAGATCGTCGCCGATCTTGAGGTTCAGGCGTTCGAGCAGAAGCGGGGCGACCACGGCGCCATAGGTGCCATCCTTGGCCGCCAGCAGGGTCGACAGTGGCTGGTCCGGCTCGGCCTCGAAGGTTCCGTAGAGCGGATAGGCATCATCGACGGCCTTGACCTCGACCAGCGCCTGATCGGAGCCGTCGGGCAGGCGCGCCATGGAGCGCAGTCCGGTGGAGCGGGAAACTTTCCCCAGGCTTTGGAGGTAGGCGAATTCCTCCGACGTTGCCTCGCGATTGCGCAGCTCAAAACGAGCATCGCCGGCCAGCAGTGATTGGCCCTGGGTCGCGATGGCGTCGGTGATCGAGCGGGAAACGGAATTGACGGCGGCAATTGCGCCGGTGCCGAGCGCGATGCAGGCCAGGAAGATGTAGAAGCCGCCGAGGCCGCCGCGCAATTCGCGCAGGGCAAGGCGGAAGGCGAGCGGCAGGCGCAGTCCCGCCGTGCTCATGCAATCGCTGCCTGGCTGGTGCGCGTGCGCGTGCTGTCGTTCTCGATTTCGCCGGAGCGAACGCGGATCTGGCGCGAGCAGCGGGCGGCAAGCGCCGGATCGTGGGTGACGAGCAGCATGGTCGTGCCGCGCTCGGCCTGCTGGGCGAAGAGCAGGTCGGCGATCTGCCGTCCGGTATCGGTGTCGAGATTGCCTGTCGGTTCGTCGGCAATCAGGACGGCGGGCGAGGGTGCCAGCGCGCGGGCGATGGCGACGCGCTGCTGCTCGCCGCCGGAAAGCTGGCCGGGATAGTGACTGAGCCGTTCGCCCAGCCCCACCGCTTCCAGCTCCCGCCGGGCGATGTCGAAGGCATCGCGGACATTGGCAAGCTCCAGGGGCACGGCGACGTTTTCCATCGCCGTCATGTTGGCGATGAGATGGAAGGACTGGAACACGATACCGATATTGCGGCCGCGGAAATCCGCGATGCGGTCCTCGCTCAGGCTGTGCAGGGGCGTGTCGCGGATCAGGAGTTCGCCGCTGTCGAGCTTTTCGAGACCGGCCAGCACCATCAGCAGGGTCGACTTGCCGGAGCCGGATGGGCCGACGATGCCGACGGCCTCACCTTCCATAATGGTCAGGTCGATGCCCTTCAGCACATGGACCGAGGCGGCGGCAGTGCCGAGCGTCAAATCCGCCTTCTTCAGCTCGATGATGGTTTTTGCCAATGCGAACGCCCTATATATCGGAGAACATCAGAGATAATGGCGGGCACGACTGGCCCAAGCAGCGAATTTAGGAATTGGATCATGGGTTTTAAAGTTGCTGCGTTTCACTTCGCTGTCATCACTTTCGGTCTTTTGTTTGGCGCGGCAGGTGCTGCGGAAGCGCGGACGATCCAGCTGGTCGGCTTCGGCGACAGCCTGATGGCGGGTTACCAGCTTCCGCCCGGCGATGGTTTTCCCGCCAAGCTGGAGGCCGCGCTGAAGGCCAAGGGACTGGATCTGGCCGTCGCCGATGCCGGCGTCTCCGGCGATACGACCTCGGGCGGGCTCTCGCGCATCGACTGGTCGGTGCCTGATGGCACGGATGGCGTCATCCTTGAGCTCGGCGCCAACGACGCGTTGCGCGGCATTCCGCCAGAGCAGACGGAAAAGAACCTCGAGACGATGATCGAGCGGCTGAAGGGCAGAAAGATCCCGATCTTTCTCGTCGGCATGCTGGCTCCGCCGAACATGGGGCCTGACTACGCCGACAAATTCAATCCGATCTACAAGCGTCTTGCCGACAAATACCAGCTTGCGCTCTATCCGTTCTTCCTCGACGGCGTCGCCGCGCATGCGGATCTGCAGCTCGCCGATGGCATGCATCCGAACCCCAAGGGTGTGGATGTGATGGTCCAACATATGTTGCCGGCTGTTATCAGTTTTGTAGGGACGATTGACGCAGGTGCGAAATAGGTGCTTGCACCGACTGCAAATGCGTGATTCCCTAGTTGTACCTGCAAGAGATTCGGGGAGTGCTCGTCATGCCGAGACTTTTTACCGCCCTCGAAATTCCGCGCAATGCGGCCATGAGCCTGTCATTGTTGCGCGGTGGTCTCCCGGGAGCCAGGTGGATCGACGTCGAAAATTATCACATCACTTTGCGGTTCATCGGCGATGTCGATGGCCGCACGGCCGATGAGATCGTCGACCGCCTGGACCGGATAGACCGACCTGAATTCCAGCTTCGGCTGGAGGGCATCGGTTCCTTCGGCTCCAAGAAGCCGCACTCGGTATGGGCCGGCGTGTCGCAGACGCCGGACATGCACGCGCTGCAAGGCGAGATCGAGCGCATCTGCCAGCGCATCGGTCTGCAGCCCGATCCGCGCAAGTTTACGCCGCATGTGACGCTCGCGAGGCTGAAGTCCTCTCGGGTCGATGATGTCGTGCACTATCTCTCCGGTCGTGGCAACTTCTACACCGCGCCATTCACCGTGGGCCGTTTCGTGCTTCTGTCCTCGCGCGAATCGGTTGGCGGCGGTCCCTATCTCACCGAAGAGATATTCCCGCTTCACGAGCCGCGCAGCACGTTCCCGACCTTGGGCAACAATGCGCCGCAGCCGGCCAAGAGCATGGTGTAAACCGTCTCGAAATCCTCGCGGTCGCCGTAATAGGGATCGGGAATGTCCTTGTTGACGCCGAGCGCGAGGGTATTGAAAAGGTGCAGTTTGCCGAGCGCATCGGCGGGTGCCGACTTGCGCAAGTTCTTCAAATTGTCTTGATCCATTGCCAGGATAAGATCGAACCTGCCGAAATCGGCCGGTTCGATACGCCGGGCGTGCTGGCCTGAAATATCGATTCCGTGACCGGCCGCGACGGCAATCGAACGCCGATCCGGACGCTCGCCCTGATGCCAGCTGCCGGTGCCGGCCGAATCGATGTCGAATTCGTCCGAGCGACCGATCTCGCCCGCCAGGTGTCTGAATATGCCTTCGGCGAAGGGCGACCGGCAGATATTGCCGGCGCAGACGAAAAGAATCCTATGACGATCCATGGTATCGTTTCACCGCTAGAGGAGTAATTGCCATGAAATACGAAAAGCTGGATCGTGCCGCAATCGATGAAAATCTTGCGGAGCTTAGCGGCTGGGCGCTTGCGGACGACGGTCTTTCGATTTCGAAGACCTTCAAATTCCGCAATTTCGTCGAGGCCTTTGGCTTCATGACCGAAGCTGCGCTTGCCGCGGAAAAATTCAACCATCACCCGGAATGGTTCAACGTCTATTCCCGGGTCGAGGTGAAGCTGACGACGCATGACGTCGGCGGCCTGACCGACCATGACGTCAAACTGGCAAAGGCGATGGAGAAGGCGGCCGCGCGCCGTCTCGATTGAATCGCGGCAAGCGATCACCATATGTTTACCCGGCCCGGGCGACGGGCATCGCTAGAGGTGAATGGAATGGATGACATCAAGTATGGGGAAATCCTGATGCCTGGTGACGAAGAGACCCAAAAAGAGCAGGAAAAATCGGTGCGCGGCAAATTCTGGCCGACCTTGCGGAAGGCGGCTCGCCATATTCCCTTTTCCCGCGACGTCGTGGCCGCCTTCTATTGTGCGTTCGACCCGCAGACGCCGACGCGAGTTCGCGGCATCCTGCTGGCGGCACTCGGCTATTTCGTCATGCCGGTCGACATTATCCCCGATTTCTTTGCCGTCATCGGCTTTTCCGACGATGTCGCGGTGCTGACGCTCGCTTTTAGCATGATCAGGGGCCATATCCGCCAGGAACATTACGATGCCGCCGACCGCGCGCTGGAGAACGAGCCTGAGGCCGCCGAGACGGCCTGATGCTCGTTTTGAGGCCCCGATCTGAATCCTCTCGGGTTTCCAGAGATTTATGAGACCTGCCTGATTTTAGCGAGGTCAAATTCTTGCCCGAATCTTTCTGTCTTAAATCGAACCTGCAGGGTGGTACTTCACCATCCGGGTTTTCCAATTCCTTCTGATGCGTTTCAAGCTTTGCGCGATAACTGGATTGAAATGGCACGGAGCCGGTGGCGGCAGCGCTCCGTTGACGGTTTGGTAACCTGAATAAAGTCAAAATAAGGCAGCTCACGAGCACAGGCGTGCCTCAATCGAATCGCCATGCGCTCTGGATCGCAAGAAATCGGCAGGAAACCATGTTTGTAAAAAGCTTCGCAATCGCCCTCTCGCTCGTTCTGGCCGGAACCGGCATCGCGTCCGCGCAGACCAAGAAGCAGAAGCAGACGCAGCAGCCACCGGCAGCGACAGCCGCAGCGCCGGCAGCTCCCACGCGCATCCAGCAGTTCGACGCCTGGGGCGCTTATTCCTACCAGTCGGCCGGCGGCAAGGTCTGCTACGTTCTCTCCGTGCCGACAGCGAAGGCGCCGACGTCGGGCATCGACCATGGCGACAATTTCTTCATTGTGTCGCAACGCCCGGGCCAGAATATTTCCTATGAGCCGCAGGCGATGATGGGTTATCCGCTCAAGGAGAATTCCAAGGTCGACGTCGTCATCGACAACAAGACCTTCGTGATGTTCACCAAGGACAAGGCCGCCTGGGTCGAAAACGCCGCGCAGGAGCCGGCCCTGGTTGCCGCACTGAAATCAGGCCATTCGCTGAAGGTCTCGGCGACCTCGAAGAAGGGCACGGCGACCTCCTACACCTATTCACTGAAGGGCGTCAGCGCTGCGCTCAAGCAGGTCGAAAACTGCAAGTAAGATCGAAGGCCGAGGGATCACGGAAACGTGATCGCGCTAATGCCGCGACCGTAGTAACAAGGCCGGTCAATTCGACCGGCCTTTTGCTTTTAGCGGCCAGACTTTCGCTTTTTAGGGAAAGGGATGACGCGAGCGGAAATTAATGCTAAAGGCCGCGCCAACAGCAGGTGTCCGGCAGACAGCTTGTCCCGCCACCGCATGAATCTTCAGATTTTCGTGCCTTGCCCGCATCCGCAGCTATCGCCAGCTTTTGCGGCATCGCCGATGTGAACCGTTGGAACGATCCCATGTCCGCCACCGATGTCATAACCCCCTCCAGGCTTAAGCCGATGCCCATGTCGCAGCCTGTGGAGCTTTCGCCGAAGCCGTCGCTGATCGGCCTGACGCGCGAAGAAATGGGCGCCGCCCTCAAGGAAAAGGGTGTCGCCGACAAGCAGATCAAGATGCGCGTCAGCCAGCTCTGGAACTGGATCTACGTGCGCGGCGTCTCCGATTTCGATGCCATGGCGAATGTCTCGAAGGACATGCGCGAAATGCTGAAGACGCATTTCACCATCGCGCGCCCCGAGATCGTCGAGGAACAGGTCTCCAATGACGGCACGCGCAAATGGCTGCTGCGTTTTCCGCCGCGCGGCGCCGGCCGCCCTGTCGAGATCGAGGCCGTCTATATTCCCGAAGAAGGCCGCGGCACCCTCTGCATTTCCAGCCAGGTCGGCTGTTCGCTCACCTGTTCCTTCTGTCATACCGGCACGCAGCGTTTGGTGCGCAACCTGACGGCGGAGGAAATCCTGTCGCAGCTGCTTCTGGCGCGCGACCGGCTCGGCGATTTCCCGGATCGTGAAGCACCGCAAGGCACGATCATGCCGGCTGAGGGACGCAAGGTCAGCAATATCGTCATGATGGGCATGGGCGAGCCGCTCTATAATTTCGACAGCGTCAAGACGGCGCTGCTGATTGCATCTGACGGAGACGGCCTTTCTCTTTCCAAGCGGCGCATTACGCTTTCGACCTCGGGTGTCGTTCCGGAAATCTATCGCACCGGTGACGAGATCGGCGTCATGCTGGCAATCTCGCTGCATGCGGTGCGCGACGATCTGCGCGACATGCTCGTGCCGATCAACAAGAAGTATCCGTTGAAGGAATTGATGGACGCCTGCCGTGCCTATCCCGGCCTGTCGAACGCCCGGCGCATCACCTTCGAATATGTGATGCTGAAGGGCGTCAACGACAGTCTGGAAGACGCGAAAGGCCTGATCCAGCTCCTGAAGGGCATTCCCGCCAAGATCAATTTGATCCCGTTCAATCCCTGGCCCGGCACGAACTACCAGTGTTCCGACTGGGAGCAGATCGAGAAGTTCGCCGATTTCATCAATTCGGCCGGCTATGCCTCGCCGATCCGCACGCCGCGCGGGCGCGACATTCTCGCCGCCTGCGGTCAGCTGAAGTCGGAGTCGGAGCGCATGCGCAAGACGGAGCGATTGGCTTTCGAAGCAATGATGATCGCCAACCACGGCGAGGATTGAGATCGATGCTTCTCGGACTGCGCAAGCCGATACGGCTCTTATGGGGCTATCTCGCCGCTTGCGTTCTGATGGGCTTCGTGCTGGCCTGCGCCGCCGCATGGACAGTGCCGGAGACCGCGGCGCCCGAGCTTTTCGTTCTCACCGTCGGGCTGACGAAGGTCGCCATGATCGTCAGCATCCTGCCGTCCCTGGTCGTCATCCCCATTCTCGAGTGGCGGCGGGTTCGCCGCTGGTACGGCTATGCGATCTACGGGGCCATTCTGTCTTCCGTGGCTTCCATCCTGATTTCCGGCGGCGTGGAAAGGCCGCAGACCCTCAATCTGATCACCATTGCGGTCTGCTTCGCCTTCCTGGGCACAGCCAGCGCCACCGTCTATTGGTGGATTGCCGGCCGGTTTGCGGGTCGCTGTCCGATGCTCAACGAGCCTGAGTGAAGAAGATCTTCATCGCGAAAATCGAAAAGACGCCGGCAAAGGTGTAGTCGAGGCCGCGCATCACGCCGCGGTTCCTCTGCAGCCATGACGACAGGCCGTCGGCAGCAAGAACGACGAGCATGTTCACCGGCATGCCGATGACGATGAAGAAGAAGCCGAGGAAGAGCAGCTTGTGCGTGACGGCCGGATCGCCTGCCGTGACGAACTGCGGCAGGAAGGTCATGAAGAAGATGATGACCTTCGGGTTCAGCAGATTGACCCAGAAGCCGGTTGAAATATTGGCAAGCGGCGTGCCCCTGATAGCATCGACCTTTTTGACCGACAGGCTGGAGCCGAAGCGGATCGCCTGGATCGCCAGCCACAGCAGATAGGCAGCGCCCCCGGTCTTGAGCATGGTGAAGGCAAGCGGAGAGGCCGTTATCAGCGCCGAAATGCCGAAGGCCACCAGGCAGGTGTGGACGATGACGCCGAGGCTGGTGCCAAGCACGACGAAGAGCGCCGGCTTCTTGCCCTGTGCGAGCGCGCGGCTGATCGACAACGTCATGTCGGGGCCGGGCGTCATGGCCAGCAACAGGCTCGCTGCCGCAAAGGCGAGGAGGGTCGGCAGGCTTGGTATGAAATCCATGATAGTCGCTCCGAAAGCCGGATTATGGTGCTTAGCGTTTTCTTATCCGGCTTTCGGGGGATTGCAAATCAATCCTTCTTTTCGAGGAAGGCCTTGAATTGATCGGCATAGTCTGGGTGCCAGCGCGACAGCGGTGGGCGGTTCTCGACGATATCGCCGGCTGCCCAGAGCATGCGGCGCTCATCCGTCGGGCGGGCGACATCGTTGTCGGGGCAGAGAATATAGAAATCGCCGCGCGTCAGGCTTTCCACCATGAACTCGACCGTCTGCTCCGGCGTCCAGGCGCCGGCGGGCTTTTCCCTGCGCTCACCTTTGGTAAGCCCGGTGAAGACGAAGCCAGGGATGAGAAGATGGGCCGATATCTTCGCGCCTTCGGTATTGCGCAGTTCGTGCTGCAGCGCTTCGGTGAAGACCTTCACGCCGGCCTTCGAGACATTGTAGGCGGGATTGCCTGGAGGCGTGGTGATGCCCTGCTTGGAGCCGGTGTTGATGATGACACCCGGTTCGCCATGCGCCAGCATGCCGGGTCCGAAGACGCGCGTGCCGTTGACGACGCCAAGCAGATTGACGCCGAGGATGGCGTCCCAACCGGCTTGCGCGCTGAAGATCGAGGTTTCCGGTCCGATGCCGGCATTGTTCATCAGCACATGCACCCGGCCGAAACGCTGCAGGACGGCACGCTCCAGCGCTTCCAACGAATCCTTGCTGGCGACATCGGTCTCGATGGCCATAACGTGCTCTTCGCCCGTGATCGTCTTGAGTTCGGCGCTGGCTTCCGCCAACCGGTCGCCGCCGAGATCGGCGATGACGACACTCATGCCGAGCGAAGCGAAATATTTCGCGGCGGCGAAGCCGATGCCGGAAGCGCCTCCGGTGATGACGGCAACATTGGATTTCTTGAAAATGTCTTGAATATCGGTCACGAGCGGCGCCCTCCTCAGGCATTGTTCGGTCGCCGCCGAATATGGTAGTTTCGGCAACCAAGTCAAACGGTCGGAGGTCGCGCCCGTGACAAAACATGTATCCGTAGAGATCGACGAGCAAATGGATGTGTTCATCGGCCAGCAGATCAGCCATGGCCAATATGGGTCTCCAAGCGAAGTCATCGCCGCCGCGCTCAAACTTCTGCGCCATCAGGCAGAGTTGGAGGCCATTGCCGACGCGATAAAAGAAGGTGAAGAGTCCGGCGAGCCGCAGGACTTCGACGGTGCCGAATTTCTCAAGGAGATGCATCGGAAATATGCCCGCTGAAAGTCGCGCATATAAAATTCTGCCGAAAGCGCGGTAGGATCTTGAGGCGATTTGGCGCTACACACAAGAGAGATGGCCCCTTCATCAGGCCGATGCCTATTACAACGAAATGGTTGAATGTTTCCCCGCACTGGCAAGCGGAATAAAACGCGGCCGCGCCATCGAAGGCCTCAAGTCCGAACATCTCGTCTCGACTTGCGGATCGCATTTCATCGTCTACAGAGACGATGAGCGTGTCGTCACAATCATCCGCATCCTGTATCGGCGGATGAATATCGGGGCTCATCTCTGACGCTGCCCCGCGAAACATCCCACTCGCACTTCCCCTTGCGCCTCACGATAATCTCGCTAAAAGTTCCGCGATACAGGTTTGCGGGCCTTTCCTTTGGCCCGCCTCGAAACGGAACTCATCATGGCATCACATAAAGACGTGAAGAAAGTCGTTCTCGCCTATTCAGGCGGTCTCGACACCTCGATTATCCTGAAGTGGCTGCAGACGGAGCTGGGTGCGGAAGTCGTGACCTTCACCGCCGATCTCGGCCAGGGCGAAGAGCTTGAGCCGGCGCGCAAGAAGGCCGAGCTGCTTGGCATCAAGGAAATCTATATCGAGGACGTGCGCGAGGAATTCGTGCGCGATTTCGTCTTTCCGATGTTCCGCGCCAACGCCGTCTATGAAGGCGTTTATCTCCTCGGCACGTCGATTGCCCGTCCGCTGATCTCCAAGCATCTGATCGAGATCGCCAAGAAGACCGGCGCCGATGCCATCGCGCACGGCGCGACCGGCAAGGGCAACGACCAGGTTCGTTTCGAACTGTCGGCCTATGCGCTGAACCCGGATATCAAGATCATTGCACCCTGGCGCGACTGGTCGTTCAAGAGCCGGACCGATCTGCTCGAATTCGCCGAAAAGCATCAGATCCCGGTTGCCAAGGACAAGAAGGGCGAAGCGCCTTTCTCCGTCGATGCCAACCTGCTGCACTCTTCTTCCGAAGGCAAAGTTCTGGAAGATCCGTCGCAGGAAGCGCCCGAATATGTGCATATGCGCACGATTTCGCCGGAAGCCGCTCCCGACAAGGCGACGATCATCAAGATCGGCTTCGAAAAGGGTGATGCCGTTTCGATCAACGGCCAGCGCCTGAGCCCGGCAACGCTGCTCGCGAAGCTGAACGAGTACGGCCGCGACAACGGCATCGGCCGCCTCGACCTCGTCGAAAACCGCTTCGTCGGCATGAAGTCGCGCGGCGTCTACGAAACGCCCGGCGGCACGATCCTGCTTGCGGCTCATCGCGCCATCGAATCCATCACGCTCGACCGCGGTGCCGCGCACCTCAAGGACGAGCTGATGCCGCGCTATGCCGAGCTGATCTATTACGGTTTCTGGTTCTCGCCGGAGCGCGAAATGCTGCAGGCGCTCATCGACAAGAGCCAGGAGCATGTCGAAGGCGAGGTGACGCTGAAGCTCTACAAGGGCAATGTCATGACCATCGGCCGCGAGAGCCCGAAGTCACTTTACTCCGACAAGCTCGTCACCTTCGAGGACGACCAGGGTGCCTACGACCAGAAGGACGCGGCCGGCTTCATCAAGCTGAATGCGCTGCGCCTGCGCACGCTCGCCAAGCGCAATCTATCGAAATAATCGATACCTTGCATGCTGAAGAGCCCGCTTCCGGTCGCCGGAGGCGGGCTTTCTTATATGGAAAGCGGCGCCCGGAGTTAATCGACCGGCCGTAATTCGCGTTCGATTTCAGCCGGCGCTTCGGCCTTCTGCAGATTGCTGCGGAAGGTACAGAGCGTGTCATGCAACTGAAGTTGAAGGTCTTTGTCGAAGCCTTGCGTCGCACTGCGTTCGACTTCGCAGACTTCTCTGTCGATCTGCTTCAGCTTGGCGTCGGCCGATTCCGAAAGCACGATCCGCTTGGCGCGGCGATCGAGTGGGTCTGGCTGGCGTTCGATCAAGCCGCGCGCCTGCAGCTTGTCCAGAAAGGCGCTGACCGTCATCGGCTCCAGCCCCATCCGGGAGGCGATGTCGAGCTGGCGACTGCCATTGATGGCGGCGACCTGCATCAGCGTCCGTGCTTCGCCCGCCGTCAGTCCAAGCCCGGCGACAAGAATGCGTCGCTCAAAGGCCGTCCTGATCAGTCGGGCGCAATCGCTCACAAGAAAGGCGAGCGAATCCGTATTAATCCTGCTGTTCATAAGCGCTTCCCTACCTACGCTCTTTAATTTTTAGGCCCCACTACGTTCTTATTGACTTCATCCCATGAACACAACGACTTCTTCTGCCAGAAAACGCGCTGCTGCTTGACCGGGTTCCGCAGATTGCTACTCTCGCGCGATTAACAGCGGGAACACCCATCATGACACAATCGCTTGTTGTCGGTGCCTTTCTGGCCGCGCTTTTCTATGTCCTCATTCCCGGCCCTGCATTTCTGGCGCTGCTCGGTATCGGCGCAGGGCAGGGGCGCAAGGCGGGCGCATTCTTCGTCAGCGGCCATCTGCTCGGCGATCTCGTCTGGTCCACGCTTGCATTGGTCGCCATTGTCGGCGCAAAGACCATCGGCACCTTCGTCTTCGATATGCTGGGATTGCTGTGTGGCTTCTATCTTGCCTGGATCGGCTGGAGCGCGGTGACCGCCAAGCCGAAGGGCGAAGGCAAATCGCTCGTCAATGTCGAGCGGCCCTTCCGCCGTGGCCTGATTTTCGGCGTCACCAATCCCAAGGGATATCCCGTGGCCCTGGCGACCTTCACGGCACTTGTCGCAGGCTCCGCCGGCGCGCTGACCTTCAGCGCGCTGCCGCTGCTGCTCGCCGTTTCCCTTGCCGGTTTCATCACTGCCGATCTCATCCTGATCAGCATTATCGGCGCCAGCGCCGTCCGGCGCTTCTATCGCGCGCATGAGCGGTTGATCGTGCGATGCTCGGGCGTGCTCTTCATGGGCTTCGCGGCCCAGGCGCTTTGGCACGCCACGCCCGGCCTGCTTGGCTGGCGCAAGGCCTGATCGCCCTCATTCAATTTGTTCAGCTCCGCGCCATACCAATTCGGCGGGAGTAGCCTTATATCGTGCTTCGATCAGATGCTGTCGAAAGGATGCCTTGCATGTCTTCCCTTACCGCCGTCAATCCTGCGCTCACCGAATGGACCGGACATCAGGGGCTGCCGCGTTTCGACGCAGTAAAGGATACGGATTTTGCCGCTGCCTTCGACGCGGCACTTGCTTCGCATGAAGCGGAGATCGACGCGATCGCCGGCAACAGCGAGGCGGTGACTTTCGCCAATACGGTGACGGCGCTGGAAATCGCCGGCGACGAGCTGTCGCGTATCTCGGCGCTTTTCTGGAACAAGGCCGGCGCCCATACGAACGAGACGATCCAGGCGCTGGAGCGCGAGATCGCGCCGAAGATGGCCCGGCATTATTCGAAGATCGGCACGAATGCGGCGCTCTTTGCCCGCCTTGATGCTCTTTGGGAGGGGCGCGAGGCTCTCGGGCTGACGCTTGAAGAAACCCGCGTGCTGGAGCGGCATTGGAAGGGCTTCGTCAAGTCGGGCGCCAAGCTGCCGAAGGCAGAGCAGGAGCGCCTGTCTGTCATCAACGAGACGCTCGCGGGCCTCGGCGCACAATTCGGCCAGAATGTGCTGGCGGATGAAAAGGATTGGGCACTGCTTCTGTCGGAGGAGGCCGATCTTGCGGGTCTTCCGGACTATTTGCGCGATGCGATGGCGGCGGCGGCGCGCGAACGCGGCGAAGAGGGCAAATATGCGGTCACCTTGTCACGCTCGATCATCGAGCCGTTCCTCACCTCGTCCGAACGACGCGATTTGCGCGAGCAGGCCTTCAACGCCTGGATCGCTCGCGGCGCTAATGGCGGCAAGACGGACAACCGCAAGATCGTTCGTGAAACGCTGGCGCTTCGGGCAGAGAAGGCGAAGCTGCTCGGCTACGCCAACTTCGCGGAACTGAAGCTCGACAACACCATGGCGAAGACGCCGACGGCCGTGAACGATCTGCTGATGACCGTATGGGCGAAAGCGGCCGCACGCGCTGCGGAAGAAGAAAAGGATATTGCCGGCTTGATCGCGGAGGAAGGCCGCAATCATGAGGTCATGCCCTGGGATTGGCGGCATTATGCCGAGAAGATCCGCACGCGGAAGTTCGATTTCTCCGAAACAGAGCTGAAGCCCTATCTGCAGCTGGAAAAGATCATCGCCGCCTGCTTCGATGTCGCCGGCCGCCTTTTCGGCATTCGGGCCGTCGAGCAGAAGGGCGTTCCCGCCTATCATCCCGATGTCCGTGTCTTCGAGATCCGCGACCGCTCCGACAAGCTCGTCGCCCTGTTTCTCGGCGACTATTTCGCGCGCAGCTCCAAGCGCTCCGGCGCATGGATGAGTTCGTTTCAGTCGCAGCACAAGCTGCCGCTGAAGAGCGGCGAAATCGGCGAGCTGCCGATCATCTACAATGTCTGCAACTTCGCCAAGCCGGCGAAGGGCAAGCCGGCGCTGCTGTCGCTTGACGACGCGCGCACGCTGTTCCACGAGTTCGGCCATGCGCTGCACGGAATGCTTTCCAATGTCACCTATCCCTCTGTTTCGGGCACCGGCGTTTCGCGCGATTTCGTAGAGTTGCCGTCGCAGCTCTACGAGCACTGGTTGACCGTGCCCGCCATCCTCAAGGAATATGCCGTCCACTACGAGACCGGCGAGCCGATCCCGCAGGCGCTGCTCGACAAGGTACTGGCCGCCCGCACCTTCAATGCCGGGTTCAATACGGTCGAATTCACCTCCTCGGCCCTAGTCGACATGGCATTCCACACTCGAGGTGTTGTCGACGACCCAATGGCGATGCAGGGGGAGGTGCTTGCCGAGATCGGCATGCCGAAATCGATCGTCATGCGCCACGCGACGCCGCACTTCCAGCATGTGTTTTCCGGCGACGGCTATTCGGCGGGCTACTATTCCTACATGTGGTCGGAAGTGCTCGACGCCGACGCCTTCGCCGCCTTCGAGGAAACCGGCGACGCCTTCAATTCCGACATGGCCGGGAAGCTCAAGTCCAATATCTATTCCGTCGGCGGTTCGATCGATCCGGAAGATGCCTACAAGGCCTTCCGCGGCAAGCTGCCGAGCCCGGATGCGATGCTGAGGAAGAAGGGGCTGGCGGCCTGATTCCCCACCTTGGGCGTGTTGCAAGGTCCGTCGTGGAAGGTCAACTTTCGCGATCGACTTTGCGACCGTGTTTGGTTCGGATCGGTTTTGCCTTGCAAATCAGGATTTGCGCAAAAGCACGGCTAACAGCTCGGCCAGCTGATCGGCTTGGGCGTCGTCCAGCTTATCGCCCAGGTGGCGTTGGAGCGCCGAGGCATAGACGGTCCATAGGCGGTTCCGCATCGCACTTCCCGCCTCGGTGATAACCACCCAGCGACCTCGTCCGTCCTCGGAAAATACTTCACGGCGAACAAAACCAGCCTTTTCCATCCGGTCGAGAAGACGGGAGAGATTATGCTGGGCGAGCAGCGTACGCTCCTCGATCTCATAGGGCCGCAATCTGCCGTCCGTGGTCCGCGACAGCTCCAGCAGCACGTCATACCAGCCAAGCGGCGGCATGTCGGCTGCCTTCAAGTCCTGCTCGATTGCCGCGAGAGTGATTTGCTGAGCACGCATGAGATGCACCCATGCTCGCGTGATGGCAGGGGAGGGCTTTGCTGGGGA
Organism: Rhizobium sp. P40RR-XXII; assembly: GCF_012641405.1. Classification (GTDB taxonomy): domain Bacteria; phylum Pseudomonadota; class Alphaproteobacteria; order Rhizobiales; family Rhizobiaceae; genus Rhizobium. The sequence continues at coordinate 312,658 of NZ_JABAII010000004.1, forward strand.
GGCTTCTGAACAATCGGACATGGATGCAATTACATCTATATTGACGACCGTGGCAAGGCCAGATATAGATGCAATTACATCTACCTGAAACGAAGCCTCTGGAGATTTGACCATGTCCGATGGAAAGCTGATTCTCGTCAGCCACTACCTCTGCCCCTACGTTCAGCGGGCGGCCATCACACTTGCTGAAAAGGCCGTGCCATTTGAGATTCGCTATGTCGATCTGTCGGCAAAGCCCGGCTGGTTTCTTGCCATTTCTCCGCTCGGTAAGGTGCCCCTCCTGATCGTGCGGCAGGGCGACGGGTCAGAAACGGTATTGTTCGAAAGCGCGGTGATCTGCGAATATCTCGAGGAAACACAGTCTGGCGCTCGGCTCCACCCGGCCGATCCGCTTGCACGTGCCCGCCATCGCGGCTGGATCGAGTTTGGCTCCTCGATCCTTTCGGACTTGTGGGGGTTCGAGACTGCGAAGGACGAGGAGACCTATGAGGTCAAGCGCAAGGCGCTCATCGAGAAGTTCAATCGTGTCGAAGGCGAGCTGAACGACGGGCCGTTTTTCGCCGGTAAGGCGTTCAGCCTGGTTGATGCGGTCTTCGCACCCGTCTTTCGTTATTTCGAAGTGTTCGACACCATCACACCGACGGGAATATTCGATGCGTTGCCGCGTGCCATGGCATGGCGCGGGGAATTGGCTTTGCGGCAAAGCGTGCGAGATGCGGTGACGCAGGACTACTCCGATCGCCTCAAGGCTTTCCTGGTGAATCATGATGCATGGCTGCTGAAGCGGGCTGCGTGACGAGGGCACAAAAATCCCGGTCGAGGCGCTGCATGCAGCTTATATTGCCTGCATGGCGGCGCGGAGGCTTTGCTGTCGGCCAGCACGAGATTGGTGTGTTCGGGGGCGTGAGGGCAAGCTTTCAGCCCCTTTCTTGCCTCCCCCCTTTCGCAATCGCGAAAAAAAGGCTATGAGCGCGCCAAATGCAATTGGCGTGTTTCCTAGACACTGCGCCCCAGCCTCAGAGATTAAGACATATGGCACTTCGCAACATCGCGATCATCGCGCACGTTGACCATGGGAAAACCACCCTCGTCGACGAGCTTCTGAAGCAGTCCGGCTCCTTCCGCGAGAACCAGCGCACCGTTGAGCGCATGATGGATTCGAACGATCTGGAAAAAGAGCGTGGCATTACCATTCTCGCCAAGGCGACTTCGGTCGTCTGGAAGGGCACGCGCATCAACATCGTCGATACGCCCGGCCACGCCGACTTCGGCGGCGAAGTCGAGCGTATCCTTTCGATGGTGGATGGCGCGATCGTGCTGGTCGATTCCTCGGAAGGCCCGATGCCGCAGACCAAGTTCGTCGTCGGCAAGGCGCTGAAGGTCGGCCTTCGCCCGATCGTCGCGATCAACAAGATCGACCGTCCGGACGCTCGCCACGAAGAAGTCATCAACGAAGTCTTCGATCTATTCGCAGCGCTCGACGCTACCGACGAGCAGCTCGATTTCCCGATCCTTTACGGCTCGGGCCGCGCCGGCTGGATGAACTATTCACCGGAAGGCCCTGTTGAAGAGGGCCTTGGCCCGCTTCTCGATCTCGTGCTGAAGCATGTGCCGGAGCCGAGTGTCGGCGAAGAAGACGGTGCGTTCCGCATGATCGGCACGCTTCTTGAATCCAATCCCTTCCTCGGCCGCCTCATCACTGGCCGCATTCATTCCGGCTCGATCAAGCCGAACCAGGCCGTCAAGGTTCTAGGCCAGGATGGCAAGCCGATCGAAACCGGCCGTATTTCCAAGATCCTCGCCTTCCGCGGCATCGAGCGCACGCCGATCGAGGAAGCCCATGCAGGCGATATCGTCGCTATCGCCGGCCTGTCCAAGGGTACGGTTGCCGACACATTCTGCGATCCATCCGTTACCGAGGCGCTGCATGCCCAGCCGATCGATCCGCCGACCGTCACCATGTCCTTTATCGTTAACGACAGCCCGCTGGCTGGCACCGAAGGCGACAAGGTTACCTCGCGCGTCATTCGCGACCGCCTGTTCAAGGAGGCCGAAGGCAACGTCGCGCTGAAGATCGAAGAAGCCGAAGGCAAGGATTCGTTCTACGTTTCCGGCCGCGGCGAATTGCAGCTCGCCGTTCTGATCGAAACCATGCGCCGCGAGGGCTTCGAGCTTGCCGTGTCGCGTCCGCGCGTCGTCATGCACAAGGACGAAGCCACCGGCCAGATGTTGGAGCCGATCGAAGAAGTCGTCATCGACGTCGACGAAGAGCATTCCGGTGTCGTCGTGCAGAAGATGTCCGAGCGCAAGGCCGAAATGGTCGAGCTTCGTCCGTCCGGCGGCAATCGCCTGCGCCTGAAATTCTTTGCGCCGACGCGCGGTCTCATCGGCTATCAGTCGGAACTGCTGACTGATACGCGCGGCACCGCCATCATGAACCGTCTGTTCCACGACTATCAGCCCTATAAGGGCGCGATCGGCGGCCGCACCAACGGCGTCCTGCTCTCCAACGCTTCCGGCGAAGCCGTCGCCTACGCGATGTTCAACCTGGAAGACCGCGGTCCGATGATCATCGAACCGGGTGAGAAAGTCTATGCCGGCATGATCATCGGCATTCATTCCCGCGACAACGACCTCGAAGTCAACGTGCTCAAGGGTAAGCAGCTGACCAACATCCGCGCCGCCGGCAAGGATGAAGCTGTGAAGCTGACGCCGCCGATCCGCATGACGCTCGACCGCGCGCTTTCCTGGATCCAGGACGACGAGCTGATGGAAGTCACGCCGAAGTCGATCCGCCTGCGCAAGATGTATCTCGACCCGAACGAGCGTAAGCGCTTCGAAAAGGCGCGTACTGCCTAACGGCAAGGCCTGCACTGCTTCGAATCATCAGACCCCGGCCATCATGCCGGGGTTTTATTTTGCGTGTTCGATTTTTGAGCCCTTGTCCTAAAGGTTAAAAAGTCGTTAATTTTCGTTAATGATCCACGGATAAAGCCTGTGGGCAAGTTCGCCATCTTTATGAATGAGGATGGTTAATTCGCATTGGTAAGACCAGAGTAGACGTTATGAAGACGTTGTCGATTGATGTTCGGCGGGCAGAACCCCATGATGCCCGGGCCATTTCGGAGGTGCACCGCCAGTCGTGGCAGTACACCTATGCCGGCATCATTCCGCATCGCGCCCTCGGCCAGATGATCGAGCGTCGCGGCGAAAACTGGTGGCGCAAGGCGACCAGCGGTCCGGCAACGCTCTTGGTTCTGGACGTCGCCGGCGAGATCGCGGGCTATGCCACGCTCGGCCTCAACCGGGCTCGTGCGCTGCCGCAGGAAGGCGAAATCTACGAACTCTACCTGCGCCCGCAATATCAGGGGCTGGGCCTGGGGCGCATGCTTTTCGGCGAAGCACGGCGGCTGCTGAAGTCGCTCGGCTGCAAGGGGCTGGTCGTCTGGTGCCTCGAGGAAAATGACAATGCCTACCGCTTCTATCGTGGGCAGGGCGGCGCGGATTTCTGCGAAGGCATCGAAACCTTCGATCACAGGCAGCTGAGAAAGATCGGTTTCGTCTGGCCTTGAGCGGCACCTACAGCGCCGCGCGCCATATATGACGCGCAAAAGGTCGCTATGGCGCTTTAAATTATGCAGCAAATCCGCCTCTTTCCCGATGCGTTGTTGCGTTGCGGGATGAATCCTATTATTTGGCTGGCGGCAACCATCCTTATCTAGGGGACAAGTATGCGTATCGACGCGATTTCCATTGGCAAGAACCCGCCCGAAGACATCAACGTCATCGTTGAAGTGCCGGTCGGCGGTCATCCGATCAAGTACGAAATGGACAAGGAGGCCGGCACGCTGGTCGTCGACCGTTTCCTCTATACGCCGATGACCTATCCGGGCAATTACGGCTTCGTTCCGCACACGCTCTCCGACGACGGCGATCCGATCGACGTTCTGATCGCAAACACCCGTCCGCTGGTGCCGGGCTGCGTCATCAATGTCCGCCCGATCGGCGTGCTGATGATGGAGGACAATTCCGGCAAGGACGAGAAGATCATCGCCGTTCCCTCGCCGAAGCTGACGATGCGCTATGACAAGGTCAAGGAATATACCGACCTGCCCGAGATCACGGTGAAGCAGATCGAGCATTTCTTCGAGCACTACAAGGATCTCGAGCCCGGCAAGTGGGTCAAGATCTTCGGCTGGAAGGGCTCGAAGGAAGCCGGCGAGCTCATTCTCGAAGCGATCGAACGCGCCAAGAACACCAAGGCCTGATCAGCGGCCTTCGGTTACGGCGCAAAGCCTTCCTATCAGATCCTCCGGTTCGCCCTCGATCCGGAGGATTTTTTTGCGCGCTGTGTCGCCACCGACCAAGGCGAGTGAAGATTTGGGGATGCCGAGGCTTTTGGCAAGCAGCACGATCAGTGCCTTGTTGGCCTTGCCCTTTTCCGGCGCGACCGAGACGCGCGCCTTCAAATAGCAATCGCCGTCGCTGCCGGTTTCCAGTCCATCGATCGCGTCACGCCCGCCATTGGGCGTAAGCCGCACGGAAAGCCGGAGATGATCCGGGAAAGCCTGCCAGGGTTTGTTCACCTCAGGAACAAGGGGACGATCGAATTCCACATCAGCGAGCGGATGAAGAAGATGATCAGCAGCAGGATGACCGGCGAGATGTCGATGCCGCCGAGATCCGGCAGGATGCGGCGGATCGGGCGCAGGGCCGGCTCGGTGACAGCATAGAGGAAGTTGCCGACGGAATTGACGAACTGATTGCTCGAGTTGATGACGTTGAATGCATGGAGCCAAGAAAAAATGGCGCTGGCGATCAATATCCAGGTGTAAAGATTCAAAGCCAGATCAATGGTTTGAAATAAGGCGAGCATATCCGTCTCCAAATTCGCGGTTGACAGACATGTAGACATTGGCGACTAAACGGGCAAGTCCCATGCTCCGAAGCATGTTGAATCATGTTTAAAAAGGCTGGCGACGGCGTTTACGCCGGCCTTCGCGTCGGAAAGTCTCGTTCCATGTCATTTGCCGCCAGCGGAGACCGGTTTGCCGCCTTCAGGCACGTCGCCTATACCTACTTCTTCTTCGCGCGGTTTCTGACGGCCTTCGCCACCCAGATCGTCAGTGTATCGGTCGGCTGGCAGATGTACGACCGCACCGGCAATCCCGTTTATCTCGGCCTGATCGGCCTCGTGCAGTTCTTGCCCTCCTTGCTCTTGATCCTTGTCACCGGCACGGTGGCCGATCGCTACAACAGGCGAAGGGTTGCCGCGATCTGCATCTTCGTCGGTATGCTCTGCACCGCGGCGCTGCTCTTCCTGACCGTCACAGGCACCTTTGCACCCCTGTTCGTCTTCATGATCCTCGCCGTCTTCGGCGTCGAACGTGCCTTCATGACGCCGGCAATGCAGTCGCTCGCTCCCAATCTCATTCCGCCGCAGGATCTGTCGAATGCGGTGACGTGGAATTCGATGTCCTGGGATGCGGCCGCCATTCTCGGACCCGTCGCGGGCGGCCTGCTCTATGGCGTCAGTGCCGGCGCGTCCTATACCGTCGCCGTCGTTTTCCTGGCCGCCGGCTCGATACTGACCTATCTCATCCCGAAACCGCAGCAGCGTGCGGCGCATCAGTCGAAAAGTATGAACGAGATCCTTGCCGGCTTCCGCTTCATCTGGTCGGAAAAAGTGGTGCTTGGCGCGGTCTCGCTCGATCTCTTTGCCGTGCTGCTCGGCGGTGCTGTGGCGCTGATGCCGGTCTACGCGCGTGATATCCTGACGCTTGGACCCTGGGGACTCGGTCTCCTGCGCGCGGCGCCGAGCTTCGGCGCGATCGCCATGGGCCTGTTTCTGGCGACCTATCCCATCCGGCATCGCGCCGGCCTCTATATGTTCGCCGGCGTCGCCATGTTTGGTGTGGGCACGCTGATCTTCGGCATCTCGCACACACCATGGCTCTCGATAACGGCGCTTGCCGTCATGGGCGCAACCGACCTGATCTCCGTCTATGTGCGCGAAACGCTGATTACGCTCTGGACGCCCGATCACGTTCGCGGCCGCGTCAATGCCGTCAACATGGTCTTCGTGGGCGCGTCGAACGAACTCGGCGAATTCCGCGCCGGCACCATGGCGCATTATTTCGGCGCGATCCCCGCCGTCGTCATCGGCGGTATCGGCACGCTCGCGGTTGCCGTGCTCTGGGCCACGGGTTTCCCGCAGCTTCGCCAGATCGATAGTCTTAACGCGCCCGACCGCGAGGGCGAGCCGCAGCCGGTTTGAGGAGCGCTATGACAAGGCAGCCGGATCGGTATGGTTCGTTTTCGGCGCTTTGCGGGCATGAGACCGAAGGCGTCGACTATAGCATCCGCATCGAGGATCGATCGTCAAATGTCGCTATCATCGCTCCGCATGCCGGCTTCATAGAGCCCGCCACGTCGCAGATCGCTCTTGCGATCGCGGGCGCGAGCCTTTCCCTTTATTGCTTCGAGGGACTTGATCCGGCGAGGCTCCATCACGAGCTGCATATCACCTCCGACAACTTCGACGAGCCAGCGGCCGGCAGCCTTTTGACCAAGTCATCGGTCGTCGTCGCCATCCATGGCCGGGCGGATCGCGACGATCCGGAGACGAGCTGGGTCGGTGGCCTCGAGCTCTTGTTGCGTAATCGGATTGCGGAGGCATTATGCCGGAATGGTTTTGCTGCGGTCGCAAGAGCGAAAGGGGAGGCGCTCGCCGGAACGTCCGCCGGCAATATCTGCAATCGCGGCAAGCGGCGTGCCGGCGTGCAGATCGAGATCCCGAGAGGCGTGAGGGATGCTCTCATGGCGGATGCGGAAAAGCTGAGGCGGTGCGCTTTCGTCAGGCGAGGATCTTTAGGCCGCCATCGCCTGCTTGCCCTCGAAGACGAGATCGAGGAATTCCGACAGCCAGGCCTTGAGCGCGGCGTCGAAGATCATGCGGCCTTCCAGATGCTCGCGGCCATGCTGGGCGTTCGGCATGCAGAAGCGATGTTCGCCATGCACGACCCAGCGCTGCATCATGGCGCGGGTGAGTTCGGCATGGAATTGCAGGCCCCAGGCATTGGCACCGTAACGATAGGCCTGGTTGGGATAGGTCTCGGCCGTCGCCAGCAGGTCGGCGCCATGCGGCAGCTCGAAGCCTTCGCGATGAAAATGATAGACCATCTGCGGCCAGCGCATCAGTAGCCGGCCCTTTTCCGTCGGCTGCAGAGCATACCAGCCGATCTCGGTCTTGCCGTCGTCGCGGGCCTTGACCTTGGCGCCGAGATGGCGGGCGAGCAGCTGTGCTCCAAGGCAGATGCCGAGATAGGGGCGGTTTTCCTTGAGGGGAACCTTCAGCCAATCGGTCTCGGCCCTGATGAACTCGTCCGGGTCGTTGGCGCTCATCGGGCCGCCGAAGACGACTGCGCCGGCATGCGCCTCAAGCGTGGAAGGCAGCAGATCGCCGAGGACCGGGTGGCGGATATCGAGATCGTAGCCTTTCTCCAGCAGCATCTGGCCGACGCGGCCGGGGCTGGAGCGCTCCTGATGCAGAACGATCAATATCGGCCGGCCGGCGCTCCTCGACGCTTCAATCATCATTGCCTGTCTCTACCCTGGAACCGGGTGCGCGTGCGGCTGCTTCCTGGCGCTTCATGATGCGCTCGCGGTCGGAAATGCCCATGAGGTCGGCGATGCGCCAGATGGCGTGGTCTTCCATCTCGCTGCGCTCGCCATCGGCATAGACGATATCCCAGAGTATGCCGAGCAATTCCAACCGCTGGGTGCCGTCGAGATGACGCTTCAGATCCGAGGTGAAGCGATAATAATCGACGGCCTCGCTTTCGGCTTCCTTGCCGGCGGCGATCAGCGCGTCGAGCTGGCGGCCATCGAGACCATATTGGTCTTTCAGGAGCTTGCGCAGCCTTTTCTTCTCGCTGTTCTCGATCTTGCCGTCCGCCTCCATGACCTGGATGCAGAGCGCCGCGACCGCAACGCGCGGGTCATCGGGAGCAAAGCCGGATCTGGGGTGGTCCTGGGTCAGGTTATGAAGAAATTCCTGAAAGCGTTCAAACATCCGTTTCCATTCTCAAAGCAGGGCGAGCAAGGTGCTTGGGTCACCATGCTCCATCGTTTTGTCCTCACGCAATTCCAGACGCAGAACCGCTGCGCACTTTGCTGGAATTGCTCTAAAACAACTTGAGCCGTGTCTTGGGTTCCGGTTCAAGTTTGCGATCCTTGACGCCCGGATCGTCCGGCGCACCGCCGAAGAAAGGCCGCGGTTCCGCATCCTGCTGCGCCGGTTGCGGCGCTGCTCCGGGTGCGCCCGGCGCGGGCTTCGCCACGGCGGGCTCCAATTCCATGACATATGTATCGCGCGCCGGCGATGCAACTTTCGGTGAACTTGGCTTTTCCGCCGAGGTTGCGGAAGCAGCCTCGCGTACCGGTGGGAGCGACTTCAGCGCCGCATCCACCGAAACAGTCGAACCCTCTTCCACCGGCCCCTCGATCTGGCCAAAGGGCGCTTTCCATTCGAAGGCGTCGAGACGACCTGTGACCGGCGACAGCGGCAGCCATTTTTCCGAGACGAAACCATCGGCAACCCAGGCCGGATCGCGCGGTGCGCGCAATGCCTGCGCCATCCAATGCCGGACGCGGCCCTGATCGCCGGTTTCGGCTTCTTCAATATCGGCCAGAAGCAGGAAGGCGCCTTCGCGCGCATCGATCCGCGCGGCTGCTTCCGCCTTGGCGCGGGCCTTGCCGAAATCGCGGGCATCCATCGCCGCCTTCGCGGTCAGCAGCAGCGCTTCGACATTGTTCGGGCGGATGGCTTCCAGCCGTTCGGCGCGCTTCAGGCGGTCGGTGACGGAATCGCCGCTGCGGGCTCGTACATAGGCTCTGCCGATTTCGGGATGCGGATGTGCCTTCCAGACCTGCTCGAGGGTGGAGGAGGCCTTGCGCACCTTGTCCTCGCGGAAGAGCGCCTTGGCGGCGATCAGCGCCGCGGGCACGAAATCGTCCACGAGCTTGAGTGCCGCCAGCGCATCGTCGCGCGCGCCGGCCGGATCGCTCTCCAGCCTGTCGTCGGCGCGAGCCGTCAGCAGCACGGCGCGTTGACGGTTGGCCGTGGTCTTGTCGACGACATGGGCAGCCTTCTGCTGGTCCAGCAGCTTGATGGCATCGTCCCATCGGCCGGCCTGGCTGCGATATTCCAGTGTGGCCTGCGCCGCCCAGGGCAGGTAGGGGGCCTGATCGGCCGCCTTTTCGGCATATTGCCGCGCCGCTTCATGCGCGCCGAGGCGCTTGGCTTCGAGATAGAGGCCGCGCAGCCCGAGTTCGCGCGTTTCGGGGTCATTGGCCATCAGCTCGAATTTCTGCCGGGCCTCGTCATGCTTGCCTTCGATCAATGCTGCCTGCGCTTCAAGCAGATTGATGAGCGGTTCCTGATCGGCGCGAATGAGGCCGCGGGTACGGGCCGCCATCTTGCGGGCGAGCAGCGAATTGCCGGCGCCGGCGGCGATCAGGCCTGTCGAAAGCGCCTGATAGCCGCGATCGCGCTTGCGGGCGCGGAAATAGCGGGTGACGGAGTGCGGCGAAGTCCAGATCAGCCGCACGAACCACCAGAGGATCATCACGGCCGAGACAAGCGCGATGAGGATCGCGGCGGCGACGATCAGCTTGGTCTGGTAAAGCTGGCCTCCCCAAACCAATGACAGATCGCCGGGACGATCCGCCAGCCAGGAAAAACCATAGCCGAGAGCCAGGACGAGAATGGCGAAGATAAGCAGTCTGATCATTGCTGCGCTCCGTCCTTAGTTCTGTTTCCCGGTATTGGCGATCGCCTTTGACAAGGCGTCGCTCACCAGATCCTCGACGCGGATGCGGGCCTCCAGCGATTGCTTGAAGGCGGCGGAAGCCGATTTTGCCGCATCGGGCAAGCTGTTCCACTCGGTGACTGCGCCAGGCAGATCACCGTTCCGAACCTTGTCCTCGAAGCGGGCGGCGATGGCATCGATGCCGTCGCCGGGGACATTGCCGACTGGGCGAACCTGGACCAGCGATTTGGCGCCCGACATTAGGCGGCTGCTCCAGCTTTGGTTCGGATCGTCGGTCTGCGTCGTCGCAACGATTGCGGTTGCGACATCGGAAACCTGACGGATCAGGTCGGCGCGGGAGGGAACTCCGGTCTGGGCGAAGTTCTTGAGATCGGCGACGGCCGGATCATCCGGCGCGACGTTGGCGAAGGTGTCGAGCTCGGGCTGGAAGGGGCCGCCGCGATCGATCGCCGCCTTCAAGGCAGCCGCGGCGATGGCGCGGGCAACGGCGCTTTCCTGGCTCGGTCCGCTCAGCTTCTTTTCAGCGTCGTCGAGGCGCTTGCTGACCTCCGCATCGGAGGTGGCCTGGCTCTGGGTTGCCTTGCTGAGATCCGCCTTCAGTTGCTCGACTTCACCAGTCAGCGAGGCGATCTTCTGATTGGATGCCGTGCCCGCGGCTTCGCCCGATCCCGCCGTCGAGGTGCCATTGGCGGCACTCGTCTCAAGCGCCGCGACGCGGGCTGCAAGGGTCTCGTCAGGCTTGGCCGCCGGCGCGGCCGCGAGATTGGCGATGCTCTGCTTGAGGCCGTCGATCTCCGCATTCAATGCGACCATATCAGCGGAACTCTCCTTGGCGGCGCGGCCGCCGGGTAGGAGGCCGGCATATTGCAATGCGCCGGCGCCGATGAGGGCAATTAAGCCGCCGACGATGCCGGCTGCGATGAGGCCCGAGGTCGAGCCTTCGCGAGACTGCGGGCGTTCGAGGTGGGGTGAGCGTTCGGCATCGGAAGACGCAGGATTTTCCTGTCGTGCCATCGTCGCTTGAGGCTCTTCGGGCGCAGGAGCTGCGGCCGGCTCCTGAAGTTCCTCGCGCAGCGGCTCCTTGTCCGTTTCGAGCGGCATTTCCACTTCATTGGCGGAGGAGGTGCCGATTTCATCGTGGCTGCTCTCCGTCACGTCTTCGGGAGCTGCGTCCTGCGCTGTTTTTTCGGCTTCCAGATCGATAGTGACCGGTTCGTCGTTGGGCTTCGAATGGTTAGGCGGTTTTCGCGATACCATGAGGTCCTCTTTATCATGCGCTGCAACGAAGTTAGACAGACAAGACGATTATGGAAAGGCCTTAGATCAAAATTGCGGCGTTACTCATGGGCCAGAAGCGCCAGAAGTCGGTCTTCATTCGGCGTGTCGGCGATATCGGCCCGAAAATGTGTCCGCGCCGGAATAGCCTCGGCGATGGCCTCGCTCAGGCAGAGGAATCGGGTCTCGGCAAAGGCTTCGGAATTTCCCCAGATGAAGGGCAGGTCGAAAAAGCGCTGCGCCGTTTGATGGGAGTAAAGCAGAACGGCATCGGCGCGGGCGTCTGTAAAAAGTCGGCGAAGAACGGCACTATCGGGAGCGATGTCTCGCATCCGATAGCATTCCACGGTGAAGAACGGCAGGCGCAACTCCGTCAATCCGGCTTCGAAACCGGGCGCACGAGGGGAGCCGGCCAGGTAGAGGAGGGGGACCCCGCCAAGGCTGTCCGGATGGCCCGATATCAAGTCGGCAAGCTCGGCACCGCCACCTTCGGACATGGCGATATTGCTGAAGCCGAGATCAGCCGCCTCGTTGGCGGTCGCCTTTCCCACAGCAAAGAGGGAGCGACTGAGATGCGGCGCCAGATCGGGGCCTAGTGGTGCAAGCGCCCGGATTGCTTCGGCGCTGGTGACGGCGATGGCGCCCTGCGTGCTCAGGAGCGCGCGCCCCGCTTCTTCTGTATGGTGAACAGGCTCCGCGAGCGGCAGCAGGAAGGCTTCGTGCCCCATCTGCGTCAGTCGCCGCACAGTGCGTTCACCCGAATGCCGGGGGCGGGTGACGACGACGCGCATCTTTCGTCAGGTCCAGTCTTCGAAGAAGGTGCTGCCGGCCTCGGCGCGGATCGCCTGGCCGGCGTTGACGCCGAGCGCCTCGGCATCGCGGCGGTGACCTTCGATGGTGGTCGTGTGCACCTGCTTGCCATCCGGGGTGAGGATCATGCCGAAGAAACGCAGATGATCGCCTTCGCAAATTGCGTAGCCGGCTATCGGTGTGCGGCAGGAACCGTCAAGCGCGGCCAGGAAGGCGCGTTCGCAGGATACGGCGTCGAAGGTCGGCCCGTCATTGACGGCGGCGAGCAGGTCGTTCATCCTGATATCGTCGATCCGGCTCTCGATGGCAATCGCGCCTTGCGCGGGCGCGGGCGGAAATTCATCGGGGTCGAGAATATCGGTGATGACCTCGACCATGCCGAGCCGCTTCAGGCCGGCGAGCGCCAGCAAGGTCGCGTCGGCCTGTCCCTCTTCCAATTTGCGCAGGCGCGTCTGCACCGAGCCGCGAAAGGTAATGACGTTGATATCCGGCCGCAGGCGTCGGATCAGCGCCTGACGGCGCAGCGATGCCGAGCCGACGGTTGCGCCATGCGGCAGCTCGATCAATCTCGGCGCGGTGCGGCCGATGACGGAATCGCGAATGTCCTCGCGCGGCAGGTAGGCATTGAGCGCCAAGCCTTGCGGCAGCTTCGTCGCCATGTCCTTGGCCGAATGCACGGCGAAATCGAGCTCGCCCGAGGTCAGCTTCTCTTCCAGCTCTTCCGTGAACAGGCCCTTGCCCCCGATTGCCGCCAGCGAGCGGTCGGTGATGCGGTCGCCCTTGGTGGTGAGCACGACGATTTCGAACATCTCCTCCGGAAGGCCATGGGCCGCCATCAAGCGGTCGCGTGCTTCTCGCGCCTGGGCAAGCGCCAGCGGGCTGCCGCGCGTGCCGATCCGGAAAGGTTTTGTTTGCATCCGCTTTGATCCGTTGTTACCGACAGTTCCCGTAACCATATTTCCGCTTTACCGCAATCGACCTATAGGCAACGAACAATCTCAATGGCATCCGTTCTTCGTATTCTCGGCATCGAAACAAGCTGCGACGAAACCGCCGCGGCCATTGTCGAGCGCCGGGATGACGGCACGCCAACGGTCTGTTCCGATGTCGTCCTCAGCCAGTTGGACGAGCATAGCGCCTATGGCGGCGTCGTGCCGGAAATTGCCGCGCGGGCGCATGTCGAGGCGCTCGATACGCTGATCGACGAGGCATTGAAACGCGCCAATGTGTCGCTCTCAGACGTCGATGCCATTGCCGCCACGTCCGGCCCGGGCCTTATCGGCGGCCTGCTCGTCGGATTGATGACTGGCAAGGCGATCTCGCGCGCCACCGGCAAGCCATTATACGCCATCAACCATCTGGAAGGCCATGCCCTGACGGCGCGGCTGACCGACGGGCTCGCTTTTCCCTATCTCATGCTCCTCGTTTCCGGCGGCCATACGCAGTTGATCCTGGTGCGCGGTGTCGGCAAATACGAGCGCTGGGGCACGACCATCGACGATGCTCTCGGCGAAGCCTTCGACAAGACGGCCAAGCTGTTGGGATTACCCTATCCCGGTGGCCCGGCCGTGGAGGCAGCCGCGAAAAACGGCAATCCGGATCGCTTCGATCTCCCGCGACCGCTGGTCGGCGAAGCGCGCCTCGATTTTTCCTTTTCCGGTCTGAAGACGGCCGTGCGACAGGCGGCAACGGCGATCGCGCCGGTCACGGAGCAGGATATCGCCGATATCTGTGCCTCCTTCCAGAAGGCGATCTCGCGCACCTTGAAGGACCGGATCGGCCGTGGCCTGCAGCGCTTCAAGACGGAATTCCCGAAGACCGAGGAAAAGCCGTCGCTTGTCGTGGCGGGCGGCGTCGCCGCCAATCTCGAGCTGCGCCGCACGCTGCAGGAGCTTTGCGATGCCAACGGCTTCCGCTTCATCGCGCCGCCATTGAGATTGTGTACGGACAATGCGGTCATGATCGCCTGGGCAGGCCTGGAGCGCATGGCGACGGGTGCGGCCCCTGACGATCTCGACGTGCAGCCACGTTCGCGCTGGCCGCTGGATCAGAAGGCGGAAACTCTGCTCGGACACGGCAAACGAGGAGCGAAGGCATGAGCGGCAATGAGCGGATCGCAGTCATCGGCGCCGGCGCTTTCGGCACGGCGCTCGCAGCCGTCATCGCATTGACCGGCCGCAGCGAGGTCACCCTCGTCGGGCGGAAAGCCGGTTTGATGGCGGATCTCGCCGCCGATCGCATGCATGATGCCGTGCTGCCCGGGATCGAGCTGCCGGATTCGTTGCAGTTTTCGGCCGAGGCGGATGCCGTTTCCAATGCCGGCATCGTCCTTTTCGCCATGCCCTCGCAGGCGCAGGCCGACGCCGCCCGCCATTATGGCCCGTATCTTGCCAAGGATGCCGTCGTCGTCACCTGTGCCAAGGGTATCGACAAGGTTTCCGGCGATCTGCTGACCGACATGCTGGAGCGGGAATTATCGCAGCATGCCATCGCCGTTCTCTCCGGGCCCGGCTTTGCCGCCGATATCGCCAGGGGGCTGCCGACAGCCATGGCGATTGCCGCTGCCGACATCGCCGTTGCCGAAAGGCTTGCGCAGGCGATTTCCGGCCCGACTTTTCGTCTCTATGCATCGAATGACCGCATTGGCGTGCAGCTCGGCGGTGCCTTGAAGAATGTTCTCGCCATCGCCTGCGGCATCGTCGAGGGCCGGGGCATCGGCGATTCCGCGCGGGCGGCGCTGATCAGCCGCGGCCTTGCCGAGATGTCGCGCTTCGTCGCGGCCAAGGGCGGCAAGGCTGAAACCGTGCGCGGCCTTTCAGGCCTCGGGGATCTCGTGCTGACAGCCACCAGCCATCAATCCCGCAACCTGCGATTCGGCATCGCGCTCGGTGAAGGCAAGGCTGCCGATCCGACGCACGGCGCGCTGGTCGAAGGCGCCTATGCGGCTTCCATCGCCGCACGGCTCGCCCACGAAGTCGGCATCGACATGCCGATTACCGACGCGGTATCCGCCATCATCGACGGCAAGCTCGACATAGCCACAGCCATCGGGCAATTAATGACGCGGCCGATCACCACGGAATAACTTGAATATCAACGGTGCTCTGGATATATTACTGGATATATAGGAGGCCATGATGACCAGCTCGCAAAAACGCGCAATCCAGAACTATCGTTCCCGCCTCGGCGAGCGCGGTCTGGCGCGATTCGAGGTGTTGGGGCTTGATGAGGATAAGGCGCTCCTTCGATCGCTGGCACGGCATTTGGCAGAGGATGGTGCCGAAGCGGCCCGCATTCGTGATGTCGTTACTAAGACGATCTCGAAAGAGCCTTCAAAAAAGGGCGGTGTCATTGCTGCGCTTAGAAGTTTTCCTCTCGAAGATGCTGAACTGGATCTCGAACGGCTGCGGACCGAGCCGCGTGAGATCGATTTGTGACTCGCTACTTGCTGGATACCAACATTGTTAGCAATGCGATCAAGCCGGAGCCTTCGCGGGCGCTTCTGGCATGGTATGCGGAGCAAGCGGATGATGATTTATTTGTTCCATCTCTCGTGGTGGCCGAGATTCGACGCGGTATTTTGATCATGCCGATGGGTCGCAGGCGCAGTTTGCTGGAAGCATGGTTTTCAAGCCCTGCAGGGCCGCAGGTAGTATTTGCCGGCCGAATCCTTCCTTTTGACGAGCGCGCTGGATTGGTCTGGGCACAACTCATGGCCGAAGGGCGGTCGATTGGGCGCCCAAGAAACGCCTTTGATATGATTATCGCCTCTATAGCGGTCGTGAATGATTGTGTTTTGGCCACGGACAACGAAAAAGACTTTTGGGGTCTGGATATCATCAATCCCCTTCGCGCAGAAACAAGATGACCTGCCGCCAGTAAGGCTTTATCCATCGCCATCCATAGATTTCGATTTTCTTAGGAGAATGAAAACATGCTGTTTGCCTTTGTCTGCAAGGACAAGCCCGGTCATCTGAATGTGCGCATGGAGACGCGCCCGGCGCATCTGGAGCATCTGAACAAGCTCAATGCCGAAGGGACGCTGAAGATGGCGGGTCCTTTCCTGGACGCCGAAGGCAAGCCGAACGGCAGCCTCGTGGTCGTCAATGCCGAGAGCGTCGAGGCGGCGAAGGTGATTGCCGATGCCGATCCCTATACGAAGGCCGGCCTGTTCGAGAGCGTCGAAATCAAGCCGTTCAACTGGGTCTTCAACAATCCGGAGGCATGAGATATGGCGCACTGGCTTTATAAATCCGAGCCGTCCTCCTGGTCCTGGCAGCAGCAGAAGGAAGCGGCGGCAAAAGGCACCGAGTGGACCGGCGTGCGCAACTATCTCGCCCGCAACAACATGCGGGCCATGCAGATCGGCGACAAGGGCTTCTTCTACCATTCCAATGACGGGCTCGAGGTCGTCGGCATCGTCGAGGTCTGCGCGCTGGCGCATCCCGATTCGACCGCCAAGGACGATCCGCGCTGGGAATGCGTCGACATCCGCGCCGTCCGTGACATGCCGAATCCGGTGACCCTCAAGGACATCAAGGCCAATCCGAAGCTTTCGCAGATGGCGCTCGTCACCTCCATGCGGCTCTCGGTGCAGCCGGTGACGGATGAGGAATGGCTCGAAGTCTGCCGCATGGGCGGTCTGGACAATCCGCCGGTCTGATTCGGTGGGTAGGGCTCATTGAAAACCGATCCGGAAAGCTTCATCCGCGCCAATACCAGCCTGATGGCGCCGCCGCATGTGCCGGAAATCCGGCTGCATCTTGCGAGCGAGGCGCATGAGCTATGGTTGAAGACGGAAGAGGAGCTGGAGGAGATCGGCCTGCCGCCGCCCTTCTGGGCCTTTGCCTGGGCAGGCGGCCAGGGTCTGGCGCGCTACATTCTCGATCATCCGGAGACCGTTGCCGGCAAGACCGTGCTCGATTTTGCCAGCGGCTCGGGGCTTGTCGCCATTGCGGCCAAGAGCGCGGGCGCAAGCCAGGTGCTTGCCGTCGATATCGATCCCTGGGCGGGAACGGCGATCCGGCTCAATGCCGTTGAAAATGGCGTCGCTCTGGATTTCAATGGCGATGACATCATCGGCCGCACCGTGGATGCGGACGTCATCCTTGCCGGCGATGTCTTCTATGATCGCGATTTTGCCGCGGGCGTCGTTCCCTGGCTGCGTGGACTGGCCGGTGAGGGGAGGCTGGTTCTGGTCGGCGATCCCGGCAGGGCCTATCTTCCCAAGGACCATCTGGAGGCGCAGGCAACCTATCAAGTGCCGGTGACGCGGGCGCTGGAGGATAGCGAGGTCAAGAAGACGACCGTCTGGCGATTTCTTGCCGGTTAAAGACCGTTAGTGCCTGATAACGCAGACGCCCGCTTCATATGAGCAGGGATTGCCGGCATAGCGGACATCGATGACTTTCGCCTTCGGCCTCAGCTGTGTCGTGGCGGGATGTGCGTAGGGATTGTAGCCGCCATAGCCCAACACATAGGTTCCGCCATTGGCCTGGTAGACATCCGCCGTGCCGGCATAGGTGCCGGCGCTTGCCGCCTCATGTCGTTCCATGAAAATGATTCTGTCCGGTTGCTGCTGCATGGCACGCTGCGGCGTCGAAATCTGGTGCAGGCGCACGATGCCGGAGCGATCGTGGTGATGCCAGTGGCGATAGTCGCCCGCCGATGCCGGCGCGAAGGGAAGAGCTGCTGCTGCCGCCAAAACGAGCGCTGCTGCCTTGAAAAGATGCGGCTTCATGATTCGCCCCGCTTCGGTCGGTTAATGAAATCTTAACGGCAGATTGCCCCAAGACCGCAGCCAAGTCCACGTCTGGGTTGCCGAAATGGTAAACGGCGCGGAATGGGAGGCTCGTCTCTGCATGCTCGCTAAAGTGCAGAGGCATCCGAATCGATTAAATTCAAAGCAGACATCAATTGTGCTTGTCGATAGGCGTCCGGGTGATTAATGGTCGCAATGATGCAACGCACACTGCATGTCCCTGTGCGCGCGTTGCCCCGGAGATCCGGGTTCTAAGCGTATCGTAACGCCGCGAGGTTCTGATGGCGAACGTCACACAAAACCGGCCCTTGTCGCCGCATCTGCAAATCTACAAACCCATTCCCACCATGGTCATGTCGATCGTCCACCGCATCACCGGCGGCGCGCTCTACTTCGGCACGCTGCTGGTCGCCTGGTGGCTGATCGCCGCCGCGACCGGCCAGGGCTATTTCGAGCTGGTCAACTGGATCATGGGCACGATCATCGGCCGCATCATCCTGCTCGGCTACACCTGGGCGCTGCTGCACCATATGATCGGCGGTCTGCGCCATTTCGTCTGGGACCTCGGGCATGGTTTCGATCCCGCCGTCTCGACCAGGATGGCCAAGGCCACGCTCGTCGCCTCGATCTGTCTGACCGCGCTGGTCTGGATCGTCGGCACCGTCATCCGGCTGGGTTGATTGGCATGATCGTTCCCGGAAGCGCTCGGATGCCTTTCGGGATCATGCTTTAAAGGATATTTCTCATGGATATGCGCACTCCTCTGGGCAAAGTCCGCGGTCTCGGTTCCGCCAAGGAAGGCACCGATCATTTCTGGCGCCAGCGCCTGACCGCCGTTGCCAACGTTCCCCTGTTTCTCTTCTTCGTCATCTTCCTGATGATCTATGCCGGCGCGCCTTACGCAGAAGTCGTGCACGCGATCTCCAACCCGATCGTTGCCGTCATTTTCGGTCTAATGGTGATTTCCGGCGTCATTCACATGAAGCTCGGCATGCAGGTCATCATCGAGGACTATGTCCACGGCGAATTCGGCAAGATCGTCCTTCTCATGCTCAACACGTTCTTCGCGATCGTGGTGGCGGGGCTCTGTCTTTTCGCCATTCTGAAGATCGCGTTCGTAGGATAATTGTATCATGGCACCGAACTCTTCTGCTCAGAATGGGCCCGCTCAGAACGGGAAAGCCTATAAGTATATCGATCACTCCTATGACGTGATCGTCGTCGGCGCCGGCGGCGCCGGCCTGCGCGCCACGCTCGGCATGGCCGAGCAGGGCTTCCGCACCGCCTGCATCACGAAGGTCTTCCCCACCCGTTCGCACACCGTCGCGGCCCAGGGCGGCATTGCCGCCTCGCTGCAGAACATGACGCCGGACAGCTGGCAGTGGCACCTCTACGACACCGTCAAGGGCTCCGACTGGCTCGGCGACGTCGATGCCATGCAGTACATGGTCATGGAAGCGCCGAAGGCCGTCTACGAGCTCGAGCATTACGGCGTGCCCTTCTCGCGCAACGAAGAGGGCAAGATCTATCAGCGGCCATTCGGCGGCCATATGCAGAATTTCGGCGACGGGCCGCCGGTGCAGCGCACCTGCGCGGCCGCAGACCGTACCGGCCACGCCATTCTGCACACGCTTTACGGCCAGTCGCTGCGCAACAATGCCGAATTCTTCATCGAGTATTTCGCACTCGATCTCATCATGTCCGATGACGGCAGCCGCTGCACCGGCGTCGTTGCTTGGTGCCTTGACGACGGCACGATCCATCGCTTTGCCGCCAAGATGGTGGTGCTGGCGACCGGCGGCTATGGCCGCGCCTATTTCTCGGCGACCTCGGCCCATACCTGCACCGGCGACGGCGGCGGCATGGTTGCCCGCGCCGGCCTGCCGCTGCAGGACATGGAATTCGTTCAGTTCCATCCGACCGGCATCTACGGTTCGGGCTGCCTGATCACCGAAGGCGCGCGCGGCGAAGGCGGCTATCTCGTCAATTCCGAGGGCGAGCGCTTCATGGAGCGTTATGCTCCTTCGGCGAAGGACCTTGCCTCGCGCGACGTCGTTTCGCGCTGCATGACGCTGGAAATCCGCGAAGGCCGCGGCGTCGGCAAGAACAAGGACCATATTTTCCTGCATCTCGACCATCTCGATCCGGCGGTGCTGCACGAGCGCCTTCCCGGTATTTCCGAGAGCGCCCGCATCTTCGCCGGCGTCGACGTGACCCGCGATCCGATCCCGGTTCTGCCGACGGTTCATTACAATATGGGCGGCATTCCCACCAACTACTGGGGCGAGGTGCTCAACGCCGACAGCAACAGTCCCGAGCGCGTGCTGCCGGGCCTGATGGCCGTCGGCGAAGCAGGCTGCGCGTCGGTGCATGGCGCCAACCGCCTCGGCTCGAACTCACTGATCGACCTTGTGGTCTTCGGCCGCGCCGCCGCCATCCGCGCCGGCCAGGTCATCGACCGCGTCGGACCGGTTCCGCCGGTCAATGTCGCCGCCTGCGACAAGATCATGGAACGCTTCGATCGCCTGCGTCACGCCAGCGGCTCGACGCCGACGGCAGCGCTGCGCGAGAAGATGCAGCGCGCCATGCAGGAAGACGCCGCCGTGTTCCGCACCCAGGAATCGTTGGAATCCGGCTGCCGCCGCCTTTCGGAGATCTGGAAGGAAATGGCCGACATCAAGGTCACCGACCGCTCGCTGATCTGGAATTCCGACCTCGTCGAAACGCTGGAACTGCACAATCTGATGGCCAACGCCATCACGACGATCTACGGCGCCGAGGCCCGCAAGGAAAGCCGCGGCTCGCATGCCCGCGAGGATTATACCGAGGGTAAGTTCGCCGGCCGCGACGACGATAACTGGCGCAAGCACACGCTTGCCTGGGTCAACGATGCGGGTGACGTGAAGCTCGACTATCGTCCCGTTCACACCGACCTGATCGCCGAAGGTATCGATCCGCACAAGATCGAGCCGAAGGCACGCGTGTACTGATCTGAGAGGAACTGACCATGGTTGAACTCGCTCTGCCCAAGAACTCTCAGATGCGCGAAGGCAAGGTCTGGCCGAAGCCGGTCGGCGCCAAGAACACGCGCGAATTCCGCGTCTATCGCTGGAGCCCGGATGACGGCCAGAACCCGAGCATCGATACCTACTATATCGATGTCGACGATTGCGGCCCGATGGTGCTCGACGGCCTGCTCTACATCAAGAACAAGATCGATCCGACGCTGACGTTGCGCCGCTCCTGTCGCGAAGGCATTTGCGGCTCTTGCGCCATGAACATCGACGGCACCAACACGCTCGCCTGCACCAAGGGTCTCGACGAGATCAAGGGCACGGTGAAAATCTATCCGCTGCCGCATATGCCCGTCGTCAAGGACCTCGTGCCGGATCTGACGAACTTCTACGCCCAGCACCGCTCGATCGAGCCGTGGCTGAAGACGGTGTCGCCGCCGCCGGCCAAGGAATGGAAGCAGAGCCATGAGGATCGCCTGAAGCTCGACGGTCTCTATGAATGCATTCTCTGCGCCTGCTGCTCGACCTCCTGTCCGAGCTATTGGTGGAATGGCGACCGCTATCTCGGTCCCGCCGTCCTGCTGCAGGCCTATCGCTGGCTGATCGACTCCAGAGACGAGGCCAAGGGCGAGCGTCTCGACAATCTCGAGGATCCCTTCCGCCTCTATCGTTGCCACACGATCATGAACTGCGCCCAGACCTGCCCGAAGGGTCTGAACCCGGCCAAGGCAATCGCCGAAATCAAGAAGATGATGGTCGAGCGGCGGGTTTAAGCCCGCCGTTTCCGGTCATTTGACCGCGAACGAGGAGAAAATGCTTCGGCAGATTTGCCGAAGCGCCCGAGTGGCTCTCCAGGCGAGACCAGATATCATATGTCTCGGATGGGATCGGTTAAGATGGCGAAATTCGCCACTTGCATCCATTTTGGGCGAGGCTGGCGGAATAGCCTTGAAACCACCCAATTCTTGTCCAGCTATCGCCCACGGCAATTTGTAGCGGTATCGACTTGATTAACCAAAGTGAAATACGATAATTCGGACATCATTAAACATGACTTCGCAGATGTCAGCGGTGGACTATCAACTAGGAGTGTGATGATGCGGTTTAGATATGCAGTGACGGCTGCGGCGATTGGCCTGTCGCTTGCCGGTTGCCAGCGCACGGCATACAACAATGACAGTTATTCTGCCCCGCCACTGCAGGCCCAGCCTGTTCCTTCCGTACAATCCAGCCAGCTTCCGCCCGCAGGCGCCGGCAACGGCTCGCAATTCCCGGCTGCGCCAGCGAGCGCGCCGAATGCGGCCAATGCGCAGCAACAGCAGGCAATGGCGGCCTCCGCCATGGATGTCACGAAAGAAGCGATGGTCGGCAGTTGGAAGGTCAGCAATGGCGGATCGAACTGCGACATGTTCCTGACGCTGACGAACCTCGGCAGCGGCTCGCGCGGCGGTACACGCGGTTGCGCGGGCGAATTGACCGCGATGGGATCTTGGGAAGTCTCGGGCAAGCAGGTTCTCCTGAAAAATCGTGACGGCTCGACGATCGGTACGGTCTACAAGACCGCCGATTCGCGTTTTGACGGCTCGACCGCCTCCGGCCAGCCGCTCAGCCTCAGCCGATAAGCTTATTTGAAGGGGTGGCATCCTTTGGATGCGCCCCTTTGCACAGGTGGATATTTCCCCATGCAGCCCATGCCAGATTACTCGCTCAGCGTCTGCGAACAGCTAAAGGCGCTGACGGCGTCCGGATCCCTCCAGGTGGATTCGGCGCAGTTGGATGTGGCGAAAATGCTGGACCGCGTGCTTGCCGATCTCAAGCGGAAGCGGCCTGCCGCCAAATCCAGCGCGCTTGGCTGGATGTTTGCCGCGCGCAAAAAATCCGCCAAGACGATCAGGGGTCTCTATATTCACGGCAGCGTCGGACGCGGCAAGACCATGTTGATGGACATGTTCTTCGCCATGGCGCCCTGCCAGAAGAAGCGCCGAGCCCACTTTTTTGAGTTCATGGCCGATGTACACAATCGCATCGCGGCGCAGCGGCTGAAATTCAAGAACGGCGAGACGAAGCAGACCGATCCCATACCGCCTGTTGCCGCCGATCTCTATGCCGAAGCCGAGCTGCTTTGTTTCGACGAATTCACCGTGACCGACATTGCCGATGCGATGATCCTGTCGCGGCTGTTTTCCGAGCTGTTCTCGCTCGGCTGCGTGCTGATCGCCACATCGAATGTCGAGCCGGACAATCTCTATCGTGACGGGCTCAACCGCGGCCTGTTCTTGCCGTTCATCGACCTGTTGAAGAAGCATGTCGGCGTGGTGACGCTGGATTCGCCGACCGATTATCGCATGGAAAAGCTGAACAGCCAGCCCGTCTATCTCACCCCGCTCGACCAGCGTGCCGAGATGGCGATGGACGCCTCCTGGATGCAGGCATTGCACGGGCGCAAGGCGCTGCCGATGGAAATCCCGATGAAGGGACGATCCATTCACGTGCCGCTGGCGGTCGAGCGCATGGCGCGCTTTTCCTTCGCCGATCTCTGCGACGCGCCGCTCGGGCCTGCCGATTTCCTCGCCATCGCCGAACGTTTCGATACGATCTTCCTCGATCGCGTACCGAGGCTCGGGCCGGACAAGCGCAACCAGACCAAGCGATTCATCATCCTCATCGACACGCTCTACGATCACAACATCCGTCTTTATGTGTCCGCCGCTGCCATGCCGGAGGATCTTCTGGAGGAGCGGCGAGGGACGGAAGGCTTCGAATTCGACCGCACGGCGTCGCGGCTTTTCGAGATGCGCAGTGCGGAATATCTGGCGCAGACTCCGGCCAGGCGTGCCGCCGAGTAACAATTCGGTGACAGAATTTCTAACGTTTACGTAAGAAATTTTCGATCTAACCGATTGAAATTGCTGATCGCAAAATAATCAATTGCCAATTTCGACCTTTGGGTCTATGCGATTGACGGCTATTGTGGATGCCTTTCACGGTGTCCCGCCACGGATTTTGATCGCAAAGGATACACCGAAATGGCGCGCAACAAGATCGCACTTATTGGTTCTGGCATGATTGGTGGCACGCTGGCGCATCTCGCCGGCCTGAAGGAACTGGGCGACATCGTCCTGTTCGACATCGCGGACGGCATCCCTCAGGGCAAGGGTCTCGACATCGCCCAGTCTTCGCCGGTCGAAGGCTTCGACGCCAACCTCACGGGCGCCAGCGACTATTCCGCGATCGAAGGCGCCGACGTCTGCATCGTCACCGCCGGCGTTGCCCGCAAGCCGGGCATGAGCCGCGACGATCTTCTCGGCATCAACCTCAAGGTCATGGAACAGGTCGGCGCCGGCATCAAGAAGTATGCCCCGAATGCTTTCGTGATCTGCATCACCAACCCGCTCGACGCCATGGTCTGGGCGCTGCAGAAGTTTTCCGGCCTGCCGGCCAACAAGGTCGTCGGCATGGCCGGCGTGCTCGATAGCTCGCGCTTCCGCCTGTTCCTCGCCAAGGAATTCAACGTCTCGGTCGAAGACGTCACCGCTTTCGTTCTCGGCGGCCACGGCGACTCGATGGTGCCGCTCGCCCGTTACTCCACGGTTGCCGGCATCCCGCTGACCGACCTCGTCACCATGGGCTGGCTCACCGCCGAGCGCCTCGAGGAAATCATCCAGCGCACCCGTGACGGCGGCGCCGAGATCGTCGGTCTGCTCAAGACCGGCTCGGCCTATTACGCTCCGGCCGCTTCCGCCATCGCCATGGCCGAATCCTACCTCAAGGACAAGAAGCGCGTTCTGCCTTGCGCCGCTCACCTCGACGGCCAGTATGGCGTCAAGGACATGTATGTCGGCGTTCCCACCGTCATCGGTGCCGGCGGCATCGAGCGCGTCATCGAGATCGACCTGAACAGGGCCGAAAAGGAAGCCTTCGACAAGTCGGTTGCCGCTGTTGCCGGCCTCTGCGAAGCCTGCATCACCATCGCGCCGTCGCTGAAGTAATTTCCGCGTTATAACAGGGATAAACCCATGAACATTCATGAATACCAGGCCAAGGCTCTGCTGAAGACCTATGGCGCACCCGTTGCGGACGGCGTTGCCATCTTCTCCGCCGACGAAGCCGCCGCCGCTGCCAAGCAGCTTCCCGGCCCGCTCTACGTCGTCAAGAGCCAGATCCATGCTGGCGGCCGCGGCAAGGGCAAGTTCAAGGAACTCGGCCCGGACGCCAAGGGCGGCGTTCGTCTCGCCAAGTCCGTTGACGACGTCGTCGCCAACGCCAAGGAAATGCTCGGCCACACGCTGGTAACCAAGCAGACCGGCCCGGCCGGCAAGCAGGTCAACCGCCTCTACATCGAAGACGGCGCCGACATCGACCGTGAACTCTACCTCTCGATCCTGGTCGACCGCTCCGTCGGTCAGGTCGCCTTCGTCGTTTCGACCGAAGGCGGCATGGACATCGAGACCGTCGCGCACGACACGCCGGAAAAGATCATCACCGTCGCCATCGATCCGTCGACGGGCGTCACCGCCGCCAACACGGCTGCACTTTCCGACGCGCTGAAGCTCGAAGGGGCTGCCCGCGAAGACGCTGCCAAGCTCTTCCCGATCCTCTACAAGGCCTTTGTCGAGAAGGACATGGCGCTCCTCGAAGTCAACCCGCTGATCGTCATGACCAACGGCCGCCTGCGCGTTCTCGACGCCAAGGTTTCCTTCGACGGCAATGCTCTCTTCCGTCATGAAGACGTCCGCGCGCTGCGCGACACGTCGGAAGAAGACGAGAAGGAAATCCAGGCGCACGAACACGACCTCGCCTATGTCGCCCTCGACGGCAACATCGGCTGCATGGTCAACGGCGCCGGTCTCGCCATGGCAACCATGGACATCATCAAGCTCTACGGCGCCGAGCCGGCGAACTTCCTCGATGTCGGCGGTGGCGCCACCAAGGAAAAGGTCACGGCCGCCTTCAAGATCATCACGGCCGATCCGGCTGTCCAGGGCATTCTGGTCAACATCTTCGGCGGCATCATGAAGTGCGACGTCATTGCCGAAGGCGTGCTCGCAGCCGTCAAGGAAGTCGGTCTGAAGGTTCCGCTCGTCGTTCGCCTCGAAGGCACCAATGTCGAGCTCGGCAAGAAGATCATCAACGAATCCGGTCTCAACGTCATCTCCGCAGATGACCTGGACGATGCCGCCCAGAAGATCGTGAAGGCAGTCAAGGGCTGATCGGGATGGCTGCTTCCTTCGCTCCAACGGCTGCTCATCTTCGCCTCGGTGCCTTTGCCGGCGCCTGGGAGGGGGAAGAGCATGTCGCGGCTTCGGCCTGGACGAAGGAAGGAACGGCAACCGCGCAGCTCACGGCAGAGCGTCTGTTTGGCGGATTTTTCGTCGAACAGCGCTATGTGCAGATGCGGGACGGCAGCACGTCGTTCGAAGCCCGGAACATTCTCGGCTTCGACGCTGCGGATCAGGCCTACAAGCTCTATCAGTTCGATACGGTGGGCTTTGCGCCCACCGCGCCGGCCTCCGACGAATGGATCGACGACAAGCTTGTCCTGACCAACGTCTCGCCGCGTGGTCAACAACGCATTCTCTTCCAGTTCGAAAATGAAGACTGCTACCGCATGGGCGTCACGTTCTCGCCCGCCGGCAGCGATACATGGCAGGAGGTCGTCAGCGGTGTCTATCGTCGCGTTGCCTCCGCGTCTTCCAACCTCTCGTAACAAAGGCCTCGCATGTCTATTCTCATCAACAAAGACACCAAGGTTCTGGTTCAGGGCCTGACCGGCAAGACCGGTACCTTCCACACTGAACAGGCGCTTGCCTATCACGGCACGAAGATGGTCGGCGGTATCCACCCCTCCAAGGGCGGTGAAACCTGGACCGGCAAGGACGGCGAAAAGCTGCCGATCTTCAAGTCGGTCGCCGAAGGCAAGGACGCAACCGGCGCCAACGCTTCGGTCATCTACGTGCCGCCGGCGGGTGCCGCGGCCGCGATCCTCGAAGCGATCGAAGCTGAGATCCCGCTGATCGTCTGCATCACGGAAGGCATTCCGGTCGCCGACATGGTGAAGGTCAAGGATCGCCTCCTGAAGTCGAAGTCGCGTCTGATCGGGCCGAACTGCCCGGGCGTTCTGACCCCGAACGAATGCAAGATCGGCATCATGCCGGGCTCCATCTTCAAGAAGGGTTCTGTCGGCGTTCTCTCGCGCTCCGGCACGCTGACCTATGAGGCCGTGTTCCAGACCACCAACGAAGGCCTCGGCCAGACGACGGCCGTCGGCATCGGTGGCGACCCGGTCAAGGGCACCGAGTTCATCGACATCCTGGAAATGTTCCTCGCGGACGACGAAACCAAGTCGATCATCATGATCGGCGAAATCGGCGGTTCTGCTGAAGAAGAAGCCGCGCAGTTCCTCAAGGACGAAGCCAAGAAGGGCCGCAAGAAGCCGATGGTCGGCTTTATCGCCGGCCGCACGGCACCTCCCGGCCGCACCATGGGCCATGCAGGCGCCGTGATTTCGGGCGGCAAGGGCGGCGCGGAAGACAAGATTGCAGCGATGGAAGCGGCAGGCATCCGCGTGTCGCCATCGCCAGCGCGTCTCGGCAAGACCCTGGTGGAAGTCCTCAAGGGCTGAGCCTACCTATAGCAAGCCCGGACGGGCGGCAGCCGCCTTGTCCCGTCCGGTTTCGAAATCCGCAAGTGCATACCTGCGGCCTTGGCGGCCGCGAACGAAATACGGTCGCCGGGGACCCGAAAACCGGCAATGTAAACAAGTTGGGAGACGGGCGAGAGCGCCCGCAGATTCACCATGGCAAGGCAAGAAGCCAACGAGCAGTTTCAGATCACCTCGTTCCTGGATGGCGCCAACGCTGCCTATATCGAGCAGCTCTACGCGCGCTATGAGGACGATCCTTCATCGGTTTCCGACGAATGGCGGTCTTTCTTCAAGGCGCTCGAGGATAGCCCCGACGATGTGAAGAGGGCAGCCAAGGGCGCCTCCTGGCAGCGCAAGAACTGGCCGATTCCGGCAAAGGGCGATCTCGTGTCGGCGCTCGACGGCGACTGGGGCGTTGTCGAAAAGGTCATCGAGACCAAGCTGAAGGCGAAGGCCGAAGCCGCCGGCGCGCCGGTGGGCGCGACCGACGTCCTGCAGGCGACGCGCGATTCCGTCCGCGCCATCATGATGATCCGCGCCTATCGCATGCGCGGCCACCTGCACGCCAAGCTCGACCCGCTCGGCATCGCCGCTGCTGTTGAAGACTACAAGGAGCTGTCGCCGGAAGCCTATGGCTTCACCGATGCGGACCTCGACCGGAAGATCTTCATCGACAACGTGCTCGGCCTAGAATTCGCGACCATTCGCGAGATGATCGAGATCCTCGAGCGCACCTACTGCTCGACCCTCGGCGTCGAATTCATGCATATCTCCAATCCGGAGGAAAAGGCCTGGATTCAGGAGCGTATCGAAGGGCCGGACAAGGGCATCGCTTTCAATCCCGAGCGCAAGAAGGCCATTCTGCAGAAGGTCATCGAAGCCGAAGGCTACGAGCAGTTTCTCGACGTCAAGTTCAAGGGGACCAAGCGCTTCGGCCTCGACGGCGGCGAATCGCTGATCCCGGCGCTTGAGCAGATCCTTAAAAGCGGCAGCCAGCTCGGCCTGAAGGAAGCCGTCTTCGGCATGGCCCATCGCGGCCGTCTGAACGTGCTTTCCCAGGTCATGGGCAAGCCACATCGCGCCATCTTCCATGAGTTCAAGGGCGGCTCCTATGCGCCCGACGAAGTCGAAGGTTCGGGCGACGTGAAATACCATCTCGGCGCGTCCTCGGACCGCGATTTCGATGGTTCCAAGGTACACGTCTCGCTGACGGCAAACCCCTCGCATCTGGAAATCGTCAATCCGGTCGTCATGGGCAAGGCCCGCGCCAAACAGGACATGGGCGCCACCCATTGGGATGGCGATATCATCCCGCTCTCCGAACGCGCCAAGGTCGTGCCGCTCTTGATTCATGGTGACGCGGCTTTCGCCGGCCAGGGTGTGGTTGCCGAAATTCTCGGCCTCTCCGGTCTGCGCGGCCATCGCGTTGCCGGCACGATGCACGTCATCATCAACAACCAGATCGGCTTCACCACCAATCCGGCCTTCTCGCGCTCGTCGCCCTATCCGTCCGACGTCGCCAAGATGATCGAAGCGCCGATCTTCCACGTCAACGGCGATGATCCGGAAGCGGTCGTCTATGCCGCGAAGATCGCGACCGAATTCCGCATGAAGTTCCACAAGCCCGTTGTGGTCGATCTGTTCTGCTACCGCCGTTACGGCCACAATGAAGGCGACGAGCCGTCCTTCACGCAGCCGAACATGTACAAGGTCATCCGCGCCCACAAGACGGTGCTGCAGCTCTATTCGCAGCGGCTCGTCAACGAAGGCGTGCTGACCGAAGGCGAAGTCGAGAAGATGAAGGCCGATTGGCGCGCCCATCTCGAGCAGGAGTTCGAGGCCGGCCAGTCCTACAAGCCGAACAAGGCCGACTGGCTGGATGGCGAGTGGTCCGGCCTGCATGCGGCAGACAATGCCGACGAACAGCGCCGCGGCAAGACCGCCGTGCCGATGAAGTCGTTGAAGGAAATCGGCCGCAAGCTGTCGGAAATCCCCGCCGGCTTCCACGCACACCGCACCATCCAGCGCTTCATGGAAAACCGCGCCAACATGGTGCAGACGGGCGAAGGCATCGACTGGGCGATGGCGGAAGCCCTGGCCTTCGGTTCGCTCGTCGTCGAAGGCCACAAGATCCGCCTGTCCGGCCAGGATTGCGAACGCGGCACCTTCTCGCAGCGTCATTCGGTCCTCTACGATCAGGAAACCGAAGAGCGTTACATTCCGCTCGCAAACCTCTCGCCGACCCAGGCCCGCTACGAAGTCATCAACTCGATGCTTTCGGAAGAAGCGGTTCTCGGTTTCGAATATGGTTATTCGCTCGCCCGTCCGAACGCGCTGACGCTCTGGGAAGCCCAGTTCGGCGACTTCGCCAACGGCGCGCAGGTCATTTTCGACCAGTTCGTCTCGTCGGGCGAACGCAAGTGGCTGCGCATGTCCGGCCTCGTCTGCCTGTTGCCGCATGGCTATGAAGGCCAGGGTCCGGAACACTCTTCCGCCCGCCTGGAACGCTTTCTGCAGCTCTGCGCCGAGGACAACATGCAGGTCGCCAACGTCACGACGCCGGCGAACTACTTCCACATCCTGCGGCGTCAGTTGAAGCGCGACTTCCGCAAGCCGCTGATCCTGATGACGCCGAAGTCGCTGCTGCGCCACAAGCGCGCCGTGTCGACGCTTGCGGAGATGGCGGGCGAAAGCTCCTTCCACCGCCTGCTGTGGGACGATGCGGAAGTGATCAAGGATGGCCCGATTAAGCTGCAGAAGGACAACAAGATCCGTCGCGTCGTCATCTGCTCGGGCAAGGTCTACTACGATCTCCTGGAAGAGCGCGAGAAGCGCGGCATCGACGATATCTACCTGCTGCGCATCGAACAGCTCTATCCGTTCCCGGCCAAGGCGCTCATCAACGAGCTTAGCCGCTTCCGCAACGCGGAAATGGTCTGGTGCCAGGAAGAGCCGAAGAACATGGGCGCATGGTCCTTCATCGATCCGTATCTGGAATGGGTGCTTGCCCATATCGATGCCAAGTACCAGCGCGTTCGCTACACCGGCCGTCCGGCCGCCGCCTCTCCGGCGACGGGCCTGATGTCCAAGCATCTGTCGCAGCTTGCGGCGTTCCTCGAGGACGCGCTCGGCGGTTGAGGGGTTGCGCGATGACGCGTTTTCGTTTGAAAATCGCGCCGTCGCGCCCCAGCCTTCCGCATGATGCGACGGGGGAGAAGATGGCCGCCATGCAGCAACATGCCGCCTATCGCCACGATCAAGCAAAAGCCCGGTCGACCGCTGTCGTTGTCCGGGCGCTTGGGCCGCGGCGTATCACCCGTCCCCCGGCCTTCTGTCGCCGGAATTCCATCTAACTCATAATGACGAAAATCAGGATTTGAACAATGGCCACTGAAATCCGCGTTCCTACCCTCGGCGAATCCGTCAGCGAAGCGACCGTCGGTACCTGGTTCAAGAAGGTCGGCGATGCCATTAAGGCTGATGAGCCGCTTCTCGAACTTGAAACCGACAAGGTGACGATCGAAGTTCCGGCTCCCTCGGCTGGCACCTTGTCCGAAATCGTCGCGCAGGCCGGCGAGACCGTGGGCCTCGGCGCACTGCTCGGCCAGATCTCCGCCGGCAACGGCGTTGCCGCCGCTCCGGCACAGGCTGCCGCACCCGCGGCTCCGGCTGCTCCGGCTTCTTCCATGCCGCCGGCACCGGCCGCGGCCAAGCTGCTTGCCGAAAACAATCTCTCCGCCGATCAGGTCGAAGGCAGCGGCAAGCGCGGCCAGGTCCTGAAAGGCGATGCCATCGCCGCTGTCGCCAAGGCTGCTTCGGCGCCCGCCGCCGCACCGGCCGCACCCGTTGCCGCCCGCGCGCCGACCGCAGTCGAAGATGTCAGCCGCGAAGAGCGCGTGAAGATGACGCGCCTGCGCCAGACGATTGCTCGCCGCCTCAAGGATGCGCAGAACACTGCCGCCATGCTCACCACCTACAACGAGGTGGACATGAAGGCGGTCATGGACCTGCGCAACAAGTACAAGGACATCTTCGAGAAGAAGCATGGTGTGAAGCTCGGTTTCATGGGCTTCTTCACCAAGGCCGTCACCCACGCGCTGAAGGAATTGCCGGCTGTCAACGCCGAGATCGATGGCACCGACATCATCTACAAGAACTACTGCCACATCGGCATGGCCGTCGGCACCGACAAGGGCCTCGTCGTTCCGGTTATCCGCGATGCCGACCAGATGTCGATCGCCGAAGTCGAGAAGGAGCTTGGCCGTCTGGCGAAGGCTGCTCGTGACGGCACACTGTCGATGGCCGACATGCAGGGCGGCACGTTCACCATCACCAATGGTGGCGTTTACGGTTCGCTGATGTCTTCGCCGATCCTGAATGCGCCGCAGTCCGGCATTCTCGGCATGCACAAGATCCAAGAGCGTCCAGTCGCCATCGGCGGTCAGGTCGTCATCCGCCCGATGATGTATCTGGCGCTCTCCTACGACCACCGTATGGTGGACGGCAAGGAAGCGGTTACCTTCCTCGTGCGCGTCAAGGAAAGCCTGGAAGATCCGGAACGTCTCGTTCTCGATCTCTAAGGGGAGCGTTGGATCATGTCGACATGGCCCATGCGGACGCTGCGCGGATTGATGTGCGCCGTTTCCGCATGGGTGCCATCGTCCGCCGCGGCGATCGAGCTCGACATTTCCAAGCTCAGCAGCAATCTCGATCTGGCGTCGCTCGGCGACGCCGATCTTGCCGCCCGTTCGATCAACGTCCTGCGTATCGGCAAGGTGGAATTGACCTCCGGCCGCATCGTTGCCAGCGATCCGCTTGTCGGGCCTGATCGCCCAGCGCTTGTCCGGACGGTTCCCCCCGGCGATTATCCTGTCACGCTTTATCAAGCCTTCGGCCGCATCGCCGCAGCCAGTATGCGCTTTGCCGACGGCAAGCCGGTGCGATGGGAACTGGCCGTGATCCCCGGCCAGGATATCAATTCGCTGAAGGACGACGAATTCTTCGGCTATCCGGTCGATGTCGGTCTCGGCTGCTACATGGATGCCGATACCTATGCGCTGATCCAGGAGCGCGAAAAGCAGGTCCAGATGGAGAAGGCGTCGTCCGACATCAATTACTATGACGACGTTCTGGCGCCGGAGCTGAGCGCCAACAGCGACAACTACGTCATGCATCGGCCGATATCGGGCAAGCGCGGCAATGTCGCCATCTTCTGGAGCGGCTGGGGCGACGGCTTTTATCCGGTCTTCTGGGGGCTCGATGCCGGCGGGCGGGCGCTCGTGCTCTTCACCGATTTCGGCGTGACCGAGAATGCCGATGGTCGGCATGAGCCGGGAGGGGAATGACCATGCCGGCTCGAAACATGATGGCACAACTGGCTTCGATGCCGCTGGTAACGCTGGCCTGCGCGGCTGCCGCCGCCGCTGCCCATGCGGAAGAATGCGTGCAGGAAAAGGCCGTCTATGTCGATATGGACAATGCTTACGAGTTGCGGTTCGAGCCGATGGGGTCGGAATCAGCTGTCAGCAACAGGTTCAAGCTTGCCGTGCGCAATACCGCTATCGTCGCGGAGGGCGTCGTCATGCGCAGTGACGACCAGCTGCGCGCCGACGGCTGGATCATGTTCGAATGCCCCGAGGGCGACGTCACCGGAGCGGATCTCAGGGCCTGCACCGTCTGGCAGGGTATGGTCTACGCCTCCGATCTGAAGGGCCATATCCGCGCATTGCCGGCGGAAGGCGAGAGTGCGGCGGACCGGCTATTCCTGCCGGCGCTTGGTCCCTCGATCCAGAAATCGTCGCTGTGGGGCAAAGGGAAAGCGACCGTCGCACCCTGGGACGTCCTCAGCCTGAAAGGATGCTATCAATGACCGAGAGTGCACCCGTTCTTCTCGTGACCGGCGGCAGCCGCGGCATCGGTGCTGCGGTCTGCCTGGCCGCCGCCCAGCATGGCTGGGCCGTAGCGGTCAATTATGCGTCCAACAAGGATGCGGCCGAGGCTGTGGTGGGGACGATCGTTGACGCCGGCGGCGAGGCGATCGCGATCGCCGGCGATGTCGGCAAGCCCGAGGATATCAAAGCCATCTTCGCCAAGGTCGACGCGCATTTCGGCCGCGTCGACGGGCTCGTCAACAATGCCGGCATTGTCGATGCCATCCAGCGCCTGGACGAGATGACGCCGGAGCGGCTCGACCGCATGTTCCGCATCAACATCACCGGCTCGATGCTCGCGGCGGCGGAAGCCGTGCGCCGCATGTCGACCCGGCATGGCGGCAAGGGCGGGGTGATCGTCAATGTCTCCTCCATGGCGGCAACGCTTGGCGGCGGCGGACAATATGTCGATTATGCGGCCTCCAAGGGAGCGATCGATACGTTCACTGTGGGGCTTGCGCGCGAAGTGGCGGCGGAAGGCATCCGCGTCAATGCCGTACGGCCCGGCATCATCGATACGGATATCCATGCGGCCGCCGGCCTGCCGGATCGGGCGCGCGATATCGCGCCGCAATTGCCGATGAAACGCGCTGGAACGGCCGACGAGGTCGCCGACGCCATTCTCTATCTCCTGAGCCCGCACGCATCCTATATAACGGGTGCCGTGCTCGACGTGAGTGGCGGCCGCTGATCGGAAAGGGTCGATAAGATGCAGTATATTCTCGAATTCCTTGGCCTGATGGCGGTGTTTTCGATCTTCATCGTCGTGCCGGGCGCCGACTTCGCCGTCATTCTGCGCCAAAGCATCGTGCATGGCCGCCGCGCCGCCATGATGACGGGGCTCGGCATGGGCTTCTCACTGCTCTTCCACATCAGTTACACCATTCTCGGCCTCGGCCTGATCGTGTCGCAATCGCTTGTTCTGTTCAGCCTGATCAAATGGGCCGGCGTCCTCTATCTCGTCTATCTCGGCATCAAGTCTTTCCGTCAGGCGGGTTTCCAGGTGAAGAATGTCGAGATTACCGAGGAAGACCGCAAGCCGGTTTCCGTCTGGCGTTGCCTCGCGACCGGGTTCATCACCAATGCGCTGAACCCGAAGCCGGTGCTGTTCTTCCTGTCGCTGTTTTCGACGCTCGTCCATCACGACACACCGGCGCTCATCCAGTTCAGCTATGGCATCGGCATGGCGGTAGCGCTCGTCGCCTGGTTTGCCGGTGTTTCCACCTTCTTCACCGTCAAGCCGGTCCGCGATCGCTTCATCGCGTCGGGCAAATGGTTCAACCGCATCACCGGAGCGGCGCTCGTCGGCTTCGGCATCCGCCTCGCCTTGGCGCGGGCGGCCGACTAACAGAGATAGAAAACAAGGAAATTAAGACATGTCCTACGATGTGATCATTATCGGAACCGGCCCCGGCGGCTATGTCTGCGCAGTCAAGGCAGCGCAGCTCGGCCTGAAGGTCGCGGTCGTCGAAAAGCGGGCGACCTATGGCGGCACCTGCCTCAATGTCGGCTGTATCCCGTCCAAGGCGCTGCTGCACGCTTCCGAAGTGTTCCATCATGCCGGCCATGGCATGGATGCGCTCGGCGTCGAAGTTGCCGCGCCGAAGCTCAATCTTGAAAAGATGCTGGCGCACAAGGATGCGACCGTGAAGTCGAATGTCGACGGCGTCGCGTTCCTCTTCAAGAAGAACAAGATTGATGCCTTCCAGGGCACGGGCAAGATCGTCTCCGCCGGCAAGGTTGCCGTCACGGGCGACGACGGCAAGGTGACCGAGATCGAAGGCAAGAACATCGTCATCGCCACCGGCTCCGACGTTGCCGGCATTCCGGGCGTGTCCCTCGAAATCGACGAGAAGATCATCATCTCGTCGACCGGCGGCATCGCGCTCGACAAGGTGCCGGGCAAGATGATCGTCGTCGGCGGCGGTGTCATCGGCCTCGAGCTCGGCTCGGTCTGGTCGCGCCTCGGCGCCAAGGTCACCGTCGTCGAATATCTCGACACCATCCTCGGCGGCATGGACGGCGAAGTCTCCAAGCAGTTTCAGCGCATGCTCGCCAAGCAGGACATCGAATTCCATCTCGGCGCCAAGGTCGTCGGCGTCGAAAAAACAGGTAATGGCGCGAAGGTCATCTTCGAGCCGGTCAAGGGCGGCGACAAGGTCGTGCTCGATGCCGATGTCGTTCTCGTCGCCACCGGCCGCAAGCCCTACACGGCAGGCCTTGGCCTCGAAGAAGCCGGCGTTGCGCTCGACGCCAGAGGCCGCGTCGAGATCGACGGCCACTTCAAGACCAATGTCGCCGGCATCTATGCCATCGGCGACGTCGTGAAGGGTCCGATGCTGGCGCACAAGGCGGAAGACGAGGGTGTGGCGCTCGCCGAAATCCTCGCCGGCCAGGCCGGTCATGTGAACTACGACGTCATTCCGAGCGTCGTCTACACGCAGCCGGAAGTCGCCTCCGTCGGCAAGACCGAGGAAGAGCTGAAGGCTGCGGGCATCGCCTACAAGGTCGGCAAGTTCCCGTTCTCCGCCAACGGCCGCGCCCGCGCCATGCTGGCGACGGACGGTTTCGTCAAGATCCTGGCCGACAAGGAAACGGATCGCGTTCTCGGCGGCCATATCGTCGGCTTCGGCGCCGGCGAAATGATCCACGAGATTGCCGTGCTGATGGAATTCGGCGGTTCGTCGGAAGATCTCGGCCGTACCTGCCACGCGCATCCCACAATGTCGGAAGCCGTGAAGGAAGCCGCGCTCGCGACCTTCTTCAAGCCGATCCACATGTGAGATCGGACGGTCCCGGCGAGACGGACGCCGGGATTGCAATGCTTGCCTGATGATGCGATGTACGGGCTCCCGTGCATCGCATCATCCAATCGTTCTCACCAACAAAGCAAGCATGTCACGTCAAATCCCATCCGCTCATCTGCCTCTGAAACTTTTCGTTGCGACGGCGCTCGCATTCCTCGCTGCCGTTGCGGTGCCTGCCTATGCCGAAGTGCCGGCCGCGGGCTGGCCGCAGGCGGCAAGCGATCTGCCCGCGGAGCAGGGGATCCGCTTCGGCACGCTGCCGAACGGCATGCGCTTTGCCGTCATGCACAATGCGACGCCGGCCGGTCAGGTGGCGATCCGCTTCCGCATCGGCGCCGGCTCGCTGCAGGAGCGTGACGACCAGCGGGGCCTGGCGCATTTCCTCGAGCATATGGCCTTCAAGGGGTCGACCCATGTGCCGGAAGGCGAGATGGTGCGTACCCTTCAGCGCCTCGGCCTCGCCTTCGGCGCGGATACCAATGCCTCCACCAGCTATGGCGAAACCGTTTATGCGCTCGATCTGCCGGAAGCCAATCCCGACACGGTTTCGACCGGACTGATGCTGATGCGTGAGACGGCGAGCGAGCTGAAGCTTGATGCCGGGGCTTTCGACCGCGAGCGCGGCGTCATCCTTTCGGAAGAGAAGCTGCGCGACACGCCGCAATATCGTGGCGGGGCCGGTTTCCTCAGCCAGCTTCTGCCCGGCCAGCTCGTGCCGCAGCGTTCGCCGATCGGCAAGACCGATATTATCGGCAACGCCCCGGTCGATCTCGTACGGGACTTCTACCGCAGCTATTATCGCCCGGATCGCGCCACTCTGATCGTGGTCGGCGATATCGATGCCGCCGCGCTCGAAGCCGATATCCGGACCCGTTTCGGCGATTGGGCCGTCGCCAGCGCTGCGCCGGTCGATCCGGACCTCGGCACGCTGGAAAAGCATGGAGAACGCGTCGGTACGGTCGTCGTGCCTGGCGGTGCTACCCGCGTTCAGCTCGCCTGGACGCGCCCCTATGATGCTTCGCCTGATATGTTCGCCAAGCGTCGCACGCAGCTGATCGAGGATATCGGTCTTGCCGTTCTCAACCGGCGCCTATCCGTTCTGGCACAGCAACCCAATCCGCCCTTCGTCAATGCGCGGGCCGGCGCGCAGGACCTGTTCAAGTCGGCCCGCGTCGCGGTCGTTGCCGCCGATAGCGATTCGGCCACGTGGCAGGCCGCGCTTGCCGCCATCGACCAAGAGCAGCGCCGCGTCGCGCAGTTCGGCGTCGATCAAAGCGAGATCGACCGTGAAATCGCCGAATATCGTTCCACCCTGCAGGCGGCTGCGGGCGGAGCGGCAACGCGCACCAGCCCGGTTATCGCCGGATCGCTTGCCTGGAGTGTCGGAGAGAATTTGGTTTTCACGTCACCTGCCGACG
Organism: Rhizobium sp. P40RR-XXII; assembly: GCF_012641405.1. Lineage (GTDB taxonomy): Bacteria > Pseudomonadota > Alphaproteobacteria > Rhizobiales > Rhizobiaceae > Rhizobium. Next base: position 350,149 of record NZ_JABAII010000004.1, read on the forward strand.
ATCTTTCGCTGTTCGATGCCGCGATGAAGGGGCTGAGCGCGGACGAAGTCGATCAAACTCTTCAGCGCGTTTTCGCCGGCAACGGCCCGCAGCTCGTGCTGCAAATCCCGCAAATGCCCGAGGGCGGCAATGCGGCCGTCAAGAGGGCCTATGCCGAGTCACGTGCCGTTGCGGTCACCGCGCCGGTGAAAGCGACCGCGGTCGCGTGGCCCTACACCAGTTTCGGGCAGGCGGGGACCATTGTCGAACGGCGGTCGGTCGACGATCTCGGCATTACCATGGTTCGCTTTGCCAATGGCGTTCGCCTGACCGTGAAGCCGACCAAGTATCGCCTCGACGAAGTGCTGGTGCGGGCCAATATCGGCCATGGCCGCCTGGATCTGCCGCAGGACCGTTCGCTGCCGATCTGGGCGGCACCGGCGCTGCCGATGTCCGGTCTGAAGGCCATCAGCTATGACGACATACAGAAGGCTTTTGCTGAAAAGGTCGTCGGCAATGACTTTTCCATTCAGGATGCCGCCTTCAAATTCGAGGGCGCCACGCGGCCGCGGGATCTGGCGGCACAATTGCAGCTTCTGACAGCCTATGCCTCGGATCAGGCCTACCGTCCGGACGTCTTCAAACGGGTGCAGCAGGCCTATCTGAACAGTCTTGCCCAGCTTCAGGCGACGCCCGGCAGCGTGGTCGGTCGCGATCTGCCCGGTCTCCTGCACTCCGGCGATCCGCGCTGGGTATTCCCGAACCGGTCGCAACTGCTCGACGCCAGGCCGGAGGATTTCGAGACGCTTCTGCAGCCGCTCCTTTCCAGGGGGCGGATCGAGGTCATCATCGCTGGCGACGTCGAGGTCGATGATGCCATCCGCATGACGGCCGAGACCTTCGGCGCACTGCCGCCGCGCAGCGACGCGCAGGGTCAGGTCGACAACGCCGCTGCGCATTTCCCCGCACCGACCCCCGAGCCGGTCGTCCGGCTTCATGACGGGCGAAGCGACAATGCCGGCGCGGCCGTCGCCATGCCGATCGGCGATTTTCTCTCCGATTTGCCGAGAGCCGCCGCCGCCAATGTGACCGGCGCGATCCTGCAGAACCGCCTGATCGACCAGTTCCGCCTCGCCGAGGGAGCAACCTACAGCCCCCAGAGCGAAGTCGATCTGTCGAGATCGATCCCAGGCTACGGCTTTGCCTATGCCTATGTCGAGACGACGCCGGCCAAGCTGGATCACTTCTTCGATCTGGTCGACAAGATCACCGGCGATCTGCGCAGTGGAGATGTGTCGCCGGATGAGCTGACGCGCGCGAAGGCTCCGATCATCGAAGAGGTCAAGCGTTCGCAACAGGCCAACAGCTATTGGCTTCAAAGCCTCCAGAACGCCCAGACGGACCCGCGCCGCCTCGAACGGATTCGCAGCGGCATCAGCGGCTATCAGGCCGTAACCGCACAGGATGTCCGCGCCATCGCGACGACATATATGAAGCCGGGAACCTCCTGGCGGATGAAGATATTGCCGGCCGGCGGATCGGCGGTGCGTTAGAGCGTGATGCCGAAAAGTGTGAGGGGTTTTCGGACGACATCACGCTCTACTTCTTTGATTCTAGAGCGGATTCAGATTTTAGATCGAACAGACCTAAAATCATCCGGCTCTAAAGCGGTTCAGCTTATCACTGCATTCCTGCACCGCTTTATCTCTTTGTTATCTCGCAATTCCGGACGGAAAACCGCTGCGCACTTTTCCTGGAATTGTGCGAAACAGCCACCCATCGGCTAAATTGCCGCAGCCGACGTTTGTCGATCGGGTAGCATCGCAATGTGTGGTAGCCTGCAGACGTCGAATAAAGGCGGAGAAACCATGTCTGCAAGGCCTTTGATGGTGAAGCCCCTTATGCCGCATCCGGCGTTGCCGGATGCCGATTGGGCTGACTGCTACGAACTGAATATCCCGAACTCGGATCTGACGGCCATTGCCGCCGCCCGAACGATGCTCGGCCGCTTTCCGTTTTGGGTACGGCTGCTGATACGAGTGCGCGATGCGGTAACAGGCTTGTTTGGGTTGAGATCCAGCAGCGACCTTCGGGCGGACGAGCTGGAAAAAATCGGCTTCTTTCCCGTCGTCAGCAAGTCCGACCATCAGGTTGTGCTCGGGTTCGATGATCGGCATCTCGATTTTCGGGTCGTCATCGACGTGCGGAACGACGATCAGGGGCGTCGACTGGTCGATGCCACGACGCTCGTTAGGCGGAAAATATTGCTTGGCCGGATCTATCTCGCAATCATCACGCCATTCCATCGGTTGATCGTCGCGACGACGCTTTCCAATTTGAGCAAGCGGATGCGAGCGGTCAGTCCGCGGCCGTTACCGTAAAGCCCTGCTTGCGCAGCAGCGTCACAAGGCCCTGGTCGCCGACGAGGTGCAGGGCGCCGACGGCCATGAAGGCATTGCCCTTGTCGAGAACCGGCGTGGCGCGTTCGGCCATGACCTTGTTGCGATCGAGGATGATGCGCTGTTCGAAAGCGGCGGTGTCGTCGTCCGTGATCTTCTGGTCCGGCTCGATCACCTTCAGCATCGGGATCATCGCGCCGATATCGCCGGCGAGATAGAGGCCGGTCATGGTCTCGTTGACGTCGTTGATCTTGTTGCCGAGTTCGAGTGTCTGCATCAGCGATTTCAGGTGCAGCGCGATCGGCAGATCGCTCATGGCCTTGGCCTGTTCGGCGAGCGTCTCAAGGCCGACGACCTTCTTGCCCTTGGCGGCGGCATCGCCTGCCAGCTTCTGATCGAGAAACTTTGCGCCGGCCGCCTTGCGGCGAACCTCGCAGCCGGTCATTTCGAAAGAGCTTGATATCAGCCAGGGCTGCATGCGCGAGACGGCAGCGAGCGTCAAGCCGCGCTCCTTCAGACCGGCTTCCAGCCGGGTATTGTCTTCAGGCGACAGATGCTCGCTGATGGTCGATCCATCGGTGAGCATCGTCAGGGAAGGATTGGAAAAAAGGGCAAGGGCCGCCTTCTTGTCATCCAGAATCTCGTCGGATTCGACGATGATCGTATCGGCTCCGGCAGCGGCGTCGGCGGCGCCCTTCGGCATGGTCAGCACGCGCGAATCGGAGACATGCATGGTGCCAAGAAGCCATGATGGCTTCAGGCCGGGCTTCTCGAGCTTCCAGAAAATGCCCTTGCCGTTTTCCACCTTGTCGCCGGCGGCGATGATGGAGGCATATTTGGCCGGATCGGTCTTTTGAAGTTCGGTCATGAGATCCTTGCCGCCGCAACTGTCGGATGCCGTCTCGTCGGCATGCGCCGGCTGCAGCGTCAGCATTGTCGCGATCAGCAGGATGGCGAGCATCAGCGGAAAGGCCGTGGCAAGCCAGAGCAGGATATCGCCGGGCACCTGCTTCATCGACCGCATCGTCTTGGATCCGAGGGCAGAAATCATCAAAATCTTCCGTTCGCAGAGGGCGCGAATCCTGATGCGCAAAAATGGCTTTCAGGAGACATGCCGATAGATGCTTCTGCTCTACCCGTTCGAGGCGGATATTCCCTTAACGCAAGGGGTTAATCTTTCCTTATGCGCGCGGATGGGCGCGGTCATAGACCTCGAGCAGGCGTGAGGAATCGACGCCGGTATAGACCTGAGTCGTCGAAAGGCTGGCATGGCCGAGCAGTTCCTGGATAGTGCGCAGGTCGCCGCCACCGGCGAGCAGATGGGTGGCGAAGGAATGGCGAAGCGCATGGGGCGTGGCCGTATCCGGCAGGCCGAAGGCGCTGCGCAGCTTCTGCATGCCGTGCTGGATGATGCCCGGCTGCAGCTTGCCGCCGCGCGCGCCACGAAAGAGCGGTCCGTCCGCATCGAGATGGTAAGGGCAAATCGCCCGATAGTGGTCGACCGCTTCAACGACAATCGACAGCAGCGGCACCAGCCTGGTCTTGTTGCCCTTGCCGGTAATGCGCAGTGACGTCGCGCCTTTCGGAAAGTCCTGCGGCTTCAGATCCAGTGCTTCGGAAATGCGCAGGCCGCAGCCATAGAGCAGTGTCAGAACGGCCGCGTCGCGTGCCGCGATCCATGGTTCCTCGTGCAGTTGCGCTTCGTCGCTGACGACGGTGATCGCCTGCTTGTCGGAAAGCGGCTTGGGAAGCGATTTCGGCTGTTTCGGCGAGCGCACCGCGGCAGCACCTGCCGCGTTCACCAAACCCTTTTTTTCGAGATAGCGCAGCAGCGAACGAAGGCCGGCAAGATTGCGCCCAAGCGAGCGCGCGCCGGCACCATCCTTTCGGCGCGCGGCGAGGAAGGCGCGGAAGTCGGCGGGACGCAGCGCATGGATATCGGCGATCGTCGCAGGACCGCCAAGATGGCCGGTGAGGAAAGTCAGGAATTGCCGCGTATCGCGCTCATAGGCATTCAATGTGTGGGCGGCCAGCCGCCGTTCCCGGCCGAGCGCGTCGAGCCAGCGGCTGCGCTCCGCCATCAACCCTGAGTCGGCGATGATCAACAATTCGTTCAGTGGAAAACCCCTTGAAATTCGGATTCCTTCTGCCACTTTGAATGAAGGAAGGTTATGGAATCACTAACTTTCCTGTTGCTCGGCTTGCATCTCCATGTGTTGCGGGAGCAGCGGCACTTCAAAAAACGGCGTATAGGTCCGCTCCCCAGGCTTCCGACGGTTCAGCGGCCATATGCGAGGCGCTTGTCATGCTTCGATCATATTCGATTGCGATAGAAAATATCCCAACCATTCAGGACACTTCATGGCACGTCGCGGGTCGATAACTGCACTGGGACAGCTTGCAGAGGCGATCGCTTTGGTGTCCCAGGGACAGCCGGGACATATTGTCGATACCTTGATCGCCGAGCGCGGCCAGAAGATCGTCCGCAATCCGCTCTGGCCGCTCATGCGCCCCTTTCTCTACACGCTGCTGCGCTATAACAAGGCGATCGAATTCGCCGATGATGTCGCCAAGCTTTCCGGCTTCCAGTGCTTCGAATATATGAGCGATTTGCTGAGGCTCGATATCGGTGTCACCCATGCCGATCGCATACCCGCCTCCGGCGGCTTCATCCTCGTCAGCAACCATCCGACAGGCATTGCCGACGGCGTCGCCGTCTTCGATCTTCTGAAATCGCGCCGGCCCGATATGATGATCTTTGCCAATAGGGATGCGGTGCGCGTCAATCCGCGCTTTGCCGAGATGATCATCCCGGTGGAGTGGCGCGATGAATATAAGAGCAAGCCGAAGACGCGCGAGACGCTGCAGCTCACCAACCGCGCCGTGGCGGAGGGCAAGGTGACCGTGCTCTTCCCATCCGGCCGCATCGCTTATTGGGCGAACGGCACGCTGAACGAGCGCCCGTGGAAGACGTCGGCCGTGGGTCTCGCGCGCAAATACAATCTGCCGATCCTGCCGGTTCACCTGACGGCGCGCAATTCCGGCCTGTTCTACTGGTTCGCCAAATGGTCGACCGAGCTGCGTGATATGACCGTTTTCCACGAGCTGCTCAACAAGCGCGGCGACCGCTTCGATTTCCTCGTCGGCAATCTTATCCCGGTCGAACATCTGGATGGCGATGTCAACGAGGTGACGAAGGCGCTGGAGAAGCATACGGTCGTCGACCTTGCGGCCGACGGCAATGCGACCTTCTCGCCGCTCGTTCCCTTCGAGCAGGATGAGCCCCTGGTTTCGCATTCTCTTTGACAGGGGAATCGGCTAAACCCCAGGCATGCAGCTACGCTCCATGTTTGCCCGGAATTATCGCTCCCTGCGCTCGATCCGCATGGATCTCTCCGATGTCAATCTGTTCATCGGCGAGAACGGTGTGGGCAAGTCCAACCTCTATCGTTCGCTGCAGCTCGTGCAGGCGGCGGTTCGCGGAAGGCTGGCGCATGAAATCTCCAGCGAGGGCGGCATGTTCTCGGCCATGTGGTCGGGCAAACGGCGTTCGCATGAATCTCCCCGCATCCGCTTCGATGTCGAGCTGCTCGATATGGAGAGGGCGGCGACCTTCCGTTACTGGATCGAAGCCGGCATGCGGCCGCCTTCTGCCTCCGCAGGCTTTCCGCTGGAGCCGCAAATCAAGGCCGAGGAACTTTCGGTAGAGACCGGGCGGCGGCCGGTGATGATGATGAAACGCGACGGTCCCGGCATTTCGGTGCGCGGCGAGACCGGGCGCATGCAAGCCCATCCCGAGCAGGCCCTGACCTCCGAAACGGCAATCGCGCTGCTGGGGGATGCCGGCTATTTTCCGGAGGTCGGCACCTTTCGGCGCGCAGTCGATGCTTGGCGCTTCTTTCACGGTTTCCGCACCGATCGCGGCTCGCCGCTCCGCGCGCCTTGCCTTGCCGTGACGGCGCCGATGCTGGATGAGGACGGCGCCAATATAGCTGCTGTTTTCGCGACGCTCGTGCATACGCGAGAGGATACCGTCGAATTGGATCGGGTTCTTGCCGCTGCCCTCGGCGGGGCGAGGCTCGTCGTGCCGGAGCCGCAGGAGACGGCGGATTTCGGCTTGATGCTGCCGGAATTTCCCAACCGCGTCTTTCAGCCGCGTGAGCTCTCCGATGGCCAGATCCGTTTCCTTGGCCTTGCCGCGGCCTTGATGTCCTACCGGCTGCCGCCGCTGATCGCGCTCAACGAGCCGGAGGCGAGCCTGCATCCGGATATGCTGCCGCCGCTTGCCGACATGATCGCGCAAGCGGCGAAGACGAGCCAGATCTGGATCGTCACCCATTCCGAGGTTCTGGCGCAGGCCGTGCGCGAGCGTTGCGGCGCCAAGCCGCGCCGGGTGATCCGCGAAGACGGCTCCACCTGGATCGACGGCATGCGGCTGACCGGCGAGGTCGACGATGACGATGAATAGGGACGATCTGACTTCGCCGCCTTCCAGCCTATGCAAAGATGCTGATGCACGCGGCATTATTGGCGACTAGGCAAAACCCCATATGGCGGCGTAGCCGGGCGAGACCCACAGTGCTTTCGAGGGCATATATTCGGCCGGACCATCGGCGTTCGAACGACGCAAAAATTTCTCAGCCACAGTTTCAGCGTGCGCGCTCAAACAGTCAGGCCGACAGAAGCTTTCCGATGTCTCGGCGTGGCGGAGCCCCGAACAGCCGAGCATATTCCCGGCTGAACTGTGAGGGGCTGGCATAGCCCACCTCAAAGGCGACCGTTTCCGCCGACATTTCGCGTGACAGCATCAGCCGGCGCGCCTCCATCAGGCGAATCTGCTTTTGAAACTGCACCGGTGTCATCGCGGTCATTGCCTTGAACTGACGATGGAAGGCTGTCGGGCTCAGGCCGGCGAGCGCGGCAAGATCATCGACGCGCACCTGCTTGTCGAAATTGCCCCGCAATGCGTGGATCGCTTCGACCAGACGCCGGTTTCGCTCCGCACCGACGACCATGCGGGCGAAGACAGCGCCATGTGGCCCGGCCAGCAGGCGATAGCATAGTTCGCGCTTGACGCCGGGATAGAGCAGCGGGATTGCCTGCGGCTCGCCAAGCAGGCTGACGGCGCGCGCCGCGCAGCCGAGGATTGCCTCGTTGAGCTCCATAACGAAGGCGGCGGCATGCTCGTCGGAGGCCGGAGTGGGCGGCGCCTCCATGCTTTCATAGACTTCGCGTAGGATTGCCTGATCGAGTTCGATGACGGCGCTGAGATAGGGCGCATCCGGCGCGCCGTGTACCACCTGGCTTGCACCCGGCATCTCGACGCTGACGACCATGGCCTGGCTGGTGCGATAATGGAGCCTCCGTTCGCCGAACGTCGTCCATTTCGCGCCCTGCACCACGATGCACAGCGCCGGCCGGTGGATCAGGTGGTTCGGATGCCGCTCGGAGAAGGATCGGAGCAAGGCCAGTCCGTCGATCGCGGTGAAATAGGGGCTGCCGTTTCCATGAGCCGCAAACGCGGCGACAACGGCATCATGCAACATCGAAAGGGTGCTCAATCGGATTCCCCGCAAATCTGGAATTCGACGTTAACGCCGGAGGCAGGATCAGGCAAGAAAGAAGCCGGTTCCGGCATGTTCGCCCGTGCGTCGCCCTCTTATGTTCACCGTCATCAACCAACGGAGAACGGCAATGACACAGAATTCCGAACGCAAAATCGCAATCGTCACCGGCGGCAGCCGCGGGCTGGGCCGCAACACCGTGCTCAACCTCGCCAGACGCGGTGTCGACTCGATCCTCACCTACAATTCCAGCAGGGCGGAAGCCGAAAAGGTCGTGGCCCTGGTTGCTGAAGCTGGCGCTAAAGCCATTGCCCTCAGGCTCGACACCGGCGACGCTCACGGTTTCGGCCCTTTCGTCGACGCCGTAAAGCAGGCGCTTGCCGATTTGGGCGCCGAGCGCTTCGACTACCTCGTCAACAATGCCGGAACCTCGCACCACAACAGCATCGAGGCGACGACGGAAGATGAACTGGACATGCTTTACAATGTGCACTTCAAGGGCGTTTTCTTCCTGACGCAGAAGCTTTTGCCGCTGATCAATGACGGCGGCCGGATCGTCAACCTGTCGAGCGGCCTGACTCGCATCATCGTTCCTGGCAGCGCTCCTTACGGTGCGATGAAGGGAGCGGTCGAGGTGCTGACCCAGTACATGGCAAAGGAGCTGGGACCGCGTCGCATCGCCGTCAATGTCGTCGCGCCCGGCGCCATCCAGACCGACTTTAGCGGCGGTATGGTGCGCGACAATCCGGATCTGAACCAGCGTGTCGCCGAAATGACGGCGCTGGGCCGTGCCGGCCTGCCCGACGATATCGGTCCGATGATTGCCTCGCTGCTCTCCGAGGACAATCGCTGGGTCAATGCCCAACGCATCGAGGTCTCTGGCGGAATGTCAATCTGAGATGCCGCTCCGGACCGCGTTCAAATAATCCTACCGCTTCGCAAACGAAGGAGATTCGATCATGATGATGAACAGACGCACATTTTCTAAAACTTTGCTCGTCGGTGCTGCCACGTCATTTGTTGCGACACGTGCCGGCCTGGCCGCCACACACACGCCTCCAAAGGCGCGCAATGTCGTTCTCGTGCATGGACTTTTCGCCGACGGATCATGCTGGACCGAGGTTATCGCCCGGCTGCAGGCGAAGGGCCTAAACTGCACGGCGGTCCAGAATCCGCTCACCACGCTGCCCGATGCCGTGGCCGCCGCCGGGCGCGTCCTCGACCGGCAGGACGGTCCGACTGTCTTTGTCGGCCATTCCTTTTCGGGGATGATCCTCACCGAGGCAGGCATACACCCGAACGTCTCTTCATTAGTTTATGTCGCTGCCCGAGCACCGGATGCAGGTGAGGACTATGCAGCTTTGGCAAAAACCTACCCGACACCACCCGCAACCGCGGGCATTGTCTTCGACGGCGACGAAGGACGGCTGACGGAAGAAGCGTTCCTGCGCGATTTCGGGGGCGACCTTCCCGAAGCCAGGGCCAGGGTTCTCTATGCCGTTCAACAACCATTCCAAAAGGCGTTGCTCACCGGCAAAACCTCAAACGCTGCTTGGCGCTCGAAGCCAAGCTACTACGCTGTTTCGACGCAAGATGAGACGATAAATCCAGACCTGCAGCGTTTCATGGCCAGACGCATGGGCGCTAAAGCCATCGAACTCAAATCCAGCCATCTGTCGCTCATTTCACATCCGGATGAGATCACCAAACTCATTCTGGAAGCTGCCGGGCAATCATGACATTGGATCCCCTGACGCCGCGAGAGCCGATATTCCGAGCCTGATCGCTGCCGGCAAGGCCAACGGGGAGATCGCCGTCCCGAAGTGCCGGAATGAATCCGGCTGGATTGATCGCCAGGAATTCCGCGTCATCGGCAACTCCGGCTATCAGGTCTACGGGCCTCAGTCGGTACAGAAGGCCCATTTCCTCCAGAAGCCAGACGACCCGAAATCCCCTTCCTTCGCCGTAAACCGTGATCATGGCCCGTTTCCTCCTCGCTGAGGAACCGACGTCTGTCCGCCAATGTCTCTAAGACGCACGAGCGTATGGCGATCCGACATCGCAGTGGAAAATTGTTGAGAAACACCGAACGGTGGATGTCCGGCCCCGGCCAATGGAGGACCTTCGCGTCAAATCAAATGAACGGCCGCTCTGGGGCCGTGAGCAGACTGGCTGCTATGAAATGACAAGACGCGGATAGCGGACTTTCCCTAAGCCGAAAAGTCCGCCATTCGGAGATTGTGAAGATTGGGCGGGAGTAGACGCGCCTCATGTTGACTTGAACTGTCGAGTGCTTCCCGCAGCGCGTCCGACGCAGAAGTGGGTAGCCTCCGTCATACCTGATCCGTGCCGGACTTACGCCTTGGCGGCGTCCTGTGCCGCCGCGAATACATCGCGTGCGGACGTCTTACCCGCTACGTGCTCCGTACCCCCGACGCCGAGGTCCATCCATCCCGCATTCACGGCCTCGTACATTTCTTCGGCAGGTCCGCTGTGGCCCTTCGGGATGCCGAATTGCTCTAACGCTTCCGCCCATCCTGCACGCGGGATTGCAAAGGCTTTCACGTCGAGATTTAGGACTTCGCCCAATTGTTCCGCGACTTCATCCGCCGTGACCATCGAACCAATCTCGACGATGCGCTGCCCTGACCATGCTGGCCCGGTCAAAAGGGTTGCAACCTCGGCGCCGATGTCACTCGTCGCGACCATGGTCGATTTCCGGTTTGTCGGATTGTAGAAGACCGGTAGCGTTCCGCCCTGCGCGACCTGCAAGCCGAAAAGAAAATTTTCGAAGAATCCGCCTGCGCGCACAAATGCGATTGGCGAAATCAGGTCGCGTAAACCTTGCTCCAGAAGCGACAAGGCCGTGATCACCCCGTGCCCGCTGGTTCTGTTCGCGCCCATCGACGAAAGCGCAACCACTCGCGGCGGCGCTTCCTTGGTGAGCGCCTCGACATAATTTGCAATCACGCCCTTTGCTTCTTCGTAATAGGGCGACGGCGCCCAGACCGGGGGCAACATGACGAACGCACCTTCGACGCCTTTGAGCGCTCGCTCGATGGCTGCCGAATCATTCCAATCGCCGTCGGCCAGTTCCACGCCCTGGTTCGCCCAGTTAACCGCCTTCTCGCGGTCGCGGACCAGCGCGCGCACCTTCTTGCCTTGCGCCAGCAAATGCTTTGCCGTCGCGCCGCCCACGTTTCCCGTGATTCCCATTACTAAAAACATGCGTTTTCTCCTGATGTTGAGGGACAGAGTACTGCCCCGGTTGATTCAATGGATGAGCGGCAGAATGGCCCGGATTCGGGCGTCACGCAGATAGAGGCCGCCCCAAGTAATCGCGCCCAGAAGCAGCGAAATGATTTCCGGCGGCGACCCTAATTCACCGATGCGGACATGGGCGCTGATCGCGCCTCCCAAAAAGCCTGTCACCAGGATCGCGCCGAGGACGGCGGTGGCCGGAATGGCGTAAAGGGTGGCGCAGGCGAGGATGATCGGACCCACGATACGGGTCAGGTCCATCGCGAACCCGGTTTCCTGCAACATGCTCGCGATCTGTCCCGGCATGAAAAGTTGAATAGTGCCGTCGGCCACCAGAGCGATCACGACAAACGCGCTCATGATCCGGCCCGCCCACTGGGCGCGATGCAAGGTCATGGTTTCAGGCACCTGATGCTGTTTCATCGTTTCGGACATGTGTCGTTCTCCGATGGCGTTATTCAATTTTGAAGCTACTGTGTCTCTGGAGCATGATAAACAGCACAAAAAGGAACGTACTGTTCTCTATGTGGTCAACAATACCGAGACACGAAAATGCAGAATCTCGAACCAATCCTCATATTCATAACGGTCGCGGAAATGGGAAGCTTCACCCGCGCGGCCGATAGCCTGGGCATCCAAAAGGGAAGGGCCTCAACGGCGGTCCGCAGGCTGGAAGAAGATGTCGGTGTCAGGCTCCTGCACCGGACGACGCGCAGCGTGCAGTTGACGGAGGACGGACGCGCATTTCATGCCCGTGCCCGCGATCTGCTTGCTGAAGTCGATGACCTGCACTCGATGTTCGCAGGCGATCGCGTGGCACTTCGCGGGCGTTTACGGGTCGATCTTCCGACCGAGGTGGCGCGCACAACGATCGTGCCGGCCTTGCCGGATTTCATGGCGGCTCACCCCGAGTTGGAGCTGGAGGTGTCGAGTACGGATCGGCAAGTCGATCTGGTTCAAGAGGGGTTCGACTGCGTATTGCGGCTTGGACCCATAGGAGACGAGACGCTGATTGCTCGCCCATTGGGCCTGTTGCGCATGGTCAACGCTGCCAGTCCCGCCTATCTGGCGCGCTATGGCGTCCCTCGATCGCTGGAAGATCTCCAGCGTCAGGAACATCGGACAATTCATTTTTCGACGATGCTGGGCGCAAGACCCCATGGATGGGAATATCCGGACGGTGACGGCTACGCGACGCTTCAGTTACCTGGTGCGCTACACGTCAACAGCGCGCAGACTTACGACGCCGCTGCCCTCGCCGGCCTTGGCCTGATTCAGGCACCACTCTTGGGGATCGGGCAATATTTCGAGAGTGGAGCGCTTGTGGAGATCATTCCCGATTTTCGTCGCCGGGCGATTCCGGTGTCCCTCGTCGTGGCACATAGGAGCAATCTGTCGCGCCGGGTCCGCGCATTCATGAAATGGATCGAAGATGTGCTGACGCCGTATCTGGAATAGATGCCCGCTTTCGGGACGGTACACTTTGCCCGAGAGCGGCGAGGATGCGGGCGCGAAGCAGAAACGGGAAGAGCGGAATCCTCCCACGTCGCTTTGCGACCCCATCAGACTCACAAGATGAGGACGATCACGATGACCGAAGCGCCGGATAAAGGCCCCTTCTTTCATGGCACAATCGCGGATTTGCGCGTGGGTGACTTCCTCACCGCAGGATATCGGTCGAACTATCGTCCTGAAGTGGTGATGAACCATATCTATTTCACTGCCATTGTGGACGGTGCCGGGCTTGCCGCTGAAATCGCGGCCGAACTCATCGGAGGCGGCGCAGTCCCGCGTGTTTATGTCGTAGAGCCGACCGGGACATTCGAGAACGACCCGAACGTGACCGACAAGAAATTTCCCGGCAACCCCACTCGGTCGTATCGCAGCAGCGCACCGCTCAAGGTCATCGGCGAACTCACGCATTGGACCAGATTGACGCCTGAAGCACTACAGGTATGGAGAGAACGACTGACCGCACTGCGCTCAGACGAACGAGGCGAAATCATCAACTGATGCGAGGCGACACGGATCGTGTGCCCATTACACGATCGAATCGCTAAAAGGAGACGGTCCGCTTTTGACCCGCAGCAGACGATTTTCTGCTGCCGGCGCCGCAGTGCATGACCTCGGATGACCGGTCTACGGCGTGGGACGCTCGGAGCGCTTGCGCTTTCTGCGCAAGCAGGTTAAATACTGAACTATATGGTTCAGTATTTAACTCCTCCCCTCGATCTCTCGTTTACGGCGCTGTCTGATGCGACCCGTCGCGGGATCATCGATCAGCTTGGGCGAGGGGATGCGTCGATCACCAGTCTCGCGGATAAGTTCCAGATGACGCTGACCGGCATGAAGAAGCACGTCCAGGTTCTCGAGCGGGCGGGGCTCGTCGTCACGCAGAAGGTCGGACGGGTGAGAACCTGCAAGCTTGGGGAACGCGGCCTCAAGGCAGAGGCCGAGTGGATCGAGGCGCATCGCAAGCTCTTCGAGGCTCGCTTCGAAGCTTTGGATGAAATCATCAGCGAAATGCAACAAGAGGGAAGCGATGACTGAGCAAGTTAACGGTGCATCTGGTCCGCAGAACCGCACGTCAGTCGAGCGCAGAGGGGATCGCGAACTCGTCGTAACGCGGATATTCGATGCGCCGCCCAGCACGGTTTACAGGGCGTGGAGCCAACCTGAGTTGTTCCAGCGCTGGTGGGTGCCAAAATCGGTATCCGGCGTTTCGCTCGTATCGTGCGATATGGACGTCCGTACCGGTGGCAAATATCGTCTGGAATTCGGCGTCGGCGGTTCGGACACCATGGCCTTCTATGGCAAGTATCTCGAGGTGGTGCCGAACGAGCGCATCGTCTGGACCAACGACGAGGGCGAAGAGGGTGCGATCACGACCGTGACCTTCGAGGACCAAGGCGGGAGGACACTGCTGAATTTCCACGAAGTCTATCCGTCCAAGGAGGCGCTTGACGAAGCGCTACAGGGATCGGCGGCCGCATTGCCGGAGCAATTGGAGCAGCTCGACGAAATGCTTTCCATCACAGGCGAGTAGCGCGGTCGGGAAAGTCGACTCGAGGGAACGTCTGCTGCTGGGGAATGACCCAACCCTTCCGGCCGGAGCGAGGGCGCGAAGAAGTGACTCGCATCACGATCGCCAAACGGCAGCTTCGGCTCGATTGTGGTCATTGGCGGCATTGCCGCACAGGGCCAGACATTCACCGAGGCTGCGGACCGTTCGCATTTTGCGCGTGCTCTTGAGTAGCTGCCGGGTTTTCTTTTGCGCTCGTCCGGGGCATGGTCTGGCGCAATGAGCAAAGATTCTTCCGATCTGTTCGGTGCGCTTTTCGAGGCGGCGCCCGCAAAGCCTGTGATGAGCCGCACGGTTCCCGTTCTCGTGCCGATGCCGGCGCCGAGGGCCTATTCCTATGCCGTGCCCGAGGGCATGGCGGTGGAGCCGGGCTCCGTTGTCCAGGTGCCGCTGGGGCCGCGTCAGGTCATCGGCGTCGTCTGGGATGGCGAAGACGACGGCGGCGTCGACCCGAAGAAACTTCGGCCGATCAGCCATGTGTTCGATTGCCCGCCGCTCGGCAAGCAGATGCGTGACTTCATCGATTGGGTTGCCTCTTACACGCTGTCGCCGCCGGGGCTGGTGGCACGCATGGCCTTGCGAGCGCCTGCCGCCTTCGATCCCGAACCGATGATCGAGGGCTTGCGCTTCGTCGGCGGCCAGCCGGAACGGATGACGCCGGCCCGCGCCAAGGTGATGGAGATTGCCGCCGACGGGCTTTCCTGGACGCGTACCGGGCTTGCGCATGCGGCGGGTGTTTCCACCAGCGTTATCGACGGGCTGATCTCGCAGGGCATTTTCGAAACCATCTTCCTGCCACCGCCGCCCGTCGTCGCCAAGCCCGATCCTGAATTCACCGCGTCGCGGCTCGAAGGGCCACAGAGGCAAGCGGCCGAAGAGATCCTGGCTGATGTGGGCAAGGGCGAATTCGCGGTTTCCCTGATCGATGGCGTTACCGGCTCCGGGAAGACGGAGGTCTATTTCGAGGCCATCGCCGAAACGCTGAGGCACGGCAAGCAGGTGCTGATCCTGCTGCCGGAAATCGCGCTGACGGCAAGCTTTCTCGAACGCTTCCAGGATCGCTTCGGCGCCAAGCCGGCCGAATGGCATTCCGATCTCGCGCCGCGCATGCGCGAAAAAGTCTGGCGTCAGGCCGTGACCGGCGAGGTCAGGGTCGTGGCCGGCGCTCGTTCGGCGCTGTTCCTGCCTTTCGAGGATCTCGGGCTCATCATCGTCGACGAAGAGCATGACCCTGCCTACAAGCAGGAGGACCGCGTCTTTTATAATGCGCGCGACATGGCCGTGGTGCGCGGCCGCATCGGCGACTTTCCCGTGGTGCTGGTTTCGGCGACGCCTTCAGTCGAAAGCCAGGTCAACGGCCAGAGCGGCCGCTACACGACAATCCACCTGCCGACCCGCTTTGGCGATGCGGCACTTCCCGATTTGCATCTGATCGATATGCGCCGGCATGCGCCGGAGCGCGGCGGCTTTCTTTCGCCGGTCATGATCCGGGCGATCGGCAAGACGGTCGCCAAGGGCGAGCAGGCGCTCATGTTCCTCAACAGACGCGGTTACGCGCCGCTGACGCTCTGCCGGGTCTGCGGCCATCGGTTCCAGTGCCCGCAATGTTCGAGCTGGCTGGTCGAGCATCGCTTCCGCGGCCAGATCCAGTGCCATCAATGCGGCTATGCCGAGCGCACGCCGGAGGCCTGCCCCGAATGCGGCACGCTCGATCATCTCGTTGCCTGCGGGCCAGGCGTCGAGCGCATCGCGGAAGAAGTGGAGCGGCATTTTCCCGAGGCGCGGACGATCGTGCTCTCCTCCGACATCATGGGCGGCGTCAAGCGGCTAAGATTAGAGCTCGATGCGATCGCCAAGGGCGAGGCTGACATCGTCATCGGCACGCAGCTCGTCGCCAAGGGGCACAATTTTCCGCTGATGACGCTGGTCGGTATCGTCGATGCCGACCTCGGCCTGGCGAACGGCGATCCGCGCGCCGCCGAGCGCACGTTCCAGCTCCTGTCGCAGGTGACGGGACGCGCCGGGCGAACCGGTCTCAAGAGCCACGGTCTGCTGCAGACCTACCAGCCGCAGCATCCTGTCATGCAGGCGATCGTATCTGGCGATGCCGGCGCTTTTTACGAGCGTGAGATTTCCGAGCGGGAAAGGGCCATATTGCCGCCCTTTGGCAGGCTCGCCTCGATCATCGTCTCGGCCGACACGAGGCAGGATGCCGAAACCCACGCCCGCGGCATGCGCAATGCGGCGCCGCAGGTGACGGGCATTTCGGTGCTCGGCCCGGCCGAAGCGCCGATCGCGCTCGTACGCGGCCGCCACCGCTTCCGCCTGCTCGTGCACGGCCGGCGCAATTCCGACATGCAGGGTTTCCTCCGAGCCTTGCTGGCGCAGTCGCCGAAGGAGCGTGGGTCCGTGCAGGTGCAGCTCGACATCGATCCGCAAAGCTTTCTGTGATTGACGCTGCAGATATCTAGACTGCGCCTTCCCCTTGCAACCCGGATCATGCCATAAGTTCGGCCGTCTCACTTACATGGTTTGCGCGCGGCTGATTTGGGGGCGACCGATGGAGCTTTATTTTCCGACCGAATTCGGCGAGCGGCTTGCTTACTGTTCGGCTGCCGTCACCGCGCTCATCGGTCTCTTCCTGATGTTCGCGCCGGGCTATACCTACCGCTTCCTCAAGCTGCAGGTGAAGGAAGGGTGCTCCGAAGCCTATGCCGAGGCTCGTTCCGCTGGCGGCTTCATGGTCGGCTTCGGGCTGGTGGCGATCCTGTTGGCGCAGCCGATGATCTATCTCGCGCTCGGCGCTTCCTTCGGCGTCGCGGCGTTCGGTCGCATCCTGTCGCTGATGTCAGATCGTGGCAGCATATTTTTGAGTCTTCTCCTTCTGGTTGCGCAGGCTGCATTGGCGGCGCTACCTTTTCTCTACGGGCTAGGCTATATTTGAGCCGAAAACAGCTCCGGCGCGGCTTCTCCGCCGGCGCTATCCCCATGCTTTTCGAGTTTTGGCATCATAAATTCGCCCGAATGGCGCATTCGTCGATTACGCGTGTTGCGAGTCTCAATATCCTATGTTAGACGAACCCCGAATTTCGGATGCGGTGGGAGTGCGCTCCTGCTGATTTCTGGGGGAAATCAAAACGAATTCAAGGACATATGGCTTCCGTCATCCGGAAGTCGAGTTCTTGGGTTGAAATCAGGGAATTTTGTGCCCGTGGCAGACACATCCCAGCATGTTTCTGGCGTTGCAGAACGATATGCCTCGTCGCTGTTCGAATTGGCCCTTGAAGAGGGTGCAGTGCCGGCAGTGACCGCCGATCTCGATCGGTTCCAAGCCATGCTCGACGAAAGCGACGATCTGAAGCGTTTCGTCCTCAGCCCGGTTTTTTCGGCTGAAGATCAAGTCGGCGCGATCCAGGCGCTGGCAACGAAGGCTGGTTTCGGTGCCTACGTCACCAATTTTCTGAAGCTTGTGGCCAGCAACCGGCGCCTTTTTGCGCTGCCGGGCATGATCAAGGCTTTCCGCATCATCGCCGCTCAGCATCGCGGCGAGATTTCCGCCGAGGTAACCTCGGCCCATGCGCTCACTCCGGCGCAGGAAGATGAATTGAAGGCGGCGCTGAAGGGCGTCACCGGCAAGGACGTGGCGATTGCCGTCACCGTCGATCCGTCGATCCTCGGCGGCCTGATCGTCAAGGTCGGTTCGCGTCAGATCGATACGTCCCTTCGCACCAAACTCTCCACCCTTAAGCTTGCATTGAAAGAGGTCGGCTGATGGATATCCGCGCAGCGGAAATTTCCGCAATTCTGAAAGATCAGATCAAAAACTTCGGCAAGGAAGCTGAAGTCTCCGAAGTCGGCCAGGTTCTCTCCGTCGGTGACGGTATCGCCCGCGTCTACGGTCTGGACAATGTTCAGGCCGGCGAAATGGTCGAATTCCCCGGCGGTATCCGCGGCATGGCGCTGAACCTTGAAGCCGACAATGTCGGCGTGGTTATCTTCGGCTCCGACCGCGACATCAAGGAAGGCGACACCGTCAAGCGCACCGGCGCGATCGTTGACGTTCCGGTCGGTCCGGAACTTCTCGGCCGCGTTGTCGACGCGCTCGGCAACCCAATCGACGGCAAGGGCCCGATCAACGCGACGCGCCGTTCGCGCGTCGACGTCAAGGCTCCGGGCATTATTCCGCGCAAGTCGGTTCATGAGCCGATGTCGACCGGCCTCAAGGCCATCGACGCTCTGATCCCGGTTGGCCGCGGCCAGCGCGAGCTCGTCATCGGCGACCGCCAGACCGGCAAGACCGCCATCATTCTCGACACGATCCTGAACCAGAAGGCCATCCACGATGCCGGCCCGGACAGCGAAAAGCTGTACTGCGTCTACGTCGCCGTCGGCCAGAAGCGCTCCACCGTCGCTCAGTTCGTCAAGGTGCTCGAAGAGCGCGGCGCGCTGAAGTACTCGATCATCGTTGCCGCGACCGCTTCCGATCCGGCTCCGATGCAGTTCCTGGCTCCGTTCGCCGGTTGCGCCATGGGCGAATACTTCCGCGACAACGGTATGCATGCTCTGATCGGTTACGACGACCTGTCCAAGCAGGCTGTTTCCTACCGCCAGATGTCGCTGCTGCTGCGCCGCCCGCCGGGCCGCGAAGCCTATCCGGGCGACGTTTTCTACCTGCACTCGCGCCTCCTCGAGCGCGCTGCCAAGATGAACGACGAGAAGGGCGCTGGTTCGCTCACCGCTCTCCCGGTCATCGAAACGCAGGGTAACGACGTTTCGGCCTTCATTCCGACCAACGTGATCTCGATCACCGACGGCCAGATCTTCCTCGAAACCGACCTGTTCTATCAGGGTATCCGTCCGGCCGTTAACGTCGGTCTGTCGGTTTCGCGCGTCGGCTCGTCCGCTCAGATCAAGGCGATGAAGCAGGTTGCAGGCTCGATCAAGGGCGAACTCGCCCAGTATCGCGAAATGGCTGCCTTCGCCCAGTTCGGTTCCGACCTCGATGCGGCAACGCAGCGCCTGCTGAACCGCGGTGCCCGCCTGACCGAGCTCCTGAAGCAGCCGCAGTTCTCGCCGCTGAAGACGGAAGAGCAGGTCGCGGTGATCTTCGCCGGCGTCAACGGCTACCTCGACAAGATCGCCGTTCCGCAGGTCGGCAAGTTCGAGCACGGCTTCCTGTCGTACCTCCGCTCGGAAGGCAAGGAAATCCTCGACACCATCCGCACCGAAAAGGCCATCAGCGACGCGACGAAGGGCAAGCTCACCGCTGCTCTCGACAGCTTCGCCAAGTCTTTCGCGTAATCGGGCCAAGCTCTAGGACGGACCAAGGATGCCTTCACTCAAGGATCTGAAAAACCGGATCGCCTCCGTCAAGGCGACGCAGAAGATCACCAAGGCGATGAAAATGGTCGCCGCGGCGAAGCTTCGGCGTGCGCAGGAGGCGGCCGAGGCCGCCCGGCCTTATTCGCAGCGCATGGCCGCTGTTCTGGCCAACATCTCGGCTGCCGTCAGCGATGCTGACGGTGCGCCGCTCTTGATGACCGGAACCGGCAAGAGCGATGTGCATCTGCTTGTCGTCTGCACGGCCGAGCGCGGACTTTGCGGCGGCTTCAATTCGCAGATCTCGCGTTTTGCCCGCGACCATGCCCGCAAGCTGCTGGCCGAAGGCAAGACGGTGAAGATCTTCACCGTCGGCAAGAAGGGCTATGACGTGCTTCGCCGCGAATACGCATCGCTGATCGTCGAGCGCAAGGAACTGCGCGACGTCAAGCGCATCGGCTTCGACAATGCCGACGCCATCGGCAAGCGCATCATCGAGATGTTCGAAGCCGGCGAATTCGATGTCTGCACGCTGTTCTATTCCGAATTCAAGTCGGTGATCAGCCAGATCCCGACGGCACAGCAGCTGATCCCGGCTTCGGCTCCGGCCGTCGTCGAAGAAGATGCAGCCCACAAGGGCGCCGTCTACGAATACGAGCCGGATGCGGCTTCGATCCTCGCGGACCTGATCCCGCGCAACATCTCCGTCCAGATCTTCCGCGCGTTGCTCGAAAACGTCGCCGGCGAGATGGGCGCCAAGATGAGCGCGATGGACAATGCGACGCGCAACGCTGGTGAGATGATCAACAAGCTGACGCTGAACTACAACCGTCAGCGCCAGGCACAGATCACCAAGGAATTGATTGAAATCATTTCGGGCGCGGAAGCGCTCTGAAGTTAGGAAAAGAGGGTAAGAATATGGCTGACGCAGCTACCCCCGCAGGTTCTCTCGGTAAGGTTACGCAGGTTATCGGCGCCGTCGTGGACGTTTCTTTCGACGGCGATCTGCCGAAGATCCTGAACGCTCTCGAAACCAGCAACAACGGCAATCGCCTTGTTCTGGAAGTCGCGCAGCACCTCGGCGAAAACTCGGTCCGCACGATCGCCATGGACTCGACTGAAGGTCTGGTTCGCGGCCAGCCTGTTTCCGACACCGGCGCTCCGATCTCGGTTCCGGTTGGACATGAGACGCTCGGCCGTATCATGAACGTCATCGGCGAGCCGGTCGACGAAGCGGGTCCGCTAAACACCTCCAAGAAGCGCGCCATCCACCAGGATGCTCCGTCCTACGTCGAGCAGTCCACGGACGCGCAGATTCTCGTCACCGGCATTAAGGTCGTCGACCTCCTTGCTCCTTACGCAAAGGGCGGCAAGATCGGCCTGTTCGGCGGCGCCGGCGTCGGCAAGACCGTTCTCATCATGGAACTGATCAACAACGTCGCCAAGGCGCACGGTGGTTACTCGGTCTTCGCAGGCGTGGGCGAACGTACCCGCGAAGGCAACGACCTCTACCACGAAATGATCGAATCGGGCGTCAACAAGCATGGCGGCGGCGAAGGTTCCAAGGCCGCGCTCGTCTACGGCCAGATGAACGAACCGCCGGGCGCCCGCGCTCGCGTGGCTCTGACCGGTCTGACGGTTGCTGAAAACTTCCGCGATGAAGGTCAGGACGTTCTGTTCTTCGTCGACAACATCTTCCGCTTCACCCAGGCAGGTTCGGAAGTGTCGGCTCTGCTCGGCCGTATTCCTTCGGCCGTGGGTTATCAGCCGACGCTCGCCACCGACATGGGGCAGATGCAGGAACGCATCACCACGACGACGACGGGCTCGATCACCTCGGTTCAGGCCATTTACGTTCCGGCCGACGACTTGACCGACCCGGCACCGGCGACCTCGTTCGCCCACCTGGACGCAACGACGGTTCTGTCGCGCTCGATCGCTGAAAAGGGTATCTACCCGGCCGTCGACCCGCTCGACTCCACCTCGCGTATGCTCGACCCGTTGGTCGTCGGCGAAGAGCACTACGAAATTGCCCGTAAGGTTCAGTCGACGCTGCAGCGCTACAAGGCCCTGCAGGACATCATCGCCATCCTGGGCATGGACGAACTCTCCGAAGACGACAAGCTGGCTGTCGCCCGCGCCCGCAAGATCGAGCGCTTCCTGTCGCAGCCGTTCTTCGTCGCTGAAGTCTTCACCGGCTCGCCGGGCAAGCTCGTTGCACTCGAAGACACGATCAAGGGCTTCAAGGGCCTCGTCAACGGCGAATACGACCATCTGCCGGAAGCTGCCTTCTACATGGTCGGCTCGATCGACGAAGCGATCGAAAAGGCCAAGAAGCTGGCTGCCTGATAAGGCCAATCCATCGGCGCGCGGCATTGCCCGCGCGCCCTTGCCTTGCGAATAAGACAATCGAGAAGTGACGGGCCATGGCTGACAATTTCAATTTCGAACTGGTTTCTCCGGAGCGCCTGCTGCTGTCGGAACAGGTCATCGATGTCGTCATCCCCGCGAGCGAAGGCGAGATGACCGTCATGGCTCATCATGCGCCGACGATGACCACGATCAAGCCGGGCGTCGTCAAGGTGCATTCGGCTTCCGGCAAGAAGCAGGACTACGTCGTATTTGGCGGCTTCGCCGATATCCTGCCGACCGGCTGCACGCTGCTCGCGGAATCCGCCGTTCCGGTCGAAGACATGAGCCGTGACGAGCTGGACCGCCGCATCAATGCCGCCAAGGCCGAACTCGAAGATGCCGAGCATCACGAGCACAAGTCGCGCCTGGAGCACTTCATCATGGAACTCTCGCATCTGCGCGGCTCGATCCCGCAGGATTGATGCGATCCGGCTACGGTGAATGAGATGAAAGCGGTCCCATGGGCCGCTTTTTTGTTGGAAGGCCCGGGTCATCCTCGCCTTTCGAGGCATCACCGTTTTCGCTCCGCTTAACGGTGTTACATCTCCCCATGAGGTGGAGCAGGCCTTGTGGCGAGGCACGCAAGATCAATCCCCATGGTGAGGCGCGAAAGCACCCTGAGCTTGTCGAAGGGGGCTGCAGCCTCGAACCACGAGGGCGGGTGGTGAGCGACCGCAACCCCGACTTCTCAAAGCGGAGTCGGTGAGGCGATCCCTCCCAGGTTGCATCAAATCTGCTGTCCTTGTAGCAAAAACCGGTGCAGCTGCGCCGCTTCGGGAGAAAGCGAGCGGAAGCGAGGGGCGCCGAGATAGTATCCGAAGCCGCTCTCCACTCGGTCGTTACCGACGGTGATCAGCGCACCGGACTGCAGATACTCCTCGATGAGGCCGAGGCTGCCGAGCGCGATACCTTCGCCCCTGAGCGCCGCCTCCACCGCCATGATGTAAGTCGAGAATGACAGGCGCGGTCTCGGCAGCTTCCCCTTCAACGGGTCGCCGATCCGGCCGAACCATTGGCGGAAGCTGATCCAGTGGGCATTGGCGCGTTCGTAATCGATGAGATCGAGCCCGGCGATGTCGACCGCCGTCAATGCCTGAGGGTCGAGGCCGCGGATCGCGAGGTAATCCGGCGATGCGATCGGCACCAGCACTTCCTTCATCAGCGGCGTCAGGCTCCAGCGCGGATGTTCGCCCGTGGAATAGATGATGATGAGGTCGTTGTTCTCCGAGGCGAGCTCGGAATGCACGTCCGTCGTCAGCAGGCGCACGGAGATGCCCGGGCTCTCCTTGCCGAAATCCCTCAGTCGCTGCCCGAGCCAGAGATGCGAGATCGAGCCGCTTGCCGCAATCGAGATGATTTCGCCCGTGCCCGCACGAAAAGGCTCCAGGCTTTCCTCGAGATATTCCAGCGTGGCGCGTACGCGCTGGAACAGCCGTTCGCCATCCGGCGTCAGCGCCAGGTTCCGGCCGCGCCGGGTAAAGAGCGTCGCGCCGAGGTGATCCTCGAGCCCCTTGATGCGGCGGCTGACGGCGGCCTGGGTGATGTTCAGCTCGCGGCCGGCGCGGGAAAAGTTCATCGCGCGCGCGGCCGCATCGAACACGCGGAAGGCCTCCAGCGGTATTTTCTCTAGCATCGGCGCTCCATGACTTCAGATCATCAATATTCCCGATAATTGCCCGGATTTGAAGATTTGAAATTGTGATGCAGGATTGTGGCATCATTTTCGGCCGCTTTTCCAAGGGGTTCTTGCGTGTCCTTTTCCATTTCCGCCATTCCAGACATTCGTTTCGGCGAGGGCGCGCTCTCCGGCCTTCCCGCCGCGGTCAAATCCTTCGATGGCGTCGGCACGGTTTTGCTTGTGATCGATGCCTTTCTGGCGCAGTCGGGCCTTGCGGCCAAGCTCAGCGCCAAGCTTGCCGAAGCATGCGTGAAGACGCAGGTCTTTTCCGACTTTGCCGGCGAGCCGAAGCTTGCGCATTTGCAGGCGGCGATCGAGGCGGGGCAGGGGGCGGATATGGTGATCGGCATCGGTGGCGGCTCGGCGCTCGACATCGGCAAGATCGTCGCCTGCTGCATCGCCTCCGGCGAGGCCCCGATGCATTATGCGCTGGCAGCCAACCCGCTGCCGAAGAATCCGCTGAAGAAGATCATGATCCCGACCACGGCCGGTACGGGGTCGGAGACATCGGCGACGAATATCTTTGCTGGGCCCGAGGGCAAGAAGCTCTGGATCTGGGGACCGGAGACGAAGGCAGACCTCGTCATTCTCGATCCGGCCTTGACGAAGACCTTGCCCGCCAGCCTGACGGCATGGTGCGGCCTCGATGCCTTTATCCACGCCTTCGAGGCGGCAACGAACCGCAACACGCATCGCGGCGCGCAATTCTACGCTCATCAGGCGCTGCGGCTGCTGACGGGTGCGCTGGAGACGGCCGTCAAGCACCCTGACGACATGGCCGCTCGCGGCGACGTGCTGCTTGGCTCCTGCTTCGGCGGCATCGCCATCGACAATTGCGGCACGGCGATCGCACACAATGTCAGTCATGCATTGGCCGGCCTTGCGCCGGTGCATCATGGTCTTGCGACGGCGCTCGGCTTCGAAGCGACGCTTCCGTGGCTGGTCGAAGCGGATACGGCCGATCTCAATGCCGCGGCCAAGGCTTGCGGTGTCGAGGGTGCCACTGAACTGCCTGCTTTCGTCTCCGACTGGATGGACCGCTGCGGCATCGTCCGCTCGCTGCCTGCGGCCTTCAAGCCGTTCGACGAAGCCGATCTCGCCCGCGAAATGCGTGCCACCGAAAACCAGCCCATGCGGCGCTCGACGATCCGCGACGCGACGGATGCCGATATCGACCGCTTCGCCGCAGCCGTCATGGCGCTGCCGAAAGGAATCTGAAATGACCAAGAACTATACGCGCGACTATTGGGAACGCGTTCTCTCCGGCCTCAAGCCTGAAGGGCGTCACTTCATCGATGGTGCTCATCGTGCCGCAGTATCGGGCGAGACCTTCACCCGCTTCCGGCCGATGGACGGCAAGCCCGGTGCTGAGCTCGCGCGCGGCAATGCCGCGGATGTCGATGCTGCCGTCGCCTCCGCCCGCGCTGCCTTCGAAAGCGGTGTCTGGCGCAAGAAGGAGCCGCTGGAAAAGAAGAAGATCATGCTGAAATGGGCCGATCTCATTCGCGCCCATGGCGATGAGCTGGCCATGCTCGAGACGATCGATGTGGGCAAGCCGGTCATGGCGTCGTTGACGGTGGACGTGCGCCTCTGCGCCGACGGTATCCAGTTTTACGGCGAAATGATCGACAAGATGTACGACGAGATTGCGCCGACCGGTCCGAATGCGCGGGCACTGGTGCGCAAGGTACCGATCGGCGTCATCGGGGCGATCACGCCCTGGAACTATCCGATGATCATCGATGCCTGGAAGCTCGGGCCGGCGATAGCGGCCGGCAATTCCGTCGTATTGAAGCCGGCCGAACAGTCCTCGCTTTCAGCGATCCGCCTTGCCGAGCTCGCCATCGAAGCCGGCCTGCCTGCCGGCGTCTTCAACGTCGTCACTGGCTATGGCGAAGAGACCGGCAAGCCGCTGGCGCTGCACATGGATGTCGACATGATCGCCTTTACCGGCTCGACCGATGTCGGCAAGCTGATCATGGGTTATGCGGCGCAATCGAACGTCAAGCGCGTGGCGCTGGAGCTTGGCGGCAAGTCGCCACTGGTCGTGTTCGAAGATGCCGATCTCGATGCTGCCGCCGTCGCGGCTGCCTGGGGCTGCTTCTACAATTCCGGCGAGACCTGTCATGCCTCGACGCGCCTGATCGTGCAGCGGTCGGTGCAGGAGACGCTGATCGAGAAGATCGAGGCGGTCACCCGCTCGGATATCGCGCTCAAGCATCCGCTCGACCCTGCAGCGCAGATCGGCGCGCTGATCGAGGAAGAGCATATGAACAAGGTTCTGGCGATGATCGCGGCGGGCGAGAAGGAGGGTGCGCGTCGCGCCTTCGGTGCCGAGCGTGTCTTGAGCGAAACCGGCGGCTACTATGTGTCGCCGGGCGTCTTCGTCGACATGACCAACGATATGAGCTTGGCGCGGCAGGAAATCTTCGGCCCTGTGCTGGCAGCCATTCCCTTCGATACGGAGGAGGATGCACTCAAGATTGCCAACGATACGATCTATGGGCTTGCCGGCGCGGTCTTCACCAAGGATATGGATCGCGCGCACCGCTTTTCGGAAGAGATCCATGCGGGTACGGTGTGGATCAACACCTATGACATGTCGAACTTCGCCACGCCGTTCGGCGGCTTCAAGCAATCCGGCTTCGGCCGTGACCGCTCCGTGCATGCGATCGATAAGTACTGCGATTACAAGACGATCTGGCAGCAGTTCGGTTGAGTTTGAAATCGGCGTGATCCCGAAACAACGTGGTTGCCTTCGGGATCATGCTGGGGAAGAGGGGAGTTACCATGAGCAAGATCGTTTCCATAGAGATCACCCATCACCGCCTGCCGCTCGATCCGGCGTTCAAGGCGAGTTGGGATGGCCGTCCGCGCCGGCATTTCGATGCGACCATCGTTCGTGTCCGGGACGATGAGGGCCGCGAAGGCATCGGCTCGGGCGACCTGATGAAGGGTTTCGAGGGGCATGAGGATCTGTTCATCGGGCAGGATCCGCGGCACGTCGAACGTCACTACGAAGTCCTGTCGCACATCAACTTCCATTACGGCCGCTGCTGGCCGATGGACCTGGCGCTGTGGGACCTCTCCGGCAAGATCACCGGCGAGCCGGTGTGGCGGATGCTCGGCGGTCGTGCCAGCCGTGTGCGACTCTATGCCTCCTCCGGCGTGCTGCGCGAGCCTTCTGCTATGGCCGATCAGGCCGAGCGCTATATCGATGAAGGCTTCCCGGCCATGAAGGTGCGCTTCTCCTCGTCTTCAGGCGGCCGCGGCGGCTGGCGCGAGGATGTCAAGGCGCTGGAAGCGATCCGCGCCCGCGTCGGCGATCGGCTGGAGCTGATGGTCGACTGCAATCAGGGTTGGCGCATGCCCTGGGATACGACCTTGCCCTGGACCTTCAAGGATGCGCTTACCGTCGCCAGGGAGCTGGAGCGGCTCGGCGTCTACTGGATGGAAGAGCCGCTTCACCGCTCGGACCGCAAGGGCATGAAGGAATTGAAGCAGGCAACCTCGTTGCGCATCGTCGGCGGCGAGATGACGCGCGAGCTCTACGAGTTCCGCGATATCATCGAAGAGCGCGCCTTCGATGTCATTCAGCCTGATGTCGCGCTGGTCGGTGGCATCACCGGCTGCCGGCGGCTCGCCTATCAGGCACGCGAGGCAGGCGTGCAGTTCACGCCGCATTCCTGGACGAACGGCATCGGCGTGCTGGCCAATGCGCATCTGACCGCCGGCGTCGGCGACGCCGCCTGGCTCGAATACCCCTATGACAATCCGGAATGGAGCGAGGCCCGTCGCGACTATCCGATGGTATCGCCGCTCAAGCACGATGCCGGCTGGCTCGATCTCGGCGTTGCGCCGGGGCTCGGGATTGTTCTCGATGAGGAGCGCCTGAAGGCGACGCGTATTTAAAGGTGCCTTCAGAGTCTAAACCGTGCCTGCTTGCGCCATTGGGCAGCAGGGCCATGGCATGTGAGGTGCGTGGGCACCGCGCATTCCCTTCTCCCCGAGGGGAGAAGGAACTTGCGGCGCCGACGTGCCTCGCATGCATGGCCCTCTATCAAGCGGTGACAGGCCGGGCCGCCATGTTCTCCCGGGAGCGCGCCCACTGGATAACGGGGCGTTCGAGCAAGACATAGCTCAGCGTGCCGATGGCGAAGATGATAGCGGTTGCGATCAGGCTTGAAATTATCCAGCCACCGAGAACGTTGTCCGAGCCTGCGCCGAAGGATGAGGGAAAGAGCTGCGGCATCAAGGTCAGCACGATATCCTGCCAGATATAGACGCCGAAGGAGACGGTGGCGACATAGCGGGTAAGGCCGTTGTCGAGCAGCTTTGCCAGTATCCGCGATTGCGGGAGCGCGCAAAGCGCGATGGCGGCCGCCAGGGGAAGCAGCGGGAATTGATAGGGAATGCCAAGCCAGGCATAGCCTTCTCCCGCGCCGCCGATCGACTGCGGCAATTGCCATGCGCCCATGACGATCGCCAGCGCTCCGATGATATCGTAGACTGCCGAGCGGCGCGTCGGGATGATGGTCTGGATTGCGGCGGCCAGTGCGCCGATCGCGAATATCGCAAAGAAGCCGATCGGGTTGAAGCGCGGCATCCATTCCTTGGCGCCACCCTGGAAGCCATATTGCCATCCCCGCCCAACGCTGTCCGTGGGCAGATAGGTGGCGACGAGCCAGTGCCCGACCAGCGAGACCGCGATGATACCAATCCAGAGCAGGCGGCCGACGAGCGGGGAGCGTGACCTCGGCTTCGCACGGAACAGCAACAGGAAGCCGATCGGCAAGAGAACATAGCAGGTCGTTTCGAAGGGGATCGACCATAAAGGCCCGTCCCCCTGCACCGGAAAAAAGGTGCGCCAGTGCCATTGGCTCATCAGAAAGAAGCCGGCGATGTAGCGGCCGATCAGCTCGCCATCGAGCGGAAAACCGTAGACCGTGAAACTGATCACGAACCCGACCGTCAGGGCAAACCAGAAGCCCGGCAGGATGCGCGCGGCGCGACGCATGGCGTAGATCTTCAAAGACGGTAAGGGCTGGCCGCTATCCAGCGCCAGCCAGAAGGGTCGCGCAAGTAGAAAGCCGCTGAGAACGAAGAAGATCGAGACGCCGTGATTGCCGAAGCGCGCCAATATGAAGGTCAGGTCCAGGCTCGGCGGGATTTTGTAGAAATTCATGCGGAGTACGAGATGATGAACAAGCACCATCAGACATGCGACGGCGCGCATGAAATCCGCTCCTCCCAGACGTCTTCCGTTCTCCATTCCCGTATCCGCCGAAACTCCCTCTCCATTGGGTAGGTCATCGCGGCGGTTTCGGCAAGGCGGATCCTCGAAAGCACGACGCCCGAACCCATGGTGTAAGGTCCGGGCGTCGAACCGATCTCCCGTACCTGCCAGAAACGAGAGACCGGATTCGGATGTTGAGCGGAGGATCAGGCGGCGACGGAGCGATAGGGACGCATGGCGCGCGCCGGTTTCAAGGCGTTGCTCCACCAGTTCAGCCGCGCAATCAGGAGCACCAGCGATTTCCGGGCGTCCAGCGGATTTTCCAGCGTGCCATCCTCGGCAAACCTGCCCCAAGGATTGGCGAAGCTGACCGTATCGCGCACGGTGACGGCATGCAGCTCGGCAAAGACGAGCCGCAACTGCTCGACGGCGCGCAGGCCGCCGGAAATGCCGCCATAGGAAACGAAAGCGACGGGCTTGCCATGCCAGGGGTCATAGACGAGATCGAGCAGGAATTTCAGCGATGCCGTGAAGCTGTGATTGTATTCGGGCGTGACGATGATGAAGGCATCCGCCTCCGAAAGCCGCGCCGAGAGCGCAGCGACGCCGGGATGCTCGCGATCGTGCTGGAAGGGAAGGTCGAATTCGAGAGGATCGATCAGGTCGATGTCGATAAGGGGATAATGCGCCAATTCCCGAGCGATCCAGTTGACCACCCGGTCACACAAGCGGCCCGGGCGGGTGCTGCCGTAAATGATCGCCAGCCGGGTTCTTTCTGTCATGTCTTGCTCCTGCTTTACGCGGTTTGGAGCTCGGGTTATAAAACCTCAACTAAAGTTGAGGTCAATAGCGTTAAATGGGAAAAATCGAGCCAGGTCAATTTTCCAAGCAGCTGACGGTCGGCGAGGTGGCGGCGCGCAGCGGAGTGGCGGTCTCCGCGCTGCATTTCTACGAGGCGAAAGGGCTGATCGAGAGCCATCGCAGCCGCGGCAACCAGCGGCGCTATCCGCGCGAGGTCCTGCGCCGGGTCGCCATCATCAAGGTGGCGCAAAGGGTCGGTATTCCGCTTGCCGAGGTTCAGACGGCGCTGGAAGCCCTGCCGCAGGGACGCACGCCAACGGCGGCCGACTGGAAGGCGCTCTCGGAATTGTGGAAGAATGATCTCGACGCTCGCATCAAACGCCTGCAGGGGCTTCGCGACCAGCTGGACAGCTGCATCGGCTGCGGCTGCCTGTCACTCGACAGCTGTCCCTTGCGCAATCCCTGGGACACGCTTTCCGAGGAGGGGGCGGGACCGCGACTGCTCGATCCCGGAGAGTGAAGTGAATTGAACGCTCAGGCGTGGACGCGGCTTTCGGCCATGTGCGTGTCAAGCGCCGCGGCCTCTTCCTTCGAGAGGTAAAGGCCCTTCTTGGAACGGCGCCAGAGGATGTCGGCGGCGCTGTAGGCCCATTCCTGTTCCATCAGATACCGAACTTCCGCTTCATAGAGATCGCTTCCGAAGCAGCGGCCGAGATCGGCAATCGTCTTTGCGTCGCCAAGGATCATCGCGGCCCGCGTTCCATAGCGGCGGACGAGGCGGCGAGCGTGCTGGTCGGCAAGGAAGGGGTAACGCGACTTCAGCTTCGAGACTTCGGCATCATAACCGCGAGCCGGAAAGTTGCCGCCCGGCAGCGAGCTCTTGGCCGTCCACGGCGTGCCCTTCAGCCCGATGGCCTCGCCGATCTTTTCCAGCGCATGCTCGCTCAGGCGGCGATAGGTGGTGAGCTTGCCGCCGAAGACATTGAGCAGTGGTGCCTGGCCTTCTTCGCCCTCGACCTTCAGTACGTAGTCGCGTGTCGCCTCCTGCGCCTTGGACGCGCCGTCGTCGTAGAGCGGACGCACGGCCGAATAGGTCCAGATGATATCCTCGGGTCGAACCGGCTCCTTGAAGTATTCGCTGGCGGCGTTGCACAGATAGGCGGTTTCCTCCTCTGTGATCTTCACATCCTTCGGATCGTCCTTGTAGTCGCGATCCGTAGTGCCGATCAGGGTGAAATCCTGCTCGTAGGGAATGGCGAAGATGATGCGATTGTCCGGGTTCTGGAAGAAATAGGCGCGGGGATCGTCGAACTTCTTGCGAACGATGATGTGGCTGCCTTGAACGAGACGGACATTGTGTACCTGGTTCTTGCCGAAGGCATCGGACAAGACATGATCAACCCAGGGGCCGGCGGCGTTGATCAGCATGCGCGCGCGAAACCGGCGCTTCTGACCGCGGATCGTATCTTCCGTTTCGATCGCCCAGACGCTGCCGTCGCGGCGGGCGGAAATCACCTTCGTTCGCGGCATGATCGTGGCGCCACGGTCGGCTGCATCGCGGGCGTTCAATACCACCATGCGGGCATCGTCGACCCAGCCGTCGGAATATTCGAAAGCCTTAGTGAAGAGCGCCTTCAGCGGCTTGCCGGCGGGATCCTTCTTCATGTCCAGCGTCGCCGTCGGCGGCAGCAGTTTTCGGCCGCCGAGATGATCGTAGAGGAAAAGGCCGAGCCGGATGAGCCAGGCCGGCCGGATGCCGCCCTTATGATAGGGCAGGACGAAACGCATCGGCCAGATGATGTGCGGCGCCATCGCCCAGAGCACCTCGCGTTCCATCAGCGATTCGCGCACGAGGCGGAATTCGTAGTGTTCGAGATAGCGCAGGCCGCCATGGATGAGCTTGGTGGCACCGGAAGACGTGCCGGAGGCAAAGTCGTTCATCTCGGCGAGCGCGACCTTGTAGCCGCGTCCCACGGCGTCACGGGCAATCCCGCAGCCGTTGATGCCGCCGCCGATAACGAAAATATCGTAGACCTGTTCGCTCACCCGCCCCTCCGCAAAGGTCAGCCATCCCGTGAAGATGGAAAATCGAAACTAATCCATCTAAAGCGAAACAGATACGAATGTCAAACGAACGTTTCTTGACAGAAAGCGAGCCACTCAGGCCGGTCTGCGGGTGGCCTCCACGAGCCGCACGTCATGTTCCGCGGCGATGGATCGCACGGATTCAATGCTGCATTCGTCGGTGACGAAGGTGTGGACTTGCGACAGATGGCCAATGCGAACCGGGGCGGTTCGTTCGAACTTGGTGCTGTCGGCGACGAGAATGACGTGCCGGGCATTGGCAATAATGGCCTGCGCCACTTTCACTTCGCGAAAATCGAAATCGAGAAGCGCGCCATCGGCATCGATCGCGGACGCGCCGATGACCGCGTAGTCGACCTTGAATTGCTTGATGAAATCGACGGCGGCTTCGCCGACGATGCCGCCATCCGAGCCGCGCACGACGCCGCCGGCAATGACGACCTCGATGGAGGGGAAAATTCGCAACTTGTTGGCAACATTGATGTTATTGGTGATGACCATCAATTCGTGATGGCCGAGCAAGGCTTCGCCGACCGCTTCCGTCGTCGTGCCGATATTGATGAAAAGTGAGCTGTTGTTGGGGATCATGCTGGCGGCGGCGCGGCCGATCGCCTGCTTTTCGGGCGCGGCGATCGAGCGGCGCGCCTCGTATTTCACGTTCTCGGTTCCGCCGGGAAAGATCGCGCCGCCATGCACGCGCGACAGCACGCGGCCATCGCAGAGATCATTGAGATCCTTGCGGATGGTTTGCGGCGTGACCGAAAAGCGCGACGCCAGCTCCTCCACCTGCACGCGGCCTTCCGCCTTGGCGATCTCGAGGATTTCGGTCTGACGTCCGGATAGGAACATGGTTTTCGCTCCCTTTCTTTCGTTTTTTCGTCATCATATGATAAAGTGAAAATTCCGCAATTACCGGCGCGCGAATTGAGTGCGGTTTAGGAGGTTATCGTGTTTCATCCGAAGCTATTCGAAAATCGCAACGTCGTCGTCACCGGCGCCGGCCGCGGTATCGGGCTGGAAGTCGCGAGGCAGTTTCTCGATTGCGGCGCGCGCGTGCTTGTCCATATCGGCCGTGATGCCGATCGCGAATTGCCGGATTTCCTGATGGAAGCGGAAGCAGACCGCCGCGCCTTTCTCATTGCCTGCGATTTCGCTGCCCGCCACGGCACGCGGGATTTTGTGAGCGCCGGCGGCGAGCGTTTCGACCGCATCGACGTGCTGATCAACAATGCAGGCACCATGGTCGGGCGCTTTCCAGCCGGCGAATTGACGGACGAGCAGTATGAAGGGATCGTTCATCTCAACCAGACGTCCGTCATGGAGATAACGCGGGGATTGCTGCCACTGCTGCGAGCTGCCGGGCAGGCCGCGATCGTCAACACGGTTTCGATTTCCGCGCTCACCGGCGGCAGTCCCGGCTCCGCCATCTATTCCGCCTCCAAAGCCTTCGTCTCGACCTATTCGAAGGCGCTGGCGCGTGAACTGGCACCAGACGGCATTCGGGTGAATTGCGTCTCGCCCGGCACGATATCGACGGATTTTCACGAGCGTTATTCGTCCAGGGAGAAGCTGGAGCAAACGCGCAAGTCGATCCCGCTTCAGCGCCTGGGCACGCCGGAAGATTGCGCACCCGCCTATCTCTTTCTCGCGGCGCCAACGCTGTCCGGCTACATCACGGGGCAGGTGGTCGAGATCAATGGCGGCCAGCTTATCTGCTGATAAAACGGACCTTTTTTGGTTTTCCAGGTCTTTTTTGAATCAGCTTTTGGTTTGATAATATTATAAGCATAGCTCTGTGTGAATTCTCGCTAGAGGCTGTGATATGTTATCGTCTCCACCGCAAGGCGGTGCCGCAGAGCATGATGTCGAGGAGATGACCGACAGGGCTCGAAAGGCGAGCGCCCTGCTGAAAGCACTTTCCCATGAAACCCGTCTGGCGATCCTCTTCACGCTCGCCAAGCGGGAGAAGACGGTGATGGAACTCGAGGCTCTTCTCGATCTGCCACAGGCCGTCGTTTCGCAGCATCTGGCGCGCCTTCGACTGGACAAGCTCGTCGACACGCGCCGCGAAGGGCGCCTCATTCACTATGCCGTTGCCCGTTCGGAAATCTGTGACGTGGTCGATTCGCTGCAGCAGGCATTCTGTCAAGGCGAACGTTGAGGTTTGACGCGATCTTGCGTGTTGCGTTCGCCTGGCTGCCGGTCTAACTCTTTCGCTTCGGGAGAGCGGGATGATCGACAAGCTGGAATTCTTCATCGCGCTGGCGAATCAGAAGCATTTCGGCCGCGCGGCCGAGGAATGCGGCGTGACGCAGCCGACATTGTCGGCCGCGATCAGGCAGCTGGAAGACCAGCTGGGCGTGATGCTCGTCAGCCGCGGCTCCCGTTTCCAGGGACTGACGCCCGAGGGGCAGCGCGTCTTGGAATGGGCGCGCCGCATCGTCGGCGACAGCCGCACCATGCGCGAGGAAATGCGAGCGGCACGCAAGGGTCTTGCCGGTCACATCCGCATGGCCGCCATTCCGACAGCTCTTGCGATGGTGCAGAAAATCACCACGCCCTTCCAGGAGAGGCATCCGGACGTCACCTTCTCCATTTTATCGCGCAATTCGCTGCAGGTTCTGAGCCTGCTCGAAAATCTCGAAATCGATGCCGGCATCACCTACCTGGAAAACGAGCCGCTCGGCCGTGTCACCAGCGTGCCGCTCTATGCCGAGCGCTATCACCTAATCACGGCGGCGGGCAGTCCGTTTTCCGAGCGCAAGACCGTCACCTGGAAGGAAGTCGGCAATCTTCGGCTTTGTCTATTGACCGCCGATATGCAGAATCGCCGCATTATCAATCGGCACCTTGCCGAAGCGGGCGCAACGGCGAGGCCGACGCTGGAATCCAATTCGATGATCGTGCTGTTTTCCCATGTTCAGACCGGGCGTTGGGCGAGCATCATGCCAAAGAATATTGCCGATTCCTTCGGTTTTCCGGCCGATATTCACAAGATTCCGATCACGGAACCTGACGCCGAGCATCTTGTCGGCCTGGTCGCTACACACCGCGAACCCTTTACGCCGCTCGTCTCCGCCTTGTTGCACGAGGCGAGATTGCTCGCGGAAGAGAATAAGAATCGATAGAAGATTCCTATCGAACGACGGGACTGCCTTATTGATCCTTTGCCGTCTCCCTGCGAGCTTATCGTTGTGGCGTGTTGATCGCACGCCAGGAGGAGATGCCGCATAAGCCTTTTCCGAAGATTCGCCTTCGATTTTCGGAGCTATGCGCGGGAGGCTGCTAATGAATTTGAATCAGGCCGCGGGCGATATCGCAACCCGGGCCGGCACCATCATCGACAGCATGAAATCGATGGAGGGGCCGCTTTTGCCGATCCTGCACGGGATTCAAGAGGAATTCGGCTATGTGCCGCAGGATGCGCTGCCGCTGATCGCCAAGGCGTTGAACCTCTCGCGCGCCGAAGTGCATGGCGTCATGACCTTCTATCATGACTATCGCGATCATCCCGCCGGCCGCCACGTCCTGAAGCTCTGTCGCGCCGAAGCCTGTCAGTCGATGGGCGGCGATGCATTGGCAGAGCGCATCAAGCGGCTGTTGGGCATCGATTTCCATCAAACGACACTCGATGGCAGCGTCACGCTGGAACCCGTCTACTGTCTTGGGCTCTGTGCCTGCGCGCCGGCGGCGATGCTCGATGGTGAGCTACATGGCCGGCTTGACGACGAAAGCGCCGACGACCTCGTGAAGGAGGCGCGCCAATGACCCTGACTATTTACATCCCCCGCGATGCAGCCGCCCTTTCGCTTGGCGCGGAGAAGGTTGCGAAATCGGTCGCGCAGGAAATTGCCAAACGCGGCTTGGATGCGCGCATCGTGCGCAACGGCTCGCGCGGCATGTTCTGGCTCGAGCCTCTGGTCGAAGTCGAGATCGACGGCAAGCGCATCGGTTACGGGCCGGTGAAGGCCAAGGACGTATCGGCACTGTTCGACGCCGGGCTTGCCGAAGGCGGCGAGCATCCGCTCTGTCTTGGGGAGGTCGAAAGCCTCCCATTCCTCAAGGAACAGACCCGCCTGACCTTTGCCCGCTGCGGCGTCACCGATCCGCTTTCGCTCGAGGATTATGAGGCTCATGGCGGCCTGAATGGGCTGCGCCGCGCCATCGGCATGGTATCAGGCGATATCGTCAAGGAAGTCACCGATTCCGGCCTGCGCGGCCGTGGCGGTGCAGGCTTCCCCACTGGCATCAAGTGGAAGACGGTGCTCGACGCGCCGGGCGACCGCAAATATATCGTCTGCAATGCCGACGAGGGCGATAGCGGTACATTCGCCGACCGGATGATCATGGAAGGCGATCCCTTCGTGCTGATCGAGGGTATGGCGATCGCAAGCCTTGCGACCGGCGCGACCAAGGGCTTCGTCTATACGCGCTCGGAATATCCGCATGCGATCGCCGCGATGACCGAAGCGGTCGACATCGCGCGCAACGCCGGCATTCTCGGCGCTTCGGTGCTCGGATCCGGCAAGGCTTTCGACATGGAAATCCGCACCGGCGCCGGCGCCTATGTGTGTGGCGAAGAGACGGCGCTGCTGAACAGCCTTGAAGGCAAGCGCGGCATCGTGCGCGCCAAGCCGCCGCTGCCGGCGCATAAGGGCCTGTTCAACTGTCCCACCGTCATCAACAACGTGATTTCGCTCGCCTCCGTCCCTATCATCATGGACAAGGGCGCGGCTTTCTACCGCGATTTCGGCATGGGCCGTTCGCGCGGCACGATCCCGCTGCAGATTGCCGGCAATGTCAAATATGGTGGTCTCTATGAGACGGCCTTCGGTCTTTCGCTCGGCGATATCGTCGACCGGATCGGCGGCGGTACGGCGACCGGACGTCCGGTCAAGGCCGTGCAGGTCGGCGGTCCCCTCGGCGCCTATTTCCCGCGCGCCCTGTTCGACACGCCGTTCGACTATGAATCCTTCGCGGCCAAGGACGGTCTCATCGGTCATGCCGGCATTGTTATCTTCGACGATGCCGCCGACATGCTGAAGCAGGCGCGTTTTGCCATGGAATTCTGCGCGGTCGAAAGCTGCGGCAAGTGCACGCCCTGCCGCATCGGCTCGACGCGTGGCGTCGAGACGGCCGACAAGATCGCGCAAGGGATCGAGCCCGAGAAGAACAGGGTGCTGCTTGCCGATCTCTGCAACACGATGAAGTTCGGCTCGCTCTGCGCGCTCGGCGGCTTCACGCCCTATCCCGTGATGAGCGCGATGACCCATTTCCCGGAGGACTTTTCTCCGGCTCCCTTGATTGAAGCGGCGGAGTAAGATCCATGTCCCTCGTTCCAGAAATCGACTACGGCACGCCGGCCTCCCAGTCCGAAACCATGGTGACGCTGACCATTGACGGGCGCCAGATCAGCGTCCCCGAGGGCACGTCGATCATGCGCGCCTCGATGGAAGCAGGCATTCAGGTGCCCAAGCTCTGCGCCACCGACATGGTCGATGCCTTCGGCTCGTGCCGCCTCTGTCTCGTCGAGATCGAAGGCCGCAACGGCACGCCGGCCTCGTGCACGACGCCCGTTGCTTCCGGCATCGTCGTCCACACGCAGACCGGCCGGCTGAAGGACATCCGCCGTGGCGTGATGGAGCTCTATATCTCCGACCATCCGCTCGACTGTCTGACCTGCGCCGCCAATGGCGATTGCGAGTTGCAGGACATGGCCGGCGCCGTCGGCCTGCGCGACGTGCGCTACGGCTACGAGGGCGACAACCACGTCAAGGCGCGCAACAGCGGCGACATCAATCTGAAATGGGCGCCGAAAGACGAGTCCAATCCTTATTTCACCTATGATCCTTCGAAGTGCATCGTCTGCTCCCGCTGCGTGCGCGCCTGCGAGGAAGTGCAGGGCACGTTCGCGCTGACGATCGAGGGCCGGGGCTTCGGCTCGCGCGTCTCGCCCGGCATGCACGAGAATTTCATCGATAGCGAGTGCGTTTCCTGCGGCGCCTGCGTGCAGGCTTGCCCGACCGCGACGCTGACCGAAAAGTCGGTGATCTCGATCGGCCAGCCGGAGCACTCCGTCGTCACCACCTGCGCCTATTGCGGTGTCGGCTGCTCCTTCAAGGCAGAGATGCGCGGCGAAGAGTTGGTGCGCATGGTGCCCTGGAAGGACGGCCAGGCCAATCGCGGCCACTCCTGCGTCAAGGGCCGCTTCGCCTAT
Source organism: Rhizobium sp. P40RR-XXII (assembly GCF_012641405.1). GTDB lineage: Bacteria > Pseudomonadota > Alphaproteobacteria > Rhizobiales > Rhizobiaceae > Rhizobium. The sequence goes on from NZ_JABAII010000004.1 coordinate 388,182, forward strand.
GGCTATTCGACCCACAAGGACCGCATCCTCAACCCGATGGTCCGCGAGAAGGTGACCGACCCCTGGCGCGAAGTGACCTGGGATGAGGCCTTTGCCCATATCGCCACCGAGTTCAAGCGGCTGCAATATCAATATGGCCGTGATTCCATCGGCGGCATCACCTCGTCGCGCTGCACCAATGAAGAGACCTTCCTGGTGCAAAAGCTGGTGCGCGCCGGCTTCGGCAACAACAATGTCGATACCTGCGCCCGTGTTTGCCATTCGCCGACCGGCTATGGTCTCGGCCAGGCCTTCGGCACCTCGGCTGGCACGCAGAATTTCGATAGCGTCGAGCATACCGATGTCGTTATCGTCATCGGCGCCAACCCGACGGACGGCCATCCGGTCTTCGCTTCACGGCTGAAGAAGCGGCTGCGCCAGGGTGCCAAGCTGATCGTCATCGATCCGCGCCGCATCGATCTGGTGCGCACGCCGCATGTCGAGGCGAGCTACCATCTGCCGCTGAAGCCGGGCACAAACGTCGCCATACTGACGGCGCTGGCACATGTGATCGTCACTGAAGGCCTGTTCGACGAGAAGTTCATTCGCGAACGCTGCGATTGGTCCGAATTCGAGGATTGGGCAGCCTTCGTCGCCGAGCCGCAGCACAGCCCCGAGGAAACGGAAAAATACACCGGCGTTCCCGCCGATCTCGTGCGCGGTGCGGCCCGCCTCTATGCCAAGGGCGGCAATGGCGCGATCTATTACGGTCTCGGCGTGACCGAGCACAGCCAGGGCTCGACCACGGTCATGGCGATCGCCAATCTTGCCATGGCGACAGGCAATATCGGCCGTCCGGGCGTCGGCGTGAACCCGCTGCGTGGACAGAACAATGTGCAGGGCTCTTGCGACATGGGCTCGTTCCCACACGAGCTGCCGGGCTATCGCCATGTCGCTGATGATGCCACCCGCGATATCTTCGAAAAGCTCTGGGGCGTGAAGCTCGACAAAGAGCCAGGTCTGCGCATCCCCAACATGCTCGACGCCGCCGTCGACGGCACCTTCAAAGGTCTCTACATCCAGGGCGAGGATATTCTCCAATCCGACCCGGATACCAAGCATGTCGCCGCCGGCCTTGCCGCGATGGAATGTGTCGTCGTCCACGATCTCTTCCTGAACGAAACGGCCAACTACGCGCATGTCTTCCTGCCCGGCTCGACCTTCCTCGAAAAGGACGGCACCTTCACCAATGCCGAGCGCCGCATCAACCGCGTGCGCAAGGTCATGAGCCCGCGCAATGGCTATGCCGACTGGGAAGTGACGCAGAAGATGGCGCAGGCCATGGGCCTTGACTGGAACTACACGCATCCATCCGAGATTATGGACGAGATTGCCGCGACGACGCCGAGCTTCGCCCTGGTTTCCTATGACTATCTGGAGAAGATGGGCTCGGTGCAGTGGCCCTGCAACGAGAAGACGCCACTCGGTTCGCCGATCATGCATGTCGACGGCTTCGTGCGCGGCAAGGGCAAGTTCATCCGCACGGAATATGTCGCGACCGACGAACGCACCGGCCCGCGCTTCCCGCTGCTGCTGACCACGGGGCGTATCCTCAGCCAGTACAATGTCGGAGCGCAGACCCGGCGAACGGAGAATGTCGTCTGGCATGCCGAGGATCGGCTGGAAATCCATCCGCACGACGCAGAGCAGCGTGGCATCCGCGAGGGCGACTGGATCCGGCTCAGCAGCCGCTCCGGCGATACGACGCTTCGGGCATTGATCACCGACCGCGTTGCTCCCGGTGTCGTCTACACCACCTTCCATCATCCGGACACGCAGGCTAACGTCATCACCACGGACTATTCCGACTGGGCGACGAATTGCCCGGAATACAAGGTGACGGCCGTGCAGGTCTCGCCGTCGAACGGTCCGTCTCAGTGGCAGGTCGAGTATGACGAACAGGCCCGGCAGTCGCGCCGTATCGTCGGGAAGATGGAGGCTGCGGAGTGAGCCGGAGCGTGCTTTCTCCTTCTCCCCTCGGGGAGAAGGTGCCCGCAGGGCGGATGAGGGGGTCTTTCCACGCGGGAAGAATAGTCCTTCGTTCGCGCTCAGGACGCTCGGAGCTTTCGCCCCTCGCCCCCCTCATCCGACGCTTCGCGCCACCTTCTCCCCGATGGGGAGAAGGGGAGACCATATAATGATCTCCTTCAAACCCATCACCACCGTCCCCGAAACTGCCCGCCGCAACGGCATGGTACGTTCGGGCACGCGCATCGTCCCCGAGGAAGTGCCGATCGCCTTTTCCTATGGCGGTACCTCGCATGCGGTCATGATGGGAACGCCTGCCGATATCGAGGACTTCGCCGTCGGGTTCAGCCTGACCGAGGGCATTATTACCGATATCGCTCAGATCGCGACCGTTGATCCGATCGAGGACGAGCAGGGGATCGACGTGCAGATCACTCTCGTCGACGATGCTGCGGACGCCTTGCGGCTGCGTCGCCGCCATATGGCAGGCCCCGTCGGCTGTGGCCTCTGCGGCATCGAATCGATCGAGCAGGCCGTGCGCAAGGTGCCCGACGTTTCGAAGGTCGCTTTGAAGCTGACGCAGAAGGATGTCGTTCGCGCGGTCGCGCTGCTCAACGACGCTCAGCCACTGCATCGCGACACTCATGCCGTGCACGGCGCGGGTTTCTATGTTCCCTCGGAAGGGTTGCTTGCCGTGCGCGAGGATGTCGGACGCCATAATGCGCTGGACAAGCTCTGCGGCGCGGTTATTCGCTCCGGCCGAAGGGGTGCCGAGGGTGTCGTGGCCGTGACGAGCCGGCTGTCCGTCGAGATGGTACAGAAGGCGGCGATCCTGGGCAGTTCCGTACTGGTTGCCATCTCCGCGCCGACGGCGCTTGCCATCCGCACGGCCGACGAAGCCGGCATGACGCTGGTGGCGCTGGTGCGCGGCGACGATTTCGAGATTTTCACCCATCCGCATCGCATTATTACGGGGAGCATCGCCGATGTCGCCTGACGACACGCCGCACGGCAAGACCGAAACCAAGCTCATCTATATGGCGAACCAGATCGCCACCTTTTTCAAGACCCAGCCGGCAAACGAAGCGGTGCAGGGGGTTGCCACCCATATCAACAAATTCTGGGAGCCGCGCATGCGCCGCCAGCTTTTCGCGATCATCGATCACGGAGACAGCGGGCTGAGCCCTTTGGTCCTGGAGGCGGCCTCGCTGATCCACAGGCCCGCGCCAGCCGAGGAAGTTAAGTCGGCTTAATACTAGCATTGATAGCGCATTAGGATGGAGAGCGGAGGCTCCATCTTCGAATGCGATTCCTGTTGAGGGAAGAGGTGCTGTCTTTGAAGCAAGGAGGAGTTGTTCATGACGGCTGCTGATACGAATATTTCTGAAGGAACGGTAGCGGCGGGTCTGCTCGACCGCGAGCGCATCATCGCCAAGCCGGGCTTCAACCGATGGCTCGTGCCGCCGGCCGCGTTGGCTATCCATCTCTGCATCGGCATGGCCTATGGCTTCAGCGTTTTCTGGCTGCCGCTCTCCAAGGCGATCGGCACACCGACGCCGGCTCCCGCGGAATGTGCCAGCCTTAATCTCCTGACTGCTCTGTTCACGACAAGCTGCGACTGGCGCGTAAGCGATCTCGGCTGGATCTATACGCTGTTCTTCGTGCTGCTTGGTTCCTCCGCCGCCATCTGGGGCGGCTGGCTGGAACGGGCCGGGCCGCGCAAGGCCGGCGTGGTTGCCGCCTGCTGCTGGTGCGGCGGTATCGTGATCGCGGCAATCGGCGTCATCTTCCACCAGCTGTGGCTGATGTGGATCGGCGCCGGTGTCATCGGCGGCATCGGGCTCGGCCTAGGCTACATCTCGCCCGTTTCGACGCTGATCAAATGGTTTCCCGATCGGCGCGGCATGGCGACCGGCATGGCGATCATGGGCTTCGGCGGCGGTGCGATGATCGGTGCGCCGCTCGCGAGCCTGCTGATGAACCACTTCCGCACCGATGGTTCGGCCGGCGTCTGGCAGACCTTCATCGTCATGGCGGCGATCTACTTCGTGTTCATGATGGGCGGCGCTTTCGGCTATCGCCTGCCGCCAGCCGGCTGGCGTCCGGAAGGTTGGATGACACCCGCCGCCAAGAGCTCGATGATCACGACGAAGCATGTGCATCTTCGCCACGCCCACAAAACCAAGCAGTTCTGGCTCATCTGGGCGGTGCTGTGCCTTAACGTTTCGGCCGGTATCGGCGTCATCGGCATGGCCTCGCCCATGCTGCAGGAGATCTTCGGCGGAGCCCTGATCGGCCTACCGGATGTGAAATTCGCCGATCTCAGCAAGGATCAGATCGCCACCGTCGCTGCCATCGCCGCCGGCTTTGCCGGTCTGCTGTCGCTCTTCAATATCGGTGGCCGCTTCTTCTGGGCATCGCTATCCGACAAAATCGGCCGCAAGAATACCTATTATTGCTTCTTCGTCATCGGTATCGCGCTCTATGTCCTGGCTCCCTGGGCGGCCGGCATTCACAGCAAGGTTCTGTTCGTGGGCGCGCTCTGCATCATCCTGTCGATGTATGGCGGCGGCTTTGCCACGGTTCCCGCCTATCTCGCCGATATTTTCGGCACGCAGTTCGTGGGCGCAATCCATGGCCGGCTGCTGACGGCCTGGGCGACGGCCGGCATCATCGGGCCTGTCGTGGTCAACTACATCCGCGAGGCACAGAAGGCAGCGGGCGTGGAAGGCGCACAGCTCTACACCTTCACCATGTATATCCTTGCCGGCATGCTGGCGCTGGGGCTGATTGCCAATCTGCTGGTCAAGCCGCTTTCGGCCAAATGGTTCATGTCGGACGAGGAGGTCGCCGCGCTGCAGGCAAAGACGGCTGCCGCCAACGCCGGCCCCACCGGCTCCTTTGGCATCGGCACGGGCGGCTTCGACGGCAAGGCGCTGATCGCCTGGGCGATCGTCGGCATTCCGCTGCTCTGGGGCGTATGGGTGACGATCAGGAGCACCTACGCACTGTTCGGCTAGAGCCGGATGATATTAGGTCTGTTCGACCTAAAATCTGAATCCGCTCTAGAATCAAAGAAGTAGAGCGTGATGTCGTCCGAAAACCGCCTACACTTTTCGGCATCACGCCCTAAGCAATCATTCTGAAAAACGACGAAGCCGAATTGCGAGACAAAAAGCCGCCACCGGAAGGTGGCGGTTCTCAAAAAAGACTCTTCCGCGAAACTATGCGGCGCGAAGTTATGCGGCGAGTTCGTCCGTTTCGCTTTCCTTGAACATCTTGGCGAGGTTCAGGAAGCAGATCATTCCGTTCTCTGTTGCGATGATACCTTCGCAATAGACGCGATCGAACGAGGCCGTGACTTCCGGAACCGGCTGAACCTGGCTGGAGGCGATCGTCAGGATGTCGGAAACGCGGTCGACCAGCATGCCGATGACCATGTTGTGCACTTCGGCGACGACGATGGCGCTGCGCTCGTTGGCAACCGTGCTCTGCATGCCGAGCTTGTAGGCGAGGTCGATGATCGGGATGACCGAGCCGCGCAGGTTCATGACGCCGATGACATCGGCCGGCGCATGCGGAATCGGCGTCGACGGCGCCCAGCCGCGGATTTCGCGGATAGTAGTGGTCTTGACGCAGAATTCCTGCTCATGCAGCCGGAAGGCAATGATCTCCAGAGTCTCGCCGCTGAAGCTGGTGGAATTGATCGTGGCCATGAACGTTCTTCCCATTGAAGCGTGACGCCAAATGCGGCGTGTTCATGGCACGATAGAGCAAGAACATTGCTCAAACCTAAATCTATACAAGCGGTTTCGACTGGACGGTTTCCGGCTACCCGCCCTCGCGGTTCGAGGGCGCTTGCGCGCCACCTCACCGTGAGGGCTGATCTTTTCGCTTCACTGCCAAGGAACCGCAAGTCAAAGCAAAGATGCTGCTCGCTCCATCCTCATCCTGAGCCTGTCGAAGGACGAGGATGGCCCCACGGTAGGAATGGCAGGCCTCCCGGCAACGCGCCATTCGGTTCCCTGCCGCTGGGTAGTCTCCTCAGGCAGCCCGTGTCGGACGATCGAAGATGCGACGGCCGAAGAGGCTTGCCGCCATCTCCACCAGCACGCGGGCGCTCTTGCCGCGATCGTCGAGGAAGGGGTTGAGCTCGACGAGATCGAGCGACGAGACGAGGTTGCTGTCGGAGAGCATCTCCATGATCAAATGCGCCTCGCGATAGGTGGCGCCGCCCGGCACCGTCGTGCCCACGCCCGGCGCGATATCCGGATCGAGGAAATCGACATCGAAGCTCACATGCAGCAGGCCGTTTGCGGCGCTTACGGTATCGAGCACCCTGCGCATGATGGCTGCTACGCCCTGTTCGTCGAGCGAACGCATATCGAAGACGTTGACGCCATGCTCGCGGATCTCCTCGCGCTCGCGCGGATCGACGGAGCGGATGCCCACCTGGAAGACCTTCGTCGGGTCGACCAGCGGCCGTCCGGCCGGCAGAACACCGTCGATCTCGGCCTCACCGCAATAGTAGGCGACGGGCATGCCGTGAATATTGCCTGAGGGCGAAGTGGTCGGCGAATTGAAATCGGAATGCGCGTCCAGCCAAAGCACGAAAAGCGGCCGGCCGACCTCTGCCGCGTAGCGCGCCATGCCGGAGACGCTGCCCATGGACAGGCTATGATCGCCGCCAAGGATCAGGGGAAAGCCGCCGGAGGAGGCGACATCGTATACCCTAGCCTCGAGTGCGCGCGTGAAAGCGCCGACAATCTTCAGATTGTGGGCCTGTGGATGCTCCGGAAGGTCCGCTGCCGGAACGGGACGCAGGTCGCCGCTGTCGGTGACGCGATGGCCAAGCTCGATCAGCGTGGTTTCGATGCCGGCGATGCGGAGCGCGGTCGGGCCCATGCCGGCGCCGCGGCGGCCGGAGCCTTCTTCCAGGGGAACGCCGATCAGGGTAACGGGAGTGGATTGCGTATTCATCGGCATTGCTCCGAGGGTTAAAGCAATTCCCGGAAAATGCGCAGCGGCGTTCCCCGGAATTGCGTGAAAACAACGAGGTAGCGCGGTTCGAGCAGTCCGTGAAGAGCCGAACCGCCCCGGATGATGTCGAGGCGCATTATCGATGGTCTGCATGACAGCAAAAAGATGGAAAATTGTCGAAAATCGATTAGCTTTCGACAGATTGATCAGTTCGATTGACCAAAATGACAAACCATATGGATGACCTCGACCGTGACCTTTGAGTGCGCTTCGCAGCAACGCACGCATCTCCGGTTCCTCGCTGGCGGCAGCGACCGGCGCATCGCGCGCCACTGTCGCCGCTCGCATCGAGCGATTGGTGGAAAACGGCACCACGAGACGCTGCGCCGGATCAGGCTGATCAACGGCATCAATACGACCGAATCCAATATCCTGCTGAAGACCAGCAAGATGGTGTTCTAAAGCAACTTACCTTCTCCCCTTGGGGAGAAGATGGCCCGATAGGGACGGATGAGGGGCTGAAAGCGAAGCGGTGAGCGACTTGAGCGGCAAGCGAACGGCAATCTCCCGGTAACGCCCCCTCACCCGGCGCTATCGCGCCACCCTCTCCCCGTTGGGGCGAGGGGGTATCCCTCAATACTCATGCTCGTAGACGACGCCGGCTTCTCCGGCGCCGTCGGATCCCGCCGCGCCGCGCAGCTTCACACCGCGTCCGACATTGAAATTGATGATGGCTTTGGTGTTGTTGGAGGCGCCCTGCTGCAGCTCGATATAGGTGCGCTTGTTGATATACTTGCCGGCGCCGACCTGTGCCTGGCCGTTTGCATCGGTCGAAATATCCAGATCGTCCACGCCGAGATGGCTGCGCAACCCCTCGAACAACGATGTGGAGCGTCCGCCGGCGAGCTGGCTTGCGGCATCGGCGAGCTGGGCGATCTGCATGGCCGATAGTTTCGACATGGACTGGCCGAAGATCAACTGCGCCAGTACTTCATCCTGCGGCAGTGCCGGCGAGGAGGAAAAGCCGATCTGGGGATCGGTGGCGAGACCGGTAACATCGACGGTGATGGTGGTTGAGCTCACCGTCGATGTCGCCTCCATATTAAGTGCGGGGGTCAGGTCACCGCCGAAGGTGATCTTGCTCGAATCCGTGAAATCCAGCCGGCGGCTGAGGATGGTAAGGCGTCCGCGCCGCATGGTGAAGCCGCCGGATACGACAGGTTCCGCTGCCGTGCCGCGCACCGTGATGCTGCCGCCGAGTTCGGCGTCGATGCCGCGGCCGCGCACGAAGATCTGCGAGGGTGCGTCGAGTTGCAGATCAATGCCGAGGGTGGTCGATTTGCTGCGCGGTCCCTCTGGCTTCTGATCCTTGAACTGGGCGTTGACCGCAGCGGGGGCATTCTTGTGCTTGATGTTGATCTCGGAAAGCGACGCAGGCAGCTTCTCCGGCACCGTGATCGACGCCTTGTTGATCCTGAGATTGCCCGTCAGCATCGGCGCGGTCATCAGCGGCCCCTTGACGCCGAGAGTGCCGTTGATGGTCGCGGCCACCAGCGTACCGTCGACATAGGTCGCGTTGTTGAACTTCATCTGGATATCGGCCGGGAAGCCGCTATTCGGGGCAATGCCGACCGTGCCGCTGCCCGAAATGCTGCCGCCGCTCGTCAGGTTGCCGGCGAGCCGCGAAATGACGGCCTGCTTGCCATCGAGGGTCACGGTGACGGTGAGCCCGCTGAGGGTCAGGTTCCGGCGGACGTCGACCAGCTTGGCGCCGTCGGTGGCAATCGTGCCGGTAACGGCAGGTGCCGCCGTCGTGCCGCCGATCTGCATGTCGATCTTCGCCATACCTGTCATGACCAGGCCTTGGGCGGCGAGCTGGCGGGCAAGGGCATCGAAAGGCACATTGCCGGAAAACTTCAGCGCCATGCCTTTGTTGCCGGCGACGGCGACAGTGCCGCCGCCGTTAAGCACAAGGCCGCTCTGGCCGGTCAGGTTGGTGTTGATAGTCACGACATTGTCGGCGAATTTGCCGTCCGCCTTGATGCCGAGCGCGGCAAGACCGGCGGATTTCGTCTGGCTCGTCGCCGCGCCCGACCAGTTTGTCTGGAACACGACGGTGGGCGCGGTTGCCTTGCCGGTGACCGTTACCGTGCCGGAAATGACGCCTTCGGCCGCGAGCGTCGGCGCAAAGACATTGGCGAGGCTTGCCGGCAGGTTGGCGATCTTGGCATTGATGTTCAATGTCTGACCGGCGGTGCCATCGACGGTCACCGAGCCGCCGCCCGTCTGAAGGGTCAGGCCATTCAGCGACGCTGTCCCATCCTTGATGACGATCTTGGTCGGCGATGCCAGCTTGACCGGTATCGTCCGCGGAGCACCCGCAAATGCGTCGATGCTCACCGTTGTCTGGCCACCCGATGTCTCGACGCCGCCACGCGTCGTTAGCGGCGCGTTGTCATATGTGGACTTCAGATCGAAGTCTGTGCGGCTGCCCTGCTGGGTGAAGGTCAGGCCGAGACCGGTGATGCGGTTGGCGCCGGAGGCGATGGTATCCGCACGGATGCTGCCATTGGCGGAGAAGGCCTTGAGGTCGTCGACGGTGAGCGCGACGGCCGGCGTGCCGATGACGAGATCGTCTCGGCGGATACCATTGCCACTGGCATTGACCTTCAGGCTGGTCTTGCCATTGGCGCTGGCGATATCGAGCGAGCCCTTGAGGTCGCCCTCGGCCTTCTGCCCGGCGAGGGCCGCAAGGAGGCTCAGATCCGGCAGATCGAATGTCAACGCGCCTGACGGTTCGAAGCTCGGCGACAGGTCCAGCTTGCCTTGCAGCTTGTTCGTGCCGATCTCGGCCGATAGGGACGGGATGCTGGTGCGGCCATCCTTTGAAACGGCGTCGGCGGTGATACGGATCGGCTTGCCGTCAATCGCTCCGCTCGCTTGCACTTTCGCCTGCGGGGCCTTTGGATCCGCGGTTCCCGTTACGCCGATGTCGAGCGTATCCAGCAGCCGTCCCGCCAGCTTGACGTTGACGGCCTTGGCGGTCGCGTCGATGCCGAGCGCGGTCAGCGGTCCCTTGGCCTTGAGGCCGATATCGGCCTGTCCTTCGGCGTTTGGTATCAGCTTGGAAAGGTCGAGTAGCTTGCCCGATAGATCGGAGGTTAGCGACTGGTCGTTGAGCGCGACATTTCCGGTGATCTCGGCGACGCTGGATTTCACCGCAAGGTTGGAGAGCGACATCTTGGTCGGCACCGTGCCGGCGACCTGCCCTTCCAGAGAAAGCGTGCCTTCGAACTTGTCCGAGACGCCGTCCGGCAGCACGCCAGGCAAAGCGAAAAGCTTGAAATTGCCCGTCAGCGCCTTCGAAGACAGCGTATATTTGCCGTTGACCGTGCCGCCGATGCTGGCGCTTTCCAGCGTCGTATTGTTGAAGCCGATCGTGTCGGGCGAGAGCTGCAAGGGCGCGGTCAGCGCGATCGGCGCCCGGATCAGACGATTGAGATCGGCATTGAGAAAGGCCGTCTGGCCGACGACCAAGCGGAGCTGCAATGGGCCGGACATGGCGGCCAGATTGAAGGCGTCGCTTCTGGCGCTCAGATTGATTTGCCCGATTTGCCCCTGCGGCGTGCTGGCGCTGTCGAGTGCGGCTTTCGCATCGATCTTCACCAATTGGGCAGCGCCCGTCAGCGCGATATCGACGCGGGAAATCAGGGCCCGGACCTCGCCGTCCTCCATCGGCCAGCGGAAGTCGACGGGGCCGGAGGTGCCGAGCAGATTGGCATTGAGGCTGTTGTTGCCGTTGGGATCCAGCGTGCCGGATGCGGCAAGCACCGCACTGCCGGTGGCAAGATTGCCGGTCTGGATGTCGATCTTGCCCTTGCCGTCGAAGGTTGCGGAGACATCGATAGTCGTCTGGCCGGCAAAGAGCGGCCGCATGGTCGGTGGGAGCAGCGAGTCGACGTCGCCACCGCCCTTGACGTCGATGTGGTGCAGGCCGTCGGCCGAGAGGCTGTGATGGCCGCTGATGGCGACCGTCGGCTTGCCGTCGAGCGCTGCCTGCAGCTTCCCGGCCCAATTGGAGAGAGGACCGTCGCCGGAAAGATCAATGTTGATCGCCGGGCCGCCCGGCAGATGCAGCAGGCCAGCCAACATTCCGTCGCGCGGCTCGGAAATCTGCGTCTTCAGCTTCAGCTGGTTTTCGGCCGGCGCGAAGGCGATATCGGCGGAAAGCTTGGCATCGGGCACATCGTGGCGGCTGGCATTCAGCATGAGACCCATGCTGCTGCTGTTTGCCTTGACGCTGCCGTCGGCGGCCAGAATAAAATCCTGTCCGGCGACCGCCTGTCCAATGCGAAGATCGGGCAGGGCGATGGTGCCGATATCGATAGCGATGGGTAGTGAAAAACCGCCACTGCCCTGCGTCGCCTGCGTTTCCGGCGTGGGCGCGGCCGTCGAAATCGGCAGCCGTTCAAAATCGACGATATCGGCTGCGATGCGATCGGCATGGAAGGTGCCGGTCAGCAAAGATAGCGGAGACCAGTCGATGGCAAGGTTCTGCACCTTGGCGTAGGGGCCTTTGGTGTCGGATACGATGATCGAACCGACCCTCAGATTGCCGTTCAGCAGGCCGGAGGGCGCGGCGATGGCGATGGTGCGATCCGGCGTCGAGGCGATCTTCGCCACCTGGTCGACGGCATAGGTGGTTGCGGAGGGGACAAGGCCGACGACGAGCATAGCCGCGATCACGAGCAAAAGGATTGCCACGACCGCATAGGCGATCCAGCGCACCAATCTCCCGAGGATTCGAATCAATATGCTCATGAAAGCGACAGTAACCCCAATTTTCTAACCGTGTGCTGAAACGCCTGCGACAACTATACGGCTTGTCAGAAGGCCTGACCAATGCCGGCATAGATGCCATAAGATGTGCCGTCGTCATATTTCTTCAATGGAACGGCGACATCGAGCCTGATCGGACCGAAGGGCGTAGCGTAGCGCAGGCCGACGCCTGCGCCAATGCGCAGATCGGACAAGTCCGGGAAGGTGGTGTCGGTAACGCTACCCATATCGACGAAGGGGACGATGCCGATCGTATCGGTGATCTTCACGCGGGCTTCGAAAGAGGCGGTCACATAGGAGCGTCCGCCGGTTTCGTCGCCGTTGGAATTGTAGGGCGAGATCTCCTGATAGCCGTAGCCACGCACCGAGCCGCCGCCGCCGGCATAGAAGCGCCGGGTGGCTGGAATATCCTCGATATTGTTTGCGCCCAGCAGCGAGCCGGCGGCAAGCTTGCCGGCAAAGACGACGTTATTGTTGGCGCCGATGCCCTTGTAGCCGGTGATCGAGCCCTCGAGCGAGCTGAAGATCGTGCCGCCCATCGCCTCATAGCTCGGCTTGGCGCCGATCGAAGCGCGGTAGCCCTCGGTCGGGTCCAGCTTGTTGTCGCGCGTGTCTCTGACATATTCGAGCGGGATCGCGACCGTCAGATAGTTGTGCTTGCCGAAGGCGTCGGTGGTATCCTGTTCATAGGATATCTCGCCGCCAGCGGAGACGGTATCCTGATCGTTGATTTCGTAAGCAAGGCTGCTGCTTGCCGTCGCGGTATTGGCGTCGTAGGCGTCCGGATGCAGGCTCTGCATCTTGAGGCCGGCCGTGAAGGTTGCCGAAGGATAGAAGGTCGCGGGCCTGACATAGGTGATGCCGGCCGTGTAATCGAACTGGCCGACATCGGTCGTCTCGCCGATGCGGGAGATGGAGCCCTCGATGCGCAGCGAATCCGCGCGGCCGGTCAGATTACGGTGTCCCCAATAGCCCTGCAGGCCGAAGCCGTCGATGGTGGAATATTGCGCGCCGACGCCGAAGAAGCGCTGCTTGCCTTCCGAGACTTCAATGGTCGTCGGGATGCTGCCATCAGGCGCCAGCTTGTCGGCCTCGCGGATGGTGACGCTGGAAAAGACGCCGAGTTTTCTCAAGCGGTCCGATGCTTTCTTCAATTCGTCGGGAGAGTAAGGCTTGCCTTCATTAATGCGGGCATAGCGCTTGATGAAATCCGGATCGACCGATTTCTGGCCGGTGACACCGACATTGCCGAAGGGAGCGATGGGGCCGCTTTCGACTTTCAGCGAGACGTCGACCGTGTCGCTCGCATGGTCGGCGATGACATCGCGCTTGTCGAGCCTGGCAAGCGGATGTCCCTCGTTCTTGAAATCGGCGACCATCTTGTCGCCGGCCTTCAGGATCGTCAGGGAACCGGCATCGCCGCCACGCACGAGCCCATAATTCGCCGGGTCCAGCCTGGCGGCGTCGCCCTGGAGGTTGATTCTGCCGAGTTTGAAGACAGGACCGGGATCAACGCTGATAGTGACGGCAACTGGCTTGGCGCGGCTGAAGGTCGGCGTCGGCGGCAATGCGTCGAGCGGGGTGCCATTGATGGTAATGGTGACCACGCCGCCGTAGCGCGCCTTTTCATAGAGGCTAGCAATCAGCCTGTCACGATCGTCGCGCGCCTTGACGACAACGCCGAGATCGCCGGATACGGGCTTTTTCTCGTCGGCAATCAGCATCGAGCTGTCGTTCAACGATTCCTTCAGATCCTTGTCGAGATTGTCGGCCTTGAAATCGACCGTGTAGCGAACGGGATCGGAAACCTGGTCCGCCGTTTCATCCTCGCCCCAGAGCTTTATCCCGAAGAGTTTAAACGCAAAGGCGTTTCCGGCATACATCGGACCGAGCGCAAGCACTGCCGCAACCGCTGCCACGGTTCCTGCCCGCCGATACGCAATACTCTTTCTCGGTTCAGTTCTTTTATGCATACGCCGCTTTACGGTTACATGAGAACTTACTCAGTTTGACGTTTCCCGGGAGTTAACGCGCGGCCACCATAGAGGCAAAAGTCGTTCAGGTGTACCTTTTTGGAGTCAAAAACGTGGAAAAATGCCCCTTAATGGCTGAAATGCTGACGTTTTCGGCACAGTTCCGACATATTCGAGCAACCTGAAAAACAGCGTCCACGGGTTGTCCAGGCCATGCGGCAGGCGCGTTTGGTGCCGGCGCCACAGCCATTTATCGGCCGGAATCAAAAAGTCCCGGACTTGCGTCCGGGACTTTCGAAAGCTTCGTGCTTGGATCGATCAGTAGCCGCCGTAGCCGCCGCGTGGGCAATCGTCGATGTAGCGACGACCGTAGCGGTCGCGGTAGTAGCACTGGCCGGGCTGCTCCCGGACGCTGCCGATGACGGCGCCGGAAACGCCGCCGATGGCTGCGCCGACCGCGGCGCCGCGGACGTTGCCGGTGACTGCGCCGCCGATAATGGCGCCGGATGCTGCACCGATGCCTGCGCCCTGTTCAGTCGGCGTGCAGCTTGCGATAGACAAGCCGACCAATGCGAGCATAAGAACTTTTTTCATTTACTCTCTCCAACGTTAGTTAAGCCGAACCCCGGCCAACGTCGTCCCATTCTTCAGCTCCACCACGATGGGCTGTCTTTCAGTCCTGCAATGATGAAAAATATCGTGCAAAATATGATTGTCCATTGGCTGGCAATAGTTTTTTTGTTGCCGAACAAAGGCAGCTTCGCATTCGGAGAGTAAAACGACGGGCGCGAAGCAGAAAATCCGCGACCGTTCTAAAGTAGAGGTTGATTGGACTGCAAAAAAAGTCAAATGATGCTCCTTGCCTCTGGAGGAGAGGCGAGGAGGAAAATATGGCAAAGGTGACTTTGACGGTGAACGGCCGTTCGGTCAGCGGCGAGTGCGAGGATCGCACGCTGCTTGTCCATTTCATTAGGGAAAAACTCGGCCTGACCGGAACCCATGTCGGCTGCGATACCAGCCAGTGCGGTGCCTGTGTCATCCACATGGATGGTAAGTCGGTGAAGAGCTGTTCGATCCTGGCCGTTCAGGCTTCCGGCTCCAAGATCACTACCATCGAGGGTCTGGCCGCCAATGGCGAGCTGCATCCGGTCCAGGCCGCCTTCAAGGAGCATCACGGCCTGCAATGCGGCTTCTGCACGCCGGGCATGGTGATGGCATCGGTCGACATGATCAACCGTCATGGCGGCAAGCTGGACGAAAAGATTGTTCGCAGCGAGCTCGAAGGCAATATCTGTCGGTGCACCGGCTATCACAACATCGTCAAGGCGGTGCTTTCAGCCAATGCCGAGATGAATGCCGCCAAACAGGCGGCTGAATAGAGTTTCACCGAGACTGTCTGGCGAGACGCCAATGATCGTCGTCTTGGCGTGGTGCCAGGCCCGCAACCCCGATGGGAGGATGTGATGGGCGTGGAAGGCATTGGTGCGCGTGTTGCGCGCAAGGAAGATAAGCGATTTCTGACGGGCAAGGGGCGCTACACCGACGACATGGTGACGCCGGGCATGAAATATGCCTATTTCGTCCGCAGCCCGCATGCGCATGCAAAGATCACAAGTATCGATGCGTCGGCGGCACTTTCCATGCCGGGCGTCATCGGCGTGCTCGACGGCAAGCAATTGCTTGATGATGGCATCGGCAACCTGATCTGCGGCTGGATGATCCATTCAAAGGACGGATCCCCGATGAAGATGGGCGCCTGGCGGCCTCTGGCGGTCGATACTGTCCGCTATGTCGGCGATGCCGTCGCCATCGTCGTCGCCGACAGTCTCGGCGAAGCCCGCGATGCGGCGGAAGCCGTAGAGGTCGACTATGAAGAGCTGCCTGCCGTCGTCGAGGCGGTGGATGCATTGAAAGCGGGCGCGCCGCAGATCCATCCCGAAGCACCCGACAATCAGATTTTCGACTGGGAGCTCGGCGATGCGGCCGCAACCGACAAGGCGATCGCCGAAGCCGCGCATGTCACCGAGATCGAGCTCCATAACAACCGGCTTTCGCCGAATGCCATGGAGCCGCGCGCCACGCTCGGCATCTATGATGCCGCCGAAGATCACTATACCTGCTATACGACGAGCCAGAACCCGCATGTGGCGCGGCTGGTCATGAGCGCCTTCTACAATGTCGCCCCGGAAAACAAGCTGCGTGTCATCGCGCCTGATGTCGGCGGCGGCTTCGGCTCGAAAATCTACATCTACCCGGAAGAAATCGTCTGTCTTTGGGCATCGAAGAAAACCGGCGTGCCGGTCAAGTGGACGGCTGACCGCACCGAAGCCTTCCTGACGGATGCGCATGGCCGTGACCACGTTTCCAAGGTCAAGATGGCCTTCGATGCGGAGAACCGCATCACGGCGCTGAAGGTCGACACGATCGCCAATCTCGGCGCCTATATGTCGCTGTTTTCCTCGTGCGTACCGACTTACCTTTATGCGACGCTGCTGTCGGGCCAGTATGCGATCCCGGCGATCCACGCCAACGTCCGCACGGTCTATACCAACACCGTGCCGGTCGATGCCTATCGCGGGGCGGGGCGTCCGGAGGCGACCTATCTTCTGGAGCGTACCGTCGAGACGGCAGCACGCGAACTCGGCGTCTCGCCGGCGGAATTGCGGCGGATCAATTTTGTCCGCACCTTCCCCCACCAGACGCCTGTCATCATGAATTACGACGCGGGCGATTACGAAGCCTCGCTCAATGCCGCCATGCAGCAGGCGGATTGGGCTGGTTTTCCTTCGCGTAAGGCGGAGGCGGCTGCCCGCGGCATGAAGCGCGGCATCGGCATGAGCTGCTATATCGAGGCTTGCGGTCTTGCACCGTCGCAGGCCGTCGGCGCGCTCGGCGCCGGCGTCGGCCTGTGGGAATCCGCCGAGGTGCGGGTGAACGCAGTCGGGACCATCGAAGTGCTCACGGGCTCGCACAGCCACGGGCAGGGACATGAGACCACCTTCGCGCAGCTCGTCGCCGACCGGCTCGGGGTGCCGATCGACAGCGTTTCCATCGTCCATGGCGATACCGACAAGGTGCAGATGGGCATGGGCACCTATGGCTCCCGCTCGGGCGCCGTCGGCATGTCCGCCGTGGTCAAGGCGCTCGACAAGGTGGAGGCGAAGGCGAAGAAGATCGCCGCGCACCTGATGGAGGCCGACGAAAGCGATATCGTCATCGAGAACGGTGAAGTGAAGGTGGCGGGCACCGACAAATCGCTGCCCTGGTTCCAGGTGGCGCTGGCATCCTACACCGCGCACAATCTGCCCGCCGGCATGGAGCCGGGCCTGAAGGAAACCGCCTTCTACGATCCGGCGAACTTCACCTTCCCGGCCGGCTGCTACATCTGCGAGGTCGAGGTTGATCCGGAAACGGGTAAGACTGAGATCGTGCAGTTCGTCGCCGCCGACGACTTCGGCAACATCATCAACCCGATGATCGTCGAGGGGCAGGTGCATGGCGGCATCGCGCAAGGGATCGGCCAGGCGCTGCTGGAGGGCGTGTATTATGACGAGAGCGGCCAGCTGCTGACGGCGAGCTTCATGGATTACACCATGCCGCGCGCCGACGATCTGCCATCGTTCCAGCTTTCGCACCAGAACACGCCTTGCCCGAACAATCCGCTGGGTGTGAAGGGATGCGGCGAGGCGGGCGCCATCGGCTCGCCGCCGGCACTGATGAACGCCATCACCGATGCGATCGGCAATAATACGCTGACCATGCCGGCCACCCCGCTCAAGGTGTGGGAAGCGGCGCGGGCCACGGCCTGAGACGAGAGGAGGATAGGACAATGTATGCAACGAATTACCATCGTGCCTCTTCGGTCGACGAAGCCGTCAAGCTGCTGTCGAACGCGGACGAGGGTAAATACGTCTCCGGCGGCATGACGCTGATCGCCACCATGAAACAGCGCCTGGCATCGCCGAGCGATCTCGTCGATCTCAGGCATATCCCCTCCATCAAGGGGATTCGCGTCGATGGCCGCAGGGTCACGATCGGGGCGGCGACCACCCATGCGGAGGTTGCCTCCTCGGCGGCGATCCGCGCGGTCTGTCCGGCGCTCTGCGAGCTTGCCGGCATGATCGGCGATCCGCATGTCCGGCACATGGGTACGATCGGCGGGTCCGTCGCCAATAACGACCCGGCGGCGGATTATCCCTCGGCGATACTGGCGCTGAATGCCACCATCGTCACCGATCGGCGCCAGATCGCGGCCGACGACTTCTTCCAGGGCCTGTTCGAGACAGCGCTGGAAGGTGCCGAGCTGATCACGTCGATCGCTTTCGACGCGCCGGAAAGGGCAGGTTATGCCAAGTTCCCCAATCCGGCCTCGCGCTATGCGATGACGGGCGTCTTCGTCGCCAAGGGGGCAGGCGGCGTGCGCGTCGCCGTCACCGGTGCCGGTGCGGACGGCGTCTTCCGCCAGGGTGATATGGAGCAGGCGCTTGCGGCGAATTGGCTGCCGGAAGCGGTTGCGGGGCTGACGATCGATCCGTCATCGTTGCTTTCCGACCTGCATGCAACGGCGGAATATCGCGCCAACCTGGTTAAGGTCATGGCCAAGCGCGCCGTGGCTGCCGCCTAGATTCACCATGAACGAGCCCGGAGCGGCGGAGTTTACCCTCCGCTCCAGAGAGAGTGTTTCCAGCATGGTTTCGATTGTCAAATTGATGTGATTGGCTATTCTTGTCTGGAATTGTTCAAAATTAAGGGCCATTTGCCGCAGCGGGCGCGAAAGCAATGCGGAGGGGTTGACGTGCGAACCGGCATTCTCGAAAACGGTCGCACGGTACTGGAGCAGATGATGGATTTCGAAGCATTTTTTAAGGGCGAGCTGGAAGGTCTTCACAAGGAAGGCCGCTACCGGATCTTCGCAGATCTGGAACGCCGCCGCGGCAATTTCCCGCGCGCAATCCGGCATACGGCCAATGGCCCTCAGGAAGTGACTGTCTGGTGCTCCAACGACTATCTCGGCATGGGCCAGCATCCGAAAGTGATCGAGGCGATGAAAGAGGCCATCGATCACTGTGGCGCGGGTGCGGGAGGCACCCGGAATATTTCTGGCACCAACCACTATCACGTCCTGCTCGAACAGGAACTCGCCGATCTGCATGGTAAGGAATCGGCGCTGATCTTCACGTCGGGCTATATCTCCAACTGGGCGACGCTCGGCACGCTCGGCGCGCGCATCCCCGGCCTCATCATCTTCTCGGATGCGCTCAACCATGCATCGATGATCGAAGGCATTCGCTATGCGAAGTGCGACAAGGTCATCTGGAAGCATAACGACCTGCACGATCTTGAAGCCAAGCTGAAGGCGGCCGATCCCAAGGCGCCGAAGCTGATCGCGTTTGAATCCGTCTATTCCATGGATGGTGACATCGCCCCCATCAAGGAGATCTGTGATCTCGCGGACAAGTATGGCGCGATGACCTATCTCGACGAAGTGCATGCCGTCGGCATGTACGGCCCGCGCGGCGGCGGCATTGCCGAGCGCGAAGGATTGATGGATCGTCTGACCGTCATCGAAGGCACGCTCGGCAAGGCCTTCGGCGTCATGGGCGGCTATATCGCCGCTTCGACCGCGCTCTGTGATTTCATCCGGTCGTTTGCGTCAGGCTTCATCTTCACCACCTCGCTGCCCCCGGCTCTGGCCGCGGGCGCTGTCGCTTCTATCCAGCATCTGAAGGTCAGCCAGTTCGAACGCATGCGCCATCAGGATCGCGTGCGCAAGCTGCGTGCCCAGCTCGATGCGGCCGGTATTCCGCATATGCCGAACCCGAGCCATGTCGTGCCGGTCATGGTCGGCGATGCTGCCAAGTGCAAGTGGATTTCGGATCTGCTGCTCGACGCCGGCGTCTATGTCCAGCCGATCAACTATCCCACCGTGCCGAAGAAGACCGAGCGCCTGCGCATCACGCCGACGCCACTGCATTCGGATGGCGATATCGAGCAGCTGGTCGGTGCGCTGCATGCGCTGTGGTCGCGCTGTGCGCTGGCAAGGGCCGTCGCGTAAAAGACGGCTTCGGCCTGAAATGTGCTTCATTGCGGAATATCGGTGTGATGCCGTTTTCCGCAATGATTATTTGTGCGGGCGTTAGCCGCGGCTTCCCAAAGCCAGGCGGCAGGCGAGGCCGGCAAATACCGTCGCCAGCAGATATTGCGGCAGCTTCGGAAAGTGCCTGATCGCCGAAAGCCGGCCGCGGATATGGCTGCCGAGAAGGATGACGGAGCCGTTCACGAGAAAGCCGATTCCGTTGAGAATGGTGGCGAGCAGTGCCATCTGCAGGATCATCGAGCCGTTGGGATCGACGAATTGCGGGAAGAGCGCAAGCACGAACAGTGCCATCTTCGGATTAAGAATATTGGTCGCCAGGCCCTCGACGAAGATGCGCTTACCCGAAAGACGCTTGAGTCCGGCTGACGGTGTGAACGCAGAACCCTGTGAGCGGAGCGTCTTGACGGCCAGATAGAGCAGATAGGCGCAGCCTGCCCAACGCACGGTCTCATAAGCGACAGGCACGGTGAGGAAGAGTCGTGACAGTCCGAGGGCTGCTGCCATGGCGTGGCAATAGGTGCCGAGCGCAATGCCGGCATAGGTGAGCAAGCCGGCGGTGCGGCCCTGGCTGACACTGCGTGAGGCAATGAGAAGCATGTCGGGACCGGGCGTAGCGGTGAGCACCAGCGCGGCGGCGGCGAACAGAATGATCGTGGAGAAGTCCGGCATCGTGATTCCCTTGAAAGTGAAGCCGGAATTTCTCTCTAGCATCATTGTCGGGAATGGCAACCGCCGGATATGCAGTTGCGTAGCGAATGCGGAAAGCTTCGATTTATCGTAGGAGTTTACTTACGCAGCCTTTTCCCGCTGGGCGACGAGCACGGCTGCGCGGCTGCGCGCCTCGGCGTCGGCCGCAAAGACGGCATCCATGGTTTCGGCGCTGCCGGTCGCGATCATCTCGTCCATGACGGCTTCGGCGATATCGGCCATTTCCAGGAAGCCGATGCGGCCATCCACGAAGGCGTGGAAGGCGATCTCTTCGGCCGCATTCATGATCGCACCCTGCAGGCCGCCGCGCTCCAGCGCCGTGCGGGCAAGGCGCAATGCCGGGAAGCGAACCTCGTCCGGCGCCTCGAAATCCAGCCGCGCGAGCTTGGCGAAATCCAGCCGCTCGACGCTGAGCTTGGTGCGGGCGGGGTAAGTCAGCGCGTAACCGATGGCGGTCCGCATATCGGGACAGCCGAGCTGCGCCAGCACCGACCCGTCCGTATAGCCGACCATCGAGTGAATGACGGATTGCGGATGGACCACGACCTCGATCTGATCGGGGCGCACGTTGAACAAGTGCTTGGCCTCGATCATCTCAAGCGCCTTGTTGAACATCGAGGCGCTGCCGATGGAGATCTTGAAGCCCATCGACCAATTGGGATGGGCGCGGGCGATCGCCGGCGTGACATTGGCCATCTGCTCGCGCGTCCAGGTGCGGAAGGGGCCGCCGGACGCGGTGATGATGATGCGCTCCACCGCATGCTGCTGGTCTTCTTCCAGCGCCTGGAAAATGGCGCTGTGCTCGCTGTCGACCGGGATCAGCCGGCCGCCGCCTTCGGTTACGGCGCGCACGAAAAGGTCGCCGGCGGAGACGAGGCATTCCTTGTTGGCGAGCGCGATATCAGCGCCGCGCCGCGCGGCCGCCAGCGTCGGGGCAAGGCCGGCCGTGCCGACGATCGCCGCCATCACCCAATCCGAAGGCATGGAGGCGGCTTCCATCAGGGCACTCCTGCCCGCGCCGACGGCGATGCCCGATCCGGCCAGGGCATCCTTCAGATCCTGATAACGCTCTTCATTGGCGGTCACCGCGAAAGCGGCGCCGCAGGCCTTGGCCTGCTCGGCCAATAGGCCGATATTGTCATGCCCGGTAATGGCGGCGATGTCGAAGGCGTCGCGCCCGCCCAGCTGGGCAATGACGTCAAGCGTATTCTGGCCGATGGAGCCGGTCGAACCCAATATCGTCAGGCGGCGACGCGTCTTGCTGCCGGTGTTCATTCAGGTATCCGCATTTGCTGCTGTTCCCCCAAGGCTCTACAGGGGATTGCCTGGAGCGGCAAGTCTGCAGCGATGCAACGGTTCTGCTGTTGGTGCACGCAAAAGGCGAAATCACCGATTTAGTAATATTTTTTCAGGTTCCGTTGAACCAATTGCAAAGTGCTGCGTTTTCCGACCACTCGAATGCGGAGAGTGACGAATGGTTTTCAAGGCAGCAACGTTTCATGGCATGGAGCTCTATTTGGAAAACGAACAAGCCAGGCGCTCGGCCCTGGAATCCACGGTTGCCAATGCGCTCGCCGTTGCCGGCGGAATCGATGCTTCCGATGTCACGGTGACCGCGGCGGGGCAGGAAATCCGCCTGGACGGCTCGGTCGCAACACAGCAGGAGGTGCGGCGCGCAACGGCGGTCGCGGAATCCATTCCCGGCGTCCGGCTGGTCAGGAACAGGATCGCGGTGGGGTGATCTGCGGGTTTTCAGCTTTCGTTCATCCCGCGCCCGATGGCCTCACGGCAAAGCGATCGCATATCAGCGCAGCTCCTTCTCCCCTTAGGGAGAAGGTGGTCCGAAGGGTCGGATGAGGGGCTGAGACCACAGCGGAAAGGCTGACCTGGCTGAACATCGTCCCGCCAGCGAATCGATCGATGGCAGGACTATCTTCTATACGGCGCTGACCGGCAGCTTCGGGAACCATCCGGACCCGTTCAATTATAAGTAGGTCGGCAGATCGAAAAATAGTTTCGATACGGTTGGAGAATCCGACGCATGGATGCTTGTCCGGTCAAGCACGCCTCCCGCTTTCTCGATAACGCGCTTCGAGGCGAGGTTATCTTCGTTGCAGACGATGCTGATATTGGTAAAGCCAACCGCCTTTGCAACCGGCAATAGAAGCCGCAGCGCTTGCGTTGCGTACCCTCGACCTTGTTTCCAAGGGACGACTGAATAGCCCACATGACCTGGGACATGTAGGGGCAGTTGGGTCGTTCCGGCCAAATAGCGCAATGTAATGTAGCCACAAAAGCCCCCATCCCAGATCCAGAATGGGCGGGCGATAAGGCACTGAGGTTCCCGATTCGATACCGCTGTGGCAACGATTTCATTCGATCTAGTACGGGCGAGGAAAGCCGATCTGTCTTTCCTGAGTGCTGTCAGTTCAGTCTCGATAAACGACTTGTCATGCTGGCGCCGGGGATCTGGCGACCAACCGCGCATGAGCGCTTGTTCAAAACCCTGTAGATTGAGCAGACTTGGCTCAACAAGGGTTAGATCGTCTGCACGCGTTGAAGTCTGATGTTCTTCCAATCTCGATCACGCGGTCATCAGTGAGGATGGAAAATGGTGATCTCGACGCGATTCGAACGCGTGACCCCCAGATTAGGAATCTGGTGCTCTATCCTGCTGAGCTACGAGACCACTCGGCATGATCCATACAAAAGCAAAGGCCCGAAGCCAAGCCCTTTTACGTCCCAGGGACAATTCGCTTTTGCGGGGCCGTGCGCCCGGGTGAGGCGCACGGAAAATGGTGGCGGCGTCTCAGGCGCTGAGGCGCTGTTCGGCGAGGCGCACCCAATAGGAAATGCCGTGGGCGATGGCTTCATCGTTGAAGTCGTAGGCCGGGTTGTGCAGGCCGGCGCTGTCGCCGTTGCCGACGAAGATGAAGGCGCCGGGGCGGGCGAGCAGCATGTAGGAGAAATCCTCTCCGCCCATCATCGGATCGATATCCGGGATCACATTGCCCGCGCCGGCGATTTCCTCGGCGATGGCAATCGCATGATCGGTCTCGTCGGCGTGGTTGAAGGTGACCGGATAGTTGCGATGGAACTCGATCTCGGCTTCGGCGCCGTGGGTGGCGGCAATGCCCGTCACGATCTGCTTGAAGCGCTGTTCGGCCAGGTCGCGCATCTCTGGATCGAGCGTGCGCACCGTGCCGTCAAGGCTCGCATCGTTCGGGATGACGTTATGCGCATTGCCGGCATTGAACTTGGTGACGGAGACGACGACCGATTTCAGCGGATCGGCGCTGCGCGAGGCGATGAGCTGCAAATTGGAAACGATCTGCGCGCCGATGGCGATCGGGTCGATCGTCTTGTGCGGCATGGCGGCATGGCCGCCGACACCCTTGATCGAGACGGTGAATTCATCGGTCGCCGCCATGATCGCGCCCTTGCGGATGGCGAAATGGCCAACGGGCAGGCCGGGCATATTGTGCATGCCATAGACTTCGGCGATTTCGAAGCGCTCCATCATGCCGTCCTTGACCATGGCGTCGCCGCCGGCGCCGCCTTCTTCTGCCGGCTGGAAGATGACGGCGACATTGCCGTTGAAATTCCGGTTCTCGGCGAGGTATTTCGCAGCACCCAGCAGCATGGCCGTGTGGCCGTCATGGCCGCAGGCATGCATCTTGCCGGGCGTTTCGGAAGCATAGGGCTTGCCGGTGATCTCGGTCAGCGGCAGGGCGTCCATATCGGCGCGCAGGCCGACAGTGCGCCCTGCGCCCTTGCCGCGGATCAGGCCGACGACGCCGGTGCGGCCAATGCCGGTCACCACCTCGTCGACGCCGAAGGAGCGCAGTTTCTCGGCCACGAAGGCGGCCGTGTTCTCAACGGCATAGAGGAGTTCCGGATGTGCATGGATATGGCGGCGCCACTCGGTCACTTCGCCCTGGAGTTCTGCGGCCCTGTTCAAGATCGGCATGCTGATTTTCCTGCTGCTCAATATCGATTCTGGTTCAACTCACGGATCCGTCGCACGGCTTTGGCCCGCGCATCGGGGCCTTTGCGATGTGCTGACGGGAAATAAAGTCGTCAATCGCCTTTGCCTTCTCCTAGCCATATAGGTTAAATAGACGAAGCTTTCGAGAAAATTCCGGACTTCTGAAGGATAGATCGTGCCGACGAAGCAGAATCGTTTGTATGCCGCCCTGCGGCTCGCTCCAATGGCCGCAGCAGCATCCATGCTTTTCCTGTCGACCGCGCAGACGGCCGCAGCCAATCCGCATATTCTCGTCGATGTCGGCACCGGACGCGTTCTCGACCAGCAGGAGGCGTTTCGCCGCTGGTATCCCGCTTCGCTCACCAAGCTGATGACGACCTATGTGACCTTCCGGGCCATCCAATCCGGTCAGGTCAGGCTCGATACGCCGGTCGTCATGTCGAAGCTTGCAGCGGCACAGCCGCCGGCGAAGATGTATTTCAAGCCGGGCCAGAAGATGACGCTCGACAATGCCATGAAGATGATGCTGGTCAAATCAGCCAACGATCTCGCCATGGCGGTCGCCGAGACCGTCGGCGGCTCGCAGCAGGGCTTCGTGGCGCGGATGAATGCAGAAGCCGCCCGCCTCGGCATGCGCGACTCGCATTTCATCAATCCGAACGGCCTTCCCGGCAAGGGGCAATATACGACGGCGCGCGATCTCGCCATCTTAAGCGTCGCGCTGCGCCGCGAGTTTCCGCAATATGCCGGCTATTTCTCGCTGGAGGGCTTCACCAACGGCGTCAAGCAGGTGCCGAACATCAATATGCTCATCGGCCGCTTTGAAGGCGCCGACGGCATGAAGACAGGCTTCATCTGCGCCGCCGGCTTCAACCAGATCGCATCGGCCACCCGCAACGGCCGCACGCTGATCTCGGTCGTTCTTGGAACCGACAGCCTGGCGGCGCGCGCCGACGATTCCGCCAATTTCCTGGAAAAAGGTTTCCAGAACCAGCTGTCTACCCGCGACACGCTGGCGACGCTCAGACCCGACGCGCCGCTCGCGGAGGAGGTCGCCGATGTCACCGCCGACATCTGCAGCACCAAGGGCGCACAGGCGCGCAGCGAGACCCGCGATCCGTTCGGCCGCACCAAGGTGCAGTCGCCCTATATCCATGAAATGGATCACGAGCCGAATTTCGTCTATGCCGGCCTGATCGGCGGCCAGGATGTCGCGACGGCCGCCAAGGGCGACAAGGACGATGTGACGGCCAGAGGCGACAAGGCGACCAGGGACAATAAAATCGCCATTTCCGGCGGTGCGTCCGGTGTGCCGATCCCGATGCCGCGTCCCACTTTCTGATATCGGATATCCCCCATGAGCGTTTCGCAGCAAAGAGTACCGGTTGCCATCCTGACCGGCTTTCTCGGAGCGGGTAAATCGACCCTGCTCAACCGCATCCTCAAGGACGAGGCCATGCGTGATGCCGCCGTCATCATCAACGAGTTCGGCGATGTCGGCATCGATCATCTGCTGGTGGAAAGCTCCGGCGATTCCATCATCGAACTTTCCGATGGCTGCCTGTGCTGCACGGTGCGCGGTGAACTGGTGGATACGCTGGCGAACCTGATGGACGCCATGCAGACCGGCCGCATCCGGCCGCTGAAGCGCGTCGTCATCGAAACGACCGGTCTTGCCGATCCGGCTCCCGTCATGCAGTCGATCGTGGGCAATCCGATCATCGCCACCAATTTCGACCTGGATGGCGTCATCACCGTCGTCGACGCGGTCAACGGCCTGCAGACGCTCGACAATCATGAAGAAGCGCGCAAACAGGTAGCGGTTGCAGACCGTCTGATCGTTTCCAAGACCGGAATTGCCGGCGCGGTGCCCGAAGGCCAGCTGGAGAGCCGGCTGAGGGCGCTCAATCCCCGGGCGCAGATCCTGAATGCCGATAGCGACGAGGCAGGGCGCGCCGCCATTCTCGTCAACGGCCTTTACGATCCGGCTTCGAAGATCGCCGATGTCGGCCGCTGGCTGCGGGACGAGCTAGAGGCGGACGACGATCATCATCACCATGATGACCACGATCATTATGACCATGATCATTATGACCATGATCATGACCACCGTCATGGCGATCATGGACACCACCATCACCATCATGGGCATCACCATGGCCACCGGCATCAGCACGCCCATGACGTCACCCGTCATGACGGGTCTATCCGGTCGTTCTCGATCGTCGAGACGCAGCCGATCGATCCGACGGCACTCGAGATGTTCATCGATCTCCTTCGTTCGGCGCATGGCGAAAAGCTGCTGCGCATGAAGGCGATCGTTGCCGTGTCGGACCGGCCGGAGCGTCCCGTCGTACTGCATGGCGTGCAGAACATCTTCCATCCGCCGGTGCGACTGCCGGCCTGGCCCGATCCCGAAGACCGGCGCACGCGCATGGTGATCATCACCAAGGACTTGCCGGAGGATTTCGTGAAGGGCCTGTTCGATGCCTTCCTTAGCAAGCCGCGCGTCGATACGCCGGACAGGGCGGCGCTACAGGACAATCCGCTCGCGGTGCCGGGGATGCGGTTCTAAGGTTTCTACCTTCTTCCCGCTGGGGAGAAAGGGAGGAGCTATAAGTTAGCCGTCCACTTTTACGGCCCGCTTCAGAGAAAGATCTCTGTACATCGCCACCAGTTCCTGACGATTGCATCGGGCGAATTCGCTCCATCCTCATGGTGAGGCGGGAGCGAAGCGACCCTCGAACCACGAGGATGGCCCGACCGTCAGCCTCTCCGGATCACGAAGCGATGGCCGCTTTCCGTCTTCTCGCTCGTGAGGAGCGTGTGGCCTTTCTCATTGCAGAGATGCGGGATATCGATGGCGGCAAGCGGGTCGGTCGTCTCGACGGTCAACGTCGCGCCGCTTTCCATGCCGCGCAGGCGCTTTTCCGTCTTGATCGCCGGGTAGGGGCATTTCAGCCCGCGCAGATCATAGATCCCGTTATCCGAGCTATTCACTCTTGGCCCAGAACTTCCAGAAAGGCGGCTTCTTGGCCTCGGTCTGCGCGGTCTCGACGGGCGGAGGCGGCGCATAGGCGAGCGGATTGACGGCCGGGTTCATCGGGTTCGCCATCGGAATCGGTACATTAGCCGGAACATTGGCTGCTACCATGGGGCCGCTGGGCTGCTGCGCGGCCGTCTCGGGAGCTGCTGTCGCCACGCGGATGCTTGCAGTCGACGGATTGGCCGTCGGGCTCGCCACCGTGCCGCCGCGCGCGATCTGCTGTGCCGATTGGTTGGATGCCATCGATTCGAGATCGGCAACCTTCATCATCTTGCCGGCGGCAAGCGCGGTGCCAGTCGGCGCATAAGCAAGATCGTGACCCT
Source organism: Rhizobium sp. P40RR-XXII (assembly GCF_012641405.1). Classification (GTDB taxonomy): domain Bacteria; phylum Pseudomonadota; class Alphaproteobacteria; order Rhizobiales; family Rhizobiaceae; genus Rhizobium. The sequence goes on from NZ_JABAII010000004.1 coordinate 416,143, forward strand.
TGCGCTGCTTGGCGACGACGGCCTTGCGCTCGGCTTCGGTCGGATCGTACCAGGCCATGCCGTCATACTTCTTCGTGGCGACGGCATAATCGGCCTTGTATTGCTTGTCGTAGGCCGCAAGCGCCACCTGCAGGGCTGGCGGCGTGGTCATGACCGGGCATTTGCCACCGGCATTGAACGGTTCGCTGGCCTGCTGATTGAAGACGTATTTCTTCTCGCAGACCTCGACCTCAGGCGGCCGCTTGGTGACTTCGAAATTGTCGTAGCCGACCTTCAGCATCTTCCAGAAGTCGATATTGGGGCTCAGACGATGCTTCCACATGTTCTCCGCCGTCATGCGGAAAGGGAAGGCTTCGAGCTGGATTGCCTTCTGGCCGCCCTTGAAGGCGTCGCGCGCGAAGGCGTAGATTTCCAGCACCTGCTGGTCGGTCATCGAATAGCAGCCGGACGAAGAGCAGGCGCCATGGATCATCAGATTGGCGCCGGTACGGCCATTGGCGGCGTCGTAGCGGTTCGGGAAACCGGTGTTGATGGCGAGGTAGTATTTCGAATTCGGGTTCAGGTTGGCCGGCGTCAGCATGTAGAAGCCTTCCGGCGCCTGCCGGTCGCCTTCCTTCACCTTCGGACCCAGCCGCCCGGACCAGGCGCAGATCTTGTAATCCGCGATGACTTCGAAGCGATTGTTCTGGTTCGCCTTCAGGATCTCCATCGCACCCTCTTCCTTGAAGATGCGGATCATGATCGGCGAGTTGCGGTCCATGTTCTTTTTCGCCATGTCCGCAAGGATATGGCTGGGCAGCGGCTGTTCGACCTTGTTCTTCACCGTGGAAAGGTCGACCGACGCCGTGTCCAGCGCGTCGTTGCAGCCGGCGAGCGCCAGCGCCATCAGGGATACATAGGCAAGGTGACGGATGCGCATTCTGACTTAGCCCATAAATGCGAAGAGCGGCAGCTTGATCTGTTTCGCCACTCCCCTCGAAGCATGAAACGGAATCATAGACGGCTTATACTTGAAAATTCCTTACCAGCCTATGACCTGCCCGCAGCGCGTCGGCAAGCTTTTCTTTGCCATAACAGCTTCGATAACGGAAATGTGGCCAAGGTTTGGCCTCATTCGCGTTTTTAGCGATCACTTTTTCCGAAAACGGTTAGAGATTGCGGCCCATGGAAAGGAATTTCTGGCGCCGGTCGTTGCGCAGCTGTTCGCCCGAACGGCTGGAAAGCTCGCCGAGCGCGTTCGCAATCGTATCGCCGGCCGAGGCTATCACCGTAGTGGGATCGCGGTGTGCGCCACCGAGCGGCTCGGGGATGATGCCGTCGACGATGCCGAGGCCCTTCAGGTCTTCGGCCGTGATCTTCATGTTGGTCGCGGCTTCCTTTGCGCGCGTTGAATCGCGCCACAGGATCGATGCCGCGCCTTCGGGCGAAATCACGCTGTAGATCGAATGTTCGAGCATGTAGACGCGGTTGCCGACGGCAATCGCGATCGCGCCGCCGGAACCGCCTTCGCCGATGACGATGGAGACGATCGGCACTTTCACGCCGAGACACATCTCGGTGGAGCGTGCGATCGCCTCTGCCTGGCCGCGCTCTTCCGCACCGACGCCGGGATAGGCGCCGGCCGTATCGACGAGCGTGATGACCGGAAGCTGGAAGCGGTCGGCCATTTCCAGGACGCGGATCGCCTTGCGATAGCCTTCCGGCCGGGCGCTGCCGAAATTGTGCTTCAGGCGGCTCTTGGTGTCGTTGCCTTTTTCCTGGCCGATAAGGGCAACCGGCTGTCCGCGGAAGCGGGCGAAGCCGGCCTGAATGGCGGCATCCTCGGAGAATTTGCGGTCGCCGGCCAGCGGCGTGAATTCCGTGAAGAGGGTGCTGGCGTAATCGACGAAATGCGGGCGCTGCGGATGGCGGGCGACCTGCGTCTTCTGCCAGGCATTGAGCTTGGAATAGATATCGGCCATTGCCTCGCGGACACGGATTTCAAGCCGCCCGACTTCGTCCGATGTGTCGATGCTTTCGTCTTCGCTCGCCAGTTTCTTGAGCTCGTGAATCTTGCCTTCGAGATCCGAGATGGGTTTTTCGAAGTCCAGATAATTGTGCATGAGGTGCGTTTCCGATCCTTTTGCCCGTGACGAGAGACGGCGGCTTTAGCCTGTATGCCGGTCCTAATCCTGTTTTTTTGCCTGTTTGGCAAGGGGGTGATGCGTTTGCACAAGCTGATGAAGACGTTCTTCCAGCACATGTGTGTAGATTTGCGTGGTTGAAATATCCGAGTGGCCGAGAAGTTCCTGCACCACGCGCAGGTCCGCGCCATTGGCCAGAAGATGGCTCGCGAAGGCATGGCGCATCACATGCGGCGAAATCATCGAGGGTGTCAGGCCTGCCCGAATGGCAAGATCCTTGAGATCGCGCGCGAAAACCTGGCGCGGCAGATAGCCTTGTCGGGAGGCCGCTGGAAAGAGCCAAGGGCTCTCCGGCGCGGGCTGCTTGGCATTTGCCGCAATCTCCGCCTGCAGCCGTCCATAGGTCTTCAAGGCCGAAATGGCGGATTGCGACAGCGGCACCAGCCGTTCCTTGTTTCCCTTGCCGCGGATCATCAGGAAGCGCCCCTCCTGATCCAGCACCTTTGCCGGCAGAGAGACGAGCTCACTGACGCGCATCCCGGTCGCGTAGAGCATTTCCAGAAGTACCAGCATGCGCAGGCGCAGTAGCCGGTCTGGTCCTTCGACGGCTGCTTCCTGCTCGGCCTGGGTCAGAAGCCGTGTCACCTCGTCGACGCCCATGGTCTTCGGAAGGGCGCGGCCTTTCTTGGGCGCATCGAGAATTCCCGTCGGGTCGTCCGTGCGCAGTCCTTCGGCATAAAGGAACTTATAGAACTGCCGCATGGCGGAGAGGCGGCGCGCCTGGGACGAGGGTTTGAAGCCCTGGCTCGACAGGCTGGAAAGATAGGCACCGAGATCATCGGCGCCGGCTTCCGTCAGGCGGACACCCCGCCCGGACAGAAAGGAATGGAGATCGTCAAGGTCGCGCTGATAGGACTGCAGCGTGTTGAGCGCCGCGCCGCGCTCGGCGCTCATCATCTCCAGGAAGGCTTCCAAGTGCACCCGCCCCAGATCGCGCGCGCCGGTTTTTGAGTTCATGGCCGGTGCACTCATGGCTTCAGCGAGCCCGTCGTCGGCGGGTTGAGGCGCTCCGGCGGAATGCGGATCGTCACATCGCGCGGCTGCGGATCGACAAAGAGCACGAGTGCCCACATCGCTCCATATATCGATCCGGCGATGACCGCGCAGATGACAAGGAAGCGAAACAGGGTTGGCATTCGAAAACTCTCCTTCTCGCCTTCATTGGCCCGGCGATGAGCAATAATTATGTCCGCCAAGCGTTAGCTGAAGGATATTGCAGACATGTTTACGATAGCGGCGTCTTGACGCTACCGGCGCATTTGACGATACCGTTTCCAAAGAAATTGTGAATGGGCCGATGAGTGAACAAGTCCTGACCCTTGCCGAAAGCCTCAAAGACAGGGCGCGCGCAGCGCTGGGTCAGCGTAATCTTGTCCTCGTGGGATTGATGGGTGCGGGCAAGTCCTCGGTCGGCAGGCTTTTGGCGCAGCAGCTCGGCATCCCCTTCGTCGATACCGATGTCGAGATCGAGCGCGTCTCGCGCATGACGATCACCGAACTGTTTGCCGCCTATGGCGAGCTGGAGTTCCGAGCGCTGGAAACGCGCGTCATCAAGCGGCTCCTCAAGGGCGGACCGCGTGTCGTTTCGACGGGTGGCGGCGCCTTCATCAATGAGAGCACGCGCCTGCATATCAAGCGCGGCAGCCTTTCCGTCTGGCTGAAGGCCGATCTCGACGTATTATGGGACCGCGTCAACAAGCGCGACACACGGCCGTTGCTCAAGACCGAGAATCCGAAACAGACCCTCGAGAACCTGATGAATGCGCGCTACCCGATCTATGCGGAAGCCGATCTCACGGTTCTGTCCCGCGATGTGAGCAAGGAAATCATGGTCAAGGAGGTCCTTGCCGCCATTGCCGAGGGAAAGACAGCAGAAAGCAAAATGCCATGAATGCGATCACAGCGGCTTCCGCAGAGCGTCTCGTGCGCGTGCCTCTCGGCGAGCGCGCCTATGACATCCTGATCGGTCCCGGCCTGATCGGCCGTGCGGGGCATGAGATCGCCACGCGGCTCAAAGGCCGCAAGGCCGCCGTGATCACGGATGAAAACGTCGCGCCCCATTACCTCGATGCGTTGATCGCCAGCCTCGAGGCCGCGGGCATCCAGGCCTCCAGTCTCGTCTTGCCGGCCGGCGAAAAGACCAAGAGCTTCGAGCATCTCATGACCGTTTGCGACGCGGTGCTGACCGCGCGCGTGGAGCGCAACGATGCGGTGATCGCGCTCGGCGGCGGCGTCATCGGCGATCTCGCCGGCTTTGCCGCCGGCATCGTGCGCCGCGGCGTTCGGTTTGTCCAGATTCCGACATCGCTGCTGTCGCAGGTGGATTCGTCGGTCGGCGGCAAGACCGGCCTCAACACCCATCATGGCAAGAATCTTGTCGGCGTCTTCCATCAGCCGGATCTCGTGCTTGCCGATACCGATGTGCTGAATACGCTGAGTGAGCGCGAGTTCCGCGCCGGTTACGCCGAGGTCGCCAAATACGGCCTGATCGACAAGCCGGATTTCTTCGCCTGGCTCGAGGCTAACTGGAGGCAAGTCTTTGCCGGCGGTGCCGCCCGCATCGAAGCGATTGCCGCGAGCTGCCAGGCGAAATCCGATGTCGTGGTCGCCGACGAGCGCGAAAATGGGCCTCGCGCCCTGCTCAATCTCGGCCACACCTTCGGACACGCGCTCGAAGCGGCCACCGCCTACGACAGCCGCCGGCTGGTGCATGGCGAAGGCGTCGCGATCGGCATGGTGCTGGCGCATGAGTTTTCCGCGCGCCTCAATCTGGCAAGTCCCGATGACGCAAAGCGCGTCGAGGCGCATCTGAAGGCCGTCGGCCTGCCGACCCGGATGGGTGATATCCCCGGCGAACTGCCGCCGACTGAGACGCTGATGGATGCGATCGCGCAGGACAAGAAGGTCAAGAGCGGCAAGCTTACCTTCATCCTCACCCACGGCATCGGCCAGGCCTTCGTTGCGGACGATGTGCCGTTCTCGGAGGTCTTGAGCTTCCTGAAGGAAAAACATCCCTGATGACGGTCGAAGGCACGCTGGCTGCATTGTTCGAATATTGGCCCGAGATCGCCTCGATCGTCGTGCTCGTGCTGCTGTCGGCATTCTTTTCCGGTTCGGAAACGGCACTGACTGCGGTCTCCAGGAGTCGAATCCACACATTGGAGGCCAATGGCGACGAGCGCGCCGGCATCGTGCGCCGCCTCATCGAGCGCCGTGACCGCCTGATCGGCACCTTGCTGATCGGCAACAATCTCGCGAACATCCTGTCGTCGTCATTGGCGACCAGCGTGTTCCTCGGCCTGTTCGGCAATTCCGGCGTAGCGCTGGCGACGGCCGCGATGACTGTGATCCTCGTCATCTTCGCCGAAGTGCTGCCGAAAAGCTGGGCGATTTCGACGCCGGATCGCTTTGCGCTCAATGTGGCTGCGCCGGTGCGGCTGTTTGTCGCTGTCGTCGGTCCGGTATCGAGCTTCGTCAATGCCATCGTCCGCTGGATTCTCGGCATTTTCGGCATCAACCTTTCCAAGGAAGTGTCGATGCTGTCGGCGCATGAGGAGCTGCGCGGCGCCGTGGACCTGCTGCATCGAGAGGGGTCGGTGGTCAAGGCCGACCGCGACCGTCTGGGCGGCGTGCTCGATCTCGGCGAGCTGGAGCTGTCCGATATCATGGTGCACCGTACGGCGATGCGCGCCATCAATGCCGATGATCCGCCCGAGGTGGTGGTGCGCGCCATTCTCGACAGTCCCTATACGCGCATGCCGCTCTGGCGCGGCACGATCGACAACATCATCGGCGTCGTGCATGCCAAGGATCTGCTGCGGGCGCTGGCGGAACGAAATGTCGAGCCGGAGAATCTCGACATCGTCAAGATCGCGCAGAAGCCCTGGTTCGTGCCCGACAGCACCAATCTCGAAGATCAGCTCAATGCCTTTTTGCGCCGCAAGCAGCATTTCGCCGTCGTCGTCGACGAGTATGGCGAGGTGCAGGGCATCGTCACCCTGGAAGACATTCTGGAGGAGATCGTCGGCGATATCGCCGATGAGCACGACCTTGACATCCAGGGCGTCCGTCAGGAGGCCGACGGCTCGATCGTCGTCGACGGCGTCGTGCCGATTCGCGATCTCAATCGGGCGCTCGACTGGCATTTGCCTGACGAGGAGGCGACGACGATCGCCGGCCTCGTCATCCACGAATCGATGACCATCCCGGAAGAGCGTCAGGCCTTCACCTTCTACGGCAAGCGCTTCATCGTCATGAAGCGTGAAAAGAACCGCATCACCAAGCTGCGCATCCGCCCCGCCGAGGCGGAAGAGGTGAAGCCGAACTGAAGCGACCTTCTGAGGCTACCAGCGCACCGCTTCGCCGGGTGCGGCCGGCTCCACGGCCAATGCGTGCAGGCCGGCATCCAGTTCCGGCTTCAGCAATTCGTTGATCGCTCTGTGGCGGGCAAGGCGCGGCATGCCGGCGAACTTGGCGGAAACGATGCGAATTCTTATATGCGTCTCGCCGGTTCCCGTCATGTCGGGCTGATGGCCGGCATGCAGGTGGCTTTCATTGATGACGGCGAGGCGCTCGGGCGCGAAAGCGTCGCTGAGCTTCCGCTCAATGCGGGATTGCAGTGTCGTTTCCATATTCCCGCCTCGACCTCGCTCGCGAAAAAGCCCCCACAAAGCCTATAACATTCCTGTTTGTCAATTCTTGTTGTGGGGTAACCGAGGCCCCATAATTAGGGCGCCATGAGACTTGATTCAAAATATTTCGATCGCATCCGCACCCGCCGCAAGCGCGCGCAGGAGCCTGAGCAAGGCCCGCCGACATGCCAGTGGGACGGCTGCGACAAGCACGGCACGCATCGCGCCCCGGTCGGGCGCAATGCGGAAGGGCAGTTCTTTTTGTTCTGCTTCGAGCACGTCAAGGAATACAACAAGGGCTACAATTATTTCTCCGGCCTCTCGGACGGGGAGATTGCGCGCTACCAGAAGGAAGCCATCACCGGCCATCGTCCGACCTGGACCGTCGGCGTCAACAAGGCGGCGAAGAACAGTCCCTTGCAGTCGGAAATCCGCTCCGGCGCCTATACACGGGTTCGCGATCCCTTTGGGTTCGTCAAGGACAATGATGGCCGCGGCACCGGCCCGCGCTTCCCACAGCAGCGCAAGCTGAAAACGCTGGAGGCGAAGGCGTTCGATACGATGGGGCTTGGCGCCACCGCCACGGCGCCGGAGATCAAGCGCCGCTACAAGGAATTGGTGAAAATGCACCACCCCGATGCCAATGGCGGTGATCGCGGTTCCGAAGAGCGCTTTCGCGCGGTCATTCAGGCCTATCAATTATTGAAGCAGAACGGTTTTTGTTAATTCCTGTCCTTGCTCTCCGCCTTCAATCAGGTATGGTCCAAATCGGCTGAAGCCGCAGGCAACCGCGGCAGGGTGCGCATTTGGCTGGCTGCACCTCGGTCAACTTTCCGGACGCGGCGTTTCTTGTCCGGGACTCTGTTCAAGGATGCTCGCAAGCGATCATTTCATCGCGCCGAGATTTTGCTTTAGTCCCGGAGAAGTATCGCCGCTGTTCCGACCGAACGGATGCGGGCAACAAAGCTGCGGCGTTTCGGACAAAACGGCTGAGATTGATATGGCTGGGTGAGAGCCACCCGCCCTGGAGACATGATGAGCAAGATTGACCTTGATATTTCCGAGATCCCCGACACCACCGTTTCGGTCCGTGAGGTTTTCGGCATTGATTCCGACATCCGCGTCCCGGCCTACAGCAAGGGCGGCGCCTACGTGCCCGACCTGGATACGGACTACCTCTTCGACCGCGAGACCACGCTCGCCATTCTCGCGGGCTTCGCTCATAACCGCCGCGTGATGATCTCAGGCTATCACGGCACCGGCAAGTCCTCGCATATCGAGCAGGTCGCCGCGCGCCTCAACTGGCCTTGCGTGCGTATCAACCTCGACAGCCATGTCAGCCGTATCGATCTCGTCGGCAAGGATGCGATCGTCGTCAAGGACGGCCTGCAGGTTACCGAATTCAAGGACGGCATCCTGCCCTGGGCCTATCAGCACAATGTCGCGCTCGTCTTCGACGAATATGATGCCGGCCGTCCGGACGTGATGTTCGTCATCCAGCGCGTCCTGGAATCCTCGGGCCGCCTGACGCTCCTCGACCAGAGCCGCGTCATCCGTCCTCATCCGGCGTTCCGCCTGTTTGCGACCGCCAACACCATCGGCCTCGGCGACACGACCGGCCTCTATCACGGCACGCAGCAGATCAACCAGGCACAGATGGACCGCTGGTCGATCGTGACGACGCTGAACTATCTGCCGCATAACAACGAAGTCGATATCGTGCTGGCGAAGGTGAAGTCCTTCCGCACCGACAAGGGCCGCGATACCGTCTCCAAAATGGTGCGCGTCGCCGACCTGACGCGCGCGGCCTTCATGAACGGCGACCTGTCGACCGTCATGAGCCCGCGTACCGTCATCACCTGGGCTGAGAATGCGGAGATCTTCGGCGATGTCGCCTTTGCCTTCCGCGTCACCTTCCTCAACAAGTGCGACGAGCTGGAGCGGCCGCTGGTCGCCGAGCACTATCAGCGGGCCTTCGGTGTCGAGCTGAAGGAAAGTGCGGCCAACATCGTGCTCGAAGCCTAGAACATTTCCGCTTTTCTTCGAATCGCGAAAACGTTCTATCTTTTTGTTTTGACGCAATTCCGGATAGAAAACTGTTATGCATTTTTCCTGGAATTGCTTTAGGGAAAAGCCGATACATCATGTCAGGTCGCGGAGATAATTCCAAAGCGAAGCCGGGTGCCCCGGTGGACATGGAGCCGTTGCGCCGGGCGATCACCGGCTGCGTCCGCTCGATCGCCGGCGATGCCGAGGTCGAGGTGGCCTTTGCCAATGAACGCCCGGGCATGACGGGCGAGCGCATCCGCTTGCCGGAGCTTTCGAAACGGCCGACAGCGCATGAGCTTGCGGTGACGCGGGGCCTCGGCGATTCGATGGCTTTGCGGCTCGCCTGCCACGATGCCCGCGTCCATGCCGTCATGGCGCCACAAGGTGCCGACGCCCGCAGCATCTTCGATGCTGTCGAGCAGGCGCGCGTCGAATCGATCGGCTCGCTGCGCATGAGCGGCGTTGCCGCCAACATCAATTCGATGAATACGGAGAAATACGCCAAGGCGAATTTCTCCGGCATCGAACGGCGCGAGGATGCGCCGGTCGGCGAAGCCATGGCGATGATCGTGCGCGAGAAGCTGACCGGCCAGAAACCACCGGAAAGCGCCGGCAAGGTGCTCGATCTCTGGCGTCCCTTCATCGAAGAAAAGACCGGCGGCGATCTCGATAGCCTACTCTCGTCCATCAACGATCAGCAGAGTTTCGCCCGCATCGTGCGCAACATGCTGACGGCCATGGAGATGGCCGAGGAATATGGCGACGAGCAATCGGAGCCCGATAGCGACGACCAGCAGAGCGAAGAGGACAAGCCGAACGGCGAGGACCAGGATAACGACGACGTCAAGGAAGACGAAGGTGCCGACGCCGCGCCGGCGGAGGACAGCGAAGCCTCCGACGAGCAGATGGACGACGGCGCGACCGAGGACGGCGGCGAGATTTCCGACGACGATATGAGCGAGGAAGGCGAGGAAGATTCGGAAACGCCGGGTGAGACCCGCCGTCCGAATACGCCCTTCGCCGACTTCAACGAGAAGGTCGATTATCACGTCTATACGGAAGAGTTCGACGAAACCACGACGGCACAGGAGCTGTGCGACGTGGCCGAGCTCGAGCGCCTGCGCGCTTTCCTCGACAAGCAGCTCGCGCATCTGCAGGGTGCTGTGGGACGGCTGGCCAACCGCTTGCAGCGTCGCCTGATGGCGCAGCAGAATCGCTCCTGGGACTTTGATCTGGAGGAGGGCTATCTCGATCCGGCACGCCTGCCGCGCCTGATCATAGACCCGACGCAGGCGCTGTCCTTCAAGATGGAACGCGATACGCAGTTCCGCGATACGGTCGTGACCCTGCTGATCGACAATTCCGGCTCGATGCGCGGCCGTCCGATCACGGTTGCCGCCTCCTGCGCCGACATTCTGGCACGCACGCTGGAGCGCTGCGGCGTCAAGGTCGAGATCCTCGGCTTCACCACCAAGGCCTGGAAGGGCGGACAGGCGCGCGAGAAGTGGCTTGCCGGCGGCAAGCCGCAGACGCCGGGCCGGCTGAACGACCTGCGCCACATCATCTATAAGTCCGCGGACGAGCCTTATAGACGGGCACGCAGCAATCTCGGGCTGATGATGCGCGAAGGCTTGCTCAAGGAGAATATCGATGGCGAGGCGCTGATCTGGGCGCATAACCGCCTGCTTGGACGCCGCGAGCAGCGCCGTATCCTGATGATGATCTCGGACGGTGCTCCGGTCGATGACTCCACGCTGTCGGTCAATCCGGGCAACTATCTGGAGCGGCATCTGCGCGCCGTGATCGATCAGATCGAGACGCGTTCGCCCGTGGAATTGCTGGCGATCGGCATCGGCCACGATGTGACACGCTACTATCGTCGCGCCGTCACCATCGTCGATGCCGACGAGTTGGCTGGAGCGATGACGGAGCAGCTTGCCTCGCTGTTCGAAGATCAGACGAGCATGCCGCGCTCGCGCATGCGCCGCGCCAGCTGAGCCCGCTGCGGCGTCCGGTGGCATCGGCCTTGAGGCCGGTGTCCTTTCCAACCGGTGCCGCCGGTTCCTGGAGCTGGCCGGCTGCTGGAAGATGCGCGTGCGTGATAGCCGTGCTTGCCGGCCTGCTTGCAGGCTGCGGTTCCGCAAATGATCCCGACGAGGCTGGCCCTGCTGCCATTCAGGCAAGGGCAATTTCCACTTTCAGGTCCGGCTCCGATCAATTGCGCTTCGGCGCTCTGGAGTTTCTCGGCGGCCTTGAGCTCAGCTCGGACAATTCGCTTCTCGGCGCCATCTCGGCCATTCGCTTTCGCGCCGACCAACGGCATTTCGTCTCGGTGCTCGATACCGGCCACTGGCTCACCGGCGCCATCGAGCGTGACGAGGCGGGCCGGTTGAAGGGTATCAGCGATGCGCGGATCTCGCCGATCATGGACCGCGACGGCGGCACCGATGCCGGTAAGGGCGAGATGGATGCCGAAGGATTGGCGTTGCGCGGCGATCATGTCCTCGTCAGCTACGAACAGTATCATCGCGTCGATACCTATCCCGATCCCGGTTTCGAGACTTCCCCGCCGGACGGCACCATTCCCATCCTTATTCCAAGGCGGCGGCTGCGCGCCAATCGCAGCCTCGAGGCGCTGATGATCGCGCCACGGTCAAGCCCGCTTGCGGGTGGTGCCGTCATCGTCGCCGAAGACAGTCTGGACGATCAGGGCAATATACTGGCCGCCGTTCTGGATGGGCCGCTCCAGGGCCGCTTTACCGTTCGGCATTATGGCGGCTTCGGCGTCAGCGACGGTGTCTTTTTGCCCGACGGCGATCTATTGCTGCTGGAGCGGCGCTTCGGGCTGATACACGGCCTTGGCGTGCGCATCCGCCGCATTGCGGGTGCGGATATCAAGCCGGGTGCCGTCGTGGACGGCAAGGTGATCTTCGAGGCCGGGACCAGAGATCAGATCGACAATATGGAGGGCATAGACGTCTTCCGTGCCGCCGACGGTTCCCTCCACCTGATCCTGGTTTCGGATGATAATCATTCGATCCTGCAGCGCAGCCTGATGCTGGAATTTCGCCTGCACGACGAAAACCTTCTCAGCCAGAACTGAAGCATGTCGCGCGCCGATGCGGCACGCTTCGAATCATCGCTGTCAGGCGGTGGGCGCCTGCGACATCGGCTTCAGCACATTCATCAGCGCGCCGTAGGGCAGCAGCATGACGAGGCCGACCGTGGTCTTGACCGAGAAATCGCCGATGGCCCAGGAGATCCAGCGCGGCGCCGACGAGGAAAATGCGCCGAGGACCGGAGCCCATTCGATCGCGAAGGGATCGTTCGGTCCGAAGAAAACGAAGAAGGGCGCGAAGGCGAAGGAGAAGAAGATCAGCGTATCGAGCAGTGAGCCGATGAGCGAGCCGAACAGCGGCGCGCGCCACCAGGCCAAGCGGCGAAGGCGGTTGAAGACCGAGATATCGAGCAGCTGGCCGGCGAGATAGGCCGAACCGGAAGCGATCGCGATGCGCGGCTGCGCGGTATAGAACGACAGGGCGACACCAACGACGAAGCCGGCAAGCACCACCTTCCGCGCGGCCTTCGGGCCGAACTGGCGGTTGGTCAGATCGGTGATGAGGAAGGCGACCGGATAGGTGAAGGCACCCCAGGTGAGGATGTCCGCGAGATTGATGCCGGCGAATGTGGCCTGCAGCGGATACTGCACAAGGATGTTGGAGGCGACGACGACCAGCGTCATCAGCAGAACGTAGATAATGGTATAGCGTGCCGTCAGCATTTTTTTATCCTGGGAGATGCCACCAGTTGAAAGAAACCGGACATGGAAAAAGGCTTGTCCGGAGATGATCCGTTCAAGCCTCTTAACCGGTATGAAATCGTGAAGTGCTCGTGCTGCTTAGGCAGCGACTGCAGCTTCAGCGGACTTCTTGACGATCTGGCGACGCAGCAGGCGAGCGCGCATGCTGAGTTCGTTTTCGCTTGCCTTGATAAGGAAAGCGTCCAGACCACCGCGATGCTCGACCGAGCGGAGCGCTGCAGCGGAAACGCGCAGGCGGTAGCGCTGGCCGAGAACGTCGGAGATCAGCGTGACCTGGCAGAGGTTCGGCAGGAACCGACGCTTGGTCTTGTTGTTGGCGTGGCTGACATTGTTGCCCACGAGGACGGCCTTGCCGGTCAATTCGCACATGCGGGACATGGTACACCTACTTTTGTTTTTCTCGGCCATCGGATAGACATCCCGGGCAAAGCCCCGCGCGCAATCCAACAGGCCATAATTGGAAAGTTGCGGTTCTATAGTCAGACAGGCCGGCCGCGTCAAGCCAAACCTTGTCTTTTCCCGCAATTCCGTCAAAAAGCTGCTGTTGTCTGGCGCTCGCAGCAGGCGAGCAAAGCAACTATATAACTTGCCTGATCCTCGTTGAAGGCCTTGATCATGGTTCAAATTCGGAAGTGGCTTCTCATTTCAGCGATCGTTGCGTCGATGCCGTCGATGGCATCGGCCGACGTGCTGCGGCATGAAACGCGCTATCGCGTTTCTTTGGCCGGCCTGCCGATCGCCAGGGCGGATTTCAAAACGGAAGTCACCGGCAAGCAGTTCACCATCCGCGGCGATATCACCTCCGCGGGCCTTGCCGATCTTGTCACCTCCATCGATGCCAGGACGGATGTGACCGGCGTCGTCAACGATACGAAGTTGCAGGCAACGCACTACACGCTCTTCTACAAGAGCGGGAAGAGGGAGCGCACCTACGATGTCGCCTATGCCGGCGGCAACGTGATGTCGAACACGATCACGCCCGAACCGAAACGGCCGGACACCTGGGTTCCCATCACGGAAGGCGACTTGAAATCCGTGCTCGATCCGATTTCAGGCATGATCTTTCCGATCACGCCCAGCCTCAACCTATGCAATCAGACGCTGGCCGTCTTCGACGGCGAGATGCGGATGGATCTGAAGCTGTCGCCGAAAGGATCTCATCCCTTCTCGACGGAGGGCTTCAAGGGCAAGACGGTTGTCTGCGGCGTGCGCTTCACGCCGAAGGGCGGCTACAAGAGCACACGCAAGGACTACCTCTATCTCGCCAAGAGCGACGATATGGAGATCTGGTTTGCCAAGGCCGATACCATGAATGTCTACGCTCCGGTCTATGTCCGCATACCCACACAATACGGAACGGTGACGATTACAGCCGTAAAATACGGCAGCTAGGACGACCAAACGCTTTACGGAAGCGTCTGGTCGGTCTAGCTACTAATTTCTACGCAATTCCGGACGGAAAACCGCCGAACGTTTTTCCTAGAATTGCTTTGGCGGATTGGGGACGTCCGCGACGATGAGCTGGGGGCAGCGATGAAATTTCGTGCGACATTGACGGGCTTCTCGGCCATCGTGATGTGGTCGTTTCTGGCACTTTTGACGGTGGCTTCGGGCAAGATGCAGCCCTTTCAGCTGCTCGCCATCTGCTTTGCCATCGGCAGCATCCCCGGCATCGTCGTGCTCTTGCTGAAGCCGGAACGCCTGCAGCTTCTGCGCCAGCCTGCTAAGGTCTGGATCACAGGCATTGCCGGCCTGTTCGGCTATCATTTCCTCTATTTCACGGCATTGCGCCATGCGCCGGCGGTGGAGGCGGGACTGATTGCCTACCTTTGGCCGCTGCTGATCGTTGTCGGCTCGGCGCTGCTGCCCAGCGAGCGGCTTCGCTGGTATCATATGGTCGGTGCGCTGATGGGGCTGGCGGGTACGGTTCTGATCGTCGGCCGCAACGGTTTTCGTTTCGAAGGCGCCTACGCGGTCGGCTATGGCGCGGCTTTGCTCTGTGCCTTCACCTGGTCCGGCTATTCGCTGATCACGCGCCGCTTCGAAGCCGTTTCCACCGACGTCGTTACTCTATTCTGCTTGGTGACGGCGATTCTTTCCCTTTTCTGCCACCTTGGCCTGGAGGAGACCATCTGGCCGGAGAGCTCGGCGCAGTGGATTGCGATCCTCGGATTGGGCCTCTTTCCCGTCGGCGCGGCCTTCTATGCCTGGGACTACGGCATCAAGAACGGCGATATCCAGATCCTTGGCGCGGCGAGTTATGCCGCACCGTTGCTGTCGACGTTGATCCTGACGCTTTTCGGCTTTGCAGAACCGAGTTGGGGCATTGCGCTTGCCTGCCTGCTCGTGACCGGCGGTGCCGTGCTGGCCGCGCATC
This sequence comes from Rhizobium sp. P40RR-XXII, assembly GCF_012641405.1. Lineage (GTDB taxonomy): Bacteria > Pseudomonadota > Alphaproteobacteria > Rhizobiales > Rhizobiaceae > Rhizobium. The sequence continues at coordinate 431,203 of NZ_JABAII010000004.1, forward strand.
GTATGATCCTGCGCCAAGATCGTGCTGAAGGCGCGCAGGCGGAAGCGGCAGAATAGCTCCGTCGCAATCGCTGCCGGTTCCTTCCGCGTTCTCGTCGTATCGCGCTCAGCCGAGTTCTTGGGCGAGTCCGATGAGAAGCCCTTCAGGCCCGCGGATGTAGCAGAGCCGATATGCATCTTTATATTGGACCACTTCGCCCACGAGCTGCGCGCCACGCGTGCGGAGCCTTTCAAGCGTTTCGTCAACGTCGTCAACCGCGAACATGACGCGGAGATAGCCCAGAGCGTTGACCGGGGCATTGCGGTGATCGGCGACGACAGGCGGCGTGAGGAAGCGGGAGAGCTCGAGCCGGCCGTGGCCGTCCGGCGTGCGCATCATGGCAATCTCGACACGCTGATCGCCCAGTCCAGTGATACGCCCGGCCCATTCTCCTTCGATCGTGGCCCGCCCTTCGAGCTCGAGGCCAAGTTCGCGAAAGAAATCGATCGTCCCTTCGAGGTCTTCGACGACGATTCCGACGTTGTCCATCCGCTTGAGTGCCATGTTTCCAATCCCCGAGGTGGTGTCTAAGGCGTGTCGCGATCGTTCAGATTCGCTGGTTGCGATTTAGAGCGGTTCAGCTTTTCACGGAATCGCTGAACCGCTCAAATCTGGAGGTTATTTCCTGAAGACCTTTTCCAGAAAGGCCACGAGCGAGGGCCGCCAGACATCCATTTCGTGCTGGAGGTCTGGATATTCGTGATACTCGTGCTTGATCTTCTTCTCTTCGAGCGTCGCCTTGAGGCCGGCGACATCCTTGCCGACCACCTGGTCCTTGCTGCCGACCGTTACGGTGAAGTTGTGCAAGGCCTTGTTGATCTTCTCCGGCTCGTTCAGCACCGCATCGACCGCCTTGTTCGGAACGGTGGTCGTGCTGACGCCGCTGAAGGTCGCGACCCAGCCGAAGGTGTCAAGATGAGAAAGGCCTGATACGAGAGCCTGATATCCGCCCTGTGACAGGCCGGCAACGGCCCGGCCTTCGGTGTCGTTCCGCACCCGGTAATGCTTTTTCATGTACGGAATGAGGTCTTCGGTCAGTTCGCGGTCGGCCGCCTCGGCATTCGCCGGATAGAAATTCGCGCGGCGATCGGCGGCGGGGAAGTTCTCGGCGATTGCATTCGACACGTCGGTTTCCGTATCGGGGATGACGACGATCATCGGCTCGATCTTCTTCTCGGCAAGCAGATTGTCGAGGATCTGCGGTGCGCGGCCCTGAAGAACCCAGGAACCTACCGTATCGCCGAAGCCGTGATAGAGGTAGAGCACGGGCAGCGGCTTGGAGGAATCGGTATAGCCGGGCGGCGTGTAGACATACATCTGCCGTTCCGAATCCAGCGCCTTGGAATGCAGGGTCACCAGCCGCAGGTCGCCATGCGGCACTTTGCGGATATCGAGAATGCTGCCGGGCACCAGGATCAGGCTGGTATTGACCTGCCGCTGCGGCTTCGGCGCATTGGTGCCGGTATCGATGCTGCGGAAACCGTCGACGTTGAAATAATACTCATAGAGATCGGGCTTCAGCACCTCGGACTTAACGCTAAAAGTACCATCGTCGCCGCGTTGCATGGCAATCGGATCATGTGAGCCGAGGACGACGGAGACGGCCTTTGCGGAGGGTGCATAAAGGCGGAAGGTGATCGAGCCGTCCTTTTCGACCGAGGTCACGAAGTTTTTCAGGGGCTGGCCGGCCGGCGGCGAAGCCGGCGCATCGAGGGCAAGGGCGGGGACGCTCATGATGCAGCCTGCCGCGACGAGCAAAGGAAACAATAAACGCACGAAAAAACCTCCTCCAGTTGAATCAATATTCTCTCTCCCGGTGTAAAGCTGACACAGCGCGACGCTTTTTCAAGGCTGCCGCTCCGCGCCGTCTCCCGCGTGATGTCAATGAAACGTAAAGGAGGTTCAACTCGAGGCGGGTTTCCAGTCGGGAGGGGCCATCTCGAAACTTGAAAATTCGAAGCCGGGTGCGACCGTGCAGCCGACAAGCGTGAATTGCCCGAGGCTTTCGGCCGATTGCCACCAGTTGGCCGGAATGATCGCCTGCGGGCGCTCGCCCTTTGCCAGGTCGATGCCGAGAAGGAGCCTTTCGCTGGTCTTGCCGTCGGCCGAGCGATGCAGGGCGAGCGGTGCGCCGGCATAGTAGTGCCAGACCTCGGCCGCATCATGCACCCGATGCCAATGCGAGCGTTCGCCGGCCTCAAGCAGATAGTAGATCGCGGTGGAGTGGCCGCGCGCGCCGCCGTTCTCGTCGCGAAAAGTCTGCACGTACCAGCCGCCTTCCGGATGCCGCTGCATGGAAAGCGTTTCGATGATCTCTTTTGCCTGCATCAGAAATTGTCCTTGCGCTTGCGGATTTCGGCAAAGACCTCGTCGTTGCTGCGGCTTTCCATCAAAAGGTGGCGGCGGATCGCGGGATCGGCGGCACGCAGGAACGGGTTCGTTTCCTTCTCCAATGCCAGCGTCGTCGGAATGGTGAACTTGCCTTCCGCCCTCAACGCCTCGATATCGGTTACACGTCTCTTCAGCCGCTCGTTGGTGGGGTCGATGGTCAGCGCGAAGCGGGCATTGGAGAGCGTATATTCATGGCCGAAATAGACGGCTGTTTCGTCCGGCAGAACCGCAAGCTTCTGCAGGGAGGCCCACATATCCATTGCCGGCCGTTCGAACAGGCGGCCGCAACCCAGCGCAAACAGCGTGTCGGCGGCAAAGAGCAGCTTGTCGTCGGCAAAGTGATAGCAGACATGGCCGGCGGTGTGGCCGGGGGTTTCGATGACATTGACCGTGTGGCCGGCGAACTCGAACGTATCGCCGTCGGCGACGGCGCGATCGAGGCCGGGAATGGCGACGGCCTCGTTGATCGGACCGATGATCTCGCAGCCGAACTGCTCCTTCAGCGCCAGATTGCCCTCGACGTGATCGGTGTGATGATGGGTCGTCAGAATATGGCTGATCGTCCAGCCGCGCCGCTCGGCCGCCTTCAGGATCGCATTCGCCTCCGGAGCGTCGATCGATGCCGTCAATCCGGTTTCGGGATCGTGGACCAAGACACCGTAATTGTCGGAACGGCAGATAAATATCTCTAATTCCAATGGTTTCATGATCAAAATCGTCCTCGTCTTTTCCGTTAGTAAAGAATGTAAGCCGATCGGCCTTGAAGTCCAACGTTCGGCTGATAACATTTGTTTCGATGCATACCGATATCGTTGATCTCCGCCAGTTTTATCATTCCGAGCTCGGTCGCTTGGCGGAGCAGTCGATTGCCATGGCGCTTTCCTCCATCTGGTCGCGTATGCCGGAGGAACGGCTTGTCGGTCTCGGCTATGCCGTCCCCTACCTCGATCGTTTCCGCGCCGATACCGAGCGCACCTTTGCCTTCATGCCGGCGGGGCAGGGCGCGGTGAACTGGCCGATGGGATCGGCATCATCGACGGCGCTGATCTTCGACGAAGAACTTCCATTGCCCGATAGTTCGATCGACCGCGTATTGATGGTGCATTCGCTGGAATTCGCCGAAAGCCCGCGCGAAACCTTGAAGGAGCTTTGGCGGGTACTGGCGCCGGGCGGGCGGCTTGTGATTGCCGTGCCGAACCGCCGTGGCGTCTGGGCACGAATGGAGCACACGCCGTTCGGCTCCGGCCGGCCCTATTCGCGCGGCCAGCTCACGTCGCTGCTGCGCGAAACCAATTTCACACCGGGTGCGACGGCCGAGGCGCTGTTCTTCCCGCCCTCCAAGCTTCGCGCGGTGCTGCGGTTGCGCCGCGCTTTCGAGCGGGTCGGCCGTGCCCTTTGGCCCGCTTTCTCCGGCGTCATCATCGTCGAGGCGCAGAAGCGACTCTATCAGGGACTGCCGGTTGCCGTTCGCGCTTCGCGCCGTGTCTTCGTGCCGGTGCTTGCGCCACGCGGCATACCGACGACGCGCGACGGTCCGTGACGCTTTCGCCGTAGCGTCACACTCGACAAATTTGTCAATCCGCATTAATGCGACGGGGTGTCATAAACCGGAATTTTCCGGTCTTTCCCAAGGTCGATCCCATGAGCATGGAAATGAGCAAGCCCGTCCCGCGTCCCGGCACTCTCGATATCGCTGCCTATGTGCCGGGCAAGGAGCATGCGCCGGGCGTTGCGCGCGTGTTCAAGCTCTCCTCCAACGAGACGCCGCTTGGCGCCAGCCCGAAGGCCATCGAAGCCTTCCGCGGTGCTGCCGGGCATCTGGAGCGCTATCCCGACGGGCAGGCCAAGGAGCTGCGCCAGGCGATCGCCGACGTCCACGGGCTGAATGTGGCCAATATTCTCTGCGGCAACGGCTCCGACGAATTGCTCAGCCTGCTCTGCCACACCTATCTCGGGGCAGGCGATGAAGGCGTTATCACAGAGCACGGTTTCCTGGTCTACAAGATCCAGATCATGGCCGCCGGCGCGACGCCGGTGACGGTCAAGGAGAAGGATTGCACCGTCGATGTCGACGCTATCCTTGCGGCCGTCACGCAGAAGACCAAGATGGTCTTCGTCGCCAATCCGGGCAACCCGACCGGCACCTACGTCCCTGTCAGCGAGATCCGCCGCCTGCAGGCGAGCCTGCCGAAGCATGTCATCCTCGTGCTCGACGCCGCCTATGCCGAATATGTCCGCCGCAACGACTATGAGGCGGGTCTCGAGCTCGTTTCGGCCAACCAGAATGTCGTCATGACCCGTACCTTCTCGAAGATCTATGGCCTGGCCGCGCTTCGTATCGGCTGGATGTACGGGCCTGTCGATATCGTGGATGCTCTCAACCGGGTGCGCATGCCGTTCAACATCAGTGCCGCCGCCATCGCCGCGGGTGCGGCCGCCATCCGTGACCAGGCTTTCACCGAGAAGGCCGTCGCGCATAACACGCTGTGGCTCGAAAAGATGACGGCGGCACTCGAGGCCCTCGGCCTCAAGGTGACTCCGTCGGTTGCGAATTTCGTTCTGATCCATTTCCCCGACAGCGACGGCAAGCGCGCTGTGGAGGCCGATGATTTCCTCACGAGCCGCGGTTACATCGTCCGGGCCGTGCGCGCCTATGGCTTTCCGAATTCTCTGCGCATGAGCATCGGTACCGAAGAGGCCAATCTCGGCGTTATCGATACTCTGACCGAATTTATGGGACGCAAGGTATGAGCACGATCCAGTTCGACCGCATCGCGCTGATCGGCATCGGCCTGATCGGTTCTTCCATCGCCTATGACATCAAGCGGCTGGGCCTTGCCAAGGAAGTGGTGATTTCAACGCGCAGCGCCGAGACACTGAAGCGCGCCCAGGAACTGAAGCTTGGTGATCGCTATACGCCGTCCTCGGCCGAGGCGGCCAAGAAGGCGGATCTCGTCATCGTCTCCGTGCCTGTCGGAGCCTCGGAGAGCGTTGCCAAGGAAATCGCTGCGCATCTGAAGCCGGGCGCCATCGTCACCGATGTCGGCTCGACCAAGGCTTCGGTCATCGCGCAGATGCAGCCGCATATGCCCTCCAACGTGCATTTCATTCCGGGCCATCCGTTGGCAGGTACGGAGAAATCCGGGCCGGATGCGGGTTTCCCGGGGCTGTTCAAGGGACGCTGGTGCATCTTCACGCCGGTTCCCGGTACTGACGAAGCCGCGATCAGGACACTTCGCACCTTTTGGGAAACGCTGGGCTCACGCGTCGACGAGATGGATCCGGAGCATCATGACAAGGTGCTGGCGATCGTCTCGCACCTGCCGCATCTGATTGCCTACAACATCGTCGGAACCGCCGACGATCTGGAGACGGTGACCGAATCGGAAGTCATCAAATATTCGGCTTCCGGCTTTCGCGACTTCACGCGCCTTGCCGCGTCCGATCCGACCATGTGGCGCGACGTCTGCCTGCACAATCGTGATGCCATCCTGGAAATGCTGTCGCGCTTCTCGGAGGATCTGGCATCGCTGCAGCGCGCCATCCGGTGGGGGGACGGCGACAAGATCTTCGAACTTTTCACCCGTACGCGCGCCATTCGCCGTTCGATCGTCGAAGCCGGCCAGGATGTCGACGTGCCGGATTTCGGCCGTCATGCGCTGGATGCGAAGGAATAGGCATCCAGACGCAAGGGAGGGGCGTTCATGATCGTCAGACGCGGGCGCTCCGAAGATTTGCCCTGGCTCTTTGAGCATGATGACGCGAGCGAGGCTTGGATCAAGCGTTGCATTGAGTTTGGCGAATATTTTGTCGCCGTGCAGAATGGCGAGCTTGTCGGCTTCCTGCGCTTCAGCCGTTTCTGGGGCAAGATACCCTATATGGATATGATCCGCGTGCTGCCGTCATACCGACGCGAGGGCGTTGGAACGGCTCTGTTCCATGCCTGGGAAAGCGCCATGATCGAAGAGGGCGCCCAGCATTTGATGACCTCAAGCGAATGGGCGGAAGCTGAACCGCAGGCGTGGCATCGCCGCAACGGCTTCAAGGCAGTGGGCAGCATCGACCTTCGCATCGTCCAGCCGAGCCCGGAGATATTCTTTGTGAAGGATATCTCCGGCGCAGGTAAGGGATAGCGCCTCAGATCGGCGGAATCTTGCCGAGCGGAATGAAGCCGCTGAGCGAGAGGCGGCCGCGATCGGCGGTGAGATCAACGGAGACCTTGTCGGCACCGTTGGCAAGCGCCTTCAGCATCTTCGTCGCCGTCTTGATGATGTTCTTGGCAGCGGGGAGCGCCGCGGTCAGGCTATCGCCCCACGGGCCGATCTGATTGATCTCCAGCTTGAACTGGCCGGACAGGAAGCCTTCGTCGTCGAAATTGAAGGGGCCTGAAAGCGTCATGATGCGGCCGTCGCCAATATCGATGACCGCCTGATGCAGCACGCCCGCAGTGCCGCGAAGCCCCTCCCGGTCGCTGCCGTCGAGCAGGCCGGCCTTACCTGATAGCGTCACGTTGGCGCTCGTCGATGCGGTCGGCAGGGTCTGCGGAAAGTCCTTGATGACGGCATTGGCGTTTTCGACGCCGATGGCGAAATCCAGATCGCCGCCGTTCTGGCTGGCATGCATCTCGGTATGGGCGGCGGTGACATTCACGCTCTGCCCGGTGAAGGAGGAGACGATACCGGCCTTCAACCCTTCGATGACGGTCTGGGTTTGCCCGACGCCGCGGCCTTTGGCGACGAGGTTCGATTGCAGGTCGGTCCATTCCGCCGAAACGGTCAGGCCGGCGGTCGTGCGCAATTCGGCGGGAGATTTCAGGCTCCAGCTGACATGGTTGGGCTGGAAGACCGGTCCCGATGCGCTGAGCGCATGGAAATTGGCCGAAACGCCCCGCGTCTGATTGTCGACCGTCACCGTGTCGCAGGTCAGACCGATGGAGAAGGGGAAGCCGTTGAAGGCCATGTTTTCGCATTTGCCGGCAACGCCGGCGCTGTTCTGTTGGCCGAGCGCCTTCAGGACATTGGCCCTGACGAAACCGGTCGCATAGTACCAGCCGCCGGTGTAGAGGCCGGCCAGCACCACCACCAGCCCCAGCAGGATAAGCCACAGACGCTTGCCTCGACCGGTCGTTACGCTCTGGCTTGACGCTGCCATGTTGTTCTCCAATGGTTGGACTGAAGCTTCACAGTGATTTGGCGTTGGATATGGACGAATTTTGGGTGTTTGGCTACGGATCCCTCATGTGGAATCCGGGCTTTGGTTATGACGCGCGGGCCGAGGCCCTTATTTTCGGTTATCGTCGCTCGCTCTGCGTCCGTTCCTGGGTCCATCGCGGCACAGAGGCGAGCCCCGGCCTGGTCCTCGGCCTCGATCGCGGCGGTTCCTGCCGCGGCATGGCCTTCCGTGTCCCGACCTCTGATTGGGACGAGGTGCTGGCCTATCTGCGCGAGCGCGAACTCGTCACCAACGTCTATCTCGAAAAGACGCTGCCGATCCGGCTCGCCGACGGACGGCGCGTCATCGCCGTCACCTATGTCGTCGACCGCGCGCACAGGCAATATGCCGGCGCATTGGATGCGGTCGAGGCGGCCCATGTGGTGGAAGCCGCCAGCGGGCGCTCCGGGCCGAACGATGCCTATGTCTTCAATACGCTGACGCATCTGCGCGACATGGGCATCCGCGATCACTGGCTTGAACATGTCGTTGCGGAAGTGGAGCGGATGCGAAAAGCTTCCTAGCCATGTCTTCCCTCGCGAGCCATCGCGGTAGCTCAAACCGCTGCGGTCACCTGCTTTGCCTTGCCGAGTTCCGCCAGGCGCTGGGCCGCGGTTGGCGGAATGGGGAGATGCGGGTTTTCGGCGATCGTTTCGACCAGCAGTTCGTCGCTCGCCTTTTCAGTTTCTTCCATCAAACGCGCGAAAAAGGCATCCGGATCCAATCCGGGCTCGATCGGCGGCAGGATGCGCACCTTGAAGTGGCCCGGATATTTGCGGAAGGTCCGGCGCGGCCAGAACAGGCCGGGATGCATGGCAACGGCGACGACGGGTATTCCAAGGTCGCGATACATGCGGGCGATGCCGTATTTGTAGACGGGCTCGGCGCCCGGCGCCCGGCGGGTTCCCTCGGGATAGATGATGAGCTGGCGGCCGGTGGCGAGCTCTTCACGGGTGCGCTTCAAGACGTCGAACATCACCTTGCCGCGCGCGCTGCGATCCACCGGGATCATGCGCTGCTTCTTCGCATACCAGCCGAAGAGCGGAATCCACATCAGCTCGCGCTTCAGGATATAGACCGGATCGTCGAGATAGGGCAGCAGCGCAAAGGTATCCCAGAAGGACTGGTGCTTGGGCGCAAAGATATAGCTGCCCTTCGGAATGTTCTCCAGGCCCTCGATCTCGAAGGTGGTGCCGACGATCTTTTCCATCAGCCATGTGCTCGATTGCGCCCATGCCTTGGGAATTGCGTAGGCCGCCTTGCGCGGCATCAGGAAATAGAACGGCGTCAGCACGATCATGCGAATGATCAGATTGGCATAGAAGACGGTATTGAACAGGACCGAACGCAAGATAATCATCGAGGCTTTCCCAGCGCACCGGCTTGGCACCGGCATTCGAAGGTCTGCCTACACGATTACGGCGTCAATAAAAAGTCGGTGCTTAGTTTCGCGCCTTAAAGCGTGTTGCGATCTTTCAGGCGGGTCTGACTGATCCAGACCTTAGTCGTCGTCATCGAGCGGTTGGCGTGACCGCAAGCCGACCGGGCGTCCGAGGCCCGTGATGTTGCGGGCTCCGGCGAGCAGCACCTTGGCATATTCGGCGATCATCGTGCGCAGCGCATTCGGATCCGTGAACCAGTTCTTGGTCTTGAGATCGGAGTTGACCACCGGATAGGCGATGAAATCGGTCGACGGATCGACATATTTCAGCTCCGCGAGGCTGCGCGGCATGTGGTAGTTGTTCGTCACCACAAGAACGCTTTTATAACCCCTGGCATGAATCCATTTTGCCGCTTCGCGCGCATTGCCGATGGTATCGAGGGCATCATAGCCGATATCGACGCAGCAGTTGAACAGGTTGACGGAGCTTTGCGTCAGCTTGCGGATCTGCGACGGCGTCGTGGTCGGATGCGCGCCCGATATCAGCAGCCGGTTGCCCGCGCCGGTGCGCAGCAATTCCACGGCCTGATCGATCCGTTGATAGCCGCCGGTCAGCACGACGATGGCATCGGCCTTCGGATCCGGCGGCGGCCTCAGGGTGGTGATCGAATCGGCGAAATGCAGGAACCCGCCGAAAACGATGGCGACGAGGAAAATGAAAGCAAAGCCGCCCCAGCGTAGGAGACGGCGAACCAAGCTGCGTCGCACAGGCCTACCGCTGCGGGATTGCTCCTGCAACGGCTGCGAACTCACGGTCTTGCGAGTCGTCAGATCCATGCTCATGATTCGGTACTATACGCCAATTGCGGCAAGGAACGGGCTGGCGAATGGTAAAAAAACACCGCCAAAGCGTCAATTCTGGACACTATCCGTCCTTCCGGGGTCGGAACGGATCAAATCGATTTCGTAGATCGTGCGCATGACGGTGAAACGTGCGGTCAGCGTCGTCAGCAATGCGATGATGATCATGGTGGCGAGAATGCCGATGTAGCCAAGCGCACCGACGGAGAACGTCCCGAAAAGCGCGGTCGCCTGATCGGTCTGCGGCGTGGCTATGGTATGGCTCTGCAGGAGGCCGGCGGTGGCAAAGAACAGGGCGGCGAGCGCGCTGCCGGCCGCAGACCCTTTCAGGCTGATCTTCAGGAAATGCTTCTGGAATTCGTTGGCGACGAAGGTGCTTTCGGCGCCGACGAAATGCAGCACTTCGACGATGTGGCGATTGCCTGACAGCGCGCCGCGCGTGGCGAAGACCACCGTCAGCACCATGGCGGTGAAGACCAGCAGCAGAACGCCAGTGCCGATGAGGACGGTCGTATGCGCCATGGACACCAGCCGGTCGACCCAGGTGCGATGGTCATCCAGAGTCGCCTGCGGGATCTGTGCCTTGAGCAGGCTGCGCATCGCCTCGAAATCAGGAGGATGCGTCTCGTCGATGGTGATGATGACGAGGCGTGGAACGGGCAGTTCCTTGATATCGAGACCGGCGCCGAGCCACGGCTCGAGTAGGCGCGCCGTTGCCGCCTCGTCGACGATCTGGCCAGACTTCGTGCCGACGAAGCTCAGCGCGATATCGCGGGCGTTTGCTAGCGTCTTTTCCATGTCGAGATTGTCGTCCGGCTTGATCTGGATGGTGATCTCGCGGGAAATCTGGCTCTCCCAGCTTGCCGCCGTCGAGCGCACCATGCTGACGGCGCCGAGCGTCAGGCAGGCAAGAAAGGCCATAATGGCGATGACAACGATCAGCGCGTTGCCCTGAATATTGGAGGACGGCACGATCGGTCCGGTCGGGCGCACGCGCATCTCCGGACGCTTGCGTTCCACAGGCGGTGTGCCGGGCGCTTGCCGCGTCTGCGGAGCGCTGGTGCCTTGCGCTTTTCTACGGGGAGCGGGCTCAGTCATAGATATCGAGATGCCCCCCCGATAGGATCATGCGCCTGGCCTCGATCTGATCCATCAGGGCGAGATCGTGCGTGGCAATGACGACGGCGGTGCCGAGGCGGTTAAGCTCCAGAAACAGGTTGAGCAGGCGGCGCGCCATCGGCGGGTCGACATTGCCCGTGGGTTCGTCGGCGAGCAGGATTTCCGGGCGGTCGATGAGGGCGCGCGCGATCGCTGCGCGCTGTTTCTCACCGCCCGACAGAACCGGCGGCAGCACATTGATGCGCTCGCCCAAGCCGACCCATTTCAGCAGTTCCAATACGTCGGTGCGATAGGAGCTTTCATCCTTGCCGCGCACGCGCAGGGGCAGGGCGACGTTTTCATAGGTTGTGAGATGTTCCAGCAGCCGGAAATCCTGAAAGACGATACCGACACGACGGCGCAGCAGCGGCAATTCACTGCGCGGGATCGAGGAAATCTCCCGGTCGAACATGCGGATCAGGCCACGCGTCGGCTGCAGCGACATGAAGAGCAGCCGCAGCAGGGTCGTCTTGCCGGCGCCGGAGGGGCCGGTCAGGAACTGGAACGATTTCTTCGGTATGTCGAAGCTCAGGTCGCGGAGGATTTCCGGACCCATGCCGTAGCGCAAACCGACGTTCTCAAAGTGAATCAACGGGCAGTCCAGTCTTCCGCAGGGTTCAATCAGGCGACTTGTTAACCAACGGCGTTAACAGCCGGTAAACTTTTCTGGAAAGGCGCCCTATTCATGGCGATCTTTGCGAAGCATTAACCATTAAAATTTACGACTGGGCCGGATTCGTTTCAATGCCCAGATTGGTAATGGGCGTCGAAACCATGTGGATCACCGCAAAGGGAGGTCATCATGGGCGCTTTTCGCTACCGTCAACAGCAGGCGGGGATGGTTTATGACCTCATTCCGCCCGAACGCGGATCGGGATCCGGCCAGGCGCATCGCTTCATGCCGAAGCCCGATATCGTCGATGCCGAATTCGTGACCGTCTCCGGCGCGCGCGGGAAAGCCGCATCGGGCGTCAACATGCGCTATGGCGGCCGTTCGCAAACGCGGCCACAGCCAGCGACCCGCAAGAATGCTCTCTCGCGCATCCTATCCGTCCTGCGTGGCGCGGAAGAGGTCCTGCAGCAAGCGTCGCGTCGCAGTTTCATGGCGCTCATCGTCTCTCTCGCCATATTGATCTTCGGCCTTTCAGGCGGTTTTTCGGGTCTGTCCGGTGCGGCCGCCGAGGGAGTGGCCGAACCGCTTCAATTCTCGCATGTGACATTGACGCCGCGTGACGAGAACGGGCTGCAGGTGCTGAAATTGAACGGCATCATCGAAAATGCCAGCGGCGCCACGCTTTCGGTACCGCAGGTGCGTGCCGATCTTTTCGCCGGCGATCAGCTGGTCAGGAGCATCGTCGTGGATACGCCGATCGATCGTCTCGGACCGCATGAAAGCCACGGATTTTCGACGCGATTGCAGCATCCCGGTGGAAAAACGCCGGATGTTCGGCTTTCCTTCATGCCTTAGGGGGTGTGTCGGGCCTGCTGATTGTGCTACGGGCTAAGGCTTGATCGGCGGCCGAGGGCCGCGCAGCCATGGAGCATGCCAAGCAATGCCTGTCGTACGCGGGAAGAATATCGAGCCGCTTTTCACTGCTGAGCAGATTGCCGAGCGCAATCATGCCATGGCGAAGGAAATTGCCAGCGGGCCGACGAAAGATCTCCTCGTTATCGCCATCCTCAAAGGTTCGTTCATCTTCGCGGCGGACCTGCTGCGCGCACTGCACGACACGGGACTGGCACCGGAAGTGGAATTCATCACCCTTTCGAGCTACGGCGCCGGCACGGTTTCCCAAGGTGTGCGCATCGTCAAGGATATCGACAGCGATGTTAAGGACCGCGACGTCCTGCTGATCGACGATATTCTGGAATCGGGCCGTACGCTGCGTTTTGCCAAGGAGCTGCTCTACGAGCGCGGTGCCCGCAACGTCACTCTGGCGGTCTTGCTCGACAAGACCGTCAAGCGGCAGGAAGAGCTGGAAGCCGATTATGTCGGCTTCGAATGCCCCGATTATTTCGTCGTCGGCTACGGCATGGATGTCGCCTACGCTTTTCGCGAACTGCCCTTTGTGGGCGTCGTCACAGGCGACGCCGAGGCCTGATTCCAAGTTAATGCAGGCGGCGCGTCCGCCTGTCCCATTCTGCTCCGGCGATGACGACTCATTAACCACGGAGCCCGATCGCCTATCCGTCGTTTACCTATCGCAAACGGAATTCTGGTGATTTCGGTCGCGGAACATGACGGACCAGGAGCACGGACCATGGCAAAAATTCTGATCACGGAAGACGAAGACTCGCTTCGCACCTTCGTCGCCCGCGCGTTGCGCTTGGACGGTCACGAGACCGAGGAGGCGGCTGACGGCGCGGAAGGTTTGGAGAAACTGAAGCAGGGCGGCTATGACCTCCTGCTGTCGGATATCCGCATGCCCGTGATGGACGGCATCGAGCTTGCGCATCAGGCGCATTCGACCTGCCCGGGCATGAAGATCCTGCTGATGACCGGCTATGCCGAGCAGCGCGAGCGTGCCGACGACCTCATGGAAAAGATCGTCGACGTGGTCGCCAAGCCCTTTGCGTTGCCGGATATTCGTAAGGCGGTTGCGCGCGCACTGGCTGCCTGAAGATCACCGCTGGCCAGCGCAAAGGGTTTGTGCTGACTTTCTCCTGGCCATTGCGGATGGACCCGAAATGGCCCTACTGCCCGAGGTTCAGCAGCCGCTCCAGATAGCGCCGCTCTTCGCTCAAGGACGGATTGTTGCTCAGCCGCTCGCGAATGGCATCGAGAATTTCGCGGGCGCGCTGGGCATCGATGATCTTCGGCACCATGTTTTCATTTGCGCTATCCATGAAGCCGCCGGTATCGCGCGATCTGCCAAGCGGATCGCGGCCATTCTGATTGCCCTGGCCCATTTGTCCGGGCATCTGCCCTTGACCCTGGCCTTGCCCCTGTTGCTGCATCTGCGCCATCAGCTGGTTCATCATCTCGCGCGTGCCCTTGCGCAAGGCGTCGAGCGCGCGCCCCTGGCCCTGCACGGCGCCTTCGCCATTGCCTTCAGAAAGCCGGCCTGACGCGCCCTTCATCTCCTGCTGCGCCTTGCCGTAATTCTGGTTCGGCTTCATGCCCAGCGAGCCCAGGTCTTTCTGCAGCTCGCCGAGCTGCTTGCCGAGATCGTCCTGCTGCTTGCGCAGTTCTTTCAACGCGTCGCGCAGCTGATCGGCCGTCATGCCTTCGGTTGGGTCGTTGCCCTTCTGACCTTGCTGATTTTGGCCTTGCTGATTTTGGCCCTGCTGATTCTGGCCTTGCTGCTGATCCTGCTGGTCCTGGTTGCGCTGACCCATATCCGGGCGCATCCGATCGTTGAGGCCGGGCAGCGGCTGGTCCATGAAGCCGTCGCCATCCTCGTTGGGATCGCCGCGTTGCATGCGGTCGCGCATGGCCTGATCGAACTTGAAGGTCTGATCCATCAGCTTCTGCTGGTCGCGCATGATGCGGCCGAGCTTGTCCATCTGCTCGCGCATCTTGTCGTTGGCTTCGCCTTGCTGTTGCTGTTGCCCGCGCTGCGGCCGTCCGGCCTGGAGGCTGTTCATCAGCTGCTGCAGCTCCGAGAGCATCTGCTGCGCGGCCTGGCGATTGCCGGAGCGGGCCAGATTCTCGATCTGATCCATCATCCGCTGCAGGTCCTGCTGGCGCAGGATATTGGCGGAGCGTTGGTTGGGCTGCGCCGGCATGTTGCGCATGCGCTCGGCAAGCTCCTTCATATAGGCGTCCATCGCCTTGCGAAGCTCGTCGGTCAGCTTCTTGATCTCTGCGTCGGAGGCATTGCGCTGCAGGGCATCGGAAAGCTTCTGCTGGGCGTCGCGCAGGGCCTTCTCCGCATCGGTCAGCTGCGCGTCCTCCATGCCGAGCGCGATCTGCCAGAGATAGTCGGCCGTATCCTTCAAGGACGCTTCGCCGCTTGCGAGCTTCATGCGCGTCAAAGCGGATTTGATCGCAAGATAATTGCCGAGATCGGGAATCGCTTCTTCAGGCCGGATAGTCAGCGATTTGTTGAGCTCGATCGCCTCCGGCATCTTGCGGGTATCGAGCGCGAAGACCTGGCGCTCTTCCGCCACGGCCGCGGCAAGCGGCTGGCTGAAATTGCGTGACGGCAGCACCATCTCGTAGGGTGGGCTGCGGCCGGTCTGGCCCCCACCGTCCTTGGCAACCAAAGTGATGCGGACGCGCTTGCCGGCGAGCGGATCCTGCGTCAGATCATGGCTTGCCAGAGCCTTGCCGTTGCGGCGGTCGCGACGCGGAAGCTCCAGCTTGTATTCCGGCGGGCCGTAAAGTGGAGTTGCCGCGGGATCGGATTCGACCGGCACGATCTCCGCGTGGGCTTCCTCGACGCCGTAGTCGTCCTTGACCCTGAAGCCGAGCTCCAATGCGCCGTTGGCCGTTGCGTGCGGGATGCCGTCGAACGTGATTTCCGGTGGCTTGTCGACCACGACGTTGAACGACCAGGACTTGCCGTTAACCGTCAGCTCGCCGTCTTTTTCAAGCTTGAGGACATGGGTGCGGGCAATCATTCCATCCGCAGTGGGGGTATTGGCCGCGGCGGGCGTATTGGTATT
Source organism: Rhizobium sp. P40RR-XXII (assembly GCF_012641405.1). Lineage (GTDB taxonomy): Bacteria > Pseudomonadota > Alphaproteobacteria > Rhizobiales > Rhizobiaceae > Rhizobium. The sequence continues at coordinate 446,855 of NZ_JABAII010000004.1, forward strand.
GCCGCTGGCTGCCGGTTGCGCCGCTGGGATTGCTGGCAGTTTGGCACCCGCCGGGCCTTGCTTGTCGGCATCGGCGGACTGTTCGGGAATTTCGGCGCCCTTGTCGCTGCCGGCTGACCGGAACAGCACCTTTTCATCCGCCGACGCGCCCGTCACACGCACCGTGAGCTCGGAAAATTGCGGCACGTTCAAGCTATTGCCGGTATTGGCGACATTGCCGGTCAGATAAACAGGCGCTTCGCCCGTATAATAGGGCGGGGTAACCCAGGCATCGACGCGAACATCCGGATTGCTCGATGTGGAAGGAGACGCCGTGAAGGCGTCGCCCAGCGAGCCGCCGCTGTTGGACATGGAAAAGCTGAAGGCCGTCACCAGCAGCAATGCCGGGATGGCGCGCAATGCAAAGCGGTCGTAACGGGCGATATCCGGCCGGGGCAGACCGGCATCCAATGCGGCGATGCGTTCCGCCATGCGGGTCTGGTGCTCGCGCCAGAGCGCACGCGCAAAGGGGGTGTCGAGCGCCGGCTCATCCTCCTGCACCGTGACGGGCTGGTGGGCGAGGCCGTTGCGTTCTTCCAGCAGGCGGTCGGCTTCGGTGGTATTCGGCCAGCGCAGGCGCCTCAGCGGATAAAGAGATACGGCGAAGCCGACGGCAAAGACGGCAAGCATCAGGAAGCGGAGAATATCCGGCGCAATGCGGAAAATGCCGAACCAGGCGGCGGACAGGAACAGGGCAAGAGTGGATGCCGGCAGCAGGAGCCGCGGCAGCAGTTGCTCCGAAACCAGCACGATCCGAGCAAAGAGACGCTTGACCGCGACCATGCGCGCCAGCGCCGGGCGGGTGGCGAAAGCGCCCTTCTTAGGGTTGCTGGGACTGGTCATCGGTCCGGTCTTCTCCCGATCTGACGTTGATGGCTAGAGCATGATGCCGAAAAGTGTGATCGGTTTTCGGGCGACATCATGCTCTACTTCTTTGATCCTAGAGCAGATTCAGATTTTGGGTCCAACAGACCTAAAATCATCCGGCTCTAGTAGCCCTTTGGCGATGGCGTGGCGTCCCACACGCCCGCGCGGCGCCCGGCAGACGCCAATCAATCAAAGATAACATTCTTTGTGGCGAAGACGAGGGCAATGGGCTCGAAAGGCTGTTTTTTCATCGAACTTCGCTGAAACGTGATCGATCGGGCAGGACGGATATTTGGGTTATCCTGCCCGAAATTCATGAATCGAAACCGATTATCCCTCGAGCCAAGCGGGGATCGAATCCAGGCCGATCAGCTCCTCATAGGTTCCACGCGGGCGGACGACATGGAATTCATTGCCCTTGACCAGCACTTCCGGAACCAGAAGCCGGCTGTTGTAGGTGCCGGCCTGCACGGCGCCGTAGGCGCCGGCGGAACCGATGGCGAGGAGATCGCCGGGCTTGGGCTGCGCCATGTCGCGGTCGAGCGCCAGATAATCGCCCGTTTCGCAGACCGGGCCGACGACATCGGCCTTGATGCGCGCGGTATCGGCGGCGGCGATCGCAACCGGCCGGATCTCGTGATAGGCCTCGTAGAGCGTCGGGCGGATCAGGTCGTTCATCGCGCCGTCGACAATGACGAAGCTCTTGCTGCCGCCATCCTTCACGTAGATGACTTCCGTCACCAGTATGCCGGCATTGCCGACGATCAGGCGACCGGGTTCGGTGACGATCCTGCAGTTGAGGCCGCGCAGCTGGTTCTTGACGATCTGGGCATAGGCATCGGGCAGGGGCGGAGGATTGTTGTCGTCGCGGTAGGGAATGCCGAGGCCGCCGCCGATATCGACATGGTGAATGGCGTGGCCGTCGCCGCGCAACGTTTCCACGAGATCGCGCAGCAGCTTGAAGGCGTCGTCGAAGGGCTGCAGCTCGGTGATCTGGCTGCCGATATGCATGTCGATGCCGGTAGCATTGATACCAGGCAGGCTGGCGGCGCGGTCATAGACAGTGCGGGCGCGCTCCCAGGAAATGCCGAACTTGTTTTCCTTCTTGCCGGTCGAAATCTTCGCATGCGTGCGGGCATCGACATCCGGATTGATGCGGAAGGAAACGGGCGCCACCTTGCCAGTGCGGACGGCGCGCTGGTTCAGCACTTCCAGTTCCGGCTCGGATTCGACGTTGAAGCAGTAGATGCCGGCTTCGAGCGCGACGTCCATTTCCTGCGCCGTCTTGCCGACGCCGGAGAACATGATGCGGCTTGCCGGAATTCCCGCGGCGAGCGCGCGGCGCAGCTCGCCGACGGAGACGACGTCGACGCCGGCGCCCAGCCGGCCGAGCGTCTTCAGCACCGCCTGGTTGGAATTGGCCTTCACGGCATAGCACACCATGGCATCGACATCGCCGAAGGCTTCCGCGAAGACGCGATAATGGCGCTCCAGGGTGGCCGTCGAATAGACGTAGAAGGGCGTGCCGACCGCCTTGGCGATCTCGGGAACCGGAACATCCTCGGCGTAGAGGATGCCGTCGCGATACTGAAAATGGTTCACGGTCGCTGCCTAATCAGAGAAGCGGATCGAGGAGGAACTTCTTGTCTTCGGCGCCTGGCTCCTTTGTCGGCTTGGAGACGTCACCGCCTTTGGTCGCATGAGCACTCGGAGGATCGAGAGGGCCTTTGCGGCCACATCCGACGACGGCAAGGCCGACGACCGAAAGCACGACGGTCAGGCGGATGATGTGCGGCATGTTGATCTGCATCGAAATCCTCTTGGGCGACTAGCGCATGATGCCGAAAAGTGTGAGCGGTTTTCGGACAACATCATGCTCTATTTCTTTGGTTTTAAAGCCGGATGATTTTCGGTCGAAACGACCGAAAATCATCCGGCTCAAGCGCGAAAGTCACTCTTCTTAGCGAAGTTTCCTGCGCTTGTGCACCCCGATTGTGTAAGTCCCGTTTTCGTCAGTCTTTTCAGTTGCGGGCGCGCCAGAAGGCGATCTGCTTGCGCACCTCCGAAGGTGCCGTGCCGCCGAAGCTCTTGCGACTGGCAACGGAGGCTTCGACCGTCAGAACATCGAAGATCTTGTCGGTGATATCAGGGTGAATCGCCTGCAGATCCTGCAGCGACAATTCCGCCAGCTCGCATGATTTGCTTTCGGCAAGCGCCACGGCGCGTCCCGTCACGTGATGGGCGTCGCGGAACGGCAGGCCCGCCTCGCGCACCAGCCAGTCGGCAAGGTCGGTGGCGGTGGAATAACCGGAGCCGGCGGCGGCCTTCATGCGGGCGGTGTTGATCGTCATATCGCGCATCATGCCGGTCATGGCGGCAATCGCCAGTTCCAGGCTTTCGGCGGCGTCGAACACCTGTTCCTTGTCTTCCTGCATGTCCTTGGAATAGGCGAGCGGCAGGCCCTTCATGATCGTCAGCAGCGCCACCAGCGAGCCGTTGATGCGGCCGGTCTTGGCGCGAACGAGCTCGGCCGCATCCGGGTTCTTCTTCTGCGGCATGATGGAGGAGCCGGTGGAGAAGGCGTCGGACAGGCGCACGAAGCCGAATTGCGGCGTCGACCAGATGACGATCTCTTCGGCCAGCCGCGACAGATGCATGCCGGCGATGGCGGCGATCGACAGGAATTCAAGGGCGAAATCGCGGTCGGAGACGGTGTCGATCGAATTGCGCGTCGGCTCGCGGAAGCCGAGCGCCTTGGCCGTCATGTGGCGGTCGATCGGGAAGCCGGTGCCGGCAAGGGCTGCGGCGCCGATCGGCGATTCGTCCATGTGCTCGATGGCATGGCGCACGCGCGAGCGGTCGCGGCCGAACATCTCGACATAGGCCATGCAATGGTGGCCGAAGGTGACGGGCTGCGCCGTCTGCAGATGCGTGAAGCCGGGCATGACGCTGTCGGCATGTTCCTCGGCCCGGTCGAGGAAGGCAGAGATCAGCTCGGTCAGCGCCTGCTCGCATTTCTGCAGCTCTTCCTTGACCCAGAGGCGAAAATCGAGCGCGACCTGGTCGTTGCGCGAGCGGGCCGTATGAAGACGTCCGGCAGCCGGGCCGATCAGGGTCGCAAGCCGCGCCTCGACGTTCATGTGGATGTCTTCGAGGCGGCGGGAGAACTCGAAATTGCCGCTCTCGATCTCTGACAGGATCGTGTTCAGGCCGTGAACGATCTTGTCTTTATCCTCGGCTGAAATGATGCCTTGATGGGCGAGCATGCCGGCATGCGCGATTGAGCCGCGGATATCCTGTGCAAACAGCTTCTTGTCGAAATCGATCGAGGCATTTATCTCCTCCATGATCGCCGCGGGGCCGGAAGCGAAACGCCCGCCCCACATCTGGTTGGAGGATTTGGTGTCCGTGCCGTCAGTCATGAGATGCCCACCTGGAGAATGTAATGACAGCAAAGAAGCCGTTCGGTCTGCCGTCCATGAAACTCGTTCTGCTCGCCGCCGTCGCTGGGGTTATTGCCGGCGCGGCAGCGGTATACGTGAAGGAGGCGGGGTATGGCAATGGCGTTGGTGAAACGGCCTCGGCCGATCAATGCGGGTCGGCAAGGGATCGCGCTGCAGCATTGACACCCTTCACCAAGGGCCAGGTCGCCGCCATGAGCGTGCCGCCGGCGCCGATCTCGCTGAAGGATGTCTCCTTCAAGGGCGCCGAGGGCCAGCCGCTGTCGATCGGCAATTTCTCGGGCAAGACGGTGCTGCTGAACGTCTGGGCAACGTGGTGCGTCCCGTGCCGAGAGGAAATGCCGGCGCTGAACGCGCTCGAAAAGAGCGTCGGCAACGACAAGTTCGAGGTGGTTGCCATCAACATCGACACGGGCGACGAGGAAAAAACGAAGGCTTTCCGCGCCGAATATGCCATCGACAAGCTCGGCTACTACCGGGACAACACCATGGGCGTGTTCAATGTACTGAAGAAGCAGGGTCTCGCCTTCGGCCTGCCGGTGACGCTTCTGATCGACGACAAGGGCTGCCTGCTGTCAGCCATGAACGGGCCGGCCGCCTGGGATAGTGATGATGCGAAGAAGCTGGTGAAGGCGGCTGCCGGGATTTGAGTGGTTTGGGTGTTCTATCACCCGCCCTCGCCCTTCGAGGGTCGCTTGCGCACCCACCTCAGGGTGAGGACTAATCTATTGCGTTCGCTGCAACTTCCGCCATTTTCGCCACATCTGTTCAGTGGTCGCCGGGCAATTTCGTTCCGCCCCATGGTGAGGCGCGGAGCCCGAAGGCCGGAGCCTCGAGCCAGGAGGGTCGGCCCCGAGGCTGCCGAGAGGCTTACCGGGTCGGGACCGGCACTTCGCCGCGATAATCGTAGAAGCCGCGACCGGATTTGCGGCCGAGCCAGCCGGCTTCGACGTATTTTACCAAGAGCGGGCAGGGACGATACTTGGAATCGGCGAGCCCGTCATGCAGCACCTGCATGATTGACAGGCAGGTATCGAGGCCGATGAAATCGGCAAGCTGCAGCGGTCCCATCGGATGGTTGGCGCCGAGCCGCATGGCGGTGTCGATGGCATCGACGGTGCCCACGCCTTCATAGAGCGTGTAAATCGCCTCGTTGATCATCGGCAGCAGGATGCGGTTGACGATGAAGGCGGGGAAGTCCTCGGCGACGGTGATCGTCTTTTCCAGCGAGGTGACGTAATCCTTGGCGGTGGAGAAGGTCGATTCGTCGGTGGCGATGCCGCGCACCAGCTCCACCAGCTTCATCACCGGAACCGGGTTCATGAAGTGAATGCCCATGAAGCGTTCGGGACGGTCGGTGGCGGAAGCGAGGCGGGTGATCGACAGCGACGACGTGTTGGTGGCCAGCAGCGCCTCCGGCTTCAGGACGGGACACACCTGCGCATAGATCTTGCGCTTGACGCTTTCGTCTTCCGTGGCGGCTTCGATGGCGAGATCGACCTGAGCAAGATCGTTCAGATCGGAAGAGCCAGTGATGCGCGCAAGAGCTGCCTTGCGTTCCTCGTCGGTCGTCTTGCCGGAGGAGACCTGGCGCGCGAGGTTGCCGTTGATGGTGGCAAGCCCGCTTTCGATGCGATCCTGCGCCAAATCGTAGATATGGACCTTGTAGCCGGCCATGGCGGATACATGGGCGATGCCGCAGCCCATCTGGCCCGCGCCGATAATACCGATCGTCTTCAGCGAACTCATTGCCAACTCCCCGGCGGCGCGCTCTTGGCGGTGCGCTATGCTCTTAACCACAAATTTGCCGGGCGATTTCTAGCCCGGCAAAGATTGATAGACCTATAAGAGACGATTTTCCAGTCTCTCGCAACTGCGAGAAAATCAATCGGCGCGATCACAGCGCCTTTTCGAGTTCCGGCAGCGCTTCGAAGAGGTCAGCGACGAGGCCGTAATCTGCGATCTGGAAGATCGGGGCTTCCTCGTCCTTATTGATCGCGACGATGACCTTACTGTCCTTCATGCCGGCCAGATGCTGGATGGCGCCTGAAATGCCGCAGGCGATATAGAGCTGCGGCGCCACCACCTTGCCGGTCTGCCCCACTTGCCAGTCGTTCGGCGCATAGCCGGCATCGACGGCGGCACGCGATGCGCCGACGGCGGCACCGAGCTTGTCGGCGACGGGAAGGATCACTTCCTTGAACTTCTCCGCCGAGCCGAGTGCACGGCCACCGGAGATGATGATCTTGGCAGAGGTCAGCTCCGGACGATCCGAAGAAGACAGCGCATCACCGACGAAGGAGGACAGCGCCGGATCGGCGGCAGCCGAGACCGTCTCTATCGCAGCCGAACCGCCTTCGGAGGCGGAAGCGAACGAGGCCGTGCGCACGGTGATCACCTTCTTCGCATCGGTCGATTGCACCGTCTGGATGGCATTGCCGGCATAGATCGGCCGCTTGAAGGTGTCGGCCGAGACGACTTCGATGATCTCAGAGACCTGGGCGACATCGAGCAGGGCTGCAACGCGCGGCAGCACGTTCTTGCCGACAGAAGTGGCGGCACCGATGATGGTGTCGTAAGAACCGGCCAGCGATACGATCAGCGCCGAAAGCGGTTCGGCGAGATTGTTGGCAAGGCTTGCGTCCTCGGCCACCAGCACCTTGGAGACGCCGGCAAGCTTGGCAGCCTGCTCAGCGGCAGCTTTTGCACCCGTACCCGCGACGAGCACATGGACGTCGCCGCCAATCTTGGTGGCAGCCGTCAGCGCCTTGGCGGTCTGGTCGGAGAGGTGGGCATTGTCGTGATCAGCCAGAAGAAGAATGGCCATGATGAAGTTCTCCCTTTCCTATCCTCAGAGCACGCCGGCTTCGGTTTTCAGCTTTTCGATCAGCTCGGCAACCGACTTGACCTTGACGCCCGCCTTGCGGCCGCCAGGCTCTTCGGTCTTCAGGACCTTCAGCCGCGGCTCGGTCGACACGCCGAAATCGGCCGGGCTCTTCTTGTCGAGCGGCTTCTTCTTGGCCTTCATGATGTTCGGCAGTGAGGCATAGCGCGGCTCGTTCAAGCGCAGGTCGGTGGTAACCACAGCCGGGAGCTTGACCTCGATCGTCTGCAGGCCGCCATCGACTTCGCGGGTGACCTGTGCCTTGCCGTCGCTCATCTCGATCTTCGAGGCAAAGGTTGCCTGGGCCGTGCCGAGCAAGGCCGCCAGCATCTGGCCGGTCTGGTTCGAATCGTCATCGATCGCCTGCTTGCCGACGATGATCAGGCCCGGCTGTTCGGCTTCCGCGACACCCTTCAGGATCTTCGCCACCGCCAGCGGCTCGACTTGATCGTCTGTCTCGACCAGGATGGCGCGATCCGCGCCCATGGCAAGCGCGGTGCGCAGCGTCTCCTCGGCCTTGGCAGGTCCGATCGATACGACCACGACTTCCTCGGCCTTGCCGGCTTCCTTCAGCCGTAGCGCCTCTTCGACCGAGATCTCGTCGAACGGGTTCATCGACATCTTCACGTTCGATAGCTCAACGCCGGAACCATCCGGCTTCACGCGAATCTTGACGTTGTAGTCAACGACCCGCTTAACGGGAACGAGAATCTTCATGGAATCCTTCCTTCAACATGACCGCCCGAGAACATGCGCTGTTCAGCGCCATTCCATTTGTCGAATGGCGACATGGATACGCGTTTTTCCCCCAATTACAACGCTTCCGGGCCGCCGAGCGACGAATTGCTTTAGAGGCATAAATAACGTTTACGTCAACGTCAATATGGACCTCCGGTGATTGGTTGGCGCCGCTATCGGTTCTTGCCGGGAACCCAGAGCACATCGGCGCGGCCGCGATCATTGGCATGCCGCGCGGCGACGAAGAGAAAGTCGGAAAGGCGATTGACATATTTCAGCGCCGTCGGGCTGACGCGTTCGCCTTGCTCACGCGACAGCGCCACCATGAGGCGCTCGGCACGCCTGGCAATCGTGCGGGCGAGGTGCAGATGGGCGGAGGTGGGGCTGCCGGCCGGCAGAACGAAGGATCTCAACGGCTCGAGATCGGCATTGAGCAGGTCGATATCGCGCTCGAGGCGTTCGACCTGATGGTCGATAATGCGCAGGGGCTCATAGGCGGGCGGTTCGTCGGTTTCAGGCGTGGAAAGATCGGCGCCGAGATCGAAGAGATCATTCTGGATGCGCATCAGCATGGCGTCGAGATCGGGCAGCTCAATAGTATGCAGCCGGGCGACGCCGATGGCGGAATTGGTTTCGTCGACGGTGCCGTAGCTTTCGACGCGCAGGTCGTGCTTCAGCCGCCTCGGGCCGGCGACGAGGCCCGTGGTGCCGTCATCGCCGGTCTTGGTGTAGATCTTGTTGAGCTTGACCATCGTGTTCCTGTCGTCAGGCCGGGCGGCCGCCGCCGGTCAGCCAGAGGGTCAGCATGATCAGAATGACCGCGACTGCCTGCAGCAGAACACGCAATTGCATCAGCCGGTTCGAAAGGTTCGGATTGTCGCCTTTCATCATGTTCCACAGGCCGCGAACGAGAACGATCGCGACAAGCCCCATGACAATGATGGCGGCGATATAGGTAACGGTCGACATGGCTCCTCCATCCTTGTCTTCAGAGCGGTTCAGACTTTCCGGGAATCTCTGAGCCTCTCAGTCTCATCGATTCCCAACGCAATTCCCGAATGGAAAACTGCTGCGCACTTTTCCTGGGATTGCTCTAGTCCAGCCGGCGCATCAGACGATAGAAAAGGTTAGCCGGCAATAGCCTTTTCAAGAGGACGCCCTGCTTGGCGGGCGTCGTTACCAGATAATGTGGGCGCGGATCCCTCACATTCAAAGCCAATTTTAGCACATCATAGACCGCTTCGGGGCCCAATTTATGCTTGTTGATCGGGCCAGAGCCGTCCAGCCGCCTGAGTTGCCTGCGGTATTCCACCGCATGGGCGGACCCCTCAAGGTCGATATGTTCGCGGATCTTGGCGAGCGCATTGGCGGTGAAGCGCGTCGCGATCGGGCCTGGCTCGATGAGGCTCACATGGATGCCGCTGCCCTGCAGTTCCATCCTGAGCGTGATCGTCAGCCCTTCGAGCGCGAATTTCGAGGCTGTGTAGGCGCCGCGGAAGCGATAGGGGACCAGCCCGAGGATGGACGAGCAATTGACGATGCGGCCATGGCCTTGGCTGCGCATCAGCGGCAGGATTTGGCGTGTCAGTTCATGCCAGCCGAAGAAATTCGTCTCGAACTGTTCGCGCAGCACATCGGTCGTGAGGTCCTCGACGGCGCCCGGCTGTCCATAGGCACCATTGTTGAAAAGAGCATCGATGCGGTCGCCCGTGCGCTCCCTAACCGTCACAACCGCAGCGGAAATCGTCTCGGGGCTGCTATAATCGAGAAGAAGTGCTTCGATGCCGTCGGCTGCAAGCGGCGCGAGATCGGCTTCGTTGCGCACGGTCGCGAAAACGCGCCATCCATCATCGCGTAACGCCCGGGCGCAATGCGCGCCGATCCCGGAGGAGCAACCAGTCAGCAGGATGATGCGTTGTTCCGCCATGGAAAGATGATTCCTGTACAAACCGGAACTCGTTTCCCATATTCAGGGACCCGATACAATCGACAACCGGCGGTGTCGGTCGGGTGAAATGCCGACGTCAAGCGGAGATGGAATGCCGACAGCCCTGCGCACGATTTACAAGGTGATCTACGACGCAGTGTTCCATTTCGTCGAGGATGACGGGTTTGCCATGGCAAGCCATGTGGCGCTTTCAACGCTGCTGGCGGTTTTTCCTTTCCTGATCTTCGGCACGGCGCTGGCAAGCTTTCTAGGCGCCAGCCAGTTTTCGTCGACTGCGGTGCATCTGATCTTCGACACCTGGCCGGAGGCGATCGCCAAGCCGCTCGCCGATCAAGTGGTGCAGGTGCTGACCATTCCGCGCGGCGGCCTTTTGACGATCTCCGTGCTTGCCGCCGCCTATTTCGCCTCGAACGGTGTCGAGGCGCTGCGCATATCCCTTAACCGCGCCTATCGCGTCCTCGAAACCCGGCCCTGGTATTTCAATCGCCTCGCCAGTCTCGGCTATGTGCTGATAGCGGTATTGATCTTCGCGATCCTCAGCATCCTGCTCGTCGCCGTGCCGCTGGCGCTGAATTACACCCGGCAATGGCTGCCGCGGCTCGCCGATATTCTCGAGATCGTCTTCAGCTGGCGGATCTACGGGACGATCTTCCTGCTGCTCGCCGGCCTGATGATCCTGCATCTTTGGCTGGCGGCCGGCCACAGGCGGATCTTCGACGTCATTCCCGGCGTGCTGCTGACCTTGGTCTTCTGGTCGATCGGCGCGTTGCTTTTTGCCTATTATCTCTCGACCTTCGCCAATTACACCGCCACCTATGCCGGTCTGGCCTCGGTGATGATCGTGCTGATCTTCCTCTACATGCTGGCGGTGATCTTCATCATGGGGGCGGAGATCAATGCGGCGCTGATGAAGTTCCGCGTGCGGCGGCTGCTGTTCGGCAAGGTGGCGAGCCGCGCTGCCGTCGAGCTGCCGTCGGAAAAGATACGTTCCGAATCAGGGGCCGAACCAAAGGCCGAACCAGGAGCCAAATCAGCGGCCGATGCGGCGGCGAAGCTCCACCGGTGAGAGACCCCGCTGGCGCCATTCGGCAATGCCGGTATCGCCCATGCTCTTGGAAAGCTTTTTGCCATCGTTGCCGAGAAGGAGACGGTGATGGTGATAGAGCGGTTCCGGCAAGGCAAGCAGTCTCTGCAGCAGGCGATGGATCGAGGTGGCGTGGAAGAGATCGAGCCCGCGCACGACATGGGTGATGCCCTGCACGGCGTCGTCGACGACAACGGAAAGATGGTAGCTCGAGGGCGCATCGGAGCGCGACAGCACGACATCGCCCCAGACGGCGGGGTCGGCCGGAATGGTGCCTGTCTCACCGTCACCGCTTTCCTGCCAGTGAAGCGGTCCGCCCGCTGCGGCCAGCGCCTTTTCCATGTCGAGACGCCAGGCGTGCTTCCTGCCCGATGCCAGCAGGCGCTGCCGCTCGGTATCGCCGCGCTCGCGATCGTCGGGCGGATAGAGCGGCGTGCCGTCCGGATCACGCGGCCGGGAACTGCCCTCTGTTTCGAAGGCGGCGACCCGGGCCTTGACCTCGCCGCGCGTCAGGAAGGCGGGATAGACGAGGCCGCGCTCGATAAGCGTCTGCAAGGCCTCCTGATAGGCAGGAAAATGTTCGGACTGCCGGCGCACGGGCTCCTGCCAGCGCAGGCCGAGCCAGGAAAGATCAGCATAAATGGCGGCTTCGAAATCGGGTGTGCAGCGGGTCTGATCTATGTCTTCGATGCGCAGCAGGAAATCGCCGCCGGCTTCCGCCGCCATGTCGTGATTGAGAATGGCCGACAGCGCATGGCCGAGATGCAGGGGGCCGTTGGGGCTCGGGGCGAAACGGAATCTTGGCTTTTGACGGGGAATCTCGATCATGCTTTCTTCTGCCACGAATTTGAACCGGGGACTACGAGACGCCATGCAGATCATTCGCAACGAGCGCGACATCGAACGGGGGCTGGCTGCGCTATTGGAGCACGATCCGCGCCTGCGGCCCGTTGCCGCAGAGGCCGGCACCTTGCCCTTGCGGCTGCGCGAGCCGGGCTTCGAGGGGCTTGCCCATATCATCGTTTCACAGGTCGTCTCGCGCGCCAGCGCCGATGCGATCTGGGGGAAGATGATCGCCGGGATGGGGCAGGTGACCGCTAAGGGCTATGCCGGCCTGGAGCCGGAGACATGGCGAAGCTTCGGTCTGTCGCGAATCAAGCACGAGACGCTGGCGCGCGTGGCTGAGGCCGTTGCCGGCGGCAGCCTCGATCTGCATGCGCTCAGTGCCGAATCACCTGAAATGGCGTTGTCCGAGCTGACTTCGATCAAGGGAATCGGCCCCTGGACGGCTGAAGTTTACCTGATGTTCTGCGGCGGTCACGCAGATGTGTTTCCGGCCGGCGACGTGGCGCTGCAGGCGGCCGTCGGCATGGCTTTCGGCCATGAAGTCAGGCCCTTGGCCAAGGCCGTTGCCCGGGAAGCGGCGGTTTGGGCGCCCTGGCGCTCAGTCGCGGCCCGGCTTTTCTGGGCGTATTATGCCGTGAAAACGCGGCGGGATGCGCTGCCTATAGTTTAATCGGCCATCTCCCGAATTCGCCTCTTTGCACTGAATTTATTGGACTTCACAATCCTGTAACAACCGGCCTAATATACAGGTGCAGATGCCGAATCGATCAGGAGGGTTCCTTGACGATTGCAGTTTCCCCGCAGTCCTTGCCGGCGCTCGTGCTGAACGCCGACTACAGACCGCTGAGTTACTATCCCTTGTCGCTCTGGTCCTGGCAGGACGCGATCAAGGCGGTTTTCCTTGACCGTGTGAACATCATCGCTGAGTATGATCAGTGCGTGTCGTCACCGAGCTTCTCGATGCGGCTGCCGAGTGTCGTATGCCTGAAGACCTATGTGCAGCCGTCCCGCAATCCCGCCTTCACCCGCTTCAACGTCTTCCTGCGAGACCGGTTCGAATGCCAGTATTGCGGCTCCCATGACGACCTGACCTTCGACCACGTCATCCCGCGCGCCCATGGCGGCGAGACGACCTGGGAAAACGTGGTGGCCGCCTGCTCGCCGTGCAACCTGCGCAAGGGCAGCAAGCTGCCGAAGCAGGCCGCCATGTTCCCGGCGCAGAAGCCCTATCAGCCGACCGTGCAGGACCTGCACAACAACGGCCGGCTGTTCCCGCCGAACTACCTGCACGACAGCTGGCTCGACTATCTCTACTGGGATTCGGAACTGCAGCCGTAAGATTGTGTTTCTAGTCGAGCGAGCTTCGCTTTGCCGCTCGCTAGCCTGACGGGCCTCAGTTCAATCAACCCGCCTTCTTGGCACCCACAAAAGCAATTGCCGCCAGGATCACGCTGGCGATCACGTTCCAGCCGGCCATCGACAGGCCGAGGACGCGCAGTGCCGCTTCCGTGCAGGATGGGCCCTTGATGGTGTTCAGCTGGCCGAGCAGGTCGCCAGCATTCTGCGTGACGCTGGCAGCCGAGGTGGAGCAGGTGGTCGGGCCTTCCCAGAAGTGCCATTCGACGCCGGCGTGATAGACGCCGATACCGCCGCCGACCACCATCATCAGGCCGGCGATGATCAGCAGCCCGCGCGTGATCCAGGAGGGCAGGCCGGCGACCGCCGTCAAGACGGCGATAATGGCAACCGGGATGCCGTAATAATAGGGCTGGCGCTGCTCCAGGCAGAGCGCGCAGGGGATATAGCCGCCGATATATTGGGAGCCGAGCGCCGAGCCGATGACGACGATCATGCCGATCGTCAGCAATAGGCCATAGCCGAGGCCGGCGCGGGGGGAAGGCGAAGTCATGGACATGCGTTGAGGGCTCCTTGGTCAGCTCGCCAGGGCAAAATGGAAGATGCCATAGAGGGCGATGAGAATGGCGGCTGCGATCATGGTGATCTGGCCGAGGCGCTTCTCGATGAAATGACGGATGGATTCGCCATAGCGGCGCAGCAGGAAGGCCAGGAAGAAGAAGCGCGCGCCGCGCGCGACGATGGCCGAGACGATGAACAGGCCGAGATCGATATGGGCGACGCCGGAGAGGATCGTCACCACCTTGATCGGCGGCAGATGCGCCAGGCCCGACGTGACCAGCAGCAGGAGCACCCATTCATAGGTGATGCCGGCGCTCATCTGGTTGAAGGCGTCGAGCTTGCCGTAGAATTCGAGGATCGGCTTGGCGAGGGTCTCGAAGGCGTAATAGCCGAGCATCCAGCCGGCGATGCCGCCAAGCACAGAGGCAACCGTTGCCGTCAGCGCATAGCGCCAGGCGCGCTCGGGCTTGGCAAGCGACATCGGCAGGAAAAGCACGTCCGCCGGAACCAGAAAGATGGAGCTCTCGACGAAGGCGATAACGGCCAACCAGATTTCCGCCGATTTGCGGCCGGCAAGCGACATGGTCCAGTCGTAAAGTCTACGAAGCATGAAGGCCCCTTTTTGCTGCGTTGCAAACCTTTAGGGGGCAGGATTATGGCTGTAAATGGTCGGGGAGTGACGGAAGTGGCGGAAAGGCAAAATTTTTCGTGATGGTGTAGGGCTTTCGAAGCTGGGACTTCGCCCGCTGATCAGGTGCCAAGGCTCTAGCTGGTACAGGTCATCACGCCGTCTCTAACGATGTCAGCCCATTTAGTTCCAAGTGTTTCTTTCGCAGAAAGCGCATTTTGACCCCCAGGCTCACCGTTCTTAAACATATATACCGACAGCTTCTGATTATGACGGCCAGCGACGAACATAGGTCCAGGCTGATAGACGGTGTTGGCTTGGTAAAAACCGGTGTTGCCTGAGAAAGTCGCAGTGCCGGTCGTGGAGTAAGATCCCGGCATCTGAACCAGATGTGTCGTGTCCTGCCCCTGCTGACCGACTATTATATAGCGATCATAGCCTGCCTTGATTGTTTCGATCGCCGCTTGTTTTTCGGCGACCTTCATTGCGCCCTCATCTCCGCAAACCGGCGCGGCGCTCGTGCTTATGATTCCTTGTTTTGCGAAACTCGCATCGCACTGGAACGTGCGCAGCCCGCAGCGAGCAGGCAGAGGCCTACCGCGGCAACAATTTTAAACATGTTAATGACCCTCAAACTCTCTCGCGGTAGAGTTGATTGTGGTGCGTCTTAAGTCAACCAACATTTTGGCACTTGCGCATCGGCGCTGAAAATTGCTGAGAGAGCGTTTTTCTTGCAACGCAAGCGCCTATAGCAATTGCTGAGTGTTTGGAGTTTAGAGCTTTTAATGTGATGTAATTTCGTATTGTTTGTCTATCTTGCCCCAAATTCATTATGATTCTGCCGAGCGCCCAGACTGGTTATAGCGGCGTGCGGGACTGGTTTAGAAACCGGCGGTTCCGGAAGGATGCCAGTCTACGTGCGATCATCTACAACGACGTCTTCGAGCAGCATTTCAAACCGAATTTGCCTTCATCACAGGGTGAAGGGAAAGAGCTTTTTTGCGTCCGCACGGCTTTATGCCAGCCTATGAGCCGCTCACTTTCGATGAGTACAAAGGGTGGCTCGGCATGGACTTCGAATAACGCAATCTAGGGTGCGTAGGCATAAGAGCGCGACGCATTTGCTTAAAAGATTGGTAAAAATCGGCCGCCATCGAAAACAAAGATGGGTCCTTAAACTTATATGGAGCTAATATTGCAAAAAAGACAGTAATTTGCCTGTCTGATGGTGCCCCATGCCGGAGTCGAACCAGCACTTCTTTCGAAACTCGATTTTGAGTCGAGCGCGTCTACCAATTCCGCCAATGGGGCAACGGGGTACTGACGAGGCGGCTGTCTAGCATGTGACCGGCGGGGCGCGCAAGCCGGGGGCGGCAGATATTGCGAGTGTTTCCGCAGGGTTGCGGTTTGGCCCATGGCGTCGGTGGACGCCATGGGTTTTTTGCTCTTTTCGGGCTGGCTTTAGTGAGCCATCGCCGGGCCTTTGGTGGCGGAGCCGGACTTTTGCAGCGTGATCGCCAGGATCGCGGCGAGCAGGCAGAAGGCGCCGGCGACGAAGAAGGCGGGCAGGTAGGTGTTGAGCTCCGTGCGGGTGAGGCCGGCGCCATAAGCGGCGGTCGCCGCACCGAGCTGATGGCCGGCGAACACCCATCCGAAGACGAGGCCGGCCTTTTCGCGGCCGAAGCGGTCGGCGGCGATCTTGACGGTCGGCGGCACGGTGGCGATCCAGTCGAGGCCATAGAAGACGGCGAAGATCGACAGGCCGTAGAAGGTGAAGTTGCTGAAGGGCAGGTAGACCAGCGACAGGCCGCGCAGGCCGTAATACCAGAAGAGCAGCCAGCGATTGTCGAAACGGTCGGAGAGCCAGCCGGAGCCGATCGTGCCGAAGAAATCGAAGATGCCCATGACGGCGAGCACGCTGGCGGCCGCTACCGGCACGATGCCGAAATCGCCGCAGAGGGTGACGAAATGGGTCTGGATCAGGCCGTTGGTCGACAGGCCGCAGATGAAGAAGGTGGCAAACAGGATCCAGAAGGTCGAGGTCGTGGATACCTCGCGCAGAATCGACAGGGGCGAGGCGAGCGCGGCCTTCAGGTTCCTGGTGGCCGGCGGCGGCGGCGTGATGTGGATTTCGCCGACCAGCGGCAGGTTGACGTCCGAGGGGCGGTCGCGCATCAGGAGCAGCACGATGAGGGCGGCGACGACGATCATGCCGCAGACGAAGAGCACCGTGGTGCGCCAGCCATAGCGCGTCGTCAGTTCCGCCATCAGCGGCAGGAAGACGAGCTGTCCCGTCGCCGAGCTGGCGGACAGCATGCCGATGACGAGGCCGCGATGCTTGGTGAACCAGCGCGTCGAAACGGTTGCGGCGAGCACCATGGCTGTGAGACCGGTGCCGAAGCCGATGATGACGCCCCAGCACAAGAGCAGCTGCCAGACCTCGGTCATGAACAGCGAGCCGATGAAGCCGACGGTAATGGTCGCCAGCGCGAAGACGATGACCTTGCGCACGCCGAAATGGTTCATGAAGGCGGCGGCAAAGGGACCCATGAGGCCGAACAACAGCAGGCGGACGGCAAGCGCCGAAGAGATGGACGAGGTGCTCCAGCCGAACTCGTCCTCCAGCGGCTTGATGAGCACGCCGGGCGCGCCCATGGCGCCAGCCGTGACCAGCATGGTGAGGAAGGTGGCGCCGACGACGACCCATCCGTAATGGATGTTGCGCCGGGCGAGCGTCGAAGCAAGGGCAGTTGAGACCATGAGGGGCGTTCCAATAGGGTTGCGTGTCTTGGCGTCGGGATCGGGAGAGCTTGAGAAAACGCTCGATCGCGGACGGCCAGGGGTACCGTATCCGCTTCTAGCGCCATGCCGCTCTCTTGGCTTGAACGTTTGTGTAAAGGCATTTACATGATTTCTATCATATTTGTTGCGTATTGATGATGGTCATCATATAAATTGTCAATGCAGATTTATTGATGCTCTGATGGAGTTTTTTGATGAGAGTGAGCCGGGAGAAATTCGCCGAGAATCGCGAGAAGATCCTTGCCGTGGCGGGCGAGCTCTTTCGCGAGAAGGGTTTCGACGGCATCGGCGTCGCCGAGATCATGAAGGCGGCCGGGCTCACCCATGGCGGTTTCTACGGTCATTTCGATTCAAAGGACGAGCTCGCCTGCGAGGCGAGCAAGGCGCTGGTGGCGCGCTCGCTGGAACGCTGGAAGCAAGTGGCGGCAAGTTCGCCCGACCAGCCGCTGGAGGCCCTGCTTGCCCATTATCTCTCGCATCGCAACGTGGTCGGGCACGCGACCGGCTGCGTCTTCGCCGCGCTGACGCAGGAGGTCAGCCGCCATGGCCCTAAGATGCAGTCCACCTTCACCGGAGGGCTGATGGGGCTGGTCGAGGTGCTGGAAGAGATCGTTCCCGGCGAAACGCCGGAGGATCGCCGCCGTAGGGCTTTTGCCAGCCTCTCGGCCATGGTCGGCGCCGTCATCCTGGCGCGGGCGATGGACAATTCCGAACTGTCGCAGGAATTCCTGTCGGCGACCCGGCAGGAGCTGACGCCGCTGCCGGGTGGCGAAAAAAGTTGATCTAGTCCCGGAAGGCAAGCAGACCGTTCGCCTCGACGATTTCCTTGAACTTGCCGTCAGGCGCAACCGCAAGCAGTTCCGCGCGCAGGGCCGCTTCGAAATCGGCTGCCTTATCGCCGAGCGCCTGTGGCGAGCTCGACGACATCGAGAAGATGCGGCCGACGATCTCTTCGATATCCCTCGTATATTCCGAGACGATGCCGATGCGTTCGAGATTGCGGAAGGGGGAGGCGAGCAGCATGGCTTCATGCGGCGCCCATTCCTTGCCCCTGCGTATCTGCCGCTCAGCGCTGCGCTCGGGCGAATAGGTTTCCATCAACGGCTCAAGGATCCCGCGCCAATTCGGTTCCGCCGAGATGCCTTTATCGTGGAAGAGGACGACGGCGCCGCCGGGCTCGATCAGCTTATCGAGCGCTTCGAGGGTTGCGCGCCTGTCCATCCAGTGGAAGGAGCGGCCCATGATGCAGAGGTGCAGCTTACCGATGTCGTCGCCGAGATCATAGGAGGAGCCCTGACGGATGGCAACATCGACGCCGGCCTTCCTCGCGCCGGCCTCGACTTCGACGAGCATTTCCGGCTCCGGATCCATGGCGGTGACGGCCGCGCCCTGCAGCCGCGCAAACGCGATGCCGAGCTGGCCGGGGCCGCAGCCGAGATCCAGCACATGATCGCCGGGCTCCAGGCCGCTGCGCTCGGCAACGCGTTCAATCAGCCTGTCCGGATAGGGGATGCGATAACGCAGGTAATAAGCCGCGGTCGATTGAAAGCGCCGCGCTTCGAAGGGAACTGTGATCATGGATTGCTATCCTCGGGGGTAAGGAACCACGACCTGTTAAGCCTCAACTGTGACGGGTTCGTGAACTTCGCCACGAACCCCTTCTCCCCTCGGGGAGAAGGTGCCGACAGGCGGATGAGGGGGGCTCAAGAGCACGAAAATCCCCACATTCAAATTTGTAAGCCCCCTCATTCGATCCCCTGAGTTTGTCGAAGGGCGGGCCACCTTCCCGAGGGGAGAAGGAGCTTGCGGCACTGTCGAACCCCTCGCCCCGCATATGCGGGGAGAGGGTTGGGGTGAGGGGCCAGGCAGCCACGTGGGGCATCATTGGCCTCGTCTGACCAGTCCCGAATCCTCGATCACTTGAACCCGGCAACCCCGTGCGGGACGTAGGGGCTCTCCAGCGCCTCGATTTCCTCCGGCGTCAATTTGACCTCCAGGGCCGCGACGGCATCGGTGATGTGGCCGGGCTTGGAGGCGCCGACGATCGGCGCGGTGACGGCGCTCTTTTGTAGGATCCAGGCGGTCGCCACCTGCGCGCGCGGGATGCCGCGTGCCTTGGCGACAGTGCCGACGGCGTCGACGATCTTGCGGTCGGCTTCGAGCGCCTGCGTGTAGAGCGTCTTGCCGAATTCGTCGGATTGCGTGCGGGCCGTCGCTTCATCCCAATCGCGGGTCAGGCGGCCGCGGGCGAGCGGGCTCCACGGGATGACGGCGATCTTCTGGTCTTCGCAGAAGGGCAGCATCTCGCGCTCCTCCTCGCGGTAGAGCAGGTTCAGATGGTCCTGCATGCTGACGAACTCGGTCCAGCCGTTGAGGCGGGACGTGTAGATCGCCTTGGCGAATTGCCAGGCATACATGGAGGAGGCGCCGATGTAGCGGGCCTTGCCGGCTTTGACGACATCATGCAGCGCCTCCAGCGTCTCCTCGATCGGCGTCGTATAGTCCCAGCGATGGATCTGGTAGAGATCCACATAATCGGTGCCGAGGCGACGCAGGCTGTTGTCGATCTCGTCGAAGATCGCCTTCCGCGACAGGCCGGCGCCATTCGGGCCGGGGCGCATGCGGTTGAAGACCTTGGTGGCGAGCACGATGTCCTCTCGATGAGAGAAATCCTTGATGGCGCGGCCGACGATCTCCTCCGAGGAGCCGTTGGAATAGGTATTGGCCGTATCGAGGAAGTTGACGCCGGCCTCGATCGCCTGGCGCAGCAGCGGGCGACTATCCTCCTCCTTCAACGACCAGGCATGCGTACCCTTGTTGGGATCGCCATAGGTCATGCAACCCAGGCAGATGCGTGAAACCTCCAGACCAGTCCTGCCAAGCTTTACGTATTCCATCGATATTCTCCGTCCATTCGATTATCCGGCGCAAAAAGGCCCGCCGCCCCGTGGGCGGCGGAAAGCGTGCGTCACCAAATTAATCCGGCGGCCAGGTTGCCGCCGATCGGTGGGTCAGTTCGTGAAGAGCTTCGAAGTATTCTTCAATAAATAAGGCAAATCGTTTGGCAGGGAAGACGGCAATCTCAAATGTTTCCTTGAACCCTGCGGGCGACAGGTGTTAGCTGCACCGCACCATTTTTGGAATTCTGCATGAAATTGCCCCCGCGTGATACTTATGATGCCCTCTATTGTGACTTTCGTTGGGAGATTCCGGCGAAATTCAACATAGGACATGCTGTTTGCGATGCATTGGCCGAGCGCGAGCCCGATCGGGTCTGCCTCCAGCATTTCAATCCTGACGGCAATCACTTTTCCATGACCTATGGTGAGTTGCGCGATCGGTCCGCCTCCTTCGCCAATGCGCTTGCCGCGCTTGGCGTGCAGCGGGGAGATCGGGTGGCGCTGCTGTTGCCGCAGAGCTTCGAGACGGTCGTGGCGCATGTGGCAATCTACAAGATAGGTGCGATCGCCCTGCCGCTGGCTTTGCTGTTCGGTGCCGAGGCGCTGGAATACCGGCTGAAGGCGTCGGGTGCATCGGCAATCGTGACCAACCGGTTCGGCCTCGAGCGGCTGCGTCCGATCAGGGACCGGCTGCCCGAACTCGCGCAAGTGATCAGTATCGACGGCGCCGAGGAGGGCGTTGCCGGCTTTGCCGAAGTGGTCGCGGCGCATCCGCCTTTGTTCGAGGTGGCGGGAACCGGCCCGGATGATCCGGCCTTGATGATCTTCACCTCGGGCACGACCGGGCCGCCCAAGGGTGCGTTGCATGGCCACCGCGTGTTGCCGGGGCATATCCCAGGCATGCAGTTCGCCCATGAGGGCTTTCCAAAAGCCGGTGATCGGCTGTGGACACCATCGGACTGGGCTTGGGCCGGCGGCCTTCTGAATGCGTTGCTGCCGAGCCTGATGCTCGGCGTTCCCGTCGTTTCCTCGCCGGCGCAGAAGTTCGATCCGCACATGGCCTTCCGCATCATGGCCGAAATGGATGTGCGCAATGCCTTCATTCCGCCGACGGCGCTGCGGCTTTTGAAAGCCGTCGAAAATCCGCGGGCGCGGTATGATCTCAAGCTGCGCACCATCGGCTCGGCGGGCGAGGCGCTCGGCCGCGAAACCTTCGAATGGGCGCGCTCCGCGCTTGGTGTCAGCGTCAATGAATTCTTCGGCCAGACGGAGTGCAATTTCGTGCTCTCTTCTAGCGAGGCCTTCGGTGTCAGCCAGGCCGGAGCGACCGGCAAGCCCGTGCCCGGCCATCGTGTCGCGATCGTCGATGCCGACGGCATCGAAGTTCCGGTCGGGGAGAGCGGGCAGATCGCGATCAGGCGGCCCGATCCGGTGATGTTTCTCGGCTACTGGCAGAACGACAAGGCGACGGAGGCGAAATTCGCCAATGACTGGCTGCTGACCGGCGATATCGGCCGGCGGGATGCGGATGGCTATATTTCCTTCGTCGGGCGCGACGATGACGTCATCACCTCGTCGGGTTATCGTATCGGCCCGAGCGAGATCGAGGACTGCCTCGGCGGCCATCCGGCCGTGCAGCTTGCCGCGGCGGTGGGAAAGCCGGATGCGGTCAGGACGGAAATCGTCAAGGCCTACGTCGTTCTTGTGCCCGGCCGCGAGCCGAGCGAAGCATTGGCGGCTGAAATCCGCGAATGGGTGAAGACCCGGCTTTCCATGCATGAATATCCGCGCGAGATCGAATTCGTCGATGCGCTGCCACTGACGACGTCAGGCAAGGTGATCCGCCGCCTGCTGCGCGATCGGGCGATGGCTGAAGTTAGCGCTTCGTAAGCGACAGGATCTTTTCGCGCAGCAGCTTCGCCATGTTGCGGGTGCTGCGGTACATATGCAGTTGCGCGGTCACCTGGCGGACATCGCGGTCGCCATTCGGCGTCAGGCCGACGATCAGCGTGCCCATGTCTTCGCGCTCGTGCCAGAAGCGGCTCATGACCGGATGGTCTGACACGGCGCAGGAATCGGAGCGCACGACGTTGGCGTCGTCGAGATGCCATTCCGTCAGTTCGCCCATCAGCAGCTTGCCCGGCGAAAAGCGGGCATAGGCCTCGTCATAGGCGGTTTTCCACGTGTAGGCTTCGCCACCCATCATCAGCACGATCATCGAGGCGATGGCCTTGCCGTCGAGGTCGATGGTGTGGATGCGCACCGCGTCGATGGCTGCGAGATTGGAGATCGCTTCGCGGGCGAAGGCGGCATGATGGCGATCGGTGACGAGAGCCGACCGCTTCTTGCCCTTCCAGCCGCTCGCTTCGATCGCCAGGAATTCTTCCATGCGCACGTGCACGTCTGCCGGCTGGCGCGCGACGTTGTAGCTGACCTCGCCCTGATTTTCCAATAGCCGCCATTGCCGGCGCATTTCGCGCAAATGCGCGTTGGAGATCGTCCGCTTGAGATAGGCGAGCGCATCGTCGTTGCTCTCAAGCATTGGGCGCTGGAAAGGATTGGCAACCGCTATCGGCAGGTTGCGGCCGATAGCGATGACTTTCGCCATCTGAACCAAGCGGCCGTTCAGGCGCACATCCGGCAGCACGAGCGTCGTCGGCAGACGCAGTTCCTGCCGAGAGAACGCTTCGAAAAGATTATCGAGCGTCTCGCCGGCATCCTCGGCATCGAGCAGCGGCGTGCCGAGCGGGCCGAAGGAATTCGACCAGACGCGGATGATGGAGGGGCCGATCGCAAAGCCCGGCTTGTCCACGGTAAAAGGCATCAGCAGGCGGATGCGGCTGCGCGTGCTGCTGTTGTCGCGCATCAGCGCCAGGCGCACCTGCCGGTCCTCCAGCCGCGGCATGGCGGGTGCCAGGAAGCGGCCGGAAAAGAAGATGTTCGGCTCCATGGCGCGGTTGGACAGGAAGTCCAGCTCGTCCTGCAGCTCATAGCCGAGCTTGCCGGGGTAGAGGCAGAGTTCGCGGCCGGCGCGACCGATCTCGACCCGGGCTTCCGCCTTCGGCGTTTCGAAGTGCAGTGCCGCGAGCGTGTGCGTCAGGGCATTCACTTGGCTGTCGGTGCTTTGGGTATAGGGAGGACGTGCCATGATCAGAGAGCCCTCGTTGCCGGTGGCGTTGCGGGGCGCCGGATAAGGGCGAACAGGGTGATGCCGAGCGCGTGGCGGACCGCGATGTGCAGAAGCAGGGCCTCGATCGCCATGGCCGCGGTGCCGGCAATGGCTGCCCCTTCGATGCCGAGATGCGGGATGAGAATGACGTTCAGGCCGATATTGGCAACGAGCGCGGCTGCGTAGAGGTAGACGCAGAGCATCTGCTTGTCCGCCATGGTCAGGAGCACTTCGGCTGGACCGACCAATGCCCTCGCGAGGATGCCGGCAAGCAGGATCGCCATGACGATCTGACCGTCGGTGAAGGCGGCGCCGAAGAGTGACAGCAGGAATTGGCCCGCGGCCAGGACCACAAGACCGACGGCAAGCGCGGGAAAGAAGGTCCAACGCGTTGCATCGGCGGCGAAGGCGGCAAGCTTGCTTCGGTCACCTTCCGCCAGGATGGCGGCAAAGCGCGGGCCGATCGCGGCCTTGACGGCGAAATAGACGAAGTGAACCAGCGCCATGGTTTTGGCGGCGGCAAAATAGACGGCGACCTGATCCGGATCGAGGAAGATCCCGACCACCACGACGTCGGAATTGGTGAGGAGGTAACCTACGCCTTCGACAAGAAAGATCGGAAAGGCGACGGCGAACCACGCGTTGAATTCCATGGCTTTCGGCCCGCCGGGATAATGGCGGCGCAGACGGAGGGTCACGACCAGATATTGCAGCAGGACGCTGGTAAAGGCGCCGGCCAGGGCTGCCGTCATGGCCGTGACCGCATCGCGCGGCGCTCCGGCAAGGACGGCGCCGACCATGAAAAGCAATATCAGCGTCGGACGGATCAGGAAGGTCGGGCTCAGAGCCATGATCGGCCAGTGCTTGGCACGCGCCGTCCCGTCGAGAACATCGCCCAGCGCGATCATCGGCACGGCGATGAGCCCGAGGAAGATCGGCAGGACGTAATAATGTTCGATCATGCCGCGGAAGGCATAGATCAGCAATGCGCCGATCAGCGCCAGCGTGCCCGAGACGGCGACCACGAACAGGCGCGCCGCGGTGTTCAGGCCGCGAACGGCATCGTGGTTGCCGCCGGCATCGTACTGCGGCAGGAAGCGGATGATGGCGGTGGGGAAGCCGAGACAGGCAAGATTGCCGAAAAGGATCATCAGCACCCAGACGAAGACGAAGACGCCGTATTCAAACCGGCCCATCAGGCGGGCAAGGATGATCTGCGACAGGAAGGCGAGGGCGGCACCCGCGATGCGGATCGTGAAGGCGATCAGCGCCATGCGCTGAGAAACGGCCTTTTCGTCCTGACCGGCAAACAGAGCAGCGAGTTTGCGCAGATACGGCGATAGCGCGGTCCGCAATGCGGACGGCAACATTCTCTCCGCTGTTTGAAAGACCGCCATGATCGATACGCAATACTTTAAGTATGATCCCAACCTCGCGGCAGTCTTGGCAGAGGAGGATTAAGAAACGGTTCTTTCGGCATGCAAAAATCATCCGTAGGCTGCGAAGAATTGTCCGCTCAGGGAATTCGAGGCAACCTTGGGGTGCGGCAGGCCTCATGGTCGTGATACCGCACTCCCGCTGCGGGAAACGGGTGGCGGACATTCGGGCGACATGTAGAATCGATCGCGTGCCAATGGAGGATCCCATGCTCACGCTCTACGATTATCTGCCGTCGCAGAATGGCTGGAAGGCCAGGGTACTGTTCGGGCTGCTTGATATCCCGTACCAGACCCGACTGGTGTCGATTTTCGAAGGCGAGGGGCGTACGAATGCCTTTCTCGCTCTCAATCCCGCAGGCGGCATTCCCGTTCTCGAACTGGAGGATGGGCGCACGATCGCGGAATCGAACGCGATCCTCACCTATGTCGCCGAAGGCACGCGATTTCTTCCGGCGGACCGCTATCAGCGCGCCAAGGTCATGCAGTGGCTGTTCTTCGAGCAATATCACGTCGAGCCGGTCATCGGCACGCTGCGCTTCTGGACCTTGACGGGGCGGCTCGAGCTCAATGCCGTCATGGCGGAAGCCAAACGCGCCGGCAGCCTTCGTGCGCTTGCGGCGCTGGAGCGCGGACTGAAGACCACGCCATTTCTCACCGGCGAGGAGTTTTCGATCGCGGATATAGCGGTCTATGCCTATGCCCATCGGGCCGCGGATTGTGGCTTCGATCTTGCCGATTATCCCGCGTTCACCGCTTGGCTCGATCGGGTACTTGATGTGATCGGCCCCGGTTATCCGATCCATCTCTACGATGAAGATCCGCATTCCGCCATCTGAGCACGATGGCCTGCCTCGCCGCTTCCAGTCGTCAGGTCGCCCATCGGCTTGGCGCGCGATCCGTGATCGTTGCAAAACAAAAATGCCGCCAAACGGGCGGCATTTTGTCGTTGTTGTCAGCCGATGAGGTTCAGACTACTTCGCTGCTTTCGAAGGCGCCGTGGCAGTGCTTGTACTTCTTGCCGGAGCCGCAGGGGCATGCCTCGTTGCGGCCGACGCGGCCCCAGGTCGCCGGATTGCGCGGATCGCGATTTTCCGGCGCTACGGAGCTTTCGCTTGCGAGAGCGAACGGCGAGAATTCGTCCTCGCCGGTCGTCGCGTCGATATGACGGGCCTGCATCGGCGGCGTTTCCAGCTCGGCCGGCTGCTGCACGAGTTCGACGCGAGAGAGCTGGGCTGTCACGGCTTGGCGCAGATTGTTCAACAGTGCCTGGAACAGCTCGAAAGCCTCGGCCTTGTATTCCTGCAGCGGATCGCGCTGGGCGTAGCCGCGGAAACCGATGACCGAACGCAGGTGGTCGAGATTGACGATGTGCTCGCGCCAGAGATTGTCCAGCGTCTGCAGTACGATGGAGCGCTCGACATAGGTCGTGATTTCGGGGCCGAAGCGCTCGGCTTTTTCGGCCGCGGCCTTTTCGACCGCTTCCGTCAGGCGGGCGCGGATATCGTCTTCGGCAATGCCCTCTTCCTTGACCCAGTCATGGATCGGCATGTCGAGGTCGAAGAAGTTGGCGACAGCCGTCTTCAGGCCGTCGGCATCCCACCGTTCCGCGTAGGCGCGCTCGGGGATATGTCTTGAAACGAGGTCCTCGATGACGTCATGGCGCATATCGCCGACGAATTCGGAGAGGTCGTTTGATTCCATCAGCTCGACGCGCTGGTCAAAGATCACCTTGCGCTGATCATTCAGCACGTCGTCATATTTCAGAACGTTCTTACGGATGTCGAAGTTGCGGGCTTCGACCTTCTTCTGCGCCCGTTCCACTGCCTTGTTGATCCAGGGATGGACGATAGCTTCGCCTTCCTTGAGACCCAGTTTCTGCAGCATGCCGTCCATGCGGTCGGAGCCGAAGATGCGCATCAGATCGTCCTGAAGCGACAGGTAGAATTTCGAGCGGCCGGGGTCGCCCTGACGGCCGGAACGGCCGCGAAGCTGATTGTCGATACGGCGGCTTTCATGGCGCTCGGATGCAATGACGTAGAGACCGCCGGCAGCGATGGATCGCTGCTTCAGTTCCTTGATCTCCTCGGCGATGCGGGCAATGGCGGCGTCGCGCTCCGGGCCGTGTTCCATTTCGTGCAGGTCGCGCTCCACCCGCATTTCGAGGTTGCCGCCAAGCTGAATGTCGGTGCCGCGGCCGGCCATATTCGTGGCGATCGTCACCGCGCCGGGAACGCCGGCCTGCGCGACGATATAGGCTTCCTGCTCATGGTAGCGGGCGTTCAGAACCTGGAAGTTGTTGAAGCCCTGCTTGCGCATGAGATCGGCAAGGAGTTCCGATTTCTCGATGGAGGTCGTGCCGACCAGCACCGGCTGGTCGCGCTTATGAGCCTCGAGAATCTCAGCGATGATTGCCTTGTATTTCTCTTCATGCGTACGATAGACCTCATCGTCCTCGTCGATACGCTGAATCGGCAGGTTGGTCGGCACTTCGATCACGTCGAGGCCGTAGATGTTTCCGAATTCTTCCGCTTCCGTCGCCGCCGTACCGGTCATGCCGGCAAGCTTATCGTACATGCGGAAATAGTTCTGGAAGGTAATCTGCGCCAGGGTCTGGTTTTCCGGCTGGATCTGTACGTGTTCCTTGGCTTCCAGGGCCTGATGCTGGCCGTCGGAATAGCGGCGGCCCGGCATCATGCGGCCGGTGAATTCGTCGATGATGACGACTTCGCCGTTGCGGACGATATAGTCCTTGTCGCGCTGGAACAGCTTGTGCGCCTTGAGCGCGTTGTTGATGTGGTGGACGATCGCGACGTTTTCGATGTCGTAGAGCGATTCGCCCTTCAACAGGCCGGCTTCGCGCAGCATGTTTTCCAGCTTCTCGGTGCCCTCTTCGGAGAAGTTGGCCGAGCGCTGCTTTTCATCGATCTCGTAATCGTCCTTCGAAAGGCGCGGGATGAAGGCGTCGATCGTTATGTAAAGATCGGAGCGGTCGTCGAGCGGGCCTGAAATGATCAGCGGCGTGCGCGCTTCGTCGACGAGGATCGAGTCCACTTCGTCGACGATCGCGAAGCTATGGCCGCGCTGCACCATCTGGGCGCGTTCATACTTCATATTGTCGCGCAGATAGTCGAAGCCGAGCTCGTTGTTGGTGGCGTAGGTGATGTCGCAGGCATAGGCATTATGGCGCTCTTCGTCCGACAGGCCGTGGATGATGACACCCGTGGTCAGGCCGAGGAAGCTGTAGAGACGACCCATGGTGCCGCTGTCGCGCTGCGCCAGATAGTCGTTGACCGTGACGACGTGCACGCCCTTGCCAGCCAGCGCGTTCAGATAGACCGGCAATGTCGCGACGAGGGTTTTGCCTTCACCGGTCTTCATTTCGGCGATGGCGTTGGAATGAAGGATCATGCCGCCGACCAGCTGCACGTCAAAAGGTCGCATGCCGAGAACGCGGCGCGACGCTTCGCGGGCAACGGCGAAGGCGGGCACAAGAAGATCGTCGAGCTTCTTGCCGTCTGCGAGCTGCTGGCGGAACTCAACCGTCTTGGCGGCCAGAGCTTCATCGGACAGCGCGCGCATCTGTTGCTCGAGCTCATTGATTGCGGCTACTTGCGGCTGGAACGATTTGACCCTGCGGTCGTTGGACGAGCCGAACAACTTGCGGGCAATTCCACCTAGGCTGACCATGTGACTGGTCCTTTCTGAAATTTCATCCCGCCGTTTCCTGCTTTCTCCAATCCCGAAAAAAACGGGAGTATAGCACAAAACGGCCGGAAACTGTTCTGGACGCGAGGTTGCGTGACAGATAAGAGGGGGGTCGATTGATGTCAACGGGATTTGGCCGATACAGAAAGGCCACATTCTCCTGCTGAAGGCTTTTTCACGCCGGATCCACATCTGTCGAGCCGGTCGAGATCACCGAAGGGTTATTTTATGTTGAAGTATAACAAGCTTGCTGCGGTTGCTTTCGCAACAATCGTTACCTTCCAGGCTCCGGCCTTCGCTGCTGACGCCAAGGACCCCGTTGTTGCCAAGGTCGGCGATGTCGAGATCCATCAGTCCGAACTCAATCTGGCGATCGCCAACCTCGATCCGCAGCTCGGCCAGCTTCCGGACGACCAGAAGAAGGTCGCCGCGCTCTCGGCTTCGATCGACGTGAAGCTGCTGTCGCAGCAGGCCGCTGCCGAAAAGCTCGATCAGACGCCGGACTTCCAGGCCCACATGGCCTATCTGCGCGACCGCGAGCTGCACAATGCCTTCTTCAAGGCCCATGTCGCCGACAAGATCACCGATGACGAAGTCAAGGCCCGCTACGACAAGGAAGTCGCAGCCCTGCCGAAGCAGGAAGAAGTTCATGCCCGCCATATCCTCGTAAAGACCGAGGACGAGGCCAAGGCAATCATCAAGGAACTCGACGCCGGCAAGGATTTCGCCGCGCTTGCCAAGGAAAAGTCGACCGACCCGAACAAGGCCGACGGCGGCGATCTCGGCTATTTCGGCCATGGCCGCATGGTCAAGGAATTCGAGGAGGCGGCTTTCGCCCTCCCGGTCGGCACCTACACGAAGACGCCGGTCAAGTCCGATTTCGGCTGGCACGTCATCAAGGTCGAAGACAAGCGCAATGCTCCTCCTCCGCCGTTCGACCAGGTCAAGGACCAGGTTCGTCAGCTGGTCATGCGCGACAAGTATCTTGAACTTCTGAACAAGGCCAAGACGGACACCAAGGTCGTCATCAACGATCCGGCGCTCAGCAAGGCCTATGACGATGCACAGAAGCAGCAGGACGCAGCACCGGCCGATGACGCCGTCGCTCCTGCCGATGGTGCGGCAGCGCCCGACGCCCAGCCGCAGCAGTAAGTCGCAGCAGTCAAACAATCAGGGCCCGGATTTTCCGGGCCTTTCAGTGGAGCCGGATGATTCTAGGTCGTATCGACCTAAAATCTGAATCCGCTCCAGAATCGAAGAAGCAGAGCATCCGAAAACCGCCTACACTTTTCGGCATCATGCTCGTTCAGGTGGCTCTCATGTCCGGTTCCGTCTCTCCGCTCGCTCCCAAAGCCTTCACCGCCATGCCGGCCCTTCGCGGCGTGCGCATGACCACGGCGTCCGCCGGTATCAAGTACAAGAACCGGACTGACGTCCTGCTGATGGTCTTCGACAAGCCGGCGGCCGTCGCCGGTGTCTTCACCCGTTCGAAGTGCCCATCGGCTCCGGTCGATTTCTGCCGTCAGAACCTCGCGCATGGCAGCGCCCGCGCCGTCGTCGTCAATTCCGGCAATGCCAATGCCTTCACCGGCCTGAAGGGCCGTCAGGCGACGGAGCTGACCGCCAAGTCCGCAGCCGCGGCTGTCGGCTGCGGTGAAAACGAAGTCTATCTTGCCTCCACCGGCGTCATCGGCGAACCGCTTGACGCCACCAAGTTCGCCGGCGTGCTCGACACGATGGCGAAGGATGCCGTCAGCGATTTCTGGTTCGAAGCCGCCAAGGCGATCATGACCACGGATACCTATCCGAAGGTCGCGACCCGTACCGCGGAGATCGGTGGCGTCAAGGTTACCATCAACGGCATCGCCAAGGGTGCCGGCATGATTGCGCCCGACATGGCGACCATGCTGTCCTTCGTCGCCACCGACGCCGACATTTCCTCCGCCGCGCTGCAGACGCTGCTTTCCGACGGTGTCGGCCCGAGCTTCAATTCCATGACCGTTGATAGCGACACCTCGACCTCGGACACGCTGATGCTGTTTGCGACGGGTGCCGCCGCGGCTGACGGGCAGCCGCATATCGATCGCGCCGACGATCCCAAGCTTTCCGCTTTCCGCGCGGCACTCAACGAGCTGCTCAAGGATCTCGCCATTCAGGTCGTTCGCGACGGCGAAGGCGCAACCAAGATGCTCGAAATCACCGTGACCGGCGCTGAAAATGACGCTGCCGCCAAGCGCATCGCGCTTTCGATCGCCAACTCGCCACTGGTCAAGACCGCGGCGGCGGGCGAGGACGCCAATTGGGGCCGTGTCGTCATGGCCGTCGGCAAGGCCGGCGAAATGGCGGATCGCGACAAGCTTGCTATCTGGTTCGGCGATGTCCGCGTCGCCGTCAACGGCGAGCGTGATGCTTCCTATTCCGAGGAAGCCGCCTCGAACGTCATGAAGCAGCAGGATATTCCCGTGAAGGTCGATCTCGGTCTCGGCAATGGTCGCGCAACGGTCTGGACCTGTGACCTGACGAAGGAATATGTTGCCATCAATGGCGACTACCGGAGCTGATATTTCGCTGATGCATGCGCAGTCCACGATAAACAAGCTGCCTTTGGTGCGCAGGCTCGAAGCCGTCGGCTTCCGGGCCTGGCCTGCGTCGTCGGTGCAGTATGACGGCAGCTGGCAGGTCCGGCTGACGGCGGGTCATCCGTCGAAGCGGTTGAATTCGGTCGTGCCGCTCGATCCCTCCGATCACCGCGATCTCGAGATCCGCCTGGCGAAGGCGCAGCGCAAGTTCGAGGCCTATGGCCGGCCGATGGTTGTGCGCGAAACGCCGCTTGCCTCGCCACAGCTCATCGATCTCCTGCGTAAGCGCGGTTGGACACGGTTCGACGAGACGATCGTGATGATCGCCGATCTCGTCGATCTCGAACTGCCTGACATGCTCGATCATCTGCCGAGCCACGATGTCGGCCGCTATGTCGATGCCAGCCTGCTGGTTGATGGGGCTGATCCTGCCCTGAAGCCCGCGCTGGCGGAGGTGGTGAGCAGCATCAAGCCGCCCTCCGGTCTTTTCGTCATCGAGAATGACGATGCCGGGCCGGTGGCGACAACGCTCTGCGTGCAGGACAATGACCTTGCCGGCATCATGTCGGTTGCCGTCGCGCCACAGCACCGGCGCAAGGGGCTGGGAGCCGAGATCCTGACGTCTGCATTGCGTTGGGCGCGGATGCGCAGCGCCAAGACTGCCTGGCTCCAGGTCAGCGCCGACAACGCGCCGGCCTTGACGCTCTATGCCCGTTTCGGCTTCCGCGAGGCCTATCGTTATTACTATTGGCAGCCGCCGGTGGACGCATGAGCGAAGCAGGCCGCAAGATCGTTCTCGTTGCCGCTTGTGCGCTCATCGATACCGATGGCCGCATTCTGCTGGCGCAACGTCCCGAAGGCAAATCGCTCGCCGGTCTCTGGGAATTTCCCGGCGGTAAGGTCGAGGCCGGTGAAACGCCGGAGGAGACGCTGGTGCGTGAGCTTGAGGAAGAGCTCGGCATCCAGACGAAAATCGCCTGCCTCGCGCCGCTGACCTTCGCCAGCCATACTTATGAAACCTTCCATCTGCTAATGCCGCTTTATATTTGCCGGCGTTACGAGGGTATCCCGCATGGCCGGGAAGGGCAGGCGATCAAATGGGTGCGGCCGATGGCCCTGCGCGATTACCCGATGCCGCCGGCCGATGAGCCCCTGATCCCCTTCCTGCAGGACCTGCTTTAGGGTTTTGGCAATTCCGGTTGGGAACAGTTCCGCTCTTTGAGGGAGCTCCGCCGGTCTCAGATATGCTTGAATCGAAAGTTCGACTTGGTGAGTTCATCGAGGCTGTTCGCCTCTGACGCTCTCCCATCCGGTCACGCTGATCTGTGTCTATTGTGGATGCAATTTATAATTGTAAATCCGGCTGTCTTTACTTGGGGCTGTGTTCCGGGCGCGGTTTTCGATGACGCAGCCGGAGAAAAGGATTTTTTAACTGTTTCCGAAGCCCTTCGACGCGTCAGAGGACGGCGCATCGCAAATATGGTTAACGAAAATTAGCCATGCAATATCAGCCTTCTAGGCCGAATCAGGCACTGTCCCGGAATTTTACGTCTCTTTAATTTGCATGTGGATATTAAGGGATCGTTTATGACCTTCTGGCATTGAATTCTCTCAATCAAGCGGTTGTTGGGTGCGTTAAAGAAGGCTTGACATAATGGACGACGATTTCTGGAAAGCTGTTCAGGAAAAAGAGCAGTCCTATTCCACGTCGCGCAAGACGGGCGCGTTGAATATCGCTCTGCTGTTCGGAACGGCGGCGGTTGCGCTTTCGCTCATCCTTACGCCGATGCTCTCCGACAAATCGAAGTCACGCGTGCTTGCAAGCGCGCCGGATATTGACAATGTTACCACGGGTTCGATCCCGCAGACAGAAAACGGCAAGCGTTATACGATCCGTCGCAGCGTTCTGCAGCAGGAGCCGGGTTCGGTCTGCATCGTCCAGGGTTATGGCGCCGACGGCGGCTGCCAGTAGAGCATTTCCAGGAAAAGTGCGCAGCGGTTTTCCGTCCGGAATGCGTAAGGACACAAAAGATAGAGCGTTTTCGCGCATCGAAGAAAAGCGGAAATGCTATAGAGCATGAGCATAGCCTGCCGGATGCCATGACGAGCATCGGATTCATCTATTGTCCAATGCTGGGAGTCCCGAGCTTATGCGTTCCGTACGGCGTATTTTCAACGACAAGACCGGTGCGACGGTCATCGAATACGGTCTGATTGCCGCACTGATGTCGGCGGCGATCATCAGCGGCGTCGGTGCGTTCGGCGGCAGCCTCTCGGGCGTGTTCAACACGCTCTCCAATACGTTGCAGAATTCGATCGCCTCACAAAACTGAGTCGGTTTGCGACATTGATTTGCGACCAGGGCAGCCTTGGCCCGTTGGCTATTGCTTCAGCTTGTGCTCTTCGACCTTGAGCGCATCCGCCAAGCGCGCCTTGGCGGAACCCGGCCGCAGCGGCTTCTGCTGGCTTTCGTGCGGCGTCCAGCCTGAGACATAGATGATCGAGAATGTCGCCCTGATCCGGCCGTCCGGATCAGAATAGCGTTCGGCATAAAGTTCGGCCGCGCGCAGGAAGAAGGCGCGCGTCAGCGGCTTGCGGCTGCGATCGACAAGCGGATTGGTCATGCCCATGGCCCGCAGGTCGCGCATCAGGGCAAACAGGTTGTCGTAGCGCACCGTATAGGTCTCGGCATCGATGACGGGCAGGGTAAAGCCGGCACGCTGCAAGAGACCGCCGACATCGCGGACATCGGCAAAGGGAATGACGCGCGGGCTCGCGCCGCCCGTAAGCTCGATCTCGGTGGCGAGCAGCACGTCGCGCAGTTCCTGCAGAGTGCCGGAACCGGGGATCGCCGCCAGGAAAAGGCCGTCGGCCTTGAGAGCCCGGCGTATCTGGATGAAGACGCCGGGCGTGTCGTTGGTGACGTGCAGGCTGAGCGGCGAAAGCACGAGATTGACCGATTCCGCCTCTAGCGCCGGTTCTTCCAGCGGTGCTTCGACAAGGGTCTCGCCGGGGGCGGCAAAGCCCACCTCGTTTTCGATCCTTTTCAGATGTCCGATCTTGCCGGTCGCCAGAGCCAGGCGCGCGGCAATGCCGGTCGCACCGTGCAGCTCGACCGCCTCGTCGAAATGGCGCTCCGTGACACCAAGCCGCTCCGCCAGTTCGCCGGCGGCGATATCAAGCAGGAAGGCCGCTTTCGGGTCGCCTTGTCTCAGCGCCCGGCGTTTGCGGGCCGAAAGCAGCGATTGGTCGAACACGATTTCCATGGCGGTTTCCTGCAATATCATCAATTCGGTAGGGCGTGGCGGGCACGCGCGGTTTCCCTTCGCAAAGCCCGCGGGAAAAAGCTAGAGACGAGTTCGACGCTTCACGGAATCGCTGAACTATTCTCCAGTCCTTTGCGCTCAAGCAATTCCGGATAGAAAACCGCTATACACTTTTCCTGGAATTGCTAGTCTCGATCATATGGGGATGATGGGACGCGAAATCACCTTTTCTATGCTGGGTGCCGGGCTGAAAAAGCCCTGGGTGGCACTCGCCGATCTCGTCTATCCGCCTGCCTGTCCGGGCTGTGGCGTCTCGGTCGGGGCGCATCGAGGCCTCTGCCCGGCATGCTGGTCGGATATTCGCTTCATCGAGCGCCCTTATTGCGAGGTTCTGGGCAGCCCGTTTTCCCATGATCTCGGTGCCGGCATTCTCAGCGCCGAGGCGATTGCCGATCCGCCCGTCTTCGATCGCCTGCGGTCCGCCGCCGTCCATGACGGCATCGTGCGCGATCTCATTCTCAGTTTGAAATATCGCGATCGCACCGATCTGGCGCCGTTGATGGCGAGCTGGATGCTGCGCGCCAGCGACGGATCGGTTGCCGCCTGCGATGCGATCATTCCAGTGCCGCTGCACCGGGCGCGGCTGTTTGCCCGCAAGTATAACTAGGCCGCCGAACTCGCCCGTCACATTGCCCGCCTTTCGGGCAAGCCGCTGCTCGCCACGACACTTCTGCGCGTCAAGCGCACGAGCCAGCAGGTCGGCCTCGGGGCCAAGGCACGGCAGGACAATGTGCGTGGCGCTTTCGCCGTGTCCGAGCACCGGGCCGCCGATATATTCGGGCGGCGCATCGTTCTCGTCGACGACGTCTACACCACCGGCGCGACGGTGGCGGCGGCGACGCGCGCCCTGAAGAAAGCAGGCGCGGCCGATGTCACGGTTTTGACCTTTGCAAGGGTCGTCGGCCATCTTATATGACAGTCAAGCTAAGCTTTTCCGGAGTGGATCATGGCATCCGTCGTTATTTATACGCGTGAGTTTTGCGGCTATTGCGCCCGTGCGAAATCGCTGCTCGAATCCAAGGGCGTCGACTATGTCGAGCACAACGCCACCTATTCGCCCGAGATGCGGCAGGAGATGATCGGCAAGGCAAACGGCCGATCGACCTTCCCGCAGATCTTCATCAATGGCGAGCATGTCGGCGGCTGCGATGATATTCACGCGCTTGACCAAGCCGGCAAGCTCGACCCGATGCTGGCTGCCTGACCTGTTCCGACGAGGGAGAAAACGATGAGCTTCAAGGCCGCTGCCATTCAGATGTGTTCCGGCGTCGATCCGGTGAAGAACGCGGCCGACATGGCGCGTCTCGTGCGTGAAGCCGCCTCGCAGGGCGCGATCTACGTGCAGACGCCGGAGATGACCGGCGCGGTGCAGAAGGATCGGCCGGCCATGCGAGCCGTGCTGCGCGACGAGCCGAACGATATCATCGTCAAGACGGCGTCCGAGCTGGCGAAGGAGCTTGGCATCCACCTGCATATCGGCTCCACGGCGATTGCGCTCGATGACGACAAGATCGCCAATCGCGGCTTCCTCTTCGGTCCCGACGGCAAGCTCATCAACCGTTACGACAAGATCCACATGTTCGATGTCGATCTGGACAATGGCGAGAGCTGGCGCGAAAGTGCCGTCTACCGTCCCGGATCGGAAGCGCGCATCGCATCGCTGCCCTTCGCCGAGCTCGGCTTTTCCATCTGCTACGACGTGCGCTTTCCGCAGCTCTTCCGCGCCCAGGCCGTTGCCGGCGCCGAGGTGATGACAGTGCCTGCCGCCTTCACCAGGCAGACGGGCAAGGCGCATTGGGAAATCCTGCTGCGCGCCCGCGCTATCGAAAACGGCATGTTCGTCATTGCCGCCGCCCAGGCCGGCAAGCATGAGGACGGCCGGGAAACCTTTGGCCATTCGATGATCATCGATCCCTGGGGCAAGGTGCTGGCGTCTGCCGGCGGTACCGGCGAGGCCGTCGTCATCGCCGAGATCGATGTCAGTGCGGTGAAATCGGCCCGCGACAAGATACCGAACCTGAAGAATGCGCGCGAATTTTCGTTGGAGAAGATCGCGACGCCGGCGGCTGGAGGCGTCGCTGCTTGATCCGTTATTCGCTCAGCTGTGATAAAGCCCACGAGTTCGAGGGCTGGTTTTCCGAAAGTGCCGATTTCGAGCGTCAGCTCGCAAGCGGGTTCCTCACCTGTCCTGTCTGCAATTCGGCTGCGATCTCCAAGCTTTTGATGGCGCCTTCGGTTTCGACGGCGCGCAAGAAAGACGAGATGCAGACGCTTGCCATGGATGCTGCCCGCAAGCAGGCGATGGTCAAGCTGAAGGAAGCGGTCGACGCCATCAAGGCGAATGCCGAGGACGTCGGCACAAAATTCCCGGAAGAAGCCCGCAAGATTCACTATGGCGAGGCGGATGCGCGCGGGATCATCGGCAAGGCGACGCCGGACGAGGCGCAGGCTCTTGTCGAGGAAGGCATCGAGATCGCCGCCATCCCCGTACTGCCCGACGACGTCAATTGATGCCGGCGGCCGGCGACAAACATCTTGCCATGTATAATTTCGGACTGCATGTCTCGGCCTATGAAAGCCCTGCCGTCGAAGGATTTCGCCTGCGTGAAGCGGCAAATTTCGAGGCCGCCACCCGCGCGAGCGGCTTCATCGGCCGGTCCGGCTATCCTGGTGAACAAGACCCGTCCTGCTGGGGCGAGCAGGCCTTTCCGCGTTTCATCGAAGGCAGCGGTTTTACCACGGCGCCCTCATCGCTATCGCTCTGGGCCGATATCGAGTCGCTGATGGCATTTACCTACAGCGGCGTGCATGCCGACGCCTTGAAGCACGCGCGGCATTGGAATGTCAGGCAGAGCTGGCCGCCGCTTGTTCTTTGGTGGGTGGATGCCGGGGTTGTTCCGGAGTGGAAAGACGGCGTCGAGCGGCTGGAATATCTTCACGATCATGGGGCGAGTCCAGCGGCTTTCTCATTCAAGCAGCCCTATGGAGCCGATGGTCAGCCTGGTGAAATCAACCGTCTTTGCGTCAAGGACATCGTTGCGCTCAACGCCGCCACGCAAAGCGAGCTGCTGACGCATGTCATGACATTGAAGGTTTGAAGCCGGTTCGCCGGCCGGCGATCAGCGCAAGTTCGCCCGCTTTGCCAGCAGCATGTAGTTGACGTCCATATCCTTCGAGAGGTTCCAACGGTCCTGCAGCGGCGAATAGAAGACGCCGGTGCGGGCGATGATTTCCAATCCATCGGCGACCAGCGGCTTTTCGATTTCTTCCGGACGCACAAGCTTCTCATATTGATGGGTGCCGCGCGGCAGCCAGCGCAGCAGGTTTTCCGCCGCGAAAATGGCAAGGGCAGCCGCCTTCATGGTGCGGTTGATGGTCGCCACGAACATCAGGCCGCCGGGGCGGACCATTTTCGCGCAGGTCGACAGGAAGAATTCGACGTCTGCGACATGCTCGACCACTTCCATGTTGAGCACGATATCGAAGGTCTCGCCGGCCTCGGCCAGCTGCTCGGCGGTGACGGCGCGATAATCGACCGGAACGCCCGAGGCTTTTGCATGCGTCGAGGCAATGCCGATGTTCTTTTCCGAGGGGTCGGCGCCGATGACCGCGGCACCCATGCGCGCCATGGGTTCGGACAGCAGGCCGCCGCCGCAGCCGATGTCGAGAACGCGCAAACCTTCCAGCGGCCGGCTGCTCTTCGGATCCCGGCCGAAACTCTCGCAGGCGCGATCGCGAATGTAGGCCAGGCGCACCGGATTGAACTTGTGCAATGGCTTGAACTTGCCGGTGGGGCTCCACCACTCGGCCGCCATGGCGGAGAAACGGTCCACTTCGCTCTGGTCGATCGTGCTCTTTGCCGTTTCGCTCATGGTTCACTCCGTGATCTGCGCCGTGCCCATGTTCCGGGCGAACGCAAGCAACAATATTTCCCCGTGTGAAGTCGGACGATCGATGCGCGATGTCAAGGGCTGCGGCCGTCGATCGCCTGTGGGGTGTGTCGATCGGCGGCAGCGAATTGCGGTCCCGAGGTTGACATGGAGGTATCTTATGGCCGATCAATCGCCGGGCTGTGAAATGGACTTTCAGAACTGGGATCGATTCCGATCGACTGGCTTATAGAGGAGTTCCTCATGAGACCATTCCGTCTCGCGACGGCTATCGCCATGGGTTGCCTTGCTGTCGGCCACGCAAATGCCGGGGACAGCAAGGGGTTTCGCCTGACGATCGATGGTGTCGTGGTGGGCATCAATCCCGGTGATACGTTCGAAGTCACCATGAAGGATGGCCGCAAGGTCCCGGTGGAGCTGCAGCGCAGCGATACGGTGACGTTCACGGGCGGCAAGTTCTCCTTCGATCACGATGGCAAGCTCACCGTAGCAAAGACGGATCTCGGCGATGGCGTGCAGCAATATGCGCTGATGACGCCGATCGGCACCGGCATCATCGTGCAGCTGTACAAAGGCCTCGATCCGTCGGGCAATACCGATGTCGTGCTGCAGCAGATGGTGCAGGAGAGCCTCAACGGCGGCGCAAAGATAAGCAAGCAGGGCACGCAACGCACGCTCCCGAACGGTAGCGTGCTGAAGGGCGTGAAGGCAGAAACCATCACGGATGACGATGTCATGGAATATGAGATCGTCGCGACGGGCCGGCCGGAAGGCGGCATACTCGTCGCCACCTTCCTCAACAAGGATAATATCGACAAGGAAGGTGGAATTCTCGACAAGCTCTGGTCGACTTTAAAAGTTGATTATTAAAGTATAGTTTTTGTCGCGCCGGGTGCGCCACGCTATTGCACGCGCCCGACAAACTCGCTAAGAGACGGCCCCATTGAGATCACGCTTTTCCGGCTACCGAACCGGAGGGGCGATTTTGCATGTCGGGCTCCTCGCATTCGGCCGCCCGGCGCAGGGTACTGGTAGAGGCACATGGCACGCATCGTGATGAAATTCGGCGGAACCTCCGTCGCGGATCTGGACCGTATCAAGAACGTCGCGCGCCATGTGAAACGCGAGGTCGATGCCGGCCATGAGGTGGCTGTCGTCGTTTCCGCCATGTCCGGCAAGACCAACGAGCTGGTCGGCTGGGTCCAGAACATGCCGAAGGTCGCCGGCGCCGATCATTCCATCTACGATGCGCGCGAATATGATGCGATCGTGGCGTCTGGCGAGCAGGTGACATCGGGCCTTTTGGCGATTGCGCTGCAGGCCATGGGCATCAACGCCCGCTCCTGGCAGGGCTGGCAGATACCGATCCGCACCGACAATGCCCACGGTGCGGCCCGCATTCTCGAAATCGACGGCGGTGAGATGATCCGCCGCATGGGGGAAGGCCAGGTGGCTGTCGTTGCCGGCTTCCAGGGTCTTGGCCCGGACAACCGCCTGTCGACGCTCGGTCGCGGTGGTTCCGATACGTCGGCGGTGGCGATCGCCGCTGCGGTCAAGGCCGACCGCTGCGACATCTATACCGACGTCGACGGCGTTTATACGACCGATCCGCGTATCGAGCCGAAGGCCCGCCGCCTGAAGAAGATCGCCTTCGAGGAAATGCTCGAAATGGCCTCTCTCGGCGCCAAGGTGCTGCAGGTGCGCTCGGTCGAACTGGCCATGGTCTTTAAGGTCCGCACCTTCGTGCGCTCTTCTTTCGAGGATCCCGATGCTCCGGGCATGGGCGATCTGCTCAACCCGCCCGGAACGCTGATTTGTGACGAGGATGAAATCGTGGAACAGGAAGTAGTCACCGGCATTGCCTATGCCAAGGATGAGGCTCAGATCTCGCTGCGCCGTCTTGCCGACCGGCCGGGCGTTTCCGCCGCGATCTTCGGGCCGCTGGCCGAAAACCACATCAATGTCGACATGATCGTCCAGAATATTTCCGAGGACGGCTCCAAGACCGACATGACCTTCACCGTCCCCTCCGGCGATGTCGACAAGGCGCTTCGCGTCCTTGGCGAAAACAAGGAAAAGATCGGCTACGACGTCGTCCAGAGCGAATCAGGTCTGGTCAAGGTATCGGTCATCGGCATCGGCATGCGCTCGCATGCTGGCGTTGCCGCGACCGCTTTCCGGGCACTTGCCGAAAAAGGTATCAACATCAAGGCCATTACGACGTCAGAAATCAAGATTTCCATCCTGATTGATGGTCCTTACGCAGAACTCGCAGTCAGGACTTTGCATTCCTGCTACGGTCTGGATAAGAGTTGATTCAGGATTGCTGACAACGGACCGTGACGGAGGCGAGTTTCGGCCGGCCCTGATGTGGGCAACACAGGCATGACATCTTGATTCGGGAGCTAGTGGCGCAATGAGAGACCTTTCCGGCGGTCCACGCGTTCTGCTCAAGCGGCTACGCGAGTTGATGGCGGAGCCGCTGGAGCCGCAGGAGCGCCTTGACCGGATCGTCAGCCAGATTGCCAGCAACATGGTCGCCGAGGTCTGCTCGGTCTATGTGCTGCGCGCGGATGGCGTGCTCGAGCTCTATGCCACCGAGGGTCTGAACAAAGAGGCCGTCCACCTTTCACAACTGAAGATGGGGCAGGGCCTTGTCGGTACGATTGCCGCCTCCGCCCAGCCGCTGAACCTTTCGGACGCGCAATCGCATCCGGCCTACCGCTACCTGCCGGAAACCGGCGAAGAGATCTACCACTCCTTCCTCGGCGTGCCGATCCTGCGCACCGGGCGATCGCTCGGCGTTCTTGTCGTTCAGAACAAGGCGAGCCGCACCTATCGTGAGGAAGAGCTGGAGGCGCTCGAAACGACGGCCATGGTGCTGGCCGAGATGATCGCGACCGGCGAGCTGAAGAAGATCACCAAGCCCGGCCTT
Organism: Rhizobium sp. P40RR-XXII; assembly: GCF_012641405.1. GTDB lineage: Bacteria > Pseudomonadota > Alphaproteobacteria > Rhizobiales > Rhizobiaceae > Rhizobium. Next base: position 488,012 of record NZ_JABAII010000004.1, read on the forward strand.
GAACTCGATCTTACGCGTTCGGTCACTATCGACGGCGACAGCTACAATGAAGGCATCGGCCTCGGCTATGTCGTCCTGCACGAGCCGCGTATCGTCGTCACCAACCTGCTGAACGACGATGCTGACAAGGAAATCGGCCGCCTGGCCGAAGCGCTCGGCTCGCTGCGCATCTCGATCGACGACATGCTGTCGCGCCGCGACGTCTCGATGGAGGGCGAGCATCGCGAGGTGCTTGAAACCTACCGCATGTTCGCACACGACCAGGGCTGGGTGCGCAAACTCGAGGAAGCCGTCCGCAACGGCCTGACCGCCGAAGCCGCGGTCGAAAAGGTGCAGAGCGATACGAAGGCGCGCATGATGCGCCTGACCGATCCCTATCTTCGCGAGCGCATGCACGATTTCGAGGATCTGGCGAACCGGTTGCTCCGGCAGCTCATCGGCCATTCGGGCCGTACCAGTGCCGAGGGCTTTCCAAACGACGCGATCATTTTCGCGCGCGCCATGGGTGCGGCGGAACTGCTCGATTATCCCCGCGCCAACATTCGCGGCCTGGTGCTGGAAGAGGGCGCGGTGACGAGCCATGTCGTCATCGTCGCGCGCGCCATGGGCATTCCTGTCGTCGGGCAGGCGGCCGGTGTCGTCGCGCTGGCGGAAAACGGCGATCCGGTCATCATCGATGGCGATGGCGGTCATGTCCATCTGCGTCCGATGGCGGATCATCAGCGTTCCTATGAAGAGAAGGTGCGGTTCCGTGCCCGCCGGCAGGAGCAGTTCCGTGCCCTGCGTTCCGTCGAGCCGGTCACCAAGGACGGGCAGCGCATTTCGCTGCTGATGAATGCCGGCCTGCTGGTCGATCTGCCGCAGCTTGCCGAATCCGGCGCCGAGGGCATCGGCCTGTTCCGCACCGAGCTGCAGTTCATGATCGCCTCGACCATGCCGAAAGCGGAGGAGCAGGAAGCCTTCTATCGCAATGTGATGAAGCAGGCGGGCGGTCACGTCGTGACGTTCCGGACGCTTGATATCGGCGGCGACAAGGTCGTTCCCTATTTCCGGGCGCATGAGGAGGAAAACCCGGCGCTCGGCTGGCGCGCCATCCGTCTCTCGCTCGACCGCCCCGGCCTGCTGCGCACGCAGCTCAGAGCCATGCTGAAGGCCGCGGCCGACAACGAGCTGAAGATGATGGTGCCTATGGTCACGGAAGTCTCCGAGATCAGGGCGGTGCGCGAGCTCCTGCAGAAGGAAGTGCAGCACCTCTCGCGCTTCGGCCACAGCCTGCCGCGCAAGCTGCAGTTCGGCGCCATGCTGGAAGTGCCGGCGCTGCTGTGGCAGTTGGATGAGCTGATGGCGGAAGTCGATTTCGTCTCGATCGGCTCCAACGATCTGTTCCAGTTCGCGATGGCCGTGGATCGCGGCAATGCGCGCGTGTCGGACCGCTTCGACCCGCTCGAGCGGCCGTTCCTGCGTATCCTGCGCGATATCGTGCGCGCCGGTGAGCGCAACAAGACGCCTGTGACGCTGTGCGGCGAGTTGGCCGGCAAGACGATTTCGGCGATGGCCCTGCTCGGCCTCGGCCTCCGCTCGGTTTCGATGTCGCCTGCCTCGATCGGCCCGGTCAAGGCGATGCTGCTTGGGCTCGACCTCAAGGCTTTGTCTGATGTCATGGAGACCGCGCTCGATGACAGGCAGCCGACAAGTTCCATGCGGGATATCCTTGCGCGCTTCGCCGAGAGCCACAATATTCCGCTTTAGCGCGTGATCCTGAAAGACACGAAGCGGTTTCCAGGCAGGATCATGCACACCACATCAAAGCAGAGATAATAAGAAGAATTGGAGTAGAGGGTGGCGAAGCTCCCCGTTGAAAAAATGCGCGAATTGGAACGCCGTTTCGGTGAGATCGAGGCGCGCATGTCCGCCGGCCCGGCCGCGGATGTCTATGTGAAGCTTGCTTCCGAATATTCCGAACTGCAGCCGGTCGTCACAAAGACCCGCGATTATGAGCGCGCTATCGCCGAGGTTGCCGATCTCGAGGCCATGCTCTCCGACAAATCAGTCGATCGCGAGATGCGCGACCTTGCCGAAACGGAGCTGCCCGAGGTCAAGGAGCGGATCGAGGCGCTGGAGAAGGAAATCCAGGTTCTGCTGTTGCCGAAGGATGCCGCCGACGAGAAGAGCGCCATTCTGGAAATCCGCGCCGGTACCGGCGGCTCAGAAGCAGCTCTTTTCGCCGGCGATCTCTTCCGTATGTATGAGCGCTTTGCTGCTACCAATGGCTGGAAGGTGGAAATTCTTTCCTCGAGCGATGGCGAAGCAGGCGGCTACAAGGAAATCATCGCCACGATCAGCGGCAAGGGTGTGTTCTCGCGGCTAAAGTTCGAATCCGGCGTCCATCGCGTCCAGCGCGTGCCGGAAACAGAAGCCAGCGGCCGCATTCATACCTCGGCGGCGACCGTCGCCGTGCTGCCGGAAGCCGAGGAAGTCGATATCGAAATCCGGCCCGAGGATATCCGTATCGACACCATGCGCTCGTCGGGCGCCGGCGGGCAGCACGTCAATACGACCGACTCGGCCGTGCGCATCACACATCTTCCCTCGGGCATCGTCGTCACGAGCTCGGAAAAGTCGCAGCACCAGAACCGCGCCAAGGCGATGCAGGTGCTGCGGTCGCGCCTGTTCGACATGGAGCGCCAGCGCGCCGACAGCGAGCGTTCCGCCGACCGCAAGAGCCAGGTCGGTTCCGGCGACCGATCCGAACGCATCCGCACCTACAATTTCCCGCAGGGACGCGTCACCGATCATCGCATCAACCTGACGCTCTACAAGCTCGACCGGATGATGGTCGGCGAGATCGACGAGGTGGTCGACGCGCTGCTGGCGGACTACCAGGCGAGCCAGCTCGCCCAGCTCGGTGAACAGGCATGAGCAGCGGGCAGGGGCCGACCGTTTCCGGACTCCTGCAGGAGGTGCGTGCCCGCTTTGCGGAGGCCGATCTCGATGATCCCGCCACGGAAGCGCGCATCCTTGTCGGCGGCCTTCTTCATCTTGCCGCCACTGAACTGGTGACGCGCGGCTCCGAGGCCATACCTGCGAAGGATGCGGCGGCGGTGCGGGCGGCGATTGCCCGCCGGCTCAACCACGAGCCGGTCCATCGAATTCTTGGGGAACGGGAATTCTATGGCCTCTCCCTGCGGCTCTCGGCGGCAACGCTCGAACCGCGGCCCGATACCGAAATTCTCGTCGATACGATGCTGCCATATGTGCGGCGTCTTGAATTCAAGGTCGGCAATGTCCATATATTGGATATCGGAACGGGGACGGGAGCCATCTGTCTGGCTCTGCTTCACGAATGCCCCAAAGCGACGGGTGTTGGTTCCGATATTTCCAGCGAGGCGCTGGAAACCGCTCGCGGGAACGCTGAGCAGAATGGCCTGGCGGCGCGGTTTGAAACCGTGCATGGAAGCTGGTTTGACGCCATCCACGAATGTTTTCACGTGATTGTCTCAAATCCGCCCTATATTGCGTCCAGTGTCATTTCCACTCTCGCTCCAGAAGTAAAGGATTTCGATCCTCCTGCGGCCCTTGACGGGGGCCTTGATGGGCTGGATGCATATAGGGCGATCGCAAAGGATGCGGCGCGGTTTCTACTCCCGGATGGCATGATTGGGGTAGAGATCGGTTACGATCAGCGTGAAACGGTGACTTCAATTTTTGAAGGAGCAGGATTTTCCCTTGTCGAAGCGGCTCGTGACTACGGCCAGAACGACCGGGTTCTTGTGTTTGAATTTCAACATTAACGCAACGTTTTGCAGCGGATTTGTGGAACCGCTATTGCTATCGCAAAGAAAAAGCTTGGATTTCCTGAGGAAGCAATATAGGTTGCGCTCACGCGTTGGGCGGCTGGGAATAAGCGAGACGATTCGCTTATCTTGGACAGCCTCGGGGATCCGCTCTTTGGTAAGAGTGTCAAAGGTTGAAGATAACCCAATGCGTGATCAGTTTAATCTGACGTAGTCGAGCGGCAGACCGGCGCTAAAGCGCAGTTTGCTTGCGGCACGCAGGCCCTGGTTCGGGAATGTCCGAACCGCGGCGGCAGGTGTCGTGTATGATTTTATCCCAACGAAGAGAATTCAGGTGAAGGATCTATGAGGCCAGGACAGCAGAACAAGCGCGGTCGGGGGCGTGGTAACAACAACAACGGTGGCGGCGGAAATAACAACAACAATTTCAACCGCAAGGGCTCGAACCCGCTGACCAGAACTTACGACAGCTCCGGTCCCGATGTGAAGATCCGCGGAACCGCACAGCATATCGCCGAGAAATACTCGGCCTTGGCTCGCGATGCCCAGAGCTCCGGCGACCGCGTTATGGCTGAAAACTACCTGCAGCATGCCGAACACTACAATCGGATCATTGCCAGCGCCCAGGCGCAGATGCAGGAGCGCTATCAGCGCGACGATCAGCACAATTACAATGACCGCGATGCAGCCGACCGTGACATCGATGATATCGATGCAAACGAGATCGATGACCAGCCGCAGATGGCGCCGCCTCCGGCTCGTCAGCACCAGGCTGCTCCGGCTGCCGCAGCTCCGGCTCCCGAGCCGGAAGCCATCAACGGCACTGGTCCGCAGCCGGTAATCGAAGGCATCCCGGCCGAAGTGGCGATCGAGGAGGAAACTCCGGCGGTGGCCGCCACCGAGCGCCAGCCGCGCCGCCGCAGTACGGGCGGCAATCGTCCGCGCCGCCAGCCGCGCCGCGGTGCTGCAGCCGAGGGCGATGACCAGGGTGAAGCCGGGTCGGGCGAAGCTCCGGCTATGGCGGATGCTACCTCGGAATAAGTCGCTCCCTGGAGCGAACTAGATGAATGAAGCGGGAATGGCGGCGGAAGCCGCCATTTCCTTTTGTACGGGCGGAGAGCTCTCTTTCGGGGGCGATCGGCGCTTCTTCAATTGCAGAAGCGTATGGAACAACTCCGGGCGGTTTTTCCATTCCGCGACCCTTTAAACTCTTCAAATATCCTCCCATATTCTCCTCAGTTGCCTTGCCGCAAATCTCAATGGCGGAAAGGCGGGGCCCGCCTCTTAAGGGGGCTCAATCTCAATCATCGGTCTGCGCCGGTCAGGGCAGAGCGATTCATGGAGGTCTCATATGAATATTGAAAAATACTCCGAGCGGGTGCGTGGTTTCCTGCAATCCGCCCAGACCTATGCGCTTGCGCAGGGTAACCAGCAGTTTGCTCCCGAACATGTGTTGAAGGTGCTTCTGGACGACGATCAGGGCATGGCTGCCTCGTTGATCGAGCGCGCCGGCGGCGACGCCAAGGCCGCGCGCCTTGCCAATGATGCGGTTCTTGCCAAGCTGCCGAAGGTTTCCGGCGGCGATGGCCAGATCTATCTCTCGCAGCCGCTCGCCAAGGTCTTTGCAGCCGCCGAGGAAGCCGCGAAGAAGGCCGGCGACAGTTTCGTTACCGTCGAGCGTCTGCTGCAGGCCCTGGCGATCGAGCCGACGGCCTCGACGTCGGAAAGCTTGAAGAAGGCTGGCATCACGCCTGTCGCGCTCAATCAGGTCATCAACGATATCCGCAAGGGCCGCACCGCCGACTCCGCTAATGCGGAGCAAGGCTTCGATTCCTTGAAGAAATATGCCCGTGACCTCACCTCCGAGGCGCGCGAAGGCAAGCTCGATCCGGTGATCGGCCGCGACGACGAAATCCGCCGCACGATCCAGGTCCTGTCCCGCCGCACCAAAAACAATCCCGTGCTCATCGGCGAGCCCGGCGTCGGCAAGACGGCCATCGTCGAAGGCCTGGCGCTGCGCATCGTCAATGGCGACGTGCCGGAATCGCTGAAGGACAAGAAGCTGATGGCGCTCGACATGGGCGCGCTGATTGCAGGCGCGAAGTTTCGCGGCGAGTTCGAAGAGCGGCTGAAGGCCGTGCTCAACGAAGTGCAGTCGGAAAACGGCGAGATCATCCTGTTCATCGACGAAATGCACACGCTGGTCGGTGCCGGCAAGGCCGATGGTGCCATGGATGCGTCCAACCTCTTGAAGCCGGCGCTTGCGCGCGGCGAGCTGCATTGCGTCGGTGCGACCACGCTCGATGAATATCGCAAGCACGTCGAGAAGGATCCGGCTCTTGCCCGCCGCTTCCAGCCCGTCATGGTCGAAGAGCCGACGGTCGAGGACACGATCTCGATCCTGCGCGGCTTGAAGGAAAAATACGAGCAGCATCACAAGGTCCGCATCGCCGATGCCGCCCTGGTGGCCGCCGCGACCTTGTCGAACCGCTACATCACCGACCGCTTCCTGCCCGACAAGGCCATCGACCTGATGGACGAGGCTGCGGCGCGTCTGCGCATGCAGGTGGATTCCAAGCCGGAAGAGCTCGACGAGCTTGATCGCCGCATCATCCAGCTGAAGATCGAACGCGAAGCGTTGAAGAAGGAGACCGACCAGGCCTCGGCTGACCGGCTGAAACGGCTGGAAACGGATCTTGCTTCTCTGGAAGAGGAAGCCGATGCGCTGACCGCGCGGTGGCAGGCCGAAAAGCAGAAGCTCGGTCTTGCCGCCGATCTGAAGAAAAAGCTCGACGAAGCCCGTAACGAACTGGCGATCGCCCAGCGCAAGGGTGAATTCCAGCGCGCCGGCGAGCTTGCCTATGGCGTGATCCCGAACCTGGAGAAGGATCTCCAGGCTGCCGAGGAGCAGGATGGCGGTCGCGATTCCATGGTGCAGGAAGTCGTCACCGCCGACAATATCGCCCATATCGTCTCCCGTTGGACCGGGATTCCCGTGGACAAGATGCTCGAAGGCGAACGGGACAAGCTGCTTCGGATGGAAGACGAACTTGCCAAGTGGGTCGTCGGACAGGGCGATGCCGTTCAGGCAGTGTCGCGCGCCGTTCGCCGTTCGCGTGCCGGCTTGCAGGATCCGAACCGCCCGATCGGCTCGTTCATCTTCCTCGGCCCGACCGGCGTCGGCAAGACCGAACTCACCAAGGCGCTCGCCCGCTTCCTTTTCGATGACGAGACGGCGATGGTGCGCATGGATATGTCGGAATACATGGAGAAGCACTCCGTTGCCCGGCTGATCGGCGCTCCTCCCGGCTATGTCGGTTACGAGGAAGGTGGGGCGCTCACCGAAGCCGTCCGCCGGCGGCCCTATCAGGTCGTGCTGTTCGACGAGATCGAGAAGGCGCATCCCGATGTCTTCAACATCCTGCTCCAGGTTCTGGATGATGGACGCTTGACGGACGGGCAGGGCCGCACGGTCGACTTCCGCAACACGATGATCATCATGACTTCCAATCTGGGTGCCGAATATCTGACCCAGTTGAAAGAAGGCGATGACAGCGATCTGGTGCGCGAACAGGTGATGGATGTGGTCCGGTCGCATTTCCGGCCCGAATTCCTGAACCGTATCGACGAGATCATCCTGTTCCATCGCCTCAAGCGCGATGAGATGGGTGCCATCGTCGATATCCAGCTGGAGCGGCTGTTGAAGCTATTGTCGGAGCGCAAGATCACCCTCGAGCTCGACGACGACGCCCGTCACTGGCTTGCCAACAAGGGTTACGATCCGGTCTATGGCGCAAGGCCGCTGAAGCGGGTGATCCAGAAATATGTTCAGGATCCGCTCGCCGAACAGATCTTGTCCGGTCAGATTCCGGATGGTTCGCTCGTCAAGGTCACCAGCGGTTCGGACCGGCTGTTATTCCGTCCGCGCCAGGCCGTGAATGAAGCGGCTTAAGCGGCACTGGTTGAAGAAAAATGCAGATGGCGGTCTTCGGGCCGCCATTTTGCTATCGGCCCCAACCGCAAATGGGAGAGGGTAGCCGCTCGGTTACTTGCTGGCGATCTGCTTCGACTTGTCGTCGCTGAGCAGCGTATCGATGCGCTTGCGTTCTTCCTGGAATTTGGCGAGCGCATCGCCTTCCAGCGACTTGCCGCCGGGCAGGCGAATGCGCAGCGGATCGACCTTCGTGCCGTTGACGATCAGCTCGTAGTGGAGGTGAGGCCCGGTCGCGAGACCCGTCGAGCCGATAAAGCCGATCACCTGGCCCTGCACCACTTTCGCGCCCGGCACGATACCCTTGGCGATGGCGCTCTGGTGATTGTAGGAGGAGACGTAGCCATTCGCATGGCGAATAAGGGTCTGATTGCCGAAGCCGCTGGAATCCCAGCTCGCCTTTTCGACGACGCCGTTGCCGGCCGCGATGATCGGCGTGCCGCGGGGTGCGGCCCAATCGACACCGGTATGCATGCGCGCGAAGCCGAGGATCGGGTGGCGGCGCATGCCGAAGCCTGATTTGAAGACACCTGTCGGAACGGGGTTGCGCAGCAGGAATTGCCGGATGCTCTTGCCGTTTTCGTCGAAATAGTCGATCGAATGATCGGCCGGATCCTCGAAGCGATAGAAGCGCGTGACCGTATCGCCGAACTTGGCATTGACATAGAGCAGCTCGGAATCGGCCGTCGCCTGCCCCTTGTCGTCGGTGACCGAGAAGAAGGCTTCCAGGGAATCCGTCGGCTTCAGCTGTGCCTGGAAATCGACATTGCTGGCAAGCAGCTTGACGACCTGCGCCACCATCTCCTTGGTCATGCCGTAGGAGAGGGCCGCGCGATAGATGCCGTCGTAGACGCTCGGCAGATCGCGTCCGGCTGTGAGCGTGGGCGCATCATTGTCGAAAGCGGTGGCGATGGCATCCAGCATCGGCGGCGCGCTGCCGGCGACGAATTCGCCACGATCGTTCTGGGCGATGGTGAGAAGATGTTTCGTGCCGCGATAGAGGCTGGCGCGGATGATCTTGGCCTGCTCACCCTTCTGAAGGATGCCGATGCGCAATACGTCGCCCGTGGAAACATTGGCCGAGCCGAAGAGCGGCTGGATCTTTGCCGTGATGTCGTCCGCGTCGGCCTTGAGGTAGCCGGCATTGGTCAGCGCCGTGGCGATCGGCATATTTTCGCGAACCGGTATGATATCGTCGGCGAATTCTTCCGTCTGCGCGGTGACCGCTTCCGGCGCCGAGACGGACATGTTTTCCTCGACGATGCGCGCGGCAAGACCCGCCGTCAGATCGACATCGGAATCGTCATTGGCGAAACGGCGAGGGTCGACATAATAGAGTGCTGAAAGCTGGGTATTGCCATCGGCCAGAACCGAGCCGTTGGAGCGGACATTCTCCTCCACCTCTTCAAGCGACATGGAACCGGCGAGCTGGAAGGGAATATCCTTGGCGGGAAAGGGCACCGTCTTCAGGCTGACCTCGGATTCCACGTCCGATCCGTAGATGGCGCCGGTCTTGTTGGCCGGCGGCGGTATGTTCTCATCGGCGGCAAAGATCGCCAGCGGATCGAAGGGCGGGTAGTTTTCGCTGGCGATGCGGTTGGTGGCGAGCGCGATCTTCACATGGGCGAAGGGTTGGCGACGCACTACCTCCTTGTCGCCGTCGCGCACGACCGTCGATACTTCGAGAATGTTGCGGTCGGACGGCTTCGAGGCGATCGCGGTGGAAATCAGGCGGGCGCCGCGGATGACCTGATCGTCGGAAGCGTCGTGGCTGTCCGTTGTCGCATAGGCTTCCGCCGGAATGGCCAGCTGCTGACGGCCGTCAAGTGCGGCAAACAGCGCGACGCCCATCAGGATGCTTGAGGTGAGGCCCGTCAGGAAGGTGCCGGAAAGCCATCGCAGCGAGACTTCGCGCCGGTCCGGCGCCCGCCTGCCATCGGCCAGGATTGGCGGCTCGTTACCGAGCGATCGGAGCATCATCTTGTCCGTCATCATGCCAATCGAGATCCGCTTCCTTTATGCGAGCCGCAGGCTTGGGGGCGAAGATGTGCATATTTATGACAGGAGTGTCAAATCGAGCGGCCGTTTTTCGCAGCGCTCGGGACCCTGTTTCCCTATAAAATACCAGGGGCGCCGGCCCGGTCCGATGCGCAAAGCTGCCGGTTCATAGCCTGTTTCGTGATTTCGGCACCGGACCTTGCGCTTCCGTGGGGATATCTGCGGGCGTTTTGCAGCGCAATCACGGCGCCCACAGGGATGTTCATAAATCTCTCATAAGAATCAATCGGTTATTTGTTTTTTGATTTTTTTCAAAATCGATAGTTGACTTGGTTCGGAGGTAGGGTCTATAAGCCCGATCACTGAACGAGGGCGGCGGCGCTGCTGGCGACGACGACTTTCGCTCTAGTGTTTCCTTGATTGGCTGCGATGCTGATTGGTGGTTCTGGGTTTTGACCTGGGATTGCGGGAATAAGGTTTTTGACTGGTTTGACTGGTCGGTTATTTGACAATTGAAGATGAGAAGAAAGAGAAACGTGGGCGGCGAAGCTTGCGGGACCTGGAGCGATCTGGGTCCTTGGAA
>NZ_JABAII010000050.1 GCF_012641405.1 Rhizobium sp. P40RR-XXII
GGGCGATGTCACCTTAACTTGAATTCGGAAGCACGTTTGACGTTCGGCCTTCAGGATTGATCTCAGGCCACGGCTCCCGCCGCAGCCTTCCACTGTGCGATCGCCTGGATGCGGTGAACGCGGCTTTGGAATGCGGAGCGTTGTGAGCTGGGCGGGACGAGGAGGTTGCGGACCGCGGAGAAGACAGATACGAAGTGTTGAAGGCCTCCCGGCGATCGGAAGCCTTGCATCATCCGCTCGCGTTTTCGCAGCGGCACATGAGAATTCCCAGCCCGGTTGTTCAGACTTTTGTAGGATCGGTGTTCGATGTGCGGCATCACCTGTTGCCGGGCTGCTCCATAGGAGCGCAACTTGTCAGTGATCATCCGCTTCGGTGCAATACTCTGCTTCTTCAGAAGACGGGTCAGCAATCGCTTGGCGGCCTTGGTGTTGCGGCGGTTCTGGACGATTTCGTCAAGCACATACCCGTCCTGATCGACGGCCCGCCATAGCCAGTGTTTCGTCCCGGCAATGATGATAACGACCTCGTCCAGATGCCGCACATCGTTCCCGCTGGACTTCTTGCGGTGAAGGCGGCGCGCATAAGCCGGGCGGAACTTCTTTTCCCACCGGCGGATCGTCTCATAGGAGACAGCAATGCCGCGTTCCAGCAGCAATTCCTCGACAAGACGCAGGCTCAGCGGAAACCGAAAGTAGAGCCAGACCGCGCGGGCTATGATCTGGGGTGGGAAGCGATGACGCTTGTAGCTGACTGGCGAAGCGCTCATGCACCTGCGTCTATCGCAGCTGATCCTCACAAGCCGTTACCGTGACATCACC
>NZ_JABAII010000051.1 GCF_012641405.1 Rhizobium sp. P40RR-XXII
CCATGATTTCTGGCGCCGTCCGTGGCTTTTTCGCGTGATCGCCTTCATGCCCATGGTGTGAGTAGCGCATCGGTAGGCCCAGGTGATGGCCAGGATGAGGATGACGAGCAGGCTTGCGAGCTTGTCGGGATTGGTGATGTGGGTGTCCTCCATATTGAGGCCGCGCGTTTTGGCATCGCCGAATAGGCACTCGATGCCCCATCGCTTTCGGTAATCGTTGAGGGCTTGCTTGGGATCGTTGCGGTTGGTGGCGACGATCAGCCATTCGTCGTCGAGGCGCTTTGCCGCCAGGCAGATCGGCTCAAGCGTGGTGCCGGCGGTGCCGTTGACATGGGCCTTGCCGATGACGCTTGCCCGTCGCGCCCGCCTGCGCCGCAGCAGCGTTGCCAGCGACCATGTGCTGCCATCCTGAAGGGTGACGGCCATGTCGATCTTCAGGCGGATGACGAAGGGAATATTGTTTTGGTTGAGGAAATCCATCCACTCGACGCCGATGAACTCCCGATCGGCCAACAGGCACTTTATCGATGCGGCATCAAACAGCATGAGATAACGCCGCATCAGGGCGATGCGTTGGGCCATGTCGGAACTGCCCTGATGCGGCAGCAGGGTAAAGAGCAGCGGCACCCGAAAGCGGCGGGTCACGATCGCCAGCAGCAGAATGTTGATATTGCGCGACCCGAACTTCCAGTTGGTGCGGTCAAGCGCCAGCATCTTGGGGCGATCCAAATTGAGCATGGAAACCACCAG
>NZ_JABAII010000052.1 GCF_012641405.1 Rhizobium sp. P40RR-XXII
TCGCGGACATGGGCGGCCGCTTCGTGGGGCGAGAACCATTGCAGCTGGCGCTGACCGCGCTCCGGAAAGCGCTCCACCAATTCGGCGACGTCAAGAAGATGGACTTGAACGATAGAGGGAACGGTCTCGCCGGTGCCGAGGACTTTGAGATAAGTGTAGTAGCCGAAGCGCTTCTTCCTGGCCTTTCCTCTGACGCCTGCCTCTTCCCAGGCTTCGCGTTCGGCGACCTGATGCGGAAGTTTCCTGTCCATCGGCCATCCCTTGGGAATGACCCATCGGCCGCTGTCGCGCGAGGTGATCAGCAGGATTTGGACATTTTCCTGCCCCTGCGCTCGCCGGTAACAGATCGCGCCATATTGTTCGATGGACCGGCCGGCGAAAAGTTTGTCCGCCTCACCGGCCAGACGGCTAAGATAGGTCTTTTTAGTCATTCGCGGTCACGGCCGCCTGTGGGACCGGGCTTGGCGTCCGGCTCTGCAGGAGTTCGCCGCGCTCTTCCAAAACGGGATAGGCAGCGGCGGCGACCAGGTGGGAATTGATCTGCTTGAGATCGCGCAACAGATCGAGGTGAAGCGAGCTGGTCTCGGCGGTCTCGATGCCCCCTTGCCGCAGGCGCTGGAAATGGGCTTCCGTTCCCTCGCGCTCCGCCTTGCGAAAAATGACCTTCTCCTCTGCCAGCAGGCGGGC
>NZ_JABAII010000053.1 GCF_012641405.1 Rhizobium sp. P40RR-XXII
TCCGCTTTCGGCACGGCGCTGGCGCATGCCGGCCTCGGCATTACTGTCCTTGGTATCATCGCGGTGACGACCTTCGAGGGCGAGAACATCACCAGTATGAAACCTGGCGAGACCGCTGAACTCGGCGGCTACAGCCTGCGCTTCGAGGGCATGCAGCCGGGCGTCGGTCCCAATTTTACCGAGGATCGTGCCCGCTTCACGGTCAGCCGCGGCGGGGTCGCCTTTGCGGAAATGTCCTCCGCCAAACGCGTCTTCACCGCGAGCCGTACGGCCACCACCGAATCCGGCATTCTCACGCTTGGACTTAGCCAGCTTTATGTGTCGGTCGGCGATGCCAGCAAGGATGGCGGCACGGTCGTGCGCATCTGGTGGAAACCCTTCATCCTCTGCATCTGGATGGGCGCGCTGGTCATGGCGATCGGCGGCTTCGTGTCGCTCAGCGATCGCCGCCTGCGCGTCGGCGCTCCCAGCCGCAAGGCGAAGCCGGCTCGCCCGGCGATGGAGCCGGCAGAATGAGCAGCTGTCGGCCGACAACCCGCTTTACCTGTATCTGCGGTCTCGGCGGCGTCATGCGACTGTTTCTTTGCCTTATCCCGCTACTGGCGCCGCTGCCCGCCTTTGCCGTCAATCCCGACGAGGTTCTGTCCGATCCGGC
>NZ_JABAII010000054.1 GCF_012641405.1 Rhizobium sp. P40RR-XXII
CGGCATGCTCCATGTTCATCGAAAACAGCAGGATTTCGTTCAGACGCCGCCTGTCGGCTTCGCCGAGTTCATCGGGATCGATCGAAGTCAGATAGGTCTTAACCGCCGTGTTGAGGCTGTCGAGGATATTGTCCAGCGACCGCAACCGCGTCAATGCGCGGCGATCGTTGTTCGACAGTGCCGATTTCGCGCCGGCGAGCATTTCCGACAAGACGTCGACCAGCCTCAGCGCCTCCCGCGCCGCGGCCCCGAGAGCAACGACAGGCGTCTCCTTGGCGGCCGGATCGAGATATCTCGGACGTGTCGGATCGGCCTCGTCGATTCTCTGCGGTAGCAGTTTCGTCAAAAGATCGGCATAGGGCCGCAGCAGCGGCATGAAGACCACCGCCAGAACGATATTGAAGGCACTGTGAAAATTGGCGACGGCACGGCCACTGTCGCTGTCGACCATCGCCGACAGGCGCGTGGCGGGCTCCAGCAGGCCGATCACCGCGATCACCCCGACGATGCGCGTCAGCATGTTGCCGATCGGCAGCCGTTTGACGGATAGATCGGTGCCCGACTGCCCTTCGATCAGCGGGTTGATCGCGGTGCCTAAATTGGCGCCGAGAACGAGGGCAAAGGCCTGATCGAGAT
>NZ_JABAII010000055.1 GCF_012641405.1 Rhizobium sp. P40RR-XXII
CGCCGAGTTCAGCGGTCTCGCCAGGTTTCATACTGGTGATGTTCTCGCCCTCGAAGGTCGTCACCGCGATGATACCAAGGACAGTAATGCCGAGGCCGGCATGCGCCAGCGCCGTGCCGAAAGCGGAACGCGGCAGCCCGCTGAGGCGCCGCCATGCCACATTCGCAGCCACCTTGCCGACACCGGCGCGATACCAGAGATCGGCCAAGGCGCCAAAGATCAGGAAGAAGCCGGCTGCAAGACCGAGAACGGCAAGTACCGGGCCGCCATGCCGGATGTAAAACAGAACCAATCCGGCGATGAAGGCCAAGCCTGCGACGACATAGAGTCGCTGCAATGCGCCGAGCAGGTCGCCGCGCTTCCAGGCGAGCAGCGGGCCGAACGGCACGGCAATGAGGATCGGCGCCATCAGCAATCCGAACGTCATGTTGAAGAAGGGCGGACCGACGGAAATCTTGTCACCCGTCAGCGTTTCAAGCGCCAGCGGATAGAGCGTGCCGGTCAGGACCGTGCCGCAGGCAACCGTCAGGATCAGGTTGTTCAGCACCAGTGCTCCCTCGCGCGAGATCGGCGCGAACAATCCGCCGGCGGCAAGCTTCGGCGCGCGGAAGGCGAAGAGCGACAGCGCCCCGC
>NZ_JABAII010000056.1 GCF_012641405.1 Rhizobium sp. P40RR-XXII
GCGCGGGAAGGATTGTTGGGGATCACCGCCACAGCGCCTTTATCAGCGATGGCATTGCGCAGGCGATCGCTGTCATAAGCGGTGTCGGCCATGACGATGTCGGCGGGTAGGCCCTCGATCAGGGCATCGGCTTGCGGCGCATCGCCCTTCTGGCCTGCGGTCAGTGTGAAGCGGACCGGGCAGCCGAGACCACGCACGGCCATGTGTATCTTGGTGCTCAGGCCGCCGCGAGAACGGCCAAGGGCTTGATCTTCAGCCCCTTTTTTGCGCCGGCAGCGTGCTGATGGGCGCGGATGATGGTGGAATCAACGATCAGGTATTCGAAGTCCGGATCGTCCGACATCGCGGTGAACATGCGCCACCAGATGCCCTTCCGGCTCCAGCGGCTGAAACGGCGGAAGACACTGTTCCACTCGCCGAACACTTCCGGCAGGTCACGCCAGGGCGAGCCGGTCCGCACAATCCAAAGCACTGCTTCCACGAACATGCGGTTGTCGCGGCCAGACGAGCCGCGCGTGCGCTCGTCACCAATGATGTGATGCGCTATCCGCGC
>NZ_JABAII010000005.1 GCF_012641405.1 Rhizobium sp. P40RR-XXII
GTTCTGCTCGCGCCCACATCCTGAATATCCATGGGCCGAAATGGCCTGCCACCTCATTCCGACGGACGTTATACCCGACAAGCCTGTCGAAATAACGGTTTCCGTTAAAGCCCAGGGCTTTGATCCCCAGGCCCGCGAACGCGAAGCCATGTTGAAAAACCAAGCTATCGTAGGGCCCGATGGCCTCCGAACCTATGGCTCGCAAAATGACTTCTATCTGATGCGGCCAGACGGATATTTCGCCCGATGCCGGGATTTTCATTCTAAGAGCCAACCCTGGCTCTATTGCACTGCCACCGAACAGTTATCAGAGCAGCTCGCCATCTCGTACGATTTCA
The DNA here is from genome assembly GCF_012641405.1 of Rhizobium sp. P40RR-XXII. Taxonomy (GTDB): domain Bacteria; phylum Pseudomonadota; class Alphaproteobacteria; order Rhizobiales; family Rhizobiaceae; genus Rhizobium. Next base: position 339 of record NZ_JABAII010000005.1, read on the forward strand.
GAAGCACGACGGACTTTTTCATGACGCAGTCGGCTACCATCGCAGCCAATGCTAGAGCGATCTTCAATTCTCTAAGACCATGATTGCTGGGTGATCTTCGACAGGGATGCCATTCCTCAGCACGAGGTCATGATCTACGGGCTTCGCACGCTGCTATCTGGTGGCCGAGCGTCAAGCTGAGCAGGGAAAATGACGTCATCGGAGGCGCGATTGGGGTGGCGTCGCCTTAATCGGCTGGTTTGAATCGACTTGATAATCGGGCTGTCATGACCGAAGCCCCGCATGCTCACTTCAGACGCCACCGGTTTCCTGCTGAGATCATTGCCCATGCGGTGTGGCTGTATTATCGGTTCCCGTTGAGCCTGCGCGACGTCGAAGATCTGTTGGCTGAGCGCGGCATCACCGTCACGTTTCAGACCGTCGCGGAATGGGCGGCGAAATTCGGCTTGAAGTTCGCTCATCAGCTCCGGCGCCGCTCACGAGGCCACTTTGCCGACAAGTGGCAGCTCGATGAGATGGTGGTGACGATCAAGGGAAAGAAATACTGGCTGTGGCGCGCCGTCGATGCAAACGGTTATGTCCTCGATACCCTGCTGCAAAGCAGAAGGAACAAGGCAGCAGCGTTGCGTCTGATGCGCAAGCTGCTCAAGAACCAGGGTACCACCCCGCGGGTGCTGGTGACTGACAAGCTGCGTTCGTATTCCGCCGCAAAGGCCGAGTTGATGCCGGGCGTAGAGCATCGATCGCACAAGGGATTGAACAACCGTGCCGAAAATTCTCATCTGCCGCTACGGCGCCGAGAGCGGCGAATGATGTGCTTTAAGTCAGCGCGACAATGTCAACGTTTCGTCTCGGTCCATGGTCAGGTCGCCAACCTCTTTCAGCTCCATCGGAAACATCTCTCTGCCACCGATCATCGCCAACTCCGCACCCAGGCCATCGCCGCCTGGCGTGAAATCGCATTGTCGGTTGACGCCTGAAAAGCACCCTTCAGATCCTGGCTTCCATTAAGGCGACGCCACCGTGCCGGGACCTATCAGGCTGATCCCGTAGCTGGTCGAAGAAGCCGACATCGAGTTTGCGATGTTGGAATAAAGGATCTGGCTGGCGGTTAGGTCGTTGTTGCTGGGATCAGCGGTCGAAGCGATCAGACCGCCAACGAGACCTATGGTGCCGTTTGTGACGACATGATAGCCGCCGCCACCGGCGACAATCCCGCTTTGCTGGCTGACATTGGCATAGTCGCCGGTGATGGTACCCTTATTGTAGCCGCCGGAGACGACAGCGTCGAACCGATATTGTCGGTCGCGCTCTATCTATCCGAGCCTCCGCTCTCAACCTGATCGTCACCGCCATCATCCATTGGAATACGATCTACACTGGCCGCGTCGTCGACACGTTGGGCGAAGCTGGGCAAATCATTCCCGAGCATCTGCTTTCCAGCCTGTCGCCGCTCACATGGGAAACATGTAAATCTGACGGGCGATTATCTCTGGGAGGAAAAGCCCGCTCTCGACGAAAACGGCTTCCGGCCCATCCCGTTCTCCCTCTGATCCGCCTACCGTATATCCGTGCCCTTTTAATGTTCAGGGGCCACGATGCCTTGCGGCAAGGCAATGCCGAACTCCGGTTGGAAAATGTCCGCCTGAAGGTTGAGAACCAACAACTGCGCGACGAGATCGCGCGGCTGAAGAAACTGCCGCCGCGTCCGCCGTTTCGACCGTCGGGTATGGACAAGAAACAGATCCGGCCAGGGATAATCCCGGGGAAAATCGAACAGCCGGCAAGCTGCCCCGCGGCCATAAGCGGGACAAGAATCGGATCACTCGCACCGTGACACTGAAGGCCGACATACCCGAAGGCTCACGCTTCAAAGGGTACAAAAGCTTCTTCGTGCGTGACCTGATACTTGCCGCGGAGCTTGTCCATTATCGGCGCGAACGCTGGCTGACGCCTCAGGGCAAACTGATAACGGCTCCCTTGCCCGACGGAGTCGCCTGCGGCTTTGGTCGCAATTTGCGTCGAATCTGTCTGGCGCTACATGCACAGGGACAGTCACGACGCCCAGGCTGACCGAGATGCTGAACAGCATCGGCATCGAGATCTCGAAGCGGCAGGTCCTGCGACTGCTGACCACACATCTCGATCCGTTTATCATTGAAGATAGCGCGGTTCTGCATGCCGGGCTGGTTTCGACGCCCTTCATCACCGTCGACGACACCGGCGCCCGTCACATCAGGCGCAACGCCTACACCACCCAGATCGGTGGTGAGCGCTTTTCCATCTTCCGCACCAGCTTTTCCAAATCGCGGCTCAATTTCCTATCGATCCTGAAAGCAGGTCATCAGGACTATATCCTGAACGAGGAGGCCATAAACTGGCTGCGGACACAGGGCGCCGAGCAGGCGATCGTGGAGAAGCTCACCACCAGGTCCACCACCATCTTCGCCGACCAGGTTGCCTTCCTGGAATATTTGACCGGTAGAAGCATCGATATCTTTGATCGGCAACTGTTGCGCCTGCTTCTCGAAGCCAGCAGCTGGGGCGCGATCCGCCATCACGGCTTGCTCGGCAGCACGGTCATTGTCTCCGACGATGCTGGCCAGTTCCGCGTCGGCAATCACGCTTTGTGTTGGATCCATTGCGAACGCCTGTTGCAAAAGCTGATGCCGGCAAAGCGACGAGAGGTGCGATGCGTCGAATTGATCCGCGACCTCGTCTGGCGCTTCTACAAGGCGCTCAAGGTCTGGAAGCAAAATGTCGTTCCGCAAGCAATCCCGGCTTTCCGGCGCAGGTTCGATCGCATCTTCATCCTGCGCACCGGATATGACGCACTCGACAAGCTCCTGGTGCGCTTGTACCGACGCCGCCGGGAGCTTCTCAAGGTACTCGAGCATCCCGATATTCCGCTGCATACCAACGCTTCTGAGAACGATCTGCGGACCTTCGTCACCAAGCGAAAGATCTCCGGTGGCACCATGAGCCTTGACGGTCGTATCGCGCGCGACGTCATGCTTGGTTTATTGAAGACCTGTCAGAAGCTCGGCATCTCATCCTATACTTATCTTGGCGATCGCCTTGACCTGGACGTGGGCGGATCAAAGGTGCCGCCGTTGGCAGAATTGGTCGGGCGCCCATTCTAACTCAGCCCACTCTTAGAAGCGGAGCGCATCGGTACGCTACCCAAGAAAGGATAGTTCAAAGGCTATCGGCCGAAAGCAGACGGGCTATTTGCAAGCCCCCTCCGAACAATCGTCACAAAAGTCGCAACCCAAATGCTATAAATGTTCCCCTCGGTACACGTTGGGAGGATAGCTATGCACGGATGGAAATACCGGTCACTGGCTGTCGTATTGCCACTTATTTTCGGGTCGTCAGCCTCCTATGCGCAAGAGCCTCCGAAGGCCGATCCTGTGTTTTCAGATACCGGACCCAACCCTGAGACCTATGGCCAGCAACTTGGCTATCCGGTGGGCTGGCCCTATGATAAATTGCAAAATATGGTTGGGAACTACAGCCATCTTGATCAGTTGCCAGGAATTCGAGTCAACACGGTAGCTGCTGCCGAAAAGCCTTCTCCGCTATTACGAGCTCAAAGTGAGATCACGCTCTCTTATCCGTTCGGGGACGTCAGCACATTCGCAACCTCTACGGCCACCTTGCCTGATTATCTTGCACGCAACCCCGCAACGGGACTGCTGATAGCGCATGACCAGACAATTCTTTACGAACATTACCAATACGGTCGCACCGACCACGATCGATTTATGTCGCAGTCGATGGCCAAAACCGTTACGGCCATGCTTGGGGTCAGAACAAGAGTAGGCCGAAATCGTACGCTAAGGTCGAACGAAACCGGAACCATGCCGTAGATCGGATGCGCATCATCCGATCTCTGTGGATTGCCATCGACATGCGCCAGTTTTGATTTCTCTGTCCGGCCCGACTCGACAACCCTTCACGCAGATTGGTCGTTAATGGAGTCGGGCGATGGCAAAGCGCAAGCTTCTCAAAGATCAAGATCGCCGGAAGCTGGTCGATATCCCAGTCGACGAGGACAGCCTAATCCGCCACTATTCGTTATCGTTAGCGGATCGCCTGGAGATCGAACTGCGGAGACGTAGTCACAATCGGCTCGGCTTTGCCATTCAGCTATGTCTGATGCGATACCCGGGTCGAGTGCTGGGGGCAGAAGAAATTCCGCCTCGCGCTATGCTGGAGTATGTTGCTGATCAGATCGGCGCCGCCCCGGAAGCATTTGACCTCTATGCACGCCGTGAAGAAACCCGGCGCGATCATACGGCGCGCTTGATGGTGTATCTGGATACGAGAAGTGCGACGCTGCAAGATCGCCGCGCCGCACTATTGGCTGCAATCCAGGCGGCGACCATGTCCGACGACGGTGCTGCGATAGCCAGTTCCGTTGTCGCCGTGTTTCGTGAACGCGCAGCTCTTCTGCCCGCGATCGACACGATCGAACGGATCGGCCTTGCCGGTCGTGCCATAGCCCGGCGCCAGGCAGAAAGAACTTTGATTGAAGACATCCCACTCGACAGGCTTCAATCACTGGATAGGCTGTTAGAGGTTGACCCGTCGATCAGCCAGACGCGCTTCCATTGGCTGCGTTCCGCGCCAGAAGCGCCGGCTGCCTCGAACCTCGTCGGGCTGACCGAGCGAATAGCTTTTCTGCGGCGGCTGGAGATCGATCCGGAACTGCAGGCGCGCGTATCATCCGGACGTTGGGACCAGATGATCCGGGAGGGCAACGCAACGCCGGCCTGGCTTGCCAACGACTTCAACGCCAGCCGCCGCCACGCTCTGATCGTGGCTCAGGTCATCAAGCTTGGCCAGAAGCTCACGGACGACGCGGTGACGATGTTCATCAAGCTGATGGGCAAGTTATTCTCGCAAGCCAACAATCGAAAGAAGCAGCGACAGATGGACTGCAGAGCGAATACCGCCAAAGCGCTGCGCATGTTTCTAGATACGATCACCGCACTGCAATCCGCCAACGACTATGGTCGGAATGCATTGGATGTTCTCGACCAAAGAGTCGGCTGGGACCGGCTGCTTCGGATGAAGCCTGAGCTCGAGTCGATGGTCGACGATAATGAGGCGCCGTCGTTGATCGTAGCAGCCGAGCAATATGCGACCGTCCACAAATACGCTGGCGCGTTCCTTCTAGCCTTCACGTTCCGCTCGGCGCATCGCCACGACCCGCTTCTCGCGGCAATCGCGCTGCTGAAACGGCTTTATACCGAGAAGCGGCGGACACTCCCGGAGCGGGTGCCTGTCAGCCACCTCAGCCAAACTGATCGGCGGCTGATCTTCGAACAGGAAAAACCCGATCGCCGTCTCTACGAGATCGCGACGCTCGCTGCTTTGCGAGACCGGCTTAGATCTGCGGAGATCTGGGTCGACGGCAGCCGATCTTTCCGGCCGATTGACGAGCATCTGATGCCGCGATCGACATTCATCACGATGAAGGAAGACGATCGTCTCGGTTTGGGGGTCGAGAGCGACGGCGCGCAGTGGCTTGCCGAAGCGAGGCAGATGCTCGAGTTCAACCTGCAGCGTCTCGCGCACAGAGCACGATCCGGAAAGCTCGAAGGAGTTCGTCTTGAGGCCGGAACGTTGATCGTCACACCAACCGTCGGCGAAGTCCCCGTTGCAGCAGAGGAACTGAATGCCGAGATCAGCGACATGTATCCGTTGGTCGAAGTTCCCGACCTGTTAAGGGAAGTGCATGAATGGACCGGCTTTGCGGATCACTTCACGCATGTTCGCACCGGCGACGTCCCAAAAAATGTTTCTGCCATGCTCGCCGGTGTACTGGCCGATGCGACGAACCTTGGCCCCAAGCGAATGGCGGGCGCCTCCAAGGGGATCAGCGCTCACCAGATTAGGTGGATGCGCACATTCCACGCCCGATCGGAGACCTACCGCGCGGCTCAAGCGTGCATCACCGATGCCCACACCCAGCATCCGCATTCGCGCCTTTGGGGCAATGGCACAACGTCATCGTCCGATGGCCAATTCTTCCGTGCGAGCGACCGGGCTGCAAAGCGCGGCGACATCAACTTGCATTACGGCAGCGAGCCCGGATCGAAATTCTATAGCCATTTGTCAGATCAGTACGGCTACTTCAGCATTTTGCCCATCAGTCCGACCGAGAGTGAGGCGGCCTATGTGCTCGACGGGCTCTTCGATCAGGACACGGCCCTCGACATCCATGAGCACTTTACCGACACAGGCGGAGCCAGTGATCATATCTTCGGGCTGTTCGCCTTGATCGGAAAGCGGTTCTCACCGCGACTGCGCAATCTCAAAGACCGGAAGTTCCACACGTTCGAGAAGAGCGATGCATATCCGGCGCTGTCGAACCACATCGGGGCGCCGATCAATGCCAGCCTGATTCTCGACCATTGGGACGATCTGCTCCATCTCGCCGCGTCGATCACGACGCGGTCCGTGGTGCCGTCTACGATCCTCAAGAAACTGGCCGCATCTCCGAAGCAAAGCCATCTCGCGAGGGCGCTCCGCGAACTCGGCCGCATCGAAAGGTCGCTCTTCATGATCGAATGGTACTCAACTCCGGCACTACGGCGGAGATGCCAAGCCGGTCTCAACAAGGGCGAGGCCGCCCATAAGCTGAAACGTGCTGTGTTCTTCCACGAGCGGGGCGAGATCCGCGACCGGTCGTTCGAGAGCCAAGCGTTCCGCGCCTCTGGTCTCAACCTCGTCGTCAGTGCGATCGTCCACTGGAATACAGTCTATCTCGACCGTGCAATCACACAGCTGAAGCGAGGGCGTCGAGACATTCCGGATACTCTGTTGAAGCACATCTCGCCGCTGAGTTGGGAACACATCAACCTTACTGGCATCTACACCTGGGATGCCGAACACCAGATGTCCAACGGATTTCGATCGCTCCGTCTGCCAGCCGGGCTACGGCGGGTCGCATAAGTTCTCATTCCGTTCGCCCTTAGCGTACGATTTCGCACTGCTCTTGTTCTGGCCCCTCTCTGCTATCCACCTGCAGCCCGGAGCAACGATCCTTGCCGACAAGGCATATGACACAGATGCAATCCGTAGCTTTGCCGAACAACGCAAGTGCCGGGCGAACATCCCCGCAGATGCCAACCGCAAAAAGGCCTTCAGTTTCAGTCCGTGGGTATACCGTCAGCGAAATCAGGTGGAGCGCTTCTTCAATCGCATCAAACAGATGCGGGGATTACCGGCCCGCATCGACGTTGCAGCGGTGCGCGGCTATGAACATGCCGACGGCTGAGCGGCAGTAGGATTCTATCTCGCTATCGTCCGATCCTTTAGCCTCATCGAAGCGTGCGATAATCGCGAGATCGCAGCCCTTGAACAGTGCTGCAAATAAGCGGGCGGACTGAAAAGGATCGGGCACGTTCAGGAGCGCCTTCGAATGCAACCGGCGCAACAATCCCTCGATTTGCGCAGTGATATGGGCGGGCCCTGCTTCGTAGTGGAGCTTGCTCAATGACTTCTGGTTTGGCGTGTCGGCCATGACCATGGCCTCAACATTGCGGACTTCCGGGCGCAGAAGGGTGCGAAGCAGTGACGATCCCGCCGCCATCAGCTGATCGTCGGCTGAGCCGGCGACGCCTTCAAAAAGTTTCTGCGGAATTAACTGCTGGCAGCGTGCTGCAAAGGCCGCGCCAAACAGCGCTTCCTTGCTTTCAAAGTGCTTGTGGATGCTAAGCTTGGATATCTTCGCGCGCTGGGCGACCATATCCAATGTCGCCGCATGAAATCCCAACTCCTCAAACAGTTCGCACGCTGCATTGACGATTGTTTGGCCAAGCGCCTCGTTGGCGGGCCGACCGCGTCGGTTTTGGACATTTTCACTCATGGCAATTGCGATCCTTGACAGTATCGTTATTTAATTTTACGATACCATCCAGTATCTGAAATATGCAAGCCAATTCCAATAACCCAAGCTACGAGGCGCCATGCGACGGAGAACACTGCTGAAGCTGGCTGCGCTTTCCACCATCGGCGTCCCTAGTACTCAGGCAGCGGCCACGCCCAACTCATCGCTTTCGATCCGTAACTCGGAGTCTATCACCATGAATGACGTCATCATCATCGGCGGCAGCTTTGCTGGTTTAGCCGCCGCCCTGCAGCTTGGCCGTGCCCGCCGCAAAGTCATCGTTTTCGATACCGGCCTTCAGCGCAACCGCTTCGCTGGCCGCTCGCACGGTGTGCTCGGCCATGATGACAAGCCACCGTCCGACATCCTGGCCGAGGCTCGACAGCAACTCGCTCGCTACCCTGCGATCAAAATGGTCAATGCCCGCGCCGACAGCATCTCCGGCACCATCGATAATTTCTCCGTCCTCACTGGCGACGGTGAAACCGTCAGCGCGCGTCGCGTGGTCCTGAGCTATGGCGTTGTTGACCAAATGCCTGATGTGCGGGGTTTTGCCGAGAACTGGGGCACATCCGTCATTCCATGCCCATACTGCGATGGCTTCGAAGTTGCCGACCAGCATTGGGGACTCGTCTGGTCTGGCCCGCAGTCGATAAATCAGGTCAGGCTGTTTCACGATTGGACAGACAGATTGACCGTCTTCGGCAATGGTCACGATATTGCCGCCGATACGCGAGCCGATCTGGCGGCCCGCCATGCCCCTCTCGTTGATGGACGGATCACCGAAATAGTACGGCACGGGAGCCATGGCGCCACTATCAAGCTCGATACGGGAGCCGAGGGCGCGGTCGACATCCTGTTCGCGCATCCCCGCAACAAGCCGTCCGCAAGCCTGCATGACGCACTGGGCCTCGCCACGGTCAATACGCCAACCGGCATCGCGCTTAAGACCGATGAGCGCCGCGAGACAAGCATGCCAGGCATCTACGCTGCTGGTGACCTTGCCAATCCTGGCATCCCTTCGGTTACCACGGCGATATGGCAAGGCGCGAGCGCGGGTATCTTCGCTCAACAGTCGATGCTCACTTGAGTCCAAGCAGCATTGATCTTCCTAGCTCAATTTTGCGACAGACAGGAGCGCCGCCATGGCCGCCGCAAAACCATTCATACCTCTCGACGAGAAATTCCCGTTTGACCGCCAACTCGGCATCGCGGCCGCGCCTCTCGTGCTCATCAACCTCTTCACAGTCGTCGATCGTGCAGATGAAGCGGGCTTCCTGGATGCTTTCAAGGCGGCTGCCGAGGTCGTATCGAAGGCGCCGGGCTTCATTTCCATGCAACTGCATCGAGCGATCGGCGATAGCCCGACTTACCTGAACTATGTGATGTGGGAATCCACCGAGGCGGTCCGCGCAGCCTTCACTGATCCCGAGTTCCTCGCGAAACTTCCAGGATATCCGTCATCGGTCGAAGCAAGACCGCACCTGTTCCAAAAGGTCGCCGTCCCCGGTTTTTGTCCGGCCTGACCCGGGGCACATGCTCGGGGCGACGGCGGGTATTGGGGCCCAGCAGTCGATGCTGGTTTGAGAGGATGAGCATGGCAGTCAAACCGGACAGCGCTGGTGTGCGCTTCCCCCCGCCCCTGATCTATCTGGGAGCGCTGCTGTTTGGGCTGGCGGCGGAGCGGTTCGTCGCCCTGCGCTCTTTCGGCATCGACTGGCGGTTGCTGTTCGCGACGGGCGCGCTGCTGTTCGTTGCCGGCGCAGCAATGATGCTTGCGGCAGCGGGGCTGTTCCGGCGGTTAGGCACCAACGCGCCACCGTCTCGTCCAACGACCAAGAGCGCGACGACAGGACCCTATCGGTGGACCCGCAATCCCATGTATCTCGCCATGGCGGTTATCTACGCCGGCCTTGCGATCGGCTTCGACGGGCCAGTTGCCTTCGCCCTATTGCCCATGGTGCTGATCGTAATCCAGACCCAGGTAATCGCCCGCGAAGAACGCTATCTGGAAACAAAATTCGGCGAAGAGTACCGGAGCTATAAGGCCAGGGTTCGCCGCCGGTTCTGACTATTCCCTGCTACGGCACCGAAGCCAGTGTTGGCATCCTTCATGCGGCCGCTCTTCGGGATGCATGGCATACATGAACTTGGCTAACGTCGGATTGACTTGCCAGACAGCGCCTTCACTCGCCGCGGGGCGGTGATCCCACTCGCAACAGGCAACAAATCGTTGACAAGCTGGGCTGTTCCCATGGATGGCATCAACGCCGTGATCGCTATTGGCGCGAAGCCGCCGAAGCCTTCGCCTTGACAGGATGCGAACCAGTGACCACAGTTTTCAAAACTGAATATCAATGAAAATTTCTGCTCTTCACCTTCAACGTATCGATGTGAAGATCGGGTGTGAACATATCCCGTGGAACGACCGGCTTCGGCCTGTCGCGTGAATCCGGCACGCCGCCGCCATGGGCAAATTCATCGCCTCTCCCGGTCGGCAGCCTGAAGTCCGTATCACGATCAGCAAGCCCGACCAGGTCACCGGAAAGGTCGAACAACTGCTGTGCGACGAGATGCACGACCTCCCCTTCCCGCTGGATGCGCCCATTGATCGCCATCATCGATGATCCCAGCACCACGCGCCTGCGTTTCTCAAACAATGTGGGCCAGACAACGATATTTGCCGGCCCCGTCTCGTCCTCGATGGTGATGAACATCACTCCCTTGGCCGATCCTGGTTTTTGCCGAACTAACACGAGGCCGGCCGTGTAAACCCACCGCCCATCCCGGGCATTCATCGCCTCACCACAGGGAATGATGTTTCGTGCCGACAGGTCCTTGCGCAGAAACGCGACCGGATGTTGCCGCAAAGTCAGTCCGGTATGGCTGTAGTCCTCAATGACGTTGTGGCCGTCGGTCATTTGCCGAAGAGCCACCTTCGGCTCCTGCTGCTCGGCAATGGCCGCCATCTCGCGTTCGGCCGCGGCGGCAAATAAGGGCAAGGGCTCGTCGCGCAGCGCCTTGATCGCCCAAAGCGCATCGCGCCGCTCAAGTTTGAGCGAGGGCAGAAACGCATCGGCCTCCGCGAGCTGGACAAGCGCTTCCGTCGGCACACCGGACCGGCGCCACATGTCGTCGACAGAGGCGAACGGGCTGTTCATGCGCGCTGCGACAATCCGCGCCGCATCGGCGACTGCCAGTCCCCTCACCTGCCGAAACCCCAGCCGGACCGCATGCCGATCGGCGCTGCCAATCCTTTCTAGCGTGCAGTCCCAGCGCGAACGGTTGACGCAGACCGGTCGCACCTCGACTTCATGCTTGATCGCATCCCCGACGATCTGGGCGGGGGCATAGAAGCCCATTGGCTGGCTGTTCAAAAGCGCTGCACAAAAGACATCCGGATAATGGCACTTGATGTAGTTCGAGGCGTAGGCGATCAGCGCGAAGGAGGCCGCATGGCTTTCCGGGAAGCCGTAGGAGCCGAAGCCTTCGAGTTGCGAAAAGGTCTTCTCTGCGAATTCCGGCGTGTAGCCGTTCTTGACCATTCCCGACACCAGCTTGTCCTTGAACCTCGAGACGCCGCCGGTAAATTTGAAGGTTGCCATCGACTTGCGCAGCTGATCGGCCTCGCCGCCGGTAAAGCCGGCGCAGACCATCGCCACCCGCATCGCCGACTCCTGGAACAAGGGTACACCGAGCGTCTTGCCGAGCACGGCTTCCAATTCGGGCGTCGGGTACTCGACAGCCTCCTTGCCTTCCCGCCGGCGAAGATAGGGATGCACCATGTCACCCTGGATAGGTCCAGGCCGGACGATCGCAACCTGCACAACAAGGTCGTAAAATGTGCGCGGCTTCAGGCGCGGCAGCATCGCCATCTGGGCTCGGCTTTCGATCTGGAAGGTGCCGAGCGTATCGGCCTTACGGATCATCGCATAGGTCGCGGGGTCCTCCTGCTCGATTTTCGACAGGTCGAGATCGCGGTCCTTGTGATCGCGGATCAGATCGAAGGCCTTGGCCATGCAGGTCAGCATGCCGAGCGCCAGGATGTCCACCTTCATGAACTTCAGAGCTTCGACGTCGTCCTTGTCCCAATCGATGATCTGCCGATCCTTCATCGTCGCCGGTTCGATCGGCACCAGATCGTCGAGCCGATCATGGGTGAGGACAAAGCCGCCGGGATGCTGGCCCAGGTGCCGCGGGGCGCCCATCAGCTGCTGCGCCAGTTTGAGGGTTAGCACCAGACGGCGGTCGTCGGGATTGAGGTTGAGCTCGCGGATATTGCGGTCTGGAACCTCTTCCGACCACGACCACATGCCGGACGACAAGGCCTTGATCACGTCCTCCGGCAGGCCGAGTGCCTTACCAACGTCGCGGATCGCGCCGCGAGCTCGATAGCGGGTCACGGTGGCGCAGAGTGCCGCCTTTTCCCGGCTGTAGGTCTGGTAGATCCACTGGATCACCTCCTCTCGTCGCTCGTGCTCGAAATCGACGTCGATATCCGGCGGCTCGTCGCGCTCCTGGCTGACAAATCGTTCGAACAGAAGATCGTTGGTCGAGGGATCGATGCTGGTGATGCCGAGAATGTAGCACACGGCGCTGTTGGCCGCAGACCCCCTGCCCTGGCAGAGAATGCCTTGCGAGCGCGCATAGCGCACGATCGAGAAGACCGTGAGAAAATAGGGGGCGTATTTCATGGTGCGGATGAGATCGAGCTCGTGGCGCACGGTCTTCAGAACATCTGGCGGCAGACCTTCGGGATAGCGGTCCGGCACGCATTCCCAGACATAATGCTCGAGCGACGCCTGGGCATCCTTGCCCGGCACGATCGCCTCCTCTGGATATTGGTAGGTCAACTCTTCAAGCGAGAATTTGCACCGACGGACGATCTCCATCGTCCGGGCAAGCGCCTCCGGGTAGCGCGGAAACAGCCGCTCCATTTCTTCCGGCGGCTTCAGGTATCGGTCGGCATGACGCTCGCGCTCGAAACCGACCTCGTCGATCGTCGTGCGGGTGCGGATGCAGGTGACGATGTCCTGCAGCTGCCGCCGGCCCGGCTCATGGAAGAGGACATCATTGGTGACCACCGTCTTCACCCTGAACCGGGCAGCGAGGTTGGAGATCTCATGCAGCCGCATCTGGTCGTTCTGCCGACGCCGAAGGCATAGCGACACATAGGCTCGGTCGCCAAACACCTCGCCCATCTTGCGCAGCTGGATCGCACAGAGGTCATCGGGCAGATCCGGGACCAGGATCCCGATCATGCCCTCGGCATAGGCGATGACGTCGTCCCAGTGCAGGATGCAGTTGTTCTTGCCGCCGCGGGACTTGCCAAGCGTGATCAGACGCGTGAGCCTGGAATAGGCGGCTCGGTCTGTCGGGTAAACCAGCAACGACATGCCATCAGCCAGATCGAGCCGGCAACCGACGACGAGGCGCAATCCGGTGGCGCGCGATGCCTCAAGCGCCCGCACAATCCCGGCCAGTGAGTTGCGATCGACGATGCCGAGGGCTTCGATGCCGAGCGTCTTGGCGGTTTCGAACAATTCCTGCGCCGAGCTTGCACCGCGAAGGAAGGAAAAATGGGTGGTGACCTGCAGCTCGGCGTAGCTCATGCGAAGATCCCATGGCAGAACCAGCGGTGGGACCCGGTTTCCGGATCGATGCCGTCACCGGAGCGAAAGACCCAGAGACGTTCGCCAGCCTCGTCTTCGATGACGAAGTAGTCCCGCACCGCCTCCATCTCGGCGTCGCGCTGCCACCACTCCCCAAAAATGCGCTCAGGGCCATCAGCCCGTTTGACCTTGCGGCGCTTGCCACGCCAGGTGATCGAGACGGGCGGCCGGTCCGGCAGCAAGGCGATCGCCTCGATCAACTCCGGACGGGCCAGCAGGCGGACTGGCCGGCGCCAATGGCTGACCCAGCTGACGTCGACCGGATCGGCCACGGCGCTGATCCGCTGGACAGAGCGCTCGGGCACATCAGAGGCAACAGGCGCCACCCGATAGACCCGCTGACCGCGGTTGCCATAGATATCGATCAGCGGCGTGACGTCGGTGACCTCCTCCTCGACCAGCGACGAGGAATTCTGGCGCTCCTCCAGCGGCTCGGCCATGACCGCAACCAAGGTCAGCTTCTCGATGCCGAAGCCGGGCTCGATCTTTTCCGTGCGGTCGCGGAAGAGTTTTGTCAGCCAGGCGACGTCGCGCACCGGCTTCACCGTCCCGGCGCGGATCGCCTGCCTGCTGCCATCGACCTTCTCGACGATCAGGTCAGCGCGTCGAACGCCGAGGCCACGCCTTTGCAGCTCCTCGATCAGTTGCACGACCAGCCGGCCGACATATTTGTTGATCGTCTCGGCTGCCCCGATCGGTTCTGCAAAGGCTCTGGAGACCTCGACGAGCTCGGCGGTACGGATCGGATCGATCGGCTCCGACAATCGGCCGAATGTCTGGTCGAGCCGCCGGCCGATTTCCGGACCGAAACGTAGCGTCAGCGGCGCGCGCGGCGTATTGGCCAATTCTCCGATCGTCTGGAAACCGAGCGTGCGCAGATCGCTGACGACCTTTCCCGGAAGACGCAACAGCGATAACGGCAGCTTCTCGACAGCGCGGACGGATTCACCGATCGGCACGATGACCGTCTCGCGGCTGATGGCACGGGCACAGGCGTGTGCCGCGCCCCAAGTGTCGGCGACTGCAACGCGGGCGGTAAGCTTTTTTGCCAGGAACTGGTTGGCGATCCTCGTCACCATCGGCAGCTCGCCCCCCTGCAGGTGATCGGCACCCTCTGTGTCCATGACAATGCCGTCGATCCCATCGACTGCGACGATCGGAGAGTAGAGCGTCAGCGCCCAGAGCGTGATGCGCTCGAGTGCTGCGGCATCCGCTGCCGGATCCGCATCGACTAGCATCAGGCCACGGAACAGCGCCTGCGCTTTGGCAGCTGGCATGCCGACATGCACGCCGGCTTTTCTGGCGGCCGCGTCGGCCGCCGACACCCAGCGTTTCGAACCGCTCCTGGCGATCACGGCGATCGCCTGTTCAGGCGAAATCGAGGGATCGGCGCGACGAATGCGATCCGTCGGAAGATCCGGAAGATAGATCGAGACGACCCTTGTCATCGCACGCCCTCACGAGAAACTCAGCACATTCACCCGCTTTCACGCGCATCAATTCCAGCAACCATTGCGCCCTGCCGACACCCGGTACTGGCAACTCCTCCGATGGCATGACGCTGACCCGCCACCGTGTGGTCGAAGCCGTCGGCTGCCCGAAATCGTTCGCCTCCGTCTGCCGTCGCCATCGTCGGACGGCGAGCGCCATCGTCCCTGTTTTCTCGGCCGCCAGCTGCAGCCGGCGAGAGCTGACCATCGGCAGGCGAACGAGTTCACCGACCACCGCGCCGAGCCCGCCGAAGGAGAGCCCTTCTTCCATATTGGCGAGCACGTCTTCCTCCTTGTCGGACTCGACGAAGATCACCCGGTCAGGATGGAGACCGACCTCAGCGAGTGCTGGAAAAAACAGGTCCGGCCGCGTCAGGCACCAGACCACGGGACCTTTGGTGCGGGCCGCAATTCCCGCTGCGCATAGCGCTGCCGCCGCCCCGTCGACGGTCCCGGCTCCGCCACCTGCAAATTCGTGCAACGCGCCGAAGGCCAGACCACCTCCCGGAAGGACTGCATCGATTTCCGGCACGCCGAAGGCAAGACAGCCAGCCTTTTTGGCTGACACGCCCTCCAGCGAGGCGATGCGCTCGCGCAGAGCGGAAATCACATTGGAAACCCCGTAGGCACGGGCAGCAGTCATCGTTCACGGCTCCCTTCAAGGTCGTGTTGGCGGCCGACATCATGTCGATCAAATGCAGATGTTCTGTATCTGTTCCCGAACATTGAAAGAGTCAAGCAACCGGAAGAATGGGAATATTATCCTGAACATTAGGAATCGGAAGAATAGCCAGCGAAATCAGGCCCGTACCGCAACTGGAATTTTTTTCCGGGCGTCTCCGAGCGCTACTCCCTTTGTGTGAATTGCGGGGACAAGTTGCCAACGTCACAGTGTCTTTAAGATTTTTCTGCTGAACTGGGGCGATGAAGAAGCCTCCGAGATCAAAACCCCTCCTTCGTGACGCCGAGGCTCCGATCCGCTCAAAGCCGCGCGTGAAGCGAAATCCCGCCCAGCCGCAGCTTCCTTTCGATCCGATGCCTGACCGCGTCGAGCCGGCGCTGGCGCAACTGAAGTCTCATCCCCCAAAGGGAAACGAATGGAGCTGGGAGCTGAAGTGGGATGGCTATCGCCTTGCTGTGCATATCGAAGTGCAGGGGATCCGGGTCCTTACTCGTGGCGGCCATGATTGGACGCACCGCTTTCCAGCAATCGTGGAGGCAGCCCGCGCGCTCGGACCGGCGACGATGATCATCGATGGCGAAGCCGTTGTGCTCGACGAAGAAGGGCGGCCGGATTTTGGGCTGTTGCAGCAATCGCTCGGCGCATCCGGCAAACAAGCTGGCAACCGTGCCTCCGACGCCGTCCTTTATGCTTTCGATCTTATCTATCTCGACGGACACGACCTGCGCGGAGTCGAATTTCGATCGCGCCGGCATCTCCTCGCGGACACGTTGAACGGAAAAGATGGCGCTATCAGGCTGTCGGAGACACTTGAGGCCGAGCCAGCCCTCCTGCTTGAGCATGTCTGCCGTCTCGGCTTGGAAGGTATCGTTGGCAAGCACCTCGATCGGCCCTATCGCTCCGGCCGGACGGGCGATTGGGTGAAGGTCAAATGCGTGCAGAGCGAGGCCTTCTTCGTTGTCGGTTATGAGATGTCGTCGGGGTTCCCGGCTGGTTTCGGCTCGTTGGTACTCGGCGCCTTTCGCGGAGCCGATCTCGTCCATGTTGGGAGCGTCGGCACGGGCTTCAAGGAAGCGGAGGCTATCCGGCTGCGGAAGATGCTGGACAAGCTGCGCTGGAAGCGGACGCAACCGCCGCTGCCCTATTCCGGAAATGCCGATATTGTCTGGGCCGAACCGACCCTGATCGCCGAGATCGAGTTTCGCGCCTGGACGGCGGACGGCAAACTTCGACATCCGTCCTACAAGGGTTTGCGAGAACGCCAGGACAATGCCGACGTCTTTCGGCTCGACTAGCGAAATCAGCGCTATGCGCTAGATTGTCGTCCATTCGAGCTCGGCGGAGTAGCTATCTGGCATGTGCAACCTTTACCGCATGGAAGACAAGGACTGGGTCGCGAAATGGGCGCAGGACGCTGAAAGCCTGATCAACCTGATGCCGGCCTACCAGATGAACCCGGATCAGATGGGGCCAATCGTCCGGAACACGGCAGAAGGCAAGAAACAGCTCGTGCATGCGCGCTGGGGTCTGCCATCGCCGCGCTTCGCACTCGAGAAGGCCGCCAAAGCCAAAGCCGAGAAGCTCCAGGCCAAGGGCAAGCCTTTCGATCTCGAAGAACTGATCCGCATGGAGGCTGACCGCGGTACGACTAACGTTCGCAAGCTCAATTTTCCGCACTGGAAACGCTGGTTCGGTGTCGAAAATAGATGCCTCGTCCCGGTCACCAGCTTCGCCGAACCGGATCCAGCGAGCAAGCAAGAAGGTGGCAACGTCCCCAATGCCTGGTTTGCGCGCGATGAGGAAAAGTCGCTAATGTTTTTTGCGGGCATTCATGTGCCGCAATGGCAGAGCGTCCGAAAAGTCCGGGACGGGCTCACGACCGACGATCTCTATGGTTTCCTGACTACCGATCCCAACGAACTGGTGAAGCCGATCCATGAGAAGGCCATGCCGGTCCTGTTGCTGTCGAAGGAAGAGACCGACATCTGGATGCGGGCGCCCTGGGATGAGGCCAAGGATCTGGCCCGCCCGTCGCAAATTGACGCGCTGATTATCTCGTCGCGCGAACCGTACGGGTCCACGATCGTCTCGACATCCGGAGAGCCGGTGGAACAGGGCAGTCTGCTGTAACGCCCGAACTCAAGCTTGATTGTATCGGAAAACGAAAAAGCCTGCCGCGGGAGGAGGTGCGGCAGGCTTTTCGAAAGAATTGAACAACGGCTGGGAGGAGGAGTGCCGCTGTTCCATCAGGCGCCCTTTGGGAGGAGGAGTGGGTCGCCTGAAACACGAAGCTTTGCGGGAGGAGGTGCATTGCTTCGTTGATCTCAAGATACCAAAGGCTGCCTCGACCGCCAGCGCTCAAATCGCAGTGCAGCCATGCATATGTTGCAATGCAGCATGAAAACTTTGCTTATTTTTCGGTCATTGTCGTCGAGCCGCAGCGTTCTCGGGTGCTGGGCTCGAAACCGAGAACGAACTCGATCACCTTGGCGGATGACATTTCGCACGGCTTCAGCATCGGCCCCGACCCAATCAATTGATAGAGGTTGAAGCTGACGATATCTGTTCCGCCAAGCTCCTCGCCATAGAGCCAGGTCCGTTTGAGATCCTGCGACCGCTTGACGGTCACGCCCCATGCTCGACCGCCAAAATTTCCGTCAACATAGCCGTCGAGTAGTCTGGCAAGCGCGGCTTCAAATGAGGCAGGAACAGAAGGAGGCGCTTCTCGGCAGGAGGTCAGGGCGCCAGGCATTCGTCGCAAATCCCACAGCCATCGTCATCCATGCTCGATGCCGGGCGCAACTTTTGACAGCAGGGACAGGTTGTTGCGTCCGAAGCGCACGTCCCTTCTCGTTCCGGCGGAAGAATTTCGATACAGACTTCCAACAACATATCGGCCGCGCTTTGATGCATGGCGATGCTCCTGTTCAGACCCATACCAGAGATAGTGAGCATCGACGGCTGCACAAGTCGGGTTGCTGTCAGGAGCGAGCCGATCCAAACAATAACGTCGAGCGGCCTTCTTGACGATCTTCTTCCGACCTTGTTCATTCCTGCCATGTTCACGCCCTCAAACGCCGTCCAAATCAGAGTTTCCATCGACGAGATCGAGCCGGACGTTTGGCGCCGGCTGGTGCTGCCGGTTCATTGGAACCTCGAGCATTTGCATCTCGGAATTCAGGCCGCCTTCAACTGGTGGAACTATCATCTCTACGAGTTTCGAATTGGTGGTCTGCGCTATGGCGACGTCGCGACCCTGACAGAGGATGCGACCGACGACGATCCTCGCGTCTTCGATCAGACAGAGGTTCGCTTGCTGGACTTCGAACAAGGTTCGGTCTTTGGCTACCACTACGATTTCGGGGATGGCTGGCGGCATACGGTTGAGGTGGACGAGTTCCTGACGCTCGCGTCAACACCCCAAAACGGTAGCTGCATCGCCGGCGAAAGGGCGCGACCGCCGGAAGATGTTGGTGGTGTGTCAGGTTATGAGCGGTTCCTGGAGATCATCGCCGATCGGGAGGATCCAGAATATGCCGAGACCATTCGTTGGTGCGGTGGCTACTTTGACCCGGAATGGTTCGACCTGGCGGTGGTGGACAAGGATGTGCGCAACGCTCTGCGCTCAAACGTCAAACGGCGTCTGTATCAACCGAAACAGAAAGTCTTACCTAAGAAATGAGTTGAGTGAGGGTTCGAGGTCGAACAAGTTGAAAGGGTCTGAGGCGAAACCCCATAGCTTAACGGACCCTCCATGCCTGAAGAGGCCGTCGACCGGCCATGAAAGACGATCCATTCTGGGTCCGTTATCGGACTGACCGGTATCGGCGGGGAATTCGAGAAAGCCGACATCCAAGCACGCACTCCATGCCGCATTTCGCGCAGGTTCCATCGAATACTGCGGTAGAAGTGCAAATCAGCGAGAGCCCTCTTTGATGCGCCTTACTTGGTGGACTTGCTAGGTTTGAGGGACGGTGTATTCCCTGGTGTGCTTTTGTTATCACGGCGGCGCTGATCCGGTTTCCCTGTGGATTTCGCTATCGGCTTTGGTCCTGGTTTAAGTGCCATGAATGCTCTCCTTTCTTGATTTACGAAAATAAGCCTGCGTGCAGCTTATGACGGGGACTCAGGACACAGCAATACTATGTAACAGTCCACACTAGTTCTGGCTGAAGTCAAGGCCCAATGGATATTCATACAGTAGCAACACCCCACGAAAATCGGCCACCAGGCCGGAAGCACTTTGCCTCACTGTCCCTGTCAGCGGCGGTGAGGGCGACGGGTTATTCCGTATGGACGAAGTTTCTGAGCGCCTGCTGTCGGCCAGGATTGGCGTCAGCCTCGGCCGGTGACGTTGGTTGAGGTGCTACCGTCTGTTTCAGGAGCAAAGCCTGCTCCCTGCGCTGTCCTTCACAACCAGGGTGGCAACCGACCGGCGGCTCCCCGCCCTTCCTGATCCTTCGCGTCGGCGCGTGCGAACAACGGCTTTCAGGACGGTTCGGGAACCGCATGAACGATCGATTTGAAGGCGCTAAGCCGTCGTTGAGCGAGAACCCTAGAGGGCGTCGAAGCAGATGCTGGAGCAGCATCTTCGCCTTGACGGGAATCGAACCGCCGGCACGCTGACCGACAGGACCAAGTATGTGATAAGCAATAGATTCCGCGGAGCGGTGGTAAAGGGTTTCGTGTCCTGGCTTTTAGCCAACGCGTGAGATGGCGGTACGTCTATGCCAATTAGGCGCCGACTTTGAATTTTCGCCCTTTGACCTCGAAGAAGGGAGTCGAACTGTCGTTAGAAAACCAGGCCACATCAAGGACCATATCGACATGGCCGCTGTCGAAAGGAAGCCCTCCAAAGATACCCGGCCCGTTGTGAATGCTAATCAGCGGATAGGAAGCATCCCGCGCGAAGGCAGAGAGTGTGTCGCTGAACGAAACTCCCGTAGCACTCACAGTTGGATACCGTGGTGTCATCCGGTGTGATATCGTGCCTTTGGCGTCGAACTGTCCCCAAGGTTCGTTCGGCCCGATGACATCGGCCGCAACTACTGTGGCAATGAGGTCGGATACGGAAATACCCTTCGGGACCGTGACAACCGGAAGGGTCGAGAGCGGGCCACTGCTGTAGTCCGCGCTGGCATTGGCGATGGCCTCCAGGCCGGTTGCCGCAACCGTGCCATGGTCGATAAACTGGGGACCAATCCGCTGCAACGAGAAAAGGCCGCGGCTTTGACGCAGCCAGAGGGGTTGCTGGTCCCAGACGGCCATTTGCAGAACAATTGTAAGATAGAATTCGTCAACGGCTCCTGGCGCTTGTGACAAACCCACCTCGCTCCAAAGGACCCGATCGCTGAGGTCGAACCGGGGGTTCCATGCGCCCGCATTTCCCGCCTCCCACCGCAGACCATAAACCCTTTGGTCGTCCATAGGAGAATATGTCGGGCCGAGCCGGACGATATCCGCAAGGGTGGCGTCACTGAAAAACAGATAATCCGTGCCCTGTGGCTTCAACTCCGCCACCCCGTCAAGATCTTCAATTGCACCATCGCCGGATAGAAGGTCCAAAAGATCCTTGGCGCGTCCCTGGAATTGCGTGCTTGGATCGGCGGCCGGAGGCTGTTGGGCCAGGAATTCAAAGTAGACCCTCGTCAATGCGTCTGCACCGGCTTCGGCAGGCAGTCTGACCTTGAAGGTGGCAACCCGGATGCTGGCGTCATAACGTGAGGCCGGCTGCTGCGCGGTTTTTCCCGTCGCGATCACGATGCAAGCGGGTTCTGTTGCCGTCGCCGGCGAGACGATATTGCTTGCTTCCAGCCCGGCCATCGACACTTTCTGTCCTGGTGGCGGAAAAAAGGCCGATGCGGTCCCCTCCAACTGGCGGCGCGCGACCGACAGAAATTGCGGCGGAATGAACTGTGACAGGGGCGGCAGCGCGACCCCGATGCGCGGTTGGCTGGGCTTAAGTGTGTCGATGCCGCCTGGAAGTTCGGCCCATTTCACATCGAGATAAGCTTGATCTCCAGTCGCATTCGGATTGGTAGCGGCAGCTCCGCGCATCGCCGAGATACGTTCGATCGTTACCCCTTGTGTAAACTTCGCGCGGTTCAAAGAAGACATGACAGCAAACGACGTGCCACTGGAAAACAATTGTACTGCTTTCGACAGTTCGGTGACCGTCGCTGTCGCGTTCACCGGCTTGTCCAATGCTCCAGATGAGCCGAGTGCGTATGTCATCTGCCACAGGTCGATGGGAAGCGTCTGGCCGATATTGCTCGACAGCAACGCAACGATACAAGCGCAAGATTGAGGACCTTGCTCCAGGTTTGACCAGATCCAATCGCGTAGTTGCACGCGCATTCGCGATCCGGTCTCCTGAAGACGGCCGTCCGTCATGCCGATCAATGCCGCCGCTCCATCGCTTTGGCCCTCCGTTGACGGAACGACCGCAAGCATCGCGATGAGCGCGTCCACGAGACTGTCAAAAGCAGTGCCTGTCGCTCCCCTCGTCGGCATGTAGGAAAAATACGCCTGCCAGTCCGAGACACTCCATTTTCCCCACCAGTCCGGGACGGCGCAATTGACGGCCAGCGCCAGCAGATTGAAGAGCCTGTCGACCACATGTCGCGTCAATATACCCATTTGATCGTGACGCGCGAGCGGGCGCACCGCAACCGGCGCAAGCGACGCGATGAGTTCACCGGGCGCCGGCAACGGAACTGATACGAATGGCGCCAGAAACTCGGGAGCGCTATCCTTCTGTTCGAGCGCCACACTGGACAATGAGAGCAGTTGACCGCCGGGTGGCAGGAGGTAAAACAAACCGTTTCTGATCGATGCCATCCATTGATCGGCAGCGCAGAGAAGCGCCGTATCATTATTCTGACGAGGGGCGACGCCCGGTTCCAGGACGTCGTAGTTCGGCCGGAACGTTGCTTCTAGAGTATGATCCCCAGCCCATCCCAGAGGAAGGGTTTCGTCCGCGCGGGCGATGAACATTTGCACGCGGATCGCATGGGCGACATCGGTGACCCTGCCTGCGTTGACGCCCTTTAGCTTCAGGGAGCACCGCGCGATTTCCGCCTTTCCGCCCGCAGGCGGACTCTTCAACCAGCTGAGGAATATCGGCTTGTAGGCGTTCAACGAAAATGTGCCGTCAAACTGGCTGTAATCGAAACCGGTCAGCACCGGCGCCTGGTCAACCGACGCGGGGATCTGCGCGACCACGGCGGAGCTATCGAATTTCAGCAGTTCGACCTGAAGGGACAGGTCTGCTGCATGTCCGAGTTCGGCAACATATTTCCACGCCATCCATTCCGCGGGCCAGTCGCTTGTGTTTGCTGAATGCCGCAATATGTCGAGATCAGCCGTGAGAACCAGTTCCTGGTTTTGTTCGTCAACACTCAGCAACAGGAACTGCGTGTCGACGCCGGCGGAATTGGTGACGCGGATATTCGTCGGCTTTGTGATGGTGGCGAAATGGCTCCAGCGAAACCCGAAAGCCGATCCGTTGTCCAATCCAGCCGCGCTTTGGCCGAGCGGGTTGCGAAACACATGCTCAATGCTCAAGCCTTGCCCAAGCGCTGCATAAAATGCCTCCGCAAGGTCAGGCAGCGCAATGTCCTCAGCTTTGTCCCAAAGGGTCTGACGCAACGATATGTGATAAGCCGATTGTTTGACGTCCGCTGGCCAGCCCGTAGAAATCGGGTTGGTCTGGGCATCGTCCACCGCCTGGAACGGGGGGAAACTTGCAGCCGTTCCTTGCCAGCCGAATGCCGGCCGGTAATCGTTGAAGGCGCCAAACCCCGGCCTGGGTCCGGGGCCGCCAGCCGCTGCCCTTGCTGCGGAATACCGCGGAGCATACGTCAGACAGTCGATGCGCGATTCGTACCTTGCCGCCGAGTTGGCAAGTTCGAAGTCCACCGCGGCCAGCCTCAATATTTGCGCTGAGAGATCGCCAAGTCCTCCCGGGGGGTTGCCGTCGACATCCAGCAAGATCACGCAATTGGCATCCTCGGACGTTGATCCGTCGTCATCGGCATTGGCCTGCCAAAAGGTTTTCTGGCCAGGTAGCTTATTTGCCTGCCGCCACAAATATCCTCCGCCAAATCCGCAATCGAACAACAGCGTGACATCGCAGGCTTGGACCGCATCCTTGTCCGACCAAAAGAGGATGGTCCGCTTCTCCTTGTCGAACGCCCCCTCCCACGGGAAATTAAAGGTCCCGACCGCTTGAAGGAGTGACGCTTGACCGTTCTCGTACAACAGTGTGCCGGCGGCGTCCGCCTTTACGATCAATTGAAGCGTCGCAGTCAAAACCAGGTTTTCGGCAACCTGTGAACCATCCTGAGCCTCAAAAACCCAGAGCTTGTTGTCGGTCGGACTTGCTGCGATCGTCCCCCGATAGGGTTTGAGACGCCCCTTCACCTGCCGAAGCGCGACAAAGGAAAGGTACTGATTGGCCGGAAGGTCCCATCGCGCGTCCTTGTCGGGAGCAACGACACGCATGACGCTGCGGCCATTCGCGCCAGCACATGGCGATGTGGGATCGGTGATAACGTCGGCGAACGCAAACAGGGTTGCAAGCTTCGGGTGGTCAATCGGCCCTCTTGCGCCATTCTCCCATCGTCCATGCGCATAGAGGCGATTGGCAACGACGTCATTCTGCGTCACCGAAATTTCTGGCGCCGTTGGGGCCGACTTCAAAAAGCCGGCAAGGTGGGCCTGCCGGGCAAGGGTGGGTGGGACGACCTCACGCGAAATGGTGTCCTGGACAGCGAGCCCTTCAAGGTAGACCGTTATTCTGGTCGGATCGCTCGCAGCAAGCGCGCACCGTACAAGCTGGCCATCCAGGCTATGCTGGTTCGTCCCCCACGTTCCGTCCGAACCAACGCCGAACAACATGATGCATTCATCAAGACCGGATCGATCAAACACCGCGTCGCTGATCAGCCTCGTCGCTCCAAGACCGCTACTCCGCAGCAGGTGGTCCTTGAAATCCTTGCTTTCCCCCTCTGTAGGCCCCCGGCGCAGAAGCGTTCTCAGCGCCTCGTTGCGAAAAGCAGGCGATTGGTCGAACCCGGCGTCGATCTTGTCTAGCTCGTCCTGGCGGCCGCTCTTCCAGATTTCGCTGCGGTTGAGATCAAGAAACGCTGCCCGGTCGAAAAAGTGATACCGATCGCGTCTTGGCAGCAACATCGTATTTGACGTACCGTCGGCGAACTCCAGCGTTATCGTCAAATTCATGTCGTCGGGAAAAGGGACAGCGCGAAGGTCGGCAGGGTTGGTCGCGTCGGCAACAAAGGCAAAGGATAAATCTGCGGCAGCCTGCGAGCGCGCGATGTACTCCTCGACATCATTCGTATCGACAAGCGCGTCGATGATCACCCAGAAGAAGCCGGCGCCATTGCTTTCATCAAGTGCCGCAGTTGGGCGAACGGAGAGGAAGACGTTGATCATTCGCATCATCCTTCCACCTTGATGCTCGTGGACATATCCACCGAGGTTTCGACGTCGATGCGAAATGTTTGACTATCCAGCCAATAGTCGATCGTGATTTCGGCTTTCACCCGGATCCCGACAATGAGACGGAGGATAATGACGGTTTCGTTGGTTGCAAGGGCTCCAGAACCGCGAGGAGCGGGCAGAGCCGCAGCTTGCGGGCCTGAGTGAGCCAAAAGATTGTTCTTCCTCCAATCGATCGTCGCTGAAACTTCAGCCGAGGCCAGAATGGTGATGCTGGCTGCCAGAATCCAAAGGTCGACGGATGCCTGCGCCTCGACTACGACCCCGCCGGCGCCAAACAGAAGGATTTCCTCTACCGCCAAGCTTCTCGACAACTTCGCCGACCCTTCGACGACCAGAAAATATCCGGCCCTGAAAGACGCGCTCGCCGGTCCGAAATTCGCGGTACCCCCGACGCCCCATTGCACCGCATAGCCAGCGGAAACCTCGACGATCGATCCGTCGATCAAGCCTGACGAGTGCCGCTCGATATAAAGACCACCCGAGGCCTGGAAGCCCGCGACCAAGGCACCGATCGTTCGATCCCATTCGCGAAGCCCGCTACGCCGCATCCACGGAAATCCGAGATCAAACAGAAAGTCCCCAGATGGCGTCACCGTCACCCGCAGCATTCCCCCATAGAACCCGAAGGGACCGACGCTTGCGCGAGGGAGCGCAACGGACAATTCGAAACGGTCCTCAGCAGGATTGTTTCCCCTGATGTAGAGAACCGAGAGCCCCTGGATGCCAATGAGTTTGAGAAGATCATCGCCCATAATGGTCAGGCCGGCATAGCCGCTGTCGCTAAGAAGCACTTTCACCGCGAAAAGATCACTGAGTTTGAAAGCTGTCGCCACCAGCCAACTGGTCATATCCTTACGACCGGTCGTCATTCCCCGCGGAAACACGAGGTCCGCGCTGCCTTTTTCCAGATATTTCTGAAGTGGCGGGCTCGACGCGGGATTCGGATACGGATCCATAACCGCATCGAGCATACTTTGCTCGAGCCGGATATTGTGGCCGGCAAGGAACCATTCGGGCTGCCCCGGCCCGCCCTGGTTCGGCTCCCAGGATATCAGGAATCCGCCTTGACCGTCACGGCCGACGAAGATCCGCGCAGTGATACCGCTGACCAGCATCTTGCCGGCAACCTCAATTCCAGCATCGATCAGATCGAAATAGGGTATATCATCCTGACCGTAGCTGGTGCGCTTCAACTCCAGTCTTTTGGCAGACAGTGTGGCAATCCGGTAAAGGCCGATCTTGAGATTGCGGATAGCCGCCGCCGAAACGCCGATCCAATACCCGTTGGTATCAACGATACCCCCGCTGATCGGAAATTGAACCATGAAACGGAGGATCAGGCGCTCGCCGGTCTCTGCTGCGAGACTGGATAGTTGTCCGGCATCAAGTTCGGCCTCGAACCACAGCGTCTCGCCTGACCAGACCGTGTTCCAGAATAACCGCTGATAACCGGCTTGCCGATTTGTGATGTCGCCGTCCCATGAAATCCCGACTGTCTTCAGCCGAATAGAGGCGCCAAGAATGTCGGTCAGTTGGTAGTGATCGCTGTCGACCGGAAAAATGACCGATCCATATTTGGGCTCCAGATAAACGAAACCTGGAAGGATATCGCTTCGTGGGAGGAGCACGACGTTTCTCACCGAGACCCACGGTTCAGACTTTGCCGTGTCGAACCAGGCGAACGCCTTTCCAAACAACAGGGGAGCGAGGAGAATTTCCGCATTGATCGCAAGACCGTACCCGCTCTGGTCGAACGCTCGTCCGGCCACAGCAGATATGCTGATCGATCGTATCGGCGGTTCACCGTCTTCGACAAGGACCACGGACGTGTCGAGATAGGCCCTGATGTCCAACTGGTCGCCATCGAGCGACGAACTCAAGATGACCTTCACCTCACCAGCACGCGCCGCAAGACCGAGCATAGACCAGATCGTCAATCGCATCATTGACGACATTCGCGTCAGCCGGTTGCCGATCACAAGGAATTCGAACCGAGTGACATCGAGAGCTGCTTCGAGGATATTTTGGTTGCGTGTGGGAGGAATATCCTTCTCGACATTGGCCTGCGCCGCGTAGATCAACGTCTGCCCGGAGGGATCTTCGGTGATCGCGACGAAGCCGACGGAGAAGCTTCGCCCCAGGGCAAGTTCAAACTCGCTTCCATTTTGCGCCTGACCGACCAGGCCGAATAAAATCGCCCCAACCCAACCCCTTGGAAACAGATTGGGATCGAAAAGACTTGCGCAATGGGCCCGCAATTCATCCTGGATGTCTTTCGAAAACTTGTTTTCAAGCAGATCCGAGATAGACAAATCTGGGTCGTAAGCCCCCAGATAGATCGGCCAACCGGACATGTAACCGTCGCTGGCCAGAACCAGTTGGCCCTGCGGCAAGGTGAGCTTGCCACCCGCTTCCAGCGCGACCTCGGCGGTGAATTCGATGGCCTGGGTCTCGCCGCGAAGAATGAGATCGAACTTACGCGGATTGCCGGCGTCGACCGTCATCGGAACGGCAAGCGCACCAAAACGCCGGATACTTTTGTATTGCGAGATCTCGCTTTTCGCTCCGAAGTCTTCAAGGTTTGGAAGGTCTGCCAGAGATAAAGTCCTGACCGGCCCAACACCGGCATCCGGCAGATCGTGAAAATGAGTATCGTGCAGGATGTCCCAGTCCTGCGCGGTCAGATCGCTTCTGTCCGGTCGAATGGCGGCCTCGAATGTCGTCCTCGTATCGTCCGACACAAGATTGACGAGTGGTCGCGGGCAGATTGGCAAGCATAGCCGCTGTCCGCTGAAAACCCAGTTCGCAATTTCAGAGACAGGATCATTTTGCTGGGCGGTCGCCCGCCAGCGTCCTGCCCTGCGTCCCACTTTGACAGAGACCGGCTGACCGTCCATGGAAAGAAAGGGTAATGAAAATTTCTTGGTGAGATTGCCCGAGATCCCAGGAACAGTCGACATCCAGGGATCGCCCACTCCATCCAGCGTCGCGGTCGGCGAGGATCCGAAAACAAGTGATTGGTCCCAACCGATGTAATCGGATCCCTCAGACTGGATCAGCCCGGACATCGCAACGTCGAACCCGAGAAGAACAGTGCCAGGACGTGCGCCGCTTGCAGGCCTTATCCAGCATGGCACTCTGCCGGGCACGCCGAAGCGAAGTGCGGTCCCGTTCGCCTTTATGATGGAATAGGAATCAATATTGAAAGCAGCACTGCCTGGCGCCGGCAACAGGTCGATGGCTTCCAACGTCGCCAGCGCGCCAGCACTCCAGGTGGCCTCGATGGAGAACATCGTCGCCGTATAGGTGATCGCAAATTGCTCGGTCGAATCCTTGCAAATCTCATCACCCCTCTCTGCGCCAAGCGGAAGCACGGCATCGGGATCCGCAGGGGCGAAGCGGCAGGTCAAGGAAGAAGGAGGCGCACTCAAATCAGCGGTAAACGCGGCTCCCACCAAGGTTGCCAGGGGCAACCATGACCCTGTCGAGGCATCGACGCATGCCGTGGAAAGCCGCAGAGTATCGATCTCCGCCACAATCTTGCAATGGGCCGATCCCAAATCGATCGACCATGCGCCCGAGCCGACGCTAAGCTCGATCGGCAATGGATCGCCACCCCACAGCTGCCCCGTTCCGGCTGAAAAACTGATGGTTCCCTCTACGGCGGAAAGCCAATCCATTGCGCCCGTTTCTGCGCCGATCGCAAAGTAGCCGAAGTCCAATACGAACGGTCGCTCCCCGGGGTCCTCTCCGCGTTGAACAAAGTGGAAGAAGTTCGCTCCCCCTTGCGGAGGCTGGCTTGGTGCAGGAGCAAGCCCACCCGTTCCGTCATCTTGAAGTGAAAGATCGAGCGAACACCGCAACGCATATATCGAGTGAATTTCGACATCAGCTTCTAGATGAAGGACGGCGCCGGTGCTGTTGGAAACAAGCGCACCGTTCCATGATCCGGTGATATACCAATGATTCGGGGCTACGATTGCGCCGGTATTTGCGTCAACTCCAAACTGGATCCCGAACAGCTTGATAAATGATAGAGCAGATGAAGAAAGCTGTTTCGAAGGCGCGTCAACGATCGCATAACCAGCGCTTTGGGCGGGCGTGGGATCGCGATTGTATCTGCCATGCCGTGATGCCATCTCGATACAACCATATTTTGTTTTTTACAGTCTATTTTTCTCGCATGTTAAGTCAAGGCGTGGTTGTGCCTTATCTTTGAAGGGATTTGGACCAACGACCCGGCGATTTCTCAACGCGCTATACTACAAATTTCCATTTGTGTGGAACACCTGGTTCATCCGACGCCCTGCTTTCCCGCGGCTTCTGGTTCGTTTTGCACCCTCCCCAGCTGGAGAGTCGACATGTCGTGCCCGCAGATAGGCGGCGCGTGTCGTCCATGACTCTGATCGGCTCCTATCTTCAATGTTGTTGTGGATGGCTACGTTACAACCTGAAAACGTGATTTAGCAGGCATCAAAGAGCGGATATGCAGGATCATGACCCTCTTTTACCGCTCAGGGTCAGTGTGAGGGGAACCATGTACGCACGGGACGATTTCCAGCTGCTGGCTGCGCGCACAGCAAAGGTTCAAGTGGACCTTCCGTGGCGTCGACAGCAGGAATGGATGAACCCTCATGTTTCGTTCAGCGAGCTGCCTCAGACACCAAACTACTCGTCGTCGGAACACATCACTGCTCTGATAGGCAAAAACGGTACCGGAAAGTCGCACCTTCTCAGTTCGATCGTCCAGACGTTTGTGACGTTGGAGCAGTTGCAGACGCGAAAACGTCGCACAATCAGGGAGTTTTCACTCGAGCACCTCTCATACATGATCGATGGGCGCCACTGCACGATAGACTACTATGGCAAGCAAACCTTGGAATGTCGGCTTGACGGAGTAAAGATATCTATTTTTGATTTGCCGCTTCCGAGACGGGTCGTCGCGCTAACCATCAGTCCCTTCGATAAATTCCCGGTTCCACGGTCCATCCGACATTCTGTCAAGCCGGTTGATGCCTCGATCTACGAGTATCTCGGGCTTCGCGATCAATTCGGCAAAGCTTCGATGGAATCCCTTCTCTTTCGGTCACTGAACAATCTGTTCGAAGAGGCGGAGAACGAGGCGCTCCGTCGCATCAATATTGGCTCGGTATTTCAATTCCTTGGGCTGGAGCCGATCCTGACCGTCATTTACAAGATACGGATCCACTCGTCAGTGTTGCGGCGGTTGAAGCGCGGAGAAAGGGTCGACTGGAAAACGATCGGCGACTTCTCAGAAAGCCGCAACGTCGAGGAAATGCTTCGTAGCGGCTTTGACGAAGCGGAGCTGAACAATCTGCTGGACCTGGCAATGGGGCGCGCTGAGGACGGGTTCGTCAAGACGGTTGCGGATTTCAATTACGGAGGCGATCTCGACGATACTTTTCGCGTCCTGCAACCGCTGCGGCGCGCAGGGTTTCTCCGGCTTTCCGGTGTCGAGGTTAAACAAGTCAACGGTCCGGTTTCCAACCTGCGACGCGCCAGCTCCGGACAGCTGAGCATGATCTGCGCGCTGCTTGCGTTGGCTTCGGTCATCAACAATGCGAGCCTTGTGTTGATCGACGAGCCAGAACTCAGCCTGCATCCTGAGTGGCAGGTCGACTACGTCAATTTGCTAATCAAGACGTTCGCCCGTTTCAAAGGATGCCACTTCGTTATCGCCACGCATTCTCCGATGGTCATATCGGAGCTTCCCAAGCATGCGAACGTCATCGCGCTCGACCAACCGTCAATGCCGGCCACAGAAGCTATTACCGGTCAGTCGGCAGACTACCTACTCGCGGAGGTGTTCGGTACGCCAATGCCCGGAAACCTCTATGTCAGAGGGAGGGTCGTCGCAGCACTCGAACTCATCTCGGAAGGTAAGTCGAAGTCGCCGGAATTCGACGAGGTCACAGCTGATCTTCACAAGATCAGTCAGCAATTGAAACCGGGAGACCCAATTGCGGATATTATCGGCGATATTGCTGATGTCGCTCGGTCTGCGGGAACGAAGGCGTCGTAATGAACCCGGTTGTCTATTCCGACGCAAATCAGCTCATCATCAAAAACTATGAAGACCGTTCTGCTGTCGATCAGGCTGGGTCCTATTGGGGCGACGATGAAGTCGCTCCAATTCGAAAGCAGATTAAGGACCACTACATTGCTGAACAGGGTCAGCGGTGCTGCTATTGCACATTTGAAATCGCGACTAACAACAATGCAGTTTGGGACGGGGAACACATCATATCCCGTGATGCAGCACCCAGGTTCATGTTTGTACCTCAGAACTTGAGCATTTCTTGCAAGGATTGTAATCTTGCCAAAAAGGAGAAAGAGGTCAGGGTCAATCCAGCGCTCAAGCGGTTCCCAACTCGATCTGAGCAATACAAAATCGTGCATCCCCATTTCGACACCTACGCCGATCATATCCAGTGGTTCGGGAAAGTCGTCAAACCTCTCACGGACAAGGGTATCGAAACCGTCGCAATGTGCAGCTTGAGCCGCTTCGGAAAGAAGAAGGCGGGAGCAGAAAAGGTGCCGATCCATCCAGCTATGGCCAAGCAAATCGGTGTCCTTATGGATCCCTTTTCAGATCGGATCGACATGCACGTAGCACTTGCCGGTATCAAAGCGTACCTTGAGACCGTCCAACAAGATTAATCGAGCGTCTGCTATCTGGAGAGCGATCTAGGGCGGTGAAAATGCTGTCGAACTTGGTCCAAGACATAAGCCTCGTACCGGCGCATGGCCATGGATGCCTTACGGTTCACCCTGGAGGATACAACTGCTGGGGCCGTCGCGGCTTGTAGTAATTTGGTGTCGTGAAAGGCCCGAACCGCCGGCTGGGTTCATTTTTGTGGAGCCGCACATTGGTCTTTGATAGACACCGACTTTGGGGCTTAGTCGCCATTTAGGTGATGGTATTCACCCAATAACTTGCGCAGCTGGAGCAACAGCCATCTGATCAATGCGAGGGTTCCTGCAAGAACGCGCGAGAACTCGCCGGTATCGATCTGTGGGGTACGCAAGCGCCAGTGAAAGCAAAGATTGCACTTGCGGGGCATCACGGGCATTTTGGCCAATGTCAGCCGCCAAAACACTGAGGCATACGTGAAGCACAAATCCATTGATCTTGAAGCTGAGGTAAAGCGAGCGACATTGCCCGACGGCCTGCATGGCTTTTTGTTTCCGCTGTACGAGGCCGTATCGAATTCCTTTCATTCGATCGAAGAGCGATGGGGTGACGACCTCGAAGAGAATGGACGCATTGAAATAGACTTCGATGTTGACGCTCAACAGATCACTATCGCCGACAACGGTATCGGATTTGACGAGAACAATCTGAATTCATTTCTTACTCCGTTAACAGGAAAGAAACTTGAGCGCGGAGGCAAGGGTTTCGGTCGCTTTATCACCTTCAAAGTTTTTGGCGAGGTTTTCTATTCATCACGGCAGAACGCCTCAGACGGCTGGACAGGTGGCGGTTCCTACCGCTACGAGCCTTTTGCCAAGGAGGACAACCTCATCGCAGTATCGCCTGATCTAGGTGCTGGGACTCATCGCTTTGGAACCGGCCTTACCGTTTTGATGAGAAGCCCACTTGCTGACGCGCAAGAATTTTTCATTCTTGAAGGCGACCGATACTCTGGGGTCGACGCGGATGACGCCATTGTCGCGGCGCTGCTTGACCACTTCCTCATCGAATTTATCCAAAAGAAGGTTCCGCATAATTTCATTCTCGATATCCGAGGGATAAGGTTCAATCTCTACGATTATTTCCAGAAATCGCTTTCGACAGGAGGAACAAAGACTGAATATCTTGAAATTGGCCATGATAGGAAACGGTTTGATTTCTCGTACTTCAAAGTGAGTGAGGGACAAGCCAAAAAGCACCGATTGTATTTCTATGCCAATAATCGTGCGTCGAGCGACCTGGAAAACATTTCATCTGGCCTCAACGATAAGCCCTTCTCAGAAATGACCGACGACGGACCGCGCCGGTACTATTACCTAGTCGGCGTCTCCAGCGATTTCTTCGTGTCCTCTCAATCTCGCGACAGGATCATGAATCTGCACGGGAAGATTGATCACGACGGTAAGAAGAAATCCATAAAAGATCACTTGGTCGCGATGGCTAAGCAGCACATCTTGACCATGGAAAACAGCTACACCGCTGAGCGCCGTGCGAAAATGGTCGCGGACGTCGAACACCTGATCGCAGTCGACCCCTTGCTACGACGAGGCCTGGGCGACAAATCGGCCAACGATTTCGTGCAAAAGCGCTCTATAACTGAAACGAAAGAGCAGCTCGCTCAGGACCTGTTCGTAGAGCGCTTTCGTAGAAAATTCGATTTTACCAAGATCGATGCAAACGCAAGCGTCGATCAACTGGTTCAGATTGTGCGAACTCAGATACCAGAAGACGCGAAAGAGGCGTTGGCCGTTTATGTGGCCTATAGGAACCACGTCATTCGAATATTTCGCGAACTTCTTAAGAAACAGGAAGACGGTCTGGCGACAGAAGATAAGGTGCATCAGCTGATCTACCCGCGCTACAAGGACAGCGAAGAAGTCGACTACAGTGCACATAACCTATGGCTCCTCGACGATGACCTTGCGTATGCCCAATATATCTCCAGCGATCGAACACCCGAGGGGAAATATCGGGCCAAAGGGCAGTTCGCCCACGATATTCTTATCAACAACGAGAATGAGTTGATGGTCGTAGAGATGAAGCGGCCACAGAAAAAGGGCTATTCGGCCGATAACGACGGTACCACTGATAATCCGGTTGACCAGCTTAAGAACCAGATTTCGGACATTCGCGAAAAACAAAAAGTTATAACTTCGCAAGGCCGGGAGATAAACATCTCACCGACAACCATGGTGCGGGGATACGTACTCGCGGATTGGAACGACAGTTTGAGCAAGTACCTCAAAAATGAGGACTTCGTGATTACGAACTATGGGGGTCAGATGGCCTATCGCTATTTTTCCACGCTTAACCTCATGGTTGAGGTGATCGCGTTCGACCGCTTGCTCGATCGCGCCGACAACCGCAACGAAGCCTTCGTTCAGATGCTTGAAGGTCGCTCGACGTTCGATCGAATGCCAAAAGGAACCCTATCGAGTCTCGGAGAGGCTGGCCGCGTCTCGCGGGGCTAATCGTGTGCGACAGATCATCCTTCTGCAAGGACCTTCGTTTCAACCACTCGTCACTACTGTTTTTCGCCTCGCGATGCTTGGCGGATTTCCACACCTTTTTGATGCCCCAGGCTCATCAAGTCGGGGTTGATACCGTTGGGACGTGGACGCTTGTGCTAAGCATAGGCCCATGGTCTCATTTAGCACGCCGTATACCCGGGTTTGCCCACGGCTGACCGCAGAAGCTTATCGCGGCAAACGCAATTTTTGAGGGGGCGGCATGACTGTAGTTCGGCTACTACAAATTGCGAACTTTCGCGCGATTAAAAAGCTTCGATGGCTGCCAGGACCGGGGGTAAACTGTCTGGTCGGCCCAGGCGACAGCGGGAAATCAACTATTCTCGACGCGATTGATTTATGCCTCGGCGCGCGGCGATCGTTGTCCTTCACGGATGCGGATTTCCACGGGATCGACTTTGACCAGCCTATCCGCATTTCCGTTACGCTTGGCGCCCTCGATGATCCGCTCAAGAACATCGACGCGTATGGCGACTTCCTCGTGGGCTTCAACGCGGTGACGGGAATCGTTGAGGCCGAGCCAGGTGCCGGATTGGAGACGGCACTAACCCTGCAACTCAATGTGCAGAGCGACCTCGAGCCGGAATGGACGCTCGTGTCGCCGCGCGCGCAGGCAGCGGGACGAACGCGCAACCTCAATTGGGCCGATCGCACCCGGATCGCCCCGGCGCGGCTCGGTGGAGCGGGCGACTCACACCTAACGTGGCGGCGTGGCTCGGTGTTGAGCAAAATCACAGAAGGCAAAGCAGATACGTCGAGCGAACTGACCCGGCTGGCGCGCGAGATGCGTGATGCTTTTGATCAGGAGAAACTCAAGGAGTTGGAAGGGTCATTGAAGATCGTCACCGCCGCTGCAGGTGAAATGGGCGTTCCTGTCGGTGCGGCGGTGCAGGCCCTTATCGACGCCGGTTCGATCAGCTTTACGGGCGGCTCGATCTCGCTGCACGACGGGAGCGGTATTCCACTGAGGTCGCTCGGCTTGGGATCGTCGCGTCTTTTGATCGCCGCTTTACAGCGGAAAGCTGCAGAGAAGGCAACGACCTTCCTGATCGACGAACTGGAATACGGTCTCGAGCCGCACCGCATCATCCGCTTACTCGGGGCGCTCGGTGCGAAGGAAGAAGTGCCTCCGATGCAGGTGTTCGCGACTAGCCATTCACCAACGACCGTCACCGAACTAAGCGCTCACCAGCTGCACATTGTCCGACACAAGGATCACGAACACACCGTGACCCGTGCCAGTGACGCAGGCGACGTCCAGGGAACCATCCGGGCTCACGCCCATGCCCTCCTCGCCACCTCCATCGTTGTGTGTGAAGGCGGAAGCGAGATCGGCCTTATGCGCGGGCTGGATCAACATTTTACCGGAACAGGTGAATTATCTCTCGCCGCCTGCGGCGCCACGCTGGTCAACGGCAATGGCGATGAGACGTTCAGCCGCGCCAACGCGTTGCAGTCCCTTGGATACCGCGTCGCCATCCTCCGCGATAGTGACAAAGCCGCGCCTGCAGCCGCGGAAGCAGCCTTCCTCGCCGGCGGAGGGCAGGTTTTCGCCTGGGGCGGCGGGCGGGCGCTGGAGCAGGAGCTGTTTTCTGCCTTGTCAGACGCGTCCGTCGCGCAACTTCTTGAACTTGCGGTCGAAGCAAAAGATCGTGCACTCATCGACGCGCATATCAAGACGATTTCGAACAGCTCGACGTCTCTGATTGTTCTTGAAACCGACGCTTTGATTAATGGCTTCGATGCCGCCAGGCGAACGCTCCTGGGGAACGCTGCGGCGCGGTTCGGCTGGCTTAAGACCATTACAACTATGGAGACCGCTGGACGGACCATCGTCGGACCTTCTTATGCTGCCGCCAACGCCAGTCTGACGAGCGTGATGGATGGCGTGTTGGATTGGGTTGAAGATGGCAGCCGGTGAAATCGACCTGAATGCAATCGGGCGGGGACTTGTCGTAGCGCCTGCTGGCTGTGGGAAGACGCAACTCATTACGGACGCGCTTGCGCGGCATAGCGGCGCGAAACCGGTTTTGGTGTTGACGCACACGAATGCCGGTGTTGCAGCCCTGCGTGGGCGGCTCGAAAAGGTCGGAGTGAAACCCAGCTCTTATCGAGCAGCCACGTTGGATGGTTTTGCCATCCGACTGATTTCAATATTTCCGCAGCGCGCGGGCCACGATCTGCGGATCATAACCGGTGCCCGGCCGAATTATGAGGCCATCCGAGATGCAGCGGCACGGCTCGTCGCAGCCGGGCACGTGCACGACATCCTGGCCGCCAGCTACGAAAGGCTGTTCGTCGACGAGTACCAGGACTGCTCGATCCGGCAGCACGTGCTCGTGACGTGGCTCGCCCAGAGCCTGCCAACGGCGATCGTCGGAGACCCTTTCCAATCCATCTTCGGCTTCGGGGCCGACCGTCTAGCGGACTGGAATTCAGAGGTTCTGGCGTTCTTTCCGGTGGTGGGGGAACTCACTACTCCATGGCGGTGGAACAATGCCGGAGCCGCCGAATTGGGGAGTTGGTTGCTCTCTCTCCGACCCCAGCTCGCTAGCGGCACGCCGATCGATCTGCGAATGGCACCCGCTGCAGTTCAGTGGATTGAGCTCGATGGTCGGCGCGATGATGCGCTTCGTCTCGCGGCCGCCGGCGTACAAGTCCCGAGCGACGCAAAGGTGCTGATTATCGGCGACAGCACCGACCCGACCGGGCAGCGCCGGTTCGCACGTCAGGTCGACGGTGCCGTCACTGTAGAAGCCGTAGACTTGCGCGACCTCACGGAGTTTGGAGCTACGCTTGATCTCAGCCGCCCGGAAGCGCTGGCCGTGGCTGCTGGATTTGCTGAAAACCTGATGAGCAATTTTTCAGCCGATGACCTTGTGCGGTCGATCGCTGCCGCCCGGGCGGGCAGTCTTGGCCGTGGCTTGTCCGACATGGAACAGGCGGCCGTTGTGTTCGAGCAGGAGCGAACGCTGAGCGCGGTTGCAGACCTTTTGGTGTCTATCAACAGGGCGGGCGGGGTGCGGTGTTATCGTCCGGCGGTGCTTGCCGCAGTACAGCGCGCCCTGCAGCTCGCCGCCTCCCCAGGGGGACCATCCTTCCGGGAGGCGACCGTTGCGATCCGCGAGCAGTCGCGGTTGGTTGGGCGGCCGCTTGCCCGACGCTCGGTCGGCAGCACCTTGCTACTCAAGGGCCTTGAAGCCGATGTCTCCGTTGTTCTTAACGCTGGTGCCCTCAACGCTCGAAACCTCTATGTCGCGATGACGCGTGGATCTAGCCGGGTGACCGTTTGCTCCTCTTCCCCGATACTCAATCCTGTCTGGTGATCAGGGGACTCATGGTTCGACCCAGGAGACATGGCCAGCTGACATGTAAACGACGGCCCCGCGTTCAGCGCCGGTCACGCTCAGATAGTCACGGAGCTGTGCCGCGTGTGCACCCTGCGCAGTCGCATCCGGATTCACATCCGATTTCCAGTCTATGACCAGGGCGATGCGATCACCGTCGATCCAGGCGGCATCCGCGCGGCCGGCCAGATAGCGTGGCGGGGCTGCTGCCCATAGCGAAATTTCGGGCACGAGCCGCCCCATGAACGGCTCAAGGTCGGGCATGCGCAATGTCCGCAGTGCTGTTCTCCCCATCTCCTCGGGATCCGGCCTGCGTTCGTTGGGATCGTCATCCACAACTGCTTGCAGCTGGTCAAGCAGTTGGGCCGCGCGCCGAATGACCTCGTCCTCGCCATCAGACAGTTCGCCGTTGAGAAACTCCTCCATAAGCTTGTGAAGAACGTTGCCGCGGAGGGCGCCTGCGCCGACAATCCGCTGGCCGTCGGTCGTAATATCCACAACAAAGCTGTCGGTTGTGTCTGCGCTGCGGTCTGGATCGCGCTTGCTTGGGCGATCCCAGAGGATTGACTCCGAGGCGGCATCGATGCGCTCGCGCTCGGCGAGAAAAATCGCGTCGGTCTGCTCGTTGACGAGGACATCAGCATTGGTCACTTCGGACGCAGGCAGCATGTCCGTTCGAAGCTCACCCAGGCGCTTCTGTCCCAAATCCATGACCCTGGACCACGAGCGCGACGAGGCTCCTGGCAGATCGGGGATGACGAGCAGATCGCGGGCACGCGTCGTCGCGACATACCACAGCCGTTCACGCTGCCTCGCTTCACGAAACTCTTCCTCGCTGCGGGCGGCTGCCAAGTCCGGCGGCTCAATGCCGCCGACGATCCAGTGAAGGGTATCGTCTGATTGGCGATAGACGAACTGGTCCTGAGGCTTGAAACGAGTTGACGAATTCACCGTGATGACGACAGGCCATTCAAGCCCCTTGGCGCTGTGCATCGTGACAATTTCGACCGCGTCTCCAGAGACATCCACCCGTCCCTCAGGGTGGCGGCGTTTTCGCTCCCACCCCCGCTGGAGGTCGAGCGCAAACGCTCGCAAGCCAGCGACTCCGTAAGGCCTGGCGAGCTCGACAATTGCATCGAGGTTCGCCAGTGCTCGGGCGTTGCGTTGGCCATGACGCGCTGCCATCACCACCCGGAGGTTCAAGCGTTCGATAGCGTACGCCAGCAATTGCATGGGCGTGAGTTCCGCCGCGAGACGGTGCAGACCCTGGAGTTTGACGAGTACCTCACGAGCGAGGGAGTGTACAACATCGTCAGCCACCGTCCGCAACTGAAATCGGCGGCGCCCGTCCGCGTCAGGCTTGAGCGCCGCCGTAATGTCGAGCAACTCTTCATCGCTCAGTCCAACAACAGGGCCGCGCATGAGGGCGCCAAACGCGAGTGTGTCCAGGGGATCGGCCAAGGTTCGGACCAGAGCCAGAAGATCTTGCAATTCCTGCCGCCGGAAAAGTGCGTTACCAGCCTGAGATGCAACAGAGATCCGGTGTCCTTCAAGGGCGCGCTCGTAACGCCATAAATCGGTATGGGTGGGCGCGAGCAAGGCAATGTCGCCTGCGCGAAGGCGCCGCTCCGTGCCGTCTGCCCTGGTGATCGTAAGTGCCCCGATCAGGCGTGCGCAAAGCTCGGCCACTGCCTCCGCCTCCGCCTCGCGCTGCTCCTCTGCGCGGACATCGCGCGGTACGTCGATCGTGAGCTTCGCCGCGGCTGGAAATGGCAGCGGCGGGGGATTAACCGTGGCGGTCAATGGTACGAAGCCCGGCTGACCCGGCTTAGCAAGAACCTCCTCGAAAGCCTTGTTGACATGTTCGAGCACTTCCGCCCGGGACCGAAAATTGGCCGTAACGGCAAGCAGGCAGCCATTTGTTGATTTTGCGATCACCGACTTTGCCACTGCATAAGCTTCGATGTCGGCCCCGCGAAACCGATAGATGGCCTGTTTAGGATCGCCGACCAGAAACAGCGCGCCGGGCCGAAGCTGAGCCTGTTCCCAGCGGGTGGGAGGCGCGGTTGCCGCGATGAAAAACAGGATCTCGGCCTGCAGCGGGTCAGTGTCCTGGAATTCATCGACGAGGAGATGCGAGTAGCGCCACGCGAGCCATTCGCGGATTTCCGTATGCTCGCAGACAAGAAGGCGCGCCTGAAGCAGAAGGTCATCGAAATCCAACACCGCAGCATCACGCTTGCGGAGGTCATACGCGTCGATCACTTCGCTCAAGGCTGCAGCAAGTTCGTGCACAAGCCTCTGGGCAATCGACCCGATCATGGTTCGATATGCCGCGGTTACCTGCTCGTAGCGGGCGGACGCTTCGTCACCGCGACGCTTGCCCTCGGCGGCTCCGAGGACACTCTTCCAGGCGGCCATTCTGCGATAGGGCTGTAGATCGATGGACCGCGGCAACATCGCTTCGATGCGTGGAGGCTGCGTCAAGCGCCAAAGCTCTGGGAAAGCGGTATTCGCCAGGGTCTCGTTATAGAATGCCGCGAGATGCTCCAGGTCATTGATCAAATCCGCTGTGCCAGCCTCGGCTGGACCGGCGGCGTGCCAGCGGGAAAACGCCACGACGGCTTCGTTGAATGTCCGGTCCGGCCGGGATGAAAAATCAGATGCAGGAGCGCTCGCGGTACGATGGTCGCGGCGCAATATGGCAAGCTCGCGAACGCGCTCGACAACGCCAAGCGGGTCGTCCTTGGCCAGAGTAGCGATCGCTCCATCTTCGTCGGCGCTGTCCGCCAGTTTGTCCTTCAGCCACTCGGCGAGCACTTCGTCGAAGAGGGCCTCGGCGACTGTCGCATCAACCACTCTGGATCCGGGATCCAGACCCGCGGCGAGCCCGTGCGAGCGGATGATGCCTTGGCAGAAGCCGTGGATCGTCGTCGCCGTGATCTCATCGAGTTGCGGAGCCGCGGCCTCGAGACGAGCAAGCGCATCCGCGTCTAGCGGCTGAGTAAGTATTTTCGCAAGCGCCGGCGGGATCTTTCCGGCCCGGAGCTCCGCAATCGTCCAACGAATTCGCGCTTCAAGCTCGCTTGCCGCTGGTTCGGTGAAGGTGATCGCGGCGATCTTGGAGGGTTCAATCCCGCTCGCTATCATCATCGCAACACGGGCAGCCATCAAGGACGTCTTGCCGGTGCCAGCGGCTGCCTCGACCAGGATGTTGGATTTGAAGTCTGTCAACGCGCGTCTACGAGCATCTAGGTCAGCGGTCACGGGCTGCTCCAAAGCTTTGATAGCGGGCTATTCACCTGCGCGAAGGGACGTTGCTTGGTACGACGGTAGACTTCTAGGTCGGATGGAAGCGCGATCGAAATCGGGTCAAAAAACTCTGGTTGGGGACCCGGCGCAATCTGCCCGGTCTTCTGAAGTTCGACACCAGCGGCTGTGAAGGTGATCGCTTCCTCAATTGCAGCTACGAGTTCGTCGTGGAC
The DNA here is from genome assembly GCF_012641405.1 of Rhizobium sp. P40RR-XXII. Lineage (GTDB taxonomy): Bacteria > Pseudomonadota > Alphaproteobacteria > Rhizobiales > Rhizobiaceae > Rhizobium. The sequence goes on from NZ_JABAII010000005.1 coordinate 41,686, forward strand.
CAAGCTCAAAGTGCGGGCGGGCTCATGTCTGAGATAGGTCAGCCGAGACTCGACGTTCCGAACCTCCGGCAGCAACGATCTGGCGGCCAGGGCATAGAAAACGCGTTGGAGCTCTGTTCCTCGATTGAAAACGATAGTCCTCTTCCGCTCGGGCGCCGCACCTGCCTTGTAGTCGGTTATGATAGCCGTACCTCGAGACCCGTCCTCGTCGAGCCGATCGATTCTGCCGCGAAATGCAACACCGGTCGCTCCCACAGAGACGGGCGAAAGCGTCGTCCAAGGATGAGGCTCGGCGATGGGCTCGCCGAATGTAAGTTCGGTCCAACTCGTGCCACGAGGTTCTCCTAGAGCATCCCTCAACCCGCGGGATGCGCGTTCGCGGGCCACTGTCATGGTATGGCGCCATAGCAGACCCGGTGGGACAGCACGTTCGATTGGCCACGCATCGCCCAATCGCCTGGCTTCATCCGCTAGACCGATCTCGATCTCATCGGTATTCCTCGGCGCACCGTTGCGGAGAACGCCTCCAATGAGGGCGTGGACGAGTTCTCCAAACGCGCGATGGTCAAGCGCCAGCGGCTGGGGGTCCAGATTGGGCTCACGCCAGTGAAGCGCGTACTCCCAGACAAACCCGAGCGGATTGCAAAGGAGGCGATTTATGGACGTCGTGGATTGCACCTCCGCGAGTGCATCCAGGATCAAAGGATGATTGGCCCGAACCAGCCCGTCGTGCATGGTATGCCGCTCGCTGTCCTGCCAAGCCCGCCAACAGGCGCGGCTGGACCGAACCTGCCGTTGCTTGCCTGCATCGGGAGGTCTTGCATACAGGCGATCGCTTTCGCTGAAGGCATGCCTAGGGATGCCGCTCCGGCTCACGATCCGCTCCTGATCGCGGCGCCATAGCGTGCTCGCGGCTTGCAGCGCACCCGTCGCACTTCTGTGTCCGCGTGAGAGCGCATAACCGTCAGACTGACTTACGATGAGGTTGTGCATCCTTCGGTCCTCGTCGGCTATATCAGCTGACGGAAGCCTAATCTTCCCGAGTAGATGCTGCGGCAGCAACGGATCTTCGATCGCCTGGCGCGGCCAGGCGTTTGCTTCGAGGCCAAGAAGCCGGACATGCTTGCGAGAGGCGCCGGCTAGATGACGAGCCGGTCCCCACACGACGCTGCTGCCAGGCTCTTTTCCGTCATCGACCCGGAGTGCCTGGAGCGAGAGCTCCACTGCTTGAGGAGGCGCCATGCGTAGGGCATCCTGCCACAAGGTGAGCGCCGGCCCATGCAACAGAAGTCGTCCCGCTCGATCCGCCTCGAGGAGCCCGCGAGCGAGAAGCTCGATAACCGGTAACAACGCATTTTCGGCAGCATCTCCATCGGCCCGCTCGGCCCGTGCTTGCCTGAGGGCGTGTCGCCAGTGCTGCCCGGTCGAGAGAGCAGCGCTTCGCCTTAAACCCTTGGCCCAGTCGAGAGGGATATTCTGACGAGCTGGAGAAACCCGGGCGAACAAGAGGCGCACGCGTTCTTGCGAGAGGCCCCTCAGTAGAACATCAGCCAACGCGGCACAGCTCTGTCCCTCGCGTGTCGCCAAGGCGGGGACGCCATGGCTAAAATGCAGTGGAAGCCCAGCCTCGCGCGCAAGCACCAAAAACGTATCGTCCCACGTATTCGGCGAAGTGGCCGTGATCGCGATTTCACTCGGAGATATGCCGTCCTCCGCAATGAGCGCCCGCGCCCAGCGCAGCGCCTCTCGCACCTCGCTTCGCGGATCGGCGCAGAGATCGGCGGCGGTGATCTGGCTGCGGCCGGCCGGCAAAGCTTCCACCGTTCCCGCGAACCAGTTCCGCTGGCAATGAGCCGGAGCGACCCATCGCACTGGAACAACATCGCAGAGCTGTACAATGAGCTGGCGCCAGATGGGCTTGATGTCGGGGATCTCTTGAAGCGTGACGGAACCCAAGAGTTTTGGAGCGTGGTGCAGGCGCTTCAGTGCCGCTTCAACGAGGTCTGGCGGGGCAAGTGTACCCGCAGGCAATGCCTCTCTCACACGCCGTTCCAGCATAGTGAAGTCACGAAGGCGGGGGTTATCCGCAATTTCAGTTAGGATGCCGGCGTCCCACCAGCTTCGGAGTGAGGTGAGTACAGCAGATGGCATTCCGGGCAGGTCGGAGACCTGTCCGATGTCGTCGTACATCCCAGCGGCAAGACCCGCTCGTATCGCGGGATACAAGTTTTCTCGTGAAGCTGGAGCTATGAAGCCGCCCGCGAGCCGAGCAGCTAGAAGGGGAAGCGTTAGTATCTGGCGCCCGATCGCGCCTTCGCGCGCAGCAGCGAGCCGTTGCATCCGCAATGAAAGGGGGCCATCGACGATCACGGTATGAATGGACATTTCTCCGCCCCCACATCTTGGCCTCGCGCAGTCACCTATCCCGGAGTTTGCCATGCAGGCACCCAACAATGCCTCACCCGTTTGTGCGCCGCCGGACAAACAATCCCTCAAGGTGGGCGACCATGTTTTCAAGGGCGCTACCCAGCTTATCAAGATCTACTTTACTTATTGTACGCTCTCGACCGTCGTGATCGCGACCGTAACGGTGGACGCAATCATGCCGTACAGGAACGAACTCCATAAGTACTTTTTTCGTCGCTTCATCGGGAAATATCGTAGAGCCGAGCGCACTTCGATAATATTGATCGATCTTCACGAAGTTGTGGTACATCAGCTCGCGCAAGCGCGTGTGCACCCAGTCGCGAAAAGCATGTGCATTTGATGCAAGCTCAACGACACTAATCTTTTCGCCGGCCCATTCCTTGTTGCCGATAACGAGTGCTGCCAAGGATTTGGGATTGTCGAGCAGCAGGCGGATCAGGCGGTCGCTAAGATACGCCTCGATCGCGGAAAAGTATTGGACCAGCAACATGCGGTTCAGCGCAGCAACCGATCCATGGCCTCCGCTCTCCACCTCGCCGGCAATAAAGTCGATGTCGTAGGTCGCAAACTTGAAGATCTGCCCAGGGTCATTTGGCAGGTTTTCGCGCTGATAGGCTTCAGTATCCCATTCGTCATCTGGACTCGTAGTCGGATCATCGATCACGCTGACCGCCGTGGTTTCATCCTGCAGCCCTGCTACCAGGCCTGAACCCGTATTCCTGACATGAACTTGAAACCGACGATCGCACTTGCTGCAAACTATGGCTTGGTAGACAGAACCCTGCGTTTCGGACCCGTGATCAGCCATGAGGTCGTAGGGCGGCGCTTCTTTCAGAATTTCCTGAATTGTAGCCCCACATCCGGGGCACAAGAGCTTTAACGATGGTGATCCGGGCTCCATTGCTCCTCTTTTCGTCGACCTACGTGCCGGTTCTGCTTTTGAACTAGTTATTGTTGCACCCGCTTTGCCTTCGAGAAAAGGTAGGGCTCCGAACGCTTGCGGCTAGAGTATCCCCACGGCCGCAACCTCCCCTCCCGGTCATCTCCCTCAAGCTCAGCTCAGAGGTTGACATAGGCATACCGTCATTATCGGAGATAACTGACGTTAACCCGTTCACTTTATTTATGTCTCCTGTTGGCGGATAATTGCCGTTCTAGAAGACCAGCCTAACGAACGGCTACTTCTGACCAATGTTCTTACGCACTTTCTTCCCAGGACGTTTCGACGAAGGCTTGTCCTGCTTCAGGATGGCCGCGATCGCGGGATCGATTCGATCTTTGAGCACCTTTTTCGCCCATTCCTTCCTGGCTCCGGTAGAAACGTGACGAACCTGACGCAAAGCAATCAGGATACGATTCAAAAGGGGCAGCGAATTACGAGACAATGCCTCGTCGAGCCACGAGTCAGCGTCTTTCCATTGGGCCGTGAAGAATTGCTGCATTGCCGATGTCGCGGGTTCGACGATACCGTTTTCGACGCAAAGCACCGACCCGTGCCCGGCGATATCGTGAACTAGATGCCCGATCGGGTCGCGGGCCGCTCGCATCAACGGGAACGGGCAGGTTCCGATCTCAAGCAGCAAAGAGCCACCCATCGACGGCTGATCGTCGTCCCCGACCGCTGCAGGGAGATAGGCGAGCTGGGCAAGGATCATCCACCCTACCATCGGACCATAGGTCTGCGGTAGCTCACCTTCGAGATCAACCGGGTCTCCTAGGGGCTGTCTCGCCGCGTCCAGCAGCGTTATCGTACCATCGCCATTGATGCGAAGATCCTGAAGCGTGCCATCAGGCTTTTGAAAAGCAACCACGCCCTCCTTGAAGGGTTTCGCGCGGGGTGCTCGATCATAGAGTCCGACCAGCAGGCCGCTTGAGAAGCTGCCCTGCCTCGTGGCCATATCTCGAATGGCTTGTGCTCCGATCAGGTCTCCAAGGAAGACGCCCTCGAGGCGATCTGCCAACCAGTGGCCGGCCTCTTGAGGATTCGCCGCAGCCTGCAGCTCCAGTTCCTCCGAGATGGCGTAGGCCAACTCACTCAGGAACAGGTCAGGTGCGCGTGGCGCGATCACATCTTCACCGCCAGCATGGCGATAGGTCCGCAACCATCCTTGCGCAGTGAGGCTCTCGATGACGTCACGCGCCGGCTGCTGCAGAGCATCACGCCGGACCACGAACCCATGCGAAATTTCCAAGGCGAGCTCGCTCGAGGTCCGTGCCACATCGGCGACGAAGTCGCGCGCAATAAGGCGGAAGCCGCGAGCCGCTTCCCCAATTGCCGCAAATCGCTTTCTCACTGCATCGATGAACGATATACCCAACATGGAGGACAGCACCACGCCATGGTCCGCGTGCCGCCTATCCTGGCTAACATCGGCGAGCAGGGTCCGAAGCAGCCAGGGAGCGCGGTATTCGCCGGCGAAATCCGCTCCTTTCAGAAAACCGATCCGGTGGCCCGCGAGAACCTCTTGCGCCTTTTGAAACTCTATCTGGCTCAGCACTTCGACCTGGATGGTTTGGGCGGCCTCTCCCAGCGCAGTAACATCACGGCCGTTCGAGCCGGAGAGCAAGCCGCTGGCGTCGTCGGTCGTAGCCAAAAGCCGCAACCGCGAGCCGAAACCCGACTCAGAAATTTCTTCGATGTCATTCGCAATCGGTGAACCGGGAACGACTCCGTCAATTGCAAGGACGAGCACAGGGTCGCCAACACTGCGCGAGAGGCGCCTGAGCCATTGTCGGATGTCGTCTTCCGTAACGGCCCACTCGAGCGCGGCGGACAGCATATTTGCAATCCTCTGGAAGAGGCCTGCCCCTCCACGCCCACCGCGGACCAGGAAAACAGCGTAAGTTTTCGAGCTCGCCATGCGTTCTGCAAATTCCCGCAGAATATGGCTCTTTCCGCTAAGCGGCGCTCCAGTGATCAAAATGGTCGACTGCCCCGCATCGAGAGCTCGCTTGACGGCGACCGTCGCGACCCGGGGAATTAGGAAATTGCTGACAAACGGTTTGGCATGCGTCGATGCGGCCCCGGTCATTTGATCGAGCACGTGACGCGTTCGCGCGCGGACCGCACCTGGCCACACGCCGGCGTCCGGCCCCATCAGGACCTCGATCGCCCAATCCAAATTGGCGGCTGCGACCTTCGCCGCGTTCTCGAAGAGCTTGGTAACGATCTCGCCTTCGGTCGACTCCGGTACCAAAGGGGCACCTGTCGAACTGTCGGAGAGACGGCAATCGCTCCCATTGGTAACGATCACCAGAGGGGGACGCGGGGTCAGCTGGTTTGCGTAGCTCTGACCCTGACGGCGATCATCGTCCGTCAGGTCCAACCCGGTGCGTTTCAATTCAACGACGGCGAGCGGTCGATCCTGATGGAACAGGATGATATCCGCGCGTCCGACGGCTTTCCAATCGCGCAGACCATCCACCTCGAGCGTTTCATGACCGACTGTCACCACGAAGCGTTCCTGAAGGCGAAAATTGCGTCGTGGAACAGACGGAAATGCCCTCCCCAGCGCCTCGGACATCATCGCTTCTAGCTCTGCTTCAGGGGGCCTGCGGTGGGAGGTTTTTGTGCTTCGATCTTTGTTTTTGATGTTCATTGTGAACCGTATCGTTTGGCGAAAAGAGTGATCGGATCGTCCTCAAGACTCAAACTTCAACTCACCAGGGCTGCAGCAGCCATGACCACTATTTCCTGAAATTAAAGATTCGAATTTCGGCGTCGGAAAAGAAGGAGACCGTTACCTTCGATGATGAAATGATCGAGCGCGACTGCAGCCATCGCACTAACTCCTGGTTTTCTGGTGTGTTTGGTATTGTCGGTTGTCGCCAGCCTGGCTCGATTTCCGAATATGGTTTCGGCAACTGCTGGATTACGGCTCTGACCTGCTCGTCAGACATCAGCTTTTGGCATCTATTGAACATTGCGACTTGGATCTCGACGGGCCCAAGGTTTACGACCATCGCGCAGGCAGCTTCTGCCGGCAGGTTGCTCACATTTGCGTCTGTGCGATGTATAATACGGCCGATGAGTGAAGCACGATGTGCCGAGACTCCTAGTGCGGTCAGGTCCATTTTGGCGATGACTTTGAGCTTCTGCTCATCACCAATGGCTGAATCGAGGAGTTTCTCACGGAAATCATCGTTTACCGAATATTTGTCTTCATTGGTCAGGAAGCTGTCGATATTCTTTGTCACGAATAGAACCTGTAGCGCATCCTTTCCAACGAGAAATGAAAATGCTTTTTCAGAGAAGGTGACGGCCTCCTCTTCAACGAGAACACGCAGCTTTTCTTCACCAACAGTCTCGGAGAACTGGTCGAATTTTCTTGGAAGTCTTCGGATATAGGCTCGATAGGAGTCGATGTCGAAATCATCGTTATTGAACAGGAAGAGACGAACGGGACGAGCTTCATTCTCTCCACCGACAGGTACCTGCGACAATATCGACCTGACTTCGGTCCTCTCCAGGTAGGCAGTGAGTATTTGAGCATCGAATTCTTCGCTTGATAGAAAAGTTAAGCAGTTTTCCCAAGATGGTTCGATTCTTGATAAACGGAATACGGCAGATCGAAGTCGGCTCGGGACCCGCTCCAGCGTCGGTAGCTTCGCTCGCTGCTGCTCAAGGAACTGCTCCAAAAACTCCGATCCTATTTCTTCGTGGTTAAGTACATCCAGGATCACCAAAACATCCTCCTCCGAGTTGCCAGGCCGAAGAAGTATGCCTTTGAGGTAGCGGTCAAAATCACTATGGACCTTGTCGGTCAACGGCGCGTATCCCTCCCGCAAGACGGTTGAGTAGTGCTTGATCTCCAAGTCCGCCGTACTGCCGGATCCCAATACGTTGCGAAATATGAAACCGACGTTCTCCGCAGTGATCGTGTAAAGGCCGTGATCGCTCAACACTCGGACGGCCGCTGGATAGGGTCCAACGCTGCCAAGATCTTCGGTCTGAAACTGAAAGACGGCCAATCGACTCGGTTCGAAATCGACTTGGAGAGCGAGAACCGAAGCAAGGTTCGAAGCCAAATAGTCAGAGATTTCGGTAGTTTTACGAGGCAGAGTTTCGAGCACTTTCGCAGGCAGATGCGCGATCAAGCGTGCAACATGAACCGCGTTCTGTGGACCCGCAACTGCGGCGGCTACAAATCCTGGCCATCGATTTACGAGAGTTGTCAGGAACTCGCTGTTACGCTGGCCGGTTTGATAGTATGCCGAAAAGAAGGGTGCACATTCATCAAAGTTCGATGAGACATAGTCGATAAGCTTCACGATTTGGCTATTGTATTGGCCAGAATTACCAAGCAAGCAGTCAACCAACGTGACGTTCAACACGAATTTCTGGCGAAAATCATCGTCACGCATGGCCGCGATGACTTCCGTCGGGTTATCGACCTGAAATTCAGGATCCGGAGCCTTGAAGCTCCGGATCTGGATGAGAAACTTATTGTCTGAGGGCGAAAGCCGGCCACGATGGAACAAAGAAGTATATTGATAGTACGTATCATCAAGGAATCCTTCGAGCACCAGAAACCTTACAAGCTCGCTATTTTCACCGAAAGCGTCGAATAAATCTTCGATGTCTCCCGAATTTGCGCGAACCAGCTCGTTGAATTTTGCCGTGCGTAAAGCAGCGATTTTCAGTCTAAGTTCTCTAACGCTTCTGGCTGCAGTGGCTCTGAATTCGGCAGACTTGCGCTCGATCAGCGCCTTTCGATCTCTGTATGTGAGAACTTCACTTACCGAACTCTGAAATCCTTTGATGTTAACGTTCTGGCGATTATTGTAGTATGCTTGCAGCGCCGTAATATGATCCTGCTCGATGACCTCTTCGAAATCTGGATGCATCGTCAGGCCGGAGAATGGGACATTTTCACCATTCGGTCTCACAATGGACGTGAAGCCTTGCGGAAGTTTCGCAATTAAAGCCATAGCGTAAATCTTGCGAAGTTCTTCCAGATCGCTCGGTACAAGCCTTTCAGCGTCGCTGATTTGATTTTCTAATTGAGAAATTTGTGCTTTGTAATGAGCCTCAGCACTTATCACGTATGAATCGTGGCGGCTGAGGATCTCAGCTAGTTTTCCCTTTTCGCGATGTAACTCTTCGAAATCGCTCGGCAGTACATTCTTATAAATCAGGATGGCAAGTAGTTTGTTTGCGTCGAGAATGTTCTCGCCGTCAGTTTCCAAATTTGCAACATAGACGGTGTATTCATTGAAAATATTATGGATCAATCTCAGGTCGCTAAGATAGCGAGACACCTCACGAAGAAACTGCCTGTCTAGCCGTTCATCCAAGGACAGTCGCTGCCCCTGTTCGATCACCTTGTCGATGGAGTTTGAGCTATTGATGATCGGAATAACGGGAACAATAAATTCGAAAAACTTGGTTCTATCCGTGTTTACAAACATATTATCGCGAAGGGCGTAGAGGAAGCGGATCGGTCGTTTAACTCCAGCGTTAGCGTTTACCAGGCTGTTGATTTCCCGAAGCGTCACAAAAATTTCAGGGTTATTGAACCTATCCAGATCCTCTATAATGACCAGATCGTACTTGGTGGCTTGGAAGAAATATATAATCTCGTCCAAGTGCCTATTGAGGATCGATTCTTCTTTTGCTGTCTCCGGCGTTATTTCAATGTCTTTAAGCGAAATGCTTTTTAGGGAGAGGCCGAGACTTTTTATATATATCTGGTGGAAGGCAAGCCAGACGAAGAGAAACCCAACCGAAAATGTTGCGAAATTAAGCCAGTTTGCAAAGGCGACGGGCTTGAAAAACTCACCGCTCAGGACGGCATCTCGGTTGCTAAAGAGGTGCCAGCAAGAAAACAGCCCAGCCATGATGAACAGCGAGGTGAACTTTGACCACCACCTGGGGGTCTGGATGCGTTTGAAGCGCGAAAGCGGTAAACTGTTGGAATCCGCGCCGTAGAGCATCTGCTGGAGGATGCTTCGTTCGATCTCCTGCTTGCTGACATTGCCTTTTTTGGGCGACGCTGCCTGGGTTTCGTTGGTTGTAACGGACCCATCGGCCTCTGGTAAAAAAGCGGCAAGCGAAATTTGAAGGACTGGTCTGTTATACCTCCGACGGAAAGTTTTGATGATGCTGCTTTTTCCAGATCCGTAGGGGCCAGTCAGCGCAATGTTGGAGACATTCGGATTGTTCGTCGCGACCATCAACGCATCCGCGTAGATGCCGTGCTCGTCAGCCTCATCAGTTGGAGCAAGATCCACATATTTAGATGGCGTATCTTTTGCTTTTTGTGCAAACACCGACGCGCACCATCTAAATAACGATGTGATCTTCACTCGATGCATCCATTGTAAGAAAGCCGCTTTTCTTGTTTTGTAGCTGGTGGGCGATGCACCGCAAAGGCGAAAGTTTAGGTTGTACACAGCCCCTGATCTTTGGAAATTGCTCTGACTGCGTATTCGAGGCTCAGACGACCAAATGACTACAAGACTCCCCATGCCCGAAACCTCCCCCTCCCCGTCATCTCTCTGAGGCCGAGTTCCAAAACGATCCGTCGCGCCGCCTGCGGCGTGACGTCGAGCGTCTTCGCCACCATCCCGGCCGACACAAGCGGCCGCGCCATCACCAGCTCTGCCAATTCTGGCAATTTGGAAGACGTCCTCCGCCCCTCCAGCTTCCGGTCCATCATCGTTTTCGCCAACGCCAGCCGGTCATGCTCTTTCATGCCGATCTCGGCCGCCGCCAAAAATCCGTGGGCGATGGCGAGCAGCCGGGTCTCCCCATCACGATGCCGACGGCGATCGACGGGAATGGTTTTGAGGCCGAGGTTGATGGCGGCAAGATGCGCGCCGGTGGTAACGCCGGCCTGACGCAATATCGACGCGGCCAGCAGCCGGCCGAGCCAGGGCGCGTGCTGAAGGACGGAAAGTTCGTTCCAGGCATCGAGGGCGATGATAGACTGTAGCACCGCTGGCAAATATTGCGCCTGCCGCAACACCCCACGCCACTCCTCCAGCCGCTCGTCCTCGTCCCAATCCAGATCATAGATCATCGGATCTTTTTCGGCCCCGCCGCCGCGGTCGGGCCGTGTGGCGTTCGCGATCGCCGCTTCCGATCGAGCGAGCACGGCATCGATGTCAGCATAGTCGACGCCGGGAAGATCTTCGCCACTGTCAGCGTTTTCCCCCTCCCCTACCAGATCGATCGCGACGGCGCGCCTGGTGGCGCCGCCCGCCTCTGCTTCGTCGGCGCCGATCGACGCCACTGGCTCCGTCTGCCGCAGCGTTCGAATGCCGTCGGCGGAAAGCGCCCAGTCAGATGGTTGGCCGGCAATGCGCCGGCGAGTTCGCAGCACATCGCGGGCGATGGTGAGTTCGTGGGTGGGTGTGCGAATATCGCGGGTGGCGTCGTGAAGGACGAGGTCTTCGAGATGAACAAGTTCGCCGTCGATCCACAGCGAGGCGCAAGCGTCGGCGAAATGAATGCGCTCAATCCAGCCCGCGCCGACCGGCGAGCGGGCGATCCGCTCGTCGAGACGGGTGAGCGCGGTGCACGCGTCGAAAGCTGGCCGCATCAGGGCACTCATGCTGATTTTTTCGAGATCGTAAGCCATTGATTTTATGGTAAACGATTTGCTAAACGAACTCTATATTCAAATTACTATTCCTCACATGGTATGACTGCGAGTTGATGCTTTAACCATCGATAAGTACCGAGTATCGATAGTGAGCCATCTGACCGTCGAACCTTGCTATCCTCGCCACAAAGCCCTATCTTAGCGTCATGTCATCCGTGCCAGGAGCGCTCAAAATGTCCGAACCGCAGCTTTCCATCCGCAGCAGCAAGGCACGCGATCTTGCGCACGCACTGGCTAGACGCACGGGCCAACCGATTAACAAGCTCGTCGAGATCGCGCTCGAGCACTACGATCAAGAACTGCGGCAAAAGCCGGCACAGACGCCAGCCGATACGCTTTGGGAGTTAATGGCGGAGGGCCGACGGTCCGTGCCATCCGGCACCACCTCCGCCCACGATGATCTCTACGACGAAAACGGTTTGCCGAAATGATCGCCGTCGATACGTCGGTGATTGTGGCCACGTCACTGGGAGAGCCAGAAGCTGAACGATTTCATGCGCTCGTCACCCGTGGGGAAGTCGTCATTGGCTGGCCGACCTTGCTTGAGGCACGAATGGTGCTCAGCGGCAAGAGCTTTCCCAACGCTGCAACCATCATTTCACAGCTCGTGGCGTTGCCAAATGTGACCGCGGTGGCCTTTGGCGAGCGGCATTATTATGCTGCCGAGAAGGCCTTCGACCTGTTTGGTAAAGGTCGCCATCCAGCCGGCCTTAATATGGGCGACTGCTATTCGTACGCCGTTGCCGCGATTGCCAAGGCGCCCTTGCTATTCAAGGGGAATAATTTCGGGCGGACGGACGTGAGATGTCATCCCGCGTCGGTTACCCAATGACAAGCAAGGCTATCGTCGGCGCCTCGCCCGCCGATCCGGTCCAAAGCCGCGCCGAAGAACTGGACGCGCTCGACGCCATCCTGCCATTCGCCCACCGCGATCAGCTGGCAACGCTGCTGACGGACGACGATGTCGCCACCCTCAAACATCTGGCCAAGGAGGGCATGGGCGCCAATACGTTGCGCGCATTTGCCTCCGATCTCGGCTACCTCGAAGCCTGGTGCGAGCTGTCGACCGGCGCTCCCCTGCCCTGGCCGGCGCCAGAAAGCCTGCTCCTGAAATTTGTCGCTCATCATCTCTGGGATCCGGTCGAACGCGCCGAGGATTCTTCTCACGGCATGCCTGATGACGTCGAGATTGGATTGCGCGCCAAAGGCCTGCTGCGTGTCGAGGGCCCGCATGCCCCCGATACTGTCCGCCGGCGGCTGACCTCTTGGTCGATCCTCACCCGCTGGCGCGGATTGACGGGATCTTTTGCTGCTCCGTCTCTAAAGAGTGCATTGCGGCTCGCAGTCCGCGCCGCGGCGCGGCAACGCCGCCGCAAGAGCAAACGAGCGGTCACCGCTGACGTTCTGACAAAGCTGCTGGCCACCTGTAACGGCGAGCGCCTGGTCGATCTCCGCGATCGCGCTTTGCTGTTGACCGCCTTTGCCTCCGGCGGCCGGCGGCGTTCGGAAGTCGCCGACCTGCGGGTCGAGGATCTCATCGACGAAGAGCCGGTGCATGCAGATCCGAAAGACCCCGCCTCCCCTCTCCTCCCGTGTCTCACCGTCAATCTCGGCCGCACGAAGACAACGACGGCCGAAGACCAAGCACATGTCGTTTTGATCGGCCGGCCGGTTGAAGCACTGAAGCGTTGGCTTGTGGAGGCCAAGAGCGAGAGCGGGCCGCTCTTCCGGCGGATCGACCAGTGGGGCAATATCGACAGGCGGGCGCTGACGCCGCAGTCGGTCAATCTGATCCTGAAAAGCCGGTGCAAGCTGGCTGGCTTGGATGCAGAGATGTTTTCGGCGCATGGGCTGCGATCGGGCTATCTGACCGAGGCGGCGAACCGCGGAGTCCCGCTGCAGGAGGCCATGCAGCAGTCGCTGCATAAGTCAGTGCCGCAGGCTGCGAGTTACTACAACAATGCCGAGCGGAAAAACGGGCGAGCGGCAAGACTGGTGAGCTAGGAAATCAATCTGGGGCGAACACATGCGGTATTCGACTGGCCAGCCTATACTGGTAGGCGATCATGTTATGGCCGATGGTATGGCTGGGATAGTTGCGTGTCGAATTGGCACGCCGCCGCTTATTGGCCATAGGTGACCGCTGCGCGGTTGGCGATGGCGGAGCCGTGCGGCGCTTCGTGTGGCATCTGACGGAGCCCGAGAATCTCGATGTGACGCTGCCTGCTGACAAGGTATTGGCAAATATCCCCGCCGAGCAGCACCAAAAACTCCAGGACGCGATACGCGATCACGCCCCATATCGAAGAAGGTCCTGGTGCTCCATTCATCACCATCAAATAAGCAACACTCTCGAAAATCGATATCGGGAACCGAGACTAGAGGTAAAGAGTTTGGCCTTTAACCACCAAACTGATTGGCGGTTCATCGAAGCACAAACCATAGGAGAATACCGATGATCAGTGAAGCCGATCGTGATCCGCGTCATCATACGCAAAAGATGCAAAAGCGCCTGCAGGAAACCATGGATCATCTGCGGGAAGACCTTCAAAAGGTGGACGAGCCGCAGTTGAAGGCCATGTTCGAAACCGCAGCAGAGGTTCTAGGGGGCCTGAAAAAGGCCTTTGGCGACTACGAGAAGAAAAACGAGGCTGCATGGAAGTAGCCCATCCCAATCGGCAGAAGTGCTGGTTCGCATGAGATGCGCTTTTGGCGATATGAAGCGGATGCCGCAGAGGCAGCACGATCGCGCCCGTTGCCCGGGCGATCCTGGATGTCGAGACCGCTAAAGCTTCGAGAAAAACCCATGGACCGGCATGGCCGATCGGATCGGAATAGCTTTCGCTATTGAAGGGAACGTCCCTCACCCATAAGGCGTCGAAACCCAATCTATCCGCTTGAGCGGCAACCCCCAGCTAAGGGGTTCTCTCCTGTGCCGGCAGAACAATGCCGAATGAAAGCCGACCTGGATCGAAAAGCACCTTACGCCCTGACTCCTGTTGCCTCTGGCAGGGAGAAAAAGCGACGTGCCGTCGCGAAAAAGGGCCAGCGTCGGGTTTTACGCGGCAGCCTGGCATGGTCGGTCTGTAGAGGCTGACCATGCGTGGAAATGGCATTCCGATCGAAGCTGGTGTCGGCAGCTTAGCTTGCGGCGATGCACTGCTTGACGAAATCGCGCAGAGCCTTCTTTTCCAGACCCTTGGTCGTGCCTTGATCATGGCAGGTCTTACGCTTCGCCAGAACCGGATACTTCTGCTGCAAGCAGCCTTTGACTGCATCCTTGCGTGCCTGGCCCTTGAGGCCCTGCCCTATCGCATCTTGCCGGCAGGCCTGCCGCGCCGTCTTGATTTCATCCTTCGACGGCATGGTCGAGGATGGTGCCGCAGTGGCGGGAGTCGTCGTAGAAGCAGGCGTAGCGCTCGTCGCTGGTGTCGTCGTCTGCGCGAAGACCACTGTTGCGGATGACAGGACAAAGAAAGCGGCGACGGCCGCATTTAGCAGCTTGCGGGTCATGGGCATATCCTTTTGGCTGAAGGCCATTCATGTTCAAGCCGCCGGCCCACATTGCGAGAGCGGCGTCCTTCTTGAACGATCGCTGCCACCTTATCCGTCGCTACAAACCTATTATTTTCTCACCGACCTGGGCCGCACTTCCTCTGCTTGCCAGAAAACAAGACGCGCTGAAGGAGGATCTTTGAAATTGATCGTTTGCATATTCGTGCGGATCAGCCGGCGAAATCGCGAGGCGTTACGTGCGCCCCAAACGCCGAGGAAGAGCTCTCCCGTTGCATCATTTTTAAAAACGACGGCTCCGCCGAATATGGAAGAAAGCCCGGCTTCGCCCATGACGCCTCCGCCACCGAAAAGCGCAATGACGTAATCCCGCGGAGCAACGGTGACGAGCGTCGGGCTCCGCGGAACAAACTGCTCACTTCGAAAAATATAAACTGGGCAAACGAATTCCCTCATGTCGCAAGCATAGGCTGAGCCTACTTTGCTACAAGTCCTTCAGGAAACTTAGCCGATTTCGTTTCTTTGTCAGTACACCACGACGCCCCTGACACTCTTTCCGGAGTGCATGAGCTCAAACCCCTTGTTGATGTCTTCGAGCGGCATAGTGTGGGTGATCATCGGATCGATCTCGATCTTGCCTTCCATGTACCAGTCGACGATCTTCGGCACATCGGTGCGGCCGCGCGCGCCGCCGAAGGCCGTGCCCATCCACGAGCGGCCGGTCACCAGCTGGAACGGCCGCGTCGAGATCTCCTGGCCGGCGCCGGCAACGCCGATCACCACCGACTTGCCCCAGCCGCGATGGCTCGCCTCCAGCGCCTGGCGCATCACCTTGGTGTTGCCGGTGCAGTCGAAGGTATAGTCGGCCCCGCCGATCTGATCGGCGCCGCGCTTCGTCATGTTGACGAGGTAGGGCACGATGTCGTCGCCGACTTCCTTCGGATTGACGAAATGCGTCATGCCGAAGCGCTCGCCCCATTCCCTCTTGTCATTGTTGAGATCGACGCCGATGATCATGTCGGCGCCGGCCAGCCTCAAGCCCTGGATGACGTTGAGGCCGATGCCGCCGAGACCGAAGACGATCGCCGTTGCCCCCATCTCCACCTTGGCGGTGTTGATGACCGCGCCGATGCCCGTCGTCACGCCGCAGCCGATATAGCAGATCTTGTCGAAGGGGGCGTCGGGATTGACCTTGGCAACGGCAATCTCCGGCAGCACGGTATAATTGGCGAAGGTCGAGCAGCCCATATAGTGATGGATCTTGTCCTTGCCGATCGAGAAGCGCGAGGTGCCGTCCGGCATCAGGCCTTGGCCCTGCGTCGCGCGGATCGCCGTGCACAGGTTGGTCTTGCGCGACAGGCAGGACGGGCATTCGCGGCATTCGGGCGTATAGAGCGGAATGACGTGGTCGCCCTTCCTGACCGAAGTCACCCCCGGTCCGACATCGACGACGATGCCGGCGCCCTCATGGCCGAGGATCGCCGGGAACAAGCCTTCCGGATCGGCACCCGACAGGGTGAAATCATCGGTATGGCAGATGCCGGTCGCCTTGACCTCGATCAGCACTTCGCCGGCCTTCGGCCCCTCAAGCTGAACCGTCATCACTTCTAGCGGCTTGCCGGCGGCAATGGCTACGGCGGCGCGAACGTCCATGGAAATCCCTCCAAAATCAATAGTCTACAGCTTGTATCTAGCGTGATTTGTTAGCGTGATATCCTTGCCCACAAATCAAGTATTTCCTGCCTCATAAGCAGGGATTCCTCCCAACGGTCGGTGGTATCTTCGCCGTCGCGCCCCGTAATGGCATAGGGTTTCGGTCCCAATTCGCAGGTGAAGGCGAGCGTCGCGTCCTTGTCGGCGCGTTTTCGCCAGCTCTTGAAGCCATATTCCCACCAACCGAGGAAAAGATCGACCCATGGCCCATGGTGCGGAAAGGAGATCTCGATTTGGACCTGCTCGCGCGAGGCGACGCGGCCGTGGAAGGCCCAGGAACTGTCCAGAATCCGGTGGATGAGCGCATGGTTCTCTTCGGATACCGGCCAGGCGAATTCACGCCCGACGAGGAAATGGGAGATGTCGCCCAGCAGCCGCAGTGCAGGCAGCCGATCGAGCAGATCGAGCGTGAAGAACAGATCCGTCGTCATCCGGTCCCGATGCGTCTCGATCCAGACGTCGATACCGGCCTCCTCCCCCAGACGCTGCCAGCCTTCCAGCAACGGAATGCAATCCTCCAGCCGCCGCAGCCGCACGTCAGGCTGCAGACAGATGTGATGGACATCGTGTTCGGCGGCGACCTCGAGCACCGGCTTCAGATCGTCGACAGTCTTGGGAAAGCACTGGCCTTCCGCCTGCAATCCATGCTGCTTGAGCAGACCCGCGACGCGGGAAACGACGTTACGGTCGTACCAATGGGTGCTGATGCCGTTAAAGCCGGCGGCCGCGATCTTTTCGATATTCTCTTCCAGAGAAAGCTCCGGATGTCGAGCACTGCGACGCTCCATGGACCAGAGCGACTGGAATATGAGCAAGTTTTGCATAGGTCCTCCCGTACCGGTGGCTTGCTCAGATCACGAATCCGAAGCCTTTACCAGTCGCCGCGGTGATGGCTTTTGATCATCAGCGCGTTTCATTGCAAAGCGGATGTATTCGCATGTCGCGGCGGTCGCGGCGTGATGGTTTTTCATCAAAATACTTTCGGACGCCGATTGGCTTCGTCGGTAACTCTTCCCGAGCGGTCGCTTGGGCCGCTGTTTCCTGGGAGGAGAACATGCTGAAGTTTTTGAGTGCAAGCGCGCTTGCGCTGGTACTGTCGTCGCAAGCTTACGCCGCCGATCGGATTGGTGTTTCGATGGGCTACCTGACGACCAATTTCCAGACCTTGATCGCCAATGGTATGCAGGACTACGCCAAGACCAAAGGCCTCGACCTGCAGGTGGTGGATGCCGCCAACGACGTCAACAAGCAGCTCGATCAGGTGCGCAACTTCGCGGCGGGCGGCGTCTCGGCCATTATCGTCGACCCGGTGGATTCGGACGGCACGCCGGCCATGAGCAAGATTGCACAGGATGCCGGCATTCCGCTGATCTACGTCAATATACAGCCAACGGATCTGTCGACGCTCGGAAGGAAGCAGGCTTTCGTTGGATCGAATGAAACCGAATCCGGCACGCTTCAGACGAAGCAAGTCTGTCGCTTGCTCGGCGGCAAGGGCGATGTCGTCGTCATGGTCGGCGACCTCACCAGCCAGGCGGCACGTCAGCGGACACAGGACGTGCATGACGTGCTGAAATCAAGCGAATGCAGCGGCATCAAAGTCGTGCGCGAGCAAGTCGGCAACTGGAGCCGCGTCGATGGCGCCGATCTTGTTTCGAACTGGCTGACCTCCGGACTGTCGTTCGATGCCGTCATCGCCAATAACGACGAGATGGCGCTCGGCGCGATCTCAGCGATCAAGAATGCCGGCGGCTCGACCGACAAGACGATCGTCGCCGGCATCGACGCGACGCCGGACGCACTGCAGGCAATGAAATCGGGAGACCTCAAGGTCACCGTGTTCCAGGACGCCAAGGCTCAGGGCCGCGGCGCCGTGGATACGGCCCTGAAGGCAGCCAAGGGCGAGCAGATCGACAAGGAAGTCTGGATCCCCTTCAAGCTGGTGACGAAGGAGAACATGGTTCAGTTCGAAAGCCTCAACTGAGCAGGGAGGCGTCGGCAACTTAGAGTACCATTGCCGGCGCGGGAAGGACAGGCTGCCCGCATCCCCTTCCCTGATTGTGGCCCGGCGAACGTCCCGTCGCCGTGAGCAAATTTCATCAAATCAATGCTGTCGTTTCGAACCGGCGTCGCTGACACTGACCACATAGTTCCACTCACAGGGAGGCACATCATGGACGACACGCTCTACGGCAGGCGCGACAAGCGCGGCGACTGGAAACCCAACAAGCTTCTACAATATCCGCCTGTTTTCATCTGGCCGGCGAAACCGGCCGCCTTCCTGAAATGGTTCTTCGGCTATCCAGGCTATCTGATGCCCTGGAATGTGGTCTATGCGATTGTCGCAACGCTGCTGTGGCTCTACGCGACGCCCTCCATGGAGACCATGAAGACGCTGGCGCCGGCCTGGATCGCCTATCTTCTCCTGCGCAATGCCGCACTGGTCTTCCTGTTCTTCGGCGCCTTTCACCTGCGCCTCTATATGCAGAAGAAGCAGGGCACGAGCTTCAAATACAATAGCAAGTGGCCGTCGAAGGATAATTCCGCCTTCCTCTTCAGCAATCAGACCGTCGACAACGTGATCTGGACTTTCGCCAGCGCCGTACCCTTATGGACGGCCTTCGAAGTGCTGACGCTCTGGGCTTTTGCGAACGGCATCATTCCCTATGTCGGTTTTGCCGAACACCCGATCTATTGCACCGTCATCATGCTGCTGATCCCGGCGTTCCGCGATCTGCACTTCTATCTCGTGCATCGCCTGATCCACTGGCCTCCGCTGTACCATACGGTCCATAAGCTGCATCACAACAACGTCAATCCCGGCCCCTGGTCCGGGCTCGCCATGCACCCGGTCGAGCATCTGTTGTATTTCTCGGGCGTGCTCATCCACTGGATCGTACCGTCCAATCCGATCCATGCCCTGTTCCATATGACGCATACCGCCCTTGCGCCCGCGCCCGGCCACGCCGGTTTCGACAAGATCGTCATCGGCGAGGATGCTGGGATCGATACCCATGCTTATGACCATTACCTCCACCACAAGTTTTTCGAATGCAATTATGCCGACGGCGTCATTCCGCTCGACCAATGGTTCGGCACTTTCCACGATGGCTCGAAAGAAGCCGAGGACCGCATGAACAAGCGCTTCATGGAACGCGCCAAGAAATATGCTGAAAAGCAGGCGCGCCGCTCCGGCACGCCGGGCTAGCGGAGAGGCAAAGCATGGCCGGGCTCCTCCGTTCGGGACAACGATCTCAAGGACTTGCCGAGGGAGCTCCGCGCTCCATATGCGACGATTGGGCTCTCCCCCCGCCACCGGTCGAACCGGCCGTTGATGACGGGAAATGCCGGAGCCTGCGGCCCTCCTTCCGCAGGCTCCGGCCCTGTCACTTAGGGGTGACTTGAGGTGAGCCCGATATTTTCCACCGTATAGGTCAGGAACGGTACAGGGTCCTTGTTCACAGGTAGATCAATGATCCCCGTCGCGAGAGAATCGTATTCAGGGCGCGCCTTGCCTGGGTTTCAGGCGCCTGATCGAAAACGAGCGTCATCAGGCCCGATGCGATGAAGTGGCGGGTTTCATCGTTGAGCTCATGCGTTATCCAGACGAGTTCCCTTCCCCGTTGCTCCTGAAAGCGCTGAAGCACCGAGCCGACACCGAGATTGGCGCCGCCGGCATTGTAAATACCGATAGTATCCGGGCAGCGGTGAAGCGCCTGCGTCATCATCTCGGCGGACTTCACGTCGTCATCCCGGCCGGTGAGATAGGAGACGATCTGGACGACCTCGACGCCGGCGGCGTGGGCCTTTCTGAGGCTCTCACGGATTGCCGGATGATCGACGGCCGCAACGATCAGGCCGTGGCGGCGAATGCTGCTATTGGCCACATGCGCGGCGAATTTCTCGGGATCATTCTCCTCAAGGAAAGTCCGATGGATCGTGATCGAGCTATCCGACGAAGCGGCGATCCGCTCGAAGGCTCGGTTGAGCCTGCTGAAGAACGGCGATTCCGGCCTGACCAGGATCACCTCGATGCGGATCGTGCCGCGATAGAGGCTTGGAATAAGCCCCTTCTAGCCCAGCCGCTTAGCTGCCAGCACCACCTTTTCCGCCGTTTGCGGCCTGACGCTGCCGCGCTCGTTGAGAACGCGCTCCACCGTTGCAAGGCCAACGCCTGCCGCCGCCGCGATATCCACCAGACGGTTCTTTTTCATTCCGCTCCTCCTTGAGGAAAAATGATCATAATCGGCGTGGAATGTGAAGGGCAATCTCACGCATGCTTGGAACCAGCCGGGAGGAGAAAACGATGCGCGATCAAGGCGCAACGTCAACTTGCTCCCAAGAGTTGGCGACGGTTTTCGCGCTTTGCGAGATTGCAATGAGGAGGAAGAAATGACCACATGGGTTGATGCATGTGCTGCCAGCGAAGTCGATCAGGAGGATGTCGTCCGCTTCGATCACTCCGGACGAACCTTCGCCATCTATCGTAGCCCCGACGACGAGTATTTCGCGACCGATGGCCTTTGCACGCATGAAAAGATCCATCTGGCTGATGGGCTCGTCATGGACGACATCATCGAGTGTCCGAAGCACAATGGCCGCTTCAGCTACAAGACAGGCGAGGCTCGCGGCGCGCCGGTGTGCGTCAATCTGAAAACCTACCCGGTCAGAGTGGAAGGCGATCGTATCATGATCGGGATCGAGGCATGAGCAGCGATACGGGTATCATCATCGTCGGTGCCGGGGAATGCGGCGCACGCGCCGCGTTGAGCTTGAGGGAGAATGGCTATCGGCAGGCAATCACGCTGATCGGCGACGAGGTTCATCTCCCCTACGAGCGGCCGCCTCTTTCCAAGCAGGTTCTGCTCGACGAAGCCACGCCGCAAGCGTCGGCCGTTCTCAATGATATCCGGCTCGATGAGCGGGCGATCCGGCACGTCAGCGGTGCATCGGCAAGCGACATAGACATCGTGGGGAAACAGTTGGTCCTCTCGGATGGCCGGACACTGCCCTATGACAAATTGCTGCTGGCGACAGGCGCCGCACCCCGGCGATTGTCGAACGCGCCCGCCAGCGGACGGATGTTTTATCTGAGGACCTTCGATGACGCGTTGACGCTTCGTTCCTGGCTGCGGGCCGATATGCACGTCGCCGTGCTTGGCGGCGGCTTCATCGGCCTGGAGGTCGCCGCATCGGCGCGCAGTCGCGGAGCCAAGGTAACGGTCATCGAGTCGCAGGAGCGCATTCTCAAGCGCGGTGTGCCCGAGCCGATTGCCAAAACGATGACTGCCCTGCATCGGCGTAACGGCGTCGTCGTGAAATGCGGCGTGACGGTTCTCGGGATCGAAGCGGACGAACAGCGTGTTGCCATCTTCCTCTCCGAGGGAGATATGATCTCGGCGGATGTTCTTGTCGTCGGAATCGGCGCGCAGCCGCGCACCGAGCTTGCCGCTCAGGCCGGGATTGCGGTCGACAACGGCATTGCGGTCAACGAGCGCCTGGAGACGTCGGTGACGGATATCTATGCCGCCGGTGACTGCTGTTCGTTTCCGCATCCCCTATACGGCGGACGCCGGCTGCGCCTCGAAGCCTGGCGCAATGCGCAGGATCAGGGCATCCTTGCCGCC
The DNA here is from genome assembly GCF_012641405.1 of Rhizobium sp. P40RR-XXII. Taxonomy (GTDB): domain Bacteria; phylum Pseudomonadota; class Alphaproteobacteria; order Rhizobiales; family Rhizobiaceae; genus Rhizobium. Next base: position 63,575 of record NZ_JABAII010000005.1, read on the forward strand.
GCCAATCTGACAGGCGCGGCGCGCAGCTATCAGGCCGTTCCCTATTTCTGGTCCGACCAATACGATCATACGCTTCAAATCGCCGGCCTCGCCGATGAAGGACAAATAGTCGTTCGACGGGACCTTGGCGACGGCGCCCTCATCCTGTTTCATCTTGATGGCGAACGGCGGATGGTCGCCGCAAGCGGCGTCGGTCCCGGCAATAAAATTGCCAAGGACATCAAGCTGAGCGAGATGTTGATCGCCAAGCGCGTCATTCCGCCGATCGAGGCTTTGGCGGCCAGCGTGAACCTGAAGTCTCTCTTGCCAAAGGCAGCGCAAGAGATAGCTGTTTTGTGAACTCATGAGCAGACGACATAAGTGCTTGCCGTCTTCACGCCCTAATCGCGCAGGCTAAGCTCACTATATCTCCTTCTGCTCTGACGGGCTGGCTGTGACATGGTCGTCGCATTGTTGGAGCGGCAACATCGTCTATGAGGAGAATATTGATGCCCCATCTGATCTTGAAAATGGTGTCGGGACGAACCGAGACACAGAAGCGAACCGTGGCTGAACGCCCGACCAGAGTTGTCGTCTCGGCGTTCGGCGTCGATGAAGACTCGGTGTCCGTCGCGATAGAAGACGTCGCCATGGCCGATTGGACCAAAAGTGTCTATGTCCCGGATATTCAAGCCAAGCCCGACACAATCTATAAGAAGCCCGGTTATGACCCATTTCCATAAGGTGGACGGGCCGGCATATTTGAGAGAGGCTTTCCAGAGAGACGCAGAGCGCCGCCCGAGCCGATGTCCAGAGCAAGCCTGTCATAATCCTCAACGCTCGGATGCCGCGTTAGCAACGGTGCCCGATGGGTCGCGCTGATGACGAGCACGGAAGCGCCTGACGCTTCCGCTGCCTCTATTCCTGCAGGCGCATCCTCAAAAACAAGACAGTTTTCAATAGGTTGTTCCAATATTTTCGCAGCAAGAATGAAGCAATCCGGTGCCGGCTTGCCGCTCTGCACATCCTCGCCGGCGATCAGAACCGGCGGCCAGGGGAGCCCGGCTGCTTCGAGGCGAACCCTCGCTAACTCTCGCGGAGCGGAAGTCACGATCGCCCACCGGTCTCGCGGCAGGCTTTTCAGGAAGTCGATGGCGCCCACAATCGGTTCGACGCCGGCAACGTCATCGATTTCGGCCTGCGTGAGGATTCTGGCCTCTTCGGCGGGATCGATCCCCGACAGGCCAAGCCGGGTAATCGTCTCGATCGCCTTGCGGCCGTGAACGGTCGCCAGCAAACTGACGGCGTCAACGCCGCGTCTCTCCGCCCATGCGGTCCAGACCCGTTCGCCGATCGCAATCGAATTTAGGACGGTTCCGTCCATGTCGAACAGGAAGGCGCCGAATGAGCGGTCGTCAAAGCGCATCAGGATCGATCCTCGGCTTTTTGATTGGATGACAGGCGATCGAGAATGGCTTGAGCGGTGTTGGCGTCGGTGACCAAAGCATTGATCATTCCCGATCGGGCCGCTCCGATGATGCCGCTTGCCTTACCGGGGGTCGCTGCGACCGCGATACAGAGCGGCACCTTGCGCAATTGCTCGGGCGAGGCCGCAATCATGCCCTCCTCTCCATCCCAATGCAGGACTTCGCCGGCTTCGGTGACATAGTGGCGAAGGACGTCGCCGGCGGCATGGCTCAGCGCCTTTTCGCCCGGCAACGCCGTTTCCGAAGGGTTTGCGGCATGCGTCAATCCGACACCGACGATCGCTGCATCCAGCCTGTCCCAAAGGGATGTCACCTGTTGCACGGTAGGGTCACCCAGAAACGCGTCCCGGAGTTCGGCCGAGGAAATATACGGCGCATGCAGGAAGTGCGGCACGCCTCCCATTTGGGCTGCCGCCTGGCGCACGAATTCATTGATCTGGAAGTGTGGAGCTGCCTGCTGCATGCCGCCGTTCAGCGCGACCGTGACAATGCCGGGCAATTGCGGCAGGCCGGCCAATGTCACCTCGCGAACTGCCCTTCCCCAACCGATGCCCAAGGTCGAACCCGAGCGCAGGCCGGCCTGTTGCAGAAGTGAGCCGACCGGTGCGGCGAGCGCGCTCAGGACGTTTGACGACGACGTATCGATCACGGCGGCGGTGCGCAATTTCAGGCCGTCGATCAGCGCGGCACTCAGATCCTCCGCGGGTGAAAGATCGATCACCTCGATCCGGACGATTCCGATCGCCCGGGCTCGCTGCAGCAATCGCGAAACCGTCGCCGTCGATAGACCCAACTTCCTGGCGATGTCCACCTGTGACATGTCGGACTGGTAATGCAATTTGGCGACCGTATGCAGCAAAGCGCGATTTGCCGCAGCCTCCTGCGATTGAGACGAATTCAGGTTGAAATTCCTTTCTGCAATGTGTTACACATACGGCACTTGAGGAGTTATCGCTTAAAAAGGCCGGTTTCGCAACGTTTATACCGCGCATGAGAGCCCTCAATTTCAAGAGCAATGCCTCTTCGGGGAGTGGAGAAGGCATGTGCGGATGGGTGCCGTTTCGCAACGGCTGGAGGAAGGATCATATGACAAAATTGACGACAGCGGAGATGCGCGGCTACCAGCAGATTTGCGGTAGCGACGGCGCCATGATGGTGATTGCCTGCGATCAGCGCGGCGGCATGCGCAGCCTTCTGGCCAAGGACCCGGCCGAACAGGCTGCCATCTCCGACAAGGTGCTGGGGGACACGAAGGCCGATATCGCGCGGTTCCTTGCAAGCAAGGCGTCCTGCGTTCTCGTCGATCCGATCTGCGCCGTGCCGGCGCTGGTCGATGACCGCGTCCTTCAGCGCGATACAGCGCTGCTGATCGGCCTCGATGCGTCCGGCTGGGATACCTCGCCGGAGGGCTATCGTCTGTCGAAGCTGGTTCCCGGCGTTTCCGCGCGCCGCGTGCGGCAGTTAGGTGCGACCGGCGGAAAGATCATGGTCTATCTGCGCTCGGATCGCGATGCGGCGAATGTCCATAATATGCAGATCCTGAAGCAGTGCATCGAAGACTTTGCTCGCGAAGATCTTCTTCTCGTCGTCGAATTCCTGACTTACAAATTCGAAGATGAGGACGAGGCCGAGTATAAGGCCAAGCTGCCGGGCCTGATCGTCGGTGGCAGCAAGATCTGCCTTGAGCGGGGCGCAAAAGTCCTGAAGATCCCCTATCCGGGATCGTCGGATGCCTGTACCGAAGTCACGCGCCTTGCGCGCGACGTGCCGTGGGCAGTACTGTCGGCCGGTGTCGACCATGCAACCTTCCTGACGCAGGTGGAGGATGCCATGCGCAACGGCGCCTCAGGCGTCATCGCCGGCCGTTCGCTGTGGAAGGATTGCATCTCGCTCGACCGTTCGGTGACGAAAGATCGGCTGGAGACGGTCGCGGTGCCAAGGCTTCGCGAAATTCAGGCCGTCATCGCAACGTACTTCAAGGGCGCAGGCTCGCACGGCGCTGATCAAAGGCAGCGCGCCAATGGCTGACATCGCCATCGGCGTCGATATTGGCGGCACGAATATTCGTGCCGCCCTCGTCTCCGCTCGCGGCGAGATTCTTGCCAAACTGTCGGAACGAACCCCGACCGATCCCCTGCAGGTGCTGGAGCGCGTCGTCGCAATGGCACGCGAACTCGACAGAGCCGAAGTCTTAGGGATCGGCGTCGGCATACCCGGGCGGGTCGACGTCGACAGTCGCGAGATCCTGTCCGGCGGCATCCTCAACCTCGCCGGCCTCGACTTCGTGCGGCGGATCGAGGCAGCCCTTGGAAAGCCGGTCGTCGTCGAGAATGATTGCAGCATGGCGCTGATTGCCGAAATGCGGATCGGTGGCGCCAAGGGCTATCGGAATGTCGCGATGTTGACGATTGGGACGGGCATCGGCGGCGCTGTCGCCCAGGCCGGGCGCATTTGTCACGGACACAGGGCAGCCGGACAGCTCGGCCACATCTGCGTGTCTCAGGACGGTCCGCCCTGCCCTTGTGGCCGGCGCGGTTGCGTCGAAACCTTTAGTTCCGGAACCGCGCTGCGGCGTCATATCGCCGAAGCGGGATTGTCCGTTGTGACGATCGGGGAAATTTTCAGCATGGCAGCCGATGGAGACGAGACAGCGGCGCGCGTCTTGCGCCAATGGGCAGTCCCCTTGCGGGCCGCACTCGACAATATCGCGGCAACGATGGATCCCGAAGTCATCCTGCTTGGCGGCGGGCTCGGCTGCGACGCGGCGCGCGCGCTTGCAGACCTGCCGGCGGTAGCACCTTGGTTCTGCCCCACAATATTGCCGGCGAAACTTGCCGACGATGCCGGCGTGATCGGCGCGGGCCTGTCGATTTTCGCCGATGAAGTCGCGCAGAGAAAACGGGTCGTCCTGGTCAACGGCGTGCCGGCCTCTGGGAAAAGCCGTCTTGCCAAGGCTTTGTCCCAGCGAACCGGCTGGCCGATCCTGTCTCTCGATGGTATCAAAAACCCCTTTCTCCAGCATATCGGACGAGTCGACCGCGACTTCAACCGGACCCTGGGAAAGGCGAGCTACCAGGCGATCTGGTCTGTCATCAGGCAGGCTCCGGCCGGCTCGACCTTCATCGTCGATGCCTGGTTCGGTTTCCAGCCGAAAGCCCAACTCGAAAGCTATATCAGCGCCGCGAAGATCGGGCATGTCGCCGAGCTATGGTGCAAGGTGCCCGGACCGGTTGCGGGCGAGCGTTACGCCAGCCGGCTGGAGGATCGATTGCCAGGCCATCCGGGTGCCGAATATGTACCGGAACTGATCGCACTTGCCGATCGGGCCGAGCCGATGGGCTGCGGTGCCGTGATGACGGTGGACCAGACCAAGGAGCCGGACATGAACGCGATCCTGGCCTGGGTCTGGCGCGTGTTCGACCGCGAATAATAAGTCGCCGTCCGGGATGGACGGGACAAATGCGTGATGATGCCGAACGTCGTGCGACGCTATGTCTCCCGGCGGATAATGATATTGCGACTACCATCGAATTGTTTAAGTATATCAATTGGATAAAAGAAATTCCTTGCAGAAAAAAATTGCTTGACGCGCCGTGGTAACCCACTGATTATCGCTGTGCCGGACAGGGGAGGTTCGGTTTCAAGAGGAGGAAAATTATGGAGCGCCGCTCATTTCTTAAGGCTTCGGCCGTGGCATCGCTCGCGACAGGTGTTGCGGCCGTCGCCGGCACCACCAGAGCAGCAGACAAGAAGTTTACGATTGCCCTTATTCCGGGTCTGACGACCGATGCTTTCTACATCACTATGCGCAAGGGCGCCGAGGCCGCGGCCAAAGCCGTCGGTGCGACGCTGGTGTTTCAAGGCGGCCCCGATTTCAACCCGGTGACGCAGGTGCCGGTTCTCGATGCGGTGATCGCCAAAAAGCCCGACGCTATCCTCATCGCTCCAACTGACAAGGATCAGTTGGTCCAGCCGCTGAAGAAGGCCGAGGATGCCGGCATCCCGATCATCACCGTTGATACTTTCATCGGTACGGGTGTGTATCAGACGGGCAAAGGCGATGCCGATTTTCCGCTGGCCTACATCGCTTCTGACAACCTGCTCGGCGGCGCGATTGCCGCACGCGCGCTGGCAAAAGCCGTCGGCGAAAAAGGCAAGGTCTACGTTTCCAACGTCAAGCCCGGTATTTCAACCACCGACCAGCGCGAGCAGGGCTTCAAGGAGGAAATGAAGAAGTATCCGAACATCACCGTTCTGGAGACCCAGTACAACGATGACGACGCCAACAAGGCGGCATCGCAGCTGCAGGCGGTCTTTGCCCGCAACTCCGATCTTGACGGTGTCTTCGGCGCCAATCTGTTCTCCGCCCTCGGTGCCGCCAACGGCGTGCAGCAGGCTGGCCAAACGGGCAAAATCCGCGTCGTGGCCTTCGATGCGCCGACGTCGATCGTGGACAACATCAACTCCGGCCTCGTCGATCTGGCAATCGCACAGCACCCGGCTGAAATCGGCTATTTCGGCGTGATGGCAGCCTATGCGCACCTGACCGGCAATTCGATCCCGACGGCGATCGGCACCGGCTTTACGGTCATCGACAAATCGAACGTTACCGACAAGAATGTCGCGAAGTTCATCTACTCCGATTAGTCCGGAGATAGTCTGTGCCTCGCCGAAGGGCGAGGCACATCATCCAACGATGATAGAGCGAACGGCGCCCTAAGCTTCGCGCCTTTAACGCTTCAGTTTGGACCAGTCCATGACAATCGACAATGCAGAGATCCGCAAGGCGGATCACCACGTGGCGCCTCAGGCGGACCACGGCGACCAAGCAAAAACCATCCTAAATCGCATCGCGCAATTGCGCGCGTGGCTCTTTCTTGCCGCGCTGATCGTTGCTTTCGAGATCTGGGCGCGGATCGATTTCGGCGGCACCTTCATCGGCTCGAGCTTCAACTGGCAGTCCGTCGCGGTCTTCGCGGTGGCGCCGCTGCTGCTAGCGATCGGGCAGACCTTTGTTATCATTTCCGGCGGCATCGATCTGTCGACCGGCTTCATCATGGGCCTTGCCGCCGTCGTCGCCGCGCATATCGCCACTATCGCCGGGCTCTACATGCCCCTGCCGATAGCGATGGTATTCGGCATTCTCGTCGCCATGCTGGCCGCCGCAGTCCCCGGCTTGATCAACGGTCTGCTGATCTCCCGTCTCAAGGTTCCGCCATTCATCGGCACGCTTGGCATGTTCGGCGTCGCGCGTGGCACGGCCTTCCTGATTGCCGGCGGCACCACCGTGCCGGTCAAGAATTCTTATTTCGCCGAACTCGGCAACGGGCGGTTCTACGGCGTGCCCTATCTCGTCATCGTCACGCTCGTCTTCGTGGTGATCATGCATTACCTGCTGAGCCAGACACGTTTCGGCCAGCATAACTACGCCATCGGCGCCAATGCGCAGGCCGCGCGCCGCGCCGGCATCGACATCAAATCCCACCTGCTGCGGCTCTATATTCTTTCGGCCGTCTGCGCAGGCTTGGGCGGCGCGCTCTATGCGGCCCGTTTCACCGCGGGCGCGGCCCAGGCAGGCGAGCCTCTGCTGCTCGATAGTGTGGCTGCCGTCGTCATCGGCGGCGCGAGCCTGTTCGGCGGTTCCGGCACGATCGTCGGCACCATTGCCGGCGCGCTCGTCATCGCCGTCATCCAGTACGGCCTCGTCTTCATGAACGTGGAGCCGTTCTGGCAGTTCATCGCCGTCGGCATCGTCATCATTATTTCGGTGCTTATCGACCAGGCTCAGCGCCGGTTCAGCGGAGCGAAACAGGATGAATAGTGCAACTCCCCTCCTCGAGGTCCGCAATCTCTCGCGCTATTTCGGCGCGGTGCGTGCCCTCGACAATTGCTCCATGGTCGTGCGGCCCGGTGAGGTCGTGGCGCTTGCTGGCGATAACGGTGCCGGCAAGACGACGATGATCAAGGCGATCTCCGGTGTCTATCCGCCAACCGCGGGCGAAATCCTGATCGAGGGCAAGCCCGTCACCTTCTCGTCGCCGCAGGATGCGCGCGAGAAAGGTATCGAGACGATCTACCAGGATCTGGCGCTGGCCGACAATCTGACGATCGGTTCTAACATCTTCCTTGGGCGCGAACCGATGAAGAAGCTCTTCGGCTTTCTGCCAGTTCTCGACCGGAAGGCCATGGCGGAAGCGGCGCGCAAGACGATGGCGGAGCTCGATTTCCATGTGAAGCGGCTTGACGCACCGGTCAGCAACTTCTCCGGCGGCCAGCGTCAGGCGGTCGCGATCGGACGCGCGGTTTATTGGAATGCCCGCATTCTGGTCATGGACGAGCCGACGGCGGCGCTCGGCGTGCCGGAACAGCGCAAGGTCGTGGCCCTGATCAAGTCGCTGAAGGCGCAAGGGCGCGGCGTCATCTTCATCTCGCACAACCTGCAGGACATTTTCGCGGTCTCCGACCGTATCGTCGTCCTGCGGCGCGGGATCGTGGCCGGCGAACGCAACATCGCCGACACCAATCACGAGGAAGTCGTCAGGCTCATGATCGGCGGTTAAGCCGTCATCGAACCAATTCCGTTCAAATCAAAGTGATAGCGATAACGTCTGATCGCTATCACTTTTTTGTTTGCATCAGGCCCCTTGGCGCTGCCTGAGCTTTTTCCGGCCGAATATGCCTCGCAATGAGATAGCGTGTTCTTCAATCGATATGACTGTCGCCGGCCACGTGCCGTGCTATGCGTAATATCTGCTATTCCGACGACCAATATCGCCTGGAAGAGCGTTCCGGCGAAGATCGCGGGATACCGAGCGCACGTCTTGGAGGCAAGCAGGAATGAGCAGGACGGATAATATCGTATCCTTCAACGGAGCGCCCCCGACGGCCAACGATATTGCTGCAATCGCGCGGCGCAACGCCAGGATCGCGATTTCGCCTGACGTCAAAGACAAGATCGCCGCCGCCCGCGCTGTCGTTGAACGCTATCTGGCGGCGGACCGGCCCGTTTACGGCTTGACGACAGGATTGGGCGCGAGCGTCGACACTCGCCTCGCCACCGACGACCTGATCGCCTTCCAATTGCGCGTGCCGCAGGCGCGTGCAGTCGGGGTCGGGCCAGCGTTGCCGCGCGAAGCCGTGAGAGCAATGATGGCCGCGCGCATTGCAGGGATGGCGGCAGGCGGCTCCGGCGTGTCGCTCCCGGTTTTCGCTGGTCTCGTCGCTGCTTTGAATGCCGACTTTCATCCAGTGGTGCCATCGCTCGGCTCGATCGGTGCCGCCGATCTCGCGCCTTTGGCGCATATGGCACGGGCTCTGTTAGGAGATGGCGAAGCCGAAGTGGATGGTACGATGATGCCCGCATCGGACGCTCTCTCGAAAGCCGGCCTGAAACCGCTGCCGATCGCGCCAAAGGATGGTCATGTGCTCGTCGTCGCCAACAGTCTTTCGGTCGGCAAGGCCTGCCTTTGCATCGAGGATATCGAGCGGCTGTTTGATTGGTCGCATGCGGCTGTCGCGCTGAATTTCGAGGCCTTCCGGGCGAATGTCTCAGCCTTCGACGATCGCGCGCTGGCGGCCCGGCCGGCCTTCGGCCAGCGCGAGGTGGCGGCGAGATTTCGCGAGGTGCTTTCCGGAAGCTCTCTTCTCATGGATGGCGCGGCGCGGCGTCTGCAAGACCCCTTGAGCTATCGCTGCGCTCCACAGGTATGGGGCGCCCTTCTCCATGCGATCGGCGAGGCCCGCGCCGCGACCGAAATCGAACTTGCAAGCTCGAGCGACAATCCTGTCGTGCTGGCCGACGAAGGGCTTATCCTGTCGCATGGGAATTTCGACATGACGGCCTTCGCTCTGGCATGGGAGCGGCTCAGCCAGGCAATCGCTCATTGTGCAGCGGCGACCGCCTATCGAACCATGAAGATTATGTCACCAGGCATATCGGAGCTGCCGCGCTTCCTGACGCCGCTCGGACAGAGCAGAACCGGTTTTTCCACCGTGCAGAAAACGGTCTCGGCACTCGAAGCCGAGATACGGCATCTGGCGATCCCGGTCTCGCTCACGCCCATTCCCGTTGCGGACGGCCTCGAGGATCAGGCATCCATGGCACCGAGCGTTCTGTCTAAGATCGAAGCGATGATTGAGCGGTTTCGCTATCTCGTGGCTATCGAGCTTGTCGCATCCGCCCAGGCCGTCGAACTGCGCGGTGTAGCGGGCGAGCTTGGTGGCGGGATGCAGCACGCCTATCGAAAAGTGCGCGAAATGGTCGCGCCGCTGGAGGAAGATCGTGCGCAGGGGCCTGATTTTCAGAGACTATCGGAATTCATCATGAATGCCGATGCCAAGGAGACGAATTCTTGATCGATATGGCGGCAGAGTGGCCTGCTCCGTCACCTCGCGTTTCCGCAGGCCGCCCATGCGGCCCTCATTATTCGATAGACCGGAGCGGCCGTGAAAGGCCTGGAGAACGGCAATGCAGGAAATCTGGATCGACTATCTGAATGCCATCGACGCCAAGGCGCTGGCGCTTTCCAACGACGAAATTCTTGACGCCGTGACCAAGGCGCTCGATGCGCAGGGGCGTGGGGAGACCGTCATCGAGCCTCGCGTTCACCTCGTGCCGGAGAGTTCCGACAAGGGCCATTTCAACGTGCTGCGCGGCTATGTGAAGCCGCTCGACTACGCCGGCGTCAAGGTCGTCGGTGATTTCGTCGACAACTACAAGCAGGGCCTGCCCTCGGAAATGGCGGTCCTCAATCTGTTCGATCCCCGCACCGGCGTGCCGAAGGCCATCATCGATGCGACAGCCATCACCGACATGCGCACCGGCGCCGTCACCGCCATCGGCGCGCGCCATCTCGCCCGCAAGGACAGCAAAATTCTCGGCCATATCGGCGCGCGCGGCACCTCCTATTGGAACGTGCGGCTGCTCGATCATCTCTTCGATTTCGATGAGATCCGCGTGCATTCGCGCCGTCCAGAAAGCCGCGACGCCTTCGCCGCGCGGCTGGAGAAGGATCTCGGTAAGTCGATCATCGTGACGGACAATTGGGAGGAATGCCTGAACGGCGCCGACATCATGATCGAGGCGAGCCGCCTGCCGGAGCCGACGCCGCTCTTCAAGACGGCATGGGTCAAGAAAGGCGCCTTCGTCGTTCCCTACGGCACGATGAGCGCGCTCGAATTCGACCTGACCGATATCATGGACAAGGTCGTGGTCGATGACTGGGGGCAATGCGGTCCCGGCCGCCCCTTCGGCGCGCTGCGCCGTCATGTCGACGAGGGCAAGGTGACCGCCGAAACACTGCATGCCGAGATCGGCCAGATCGTTTGCGGCGCTAAACCCGGCCGCGAAAGCAATGACGAGACCATCCTTTTCTGGCATCGCGGGCTCAGCACGACCGATGTCGCGCTCGGCGCGGCGATGGTCGAAAAAGCAAGGCGCATGAATATCGGCCAGCGCCTCCGGTTCGCGTGACGAGCCATGACAATGTCTCCCGCCCCTGTCCCGGCCATTGCCTGTTCGCGAATGTACAATCTGAGCCCGAAAATATCTGGGCTTTGGGATTGTCTTTTTCGTTGGCTTGCGGATCGGTCTCATGTCGAACTGGAGATTATAGCCCATGCCGCCCCGGCGCCGCTTTCCGAGCTATGGACGCGGCTGGACATGGGCGCCGTCTTCATGTGCGGCTTTCCGTTCTCCAGACTTGCGAAAGCCGAGCGTCCGCTGCCGCTGGCGGCGCCCGTTTCGCTGGCGGACTGGGCAACTGGGCAGCCGGTCTATGCCAGCCATATCGTCGCCGCGCGTGACAGGCCGCTTGCGGAGGCCGATCTTGCGACGGCGCGCTGGGGTTGGACCGTGCGCGACTCGCAATCCGGCTACAATGCGCCACGCGAATTCTTTGCAGCCCTTGCCGATGGACGGCCGCCAAGCGCGACCTTTGGCCCGCTCCTTAATCCGCGCGGCGTGGTCGAGGCGATCCGCTCAGGCGCCGTCGATGTCGGTGCGATCGATGCCTATGCCTACCAGCTGCTGGAGATGCACGAGCCGGAAACGATTGCATCATTGCGGGTCGTCGCCACGACCAAGCCGGCGCCCTTCCCTCTGCTGGTCGCCTCCCGACAGCAATCCCCCGAAATCGTCGCCTCGCTTCGCGCCGTTCTCCTTGGCGCACACCAAGACCCACAGGGGCGCGATATCCTTGGGTCACTCGGCCTGGCTGCGTTCGCGGAACCGGATATTGCCGCGTATGAGCGGCTGCCGGCGCGAGCGCGTGCCGTCGATGAAGCTCTCGGGACCTGGTGAAGTTTCGGGCGAGCCTTCGTCACTTTCGCTCAGCGAAAGGAAGCGTTCAATAGGCGGCACATCCCGTGCCGACGGCTTGCTTCAGCAGTTTGCCGGCGGCAACACGAAGGCATTCCTCGAACGCGGTCAGATCCAGAAAGAGCTGATCCGTCGCGACCTGGCGCGTTATGATGATGCCGTCGCGGGCCGCGATGCCGCCGTCGAGCATCAGATTGTCGGCCATGTCGAAATTTTCCAGCGCCATTCCGTCGGGACCACGGTGCCGTCCGTCCGGACCGAGACGAACGTCGCCACCGTAGAGCCCGCTCACACGCTCGAAGTGGTTTTCGGTGCAATTGGAAAATGCGAATGCCGGGCAGCCGCGTGCGCACATGAAGCCGAGCTCGAACGCCGTGCCGACATCCGCCGCAATACCGCGATACGGCGTCAGGTTGGCGATGATGAGATCGGCACTCGACATCAGTGTCTCGTTGATCGCGCTGATGGCAAGACCACGCTGCCGGCGGGTCTCCGTCTCCGGCACCACCAGATCACCGGGCGAAACGGGTGTAAATCCGTAGCTGCGAGCCAAAGCGATCTTGCGATCGAGGATTTCCCTTGCGTTGGGAAGAAAGACTTCGGGCCCTGCTAGATATGCTCTCAATAGCTTTGCCTCTCGATACGATATTGCACCGCGGGAATTGCGGAACCATATGAAGCCCTATGGCCGATTCAAGCCTCTTCTGCCATAGCCGGAAACATAATTTACGAAAACGCGAAATAGAGGCGATTGCCGTTCCCGGCCGCTGGCGAGGCGCGTATAGTCGCTCAGGATCGAATGACGCCGACGGCCTGCGGCAGGTGACGGAATTTGTGGGGTATAAGGAAATGCAATCTTCCATTGAGGCAATTGCCGATTCATCACATGACGACCGAGGCGTCTGGCCAACAAAGCAAAGCAAGATTCTCGATTGGCTGATGAACGATGTGCGCGACCAGCGTTTCATCGACAACATCCTCGTCGAACTATGCGAGAAGCTGTTGGTCGCTGGGATTCCAGTCGCGCGATCGACCATGCATTTCAGGACGCTGCATCCGCAATGGGCCGGCGCACGGATCCTCTGGCGCACAGGCATGAAAGAAGGCGATATTGCGACGTTCAGCTATGGTGTCGAGAACACGCCGCAGTTTCTGGCAAGCCCCATCAACGAGATCTTCAACGGCGCAACCGAGGTCCGCCAAAATCTCGAGGTTTCCGACGGGAGCCAGTTTGCCTATCCGCTCTATAGGGAACTACACGCGGAGGGATTGACCGACTATATCGCTTGGCCGATTTATCACACCCTTGGTAAGCGCCATATCGTCACCTTCGCCACGGATATGCCGGGCGGCTTCACCGAGGCGCACATCACTGTGCTCAGGGATTTGCTTCCAGCCCTGACCATGGTGACCGAGATCAGGTTGAAGAACATCATGGCGCGCACGCTGTTGCGCACCTATGTCGGTCCGCATGCCAGCGAGCAGATCCTGGCAGGCGCGACGACACGCGGAAGCGGCGCTACGGTGGGCGCGGCCATTCTTATCTGCGATCTTCGCGACTTCACGAACATCTCCGACATGTGGCCACGAGACGATGTCATTGAACTGCTCAATGGCTATTTCGATGCCATGGTCGAGCCGATCGAAAAGCATGGCGGCGAGATTCTCAAGTTCATGGGTGATGGGTTGCTCGCCATCTTTCCGTTGAGCGATCCCAATGCATGTCACAATCTTCTTCTCGCCATCGGCGAGGCGCAGGCGGCCGTGGGAGTACTCAACGAGGAAAACCGCAAGCATGGCCGCGAAGTGCTGCGCTACGGCGTCGGAGTGCATGTCGGCGATGTGATGTATGGCAATATCGGCTCGCGCACCCGTCTTGATTTCACCGTCATCGGCCCGGCCGTTAACATTGCCTCGCGGCTGGAATCGCTGACCAAGGAGGTCAAGCGGCCAGTGCTGTTGTCGAAGGCATTCGTCGATATGGCCGCATGCCGGCGCGACATGGAAAGCCTTGGCTCCTTCCCTCTGAAGGGTCTTGGCGAGCCGGTCGATGTCTACGCCTTCGCTGCAAAGGAAAGGTTGCCGGAAGCCAGCTGATCGCCGTATTAAACTGCCCGGCGGAGCGGCGATTTAATACGGCGCGACTCAGTCGGTTGCAAAACGTGAAATGACCGGGGGTGCCGCTGCGGATCGAGTTCCCTATATTGTGAAGTGGATCATGACGATAGCCGCCTTATTTTGGGGATCGTTCTGGGCGTACGTACGTTTAGTAAGGGTTGATTCTATCGGCTCGACCACGAGGGTGCCTGCCACCCTATAATACTCTGACAAGGAGAAAACAGATGAGAAAAATTTTGACCCTGGCGTTTTCAGCAGCATCTTTGATCGTTGCAGGCACGGCGGTGGCACGGGCGGCTGACATGCCGACGAACTATCGCGAAGAAGAGCCGGATCAGCGCAACGGCGTGAAAATCGGCTACCTCGAGTGCGAAATCGGTGGCGGTGTCGGCTATGTGCTCGGCTCGGCAAAGGAGGTGGATTGCACCTTCCATTCGACGGTTGGACGCGAGCGCATCGACCATTACACCGGTGCGATCCGCAAAATGGGTGTCGATCTCGGCTTCACGACCCGCAGTCGGCTCGTCTGGTTGGTCTTCGCGCCGACAGCCGGCTATCATCATGGTTCTCTGAGCGGCCTCTATCAGGGTGCCACCGTTGAAGCGACGGTCGGTGCCGGCGTCGGAACGAACATTCTCGTTGGCGGCACTTCCGGCTCGATTCATCTTCAGACCGTAAGCGTGACGGGTCAGCTCGGCCTGAACGTGGCCGCGACCGGCACGTCGGTTACGCTGACCTCGGCCGAGTGAGCTTTCGGTCACAGCTTGTTGCATGACATGGCCGCTCCCGCCTGGCGTTGGAGCGGCCGTTGTTTTTCGTGCGGCGCTTTAGCTAGGGGCAATTCCAGGAAAGGCGTGCAGCGGTTTTCCTGGAATTGCGGAAAACACGAGGATACAGCCTTTTCGCGAGTCGAAGAAAAGCGGAAACGCTCTATGCCAAACTCAGCAATTCATTGGAGCCAGGTTCATGACAGATACCGTCACCGATCGCTTTCTTCGTTACGTTGTCATCGATACGCAATCGGATCCGACCTCAAGCGCGCAGCCTTCCACCGAAAAGCAGAAAAATCTTGGCCGCGTGCTCGCCGATGAGTTGCGGTTGATTGGCCTTGCCGACGCACATCTCGACGAGCACGGCTATGTCTATGCGACCATTCCATCGAATGTCGACAAGCCGGTTCCTGTGATCTGCTTCTGCTCCCACATGGATACGGCGCCCGATTTCACCGGCACGAACGTCAAGGCGCAAATCCTCAAGAACTACGACGGCGGCGATATCCGTTTCTCTGGCGATCCGCAGCGAGTCATCCTTGTCGACGAGCACCCTGCCCTTAGCGATCAGATCGGCAATGACATCATCACTTCGGACGGGACGACGCTGCTCGGCGCCGATGACAAGGCAGGCCTCGCCGAGATCGTGACGGCCGCCCAATATCTCGTCGACAATCCGGATATCCGTCACGGCACCATCAAGCTTCTGTTCACGACCGACGAGGAGATCGGACGCGGCGTCGACAAGGTCGACCTGAAGAAGCTTGGGGCACAATTCGCCTATACGGTCGATGGCGAAACGGCAGGCCATATAGAAGATGAGACTTTTTCGGCCGACAGCGTCGAGATCGTTATCCAGGGTGTCGCCATTCACCCGGGCTTCGCCAAGGGGAAGATGGAAAATGCCATCAAGATCGCCGGCGCGATCATCGACAGGCTGCCGAAAAACATCGCCCCCGAAACGACCGCGGACCGGGAGGGCTTCATTCATCCCACCGGTGTCAGCGGTTCGATGGAGAAGGCCGCGCTCGGCTTCATCATCCGCGATTTCGACGAGGCGGCTCTCGCGGTCAAGGAGAATATGCTGGAGCAGATCGTCAAGGATGTCATGGCGACGTATCCAGG
Organism: Rhizobium sp. P40RR-XXII; assembly: GCF_012641405.1. Lineage (GTDB taxonomy): Bacteria > Pseudomonadota > Alphaproteobacteria > Rhizobiales > Rhizobiaceae > Rhizobium. Next base: position 79,372 of record NZ_JABAII010000005.1, read on the forward strand.
TTCCTCGCATACATTTACCGTCAGGCAGCAATACCGCAACATGAAGCCAATCCTCGACCGCCACCCGCAGATCGTCGAAAATGCCGTCGAAGCCATCCGGCGGGCCGGTATGACGCCGGTGCGCGGCAGCATTCGCGGCGGTACGGACGGTTCCAGGCTCTCGTTCATGGGCCTGCCCTGCGCCAATATCTTTGCTGGCGGACATGCTTTCCATTCGCCGCTGGAATGGGTCAGCCGCCAGGATATGGAAAGAGCCGTAAAGACCCTCGTTGAATTGGCGAAGATCTGGGCGGAACGTGCCTAAGCGTTTCCGAGAAGGGTATTTCCTGCTCTACCAATCTATGCGTGCGACGTCGTCGAGCGCCTCTCGGCCTCGTCGCAGCATCGCACCGGGCGCATCCACCGCCCTGGTCAATATATGGCGAGCACCGGCCAGTGGGTGAAAGCCAACCCGCTCCTCCACAACGGGAGACGGATCATCGTCCCCAGCCAAGGATGGCTCCGCCTCGGCATATTGCGGATATCCCGAGATCAGCGGATCGCGTGTTTCGCATTGCGGCAGGCAGCGATCGAAACGTTCGACGTCACCAGATGCCGCGACGCTCGTCTTAATGGCATCGGTGCGCGAGGCAGTCTTCTTAGCCGGAGCGCTACTTTTCGCAGCGGTGAGAGGCGACGGCTGTGGAATCGGCACCGACATCACCTGTTGGGCCGGGCTCGCATCCACCACGACCTGCAACCCATTGGTGGCGACATGGTCCAGCAGCCCGCGGCTGCTGATCGTAATTCGACCGCTATCATCGATGATACGCATGGCACGCTCAGTCGGAGCCGTCTGAACAATCATGTAAAGAGCACCAACCACCGTGCCGCAAACCGCAAGACCGGAACCCAGCCGCCGGGTCGTCTCGCTTTGGCCATTCCACCATCTCATAGGCTGCGCATCCATCGATCGCTCCTTAGGACAAGATCTCGCCTGCCCATTCTGACTGGAACTGTGGCGCGGCTTTTACCGAAACATGGCTAATTGCGGACCTTTTGCAAAAAAATGTTGATGGAGGCGCTGATCCAGGAGGAAAGACCGGCAAGTCACGGGCTTCCTCTTCTCGAACTTTGATCCAGACGAATCACCGGGCTTTCCCAAGAGCATGATTCGCGGAATATGAAGCATGTATTCCCGCTGCCACTATCCGGTTTCGGCGATCATTGAATTCACCTTGCGTTAACCATATTTTTCAAAACTACAACTCATATTCAGGTAATCGTTGAATAAAACAAAACTATACTCAGGAGGTATTCTTTCAATACTGTAACGCTCTCGTCCGCCTTTTTCTGCCTCATTGCCAGCAAGGCATATATGTGATTACTTTATCATATTCTGATGCGTATGGGGTGTGCTGAGGGGGAATACGAATGCAGAGGATGCTGCACGGCGCTGTCCTTGCTGCTATCACGATGATCGCAGCGGCGCCGTCCACGATGGCCGCCACCGCGACGGCCAATATGACGGTCCGCATTACCATCCAGGCACAATGCCTGATCCAGAGCGCCAACGATCTTGATTTCGGTACTAACGGCGTCATCGCTGCCAATATCGACCAGGCCACCACCATCGGCGTTCAGTGCACGTCGGGGCAAACCTACAATATCGGCTTGAGTGCCGGCGCCGGCAGCGGAGCGACGACGGCCGTACGTGTGATGACCGGGCCGAGCAACGCAACGATCAACTACGGCATTTATCGCGACGTTGCCCGTACGCAGACCTGGGGCATAACCATAGGCACCGACACAGTCACAGGCACGGGCAATGGCGCGGTCCAGAACATAGACGTCTACGGCCGGGTGCCGCCGCAGACCACGCCGGCTGCGGGCGTCTACACGGATACAGTGGCGGTTACCGTTACCTACTGAAAACCCGTCAATTGAGGAGGATGCCATGCAACGCATGTTGCCATGCATTGCCGCGTCTACGCTTTTTTGCCTCAGTGCTCACGGCATCAACGCGGCGTCCCTGCGCGTAGCACCCACCAGTCTCGAACTCGTCGCGCCGGCCAGCGCGACTGTTTTGAACCTCGGCAATGACGGGGACCATCCCATCAATGTGCAGATACGCGTTTTCAAATGGAGCCAGGCGGACGGGATAGAGCGCCTGGAACCGACGAGGGATGTTGTCGCCAGCCCTCCTTCGACAAGGATGAACCCGAACGGTCAGTATGTCGTCCGAGTGATCCGAACGAGCAAGGCGCCAGTCAGAGCGGAAGAGACCTATCGCGTCATCGTCGACGAATTGCCGGACGCGTCGCGGACACGGGCCGGCACGGTCACGCTCATCATGCGTCAATCCATTCCCGTCTTTTTCAAGCAAGCCGATGCGAAGGCGCCCGATGTCTCCTGGAGCGTCGCCCGTCAAGGCAGCGGCCTCTTTCTGGTCGGCAGGAACAATGGCGGCAGCCGCTTCCGGTTGTCGAACCTCACCCTGGCGCAAGGAGGGACGAAGATCAGCGGCCGCAATGGGCTGGTCGGATACGTGCTCGGCGGTGCGACGATGCAATGGCCGATCGGGGCTGCGAAGTCCCTTTCCGGGAGCACGGTAACGCTGCATGGCCAGAGCGATCTTGGGCCGTTCGATGCAAAAGTCGCCGTTAATCAACGGTAGCGCCGGTGCCGCTCTCTTATACATCTGTCTTTCAGTTTCGGTGCTGCGTGCTCAAGAAGTGCCCAATCTGCCGGCGGTGGCCGCGTCCGCAAACGAGCCGGCCGGCAGCCGCGACATCTACCTGGAAGTATTCATCAACAATACGTCGATGAAGATGATCGGTAATTTCAAACAACGCCCGAATGGCTCGATTGCGGCCGCTGCTGAGGAATTGCGCGAGGTCGGCATAAAGCCTCCGGCTGATGTTGCCGACGACACGCCGGTCGAACTCGGCGCTCTGCCCGGCCTGTCATATCAGGTCGACGAAGAGACCCAGCGGCTCTATGTCCAGACGACCGACAAGGGCCGTGCCCCGCATGTCATCGACGTCAAACGGCAACAGGAAAGCACGATCCCAGCACCCCAGGCAGGCTACGGCGCCGTCCTCAACTATTCCCTCTATGCGAGCTCCAACAGCCTCTTTGAAGGCGGTTCAAGCCTGTTCCAAGGCATATCCGGTTCGTTCGATGCCCGTCTCTTCAGTCCCTACGGATCGCTCAGCCAATCCTTCCTGGCCGGCTACTCCGACGGCAGCCTCGATGGCATAACCCGCCTCAACACGACGTGGAGCTACTCTGACCCGAAAAGGCTTCTTACCTATCGCGCCGGCGACATAACGACGGGCGGCCTTTCCTGGACCCGGCCGGTCTATTTCGGCGGCATCCAATTCCAGCGCAATTTCGCGCTGCGTTCCGACCTGGTGACCGAACCCTTGCCTGCGTTTGCCGGCAGCGCCGCCGTCCCTTCGACACTCGATATCTACACGCAAAACGTGCGCACCTATTCGGGTGATGTCCCTGCAGGTCCGTTCGAGGTGACCAATCTTCCCGTCTTTTCCGGCGGCGGGCAAGCGACCGTGGTGTTGCGCGACAGCCTGGGGCGGGAGACGACGCAGACCTTGCCCTTCTATGCGTCCAATTGGCTTCTGCGCCGTGGTCTTCTGGATTTTTCGACCGAACTCGGTGTCCCGCGACGAAACTTCGGCACCGAGTCCGACGATTACGACGGCCGGATCATGGGCGTCGCCACGGCTCGCTATGGATTGACCGATTGGCTGACGCTGGAAGGGCATTTCGAAGGTGGAACGGATCTATTGAATGGCGGTGTCGGGGCCGCCTTCCCTCTCGGCGCCTGGGGTGTGGCATCGGTTGCCGGTGCGGGGAGTAAAAGCGGCTCCCGCACCGGGACGCTTGTGAATGCCTCGTTTGAGCTGAGCTACGACAGGTGGGCGCTCTATGCGCGCATGCAGCGCGCCTTCGACGATTACGACGACATAGCATCCGTTTCCGCCAGACCGACGGCGGGCACGGCGGGCGAATTCACCATATTCAGCGCCGGCGTACCGCGCGCCATCGATCAGGTCACCCTCAGCGTACCGGCGCCGCTGGATCTTTCCAGCCTCAATCTTTCCTACACCAGGCTTGAAAATTCGGACGGAAGCAAAAGCCGGATCGCCGGGCTTTCGTACAGCCAGACGTTCAAGCGCGCGACGCTCTACGCCACCGCCTTTACCGATCTCGATGAACGAAGCAATTTCGGCGTCTTCGCCGGCCTTTCCATTCCCTTGGGCGACAGCGTCACAGCGAATACGGGCATCCAGAGCGGGCCGAACGGGCTTGACGTGGTTGCCGACGTTTCCAGGCCGCTGCGGCAGGAGGATGGCAGCGTCGGCTGGCGGCTGCGTACGTCCGAGGGCGAGGATGCCAACCGGGAGGCTGCGATCGGCTATAGAGCGTCATTCGCTGAGTTCGAAGCCGGCGTTCAGCAGCAGAACAATCAGGCACGGGCGGTCGCGCGCATGGACGGTGCCATCGCGGTCGCCGGCGGCGGCGTCTTTGCCACCAACCGGATCGACGATGCCTTCGCCATCGTCGACGTCGGCGCCCCGGACGTCGAAGTCCAGCAGCAAAACAGGCCTATCGGCAAGACCGGCCAGAGCGGCCGCATTCTGGTGCCGAACCTCAATTCCTATGAACCCAATACCGTTTCCATCGATCCCAAGAATCTTCCCGTCGATGCCGATGTGCCGGCAACCCGGGAAACTGTCGTCCCGGCGGATCGCAGCGGTGTCGTCGTCAAATTCGGCGTGGCGGAAGCGCCGCAGGCGGCACTTGTGACCATCAACGACAAGAACGGCGTGCCCCTGCGGGCGGGGTTGAGCGGCACATTACAGGGATCGGATGAGGCGTTTGTCGTCGGCTATGACGGCCAGGCCTATATGCGCGGACTGCATGCGCGCAATTCGATCGACGTCTCGCTGGAAGATGGAACGAGGTGCCATGCCGAATTCGCCTACAAGCAGCAACGAGGCGCGCAGGTGACGATCGATGATGTCAGGTGTTTTTAGGATGCTGCGATCGATTGCCCTTCTGCTCGTCTTGCTGCTACCTTCGCTATGCGCCGCACAGAGCTGCAGCTTCACCGCAACCGATATGAACTTTGGCGCGGTCGATACCTTGTCGGGCACTCCGGTCAATTCAACATCCACAATAAATGTAAGTTGTTCCGGGGGAGTCCTGGACCTGGGCAAGCGACTGCTGATTTGCCCCAATATCGGCGCCGGCAGTGGTGGAGCATCCTCGTCGGCAGCCCGCCAGATGGTGAACGGAGCAAGTTCTTTGAACTATCAGCTCTACTCCGATTCCGGCCGGAGCGTGATCTGGGGATCGAGCAACTGGTCCTATCCGTCACGGGCACCGGCCTACGCGCTGACAATGGCCCTGTTGAATGGGTCATTGGTCGGCGCAACCGGCAGCATGACGGTCTATGGCTCGGCGCTGGGAAGCCCGCCGACGGCGGCGCCGGGCGCTTATACATCGAGCTTCACCTCCCCCGACACCTCGTTCTATTACAGCTACAGCAGCGCCACCAACTGCGCATCGCCCTCGGGAACGGTGGGAACGGCATCGTTCAGCGTCAATGCGAGCGTCGCCGGCAACTGCCTGGTCAGCGTCCAGAATATCGACTTCGGCACGCAGGGCGTGCTGCGAACCAACGTCGACGCCACAGGTTCTGTGACTGCGACCTGCACGCCGGGCACGAACTATACGATCTCCCTGAATGGCGGCACGGCGAATGCCGCACCGACGGCGCGCAAGATGGCGAAAGGGGCCGAGACTGTGACTTACGGCCTCTACAAGGATACGGGTAGGCTGCAGCCCTGGGGCGATGCCAATACGCCGGGAAGCACCGTCGCTGGAAGCGGAACGGGTGCCGCTCAGCCCCTGACGGTTTACGGCCGCGTACCGCCACAGACGACGCCATCTCCGGGAGTCTATACGGATACGGTGGTGGTCACGCTCACCTATTGACGCGAATTGCCGGCGGCGAGCCAATCAACCGGCGTTTTCGCTACATGTCTCCGCTTCGCCTTGCCAAGCAGCCGCTACGGCAGATCTAGTTCTGAACGAAAGCCGCGGGCATAAAATTGGCGCGGGCGGAGTAGTGCGGCTGGCCGACCACATGCGATATCACCAGCGCATAGACCAGGATCGAACCCAGGACGATGACGATACCGTTCAGCGGAAAACTCATCTTCGACGCTGCACCGGGTGATGCTTCGGGATTTATGCCAGAGCACTTTTTCGCGGCTGGTTCCACGCTCGCGAAGGGAAGCAACAGCTCCCTTTCCAGGCGGGCTTGTGCATCAAGATGCTTGCCATGTTTGCTCGTGGGCCGGAACTGGATGACTTCGCCCATGTTTCTCGCGGTCCCTTTTACCGCTTGCTGCTATTCGCCATTGTCTTGGCTATCGTCGACATCGACGTAATCGATGCGAACCACGACCTTTTCGGGTCGTTGATCATCGTGCGGAACGATCACGGTCACAATTACAGCGATTGTCGCGCGGCTTGACGGACAGCAGGCGTCCCTTCGTCTTCGACAGGACTTCGTCCACCGCATTCGAGCAATCCTGGATTTTGTAGGTGATCTGATTTTGCCCCGCCAATCCGGAGCCTGCAACCGAAATTCCCGCAAGTATCGTTAGGATCCTGAACATTGGCGCACTATACGCCAAGGACGGAAGGGAGGCGACCGAAGTTCGCAGGAAACCTAGCCTATCTGCGTCATCTTTTCGTTGCGTGTGGCGAAGCTGCCAAGAACAAACATTGCCCGGAGATGATGGACTTTCCCGTCCAATTCACGGATGGAGAGGCTACCGATTTGCGGTCATCGCGCATGCGCATCACCCGGGCCAATCAACTCGCAGCAAGGAGCAGGATGCTTACCCTCGAAACCTCCCGGCTCACTCTCCGGCCCTGGCGGAACAGCGATCGTGCTCCATTTGCCGCCATCAATGCGGATGCGGAGGTTCGGCAATATTACTACCCGAGCCTGCTCGCGGCCGAGGAAACGGACGAGCTGATCGATGAAGCAGCCAAGCAACTGGCTCGGGAAGGCTTCGGCTTCCTGGCCGTCGAACGGAAAGCCGATGGCGCGCTGATCGGCGGCGCCGGTCTTTCACGTCCCGGATCGGAGGTTCCAGGCAATTTCCCGCTGGAGATCGGCTGGATTCTCGGACGTGCTTACTGGCGGCAAGGCTATGCGACGGAAGTCGGCCGCCGCTGCCTGGAGTTCGCCTGGCGGCTCCAGGCCGAATGCGTGATCGGCTACACCTCGTTCATCAACCATCCGTCGCGCCGGGCGATGGAAAAGCTCGGGATGATCTATGTAGAAGGCGGTGATTTCGACGACATCACCGTGCCGCCTGGCCATGTCATGCGGCCGCATGTGCTCTATCGCATCGATCGCCCGACACGATAGACCCGCAGATATATAGGAGCGATCTGGGCGGCAGGCACGTCGAGCATGCAATGTTCGTCCTTGCGTTGCCGATCCTTTCACGCGACACATCTGCTATGAATGTACAGATAGCCCATCCCTTCGACTTCGATCCGACCTATGGCCTGCAGCTAAGCCAGTTGCAGGCTATCGAGATACCGGAAGCCCCGCCCGGCTTCGACGATTTTTGGCAGAAGCGCTACAAAGCCGCCATTGCCGTCGACCCGCAACCGAAGCTTCGCCACAGCAGGTTGCGTCACGACAACTGGCATGTTTTCGATATCAGCTATATGTCGACAGGGTCGTTTCAGATCAACGGTTGGTTGCTCGTTCCTCGCAATAGTCTGGTACGACGCGGCCTAGTCGTCGGACATGGATATGGAGGCAGGGACCAGCCCGAGTTCGATCTGCCGGTCGAAGAGACCGCTGTTTTGTTTCCCTGCAGTCGCGGGCTTTCTCTAAGCGCCCGGCCGCCGATTCCCTCGGATGCGTCGGGGCATGTTCTGCATGGCATCGAACATCGCGACACCTACGTCATCGGCGGCTGCGTCGAAGACATCTGGCTTGCCGTTTCTACCTTGGGAACTCTTTACCCGTGGCTTGCAGGCCATATTGGCTATAGCGGCATCAGCTTTGGCGGCGGCATCGGGGCACTGGCAATTCCGTTCGATGCAAGGATCAGACGCGGCCATCTCGTCGTCCCGACCTTCGGCCATCGTCCGCTGTGGCTGACCTTGCCGACCGTGGGCAGCGCGCAATCCGTTCAGGCCTATCAGAAGCAACATGGCAGCGTTCTGGAAACCCTGCGCTTCTTCGATGCAGCGATCGCCGCAAGCCGGATCACCGTTCCGATGCTCGTCGCGCCTGCCCTCTTCGATCCCGCCGTTGCGCCGCCCTGCCAGTTCTCCGTCGCAAATGCGCTACAGAAGTTTAACGAAATCTTCATTCTGGATGCCGGCCACTTCGATTATGCTGGCAGCGAGGAGCAGAACGCGATTCTGCGAGACAAGGTCGGGCGATTTTTCAAGGTGCTATGAACCGCGAATATCTGCGCTGGTACAGCCCGCGGCTGGATCGAGACATGGAGCTGCTGGTGTTCGGTCATGCCGGCGCCAAGGTTTTGGTGTTCCCTACGCGCGACGGTCGTTTCTGGGAATATGAGCAGATCGGCATCGTTGCCAGCCTCGCCGAGAAGCTCAATGCCGGGCACCTTCAGCTCTATTGCATCGAAGGGCTGGCCAGGGAAACCTTCTACGGCGCTCATCGCCACCCGGCCGAGCGCATTCGCAGGCATAACGCGTTCGAGGACTATATCCTGAACGAAGTCCTGCCGCTGATGGCGCAGAAGAACGCGCATGAGTGTACCATCGTCCATGGCTGCAGCCTCGGCGCCTTCCAGGCCGCGAGCCTGGTCTTCCGTCACCCTCACCTTTTCCGCAAGCTGGTGGTCTTTTCCGGCCGCTACGACCTGACAATGACCGTCGAATCCTTCACCGATTTGTTCGACGGCTACTATGACGACGAAATCTACTTTCACATGCCGACACATTTTCTGCCGGGGCTAGCCTGCGATTGGCGATTGGAGAAGCTGCGTCAGATCGAGATCGTCATGACGATCGGGGACGCCGATCCCTTCATCGACAACAACCGCCATCTGAGCCGCCTGCTGGCGGACAAACAGATCGATCATCGACTGCATGTATGGAACGGACGCGCTCATCGAGCCGGCGCATGGCGCAGAATGGCGCCGCTTTACATCTGATCAGGCGACCGACACCGCGAACTCCGCATGTGGCGAGGTCGCATGTCCCAATGGGATATCAGGCAAGTCCGGCCGGGATTGGCCGCAAAGCCTTGCGGGCACCGTAGTCCCGCTCGTGGGACTTGCGATGCTGTTGCTCGGAGCTTGCGGAGAACTCAACCAGAATGCGCTCCATCATGCCATCCGGATAGGTTCCGGTGTCGGCGGTCTCGACTTCCGACTGGGCGGTAACGATCTTCAGATTCATCTTTAGTCCTCCGGCTCGGCACGGAAACCCTTGATTCCAATGTTTGTTCCATTAGTATCCGCATAATTGTTAAAAAATTAACTACGTCCGTTAATCAATTCGGACGACGCGGTATCGAACTTGAATGGCCGGCCGGATTGGAACATTCTTGCAATCCTGGCATTCAATCTCTGATGGATTGGGGAGCTTGATGCATCGATCCAAATCACTTTGGAAACGGCACTGGATGCTGCCAGCGAAACAACCGACATCGATTTCGACTTGAGACCGGCCTCGGACTCCGTTTGGAGCCCGAGTGTCTTTTGCATGCCTTCGATCAATCACTGTCCAATCGGCGGATAGACTGGAACGGATCATGGCCATCATCATCACTTCGATCATTCTCGCACTCATCGGCCTGGCGCTTGGCAGCGGCGGACTTTGGCTCGTACTGCTCGGCGGAAGTTTCTTTTATCTTCTGGCTGGCCTCGCCTTTCTCCTGACCGCCATCCTGCTTGCCATGCGCAAGGCCGCCGCCCTTTGGCTCTATGCGATTTTCGTGCTTGCAGCGCTTGCCTGGGCGATATGGGAGGTGGGTTTCGACTGGTGGCAGCTCGGTCCGCGCGGCGGCCTCATCATTCTGATCGGACTATGGTTGCTGACGCCCTGGATCCGGCGCCCCCTCGGCTTTCGCAGCCTCGACGGGGTTCACTACGGAGCCAATCCCTGGCCGCTTGCCATTTCCCTCGTCATCGCCATCGTCGTTGCTGTCTATTCGATGACGACCGATCCTCACGATCTAGCCGGCGAATTGCCGACGACTGTTGTTTCGAATGCCCCGATGGGCGGCGACGTGCCTGACGGCGAATGGCACCAATATGGCAGAACCTCCTTCGGCCAGCGCTATTCGCCGCTTGATCAGATCAATCCGCAGAACGTCACCAATCTCAAGGAGGCCTGGCGTTACCAGACCGGCGATGTGAAGCGCCCCGACGATATCGGCGAGACCACCTATCAGGTGACGCCGCTGAAGGTGGGCGACACGCTTTTCATCTGCACGCCTCACAGCCTGGCGATTGCGCTCGACGCGAAGGACGGCAAGGAAAAATGGCGTTACGACGCCAATGCCGGCATGAACCCCAACCGACAGCATCAGACCTGCCGTGGCGTCTCCTACTATCACGACACGGCCGCCGCAGCCGGAGCGGCTTGCGCCGACCGTGTCTATCTGCCGACCTCGGATGCCCGGTTGATCGCGCTCGACGCAGCCAGCGGCAAGGTGTGCCCGAGCTTTGCCAATCAGGGCACGCTGCATCTCGAGGCCGGCATGAAATACAATCCCGCCGGCTATTATTATTCGACGTCGCCTCCCGTCATCGTCGCCGACAAGATCATCATCGGCGGTGCGGTCAACGACAATTACTCGACCCAGGAGCAATCCGGCGTCATTCGCGCCTTCGATGCCCGGACCGGCACGCTGCTCTGGAACTGGGACTCTGGCAATCCGGACCATACGGCTCCCATACCCACGGGACAGACCTACACCACGAACTCGCCGAACAGCTGGTCGGTTTCCAGCGCCGATGAGGCGCTCGGGATGATCTACGTCCCGCTCGGCAATCAGACGCCCGACCAGCTCGGCATGGGACGCAGCGAAAACGTCGAACGCTTTTCCTCCTCGGTGGTGGCACTCGATATCAATACCGGCCAGCTCAAATGGGTGCAGCAGTTCGTCCATCATGACCTTTGGGACATGGACGTGCCGGCCCAGCCCGTGCTCCTCGACCTGACCAAGGCCGATGGCAGCGTCGTTCCCGCACTGGTCGCCTCGACCAAGCAGGGCGACATCTATGTGCTCGATCGCCGCACAGGCGCACCGATCATTCCCTTCAAGGAGATTCCGGCACCGGGCGGCACCATTCCCGAGGATCATGCCTCACCGACGCAACCGATCTCGGACCTGACTTTCTCGCCGCCGCCGCTCAAGGAAAAGGATATGTGGGGCATCTCGCTGTTTGACCAGCTCGCCTGCCGCATCTCCTTCCATCAGCATCAATATGAAGGCCGCTACACGCCGCCGTCGCTGCGTGGATCCATCATCTTCCCCGGCAATTTCGGGACCTTTAACTGGGGCAGTGTGGCCGTCGATCCGGAACGGCAGATCATGTTCGGCATGCCGACATACCTGGCCTTCACATCACGGCTGGTGCCTCGAGCCGAGATCCCGCCGAAGGGCGCAGGCGACAAGGGCAGTGAGCAGGGCCTGAATCGCAACGAGGGTTCGCCCTATGGCGTCTATATGGGTCCGTTTGTCAGCCCGCTCGGCATACCCTGTCAGGCGCCACCCTGGGGCTATGTCGCCGGTGTCGACCTGAAGACCGGCAAGATCGCCTATAAGCATAGAAACGGCACTGTACACGACATGACGCCCTTGCCGCTGCCCTTCAAGGTCGGCGTTCCCGGCATCGGCGGCCCGATGATGACCAAGGGTGGCGTCGCCTTCCTCGCCGCCGCGGTAGACGATTATCTGCGAGCCTACGATGTCACAACAGGCATGCAGCTCTGGCAAGCGCGTCTGCCGGCGGGCGGCCAGGCAACGCCCATGACCTATACGGCAAGCGACAATAAGCAATATGTCGTCATCGTTGCCGGCGGTCACGGTTCCGTGGGCACGAAGCCGGGCGACTATGTCATCGGTTATACGCTGCCATAGGCCGACAATTTTGGTTAGCTTTTCCGGGAGCGTAAGCGGCCGGATTCGATGTGATCACCATCGGAATCGGTGGGCGGTTCCCAGCCGAAAACGCTGCGGCCGCCATAGGAAAAAGCGCAGTCGAACTCGCCGGCAACGATCTCCTTGAGATCGGGGCCGGTGACATAGCGCTCCAGCATTCTCGACTGATCATCCAGGCGCTTGAGAGCCGACAATTCCTCGTCGCGACCGAGGCGGCCTTTCCTGACAGCTGATTTCATCACGCTTATCGTCTCGTCATAGACTTTCAGCGGCACCGGAAAAGGATGCCGGTCCTTGCCGCCATGCGCGAGCGAAAAGCGCGCCGGGTCGGAAAAACGGCAGGGTGCGCCATGCACGACTTCGGCGACCATCGCCAAAGCCTTGACCGTTCTGGCGCCGACGCCGGACGTCAGCAGCAATTCCTGGAAATCGACCGGGCCACGGTCGGCCGCGGCGGCAAGGTTTCCATGCAAACGCCGCATGTTCACATCTTCCTCGCGCACATCATGATGTGCCGGCATGATGAGATAGGGCAATGTCGGCTGAAGCTCAACTTTATTGTTTGCTTTAGCTTTCCTCTCCAGTGCATTGAATTCACGGATAATTCCATCGGGGCCGATCGAGGCAAGCAAATCGAGCTGTTCGCTGCGGGAGCGCTCCGCGCGTCGATCGGCGAGATTGATGATCTCGCCCTGTTCGCGCCCTTCGATGGCCGCATGCGGCGAATCCAGAAAGCTCGTGAGGCCTTCGGATAACCAGTGATAGCGCCGCGCCTGCCGCCGTTCGCCATTCATGCCTTGCTGGATCACGACCCACTTGCCGTCATCCGCGACAATGAAGCCATGCAAGTAGAGATCGAAGCCATCCTGCACGGCTGCACTATCCACCTTCGCGATCAGCCGGCTCTTGGTGGCAAGGGACGCACCGTCAATACCGACGCGATCGCCGATATCAACCAGCTCGCCCGGCGTCTTGCGCGATTGCGCGCCACGGCCACCGCAGACATGAATGCCGAGTTCGCCGGAAAGCGGCGTCAGGCCGCGTTTCAAGGCGCCAAGAACGCTTGTCGTGATTCCGGAGGAGTGCCAATCCATGCCCATGACGGCGCCGAAGGACTGGAACCAGAAGGGATTGGCGAGACGACGAAACAGCTCGTCCCGCCCATAATGCTGCACGATCGCCTCGGTGATGACGGCGCCCAGGCGCGTCATCCGGTCTCCAAGCCAGCGCGGCACACGGCCACCATGCAGGGGAAGGTCAGCCTTGCCAGCTCTTTGTGCCAAATCCACGACTCTCGTTCTTCATCGCGGCATTATAGTCTCGACACGCGAGATACGCCATCCGCGGGGCGAAGCGATCTGCCGAGGCTGCAATATGGGATCGCGATAAAGTTAAGCTGGCATCGGCATGGGCGCAAAATCCTGCATTGCGCCCGAAAACGGCTTGGGCAACGGCGAGGCATAGGAACTGCGTTTGCTGGTGGATAGCCCGAGCGACACCAGCGCCTCGGCCTGCTTGACCGCTGCGGCGACGCCATCCACGACCGGGACGCCATAGATCGATTGCAGTTCTCGTGCGAGATCCGCCATGCCGGCACAGCCGAGTACGATCGCCTCGGCTCCATCCTCCGCAAGCGTGCGCTCGATTTCCGCCCGCAACTTTCCGATCGCGCCGGAAGACGGGTCTTCGAGCTCGAGAACGGGAATGTCCGACGCTCGAACCTTCGCCCGCCCGCCCATGCCGTAGCGCTTGACGAGATTGTCGATGAGGATGCGCGAACGCTCGAGTGTCGTCACCACGCTGAAGCGCTGCGCCAGAAAACCAGCCGTGGCAACAGCGGATTCACAGAGCCCGACAACGGGAACGTCACAAAACATGCGGGCTGCTTCCAGGCCGGTGTCGTCGAAACAGCAGATGATCGCCGCATCATAGCCCACTGCCTGCCTCTCCCTCAATTCGCGCAGCATGCCAGGTACGGCTAGCGCTCCGTCGTAATAGCCTTCGATCGAAGCCGGCCCCATCTGTGAGGTGGCGGCGATGATTTCCGTGCCGGCGCTTGCCACGGCGCGCGCGGCGATCGCCGCCTTCTCCGTCATGGAAACGGTCGTATTCGGATTGATGAGCAGCAGGCGCATGATCTCAACTTTTCTTGGCTTGGCGGCGGCCGAGCATGGTCATGACGGCAAGCGCCAGCAGGATAATGGTGAAGGAAAAGAGCGTCGTCACCGTTCCGAGCGCATAGAGCACCGGCGTCGTCACGTTCGTCGTCATCCCGTAGATTTCAAGCGGCAGGGTGTTGTAGGTGCCCGATGTCATCAAGGTGCGAGCGAACTCGTCATAGGACAACGTAAAGCCGAACAGGCCGACGCCGATCAGGCTCGGCGCGATCATCGGCAGCACGACGTGGCGAAAGGTTTGCCAGGGGCTGGCCCCGAGATCCCGAGCGGCTTCTTCATAGGCCGGCGAAAACCGGTTGAAGACCGCGAACATGATCAGCACGCCGAAAGGCAAAGTCCAGGTCAGGTGCGCGCCGAAAGCCGAGGAATACCAGGCGGGCGCAAGACCGCCCTGCTGGAAGACTACGCCTATCCCGAGCGAAATGATGATCGACGGTACAACGAGGCTCGCAACGGTCGCATAGAACAGGAATGTCGATCCGCGAAAACGGCGGCGAAAGGCGAGCCCCGCCAGCAGCGACACGACGACGGTCACGAGCATGACCATCACGCCGAGTATCAGCGACCGCTGGAACGAAGCACCGAAATCGCCGACCGCCTGCTTCTCGAAGAGATTGGCAAACCAATGAAGCGACACGCCGTTCAAAGGAAAAGTCAGCCCACCGTCTGGCCCCTGGAAGGACAGGATGACGATCGCCGACAGCGGGCCGTATAGGAACAGTACGAAAATGGCGAAGAAGATTGCCAGGACATAGAATTCGAGGCTGCGCTTTTCGTGGTTCATCTCAAAGTTCCTTGCGGATATCGACGACGCGCAGAATGGCTGCGACCATCAGCAGGACGACGATCAGCAACACGACGGCATTGGCGGCGGCGGCCGGATATTGCAGCAGCGACATCTGGTTCTTCATCATCAAGGCGATGGAAGCGCTCTGGCCGCCGGACATTACCTGCACAGTTGAAAAATCGGCCATGACGAGCGTGACGACGAAGATGCTACCGATCGCTATTCCCGGCTTGGCGAGTGGTATCACCACATTCCAGAGCACCTGCCATCCGCTAGCTCCGGCATCGCGCGCGGCCTCGAACAGCGAGCGGTCGATGCGCATCAGCGTGTTGAAGATCGGCGTCACCATGAACAGCGTGTAAAGGTGCACCATGGCCAGCACGACGGCGAAATCGGAGTAGAGCAGCCATTCGATCGGCTTTGGAATGAGACCCATCTCGATCAGTGTCGAATTGACCAGCCCGTTGCGCCCGAGAACGGGTATCCACGAGATCATGCGGATGATGTTGGAGGTCATGAACGGCACCGTGCAGACGAGAAACAGGATCATCTGCGTCGAGGTGCGACGGATATGAAAGGCGAGGAAATAGGCGACCCAGAAGCCGATGAACAGGGTCAGTGCCCAGACAATAGCAGTGAATTTCAATGTGTTGAGGTAGGTTTTCCAAGTAACCCATGAACCCAACGTGTCGGTATAGTTCGTGGTCAGGAAGGCAGGATAAAGACTGGCGAAGTCATAGTCCCAGAAACTGACGATGCCGATCATCGCGATCGGTAGCAGGAAGAAGAAGCCGAGGATCAGAAAGAGCGGAACCGCCTGCAGATAGGCCACGGCCCAGGCAGGCACGCCAAATCCACGTCCAGCTTTTGGTGTTTCCTGCTCCGCGTCCGAGGAAGCGATCGTCGCCATGTTCAGGCCTTTCCGTTGATGAGCCTCTCCCCGCGAACGGGGAGAGGAGACGATGGACGCAGTTTATGCCGCGATGAATTCGTTCCAGCGGCGGACCATGTAGCGGTCTTCGTCCATGACGGAATTCCAGCAGGCAACCGCACCCATGCGGGCTTCGAACGAGCCACCGTCGCGAACGGCGCCGGCCTTCTCCATGACCTTGCCCTCCGGAGACAGAATATCGCCCTGTGCCGGCTTGCCTTCGATCCAGTAGTCCCATTCGTCGGCGGACATGAAACCCTTGGCGGTGTCCATGCAGGCGGAATAGTAGCCCTGGCGGTTGAGGTAGCCGCCAACCCAGCCGGAGGTGTACCAATTGATATACTCGTAAGCCGCGTCGAGCTGGGCACCCTTGAGATGCGAGGCAAGGCCGAGACCGCCGCCCCAGGCGCGATAACCTTCCTTGAGCGGCTGGAAGGTGCACGCAATACCCTTCGAGCGTACGGCGGCAACCGCCGGCGACCACATGGACTGGATGACGACTTCGCCCGATGCCATCAGGTTGACGCTTTCGTCGAAGGACTTCCAGAAGGCGCGGAACTGACCGTCACCCTTGGTCTTGATCAGGAAGTCGATCGTCTTGTCGATTTCGGCCTTCGTCATATTGCCCTTGTCGGCATATTTGATCTTGCCGGCAGCTTCCATGATCATCGCGGCGTCCATGATGCCGATCGACGGGATATTGAGGATCGCGGTCTTGCCCTTGAAGGCCGGATCGAGAATATCGGCCCAGCTGGTGATCGGACGGCCGGTGAGATCGGGACGGATGCCAAGCGTGTCGGCGTTGTAGATGGTCGGAACCATCGTCATCCACTGCGTCGGCTCCTTGGCGAACTTCTTCGAGCTCTGCCCCTCGACGAAGCCGACCGTATGCGGCGCCGTGCCCTGGGCAATGACGCTGTCGGGCTTCAGCTTGCCGTTGATGAAGAGCGGCACGATCTTGTCGTAATATTTGAGCTTCTTGACGTCCATCGGCTGCAATACGCCCGATGGAAACACCTTCTTGGCGATCCAGTATTCGATATCGGCGATATCGTAGCTGTTCGGCTGCGTCACGGCTCGCTGTGCAGCGGCATCGGAATCGGTCGCGGTCATCTCAAGCGTAATGCCGAGATCGGCCTTGCACTTCTCGGCAATGGCATTGATGTTCGAAACGCCGGTGCCGAACTGGCGCAGTGTGATGTTCGATTGCGCCCAGATGGTCGGAAAGCCGGTGATGGCACCGGAGCCGGCCATGGCGCCGAGAGCGGCGGCGCCGGTCTTCAGCAGCGAGCGGCGGGAAATGCCTTTCGTCGTCTTGGTAGTCTTGGTTTCAGTCGTCATGTCAGTTCCCCTTTTTTGATGCTTCGGATTTTCATGCGGACATACGGCCCAGAAGGATCGCGTCCTCCTGAGCCCAGCTCAATGAGACGGCATCGCCGACCGCTATGGATTTGGCGGCGTCATCGTCGTTGCTTGCGATTACGGTGAAATCGTCGCTGCCTGCGCCGATGACGGTGATCTTCAGGGTCGCACCGCGATATTCGACATTGGAGACCACGCCGTTGAAACCGAGTCCTTTGTTGTCGGACTGCGAAAGCCGGATACGATCGGTGCGGATGGCGATATCAGCGGCTTCGCCGCTCCGGCGTCCTGTCCCTTTTACGGAAAAGCCCTGCCCTTCCGGCACGGTCATGGTGATGACGCCGTCTTCGCTCGACGTTACCCGGCCCGACAGGACATTATGGTCGCCCATGAAGCGTGCGACGAAGGCCGTTGCGGGGTGCTCGAAAACCTCCCGTGGCGAAGCGGCCTGCTCGATCCGTCCGTCATTCATGATGACCATGATATCGGCGAGCGCCATCGCCTCTTCCTGGCTGTGCGTGACATGGACGAAGGTGATGCCCAATGTCTTCTGCAGCTTCTTCAACTCGGCACGCATGCGGATCTTCAGGAACGGGTCGAGCGCCGACAGCGGCTCGTCCAGCAACAGCGCCTCCGGATCGGTGATAAGCGCGCGCGCCAGCGCGACACGCTGCTGTTGGCCGCCTGAAAGCTGCGCCGGGCGTCGGGCCGCATAGGCCTCCATCTGCATGAGCTTCAGCATTTCGAGCGCCTTGGCACGACGCTCATCCTTTGCGACACCCTTCATCTTCAGGCTGAAGGCCACATTGTCGATAAGGTCGAGATGGGGAAACAGCGCGTAAGACTGGAACATCATCGCCGTGCCGCGCTTGGCCGGCGGGAAGTCCGTCACGACGGTATTTCCAAGCCGGATGTCGCCGGAGGAAATGTCTTCGTGGCCGGCGATCATGCGCAGGGTCGAGGTCTTGCCGCAGCCGGACGGACCAAGGAAGCAGCAATAGGAGCCTGCCGGTATTTTCAGGCTAATCGCGTGAACAGCCGTGGTCGCACCGTAGACCTTCGAAACGGACACTATATCGATCTCTGCCGCTTTCGACATCATCTTCCCCTTTTGTTTGGGAAAGACACTGCATCAATCGTGCCAGTTTCGCTGCAGCGCACTAAATTACTGAGATGCCTGCCTTATTCCGGAGAAGAGGAATTCCTGCCCTTCTTGAGGCAGTTTGATAACTGCTCATCAAATAGGCTATTGTGCTCGATTTGTGCAAATTATTGTATACAATTTAGCATCGTCTTTGCATCAGATTTCGTTTAACTTCGGCCCGAAACCGGGCTATCATTTTTGCCAACCATTCAGGTAAGCGATTATGAATTCTTCAGCAGACGAGTTTCTGACTCCCATCGATTCCGCGGAGACCGGCGCACAGCAGATCCGCGACGCCATTCGCGACGCGATCGTCGAACGCAGGCTTGCACCTGGCACGAAACTGTCTGAGAGCGATGTCGGCGGCCTGTTCAATGTCAGCCGCACTCTGGCGCGCGCCGCCCTGCAGGCGCTTTCCTACGAGGGTCTCGTCAGTGTCGAAAAAAACAGGGGCGCTTTCGTCGCCTATCCATCGCCCGAGGAAGCCAGGCAGATATTCGCAGCGCGCCGCCTGGTGGAGCCAGGCATATTGAAATCAGCAGCCGAGCGGATCACCCCGGTTCAGCTCAGGCAGCTGAGGCACCTTCTCCTGGAGGAAGGCCGGCTGATGGGCGAGCGCGGTCAGTCCGCCCGCCGGGCCGAGATCAAGGCTTCGGGCGATTTCCATCTGATGGTGGCAGGCATTTCCGGCAATCTTATCATGCAGCGCTTCATGGAGGAGCTGGTCGCCCGCTCGTCATTGGTGATCGCGCTCTACGGACAATCGAGCGCCTCCAGCTGCGGCCACTCCGAGCACGGCGACATCATCACCGCTTTGGAGCAGAAGGACATCGATGCGGCCTGTGGTCTGATGCTTCATCATATCGCGCATATCGAAGCCGATCTCGACTTACGCGAGCGCAAAAGCTTCGGCCTGAAAGAAGCGTTCGAGCGGTGAGACGATCGTCTTACAGGCCGCTCCCACTCAGGTCGTCAGCGATAGATCCAAGGAGAAAAAATTGAGCGCGATCGAAACCCTGTTTGCCCGGGCCAAGCTCGCTAACGGCTCTACCAAAGACATCGGCGTCGCGGATGGCCACATCGTGTCGATCGAGGAGGCCGGAGCAACCGTCTCCACATCTCAGACTATCGACCTCGAAGGCGCACTGGTGGTTCCGGGCTTCGTCGAGGGACACATCCATCTCGACACCAGCTTTTATGGTGACGCATGGATACCGCACAAGCCGTGCACCAACGGCTTCGACGTTCATGAACGCGTCGCGTTTCAGGCACAAAACATGGCGCAGGCCGCGCCGATGAACGAAAGAGCCAGAAACCAGCTCGACCTCTGCATCGCCAATGGCAGCACGCATATGCGCAGCCATGTCATGGTGGATGGCTCGGTCGGGCTGAAATCGCTCGAGACTATTCTTGCCGTGCGCGAGGAATATCGCGAGCTGATCGACATCCAGCTCGTTGCCTTTCCCCAAAGCGGCATCCTAAAAAGCCCTGGCACGCCTGAGCTTATAGACGAGGCGATCGCCATGGGCGCAGACCTTGTCGGAGGGCTCGATCCGGCGAGTTTCGACCGCAATATCGAAAAGCATCTCGACGTCGTTTTCGGCGTCGCCGAAAAGCACGGTGTCGATATCGACATCCATCTTCACGAAGGCGGCACGCTCGGCCTCTTCACCATCGAAGAGATCTGCGCCCGAACCCGTGAACTCTCCATGGGCGGACACGTCACGATCAGCCATGCCTATGGGCTTGGCGATCTTTCTATCGACGCCGCAAAGCGGGCGGCGGCACTCATCGCCGCGAGCGGCGTCTCGATCATGACCAACGCACCGGGCGCTCACCCCTTCCCGCCCGTCGCCTTGCTGCGCTCGGCTGGCGTTACCGTCTTCAGCGGCAGCGACAATATTCGCGACTCGTGGTGGCCCTATGGCGATGGCGACATGCTGGGGCGCGCGATGATGATCGGCTATCGTTCCGGCTTCTACACGGACGATGAGCTGAAGGCCGCCTTCGACGTCGTTACGGAGAGTGGCGCCAAGGCATTGCGGCTCAAGGACTATGGCTTGCGCGTTGGCGCAAAAGCCGATTTTGTAACGCTGAAGGCGGAACACGTGCCGGAGGCTGTCGTCGCGGTCCCGAAGGGACGGTCCGTTTTCAAGGCCGGCAAGCTCGTCGCCAGGAACGGCGCTGTCGTGCGGAACTAACCCATGACAGACCCCTATCCCACCCTCTAATGAACGAGGCAGCTTAATGCTCGATCTGGTGATTTCGAATGTCCGCATCGCCAGGCGGGAGGGTTGCTTCGATATCGGTATCAAGGATGGCAGGATTGCCGCGATCGAGCGTGAGTTGATCGCGGACGCGCCGCGTCGCGATATGTGCGGCTGCCTGGCCTTTGGCGGCTTTGTCGATAGCCACATCCATCTCGACAAGGCTTGCATTCTCGATCGCTGCTTCATATGCGAAGGTACGCTGCAAGAGGCCGTCCGTGAGACGGCCAAGGCAAAGGCCGCCTTCACGGTCGAGGATGTCCATGCGCGTGCCGCTCGCGTGGTCGAGAACGCGATCGTCAACGGCACCACGGCAATGCGGACCTTCGTCGAGATCGATCCACGCGCCGGTTATCGATCATTCGAGGCAATCAAGCAGATCAAACGCACCTATGCCTGGGCGATCGATATCCAGATCTGCGCTTTCGTGCAGGAAGGACTGACCAACGAGGCCGAGACAGCGCGCATGCTGGATCATGCATTGCGCAACGGAGCGGATCTCGTCGGCGGCTGCCCTTATACCGATCCCGATCCTCTGGGTCATATCAGCCGGATTTTCGATCTGGCGGAACGCCATGATGTCGATGTCGATTTCCATCTCGATTTCGACCTCAACCCACAGGGCTCCGCAATCCCTGCCGTGCTGGCGGAAACGAAACGCCGGGGCTATGGCGGCCGCGTTTCCATCGGCCACGCCACCAAGCTTGCGGCCATGCCGGCGACCGAGGCCGGCGAGATTGCCGCGGGTCTTGCCGATACGGGGATCGCGGTAACCGTTCTGCCAGCGACCGATCTCTTCCTGCTTGGCCGGGACAGCGATCACCTTATCCCGCGCGGCCTTGCCCCGGCGATGCTGCTGACGGCCAATGGGGTTACCGTGACGGTCGGGACAAACAATGTCCTCAACCCGTTCACCCCCTTTGGCGATGCCTCGCTTGCCCGCATGGCCAATTTCTTCGCCAATATCGCCCAGCTATCGCGGGACGAAGACATCGCTGCAGCGTTCGACATGGTCACGATCAATCCCGCGCACGTGATGGGGCGTGACTATGGCCTCAAGCCGGGTGCCCAAGCCGATATCGTGGTGGTGGATGCGGTCGATTCGCTGTCGCTGGTTCGTGAGATCCGGCAGCCGATCGCCGGCTGGAAGAACGGCAAGCAGACTTTCACGCGCCTGCAGGCTCGCCTGCTGTCACCCGAAAGCTAGAGCGTGATGCCGAAAAGTGTAGGCGGTTTTCGGACGACATCACGCTCTACTTCTTTGATTCTAGAGCAGATTCAGATTTTAGGTCGAACAGACCTAAAATCATCCGGCTCTAGCAGATGAAGGCCGATCGTGTCGCGATGCCTCTATCGCTTCAATTCCCGCTCGAATTTTTCGATCTGCTGAAGAACCCACGGATCGTCTGCGGAATGTTGAGCAACTTCCTGCTGCAGCCGCGGTTGGCGGCGGCACAGGATCCAGTCGACGAAAGCGCGAAGCAGCCGCATGCCTATATCCAAGCTCTTTTCAGTATTTGCGAGGCTCGGCGACCAGACCCGAAAGCCAATCGGACGCCGAGCCTCGACAACCGCAAGGCGTTGCGGCGATTGCCTTTTTGCGTGCGCGAAAATGAACGGTAGCTGAACAATGTTGCACGGTATAATGGTTTTCCCCTGTGTTTCTCGTTATGAGCAAGGGTGCTCTTCCTTGAGATCGACGGCGTTTCCTTCAAGCGAATGGAAGGAATGCTTGCCGATATTTTTCCACCACCTCCCGAGCGGGGTTCACGAATGAAGAGCTTTTTTACGCAAGCGTACCGTTATCGGCAAAACTGACCTAGCCGAGAGCGAGAGCGGCTATTAAGAACGCCGCGTCGCTTCCGATTTCCCCGGAGCGGCACAAGCTTAGCCTCGCCCGTGCGAGGCTTTTTTCTTTTCTGCTCGCATTTTGTTCAGCGGCGCGGCTCGCCGCCGGGTGCATAGGCCGTGTCCTGCTCGAAAGGAAATACGGAGCCGCAACGGCAGCGCATCATATGCTTGCGCGGATCGGGTGATGGACGTTCGGTGGAAAAGCCACCGGGCATGTCATCTACCTTGAAATCCCGGCTGGGAGCCCAGCGGTCGTCGGTTTCGGAAACCTCGGCAAATCCGGTATGAGCGCATTTCGCGCATTCCAGCTTCCGTGAATATCGATCTCGCGCGGCCATTCTCTTCCAATCCGGGACTCACATTCGCCTCCTTCTAGCAGTGCCGTCGCTGCACTTGAAGGCCGTGAACGACCTGCCTCACAGCTCGATGTCCTTCCTCTCGAATTGCAGGCACGGAAAAAAGCGCGTCATTTGAAAAAGAGATTGACCTGATGGCAGATGTCAGACCAATTTATCGACCATGACCAAACCGATGCTGACACCTCTCCCTTCCATCGACCGGACGCGACAAGTCATCGACGCGCTGTCGACCTTCATCGAATCGTCGAAGCTGCAGGCAGGCGACAGGCTGCCGACCGAGCGCGAGCTGATGGCGGCGCTTTCGGTGGGGCGCTCGACCATCCGCGAGGTGATCACCTACTTCCAGGCGCTCGGCGTCATGGAGACGCGCAAAGGCAGCGGCACCTATCTGCTGAAGCCGGTTTCCAAGGCGACCATCCACATGCCGCTTTCCCTCGATCCGCCGCACCTGCGCGATGCGTTGCTGCAGACGCTGGAGGTCCGCCGCGGCATCGAATGCGAGGCCGGCATGGTGGCGGCGAGAAAGCGCACGGACGAGGATATCGTCATCATCGAAGAGAAGCTCAACGAGATGGAGCGCGTCCATATGGCCAAGGGCACGTCCGGCCCGGAGGATCTTGCCTTTCACCTGGCGGTCTACGACGCCACGCACAATCCGCTGTTCCGGCAGCTTCTCGAACAGATGCGCGAAACCTTCGAACGCTTCTGGGATCATCCCTTTGATCGGCAGGATTTCGCCCGTCGGTCCTTCCCTTATCATCGCACGCTGTTCAACGCGATCGTCGACCAGGATCCCGAGGTGGCGCGCGCCGAAACACTGAAAATTCTCGACGTTGTCGAGGAAGACATCAAGGAAATGTCCAAATGACTGACGGGCTAGAGCCGTTCGAACTTGCGTCCCTTATTACAGCCCATGACGACGGCAATTTCGCCGAGGCTGTGGTGCCGCCGATCTTCCAGACGTCGCTCTTCACCTTCTCCAGCTACGACGAGATGATCGCCTCCTATCGCGGCGAAAAGGTACGGCCGATCTATACGCGCGGCCTTAACCCGACGGTGCGCATGTTCGAGGAGATGCTGGCAAAGCTCGAGGGAGCCGAGGATGCTCTCGGTTTTGCCAGCGGCATGGCGGCGATCTCATCGGTCGTGCTGAGCTTCGTCGAGCCGGGAGACCGCATCGTCGCGGTCAAGCATGTTTATCCCGATGCCTTCCGCCTCTTCGGCACGGTTCTGAAGCGCATGAAGGTCGAGGTGACCTATGTCGACGGCCGCGATGAGGAGGCCGTTGCCAAGGCACTTCCCGGCGCCAAGGTCTTCTACATGGAGAGCCCGACCAGCTGGGTCATGGACGCGCATGATGTCGGCGCGCTTGCAGCACTTGCCAAGCAGCATGGCGTCGTCTCGATGATCGACAACAGCTGGGCCACGCCTTACTTCCAGCAGCCGCTGAAGCTCGGCGTCGACCTCGTCGTCCATTCAGCCTCAAAATATCTCGGCGGACATAGCGACGTGGTCGCCGGCGTCGTCGCCGGCTCGAAGGAAATGATCGCGCGCATCAAGGCCGAAGCCTATCCCTATCTCGGCGGCAAGCTTTCGCCCTTCGACGCATGGCTTCTGATCCGCGGCCTGCGCACCTTGCCGATCCGCATGAAGGCGCATGAGGCGGCGGCGATGACGATCGCCAAGCGGCTGCAGGAGCTCGATGCCGTCGCGCAGGTCTGCCATCCGGGCCTTGCCAACCGGCTGCCGGCCGGCCTCAACGGCACCTCGGGCCTGTTTTCTTTCATCTTCCGCGAGGGCGTCGATATCCGCGCCTTCGCCGATCGCCTCACGCTCTTCAAGCTGGGTGTGAGCTGGGGCGGGCATGAGAGCCTGATCGTGCCGGGCGAAGTCGTGCTGCAGCAAAAGGCGCAGCCGAATTCGGCGCATACCTTCGGCATCAATCCGCGCTCCGTACGTCTCCATATCGGCCTCGAAGGAACCGAGGCTCTATGGAAAGAGCTCGAGGAGGCGATCGCCGCCGCCTCGTAAAGTCGTCAATCTGAGAGGAAGACCTAAAAGGGGAACCAACATGAAAAGACTGATAACAGCAGCACTCTTCACCGCCATGATGACGGGCACCGCTTTTGCCGATACGACGCTGAAGCTCGTCGAAGTCATCACCAGCCCGGAGCGTACCGAAACGCTCAAGTCGATCGTCGCCAAGTTCGAGGCCGCAAATCCCGGCACCAAGGTCGACATCATCTCCCTGCCCTGGAACGAGGCCTTCCAGAAATTCGCCACCATGGTTTCGGCCGGCGACACGCCGGACGTGATGGAAATGCCGGACACCTGGCTGTCGCTCTACGGCAATAACGGCATGCTCGAAAGTCTGGAGCCGTACCTGGCGAAATGGGAGCATACGAGTGAATTGACGCCGCGCGCGCTCCAACTCGGCCGCGACGTGAAGAATACCGCCTATATGCTGCCCTACGGCTTTTATCTGCGCGCCATGTTCTACAACAAGAAGCTCCTGAAGGAGGCCAGCATCGCCGAACCGCCGAAGACGATGGACGAGTTCGTCAAGGCATCCGAAGCCGTCTCCAAACTGCCGGGCAAATACGGCTACTGCATGCGCGGCGGTCCGGGCGGTCTCAACGGCTGGATGATCTTCGCCGCCTCCATGGCCGGCGACAACAAATACTTCAAGGATGACGGCACATCGACGATGAACAGCCCCGGCTGGGCCAAGGGCATCGAGTGGATGGTCGATCTCTACAAGAAGGGCTATGCGCCGAAGGACAGCGTCAACTGGGGCTTCAACGAAGTCGTCGCCGGCTTTTATTCCGGCACCTGCGCCTTCCTCGACCAGGACCCGGATGCCTTGATCGCTGTCGCGGAACGCATGAACAAGGATGACTTTGGCGTAGCACCACTGCCGAAGGGTCCGGATGGGAAATCCTTCCCGACCATCGGCTACGCCGGCTGGTCGATGTTCGCGACAAGCCAGAACAAGGATCTGTCCTGGAAGCTGATCGCAACCCTTGAAGGCAAGGAAGGCAATCTGGAATGGAACAAGAAGATCGGTGCGCTTCCGGCCTACACGGCTGCGGAAAAGGACCCCTTCTATGCCGGCGATCAGTTCAAGGGCTGGTTCCAGGAACTGGCCGACAAGGATACGGTTCCGACCGTCATGCCGACCTATCTTGAAGAATTCGCCTTCTTCAAGGATTCGCTCGCCATCAAGACTTCGCAGCAGGCGCTGCTCGGCGATATCTCGGCCAAGGATCTTGCCGACCAGTGGGCCGATTATCTGACCAAGGCCCAGCAGAAATTCCTCGCCAAGAAGTAAGTCTTACATGCGGCGGCGGAGCGATCCGCCGCCTCTCCTGCCCACTTGAAACAGACGGTGTCCGAACGCCGCGAATGGGAACTTTTGCAGATGACTTCGATCACCGACACGCTCGACAGGCGTCACGACCGCAGGCCGTGGCTGAAGCGCCTCGCCGACGCCTCGGAGCCCTATCTCTACAGCGCCCCTGCCCTCATTCTCATCATCGCCGTGATGCTGGTGCCGCTGGCGATCGGCATATCCTACGCCTTCCGCGATATTCAATTGCTCAATCCGTTTTCCGGCGGCTTCATCGGTCTGGAGCACTTTCGCGATCTCTCCAAGGATACGGCGTTCTATTGGGCGCTGAAGAATACGCTTTGGTGGACCGGCGCCTCCGTGGCGCTGCAGTTCATCTTCGGGCTGATCCTGGCGCTGCTGCTGGACAAACCGTTTTTCGGCCGGTCGATCGTGCAGGCGCTGGTATTCCTGCCCTGGGCGGTACCATCGTTTCTGGCCGGCCTTAACTGGTCGTGGCTGTTTAATCCGGTCATCGGTCCGATACCGCATTGGCTCTATGCCTTGGGCTTGATGAGCGAGCCTGGTAACATCCTGTCCGATCCACACTACGCCATGTGGGGGCCGATCGTCGCCAATGTCTGGTGGGGCATCCCCTTCTTCGCCATTACGCTTCTGGCCGCACTTCAGGCCATCCCGCGCGATCTCTATGAGGCAGCATCGATCGATGGTGCCGGCTGGTTCGAGCGCTTCCGCTCGATCACGCTTCCCTTTCTGGCACCGACCATCGCCATCACTGTTCTCCTTCGTACCGTCTGGGTGTCCAACTTCGCCGACCTGATCGTCGTCATGACGGGTGGCGGACCGGCGGATCGCACGCAGATCGTCGCCAGCTACATCTTCACGCAGGCCTTCAAGCGACTGGATTTCGGTTATGCCTCGGCCATCGCGCTGGTGCTGCTGGTCCTTCTTCTCGCCTATTCCATGCTGATCATCCTGCTGCGGCAGACCCTGCTGAACAAGGATTGAGCCATGAGACGATCCGTCCTTCCCACCATCGCGCATCGCCTGGCAATTCTTTGCTACGTCGTCTTCGCGCTCTTTCCGCTCTTCTGGCTGCTGAAGGTCTCGGTGACGCCGAACGACCTGCTCTATACCGAAGGCGTGCGCATGTGGCCCTCGCGCACGACCTGGGAACATTATGCTTTCGTGCTGCAGCACAGCGACTTCCCGACCTTCTTCAAGAATAGCCTGATCGTCTCCGCCTCGACGGCGATTGCCGTCACCATCTGCGCGTCGCTCTCCGGCTACGCGCTCTCGCGCTTCAATTTCCGCGCCAAATACTGGATCGTGGCGCTGATGCTGCTGACCCAGATGTTTCCGCTGGTCATGCTCGTCGCGCCGATCTTCAAAATCCTTTCGCCGCTGCATCTGACCAACAGCCTGACCGGCCTTGTCATCGTCTACACGGCATTCAACGTGCCCTTCGCCACCTTCCTGATGCAGTCCTTCTTCGACGGCATTCCCAAGGATCTGGAGGAGGCTGCCATGATCGACGGCGCGACGCAGTTCACCGCCTTCAGGCAGATCATCCTACCGCTGACGCTGCCCGGCATCGCGGCAACGCTCGGCTTCGTCTTCACGGCGGCGTGGAGCGAGCTGCTCTTCGCGCTCATGCTGATCAACGGCAACCAGGCAGCGACCTTCCCGGTCGGGCTTCTCACCTTCGTCTCGAAATTCTCCGTGGATTTCGGGCAGATGATGGCGGCGGGCGTCATGGCGCTCATTCCGGCCGCGCTCTTCTTCCTGCTCATCCAACGCTATCTCGTGCAGGGCCTGACGGCCGGCGCGGTCAAGGGTTAGTCATATGGCATCGATCGATATTCAGAACGTCAAGAAGGCCTATGGCCATGTGCAAGTCCTGCACGACATCGATCTCAGGATCAAGGACGGCGAATTCGTCGTCCTCGTCGGCCCCTCCGGCTGCGGCAAATCCACTTTGCTCCGGATGATTGCCGGCCTCGAAGACATCAGCGGCGGCGAGATCCGCATCGCGGACAACCGCGTCAACGAGCTGCATCCGAAGGATCGGGATATCGCCATGGTGTTCCAGTCCTATGCGCTTTATCCGCACATGAATGTCGCCGGCAATATGAGTTACAGCCTGCGGCTGCGGAAGATGGCGAAGGATAACATCGCCAAGGCGGTCGCCGGTGCGGCCACAAAGCTCGGTCTCGATCCGCTGCTCGAACGCCGGCCGAAGGCGCTCTCGGGCGGCCAGCGTCAGCGTGTCGCCATGGGCCGCGCCATCGTGCGGCAGCCGAAAGCCTTCCTCTTCGACGAGCCGCTGTCGAACCTCGACGCTCGCTTGCGCGAGCAGATGCGCGCCGAAATCAAGAGGTTGCACGGCGATCTTAAGGCGACGTCGATCTATGTCACCCACGACCAGATCGAGGCGATGACGCTGGCGGACCGGATCGTCGCCATGCATGGCGGGGTGGTGCAGCAGGTCGGCAGCCCGCTGGAACTCTACGACCGTCCCGCCAACCTCTTCGTCGCCGGCTTCATCGGCTCTCCGGGGATGAATTTTCTCGATGCAACTTACGAAGGCAATGGCGTCAAGCTCAAGGACGGCACGCTCGTTCCGCTTTCGGAGCCGCTGAAATTGGCCGCCGGCACGAAGGTCACGCTCGGCATTCGGCCCGAGCATGTCGTGCTATCGTCAGATCAGTCCTGCATGTCCGCCAATGTCGAACTTGTCGAACCCACGGGCTTCGGCATCATCCTGCATCTTTCGCTGCATGGCCTGCCGTTCAAGGTATTCACGCTCGATCGCAGCGCACTGAGCGCCGGTCCGCAGGTGAAGGTCGCCTTCCCGCCGCAGTATCTGCATGTCTTCGGCGAGGATGGAACAAGAGCGGCATAAGGACTGTCCGTTCGGCCGAGATGATCGCCGCGGCGGCGCGGCACGCCTCGCAAAGTCGGAAAAGCCTTGGGACGCCCATGGATTCCTCCGGTGTCGCAGAAGCTTCATTCTGATGCGACACTATGTGCTGCTTATGTGCACTGAGGGAGGATGTCGTGCCGCTTAACAACTACGCCGTGCTCAAGGGCAGACCCATCAACAATCGATTGGCAACCGGCTCAAGCCCGCATTATCAGGTGCTGGTTTCGGAGAACGGGACGCCGTATCGCATCGCCATCAATGTGCGTTCGCAGGATGGAAGCGAGGTCGAATTCCTCGTGCGCTCCCGCTTCGAACACCCGATCACCGCGCAGTTGGCGGAGCTGCCGGAAGGCTTGCACGCGACAGCAAGCCGGCCGGGCGGCGTCGCGCTCGATTTCATCCGCGGCAATCTCATGCAGCCCTGGGAACTGAAACCACTTCCGATCTCGGCGGCAGGTCCGGATAATGATCTCAACGAAAAGATCGATAGCTACATTCAGCGCGCCATGTCGGACGAGGAGGCAATGATCTACGCCTTCGGCGAGACCTGGGGACCGGAGAACGACAAGGCCGATCAGTATTTCGGCTTCAAGCCCGGCCGCGGCATTCACGACATTCATTTCAACCAGGGCAACCCGTCTGGCAAATATGCCTCGCAGAACGGCCCCTGGCAGGACGGTGGGCTGATACTGGAATTTCCCCGCGAGCAGCAATGGGTTGCGATCTTCATGAAATTCCAGACGCAGGCATGGCACTCGGACGATGCGGACGGGTCCGTCATCGTGCCGCGGGATCAAGATCATCCGAACCTGCCGCACACGCCGGTCGATCGCGACGCCATTCCTACCTTCGACGTGCCGGATGGCCTGGTGCGCATTATCGCTGCCTATGTCAACGACGTGAAGACGCCCGAGCGGGAAACCGTCACGCTGCTGAATACCGCCGACGTGCCGGTCGACCTCACCGGCTGGCAGATCAAGGACAAACAGAAAAATGCGATGGTGCTCAGCGGTTCGATCACCGCCGGAGCGACGCAGGTGATCGAAATCCGGTCGCCCGTCACCCTATCCAACAAGGGCGGGATCATTACCCTGCTCAACGCACAGGGCCTCAAGGTTCACGGCGTTTCCTATACTAAGGAGCAGGCAAAGCAGCCCGGGCGCACCATCCCGTTCCAGGGGTAAGAGTTTCGGCTAATGCCGAAAGCCGATATCGGGCATTGCCCGGCGCCAGAGCGCCGAGCTGGTTTCTCCCATCAGGCGAAAGGTTCGGTCGGCCCCTTGGATGGCTGGGTAAACCAGCGCGGGCCGTCCGCCGTCATGTAGATATGATCCTCCAGCCGGATGCCGAATTTCCGCGGAAAGACGATCATCGGCTCGTTCGAAAAGCACATGCCGGGCGCAAGCGCCGTTGCATTGCCGCGCACGATGTAGGGCTCCTCATGGATTTCCAGCCCGAGGCCGTGGCCGGCGCGGTGCGGCAAGCCCGGCAGCTTGTAGTCGGGGCCGAGCGCATGTTTCGCCAGTACGGCCCGTGCCGCATCATCCAGGCTTGAACAGGCAGCACCGAGCTTCGCGGCCTCGAAAACCGCTTGCTGCGCCTCGCGCTCGATCGCCCATGCGTCTTCAAATCCGCTGTCACCGGCCTTCAGCTTGTATGTTCTCGTCAGGTCGGAATGATAGCCGTCGATGCGTGCGCCCGTGTCCACCAGGATGACGTCATCTTCGCCGAGCGTCTGATCGCCGTCTGCGCCATGCGGAAGCGATGTCGCCTCGCCGAAGGACACGATGCAGAAGGTCGATCCGCCATGGGCGCCTGCCTCGCGATGCCGCTGGTCGATGAACGCGACCACGTCCGAGGCGCGGATTCCCGGCTTGAGCAAGGCATGGGCCTGCTTGTGCACATCGAGAGTCAAGTTCATCGCATATTGGATAAGCGCGATTTCCGCGACAGATTTGATCCGGCGCAGGCTGTTGATGAGCGGTCCGCCATTGGCCAGCCTTTCGGCCCCAAGCTCGGTCGCCAATGCGTTGTAGAAGTAGAGCGGCATGTTGTCGTCAAGTGCCAGAACGCCCGAACTACCAAGGACACGCGCGATTAATGCCGCACTGCTCTCTTCTTCCTGCCATTCGAGGATTTCGGCCGGCAGATGCGGCAGCGTCGCCACGCGGCTGCGCTCGAAACTGGGGACGATGTAATAGAGGGTGGTCGGCGTCACGAGTGCCCCCAGAAACCTCTCGCTCGCATGCCAAACGAGCCCGGTGAAATAACGCAGGCTTTCGGTCGGCCCGAGCAGCATGCCGGCTAGTCCGTGCGCATCGAGCAGCTGGCGAAGCCGCGAAAGGCGTTCGTGCCTTTCCTGTTCGGTGGTCCGGGGTACGGGATGCTGCCACGACATTTCACTCTCCTCAGTAACCTTGGCCTATGCTAGTCGGCTTCGACACTATTGCCGCTGTGGGCAAGATGTCGACAATGAAAATATTGACGCCATAGGGGCTATCCACGACTGTTTGGCGCTTTCGCCATATAGCGCTCTCCGACTCAGCCGTCTCGCCGATCGCTAAATTATCTGACAGCGCGGATGCGGTTCCAATGGTTCACTGGCTCCATCGAAACAAACCGTGGAGTATCGCCATGCAAGTCGCAAACATCACAATTCTTTCCGAATGCAGCCACGCCGTCCGCAAGGTCCAGCGCAAACCAGCTTCGGTCTTCGTCGATCTGATACGTATCCTCGCGCGCAAAATGGCCGAGCGAAGAAACCGCAATGCGCTGCTCGAGCTTTCGGACGATCAGTTGAAGGATATAGGGCTTTCTCGCGGGCAAGCCGGAAGCGATGTCCATATTTACAGCCGCTACTAAAAAGATGAATCAGAACGTGCTAAGTTCACGACATGCAACCGGCCCAAACGGTGGGATGAGGATTACGGCATGCTACAATTTTCGACAGCCGTGCTGCTGAAGACGAAAACGGTCCTCATCCGCGATGTCGTCTGCAATGGCGACTGTCGGCACAAGAGCGATGAGGAATGCGCCCACAAGACAAGCCTCGTCTATACCTATCGCGGCGTCTTCAAGCGCCATGTCGGTCAAAGCGAGGCCGTTTCGGAAGCCAATCAGGTTGTCTTCTTCAATCGCGGCCAGGACTACAGGATCAGCCACCCCGTCGAGGGTGGCGATTCCTGTTTAGATCTCATGATCGACGAGGCCATGCTGCATGAGCTCGCGCCAAAGGAACAGATACAATCCGGCGAAGGCGTCGTCTTCCGGCGCCAGCGCCGCCGCATCGACCCGCGAGCGCAAGCGCTTGTGGCGATGCTTCGCCACGGGCTCAGCCGCAACATAGCCGAAAGCCTGGAGGGCGAAACACTGGCGCTGACGCTGGTGCGTCGCTCGCTCGGCGAGAGTACCTCGCATGAGGCAGGCGCAAGCTTCGGCCGGCAGAAACTGGTCGATCGGGCGAAACTCGTCCTGTCCTCT
Source organism: Rhizobium sp. P40RR-XXII (assembly GCF_012641405.1). Classification (GTDB taxonomy): domain Bacteria; phylum Pseudomonadota; class Alphaproteobacteria; order Rhizobiales; family Rhizobiaceae; genus Rhizobium. The sequence goes on from NZ_JABAII010000005.1 coordinate 112,204, forward strand.
GATCTAGCCCGGCGGTGGACGCTTGCCGAGATCGCCAAGGAGGTCGGCGTCTCGCCGGTATATCTGACGCAGGTTTTCCAGCAGGTCGAAGCCATTCCGCTCTATCGCTATCAATTGCGGCTGCGGCTGGCGCGAGCGCTCGATCTTCTCGGTTCCTACGACGACCTGACCATGCTCGGACTCGATCTCGGCTTTTCCAGCCATAGCCACTTCAGCGCCGCCTTCAAGCAGACCTATGGGCTGACGCCGGCGGAGTTTCAGCGCTCAGCGCAATTGAAGCCGAAGCGCTACACGGTTCGCTAAAGATTCCGACAGCGTATATGCCTCGATCGGTGATTTCCTGATCTTGCCCCTGTGGGGGATCAATGAGGAAAGGATCACGACATGAAGAAAACAACATGCGCTGCCTGTGACTGCGAACTCGGTGCAGATACGATCAAGGTCAATCTCGGCGGCAAATCAGTCGAGGTGTGCTGCGAGGAATGTGCGGCTGCCTTGAAGGAAGCCGGTCAATCGACATCAGCCGCTGCGACCGGCAAGGAATAGAAGCTGCCGGGCCGCCCGGGACCGGCATGCCGACAACATCCAGGAAGGAGCCGCACACTCGATGCGGCTCTTTTCATAGGCGACGTGCTCGCTTGTGCAGAAATCGCTGCCTCATGACCCGCAGCGGTACCGATTTTGGATCGATTCTTGACCTGGCCGCAGTTTTCGCTCCCCGCGTGTTCCGTCAAGAAAAGTTGTAATAAATTGTTGCTGCCAGGCTCCTGGCAAACTTCATTCGCAACATTCCCCCGGCGGGAAGCATTCGGAAATATCAGGACGTATTGCGTTCATACGGTCCCGCTAGCCTCAGCATCAGTCAATCGTAATGAAGGCACTGATCATGAGGCAACGACATATCGTCGCAACTTTGTTGATAACGGCTATCGGCGGCATCGCCGCTTCGGCACTTGCCGGCGAGCCGGCCGTTACGCTGGACGCTCAGACCCCACCGGTCGCCGAGATGGCATCACCACGACCGCCGGCTCACATGTCGCCGGAAGGTTGGGGCTTCCCCGGTCCACCTCCCCAAGGCCCGATGATGGCCTTTGGCGAAGACATGCCAATGCCGCCGCGTGGCTTTCCTCATCCGCCAAATCCGGCCCTGGAACTGGCGGACAAGTTGTCGGCGATGGAAACCTTGATCGGCGTTCGCAGCGCTCAGCTTGATGCCTGGAGGGACTATACCAGCGCGCTCACGGATTTTCTGGCCTTCCCAAAGCATCGGCCCCCTGGCCCGCCGCCCGCCAATGACGATGCCGCGCGGCAGCCCGATCACGATGACGACAAGCCGACTGAGCTCTTTGGCGAGCGTATCGCCGATGGCGTTCTTGATCGTGCCGCCAAGGCAACTGCCCTCAAGGACAAGGCGACGGCTCTCCGCAAAGTTTTGACGGCGGATCAGCTTGCAAGGCTTGAGGATGTCGAACGATCGCTCGTTCCCGGCCCTCTTGCATTCCGCTGACCGCAATAGAGGTTCGATCAGGGAAAACCCCGCTGCTTAGTCGATCCAGACCATTTCCTCTCCGCCTCCAATCGATCGAGATTCCCCCGGACGCCCTTGTCGGTTGGAAGGAGTAGCCCCTCTGGGGCTGAATGGTCCGGGAGCGCCCCGCCCGGCGCTCCCGGACCATTCGCGTGCAAGATCCGCCCTTTCGGCGGGAAAAGCCGACTGTCCGTCGCCTGCACGAGGATCGGCAAAAGCCGGCGCAAAGACCAATTGAGCAGGGATAAAAATCTTGTCGACATGTTCGCGTGCAAGCAAAAGCTTGCCAAATATAGCCATAGCCGCCGCACTTGCCGGGATGCTGACAAGCTGCGTCGTCGGCCCGGATTACCGGACACCCGACCTTGCCATGCCGTCGCATTGGGGCAGCAAAGCCAGAACGAAGCCTTCGAAGGCGCCGCGATTGTCCCAATGGTGGAAGCAACTCAAGGATCCGACGCTTGATGCACTGATCGAGGCGGCGCTGGCCAGCAACCTGGATGTGGCGACGGCCAAGGCAAAAATCCGCGAAGCGCGCGCCACCTACCGCGAGCAGAAAGGCGCATTGCTGCCGAGCGTCGAGGGAACCGGTTCGGGGACGCGAACACGCACGTCGGCCGCATCAAGCGGCACCACCGACGCGACCTTCTCCACGCTTTATAACGGCGGTTTCGACGCCAGCTGGGAGCTCGATCTCTTCGGTGGCAACAAGCGCGCCACCGAGGCGGCAAAATATGGTGTCGATGCTGCCGACGAGCAGCTACGCGACACCATGCTGACATTGATCGGCGACGTCGCGTCCTACTATGTCCAGGCGCGCGAATACCAGGCTCTGCGCGATCTCGCCAAGCGCACCGCCGTATCCCAACGCAAGAGCGCAGCCCTGACGCGTATGGAGTATCTGGCAGGCAGCGCCACCGGCGTCGACTCGGCCAAGGCCGATGCTCTCGCCAGCAGCACCGAGTCGGATATTCCGACCTACGAAATCTCCTATGCGGAAGCGGTCCATCGCCTGAGCGTGCTGCTGGGCAAGCCGCCGGCCACGCTTGAAGACACGCTCAGGACGGGCGGCTCCATTCCGAGCCCCAGGATGAATATCTCGACCGGTATTCCGGCCGATATCCTGACGTCTCGGCCGGACGTCCGTCTCGCGGAGCGGCAACTTGCACAATACACGGCGAAGATCGGTCAGGCTGAAGCCAATCGCTATCCGTCCATCTCGCTAACAGGCGACATTTCTTCGTCGGCCGCCAATATCGGCGATCTGGCGAAAAAGTCCTCCATCGGATGGACGTTCGGCCCGTCACTGACGGTGCCGATCTTCCAGGGCGGCCAGCTGAAGGCCGCCGTCGATGTCGCCAAGGCGGAGCGGGATCAATTTTTCATCGCCTATCAGTCGGCCGTGCTTTCGGCCATGGAAGATGTCGAGAACGCAGTCGTGTCCCTCACTCAGGAGCGGCTGAAATATGCCAAGCTCGTTTCTTCCAGCAGCTCCTATCGCCGTGCATCGGATCTCTCGCGCACGCTGAACCAGGCGGGCGTTACGGATTTCCTCGATGTGCTCGATGCCGAACGTTCGCTCTACAGCGCCGAGGAGTCCGTCATTCAAAGCAAGGCTTCGATCGCCACCGATTATATCTCGCTCAACAAGGCGCTCGGCGGAGGCTGGGACGGGCAGGTCGATGTTTCCAAACCTGCGGTGGTCGATACCAATACCGGCCCGCACCTAACGATGGCCAAGTAGTTCCATGCTGAACATCTTAGATCGCGAAGCGCCAACGACCATCAATCCCAAGCGCGCCGAAAATCCAGCACCGGCAAAGTCGCCGTCACGCCGGCGTATCAAGCTGGCACGTCCGGCGCTCGCAGGCGTGCTGGCACTTGCCATCGTGGGCGTCATCCTCTTCTGGCATGGCTACTTCGACCGGCAGACATCATCCGCCATCACCGCGCCGGTGACGCGCGGCAATGTCGAGGAGGCGGTCCTCGCCTCCGGCACATTCAAGCCAACCAAACTGGTTGCCGTCGGTGCACAGGTTTCCGGGCGGATTACCGCGCTTCACGTCAAGCTCGGCGATACGGTGAAGAAGGATACGCTGGTTGCCGAAATCGATTCGACCACGCAAAGCAACGACCTGAAGACCGCGCAGGCCTCCCTCGCAAACGTCAAGGCACAGCGTCAGGAAAGCGAGGCCGATCTTGCGAACGCACAGCTCACGCTCGTCCGCCAGCAGACGGTGTTCCGCAATCAGGCGGGCTCCAAGGCCGACCTTGATAGCGCGGAAGCGAGCGTCAAGAAGATCACCGCGCAGATCGCGGCTCTCGATGCGCAGATCACCTCTGCCGAAGTTGCGGTCGAAACAGCGCGCGCCAATCTTTCCTACACGCGCATCACGGCGCCGATGGACGGCACCGTGCTTGCCATCGTCAACCAGCAGGGCCAGACGGTCAATGCGGCCCAATCGGCGCCGACCATCGTCATTCTGGGGCAGCTTGATACGATGATCGTCCGCACTGAAATATCGGAAGCCGATGTCGTCAAGGTCAAGGCCGGACAGCCTCTCTATTTCACCATTCTGGGTGATCCCGGCACGCGCCATGACGCCACGCTGCAATCGATCGAACCGGCACCGGAGTCGATCACCAGTGACAGCAGCGTCACCTCCTCGACCACCACTTCGTCTTCCAGCAGCAGCACGACATCGTCGTCCTCGTCCTCGGCGATCTACTACAACGGGGTTTTCGCGGTGCCCAACCGCGAGAAATATTTCCGAACCTACATGTCGGCCGAAGTTCACATCGTGCTCGGCGAGGCCAAGAATGTGCTCACCATCCCCTCCTCGGCATTGGGCGCCAGGTCGGCAGACGGTTCCTATGTCGTTCAGACGCTGGGCGACGATGGTAAGCGAAACCAGCGCAAGGTCACCGTCGGCCTCAACAACAATGTCTCCGCCGAGATCCGGTCCGGCCTATCGGAGGGTGAGAATGTCGTTATCGGCGAGGCGAGCGCCACGACGACGAAGAGCAGCAGCAATGGCGGCCCGCCGCCGCCCATGGGATTCTAAGCCGTGCCCTCCCCCATCATCGAATTGCGGCGCGTGCGGCGCGAATACCAATCGGGCGACCGCACTATCGCGGTGTTGCAGGATGTCGATCTGTCGATAACCGAAGGCGAGATGGTTGCCATCGTCGGGCCTTCCGGCTCCGGAAAATCGACCTTGATGAATATCATCGGCCTGCTCGATCGCCCCACTGGCGGCACCTACGCGATCGCTGGCGTGCATACGCATAGCCTCGACAGCGATGCCCTGTCCCGGCTGCGGCGAGAACATTTCGGTTTTATCTTTCAGCGCTACCATCTGCTGTCGGAATTGACGGCAATCGGCAATATCGAGGTACCGGCGATCTATGCCGGACGGCCGAGCGAGACGAGACGTGAACGTGCTATCGCCCTGCTTGAACGTCTCGGCATGGGCGAGCGCGGCAGCCATCGGCCGGGCCAGCTTTCCGGCGGCCAACAGCAGCGCGTCTCTATTGCGCGTGCCTTGATGAACAATGGCAATGTCATTCTGGCCGACGAGCCGACCGGCGCGCTCGATCGGCAGAGCGGCGAAGAGGTGCTACGCATTCTCGGCGAGCTGCATGCCGACGGGCATACGGTCGTCATCGTCACTCACGACATGAATGTCGCTTCGCGCGCCGACCGTATGATCGAAATTTCCGATGGTCGCATAGTCGCCGACCGACGGACGCGAAACGAAACGGCGGAACCCCAAGCCTCCCTTGCCGAGACCCGCGCCGGCAAGTCGGGCTGGGGTGAAATGACGGGTCGGCTACTCGAAGCGTTCCGGATGGCGATGCTTGCACTGCAAGCACATCGGCTGCGTACCTTTCTGACCATGCTGGGAATCATTATCGGCATTGCGTCGGTCGTCAGCGTCATAGCGCTTGGCGAGGGATCGCAGCGAAAGGTTCTGGCAAATATCAACAGCCTCGGCACGAACACGCTGGAGATCTTTCCCGGCAAGAGCTTCGGCGATACCCGGTCCGGACGCATAAAAACCTTGGTGGTTGCTGATGCCGATGCACTGGCAAAACTCACCTATGTCGCCGCCGTCACGCCGACCGTGTCCACCAGCAATACGGTGCGCTTCGGTGCGACGGAGGCGAATGCTTTGATCAACGGCGTCGGCGACGCGTATTTTTCCGTGAAAGGATCAAAACTGGTCGCGGGCCAGCTGTTTGATTCCGACGGCGTCCGAGGAATGACGCAGGATGCGGTGATCGATCAAAACACCGCGACGGCGCTGTTTGCGGACAAAGGCCTCAGCCCGATCGGGCAGACGATCTTCGTTGGCAAGGTCCCCGTGCGCGTCATCGGTGTTATCGCCGCGCAGCAGGGAGGCTTCGGCTCCAGCGACAATCTTTCGGTCTACCTTCCCTATACCGGCGTACAAGCCCGCTTCCTTGGCGACATGTCGTTGCGCAGCGTCACCGTACGTGTTGCTGACGACGCCGATAGCTCGACAGCCGAGGCGGCGGTGACGCAATTTCTGGAACGTCGCCATGGCACCAGGGATTTCTTCATCCTCAATACCGACGATATCCGTCAGACAATCACGAGCACCATTCGGACGATGACTCTGCTTATCTCGTCCATCGCCGTCATCTCGCTGCTGGTCGGCGGCATCGGCGTCATGAACATCATGCTCGTCTCGGTATCCGAACGCGTTGCCGAAATCGGCGTGCGCATGGCAGTCGGTGCAAGACGCCAGGACATCCTGCAGCAATTTCTCATTGAAGCCGTGCTGGTTTGTCTGCTCGGCGGCGCCTTGGGCATTGCAACGGCACTTGGCTTCGGTGCCGCGTTCAATTATTTTGGATCCAATTTTACTTTGGTCTATTCGGCGGGTTCAATCATCCTCGCCTTCACCTGCTCCTGCGCCATCGGCCTTACGTTCGGCTACCTGCCGGCGCGCAACGCGTCGTTGCTCGATCCCGTGGCGGCACTCTCAAGAGACTGATTATTCTGGATAAAATCGCGGTGGCGTTGCCGGAAAGCAATCCGGCTTCGCCATTCGTGTTGGGGGCGTCATGGCGAAGCCGGGTATGCGGGGCGATCAAAGCCTGCTCGAGCCAAGCTGCTGATCGACAACAATTTTACATTAGTTGGCGCTCAGAACATTTCCGAATGTTGCTGAAAGAGGGCATTTTGACGAATTTTGGTGTCTCGGCTTTTCTATCGGGAAAACATTATTTGGTAAGTTCTATGAGCTTACTGCAAATACTGTCGTTCATAGAATTTTCGAAAATCCTACGCAAGTAAATCCTGTTTTGAGGCAAAATTCGGATCGTTACCCGACCGCTACCTTGGAGCGTGGCCGAATCTGCATGCCGCTAATCCGTTCGGTCTTTTTTGCTCGGTCAGCCTGCGGCCTTCGCTTCGGCGCTCTTGAATGACACGACTTGCTCCAGCCCCCGCGGCTGGCGGTTTCGCACGGTGATTTCGCCCTCGAATCGGGTGACGATTTCGCGCGCAATAGCCATGCCGAGGCCAGCGCCGGGGAAGGATCTTTGCCTTGCGATATCGATTCGGAAAAAGGGTTCGAACACCTGATCCAATCGATCCTCGGGGATGCCGGGACCGGTATCGATAATCCTCACGACGGCCCGGTTGCCAAGATGCGTGACCGTCACCGTCGCCGACTGGCCATGTGTCGCGGCATTGATGAGCAGGTTGCGCAACGCGCGTGTAACCGCCAGCGGCCCCGCGCAGATCGTCGCCTGCTCCAGATCGCCGCTCTTGACGTTCATGTCGATCGCCTTCAGTTCAGTGACGATACCTTCGACGATCCTGTCGAGCCGCACCTGTTCCAGGCTGTCCTTGGAAATCTCTTCGCGAACGAGGCCGATGGCGCTATCGGCGATCCTGTCCAGCTCCTCCAGATCGGCAAGCCATTTGCGCCGCTCGTCCTCGTCCCGGATGAACTCGGCACGCAACCGCATTCGGGTCATCGGCGTTCGCAGATCGTGTCCAGCGGCGGCAACAAGCCGCATCCTGCTTTCCGTGGCAGCCTTCACTCTCGCGGAAAGGCCGTTGAGCGCTTGCGCGGTGGCGCGAATTTCGCCCGGGCCGCTTTCGGGTATGTGCGGTAGCGTGCCGTCGGGATTGACTGCCGCCACCGCCTGTTCCAACAGACGCAGCGGCTTCATGATCTTGGAAGCTGCAAAGATCGAAACGAGCACGCTGCCGATGATGATGAGGCCGAGCCAGCCCACAAGAACCTTCCAGCCGTCCGGAGGCGGGCCGTGCGGCCCCATCGGCATGACCAGCCAGTTGCCGTCGGAGAGCTTCAAGGACGCGATCAACCCGCCCGTCGATTGGCGCGATATGATTGCCTCGCGCATTCCGGAAATGCGAAGCAGCGCCTCGGTGAGAAAGTGGGAGAGCTCTTCGTCAGTCGGGCCGCCGGCTGGCATGGGAGCAACGATCAGCCCTGCCGATTCCGCCATGGCGCGATCCTTCTCCGCGAAGGTCGCGAGAACGGCAAGCTGCCGGGCCGTCCCATCAATCGTCATGTCCGGTCGCGGCCCTCGCATGACAAGGCTTGCCACGAAGGACGACGAAATGACGACCAGGACGATGGCCGTCAGCAGGAGTAGTGCCAGGCGCGCACCAAGTGACCTCATGAATCGCCTTTGATAGCCGTTACCGGGACGACGAGCTGATAGCCGCCGTTGCGGATCGTTCTGAAAATGGGATCTTCCGTCGTTTCTCCCAGCTTGCGACGAAGCCGGCTCATCAGGACGTCGATCGAGCGATCGGCGGGGTCGCGATCGCGCCCCTGCGTCAGGTCGAGCAGCTGATCGCGCGACAGCAGCCGGCCGGCGCGCTCAAGGAACGCCTTGAGAAGATCGAATTCGGCACCCGTCAGCGCGATTACCTCGCCATTGTCTCGGCTCACCCGGCGAAGCTGCGGATCAAGCACCATATCCGCGAACTGATAGCGTCTTTGCTCAGGCTCTACCGAAGAATCCTCGTTCGTGCGACGCAGCACGGCGCGAATGCGCGCCGCCAGCTCGCGCGGATTGAACGGTTTACCGAGATAATCATCAGCGCCGATCTCAAGACCGAGGATACGATCTATGTCCTCCTTCAAGGCTGTCAGCAGAATGACGGGAACCCGCGGACGGCGGTTTCGCAAGTCACGGCAAAGATCAAGGCCGGATCCATCGGGAAGCATGACATCCAGCACCAGCAGGTCGGGATGGCGGCGGTTCAGCGCGTCGTTGCATCCGCGAAGGTCGCTCGCCGTCGACACACGGAACCCCTGCTCCTCGAGATACCGGCTCAGGAGCGAACGTATCTCGTGGTCATCATCGACGATCAGAATATCCGGTGTGGCGCTGGCGTTCATAGGCTTCATTCCGTTTTCTCAACCCTTATACAAACTATCAATCCTCTGAGAAGAAGCGTTTTTGCGGCGCCAATACGGAATTTTCAGCGCGGGAAACGTTGGTTTACAAAATTCCTGGAGCCGGAAATATTGAGCAACAAAATAATGTTCGGCACAGCAAAACCAGCCGGCAATCTAAATGCGCGTCGCCGCCGAATGCATGTTCTAGCTTCCACGACGCATGAAGCCAGCGCTGTGGTCGGATCAGGCAGCTCGCTACCATTCGACGCTCCAGACGGAAGCGGCTCATAACTGAAGAGGAAGATGCTCGAAATATCTGTACGGGTATCCTGAAGTCCTCCCGTGCGCCGCCGCGTTTGCGATGGTCAGATGCTGTCGCTAAAGGGTACTTCGCCATTCTGCCCCGACGCGCCGGGGAGCGCGTAGGTGGTCGGCTCGCGCACGACAGTGCCCACGTTCTCATGCCGCAATCTTACGTTGTCGCGCGGGTTCCGGACAATCGCGGCAACGGCGATCCTTAGGCCGAGATCACGGGCGCCTTCGCAGAAATAAGCCGCCAGCCCCCCGACCGCGGGGCACTTCTGTTCATTGCCGGTAGATATCATGCCGACAAGCGCAAATGGCGGCACGATACGCGCCGCTGCTGCCTCGGACATGCGGTTGGCCTTCGGTTTGGCCTCAGAAAATGCACAGCCCCTAGGAACGCAGGCGAGAACGCACAATCGTCCGACCTTCCGCGGCATCGACAATTCTGAGCGGCATGGAGTAGTTTTGATGAGGCATCATTGCTCTGACCACTACGCCGTTTCGGCATCGTCACTGCGCTCCCGGGTAAACCGAAGGATCGATGAAGGGCTGGAACCGTAGGCATGCTTGTAAAGAACGGAGAACCGCCCGGGATTGGAAAACTGCAGGCTCATAGCGAGATCGGTGATACTGTCGGTCTGGCCGCCCTTGATGGCGCCGTGAGCCGCGGCCAGCCGATAGTTGCACAAGATTCCCATCGGCGTGTCGCCCCGATAGGTCTTGAACATGCGTTGCAGTGCACGCGGGCTGCAGCTCGCGGCATGGGCGAGATCTTCCAGCATGATCGCGTTGTGCAGATTGTCGCGCATGAAGGCCTCTGCCCTCAGAAGCTGGCGCGGCGCGCTTTCCAATGTTCCGCGATGAAAAGCGTCGGAAAGATTGTGCGGAAGCTTCGTAAACAGCTTGACTAGAAGAAGCTCGCTATAGGCCTTTGCGAGCATCACCCTTTCGACCGGGCGAGCGGTCATGAGATCTTTTTCGGCCTGGCGGAGTGTTTGGTATAGCCCCTGCGCACCGCCCTGACGGAAGCTTACCGGCGCTAGGGCGAATTCCTGCACATAGGGCTTGCCCGTCAATTCCTCGAAGTGCTGCCTGATAACCGGTTCCGGAATTTGAAATAGCAGCCAAGAGCTCCGTGGCTTTATCTCCAGCCGCTTGCCGGCGCGGTCGCTGATGCTGGCGACATTATTGATGGGAATGCGCAATGATTTCTGCATCCGTCTGTGATTAATTTCTAACTCGCCTGCCAGAACGAATATGATGCTGACACGCGATACGTCCTGCTTCGCAATAGCTTCCAGGCCGGCGGAGTGCTGCGCACTTATGATGAACGTCGATTGAACGGGCTGCTTGCTGAATTTAAAGGAATAATCGCCACTGGATTCCGACGGAACACTCCACTTCCAGTTTGGTTCAAGCAAGTCGAGATTGCGAACAATTGCAGCACGAGAATAGACCTCAAAGGTGCCAACGCATTGTTCGGCAACTCTTTCCAACGTCGCCATCCGCTATCCTACTCAAAATCTCAGATTGCATAGTCGCAACCGCCGCCACATGATTTTTTCGAGGCCAAATTGCTTCAAGACTTCTTTATGAGGCCTCCATGCTCTTGCCCGTTTGATCATTCAAATCACCCCGATAATAACTTATAGTTGAATTCGTTAATATTAAATTAGCATGGTAAATTTTAGCCATACAGTACAGATGATGACGGCGTTATACAGATTGCTCACACCTTCGTATGCTTACTCTCGACCGTCTTCGGGCACGAGGCCATCAAACAAAATGTCTTTGCCAATATTGCCATCACCCCAGCGAAGCACTACCATTGCTTGCAGATGTAGTTACTAATCTATGCGTCGCGATAGCCGGATGATGAGCGTAATCGGATATTTGTCGTTCGTCGCCAAAAGACGTGAGGAGAATGGCCCCGATTTTAAAAGCAATTAGAAGGCGAGATAATTTCGCTTGTCTTAATTTATCATATGCTTTGACCGGGCGGACCGATAGGGTTTGAGATTTAACGGCATTGTTTCGATGGTCGACGCGAAGATGCGACGATGCTCGATCTGTCAGCTTCCGATACTGTCTCATTTGCGCAACCGGCGGGCGGCGTTTGTCATCGGTACGCGAACAAGTCAACCAAAAAAGCAAATCGACCTGCAATGCAGAGTGGATCCGAAACGCCGCTTCCATGTCATCGAAAACGCGGCCCCAGCCTGTTTTTAGGACAAGCGCAGGCTTGCACTAATCACCAATCACATTGAGGTTACGTCGGACGACTATCATCGAAAGATCGTTGCGTATAACGAAGTGCTCTTCGAAGGAGGCAGGTGGAATCGCTTTTCGCCGACGGAAAGCACCTCGTCGATGAGATAGCAGTCGAAATCGATGGCAAGTGACATGCCGAAGGCCAGTCGCGCCCGGATGCCGGACGAGTATGCTCGGTGGGCATGCGCGGATGGCAACCAAGCTCGCTGAAATACTCTATCAGATCGCGATTTCGTCGAATGGCTTATCGCAGATCAGTTACAGGAAGCGCATCCGGTCAAAGCCCGTCATTGAGCCACCGAACCCGCCGCTCAATGCAGTCGGACATGACATCGACATGTTGCGTACGACTTTGCCTCATGCCCGGCTCGTCTATGCCTGCGATCATCCGCGCGAGCGACGATCTGCCCGCGCCGTTATGACTAAGAACAGCGATCTTCTCCCCACGGCCGATCTTAAAGTCACACCGTCAAGATCGCGGCGCATGCGCCCGTTCACTTCATACTCCTTGACAAGATCGAATACGCCGACAATGCCATCTTCGAGCTTGGGCGCCTCGGCTTCAAGACCGGGACTGCCGATGGCGCGAATCGCGCGAGACCGAACGCAAGATAGGTCATTGCTGAGCCGCGTGCTCATAAACCTGGATGAACGAAGAAGCGTACGACGCCGGGCGAGTACACCGTCACCAACGTGAAGAAATCGCCGAATCCTTGTTATTCTCGATAGGGCTCATATGGGACCATCAATATCTCGAAGAATGATCGGAGCGATTCAATAGCCGTCTTGTCGGAGCTTCACACCTGGATTCTAGGCTGTTGCCTGCTTCAATTGCGGCTTTCCAAAGTCGGGCGCAATCAGATCTCCCGCGTCGTTTCCCGTATGGACGATACGTCGGTGGCAGGTCACATCTTTGCAACTATCGCAACCGCCAAATTGCGATGGTCGGGAGGTTCGATCGCCTGCATCGTGCAACGGTCGGACCTCCTCGTATCCTCAAGACCTCTGCTCAATCGTCTCTTTGGCGGAACTCCAAAGATTGACGAATGGACTATAGCCGGCAGAAAGACGGCGGATTGCTCTTCGTTCAGAGTGTCATTGAGCCGCTAACCACCTTGGCGGCCGCGATGAATGCAAATCGGACCTGCGGCTGCGACGCCCTGCCCTTGACGTTGACAATCCAAGCCTGGAGCGCGTCTCGAACGCCTCTCCGTGACGCACCGGCCATTGTATCGGCAGATATTCCACAGCGTGGCTGACGGGATCGACAATCTGAACTTCGCCATCGTCGTCGATGACTGATTTTGACCGGCTCGAACACAACGCTTCGGAGATTGTCGGAATCCCCCCTGGAGAAATCCCGCCGTTCCTGAACGGTAGTTCAGTCAAGCCCTGCGCATCTTCGCTTCCTGACCAGCTGGGTCAGCAACGTCATGTCGCGAGCGGGATCATCTGACTACGCCAGAACGCAGATGGGAGGAGCTCGATAAAAATGGGCATCCCCCTGCGCGATGTCATGCGTAGCCATATTGGAACGAACGAGCGCCGCTTTTCTGCGGGAGAAATCGAAGGGGCGCACCGAAGTGCGCCGCTTGTTCAGACGATGAAAAAAGTCGAGGGTGGGATCTGCAACGCGGTGGCAATGCGGCGAAGTTTTGCCGGATCAGCCTCCGCGCCGGCCTCGATTTCAATGATTTCCTCACTGGTGAGGCCACAGGTTTCAGACAGATCGTCAACCGTATAACCGATGGTTTCACGCGCCTGCCGCACGGCAGCTGCGATTTCGCCATGGGGAACGGTAGAAGCCTTTGAACTATCGATATTATTCGGAGTAATGGACATGAAATTTCTCCTTCCAGAGTCCGCCGGCCAGCTCGTTGCCGGGTGAAGGCAGCTATTGCAGCCATGAGGCATATCGACCTAAACAGACGCGGCCGAACGCTGGGTCAATATAGGCATCAATGCGGCAAGGGCAAGCATGGAAGCGCATAGCTGCCCATCGCCTGGCTCTCGGCTCATGTCGTATTTTAATATTCAGTGATATCGCCGCACGCCACGGTTACAAAATGGCCGAGCGCTACCGCGGACCATTCTCGCGATCGTTCACCGTCACGAGATATGGAAGGAGAGCCCGTACCACCCGCCCAGGCAAAGTTACTTCTTGGCCCTTGCCTTGCGTATCTTCCGTTCGGCCTCGATCAGAAGGCCCTTGAGTTCCGGTTCGCGCACACGATTGGCCGCTTCGATGAAGGAGACCCATTCGACGCGGCGCTGGCCTCGCTCCGGGAAATCCTGAAGCATCTGATCGACCTCAAGTAGATGCAGCCCGACGATACAGGGAACGCGATTGCCGTCGGCAAGCTGCTTCAGATAGGTGAAATAGCCAAAAGGCTTCTTCTTCACTTTTCCGCGCACGCCAGCCTCCTCATAGGCCTCTATGGCTGCGACTTCATGCGGCTTCTTGCCCTTGATCGGCCAGCCCTTCGGGACAACCCAGCGCCCGCTTTCCCGGCTGGTGACGACGAGCACCTCAGCATCGTCGCGTTCAGCTTCTTTCCTGTAGCAGATCGCAGCATATTGTTCGTAAACGCGGCCGTGAAGCAACGCATCCGTATGGGACGCAAGTTCGGACAGGAAACTTTCCGAACGCCTCAAGACCTTATGCTGCGTTGACATTGAAGACGCCATGCGCGGTTACCCGCGATAAGGTCGATAGAGGCAAATCCACCCAAAGGCCGGCTGGCGTGCGCCCACAAAATACGACACGCTGCCCTCCTGTCCTGCGGCTCTGCCGAAATTCACAATTGTCAATACGATGCTGTGAGCCGTTGCGGTGACAGTTTTATGAAGCCTGCTGTTGATGAGGACAGTTGCATGGGTTGTAGCCGGCGATACACGAAACTGTGACCGCCCAGGGTGCCGAACAGAAAACGGCCCCGCATGGGGGCCGTTTCGTTCTTGGGAGGATGAAGCGAAACCTACTCGGCCGCCTGCAAGGCAGGCGCCTCGATTTCCTCGCTCAATTGCCCCGCCATGGCGGCGGCAAACTTGGTCTGGTCGAGTTCGTTTTCCCAGCGGGCGACGACGATCGTCGCAACCGCATTGCCGACGAAGTTCGTCAGAGCGCGGCATTCCGACATGAAACGATCGATCCCGAGGATCAGCGCCATGCCGGCGATCGGCACTGAAGGCACGACGGCAAGGGTAGCGGCAAGCGTGATGAAGCCCGCACCGGTGATGCCGGCGGCACCCTTGGAGCTCAGCATGGCCACGAGCAGCAGCAGGATCTGGTCCGCGAGCGACAGCGGCGTGTCGGTTGCCTGGGCGATGAATAATGCCGCCAGCGTCATATAGATGTTGGTGCCGTCGAGATTGAAGGAATAGCCCGTCGGGATGACAAGGCCGACGACCGAACGCTTGCAGCCCGCCCGTTCCATCTTGTTCATCAGGCCCGGCAGCGCGGCCTCCGACGACGAGGTGCCGAGCACGAGCAGCAGCTCTTCCTTGATGTAGCGGATCAGCGCCAGGATCGAGAAGCCGTTATAGCGGGCAACGGCGCCGAGCACGACCAGTACGAACAGAAGCGACGTGGCGTAGAAGGTGCCGATCAGGAAGGCCAGGTTGGCGATGGTGCCGATGCCGTACTTGCCGATGGTGAAGGCCATGGCGCCGAAGGCACCGATCGGCGCGAACTTCATCAATATGGCAACCATGCGGAAGATCGGCGTGGTCAACGCCTGCAGGAAGTCGACGACCGGGCGACCGCGTTCGCCGGCAGCGCCGAGCGCGATACCGAAGACCACCGAGAAGAACAGGACCTGTAGAATATCGCCTTTGGCGAAAGCGCCGACGATCGTATCCGGAATGATGTTCATCAGGAAGCCGACGACCGTCGCATCATGGGCCTGCGCCGCATAATTGGTGACGGCCTTCGTATCCAACGTCGCCGGATTGATATGCATGCCGGCGCCCGGCTGCACGACGTTCGAGACGATAAGGCCGACGATCAGCGCCAGGGTCGAGAACGTCAGGAAGTAGATGAACGCCTTGCCGACGACGCGGCCGAATTTCTTGAGATCCGACATGCCTGCGATGCCCGTCGTGACGGTCAGGAAGATGACCGGCGCGATGACCATGCGCACGAGCTTGATGAAGGCATCGCCGAGCGGCTGCAGCGATGCGCCGAGCTGCGGATAATAGTGGCCAAGCAGGATGCCGGCGGCAATGGCGGTCAGGACCTGCACATAGAGATGCCGGTAAAAGGGAAGTTTGCCGCGCGTTTCGGCGGCAGCGATGGGAGCAATCATGATGTCCTCCATTAAGCCCAACCGATCTCTCGGCCCTCCGGGCGACGACTACAATTCAACAGCCTCCGACTGTTCCGCTTGGCTTTGCAACGAGCGTGCCAATTAAGGGGGATGGATTTAACTACTTGATTTCATGACATCTATAAAATCGGCGAGAGAGCCTGCCGCACAGAATGTGCGACAATCCGCACAGATTGATTTGCGATGCGCGCGAAAACATGCACAATATGGCGATGCTACAGCGCGCGCCCACAGACCGACTTTTGACGCCGGAGCAACTGAGCCGGCGCTCCCGCCGGGTTTGGTTGGCGTTCGCGTTCCTCTGCGCAGCCGTCATTGCGGCTGCCCTTTGTGGCGCAAGCTTCTATGGCCGCATCTCCGCGATCGAGACACTGCAGAGGCAGGGGCATACGGATGCCAATCTCAAGGTCGCACTTTTGCGGGCAGTCCTCGAACGCCCGCGCGCCTTGCCGCTATTGCTGGCGGACGATCAGCAGGTGCGTGATGCTCTTGCGGGGCGACGGATCGACGATATCGTCGCCCTGGATCGCAAGCTGGAGAGCCTGGTTTCGGGGACAAGTGCCTCGGTGCTCTATGTCACCGGCAGGGACGGCGTTGCGATGGCGTCCAGCAACTGGCGCGAACCCTTGAGCTTCGTCGGCAACGACTATTCTTTCCGCGACTACTTCCGTAGGGCTATGGAAGACGGCACCGCCGAGCATTATGCGCTTGGTACCGTCAGTAACCGCCCCGGTCTCTATATTTCGCGCCGCGTCGGCGATGCTGGTTCAGCTTTGGGTGTCGTCGTGGTGAAGATGGAGTTCGATCAGCTGGAGGCCGACTGGAGCGAGACCGGTCGTCCTGCTTATGTGACCGACGAACGCGGCGTCATCCTCATCACCAGCCTGCCTTCATGGCGCTTCATGACGACGACGGCGCTGGGCCGAGAAGAAGCGGCAGCCATTCGCAAGAGCCTGCAGTTCGGCGCCGCTCCGCTGTCGCCGCTGCCGGTCAGCCGCCCAGAGACCGTAGGCCCGGATGCGACCATCGTCCGCGCCGTCCTGCCCGGCAGCAGCGCAGCTGAATATTTGCGGCTGACGACAGCAATCCCTTCGACGCCCTGGCAGCTCGGCTATCTCATTCCGACGGATCAGGCGATTGCGTCTTCCGTGCGCGAGACGCGTTTCCTTACCTTGACCGTCCTGCTGCCGATCCTTGCCTTCGCCGCCTTCCTGTTGCGTCGCCGCGATGTCTCCATCATGCAGATCGCCGTCAGCAGGATCGCCCGCGAAGAGCTGGAGCGCCGTGTTCTGGAACGCACCGAGGATCTCAGCCAGGCCCGCGATCGGCTGGAGGCGGAGATCGCCGACCATCGGGCGACAGAGGCCAAGCTGCAGGGCGTGCAGCAGGATCTCGTGCAGGCCAACCGCCTCGCCATTCTCGGTCAGGTCGCCGCCGGCGTCGCTCACGAGATCAACCAGCCCGTCGCGACGATCCGTGCCTATGCCGAGAATGCGCATATCTTCCTCGATAGGCGGCAGACGGAGCCGGTCAAGGACAATCTGTCCGCGATCACGGCGCTGACCGAGCGCATCGGCACGATCACCGAAGAACTGAAGGCCTTTGGCCGCAAGGGAAGAACGGCACCCGAACCGGTGGACATCAGAAGCGCGATCGAAGGGGCGGTCGTGCTACTCAGAAGCCGGTTTGCCGGCCGTCTCGACGCGCTGAAGATCGATCTGCCGCCGACAGGTCTCCTCGTCGTCGGCACGCGCATCCGGCTTGAGCAGGTGCTGATCAATCTTTTCCAGAATGCACTGGAAGCTCTGGAGGGCCGGGAGCGGGCCAAAGTCGAGGTTTCGGTGCGCGAAACCTCCGACGATATCGAGATCGTCGTCTCGGATAACGGGCCGGGCATTCCCGCTGCAATCCTCGACCAACTGTTTACGCCCTTCAATACATCCAAGGAAAAGGGCCTGGGTCTCGGTCTTGTCATTTCCAAGGACATCGTCATCGACTACGGCGGCCGGATCGATGTCGAGAGCAATGACAATGGCACCCGCTTCACCATCCATTTGCGCAAGGCCACAGCATGAACGAACTTCCCCCCGTCTTCCTCATCGATGATGACAAGGATCTCCTGAAGGCCACGAAACAGACGCTCGAACTTGCAGGCTTTGCCGTCTCCGCCTTTTCGGCGGCGACCGATGCCCTCAATGCCCTGTATCCCGGCTTTGCCGGGGTCGTCGTCTCCGATA
This sequence comes from Rhizobium sp. P40RR-XXII, assembly GCF_012641405.1. Lineage (GTDB taxonomy): Bacteria > Pseudomonadota > Alphaproteobacteria > Rhizobiales > Rhizobiaceae > Rhizobium. Next base: position 130,292 of record NZ_JABAII010000005.1, read on the forward strand.
TCCGCATGCCACAGATGGACGGACAGCAGCTCTTTGCCCGCATCAAGGGGTTCGACGCCGATATGCCTGTTATCCTGATGACGGGTCATGGCGATATACCGATGGCGGTGCAGGCGATCCAGGATGGCGCCTATGATTTCATCGCCAAGCCTTTCGCCACGGATCGATTGGTGCAGAGCGTGCGGCGCGCAACGGAGAAGCGGCGGCTCGTTCTGGAAAACCGCGCGCTCCGGCAGGCCGCCGAACAAGCCCAGGGCGATCTGCCACTGATCGGCCAGACGCCGGCGATCGAGCGCCTGCGTCACACCTTGCGGCAGATCGCCGATACGGATGTGGACGTGCTGGTGACAGGCGAAACGGGCAGCGGCAAGGAAGTGGTGGCCAGCCTGCTGCATCGCTGGAGCCGCCGCGCCAAGGGCAATTTCGTTGCGCTGAATTGCGGCGCCCTGCCCGAAACCGTGATCGAGAGCGAGCTCTTCGGCCACGAACCGGGCGCCTTCACCGGTGCGCAGAAGAAGCGCATCGGGCGCATCGAGCACTCGAGCGCGGGAACGCTGTTTCTCGACGAAATCGAAAGCATGCCGCCGGCGATCCAGGTGCAGATGCTGCGGGTGCTGGAAATGCGCGAGGTGACGCCGCTTGGGACGAACGAAGTCCGCCCCGTCGACCTGCGCGTCGTCGCGGCCGCCAAGGTCGATCTCAGTGATCCGGGCCAGCGCGGTGATTTTCGCGAAGACCTCTATTATCGTCTCAACGTCGTCACGCTTTCCATCCCGCCGCTGCGGGAACGGCGCGACGATATCCCCCTGCTCTTCGGTTATTTCGCCGAACGCGCCGCCGGCCGCTTCAAGCGCGACGTGCCGGCCGTTACGGCCACCGTGCGCCGTCATCTGCAGCAGCACGAATGGCCGGGCAATGTTCGCGAACTCTCGCATTTCGCCGAACGCTTCGTGCTTGGACTGGAGGCGGATGTCCTGCCGAAATTCGGCGACGCGGCTGCGCTCGAGGCAGGGCTTTCACTGCCCGTTCGCGTGGAACGCTACGAGGCAGAACTCATCCGCGAGACCCTGCAGCAAAACAATGGCGATGTGCGCCGGACCATCGAGGCACTGGGCATTCCGAGGAAGACTTTCTACGACAAGCTCCAGCGCCACGGGATCGTCAGGGGTGATTTCGCCGGCTTTGACGGCGACGACCGAAGAAGCTGAGGGGATTAAAGAGATGCCGATCTCTAGGCGCTTGCAAGCCTTACGCCGGGCATGGAAGCATGCCGTGCCGCAATCTCCGCGGTCCGGTCGAGCACCAGCATGGCCTGATCAATAACGCTTGCAAGCGCTTCGGCGCTCTTGGCAGCCCGGACAATCAAGGGCGCGCTCAGGCAAATGCGCAGGGCGCTGACTGGCATCTCGCCGAAATCTGCGCAACGCACGGGCTGGCCAAGCCGCACGGCGGCGAACCCATCTTCCTCGATGGCCAACTCTTTATAGACGGCTGCGGTCTCGGCCGCGTTTAAGACACCTGCATTGCTGGCGTCGCGCAGATAGAACGAAAAGATCGAAGGGATTTCGTCCCAATGGCGCACAGAGGGCACGGTCCATAGGCAGCGGCGATCAAGGGGACGGCTGTCCAGCAACGCAAAGGCAGGGTCGTTGGCAAGCCGGGCGGTTACCGCTTCAGCGAAGGTGGAAAGACCCGCGGTAACCTGCACTTCCGGAACGGCGACAAAGGATTGCAGCTCGAACAACGCCGCCTTCCAGCGCAACAGCAGGCCGAAATTGGCGCGTTCGGGCAAGGCTTCACGCGCTGCCCAGCCCTCCGGCCACTCGGCCTTGCCGCAATAGTCCGCCAGAGCCGCCGGTAGGCAGCGATGCTTGAAGCGCTCCGATATCTGCGGCGGGCACAAAAGGGCGCCGCTGAAAATCGGTCCGGCAAGAAACTTCGAGCCGGTCAGGGCCACCATGAAGCCATGCGCGAGATAGGCACGGATCGTCGCCGCCGACAGGCGGAACTGGCAGCCATCGATCATGATGTCGAGCGCGTTGCCGAAACGCGCCTTCAGCCGCAGCACGCTTTCCAGGCCCGGCGCTAGAAGGCTGGTCTTCGACACGTCGGTCACGACGAGCAAGCATCGGAGCCTGGCGGCACGGCCGAGCTCGATCAGGCCCCGCAATTCGTCCTCGACTTCGCGGTCGGCGCGAAGGGAGCCATCCTTATTGCGGACGGCGATGGTCGCGTTGCGCGTTGCGTCGCCGGGCCGCAACTCCTCGCCCTTGGCAACGGCGCGATCGCTGCTGACACGGCCCATGAAGTGGCGACCTGCTGAGGCCGTCATGACGCCGCTGCCCGTCTCGTTGCCCATCAACGTGATGGTCATCAAGGCGCAATCATCCTCGCGCGCCAGAAGCGAGGCTGCAAAGAGATGGATGTCCGTGCCCGAAGTCGCGAGGATCGCGTCGACTTGCGGTTGTCCGACGGCCTGATTGAGATCAAGCAGACGCAGCAAATCCGACCGCACTCGTCCAATTTCACGCTCATAGATAGCTGCGGGCGAGCCGGTTTCCATTTCGCCGACCAGACCGGCAAAGTAAGTGTCGATCTCGGCAAAGGCATCGGCGGAAATCGTCGACGCCGTGGAGGAGCCGAAAGCCAGATCGTTTGGACGAGGCGCCGGGCCGTAACCGTACATATTGAGACCGCTGACGGCATCGCAGTCCAACCGCTCGTCGCCACCCGAAATCAGGCACTTCAAGAGCGCTTCTCTCTCCTTGCTTGATTGCTGCGACGGCGCGCCCGCGATGATTTTATTGTCCAGGGCACGGTCACCAGCAATTTGCTGCATGGAAAAGCATTCCTCTTGCGTCATCGGTGAAACGCATTGCAGAGTGCGTTGCGTTCTCTGCCGGGCGATAAAGCTTCGGCAGGGAGACATTAGACCCGACAAGATGGAGCGAGGCTGACTTGGCCGCCTCACGAACATCGCTGGCAAAGCCAATAAAAAAACCCGCAATCCGGAGACCGCGGGTTCAAGGAAATAACGAGCGAAACTGCCTATCAGCCTGCAGGCGCGATCTTGTCCTGCGTCTTGGTCTCGAAGTCGCTGGCGTCGTGGCGCTCACGCAGCTGCTCGGACGGTTCGCCCGACATGCGGTTGACCATGCGGCCACGCTTGACGGCGGGACGCGCGTAAACCTGCTCGGCCCAGCGCTGAACGTTCTTGTAGTCCTGCACCTGCAGGAACTCGGCCGCGCCGTACTGCCAGCCTTTGGCGAGACCGCCATACCACGGCCAGATGGCAATATCGGCGATCGTGTAGTCGCTGCCGGCGATATATTCGCTTTCGGCCAGGCGACGGTCGAGCACGTCAAGCTGGCGCTTCACTTCCATGGCGAAGCGGTCGATCGCATATTCGATCTTCGTCGGCGCATAGGCAAAGAAATGGCCGAAACCGCCGCCGAGGTAGGGCGCGCTGCCCATCTGCCAGAACAGCCAGGACAGGCATTCGGCACGGGCCGGCTGTTCCGTCGGCAGGAAGGCACCGAATTTTTCGGCGAGATACATCAGGATCGAGGCCGATTCGAAGACGCGGACCGGCTTCGGGCCGCTGCGGTCCAGCAGGGCCGGGATCTTTGAATTCGGATTGACGTCGACGAAACCGCTGCCGAACTGGTCGCCCTCGCCGATCTTGATCAACCAGGCATCATATTCCGCGCCGCTGTGGCCGAGCGCCAGCAGCTCTTCGAGCATGATGGTGACCTTCACGCCATTCGGCGTCCCGAGGGAATAGAGCTGCAGGGGATGGCGCCCTACAGGCAATTCCTTTTCGTGAGTCGGCCCGGCGATCGGACGGTTGATATTGGCGAACTGACCGCCATTGGCCTTGTTCCAGGTCCAGATTTTCGGCGGCGTGTATTCGGCAGAACCGGTCATGGGCATCCTCCTGTTGCAGGGAATCACGTTGGGGTTGGTCTTCGATGTAGCGCGCTACAGGCGTCGCACATAGGGACGGCCGTTCATTTTTGCGAGAGGAGGCCGTCGGTTTTCAGACAGGCTGGGATCGGAGATGGCCGAAGCAAGGACCGCGTTCCGACGCGCGCTGCAGACCGGGAACGATGAGGAGGAAATCCGATATTGCCTGAAACGAAAAAGCCTGCCGCGGGAGGAGGTGCGGCAGGCTTTTTACAAGAACCGAACAGCGAACGGGAGGAGGAATGCCGCTGTTCCCGCAGTCGTCCCTGGGAGGAGGAGAAGGACGTCCGCAAAAACGAAGGGATGCGGGAGGAGATGCATCGCTTCGATGGAAATGAGAATAGCTGATTTTTGCTCACAGGATAGGCATTTCTTTGCAAGGCAGTTATGCGCTATGCGAAAAGCGGCCGGCTTTGCCGATCTGCTTGCAGCTCATGCGAAGAGCCTGAACCGTCCCCTCCGGACAAACCAAAAGCGCCTGCTCGGGACGAACAGGCGCTGGCATAATGCAGCTTTATAAGCAGCCGTTGCGGCCGTTAGCGAGCGACGGCTGCGCGGGCAACATTGCGGATTTCGCCGCGATCGATACCCAGATCATGCAGTTCGCGCGTGGACATACGGCCCAGTTCGGCGACCGTCTGACGATACTTGCGCCAGTTATTGAAAGAGCGTGCTACGTTCATGATGATCCCCTTTCGTTGGGCTTTCGAAGCTGAGCTGCCGTGCTTGGCGCCCCCTTCGCTTCGATGAGTGACATATAGTCGAAACCTCTCGGCTTTTGCAGAGCTAAGGAATCACTGCACCCATGCATTCATTGCATGGGTCTCCTGGAAATTAACAGAGCCCAACTCCATTCATCGCCAGGGCTTTGGTGATTTGCTGATGACAGCGCCGCCGTTGTCTGCAAAAAGAAGGGAGATGAGAGACAGGGGCGTCCGCTTTCCGGCGGGCTGAGAAGGACCCTTTGAACCTGAACCAGATCATGCTGGCGGAGGGAGTCGCTCGGGACCTCGCGAAGCTCAGCACGTCGTCCCTTTGCGTCTCGCCTGCCCTGAAAGGCGCGATATGCAAGACCAAATCACAGCAGGCAATCAGCTTCACATCATGCGGGCGAACCCACCGCTGGTGCAATGCATCACCAATTTCGTCGCCATGAATATCGCGGCCAATGTGGTGCTCGCCGCCGGAGCATCGCCGGCGATGGTGCATGCCGAAGAAGAATCGGGTGAATTTGCCGCCATCTCCGGCGCGCTGACGATCAATATCGGCACGCTCTCGTCCGGCTGGCTTGCGGGCATGCTGAAAGCAGCGCGCTCGGCCAACGATGCCGGCAAACCCTGGGTTCTCGATCCCGTCGCTCATTATGCGACAGAGTTTCGTCGCAAGGCGATCGAGCAATTGCTGGAGCTGCAGCCGACGATCATTCGCGGCAATGCGTCCGAGATCATCGCGCTCGCCGGCGGCACCAGCCGCGGCCAGGGCGTCGATAGCCGTGACGCCGTCGAGCAGGCGGAAGAGTCCGCCCGGCAGCTTGCTGAAAAGCACGGCTGTGTCGTTGCCGTCACCGGCGTTACGGATTTCGTGACGGACGGACGGAGGGCCAAGCGCATTGCCGGCGGTTCGCCGCTCATGCCGCAGGTGACCGCGCTCGGTTGCTCGCTCACCTGCCTCGTCGGCGCCTTTGCGGCGGCAACGCCGGATGATCCATTCAATGCCACCGTAGCGGCACTCGCGGTCTTCGCCGTTGCCGGCGCTCAGGCAGGAGCAGCAGCGGACGGTCCGGGCTCATTCTCCTGGCGCTTCCTCGATGCGCTCGCCGCGCTCACGCCGGAGATGCTGGATCGCGTCGCAAGGATGTCGGCGGCATGAAGGACTTCGATCTCTCGCTCTACCTCGTGCTGGACCCGGTGCTGTGTGCCGAACTCGGCATGATCGAAACGACCCGTGCGGCCGTTGCCGGCGGCGCCACGATCGTACAGCTGCGTGACAAGCATGCCCCCACCGCAGCCATGATCGAGACGGGCCGCGCCCTCAAACAGATCCTGCACGGGACCAACGCCCGACTGATCGTCAACGATAATGTCGAGGCCGCCATCGCCGTCCGTGCCGATGGCCTCCACATCGGTCAGGAGGACATGAGTGCCGCCGACGCACGCCGCCTCATCGGGCCGGACATGATCCTCGGCCTTTCGGTGGAAACGGAGGCTCTTGCTATCGCCATAGATGCCGGCATTGTCGACTATGCCGGAATCGGTCCGGTCTTTGCGACCCCCACCAAGCCCGATCACAAGCAACCGATCGGCTTCGCGGGCCTTGCCCGCATCGTCGGGCTCTGTCCGGTTCCATCAGTCGCGATCGGCGGCCTCAAGGCAGAGCACACGAGAGAGGTTTTCTCGGCCGGCGCGGATGGTCTTGCGGTCGTCTCCGCCATCTGTGGCCGTCCGAACCCGCAAGCGGCGACAGCCCTTATCGCGAACGTCATCAAGGAGGCTCGCCAATGATCCGCAATGTTCTGTCCATCGCCGGTTCCGACCCATCAGGTGGTGCCGGCGTCCAGGCCGACCTGAAGACCTTCTCCGCCCGCGGCGTTTACGGAATGGCAGCTTTGACCGCCTTGACGGCGCAGAACACGCAGGGTGTCTCCGGCGTCCATCCGGTACCCCCCTCTTTCGTGGCGGACCAAATCCGGGCGATCTTCGGCGATATCCGTGTCAATGCCGTCAAGATCGGTATGATCGCCAACGCCGAGATCGCTGATGCTGTCGCGGATATCCTGGCGCGACATCGCAATGTCCCTGTCGTGCTCGACCCTGTCATGATCGCCAAGGGCGGCGCTGCCCTGCTTGCTGCCGACGCCGTCGACGTGCTCACCACGCGGCTGCTGCCGCTTGCGACGGTCATCACGCCGAACCTGCCCGAGGCGGCGGCGCTGCTGCACGACGCCGAGGCGGCAAGCCGCGACGACATGGCCCGCCAGGCGCTTGCGCTGGCAGCGCTGGGGCCTTCGGCTGTTTTGGTCAAAGGCGGTCATCTTGAGGGTGACGAAAGTCCGGATGTGCTGGCAAGCGCCGGCCACCTGACCTGGTTCGAAGCCGAGCGGCTGCCGACGAAGAATACACACGGAACGGGCTGCACGCTCTCCAGCGCTATCGCCGCCGAGATCGCCAAGGGCGCCCCGCTCCCCGAGGCCGTCGCCGCCGCCAAAACCTATCTTGCCGCCGCGGTTGCCGCCGCAGGCCAGCTTTCCGTCGGAAGCGGCCACGGACCCGTGCAGCATTTCCATGCTCTCTGGCACACAAACAAGGAGTAGAGAAGAAATGAGCCTGTCACTCAAGGGCCAGATCGTCATCGTTTCCGGCGCAGGGCGCGGTCTTGGCGCCGCCATCGCGACGGCCTTTGCCCGCGAAGGCGCGAAGGTTGCCATCAACTATCGGGCAAGCCGCGAACGGGCAGAGGCGCTAGCGGCAGAACTTGGCAATCACGCGAAAGCGTTTCAGGCCGATATCCGCGATCTTGGAAGTACGAAGCGGCTCGTCGCCGAGGTAACCGAGCACTTCGGAGCGCCGACGACGGTCGTCCACAATGCGCTCGCCGATTTCAGCTTCAACGGCGATGCGCGCTCGAAACTGGACGCCTTGAGCTGGGCGGAAATGGCGATACAGATGGAAACCGCGCTGCAGGGCGCCTTGAACCTGATACAGGCGGCGCGGCCGGCAATGGCGCAGGCAGGCTTTGGCCGGATCGTCACCATCGGCACGAACCTCTTCCAGAACCCGGTGGTGCCCTATCACGATTATACCGCCGCCAAGGCGGCGCTGTTGTCGCTGACCCGCACGGCCGCGTCCGAACTCGGCCCGCTCGGGATCACCGTCAACATGGTCTCCGGCGGCCTTCTGCGCACGACGGCCGCCAGCAGCGCCACGCCGGAGGCCGTTTTCGACATTATCGCCGCGAATACGCCGCTGCGCCGCGTCACCACCCCTGAGGAGGCTGCCGATGCGGTGCTCTTCTTCGCAAGCCCTTGGGCACGTGCCGTCACCGGGCAAAATCTTATCGTCGATGGCGGTCTCGTCTTCGGATAGCGGTCTTAGAACGAAAAAGGCGCTGCCTTTACGGGCAGCGCCAATATTCAAGTCTTGGCAAGCCGTATGGTTCAGGCCGCTCAAGCCCATCCCATGGTCAGTACGCCGAAGAGAATGATCACGCCGAGCGCGATACGGTAGATAACGAAAGGCCAGGTCGAAAAGCGCTCCAGAAAACGCATCAGTCCCCAGATGGTGATGAAGGACGATATGCTGCCGACGATAAGGCCGACGATCAGAACCGACCAGGCCTCCATCGGGATATGCGCCTTGTAGAGCTCGAAGAGTTCCTTCAAACCGGCGAGCGCAATGGCCGGCAGGCCGAGCAGGAACGAGAACCGTGCGGCTTCATCGCGCTTCAGGCCAAGGAACAATGCACCGGTCAGCGTCGAACCCGAGCGCGAAACGCCGGGAACCAGCGCGCCGACCTGGGCGATGCCAACGAACAGGGCATCCATCAGCGTCATCTGCTCGATGCCCTTCCTGTGACGGCTATAGAGTTCGGCGATCGCCAGAAGCAGGCCCATGACAACGCAGGCGATGCCGATCACCCAGAGGCTGCGGAACGACGTGCCGCAGGCGTTCAACGACTTCGAAAGCAAGAGGCCTGCGATGACGATCGGCACGGTCGCGATAACGATGGCGATCGCAAGCCGCATCGCGGGCGAGCGCCAGTCCCTTTGCCTGATGGCATCGAGCGATCCGAAGGTGACGTAGCGAACGTCGCTCCAGAAGTAGGAGATGATAGCGGCAAGGGCCGCAAGCTGCATGGCGGCCGAAAAGGCCGAACCCGGATCCTGCCAGCCGAGCAAGGCCGGTACCAGGCGCATGTGGGCGGTGGAGGAGACCGGCAACAGCTCGGTCAATCCCTGCACGACACCCAGTATCGCGATCTTGGCATAGCCCAGGGCAACAAAGCCCGTGTCTACGCCTTGCGTACAAACATCAGCCACGTTTTGACATCCTCAGTTCTTCATGGGGGCTTGGCACCGGAACGGTGCGATGAACTTGCTGTGGAACCGTTTTCCGACACGAAACCAACAGCCGCCTTGTAGGACGCCGTCAACTCCGCGTTATGACAGGCCGAGGATATAGCCGCGTAGGCTGAACGCTATCTGAAATTGCCAGCATTGATTTCCAGGTTTACCGGATTTCTAGCCTTCATCGTCAGGCAGTGCCTGCATGTAGCGGATGATGGCATAAAATGCGACGAGAAGCACCAAACCGCCCGCCGCGCGGTGCACATCGTGCAATATCGCATGATGATGCCTCACCATGAGGCAGGCCAGATTGTAAAGGGTTATGGCGACCACTGTCAGAACAGGGGCCAGAAAAAGCGCCACATTCCGCTGAATGAAATTGACCATTACGCACACCTCGTTTGCATATGGCCAGATTCCATAAGGAATAGGGAGGAATTAGGACAAAGGCATTTCGCCTGTCAGCGTTGCGGCATGCAGGCCAAGATCACTTCGTATAGAGCGCGCGTGATCTTTCCAGATGCTTGAGCATCGCCTGTTCTGCCCCATCGGCATCGTTCTCCGCCATACGCGCGAGGATCTCCTCATGCTCGACCAGCGTAAACTTTTCCTTGCCGGTCCAGATCAGCATGTCGGTATGATAGGCCTTCAGCCATGCCAGCATGGCCTCGCTGACAGCGGCAAAAATCGGATTGCCGGAAATCTGGGCGATGCGCGTATGGAACTGCATGTCGGCCGAAATGAACGCCTCGGCGTCTCCCAGCGAAGCCCGCTGACGCTCGATGATTTCATGGAGTTCGGCGATATCCTTCTCGGTGGCGCGCTGGGCCGCTTCGCGCGCCATGCCGCGCTCGAAGAAGATGCGCGCGCTCTTCAAATGCTCGAGCGAGTCGGACGATTGGGAGAGCATGATCTTGGCGGTCAGGTCGACTTGCCGGAAAATCGATTTCGCCGTGAGCTGGAGCACCTTGGCGCGCTCGCCATGCGAGATGTTGACCAGCCCCATATTGGCAAGCGCCTGCATGGCCTCGCGGATCGCCGGCCGTCCGACACCGAAGCGCTCCATGAGGACACGCTCGGATGGCATCTCATCGCCGGGCTTGAGCTCTCCCGATGTGATCAACCGCTCCAGGCGGTCGAATACCTCATCGGACAGCTTTCGACGTACAATTTGTTCGACAGGCTGGCCCATGAAACCCCGCTTTCCCAAAGCTTTTCTCCCTTATGCATTTTTGGTTGCCGTGGCGGAAGCCCATACGAAACGTGTTATCGACTGCCGGGCAAAAAAATCGTTGCAGAAGTTGGAATACTCATTATACCAGATCACCAGTTTGCGCCACGCGAAAATCGTCGGCGAGAGGAGCATTCATCCACTCATGACCATCACTGTTACCTACCGTATCGAAACCTCAGGCAGCATCGAGGCGATGGCCAGCAAGATCGCCAGCGATCAATCGACCGGCACTTTCGTCGCGGTTCCCGGTGAAACGGAAGAGCTCAAGGCGCGCGTCGCCGCGCGCGTCGCCGCGATTCGCCCGCTTGCCGATGCGGAACACCCGACCTGGCCGGAGGTCGCGGAAGGGCATGGTCCGATTCATCGCGCCGATGTCGATATCGCCTTCCCGCTGGATGCGATCGGCACCGATCTTGCGGCACTCATGACGATCGCGATCGGCGGCGTCTTCTCGATCAAGGGCATGACCGGCATTCGCATCGTCGACATGAAACTGCCGGATGCCTTTCGCGATGCGCATCCCGGCCCGCAGTTCGGCGTCGCCGGCAGCATGCGCCTGACCGGCGTCAGCGGTCGTCCCATCATCGGCACCATCGTCAAGCCGGCTCTCGGCCTTCGGCCGAAGGAAACGGCTGCGCTGGTCGGCGAATTGATCAGCTCAGGCGTCGATTTCATCAAAGACGATGAGAAACTGATGAGCCCGGCCTATTCGCCGCTGAAGGAGCGCGTCGAGGCGATTATGCCGCTGATCCTCGATCATGAGCAGAAAACCGGCAAGAAGGTGATGTACGCCTTCGGCATTTCGCATGCCGACCCCGACGAGATGATGCGCAACCACGATCTGGTGCTGAAGGCCGGCGGCAATTGCGCCGTCGTCAATATCAACTCCATCGGCTTCGGCGGCATGAGCTTCCTGCGCAAGCGCTCCGGGTTGGTGCTGCATGCGCATCGCAATGGCTGGGATATCCTGACCCGCCATCCCGGCGCCGGCATGGATTTCAAAGTATATCAGCAGTTCTGGCGCCTGCTCGGCGTCGATCAGTTCCAGATCAATGGCATCAGGGTCAAATATTGGGAACCGGACGACAGCTTCGTCGAATCCTTCAAGGCGATCAGCACGCCGCTCTTCGATCCCACAGACTGTCCGCTTCCGGTTGCCGGTTCCGGTCAATGGGGAGGACAGGCGCCCGAAACCTACCAGCGTACCGGCCGGACCACGGATCTTCTCTATCTCTGCGGCGGCGGCATCGTCAGCCATCCTTTCGGACCGGCCGCCGGCGTGCGAGCGATCCAGCAAGCCTGGCAGGCAGCGGTTTCGGACATACCTCTGGCCGATTATGCCAAGGACCATCCGGAGCTTGCCGCTTCCATCGCAAAATTCAGTGACGGCAAGGACGCCTAACAGCAATGTCCAGTCTTCCAACGATGTCCGATCTTCTGCTCAGCTATTACGGCGATGATTTCACCGGCTCCACCGACGTCATGGAGGCCCTCGCCTCGAACGGCGTGGAGACGGCCCTCTTCCTCGGCATTCCGAGCGAGGCCATGCTGGAGCGGTTCAAGGATTGCCGCGCCATCGGCATCGCCGGCACCAGCCGCAGCGAAACGCCGCAATGGATGGACGAGCATCTGACGCCCGCATTCAAATGGCTCAGGAGTCTCGACGCTGCCATCTGCCATTACAAGGTCTGCTCGACCTTCGATTCCAGCCCCAAGATCGGGAACATCGGCAAGGCGATCGAGATCGGCAAGGCGCTCTTTGCACAATCCGTGGTGCCTGTTGTGGTCGGGGCGCCGCAGCTGAAGCGTTACACCGCCTTCGGCCAGCTCTTTGCGACCTATCAGGGCCAGGTCTTTCGCATCGACCGACATCCGGTCATGAGCCGGCATCCGGTCACGCCGATGGATGAGGCCGATCTGGCCGTGCATCTGAGCAAGCAGACGTCCCTCCCCGTCAGCCTCACGGATCTCGTCACGATCCGGGCAGCCAATGCCGACCTGCAGATCGATGCGCTGACGGGAGGCAATCAGGGTATCCTGCTGCTTGACGTCGACAGTGCGGAAACGCAGGCCGCTGCGGGACACCAGCTATGGCGTCTTGCAAACAAGGGCCATGCCTTCGTCGCAGGCTCGTCCGGTGTCGAATATGCCCTTCTCAATGCCTGGCGCAGCGAAGGTCTGATCGGAGAGAAACCGGAATTCGCAGCTCCCGGCAGCGTCGATCGCCTCGCGGTGGTTTCCGGCAGCGTATCGCCGACGACGGAACGGCAAATCCGCCGCGCCACGGCGGACGATTTTGACGGCATCGATCTCGATCCATTGGCGCTTGTCAGCGAAAATGCCGAACAGGCGCTGGACGCAGCGGTCGCTGCGGGAATTGCCAGCCTGAAGGCCGGCCGCAGCGTCATTCTTCATACCGCGCTCGGCCCCTCCGCCGACCGCGGCGGCGACATCGACCGTATTCCCGGCGCACGGCATTGTCTCGGGCAGGCCCTCGGCACAATTTTGCGGCGGCTGATCGAACAGGAAAAGCTCGGCCGCGCCGTCATTGCCGGCGGTGACACGTCCAGCCATGCCCTCAAGGAACTGCGTGTCGAGGCACTGACGACGCTCCTGCCATTGCCGCAGACGCCGGGCTCGCCACTGTGCACCGCCCATGGCAGCTACGCCCCCACCAACGGCCTGCAGATTGCGCTGAAGGGCGGGCAGGTCGGCACCGACGACTACTTCGCGCAGATCCGCGACGGCAGAGGGTCTTAAGGGCGCCATTTTCCAGCGCATCGTTGGCATACTCATTGACTCATCATACCACTTGCGCTACCACACTCTGAAAGTGAACGAGGTACTAAGATGACAGCAATTGCTCTTTTCGGCGCCGGAGGCAAAATGGGCTACCGGCTCGCCAAGAACCTGAAAGGCTCACGCTTCGACGTGCGCCACGTCGAGGTCAGCGATGCCGGCAAGGCGCGCCTGAAAAATGATCTTTCCGTCGATTGCGTACCTGCTGACGCCGCGCTCGATGGCGCAGACGTCGTTATCCTTGCCGTGCCTGATACGGCGATCGGCAAGGTTGCCGCCGGCATCGTCGACAAGCTCAAGCCCGGCACGATGGTCGTCGCCCTCGACGCCGCCGCCCCCTTTGCCGGCCATCTGCCGCAGCGCGACGATCTCACCTATTTCGTTACCCATCCCTGCCATCCGCCGATCTTCAACGACGAGACCGACATGCAGGCGAAGAAGGACCACTTCGGCGGCCTCTTTGCCAAGCAGCATATCGTTTCGGCCCTGATGCAAGGCCCGGAAAGCACCTATGCTCTCGGCGAGGAAATCGCCAAGGTCATCTGGGCGCCCGTCATGCGCTCGCACCGCGTCACCGTCGAACAGATGGCGATGCTGGAGCCGGGTCTTTCCGAAACGGTCTGCGCCTCGCTGCTGGTGATCATGCGCCAGGCCATGGATGAGTGCGTGGCCCGCGGCGTTCCGGCGGAAGCCGCCCGCGACTTCCTGCTCGGCCACATGAACGTACTCGGCGCCGTCATCTTCAAGGAAGTCGACGGCGTGTTCTCCGATGCCTGCAACAAGGCGATCGAATTCGGCATTCCTGCGCTGATGCGCGACGACTGGAAGAAGGTGTTCGAGCCGCAGGAAATCGCAGACAGCATCCGTCGCATCACCTGATCGACGTCCCGGGGAGGGCGTCGCCCTCCCCTACTGCCCTGCCGGGAACAGGGCCTGTTTCATAACTGGGAGGAGACCATGAAACTAACACGCAGACTGACACTTGCAGCCTTCGCCGGCGCACTCGCTCTGGGAACGGCAATGCCTGCCTTCGCCGCCGACCTGATCGCCATCATCACGCCAGCCTTCGACAATCCATTCTTCAAGGCAGAGGCCGTCGGCGCCGAAGCCAAGGCAAAAGAGCTGGGTTACGAGACGCTGGTCATGACGCATGACGACGATGCAAACAAGCAATCGGAAGTCATCGACACGGCCATCGGACGCGGCGCCAAAGCCATCATTCTTGACAATGCCGGCGCGGATGCGACGGTCGCCGCCTTGAAGAAGGCCAAGGATGCGGGCATCCCCTCCTTCCTCATCGACCGCGAAATCAACGTCACCGGCATCGCCGTCGCCCAAATCGTTTCCAACAACTATCAGGGGGCGCAGCTCGGCGCGCAGGAATTCGTCAAGCTGATGGGTGAGAAAGGCAATTACGCCGAACTCGTCGGCCGCGAAGCCGATACCAATGCCGGCATCCGCTCGCAGGGCTATCACGACGTCATCGACGACTATCCGGACCTGAAGCTCGTCGCCAAGCAGTCGGCGAACTGGAGCCAGACCGAGGCCTATGCCAAGATGGAAACCATCCTTCAGGCAAATCCTGACATCAAGGGCGTGATCTCGGGCAACGACACCATGGCGATGGGGGCGATTGCCGCCCTGCAGGCCGCTGGCCGCAAGGACGTGATCGTCGTCGGCTTCGACGGCTCCAACGACGTGCGCGACTCGATCAAGGCCGGCGGCATCAAGGCGACGGTCATGCAGCCGGCTTACGCCCAGGCGCAGAAGGCGGTCGAGCAGGCCGATGCGTACATCAAGAACAAGACGGCGCCGAAGGATGAGAAGCAATTGATGGATTGCGTTCTAATCAATGCCGACAATGCCGACAAGCTTGAGACCTTCGCACTGAAGAACTGATGGCGGACCAGCTAGGTTGGAGGGCGCGGGAAAACCGCGCTCTCCGAATGTTTTTCCTGCGAGATCGAGGTGCATTGCATGTTGAGGATCAGAGGCGCGCTCGTGGCCTTTGTTTTGGCCGCGGCATTGCCCGGCTGCAAGATTATCAAGACACCGACGCCCGAGGAGAAAGCGGCGCAGGCGGCAAAGGGTGCCTTCGATCCAGCGGCGAAGGTCGAGGCGATCTGGCAATCCCAGGTACTGCCCGGCATCGAGAAGCGCGCCAGCGACATCAAGACGGTATTGCAGGCCGTAGCATCGAACCCGGATGATGCCGGGGCGAAATACGGAAATCCGCGGAAACAGGCTTCATCGCCCTGGACCTATGCCGTCAAGTTGAGCGGCAAGATCGTCGCTGCCGACACTGCCTCCCGTGCAGGCACGCTCGATGTTGATGTGGATGGCGACGGCAAGGCGGACGCGAAGGTACAGATCGGCCCGGCGATCCGCGGCACAGCGCTGCGCGACGCGCTGGATTTTCTGGACTTCAATGAATTCAGGAACCAGATCGAATGGGCTCAGTTCGGCAAAGCCTTCAATGAGAAGGCGAACTCATCCTTTCTGGCGGCCCTGCCCCGGAACGGGCTGACCGGAAAGACGATCACGGTAACGGGTGCCTTTCCGCTGCCCCCATCCGGTCAGCTTCCCCTGATCACACCTTCGGCCCTGACATTGGGGCAATGACCATGAGCGAAACGCCAAGCAACGACATCATCCTGCGCCTGGAGGACGTTTCCAAGGTCTATTCCGGCATTGTCGCCGTCAAGCACGCTAATCTCGAGCTGCATCGCGGCGCGGTCAACGTGCTCGTCGGCGAAAACGGCGCCGGCAAGTCTACCCTGATGAAGATCATCGCAGGCGTCGAGCGACCGACGTCGGGCCGCATCTTGCTTGAGGGCGAGGAGGTTTCGTTCGATAGCCCGGCCAGCGCGCAAGCTCGTGGCATAGGCATGATCTTCCAGGAGCTCAATCTCTTCGGCAACATGACGGTGGCCGAAAACATCTTTGCCACGCGGGAAATCACCCGCGCCGTCTTCGGTATCGATCACAAGGCGCAGATCGTAAAAGCCAACGAGTTTCTGGATCGGCTGGATGCCGGCATAGGCGCCGAAACCATGGTCGAGGACCTGCCGATCGGGCAGCAGCAGCTTGTCGAGATCGCCAAGGCCATCTCTCTCGATGCCCGCATCCTGATCATGGACGAGCCGACATCGGCGCTGTCGGCGGCGGAAGTCGACATTCTGTTCAAGGTCATCGCGGAGTTGAAGGCTCAGGGCGTTGCGATCGTCTATATTTCGCACCGGCTGGAAGAGCTGATGCGGATCGGCGACCACATCACCGTCCTGCGCGACGGGCAGATCACCGGCCATGCCATGGTTCGTGATATCGACACGAAATGGATCGTCCGGTCGATGATCGGATCCGATGCCAAGGATTTCGCCAGGGACGGAGGCCATGCGATCGGCGAGGAGGCCTTCCGCGCCGAGGAGATCAGCCTGCCGAGACGCACGGGCGGCCTCGCCGTCGATCATGTCTCGCTGTCGGTGCGCGCCGGCGAAATCCTCGGCATCTACGGCCTGATGGGTGCCGGGCGCAGCGAATTCTTCGAATGCGTGATGGGTCGGCATACGCATTCGACCGGGCGGATCTATATCGACGGCATCGAGGTCCGCGCACGCGACACCACCCGGCGCATCCGGCGCGGCCTGGCGCTGATCCCCGAGGATCGGCAGCGCGAAGGGCTGGTGCAGGTATTATCCATCGCCAGCAACCTGACGCTTGCAAGCCTTGGGCGTTTCGCCCGGCTGCTTTTCCATATCGATCCGGGCGCCGAAAAGAACGCCATCCGCGACATGATCCGCGATCTTTCCATCAAGGCGCCCAATCCCGATTTCGAGGTCACCTCCATGTCCGGCGGCAACCAGCAGAAGGTCGTGATCGGCAAGGCGCTCATGACCGACCCGAAGGTGCTTTTGATGGACGAGCCGAGCCGCGGCATCGATGTCGGCGCCAAGGCCGATGTCTTCCGCACCATGCGCCGGCTCGCCGGCAAGGGCCTGGCTATCTTGTTTTCAACTTCGGACCTTGAAGAGGTCATGGCTCTTTCGGATCGCATCGCAGTACTCAGCAACGGCAAGCTCGTGACCGTTCTCGACCGAAGCGAAGCGACGGAGGAGGCCATCATCGCGGCATCCGCCAAGGGACATGGACATACAGGGAAACTCGCGTCATGACGGCAGATACGTCCTCCGGCCTCGCGGCCAATCGCTCGAACGGTTCCGTTCTCCTGACGCTGATGAAGCTCAGGACCTTCATTGCGCTGTTTGCCGTCATCATCTTCTTTGCGATCTTCGCACCGAATTTCACCTCGACCGCCAACATCATCCTGATGTCGAAGCATGTCGCGCTCAATGCCTTTCTGGCCATGGGCATGACCTTCGTGATCGTCACCGGCGGGATCGATCTTTCGGTCGGTTCGATCGTCGGCCTTTGCGGCATGATGGCAGGCGCCCTCATCCTCAACGGCGTCGAATTGCCGATCGGATATACTGTCTATTTCAACATCTACGAGATCATCCTCATCACGCTGGCCGTCGGGCTATTGATCGGCCTCATCAATGGCCTGCTCATCACCAAGCTCAATGTCGCGCCCTTCATCGCCACGCTCGGAACGCTCTATATCGCCCGCGGCCTCGCGCTTCTGTCTTCGGACGGGCAAACCTTCCCGAACCTGGTCGGGCGGCCGGAATACGATACGACGGGCTTCGAGGTCTTCGGCGCCGGCCGCCTGCTCGGCCTTCCCGTCTCCATCTGGATCCTGATCGTGCTGGCCCTCGCCGCCGCCTATGTCGCCCGCTCGACACCGATCGGCCGGCACATCTTCGCCGTCGGCGGAAACGAGCGCGCCGCACGCATGTCCGGCATCCGCGTCGATGTGGTCAAGATCTTCGTCTATATGTTCTCGGGGCTCTGCGCCGCCATCGTCGGTATCGTCATATCATCGGAACTGATGGCGGCACATCCGGCAACCGGCGAAAGCTTCGAGCTGAATGCGATCGCAGCAGCCGTGCTCGGCGGCACCTCCATGTCGGGCGGACGCGGCACCATCGGCGGGACGATCATCGGCGCCTTCGTCATCGGCATTCTTTCGGACGGCCTTGTGATGATGGGCGTATCTTCCTTCTGGCAGATGGTCATCAAGGGGCTGGTCATCATCATCGCGGTGGTCGTGGATCAGGCGCAACGGCGCCTCCAGCAGCGCGTAACTCTCATGCAGATGGCAAAGGCAAGCTGAAATGGCAGAACTTAAGGGCGCGTTGATCGGTTGTGGCTTCTTCGCGATCAATCAGATGCACGCGTGGCAGGACATCAAAGGTGCCAGCATCGTCGCGATCTGCGACCGCGACCCGGAGCGGCTGAAGATCGTCGGCGACCAATTCGGCATCGAGCGCCGCTATGCGGACGCCGCCGCCATGTTTGCCGATGGTGGATTCGATTTCGTCGACATCGCAACGACGGTGCAAAGCCATCGCGCTTTGGTGGAAATGGCTGCCTCCCACAAGATCCCGGCCATCTGCCAGAAGCCGTTCGCAAAGACGCTGAGCGACGCCAAGGCAATGGTCGCAGTCTGCGCGCAGGCCGGCGTGCCGCTGATGGTGCATGAAAATTTCCGCTGGCAAACACCCATACAGGCCGTCAAGACCGTCCTGCGGTCGGGTGTGATCGGCGAGCCCTTCTGGGGCCGCTTCTCGTTCCGCTCCGGCTACGACGTCTTCTCAGGTCAGCCCTATCTGGCCGCAGGCGAGCGCTTCATCATCGAGGATCTCGGCATCCACACGCTCGACATCGCCCGCTTCATCCTCGGCGACGTCGCCTCGTTGACCGCCCGCACCAAGCGGGTCAATCCGAAGATCAAGGGCGAGGATGTCGCCACGATCCTGCTCGATCACGAGAACGGCGCGACATCGATCGTCGATGTCAGTTATGCCTCCAAGCTTGCGACCGAACCCTTTCCGGAGACGCTGATCGAGCTCGACGGCGCGCGGGGTACCATTCGGCTCTCACAGGGCTATCGTCTTGAGGTCAACGGCCCGGCTGGCGTGACCATCACGGATGCCGCGCCGCAGCTTCTGCCCTGGGCCTCCCGTCCCTGGCACAATATCCAGGAGAGCGTTCTCGCGATCCAGCAGCATTGGACCGACCGCCTTGCCAATGGCGTCGAGACCTCCACGTCAGGTGCTGACAATCTCAAGACTTTCGCACTTGTCGAGGCCGCCTATGAGAGTGCGGCCAGCAAGCGTCCGGTCGATATCGGGGCGATGTTGCGATGACGACCGGGATCGATCCGTTCCAGCTCTACGGCACGCGCGAGGCTGAAACGCCGCCGGTGCGGCTGACATCGGGCAGGCTCGAGGTCGACTTCAAGGACGGTAATCTCCGGGCCATTCGTTATGACGGCGCCGAAGTCCTGCGGGCCGTTTCCTACCTGGTTCGCGACCGCGATTGGGGCACCTATGCACCGGATATCGACGACCTGCGGATCAATCAGCATCAGGATGGCTTTTTCGTCAGCTATATCGCGCGTTGCGCAGGCCCTGAAAATACCGAACTCGCAATCGACGTTCGGATAGCCGCTGAGGCTGATGAAGCCCTGACCTTCGAAGCGATAGCGCTCTCGATGACCGGCTTCGAAACCAACCGTTGCGGCTTCTGCATCCTGCATCCGATCGTCGGCGTTGCCGGCATGCCCGTATCGGTCGAGCACGTCGATGGCAGCCGAAGGAACACGCATTTCCCTGACCTTATCGAGCCCTGGCAGCCCTTTAAGGACATGCGGGCGATTACGCATAGCGTGGCGTCCAACGTGACAGCCGAGTGCCGCATGGAAGGCGACACTTTCGAAATGGAAGACCAGCGCAACTGGTCGGATGCCTCCTACAAGACCTATGTTCGCCCGCTGGCCCTGCCTTGGCCCTATCGAATTCCAGCCGGCGAGCCGATGCGGCAGCGCATCGTTCTCACCATAGGGGACATGCGACGTTCGCCACCCTCTTTTTCCCATAGTTCAGATGCAGCGATCGCGTTAAGCCCGGGAACAAAATCCGGCACCATGCCGTCCATCGGCCTTGTCGTTACACCCGAAGAAGCGGATGCGGCGCGGGCCGCGCGCGACCGGCTGGCAGAGATTGCACCGCAGGAGCTGCTCTTCCACTTCGATCCGAATGTCGGCCACGGCGCTGACGCCTTCGAACGCTTCGCCGCCGTTGCCGCGCTTCATGCCGGCAAATCGACGCTGGAAATCGCGTTGCCCTGCCGCCAGGCGCCGCTTGTCGAGGCACGGCAAATAGCAGGCTGGATGCGAGCGGCCGATTTCAAACCTGATGCGATCGTGATCTCCCCTTCGGTCGACCGACAATCGACGCCGCCGGGCAGCAAATGGCCCGAGTGCCCGCCTCTTGAGGAGATCTATGCCGCCGCGCGGGCCGCCTTCCCCGATGTGCGCCTCGGCGGCGGCATGCTGAGCTATTTCACCGAACTCAATCGCAAACGGGTGCCCGCCGACACTCTCGATTTCATCACCCATTGCACCAATCCCATCGTGCATGCGGCCGACGATCTCAGCGTCATGCAGACGCTGGAAGCACTGCCATTCATCACCCGTTCCGTGCGCGCCATCTACGGAGATAAGCCCTACCGTATCGGCCCCTCCACCATACCGATGCGGCAGAACCCCTATGGCAGCCGGACGATGGACAATCCCCACGGCCGCCGCATCGCCATGGCCAATGCCGATCCCCGGCACAATGCCCGTTTCGGAGAAGCCTTTGCGCTTGGCTACGCCGCCTGCGTCCTCGATGCCGGATTGGAATGCCTGACACTGTCGGCACTGACCGGTTCTTTCGGGCTGATTGCTGGGGAGAACGAACCATCATCGGCAGGAACCACACGACCGCTCTTCAACGTGGTCTCGACCTTGTCCCGCCTCGCGGGCCAGCAATGGCATGAGTGCCTGTCGTCCGATCCGACCGCGGTACTGGCCTTCATCACCGCGCAGTCCAACGGATCGCGGTCGCTCCATTTGGTCAACATCACACCCATCTCTCAGCTGGTGGAGCTGGGGAAACTCCGCCTCACGGAACAGACCGGAAATAACAGGCTCATGCTGGATGCCTATAGCGCTGTTTCGGCGATCTTGATGGATTGACCTTCGATCGCAGACGCGCATGTTAGTCCTAACAATCGCAATGATTTGGAGGACTGCGTGAAGACGAAGAAGCTGATCAACGAAGGTGCGGCCGCCGTGGATGAGATGCTGGCCGGGATATTGGCAGCCCATCCGCGTCATCTCCACGCCGTTGACGGTTCGCCGCGCTCGATCGTGGCGAACCATGGCCCACGAACCGGCAAGGTCGGCCTGGTCATCGGCGGCGGATCCGGGCATGAGCCGACATTTCTCGGATTCGTCGGCAAAGGGCTGGCCGATGCTGCCGCCATCGGGAACGTCTTTGCCTCGCCGCCGCCCGATCCGATCATCGAATGCGCCAAGGCCGTCGATGGCGGTGTCGGCGTGCTGTTCATGTACGGCAACTATGCCGGCGATGTGATGAACTTCGACATGGCGGCGGAAATGCTTGCCATGGACGATATAGAGGTGCGTACCGTGCTGACGACGGACGACATCGCGTCCGCACCGGTCGATCAGACGGAACGCCGCCGGGGCGTTGCCGGCAACGTCTTCATCTTCAAGGCGGCGGGTGCGGCCTGCGATCTGATGTACGGTTTCGACGAGGTCGAACGAGTGGCGCGCTGGGCGAATGAACGAACCTATACAATGGGCGTTGCGCTTTCGCCGTGCTCTCTACCACAGACACGCAAGCCGAATTTCGAGATCGGTGCCGACGAGATGGAAATCGGCATGGGCATCCACGGCGAGCCCGGCGTCGCCCGCGGACCGATGCGATCGGCGGACGAGGTGACGAACGAACTCGTCGGCAAGATCCTCGACGAGATGAAGCCGGCTCGCGGTGACCGGGTCGCCGTGCTCGTCAACTCGCTCGGCTCGACGCCGCTCATGGAGCTCTACATCATGATGCGCAAGCTCAAGGTGATGCTCGACGACGCAGGCCTTATCATCCATCTGTCGCTGGTCGGCAATTATTGCACGTCGCTGGAGATGGCCGGCGCCTCGATCACGCTCATGCATCTGGACGAGGAACTGCAGCGGCTGATCGACCATCCCTGCGATTGCGCCATGTTCCGTTCCGGCGAGGCCCTGTCATGACGACGGTTGCAACGGAAGATCTGAAGGCGCTTTTCGCGCGGATCGCCGAGGCGATGGCGCGCGAAAAGGATCGCCTCTGCGAACTGGACGGCGTCATCGGCGATGCCGATCATGGCATTGCCATGGAGCTCGGTTTTGCCGCCGCCGCCAAGGCGGTTTCGGAGCTGGATCCGATAGCTGCCGATCCGACGCTGGTCTTCAATACGGCGGCCAAATCCTTCCTCAACGCAGTCGGCGCCTCGTCGGGGCCGCTCTATGCGACTGCCTTCATGCGTGCGGGCGCGGTCGCCAAGGGGAAGACCTCGCTGAACGACGACGACATGGTCGAGATATTTTCAGCCTTTGCCAAGGGCATCCAGGACCGCGGCAAGGCCGAAGTCGGTGAAAAGACGATGGTCGATGCATGGGTGCCGGCCGCAGCGGCCTGCCGAGCCGCCCGGGATCAAGGCTTGCCGCTGGCCGCATGTCTGGCCGCCGGTCTTGAGGCTGGCGCAGCGGGAGCGGAAGCAACGAAGGGCATGATTGCCGCAAAGGGCAGATCCTCGCGCCTTGGAGAACGAGCCTTGGGCCATATCGATCCCGGAGCGGCTTCAGCGGTGGTGATCATATCCTGCTTCAAAGTCCATTTCGCGTCAGAATGATGATGATCTCATCATACCAGTTGACATGTTGGTAACGATTTGTCAAAACCGCCCTCAGCTTGTTCAGGAGGAGGACGGGAGATGGCTATCAATTTCAAATATGCGCGTTGGTTCGGTGCCGCGGCGATCGCGACCGCGGCTCTTTGGTCGACCAATGTCGCCGCGGAAGACCTGACACTATGGACACTGAACTTCGACAACGGCGCGGCGAACGGCGCGCTGAAGAAAGTGGCGAAGGACTTCGAGTCCGCCAATCCCGGCACGCACATCGAAATTGTCCAGCGTGGCGTCGATGAACACAAGACTGCCCTTCGCGTCGCGGCAGGCTCCAGCAAAGGCCCGGATATCTATTTCAGCTGGGCCGGGCTTGGCCTCGGCGGCGAATATGTGAAGGCCGGCCTGTCTCTGCCGCTCGACAAGTACTATACCCAGTACAAGTGGAACGACGAGCTGCTTCCGTCCGCCGCCGCCTTTGCCGATCTCTATCCAGGCGGCAAGCATGGTGTCCCCTTCACCTTCAAGGGCGAAGCGATCTACTACAACAAGAAGCTCTTCCAGAAGGCCGGCATCACGCAGGAGCCGAAAACCTATGAGGAGCTGCTCGCTGCGGCCGACAAGCTCAAGGCAGCCGGCATTCCGGCCTTCACCTTCGGCGGCTCGGTCAACTGGCATGTCATGCGCCTGATGGATGTGCTGCTCGAAACCAAGTGCGGCGCCGACAAGCATGACGCGCTGATGGCCATGAAGACCGACTGGACCAAGGAGCCCTGCGCGACCGACGCGTTCACCGAATTTGCCAAGTGGACGAAGGATTACACGCTGAAACCCTTCATGGGCATCAGCAACCAGCAGTCCTACACGCTGTTCGTCGCCGGCCGCGCTGCGATGATGCTTGAAGGCGACTGGCTTGTCAGTCAGCTGAGCGGCAGCAAGGTCAACCTCGACGACTACGGCCTTGTGCCGTTCCCGACGAACACCAACCGCCTCTACGGCTTTGCCGAGTACAATTACGTCAGCACCAAGAGCAAAAGCCCGGATCTCGCCGCGAAGTTCCTCGATTACTTCCTCTCGACCAAGGTGCAGCAGGACCTCGTCGGGCAGATCAGCTCGATCTCGGTCAACAAGAATGTCCAGTACACCGACCAGAAGCCGCTGGAGGCGAAGTGGCTCGATATCTTCAAGACCTATAGCAAGGTCTACATGAACGGCGACCAGGCCTTCCCGCTTGACGTCACCACCGAATATTTCCGGGTGATCAATGACGTGGCTGCCGGCAATATCCAGCCGGCCGATGCCGCCAAGCAGCTGCAGACCTTCATCTCCGGCCGCAGCTGATCGATCGAGGGAGGTCGCCGCTCCGATTGCCGATCGCGGCGGACGGCTTCCCTCACCTTATGCCCACGCGCCAGCTGCCGCCGGGAGCAATCAGAATGTCATTCCGCAATCGAACCGATGATCCCCGCGTTCAGGCAGTGATCCTGCTCGCCCCAGCCATGCTGATCTACGCGATTTTCGCGCTTTATCCGATGCTGAACGTGGTGGTGCTGAGCTTCCAGAAATGGAATGGCCTCGATCCGCAACGCCCGTTCGTCGGACTGGCAAACTATCAATATGTCTTCACGCAGGATCCCGTCTTCTGGGTCGCTTTCCGCAATACGGTGATCTGGACGATCATGTGCGTGATCTTTCCGCCCATGGTCGGCCTCTTGCTGGCGCTGAGCCTCAATCAGAAGCTTTTTGCCCGCAATACCTTTCGCGCCATCTTCTATCTGCCTGTTATCATCGCCCCGATCGCGGTCGCGACCATGTGGAAGTGGATGTACGATCCCTTCTTCGGCCTCTTCAGCGAGATCCTCACATCGATGGGGATGCAAGCCTGGATTCAGGATTGGCTCGGCGACAAGGACGTCGCGCTCTATTCGGTCTTCGTCGCTTATCTCTGGCAGTCCGTCGGCTTCTCCATGGTGCTGTTTCTCGCAGGCCTGCAGAACGTCTCGCAAACGCTCGTGGAAGCCGCGCGTATCGACGGCGCTGGGCGCTGGAACATCTTCCGCTACGTCACCCTGCCCGCGCTGCGCACGACACTGACCATCGTGCTGGTGCTCTCGGTCATCTCTTCGCTGAAGGCCTTCGACATCGTCTACGGCCTGACGGGCGGCGGACCGGCGCAATCCACACAAATGCTGGCGCTCTGGGCCTTCACGCAGGCCATGCAGATCTTCGATTTCGGCCGCGGCGCTGCGATCTCGGTCGTTCTGCTGCTCATCACCATTGCGATCGTCATTCCCTACCTGCGATGGACGCAGAAGCATGAGGAGGCCGAACAATGACCGCAGCATCGGCAACATCCATGTCGGACGACTTCGAAACCGTCGTCCCCGCCAAGCGCAAGCGGGATCCGGTGCTGATCGGCCTGTGGATCGCGCTTTTCGTCGTCGCGGCGATCTGGTTTGCGCCTTTCGTCTTCATCGTCTTCACCTCTTTGAAGACGCAAGCCGACGTGACATCGACCGGCGCCTTCATGCCGCCGCTCGATCCGGCTTTCGAAAATTATTCGAGCGCCTGGGGCCGCGGCAATTTTGCCAATGCCTTCCTGAACAGCACCATCATCACCGTCATCAAGGTGCCGCTTGGGCTCATCCTGTCGGCGATGGCGGCCTATGCGCTTGCCAAGATCCGCCTGAGGTTCGGCAAGCTGCTGCTGCTCGCCGTCGTCTTCGGCACCATGATCCCCTTTCAAGTCATGCTGGCGCCGTTGTTCACGCTGGTCAATTCGCTCGGGCTGATCGATACCTATCCGGGCGTGATCCTGCCCTATATCGCCTTCGGCGTGCCCTACCAGGTCTTCATCCTGCATGGTTTCTTCAAAGGCATTCCCAAAGAACTGTCGGAAGCAGCCCTGATCGACGGCGCAAGCCACTTCACCATCTTCCGCCGGATATTCCTGCCCGTCTGCCTGCCGGTGCTCGCGGCCCTGCTGATCCTGGATTTCGTCTCGACATGGAATGAGTTCGCCATGGCGCTCGTGCTGCTGCAGGACCAGCACATGTGGACATTGCCGCTCGGGCTCATGTCGTTCCAGGGGCAGTTTTCCAATGATTACGGACAGTTGAACGCGGCGATCGTTATGACCGTACTGCCGGCCACCATCGTTTATCTGATCTTCCAGCGCTACTTCGTCTCCGGCCTCACCTCCGGCGCGGTCAAGGGCTGAGCGGTCGCACCATCCCTACATCTTCCGAGGAGAACATCATGTCCAACGCGTCCGTCGAAAAATGGGGAGTCTTCGAAGCGGCCCTCAACGGTCCTTCAGGCGGCAATCCCTATCTCGATGTGGCATTCGATGCCGTTTTCAGCCAGAACAGCCGCGAGGTCCGCGTACCCGGCTTCTACGATGGCGACGGCGTCTATCGCGTTCGCTTCATGCCCGACAATGAAGGTGAGTGGTCGTTCCGCACCCGCTCGAAGACGTCGGAACTGGATGGCAAGACTGGTTCCTTCGTCGCGAGCAAGCCATCCGAGGGCAACCACGGCCCCGTGCATGTCCACAACAAGTTCCATTTCGCCTATGCCGACGGCAAGCCTTTTCTCTCCTTCGGCACGACCTGCTATGCCTGGACGCACCAGCCGCTCGACATGCAGGTACAGACCCTTGAGACGCTGAAAAAGTCACGCTTCAACAAGATCCGCATGGGCGTCTTCCCCAAGGACTATCCTTATAACGTCAACGAGCCGCTCTATGCCTGTTTCGAGAAGGGCACCGACGGCAAAGAGGATTTCGACAGGCCGAACCCCGTTTCCTTCCGCCATTTCGAGAGCCAAGTCGCGGCCCTTTGCCAGCTCGGCATCGAGGCCGATATCATCATGTTCCACCCCTATGATCGCTGGGGTTATTCAGACATGTCGGCCGAGCAGGATTTCCGCTACGTCGCCTATCTCGCCGCGCGCCTTGCCGCCTATCGCAATGTCTGGTGGGCGCTTGCCAACGAGTATGACTTCCTTCTCGACACCAAGCCTTTGCAGCAATGGGACCGCTATTTCCACATTCTCGAGGAGAACGATCCCTACGGCCATCTGAAATCCATCCATAACGGCGAGCCGACGATGAACTTCGATCATCGCAAGCCCTGGGTGACCCATACCTGCATCCAGAACTGGGATGTAAAGCGCACGCAGGAGTGGCGCGAGGCCTATGGCAAGCCAGTCGTCAACGACGAGCCGGAATATGAGGGCAACATCATTCAGTCCTGGGGCAACCTGACGGCTGAGGAGCTGGTGCATCGCTTCTGGATCACGATGACGCGCGGCGGCTATGCCGGCCACGGCGAAACCTATTCGCACCCGGAAGACCTGATCTGGTGGGCCAAGGGCGGCGAACTGCGCGGCGAAGCCTGGAAGCGCATCGGCTTCCTGCGCGACCTCTTGGAGCAGGACGTTGTCAACGGCCTTGAGCCGATGGCTTCGTTCGGCGAATGGCCGTGGACACGCGTTTCCGGCGCGCGCGATGGTGATGTCAGCTACATCTATCTCGGCGAGCATCAGCCGGTCATCTGGTCGACGGGCTTGCCCAAGGACGGCACGGATTATGACGTCGACATCATCGACACATGGGAGATGACGATCACACCGGCCAGGAAGGTGGAAGCGCCGATCCCGCATCCGACGCGGCACGGCGCGATCGTGCGTGGCGGCAAGGCGGATGCGGCTTTCGGCGTGGAACTGCCGGGCAAGCCATACCAGGCCCTCCGCGTCCGCAAGAAGCACTGATCGATCCTCAAGGGAAGAATGTCATGTCCGGATTGACCATCAAGAACGTCAGGAAGTCCTACGGCGCAGTAAATATCATCCATGGCGTCGACGTCGAAATCTCGGACGGCGAATTCGTCATTCTCGTCGGCCCGTCGGGCTGCGGCAAGTCAACGCTGCTGCGTATGATCGCCGGGCTCGAGGATATTACCGGCGGCGAGATCTCGATCGGCGGGCGGGTCGTCAACGACCTGCCGCCGAAAGATCGCGATATCGCCATGGTATTCCAGAACTATGCGCTTTATCCGCAGATGACGGTGGCGCAAAATATGGGCTTTGCGCTGCAGCTTGCCGGTGCAAAGCGTGCGGAAATCGACCAGAAAGTCGGCGACGCCGCCAAGATATTGGGACTGCAGCCATTGCTGGAACGCAAGCCCGCCCAGCTTTCCGGCGGCCAGCGCCAGCGTGTCGCCATGGGCCGCGCCATTGTGCGCGATCCCAAGGTTTTCTTGTTCGATGAACCGCTCTCCAATCTCGATGCCAAGCTGCGCGTGAAGATGCGCGCGGAAATCAAGGCTCTGCATCAGCGCTTGAAGACGACGATCGTCTACGTGACCCACGACCAGATTGAGGCCATGACCATGGCCGACAAGATCGTCGTTCTGCAGGGCGGCAAGGTCGAACAGGTCGGTTCGCCACTGGAACTTTACGACCGGCCAAGAAATGTCTTCGTCGCCGGCTTCCTCGGTTCGCCGGCTATGAATTTCCTCGAAGGCAAGATCACCGGCGGCGCCTCCCCAGCGCTGACGCTGGCGACCGGCACCCGCGTCGAACTCGTCAGTGCTCCGGCTCAGTCGGAGGGCCGGGAGGTCGTTCTGGGCATCCGGCCGGAAGATATCTCCTTTGCGTCAGACGACGGAGTGACAGCAACCGTGACGGTCGTGGAGCCGACAGGCTCGGAAACGCATGTCGCGCTCGATCTGGAAGGCAAGGAACTGACCTGGGTCATGCGGGAGCGCGCCGAACTCAACCCCGGCCAGAAGATTCAGATCTCCCTGAAGACACCGAACCTTCACTTCTTCGACAAGACCAGCCAGCAACGACTGTAGAGAGTGGCCGAAGTGCTGGCCGGCATGGGTCAGCTGGCGATGCGCCTCTGGGCGCCATTCATGACCAGGAAAACCCGTTTGACGAAGGCGTCGCCATCAAACTGCCGGGCAGCACCCTCGGTCGCATGATCTGGGCGATCGAATATGAAGGCTTCGATGTTGACGACAGGCAGGTTGAGGCGACTGCGCACCTGGCCGATCATCGCGGTATGCGTGATCACAAGCTGGCACCCGTTGGGCTCGAACCACTCCTGAAGCCCGGTCGTCGGGATAGTCAGCACTGTCAGTCCCTGTTGCGACAGAACCGTACCGATGCGGGACGCAACCTGCTGATTGTCGAGACAGATCAGCACATCGGATTGTGAAGGGGACGGCGCTTGGTTAGCCAGCATCAAGAGACCTCTCGTTCAAACACGAGCGGAATATAATGATTCGCGGCGTAACGGGGTGTTATTAGTTGTTACATTTTGTTTCAGGATTACGAACCGCTAGACCGGCACGCGAGCGCGGCGGCTATGCCGCAGATCGATAGCCGTGTGCCAGACGATCGTCGCAAAGATGATCGCCCCGCCGACGAAGGTAGCGACCGGCGGCATCTCGGAAAAAAACAGCCAGACCCAGAACGGCGTCAATACGATCTCCATCGAGCTGATGAGCGCGGCGTCGGCGGCAGGCATCTTTCTTGATCCGAAAAGGAAAAGGACGAAGGCCAGCGCGAAATTCGTCGCCCCGAAAGCCGCGAGCAAAAGCCAGTTTTGAACGTCCACCGAGCCTGTAGACGCAAAGGGCACGAAGACGACGAAGGTCAGAAGCCCGCTGACAACGCTCGACGGCAGGATCGGGATAGCGGGATCCATGCGCGGGATAACGATGATCAGCGCGAAGGTGACCGTCATGCCGAGTGCGAGCAGATCACCAATACCCGTGCCGCCGCCGATCGACGACGCCACGATGACAGCGACGCCGATGAGGCAGACGCCGCCGGCGATCAAGGTCCGCTTTGCTACGCGCTCCTTGAGCATGGTCCAGCTGAGAAACGCCGCGATGAACGGCGCCGTCGCGTAGATCATCGTTACGTTCGCGACCGTGGTCGTGTAGAGCGCGCCGATGAAGCAGGCCTGGCTGATCGTCTGGCAGGCCAGCATCGCCAGCCCGGCAGGATGAAAAATCGATGCCCATTGCCGACGCGAAAACCCACCTTCGAGGAAAAAGCTGGGGATCAGCAGGAACAGGCCGCCGAACAGCGATCGCCAGGCGATCGCCGTCCATATGTCCGTGGTCAGAAGGCGCGCATAGATGCCGCTGCAGCTCCACGCAAGCATTGCGGTGGCCACGAGTATGACGCCCCTCTCATAATCGCTGGCAAAAGCGGAGCGGGTCGGAAACTGGAATGTCATGTATGGACTCAAAGAATGAGCAGAAGGAACATGACCTGTGTGCGCCGATATTTGACATCAGGCAAACGAATAGTAGAGATAGTAGCTATCAGAAATATTTGTGACGTGTCATGCGCGACCCCATCGAAAGCGACCTGCTGCGGACGTTTCTCGTCATCACCGAGACATCCAACTTTTCCACGGCCGCTCAAAGGATCGGCCGCACGCAATCGGCCGTCAGCGCGCAGATCAAGCGGCTGGAGGAGACGATAGGCGAAACGCTCTTCGAAAGAAGCGCACGGGGAGCGATGCTGACCCGCGCCGGCACTCAACTGCTTCCCTATGCGCAACGCGTGATCGAGCTCCTCAACGAGGCGGCGGCGAATATCCGCACCAAGCCTCTGGACGGCCCTGTCCGGATCGGGATTCCGGAAGAATACAGCCAGACTGTGTTGCCGGCGGCGCTGGCCGCTTTCGCTATCCGGCATCCGGCCGTCGAAGTCACCGTTTCATGCGATTACACGGCACATAACCTGGCCGCGCTGGAAAAAGACGAGCTGGACCTCGCCGTCGTCTTCGATTGGAACAACCAGAGCAAAGGTGAGGTTCTCTGTATCGACCCGACTGTCTGGGTGACATCGTTGGTCCATCGTGTGCATGAGGCGACACCCCTGCCCATCGCTGTCTATCGGGATTCGACATGGTGCCGCGATTTCGCTCTGAAATCATTGGAGCAAATCGGGCGGCGCTATCGTATCGCCTTCATTGCCGACACGAGTTCCGGCTTGAAGAACGCCGTGTCCGCCGGGCTTGCCGTAACGACGCTGTCGCGCAGCAACATTCCACATGGCTGCCGGGAGCTGACGGGCGATGACGGTTTCCCGCCGGTCGATTCTTCCCGCGTCGTGCTTCGCCGCAACCCCTATCATTCGAGCGAGGCGATCCGCGAATTGGCCGAGATGGTACGCGAGGCCTTCCAGCCTATGTCGACTCTCCTGCAGGCGTAGTGCGGCGGCACAAGCGGCGACGCGTGCCAGATGGGCTTTCCGAAAAGCTGGCACGATAGCTGCGGGAAAATGCCGATGCCGAATTGAAGCCGGTCGCATCGGCAATCTCGGCAAAGGAGGCTTTCGTCTCGATGACCTTGCGCCGGGCCGCATTGAGCCTGAGCGCCAGGTAATGCACATGCGGCGGCGCACCGATGCTCTCCTGGAAGAGCGCTTGCAGATGGCGTGCGCTGACGCCGATGCGACGGGCAAGACGCGTGAGCACCAGCGGCTGCTCTATATGATCCTCCATCAGGCGAATGGCTTGAGCAACCCGCGGATCCCGCATGCGCAGGCCGGCCGTCGATGGCGAAAGTTCCGCCGCGCTTTGCGGGCTTGCCGGCTCGTAGATGAACAGGCGGCTCACTTCCAGCGCCAACGAATAGCCCTGCCGCCGCCGGATGATCTCGAGCATGAGATCGACCGTCGGCAGCGAACCGGCGGTGGTGATCCGCTTGCCGTCGATCACGTAGCGATCCCTGACGGCGCGCACCTGCGGATAGGCGAGCGCGAAATCGTCGTAGTCCTCCCAGTGGACGGCGGCCGAGACATTGTCGAGCAGGCTTGCTTCAGCAAGCAGCCAGGTGCCGGATTCGATGCCGGCGACCATCGACCGGTGACGCGCGGACTGCGACAGCTGCATCTTCAACGCCTGCGTCGCGCTTCGTCGCCAATTGTAGCTCCCAAGCACGAAAAGCGGCGCCGTATCCGAGGTCGGCCGGAAGCTGGAACATGCAGGCACCGGGATGAGGCTGGTCGTTTCCGCCGGCGATCCATCCGGCGTGAAGAGGCGCCAGCGATAAAGCTCCGCTCCGGAAATGCGGTTGGCCCCACGCAGCGGCTCGATAACCGAAGCGATCAAAATCAGGTTCGTCTCCGGAAGGATCAAAAGGTCGATGTCGAGTGTCTCATTGGCCGATGTCCGCATGCAGCATTCCTTCGATCGTTCTGAAACTGTATCGAATTCTTCCGATAATGCAAAGCATGACAGCCTCTCATGGCTCGTAATGTCCTCAATACGAGGGAGAACAAAAATGCCTCTTGCGATGAACCGCGATGTCTTCATCACCTGTGCTGTGACCGGCGCCGGCGATACGGTTTCGAAATCCAGCCATGTTCCGATCACTCCCAAGCAGATCGCGGACTCCGCGATCGACGCCGCCAAGGCTGGGGCGGCAGTGGTCCACTGCCATGTCCGCGATCCGGAAACGGGCGCTGCCAGCCGCCGCAACGAACTCTATAGGGAAGTCACGGACCGCATCCGTTCGGCCGATGTCGATGTGGTGCTCAATCTGACCGCCGGCATGGGCGGCGACCTGATTTTCGGCG
Source organism: Rhizobium sp. P40RR-XXII (assembly GCF_012641405.1). Taxonomy (GTDB): domain Bacteria; phylum Pseudomonadota; class Alphaproteobacteria; order Rhizobiales; family Rhizobiaceae; genus Rhizobium. Next base: position 162,820 of record NZ_JABAII010000005.1, read on the forward strand.
ATGTTGAACGTCCCTTGCCCCTGAACGACAGGGGTACCGACATGGCCGGCGCCACGGAGCGCGTCAGCCATGTTGCCGAATGCCTGCCGGAGATCTGTACGCTCGATTGCGGCACGATGAATTTCAGTCTCGGCGACTATGTCATGACCAACACGCCCTCGATGCTGCGGGCGATGGCGAAGAAGATGACCGACCTCGGCGTTCGCCCCGAAATCGAGGCTTTCGACACCGGTCATCTCTGGTTTGCCAAACAGCTTGCCGAGGAAGGTTTGATTGAGGACCCAGTCCTCATCCAGCTCTGCATGGGCATCCCCTGGGGGGCGCCCGATGACCTCAACACCTTTATGGCGATGGTCAATAACGTTCCCAAAAGCTGGACCTTCTCGGCCTTTTCCATCGGCCGCAACGCCATGGCCTATCCGGCGGCCGCGATCCTTGCCGGCGGCAATGTCCGCGTCGGGCTGGAAGACAATCTCTATGCCGGAAAGGGGATGCTTGCGACCAATGCGCAGCTCGTCGAAAAGGCGGTGCAGGTGGTGGGAGGCATGGGTGCACGCATCATCGGCCCCGAAGATGTCCGCAAGAAACTGAAACTGACGAAGCGCTGAGGCCGCGATGACCAAGATCAACAAGGCGGCCTGCATCGGCGGCGGCGTCATCGGCGGCGGATGGATTGCCCGTTTCCTGCTGGCGGGCATCGATGTCGATGTCTACGACCCGCATCCGGAAGCAACACGCATCGTCGGCGAAGTCATTGATAATGCAGAAAAAGCCTATGCGATGCTGACCGGTGCGCCGCTTCCGCCACGCGGCAAGCTTACATTCAGTGACAAGCTGGAAGCAGCCGTCGATGGCGCCGACTGGATCCAGGAAAGCGTGCCGGAGCGGCTGGATCTCAAGCGCAATGTGCTGACGCAGATCGATGCGGTCGCGCGGCCGGATGCGCTCATCGGCTCATCGACTTCGGGGCTGCTGCCATCAGATCTGCAGCGCGACATGCGCCATCCCGAGCGCCTTTTCGTGGCTCATCCCTATAATCCGGTCTACCTGCTGCCGCTCGTCGAGATCGTCGGTGGCGAAAAGACCAGCGCTGCCACGATCCAGGCTGCGATGGAACGGCTGCCGCCGATCGGCATGAAGGGTGTGCATATCGCCAGGGAGATCGAGGCTTTCGTCGGCGACCGCCTGCTGGAAGCGCTCTGGCGCGAGGCGCTATGGCTGATCAAGGACGATATCTGCACCGTCGAGACACTTGACGATGTCATCCGCTATTCCTTCGGCCTGCGCTGGGCACAGATGGGCCTGTTCCAGACCTATCGCATTGCCGGCGGCGAAGCGGGCATGCGTCACTTCCTGGCGCAGTTCGGTCCCGCCCTACAATGGAACTGGACGAAGCTGATGGATGTCGTCGATCTCGACGATGCCCTTGTCGAAAAGATCGGCCAGCAGTCGGACGAACAGGCGGATGGCCTGTCGATCCGCGAACTCGAGCGTATCCGCGACGAAAATCTCGTCGGCATCCTCCAGAGCCTGAAGGGAAGCCATGGTGGCAAGGGCTGGGGCGCCGGCAAGCTGCTGAAGGATTTCGAGCAGCAGCTTTGGGCCGCCGGCGGCGGAGAGAAGCGGGAGCTCGACGTTACAAAACCGCTGCGCCTGATCGATACCAAGGTCAGCCCGGCCTGGGTCGACTATAACGGCCATATGACCGAACATCGCTATCTGCAGGTTTTCGGCGACACATCGGACGCGCTACTGCGCCTGATCGGCGTCGATCTCGACTATGTCGAGCGCGGCCGCAGCTACTATACGGTGGAGACCCATATCCGCCATCTCGGCGAGGCCAAGCTCGGACAGGCCATCCATTCGACGGCGCAGATCCTCGCATCCGATGAAAAGCGGCTGCATGTCTTCCATGCGCTGCACGAGAGCGCGAGCGGCGAGGTGATCGCCACGGCGGAACAGATGCTGCTGCATGTGGATGCCAAGGCAGGCAAGGCTGTCGCCGCACCGGAGGAGGTGCTGGCGAAGCTAAGGCCGATGTCCGCCGCGCATGCGGACTTGCCGGTGCCGGAGGGCGCGGGCCGTCACGTGGGACAAAAACGCTAGGAGGAGGCGATCGTGAATTTCGGACTCAGCGAAGAACAGGAGATGATCGTCAAGACGGTCAGGGACTTCGTGGAGACGGAGATCTATCCGCACGAAAACGAGGTTGAGCGCACCGGCCTCGTGCCGCCTGAAATCGGCGACGAGATCCGGCGCAAATGTATCGAGCTCGGCTTTTATGCCTGCAATTTCCCCGAGGAAATCGGCGGCGCCGGCCTCGATCACCTGACCTTCACCCTCGTCGAGCGCGAGCTTGGTCGTGGTTCCCTTGGCCTCACCGTCTTCTTCGGCCGCCCATCCGGCATTCTGATGGCCTGCGAGGGCGAGCAGCGCGAGCGCTATCTCCTGCCGGCGGTGCGCGGCGAAAAAGTGGATGCGCTCGCAATCACCGAACCGGACGCCGGCTCCGACATGCGCGGCATGAAATGCGCAGCACGGCAGGATGGTGATGATTTCGTGCTCAACGGCACGAAGCATTTCATCTCGCACGCCGATGTCGCGGATTTCGTCATCGTTTTTGCCGCCACCGGCGAGGAGGAGACGCATAGGGGCGTCAAGAAGAAGATCACCGCTTTCCTGGTCGATCGTGGCACGCCGGGCTTCGAGATCCTCAGAGGTTATGACTCGGTTTCCCACCGCGGCTACCACAATTCCATCTTGAACTTCACCGATTGCCGCCTCTCCAAATCGCAGGTGCTGGGCGAGGTGCATCGCGGCTTCGATCTTGCCAACCAGTGGCTCTACGGGACGCGCCTGACGGTGGCCGCGACCTGTGTCGGCCGGGCTCGCCGCACCTTCGACCTCGCCCTGCCCTATGCCGCCGAGCGCAAGCAATTCGGCAAGCCGATCGGCGCCAATCAAGGCGTGTCGTTCAAGCTTGCCGATATGATCACCGAGATCGACGCCGCCGACCTCCTGACGCTGTCGGCCGCCTGGAAGCTCGATGCCGGCATCCCGGCCAATCGCGAGATCGCCTCGGCGAAGCTCTATGCCTCGGAAATGCTCGCCCGCGTCACCGACGAGGCGATCCAGATCTTCGGCGGCATGGGACTGATGGACGACCTGCCGCTCGCCCGCTTCTGGCGCGATGCCCGCGTCGAGCGCATCTGGGACGGCACTTCGGAAATCCAGCGGCACATCATCAGCCGCGACCTGCTTCGGCCGTTCGGAGCATGAACCCATGACACAGCGCTCGCTCGACCGCCTGATCCGACCCGGAACGATCGCCGTCTTCGGCGGTAGAGAGGCGCGGCGCGTCATCGAGCAATGCGACCGTATGGGGTTTGCCGGCGAGATCTGGCCGGTGCATCCGACACAGGAAAGCGTGCTCGGCCGCCGCTGTTATCGGTCGGTCGCCGAGTTGCCTGATGCGCCGGACGCAGCCTTCGTCGGCGTCAACCGCACGCTGACCATCGATATCGTCCGTGATCTAGCAGCCAGAGGCGCCGGCGGCGCCGTCTGCTACGCCTCCGGCTTCAGCGAAGCGGTTGCCGAACTGGCTGATGGGGCGGATCTGCAGCGCTTTCTCGTCGAAGCGGCGGGCGCCATGCCGATCGTCGGGCCGAATTGCTACGGCATGATCAACGGCCTGGACGGTGCCCTGCTCTGGCCGGATCAGCATGGCGTCGTGCGCAGCGAGCGCGGCGTTGCCATCCTTACCCAATCCTCCAATATCGCCATCAATTTGAGCATGCAGAGGCGCGGCCTGCCCATCAGCTATCTGATGACGGCAGGCAATCAGGCGCAGACGGGCCTATCGAATCTCGCCCATGCTGTCCTGGAAGACCCGCGCGTCACGGCGGTCGGCCTGCATATCGAAGGCTTCGGTGACATCCGGGCTCTGGAGGCACTTGCAAAACGCGCCCGAGAGCTGAAGAAGCCTGTCATAGCGTTGAAGGTCGGCAAATCCGAGCAGGCGCAGCGTGCCACCGTTTCGCACACGGCCTCGCTCGCCGGCAGTGATGCGGTGGCCAGCGCCGTTCTCGATCGCCTCGGCATCGGTCGTGTCGCGACGCTGCCGGAACTCATCGAAACGCTGAAACTCCTGCATGTCGCGGGTCCGCTCGACAGCAATGCGATCTCCTCGATGAGCTGTTCGGGCGGCGAGGCATCGCTGATGGCCGATGCCGCCGTCGGCCGCGATGTCGCGTTCCGCGCCTTGAAAGCCGAACAGCTGCCCGCCCTGCGCGCGAGCCTCGGCCAGATGGTGACGCTTGCCAATCCGCTCGACTACCACACCTTCGTCTGGGGCGATCTTGCGCGGCAGACGGAGGCTTTCAGCGCCATGTTCGCCGGCGGCTATGCCCTCAATCTCCTCGTACTCGACTTCCCGCGAGAGGACCGCTGTGACGGCGCCGATTGGATGATCACCGTTTCGGCCGTTGCTGCCGCCGCAAAACAAACCGGTGCGCGCGCCGGCATCCTGGCGACGCTGCCCGAAAACATGCCGGAGGCAATCGCGCAGCAACTGATCGAGGCCGGCATCGTGCCGCTTTGCGGCATCAGCGAGGCGCTGGCGGCAGTCGACATTGCCAGCCGGATCGCTCATGCCTGGAAGCGACCGCAACCCTTGCCGCTTCTCAGCACGGCGGCCAACTCGGGCGAAATCGAGACCCTGAGCGAGGCAGCCGCCAAGGCCGAACTTGCAGCCGCAGGCCTTGCGGTGCCGCGCGGCAAGACTGCCATGACGGCAAGCGATGCAGCCAATTGTGCGGAGCAACTCGGATTCCCCGTCGCACTCAAGGCGCTTGGCATAGAACACAAATCCGATGTCGGCGCCGTCAAGCTCAACCTATGGGATAGGAATGCTGTCAGAGACGCGGCCGAAGGCATGGCTTCTGTCGCACGTGGCTTCCTCGTCGAAAAGATGATCGACCGTCCGCTCGCGGAACTGATCGTTGGCGCAGCCCGTGATCCGGTCGTCGGCCTCACCCTGACAGTCGGTGCCGGCGGAATCCTGGTGGAACTACTTGAAGATTCCGTCGTTTTGCCGCTTCCGGTGACGAAAGCCGAGGTCTTGGAGCGGATTTCGCGGCTGAAGGTCCGGAAATTGATCGAAGGCTATCGCGGGAATCCCGGAAGCAGCCTCGAAATCGTTGCCGACGCCGTCCTATCAGCGGCAGAATATGTCGTAAAGAACGCCGCACAGCTTGAAGAACTGGACATTAATCCATTGATGGTCCTATCAGAATCTCGCGGCGTCATCGCCGCGGATGCTCTCATCCGGCGAAGGAGGTAGCAGAAGTTGCAAGACCCCATTCGAACCCGATGCGACAACGGCATCCTGGAGGTGACGATCGATCGACCGAAGGCGAATGCCATCGATCTGGCGACGAGCCGGCAGATGGGGCTGATCTTCCGCGACTTCCGCGACAATCCCGATCTGCGCGTCGCCATCGTCACAGGCGCGGGCGAGAAATTCTTTTCTGCCGGCTGGGATTTGAAGGCCGCCGCCGATGGTGATGCGGTCGATGGCGACTATGGCATCGGCGGTTTCGGCGGCCTGCAGGAATTGCGCGATCTCAATAAGCCCCTCATCTGCGCCGTCAACGGCATCTGTTGCGGCGGCGGGCTCGAAATAGCGCTTTCGACCGATCTGATCATTGCCGCCGCCCATGCAACTTTTGCTTTGCCGGAAATCCGCTCGGGCACCGTTGCCGATGCGGCATCGATCAAGTTGCCGAAGCGCATCCCCTACCACATCGCGATGGACATGCTGCTGACCGGTCGTTGGCTGAACGTCGAAGAGGCGCATCGCTGGGGCTTCGTCAACGAGATCGTCCTGGCCGACAAGCTGATGGACAGGGCATGGGAACTCGCCCGCCTGCTCGCAAGCGGGCCACCGCTCGTTTACGCGGCGATCAAGGAAATCGTTCGCGAAGCGGAGGGCACGACATTCCAGACGGCCATGAATAAGATCACCAAGCGGCAGTTTGCGACCGTCGACGCCCTTTATTCAAGCGAGGATCAATTGGAAGGCGCACGGGCTTTCGCGGAGAAGCGAGCCCCAATCTGGAAAGGAAAGTAGAGCCGGCGACAACCGCAGCATTTTCCCGCATGATCGCGGGCAGCAGGCTTCAGGCGGAAGAGGAAACCGCGACGTGAAGTGGCTTGCCCGGGAGTTTTGTCAACACGGCAAGAAGAAGGAACAGGGGAATGAACGACTATACGAAATATCTGGCAAGCCGCGTCACGGCGGGCGGCCTCAGCCGCCGCGAATTCATGGGACGCGCAATGGCAGTGGGCGTGACTTTAACGCTCGCCGACAAACTCTTTACCGAAAGCGCAATGGCAGCCGAACCGAAACGCGGCGGTCATCTGAAGCTTGGCCTGGAAGGCGGCGCCGCGACCGATTCCAAGGATCCGGCGAAATTCCTGTCTCAGGTCATGTTCTGCATTGGCCGCTGCTGGGGCGACATGCTGGTGGAATCCCACCCGCTGACCGGTGCAGCCGTTCCGTCGCTCGCAGAATCCTGGGAGCCGTCGAAGGATGCCGCCACTTGGACCTTCAAGATCCGCAAGGGCGTCAAGTTCCACAACGGCAAGGATCTGACGATCGACGACGTCGTCGCCACGCTCAAGCGTCATACGGATGCAAAATCGGAATCGGGCGCGCTCGGCGTCGTGAAGTCGATCAAGGAGATCAAGGCCGACGGCGACAACCTCGTCCTGACGCTGACCGAAGGCAACGCCGACATGCCGTTGCTCCTGACCGACTATCACCTCGTCATCCAGCCGAATGGCGGCTATGACGACCCCCTCGCCTCGATCGGCACCGGCCCCTACAAGCAGGTTAGCTTCGAACCCGGCGTGCGCGCCACGTTCGAGCGCAACAAGGACGACTGGCGCACGGACCGCGGCTTCGTCGATTCGGTCGAGATCATCTGCATGAACGATGCGACGGCGCGTATCGCCGCCCTGTCGTCCGGTCAGGTCCACTACATCAACCGTGTCGATCCGAAGACGGTAGATCTTCTGAAACGCGCGCCGACCGTCGAGATTCTCTCTACCGCCGGCCGCGGCCATTACGTCTTCATCATGCATTGCGACAAGGCGCCCTTCGACAACAACGACCTGCGCCTGGCGCTGAAATACGCCATGGACCGCGAGACCATGGTCAAGAAGATCCTCGGCGGCTACGGCAAGGTCGGCAACGACTTCCCGATCAACAGCACTTATGCCCTCTTCCCCGATGGCATCGAGCAGCGCGCCTACGACCCCGACAAGGCCTCCTTCCACTACAAGAAATCCGGCCACAGCGGATCGGTGCTGCTGCGCACATCGGAAGTTGCCTTCCCCGGTGCCGTCGATGCGGCGGTGCTTTACCAGGAAAGCTGCAAGAAGGCCGGCATCAACATCGAGGTCAAGCGCGAGCCGGGCGACGGCTACTGGACGAACGTCTGGAACGTCCAGCCCTTCTCCACCTCCTACTGGGGCGGACGTCCGACGCAGGACCAGATGTATTCCACCGCCTATCTGTCGACGGCGGACTGGAACGACACGCGCTTCAAGCGTCCGGACTTCGACAAGCTGCTGCTTCAGGCCCGTTCCGAACTGGACGAGGCCAAGCGCAAGGAGCTTTATCGCGCCATGGCGATGATGGTGCGCGACGAAGGCGGAGTCATCCTGCCGATGTTCAACGATTTCGTAAACGCCTCCACCAAGCAGGTGAAGGGCTACGTCCACGATATCGGCAACGACATGTCGAACGGCTACGTCGCCACCCGCGTCTGGCTAGAGGCCTGATGCCCGAAGCCGGGCGAAAACGCCCTCATCTCTGACGCAGCCGGGACCGCGGAAGCCTTTCGCGGTCCTCCCGACGTTTCAAGCAATTCCAGGAAAAGTGCGCAGCAGTTTTCCGTCCGGAATCGCGTAAAACAACAAGATTGAGCGGTTCGACGGTTCCTTCAAACCCCGAACCGCTCCAAGCGAGAGGCATCGGCCATGTCCAATCTGCCCCCCGGAACCGTTTTGCCCGGGCTGAGGTTCAAGCAGCGTTTTCCGCTGCTGTCCCTCGTTTTCGAGCGTTGCCTGCTCAGCATCGTCCTGCTGTTTGCGGTCTCCATCCTGATCTTCGGCGGGCTCGAAGCCCTGCCCGGCGATTTCGCCACCACCTATCTCGGCCAGTCGGCGACGCCGCAGGCCGTCGCCAATATCCGCGAGGAGCTGGGCCTCAACCGGCCCGTCGCCACCCGCTATGTGCAATGGCTTGGCAATGCAGTGCAGGGAGACTTCGGCACCTCCTGGGCCAGCAAGAATTCCGTCGGCGAACAGATCGGCAAGCGGCTTGGAAACTCCCTGTTTCTCGCCGGCTTTGCCGCCTTGATCTCGGTGCCGCTGGCCGTCTGCCTGGGCATGCTGGCCGTTCATTTCCGCAACCGCATGCCCGACAAGATCATCAATGTCATTTCGCTGGCGGCGATTTCGCTGCCGGAATTCTTTATCGGTTATCTGCTTATCATGTTCTTCTCCGTCAAACTCGGCGTCGCGACCTTTCCGGCGACGGTCTTCGACGGCATGGGCTTCATCGACCGGCTGAAGGCGATCGCCCTGCCGACGGCAACGCTGGTTCTGGTCGTGCTCGCGCACATGATGCGCATGACACGGGCGGCCATTCTTTCCGTGATGTCGTCGGCCTATATGGAGACGGCCGAGCTGAAGGGACTGTCCGCCTTCCGCGCCATCGTCAAGCATGCCGCCCCCAACGCGCTGGCGCCGATCATCAACGTCATCGCGCTCAACCTTGCCTATCTCATCGTCGGCGTCGTCGTCGTCGAGGTCGTTTTCGTCTATCCCGGCATGGGTCAGTACATGGTCGATGCGGTGACGGTGCGCGACATGCCCGTGGTCCAGGCCTGCGGCCTGATCTTTGCCGCCGTCTACATCTTCCTCAACATGACGGCCGATATTCTCGCCATCGTCGCCAACCCGCGCCTGAGGCATCCGCGATGAGATTGAAAGATATCCCCATTACCGCCTGGGTCGGCATCATCGGTATCCTGATTGCCTTCATCTGCGCGATCTTCGCGCCGTGGATCGCCCCTTACGGCGAGACGGAAGTCGTCGGCAATGTCTGGCAGCCCGCCGATACGCAATATTTTTTCGGCCTCGACAATCTCGGCCGCGATATCCTGTCGCGTCTGATCTATGGCACCCGTACGACACTGTTCGTCGCGCTGGCAGCAACGATCATTTCCTTCTCGCTCGGCATCATCCTGAGCTTTACCGCCGCCGTCTCACGCGGATGGATCGACACGGTCTTTTCGCGTTTCAACGACCTGATGATGTCGATCCCGACGCTGATCTTCGCGCTCGTCGTATTGGCTGTGCTGCCGCAGAACCTGATCGTGCTGATCCTCGTCATGGCCATCCTCGATTCCACTCGCGTCTATCGTCTCGGCCGCGCCGTGGCGCTCGATGTCGCGGTCATGGAATTCGTGGAGGCGGCCAAGCTTCGCGGCGAAGGCAAGATCTGGATCATCTTCCGCGAGATCCTGCCGAATACGCTGTCGCCGCTGCTGGCGGAATTCGGCCTGCGCTTTGCCTTTTCGATCCTGTTCCTCTCGACGCTGTCGTTCCTTGGCCTCGGTATACAGCCGCCCTCGGCCGACTGGGGCGGCATGGTCAAGGACAACAAGGACGGCATCATCTTCGGCATCTCCGCCGCGCTCGTGCCGGGTTCCGCGATCGCGGCGCTGGCGATCTGTGTCAATCTGGTGGTCGACTGGCTCTTAAGGCGCACCTCCAGCCTCAAGGGAGGGCGTGGCGATGCCTGAGCTTCTTTCCGTTCGCGATCTCAAGATCGAGGCAACCAGCTATCCGCCCGGCGAGCCGCCGAAACGTGTTACCATCGTCGATGGCGTCTCCTTCGATCTTCAAAAGGGCAAGGTGCTTGGGCTGATCGGCGAGTCAGGCGCCGGCAAATCCACCATCGGCCTTTCCGCTCTGGCGTATGGCCGTGGCGGCGCCGAAATCACCGGCGGCAAGGTGCTGCTCGACGGCACCGACATCCTGCCGCTCGGCAAATCCGGCATCCGCCGGATCCGCGGCGCGCGCGTCTGCTATGTCGCCCAATCGGCCGCTGCCGCCTTCAATCCGGCGCATAGGCTGGGCGATCAGGTGATCGAAGCCACCGTCAAGCACCGCCTGATGACGAAGGAGGAGGCGAAGAAGCGAGCGCTCTATCTCTTCCGCGTCCTTGGCTTGCCCAATCCGGAAACGTTCGGAGAGCGCTATCCGCACCAGGTTTCGGGAGGGCAGCTGCAGCGCGCCATGACCGCCATGGCGCTCTGCTCCAATCCGGAACTGATCGTCTTTGACGAACCCACCACCGCGCTCGACGTGACGACGCAGATCGACGTGCTTGCGGCGATCAAGCATGCGATCGAAGAGACGAATACGGCAGCGCTTTACATCACCCATGACCTTGCCGTCGTCGCCCAGATTTCCGACGACATCATGGTGCTGCGGTACGGCAAGACAGTGGAATATGGTAGCGTCCAGCAGATCATCGAGGAGCCCCGACAAGACTATACCCGCGCCCTCGTCAACGTGCGCCAGGAGGCACGAACCGAAGCCGCCGACCAGTCGGCCGCGCTTCTGAAAGTCGAAAATATCAGCGCGCAATACTCCAACGGTTTCAAGGTATTGCACGATGTTTCTCTACATCTTCCGAAAGGACAGACGCTGGCGGTGGTCGGCGAATCCGGCTCCGGCAAGTCGACACTTGCCCGCGTCATCACCGGCCTGCTGCCGCCAAGCGACGGCCGGATCTCCTTCGATGGCAAGCCACTGACACCCGCCTTGAAAAATCGCTCGCGGGAGGAATTGCGGCGTATCCAACTGATCTACCAGATGGCGGATACCGCGATGAACCCGCGCCAGACCGTGCGCGACATCATCGGTCGCCCGCTGACCTTCTATGACGGCCTGCGTGGCGCGGCAAAGACGGCACGCGTGAAAGAGTTGCTGGATCAGATCGAGATGAGCAACGGCTTCATCGACCGCTATCCGGCCGAGCTTTCCGGCGGCCAGAAGCAGCGCGTCGCCATCGCCCGCGCACTTGCGGCCAAGCCGGAACTCATCCTTTGCGATGAGCCGACATCGGCGCTCGATCCGCTGGTTGCCGAAGGCATTCTGAAACTGCTCATGAAGCTGCAGGAAGAGGCGCATCTTTCCTATGTCTTCATCACTCATGACATCGCCATCGTGCGCGCCATCGCCGACAGTGTCGCGGTGATGCATCGCGGCAAGCTCGTTCGCTTCGGCCCGAAATCGCAAGCGCTTTCCCCGCCCTTCGACGACTATACCGACCTGCTGCTAAAATCCGTGCCTGAGATGGAGATCGGCTGGCTGGAGCGGGTGCTGACGACTCGGAGAATGGAGAGCGCCGGAAATTGAAGGCTCGACATTTTCGGGCACTCACCCGGATTTGAGGGCCTCGTTGCGAAAATCGGTGTCATCAATACTCTGCCGGCACCGCGTACACTTCGGCGGAGGGATCTGCGAGGAATGAGCGTACCGTGGGTGGCAGCTGGCGTGACGACAGCGGCAGAGGTCCGCAGCGCGCGAGAAGTTCACGCAGGTCTGGCTCGGCGCCGACATGCCGCCAGATCATCCGTGACGCATAGGGGAGATTTTCCTTTCGCCAGGAGACCCCCATTGTCGTTCCACGCAAGTAGACGCGCTGATACTCGTCGAATGGCAGGAGGATCGTCTGTGACAGTATGGGGTTCGGGCCGACGACGCGCTCCGTAATGAATATCCGGTTTCGATAGAAGGCCGCCAAACCCACATATTTTGAAAACTGCTGGATGCCGTTTCCAGGATCCCGCAGGCGCTCCATTGATTTGACATGCACAAGCCCGCCCTGCTCGATAAGGCGACTGCACGAACACACGACCATTCCAGGCCAGGACGGCGAGCGATGATAGGTCTGAAAATAGCCGATATGGCGCCGTAGCGCGGTCAGATCTCCGGGGAACGCTCTTAGGAGTTCGGAACTTTGATTGAGGTCTAGGTTCGGTTTGCGAAGCCGCTCGCGAAAGACCCTGGGAGCGAGACCAAAGTCGGCCGAATCGAGATCGAAATACTTGGCTATGCGCGCTAGGTTATGGGCAGACGGTCTCGTCTGGCCGTTGATGTATCGGTTGAATTGCTGCCGATTGATATCAATCGCGCGGCAAAGATGCGAAATGGAACGCTGCGTGGCACAGGCAATCTTGAGGTTCTCGACCAGGTGAGGCATTGGCAGCTCCGTCTTGATGAAGCTAGCGTAAACTCGCTTAAAGATGCGTCAAGTCGCGAAATTGCGTGGGCCGGCCTGACCTCTACGTTCCCTCTTACAAAATGGAAAAGAGGGAACTGCAATGACGCATCAAAAAGAACAATCTTCGCACCTTAAAATCGGCCGCCGCCACTTTCTCGGCGGTGCCGTCGCGCTCGGCGCATTGCCGAGCCTTGCCTCAAGCCTGCTGATGCCGCGCGACGCTCGCGCTCAGGAAGCAAAACATGGCCGCCATCTGAAGCTCGGCCTCAAGGGCGGCGCCACCAGCGACGCACTCGATCCCGCAACATACAGTGCCTCCGTCCTGTTCGTCATTGGCCGCCTTTGGGGCGATACGCTCGTCGAATCCGATCCCAAGACCGGTGCGCCCCTGCCGTCGCTGGCGGCTTCATGGACGCCATCGACGGACGCGTCCGTCTGGACTTTCAAGATCAGGAACGACGTGCAGTTTCATGACGGCAGCAAGATGACCATTGCCGACATCGTCGCGACGCTGAAGCGGCACGCAGACAAAAATTCACAGTCCGGTGCTCTGGGGCTAATGGCCTCGATCACCGGTATCGAAGAAAAAGCGGGTGACCTTGTCCTGACGCTTTCGGAAGGCAACGCAGACCTGCCCCTTCTCCTGACCGACTACCACCTGATCATCCAGCCGAAGGGTGGCGTGGACAAGCCCGCAGCCGCCGTCGGCACCGGCCCTTACATTTTGAAAAGCTTTGAACCCGGCGTTCGTGCCTCCTTTGAGAAGAACCCCAAAGATTGGCGCGCCGATCGCGGCTTTGTCGACAGCGTGGAAATACTCGTTATCAACGACAACACCGCCCGGATCGCCGCCCTGGCATCCGGCCAGGTCCATTTCGTCAACAACGTCGACCCGAAGACCGTCGCGATGCTGAAGCGCGCGCCGAATGTCGATATCGTCCGCAGTGCCGGTAAGGGCTTCTACAGTTTTCTGATGCATTGCGACACGGCACCGTTCGACAACAGCGACCTCCGGCTCGCGCTGAAATATGCCGTCGATCGCCAGTCGATCCTCGACAAGGTGCTGGGCGGCTACGGAACGATCGGCAACGACTATCCGGTCAATTCCAATTACGCTCTCGCGCCAACCGATATCGAGCAACGTCCATATGATCCTGACAAGGCCGCCTTCCATTTCAAGAAATCGGGTCTCGATCGCCCAATTCTGTTGCGCACATCCGACGCCGCCTTTCCCGGCGCCGTGGATGCGGCAATCCTCTTCCAGCAAAGCGCGCGCAAGGCCGGAATCACAATCGATGTGAAGCGCGAACCGGAAGACGGCTACTGGACCAATGTTTGGAACAAGCAGCCCTTCTGCGCCTCCTTCTGGGGCGGCCGTCCGACACAGGATTCGCGCTATTCGACCTCCTATCTATCGACCGCGGAGTGGAACGACACGCATTTCAAGCGCCCCGAGTTCGACAAGATGGTGCTGCAGGCAAGGTCCGAACTCGATGAGAGCAAACGCAAGGAACTTTATCGACATCTGGCTCTGCTGGTGCGAGACGATGGTGGTCTGATCCTGCCCGTCTTCAACGACTATCTCATGGCCGCCACGAAAACGCTGAAAGGATATGTCGACGACATCGGTAACGACATGTCCAATGGCTATATCGGCAGCCGCGTGTGGTTCGACGCGTAAACATCTTTGAGATATATATGATCATGGCAGACCGCAGCTTCACCACCATCGAAAATCACTGGATCACTCTCAAGGACGGCACGCGGCTCGCCGCGCGCATCTGGATGCCCGATGGCGCGGAGAGCGATCCCGTGCCGGCAGTCTTCGAATTCCTGCCTTACCGCAAGCGCGACGGGACGAGCCCGCGCGACGAATCCACTTATCCGGTCTTCGCCGCAGCCGGCATTGCCGGGGTCCGTGTCGATATCAGAGGCTCCGGCGAATCCAGCGGCATCATCGATGGTGAATATACCGAGTTGGAGCTCGCCAATGCCTGCGAGCTGATTGCCTGGATCGCGGCGCAGCCCTGGTCGAACGGCTCGGTCGGCATGATGGGCATTTCCTGGGGCGGCTTCAACTGCCTGCAGGTCGCGGCCTTGAAGCCTCCGGCATTGAAGGCCGTGATATCGATCGCTTCCACGGTCGACCGCTACAATGACGACATTCACTACAAGAACGGCTGCCATCTCTCCGCCCAGCTTTCCTGGGCGGCGACCATGCTGGCCTACCAATCACGCTCGCCCGACCCGGCCATCGTCGGCGACGAATGGCGGGATATGTGGCTGCAGCGCCTCGAGCAGGAACCCTTCTTCATGGAAGAATGGCTTCAGCATCAGCGCCGCGACGACTTCTGGCGGCATGGGTCGATCTGTGATGATTTCGCGGGCTTTGATATCCCGGCCCTCGTCATTGCCGGCTGGGCGGACGGCTATCGCAACACTCCGCTGCTTGCGGTCGAGGGCCTCGGCGAGAAGACGAAGGCGCTGATCGGTCCATGGGTCCACAAATATCCGCATTTCGCCTGGCCGAAGCCGCGCGCCGATTTCCATGGCGAAGCCATCACGTGGTGGAACCGCTGGCTGCGCGGCGAGCCCAACGGCGCGGAGACCATGCCATCCGTGCGCGCCTATATTCTCGATTCGATAAAGCCCGCCACGCGCCGCGATTTCGATCCCGGTTTCTGGATCGCCAAGCGTCGTTGGCGGCCGCCTGACATGCAGTACTTCTATGTCGAGCAGTTCGGCAGCTTGATGGAAGGCATGCCGATCCCGCACGCGCCGGAATATCCCGTCTATTTGCGCTCGCCGCTCGAGACGGGCACAGCCTCGGGCGAGTGGTTTACCCTGAAGCCGGACGCAGAATTGGCGATCGACCAGCGCGTCGACGATGCCGGGTCGCTGACCTTCCAGACGACACCGCTGCTGGAAGACCATGATTATCTCGGCCGCCCCGTCGTGAGCCTGACGCTGCGATGCGACGCCGAAACCGCCAATCTCTGCGCAAGGCTTGTCGACATCCATCCGGATGGCACGGCGACCCGCGTCTCGTTCGGCGTGCTCAATCTCGCCCATCGCAATGGCAATGCTGCTCCGGAGCCGTTGATTAAGGGTCAGCTGACCACCGTGACCGTGACGCTCGATGCCTGCGGCTATCGCTTCCGCAAGGGGCACCGCATCTGTCTGTCGCTGTCGACAGCCTATTGGCCGATGGTCCTGCCGCCGCCGGAAAATCCGGGGCTGACGATCGACATCGCCTCCATCGGTCTCGCCTTGCCGCAGCTCGGTGCGCATGAGCTCATCGATGTGAAGCAGCCCGACAATCCCGATCCGCTGCCGAAATATATCGAGCATGCGCCGTCTCTAACGAAGCGGCAGGTCGTTCACGATCTGTCGGAAGGTCAAACTCGTTATGAAATTCACGAGGATACCGGACTTCTTGAACATCCTACTACAGGTCTTTCGACCCGACAGCTGCGCGAGGAAACCTGGTCGATCGCGCCGGACGATCCGCTGTCGATGAGCGGCATCTCGACATGGACCTGCGACATGCAGCGCCCCGGCTGGTTCGTCCGCACGGTCGCGACATCATCCATATCCTGCACGGCAAAGGATTGGATCATCAGCGCCTCCGTCATTGCCTATGAAGGCGAAATACAGATTTTCGAGAAGATATTCGAAGAGAAGCGTATTGCGCGCGACCTGATGTAGGTCAGCGCTGACGGGCAAACCGGCTTGCCGCCGCACAGACGGCGGCAAAGCCGGCCCGCGCGCCTTCGCTCATATGCCGTGCCCGCAGCCAGGCATGCACCATCTGCGGCTCCTCGCGGAACCAGACTTCAACGCCCGCCTGCGCCAGACGCGCCGCATAATTACGGCCGTCGTCACGCAAGGGATCATAATGTGCCACCGTGATGAAGGTTGGCGGAAGACCGGCGACGGAAGACAAAGCAAGCGGCTCGGAGACCGGATTACCCGATGGAGCCTGCAGCACACTGCGGTAATAGGCGACATCCGCGGTCGTCAACCCCGGCGCATCGGCCATTTCCTCATAGGAGCCGGAGGTAAGGTCGCCGCCGAGCGCGGGGTAGATCAAGATCTGCCCGACAATTCCTGAAAGCCCCTCGGCTTTCGCCCGCACAGCCAATCCCGCCGCCAAATTGCCGCCGGCGCTGTCGCCGATCAGGACGACCGATTTCTTTTCGGCGAGAAGCTGCTTGAGGACGGTAAAGCAATCATCCGTTTGAGCCGGCCAGCGATATTCCGGCGCCAGCCGGTAATCGACCGAGATCAACTCCGCGCCGGCATGATCGGCAATCTCGGCGCAGATGGCATGATGGCTCTCGAGCGAGCCAACGACGAAGCCGCCGCCATGGAGATAAAGGAGGTTCGTTGCCGTACGGAGATCGGCCGGCCTGTAATGCCGGACCGGGATCGTCCCGACGACCAATTCATTCCTGGTGTCCATGCCCTCGGGCAAGCGGCGATCGAAACGGGCGCATAAGGCGTCATACCACTCACGCTGCTGCGTGATCGAAGCCGCGACCGCATCCGGCGGATAGAAGGAATCGCAGATTTCCATGAACTGCAAGATGCCTGCCTCGCTCGGCATGGGACGCTCGGCAGTAGCCATCGGATATCCTCGATTCGTGCGTATCCACCAAGGATAGCGCGCGGTTGCAACCGAATGCTTATCTCCCTACGGCCATCGTCGCCACGATGGCGACATTCGCCGATCGCGACGGCTCAGTCAGCTGCAAATACGCTGCTCGACGGCAAGGGAAAACCCGTCGGCATCTGCATGCACTGCGCGTTGGACCAGGTGAGCGCTGCAAGCGCGAGGGCCGCGCCAATTACAAGCCGAAGCATGATATTTCCTCATCCATGTTGCTACTATCGCAAGGTCAGTTGCCTTGCGGGCGCATTCAATCAGTACGCCTGCGCCGTGGAAGCGGCGGAGCTCCATCTATATCGGCCTGTTGAGGCTGACTTATGGCCAAGCCGTGACAAACGTTGATTGCTCGTGAACGATCCGCTCGGCGCTGGCCCGACCGCGGGGTTGGACCTTCACCTTGCGTGATATTGCTCGTCCGTCACATGTTCCAGCCAATCCACAACCTTGCCGTCTAGATGTTCCTGGATGGCGATATGGGTCATGGCCGTCGTCGGCGAAGCGCCGTGCCAGTGCTTCTCGTCCGGTTCGAACCAGACGATATCCCCCGGCCGGATCTCCTCGACCGGGCCGCCTTCACGCTGAACGAGACCCAGGCCAGCCGTGACGATCAAGGTCTGGCCGCGCGGATGGGTATGCCACGCCGTCCTGGCGCCAGGTTCGAAGGTGACGCTGCCGGCCGCCGCCCGGCGGGCGTCATTGGCAGCAAACAGCGGGTCGATGCGTACCGTACCCGTGAACCAGTCGGAGGGGCCTTTGCCAGAGGGCTGCGTGCCGTTCTTCTTGATGTCCATGATGACGTCCTTCCCGAGATCGGTTGCGATGGCGCGACCGTGTGGGACTTAATTTAGCTCACGATTCACGAAGCGGTAGAGGGCCGTTCACGCATAGACTTATGAATTAGGACGATAAATCCCCTTCGAGTTGGAGGAAGCAGATACCCAGGGTGACCGTGTCGCCATGTCTATCGCGACATCATCGCACGGATGCTGCGATCTACCGATTGCAGCAGCTCGAAAGCTTCGTAGCGCCGCTCATGCAACGCTTTAACGGCGCCTTCGGCTGGCTCGAACCGTTTCGCCAGCCGCGACATGGCTGCCATGGCTTCGACGAGAGAGCCGCAATGTCCGCCAGCCGTAGCGCCGAGCATGGCGGCACCGAGAAGAACGGGTTCTTCCGTATCGGAGACGGCGACCGGCCGGCCGGTCGTATCCGCCAAGAGCTGTCGCACGAGGCCGCTCTGGGCAGCGCCGCCGCTTGCAATGATGAGATCGCAGGCAATGCCATCCTGTGCCAGCTTTTCGAGCAACTGCTTGAGGCCGTAACCGATGCCGCAAAGGCCGGCGATGTAGAGAGCGGTGAGATCGTCAACGCCGGTTTCCAGCCCAAGGCCGGAAATGACGGCACGCGCATCGGGATCGGCATAGGGTGAGCGGTTGCCGAGGAATTCGGGAACGACCTGGATGGATCGCGCGAGCTTCACGGCGTCGGACGCGTTGTTGCTCACCTTTATGGCCTGCCGGTCGAGCCAGGCGACCAGCGACAGGCCCTCCGCCTCAGCCTTCTGACGCGCCTCGCCGGATGCCGGATGCATGGTGACGAGATGATCGATCGCAGCACCTGCCGCCGATTGGCCGCCTTCAGTCAGCCAGAGACCGGGCACCATCGCCGAATAATAAGGTCCCCATACGCCATCGACGAACACGGCTCCTTCGCTCGACGCCATGGAACAGGCCGATGTGCCGAAGATATAGGCGAGCCTGTTCCTGACATCGGCCTGGCCGTCCGACCCCTGCCCGCCCAGTGTCCCGACGCCGCCGGCATGGGCATCGATCAACGATGCGCCGACCGGCGTGCCGATAGCAAGGCCGAGATCGCGCGCGGCTAACTCGTTCAAGCCCTCGCCAAGCGCCGTACCCGGCTCGACGATCTCGGTGCCGATCCGCGCAAAGCCTTCATCGGCCAATTCGCCGAGGCCAATATTTTTAAAATACTCGGTATCCCAGCGCTTCTCATGGGCGAGATAGGTCCATTTGCACGTCACCGTGCACACCGATCTCTGCAGCGAGCCTGTCGCGCGCCAGGTCAGATAATCGGCTAGATCGAAGAAATGGTCGGTTGCCGCGAAGAATTTCGGCAGGTTTCGCTTCAGCCACAGCAGCTTCGGCGTCTCCATCTCCGGCGAGATGCGGCCGCCGACATAGCGCAGCACGGCATGATTTCCGGCATTGATCTCCGCTGCCTCGCCGGCGGCGCGATGATCCATCCAGACGATGATGTTGCGATCGGCGTCACCCGATGGTCCCACAGCCACGGGCCGACCGTCCGCTTTAACCGCAACCAGCGAACACGTTGCATCGAAGCCGATGCCGGCGACATCACCGGCTGCTATTTTAGCCGTGACGACTGCCTCCTTGACGCTGTCGCAAACAGCCTTCCATATCTGCTCGCTCGACTGCTCGACGATGCTGCCGGCCTCGTGCCAGATGGTGATCGGCCGCTTGGCTGCGGCGAGCAAATGGCCATTTGCATCAAAAACCCCGGCCCGGGCGCTGCCGGTGCCGACATCGATGCCGATGAAATATGGTGCCGTCATCACAGATCCGTACGCAAGGGCAGGATCACCAGATCCCGGATTACGATGTTGCGCGGTCTCGATAGCATGAAGAGCACCGCTTCCGCCACCTCAGTCGCCTCCATGAGGCCGCCGGCGGCAATCGCTTCATCGAGCTTTGCCTGCGGCCAGTCGCTGATCAGCGCTGTCACCACCGGCCCCGGCGCCACGGCGCCGACGCGGATGCCATGCTTGGCGACCTGACGCCGCACCGTGTGCGTGAAGGCCTGAACGGCATGCTTCGACGCCGTATAGATCGGCTCCCAGACTACGGGCACCAGGCCGGCAATCGAGCTGGTCATGATGATGTCGCCGGTCTTGCGCTCGATCATATGCGGCAGCACCATTCGGACCGAGCGGAAGGCCGCGTTGATATTGAGACCCAGCATCCGGTCCCAGGCGTCTGGATCGCCTTCCGCGACCTCGCCGCCGATATAGGCGCCGGCATTGGCATGGAAAATGTCGAGCTTGCCGAACTTGCCGAGAATTTGCGGCATCATCGTCGCCACGCTCTCGGGCTTCAGAAGATCGACGACGACGGGATGGGCGTTCGGCCCCAGTTCGGCACAAATGCTTTTCAGGCTGTCTTCGGTCCGGTCGACGAGGGCGACGCTAGCGCCCTCGTTCAATAACGATTTGGCGCATTCCAGGCCAATTCCAGAGGCAGCCCCGGTGATGGCGGCGACTTTGCCGGCAAAATCCTGTTTCATGGCAATCCTTACCTTCTTGAAGAAATCAGCCGCGCCCATGCGAGGCGCGGGAACGGCGGGCCAGCGAGTCGACGATGACGGCAATGGCAAGAACTGCGCCTGTTATCATGTAGCGAAGCGCCGACGACAGATCGAGCATGGTGAGGCCACTGGCGATCGACTGGATGACGATGATGCCGAGCAGGGCTGAATAGGCGCTGCCGCGGCCGCCGAACAGGCTGGTGCCGCCGATGACGGCCGCAGCGATCGCATTCAGATTAACGTCGCCGGTCCCTGCCTGCTGGCTGGCGGACGCCAAACGTGCTGCCGCCAGCACGCCGCCAAGGGCCGCGAACATGGCACAAAGCACGAAGGCGCTGGTATAGATCCGCCGTACATTGATGCCGGCGCGCCGCGCGGCCTCGCGATTGCCGCCGACGGCGGACATCGACCGGCCCCATTGCGTGCGCGTCAGCGCATAATTCATGACGATGGCGAGCACCACGAACAGGGCGAACATCCAGGGAATGCCGCGATCCTGATTGAGATAGAAGGCGACGAATTCCAGCGCCACCGTGATCACAGCTGCCTTCGCCAGCAGACCACCCACCGACGGCGCGGAGAGATTTGCCTGCTTGCGCCGCCGCACAGCGCCTAAGCCGGTCACCAACAGGACCGCACCCGGAATGAGCGCGAAGACATAGGCGAGCGGGCGGGGGATGACGAGAAGCTGGCCGAAATTCACGATCGCCGAACCATAGGGCAGATTGATGGAACCGGTCGCGCCGAGCAGATAGAGCTGCATACCGAGCACGGCGAGAAGACCCGCCAATGTCGCAACGAAGCTCGGCATGCCCAGCCGGTTGAACAGCACGGCATAGACAGCACCGATCACGCCGCCGACGACGAGTGCGGCGAGGATCGCCAAGGCCACCGGCCAGCCTTCATTCACCCAGAGCATGCCGACCATGGCAGATGCGAAGCCGCTGATCGAACCGACGGAAAGGTCGATCTCGCCGACCATCAGCACGCAGACGATGCCGAGCGAGATGATGCCGACGGTCGAGGCGTCGAACAGCAGGTTGGCGAGATTGTTGCTGGAGAGGAAGGTCGGGTTGAGCGTACCGAACACCGTCCAGATGATGACAAGGCCGACGACGACAGGCAGCGAGCCTAAATCGCCGGAGCGCACCTTGTCGATCGACGAGCGGATTGTGGCCGCAAGCCCGGTGTCATGGTTGACGCGAACGTCGCTGCGGTCGAGCAGCAGGGTCGATTGCTTGCCGTTCTCACTCATGGCTGGCCCCCTTCTCCGAGTTCCTGTTGGGCCTGGCGCCGCACGGCGCGCCGCGATACGGCGTTTTCCGTGGCTCCGGTGATGGCGCTGACGAGCTCCTGGTTCGAGGCGTCGGGATAGAAGATGCCGTTATTGCGGCCGAGACGCAGAACGACGATGCGGTCGGCAACGGCGCGCACGTCCTCCATATTGTGGCTGATCATGAGGACGCCGAGCCCCTTGTCGCGGACGCGCTCGATGAGGTTCAGCACTTCGGCTGTTTGAGCCACGCCAAGTGCAGCCGTCGGCTCGTCGAGCATGATGAGTTTCGGCTCGAGCAGCAGCGAGCGGGCGATCGCCACCGTCTGCCGCTGGCCGCCCGAAAGCGATGCGATCGGGATGCGAACGCTCGGGATGCGCGCCGCAAGCTCATTGAGCAGCGTCCAGGCGCGAACTTCCATGGCGGTCTCATCAAGCTTCATCGGGCTCAATTCCCGGCCGAGAAAGATGTTTGCAACGACATCCAGGTTCTCGCAAAGAGCCAGATCCTGAAAGACCGTGGCGATGCCAAGGTCAAGCGCGGTTGCAGGATCGCTGAGCGTCACCTGCTTGCCGCGGAATGTGATCGTGCCTGAACTCGGCTGGTGGACGCCGGCCAGCACCTTGACGAGCGTCGATTTGCCCGCGCCATTGTCGCCGACGAGTGCCACGACTTCGCCGGCATGCACATCGAGGTTGATATCCGTCAGTGCCGAGACGGCGCCGAAGTGTTTCGAGATCCCTTTGAGGCTGAGCACCAGCTCGCCCGATGGGGCTCTTTGATCGGAAGCGTCACTCATTTCTCGCCACCTTCCCGGGTTGAAATGCTGTTGGTTTCCGGCCGCCGAAGCGGCCGGTTCTGGATGGTGCGGAGCTTAGCTGCCGATACCGAGCTTCTTGCAGCCATCGGCATAGCGGTCGATGCAGAGCTGGTCCGGCGTCTGGATCGGCTTGCCGTTGACGGTCTTGTCGATGATTTCGGCCTTGAGGTTTTCGGACGTCACCAAGGCCGGCGTGAACAGCTTGGTCGGCGTGTCGAAGAGCTTCGTGTCGGCCTTCGGCGTCTCGCCCGAGAGCAATTCGATCGCGACATTGGCAGCGGCAGCGGCAACGATCTCACTCGGCTTGGAGATCGTATTGTACTGGTCGCCGGAAATGATGAGCTGCAGGCCGGCGATCGTCGCATCGTTTCCCGTGACAGGCGGGACCGGATCGAAGCCGGCGGCCTTGAACGCGGCAACAGCCGCGCCGCCAGTGCCGTCATTGGCGGCAACGACGCCGAGGATTTTCTTGCCGAAGCGGGTAATCTGCCCGCTTGCCCATTGCTGCGCCTTCGGCGGCGCCCATTCCGGCGTATCGAATTCCGCCAGCACCGGATAGCCGCCCTCTGCGAGACCGGCATGAATGCCCTTCTTGATCAGGCCGGCGGCAGCATCCGTTGGCGAACCATTGATCTCGAGAAGGCCGCCGTCGCCTGCCTTGACGTTCTTCGCCTTCAGGTGATCGACCAGCGACTTGGCGATCATCTTGCCGATCTCTTCATTGTTGAAGGACACATAGTAATCGGCGGCAGCCGACGGGATCGGGCGGTCATAGGCGATGACGCGCACGCCCTGGCTCTGCGCCAGCTTCACCAGCGAAGCGGCGGCCGTGGAATCCACCGGATCGAGCACGATGGCCTTTGCGCCCTGCGAGATCGCCGAGTTGAACTGCTGCTGCTGGCGCGAGGCGTCACCATTGGCGTTCTGATAGATGACCTTGCAGCC
This sequence comes from Rhizobium sp. P40RR-XXII, assembly GCF_012641405.1. Taxonomy (GTDB): domain Bacteria; phylum Pseudomonadota; class Alphaproteobacteria; order Rhizobiales; family Rhizobiaceae; genus Rhizobium. The sequence goes on from NZ_JABAII010000005.1 coordinate 186,243, forward strand.
GGCGCAGAGCTTCTTCATCTCCGCCTGGAAACCGGGGAAATCGTGCTCTTCATAACGCGTGGAGCTCTGGTCTGGCATGAGGAAGGCGACAGTCGCGTCAGTCACCTTGGCCGACTGTGCGAAGGCGGACGTGCCGGCCAGAAGACCGACGGCAAGCGCGGCTGCGCCAGCGATTTTCAGTGCGAAATGGTTCATTGGAATTTCTCCGTTCCAAATGGTCATGGTTTCCCTCGATCATCACGGCTGTCCGCACGCAATGCTCTTGTTTGATGCGTCGTCGAGAACGGTCCCAAACCGACGCGGCGGTAAATTTTGCACAAGCCTTCTCCTTCGGGCGACAGAGGTGCCCGTTCGCTTGCCCTCAATCTTATCTCTCCTCCCTGTCCTCCTGTGTTAGGCGGCCTCCACCGCGCGTGCATGCTGTGCCAAGAGCGATCTGAACCGGGAGGGCGCCATGCCCTTCTGGTCCAGAAAACGCCGATTGAAGTTCGAGATATTATTGAAGCCTGCCGCAAAGCAGATATCGGTGATCGTCATGTCAGCCTTGCTCATCAGCAGATGACAGGCAAAGTTGATGCGCAGCCGATTGACATATTGCACCAGTGCCATGCCGGTGTGCCGGCGGAAGCTGCGTGAAAAGGCGCTCGGGCTCTGACCGGTCAATTCGGCCAGATCGCACTCGCTGAACGGCTCGGTCAGGTGCGCGTTGATGTAAGCCAGCGCCTGGTTGACGCCGGCCGACATGAAACCGGATGGGTCCGGCTGATAGCCGGCGCTGGCAAGCGTGCGCGTGCCTTCAGCGCGGCTCATCGCATCAAGAATATTCATGAAGAGCTCGATGCGGCGGATGCCGGTCGCGTCCACCAGCTCGCCGAGGATCGGGCCGACGATGGCAGCTGTTTCAGGCGTAAAGAGCGCACCACGGCGGCTCGTTTCAAGAATACCGGCGCAAGCCGACAGCTCCGGAAAGACTTTACTGGCATCGGCAAAGAAGGATTCGGAAAATTGCAGCACGCGGCAGCGCAGCGGTAAGGTGACGCCGACGGGAACGTCGCTCACCCAATTATGCGGCAGGTTCGGCCCCGTCAGCACGAGATTGCCCGGCTCGAACTCGCCGATGAAGTCGCCGATGAAATATTGGCCCGTCGTCGCGACGACGTGGTGGATTTCATATTCGGGATGGAAATGCCAGCGAACGGTGCGGTAGGGATAGCCGTGTTCCCAGGCCTTGAAGGATTCTCCGCTGCCGATTGCGACCACTTCCAAATCGGGATTCATCGGCAAGCCTCCTTTCATCCGTCCGCGTTCACTACGGTTACGGCGCCTCCTCCCAGAGGCCATCGCGTCTTTTATGTGGTAAACCTACCCCTCATAGCCGCCTGCCGCTACTACGCCTTATACGCTCGACCGATACTTTTTTGACATGAAGGGCAGTGTCTTTGGTCAAATGTGCAGTGCGGCATGACAAATCGCACCGCCAAAACGGCTGTATTCGACCGGAAGCGGGATCAATCGAGATCGTCGCGAATGCAGGCCTTAAACTGTCCGGGCGCAACCTCCCGCAACTGCGGAACCGCCGCGGCACAGGCGTCGAGCGCTAGGGGACAGCGCGTGCGGAAGACGCAGCCGCTCGGCGGGTTTGCCGGGCTTGGAATATCGCCTTTCAGGATTTGCCTGTTACGCCTGCGATCCGGGTCCGGCGACGGGATCGCCGATAGCAAGGCACGTGTATAGGGGTGTCGCGGTCTGGCGTAGAGATCAGCGCTTGCGGCAACCTCCATGATCCGCCCGAGATAGAGCACGATGACGCGATCGCAGAGATATTCGACCACGGCAAGGTCATGCGAGATGAACAGCATGGTGAGCGCCAGCCGTTGCTGCAGACCGCGCAGCAGATTGATGACCTGCGCCTGAATGGAGACATCCAGCGCCGAGACGGGCTCGTCGGCGACGAGAAATTCCGGCCCAAGTGCCAGGGCACGCGCAACCCCGATCCGTTGGCGCTGGCCGCCGGAAAATTCATGGGCATAGCGATTGATGGCGTCAGCAGGCAAATCCACCTGTTCGAGCGCTGCCCGCGCCCGATCCAGCCGATCGAGGCGGCTGCCGATGCGTTGGATTTTCAGACCCTCTGTCAGGATCTCGCCAATGGTCATGCGCGGCGATAGGCTCGCGAAGGGATCCTGAAAAATATACTGCATGCGCGGCCGCATCCGCCTGAGATCACCGGCGCCAAGCCGCGTCAATTCCGTGCCATCGAAGCGCACGCTGCCCGCCGATGGCTCGACCAGCCGCAGGATAGACCTGCCGATTGTCGTCTTGCCGCTGCCGGATTCGCCGACGAGCCCCACGACTTCGCCTTTTCCGATGTCGAAGGAAATATCGCGAAGGATGGAAAGCTTCGTACCTCGGGACACATAATCCTTGGCAAGATCGCGGATCGAGACAAGCGCTTCGGCCATCTAAATCTCCCGCCAGCGGATGCAACGGCTTGCATGGCCTGCCTCGACGGTTTCGAGAGCCGGTACTCCGTCACTGCAGGCCTGGATGGCATAAGCGCAACGCGGCGCGAAAGCGCAGCCGGAAGGCATTCGCGTCAGGCTCGGCACGACGCCGGGAATGGCGTAGAGCGGCTCGCCCGCCTGCCGCATCCGTGTCGCCTCGCTAAGCCGCGGCATGGAAGCCAAAAGGCCGCGTGTATAGGGATGCCTCGGATTGCGGAAGACTGCTTCGGTCGGCCCCTCCTCCACGATCCGGCCGGCATACATGACTGCCAGCCGATGAGCGATCTCCGCCACCACACCGAGATTATGGGTAACGAATAGGATGGCCATACCGCGCTCCCGCTGCAGCCCCTGCAGGAGATCGAGGATTTGTGCCTGTATCGTGACGTCGAGCGCCGTCGTCGGCTCGTCGGCGATCAGCAGCACCGGATCGCAGGCGAGCGCCATGGCAATGGTCGCGCGCTGGCGCATGCCACCCGACAATTCATGCGGATATTGCCTGACGCGGCGCTTGGCATCGGGAATGCCGACACTCTCCAGCAGCGCGACCGCTTCGCGCATCGCCGTGGCGCGGTCTGCGCTGCGGTGGATGCGGATCGGCTCGGCAATCTGGTCACCGATGGTCAAGACCGGATTGAGGCTCGACATTGGCTCCTGAAACACCATGCCGATATCGCCGCCGCGTATCTCGCGCATGTGGCTGTCATCCAGCGTCGCGAGATCGCTGACAATGCCCTGCCGGTCCCGCAACCTGATGCTGCCGGCTGCGATCGTCCCGACATTACGGGTCAGAAGCCGCATCACCGAAAGGCTCGTCACCGACTTGCCCGAACCGGACTCGCCAACCAGCGCCAGCGTCTCGCCGGCGTCGATGGTCAGGTCGATATCCCGCACCGCGGTCAATTCGCCACCGCGGGTGCGGAAGACCGTCCTCAGCCCCTTTATATCGAGAACAGGTTGGGCAGCCGGCGTCATCATGTCTATAGCAGCCCCGTATTTTTCAGGATCGCATCGATCCTGGCCGTTTCATCGGCGTTCAGCGCCGCGCGCGGGCGAGGCATGACAGCGGTATCGATGATGCCGAGGCTTTTCATCGCGGCCTTGAAGGCACCGATGCCAGCAGCACCGCCGCTGACACGCCCCCGCGCGACCCAGACGATCTCGAACAGGCGGCAAAGCCTCTCCTGTTCGCGCCGGGCTGCGGCCCAGTCGCCGCGCTGTGCTGCATCCCATAGCCGGACGTAGCCATGCGGATCGACATTGGCGATGCCGGGAACCACGCCATGGGCGCCCATCAGAAGCGCATTGTCGACGACGATCTCGGAGCCGGTCATCAGGAAAATATCCTTGTGATCGGCAAGATCGAGCAGCGCATAGCGGAAATTGTCGTCGTCGCCGCTGGAATCCTTCAACCCGATGATGGTTCCCTCCTTGGCGAGCGTCACCACGGTCTGGCGCTGCAGCTTCACATGCACGCAGACCGGGATGTCATAGGCGACCAGCGGCACATCGACGGCATCCCGAATATAGCGGAAATGATCCAATATCTCGGACTGGCTGGTCACCGTGTAGAAGGGAGCGGTAACGACAACGGCATCGGCTCCGGCCGCCTTGGCAATTTTCGAATGGGTGATGACCCGGTCGGTCGTGGGATCGATGACGCCGACCAGCAACGGCACCCGCCCGTTCACGACCTTGGCGGAATGTTCGATGATCTCGCGCCGTGTCTTTTCGTCGTGAAAGACGACTTCGCTGGTGGAACCCAGCACGAAGACACCGTGGCAGCCGCCATCGATCAGATGCTCCAGCACCCTTGTATAGGATTGGTAATCCACGGTGAAATCGTCGTTCAGCGGCGTTACGACGGGAGGCACCACGCCCTTGAATTTGCTCATTGTCTCTTTCTTTCTTGGGTTCAGCGAAGCTCGGCGCGCGGATCGAAGGCATCCCTCAATCCGTCGCCGATGAAATTGATGGCAAGGACGGCAAGAACCAGCGCGGCGCCGGGAAACAGCCATTGCCAGGGATATTGTTCGAGGACGGCGGTGGAGCGAGCCGCATTCAGCATGTTGCCCCAGCTCGCTGCGGGCGGTGCGATACCAAGCCCGAGAAAAGAAAGCCCGGCCTCCAAGAGGATCGCGTTCGCCACCTGCGTCGTGGCGTAGACCACCAGAATATCGATACAGTTCGGCATGCCGTGACGCAGCAGCAGGTGCGGCAGCCCGGCCCCCATGCCGCGTGCCGCCGTCACGAAATCACGCTCGCGCAGTTCCAGCAGCCTCGAGCGCACCATGCGGGCGAGCAGCGGCCAGGACAGAAGCGATATGACTACTATTGTCGGTAGAATGCCCGTGCCGGTGATCGAGGCCAGCACCAGCAAGAAGATCACCGGCGGCAAGGTCATGACCAGATCGACGAAGCGCATGCTGAGCGCATCCGCCCAGCGACCGGCAAAGGCCGAAACGAAGCCGAACAGGAAGCCGATAACAGCCGAAATGACGGTGGAACCTGCCGCAACCATCAGCGATATGCGGCCGCCTTCGAGCACTCTGGCGAAAACATCACGCCCGACACCGTCCGTCCCGAACCAATGCGTGGTATTGGGCGGTGCGTTCATGGCCAAAAGATCGATGTCGTTGGGCTGGAACCGCCACCACAGCGGATATGTGGCGATCAGCAGCAGCATGGGCACTGCGATGCAGACGCCGAAGAAGGCCGCGCCGTTCAGCCGGAAGCGGTCGAGTGCCCGGGCAAGCGGGCCATGGCTTGGTCGCTCGGTTCGCGCCAGCATCTCAGCTCACCTTGATACGCGGATCGATCACCGCATTGGCGATATCGGTCAGCAGGTTGACGATGATGACGCAGGCGCCGATGACAAGCGTCGCTCCCATGATGACGGGGTAGTCGCGGGACGTAACCGCATCGACGAGCAGCAGGCCCATGCCCGGCCAGTTGAAGACGCTTTCGACGAAGATCGCGCCACCGATCGCAAGCCCGATGGTCGAGCCGATGACCGTCACCACGGGCAGCAGCGCATTGCGCAGGGCGTGCTTGACGATCACCCAGAACTCAAACACCCCCTTGGCACGCGCGGTGCGTACATAGTCCTGGTTCAGGACTTCCAGCAGCGACGCCCGCATATAGCGCATGATGAGCGCGGCCTGGGCGATCGCCAGAAGCGAAGCCGGCAGGATGAGATGCCAAAGCAGGTCGCCGAGAGAAAAATCCTCGCCGGGCGTCAGCATGCCGCCCGATGGCAGCCAGCCGAGGCGCACGGCGAAGATATAGAGGCCGAGAAGTGCGCTCAGAAATGCCGGGCTCGATATGCCGGCCAGCGCCAGCACGGAAAGCGAGACATCAGTCACCGAATTGCGTTTCACGGCACCGACGACACCTGCGGCAATGCCGGCGATGATCGCCATGATCAGGGCGGTGCCCATCAGCAGCACCGTCGGCCCGATGCGCGACAAGACCAGCGTCAAGACCGGCTGATCCAGCCGCTTGACGGAGTAACCGAGATTACCCTGCGACGCCTCTAGCAGCCAGCCGACATATTGCAATGGCAGAGGTCGATCCAGCCCGAGTCGTTCACGCAGATCGGCCATGGCAGCTGGCGACAGAGGCGTGCTCGGATCGATGTAGGCATCGATCGGATCGCCCGGCGTCAATCGCAGCAGGACGAAGACCAGCATGCTCAAGGCCACGAGCATGCCGATGCCGATCACGAGACGCCTGAAACCATAGTGAAGCATAGCGAACCTGCGTTTCGAGGAATGCGCCGGCACAGCCCGCGGCCGGCTCAAAACCTAGTTTGAGAGCTTCCACGCTTCCGGATGCGCGATGTAAGGCCCGCCGCCGGGCGCCGGCGTCCAGACGAAATCCTTCACCTTGGACGAAACGACGCCGTAGCGGTTCGCCACCCACATGGTCGCCCAGGGCAGGTCCTTGTTCATGACCTTGCAGACATCCTGATAGCGTCGATCGCGCTTGCCGGCATCCGTCTCGGCAATCGCGGCATCGAGTGCCTTGGTCAGATCGGGCATGCGCGCGCGCACCACATTTGCGCCCGCCGGCGGGATCTGCTTTTCGTTGAGCCCGGTGTTGATATTGCTTGGATCCGGCCCGTTCTGCAGGCCGGCATAGACGAGCTGGAACTGCGATGTATCGGCGTTGGGGTTGAGCACGATGCCATTATAAGTCGGCGCATCGACGGCGCGCGGCACGACATTGATGCCGACCTGCGCCAGCATAGCCTGCACCGCGGCCAAGACGTTCGTCGCAAGCGGCGTGTTGTAATAGGTCAGCAAGGTGATCGGCTTGCCGCCATTGATCTTGTCCCAGCCGGCCTCTTCTAGCAATTGCTTGGCCTTGGCTGGATCGTAGGCATAGGCTTCAATGCCATCCGGCACGAGCTGATTGGCGACATAGGCGCAATTGGCCGGCTTTGCCGCGCCGCCATAGAGACTCTGGATGATCGCATCGCGGTTGATGGCATGCATGACCGCCTGGCGGACCCGCAGGTCCTTCCACAATGGCGAATCCTGATTGAAGCCTAGATAATTGACGACGAAGGAATTGCCCTCGATGACCTGAAAGGACTTGTCTTCCTTGAAGGTCGGGACATCGTTGGAATCGACATAGGTGAACTGGATTTCGCCGGCACGCAGCGCTGAGATCGCCGCCGCCGGGTTGGCGAAGTAGCGGTTGATCAGCCGATCGAGAACGGGCTTGCCGCCGCGATAATCGGAATTGGCGGTGAGTTCGACATACTGATCCTGCACATATTTGACGAATTTGAACGGCCCCGTCCCGACCGGCGACGTCGACCACCAGGTGCTCTTGGCAAGCTGATCGGCCGGCACGGCAGAAAGTGCATGCTCGGGCAGAACCATGATCTTGGCCAGCGTATCAAGCAGGCTCGCCGAGGGCGCGGAAAGCTTGATGACGAGGGTATGATCGTCGGGCGTCTCGACCGATGACAGGAGTTTAAACCGGGCGGCAAAGACCGAGCCGGTCTTGGAGTTGGCGGCAAGGTCGATGGTGAACTTGGCGTCCTTGGCCGTAAAAGCCTTGCCGTCATGCCATTTGGCATCGGCAAGCTTGAACGTATAGGTCAGTTGATCCGGGCTCACCTCATAGGAGGAGGCAAGCACGCCGACGATCTTCTGCAGCTTTTCGTCGTAGCTGACCAGAGGCTCGAAATAGGTGCTGAGCCAGGTGAGACCGGCCGTTGCCGCCAGCGGATTGAAGTTGCCCTGAAAGCCGCCCGGACCGACATCGAAGCCCCCGGACATGGCCGTGCCAGCAGCAGACGCCGCCGTGCCGGTCAAAACCGGCATTACAGTGGCCGACATCAATGCTCCCAACGCGATTGCCGGCAGATGAAAAACTTTCCTCATCACGATCCTCCTCCCTTGTTTGCGGTCGCTATTCTTTCTTGTTGTTGGCGATCACCTGCGAAATTCCCTCGTAGTGACGGTCGAGGCGCATGCGCACCTCCTTGAGGTTCTTGGATTCCAGCGCATCGACGATCGCCTCATGGTCACGCCAGGTGGCCATGGGATCGACATTCTCCAGATCGAAAAACCGGGAGGCCTTGTAGAAGGCGAGCCAGAACACATCGATCAGGCGAACGAAGGTCTCGTTGCCCTGGCAGCGAAACAGCAGCCGGTGAAAAAGCTGGTCATCTTCCGCGAAGGGCTCGCCACGCACGGCGTGAGCCCGCATTCGGTCAGTGGTAGCGCGCAACTCAGCCAAGTCCTCAGGCCCGATCATCTCGATGGTCTTGCCGATCAGGCCCACTTCGAGCGTGCGGCGGATCTCCAGCACTTCCTCCATATGCCGAAGCGCATCCCCGAGGCCATAGGCGAGATTGTCGAGCAACGGCGCGAAGGAAAAGGCCTTGACGAAGATGCCGATGCCGCGGCGCGTCTCCAGCACACCGAGAGATTCCAGCGCCTTGATGCCTTCACGCAGGGAATTGCGGCTGACGCCCAATTGTACCGCGAGTTCACCTTCAGCCGGCAGCATCGTGCCAGCCTGAAGACCGTTGTCCGCAATGTAACTGCGCAAACTTTCCTGCACGGAGACATGCAGCAATGGCGCGCGCGTCAAAGGCTGCATTACTTTGCCGACCATAGAACGGACTCCCATAGAGATCGGCATTGATCCTATGAACTTGTAGGATATCCGTCAAGTGGACAGGTGAGTAGGCAATATCCGTCGGGTCGGTTGCGCAAAACCAGGCCCGCCAGGAGCGACCAAGGCGATAATCTTCATGCCGAACGATGGCCTGCCCGGGCTTGGGAGGTGGTGCCGATGCTCATTTCGCCGCGTGCGGCGCATCCCGTTCCGGCAAACGGACGAGCTTGCCCTCCTCGGCCTTGTAGAAATACTGGCTGGCAACCAGCCACCCCTTTAGCGGCCGTAGCGGCGGAATGCAGGTCGCCAGCATGAATGGCCCTGTCACCAGGAACTGAACCCAGATCGGCGCCGAGAAGGCAACCTCCAGCCATACGCCGAGAAGCACGCTCGGAATGCAGGCAAAACAGATGACGAAGAAAGCCGGGCCATCGGCGGGATCTGCAAAGGAATAGTCGAGGCCGCAGGCTTCGCATTTCTTGCGCAGCGTCAAGAACCCATCGAACATGCGCCCTTGCCCGCAACGAGGGCAACGGCAATGAAGGCCGGTCTGAACCGGGCTCAACGGCGGATATTCAGTTTCCATGGCGGCATCGCTCCTGAATCAATATTCTCGCGAATTGCGATCAATATCGCATATTGCATGCATTCAATATAGTTACGATGAATGCATTCGACGAGTCCATCTGGCAGAGTGACGCAGGAGGCCACTCGGCAAATGCCGAAAAAGCCAGCGAGCCGGAGCTTACGGTCCGTCTGGATCGTCCGCGAATTGCGATTGAATTCTAAAAGAACGATGCCGCCATTTCCGGCGGCGCCTCCAGCGCATGCGCCATGAAGTCCAGCGCCGCTTTCAAAGCTTCACGACCTATCGGGCCGCCGAGGCAGACGCGGACGGCTTCAGATGCAGGACCCTCCACCGTGAAGGCATCGCTTGCGACAACGCCGATGCCCGCATTGCGCATATGGCTGGCGAAGGTGGCGCGCGTCCAGCCATTACCCAGCGGCAGCCAGATATTGAAGCTGATGGGATCGGCGCGATAGCTCCGGGATGGCAATATGTCGGCCACCATCTTCTGGCGGGCGGCTGCCTCCGCGCGAATGAAACGCAGAATGCCATCGGCGGTGCCGTCCTCGATCCAGCGCGTCGCAAGCGCCATATTAAGCGGCGACGCCATGACGTTGCTGCTGCGCATTGCGCTCATGAAGGGCCATATCGACTTAGTGTCCGGCGCCACGACGAAGGCAAGGCGCAGCCCCGCGCCGATGCACTTCGCCAATCCTCCGATATGCCAGGTGATATCCGGTGCGACCGCAGCCATTGGCGGCGGCGCGTCCAGCGGAATGAAGCCATAGGCATCATCCTCGATGATCGGTACGCGATATCTGCGGGCGACGGCGGCAATCGCCTCGCGGCGCTTGAGCGGAATAGTCAACGTCGTCGGGTTTTGCAGAATGGGATTGAGGTAGAGTGCTTTCGGTTGCCGGCGTTGGCACTCCTCGGCAAAGGCGTCCGGCAAAATGCCGTCCTCATCCATCGGCAGCCCCGCGAGATTAAGCCGGAGCTGGGCCGCGATCGAGCGCATGCCCGGATAGGTGATATTTTCCGAAAGCACCGTCTCGCCGGGCTTGGCCAACAGGCCGAAGATCGCCAGCAAGGCCGGATGAGCGCCGGGCGTCACGAAGATGCGCTCCTGGGATGGGGTCAGTCCGCGCCGGCCAAGCCAGGCGCCGGCGGCTTCCTTGTCCATACCCGAGCCGCCGAATCCTTGATAGCGGAGCAATGGAATGAGATCGGCCGCGACCACGGACAGTCCTTCCCGCATGCGGGCGATGAGATCCGGATCGTTCGGCTCCGGCGGCAGGTTCATCGAGAGGTCGATCGCCGGGGCACGGCGCGGGTCCGAGGCGACATCGAGAACCGAGCCGCGGCGCTCGCGCTCCTGTCTACCGGTGACGAAAGTCCCGCGCCCGACATGGGAATCCACAAGGCCGCGTTTCTGCGCCTCGACATAGCCTCGCGCCACGGTCGTGAAATCGATATTGAGGCGCTTGGCAAGCGCGCGCTGCGGCGGCAGCCTGTCGCCCACGGTCAGAACGCCACTGCGCAAATCCATTTCGATCAGGTCGGCGATGGCGATATAGCGGGGACTGGAGGAGCGACTGAGATCTGGATGCCAGTTTTTCATTTCATGCTCCGCGACGGGATCGGCCCCGAACTGCAACCTGACTGATATTGATTGCATATTGTTGCATACAATTTACGTCAAATGGAACCATCGGTTCCGATTTTTATCTCCGACGCGATCACATGCCGCGATATTTCCAATTGAATGGACGGTGACAGGATTTCGTTTCATGGGAGGCCGCCAGCGCAAGGCGTGCCCCGACGGAAGGAAACCACTCGAACGACAAGCGGCACGCCGACTCCAGCCGGCATGCCGATCATCTGGCAGAACGCCTTCAAACAGGGATCATGCAACTCATTTCTCTTGAGTGCGAGCCGCTTTCGCCTTTGCTTGATCATCCATGAGTTCGTACCACATGGCGTTGAGAACCGCGAATGCCGCGGCGAGAGGAAAGCCGAGAAGCCAGGCAAAGTACCACATGCAAAATCTCCTTCAGGATCAATAGGCGTGACCGCTCTTGTCGTTGACCGTCTCCTCGTCGACCTTGCCCCACAGCACGCGATAGACCCACGCAGTGTAAGCCAGGATCATCGGCAGAAAGATGATGGTGACGACAAGCATGATGAACAGCGTCAGGTGGCTGGACGACGCATCCCAAACGGTCAGACTGGACCGCGGATCGAGCGATGACGGCAAGAGGAAGGGGAACATCGACAATCCCACGGTCGAGATGATGCCGAAAATGGCGAGCTTGCTGAACAGCAGCACCGTAACCTCGCGCCGGCCCAGCATCGCAAGCAAAGCTGCCGCCGCACCGATGAAGCCGAGAACCGGGGCGATCATCATCCACGGATGCGCACTGTAATTGGCAAGCCATGCCCCGGCACCATGCTCGACCGTCTTCAACAGCGGATTGGACGGCCCATCGGCATCGATGGCACTCGCGATGCGATAGCCGTCGATGCCCATCCACAGGAACAGGCCACCGAGCGCAAAGAGCACGATGACCGCCAGGGCCGCCAAAGTGCCAAAGCGGCGCGCGCGTTCGGCAACCGCGCCATCCGTCTTCACCTGCAGCCAGGCCGCGCCATGCATGACGAGCATGGCGACGGACAAAAGACCACAGAGTAGAGCATAGGGGTTCAGGAGAGCAAAGAACGACCCCTCATAATAGATGCGCATATCATTATCGAAGCGGAAGGGCACGCCCTGCAGCACGTTGCCGACGGCGACGCCAAAGATCAGCGACGGAACGAAGCCGCCGATGAAGAGTGCCCAATCCCAGCCTGTCTTCCAACCGGCGCCGTCGCGCTTGGAGCGGTATTTGAAAGCGACCGGCCGCAGGATCAGCGCGAAAAGGATGGCGAACATGGCGAGGTAGAAGCCGGAGAAAGACACGGCATAAAGCGGTGGCCAGGCGGCGAAGATGGCGCCGCCGCCGAGGATCAGCCAGACCTGGTTGCCTTCCCAGGTCGCGCCGATCGAGTTGATGGCGATGCGCCTCTCCGTATCGGTCTTGGCGACGAACGGCAGCAGCGTGCCAACGCCCAGATCGAAACCATCGGTGACGGCAAAGCCGATTAAAAGTACGCCGAGAAGCAGCCACCAGATGATGCGCAGGGTCTCGTAGTCGATCAATTCATGCAGGATCATGGCAGGTCACTCCGCAGCCGGAACGAGGTTTTCGGAAATCAGCTTGGCCTCCGGCTCGTCGTCCGGTTCGGGGCCTTGGCGGATCGCCTTGATCATCAAGGTCATCTCGATGACGATGAGGACGGTATAAAGCGCGGCAAAGCCGAGGATGGTCAGAAGCACCGTGCCGGCGCCGAGGTTGGAGACGGCAGCGGCCGTCGGCAACACGCCTTCGATGATCCATGGCTGGCGGCCGAATTCCGCAACGACCCAGCCAAGCTCGATCGCGACCCATGGCAACGGGATGGCGAAAACCGCAATCCGAAGCAGGGTTGGATACCGGTCGAGTTTCCGCCGCGCCGAAAGCCAGAAGAAGACCGTCATCAGCAGGATGAAGAACATGCCGAGGCCGACCATGATGCGGAAGGACCAGAAGAGCGTCGGCACATGCGGAATGGTGTCGCGGGCGGCCTGGGCGATCTGCTCGTCCGTCGCCTGGCGCGGATCGTCGACATAGCGCTTTAAAAGCAGCGCATAGCCCAGTTCATGGCCGATATCCTCGAAGGAGGTGCGCGCGGTGGCGACGTCCTGCGAAGCCTCGCCCGGCGTTGCCGGATTTGCCGCGCGGATCTTCATCAGCGCGTCATAAGCCTTGATGCCCTGGCGAATATGGTCCTTGGCCTGCGCCTCGAGCTTGTCGATGCCGGCGATTTCCGTTGTCAGCGACCGCGTGCCGATCAGACCCATGGCCCAGGGGATATGGATGGCATAGTGGGTCTCGCGCGCCTCCTGATCCGGAAAGCCGAAGGCGGTGAAGGCGGCCGGCGCTGGCTCGGTCTTCCACATGGCCTCGATCGCCGCGAGCTTCATCTTCTGATGCTCGGTTGTCAGATAGCCGCTCTCGTCACCCAGCACGACGACCGACAGCGCAGAAGCAAGACCGAAAGATGCGGCGACGGTCATCGAGCGCTTCGCGAGCTCGATGCTGCGGCCATTCACGAGATACCAGGCAGAGACGCCGAGCACGAAGACCGAGGCACAAACGTAGCCGGCTGAGACGGTATGAACGAACTTCGCCTGCGCCACCGGGTTGAAGAGGACATCGAAGAAGCTGACGATCTCCATGCGCATGGTCTGCGGGTTGAGCGCCGAGCCTGCCGGGTTCTGCATCCAGCCATTGGCGATCAGGATCCAGAGTGCCGAGAAGTTCGATCCCAGCGCCACCGCCCAGGTGGCGACCAGGTGGCCGACCTTGGAGAGCTTGTCCCAGCCGAAGAAGAACAGGCCGACAAAGGTCGCCTCGAGGAAGAAGGCCATCAGCCCTTCGATCGCCAGGGGGGCGCCGAAAATATCGCCGACATAATAGCTGTAATAGCTCCAGTTCATGCCGAACTGGAATTCCATCACGATGCCTGTGGCAACGCCGAGCACGAAGTTGATGCCGAAGAGCGTCCCCCAGAACTTCGTCATCTGCCGCCAGATCTGGCGTCCGGTCATGACATAGGTCGTCTCCATGATGGCGAGCAGCACGGAAAGGCCGAGCGTCAACGGCACGAATAAGAAATGATACAGCGCCGTCATGGCAAACTGCAGGCGCGACAGCGCCACGATATCTAGTTCCATAGTCTTTCTCCCACCCCCTACGGTGCGTCTGACAGGAATGCGACGCCATTCGACGCGTCGCGGGCATGTTGGGTACCCCTCAATCCGGCCGCAGCCGGTCGAGGAGCATGTCGAATTCCGGTGTGTCGCGCCGCGCGCTGGCAGCGATCCGTCCGTCGTCCAGAAGCACGATGTGGTCTGCCAAGGCGGCCTCACGACGAATATGCGTGGCAATCACGATGCTGCGCGCATCGGCGGCCGAGGCCAGCCGCGCAAGCACGGCGCGGGCCGTCGTGGCATCGAGGCCTTCCGTCGGTTCATCGAGCAGCCAGAGCGGCGTGTCGCGCAGCAGAAGTCTCGCAAGCGCCAGCCGGCGAAGCTGACCGCCGGACAAGCCGCCGCCACCTTCGCCAAGGCGGGTCGAAAGGCCGTGCGGCAGTGCTTCGACGTCATCAAGCAAGCCGGCCATTGCGAGCGCGCCGCGCAACTTGTTATCCGCGGCATGCGGGTCCGCGAGCTTCAGATTGCCCCGTACCGTGTCCTGAAACAGCTCCGTGCGCTGGGTCAGGGTTGCCGCAGGCAGGCTCGCCACCGAACCGCCGGCGGCGGCGATCTCACCGGCGAGCAGGGCCAGCAATGTCGACTTACCGACACCGCTCTGCCCGACAATCGCCAGCCGTTCGCCGGCCGAGAGCGATAAGGAGACGTCCTTCAAGACGGGTGCGCCATCATGACCGGCTACGACCTCAGCGAGCTGGAACGCATAGCCCGGCTGTGGCTCGACACGTCCCAACGGCACGGCGGCCGGGTTCAACCTCGGCGCAATACGTCTTGCGGCGACCAAGGTTCGCCCGAGATCGAGGGCTCCGCGTCGCATCGCGGCGAACGGCTCGGTCGCGGCAAAGGCAATCAGCAATGCAAAGGCCGCCGCGGGCGCACCGATCGTCCCCTGCTTGGCAAGAAGGGCGGCCGCCAAAAGCGTGGCGGTCATCAGCATGGTCGAGCCAAGCGAGAAACCGGCCGCGACAGCGCTATCGATACGGTTCAGATCATTATCCGCCCTGGCCAGCCGCTCGTCGGCTTCGGCGATAGCGGCTCGCTGCGCCTGCAATTGCCCGACCATTGCGAGATCGGTCTGGCCGGCGACAAGATCGATAGCGCGTGCACGCAATGCTTCCATGGCATGGGCGCGACGGCGGCCCGGCTTCAACGCCAGGCGCCCGGCAACAAACGAAAGGCCAAGACAGAGCGCGACGAGCCAGGCTCCAGCAGCAACCCCGAGCCACGGATCGATGAAGCTGAGGGCGATGGTGACGGCGATGGCGGCAAGGACGGCGACCGCAGCCGGTACCAGCACGCGCAGATAGAGGGAGTCGAGCGCATCGACGTCATTCGTCAAACGGAACAGCAGGTTCGCCGGCCGGCGGATCATCGCCGCGGCGGCTGCCGGCTCCGCCCAGCCGCGAAACAGCCGCTCGCGAAGGGCTGCGAGAACCCTGAGCGTCGCGTCATGGGTGACGAGCCGTTCTCCGTAGCGGGCGGCGGTGCGGCCGATCGCAAGCATGCGTATGCCGGCCGACGGCGCGAAGACGTCGAAGACCATGGCAGTTGCAACCGTCAGGCCGGCAAAGGCCGACGCGGTGATGAACCAGCCGGACAATCCCAGCAATCCGCCGCCGGCGAGCATCGCGAGCACGGAGAGTCCTGCCCCAAGGGCTAGGCTCGCACCGCGCTCGCGCCAGAACAGGCCGATGAGTGGAAGCAGGGTTTTGAGTGAACGCATCATGCCGCCACCTTCCGTGCCTGCTCGTCAAGGCGGACGACGCGATGCATCCGCGCCGCAAGTTCCGGATCATGTGTCGCCACGATCAGGACCCGCCCTTTAGCGAGCGCGAGCAGCGCATTGGTCACGGCAGCGGCGGTTTCTGCGTCGAGATGGGCGGTCGGTTCGTCGGCAAGGATGATGTCGGCGCCCTCATCGACCATCATGCGCGCAAGCGCCAGTCTCAGTGCTTCGCCGCCGGAGAGGCCCAGCCCTCCCTCACCAACCGCCGACACCCGTTCCGGCGTAAAGACGCGATCGAGAGCGACACCTTCCAGCGCCTCAGTGACGGCTGCGGCATCGATGTTCGCGCGTCCGAGCGCAACATTTCGTTTCACGCTGCCAGCAAAAACGTGTGGCGACTGGCCGATCCAGGCCATGCGACGGCGCAATCCGTCGGCGGTATCGTCGCGCAGCGGAATGCCGCCGATCCGGATCACGCCGGCGTCCTGCCGGGCGAGACCGGCGATCAGCGACAGAAGCGTGGTCTTGCCTGAACCGCTTGCGCCCCAAAGCGCCACATGTTCTCCCGGCGCGACCGAGAGATCGAAATGATCGATCGCCGCATGCCGCTCCGGCCCATGCCGGAACACCAGACCTTCGATTTCGATCGATGGGGTGCCTGTAGTTATGACTGGTCGCGCATCGAAGCCGCCAAGGATGGTCAGTTGCGGAGATGCCAGCTCCCTCAGTGCCGAGAGTGCAGCCTCGCCATTGGCGCGGTCATGCCAGACAGCGGACAGTTCGCGCAGTGGCTCGAAAAAGGCCGGCGCAAGCAGGAGAATGAAGAGGCCCTGCGTCAAGGTAAGGCGGCCTTCCCATGTGCCGATCCCGATCGAGCCCAGCAGGCTGAAGCCGACATAGACGGCCGTTGCGGCAACGCCGAGCGCGGCAAAGAACTCGAGCACCGCCGAAGACAGGAAGGCGATCCTCAATACGGCCATGGTGCGGACCCGGAGTGAATCCGCGTCCGCGCGTAGTCGTCGTGCCGTGATGTCGACGGCATCGAGCGCGCGGATAGCCGCGAGGCCGCGCAGACGGTCGAGCAGGAAGGCGTTGAGGCCGCCGGTTTCAGCAAGCTGCTTTTCACTGGCAGCCTTGGCGCGCCAACCGATCAGCGCCATGAAAATCGGAATGAGTGGCGCGCAGAGCGCAAGGATCACGACAGCCAACCAGGAGATCGGCAGGATGCAGGCGAGGATGACAAGCGGCACCAGGGTCGCTCTCATGCGCACCGGACGGAACCGCGCGAGATAAGGTACGACCGCCTCGGCCTGCTCGCCCACGACGCTTGCCGCCAAACCGGATGCCGGCCTGCCGCTGTCGAGGGGTGAGCGCAGTGCAAGCGCCTTGGTCGCGGCGGCGCGCCGAAGGCTCAACTCGCGACGCGCGGCCCGAAATGCTAGCCGACCACCGGCCGCATCCAATCCGGCGCGCAGGACCCCAATGCCTGCGACGAAGGCTGCCGGGACCGCGACATCAGCAACGCCGCCGCCTTGGCTGATCGCACCGACGCCGATGGCAAGCATCGCCGCCTGCCCGATCCAACCGAGCGACGACAGACATTGCAATGCCGAAGCCAGGCCGAGACCAGGACACTTTTCGAACGTCCGATCGGCTACGGCACCGGCAGCGGCTGGGCTCCCTGCCGAAGCGGGGTTTGCGGCCTTGCGTCTTTCCAACATTCCATCGGTGGCGGAGGAAGCTGTCACGTGAGCCCGTCCTTTCCCATACTGTGCCATCAAGGAGGGTCCGCCGACATATGCTGACCGACAGATCTGCAGCGCAGACACCTTTGGTCTTCGTCGAACCCAGAACGCACTTGCCGCAATCGACGATATCGGAGCCCCAATATGACTGGCTTTCCGCGTCTTGTCAGCGACAAGAGTAACGGAAACTGTCTCGCCGAAGGGTTGAGCCCGCAGCAAGTGGTTCGCGAAATGGTTCTAGGACAAATTGTGCAGTGCGCAAAAGCGTGCAGGATGTCGCAGATCCCCTATCCGACGATGGCAGATTGACGCAGAAGCCAATGATATTTCTGTAGTCTCGCCACGACGACAGGCTGACAATCGCCGCCCTGTCCGTTTGCAGCGCAGCAATTCGAGGGCGCGCTTCGTTCTCGTGAAGGACGGGATTAAATCTGTGCAAATGGCGAGCCATGCGCCATCGAAAGCACAAATAGCGGCCAAATGGCCACCACTCGGCTAACAATCATCGCCGAATCAACGAGCACGCGTCATACTGCCAATGACGGCCGCCGCGATCGCAGACCGAGTTTACAGACCGCTTCGGCATAGGCTTGGGGAGAGTGGAATGTATGAGAAAATTATCTGCGCAATAGGACTGGGATCTCGCGAGCGCGCCGAACGTCTACTGCGCACCTCCCACGCTCTTCTGTCGCCGGGCGGGGAACTGATCGTGGTTCATGTGATCGAGCGTTTTCCCTCGGGCAGCGAAAGCCCGGACAATTGGGCCGTGTCTGTCATCAAGGAAGCGGAAGACAAGCTCGATGCGCTTTGCAGGCGTCTCGGCATTACCGCATCGATAGAAGTGCGCACCGGCACCGCATCGAGAACCTTGCTGGCGGTCGCGCAGGAGAAGAAGGCCGATCTCATCGTGCTTGCAACCCATACTTCCGATATTCTCGACCGTATCTTCGGCTCGACGGTCGAATATGTCATCCGGCATGCGGAATGTTCCGTCCTTGTCGAGCGTGCCGACAAATCACATGACAATGCAGCGAAAGAAGCCAAAACGAAAAAAGCATAACCTCTGGCGAGGTCGTCCGGCAGCGAGTTTCCGTGAAGGCCGAACCGAAATTACCGTTTGCGCTCCAACGCCGCAATGCTACATATCCGCTCCCTTTCGATAGCCACGACGAGCCGAATGACTGAATCCGCCATCACCTGGAGCATTGCCGGCCTGACGGCCCTCGGTGTCGTTACGCGCCCGTTCCGCTGGCCAGAAGCGATCTGGGCGGTTCTCGGCGCGGCGGTTCTCCTCGCCTTCCGGCTGATCGGCCCGGCCGACGTTTGGGCAGGTGTATCCAAAGGTTTCGATGTCTATCTGTTCCTGATCGGCATGATGCTTCTGTCGGAGCTGGCACGGCGCGAAGGGCTTTTCGACTGGGTTGCGGCGATCGCCACCTCGCATGCCAAGGGGTCGCCCCGCCGGCTGTTCGTCCTCGTCTATGTGGTTGGCGTCGTCGTCACGGTTTTCTTGTCGAACGACGCCACTGCCGTGGTGCTCACGCCGGCCGTTTATGCCGCATGCCGGGCGGCACGGGTGAAGGATCCCATGCCTTACCTGCTGGTCTGCGCCTTCATCGCCAATGCCGCCAGCTTCGTGCTGCCGATCTCCAACCCGGCTAATCTCGTTATCTTTGCCGGTGGCGAAATGCCGCCTTTGTCGCGGTGGATGCAGACCTTCCTGCTGCCATCGATCGTCTCGATCATCGTGACCTTCGCCTGCCTCTACTGGACACAGAGGCGCGCGCTCATCGAAGACACGATCGCACGCGATGTCGCGGAACCCTCCCTTTCGCACGCAGCCCGGCTGGCCGGATGGGGGCTTGTGGTCACCGCTCTTGTGCTGATTGCCGCATCGGCCATGAGTTTCGACCTGGGAATACCGACATTTGCCGCAGGCGTCATCACGACGGTCATTGTTCTCGCGCTTACGCGGCAAAGCCCGATCGAGACGATGCGCGGCATAAGCTGGAGCGTGTTGCCCCTGGTGGCAGGCCTTTTCGTGATCGTCGAAGCAGTCAATCATACCGGCCTGACCGCGCTTCTGTCCGAAAAGCTCGCATCGCTTGCCGCACAATCCCAGACGCAGGCAATCGGAGCCGCCGGTTTTTCGGTCGCGATCATCTCCAATCTCGTCAACAACCTGCCAGCCGGCCTTTTCGCCGGCAGCGCGGTGCAGGCGGCCCATGTTCCTGATTCCGTTGCCGGCGCAGTGTTGATCGGCGTCGATCTTGGTCCCAACCTTTCGGTAACCGGCTCGCTTGCCACCATCCTCTGGCTCGCCGCCCTTCGTCGGGAGGGGCTTCACATGGGCGCACTGGCCTTCTTGAAGATCGGTGCCATCGTCATGCTCCCGGCCCTGATCCTCTCGCTTGCAACGCTCGCACTGATCTGACGGCAAACAACGAGTTTATAGACGACCGGTCGATTATTTGTTACGCACCGCTCATGGTGACAATGAAGAAATCAGAGCTCACTCGAAGCCATATTCTCGCAATCGGGCGGGAACTGGTGCTGCGCAAGGGGTTCGGAGGCGTCGGCTTGAAAGAGCTGCTTGAGCAAAGCGCCGTGCCGAAAGGGTCGTTCTATTATTATTTCGCATCGAAAGAAGCCTTCGGCTGCGCCCTGCTGAAGCAATATTGCTCCGACTATGCGGAGCGCCTCGATGCGCTTTTCGGCTGGAAGGGCAACGGCCGCCAACGTGTGATGCACTATTGGAACGCCTGGCTTTCCGATGGCAATAGCGCAAGCCTTGCCGAGCGGTGCCTGGTCGTGAAACTTGCCGCCGAAATTTCCGACCTCTCGGACAATATGCGCGTGATCCTTCTCGGCGGCGTCGAGGATCTCATTCATCGCCTAACCAAGACGATCACCGAGGGCCGCGAGGATGGCTCCATTTCGCCATCCTGCATCCCGGAAAAAACAGCCCGCTCGCTCTATAGTCTCTGGCTCGGGGCGGCGATCCTGGCGAAACTTGGCAGGGACAAGACGCCGCTCGACCAGGCCATGCTTGCCACTGAACAAGCCCTTACCGCACCCGGCGGCCTTTGATCCACGACAGGACTAGCATGTCAACACGCAAGGAATACAAAATGCGCAGTGCCATCCACGATGTCTTCGGCGACCCGGCAGACGTCCTTTATCTGGCCGACATGCCGCTGCCCGAACCCGCCGCGGGAGACGTGCGCATTCGCACCATTCTCTCGCCGATCCATAATCACGACCTTTGGACAGTGCGCGGCGCCTATGGCTACAAACCTATACTGCCAGCGATCGGCGGCAGCGAGGCTGTCGGCTTCGTCGATGCCGTTGGCGCGGGCGTCGACAAGACGCTGATCGGCAAACGCGTCGTTGCGGCCGGCGTGCATGGCACCTGGGCCGAGCAATTCACGGCGCCGGCGGCCAGCCTCGTCCCCGTGCCCGACGCCATTACCGACGAGGCCGCGGCGCAGCTGATCGCCATGCCGTTCAGCGCCATCTCGCTGCTGGAATCCCTTAATGTCGAGCGCGGCGACTGGATCATCCAGAACGCCGCCAACGGCGCGGTCGGCAAGACGCTCGCCATGCTGGCCCGCAGCCGCGGCATCCATATGATCAATCTTGTTCGGCGCGACGGCGGCATTGACGAGCTGTCGGCATTCGGTATCGGCAACGCCGTGTCGACCGCTGCCTCCGAATGGAAGGCGAAAGTGCGTGCCATGATCGGCGATGCGCCGATCCGCGCCGCAGTGGACTCCGTCGGAGGCGTTGCGAGCAACGACCTTGCCGATCTGCTGGGTGAAAACGGTCTGCTGGTGTCCTTCGGCACTGCGGCCGGCAAGCCGATGCAGATCGCCTCGAGGGCTGTCATCTTCAAGCAGCTGACGATCAAGGGCTTCTGGGGCATCAAGGTCAGCGCCGCCATGTCGGCCGACGAGCGTCGGCGGCTCATCAGCGAACTGATCGCGCGGGTCGCGTCCGGCGAGGTCAAGCTGCCGGTGGAAGCCGCCTATGACATTACCGAAATCGCCCAGGCGGTGAAGTCTTCGCTGGCACCCGGCAAGGCCGGCAAGGTTCTGCTGAAGCTATAATTCCCTGTGGCAGCGCTCGCCGCCTGCAGGCTCTGCGGGCGGCATAAGCTGACGTTGGCCCGCAATGGGATGTGGAAGCCGCCGGAGTGTTACGATCCCGCAAGAATCTGCAAACTGGCTCTTGTCCCTCTAGTAGCTAGAGGATGTAGCAATGGTTCCGACAACGAAATCGGAACCGGAAGATGACGTCGACAACACAACAGAGCCGCTATCGTGTGGAGGGCATGGATTGCGCTTCCTGCGCCACGAAAATCGACACGGCCGTTCGCCGCCTGCAAGGCGTGGAGGACGTCTCCGTCTCGGTCACCGCAGGCACGATGACCGTCAGACATCAGGGCGATCCCGACCTGCTGCCGAGCATTGCAAAGCGCGTCTCAGGACTGGGCTACAAGGTTTTCCCGCTTCCGCAAAGCACCGTTCCCGCGCCGAAGGCGGCGGCGGATGATCACGCCTGCGGGTGCGGCCACGATCACGACCATACCGGACATGACCATGATCGCGGCGATCACGGACATGGTACAGCCAGCCATAAGCACGATCACGCAGGGCATAGCCACGCATCGGAAGGGGGGGAGGCCGCTGTGGCGGGCCTTCACGGTCACGATCGCGGCCCAACGGCCGGCCCCTGGTGGAAATCGGCCAAGGGCCGCCTGACCATCGCGACCGGCGTGGCTGTCGCCGCTGCCTGGGGGATCGGGAAGCTCGTCCCCGCGCTGGACGCCTGGATCTTTACCGCGGCCATGCTTGTGGGGTTATTGCCAATTGCCCGGCGTGCCTTCATGGCCGCAAGGGTCGGAACGCCGTTCTCGATCGAAATGCTGATGACAATCGCGGCCATCGGCGCCGTTATCATCGGCGCCAGCGAAGAAGCCGCAGCCGTTGTCTTCCTGTTCCTGATCGGTGAACTGCTGGAAGGCGTTGCAGCCGGCAAGGCGCGCGCCAGCATTCAATCCCTGACGCGTCTTGTGCCCAAGACCGCGCAACTTGAAGAAAATGGCAAGACCCGCGAGGTCGAGGCCGAAAGCCTTGCCATTGGTGCCGTCATCCTGGTGCGCCCGGGCGACCGCATCCCGGCCGATGGCGTTATCCTCTCCGGCGAAAGCGCCATCGACGAGGCGCCGGTGACCGGCGAAAGCACGCCGGTGCGCAAGAGCGCCGACGCGACCGTCTTTGCCGGCACCGTCAACGGCGATGCCGCGCTGCGCATCCGCGTAACAGCGGCGGCATCCGACAATACCATCGCCCGCATCGTCAAGCTGGTCGAGGAGGCGCAGGAATCGAAGGCGCCGACCGAGCGCTTCATCGATCGCTTCTCCCGCTATTACACGCCCGGCGTCGTCGTTGTCGGCGCGCTCGTCGCAATCGTCCCTCCCCTGTTTCTCGGCGGCGGCTGGGGCGAGTGGGTCTACAAGGGCCTTGCGATCCTGCTGATCGGCTGCCCCTGCGCCCTCGTCATCTCGACGCCGGCGGCGATTGCTGCTTCGCTCTCCTCGGGCGCCCGGCGCGGCCTGCTGCTGAAGGGCGGCGCCGTGCTCGAGAATATCGGCAAGGTCACCGCCGTCGCGTTCGACAAGACGGGGACGCTCACCGAAGGCAAGCCCAAGGTCACCGATATCGTCGGTCTCGGCATGAGCGATACGGAAGTGCTGCGACTGGCGGCAGCGCTCGAAACCGGTTCCAGCCATCCGCTCGCCCGCGCGATCCTCGACCGTGCGGTTGCAGCCGGAACGGATGTCCCCCAGGTCATCGATGCAAAAGCCATCGGCGGCAAGGGCGTAAGCGGAACGGTCGATGGTCTGGACGTATTCCTCGGATCGCCGCAGGCGGCAGCCGACAAAGTGTCTTTGACTTCAGAGCAATCGGCCCGGATCGCGGCGCTCAACGATGAAGGAAAGACCGTTTCCATTCTCGTTGCCAAAGGCGGTGCCGCCGGCCTGCTGGCCATCCGTGACGAACCGCGCGCCGATACGGCCGCCGGCCTCAAGGCGCTTGCCGATGCGGGCATCAAGACGATCATGCTGACGGGTGACAACCAGCGCACGGCAGAGGCGATCGGCAAGACGCTTGACATCGAGGTTCGCGCGCAACTGTTGCCCGAAGACAAGCAGCGGATCGTCGGTGACCTGAAGCGACAAGGTTTCCGCGTTGCCAAGGTCGGCGACGGCATCAACGATGCGCCGGCCCTCGCAGCCGCCGATGTCGGGATTGCCATGGGCGGCGGGACCGACGTTGCACTGGAAACGGCTGATGCCGCCGTGCTGCACGGCCGCGTCGGCGACGTTATCGAAATGATCGACCTTTCCAGGCGGACGATGAGCAACATCGGCCAGAACATCACCATTGCGCTCGGCCTGAAGGGTCTCTTCCTCGTCACCACCATCATCGGCATCACCGGTCTCTGGCCGGCAATCCTCGCCGATACGGGCGCCACGGTGCTGGTCACCATGAATGCGCTGCGCCTGCTCGCCGTCAGACCGCGCCGGGTCGCCGCCTAGGATATCTACGAGCGCCGATGAATATGTCGGCGCCCGTCTTTGCTGCTGTTGGAAATGGTGCCAACAATCGCGCCACGCCTTGCCGGCGGATTCGGCGCTATTCGCCGATACCAGCTGGCGAATAGCTTATGGCCGTCAGGATACGGACCGCCGCAAGACCGTGGTTTCTTTCCAGCCGAGCTCCGGCGCGATTGCCGTCACGAAATCATGGAGGATCTGCCGATATTCCTCATCGTGAAACTCGTAAGGCAGCTCCAGCCGGAATTCGCTGACATGGGGCAGGATCGGATCCTTACGCAAGCGTTCGAGGATTTCTTCGGACGACCCCACAAGATCGCGCGCGAACAGCGTGCGTCGCTCGCCCTGAGGTGAAAGCGTGCGCTCGTAGCGGCCGGCGGCATAGGCCGTATAGCGTTTGCGCGTGATCGCATCGGCGCTATCGAATGGCACGACGACCCGGCCGAGTGCTACCCGCCTCGTATCGCCGCCGGACGCGCGATAGGTTTCCAGTTGTCGCGACTGCGCGACGAAGAAATCGTCGGTCTGCTCACCCGTCGTGACATTGCCGATCAGCAGATTGAAACCGTTGCGACCGGCCCATTCGGCTGAGCGCAAGGAGCCGCCGCCATACCAGATGCGATCGATCAGGCCCTTCGCATAGGGCTGAAGGCGCGGACGCTGCGGCCCGAACGGCGTCTTGATGAGCGTATCGTCATTGCCGACATAGGTCCCCCTCAGATTATCGGCAAAGCGCAGCACCCGCTGATGGGAGAAATCATGGCTCTCCCAATCGCCATCGAAAGCGAGCGGCCCGATCAGATCGGCATGCAGCGGACGACCAGCGCTGAGGCCGATGTTCAATCGTCCGCGCGACAGCACATCCACGGTCGCCAAATCTTCGGCAAGCCGATAGGGGCTCTCATAGCCGATGGGTATGACGGCAGTGCCAAGCTCGATATGGCGCGTTCGCTGCGTCGCGGCCGCGAGAAAGGCGCTCGCCGAGGAAATACCGGGTTCAAGATGACGCTGCCGCACCCAGGCGCTGTTGAATCCCCTCTCTTCGCCATGTTCGAGCAGTTGCAGGGTCTGTTCCAGGCCGGCTAACGGATCTTCGTCCGGATAGTTGCCTGGCGTGAGAAAGCCGATGTGGCTGATCGATGCGGCTTTACGGCTCATGCGGCTGTCTCCTCAAAACTTCGGCAGGCCCGGCGGATTGGTTTCCGATTTCGGCAAGGCTTCTTCCGCAAGATGCCAGTGGTCGAGGATCTTGGCGTAGGTGCCGTCCTTGATCAGCCCGTTTGTCGCAAGCGTCAGCGCCACCGCCAGACCGCTGCCCTTGCGCGTGGTGATCGCGACATCCGAGCGATCCGGCCAGCCGGCGCTCAGCGTGCCGACGCGCTTGATGTTCTTGTCGCGCGCGGCGATGTAGACGAGCTGCGCGTGCGGCTGCACGATGACGTCGGCGCGATTGGACTGGAGGGCCAGAAGACTTGCCGCATCGTCGTCGTAATATTGCAGCTCGATCGGCTTCAGGCCGGCTTTGACGTCTTCGTCGCTCCATTGCAGCAAGATGCGCTCTTGGTTCGTGCCGGCGCCGACGATGATGCGCAGACCGGCGGCATCCTTTGGCTCGTTGATCCCAGTGATCTTGCCGTCGGTCTTGACGAAGAAATCGTGCAGGCCCTGCCGATAGGTGGAGAAATCGAACTTCTCCTTGCGCTGCTCCGTGACGCCGACGTTAGATATCACGGCATCATATTTGCCCGAGGTCAGCCCCAGCGGCCAGTCGATCCAGGCGACCGGGACGAGTTCGAGCTTGAGACCGAGCGCATCGGCAACGGCATAGGCGTAATCGGGATCGGCGCCGACCACAGTCCTCGCGTCCGTCGCATAGGTCGCAAGCGGCGGACCGCCCGGTGCGACCGCGACGGTGAAGGTGCCCGGCGTCACGAACTTCAAATCCTTCGGGATAGCGGCGATCACCGCCTCGTCCTTCGCTGCGTGGATGCGTCCGGGCTGTTCCGGGCTCAGATCGAAGTCTTCGGCAGCCATTGTCGGAGCAAGACCGGTCAAGGCAATTGCCACTGCGGCGGCAAACGTAGTTCTGAAAGTCGTGCGGATGGTCACGGAACCTGTCTCTCCATTTGAGATGGATGGGAGCGGACCGGCGCGAGCCCCACTGACGCCGGTCCGCCCGACCAACATTACGAACCGCTCTTCGGCAGGCCCGCAGGGTTGGTCTTGGATTGATCGATCCCTTCGGCCGTCAGGCTCCAGTGCTTCAGCACTTCGCCATACTTGCCATTCTTGATCAGATCGTTGAGTGCGAGGGTAACGGCATCGGCAAGGCCGGCGCCCTTCTTAGTCGTCACGGCGATTTCGGCCGTCAGCGGCCAGCCGCCGGAGACGATGCCGACAAGCTTCCTCGTGCCGTTGATGGAGGCGTTATACGCCTGCGTCGCATTCGGATTGAACTCGACATCGGCGCGGCCAGACTGTAGCGCGAGATCGGCGGCGGCGCGGTCGTCGTAGTACTGCACCTCGATCGGCTTCAGGCGCGCCGCCACGTTCTGGCGATCCCATTCGAGAATGATCTTCTCCTGGTTGGTGCCGGCGCCGGTGATCACCTTGAGGCCGGCGACATCCTTCGGCTCCTTGATCTCGGTGATCTTGCTGCCGGCCTTCACGTAAAAGCCGAGCACGTCCTTGCGATAGGTGGAGAAATCGAACTTCTCCTTGCGTTCTTCCGTGACCGTCACGTTGGAAATGACGGCGTCATACTTGCCGGAGGAGACGCCGAGCGGCCAGTCTTCCCAGGCAACCGGCACGAGATCGAGCTGCAGGCCGAGGGAATCGGCGAGCAACTGCGCAATATCCGGATCGGCACCCACGACGGTCTTGGCGTCGGTCGCATAGGTGGCGATCGGCGGATCCCAAGGGTTGATCGCCACCGTGAGTTTGCCTGAATTGACGAATTTAAAACCGGGAGCGATCGCCTTGATCGCTGCCTCGTCCTTCTCGGCGCGAACACGATTGGACGTATCCGGGCTCAGATTGAACTTTTCAGCCGCGCCTGCTGTCGTGCAGTTCATCGCTGCCGCCGTCAGAACGCCCGCAACGACATATTTCGCTCTCTCAATAAATGTCATTTCCCGTCTCCTTTTCAATTATAGGTTGTTGATATTATTATCATTATCCGGACGCCTGCTGTGTCAGAGCGTCCAATGTCTACTTGCTGCTGCTAGAGAACCTTGGCGAGGAAGGCGCGGGTGCGTTGATGTCTCGCATCGTTGAAGACCTGCCCCGGCGAGCCGGTCTCAAGAATGTGTCCGCCTTCCATGAAGACGACGGTATCGGCGACCTCGCGAGCAAAACCGATTTCGTGGGTGACGATGACGAGAGTGGTGCCGGTGCGCGCCAGTTCCTTGATCACGTCGAGGACTTCGCCGACGAGCTCCGGATCGAGCGCCGAGGTCGGCTCATCGAACAGCAGCACCTTCGGCCGCAGCGCCAGCGCGCGGGCGATGGCGACGCGCTGCTGCTGGCCGCCGGAAAGCTGGCGGGGATAGGCATCGATCTTGTCGCTCAGCCCGACGCGGGCCAAAAGCTCCTGCGCAAAAGTGATAGCGTCGTCGCGGCTCAATCCCCGCACTTGAATCGGCGCTTCGATAATGTTTTCCAAAACAGTGAGATGCGGGAACAAGTTGAAGTTCTGGAAGACCATGCCGATGTCCGTCCGGCGCTTCAGAATATCCTTCTCCTTGAGCTCATAGAGCACGTCGCCCTTTTGCGTGTAGCCGACCAGTTCGCCGTCCACGGAGATGAAACCACTGTCGACCCGTTCCAGATGATTGATGGCGCGCAGCAGGGTTGATTTCCCCGAGCCCGACGGGCCGATGATTGCCGTCACGCTGCCGGCCGGCAAATTGAGCTCGATATCGTCAAGAACCTTCAGCGTGCCGAAGCTCTTCGAAATGCCATGAATGCGCACGGCACCACCCCTGGCACGCCAGTCAGCAGCACCCGTCCGGCTTCCAAGCGTCACGCCACTTACCCTTGCCGATGCGACCGGCGGACGACGGAAGCGCTGGAAATAGGACTGGAAGGGCAAAGGCGTCGGATTGCGCACCGCACCCTTGGAGAAATAGCGCTCGATATAGTGCTGGGCGATCGACAGCACCGTCATGATGACGAGATACCAGACCGTCGCCACCATCAACAGCGGAATGACTTCCAGATTGCGGCGGTAGATGACCTGCACCGTGTAGAAGAGCTCCGGCAGGGCGAGCACGTAGACCATGGACGTGCTCTTGGCGAGGCCGATGATCTCGTTGAAACCCGTGGGAAGGATGGAGCGCATCGCCTGCGGCAAGATGATGCGGAACGCCTGGCGACGGCGCGATAGGCCGAGGGCGGCGGCCGCTTCCAACTGGCCCTGGTCGACGGAGAGGATGCCGCCGCGAACGATTTCGGCAAAGAAAGCCGACTGGTTGAGCGTCAATCCGAGGAAGGCCGCTGCAAATGGCGTCAGCAGCTGCGTAGTCGGATAATCGAAGAGGACCTTGCCGGTGAAAGGAACGCCGATGCTAATAGTTTCATAAAGATAGCCAAGATTGTTGAGAATTAACAGTAACACAATCATCGGGATTGAACGCAGCAGCCAGATGTAGCCCCAGGAGAGGCTCGCAAGCAGCGGCGACTTCGACACGCGCGCCAGCGCCAGCGCAGTTCCGAGAATGGAGCCGGACACGGCCGCAAGCGCCGTCAGCAGCAAAGTCCTGCCGAGACCTACCAGCACGGGCTCGGCAAAGAACCATTGGGCAAAAACGGCCCAGCCCCACCGCGGATTGGTGAAGGTGGAATAGAGAACGACCGCTATGACGAGCGCGGCAAAGATCGTGCCGGCCGTGCGTCCGGGGTGTCTCGCAGGCACGATGCGATAACGCGAATAGTCAGTCTTCGGCTCGGTGGCTCCAGTGCCTCGATAGACACCCGCAAAATCCGTCGTCAGCGCCATGATACTTACCCCTTTATGATTGTGATTGACCTGTTCGCCGCTATCGACCGGCTGCGGCCAGTCGCTGCCGTGAGCCGGAGGCTTCGGCGACGTAGGACAAGGCCAGATGGCTGATATCCTTCTCGAAAGGCAGGCTCTTGTAGACTTCCGGATCGACCGAAGTGTCGAAGAGCGCGGTGTAGCCATTGGTGAGATAAAGACCGACCGCCTCGGGCTGGCGGAAACCTGTCGTCAGATAGATGCGGCGATAGCCCTGCCGCCCTGCCTGCGCTTCCAGCTCCACCAGCAGCTTCCGTGCCAAGCCCTGACGACGCAGATCCTGCCGGGTCCATATCCGTTTGAATTCGGCGGTCTGGTCGTCATAGCGCTTGAAGCCTCCGCCGCCGATCGTCTCGCCATCGCGCAACAGAAGCAGGAAATTGCCATCCGGTGGCGCGAAGGCCTCCGGCGGATAGCGGTTGAGTTCGGCAGCCGCCCCTTCGGCATTGAAATAGTTGCCGTAGCGGCTGTCATACTCATGGATCAGTTCGTCGATCAGCGGCTTGGCGCGTGGATCGAGCGGGGTCGTATAGAGAAACGTATCGCTCATGTCGGTCGTCACCTGTTGTCATCCGCAAGGAAGGTTTCGGCGAGCCGCACCCAGTAGCGGGCTGCGGGTGCAATGATCGCGTCGTTGAAGTTGTATTGGGCGCTATGCAGGGGCGCGCTATCGCCGTTGCCGACAAAGAGATAACTCCCTGGCTTCGCCTCCAGCATGAAGGCGAAATCTTCGCTTGCCGTCCGCGGCCGGAAATCCGCTTCCACGGCGGCAGTTCCAAGCGTCTTCAAGGCGACATCACGGGCGAAGGCGGTTTCATCGGCATGATTGACGAGTGCCGGAAAACCGAGGCGGTAATTGACCTCGGTCACCGCGCCGAAGCTTTCCGCCTGCGCCCGCGCCAGCGCCGGAATCCGCTCCTGCAGCTTCGCGCGCACCTTTTCGCTGAAAGCGCGCATGGTCAGCTTCATCTCGACGCTTTCGGGAATGACGTTCGAAGCAGAACCTGCATGAATGGATCCCACGGTCGCGACCGCCATATCCTGCGGATCGATGTTGCGGGAAACAACACTTTGAAGTGCCGTGATGAAGGAGGCGGAAGCCAGCACGGGATCGACGGCACGATGCGGCTCGGCGCCATGGCCGCCCTTTCCGACGATCCTGATAACGGCCTGATCGACGGAGGCCATAGCCGGACCGGCAACGAAGCCGAACTGGCCCGCCGGGACATCAGGCCAATTATGCAGCCCGAAGACCGCATCGACCGGAAAGCGATCGAAAAGCCCTTCCGACAGCATCTTGCGCGCACCGGCGCCGATCTCTTCGGCCGGCTGGAAGATCAGCCGCAAGGTGCCGCTGAAATTGCCGTTTTCGGCGAGATAGCGGGCGGCCGCCAGGAGGATCGACGTGTGCCCATCGTGGCCGCAGGCATGCATGACGCCGGGGTTGCTGCTGGCATAGTCTAGCCCGGTCGCCTCTTCGATGGGCAGCGCATCCATGTCGGCACGAATGCCGATGCTACGCTTCCCGTCGCCCCGCTTCAGGGTCGCAACGACACCCGTGCCGGCTATGCCTGTCGCGACGTCGTAGCCCCAGTCGGCAAGGAACGAGGCAACCTTCTTGGCGGTTCGATGCTCCTGGAAGGCGAGCTCGGGATATTGGTGCAGATCGTGCCTCAGCGCGATGATCTCATCGAGGTATGCAGCGATGCCTGTCTCGACTTGGTCGATGACCGAAGCGGGCTTGATGATGGCGTTCATGGCGATCGTCCGGGCTCAGGCGCCCACGGCCTTTGCGGGTTCGATGCCATCCTGTTCCGCCGCGTAACGGCTTTCGCGGAATGGCAAGCCAAGGTGATCGCGCAGCGTCTCGCCTTTCAGCGTGGGCTCGAAGTAGCCGCGCGCCGTCAGGATCGGTAGGACATGCTTGGAGAAATCGTCGAAGCCTTCGCCGATCACCGGGAAACCGAGGATAAAGCCGTCAGCACCCTCTTCGTCCACCCAGCGGATGATTTCACCGGCAATATGCTCGGCGGTGCCGATGAATGAGGTTCGCGGTGTTGCCGCATCGAGCGCCACCTCGCGCAGCGTGAGCCCCTTCTCCCGGGCGGTCTTTTTGATCCGGTCGGTCGTGCCGCGGAAATTGTTGCGGCCGATGTCACCGAGATCGGGAAACTGCTCATCCAGTGGATAGACGCTGAAGTCATGATGGTCGAAGAAGCGACCGAGATAGGCGAGCGCCTCCTCGATGGTGACGAGATTGCGGATTGCCTGATACTTGGCGTCCGCCTCCTCCGGCGTCGCTCCAACGATCGGGCCGATACCCGGAAAGATGCCGACATCGGCGGCACTGCGGCCATGTGCGATCGCGCTTTGCTTCACCTGCGTGTAGAAGATCTTGGCGTCTTCGAGCGGTCCGCCGTTGGTGAAGACGGCATCGGCGTGCTTGCCGGCCAGCCGGATGCCGGAATCGGAGGCTCCGGCCTGGAACACCACCGGCTGCCCCTGTTTGGAACGACCGATATTAAGGGGACCTTCGATGCGGAAGAACCGGCCCTTGTGGTTCAGGCGATGCAGCTTGGATTTGTCGGCATAGACGCCGGTCTCGCGGTCACGCACGAAGGCATCGTCGTCCCAGGAATCCCACAGGCCCTTGATGGCATCGAGATATTCGTCGGCGATCTCGTAGCGCAGCTCGTGCTCGGGATGCTCGCGGCTGTAGTTGCGGCCGGAGCCTTCGAGCGGTGAGGTCACGGCGTTCCAGCCGGCGCGGCCGCCGCTGATGAGATCGAGCGAGGCAAATTGCCGGGCAATAGTGAAGGGATCGCTGTAGGAGGTCGAAACGGTGCCGACCAGGCCGAGCTTCGTCGTGAAGGCAGCGAGCGCGGACAGGATGGTCAGCGGCTCGAACCGGTTAAGGAAATGCGGGATGGATTGCTCGTTGATATAGAGCCCATCGGCGACGAAAGCGAAGGCAATGCCGGCATCCTCAGCTTTGCGGGCGGCTTTCACGAAGAAGTTGAGATTGGTGCTGGCGTCGGCCGGGACGCTCGGGTGCTTCCAGGCATTCATGTGGCCGCCCGGGCCTTGCAGCATGATACCGAAGGTGACGTGTTTTTGAGCCATGATGATCCTCCTGGGATAGGCGCTCAGGCGACGAGCGAAAGGCGTTCTTTGGCAAGCAATTCTATGGAGTTCAGCCGTTCGGCGGCGGTCAGCGCCGGCGTGTCGAGCACGAATTCCTCGACGCCGTAGCGATGATGAAGCGTGTCGAGTTCGTCGCGGATCTGCGCCGCCGTGCCGTGCAGCACGCTCGGCACCTTCTCTTCGGTCCGGAAGTCGGAGAAGCCCGCCTGACGCGCAAACTCCGCCGCCTGCTCCTGGGTGCCGACATTGACGCTCTGGCCATTGGGCAGGAAAAGCTTGACGATGCGCAGCTGGCCGACGCGCTCCCGGGCATGGGCCTCGCTTTCGGCGGCGAAGGCGGCGAGCGCCAGGATCGGCACCTTGCCACCGCTCGCATGGTCATAGGCTTCGAACGTCTTCCGCAGGTTTTCGGGATCGCCGTTCAGATGGCCGGCAAACACCAACCTCCAGCCTTTCTCCGCGGCAAGCTTCGCGCTTTCGACGCTGGCGCCAAGCAGGAAGCGTTCGGGCGAACGCGGCGGAAACGGCGTTGCCAGCGCGCCGTCGGAGTGGGGATCGGCGGCAAGGTAGGTGTTGATGTCGGAGAGTTGCTCCGCGAAATCCGGCTTCTTCTCGGGATCGAAGGCGCGCTGTAATGCGCGGGTCGAGAGCGGAAATCCGCCCGGCGCCTTGCCGACGCCGAGATCGACGCGGCCGGGTGCCAGCGAGGCCAGGAGATTGAAGGCCTCCGCGACCTTGTAGGCACTGTAATGCTGCAGCATCACGCCGCCGGAACCGATGCGGATCTTCGAAGTGCGGGCGAGAAGATAGGCGATCAGAACTTCGGGTGCCGAACTTGCGAGGTTCGCCATATTATGGTGCTCGGCAACCCAGAAGCGATGATAGCCAAGTTCTTCGGCCCTTACGGCCAGACGCGTCGTGGCGCCAAGCGCATCGGTGGCGTCAAGCCCCTGTTCGATCGGGCTCTTGTCGAGAAGGCTAAGGAGATAAGACATGCCGCTTCATCCATGTTTGCGTCCAATGCCGACCATGGAACGCTTTAGTCTATAAAAAACATAGATTTTAAGTTATTTAAGAAACAGCTTTCTTTTTCTTCCGCCGGATGCGGAAAAAATCGGCAGTCGCCGACGGGATGTGGATGGGGCGGCAACAAATGTCACCAGACTGGAGGTTAGGCGACCACTTGCGCCTTTAAAAATGTCACGGACGAATAGTTGCCGCGAAAAGGAGACTTTGCGTCACAAGGTTGAAAGAAGATCGCTGTGCCTAACTGCGCAGGCATATATCGGGGTGTCGTTGACGAAACCACGCACGTGCAGCGGGCAAGCACCGCATTAGCGAATGTTGCACCACTTCTTAATTCGATTGATCGAACCATCCGGGTTGCGCTTGATTGAATAGCCATTCTGACCCGAGAAATGATTTTGCCGCAAGTCTCGAATGACCATGGCGGCATCACCATGCGGTGCGACAACGTCAATGAACCAAAGGTTGTCGCCTGATGCCCATTTTGATTCATCAGGAGTGAGGCCGTCGGACATCAACTTCAGGTGGGTGACGTCGTCGACGAGTGTCCATGTCACAAAGGCCTTGGGATTGTCCGGTCCGAAAAAGTAAATCTTGCACTGGCCCGTCTTGAGTGCGGGAACGAAGTTTCTTTCCAGGTCGGCGAGCAACCAGCGTCGGTGAAGCGGAGATTGAAGCGTCAGAAATGCCATACTCCCCAATGCCTCCGTTGCACCCAATTTTCTGACCGATGAAGTCGCATCCATTGGTGTCATCGCTCCTTCAATCCATTTTGAATTGCCTTCGTAATAGGTTCAAAAAAGTAGGAAATGAGCCTGCGCGTTGACGTGACGACGTCGACGGTCACTGTCATGCCTGGTGAAAAGCCAATGTCCTTGCCGTCCACCCGTAATTCGGACTTATCGAGCCGAAGGCGTTCCTCAGACTCGTCTGGCTCGACTTCATACTCGCAAGGTGTAGGCGTGGGCGTGAAAGACGGATATAGCTTCGACGGCCAAGTTGCCGCATCGAAAGATCCCAGCAACAATCCGGGATTCAGCAGATCTGCTCTTGGTTCTGTCATCGGGAGCGGAGCGCCAGATCCTTCTGGTTACACGGCAATGGGCGATTACGGGGGTGGCGGTTCACCCTCGAACAACGGCAGGGATAGTTCCGGCGGCAGATAGCGAACCCAAAAGGGTTTCTTGAAACGGGAGAGCGGCTGTGTCCTTGAGCTTTGCGTTCATTTTTAAGACAACGCTGCTCGCCTTCTTTGAGGAAATGACAAAGTTTCTGACGGTCTGGATTTTCAGACGTACGCCCTATCCATTTATCGGCTTGTTTCTCTTCGCCATATTTGAAGGTGCCTTGCAGTTCTCGGCAGTATCACAGCATCTTCTCTATCTCGGTATTGGGTCTCAACTCTTATCTGTCACACTTGCCATATACTTACTGTCTTTCACAAAATTTTTCCACGTCGCAACAAGCTACGTATATCTCAAATCGGTCGCTCCAATCTTGGCTCTCATCTATTGTACACTATGACATACGGCAGCCAACTTGGTATATCTTCCTACGCTTTCTTTGACTTATTACTTACTAATCCCGTTGCTAGACCTCTTATCAAGCTTCGCAGCTATGCGGTCGCCGGACGTTCCGGCGCGCATCGATCCGCCGAGAGCGCTCAGACTGCTCGAACTTCGGCGAGCCGCCTGACTGCGTAGTCGTCCTGCCAGCAAACAGTGGCTTCCCAGGCGGCTGACGCTTGCGCGGCGACATCATAGGCATCGGCGTCGAGATCGGCGGCGTTGTCGGGCAACACCAGATCAAGATCGGGGACGTCGACGTGAGACTCATCCCAGTCGATCAAAGCGACGCGATCCGCCGTCATGCGGATGTTGCCAGGATTGCTTGGGTTGCTGTGGACAACGCAGGTCTGACGCCCGATTAGCCGCGCCCACGCTGCTCGACATCGAGTAACGCCCTCCGGCGGCATCGCGGCAAGATTGACCCTCGTTCCCGCTTCGGCATGCAGGAGGTCGATCGAGGACTTCCAACCGGGGCGCTGCGGCCAACCTTTCGTCAACCCATGCAGCTTGCGTAGCGTATCGGCGACGCGACGCCAATCGGACCCCGTCTTCGGCGGTCCGCCTCCGATGTATTTCATCACCACCAGACCGTCCGCGAACAGGCGGCCGTCGGCCGTGGGGATCGGCACTGGAACGATCATACCCGCACGATCGAGGTGTTGGAGGAGCTCGGTTTCCCACGCGAGATCATCGTCGCTCCTGGAGCCGAGGCGGCCGACCGCGATCTGTCCACGAACGCGAACGCTCCAGACGTCGTTGGCAACGCCGCCAGTGAGTGGTTCGATACGAACCGCATCTTCATCCCATTGCCGGAGAGCTTCCCATCCCAATGGCGATACCCCTGGCGGCATAGTTAGTGCTTCACTTCATTGACCGCAGGCGCGAGCAACGTCAATGAACTTAAGCTTAGCAAGCTCCGCAAGTCTACGTTGCTGTGTCCGCTTTCGGGATCTCTAGCAGCTTGCTATGCGCTTCAGGCGGTGCCTCCTCGCCATCGAATCCGAGGTTTGCTAACAAGACGCCAGCGGCGCAGCGCTTACTCTGCGACGCTACGAACCGGGAGAATCCTGAATGCCTTACCATTTCCTCGTCAATGGTCCCGAAGATGCCAAGGTCACTATCGTTCTCGCGCATGGGGCGGGTGGCGCAATGGACACGAAATGGATGGAAGCCGTGTCCGCGGCGCTTGTCCGCAAAGGCTTACGAATTATCCGGTTCGAGTTTGATTACATGTCGGCACGGCGCTCTTCGGGGAAGCGGTCCCCGCCACCTCGAGCAGAGCTCCTGAATCAGGAATTCAAAACCGTGATCGATGAAGTCGGTTCAGGGGGGACACTCGTCATCGCGGGGAAATCCATGGGCGGACGTGTGGCGAGTATGATCGCGGACGATCTTCGCAATGCGGGACGGATTTCTGGACTCCTTTGTCTTGGCTATCCTTTCCATCCAATAGGAAAACCGGAGAACCTGCCGACCGCCCATCTCGCAAACATCAAGACGCCTACGCTCATCTGTCAGGGAACTCGCGACCTATTCGGATCGCGGGAAGAAGTCTCTACGTACGAGCTCTCCAAAATGATCGAGATTCTCTGGCTGGAGGATGGAGACCATGACTTCACGCCACGAAAGGCCGTATCCGGTCTGACGTCCGCAGAGCATATCGCAATCGTTGCCGATCACGTAGCCCGATGGGCCTCTGCGCTGCGTTGATCGGCAGAAGGTAAAGGCGCGCCCAAGCCGCGATTTGCAAGCATTCCGCCGGCGAGATCAAACACCTGATTCAGGGCGGCTCTTTCAATACCCGCCTCATCCGTCTCGGTTGCCCACTTCAGCAGTGCTCTTCGCCTTTCCTCTATAAAAATATGACGTCGCTGCGCTCGTCATGGAGTCAGAGAAACAATTCCCCTTATAGTCTATAAAAATAGTTTGTTATTTCTGTCGATGACCCTGTTCTCTTCGCTAGGTTCAGCTTATCGAACTTAGCGAACCGCCGGAAACCTTGCTCCGGCCAAGGGGACAAACATGAATTTCAAGCAACTGATCGCTGCGGCCGCATTTGGTCTCGCCAGCATTTCCATCGCATCCGTTGCGGCTGCGGCGGACAAGAAAGTCGTTGTCGGCTACCAAACCGATGCCCTGCCCTCCTCCGTCGCGATCGTCAATGGCGAATTCGCCAAGGAGACGGGCTACGCAATCGATTTCCGCAAATTCAATTCCGGAGCCGAGATCTTTGCCGCCATCGCATCCGGCGACGTCCAGATCGGCTATGTCGGCTCAAGCCCGTTTGCGGCGGCCGCCTCGCGCGGACTTGACATGAAGGCTTTCTACCTCTCCTCCATCTCGGGCGTCGACGAGGCTCTCGTGGTGCGTAACGGCTCCGGCATCAATACGCTTGCCGATCTGAAGGGCAAGAAGCTCGCGGCAGCACCGGTTTCGACTGATCACTATCAGCTGCTCGCCCTCATCAAGTCCCTCGGCCTGACGGAAAAGGACGTGCAGGTCTTTGCTATCCCGCAGCCGGAAATCGTCGCAAGCTACAATCGCGGTGATATCGACGGCGGCTTCGTCTGGGATCCGGCGTTGACGGAGCTGAAGAAGAACGGCAAGGTGCTGGTAACATCCAAGGATGTCGCCGACAAGGGCGCTCCGACCTTCTCCGCCTGGGTTGCAACCTCGAAATTCGCGGCCGACAACCCGCAGTTCCTGAGAGCCTACGCCTCGGTCATCAACAAGTACTACGCCTCCTTCGTGGCCGACAAGGCTGCATGGGGACCGGACAGCGAGAATGCAAAGGCGCTTGCCAAGCTTCTCGGCGGCACGGCCGATCAGCAAGCCGCCGCCCTGAAAAATCTCACCCTTTTGACGCCCGACGTACAGGCATCGGCTGACTGGCTCGGCGGCGGCGACAAGTCCGGGGCGGCCAGGATCCTCAAGGACACAGCGACCTTCCTGAAGAGCCAGGGGAAAGTCTCCGGGGTCCTGCCGAATTACGGCGCATTCGTCACCGCTGACGCGCTTACGAGCGCAAGCAACTGATCCTCCCTGGCACCGGCGCGCTTGTCGCGTCGGTGCCGCATTTTTTTGAGGGCTCCATGCTTCAAGTCGACCATGCCAGCGTTTTCTTTGGGGCGCGTGACGGCAGAACCGTTCACGCGCTCGACCGCGTTTCCTTCAACATTCCCGAGCGCGGCATCGTCGTGGCGCTTGGCGCTTCGGGCTGCGGCAAATCCACCTTGCTCAATGCGATCGCCGGCTTCCTGCCGTTGTCGGAAGGGAAGATCACGCTCGACGGCAGACCCGTCTCCGGACCCGGCGCCGATCGTGGCGTCGTCTTCCAGAAGGATGCGTTGCTGCCATGGAAAACGGTGATCGATAATGTCGCGCTCGGCCTGCAATTTGCAGGGTTGGGAAGGCGGGAGCGCCGAGATCGCGCAGCCGAGCTGCTGCGGCTCGTGGGCCTGACCGATTTTGCCAATGCCCTACCCTATGAATTGTCGGGCGGCATCCGCCAGCGCGTCGGCATTGCCCGCGCTCTTGCCACCGACCCGGACATCCTGCTGATGGACGAGCCCTTCGGCGCGCTCGACAGCCTGACGCGCGAACAGATGCAGGAATTGCTGGTCTCGATTTGGGCCAGAACCGACAAGCGCATCTTCTTCATCACCCATTCGATCGAGGAAGCACTGTTCCTCGGCACGGAGGTGCTGGTCATGTCTCCACGGCCAGGGCGCGTCGTTGCCCGCTTCGAACTTGATTTCGTGCATCGCTTCGCCGAGAGCGGCGACACGCGGGCGATCGTCACATCTCCGGAATTCGGCAATCTCCGAGAGGAAATTCGCACCATTCTCCACGACGCCGACAACATCAGGAGCGCGGCATGAGCGACATCATCGAGACGCGCCCGATCGCAACCTCCCGGAACAAAGAGCAGCCAAAGCTGGTTCGCGTTCCCGGTTTCGGGGTCGGCGACAAGCCGACTATCGCCATCAGCATCGCCACGGCAATCGTCTGTCTTGCGCTGTGGTGGCTGGTTGGAAAGCTCGGTCTGGTGTCGCATCTCTTCCTGCCCCGCCCGGACGAGGTTCTGACGCAGATCGGTGTCGTCTATCGCGACGGCTATGCCGGCGCGTCCTTGTCCGAGCATATACTCGCCAGTCTGTTCCGCATCGTCGCCGCCGCGACCATCGCGATCCTCCTCGGCATTCCAGTCGGCCTGTTGATGGGTCTCAACCGCTGGGCAAAAGGAATTCTGGATACGCCGATCGAATTCTACTGGCCCTTGCCTCCGCTTTCCTATCTGCCGCTGATGATCATATGGCTCGGCATCGGCGAGACCTCGAAGATCACACTTCTCGTGCTCGCCATGTTCGCGCCGATCTGCCTGTCCGCGCAGGCCGGCGTCCGGTCGCTGCCGCTCGAACGCGTCAATGCCGCCAGGTCGCTGGGTGCAAACCGGCTGCAGCTCTTCTTCGCCGTCGTGCTGCCCTCGGCCCTGCCGGAAATTCTAACGGGCGTGCGGATCGCCTTCGGCATCGGCTGGGGAACGCTGGTGGCGGCGGAACTCATCGCCTCGACCCGTGGCATCGGCTTCATGATCATGTCGGCATCGCAGTTCCTTGCCACCGACGTCGTCTTCGTCGGCATCGGCATCATCGCGGTCTGCGCATTCGCCTTTTCGGCCGCCGTCCGTATCCTCGCGGCTGTCCTCGTTCCCTGGAAGGGCAAGCTTTAACAGCGATCGGCCGTGGGCCGATGTCGTTCGCGGCCCTCCTCTCCATGCAATCACTCATTCGATTGCGACAGACCCACAGGCGCAGGCATGAGCAACAATTGCGAGTTTCTCTGGTACATCCCCAACGACGTCAAACCGGGCCATCGCGGCGATTCCGCCGTCGAGAACCACAACAGCCTGGAGACGCTCACCAGTCACGCCAGGGCGCTGGAGGATCACGGCTGGAAGGGTGCGCTGATCGGCACCGGCTGGGGACGCCCCGACACCTTTACTGTCGCGACCGCACTTGCCGCCCGCACCACCACTTTCGAGCCGCTGATTGCAATACGCCCCGGCTATTGGCGACCGGCGCATTTCGCCTCCGCCGCCGCCACACTGGATCACCTGAGCGGCGGCCGCGTGCGCGTCAATATCGTATCGGGTAAGGATAACCTTGCCGCCTATGGCGACAGCGAAGGCGACCAGGCCAACCGCTATGGCCGCACCAAGGAGTTCATGCGGCTCACCCGCAAGCTCTGGACGGAAGAAAACGTCTCCTATGAGGGCGAGCATTTCCGCGTGAACGACTCCACCGCCGCGCCACGCCTCCAGCGCCGTGGTGACCGCCTGCACCCCAAGCTCTATTTCGGCGGCGCGTCGGATGCAGCGGAGCGCGTTTCCGCCACTGAAGCCGATGTCCAACTCTTCTGGGGTGAGCCGCTCGCCGACATTGGTGAACGGATCAGCCGGCTCAAGGCATTGAGTAGAGAGCTCGATCGAGATCTCCCGCCGCTGGAGTTCGGGCTGCGCATCACGACGCTGGTTCGCGACACGACGGGGCAGGCCTGGGCGGACGCCGAAGCGAAAGTTGCCGAAATGGCCAAAGGCAACGGAGTTCGCTGGAACGATCATCGGCAGTCGGTCGCCGTCGGCCAGAAACGGTTGTTCGATCTCGCCGCGCGCGGCGACGTGCTCGACTATAACCTCTATACCGCGCCGGGCAAATTCGGCGGCGGAGGGGCAGGCACCACATGGCTTGTCGGCTCGGCCGAAGACGTCGCCCGTTCGCTGCTCAAATATCGCGATCTGGGCATCACGCATTTCGTCCTTTCGGACACGCCCTATCTCTCGGAAATCAAGCGGCAGGGTGACCAATTATTGCCGCTGCTGCGCGAGCACGTTTCGGCGTGATCCATCGGCGAAAAATCTGTCCGCGTTGAATGGAAGCCGATGCGGAGCGTCGTGGCGTCCACAGCAAACAT
Organism: Rhizobium sp. P40RR-XXII; assembly: GCF_012641405.1. Taxonomy (GTDB): domain Bacteria; phylum Pseudomonadota; class Alphaproteobacteria; order Rhizobiales; family Rhizobiaceae; genus Rhizobium. The sequence goes on from NZ_JABAII010000005.1 coordinate 227,153, forward strand.
CGGCAAGACCTGAAAACATCACTCTCCCCAGCCTTTCCAAGCCGCACTTTGTCAATTATGACGATTTCGTGACAATGGACGCATGGAGCTTTGATGCTAGGCTGGTTTCGCAAACTCATGCCGCGCGAGGATCGTTTCTTCGATCTCTTCGCGCAGCATTCGCGCACGATCGTCGGTGCCGCCGAGGCGCTGAACGCCCTGCTTTCCGGCAATGACATCGAGGGAAGGTGCCGGCAGATCATCGAGCTCGAAAATCAGGCCGACGATATTACGCGCGACGTGCTGCTCGCGGTTCGCAAGAGCTTCATTACCCCCTTCGATCGCGGCGATATCAAGGATCTGATCATGTCGATGGATGACGCCATCGACATGATGCACAAGACGGTCAAGACCATACGCCTGTTCGAGCAGAAGAGTTTCGATCCCCTCATGCAGCAGATGGGCGAAGTGATCGTCAAGGCGGCGCATCTCGTTGCCGAAGCGGTGCCGTTGCTGGCTCGCATGGGCACCAATGCCACGCGGCTTGCGACCATCACGGAAGAGATCGTCAAGGCCGAAGGTTATGCCGACGAGCTGCACGAACAGGGCCTGAAGGATCTCTTCCGCACGCACGGCGCCTCCAACGCCATGGCCTACATCATCGGCAGCGAGATATATGGCGAGCTGGAAAAGGTTGTCGACCGCTTCGAAGACGTCGCCAATGAGATCAACGGCATCGTGATCGAGAGTGTCTGATGGAGGCTTCGCTTGCCTTTCCGCTGTTGGTGGCAATCATTGCCACGGCGCTGTTCTTCGACTTCCTGAATGGCCTTCATGATGCCGCGAATTCCATCGCGACCATCGTCTCGACCCGAGTTCTCAGGCCGCAATATGCGGTTCTCTGGGCCGCATTTTTCAATTTCATCGCCTTCATGTTCTTCGGCTTGCACGTCGCGGAAACGCTTGGAACGGGCATCATCGACCCGAAGATCGTCGACGCGTCGGTCATCTTCTCCGCTCTTATGGGCGCAATCGTCTGGAACATCGTCACCTGGATATTCGGCATTCCGTCAAGCTCGTCGCATGCACTGGTCGGCGGACTGATCGGCGCCGGTCTTGCCAAGGTCGGCATCAGTTCGATCGTCTGGGTCGGCGTCCTCAAGACGGCGGGCGCGATCGTCATGTCGCCGCTCATCGGCTTCACGCTCGCATTGTTTCTGGTGCTTGCCGTGACATGGCTCTTCGTCCGGCAGACCCCGTTTGCCGTTGACAGCACCTTCCGCATCTTGCAGTTCTTCTCAGCCTCGCTCTATTCCCTCGGACACGGCGGCAATGATGCCCAGAAGACCATGGGAATCATTGCGATACTGCTTTATTCCCAAGGATATGGCGGCAGCGCTTTCCACGTTCCCTTATGGGTGGTTCTCTCATGCCAGTCGGCCATGGCCTTGGGCACATTGCTTGGAGGATGGCGGATCGTGCACACGATGGGTTCGAAAATTACCCGCCTCAATCCGATGCAGGGCTTCTGCGCGGAGACGGGCGGCGCATTGACGCTCTTTGCCGCGACCTGGCTCGGAATACCGGTTTCCACGACCCATACGATTACCGGCGCCATCATCGGTGTCGGAGCCGCGCGTCGAGTCTCGGCCGTACGGTGGGGCGTTGCCGGCAACATCGTTATCGCCTGGATCATCACGCTGCCGGCTGCGGCCGTGATCTCGGCGCTATCCTACTGGATCATTCAACTCTTTCATTGAACAGCTCACGATAAGGAACAGCGCTTAGCGCGCTGAACCGAAGAGCGAAGCCTGACCTCATTTGCCGGTGATTATACCGCCGTGAGGGTTTTATTGCGCTTGCGATTTATTTATAGGCAAGGCTAAATATCTTCACCACTTTCTTGACCTTGCGAAGGTGAGCCATCTTGACGAAACCGCCCGTAGCCCCGGAAAGCCGTCTTTCTTCTACCGAAGTGGAGACGCATGCGGAGGCCTTTCAGAAAAGCCGCGACGATCGACGTACCGAATTGATGGAAGATTACGTGGAGCTCATCGCCGACCTGATAGAGCATGCCGGCGAGGCACGCCAGACCGATATTGCGCAGAGACTGGGGGTAACGCAGCCGACGGTCGCAAAGATGCTCAAGCGTCTGGTCGAGGAAAACCTGATCACGCAGCGCCCCTATCGTGGCGTCTTCCTGACCGAGGAAGGCCAGCGCCTGGCGGTTGCGACCCGGCGACGGCACGTGGTTGTGGAAGCCGTTCTTTGCCGTCTCGGCGTCGATCCCGATACCGCGCGAAATGATGCCGAGGGTATCGAGCACCATGTCAGCGAAAAGACCCTCGAAGCGTTTGAACGCTTTTTGAAGACGTGACGGTTGCAGATATCACGCAAATTCGGCGGCTCATGGCACCAGCGAGCCTTTTAGGGCACAGTTTTAACAAGAATGAATTGAAAATAAGCCGCGATTGACCGACCGGCTTGACCCAATATCCGATGTCAACGCAAGCTTTACAAATGCACGCTAAGCAGAACTTAGCGAACCGCCGGTCTTTCTATTTGGCATACTGGTTTTATTGCCGGCGCAGGGAATCATGATGAACGCCCAGGATCTCAGCAGCATCGTTTTCGACCTGGCCCCCGTCGCCATGTGGCTGGAGGATTTCAGCGGCGTCAAGGAGCAGTTCGAACTCTGGCGCGCGGAAGGCGTGACGGACCTGCGCTCATATTTGCTTGCCGACGTACAGCGCGTCGCGGCTTGCTCGCAAAGGATCAAGCTGCTTGCCGTCAATGCCAAGACATTGGAACTCTTCGAGGCGCCGTCCTTCGAGGTGCTGGCCGGCGCAGTTTCCAGGGTGTTCCGGGACGAGATGCTGCAAAGCCATGTGAACGAACTGGTCGCTCTCTGGGAGGGCAGGACCGAATTTTCCGGTACGGCGGTCAATTATTCGCTAGGCGGCAGAAGGCTCGATATCCAGCTTCGCGGCGTCATTCTGCCGGGGTATGAAACATCCTGGAGCAGATTGCTGCTGACCACGGAGGACGTGACGGCGCGCGAGGAAGCAAGGCGTCTGGAAGAGCGACAGCGCCGCTATGCGGAGGGCCTGTTCGAGCATTCTCCGGTGTCCCTATGGGTCGAGGACTTCAGCCGTATCAGGATTTTGCTCGACGAAATCCGTGATCGCGGCATCGTCGACTTTCAGGTATTTCTCGACGTGCATCCGGAATTCGTGCGGCAATGCATGAGCGAGATCAGCGTGCTCGATGTCAATCAGGCGACGCTCGACCTCTTCTGTGCACCTGATCGCCAGACCCTGCACCACCGGATCGGCGAAGTGTTCCGCGACGACATGGAAAAACACTTTCGCGGCCAGCTGGTGGAATTGTGGAATGGTCGCCTATTCCATCAGCGCGAGGTACTGAACTATGCCCTCGACGGATCGGAGCGCCACGTTCTCCTGCAGTTTTCTGTTTTCCCCGGCTATGAGGACGACTGGTCACTTGTGCAAGTGGCACTCACCGACATTACCGCGCGCAAGAAGGCGGAAGCCTATCTCGAATATCTCGGCAAGCACGATGTGCTGACCAGGCTCTTCAACCGCGCCTTCTATATGGACGAACTCAACAGGCTGGAGCGCAAATCGCTTCGGCCGGTTTCGGCCATCATCATCGATCTCAACAGCCTCAAGGAGGCCAACGACGAGAGCGGGCACGACGCCGGAGACGCGTTGCTGCGCCGGATGGGCGAAGTGCTGAACAGCGTCGTATCCCTGCCGAACCATGCCGCCCGCATCGGCGGCGACGAATTTGCCATTCTCATGCCCGGCGCGGACGAGGTCACGGCTGCCGCGATGGTTGAAACGATCAACGAACTGCTGAAGATCAACAATCAGTTCTATTCCAGCGCGCCGCTCAGCATCTCCATCGGCGTTGCAACGAGCGAGCCCGGCGAGACCATGGAATCCATGATCAAGCGCGCGGATCTCAGCATGTACGAGCAGAAGAAGGCTCACTACGCCGCTGCCGCCACCATGGGTGCCCATCAGGCAAAGCACGGCGCTTGAAGCTTCCGGCACAGGAACTGATCCTGCAATCAATTGAAATTGCTGATCTTCATGCGCCCGATGAGCAGGAACAAAACCCGCGACATCTCATTTGGCCTTTGGGATAAGAGGGAGCCCTCCAATGGAAGATCAAACGACCAATATTGTCGTCGCCACCCGGACTGCGCTCGACCAGGCCGCTGCGCTCGCGGTTCAATATGGCTTCTCGCTTCTCGGCGCGATCATTCTTCTGATCGGCGGCTGGATTCTCGCCGGCATTATCAGCCGCTCGGCCTACCGCGTCATCTCGCGCATTCGCGGCATCGACGAAACCTTGGCAAGTTTCTTTCAGAACGTCCTGCACTACAGCCTGCTGATACTGGTCTTCATCACTGTTCTGGGGCAATTCGGTGTCCAGACTGCTTCCATCATCGCCGCTCTCGGCGCTGCCGGCCTGGCGATCGGCCTGGCATTGCAAGGCACGCTGCAGAATATCGCAGCCGGCATCATGCTGCTGATCCTGCGGCCATTCCGGGTCGGCGAATATATCGAGACGGCCAACGTCAAAGGCTACATCAAGGATATCGGGCTCTTTGCAACGGAGATGAAGACGGCTGACGGTCTCTATCTCATGGCGCCGAACTCCACGCTCTGGAATACTCCCATCATCAACTACAATCGCGAACCGGATCGCCGTCAGGAGTTGACCGTTGCCCTGGGCGAAAAGGTCGATGTCGACCTTGCCCGCAAGACCATACTCGACGTCCTGAAGGCGGATCAGCGCATCAGGAATGCACCCGCGCCTAAGGTCTATCTCGACGATCTGGCAGTCGATCAGACCGTCTTAAACATCGAGTATTGGACGGTCACTGCGTCATGGACAGATGTTCGGCATGATGTCGTCTCAAGATTGAAGGCCCGACTCACCGGACCAGACATCACGGTCAAGTCCCCCACCGAGCCGACTAGCCCAGCCGATTGACACGCATCGTACCAAGCCTGCCGCCGGCAGGGAGCTGAACCAGCGACAGGCTTCGCGAGGCCATAACACCTCGGGCAAGATTGATCTCTTGCTCGCTTTAAACTTCCATGAATGGCATTTGTTCCGCGCTTTACCCGGCTGAGGATTGACCGGCGTCACCCTACCATTTGATGCGGTAGTCGACGCGCAGGTTGCCGGCCGGCGTCAAAGTCTCCAGATTTGCAAAGGAAGCCGAAAACTTGAGATTCGGCGCCAACGGCTGCTGAAACGAGACCGTGCTGGAAAAGACGCTGCCCGCATCCTTCAGATTACCGATTGCGGACAGCGAGGTTCCCGTCCACGGAACGGCGACGGTGACGGCCTGTGTCGCGGTAATGGAATCCGCCGCGTTTCGCGATCCCGCGTAATTCAGGTTCAGGGAGCGGGATGTGCTCATATCCAGGTTTTCGGATACCGTCCAGCTCCGCGAGCGTTCGAAGCATAGGGTTCCCGTGCTGTTCAGAGTATCGACCCTCAAGGCGACTTCGCGACGCCATACGGTCGAAAAGCGCCTGTGATCGTCGATCGCTGTGCCCCACAGCGTCGCCAAGCTGCTGCTGCGCAGGATCGCGCCGCTCGTGGCGCTACCCAAGCCGAGATCCATGCCCGCGCTGACGTCCCAGGCCATCGGCAGCCGAAAGCCAAGCGTCGTCTTATATGCTCGCGGTGCGACCTTGACGGGCGACCAGATCATCAGATCGCTGGCTTTGGACACCTGCGGCACGCTGACACTCGCAAGAAGACCAAGAACGCCCCGAAGGACGCGTTTTGACTTGAAGCCCATGCTAAAGCCCGAATTTTCTGTGCCCGGACGCGACGATGTCCAGGGCGCACTAAGACAACAGCCAGACACGGAGCAATGCCGCGTTCTGGCCTCGGATTGATTTTGTTCGGTTAAGCGCCAGCGGAACGCGGCGCATCGGAGCCAATGTAAAACGGCGTCCGATCGAAAGGCATGACGCCGCTCCCAATCAAGCAGCACCCTTCGCAGAAAAGACTCCCATCCGAGGCCGCGCTTGTAAACCCCTCGAACCAATGTTTTTTGCTGCGTTGCACACATGTCGCACCTGCGACGTCGCTGCACGAAAGCGACATCACCGCGAATGGCCTGAAAAACCGGCCTTCCCCGGCAAGCCATGCTTTCAATGATGGATAATCACATTCGCGCGATCGGATGCCGGGCTGCGATCAAGCGCCGGCGAGGCAGCGAAGCGGCAACCACCACTCACGCGACTCCTGTCCTGACAACATGATGGATATCGGATAGCTTTCCTTACGAAAGGAAACATTATTGCGCATCCCGCCTATCATCGTCACCGCACGCGTTCATCCCAAAGATCTCGCTCCCTTCAATCGCCTTCGCGAGGAGAACTTCCCCGCCGAAAGCAATTTTCTTGAGGCGCATGTGACGATCTTCCACCATCTTCCGGGTCAGCATCTCGCACGCGTGCGGGAGCTAGTGGCAGAGCACGTAGGGAGTCGTGAGGCACCGGCGGCCGTCGTGAGTGGCGTGCGCCACCTCGGCGCGGGCGTCGCATTTGCAATCGACAGTCCCGGCCTGCTCGAACTGCGTGCTGAAATGATGAAGCTGTTCGGATCTTGGCCGGGGCCACAGGATCTGCAGAAATGGCGCCCGCATATCACCATCCAGAATAAGGCGCAGAGAGCCAAGGCGGATGCGCTCTTCTTCCGACTGCGAGAGGGGTTTGAACAGCGGCCGATCAGGATTACCGGAATTGATCTCGCAAGCTATCTCGGCGGCCCGTGGCGGCATGAAGCCACAGTGCCGTTCAGATGCACTATCGAACGCAGATAGAATCTGTACGATATCATCAAGCCTGCGTTTGCGGCGTGACCTCGCTCAGCAGCCAATCCTGAAACAATGTCGCAGTCTCGTTCGTCTGCTTCTTTTCCGGCATGACGACGTAGTAGCTGTTCTCGGTCGGCATCGGTAGATCGAACAGCGGCAGAAGCGTACCGGCTTTGAGTTCATCCTCGATCAGATAAGTCGGCAGAAGCGCGACGCCGAGCCCGGCAATGGCCGCGGCGATGATCATGGAAAACTGATCGAAGCGCGCGCCGGGATAGGCGTTGTCGGCCGGCAGCCCCTGCAGATCGAACCATTGCGCCCAGAGCTTCGGACGGGTCGTCAGATGCAGCAGCGGGGCTCCTGATAGTTCCTCCGGCGAGACAAGACCCAGCCGTCCGGCAAGCTCGCGGCTGGCAACGGGCAGAACGGTCTCGTTGCAAAGAAAGGTCGCCACAGCGCCGGCCCAGGCCGGCAGGCCGTAGTGAATGGCAAGATCGAAATTGTCCTCGTCAAAGCTGAAAGGCTTGGAGCGCGATTCCACCGTGACGGCAACATCGCGATGCTCGTCAAGGAATCGGCCGAGACGGGGCACCAGCCAGCGCGTGCCGAAGGTCGGCAAGGTCGCGACTTTCAGCGACAATTTCATCTGACCGGCGGCAACGGCGCCGATCATCAGCCGCTCCGAGCGCAGCAGCAGATCCTTCACCTCCGGCAACAGCCGAAGCCCGGCTTCGGATAGCACGACGCGCTGGCGGACACGCTCGAACAGCTTCAGGCCCGTCTGCTGCTCCAGATCGCTGATCTGCCGGCTGACGGCGCTTTGGGTCAGGTTCAGCTCTTCGGCCGCGCGCGAAAAATTCTGGTGCCGCGCAGCGCATTCGAACGCCTGCAGATTGACGATATCAGGGATGAGGCGTCGGCGCATGATCATTCCATTTTCGCATCAAGTTAGAATTCCCTCTCACAAGACTGGCTGCCAAACAAGAGATATCCTGCCAAATAGGAATGATATAGCCTTTCAGGAAGAGATCGCACATGAAGCCTGATCACGTCTCGACCAGCGATATTCGCAGCGCCTTTTCGGCCGCCATGTCGGCGATGTATCGCGAAGAAGTTCCCGCCTATGGCACGCTCATGGAACTGGTCGCTCGCGTCAACGACGAAACGCTGGCAGCAAACCCAAAGCTGAAGGAACGCCTTGAGGCGACCGATTATCTCGATCGCATCTCCGAGGAGCGGCACGGCGCCATCCGTCTCGGCACCGCGGCAGAGCTTGCGATGATGGCGCGCGTCTTCGCGGTCATGGGCATGTATCCGGTCGGCTATTACGATCTTTCGACCGCCGGCGTGCCGGTCCATTCGACGGCATTCCGGCCGGTCGGCGACGCGCAATTGAAGCGCAATCCCTTCCGCGTCTTTACTTCGCTGCTGCGACTCGACCTCATCGCAGATGAAGAGCTGCGCAAGGCCGCCGCGGATATTCTCGCACAGCGCCGGATCTTCGCGGACGGCGCCGTTGCGCTCACAGAGAAAGCCGAACGCGATGGCGGGCTGAACATGGCCGATGCCAGCCGGTTCGTCGACGAAGTGCTGGAAACCTTCCGCTGGCATGACGAAGCCAATGTCGATGCCGCCATGTATCACCGCCTCCACGATGCCCACCGCCTGATCGCCGATGTCGTGTCGTTCAAGGGGCCGCACATCAACCATCTGACGCCGCGCACCCTGGATATCGACCGGGTGCAGGCGCTGATGCCCGATTACGACATCGCACCGAAAGCGGTCGTCGAAGGGCCGCCGACGCGCTCCTGCCCGATCCTGTTGCGCCAGACTTCGTTCAAGGCGCTCGAGGAGCCCGTCTCTTTCCGCAACGCCGATGGCGTCTGGGAAGCCGGCTCGCACACGGCCCGCTTCGGCGAGATCGAGCAGCGCGGCATTGCGCTGACGCCGAAAGGCCGTGCGCTCTATGACAGGCTGCTGGATCAATCGCGCAAGATCGTGCGCCCGGCAGTAGATGGATCGAATGCGCGCGACTATGAAGCCGCGCTCGCTCAGAGCTTTGCTGAATTCCCGGATGACTGGGCGGCAATCCGCGCCGAAGGCCTCGGCTACTTCACCTATTCGTTGACAGCCAAGGGCATAACAGCCGCGACGAGCCATGGAGACATCGATGCGCTGATCGGCCAAGGGCTCGTTCAGTTCGACCCGATCGTCTACGAGGATTTCCTTCCCGTCAGTGCTGCCGGCATCTTCCAATCCAATCTCGGTGACGGCGCGCAGCAGGAATTCGTTGCCAGCCCGAACCAGCAGCGCTTCGAAGCTGATCTCGGCATGAAGGTGCTGAACGAATTCGACCATTATGCCGGCATTGAACAGGCATCGATCGACGCCTGCCTGCGGGCATTATCCAAACAAGACGCCGCCGACTGAGGTGATGCGGCAATAAAAGCCGCGCGCCATCCGGATCAAGACAAGTGGAGTTTCAAACGATGAACATCGCAGCCAAGACCCCTTCCGTTGCAGCCGAAGCTGCCGCCATTCTCGAAAAGCTCGGCGTCGACAAAGCGCTCTACACGCAAGGCGATATGCCCTCCTACTCCCCGGTCACCGGCGAGAAGATCGGCAGCCTCAAGACCGTTTCGGCCGAGGAAGCGGCAAAGAAAATCGAGAAGGCGCATGCCGCATTCCGCGCCTGGCGCCTCGTGCCGGCCCCGAAGCGCGGCGAACTGGTGCGCCTGCTGGGCGAAGAGCTGCGTGCAGCCAAGGACGATCTCGGCCGCCTCGTCTCGATCGAAGCCGGCAAGATTCGCTCCGAAGGCCTCGGTGAAGTGCAAGAAATGATCGACATCTGCGATTTCGCCGTCGGCCTTTCCCGCCAGCTCTACGGCCTGACGATCGCGACCGAACGTCCCGGCCATCGCATGATGGAAACCTGGCATCCGCTCGGTGTCGTCGGCATCATCTCGGCCTTCAACTTCCCGGTCGCGGTCTGGTCATGGAACGCAGCACTGGCGCTGATCTGCGGCGACGCCGTCATCTGGAAGCCATCGGAAAAGACGCCGCTGACGGCGCTCGCCTCGCAGGCGATCCTCGATCGCGCGCTTGCCCGTTTCGGCGACGCGCCGGAAGGCCTGTCGCAAGTGCTGATCGGCGATCGCGCGATCGGCGAAATCCTCGTCGATCACCCGAAGGTGCCGCTCGTTTCGGCGACCGGTTCGACCCGTATGGGCCGTGAGGTCGGACCGCGGCTCGCCAAGCGCTTTGCCCGTGCCATTCTCGAACTCGGCGGCAACAATGCCGGTATCGTCTGCCCGTCGGCCGATCTCGACATGGCGCTGCGCGCCATCGCCTTCGGCGCCATGGGCACGGCCGGCCAGCGCTGCACGACGCTGCGCCGCCTCTTCGTCCACAGAAGCGTCTATGACCAGCTCGTGCCGCGGCTGAAGAAGGCCTATCAGAGCGTCTCGGTCGGCGATCCCCTGCACTCCTCTGCGCTGGTCGGCCCGCTGATCGACAAGGCGGCGTTCGACGGCATGCAGAAGGCGATTGCCGAGGCCAAAGCTCACGGCGGCTCCGTCACGGGCGGCGAGCGGATCGATGTCGGCCATGCCGACGGCTATTACGTGAAGCCGGCGCTGGTGGAAATGCCGAAGCAGGCAGGCCCGGTCTTCGAAGAAACCTTCGCGCCTATCCTCTACGTCATGCCCTATGACGATTTCGACGCCGTCATCGACGAGCACAATGCCGTTGCCGCCGGCCTCTCGTCTTCGATCTTCACGCGCGACATGCAGGAATCCGAGCGCTTCCTTGCGGCAGACGGATCGGATTGCGGCATCGCCAACGTCAATATCGGCACGTCTGGCGCTGAAATCGGCGGTGCATTCGGCGGCGAGAAGGAAACCGGCGGCGGCCGCGAATCCGGCTCCGACGCCTGGAGGGCCTACATGCGCCGGGCGACCAATACCGTGAACTACTCCAAGGCCCTGCCGCTGGCGCAGGGCGTCTCCTTCGACATCGAGTAAGCTCCATGACGATCGCCGCCAAAATCGAGGAGGCGGGCTTTAAGCCCGCTTCGCGGATCGCCTCCATCGGCGTCTCCACCATTCTTCAGATCGGCGCCCGCGCCAATGCGATGAAGCGGGAGGGTCTGCCAGTCATCATTCTCGGAGCCGGCGAACCGGATTTCGACACGCCTGACAATGTCAAGGAAGCCGCCAAGGCGGCGATTGATCGCGGCGAAACGAAATATACCGCGCTTGACGGCACGCCGGAGCTGAAGAAGGCGATCGCCGGAAAATTTAAGCGCGAGAACGGCATCGACTATGCGCTCGACGAAATCACCGTGGCGACGGGCGCGAAGCAGATCCTGTTCAACGCCTTCATGGCATCGATCAATCTGGGCGATGAGGTCATCATCCCGACGCCCTATTGGACCTCCTATTCCGATATCGTCGAGATCTGTGGCGGCGTGCCCGTTCTGATCCCCTGCGATGCCAAGGCCGGTTTTCGCCTGCAGGCGGATCAGCTCGAAAAAGCGATCACGCCGAAGACGCGCTGGCTGCTGCTCAACTCGCCGTCGAACCCATCGGGTGCTGCCTATTCGGAGGCCGATTATCGTCCGCTGATCGAGGTGCTGCTGCGCCATCCGCATGTCTGGCTGATGGTCGACGACATATACGAGCACATCGTCTATGACGGCTTTGAGTTCACCACGCCGGTCGCCATCGAGCCGAGCCTCAAAAGCCGGACGCTGACGGTCAACGGCGTTTCCAAGGCCTATGCCATGACCGGCTGGCGCATCGGCTATGCCGGCGGCCCCAAGGCTCTCATCAAAGCCATGGCCGTCATCCAGAGCCAGGCGACATCCTGCCCTTCCTCCGTCAGCCAGGCGGCAGCCGTTGCCGCACTCAATGGCCCGCAGGACTTTCTTGAGGGCCGCAAGGCAAGCTTCCAGCGTCGGCGTGATCTGGTCGTCGGCCGGCTCAACGCCATTGAGGGTCTGGATTGCCTGGTGCCGGAAGGCGCCTTCTACACATTCTCGGGCTGCGCCGGCATACTCGGAACGACAACGACATCCGGAAAATCTATTGGGACGGATGCGGACTTCTGCGCCTATCTGCTCGATGAAGCGCATGTCGCCGTCGTGCCTGGCTCGGCCTTCGGATTGTCGCCCTATTTCCGCATTTCCTATGCGACATCGGAAGCCGATCTCGTCGAAGCCCTCGATCGTATCGAAAGGGCCTGCGCGGCTCTCAGGCGCTGAAGCAATTCCGGCAGAAGCGGCAAAGCGGCTGTACACCCGGAATTGCGTGAAAACAAAGAGATAGAGCATTTCCGTAATTCTGTTTAAAAAGCGGAGATGCTCTAGTCATCGGACAGAACGCCGGAAGCCTTCGCACCATGCTCCCACGCCTCGTTTCGGCGAAAGACAGCCTCAAGCAGCAGATCGGCGCCCTCGGGCACCGGCTGGCTGCTCTCGGTTTTCGCGGTGACGTGGAAACGGATGAGGGCGCTCGGACGGTCACCTCGACCGACAATTCCATCTATCAGGTCAAGCCGGCGGCAATCCTCTATCCGCGCGGCGCTACCGACCTGAAGGTCATCGCCGCAGCCATATCAGAGCCCGCCTTTTCCGAGCTTGCCATCGCGCCACGCGGCGGCGGAACCGGGACAAACGGGCAATCGCTGACCTCAGGTATCGTCGTCGATTGCTCCAGGCATATGAACCGGATCCTGGAGATCGATCCGGTTCGAAGGATTGCCCGGGTCGAGGCCGGTGTCGTCAAGGATCAGCTCAACAAGGCGCTGAAACCGTACGGGCTATTCTTCGCACCCGAGCTTTCCACCTCCAACCGCGCCACCATCGGCGGCATGATCTCCACCGATGCCTGTGGCCAGGGCTCATGCCTTTACGGCAAGACCAGCAACCACGTTCTCGGCCTTCGCATCGTGCTCTCCGATGGCGGCGACTGGTGGTCGCGCCCTCTGGACGATGCCGAACTGGGGGAGATCAGGGCACGTGACGACCGGATCGGAGAAATTCACAGGATCGTCGATGCGATCGCCAGAGACAAAAGCGCGCTGATCGCGGCGACCTTTCCGAAGCTCAACCGCTACATGACCGGCTACGATCTCGCCCATATCAGGCGCGACGATGGCCGCTTTGATCTCAACGCGGTATTGTGCGGCTCGGAAGGCACGCTTGCCATGATCGCCGAGGCCGAACTCAATGTTCTGCCGATCCCGGCGCAATCGGCCCTCATCAACATCCGCTATGATGATTTCAACACGGCGCTCGAGGATGCGCGGCGGCTGGTGGCGCTGAAGGTCGCCTCGGTGGAGACAGTCGACGAGAAAGTACTTGGCCTGGCAAAGGGCGATATCGTCTGGACCGGCATCGCCCGCTTCTTCCCCGAGGATGCATCCGGCTCCGCCAACGGCATCAATATCGTCGAGGTGCTGGCCGACCACCATGAGGAGCTGGAGCGCAAGCTAGCCGAGGTCGCTGCCGCCCTCAATGACCGCTCTTCCGCGCGCCACAAGGGCTATACGCTCGCCCGCGAAAAGGCCGAGATCGAGGCCATCTGGTCGATGCGCAAGCGCGCCGTCGGCCTGCTCGGCAACGTCGACGGGCCTGTGCGGCCAGTGCCCTTCGTCGAGGACACCGCCGTTCCGCCCGAGCATCTGGCCACCTATATCACTGAATTCCGGGCGCTTCTTGATGCCGAGGGGTTGGATTACGGCATGTTCGGCCATGTCGATGCCGGCGTGCTGCATGTTCGCCCGGCACTTGATCTCACCCGATCAGACCATCAGCCGCTCGTCCGCAAGATCAGCGACGGCGTCGTTGCCCTCACACGCAAATATGGCGGCGTGCTCTGGGGCGAGCATGGCAAAGGCGTGCGCTCGGAATATGTGCCTGATTACTTCGGCGACCTTTATCCCAGCCTGCAGGAGATCAAGCGCGCCTTCGACCCGGACGATCGCCTCAACCCCGGCAAGATCGCCTCGGCCTCGTCGCGCCCGCTGCTGACGATCGATAAAGTATCACTGCGCGGTGACTTCGATCGTATCATCGGCAACGATATCCGCGCCGCCTTCGACAATGCAGCCTATTGCAACGGCAATGGCGCCTGTTTCGATTTCGACGCGGCGAGCCCGATGTGCCCCTCCTTTAAAGCGACGGGCGACCGGCGCTATTCGCCGAAGGGCCGCGCGGCGCTGATGCGCGAATGGCTGCGTCTACTTGCCGAACGGCAGGTCGATCCGCGGCACGAGACAGAAGTGCTGCGCCGCACCAACCCTTTCGGCAATCTCTTGCGGCGGACGGTCAACTCGCTCAATCCGGCCAATCGAGGCGACTTTTCGCATGAGGTGCGGGCGGCGATGGATACCTGTCTCGCCTGCAAGGCCTGCGCCGGCCAATGTCCCGTCAAGGTCAGCGTGCCGGCCTTCCGATCGAAATTCCTGGAGCTCTATTACGGCCGCTATGTCAGGCCGTTAAAAGATCCGATCGTCGCCGCCATCGAAACTACCCTGCCGCTGATGGCGCGCTTCAAGCCGGCCTACAATTTGCTGACCGGCTCCCGCGCCGGCCAGGCCTTGATGCGGCTTGCCGGCCTCACCGCGCTTCCGGCCATGGCCGCGATGTCGCTCGAACGGGAAGCCGCTCGTCTCGGCGTACGGATCGCCACGCCCGAACATCTGGCGCAGCTCTCAGCGGAAGAGCGGGCGCACGCGGTCGTCATCATTGCCGATGCGTTTTCCACCTACTTCGACCCGGCTGTTGTCATCGCCACGCTCAAGCTCGCATTGAAAATGGGCGTCAAACCCTGGCTCGCCGCCTCGCAGCTGAACGGCAAGGCCCTGCATGTGCATGGCTATCTCAGGCGTTTCGAAGAGGCGGCGATGAAATCCCGTGATTATCTCGATCGCATCTCGCAAATGGGCATCCCGCTGGTCGGCATCGATCCGTCGATGACGCTGACCTATCGCAGCGAATATGCCGCCCTGCCCTCCGCCCGGCTGCAGGCGCCGGTACTGCTCCTTCAGGAATGGCTCGTGGCCAATCTCGACCGACTGCCGCCAGCCCAGACTTCGCCGCAAGAGCGCTTCACACTGCTTGCGCATTGCACGGAACGGACGAATGCTCCGGCCGCCATCAAGCAATGGTCCCTGCTGTTCGACAAGCTAGGAATCAAGCTCGACATGGCCGATGTCGGCTGCTGCGGCATGGCCGGCACTTTCGGTCACGAGGTGCGCAATCGCGCCATTTCTGAGAAGCTCTACGCGATGAGCTGGCAGGACAAGGTCGCCGAGAACGGTCATCAAACCGTGGTCACGGCGACCGGCTTCTCCTGCCGCTCGCAAATCGCCAAGATCGATCGCCAAACCATCCCGCATCCGGTGGAGATCCTCGATCGGCTGATTGGTTAGCCTCCATAAGGCAAATTTCCAACGGCTAAAACACATGTGGCGCCCGAAGGCGCCGCATCTGAAAAATAACAAGAGGAATAGCCGCTTACACGGCTTCTCTCATCCTGATCGTTTCAACACTGTAAACTTGCCCGAAGCGATTGGCGAGGAAGTCGTTGAAATCGATTTCTTCCTGGCAGACGAAGCCCTTGGCGGGCAGCTTACCCTGCGCCAGCAGATCGAGCACGGTGGTGATGCCGGCGGCGGTGGTGATCTGGATGGCGCTCATCTTCTTCCCCGCAACGATGCCTGCATAGACCTTGTTGGCATAAGTCTCCTGCATGTAACGGCCTTCGCGCCAGCCGCAAACGGTGACGAAGACGACAACCACATCCTGCATGGTGGCGGGCAGCGCGTTTTCGAAGAGATCCTTCAACACGTCGCGGCGGTTCTTGAGGTTCAGGTCGTTAAGCAGCGCCTTGATGATGGCCTGGTGGCCGGGATAGCGGATGGTCCGGTAGTTCATCGTGCGCACGCGGCCAGAGAGCGTCTTAGCCAAGGTTCCAAGGCCGCCTGACGTGTTGAAGGCCTCATAGGTGACGCCGTCGAGCGAGAATTCCTCGCGCTCTTCCATGGCCGGCACGGTGACGAGCTTGCCTTCGACGATCGCCTCGCATGGCTCGATATATTCGTTGATGAGGCCGTCCGTGCTCCAGGTCAGATTGTAGTTCAGGGCATTGGACGGATATTGCGGCAGCGCGCCGACCCGCATGCGCACACTGTCGAGGCTATCGAAATGTTTGGTCAAATCATTGGCGACGATCGAGATGAAACCCGGTGCCAGGCCGCATTGCGGGATGAAGGCAGTGTTCGCGCCCTGAGCCAACTCTTCCACCTTCTTCGTCGTCGCGACGTCTTCGGTGAGATCGAGATAGTGGACGCCGGCTTCGAGCGCGGCTTCCGCGACGAAACCTGTGAGATGGAACGGTGCAGCCGACAATACGGCAAACTTGCCCTTCAGCACGGCAACGAGCCCGGCGCGGTCGGCGATGTCGACGGCAGCCGTGGAAATCGCGGGATGGCGGTCGATCTTGTCCAGCTGCTCCTGGCTGCGGTCGGCGACAACGACGCTGTAATCGCCCGTTTCAGCCAGCATCAGAGCGATCGCCCCACCGATCTTGCCTGCACCGATGACCACTATGTCTTTCATATGACTCCCCTGCATTTCATTGATAAGATTTTTATAAGTGTAGACGGGAGTTGAACGATTCATAGCGACGAAAAATGCATTTCGTTGTATGAATTCATACAAAACGACGAAGCAATTTTGCAAAATGCAGGAAGCGCCATGCAGGTTACGGATAAGGACCGCGAATTGATCGCCTTGCTCGGCCAGAATGCCCGCATGCCGGTGGCGACGCTCGCCAAAAAGCTGTCGCTGTCGCGCACCACCGTTCAGGCGAGGCTCGAACGGCTAGAGCGAGAAGGCGTGATTTCAGGCTATGGCGTGCGGCTGTCGGAGACCTATCTTTCCGGTCTCATTCGAGCGCATGTACTGATCACGATCGCGCCGAAAGCCTTGTCCGCGGTGACGGCGTCGCTGGGTGCGATCCCGGAGGTTACGACGCTTCATTCCGTCAGCGGCACGTTCGATCTGATCGCCATTATCGCTGCACCCTCGATTTCAGAGTTGGACCAGCTGATCGACGAGATCGGCATGATCGACGGTGTCGAACGCACCCTGTCGTCCATCATCCTTTCGACGCGGATCTCGCGCTGAAAACAAGGGTCAGCCGAGCGCTGCCGGCTCCATCTCCGGCGTTGTGGAAAGAACTGCTTCCTTCAAAGCCCGCGAATAGGGATGCTGCGGATTGTCGAGGACGGTGCGCGCACCGCCCTGCTCGACGATCTCGCCCTTCTTCATAATGATGATGCGATCGCTGATGTAATAGGCGGTTGCGAGATCATGGGTGATGTAGATGATCGAGAGCCCAAGCTCCTTCTTCAGCTGGCCGAACAGATTGACGATCGCCATTCTAAGAGAAGCGTCGACCATCGAGACGGGCTCGTCGGCCACCAGCAAGCGCGGTTGCGGTATGAGCGCCCGGGCGATGGCGGTTCGCTGCAGCTGGCCGCCCGACAGCTCATGCGGAAATCGTCCCTTTACTTCAGCAAGCGTCAAGCCGATATGAGCAAGCGCCTCGTCGGCCATGCGCTCGACATCGGCTCGGTTCGGCCGCGCGCCAGACGGGGCAAAATTCCTTGCTGTCTCAAAGAGATATCGGTCGACCCTCTTCAGCGGATTGAAGGCTTCGAACGGGTTTTGAAGGATGGGTTGAACTTCGCGCATAAAGGCGCGGCGCTCGGATCTTCCATGAATGGTGACGGGTTTGCCGCGAAAGTTCAGGCTGCCCGATGTCGGTGCCGTCTGGCCGAGGATCATCGAAGCAATGGTGGATTTGCCCGAACCCGATTCGCCGACGATGGACAGGATTTCCGGCTCCTCTCCCAATGTCAGGCTGACATCCTGCACCGCGGTTGTCTGGCGACGGCTGAGCATGCCGCCCTGCCGGTACACCTTGCTGACATGCGAGAGTGAAAGAAGATCGCTCATCGCCCTCCTCCCGTCACCGCAAAGCAGGCAACGCGCCGATCCGGTTCGACCGTCACCATGGGCGGCACTTCGCGGCTGCAGATATCCATGCGCTTCGGACAGCGCGGATGGAAACGGCATCCTTCCGGCGGCATGGCGAGATTGGGCGGCCGCCCTTCAAGCGAAGGACGCGTCGAGACATCGCCGATCCGTGGCAGGCTTGCGACCAGATGCTGCGTATAGGGATGCAGCGGCAGCTGGAAAAGCTTGCGCGTCGGCGCCTCCTCCACCAGCCGCCCGGCATAGACAATGCCGATACGATCGGAAACCGCGGCGTGAACGCCCATGTCATGCGTGACGAACAGGAAGGACGAACCCATCTCGCGCTGTATCTCGCGGATCATCTGCAGGACATCGCGCTGGACGATGACATCGAGCGCCGTCGTCGGCTCGTCGGCGATGATGAATTCCGGCGTCAGGATGGTGGCGAGCGCGATCGTCATGCGCTGGCGCATGCCCCCGGACAATTCATGCGGATAGGCATCGAGGAGATGGGCGTCAAGCTTCAGCCTTTGGAGATGATTGCCCACCCGGTCGAAGAAGGTGGTACGATCGGCTTTCATGTGCCGGAAGGCGAAATCGGTGAACGAGTGACGGATGCGCCTGACAGGATTGAGCACATTCATCGAGCCCTGCATAATATAGGACAGATGCCGCCAGCGAAGCGAAGCTCGCTGCTCCGGCGTCATGGCATAAATATCCTGCGTTCCGCCGTTGAAGTGAAATTTGACGGCACCGGATACGACGCGAAGCGGCGGCCGGATCGCACCCGCAATCGTCTTGATCAGCGTCGTTTTGCCGCTACTCGATTCACCCGCAACCCCGTAGATCTCGCCACGACCGATCGACAGGCTGATATCGTCAACCGCGCGCACCTCGCGATCGATGCCATAGAGGAAGGCCCGGTAATAGGCCTTGAGGTTATTGACCTCAACGACAGCCTCCATGCCTAGCCTCCCATCCGGTTCAAACGACTGCGCGGGTCATTGTATTCATTCATCGACATCGACAGCAGGAAGAGCGCCATGAACAGCACGACGATGGCAGCTACGGGGGCCGCAACCCACCACCATGTGCCGGCAATCAGCGCCGAATGCGCATTCGCCCAGTAGATCATCATGCCCATGGTCGGCGTTTCGATGTCCGTGAAGCCGAGCACCGAAAGCGTGATCTCCATGCCGATCGACCAGATCATATTGTTCATCGTCGTGGCGAAGACGATCGGCAGCACATAGGGCAGATGCTCCTCGACGAGAATCTTGCGCATGCTCATGCCGGAATAGATGCTCTGCGTGGTGAAGGGCCGCGTCTTCAGGCTGATCGCAACCGAGCGGATCAGGCGCGCGTCATAGGACCAGCCGAGCGACGCCATGACGACGATCAGCACCGTCCACGTCATTTCATCCTTGAGCACGAAATAGAACAGAATCAGCAGCGGAAACTGCGGAACGACCATGATGCTGTCATTGATCGCCATCAGCACGCGATCGACGGTGCCGCCGGCATAGCCGGCCACCAGCCCCACGACCAGCGAGATGATGCGAGACAGAAAGGCAACGCCGATGCCGAAATAAAGCGTGTTGCGGAGCGCGACGGACAGTTGCCAGAAGACATCCTGGCCACGCGATGTCGTGCCCAGCCAGTATTGTCCATCCGGCGGCATGTCGGGCGGCAGCAGATAAAGATCGGAAGGACCGTAGGGCGAGAAATAGGACAGGATCACCATTCCGACGATGACGGCAAACAGCAGCAGACCGCAAAGGAATTCGGCATTCTGGCGAGCGAGGTCGCGAACGATCGTCAGCATGGCCTACTCCACCTTGATGCGCGGGTCGATCAGCGGACCCAATATATCGATGATGAATACGGCCGCGGCGACGCCGACGATCGACAACGCGCTGAGCCCCAGGACAAGGCTGTAGTCGCCGGCATGCACCGCTGAAATCAGAAGATTGCCGATGCCGGGATAGCCGAAGACGATTTCAGTGATGACGGTGCCGTTGAAGACGGCGCCAAGCGACATGGCAAGGCCGGTGAACTGCGGCACCATGGCGTTGCGGGCGATGTAGGAGCGCAGGATCCTGCGCTTCGGCACGCCGCCAAGCTCGGCGAAAACGACATAATCCTCGGTGATGATATTGGAGACGAGCGCCCGCATGCCGATGAGCCAGCCGCCTGTCCCGACAAGGATCAGGGACAGCGCCGGCAGGAGGGAGTGGCGCAAAATATCGAGCACCAGCGCAAAAGATAGCTGCAGATTGGTGTTCATCTCATAACCGCCGTTGATCGGCAGGATCGGCCAGATATAGCCGAAGAGGATGATCAGCACGAAGGCCAGAATATAATAGGGTATTGGCTGCATGGCGATGAAAACGAGGCTCACGGCTTTTAGCACCGTGCTCTTGCGGTAATAGCCCGCCAGCGCGCCGATTATGTTGCCGAGCACGAATGTGATCATCGTGGAAACGGTCATCAGGCCGATCGTCCAGGGCAGCGCCCTTGCAATAATGGCGGAAACCAGCGTGGGAAATGCCGAAAGCGACGGCCCGAGATCGCCTGTCGCAAGGCGTCCCCAGAAATGCAGATATTGCTGCCAGATCGAGCCTCCGACACCGTAGAGTTCCCGCAGGGACTCGCGCATCAGCTCAACGGCACGGGGATCGGATTGGCCCATCTGCTGAATGGCGCCGATGCTTTCCTCGACCGGGTCGATCGGTGTCAGATGCGTAATGAAGAAAGTCGCTGATATGCCGAGGAAGACGACGAGCAGAAATTGGCCAAATCGTTTCAACACAAAAACTGGATAGGACGTCATGCCGTCGTTTTCCTTACTGCTCGCACTTCATCTCTTATCGAAAAGATCGCCGGACCCGTTTCGCGCCCGGCGACAGGTGCCCGACGCGGCGCATCTGCCACGTCAGGTTTGGGAGAATTAAGGCTGCGCCGGCTTGAGCTTCACCATCATCAACCGCGAGTTCGCCCAATTGGGAACCGGGTCGGTGTAGGGATCCGCTATCGTCGGGTAACCCTTCCAGTACGTCGTGTCCATCGACGTGAAGACGTTGTAGGACATCAGAGGAATGGTCGGCATTTCACGGGCGACCAGCTTCAGATAGTCCTTGCCGAGTTCGATGCCCTTCGGATCATCGGCGCTGATGCGACGGATGTTCTCGATGATCTTGTCGAGCTCGGGATTGGAC
Source organism: Rhizobium sp. P40RR-XXII (assembly GCF_012641405.1). GTDB lineage: Bacteria > Pseudomonadota > Alphaproteobacteria > Rhizobiales > Rhizobiaceae > Rhizobium. The sequence goes on from NZ_JABAII010000005.1 coordinate 248,277, forward strand.
CAGCGCTGCCAGTTGCGCGGCGCCTGATTCTCACCCTTCTTGGCGACGAACTCGGAATGCCAGCTGTCGAGGAAGAAGGACAGGTCGGGATCGCCGCCCCAGGTCTCGACGCTCCAGGCGATCGCAACCTGGTAGCTGCCGGGCTGCAATCCCACCTGCCAGAGATTGGTGGTCGGCGCAGCCTTTGAGTCGATCCCGAAGGCTGCCCATTGCTGGGCGATCAGGGTACCGGCGCGGGTAAAGACAGAACGCGTGTCACCCTCAACCGTCAAGCGGATCTTGAATGGCTGGCCATCAGGCGTCATCCATTTGCCGCCCACCTTCTTGAATCCGGCTTTTTCCAGCAGTTCCGCGGCGGCCTGCGGATCGGGCTTCCACCAGCCATAGCCAAAGGCAGCGCTGATGGCGGCCGGATCGGTCGGGATCTGATCTTTAAATTTCGGCTGCTTGCGTAGGATATCGGCGATCTGCTGGCCGATCGTCGGATCATAGGGCTTTATCTTGCGCTTGCCGGTGTCGATCTCGAAATTCTTAAGCCAATCCTGCATCGGCGCCTGATAGTCAGTCATGGCGATTGCCGTCGGCGGAACACCGAGCGCGGAAAGCGTTGCCGCGCCGCGGTAGCTCGCCATATCGACGGCCTTGATATCGATCAGCAGTGCCAATGCCCAGCGCACATCGGGATTTTGGAACAACGGGTCCTGATTGTTGAAGATCACTGCAGGCAGCGTCGGATCCGGATGAGCGAAGGGGAAGCCAGGGAACCAGCTGTCGACCGTCTTCGACTTTTCCTTCAGCGTGAACATGCCTTCCGGCGTGTTGTCGTGAATGATATCCAGATTATGCTCGAGCTGCGCGATGGTGCGCTTATCCGGCGGGCCGGGATCGACATAGCTCACATATTTCGGAGCCGGCTCGCCAAAGCGGGCAAGCGAGGTGCGCTGCCAGTCGTCGCGCTTCTCCCAAGTGTACCATTTGCCCTGCGGATCGTAGGCCTTCAGCTTGTAGGCGCCGAGCGAGACGGGATTGGCATTATCATAGCGAACGGGATCGGCGACCTTCTCGAAGACATGCTTAGGCATGATCCACGCACCGTTCCAGCGAACGGTGAAGATGGCGTGAAAGCGCGAATTCGGCTTCTTCAGCTTGAAGACGACGGTATAGGGGTCCCGTGCTTCGACGCTGGCGACCTGCACCGAGAAAGCGGCGCTCCAGTTCATGCCGGGATGGTCGATCTGCGTCTTGACGGTGTAGACCACATCGTCGGCGGTAAATTCGACGCCGTCGCTCCAGTAGATGCCTTTGCGCAGTTTCACCGTCATCTGGGTGAAGTCGTCATTATATTGCGGCTTGTCCGCAGCCAGCGAATTGTCCCAGGCCGAACCGCCCAGGCCCTTTTCCGGATCGATGTACCAGAGCGTATCCATAGTCAGCTGCTGAAGGCCGGTCGAAACGCCGCCGCCGCCATTGACCCAGATATTGAACCAGCCAGGATTCTTGATCGTCCCCTCGGGGTTTTCGACGATCAAAGTCTCCTTGCGTGGCAAGGCGGTATAGTCTTGAGCCTGGACCGTCGCGATAAAGCCGAACGTGGCCAGTGCGACGCCGAAAGCAAGCTTCTTCCACTGCTGCATGATCTCCTCCCTTTGTTGTCGATTGTCGGCGCGCCCGAACAGGTGTCGGGCGGGTCGCTCTTTCTTCCCCTTATGCCTTCAAGGCCAACTGGACCGCCTCCTCGCGATCAGCGCCCGCCGGCCGTCATACCGACAGCCGGATTACCGTGTAGGACAATGGCTTCAGCGTGGCGCGAAGGCGACCGTCTTCCACTTTCGCGTCGCTCGTATTTGTCGGTACGACAGCGTTTGGTTGCCTTGCCGTGTTGGCCGCCTGCAGATCGCCGTGCGCCATCTCATGCTGCTCGACGACGCGGGCTTCGGGAAATCCTTCGAGACGGGTGTCGAGATCGAGTGAGCTATCCGGATGACGGTTGACGACAAACAGGGTGACCATTTTGCCAAGGTCGTCATGAACGGCCGATACGTCGAGATAGGGCACATCGTCAGCTTCGTCGCTGTCATAGGTCGGGCCATCGGTGACGAGACGCAGCGCATAACCGCGACCATATTTCGAAGCGAAATAGAGTGGGTAATAGATGGTCTGCCGCCAGGCCGGGCCGCCGTCTTCCGTCATGATCGGCGCGATGACGTTGACGAGCTGCGCTATGCAGGCAATCCGCACGCGATCGGAGCGGCGAATGAATGTATTGAGGATGCCGCCGACCTGCAGCACGTCTTCGAAATTATAGACATCCTCCAGAAGATGCGGCGCATCCGGCCATTCATCGCGGGCAAGAATCTCCTTGTCCTGCTGGTTGGAATGGTACCAGACATTCCATTCATCGAAGGAGATGCCGACCGTCTTCTTGGACCGCTTCTTCGCCTTGATATAGTCGATGACGCCGCTGATGGTGACGATGTAGCGGTCGAGCTTCTCGGCCTTGGCCAGATAGTTGAGCGTGTTCTTTTCGCGATTGGCGAAATACATGTGCAGCGAGATATGATCGGCGCTGTCGTAGCACTGGTCCAGAACCTGAGCCTCCCAATCGGGATAGGTCTTCATGTCGGAATTCGACGAGCCGCAGACCACCAGTTCGAGCGATTTGTCGAAGCCGCGCATGGCCTTTGCGGTTTCATCAGCGAGACGGCCGTATTCAAAAGCCGACTTGTGGCCGACTTGCCATGGGCCATCCATCTCGTTACCAAGGCACCAAAGCTTGACGCCGTGAGGATCAGCCCAACCATGCTTGCGCCGCAGGTCCGACCAATAGGTGCCGCCGGGATGATTGCAATATTCGAGGAAATTTCGGGCATCGTCGAGGCCGCGTGAACCCAGATTGACGGCCAGCATCGGCTTGGTATTGGCTTTCTTGCACCAATCGACGAATTCGTTGACGCCGATCTGGTTGCTCTCGCGCGTCCGCCAGGCAAGGTCGAGACGCACCGGGCGCTCTGACCGTGGCCCGACGCCATCTTCCCAATTATAGGCGGAAACGAAATTGCCGCCGGGGTAGCGGCAATAGGGTGAATTCAGCTCGCGGACCAGTTCGATGACATCCCGGCGAAATCCGTGCTCATCGGCAGTCGGATGGCCCGGCTCGTAGATACCGCCATAGATCGCCCTACCCAGATGCTCCAAAAATGAGCTGTAGAGCCGATCGTCAATATCGGCAATCCGGAAGTCTCGGTGGACGATTACATGCGCCTTCACGGCCTACCTCCCATATATATCACATATTTCGTTCTTATACCTTGATCTTGATATACTTTTGGAAGGCCGTCAACGCTCCCGCCGTGGAAAATAGCCTGAAAATCGCGAGGGCAATGATCTATTGATAATAAAAAACGCGCAAAAACAAAAACTTATTAAAAATACGACTTATTGGAAATTTATCTCGATCATATGCTATATATCAAAATTTATGATACAGACCTATGCCAGATCGACGCGCATCAGAATATCGCGGCCATAATTGCCGAAGCCGCGACCGAAAATATTGACGCCGCCCGTATTGCGGGCGTCGTCGGCAATGCCGATGCGCAACCGGATCGAAGAATGCTGGCTAATGGCGAGATCGTCGATGGTCACATCGGAAGCGGCAACGCCGTCGATGAACGTGCCTTTCTTCGAGATTCGCCAGGTCTTGAGCTTACCGTACTGAGAGCCTTCCAGCTTCCACCAACCCGGTGTGAAAGCCCCGCGCTTATCGCCGTAGTCGCCAGGTGACGTCCATGTGCCGACAGCGACGCCATTGATCCAGATGGTGATGTCGGACGGCCAGTCCGGATTGGTGCCTGGCACTTCGGACGACAGTTCCATCGAGAATTCGATGGCATTGACATTCCGGTTCAAGATCTTGGCATTGTTCGGGAATTTATATTCGACATGGCCGCGGCCGAACCACAGAAGACCGGCCTGCATGCGCTGTGGATCGAGGAAATAATCGGGAACGTCGAGGAGACCGATCACGCCTTCGGTCGAACAAAGGCCACAAGGCGCATGCGTCTCGCAGCTCGTATAAAGGCCGATCGGCATGGCGACCTCAATCACGTCCTCGTCGTGCTTGAAAGCCTGATCCTCGAAGCTCAGCAGGATTTCGTCGTAAAGCGCAGTGCAGATCTTCTGGTAACCCTTGCGCGCTTTCGCGGCCTTGGTCTCGACAAGACCGGCCTCCTCCAGAATCATGATCGCCGTTGCGACGGTGGATTGCGGCAGATCGAGTTCCCGCGCGATCTCGTTGACGTTCATCGAGCCTTTGGCGCAGAGCAGCTTCAGCATCTCAACACGGGCCGGCGCTGAAAGTGCCCTGAAGACCGCGGCGTTCTCGCCCGCATAAATTGTCAGAAAGCCGCGCTGCATCGAATCCTGAACACCCCATCAATGGATATCATTTATATCAGGATTTTTGATTTCACAAGAGATATTGGCTTTGCCGCCCGTTTGGCGTCTTCCCATGCGAACAGGAAGACGCCGTCGGGTCTTTCCCGCTATACAACTCCTGGCAATGGGAGTTCCGCCCGCACCTTGGACGCCGGCAGCATCATTCGCACGTTTCTATTCGTTTCAACGCGGCCGTAATGCCTGATAGTGAGTAGGAATAGCGCGTGGCGGTGCCGCGTTTGGACGTTGCCTGCAGCTCCAATTGCGCGCTGCCCTTCATGGCACCGACCATGGAAGGCTCCTGAGTTTCATCCCTCACCCAGCCGTGCCGGTCTTTCGTGAACATCGGAAACGTCTTGTCGCCCACGGCAGCCGTCATTTGTCCGCCGTCTTTCAGATCATAGCCCATTGCGGCTTCGGGAACCAATTTGTCCCCGGGCGATAGGCGCGAGACTATGAAAAAGTTGTCGCCGTGGTCGACATTGGCGGGTTGCTGCGCAACCGGTTTCGACAGCACGTAGCAACTGACGCTATTGCCGGATTTATAAGAATACGCGCCCCAATGATCGAACTGATCGATACGGACGGGCACTTCCGCATGCGCAATACCGGCGCCGAATGCGACGAAGACCAGAGCGGGGGCGAATTTTCTAGCAAACATAGTTTCCTGCCATTTCTTGTTTCAAGGACATTGAAAGCGAGAGATGTACTCACACGCGCGGCAGTTTCGGTGCGGTGCGTTATCCGATTGTTAATGTCTTCGTTAAAATTTGTTCATGTTGGGTGACGTGCAGGAAACCATGGCGGCGGAAAATGCAATCATGCCGGAGGCACCGCGTCGAGCCTCGACAGTCCATCGGAAGCGGGCCGCCACACGATTTTCGCGCCCTTGGACGCCTTCAATACGGCGGAGGGGGTGGCGGAAATTAAGAGCCGATCGACATCGTACTTGGCGAACGATGTGCAGTCATGAATATACCAAATGTGAGAAAAACAAACGGAGACATGGAGTTGTCAAGGCGTCATCCGTCTTCTGCGCCCCTGCCGACATTGACAATCAGTTCACAGATCGCACTGTTTCATCCAGCTGAGCCCATGCGCATATAGCCGTTTGAATCCACGGCTTTTGCAAGCCATGACATGAAGACGCGGGCAATCGGCGTCGGCACTCATGGCGTGAATCGAGCCGGGCGAACCGGAGATAATAGGATAGTATCATGAAGAAGATCGGTTTCCTTTCATTCGGCCACTGGACGCCATCACCGCAATCGCAGACGCGATCGGCAGGCGACACGCTCCTGCAATCGATCGATCTTGCCGTAGCGGCCGAGCAATTGGGCGCGGATGGCGCCTATTTTCGCGTGCACCATTTCGCGCGTCAGCTTGCTTCGCCCTTCCCGCTGCTGGCAGCCGTCGGCGCCAGGACCAGCCGCATCGAAATCGGCACGGCTGTTATCGACATGCGCTACGAGAACCCGTTCTATATGACGGAGGATGCCGGCGCTGCCGATCTCATCGCCGGCGGGCGGCTGCAGCTTGGCATCAGCCGCGGCTCCCCGGAACAGGTGATCGATGGATGGCGCCACTTCGGCTATACGCCGATGGATGGCGAGAGCGACGCCGATATGGGACGCAGGCACACGGAAGTGCTGCTCGATCTCCTGCGCGGTGAAGGATTTGCACAACCCAATCCGCGCCCGATGTTCCCTAATCCTCCCGGCCTCCTGCGCCTCGAGCCCTATTCGGAAGGCCTGCGCGAGCGGATCTGGTGGGGCGCAGGCTCCAATGCCACGGCCGTATGGGCGGCAAAGCTCGGCATGAACCTGCAAAGCTCGACGCTCAAGGACGACGAAAGCGGCCTGCCCTTCCACGTCCAGCAGGCGGATCAGATCAAGCTCTACCGCGAGGCTTGGAAAGAGGCGGGACACAAGCGCGAACCACGCGTTTCGGTAAGCCGCAGCATCTTCGCGCTGGTGAACGATCTCGACCGCGCCTATTTCGGCGGCAGCGGCAAGGATGCCGACAAGATCGGCTTCATCGACGAGAAGACGCGGGCCATCTTCGGACGCAGCTATGCGGCCGAGCCTGACGCGCTCATCGAGGAATTGGCGAAAGATGAGGCGATCGCAGCGGCCGATACCCTGCTCCTGACCGTGCCGAACCAGCTCGGCGTCGAATACAACGCCCATGTCATCGAATCCATTCTGACCCATGTCGCTCCGGCGCTGGGATGGCGATAAGGCAATTCCTGGCGTCGACCACGGCGTTCGGATTGCATAAACCGGCCTCGGCTGCCCGCGAAATTCGACTTTCGCGGGCAGTGCTTTTAAGGGCGCACCGCCGAAAGGCGGGTGCTTTGCAGATCAGGCTACGGCGTCCTGGCGTCGCAAGACATGCAGTGCCGCCAGCACCAGGGATGCCATGAGCGTGGCAAAGCCCGCCAATGGCCATGCGCTATCGCCGCCCAATGCGGTCACCGCCAGCGTACCGACGATGCTGACGATCAGGCTCTGGATGCAGAAGTAGAATGCCACCGCCGATCCGGCGATGTCGCCGAATTCCGCAAGCGCTCCGTTCGCCGTCACCGATGCCGTGAAGACGATCCCAAGGGCCATGATCCACATTGGCAACACGAAGCTTGTGAAGGACGGAGAGCCGTAGACCTGACCGAACGCCAGGCCAGCCGCGCCAACAAGAAGCAGTGCCATGCCCCGCGCGACACAGCCTGCAACGCCCCAGCGCTCGACAAACAGTCCGGCAAAGCGCGCGGCTGCTATCATCACGACTGCGACCGTTGCGAATGCCATGCTGAAGCCGAGTTCCGAATAGCCGGCCCGGCCGATCAGCACGCGTGGTGCCGTCGAGAAGAACACGAAGAACGTGCCCATGCCCGCACTGAAAGCCAGCGTATAGGTCCAGAACGGCGGGCTTGTGAAGATCGGCCAAATGGAGCGGCGTGGCTCGCTCAAACCCGCAGGCCGCGTTTCACGCCAACGTGCCATGGCGTTGACGCTCGCGGCCAGGGACAGAAGTGCCAGCACCATGAAGATGGCGCGCCATCCGAAGCGATCGGCGATCATCGCGCCCGCTATGGGGCCGAGTGCGGGCACGAAGGACAACATCGAGCCGAACGCGGCATAGATGATGGCTTGCTCCGGCCGGTTGCCATAGACATCCCGGACGGTTGCAAAGGTCGCAACCAGAGCCGCCGAAGCACCCATGGCCTCCAGCAGCCGGCAAAGGACGAAAGCAGCCGCCGTCGATGAGCAGGCGGCCCCGAAGGAAGCCACGGCAAACACGATCGCCCCGGCAAGCAGCACAGGACGGCGACCGATGCGATCCGAAAGCGGACCGAATACCACCTGCCCAAGGCCGAGCATGATCATATAGAGGCTCAATGTGAGCTGGATCACCGATGGCGTCGTGTTCAGGATGCCGGGCATCGACGGGACAACGGGAAGATAGATATCCATGGCCAGCGAGGCGAGGATATCGAAGGGCGCCATCAGCAGCAGCGCTGCCGGCAGCGAGGAGGCCCATGACGGGCGTATGTCAGACATGAGAAAATTCCGCTCGAAAGAGAAATCGGGCGGCGTCTGCCACTGGGTCCGGTTGGAATGAGTTTCGACAGCACGCCGCAACAACAAGAAGCTGTTGCGGCTTATCTATCTGCTGACTTCAGGGTCCCCATGCCGATTGCTCCATGGCGAAATGCTTCATGATGACCAGCCTTTAGCAGATGCCATCAATTCGAACAATGATGCTGCAAACGGGCGCGCGACTGCAACTGCTTGCGGAACACGCGACGATCGTGCGCTCCGGCATTCGAACCGGTGCCGTGAGATTGAAACTCGCCAGCGAATGCATCGACCACCGATCATCATGCTCCAGCCTCTGCCCGGGGGGCCGATTTATTTGCACATCCTATCCCGGCATCTCCTCGATTTCCCCGATCAGCCATTGGCGGAACACCTTCATCGATGCCGTTTCCGCCCGCGATTTCAATCGCGTCAGCCAGTAGCTGCCGGTCGTCGCCGTAATCTGGAACGGCTGCATGATGCGCCCGGCCTCGATGTCATGCGTAAACATCGCGACGGGCACGAGCGCGACGCCGACGCCGCGCGCGGCGGCCTCCACCAACGTCAGCGACGAATCGAACATCCAGCCTCGAAGATGAGGCGGTAGCAGGGCCGCAGCTCTGAACCAGAGCGACCATTCGTCGATCCGGTAAGAGCGTAAAAGCTCAACTTCGGCAAGATCGGCGGGCGTGCGCAACCGCTCGCCGATATCGGGCCGGCAGACCGGAGATAGCGGCGCATCCATCAGGTGGATCGCCTCTGTTCCGTGCCACGCGCCGTCGCCGAAGCGCAGGAAGAAATCCAGCCCGTCGAGCACCATGTCGGCGCGATTGTTGTTAGTCTTCAAGCGCAGATCGACATGCGGATGCTGCGCCTTGAAGCTGCCGAGGCGCGGCAGCAGCCAGCCGATGGCAAAAGTGCCGACGACGCCGATCGTCAAAATCTCGGCAAAATTGCCTTCCTCCAGCTGGCTGAGCGTGGCGCTCATACGGCGAAAGGCATCGGTCAACACCGGCAAGAGAGCATGCCCCTCATCGGTCAGCGCAAGGCCGCGCGGCAGGCGCTTGAAGAGGGTCACCCCCAGCACGTCCTCCAGTGCCTTGACCTGATGGCTGATGGCCGTCTGCGTCACCCGGAGTTCGAGCCCTGCCCGCGTGAAGCTGCAGTGCCGCGCCGAAGCCTCGAAAACGCGCAGTGCGTTCAACGGCAGCTGAGAGATGTCCATTTGTGTCCTAAGGCCAAGTTTTTCTCATGTCTAAGCCCAGAATTGATCGTTTGTCTAGGGCAGGAAGCGACGCCATAGTCTGTCTCGCAAGGTGATTTGCAGGGTTCCAACAACGTCCACCGGCCCTGAAACTATCTCTTTGCTCAACATCAATCGAAGTGGAAACAAGATGACGATCTTACTGTCGCGCCGGCAAAGCCTTGCCGGCGGCTTGCTTGCTTTGCCTGTTCTAGCAGGGCTAAGCGCGGTTGGACGCGCTGCAGACGATCATTCGGGTGAAGCGCAGCTTGCCGCGCTCGAGAGCAAGCATCGCGGCCGCATTTGTGTCAGCATTCTCGACATGGCAAGCGGCAGGCACATCGAGCATCGCGCCGGCGAACGCATTCTGATGTGCAGCACCTTCAAGGCGCTGGCGGCGGCCCTGGTGCTGGCGCGGGTCGACAAGGGCGAGGAAAAGCTGGACCGGCGCATTCGTTACTCGGAAGGCGACATCATCGACGGCTCGCCAGCAACCAAGTTGCACGCAGGCAACGGCATGACGGTGGCAGAACTCTGTGCTGCGGCCGTCACGCTCAGCGACAATGCGGCTGCAAATCTCCTGCTCGCGAGCTTCGGCGGCCCCAAGGCGCTAACCGCCTTCTGCCGAAGCCTCGGCGACGAGATGACGCGCCTCGACCGCATAGAGCCCGCATTGAATTACCACGATACGCCGAACGACCAGCGCGACACGACTACGGCGGCCGCGATGCTGGAGAACCTGCGACGGCTTCTGTTTACCGATGTGCTTTCGGCCGCCTCGCGATCGCAACTGGCCGCATGGCTGATCACCAACAAGACGGGGGACGCCCGCCTGCGCGCCGGCGTCCCGAAGGATTGGCTGGTCGGCGACAAGACCGGCACAAACGGTGACAAAGCCGGCAATGCCAACGACATCGCGGTATTCTGGCCGTCGAACCGCGTGCCGATCATCGTCACGGCTTATTGCGAGATACCGTCGATTTCAGCGGACGAACGTAACGCAATCGTCGCCGAAATCGGTCGTATCGCTGCAATGATCTGAGATCGCCCTTCATCCATCAGCATGAGGATATCAACTTGAATATACCTACCATTTCGCTGCCGAAACTTGGAATAATCACCTCCTGCCTCCTCTATGGCGTCGGCGCCCACGCCGAAGACATCAACCAGAGCCGCCTGGAGCGGGCCGTCAATGAGACCATTCGTCCGCTCATGAAGGAAAACGATGTGCCGGGCATGGCAATTGCAATTACCGTCAAGGGCAAGCGCTATGTCTTCAACTACGGCCTCGCCTCGAAGGACAGCGGCCAGAAGGTAACGAACGATACGATCTTCGAGCTCGGCTCCATCAGCAAGACCTTCGCGGCAACGCTCGCCTCCTACGCCGAAGTCAGCGGGAAGCTGTCTTTCTCCGACAAGGCGACGAAATACATGCCGGAAGTGGCAGGTACGGCCTTCGACAAGATCAGCCTTCTCGATCTCGGCACATACACGGCCGGCGGCCTGCCCCTGCAATTCCCGGACAGCGTCAGCAATGAGGGAATGGTCGTCTATTATCGCAACTGGCATCCGTCCTTTGCCCCCGGTACGTACCGGCAATATTCCAACCCCAGCATCGGGCTGTTCGGCTATCTGGCCGCGCGGGCTATGGGCCAGCCGTTCGATACGCTGATACAGGACAAGATCATCGCCGGCTTTGGGCTCAAGCATACCTATGTCCACGTTCCGGCCGCCGAGATGAGCAACTATGCCTATGGCTATTCAAAAAAGGGCAAGCCGATCCGCGTAGGGCCCGGCGTTCTCGACACACCCGCCTATGGCATCAAGACCACGGCATTAGACATGCTTGCCGTTCTCGAATCCAATATGGATGGTTCGAAGCTCGATAGCACCCTTCAGCGGGCAGTCGATGCGACGCATGTCGGCTATTATACCGTCGGCAACATGACGCAGGGGCTTGGCTGGGAAATCTATGCCTATCCGACGACGCCTGCCCGGTTGGTGGACGGCAACTCGTTCGACATGTCGCGCAATCCACACAAGGTCACTCGCCTTGACCCGCCGCAGCCGCCGCGCAAGGATGTGCTGATCAACAAGACGGGGTCGACGAACGGCTTCGGCGCCTATGCGGCCTTCATTCCCGCACGGCAGATCGGCATCGTCCTCTTGGCAAACAGGAATTTTCCGATCCCCACCCGCGTCTCGGCAGCCTACAAGATCCTGGCGGCAGTCGAAAGCTTGTCCGGATCGAACGCGGCACGATAGACAGTTTTTAAGGATTAGTCTGCGTCGACAAAGGGCCGGCTCTCGGAAAAGTCATCGAGGCCGGCCTCATCATTTTATGGATTGCCAGAAGACCGTCGCGAGACAGCATTTGCCTTGGAGGCCTCTGTCCCGTTGAAGAATTCCTGCAGGAGGCGGGTAATGCGCTCTGGCGATGTACCCTTTGCATATTCTTCCTGCATCCGGCGTCTGACCAACATTTCTAAGACTGACATGTCTTTCACCTCATATATCCGGCGCAAGGAAAATGTCGCTCTCAATGGTGCGGGAGGCAAGTTACAGTTTTTTCATGATCTTAGCGGCGGCTCGGAAAAGCGCCCGACATTCCCTCGCCGCTCCATGCCCGGTGCGGCCTTTTACCGAAGCGTGACCGATCTGCCACTTGCCAAATGCCGGCGCATCGTAGAATTGAAAGCGGCCAATCGGTCGGTTGTTTGCGCTTCCTTAACTTCCGTGCTTTAGCGGGCCACACCCCGACCTTTGGATGATGTCGCCTGCAAGGAATGAATAATGCCCATAAAGAAAAGCTCTGCCTCTGACGTTTTCCAGCGCAAGATTTCGGATTTTTGCGATATGCGGCTCAAGCCGCTGCTTCAGCCGCGTAGCTTCGAGAATATCAAAGGTTTCATGATCGGCCTGATCGTTTTCCAGTCGCGTCCTCCTCTTCGGGCAGGCCGCGTCGACTGGCAGGAAATCGCCTCTCTCTGCGGCATGGACGAGGAAATGAGCCCGGAATTCAAGCGGGCGGCCCAGCCCGGCTTCGACGCTATTCTTCGCTGGCTTGGGGTAGCCAAAACCAGCACGGCACGGAAGTCGCCCGTCGCCGCGAAGCGCCCTCTACGGGTTCCCGCCAAGCCTATTCCGGCTCAGCCTGTGCGTCGCGCTCTGGCTTCCTAGAGCCGGATGATTTTAGGCCGAATCGACCTAAAATCTGAATCCGCCCTAGAATCAAAGAAGTAGAGCGTGATGTCGTCCGAAAACCGCCTACACTTTTCGGCATCACGCTCTAAAAACGAACTGCGTACCGGTCGCCCATGGCCGGTACGTCCTTAATCTGCCTCGGCAGAACGCAGAACCCCACACGGCATGGAATACCGATCCGATCGGCAAAGCCCACCGCTAAGACGCGGCGCTACCCTCGTCCGCGACAGGTTTCGATTGCAGCGCGATCGCTGAACGACGTTTCGGGATATCGCCGAAGAGGCCGCCCGGCCGCACCAGCAGGATGATGCAAAGCATGACGCCGATCGCCACGATCTGCAGCGAGGCCGCGCGAGCCTGCTGCTCCGGCGAAAAGAGGACGCTCGTCAGCGCTCCCGATCCTGCCCATATTCCCCAGACGAGGATGCTGCCGATGACGGCACCCTTGTTGCTGCCCGAACCGCCGACGATCAGCATCACCCAGACCTGAAACGTCAGGGTCGGGATATAATTGTCGGGCGCGATAAAGCCGATGAAATGCGCTTGCATGGCGCCGGCAAGCCCCATGACGGCACCGCCGACGGCAAAGGCCTGCACACGATAGAAACGAGCGCTCTTGCCGAGCGAAATGGCGGCGCGCTCGTCCTCGCGTAGCGCCTTCAAGACGCGTCCCCAGGGGCTTTTTGCCAGATGCTCGAGCGCGAGATAGACGATCAGCATCACGACAACCACGACGCCGAGATTAGCCAGATTAAAGAGCAGCGGCGTTTCGGCAAGGCTGGAGAATGGGCGGGGAATGAAGCCGATGCCGAAGGGACCGCCGGTCAGCTTCTGCGCATTCAGCGCCACAAGCTGAACGACGACGGCGACGCCGAAGGTGGTGATCGCCAGATAATCGGATTTCAGCCGGAGCGTCGCAATGCCAATGATGGCAGCGGCAAGACCGGCGACGATCATGGCGCCGAACCAACCGACGAGGACCGGCAAATCGAATCCGCCGAACCGCCCGGACATATCCGGTGTCGTCAGCAAGGCCGAGGTATAAGCCCCGATGGCAACGAAGCCGGCAAGCCCGACATTGAAGAGGCCGGTCAGCCCCCATTGCAGGTTCAGCCCGAGCGTGATGAAGGAAAAGATCAGCGCCGTCGTCAGGAAGAAAGCGCCGTAGCCAATAATATCCATCATCGCTCCCTCACTCCGAAAAGGCCGATCGGCCGGACGAACAGCACTGCCATCAGGATGATGAAGGAGATCGCGGCGCGCCACTCCGCCCCGATCAACTGAACCGCGGCCGCCTCGGCAAGGCCGATAATCAGTCCACCGAGAACCGCGCCCGGCACGCTGCCGATACCACCGAGAATGGCGGCGGCAAACATCGGCAGCAGCATATCGAAGCCCATCAGCGGGCGGATCTGCACGAGAATGCCGATCATGACGCCGGCGACGCAGGCCAGCCCCCCGCCGATCAGCCAAGTGACGCGAACGACCTTGGCGACATCGATGCCGACGACGCGGGCAAGCGACGGATTCTGACTGAGCGCCTGCATGGAGCGGCCCGTCTGCGTCCTCGTCATCAGCATATGCACGCCGAAAACAAGCAGCGCCGTGACGATCAGAAGCGCGATCTGATCGGGCGTAATGCGAATGCCGAAGCCGACGGGCATGGCGATCTGGATGGCACGGCTGAAATAGGTCGGACGCGAGGTGAAGAGGAATTCGAGCAGGCTGCGCAGAGCCATGGACGCACCGAAGCTCGCCATGACGACGATGATCGACTGGCCCTTGGCTCGGAGCCTGGCAAACAGCACCTTATCGAGTGCAAGGGCAAGAACGCCGGTAAAGCCTATCGCGACGATGACCGCGACGATCAGAGGCCAGCCGAAGGAAAGCGGGCCGATCGGTGCGATCTTGCCGAAGACAGCGCCGATGGCACTGACGACGGCAAGCGTTGCATAGGTGCCCCAAGCCATGAAATCGCCATGGGCGAAGTTCGAAAAGCGCAAGATCGAATAGGTCAGCGTCACGCCGATGGCGCCAAGGCCGATCATGGAACCCGTCAGCAATCCGTCGACGATGAATTGCGGGTTCATACCGCACCTCCTGTTTTGGAAGCAGCCGGGCGCTGGCCGAGATAGAGTTCGGCAACGACGGGATCGTTCCAGAGCTCCGAGGCACGCCCTTCATGCCTGTCCTTGCCTTCGACGAGAACATAGGCGCGATCGCCGATAGCGAGGGCCGCCTTGGCATTCTGCTCGACCAGCAGAATGGTGACGCCGGATTTGCGGATTTCGGTCAGCATGTCGAAGACCATCGAGACGAATTTCGGCGAGAGACCCGCTGAGGGTTCATCAAGCACGAGGAGCTTCGGATGCACGATAAGAGCGCGCGCGACGGCGAGCATCTGCCGCTGCCCTCCCGAGAGATTGCCGGCCGCAATGCGGCGATGACGGGCGAGATCAGGAAAGGTCGCGTACATTTCGTCGATGCGGCCGGGCACTTCCTTCGGCTTCAGAATGCCGCCGGCGACCTTCAGATTGTCTTCGACGGACATCAGCGGAAAGACGTTCTCCGTCTGCGGTACGAAGGCAAGGCCGAGCCGCACCATGGTGTGCGCGGGCGCACTCGTGATATCCCGGCCGCCCAGCTCCACCGTGCCGCTTTCGATGGCAACGAGGCCGGCAATCGCCTTGATGAAGCTCGATTTGCCGGCACCATTTGGGCCGAGCACAACGACGATCTCTTTTTCCGCTACCGTGATCGAAGCGCCGCGAACGATCGGCACGCCCGGCTCGTAACCGGCAACAAGATTGCGAACAGTTAAGACCGGTTCGCTCATGCCGCACCTCCGAGATAGGCTTCGATGACGCGCGGATCGCGGGCAACCTCTTCCGGAGTGCCCTCGCACAGAAGCTGGCCG
This sequence comes from Rhizobium sp. P40RR-XXII, assembly GCF_012641405.1. Taxonomy (GTDB): domain Bacteria; phylum Pseudomonadota; class Alphaproteobacteria; order Rhizobiales; family Rhizobiaceae; genus Rhizobium. The sequence continues at coordinate 263,656 of NZ_JABAII010000005.1, forward strand.
CTCGCCATGACCAGCACGCGGTGACACAGGCGTGTCACCATATCGATATTGTGCTCGATCAGGAGAAAGGTGACGCCACGCTGATTGATATCGCGAATGCGGTCGATGATCGTCTCGAGAAGTGTGGCGTTGACACCGGCAGCCGGCTCATCGAGCAAAATAAGAGCCGGATCGGCCATCATGACGCGGGCAAGCTCCAGAAGCTTGCGTTGACCGCCTGACAGGACGCGTGCCGGCTCGTGCGCCAGGCGTGTCAGGTGAACGAGGTCGAGCAGCTCCATCGCCTTGGCATGGGCAGCCTTCTCCTGCGTGGCGACTCTCCACGGTCGCAGGAAATTCGACAGCAGACGCTCGCCCGCCTGATCCTGAGCGGCCAGCATGACATTGTCGAGCAGCGTCAGGTTGGGAAAGGGCCGAGGAATCTGGAAAGTACGGCCGAGACCACGAGCGATCCGGCGATGGGCCGCCTCGCCTGCTACCGCCACGCCGTTCAGCACGATCTCGCCGCTGCTCGGTGCGACACTGCCGGCCAGAAGGTCGAACATCGTCGTCTTACCGGCACCGTTCGGGCCGATTAGGCCGAGGATCTCGCCCTCGCGCACGTGGAAAGAAACGTCGTTGACAGCCACAAGGCCGCCGAAACGCCGCACCACATTTCTTGCCGTCAGAACCGGCCGGGCTTCCTCCCCATGCCGTTCAGTTGTCGCACTCATGAGATCCCTCTGGCCGGAAAGCGATCGCTGTCGCTTCCCTGATTATTTGATTTGTGATCACACTTGCATTGATCACGCTAATCAGCTTTAATCGTCTTCGCAAGCCGAAAAGGGATTTCGAATGCAAAAGGCCACCGCCGACAAGAGCGATCCGATTGCCGCACAGCTTGCGCCCGTGGGCCGCGAGACGGTTCAGGATCGGGTCTATCTGGAGCTGCGCCGCGCGCTGATCGGCGGGCTTTTCGAGCCGAGCCAGGTGCTGACGATCCGTGGCCTGGCCGACGCGCTGATGACCAGCACCATGCCGGTGCGCGAAGCCCTTGGCCGCCTGATCACCGAGAAGGCATTGGAAGCCCTTCCCAACCGATCCGTTCGCGTGCCGCCGATCACGCTGGAGCGCATGGACGACCTTCTGCGCGCCCGCATCCTCATCGAAGGCGAGGCGATCGCGCTCGCCGCAACCCGCATGAATTCCCGCCAGATCGCGACCATCGAGAGCATGCTCGGTGAATGGGACGAGATGCGCGCGCTGAAGCATAAGAAGGACGTCGATCGTGAGGTGACGCTGAACCAGGCCTTTCATTTCGAAATCTATCGCGCCTGCGGTTCCGCCGTGCTGATCCCGATGATCGAAAGCCTGTGGCTGCAGTCCGGCCCCTGTATCCGCGTCGCCATCTACGCCTTTTCGGACGCCGGCGAGGTCGATACGGCCCATTATCACCGCACGATCGTCAAGGCGATCGCCGCGCAGGATGCCAAGGAAGCCCGCGATGCGCTCGTTGCAGATATCAGCCGGCCATTCACCTTCCTGCGCAGCAAACTGGAAGCCGAAGCCAAGAAGGGCCTATCCGCATGAGCCAACGCGCCATCAAGATCTCCGAACCACGCTCCGGCCTCAGCGTCTTTGCGCCACTGCTGGAGGCCAAGGCGCCTGACAACGCGACCTTTCTCTGGACCTATCTCAGCGAACCGCGGATAGTCGGCGGTATTCATGCCATGTGGACCGGCCCGGAAATCTCCTGCCCGATCCCGCCGGCGCATCTGAAAGGTGCCTCCCATGCCACCGCTTTGCCGGCCGAGAATGCGACGCTGACACCACAGCCCGGCGATATCGTGCTGAGCTATGTGCCGCCGCGCATGTGGGGCGGCAATCCCGATGCGATCTTCGACATCGGCCTGTTCTATGGGCAGGGCGCGCGCCTGCTCTTCCCGATCGGCTGGCTGGCCGGCAGCGTCGTCGCGCAGGTGCGCCCAGACGAACGCGAACAATTCGCCGCAGCCTGCGGCGTCATCCGCCGTAACGGTGCCTGCGATGTCACCTTCGAGCGGGCGGAGATCTGATATGGCGGCGGCAAGCGACGACAGTTTCGAGCTCTTCGACCTGAGGATTGAAGCCGTCATTCCCGACGGCAAGCCGATCTATTGCGGCGCCAAGCCGGGCGACTATTTCGAACTCAAGGGCGAAATGCTGTCTTTGCCGCCGGGCCAGGGCTTTTCGATCTATTCCATATCGGCCGTCCTGCCGCTGCTTGCGGCCAAGCAACGGCCCACCCACAAGAACGACTGGATGACCTCGGACGCCGAAATCGCCTGCCCCGACCCCAACTGCGCGAGCCGGCTGCGGATCGTCAGGACGGGCAAGCGGCGATTCAGCCATGCCGAAACGACGGCCGTGCCATTGCCCGAAGGAGAATGAACCGCATGACCGCCAAGACTTTTGAGCTCAGCCCGGGATACGAGATTTCGCGCGTCATCCGCGGCGGCTGGCAGCTTGCCGGAGGACATGGCGCGATCGATCGCGCGCAGGCCGTGACCGACCTGATCGCCGCCTTCGATGTCGGCATCCGCACCTATGACTGCGCCGATATCTATACGGGCGTCGAGGAGCTGATCGGCGAAGCGCGCGCGCAGCTTCGCAACGAACGCGGCACCGAGGCCGCGGGCGCGATGAAGGTGCACACCAAGCTCGTGCCCGATCTGGAGAAGCTGGCAACGATCAGCCGCGACTATATTCGCGGCATTGTCGACAAGTCGCTGCGCAAGCTGAAGACCGAACAGCTCGATCTGGTGCAGTTTCATTGGTGGGATTACTCCCTGCCCGGCTATCTCGAAGCCCTGAGCTGGCTCGACGAGATGCGCCGCGAAGGCAAGGTGCGCAATGTCGGCACGACCAATTTCGATACGCCGCATATTTCAGAGATCCTTAAAGCCGGCATTCCGCTGGTCAGCCAGCAGCTGCAGTATTCCGTTCTCGATCAGCGGCCGTCGCGCCGCCTCGCCAAGCTCGCCGCCGAAAATAACGTGAGATTCCTCTGCTACGGCTCGGTGGCCGGCGGCTTCCTGAGCGACAAATGGCTGGGACAGCCGGAACCCGAAATGCCGCTCGAGAACCGTTCGCTCGTCAAGTACAAGCTGATCATCGATGATTTCGGCGGCTGGGAGCTGTTCCAATCGCTGCTCGGCGCGCTGAAGGCCATCGGCGATCGCCATGGCGTCGATATCGCGACGATTGCCAGCGCCTGGGTGCTGGAGCAGCCGCAGGTGGCTGCAGTCATCGTCGGCGCCCGCAATCAGGCGCATGCGCTCGCCAATGCCAGGATCATGGATATTGCACTTTCGGATGAGGACCGTCGGCAGATCGCCGGCATCATCGGCCAAAGCGCTGGCATTGAAGGCGACGTCTATACGCTGGAGCGCGACCGCACCGGCAGACACGGCTCGATTATGCATTACAACCTCAATGCGGGGAAAGTATGAACCAGGAATCGCCCCTCTTCCGGAAAGCCAGTGCCGAAGTTCTCGATTTCCATCGCTTCTTCGAAGCCTGGTATGATGCGGCAACTGCGGACAACACCGATTTCGGCCGCTGCGAGCGCACCTTCGGTCATGCTTTCCACATGATCCCGCCGACCGGTCGCATCTTCGACCGCGCCGGGACCATCGAGCTGATCCGAGCAAACCGGGCGACTTTTCATAACGATTTCAGCATCGAGATTTCGGATATCCGCGCAAGCTTCGAGACTGAGGACACGATCGTTCTTACCTATGTCGAAGCCCAGTCGCGCGGCGGCAAATACAGCCGCCGCCAGGCAAGCGCGCTCTTCATCGCAAGTTCATCGGCGCCCAACGGTGTCGAATGGCGGCATCTGCATGAAACCTGGCTGCAGATGCCGGAGAACTGACAGGTTCTGAAAAAACAGAAATGAAAATCGTTGACCGAACAAGGGGAACAAAGATGAAGAAGACGATATTTCAAATCAGCACCGCCCTGGCGCTTCTGGCCGGAGCCGGAGCCGCCAATGCTGCCGACTGCAAGGTAACGGTGGGCCTCGTGATGGAGCTGACCGGCCCGGCCGGCGAGTACGGCCAGGCGGGCGCCAAGTCCGTCGAGATGGCCTTCCGAGATATCAATGCCGCCGGCGGCGCTCACGGCTGCGATCTGGTGACGGATACGCGCGACAGCCAGAGCCAGGGCAATGTCGCGGTCGATGCTGCTACCCAGCTCGTGCAGGTCAAGAAGGTTCCGGCCATCATCGGCGGCATCATTTCTTCGGTGACGATCCCGATCCTGACCTCGGTCACTGCGCCCGCCAAGATCGTGCAGGTATCGCCCGCCGCCTCATCACCGACGCTGACGGCGCTCGGCCGTGACGGCAAGACGAACGGCATCTTCTTCCGCACCATCACGTCGGATTCGCTGCAGGGCATAGCAGCCGCAAAATATGCGATCGACAAGGGCTTCAAGAAGCTCGCGATCATCCACGTCAACAACGATTTCGGCGTCAACATGGTCGCCGAATTCTCAAAGGCCTACAAGGCGCTCGGCGGCACGATCGTCTCGACGACGCCCTACAATGAAAAGCAGTCGAGCTATGCCTCCGAAGTCACCGCCAGCATGGGCGGTGATCCGGACGGCCTCTACCTCGTCAGCACGCCGGTCGACGGTGCAACCATCGCCCGCACCTGGATCTCGCAGGGCGGCCCGCAGAAATTCCTGCTCAATGACGGTATGAACAGTCCCGACTTCATCGATTCCGTCGGCGCCGACTATCTGAAGGAGGCCTATGGCACGTCCTCGGGCACGACGCCGACGCCATCGACTGACTACTTCAACAAGAACTACAGGGATTTCTCAGGGATAGAGCCGACCAATCCGGCTGCGGACCGCGCCTATGATGCCGGCGCGATCGTCGGTCTCGCGCTTGCGATCGCCGGCGACGACACGTCCAAGCTGAAGGACGATATCTACAAGGTCGTCGATCCCAAGGGCACGCCGATCTATGCCGGCAAGGAAGAATTCGCCAAGGCGCTCGACCTGATCAAGGAGGGCAAGTCGATCCGCTACGAAGGCGTCATCGGGCCGGTCTCCTTCGATCCGTATGGCGACATCACCGGTCCCTTCCGCCTTTGGAAGATCAGCGACGGCAAGGTCGTCACCGATGGCGAACTCAAAATGGAAGACGTTTCCGCGCTGAAGGACAAGATCAAGTAGGCCATCGTTTCTGCAAACGGCGAGGCGCATTTTCCGATGCGCCTCGCGGGAAACATTCTGGCGCAATCCCTTCGGCGGCTCACCTGTCGTGACAGCCATCTGGCATAGGTATTGAAAGATCGTTCGCTGATGCCCAGCCCCGTTGCTCGCCCCACCAATCCGACCTTGTGGACGCTGACGGCAGGCCCCGCCCCCGAACTTTCGCGCGATGTTCCCTCCCGCTCAGACGTCGTCGTGATCGGCGGCGGCTTCACGGGCCTGACCGCAGCCCTTCATCTTGCCCGTGCCGGCCGCTCCGTCATCGTCCCTGAGGCAGGGCGATTAGGTGCCGGTGCGAGCGGCATGAATGCCGGCTTTGTCGTCCCGAATTTCGCCAAGGCCGATCCGGCGACCGTTCGCCAGAAGCTGCCGCGCGACAGGGCCGATGCTCTATTGTCGCTCGTCGGCATAGGAGCAGACGAGGTCTTTGCGACCATTGCGGAAGAGAAGATTTCCTGCGACGCCGCGCAGACCGGCTGGCTACAGCCGGCCTATGGCGACGACATGGCTGCGATCTTGCGTCAAAGAGCACAGGATTGGACGGAGCTTGGCCGTCCAGTTGAATTTCTCGACGCACGCGCCATCCAGGACGAAACGGGCATGGATATCTATTCCGGAGGATTGATCGATCATTCCGGCGGCACCATCCATCCGCTGAATTATCTCTACGGACTTGCCGGCGCGGTCATGCGGCGCGGCGGCGCGATCTGCGAAAACAGCATGGTCGAGCGCGTCGAACGACATGGCGGCACATGGCGCGTCAGTCTCGCGGGCCACGAAATAGAAACGGATGCCGTCATCCTCGCCACCAACGCCTTTACCGATGGCATTGCCGCGCGCATGGGGCGAACCGGCGTACCGCTGAAAGTCTATCAGGTCGCAACCAAGCCGATTGATGCCGAGACCGTCGCGCGGATCGCGCGGCATCGGCGGCCGGTCGGCGATACGCGCTCCAACCTTTTCACCTACCGGCTCGATCGCGACAACAGGCTGATCAGCGGCGGCATGGCGATCAATCCGATCGGCGCCTTCGACCGCGTTGGCCGCGCCGTCGTTGACCGGCTCGCATCCGAACTCCGCCTGCCGCGCCATCCAGGCGTAGAGATCGTTTGGAGCGGAATGGCGATCATGACGCCGGATTTCCTGCCGCGCCTTTACCGTTTCGGTGACGGCTTCTTCGGAGGGATCGGCTGCAACGGCCGCGGCGTCGCCATGACCGCCCAGCTCGGCCAAATCCTTGCGAGATTGGCGCTCGGCGAAACGGCGGCATCGCTGCCGATCCCGCTGCAATCCAGCCGTCCGCTGCCATTCCACCGCTTCACGCCCGTCGTCGCTTCGCTTGCGCTCGCGCATGCGCGCTTTGAAGACTGGCGAACCGCGCGTCGGTAGCTGGGTGAGAACATCGATGATTATCAATGACGACGCAGTTTCAGGCAGCAATTGACTATTAATTCTATAGAGAAAGAAACGAAGACGCGACCGCACCGCCAAAAACGAAATGGCTTTTCTCGAACCACCGCCTTGAATGCGGCATCGTGGCGCCGAATGAAATCGGAGCCTGCTCATGAACACGCAATTGCACCATATCAACGCCACGCATCCCGAGGCGGCTTTGCTGGAGACCGAGCAACAGGCGCTGGCTGTTGCGCAGGAGCTTGCCGAGCGCTTTGCCGCCACCGCCTCGGAGCGCGACAGCGAGAGGTTGCTCCCCTTTGCCGAAATGGACGCGCTGGCTCTATCCGGACTGCTGGCGATTACCGTTCCCGAGGAATATGGCGGCCTGGATGTCTCCAATGCCACGCTGGCGGAGATCACCGCGATCCTGGCTGAGGCCGACGGCTCGATCGGGCAGATCCCGCAGAACCATTTCTACATCCTCGAGGCTTTGCGCATCGATGGTTCGGAAGATCAGAAGCGTTATTTCTTCGGCCGCGCATTGGCGGGCGATCGCTTCGGCAACGCTCTCTCCGAACGGGGCACGAAAACGGTCGGGCATTACGACACGCGCATCACCCGCGACGGTCCCGGCTATCGCATCAACGGCCGCAAATTCTATTCGACGGGTGTTCTCTTTGCCGATTGGGTCACCGTCTTCGCGCTGGATGAAGCTGACAAGCTGGTCATGGCTTTCGTTCCGAAGGGCACGGACGGCATCGAAATCATCGATGATTGGGATGGCTTCGGGCAGCGCACGACGGGCAGCGGCACCACGGTCCTCAACAATGTCTATGTGAATGCCGACCATGTCGTCCTCCATCACAAGGGTTTCGAGCGGCCAACGACGATCGGCTCTGTCGGCCAGATCATCCATGCCGGCGTCGATCTCGGCATCGCGCGAGCCGCCTTTGCCGAGACGCTGGATTTCGTGAAGACCCGATCCCGCCCCTGGATGGATAGCGGCGTGGAGCGCGCCAGCGACGATCCGCTGACCATCGCCAAGGTCGGCCAGATCGCTATCCGGCTCGAAGCCGCGACCGCAACCATCGAGCGCGCCGGCCGCAAGGTCGATGCCGCGCAAGTCGAGACGACCGAAAAGAGAGTGGTCGAAGCGACGCTTGCCGTTGCGGCAGCGAAGGTGCTGACGACGGAAATCGCCATCGAGGCGACGAACACGCTGTTCGAGCTTGCCGGGACGGCATCGGTGAAGCTCGACCTCAATCTTGACCGGCACTGGCGCAATGCCCGCACGCATACGCTTCATGACCCGGTTCGCTGGAAATATCACGTTGTCGGCAATTACCACCTCAACGACGTCATCCCGCCGAAGAACGGCGCGCTTTGACGGAGAGACAAAAGCCCCCGCCATGACGCCGGGGCTCTAATATAATCAAAAGGTTAAGTCAGAGCCACCAAGCGGGAGCCCATCAGTACCGGTCCATATTGATTTCCCCGGCCTGAACAGCAGACGCCGCGAGACTTTCCAGACCGGTTGCAACGACCGATACCCTGAACACGCCGTCGAGATTCTTGTCAAAGATCGCGCCGACAACGATATCGGCATCAGTAAAGACTTCGTCGCGTATGCGACTGGCGGCCTCATCGACCTCGAACAGCGTCATATCCGTCCCGCCGGAAATGGAGATCAGCACGCCCCGCGCGCCTTTCATGCTCATGTCGTCCAGAAGCGGGTTGGAAACGGCGGCGTCGGCCGCTTTTAATGCGCGGCCTGGCCCTGACGCCTCGCCCGTTCCCATCATCGCGCGCCCCATTCCCCGCATTACGGATTTGACGTCGGCGAAGTCGAGGTTGATGAGACCTTCCTTGATGATCAGATCCGTGATGCAGCCGACGCCCGCGTACAGGACCCGGTCCGCAGTCACAAAGGCATTTGCGAAGGTGGTTGCGGCGTCCGCAATGCGAAACAGGTTCTGATTGGGGATGACGATAACAGTATCGGCACTTTTGCGGAGTTGCTCGATGCCCTCGTCGGCCGTACGCATGCGCCGGTTGCCTTCGAACGTAAAGGGCTTGGTGACGACGCCGACCGTGAGGATGCCCGCTTGCCGCGCGACCTGAGCGATGATTGGAGCAGCGCCGGTGCCGGTGCCGCCACCCATTCCGGCCGTGACGAAGCACATGTGCGTGCCCTGGAGGTGGTCCATGATCTCATCAATGGATTCCTCAGCGGCGGCCCGTCCGATTTCCGGCAGAGAGCCTGCGCCGAGACCTTCCGTCACCTGTGCACCAAGTTGAATGCGCCTGGTCGCCTTCGACGTCGCAAGCGCCTGCGCATCCGTATTTGCCGCGATAAATTCAACGCCCTGAAGTTGTTGCGCGATCATATTGTTAATCGCGTTGCCGCCGCCACCGCCGACACCGACGACGGAAATCTTCGGTATCACCCCGGAAAGTGGTGTGCGGATGTCAGCCATGAAGGACTCCATTGGATCAATTTCATTCTCAATCGCGATCGCCTGCCCTTGTGAAAACGGACGTTGCAGCGATTCGCGAGAGAGGAGATCCTAGCGGGGAACGTGTGCGCATTACGGCATGTGCCAGCCGCCTCCACAGAATAATGATTTGAGCACAGGATTTGTGAGCCAGATATCAAAGCATGAACCGTCCAGCGTTGCGTGAAAAACCACAGCCGGAAGCGCGCGCTTAAAGCTGCTAAGTGTTCCGACCGTGGTCAGCACCACACCGGATACCAACAGCGTTAACCGATCTGAGCACGGGTGACGTCATCACCGGCGCAGATTGCGAGCCCACCCATTTTTTAGCCGCACCGCGTCGCCGCCCTCGTATTCAACTGTAGAGGCTGACCTCGGGGATCTTGTCGTTCAGCACGAACTCACCGACTTCCTTGGCCTTGTAGAAAACCGGATCGTGCAAGGTATGGGTCCGCACATTGCGCCAGAAACGGTCGAAACGATATTTCTCCGCGGTCGAACGCGCACCTGTGAGCTCGAAGACGCGCGAAGTGATATCAAGCGACACGTGCGTGGCATTCACCTTCGCCGCATAGGCTTCGGTCGCCGCCTCGCCGCGTTCCCGTGCCGTCGCCTTGTGCCCCTTGGCTAGAGCTTGCTGGACCGCTGCAGCAGCGCTATCGGCTAGAGCGGCGGATGCCTTCAGCGTGGCGGTAAATTCACCGACACGCTCGAGAATATAGGGATCGTCCGCTGCACGCTCGACACCAGAGGTAACCCAGGGCCGCGTTGTGCTCCGGACATAGTCGACCGCCTCGCGCAATGCGCCCTCGGCCGTGCCGAGATAGAAATTCACGAAAACAAGCTGAATGAGCGGAGTGTTGAATGTCGCAAGTACCGGTGCCTCGCCTCCGGTCGATGCCGCGCTGTCCAGATCCTCCTCATAAACGGGGAAATCATGGAACTCGACGCTGCCGCTGTCGGAGAGGCGCTGGCCGAAATTGTCCCAATCATCATTAGCCTTGTAGCCGGCTCGATTGGTCGGGGCCGCAAAGCCGACAATGCCGTCGTCCAGCGCGGCATTGGCGTTGATGTAATCGGATAGGTGAGCGGCCGTCGAGAAGGATTTGCGGCCATTCAGAACGTAGCCATTACCGCGGCGCGTCAGCACGAGGCCGGGATCGCGCGGATTGACGGCGGCGCCCCAATAAAGGCTGTTGGCGACCGTCTTGCCGCCGAACTCCTGCGCGCGCGCCTCATCGAAAGCCCAATAGACATATTGGCTGTTGACATAGTGATAGCCGAGAAGCTGGCCGATGGAGCTTTCTCCGCGCGCAAGAATGCGCACCAGACGCAAGCCATCCACCCAATCGAGACCGCCGCCGCCGATCTGCGGCGCGTGCAGGGCGTTCAGCAGGCCCGCATTCTTCAACTTGACGATTTCACCGAGCGGCGGGCGACCTTCGCGGTCAAGCTCCGCGGCGCGCTTCGAAAGATCCGCGGCAATCGCTTCCGCTCTGGCAAAAAGGTCCTCCCGCGTGGCGTTTCGATTGCTCGCGAAGACAACGTTGGACTGGCTCATGATGTGAACTCCGGTTCAGTGACGTAATCCGGCGGAATCAAAGGACCCCGCCGGAAGATCGAAGTCGGCAGCTTAGAAAAGCTTGTCCGGTATCCAGCTTGCGGTCACCGCGTCGCTCACGCTGAAAGCGGGAACTTTCTGCGCGAGTTCCTCGATCGTCTTCACACCGGCTGCCCGAAGCCCTTCCTGCGTCAGCAGTGTCGGCTTAACGGTGATCTGATGCGGAACCTCTTGGCCCGCGATCTGCAATGCGGCAGCACGGATGGAGACGGCGCCGACCACGGCCGGATTGGTCGCGACCGTCGCGACCCAGGGGCTGCCCGGCTCGGTAATTTCCTGGATGTCGGCGGTCGACACATCAGCCGAATAGATCTTCAGCTTGTCCGTGATGCCGAGATCCGTGGCGGCAAGCTTCACGCCGCGTGCGAATTCATCATAGGGAGCGAAGACGACGGTAATATCGGGATTGGCCGTCAGCACCGCCTTTGCCTGGTCGGCGGTTGAGGTCGCCGTCGTATCGCTGACATTGCCGAAGCGGGCCTTTTCGACGACCCCTGCATTCTGCTTCTTGAACGTGTTCCAGACCTCATTGCGACGGTCGAGCGGCGCGAAGCCGGCAATATAGACATAGCCCGCCTTGAAGCTGGCGCCATTGTCCTTGACCGCCTGCTTCAAAGCGAGATCGGCAAGCTCGTGATCGCTCTGTTCAACCTGCGGGATCTTCGGATTGTTGAGATTGACGTCGAAGGCGACGACCTTGATACCCTTGTCGAGCGCCTGCTGGATGACATCGCCAAGCGATTCCGGCAGGCCGTGGTCGATGACGATGGCGGAGACGCCGAGATTGATCGCCTGGAGGATCTGTTCACGCTGCGCGGCAGCATCCTGACGACCCGGGAAGACGCGGAGATCGATGGCGAGCGCCTTGGCCTGTGCTTCGGCGCCGGCCTGATAGGCCTGAAAGAAGTCACCGGCGGAGATATAGCTGACGAGAGCAACCTTCACGCCACCCTTGTCAAAGGGCGCAGGGGCACCGTTCACGCCACTAGCCAGCGCAGCTTGCGTAAGAAGAAGAGGAGCAACGGCCGACAGGGCAAGCCGTGTGAGAAATTTCATTGTCGCGATCCTCACGATCAACCGAAAGCGTCGTCTGACGGACAGATCACCCTGCGACGCGTGCAATTATTAGATATAATCCCTATGTTTTTAGTAGATTAAATCATCCGATTTTGCTCGCCTTCGGAGATTCTTTGTTCCCCAGCCGAACGGATGGCGGCAAGGACATGCCTCGCGATTGGTCGATCATTTGACGCACAATTCCGGCATCGGAATGCGTTCCATTCGGCGCCGTTAGCCCTCATCGCCGCAAAACCCGACGTGCCGGCAGACAGACCACATCATGGAAATTTCCCCATGCGTTCCGGTTTTGGAAAAACGTTTCTCTTTAAATCGTTAAATCTATCTATTTTATAATCTATTGGAATTTTGGATTACTGGAGGTGCTTTCATGACCAATGAGAAAACGACCGGACTTGGCCGCCGGGATATTTTGAAATTGACGGCCGTTGCCGGGACCGCGCTCGCGGCTTCGAGCATTCTGTCGAAAGCCGCAGCCGCCGACGATGCATTGTCGCTGAAGGGCAAGCGCATCGCCATCAGCGCGACCGGAACCGACCACTATTTCGACCTGCAGGCCTACAATGCGCAAATCGACGAGGTGAAGCGGCTGAGCGGCACGCCGATCGCCGTCGATGCCGGCCGCAACGACGGCAAGCTGGTGTCGCAGCTGCAGACGCTGATCGCGCAGAAGCCTGACGCCATCGTCCAGATCCTCGGCACGCTGAGCGTCATCGATCCCTGGCTGAAAAAGGCCCGCGACGCCGGCATTCCGGTTTTGACCGTCGACGTCGGCTCGACCAATTCGATCAACAACACAACCTCGGACAATTGGGGCATCGGCAAGGACCTGGCGCTGCAGCTCGTCTCCGATATCGGCGGCGAAGGCAATATCGTCGTCTTCAACGGCTTCTACGGCGTGACACCTTGCGCGATCCGCTATGACCAGCTCGTCAACGTCGTCAAATACTTCCCGAAGGTGAAGATCATTCAGCCGGAGCTGCGCGACGTCATTCCGAACACGGTTCAGGATGCCTTTACGCAGATCACCGCGATCCTCAACAAGTATCCGGAAAAAGGTTCGATCAAGGCGATCTGGTCGGCCTGGGACATTCCGCAGCTGGGTGCCACACAGGCCCTCGCTGCCGCCGGCCGCACCGAGATCCGCACCTACGGCGTCGACGGCAGTCCGGAAGTGCTGCAGCTCGTCGCCGATCCCAATTCGCCGGCCGGGGCCGATGCAGCCCAGCAGCCGGCGGAGATCGGCCGCACTGCCATTCGCAATGTCGCCAAGCTGCTGTCGGGGCAGGCGCTGGCACGCGAGACCTATGTGCCCGCGCTGCTCGCAAACAAGCGCAACGTCGCCGACGTGATCAAGACGCTCGGTATCAGTTGACCTGAAAACCGGCGATGCGGATTCCCCCGCATCGCCCTCTTAAATGGCGAAAGGCCCCTTTCATGATCGCAGCCGAGCACGCGACTGAATCAGACAACGCGTCGCACATCCTGCGCTTCGATCGCATCGTCAAGCGCTTCGGCGGCGCGCAGGCGCTGGCCGGCGCATCGCTCGCCATTAGGCGCGGCACCGTCCACGGACTTGTCGGGCAGAACGGCGCCGGCAAATCCACGCTGATCAAGCTCCTGGCCGGTCTGCACACTCCGGATGAAGGGCGCATCGAGATTGAGGGCCGGGTCTATGATCGCCTGACGCCGCATCTGTGCGAAGAACTCGGCATTCACTTCATCCACCAGGATCGGCTTCTGGTCCCGACCTTTACCGTCGGAGAAGCGCTTTTTCTCGGGCGGGAAATTCGCCGCGGCAAGACACCGTTCCTGGACCGCAGCGCCATGCAGCGCCGCGCCGACGAACTCCTCGCCAATTATTTCGGCGTCGATCTGCCGAAGAATGCATTGATCGGCGAGCTCTCGACCGCGGAGCGGCAGATCGTCCAGATTACCCGTGCGCTGCTGCATAAGCCGAAGATCCTCGTCTTCGACGAACCGACCGCGGCGCTGGTGCGTCAGGAGGCGGAGATTTTGTTCCGCCTGATCCGACGTTTGCGCAGCGAAGGCGTGACCATCGTCTACATCTCGCATTATCTCAACGAAATCGAGACCTTGTGTGACGATGTTACCGTTCTGCGCAATGGCGTCGACGTCGCATCGCTGACGACGGGCGGGATATCGGCCGGTCGGATCGCAAGCCTGATGATCGAACGCGATATCGCCGACATGTTTCCCAAACGGAAAATCGAACTCGGCAAGGAAATCCTCAAGGTCAAAAACCTCTCGGCAACGGGCCGTTTCCATGATGTCGGCTTCTCCCTGCATCGCGGCGAGATCCTCGGCATTACCGGGCTGCTTGGCTCCGGAGCAAAGGATCTCGTGCGGACCTTGTTCGGGCTGCAGGCGGCGACAAGCGGGACGATCGATATCGATGCGCGCGGCCTGAAGCCTCGCAATCCAGTCGAAGCCGTCGATCATCAGATCGCATTGGTGCCCGAGGACCGGCGCGGCCATGGCGTGGGCCTGGAGCTCAGCGTGCGTGAAAACATCACGCTGTCGAGCCTTGGCCGCTACACGCGCTTCGGCTTTCTCAACCGCAAACGGGAAAGCGACGATACCGACGAGCTGATCAAGCGCTTGCAGATCAAGACGGCCGGGCGCGAGGCGCTGGTGCGCACCCTTTCGGGCGGCAATCAGCAGAAGGTGGCGATCGCCAAATGGCTGAGCCGCCGGTCGGAAATCTACCTGCTGGACGAGCCTACCGTCGGCGTCGATATCGGTTCGAAAGTCGAAATCTATTCGCTGATCGGCGAGCTTGCCGCGCGCGGCGCCGGCGTGATCGTTCTTTCGTCGGACCTGCCGGAGCTTGTGGGCATCACGGACAGGATCCTCGTGCTGTTTCGCGGCCGCGTCACGCGCGAACTGATCTCTTCTGAGACCACAACGGATGAAGTGCTGTCGGCATCGACCGGTGCCTTGGAAGGATTGCGCCATGTCGGCTGATGTTCAGTTTGCCTCCCTCCCCCAGGTTGAGACGGCGCAGGCGCTGCCGACCGGTGGCAAGCTTGCGGCTGCGGCCTTACGGTTCGGCTCGCTGCTTGCCTTCGCAGCCATCCTGGCGATTTTCGCGCTGACCGCGCCCTATTTCCTCACGGTCGGCAATATCGGCAACGTGCTCGGACAATCGGCCATTCCGGGCGTTCTCGCCATCGGCCTGACCATCGTGCTCATCGCCGGCGGCTCCAATGTCGTCACGGGCGGCATCGACCTCTCGCTTGCCGCCAATATGGGGCTGAGCGCTGCTGTTTACGCAACCCTTATCCAGCTCGGCTTCAGCGATGCGCTCGCCGCGACGGGCGCACTGGCCACCGGTCTCGCGATCGGCGCCGTCAATGCGCTGGCGATCGTTTTTGCCGGCATCGTGCCCTTGTTGGCGACCCTCGCCGTGATGAATGTGGTCGCCGGGCTGGAGCTGGTTTTGACGCAGAACACGGTGCTTCCTGCCTCGACCGATCTGCTGACCGTTCTTTCGTCTTCGGACGGCTTCGACATCCCGATCCTGGCCTATGTGCTGATCGGCTTTACCGTCATCGTCACGGCGATCGTGCAATTCACTCCGCTCGGCCTCGGGCTCTATGCCGTCGGGGAGTTTCCGGAGGCCGCACGCGCCGCTGGATTACCATTGAAAAGCCTTATCGCGGGAGCCTTCGTTGCCAGCGGCCTCTGCGGTGGCGTCGCCGGCATCCTGTCCGTCGCCTATCTCAGCGGCAGCACCACCGGCTCCGGCGAAATGCTGCTTCCCGTTGTCGTCACCGCATTGCTCGGCTCGGTCTTCTCCCGCCGGCTCGTGCCGACCATCGGCGGCACACTGATCTCGACGCTATTTGTCGGCTTCCTCATCAACGGCTTTCAGCTGCTCAACCTGCCCAGCACACTGGTCAGCGGCGTCCAGGGCCTACTGATCCTGATCGTGGTTTCGGCAACCACCCTGCTTCGCAAAAGGGAGATCTAAGCCATGACCGCTGCCATCGCCCCGACAAGATCAGTCGCCGGCATCGCCCGCTATGGGCTTATTATCGCCCTTATCGTCGTCTTCTCGCTGTTTTCGACCGTGGCGCCGACATTCCTGAGTGTCGGTAACCTGCAGAGCATTCTCGTCAACAACTTCACGCTGCTTGCCATCGTCTCGATCGCCATGACCTTTGCGGTTGCCGCCGGCGGCATCGATCTTTCGGTTGGGACGGCCGTCGATTTCGCGAGCTTTGCCTTCGTTTCCGGCATTCTTGCGGGCCTGCCCGTGCCGCTCGCTGCCCTGGCGGGCCTCGGCGCGGGAGCTGTTGTCGGCGTCGTCAACGCCGTGCTGATTTCGGCGATCGGCGTGTCGCCATTCCTGGCAACGCTCGGAACGCTGTTCATTGGCCGCAGCATTCAGCAGCTGCTGACGGATGGCGGCAATCCGGTCTATCTGCCGCCATCAGGCATCTCCGCAGCATTCCGCTTTATCGGGCATGGAACGATTGCCGGCCTGCCGGTCCCGCTTCTGATCGCCGCGATCATCATCGCGAGCGCGGCACTGCTGTTCGCGCGCATGCGCTTCGGCCGCGTCGTGCTTGCCATCGGCATTCAACCCCAAACGGTGCGGTATTCGGGCATCGGCCTGGCAAAGCATGTGGCCGTGACCTTCATTCTTGCGAGCACGATTGCCGCCTTTGCCGGTCTGATTCTGACGGCGACGGTCACCGTCTATATCCCCTCCTCCGGCAACGGCTTCATGCTGAACGCCATCGGCGCCACTTTTATCGGCACCACCTTTTCACCACTCGGCCGGCCGAACGTCGCCGGCACGGTGCTTGGCGTTCTGCTCTTGAGCATCGTCGCCAATGGCCTGCTGCTGACGGGCCTGAACTTCTACTGGCAGCAGGTCGCCACCGGCCTGCTGATCTTCGCCGTGCTGGCCTTCAGCTTCGTCAACAAGAAAGCCGTCGGCGCCTGAGCGCCGGCCGAACGATACAATTGCAGGAACACAAGATGACACGCCAAATCAGGCTCAATGCCTTCGACATGAATTGCGTCGGACACCAATCACCGGGCCTGTGGCGCCACCCGCGCGACAAAAGCTGGACCTACAAGGACCTCGACTATTGGGTCCATCTGGCAAAGACGCTGGAGCGCGGCAAGTTCGACGGCCTGTTCATCGCCGACGTGCTCGGGGTCTATGACGTGCTGAACGGCAATGTCGACGCCGCCTTGCGCCATTCGGCGCAGGTGCCGGTCAACGATCCGCTGCAGCTCATCCCGACCATGGCCTATGAGACGGAGCATCTCGGCTTCGGGCTGACCGCTTCGCTGTCCTTCGAGCATCCCTATACGTTCGCCCGGCGCATCTCCACGCTCGATCATCTGACGAAGGGTCGCGTCGGCTGGAACATCGTCACCTCCTATTTGAACAGTGGTGCCCTGAACATCGGCCAATCGACACAGACGCAACATGACGACCGCTATGCGCTGGCCGAGGAATATCTCGAAGTCTGCTACAAGCTCTGGGAAGGCAGCTGGGAAGACGGTGCCGTCATCCGCGATCGCGAAGCGGGCATCTTCACGCGGCCCGAGAAAGTGCACTCGATCCGCCATTCCGGCAAGCATTTCAGCGTTCCCGGCATCCATCTCTGCGAACCGTCGCCGCAACGCACCCCCGTGCTCTATCAGGCAGGCGCCTCCAGCCGCGGCAAGGATTTCGCCGGCGCGCATGCCGAATGCATTTTCGTAGCAGCACCTTCAAAGCCGGTCTTGAAGCGCTACGTCGCCAATGTTCGCGAGGCGGCCGAGCGCCTCGGCCGCAATCCCCGCGAAATCCTATCCTTCAATCTCCAGACCGTAATCCTCGGCGAGACCGATGCCGAGGCGCAGCGCAAGTTCAACGAATACCGCCAATATGTTTCGCTCGAAGGCGCGCAGGCGCTGATCTCGGGCTGGACCGGCATCGATTTCGGCCAGTTCTCGCCCGACGAGGTACTGCGCCATCGCTACACCAACGCAGTGCAATCCGCCGTCGAGACCTTCACCACCATCGATCCGGGCAAGGAGTGGACGGTGCGCGAGATGGCGGATTGGGTCGGCATAGGCGGCTTCGGCCCGGTCTTTGTCGGCTCGCCGCAGACGGTCGCGGACCTCATGCAGGAATGGATCGAGGATACCGACGTCGACGGCTTCAATCTCGCCTATGCGGTCACCCCCGAGAGCTTCGAGGATGCCGTCGATCTCCTGGTGCCGGAATTGCAGAAGCGCGGCGTCTACAAGACCGAATATCGCGCGGGCACCTTGCGCGAGAAGCTTGGCGGCAGCGGCCCGAGGCTCGCGGCACCGCATCCGGCGACGGGCTATCGCAATCTTGGTGAAGCTGCGGCCCCATCCAGACGCGCCGGATAGGCTCCAGGCAAAGGGATTCGTGAGCTACTGACCGCTTTCCAGCCTCAAGCGGAGACGAGAGGATGCCTCGTCTCAGCCGCCCCAGGTCTGCTCGAGGACACGAACCCAGTTCTGATGGGCGATCTTTGCGAGCGCCTGGTCATCGAACCCATGCGCGCGCAAGGCGTCGATCAGTTTCGGCAGGCCGCTGGCATCGCCGAGCGCCGCCGGAATGGTCGTACCATCGAAATCGGAACCAAGCGCGACGTGCTCTATGCCAATCCGCTCGGCAATATAGGCGACATGGCGAACGAGGACATCGAGCGGCGTATCCGTGTTCCTCACACCGTCGTCGCGCAGGAAGAGCACACCGAAATTGATGCCGACCAGACCGCCGGTATCGCGGATCGCGTCGAGCTGCCTGTCTGTCAGGTTGCGGCTGTGCGGAGAAAGCGCATGTGCATTGGAATGCGAGGCAACCAGCGGCGCATTCGACAATTTCGCGATATCCCAAAACCCCTGCTCGTTCATGTGCGAGAGATCGATCATGATCCTGAGTTCGTTGCAGGCGCGGATCAGATCCTTGCCGGCATCGGTGAGGCCGGGGCCGATATCCGGCGTCGAGGGGAAGCGGAAAGACACCCCGTGAGCAAAGACGTTCGAGCGGCTCCAGACAGGCCCAAGCGTGCGCAGGCCGGCCTGATGCAGGACATAAAGGGCGTCGAGATCGGCCGCGACCGCCTCCGCGCCCTCAATATGGAAAACGGCGGCAAATTGGCCTTCCGCGATCGACCGCTTGATATCGGCGGCCGAACGGCAAACCTTGACGGCTCCCTTCGACCGGGCCTCGATCGCAAGCAGCAGCCGCGCCATGGCCAGGGTTTCGTTCAGCGCATCGGGCTGGGCAGGCGTGGAAAAATCGGCGTTTTCAGGCTTTGGTTGATCCGGCGACGGGATGAATATGGCGCAGAGCCCGCCTGCGAGGCCTCCACGGCGGGCGCGGGGCAAATCGATATGTCCGGCAGCTTCGCCATTCAGGAAAGCGTCGACGGAATTCAAGCCGCCGCGGCGCAGCCGGAGCAGCACGTCGTTGTGGCCATCAAAGACGGGGATTATCGAGGATTCGGTCATGTCTCATTCCAAAACTGCGGTTTATCTCTGCGTAGGCAAACTTGGCGGGATGGGCAAACGCAAACTATGCATGGGGCTGCGAAAACCGAATAATTTTGGACCAGCTTTGCAAAGGCGCCGATTTCGCGCCGCGATCGGCTCTTGCGCAGGCATCGATCGGGCCGCCGGCCCGTAATCGCTCGATATGCGCCGACGCGGCACAGATCAACGCCACCTGACGCCATGCTTCGGAACAATTGCCACGCGAATATGAGGTTGATGACCCGCAAGACTTGCCTTTTCGAAATCGCGCTGCAAATGAAAGGGTTTGGCGTCATCAAGTGGCTAAGGATACGGCAAGGTGCAACATGTCGTTTTGCTGGAAAAAAGACAGCCCGAAGCAGGCTTTGGACCTTATTCCTATTGAAACAGGCGACCAATCTGCGGACATCATGAGTGTCCATTTGAACGCGATGCTCGTGTTTTATCCTGACGGTATTCGAGGAGACCGGATTGTCTGATCTGCCACGCGAAGAGCAATCCGCATCTGCGTCCGTCGAGGCGAAGGATCGGTCTTGGCGCGAGGATAGAAGGCCCCAGCCGTCAGATCGGCGACGCTTTCCGCGACCGGAAAAGGCAGCCAGCGAAGAAACGCTGCCGCCACCGGCTTTGCAGCCGCTGCAGTTTTCGACACGCGCGCTCGAACCGGCGGCGCAATTTGCCGCCTGGCAGGCTTATATCGCACCGCTGGCCGACATCCGGCCGCCGGATAATGTCTCACCGGAAACCGGCTTTCCTGCAGACCACGTGGCCTGGAACCTCGGTGGCATGCTCATCGTTCAGCAGGATACGCCTCCCCACAGCTACATGCGTTCACAGGCGAAGGTAAAAGCCAACCTCATCGATCATTGGCACATTTCCGTCCTACGCGACGGCCGCACGTGGACGGAGGTCGACGGGCGTGTGCTGGAAGGCGAGCCGGGCAAGATAGAATTGCGCTCCCTCGGACATCCTTTTCGGGGACGATCGACGGAGGCGAGAACCCTCTCGCTCTTTCTGCCGCGAGCATTGCTGTTCGAAGTTCCCGCCCCCGTCGAGATCGAAAACAACATCGCGCTTTCAGGCATCTTCACCGGCATGCTGATCGATTATCTCGACAGCGTCACGGACAATCTTTCTCGCTTTGCGGCGACGGACCTGCCGCATGTCGTCCAGACGGTGCGCAACATGATCGTCGCTTCCGTTTCGACCTCGGCCGCCCAATCGACGGGCGTCGAACAGCATAGCACTCTGGCGGTAACGGAACGCGTGCGGCGGTTCGTCGAAAGCAATCTTGCCGCAGGCGATCTGACGGTGGAGCAGATATGCCGGCAGCTCGGCATATCCCGCACCAGGCTTTACCAGATCTTCGAGCAATATGGCGGCGTGCATCATTATATTCAGCGACGCCGCCTCTTGTCGGCCCATGCGGCGCTCAGCGATCCGGCGAACCGGGAGCAGATCCTCGATATTGCCTTTGCTGTCGGCTTTTCGTCGGCAGCACACTTCAGCCGGGCATTCAGCAAGGAATTTGGCTACAGTCCCCGCGAAGCAAGAAATCTCACCATTCCGCGCTATCTTGGACAAGTCGCCTCGCCGGCATCGCCCGACAGCACCCATTCCTTCGAAGAATGGCTAAGGACCCTCGGCTACTATCACTAGAGACGATGGATTTCGACATCCCCTAAACGCGCACAAAGCGGATTGCTTCGCGCACTGGGCGATACATTCGCCTGCGCCGGCGCGTGCGGCGCGGCCGCCAGATCGCACTTCAGCAATTGCGAAAATGGACGCTGCTGCAAGTTTCTGGATGCACGGCTAACGACATACCGCGTGTAACCTATTAGAAAAGAAGCATAATAATCGTTTGGACACCAAAGCCTTCGTGCATGGCGAATGTACCCTCCGTCCACCAAGGCAAAGCTTTAGGGAACATAACAATGGTATCGACCCGCCAGACAATGAACATCAGCAAACCTCAACATCCTTCCACTGACGCCTATCGCGCCGTCGAACGCGAAGAGGTCCTTGAAGTGGCGTTTCGTGATTTCGTGCAAATGGCGCTTGCTGCCGGCTGGAATGAACCGGAAGTCGCTTTGACGCTGGCCGATATCGCCGACGACTATGTCATGGCTCTCGCTGGTAGAGTTGCCGAAAAATAGTGTTGCGTACCCGTCCGTGCCTCACAGGGGTGGGCACGAACGGCCAGCAGCAACTCTTCAGCATGCCGCCGGCGCCACCGCTCACCAAGAAGGCGGCTCGCCGGCGGCACGAGTTTTACTCACCAACACGGCAGACATGCCTCCTTCATGCGGCGCTCTATCCGGGCGGGACTTGAAGAAAGCGAACAACAATGAAAATCAGGCAACATCTCTGGTTTCGGCGTGACATGGAATCGGCGATTGAGTTCTACGCGACACTTATTCCGAATTCGTCAGCCGGGTGGATCTCGAACATCTTGACCGACAATCCGAATGGTCCGGCAGGCAGCGTGAAGTTCGCAGGCTTCACACTCGGCAACCGTTCCTTTATGGGCTTCGAGGCCGGGCCACTCGATCGGTCCGATCATTGCTCTTCCATCATTTTCGAATGTACAACGCAGGCCGAGGCAGATCGTCTGCGCGATGCTCTGAAAAAGGGCAGTTCGACGGACAGACACGGCCCGGTGGTCGATCACTGGGGAGTGTCCTGGCAGTTCAGCGTTACGTCGCGAAGCGATGACATCGAAGCATCAGCCGTATCCGACATGAACAGCAGTGCTGTTCTTGCGAAAAAGAAATTCGCCACCGCCTAAGGCTGGGCGAGAAAACGGCAACAAAGCTCAAGAGCAGCAACGGTGCATCCCTTTCAGCCAGTCGATAAGGATGCGCGGCCGCGAAGGTAAGCGGAAGCTGATCCACACTCGGCTTCCGCTTACGTTATATCAGCTATCAGTTGAGAGCCGGGCAACCGCTCCGGTTGGCGAAGGCCATGCGGTCTGGGCCGCCGTCATTCCAGCCACGAACGATGATACGCCGTCCATTGCTGTCAATCGAATCGATGCGCCGGAAGCCTTCGGCACGGGCGGCTCGCATGAGGTCGCGCCGGCTGCAGCCGCGATCACGGTCCCAATCACGGTCACGGTCGCGATCCCAGCCGCGCGGCGGGCGGTTCCAATCCCGGCCCTGGTCACGCTGCCAGGGCGGCGGTGCGTATCCGTCATCGCCGCCATAGTACTGTGCCGAGGCGGCGGAGGTCATCAGTTGCAGTGCGGCCAGCCCGACCAGGGCGACACGCGATACTCGTACGAAACGTTCCAACATTTCCCTTACCCCATTTTCTCTTATGGACGAGGCAGAGATACACCAACTCGCCTGAACTCTGCCTGAACGCCACCGGAACCTGTTCATGACATACCGCTGGATGGCAAGCCAAGATTATCGAAAGAAATAGTCGTTGGGCGACCGCGCGGGCGCGTGGCACTTCCTTCGATCCCCTACCGATAGTAAGAGGCCCATGTCGGGAACTTTGCCGCTCAAGGGGTACGATCTCCATCCCGCCAATCGGTGATGGCCGAATGGACCGACTGGGACAGAAGCATTGCGCCGGCGAGACAATAGAGCAGCACGATGATGGCTGTTTCCATGATCAGCGGCAGGAAAGCAAAACGAGCGCCCTGGCTGTCCTCCTCTTCAGGAAGCAGGTCCGGCAATCCAAGGATCATGGCCACCAGCGGTGAGGCCATGATCGCGACGACGGCGGCCGCATGAAACCAGAGACGCAACCGGGGTCGTTTTCCCGCCGCCCAGAAGGCCAAAAGCGGCGCGCCGATATTGCCTATCAAGCCCAGCAAAACGGCAATCTCTGTCGGCAGGATCGAATCGTCGTACATGAATCCCCAATCCCCTGATGCTACCCAGATTAGTATCACGCATACGAAATGACAACCTTCTCGCATGCTGGCGCGCTGTCGCCACAATTCGTGTTTTCAGCCCATCGCCACGGATTTATGGAAAGCATCGACACTCGAAACTCCGCAACATAGCAAACTCGATGCCGGTCTAGCCGATGAGTTCGCCTCGCCCATGTCCGAATGTTTCTGCCCGGTGGAATTCGTGGGAAATCTTGTTGCTGAACATAAGATTGCCGCCACATTGGCCTCGCGTCGCAGCACCGGTGTCCGGACGACGATATCCTAACGCCCGATGCCGGTGATCGTCGGTTTGAACACGATGGTTTTCTGGCCGCTATCTCCCTCGCCGGCGACAGCGCGACGAACCAATTGCGCGGCCATCTCGCCCATCGCGCGCCTTGGCGAACGGGACGTCGCGATCGGTGCCGGCAAGGAACCGATCAGATCCAGCCCATTGAATCCGGCAATCAGCACCTGGCCGGGAACCGCAACGCCCAGTTCCATGCAGGCAAACAACCCGCCGCTCGCCATGTCGTCGTTTGAGTAATAGATACAATCGATATCGGGCACTGCTGCAAGCAGTGCCGTCGTCAGCCGCTTTCCCAGCGCGATCGAAGAAAAGGCATCGTCAATCCGCTGCTCGGCAAAACCCAGACCGTGCGCACGCAATATGCGTTCGAAGCCGGCCTTGCGCTTGCCGGCGCGCAGGTCCTTTTCCAGCGCACTGCCGACATAGCCGAACCGGCGGCGGCCGGCAGCAACAAGGGCTTCCGCCATCTCCTCGCCGGCGCGGCCATGCGACAAGCCGACATTGAAGTCGATCGGCGCACCATCGAGATCCATGAGCTGGATGACCGGGATGGCGGCATGACGGAGCAGATCCACCGTCTCTTCCGGCTGGTCCAGGCCGGTGACGATGATGGCGCAGGGTTGCCAGGACAGCATGTCGCGGATGATCTCGCGCTCCTTCGCCATGTTATAGTCGGATATGCCGAACACGGCCTGCATGCCGGATCCGTCCAGCCCGGCGGAAATGCCGGCAAGAATCTCCGGAAAGACGATGTTCGACATGCTGGGAACGACGACGGCGACCAGATTGGTGCGCTGCGAGGACAGAGAAAGCGCCAGTCTGTTGCCCATATAGTTCATTCGCGTCGCCGCTTCGATGACCCTGTCGCGCGTCTCGCTGGAGACGTCAGCCACGCCGCGCAGGGCGCGCGATACCGTCATCTTGCTGACGCCCGCTTCGATGGCGACTTCTTCCAGAGTGGGTTTGCGCATCCCCAAGCAACCCTCGATGAACCATGGCGGCTGGCACGACGCCGCTCTTCTTCATAGAGTGTTTCCTTGAAAAGGCAAACAGCCTCCTATTGACAATTACAGGGAAAATAAGGCTATGTTACCGATACCGGTATCGGTAACATAGCTTGATATTGCAGAGGTAGCGCCGTGCAGAACACAAAGAAGGCCGCCGTCATTGGCCTGGGGTCCATGGGTTGGGGCGCTGCCCTATCGCTTCTGAAAGCGGGCTTTACCGTCCGCGGCTGCGATATTCGCGGCGAGGTGCTCGCGCGCTTTGCCGAAAACGGCGGCACTCCATGCACGACGCCGGCGTCAGCGGCTGAAGACGCCGACGTGATCCTCGTCTATGTCGTCAACAGCAAGCAGACCGAAGATGTCCTTTTCGGGCAGAATGGAGCCTTGCAGACCGCGCTACCCTCGACGGTATTTCTGCTCTGTACCACCATGGCCCCGAGTGCCACGACAGCCATTGCCGAAAGGCTGGAAGCGGCAGGCATGCTCGTCATCGACGCCCCCGTTTCCGGTGGCCACGTTCGCGCGCTTGCGGGCGAAATCACCGTCATGGCATCCGGCACACCGGAGGCCTTCGATCGCGCATCAGCGGCGCTCGACGCCATCTCGGCCAAAGTATTCCGGCTCGGTGATCGTCCCGGCGCCGGCTCGCAGGTCAAGATGATCAACCAACTGCTGGCAGGCGTGCACATCGCCGCGACAGCCGAGGCCATGACGCTTGCCGCCAAGGCCGATATCGATCTCAAGACGCTCTATGAGGTGATCCGTGTTTCCGCCGGTTCGTCCTGGATGTTCGAGAACCGCGGCGAGCACATCGTATCCGGCGATTATACGCCACGCTCGGCGGTCAACATCTTCGTCAAGGATCTCGGCATCGTGACATCGGAGGCCGGCAAAGCCGGAGCCGTCACGCCGCTCGCCACTGCGGCACTCGACCTCTTCGTTGAAGCATCAGAAGCAGGCTTGGGTCTGGAAGACGATGCCGCCGTTGCAAAGATCCTGGCCGCCAAGAGCGGCGCAAGCCTGCCAGGCGTGAAGGACTAGACCGTGGCGCTCCTGCTTGGCTGCATTGCGGATGACTTTACCGGGGCCACCGATCTTGCCGCGCTGCTTGCGCGCAGCGGACTGCCCGTTTCACTGCGGATCGGCATACCGCAGGAGAAACGCGACCGGAACGAGACGGCGGCCTTCGAGGTCATCGCCCTGAAATGCAGGACATCCCCAGTCGAGATTGCCGTGAAGCAGGCCCGGCAAGCACTGGAATGGCTGGAGGAAGCCGGCGCCAGTCGCTTCTTCTGGAAATATTGCTCGACATTCGACAGCACGGCCGAAGGCAATATCGGTCCGGTCGCGGAGATGTTGATGGCTGAGACCGGCGCGGCCCAGACGATCTATTGCCCGGCCTTTCCCGAGAATGGACGCAGCGTCTTCATGGGCCACCTCTTCGTCGGCGAGCAACTGCTGTCGGAAAGTCCGATGAAGGACCATCCGCTGACGCCGATGCGCGATTCAAGCCTTGTCCGGCTGCTGACGCCGCAGGTGAATGGCGCTGTCGGACTTGCCAGCCGCAACGTCGTCTCAAAGGGTGCGGCAACGTTGAAGGCGAGGCTGGCTCAACTCGGCAGCAACGGCACCCAGCACGTGATCGTCGATGCTGTTTGCGATGACGATCTCCGTACGATCGCCGCCGCATCCTTCGACATGCCGCTGCTGACGGGCGGCAGCGCGATCGCCGGCCAGCTTCCGCAATTTTACATTGAGCAGGGTCTCATCAGCCTCTCCGAACATCGACAGGCACTGCCAAAGGTGACAGGCGGTTCGATCGTCCTATCCGGCAGCTGCTCCGCCATGACGCGCCGGCAAGTTGCCAATTATGCCGGCAAGGTTGCCAGCCTGCGGCTCGATCCGATCGCGCTTGCAGAGGAAGGCGCCGGCGCTGCGCTGGAATGGCTGCGTCAGCAATCTCCCGATGCGCCGAAGCTTATCTATGCCACCGCCGAACCCGACGAGGTGCGGCAGGCTCAAGAGCGGTTGGGTCGGGACAAGGCGGGCCAGGTGGTCGAGGACGCCCTTTCCGAGATCGCCCGCACGGCCTTCGACTACGGCACGCGCCGCTTCGTCGTTGCCGGTGGAGAAACCTCCGGCGCGATCACGCAGGCGCTCGGCGTCACACACCTGACGATCGGCCCGGAAATAGCGCCGGGCGTTCCCTGGACATTTGCGACGATGGACGGAGAACCGATTGCACTCGCCCTGAAATCGGGCAACTTCGGCGGCGAAAGCTTCTTCACGGATGCCTTCGACCGGTTGGAGGCCGCATGAGCGAAGAGACCGAACTGCGCGAAAACATATGCATGATGGCCAAGTCGCTTTACGATCGCGGCCTGACCGCCGGCTCCTCCGGCAATATTTCCGCACGCCTCAGCGATGGACGCCTGCTGGTGACGCCAACTGGCAGCTCCTTCGGGCGCCTCGATCCCGCGCGGCTCTCGCTCTTCGATGGCGAAGGAAGCCTGATCGGCGGGGACAAGCCGACGAAGGAAATGCCGCTGCATTCAGCCTTCTACGAGACGCGGCCGAAAAAGACCGGCGCCGTGGTGCATCTTCACTCCAGCCATTCGGTGGCGCTGTCGATCCTGCCCGGCGTCGATGCCGACAACATGCTAGCGCCCTTGACGGCCTATTCGATCATGAAGCTCGGCAAGGTGAAGCTTCTGCCCTATTTCATGCCCGGCGATCCGGCCATGGGCGATGCCATTCGTGGCCTTGCCGGCAAGCGCAGCGCGGTAATGCTGGCCGCACATGGACCCGTCGTTTCGGCAAAAGATCTGGAAGCGGCCGTTTATGCGATCGAAGAATTGGAAGAGACGGCAAAGCTTGCCATGCTGACGCGCGGGGCCAATCCTTTGCTGCTCACGGATCCGCAGATCGCCGATCTCGTTCGCACCTATGACGTGGAGTGGGACTGAACATGACGCGCTTTTCCGCCAATCTGGGATTCCTGTGGCAGGAGCTCTCCCTTCCGGACGCGATCCGCGCCGCCAAGGCCGCCGGCTTCGATGCCGTGGAATGCCACTATCCCTATGACACCCCTGCCGAAGCCGTGCGTCAGGCATTGGAGGAAACCGGCCTTCCCATGCTCGGCCTCAATACCGCTCGCGGCAATGTCGCGGCTGGCGACAACGGCCTCGCGGCCATTCCGGGGCGCGAGGATGAAGCGCGCGGCGTCATCGATCAGGCGATCGATTATGCGACTGCCATCGGCGCGCGAAACGTGCATGTGATGGCCGGCAAGGCCATGGGCGACGAGGCGCAAGCCACCTTCATCGCCAATCTCCGCTATGCCTGCGACCGCGCCGACAAGGTGGGGACGACCGTGCTGATCGAGCCGCTTAATCATCGCGATGCGCCGGGCTACTTCCTGCGGACGGCGGATCAGGCGCTCGACATCATGGCGGCGGTCGGCGCCGAGAACCTGAAGCTGATGTTCGACTGCTATCACATCCAGATCATGCAGGGCGACCTGACGCACAGGCTGCAAGCACATATGGCGGCAATCGGTCATGTCCAGATCGCCGCCGTCCCGGACCGGCGCGAACCGGACCACGGCGAAATCGATTACCGCCACATTCTGCAGCTTCTTGAAACGCTTGGCTATGACAAGCCAATCGGCGCGGAATATCGGCCGGCGACCACGACGGATGCGGGGCTGGCCTGGCTGCAAGCGTACAAATGAAGCGAAGGCCGGCATTCCGGATGCCCGGCGGTCGTCGAATACATTCACGCGGGAATTATCTCGCACTCTGATCAGCCTATTGGGAGGAAAAGCCGATATGCATGTTTTGATCTTGGGCGCTGCGGGCATGGTCGGCCGCAAGCTTGTCAACCGTATTGCCGCCGAGCCGAAGGTTCTGGGCAAGACCATCGATCGCCTGACGCTGGTCGATGCCTTCCAACCGCCGGTGCCGGAGGCGCTTGCATCCGTATCCAAGGCTCTGACGATCGATCTTGCGACAGCAGGCGTTGCAGACAGGCTCATCGAAGATCGGCCGGATATGATCTTCCATCTTGCCGCCATCGTCTCCGGCGAAGCCGAGGCCGATTTCGACAGGGGCTACAGGGTCAATCTCGACGGCACCCGTGCACTGTTCGAAGCCATTCGCCAGCAGAGCCTGAAATCCACCTATATCCCGCGCGTTATCTTCGCCTCTTCCATCGCCGTGTTCGGAACCCCGTTCCCCGACGTCATCGGCGACGAATTCCTGACCGCGCCGCTAACGAGCTACGGCACCCAGAAAGCGATTGCGGAACTTCTGCTCGCCGACTATTCGCGTCGCGGCATTTTCGACGGCATCGGCATCCGGCTGCCGACCATCTGCGTTCGGCCAGGCGCCCCGAACAAGGCGGCGTCCGGCTTCTTTTCGAACATCCTGCGCGAGCCGCTTGTCGGCAGGCAAGCCATTCTGCCTGTCAGCGACACGGTGCGGCATTGGTTTGCAAGCCCGCGCTCGGCTGTCGGCTTCTTCGTGCATGCCGCAACGCTCGACACAGTGAAAGTCGGGCCACGGCGCAATCTCACCATGCCAGGGCTTTCGGCGCTCGTTTCCGATGAGATCGACGCCCTGCGCCGTGTCGGCGGCGACAAGGCGGTTGCGCTCATCCGCCGCGAACCCGATCCGGTGATCGAGCGGATCGTCTCCGGCTGGGCGACCCAATTCGACGCCCGGCGCGCGAGCGATCTCGGCTTCAAGGCCGAACAGAATTTTGACGAGATCCTGCGGGTGCATATCGAAGACGAACTGGACGGGAGGGTCGTATGACGGAGATGTCGTCGCAGAACGCAATCGCTTTGGTGACCGGCGGCGGTACGGGTATCGGCCGCGCCATCGCCAAGGCGCTCGGTTCGGCGGGCTTCAAGGTCGTCATCTCGGGACGTCGCGCTGACGTTCTCGAAAAAGCCGCCCGCGAACTCACCGAGGAAACGGGGGCGGAATTTCTTGCGGTTGCGGCCGATGTCAGCGACCCCAGCTCGGTCCGCAGCCTCTTCGATGTCATTGCCGGCCGCTATGGCCGCCTCGACCTTCTGGTCAACAATGCCGGCATGGGCCTGCCGGCCGTGCCGATGGAGGAGCTGAGTTTCGAGCAATGGAACGCCATTCTCGGTGCGAACCTGACCGGTGCATTCCTCTGCACGCAGCAGGCCTTCCGGCTGATGAAAGCCCAGGTGCCGCAAGGCGGCCGCATCATCAACAACGGCTCGATCTCGGCCACGACGCCGCGACCGCATTCCGCACCCTATACGGCCACCAAGCACGCAATCACCGGCCTGACGAAATCGACCGCCCTCGATGGCCGTCCGTTCGACATCGCCTGCGGGCAGATCGATATCGGCAATGCCGCCACCGACATGACGGCGAGGATGAGTGCCGGCGTGTTGCAGGCGAATGGCGAGACCGCAGCCGAACCGACGATCTCGGCAGAGCATGTCGCACGCGCAGTGGTCTACATGGCAACGCTGCCGCTCGACGCCAACGTTCTCTCCATGACCGTCATGGCAACGAAGATGCCGCTTGTCGGCAGGGGGTGACAAACAATCGGCAGCGCCGAGGTACGACGCTGCCGATAATCTGATATCGCGTATCGGCTAGAGGCGGATGATTTTAGGTCTGTTCGACCTAAAATCATCCGCCTCTAGAATCAAAGAAGTAGAGCGTGATGTCGTCCGAAAACCGCCTACACTTTTCGGCATCACGCTCTAGATGGCCGGTCGGGCGGAAGGCTTTACCTGCCTTCGCTCGATCAGGCCGCCGACGCTGAAGATCAACACCTCGATCTCCGTGCCGATCTTGTCGCCATCGAGCAGCCGGACGACGACGTCTATGCCGGATACGGCCTGTCCATCGATGGCAAGCAGGTAGTCACCCTCCTGCAACCCGCCTTTCTCGGCCGGACTATCCTTCTCGACACGGCGCAGACGTACGGCCGTCGAATGCGTGACGCCGGCCTCCAGCGCGATGCGCCGATGCAGCTCAACCGTATCGGCGGCGATGCCGATATAGGCGCGCCTGACATGGCCGAAGCGCAGGATCTCGGATACCACATGCTTGGCCGTGTTGGAGGCGACCGAAAAGGCAATGCTCTGCGCACCCTGGATGACGGCGGTATTGACGCCGATCACCTCGCCGGCGGACGAGACGAGCGGGCCGCCGGAATTGCCGGGATTGAGGGCGGCATCCGTCTGGATAATATCTTCCATCAGGCGCCCGCTGGCTGCACGCATCGACCGGCCAAGTGCCGAGACGATACCGGCGGTAACAGTCCATTCGAAGCCAAGCGGATTGCCGATGGCAATTGCGATGTGACCGCGCTTCAGCGATTTGGAATCCCCGAGCTTCGCCCAATTGCCGGACCAGTCATTGGCGCGGATCAATGCAAGGTCGGTATCCGGATCGCGCCCGAGCACCCTTCCCTCGACGGTTGCCCCTTCCGGGGTCTTGATGCGCACGGCCTTTGCGTCGTCGACGACATGATTGTTGGTGACGACAAGGCCGTCCGGCGAGATGGCGAAGCCGGAACCATGGCCAGCGCGGCCGCCCAACCGCTCGATCCGGCTGACGGCCGGCCCGACCAGATCGACTGCACCCGACACCGATTGAGAATAGGCATCCGGCAGCCCGGCATCGGATGACGGCTGGATGTCGCGATCAATAAAGCCCATGAAAACTCCTCCGACGCGGACGCGTCGCAACGAGGACCGGCAGCAGCTGTTAAAAAAGCAGGAGGCTGTCAGTTCGACAGATTGAAACAGTGGCTACTGAAATGAGGACACATCACGCCAAGTTCAAGAGCCGCGCGTACCAGGTGTGTTTCTGAACCGCGCCCTTATCTCATGCGCCCTGAAACGGTCTGTTGACGATGGCC
The DNA here is from genome assembly GCF_012641405.1 of Rhizobium sp. P40RR-XXII. GTDB lineage: Bacteria > Pseudomonadota > Alphaproteobacteria > Rhizobiales > Rhizobiaceae > Rhizobium. The sequence goes on from NZ_JABAII010000005.1 coordinate 295,154, forward strand.
GTTGCTCGCCGTCCGCCAGGTATTCCGGCCATTGGCTTTGGCACGGTAGAGAGCGCGGTCCGCCTCCTGAATCAGGGCCTCTCCGTCCTCGCCATTCTCCGGCGTCGCCGAAACGCCGATGCTGATACCGATATCGACCGTCGCACCCTCGATGCGAAACGAGGATTTGAAGGCAGCAATACACCCCTTCGCCACATCGGCGATATCGCCCACTTCCCCAGTCATCAGGATGGCAAACTCATCGCCGCCCAAGCGCGCGACCATATGGCCTCTGGCTGCACCGCGCAGCCGCTCGGCCACCATCTTGAGAACCTCGTCTCCCGCGGCATGCCCGAAAGTATCATTGACCGGCTTGAACCCATCGAGATCAAGGCAGAAAACAGCGACGCCCTTTCCTTTGTTCATCTTCAAGGCTTCATCGAGGGCCTTGTAGAAACACATCCGGTTCGGCAATCCGGTCAGCATGTCGTGCCGTGCCAGGCGATTGGCTTCGGCCTCCGCGAGAATACGATCGCTGACATCGGCGATGGTCAGCAGGAGACGGCGTTCCAGACCTTCATGGAGTAGCCGAACATAAACGAGCACATGGCGTTCCGTTCCATCGGCCACTCTCTGCCGCCAGACCGTTCTCGCCTCGCAATCGCCTTCAAGTTCGAGAAGCCCATCTGCAAAGCCCTCCGCCTCGCTCTCCACATGCATGTCGCATGCCCGCCAGGAGAGCAGCGTCGCTTTCGCGAAGCCATAGAAGTCGATCGCCGCGCGGTTGACCTGGAGGATTCTGAGACTGCTGCCGTCGCAAAGAAGCATCGGCATCGGATTGGCGTCGAAAAGCTGGCGCAACCGCTCTTCGCGCTGTTTCAACTCGCTGATGTCTATCCGCATGCCGATGGCGCCGCCGTCAGGCGTGCGCCGATCATCATGCCGAAGCCATCGCCCGTCTTGAAGCTGCTGCTCCTCCTGTGAAACCGGCTGGCGGAACTTTCGCATGCGCTGTTTCAGCCACATATCCTTGTCTTCGACGACCTCGGGCATGCGGCCGCTGGCAAGGCTGATCTTCAAAATATCTTCGAAGGCGATACCGGGTTTCAGGTGATCGGCAACATCCGGATAAAGCTCCGCGTATTTCTCGTTCCACAGAACGTAGCGATCGCTCGCATCGAAGACGCAGACCGCTTCCGGCAGCATTTCGATCACATATCGAAGGCGCAGATTGGCCTCTCTCGCCGCCACCGCGGCATGACGGTCTTCGTTCTCCGGCTCGATAAGAACCGCCGTCAGCACCTCGGACGCCGAAGGCCAGGTCATGACGCTGATCCGGCAATCCCGCCTTTGGCCGGTGGCTGTGACGATCAATGGCTGCGAGGCTGCGGCGGGCAGCGGCCAATCCGGTATCAAATCGGAAACGGCCGGATTGCGAGGCGCGCCTGAAAGGGCAAAGAGCTCCCGGGCTTCCGCATTGGCGAAGACAATCGTGCCGACGGCGTCGAGCACAAGTGCCGCCATCGGACACGCTTCCAGGAATGCGACGATTTCCGCGTCCAGCATCTTCTCCCAGTGGGCCGTCAAATTTATCCCCAGGCCCGGTTATAATACTGGATGGTAAAGGAATGCCGTAGATCGTGGCAAGAAGCATATATAGCTAAAATTTGGCGACCATCTGCGCGATCGTCATTTCCTGAGTGGAACGAGCCGATAGGATCGGCGCTATCCGCCGGCTATCGAAATCAGTCCCTGTTTTCCTTCAGCGGACGAGCAAGTTCGCGCTCCTGCATCTCGATGGCCTGCGTGATGAACCGCAGCACCACCTGCTTTTCCACCTTCCCCGCATGCGGAGCAGCAATCAGCCGATGCCTCCGCCGGCACGGAACCGCGGAATTATTTTCGTGGCCAGGCCAGCCTGCTCCAATTCGCGATGTAGAATACCACCGCGATGAACATTCCGGATCCGATCAGGTCGAGCCGATGGTGGCCGAAAAGGAAAAGCCCGAGAAGAGCCAGTCCGATCGCGGATACGATGAGGAAAAGAGACGGGATCACGCTTGTGATGCGCGTTCCCGCCTCGCCTTCGGCCTCGATGCCCTCACCCGTGACGTGGCCGCTGGAGCCGGGCGATCTGCTGCCGAGCCTGACGGTGACCCGCCCTCTCCTTGCGCCGATCCTGCCTCTGGTTTTCTTCCCCGACGTCAAAAGTACGAGCATCATCGATATGACCATGCTGCCGAATGCCCAGGAAAAAACCGCACATGCCGCCATGGCGGTTGCGTTCGCATAAGTCTGGTAGAGGTGGACTGCCAAAGTCCCCATCCCAGTGGTGATGGCAAGAAACACGGAGCCGACGATCAGGAATGTGATCCTGCCGGATACTTGTGTTTCGCCGTCCATGCGACCTCCCATCGATCTCATACGTTCAGATCGTCAAAACTAGAGCGTGATGCCGAAAAGTGTAGGCAGTTTTCGGACGACATCACGCTCTAGTTCCTTGATTCTAGAGCGGATTCAGATTTTAGGTCGAGCAGACCTAAAATCATCCGGCTCTAGGAGGATACTTCCGATCTTCAAACGCGGGCGCAATATATGTCGAGTTTGCCACAGACGCCGGCAGGACCTTTACGAAGTCGCGCCGAGGCATAGTTAGCTGAAGTCTCGGAGAATGGAGGTATCCCATGAGGATTTCGAGATCCGCCTCGGCGATGGTCATCGCCATTCTATTTGCACTGCCTGTCGAAGCCGCCGGCATCGATTGCGCCAAGCCTGCCTCGACAAGCGATCATATGATTTGCCAGGACAAATCACTCCTTGCGCGGGATAAGATGGTAAGGGATCTCTATGCTGCTGCATTGAAGCAGGACGGTGCAGACAAGATCCGCGAACGGCAACGGCGCTGGATTACGAAGGTGCAGTCCTGCGGCGATACGGCTTGCATCCGGCAGGCCTATGACGACCAGATCGGTTCCCTCCTCACGACCAAGGGTGGACGAAGCGCGGCGACGGATTTCCAGTCGAACAGCAAGGACGGCAACGAGGGTCACCTTTCGATTTTCGGACCGGTCGACGGCCTTATCGCCGTTTCGCTCGCCTCTACCTTTGTCGGCCCGGGCGGCGCCGAAGCCGGCGATGTCAATGCCGATGGCATGGACGGTGTCGTTCCGCTGGTAAAGGAACACACCCAGCTTTCCAGAGACGCATGCAAGATCGGTCTCGATCGCCTCGATCCAAAGACCTGGCGCGTGTCACAGACTGGTGTCTGCGATCTTGCCGCCGGCGTGACCTTGCAGGGGACCTACCGCAAACAATGAGATGATCTGGTTCGCGGGCAGGCATTGCAATCCCTGCCCGCGGTAATGTGCAACAGGCAGCACAGGCGCCAGGCAGAAACGCGCGGCCACTTGAAGAGCTCGACAAAAGGATGGAAAATACCATCTGGGGTCAACGTCGGACAAAGCGGCCATTTCCCCGTCACGCCAACGGCAGCTCGTGACAAGCAACAACGCCAACCGAACGCCGATACAGAAAATCCCCACCCCCTCATGAAGACAATTTCAGGCACGAATCTCGAACAGGCCAAATCGCATAACCGGCGTGTCGTGATCGAGGCCATCCGCACCAACGGACCGATGTCACGCGCAGCCATTGCCCGCATGACGGCACTGACCACACAGACGGTTTCGAACATCGTGGAGGAACTGGCGCGCTCGCATCTGCTGATTCCCATGGAAGCGCAGAGGATCGCTCGCGGCCAGCCGATTATTCCCTATACCATCAATCCGACCGGTGCTTACTCCATCGGCCTCGAGCTCGGCCGCCAGCGTGCCGCCGGCGTGCTGACGGATCTATCGGGTACGGTCTGCGCCCGCATCGAGCGCCATGTCGACAGGCCCGGGCCGACCGAGGCGATGCCGGTCCTCGCCGCCATCGTTCAAGATCTGCAGCAGGCCTTTTCCTTCCACCGGGAGCGGCTGCTCGGCGCCGGAATCGCCCTGCCGGGACGCTATGCCGATGGCGGCGTGACGTCGCTCAGCCCGCTCAACCTGCCCGGCTGGCAGGATTTTCCGGTTGCCCTCGAGCTGGGACGGCTCATCGATCTGCCCGTGCTCGTCGAAAACGATGCTACGGCCGCGGCGATCGGCGAGCGGCTCTATGGCGTTGCGCGCGGCCTTGGGAGTTTCGTCTATCTATTCCTGGCGGGTGATGGCGGCATCGGCGCCGGCATGTTTTTGGACGGTCATCTCTATAAGGGCAGCCGCGCCAATGCCGGCGAAATCGGCCACATCATCGTCGAGCCGCATGGTAGGCTTTGCACCTGCGGCAAGCGCGGCTGTCTTGATCGCTATATCTCGCCATCCGTCGCCTATGAATGTCTCGGCATAGACGATGCACAGGAGCTCTCGCCTGACGATCTCGATGCGATGATCGCAGCCAATAATCATGGCCTGGAGATCTGGCTGGAACAGGCTGTGCAGCCGCTTCGCCAAACGATCGATTTTCTCGAACTTGCCTTCGATCCGCAGACGATCGTGCTTGGCGGCAGCGCGCCGACATCGCTGATGACGCGGCTTGCCGAGCGCGTGGAGCCGCTGCATGTTCCGGTGAACCCAGCGGAAAAGCGGACCATACCCCGCCTGATGATCGGCGCCACCGGCAAAGATACCGCCATCCTCGGTGCCGCAGCCTTGCCCATCTTCTCGGAAACCAATCCGCAGTTCGACGTCTTGCAGAAACCGCTGACGCATCGCGCAGTGATGGGTTGAACAAGCCAGGCGGATTTAGCCGCTATCGGCGGTCGGCAGGCGCGGCCGACAAGGCCCCGCCTGCACCATTCATGTATCAAGCCTTCAAAATTGATAAAAGCCGTAGAGCAGCGGCATCGTACCGGCCAGCGCCTTGAACCGTTCCCAAGATTTGGCCGAGGGCTTTGTCCAGCCCGTTTCCGCCAGCGCCGAGAGCCGCGGGAAGACCAAACGGTCGAAAACCGCGCGATCGGTCATCGGTTCGGACCAGATACAGGCCTGGATGCCGCGAAGCTTTTCCTTCTGCGCATCCGTCCAGCCGCCGACCGGATCGAAGGTGTAGATTTTCTCCGCGTCGGAATAGCCGGCCCAGCTGCCGCCCGGCTCGTCCCAATCGGGGCGCATCGCCATATCGAGGTAATAGACCTGGCCCGGGCAGACGACGATCTCATATCCGCGTCCCGCAAGCTCGGCCGCGACTTCGACGTTGCGCCAGCTGCAGAGATAGCTTTTGTCCTTGTCGATCCTGTCGCCATGGGCTGCTTCTTCCCAGCCGCCGGTCACGCAACCCTTCGAGGCGAGAAACGCCTGGATGCGCTCCAGGAATTCGGCCTGCAGGACGGCAGCACCCGAGCCGTGAATATCGTCGGCACCATGCGTATTGGTGATGACGTTCAGGCGCTTGGCATGCGCATCCGCAATCTCCTCGCCGGCAAGCTCGCGCAGACGCGCGAGCGCCTCCGACGAACCGGACCAGGCGCCAAGCGGCACCTCGTCGGCACCGATATGGATCGTCTTGAACGGGAAGAGCTCGATCAATTCGGAGAGGATGGTCTCGATGACCTCATAGGTCTTCTCGCGGGCCGGGTTGATGCAGTTGTCCGGGAAGCCCTGAACCGAATAATAGCTGCCGACCTCGTTCGGATCGCGAAGCTTGGGGATTGCCTGCAGCATTGCATAGCAATGGCCGGGCATATCGATCTCGGGCAGGATCTCGATGCCGAAGCCCTTGGCGTAAGCGACAATCTCGCGCACGGCCGCCTTCGTGTAATAACCGCCGGTGCGGGCCGGGCTGGAGCCCAGAAGCGGCGGCAAGGGCAAGCCGTGGCCGCGCCATGCGCCGATCTCCGTCAACGCCGGATAGGCGTCGATCTCTACGCGCCAGGATTCATCGTCCGACAGGTGCCAATGGAAGCGGTTGAGCTTGTTCCAGGCAAGTACCGCCATCAGCTTCTTGATTTCAGCCGAGCCGTAGAACTGGCGCGACACATCGAGATGCAGGCCGCGCCAACCCATCGAGGGCTCGTCGACGATCTCGCCGCCGGCCGGGAAATGGAAGGCCTGCGGATACAGACGCGCGCCGCGCCAGATCTGGCCGATGGTCACGAGGCCATAGACGAAGCCAGTCTGGGCGCTCGCCTCGACGGTGATCGCCTGCGGCGAGAAGGTCAGTTTATAGGCCTCCGCCCCGAGGCCTTCGACGGGCCGCAGCTCCACCGGCACGGCGCCTTCGGCTTCCGAACGCACGAGCCCCTCGGCTGCGAAGAGATGCTCGACCAAAGCGGTGAAGCTTTCAGCCGCCGCTTGTGCTTCCGGCGTATTCGCCTTCAGCGCAAAGCCTGCCGGCAGCGGGCGGCGAGAGGCGACGGCAACGCGGTTCGGCCAGGGAATGATCGACAGCGGCACCGGGGGATTGGCCGGAACGGGATAGATTTCAGCACCACGCTTCAACGGCGCGTTGCTCGACGACGTGCGCGTCGGTTCAGCTGCGAGCGATACGGCGGTTCCATCCGGCAATGCGAGATAGGCGCTGGTGGCGCCATCGGTCCAGTGGCGGAACGGCCAGCTCAACGCATGGACCGTGATGGTCCATGTCTCGCCGCCAGCCAGCACGAAGCCTTCGGACGGCTGGAATTCGGTAAAGTTGGAAAGGCGCTTGGTGACCGTCGCGCCTTCGACGATGCCGGCCGGATCGACGCGGCCGGGACCGCTGACGCAGAGCGAGAAGCCCGAAAGCGGTTCCGACGACAGGTTCTTCAGCCGCAGCACATAGGAAAATTCCTTGCCATCGGCTGGCGCGTTCCAGGTTGTTTCAAGCCGCAGAGCCAGGGATCGCGGTGTGGACATGGGCACTCTCTCTTCCTGAAGGGATCGTTCAAAGCTTGAGCATGCCGGCATAGATGCCGGGTGCGGAATTGCGGATCTGTATTGCGCCGACGGTCTTCTCGTAGAATTCCGATGGGCCGACATCGCCGATGACAGTGTAGGCGTAGCCCATGGCCTTCTGGTCGTTGAGGCAGGCAAAGAGCAGCGCCCGGCCGATGCCGAGACCGCGAACGCTTTCGTCGACGCCGGTCGGACCGAAGAAGCCCCGCGCCGTCGCCTCGTGGCAGGCAAAACCGACAAGCTCTCGATTACGCGTGGCGATGAAGCATGTCGGCGGCTGGCGCGTCATCGCCACCGTCGTCTCGCTTGCCCATCCCTCGCTGAAATGGTCAGCCACCCAGCTCGTGATCAGCCGCATCTCCGGCGGCAGAGCGCGCCGGATGGTGACATCAGCCTTCGCCATGCGCTCCGGCGATTGCGTGTCGACCGGCAGGGTCGATAGATTGACCAGGTAATCCAAGGCGAAAATCCTTCTAGTTCGATGCGACGAGCGCACGCATGAAATGATTGGGGCCGACCTCTTCGACCACCGTCGAGACCGGCCGGCTGAGCGAGCGGATCTTCTCAGCCTGCTCGAGAAAGCGAGCGCTGCCGCCGGTCACGAACCTGCGTCCGCCGTCCGGCACCGCCGAAAGCAGAAGCTGCGTATAGGGATGCTTCGGGCTGGCGAGGACGGCATTGGTCTCGCCCCACTCGACCATCTGGCCGGCAAACATCACCACGATCTCTTCCGCGACATGGGCGGCGGTCGCGATATCATGGGTAATGTAGAGCATGGCGAGATCGTTTTCCCGCTTCACCCGCGCCAGCAGGTCGAGGATGTCCTTGCGGATGGACACGTCGAGCATCGAGGTCGGCTCGTCCGCCACCAGCACGCTCGGAGAAACCGCCAGGGCGCGGGCAATATTAACGCGCTGGCGCTGGCCGCCGGAAAGCTCATGCGGAAACTTCTGGCGCGTCACCGAAGGATCGAGACCGACGCTCTCCAGCAGCTTCGATATATCGTCGTCCCGTTCGGCCTTCGGCTTGTCCGCACCGTGCAACTGCAGCGGTCTTGCAATGTGATGATTGATCGTGAAGGCCGGGTTGAGCGACGAGAAAGGGTCCTGGAAGACCATCTGGACGTCCTTGCGGTACATCCGCTCGTCCTTGCTCACTCCTCGCGCCGTACGGTCCTGTCTGCGGAAGAGAAGCCTCCCGGCTGTCGGCTTGTCGAGCCGGGCGATGATGCGGGCACACGTGGTCTTGCCGCAGCCGGATTCCCCGACCAATGCCAGCGCCTTTCCTGCAAACAGCGAGAAAGAAACGCTATTCAATGCATGCACCGAGCCGAAATGACGCTGGACATCATCGAGCCGGATGACGGGTTCTGCAGTCACGGCCTGTATTTGCGGTTTCATGCGAAAACTCCGGAAGGGTGAGCGCTGGCCGGAAGCTGCGGAATAGCGTTCCAGAGCTTGCGCGTATAGTCATGAACGGGGGACCGGCTGACCTGAGCGACATCGCCGACCTCAACCAGTTCGCCCTTCAGCATGACGCCGATGCGGTGGCAAAGCTGCGCCATCAGATGCAGGTCATGGGTGATGAAAAGCACTGAGAAGCCATAGGTCTGCTGCAGGTCCAGAACCTGTTCCAGGATCTCGCGCTGAACGACGACATCGAGCGCCGTCGTCGGTTCGTCCATGATGATGAGTTCGGGACGCAGCGCCAGGCAAATGGCGATGACGATGCGCTGGCGCATGCCGCCGGAAAACTGGTGCGGGTAGTCGCTGACGCGATGCGGAGGAATTCCCACCAGCTTGAACATCTCCTCGGCACGGGCACGCGATTCCTGGCGCGAGCATCCGGTATGGCGATGCAGGACATCGTGGAACTGCGCCTCCACCCGCATCAGCGGATTGAGCGAGTTCATGGCGCTCTGGAACACCATGCCGATGCGCTTCCAGCGGATCTTCTGCAGATCGCGCTCCGGCATCTTGAGCAGATCCTGGCCATCGAGCCGAATGCTTCCGCCGCTGATCCAGGCCGGCGCCTTCGATAGCCGCGTGATCGCATAGGCGATCGTGCTCTTGCCGCAGCCGGATTCGCCGGCAAGACCGAAGATCTCGCCGCGGCCGATGTTGAAGGACACGTCCTTCACGGCACGGAAATCGCCCTTGTCGACCAGATAGTCGATATCGAGATGTTCGATCTCAAGCAGATTGTCGCTCATTGGCCTGACCTCATCGTGCGATTGCGGGCGCGCGTCAGGCGGAACCAACGGGTCAAGGCCGGGCCGGAACGCAATTGCGGATTGGCGATTTCGTCGAAGGTGAAGTTGATCAGCGCCAGACCGAGCCCGGTCAGCGCGATGCCGATGGCCGGCACGCCGATATCCCACCAGGCGCCGACCATGATAGCCGAGGCATTCTGCGCATTGTAGAGCATGGTGCCCCACGTGACCTTCAGCGGATCGCCGAAGCCGAGATATTCGAGTGTCGTCTGAGCAACGATCGCGTAGATGATGCTGCCGACCAGATTGATGCCGATGAGCGGCGTCAGGTTCGGCAGGATCTCGACGAAGATGATGCGCCAGGCCGGCTCGCCGATCATCTTGGCGGCAGTGACGAAATCGCGGTTGCGCAGCGCCATCGTCTGCGAACGCGTCATGCGCGCACCCCATGGCCAGGACGTCAATGCAATGATGGTCATGATCGTCACGGGACCAACCGTGCCCGCAAAGGACGCGAGCAGGATGAGGAGCGGCATGTTGGGTATGACCAGCACGGCGTTGGTGGCAAGATCGAGCGCGGCGTCCGTCTTGCCGCCGGTATAGCCGGCAATCAGACCGATGGCCGTGCCGAGCACCGTAATGGCGATACCCGTCGCGAAACCGACGGAAAGCGAGCTTCTCGCCCCCCAGACGAATTGGCGATAGACGTCACGGCCCATCTTTGTGGTGCCGAAGACATGTTCGACGGAAGGCGGCTGATGCGACCGGCCGACGCGGGCGCCGGGTTCGCCCGGCGCGATGACCGGCGCGAAGATCGCCATCAGGCACAGCGCAGCAACGATGACGAAACCGACAAGCGCTTTTTTCTGGCTGAAAATGGATCGCAGCGAAAAGCTCATCGTCCTGTCTCCCTCAATCGCGGATCGACGAGACCGTAGATGATATCGACGAGGAAATTGGCGCCGAGCGTTGCGAGCGTCATCAGCAGCAACTGCCCCTGGATGACGGGATAGTCACGCGCCACGCTGGCGGTAAACAGCGTCAGGCCAAGGCCCGGATAGTTGAAGACGATCTCGGTGACGATGGAGCCGCCGAAAACGGCACCGAGCATCAGCGCCAGGTTGGTCAGCACGGGTAACAGGGCGTTGCGGGCGCCATAGCCGAACATGACGGCGAGGTTGCTCAGCCCCTTGGCCCGCCCCATCGTCACGTAATCCTCTCCGAGCACGACGATCATCGACGAGCGCATCGTCGTCTGGAATTCACCGATGAGGAATGGAGACAAGGTCAGAACCGGCAGGATCGCGTGCATGAACACACTGCCGAAGAAGGTGAAATTGAAGCCCGGATCGAGATTGGGATCGTAGGCATATCCAACAGGGAACCAGCGCAGCGACACCGCAAAGACAAACAGGGTGGTGAGCGCTACGATAACGGGCGGTATAGAGAACAGGATGACGGCAAAGGGCGATACGATTGTGTCGAACCGCCCGCCGCGCCTCCAGGCCGCGATGGCGCCGAGCACGACGCCGATGCACAGAGAAACGATGATCGCTGTAACGACCAGGAAGAGGGTCCACAGCGTGGCCCGGCTCAGCACCTGGACCACCGTCTGCGGATAATATTTCACCGAAACGCCAAGGTCGAGCGTTGCGAGGCCTTTGAGATAGTCGACGAACTGCATCATGATCGGCTGATCGATCTCGCCAAAACGGGCCTTGATCGCCTCAACGGCCGCGGGTGTCGCCCGCGGCCCAAGCTGAGCCACCATGGCGTCGACGGGACTCCCCGGCATAAGCCGGGGAAGAATGAAGTTGACGACGATCGCGAAGGCCAGGGCCACCGCATAGACGCCGAGGCGCCGGCTTGAAACACGCATCTCTGCTTCCTTCGCTTTGGTCTTATTGGACCGGCTTCAGACGCAGCAGATGCATGAGACGCATGCGGTTGTTGTCGTGGTTTTCCGGGTTCATCACCGGATCCTTGTCCGTGACCCAGCCGGTGAAACGCTTGCTCGAATACTGGTACCAGGTCGGGCCGTTGAAGACGGGGACGACCGGGAATTGGTCGGCGATCAGAACCTGAATATCGTTGAAGATCTTCTTGTGATCGCCATCGGAAGACGACTTCAGATATTGATCGAAGAGCCCGTCGAGCTTCGGGTTGGAGTAGCGTGACGCGGCGACGGTGAGCTTGCCGGCATAGGCCGTCGACAGGCTCTGATAATAGCCCTGGAACGGCGTGGCGCTGTCGGCGCGCGAGTTCATGACGACATCGAAGCTGCCGTCGAGGAGCTGCTTGCGCCACTGCTCATATTCGGGCGTGGCGACGGAGGCATTGATGCCGGCAGCGCGCAGTCCTTCGACGGCGATCTGCACGGCGTCGATCCAGTCGGTCCAGCCGTTCGGTACGATGATCGGGAAGGTGATCGGTTTGCCGCTCGGCGTCGTGCGGAAGCCGTCGGCACCCTTCTTATAGCCGGCATCGTCGAGGATCTTGTTCGCCTTGTCAGTGTCGAACCCCATGAAGGCATCCTTGTCGCCTTCGGCCGCCTTGTTGCGCCAGGATTCGAAGCGCGGCGGCAGGCCGCTGGCATGCAGGTTGACGACCGGATAGCCGAAGCCGGCAATATCGACCATCGACTTGCGGTCCATCGCCAGGCTGAAGGCATGGCGGAAGTTGAGATCCTTGAAAGCCTCGAAATTACCTGCATTCGCCGACTTGAAATTCATCTCGAAGGCAACGGTTTCCGCCGGCGGCTGCCAGTAGCCGTTGTGCTGCGGATCGAGCGCAACGAAGGTCTTGTCGATCTGCGGCAGGAACGAGCCGATCCAATCGACGGTGCCCTCCGGCAGCAGCGCCAGCATCTGATCGTTGCCCGAGATCTGCGGCAGACGCAGGCAATCGACGTGCAGCGACGCCGCATCCCAATAATTCGGATTGCGGCACTGCTCGTAGACCTGCGGCGTAAAGCGGCGAACCTCGGTCATCGGACCGGACCCGACCGGCTTCTCGTTCTTGAAAGCGACCGGATCGGCCACGTCCTTCCAGATATGCTCCGGTACGACGGCGAGATCGGCCAGGGATTCGGGGAATTCGGAATTTACCGCCTTGAGGGTGATCTTCACCTGCGTCGGCGAAGGCGCCTCGACGGAAGCAACCGTTTGGCCAACGCCAACGGTATCGACGGCGGGGTTCTTCAGCATCAGGTCGATCGTGTATTTCACGTCGGCCGAGGTCAGCGGCTGGCCGTCCGACCACTTCACGCCGGGACGGAGATCATAGGTAATCGACATCAGATCGTCGGAGAACTTGTAGTTCGTCGCCAAACGCCAGACCGATTTGCCGCCGCCATTGGCGTTGAAGATGACCAGCGGCTCATAGATGAAATCCATCGTGCTCTGGCGGCGTCCGGCCAGATCGAACGGATTGAAGTTGCTGACCCAGCTCGTCTGTTCCTCGATATGCATCGTCAGCACGGATTCGGCTGCCGAGGCGAGGCCGGAACCGAACGCCAGCGAGGCGCCGAGTGCCGCCGCTGTCCAAGACGTCCGGCAGAAGAGATTGCGCAGTATGCTTTTCCTCATTCCCATTTGTCGTTCCCTCTCGTTGTTTTCGAGTAGTCAATCAAATTGATTTAATCGTGAGTTTTGAGACTCGTCAATCGCTGATTGGAAATCAACAGGCGGATTGGGGCGTCAAAAGACGTTACCGCCGATAAGGCGGCGATCTCGATCAATTGGGGTTTAGGGAAATCGGCGGGGTTCGACGCTGGCCGTCTGCAACGGAGGGGCGAACAGGGCATTGATGCCACATGCCGATGACGGTGCCGCAAAGCAGCGTCATCGGCGATGAAAACGCCGCCTCGACACCGGCCGCATGGAGAGCCGACATCGAAAGCGTGAAGGTTAGGCGCGGCGGAAATCTATCATGGAACGGCCGTCATTGCGGCATTCGCGGATATGCGATGCAGCCGCAGCGCCATTGCGATCGAGATCGCAAAGCAATTTCCGCTCAGTCGAGCGGCTTATAGGCTACGACGTCCATCTCGACCTTGACATCCACCATCATCGGCGACTGGACGGTCGAGCGCGCTGGCGGGTGATCGATAAAATGCTTCTCGAACACCGCGTTGAAGCTCGAGAAATCGCGGGCATCGTCCAGCCAGACATTGACCTTGACGACATGTTCGAGCGTGCAATCGGCAAGGGCAAGAACATCCTTGATGTTGGCGATAACCTGCTCGGTCTGCGTCACGACATTGCCGACGACGATTTCACCGTTGATGGTCGGCACCTGGCCCGAGACATAGACGAAATCGCCAGCACGGACGGCCTTGGCGAAGGGACGGCGCTGGCCGCCGGCCTGATTGTCGGCAACATCGAAACGGATCAACGTGTTCTTGCTCATGATATTTTCGGTCTCTCTCTGTTGTCGAAGCCGCAGCCGCCATCGCCTCATCATCGTGAGGAGCGGCCGACTCCCTTGGCATCTTCATTATCCGCCGTGGTGCTGCCACACCAGATCGTTTCGTGCCGTTCAGCGGCTATTCCCGGGGCGATCCAAGTCTCGCTCACCTAAAACATGAAGTTCATCACTTCTGGAAATTAGAGTTATTTCAAATTGTTATGGTGGGAAGCTCCAATGCCTCATGGGTCCAATGATGAGGGCCGGCAAACCGGAGACGCGATCCAAGGAGCATATCGCGTCCTTTTGTCTGCCCGCCCCGCGATTGCCTTTCCGCCCTTGCGACTGATAAGACAGAGCATATTTCGTCATATGATTGACTGACATTCAGGAGGAGTTGTCATGGCAGAACTCGCGCAATTGCTTGCGTCCATCCGCATCCCCGATCTGGCCGAAAAACGGGTGTTGATCACCGGTGCTTCAACCGGCATCGGCGCTGCAGTCGCATTGGCCTTTGCCGCACAGGGCATGAAGGTCGGCCTTCATTTCAATGCCAGCCGCGAACCGGCCGAAAAGCTGGCGGCTGAAATCAAGGCGAGCGGCGGGACGGTCCATCTGATCCAGGGTGATGTTTCGCAAGATGGCGAGACCGAACGCGTCGTCAGGGATGCGGCCGAAGCGCTGGGCGGCCTCGATGGTCTGGTCAACAATGCCGGCGGCATGCTGGGACGACTTCCGACCGCCGATATGACGGATGAGCATTATGACCGGGTGATGAACCTCAACGCCCGCTCCGTGCTCGCCGCAACCCGCGTGGCCTATCCCTATTTGAAGCGACAGGGCGGCTTCGTGATCAACACGACCTCGATCGCCGCGCGCAATGGCGGCGGCAACGGCGCGATCCTTTACGCGGCCTCCAAGGGGTTCGTCTCGACGATCACCCACGGCCACGCCAAGGAATTCGTCAACGACAAGATCCGCGTCAATGCAGTCGCACCGGGCGTGATCGCAACGCCCTTCCACGAGCGCTATACCAACGACGAACAGATGGAAATTCAGCGCAAGACGATCCCCATGGGCTTCGTCGGCACGCCGGAGGATTGTGTCGGCGCCTATCTGTTCCTCGCCTCCACAACGCTGTCCGGCTACATCACCGGCCAAGTCGTCGAGGTCAATGGCGGCCAGCTCATGCCGTGACAATGGCAGCCGATCGACTTTGAGCGTCGCGCTAAAATCAAATACCGAGAGCATGATGTCGCCCGAAAACAGCTTACACTTTTCGGCATCATGCTCTAATCTTGCCCGGCGCGACCACCTTCCCGTCGCAGAAAATGGAGCGCATGCGAGATGGCAAAGACGCCCATTCAGGACGGCATCAAGACCTCGGTCGAACTGACGCATCCGGAGCGGGTCTATTGGCCCGACGACGAGGTCAGCAAGCAGGATCTCCTTAATTACTACGCGCTGGCCTGGCGGCGCATGGCCCCTTTCGTCGTTGATCGCCCTCTGGCGCTGGTGCGCTGCCCTGACGGTATCGACGGGCCACGATTCTTCCAGAAACATGCCTGGAAAGGCATCAATCCGCATATCGAGGAGATTGCCGATCCCGAAGACAAGGACGCGGCAAAGCTTCTGAAGATCGAAGATTTCGACGGCCTGGCTGCTCTCGTTCAATCGGCGGCACTTGAAATACACCCCTGGGGCACGACCACCGGCCATTGGGAAAAACCCGACATGATCATCATGGATCTCGATCCGGGCGAGGATGTCGCGTGGGGCAAGGTCACCATGGCGGCAAAGGAAATAAGGGAGCGCTTTTCCGCTCAGGGATTGACGTCGTTCGTCAAGACCTCAGGCGGCAAGGGCCTGCATGTCCTCGCGTCCCTCAAGCCGCAGGCAAACTGGCAGCAGGTCAAGGAAGCGGCCGAGACGATGGCACATGCGATGAGCGCCGATAGCCCGGATGCATATTTGTCCGTCGCCAGCAAGGCGAAGCGAACCGGACATATCTTCGTCGATTATCTGCGTAACGGCCGCGGCAATACCGCCGTTGCGCCCTATTCGACGCGTGCAAGAAAAGGGGCGGCGGTTTCGATGCCGATCGGCTGGGAGGAGTTGGACGGCAAGATCGGTCCGGCTTCTTTCACCGTTGGCAACGCAGCCTCACGTTTGAGCCAATCGAACACCGACCCCTGGGCCGACTTTTTCACAGCAGCATCGCCGCTCAAAATCTGACGCTACATGAGAAACGGGATCAGTGCCGGCGTACTGGCCTTGTAATCGGCGTAAGCCGAACCGAAAGTCTCGCTCATCCAGCTTTCCTCGATCTGCATTCGGCGCAGCACGGCATAAAGCACCGCGACGATCGCAAAGGCAGCGGCAATATCGCCGCGTGCGATTGCCGAGCCGACAATGGCGAGCATCAGACCGGAATAGATCGGATGGCGGACAAGCGCATAGGGGCCGGAACGGATGAGCGCGTGATCCTCCTTCAGCGTAATCACGCCGCTCCAGTTGCGACCGATGTGGTAACGAGCCCATATAGCGAAGAGGAGGCCAGCGACCGTCAAAGCCGCACCGATCGCATAGAATGTCAGGTCCTGCGGGATGATGCGAAACCGTAAAGGCCCCAGCCACGAAGGATTGGCCGCCAGAAGGAAAGCGCCGATCCAGATCGGCGCGGTATTGCCGAGCCGCGACAACGGGTCTTCCTGCCGCACGGTTTTCTTGGCGCCGAAGGACGCAAAGAGCCAGATCAGCAGCCAAATGATCCAGCACGCGGGAATGAATTGATAGAGGAGCATTGCTTACGCCACATCTTTATCCAGCTCCGGATAATGCCGGAAAATGCCGTCCTCATTGAAGGGGATGCGGCGATCGGATTGAAGATAGCGAGCAATGTTGGGCAGTTTCGTGACAGCGGCATGCAGCGCCGCCAAATGCGGATAGCGGTGGCCGAGACGGGCGGTCGCGCGCGGGAAAGCATAGTGCAATCCCTCATAAATCTGGAACAGCGAGAGATCGACATAAGTCAGGCTGTTGCCGAAGATATGGCTCGGCCCAGCCGGATTTTGCTGCAGCACACGCTCGAAATATCCGAGGAATTTCGGAATACGATTGTCGATGAATTCGGCGGCGCGAGCCTTAGCCTCTTGCTTCTGATCTTCGTAATATTTCGAAACGGCGATGGGATGATGCGTATCATGGACCTCGGCGACGAGATCGGTGATCGTCAATTGCAGGCCATTCAACACGTGGCGCTGTTCTTCGTCCTTTGGCGCAAGGCCAAGTTTCGGACCGAGATACATCAGGATATTCGCCACATGAGGAATGATGACGTCGCCTTCCTTGAGAAACGGCGGCGCAAACGGAAGGTTAGGCCCTTCCCCATTTTCCATGATCGCCAGCATGGCCGGCATTCCCTGCCCCTTGCCGGCCGGGCCACGGCAGATATCGACATAGTGGGCACCGCCCTGCTCCAGTGCCAGCCGGACGAATTCGCCACGTCCCTGGATGCCGTCCCAATAGTAGAGTTCATAAGACATTCGACTTTCCCTCCCGAGAATTGAAGACGGCGACTAGCGACGATCGGCGTAAAGCGCTGGTTAGCCTCACGCAGAAATCTAGCGTCGCCGTCTCGAAGCGGAAGGGGCGTTGACGATCGCGACCAGACAAAATGACGTTACATCACCGGCCTGACACGCCAACCATAGAATACATCCCTCACGCGCCGCCTATGAATGAGCTCGATGTTCATGACGTTTACGCGTCGCGGCCGCCTTCTTTGCGGAAGCCGAGCGCTCGGACGCTGGCCGTTTTGCGGCGGCGCGTCCGCCGATCTTGCCACCCTTCTCGGAAGATTCATGCCTTTCCGGGTGGCCGCGGCCCGAGCCGGATTTTTTGCCGCCGCCGCTTTCCTTGTTTACGGTCGCCCAGGCGCGCCGTTCGGCTTCTCCATGGGAAACGCCGCGGTCTTCATAGCCTTCCTCGATATGCTCGGCCTTGCGTTTCTGCTTGTCGCTATAGGCGGATTTGTCTCCTCGTGGCATGGTCTTTCTCCTCGCTATGGAAGAAAGACCAACACGCCGTCACGGAAAAGGTTCCGATACCTGGCCGGGAGAGTTGCGATTGGCCGATAGCGGCCGCAAGCGTCGATCACGCTGCGGCCTCACACGACGCTTGGCTGAAGCCGGGAAAAACATACCGACGGAACGATCGATAATCAGGATGAGGACCAACGCCGCCAGAAGATAGATCGCCGCAAGCACGAGAAGGGACATCACGTCATCACCTCCACGCTGCCGACAAAATGCAAAAGACAGCGCGCCGCGACGATCGTCGTGACAGTCATTTGCAGGTCATCAATGTGGCTGCGGCTCATTGCGTGGCTCCCTTCTCACTCAATAGCACCGGTGTGTGACAACTATTTCGCGATCGGGACCTAAATTACCGAAATTATTGCGAATATTTCTCCCGCCGCAGCTCAAAAAAGAGAGGCGGCTCGATGTCTCCCATCGAACTGCCCCGTCTCCGCTCTAAACTCGTCTCCGCTCTAAAACTGGCGCGTCCTACGCCTTTGCGGCTTTCTTCGATACCTTCTTTACCGCCGGTTTGGCGATCACCTCTGCGGCGGCCACGGTGACCGCCGGCTTACGTTTGGTCTTGAGTTTGGCCTCGCCTGCAACGGCCATCGTGACACTTTTATCGAGTGCGATGCGCTCACCGCTCGCCCGTTCCCAGTGCTCGACATCGCGCCCGAAGGGATGACCCTCCTCTTCCCAAATGGCATATGCGCGCTTCTTGATCCATTCGTCCCGAGATTCCAACATCTGCTGTTCTCCGTTCGCATCATTGAACATGGTTTGATGAACAATGCCCGTTCTTGAAACGCGGGCTTTCACGCCTCCCCCGAGCAGCCAAGACGCCATGACTTTAAAATGCCAGGGCTCGTTTTCTTCGGTCTCGGCTCTCGAACCGCAGTGGCGCTTCAAACAAGAAACAAGGTTACCGTTGGGGGACGGTAGCGAAGCGGCCGAAGCACCCTAAGTATGAAGGCGGCAACAACGGTCTTCAATTAAAAATATCTAATAGGATGAGTTTTCGCACCGATATCAACGACATGTCCGTGATCGCAAATCGGCTCATTGCAGCTTTTGCGGGCAAAGATATACTCGCGCCATGATCGACCTGGTGGATGCCCATTGGGGCCAAGTTCTCGCTGTCCTGTCCATCGCGTTGGGGGCAGCCGCCGCGATCCATGCGGCAATGACCAAAGAAGATGTTCGCGCGGCGATCGGCTGGGTCGGTGTCGTCATCCTGTCGCCCATCATCGGCGCCGGGCTCTATGCCTTCGCGGGCATCAATCGCATCCGCCGGGCCTCACTCAGTTCACAGCGAGACGCGCTCTTCCGCAAGGATGCGAATGGAGAACTCTCCAGCTTCGATGCCAATGACGACCAGGTGCGGCGGCTTTTCGGCGAGCGTTTCGGCTCGATGAAAACGCTCGGCGACCGCGTCGTCCGCTATACGATGAGCACCGGCAACACGATCGAAATGCTGACCAGCGGCGACGCCGCCTATGCGGCGATGAAAGCCGCAATAGATGGCGCCGAACGCAGCATCCTGATGGAAACCTATATTTTCGATCGCGACCCGATCGGCCTGCGCATCGCCGACGCCCTGATCGCCGCCGCTAAACGCGGCGTCGGCGTGCGCGTGCTGATCGATGCCGTCGGTGCCCGCTACTCCGTGCCGAGCATCATGGGCTATCTTAGAGAGGGCGGCGTTGAGGTCGACGTGTTCAACGGCAACGTCATCATCGGCCTCAGACTGCCCTATGCCAATCTGCGCACCCACCGCAAGATCCTCAGCATCGACGGACGGATCGCCTTTACCGGCGGCATGAATATCCGCCAGGGATTCACGCGGGAATTCGCCCATGACCATTGCGCCCGCGACATGCATTTTTGCGTGACGGGTCCTGCCGTTGCCGATCTCTTCAACACCGCCGCCGAGGACTGGCGCTTTACGACCGGCGAGGTCCTCAGCGGAAACGAATGGCGGATTGCGGCGCCCTCCAATGAGCCGGGAGCGCCGGTCTTCATGCGGGTGGTCGCTTCCGGTCCCGACCGCAGCATCGAGACCAACCACAAGATGCTCATCGGCGCCTTGTCGGTGGCGCATAAATCGATCCGCGTCATGTCGCCCTATTTCCTGCCGGATCGCGAGCTGATCAGCGCACTGGTCACGGCAGCCCGGCGCGGTGTCGAGGTCGACATCGTCGTGCCGACCGCCAACAATCTCGTGCTTGTCGACCGCGCCATGACGGCGCAGTTCGACCAGATGCTGAAGAATTATTGCCGCATCTGGCGTGCCGAAGGCCCGTTCAATCATTCGAAGCTGCTGGCGATCGATGGAATCTGGGCCTATGTCGGCTCCTCCAATCTCGATCCCCGCTCCCTGCGGCTCAATTTCGAGGTGGATCTGGAAGTGCTCGATCGCGGTTTTGCCGAAACGATCGATGCCCATATCGGCGCAATCCTGGAAACGGCCCATCCGGTCGATCTCGAAAAACTGCGGGCACGGCCCTTTGTCGTCAGGCTCATCGAGAAGGTCCTCTGGCTCGGCTCACCCTATCTCTGACGGACGAGCCCCATGGACAATCTGCCCCTGTCGCAACCTTTTTACATGACAAGGCCAATCGTCGCTTCTTATAATCCCTTGCATGTGCCCGACATGGTCTGATCAAGGAACGGTCGACGGATAGATGAAAAAGAAGAAAGAAAGTCTCCGTGCGAGTATTCTGGAAAGCCTGAAGAGCCGAAACAAATCGCGCCTCAAGCCGGCCGGCAAACCGGATCGCCCTCAGGGCACGTTGATCGCTTCCTACAATGTCCATAAATGCGTCGGCGCCGACCGGCGGTTCGATCCGGAACGGACCAGCCGGGTCATCTATGAGATCAATGCCGACGTCATCGGCCTGCAGGAAGCCGATACGCGTTTCGGCGAACGCACTGGCATCCTCGATCTGCGCCGGCTGGAGCGCGAGACAGGGCTTATCCCCGTGCCCGTTGCCGGCGTTGCCAAGGCACATGGCTGGCATGGCAATGTCGTTCTTTTCAAGCAGGGCACGGTGCGTGACGTGCACCAGATAAGCCTGCCGGGACTGGAGCCGCGCGGCGCTCTGATCGCCGAACTGGAACTGGCGCGCGGCGGCAGCCTCAGGATCATCGCCGCACATCTCGGCCTTCTGCACCGATCGCGTGCCCAGCAGACCCGCCTGATCGTCGACCTGATGAGCGACGGCGGCGAAGTGCCGACCATCCTGCTCGGCGACCTCAACGAGTGGCGGCTGGGCGACCGCTCATCGCTCAATACCTTCCAGGCCGCCTTCGGCCCGCTTCCCCCCGCTGTTCCGAGCTTTCCCTCAACGCTGCCGCTTTTGGCGCTCGATCGCATCATGGCAAACCGTCGCGGCATGATCTCCGCGGTCGAGGTGCATGACTCACCGCTCGCGCGCGTGGCTTCCGATCACTTGCCCATTAAGGCCATCGTCAGCCTGGAAACACTGGAGAGCGAAGCCGACGCACGGTCGCAGACTGCCTAAGGCATGTCGCGCGAAAATGCGGAATTAGGTAGCAAATGCCAAAACCGGGCCGCCCACTGAGGCTAACTGTCTTTGAATGACCAAAATATCGACAGAGGGAGCGCAAATATGTTTTCGCCGAAACTGAGTACGCGCTCTCCCATATAAATGAGGATGCCGACGAAGGGACGGTTCATACCGGGGCCTTCATCTCGAAACCATCGCAGATGTTGAAAATCCTTTGCTTCAACCGCGGTCGACGTCTTCATCTCGAAGCCAACAATCGTTCTGTCTGACTCAGCAAGGATGTCTATCTCGCGTCCTCGTTGATGCCTCCAATGATAAAGTCGCCACTGGCGCATCTGATAGGGGAGGGATTTCCACATTTCATTGAAAACGAAATTTTCGAACAGGCTGCCAAGCGCTGTGGGATTCGCGCCAATATTGAAGCTCTGGGTGTTCATACTCCTCAAAGCCGCGACGATACCGGTATCCACAAGATGGATTTTTGGGTGGCGTATGTCGCGCCCGGATTCTCCAGAGGTCCACGCAGGCAATCGTTGCAGTAGAGATAGCTTGGTTAGAATATCGAGGTAGGTCTCGGTGGTATTCCGTTGTAAACTGATGTTCGAACATAGTTCGTCTATATTAAGCTCGTTTCCGACGCGCGTAGCTAGTTGATCGATCATTCGCCTCATGGCGTCCGATTTTCTTATTTTTAAGACGTGTGCAACGTCGCGTTCCACTACACTGTCAACGTAGCCTGTGTATCGATTTTGCCTCCAGCGTTCTTCCAGAGTTCGTATCTCTGGGAAACCGCCAGCGACTATCAAGTCGATGTATTGTGCCCGGGACAAAATTTCTGCTTTAGGCAGGTCTAGCGGATCGGGACGGCTATTCCTCGATGCCCAATCGAGAATTTTCGCAGGCCCCATGCGCTTTGTTTCGGCGACACTCATTGGAAGCATCGTCATTGTATGGACCCGACCTGCCAACGAGTCCGCCACGTGCGCGGAAATGAAAACGTTGGATGAGCCTGTCAGGACGAACTGACCCATTGCTCGGCTTTCGTCCACGATTCTCTTCAACGCCAAAGCTAATTTCGTTGATCGTTGGGCTTCGTCGATAATGAGGGGTCCTGCTTTCGTCTCACCCAGCAGGGCATCCAGCTGTCCTTTTGGATCAGCCTCAATAGCTGCAAGCACACCCTCGTCATCTAAGGTGATGAATTTTCCAACGTTCAATAGATCGCGTACCAGCGTCGTTTTCCCGACCTGCCTCGGTCCAATAATGTTAACCACTCGTGCTGATGTAAGTGCGGCCTTTAGTTGTGGCTGCAGATGACGCGGGAGGAGACTCTCGTCCATAATGATCACTTCATTTTCTTAGGAAAGCGATATGGGGGAAGTCGTAATAGAGATGCGGGGAAAGTGTCAATAGAATATGGGGGAAACCGTTAATAACGTTCCGGTGAAACCGTCAGTACGCATTGGAGAAATTAACGAAGCCCAAATCGGTCACCG
The DNA here is from genome assembly GCF_012641405.1 of Rhizobium sp. P40RR-XXII. GTDB lineage: Bacteria > Pseudomonadota > Alphaproteobacteria > Rhizobiales > Rhizobiaceae > Rhizobium. The sequence continues at coordinate 317,774 of NZ_JABAII010000005.1, forward strand.
CAGGTATCGCTGCTTCTTTGGCATCGAAAAAATGACGAGCGATCTTCGCCACATCTCAATCTCTGTACCTACTTTTCTTATAAAGTAGGTAATGGGGCGACGAAATATTGTGGCATTTGCTACTTAATTCCGCAAAAATGTGCAGCGATTTTGCGACAACGGCATGCGCAAAACCTAAAGCGTGGGAAGCGAATCTGAGAGTTCGCCGTGCGCTTTAGACATCATCGATGTGCTTCATGTTGACTCCGCGCATATAGAGGATGACTGCCGGAAAGTGATCTTATAACCTGCCCGCCGAAAAGACTGATCCCGGAGATAATTCATGCTAAAAACTCTGTTGCTCACTGGCGCTGCCGGCGGCGTCGGCCAGGCGCTCAGGCCGCTTCTGTCGCAAATTGCCGAGAGCGTCGTCCTGTCCGATCTCACTCCCATTGACGATCTGCGCCCGCACGAGCGTTTCGTTGCCTGCGACCTTTCCGATCGTGGCGGCGTCGACACCATGGTTAAGGGCGTCGACGGCATCATCCATCTCGGCGGAATATCGGTGGAGAAGCCTTTCGACCTGATCCTGCAGGGTAATATCGTCGGCCTCTACAATCTCTACGAGGCAGCGCGCGCCGCCGGCAGGCCGCGCATCGTCTTTGCGAGCTCCAACCACACGATCGGCTTCTATCGCCGGGATGAGCGGATCGACAACAAGGTGCCGACCCGGCCGGATTCGCTCTATGGCGTTTCGAAGGTGTTCGGTGAAGCGGTTGCGAGCCTCTACTTCGACAAGTTCGGCCAGGAAACGCTTTCGGTGCGCATAGGCTCCTGCTTTCCCGAACCGCGCAATACGCGCATGCTCGCCACATGGTTCAGCATCAGGGATTTTCTCTCCCTCTGCGGCTGCGCTTTCGACGCACCCAGGCTCGGGCACACGATCGTCTACGGTGCCTCCGACAATGACGAGCAATGGTGGGACAACGGCAACGCTGCCTTCCTCGGCTGGAAGCCGCGCGATAGCGCGGCACCCTGGCGGGCCGAAATCCTTTCAAAAGCGCCGCCGGAAGATCCCAATGACCCAACCGTCATCTACCAGGGCGGCGGCTTCGCCTCGGCCGCCCATCCGGAGGACTGATCCTCGGGCAATTCCAGGAAAGGCGCGCGGCGGCTTTCCTGGAATTGCTAGAAAACAACGAGATGGAGCCGCTCAGAGAGCCCGTGAAAATCTAAACCGCTTCAGCTGCCATTGCGGAACAGCTTCCACCGTGTCGGCCTGAAGGCAATGCGGTTGCGATCGAGCGCATCCGCCTTGTTCGGTGGTAGCTCGATCTCGATGGGATCGTGCTCGGGGCCGATGTTGATCTCAAGATGGCGGGTGCCCGCCACACGCCTGCTGGCAACAAGCAGACCTGCGATCGCGCCGCCATCGCCGTCACGCAGCTCGATGTCGTGCGGGCGGAAATAGAGATGAGCCTCGCCATCGGGCTCATGCGGCGTGCTGAGCCCGAGCGGCTTGTCATCGAACCAGATCTCGCCGCTGGTGATGCGGACCTTGAGACGATTGGACTGGCCGATGAAGCCATAGACGAACGGGGAATTCGGCGTGTCGTAGATCTCGTCCGGCGTTCCGACCTGTTCGATGGCGCCCTTGTTGAGCACGACCACGCGGTCGGCGAGCTCCAGCGCCTCTTCCTGGTCATGGGTCACGAAGACGGTGGTATGGCCGGTCCGGTCATGGATCTCGCGCAGCCACCTGCGTAGGTCCTTGCGGACCTGCGCGTCGAGAGCGCCGAAGGGTTCGTCCAGAAGCAGCACGTTCGGCTCGACCGCCATGGCGCGCGCCAGCGCCACGCGCTGGCGCTGGCCGCCGGAAAGCTGGGCCGGATAGCGCTTCTCCAAGCCGTTCAGCTGCACAAGTTCCAACAGCTCCACCGCACGCCGGCGAATTTCGTCGCGCGGCGGGCGACGCGATGCCGAGCGGACTTTCAGGCCGAAAGAGATGTTATCAAGCACAGTCATGTGCCGAAACAGTGCGTAGTGCTGAAACACGAAGCCGATATTGCGCTGCTGCACCGATTTTCGCGATGCATCCTCATCGCCAAAAAAGATCTGCCCCTCCGTCGGTGTCTCCAATCCGGCAATCAGGCGCAACAGCGTCGTCTTGCCGGAGCCAGATGGACCAAGAAGCGCAATCAATTCGCTCGAACGGATATCCAGCGACACGTCATGCAATGCGGGAAAGCGACCGAATTCCTTGCGCAGGTTTTGAACGCGAACTTCCATCAAGAATTCCTTCAGTGACGCCGGCTGGCTGCGATCTCTTCGCTATAGCGCATTTCCAGCAGCGTCTTCAGTATAAGTGTGACAAGGGCAAGCAGGGCCAGGAGCGTGGCAACGGCGAATGCCCCCGAGAAATTATATTCGTTATAAAGAATTTCGACCTGCAGAGGCATGGTGTTGGTTTCGCCACGGATATGACCCGAAACGACCGAAACGGCGCCGAACTCTCCCATGGCGCGGGCATTGCAGAGCAGCACGCCATAAAGCAGGCCCCATTTGATGTTCGGCAGCGTGACATACCAGAAGGTCTGCCAGCCATTGGCCCCGAGCGAGAGCGCCGCCTCTTCGTCCGCGCTGCCCTGCTCCTGCATCAGCGGAATCAACTCGCGAGCGACAAAGGGAAAGGTGACAAACATCGTCGCCAGCACGAGCCCCGGAACAGCAAACAGGATCTGTATGCCATGGCTCTGCAGCAAGGGGCCGAGCGTACTGTTGGAACTGAACAACAACACGAAGACCAGGCCCGATATGACCGGGGAAACGGAGAACGGCAGATCGATCAGGGTCGTCAGAAAGGCCTTGCCCTTGAATTCGAACTTGGCGATCGCCCATGCGGCGGCAACGCCGCAGACGAGATTCAGCGGCACGCTGATACCCGCAACGATCAATGTGAGCCGGATTGCCGCAAAGGTCTCCTCGTCGACCAGGGCTTCAAAGAAGGCCTCTATCCCCTTGCGGAAAGCCTCGACGAAGACGGCGGCCAGAGGCAAAAGCACCATCAAGGCGAGGAAAGCGAGCGAGATCAATATGAAGATGATGCGCGCGACCCGGCTTTCGGTGATGACGGAATGACCCGTTTCGGCGGCGGCAGAAAGATCATGCGCCATAGCCATATCTCCTTCTGCTCCACGACTGGATGAGATTGATGATCAAAAGCATGGTGAAGGAAATGAACAGCATCAGCGTCGCGATCGCCGTCGCTGCGGCGTAATTGTATTCCTCCAGGCGAATGACGATGAGCAACGGTGCAATTTCCGAGACATACGGCCTGTTCCCGGCGATAAAGATCACCGATCCGTACTCGCCGGCCGCGCGGGCGAACGCCAAGGCAAAGCCGGTCAGCGCCGCAGGCGCCAGGCCTGGCAGCAGCACGCGCGTGATCGTTTGAAAGCGGTTCGCTCCAAGGGTTGCCGCCGCCTCCTCGACTTCGCGGTCGATCTCCTCCATGACGGGCTGCGCCGTGCGGACCACGAAGGGCAAGCCAACGAAAATCAGCGCGATGATGATGCCGACCGGGGTGAAGGCGATCTTGATGCCGAGCGGCGCCAGGAACTGACCGATCCAGCCGTTCGGCGCATAGAGCGTCGTCAAGGCAATGCCGGCCACCGCCGTCGGCAGCGCGAACGGCAGATCGACCATGGCATCGAGGATGCGTTTGCCCGGAAACCGATAGCGCACCAGCACCCAGGCAAGGATGAGCCCAAGCACGGCGTTGACGAGCGCGGCGATGAAGGCGCCGCCGAAGCTCATGCGCAGCGCATAGAGCGTGCGCACATCAAGGGCCAGTGCCCAAAATTTTTCCCAGCCGAGAGCACTGCTCTTCCACAGCAGCCCCGACAGCGGGATGAGAACGATGAAGATGAGCCAAGCCAAGGTAACGCCGAGCGCCAATCCGAAGCCCGGAATGACGCTCGGCTGCCGTAACCGCCACCGTTTGCGGGTTATAGAATGCATTCAGTCTTATTGTCCCGGCTTGTAGATTTGATCGAAGACGCCCCCGTCGGCGAAGAACTTCGGCTGAGCTTGAGACCATCCGCCGAAATCGTCAATGGTTGCCAGCTTCAAGGCCGGGAAACGGGCGACGTCCTTCGGATCGGCCGCTTCCGGCTTGATCGGCCGGTAATAGTGCTTGGCGGCGATCTTCTGGCCTTCATCCGAGTACAGATAGTTGAGATAGGCTTCCGCGACCTTGCGCGTGCCCTTGGTGTCGACATTGCCGTCGACGACGGCCACCGGCGGATCGGCGCGGATCGAGACGGACGGGGTCACGATCTCGAATTGGTCGGGGCCGAGTTCGTCGAGCGAGAGGTGGGCCTCATTTTCCCATGCGAGTAGAACATCGCCGAGACCACGCTGGACGAAGGTCGTCGTCGCGCCGCGCGCACCGGTATCGAGAACCGGAACATGCTTCAGAAGTTGCGCGACGTATTCCTGCGCCTTGGCATCATCGCCGCCATTGGCCTGCTTGGCCCAGGCCCAGGCCGCCAGAATGTTCCAGCGGGCGCCGCCTGAGGTCTTCGGGTTCGGCGTGATGACCTCGACGCCATCCTTGACCAGATCCGCCCAATCCTTGATGCCCTTGGGATTGCCCTTGCGCACCAGGAAGACGATGGTCGAGGTATACGGAACGGAATTGTTCGGGAACTTGGTCTTCCAGTCGGCGGGAATCTTGTGCGTCGCCTTGGCGATCGCGTCGATATCGCCTTCAAGCGCCAGCGTCACGACATCGGCGTCGAGACCGTCGATGACGGAGCGAGCCTGCGCGCCGGAGCCGCCATGCGAAGCCTTGATGTTGATGGTTTCGCCCGTATCCTTCTTCCACTTAGCGGCGAAAGCCGCGTTGAAATCCTTATACAATTCACGTGTCGGATCGTAGGAAACATTGAGAAACGTCTTGTCCGCCGCCCAGGTCGGCGCGACGGCCGCGATCGAGAAACTGCCGATCAGAACTGCGGTGGCGAGAAGCCGGGAAAGCCTTATCGTCTGCATGGATGCACCCCCTTCGTTTGTCCTTAAACCCTATCAACTTGGTCGTATAAAGTAACGAAGACCGTTCCCGTTTTAGGTAACTCCGGAGAACAGCATCCCATAGAATCTCGAAAAATGAAATCACATTCCCGAACAGCGGGCAGTGCGTGTTCCGAGCGCCCTCAGGCGATGGAGTCGGACATAAAAACCGAATAAAGCTCGTCGGCGTTTTTGGCCTGCCGCATCGCCGTCAACACGCCTTCCGTCCGCAGCCGCCTGGCGACGGCGGCGAGTACGTTCAGATAGTCGCTCCGGCCACCCTCGCCGAAAAGCAGCACGAATGCCCATTCCGTTGGAACGTCGTCTATAGCCTCGAAATCGACGGCATGGGCAAAGCGCACCATCAATCCGCGCGGCCTGGTCATGCCGGCAACGGCGGCATGCGGGACGGCAACGCCATTGCCGATGCCGGTCGTGCCCAGCTTCTCGCGAGCCTCCAGTACCCGCAGAACCATTGCCTCATCCAGGCCAAAGCAACTGCCCGCCTTCGATGACAGCATCTGCAGCGCTCGCCATTTGGTCGGAGCCGGCAGGCCGACGAAGACGTGTTCGGGAAGAATGATCGTGGAAAGGTCCATGGTCGCACTCAGGATCGAGCAATCGGTCGTTATGAAATGATTTTCATTGCTGCGAGATCGAGATGAGAACATCTCGATACCGGATTCGGGATCCTGACAACATCAATCCGGCTCGCGCAGCCGATAGCCGACGCCCGTCTCGGTGGTGATATAGTGCGGCTGATCGGGAATCTCCTCGATCTTCTGCCGGAGCTGGCGAACATAGACGCGCAGATACTGCACATCGGCCGCCGGACCCCAGATCTGCTTCAACAGGAACTGATGTGTCAGCACCTTGCCGGCATGCTGGGCAAGGACGCGCAGGATGTCGTATTCCTTCGGCGAGAGCTTGATCTCCTTGCCATCGACCTTGACGATGCGCTTGACGAGATCAATGGAAAGGCCCCCGGTCTGAAAGATCGCCTTCTCACCCTGCTGCTGCAGGCGATGGCGCAGTGCTACGCGAATGCGGGCCGCAAGTTCGTTGACGCCGAAAGGCTTGGTCACGTAGTCGTCGGCCCCGCTTTCGAGCGCCTTGACGATGCCCGCCTCGTCCGTGCGGCTCGATAGAATGACGACGGGGATCTGCACCCCGTCCTCGCGCCATTCCAAGAGCAGATCCTGGCCCGATTTGTCGGGGAGACCGAGGTCGAGGACGATGAGGTCTGGCTGGTCCTCGTTCACCGATGCTTGGGCGGATGCGGCGTTCTGCGCCTCGTTGACGACGTAGCCCTGGGCACCGAGGCCGACGCGCAGCAATTTGCGGATCGGGGGCTCGTCGTCGACGACGAGAATCTTGACGGCAGTGGTGTTCATTTCAGTTCATCCAGCTTCGGGATATCTGTTGGTTTCGGCAGGCGGATGGTGAAGACAGTCCCTTGCCGATCCGTTCTATTGCCGGCGGCGATCGTGCCGCCCATCGCCTCGATGAAACCGCGGCAGATGGAAAGGCCAAGGCCGGTGCCGGCGCGCACCTGATCGCCCTTGCGCACGCGGTAGAACGTATCGAAAACGCGTTCGAGGTCGGCAGGCGGAATGCCCTGCCCTTCATCCATGACCCTGAAAACGATATTGTCGATATCGGCCCAGGCTTCGAGGCGGATGGCCGACCCCTCCGGTGCGTATTTGGCGGCGTTGTCGAGCAGGTTGAACAGTACCTGTTCGAACAGCACCGGATCGACCTTCACCATCGGCAGATCGACAGGTATCTGCACATCGACGCGGTGATGAGCCAGGATTTTTTCCGCCCGCCGCAATGCACTGCCGACGACATCGCCGGCATAATGCAGCGCATAGTTCGGCTCCATAGCGCCCGACTCGATCTTGGTCATGTCGAGCAGATTGGCGATGAAACGGTTGAGGCGTTCGGATTCGTCGATAACGGTCGAAAGGAGATCGACCCGGTCCTCGTTCGGCAACGTCTCCAGATAATCGCGCAAGGTTCCAGCCGCACCGAGGATGGCCGCAAGCGGCGTCTTCAGGTCATGGGAAATGGACGTCAGCAGCGCGGAGCGCAGCCGATCCGCCTCCACAGCCAACTTCGCGCGGTCGACATCGGCCACCAGTTGCACGCGCTCGATGGCAAGCGCTGCCTGATCGGCAAGGGCATCGAGCAACCGCTGCTGCTCCGGCGTCAGAAGCGGCCCGTGGCGACGGTCGCTGTCGAGGCCGATGACGCCGACAGCGGTTCTGCCTGTGCGCAGGGGAACATAGAGACGTTTGGCGCCGGGCAGGGTGTCGGCGCCGCGGCCGGCCGCATGATTATGCTCCCAAGCCCAGCGCGCCGCCGCAATATCGGCATCATCGAGCGTATCGTCGGGTGGATAGCCGGCCTTGACGGCGATCGTGCCATGCTCCGGTAAAAGCAGCACGACGCGCAGCTTCAGCATCGAGGCCAGCTGAAAGGCGGTAGCCCAAAGAACATCGTCGAGCGTGCCGGTGCCGGCGAGCTTTTTGGAAAAGAGATAGAGATCTTCGGTCGTCCGAGCGCGCTGCCGCGCCGCCGCCGCCTGCCGTTGCACCGTCGCCGTCAGGTTGCTGGCGATCACCGCGACGCCGAGGAAAAAGAAGAAGGCGAGCACGCTTTCCGGATCGCTGATCGTCAGCGTATAGCGCGGCGGCAGGAAGAAGAAGTTGAAGGCAAGCGCGCCGAGAATACAGGAATAAAGTGCCGGCCGGAGGCCCTGCGTGACCGCGCTGGCCAGGACCGCCATCAGGAAGACGAGCGCCAGATTTCGCACATCCAGCACCTGATCGAGGATGACGCAAAAGCCCAGCGCGATGGCGACATAAAGCGTTGCCAGAATATAGCCACGCAGCTGGAAGGGAGAAGGCGAAGGCGCGACCTTGACGCCGCGGCTCGCGGCCTGACCATCCACATCGCTGCCGGAAATGACATGGACGCTGATATCTCCGGCCTTGCGGATGAGATCATAGGAAACCGAACGACGGGACCAATCGCGCCAGGAGCCGATTTTCGGCGAACCGATGACGATATGGGTCACATTGTTGCTGGCCGAATGGCGAAGCAGCTCCTCCGCCACCTCGCGGCCCGGAAGGGTAATCGCCTCACCGCCGAGCTGTTCGGCAAGCCTGAGCGTTGCGGCGATCGTGTCGCGCTGCGCTTCCGTCAGGCCGATCGAGCGGTTGGTTTCAACATAAACGGCAGCCCAAGGCGCGCGCAGGCGCGATGCCATGCGCGCGGCGTAGCGCACCAAGGATGCCGAGCGCGGATGATGATCGATGGAAACGAGCACGCGCTCGCTGGCCGCCCAAGGCCCCGGGATTGCATGCGCCTGCATATGTGTCAGGAGCTGGTCGTCGACACGCTGCGCGGTCCGGCGCAGCGCCAGCTCGCGCAGCGCCGTTAGGTTGCCGGGCGTGAAATAGTTGGTCAGCGCGCGCTCGGCAGTCTTCGACACATAGACCTTGCCGTCATGCAGCCGCTTGATGAGATCGTCCGGCGTCAGGTCGATGATCTCGACATCGTCGGCGAGATCGATGATGGAATCCGGCACCGTCTCGCGCACGCGAATGCGGGTGATCTGCGAGACGACGTCGTTCAAGCTTTCGACATGCTGGATATTCAGCGTCGTGTAGACATCGATGCCGCGATCGAGAAGCTCCTTGACGTCGAGATAGCGTTTCGGATGCCGGCTGCCATGCGCATTGGTATGGGCGAGCTCATCGACGAGCACCAGTTCAGGACGGCGTTTCAGGATGGCATCGAGATCCATCTCTTCGAGCGCGCGTCCCTTGTAATCGACATTGACGCGCGGAACGATTTCGAACCCGTCAAGCAGGGCCTGCGTCTCGCGGCGGCCGTGGGTCTCGACGACGCCGACGACGACATCGACGCCGTCCGCGATCTTCGCCCTGCCGGACATCAGCATCTCATAGGTCTTGCCGACGCCTGGGGCCGCACCCAGGAAAACCTTCAATCGCCCGCGTGTCTCGGCCCGCGCCTTTTCGAGAAGCGCATCGGGGGAAGGCCTGCTCAACATGTCGCGGCGTTCATCTGCCATTCGCGGGTCGTCTTTCCTGATAAGGTTGAGACGGCGTTAACCGTCTCAACCTCTTCAACTTATTGAGTCATAGAAGCATCGAGCGCCTGGTTCAATGCCAGCACATTGACCACAGGCTCGCCGAAAACGCCGAGTTCTCGCGGCTCGATGGCTGCGTCGACGAACGACTTGACCTTGGCCTCATCCATGTTGCGGGCTTTGGCGACGCGCGGGATCTGGAAATAGGCATCTTCAGGCGAGATGTCCGGGTCAAGTCCGCTGCCCGATGTGGTGAGCAGATCGATTGGAACCGGCGCATTCGGGTTCTGCGCCTGCAAGGCCGCCGCATCCCCCTTGATGCGGGTGATCAGGGTCGCATTGGTCGGGCCGAGATTGGAGGCCCCGGAGTTGGCGGCATTATAGGGTGCGGAAACCGATTTGGTTGGATCGTTCGGGTCGGCGCCGGTCGTAGCCGATGGCCGGCCATGGAAGTACCGGTCGGTGGTGAAATTCTGGCCGATAAGGCTGGAGCCGATCACCTTGCCGTCCTTCTCCACCAGGCTGCCATTGGCCTGATGGGGAAAGAGCGCCTGGGCGACACCGGTCATGGCAAGCGGATAGGCAAGGCCGGTCAGGACGGTCGTGGCGACGATCATGACGATGGCGGGTCTGATTTGTTTCAACATGAGAGAAACTCCTTAGGCAAGGCCAATGGCGGTGATCGCCATATCGATGGCCTTGATGCCGATGAAGGGAACGATGATGCCGCCGAGGCCATAGATCAGCAGGTTGCGGCTGAGCAGCGCGCCGGCGCCGATCGGCCGGTAGCGGACACCCTTCAATGACAGCGGGATCAGCGCAACGATGATCAGCGCATTGAAGATGATCGCCGAGAGAATGGCGCTTTGCGGCGTGGCCAGCCCCATGATGTTCAGCATCTTCAGCTGCGGATAAAAGGCGATGAACATTGCCGGGATGATGGCGAAATACTTCGCGATATCGTTGGCGATGGAGAAGGTCGTCAGAGCGCCGCGTGTCATCAGCAGCTGCTTGCCGATCTCGACGATCTCGATGAGCTTCGTCGGGTCGCTGTCGAGGTCGACCATGTTGCCGGCTTCGCGGGCAGCGACCGTGCCGGTGTTCATGGCAACGCCGACATCGGCCTGGGCGAGCGCCGGCGCATCATTCGTGCCGTCGCCGCACATGGCGACGAGCTTGCCCTGCGCCTGCTCCTGACGCATCAGCGCCAGCTTCATCTCGGGTGTTGCCTGGGCGAGGAAGTCGTCGACGCCGGCTTCGGCGGCAATCGCGGCCGCCGTCAGCGGGTTGTCGCCCGTGATCATCACGGTGCGGATGCCCATGCGGCGCAGCTCCGCAAAGCGTTCGCGGATACCGCCCTTGACGATGTCCTTGAGATGGATAACGCCCAGCAGGCGGCCGTCGCGGGCAACGGCGAGCGGCGTGCCGCCGGCCTTGGCGATCTCGTCGGCAATCACCTGCAGCTCGCGCAGCGTTTCGCTCGTCGTGCGCGACATGACTGCGGTGCCTTCCGTCGCGCCGTTGGCCGCGCCTTCGACATAAGAAATCACGGCATCGACGGCACCCTTGCGGATCGAAGATCCCTCGAGGTCGACACCGCTCATGCGCGTCTGGGCGGTGAAGGGAACAAAGGTTGCCTTCAGGCTCGTCATGTCGCGGCCACGGATCGCATATTTCTCCTTGGCAAGCACGACGATCGAGCGCCCCTCCGGCGTCTCGTCGGCAAGGGAGGCAAGCTGTGCGGCATCGGCGAGATCCTGCTCGCTGATACCCCTGACCGGACGGAACGCAGTCGCCTGACGGTTACCGAGCGTGATCGTGCCCGTCTTGTCGAGAAGCAGCGTATCGACGTCGCCAGCGGCTTCGACGGCGCGGCCCGACATGGCGAGCACGTTGAAGCGCACCAGGCGGTCCATGCCGGCGATACCGATCGCCGAAAGCAGCGCGCCGATGGTGGTCGGGATCAAGGTTACGAACAGAGCAACAAGCACGACCGTCTGGATCGAACCGCCGGCATAGGCGGCAAAGCTCGGGATGGTGACGGTGGCGAGCACGAAGATCAGCGTCATGCCGGCCAGCAGGATGTTGAGCGCGATTTCGTTCGGCGTCTTCTGCCGTTCCGCACCTTCGACCAGCGCAATCATGCGATCGATGAAGGTCGAACCGGCAGCAGCGGTGATGCACACGCGGATCTCATCCGACAGGACCTGCGTGCCGCCGGTGACCGCCGAGCGGTCGCCGCCCGATTCACGAATGACTGGGGCGGATTCGCCGGTGATTGCGGCTTCGTTGACAGAGGCGACGCCTTCGATGACTTCGCCATCCGAGGGAATGATATCGCCGGCTTCGACCAGAACGACGTCACCGACCTTGAGGCTGGTGCCGGGCACCATCTTGTAGTCGGTGCGGCTATTGCCAGCCAGAAGCTTTGCCTGGGTTTCGGTGCGCGACTTGCGCAGCGAATCCGCCTGTGCCTTGCCGCGGCCTTCGGCAACGGCCTCGGCGAAATTGGCAAACAGCACCGTGAACCACAGCCAGATATTGATCTGCAGCGAGAAGGCGAGATTGCCGCCGCCGGTGAGGAGGTCGCGCAGGAAGAGGACGGTCGTCAGCATCGAAACGACGGCGACCACGAACATGACGGGGTTCTTGGCGAGCGTGCGCGGGTTCAACTTTTTGAACGAAGCGCCGATCGCCGGAACGAGAATGCGAGAATCCAGAATACTCGCTGATTTTAACTGGCTCATAAGAGGCTCCAGCGTGAAGGGGAAAACGTCAGATCGGAACGCTGCCGATCAGCCGATTAGAAATCCGAAGACGACAAGGCCGAGGAACAAGGCAACCATCGCCAGCAAAATGGCGTCGGAAGCGCAGGTTATTCCGGCCGGGCCACGCCCCCTGTCAAAGGGGCGTGGATCGATGACTTTTCTAAGCTTGCCTAGAAGCGGTTGGCTCATGGCCGTCATTCCTTAGAAGGTCTGGCCTGAGATCATCGCCAGATGTTCGACGATCGGTCCAAGCGCCAGCGCCGGGAAGAAGGTCAGGCCGCCAACGATGAGGATCGTGCCGACCAGCAGGCCGACGAAGAGCGGGCCATCGGTCGGGAAGGTGCCGGCCGAAGCGGGAACCGTCTTCTTGCTGATCAGGGAACCGGCAATCGCAAGGGCCGGAACGATGACCAGGAAGCGACCGATCAGCATGACGATACCGAGCGTGATATTGTACCAGGGCGTGTTGCCGGTCAGGCCGCCGAAGGCCGAGCCGTTGTTTGCCGCGGCCGAGCTGTAGGCATAGAGGATTTCCGAGAAGCCGTGCGGGCCGGCATTGGCGATCGACGCAACGGCAGAGGGCAATACCACGGAGATCGCCGTGAAGATCAGCATGCCGGCGGGCAGGCAAAGCACGGCAAGCATTGCCATCTTCACTTCCTTGGCCTCGATCTTCTTGCCAAGATATTCCGGCGTACGCCCGACCATCAGGCCGGCAACGAAGATGGCGATGACGACAAACATCAGGATGCCGTAGAAACCGGCGCCGACGCCGCCGACGATAACTTCGCCAAGCTGCAGATTGATGAGCGGGATCAGACCGCCGATCGCGGTGAAGCTGTCGAGCATGCCGTTGACTGCGCCGCAGGATGCGGCGGTGGTGATGACGGCGAAGAGCGAGGAGGCAACAATCCCAAAACGGACTTCCTTGCCTTCCATATTGCCGCCCTGGATGCCGAGCGCATGAACAAGCGGATTGCCGGCCGCTTCAGCCCAATAGGTGACGATCACGCCAGCGATGAACAGCGTACCCATCGCAGCCAGGATCGCCCAGCCCTGCCGCTGACTGCCGACCATGCGGCCGAAGACGTTGGTCAGCGCCGCGCCGATGGCGAAGATCGACAGCATCTGCAGAAGGTTGGAGATTGCATCGGGGTTTTCGAACGGATGCGCCGAGTTGGCATTGAAGAAGCCGCCGCCATTCGTGCCGAGCATCTTGATGGCAAGCTGCGAGGCGACGGGACCGACGGCGATCGTCTGCTGTGCGCCTTCGAGCGTCGTTGCGTTGACGTAAGGACCGAGCGTCTGCGGGACGCCGAGATAGACGAAGGCCAGTGTCAGAATAATGCAGATCGGCAGCAGCACATAGAGCGTCGCACGGATCATATCGACCCAGAAGTTACCGATTGCCTTGCCGGAAGCGCGCGCAAATGCGCGGATCAGCGCAATGGCGATGGCAATGCCGGTTGCCGCGGAAACGAAGTTCTGCACGGTGAGACCAGCCATCTGCACGAGATAGGACATCGTGCTTTCGCCGCCGTAGTTCTGCCAATTGGTATTGGTGACGAAGCTGGTTGCCGTGTTGAAGGACAATTCCGGCCCGACCGCGGTCATGCCGGCCGGATTGTACGGCAGGCCGCCCTGCAGTCGCTGCAGCGCATAGAGAACGATAAAGCCGGCAAGGCTGAACAGCAGCAAGGAGACCGAATAGGTCGCCCAGTGCTGCTCTTCGCGCTCGTCCGTGCCAGCCAAACGATAAAGCCCCCGTTCCACAGGACGGAGGACGAAGGAGAGGAAGGTGCGCTCGCCGGTAAAGACACGCGTCATGTAACCGCCGAGCGGTTTGACGAGCAGAAGAAGGATCCCGATATAAATGAGGATCTGAAGCCATCCGTTGAAGGTCATGGAGGTAACTTTCCCTATCCAGCGCTGTCAGAAGCGCTCGGGGCGAATAAGAGCATAGACCAGGTAGACGGTGAGAAAGATCGTCACGCTGCCACCGAGAATGTAATCGAGAAGCATTGTCGTCTCTCCGATTAGAGGCTGTCGCAGGCCTTGGTATAAGCGACGCAAAGGAGGAAGAATAAAACGCCGATCCCGACAAGAATAATGTCCATCATCGATCGCGAGTCCTTGATTGTTATTGTTGATGGCAGAAAGCGATGGAGAGCACTTCACACGAAAACGCCCTTTTCATTCTACCGGGGAGAAGAGCACTTCAGGTGTATCTTCGTCACGCAATATGCGACCGAACCGCATTAAGGTTCGAGACGGGCGGATAGAAGAAGATATAAAAATCTTATAAATGCCCTCGGGATTGCCGAGATGAGCGGAGACGCTTCTATGCCGCGCCTGGACCGCACGCCCGAGATAGCCGACAAGGATATAGCGAGATATAAAAGCAGGCCTGCATCACGCTTGATGCCATCTCCGACCAGTGATTTAGTCCGCGACCTAGCGACAGAGTTTTTGCAACCAGCCCCATGACTATTCGACCGCCAGACAAAGAAATGCGAGCCAGTGACCACCAGCATCAGACATATCGCCAAGCTCGCAGGAACATCGGTCTCGTCTGTCTCGCGCGTGCTGAACAACAGCGGCTATGCCTCTCCGGAACTCCGGGAGCGTGTGGAGGCTGCAATTCGCACGCTCAACTACACGCCGAGCAAGGGCGCGCGCATGCTGCGCGGTGCACGGAGCCGGATGATCGGGTTGATGCTGCCGTCGATCGACGTGCCCTTCTTCGGCATCCTCGCCCATGCCATCGAACAGGAGCTGTTCCGGCGCGGCTATCAGACACTGATCTGCAGCACGGCGGAAAGCATGGATCACGAGGCACGCTACATTTCCATGCTGCTGTCCCAGCGCGTCGACGGCGTCATCGTGGCAAGCGCCTTCGGCAACACCGAACATTTCGAAACGCTGCGCGACGCGCATGTCCCGATCGTCGCCATCGACCGTGAGCTCACTGGAATTGCCGATGATGCTGTCATGGCCGATCACGAGGAGGGCGGGCGCCTGATGGCCCGCCATCTGATCGGCCTCGGCCATCGGCTGATCGGCATTGTCGGCGCGCCTGCCCATAGCCAGCCGGTCCAGCTTCGCCTTCGCGGCATCACGGTGGAAATGGCCGAGAACGGCATAGCACCAGCGGTCGTGACCATGGCCGAGGAGCACAGCTTCGCGGCGACCTATCCTCTCGCAAGGGAATTGGTGGCCTCCCGGCCCGAGGTGACTGGTATCATCGGCACAACAGATATTTCGGCGATCGCCGCAATCCATGCCGTTCAGGATCACGGCTTTTCCGTACCACGCGACTATTCGGTCATCGGCTTCGACGATCTGCCGGAGGCGGCGTATGTCTTTCCACGCCTGACGACCGTCGCCCAGCCGATCCGCGATGTCGGCGAGCTGGCGGCCCGGCGATTGGAGGCCCTGATCGAAGAACAGCAAGCGGATGGCGAGCCCCGAAAAGACACGATCGTCAAAGTGCCTGTCACCTTGATCGAGCGCGACTCCACCGGCCCCGTCCGCAAATGAAAGCACATCGCCTTCAGGCGGCATTCACGGCCGGACGATGACCTTGATCTCGCCGGCCAATGGCGCACTGCCGACCGCTTCAGCAACATCTTCGAGCCCTATGGTCTTGGTCACCAGCGAATCCAGCTCCAGAATACCGCTCGCCACCATGGTCGCAGCCCGGGAATGGGTGAACGGATTGAGATAGGCCGGCCTGATCTCAACTTCGTTGACGAGCAGATCGAACGGCAGAACGGGCACTTCGAGGCCCGCCGGCGTCACCCCGAAGAGGACGAAGACACCGCCGCGCCGCGCCATCCGCACGCCGGTCTGCAGCGTTTCTGGGACTCCGGCGCATTCTATGACGACATCCACACCGCCATGGGTCGCGTCTTTGACAGCAGCAACCACATCGGTCGCCGTCGGGTCGAGGGCCAGCGTCGCTCCCAGCCGCAACGCCGCCTCGCGTCTCGACAGTTGTCTCGTGATCAGGATGATCTGGTCAGCACCGGCAAGACGAGCCAGCTGCACCATGAGCAGGCCGATCACACCGCCGCCCAATATGGCGACGCTATCGCCGGGACGGATCCGTGCCTTGTCAATGGCATGGATGCAACAGGCCAGCGGCTCGCAGAAGGCGCCGTGGACGGGATCAAGATCGGGAGGCAGCGTAAACGCCTGGCCGCAGGGAACCGCGACATATTCGGCAAAGCCGCCGTCCCGCGTCACCCCGATAGCCTTCAGATTGGCGCATAGGTTCGGTCGCCCGCGCCGGCAGGCAGGACAGGTGCCGCAGGCAATGTTCGGGTCGACCGTCACGAGCTCTCCACCCACGAAGGACGAAACGCCCTCGCCCACCTCCTCCACGAGGCCACAGAATTCATGGCCCAACGCTACCGGCATAGCCGTCGGATACTCGCCCTTGTACATATGCCGGTCGGATCCGCAGATGCCGGCGGCCAGAACCCGGACGATGATATCTCCCGGTCCGGCGTTCGGCTTTTCCACATTGCGCATGGCCATGGATCCGATCGATTCCAAACGGACTGCCCTCATTCTCCTCCTCCGAGCATAAGGTTCAATTTCCTGATCCTATCGCGCCGCTCCCATCGACACCATAGCATCCAATGATGGACGTTGCCGCTCCGCAGCCGACACATCAGCCGCATGCATGCTGCATCGCCTTCACATCCTCCAGAAGCGTTGCCATATCGGGGATACCGTCCGTCGCGGTTACGCCTCCAAGGCAACGGGCGGCGGCGGCGTGGGCAGCGGCGCAGATGCGTTCGACGGGCCAATCCTCATGCAGGCCGTAAAGTACCGCGGCGCAGAAGGCATCGCCGGCACCGACAGTACTGACGATTTCGGCTGGATCGACCGGGCGGGAGCGACAAACAATTGGCGGGCGGCCCGGCGCAAACCAGAAGCAGATTTCCGGAGCATGGATGATCGCACCCCTGGCGACGCCTGCCGCCAGCAGCCGCTCGCCGGCCGTCAGAAGTGCGGATTCGATCAACTCTCCCTTCCCGTCACGCAAGCTCAGGCCGGTTGCCCGTCCCGCCTCGATTTCATTAATGACAAGGAAATCGCAATAGGGCAGAGCCGCACCGACCTTCGCCGCAAACTCCGGATCTTCGCTGGAGACGAAATCGACGCAGGTGACAAGACCGGCGTTGCGCGCAGCCTCCAGCAGGCGCGATGCTCCGGATCGGCCATCCGCATCGATCGTGTCGAGTCCCGGCAACAGCATCAAATAGCCAAGATAGAAAAGGCGATAGCCGGCGTTCGCAAAGGCGGCGGGCGAGATGAGCGCATCCGTCACCGCATCATTGGCACCACCATGATAGAAGAAGGTGCGGTTTTGTCCCGGCACATTCATGACATGCGTGTGCGCCGTCGCGCGGTCGGGAAGCTCCCGCAGGCCGCTTGCATCGACGCCGGCGCTCTGAAGCCGCGTCTTGACGATCTCTCCGTCGGTATCCGCACCGATACATCCGGCCGCGGCGAGTTTTCCGGGAAAGCCGAGCGAGGCCAGGTCGGTGACGACATTGGCGGCCCCTCCCCCAACGCCCACATCCTGATTGATGATGTGAGCGAGATTACCCTGCTCGGGCCAGTAGGTCAGCGTGTGCACGCGGTCGACAATAAAATTGCCAGCGCAAACAATGCCTCCCTTGTCCTGCTTCTCGCTGCCGTGAACCTCCTCCCCGGTTCGCATCAGCCACCTGCCTCATTCCATAGGGGTCTGAGAGGCGGCTCATCCTCCTCGATCGCCGCGAAGCGGCCGATCGGCTCCAGAAAGTAATTATCGCTATTGTCGTCATTGACCTGGCTGACCTCGCCGACGAACACAGGCCCGCCGCCCTTTCGGCCATAGAAGCGATGATAGAGCCCGGTATGGATCGTCACGCTCTGGCCGGGAGAGAGAATAAGCGGCTCCCATGCGGCAAGCGTCCTCGGCAAGCCATCCACCGGAACGACCAAATCGTCCTTCAGCACATTGCCTTCGGCATCGGTCGCGGCGAATTCGATCACGAGATCGCCGCCGGCCCTGTTGATAATATCCTCCATCTTGGCTTGATGGCGATGGGTCGGCGTTACCTGCCCTTCCTCGACGAAAAGCAGCTTTTCGGCATAGGTGCGCTCGCCCTCGACACCGACGATGCCGTTGCGCAGGCAAAACAGCACGAGGCCGCATTCGGCAAACCGGCCGGAGCCGAAATCCGTGACGTCCCATCCCAATTGATGGGCATGCAGATAGCGCGCCGCTTCCGAATTGGCGGCGAAATCCGCCGCTGTCCAGTAGCCCCATTCCGGCAGGGACCATCGCCAATGGTCTAGGGTTTTACTTGCGCGCCGCAGCGCCTCGTTGATTTCGGAGCGCTTCATCGGGCGACCGCTCCCTCATAGTCGACCGACGCGACGATATTCTCGCGGCCGGATTTGAGTGCCGCCGTCAGCACCGCGTGGTGCGCCTGGGTTTCTTCCGGCGTGGCGCAGGTAAAGCCGTTGGCGTTTCCGCCTGCCAGTTCATCAACGAAGGCGGCCCACATCTGCTGGATGGCATCGGCAAAGCCGAACTCGAAGATCTTGCCGGTAATTGCCGGGAAGAGCGAGCCGTATCCCAGATCCTCGGTGCTCCAGGCCTGCGCGCCGCCATTGTAATCCATCCACTGCCATTGCCGTGGCGACTTTGTGCTGAAGAAAGCGCTCTTCTTCATGCCGAGTATGCGAATGTACCAGGTATTGGCTTCGCCCGGCGCGATACGCCAGGTCTTCAACACCATTGGAAAATCCTGGCCGCCCGCGCTGACGCGCGTGCTGATCGTCGCATTGTCCCAGGTCGTGCACGGCACCATGCCGCCCTTGCCGTCCGGGCGCTCGGTGATCGTCTTGACGAGCTGCGCATGCAGGGTTTGCGGGCGCCAGCCGAGCCGCAAGGGCACATGCAGCACATGCATGCCGAGATCGCCCATGCAGCCATATTCGCCGTTTATATCGGCCATGCGCTTCCAGTTGATCGGCTTCTGCCTGTCTATGTCGGAGGAGTGCAGGAAGCCAGCTTCGACCTCGAGAATATCGCCCATCTCGCCGCTCTCGGCGAGCGCGATGACCTTCTGCGCACCAGGAAAGAACGGCATTTCCGACGAGCAGCGAACGAGAAGTTCCGGGTTTTCGGCAAGAACCGCCATGATCTCGCGATTCTGGGCCGCATCCATGCCGAACGGCTTTTCGCCGAGCAGATGCTTTCCGGCTTTCAGAATATCGATGTAGAACTGCTGGTGAAGCACATGCGGCACGGCGCAATAGACCGCGTCGACATCCGGATTGGCGAGCAACTCCTTGTAGTCTCCGGTGAATTGCCGGACCGACGGCACGTTGTCCTTGAACCAATCGAGAAGCGCTGCATTTGTGTCGCAGACGGCAACGATTTCCGGCCGCGCCCTGGTATCGGCAAGGTGCAGCCAGCGTGCGGCGGCACTTGCGAATTCGCGTCCCATCAGGCCGCAACCGATGACGCCGAAGCGGAATACTCTTTTCATGTTTCCTCCTCCCCAGGATATATCAGGCGAGATGCCGCGAGGCGTCTTCGGCCGAAGCCCTCTCATGGACGATCGCCATCAGGGCGCGTGTCATGCCGGCGGGATTGTGGTGCTGGATGACATTGCGGCCATAGACGATGCCGCGGGCGCCCTGCTCCATCAGTTGCCTGGTGCGTGAAAGGATTTCCAGATCCGACACGCGGCCGCCGCCGCGCACAAGCACGGGCAAGCCTTGGGCGATCTCGATGACGCGATGATAGTCCTGAACATTGTCGCAAGGATCCGCTTTGATGATATCGGCGCCGAGTTCGGCGGCCTGGCGTACCAGCGGCAGGATCTTGTCGATTGCGCCATCGACCATATAGGCGCCTTTGGAATTGTCCTGCATGACCAGCGGCTCCACCATCAGCGGCATGCCATAGATCTCACATTCGCGCTTCAGGCTGTTCACGTTGCGCACGCAGGCGCGGTAAACCTCAG
This sequence comes from Rhizobium sp. P40RR-XXII, assembly GCF_012641405.1. Taxonomy (GTDB): domain Bacteria; phylum Pseudomonadota; class Alphaproteobacteria; order Rhizobiales; family Rhizobiaceae; genus Rhizobium. The sequence continues at coordinate 337,756 of NZ_JABAII010000005.1, forward strand.
GCTGGTCCGGCAGCATCAGGAGATTGACGACCACGCAGGCGGCATCAAGCGCCACGGCCTGCTCCACGCCACGATCGATCATCTCGGAAAACAGCGCCGAGGGCAGCGGATTGCCGTAGATGTTGGCGATATCGGTTCGTAGCACCAGAGCCGGGCGATGTTTGCCGGGGATCGCCTGTAGAATGGGGGCAGTCCCCGGTGGAAGCTGAATGGCATCGGGCGCGGCATCGGCAATCACTTTGATCGCAGTTCTCATATCCTCGATGCCGGCCAGAAAGGTCCGTTCATTGAACATGCCATGATCGATAGCAACATCGAAGCAATTTCCGGACACGCCGAACAGGCGGTTGAGCCGCGCGGATTTCATCTATTTCCTCCCAATGTGGTAACGTTTCCACATCAGTACATTAGAGGACGCCTTCGGCGAGTCAAGGCGGATGCCGCATCGCTTTCGCACCCGCTCGACTTGTTCAGACCTTAGAGAATGAAGGCTATCAGTTTCTGGATATGACTAGCCGCCCCCGATCCCTCGCGAGGCGGCCTCTATTGAAGCAAGGTAGATTAGTGGGTTTTCGTGCCCTGGATCGCGGAAAGCGTCCAGTCCGCGCCCGGCTTGCGCACGAAGGTCCAGAGTTCGGTCGTCTCGGAGGGATTGTGATCGTCGCCGTCGACGAGCTTTCCTGTTGCGCGGTCGACCAGAGCGTCGATGCTCGAATAGTGCATCGCAAGCGTTGCATATTCGGCATTGTCCTCGCGCCAGGCCTCGGCAATATCGCCCTGCAGCAGACGAACGTCGGAAACGCTGTTGCGCACGCCATTCGTGGCGTTTTCCCCGAGCTCTTCGGCAAGATAGGACATCGCCTCCGGCGTGGTCAGCCGGCGTAGGGTGGCATAATCTTCCTTGCCGTAGGCCGACTGGATTTCGGTGAGGAGATGCTCGAAGCGATCGAGATCGGCCTGCTGCAGCCCGATCTCGTCGTTGGCTTGGCGTGTTTTCTGCGCGGCGGCCGCTCCACCGCCCATGGACGGGATGGAGAAGGAAGGACGCGGCGACGCGCTCGCATTGTTCATCGGATTCCCGTTGTAAGGCGCGCCCGATCCCGGCGCCGCATATTGCGTACGCTGGCGGTTTGCGAAGAACCGCATGGCAAAGCTGATCAGCAGCACAATCAGGCCGATCTGCAGCAGCATGCCGAGGAAGCCGATGCCGCCGCCGAAACCATGGCCGAGCAGCATGCCGAGAAGACCGCCTGCGATCAGGCCGCCGATCATCGATCCGCCAAAGCCACCGAAAAAGCCTGGACGCTGTGGCGCGCCAAGCGGCGGCTGGATCGTCGTCTGCTGCTGCGGCCGCTGCGTCATCGTCCGATCGATCGGCGCCGCCTGCGTGGGGGCTGTCCTCGTGATCGCCGGCGTATCGAAGGTACGCGTCCCGCGGCTTCCGAATCCGCTTGATCCAGCCCGACGCGCATCGGCAGCGTCAAAGGTCGCTACGGACGAAGCGGCGGCAAGGACGACGATGGCTGCGATCTTGGCAAACCGCGGTACTGCACTGAACATTGGCTCTCCTGTCATAGGGCAGAAAGACTAATTCGCCCCTATATGGGGATGCCGGTTTGCGATTTTAAGGCTGCGATTTTAAGTTGGTGCAACTTTCAAATTTCAATCCTGAACATGCCACCCGCGCGAGCATGCGGATGACCGGCCGCAACCTGCGGAGATGACCCTAGTCTTCATCGGCCCTTTCGATCAGACCGTCATAAACTTCCATCAGCGCATTGGTGATCGCTTGGCCAAGCGCATTGCCGGCTGCGCGCACATCATCGTCCGTCCCGTCCCGTCCCGCTCTTGCCAGTTCAAAGCCCTCATCGCTGATGATCTGCTTTGCGAGCTCGATGGCCCAGAGCCCGAAATCGCCGCGATTGCCTATCTTGATCTCATGTTCCATTGCTTGTCCCATTCAAACATCGTGAGCGAGGCTCTATAGACCCGTCCGGAGAAAGACCAGCCTCGATTGCGCCGCCATGGCCCGCATCCGATTGGCGAAAACGCGCTGGAGCCGCCGATTCCGGCATTTTCAGCAGATTCGCAAGGCGTCTGCGGATGCCCCCAACCGTCCTCCCGCAGGCTATCCGACTTGTGCTTGGACTGGGAAAACACCCACGTAAAGCGCCTAAAATGGCTTCAATACGTCGGAAATTGTGGAAATACCGGCTTTCTCGGCCTTTCCGTGCAGAACTCCAGGTGACAACTGTCACCGGCAATGGAAATGATTCCGGCGTCATCAATGCGGGGGAAGCCTCATGACCACTACCAATGAAATCGCAGATCAAATTGCAGCGGAGCATAAGCTCACCAAAGTTCAGAGCAAGGCAATCGTAGAAGCCGTCTTTGGAGCCATCACCGGAGCCGCGACCTCCGGCGCCGAAACCTCGATTCCTGGCTTTGGCAAGTTCAAGGTCAAGGACACGCCGGAACGTGAAGCACGCAATCCGGGAACGGGCGCCACCATCAAGGTTGCCGCCTCGAAGAAGCTTGCCTTCACGCCAGCCAAGGCGCTGAAGGATGCACTCAACAAGTAATCGCGACCCTGGCCGTAAAGGCTGGATGGGTTAAATGGCTGGCTCTATCCGCTAGGGCCGGCCATTTGCGTTTTCATATCAAGGCGAACGCTGCTGCGCGACCGTGAGCTATCGCAGCGCGATCAGTTCAGGATGATTACATCGAAAAGCTGACTAACGAGCCTTGAGGTAGGTCCTCAGCGCCTCAGCCTCATCCGTCTGGATGGCGGAGACGCCTGCATCGATCAGGCGGCCCCAAATTGCCGCGGGGTCCTGCAGCGCGGCGGTATCCGTAAAGCCTGCGCAGGAAACGGAATCGAGTGTATTGACCCACAGGCGCACGCCCGCGTCAGCAAAAAGCGCCTTGCGAGCAGAAAGCTGGTCCAAGCTGTCGAAGTAGATTTCGCACAGCAGCGGGTTGAGCTGAAATAGAAGATCGAGCTGGCTCTCCGCATCCTGGGAACCGAGGCGTGTTTTCGCCATGAAGAGAACCATCTCCGGCAATACCTTGTGCTGGATCCAGGCAAGATCGTCCGGGGTCCTCAGATCGCCCCAGAAATCGACTTGCCGATCGACGCCCATGGCACGAGCACAGGCGATCACACCGGGGATCATGTCTCTGCGCTTGACATCGAGATGCAGGAAAACACGGCCGCGCGTGAGATCGAAGACATCCTTCAGGCTCGGCAGCTTTTCTCCGGTCATCCGGTTCGTCTCGCCGCCATTGCGGTCACGCAGGTGCAGGCTCGACAGTTGCTGCAGCGTCAGCCCCTCTGCCTCCTGGATGAGGCCGGCCGTCCGCTCAAGCGTATCGTCATGCAGGAGAAAGACTCGCCGTCGCTGCTGCATCGCACGTCGATCTCGACGGCATCATAGCCGGCAGACATGGCTCGCTCGATTGCCAGCAAGCTGTTTTCCGGCGCGGCGCGCCAGATGCCGCGATGAACGACGATCGCGCAGTCGCGCGAGGGATCGGCGATATAATCGGCATAGTCCATGATACGTCCTCGTCTCGCGGGATGCGCGCGATTCGCCCGAAACCGGACATCTCCGCCGGGGTATCATGGGATTTTGACAGATCTGCAAAGCGCAATGCCGGCCGTTGCGAGCGGCGTTTAAGAACGGTGATCGTTATTGCTCAAGGCAGGTCTCCTGGCTCGCGGGTCGACGCATTCGTTTCGCCTTCCCAAGGCACATGGCCTCAGTGACTTCGTCAAACGAATGCTCGCCGCTCACAGTTGCGGGTGCAGCTCCGGCTTGGCAATCATCATGTTTGCCGACCGGATTCCCATCTTAGCCTCCAATTCTTGCGAATCAGGGGAACCTCGAACACTATATATAGTAGCCTGAGTTAAAATTACGTCAACCGCTTCGAAGTCCCCCAATCGATTTCCATGCTGATATGGATGCTCATTTCGCTTGATGCGTGCATGCAAGGGCTGGACAAGCACAGCGTTATTTTATTACGCTGCATATGTAATGTTATTACATAAAGGATTTTCCATGCTACGCACAGGTTCCGGTATCTTCCTTGCAGCCTCGTCGCTCGCCTGCACATTGCTGTTTCCGTTTCCCTCTTTTGCCGACAGCGAAAACGAGACGGAAAGCTGGCGGCTGTTCGTTGCCGATCACAGCCTGCCGATCGTCCGCGCGATTGACGCGACAAGCGGTAAGGAGATCGGTCGGTTCGATCTTGACGGCTATGCCGCGCTGTCGCTCAGCCAGTCCGGCCGAACAGTCTTTGCCGTGCAGGGCGAAAAGAATGTCGTCCACGCCATCGCGACCGGCATCTCGCTCTCCGATCACGGAGAACATCGCGACATCGAGCTTTCCGAACCGAAACTGCTTCCAGCTGCGATCAGGGGTGAAAAGCCGAGGCACGTGGTAACGCACGGCAATGATATCGCGATCTTCTACGATCGCGACGACAAGTTCGACCTCCTGTCCGAGAGCGGTCTTGCAGAAGGTAAACCTGACATCCGTGCATTCGAGACGATGGCCGCCCACCACGGCGTTGCCGTTCCGATGGGCAATCATCTTCTCGTATCGGCGCCGAACATGGAGGCACCGGTCAAGGAGGGTGAGCTGCCACCACGTCTCGGCTTGCGCGTCCTCAACCGAAAGGGCGAGCAGGTCGGCGATATCAAGCCTTGCACTGGCCTTCACGGGGAGGCAACCTCCCCCGGCTGGTTGCCTTCGGTTGCGAGGAAGGCGTCCTCATCGCGCGCCCTGGCGGTGTCAACGGCCCGAAGCTCGATACGCTCGCCTATGACGCGCCTCTCCCGAAAGGCAAGGTATCGACATTGCTCGGCGGCACCTCCATGCAATTTTTCCTCGGCAATTACGGTGAGCAAAATGTCGTGCTGATCGACCCAGACAACGCAGTCGAGCCCTACAAGCTGATCGAACTGCCGACACGACGCGTCGACTTCGTGCTCGATCCGGCAAAGCCGCAGCATGCCTATATCCTCACCGAGGATGGTAGTCTGCATCTTCTCGATGTGGTGAAAGGCGCAATCGTGAAATCCGAGGCGGTCACCGAACCCTACAGCAAGGACGGCCATTGGCGCGATCCCCGGCCGCGCCTAGCCATTGCCGGCGACCTTCTCGCCATTATGGATCCACGTCACGGCCTTATTCGCTTGGTGGACGGCCAGTCGCTCAAGGAAATCCGCAGCATTGCTGTCGAGGGGCAGCCCTTTGCGATCGTTGCGGCTGGCGGATCGGGAGCGGTTCACTAAAAGCGGAAACGCAAAACCCTCTTCGTTCCTAATGAGCAAAGGGAGTCGGTCTTGTTGACCGGCTCCCTTACGCTGGGCGTTGAGAGACCAGGTCATGCCGAAACCGCCTCGTCGCTTCAACTGACCTTGCTTTCGCGGATGCGATCGGCAAGATCGAGAAAATTCTGACGCATGCGGCGCAAGGTGAAATCGAGACCAAACAGGCGGCCTGTTTCGCTAAAATCCATCGATTGAGCAGCTTCGGAACGTTGAAGAGCGCTAAACGCGGCCTCGAAAGCTTCATCGCCAGCCGAAAGCACCGCTGAATCGATCTCGCCGCCGGCACGCAGCGCCCGGCCACATGCTTCCGCGAAGCGGGCCTGTGCCTCGAGCACTCGTCCCGCCTGCGGCCCGATCACTTCGACGATCGCCGGCGGGAAAGGCGTTTCCACGATGTGGCTGACATAGGTCATGTCGTTGCGGATTCGCCAAAGCGAGCGAGGGATGGCCTCGGAAATTCCCTCTTTTGTCAGCCAGAAGGCGCGTTCGCGCTGAGCGTCGGTCAGGAGCGATTCCGTCGCCATCAGGGACTGGCGCAGCGCGATATTGGCTTCCGAGGCGGATACCGGCTCGCCCTTTTCGACCGCGGATGCAAGAGTACGCAAGATCTGTGCCACGACGTCGAGAGCCGATCCGAAGCGATCGAGCACTATAGTCCGCGAGCGCGTCGGCAGGATGAAGAGGCTGGCGAGTACACCCACGACACCGCCCAAGGTAATCTCGGCAATGCGGTCGATCACGAAGATTTCGACGGGAACGGCGGCGGAATGCGTCAGCATGACGATCGCTGCCGTCAGCCCGGCATTGCGCAGGCGAGGCACGCGCGCCGCCACGAAGCTCGAAAAGCCGACGACGCAGATCAGCGCGATCCCGATAGCAAGCGGCTCCTGCGGTGTCACGAACACCGCCACACCTCCAAGCACTGCCCCGGCGACCGTCGCCACCAAGCGATCGGCAGCCATACCGGCCGTCGCGCCAACCGACGCCTGCATGACGATCAGCACCGTGAACACGGCCCAATAACCCTGCTGAAGATGAAGAAGCTGGGAGACGGCATAGGTGATCGTGCATGCAATCATTACTCGCAGCGCCTGCACCGCCGCGCGCTGAGTCTGGTCCAGGGATGTTTTGGGTTTTGACGGAGGCTGGCTTTGGCGAGATATGGGCTCGGTCATCGCGCAACTTTTCGTCTGGAAACGTATGCTGACAATAGCCGTTCGGGTCTTGCCCCTCCCCTTGCTGCAATGCCGCCGATCACCGGATGAACCCGATGCTCAGAATGGCAGCATTCGGCATAATATGGAAGCCACGCGCATTTACGGCGAGCGTCTGGTTGCACCACCTTCTGCCGCGCTTCCTATCCGGAAGCACGGTCCTTAATCGATGGTCACAGATCAGGCTTTGAGCTCAAACCGTGGCGGAAGCCGCGGATGTCGGCGTCGTCTCGTCGACGAGAACCTGCCGCAGTCGCGTTTCCTGATCGGGCGAAAGCGAGGTGCGCAGCAACCTTGCATGCTCGCCCTTGAATTCGGCAAGCACTTTCTCCGGCTGGACCTTGCGGATCAGCAGGAAGAGCGCGGAACTGTTCGTGGGAATGGCTTCGGCGAGTTTCTTGATGAGATCGTCGTCAATGCCGTAATCGGCCATCGATCCTGCGAGAGCGCCGGAACCGGCACCGATTGCGCCGCCGACCACAAGTCCGGCAAGGGGATTGAGGAACAGCAGGCCCACGAGCGAACCCCACAGCGCGCCGGAAAGCCCGCCGCTTGCGGCACCTGCCGCCGTCAGATTGACGCTCTGCTTGAGACGGACCTTGCCGGCCTCGTCGCGAACGGCAATGACCGCATCTTCGAGGTCGATCAGATATTCCTTCTCGAGCTGGACGAGACGATTAAGAACGGCGTCCGCTTTGTCGGCATTATCGAAACCAAGCACGATGAGTTCTGACATCGAAATCCTCCGGGGTTTTTTGTCGAAGCAGGAACTAGGACCTCAAGCCGATCAGTGAACAGCTGTGCTGATCAACCGGTAAGGATGAGTAGCATTGAACTGCGAGATCATTGCGACAGCCTGCTGCAACAATTCTTCGGCCTGTTCTGGATCATCGCGGGCCAGTTCGTCGGCATTGACCCGGATTGCTTCCGCCATGTTGGTGGAAAGCGCCGCAAACTGCTTGTTGCCCTCGACAAAAGCTTCACGCGCCGTGCCTTCCAGCGTCCGGGCGACATCGATGAGAATTTCCTCGCGCTCTTCAACGCTGAGATCTTCGATAGTTTTGGTTTTATCTTCCATTTTAATTACTCACTCTTCATAGACGTGATGGCAACCGAGCTCATAAAGCCTCGGTTATTGCTCACGTAGGAAGACGCAAATGCGGGTTCAAGGTTCCCTTGTTCGACCCGGTATCGGCGAAATCGTGATCTCGTCGATAGGACGATCGACCTTCGCCACGCGCAAAGAAAGGTATCGCCCTCGCCAATGCGGAACATTGTGGCCGCCGTACGGTTCGATTGATGTGGCCGGACATCTCCTCATCCGGAAAGGTCTTCGGCCGCGCTGCATCCTAGATGAAGCGAGCTCTTGCAAACCAGACGAACTTGCAAACCAGACGAACGGGTAATCGACATGACGGATCCGCGACGAGAAAATAGCAAGACGGCGGCTGAGCGCGATACGGGTTCTCCCAGCCATCGGCCGACGGCAGCCAATCAGACCAAAGGTGAACTCGACGCCGCCTCGGAGCATCTCAAAGAGCGCGGTCCCGACGACCTGCCCAACATCGAGGCGGCAAAGGAAGCAGCGCGTCAGCCCGATGACGCCTTCATCGTGCAAAGCGACCTTGAAGACGCGGACGAGCGCGAGGCTTCACCGGGAACCCGCGAACAGCCGTGAGATTGCGTCGGGCCGACTGTCCCCACACCCACGCCAAAAGTAACTCAAGGAGATCACCATTATGGATACCGATGAGAACGCCCGCGTTTGGGAACTTGTCGAGAAGATCGGCATCTGTATGCTGACCACTCAAACGTCCGGCAGCCTGCGCGCCCGACCGATGGCCGCACATCCAGAACCGATAGAGAATGCAATCTATTTCCTGACCGATGTCGCCGGCCACAAGGATGAGGAGATCGCTCGCTGGCCGAATGTCTGCCTGGCCTTCGCTGACACGAAGGGCCAGAAATATGTCTCGATATCCGGCATGGCGGAAATCAGCAACGACCGCGAGCGCGTGGAAGACCTCTGGACGACGGCTGCCAAGGCCCGGTGGCACAGCGCCGACGATCCATCCATTCGCGTCTTGAAAGTGACGCCATCTTTCGCCGAATACTGGGACAGCCCCGGAACCATCATCAGCTACATCAAGATGGCCGCTGCCGCCGTTTCGAATTCGAGGCCTGACATGGGCGAGAACGTGAAAGTCGAGCTTTAGAAGCGATAGATCGCCCGCGAGCCATGCCGCACCCAGGGCCGGCATGGTTCGCGTAAAGCCCGAACCAGAGGGCATGAAATCCTATTCTTCCCATTCCTCTTCATCGGCCGAAAGCAGATCCACCAAGGCTGCCACGTTGCCGGCAGGCAGATGGCGGCCTTCGCCGATCAAAGCCTCATCGCTGTTGACCCAAGCCCAAGCCTCGGACAATTCCGTCGGCGTTGCGCCTATTGCAACAATTTCGGCGATAAGGGTCTCGTCCACAGGGCCGAGTACGGAGGTGACGTCTTGCGAGGTCAATGTCATGTCCTGCTCCTCTTCCTGTTTGCCAGACCATGAACATCCCTAAAATATAGAAACTCGAGGATAAACTTCCACCCATAGCTGGGCTATGCACGCACGAGATATTCTCGCCAACGACCTGAAATAGCTGAGTAAATACCCGTTCGTCGGCAACGGAAAATCTTATACGGCGTCGCGCAGCGTTTATTCCGCAATTAAGCGACGGCTTCTCAGACGATCAAGAAATCGGTCCAAGACCGCATAAATCGCGTGCTGATCAGAAAGTCGGGCCGGCCGCGCCGCCCTTCAGCGTGAAATAAGCAAAGGCTGCTACGAAAAATGCGATGACGGCCAGGATCGCCAGCAGACGCTTGAGCCAAGGAGGCGTTTGCCTCGGCGGTTTTGGCTTAGGACGACGTTCAAACTTGATGACATTATCGGACATGACAATCGATTAGCGAAGATCAAACAGTTTGCCAATCCGGTATCGACGTCAGGGGTGACGTTTCCAAAAGCGGCCGGACAAAGCGCTCAATTCATCCCAACATTCAATCTTGTCCGCAACGCTTTTGGGGCTGTGGCGGCGGATATCCGATTGAAATCCACTAACTCCGAAGGTGCCTTTTGAATATCCTCAATAAAATTCGTCCCTGGACGGCGCAGCAGCGTGCATTGATTGTCCCATTTCCGGCAGAACAAGATCTGGCCGACCGCAAATCCACGGCAACCACCGCCGACGGCCCGATCGTCGCCTTCTTCACCGAAGGCAGTTTTTACGAACACGAGAAGGACCGCATGGTTCGCTCCGCCAAGCGTATCGGGCTGAGCATTCAGGCGACGCCCGTGCCGAGCGCCGGCAGCTGGGTATTGAATGCCGGGCTGAAACCCGGCTTCCTGCAGCGGGAAAGGGCGAGGCAGCGCGGACCTATGCTTTACGTCGACGTCGACGCGGTCTTCCATCGCAATCCCTGGCCGGAACTTCGCAAGCTCGAGTGCGACCTTGCGGTCTATTACGAAGCCAATGAACGCCTCATCAGCGCGACGATTCTCATCAACGATACCCCTGGGGCGGCGCAACTCATCGAGCGCTGGCGAGAAGGCTGCCTTGCCAAGCCTGACATGTGGGACCAGATCGTTCTGGAGGAAATCATCGCCGAAGATGCCGCCACCGCGAAGCCACAATTCCAGGTGGTTAAATTGCCTGTGTCCTTCTGCTGGATATTCGATCGGCTCGAAAATGAGCCAGTCAGCGAAATCTTCATCGAGCAGCTCCAGGCAAGCCGGGAGGCGACCAAACGCCAACGCTGGTTCGGCCGCATCGGCAAACGCCTGAAGCGCCGCCGCGATCGGGTCGAGGAAATCGAGCGCATCCTTGGCGGTCACGATTGAGGCGCGCTGCCCAGTTTCCTGCTTTGACTTCGCCAATCGACCGCAAGCCGGCGGCGGCATGATCACAGCATGTCGCCGAGCGTCCAATGGTTGTTCCACCTGATATCAATCTCGTCCTCGACATTCTGATACCGAATGTCCGTGGAGAGACGCAGTCGTTGCCGCCTGTCCTGGTTGGTGGTCGAGGCGTGAATCATGAAGGGCGAATGGAGCATGACGTCCCCGGCCTCATAATCGGCGACCAGCCAGCGCGTATCGAAGCGCTCCGCCATATCGGGCAGATCCTTTGAAACCCAGCCCCCCTCCGTCATGTTGCGGTTATACGCACTCACACGCTCCTCGGGGCTGAGATCCTTGTTCTGCTCGCTGAACTCGCGCTCCATCCTGGCGCCGATGGCATGCGATCCCTCTAGATAGGTGAGGCCACCCATTTCGATCGGGATATCGCCGATCGGTATCCATGCCGTCACGATCCGGCTGGTTCCGCCGCGAAGATAGACCAGATCGTAATGAGCCGGCGTCGCCGTCGTGGTCCCCGGCCGGACATGGCGCATGATCTTGCGCTTGTGCAGATAGGAAATGCCCGACAGGAATTCGTCCATAAAGCGGGACATGCGGGGCTGCGCGCAGAAGCCCTCATAAGCGACCGAACGGACGAGCGACATCAGGCAGCGATCGACGTCCCTGCCTTCGGGTGCGGCGGCAGACGCGATCCCATCTTTCGGATCCGTTCCCTTCTCGATCAGTCCCGTAGTCGCCATATGGCCGAAGACCCAGCCGCGAAAGTCGATGACGTCTTTGCGCGGCAGGAAACGCTTGAGCCACACATAGCCATTCTCTTCGTAACTGCGGCGTATGGCTTCGATGCCGATCGCTGGATCGGTCGGCGTCAGATAGCCGAGCCGATCAGGCGCGACGGAAAGAACTTTTCCGTTGGCGACAAGATTGAGCTCGCGCCCGCCGGATTGCATGGCCTGCAGGGAAATCGACATTTCACTCGCCCATGGTTCGATGTAATTGCCCATTGAATCTAACCACTGGTGATGTTTCATTACATGGACGAAAATTATACTGGACTTTTCGCTCATCGTGAGACCGACAGAAGCCGTTTACCGATCACCCCTTGCGGCCGCTGGCGGATTAGCTATCACCGGCAGCGGAAGGCAGCATGCCATGCACGCCGTCAAGGCGCGGAAACTGCCGAGCTATGCGGTGGTTCTCGTCGAGAACGGCCAGGGCTTTCTCGATACCGACGCTTGCGGTCGCCGGAATGTGAAAGGCCCGGCCCTCTTCTGGCTCTTTCCAAACCGGCAGCACTCATACGGCCCGGATGTAGATGGCTGGAGCGAGCGGTGGGCGCTTTTCGAAGGCTCTCTGGTGCGGGACTTTCTGAGGCTGCACATCATCAGCGAGCAGGCTCCGCTCGTCAATCTGCGCAATCTCGATCGCATCCAGCGCCTTTTTGGCGGCATTCACGCCGATCTGCTCGAAGATTCGAACCTTGCGAGAGCCTCAGCGGCCGCTTTGCTCCACCAGATCGTCATCCTGGCGGCGCAACAGGCCAGCCAGACCACGCCTTCCCTTCAGGAAGGAGCGGATATGGGCGAAATCGTCGAGGCGCTTCGGCGCAGGGCGACGCAACCCCTCGATATCGCGGCCTTCGCCGCCGAATATGGAATGTCGCCCGCGACATTCCGCAGAAAGATCGCAAGGGAAGTCGGACTGCCGCCGAAAGGCTTTCAGCTCAGGGTGCGCATGGATCATGCCAAGGAACTCCTGGCAACGACGGACGACAAGATCGAGATCATCGCCGCCAAGGTCGGAATCGACGACGCGTTCTACTTTTCGCGGCTGTTCCACGAGCGGGAAAACTGCACGCCGCGCGAATTTCGCTCACGATTCAGGAGGAGCTGAACGGTCGAGACTCGGCCGCCTCGTCGCAACCATCCGTTCACCGCGCCGCCGCGCCGCCGGATGGAATTCCGTTTCAGGTTTGGCAGCCGGAGTATCCGCTCCCAAATCCTGGTGCGAACATGGTAGCCTGTTTACCGGTGCGGAAGTGGCGAAGCTTCAATAAAGGCACAGCCGATTATCGTTCCTTAAGCGTTACCCTTTGAGAGCGGACGAGGACGCCGCTTTTCATCAACGTTCGAAAGCGCGAGGAGGCAGTCATGAATTTGAAAGACGCAACATTGTTCCGACAGGCGGCATTGGTCGGCGGCGACTGGATCGAGGCCGATCCATCCAACGCGATCAAGGTCGACAATCCGGCGACGGGCGAAATCATCGGCTATGTTCCCAATCTCGGAGCTGCCGAGACCAAGAAGGCGATTGCCGCGGCCGAAGTCGCGCAGAAGGAATGGGCCGCCCGCACCGCCAAGGAACGCTCAGGCATTCTCAGGCACTGGTTCGAGCTGATGATGGAAAACCAGGACGATCTCGGACGCATCCTGACGGCCGAACAGGGCAAGCCGCTGCCCGAGGCCAAGGGCGAGATCGCCTATGGCGCGAGCTTCATCGAATGGTTTGCCGAAGAGGCCCGCCGCGTCTATGGCGACATCATCCCCGGCCACCAGAAGGACAAGCGCATTCTGGTGATGAAGCAGCCGATCGGCGTTGTCGCGGCGATCACCCCCTGGAATTTCCCCAACGCCATGATCACCCGCAAGGCCGGTCCTGCCTTTGCCGCCGGCTGCGCCATGGTGCTGAAGCCGGCCTCGCAGACACCGTTCTCGGCGATCGCCATTGCGATCCTGGCTGAACGCGCCGGCCTGCCCAAGGGGTTGTTCAGCGTGCTGACCGGCTCTGCCCGCGCCATCGGCGCCGAGATGACCGCAAGCCCGATCGTGCACAAGCTTACCTTCACCGGCTCGACCGAAGTCGGCGCCGAGCTCTACAGGCAGAGTGCGCCGACCATCAAGAAACTCGGGCTGGAGCTCGGCGGCAACGCACCTTTCATCGTGTTTGACGATGCCGATCTCGATGCCGCCGTCGAAGGCGCGCTGATCGCCAAGTTCCGCAACAACGGCCAGACCTGCGTCTGCGCCAATCGTCTCTATGTGCAGGACGGCGTCTATGATGCCTTTGCCGACAAGCTCGCAAAAGCCGTCGGCGGGCTTAAGACCGGCAACGGCTTCGATGAAGGCATCAATCTCGGCCCGCTGATCGACGAGGCAGCCCTTGCCAAGGTCGAGGAGCATGTCGCCGATGCGCTCTCCAAAGGCGGCCGCATCGTTGCCGGCGGTCATCGCCACCAGCTCGGCGGACGTTTCTATGAGGCGACCGTACTTGCCAATGTCACACCGGCGATGGCCGTCGCGAGAGAAGAGACCTTCGGACCGGTCGCTCCCCTCTTCCGCTTCAAGGACGAGGCCGATGTCATCGCCCAGGCCAACGACACCGAATTCGGTCTCGCCTCCTATTTCTATGCCAAGGATCTCGCCCGCGTCTTCCGCGTCGCCGAAGCGCTGGAATACGGCATGGTCGGGGTCAATACCGGCCTGATCTCGACGGCCGAAGCGCCGTTTGGCGGCGTCAAGCTCTCCGGCCTCGGCCGCGAGGGATCGCGCTACGGCATCGAGGAATTCACCGAAATCAAATATGTCTGCCTCGGCGGCGTCGTCTGAGACCAGGAAAAGGCCGCCAGGAGCAGGTTTATGGCACCTGCACGAGGCGGCCGCTGCCCCTGATCTCGGAGCGCCGCAGGACCGGATGCCCGTACAGCTCGATATTGCCGCTTCCGCTGATCGATATGTCCGCATCGGCGGCAGCGGCAACCTGGGCGTCGCCGCTGCCCCGAACCCTGATCTTTACCGATTGGGCGGCAAGATCTTTCAACCGTGCGGCACCTGAGCCGGAAATCTCCAGATCGACGGTGCGTGCGCTACCCGTGGCGGCGACGCTGCCACTTCCGGATATGCTTAAACGCAGATCGGATTGATCGAGCTGCGACAGGCAAGATCGCCGCTGCCGCGCACCTTCCAGTCTGTGACGAGCGGACCCGACAGGCTGACTTCGAATTTGGAGCTGGACCAGCCCGGGTTGCAGTCCAGGCTCAGCCTCCCACCTTCCAGCCTCACATGGCTAAGAAGAGCGGGATCGCCGCTGATGACGGCCTCCGCCTTTCCGCCCGGCTGATATTGCACGGAGGCGGGAATATCGATCGCCAGGCTGCCATTGGAGCTGAAAGGCAGGATAACCTGCCGGCTGCCGGATGCTGCAGATCCGCAACTGGACTGTATGCCACTCCACCAATGCCCTGCGTTTGCCCAATCCGGCCCGGAAAGCCCGATACCAAGCGCTAGAAAAACGAATGCACAAATCAATCCGGTCGTCGCGACAGTCGCCAATTTCCCGTTCATTGTCCATTTCCTCCAACGATGTGCAGTCCGGCGATCAAGCTCGACCTTCGTCTACTTGCGCCAAGCGGAAATGCAGTCGGGCATATTGCCCAAGCATGCGTATGCCCAAACTCAATCCCATCAGTAGCAATGCGCCACCGCCCACGAAGCAGCTCACCAGCCCGGCACCGATAAGCAGGTGGGCCAGCATACCGACGGAGGGCAAGCCGATATGAAACAGTACGGTCATAACGATGATCTTCAGGCCGACGGCGCCGACGGCTACCAGTGCGATCGCAAGGCCAAGCGTGACGAAGATCGCGGCAAGGAGCAGAGGTAGCAGGAAGAAGATATCGACGATGGCGAGGCCGGCCAGCGCCATCATCGCGGCCAGAAGGTTCGGCACGCTCCAATGGGCCTCGAAGCGGCGCAGCCCCGCATCCGCACGCAGCTCCCGCGCAATTCTGCCCGGATCGCCAAGCGCGGCTGCAACCTCCTCCTCGCTTCGGCCGGAGGCCTCGGATTCAGCAAAATGGGCTGCGTAATCGGCCACGATATCGTCGATCTCGTCTGGAGGAAGGCCCGCAAGTCCCAGCCTCAGCGTGCGCAAGAATGCGTCCCTGGTCATGGCAAATCCTCAAGTAGCTTGTCGACGGAGCTTGCTAGCGAGCGCCAGTCACGGCGATGGGCTTCAAAAATCGAACGGCCGAGCGGCGTGAGCCGATAATATTTGCGCGGGGGACCATTGCTCGACTCGACGATACGGGTGGCGACGAGGCCGTCATTCTGCATTCGGCGCATCAACGGGTAGATCGTTCCCTCCCCCATTCCGACGGCTGCGACCAGCGTGCTGGCGATCTCATAGCCGTAGCTTTCGCCCCGCGACAGCACGGCCAGGACGCATAGATCGAGAACACCCTTCCGCAATTGAACTTGAATCGAGTCAGTCATGAACGCCTCTGTTTACAAGATGAATATAACAAGCTATCTGTTTATGCAAGGTAGCTAGATGGCGTTCGCGGTCAGCATATGCCGCCTTCGCGTCGTCATGTGGTTTACAGGCCTGCGTACCTTGCTATCGCAGCCCATCGCGCAGCGTATATCTCTGGTTAAATGGAGCAGCTGTAATGATCCGCTTCAGCCTTGTCCTCGCGGCCGCACTCTCTCTTGTCGCGCCATCGGGATATGCGGCAGGTTTGAAGTTCATTCACATTTCAGGTGACGCGGATAACCCGGCGATCGACGCCGCCATGTGGTTTCCTTGCGCAACCCCTCCAACAGAGGTGAGGATCGGAACTCTGGTAGTACCAGCAACGCCGGATTGCCCGATTGCGGGCGAGGCGTTACCGCTCATCATCGTCTCGCATGGCTATGGCGGCTGGTATCTGGGCCATCACGATACGGCAGAAGCACTTGCCGACGCCGGCTTCATTGTCGTTGCCATCAATCATCCGCATGCCAATCATGCCGACATGAGCAAGGCAAGCGGTCTTGGCGTATTGATCGAGCGCCCTGCCGATATCAAACGCACTATCGATTTCATGCTTGACGTTTCCCCCGATGCCGCGAAGATCGACCCTTAGCGGATCGGCTTCTACGGATTTTCCCAGGGTGGATATACGGGTCTCGTCGTTGCGGGAGCTAATCCGGATTTCACCAAGCTGCCACCGCGCTGTGCAGATCCGAAAGCAGCTGGCTGCCCGTCGGCGGGCCAAACTCAGCCTCCCCGGCGGCCATTGCCGCCGCAGTCATTGACCCACGACCCCCGCACTAAGGCGGTCATTGTCGCCGCCCCATTGAGCATCGTATTCCCGACCACCGACAGCGTGAAAGATGTCAAAGTTCCGCTTCAGCTTTGGGGCTCAGAACTTGGAGGAGGCGGTGGAGCATCGCCCGAAAACGTCGCAACGCTTGCACGGCTATTGCCAGAAAGGCCTGACTTTCGGGTCGTCCCCAATGCCGTACATCTGTCGTTTCTGACGCCTTGTCCGGAAATACGGCCATCGTCCGATGCCTGCACCGACGCGCCGGGGTTCGATCGCATCGCGTTTCATAGGCAATTCAACGCCGCAGTCGCGGAATTTTTCCGCCAGCATCTGATGAAGCCGTAGCAGCGAACATGCCCGCGCGCGAAGCGTCCATATGACATCGAACTATGCACGGACATTATGAGCGTTGAAACTCGCCCGCGAATCCGATCAGATCATGGCATGACGAAAACGATACGCATAGCGGCGGCCCTGGTGCTGCGCCCGGATGGCGATACGCTGCTCGTGCGCAAGCGCGGTACCGCCGCCTTTATGCAGCCCGGCGGCAAGGTGGAACCGCAGGAAACGGCGGAAAAGGCGCTCGTCAGAGAACTCTTCGAAGAGCTGGGCCTTGCAGCAGAGACGAAGGACCTGATTTTCATCGGCCGTTTCCAGGCGCCTGCTGCCAACGAACCGGATCATACCGTCATTGCGGATATATTCCGGCTGCATGTGGGCGATGCGGCAATTGCGGCAGCGGCGGAGATCGAAGAGATCCGCTGGGTATCGCCCCACAATCCCGGACATATAGCTATGGCTCCCCTGACCGAGCATCATATCCTTCCCCATTATCGGCAGCAGACTATGTCCGCGGGCAGATGACGTCGAATTGCACCTGGCTCGCAACGGACGGAGGGCGACTTCGCCGATTTCTCGGAAATTCCTGGCCTGGAATATGGCGTAGAACACAACTTCGCCCACCTGTTCACCGATGCGCGGCAGACGCTTTGCCCACGGGCAGGCCAGCCACCAATTGTGCGCCGCTGTACCTGGACCGAGAGTGAAATTTAAATATTGTAACAAAATGAAAATTTAATGGATTTCAACTTTAGCGGTGAGCATATTTACTACGAATATGATAACATACGCAGAATACATAAGGCCTTCGTTATTTTAATTGAAAGTAAAAACAACTTTAGATACATGAGTAAAAAAACACGACGTGAGGCCGGAAATGAAAAGAGAAAATACTGCCAGCCATGAGAGGTTTATTGAGCTGACAAGCAAGATCGTCTCGGCCTACGTTCTCCACAACGCGACCGCACCGGAGGATTTGCCGCGACTCATCTTAGATACATATGCCGCGCTTACGGGTTCCCCGCAAGCTGAGCCGTCGACATTAGAAAAGTCGCTGAAGCCGGCGGTACCGATCAAGAAATCAATTACCGATGAATATCTGATCTGCCTGGAAGACGGCGGGAAGTACAAATCGCTGAAGCGGCATCTCAACACCAAGTACGGCCTGACGCCCGAAGAATATCGAAGGAAATGGGGCTTGCCCGCGGACTATCCGATGGTCTCGGCGACCTATGCAGCCACGCGATCGACGCTGGCGAAGAAAGCGCTCCTAGGCCATGCCAAGAACGCGACCGAAACTACGCCGGCTGCTGAACCGGTTCGACGGCAGCGGAAAGCCGGCTGACTTGAAGCAGTTCCGCTTTCTTCGAATCGCGGAAACGCCCTTTTCCAGCGCCTTCGGGACGGGAAATTGCTGCGTGCGCTCCTGAAAATGCTCTGACGACGTTTCGATCCGCCTTCGCGTGGCCCGTCCCGCCAGCACCTTGGCGATATTGCGCTGCGCGATCAGGACGCTGCGGGATCAGGGCGTTTCAATCGTCTTGGCATTGACGGTGATCGCGCGGCCGGCAAACCAGCCGTTGATTGTGGCACCGAGACCGAGCAGCACGAACAATACGGAGCTCCAGGCGAAGCTTCCCGTCCAGCCGTGGATCATGCCGACGACCAGCGGACCGATCGCGGCGAGCAGGTAGCCGACGAATTGCGCCATCCCTGAGAGATGGGCCGCCACATGCGCGTCGGGCGACCGCAACACGATCACCGTCAGCGCCACGGCAATCAATCCGCCCTGCCCGATGCCTTGCAGCACGGCCCAGAACCAGACCGTCCAAAGTGGTGCGAAGAGCAGGCCCAGCAGTGCTGCAACCGCTATCAGGCAGAGGATGACATTGATAGCGCGCTGGTCCCTGCCCTTGACGGCGATATGAGGTGCGACGAGGCACGCTGCCGCCTGCACCATGACCGAGGCGGAGACAATCGCGCCGGCGGTCACGCCGTCGAGACCGCGTTCGCGCAGGATAGGCACGAGCCAGCCGAAGATGCAGTAAGCCAATGCCGATTGCAGCCCCATGAAAAGCGTCACTTGCCAGGCGATGCGATCCGACCAGAGGCCGGTGACGCGAAATCCATTCCGACGCACTTGGCTGCGCGTTTTGATCACCTGCGGCAACCAGAGGAATCCAACCACGAGGGCGGGCAAGGCCCACGCGGCAAGCGCGCCGCCGAGCGATCCACCGAGAGCATGCTCGATCGGAAGCGTGAGCCCGGCGGCACTTGCCGCGCCGGCGCATAGTGCCATCGTATAGCAGCCCGTCATCAGGGCGGCCTTGTCCGGGAAATCGCGCTTGACGAGCCCAGGCAGCAGCACATTGCCAATGGCGATGCATGCACCGGTCAATGCCGTTCCGAGAAACAGCAGGGAAATGGAGGAAAATCCGCGTAGCATCGTGCCAAGCGCAAGCAGGAAGATGACACCGAGCAAGACACGCTCGGTTCCCATGCGCTGCGCAAGCCTTGGCGCGAACGGCGAAAACAGCCCCATGCAGACCACGGGCAAGGTCGTGAGGATGCTGGTGCCGAGGGCCGAAATGCCAAGTCCGGTCCTGATTTCCGGCAGAAGCGCCGATGCGCTCGAAAAGACCGGCCTGAGATTGAACGCGATGAGCACGAGGCTTGCACCCAGCAGAAACCTGCCGATCGGCGATTTGGCCCGGTGTGGCCGCGGCGCCGGAATCTCATCGGCTTCAGCATCGATCAATTCGACGGAAGCAGCATTTTGCGAAGACATGGTCATGACGTCAGCAACCGATCAAGAGTGGCAACGATGGGAGCCATGAAGCGGCGTACGACGGCATCGGCCGCTTCGGGATTGCCGGCTTCGATGGCATCGACGATCGCGATATGTGCCTGCATATCCGGTTCTGGAATATCCTCGCCAAGCGTCGCCTCGATCGTCTCGGCAATGGAGAGGGAGAAGAATTCGTAGAGTTCGATCATCGCCCTGTTCCGTGAAGCTGCGACGACTGCCTTGTGGAAGGCAAGGTCACGCTCGATGAACGCGGCCTTGTCACCGCCGGCATAGTTTCCGCGCCTCACCAGCAAGGCGCGCAACTGCGGAACAACTTCCGGCGAATGGCGCAAGGCAGCGAGCCGCGCGGCCTCGACCTCAAGCGCAAGCCGGGCCTCGAACTGATCGCGCAATCCGGCGCGGCGGGCCATGTCCAGGGGGCGGCTGACATCCGTCGCCGAACGCACATAGGTGCCGGACCCTTGCCGCGTCTCCAAATAGCCTTGCGAGACCAGCACCCTCACCGCCTCGCGGATCGTGCCGCGGCTGACCGACAGCATGGACGAGAGCGAGGCTTCGTTCGGCAGCCTTTCACCGACGACCCAACGCCGGGCGGTGATTTCACCGCGAATTGCTTCGACGGCATTGTCCGCAAGTGTGGTTTTGGTCAGGGCGCGCATGATCAGTTATCATCAAGTCATCAGATGACTTGATGATTTAGTCGACGGAGGGTTCCTCGTCAATACCGATTGTCGGAGATGATCAGCAGGCTAGTTATGCCGCCTGGCCTTTTCGAAGAAAAGCAGCAAGGCAAGGCCCAACAAGCCGGCGGCAGCACCGATAAGGGCCGTCCCGGAATAGCTGCTGATCGCCGTGCCGATGGCAAAGAGAAAAGCGCTCAAGCCCGCGCTCAGGAAGATATTGACCGATATGAGAGCGCTGCCCAAACCCGGGCGCTCGGCAATCAGCTCCTGCAGGTAGGTGATGGGAATGCTGATAAGCGCCGCAGCGCCGATGCCGCTGACGAGGGTCAGCGCATAGACGTGCCAGGGCGCCGAAGCCAATCCGAGCAGCAGCAGATAGACGACATAGATGACCGTGCCGATCGCAAGCGCCATGACATGGGTCATGATCCGCTGCGCGCGTCCCCACACGATGATGAAGACGACTTCGAGAAGGGCTACGATCCCAACGAGGATACCGATGTCGGCCACGGTTCCGTGCGCCGCGCCGGTGACGATGAGCGGCAGGATGGCGCCATTGACATGCAGCGTGCTGCTGATCAGTGCCACCGCGATCAGGCGCACGAAGACCGGTGGCGAAATAACCTCGCCCAGTGCCGCAAGATAGGAAAGATGGTGTGCGGCCGCCTTGTCGGTGCCGTCCTGGCGCGGAAGAAAAACGGCGATCAATCCGAAGCAGACAACGCAGGCAAGTCCGGCAAACAGATAGGCCGGCAGCATGCTCGCCGAATTTGCAAGCAGGGCGCCGGTTATGCCGGGCACCAACACCCAGGAGAGCGAGATCATCGCCCGCACGCCGGAATTGACCGTGGCGACATCGTTGCGCTCCATT
This sequence comes from Rhizobium sp. P40RR-XXII, assembly GCF_012641405.1. GTDB lineage: Bacteria > Pseudomonadota > Alphaproteobacteria > Rhizobiales > Rhizobiaceae > Rhizobium. The sequence continues at coordinate 359,006 of NZ_JABAII010000005.1, forward strand.
CCGCTTGTCGCAATGCGGACATTGGCAAAGAGCAGCGAGTTGAGCGAGCCATAGACCGGCAGGAAGAACAAGGCGCTGAGAACGAAGGTTGCCTGCGCCGGCACGACATAGACAGCGCCATAACCCAGCACGCCGAAAACGGCGACCGTCAGCATCATCACGCGGTATTGGCCCAGCCGATCCGCCAGATTTCCAAGCAGAATGCTGACGACGACATTCACCGCCGCCGCGCAGAAGATCAGCGTCGAATAGAGCCCATTGCTGAGGCCAAGTTCGCGGATGCCGACGATCGACTGATAGGGTGATGTGGCCGCGCCGGCAAAACCAAAGGCAAAAATGGCAAGCATGCTCACCCGAATGGTCGGGTCGCGGAAAACATCAGGAAGAATGCGGATCATTGGCGGGGTCGAGGATCTGGCAAATCACCCGAAATCCGGGCGAAGCGCTTGTAGCAGGTTTGGCGCCGGCCGGAACCTGACGAAATGAAATAATACCGGTCTTGTGGCATGAAGTCCCTATCTGATGGCACCCGATCGCGCCATGGCCGCCAGGCCGATGGCCGCGGCCAGGGAGAACAGTGCCGGAAGATAGAAAACGTTCGGAAGCCCGAGATAGGCGACACCTGCACCTCCAACGCCGCCGCCAAGCGCGCTGGCAAGCGCAGAGGAGCTCATGAAGATCGCCGAAGCCGTCGCGACCGCATTCGGGAGAAGCCTTTGGGCAACGATCAGCCCGAGCACCATATAGAGCCCCCATACCCCGCCCATCAGAATCTGGCCGGCAAACATGCCCGCGGCCGTCGGCCAGGCCGCAAAGCACAGATTGGCCATCACGCCGCAGATCGCGGCGATGCACATCATCCAGAGAATGCCTATCCGTCGCGCCAAAAGGACGCTGAACGGCATCAGGATGAGTTCGATAAACGGCTGCGTTCCGATCACTGATCCTTGAATGGAGGGGTCGAGCTTGAGCTGGTCCTGCATGTAGAGCAGCAGGAAACCGTATTTGATCGGCTCGCCGGCATAGACGAGAACGTAGAGGCCGGTGAATGCCAGAAGCGGCAGCATTTCGGACCAGCCGACGCGACTGGCGGCATCGGTCTTCTTATCCGCTCGCTGCCGGGGGGCGGCCAGGGTGTATTGGGTTCCGAGCGGAATGATCTGCGCGAAGAAGCAAATCGCCGTTCCCCACAGCATGGGGCGAAGGCCGATTTCAACAGCGCACCAGGCGCCCAGAAACGGCCCGATGACCCAGCCGGCCGTCAGGGCTATTCGGATGATCGCCACCACGCTGTCGTTGGCGGCGGTTCCCCTTGCTTTGAGATCGTCATGAATGCCGGTGAAAAGCTGCGACGTCGCAGATCCGGAGAAACCCAGAACGATGGTGCCGATCGTGAACGGCATCCACGACTTGGTCGAAAGGGCAATCCCCGCCCAACCGACAGCGCCGGCGATGGCGCAAAGCCGGAAGAGACTAAGACGTCGTCCGGTCCTGTCGGAGTAGCTGCCGACGAGGTAGCCGGCGATCGGCGCGGTGAGGCCGGTCAGATAATAGAGCCCCGCCACCGGCAAGGAGGCTCCGAGTTCCTTGACGAGAAAGAGAACGATTTGCGGCAGCGAAGCGGATGTCGCGAGCCCGGACAGAAACAGCGCAAGCGTGGCGCCGCGATAAAGCGGCGACGCCCATACCTGCTGGATCGCCGTGGCCATGCTCGAGGTCGTCAAGGATTGCGCGTCCATAACCTCATCATCCGTCTTGACCCGTTGCAAAATTGATTTTCCGATTGATCGGCGCAGAGCCGCCCTGATCGATTGCAGCAAAAGCCGGCTTTGCTGCCCGATGGACATCACGCCTACATCCGGGGTGCTGCATATCCTTCCGTCAAAGCGGATCCAGACGCAAATGCTTGCATCGAGCCTGGACCCATCCGGCGGGGATTGTCCACATCATTCATCATATCAATGACAGAAACTGGTGTCAGCCGGGCATCGCCCTCGAATAGGCAGCCAGGATGAAGCGCTCGGCCTGGAACAGATATTTCTCCAGCGCGTCGGCGGCACTCGCGGGTGCCCCCTCCTCCAGATGCGCAAGAATGGTCGCGTTCTGGCCGACATAGGGAGCATGCAGATATTCGGGATCGCGGATCAGGCCGAAGACGAGACGCAGCTCCAGTGAGATTTGCGCATAGAAGGCGGAAAGTCTGGGACTGTCGGTAAGCTCGACGATGGCGGCATGAAAGGCGATATCGGCGCTGCCGACCTCCAGCCATTCGCCACGATCGCGATGCTGGACGGCGGCATCGATGGCGGCGCGCATCTTGTCGACGCTCGGGTGACGGTGGTGTGCATTGGCGAGCGCCGAGCATTCGATCAGGCGGCGAATATGGAAGATATCCATGATCGTCGAGATGCTCGGCGTGGAGACGAAGACGCCGCGATTGGCTTCGTGGCGCAGTACGCCCTCTTTCGTCAGCAGCCGGAAAACTTCGCGCAATGTGTTGCGCGAGACCTGCAGCTCCTCGCAAAGAGCGGCCTCTGACAGATGGCTGCCGGGTGAAAGCGTGCCGCTGATCACGCGCTCGCGGATGCGAGCGGCGGTCAGCTCCGCAACCGTCTGCCCGGTCTCCGCCACGGCCGTCGGCTCGATGCTTGCAAGATGTGTCTGCTTCATTTGCTCTCCCGGCGCCTGCGCAAAATCTTTTCCGATGCTTGCCTATATCAAGCATTTGCTGGAAAGCGAGTGGCGATCCCATGCTTGCCTTCAGCTGGCGAATTACCCCAACAGCAAAGTCCGTTGGACGATTTTGTGCAGGTTGTCCCCTTTTTCGATTGCGCGTACAGAAATTGTTGAACAATATAGACCCGATTGTTGTTTGATGCTATCTCATGCCCCAACAAATATAATGGGAACGCGGATACAGATGTTCATGGAACGCCCGTTTTGTAGAAAAACATCACCCCGCCTTGCCAGGCTTGAATTGATATGAGCGCGTACATGCTAGTATCCGATCTCAAAGGCGACCTCGGCGAGGTTTTCAGCGTGTTTGATGAAAAGGGCGACGGCGCTGCCAATTCGTGCGCCATGAATAACCTTCCCAAGGCCGAGGTAAGAGCATGACGAATGCGACGGGCGACAACAAACCGCTTTTGTCTGTGGCGGATCTGACCGTGCGGTTCGGCGAAAACCGCGTGGTCGAGGGGCTTTCCTTTTCAGTCAAACCGGGCCGGACGCTCGCGGTTGTTGGAGAATCCGGTTCCGGCAAATCGGTGACCTCGCTTTCGATCATGCGCCTTGCCGATATGATGGGCGCGCGCTTCGAGACCGGCAGCATCCTCTTCAACGGGAAAGACCTGCTCAAGCTCTCGCAGAAGGACATGCGCTCCGTTCGCGGCAAGGAGATCGCCATGATCTTCCAGGAGCCGATGACCTCGCTCAATCCCGTCTTCACCATCGGAGACCAGATCTGCGAAGTCCTTCTTCTTCATGAAAACATTGGCAAATCCTCCGCCATGGCGGAAGCGCGTCGCCTTCTGGAGATGGTACGCCTGCCGGATGCGGCGGCCCTTTTGAACCGCTATCCGCATCAGCTCTCCGGCGGCATGCGCCAGCGCGTCATGATCGCCATGGCGCTTGCCTGCCGTCCGAAGCTGTTGATCGCAGACGAGCCGACGACGGCGCTCGACGTGACGATCCAGGCGCAGATTCTCAACATCATGCGGGATCTGCAGAAGGAACTCGGCATGGGTATGATCTTCATCACCCATGACATGGGCGTGGTTGCCGAGATGGCTGATGATGTCGTGGTCATGTGGAAGGGCAAGAAGGTCGAGGAAGGCCCGGTTCGCGAGATATTCGCCGATCCGAAGCATCCATATACGAAGGCACTCCTGGCCGCAGTGCCGAAGCTTGGCAGCTTGACCGGTCAGGATTTTCCGAAACGCATGCCGCTGACCGTCCTCGACGGCGGCACGCCGAAAGTCGTCGGCGAGGAGCGGGTGCAGAATACCGCCCGCTACGACCAGCCGCCGCTCCTGAAGGTGCGCGATCTCTTTGTGCGCTTCGATATCAAGAAGAACATATTCGGCCAGGTCACGCATCGCTGCAGTGCCGTCCAGAAGGTCGCTTTCGACATACATCCCGGCGAGACGCTGGCCCTCGTCGGCGAATCCGGCTCCGGCAAGTCGACCATCGGCCGCACCATCCAGCAATTGCAGAAGGCACGCTCCGGCGAAATCACCTTCAGCGGCAAGAGCTTTGCCGCCATGTCGCAACTCGAACGCTTCCGGCTTCGCCGCGACGTGCAGTATATCTTCCAGGATCCCTTCGCCTCGCTCGATCCGCGCAAGACTGTGGGATTCTCGATCGCAGAACCGATCAACACGCACGGCATCATCACTGGATCGAAGGCGGTTCGCCGCCGGGTGGACGAGCTGCTGGAACGCGTCGGGCTGACGTCAGCCCATGTCGATCGCTATCCGCATGAGTTTTCCGGCGGCCAGCGCCAGCGCGTCTGCATCGCCCGCGCTCTCGCCTCCGACCCGAAGCTTATCATCGCCGACGAGGCGCTCTCCGCCCTCGATGTTTCGATCCAGGCCCAGATCATCAATCTCTTAATGGATCTACAGGCGGAACGCGGCCTTGCCTATCTATTCATCAGCCACGACATGGCCGTGGTGGAGAAGATCAGCCACCGCGTTGCCGTGCTCTATCTCGGCCAGATCATGGAGATCGGCAGCCGCCGGCAGGTCTTCGAAACGCCGATGCACGACTACACCCGTCGTTTGCTCTCCGCAGTGCCGGTCGCCGATCCGACAATCGAGCGCAAGACTGCGCCGATCGAGGGCGAAATTCCTAATCCAGTCCGTCGCGTCGGCGACGAGCCAGCTATTCTCGCACGCGAGGAAATTAATTCGGGCCATTTCATCGCGAAAAGCGCCTGAGCAATTCTGAGCTATTGCAACAATCTGAAGAGGAACAGGTTCAATGAAAAGAATGAAATGGGGATTGAAGACCGCTCTGACAGCGCTCGTCCTGTCGAGCGCCGCCATCAACGCCGAGCCCGCTTTTGCGGCAGGTAAGCTCACCGTGTCGTCGTCGCAGGATCCCGGTAGCTGGGACCCGATCGATACGTTCCTTGTGGCATGGGCTGCTGTCTCGACCAATATTTTCGATGGCCTCACCTATCGCGGCCCCGACCTCAAGCTGGTGCCGGGCCTTGCCGAATCCTGGGAAGAACTGGATCAGGGCAAGCGCATCCGTTTCAAGCTCCGCCACGACGTCAAGTTTCATGATGGCGAGCCCTTCAATGCCGCAGCGGTGAAGTTCACCTTCGATCGCCTGCTTGGCGAACAGGGCGCCAAGGGACCGCAGCGTTCGAACTACACCGCGATCGAAAGCGTTGATATCATCGACGACTACACGGTCGACATGAAGCTGAAAACGCCCGATCCGGTGCTGCTGACCAAGCTTGCCGGCTATGGCGCTATGATCGTTCCGCCGAAATACATCAAGGAAAAGGGCGAGGATTATTTCAACCTCAATCCGGTCGGAACCGGCGCATTCAAATTCGTTTCCTATACGCCGAAGGTGAACATCAAGCTCGAAGCCAATCCGGACTATTGGGGCGGCGCGCCGAAGCTTTCCGAGCTCGAATATCGCTTCATCAGCGAGCCGGCGACCGCTGTTGCCGAGCTTCAGGCCGGCCGCGTCGATCTCGTCATCCCGCCGACCATCCCCATCGGCATGCTCCCGGTCGTCCAGGGCGATTCCAAGCTGGAAATCGCCAGCGTTCCCGGCCCGACGGTCGATGCGCTGCGCTTCAACACCCGCGACGGCATCACCGCCGATCCGCGCGTGCGCAAGGCGATCGTCATGGCCGTTGATCGCGACACGATCGTCAAGTCGATCCTCGCAGGCCAGGGGACCGAAATCGTCAGCTTCCAGAACTCCCTGTCCTTCGGCTACGATGCCGACCTGAAGCCACTTCCCTATGATCCGGCAGGCGCCAAGAAGCTGCTCGCCGAAGCCGGCGTGAAGCCCGGCGCTACACTGCAGATCGACATTCGAGGCAACGACGCGACGATGAACGAGGTGGCGCAGGTCGTGGCAAGCTACCTGCAGATGGTCGGCCTGACGGCGACCATCAAGCCATACGAAACCAACGTTCTGCTGAACGACATCATCCCGCAGGGCAAGACCGGCGCGATGTTCCAGCAGAAATGGGGTGGCTGGACCTTCGACTACGACAACACCGCCTATTCGATGTACCACTCCGGCGAAAAGTGGAATCCCTACGAAAAGGATGCCGCTCTCGACAAACTGCTGGAATCGCAGCGTCCTCTCACCGATCGCGCCGAGCGCGAGAAAGTGCTCAAGGACATCGGCAAGTATGTCGCCGACAAGGCGCTCGAACTGCCGCTCTACAACAGCAATGCGATCTATGGCGTCAGCAAGCGGGTCAAGGGCTTCGTGCCCGCACCCGATACCCGCATCAAGTTGAACAAAGTCACCGTCGACTAATCATCAAGCAAGACGCCGCCGGTTCGGACGGCGGCGTCTTGCGAAAGCTCTCGGGGTAAGAACGTGGCCGGTTTTCTCATCAAGCGATTGCTGCAGGCGATTTTCGTCGTGATCGCGATCACCCTTCTCGTCTCATTCGCCATCCGCCTCACCGGCGATCCTGCCGTGATGATGTTCCAGGGCGGCGGCAGCATGACGGAAGAGGATCTTGCGCGCATTCGCGCAGCCCTTGGCACGGATCAACCCTTCCTTGCCCAGTATTTCACCTTCCTGAAGGGGCTGCTGACGCTTGATTTCGGCCGCAGCTTCACCGGCGGCACGCCTGTTTCGCAACTGATCGCCAACGCCCTGCCTGCGACGCTGTTGCTTGCTTTCATCTCCATGGTCGTGTCGATCGCGCTGTCCATTCCGCTCGGGATCAAGGCAGCGACGGCGCGCGGCAGGACGGCAGACCAGATCATCCGTGTTCTCTCGCTGCTTGGCCTTTCCTTCCCGAACTTCTGGCTGGCCCTCATGCTTGTTCTCTTGTTTTCCATCACGCTCGGCTGGTTGCCGCCGAGCGGCATGGTCGGGATTTCGAGCTATGTCATGCCGGCCGTGACCATGGGCGTGATCCTGACGGCGACGAATGTACGCCTGGTGCGCACCGCCATGTTGGAAACACTGCAATCGCAATATATTATGGTTGCGCGCGCCAAGGGTCTTAGCGAAAACAAGGTGCTTTACAAGCATGCACTGCGCAATTGCGCGATACCACTCATCACCTATTTCGGCATCCAGTTCGGCGGACTGCTCGGCGGTATCGTCGTCATCGAGCGCGTTTTCAACTGGCCCGGTCTCGGAACTCTGGCCTTCGATGCGGTAGGTGCCCGCGACTACCCCGTATTGCAGGGCGTGATCACCGTGCTGGCGCTGTTCATCGTCGGCGTCAACCTTCTCGTCGACATCGCCTATGGGCTCGTCGATCCCCGTATCCGCACGGAGTAATGCCGATGGCCGCCACGATCTCACGGCGTTCGCGCTTCCTCAGCTTCGAATTCATATTCGGCGCTTTGTTCACCGTCGTCATTTGCCTCGCCGTTCTTCTCTCCGACGTCCTCTTTCCCGGTTCCGCTGAAAAGATCGACCTGATGGCCAGGCTTGCCAGGCCCTTCGCCAGCCTCGCCCATCCCTTCGGCACCGATCCGCTTGGGCGCGATGTGCTGGCCCGCGTCGTCGCGGGCGGCAAGATATCTCTGCTGGTCGGCCTTACCTCCGTGCTCGGTGGCGTGGTCCTCGGCGTACTGGTGGGGCTTGCAGCGGGTTACTATCGCGGCATCTGGGACATGCTGTTGATGCGCTTCGCCGACATCCAGCTCGCCATGCCCTTCATTCTTCTGGCAATCACCTTCATCGCCATCGTCGGCGGCAGCCTCACCAACACCATCATCCTACTGATCGTCTCACAATGGGTGCAGTATGCGCGCCTCGTGCGCGGCTCGGTGCTAAGCCTGCGCGAGCGCGAGTTCATCCTCTCGGCGCGCGCGATCGGCGTTAAAGACTGGCGCATCATCTTCCAGCATCTGCTGCCGAACCTCATCGGCCCCGTGATCGTGCTGATGACGCTGAACATTGCCACCAACATTCTCCTGGAAAGCAGCTTAACCTTCCTTGGCATGGGTGTCGACCCGACAATTCCGAGCTGGGGCGGCATGCTGGCCGATGGCCGCACTTATCTGCAGACAGCCTGGTGGGTGAGCCTTTTCCCGGGCGTCGCAATCCTTTTGACCGTACTCGGCCTCAATCTCCTCGGCGATTGGCTGCGCGACAGCCTCGATCCGACCGGCAGAACGACAAGGTAAGACATCATGACTCTGATTTTCGAAAGACGCTTCGAGCGGACGCTCTTGCGGCTCGTCGCGGATGCGAAGGCCGGCCGTAATTTCGAGGCGTGGACCTTCGATGACAGGCAGAGCCGTCAACAGGCGGAGCGCGAGCTTGAGGAAAAGGGCGTGAAGGCCCGCATTCGCAGCGCCTACAAGCCACTGGTGAATGCCTTCATCGAAGACATCGATCTGCAGGGTGTGGATACGATCGAAATCCAATACCCTGTGCATCCCAATGCGCCTGACAATCGCTTTCGGCTGGAAGCCTATCCGCTTGCGGCGATGGTCGGAAATCGCAAGATCGCCTTCGTCGCAAGAACCGACAGCGAATTTCATTACGACGTTCTGCTGAAGAGCGATGCCGGCCAAGAGCGCCAATTGAAGGTGCTGGTGCCCAACCACGTCCATATCGATGCGGCGGGTGAAACGAGCGTTTCTCCGACCGGCTGGCTGGCGCACGAGGGCAATGTTACGGGCGAGCGGCTGCTTACGGACTACGAAGAGCTCTTCGAGGAGACCATCGCCGTGATCACTCATTTCGACTGGGGCGTAAGCGAACCCTATTTCGAAGAACTGAATATCCGCGTCACCCTGCCGGCGACCGATGAGGCCTTGCCCGTCGGCGACGAAGTCATGAGCCTGCGGGAAGCGCTGCACGAGGACTTCTATTTCTCGCTGCTCGAATTCTTCCAGAAGAAATCCGGCCGGCCGCTCGGCGACCGCGGCTTGAAGCCCGGGCAGATCGTTCCGCAGATCCTGCCATCATCAGGCGAAGTCTCAGTGAAGGTGGAAACGCAGCCGCTGACTTCCAGCTACTGGGACGGGGTCGAACAGCGGATCGAGACGGCAACGGAACCTTTGGCCGTACAGCAGATCGAAGCCGTGCTCACCGAGATCGGCGGCGAGGCGTTCGAGGCCGTAACCCGCTCCGGCCGGGCCGTCAGGGCACGCTATATCAAGGGCCGCGACGCGGCCGTGATGATCAGCGGTGGACAGCACGCCAATGAGACGACCGGTGGCGCGGGCGCGCTGCGTGCCGCACAACAGCTCGCAGGGATCGAAGGCGCACATTTTACCATCTCGCCACTGGAAAATCCGGACGGTTACGCGCTGCATCAGCGCCTGCGCAAGGATAGCCCGCGCCACATGTATCATGCCGCCCGCTATACGGCGCTCGGCGACGATCTCGAATACCGCACCGAGGAAAACGCCGGCCCCTATCTCTATGAGAAGAAAATCCGCTTCAAGGCGGAGAGGCTGAGCGGCGCGCAGCTGCACGTCAACCTGCATGGCTACCCCGCACATGAATGGACACGTCCGCTTTCAGGCTATGTCCCGCGCAATTTCGCCATGTGGACGCTGCCGAAGGGCTTTTTCCTGATTGCCCGCTATCATGCCGGTTGGGCAGCTCAGGCGGAGCGGCTTCTGGACAAGGTCACCAAGCACCTCGGCTCCATACCGGGATTGCTGGACTACAATAACAGTCAGATCGCACTTTACGAAACGCATGCCGGTGAAACGAGCTTCCGCATCATCAACGGCTTCCCCTGCCTCGCCAACATCGACGATCGCCACACGGTGCCGATGACGCTGATCACGGAATATCCGGATGAGACCATCTACGGCGAGGCATTTATCGCCGGCCATACCGCGCAGATGGAAACCGTGCTTTCGGCCTACAGCGCCTGGCAGGAGATCATGGCTTCGAGCTAAGCGGAATAAATTGAGCGCACCATGTCCAGAAACGCGGTCATGGCACTGGATGTATAGGCATCCGAGCGGCGCACGAAGAGCGTATCCACCAGCGATCGCTCCGGCGAAAGCTCGTTGATCGCAACCCGGCCCTCCCGGGCGGCTACACGCAGCTGATGATCGTGTCGAGGGAGCAGAATTCCAGCGGCTTCGACGTGACGATGCCGATATCGGTAAGAAGGGACGCCAGCCGCTGCCGATAGGAACATCCGATCTGGAAGACGATGGTCTTCAGATCGGCGATACCGGCCAAATCTTGCATCGCACGAATTGCAGGTGAGGTGACGAGAACGAGCTCTTCGCGAAAAACCAGCTCGGGATCGAGATCGGGATGGCTGACAGGCCCCGCCACGAATGCCCCCTCGACCCTGCACGTGGCGCCTGGCGGCAGCTTCCTCATCACGGGGCTCCATCGAGGAGCCCGCGCTGCTTGCTGCCTGTCAGCAGATCATCTTCGGCGCACCGCTGGATCGGCCGGCATAGATTTCGTCGCAAGATTTTAATCGCGCGCGCGGTACCATGCCCACATGGCGCCCAAGTTTCGGGCGAGTTGAGGTTCATGAGGCATTTTCTGCTGTTGCTCGCCAGCCTATCCGTCGTCTGCCTGGGCTCACTTGCGCCACCGGCGCATGCGGAGGGATTCGTCCGCGCCGATCATCGCCAAATCGTCGATGGCAAGGGTCAACCGCTGCTTCTGCGCGGTCTCGGCCTTGGCGGCTGGATGGTGCAGGAAGGCTATATGATGGGCCTTTCCAATCTGAAGGCGCAGCACATCATTCGCGACCGCATTTTCAAGATCATCGGCCAAAAACGGACCGAGCAGTTCTACCAATCCTGGCGCGACAATGGCGTAACGGAAGCCGATATCGACGCAATGGCCGGATGGGGCTTCAACAGCGTGCGCCTGCCGATGCACTGGAAATTGTTCATCAAGGACAGACGCGGCAAGGATGGTTCAAGACATATCGTTTGGAACGAAGAAGGCTTTCGGCGTGTCGATGCGCTGATCGGCTGGCTGAAGGCCAACCACATGTATCTGATCCTCGATTTGCATGCGGCGCCCGGTGGCCAAGGGCATGATATCGCTATCTCGGACCGTGATCCCAACAAGCCATCGCTTTGGGACAGCAGCGAAAACCAGGCGACGATGATCGCCCTCTGGAGCGAAATCGCGCGTCGTTACAAGGACGAACCAACGATCGCGGGTTACGATCTGCTCAACGAACCGAATTGGAACTTTGAGGACAAGAGCAACAAGGGCGGCTGCCGCGAAACCGAGAACCGGCCACTGCGCGACATCTATCAGCGCACCATCCGCGCAATCCGCGCGATCGATAGCAACCACATGCTGATCATCGAAGGCAATTGCTGGGGCAACAATTATGCCGGCGTGCTGCCGATTGAGGATCGCAACACGGCGCTCAGCTTTCACAAATACTGGACGCCGACGACGCAGGAATCGATCGAACCGTTCCTGAAGCTGCGCGCGCAATACGACATGCCGCTGTGGAACGGCGAATCCGGCGAGAATAATAACGACTGGTACGCGCGCGCCGTGGCGCTGCAGGAGAAAAACGGCATCGGCTGGTCGTGGTGGCCCTTGAAGAAAATCGGCGCTGGCAACCCACTCGAAATCAAGACGAATGCAAACTACCGCCGACTGGCCGCCTATCTTCACGGCGAAGGCAAAAGACCTTCGGCCAAGCATGCCTTTGCGGGATTGATGCAGCTGGCAACCGACAGCCGTTTCGACCGGAATATCCAGCACCAAGGCGTGGTCGACGCATTGATGGGGGCTTCACGCAAAGGCGCACCCAATTAGGGCAGTCGCGCAAAAGTGTGCGGCGGTTTTGCGATAACGACATGCACAGGATCAAGAACGTGAAGTGCAAGAAGTGACCTTCAAAGGTCGCAATGCGCTTCAGAACCGCTTGATCAATTCGCGTAGCTGAATTCGTCCTAACCCACCGCGTGCCGGATGGTCTTCGACAGGCGCAAGAGAAACCGAGGCCTCGACGAGGCAACGAGCTTCCATGAGAGAATCGCTTTTGCCATGCGGCGGGGAAGAACGCCGATGGAAAGAAACCAGGCGGCCAGCATCGCACGGCGCCTTCTGGACGCATTCATTTTCAGGCTGGCGACCGCGCCGGCGGCGGCGAGAGAAAGCCGGGAATCGTCGGCAACGGGGTGTCGCTCGCTGTCGATGCAGAGCGATGCCAGGCGCTCCTCCAAATGTGCCGGATCACGCAGGCCGGCATCCTGAGGTATTTTCAGGCCGATTTCCGTTGCCTGATCCGACAGGGCCTGCAGCCGGCGAAAATCATGCCGTATGCGCCAGCGCGCGCGCTGGCCGAGCCTTTCTGCAAAGACGGAATGATTGGCGCCATGAATGCGATAGGCGCCGAGGCAATCATCGATGGATGTCACCTCCCCATGCAGAGGCGCAACCGTCGCCAGATAGCCATCAGCTCCCTGGCGAAAATCCCGCTCCGGAACGGGCATCACCCTGTCGAGAACCGCGCGGTTGAATGCCAGGCCACTCGTAACGGTCGTCTGATAGCGCCCCTTTCGCAACAGCTCCGGAGTGACGTCGCCGGAATCGAAGGGTAGCTCCGCAGGTGGAAACACATCCTTCACCTGCATGTATTCATCGACGATATGCAGCCTGAACTGCACCTGAGCCGTCTTCTCTTTCCAGGCTTCGACAACCTCAGACACTGCATTCGGATAGAGATAATCATCCGCATCGAGAAACAGCACGATCTCGCCGCGACTGGATGCGAAGCCTGTGTTGAATGCTGCGGCATGTCCGCCATTCACTTCTCTGATGCATGTCTTAATTCGTGTGTCATAGGAGGCAATGACATCGGCTGTCGCATCCGTCGATGCATCATCGACGACGATGACTTCGGCATTGTCGTAGTCCTGCCCCAATGCGCTGTCGATGCTGCGCCTCAAAAAATGGGCGTAGTTGTAGTTTGCAATAATGATGGAAACGGGAATGCGGTCTTCGATGGAATACATCGCATTGAACCTCGCAGATCTGCTTTGGTCGCGGCGAACCTTCTCATCAGGTTCTGTGATTGAACCCGCTGCCGGCGGGATGGGGATGACGCACGAATGGCGCCGACGAATATATAAAGCGGCGGCTGTCCGGATCATGTCGATCCGTCCTTCATTCCCGAGCCTCTTCAGTTTTATGGCTTTTGAATGACCGTCACTCCCGCTTTGAATGCCGCGCGTTCCATCCGCTACGCTGTCGCTTCAATTTGCCTGGTAACATTGAGCGGCGGAAGAGCGCGACAAATGGGACAACAGGGCTTGCCGCGCATCCTCATAAGTCTTTTGCAATTCGCCATTTTCCCGCGCCGGGATCGACACCGACCCACCTGGGTCAAACCTCGCCAGGGATTCATCGATCATCTCTTCTGCGGACATTACCATCGCGGCAGGCAAATGTTCCCGGATGCGCCGTGACCGCCAGAATTTCGTGGCCGTCGCCGCAGGCAGAACGGCCTGAACGCGAATGTTCCTCTTGGCGAGTGCATGCCTGAGCGATTGGCCGAAAGCTCGACGTTGTCCACCTTGCCGATGGATCGCTATCCATTCCCTTTGAACAGGGACCGATGGGAGCGTTCGGCGATAGCGCAAGTCTCAACGCTTTGGAGACTTCCTGCTTGATCCCGGATCGAACAAGAAGTCTCAAAGCCAATCGATAACTGCAAGATTAAACCCGCTCGCAGCGGGCTTCATCATCTTACTCGGCGGCGCTTGCAGCCTTCGCCTTACGAGCGCGCTTCGGCTTTGCCGCTTCTGCGGCGACCGGTGCGGCAGCTACAGGAGCAGCTTTCGTTCGAGTGGCCTTCGGTGCGGACTTGGCTGCGGCAGGCTTGGCCACCGGCTTTGCCGCTGCAGGCTTGGCCTTTGCCTTGCCCTTCGAAGCAGCTGCCTTGCCACCAGTCTTTGCCGCATTCAGAAGTGCAACGCGACGCTGGCGGTTGTTCTCAAGTGCTTGCTGGAAGCCGACATCATTTTCCGCATGATAAGCAAGATCGTCGAGAAACTCCGAGACGTCCTTGACTGTTTCGACGACAACATAGCTCAGTCCATGACCGGCATTGATGGAATCACGACCGACCGTTACGCCAAAACCGCCGGGCACACGCTGGAACCAAGTGGAGCGCCACTTCTTGAAGCCGGTACCATCGCGCTCGTACTCCTCCAGATATGCCTTCTGTTCCGCTACTCGTGCACGAAACGTATCAACGACATTCCGTGCGCCAGCCTTCGGCTTATCAGCCTTCTTCGAAGACCATTTATCGAGAAAGTTTGCCATTAGTCTGCTCTCTTCAGGTTAGCGTTCCTTGCCAAGCCGCCATTGCTTATGAAGCTATGACGGGAGCTTCTCCACATGGATGCCCGCGCAAATGTAAAGGATAGATGTATAATGGCAACATCATCCGTTATTATTATCGGCAATTGGACCTCGCGACTGCATTATTTGTCGCTTTTTGAACCTCGGGAAGCGCGAATTTTGTGGCGCTCCCCTATTGTGAGAGCAGCCGCATCATCGATGGAGCGGCACGATCCAGCCATTCGAGATCAGGATTTGAGCTTCGGCACGTAAGTGCTGCAGCTGCATGCCCACTGGAAATACTCCGTGACGCTGCCAAAATCCGCGGGAATATCTACGGGTCAAGTGATACCGCCTTTGGTTTTTATCGCTGCTTTGTTGTCCGGCAAACTGATATTGGTTCGTCAAAACGGCACGCGAGAGCGGCGCATGCACTCTCGCTCCCCATCCATATTCATCCCGATCCCAGCCTATCATACTGCGGGCGTCTATTCTTGCTTGTACCTCCTCCGGCATCTGATCGGTGGGATCGAGGGCGAGCGTCGTAGCGCCATCGCGATTGAAGTTTTCACGGCCTTGTACCCACATCTTCGAGCAAGGTGCTCTTGCCTGGCCGGCGCGATCCGCGCCGGCCGAGGCAATGGATTATCAAGCCGCCCGCTTCAGCGCATCGCCGAGCACGGAGACGATCGTCTCGATCTCAGCGCGTTCGATGATGAGCGGCGGAGAGAGGGCGATGATATCGCCCGTGACACGGATCAGCAGGCCCTTCTGGAAGCAATCGACGAAGATGTCATAGGCGCGCGTGCCGGGAGCGCCATCGCGCGGCGCGAGCTCGATGGCGCCAACGAGGCCGAGATTGCGGATATCGACGACATGAGGCAGGCCCTTCAGCGAATGCAGCGCGTTCTGCCAGTCCTCGGCAAGCTCGCTTGCGCGTGTCAGCAGGCCTTCTTCCTTGTAGATTTCCATGGTGGCAAGACCGGCGGCACAAGCGACCGGATGCCCGGAATAAGTATAGCCGTGGAAGAGCTCGATCTGGTTTTCCGGGCCGGTCATGAGGCCATCGTAGACCTTGCGGCTGGCAAAGACCGCGCCCATCGGAATCGTGCCGTTGGTGATGCCTTTCGCCGTCGTGACGAGATCGGGAACGACACCGAAATACTCCGTGGCAAACGGCGTACCCAGACGGCCGAAGCCGGTGATCACTTCATCGAAAATCAGCAGAATGCCATGTTTGTCGGCGATTGCGCGCAACCGGTCCAGATAGCCCTTCGGGGGCAGGATGACGCCGGCAGAGCCGGACATCGGTTCGACGATGACGGCGGCAATCGTTTCAGCGCCATGCAGCGCGACCAGCCGCTCCAGATCTTCGGCAAGCTCGATGCCATGGGCCGGAAGCCCCTTGCTGAAGGCGTTGCGCTCGATGTCGAGCGTGTGGCGCATGTGATCGGCGGGGATCTGCGGGAAGACGCGGCGGTTGTTGACCAGACCGCCGACGGAAATGCCGCCGAAGCCGACACCGTGATAACCCTTTTCCCGGCCGATGATGCGGGTGCGCGTGCCCTGCCCGATCGCGCGCTGATAGGCGATGGCGATCTTGAGCGCGGTGTCGACGGATTCGGAACCCGAACCGGTGAAGAACACACGGTCGAGCCCGGCTTCCGGGCCGCCCGGCGCATGCGCGGCGAGCTTTGCGGCAAAATCGAAGGCGATCGGATGACCCATCTGGAAAGTCGGGGCAAAATCCATGGTGGAAAGCTGGCGTTCGACCGCCTGTGCGATTTTCTTGCGGCCATGGCCGGCATTGACGCACCAGAGGCCGGCCGTCCCATCAAGCACCTTGTTGCCGTCGACATCGGTGTAATACATGCCATCAGCGGCTGCGAGCAGCCGGGGTGCTGCCTTGAACTGCCGGTTCGCCGTGAACGGCATCCAGAAATTGTCGAGAACCGGGGTATTGGGATGGGTGATCTTATCCATTGTCGCCTCCATTGCACTGTTGCTGACATCAGCGATTTTCCTGTTCCGAACAAGTCCTTTTCTCTTCGGCTTTAAACTATTGATTTTGCTTCATCGGCATGAAATATTTTCGATATTTCGAACATCTGAAACCCGAGGCCATGATGTCCGTCGATATCGGCAATCGCCTGCGTCATCTGCGCCTGGCGCGCAACCTTTCCCAGCGCGAGCTTGCCAAGCGCGCCGGCGTGACCAATTCGACAATCTCCTTGATCGAATCCAATTCGGCCAATCCCTCGGTCGGCGCGCTGAAGCGCATTCTCGACGGCCTACCGATCGGGCTTGCCGAATTCTTCGCCTTCGAGCCGGAAACGCCGAAAAAGGCCTTCTATGCGGCCGAGGAATTGGTGGAAATCGGCAAAGGCCCGATTTCCTATCGCCAGATCGGCGAAAACCTCTTCGGCCGCAGCCTGCAGATCCTGAAGGAGTGCTACCAGCCGGGTGCCGATACCGGCAAGGTACCGCTGGTGCATGAAGGAGAGGAAGGCGGCATCATCCTATCCGGCCGCCTGGAAGTTACCGTTGACGACGAGCGGCGCATTCTGGGTCCGGGCGACGCCTATTACTTCGAAAGCCGCCGGCCGCATCGCTTCCGCTGTGTCGGTCCGGTTCCTTGCGAGGTCATCAGTGCCTGTACGCCTCCGAGTTTTTAGATGCGGGAGGCGTCGATTGACGGGACGATATGACGGCGGAAAAGGACCGGACCGCAAAAGGGGGTTCGCCCCTCGTAAACGGAACGCTTTCGCGGCCGGTCCCACATATCCCGCAGGCGATGCCCGCAGGAGGCGGCGCTTTTGCGCACCCAATGCGGCAATATATTGGCCGCCTGCCACGGACGGCTCCCAGCCAGCAAGGCGTGTACGATGATCGCAAGATCGATCCCCCGCTCGCCCATCCAGACCGCCCGTCTCCTGCTTCGTCCCACATCGGCGGCCGACGCCGGACGTGCGCTCGAAATCCAGAGCGATTGGAATGTGACGCGCATGCTGAGCAACGCCACCTATCCCCCAGACCTGCAAGATATCGAAAGCTGGTTTTCCAGCCACGGCCAAGAATGGGTCGACGGTACGGCCTACCGCTTTGCCATCGAGCAGACCGGAAGAATGATTGGTATCGTCGATGTCGACGGCATTGCCGGCGTCGAGGGCAGCCTGGGTTACTGGCTGGAGAGATCCGCCTGGGGCAAGGCCTATGCCTTCGAGGCAGCACAGGCGCTGATCGGGTTCGTCTTCCGCGAAGTCGGCCTGACGAGGCTCGAATCCGGCCATGCATCCGACAACCCCGCGTCGGGACGGGTGCTGACGAAACTTGGCTTCACACCGATCGACGCCAGAGAGCTTTTCTCGCGCTCGCGACGCGAAACCATCATTCAATGCCGCTATATGCTTGAAAAGGAAAGCTTGCATCCCGGACCTTGAAGCTGATTGCCCTGGGACCAACGAAGCCTTGCCTGCCGGCTTCCGAGACATGAGGGAAAGGATCAGGTGACTACGAAGAGTGTCCCTCGGCCGACGTTCCTTCAGGCGATTGTTTGGGCGGAACGTTGCTGTTCTGCTCGGCACGGTCGCGATGCAGCGCCGCGCGGGCAAGCAGCATGAAAGTGACCGGCGTCGTTACCGTTACGAAGACGCCGATCAGCAGCTCATGGATGACTAGCGACCGTGTCGAGATCGAAAAGAAGATCGTCGAGGCGGTCATGATCGCGCCGATGCCGCCGCTCGTTCCCAGTGTCGGCGCATGGACGCGCTCGTAGAACGTTCCAAGCTTCAGGAAGCCGATCGCGCCGACCAGGGTAAGGAAGGCACCGATGAGGAGCAGCCCGCCAACTGGGATTGCAGCCCATAGGGGCAAGTTTTCAAACGGCGGGCTCATTCGATCACCTCCCCGCGCATCAGGAATTTCGCAAGAGCAACGGTTGCGACAAAGCCGAGCACGCCGATGACGAGCGCTGCCTCGAAATAGACGACACGCCCGGTGCCGATGCCGAAGGTCAGAAGCAGCAGCATGGCGTTCACATAAAGTGTATCGAGCGCGATGATGCGATCCTGCGCGCGCGGGCCGCGGAACATGCGAATGGAAGCGATCGCCATCGCCGCCACGATCATCAGCTGCGCGGCCGCGACGGATATCTGGATGATCATTGCGCTCATGCGAATATCTCCATCAGCAGGTTTTCGTATCGATTGGCGACCACGTCGCGCCATTGCGCCTCATTTTCGAGATCGAGGACATGCAGCAGCACGGTATTGTCATTGGAATCATATTCGAGCCATGCGGAGCCCGGCGTGCTGGTCAGGATAACCGCCAGCAGCGCAAGCGAGATCTGATCGCGAACTCTAAGTTCCAGGACAACGAAACCCGGATTTGCCTTGCGCGAACGACCTCTCAAAATGATCCAGGTCACCTGCACATTCGATTTTGCGACGTCGAAGACAACGCGGAAAAACAGCTTGGGCAGCAGATACCACTTCCGCAACTGTGGCTTTTCGGGCCGCAACGAGGCCATGCCCCAGGAAGCGAAAATGGCAACGATGATGCCGAGAACAAGCTGGCCGAGCGTGAAACCGTTCAGCAATAGCCACATCAGGAGCAAGCTCAGCGCCAGCAGCGGATAAGGAAGCATTATAAACCTCCCGCTTTGCTGGCATCAACGGCAGCAGTTGCCGGCGCAACCACCGCGTTGCGAACAGCATCGACATAGACGCTGGGATCGCTGAGCGTGCGGATGGTCGCATCCATATACCGCATGACGGCGCCGGCCCAGATCGTCAAAGCCAGCGTCAAGGCAAGCAGGCCCATGACAGGGACTATCTCGATGACAAGCACGCGCGGAACCGTGCCCTCGAGCGAGCTCCAGAATGTGCGTATACCGGCGCGCGTCATCGCGATCAGGGCAGCAATGCCCGAGAGGATCACGAGCAGGATCAAGGCCCAGACGGCGGTGCTCGGCGGAATGCCGATCGCGCCGGTTCCCATCATGGCGGAGAGCATGGCGAACTTGGCGACGAAGCCGGAAAGCGGCGGCAGGCCGGCAAGCAGGATGCCGCAGGCGGCAAAGCAGATGCCGAGCATCGCCATGGTGCCGGGCATCGTCACGCCATCGCCTTCCGCCGGCTCCTTCTCTTCGGCATCGCCATAGGCCTCCATCGTGACGGCGAGAACGCTGGCACCCGCATCCTGGCCGCGCTCCACGAGCTCGATCAGCATGAAGAAGGCACTGATCGTCAGCGTCGAACTGACAAGGTACATCAAGGCGCCGGCCGATATCGATCCGTCATTGATGCCGATCACCATCAGAAGCGTGCCGGACGAGACCAGCACCGAAAAACCGGCCAGGCGGCCAAGCGCTTGCGATGCCAGCACGCCGACCGTTCCAAAGATCAGCGTTGCCATGCCGCCGTAAAGAAGCACGGTCGCGCCGAAGCCGGCGGACGGGCCACTACTGAACAAGAGCATGGTCAGCCGCAGGATGACATAGATGCCGAGCTTGCTCAGGATGGCGAATATGCCCGCAACCGGCGCCGACGCCGCGCTATAGGCCGTCGGTAGCCAGAAGCAGAGCGGCCACATGCCGGCCTTGATCAGAAATGCGATGCCGAGCACGCCGGCGCCCGCCTGCATCAGCATGCGGCGATCGGCCGACATTTCCGGGATGCGCACGGCAAGATCCGCCATGTTCAGCGTTCCCGCCGTGCCATAGATCAGGCTGACGCCGATGAGGAAGAGCAGCGCGGCCGCGAGGTTGACGGCAATGTAGTGCATGCCTGCCTTGACGCGGAGCGGGCCGGAGCCGTGCAGCAGCAGGCCATAGGACGCCGCCAGCATGATCTCGAAGAAGACGAAGAGGTTGAAGAGATCGCCGGTCAGGAAGGCGCCATTGACGCCCATCAGCAGCAGCTGGAACATAGTGTGAAAATGCGCGCCGACCGCGTGCCAGCGTGCCAGCGAAAATATCAGCGCGGCAACGGCGACGATGGATGTCAGCAGCAGCATGAGTGCCGACAACCCGTCGAGTACGAGCACAATGCCGAAGGGCGCGCTCCAGTTTCCGAGCAAATAGGCACGCTCCTGGCCTGACGATCCGCCTTCCGCGCGGAAGAGCGCAAGCGCGATGCCCACCAGCAAGAGGGTGGCGGCCAGGCTGATGAGCGCCTTCAGCATACGCGAGCGCTCGTCGATGAACACAAGCAGCGCGCCCGCAATAAGCGGAACGAGGATCGGCGCGATGATGAGGTGATGCGACCAGCCCGTCATTTCCGATCGCTCCTTCCATCGACATGGTCCGTGCCGGTCAAGCCACGCGAGGCAAGCAGAACAACGAGGAACAGGGCGGTAGTCGCAAAACCGATGACGATCGCCGTCAATACCAGCGCTTGCGGCACCGGGTCCGCCAGCGCATGCGAAGCCGTGCCGTCACCGAGCAGCGGCGGCACGTTCGTCTTCACGCCGCCGACACCGAAGATGAAGAGGTTGACCGCGTAGGACAGCAGCGACAGCCCAATGATGACCTGATAGGTGCGCGGACGCAGGATCAGCCACACGCCGCAGGCCGTCATCACACCGATCGCAATGGACAAGATGAGTTCCATCAATCCCCCTTTGCCTTGTCGGCATCGAGCGCGCGCAGGCGATTGATGCGCAGCGACTGGTGCGCAAGAGCCACAAGGATCAGGACCGTGGACCCGACGACCAGCAGGAAGACGCCGAGATCGAAGAGAAGCGCGCTTGCCGCCGGCACCTTGCCGATCAGCGGCATGTCCAGATACTGGAAATGCGATGTGAGGAAGGGATAGCCGAAGAACCAGGCGCCGATGCCGGTCGCCGTCGCGACCAGAAGCCCCGCTCCCATCCATCGCAGCGGCAGAATGCGGATGCGATCCTCCGCCCAGCGCGTGCCGCCGGCGAGATACTGCAGCAGGAAGCCGATCGAGAGCGTCAAGCCGGCCGAGAAGCCGCCGCCCGGAGCATCATGCCCGCGCATGAAGATATAGACCGATAGCGCGATCACGAAGGGGAACATCCACTGCATGATCACGGAAGGCACGAGCAGATAGTCGCGCACGGTATCGCCGGCCGAACGCTCCGGCCGTTCTTCGTCGAAACGGTTCTGGATCTGCTGCTGCTCCGGCATCTCCATGCTATCGGGCGCCGGGCGGAAACGGCGCAGCAAGGCGTAGACGGTCAAGGCGACGACACCGAGAACGGCAATTTCGCCCAAAGTATCGAAACCACGGAAATCGACCAGGATCACGTTGACGACGTTGCGGCCGCCGCCCTTCGAATAGGCATTTTCGAGGAAATAATTCGCAATGGCATCCGGCACCGGCATGGTCATGACGGCGTAGGAGACGAACATCATGCCGACACCACAGACCATGGCCAGCGCAAGGTCGCGGAAGCGACGGAAACGGGCTCGCAGATCGACGGTATCGTCGATCCCTTCCGTCCGCTTCGGCAGCCAGCGTAAGCCCAGCAGGATGAGAACAGTCGTGACGATTTCGACGAGAAGCTGGGTGATGGCAAGATCCGGCGCGGAAAGCCAGACGAAAGTCATGCAGACGATCAGTCCAACGCCGCCCAGCATCACGAGCGCCGCGAGCCGGTGATATTTCGCAAAGAAGGCGGTGCCGATCGCAAGGCAGATACCGATCGCCCAAATGGACGCAAAGACCGGGTCAGCGCCCGAAAAGGCAAAATGCCTCGCCTCGAAACCCGACAAATAGAGCGGCAGCAAACCGGCCGCAAAGCCTGTTGCCACCACCCAGCGAAGCTGCGGCTGCAGTTTGCGCGTGCCGATCCGCTTTTCGGCTGTTCGCGCCCAGTGCCAGGAAACCTCCACCAGCACGCGCTCGAAGATGCGCCGCCCCTTCAGGCGGCGGAAGATGGGCGGCCCGTCGTCGCATCGCGACAGATAACCCTTGAAAGCAAAGTAGAAGACCGTTCCGCCGACCAATGCGATGATGCTCATGATGAGCGGCAGATTGAAACCGTGCCAAAGCGAGAGGCTGTATTGCGGCGTATCGGCATTCAAAACGCTGACGACAGCTGCCTGCAGGAAAGGCGCGACCGAAAGGGTCGGAACGATGCCGACGACGAGGCAAACGACGACCAGCAGCTCGATCGGGAAGCGCATCGAGCGCGGCGGCTCATGCGGCTTGGCGATCGGCAGGTCGGTCGGCGCCGGCCCGAAGAAGACGGTCTGAATGAAGCGCAACGAATAGGCGACGCTGAAGGCGCTTGCAAGCGTCGCCACATAGGGAAGCATGCGGTCGAGAATGGAGTCGGCATGGGTCTCGATGGCTTCGGCGAAGAACATTTCCTTGGACAGGAAGCCGTTGAGCAGCGGCACGCCGGCCATGGCGGCGCTCGCGACGATCGCGAGCGATCCGGTGAACGGCAGATAGCGGAACAAGCCGCTGAGCCGGCGCATATCGCGCGTGCCGGTCTCGTGATCGATGATGCCGGCGGCCATGAACAGCGACGCCTTGAACGTGGCATGGTTCAGCATGTGGAAGATGGCGGCGACCGTCGCAAGCGGGCTGCCGAGGCTGAGCAAGGTGGTGATGAGGCCGAGATGGCTGATCGTCGAATAGGCGAGCAACCCTTTCAGGTCCTGCTGGAACATCGCGAAATAGGCGCCCAGCAGCAGCGTGGTGATGCCGGCGGCCCCGACGATATAGAACCACTCGTTGGTGCCGGCGAGAACCGGCCAGAAGCGCGCCAGCAGGAAGACGCCTGCCTTCACCAGCGTGGCGGAATGCAGATAGGCAGAGACCGGCGTCGGCGCCGCCATCGCATTCGGAAGCCAGAAATGGAAGGGGAACTGCGCGCTCTTCGTCAGTGCTCCCAGCAGGATAAGTATCAGCGCAGGCAGATAGAGCGGATGATTGCGGATGATATCCCCCGATGCCAGGATCTTATCCAGATCGTAGCTGCCGACGATATGGCCGATCAGGATCAGCCCGATCAGCAGGCAGAAGCCGCCGATGCCGGTGATGGTCAGCGCCATGCGCGCGCCGTCGCGGGCGGCGGCGCTATTGTGCCAATAGCTGATCAGCAGGAAGGAAAAGATGCTTGTCAGCTCCCAGAATATCGAGAGCAGAATGACATTGCCCGAAAGCACGATGCCGAGCATCGCCCCCATGAAGGCGAGCAGGAAGGAGAAGAAACGGGGAACCGGATCCTCTTCCGACATGTAGTAGCGGGCATAGACGATGACGAGAAAGCCGATAGCGGTGATGACGACCGAAAAGAGCCAGGCGAAACCATCCAGTCTGAGGCTGAAATCAAGCCCCAGCTGCGGCAGCCACTCGATGCTGTACCGGACCACACCGCCATCTCTAATGGCGGGATAGAAGCTCGCGGAAATCAGCAGCGCCAGAAATGTGACCGCGCCGGCGATCGAGGCCGGACCGCGCCGCGACTGCGTGCGCAACAGGCAGACGGAAAGAAGACTACCGATAAACGGCAGGACCAAAAGTGCTAGAATGAAAACTGGCCCGCTGGCTATCCCAAAACGTCGTTCCTTCGCGTGGCCGGATAACGTCAGACTGCTACGGCAGCAAAACCCCTGGAAATCCGGCGGATTATGTCCTATATGATAGATATTGCCCAATATGGGCAGCTTTGAACCCTGCGTCAAGGTTAAGATGGCGATGATTTTGACACCAGCGCTTTGCCGGGCGGCTCGCGGCTTTCTCGATTGGACGCAGATGGACCTTGCCGACCGCTCTGGCGTATCGCGCAGCACGATCCGCGACTATGAAGGCAATCGCCACAGCCTGCATCGGGCGACGGAAGCGCAGCTGCGATTGGCGCTGGAAACGGGAGGCATCGCCTTCTTCCGGATCGAAGGGCACGAGATCGGCATCTGCAGCAAGGCTCTTGCCGCGGAGGCACCCGCGCAGACGCATACCGAAAACTGTGAGATCCTGTCCCCCTCCGGCGAACGGGCCCAGGCGACCACTCCGAAAACAGGACAATAGCGCCGCCACAGGCGCCTAAAACCGGCACACGTCAGACCGCAAGACTACGCTTTGAGCCGGAAAATCCGTTCGGCTGCGTCGGATAGCATCGTGCCGGGCAGCGAACCCGTTTCCGCTGATCAGAAGGTGAGCGACCAGGTTCTCAAATCAGCCACATGCCCGCGATCACCGCATCCGCGCCGTATCCCATACGACGGGAGAAGCCGACGTCCACCGCCACCGAAGCTTCAACGGGCGGATAGACGACGATAGCCTGCCTTTTGGAGAGCTCAGCCTTCGGTCTCAATGCAATAACGGAAGGGTGTACCAATCCTTGTCAATCGGCAGCGGTGCGTGTCAGGGAGCAATCTTCAGCGCCTGTGTGGGGTCAGATTGCGCTCCGCAACCCAATCAGAACGTTGCGACAGCTCCCAGTACTGGCGACACCGCCTAAGTTGGCGCGGCGTCTTGCCCGCCGGCGGCTCTTTGAATTAGGCGGGCAACCACTTCAGTGCGGTTCTGTGCCTGCAACTTACGCATTATGTGTTGCAAATGCATCTTCACCGTATGCCCGGACAAATTGAGTTTTCCTGCAATGACCTTATTTGAGCAGCCGCATTGCAGCTCCGCGAGAACATCCGCCTCCCGGGGAGTGAAATCGGCAATCGCCAGATACTGCGTTCTATCATCCAAGCTTTTTTCGGCCTCATTTCTGGCCGGAGCATGCTCGTTTGAGCCGTTGGTAACCGTTCCCAATAGCTGCGGGCAGAATGTGCCTCCCGCCAGAACGAGACGAAGACCGGCAAGGGCAATGTCAATGGGAAGCGACGTCGAAAAAAAGCCGCGAATGCCCATCTTGAGCGCCTGACAAGCTATGTTGACGTCATCCGTACCTAAGAGCAACGTGATAGGCGCCTCAGGAAAACGCGCAGCAATTGCCGCGAGATCATCACGCAGGCTTGCGCTCTCAACACCTCTGCCGGCCAGATCTAGTGCAATCAAACGCACCTCGGCTCCAAGAGCTCTATCGAGACTCTCGGTCGAGATCATATCGATAAAATTCCACCCGGCGAGTTCATGCTCAAGAAGCTTCACAACGGTCGTCCGCGCCAGTGTAGAATGCTGAATAACGACAATAGTTGGTACATTGCGCCGCATCTGGCGCTTAGCTTTAACACTGTTGGACAACTGCTCGCTCCCCGGAATATTTGCAGACCAACAGTAATACATATTATTCCTGTTCTCGTTTCAGGTCACGACAGAAAAAAGGGGTACTCTCGATATCAATAGTCTTATCTCTCATGATAATTCTCATGATCTACAAGACCCTAGCGAGAGACAACCCATGCCTGAAAAATACGTTGAAAAGCCTGATTATGAGGACATGCAGAATCGACTTATCGCTGTAGGTATTACATGTTTTCGCGGAATTCGCGTACTGTAAGCAAGTCAACAAAGCTTGCAAACATACTGAAAAGACAATCGATCTGTCGCAGATGCATACGAGGAGGGTCGTTGGATATAACAAGCTCGCGATCAAATTGGGTTTGATGCCATATCTCAACTCAAAGCGGAGAAAATCGACGACAATGCGGATGAGATCATGGTCGAGTGTTCGGTATCGCAGTGAAAGGCGTTCCGCGCCATAGGCTCAAGAGGCGAAAGCCCGAGCGGAGGAAGCGATCCAGCATATGGCTTGAAAAATGGCACGAGGAGCGGTTTCGTGCGGTTGAGCCTCGGCAATACGCAAGTGGAGGCTATCTGCTAGATATGCATGAAGCTCAGAATGTCATCCACTAGAGCCGAGTGGGCGTCGGTGAGGTTGCCGCCTCCGCCGTGGCCGCCGATACCGGCCAGCTGAAGCGCATGCTGATCATAGAGAACATGATCGATCTGTTGGGCGTCCGCGGTCCCACCGGCGGGAACGGCAATGTTGATGGGGTGGAAATAGGCGAAATTGACGTCTACCATGCTGCCGGTTGCCGATCCGATCCCGCCACCGCCGCCCTCATGATTGCCGGTAAAGATAGTCCCTGACGACATGTTGAAGCCACCGCCGTCGCCGCCCATGCCTGCAATCTGCATGGTGCCCTGATCGAAAATTGCATTGTTTGTCTGATGGGCCTCCGCCGAGCCGCCTGCGGCGCCCACGGCGATGTTGATCGGTGAGAAGATGGCCACGCTCACGTCGACCATGCTGCCGACGAAAAAACCGCCACCGCCGTGACCCGCATAATTGTCGCCGGTAAATGTAACTGCAGTTCCCGGGCTCATCGACGCATCATGGCTCGCGACGTTATGATCTCCGCCCGAGCCGCCGACGCCGCCAATCTGGGTTGCGCCCTGCAGGAATAGTGCGTTGTTCGATTGCTCAGAATGCGCCAAGCCGCCAGGGCCTGCCGCCACGGCGGTATTCACGGGGGCAAACAGCGCGACTTCCGAGCTTACGAGTCCGCCGTAGAAGAGACCAGTCCCCCCCGTGCCGGCATGATTGGCATCACCGCCGCCGATGGCAGCATTGCCGCTTCCGCCATTCCCGCCGATCCCAGCCATTTCGGTCGGATGCTGATTGATGAGCGCATCGTTGCCCTGGAAGGCGTCGGCACCTGAATGAGGGCCTGCAATAGCGGCATTGGAGGGCATGAAGACGGCCAATGCGTTGCTGTCAATCACACCTTCGCTTATCCCGTCGCCACCGCTGCCAGCCGAATTGTAGCTCGGACCAGAAGCAACATCCAATGGGAGCCAAGTCGGCACCAATGCCAGATGCCCCGCAGCCGAATTGGAAACGGGGGTCTGATCGGTGCCGGCTTTCGGCAAGTCTTCCAATAAGGTACGAATTTCCGTCATTACCGTCTCCAATCCGCGATCAACCGCCCGTCCCACCGGGCGTGCGGCGTATGCAGCCAGAAGTGTTCGGTCATTGTGCATCTGAACGCACGAAAAACGGAGCCCGCAATTCGTCTACATCCTGTCGGCTAGTTCTGTAGCCATTTGGCTATCATCGCTGCAGCGTCCCCGTTGTGCGAGTTTGAGGTCACTAAATCCACCTCTGGATGAGAGATCCGACATCGTGCATCCCCTCCTCGCGACGGAACATGATAGTTTTTCGGCCTCCGAACAGGATCTCCTCCGCCAATCGCGGCCTGATCAGAACCCCGGAATTCAGCCGGTTCGCTTGGGGCCGTTGCTTCGAAAAATGGCGCCGCTTCGACGGGGCCGCAGACATAATCATGCCGATGTCATCCGCCGACAAACCATTAGGTACCAAGCCAAAACAACGCTCCGTCGCCTCCAACTATACGTCCGAAGGAACGTCGCCGAATAGCTAGATAGCTCGAAGATCAAATCGCGGGTAATATTTACCTGCGGTTGTATTGGCTAGCGAGGAGATGCTGGATACTCACACCGTAAATAGAACTCGGACGAAACGAAGTAGAAGGAGGGACATCAATGCCTATTCCACAAATATCAGACACGATTCATCTCAATAACCCGGATGCGGGCGACGCCAATGCCGGTAACGGTGGCGATGGCTACAGCCATGGGAACATTGACTACAACCCGGTTGCCTATGTTGCCAATGTGCAAACGGTCGACGGGGCATCTACCGATCTGCACAACGGCGATCACGTTTGGCAGACGGCGGATTGGACTGCCGGCGGTGGCGGAAGTGGTGGCTTTACTCAAGCGCAGAACGGCTTCCTGGCATCTATCTCGAACAGCGGCGCCGGCGGCGCGGGGGGAGATTCTCACTCCGACGGCAGTCAAGGAAGCTCGAGCGGCGGCGACGTGGCTGCAGTGAGTGCGGCCACGACCGGGACACAATATACGCAGCTTCTGGCTGATCAGCATGCCACCATTCTCGCAGGCGTCGGCGGTAACGGCGGTAACGGAAACATGGCCCGGGGCGGCGATATCTCGTCAGCATTGGTTCACACGGATCCCGAAACGACAACGGTGAACAATGCGCTCGATCATTTCGTAAACGACTTCGGTCATATCGATCTCAGCCATCTTGGCTCATGAAACTCCGATCCTGAAGGTCGCCGGCTTCGGCTGGCGACCCTCATAGGTTGCGAGACCAGCCAACAACCTCTTCTTGTCAGTATCAAGTGCAGCGAGATCTGATAATGGCAACGCTTTCTGCAAAGCTATCGCGCCCACAGACACAGCTCGTTGTTGCGCTCCGGGCCTGTGCCGGAGCCTTCGGGTTGGTTTTCCTCTATAGCTGCGGCTACAATCTCTTTCTTCTGGCGCCTTCCATCTATCTCCTGCAGATCTATGACAGAGTCCTGTCGAGCCGAAGTGCTGACACGCTGCTGATGCTGACGATGATCATCGCCATCGCGGTGGTGGTCGGGTCCACGCTGGATATCGTGCGCAGGGCAGCTCTTTCGCGCATCGGCAGCTGGCTGGATCACAGGCTACGGCCCATGGTGCTCACCGCGTCATTCGAATATGCCGCTCGCGCCGATCCGGGAGCCGCTACGGAGTGCTACAGGGACCTCGCCATATTACGCCAGTTTCTCGATTCACCGGCCAGCTCCCTTTTTTTTGACGTTCCTTGGGCGCCGGTCTTCCTTCTCTTGCTCTTTCTTGTTCATCCGCTGCTCGGGACCATCGGTCTTCTGAGCGCAGTTGCACTTCTGCTGTTCGCGTTCCTGACGGAGCTTGCGACGCAAGAGCCGCTTGCCCGCGCCAATATCGCCCTTTCGCGGAGCTATCTGCGATTTGCGAGCGCCCTCAAAAACATCGAGGTGATCCGGGCCATGGGCATGCAGTATGGCGCAGCGCTGGTCGTCTATCGCGATGCGGAAATGGCAAGAAGGGCGCAGGACGTCGCGATGCATCGCACGGAGATCATTCTCGGTTTCTCCAAAGCAATCCGCACGCTCGCGCAGATCCTCATGATGGGATCCGCTACATGGCTGGTGCTCGCGAGCAGCAGCAGTCCCGGCATCATCTTCGTTGCGAGCTTGCTGCTCGGGCGCGGGCTCGCACCAATCGAGGGCGCAATAGGCGCATGGCGCTCCTTTACATTTGCGCGGAATGCCTTCAATCGCTTGAACAGAATGCTGATCGCGGTCGCATCGGAACCCGATGCCCGAACGGTGCCGCAACCGGAACCCAATGGCCTCATTCTCGATAACGTCAGCTATATTCAGCCATTCGCCAACAGGAAGATATTGACTGATATCACGTTGCGTCTCGCGCCAGGCGATTGCGTAGCGCTCATCGGCCCGTCGGGATCTGGAAAATCGACGCTCGGTCGCGTCATAGCCGGCGTTGTGCAAGCAACGAGCGGATGTGCTCTTCTTGGCGGGGTAGATATCTCAGCTCTGCGCCTTTGCGGGGGGACCCGCCACGTCGGATACCTGCCGCAGGACATCGAACTCTTCGGCGGCGCGATCAAGGATGTGATAGGCCGGCTGGACGGAGGAGATCCCGTCAAAGCGATCGACGCCGCAAAGCTGGTTGGATTGCACGAAGCGATCATGCGGCTGCCCCAGGGCTACGAGACCGATATCGGCGAAGGCGGAAACCTGCTCCTTCGAGCTCAGCGCCAACAGCTCGGGCTGGCACGGGCGGCCTATGGAAATCCGTCTCTTATCGTTCTCGACGATCCGAACTCGAGCCTGGATTATGATGGCGAACGCATGCTGTTCAAGGCGATTGAGCGCATGAAATCCAGGGGGATGACCGTCGTTATCATAACGCACCGGATGGGTATCCTGCCGGTCACCAACAAGATTGCCATTATGCGTAACGGGACGGTGGCTGCCTTTGGCGACAGCGAGCGGATTTATGAAACCTATCTTCAACCGCCATCTCGAACGGGAACGTAGGGAGGGACGCCACCATGACCCTTGTTCACCTGGACGCAATGCTGACGAGACTTTCGAACTCGTCAAGGACTGGCCGGCGGTTCGCTCAACGATCGACAGCGACAGGAAAGCAACAGGCCTATTCGCCAGTGACCGACGCGAAACATTGCGGACCCGCCCCCCCTTCGCCCATGCCGAGGCTCAGAGGCGTTGTTTGGACAGGGAACCTGTTGATCGGTGTCTTTATTGTCGGATTGGGAATCTGGTCGGTTCTGGCGCCGCTGAAGAGCGCTGCGATTGCACCGGGCGTTGTCGAACCAGAGTCCAGCCGTAAGACCATTCAGCATCTGGAAGGCGGAATTGTGCGGCGGATACTCGTCAAAAACGGCGATGCCGTCACGGCCGGGCAAATCATCATAGAACTCGACGACACGAAGTCCCGCTCGGAGCGCGACAGTATTCAAGGGCAACTTTGGGACGCAGAAGCAAGCCGCGCCCGCCTGCTTGTGGAGCAGACGGGCGGCGACCATGTCGACTATCCGCAAGGCCTCAGGGCGGCAACGGACAGAGATCCTGCGGTCAGCGCAATTCTGACTGGGCAACAGAAAATCTTCGAAGCGCGGCGCCAGGTCATGCAGGCGGAAGTCGGGATCACCAATGAAAAAATCGCGCAGGTACGGCAGGAAATCGTCGGACTTGGCGCGCAGAAGGCAGCACTGACCGACAGAGGCACAATTTCGCGGGAAGAACTGGATCAGGTTACGCTCCTCAACGCCAAAGGACTGGAAAGAAAGAGCAGACTTCTCAACCTCCAGCGGGAAAAAGCAGACCTGGATGGCCAGCAAGGTCAAGTAGAGGCGCAGATCTCTCGCGCCTACCAGGTGATCAGCGAGTCGCAGGCCGATCTCGCAAAGCTTGAGAGCGATCGGCTGAGCGAAGTCGCACAAGGCATGCGCGATACGGAAAGCCAGATCATGCAACTACGCGAGCGCTTGCGGGCGATCGACGACCAACTTTCAAGGACCGATATCCGTGCTCCCGACGATGGAATAATCATGAACCTGCGCATCCACACAGCCGGTGGCGTGATCGGCGCGGGCGAACCGCTCGTCGATCTTCTCCCACGTGCCGATCGCCTTGTCGTGTCTGCCCACGTCAGACCGGAAGACATCAATCTCGTCCATGCGGGGCTTGAGGCACAGGTTCACCTCCTTCCATACAATCAGCGACGTGTTCCACTCCTGAAAGGTCGGGTCGAGTATGTGTCGGCGGACCGTCTCACCGATACGCAGAGTGGTCAGCCGTACTTTGCCGCAACAATCCGTGTAACGGACGAGCGGTTGGCGAAAATGAGCGATGTCGAACTGGTCGCCGGCATGCCCGCACAGGCACTGATCGAAACGGGCAAAAGCAGCGTGGCGTTCTATGCTGTCAGACCACTTCTCGACAGCTTCAACAGAGCATTTCGTGAGGAATGAAGCGGTGATGGGCAAGAGAAGATTCGATGACGACCAGATCACGGGCATTCTGAAGGAGCACCAAGCTGGAGTGAAGGTGGCAGATGTTTGCCATAAGCATGGCATCAGCGAGCCGACCTTCTATCGGTGGCAATCCATGCAGTTCGGAAACGCCGGTCTCGATGTCAAAAGGGTGAGAGCGCTGGAGGAAGAGAACCTGAAGCTCAAGAAGCTTTTGGCTGAAGCCATGCTCTCGGCGGCAACGCTGAGCGAGATGCTGGCAAAGACACCGAAAGGGTGAAACCGGCCTGGCTCAGAGGCTCGAAAGCAGAGCGCACCGACCCGGGCAGCAGAATGTCCATGCAACATCAATGCTAGGAGAAGCAGCGATCTTCTCTTCGTTTAGTAAATCGCCATCGCGATCCGCCCGCACGTTACCTTCCGCATAGTGAGTCCGAAATCGTCCATCGCTAAAGTATATCCGTGAACCGGATTTTCTGGCCGTCAAGGTAGCCATGCTCGTAGGCTTTGGCCAGTTCGCTGTTTTCGGGATAGGGGTTCTTTTTGTTTTCCGCCTCATCCTTTGCAGCCTTGGCTCCGCGTTCATACGCCTCTTTCTCGCTCTCCGAAGGGGCAAGAGGGGGTAACTGATGGGGATAATATTGTATGGGGTTCGGCAGACCAAGCTCAGGTGCCGGGACAGATGTTGTCGTTGGCTTTTGCGGGCACATAGTGAATTCCTCCTAATAGCGAAACGTCATTTGCGATGGACGGTTCCCTGAGGCCTCAGAACAGTCGCACTATGATTTTGCGCGATAGCCTACTGGCGAAACCGCCGTGCCAGGTCCGACGCCATGTCCAACACCGGCGCTATGAAACTTTTTGATTTTTAAGCCGTTGTCGTGTTTATGACCGACGCTAAATCCAAACCGAAATCGGTCGACGGCACCAAATTACATGGTGCCAAGAGGTCGCGCCAGCGCAAGGCATCGACTATCGAGGTCGAGCCGCCACCAGATGTCATTGAACCCGATCCAGCGTTGACACCTGAAGAGGCAGAGCAGGTGCGCAAGAGGTATTTGCTGAGGCGCTTCTGGATCAGCGCGCGAGGTTATTGGGGCCGCGGCGGTGATGGGCTCGCTTGGCCGTGCTCAATCGGCCTATTGATCTTGATCTGCACCAATGTCTGCTTCCAGTATGGGATCAACATTTGGAATCGCGCAATTTTTGATGCCATAGAGCAACGCAATGCCCACATCGTATATTTTCTGAGCGCTATATTCCTGCCCCTCGCCCTCGGAACCGTTGCTCTTGTCGTTTTACAAGTCTCGCTGCGGATGGCAATTCAGCGCCGCTGGCGTTCCTGGCTTACCACTGCGGTCATCGCGCGCTGGCTGGCAAACGGCCGCTACTATCAGCTGAACCTCATCGGTGGCGATCATAAGAATCCGGAAGCGCGCATCGCGGAAGATTTACGGATTGCCACGGAGGCGCCGGTCGATTTCATCGCCGGTGTCATTTCCGCCTTTCTCTCGGCCTCGACCTTCATCGTGGTGCTCTGGACGATCGGCGGAGCCCTAACCCTGGCAATCGCAGGTTTAACCGTGACTATTCCCGGCTTCCTCGTCATCACCGCGGTGCTTTACGCCGCGATTACCTCCAGCTCGATGGCGGTCATCGGCCGCCATTTCGTCCATGTCTCCGAAATCAAAAATCAGGTGGAAGCCGAATTTCGCTACACGCTGACGCATGTGCGGGAAAACGGCGAGAGTATCGCATTGCTCGGCGGCGAAGAGGAGGAGCGTAACGATCTCGACAAGACGTTCGGCAACGTGCTCCGGCAATGGGCGCTCCTGGCGCACCAACACATGCGCACGACGCTTGTATCGCAGGGGTCTAGCCTGTTTGCGCCAGTCGTGCCGATTTTGCTTTGCGCGCCTAAATTTCTCGAAGGCAGCATGACGCTCGGACAGGTGATGCAGGCAGCTTCCGCCTTTGCAATCGTCCAGAGCGCATTCGGATGGCTGGTCGACAACTACCCCCGGCTCGCTGATTGGAACGCCTGTGCACGGCGCGCTGCTTCGCTGATGATGTCGCTTGACGGGCTCGAGCGCGCGGAAAAGAGCGACACGCTGGGCCGCATCAAGCACGGTGAAACTGAAGGCGATGCAATGCTCAGCCTAAACGATCTTTCCGTGTCACTGGATGACGGCACCGCCGTGGTCAAGGAAACCCAGGTCGTGATCGAACCCGGCGAGCGGGTGCTCGTGGCCGGAGAATCCGGCACAGGAAAAAGCACGCTGGTGCGGGCCATTGCAGGTCTTTGGCCGTGGGGTGGCGGCAGTGTCAACTTCCATGCCGACAGACGATTGTTCATGTTGCCGCAACGGCCTTACATTCCTTCCGGGACGCTTCGCCGGGCCGTTGCCTATCCCCGCGCCGCCGACGGCTGGACGCTGGATGAGATCAAGGCGGCCCTTGATAAGGTGGCACTCGATTATCTGAACGACAAGATCGAGGAGGACGCCCCATGGGACCAGACTTTATCGGGCGGTGAAAAGCAGCGGCTCGCATTTGCGCGTCTCCTGCTGCACGATCCCGATATCATTGTGCTGGATGAAGCAACGTCAGCGCTCGATGAGAAGAGCCAGGACAAGATGATGGAGATGGTGATCCATGAAATGCCGAAGATCACCATCATAAGCGTAGCGCATCGCGCCGAGCTGGAAGCCTTCCATAGCCGCAAGATCACCCTGGAGCGGCGCGCAGATGGCGCAAAGCTTGTCAGCGACATTGATCTCGTCCAGCGCGGAAGAAAACGGAACCTGCTTTTGCACCTCTTGAAAGATAGTCGTTCTCTACCGAAACACAGCATGAGTCAGAATAAGGCAACGCAGCGTCAGAAAAGAAATTGAATTAGCTCGGCCGCCAAACGGGTCCTCCATCCGACGCAGCGGGGCAAATTTCCCCGTGCATCCAGTCGTCCCAATGATTTACTCTTGGTTTCTCCGGATCCGTCTTGCTCCGGCCAGCGGAGCAAGACCATTGTCAATAAGTGTCTGCAGCCTACCTGCGGGTCAGGCTACCTCG
Organism: Rhizobium sp. P40RR-XXII; assembly: GCF_012641405.1. Lineage (GTDB taxonomy): Bacteria > Pseudomonadota > Alphaproteobacteria > Rhizobiales > Rhizobiaceae > Rhizobium. The sequence goes on from NZ_JABAII010000005.1 coordinate 393,857, forward strand.
TCCGATAGCCGTTCAAAGATCGGTTTCAGCCGAGGGTGGCGTCCCGCCGGTGGATGCTGGATTTCGACAAGGCGCCCTGATTTCTTCTGGCGCTTCAGCCATTCGCGCAGGGTTTCGGCACTCGTATGGTCGAGGTAATGCAGACGAGCACCCGCAATCCTGATCTTACGCCCCTCGGGAAGCGTTTCCAGCATATTGAGCAGTGTGGGAACGTCCCGGCATGTCGCCACGCCGACGAGGTCGAGGTGAATGGTTTCCTCATCCTCCAACCTGCCGATCGCAAGTTTGCGACGGAGATATGGAAAGATCTCCAGTATGGACAGCGCAAGGCCAAGCGCCACACCGGCGAGCAGGTCCTGAAGCACCACCATTGCCACCGTCGCAGTCCAGATCCCCACGGGGACCCAGCCGTGATGCTCGAAGAGATGGCGAACATGATGAAGGCTGATCAGCCGCCATCCCGTCACGAGCAGGACAGCGGCAAGCGCCGTCAGTGGCACCATCGCAAGCAGCTGCGGCAGAAACGCCACGAGCCCCAGGATCCAAACTCCGTGCAGAACGGCCGACGCCCGCGTATGTGCGCCTGCTTGAATGTTGGCGGACGATCTGACGATGACACCCGTAATCGGCAAGGCACCGAGCAGACCGCAAAGTCCGTTGCCGATGCCCTGTGCAAACAGTTCCTTGTTGAAACGGGTTCGCACGCCATCATGCATGCGATCGACGGCGGCGGATGACAGCAGCGTTTCGGCGCTGGCGATGACCGCGATGACCAGCGTCGTCATGATGATGCCAGGCTCTACCATCCTGGCAAAGCCATCAAGCGTCGGCAATGAGATGCTTTCGGCCAGAGAGGACGGAACCTCCACCCTGGCGATCGGCAATTGCATTGCGACGGTTAGCAGGGTGCCAGCCGCAACCCCCACCAGGGCACCGGGCACCAGCATCAGCGATTTCGGCCTGAACTTTTCCCAAGCAATCATGGCAAGCAACGAGATCAACCCTATGAGGAGAGCAACCGCTTCACGCGTCGGTCCTGCACCCCATACGCGGCTGAAGGTCTGCTCCATCGCCGCGACGTTTTCGATGCCGCCGGCAGCTGGTCTTGCTCCCATCAAAACATGGATCTGACCAAGAATAATGAGGATGCCGATCCCGGCGAGCATGCCATGAACGACGGCGGGCGAGATTGCCCGGAACCACGAACCAATCCGCAGGAATCCGGCAAGCATCTGTAGAAGTCCTGCGACAATCAGGACCGGGCCGAGCATGGCGACCCCATATTGTTCGACAAAGCCGAATACAATCACGGCCAGGCCGGCGGCCGGACCTGACACCTGAAGCGGAGATCCGGCTAAAAAGCCGACGACGATGCCGCCGACAATGCCTGAAATGAGGCCCATGGCCACCGGAACTCCTGAAGCCACCGCAATCCCAAGGCACAAGGGTATGGCGACCAGAAAGACGACGAGCGACGATGCGAAATCGCGCGAAAGAGCAGGGCTGGAAATCATCGGCCTACTCCGCGGCTTGCGGGATCACATGCGGACGGCCACGACCCGTGACCGCGACAGGCAAGGGCCTGTCCTCAAGGATTTCCGTGAAGCGAGCGGCCGCACCGTCATAGACGAGCACCTCCCCCGTTTCGATATCGAAGAACCAGCCATGCAGGGCGATGTCGTTGGTCGCCAGCTTGGCCGCGACGGAAGGATGCGTGCGCAAGTGGTCGAGCTGGACAACAACGTTTTCCATCGCGACGGCTCTGACCTTTTGGCGCTCGGACAGGTCGACGGGATAGGCCTCGCAAACAATCGAATGGGCGGCGTGACTATGCTTCAGCCAGGCAGCGACATTCGGCATGGGTTTCAGAAGATCAGGATGGCAAAGCCCTTTCATGGCGCCGCAATCGGAATGGCCGCAGACAATGATATCGCGAACGCCGAGGGCTACGACCGCATATTCGATCGCCGACGATACACCGCCATTTGCCGTGGAAAATGGAGGAACGATATTTCCGGCATTGCGGCAGACGAACAGTTCACCGGGACCGGACTGCGTAATCGTTTCAGGCATCACACGGCTGTCGGCGCAGGAAATCATCAGCGCCTGCGGCTGCTGTCCCTCCTCCGCAAGCTTGCGATAAAGTGCCTGATGGTCGGGAAAGACGGCCCCACGAAAACTGGAGATACCCTTTAGCAAATCACCCATTGTCGAGTCCTTGTGATGGGCCGGACGGCAGGCAGGGGGCGTACCCATGCCCGGCGGGTTGGAATGCGCGATCATTTCGCACTTGCGAGATAGGTAGGGGCGCCGGGAAGAAAATAGCGAGATTGAATTTAGGTGAATCTAATTTATAAAAATCTTGTGTGTGGATTGTGAGTTAGTTTGAGTTGCCCCTTGAGGCATAAGCGCGTGCCGCTACCGACCGAAATAGAGTGGCGGCTCCGATCGTCCCCGGTCGAGGGCGGGCTTGAATATATAGTGGCAAGCCCAGGTCGGCGGTGGGACGCACCGGCAGGTCTTGAACAACCAATCTCAGCATGATTCAATAGAGATATGGCTGAAGCGGATTGATCAGGTGGCGCGCATGGGCTTGTTCAGCAAAGTCAAGCAAAGCAGGATCATCAACCCGGTGAGCGGGCAGTTAGAAGTCGTGGCCTGCTCGCCGTCTCCCGACCTCGCTGGTGTGGTGACATTCTTTTCGCGATGCGACATCGACGGAATCATCATCGCCGAGCGCGTTACACCGACCGCGGTCCATTTCAGCGGTTACAATGTACCAAAGTCGAAATGGCCCCGCACGGGGATGCTACTTCCGATTACTGTGGATCTCGCCGATCCCAGCCACTATAGGATCGAATGGGAAAAGGTTCCGACGTGGCGGCAGGCCACCGAGAACCTCGCGGCGAGGTTAGGCGCCACGGAACAGGTCGACAGGACCGGCCCTTCCCCCTTCCCCCATGTTTGGCGCGAACCAAACCACGACGTGATCTCGCCGGAACTCGTCAACGGCCTCTCCGCGCAGCAAACGGAACTAGCACTTGCTGGCGCCGGCGCTGCGGTCGGGCTGGAGCCGGCTATGGCAAAAGTGTTGGGTGCCACTGAAGTAAAGCCAAGTTCCGCGCCGGGCGGCACATGGGACATTACCGTCCTGGTGACCGACCCGAATGGCGGCCCGAATTGGGACGCAATCACGCGCATGTCGTTCAGCAGTCCCGAACGCCGTCTAAAGCGCACCGCGACGGGAACTAGGCTGCCCGTCCTGGTCGACCCCGAAAATCACACACGGATAATCGTAGACGTATCCCGTCTTTAGCTGCCGATCTCTTGCGACGGAACCGAGCCGTCCCGGCCGAGACGGACCCGTAACTGACGTTAGTCGGATCGCAACTCGTCGGGCCATATCTGCCCACCACGCAGAATACACAGCATCCTTATTCGATCGGCCACTCCCACATAAGTCGGGGTCGGCAACAAAAGCGTCTATCAAAAGAAACGTTGAAATGTGCTTCACAGGGCATAACGCGTAGCAACAACTGGCGGCGTTGGACGCCTGTGGTTGCGGCCGCGGAGTCGAACCGCCTAGCCCGGCTTTCTTGGACCGGTGAGCGCACCGGCGCTCTTAACCGCATTTCCCTCCACGTGTCGAAGGAGCGACTAGAAATCTACTACCAGCGCGACAGTTTTCCAGCTGTCTAAAAGTGTAACCAGCCTGCACCTTGCGTACAAACCCCTCCTTCTTCCGCATTTCAGGAAGCGTGACATCACTACTCCACATCACCTCGTAGGTAACTGTGGCCCCTGCTTTCTGGCATTGTGGTCACGTCAACTCAGCAAAGACTGCGACGCCACGTCATGTTGATCGGCTTCGGGCATCCGCAACGGCTGGGCAACTCCGCATAAGCCGCTCGGGCCTGGCTAGCTTGCATGGAATTCAGACAGCGCTCGATCGATTTTCGCCATCACATCTGCTTGCAATGGACCCTTCGCCAGGGCACCAGCGTTTTCCTCGACTTGAGCAACCGTGCGAAAACCGGGAATTGGCAGCGTGCGCGGCGAGCGCGCCCAGAGCCATGCAAGCGCACCCTGCGCAAGCGTGCGGCCGTCTTCGGTCAGTAGATTGCGAACCGCCTCCAGGCGCGCAGCAAATTCTGGAGCTATCTTGCCATCCTTGAAGTAGACCATCCAATCGAGACTTGCACCACGCACGTCCTTCTCGCCGACGGTCTTGTCCGGGGTGAACTTGCCGCTGAGCAGCCCCATGGCGAGCGGGCCGCGATTGATAGAAATCAAATCGTTGCGCTCAATGACGTCGATCATCGCCGGAACCGGCTCGAAGACATTCATCGTGTGCTGGATCGACACGAAGCCTGCTCGATGCACATGACGCGCGGCGCGATCCGGATAGTCCGTGCTCCAGCCGAAAGCATCGATCTTACCCTCGCCCCTGAGCGTCTCGAGTGTCCCAAATACCTCGTCCGAGGCTTCGAGCGAAAAATCGTTGAGATGAAATTGCAGCAAATCCAAACGCTTGCGGCGCAGACGACGTAAAGACGTCTCGACAGACTGACGGATAAAAGCGGGATCGGCGAAGGCGCCTGTCGCTTGTTTGGTCTTCTCGTCCGTCGCGAAGCCGAATTTGGTGGCGATGATGATATCGTCTCGATCACCGATCGCCCTGCCCACCACCTCTTCGGAATGCCCGGCCCCATAGTTCGAGGCGGTGTCGAAGAAGCGAATGCCGAGATCCACCGCCCGCTCGATAGCGCGGACCGATTCATTGTCGTCGACTTCGCCCCAGCCAAGCGGCACGTCGCCGGCATAAAACGGACCGCCGATCGCCCAGCATCCCATGCCCAGGCGTGGAATTTCTCGGCCGTTCCAGAGAGTCATTGTGGTCGCGCTATCGGCCTTAGTCAGCATGTCATCCTCCGCAATCGTCTGCCGTTGCAGGTAGAAATAGGAAGAGATGCCCGACTGATAAACAGCCAAATCCGCAGGATATTTTTCATCGATGAAAAACGGCCGTTAGTGGCTGCGCCAAGACGTCATCGATATGCCTGACCTGAAGCCCGTTGCCTGAAAAGCCTACTTGCAGCCGTCACGCAAGCGGAAAATGGCAGGCGACGTCGTGACGGCCCGCCTCGCCGGTCAGCAGCGGCCTGACCTCGTAGCAAAGCGAATTGGCGTAGGGACAGCGGGTCGAGAATTTGCATCCCCTGGGCGGATTAAGCGGGCTCGGGATCTCGCCGTTGAGCAAGATGCGCTTCTGTTTGCCACGGTTATGCGGTTGGGGAACGGCCGAGAGCAGTGCCTGCGTATACGGATGACGCGGTGTGCTGAAGAGCGCATCCGTCTCGCCGATTTCGACAATCGATCCGAGATACATGACCGCAACCCGGCTCGACACCTGCCGAACCACCGCCAGGTCATGGGCGATGAACACATAGGTCAGATTGAGCCGCTGGCGCAGGTCGGCGAACAGGTTGACGATCTGCGCCTGCACCGAAACGTCCAGCGCCGACACTGGCTCATCCGCTACGATCAGCGCCGGTTCGACGGCGAGCGCTCGCGCTATACCGATACGCTGACGCTGACCGCCGGAGAATTCATGCGGGTAACGATCGAGATATTCGCGACGCAGGCCGACGATTTCCATCAGTTCCGCGAGCCGGTCATCGATTGCCATTCCTTTGCGGATGCCATGCACCTTCAGCACTTCCCCCAGCATGTCGCGCACCTTGCGGCGTGGATTGAGCGAGGCCGAGGGATCCTGGAAGATCATTTGCATCTTACGCCGCACAGGCATGAGGGCGCGCTTCTCAGCTTTTGAAATGTCCTGGCCATCGAAGGTCAGCCGGCCGGCTGTGACATCGTAGAGCCGTGTCAGACAGCGGCCGAGCGTGGATTTGCCGCTGCCGGATTCGCCCACGAGACCCAAGGTTTCGCCGGGATAGACGTCGAGGCTGATCTCGTCGACCGCATGCAAGGTCCGGCCCGAACCCGGCCAGATGGTCTCGCCGACGACGAAGTTCTTGCTCAGCGCCTCGGCGGAAAGCAGGGGCTTTGCGCTCTCGGTCGCACTCATACGGGCTCCTCCGATGTCAGGACGGTATTGCGCAGGGCCTCGCGTTCCTCTCCGTCGAGCACGCAAAGCACGGATTGATGGCCGATGCGGCGGGTTGGCGGGCGGCCGGCGCATTCAGCCCGAGCGAACCGGCAACGCGGCTGAAACCCGCAGCCCTCTGGAATGCTGCCCGGCGTCGGCGGCATGCCGCCGATCGAAATCAGCCGCTCCGGGCGCGCGCCCGTCAGTGGTGGGATCGAGGCCATCAGACCCCAGGTATAGGGATGAATGGGATTAGAGAAGATCTCCCGCGTGGTTCCACGCTCGACGATGCGCCCGGCATACATGACTGCCACCCTGTCGGCGATCTCGGAGACGACGCCCATGTCGTGGGTAATGAAGACGATCGCCAGGCCGAGCTCCTTGCGCAGCCTGAGCAACAGGTCGAGCACTTGTGCCTGCACGGTCACATCCAGCGCCGTCGTCGGTTCATCGGCGACCAGGAGCGCCGGCTGGCAGGAAAGCGCCATGGCGATCACCGCCCGCTGGCGCATGCCGCCCGACAGTTGGTGCGGATAGCGTTCGAGCGCTTCGGCGGGATTGGAAAAGCCGACTTCGCCTAAAAGCTCGATCGCCCGCAAACGGGCGGAACGGGCCGAGATCGCTTCATGGGCGCGGATCTGCTCGGCGATCTGCCAGCCGATCTTATAAACGGGGGTCAGCGCCGTCATCGGATCCTGCGAGATCAGCCCGATTTCCTTGCCTCGAATACGACGCATGGCAGTTGCCGACAGTTCCAGAATCCGCTCCCCACGAAAGGCGACCGCGCCGTCGACCTTTGTGGTCTTTTGATCGTGGAGGCCGAGCAGCGATAGCAGCGTTACCGACTTGCCCGAGCCGGATTCGCCGACGATCGACAGGATTTCTCCTTCGCGCACGGAAAAGGACACGTCATCCACGGCCTTGACAGATCCATAATCGGTGGCGAACGAAACCGTGAGACCTTGGACATCGAGAAGAAGGGGTTTTTCGGCGGTCTGCATCATCAGTTCTTCCTCACGCGCGGATCGATCAGCACGTAGACGATGTCGACGGACGCATTGGCGAGCACCACGAAGAATGAGGCATACATGACCGTGCCGAGTATCATCGGAAGATCGAGGTTGAGCAGCGCCTGATAGGTGAGACGCCCGACGCCGTTCAGACCGAACACGACTTCCGTCAGGAGGGCCGCACCGCCGACGAGGGCGCCGAAATCAAGGCCGAACATGGTCACGAACGGGATCAGCGAGGTCCGGAGCGCATGCCTGAGCATGACCCGCGCCGGGCTCAGCCCCTTGGCACGGGCGGTGCGGATATAGTCCTCCTGATAGGCTTCCACCAAGTTGGCGCGAAGCACCCGGCCATAGATGCCGACGTAGAGTGCAGCCAGCGTTGCCCAGGGAATGATCAGCGTCAGAAACCAGCCGACCGGATCGGTAAGCAGGGGCTTGTAACCGAGCGGAGGAACCCAGGAAAACGCCCAGGTATCATGGAAGCGGCTTTGCGAGACCAGGTTCATCACCTCGCCCAGCCAGTAGACCGGCATGGAGACGCCGATCAGCGCGAGCGCCATGAGCCCTCGATCCAGTAAGGTGTCGCGGGCCATCGCGGCGATCACGCCGAAGACGATACCACCGACCACCCAGAGCACCGCCGCGCCGAACACCAGCGACAGCGTCACCGGCGCGGCGTCCGCAACCTGCGGCACGACGCGCATGCCGCGATTGACGTAGGAAGAAAGATCCTGGGTTACGAACAGCCGCTTCATCATCAGCACATATTGGACCGGCAGCGGCCGATCGAAGCCGAATTCGGTGCGGATCTGCGCGATCGTCTCTTGCGAAGCGTTGCGCCCGGCAAGGCGGGCGGCCGGGTCGGAGCCGGGCGTGGCGAAGAAGATCAGAAATACCAGCGTCGAGATGCCGAACATGACGAACACCATCTGGCCGAGACGCTGAAGAATTGCAAAAACCATCTCCGCCTCCTCAGACGATCTTTGTGCGCGGGTCGAGCACATCGCGGATGCTGTCGCCGAGCACGTTCAGCGACAGGACGGTGAGCGCGATGGCGATGCCGGGCGCCAGCGCCACGGCCGGGCGTGTATAAAGCAAGGTCTGCCCGTCCTGGATGATCGTGCCCCAGCTCGCATCCGGCGCCTGCACGCCGATCGACAGGAAGGACAAGGACGATTCCGTGACGATGTTGAGCGCCATCATCAGCGGTATGAACACGATAAGCATCGTGGCAACATTGGGCAGAATGTCCTTCCAGAGGATGCGCCATTCGGGAACACCAAGCCCGATCGCGGCCAGCACGAATTCGCTGTTCTTCAGCTCCAGTACGCGGCCGCGCACGGGGCGCGCCACATAGGGTATGTAGATGATACCGATAATTCCTATCGGCAGCAGCAGGCTATCCGCGGTGATCTCGATCGGGCCGAGCACGATGCCCTTGGAGATCAGCACGATCGACAGCGAAATCGCCAGAAGATAGACCGGAAAGGCCCAGAGAATATCGAGTAGTCGCGACAGGATCACATCGATAACGCCACCGAAAAAGCCCGCGCAGATGCCGATCAGCGCGGCCAGAATCAGACAGATGATGGTGGCGCAGGAGGCGATCAGCAGCGAATTGCGACCGCCAAAGAGAAGCCGGGCAGCGACATCGCGCCCCTGCGTATCGGCGCCGAGGAAATACTGCGCAGCCCAAGTCGGACCGATCGGCGTGACGCCAAGACCCAGGCCCTCCGTCGAAGGCTGCATGATCTTGATCTTCTTTCCCTCGACATTGATCTTGCCGCTCAGATTGGAGCGGAACGGATCCGTCACCGAAACGTAGTTCGCATAGAGCGGCGCGGCGAGGCTGGACAGGACGATCAACAACAACACCAGGGCTGCGGCGATCGTCGGCTTGTCGCGCTTGAGAAGCCGCCAGGCCCGTTGCCAATGCCCTGCGCTTTTTCGCACGCCCTGGCTTTGCGAACTCTCCACCGGACTTGCAATGCTATCGGGTACGAGGGTCATTTCCGTTTCCTGCCATCACACAGTCGAGCGGCCGCATCTAGCCCTCTGCTATTGCGAGTTCGGGCTGTTCAAGAAGAAGAGCGAACGGGTAATGGCGTGCGCTGCACGCCATTACCCTTGGCCCATTTACTTCACCCAGGACTGGGAAACGATCCAACGATTCTGCTTGTTGAACAAATAATTGCCAAGACGGGCGGAGGTGAAATTCACACTCTTGGGCGTGAACAGCGGCACCAGCGGCGCCTCGGCCATATATGCCTTGTCGATCTTGGCCCATTCGGCATTGGCGGCATTCTCATCGGTCAGCGAAAGAACCATGGCCGCCTTCATCTTGGCGTCGAGATCCTTGTTGCAATAGCCAGCGATATTGATCGAGGAATCGCTTCCCTTGTGGAAGCTGTCGCAGGAAAGCAGCACATTCAGAAAGTCCGACGCAGCCGGATAGTCCATGTACCACTGGGTAACGCTGATCTGAACGTTGTTGTTGGTATTCTGGATGTAAGCGAACTGGATATTGGGAGAGATCGCCTTCATCGAGGCATCATAGCCAAGCTCGCTGAGCAGGCTCTGCAAATAAGTGCCGATGCCGCGCGCAACCGCGTTGTCTTCAGCGATGACGGTCACCTTCTGGCCCTTCGTGCCGGATTCCTCGACCAGTTGCTTGGCCTTGTCCATGTCAGCCTCGGACCATTGCGAACCGGGATCCTTGGTATAGAGGCAGTCATCGACATGGCCTGGGAAATCAGGCGGCAGGATCTGGCAGGTCGGCTGCGCCAGCACGTCACCGCCGAAAAGACCGACGAGCGCGTCGCGGTCGACCGCATAGTTCAGGGCCTGTCGCGCCTTGACGTTGTTAAAGGGCGGCAGATTGACATTCATTGGCGCATACCAGAAGGCCGCAAGCGGATCGAGATGAACCTGCTTGGCATATTTCGAGCCTAGCTCCGGCAGGCGGTCGGCTGGCGGCGTGTCGAACATCCAGTCCAGCTGGCCGTTGATCACGGCATTGATGCCGGCCTCTTCCGTCATGCCGAACTTGTAGTCGATTTCGTCGGCATAGCCGTCCGGCTGTGCGTCGATACTCCATTCCTTGAAATAGGGATTGCGCTTCAGCACCATCTGTTCATTCGGGTTGTAGCTTGCGATCACATAGGCGCCAGTTCCAGGAATGGGGCTCGTGCCGGCATCCTTGGCGGGCGTATCGGCGGGAACGATGCTTGCATGCGGCACCGCGAGCTTGGCGAAAAACTCCGAATCCGCCGCGACCAGGTTGATGATGACGGTGCCGGCCTTCTCGTCGGCAATCACACCCCCGTCAAGCGTGCAGGTGTCGCCATTTTCCATGCATTTATCAGCGCCGACGATGCCATTGTAGAAACTGCCCATGGTCGGGCCTTTGACCTTGAAAATCCGCTGGAACGAGGCCAGCACATCAGCCGGCGTGACATCCTTGCCGTTCGAGAACTTGATGCCCTTACGGATCTTGAACACATAGGTTTTGCCATCATTCGTGACTTCGGGCATCGCCTCGGCAATGGCTGGCACGATCTTGAAGCCTTCCGTTCCCCCGGCCTGCTTGAACTTGACGAGGCCGTCATAGCTCAACTGGTAGATCTGCCAGTACTGCGCGGTGTAATTGATCATCGGATCGATGGTGCCGGCAGCCGAAACGGCCGAGAGCGTCATCGTGCCGCCGCGATGCTGGGTCATGAGCGCGGCCCGGTCCTCGGCATGGGCTGGTCCTGAAAGCATGGTCTGTGCAAGCAGAAGGCCTGCGAAAGCCGCCCCGGCGCGACGGATGGCTATTGATCGTGTCGTCATGATTGTCTGTTCCCTTTTTTGTAGCTGGTTCTATACGGCAGGCATTCGCGGGCGGCGCTCAAAGAGCGATCCCATGCTTTCAAGGCGCTTTCCCATTCAGAAAGGCACCGACCTCGGCCATGCAGGCGGCGCGCTCCTCGACGTGCGGCATGTGGCTGGACTGCTCAAAGATGCGCCAGCGCACATCCGGAATTTCATCGGCATAGGGTTGCACGCAGGCCTGAGTCGCCTCGTCGTAATGACCGGAGATCAACAGCGTCGGAACGTCGATGGCCGAGAGGCGGCCGACGATCGACCAGTCCTTCATGGTGCCGATGACATGGAATTCGTTGGGACCGTTCATCGTGTGGTAGACGGTCGGATCCTCGGCGATGGCATCGAAGGTCCGCTTCACCTCCGGCGGCATCGGGACGATGCGACAGACGTGACGTTCGTTGAAAACGTCGGTCGCCTTGACGTATTCGGGGCTATCCGTCGTGCCGGCCAGCTCGTGCTCGAGCAGCGTGGCCTGCACCTCGGCCGGCAAGGCTTCCCGAAGGCGGTTGGCCTCCGAAATCCAGGTCTTCATCGCAGCCGGCGAATTGGCAATCACCAGCGCCTTGAGACCGGCCGGTCGATCGACGGAGAATTCAGCCGACAGCATTCCACCCCAGGATTGCCCGAGCAGGCAATAGGAATCGCGGATGCCGAGATGGTCGATCAGGTTGTGAAGTTCCGCCTTGAAGAAACCGACCGTCCAGAAATCACCGCCCTTGTCCGGCAGGTGCGTGGACTTGCCGTTGCCGACCTGATCATAATGGATAACTGCGCGGCCCGTGGCGGCGATATCCTTGAAACTGTCGACATAATCATGCGTGCAGCCCGGCCCGCCATGCGCGACGATCAACGGTGGCTTGCCGGACGCAAGATCACCGGTGATCCGATACCAGGTCTGATATGCGCCATAGAGTGCATAGCCTTCGGTTACCTCCATATTTCGTCTCCTTTCTTCATCATCTTCCTAGAGTCCGCCGCGAGTACGCCTGTCATCCTTGCAGATGGCGTCCGCGGCTTCCTCGATCGTCATGCCCCAATCCATCGCTATGCTTCTCAAGCGCTTGAACGCGGCGGTTTCGCCGGCATATCCCTGCTGCATCAACTGCAATACGGCACGCACGACGATCGGCCGCTGGCGCAATCGGTCCTCAAGCACACGGATATCGTCGGCATGGCTGCGTGCCTTCTGATAGGCATGCGACGCAATCAGCAGCGCGCTATAGGCCCCCGTGGAGCCGATCGGTTTCAGCATATGAGCGTTCGAACCCTGGGCCAGCACCCATTCGATCCGTCCCGGCGCTTCCGAGCCGATCAGCGCCACCAGCGGCATGGGCGAAAAACCGGATGGCCAGGGAAATTGCTGATCATGTCCCATGTCGGCATCGAAGAAGACGACGTCGGCCCGCGCATCCTGCTCATCGAGCTGCGGCCAGACGGCCTTGACCTGAATATGCAGCGACTCCAGCTGGCGCGTCAGCGCCTCGACCGTCGAATGCGGCCGATGCAGCATCACCGCGCGCCAGCCGGAAAACCTCGGTCGTTCGAAGCGGCTCATTTCACCACCTTCAGTCCCCTTCCCGGCGCATGAGCGCCCGGCTTGCCCGGAAGAACCGATCGCACCAGGTAGGGGTCTGCCTCGACGACGGCGGTTTCGGTGTCGAAGATCTCGAAGCCACCCTCTCTGTCGGACCTGCCGATAAACGGGCGCAACCCGGCATAATGGGTGCGCGGATCAAACGAGACAGATCCAATCGGCATATCGAACCGCCGTTGTGTCACAACCCTGCGGATCAGGTCCGGATCGTCCGTGCCGGCGTCGGCAATCGCTTGAGCCAGGACGGAAACCGCCATATAGGCGAAGGCAAATGGCCCGGTAACCGGTCGGCCATCGCCGCGACGGGCCGCCAATCGCGCCTTGAAACTCCTGTTTTCCTGAGTGTCGAGCCTGTCCAAGTAAATGTTGGTGACGATATGCCCGGCCTTGGCTTGTGGACTGAGATCCGCGAGATCGATTTCCGAAAGATTGCAGGCGACGAGCGGCCGATGCTCTGCGCTGAAATCGACATCTTCTTCCCGTAGCTCCGCATAGGTACGGATGAACGCATGAGCGGAACGGCCAACGAGATTGGAGAGGATGAAATCCGGCCGCTTGAGGCGGATTTCGGCGATCAGGTGGTCGACCTCTTCCGAACCCAGCGGCACAAAGCGCTCGGCCAGCACCTCGCCTCCCGCTGCCCCGGTTATCTCGCGGGCGATCCGGCCGATTTCCCAGCCCCAAATATAGTTCGAGCCGACGATGAACGGCCGCCGACCGTAGCGGGGCAGGACATAGTCGAACAAGGGCAACAGATGCTGATTGGGACAAGCGCCTAGATAGATGACGCTGTCGCTCGTCTCATAACCTTCGTGCGGAAAGGCGTACCAGAGCAGCGCGCCATGCCGCTCGACGACCGGAAGCACTTCCTTCCGGCTCCAGGACGTGATCGCACCGACGATATGCCGACATCCCCGCTGCCGGATGGCGGACCCGGCGAGTTCGGCATAACGTTCCGCATTGCCAGCCGGATCATCGACACGCGGTTCGAATTGAAAGAAGCAGCCGGGATCGCTGTTGACTTCAGCGATTGCCGCCAAGGCGCCATCCACCGCATCGCGGCCAAGCGCCGCATAAGTGCCCGTTGTCGAATAGAGAATTGAAATTGGGATGGGCTTCCGGATCACCGCATACCCCTCGCCCCACTGCCTAGGCGGCAACCGCTTGTCGGCCATCCTAAGGACAATGGATCATTCTGATCGGGGGTAGCCTTCATCACGCCAAAGTCTCGATTTGAGCACATGACCGGCATGATCGGCCAAACGGAATAAAAAAAGCCCCGTTCCGCAGGATATGCGGAAATCGGGGCTCATTTGCCGTCGGCAATCAATGCCATTTGTTATCTCGACGCTATGGCAAGCTCACTTTATAGTCAATCGGCAATCATGCTCATTTTTCAATCATTCGCACGGACTCGATCAGCGATGGCGCGTCGCGAGAACGCAACACAACCGGAGATACGAGGCGTCATCTTCCTGAACAATCCACGAAGCAACGCCAGGAGAATAAAGGCAATTTGACTTGCCGCCTCGCATAGACCAGTCCGGAACTTTACGAGGGACATCCCCGTGTATTGATGGACGAGCTCATGCCATCCGGAGCGCCATGCCAGGCTATGACGGAAGGTGAGACGATGCCCTACTCGTCCTTTTTCCGAGTTTGCCGCATGTCTTCCACTATCGCCCCGGTGTCCTCGTGATGCTTCTGCATTTCCTTTCTGCGGCGACCGGGATCCGCCAATTGCCACAGGACAATGCCGGCAGCACCGAGGCTGCCAATAACGGCCACAATGACTTCGAAATTCCAAATCATTGCCTTCCCCGTTTATTCGAGCGTATTTCCCTCGATCCGCGCATCGTGGTTCGCAGCGTAAAGCGGATGACTATCAAGCTCATCCAGCTTCGGTTCGCCCGCCGTCATCAGCCTCCGGCTTTTTCCGCAAAAGTGTGGTAGCGGCCATTCCAAAAGGCCACCATGTGAGCGGCACCAAGAAGGCCCACCGTGCCGACGATCTGCGCAATTGGTCCTGCGGCGCCGGTCTCTCGACAGAAGAACTGAAAAACGGAAAGCAACGGATAGTGTACGATATAGAGTGGATAAGAAATGTCCCCGAGCCAGCGCGACAACGCTCGCAACTTCGCAGGCACTTCGAGCGCGATAGACCAGACGAGCAACATGGGCAGCGTCAACAGCGCGATGTCCGTGTCGGCTCTCGAGTGATAGAAAATCACCATAAGCCAAACGGGCGGCAATAACGCGAGCCACGTCCGCCAACAAGGCCTGACACCAAGCCGCGCCAGCAACACGCCAAAGGGAAAGGCAAAGCCAAGCCGCGCAATGCCGATATGGATGGTGTCCCACGTGCTGCCGACATTCAAATCATCGCCCCACGCCAGCAGCGCGGCACCCGAAACCGCCGTCATTGTCAGCAGCACCGGTGGCGTCAGGTGACGCCGACACGCCCCATAAAGAAAGTAAGCAGTGAATTCCAGAAAGAGCGTCCAGCACGGAACATTTACTGGAAAATAGTCCCCGGCGACGGGCGCGGGCAGAACCGCCAGATTGAGCGGAACGACCCACGCCGGCGGGCGGTCGATACCCGCAAACACCTTTGCCAGTATTACGAACGCACCAAGGAGAATGCCGACGAGGAAAACTGGGTAGAGACGCTTGAGTCGAATGGCAAAGAAGCCCGGCGTCGTCATGCCGGCTATAAACCTTGGACCATAAACCGTTTCGGTGACAAAGCCGGACAGCGCAAAGAAGAAATCCACCGCCAGATAACCAAGCGGTGCGACATGCCAGATCAATCCCATATGGAAATGCACAACAGCGATGGCAGCAAGGCCGCGTATCGCGTCCAGCGAATAGTAGCGCATCTTGGAAAACCTCCCCGAATTTTCCGCAGCTATTTTTTTACGAGGCAAGCATCCTTCGATAAGATGCAGCCGAAAGTCGGCGTGCCGCTCAAGCGAGCGAACCCACGCGCTTCCACTCTGGTGCAAGACTTTCAGACTTCTATCGAGGATGAAATTGCGTTTTATGGCGCATCGCTATCGACGATGCCACGACCATGAAATGATCTCGAGGAGAGCAACCGATCGTTTAAAGCGCCCTCCGCTCGCTCGCTCCGCCTCCTTCGATTGAGCACGAGGAAGATAATATAGCGCAGCGGTTTTGCCAATATGTTAAGTAATATTTTAATCTAAATGTGATCACATGCGAGAGACACTTCTTTTTCTTATGTATCATATAGTTTATTCACTGATAGATTTAAATATATACCGGCACAATCTTGTTTTTCAATTATTGGTTCAATTTGTTATTAATTTCACTTCTGGCGCGAGCGTGATCGTCACCTATCATGCCCTCAGATTCCTGCCGCGAATAAATGACATCTACTTAGTTTCATAAGAATCTCTCTCTTCTTCGTATGATCAGGGGCCAGCGTTTCCCACTTGGCGAAGCACGGGCGCAAGGGCTTGCCGGAGCAGAATAAAGCGAGGGCACGATATTTAGGCGCTGGCTGCCATACCCTTCATCGTCAACTGAATGAACTCTGGAATACGGTGTGCGATTGCTGGCTGTCATGGCCGCAATTCGGCGCACCCTGGTCACCAATTTCCCACTGAAATCATCACTCAAACCGTGTGATTTTATTTTCGCTTCCCTCTTAACCTGTGAGTACCAATGGCCCGTTAGCCGCCCCAGGATTGTCTCACCTCTGAGCAATACGTCTTCTGGTAGTGAAATTGGGAGGTGCCTTTGCAGCGGCATCCCACCGTCGCTCGTCCTCCCTGAATGGCGACCGAAGGCAGTCGCCATACACACGCTGTGTTCCATCGCGAAAAAGCTCGCTTCAATCCGTCTGTGGCCGGCTTTAGCGGTGGAAGATCCGTGCGACGCATAGGACGCGGCACTTAATCACAACCGATATCCCTTCATGGGAATATCACATTGCAATCCCAATAATCTGCCCGCGGTGGCCCTCAATCACCACCTTGTCCTGATCCTTGGTCCGGCAGTGCGAGAAGGACAGACGACGTTCCGACCAGGACGCAAGTTTCAGAAGTCGCGTTTTTCATTAACATAAGTCAAAGATCACCCCTTGCCTGCTAAATTTCGCCACGCTAAATTACGCAAGATTTGGTTGTATTTTGCCGACACCGACTCAGCCGCCTCGACCCTGCTAACCCGGTTCTCTCGTATGCTGACATGATTTGGAATCATCGCATTACCCGTGTCACCGTCGGTCTGCTGCTGTTGCTGCTCGCAATCGTCGTCTCCTTGCCGGCAATTACCGGCTATACAAGCCGCGACGGCACAGTCAACGCCCGGCTGGCTCTCGTCAATGCTCCCATAGATGGCGTGATTTCAGGCGAGCCCGTTAAAGCCGGCGCTCCCGTCAAAGCCGGCCAAAGTCTCGTAGAAATCGGCAATTCGCGCGTGAACCGCGCAGTTCTGGCTTCACTCGAAGCAGAGCGCAACACCGCCCGCGATCGTGTTATTGCCCTGAAGAAGGAACGCGACGACCTTTCGCAGCTTCGCGAACAGCTGAGCAATCGCTTGGAAATCTTCAAGCAGGCCACAATTTCGAACCTCGAACGCGAAGTCGAGATTCTTCGAAAGAGAGTAGAGGTTTCACAGGCGCAGGATCTTGCTGCACAGGTGGATCTCGACCGCCGCAGAGAGCTTGCATCCAGGGGTATTCTCACACAAAGGATGGTCGATGCCGCACGCGCCGCCGGCGCAGCAACCGTCGGTGAGGTCGAAGTGAGCAATATGACCGTCGATCAATTGCAACAGCGGCTGAGCGCAGTTCGACAGGGTATCTTTGTGTTCGGAGATGGTCAAAATGACGTCCCCTACTCCCGGCAGCGCCAGGACGAGGTCATTGTCCACATCAGCGACTTGAACTCACGCATAGCCGAAAATGAAACGCGAGCCGCAGAGGTCGAAAAGCAGCTGACCGAAGAAGGCATTCGCGTTAGCAGCCTCGAGTCCGCGACGGCGACGGCGCCGTTCGACGGCGTCGTTTGGAGCAGAGGCGTCGTCAACGGCTCCAATGTCGCCCTCAACAATGAGCTGATGCGGATACTCGATTGTCGGGAACTGTTTGTCGACATCCTCGTCCCTGAAGTGGATTATGATGAAATCTATCCGGGGCTGGCCGCGCAGGTTCGGCTACTTGGGCGCAGCGACGTTTTCAAGGGCTCGGTCGTTTCCGTGAAAGGCAGTTCGGCAGCTCTGGAAACCGATTCATTTGCAGCCAGTCTGCCGATTTCATCGCAACGCAATGCTCGCATTCGGGTCCGCCTCGAACCATCCATCATGAACAACGATTTCGAAAATTTCTGCCAAGTAGGACGGACAGTCCAGGTCCGGTTTCCCAGGCACGGGATCGGCTTTTCGAACTGGGTCAAGAACCTGTGGTTCAGTATCTTCTAGCTCTTGCTCCAACCTTTCTCGTAATGGCCTTCTTTCTCCTGGGGCCATTCAATTGGTCGCGCCATCATAGCTGGACCAGAACGCTCACCTGCGGGTTCGTCGCAGCTATTGCATTCCGCTACATGCTTTGGCGGCTTACGCAAACCGTTCTTCCCTATCCCTATGACGGGATTAATTTCTTTTGGGTCTGGCTCGTTTTCATCGTCGAGATGTTAGCCTTCACCGACGTCGTGCTTTTCCTTGTGCTGATGAGCCGTTACGTCAACCGCAGCGCCGAAATGGATGGGCTAGGCACCGTCTTTTTTGCCCGTGAAGGACGCGAACTACCGACTGTTGACGTCTTCATTCCCACCTACAATGAGCCGCTCGACGTTCTGGAAAGAACAATCGTAGGCGCTCTATCGCTCGATTATCCCGCGGACAAACTCAAAGTCTATGTCCTCGACGACCAGCGCCGCGATTGGCTCAAAACCTTTTGCGAACAGAAAAACGCCATTCACGTTACGCGCAGCAACAACGCGCACGCCAAGGCCGGCAACATGAACAACGGCCTGCAAGTCAGCTCGGGTGAATTCGTTGCCGTGTTCGATGCCGATTTCGTACCCTACCGGCACTTTCTTCGTCGGACATTACCCTTCTTTTCCGATGAAACCATTGGCATTGTCCAGACACCCCAGCATTTTTTCAATGCTGATCCGGTGCAGATGAATCTGGGGCTTGAGAATATCTGGCCGGACGAACAGCGTCTGTTCTTTGACGAAATCGCGCCCAGCCGGGATGGATGGGATGTCAGTTTCTGCTGTGGCTCATGTTCGATCGCCCGACGTACGGCAATCGACGCGATCGGCGGCTTTCCGACAGAGTCCATCACCGAGGATCTGCTGACCACGCTTTCCATGCTCAACAAGGGCTACAAGACGCGCTATTTGAACGAACGTCTGTCGATGGGACTCGCGGCGGAAAATCTGACCGGCTATTTCGTTCAGCGCGAGCGCTGGTGCCAAGGGGGCATTCAAACGCTTTACCTGCACAATGGCCCGCTGCGTGGCCCGGGACTATCGCTTTTCCAGCGCATCATGTTCCTGCCGGCTTCGTGGTTGGTGCAGTATCTGGTCCGCTTGATGATTCTGGTCATCCCGATTGCTTATCTCTGGTTCGGACTGCTGCCACTCTATTTTACAGATGTGGCCGACTATATCTCCTATCAAGTTCCGCTGCTGACAGCTTATTTCCTTCTCATGCTTTGGATAACGCCAACACGATATTTGCCCATAATCTCAAGTGCCGTCGGAACGTTCGCGACGTTCCGAATGCTGCCGACGGTCGCGTCGAGCCTGATCAGGCCATTCGGCAAGCCCTTCAGGGTGACGCCGAAGGGAAGCAGCAACCAGGCAAACCAATTTGACCGGTATACGTTTTCCTGGATCGCAACCTTAATTACGATCACCGCCCTTGGACTACTGATCGATATTGTCCCCGAGACCACGCAAACTCAGGCTGAATTTTCGCCGATCGCGGCCTTTTGGGCAGGCATCAATATCGTCGTTTTGCTCATCGCCTCTCTAATTTGCTTTGAGAAGCCCCAGCGACTGTTTCACGCCTTCAAATTGGACGAGCCGGCCGCAGTGGACGACATCTCCGGCCGGCTGGTTAGCCTGGCGCTGGACAAGGCAGTCGTCGCAGTCCCCCCCGATTCACAATTCGAGTCGAAATCGGTGGTCTTGCACCTTGAAGGCTTTGCGCCTTTCAATGCGGAATTGAGGCAGGTCACGCAGCGACGCAGGAGCATGAGCCGCGGCGGAGACAGGCAAGCATACTATCTCCACCTTCACTTCGATCTCCACGGTGCTATTCGAGACAAAATGATCGTGAAGCTCTACACTGGAGAATATTCGCAGGACATTCGCGACATCGACAAGGTCGCCGTGTCGGTCAATCTTCTGCTACGCTCTTTCGGCCGGGTACGCACACTTTAGGAGGTGTGGACTCTTGGGTTTCCAAGGCTGAGCGAATCAGATTCAAGACTGTCTTTTGGAGGCAGTCATGGATGTTTTGGATCGTCTGATCCTTCGGGACGAACAGTGGGCGCGGATAGCGCATCACATCATTGGTGACGAGCGCACGCGCGGCTCGTCTGGCCGCGACAACCGCATGTTCGTGGAAGCAGTGCTTTGG
>NZ_JABAII010000006.1 GCF_012641405.1 Rhizobium sp. P40RR-XXII
GATCGAGGTGAAGCGAGCTGGTCTCGGCGGTCTCGATGCCCCCTTGCCGCAGGCGCTGGAAATGGGCTTCCGTTCCCTCGCGCTCCGCCTTGCGAAAAATGACCTTCTCCTCTGCCAGCAGGCGGGCGGCACTCTCGTTCTGTGTCATGAACAGGGCGGCCGTCGTCCGCAGGTTCGATTGCAATCGGTCGAAAAGCCTTGCCAGTTCGAGCTGCCCCTCCTTGGAGAAGCTCAAACCCCGGCGAAGGCGCTTGGCCAGGTGCGGCAGCAGGTTCTGGTCGAGCACGTCGCCGGCATGCTCCATGTTCATCGAAAACAGCAGGATTTCGTTCAGACGCCGCCTGTCGGCTTCGCCGAGTTCATCGGGATCGATCGAAGTCAGATAGGTCTTAACCGCCGTGTTGAGGCTGTCGAGGATGTTGTCCAGCGACCGCAACCGCGTCAATGCGCGGCGATCGTTGTCCGACAGCGCCGATTTCGCGCCGGCGAGCATTTCCGACAAGACGTCGACGAGCCTCAGCGCCTCCCGCGCCGCGGCCCCGAGAGCAACGACAGGCGTCTCCTTGGCGGCCGGATCGAGATATCTCGGACGTGTTGGATCGGCCTCGTCGATTCTCTGCGGCAGCAGTTTCGTCAAAAGATCGGCATAGGGCCGCAGCAACGGCATGAAGACCACCGCCAGAACGATATTAAAGGCACTGTGAAAATTGGCGACGGCACGGCCACTGTCGCTGTCGACCATCGCCGACAGGCGCGTGGCGGGCTCCAGCAGGCCGATCACCGCGATCACCCCGACGATACGCGTCAGCATGTTGCCGATCGGCAGCCGTTTGACGGATAGATCGGTGCCCGACTGCCCTTCGATCAGCGGGTTGATCGCGGTGCCTAAATTGGCGCCGAGAACGAGGGCAAAGGCCTGATCGAGATCGACAAGACCCTTGCTTGCCAGGGACATGATGAGCAGCACCACGGCGACGCTGGAATGGGCGGCCCATGTGAGGATCGCCGCAAGAAGCATGCTGAGCACCGGCGTCGCGGCGATCGCGTCCAGCACATAGGCGAGCGCTTTCGACCCTTCATATTGCGTCATCAGATCGAGCAGCTGATGCAGCGCCAGAAGCATGAAGCCAAGACCGATCATGACGCGCCCGAGATCGTGAATGCGCGAGTTCCCAATCCGCCGGAACATCAGGACACCAATGAGGATGAGCGCCGGCGAAGCGGCCGCGACATCGAAGGACAGCACCTGCACGATCAGGGTCGTCCCCACATTGGCGCCCAGCATGACGGCAAGCGCCGGCACGAGATCCACCAGTCCGCCGGCTGCGAAGCCCGATGCCATCAGGCCGGTTGCCGTGCTGCTCTGCAGGATCGCCGTGACGCCGATGCCGGCAAAAAACGCCTTCGTGCGGTTGCTCAAGGCGCGGCCGAGAAAAGAGCGAAGATCCGGGCCAAAGGCCCGCTGTATGCCGGTCTGGACCATGCGCGTGCCCCACAGCAACAGGGCGATGTGGCCGGCCAAAGCAACCAGGCCGAAGATAAGCGCCATAGCGGTCCTCCGTATGTCTGTGATGCCCGGATAAACGCCGAACATCAGCATCTCGATCAACTAACCTTTTATTAGCCGACTATGTTCTTTGCCTTCTCGCCTTTCGCAAGACCAGATTGTCATAAAACTAATGGGAGAACAATTTTCTCTTTTAAAATCATAGTGATGAGATGACATGATTCCTGTCATTATTCATTACAGATACCCATTTCGCCTGCAAAGGCCGGTCTGAAAGCGACGGTTTTCTGTCCGCAACCATTTTGCCTGATGGGCGTTGCTTCGCCTTTTCCGCTTTGATCCGTCCGACGTCTGGCCAATATAGCATAAAAGCATCCATTTGCCGCGCGGCGGGCTTCCCGCCCGCAGGCTGGAAAGACAACGGGCTGGAAGATAAGCAGACGAGGACTTCAAGATGACGCATTTTATCTGCACCACATGCGGCACGCAGTTCAGCGAAAGCGACGAACCGCCGCCGACCTGCCCGATCTGTGAAGATGACCGTCAGTTCGTGCCCCAATCAGGGCAGGAATGGACCGACATGGCAACGCTCGGCCAAACCCATAGCCTGGTCTGGAACGAAGAAGCGGAAGGCGTTCACAGCCTGCAGCTCTCGCCCTCTTTCGGCATTGGCCAGCGCGCATTTCTGATCGAAGGGCCTGATGGCAATATCCTCTGGGATTGCCTCAGCCTCGTGGACGAGGCCAGCAAAGCCCGGATTGCCGCCATGGGCGGCTTAAGCGCGATCGCGATCTCCCATCCCCATTTCTATTCGTCGATGATCGGGTGGAGCGCGGCCTGCGGCAACGCGCCGGTCCATATCCACGCCGATGATGCCCAATGGGTGCAGAGGTCCGGCTCGGCCCTGCGCCCATGGACCGGCGAAACGCTGCGGATCGGTCAGGCGACCATGATCGGCTGCGGCGGTCATTTTGACGGCAGTTCCGTGCTCCATTGCCCCTGGCTCGAGGGCGGCCGAGGCGCCCTTTTCGTCGGCGACACCATGCAGGTCACGATGGACCGCCGTTTCGTCAGCTTTATGCGCAGCTATCCGAACCTCATTCCCCTCGACGCCAAGGCGGTCACGGCAATTTCGCAAGCCGTACAGCCGTACCGGTTTGAGACGATCTACGGCGCGTTTCCCGGTCGAACGGTGGAGAGCGACGGCAACCGCGTGGTGGAGCGCTCGGCGGAGAGATATCTCAAGGCGATCGCAAGCTAGAGCCATAATGCACCCTGGACGTCGTACACGCCGGATCATCCCAAAGGACCGATCCTGTGCTGATGCGCACCGAATCCCAGGCTATCGCCGCAAATGAGACGCTTCTGGGGTCGCCGACGGTGAAGATCATGTCGCGATCTTGGAGCGTTGCGTCAATGCGAGATCGGGGCTGTCCGAAGTTAGGCTGCCGATACCCCGCTCCAGCCAATGGCGGATGTTCGCCTCGTCGTTGATCGTCCAGACGCAGAGCCGTTGCAAAGGCAGCCTGCCGCGGATCAGATCCCATTCGGCTTCCATAAGCTCGTGGTGGATTGCGATGATCTTCACCAAGTTATCCACTCGGTCGATGAAGGCGGCAAGCCCACCATCCTTTTCGGCCCAGACGGCGTTAACGGAAACGAGACGCGAAATTTTTGGAGCATGACGGCGGCAATCCTCCAAAACCGAATGGTCGAAGGAGGTCAGATAGGAGCGCTCCTCGATGCCGAAACGTGCTAGTTCGCCCGCCACCCGTGCCGCAATGTCCGGATAAGGGGCTCCATTCCCGTCGACCTTGATTTCGACATGGAGGTCGATGGCTTCGTTCGGCGCAAGCACTTGCAGCACCTCAGCAAGAGTCGGAATGGCCTCGTCCGTGCCCTTTAGCCGTGTCGCCTTGCGGCCGTCGATCGACAGGTTCTCTACGGAACCTACGCTTTCGGTGGTGCGTTCAAGGGTCGCGTCATGAATGACGACGAGCTCGCCGGCGCGCGTCAGATGGACATCGAATTCGACGGCGTCCAAGCCCAGCGCTGCAGCATTGCGAAAGCCGGCGAGCGAATTTTCGGGCCAGAGGTTGCGGGCGCCGCGATGGCCGGTAATCAGGGTCATGGAG
Source organism: Rhizobium sp. P40RR-XXII (assembly GCF_012641405.1). Lineage (GTDB taxonomy): Bacteria > Pseudomonadota > Alphaproteobacteria > Rhizobiales > Rhizobiaceae > Rhizobium. The sequence goes on from NZ_JABAII010000006.1 coordinate 3,643, forward strand.
CATGTTTCCTATCGGATCGTGGGATCGAGCTTATCGCGCAGCCAATCGCCGACGAGCGAAATGGAGAGCGTTGTCAGCATAATGACGATCGCGGGCGCCAGCATAATCCAGGGCGCGCGCGTCAGATATTCGCGACCGAAGCCGACCATGTTGCCGAGACTGCTTTCCGGCGGCTGCACGCCGAGGCCGAGAAACGACAGGCCGCTTTCCATCAGGATGATTTCGGGGAAAGTCAGCGTCATGGAAACGATCAGCGTCGAGGCGACGTTGGGAAGGATGTGACGCAGGTAAACGCGCACCGGTGTCGCGCCGAGTTGCACCACCGCGGCGGCATAACCCTGAGCTCCTGCGGTAATGGCAAGCCCTCGCGCGATGCGCGCATAGCGCTCCCAACCATAGAAACCCATAAGACATACGAGCAGCAGCATCGAGGAGCCGAAGAAGGCGAGCACGGCCAGCGACATGATGAGGAAGGGCAGCGCAGCCTGGAAATCCGCGAGCATCAGGACCAGATGCTCGACGAAACCGCGGAATTGCGCCGCCAGAAAGCCAAGCAGCGTGCCGAAGATCGCAGACAGCAGCGTCGCGCCGAAGGCGATGACGAGCGACACCCTGATCGACTGAACGAGGCGCGAAAGCACATCGCGGCCGAGTTCGTCGGTGCCGAGTAGATGCTTGACCCCGCCCGGCGCGGACAGCCGGCTGGTCAGATCCATGGCGGTAATGTTGAAGGGGCGGATATGGTCGGCGAAAATTGCGGTCGCGACCATGGCCGCAAGCCACAGCAGGCAGAGAGTGACCGAAAAAGGCACGTTGCGACGCAGGAAGGAAACGAGGCCGCCCTGCTTTCGGGAGACCGGCGTTTCGATAAGATCGGCGGTAGCCATCATGTTCTCCTCAGTGTCGTGCCGCGTGCGAACGAAGGCGCGGGTCGAGCGAGCCGTAAAGCAGGTCGACGACGAGATTCGACACGACCATGGCGGCGGCGATGATGAGCAGGATGCACTGAACGACGGCAAGATCGCGGTTGCTGACAGAAACCACCAGCAGGCGCCCGATACCCGGCCAGGAAAAGATCGATTCCACCACGACGGCGCCGGCAAGCAGCGAGCCAACCATGAAGCCGACGATGGTGACGATCGGCACCGCCGCGTTGGGCAGGGCATGTTTCCAGACCACATCGCGCCATGTCAGCCCCTTGGCGGAAGCCGTGCGGATATAGGGCTGCCCCATGACCTCGATCATGGCGCTGCGCGAGAAGCGCGCGAGGATGCCAATCCCACCGATGCTCATGGTCAGTGTCGGCAGGATGCCGTGCATCCAGGTGTCCTGCCCGCCCGAGGGCAGCCAGCCGAGAATGACGGAGAAGATCAGCACGAGCACCAGCCCCATGACGAAGGACGGAATGGTAAAGCCGAGCACGGCGGCAAGGATGACGCCGCGGTCTGTGAAGCTCTGGCGATGCAGGGCAGCGTAGACGCCCGCCGGAATGCCGAGAATGAGTTTGAAAACAAGGGCCGGGATCGTCAGTTGCAGGGTCGCGGGCACACGTTCCAGCACCAGATGCAGCGCCGAAGCCTTGTCGCGCATCGATACGCCGAAATCGCCGGTGAAGATCGATTTGATATAGGCGATGTATTGAACCCATAGGGGCTGGTCGAGGCCCCAGGACTTGCGGAAGGCATCGACCGCTTCCTGCGGCACATCAGGCCCGAGCATCACCAGGGCTGGATCGCCCGACATGCGCAGCACGACGAAAGCGAAGGTGATGACGGCCAGGATCGTCAGTGCGGCACGGAAGAGGCGGACGAAAACAAAGCGAATCATGATGGCCCCTATGCCGCGACCGGCGTGGTTTCACCCGCCACGACATGACAGGCGGCGGTGCGTCCACCGCCAATCTCGCGCAGTTCCGGCGCGATGGAGCGGCATATGTCGCGAGCCAGCGGGCAACGGGGATGGAAGGCGCAGCCGGATGGACGGCTTGCCGGGTTCGGCGGCTCGCCTTGCAGGATGACGCGGTCCTTGAGCGGCTTGCCGGGAACGGGAATGCTCGAAACCAGCGCCCTGGTGTATGGGTGCTGCGGCGAACGGAAGATGACGTCGGAAGAGGCCTCCTCCATGATGCGCCCGAGATACATGACGGCGACACGGTCCGCGACGTTGCGCACCACCTTCAGGTCGTGGCTGATGAAGATCATGGCGATGCCGTTCTGTTCCTGCAGGTCCCGCATCATGTTGATGACCTGTGCCTGGATCGACACGTCGAGCGCCGAAACCGGTTCGTCGCAGACCAGAAGCCTTGGTCGCGAGGCAAGCGCCCGGGCAATCACCGCGCGCTGGCGTTGACCGCCGGAAAGCTCGTGCGGATAGCGTTCCGCCTGATCGGCACGCAGCCCGACGGCGGTTATCAGCTCCGCCACGCGCATGGCATGATGTTCTTTCGGAAGCAGTTTATGGATCTCGAGCGGCTCGGCGATCTGGGCGGCGATCGTCAGGCGGCGATCGAGGGCTGCGAGCGGATCCTGGAAGACGAGCTGCATTTTCGCGCGCAGTGCCCGCCACCGCGCACTACCGTGTTCAGGCATCGACCGGCCTTCGAAATGAACCGTACCCTCCTGGGCATCATCGATCCCAAGCAGCATGCGCCCGAGCGTCGACTTACCCGAACCGGATTCGCCGACGATACCCAGCGTCTCGCCCGGCGCGACTGCCAGCGACACGCCGTCGACGGCGCGCACCAGACTTGTACGGCCGAAGAGGCCACTACGCATGCTGTAGATGCGCACAAGGCCGCGAGCTTCGATGAGCGGGGTCATTGCAACAGGCCCTCGTGAATATGGGATCGGATCCCGGAAGCTTCCGCGGCGGGCACGGGCCGCGAGCAGGCGAGCTTGCGTCCATCTTCGAGCGTAACAAGCGGTGGCCGCTCGTTGCGACAGTCCTCGACGGCGCCCGAACAGCGCGGCGAGAAGGAACAGCCCTTCGGTAGATGTTTCGGGTTCGGCACGGTGCCGCGAATGGGGATCAGCCGCTCGCGGCCACCGTCGATGCGGGGAATGGCGTCGAACAGGCCGCGCGTATAGGGATGGCGCGGTTCGGAAAAAAGCTGCTCGACACTGCCCTCCTCGACGATGCGTCCGGCATACATGACGCAGATGCGCTCGCATACCTGGCTGACGGCACCGAGATCATGGCTGATGAAGACGGTCGCCATGCCGGTCTCGGCGCGAAGCTCGATCAGCAGATCGAGGATCTGCGCCTGGATCGTAGCGTCGAGCGCCGTCGTCGGTTCGTCGGCAATCAGAAGGTCGGGCTGGCCGGCAAGCGCCATGGCGATCATCAGGCGCTGGCACTGGCCGCCGGAAAACTCATGCGGATAGGAATCGAAGCGGCGCCGCGCGTCGGGAATGCCGACCATGTCCATCAGCCGTATCGCCTCCGCCCTTGCAGCTTCGCCGCGCAGGCCGCGATGAGCGGTGAGCGCCTCGGCAATCTGCCGGCCGATGCGCAGCACCGGATTGAGGGAGCTCGACGGGTCCTGGAAGATCATGGCGATGCGCTTGCCGCGCACGTTCTCGAGCACGCTACGCTGCCCGCCGATCAGCTCGCGGCCTTCGAGCTTCACGGAGCCGGTAACATCAGCCTTGGCGGGCAACAGGCCAAGGGCTGCCAGCCAGGTAACCGACTTGCCGCAGCCGGATTCGCCGACAAGGCCGAGCGCCTCGCCCCTGCCGACGTCGAGATTGATGCTGTGGAGAACCTGCACGCCGTCGAAGGCAACCGTCAGGTCGCGCAGTTCCGCCAGGCTGGAGCCGATCGTGCTCATGTTTCATCCCCGTATTTCATTCGAAGCAAAAGACGGCCTGCGGCGGGATTGTAACCGCCGCAGGCCGAAGCGATGAGCCGGTCAGATCGACCAGTTGGTGGAGCGGAAGTCCATGGCGAAAGCAGGAGCCGCCTTCCACTTCAGCGATGATTTCATGCCGGTGAAGACGGCGTTCTGATGCAGGACCTGGTAGACCGGGTCCTCGCGTTCGCAGATTTCGAGCATGCGTGCGACGGCTTTCTTGCGCAGCGCACGGTCGGTGGAGGTTTCCATGACGAGGGAGAGCTTGTTCACCTCCTCGTTGCTCCAATCCTTCTTCTGCTGGACTTCGCCGTTCGGGCCGAACTGTACGACCAGGGGGGTGATCGGGTCGTTGATGCTATTGCCGGCCGACCAGTCGCGAACGCCCTTGACACCGGCCGGATCGTGGATCTGCGCCCAGTTTTCCTTCATCTGGATCTCGACGTTGATGCCGACCTGCTTCCACATCTCCACCATGATCTGGCCGTTGGCCGTCTGGTTCGTGTAGTAGTTGTTCAGCAGGCGGAATGGGATCGCATCGCCCTTGTAGTTTGCCTGCTTGAGAAGATCCTGGGCAAGCTTCGGATCGTATTCCGGAACCTTCCAGCCTTCGACGAACATGTCGCTGGAACGGAAGGAATCGAACTGCAGGCCGGCCGGGACGACGGTCTTGCCGCCCCAGAGCGCATCGACGATCGCCTGACGGTCGATGGCATGCGTCATGGCGCGACGCACCAGCGGGTTGGCAAGGACCGGGTTCTGTACGTTGAAGACCGAGATGCGATGGTTCCAGATCATCGAGTTTTGAACTTCATAGCCCGGAGCAGCCTGGACGGTGGCAATCTGATCCGGCGGCAGGTCGCAGGCGAAGTCGTATTCGCCCGAAAGCAGGCCATTGACGCGCGAGGCGACTTCGGGAACTTCGACGAAACGGATTTGCGCGAGCGGCGGATGGCCGCCCCAATATTCGTCAAAGGCGACCAGCGTTAGCGAGACGTCGGGCTTAAATTCGCCGACCATGTAGGGGCCGGTCGTAACGGGCTTGCGAGCCCAATCGGCATAGGTGGCGGCTTCATCCCAGCTGCGGCGGTTGACGATCTGGCTGCCGAAGGAATACAGGCGGCCTTCCAGCGTCACGTCGGGCGTCGCGTTATGGAAACGGACGGTATATTTATCGACGATCTCGACACCGGCGAGCGCCGGCCACAGACGACGGCCGATGCCGGGAATGGAGGCCGGCAACTCCTTGACGGTTGCGGGCTTGTGATCGTCTTCGAAAATCGTTTTGCCGCCTGCGGGCTCGGTGTTGCCGAACACGCGCTCGCGAGAGAAGGAGAAGGCGACGTCTTCGGCCGTGAGTTCATCCCCGTTGTGGAACTTCACGCCCTGGCGCAGCTTGAGCTCGAGCGTCTTGTCGTCGAGACGCTTCCACTCGGTGGCGAGACCCGGAACCGGCCCTTGATTGCCCATCCAGTCGCGCAGGATCAGGCCTTCCCAAAGGTTCGGGAAGAAGACGCGCTCGCCGACGTTGGACTGCTCGTTCCATATGTCGAGCGTGTTGTTGTTGGTGATCTTCTGGACCGCAATGGTGATGGACGGACGCTTGGCCTGGCTGAAGGCGAAGCGCGGCAGCATGAGCGTGCCGGCGGTTGCGCCGAGCAGGCCGAGCGCGCCGCGTCGATTGATCGAAAGCATCGGAAACTCCTTTTGTAATGACCCCACGAGCCCCCGGAGCCGCGCGGCCTTGCCTATTAAGATCGCCTGCATGTCGCCAAGGTGACGGCTCCATGAAGTTTCGGTTAACGCCCCCAGCGCAGATGCCGCGAGAAGCGGTTTCGTCGCGCGAGACATTCGCGCGCCGAGATCAGCTGGCGCCGCATTCCTGGACACAAAGGTGCCGGACGCTCCCGCGAAAAGGCCCATAAACAAAGAGGACTCTAGGCGCTTGAGCCAGCGCGCCGCTGGCTATCGGCTCGCTGTCGATCAATGCCGCATCGCAATCGGAGATCAGAAACTCTATCGTCATGCCGAGGGCATTACGTTACATATGTTACACCTTTGTGATGTTTGTAACTTTTAGCCGTTTGGGCAGGGAAATATGAAATTGCACGAGATGAAGGTCCGGGCGGCATGGCTCTACCACGTGGAAGGCCTGACCCAGGCGCAGATCGCCGAGCGCATGACCCTTACCCGCCGGCGGGTGAACGAATTGCTCGCCGCCGCCATGGAAGAAGGGATTGTCAGAGTGAGCTTCGCCTCACCGCTCACCGCTAGCATCGAGCTTGAATCGCGCTTATGCGAGCGCTTCGGCCTCGAGGGTACGGTCGTGGTTCCGACGCCGGCCGATCCGCGCCTTCTCCATCGGGCGATCGGCCGTGGCGCCGCAGCCTATCTGGATCGGCTGATCCAGGCACGCAGGCCGCGCTCGATCGGCGTTGGCTGGGGCGCGACACTGCGCGAAACGGTGAGCCACATGACACCCGCAAGCGAAGCGCAGATCGAGGTGCGCTCGATGATGGGCGGGCTGGCGCACGGCTCGGAAATCAACACGTTTGAAATCGTGCGCGGCTTCGCCCAGGTGCTGAAGGCGGAATGCCATTATTTCCTCGCTCCGATCTATGCAGAATGCCCACAATCGCGCGCGGCGATCATCTCGCAATCCGTTTTCGAAGGAATTTTCCGCAAGACCTGCGAGGTCGATATTTCCTTCCTGAGCGTCGGCGATATGACCCGGCAATCGCTGCAGGTGCGCTATGGCCTGCCGGCCGACACGGATGTCGAAAGCCTTGCCGTAGTCGGCGCGGTTGGAGACCTGCTCGGCCACTATCTCGGCGCGGACGGCAATCCCGTCGACCATCCGCTGAACGGAAAAGTGCTTGCCCCGGATCTCGTCGATTATCGCCGCATACCCTGTCGCATCCTCGCTTCCGGCGGTGCGCACAAGCAAGCAATCCTGCGCGCGGCCATCCGGGCCGGACTGGCAACGTCACTCGTTACCGATGAGGAAAGCGCCAAGCTGTTGTTATCAGCCTGACGACATCGGGCAGCAAAAGTTCTTGAAAATACTTTAGACTTCTGGTGCCATTTGCCTGTCCTTGACCAGCCGCGCCGGTAAACTGACGGTGACTGACAATCCGCCGAGATTGGAGCGGGCAAGCGTCAGCCTGCCGTCATAGGCCTCGACGAGATCCTTGGCGATCGCAAGACCGAAACCGGTTCCGGCGATGCTTTCGTCCAGTCGCCGGCCACGGCGGATAAAGGCGATCTCCGCATCTTCCGGCAGGCCCGGACCATCATCCTCGATGAGCAACTTCACTCCTTCGAGTTCGGGCAGCAGCGACAGGCAAACCTTAACCCTTCCCGTCGCCCACTTCCTGGCATTGTCGATCAGGTTGCCGGTAATGTCGGCGAAATCCGCTTCGTCCATCGCCAGCCACATCTCCGTGGGTGCCGCGAGCTCGAATTCGATCTCCCGCTCCGCCGACAGGCGCCGCATGACCGAGATAATCTTCTGCAGGTCCGCGCTGGCATCCATGACGCCGACCGTATGGGCGGCCGCCAGGCTCGCGCGGGTCTGCGCCAGCGTCCGCTTGATCTGTGCGTCCATGCGGCTGACCTCCGCCTGGATTGCCGCCGCGCGCTCTGACATGCCCTCTTCCGAAAGCATCCGCGCCGTCGCTTCGAGCGCCGCCAGCGGCGTCTTGAGGCCATGCGCGAGATCGCCGGCACGGGCGCGCGCCTGGGTCAATTGCGTCTCGCGGGAGGCCAGCAGCCCGTTGAGATCGTCCACGAGAGGCTGGACCTCGCGCGGAAACTGTCCGGTGATCTTTCGTGCGGATCGCTCTTGCACCGCCATCAATGCCGTACGGAGATCGTTCAGCGGCTGCAATCCATAGCGCAGAAATACCACGACAGCCCCGATCAGGGCGATCGACAGCACGCCAAGAGAGGGTGCCATGGCATAGAAGAAGCGCCAGCGCGCCGGCGCAAGCTCGCTATTATCGAGCGCCATGACGATATCGACGATCTGGTCGCCCGTGGCCGAGGGGATCGAAATAGACCGTTCGACGGCGAGAAGTCGGCTGCCGTTCGGCCCTTTCATATCCGTCGCCCGGCCGGCATCGCGAGGGCGGGCACGAAGCCAGGGCAGGTTCTGTTCCCAGAGCGATTGGGAGCGCAGCTCGACAGTGCCGTTGCGCCCGACCTGCCAATAGAAGCCGCCATTCGGGATGCCGAAGCGGGGATCCGTCGGCGTATCGTCGAGGAAGAGCTGATTGGAGGAATTTATGTCGACCGCCGCTAGCAGAACGCGCAGTTCCTCGTCTATCTCGGAAAGCGCGAGTGCCCTCACCGCCAGCCCGGAGATGGCGTTGATGCCGACCCCGGCAAGAAAGGTTGCAACGATGATAGCCACTACAGAACCCAGCAGCAACCGTCCCCGCAGCGAGAACGGTGTCATGACGGCGGCGCCTCGCGCGGAATGATATAGCCCTGGCCGCGGCGGGTCTCGATAATAGTCCCATTGAATTTGCGCCGCAGGCGCGCGACGACGACCTCAAGCGCGTTCGACAGAAGCTCCGTTTCCTCGTCATAGATACTCTCGGCGATTTGCGATCGCGACAGGACGGTACCGGCATTGTGCATCAAATAGGCCAGAAGCCGATATTCGAGAGCCGTGACCTGCACCGGCTGCCCGCGAAACGAAACCGTGCGCTGGCGCGTGTCGAGCTCCAGCACGCCATTGGAGAGGATAGGAGAGGATTGCCCGGCCGCGCGGCGCATCAGGGCGCGTACACGGGCCAAAAGTTCCTCCATGCGGAAGGGTTTGGTCAAATAATCGTCGGCGCCGGCATCCATGCCATCGACCTTGTCGCGCCATCCGTCACGGGCCGTCAATATGATGACAGGCATGCCGCGCCGCTCAGCACGCCAGCGTCGCAAGACCGTCAGGCCATCGAGCTTCGGCAACCCAAGATCGAGGATCACGAGATCGAAATGCTCGATATCACCGCGATACCATGCCTCTTCGCCGTTGCTTACGGTCGAGACGATATAGTGCTGGTCTTCCAGGCAGCGGCGCATATCCGCTACGATGCTGGGCTCGTCCTCGGCTATCAGAATGCGCATCGTCGTCAGCGTCTCTCGATCACGGCGAGCGTTGTGCCATCGAGCACGATATCACCACGCTTGCCGTCGGGTTTCAGCACGCGCACGGCATAGGCCTGATGGCCGGCGCGGCGAACCCGCTTGATTCGCAGCACCCGTCCAGGCATTTCGCGCGCCACGACGGCATAGATGTCGCGCAGCGGCCGCAGCGTACCGGCGTCCTCCACCAGCACGCTGTTATGCGAGCGGGCCGATGCCTCCATGCCTATGGAACTTAGCGAAGCTGCCACCAGGAGAACGGACAGTCGGCGGGGCCAGCCGGCTCTTCGCTCGAATATGCGCAACGATATCAATCCTTCTTCACACATGCAGGTCGCATCCCGCTTCGGTCAAATATAGCTTTCTCAACATTACAGTTCCCTGACAATCCCCGTAAGAGAGCTGCAAATTGGAAGGTGTATAAGCGTTGACAGATGGCACGCTGATTGTGCCGAGTTTCGTTCCGCAGAAGTTACCATGACTATCCAGATTTCGTCGATTACTTCAAATGCCAGCCTCTCGGTTTCCTCAGGCGGCATCCGGCCTGAGTTCCTCCGCAACGAGACGCTCGTGGACATCTTCAGGGCAACGGTGGCAACTAGCCCCGACAAGACGGCACTGACCCTGATCGGAACCGATCAGGCGATGACTTATGCCGAGCTTGACCGGCTGTCCGATGAGGCTGCGCGCGCACTGAGCCGCCGCGGCATCGGCCCCGGCGATTTTGTCGGCCTGTGGTTCCAGCGTTCCCTCGAGCTTCATGTCGCGCTTCTCGCAATCCTCAAGGCCGGCGCCGCCTACATCCCCTTCGATGCGGCCGCCCCCGCGGATCGTGTCGCCGTCAGCCTTGCCGATTGTGGCGCGAAATGGCTGCTGACGCACGGCGAGAAGGCCGCGCTTGCACCGGCCTTCGATGGCCAGACGCTTATCCTCAAGGCGCTGCTTTCCGAAGACGATGCGGACATCGTTCCACGCGTTGCCGCCCATGACGATCCCGCTTATGCGATCTATACGTCCGGCTCCACCGGCAAGCCGAAAGGCATCGTCATTACGCATGGGAACATCTGCCATTACCTGCGGGCAGGCAACGATGTCCTGGGGCTCGTCGAATCGGATGTCGTCCTTCAGCAGGCATCGGTTGCCTTCGATCTTTCGCTGGAAGAAATATTTGTTCCCTATCTGGTCGGCGCGACGCTGAAGGTCGCGACATCGGACGTCATGGCCGAGCTCGACAGGCTCGCAGATGTTCTGGAAACGGAAAAGATCACGGTCATCGACACGGTGCCGACCCTGCTCACCATGTTGGAACGCGACGTCGAAAGCCTGCGCGTCATCATCGTTGGCGGCGAAGCGTGCCCGCCGGCGATCGTCAGCCGATTCTCCAAACCCGGACGGCGCCTGGTCAACACCTACGGCCCCACCGAGACGACGGTCGTGGCGACCTATGCCGAGCTCGATCCGTCGCGGCCGATCACGATCGGCTCCCCGATCGCCAATACGACCGCCTATGTCGTTGACGAAAACCTGCGGCTTGTTCCGCGTGGCGATACCGGCGAATTGCTGATCGGTGGGCCGGGTGTAGCCGCCGGATACAGAAACCTGCCGCAGCTCACCGCTGCCAAGTTCATCGCCAATACTTTCGCGACCCATGACGATCCGGTGCTCTATCGCAGCGGCGACGCCGTTTTGATGGATGAAGACGGTCAGCTCCATTTCCTCGGACGCATCGACGACCAGGTCAAGATTCGCGGCTATCGCATCGAGCTGGGGGAGATCGAGACCGTCGTCGGCGAACTTCCGGACGTGAAGGCAGCCTCCGTCGTCGTGCACCGGCCGTCGGATGGCGAGGAAATGCTGGTCGCCCATGTTGTGACGACGGGCTACAGCTTCGATCGCGAAAAGGCGCGCGCCGTATTGGCGGCCAAGCTGCCGCCCTATATGGTGCCTGCCGCCTGGCACAGCCACGTGTCGCTGCCACGGCTGCCCTCCGGCAAGATCGACCGTAAGACGCTTGCCGCGATTCCGTTGGCAAGCGATCAGTCGACCCAGGCGCAGGAGCCGCCGCGTACATGGACCGAAGCCCAGCTGCTGAAGGCAGCGACCGAGGCGCTTCGCCTGCGCTCCATCAATTTCGAGGCGGACTTCTTCACCGAGCTCGGCGGCCATTCCATGCTGGCGGCCCGGTTCGTTTCTGAGGTCCGCAAGATCCCGCTGCTGGCGGGGATCGCCTTGCGCGACGTCTATGCCGGCCGCACCTTGCGGGGCATTGCGGCGCTCCTCGAGCAACGGGCCGAGCGCGCCTCCGGGCAGGAACTCAAGAATTTCGAGCCGGCTCCCTGGCGCCGACGCTTCTTCTGCGGCCTGGCCCAAGCCGTGGTGCTGCCCTTTATCGTCGCGATCGCAACGCTGCAATGGATCGGCCTGCTGCTCGCTTCGATCCTGTTGATCGATGACGGCGCATCGGTCTGGAACGAGATCCTCATCCTCGGCGGCGTCTATCTCGGCCTCAATCTCGGCGAAAAGCTTATCGTCATCGCGCTTAAATGGCTCGTCATCGGCCGCACGCGCCCAGGCGTCTATCCGCTGTGGGGCACCTATTATTTTCGCATCTGGCTGATGCAACGCATCGTTCAGCTCACGGCTCCGAAATTCCTCAAGGGCTCGCCGCTCATTCGCGTCTATATGCGGGCACTTGGCGCCAAGGTTGGCCAGGATGCGATGATCGACGAGTTCGAAGAAGGCGCAATCGATCTCGTGCGCGTCGGCGCGAGATCCAGCCTCGGCGTCAAGATCAAGCTCGCCAATGTCGAAGTCATCGGCAATGAGATCCATGTCGGCACGATCGACATCGGTGAAGGCGTGCAGATCGGCAATGGCTGCGTCATCGGCCACAATGTCGAGATCGGCGACGGCGCTATCATCGGCGATCTGACGGCGATCGCCGCGGGCACGCATGTCGAAGCCCATACCCGCTGGGATGGTTCGCCCGCTCGCAAGACCGGGCATGCCGAACACGAGGAGATGCCGGCGCATCCAGAATTGGGAATCGTCGGCCGTGTATTCCAGTTCGCCGCTTATTTCACCGCCTACAATGTCAGCCTCGTCATCGGCCTTCTGCCGATCTTCCCGGCCTTCTACCTGTTCGCTGCCGTGCAGGAGATGTTCTCTGCCGGTACCGACGAGCCTTTGTCCTGGGCAATGATCGCCGCTCTATCCTGGCCGGCCGCAATGCTGCTTATCGTCGTGTCCATGGTTGTCGTCGTGGCGCTCCGATGGGTGCTGCTGCCCCGCGTCGTACCGGGCCGCTACTCCATCTTCGGCAACCTGTATTTCCGCAAATGGGTCGTCGGCCTGACCACCGAGGCCATGCTGGAAACCCTGAATTCGCTCTATGCCACCGTCTTCATGCGCAATTGGTACCGGCTGATGGGCGCCAAGATCGGCAAGGGCACGGAGATCTCGGCCAACTTCGCCGGTCGCTACGACCTTATCGAAATGGGCCGCGACAACTTCATCGGCGACGAGACCATTTTCGGCGACGAGGAAATCCAGAACGGCTGGATGGTCCTCAAGCGCCTGAAGACCGGCGACCGCTGCTTCTTCGGCAATTCCTCCGTCATCTCGCAGGGCGCCGTGATCGAGAGTGATTCACTCGTCGGCATCAAGACGCGCCTGCCGGACTCCCTGCATGTCAAGGCGGGCGAAACCTGGTGCGGCAGCCCCGCCTTCCAGTTCCCGACGCGCGAGCGGCTGCAGGCCGCGGCCACAAGCACCTACGCACCACCGTTGCGCATGCGCCTTGTCCGTGTCGTGTTCGAAGCCATGCATACCTCGCTGCCGACCGCGATCCTCATCGTCATGGCGCTCGCAATGTCCGACATGCTGGCAAGCGCGATCGACGACGGCGCCTGGGGCAGGCTGTTTTGGACGCTGATGGCCTCCGGCCTGGCAACGTCGGGCATCCTGTATCTGGTCGCAGTCGCCTTCAAATGGACGCTGATCGGCACCTACAAGCCCATGAACCGGCCGATGTGGTCCTGGTGGGCGATGCGCACCGAAGCCGTCGCGGTCTTTTATGGCGGGCTTGCCAGCAAGATGCTGCTCGACTACCTGCGCGGCACGCCCTTCCTGCCCTGGCTGCTACGCCCCTTCGGCGCGAAGATCGGCCGCGGCGCATGGATCAACAGCACGGATATCTGCGAGTTTGATTGCACCGATATCGGCGACCATGCCGTGCTCAACATGGGATCCTGCCCGCAAACGCACCTCTATGAGGATCGCATCATGAAGGTGGGCCGCATCAGGATCGGCAACGGCGCATCCGTCGGCTCGGGCAGTACGGTCCTCTACGAGGCCAATGTCGGAGATTTCGCCGAGATCGGACTGTTGACCCTGGTCATGAAGGGCGAGGCCATCCCGGCAAGCACTTCATGGGTCGGAACGCCTGCCCAGGCCGTGCAAGCCGAGCAGGAACCTGCCCCTGTGGTTCAAAAAGAGGCCCTGCCCTCCGCGGCCGCGTGAGCAGCGCCGTGACGGTTCCTCCATTCGAGGTCGTCCTGAGAGTTGCAGATGCGATCGCTGTCCTTACCCGCTCGGCTGCAGCCGAGCGGGAGGAGCGCGACGGAGCCGCGCAAGCCGCCTTGAGAAGCGCAGCGCAGCGGGATGATCTCGTCATCTACCGCCGGCCGAGCGATCGGCCGGCGCTGAAACCTCCCCATCACGAACTCGGCGTTTCGCTCTCGCATCGTGCCGATTTGCTGCTGGCGGGCTTCTCGCCGGATACTGCTGTGGGCGTCGATATCGAGATTGAGGATATCAATGACTTCGACCCCGACGCTTTTGCCGCCGACCATTTCTCTCAAGGTGAAGCGGTCGCCATTGCCAGGCTCGATCCCGACGCGGCCCGCGAGGTCTGTTACCGCCTTTGGGTCGCCAAGGAAGCGGCATTGAAGATCAGCGGCCGCGGCATTTTCGATGGGCTTGACGAACCGGACCTGGCAAAGCATCTGGATCTTATTCGCATCGATGGTGCCAACGTCCGCCTCGAAGCTGGATCGCGATTACCGCCGATCGCGGTGTCGGTAATCCGGCTTGCGGGGCCGACGGATCAGCCGATTTATTGCGCCCTTGCTCGTGATTTGAACTGAGGGTGCAGGTGGCGGCAGCATGGATTTTGGTGCTCAGCCCGCCTCGGGACCCACCCAGGCCTTGGGCATCCGCCCCCCTTTAAGCTTGCGCACCGGCCGCATGCTGATGAGCGCGCACGATGGCCACCTGAGCGCGCCATCCACAGCAGCGCGTCCAGAAACAACCGGTTGTTCGTGCGTGGGCCAGGGAATCAATCGTCACCACGACCTAGCGCCGGCGCTCTCCACCTCGCGATTGGAGATCGCCGGTATCTCCGTAGTTGTGTTACTGTGAGATCAGATGCGGCAACTTCAACGCGGAGGATACTTTGCATGCGTACTTATGAACCGTCTGAGTTTATTTCACAATTGGCTTCTAAGCAGCTTGTTGAGCCCGTTGATCTGACACTTTACGGGCTCGCGAAAGCCGACGAAAACGACAGCTCGGTTCTGTGTTTTTCATCCTCCCTATCGTGCGAGCAATGGATATCAATCCCTGTCTCCCTGATCTCGTCCGTTGCACATGTTCGCAATGTGAAATGTAAGGACCACCAACACCCGCTGGTAAGGATAGTGCTTGCTGAGCCCAACAAAGAGGACACCTCGGCGGTTCTGTTCATGCAACTATTTGCGCAGGCCAAAGCGACTACGCCTGCAAAGCGAATGTCAAAGGCCAATGCTATGCTTGCTAGGCAGGAATGCGAGGTCCTCGAATTTGACGATGTACCTTATCTTTGCTGCGGCGGGGAATGTTGGATACTGTTGTAATTGCTGGCCAATTGCGGAGAAATTGGCAGCCCACCAGATTGTCGACAGGTGGGCTGATGCCTCAGACTCCGAAGAACGAACCAAAGAAAACTGAAGCCCGCGTTCGCATCATACCTGTTGGATAGCGCTCTAAGCCGGCCTAGCGCCGGCGCCAACCGGCGGCGCACGGGTAGCCGAACTGCGATAAAGCCCACGGCTCGCCCTGATCCGGATGGCGAGCACGCCCATCTCGATCCAGTGGTAACAGCGCCGCTTTACGGCGCGGTAGTCACCCAGCCGTTCTGGCAGGTCTGGTCAGCGGCCACCCGATCGCGCCATCCACAGCAGCGCGTCCAGAAACAACCGGTTGTTCGTGCGTGGGCCACGCTTGCCTTTGGTCCCACCCGACACAAAGCCCCTGATACGCTCCCAATGATCGTCCCGAAGCCCATCGCAATCCATCACTGACCTCCAAAAGTCAGTGTCGAATCTGATTTGCACCATCTTGGGAATCTCAATCCGTTAAATCGTCACCACGACCTAGCTCCGATCAAGCACGCGCGACGCGTCGGCATCCTTACGTGAGGCGAACCAATTCGCCAAAGTCGCGCCGGAAATGTTATGCCAGACGGAAAAAATCGCGCTCGGAACAGCGGCGATCGGTGAGAAATAGGCTGTCGCCAATGCAGCCCCCAGGCCCGAATTCTGCATACCCACTTCAATCGCCAGCGCCTTGCGCTTGTAAAAGCTGAGGCCGAGCACCTTCGACGCATAATAGCCGAAGAGGTAGCCGAGACCGTTATGCAGCATGACGACGGCGAAGATCAGCAGGCCGGATTGGACGATCGCCGCCTTCGAAGCACCAACCACGGCCGCGACGATCAATACGATGCCAATCACGCTGACGAGAGGCAGAACCGGGATTGCGGCGCGAACCAGGCTAGGCACCGCCTTCTGCGCAATAAAACCGAGCAGCAGCGGCATAATGATAACTTGCACGATACTCACGAACATGGACCATGCGTTGACTGGTAGGTACTGGCTGGCGAACATCCAGACAAGGAAGGGTGTGACGATCGGCGCGGCCAGCGTCGTAACGCTTGTGCAGGCGACTGACAGCGCCACGTCGCCACGAGCAAGATAGGTCATGACATTGCTCGACGTACCACCGGGGCAACACCCGACCAGAATGACCCCAGCCGCGACTTCCGGCGGCATGGGGATGATCTTCGTCAGCAGGAGTGCCAGCGCCGGCATGATGGCAAAATGCGCGATGACGCCGATCGCGACCTCATAAGGCCGGCGCGCCAACTCGCGAAAATCGTCTATGGAGATGGTCAGCCCCATGCCGAACATGATGATGCCGAGCAGCACGACGATCCATGGCGCGAATTGCTTGAAGACTTCGGGAAAGAAAAAGCCGAGTACGGCGAACACAATGACCCATATTGAAAAGGACTTGCCGACGAAGGCGGAAAAGGATGCCAAAAATTTCATGGGATCTCTCGGGAGAAGGAAGCGGATGATATTTTGGCCGGTCTAAGCCCGGCATATCGGATGTCAAGGCGTGCGAATGGCCAATC
Organism: Rhizobium sp. P40RR-XXII; assembly: GCF_012641405.1. Classification (GTDB taxonomy): domain Bacteria; phylum Pseudomonadota; class Alphaproteobacteria; order Rhizobiales; family Rhizobiaceae; genus Rhizobium. The sequence continues at coordinate 20,094 of NZ_JABAII010000006.1, forward strand.
CGTCCGCTTTGACAGTCCTTGAGAGAATGAATCTCACGGATTGTTCTATTTCCAGAGCATGGCGGCGGATAATCGATCGCACCCTTGTCCATCGACGGCTCTTGGCGCACGTAAAAGCAGAACTATGTCTTCAACGACGGAGGATGCAACCGCATGCCCTAGGAGGAACAGCAGTTGCCCACGCTCACCATGTACGGAGAGTAATGGATGACGGTCACCGAACCCCCACCTATGTCCCGAACGGCTGCCATATCCTATGCGATTGGCCTGCCGCTCATCTTGCTCGCGCTCATTTTCCTGCCGGTCGGCCGCCTCGACTGGCTGCCAGGATGGATCTTCATCGCCTTTCTCTTCGTTGTCTACGGCACGGCGATCCTGGTTCTGAAACGCGTAAATCCCGCAATCTTCAGGGCTCGCAACCGCTTCCAGGCCGGAACCAAACGTTGGGATCTGATCTTGGTCTCGTTCGTCTGCCTTTGTATGATCGCCGAAATTCCGGTTGCAACTTTCGACGCCGGCAGGACGGCGTGGTCGGTGATGCCCACATCTGTCGTGATCCTCGGCTATGTCCTGCTTGGGGCCGGCATTGCATTCGGCGCGTGGGCGCAAGCGGTCAATCGCTTCTTCGAGCCGGGCGTCCGTATGCAACGCGAGCGCGGCCAGCACGTCATCAGCACCGGTCCCTATGCGTTCGTGCGCCATCCGGGCTATGTCAGCGCGATCATGGTATTCGCCGGGCTGGCATTGGCGCTCGCCTCGTGGTGGGCGTTGATTCCGGCCGCCTGGGCGACCGCCCTGCTGATCCTGCGCACGAGCTGGGAAGATGCCCTGCTGCATGCCGAACTGGAGGGCTATGCCGACTATGCCCGTCGCGTTCGGTTTCGCCTAGTGCCGGGTCTTTGGTGAGGTTCATTTTCAGCGAGCACTAGATATTATTAAGCCATAGGGACCGAAGCCCGCCGGTCTTTCCCTTCAAGGGGTCGGACGCAGGCACGCCAAGCTTTTCGATCTGTCCCTTCTGCTCCGCCGACGGCAATTCGCGACGGAGGTCGGCCTCCTGATCTGGCGGATAGCCGCCGATAACGAGGAAGTCGCCGCTGGCGTCGAGCCGGCAATGTCCCGTTCCCGCCGGCAATAACAATGCATCACCGGCTTCGACTTCGATGTCCTTGCCGCCCGGACCGCCGATCATCAATCGTGCCCGCCCTCCGGCAATACCCAATATCTCGTGGGCGGTGGAATGGTAATGATGAAAGGCATAGATGCCATTTCGCCAGAGCCCGTGCCATCCGTTGGCCCGGAAGAGCCGCTCGAGCCCTTGCGCCCGGCTCGGAGCGGCAAGCACCCCGCGATAGACGATGACCGGAAAGCGCTGGTTGTTCGGCACCCATTCCTTTGGCTCGAGCCTAATTGCCTGCTCCATGATTCTCTCCTCTCAGCCCGTCTCCATAACCGCACAGGACAGTCCCGGTTCCACGAGAAAATTGGGAACGATCCTCCGCCACTCTGGTTCGGGCAAGGTGTCCAATGACATGAGAAAGGATAAATCATGCCTTCCATCAACTCCGCACATATTCTCATCCTTGCCACCGATGGCTATGAGCGGTCGGAACTTCGCATCCCCCTGGATGAACTTCAAAAGCGCGGCGCCCGCGTGACAGTTGCCTCCATCAAGGAAGGCAGCATAAAAAGCTGGGACAAGACCGACTGGGGTGACAGCGTCGACGTTGATCTGCTGGCAAGAGATGTCGACGTCAATCAGTTCGATGCGCTTGTGCTGCCAGGCGGCCAGATCAACCCCGATAAATTGCGTGTCGATAGCGACGCCATGCGTGTCATCAGCGAATTCCTACGGTCCGGCAAGGTCGTTGCCGCCATCTGCCATGCGCCCTGGCTCCTGATCGAAGCCGATGCGTTGCGCGGCCGTCGGGCAACCTCCTATTGGTCCATCAAGACCGATGTCAAAAATGCCGGAGCCAATTGGCAGGACGAGACAGTGGTGACCGATCAAGGTATCATCACCTCGCGATCGCCTGAGGATCTGAACGCTTTCATCGACAAGATCGTCGAGGAGGTGCAGGAGGGTCGCCACGAGCGGCGTGTCGCTTAGGGCAGAACTCATTGAGGCCCCGCAATCGCGCCCAGGCCTCTCCTCCGCTTCCTCCGCTCTGCCATAACGACCTGTGACATAACGGTTTCGCCATTATTCACATATTGACTGGTGCGGCCTGCTTTGATCTTTTGGCCGAAATGGCAATGCCTGACGTCCGGTCCTTTGAGGTTGGTGGATGTCCGGGAGGAACAGCAGGGCATGATGATGACGGCTGTGCGGGCGGTCAGCCTGAAACAGGTGGCGATTTCGTTTGAAATGGCCAACAGAACACGGTTCGACGCCGTTGCGGCTACTGATCTCAATGTGGAAGCGCATGAGTTCGTGGCCATCGTTGGCCCGACAGGATGCGGCAAATCCACGCTTCTGAACGCGACCGCGGGGCTTTTGACACCTGCGTCCGGCACGGTCGAAGTCTTCGGCCAGCCGCTGAAATCGATCAATCGTCAGGCGGGCTATCTCTTCCAGCAGGATTCGCTGATGCCCTGGAAGACGGTGCTGGAGAATGTCGCGATCGGCCTCGAGATTGCCGGTATAGGCCACTCGGAAGCGAGGAAAAGCGCTCGCGAATGGCTGGGGCGTGTCGGGCTTACCGCCTTTGCCGACCGCTTTCCGCGCATGCTTTCGGGTGGCCAGCGCAAACGCGTTGGGCTTGCGCAGGTCCTGATCCGCGATCCCAAATTGCTCTTGATGGACGAACCCTTCGGCCCGCTCGACGCGCAGACCCGACTGATCATGGGCGACCTGTTGCTGAAGCTCTGGTCCGAAGACCGCAAGGCCGTTATGTTCGTCACACACGACCTCGATGAGGCGATTGCTCTTGCCGACCGCGTCGTCATCATGTCCGCCGGCCCGAAGTCGCGTATCATCGGCGACTTCAAGGTGCCTTTGGAGCGGCCGCGCGAGATTGGCGAGATACGGCACGATCCGGTCTTCAACCGGCTGCATCGCGATATATGGCAGGCTTTGCGCGACGAAGTCATGACAGCCTACCGCCAGAGCAGCGGAGAGACCGTATGAGCCGCTCCCTCCTTCTCCTGCTTCAGATCCTTGTGGCGCTGGTCGTCCTGGTCCTTTGGCATCTGGCGACGAACACCAGCCTTTTCGGCAATCCAAAGACTATATCCTTCTTCTTCGCCGACCCACTCAAGGTGGCGCAGCGCGTCGTTCAATGGTTCGCGAGCGGATCGATCTGGTACCATCTCTGGATCACCCTGTCGGAATCGATCCTGGCCTTTCTGCTCGGCGCCTTCGGCGGTATCGTCTTCGGCTTCTGGTTCGCGCGCCGGCCGCTGATCGCGGCCGTCTTCGATCCTTATGTGAAGGCGGCGAACGCCCTGCCCCGCGTCGTGCTCGCCCCGATCTTCGCGCTCTGGTTCGGCCTCGGCATCTGGTCCAAGGTCGCGCTCGGCATCACGCTTGTCTTCTTCATCGTCTTCTTCAACGTCTATCAGGGCGTGAAGGAAGTCAGCCAGCCAGTCCTGTCCAATGCCCGCATGCTTGGTATGAACGAACGGCAATTGCTGCGCCACGTCTATCTCCCCTCCGCCCTCTCCTGGGTGTTTTCCAGCCTGCATACATCGGTGGGTTTTGCGGTGGTCGGCGCCGTCGTGGGCGAATATCTGGGCTCTGCCGCCGGGCTCGGCTATCTCATTCAGCAGGCCGAGGGTGTTTTTGACGTGACCGGCGTCTTTGCCGGCATGGTGGTTTTGACGGCGTTCGTCCTGATCGTGGATTGGGTGATGACTGTGGTCGAACGGCGCCTGCTGGCCTGGCGCGGCCAGTAGCGCAAGCAAAATAGCAAAGTGGAGGAAAAGAACATGGAGCGCAGGACATTTCTGATTGGGACGGCGAGCTTCGGCATCGGCGCATCGCTCGCGGGCATTCTGCCGGCCGCGGCACAGGACGCGAAACCGGAAAAGCCGGACCTGTTGATCGGCGTGGGCGGCAAGCCCCTGCTCTATTATCTGCCGCTGACGATCGCCGAGCGGAAAGGCTTCTTCAAGGAAGAAGGCCTCAACGTCACCATCAATGATTTCGCCGGCGGCTCGAAGTCGCTGGAGGGCCTGATCGGTGGCTCGCTCGATGTCGTCTCCGGCGCTTACGAACATACGATCCGCATGCAGAACAAGGGGCAGGATATCGTCGCGATCTGCAATCTCGGCCGTTTTCCGGGGATCGTCATCGCCGTGCGCAAGGATCTGGCCGGCGAGATCAAGTCCATGTCCGACATGAAGGGCCGCAAGATCGGCGTGACGGCGCCGGGCTCTTCGACGGCGCTAATGTTCCAATATGCCATGCTGAAGAACGGGCTGAAGACCGACGATGCATCGCTGATTGGCGTCGGAGGCGGGGCCGGCGCGGTTGCCGCGGTCAAGAGCGGTCAGATCGACGGGCTCTCCCATCTCGATCCCGTCATCGCACAACTGCAATATGACGGCGACATCACCGTACTTGTGGACACGCGCACGGAAGCCGGCACGCGCGCCTTGTTCGGCGGCCCTAACCCTGCCGCAACCGTCTATATCAAGCGCGAATTTGCCCAGGCGAATCCGATCACGACGCAGCGAACGGTCAATGCCTTCATGAAGGCGTTGAAATGGATTTCGACCGCAAGCCCGGACGATGTGGCGGGCGTCGTGCCGGAGGAATATCTGCTCGGCAATCGTGATCTCTACATGCAGGCCTTCAAGAATTCCAAGGAGATGTATTCTCCGGACGGCATGGTCACGGTGGAAGGCTACAATTCCATGATGGGCGTCCTGAAGACGCTCGATCCGGAACTCGCCAATGCCGACGTTCCGTTCGACAAGACCTTCGATCCGATCTTCGCCAAGGCTGCGAAGATCTGAGCAGCGCATCTCACACGTCGCGCCTCAGCCTCCCGCCGTGACGGCAAAGGCTCAGTGCGAAAACGACGGCGCCATCATGGGATCTTCCCTGACGACCTCGATCAGAAAGTCGAGCACGGCCCTAATGCGAAATGGCAGGTTCCGCCGAGACGGATAAACGACATTGATCGGCAATCGGCTGGGCGGAAAATCCGGCATGAGTCTGACCAGCCGACCGGCCTCGATATCAGGACCGGCCAATATATGGGAAAGCACGGCAAGGCCGTTGCCGGCGAGTACCGCGCGGTGGGCGGCAACGGAATTATTGGCGATCAGGCGCGGCGCGATCCGTACGGCTTCGTCCTCGGCGCCATTGGAGAAGGACCATGACCTGCCGTCGCCGGCGCGCTTGTAGCAGATGCAATCATGGGCGCGGATATCGTCAGGTCTTTTCGGAGCCTTCCGCGCCTGCAGGTATGAAGGCGCAGCGACGAGAAATGCCGTCGTCCAGCCGATCCGACGGCACATTAGACTGCAGTCCCCAACTACCCCGAGGCGCACCTCGAGATCGATCCCCTCTTCGACCAGGTCGGATGGCTCCTCGCGAAATAGCAGTTCGACGGAAAGTCCCTGGTGCTGCTCAAACAGCATCCCGAGGCGATCGCTGAGGCAAAGTCCCAGCGGCGTCGGCAAGGCAAGCCGCACTTTGCCCGTCGCGGCCGTACCGCCACGACAGGTCGTTTCACTGAGTGCTTCGACCGCCTCGATGACCTTGAGCGCCATCGGGATAATTTGCTCCCCCTCCGCCGTCAGGGCCAATGCATTCGTCGTGCGATGCAGGAGACGCGTCTTGAGATGCGCCTCCAGCGCCGAAATCTGCCGAGAGACCGCCGGCTGGGTCACGCTGAGGTGAACGGCGGCGGCCGAGAAGGAGCCGGTTTCCACCACTCTCATGAATGTTTGCAGCGCACCTACGATGTCCATCCCCTACCCCCATACTTTTCCGCATAAGCCTTATGTGGCCACCTTAATTCCGAAGGGCTTTACTGTCCAGCAATTACGGATATTTTATATCCATAAGGATACCAAATGTCCTTAATAACGGAGATGATCCATGACGCAACGCGTGAACTACGCCCAGCAATCCCCCGCGCTTTTCAAGAAGCTGTCGGATCTCAGCATGGCTCTGAAAGACGGCGCCATCGATCAGAAGATCCACGATCTCGTGCAGATCCGCGCCTCGCAAATCAATGGCTGCGCCTTCTGCCTGGACATGCATGTGAAGGAAGCCAAGATCCATGGTGAGAGCGAGCTCCGGCTCTATCACATCGCCATCTGGCGCGAGTCCAACCTTTTCGTCCCGCGGGAGCGCGCCGCCCTCGCCTGGACCGAAGCCGTGACGAAGCTGGCGGAAGGCGGCATTCCCGACGAGCTTTATGAGCGCGTGCGCGGCCAGCTTTCTGAGAGGGAAATTTCCGATCTGACCTTCGCGATCATGGTCATCAATGCCTGGAACCGCGCCAGCATCGCCTTCAAGTCCGTGCCGGGTTCGGCCGACAAACTCTACGGCCTCGACAAGGCCGGCCTCAACTAAGCCCTTCTCCCTGAGTGCCCACCAAACGATACGCGTCCGCAGGGGCAGCGCGAAGACCACAATCAACAGGAGACAGACATGAACATGAATAACCCCACACAGCCGGTTCAATCAGGCACTGATGAACTGGTTCCATCGCGTTACGCGGTGAAGATCGGCGACATCGACGTTTTGGTGATCAGCGATGGCGTGCTGCCGCTTCCGACCAAGATGTTGGGATACAATGCCGACCCGACTGAGCACGCGGCCTGGCTGAACGACATGTTCCTGCCACCGGACGCTTTCGACTGGGCGCTGAACGTGGTCGTGGTGCGCAGCGGCAAGCAGACCATCCTCATCGACGCCGGCCTGGGGCTGGACCCGGAATTGAACCTGCCGCGGGCCGGGCAATTGATCAAGCGACTGGAAGCCGCCGGCATCGACCTTGGTTCCGTAACCGACGTGGTCCTGACCCACATGCATATGGACCATGTCGGCGGGCTGCTCGTCGACGGCGTGAAGGAGCGGCTGCGTCCAGATCTCAAGATCCATGTGGCGGCGGCCGAGGTCAAATTCTGGGAGGCGCCCGATTTCACTCATGTGTCCATGCCGCCCGGCTTCCCCGATGCGCTTCGGGCGGCCGCCAAGCAGTTCAAGAAAGAATACGACAATCACCTGCAATTGTTCGACGATGAACACGAGGTGGCGCCGGGCGTGGTCGTCTCCCGAACCGGCGGCCATACACCGGGGCATAGCGTGGTTCGCGTGGCATCCGGCAAAGACCGGCTGATGTTCGCCGGCGATGCAGTGTTTGCGGTCGGCTTCGATCACCCCGACTGGTTCAACGGCTTCGAACACGACCCGGAAGAAGCTGCCCGCGTCCGCGTTCGTCTTTTGCGGGAGCTGGTGGAGACCGGCGAGCTTCTGGTGGCCACTCATATGCCGTTCCCCTCGGTCGGCCATGTGGCAGCCGATGGCGACCACTTCCGTTGGGTGCCGGTCTTCTGGGACTACTGACCGCCTGGTGCACAACTAGAGCCGAGCCGGCGCACCGCCTTCAAGGCCATGGTCCGGCTCAGCCGAGGGGCTCGGGCGTCGGCAGGACCAGCCCGATCCTCGACCAACCATTCAGCAAGGAATGAACAATGCGGCGCGCGAAGCGGCCGCAAATGGAGAAGCTCATGAAAATCGTCATCATCGGCGGAACCGGCCTGATTGGTTCAAAGACGGCCGAGCGCCTTCGCAAGCAAGGCCACGAAGTCATTGCCGCCGCCCCAAGCACCGGCGTCAACACGATCACCGGCGAGGGTCTCACCGAGGCGCTGGCTGGCGCCTCGGTCGTCATCGACCTTGCAAACTCGCCCTCCTTCGAGGATAAGGCCGTGCTCGAATTCTTCGAGACATCAGGGCGCAATCTGGCGGCGGCGGAAAAGGCGGCCGGAGTAAAGCATCACATCGCCCTTTCCATCATCGGCGTCGATCGCCTGCCTGGCAGCGGCTACATGCGCGCCAAGGTCGCCCAGGAAAAGATCGTCAAGGAATCCGGCATTCCCTATACGATCGTCCATTCGACACAGTTCATGGAATTCCTCGGCGGCATCGCCCAATCCGCCACCATCGGGAACGTCGTGCGGCTGCCCACAGGCTACGTCCAGCCGATCGCCTCCGACGACGTCGCCGACGCCATGGCCGCTGTAGCGACGGCGGCGCCCATGAATGGCGTGTTCGAGATCTCCGGCCCGGAACGCGTCCGAATGAACGAGCTCGTCGCCCGCTATCTGAAGGCCATGGGCGATGCGCGCCAGGTCGAAGGCGATCCGGAAGCCCGCTATTTCGGCACCAAGCTGGAGGACGGTTCGCTTGTCTCCGACAACAAGCCCCGCCTCGGCCACATCGCCTTCGAGCAGTGGTTCGCGACCTCCGCACGCAAATAAGGGATGACGATGTGCCGCCGCGGGCGGCCCATCGCCCAACTTTCGAGAAAGGAAATTTCGAGATGATCAAGTCAATCCTTGCCCTTGCCATGACAGCTCTCTTGTCCGCCACGGCCGCGGCCGCCAATGATGCCGGCGAAAAAGACGCCAAGGTGACCCTCGTCTATGAGCATGAATTGCCGAATGTTCCCGGCAAGACCATGAAAGGCGTTCTGGTCGAATACGGCCCCGGCGGCTTCTCTTCCGCCCACACCCATCCGAACTCGGCCTTCATCTATGCGACCGTTCTAGAGGGTGCGATCCGCAGCCAGGTCAATGACGGTCCTGTCAAGGTCTACAAGGCTGGCGAGAACTTCTCCGAGATGCCCGGCGATCGCCATGGCGTCAGCGAGAATGCCAGCAAGACCAAGCCGGCCAAGCTGCTGGCGGTGTTCGTCGTCGACAGCAGCCAGAAGCAATTGACCTTCCCGATCAAGAAGTAGCTGCGTTGAGGCGGGTGCCGTCGGCACTCGCCCCCACTCTGCCTGCCCCACTCCGCTCTAGGAAATCATCGTCGGTGAGCCCGTCATGTTTGGAGAATATCATTCCCTTCCGCTCGTCCTCATCAACCTTCTGGGCCTTGCCGGAATTCTCATTTGGCATATCCAGGGACGCAGCCGTCCGACCGCACGCCTGATCGTGCAGATCCTGTTCTTCGCCGGCATGAGCCTGGTGCTCTGGCTTGCCGGAATTTCGCCCTACCGTCTCGACGATGCCGAGCTTCAGGAGGCCGGCATTCTGCTCGCCAAGTCTGCGCGCATCCTCTGGTGGCTCCACCTCGCATGGACGCTGATCGGCTTCGTCCATATCTACCTCACCCTCAACCGCCGGCCGCAGGAGGCGCATCTTCTCCAGGATCTGATCGTCGGCGTCGTCTATCTCGGCGTGGCGCTGTCGGTCATCGGCTTCGTCTTCGGCGCACCCATCGGTCCGCTCATTGCGACGTCCGGCGTGGTGGTCGTCATTATCGGTCTGGCGTTGCAGAACACGCTGGCCGACGTCTTTTCCGGGATCGCGCTCGCGCTCGGCCGTGCCTACGCCATCGGCGACTGGATCCAATTGAGCGACGGCACGGAAGGGCGTGTTACAGAAACCAACTGGCGCTCCACCAATCTTTTGACCGGCGGCCACAACATCGTCGTCGTGCCCAACAGCGTCCTGGCAAAACAGGGTGTGACCAATCGCAGCCGCCCGGACGAGTCGCATCTGGTTGCGCTGACGATCCGGATTGCCGCCACCCACAAACCACGCCTGGTCGAGGAGATGATGTTGAGCGTTCTGCGAGGTTGTGAACGGATCGTCGCTGACCCGCCGCCCGCCATCGCGCTGAAGACAATCGACGCAATTGCCATCGAGGTCGAGCTGCAGTTCCGTGTGGCGAGTGCGGCCACCCGCACGCCGGCGCAAAACGAGATCATCGATCTCGTCTACGACCATTGCCAGACGACCGGCCTCTCATTGGCAATGCCGGAACAAAGCTTCTTCTGCCCGCCGCCCGCCGAGGGTGCCGAGCCCGCTGCAGCGGTGGTCAGGTCGCTTTCATCCAGCTCGCTCTAGCACCCATTCAAAGGAGCTCTTCCAAAGCTCGGGCGCAACTTCCTGGGACAGGATGCCGACGAGATCCGACAGCTTGACCCCGCGCAATTTTGCCCGCCAGGCTTCGTCGGCCTCCCACATGATGCGCGCGACCGCGCATGGGCTGCTGTCGCAATGGTCCTTCGGCCGGCAAGGATTGTTGGCGCGGATGTTGGTGCAGACAAAGGTGCGCTGCCGACCCTCGACGGCTTCGACGATCTCAAGGAAGGTCAGTTCGGCCGGCGGTTTCGCCAGCCGGTAGCCGCCCGAAGGGCCGAGGGACGTATCGACAAGCCCCGCCTGCGATAAGCCTTGCAGAGCCTTGGAAAGATATTCCTTGGGAAGCCCATGGAATTCGGCCAGGGCTTTGGTGGAGAGATAACGACCGTCGGGCAGACCGGCGAGAATGGCGCAGCAATGAAGCGCCCATTCGACTTGGCTTTTCAAGATCATACATTTATTCCGCGGGGCCGATCTTCGCTGGCCTTAATCAAGGATAAAGAATATCCTTATTTCGCCGAAGTGTAAACCGACTGCCACGTATCACTTGTGCAAGGCCGCCGCATCGGCGTCACTTGCCGCCAACAAGCAATAATCCAGCCATCAACATACAGAGCGCACGTCAAGACATGGCCGCTCAGGTCATCCATTTGCGGTGTTCAATGAAACGCTCCGCCAGAAGATCGATGAACAATCGCACCTTGGTGGGCAGATGGCTGCGGTTCGGATAGATCGCGCTGATCGTGAATTCCACGGCACGATAATCGGGCATGGCCCGCACGAGGCGCCCGGCAGCGACATCTTCGAAGACGATGAAGCTCGGGGCAAGGAAGATGCCCTTCCCGCTGGCCAGAAGAAAGCGCAAAGTCTCGGCGCTGTTAGAGACGACATTGCCCGAGATTTTGACGCCTTGCTGCTTGCCCTCGACATCCTCGAAACGCCATTCGTCGCCATAAGGATAGTGAGTATATTGCAGACAATTATGCGCCATGAGATCGGCCGGCACCTTCGGCAAGGGATGCGTGTCGCGATATTCGGGCGAGCAGACGAGCATGTGGCGCCAGGGTGTAAGCTTGCGCGCGACAAGCGTCGATTCCGATGACGGCAAAGTGCGGATCATCAGATCGTAGCCCTCTTCAATCATATCGATCGAGCGCTCACCGACGTTGAAGTCGATCGAGATCGCCGGATATTGCGTCATGAATTCGTTGACGACGGGAAGCAGGAAGCGGACGATGGCGCCACTGGTGTAGATCTTTAGAGTACCGCGCGGCATGGTGCTGAGAGCGCCGGCCTCCCGATCGGCTTCTTCGAGATCGGCGAGAATCTGCGAGGAGCGCTCATAATAATATTTGCCTGTCTCCGTCAGACTGACCCTGCGCGTCGTGCGGTTGAGGAGCCGCACGCCCAGACGATCCTCCAGGGATTGCACATGATTGCCCACCATAGTGACGGACATGTTGAGCCGGCGGGCGGCCGCGGAAAAACCGCCGCAATCCACCACCCGGCCAAAGACTATCAGGCTGGTCAGCCGATCCATATCGTCCTCGGATTATCCGCTGTGAGTTGATGATCCTTCCAGATTTGAGGAGATTATCAGAAGGACCGTTCGGACGCATCTTCATCGCATCAAAAAGAGGCCCATGCAAATGGGCGCGATGCTGAAGGAAATGGACAATGGTCGAACTACCCCGCAACGAGGCGTTCAGGAACGCAAGCCAGGCCGATGCCGCACCAGCCGGCGAGGTGGCAAAATCTCCAGCCGCCGAGGCTCAGCAGGATCCGGCTGCCGGCGCGCCCACCACTGCCGTTGCTCCCAAAACGGGCCGCAAGCTCGTCAAGCGCGGCGTGCTTGCGGCCGCGCTGTTGGCCGGCGTCGCCGTCGGCGCCGATTTCGGTTATCGCTACTGGACGGTCGGGCGCTTCATCGAATCCACAGACGATGCCTATGTGAAGGCCGACTATACGACGATCGCCCCGAAGGTCGCCGGCTACATCAAGGACGTGCTTGTCAACGACAATGACGCGGCCAAGGCCGGCCAAGTGCTTGCCCGCATCGACGACCGTGACTTCCAGGCCGCTCTTTCCCAGGCGAAAGCGGATCTCAAGGCGGCCGATGCGGCAATTGCCAATATCGACGCGCAGATCCTGCTGCAGCAATCGCTGATCGCGCAGGCCAAGGCGACGGTTGATTCCTCCAAGGCTTCCCTCGACTATGCGGTCTCGGACGCCGCGCGTTCGGCGCGGCTGATCACCAATGGCGTCGGCACCCAATCGCGGGCTGAAGAGACGCAATCGGCGAGCAAACAGGCTGCCGCTGCGGTCGAACGCGATCAGGCCGCGGTCGTCGCGGCTCAGAATAAGGTGCCGGTGCTGCAGACCCAGCGCGATCAGGCGGCCGCCCAGCGCGACCGTGCCGCTGCCGCGGTTCAACAGGCGGAACTCAACCTATCCTATACGAATATCGTCGCGGCCGTCGATGGTACGATCGGTGCCCGCTCGATCCGCGTCGGGCAATACGTCACCTCGGGCACACAGTTGATGGCGGTGGTGCCGCTGCACTCGGTCTATGTCGTCGCAAATTTCAAGGAAACGCAGCTCACCTATGTACGCCCCGGCCAATCGGTCGAGATCAAGGTCGACAGCTTCCCGGATGTCGCCGTCAAGGGTCATGTCGACAGCCTCTCGCCGGCAAGCGGCCTGGAATTCTCGCTGCTGCCACCGGACAATGCGACGGGCAACTTCACCAAGATCGTCCAGCGCATACCGGTAAAGATCGTCATCGATGATGAGCACCTGGCGGGATTGCTGCGTTCCGGCATGTCCGTCGAGCCCGAAATCGACACCAAGGCCGCCCAGACATCGACCGCCAACGCCGAGGGATCATCCAGCGACGCTGGATGATCCCTGCCCTTCTTCGCCGATTATCACCTCGACACTGTCATGAGATTGTTCCGGCATCAGCCGGACGGAGAAGCATCGTGACCATCCTTCAGATTGCCGCAAACAACAATTCCACCGCACCCGCGAGAGTCGCCCCCACTCCGGTTGCCCAGGCCGCCATGAGTCCGTTGCGCATGTGGATCGCCGTAATCGGCTCCACGCTTGGCGCCTTCATGGCCGTGCTGAACATCCAGATCGTCAATGCATCGCTTGCGGATATTCAGGGTGCGATCGGCGCCGGAACCGACGACGGCGGCTGGATCTCGACCTCCTACCTGATCGCCGAGATCGTGGTGATCCCGCTCAGTGCCTGGCTGGCGCGCGTCTTTTCGGTCCGCATTTATCTGCTGACCAACGCCATCCTCTTTCTCGTCTTTTCGGTCGGCTGCGCCTTCGCCGCAAACCTGCAGCAGATGATCATCCTGCGCGCCATACAGGGCTTTTCCGGCGGCGTGCTGATCCCCATGGCCTTCACCATCATCATCACGCTGCTGCCGAAACCGAAGCAACCGATGGGCCTTGCCCTCTTTGCCCTTTCGGCGACCTTCGCACCGGCTATCGGCCCGACCATTGGCGGCTATCTCACCGAGAACTGGGGCTGGGAATACATCTTCTATGTCAATCTCGTACCCGGTATGCTGATGGTCGGCATGCTCTGGGTTTCGCTCGACCGCGCGCCGATGAACCTTTCGCTGCTCGCCAAGGGTGACTGGCCAGGGATCATCACCATGGCGGTCGGCCTTGCCGCGCTGCAGACCGTGCTCGAAGAAGGCAACAAGGACGACTGGTTCGGTTCCCCGTTCATCGTCCGTCTCTCCGTCATCGCCGCAGTCTCATTGACGCTCTTTCTCATCATCGAGCTGCGCGCCGCCCATCCGCTCCTCAACCTGCGCCTGCTGGTACGCCGCAATTTCGGCTTCGGCATCGTCGCCAACTTCCTGATGGGCGTCGCCCTCTATGGCTCGGTCTTCATCCTGCCGATCTATCTGACGCGCATCCAGGGCTACAATTCCGAGCAGATTGGCATGGTGCTTGCCTGGACCGGCATTCCACAGCTGATCCTGATCCCGCTGGTGCCACGGCTGATGAAGCGCGTCGATGCCCGCCTGCTGATCATCGTCGGATTCGCGCTCTTTGCCGCTTCGAACTTCATGAACATCTACATGACGAGCAACTATGCCAGCGATCAGCTCTTCTGGCCGAACATCGTGCGTGCCGTCGGCCAGGCACTCGCCTTCACGCCGCTGACGGCAATCGCGACGGCCGGCATCGAGCAGGAAAATGCCGGCTCCGCCTCGGCACTCTTCAATATGATGCGCAATCTCGGCGGTGCGGTCGGCATCGCGGCGCTCCAGACCTTCCTCACCAAGCGCGAGCAGTTCCACTCCAACATCCTCACGAATTCGGTCTCGGTATTCGAAGAGGCTACCCGCGCTCGCGTTGCCAATCTCACCAATTACTTCATGAACCATGGGGTCAGCGACCAGGCGCTTGCCACGCACAAGGCGATCGTCGCCATCGCCGCCAGCCTTCGCAAGCAGGCCAACATTCTGGCTTTCAGCGATACATTCTATCTACTTGGCGTCACACTGGTCGTTGCCCTCATCGCTAGCCTGCTTCTTAAGAAACCTGGTCAACTTTCCGGCGGCGGCGCGCACTGAGCGCCGCACCTCGAAGAGGAGGAAATAACCATGACCTTACTGCACGACGTGTCAAAAGCCGCAACAGTTAACCCCAGGGCGCTGAACGGCGGCATCAGTATAGGGGCAACTTTGAGCCTCATCGAATGGCTGACCGGTGACGAATGCCATGCTCTGGACGAGGCCGGCCTCGTTGTCGGGCTCGGCCGCCGCCTGCAAGCCCTTGGCCTTCCCGTCGATCGATTGACGCTGCACCTGACGACGCTGCATCCCGAATTCATCGGCCGCACCTTTGCCTGGGCACCGGGCGAGCCGGTCGAGATCCATGATCGCGAGTATGGTTCGCGCCTGGCGCTCGCCAATACGCCGCTTATGAAAGCGCAGGAGATGCGCGAGCCGCTCATCGTCGGCCCCGGCGAAAGCCCCCATGGGCGCTGGCAGCATATCGACATATTTTCCGGCCGTGGGCTGGTGCAGCTAATGATAGCGCCGCTTTGCAACGCCGACGGGCCGATCAGCAGCGCCGTTTTTGCCACGCGGCGGCCAGGTGGCTTCACATCCAGCGAGAAGGACCTGATCGAGCGCATTCTGCCGGCATTGCGCAATACCTGCGAACTACGCGTCCTCAGACAATGCGAACTCAGCCTTCTCGACACCTATATCGGCCCGATGACGGCAAGCCGGATCCTTGCCGGCCATATCCGCCGCGGGGAGATCGAGTCCATCGAGGCGGCACTTCTGCTTTGCGACCTGCGCGGCTTCACCGAGCTTTCCAACCGGTTGCCCGGCAGCACCGTCCTCAGCCTCCTGAACGCCTATTTCGACAAGGTAGTGCCCGCAATCACCCGCGAGGGCGGTGAAGCGCTGAAATTCATGGGCGATGCCGTTCTGGCCTTCTTCCCGGGCGTCGACGCAGCCGGCGCCAGCGGCTCCGCACTGGCTTCGGCGCAAACAATCCTCGATGAAATAGGCGGTTTCGAATATGACGGCATCCGCGTCAAGGTCGGCATCGCGCTGCATTACGGCGAAGTCAGTTATGGCAATGTCGGCTCCGGCAACCGCCTGGATTTCACCTTGATCGGCCCCGACGTCAATATCGTTAGCCGCATACAGGGCATCTGCAGCGAAAGGGGCGAAGCGCTCCTGACCTCGGCCCGCTTCCGGCAAAAGGCGGAAATCCCAGACGCAATTTCGATCGGACAGCAGCAACTAAAGGGCTTCGCCGAGGCGATGGAGCTTTTCACGATCGCGCAGGCGGAGTGATCTCGTCTGGGGCGAGGAAAATGCTGGAACGGAGGTTATCTTGATATAGCTGCCGGACTTGGCAGCGAATCGGCAACAGCAATGCTCGTGGAGCCGTTATGCGTCAGCGAGCGCGAGAAGGGCGTGCCTCTTGCCTGCAGCCCCGTATGATGCTTTCGTTCACTCCGCCTCCTGTCCACGCGCCTGGCGTGAACGCTGATGTCTCAAGGCGCCTCGCGCGATTCAGGACTATCTGCGCAAAGCCCAGCTCCGGAACGACCAAGATGTGCCCGGCCTTCGCTCGTCATCGCCAAAGGCTGCGCTGGGCTGATATTCGCGGTGGCGATGGCCCCTCGGCCGATGCAGTTGAAATCATTCGGCAAAAATCCCGTCGTACAGCTGGCGTAGTATTTCCGCGCGGCCAGCGAATCTTTGTCGGCGAGAGTCTAAATAGTTGAAATTATGCAATAAAAACGCTGTTGATCACGATAGACCTATGAAGGCGAGCCGTCCTGAACATGGTTGACACATGCGCCTGGTACGCGATAGCCGATAGCATGGAGAGTTGAATGAGCATTTTGCCTAACGTCTTTTCTTCGCGCTTCGCCGCCCGGAGAGCATCCGCCGCGACCAATCAATCATCCGATGAATTTCGGTGGGTGACCTGGGTCCTTGCGATATATTTCGCGGTGCAGGCGATCGTACGGATTTCTCTTTCGAACTCGGTGCGAATAGACGAAGCGCAGCAATTCGTCGTCAACCAGTGGCTGGCCTGGGGGTATGACGCACAGCCGCCGCTCTACAATTGGCTTCAATACGGGGTGTTTGACGTCTTCGGCACCAGCGTCGCATCGCTCGCCGTGCTGAAGAATATCCTGCTTTTCCTGGTCTATTTCGCCTATCATCAACTGGCGCGACTTCTTTTGGAGGACAAGCGTCTGGCGGCGGTCGCCACGCTATCCCTTCTGACCATCCCGCAAATGTTCTGGCAGGCGCAGCGGGATCTGACGCACACTGTCGGCACGCTTCTCGCGGTGACCGCTTTCATTTATTTCGTCGTGAAGACCATTCGCAAGCCAACGCTCACCTCCTATGCCATGATGGGCCTGTGGGCGGGGCTTGGAATGCTCACGAAGTACAATTTTGCTCTGATCATCGCGAGCGTCTTGGTCGCTGTGGTTTTTCATCCGCAAGGGCGCTCAAGGCTGCTGGACAAGCGCTTTCTGGTGACGCTGGCCCTGGCCGTTCTTGTGTTTCTGCCCCACGCGGTATGGATGGTGTCGAACATGGATCAGGTTCTCACATCCACCGTCGCAACCATGTCGGAACGTGGTCAAGGCGGAAAGCTTTCGGATATCGGCTATGGCATTGTCGAACTGATCAAGACCAGTGTCGTCATTATTGCGCCAACGACCGTGATCTTCCTGATCGTTTTTCGCCGGTCGTTTCTGCAGTCGCTTCGGTTCAAAAGCGAATGGGTGAATTTCTTTGAAAAAATATTCGTGAGCACGGCAGCCATATTGTTCGCCTTGATGCTGGTCACGACGCTCACGGAATTTCGCGACCGCTGGCTTCTTCCCTTTCTGTTTCTTGTGCCGCTCTACTTCTGCCTGAAGCTTGAGGCCGCCGGAACGCAAAACCCGTCCGACATAAAGAGATCCTTCTATCTGCCGTTCGGGCTGATGATCGCCCTACCCCTCATCCTGACGGCAGGCACTGTCTTTCCGAAGCTGTTCGACTCATACCAGCATCTGAATACGCCCTACGGCGCCTTTCTGAACCAGGCGATCGCCGCGGAAGGCAGACGACCGACGGCAGTCGTGACAACAGCATGGCTCAAGGCCGGCAACATCCGCGCCAACATGCCGGATACGGCGGTAATATCGACCGCATATCCCGCATCCGATCTTGACCGCCAGGCTTTGGGGAGTGGGCCGGTCCTGCTCGTCTGGAATGAGCGCGACGGACACGCATCGTCCATGCCTGGCGAACTCAAAAGCTGGCTGACGACGAAATTCGGCAGCTCGATTACATTGCCGGCGCAAAACGACGCCGCCGTTCCCTATTATTATGGGAAGGACCCGGATCGGTTCCATTTCGGCTATGCGTGGTTCTATCCGACCGCGGGGTAGGGAAACGCGCCCGGCCCTTTCCGGGACCGGCGCCTGGAATACATAATCTTTCATGATTGCCGATGGCCTCTTCGTCGACCGCACCGCGAGGGCGACGACGCGTTCGCGCGGGGTTGGGCCTCCTTACAATGACGTCCAATGCTCGCCCTCTCCCGCGGAGGGCCACGGATGACCTCACGGGACGTCCATGGCAGCGTCTCCCAGCCAATCGAAGCTTTCTCCAGCCCATCGATGCGACGTCATACCGTCAATTAAAATGCAGCCGCTGAATGCGCCGTTCCGCAATCGTTGCTGACGGGGCGTTTGCCCGATATCGACGGGTTCCGATTTTTTGCAGCCGAAGGACCGAATCGATGCAAAAATCAGTATAGTTTGTACTACAGACTTACTATATCGTTGATTTTTGAGAGAAATAACATACATCTCGCATGTTTATTTAGTATATCCCGTTAGCATGCTTATGATTGACTCGTCTATATTGATAGATTCTGATGTATTTTTGCATCTATGACGCTTTTATGTCCGGAATTACAGAAAAATACGAAACTATTGTATTTCGAGGCAGGCATGGCCTCGCTAGTTTGCGTGCGCGGACGTCCTGTGACGTCCCGCAAGAGGGAACAGCCGGATAGATGGAACGCAACGGGTAGTCACCGACCTCGTTCTGATCCGGCAAAGCGATTGGAGAAAAAATGAATATCAAGAGCCTTCTTCTCGGCTCCGCTGCTGCACTCGTAGCAGTTTCCGGTGCTCACGCAGCAGACGCTATCGTAGCTGCCGAGCCGGAGCCCCTGGAATACGTTCGCATTTGCGACGCCTACGGTGCTGGTTACTTCTTCATTCCGGGCACGGAAACCTGCCTCAAGATCGGCGGCAAGGTTCGTACCGAAGGCAAATGGTACGATGCTTACTCTCCGGATACCCATTACGGCACGCTGTGGCATACCCGCGCCGAGCTGCAGCTGCAGACCGCAACCGACACCGAGTACGGCCCGCTGAAGACCAACACCGAGATTCGTTGGGATTGGCAGGAAAATAATGCGACCAAGACGAACCTGCTGCACGCCAGCATCAGCCTCGGTGGTTTCACGGTTGGTAAGGAAGACTCGCAGTTCAACGTCTTCACCGGCTATGCCGGCGACGTCATCAACGACGACGTGATCGGTGATGGCCCTTACGAACTCAACCAGATCACCTACAACTACGATGCCGGCAACGGCTTCACGGCTGTGATCTCGGTTGAAGACAGCAACTCTGGCGTTGGCGCAACCGGCTCCAACGGCGAAGACAGCCACAACCACTATGCTCCTGACGCTGTTGCAGGTGTTGGCTATAAGGCCGGCGCATGGGCCTTCAAGCTCGTTGGCGGTTACGACTCGATCGTTGAAGAAGGCGCCATCAAGGCTCGTGTTGACGCTGACTTCGGCGTATTCTCGGCCTTCTTGATGGGCGGCTGGAACACCGACGGCGACAAGCTCAACAAGTATGCGAATGGCGACTCGATCGGCCAGAGCTGGGGCGATTGGGCTGTTTGGGGCGGCGTTGGCGTTCCGATCAACGAAAAGCTGAAGTGGAACCTGCAGCTCGCTTACACCGACAACAAGACCTTCGCCGCTACGACGAACGTCAAGTGGAACCCGGTTAAGAATCTGCTCGTCATGCCGGAAGTCTCCTACACCAACTGGGACTCCATCAACCAGGACCAATGGGCTGGTATCCTCCGCTTCCAGCGCAGCTTCTAAGCCTATTCAGATCTAATCTGATCTGAAATAGACCTCCGATCAGAATGGGAGGAAGGTCCGGTTTCCCTCCGGACCTTCCTTTTTTTCATTCTAAAAATCATGATATCCCCGGCTGTCTTTTCAAAAGCCGGCGGATTTCCTTCCGAAATTGCTAGAAGATAAGGAGATGGAGCCGTTCAGGGATTCTGACAAAAACTGACGCGCTCCAAGCGCGCGGGCGCGCTCAAAAAGGCAGCGGCATGGCCGCAAATTGATGCTTTCCACCGCCACCATCCTTGCCGTATCCGTTGAATGACGAGACACGGACGAGAGGATATGGCCATGGCGAGGCCCTTTTATTGGAATGAACTCAACACATATGATTTCGCCGATCTCTCGGCCGACACCACGATCGCGATCCTGCCCATCGCCTCGACGGAGCAGCATGGCCCGCATCTGCCGATCGCAACCGATGTCGCGATCGCTACGGGCATGCTGGCGGAACTGCAGGTCCAGCGCCCGAACGATCTCGATTTTCTTGTGCTGCCAATGCAGGAAATCGGCAAGGCCAACGAGCATATCTACGGTCCTGGCACGCTTTCGCTTAGCGCGGAGCTGCTGATCCCGGTGTGGACAGCCATCGGTGCGAAAGTCGCCGAAGCCGGTATCCGCAAGATGGTCATCGTCAACTCCCATGGCGGCAATCTCGATATCATGGGCATCGTCGCCCGCGAGTTGCGCGTGCGTCATCAGATGGCCGTCGTCGCCACGCAGTGGAGCCGCTTCGGCACGCCTGACGGCATGATCGATGACCACGAGCAGCGCTTCGGCATCCATGGCGGCGATGTCGAAACCTCGCTCATGCTGCATTTCCGGCCCGAGCTCGTGCGGATGGACAAGGCTGAGAATTTCGCCTCAAGGGCGGAATGGATGAGGGAGCATTCCAAATATCTGCAGCCGCTGCCGCCGCATTCGCTCGCCTGGATTGCCCATGACCTCAATCCGAACGGCGTCGTCGGCAATGCCGCGGCCGGCACAGCGGAAAAGGGCGCGCTCATCTGCCGGCACCAGATCACCGGCTTTATCGAGATGCTGCGCGACCTGCGCGACTATCCGCTCTCCAGCCTCTATTCGAAATAGGCGTCCGAACGGCGGCGCTCGGAGGGTGCGATAATATGCCCCTTCGCCTGCAGCTCCTCCACCATTCCGGCAAGCTCTGCCAGCAGGTATTCGACGAAAAGGCTGGTGGCGGCGTCGAGTGGCGCCCGCGTGCGGGCAAAAAGCTTCATGGGTTGGGGCCGCGAATGGGGTTCGGCGATCGGCCGAAAGACCAACTCCCCGCGGCGACACTCGGTGATGACGTCGAGCGGGTTGAGCAGCGTCAGCCCTGCCCCGCATTTCACCAGTTGCTTGAGCATTTCCGACGCATTGCTCTCCAGCACCGGCTCGACCTGCACGGAAAGGCGAGCCAGCGTCAGATTGATGATATCGCGCAGGCTGCTTCCAGGCTGCGCCAGCAGCAGCCGCTCCTCGACGACGTCGGCAAGGTTGATCGGCCCCGGTCCGATCAACGGGTGACCGGGAGGCAGCACGACGCCGATCGGGATGTCGAAATTGCCGAGCGAGCGGAGGCCCGGTGTCGCCGGTATGTTGAAGCCCAGTCCGATATCAACCTCTCCGGCGACCACCGAGGCGATGGTGGTCGAGCCGGCATCGTTGCGCAGCTGAATGAAGACCCTCGGATGTTCTAAGAGGAAGCGGGCGATAATCTCGGGCAGAGGTCCGGCGGCAAGGCCGACCGTCGCGACGATCCTCACTTTGCCGGCCTGCTGCATCTTGAGACTGCGAATGCGCCCCTCCAGCCGCTCGTAATTCTTCAATACCTCGCGGATGTGCTCGATGCAGAGCTCCCCCGCCGCTGTCAGCCGCAGGCCACGCGGCAGGCGCTCGAAGAGTGGCGCGCCCATTTCCTCCTCCAGCGCCAGAATCTGCCGATTGATCGCGGATGACGCGACGTTGAGCCGTGCCGCCGCCTTACGGATCGAGCCGCAGCGGGCAATTTCGTTGATATAGAGTAGCCGTCTTGAATGCAGCATGCGCGTTCCCATTGCTTAATTTTTGCCCAGACCGCACAATTTAGGCACAGACCTGGAAAGAGATGCCGAAAAGGCATCAATGCGCACGAATTTTGATGCTTTTCAAAGCGCAAGGCAATCGCTCAAATGCGGGAAATGGGCTTCAACAATGACGTCCCATGGCAGATAAGGGGAACAGTCAGCCATGTATAATGCATTGAAGACAAAAACATTTTTCGCCGCCATGGGTCTGGCCGCCGCAATCGCTGCGGCGGAACCCGCAAATGCTCTCGACAAAGTCACCTACGGCACCAATTGGCTTGCCCAGGCCGAGCATGGGGGCTTCTACCAGGCCGTCGCCGACGGCACGTACAAAAAATATGGCCTTGACGTCACTATTGTCCAGGGTGGCCCCAATGCCGCCAATTCGGCTTTGCTGATTTCCGGCAAGCTTGATTTCTACATGGGCGGCCCGCAACAGGAGATCGATGCGGTCAAGCAGGGCATTCCGATCGTCGATGTCGCGGCGATCTTCCAGAAAGACCCGCAGGTACTGATCGCCCATCCGGATGCCGGCGTGGAAAAGTTCGATGATCTCGCCAAGCTGCCGACACTGTTCCTGAGCAAAGACGGCTATATCACCTATTTCGAGTGGATGAAGGCGAACTTCCCAGGCTTCAAGGACGAGCAGTTCAAGCCCTACAATTTCAGCCCGGCGCCCTTCCTCGCCGACAAACAGTCCGCACAACAAGGTTATGTGACTTCCGAACCCTACGAGATCGAGAAGCAGGCCGGCTGGAAACCGAAAGTCTTCCTGATCGCCGATGCTGGTTATTCGCCCTATTCCGCGATGATCACGGCGCAGAAGGCGATGGTCGATAAGAACCCCGATCTCGTGCAACGCTTCGTCAATGCGTCGATCGAGGGCTGGTACAACTATCTCTACGGCGACAACAAGGCGGCCAACGAGTTGATCAAGAAGGACAATCCCGACATGACGGATGGGCAGATCGCTTATTCCATCGCCAAGATGAAGGAATATGGGATCGTCGAATCCGGCGACGCCCTCGACAAGGGCATCGGCTGCATCACCGAGGCCCATTACAAGAAGTTCTTTGACGAAATGGTGCAGATCAAGGTCTTCGATGCCGATATCGACTATAAGAAAGCCTTCGACACGCAGTTTGTCTGCAAAGGTTTTGGGATGGCGCTGAAGAAGTAATGTCTCGGCACCTCCCCTCACGGGGAGGTCGCAGCAAAGCGCCGGGCAGGGTGATACTCTCGGATTTCTAAGGATCACCCCGCCCCGGAGCTTCGCTCCGACACTCCCCTCAAAAGAGGCTGGATCAACAGAGAGCCGTGCCATGCCAGTGTCTGAAGCCACCAAGGTCACCCAAACCGAGACGCGCAAGCGGCCGCTCGTCGTCATGGAGCAGGTCTCCAAGATCTTCTCGAATGGCACGCTGGCGCTGTCGGGCATGTCGCTCCATGTGGAAAGCGGCG
The DNA here is from genome assembly GCF_012641405.1 of Rhizobium sp. P40RR-XXII. GTDB lineage: Bacteria > Pseudomonadota > Alphaproteobacteria > Rhizobiales > Rhizobiaceae > Rhizobium. The sequence continues at coordinate 43,412 of NZ_JABAII010000006.1, forward strand.
AGTTCATCAGCTTGCTCGGCCCTTCCGGCTGCGGCAAGTCGACGGCGCTACGCATCATCGCCGGCCTCGGCGGCGCATCCAGCGGCAGGATCGACTGGCCAAGTTCGCGCATCAACGCCAAAGGCCTGCCGGAAGGCGATATCGGCTTCGTCTTCCAGGAACCGACGCTACTCCCTTGGAAAACGGTTTTCGGCAATGTTCATCTACCCCTGAAGCTCAGAGGTATTTCGAAAGCGGGCGCGTACGAACAGATCATGGAAACATTGGCCACGGTCGGCCTGCAGGACTTCGCCGACGCCTATCCGCGGGAGCTGTCCGGCGGCATGAAGATGCGGGTTTCGATCGCCCGCGCGCTGGTGACGAAACCGAAGCTGCTGCTGATGGACGAGCCCTTTGCCGCGCTCGATGAAATCACCCGCCAGAAGCTCAATGATGACGTGCTCCGCCTCTGGCAGTCCACAGGCATTACCGTCATCTTCGTCACGCATTCGGTCTATGAGTCCGCCTATCTCTCCAACCGCATCGTCGTCATGAAGGCACGGCCCGGCCGCGTCCACACCGACTTTCCATTGAAAACCAGCGGTGAGCGTGATCCACTTTATCGCTCATCGGAGGAGTATCGGCAGGTGTGCGAAAAGGTCTCCCGTTCCCTGATCGAGGCCATCGGCTGGCCGGAGGCCCATTGATGAGCGACAGCACAAGCCTATCAGCCACTCTTTCCGTCGAATCGCCCGATGCGCCCTCTGTCGCTGCTGTCAGAAAGCGCAATCTCGAACGCACGCTCGGCGTTTTCGTGCCGCTCCTGACCGTTCTCGTGCTTCTTATCCTCTGGCAGCTTCTGGTCGTCGGCACCGGCATTCCGCAATATATCCTGCCGAGCCCGATCGCGGTTGCCAAAGCGCTCGTTTCCGACTGGGGCATCTTGTCGCCTGCCCTATGGGTGACCACCAAGATCACCTTCATATCCCTCATCCTCGCGCTGGTCGGCGGCGTCGGCTTTGCCATCTTCCTTGTGCAATCGCGGTGGATCGAGCTCGCCTTCTATCCGCTGGCCGTCATCCTGCAGGTGACGCCGATCGTGGCGATCGCGCCGCTGATCCTCATCTATGCGCCGACACGCGAGGCGGCGCTGCTGATCTGCGGCTTCCTCGTCGCCTTCTTTCCGATCCTGTCCAACATGGTGCAGGGACTGAAGAGCGTCGACCACAATCTGCTTAATCTCTTTGATCTCTACGGCGCCTCGCGCTGGCAGGCATTGCTGCATCTGAAGCTACCGGCGGCCCAGCCCTATTTCATGACCGGGCTCAGGATCGGCGGCGGCCTGTCGCTGATCGCATCGGTCGTCGCCGAATTCGCCGCCGGCTCCGGCGGTCCGAATTCCGGCCTGGCCTTCCGCCTGCTGGAAGCGCAATACCGCCAGAATATGCCGCGTCTCTTTGCGGCACTGCTGCTTCTCTCGGCGCTCGGCGTCGCCATCTTCGCCTTCACCTCCTTCATCTCATGGCTGAGCCTGCATCGCTGGCATGAGAGCAGCCTCAAGCGGGAGAACTGATGTCCCACGCCTTCATGTCGCCGCCGAATGCCGCCCGCTTCGTGCTGAGCAATGCCACGGTGCCTGCCGTGACGCTATCCGGCTCTCCGGCCCCATCCAGCGAGGGTCTCGTAAAGGCCGATATCGTCGTTGCCGACGGCCTTATCAGCGATATCCGCGCGCCCGGTACCGCGCCGGCGGAATATGCCAAGGTCGACATGCGGGAGAGCATGGTCTGGCCGACCTTCACCGACATGCACACCCACCTCGACAAGGGCCATATATGGGAGCGCCGCCCCAATCCCGACGGCAGCTTCATGGGCGCACTCGATGCCGTGCGAACCGACCGCGAGGCCAACTGGTCGGCCGACGACGTGCGCAAGCGTATGGAATTCTCGCTGCGCTCGGCTTACGCCCACGGCACCGGCCTGATCCGTACGCATCTGGATTCACTGGCACCGCAGCATCGCATTTCCTTCGAGGTCTTCACCTCGGTCCGCGAGGCCTGGAAAGACAAGATCGCGCTGCAGGCCGTCGCCCTTTTTCCGCTCGATACCATGGTGGACGACACCTTTTTTGTCGACCTACTCCGCGTCGTCCGCGAGGCAGGCGGCTTGATGGGCGGCGTCACCCAGATGAATCCCGACCTTGATGCGCAGCTCGACAAGCTTTTGCGCGCCGCCGCCGACAATGGCCTCGACATCGATCTGCATGTCGACGAGACGGAAGACAGGGAGGTGCTGACACTGAAGGCGATTGCCGAAGCCGTGCTTCGCAACGGCTTCACGGGTAAGGTGACCGCCGGCCATTGCTGCTCGCTCGCCCGGCAAGACGAGGACGTGGCGCGCGCCACCATCGATCTCGTCGCCAAGGCCGGCATCTCCATCGTCTCGCTGCCGATGTGCAACATGTACCTGCAGGACCGCCATACCGGCCGCACGCCGCGCTGGCGCGGGGTCACCCTTCTGCACGAGCTTGCTGAAGCCGGTGTTCTCACAGCGGTCGCCTCCGACAATACCCGCGACCCGTTCTATGCCTATGGCGATCTCGATCCGGTCGAGGTGTTCCGCGAAGCCGTGCGTATCCTGCATCTCGACCATCCGCTGGATACGGCGGCAAGGGTCATCACCACCTCGCCCGCCAGCATCCTCGGGCGCCCCGATATTGGGCGCATCGCCATTGGCGGCCCGGCCGATCTCGTGCTTTTCAGCGCCCGGCGCTGGAGCGAATTCCTCTCGCGTCCACAGTCTGACCGCGTCGTCCTTCGCAAGGGTAAGGTGATCGACCGCAGCCTGCCGGACTATCGTGAACTCGACAGCGTCATTGGAGCGTAACATGCCGGATTATCAGCGCATCAAGAAAGAACTCGAAGGCATCGCCATCGAAGACAATCCGGCGCTCGTGCGCCAGAAAAGCCGGGACTTCTACTGGTATTCGCCGATCCTGAAAGCCCAGCTCGACAATGTCACCGCCGATCTCGTGGTCACGCCGAAGACAGAGGAAGAGGTGATCCGCACTCTCAAGGTCGCCTATGCGCATGGCGTGCCCGTCACGCCGCGCGGCGCCGGCACCGGCAATTACGGCCAGGCCATGCCGCTCTCCGGCGGCATCGTGCTCAACCTCGCCGCCATGAACAGGATCAAGGAGATCCATCCAGGCCGTGTCATTTGCGAGCCCGGCATCGTCATTGCCGAACTCGACCGCCAGACCAAGGCCCATTCGGGCCAGGAACTGCGCTTCCATCCCTCGACCGCGCAGATGGCGACGATCGGCGGCTTCATCGCCGGCGGCTCGGGCGGTGTCGGTTCCATCACCTGGGGCGGCCTGCGCGATCTCGGCAACATCCTGCGGCTGCGTGTGGTCACCATGGAAGCGGAGCCACGCGTTCTCGACCTCACAGGATGGGATCTGACCAAGGTCAGCCATGCCTACGGCACCAACGGCATCATCACCGAGATCGAAATGCCGCTGGCGCCGGCCTATGATTGGATCGACGTACTGGTCGGTTATGACGACTTCATGGATGCCGTGCGCTTCTCCGATGCGCTCGCCAAGTGCAACGGCATTCTGGTCAAGGAAATCGCCCCGATCGCCGCACCCATTCCGTACGAATACTTTACCCGCCACAAGCCTTATATTCGTCAGGGGCAGTCGATCGTGGCGCTGATGATCGCGCCGCATTCGATGGGTCCTTTAGTTGCCTTTACCACGCAGCAGAAAGGCGAGATCACCTTCCGCTCCGACAAAGTGGAGAGCATGAAGGGCATCCCGCATGCCTATGAGCTCGCCTGGAACCACACGACGCTGCGCGCCATCAAGGTCGATCCGTCGATCACCTACCTGCAGGTGCAGTATCCGGGGCCAGATCATGTCGCCAAGGTCCGGAAGATGGTGGAGATCTTCGGCGACGAGGTGCCTGGCCATCTCGAATTCATCAGGTTCGATGGGCAGATCCAATGCTCGGGCCTGCCGCTGGTGCGCTATACGTCCGAGGCGCGCCTCGAGGAAATCATCAAGATCCATCAGGACCATGGCTGCCCGATCTTCAATCCGCACCGCTATACGCTGGAGGAAGGCGGCATGAAGCAGACGGACGCCGTCCAGCTTGCCTTCAAGAAGGAAACAGACCCGAAGGGCCTGCTCAATCCCGGCAAGATGATTGCGTGGGACGATCCGAATTTCGACTTCAAATCCGGCAAAAACTATCTCTTCCCCGGTCTTGCGGCTCTGATGGAGGCCTCATGAAGGTTCTCGTCCTTCATTCCCATCCGGTGGACGAAAGCTTTGGCGGCGCGCTGCACCGGCAGACCGTCGCAAGCCTCGAAGCCGCGGGCCACGAGGTTGACGACTGCAACCTCTATGCCGAGGGCTTCGATCCCGTACTGTCGCGCCGCGATCGCCTGATCTATCATGACTATCCCGAGAACACCGAGATACTAAAACCCTATGTCGAACGGCTGCAGCGCACCGAAGCTCTGGTGATCGTCACGCCGGTTTGGAACTTCGGCTTTCCGGCCATCCTCAAGGGCTATTTCGACCGGGTCTGGCTTCCCGGCGTCTCCTTCGAACTCGTCGACGGCAAGGTGCGCTCAAAGCTGCAGCATATCCGCAAGCTCGGCGCGGTGCTGACCTATGGCGCCGACCCATTCCGCGCCTTCATTGCCGGCAACCCGCCAAAGAAGATCGTCAAGCGCGTGCTGCGCGCACAGATCAAGCCTTTCGCCCCTGTCGTTTTCCTCGCGCACTACGACATGAACCGCTCGACCGACGGGACGAGAGGGCTTTTCCTTGACAAGGTAAAGCGGGAAATGGCGCGCTTCTGAGATTAAGTGTGCGTATTATAGGCGCTTTCCAAGCATATCGAGGTCGGTTCCGGATGGGGACGAAATGACAGCAGATTGTTGCAGCTCGCTGGTCGGGAGCGGCCGGTTTCGACCCTATTGCGGACATTTGGCCACTTGCCAGCGCCGCCGATAACCTGCCGTCTTCGGTGGTCGAACCTCCGAAGACACAGCTTTTTTCGTGCCTCGCGCGGCAAAAGCGGACTATAATGTGATCCTCTTGATACAGGATGTCCAGCTTGCGCGGGGCATGACTCGACGGCGGACAGCAGAGTTCCATGAAAGCCAACGAAAGATCGCTCGCGCGCCGCGAGCCCAAGCAAGAACGCTCCAGGCATTCAGTGGAGGCGATCCTTGAGGCGGTCCAGCGGGTGGTGAACCGGCATGGCGCCAAGGCCATCACCACCAACCGCATCGCCGAAGCCGCGGGCGTCAGTATTGGCTCGCTCTACCAATATTTCCCTGACAAGCAGGCTATCTTCGCAGCCTTGCATGACCGCCATGTTGACGACGTAAGGCGCGTGATGACGCGCGCGATTGCCGACTGCGCAACTGCGTCGTTCAAGGACTTTACACGCGAGTTGATGGAGGGGCTTGCGGACGTTCATGCGAAAGATGCCGACCTGCATGATATTATCGCGACTGCGGTGCCGGAAGGGGCGCCTGGCTTTAAAAGTGCACTCCAGGCCACGTTAGGGAAGGTGATTTCGCCCTCCAGACAGGAGCGCTATACCCCCGAGGCGACGCAACGGATACTCTTCATCCTTCCGCATTTGATGGAAGCGCTCGCGCACGGAGCCGCTGACCGGAGGCTGTCGGTCATCTCTCGACATGACGCGAAGGGTGAGGCCATCCGAACGGTCCTCGCTTATGTGAACTCGTGTGAGAATGGTCGCCTCAGCTTCTAGCTAAAGGCGCCGACATTCTCTTCGGCCCACCGACCAAACGAGATGGGCTTTCGCCCGATGACCTGCATCACGCCGTCCGAGACAGTCGCCAATCGCCCCTCGCGTACTGCGCGCCAGATGTCGACAAGAGCGTCGGCGTAGGGTCCTCTGCCGGCCCAGGCGACCACACCCGCATGCGCCTGTCTGTCGGAAATCTCCTCGAATCGGATGGACTTGCCAATGGCTCGGCCGAGAGTCGCAGCCATTTCCCCATAACTCAGCGCCTCGGGACCGGTGATGACCAGCGACTGGCCATCGTAGTCGGGTGTGGTGAGAACCGCGGTAGTGACATCGGCGATGTCGTCCGGGTGAATGAACGCGATCTTGCCATTTCCGGTGGAGGTCCGCAGCACGCTCTCCTCGCGGATGGAGTCCGACCAACCAAGCGCATTCAGCATGAATCCAGCAGCCTGGATGAACGTGAACGCCACACCGCTTTCGCGCACGGCAGCCTCGCCGCGCGCGTGCCACGGCCCGGTCCCCACGCCGGTGTGCACATCCAGCGTCGAAAGCTTAACCAGGTGCCGGATCCCGGCAGATTTCGCCGCGAACGCAACCGTGTGGTCGCGGGTATCGAGATCTGGCCCGTCGCTCACGAGGAAGACGCCGTTTGCGCCATTAAGCGCGGTTGCCAGCGACGAAGGTGCCTTGTCGAGGTCACCCACATGGATATCTACTTGAGCTCCAAAGAGCGCCTTTGCCTTCTTCGCATTGCGTACGAAAATCGATGGGCGCTCCCCACGAGCGATGAGCCGCTGGGTGACCCGGGACCCGATGTTTCCGGTGGCGCCGACGATCAAATACTTCATTTGGCGGTGCTCCAGCCCTTGATCACCTCAAGCGCCAACTGCTTCTGTCCTGCCAGCGTGAGGTGCAGGCCATCCCCCATCAGGAGATCGCTCCGGGGTGGCGTTCCCAAATTGGAGAAAGCGTCAATCACTGTGTCGTCGAAATCGCGGATGATCCCGGCGGCGCGCGCAAGGTTCTCGTTGCGGAAACGAACCCCGAATCGGGCCAACCCCCAGTGCCCTGCGACCTGTTCCTCATTGACAGCAGGCGGCGTGATCCAGACGCAACGCGCCTCGGTTTCCCGTGACACGCGTTGACGCAGCTCCGCCACGTTGCGCGCTGTCTCTTCATGATGGACAAGGGTCTTCGTAGGGTGAGGACCCTGGGTTCGGGCGTCGTTGGTGCCAATGAGGAAGAGGATCATGTCGGGCTGCTGGCCGATGACCTCGCCGATGCGGACCAGCCCATGCGTCGTCGTCTCGGCGGCGACCGCGCTGATCGAGAATGAAACCCCGTCAGCGGCACGCCTCGCCGCCAGGAGCTCACCGAGGATGACAGCCCAGGATTGCGGGTCCGATGTCAGGCTGTCGCCGAACGCGACGACCTTGGCGCCCCTTGGCAAGTAGAGCCGGTCCACCAACGAGGCGCAGGACGGATCGGCCAGCAGTTCGCCCGCAGCTTCTCTCGCCTCTTTCTTCATCAAGTTGAGTTCAGCGGAATAGACCTTCGGCGGCAACCCAATCAGCGCGGCATGAATTTCCGGAGAGATGCCGGCGCGCCCGGGCAGCGAGGCCAGGGTTCGCTCGGGTTGCATGACCTTCAAGAGCCAGCGTATCTGTTCGGTCGACATCGGTTTGCTGTTCCATCTGTTTTGAATGAATAGGAGGAATACCAAGCCGGGTCGTGAGTGTCAGCTCGCGTTGTCAGATCCGTAAGCTACTGAAAAAACAATGAATTTACGAAGACTCCGGCGCGCTGCTCAGATATTTCGATCAGCTCATATCCGCGGTGACGTTCCGCCCGCGCCGGATGCCAGAAGCGCCGCCTATTTCTTTGTTCAAGCCCGCCATAGGATCGACCCGGCGGTAATATCGTCGAGGCGATTTTTCCACGCCGACATCCGCCGCATCGAACCGATTGCTCATTATCTACATGGCCAGCGCAAATGATGCCTGCTCCGCCCGCAGATACTCGAGCATCCGCGCGATCCCCTCCTCCAGACCGATCGAAGGGCTCAATCCGTAGGAACGCTGCAGGGCCGTATCGCCGCAGCGGTAGAAGACGCCTTCCGGATGGCTTGATCGTCCGGTGACGTCAGGCTGCCAGCCGATCTGCCGGCTGATGGCCTCGGCCAATTCGATGAAGGAGGTGGCGGTGCCGGTCGATAGATTGAGGCTTGCGCCGTCGGGCAACAGTTCTCGCGTCTGCCAGATGAATTCGACGCAGTCGGAAATATGGATAAAGTCACGGCATTGACGGCCTGAGCCCCAAACGAAGACTTCCGCCGCACCTTTTTCCGCCAGCAACCGGCGACAGATCGCCGGGAAAGGATAGGCGAGATCTTGATCTTCGCCATAGCCGCTGAACGGCCTGTAGGCGATGGCCCGCCGGCCGTAGCGCTCGACATAGAGTTTCATCAGATATTCGCCGGTGAGTTTCGCCCATCCGTAGCTAAGGTCGGGCACACCGATCGTGGCGTCGAAATTGATCATGTCCTCCGCCAGCAGCCGATGATTGTCGACGGTCTGCAGCGATACTGGATAGGCCGCACTGGAGCTGAAGAATATTACCGAACCCGGCTTGGCACGCGATGCCCACTGCCATAGTTCCGCATCGACCGACAGATCCTCGGCGACATCGAGTGCCCGGGTTTCCAGCGTCACACGGCCGCCGACCAGCGCGGCCAGATGGAAGACATAGTCAAAATGCTCCGGCGTACGCGTAAAGAAAGTGCGGCAGTCCTCCTCGCAAAAGCTGAAACGGGAGCGCGCAAAGCGCTGCCACAGATCGGGATGAAGCGCCCCCGTTCCCGCAACCAGTGAATCGACGCAGACGACATCCAATCCCTCAGCAAGAAGCCGCTGGATCAGATGTCGGCCGACGAAGCCGCAACCGCCTGTCACCAAAGCGCGCATTATTGTTCCCCCCAGCCTAATGTTCCGAAAAGCTGCCCCGCCCCATATAGATGTCCACCATGCGACGTCCCCATTCCGCTCTGCTCGGCGCGATATGCTGGCCGAGGGCCAATGCCCCTTCGCCCAGCCGCCGCATCAGCTGGTCGTCATCGGTCTGCGCCAATTTCTCCGCCAGCGACGCCGCATCGCCGCTGGTAAAAACTAGACCCGCGCCATGTTTTTCGACCTCTTCCGCAATCAGCGCGTTACTGCTGACGATGACCGGAATGCCTGACATCAAGGCTTCTGCGGCGACCAGGCCGTAAGGCTCGGGCATGCGCGACGGCATGACGAAGACGCGCGCTTCCCCGGCGATCCTCGCAACCTCTTCATCGCTCAGCCAGCCGGGCACGAAGCAATGTGGCAGCACGCGCTGCATCTCCTCAAGCAAAGGCCCCCGCCCGATGAGTGTCGCGGTTCTGCCCGTTTGGTTGAGGGCATCCGCCAACGTCCGCACCCCCTTTTCCCAGCACATGCGGCCGAGAAAAACGGTGCGGTGGTTGCGCCACGCCTCGACCGGTGTCCGCGTCAATGGCTCGGTCGGCGTGCGCAATGTCGTGAAGTGCTGCAAGGGGCCGGTGCGCAGATGCGGCTCCATGTTTTCATGGGCGAGCACAATGCCGACGCGGCCCCAGAACTCCTCGCCCACACCCTGCTGCGTCAGGGTACGGCGGAAACGCCAAAGCTTATGGAAATAATTGCGCTTGTCGCAATTGGTCGTCAGGCACTTAGCAGACAACGGCTTGATATCGCAAACGTCGCCGCTGTGGAAATTGATAAGCCCCCCGTTCGGACAGTTCAGGAAGAAGTCATGCGCCGTGACGATGACTTTGGCCTCATGCTTGGCAAGCGCATAAAAGATCGACGGCGACAGGATCTGGGACCAACCGTGCACGTGGACGACGGTCTCCTCATCCGACTCCCGAAGCAACCCCTCCATCGCCTCATGAGCGCGCCGATTATAGTTTTTCGCGAGGATATCCCCGAACGCCGGGCCTTCCCGAAGGGGCCGTTCGCCAAGCGCAACCGTGCGGATGCCGTCGAACCGCGGCTTGAGACCTTCGCCGTCGTCACCGACCAGTATGGCGCAGGTCAGACCCGCATCCCTGCTTGCATCGAGACATTGCAACGCTACCTTGGTGGCGCCGCCGCGAACCGTCGAGACATCATTGACAAGGATGAGACGCATGAGATCGGCAACTCGTCCGCTTGTGTTATCCGGGTTGAACGAAAGAAACCGCCCTCTCTTGCGTTCACGCCCGATACATAAAGCGCCCTAACATAATGACTTTTCAATTCATCCATTCGCACGAGGACATCCCGCTTTCAGATTGAATCCACAGGATTTCATCCCTTGCAAGGACAGAGATCCCGCTGGTGTGCGCTTACCATTGCGCTCGGCTCTGCTGAGTTGTTCGCAACTGCGAAAGGATATCGGGATCGGTTGATAGCCGCCACCGTGCGCGAAAACATGTGCCATACGCTTAAGCCAAACTCATTGTGGTCTTGAAGATGGCATTGGCGTCGGAAAGAAAGCTTAAAGATCAACCTCGCGAGAGGACGCAGGATCTCTGGAGAAAATGTCGGCGGCAGGATCGATATCCGTCGGAAAGGTCTTCAGATATTGAAGGAGGCTCAGGCTGTCTTCCCGGGCCGCCTTTCTTGCCTCCTCCGCCGCTTTAACACTGACGACGACAGCCACCGCGCGTCCGCGGCGCGTAATCGTCACAAATTCTCCGGCCGCGGCCTGATCAACGACACGAGAAAACGATGCCCTCGCGTCCTTTAAACAAATTGTTGGCATGGGCTGCTCCAAACTCGTCACATCACCCTTTTAAAGGCGTATCTCTACGAGGTGAAGACGCGGAAATGTGCCGATCCAGTTATGCCCTCGCTCCATATAAGCCAATGAAGCCGACGAAACGCGGGCATCGGCTGATTTTCTTGCGATACCAAGGCCTGCACCCTGTTCGCTGTCATCCCCTCGCCTTCTTGACGGCGATCTCCATTTCCGTGAACGGCCGGCGGAAAGTAGGCATGCGCTCCGTGACGTCGGGAAACGCGCCGAACGGCTTGTGTGGCCCAGCCTGATACCAGAAGGCGACCGAGGACATCGTCGGAGCGGCGATTGGCATGGCCGTGCTCTATCGTGACGCGAATGCGCTTCTGGAAGATCGCCGGATCTTCGATATGCCAGCGATAGAGCGTGACCGGCGCCGGCTGTGGGTTCGGCCCGCGGCTCGATCAGCGCAGCCATCGGCCCAATGCGCGGATCGGGCTTGCGCACCGTGTCCGGCACCGAAAGCCCCTGCTCGCCGTCGATGAAGATCATGTCGTCGCCTTCGCCGTACCAGTCCCACACATCGTAGCGGCGAAATCGATTTATCTGTTTTCGAAAGCAAACCGTCTGCCACTCTCGAACGGAAAACCGCCGCGCCCCTTTTCCCGGAATTACTTCAGTGAACGCTAGGCATCTTCACGACTGCGGCGAAATCCTCCGCCACCAGTTCGCTGATCGCGATCAAAACCTCCTCGGCCGTGAAACCGGCGGCGATCGTGTCGCGAATTAAATCCTGCAGATCCGGCTCGATGACGTCACGGCAATCTTTGAGCCGCTCCTCAGAGACCGTGATATTGTTCAATTCTTCCATCTACCGCCCTTTTCAAAAGATGTTCGGCGGCCGGCTCAATATACCGGCCACCACTCAGTGACTATCGAGCCGAAGCCCGTCGCTTTGCAGCCGGCAAAAGCCCCTCGCGTTGCAGCTTCTTACGCGCTGCCTTGCGCTGCCGAGCGACCGCCTGCGCTTTCTCTCGAACCCGGCGCTCGGAAGGCTTTTCGTAGGCACGACGCTCCCTCAGCTCCCGAAAGAGCCCTTCCCGCTGCATCTTCCTCTTCAAGGCGCGCATTGCGTGTTCGACATTGTTGTCTCTGACGATGACCTGCATCTTCTTCTCCTTGTTGTCGTTGTTGAATTCAGCCGAGTTGATCGGCAATGATGGCCTGAAGCTCCTGCCGCGTGAGAAGGCAGGGATATGGCTTCCAGTTTTTATCCGGCCGGTTGACGGCTTCGCCGCGCTCGCACGGCTTTACCGCCGCCAACGCGGCGGCAGTGTTCTGCTTGTTCAATCGAAATCCTTGGCCGCCCGAGGCGGCGGAATGGCTAGGCAGCGCTTGCGCGCAGAATGATCGACGCTTTGAAACGTCTGCCGCAGCCGCGTGTGAAATTTGGGTGATGGCCAAAAGATAGGAAGCAAGCGGTCGTATTACAAGGCAAGGCGCAATGCAGCTGGAAAGCGGAGATGAGAGACCGCCATGCATCGCAGCTCGCCGATTCATTTCAGCGCGCTTGTATTGCCAGCAGTGGTTGCTTTGCGATAGACCCGTTCTATCTCACCTGTGTTCAGATTCTCCGGAGCATTAAAATGCGTCTTGAACCGCAGCAGCGAATTTATGTCTGCTTTTTCCTCTTTGCGGTATCGATAGGCGCGTTGCTGTCGCGCCTTCCCGACCTTCAGGTCGCATTGCAGATCAACAAATCCGAGCTCGGCCTGACGCTGATCGGTGCGGCCATCGGCGCATTGATATCGCTGACGTTTGCATCACCGCTCGTTGCGCGCCTTGGCACGCGCAGGACCGCGTTCGTTACCGTGCTTGGAACATCGGCGCTGCTGGCGCTCGTGCCGTGGATGGGTGCCGCGCCCCTGGTCTTTGCCGTGCTGTTTTGCGAAGGCCTGCTGGCGGGGGCTCTCGAAATCAATCTCAACGTCGAAATCGATCGCATCGAGGCACAGCTCGGCCGAGGCGTGATGAACCGGGCGCATGGCTTCTGGAGCCTCGGCTTCTTCGTCACCGCTCTCATATCCTCGGCGGTCCGGCAGGCAGGTGTCCCAATGCAGCTGCATCTCGCCCTGACATTCGCCTTTGTCCTTATCGTCGGCTCCATCACGATCGCCGGCATGCTGAATGCACCGGCGCGCGCAACGCATGGCCATTCGGACGCAGGCCATATCGCGCTGCCGACGCTTGGCCTGCTGCCTCTGTGCGTGATCGGAATCGCGGCATTCCTCGTCGAAGGCGCCGGCATCGACTGGTCGGCGATCTACATGCGCGACGTCTTTCATGCCGAGCCGTTCATCGGGGGTCTCGGCCTGACGTTGTTCACCTTCTTCATGGCGCTGGCGAGATTGTTCGCGGACCCCGTTTGTCGATCGCTACGGCCCCAGAGCCGTTGCGCTCTTCCTGCTGCTTTTGTCGACCGCTGGGCTTTGCGCCGTCTGGCTCGCACCCCATCCCAATGTGGCCCTCCTGGGATTTGCCTTCATGGGCGCCGGCTGCAGCGCGGTCTATCCGCTGGCGGTTTCAGCCGCCGCACAACGCATCGATCGTCCAGCACATGTCAACGTTGCCGCTCTCGGGCAAATGTCTTTCGTCGTCTTCTTCCTGGCCCCGCCGCTGCTTGGATTCGTGGCCGAACATGCCGGCATTCGCACGGCCTATCTCGTGTGCATCCCCGTCATCCTTGCGGCCTTGATGGGCATCGGGTCGCTCTCGTCCCGCCGCAGCGCCTTCGCGACCTCTTAAAACTCGCGGATCAAAACAGGCATCGACTTCACAAGTTCGACTTGCAAAGCCGGCTGTCTGTCGAGGGGATACGCTATACAGTTCCCCTCGCCTGCAGGCGAGCTTGGGGTATCGCTCACCTGCGAGGCTTTCGCCAGCCAATAGGCCGGGACTCGCTTAACGCAGCGAGCGGAATGCCGCCCTGACTTCGTTGGTGAAAATCGCCGGCTGCTCCCAGGCGGCAAAATGCCCGCCGTTGTCGGCCTCGTTGAAATAGATCAGGTTGCCGTAGCACCGCTCGGTCCAGGTCTTCGGAGCTTGGTAGATTTCGCCGGGAAAGACACTCACGGCAACCGGCAGCTTTGGAATGTGAATGGCGTTAAAGTTATTGGTGTGATCTTCCCAATAGATCTGGGCCGCGGACGTTCCGGTTTCCGTGAACCAGTAGAGAGAAATGTCATCCAGCATCTCGTCGCGGCTCAACACTTTTTCCGGCTGCTTGTTACTGTAAGTCCAAGTGACAAACTTGTCGTGGATCCAAGCGGCCAGACCGACCGGCGAGTCGACGAGCGAATAGCCGATGGTCTGCGGGCGGGTGACCATCATATTGGCGTAGCCAGAGCTGTCGCGATAGAATTCCGCCAGCTTGTCGAAACAGGCGCGCTCCTTGTCCGTCAGATCAGCCGGTGCGGGATCGCCGGCTGCAAGGATGTGGGCAATCTCCTTGGGGACGATGCCGGGCATGTTGAGATGGATGCCGAGCAATCCCGGCACATTCTGGAGCGCCATGCGCTGCGAGATGACCGAGCCGCAATCACCGCCTTGCGAGGCGAAGCGCTCATAGCCAAGGCGATGCATCAGCGTGCCCCATGCCCGGCCGATATGGTCCGAACCCCAGCCCGTTGTCGTCGGCTTGCCCGAGAAGCCAAAGCCTGGGATTGACGGCACGACCAGATGAAACGCGTCTTCGGCCTTGCCGCCGTGGGCCGTCGGGTTTGTCAAAGGATCGATCACCTTGAGCATTTCCAGGATCGAGCCCGGCCAGCCATGGGTCATGATCAGCGGCATTGCGTTTTCGTGCGGGGAGCGCACGTGAATGAAGTGAATATCCAGCCCGTCGATTTCGGTGATGAACATTGGAAGGGAATTAAGCTTCTGCTCCACCTTCCGCCAATCATAGCCGTCGGCCCAATATCCAACGAGATCGCGCAGACGCTCGAGCTGCACACCCTGGGAATCATCGGCGACATTTTCCTTGAGCGGCCAGCGTGCCGTCGCAAGCCTCTGCTTCAAATCGCTGATCGCACTGTCGGGGATATCAATCTTGAACGGCTTGACGCCATCGGGCAAGGCTTGCGAGCCGGCAAAGGACATCGCAGGCTTGAGCAGCGCCGCTGCGCCGGCGACAGCAGCCGCCGTGACGAAGGCGCGTCGATTCAATGAGAAGGATGAAGGCGACATCAGGAGCTCCATATATTTGGGAAGTTTGTCGAATGCCGCGACGTTCTGCCTTCCACGTGTATCTCCGTTGTGTCTTCAACCGCATCGAATTGTATCCCTCCGTGTCAAGACCGAGGAAGGCTACAATGGATTACAGAAGCCGCCTTTCAGGTTCCATCGGCAAAGATGAAATACACACAACGCACCTCCAGCCAGATAGGTCGGCGCGAGGCGGTACGCTGGAAAACCGCAGCCTGGAAAAGCGCGCTGCGCTGTACATGGCTCGATAGCTGCGCGCTATGAGCAACGGGTCGATACCAATGAGCTGCCCGGTCCTGAAAGATAGGGGCCGCTATCCCGGCGGGAGGAGGAGACCGTGGATAGCCGGCCGGCCTGATGTAAAGAGATCGGGCCGGCAATTTCCAACTGCGCAACGTTGCAGCACCTTATGGTGCATAGCGCGTGAAGACGTAGTCATGGTCCTTCACGTTGCCGACATGGCAGCTGAGACAGGTCTCATGCTGTGCGATATCGACCGGCTTGCCATCGATGAAGCGTCCGAAGCCCCAGCCGTGGCTATCGGGATATTTCTTCGAATCCTTCACCATGACCTGCACGGTCGTCGGCGCTCCCGGCACCGTTGCCGGCGCAAACTCCGTCGATTGCTTGCGCTTGTAGGCCAGCTTGACAAGGATCGAACCATCGGGAAAAGGCAGGGTACCCTTCTTGTAGGCGTCGACGGCGATATCGTTGCCGAGCACCGCGCGAAGCTCGTCGAGCGGCGGGGCTTCCTGCGCCGGCGCAATGAATTTCCAGTCTCTATAACCTTCGGGGATGGTTACGCCATAGATCGGCGAGGCGTTTTCGGACGGCGTTGCGGGACCTGCCGACTGCGAAGCGGCAACGCCGACAGCGAGGCTTGAGACAAGAAATGCGCCAAGGAATTCGAGTTTCATTTTGGACTCCTGCCCGACCGATGATCTGATAGGAAGATCGCGCAGAATTGTATCTGCCAGATTTCAGTTGGCGGCCCGATTGTATCGAACTGTAGTTTCAATAACTGGCGGCAAGCCGTTCCCCGGCTGGCGAACCGAACATCAGTCCGTTTTCCCGTCGCGCCCGAGAGACGAACGGAACACCCTTGGCGTCGTTCCCGTTCGTCGCTTGAAGATGTCGTAAAACCGGCTGCTGGAACCGAAACCGCAGTCATAGGCAATCTGGAGGATCGGTGTCTCCGTCTCAGCAAGCTGCTGCATCGCCCGCGCCAGACGATAGCGTGTGAGATATTCGTTGACGGAAATGCCAAGGACGTTGCGGAAGATCGTGTTGGCCGTGGCCGGATGCATACCGGCAAGCCTCGCCAGCATCGGCAGGCTGACCGGCTCGGAATATCGAGCGTGAATAAGATCGGTCAACGTTTCGGCCCGACGTATGGCGGCACTGGCGCCTAATGCCGAGGATTGGCGGGTGGCAGAATGATCGCCGATGGGAGCATCGAGGACGAAGCGCCGTATCCTGAGCTTGACCTCATCCACGATTAGCTGTCGCTCGGCCGCATCGCCGAATTGCCAGTCCTCCGCCCACTGAGGCAAAAGAATTGCATCGGCGGCATAGGCGCGCGCATCCGCGAAAAACCGTCCTTGCATGATCGCCTGGCGGACGCCGCGATCGATCGGCAAACCGAGGAAATCGACGAGCGGAAGATAGAGGCAGACGAGCGGCGCATTCGGCGTAACTGCGATCGTTCTATGGGGAATGGCTGCCCAGAAGAGCACCAGCCGCCCCGCCTCGACTTGTTCCTGCCTTCCATTGAAGAGGTAGGTCATCTGGCCCTCGAGCAGATAGTTCAGCTCGATATGATCGTGCCAATGCGCCGCGTTCATAGCGTCAGCAATATGGCGCTCGATCATAAAGTCGCCCTGGGATATGACAAGAGCGCCCCGCGCGGCGGATATGCGAAGTTTTGGCATGGTCGCTCGCTCTTACGCGCGAATCTGGGAATAATCTCTTCATTAGCAGGAGGAAATCCCGATTTGAAAGGCGCACTTGGCTCGACAAACATCTTTTGTGGAGGCTTTCCCATGCCAAAGATCTGCCTGATCGGTGCCGGTAGCACCGTCTTTGCCCAGAACATCCTGGGCGACGTCCTTTCCAGCCAAAGCGGTGGCGACTATGCCATCAGTCTCTTCGACATCGATCCCCAGCGTCTGAAAACATCCGAAATCGTAGCGCGGCGCATCTGTGAGGCGCTCCGGCTCGACAAGGTGCGCGTCGAGGCCACGCTCAATCGCCGGCAGGCATTGCAGGGCTCGGATTTCGTCATCCTGATGATGCAGGTCGGCGGTTACAAGCCGGCGACCGTGACCGATTTCGAAATCCCGAAACGACACGGACTGCGGCAGACCATTGCCGATACACTCGGAATTGGCGGCATCTTCCGCGGGCTTCGTACCATCCCCGTCCTACAAGCGATTTGCCGCGACATGGAAGAAGTGTGCCCCAACGCCATGCTGATGCAATACGTCAACCCGATGGCGATCAATTGCTGGGCGATCAAGAAGATTGCCCCAAGCATTCGGACCGTGGGGCTGTGCCATAGCGTGCAGCATACAGCCGCCCATCTTGCCCATTGTCTTGGCGAGGATGTCGCAAACGTCAATTATCTCTCGGCCGGCATCAACCATGTCGCCTTTTTTCTCAAATATGAAAAGCTGCATGCCGATGGTAGCCGTGAGGATCTCTATCCGCGCCTGCACGCCCTCGCGGAGGAAGGGCACATCCCGGCCGACGATCGGGTCCGTTTCGATGTTCTCAAGCGGCTCGGCCACTTCGTGACCGAATCGAGCGAGCATTTTTCGGAATATACATCCTGGTACATCAAGGAAGGTCGCAACGATTTGATCGAGCGGCTCAACATTCCGCTCGATGAATATATCCGCCGGTGTGAGGCCCAGATTGCCGAGTGGCACGAATTGCGCCGCGATCTGGAAGGCGAAAAGCCGATCGACATCTGCCGTAGCAATGAATATGCGGCTGGCATCATTCATGCCGCGGTAACGGGCCAACCCGCGCTGATCTACGGAAATGTCCCGAACGATGGTTTGATCCAGAATCTGCCGGATGAGTGCATCGTGGAAGTGCCGTGCCATGTCGATCACAATGGCTTTCAACCGATCCGCATCGGACGCATACCCTCCCAGCTCGCGGCCGTGATGAACTTAAGCGTTTCCGTGCAGGGACTGACAGTCGAGGCGGCGCTGACGAAGAAACGGGATCGCATCTACCAGGCAGCTCTGCTCGATCCGCACACGTCGGCGGAGCTGTCACCGGACCAGATTTGGAAGCTCGTGGATGACATGATCGAGCAGCATGGCAATCTTTTGCCCGCCTATCACTAGTCTCTAATATTTCGCCGAGCACTCCCCAGAGCGCGGCCTTCTGTGAGAGGAAGCCTCCTACCCGTCCAAATTAAATTAGATCACAAAACGTCAAAAACATGATTGACATTGATCGTATTGGATGGAAATCTGAGCGAAATAGAATTTCCTATGAAAGGGAGCAGTCGTTGAGCCAAGCGGGAGCAATGAAAGTCGATCGGCTGGACGCCATTCGCAGTCATTTGTATGCGAACGGATTTTCGACGATTCAGGCGCTCGCCGATGCCATCGGCGCTTCGCTGGCAACGGTGCGCAGAGACCTGCAAGTTCTTGAAAGAGAAGGCGCCATCGACCGCGTACATGGCGGCGCTCGCATCGCCGAGGGATCATCGGTGGAACTTGCCTTTCAGGAGCGAGCCAAACGGCACTTGTCCGCCAAGCGTGCGATAGCGACTGCCGCCTATAATCTGTTGACGCCGCGCGCGGCGATCTTTCTCGATGCAGGCACCACCGTTCTCCAGCTTGCGCGCCTTATCCGTCTCAACCCAATGCCGCTTCGCATCTTCACCAACGGCCTGACCGTCGCGCAGGAGTTTCTCAACATCCCCAATTTGGACGTCGTCTTGCTTGGCGGGCATCTGCGCAGCGAGAATGCCTCGCTGGTCGGCCCGCAGGCCGAAGAGATGCTGGAATCCATCTGGTTCGACCAGCTCTTTCTCGGCGCAAGTGCCATCAGCCCCGACGGCGCGATCTACAGCGTCGACAGCGCGGAGGCGAGCCTCAACAAATGCATGCTTGCCCGCTCTGCCCATCGCTTTGTGCTCGCCGACTCCTCGAAATTCGGCACGATGACAACCTATAAGGTCGCCCCATTGAGCGCGGTGAAGGTGATTACCGATGCGGGACTTTCCACGCATTGGCGCGGTGAACTCGCCAATCTCGGCGTCGAGATGACGATTGCGGAGCTGGGAGCGCCGGAATGAGCGACGACCTGATCCTCGGCATCGACGGCGGCGGCAGCAAGGTGCTGGTCGCACTTGCAGACAGGGCCGGCAACGTGCTGCGGATGTCGCGCGGCAGCGGCGTCAATCCAATGGACAATCCGAACTGGCGGTGCGAACTGGATCGCTCCTTACGTCCCTTCATGCAGGAACAGCAACTGGCCGCCGTCGCCGCCGCCTTGCCCGCCTATGGTGAGGTGGTCCGGCTGTCGGAACAGCAGCGCGAGGCGATCGAAAAGAGTTTCCCCAAGACACGGCAGCATATTCTCAACGATGTCGACGCAGCTCATCTCGGCGCCTTTGCCGGCCGGCCCGGCATTTTGATCCTGTCCGGCACCGGTTCGATGGCCTGGGCGCGTAATGGCGCCGGCGTATCCGCGCGCGTCGGCGGCTGGGGCGATGTCATCGGTGATGAGGGCAGCAGCTATTGGATCGGACGGGCGGCGCTTAGCCTCGTCAGCCAGAGCCTCGACGGACGCGCGGCCCCAACCGCGCTGGCAAAGGCAATGTTCGAATTCCTGAATCTCGACAGTGTCGACCCGGTCAATGCACTCGGCGGATGGGCGAGCGAACTCGAAAACCCTCGTGCCAATATCGCCACCCTTTCCGTTCTCGTCGATCGCGTCGCGCGCGCCGGCGATGGCGCGGCAAAGCAGCTGATCGAACAGGCCGCATCCGAGCTTGCAAAGCATGTCGAAGCCATATCGCCGCATTGCAATCCAGCCACAGACTGGACCTATGCGGGCGGAACATTTGCAAGCCGCTCTTTGCTTGCCGCACTCGAGCGGCGGATCGGCCGCGCCGCCGCAATACCGAAGCTTCCTCCCATCGGCGGCGCCCTCCTGGCAGCCGCCCGTCTTCTCGACTGGCCGGTGGATGACGGCTGGATCACGCAAATCGCCGCAACGGCAAAGACCGCAGTGGTGCATTCAAGTGAAGCAGACCTCAATAACAAGGAAAGAAGGGAACATGCGTAAAATCACTTTGCCATTCGTCGCCTTGGCGGCACTCATTGCCGCCGTTCCGGCTCTCGCTCAGAATGCGAAACCGCTTGCCGGCCAATCGATCACGGTGCTGATGCCCTCGCCGCAGGCAGCGAATATCGCCGGCGATTTCGAGGCCGAAACCGGTATCCACGTCAACATGCAGACCCTGTCATGGGACGATATCCGGCCGAAGCTGGTCACCTCGCTGATTGCTGGTGCCGCGCCTGCCGATGTCACCGAATTCGACTGGTCGTGGACCGGCCAATTCAGCGCTGCAGACTGGTATCTGCCGCTCAATGACGTCATCGATGCGGATTCCGTCAAGGATATCGGCGTTTCCAGGATCTTCACGGTCAACGGCAATCTTCTCGGCGTGCCCTATACGAATGATTTCCGCGTCATGCTGATCAACAAGAAGCACTTCGCGGATGCAGGCATTGCTAAGATGCCAAAGACGCTCGATGAGCTGGTTGCCGCAGCAAAGCAGATCAAGGAGAAGAAGGTCGCGACCTATCCGATCGGCCTGCCGCTTTCGGCGACCGAAGGTGCGTCGACCAGCTGGTATCTGCTAACGAAAGCCTTCGGCGGCGAGCTGTTCGACCAGGATTTCAAGCCACTCTTCGTCTCAAAGGATTCCGCCGGCTACAAGGCGCTCGCCTTTGAGCTAATGCTGCTGAAGGAAGGACTGGTCGATCCCGCCTCCACCGGCCTCAAGGACAGCCAGATCAATGAAAGCATGTTCGCTCAGGGCGTCACCAGTATCATGATTTCGGGCGAGCCCGGCAGGATCGGTCAGATGAACGATCCCAAGCAGTCGAAAGTGGCGGGCCAGATCGAGGCAATCCTGGTGCCAACCGCCAGCGGCGAAACCCGCAGTTTCGGCCTGCCAGAAGCGCTCGCCATTCCCCGCGTTTCGCAGAACAGGGAAGCCGCCATCGCCTTCGTCAAATGGTTTACGAGCAAGGAGTTCCAGAAGAAGAACGCGGCCAATGGCGCCTTACCGACCCGCACTTCGGCGTTGGCCGAGCTCAATGCTGCCGGCGAACTGCAGAGCGGCGACGCGCTGGTGGCCCAGTCGAAGACGGTCGAGCCGCTATTCCAACAGGGCACACCCCCCTGGTATCCGGAATTTTCGAGCGCGGTGAATACGGCGATCAATAGCGCCGCGAAAGGCCAGGTCACCGTCGATCAGGCCGTGCAGAACATTGCAGAAGCGGCAAAACAGGCATCGGCGCAATGACAATCGCAATCTCTGCCGGTGGCAGGAGCAAGCGTGGTGCCGGCGTCAAGGCCGACACCACGCTCGGAATCCTGCTTGTTTTACCGATCCTGATCACGATGGCAGCCCTGGTCTTCTTCCCGATCGGAAGGACCGTCTGGGACAGCCTGCACAGGATTAATCCAATGCAGGCCGGCACGCCCTTTGTCGGCCTCGAGAACTACACCCGCATGTTCTCCGACGCGCAGTTGGGCACGACCTGGGTCAATACGCTTCTTTACGTTGTGCTCGCAGTTATGGCCGAAACGGTCTTCGGCGTGCTTGCAGCCGCCCTCATCAATCAGGTTAAGGTCGGCCGGCAATGGCTGCTCGCGGCCGTCGTCCTGCCCTGGGCGCTGCCGGGGGTCGTCAATGCGGTGATATGGCTCTGGATCTATCAGCCCGGTGCCGGATTGCTGAACGGCATTCTGTCGGCTATGGGCCTGCCTTTTGAAAACCACGTCTGGTTCAACGATCGCACCAGCGCCATCATCGCGGTGACCGTGGTTCACGTCTGGCGCATGATGCCGCTGACCGTCGTCATCGTGCTGGCCGCCATGCAGAGTGTTCCGGCACATCTCTATGAGGCAGCGCGCATCGACGGCGCCACGCGCACGCAGATGTTTACCCTCGTCACGCTTCCGCTGGTGCGCAGCGCGATTGCCGTCGCCATGACCAATGCGACCGTCAACGCATTCAACCTCTTCGACGAGGCCTGGGTCCTGGCCGGCTCCAGCCTCGAGACGAGGCCCGTTCTCGTCCAGATCTATCTCGAGACGTTCCAGAACCTGCGTTTCTCCTACGGGATGGCGCTATCGCTCGTGATCACGCTGGTCTCGCTGCTGGTTTCGCTCGTCTATGTCCTGCGCGTCTATCGCAACACCCGGTTTGACTGATGAAACAGAGCCTTTCCTATCGTTTGCTTATCTGGGCCGGTGTAGCGCTTCTGCTGATCTGGTCGCTCGGACCGATCTATTGGACGCTCGCAAGCTCCATCACCCCGACCGAGGATTTCTCGGTTAGACCGATCCATTTTTTCCCACAGCATTTCACGCTGGATCATTTCTCGCGCCTGCTCGGCATTGATATCGCGAGAATCGGCGGGGTGCAGGTCTGGTCGCAGTTCCGTGCCGCGCTGATCAACAGCGTCGTGACCTCGGTTGCCGCAACGCTTTTTTGCGTCGCGATCTCCGCGCTGGGCGCCTACGCCTTCACGCGCATCCGGTTTCCCGGCAGGGGTTTTCTGTTTGCGGCTGTTGTCGCTACGCTTGCAATTCCGGGCTATGCGGTACTGATCCCGCTTTACCGGATCATGATCAGCCTGCATCTGGTCGACACCTATGTCGGCGTCGCACTGATCTACGTGTCGGCCTACCTACCGCTATCCCTATGGCTGCTGCGGAGCGTCTTCGAGGCCCTGCCGATCGCGCTTGAAGAGGCGGCACAGCTCGACGGTGCCGGCAGGCTCTACATCTTCTTCAACATCGTTTTGCCGCTTGCGGGTCCCGGCCTGACGGCGGCGGCAATCCTGACCTTTCTTGGCGCATGGGGACAGTATCTCGTCCCGCTCATCTTCTCGCCGCAGGCGACGAAACCTTTGACGGTGCTGATCCCCGAATTCGTCACCAAGAACTTCATCGACTATGGGCTGATCACGGCAAGCGGAGCAATTGCCATCATCATTCCCGCCCTGGTTGTCATCTTTCTCAATCGATACCTCGTCAGCGGTCTGCTGGCCGGATCGGTCAAGTGAATCGGAGCTAGCATGAATACGACGGAAAAGGTGATTTTCGAGCAATTCTCCTATTGGGAGAAGGCGATCGGATCAGTCTCCACCCCGCATGATGCCGAACTAACGGTTTTTCTCGGCTGCGGGACATCCTACAATCTTGCCCTGTCGCTTGCGGCACATGCCAATCGCGCCGGCTATCCTGCGATTGCGGTGCCGGGCGCTGAATGGCTGAACCGGCCGGCCGTCTTCTGGCCGCGCTGGCAGAAGGTCCATCTGGTAGCCCTTTCCCGCAGCGGTGAAACAACGGAAACCGTTGCCGCCGCCAGGGCAAGCCGCAAAGCCGGTGTGTTCGTCACCGCCATTACGGTCGAGCCCGAAAGCTCGCTTGCCAGGAATTGCGATCGGCTGATCGAAGCTCAGACCCATGACGACGAAGGGATCGTCATGACGGTTTCGGCAAGCTTGATGCTGCTATTGGGCATGCAGATGGTCGGCGTAAAAGTCCCGCCATCGATTGTCCAGTCTGCACGCCGGCTGGCCGATCAGCTCGATGCTGCTCTTCCGAAGGTCATCGAAGGTCGCTCGCATTTCGTTTTCCTTGGCAGCGGATCGCTCTACGGCATTGCCCTGGAAGGTGCCTTGAAGCTGATGGAAATGAGCCAGATCATCACCCAGGGCTTCCATCCCCTGGAATACCGCCATGGACCGATCAGCCTCGTCGATAAGAACACCACAGTCGTCATGCTCTACAGCGCCGATCAGAAGGCGGCTGAAGCGCTGCTGGTCGAGGAACTGCGGGAAAAGGGAGCAACCGTCCTCGGCTTCGGCGGTCCCGGCGACCTGGAACTGGCCGTCGATTGCGATCCGGCACTTGCCGGTCTCTGTGTGCTACCGGCCCTGCAGGTTCTTGGCGAACGGGCAGCGCAGTCGAAGGGTGTCGATACGGTATCACCCCGTCATCTGACCAAGGTCGTGATGCTCGGATGAACGCCTGCGTCGAACACAATCGCAGCGTTGCGCTGAAGAAGCTTCTCGGTAATCGCGTCAAGACGTTGCCGCGCGGACTCACGTCGGTCTGCTCGGCGCATCCGCTTGTCATCGAGGCGGCGCTCAGGCGTGCAGCCTGCGGCGACACGGTCGCGCTGATCGAGGCGACCTGCAATCAGGTCAATCAGGACGGCGGTTACACCGGGATGACGCCCCGCGACTTCCGCCGCTTCGTCGAGGACATCGCCGCCGCAGTCGGCTTTCCCATCGATCGCCTCATCATCGGAGGCGATCATCTCGGGCCGAACCCGTGGAAGAAGCTGTCGGCAAAGCAAGCAATGGTGAAGGCCGAGGCGATGATTGCGGCCTATGTCGAAGCGGGTTTCGAAAAGATCCATCTCGATACATCGATGGGCTGCGCAGGCGAGCCCGTGGCCTTGGCCGACGAGCTGACAGCGGAGCGCGCTGCGCGGCTTGCCCGCATAGCGGAACAGGCGGCTCTTCGTTTTGGTCGCCGCCCGCCCGTCTACATTATCGGAACCGAGATCCCGCCGCCCGGCGGCGCTACCCATGCCCTCGACGAGCTCGAGGTGACGCGACCAGAGGCTGCGATAAACACACTGGCAGTGCATCGTGCCGCCTTTGCGAAGGCCGGCGTCGAAGATGCTCTGGAGCGGGTGATCGCTATCGTCGTCCAGCCCGGCGTCGAGTTCGGCAATGCCAATGTCGTCCTCTACAGACCGGATCGCGTGCATGGTTTGGTTGCCGCTCTCGACCAAATGCCCGGCCTGCTTTTCGAAGCGCATTCCACCGACTACCAGCCTGGAGAGGCGCTTGCCGCCCTCGTGAAGGGCGGTTTCGCAATCCTCAAGGTCGGCCCGGGCCTGACCTTCGCCTTGCGAGAAGCGCTCTATGGACTCGACACCATTGCGTCGGTTCTCGCCGGAGAGGCTTTGCCTGGCGCGATCTACGCGACCATGGAATCCGTCATGCTTGAAAATCCGGGTCATTGGAATTCCCACTATGGCGGATCGGCCGGGGAACAGCGCCTGCAGCGGCACTTCAGCTATAGCGACCGAATCCGCTACTACTGGCCGGACGAGAAGGCAGCAGCGGCAGTCGAGACTCTGCTAGCGCGCTTCGATGGCGATATTCCCGAAACGCTCATCAGCCAATATCTCGCCCGGATCTACCCGGCCGTGCTCGCAAAAAAAGTTCCGCCTCGTGCGCGCGATCTCTGCATTGCTGCGATCGATGCAGCCCTGGCGCCCTATTGCGCCGCAACCACCGCATAGGCCGACTTGGCGCCTGCAAGGCCTGCGAGGTCGCGGCCGATCGAGCAACACGCTTTTCTATTTGGAGATCATTATGGCATCAGTAAGCGTGACGAACGTCCGCAAGAGCTACGGTCATTTCGAAGTTCTGCATGGGGTGAATATCGATATCGAAGACGGTGAGTTCGTCATTCTCGTCGGGCCTTCGGGCTGCGGAAAATCGACCCTTCTTCGCATGATCGCCGGGCTTGAGGAGATCAGCGGCGGCGATGTCGCCATCGGCGGCAAGGTGGTCAACGATGTCGAGCCTAAGAGCCGCGATATCGCCATGGTGTTTCAATCCTATGCCCTTTATCCGCACATGACTGTCGAGGCGAACATGGGCTTTTCGCTCCGGCTGGCGAAGGCGCCGAAGGAGGAGACCCAGCGGCGCGTGCGCGGCGCTGCGCAGATTTTGGGGCTTGAGAACCTCCTCGACCGCTATCCGCGCAACCTGTCCGGCGGCCAGCGCCAGCGCGTCGCCATGGGCCGTGCGATCGTGCGCCAGCCGCAAGTGTTTCTGTTCGATGAACCGCTATCGAACCTGGATGCTAAGCTGCGCGTCCAGATGCGCTCCGAAATCAAGCAGCTACACCAGCGCCTGCGCACGACGACCATCTACGTCACGCACGACCAGATCGAGGCCATGACGATGGCGGACCGGATCGTGGTCATGCGAGATGGTTATGTCGAGCAGATCGGCTCGCCTCTTGAGCTTTATGATCGGCCGGCCAACCTTTTTGTCGCCGGCTTCATCGGCTCTCCAGGGATGAATCTCATCCGTGGCAAGATCAGCAGTACCGGCGCGCTGGAATTCGTCGCCGATGGCGGCGGGCGCCTGCCGCTGCCGGAAGGGCTCGATCTCACGCAAGGGGCCGAGGTCTTCTATGGCATTCGGCCGGAAAACATCTCGATCAGTGAAGGCGGGATCGATGCTGAAGTCGTGGTCGTGGAGCCCACCGGAGCAGAGACGCTGATCGTCTCCCGCATAGGGCAGGACAATCTCGTGATGGCGTTGCGCGAGAGGGTAAGTGCGCGGGCTGGAGAGCGTCTCTCGCTGATGCCCGACCTTGGAAGGCTGCATCTTTTCGACGGAGCGACGGGCCGTCGGCTTGAATGAGCTAACCTTTCTCGATCGAAGTTCGTCGCAAAGGTTGTGCGCCTACTTGACTTATTCATAACTCTTTGGCTATCAATTAAATCAATAGCCAAAGAGTTATGAATTGCCATGGCAAAAGCTCACGATCCAATTTTCAGGGCTCTCGCCGATCCGACGCGGCGGGCGATCTTCGAGCGATTGTGCCACGATGGCGATCAGACAGTCGCCGCACTTACCGCTTATGCCGGCGTGTCTCAACCAGGTGTTTCAAAGCATCTCGCCGTTCTAAAACAGGCAGGGCTGGTGTGTGACCGGCACGAAGGACGCCAGACCCATTACAGCGTACAGCGAGACGCCCTTAAGCCGCTGGTTGATTGGGCAGGCCAAATGGCTGGCTTTTGGGAGGGCAAGCTCGACGATCTCGAAGACTTGCTCGGCAGGATGGACCAATGAAAGAAGTGTCGCCCGACTTGCGCGCTGTCGTCGTCGAGCGCGAAATCGCTCACCCGCCTGAGCGGATTTGGCGAGCCCTCACACAGCCGCATCTGATGGCGGAATGGCTGATGAAGAACGATTTCGTTCCCGCCTTGGGTCACAGGTTTACTCTTCGCACCGACTGGGGCGGTGTTTTGGATTGCGAGGTGCTCGTTATCGAGCCGAACAGCAGGCTATCCTACAGATGGAATTTCGCACATGACGATCCTGCTTTCGATCTGGAGAGTGTCGTGATCTTCACGCTGGCGCCGACGGTGAGAGGAACCCATCTGCGCGTGGAACAACTCGGCTTCCGACCGTATCAGAAACAGGCCTATGGAGGCGCCAAAGCGGGATGGCGGCAGTTCCTTAAAAGGCTTGAACAGGTGCTGGCGAACGTGAGTTGAGACCACAGTCGGCAAGCCGAGGATGTCATCATGCTTAGACTGCCCCACCGCCTTCGTTCGTCGGACATGGTATCCTGTTTGACGATGTGCCGAGTAGCAAAATTAGGAATTGGATGAGGACATGATTACCGATATCGAGGACTTCTTCAGCAAGGGATGCGGACGCTGCGAGCGCTTTGCGACGCTGGACTGTTCGACCAGGCAATGGATTGACGGTCTGAACGAATTGCGTCGGATCTGTCTGGAGGCGGGGCTCGCCGAGACGGTGAAATGGGCTCATCCATGTTACATGCATGAGGGACGAAACATCGTCATCATCGGCGCATTTCGCGGCGATTTTCGCCTCACTTTCTTTAACGCGGCACTGATGAAAGACCCTCAAGGGATGCTCGAAAAGCAAGGGCAGAATACCCGGCATCCGGATATGATCCGCTTCGTGAGCAATGCCACCGTGGCGAAGATGGAGCCCGTCATCCGAGCCTATCTGGAGGAGGCGATGGGATATGCGGAAGCTGGTATCAAGCCTGCGAAAGAGGTGGGCGAAATCGAACTGCCGGACGAACTGATCGAGGCGCTTGATTCCGATCCCGAGCTGGCGGAGGCTTTCCACGATCTGACGCCAGGGCGAAAGAAAAGCTACGTGATCAACCTCGGCTCCGTGAAGAAGTCCGAAACGCGAGCCGCGCGGATAGCGAAGTTCCGCAACCATATTCTCGCCGGAAAGGGTGCACTGGAGCGATAACCGACCTACTCGACCGCTATCCTCGCAACCTGTCTGCCGGCCAGCGCCAGCGCGTCGCCACGAGCCGAGCGATCGCACGCTAGCGTCTCATTCATCTGAGCGGCTGAGTGGAAATCGGGTGGCCGTCGTTCAGGTTTGGACGCTAGGATTCGAGTTCTCGCGGCGCCGGGAGTATCAAAGCTCCCAAGCCGCCTACACCGAGGACGCGACATGAACACATCGACATCCATTCCTGCCCAGGCCTCCACGGAAAACCCTGTCGAGGCGCGCGTCGACGCCTATGATTGGAAAGCCCTCACCGGGGAGCTCGACAGCTTCGGCTGCGCCATCCTCCCACAGCTGCTCACGCCCGAGGAGTGCCATGCGATCTCCAGGCTGTACCCGCAGGAGCGCCACTTCCGCAGCCATGTCATCATGGCGCGTCACGGTTTCGGGAAAGGCGAATACCGCTACTTCAGCTATCCGCTACCCGGACTTCTCAGCGGGTTGCGCACCGCGCTCTATCCTCATCTGGCCGGCATCGCCAACGAATGGAATGAACGCATGGGCATGGATGAACGCTATCCGGATGAGCATGCGTCCTTCCTGACGCAATGCCATGAGGCCGGCCAGACACGCCCGACACCGCTGTTGCTGCAATATGTTCCCGGAGACTTCAATTGCCTGCACCAGGATCTCTACGGTGAGCTTGCCTTTCCCATCCAGGTGGCGATCCTGCTTTCCGAACCGGGCCAAGACTTTACCGGAGGCGAGTTCGTTTTGACCGAGCAGCGGCCGCGCATGCAAAGCCGCGTGGAGGTCGTGCCCCTTCGCCAAGGCGATGCTGTCGCCTTCGCGGTTCATAATCGCCCCGAGCAGGGAACCAGGGGAAGTTACCGTGTCAATCTCCGCCACGGGGTCAGCCGGGTCCGCTCGGGCATGCGTCACACTGTCGGCATCATCTTTCACGATGCCCGATGACGGCTATGCCGGCAGCGTGTCTCAGCCCACGAAGCCGGCGTAGCTCTCGCCGGTAATTCGGCGCATTACCGCGGAATAAGCCTCGTGATTCTGATCTTCGGCCGAAACGCGCCCCAACGATGGTTTTGCAAAGGCCGCGATTGGCAGCAGGGCCAATGGCGTCGAGACGGGCGTCAGATGCGAGCCCTGGCCGGCGCGCAAGGTCGTTAGTAGGCCGAACATCTCGCCGGTGATGCTCGGCCTGGACAATATCGCCATGCGGTATTGCCCGGACGAATTCGTCACGAGGTAGATATGCCCCGACAGATGCGGAACGGATACCGAGCCCTGCTGCGAAAACGAGGCGTCGCTGCGCTCGCGCTCCCTGAAGCTCAGGCAGGCGCGCTCCCCATCCCAGGCGATCTCGGTGCAATAGGCAAAAATCGCATTCGGATCGCCGAAGGACGGACGAAGCGTCAGGTAAGTGCCCTCGAGCCATGAGACCGACGCGCGGGAATAGGCGCCAAGTTCCTCGGGAGCATGACCGGGCTTGTCGTTGATCGGAGGCGATTGTGCTCCGCCCGCATCGCGCAGGACGACTCCCATCGCCTGCTCCAGGCGGATGAGGGTCGCAAGCGTGAAAGGGCGGTGCCCGGAAAGAGCCTTCTCCAATGTCGAAAGACTGATGCGCGCATCGTTGGCAAGTCGCTGCCTGGAAATTCGCCTCCGGGCGATTTCCTCCCTCACCCGCTCCGCCACGGCACTGTTCTGATGATCGGATAGATACGGGTCGCCCTGGACCATTCACTCGTTTCCTGATTGCGTAATTTCCTTCACAATTCCACACATGGCCGCCACCTACAAGACCGTTTGCGGCAAGATGCGGACGAAACAGGGCGAAGCTTACGCTGGCAAGAAAATCGCCTTTGTTCACAATGGCTTCAGTCATTCCTCAGCGAACAAGGAGCCTGTCATGTCAGCCTCGCCAAACCTTTCCCGCAGCCGAAATCGGCAAACAGCCCTCACGAGAATCGGCCTGCTATTGTGGTTCAGCAACGCCATCCTGCTGCCGGTGCTTGCCGTCATTTTCGCACTGCTTCATCCCGTGGAATCGCACGCGCAGCCGGCGGCCTTCGTCACGCCGAACGACATGGGTGCGGGCAGCCTTCTTCTGCAGACCAAGGAAGAAGGCAAATATATCGAGGCGCCGCGCCTTGCGACCGATGTCGATATCGACGTCAACGGACCGACGGCGCGCGCGGTCCTGACCCAGGCCTTCGAAAACTCGACGGACAAATGGGTCGAAGCCCTCTACGTATTCCCTCTTCGGGAGGATAGCGCCGTCTATTCGCTGAAGATGATCGTCGGCAACCGGGTCATTGTCGCCGACATCAAGGAGAAGCAGGCCGCACGTGCCATCTACGAGAAGGCGCGCAGAGAAGGGAAGAAGGCGACCCTGGTCGAGCAGCAGCGACCGAATGTCTTCACCAATGCGGTTGCCAACATAGGCCCGCATGAAAAGATCGTCGTTCAGATCGAATACCAGCAGGCCGTACACCTAGCCGATGGCCGCTTTTCCCTACGGGTTCCGCTGGTCGTCGCTCCCCGCTACACGCCGCAAAATGCAGAAGCCATCACACAGCAAGCCGATCTGAAAGCCGGCTGGGGACAGACCAAGCAAAGCCCATCGCGCAAGACCGGCGACAAGCCCGTCTCCGCACCTCTGTTGGCACCCGACAGCAACCGCATCAATACCGTGACGCTGAAGGTCAATCTCAATGCCGGCTTTCCGCTCGACGATGTCAAAAGCCTCTATCACACGGTCAAGATCGATAAGGTAAGCGACGGTGCACGGCGGATCGTTCTCGACGGCGAGGCGACGGCTGACCGTGACTTCGTGCTGGAATGGAACGCTGTCGCAAGCAATGTGCCGAGCGTCGGTCTGTTCCGCGAGCATGTCGGCAAGGATGATTATGTGCTTGCCTATGTGACGCCGCCGGCATTGTCGACACCGCAAAAGACCGGCCGCGAAGTAGTCTTCGTTATCGACAATTCCGGCTCCATGGGCGGCACGTCGATCGAGCAGGCACGGGCAAGCCTCGATTATGCCCTGTCCCGGCTCGAGCCGAACGACCGCTTCAACGTCATTCGCTTCGATGACACGATGACCAAATTCTTCCCGGATTCACTCACAGCGACATCCGACAATATCGCCTCGGCCCGCCGCTTCGTCACCGGCCTGGAGGCTGCTGGAGGCACCGAAATGCTGCCGCCGCTCCATGCAGCACTTAATGACAGCCATCAGGCCAATGGATTGCGTCAGGTCGTGTTCCTGACCGACGGCGAAGTCAACAACGAGCAGCAGCTTCTCGATGCCATCGCCCAATCGCGTGGACGCTCGCGCATCTTCATGGTCGGTATCGGCTCGGCGCCGAACACTTATCTGATGAGCCGCGCCGCCGAACTCGGCCGCGGCAGCTTCACCCATATCGGGTCGGTGGCAGAGGTGAACGAACGCATGCGTACCCTCTTCGACAAGCTGGAGAATCCCGCCGTCACCGACGTCGCGGCGGCCTTCTCGGAAAAGAACGTCAACATCTCACCCAACCTTCTGCCCGACATCTATCATGGCGAGCCGCTGGTCCTGGCAGAGCGCATGGGGAAAGCTGCCGGCACCCTGACCGTCAGCGGCATGGTCGGCGATCGGCCCTGGACAATCTCCCTGCCGCTCGATCAGGCAAGCGATGCCAAGGGCATCTCCAAGATCTGGGCACGCCGCCAGATCGATGACGCCGAGGTCAATCTCACGCTCGGCAAGATCACGCAGACGGAAGCAGACAAGCGCATCCTGCAGCTGGCGCTGGAGCATCATCTGGTGACGCGCCTGACGAGCCTCGTCGCGGTCGACACCAAGCGCCTGCGCCCAGCAAACGCACCGCTGACAGCAGCCGCCATTCCGCTGCAGCTGCCGGCCGGCTGGGACTACGACAAGCTCCTCGGCGTCGATGCGGCGCGGGAAGCAAAGGCAGACACCAAGCACCATCAGACGGGCAACAAGTCGCAAGGCGTCGAAACAGCCGCAGATGCTCAGGAAATTTCGGCACCATCTTCCACAAGCCCGCCCCTGCCGCAGACGGCAACACCCGCAACACTCCTCATCCTGCAGGGATTGCTTGCCCTGCTGTTCGGAACGTCGCTGCTGGTCTTCGTATCGAGAAGGAGCAAGGCATGATCGCCGTCGCTCGGATCCAATCAATCGGGAGCGCGCCTGCGCGCTCCCTTCTGTCCCTCGCCGCCGGCGTTTTGATAGCCACAGGCCTTTTCCTCGCCGCTCAGGGGGGATGGATCTACGCGAAAGCAGCTTTGGCGCAGGTTCTGCTGGAGCGTGCCTTTGCCGAAAGCGTGACGTCCGGCTTGCCGGTCAAGCCCTGGCGCTGGGCCGACACCTGGCCCGTGGCGCGCATCGAGGTTCCACGTCTCGGCGTTTCCGCCATCGCCCTTAATGGCGCAAGCGGTCAGGCGCTGGCCTTCGGCCCCGGTCATCTCGACAACACGCCGGAGGCCGGCGAGAATGGAATGGCGGTTTACGCGGCCCATCGGGACACGCACTTCACCTTCCTGCGAAATATCAAGGAAAATGACCAGATCGGGATCACACGCCGCGACGGCCGGATTTTCACCTTCCGCGTGACGCATATGGCCGTCGCACGCTGGGATGAGGCCGGGATCGACCCCGACGCGCGAGGCGTTCACCTCGTGCTCGCGACATGCTTTCCCTTCGACGCCGTGACCTCAGGGCCGCTTCGCTATCTGGTCTATGGCGATCTTGAAGAAACGGCCATGCCATGACGACTCGGGTGAAATGCCCTGACATCTTGCACTAGACCCTATTTGTTCGGCCCCGGCTGCTCGATGCCGCGGGTAGACGCTTCCGAGTAACGCGCGTCCATGGCTGAAAGACCATTGGCATTGGGTTGGGTCAAGACGCCGTAGAGTTCCGGGCGGCGGCCCCTTATCCAGCGCTGGCCTGTGCATTTGTCGAGCAGAGCCAGATCGATTTCAGCGCTCACCCTTGCATCGGCAGCCGCCCAGGTTTCAACCAGAATCCGTCCATAGGGGTCGAGGATCATGGCGTTGCCGGTTCGCACTTCGTCTTCATCCTGGCCGACGCCGTTGCTGAAGACGATGAACATCCCGTTGTCGTGCGCGCGCGAGGGAAGCCAGCGCATGAACCACTCCCGGCCATTCGGACCGCGAAACTCGGCTTCCATCGCCTCTGGATCTTGGTGACGATTGATCCATTTTTCGACGGGTATTCGCTTCAGCCCGTGCGGGCTTACCGATTGGCCGCCGCCTGCCTGGTGCGGCGCGATCAACAATTCGGCGCCAAGCAACGCCGTTACTCGAGCATTCTCGATCAGATTATTGTCCCAGCAGATCAGGATGCCGGCGCGAATTCCCCAAGGCGTATCGAAGACCGTGAAGGCATCGCCGCTGGAAATGAGGCGATGCTCCCAGGCATGCAGTTTGCGATGGCAGTGGATCTTTCCGTCCGGCATGCAGACCGCATAGCTGTTGTAGAGCTTCTCATTCTCGCCCGCTTCCAAGAAACCCGCGCCGATCGCGATGCCCTTCTCCCGTGCCAGAGCGGCCACCCGACTGAGCGAGGGACCTGAGAGCGGCTCCGCCAGCGCCTGCAGCGCGGGACCATCGAGCTTGGGAACGTGCCAATATCCGCAGATGCACATTTCGGGAAATACGACGAGCTGGTTGCCCGCCTGAACGGCTTCTTCCGTGAAATGCACTATGCGCGAGAGATTGTAGGCCTTGTCATTGGCCCGATGCTGAAACTGCACGGATGAAATCTTGAGCGCCATGTCGATTGCTCCTTTTGTCTCGAAGCAATTTGACCACGCGCCTTCTCTTTCGTAAAATGACTTTATCGATTAAAATTATTCTTAGATAGAATGGAAATAAAACTCCTCCGATCCTTCGTTCAATTGATCGACACCGGCCATTACGGCAAGGCTTCGGCAAAACTGTTCGTCACCCAATCGACCCTGACCAAGCAGATACAGGCTCTCGAAGCGGCGATGGGTGGAGCGTTGTTCGAACGTGGTCGTCATGGCGCGAAGCTGACGCCACTCGGAGAGCTGTTGCAACGCGAAGCACGCCCGCTTCTTCGCTTGAACGACGATGTCGACCGGAAGATGCATCGCGCCATTACCGGCCTTACCGGATACCTCGATATCGGATTTGGAATATCGACGCTGGTCGCCGCACCGCAATTGATCGCCAGCTTTCGTGCCGTGACACCGGATTGCAGCATCACACTCAACGACCTGTCTTCACGGGACCAGCATCAGCGCCTGCTCGACGGCCGGCTTGATATCGGTTTCTGCCGGGCGCCGGAGGAAGATAGTGGCCTGGCGTTCATGCCCGTACTCGAAGAGCATCTGGCACTGGTGCTTCCAAGTGGAGTGACGATGCCGGCCCAGGGTTGGTTGACGGAACTGAATGAGCTCGGCTTTGTGGCACTTTCGCCATCGCGCGGGCCAGGACTGGATGACCAGATCAAGCGCTGGTGTTCGCTCATCGGCTTCGAGCCCCGTATCGTCCAATATGCGGATGATATACTGACCGTGCATGCCATTGTTTCTGCCGGCCTGGGCGCGGCATTT
Source organism: Rhizobium sp. P40RR-XXII (assembly GCF_012641405.1). Taxonomy (GTDB): domain Bacteria; phylum Pseudomonadota; class Alphaproteobacteria; order Rhizobiales; family Rhizobiaceae; genus Rhizobium. The sequence goes on from NZ_JABAII010000006.1 coordinate 78,194, forward strand.
CTGCCCTGGCGTGGCGTGCAGGCATTGGCTGGGTCAAGCCATAAGCAGTCTCTTTCAGGACCAGAATCAAGATGGCCGGTTGGGATTTGCTGGCATCGCAGACATACGAGCCCACTATCAGCCCGCTTCGTGGATCATGTATCGAAGAATCTTGAATTCGACCGAGCGCAGGCCGAGCGGCAATCCTGACGCATCGGCGTTCTGCGATGCAAAGCGATCGCTCTCTTTGCCGGCAATGGGGCTATACATCCCAACGCCATTGTCCAAAAGGCGCTAAACGTGAGTCCACTCGACGTCGTCGGTGGACGGCTCAAGCGCCTTGATTGTCAAAACGAACCATGCAGCCAAAGCATTGTCGGCGTGCCGAGAATTGCTGCGGCAATTACCGCCGAAACCGCCATCTTGATCGCCTTGATGCGCCGCGTCCTGACGCCGCTCCAGTCGTAACTCACAATCACTAACCCTCACAAATCATTAGAAATTCGCAAACTAGAGCTCAACGGGCCCTCGACAAGGGAGGTGTGTGATTCGTCCACAGCGGATATTTTTGAGACTGTGCTCGTCATCTAAGACGGCATCAGTCGCATGCTAATGCACCAGTTCGGAAGCAACCGCCGCCTGCATCCCATCCCTCATCATCTTGCCAAGCCGGGACGACACGGCATTCAGCCATTGGGGATCAGAGCGAAGGCGGTCAGGAAATAGGCCTGGAAGGGCATGCAACGCCTTGGCCAAGTCCGACGGCGAGCGGCTGCTCGAAACAGCCTTGGCGATATCGGTCTCGCGCGGGTCGTTGAGGGCATAGACCGTGCCGTCGTCCAGGCGCCCGAGACAATAGCGCATCCAGGCTGCAACGGCGAAAGCGAAGGGCCCTATATCCGCGTCTTCGGCCAAGAGTTCGGCGGCCGGTGTCAGCAGGCGCTGCGGCAACTTCTCAGTACCATCCATTGCAATCTGGCGGGTCTCGTGGGCAATGGCCGGATTGGCGAAGCGGGCAAGAATATCCGCCGCATAAACATCGAGTTCTATGCCGGGTAACGGCCGAAGCGTCGAAGCCGCAGCGCTCAGATGCCGCATGATCAACGGTCGGAAACCGGCCGGGCCGACCGTATCGCGGACATAGCGCCGGCCAGTCAGGAACCCCGCATAAGCCAGCATCGAATGCGATCCGTTGAGCATGCGCAGCTTCATCGTCTCATAGGGACGCACGTCATCGACAAACAATGCGCCGCCTGTCTCCCAGGCCGGGCGTCCGCTTGGAAAGCGATCCTCGATCACCCATTGCCGAAAAGGCTCGGTTTCGATCGCGGCATGGTCCACATAGCCCGTTATTTGCTGGGCATCGTCGAGCGTCCGCTGGGTTGCCGCAGGTGTGATGCGATCGACCATGCTTGACGGAAAGGCGACATCCGTTGCGATCCAGTCGGCAAGCGCCGGGTCGAATCTGCGGGTAAAATCAATAACACCAGCCCGGACGAAAGCTCCGTTGTCAGGCAGATTATCGCAGCACAGCACGGTGAAAGGCGCCGTGCCGGATGCGCGCCGTCGCTTTAGCGCCTCCGTCAGAACGCCGAGTACGCCAGTCGGCTGCGCAGGTTTTGCCAGATCTGCCGCAACGGCGGAATGGTTGAGATCGGCCGTCATCCTGGCGCGATCGATGCCGTAGGCCTTCTCCGTCACGGTCATCGACACGATACGCGTCGCCGGATCCACAAGCGCCTGCATCAGCGCGGCAGGCTCACGGCTCGCGGCGATGACGCGTTCGATGCTGCCGATGACCCTTGCACGTGCCCTGGCAGCATCGCGTTCGATCAGCGTGTAGAGGCCGTTTTGCGGATTGAGGGCGTCGGCAACGTCATGGCCGCGAAGGCTCACGCCGACGATACGCCAATCACCGCCGCGAGCGGCAAGCGCCGCATCCGTATAATCGGCCTGATGCGCACGATGGAACGCACCGACGCCCAAATGCACGATGCCGCAACCATGACGGCTTGGCTCATAGCCGGGCCTTGACGCGGAGCCGGCTATATCGGCGAGCGAAGACAGGCGTTTTCGATCGGTCATGCCCGCAGCCCTGCCGAGGGATGGGATAAAGCTGTCTCGATGCCGCGCAGTTCGGCAAGCCCCTTGAGCCGACCGATTGCGGGATAGCCGGGCTGACCTTCGCGCTTGAGGTCATCGAGAATATCCTGCCCGTGATCCGGCCGCATCGGGATCTGCCAGTCAGCGCGCCCGCTGGCGGCGCGCCGACGCTCCTCGCGCAGGATGGCGGCAATCATCGCCACCATGTCGGTGCCGCCTCCAAGGTGCTCGGCTTCGTAGAATGAGCCGTAGACACCGCTGGATTCGCGCTGGACGTTGCGCAGGTGCAGGAAATGTACGCGATCGCCGAGCCGTTCCATCATGCCGGGCAGGTCATTGTCCGGCCGGGCGCCCAAAGATCCGGTACACAGCGTGATGCCGTTTACCGGACTGTCGACAGCTTTCATCAGCGCCGCATAATCCGCCTCCGTCGACATGATGCGCGGCAGGCCGAGAAGCGCGAACGGTGGATCATCCGGATGGCAACAGAGCCGCATGCCAAGCCGTTCCGCCACGGGAACGACTTCGGACAGAAAATCTATCTGATGAGCCCGCAGCCGGTCCGCCGAGACATCATCATAGTCCTCCAGATGGGCACGCACGTCCGCCAGCGTGAAGTTTTCGGCAGCACCCGGCAGGCCGCAGACGATATTGTTTGCCAGCCGCTGCCGTTCCTCCTCACTCATGCCAGCATGCCTCTCGCGCCCCTGCTCCACGAGCCAGTCGGGCAGCTCCTGTGCGGCGGCGGCGCGGGCGAGAATAAAAAGATCGAAGGCAGCAAAATCGACCAGATCGAACCGCATGCAGGTCGAGCCGTTGGGCAGGCGCCATCTCAGATGGGTTCTCGTCCAATCCAGAACCGGCATGAAATTGTAGCAAATCGTTTCGATGCCGGCGTCGCGAAGATGGCCAAGGCTGAGCTTGTAGCTTGCGATATGCTCGCGCCACTCGCCTTTCTGCTTCTTGATATCTTCGGAAACAGGCAGGCTTTCGACCACATCCCAGGCCAGACCGGAGGGGCTGCCATCCGTCATCCGGCCTATTTCGGCCTTGCGCTTGGCAATCTCGGCTGCGGACCACACGGCCCCGGTGGGGACGTGATGCAATGCGCTGACAACACCCTGCACGCCAGCCTGCAGCATATCGTCGATCGAAACCTGATCCCGCGGCCCGAACCATCGCCAAGTCTGCTTCACGATATCACTCCCTTCCGAGACGGCATCACTAAATGTGCGATTGCATTAGCACGCATGATTGTGATTGACTAGTATGGTAGTCCACTATAAGTGAATAGCCATGGCGACGATTGAACCCCCAACCCGAATAGCGGCGCAACGCACGGACGAGACCCGATCGACGGTATGGTCGCTGGAAGCGACGGCCCCCGTGGGACCGCAAATATACAAAGCGCTTCGACGGTTGATCGTCCGGGGCGAGTTCAGTCCCGGCACCGCGATGTCGGAAGTGGATATTGCAGGGCGATTTACCACGAGCCGCCAGCCGGTGCGCGAGGCCTTTATCAAGCTTGCCGAGGACGGCCTGCTCGAAGTCAGGCCACAGCGCGGTACCTTTGTTCGAAAGATCAGCATCGCTCAAGTGATCGACGCGCGTTTCGTGCGCGAGGCGATCGAAACCCATATCGTGCGCGAGCTTGCGACCAAGAGCGACGCGCGCCTGATCAGACATCTTCGCCTGCAGCTGGAAGATCAGGCGGCAATCCCGATCGACAGGCCGGACGACTTCATGAAATTGGACGAGCAGTTTCATTGGACCCTGGCCGACGCGGCGGGCCGGTCCTATGGCTGGAAGGTCATCGAGGACGTGAAGCTGCAGATGGACCGCGTGCGTCACCTTACATTGAGAAGCTTTCCGCAGCAGAAACTCGTGCGACAGCATACCGCCATCGTCGACAGCATAGAACGCTCCGCCCCGGACGAGGCCGAGCGCGAAATGAGACAGCACCTGCAGCTCATCCTGGAGGATCTGCCGTCGGTCGCGGCGCAATATCCCGATTTTTTCACGCCGTCGACCTAGCCGTTTGGCAATCGGCGCAGCCAAGGCAGCGGCGCTGATTGGCTGCTCAGAGCCGTGTCCTAGCGGTGATGGCCATCCAAGACACACAGGAGGAAGCTCATGAAGACGAGAGCTTGCGTGCTTCACGCTCAAGGCGACATACGCATCGAGGAGCGCGAGATCGGTACGATCGGCGACAGACAAGTCCGGGTGCGTGTTGGAGCCGGGGGGATCTGCGGATCGGATATCCATTATTTCTGGGATGGCGGGATAGGCACCATCCGCGTCACCGAACCGATCATTCTTGGTCACGAGGTCGCCGGCACCGTTGAGGCCGTCGGCGCAAGCGTTGGGAACGTGAAACCGGGGGATCGGGTGGCACTTTGCCCGAGCCGGCCCTGCGGCCACTGCCACTTCTGTCAGATCGGACAACAGCAGCATTGCCTGGAAATGCAATTCTTCGGAAGCGCGATGCGCAAGCCGCATTGCGATGGCGGCTTTCGTGATCTCATTGTCATCGAGGATTTTCAATGCGAGCCCGTCGGTGAGGCAAGCCTGGACGAGGCGGCCTGCGCGGAGCCACTCTCGGTCGGTCTTCATGCCATCAACAATGCCGGCAGCCTGCTTGGCAAGAGCGTGGTGGTTATGGGAGCAGGTCCGATCGGCGCCCTACTGATCGGAGCGGCACGCATGGCAGGCGCGCGCGAAGTCGTTGCGGTCGACCTGGCGGAGGCTCCGTTGAAGGCGGCGGAGAAAATGGGAGCCGCCCTGACCATCAATGGCGGCGACGGCGATCGCCTCGCCAGCTATTCCGAAGACAAGGGATACTTCGATGTCGGTTTCGAATGCACCGGATCCGGCATCGCTCTGGGCAGTCTGTTTCCTATCGTGAAGCCGCGCGGCACCATCGTTGCGGTCGGTGTTAGCAACGGCTCGCATATTCCGTTCAATGCCCTGGTCGGAAAGGAGATCCGGCTGATCGGCACGCATCGCTTCCACAGCGAATATGCTCTAGCCGCCCGGATGATAGCGGAGCGGCGCATCGATGTGCGGCCGATCATCACCTCGACGATACCGATGGAACACATCCGCGAGGCGTTCGATATCGTCCGCGACCGGACCACGCAAATGAAGGTGCAGCTCAGCTTCGCGACATAAGCAATCAAGGCGCAATGATCGACAATATGGAGGAGGAGTGAATGGCAGCAATTGATACTCATGATCCGGCAACCATACGGAAATTGTCGGATGAAGCGACGAGAGTCCTGTTAAACAAGCCCAATACGATATCCAGCACGCATGGCGGCTGGATGATGATCGCAACTATCCTCATCGAGGCCTGGGACCTCTATGCCATCGCGTTTGTGCTGATCTTCATCAAGACGGATTTCAATCCGACGGCGGCACAGCTCGGTCTTGCCACCGCCGCCGTCCAAGGCGGCGCCTTGATCGGTGCGCTGCTCGGGGGGATTTTTGCCGACTATTTCGGACGGAAAAAGGTCTTCATCGGCACGATGATCCTGTTCATCATCCTGGCGATCGCGCAGGCTTTCGTGCGCGACATATGGGAGCTGATCCTCATACGCTTCCTGATCGGTATTCCGCTCGGCAGCGACATCTCCAATGGCTATGCCTACATCATGGAATCGATGTCCAAGGGCAAGCGCGAACAGATGGGCAGCCGTTGGCAGTTCATGTTCGGGCTCGGCGAGGTATTCGCCATTATCATCATCACGGTGATGTATGTCATCGGCATGGACCATTCGCTATTGTGGCGCGTCGCTCTCGCACTCGGCGCCGTTCCCGCGGCGATCCTGCTGTTCTGGCGCCTCGATCTGCCGGAGACGCCGCTTTCCCTCTTGCAGCGCGGCCATTTCAGAAAAGCCAAGGAGGTTTCCAAGCGACTGTTCGACGATCCGCTCGACATGCTTCCGAACGAGGATGTGAACCCCCCCAAGCCTAAGCTCGGCGATTTCCTCAAGGTTATCTGGGCAGATCCGATCAAGAAGCGGGCGACGATCTTCTCATGGATTTCCAACGCATGCCAGGGCGCGGAATTTACCGCCTGGGGCTTCTACCTGCCTGTTATCCTGGTGCTGAGCGGTGTCGGCGTATCGAGCGACGGCAATATCACCGGCACGAACATGGTGACGGCGCTGATCTTCTGCCTTGCGACGATTTCCGGCTATGTGGCGCCTCTCATGCTTCCCAAGATCGGCCATCGCGGCGTTGCCATGTGGGGTTTCGGCCTTGCATTTTTCGGCCTCATCCTGGGCGGCCTCGGCATCCAGTATGACTGGAAGATCATCATCGTCGTCGGCGCCTGCATTCTTATGTGGGGCCATTATTGGGACGCGTCCAACGGTATGACCATATCGTCCATGGTCGCCCCAAGCCGTTTCAAGGCGACGGCGTCGGGTTTCGGCTACGTCTTCGTCAAGGGAGCTTCTTTCTTCGGCGCCTTCGTGTTTCCCATCCTCAGCGAGCAGTTCGGCAAGGCTGGCGCGACCTTCTCGGTGGCGATCCTGTCGCTGATAGGATTTCTCGCGGCCAAGTTTATATTGCCAGAAGTCTATGGCTACGTCGAAACCGAAGAATTGTCCGATCCCCAATAAAGGCTTGTGACGACGGAAGCCACCGGAGCTGAACCTTCGGTGGCATCCGGCATAGGCGGAGCATGCGCTACCGACACGGCTCCGAAACCCGCCGAGCCACGCGGCCCCTCACCCACCGGTAAGGTGTTTCGCATTTTTCTATAAAGTCACGCGGAGCCAGTCACCGTAACTTACCCTTCTCATTTGGAGGAAATGAGAAACGCAAAGGTATGGAGGAGATTACCTTGGCAGCAACCGCAGAGGAAAATACAGCATCCCTGTCCCCCGAGGACGAAAAACTCAGCCTTGGCGCAAACCTCGCCTACGGCCTTCAGCATGTTCTGACGATGTATGGCGGCATCGTTGCCGTTCCATTGATACTCGGTCAGGCATCCGGCCTCTCGCCAACCGACATCGGCCTGCTCGTGACGGCCTCTCTGTTTGCGGGCGGCCTGGCCACCATCCTGCAGACGATCGGGATACCGTTCTTCGGCAGCCGCCTGCCTCTTGTGCAAGGCGTGTCCTTTTCCGGCGTCGCGACGATGATTGCCATTACCGGACATGGCGGCATTCAGTCTGTTCTTGGCGCCGTTATCGCGGCCTCATTCATCGGCCTCGCCATCACGCCGGTATTTTCGCGCATCACGCGCTTCTTTCCACCGCTGGTCACCGGCATTGTCATTACGACCATCGGGCTCACGCTCATGCCGGTTGCGGCAGGCTGGGCCATGGGCGGCAACAGGAATGCACCGGATTTCGGCAGCCAGGCCAATATCCAGCTCGCGGCCGTGACACTCGCGATCGTCTTGCTGCTCAGCAAGCTGGGGAGTGCGGCCATATCGAGGCTCTCCATCCTACTCGCGATCGTCATCGGCACCGGCATCGCTTATGCCATGGGCATTGCCGACTTCTCGCGGGTCATGACTGGTCCCTTCCTCGCCCTGCCGCAGATCTTCCACTTCGGTTATCCGGTCTTCGATACGGCGGCGATCGTCTCGATGTTCATCGTTGTCATGGTGACGCTCGTTGAGACTTCCGCCGATATTCTTGCCGTCGGCGAAATCGTCGGCACCAAGGTCGATGCCCGCCGGCTCGGCAACGGCCTGCGTGCCGATATGCTCTCCAGCATCCTTGCCCCTGTCGTCGGTTCCTTCACGCAGAGCGCCTTTGCCCAGAACGTCGGCCTTGTCGCGGTGACCGGGGTCAAGAGCCGATATGTCGTGGCAACCGGTGGGCTCTTTCTCGTCGCTCTCGGACTGCTCCCGGTCGTCGGCCGCATCGTGGCGGCCGTCCCGAGTTCCGTGCTTGGAGGAGCAGGCCTCGTTCTGTTCGGAACGGTGGCCGCGAGCGGGATCCGGACTCTCGCCAAGGTCGACTACGACAACAACATGAACCTCATCATCGTGGCGACTTCGATCGGATTCGGGATGATCCCGATCGCATCTCCGGGCTTCTATGAGCATTTTCCTGCGTGGGTCATCACCGTTTTCCACTCCGGCATAAGCTCAGCAGCATTGATGGCAATCACGCTCAACCTTCTGTTCAACCATCTGAAGGCCGGCAACTCGGACCAGCAGTCGGTTTTCGTCGCGGGAACGGAGCGTCTGATCCGCTTTCAGGATATCGCCATTCTCCATGACGGCGATTACTTTCTGAACGGCAGGCTCTATGATGCCAACGGCGCAGAGGTTCCGCTGATCGCCGCGGAAGCCCATTGACCGCCATATCCATCAATCGACTTGCTTGAAAGTGCGCCTGCTTTCAAGCCATTTATCATTCAGCCTCGGGAATCATCTACCCCGATGTGGCGCATGAGCGAGGTGGATCAGTCCCAGCACGACAACCGGACTAAACCCTTTGAAAGCCCGGTCTCGGGATTGACGGAGCGGCGGAAATCACGACAAAGTGCGCCCGCATAACCCTCTCCATCGAATTGCCCCGGCGTTGGAAGGGGCCAGACAGAACCTCGTAGCGAGCAGGAACGATAGCCATGGCCAAGCTTTCCGATATGACAAAGCACCGCGGCTTTCCATCCGGCATGCCAGGAACAGGCATCCAATTCACCATTCGCCGCGCGAACCCCAGGGGCGTGACGCCGATCAAGCAGCTTCCTCGCCGCGCGCGGCCGGGATCGCAGGAACACCGTGTCGACGCGGCCTTCCTGCACGCGCTCTGGCACCAATTCGGAGCAGAACCATTCGAGCGCGGTAACCTCGACGCGGCCCGTCTGAACCTGCTCTTTGGACGTGAGGTCGTGGCGGCTGACAAGGATTTCGATCCGATGTCCTATGAGGCGATGCTTGTCATCAACGAAAAGCTGGCGCGCGAAAATTTTCCGGAGGCCTTCGAAGACGTCATGGAGGTCTGACGACGTCACGCCCTGTCTGGGTTCGTTCAGAACCTGCTTCGCAGAGCTTGCCGACGCTCACGCAGACCGGGTTGGAACCGCTCATAAACTGCTTTCCGAAGATGTCGGCGGCTGGCTCTCCCGGCGGTGTTTGGAAAAATCTTTCCGCAAGGAGAGCATCGTTTGGTTGCCAAAAAACCATAATTGTTCCACCTAGATCATATACCGAACACTCAACGATCCAGAATCGGGCCAAGATTTGATGCGTATGAAATATGGTTTACTCTGCCTTTTCCTGGCAATTGCTCCGTCGGCATATGCCCTGGAAGCAGGTTCGCCGCCAATTTTGACGCCACTGCCGCAACAGGCGCAGGCCGCTCATTTGAGCGCAGAATTCCTCACCCGTTTCCATTACAGGCCAGTTCCGCTGGATGATGCTCTATCGGCCAAGGTCATGAACCGGTTCATCAAATCCCTGGACCCGGACCGGATCATCTTCTCGCAGGCAGATATCGACAAGTTCATGGCCGGCAGCACCAAGATCGACGACGCCATCAACCAGGAAGACCTGAATATCCCGTTTTCCATTTTCAACGTGTATGAGCAGCGGGTGGTCGACCGCATGAGCTATGCGCGCAGCCTGCTCAAGCAGAAGTTTGATTTCAGCGTGCAGGAAGATTATCCCCTGGTGCGCGACAAACAGCCTTGGCCGCAATCCGAAGCGGAAAGCAACGACCTGTGGCGCAAACGTGTCAAGAACGACTGGCTGCGCCTGAAATTGGCCGGCAAGGATGATGCCACCATTCGCGACACGCTCGACAAACGCTACGAAAATTCGCTCGAGCGTGCCTACAAGTACAAGAGCGACGACGTGTTCCAGTCGTTCATGGATGCCTATACGACGTCGGTCGATCCGCACACCGACTATTTCGGCGCGACCGCTTCGGCTGAATTCGATATTTCCATGAAGCTCTCGCTGGTCGGGATAGGCGCGGTGCTACAGGAAAGAGATGATTACACGACGATCCGCGAGCTCGTGGCGGGCGGCCCGGCGCAGTTGTCCGGCAAGCTCGCCGTCGGCGATCGTATTATAGGTGTCGGCCAAGGCGAGAACGGCGCGATCAAGGAAGTGGTGGGGACCCGCCTCGACGAAATCGTGCAGATGATACGCGGCGCGAAGGGTTCCGTCGTGCGCCTAGATATCCTGCCGGCGGATGCCGGCCCTGATGGCAAGCATCACGTCATCAGCCTGCTGCGTGACAAGATCAGCCTCGACAAGCAGGCTGCCAAGAAGACCATCCTGTCGGTCAAGGATGGCGATGCCAGCCGCAAGATCGGTGTCATCACCCTGCCGGCATTCTATGAAGACTTCGAAGCGCGGCGAAAGGGCGACAAGGATTACCGAAGCGCGAGCCGCGACGTCGCCAAGCTTCTCGATGAGCTGAAGCAGGACAAGGTCGAAGGCGTTCTCATTGACCTTAGAAACAATGGCGGCGGCTCGCTCGCCGAAGCGATCGATTTGACGGGTCTGTTTGTCGGCAAAGGTCCGGTGGTTCAGCAGCGCAATGCGGACGGCCAGGTGGAAGTGGAAAACGACGATCTTTCCACCCCCGCCTGGACTGGTCCGGTCGGTGTGCTGATCAATCGCGGCTCGGCGTCGGCTTCCGAGATTTTTGCCGCGGCGATACAGGATTATGGCCGAGGCGTGATCGTCGGCGAACCGAGCTTTGGCAAGGGCACGGTGCAGACCGTTGTTAATCTCGACCAGGTTGCCCATAACGCCAAGCCGAAATTCGGCGAACTGAAATTGACTGTGGCCCAGTTTTTCCGGGTCGATGGCGGCACGACGCAGCTGCGCGGCGTGACGCCCGACATCAGCCTGCCGGGTCTTTCGGATCCAAAGAGCTTTGGTGAATCGAGCTATGACAATGCCCTGCCGTGGACGCAGGTCAAGCCGGCCAAATATGCGCCGGCCGGCAACGTAAAGGCATTGCTGCCGCAACTGCAAAGCCGCCATGAAGCGCGCGTGCAGAACGATAAGGATTTCCAGCGCTTTGTCGAAGACATCGCCGTGCTGAAAGCACAGCGCGACAAACAGGTCATTTCCCTCAACGAAACCGAACGTCGCAACGAAATGGCCGCTCAGGCAAATCGCCTCAAGTCGCGCGACCAGATCAATGATGGCGTGGATACCGGCGAGGACGACGGCCTGCAGGCCAACGAACGCAGCCTGAGCGCCGATATCGCCATCGAGAAAGCCCGCAAGAATGCAAAGGACGTGCTGCAGAACGAGGCTGCCGCAATCCTCGCCGATGAGGCGATCCTGCAGGCGGGAGCGCCGAAGACGGCGGCTCAGTAGCGCGGAAACAAAGGGTTTGTATAAGGGAGAGATCGCGGTAAACCGCGATCTCTCCCTCGACTGGCAGGCAACCGTAATAGGTTCAGGACATTCCCTCATGTAATCTGGATGATGCGACCTGGATGGGTTTAGGCGCCGCGGCAGCGGCGCGCAGGATTCCATGAAAACCGGCCCAGAGCGCAATCGACCCCAGCGCGAAGCTTCCCAAAATCACGAACATCGCGCTATAACCAATTTCCTGCGCGAGCCAACCGCCTATGGCTGGACTCAAGGAAGCGCCGACACCTTGTACGGTCATCACAATGCCCTGGCCGGCATTAATGCGGCCGGTTCCGTTCAGGATGCGTGCGACCAGCGCCGGCACGGCGACACTCTGCAGGCCCGCGCCGACGCCATCGAGGATTTGGACCGGATATACGCCCCAGGCGGTAATCAGGTGGGCCGCGACAAAACCGCGGACCGGCAAAGACATGAAGGAGACCAGCAGCACGAGCCACTGCCCCCTCTTTTCCGCCATATGCATCGCGATCAACGAGGTGATGATCATGGTGCCCTGTGCCACTACGACGGTCAGGGCAACAAAAGCCGCCGGATCGCCCCGCTTGGCGGAGACCACGGCAAGCCCGTAGAGCGGCAGCATCGCCCCGTTACCGAGATGGAATAATGCGAGAGCACCGGCCAGAATCAGCAGCGGCTTTGACCCCGCAAGCACCTCGAAACCGCTCGGTTTGCGCTGCGCTACAGTTCCCGTTTCCCCTTGCAGGTCGATCACGCGAAGAACGGCGCCCCGCGCCTCGTTATCGTCGATCGCGGCGGGCGGAATCATCAGAACGGAACCGATGGTGAGCACGCCGAATACGGCGGAAAGCCAGAATACCGCCGTTAGTCCGAACATCCAGCCGAGCCATCCTGACAAAGCGGCGCCGACCAAATTGCCGGCATGGTTGAAAGCTTGATTGTAACCAGTCTGCCGATTGAAGCCGGCTTGCCGCGCGATACCGAGGGTAATCCCGCTGAGAGCCGGGCCGATCGCGGCGCCCGCAACGGCAGTCGCAATCTGGGACAGCGCCACAACCCAGAAGACCTGTGACAACAATATGATCATGGAGGCCAGCACGGTGCAGATGCCAAGCACGATAACGCACGCGCGCTTGTGCGTCGTCTCATCGATGAAGGCCCCGGCCGGCGCCATCATCAGCATGCCGGCAAAGCCGCCGATCGTCATGACCGAACCGATCGATCCGCTTTGCCAGCCATGCGCGATCAGGAAGACACCAAGAAAGGGGCCGATGCCTGCCTGAACATCGGCCATGAAGAAGTTGAGGAGCGCGAGCGAGATGAGTGCGCGAGCTTGCTGGTCAAAAGGCGATGAGCGCGGCAAAGGATAACCATATCGTTCCTGAAATCGTCAGATGAACAGCACCCGGCCGCAAAAGGTTCCCAGCGAGCGGAGCGCCATGTCTTCGTACGTCGACGCGTCACAGTTACGCCTGGTGTTGCTATGGCGGAAATGCCATCGAGTTAGAGCGTGATGCCGAAAAGTGTAGGCGGTTTTTGGACGGCATTACGCTCTACTTCTTTGATTCTAGAGCGGATTCAGATTTCAGGTCGATTCGACCTAAAATCATCCGGCTATAGGGCCAATGATTATATGGTGATCGGACCATGAACGACGCGAGGTTCTGGCAATCGCGGCCCGTTCGACGGTAGGGCATTAACGCCAAATCCCTCAGCAGGTACGCTTGCGTTTCATCATGGTTTTCAGCCTTTCGGCTCCGATCTCATCGACGGGCGTGTAGACGATCATGCGGTCGTCATTGCTGGGGCTTGCCCACCAATTGTTGGATTGCAGCGCAAGGATCGTACCGTCGGCAAGACGGAAGCGCTTGACAACGTTCTCGATGCCTTTGAGCTGGTAGCGGTCCCAGACGATGCGGAACTGATCCGAGGCGCTCATATAGCGCTCCAGCTGCCGCTCCCAGACAGGATCGTCGAGATGTTCCGCCATAGAGGCACGAAACAGGGCGGCCATGTTGGCCAGCATCTCGTCGGGGTCGGCCTGGCTTGCACGCCAGGCAGGATTGACGAGGGATAGGTAGATGCAGTTTCGATCTTCGGGTGGGAGCGCATTCAGGTCCACCCCGACGAGACGGCGATAGGCTTCGTTGAAGCCGCGGATATTGTAGCGCTTCGTCTGGATGAGCGCGGGATAAGGACAGAGTTGATCGAGAATGTGCTGGCTTGCCGCGGTCAGCGGCTCGCAGACCCGGGGAGGTTCGAGCCGGGGCGGTACGGGCAGGTTCGCCAACCTGAACAGATGCTCCGTCTCGATCTCATTGAATTCCAGTGCCTGTGCGACAGAGAGGAGCACGCGCGGCGACACGCGGATCGGCCGGCCCTGCTCAAGCTTCGTGTACCAGGTAATGCCGATATCGGCCCGTGCCGCCACTTCCTCGCGCCGCAATCCAGGTGTACGAACCCGTCCTGCGCGGCCAATGCCCAATCGCTTGGGATCGAGCGTTTCGCGCCGGCGTCGCAGCATCTCGCCCAGTTCCTGCGCACGCGACAGCATGTGATTGGAGGTTATGTCGAGCGTACCGTGCATGTCCATTCTCCAGCCTGATACTTTTTATACCAGTCTAAACAGATGTCTTGTACCGGTTTAACATAGGTATAGAAGACTGTGGACTCAGTTTTCCAAATCCTTTGAGGTCTTCATGTCATCCGCACCAATCCGGCTCGGCCAAGTCGGCCTGATGATCCTGCTCGCCGGCCAATTGCTGCTGCAGCTCGATTTTTCCATCATCAACGTCGGCCTTGCCGCCATCTCTGCCTCGCTGCACGCCGGCGAGACCGAACTTGAACTCTTCGTTGCCGCCTATGGCGTGGCGTTCGCCGTCTGCCTGGCCATGGGCGCGCGCCTCGGCGACAATTTCGGCCGCCGACGCATGTTCGGCCTGGCCGTGCTGATGTTCTGCCTTGCCTCGCTGCTCTGCGGCGTCGCGACATCCGTCGCCTTCCTCATCGTCGCCCGTGCGCTGCAGGGAATTGCGGCAGCGCTGATGGTGCCGCAGGTGCTGGCGACGATCCATGTCACGCTCACCGGACGCGACCATGCCCGCGCGGTTTCCCTCTACAGCGCAATCGGCGGAATTGCCTTCATTGTCGGCCAAGTCCTCGGCGGCTTTCTCATCTCCGCCAATATCGCCGGCTCCGGCTGGCGCAGCATCTTCCTCATCAATCTGCCGATCTGCGTCCTGATCCTTTGCAGCATCTGGCGCCATGTTCCCGAGACACGCGGCCAAGACAGAGTCCCGGTGGACTGGTCCGGTATGGTCACGCTGGCATTGCTGACGCTATCCGTGCTGCTGCCGACGGCGCTTGGCCCGTCCCTGCATTGGAACTGGCTCTGCCTGCTGGGCTTCGTGCCGATCCTGCCGCTGACGGCGCTTCTCTGGCGCATCGAGCGGGCCAAGGAGGCACGCGGCGCCTTCCCGATCCTGCCACCATCGCTGACCCGCATCTCCAGCATGCGCTTCGGCGGGCTGATCGCCATCATCTTCTTCACCTGCTGGAGCGGCTTCATGTTCGTCTTCGCCCTGACGCTGCAGGCGGGCGCCGGTCTGACGCCGCTGCAATCGGGCAATGCGCTGATCGCGCTCGGCGGCTCCTATTTCGTCTCGGCCGCTTTCGTCACGCCCCGGCTTGCCGGCATGCGCCGCGAAGCCATGCTGGTGACGGGCTGCCTCATCCAGATGACCGGGCTCGTCCTGCTCATCGTGACGCTGGAAATGGTCTGGCCGCGACCAGGCGTCATCAACCTCATCCCGTCGACCATCCTGATCGGGTTCGGTCAGGCGCTGATCGTCAACTGCTTCTACCGCCTCGGGCTCGCCGATGTGCCACATGAACATGCCGGCGCAGGCAGCGCCATGCTCGCCACCATGCAGCAGGTTTCGCTGGGCCTCGGGCCGGCGATCCTGGGTGCCGTCTTCGCACAGGTCCTGCAATATAAGAGCTTCTATCTCGCTGCGGGGGTGACGGCCATCGCCGTCGAGCTCGGGCTGATGGCCATTCTGCTGCTAGCCACGCTTCTACGCCTGGCTCGTCAGCGCGCCCTTCCAAAAGAAGCTGTCGAAATCGACGACACGCTGATCGTGGCGCCCGAATGATGCCGCGATGAAGCTGCCGCTGCTGTGCCGCCAGCAACAGCGGCTTCACGCCAGAAATACTCCCATGCCGGATCTGCCGCCGGCGTGACTGATCACTCAATTCCGCTTAGAGCGCGATGCCGAAAAGTGTAGGCGGTTTTCGGACGACATCACGCTCTACTTCTTTGATTTTAGAGCGGATTCAGATTTTAAGTCGAACAGACCTAAAATCATCCGGCTCTGGGCGCGCTTGTCAGTCCCGGTTTCGAATGCCATTGCTCTTGGAACCTCGGATGACAGACAAGCAGCTTTAGATGAAACTGGACACAATCGACCTGCGGATACTGGACGCCATTCAACGCGATGGCCGCATCACCAAACTTTCGCTCGCCGAGAAGGTCGGCTTGTCGCCGACGCCATGCTGGCTGCGCCTTCGCAAGCTGGAAAAGGCAGGCATCATCACAGGCTATCATGCACGCCTTTCGCTGCGCCGGCTCGCGCCGATCGCCAATGTCATGGTTGAGCTGACACTTGCCAACCATCGACAGGCCGACTTCGAGCGCTTCGAGCGAGCAATCGCAGCCATCCCGGAAATCGTAGCCTGCTGGGCCGTCGGCGGCGGCGTCGACTACATTCTGAAAATCATGGCCGCCAATATCGACGCCTACCAGCGTCTGATCGACGATCTCCTCGATCGCGATCTCGGCATCGAGCGCTATTTCACCTACATCGTGACCAAGACCGTGAAGGAGGAGACGGCACTGCCCGTCACCGACCTGCTCTCTCCGGATGCGTCTGGCGACGAATAGAGAGACTCTCTACCGACGCCATCCTCTTTAGCTGCTTTCTCTCTTCCGCCCGCTACCAATGGACAATCTCTCGCGGCGTTCCGTGAGAGCATTATGGCATCTGGAACGAGAGACCCGACCATGCCTGCGCTCCACGCCCGCACCACCTATCATGAAGCCCTTTCGCGGCTGAACGACCGCCATCTGCTGCGAGACCTCTCCTATGTGGCGGGCCGTTGGGTCGCCGGCAAGGCCGGTCGCAGCTTCCAGGTCACCGATCCCGCATCCGCCGCAACACTTGCCTGGGTCACCAGCCTCGACCAGAGAGAAGCCTTCGAGGCCATCGACGCGGCAACGGATGCCTTTGCGGCCTGGCGTTCACTCCTGCCGCAGCAACGATCATCGATCCTGCGCAGGTGGTACGAATTGATGATCGAGGCGCGCGAGGATCTGGCGCTGATCATGACGCTGGAACAGGGCAAGCCCTTGGCCGAATCCCACGGCGAGATCGATTATGCCGCAGGCTTTATCGAGTGGTATGCCGAGGAAGCAAAGCGCATCAACGTCGAAAGCGTGACCAGCCATCTGCCCGACACCGAAATGTTTGTCCGCAGGGAAGCCCTGGGTGTCGTCGGCATCGTCACGCCCTGGAATTTCCCCGCCGCGATGATCACGCGCAAAGCAGCCGCAGCGCTCGCGGCCGGCTGCACCGTCGTTGCCCACCCATCATCGGAAACGCCATTGTCGGCGCTTGCGCTCGCGGAACTCGGCGAACGCGCCGGTCTTCCCGCCGGCGTCTTCAACGTGCTGACCGGCGATGCCGCAACCGTCGTCGGCGCCTTCTGCGACGATCCGCGGGTCAGGGCGTTGAGCTTCACCGGGTCGACCGGCATCGGCAAGCTGATCGCCGGTCAATGCGCCGCAAGCATGAAGCGGCTTGTCATGGAGCTTGGCGGTCATGCGCCCCTGATCATCTTCGACGATGCCGATCTTAATCGTGCCGTCGATATCGCCATCAATGCGAAGTTCGCAACTTCCGGCCAGGATTGCCTCGCCGCCAACCGCATCTTCGTTCAACGCCCGATCATGGACGCTTTTGTCGCGGCTTTCAGCAAGCGCATCGCTGCCCTGAAGGTTGGGAACGGATTGGCCGATGGCGTCGACATCGGACCTCTCATGCACGAGCGCGCCATTGCGAAAGTCGAGGAACACGTCGCCGATGCCCTGAATGGCGGCGCGAGACTTGCCACCGGCGGGAAACGCCACTCCGCCGGCCCGCTGTTCTTCCAGCCGACCTTGCTTGTCGATCCCGCGCCGGATGCCCTGATCATGCATGAGGAAACATTCGGACCAGTCGCGGCGGTGACGCCCTTCGATACCGAAGACGAGGTCGTCGCCCGCGCCAACGATACCGAGTATGGCCTTGTCGCCTATGTCGTGACGACGAGCGGCGCCCGGCATATGCGGCTTGGTCGAGCTCTCGAATACGGCATGATCGCCGTCAACCGCGTGAAGATCACCGGCAGCTCGATCCCCTTTGGCGGCTGGAAGCAGTCGGGCCTCGGCCGCGAAGGCTCCCGCCACGGCATCGAGGCCTTTACCGAGCTCAAATATCTCTGCGTCGACACGACAGCCTGACGCCCCGAATAGAAAAAGAAGGAACCACACTATGCTGGACAAGCGCAACGAACTGAACGCCTGGGACAGGGACCATTTCTTCCATCCGTCGACCCATATGGGAATGCATGCGCGCGGCGAAACTCCGACCCGCGTCATCGCCGGCGCCGAAGGCGTTTACATCACCGACACCAACGGCAAGACAAGCCTCGACGCCTTTGCCGGTCTTTACTGCGTCAATGTCGGTTATGGCCGGCAGAAAATCGCCGATGCGATCGCCGAACAGGCAAACAACCTCGCCTATTACCACGCCTATGTCGGCCATGGCACGGAAGCCTCGATCACGCTATCCAAGATGATCATCGACCGCGCGCCGGATGGCATGAGCCGCGTCTATTTCGGCCTTTCCGGCTCCGACGCCAACGAGACCAACATCAAGCTCATCTGGTACTACAACAACATCCTTGGCCGCCCGGAAAAGAAGAAGATCATCTCCCGCTGGCGCGGCTATCATGGCTCCGGCGTCATGACGGGGAGCCTCACCGGCCTGGAGCTCTTCCACAACGCCTTCGACCTGCCGCGCGCGCCCATTCTTCATACCGAAGCACCTTATTTCTTCCGCCGCGCCGACCGGTCGATGAATGAGGAGCAGTTCGCGCAGCATTGTGCCGACAGACTGGAGGACATGATCCTCGCCGAAGGTCCGGAAACGGTCGCAGCCTTCATCGGCGAACCGATCCTCGGCACCGGCGGCATCGTTCCGCCGCCGAAGACCTACTGGCAGAAGATCCAGGCCGTTCTCGACAAATACGATGTGCTGCTCGTGGCTGACGAAGTCGTCACCGGCTTCGGCCGTCTCGGCACGATGTTCGGCTCCGATCATTACGGCATGAAGCCGGACCTGATCACCATCGCCAAGGGTCTGACGTCTGCCTACGCGCCGCTTTCCGGCAGCATCGTTTCCGACAAGATGTGGCAGGTTCTCGTTCAGGGATCCGACCAGCTTGGCGCCATCGGCCACGGCTGGACCTATTCTGCCCACCCGATCTGCGCGGCTGCCGGCATCGCCAATCTCGAACTGGTCGATGAACTCGGCATCGTCGAAAATTCTGGCTCCACCGGTGCCTACTTCCGCTCGGAGCTCACGAAGGCAGTCGGCGATCACAGGCATGTCGGCGAGGTCCGTGGCGACGGGCTGATGGCGGCCGTCGAATTCGTCGAGGACAAGGATGATCGCAAGTTCTTTGACCCGGCGAAGAAGATCGGCCCGCAGGTGGCGGCAGCGCTGCTTGAGCGCGGCGTCATAGGTCGTGCCATGCCGCAGGGAGACATCCTCGGCTTTGCCCCGCCGCTGTGCCTGACCCGTGAGGAAGCCGATACCGTCGTCAAGGCGGCCGCCGGCGCCATCGAAAGCGTGCTTTCGAACCGCTGATCCGGCCGGCCGGAAGAATGGCTCTGTTTTGCGAGACGATTTGGCGGCCCGTTGTTGACAACGGGCCGCCAGATCTCATTCGGTCATCGCCATCCGGCAATGGATGGTATACATGGATCTTGAGAATTGTACCGGATCAATCCATGTATCGTCATGATTCAAAAGACCAGGACAATGGCGCCTGGAAACCCGTCCTCCAGCATCGCAAGGGCGTGACCAAGCACAAGCTGCTCACCGACAAGATCATCGCCGACATCGATGACGGCATCCTGCCGGTGCACGCGCAGATGCCGACGCATCGCGATCTCGCCCATGCGCTTGGCATTTCGGTCCAGACTGTGAGCCTGAGCTACAAGGAAGCGGAGCGTCGCGGCTATCTGCGCGGGGAAGTCGGACGCGGTACCTTCGTGCGCAGCCGCGTCACCGAACGCGCCGACAGCTTCATGCTCGATCGCGATCCGAGCGGCAGCGCCGATCTCTCCATCATCCGGGCCGTCTATACGGAGGCGCATGAACGATCGGCTCGTGAACTCATGCAGGCGCTGGCCGAAAGCGACAATAGCAGCTTCATGCGGCCCTGCAGGCCGATCGCTGGCCTCGATGCCCATCGCGCAGCAGCGCAGGTCTGGCTCTCAGGCCTGTCGGTCAAGGCCGATCCGGACCGAATCCTGGTCACGAATGGCGCCGCCCACGGACTGTTCCTTGCCGTCGCCTCGGTTGTTCGGCCCGGCGAAGTGGTCCTGACGGAAAGCCTGACCGATCACGGCATCATCGGCCTTGCCAATGTTTTGGGTTTCACGCTGCGTGGTCTTCCGACCGATCGCGAGGGTATCCTGCCAGAGGCTTTCGAGGCGGCCTGCGCCATCGGCGACGTGACGGCGCTTGTCATCGTTTCCTCGCTCGGCAATCCCACCAGCCACGTCATGGGGGCCGAGCGCCGGCGCGCAATCGCCGATATAGCTCGCCGGCATGGTATCTTCGTCATCGAGGACGAGGTTTACAAATCGATGCTGCGCGATCCCCTTCCCTCCATGCCGGATCTCATCCCGGAACTCGGCTTCTTCGTGACCAGCTTCACGAAGTCCGTGATGACGGGATTGCGTATCGGCTATCTGGTGGTGCCAGCCCATTATTCGATCCGTGCCGCCTCGATCCTGCGCGTTACCGGGTGGAGCGCCACCAATGTCGTTGCCGAAATGGCGTCGCGCTGGGTTCTGGATGGGACGGCGGAAGCCCTGCTTGCCGTCCAGCGCAGCGAAGCGGAGGCCCGGCAGGCGATCGTCTCCAACGTGATGGCCTCGTTCGTTGCCGGCAGTCATCCCCTGTCGCTTTGTGCATGGCTGTCGGTTCCCGAGCGCTGGACGGAGGAAGGCCTTGTGCGCGCACTTGCCCGCAAGGGTGTCGCGGTCACGCCGTCCGATCCGTTTGTCGCCGGTGGAGAGCGGCCGGTTGGCGGCATTCGCATCTGCCTGGGCGGCCGCCTGTCGCATTCCGCCCTTCGCTCGGCACTCGAAACCGTTCGCGGCACCTTCGAACAGTTGCCGCCTGTCTTCGACGTCGGCTCGATCGTTTAGCCTTGCCGCAGCTCAATCCCGTCAAAGGATCGAGCGCAGAAACTCCTTCGTGCGCTCTTCCTTCGGCGCGCTGAAGATCTCTTCCGGCTTGCCTTGTTCGCAGATGCGGCCCTTGTCGAAGAAACAGACGCGGTCGGACACTTCGCGGGCAAAGCGCATTTCATGCGTGACCAGCAGCATGGTCAGATCGTGCTCATGGGCGAGATCGCGGATGACGCCGAGCACTTCGCCGACAAGCTGCGGATCGAGCGCCGATGTCGGTTCGTCGAACAGCAACACTCTTGGACGCATGGCGAGCGCGCGTGCGATTGCTACGCGCTGCTGCTGGCCGCCGGAAAGCTGGCTTGGATAGTGATCCTTCTTCTCCGAAAGCCCGACCATGCGCAAGAGATCGACGGCACGGCATTCGGCTTCCGCCCGCCCAAGCCCGAGCACGCGCATCGGCGCCTCGACGACATTGCGCAGCACGGTCATATGCGGAAACAGATTGAAGCTCTGGAAGACCATGCCGACATGGGTGCGGATCTGGCGCAGATGAGCCTCGCTGGCGAGGAAGCGCCCGCGGCCGTTTTCCTGATGATAGGACATGCCGGCCAGGTGCAGGGTTCCTTCCTGGAAAGGTTCAAGCGTCATCAGGATGCGCAGGACGGTTGATTTTCCGGAACCGGAAGGGCCGATCAGTGTCACCTTCTCGCCGGGCGTGACGTCGAAGCAGAAATTGTCGAGCACGGTCAGGTGGCCGTAGCGCTTGGTCACATCTTGAAAGCGGATCAGTGGTTGCGTCATTTGAGAGCGATTCCGTTTTTCGGCAACGCCTTTTCGAGCCAATGAATGGCTGCCGAGCAGACGAGCGTGAGGATGAGGAAGATCAGACCGACGAGGGAAAGCGGCACCAGATACTCGAACGTCCGATCCCCGATGAGATTGGCGAGGTTGAGCATGTCGACCACCGTGACGACGGACAGGACCGGCGTCTCCTTGAGCATGGAGACGAGATAGTTGCCCATGGCCGGAATGATGCGGGGAATGGCCTGTGGGATGATGATATCCCAATAGGTGCGGCCGCGCGCGAGATTGAGTGCCGTCGCAGCCTCCCATTGCCCAAGCGGCACCGCATCCAGACCGCCGCGATAGACCTCCGACGTATAGGCCGAATATTGCAGCCCGAGCGCCAGCGCACCGGTCAGGAAGGCCGGCAGCACAATGCCGTAGATCGGCAGGACGTAGTAAAGGAAGAAGAGCTGAACGAGCAGCGGCGTATCGCGCAGGAACTCGATGACGAAAGCCGTCGGCCAGGAGATCGCCGCGAAGCGGCTGCGCCGCAGCAAAGCGAAGACCAGGCCGAGAACAAGGGCGATCGCAAAACCCGCGGCTGCCGCCTCCAGCGTGACGATCAAGCCGATGCCGAGGATCGGCAGGATCGACAATGCGAAGGACAGCGTGGTCGACGTGTCCCAGGTAAAACCATACATCATGCCGGCGCCCTCCCCGGGAAAGCGACGCCGCGGCGAAGGATCGTTTCCAGCCAGCGCATGAAGGCAACCAGAATGAGCGCCATGATGAAATATCCAATCAGCGTCAGCGAATAGATCGTCACGCTGTCGAGCGTGATGTTGCGCAATTGCTGTGCCTGGAACGTCAGATCGCTGATCGAGATCAGCGACACCAATGCTGTATCCTTCAGGTTCTGCACGGCAAGATTGCCGAAAGCCGGCATCATTTCGACCACCGCCTGCGGCAGGACGATATGGAAGAGCGTCTGACCCTGCTTGAAATTCAACGCCCGCGCCGCCTCGTGCTGCGTATCGGGAACCGCTTGCAGCGCGCCACGCACCACTTCCGCGCCATAGGCGCCGATATTGAGTGCCAGACCGGCAATGCCCGTGGTGATGGGATCGAAGGAGATCCCGATCAGCGGCAGCGCATAATAGAGCCAGAAAAGCTGCACCAGAAGCGACGTGCCGCGAAATATCTCGATATAAACGATCGCGATTCCGGAGAGCAACCGCCCTCCGGCAAAGCGTGCAAGGCCGGCCGCAAAGGCGAAGATCGCGCCGAGAAACATGGAGGCGATGGCGATGAGCGCCGTCACCTCGGCGCCCTTCAGTAATGCGGGCAGATAATGTGTCCAACTCATGTCCGGGTCACCTCCGTTTCAGGATGGGAGGGGCCGAGCGACCTGGCGATTGTCCGCAGACCGCCGCCAGATCGCTCACGATTATCAATAGGCTCACTTGCCCGCGCACAGATCTTCGGTGCTCTTCGTGCGTGCGGCCTCGACACTTTCGGCGCTAAGACCATAAGACATCAAGATCTTCTTGTAGTCGTCGGTCTTCTTGAAGGCTTCGAGGGCGGTATTGAAGGCCTTGTAAAGATCCTTGTCCTCGGGCCGGAAATCGAAGCCGCCATAGCTTCTGACGGATTTTCCGCTGATGACCGGATCGGTGAACGGCTCCGCATGCTCGACATTCGTGCCACCCTGAACGAGCTTGGCGACGGTCAGCTCGGTTGCCGCATAGGCGTCGGCACGGCCGGTCTGGATCGTGGAAAGCGCATCCGCATTCGCCTGGATCATGACGATCTGGGATTCCGGAATGCCCAGCCCATGGAAGAAATCGAGCTGATCGGCACCCGATACGATCGCGACCTTCAGAGACGGATCCTTCTTGATGTCCTCATAGGAATGCAGCTTCTTCGGATTGCCCTTCGGCACCAACAGCCCCTCGCCATAGCTGGAGTTCGGCGTGGTGAACTGCACCTGCTTGCAGCGTTCCGGCAAAATGTTCTGCTCGGCGGCAACGAAGTCGAAGCGCTTGGCTTTCAGGCCGGGGATCAGCGATCCGAACGGCGTCACGGTCCAGTCGACTTCCTTGACACCCATCGACTTCAGGACCGCGGCGGCGACATCGGGACCGATGCCCTTGGCGGCGCCGCTCTCGTCCATATAGCTGTAGGGAACCTCATTGGCGCTGGCGCCGCGGATATAGCCATCCTTCTTGATCTGCTCGAGGCTGGCGGCATGGGCGGATGCGGCCAGGCCGATGGTCAGGCCCATGGCGGCGAGGCTGCGGTAAAAATTCGATCTCATCGTTCACTCCTCTGTGGTTGAAGTCCGTCATCGGCTGTCCGGTTTTCCGGATCTTTGCCGTTAACGGGGTGGTGATCCGCGCCGCGCTGTCGCGGCACGGTAATTCAGGGGCCTTCCGTCAAGGTTGCAACGACGGCGAGGCAATCCCCGGTCTTGATGAGGCCGGGGAAATGACGTGCGGCAAGAACACCGTCCAGCGCCGCCCGATAGTCTAATGGTACGGATCCAGTACGGCCGATTGGATGGATGCGGGCGATGATCTCTCCCCGCAAAACCGTGTCGCCCAAATCCTTGAGCGGCTCGAAAAGCCCGTCGGCCTCGGCGAAGACGAAACAGTCGGAGGACGGCATGTCGAGCCATTGCGTCGCTTCGATCTCCGGCTTGCCTGCAACGATTCCCGCGTGCTTCAGGACATTCAGGACACCGCGCTTGGCAATGGAAGCCGTACGCGCCGATATGGTTCCACCGCCCGAAAGCTCGGTGGTCACGAAGACCTTGCCCATCTCCTCGGCCGTGGTGTCGTACATGCCGACGGCATCGATCTCGATCATCCGCATGGAATAGGGTGCGGAAAACGCGGCGACGCCATCGAAGCAGGCTTTCTCCTGGCCCTTATCGGGCAGAGCATGCGCTGCGGCATAGGGCAGGAAATCGAGGGTACGGCCGCCCGAATGGAAATCGAGCACGATGTCGGCCAGCGGCAGTAGATGGCGGGTAAAGTAATCGGCGATCTTCTCCGTCACGCTGCCATCAGGCCGACCGGGAAAACTCCGATTGAGATTACC
This sequence comes from Rhizobium sp. P40RR-XXII, assembly GCF_012641405.1. Classification (GTDB taxonomy): domain Bacteria; phylum Pseudomonadota; class Alphaproteobacteria; order Rhizobiales; family Rhizobiaceae; genus Rhizobium. The sequence continues at coordinate 103,024 of NZ_JABAII010000006.1, forward strand.
CTTGTCGATCGGAGAGGTGCGGGTGGCTGCCTGGAAGGCAGGATAATTCATCGCCGGAACGATGATGATCCTCCCCTCGATCTCCTCGGCCTTCAGCGTCCGAGCCAGATCGAAAAGCGCGACAGGCCCCTCATATTCATCGCCATGATTGGCGCCGGTCAAAAGCGCCGTCGGCCCCTCACCGTTCCTGATGACGCAGATCGGGATCATGATCGAACCCCATGCGGAATCGTCGCGCGACCAGGGAAGACGCAGGTGGCCGTGCTGGATACCGTCGCGGCCGAAGTCGACGGTCGGGGTGATCGGCGATGGTCGTTTGGAAATGCTCATGCTGTTCATCTCAGGCAATCACTTCACGACAAGCCGGCGTGGCACGTTAGAGAGGCATTCGACGCCGCTCTCGGTGATGACGATGCTTTCCGTGATCTCCATACCCATGTCTTCGAGCCAGAGGCCGGTCATGAAGTGAAAGGTCATGCCGGGCAGGAGTTCGGTGCGATCGCCAGGGCGCAGGCTCATGGTGCGCTCACCCCAATCCGGCGGATAGGACAGGCCGATCGGATAGCCCGTGCGGTTGTCCTTAACGATCCCGTATTTCTTCAGGACGGCAAAAAAGGCGTTGGCAATGTCCTCGCAGGCGTTACCCGGCTTGGCGGCGGCAAGGCCGGCCTCCATGCCTTCGAGCGTCGCCTTCTCCGCATCCAGAAACGCCTGGGTCGGCTTGCCGAGGAACACGGTGCGCGACAGCGGGCAATGATAGCGGCGATAGCAGCCGGCGATCTCGAAGAAGGTGCCCTCGCCGCTTTTCATCGGCTTGTCGTCCCAGGTCAGATGCGGGGCGGAGGCATCGGCTCCCGACGGCAGCAGCGGCACGATTGCCGCATAATCCCCACCGAAGCCGTCGACGCCGCGAATGCCGGCATCGTAGATTTCGGCAACGAGATCGGACTTGCGGATTCCCGGCTCGACTTTCTCGACGATCCGCTGGTGCATGGCTTCGACGATACGGCCGGCCTTGCGCATATAATCAAGCTCGGTCGGGCTTTTGACGGCGCGCTGCCAATTCACGAGCCCCTGGGCATCCTTGAAGCGGGCATTCGGCAGATGCTTGACGAGCGAGGCGTAGGCTGCGGCGGTGAACCAGTAATTGTCCATCTCGACGGCGATCGAGGCATTGGCCCAGCCGCCCTCCTCAATAATCTTCGAGAGCAAATCCATCGGATGGCGCTCGTTGGATTGTACATAGTGATCGGGATAGCCGATGATATTGTCGTGGGCGAGATAGGTCGTGCGCTTGGCGCCATTGGCATCCTGGCCGCGCCCGTACCAGATCGGGTCGCCGGAACCGGGTACCAGCACGCATTGATGGACGTAAAAGGACCAGCCGTCATAGCCGGTGAGCCAGTGCATGTTGGACGGATCCGTCACGATGACGAGGTCGACACCGGCCTTTTCCATGGCGCGGCGCGTCTTGGCGAGCCGCTCGGCATATTCGGCGCGGGTGAAATTGAGGGTCGGTTCGCTCACGCGGGGTCTCCTGATGCTTTTGTCGTTTCGATCGCCTGCCCCGTACCGGCTGAGACAGCACGGCGATGGGCAAGCGTGGCAATGGCGGTATCCTGCACGCCCGTCCCGGTCAGATCGCAAAGGGTGATCGCCTCGCGCGACCGTCGACCGGCCACCTGGCCTGAGACGATGGCGCCAAGTTCGGGAAAATCAGCCATCTCACTTGCAAGCCCTGCGGCGATCGCATGATGGAGCTCGCCCAGCCGCCGCGTCTGCTTTAAGCTGTCGGCGACGTAGGGCATGGCCTTTGCAATAGCTGCCGGATCGATCTCGTTCTTATGTTCGGCATCCGAGCCCATGGCGGTGATATGCTGGCCGGGCTGCAGCCAGGCGGCATCAAGGATCGGCTTATCCGAGGGTGTGGTGGTAACGATGATGTCGGCGCCACGGCAGGCTTCTTCGGCATCCGCTTCCGCCGAAACGGAGAAACCGAGCTCCACCGTCAGCTCCCTTGCGAGCTTCTCGGCCTTTACCGGATCGCGCGCCCAAATTCGGGCCGCCTCGATCGGCCGGACGAGTGTAAGCGCGCGCAATTGCAGGCGAGCCTGCATGCCCGCGCCGAGAATTGCGGCTATCCGGGCATCCGGACGGGAAAGATGCCGCGCGGCCACGGCGCCCGCAGCGGCCGTGCGCACATCGGTCAGATAACCGTTATCGAGCAGAAGCGCCTCGACCAGGCCGGTGCGCGCCGACAAGAGCATCATCAACCCATTGGTACTCGGCAGTCCAAGCGACGGATTGTTGAAGAAACCGGGACTGACCTTGATTGCGAAACTGTCGAGATCGGGAACATAAGCGGTCTTCACATCGACCTCGCCACGATGGGCGGGGATATCCAGCCGCATGATGGGCGGCATTTCCACGGCCCTTGTCGCCAGTGCGGCAAAGGCCTGCTCGACGCAATCGACGGCATCTCCGTCGAGCTGGACGATCTTGCGAAGGTCGGTTTCCGTCAGGATCAGCACACGCGTCATGGCGCCACCTCCACCTTGAGATCATCGACGATCGCCCGATGGACCACCGGATCGATATTGCCCCCGGAAACGACAATCGCGGTCGGGCCATCGGGCCTGATCTTGCCGGCAAGCAAGGCCGCTATCCCGACTGCACCGGCACCCTCGACGGTCTCGCCTTCGATCCTGGCCGCATGGCGAATGCCCTCGGCAATTTCGTCTTCGCTGAGCAGGATCACATCATCCAGAAGCGCGCGGCACATCGCGAAGGTCAGGCGGTTGTCGAGGCCGATGCCGCCGCCAAGCGAATCCGCCAGGGTCTCGACCTCCCGCACATCGATCGGCCGACCGGCTGTGAGACTTGCCGCCATTGCCGCGCCGCGCTCCATCGACACGCCGACGACTTTGGCGGCCGGCAGACGACCCTTGATTGCCGCGGCAGTGCCCGAAGCCAGACCACCACCCGATAGTGGCACGAGAACAAGTGTCGCCTCCGGCAGATCGTCGGCGACTTCCAGCCCGAGCGTGCCCTGGCCGGCAATGACGGCGGCGTCATCGAAGGGAGGCACGAAACACATGCCTTCTTCACGGACCAGGCGCTCGACCTCCCGCATGGCATCATCCTGCGAATGCCCGACGATGCGAACATCTGCCCCGAGGCTTCGGATCGCGCCGACCTTATTGACGGGAACAAGCGCAGACAGGCAGATGGTCGCGCGTGCGCCCATCGTTTTGGCGGCATGAGCGACTGCTCGGCCGTGATTACCGGTCGACGCCGTCACCAGTCCGCGCGAACGGGCCTCCTCGTCAAGGCAGAGAAGCGCGTTCGTGGCCCCACGCAGCTTGAAACTGCCGGTCTGCTGATGGTTTTCCAGCTTGAGATAGACGGGCACGCCCATACGCTGAGACAGCGCATGTGAGGGCCGCAGCGCCGTGCGCTGCACATATCCGGCAATGCGGCGCTGCCCTGCCTCGATATCTCGCAGCGTGACCATCATCGTCATGGCGCACACTCGCACCTTGCTATCGATGTGACCGATACCATTACGATTTTCATTCCTCTCGCGCTGGATGTTCATGACATCAGCGTGAAAGAGGTAATGGATCATGTCAATCTGTATATTGTTTCATTACAATTATACGTGTTCTTTTCGAAGGCAATGGCAAATCTCTTTCGAACGGCAACTCCCGCAACGCATTCGGCGGTCTATACCGACCATGATAATTGCTGAGCGCATATCGCAATCCGGCGCGCGCCCGCCCGTAGAGGAAGTCGGGCTATACGTAAACGACATGTCAAATCTGACAATTTACTGGAGATGCGCGCGCTCGACCGCGACAGGGTATGTCCCCGCGGCCTTTTGCTCTCATAGCGCGCTACGCCGATCAATGAGCGCCCTGGTCACGGAAATGATAAACCTGCCATCCCAACCTTCTCACAAAAGGTGGTGGCAGGATTGCATCGGGCGAAGCTCACGCCGTTTCCAGCGTAGCACTGTCCCGATTGGCGGGCGGCCGACTTGCAAGCATGAACGTCTGCCGCCCGGCTCTATTCGTGAACGACGAAGCTCGTTCCTTAAAGTGCTCTCATTGGGAGCGTGGGCTTAGTTGTTCAGAGCGCCGCCGATAATGGCGCCGAGCGCAAAGGCTGCTGCCGGATACCAGAGGCCATCATTGTGACGACGATAGCCGGGTCGGCGATCGCGGTAGCCTCTATAGCCATGATAATAGCCTGCGCGGTCCCTGCCGCGATATGGTACCCATCCGGGACGTCCCGGACCGCGCGGCGGCATGTTGCGATGAACCTCGCCGGGACGATCCCGATGATGACGGGGCCATTCCTGTGCGTTGGCGAAAGGCGCTGCAAGCGTTACCGTGGCCATGGCGATAATAAAGATCTTTTTCATTGGGCTTCCTTCTCATTCGTCAGGGGACCTTAGTAATCGCAGGGTGAATAGAGCGTTAACACGCCACTACCTTAAATAGCCGGTTGCGCAAACTATCAGCTCTCGAAATCAACGCTCGTCGTCACCTCGGCCAAGGCTTCGAATTCAGCCTTCAACGTCTCTAACCGTGCCTTGGCGACCTTCAGCGCGGATGTCCCAAGCAGAAGCCGAAGCGGCGTTTGCTCGGTTTTGACGGCGTTCAGGATCGCTTGTGCTGCCTTCCTCGGATCTCCCGGCTGTAAACCGGAAACCGCACGCGTAGCGCTCCGCCTCTTCCCCGCCGTCTCGGCATAGCCATCAATGATGACGGGGGATTCGATCATGGACCGTCCAGCCCAATCGGTACGAAAGGCCCCCGGTTCGACGATCAAAACCTTGATGCCGAGCGGCCCGACTTCATAAGATAGCGATTCCGAAAGCGCTTCGACGGCAAATTTCGTTGCGTGATAATATCCGGTTGCCGCGAATGCGACCAATCCTCCGAGCGAGGAAAGATTGACGATGCAGCCGCGCCGTCTTGCACGCATGCCCGGAAGCACGGCCTTGGTGACATCAAGCAGACCGAAGACGTTGGTTTCGAATTGGGCGCGTATCGCGACATCTTCTCCCTCCTCAATCGCCGCGAGATAGCCGTAGCCGGCGGCGTTGACGAGCACATCGATCCGGCCGAAACGCCGCTCGGCCTCGCCGATCACCTGCTCGATGGTTGCACGATCGGTTACGTCAAGCCTCGCGGCGACGACGCGATCCGGAAATCTTTCAACGAGTTCGCGGATCGTCTCCGGGTCGCGTGCCGTGGCAATCGCGATATCGCCTGCCTCCAGCGCCACCTCGGCAATCGCGCGTCCAAGTCCTGATGAAGCTCCAGTGATGAGCCATATCGATCGATGATCCGTCATTCTCTTATCCTTCCAAATGCTGCGATCATGATGATCTCGCATGCGGAAGAGATACGCTCGCCAATGGCGTCAGCTTAGGCCGATCCTTTCGAAGTTTTGCACAATCCTACCATCCTGGCCTATCTTGACCGCGACAAAGCGAGAAGATGGGGAAGGCGATGAAAACCACACGACGAAGCTTGATCGAGCTGATGCACTTTCACTGCACGGCGCCCAAGCAAAAAACGCTCGTTCCCGGTTTGACGCTCTTTCGCAGCGATGCACCGACCGAACCGGTCCGCAGCCTTTACGATCCGCGCCTTTGCGTCGTCCTGCAGGGTCGAAAGGAGCTCATCCTGGATCGGCAGCGCATCGAAATCGGCCTAAGCGACTACCTGGTCGTCGTCCTCGATCTTCCGGTGACAGCGCGCATTGTCGAGGCAAGCCCTGGTCAGCCGCATTATGCGATAACGCTTGATCTCGATCCGGCAATCATTGCCGAGCTGGTTGCAGATAAAAAGGAACTGAGATCGGTCGCAAAAACGAAGGGCGCTGCGATTGCCGGGCTTACCCTGGACATTCTGGAACCCCTCGAGCGACTGGTGCGGCTGCTGGATCGGCCCACGGACATCGAGACGCTTGCGCCACTTGTTCGACGCGAGCTTTTCTACAAGCTTGTCCAGGGCAGTCTCGGCGACATGGTCGTCGAAAGCGGAATAGGCGGCTCTCGCCTGTCGCGCATCGCCCGTACGACCGCCTGGATTAAAGCCAACTTCGATCAGCCGGTCGATATCGCGACTTTGGCGGATATCGCCGGCATGAGCCAGACCTCCTATTATCGTGCCTTCAAAGCCGCCACTACGATGAGCCCCTTGCAATTCCGGACACGGCTACGGCTGCACGAAGCACGACGACGGTTGCAGCTGGGCGTCGACAAGATCGGATCCATCGCATTTGCGGTCGGCTACGAAAATCAGTCGCAGTTCAATCGGGAATATCGGAAGCTATTCGGGAGACCGCCCGGTGTAGACCTGTCTCGCTGAGGCGCTGGCCAGCCGTCCATTCGGGTAGGTACACTAAATCGTCGTGGCCGCTATTGTTTCCATTGTCGGCTCGGACGCCACCCCCGAACCGATCACTACAGCGTCCGACGAGACTGCATGCCCTCGCAGTGTCGTCGGACACCCGTTGACATGCGTGCCAGTGACAAAGGCTGCCGCCGATGTCGATGGCCCCGGGCAGGTTTAGCCTTTACCGGAAACAACGGCGTCAAATACGCCCGTTCTCATGCTGCCCTTCCGGCGTTGCGCCCGGAAAAAATGCAGCCTCCCAGGAACGTGCCCTCCAGCGCATTGTAACCGTGATATCCACCGCCGCCGAAGCCTGCCGCCTCACCGCAGGCATATAGCCCAGGGATGAGCACGCCGCTCAGCCCAAGCGCCTGACTGTTCAGATCGGTTTCGATCCCGCCCAGAGATTTGCGGGTCAGGATGTTGAGGCGCACGGCGATCAGGGGACCCGCCTTGGGATCCAGTATCCGATGCGGTGGTGCTGTGCGCATGAACCGATCGCCGAGATAACCACGCGCCTGCCTCAGCGCGACGATCTGCGCATCCTTGGCGAAGGGATTGTCCAATTCGCGGTCCCGGGCTTCGATCTGGCTGCGCAGATGGACAAGATCGACCGGATAATCCCCGATACGGTTCATGCCGGCGACCAGCTCTTCCAGCGTTTCGGCGACGATGAAATCCTCACCCTTCTCCTTGAAGGCTTCCACCGGCGGAGGAGCCGAACGGCCAAGCCGGCTGCGCAGGAGCAGGCCGACGTCGCGGCCCGTGAGGTCGGGATTCTGTTCGGACCCCGAGAGCGCGAACTCTTTCTTGATGATCTTCTGCGTGGTTACGAACCAGCTGTAACTATGCCCGAGTTTGCAGATATGCTCTAGCGTCGCGAGGCTATCGAAACCCGGCAGACAGGGGGCAGGCATGCGGTTGCCGTTGGCGTCGAACCAAAGCGAGGACGGCCCGGGCAGGATGCGAATGCCATGGTTCGGCCAGATGGGGTCCCAGTTGCGGATACCCTCGGTGTAATGCCACATCCTATCGCCGTTGATGAGCCGTGCGCCTGCCGCTTCGGCATGGCCGATCATCAAGCCGTCGACATGGTGAGGCACCCCGCTCAGCATCCGTTCAGGGGGTGGACCGAGGCGATCGGCGGGCCAGGCGCGGCGAACCAGTTCCGGATTGCCGCCAATGCCGCCGCTCGCCACGATCACGGCGCCCTGAATGCGAAAATCCCCGACGACATCGCGGTTCGATTGCTGACCGCGCGGAATATTGTCCTCCGCCAGGATCTCGCCTTCCACGCCGGTGATGCCGTTGCCGTCGGCGATCAACCGCGTCACGCGTCGGCGGAACATCAGCTCGATCCTCCCCTGCTTCTCGGCGGCTAGCACCCGCTTCAAGAATGGATCGATCACGCCCGGACCCGTGCCCCAGGTGACGTGAAAGCGCGGCACGGAGTTGCCGTGGCCGTGAGCAAGGCTTCCGCCGCGCTCGGCCCAGCCGACGACGGGGAACCAGCGCATGCCGAGCCCATATAGCCAGCCACGCATCTCGCCGGCGGCAAAATCGAGATAGGCATCCGCCCAGGCGCGCGGCCAAAAATCCTCAGCACGGTCGAAGGCGGCTGAGCCCAGCCAATCCTGACGGGCAAGGTCGATACTATCGCGAATTCGCATGCGCCGTTGTTCCGGCGTATCGATCATGAATAGCCCGCCGAGAGACCAGAAGGCTTGGCCGCCGAGGCTTGCCCGCGGCTCTTGGTCGACGAGGATCACCCGCTTTCCGCGCTCAATCAGCTCCAAGGCGGCGACAAGACCCGACAGGCCTCCCCCAACGACGACGACATCCGCGTAACTGCCCATTCGACCTCCCAGCGAATAGCTATTTGCCGGGACTTTAGCGACACTTACGTAAAAGTAAAATGGAGAACGGCTTTCACGTCGGCTCGTCCATCGGGGCCGATTTCCGCTATCAGCTTCTCTGCAGCCTCCACGTCCGAATCTCGAACGGCATGATGTCGGCGGGTCCCTCGCGTTCGATCGGCTCCTCGAGGATATTCAGCGGCCCCGACGCTTTCCATCCCGACGCCAGGTTCAGCGACAGGCGGCCACGACGGCCGGCAGGCTCGTAAAGCCGCAGGATAAGGCCCTCGCCCTCCTCGGCCGATTTCAATCCGGAGAAGGCGACCGGTATGCCCTCGACACCGAGAGGCGAGAGCGTGCCCTGCGAAAGCCCGCTTGCCTCCATGGTGACGAGCGGCTGGTTGAGATCGATCGCCTCCGATAGAACGCCGCCTTCATGCCAGGCGCCTTCATGCGGCATCAGCGCATAGGTGAAGCTCTGCTGGCCTTCGTCGGCAAGCGGATCGGGATAGATCGGTGACCGCACCAGGCTCATGCCGATGACATTGCCGCGGGCGCTGTGTCCGTATTTGGCGTTGTTGAGCAAGGCGACGCCAAAGCCGGGTTCGCTGAGATCGACGAAGCGATGGGCCGCTGCCTCGAACATCGCCTGCTCCCAGGGGGTGTTCGTATGCGTCTGCCGCTCGACGATGCCGAAGGCACATTCGAACGTCGCTGTGCGCGAATGCACGGCAACCGGATTCAGTGTCCTGAGCAGGGTGCGCCGGTCATGCCAATCGATCGTCGTCTCGATATCGAGCCGGCGGGCATTGGCCGTCAAAACATAAAGCTGGGTGACGGTCGAGTTGCGATATCGATAGACGACACGGATGGTGGCGCGATGCGGCCCTTCCTCGACCAGAGCGACGCTTTCGGGCTGATCGAGGCGGATGCCTTTTTCGGCATAGTCCGCGTCGACGTCCCAGGCGTCCCAGTTGCGCGGCTTGTCGGCGGGATACACCCAGAGCTGGTTGGCAGCCTCTTCGATCGCCTCCCGTCCCGTCGCCTTGTGGACAAGGCTCGACACGGCACCATCCTTGCCGATGAGGACCGATAGATGCTCGTTCTCGATATGATGGGCATCGGCCTTCAGCATGCCGGCGGGCCTAACACCCTTACGATCGAAGACCGCGACGGAAAGGGGCGCGACAAGATCGGCAGATGACAGGACCGTTCCGTCGGACAGCGCGGCGGTGAGCGGCCGCGGTGAAAGAGACGGATTGACGACAATCAGTGCGTCGCTAACGCCGCCTGTCGGAAGATGGGCCGATAGTTCCTTGAGCGCCTTGGCCTGCTCCGCCTTCGCATTACCGATCACGCCGTCAAGTTCCCCTTCGGCATCGACGTAGACCTCGCGAATGCTTGATCCCGGCAGGATGTCATGAAATTCGTTCTTCAGGACGGTGCGCCAATCCGCCTCGAGGCTTTGCGGTTTTGCAGCGCCGAGCACGTGGGCGAGTGACGCCAGTGTTTCGGCCGTGATCAGCGCGCGTTCGGCCTGGCGATGCTTGCGCTTGACGCCGCTTTGCGTCGTCAGGGTCGCGCGGTGCAGTTCGAGATAGATTTCTCCCTCCCAGACCGGCAGGTCCTTTTCCGCCGCCGTGCGATGGGCTTTCTCATAGTAGCCTTTTACAGTGCCCCAACGTGCCCTAGGGATTGCCGGGAAGTCGCGCAGCTGCACTTCGCGCTCGACCATTTCCGGCGTGACACCGCCGCCGCCGTCGCCATAGCCGACGGCCAGCAGCGACGTGTCGTGCTCAGTCTTGCCGCGGAAATTCTTCCATGTCGGCACGAAGCAATCCGGCTGCACGAAACCATTATAGCCTTGCATGGGATTGTCGAACGTATGGGTCAGCACCTTGCTGCCGTCGAGCCCCTTCCACCAGAAGAGGTCGGACGGGATGTGATTGGTCTCGCTCCAGTTCACCTTGATCGTAAAAAAGCTGCTCATGCCCCCGAGCCGCAGGATCTGCGGAAGGGCACCCGAAAAGCCGAAGCAATCCGGCAGCCAGCAGACGGTATGGCGCAGACCGAAATGCTTTTCGAAATAGCGCTGCCCATAGAGTACCTGACGGGCGAGGCTTTCACCCGTCGGCATATTGGTGTCAGGCTCGACCCACATGCCGCCGACGGTTTCCCACTTGCCCTCGGCCACCTTCTTCTTGATCCGTTCGAGAAGCTCCGGATCATCCTCTTCCATCTGCGCGTAATAATGGGCGGTCGATTGATTGAAGCGGAAGTCGTCGGAGCGCTCCATCAGCGAAAGCGCTGTATTGAAGGTGCGGCGCATCTTCCGTCGCGTCTCGCCATAGGGCCAAAGCCAGGCGAGATCGATATGGGCATGACCGCTCAGCAGCAATTCGCCGTTTTGCGGAAAGCGCTTCTGAAGTTCCTTCAATCGTTCAAGCAGGCGGTCATGCGCGGCCAAGGCCGAAGCGCTCTGCGTCTCGCTGAGACCGGCTGGATTGTCCTGAAGTTCCGGCAGTTGCCAGATCTTCTGCTGCATCTCCGCGCCTGATATGCGCGCGACATAGGTGGCCGTGTCCGAAGGCCAATCGAGGCTGCGCAGCGCTCGTTCCGCCGCATCGATGAGATGCGGCACGACGTCATGACCGTCAAGCACATCGACAGCTTCGCCGATCTGCCGCATCAGAATATGCAGCCGATGGACCGGCTCGTCCAACCAGATCAGGCGCGCCTTATTCAACTTCGGAGCCCGGTTCGGCTCTCCGAAAGGAAAGCGTGCGACGCTCTCGGTCGCGATCGAGAAGTCCCTACCCTTAATCGGAAACTCCTGGTGATAGGGATCCAGTCCGAAGATCTCGGTCCGGCCGTCCACGTAGCGCAAGGTCAGCAGGCTCTCGCCGCCAAGATCGAGCTGCAGGCGGGTCTGCTCGAGCGGCCAGTCATGCGGGATCGTTGCCGCCGCGGCGAAGTTGACGGTTCCCTTGCGGTGCGGCCAGTCCTGGCCACGCGCGATCGGCTCGCCATCAAAAGTCCAGCCATCGATGTCGCGGCTCTGTTTGTCGCGCCAATGGGCGAGCTCGGTTATCCGGACTTTGAGACGATCGAGACGTTGGGCAATGGTGAGAGACATGGCGGGTCCTATCGGAAAATCGGCGATTGACGGCGGGGGAGAACATATCAGCGCGAAGAGGTCGCAGCACCACGCCCCCGTCTCCTCCAAGCGGATTGCATAGCCGAATTTTAGATTAAGTAACTTTGTTTTTCCGTCAAGCGGCCAAGAAATAAGTTACGAGAATTTTTGGCTGCGACGTCCCGACCGAGCCTCGCCTTAGAGCTTTTCTTCTCATTGAGGACGGTTTTCTTATGGGCTGTCACAAGTGACCTTTTGGCTTTGTGTGGCGATGCCGCATCACAAACGTGATTTGATACATCAGTAAGCATGCGCTAAACTGCTAACATCGGAGCTTGTAGAGCAAAAGTGATGGTTCCGCCATGATCACCGCCGCACAGATGCGTGCCGCCAGAGCCCTTCTTGGTATAGATCAGCGCCAACTCGCGGAATTGGCAGGGGTATCCGTTCCGACAATCCAACGAATGGAAGCAAGCTCCGACGTCGTGCGCGGCAATGTCGATTCCCTGATGCGACTGCTGGCGGCCTTGAACGAGGCCGGCATAGAGGTGATCAACGAAGGGGCCGTCAGCCAGGATGGAGGGCGCGGCGTCAGGCTGAAGGCCAAGCGGTCGGAGAGCGGTTCGCCTGGATTGCCCGGGCGAGGAGCGGGACCTCGCTCATGACCTCTCTGCCCACGCTCCTTTTATGCTCAGTGTTTCTGCTTACAACCGCCCCCTTTGCGGTCCTCATCGTCCGGTCGAAACAAGCAACGAAGGTCACCTATGGTCTAAGCTTCGGTCTATCGGCAATCGCCTTTGGCGTAGCGATCGACGCGCTCGCCACGATGGCTTCTCCCGACGCCCTATCCACGCTCGTGCTTCCCATCGGCCTGCCGTGGCTCGGCAGTCACTTTCGTCTGGACGCACTGTCCGCCTTCTTTCTGACAGTCATTAATTTCGGCGGCATGGTTTCGAGCCTCTATGCCCTCGGCTACGGCCGTCACGAACATGCGCCGCAGCGAGTACTGCCGTTCTTCCCCGCTTTCGTCGCAGGCATGAACCTCGTGATCCTCGCGGACGACGCCTTCACCTTCCTAATGTCCTGGGAGTTCATGTCGCTCGCCTCCTGGGCGCTTGTGATCGCCCATCACCGCGATATCAGCAACCGGAAAGCCAGCTATCTTTATATCGTCATGGCTAGCTTCGGCACGCTCACTCTTCTGCTCGCTTTCGGCTTGCTTGCAGGACCGGATGGCAATTACAGTTTCGCCACGATGAGGGCGGCCGAACATGCGCCGCTGACATCAGGCTTGGTGCTCATTTTGCTGCTGCTCGGTGCTGGATCCAAAGCCGGATTGGTGCCTCTACATGTCTGGCTGCCGCGAGCGCATCCAGCCGCTCCCAGTCATGTGTCGGCCCTGATGAGCGGTGTCATGACCAAAGTCGCGGTGTACGGCTTCATCCGCGTGATCTTCGATCTGCTCGGCGCGCCGGCCTGGTGGTTCGGCATGGTCGTCCTGGCGATCGGCGGCATCACCGCGGTTCTGGGCATCCTGCACGCGCTGATGGAGAGTGATCTCAAGCGCCTGCTCGCGTATAGCACCATTGAAAATATTGGCGTCATCTTCGTCAGCCTCGGTCTGGCGCTTGCGTTCAAGGCGAATGGCATGGGTTTGCCGGCCGCCTTGGCGCTGACCGCCGCCCTGTTCCATGTCCTGAACCATTCTTTCTTCAAGAGCCTGCTTTTCTTTGGCGCCGGCGCAGTACTGACGGCAACCGGGGAACGGGACATGGAAAAACTCGGTGGGCTCATCCATCGTATGCCGGTAACGGCCGCGTTCTTTCTCGTAGGCTGTATTGCGATCTCGGCCCTTCCTCCCTTCAATGGTTTCGTTTCCGAATGGCTGACTTTTCAGGCCGTCTTGCAGAGCCCAGCCCTGCCGCAATGGGGATTGAAGCTCCTCGTGCCGGCCGTAGGCGGCCTGCTCGCATTTGCCGCCGCCCTTGCCGCGGCTTGTTTCGTCAAGGTTTTCGGTGTGACGTTTCTTGGCCGTCCGCGTAGCGGGCTGGTCGAACGGGCAACGGAGGTCGATCGTGCCTCGCTTGCCGCTATGTCGGTTCTGGCTTTCCTCTGCCTTGCTGCCGGTGTCCTGCCGGGAGTCGTCATCGATGCACTCGCACCGCTGTCGCTCTCTTTGATCCACGAGCGGATGCCGGTGCAAACGGATATTCCATGGCTGTCGATCGTGCCGATCGCCGAAGCCCGCAGCTCTTATAACGGCTTGCTCGTTTTCCTCTTCATCCTCTTTTCGGCGTCGTTCACGGTCTATCTCGTCCACCGCCTCGGCTCTCGACGCATCCGCCGCGCGCCGGCCTGGGATTGCGGCTTTCCGCTGAGCAGCCCGGCCACGCAATATACCGCCAGCAGTTTCGCCCAACCCATCAGGCGCGTCTTCGGCGCGCTGATCTTTAGCGCGCGCGACCGGGTCATCATACCACCGCCCGGCGATCTCCGGCCGGCGCGGTTCTCCCTGGAAATGCATGACCATATCTGGGAAGGACTGTATCTACCAATCGTCGGCGCCATTGGCTTTGCCGCGGAAAAATTCAACTATCTGCAGTTTCTGACAATTCGGCGCTATCTGAGCCTGGTTTTCCTCACGCTCGTCCTGCTGCTTCTGGTACTGGCGCTATGGTCATAGTCTCAGCCCTTTTCGCCCAAGCCTTCCAGATGTCCCTCGTCGTGCTGCTGGCGCCACTGCTGACGGGTGTTGTGCGCATGTTCAAGGCACGGCTGTTGCGCCGTCGCGGGCCTTCCCTGATCCAGCCCTATCGCGACCTTATCCGGCTTCTGCGCAAGGAGGCAGTGGTTGCGGAAAACGCATCCTGGCTATTCAGAGCAGCACCTTACCTGATCTTCGCTGCGACATGGGTGGCTGCCGCCATCATTCCGACCTTCGCCACCGGCCTCCTCTTTAGCTGGACCGCGGACCTGATCGCCATCATAGCGTTGCTTGGCAGTGCACGCTTCTTCCTGGCCCTTGCCGGCATGGATGTGGGCACGAGCTTCGGCGGCATCGGCTCGAGTCGCGAGATGATGATTGCGACGCTGGCCGAGCCGTCTATGCTGCTCATCATCTTCACGCTTGCCCTGGTGGCCGGCTCGACCCAACTTTCCGCCATCGCTGCCTTCATGACGTCGCCGCAAGTGGGATTGCGCGTCTCGCTGGCGATTGCCCTCATTGCCCTCGTCATGGTCGCGATTGCCGAAAACGCCCGTATCCCCGTCGACAACCCGGCGACCCATCTGGAATTGACCATGGTGCACGAAGCCATGGTGCTCGAATATTCCGGGCGGCACCTGGCCATGATCGAGCTCGCGGCATCGCTCAAGCTGTTGCTCTATATTTCGTTGATCGCGTGCCTTTTCGCTCCTTGGAAGCTCGTCGCCTTCGGGGTCGGCCCGCTTGCCTACCTGATCGGACTGTTTGCATATCTCGCCAAGCTGGCGGCGGGTGGCGCCCTGCTTGCGCTGTTTGAAACCGCAACCGCCAAGATGCGCGTATTCCGCGTGCCGGAATTCCTCGGTGCAGCGCTGATGCTCGGTCTGCTCGCCGCACTGTTGCGTTTCGTGTCGAGGGGGCTCTGATGAGCGCGTCGATCTTCGACATCGCCCACATGCTTGCCGGCGGCCTGGTGCTCGTCAGCATGATGATGCTCTATCAGGACCGTCTTTATGCTCTGCTGAACGTCTTTGCGCTGCATTCGCTGGTGCTGACGCTGTCGGTTGCTTGGCAAGCCCTCATCCAGGATGCGCCGCATCTCTTTGTGACGGCGGCGATCGCTCTCATTTTCAAGGCAATCATCATTCCTGTGGTGCTGCATCGCATGATCCGCCAGCTCGGCATCCATCGCGAGATAGAGACTGTCGTCGGGGTCGGCCCCACCATGCTCGTTGGCCTGGGACTGGTGGCTCTGGCCACGGTCGTCATGCTGCGGGTGACGCCATCGGCCGATCCGATCGCACGCGAAGATCTTGCCTTCGCCCTGTCTGTTCTGCTGCTGGGGCTGCTGATCATGGTCACGCGCCGCAATGCCGTCAGCCAGGTCGTCGGCTTCATGTCCCTCGAAAACGGATTGGTGCTGGCGGCGACCGGCGCCAAGGGCATGCCGCTGGTAGTGGAGATCAGCGTCGCCTTCTCGATCTTGATCGCCTTCATCGTCATCGGCGTCTTCCTGTTCCGCATCCGCGAGCGCTTCGACACGGTCGACGTCCGGGCGCTCGACGACTTCAAGGGGAGACGGCGGAAATGAACGCCCCTTCCACCCTCCTCGGCTTCGACGCGGTAACGGCCGTCCTCGTCGTTCCAATCTCCGCTGCAGCCCTTCTGGCACTGCTGCCCGGCTACCGCATGACGGCGCGGCTAAACATTTTCGCGAGCCTTTTGACATTGCTTGCGGCGCTTTTGCTCTTTTTCAGCACTCGACCACCACCTGGCCGCTATCTGCTCGTAGACGATCTCAATATCATCTTTATCGTCCTGAATGCCTTCGTCGGCTTCACCACCAGCGTCTTCAGTGCCGGCTACATCGCCCATGAGCTTGAGATCGGCCGTCTGACCCCCGCAAACTTGCGATTCTACCACGCGATGTATCAGATCATGATGTTTGGCATGAATCTCGCCTTCGTGTCGAACAATATCGGTTTGATGTGGGTGGCGGTGGAACTTGCGACGCTGACCACGGTGCTGATGGTCGGCATCTACCGCACCCATGAGGCACTGGAAGCGGCCTGGAAGTATTTCATCCTCGGAAGCGTCGGCATCGCCTTCGCGCTGTTCGGTACCATCCTCGTTTACCTGGCCGCTCAGGCCGTTGTTGGCACCGGCTACGACGCGATGGTCTGGACGACGCTGGTAGAACATGCCGCCGGCTTTGATCCGGCTCTTCTCAACCTCGCCTTCATCTTCCTGTTGCTCGGCTACGGCACGAAGGTCGGACTTGCGCCACTCCATGCCTGGCTGCCGGACGCGCATGCCGAGGGGCCGACACCGATCTCGGCGGTGCTTTCGGGCCTTCTGCTTAACGTTGCGCTCTATGCCGTTTTGCGCTTCAAGATATTGCTCGCAGCCAGCCCGGAAGCAATTAGCCCTGGGCCGCTGATGATGACGATGGGGCTCGTCTCGCTGATCTTCGCCGCTTTCATGCTCTATCGCCGTCGCGACATCAAACGTCTGTTCGCCTATTCCTCGATCGAACATATGGGCATCATCGTGTTTGCCTTCGGTCTCGGCGGCTCGCTCGCCAATTTCGCCGGCCTGTTGCATATGGTCATGCATTCGCTGACCAAGTCGGCGATTTTCTTTGCCGTCGGCCACATCGCCCAGATCAAGGGGACACAGAGGCTTTCGGCCATTCGGGGCCTTACCGAGACGCATCCGGGACTCGGCTGGGGCTTGTTGACCGGGGTCATCGCCATTGCCGGTCTGCCACCGGCCGGTATCTTCATGAGCGAGTTCCTCATCATCAGCTCGACTTTCGCGAGGCAGCCGCTGCTCGCCATTCCGCTTGTCTTTGGGCTGTTGGTCGCTTTCGGGGCACTATTGCTGCGCTTGACGGGAGCTATCTTCGGCCAACCGCGCGGCAGCATTGCTCCTGCCGAGACATCCTACTTGCCGATGTTTCTGCACCTGGCGCTGGTTCTTGGGGCCGGAATCTACCTGCCATCGCCGATGGTTGCTTGGTTTCAGCATATCGCCAATCTTCTTCGATGATGCGGGGGGCAGGAATATGTCGATGCTGGATGATCTCATAGGAAATGGCCGCCCGGTTTCGCATCATGGGCCATGGCCGCGCACCGTTACCGATTCTTCCACGTGGATATCGGCTGCATCGAGGTTATCGGAAGGACAGTTGACGATGCTTGGCCTTTGGGGCGAGCGCAACGCCGTGCATATGGCGCTGCTCGACGAGCAGGCCGGCAAGAGCGCTATCCTCAGCCTGGAGGAACTGCGCAATGGCTATCCGTCCATCGCGCAATACCATCCACCGGCACTACGTCTGGAACGAACGCTCCGCGACCTTACGGGATTGGAACCGGAAGGACTTCCGGATAACAGGCCATGGATCGACCATGGCCGCTGGGATCTGCAGTTCCCATTGGGAAAACGCGGCGTGCCCGCCCCGGCATTCTCATACGCCTTTCTGCATGCCGATGGAGAGAACTTGCACCAAATTCCGGTGGGGCCGGTGCATGCCGGCATCATCGAGCCCGGGCATTTCCGCTTCATGGCCAATGGTGAAACCGTCGTGCGCCTCGAGGAACGGCTCGGCTATACCCACAAGGGGATCGAGTCGCTGATGGCCGGGGCCGATCTGCCTCGTGGGATACAGCTTGCCGGGCGGACATCCGGCGACAGCAGCGTCGCCTATGCCTATGCCTTTTCGCGAGCAGCCGAAGCAGCTCTCGGGCTCGAGGTGCCGCTGCGTGCCGTTTGGCTACGAGCGCTGATGGCCGAACTTGAGCGGATCGCCAACCACCTCGGAGATATAGGCGCGATCTGCAATGACGCCGCCTTTGCACTGATGCTTGCTCATTGCGGCATGTTGCGCGAGCAGGTGCTGCGTGCCGCCGACGCTGCCTTCAGTCACCGGCTGATGCGCGACCGCATCCTGCCAGGCGGCGTTGCCGCCGACCTCGACTGCAACGGAAAGGCTGGTTTGCAGGCCCTGCATGCCGAGCTCAGCCGGAAATTCCCAGCTCTGGTGGAACTCTACGACAATACAGCCTCGCTTCAAGACCGGACAGTCGGTGCGGGCACATTGCACGATGGGCTTGCACGCCAATATGGCGCGGGCGGATATATCGGGCGAGCAGCCGGCCGTAGGTTCGACACCAGACGCAACCTTGCCTATCCGCCCTATGACGAACTGACCTTCGATATACCATCACTTAGCGACGGTGACGTAAACGCCCGGATATGGATCCGCATTCGCGAAGTCGAACAGAGCCTGTCGCTCATCGAACAGATTCTCGATCAACTCCCGGGCGGGCCGGTTCTTTCGGATGTGACGCCTGCCAATGATTTTCGGGAGGGCGTGGCTCTTGTCGAAGGGTTCCGCGGTGACATCCTGGCATGGCTACGCCTTACACCGGAAGGCAGGATCGAACGCTGCCATCTGCGCGATCCCTCCTGGTTTCAATGGCCACTGCTGGAGGCCGCGATCAAGGATAATATCGTCGCTGACTTTCCGCTCTGCAACAAGTCATTCAACTGCTCATACTCGGGGCACGATCTGTAAAGGCTAAGAGACCATGCGCAAGCTCCTGTTCGAAAGCCTGATCCGGCCGCCTTTGACGGAACCTGCACCGGTCCGTGCCGATGCAGCGGCTCAAGAACTCGCGGCCGCGCTCGACAGGAAAGCGCGCCACAGGCTCGGTCGCAGTCTGGCGATCCGCGCCGTCGACGCCGGATCCTGCAATGGTTGCGAACTCGAAATGAACGCTCTGAGCAATGCCTTCTATGATATCGAACGGTTTGGCATTCGTTTCGTGGCCTCGCCTCGTCATGCTGATGTGCTCATGGTCACCGGCCCTGTGACAAAGAACATGGCTGAAGCCCTCGAACGGACATATAATGCCACGCCGGAACCGAAATGGGTCGTTGCGCTGGGCGACTGCGCGCGCGATGGCGGTTGCTTTGCCGGAAGCTATGCCGTGGCCGGCGGGGTTTCGAAGATCGTGCCCGTCGACTTGCACATTTCCGGTTGCCCTCCTTCGCCAACGGACATCCTCAAAGGATTGCTCGCACTGCTTGATCACGTAAGCGAGGACACCGGCTAGAGATATTCCAGGAAAGGTGCGCGGCGGTTTTCCGTCCGGAATGTGTAAAGACAAGACGATTGAGGGCTTTCGCGATCCGAAGACAGACGAAAATACTCTAGTATGACGGCAAGGTTCGATGACTGGACGTCTGCAGGCAGTAATTCTTATAATCGTTGCTGCGGTGATGGCGGTGTGCCGCTTCTTCGCAGCAGCCGGTCGCGGAAAGCTGTCGCGAAGCCGCCGGCATATCATAGGCCTCAGCGCTTCTCATGCAGACCCTGCCGTTTGCGCCGCTATCGACGCTGTCGAGAAGGTGTTTGTCCGAGACTTTAACTGGCCTTTCCGCCGGCTATCATACCCGCAAGAGAGCGGCATTGATGCTCGCGCCGAGATCCTCGACAACGGATGGTCAACCGGTCGTTTTCTAGCAATGCAGATCAGGCCGGCTCCGCCGGCAAGGGACGATCGCGGCGATTACATGCATCAAATTCAGAAGCGCGATTTGGATTACTGGACGTCGCATTCCCTGTCGATTTGCGTGATCCTTTTCAATCCGGATAGCGGCGATATCGCGTGGCAGTGGGCTTCGGCTGTATCCGGCAACGACAGAAATGAAGAGCGATGGTTGCTGACCGTTCCAGCATCCAACGTCATGGACGCGTCCGCCAGATTGAGTTTCGAGGAGGCCATCCAGGCGAACCCGCAGATGTTGCTGCGCTCCGCGTTGGCGGTCGATCGTGCCTTGATGGAAAGGATTAGCGATCATGGCGCGCTATTCATTTGGGACGAATGGGGCGATTCTTCCCCCATGTTCCGCAATTTGCGCGTCTTTCTGGACAAAGACGAGCCAGAGATACAGGTCGATTATCGCATTCGCGCACATGATCTTCACGAATTGATGGTCCAACTCTTCCCTTGGGCAAGCTATTCTTACGCCGAACCAATCAATGAATATTCCGGCAAGGTCGCGGTGCATGTGCTGGAGGTTCAGGTTCGACCGGAAGCCCTGGCCTACCTAGAAGCGGAGGAATTTCTGGAAGCGGGCTACCCCGAAGAACAAGATCCTCCATCGCCAGAGACGGAGGATTACATGACCGATGAGGAAGAGGCTGCCTTTTGGCAAAGTAGACGCGCATCGCGCGGCTCCGCCGAACCAGAAAATTGAATGAGGCACGTGAACGCGGCAATCGCAATAAGTCGAGCTCATGATCTCCATCGGACGGCAACTTTTCTTTTCCCGAAACGAGCCGGGCCGGAGATGATGGAGCGCGATTTATAGCCGCGGACCGAGTCTTGGTCATATCGATGCCGTTCGCTTCCCTCGATCTTAACGCGAATCCACATCCCTTTGTGCAAAGACCCGGCGAGCCCTACGCCGACGGTTGCAGGCGTCCTGTAGACCTTCAGCCACCTTTCGCTGGGTCAGACCTCAGCTAGCTAGCGGCCGCTCTTTCAACATAGCGCAAGATTCTGGTTACCGTCGCCCGGCTGACACCGGCCTCTCTT
Organism: Rhizobium sp. P40RR-XXII; assembly: GCF_012641405.1. GTDB lineage: Bacteria > Pseudomonadota > Alphaproteobacteria > Rhizobiales > Rhizobiaceae > Rhizobium. The sequence continues at coordinate 123,741 of NZ_JABAII010000006.1, forward strand.
GCGATATCATCGGTTGATCTGCCATCAGCCTTTAAACGCAGCACGTTTTCGGATTTGCGTCTCGTGGTGGCGGCAGACGGATGGTTTAAAGGCATCACGCCTGGGGAAACCATATGTTTTCCCGCCGACGTTTCGAAAAGCTCACTATCAACAGGCATAGTGACATCCTCCTTCAAGTCGCTATCGGCAGGAAGAATGGCGCCAGCCTCAAACTGAGTAAATTCCCATATAAGCAGTATGCGGCTAAGCCAACTTGACGATGCCACAGCCACAATGGGGAGAACCAATATGTCAATCGCCAACAAGTCGTCCGAAAATGGCTCCCGCCATTACATTTGCACCCAACGCAGTACGATTGCGACCGAAATGAAATCAATGACTTGCAAGAGCCAGTTGGAAAATAGTTAGGGGCATCGACATTTGCCGTGATACACACGCATGAGGGTGCTCAGGGAAGTCGGTTATGCGGTATCTTCGATCCGGGCCGCGGCGGCGTCAGCCGGAAGAAGCGGACGTTACGCGGGGTAAAACGCTTGGTCTGCGGTCAGGAGAAATCGCCGACAGAAATATCCGCGTCATTTTAGAGGCAATCCGCCGTCATGGCCCTTTGACCCGCATGGAACTCGGCCGACACTCCGGGCTGACCGGGCCGGGGATCACCAACATTCTCCGCCGCCTTGGCGAGGAAGGATTGGTGACCTCGCACCGCCGCAACGGTGTGGGCAGTGGCGCGACCGCGACCGAATTTGCCCTGCGGCCCGAGGGAGCCTTCTCGATCGGCGTCCGGGTTCGTCAAAGCCGGGGCGAAGCCGTCCTCGTCGATCTCAGCGGCCAGGTTCACGACCGCGTTTATTTCACCCTCGTTCGAACAAGAAGGGTGGACTCCATCCTTTCGGCCATCGAAGCCATGCTCGGCCGCCATCCCGGCCTGCCGATCATCGGCGTAGGAATCGGCTCGAATGACTGGACCGCGGAAGAGGCGGGCGAGCTTGATGCGGCGTCAAAACTTCCGTCTAGCCGTGTCGAGAACGAGTGCACGACAGGCCTGCTTGCCGAGCGCACGATCGGCACACCTGCGCCCGGAGGCGGGCTGGCCATGATCATCATCGACGAGGATGTCCAGGCCGGCTTCCTTGTTCGCGGCATTCCCTATTCAGGCGTCCACGGACGCGCCGGCAATATCGGCGACATGCACACTGGTCCCGACAATGTCCCGTTGAGCACCGTTGTCGGCTTCGGCGCCCTGCGCACCCTCATCGGCGATGACGAATTCGCCCGCCTTTTGGAGGGCCAGGAGCTGTCTTCTCCGCTGCTGGCGCAATGGATCCGCGAGGCGGCAAGCCACCTGCTCGATCCGATCATCGCAATTGCCGGCTTCATCGCGCCGAGCGTCATCATGATCGGCGGCGACCTGCCGAGAGGCGTCATCGAGGCGCTGATCCATCAGCTTTCAGTCGAGCGGCGCGACACGTCGAAGCGGCCGTTCCTGACGCCATGGATTTCGCCGATGAAGCCCGCAAGCTTCAGCGGCGGCGGCGTGGCGCTGGGGGCAGCACTTCTGCCTTTCCTCAACACCCTGTTGCCGCCGGTTTCCGCCTGACTCAATGATGCCGGCTCAGGCAAGAGCCTCATCGGCATGGCTGATGTCCGAGGCGATCGCCTTGTCCAGAACCTTCTGAATATTCGCGGCACGACGAAATGAGGGTTCCTGCGTCTTGCCCATCCTGACCGCCTGGACGAAGCGCTGATAGTTCGTCTCCACTTCGTTGAACGGAACGTCGCGCCATGTCGCGGTATGAACGTCTTCGCCAAGGCAGGCGCGCAACGTCGACGGTCCGGTATCATAGATCATCTCGATCGAACCTGTCTCGCCATAGACCCTGAGACGAAGTTGATCCATCTGGCCCGCAGCGGTGCGCGTCGCCTGGATGGTGCCGATTGCTCCCGTCGTGAAATCGACGTTCATGGTAAAGCTGTCATTCGCGTCGAGGTCATAGTCGCCGATCCTATGACCCGGCGCCTTGTCGAAAGTCTTCAGCCGCGCAAAGACATGGGCAACGTCGAGGCCAGAACCATAGGAGGCGAAATCGACGATATGGATGCCGATGTCGCCGAGTGCGCCGTTCGAGCCATGTTTCTTGCTCAGGCGCCACAGCCATTTGCTTTCGGTCTTCCAGTCTCCCCAATGCCGTCCGACGAGCCAGCTCTGCAGGTGAGACGCTTCAACATGCCTCACCTCGCCTATCTCGCCGGCGAGCACCATCTGCCGGCCTTTCTGCAGGGCGGGCGAGTTGCGATAGGTGAAATTCACCATGCCGACCTTGCCCGCTTTCTCAATCGCGTCGGTCATTTCCATCGCCTTGATCGCATCGGTCGCAAGCGGCTTTTCACAAAAGACGTGCTTGCCGGCCGCAATCGCCTGAAGCGTCGTCGCATGGTGGACGCTGTCGGGCGTCACATTGGCGACGGCATCGAACTCGCCCCAGGCAAGGGCTTCCTCAAGCGAGCTGAAATGATTGGGAATGCCATGTTCCGAACAAAAGGCGACAAGCCGCTCCGCAACGACGTCGACGCCGCCCACGACGCTAACGCCCTCGATCGCCTTGAAACTTGCAGCATGCTTATGGGCCATTCCGCCCGTGCCGAGAATGAGTAAGCGCATCCGATCCTCCATAGATGTCAGGGTCAGCCGGCTCTCGCCAGCCAAAAGTAAACCGCCCATCACGGATGCCCGCGGTGGCTCGATCATTCCGTCATCAGGAAACGCGGCCGCACGCCGCTAGCTGCTGTTGAATGTCGCCGGCATCTTGATCCTCCGAAGCTGCGGCTTGACATCAAATCAAAGTAACTTAATCTAATTAATGCAGCATGGAAATGAGGAGAGGTCAACCGACCACCAGGCTGTATCCGTTCAAAATGGGGAGGAGACCCATCATGAAGAGAGCGTTCGTCAGTGCGCTAGCGCTGAGTACAATGTTGTTTTCAATGCCTGCCGCATTTGCCCAGGAAATTGCGACAAAGGATCGGATCGGCCTTGCCGATGCGCCGAAAACCCTCACCGTCAGGCTTACGAACGATAGTCCCAACAATGCCGATCCGGCGATCGCCAAGGGCTATCAGGCGCTCTTCATCGATTTCATCAAGAAACATCCCGACTGGAAGCTGCAGATGCAGTTCATGTCGACCGATATCGGTACCGAACAGGCAAAGATGCTCGAGCAGGCAAAGGCCGGCAACGCTCCGGACTGCGCCGCCGTCGACTCTTTCGTTCTCTCTCAGTTCATGGTCAACCATGTGCTGGCCGACTTCACCCCCTATTTCTCGAAGGATGAGATCGCCGACCTGTTCCCCTTCATCCGCAGCGGAATCAGCGACAAGGACCAGACGATCCGCGCCTGGTGGTGGGATACGGATCTTCGCGTGCTCTATCGCAACAAGTCCATCGTCCCGGATGCGCCGCAGACCTGGGCCGACCTGAAGAAGGCCGGCATCGCCTCCGTCAAGGAGGGTATGGAAGGCATCCTCTTCAATGCCGGCCGTTATGAGGGCTCAACGTTCGACTGGCTCGCGAATTATTGGGCGCTCGGCGGCAAGCTCGTCGACGACAGCGGCAAGCCGGTCTTCGGCGAGGGCGAAAACAAGCAGAAGTTTCTCAAGGCCCTGACCTACTACAAGGATCTCGTCGATTCCGGTGCGGCGCCCAAGCGGGTTACCACGATTGCCAACTATGACGACCTGAACGCGGCCGCGGCTGCCGGAACCACGGCGCTCTTCATTGGCGGCAACTGGCAGCTCGCTCAGCTGAAAGCCACGCTGGACGAGGATGAATTCGGCAACTGGACTTTCTCGCCGATTCCCGGCCCCACGGCCGATCAGCGCTCCACCGGTACCGGCGGCTGGACGGTCGCTTCGTTCAGCAAGGACAAGGGCAAGGTCGAGATGTGCGCCAACCTTGCCCGTGATGTCTATATGGGACCCGCCAACGCGCTGCAGCAGCAATTGCCGACGCGCAAATCGCTGTTCGACAAGTATCAGGTCTTCTCGACCGACGCTAACAAGACCTTTGCCGAGGCGCTCGCCAACGGCCAGGCTCGTCCGGGCGCTCCGATCTATCCGGAAATCTCCAACCAGATCCAGATCATGATGGGTGACGTCCTGTCGGGTACCAAGCAGCCCGAACAAGCTCTCGACGCGGCGTTCAGCGCGACGATGGAGGCTTACAAGCGTCTCTAACGATTGGGATCGCGGCGGCGCCTCCAAAGGGCGCCGCCGGTAGCGTCAACCCGGACAGAGAAGCCCAATGACCCCTATCGCCATCGAGGCTGCCGACCGGCCGCACAGCAGATCGTTCATGCGTCGTTTCGCCGGGGCACCCTTGCCCTGGATGTTGCCAGTGATCATCGTCATCGGCATCTTCTATCTCTATCCGATGATCGACGTGTTCCGCCTGTCGTTTACCAATGCCACGCTCATCGGCAATACTCAGGACTATACGCTCGGCTCGATTGCCAACATGCTGAGCTCGCCGCAGCTTCCCGATATCCTGTGGGCGACCCTCGTCTTCGTCGGCGGCAGCGTCATCGGTCAGCAGATTCTCGGCCTTGCTGTCGCCGTCGTCGTTGTCCGCGGAGAAAAGCGCGGCCTGTTCGGCACGACGATTTTGCGAACCACGGCGCTCATTGCCTGGGTCGTCCCGGGGATTGCCGGCGGCATCATCTGGCAGATGCTGTTTTCGGAAGCACCCTACGGTGCGCTCAACAGTATTTTGCGGCTCATGCACCTGCCCGTCGTCGCCTGGCTTTCAGATCCGGCGATCGCCCCTTGGTCGGCCCTGATTTCGAACATCTGGCGCGGGACGGCCTTCTCGATGGTCGTCATGTACGCCGCTCTCAAGGCGATCGACCCCTCGCTCTACGAAGCGGCCGAAGTCGATGGCGCGACGGGTTCGCAGCAATTCTTCTTCATCACCATTCCGCAGTTGCGCGCGGCTATGCTCGTCAACATGATCCTGATCACGATCATGACTTTGAATACTTTCGACGCGATCATAACGCTGACGGGCGGCGGACCCGGGCGCGCGACCGAAGTCATATCGCTCTATGTCTTCAACATCGTCTTCCGCAACTACGATTTATCAGGCGGAAGCGTGCTTTCCGTGCTGATGCTGATCATAAGCCTCGGACTGGCGCTTGTTTCTGCATCGTTCCTGCCGAAGGAGGAAGAGAGATGAGCAGGCGTACCGGCACACGTTTCGGCGATTTCCTGAGCTACCTCTTCATGTTGGTGATGTTCGTATTCTTCGCCGGTCCCCTCACCTACCTCCTGTCGCTGGCACTGCGTGACCGGCGGGAGATCTATCGCGGCGTGGCACGCTATATCCCGCACAATCCGACCATCGACAATTTCGTTACTGTCCTCAACAACAGCTATTTCCCGCTCTATCTCTGGAATGGCCTGAAGCTCGCAACGCTGAGCGGCTTCGGCGTTCTGATTGTCGCACTGCCGGCGGCTTACGCCTTCTCGCGCTTCCAGTTCAGGGGCAAGGGCCTGTCCATGATGGGCCTTTTGCTGTTCCAGATGATTTCACCGCTGGTGATCATGGTGCCGCTCTATCGCTACATGAACCGTCTTGGCCTACTCGATACGCATTTCGCCGTGACGATGGTCTATATTGCTCTTGGCGTGCCGCTTGCGACATGGCTCTTAAAGAGCACGGTAGACGGCATTCCGCGCAGCCTCGACGAAGCGGCAATGATCGACGGATGCAACCGGTTTTCCGTCTTCTGGCGGATCGTCCTTCCCTTGTCGGCGCCCGGCATAGCTTCCGTCTTCATCATCACCGTGATAGCCGGCTGGGCGCAGTTCCTCGTGCCTTTTCTGCTGTTGACGCAAAACAATTTGATGCCGATCGGCGTAGGAATCTTTAACTTCCGGGGGATGCAAACCGACTCGTCCATCCAGCTGCTGGCGGCCGCCTGCCTCATCTCCGTCGTACCGGCGATCGTGGCGTTCCTGTCTCTCCAGCGGTTGATCCTTGGTTCCATGACCAGCGGCTCGGTGAAGGGCTAAGGCGGTTGCATGCCCATGGCTGACAGAGGATCCCGACCATGAACCCAACGATCGGCGTCAAACTCTCTCCCGACCTGACGGGCGCCAATGTCGAGGACGCAGGCGAGTACAACAGAGCCGTCGTTCTGCGCTGCATTCATCGGCAAGCGCCGATCTCGCGCGCCGAGACCGCTCGGCAGACAGGCTTTACCAAGCCGGCGATCGCGCGGATCGTCGATCGCCTGCTTGACGAGGGCCTGATCATCGAGGCTCGCCGGCGCCACGGCCTCAGAGGACAGCCGGCGATCGAGCTTGAGATCAATCCGGATGCATTCTTCGCCATCGGCATCAACATCGATCGCGACCATCTGACAATCCTTGCCGTCGATGCGGTCGGCAACGTTCGCGCCCGCGTGCATCATGAGAAACGCTACATCCTGCCAGCCGAATTCATGCAGCTGACGGCCGACGCGATATCGCACTTCCAGCGAAGCCGTCTGATCGACGACGCGCATCTGGCCGGTATCGGCCTTGCCATGCCGGACTGGCTCGGCGAGATCGCCTTCATGGGCAAGCCCGATGACTACGGGGAGTGGATGGAATTCGACGTGCGGACAGCACTGGAAAACCTCACGCCGCATCCGGTCTTCATCGAAAACGAAACCAATGCCGCCGCGCTTGCCGAGCTCGATTATGGGCTCGGCGCCGAAAGCCGCAGCTTCTTCTACATTGCGGTCAATGCCTGCCCCGGCGGCGGGCTCGTGCTCGACGGCAACGGTCACCGCGGCGCCATGGGTCTCAGCGGCGAAATCGGTTGGCTTCCGATCGCCGACCCAAGGGACAAGAAGGCGCAGAAGGTCGAACTCCTCGGCGAGATATTCTCGCTCTTCTTCCTTTACAAGTTTCTGGGAGAGCACGGCATCGAGGCGAGCGTGCCGCAGGACCTCCTTACGTTAGATACCCGCGGCAGGAAGCTGGTATCTCAATGGCTCAAGACCATGAGCGCGCATCTCGCCGTCGCGGTAAAGCACATCGGCATGATCGTCGATCCCGACGCCATCATTCTCGGTGGCCGCTTGCCCATTCGCATGGTCGATGAGCTGCTGCGTTACGTCCACGAGCATCTCGATGCCGGGGACACTGCTCTTCCCACGCTCCATCGCGCTTCGCTCGGCGAGGACGCCTGCGCGATCGGTGCAGCGGCGATGCCCATGTCGGCCGCCCTCATGCTCGCATCGGCCGACCAGGTTCAACGTACGCGATCACCGCTCAAATTCATGGATCGCCTGAACAACTGACGCGGCCGCCAAGGCCACAGGGAGGTTTTGATGAGGATCGGCTTTTATACCTCGACGTTCAACGACAGGCCATTCGAGGAGGTCGTCGAGTTTGCGGCTTCCGCCGGCTTCGATGCAATCGAGATCGATGTCCGCGGCCACATCAAGACCCCGGATAAGGTGCAGGCGGCCGTCGCGCTTGCCCGCGGCCACGATCTCTTCGTTTCCTCCATTGTCTATTTCGGCAATCAGCTCGATACCGATCGCGATAAACGCGGCGAACTCAGGGCTATCACCGAGGAATTTGCCCAAGCGATCGGAGAAGCTGGCGTACCGATCTTCGTGATTTTTCCCGGCCGCGATGACAGCGCGGACGAGACGGCCAACTACGATGATTTCGCCGACTTCGCCAATCGGCTGATCGCCAAGACGACGTCAAGCGGGCTCATTTTCGCAATCGAGAACTGGCCGGGGCCTAAGGATAATTTTATCGGGACGACGCCGAGTGGCTGGCAGGAGCTCTTCAAGCGAATCCCGGACCGGCGGTTCGGTCTCGAATTCGATCCCTCCCACCTCCTCCGCATCGGCGTCGATCCCTACGCCGCGATGGGCGCGGTGAAGGATCGTATCGCCATCCTTCATGCCAAGGATACCGCGATCGATGCGGCTGCTCAGCAGGCCATTGGCTATCACGGCAAGGGCTGGTGGCAGTATAAGCTTCCGGGGCATGGCCTTCTTGATTGGCCCCGGTTCCTGTGCCAGGCCCGTGCCAACGGTTTTGACGGCACTCTCTCGATCGAGCATGAGGATGCTGCCTACGGATGGCCGGGCAAGGATCTCGCTCAAAGGAAGGAGGGCGAACGCCTCGGCCTTGCCTACCTCAAAAATGTCTTGGACACGCTTTGACAGCAGCCGGGGAGGACGAAATGGCCCATGTGAGAGTGAACAATGCACGCAAGGACTATGGCGCGTTCAAAGCCATAAAGGGCGTGTCGGTCGATATTCGCGACGGTGAGTTCGTCGTGCTTGTCGGCCCCTCCGGCTGCGGTAAATCCACGCTGCTCAGAATGATCGCCGGCCTGGAAGGCATCACCTCAGGCGATATCCAGATCGGCAAGCACATCGTCAACGATCTCGCGCCGAAGGATCGCGACATTGCGATGGTGTTCCAGAACTATGCCCTCTATCCCCATATGACGGTCGCGAGGAATATGGGCTTTTCCTTGCGGCTGAAGCGGATGCCGAAGGCGGAAATCGACCAGCGTGTCGGCAATGCCGCGAAGATCCTCGGGCTTGAAAATCTTCTCGAGCGGTATCCGAAACAGCTCTCGGGCGGGCAGAGGCAGCGCGTTGCAATGGGCCGGGCGATCGTTCGCGATCCCGCCGTCTTCCTCTTCGACGAACCTCTCTCCAATCTCGATGCCAAGCTCCGCGTCCAGATGCGATCCGAAATCAAGGAGATGCATCAGCGGCTGCAAACCACCACCATCTATGTCACTCACGATCAGATCGAAGCGATGACGATGGCCGACAAGATCGTCGTCATGAAGGATGGACTGATCGAGCAGTCGGGATCACCGCTCGATCTCTATGACCGGCCGAACAACCTCTTCGTCGCGGGCTTCATAGGCTCTCCCTCGATGAATTTCATCAGGGGCGGCATGACTGGCGAAGGTTTCCGCACTGCGGATGGGCTTGTCCTGCCGAGCGAGCGGCGCCCATCCAGCGCCGTCACCTACGGCCTTCGCCCGGAAGACATCAGGCTCGACGTCAATGGCATCGAGGTTGAGACCGTCGTCGTCGAACCGACAGGATCCGAGACCATGGTCATTGCGCGGCTGGGCGCGCAAACGATCACTTGCGTTTTCCGCGAGCGGATCAGGGCCGCGCCCGGCGACGTGCTGCGGATTGCGCCGGTTCAGGACGCCGTCCATCTGTTTGTCGAGGCCGGGCAGCGCATCACCGTCGAAGAGACCGGTTAGACGGATTGGGCGAAGCCATGCCACTCTTCACCCGTTATTGGCTTCCATCGCCCGGTACGCCGCGCTGAAGCCGCTAAGAGATATGGGAAGCTCCGCCATATTTCCCTGCATCATGCGGATCGAAACTTTTCCCGATTTTTCCTTCAACAGAGCATCGAGCATTCCAGGCGGGCACAGGCCCTCCACGAGGCAGCCCTGGTTGGTGCAGCGAGATACCTTTGCCATCGTCGAATATTTGCCGCCAAAGCCGATCTTGACGCCGGCCTGGATGGAGAAACCGAGTGGAAGAGCCATCTGCATGCCGACCTTGTTTTCAGCGGAGCGCGCCATGCTGACCACCAGGAAGACTTGCTTCTGATCCGGCGATGTCAACCGGTACATGATTTGGCAGGGAGGTTTCATCGTTTTGTCGGTGCTGCATTGCAACGTCCATGCGTCGAACTTCTGTTCGGTGACCTGTGGGCCCGCGGGCGCAGCCGCCGGCGAGCCTGTCGACGGGGCTGGCATGACAGGCGCCGGACTGCTCTTGTCGGGTTCGGCCGTCCCCTTGGGAGGATCGGATTGCGGTGTCGTCGCGGTGTCGCCGCCGAACGCCGAAGGCGCCACGGCCTGTAAAAGCAAAAAAGCGATACAGCACATAGCTGACTGCCAAGGTGGACGCATGCACTCCTCCCATAATTTAATTTGCAATCCTACAATAAATGAACAATAATGTCGAATACATCGCGGGCAGATCGCAGTTCAATAAAGTAAACTTATTATATAAAATCAATTTTCCCGCCGGAATGTGGGAATTTTGAATTTTTGTATTTCAATATACCTCCAAGGGATTAATTCAGATGGCACAAATGATCATTGCAAACCACGCTCTGGTCGTGTTGCTGGCACTGAGTGAAAGCGCTGTGTTTGGTGAGAGTTATCTGCAGCAGGCACCTCCTCTGGAAACGAACCCTGCTTTCGTTGAGCAGCTGCCGGAGACTTCCGTCGTGCCCGCGCCTCGGCCGCCAGCCGACAGCGGTAAGCTTTCGCATAGGCCAAGACAGCAAACGCGCGCACGGCCGCCGGCTCTCTTGGCAAACAGCATTTTTCCCAGCGTCGGCAGCGGCGTTACGGAGCGCACAGCGCCCGGGCCTGCAGACAATCGTCTGCCGACGGTGGGATCGGGCACCGTGGGACATTGACGGCATTGCGATGGCTGGCAGGCGTAAAGGCGCAAGGCGGAAGCCTTAAGGCTGCGGCCAGAGCGATGCCGGCCAGGGAACTCCCGATGAGCGCGGAACCGAAAAGCGCGCATCCCGTTGAAATTTCGTGAGCGGCGTGTCCAAGACCGACAGCTCGATCTCGGTTCACAGCCATGATCCAGGAGCAGCATCGAAATGATAAACTCCAATAAAGTCATTGTGGTTACAACCATCATGCTGGTTGCAGGCGCGCTTGGTCCGGCGCATGCCTTTGCCAAGGATCAGTCCATCATTCGGCGTCCCGGATTTTCAGAGACCCGTATTCCCCAGGTCAACGGGCGTGTTCCCATCAGGAAGAGCGGCAATCTTGAGAAAGGAACCGCCGCAGCCAAGTCAGGCCAAAGCGGAACCGCCACCTGCGGACCCGACAACGCACAATCCGAATTCTGCCGGAAAAAATGACGCGGCGCCGGCGGCAATCACGAATTCGTCGGCTTGTCCTTGATCATGACCGGTCTTGATTCCGCCTCGACAGCCGGTTGCCCGGCGTTGACCACTGGAGGGTCGATAGCCGGCGCGATCGGGCGACCGTTCGCGTCAAGCTTGTATGTCATGGCTCTTTGATGCTGCTCCAGATACCGCATGAACGCGGCTCCAGCTGAGGCATCCTCGAATTCCCAAAGGCCGTTCTTCACGCCTTCGAAGATCAGCGAATAGACTGCGAGCTGTATCCCTTCCTGGACCCCCAGGGTCGTCGGCGCATTTCGTGTAACGCCGCCTTCGATCTGGAGCAGCTGATCGACGCCGACGAAGCGGAACGCCGAGCCCTGCACCTGAACCGAATAGATGGTCTTGGTCGTGCTCACGGATGCAAGAACGCGACCCGTGCTGACACTCACCGCCCGCAGTGATACCGTCACGATATCCTTGCGGTATTGCGTGTTCCCGCCGATCCCAAGGTAGTTGGCGCCCACGCCGCCGGTGGTTTCATTGGAATCATAGCCTATGACGCCGCCGTCGAGCAGGACGCCGGCAAACCGAAGCGGCGGTATGCCGCCGGCCTTTGCGCCGTACACAGCTGCCCGCGTATTCTGGATGATCTGCCTCTCCTGCAGAAGCGACTGCAGGTCGGTGCGTTCGACGACGCTGAACCAATTGCCGTTGCCCGCCCTTGTCAGAACGTCGGTCAACAATTGCGCGCCGCCCTGCGTCAAAGCACGGGAATACTCGGCGAAGTTCTCGTTGGGTTTGTTTTGCCCGGTAAGATCGGGAAACGAGTAAACGGCCACATCAAGCTTTTGCTTGGGGCGCGGCAGGCTTTCCAGCGCCACACCCGTCTTCGTCGAGGGCATGAGGGTCGCTGGAGTACTCATCGGATCAAGACTGCTGCCGGCAGCCGCGCAACCGCCTAAACCTAATCCGCACAAAATGGCTGCAACCGGAAAACCGACACGTGACATCGCCGCTCGAATAAATCGCTCCCAACAGAATGGAATTTTCACGCAATCAATTTGGCTCAGGGATTGGCCGGCACCTGACCGTTTCCAATCACGATGATCGGAGACGTTCCGGTCGAGCCCGTACCCTGATTTACATTTCCGAGGTTGCCCAGCGCATCGTTGAGACCAGAGAGATCCGGCGTCTGTTGCTGACCGGACTTGACGCCGGCGCCTTGCGTCTGCGCCGTCGATAGAAGGAATGAGCCATTCAACGGGTTGCCGCCAAATGTCGGGTTGGTCGGCTGGTAGACCAATTGTCCTGCCAGAGCCGGCACAGCCATAAGGGCCGTCAAACCGATTGCGGCTATCGTCACACGTACCATCATTACCATTCCCCTCCCTTGTTTCCGAACGGCGCCGCGCCCGTTCAACGCTTGATAAGCAAACCACCACCCGGCAAACGCGCGATCAGGACATTGACCGGGGCAGAACCGGCAGGCTGAAGAACGCTGACGCTCAAACCTGCTCCATTCAGCAATACGACGTTTGATTTGAGGTTATTCCCGGCCTGGAGCACATTTATATTGCCGTAGTTTCCGATAATTCCCGCAGTCGAAGTATTGTTCGCTCCGGACTGAAAATGATACACGCTGTTGCGCGTGCCCATTTCCAGCGTCTGCGCCAGATTGTTGCCGTGCGCCGCAACCGGAGCCTCGGGCAAACCCACGACGCCGGCCGAAGCATAATTCGATGCGTGATGATATTGCTGCGGCGGCTGCTGGGGCGTCACGCCGCTAAACGGCACGGTCGTCGTCACATTGGTCGGAATCTGGACCACATATGCGGTTTCGGCCCGGCATTCCGCGGCCGTCAAAGCAGTCAACGCGACCGCAGCGCCGAGCGCGAGTTTTGAACCGTTCAGGCATTTCATTCTGGTAATCCGCATTGTGATGTACCTCGATCGGTTTCGATCAATAGCCTTGCAGTCAGTTCCGTCTGGTCCGCCGCGTCGACCATCGTCGTGGCAAGAAGGCCATCCGAACCGGGCCGCAAAGCAAAACTGCCCTTTTGAATGCTCTGGCTCGTGCCAGCGGCGCTATGCTTGACGAGCACCAGCCTGTACCCCCCGGACACCGCTTCCTCGGATCGAACGATGGCCTGCACCACAAGAAACTGCTCCTTCCTGTCCGTTTTTATCAAGCACTCGACACCAGCCTGCGATGAGGCCGGGACGGCGCATGAGAACAGCAGGATCGAAAGGAAGAAAAGCTTCAGCGGCAAGTTGAACGCTGATGGCCCGCAATCTATCCCCGCGCATAGGACTGGCTCAGGCGATTTGAAGGAGGAGGCGGACATTTGCTCTCGCCTCCTCCGTGGGCTCACTCAGTGCTGGACCGTAACGGCCATGTTTCGATAGCCGAACTGCGCCGTGACCGACGTGTTCGTCAGTGCACTCGCGCTGGCCTGAGAGGTAACGGCATAGTTACCCGTGCCGATCTGAACAGTTCCCTGAAGGTTGGAACCGCCGTAGGGGAACACGGTCTGCACGCCGGTCTGAGATGCCATCGCCGTATTGCGATAGCCGGCCTGCACGATCAGCGAATCGTTGGAGCCCAGCGGGTTGGCGATCTGAGAGGTCAAGGCGGTGTTGCCGACACCGAACTGCGCTGTCGCCGACTTGTTCACGCCGAAGAACGAGGACTGACCCGTGACGGCGAAGTTACGCCCGCCGGCCTGGAACGTGTCCTGTGAGTTATTGCCCCCCGCTTGATCGGCAAAGGATATGTTGCCCCAACCGAACTGCGTTGTCGAAGAGGAGTTGCCGTTGCTTCCGATAACGTCCCACTGGGAAGTTGCGGCGAAGTTCCCCGTACCGACCTGCAACGTTGTCTGATCGTTGTTGCCGCCGTCCTGCCCGACGATCGCGCCGTTGCCCCAGCCGAACTGCATGATATCGGACTTATTGGAGCCGGGCTTGCCGTCGGTCTGGGTCGTCGAGGCGAAATTCAGGCCGCCGACCTGCAGCGTATCCTGGGAGTTGTCCCCCTTGGACTGATCCGCGAAGGCGGAATTGCCGAAGCCGAACTGGCTGATCGTCGAGTTGTTTTCCGCCCCATCACGCTGCAGGGTGGAGGCAAAATTCAGGGTGCCGACCTGGAGGGTGCTCTGGTCGTTGGTCTTGCCCTTCTGGTCGGCAACCGCGAAATTGCCGGAACCAAACTGCAGGATAGCGGACGTATTGGACTTGGCCGTATCCTGGTTGGTGACCGCGAAATTGCCGAAGCCGTTCTGCAATGTCAGCGCTTGGTTGTTGCCGCTATTCTGGCTGACGAAAGCGCCGTTGAAGGCGCCCACCTGGCCGATAAATGATTCATTTTCCGCCGGTGTCGGTGGGCTTCCGCCATGCGGGCCAGCGGGGCCGGCAAGAGTCAAAGACGTACTTGCCAGCAAAATAGAGAGAGCTGCAATCGTCCTCATATGATCCTCCCTGTTATCCAAGACGGGGCAAGCGGTCATTCGCCGCCCTCAAGCTTGTTAATAAGCCGCCAGCGGAGAGCCGAACAAGAGAACCGTTCGTATTAGGACGACAACATCGGATCGCATCAAATATAAATGCCATACCTCAAAATGAGTAACGGATGAAACATGTATCGACATGACGTATCCGCTATACTCTTCTTTGACTATAACGAACTACGCCATCGGAAAGGCAAATAAATACAATCCAAATGTGCGGCAATTCATGATACCCTCAAGGAGGCCCGGCGAAAGGCTTGCCACATTATAATGGATTAGTTGACAGGCATGACTACGTTTGACAGTCTCGTAGCATCCGAAGCAATCGTTAAAGTTGAGATTCAGCTTGGTGGAGGGCAGCTGCCTAAGCGGCTGCTTTTCGCGACCCCAAGCTTTGCGGAGTGGTTGAGTGAGCGCGTCGCCAAGAACGAACCATCGTCGCTAGGCGCTGTCCTCACCCCGATCGAACAGCTGGATTTTCTCTTTTATACGTTCGTCTCCGGGAAGCCTCTTATTCATTGCAGACAATTCCGGGCAATCCGGATCGAACGAAATGCAGTTTGGGAGTTGAAGACCGTCGATCTGCGCATATTCGGCTGGTTTGCCATGCGTGATTGCTTTGTGGCGGTTTTCGGGGACTGGGCCGACCATGTGAAAGATCATGATCTTTACCGTGGCTATCGGCTGGAGGTGCGCCGACTGCGCCGCGAGCTTGGTGTGGGTGATGCGTTGTGCGTTGAGGGAGTAAACCCGGAAGATGTCATTTCGGTTTGAGATAGGCGCGCGTGCGCGTGCGGCCAGCCGCTTCATCGCAAACGTTCGCAGCGATCTCATTGCCGCCGCCGTCGAAAGGCGATCCCAAACGGGCTTTACGCAGCAGCAGCTCGCAGAGCAGGTGGGTGTCAGCCGACAGGAGTTGAACCGCTACTTTTGCGGGCAGAGAGAGCTTCCGCTTCGTTCGATCGCGGACCTGGCCTGGGCGCTCGACAAGGAGATTCACGTTGAACTGCGCGATCCGGCGGGTTTGACGCAAAACGGTTGCCTTGCTCAACCCGAAACACGCGCCGAGATACCGGCCGATATGCGGATCGAGACGCGGGCAGCCGTTCATTTCATTAGCTTCGGCGAGGCCTTCTCCTGGAGCTCTTCGCGAGCAATCCGCACCATTATTGCCCGCGCCACTGCTGATAGGGACGATTGAAACACATGCGCTACGGATATTGCATCTTTTGCGATGACATTCGCACCGAAGTTGGCGAGAAGCTGAGCTTCATCGGCGTCTATAGCGGCGTGCTGATGCTGCCGGAATTTCCCATTTCGCTGGCCAAGTTTTGCGTGCATGTGAATTTGGTCACCTTGGCGGCGGAACCTTACCGCTCGATCGTGCTGCGTTGCGTTGCCCCAGGAGACCAGCAGCCTCTTCTCGAGGAACGCTTGGAGTCAGCACAGCTCGACGAGCAGCGCGACCTGACGGATGGGTTCGAAACAAGCGACGGCCCCATGCACGTCGTGGTCGGCGCCAGCCTTGTCTTTTCACCATTGAGACTGCGCCGCCCGGGACTGCTGACGGTAAGCGCGATAATCGACGACAAGCCGGCGGAAATCGCCTCCCTGCGCGTAGCCCAGCGCTGATCGAGCTCTCAAAGTTCAGGGTCACTCGTCAACCGACGCCAGGATTCATCGGGCTATGTCCTTCCCCGAATCTTTGCGGTCCTGAGACGTACCGGCGCTTTAGAAGATATAGGCGCACATTTTCGCCAACGACTAATAAGGACTAACCGCGAGACGGCCAGTTTGCACGCCGGCTGGCCGGATCGCGGGATACTGACGGAATGGTTTTAGTCTGGCGAATATTTAGGGATTTGCGGCATAAACTTTTGGCGCCCCACCGGGGCGCCGTCGCTCTTCAGCAATCGGCCAGCGGATGCTCGCCCTACCGATAGTCCCGAACCCTGCCCTGCCCCGATGTCGGGACGGGTAGCCGCGAAATATATCAATGCGGGCTCATTAACATCGTTCCCGCAATCGGTGACCGACAGCGCAGACGTTAGCGGACGAGTTCGCGGATCTTATAGGCGACTTCCGTTCGGTTCGTCGCGTTTAGCTTCTTCATGATGTTGCGAATGTGAACTTTGACTGTGCTCTCGCAAAGATCCATCTCGTAGGCGATGATCTTGTTCGCCTTTCCTCGCCTCAGCGCTTCAGCGACGACAACTTCACGTGGCGTGAAGAGGCTGTCGAGGCAGTCATTTCGGCTGGCCACAGGCGTAATCGCTTCTTTGGCGGCAAGAAGGCTGCTCGCCGGTACGAAGACGCCGCCTGCGCGAGCAAGAGCAACGGCCTCCGCGGCAACGCGTATCCCGACACTGGTCGGGATATAGCCGCGAGCTCCGCATTCCAGCGCGTGTAGGAGCTGCGCAAGCTCGTCGCCATCTGCGCCGACGATCACGGGGCTTGCCTGGAATCTCTCCACCAAGGCACAGATCTTCGCGCTGATGTCGGGGTCAGAGACTTTGCGTCCGCCGATCATGAAAAGAATTGCGGACGGCAGTACTTGCATATTGCGCGTTTGCCATTCGTCGAGCGATCCGACGGTGACGACATGCATGGCGTCGTCATACTCGCTTAGGCTCTTCGACAGGCATTCGCGATCCAGAGCGCGGGAATCGACGAGAAGAATGTAATCTTCCCACTCGTCGACGCCGGGCGTGCCGGACGCAATGAACGGCCGCAAGGTCTCGGACGTTCGAACCGAAATAAGGCGTGCGCCCGCATCGGTGGTGAATTTTTCACTTGTGAGCATTTGTCCATTCATGGCCGGCATCCCCAACTTTTAAAGTGGCCTTCGTATTTCTTGTAACTAGCTCAGTATTGGCTCCATACGGACAGCAAGAACTTTGTCTAAATTGAATCTTTTCTTTCTTTCTCATATCGTCCCCCTTTTTTTAGGATCTTCTTACTACAGTAATTGCTTATTTTGTTTTTACGCGCATTAACATATGTTAACAAAGATTTTAAATATTGACTAAAAGGAATCTTTTTAGCCTCTAGTCAGAATTTGATTCGTTTTATTCTTCAAATCATAGTTGCGCCAAAATAGGATTCGTCGAAGTCGACGAGATCCATGAGCCGCGGCCGGTCAAGAAATGCAACGACACCGTTGCGGAATGACAGGAGGCCGGCTTCGCGCATATCCCTGAGCACGCGATTGATGTGAACGGTCGACAAACCGACGGCGTCCCCGATGTCCGATTGCGTCAATGGGCAATCGAAGCATTCCAAATTGGGGACGTCTTGGGAGGTCCCGATCCGCGTCCCGAGCTCGAGCAACAGGTAACCAGTTCTCTCTAACGCGTCGCGCCGTCCTATGTTGGCAAGGCTCTCCGACATGCGAGCTTGGCGTCTCACCAATTCGGCGATCGCAATTCGATAAAACAATGCCGGCGCATCGATCTTGGGAAGGGAGGTGAAATCTGGGAAGGCCATCACGGATACATTGGTGATGGCTTGCACGGTCTCTCGTGAAAGCACCGTCAACGACGTTGAGATCATATCGCCGCGCAGAAGGAATTCGGTCACGAAGCGCGTACCGTTCGGCAGCATCTTGCTGGACGCTGCCCACCCATCCAAGAGAAAGAGAAGACGCGGCGCTATGCTCTCGTAGTCGCAGATCACGCTGCCGGCAGCAAAGGTCCGTGCCGTGCCACCCATGCTTTGGATATGCTCGATCGAAATCTGCGCTGTCATGCGGCGGTCCCCTCGGTCGAAAGCATACCTCGAATGCTCAAACGACTATCCCACAATATAAATTTCTCGCTTCCCAAGTATTCTATATCATATAAATTCTTTTATGTCTTGAATGCAACTCAATATTTGTCATTCTCCTAACATATATCGTCATCATATATACACTAACCCAGTTTTAACGTACTGGTAGCGGTACTGCACTCATCCGCGCGTTGAATATATTTCGGTCATTCAGTATTGCGCGAGCGCACCGACTGTATTCCCGATATGGCGCATACGTCGCAGCCGACCAAATGGCGGCGCATATTCGAGATCCCCGCGTGAGCTTCCGCAATTGTCACACGGTGCCGAAGCCCCTCTATCCCTTCTTTTTCAGCGGCTTTCAGCAGCAGGGCGACATGCACGGCGGGCGACAGTGAATCTTTTATGAAATAAGCCTCGCGGCCGACTGAGTTGAAGAAACCTTCGACCTTGCTGTCCCAGGCCAAGCCTACATGCGGGATTTTGAGCGCGTAGGCCGCGATACAGGCATGCAGCCTGTGAGCGAGGATCACATCCATCGACTGAATTGTCTGAATGAGATCGGCCGGAACCCGCGGGCGACTGGCGATATCGAGCATGCCGCCCGCAACGACGCGATGCTTGTTGACCGAAGTCCGGATGCGTTCGGCAAACAACTGGTCCTCCCTCGCGCCATTGCAAAACAAGACGACGCGTTGGCCGTCATCCAGGAGCACTCCGATCAAATCCCTGTATGCACCAATGCCGGAAAATGGAATGTGGGACGCATGATCCTTGCCATGCCTGTCCAGGATGACGGGATCGGTCACACATAGGCCAACGGTCAACTGGCGCTTGGAGGATGACGCAGGCTTTTCCGCGATTGGCGTCGCATGGACCAATAGTCCCGGATCCCGCACGATTTTCGCGCTCGGTCCTTCTGGAAAATGCTCCTGCCAATTGTCCTTAGCAAAGCCGTCCCGCACGGAGAGATGAACAAGCCTTGTCCGCCTTAGTCGCGCGAAGAGATCATAGGCGGGCTCCGACCATTGCTTGCTGACGCCGACGGCATAAACCGCCAAGGGGCGATCGTGCCGCGAGACGCAATCGAGCACCTCGCCGATTTTCAACGGAAAATTGAGGTCATCGTCCTGAAACAAATTGCCGCCGCCGATAATGACGGCGTCCGCAAGTGCAATCTTGTCGTCCCAGAGGCGGCGCAGCTTGTTCAGCCTGCGCTCCAGCACCAGGCGGACGAGCCGGCGCCGGACGAAAAAGGGCAGCCGACGGAGCAATCCGAGCGCCAAGCGCCTGCGCCCGCCGCTGCCCGTGGCATAGGCCCGGCGGCCGGCAAGATCGATCGTTTCCACTTCGATCCCATCCGCGCCTTTCATCAAGGCGGTTTCGACGCATTCCGCCAGCAACCCGTCGCCGAGATTCTCGCTGTATTTGACGTTGAAGACGACAATCTTCATCTCAAACCTCCGGCAGCGCTCAAGTGTGGGCTATATTCGGCCTTGACTTCGCGCACGCCGGCGGTGAGCGCTGAAACGCTCCCCGCTAGAATGTAAAACATCAGTCCGAGATCGTAGACCGTGCCTGAGATAACCGCGGAAACGAGGACGGTGATCAAACCGGCCTTGCCCGCGCGCACAACCGCGACGGCCTCGCGCGATAACGGATGCCCCGGTTGCGTACCGGCCATCAGCACTCGGCCGACAAAGAGCGCAAATAGCAATGCACCGAAGATGCCGATATTGGACAATAGGACGAGGACGAAGCTCGATGCACGGGCACTCCCCAGGCCCGCGCCAAATCCAAGAGTATCCACGAACGCCTCATAGGCCATGGAATTCCACATGAAGCGCTCACGCCCGGACTGGCTGCCGGCCTTCGAGAACAGCATTTCGTCAAGAAAATCCTGCAAATTATGGGCAAGATCCGGCATGACAATCAGAACGAAGAAGATGACAAGCGGCATGCACGCGAGAATGGATACAATCAGAACAGGCCGGCCGGCGCCCGGGTCGCGCCGAGAGGCCAGGAATGACTGCAGGCTGAGAATCGGCAGGATGATGGCGAGCCCGACAAGGGCGGTTGCCGATGTCGACAGGATTAGGGCCATAAGAAGCAAACCCGCCACAATGCCGGTCACGCTGGAGCGTATGCCGCCGAGCCACAGGCTTGTGACGATCGCAAAGAGGACGAGCGTGAAATCGGCGAATGCCGAAGCTTCGGGGAAGGTCCCGGAAATGCGTTTCAGCCCGCCTTTCTCGGCGTTGGTCAACAGCGCGTAATTGGCCGTCCGCACGAAGTCGAGCAGGAAATCCGTATGCGTGAAATGCGTAATGATATCGGCAAGCGCGAAACCGAGGTTGACGCCCGCCACCATCAAAACGCCGCTGATGAAAATTTTCGGAACGCCATTGCCACGAAAGACGGCAAAGGTGGCGATGAAACAGACGAGCCCGCCGGCGGCGTAGACCGATTGGGTAATGTTGTTCGAAGAAAAACGCAGCGGCACCAGCGCGATAAGGCTACGCGCGCCGATTGACCGCTCCACCGTCATTGTCTGCACCATGCCCTGAAACAGCCGTGGGAAGAAGATCGCGGTGAAGATGCCGAATGCCGTCAGAAGCAGAAGGAAGAAGCCCGGACGCCAGGGTGCCAGCGCGGCGAGGAAAGGCGTCTCGCCATATGCTGCGAACAACCGGACGGCGAAGAATAATAGAAAGAGGCTTGGCACCAGCACCGATGCCCCGCCAAGGCCCGGTACGCTGAAGGCAGCAGCAGCGCCAAAGACCGTCGATACGATCATAATGATGAATGACAGTCGAACTGGTGCGATCAGTGTTACAATACCGACAACTAATGTTATAAGTCCCATGAAATTCATAGAATTCAGCCCATTGTTCTTCCCTTTATTGGAAAAGCTACCACGTGGACGTGCAGCTGTATCTCCGCCGTGCCTAAGCCTTTTGGGGGACATGCTGGCCGAAATACGTTCTATACGCCATGGGTTGTACCGTTCATCCTTATGCACATGGATCGCTTCTCACACACACGTCGTGCTCGATGCATGCACAACCGTCGCGGGTTTCTTCTCGCGTCTATTGCCGCCGCACTCATGACGATCGTGGATATCGATGTTGCCCACGCTGGCGATACGGGGGATACGCTCGATATCAGCAGCATGACACTGACATTCGAAGATCCTTTCGATGCTCTCAGTATCTCTGCCTGGGGACCTGGCACCCGCTGGATTTCCCACACTCCGTGGAATGGTGATTTCGGAGGTGCCCGCTTCTCCAATCCGGGTCACGATTTTCCCTTTGCAATACAGGATGGCATGCTGCGCATTACCGCGGCACGTGATGACAAAGGCGCATGGCGCTCGGGCCTGATTGCCTCCGTCGATCGAAATGGGGATGGCTTCTCCCAGCAATATGGCTATTTCGAAATGCGGGCACGCCTACCCGATGGCCCTGGTGTCTGGCCAGCCTTCTGGCTGATTGGCAAGGATCGCTCAAAATCGACAGCCGAGATAGACGTCATCGAATATTACGGTGATAAGCCGGGAGCCTATTCCTCGACGGTGCATGTCTGGCACCGGGATGGACGTCACGATTCCGCTCATGCCCGCATTGATGCATTCGGTGCTGCAAGTCCCGGTGACTTGCACACCTACGGCGTGAAGATCGATTCCGACTTCATACGGATGTATTTTGATAGAAAGCTCGTTTGGAAAACCAAAGCTTTACCGGAACATCGCCAGCCAATGTATATGCTCGTCGATCTCGGTATCGTTGAAGGCATAACGAAGATGGCCGCAGCCGATCCATCCTTCATGTTTGTAGATTATGTCAGAGCTTACCAGTTCAGGTAGCTGTCTCATCATCAATCCCAAATCACTATCGTCTCGATCGGCGTGATTGAGAACCCATGCATGGCGCTTGGTGCCTAGTCATTGCCGCCATGCGTAATGCTTTTGGCCGAGTCTTTGTCGCCGCATCGGATGTTTCCGACGAATTGGCTACGCACCTTCAGGACTTACGACTTTCGGTGGTGAAGACGATCATCCCAATGATCAACTGGTGCTTTTGCCGCAGCGTGAAATTCTGCGGTAGACGATCAGGCATCGCATGTCGTGCCATCGTCAGTCGCAGGATGACCCGGAGGGTGATGATGATTGATCGCGAGCCTCAAGCAGAAACAGGTGGCGCAGCAGGCCTGCACTACGATCGCAACATTTGCCTTCACGAAATGCTGCGCATTCAGGCTCGGGCGACGCCCGAGGCAACCGCGCTTGCCTTTGGCGATACTAGGCTCAGCTACGGTGACCTCGACCGCATATCCGACGCGCTTGCGTTGCATCTGGTCAGGATCGGCGTCCACAGGGCCGATATTATCGGTCTCTTCCTGCCGCGGAGCGCCAATGCCATCATCTGCAAGATAGCCATACTTAAGGCCGGCGGCGCCTATCTGCCGCTTGATCCTGCCCTTCCGGTCGACCATCTCGATTTCGTTGTCGGCGAATGTTTGCCGAAGGTTATTTTCGTCGATTCGGCTTTTGGCGATAAACTCTGCAATGTGCCAAGCATGAATGCCAAGGTCATCGAGGCAAATGCCATTATCGCCGAGATGGCAAGCCAACCGCGGGTTCCTCTGCCAGCAACGACGATCACCGGCGCCGATCTTGCCTATGTCATGTACACGTCCGGCTCGACCGGGCGCCCCAAGGGAACGATGATCTGCCATCGCAGCATTGCGCGGGTGGTTCTCGACCAGAATTATATCGATTTTCGCCGGGACGACGTCGTTCTTCACACGGCCACCATTTCCTTCGACGCGTCGACCTTCGAAATATGGGGGGCGCTTCTCAATGGTTGCACACTGGCAATCATGCCCGATGCCGATTTTTCCATTTCGCGCCTGACCGACTTCATGCGAGCGAGAGATGTCAGCATCTCTTTCCTCACGACAGGGCTGTTCAATCTCTTTGCCGATCATGCCCGCATATCCCTGCCGAAGCTTCGCCATATCCTTTTCGGTGGCGATGTCGCCTCGACCGTTCACGCCCGGCGCTTTCTCGATCACCATCCCGGCTGCAAGCTCACCAATGTCTACGGCCCGACCGAGACGACGGTGTTTGCCACCGCTTTCAAGGTCCTGCCTAGTTTTTCAGGCGGAGAGCTGCCGATCGGCAAGGCGATCGCGCATACGGGTGTCGCCATACTGGACGAGGAGTTG
Organism: Rhizobium sp. P40RR-XXII; assembly: GCF_012641405.1. Classification (GTDB taxonomy): domain Bacteria; phylum Pseudomonadota; class Alphaproteobacteria; order Rhizobiales; family Rhizobiaceae; genus Rhizobium. The sequence continues at coordinate 147,182 of NZ_JABAII010000006.1, forward strand.
CGCGTCGTTCCGCCCGGGATCGAAGGCGAACTGGCAATATCGGGCGATGGCCTGGCCATCGGCTATTTCAAGCGCCCGGAACTGACAGGGCAGAAATTCGTGACTATTACCACGAAGGAAGGCGCGACGCGTTTCTATCTGACCGGCGACGTGGCCTGTATGAAGCCTGATGGCACCGTTACCTTCAAGGGACGGCGCGACAGGCAGGTCAAGATCAATGGCAAGCGCATAGAGCTCGATGAGATCGAAGCCGCGCTCAGGCGTGACCCGCGCCTTGCCGACGGCGTCGTCCTTTGCCACGTCCAGGGCGAGACCCTAAAACGCATCGTTGCCTATCTATGCCCCAAGGAAAGCCATGTGGGCGCAGGCGCCGACCTCGCGCAGGATGTCATGGCGACGCTACGCATGGCACTTCCGACCTATATGATCCCGAGCACGGCCGTCATCGTCGACAGCCTCCCGCTCACGGCCGCCGGCAAGGTCGACCGCTCCAAACTCTTGCCGCCGCCCGTCGAAATGCAGGCAAAGCCCGTGGATACAAGGAGCCGGACGGAAGAGCTGCTGACGGCGCTGTGGCAGGACGCGTTGAGCCTTGCCGGCGTCGATCTCGACCGAAACTTCTTCGACCTTGGCGGCACCTCCCTGCAGCTGATGGAAATTCACGCCGGTCTCGAGGAAGGGCTCGGCCGTCCAATCGACGTGGTTGCGTTGCTGCGCCATCCGACAATCCGGGAATTGGCACTCTATCTGGATGGAGGGACGCCTGGGCCGACGCGGATCGCCGCCGCGGCCCAGCGTGCGGCCCTGCAGAAGAAGGCAATCTCTCATATCCGCAGGAGCTCCTTATGAAACGAAGTCACCAGGAAAAGGGCGAACAGCGTGATTTCGAAGAGAGCGAGGATCTGAACGAGCAAATTTCGGGGCACATCGCCATTATCGGCATGTCCGGTCGTTTCCCGGGCGCCCCCTCCGTCGATGAACTCTGGAAGCTCGTGCTTGAAGGAAAGAACGCCTTTTCGCGCTTCTCACCGGATGAAATCGAAGACGCGTTCACCGACGAAGAGCGGGCACAGCCGAACTATGTCGCCGCAAGGCCTCATCTCGACAATGCCGATATGTTCGACGCTGAATTCTTCGGCATGTTTCCACGCGAGGCTGCCGTCACCGATCCGCAGCATCGCATCTTTTTGGAAATATGTTGGGAAGCGCTCGAGGATGGGGGATATGATCCGCAGCGCTATGCCGGCCCGATCGGCGTCTTCGCCGGCTCCTCGATGCCGACCTATCTGATCAACAATGTTTTGCACGATCGCGCCAAAGCGGAAGAGTTCACGTCGAACTACCAGATCGGCTCGTTTCATGAGCTCGTCGGCGCGCTCAATGATACGCTCGCGACCCGCGTCGCCTATAAATTCAATCTGCGCGGCCCCGCCTTCACGCTACAGTCCGCATGTTCGACCTCGCTTCTCGCCGTTTCGCAGGCATGTCAGAATCTGCTTACCTATGGCTGTGACATGGCTCTTGCGGGCGGCATCTCGGTCACCATTCCGCAAAAAAGGGGCTACATCTATCAGGATGGCGGCATGGCCTCGCCGGACGGCACCTGCCGGCCTTTCGACGCCGACGCCGCCGGAACGGTCTTTGCCAGCGGAGCCGGGGTCGTTCTCCTGAAGCGCTACGAAGATGCGCTTCAGGATGGCGATCACATCTACGCGCTCATTCGCGGCTACGGCATCAACAATGACGGCAGCGACAAGATCGGCTTCACGGCTCCGAGCGTGGAGGGGCAAGCCGAGGCGATAGCCACAGCGATCGCCAATGCAGGCGTGGAACCCTCAACGATCGGCTATATCGAATGCCACGGCACCGCGACGCCGCTCGGCGATCCCATTGAGTTCAATGGCTTGACCAGGGCCTTCGCGGATGGCGCGCCGGGACCCGCGGGCTGTGCGCTCGGATCGGTCAAGGGCACCATCGGCCATACGGACGCCGCAGCCGGCGTAACCGGGCTCATCAAGACGGCGCTGGCGCTTCATTGCGCAAAAATCCCACCGATGCCGAATTATCATCAGCCCAATCCGCGCATCGATCTCGAAGGAAGTCCTTTTTACATCCCAACCGCAATGATCGACTGGCCACAAGGAAAGGTGCCCCGTAGAGCCGGTGTGAGCGCCTTCGGGGTCGGCGGCACGAATGTCCATGTCGTTTTGGAGGAGGCGCCTCGCCCGTCGACTACGCCCAATGAGGTAGAAGGGCATTACATCCTCCCCCTTTCGGCGCGCAACAAGCTGGCCCTTACCCAGATGCGCACCAATTTGAGTAATCATCTCGCCGACAACCCGAAGCTTTCAATCGCGCAACTTGCCTGCACCCTGCAAACGGGCCGGCGCGAATTCGGCCACCGGCTGGCGGTCGCCGCCGGAAGTGTCGAGGAAGCGATCATCAAGCTGACGACAGAAAATTATCAATCCCTTGTTGCCGCAGATCGGCCGCCGGTCGCATTCATGTTTCCCGGTCAGGGTGCGCAATATGTCGGCATGGGCGCCGGCCTCTATAGCTCCGAGCCGGAATTCGCTCGCTGGATCGATCGCGGCTCCGAGCTTCTGAAAATGACGCTGGGGCTCGACCTGCGCGACTACATCTGCCACACCGGCCCCGTAACGCAGGCGATCACCGAGGAACAGCGCGAAACCCGGATCGCTCAGCCCTGCCTCTATCTTGTCGAATATGCGCTTGCTCGATTGTGGCTGAGCCGCGGTGTCAAACCGTATGCCATGATCGGTCATAGCGTTGGCGAGTTTGTTGCCGCTACGCTCGCCAACGTCATTTCCTTCGAAGACGGACTACGTCTCGTGGCCAATCGCGGACGGCTGATGCAGCATCAGCCGCAGGGCGCGATGGTCTCGGTTCGCGCCGACGCCACCACGACGGCTTCCTATCTGCAAGGCGATGTTGAGATCGCAGCGATCAACGCTCCGAAGCTTTGCGTCATCTCCGGCCCGTTCGGCGACATCGACAAGGTATGCACGGCGCTTGAAGCCGCCGAGATCGCCTTCAGTCGCTTGCACACATCGCACGCCTTCCACTCGGTCATGATGAAGGATGCGGCCCTTGCGCTGCGCCAGGAGACGGAAAAGGTGACCTATGGCACCGCGACGCTCCCCTTCATCTCCGGCGTCACAGGCGACTGGCAAACCGCCGAGCTAATGACCTCTCCCAATTATTGGGCCATGCATTGCCGCGATTCCGTCCGCTTTGCCGATGGTCTCGTCACGCTTTGCCGTGATCGCAAGCCACTTCTTCTCGAAGTCGGGCCGGGGCGGACGCTTTCGGTGTTTGCCGCACAGACGATTGCCCGTGATAGTCTTGCCGCCGTCGTGCAATCCCTGCCCGAGCATGACCGGGCCTCCGCCGCCGCCGAAACGCTCGCGGAAGCGCACGGCAAGCTGTGGATGGCGGGCTGCCGGCTCAGCTGGCCGGCTCTCCCACCGGCCGCGCGCAAGCACCTGTCCCTGCCCACCTATCCGTTCCAGCGCCAGCGCCATTGGATCGATGCGCCTTCGTCCGCGCGTCGGGCATTGAGTCGGGGCGCCCTTGCCAACCAGGAGAGCGCTCCCGAAAGCGAGCCCTCTGTCTCTGACGTCAACCTCACCGAGGAGAAACGAGCGATGAATGTTGCAGCATCAATTTCCATCTCCAGCCGCCTGCCGCAGTTGGAAACGGTTCTCCTGACGCTATTGAGCGATATGTCGGGTGAAACGCTAGGTCCCGACGAACGGGCGGCGACATTCCTGGAACTCGGCTTCGATTCTCTCTTCGTCGGCCAGTTCGCGCAACGCATCGAAAAGGACTTCAAGGTCAAAATCTCCTTCCGGGAATTGCTGAGCGATATCCCTTCCGTTGCCGATCTGGCCCTCTACCTCGATCAACAAATGCCAACCGAGGCGATGAAAGCGGCTGAACCCGCGCCATCCCCCGCCGCCGCGCCGATGCCGGCCCTGTCAGTACCAAGCGCGTCAGCGCCAATCATGCCTGCCGCCACACAGCCGGCAGCAATGCCGGCAGCGGCATCGGATCTCGCCACCGTGCTGCAATCCCAGATTCAGATGGCGCAGACCCTGTTCTCTCAACAGCTGCTGATGCTGCAGGCCATGCAGGGTGGCGCCCAGGTGTCCTCGACGCCGAGCGCGGTGCCAGTGACAGCGGCTGCGCCTATGGCACAACCGGCAACGAGTGCGCCCCTTGCTCCCACCGCCGCGGAAAGCGATTTCGGCACCGAGCGCATCAAACTCTATCGCCCAAATGCCAAGAGCCCGGCGCCGGAGATTACCGCGGCCAAGCAAGATTTCATCACCAGCCTAACCAAGGCCTATGAAACCAAGAACGCCAAATCGAAGAGCTTCACCCAGGGTCACCGGGGACACCTGGCCGATCCCCGTTCCGCCTCGGGCTTCCGGGCGGATTGGAAGGAGATGGTGTTCCCGATCGTTTGCGATCATTCCAAGGGTGCTTATATCTGGGATATCGACGGCAATCAGTATGTCGACCTGGTCAACGGCTTCGGGCAGACGGCCTTCGGCCATGCGCCGGATTTCGTCATCGATGCCGTCAAGGCTCAGGCCGACCGGGGGTTTGCCATCGGGCCGCAGACGCCGCTTGCCGGCGATGTCGCAAAGATGATTGCCGAAGTCACCGGCCATGAGCGGGTCACATTCTGCAACACTGGTTCGGAAGCAGTCATGGCTGCGATGCGGCTTGCGCGCGCCGTCACCGGCCGTGATCGGGTCGTGGTCTTTGCCAATGATTATCACGGCCAGTTCGACGAAGTTCTGGTCAAGGGCCGCAATCGCGCCGACAAGCCGATCGCCCTGCCCGTCGCCTCCGGCATTCCGATGGCCTCTGTGTCGAATATGACCGTGCTGCGCTACGGCGCTCCGGAAAGCCTCGACTTCATCCGCACCAACGCCGCCGATATAGCGGCTGTCATCATCGAGCCGATCCAGAGCCGTCATCCGGAATTGCAGCCGCGCGAATTCGTCGTGGAACTCCGCGACATCGCCACCAAATCCGAATTTGCCCTGGTCTTCGATGAGGTCGTCACCGGATTCCGCGTCGATCCCGGTGGCATGCAGGCGATCTGGGGCATCAAGGGCGATATGGCAACCTATGGCAAGGTCGTCGGCGGCGGAATGCCGATCGGTGTGCTTGTCGGCAGCCCGCGCTTCATGGATGCGCTCGATGGCGGCTATTGGGATTACGGCGACAGCTCCGTGCCCATGACAGCGCCGACATTCTTTGCCGGTACCTTCGTGCGTCATCCCCTAACGCTCGCAGCCGCCAGCGCCGTGCTGCACCACATCAAGGGAGAGGGATCTGCTCTCTACAACCGTGTCGCCGAGCGAACGGAAGCGCTGGTCGCGGAAATCAGGGCCGATCTTGCCCGACGCGGCATTGCCGACGTCGTACACGGCTACAAGAGCTGGTTTGCGACCGACTTCTCCAGCCAGGATCCGCTCGGCGCGCTATTCTATGCCCAGATGCGGCTGAATGGCGTCCACATACAGGATGGCTATCCCTGCTTCCTGACGACAGCCCACAGCGAAGACGACTTCCGCACGATCGCGAAAGCATTCCGCGACAGTCTCGACGCAATGCAGGGCGTCGGAATATTTACGGCGAGGGAAGAGCCATCTGTATCGGCAAAGCCGACGCGGGCATCCGTCGCGAAGCCGGAATCCGCGCCGCTGACGGAGGCGCAGACGGAAATATGGCTCGCAGCTCAGGCGGGTGACGAAGCCTCCTGCTCATTCAACGAGTCCTTTTCGCTGACGCTGGAAGGAATCCTGGACGAGCCGGCCATCCGGAAGGCTTTCGACACGGTCATCGCGCGCCATGACGCGTTTCATATTCGCTTTGACCGCGGCGGCGAACATTTCCGGTTCATTCCGGATTTCAAGCTCGACCTGCCGATCCTTGAAGATATCGATGACCAAGGCCTTGCCATTCTCATAGACGATGACGCTCATACGCCCTTCGATCTCATCAACGGCCCCCTGGTTCGCGCAAGCATCGTCAAGCTGGCACATGACAAGCACGTGCTGGTCTTCACGGCCCATCACATCATCTGCGACGGCTGGTCGATCAATACCTTCGTCGAAGAGCTCACGGCCGCCTACGAAGCCTACAGGACGGGCAATGATCCGGAATTCCAGCCGGCCCTTTCCTTCGCCACCTATTCGACGGATCTTTCCCCCAGGCCGGAGAAATCCCAGGCGACCGAACAGTTCTGGCTCGACCAGTTCAAGACGGTTCCGGACCTCCCTGACCTGCCGCTCGATCGGCCGCGTCCGGAATATCGCAGCTTCGCGGGCGGTAGCTGCACCGGCTATATCGATGTCGATGTCTATAAGGCGCTGAAGAAGAAGGGTGCCAAATCCGGCGCCACGCTGTTCTCGACGCTGCTGGCGACACTCCAGGTGATGATATCGCGATTGTCGGGTCAAGATGACATCGTCGTCGCCATTCCATCGGCCGGTCAAAGCCTGCTCGACGGCCAGATCCTTGTTGGGCATTGCGTCAACCTGCTGCCGCTGCGTCAGGCGGTATCGCAGGCGGAGCCGTTCGCGGATCACCTGAAGGCAACGCAGCAACTCGTCTTCCAGGCCTTTGAACATCAGGATTACACCTACGGCACGCTGGTGCGCAAACTGGATACCAAGCGCGATCCGCGCCGCCTGCCGCTCACCGAAATACAGTTCAATCTCGAACGCATGGCCGGCGGATCGTCCTTCGGCGATCTCAAGCCGACGATGGAGCCGAACGCAAAGGCCTTTTCCAACTTCGACCTGTTCTTCAACATGATCGAGGCAGCCGACCACATCCGCATCGATGTCGACTACAATGCCGATGTCTTCGAGCGTTCAACCGTGGAACGATGGATCGGTCACTTCGCGACACTGGCCGCTACTTTGGCCAAGGACATGGACCACAAGATCGGCGAACTGTCGCTGCTCTCGGCGGAGGAGAAATCCTGGCTGGTCGACGACCTCAATCGGACGGCTGTGCCTTATGACCACGATCAGTTTGTCTTCTCGCTCTTTTCCAAACGGGCAGCCGAACAGCCGAATGCCGTCGCTGCGCAACATGATGGCCAGGCAATTACCTATGGCGAGTTGGAAACGCGCTCTAACCAGCTTGCTCTCTACCTCCAGATGGCGCTTCCCGATCCCGGCCAGCGGATTGCAATATTGGTCGAGCGCTCGCTGAACATGATCGTCGCCCTGCTCGCGGTCATGAAGGCAGGACATACCTATGTCCCCATGGATCCCGCTCACCCGGAACCGCGCCTGCTGCAGACGCTGGATATCGCCCGTATCGGCGGCCTGATTTGCCACGGCGACGACACGGCCCGGCTTGCATCCAAGGATATTCCCGTGATCCGGCTCGACCAGGATGCCAAGGCGATCGGCTCGATGACCGGCCATCCGCTAAAGACCCTGCCTGTCGATACGACCGCATCCGCCTACATCATCTTCACCTCCGGCTCGACCGGCATGCCGAAGGGGGTCGAGGTTTCGCATCGAGCCCTGACAAACTTCCTTCTCTCTATGGCAAAGGAACCCGGCTTCGGTGCGGATGACACGCTGGTCGCAGTCACGACCATCTCCTTCGATATCGCCGGTCTGGAACTTTACCTGCCGCTGATATCGGGCGGAAAGCTCGTCATCGCCAGTCGCAGTCAGGTCCAGGACGGCTTTGCGCTGGTCAAGCTCATCGACGAACATGATGCCACGGTGCTGCAGGCGACGCCGACGCTTTGGCAGATGCTGGTCGAAGCCGGCCTGACGGAGCGGCGGACGCTGAAAATGCTCTGCGGCGGCGAACCCCTGCCCAAGGAGCTGGCGCGCTCCCTGCTTGGTATCGGCGGCGAACTCTGGAATATGTACGGCCCGACGGAAACGACGATCTGGTCGTCTCTGCAACGCATCACGGATGCCGATCAGCCGATCACCATCGGTCATCCCATCGCCAATACCCAGCTCTTCATTCTCGACCAAAGCGAGACTATTGCGCCAGTCGGCGTTATCGGTGAGCTGCATATCGGTGGCGACGGCCTGGCGGAAGGTTATTTCGATCGCCTCGATCTTACAGAGAAGGCCTTCGTTCCGCATTGCTTTGCCATTGGCAGGCCGATGCGGCTTTACAGGACCGGCGACGTTGGGCGGCGGCTGGCCGATGGTTCGCTGCAGTTGCTCGGGCGGCGTGACCAGCAGGTCAAGCTGCGCGGCTTCCGCATCGAGCTCGGCGACATAGAGGCCGTCATCTCCAAGGCGGCGGGTGTGCGCCAATGTGCCACCGTCGTTACCGAAAACGCCAAGGGCGATCGCTCGCTGGTTTGCTATATCGTGCCTGAAACAGGCGGCAATGACGCATTGACGGCCGATGTCGCGGCGCATGCCAAAGCCAATTTGCCCGGACATATGGTTCCGAGCTTCTGGGTGCTGGAAAGCGAGCTGCCGCACACCGCCAACGGCAAGCTCGACCGCAAAGCCCTGCAGCAGCGCGGCGTACCGCAGCGGGGAGCCGCGCCAACCAAGGCCCAGCCAAAAACCGAAATGGAACAGCGGCTGCTGGCGATCTGGCAGGATGTTCTGAGCCTTAGCGATATCGGCATCGATGACAATCTCTACGCGCTCGGCGCCGACTCGCTTGCCATCTTTCGCATCGCCGCCCGCATGCGTGACAACGGCTTGCCGCTGGAAGCAAAACATCTGCTGCGTCACCCGACGATTGCCGCGCTGGCTGCCTTTGCCGATGGCCAGGCGGAAGCTCCGTCCGAGTCCGTTCAGCTCCACATTCCATCACTGCGAGATTTTCGTAACGGCGCACGCCGCGGCCTGGGGGCATCTCTATGAGTACAGTCGACAATAGTCCAAGCGGTCTCCTTGCCGAACCGCAGATCATCGGCGAATTTCCCTGTACGCAGACGCAATTGCGATGCTGGATTCTCGATCAGCTCAATCCCGGCAATCCGGCGCTCAATGTCGCGGTCCGCTGGGAAATCCGGGGCGCATTCAAGGTCGCGACTCTCGAGGCCGCCTTTCGAAAAGTCATCCAGCGCCACGAAATACTGAGAACCCGCTTCATCGAGAAAAGTGGGCGGCCATTCCAGCAGGCCGTCAGCGACGTCAATTTCAAGATGTCGGTGATCGATCTTCGCGGCATGGCCCCGGAGCAGCGCCAGGCAAGAATCCTGTCGATCGGCGAGGAGACTGCGCAGGCGCCCTTCGATCTGGGTGCACCAGGCCTGTTTCGCGTCACCTTGCTGATGGCTGAAAACGACCGCGGCTTTCTGCTGATCACCGCGCATCAGAGCTGCTTCGACGGCTGGTCCATCCGCGTTCTCGGGCGGGAGGTCGGCGAGATAGCGGCCGCGATCGACGCAGGACGCCAACCGGCCCTGCCCGAGCTGCCGTTGCAATATGGCGATTATGCCCTCTGGCAGGAGGAATACCTGCAAAGCTATGGCTTCGAGACGGAGAAGGCCTTCTGGCGGGAGACCATGCAGGGCGCTCCCTATTTCGAGGTCGCCGCCGACCGGCCGCGCGGTCAGGTCAAGACCAATCGCGGCGACATCCTTTCCATCGCCCAACCGCCCGCTTTCACCGATCGCATGGATGCAGCGGCGCGCGCGCATTGCGTCTCGCAATACAGCTTCGGGGCGGCGGTTCTAAGTGCTGCCCTCCACCGCCTGACGCAGGCCCCGACCGTCCTGTTCGGCTCGCAGATCGCCGGTCGTGAACAAAGTGAGCTGGAAGACCTGATCGGCGTCTTCATCAACAATCTGGTCCTGCGTTTCGATTTCGGTTCCGATACCAGCTTTGCCGAGCACATACGCTCCGTCAGCGCGACAATCGAAGGAGCGCTGAACCATCAGCGCATGCCGTTCAACAAACTCGTGGAACTCGTCAATCCCGTGCGCGATCCGGCACGCAATCCGCTGATTTCCGTCAACTTCAACCTGCAAAAGGCGTTTCTCGAAGATCGGCGCTATGGCGGCTTCGAGTTGATCAGCTCGCCCTCGCAGTCCCCAGGTGTCATCTACGATCTGAGCTTCATCATGATCGGCCGACCGACAGGCTGGCGCATGTCGATCGAATACAATGCCGACCTTTTCGAAGCCAGCACGATCGAAAGCCTCCTGCAACTATGGAGGAACGCTTATGAAATTGCTCTCGACCGCCCTGAGGCGCCGCTTTCTTCGCTCGCTGCGCCGGAACGACACCTGGCAGCTTCCGCCAAGGCTGCGCCGATGGATGGCGCCGTCACAGGCAAAACGCCGGCGGATACGCGAATGGAAACGCTTGCTGAGCTTTGGAAAGAAGTCCTACAGGTTCCGCAAATACGTCCGGATGATGATTTCTTCGCACTTGGCGGCCACTCGCTCCTCGCGTTACGGCTCCTATCGGAAGTACGCGCAAGATTCGAAGCAGCACCGACATTGCAGCTTCTATTCAAGCAGCCGACGTTTGCAGGCTTTGCAGCGGCGATCTTCCATGTCGATACGGCGCCGACAACACAGGAAAAGTCGGTAAACCCGTGGGAACTGATCACCTGCAAGCACGGCACGGGGACCGGTACGGTTTATACACTCAATCATCCGTTCCTTTATTATCGCCTCGCCAACGAGCTGCCGGACAGCGTCTCGGTGCACAATGTCAACATGTTCCATGCGGATCTGGCAAACGGCCTTGATCGCCTGAGCATCGAGGATATAGCCGGTCGCGCGATAGACGCCATGCAGATCGACAAGGCTGTCGGCCGTGTTGCCATTGTCGGGCTCTGCGTCAATGGAATCCTGGCGCTGGAGGTCGGGCGGCAATTGCAGGAACGAGGCATCGATGTCGGCACCACGGCAATCATCGATGCATGGGCTCCGGGCTATTTCACATCCCTGCCGAAACGGGAGCAGGCACGTTGGAACCGTGAGCGGCGGCGCAAGCGGCTTGCCTATTTCACCCGAAAACTGTTCTCCGGCCGTATCCGGCTAATCGACTATCTCAAGGAATTCGAAATCTCGCTGTCACTTCTGAGGATATTCGGCATCAAGGCTGGTCAGTATTCACCCGAAGAGGAAGCGAACGAGGCGGTCACCAAGTTGCTCGTAGCGGCAGCGCGTCGCTACAAGCCGCGGCAGACAAAAGATCGCAGCGTCGTCCTGCTGCGAAGCAGCGCAACCCATTCTCGGGCGCATAAATTGCGGTTTGGATGGGGCGATGCGATCGGGGATGACTGCATGGTGGTCGATATCGATGGCTGGCATGAGGATTCGCTCACCAGCAACGGTATCCGCGACCTGGCGTCGACACTCTCTGGAAAACTCGCCGAGGATTAAATTCCGTCCAATGGCTCGGAAAGAACCCGGCCATAAGAGGAAGCAGTGATGAACGAGACCAAGCCATTGAGGATCGGCATCCTTGTCGCACGCGGGCGTGCGCTCGAAAATTGGGAGCTGATGATCCTGGATCGAATCCTCGCAGAACCCTCTCTGGAGCTCGCGGCGGTCTTTCCCCATCCCGATCCGTTCGAAGATGGCGCGACGTCGAAGCTGTTATCCTGGGGCGCACGGCTGGAGGCGGGCACCCTTGCGCGCCAACCGGCCTACTCGCCTAAATATTTCCATAGCCATCGCCATTTTATCGATTGCTACGATGCCGACAGCGACAAGACGTGCGCTGCCGTCACCATCACCGCAGCAATGCTGCGCCGTCTGAAGCTTGACCTTGTCATCCGCACGACCCCGAAAGGCATGGCGGACGATGCGATCGCCGCCTTGCCTTTCGGAGAATGGGCTTTCAATTTCTCCGACCAGCGATCCGCCGAAGCGGACTGGTTCGGATATGCCGAGGTCCTGGCACGCGCTCCGACTGCAAGCATCGCGCTCTATGCAAGATGCGGTGGCAAGGCCGACAAGCGGGAGATTGCAAGGGCGGAATTCAACATCAAACCCAGTGCGGCGAGATTGAGCGCCTTCGTGCGGGAGCGAAGCGTGACGCTTCTGATGCGCGAATTGGCACGGCTCGCCGACACAAGACAGTTCGACCCGCCCGCCCTCATCGAGGCAGCTGACGCACATGCACCATCGTCCGGCGATCTTCTTCGTTACGGTTGCATCGTCGCGGGCTCAGTCTCGGCCAAGGCGTTCAGGTCGATCAAGGCAAGGCTCCATGCCGATTCCGCCATATGGACCCTCTATACCGGGCACGGGCAGATCGATGACTTCGATCCGAGCGAGGCGGTCGAGATCCCTCCTTCCGACGACAGCATCAAGGCCGATCCGTTTCTCTTCCAGCACGAGGGCAAATGCTACCTGTTCTACGAGGCCTATGCCCGCGGCGATCGCAAGGCCCATATCGCGGTCGGCCGCTTCGACGGCGACGCGCTCACACCGGTCGGGATCGCGCTGGAGCGCCCCTATCATCTTTCCTATCCGTTCATATTCCGCGACGGCGATCAGATCTTCATGATACCGGAAACGCATCAGGCGCGGCGCCTCGAGATCTGGCGATGCTGCCAGTTTCCGTTGAAATGGGAGCTGCATGCCACGGCCTTCGAGGGCCAATCGCCGGCCGACAGCATTCTCAGCCGTCACGGCGGCAAATGGTGGCTGTTCACCAACCTGTCGGATTTTCATGCCTACGAAGATCACTGCAGCGAGCTCTATCTGTTCGAGGTCGATGGGCCGGCACTCACGGGCATCAAGCCGCACAAGCGAAATCCCGTCGTCATCGGCAGCACCGAGGCTCGCGGCGCCGGACGCATTTTCGAACATGACGGCAGGCTCCTGCGGCCCTCGCAGCACAACGCACACGGCATCTATGGTTACGGGCTCAATATCATGGAGATCGAGACACTCACGCTCGATGACTATCGCGAGCGCCGCATCCGCACTATAACGCCCGGCTTCAAGGCCGGACTGCACGGTTGCCATCATTTCGATGCGACTGGCGGCCGCTATATTGTCGATGCCAGGCTGACCATCTGACCTGCGCCCTCGTTGCGATAGCGCAAGCGAAGCCGGCGTCCTCCAGTCGAGGCAACAATCGCGCCGGCGAAGTTGACCGGCGTCGCAAGCTCCAGAACGATCCAGTTTTCCGGCGCGTCCGGCTCTCCTTCCAGTCGTTCCAATCGCGGTTCGGCCGAACCGTCGACGGTGACGTCGAAGCTATCCAGCGGCAACGACAGCCCGGCGCCATGCGCCTTGATGAAGGCCTCCTTGCGCGTCCAGCAGCGATAGAAACCATCCAGATAATACTCCGCCGGCAAAGACCGAAGCGTCTCATATTCCTTGCGCGAGAAGAACCGCTTTGCGACGTCCTCCTTCAAAAACCGGATTTCCTCGATGTCGACGCCAAGCTCGTAACGATCGGAAACGGCAAGGACGGCCAGATCGGCGCTGTGGCTGAGATTGAAGTGAATTGGGAGGGTGCCGCAGGCCGACACGGACGGCTTTCCGTGGTCGCCGTAATTGAAGCGGATCGCTTGCGGCGGGAGGTCGAGATAGCGCCCCAGTATCAGCCGCATCCCGCTTCTTGCGGCAACAAAGCGAAGCCTGTGGCGCTCATGAATGAAGCGATCTGCCCGAGCGCGTTCGTCGAAGGACAGCAATGTTGTCGACGAACCGAGATCGGGCAGCGGCACGTCCAGGCTCCAGCTCCAGACATCGATGACATCAGGGCCGATATTCTCCATGCTAGATCGTTGCATAGAAGAGATTGGTGGGTATGGACTTGGCCTGTCGCGACATTCGCCGGGCCATGTGCGCAACCAGCGCCACGGGATAGTTCTCGCCGAGACTGATGCGACAGCTGCGCTTCAGAATATCCAGCGTTTGTGCGCAGAGGTCCGGCGTGTACTCGATTTTCCGCTCCGTCCAGTGAAACGGATTCATCGCCGGATGGCCGGTGCGCTGCTGCAGTATCGGTTGCCAGTTGGTATAGACGTGGCGGCTGGAATCGAAAAGCCGATAGACGCCGCGCTTGTTTTCCTCGGCAAATCTCTTAGCCTCTTCCGAGGTCTCGAAGATGACGTGAAGCCCCGCCGCATTGCCGATATCGTTATGTGGCCCCACCATCAGCCGCGCGTTCTTGGCAAAGATTTCGCTGATCACGTCGTAACGCTCGCGCATGCGTGCGATCATCGGATCGAGCTTCTTCAACTGCACGTTCAACATCGCGCCTTGGATCTGGCTCGCCTTGAAATTGACGCCCAGCATGGGCGGCTCGTTGGCATTGTCGAGATGACCGCGAAACATGGAGCCGATGTCGTGATACATGCGGGCGCGCGCGAACAGCCGCGCATCGTTGGTCACGACCGCGCCGCCCTCCCCGCAATTTATGTTCTTGAATTGATTGAAGCTGAACGCTCCTAAATCACCGATGGTGCCGACCCGCTTGGTCTTGTAGCGCAACCCGACGGCCTGGCAGGCATCTTCAATCACCACGAGATTATTCTCGCGGGCTATGCGCATGATACTGTCCATGTCGCAGACCATGTTCGACATATGGACAGGAATGATTGCCCTTGTCTGCGGCGTGATCTTGCGCAGGATATCGTGCGGATCCATGGTGAGCGTATGGTCGACATCGACGAGAACGGGCACGGCGCCGGCTGCCAGGGGCGCCGCGGCGGTTGCGATCCAGGTATAGGCCGGCACCAGCACTTCATCGCCTGGTCCGACGCCAGCGGCCACCAGCGCCGAAATCAAGGCCCCGGTTCCGCTGCTTGTCGTGAGCCCATGCCGCACGCCGAACTTGGCGCAGAAATCGGCCTCGAAACGCCCCAGCGGGCCGCCGGTCTCGTCGCTGTATCGCGCCAGTTTTCCAGAAGCAAACACCGGCGCGAGCGCCAGCCATTCCCGTAACCCAACCTTGGCCATCGTTTTCGCTCCCCAGGAAACACGGCATTTGTAGAAGAGCCTAGCGTGTGATCGCCCCGTTTTCAGCATGGCTTTCCGACGGAAAAGAACATCGCAAACGATCAAAGCACCTATCCGAAATCGGTAGATGTCGCCCCACTCTATACCAATCGAACAATTATCCGAGCGCTCGCGACGATGGTAAAAACGGGAAAAGCGGATGGAAAACGACCATGATGAGCCGCGACTTGAGCTCTGTGCCGCATGGCATTGAAATATATGCAGATATCGCCATTATCGGTGGAGGGCCAGCAGCGATCGCGATCGCGCGAGAACTTGCCGATACGCAGATCCGGGTTCTCGTCGTTGAAAGCGGCAGCCACGATTACGAGGCCGAGGTTCAAGCGTTGAACCGTGTCGAAAATATTGGGCAGCCTTTCGGTTCGCCGAAGGGCACGCCCGAAGGGCGAGGCTATAACGGCAACCTGGCGTGGCTGAACGACATTCCGGCATTTGAGCTGCGAAATCGCATGCTTGGCGGCAGCAGCCATACATGGATCGGCAAATGTGCCGCCTTCGATGAAATCGACTTCGCCAGCCGGCCGTGGCTGCCGCTGTCCGGCTGGCCGATCGACCGTCGCGAACTGCTGCCCGCCCTCGACCGCGCCGGCGAGCTGCTCAATCTCGGACCCAATCATTATGACGAAAGCCTCTTTGCCCTGTTGCATTCACGCCCCGATGATCTCGGTCTGGACACGCAGCTGCTGCGGCCCTTCTTCTGGCAGTTCAGCCACATGCGCCATCCGCGCGCCGAGCCGACGCGATTTAATCGCCTTGCCCGCGATATCAGGGCAACGAATATAGATTTTCTGATGCATGCCACGGTGGTCCAGATCAATCTCGACAGCCCGGGCCGGAGAGTGACCTCGCTGGATCTCAAAAGTCCGACCGGCCGCAGCGCCAGCGTGCGCGCGGATACCGTCATTCTTTGCGGCGGCGGCGTCGAGAACGCACGCCTCCTTCTGGCATCGAATTCCGCGCAGCCCGCAGGCATAGGCAACCGACACGACGTCGTGGGGCGCTATCTCTGCGATCATCCCCGTACATCGCTCTGCCGCCTCACAGGGCGCGATATTGACGCTGTCGCGCGGCATTTCAATTTCTACGGCCTTAGCCATGGCAAACGGACGCATTTCTATCTGAGGGGACTATCTCTAAGCCCGGAAATGCAGGCGCGCGAAGGCCTCACCAATTGTGCCGCCTATCCCGTTCAAGTTCACGCGGACGACGATCCCTGGGCAGCGCTCAAGCGCTTGACGAAGGGGGCAAGCAAGACGTTCAAGGGCGATCTGCTGGCGGTGGCGAAATCGACCGATATGATTGCTTCGGGACTTTATAATCGCCTTATCCGTAAGCGCGGACTTCCGCATCGCTCGACCGAACTGCGATTCGACGTCATGGTAGAACAGCAGCTCAATTCCGAAAGCCGCATCACGCTCGCGGACCAGTGCGATCAGTTCGGCCAGCCTCTGGCACGCATCGACTGGAAGATTGGCACGCGCGAGACAAACAGCGTCAAACAGCTTGCACTGACGATCTCGAATGAGTTCGCCCGCGTCGGCCTGCCGAAACCACGGCTGCCGGATTGGATCATTGCCGACGAGAATGCCGGCGCGGCGTTCATGGATATGGCTCATCCTTCTTGCACGACCCGCATGGGAACCGATCCGCGAACGAGCGTCGTCGACACCAATTCCATGGTTCATGGCACGGACGGCTTGTTCATTGCCGGCAGCTCCGTATTTCCGACGCCCGGCCACGCCAATCCGACATTGATGCTGCTCGCCTTGTCGATCCGGCTCGCCGACCATCTCAAGCAACGGCACGCGGCCGCACAATCGCGCAAGCCGCGTGTCAGCGAGCTGGATCTATCCCTCCTCCAAGGCTACCCGAGCCGAAAATAAAAACCGGCGCTTTCGCTCAGTCCCAGCTCGGGATGCGTGTCGATAGCATGCGACAAGGAGGGAATGGACCAGCGATCGACCTGCCTATATCCAAGCTTCGTGATATCAGCGATGAATTCAGCCTCGTTGCGCATGTGGTAGGGGACGTATGACTTGCCGATCCGTTCAAGCGTAACGACGGTGCTGCCCTTGCGGAGCGCAACTTTATTGAGGACCAGATGGTGCGGCCGTGAAGGCATCTTCATCAGGAGGCCGGAGAGCGGCATATCGAGATATTGCATGAGCCCTGACCCGAGGAACAACGGCATCTCGCCCGCATCCTCTATCCGCTCGACAAAGCCGAGACCGGCCAGGCCTTCCTTCTGAGCAAGATCCTGTCCGGCATGAACGATGGCGGGTAGATCATAGACGAGCCAGCGAAACGAGCCCTCCAGCGGCAGCAGCGGGCGAAAGGCGCGATATTTCGTTCCCATATGACCGCCTGCATCGACGAGACCGTCGAGCTGGGGCAGCAGGCTGCGAATCCAGAACAGCACCGGATAATCCCAAGGCGTCACTTGGCACATTTTGGCGAAGGCAACGGTTGCGATCTCCTGGTGATCGTAACCGGCTAATGTCCGCCTGCGGGCGGCGGCCATGGCCGCGTCATAAGAGCCATAGGCGCCGGTAAATCGTCGCGGAAAGGGAGAAAGGTAATTCAGCCGTCCTCTGGCGAGCCGCAGAGGCGAAAGTCCCCGCACGGCGGTTTGCTTAGCTCCCTTGAAAACCATGCGCGCATGGTTCGACCACGATGAACTGGACCACAACGATGTTGCCATCATCCCCCTCCTTGTACGTGCCAGCCGGCCGCCGCCATCATCGCCTGACCGGCAAAATAGAGGTCATGCCTCCGAACATCTTTTTCAAAACAAACAGCGTGCAGGCGTAGATCGCGCTGCCAGCGGCCACCTGCAGCAGCACGGTCAATACACGCCGCATGCTGACCGTCTCGGCGAAATAGCCGAGCGTGTAGACCGCCGCCGCCATCAGGGCGATCGCGACCATAACATAGCCGCTCTTGCGCAAGACCTTTCCCCAGCCAAGACCGCCATAGTTCTTTTGCAGATGCACCGAGGTCAAAAAGGAGATCAGCGATGCAGCGCATTGGCCCCATGCTGCGGCCGTGACGCCGAAGGGCGCCAGAAGCAGGATCAGCGAGACGGAAACCAATGCGTTGAGCAGCAAGGTCGCGGGCATGCGCCTGATATTACCGGACAAGGACAGCAGAGCCTCGGTCACATAGCCTGGCGTCAGCAGAACCTGCTTCATGGAGAGAATCGCGACGAGGACCGCGGCAGGCGCCCATTTGTCACCGAGGACGATGTCGATCAGATTGGAGGAAATCAGCGAGAGACCGAGATAGATCGGCGTGGAAATTGCCATGAGAACCATCATGAAAACAGTCGCGGCGGCACCGGCGTCACGAACAGGCCTTCCGTCTGAACTCATCACCATTGCCGACCGGCGAAACAGCGTCCAGGCGAGCATCCGCGCCGGCTCGCCGATGAGCTCGGAAAACGCCGCGACGATACGCTCCGCCACACGGAAGTAGCCCGCCTCCGCAAGCCCGAGAAAGCTGCCGATCGCCAATGTTCCGGAATAGGAGCGTAGAAAGACGATCAGCCGGTTCGACAGAATATGACGCGAAAATTCGAGAATTTCGCGCGCAAGAGGCCAGGTCAGATATAGCCTGGGGAACCAGGCGAGCACGATTGCGGAAGCGCCAAGGCAGACCAGCTGCGACACGAGCCGGCCAGCCACAAGCGAAAACACGTTCCACCCGAGCCACAATCCCAGCATGGTGCAGCAAAGCCCGGCTAGCTCGCTCGCCATCCGGATTGCGGCCTGCCGGCGCAGCAACCCACGGGCGACTAGCAGCCCGTCATAAACGGCATAAAGCGACGACGGCAAGAACCAGCAGCTGAACAGAGCCAGAAGTAGCGCTTCGTGCGGCCGCCGAAAGATGAGCCACGCAACGGTCGCCGCCGCTAGGCCGACGAGCGTTACGAGAAGACCAGCGATGATCGAAATCGTTCCGACCTGGTCGAGTTCCCGCGCGCTACACTCGGCCTTCATGACGAATTCGCCCCAGCCGCCTTCGGCAATCACGACCAGCATGACCACGATGGCGGAGCTGAAGGCATAGAGGCCGAATTCCGCCGATTCCAGTACGCGGGCGGCGACAAGGAATATGAGGAGCTGGACGACTTGGGCGACGATTTTCGAAACGAGGGTCCATGCGCCGTCGCCGACCACCGACGGCATGCGCGAGCGAAGCCAATGACGCAGGCTAGTCCAGCCAACGTTCTTGCGGCGAAGCGGGAAACTGTCCATTAGCGCACCATCGCTGGAAGCAGGCAGGGGTCGAAACTCGTTTTAATGCCAGTTGAGGGAGAAATTTTCGCGAAATATAGGAGGAAGTTGAACAAACGCGTCCAGTTTTGCACCAGATAAAATGTATAGTGTTCCCATTCAGGACATGATTCCGTGCGATGAAGCGCTGCCTGTAAGCGAGAAAATCTGAAACTATACGATTTTATTTCACGAAGACATCTACCCTGCAGACCAAGGTCGGACCGAAATTCTCGGCAATAGAAGAGGAGCTTGCCGGCAAACGTCATGAAACACCACGCAGAGCCCCTTATGAAAGACGATAACCATGATCGCATCGCCTCAGGACAGTCGGGCAGATCGAGACAGAAATACCTCCTTCGGTGGATGCTGGTGATCTTCTGTCTCGCCGTTTGGGTTGCTGTAGCTGCGTTCTTCATTTGGTGAGACGTTCTTTTTCGTTGCGCGCGAGCAGGACGACGCCGGCGGTTTTGACGAGAATGGCGAAGTCGGTACGCATTGAACGACTGTGGAAATACTCCACGTCGAATTGAACGCGCTCTTCGTAGGTGGTGTCGGCGCGGCGATTGACTTGCCAAAGGCCGGTAATGCCGGGTCGCAGGCCAAGATAGCAATAAAGATCGGATCCGTAGCGCTCGAGTTCCGAAGCGACGACAGGGCGGGGGCCTACCATGCTCATGTCGCCGCGCTGAACATTCAGCAACTGAGGCAGTTCGTCGGCACTGCTCATCCGTAGATATTTCCCGAACCAATGCACGCGTGGATCGTTCATCAGCTTCTGCGTCGACAGCCATTCCAGCCTTCGAGGCTCGTTGCTGGCAAGTAGCTCCGCCAGCTGCCGGTCGGCATCCTTGCGCATCGTGCGGAATTTCAGGCATTCGAACGGCCGGCCGTCGCGGCCGATGCGTGTGTGGCGATAGATGATCGGACGGCCGTCGACCAGGAGCAGTACGATCGCGATCACGAGCAGCGCCGGCGCCAGAAATAGTAACCCCGCTCCGGAAAGAAGAATGTCGGCAATGCGTTTGGAGCGGCCCAGCCGCTCCGCCCGCTTCACGTCGCGGCGAGTTCTCTCACCGTGGGCAACGCCGTCAATAGTCGATAACATGGCTCGGACCCCTGACCACTGATATGCTTCGTCCAGAGGCTGCCAGCTGCCCTCATCATTGACAATTGACCCTGCGGGCATTGGGCTAGTCCCATTGGCGTAGGGGGAGAACACGCATCTAACCACAAGCATCAGCTCGTCTCATCGATCAGTCGATCCTCGGCCGGAATGTCAGCGTCCATAGCCGTTCCTGGACGCATTCTGACGGCATTTGCGCGCTTCAGCATGCCGTCGTATAGCGTCAGCAGAGCCTCGAGCCACGAAGCCGGCGTGTGAGCCAGGTCGCCTGACCGGCGGATGCAATTCACACTCATCAAACGGAGTAGCATATCGTCGCTGGCAAGCTTGCGTATGCCGCTTGCGAGCGTCTCAACCTTGCCGCTCTGAAAAGTGAGGCCACAGCCAAGCGTTACAAGCTCTTCGCCCAGAAGTGCAGCGTCGGGTAGAATCACGGGTATGCCGCTGGTCACCGCCTCGAGTGCCGCCAGACCGAAGGGTTCAGGCACCCGCGACGAAATGACAAGCGCGCGCGCCTCTTCGAGGATGGTGCGCATCTCGTCCTTGGACTTCCAACCATGAATGACGACCTCCGGAAAGTCCCTTTCCAGGCGCGCCCGACCGGCGCCATCACCTATGACGTGGAGTTTGACGCCTGCGAGCCTTGCCGCGATCGCCGCGTCCTCGAACCCTTTTTCAGGCTCAAGCCGACCGACAAAGAAGAAATCGCGCTTTTTCCATGGATCGGTCGGATGCGTGAGAAAGGGTTCGACCGGGTTGCGGATCGTTTCAATGTTGCTCGTCTGCACCTGCCCCCGCGCGAAATATTCGCGCATGCGCTGATGAACGACCACGATGTTGGCGGCAACCTGCCGGACGGGATAATAATGCTCCCTCACCAGATGGCGCGCGGATCGCCAGATCTTCTCGTGATAACCGCGCTTGTCGCAGTTTGTCGTCAGACATGCGATCGACATCGGCTTCAGGGGACAGACCTGGTTTTTGCGATAATTGGCGAACCCTCCATTCGGACAGGAGAGAAAATAGTCGTGGGCATGCAGGACGACGCGCTCGCGAACAGGCCACAAAGCGCGAAAGATCGAAGGCGACAGGATCTTCGACCAACCATGAACGTGATAGATGGTGCCTTCGGTGTCGACGCGCGAAATAAGGTCCTTCAGCGAAGCATGGGCCTGGCGGCTGTAAAGACCGCTGGCGAATGCGCTGAGACGCGCCTGCTGCATCAACGGCTGCGCCGCCAGATTGATGGTTTCGGGTGCCGGCGGATCGGAGCCGGCGGCATCGCCGGCGAAATAGGTCACCGCAACCCCTGCTTTCTGCAGCAAATCGGCCGAAAGAATCGCAAGATTTGACGCTCCGCCCACCCGGACGGAGCGATCGTTTATAACGACGACGCGATCGAGACCGAACGGACGGACCACCGGACTATTCCAATGCTTCGATATTCTGTGGCGCCAGCCTGCCCTTGAGCAGATCACGAAATGCGATGACGTTGCCTTTCAGCCGCCCCTTACGATCGACCCAAGGCTCCGGCCGCCACACCTTGATGAGATTGGCAGCAAGATTGCGGCCGATCTGCCCGGCGGCCTGCGGCACGCTCATCGTCCGTTTGCGCATCAGATAAAGCGGGTTGGCGATCTGCGAATAGCCGAGACGGACGCCGCCCGCGCGGCCACCTTTCGTGCCGAGATGAACGCCTTCCAGCTGTTTAGCGCTGACAACCTGGCCATAATGGGCAACGAGCCTGCTGAAATCGACGTCCTCAAGCCAGCCATAGGAGGGCAGGTTCTCGTCGAAGCGCAGTGCGGCGGCTCTGACGATCGCCATGCGAATCACCATGTTGCAGCCATAGGCGTTGTAGATCGGCCGAATTTGCATGGCGGGCTCTGACCGCCGCCGGCGCCTGCCGTCCACCAAACGTAAGCCATCGCGAACAGAAATGCCCGGGCCGGTGATGCCGTCCGCCAAGACCGTGCCGGTGCACATGGCAACGTCGGGCTGAAGCTGAAACAGCCGTTCCGCCTCCTCGACATAGGTCGAGGTCATCAGGAAGTCGTCGTCGAGGAAAAGAACGACATCGGCATCCTGCACGTTATCGAGTATCTTGTTGCGCTGACGGCAGAGGCCACGTTCGGAGATCAGGACCTGCACTGGAATATCGAGATTTCGAAGGCAGCTTGGATCGATATCTTCCGGCGAGGATAGGCAGACAATGATCTGATCCGGCTTGCGCGTCTGATTGGCGATATGCGGGAGAATAGACGACAGGATATCGCGGCGCCCCGAGCTTGCGATGCCGACTGCGACCTTCAAGGGACGGCTCGTCACCTGACCCGTGAGGCGCCGTGCAGACGCACGCACCTGGCGCCCTTCCAGCCTGCGGCGCCACAGGCGTGTCGGCTCGCGGCGACGCTTTTCGTAGCTTCGGTTGGCGATGATCCCAAGGATATTGACCGTCGTCGTGCCGAAGCTTGCGAGCGCATCTGACAATCGTTCGACGGTCATCTTGTTCGTCTGGCCAACGACCACGACGATACCTTCGAGATAGGTGCAGATGACGCGGGTGTCGGCGGAATCCTCGAAAGCCGACATATCGACGATGACGACCTTATATCGCCGCCGCAGCAGGTCGATCTCGGCCTTCAGCGCCGGCAGATGCCCATAGCGCTGAAAGGCCGCGACGGATTTTTCGGTCTCGTCGACGGTGACGACCGGAACTCCACCATGGCCCTGCACGATCTCCGCCTCGGGCTCATGATCGGCCTTCGCGACAAGCAGGCCGCCCTCCTGGGCAACGGCATAGCGGCGCGGCACGTCGTTGATGCTCAGCGCCTCCATGCCGAATTCCGTGCCGGACTCGGTCACCACGCAACTCAGTCTTGCATTGAGGAAGTCGGCATCGACCAGCACCACGGATGCGCCCTCATGCTGGTAGAGTTGCGCGAGATTGGTGGCAATCGTGGTCTTGCCTTCGCCGGTGCCGACCGAGGTGATGCCCACCACCATCGGCGCATTCGGTGGGAAAGCGGAGTCGATCGAATGCTTGACGCCGCGCAGGGCTTCGGAAAATTGCGAATAGGGCGTATCGAGCACGGATCTCAGCGGCAGCATCGTTCGTCGCCAGGTGGTATTCGCCGTCACCATGCTTCCGGGCAGGAACGACGGGCTCATATAGACCGGAACATGGCCGAGCGAGCTGATCCCCAATTCGCGCCGCAGCTTCTCGCTGGAGCTGACGCGCCGGTCCAGACCATCCCGCAAAAGTGCGGCCATGACGCCGGCCGCCAAACCAAGCATAGCCGTAAAAGGCAGCACGAAGGAGGATTTTGGCCAGGTCTTCGAAAGCGGCACCGCAGCAGCCGTGACGATGCGTACATTGCCAAGCGGGAAGGATTCCTTCTGCAGCGCACCGATCAGCTGCTGCAATATGCTCTCATACATCCGGCGATAGGTGGTGGCCCGGCTTTCCATTTCGGACAGCTCCACCCGCGCCAAATTCTTGTCCGTTCCGGCGTCCTTCAATGAGGTCAGCTCTTCGCTCAGAAGCTTCTCGCGAGTCTTGGCGACATCCAGATTTGACTTATACACCGCCTGGATGCGTTCGAACTCCTTGCGCATATCACCCTTTACCCGATCGATTTCCTGCTGGGCGGCAACGATCGCTGGATTGTCGGCATCATACCGGCTTCTCAGGTTGTTGAGTTTGGTCGTCGCTACTCCGAGATCCTCCTGCAGTTTCTGTATGCGAGAATTGTTCATCGTCTCGTCGACATCTCCCTCAAGCTTGGCGCCGGCCATGAGCTGGTTGAGCGTCTCGAGCTTGGCCGATTCGGCCGCGGTCTGCGCCCGGGCCGCGACGGCCTGGCTGCTGATCTCGGACAGCTGCTGCTGATCCAGGGAAGAGGACGTGCTGATCTCCATGATGCCGTTCTTGGCGCGAAATTCCTCCACGCTCATGGATGCTTCGCGCGCCTGCCTGCCGACTTCGATCAGGCGTGTCTCCAGCCATCTGGCGCCGCTCTGCGCGGCGGAAGCGCGTTCGGACAGGCCGGTGCTGATATAGGCTTGCGCAATAGCATTTGCCGCCCGCGCCGCCTTGTTGGGATCGACCGAGCTATATCCGATCTCGAGAATATAGGACTGGCCAACGCGATTGACGGAAACCCGAGAAAGGAAGGATGCCATGGTCCGGCGCATCACGTCGTCGCTGCTGGCTTCGGTCTTCGCGCCATCGTCACCATGCCTGAAAAAATTGACGATCGCGCGCATCCTGTCCCGCAGAGTGGCCTGCCATGATATGCCGCCTATGATTTCCGGATCTTCGGTGAGGTTGAGTTTCTGGACAACGGCGCGTGCGGTCGCCTCCGATTTGACGATCTCGACCTGGCTTGCGATCTCGGCGGCTTCGATGATGACCGTGCCGGTGAATGCATCCTGCGAGACGATGCGCCCCTGGTCCGGATCCATGACGAGGCGTGTGGTCGCCAGATAGATTGGCTGGGTTGTAGCCATGTAGAAGACGCCGATGCCGAGGCCGGCGGTGGTGAACAGGGCAAAAATCAACCAATGGCGCTGCACGAAACGCCAGACGTCGCGAAACGAAATATATTCGCCATCCCCCATGCTCTTGTTGTCCGACGGCGCGTTGCGCAAGCCTTTGCCGATTTCGTGAACTGCCATAACTATCGCCCCCTTGGCTCACACTCATCGTTATTGGGATTGACCGGTCTCGGCCGACGACAGCGTCGTGCCGTCCAGGCTTCCGGAAATGTTGTAGCGCACATCGAGAACATCGCCCGGCTGCAGTTCGGTCGCTTCCGATGCCTTGATGGCGTCGGCCTCGTTGCCGTTTCGGGTGATCCAGTACTCGAGCGGCTGGAGATCGAGCGCCTTCATGCTCTGGCTGCGCGAGAGCGAGGCGCCGGAAATCTGCAGCAACTGAAGCGTTGTATTTCGCTTGAGTTTCGTATCCTCGATTTCCGTCTCGGCGACCTGGAGCTGTTGTCCGGCCTCCGTCTTGCGCTGGCCCGTCAGATTGAGCGCATCGCGCTCGGTCTCGTTCAGCTTCTGCTTTGCCTGCATCGATGCAACGACAAGATCCAGCTTGCCGGCCTGCATCTCGGCAACGATCCGTTCCAGCGAGGTCTTGCGAGACGTCGTCAGGATTTTAGTGTCGACCAGCTTGGAAATATCGCTCAATTCATCCTGCGCAATCTTCACCTGCTCGTCCTGCGACGACATCTTCTCATCGAGAATGTTGATTTCATTGCGCAGCAGCACTTCCAGATCTGAGGCGGCGGCAAGCTGCTGGCGCAACGCCTCGGCCCTGGCATTGAACAGATCGAGCTCGCTCGTCATGATCTGTCGAACCACCGATCCTTCAGGCGCGGCCTTGATCTCCGGCGGAAATGCGATTGACGGCTGATCGTTGAGTTCCGCCAACAGGCGCGCGCGCCGGGCTCCGAGCTGCTTCAGCTGCAGCTCCATACGGCTAATTTCCCCCGCATAGCTGATCTGTTGCGCCTCGGAATAATCCCCCGCCTGGGTCGAGCGACGCTCACGCCCCCCGGCCATGGCGATCGCCTGCCTGACGGTCAGGCCCGGCCTGAATTCCAACTCGCTTCGTTTCTCCACCGCGCCGGACACGTAAATCATCGGATATTTGACGACCTCGACGGAAGCTGTCGGCGCCACCGCCAAACCAGTGATCTGCTTCAGCCTTTCGCCGATACTGGCGCTGATGTCGTCGACCGTCTTGTCAGCGACCTGCATCTTCCCAATCATCGGAATTGAGATCGAGCCCGTTTGCGACACGACATATTCGCCGTTCAGCGCCGTCCATTCCTTATATTCGCCGGTCGCGGCGATCCATTCGACGATGGCGATCTTGATCCGGGCCTGAGGTCCGACATGGTACATCTCGCTGGCTGCGGCGGCGTTGGCGGTATGGAACACGCCCGCGCCGGAAAGCATCAATGCCAGTAGCCATGGCGCCATGCGCCGAGGCGGCCTCGAGGTGGAATGGTAAGGCAAAGCTGAAACTCTAAACATGAGCCGAAATCCTGCTTTCGTGTCGCTTGCACCGTCGGGCAGCCGAGGCGCGCCATGCAACGAGATCAGCAGCTGAACGCATAGCGTGTAAATCCCCTACCGGAGCAACAGGGCTTATCATTTCTGACAGGGAAGAAGACGTTCCTACAGTCCCTTAGGCGGGCGGATATATCCTTGAGTGCAGGCTTCGATCCTCGGCTAAATCTTTTGGTTACCCCCTTCGGCCATTTGGATGCCGTGGTGAACCGATGTGGGCCCTGTCGCAAAAGTTGCCGTCTGACAATGTTGTTTCGACCCATGGAGGGAAGAGCAATGCGAGTAGCGATCGTGCATTACTGGCTTGTGTCGATGCGGGGTGGAGAGAAGGTCGTCGAGGCGCTCTGTGACATGTATCCGGACGCCGATATCTTCACCCTCGTCTACGACGAAAGCCGCGTCTCGGAAAAGATCCGCAAACACAAGATCGTCACATCGTTCCTGCAGCGGATTCCGGGGGCGGTCAGAGGCTATCAATCGCTTCTGCCGCTCATGCCGTTCGCGCTGGAGAGTTTCGATCTCTCGGAGTACGATCTGATCATCTCCAGTGAATCGGGTCCTGCCAAGGGCATCATTCCACCGCCGCAGGCCACGCATGTCTGCTATTGTCATTCACCCATGCGCTATCTTTGGGATCACTATCATTTCTACCGATCCCACGCGGGGTTTGCATCGCGGCTGATGCTGCCGATGCTCGCGCCGCTCTTGCGCTCCTGGGACGTCAATACGAGCCTGCGCGTCGATCGTTTCGTCGCCAACTCGCATCATGTCTGCGATCGCATCAGCAAATACTACCGCCGTCCCGCGACCGTGCTGTATCCGCCGGTCAACGTCGATGACTTCGCGCCGGCCGCATCGACCGAGGACTTCTATCTCTGCGCCGGCCAGCTGGTTCCCTATAAGCGGATCGACCTCGCCGTGCAGGCGTTCACCCGGATGAACCGCAAGCTGGTGGTCATCGGCGAAGGCAAACAGATGGACGAACTGAAACGCATTGCCGGTCCCTCCATCACCTTCCTGGGCCGAACTCCGTTTGCGGTGCTCAAGGAGAAACTGGCGCGGTGCCGCGCCCTTATCTTTCCCGGCGAGGAAGATTTCGGGATCGTTCCGGTCGAAGCCATGGCAAGCGGAAGGCCCGTCATCGCCTATGGAAGCGGCGGAGCGCTGGAAACGGTCGTGCCGGGCGTGAGCGGCGTTCTTTTCAATACGCAGTCAGTAGACGCCTTGATCGAGGCGGTACTCGATTTCGAGGCCACGGAGCACCGCTTTCGCCCCGAAACGCTACACGCGCATGCGGAACAATTCAGCCTGCACAGGTTCACCACGGGCATGCGGGCGATCATCAACGAGGAGCTGATGATCCGCAAGGCCATCAGACTTCGCAATCCCCAGGTCGTCGCGGCGGTTCAACGCGGACTTGAAGCACAATTACCCGCCCTTGCTGCAAAGCCGCACAGCACGACGCTGCAATAGACCACACGGCACAATCGCCTGAGGGAAATCCCCGCTTGGACAAGCATGTTCCCAGCAAACCAATTTTTCAGTGTGATTCGCCTATCCATCGTGATCTCGAACCGAAGCCGTCCTCTCATCGTGCGCTCGTCCGAAACCGTCGGTTAACCATCTGAAACCTACCGTTCGTGCCGACGCTTCCGAACATGAACTGATTCCATGTCTGGCTCCGGCAGGACAGGACAAGGCAAAAGAGGATTCGACGATGACCGACGATGCAGCCGAGATGACGCTCTCCCTCGAAATGCAGGCCTTGGAGAGCCATTACTGCGAATATCCCGGCTGCTTGAAGCGGGGCAGCCTCGGCTACGATGTCGGCGATGGAGAAAACCAGTTTTTCTGTCATGCGCATAAATGGAGCGATTATCGTCGAGACGGAGCACGGCGTTCGTTCTTCGAAGAAGAGGCGGCGGGAATCGAAGCCATCATGGTCGAGCCGCGAAGCCTTGCCTCGTGAGGGTGCGGACGCATAAAGCACCCCGGAATGGTGATCTTCCATGGCAAACCGCCCTCTGGGATATGGGGTGGTAGCGGTCACCTCCCCAGACCGCTCGGATCAGGGTCACATTTCGCATCTTTCTTCAATTCCTCGGCGGGGCCACGCTCTCCCGCAGGATCAGCCTGCTGCGGATCGTGACGCGCAGGTCCCGCACTTTCTCGGCTTGTCCGATGCCATCAAGCAGACGAGCGACGGCGGCCTGCCCCATTTCCTCGAACGGCTGTTCGATCGTCGAGAGCGGCGGGAAACAGAATTCGCAGACCGGCGCGCCGTCGAAGGAGAGCACCGACAGATCGTCGGGAATGCGCAGGCCCGTTTGCCGTATGCGGCTGACGAAAGAGATGGCCATATCGTCGCTGGTGGCGATCACCGCCGTCGGCCGATCCTTCAGCGGCGCGAAATCGGCGGCAGCCTGAACGCCGATCTCGAAGCCCTTCTGGTAATCGAGATTGCCTCCGGACCGCGACAGCGCTTGTTTCGAAATTCCGGCATCGCGCAGGGCTTCCAGGGTGCCGCCATAGCGCTCGACATCATGATAATTGTCCTGCGGACCGGCAATGTAGAAAAAGCGCCTGTGACCCATTCTGATCAGCTCCGCCACCGCGTCCCGCACCGCCTCGCGATCATTGGTCACGATGCTCGGTACGCCGGCGTTGCTCATGTCGAGCAGCATGGAGACGATCGGCAGGCCGGCATTCGCCAGGGATCGGCCGTCGATCTCCGGCAGTTTCGACGACAGGATGATGGCACCGCGAATGGTGCCACCGAAGGCGAGATTGAGAATATGCCGTTCCGATTCCGGGTCGCGGCCGAGATTGGCGATCATCAGATTGTAGCCATTCTGCAGCAGGGCTTTGTTGATGCTCTGCAGGACCTGCGGGATGACCTGGGAGACACCGTAGTAGAGCGATCCTGGAAGGATGATCATGATGGTGTTGGATTTGCCGACCCTTAAGCCCCGAGCCATGGCGTTCGGCGTATAGCCCAGCTGCTTGGCGGCCGCATCAATCTTGGCGCGCGTCTTCTCGTTCACACGTCCGGGATTGGCAAGGGCACGGCTGACCGTCGAGATCGCGACCCCAGCTAACCTCGCGACATCGGCCATTAATGGTCCGGAATGCTCCTCAACGGGCATATCCTTGTTATTTTTCACTTTTTTGTTTCCTTCCCGGTGCCTGACGCAGCGGATGCTATGGTAATTCCTCTCGCTTAGCAAACGTTTGCCAAAAATCGCTTGCATATGGAAATGACTTGTCTACTATCACCTAATGGCAAACGATTGCCAAATGATAGCGCATTGAAATTATGTTGGATTACTCGCTGCGGGATGTTCCGCAGGCGATGGTCCCCAGTTTGAGAACGGACAGCATCATGAGCTCGACCGAACGGCTTCGCTTTGGCGTGGATCTCGTCACCTTTTTCCATCCCGGCTTCTGGGGCGTCGAGGATTACGACGGCATCGTCGCGCTGTCGCGCAGCGAACCCCGCGCCTTCTGGGACAAGATCCTCGATGCCGTTAAGGCATCCGGCGTCACCGGTGTCGAACTGACCTTCTCTCCCTTCAACTGGCAGGATGCGACGAAAACCTATGGTTCGGTCGAAGCCTTCGCGGCCGAGCTTTCCAGGCGCGGCCTGACGCTGGCAAGCGGCTTTTTTGCCGAACTCGAGGCGGCGGGCGATTTCACCGAAACGGCGGCACAGGCCGCCATCATCGAAAAGGCGGAGAAGTACGCCGCGTTTCTCAAGGCCTGCGGCAGCGACATCATGGTCATCGGCGCGCCGCTGCGCCAGACGCTCGGCGCCGAGCCCGTTCGGTTCTTCGATTTCGAGCAGGCCCGCAAGATTGCCGACTTTCTCAACCGTCTCGGCGCCATCCTCCATGCAAAGGGCGTGCGGCTTGCCCTTCACACGGAGGCGCACTCGATCTTTGCCGCATCGCGCGATGTCGATCTTCTGATGCTGTTGACAGATCCCGCCTATGTCCACATGTGCCCAGACACCGCCCATATCATCGTTGCCGGTTCCGACCCACTCCAGGTGGTCGACCGTCATCACGAGCGGGTCATCATCGCCCATTGGAAGGATGCGCTCGGACCGATGCCGGCCGATACGCCGATCGACGAACATATTCATGATCGCCATCGCCCCTATTTCTGCGGCTTCGGCCTCGGCCGCGTCGACTGGCCGGGCTGGATCAGGCTGCTGCGCGACCGTGGCTACCAGGGCTGGGCCATTCTCGAGCTGGACGCCGCACCTGATCCGGTCGGAGACATCGCCAACGGCCTGACACTGGTGCGGCAGGCATTACTGCCGATCTATCGCTGATTTCATAAACCGAAGACCAATGGCTCCGCAAAGAGGGCCTTCTTGAAGAGGTGGAACAATGAAGAATACGATGAAATTGCTCATAATGGGGGCAGCACTCGCGGCTGCCTCCGCTCCCGCCCGCGCCGAGGACAAGGCAAGGGCCGAAGTCATGACGTCCTGGACGTCTGGCAGCGAAGCCGCGGCTCTTAATGTCATCAAGCAGGAGTTCGAAAAGCGCGGGGGCGTCTGGAAGGATTCGTCCATTGCCGGCTTCGGTGCGGCCGACGCCGCCTTCCAGAACCGGCTGGTCGCCGGCGATCCGCCCGCCGCCAAGCAGGCGGTGATCGGCCTCGCCAACACGGATTTCGTCAGGCAAGGGCTCATGAACCCGATCGACGATATCGCCAAGGCTGGCAAATGGGCGGACGTGCTGCCGAAATCGATCCATGACCTCATCACCTATAATGGCCAGGTCTATCTTTCCCCCACCGATGCCCATGGCGAAAGCTGGGTCTTTTATTCCAAGGAGGCCTTCACCAAGGCCGGTGTAAGCGAAGAGCCTAAAAGCTGGGACGAATTCTTCATGGCACTCGACAAGCTCAAGGCCGCCGGCGTGCAGCCGGTAGCTTGGGGCGGCCAGTCCTGGCAGGAATCCAAGGTCTTCAACATGATCCTGCTCACGCAGGTCGGCATCGAGGGCTTCCTCAAAATCTATGTCGACAAGGACAAGGGCGACGCATCCGTCGAAGGTGTGAAGAAGGCACTCGATATTCTCGGCAAGCTGCGCGCCTATGTCGATGCGGGAGCGCCGGGACGCAACTGGAACGATGCCACCGCGATGGTCATCACCGGCAAGGCGGGCGTCCAGTTCATGGGCGACTGGGCCAAGGGCGAATTCGTTGCGGCCGGCAAAGAGCTCGGCAAGGACTACGGCTGCATGCTCGCTCCCCAATCCCCCGGCATGGTCTACGTGGCCGACGCCTTCTCCTTCCCGAAGATCGCCGATGCGGCATCGCAGAAAGGACAGACGCTGCTCGCCGAAGTCGCCATGAATCCCGCCGTGCAGGTCGAGTTCTCGCTCAAGAAGGGCTCCGTGCCGATGCGCACCGACGTCGACAAGTCGAAGCTCGATATTTGCGCGCAGAAGGGCCTGGAGCTGATGAGTGCCGGCAAGATCGTTCCGGATCAAGCATTGATCCTCTCGCCGCAGCAGGCAGGCGCGCTCAACGACTTCGTCGACGAGTTCTGGAGCAACCCATCGGAAGACAGCGCCTCCGGTGCCGAGAAGTTTTTCGGGGTCTTCGAATAGCGCCTTTGTTTCGGACCGGTCGACGATGTGATCGTCGATCGGCTCCTTCCGTTCTTTTGAGAGGGTTTGCTCATGCAAGCCAAGCGCAGACGTTCCCTGGCTGCGACCTTTGCACTCCTGCCGACATGGATCGCCGCAATCTTCGTCTATATCGGCACCATGGTCTGGTCAGTCCGGCTGTCCTTCACGGATTCGACGATCTTTCCGTCATCCAACTATGTCGGCTTTGCCCAATATGCCAGGCTGTTTAAAAACTCACGCTGGCTCGCATCGCTGGAGAATGTACTGATCTTCGGCATTCTCTATGTCGCGGGATGCCTCGCTCTCGGCTTCGTCCTGGCAGCAGCCCTTGACCGCAAGGTTCGCTTCGAAAGCGTGTTCCGCACCATATTCCTCTATCCCTATGCCATGTCCTTCGTGGTCACCGGCCTCATCTGGCAATGGATGCTGAACCCGACATTCGGCATTCAGGCGACCGTACGGGCAATCGGCTGGCAGGGCTTCGTCTTCGACTGGATCGTCAATCGCGACATGGCGATCTATACGGTGGTCTTCGCCGGCGTCTGGCAAGGCGCCGGTCTCGTGATGGTCATTGCGCTTTCCGGCATGCGCGGCATCGGCGAGGAGCAATGGAAGGCCGCCCAGATCGACGGCATTCCGGTCTGGCGCATCTATCTTTCGATCATCCTGCCGCAACTCGGACCGGCGTTGGCAGCATCCGGAATGCTCCTGTCGATGGGAGTGATCAAAACCTACGATCTGATCGTCGCGCAAACTGGCGGCGGCCCCGGTTACGCGACCGATGTGCCGGCAAAATTCATCATGGACAATCTGTTCGAACGCCAGAACCTCGGGCTCGCCAGCGCCGGCGCCACCGTACTGGTCCTTTCCGTCGTCATGGCCGTCGCCCCGTTCCGCTATGTGCTTGCCATGCGCGCCAGAAGAAGGGGAGCGCATTGATGACAATTCAACTCCATCCTCGCGGTCCGAAACCATCCAGGCTTAGCGGCGGCCAGATCGGGCTCTACGCCTTCCTGATCCTGTCGGCATTGTTCTTCCTGCTGCCTTTATACACCATGCTCGTGACCTCATTGAAGTCGATGGAAGAAATCCGCCAGGGTCATATCTTCGCCCTGCCCGCCACTATCGATTTCGATGCGTGGAAGACCGCCTGGTCGGGAGCCTGCATGGGTACGCAATGCCTCGGCGTGCGGATCGGTTTCTGGAATTCGGTCAAGATCACCGTGCCTGCCGTCGTCATTTCCGTCTTCATCGGGGCGATCAACGGTTATGCATTGTCGCTCTGGCGGCCGAAGGGCTCGAACCTTCTGTTCGGGTTGCTGATGGCCGGCGGCCTGATCCCCTATCAGATATTCCTCTATCCGCTGGTACGGCTGCTCGCCAATCTGAGCCTCTATAATTCGGTCGCCGGCGTCGTCCTCGTGCACGTGATCTTCGGCCTGCCGCTGGTCACGCTGCTGTTCCGCAACTACTTCGTCGCCATTCCCGAAGAGCTCTGCAAGGCAGCCCGCGTCGACGGAGCCGGCTTCTGGCGCATCTTTCTCGAGATCATGTTGCCGATGTCGGTGCCGATGGTGATGGTTGCCTCCATCTTTCAGTTCACCGGTATCTGGAACGACTTCCTGATCGGCCTCGTCTTTGCCGGGCGCGACAACCTGCCGATGACGGTCCAGCTCAACAACATCGTCAATACCACCATGGGCGAACGCGCCTACAATGTGAACATGGCCGCCACCATCCTGACCGCCGTCGTTCCGCTCGCCATCTATTTCTTCTCCGGCCGCTGGTTCCTGCGCGGTGTCGCAGCCGGCGCCGTCAAAGGGTAATGCCATGCAGCCTGCCGTATCGGTCAAAGACCTCAAGATCGCCTATGGTGACCACACCGTCATCGAAAAGCTCTCCATCGACATTGCTCCGCGCGAGTTTCTCGTGCTTCTCGGCCCATCCGGCTGCGGGAAATCGACGCTGCTCAATGCCATCGCTGGATTGCAGGACATTCGCGACGGCGAGATGTGGATCTCCGGAAAGAACGTGACTTGGGAGGAACCGAAAGACCGCGGCATCGGCATGGTTTTCCAGTCCTATGCGCTTTACCCGCGCATGACGGTGCGCAGAAACCTGTCCTTCGGCCTGCGCGTCGCCGGCCTGCCCAAAGCCGAGATAGAGGCGCGCATGGCTCGCACCGCCTCCCTCCTGCACCTTGAAAATCTGCTCGATCGGCGTCCCTCGGAACTGTCTGGTGGCCAGCGCCAACGCGTCGCGATCGGCCGGGCGCTGGTTCGCGAAGTGGATGTCTTCCTGTTCGACGAACCGCTCTCCAATCTCGATGCCAAGCTTCGCAACGAGCTGCGCGTCGAGATCAAGAAACTGCATCAAAGCCTCGGCAATACGATGATCTATGTGACGCACGATCAGGTCGAGGCGCTGACGCTTGCCGACCGCATCGCCATCATGAGGGATGGCGTGATCCAGCAGCTTGCGAGCCCCGCGGAGATCTATCACCGACCCGCCAATCTTTTCGTTGCTGGCTTCATCGGCGCACCGGCGATGAACCTCATCAGGGGCGAGATCGCGATCAAGGCTGGTGCCCCGGTCTTCGAGAGCGACAGCCTGACCGTCAATCTCAGCAATTATCCATTTCTCGCGCCCGTCAAAGCGGGTCCCGCAACGCTCGGCATCCGGCCGGAACATGTCGCTCCGGAGGGAGGAACGGCATCCCTGCCAACCGTCGCCGGCATCGTCTCGGTGGTCGAGCCGATGGGCGCCGACACCGTCGTCTGGTTCGATTGGGCCGGGCAGAGCCTGTCCTATCGCATCATGGGCGACACGGTACTCCAGCCTGGCGCGGCAATCGCACCCGGCATCGATATAGCCAGGGCTTCCCTCTTTGACGCCGATGGCGTCCGTCTCTGAAATATACGGAAAATATCTATGTCTCAGACTGTTTATGACGCGCTGGTCATCGGCTCCGGCGCCGCCGGCTCCTTTGCCGCCAAGGAATTAACCGCCCAGGGGCTTTCCGTGCTTTTGCTCGAAGCCGGCCTGGCGGTGAGCCAGAAGGATTTCGATCCGGCACGCAAGAAACTGCCGGCCAGCAGCATCAACATCTGGGAGCGCGCCCGCGCAACCATAAAGGGGCAGCCGATACAGGCACGCGCTGCCTTCTTTACCGAGCGCTTCAGTCATTTCTTCGTCAACGACCGTAAAAATCCCTATACGACCCCGAAGGATGCGCCCTTCCTCTGGATTCGCGGCCGGCAAAGCGGTGGCCGCCTGCACAGCTTTGGCCGAGTACTGCTGCGCTGGACCGACGATGATTTCAAGATCCGGTCGAAGACCGGCAAGGGCGTCGACTGGCCTGTCAGCTATGATGATCTCGTGCCTTACTACGAGGAAGTCGAGACCAGTCTCGGCCTCTACGGCAACCCCGACGGCGTGGAGACGCTGCCGGATGGCATCTATGCCCGTCCGGCAAAACTGACGCCCGCCGAACAGATCTTCAAGAACGAGGTGGAGGGCCGCTGGCCGCAACGGCATATCGTGTCCTGGCGCTATATCGCGCCGGACGCCGAACGCACGCCGAAGCCCTTGAGAGAGGCGCTTGCGACCGGACGGTTGACCATCCGCCACGACGCCATCGTCCGCCGCATCGTGACGGACGAGCAAGGGGCTCGCGCCACGGGCGCGGAATTCATCGATCGTGTCAGCGGCAAGGTCGAGACCGCGCGCGCCAACCTCGTCGTGTTGTCGGCGTCGCCGATCGAAAGCGTGCGGCTGCTTCTGAATTCGGCATCCCCGCGCCATCCCGAAGGCCTCGGCAACAGTTCCGGCGCGCTCGGGCGTTATTTCATGGATCAGCTGCCCTGCCTTGCCTTCGGCTCCTTTTCCAAAGCGAAGGGGTGGGCGGTCGATGATTCCGCGCCCGCCGACCCATTCTATAACCCCTCCGGAGGCATCTTCGTGCCGCGTTTCGGCGCCGGCGATGCCGGGCGCGGCGATTTCGACTATCAAGGCAGCATCGGCCGGGCACCGACGCCCGATGACGAGCCGGCGCGGCTGGCATTCTTCGGCTTCGGTCGCATGCTACCCTATGCGAATAACCGCATAAGCCTCAACCCACAGCGAAAGGATGCCTGGGGGATTCCCGTTCCCCACATTCGCTGCGTCATGGGCGAGGAGGAACATGCGCTTCTCCGCCAGCAGGAAGAGGTGCTGATCGAGATGGTGCGCGGCGTCGGCGGAGATCTGGAGTTCATCGGCTCCCCCACCGGCCTCAGGGAAATGGGGCGCGGCGCCTTCCCGGACGCCGATCCTTTTAGCCGCTTCATGTTCCGCACATGGTTCCGCAAGACCATGTGCATGGGCGCGGCCATTCACGAGACGGGCGGCGCGCGGATGGGGGATAATCCCAGCAATTCCGTACTCAACCCCTATAACCAGCTCTGGGACGCATCCAATGTCATTGTCACGGACGCCAGCGCATTTCCCGGCAGCGGCATCGCCGGCACAACCCTCACCGTCATGGCCTTGACGATCCGTGCATGCCGCAATCTCATCGGCCAGTACTAATCAGACAGGGCTGGTTGCGTTCGCTTACTTCACAATGCGATAGGCGATATGCCGAGCGAGCGGCGTGTCGAGCATGCTGGTGGGCTCAAGCTTGATCTGATTGGGCAGCGTGTCGAACAGGCGAGTCCCAGCACCAAAGAGCACCGGCACGATATGCAACTCGATCTCGTCGACAAGCCCGCCGGCCAGTGCTTGGCGAAAGACGTCGGCTCCGCCCATGAGGCTCACATCCTTGCCTTTGGCCGCCGACTTCGCCTGCTTCACCGCGTCGGGAATTGTCGCAGCCGCGTGATAGATTCCAGTGCTGTGCGAAGCGAGTAACGGCCGGTGGGTGACGACGAAAAGCGGCAGCTTTAACGACCCCGTCGGCCCGTTCTCGTCCCAGAATGGGATCGAGTCGTCATAGCATTTGCGCCCGCAGATCACGGCGCCAACATTGCTGGTGAGGCGCTGCACATATGCATTGCCCTCTGCACCGCTGTTGAAGAACCATTCGTGAAGAAATTCGCCGTTCTTGCCGAGTGGTTCCTCCCTGGTCTGGTTTCCTGCGGTAATGAAGCCGTCGAGCGACATGCTGATATTGAAAGCGACCTTGGTCATTTGCGTTCTCCGTGATCGATCGGTTGAGGTTACGCCTTCATGACGAATGAGTGTCGGTCAAACCTACATCTGGGACAGCAAATAGCTCGTCGCGACCTCTTGAAGCGTCCGAACTCCTCGCCATTCTCGGGCTTACGGCGTTGACCCGGATGCCACGGGTCGAGGCTAAGAGCGGCGGGCCTTTCACATTGCTGCTTTCGCAACCTCCTCGACGAATGCGAGAAATGCCCTCACCTTAGCGGGCGGCAGATGGCGGGAAGGATGATAGGCATAGAGCGGATAGTGCTCGTCCGACCAATCGGTAAGGATGGGCACGAGTTCACCCCGCGCAAGGAAGGGCGCAAGCCCGATCGACAGGCTCTGAAAGATGCCCTGTCCCGCGACGCAGGCGGAGATCGCGACGGACGGGTCATCCAGCATGAGACGGCTTGAGATTTTAAGCTCCATGCGCTCGCCCTGACGCTGAAACTCCCAGGGAAATGGCAGGCCGCTTTGGGGATCACGAAAGAGAAGCGCTTCATGATGCGCAAGATCATGCGGCGAACGCGGTTCACCATATCGCTTGAGATAGGATGGGGCAGCGACCGTCACCACCTGGGTTTCCAGGAGCTTGCGAACGATGAAGGAAGACATGTCCGGAGGGCCAAAGCGCACTGCCACATCGATCCCGGTCATCATCTCCTCACGGTAGTTGCTGGTGGAAAGATCGAGCGATAGCTGCGGATGGCGAGCCAGAAATTGCTGCAGCTTGGGGGCAAGAACGGTTCGTGCGAACCACGGGTCGACCGAAACGCGCAGTCGCCCCCGCACGGACGAGGCCGCACCCGAAACCTCAGCGGCCGCCTCTTCCAAACCGGTGAGAAGCGGAATGACCTGCGAATGAAATCGGCGCCCTTCCTCGGTGAGGCTGACTTGCCGAGGGCTTCGATCAAACAGCCGCACACCGACCCGCGCTTCCAATCGCGCTATCGCCCGGCTGACACCCGACGGGGTTAGCCCCAACACCTCGGCCGCCCGGGCGAAGTTTCCTGCTTCGCTGACTGCGGCCATGACGCCAACACCGGTCAAAAGACGCGCATCGAACATACTGGATCTCCGTTGTCATGGGACCCCACAACACATAGTGATTTTTAGTCATCTTAACATTGATATTAATGCGCGTGAATCACTGATCTCTTAGGCCTACAAACGAGATGTATTCAGCGCAGCCGGCCTCATGACGCCTTCGAGCACGGCTCCTTGCCGAGCCCGTCTGAGCTTGCGCGCTGTCAATCAGAGCAGGTCCTTGGAGAACTATCATGTACGCAATTACGGGAATTACCGGAAAGGTGGGCGGCGCTCTGGCGCGAGAACTCATCGCCAATCGGCAGCCGGTCCGGGCCATCCTTCGAAATGAAGCGAAGGCGGCGGAATGGCTGGAACGCGGCTGCGACATCGCCCTGGCGGAGATGGACGACGAGAAAAGTCTCGCTGCAGCCTTTAGCGGAGCCGATGGCGTTTTCATTCTGCCGCCTTCGGAATTCGATCCCGAGCCGGGCTTTCCCGAAGCCAGGCGCGTGA
This sequence comes from Rhizobium sp. P40RR-XXII, assembly GCF_012641405.1. Lineage (GTDB taxonomy): Bacteria > Pseudomonadota > Alphaproteobacteria > Rhizobiales > Rhizobiaceae > Rhizobium. The sequence goes on from NZ_JABAII010000006.1 coordinate 186,044, forward strand.
TCGAAGCTGTAGGCGCCGCACTGTCTAAGGGCCGTCCTGGCAAAGTCGTATGCCTGTCGACCATCGGTGCGGACGCACCATATGAGAATCTGCTGAGCCAACGCACATTGATGGAACAGGCGTTGAGCAATCTCGATCTTCCTCTCACCTTCCTGCGGCCCGGCTGGTTTGTCGAAAACGCATTATGGGATGTGCCGTCGGCGCGGGATGAAGGCCTTTTGCGTAGCTTCCTTCATCCCGCTGACAAGGCATTTCCGATGGTCGCAACGCCGGACGTCGGAAAATGTGCCGCGGCTTTGCTCACAGAGGACTGGAGCGGCATCCGGATTGTCGAGCTTGAAGGACCCGTCCGCGTATCGCCGAACGATCTGGCCCGCGCCTTCGCCAAAGCGCTCGAACGTCCTGTTCGTGTCGAGATCGTGCCGCGTGAGAGCTGGGAAGAAATCTTTCGGGCTGAGGGCGCGCGAAATCCGCTCCCGCGTATCCGCATGCTGGATGGTTTCAACGAAGGTTGGATCGAATTTCGCGACCAAGGCCGATCGGCCGTGAAGGGCACAACGCCATTCGAAACCGTTATCCGTGAACTCGTGCGAGAAAGCCGCTTCCAAGCGGGCTAACGCAAACGAGCCGCTTCGGACTGCGCGCCCGTCCATCTGCACACGTCGAAGCCTCCGCCACCGGCGAAGGCTTCGGCTAGCTTCGAATCGAAAGCCGCTCGATCCTGAGCGCGGTATTCTTCAGAGTCGCCCGATCCGTTTTTACGCCGTTGCGAATAAAGTCATTCACCGCCCAGGAAACACCGATAGTTTGGAGATTTGCCGTATTTTCTATTCCCATTTCGATCAAAATCGTAAGTCGCTCGGCTAAGATGTCGCAAGCGCGTTCATTGTCATCGAACCAGGGCTGATTGGTGATGCAGGCCAACACTTTTTGGAGTGTATCGGTCTGCTTCGGCGACAGACGGCCACTCATAACACGGCGAAAACGCTCCATTACTCACTCTCCAAACGCTATCGCCCGTCCAGCTTCGCGAACGGTTGCGTCTTCGAAGGAGAATTTGCCCTGATGGCGCAGGGGCCATCAGGCCACCTTCCTCCGATCGACGCTTGCCGATGGTCCACTGTCACATCGCGATCACCCTGCCTTCACGGCTTGGGACATTAGGCAGATCCCCACCCGGTTCCTACGTCCATTTTTGACGAGCGATGGCTACAGTAAGCATCAGCATGGGCATTTGGACGCCTTTTGATGGTGCTGTGGAGCGAACCGCTCTATCGAGTCAGTGTGCGTCCGACGACAATGCAAGGGGCATATTGATTGCCGCCGGACGCTGCACTCTTCGGCTCGCGGGTGGCATCCGGGCCGACAATTAGAATATTAGCATCAAGCGTAACTTTGACGTACCTACCCGAATGGGTTGCTGGATTCGCTCGCCACCTACCCGCCGAAGGAGGGTTCATGCTTCTCCATTTCAAAATGGCTGGAAGAAGCGATCGGATGGGCGAGATGCGAATGATTGGACACCCGAATTGGACCGCATTCGTAATGTCGATTGCTTGAGCAGCGCTTTTTTCAATTCATCTCGCGAGCCGGTCACTATGTTTCCTGTACGAAATGCCCCGGAGAAACCTGCCGGTAGGCCCGTTTCGGCGGCTCGTAATCGAGCGGCCTTACCGCACTCTTGATCTCATCGGAAGGCTGCGGCGCCACCTGACCACGGTGCGAGGGATCCGGGATCGGCACGGCCGAGATCAGCCGCCGCGTGTAAGGATGCTGCGGGTTATCGAAGATCGCCGCACGCGGGCCTATTTCAACGATTTCTCCAAGAAACATGACTGCGACGCGATGGCTTACCCGCTCCACGACCGCCATGTCATGACTGATGAAGAGATAGGCGAGCTGGCGTTCTTCCTGCAGCTCAAGCAGGAGATTGGCAACCTGCGCCTTGACCGAAACGTCGAGCGCCGAGACGGCCTCGTCCGCAATGATAAACTTCGGCTCGAGCGCCAGTGCCCGGGCGATCGAGATCCGTTGACGCTGGCCGCCGGAAAATTCGTGCGGATGGCGGTCGGCCATCTTCGCCGACAGGCCGACCTGTTCAAGCAATTCGCCGACCCGCCCCTTCGCTTCGCGCTTGCCGATCACGCCGTGGGCAAGCATCGGCTCCGCGATTGCCGATCCGATGGTGATACGCGGATTGAGCGATGCGAACGGGTCCTGGAAAATCATCTGCGACGTGCGGCGCATCGCGCGCAATTCGCGTGTATTCGCTTCCGTGACGTCCCTCCCATCGATCACGACCGAGCCGGCGGTTGGATTGATCAACCGGATGATCGCGCGGCCAGTCGTCGATTTACCGCAACCGGATTCGCCGACCAGTGAAAGGGTCTCGCCGGGACGTAGATCGAACGAAACACCCTCAACCGCATGGATGCGGCCATTTGGCAGGTCGAATCGGACCGAAAGATCACTGACCTTCAGAATTGGCGCGATCGTCCCGGAAACGCGGCGCATTTCGCGACCGTCCGACGCCTCGCCGGTCGCCGGATCGACCTCCGGAAAGCGGCGGGGAGCAACGGCATTGCCCATCGTGCCGAGCCGCGGAATGGAGGCCAGCAGGGATTTCGTATAGACGGCCCTTGGCGCTGCGAAAATCTCGCGCGTTGGGCCGGTCTCGATCATCTCGCCGCGAAACATAACGACCGTACGGTCTGCGATTTCGGCAACCACTCCCATATCGTGCGTAATGAAGAGCACCGCCATGTTCTCTTCGCGCTGCAACTCGCGAATGAGGTGAAGGATTTCCGCCTGGATCGTGACGTCGAGCGCCGTCGTCGGCTCGTCGGCGATCAGGAGCTTGGGCCGACAGGCAAGCGCCATGGCAATCATCACGCGCTGGCGCATGCCGCCCGAGAATTTATGCGGATATTCGTTGAGCCGGGTTTTGGCTGCGGGAATGCGCACGCGTTCCATCAGCCGCACAGCCTCGGCCTCGGCCGCCTGCCAGGAAAGGCTCTGGTGCAACACCAGTGCCTCCGCGATCTGGTTGCCGATGGTGAACACCGGATTGAGCGATGTCATCGGTTCCTGAAAGATCATGCCGATCGAGCCGCCGCGAACCGAGCGCATTTCCACCTCGGAAACCTTGATGAGATCCTTGCCCGCAAGCAGGATCCTGCCTTCGCATCGCGCCTTGCCCGCGGGCAGAAGGCGCATTGTCGAGAGCGCCGTCACACTCTTGCCGGAGCCGGATTCACCGACGATGGCGACGGTTTCCCCCGCGCTGACCTGCAGATTGATGTTGCGGATGACGGAGCGCCAGCCCTCGCTTGTCCTGAACGAGGTCGTCAGGTTCTCAATGGCGAGGACAGGTTGAGTAGCGGAGGTCGTGTCGGTCATGATTAGCTCTCCTTCGCGAGGCGCGGATCGACCAGATCGCGCAGGCCATCGCCGAGCAATTGCAACGACAGGACCGAAAAGACGATGGCGAGGCCGGGAAAGACCATGAGCCAGGGCGCGTTGTTCATGAATTCCCGGCCTGACGCGAGCATGGTGCCCCAGGTCGGAGTGTCGGAGGAGACGCCGACACCAAGAAATGAAAGGCTTGCCTCGGCCAGCATCGCAGAGGCGAAGACGAAGGTCGCCTGCACCAGGATGGGTGACGCCAGATTGAGCAGGACATGGCGACACAGGATCTGCGAGGTCGGCAGACCCATGGCGATTGCCGCTTCGATATAGGGCAGTTCTCTGAGGACCAAGGTCGAGCCCCGGACGATGCGGGCCAGTCGTGGTGCGTAGGTAATACCAAGCGCCAGGATCACCGTTACCAGCGACGGCCCGAGCGCCGCGACCAAGGCGATAGCAAGGAGAATGTCAGGAAACGACATCATGGCATCGAGCAGGCGCGAGATCGGAGCATCGAATTTGCGGAAATACCCCGCGATGACACCGAGAAACACGCCGAGCACGGTCGAAATGCACACCACACCGAGACTGACCAGCAGCGAAACGCGGCCTGCGAAGATCGCGCGCGAGAAGATGTCGCGCCCGAACTCGTCGGTACCGAAGATATGAACCTCCGATGGCCCTTTCAGCTTGTTGATGATCGACAGCTTATTCGGCGCGTAAGGGGCAATCCATGGCGCCAGGATGGCGGCGAGGATGACGACAAGCAGAATGATGGCACCCAGCAGCATGGCGCGATTGCCAAAGAGGCGTCGCAGGCTTGCGACGAGCGGCAAAGTGAAAGAACCGGCCGTCATAGGCGGACCCTCGGATCGACGACAATATAGAGCATGTCGACGATGAAATTGATGAGAACATAGATGGCGGCGACGACGAGAAGCGCGCCCTGAATCACCGGATAATCGCGCCGCAGGACAGCGGACACGACCAGATTTCCGACACCGGGCAATCCGAAGACGGTTTCCGTGACGACGGCACCCGCGACGAGCATCGCAACGGAGAGGCCGATAACGGTGATGATCGGGATCAGCGCATTCTTCAGCGCGTGCTTCAGGATGACGCGGCGTTCGCTCGCACCCTTGGCACGGGCTGTGCGCACATAGTCATCGCCGAGCACATCGAGCATTGCAGCCCGCGTGAAGCGCGTGATCATGGCGGAGTTGACGATACCGAGCGTGATTGCTGGCAGGATCAGATGGTGCAGGCGCTCGAGAAAATCAGTGTCTGGTCCGCCATATCCGGAGGCTGGAAACCAGCCTTGGCCGACGGCGAGGATCTGGATCAGCATCAGTCCGAGCCAGAAACTCGGCACACTCGCGGCCACCATGCTCAGAACAACGACGATCTGATCGAAGAGCGTTCCGCGCTTGACCGCCGAGATGATCCCGACGGGAAGCGCGATCGCCGTGGCGATCAGAATGGAGAACAGCGTCAGGAAGAAGGTCGGCTCGGCGCGGGCTGCCAGCGCATGCGTGACCGGCTGGTTGAGAAAGATCGATTGCCCGAGGTCTCCCTTCAGCAGGCCCAGAACGAACTGGACGTATTGAACCAGCAACGGCGCATCGAGCCCCATCTTGGCGCGCAGCTGCGCAATGTCCTGCGGGGTGGCGTCGGCCCCTAGCATCACGGCCGCCGGATCGCCCGGGGTAACCCGGACGATGATGAAGACGACCGTGACGACGAGCGCGAGCACAATCACCATGCCTCCGAGACGTCTCAAAAGCGCCTGGGCGATCTTTGCCATGTGCTTCAAGCCTTATTTCTTCGGAGTGACGTTCCAGAAATGCGGCCAATAGGTCTGCGTATAGCCGGTGACCGACGCGGAGAGCCCCGAAAGAGCGTTGAAGTTGCCGACCTTGTAGAGCGGCGCATCGTCGTAGATCACGGTCTGGATGCCCTCCCAGGCCTTTTGTTTTGCGTCGTCGCTCGTGGCGTCCATATAGGCCGAGACCGCCTTGGCCTTCTGGTCGGACACGTACCAGCCGGGATAGCTGTCGGTGATGGTGTTGATCGTCGTCGGATCGCCGGGAAAGTTGGAATGGGTGATGAAGATATCCCATTCCTTCGGATCGGCGCGGCGGGTCGTCAGCGTCGCCCAATCGACCACCTGCATATCCACCTTGAAGCCTGCGGCCTCAAGATAGGCCTTGGCGACTTCTCCGATCTTGTAGTGAAACTCGTATTGGCGGCTGGTCAGAAGCCGCAGCGGCGTGCCGTCATATCCGGCATCCTTCAGAAGCTTCGCCGCCGTTTCGGGATCGCCTTCGCCATAGCGAACGACACCCGCCTCGGTGTGCCAGAACGACCCTTTCGGGAAGATGGAACCATCGACGCTGAAGAAGCGCTGATCGTTGAAGGCGGCAAGCATCATGTCCGAGGAGTTCAGTGCGGCCTGCACCGCCTGCCGCAGCGGCTTCTTGGCCAGCAGACCTTGCTTCATGTTCATGTTGAGCGAAACCCAGCCGGTATTTTCGAAGATCACGGGCTTGGCGTTGCCGCTTTTGTCAATGCGCTCATAGGCGCTGACCGGCAGGGAGTCGGCAAAATCGAACTGCCCGGAGATCAGACCTTCCACGCGGGTATTGGCGTCCGGCACGGGCACGAAACGGATTTCCTTGGCGATCGCTTCACGTTTGCCGGCATAGTTGTTCGGCTCGCCCTGAGGCGACTTGTAGCCATCGAAGCGAACAAGCTGGGTGTACTGGTCCGGCTTGCGCTCCTTCAGCATATAGGGGCCGGTGCCGATGAAATCGGTAAGCGTATCGGCGACCTTTTCCGAGGGAAGGATGATCGAAGACTGCGACAACGTTGCCAGTAGCGGCGCATAACGCGACTTCAGCTTGATGATGACGGTATGATCGCCATCGGCCGCCAGGGTATCGACGATGCCGGCAACCTGCTTGCCCTTGGAATTGACATTCATCCAGCGTTTCAGCGAGGCGACAACGTCTTTCGAGTCAAAATCGCTGCCATCGTGAAACGTCACGCCTTCGCGCAGCGGGATGCGATAGGTAAGGCCATCGTCCGAAATCGTCGGCATGGCGGCCGCCAGCAACGGAACGGATTTCCACTGGGCATCGTAGGTGTAGAGCGTCTCGAAAATATGCTGATCGACGGTCAGCACGATATCGGTCGGCGTCTGCATGGCATCGAGCGTCGGCAGTTCACCGATCGTGGCGACGGTCAGGACGCCATTCGAGGACTGGGCGGTCGCCAAGCTGCTTGTGCCGGCAATCATGGCCAGCGTGATCAAAGCAAATGCGCTTTTCTTCATCTTATTCCCCTTCTATTTTCGTTGGCATTTGGTCGAGTGTCTCTCTTAAGGCCGGCAGCCGGTTCCTCTCTGCTAACGGTTCATGCGTCCAATCCCAACGGATCGGCGATGCGCGGCCACAAGTCGAGGCGCGCCTTGCGATAGGGTGTCGTTGCTGGATCCGTGGGATAGGAGGTCGGCGCTGCGACATAGATGATTTCGGAGGAAACCGGCACGAAACCAGCATGGAAATGATTGGTCGATTTGACCAGCAGATAGGCCTTTCCCGTAAAATCGACGCCTTGATTGGAGAAGATATCCGGCTCGTAGGTCTGTGTTCGGCTGGTGATCAACACAATGTCGATATTCGTCCCGACCGGACGAACCACGGCCGTGCTGCCAAGCGTGACGCGGCTATTGCGGAAACTCTGCCATCCGGCATGGAAGAGCCGCTGTACGGTGACGCGAAGATCAAGTGGCTCGCCGCCTTCCGGACCCGACTTGCCGCCAACGCGCAGGTTGAGCACTGCCCCTTCGCCCGCGGCGTGACAGAAGGTCACCGCTATCGGATCCCAGATCGTCGCAACGGCGAAATCATCCAGGCCGCGTTGCATCATCCGCCGCAGAATATGCGTGGCATCGCCAGCAACACCGCCGCCGGGATTGTCCCATATATCGGCGATCGTTACCGGCATCTCCGGATGCGCGACGCGGATTGCTATCGCCCGATCGAGACCGGCCTCGGTATCGAACATCGGCATGGCTGCTTGCTTGCGCAAGCCATAGAGTTCGCGGCCGAGCGCAGCGGCCAAGGAATCCCCCTTGGCCTTGTCATTGTCGGTCAAAACGACGATGCGCGTGCCCATATCGGGCAGATCACCGGCCATGAAGCCATGGATAACGGAGATGGAAAGCACGCCGTTCTCACCTTCCATCGCCTTTAAGCGGTCGACAAACGATCGCATCGGCTCCTGGCTGGTGGGAAAGATGGTGATCATGCGGCAATCGAACGATGAGATGACCGGCTTGATTTCGCCCCGGAGCGTGCGAAGTGTCAATTCGACGACGTGCTCGCCGCGCTCCTCGAAATCGACATGCGGAAACTCAAGAAAGGTTGCCATGATATCGAGATTGGCGACACGCAGCGCGGTCAGATGGCTATGCGGATCGAACTCCGCAGCGACTAGCACCGTTGGGCCGACGATATCGCGAACCCGCGACAGCAAGTCACCTTCGGGATCGTCGTAGCCTTGAGCCGCCATCGCGCCGTGGAGGCCGAGAACGATGGCATCGACCGGCATCGCCGCGGTCAGTTCGGCAAGGATTTGGTCGCGAAGCATCTCATAGGTCTGCCGCTGGATCAGCCCCGCCGGCTCCGCCCAGCAGGAGGTGCCCTCGATGACGACGAACCCCTCCGCTTTGGCACGGCGGCGCAGGATCGGCACGACCGAGGAGCACAGGGTCGGCGTGTCCGGATGCTCGCCTGGTCCAGCATAAAATGCCGCCTTGAACGCGTTCATATCGGTCGGAACGGGAGAAAATGTGTTTGTTTCAGTCGCCAACGAGGCAGTGAATATGCGCATATCTGTTACCTGAATAAACAGAGTGTCGGAGCCGGAAATCGATCAGCACCGGATCGAGGCTCGGGACCGGCAAAGCCGCCGTATGGGATGACCGTTCATGAAATCAAAGGTCGACCACAGCCGCCATCGGCTTCGTCGACAGATTTAGCTCCCGTTCGTATGTTCACCCACTCATCGCTTCTTATGTAATTTATTTTCATCATAATGCGTCAAATAAGCGCAAAGTCAACGCCGTTTGAATATTTCCGGGATAATTTGTAATTTTTTTTCTTCACCGACAAAAACTGTCGCCGAGCTTTCATCCTCGCCCGGGGAAGGCTTGCGGAACAAAAAGCGCGGCTTCATGCATTGGCAAATGCATGGCGAAACAGTCCGCTGATCGCCGTTGAAATATTCATCGCCTTGACGACGGGCATGAAGTGGCCGCGTCTCCGCCATCGGCGAAGCGCGCCGCGCCTACCGTCCATCTTATCCGTAAGATTTTGCTTACTTTTCGGCTCTCTGCAAAAGAATCCGCATTTCCTCGAACCGTCGTTTCCGGTCGGCATCCTGGTCGTTCGCCGTGTAGCAGGTGCTCGATACGCAGAACTTGGCAAGGTTATGAGGCTTGTCCGTCTTGTCGAACTCACATTCGAACGTGTCGCTCATCTCCGACGGAGCCGTTCCCTGCCGCGCGGAATAAGCCATGCGCACACCCGGGGGCTTCAACTCGGGAAAGGATTGGATCGCGCCGATCGAGAGCCCATCGGACAGGAAAAAATTCTTGGCCACCGTTTTGCAGGTTGCCTCGAGATCGGTCGATTGCGCGAATGCGGCCGACGGGATCAGCGTAAGAGTAAGCAAAACCAGATGTTTGAACACCGGAACCTCCATTGGATACGCTATGGACTCACTTAAGAGCGAGACCGACAAAAGCAAGTAGCAGCTGTATCGTCTTTCGCTATCAGCGCATCGACTGCGGCCTCACATATAACAAGGAAAACAACCCACGGTGCGTGGCTTCGTATTTCCAGCCATTGCCTTTTCGCGAGAGATCACGGCGTTGCGGCACTAACGCGCCAAACGGTGTTTCCGACATCGTCCGCGATCAGAAGGCCACCGGCATTGTCGACCGCCAGACCCACAGGCCGCCCTCTCGCCTCATCATCGCCGTTCAGAAAACCGGTCACCACATCTTGCGGAGCGCCTTTTGGCTGCCCGCCCGCGAAGGGAACGAAGATGACCTTGTATCCATTGAATTGGTAGCGGTTCCAACTCCCGTGCTCGCCGACGAACGCGCCGCCGCGATAGGCCGCGGGCAGATTGGCGCCCATGTAGAAGACCATGCCGAGCGGCGCCACATGCGAACTAAGTGCGTAGTCGGGAACGATTGCTTTCTCAACCAGGTCCGGCCTTTGCGGCATGACGCGAGGATCGATATTCTTGCCGAAATAGCTGTATGGCCAACCATAGAAACCGCCCTCCTTCACCGAGGTCATATAATCCGGGACGAGGTTGGACCCCAGTTCGTCTCGCTCGTTGACAACGGTCCACAGGGCATGGGTTTCGGGCTGAAAGGACAGGCCGTTCGGGTTTCTGAGGCCGTCCGCAAAAATGCGATGACGTCCCGTAGCCCTGTCGATCTCCCAGATGGAGGCTCGGTCCATCTCGGCTTGGATGCCGTTTTCCGTGATGTTGCTGTTGGATCCGACACCGGCGTAAAGCAGCGATCCGTCCGGACTGGCCGCAAGGCTCTTTGTCCAATGGTGATCGATCGGGCCGCCCGGTAGATCGGTCAGCTTCGTTTCCGGTTCGGGGATGCTTGTCTCCCCCATCTTGTAAGGGTAGCGCGTAATCTTGTCCGTCTCTGCGACATAGAGATCACTGCCGACGAGAGCAACGCCAAAAGGAGAATTGAGATGGTCGAGAAACACGCTCTTCGTTTCGGCAACGCCATCGCCATCGGCATCGCGCAACAGGGTGATGCGGTTGCTGCCTTCGTTGCCGCCCGCCGACGTCGCCGCTGCCTCGATCCAGCCCATGATCAGGTCCTTGGGCCGCTTGACCGAAGCCTCAGGCGGGGCGACGGATTCCACCGCAAGAATGTCACCATTCGGCAGCACATAGACCGAGCGGGGGTGTTTCAATCCCGTCGCAAGTGCCTTGATCTGCAATCCCTTTGCAACTTGCGGCTTTTCACCGTTTTGCCAGCCGATGACCTTGGCGACGTGCATTGGCGGGAAAAGATATTGCGTTTGGGCTGGCAGCACCGGATTTGGTCCGATCTGTCCACCGGGATCCTCTTCGTTCTGGCTGCAGCCGGAAAGAATGCAGGTCGCGCCAAAGACAAGGACCGCAGCCATCGTCTCGCTTTTCCTGATGATCATGGCTCGACTCCAGTGCTTTCGTAGTCGATCAGCGCCCAGCATATCCAGCCCGCGAAAGGATGAAGACGACTGTCGCAGTAGAAAGGATAAGCCCCATGGGAACGACGGAAGTCCACGCGTCCCGGCTATGCACCAGCGCGTTCAGGAACGATAGAACGAGGATAAGAGCATTGCAGATCGCATAGAGCCAGATGGGACCTTGCATTAAGGAAAGGCGCCTGGTGAAAGCGTCGACAACTGCAGCGATGATTGCGACCAAGCCGAACAAGAGACCAACCGCCAGCAGCCATGCAGATGCATCCGCCCACATCATTTCGGCGGATTTCCAATAAGCCAAATCCGTTGCCAATGCGCCGATGAAGCAAACCATCGGAATTGGAACGAGAACAATATGAAAAGGGCGATATGAAGCACGAGGCATCACCTGAAGATCTCGATCGACCATGCCGGTGTCTCCAATATTTATTTCCGCAGAAAGGCTATCTGACTTCGACCGATCTGCTTTGTCGCGGACGCGAGAAAGGGTGGCATCGGGACGAATCTCATGGCCAAAACTCGATCATGAGCAACACAGCCGTCCAAGCTGAAGCCCGCCATAGGCGAGCTTTGCGATTTCAACAAAAGCGGACATTCTTCTACAGGCTGCACTACTTGCCGCCCTTTCGCTTGGGATCGTGGCCATGATGACGATCGCGTTCTCCGCCACCGCCGGAAACCTTGCTTCGGTCGCGCCGATCGGGCTCGGCGGCCAGCTTTGGAATATTCAATGGCGCCTTGGCATTTTCATGCGATGCGCCCGGACCGCCTTGGCGGATGCTGGCCGGCGTCTTCGTCGAAGTGGACATTGGCACCTCCCTATCGATCCTGTTGATGACCTTGGTGGCTGGTGTTGATCTTGCTATTTCCCTGCTGGCCCTTCTTTTCGGGATCGACCGACATGTCAGGCTTGCGGGGGTCGGATACGGACGGTCTGGCGTGATCGCCGACGCCCTTATCGCTTCGGTTTGCTTCGGGAACCGGTGGTGGTCTGCTACTCATCATATCCTCCTATCGCTGCTTGTGGCGAAACTTGGCGCGCGGAAAACCGCAAAGCTATCTGTCCCTGACAGTGCGGGATGGCGTCACTGGGTCTGAGACGATTGCGTTGTGCCATCTGGAAGTGCAGGTTCACCAGGATATAACTCGAAGGTGAAATAGACGGCGATAACGCAGGCAAGAACGAAAATCGTCGCAACAAAGATCATCATGCGGCGACCTGCTTGCGGCTGACGGTCCATCTGGCCTCCTCGCGAGCGTCTCGCCCGCGCCCAAGCGCGGTCATCTTCTCGGCATCACGGAACGGACAAAGGTTAACCCGCGTCCCATCCATAATGTTCCCGACAAATGGGCGGTAGTTCGGGTCTCTGTCTGTGCAACAAACAATCCAGCTATCACAGCAAGGGCTTGCCTCCCGTGACGGCGACCGTGGTTCCCGAGACATAGCTGGAGAGCGGGTCAGCGAGCATGACGTATGTCGTTGCCAGCTCCGCCGGTTGACCGGGCCGTTTCATCGGCACTTGCTTTCCGAAATGCTCGACGGCATCCGGCGCCAAGGTCGAAGGGATTAGCGGCGTCCAAATAGGTCCAGGCGCGACCGCATTGGCGCGAATGCCCTTTTCCGCGAGCAATTGCGCCAAGCCTGCGGTGAAATTTTGTATAGCGCCTTTGGTTGTGGCATAGGCAAGTAATGTCGGGTTCGGATTGTCCGAATTGATCGACGCTGTATTGATGATGGCGCTGCCCGGCTTCATATGCGGCACGGCCGCCTTGGTCAGATAAAACATGGCGTGAATATTGACCTTGAACGTCAGATCCCATTCCTCGTCGCTGATGTCGCCGATATCGTGAAAGCTTGCCTGATGCGCGGCATTGTTCACAAGGATGTCAATCCCACCGAGTTCGGTCACGGCCTTGTCGATGATATCGCGGCAATGCTTCGGATCTTGGATATCGCCTGAAACCAGAATCGCTTTGCGGCCTGCCTTCTCGACCCAGCGTCGGGTCTCGTGCGCGTCGTCATCCTCGTTAAGATAGGCGATCAGAATGTCGGCCCCCTCGCGCGCGAAAGCAATCGCGACCGCGCGGCCAATACCGCTGTCGCCCCCGGTGATGATCGCCCTCTTGCCGGCAAGTCTCTCCGATCCGCGATAGCTGTCTTCTCCGTGATCGGGCGCCGGATGCATGGCGGCCGTGTGACCAGGCATAGACTGCTGCTGTTGTGGGAATGGTGGCTTGGGGTAGGTAACCATGGTTGTCTCCAGGGCCTCGTGCTCGTTGGATTTCTTCATCTCCGAACCCGCTGGTTGGCGCCGGGTTCCCATCGATTGGCAAAAATCGATGACAACTGGGCCTGCAGGAACCTTGGCGCCGTCTGGCGGTTCTGCACGCAAGGCCAATCCGATAATTCGTTTGGAAAGGGACGCTCCAATGCATCGTTTCAAGGAAAAAGTCGTGATCGTGACCGGCGCAGCCTCGGGAATGGGAGAAGCCACCGCCCGGCGGTTTTCGGAGGAAGGTGCCAATGTCGCTCTTGTCGATCGCAACGCCGAGGCCCTGAGCAAGGTCATTGCCGACCTGCCAGCCGAACGCAGCATGGCGCAGGTGGTGGACGTCTCGCAATCGGCCGCAGTCGACGCGATGGTTTTGGCCGTTGTGGACAGGTTCGGTCGGCTTGATGTGATCGTCAATAATGCGGGCGTCCACGAGGCTGGCGAACCCGGCGACATTTCCGACAAGCGTTGGCGCAATGTCATGGCCACCGACCTTGACGGCGTGTTTTTCGGATGCCGCGCCGCCATTCCGTATCTTGAGAAAACCAAGGGCGCGATCATCAATACCGCATCCGTTTCGGGGACAGGGGGCGACTGGGGAATGAGCCCCTATAACGCCGCTAAAGGTGGTGTCGTCAATCTTACACGGGCATTGGCACTCGATCTCGGCAAGAAAGGTATCCGCGTCAATTCGGTATGTCCGAGCCTGACGCGGACGGGCATGACCACGGACATGCTCAAGGACGATGCACTCGTCGCCAAATTCACGCAGCGCATTGCGCTCGGTCGTGTCTGCGAGGCGCATGAAGTCGCCGCCGTCATCGCCTTTCTGGCAAGCGACGATGCAAGCTTCGTGACCGGTGCCAATATCGCCATCGATGGCGGGGTTTCGGCTTCCAATGGCCAGCCGGCGCAAGATTAAAGCGGAGGCGACTGTCATGAATTTCAAGAAAATCGAGCTCCAGAACGGGCAGAAGACCTATATCGTCGTGCTCGACACCAATGAGGAGGCTTTCTCCACCCTCCGGGCATTCGCCGCGGACCAGCATTTGACCGCGGCCTCGATTACTGCGATCGGAGCCTTCAAAACGGCGACCGTCGGCTGGTTCGATTTCGCAAATCGCAACCACCGCAAGATCCCAATCGCAGAGCAATGCGAGGTACTGAGCTTGGTGGGCGATATCGCCACCGGTGATGACGGCAAGCCAAGTTTGCATCTTCATGCCGTTCTCGGCCTTGCGGACGGATCTACTCGTGGCGGCCATTTCCTCGACGGCATCGTTCACCCGACATTGGAAGCAACCGTCGTCGAAACGCCCGCAGATCTGCATCGCCGTCATCAAAAGGACCTCGGCATCGCCTTGATTGACCTTTGAAATCTGTTGCCTCGCCCCTCACCAGGAACAATGCCGAGCGGCAAAGGTTCGACCTCGCGAACCCGATACGAACATGAGTTCGACAAAAGGAGGACAGCATGGCGAGCGAGACGAATTTCGAAACATCACGCGGTGAAGGCGGCGAGACGCATCAGCAGATTACGGCAAAGGTGTCCCATGACGCGGCCGATCATCTGACAACCAATCAAGGCATACGGGTCTCAGACAACCAGAACAGCCTGAAGTCAGGCCAGCGAGGACCGACGCTGCTGGAAGACTTCGTTCTGCGTGAAAAGATCTTCCATTTCGACCACGAGCGGATCCCCGAAAGGATCGTTCATGCGAGGGGGTCGGCCGCCCATGGCTTCTTCGAGCTTTATGAACCGCTTTCCGATATCACCCGCGCCGATCTGTTCCAGCGCAAGGGCGAGAAGACGCCCGTTTTTGTGCGATTTTCCACGGTTGCCGGCGGCGCAGGATCTGTCGACACGCCGCGGGACGTGCGTGGCTTCGCCGTGAAATTCTATACCAAACAGGGTAATTGGGATCTCGTCGGCAATAATATCCCGGTGTTCTTCATCCAGGATGCGATGAAATTTCCGGACCTCGTGCATGCGGTCAAAATGGAGGCCGACAGGGCCTATCCGCAGGCCGCCTCCGCCCACGACACCTTCTGGGACTTTGTGTCCCTGATGCCGGAATCGACGCATATGCTGATGTGGGCGATGTCCGACCGCGCTATTCCCCGTTCCTTCCGCATGATGCAGGGCTTCGGAATTCACACTTTTCGCTTTGTCAACGAAGCCGGCAAATCCACCTTCGTTAAGTTTCATTGGAAGCCGAAGCTGGGTATCCAATCCCTGGTCTGGGACGAAGCTCTCAAGCTGCAGGCAGCCGATAACGACTATCATCGTCGCGATCTTTTCGAGGCCATCGCGGCAGGGCAATTTCCGGAATGGGAACTGGGGTTACAGCTCTTCGACGATGCCTTTGCCGAAAGCCTTCCCTATGACGTCCTCGATTCCACGAAAATCATCCCCGAAGAGATACTGCCGCTCAAGATCGTCGGGCGGTTGGTGCTCGACCGCAATCCGGACAATTTCTTCGCTGAAACGGAACAGGTGGCGTTCTGCCCTGCCAATATCGTTCCTGGTGTCGATTTCACCAACGATCCATTGCTGCAGGGACGCCTGTTCAGCTATCTCGATACGCAGAAATCCCGTCTGGGCACCGCGAACTTCCACCAACTGCCGATCAATGCACCGAAATGTCCGGTCATGAATTTTCAACGCGACGGACAGATGCAGATGGCGGTGCCGAAGGGTCGAGCCAATTATGAGCCCAACAGTCTTGGCGACGATGGCGAAGCCGGCGGTCCGCGTGAATGTCCCGTCAGCGGCTTTCAAACCTACGAGCATCAGATTGGCGAGGCGGAGCACGGTGACAAACGTCGCATTCGCGGCGAGCTTTTTGCCGATCATTACAGCCAGGCCCGCCTGTTCTGGAAATCGCAGACACCCTCGGAGCAGGCCCATATCGCTTCGGCGTTCGTCTTCGAATTGTCGAAGGTACAAATGGAGCATGTGCCACCCCGTATGGTCGGTAATCTTATGAATGTCGACACCGCGCTCGCCAATCGTGTTGCCGCCGGCCTCGGTCTGGTTGCGCCCCAAAAGAACGCGCCGGCGCGCGAACCGATCGACCTCGACGCATCCCCTGCCCTGTCCATTCATAGGAATATGAAAGAGAGCCTCGAGGGGCGAAAAATAGGCATATTGATTGCCGCCGGGAGCGACGCAAAAGCGGTCTCCGATCTCGTTGATCTGTTGAACGAGGCCAAAGCAACACCCTTCCTTGTAGCGCCGAGGATCGGCGACACAAAGCTTTCCGACGGCAATACGATCAGAGCCGACGGCCAACTTCTCGGGTCGCCGTCGCAGATCTTCGACGCGGTTGCCGTTGTCCTTTCCAAGGAGGGTGCCGCTACGCTCGCCAAAGAAGCTGCGGCCGTGCAATGGGTGATGGACGCGTTCGGGCATTTGAAGGCGATCGGCCACGACGCTCCTGCCAAAGCGCTTCTCGACAAGGCGGGAATTCGGCCCGATGCCGGCGTCGTCGACCTCGTTTCATTTCCGGGCGCTGCAGCCAAACGCTATTGGGACCGTGAACCCGCAATACGCATGCTCGCTTGAACGGTAAGGCTTTCATGTTGCCGGAAAGCCTCCGTCTGGCGACAGGCGGCACCCGCCGAGCTCCTTGTTCGGCGGGTGTTGTTTTGGCTATTTTCGGCCAGGGAGAATGGCACTGAGCGCCTGCTTCAACGTACCCTTGACGACACCGCTTTCCTCCGGATCCCCCTTTAATAAAGCGGCGGTAAGATTGCTCATCTGCTCGAAAGTCAGATGCGGCGGCATGGGAGGCACCTCCGGATCGGTCTTGACCTCGAGGACGACGGGACGTTTGGCGGCGAGCGCCTCATCCCACGCGGCTCCCAGATTTTCCGGTTTGTCGACAAAGACACCCTGCAGACCGATGAGCTCGGCAAAGCGATGATAGGGGACATTCGGAATACGCTGGGACGCATCGAACTTCGGATCCCCTTCCATGACGCGCTGTTCCCAAGTCACCTGGTTGAGATCCTCATTGTTGAAAACGCAGACCACCAGCCGGGGATCGGGCCAGTTTCGCCAATATTTGGCAGCGGTAATCAGTTCGGCCATGTTGTTCATCTGCATGGCGCCGTCGCCCACGAGTGCAATGACAGGCCGGTCCGGATGAGCGATCTTGGCCGCAATCGCATAGGGAACGGCCGCCCCCATGGACGCGAGGCCACCGGACAAGGAAGCCATCATGCCGCGCCGCATGCGGAGATCCCGAGCATACCAGTTGGCGCAGGAACCGGAATCGCTAGTGACGATGGCCCGGTCGGGAAGGCGGGGCGAAAGTTCCCAGATAACGCGCTGCGGATTAACGGGATTGGCCTCCACATGTGCCCGTATCTCGAGCGTTCTCCACCACTTGCCGACGGCGGCTTCGATCTTCTTGCGCCAGGAAAGATCTTGCTTTTGCTTCAGGAGCGGCAACAGCGCCTCCAGGGTTTCACGCGCATCGCCGACCAGATTGACCTCCATGGGATAGCGCAGGGAAAGCATATCCGGTCGTATATCGATCTGAACGCCGCGCGCATCGCCCTCCTCGGGAAGAAATTCCGAATAGGGAAAGCCGGAGCCGATCACCAAT
Organism: Rhizobium sp. P40RR-XXII; assembly: GCF_012641405.1. Lineage (GTDB taxonomy): Bacteria > Pseudomonadota > Alphaproteobacteria > Rhizobiales > Rhizobiaceae > Rhizobium. The sequence continues at coordinate 203,636 of NZ_JABAII010000006.1, forward strand.
AGCGTATCGCAATCGCGCATCAGATCCCATGATGGCTCGGTTCCGAGAAGGCCGATCGAGCCCGTAACCCAGCCAAGATCATCGGGCAGCGCCGCCTTGCCGAGCAACGCCTTGGCGGCACCGGCGCCGAGGCGATCGGCAACCGCGATCACCTCCTGTGTCGCGCCGAGCGCACCAGCGCCGACTAGAACCGCAACCCGCTCACCGGCATTCAGCACCTCGGCGGCACGCCTCAGATCGATTTCATGCGGCACAGTTCTCGGCGCCGTATAGCCAACGCCCGACATCACGGAACCATGCTTGCGCGGCGGTGTTTCATAAGGCATTTCCTGCAAATCGTTCGGCAGGATGACGGCGGTTACGGTCTTGTTGGCAAGAGCGATCCGCACGGCGCGATCGATCAGGTGCCGGATCTGCGCAGGCGTGGCTGCCTGATGCACAAAATCGCCGGCGACATCCTTGAAGAGCGAGGCGAGATCGACCTCCTGTTGATAGTGCCCGCCAATGGCACGCCGGGCCTGTTGGCCAACCAGTGCCAAGACCGGCTGATGATCAAGCCGCGCGTCGTAAAGGCCTGTGACGAGGTGCGTGGCGCCCGGACCTGACGTCGCGATACAGACCCCCAATTCACCGGAAAATTTCGCATAAGCCGATGCCATAAAAGCCGCCATCTCCTCGTGACGGGCCTGGGTGAATTCGATTTTTCCGTCCGCACGGTTCAAGGCACCGAAAAGACCGTTAATGCCGTCTCCCGGATAGCCGAACAAACGCCGTACGCCCCAATCGTGGAGGCGCTGCACGATGAAATCGCCAACCGTCTTTGCCATGATCTATCTCCGCTTGTTACGCGCCGCCATTCCCCGACGCAGATGGCGTCCAACAAGCGGAGCTCGCTTATGTTCCCATAAACAACGGGCGGTAAGCGCTTCGCTAGGAGAAAGCACGCGTCCAGTAATCGATGCCAAGGAAGAGCAGCAAAACGAGAAGCCACGCAGAGGCAGCAAGGGCCGCGATGCGGTTTAACGCATCTTCTTCGTCCAGATGCATGTAGCGCCAATAGATTATCGCCGATTTCAACAATGCAATCGAGAAGCTCGCAGCAAGGCCAGCTACGCCGCTCAACAGCAGGCTGGCGCAGATGGTGATACCGAGCAGACCCAGCAGTATGATCCAGAGTGATACCAGCGGATTTATCTGCCGCAACATCGGGTATTTACCTCGCCAAATAAAATACCGGATAGAGAAAGACCCAGACCACATCGACGAGATGCCAATATAGCCCGGCGACGACAAGGACTATAGAGCGTTGCGGGAGTGCAATGGCGCCTCGCGCCGTTTGAAATGACAACAGCAACAAAAGCAGAATGCCGACGGCCAAGTGTGCGGCATGCAAAGCAGTCGCCGACAGATAAAGATTCATGAAAAGATGCTGGATACTTGTGTCATAGCGCGCTTCTATTCCAGGCACCGGTAGCAGTCCTTCGGCGAATTCCAGCCGGTACTCATAGGCTTTAAGCGCCAGGAACGCCAAACCCAGCATCGAGGCGCCGGCAAACCGGCGAGCAGAAGATCCAGCCTGGCCTGTTTGTGCGCTCTCGACGCCCAGCGCGACGAGCAGGCTTGAGGTCAGCAAGATCGCGGTATTCATCCCGCCAATGCCAAAATGCAAGGCGTGCGAGGCGTGCACGATCTCCGCCGAATGGGCCATTCGCATGGCCGCAGCGACACAGAACAGGGCTCCAAACAGCATGATTTCGCTGCCGAGAAAGACATACATGCCCATCATGGCCGCTCGATGCTGCTGCCGGGGATCGGTGAAAGGTTCGGCAACGGGTTCGGTGTCAGGCATGATCCTCCCTCATCTCGATCTCGTAGTCGTAGGGCGGCCTGTCGATGACGGGTACATGATCGAAATTGTGCTTTGGCGGCGGCGACGGTATCGTCCATTCCAGACCCGTCGCCTCCCAGGGATTGTCGCCGGCCGGCCGACCATAGCGCAAAGAATAAATGAAATAGATCAATGGCATGAAATAAGCGACACCAAGTACTGCCGCACCGCCGGTCGAAACGACATTCAGCACCTGAAACTCCGGCGGATAAACATGATAGCGTCTCGGCATGCCGAGATAGCCAAGCAGGAATTGCGGGAAGAATGTGAGGTTGAAGCCAATAAAAAAGAAGATGGCGGTCACACGACCCCATGCGAGCGGATACATGCGGCCGGTAATTTTCGGCCACCAATAATGCAGCGCGCCAAAGAATGCCGAAATGGTTCCACCAACCATGATGTAGTGAAAATGGGCGATTACGAAATAGGTGTCGTGCACGTGGACATCGATCGCCAGCATAGCGAGCATCAGGCCAGTCAGTCCGCCGAAGACGAAAAGCCCGATGAATGTCATGGCAAAGAGGAACGGTGCATGGAGTGAGATCTGGCCTTTGAAGAGCGTCGCGGTCCAATTGTAGACTTTCACGCCTGAAGGGATTGCCACTGCTATGCTGAGGAACGAAAATGCCGCGCTCGCATAGAGCGATTGCCCCGAGACGAACATGTGGTGGCCCCAGACGAAGAAGCCGAGCGCTGCAATCGCAATCGACGAGCCGGCGACGAACTGATAGCCGAAGATTGGTTTGTGAGCACCGGCCGCTACAAGTTCGCTGACGACACCCAGAGCGGGCAAAATCATAATATAAACGGCCGGATGGCTGTAAAACCAGAACAGATGCTGAAACAGCAATGGATCGCCCCCGATCGCGGGATTGAAAATGCCGAGCCCAAACAATCTTTCGAGCGAGATGAGAACGAGCGTAATCGACAGTACCGGCGTGGCCAGGACGAGGATTAGCGATGTCGCATAGATCGACCAAACGAACAGTGGCAGTCTTCCCCACCGCATGCCGGGACAGCGCAATGTATGCACCGTGACGATGAAATTCAGCCCGGTCAGGATCGAGGAAAAGCCGACGACAAACACGGCGCTTGCCGCAAGAATGACGTTGCCATTGGCATACATTGTCGAGAGTGGCGTGTAGAAGGTCCATCCTGTATCCACGCCGCCTGCGATCAGCACAAAGACAGTGAACAGGCCTGCAATCATGTAAATGTACCAGCTCAAGAGATTGAGCCGGGGAAAGGCCAGATCCTTGGCGCCTATCATCAAGGGCACCAGAAAATTCCCGAACGTATTGGGAATCGATGGGATGAGAAAGAACCAGACCATGATGACGCCATGGACGGTGAAAGCGCGATTGTAACCTTCATTGGTCAGGAGATCGCCGGCCGGGGTCACGAGATCCAGTCTGATCATCGCCGCCGCGACCGCGCCAATGAAAAAGAAGAGCGTGATAGAGAACACGTAAAGGATGGCTATGCGCTTGTGATCCGTCGTCCCCAACCAGGATTTGAGGCTATGGCCGGCGCGCAGATAGCTGGTGCGCTCTTGCGTGGTTTCGGAGACATGGTCAGTGACGGGTTTTTCCAGGCCCGGGTTCTCGGTCGAAGTCGTCATTGCGTCACCTGCGCTGGATGCAACGATTTGATGTAGGCGACAAGCTTCAGGACGTCCTCCTCGCTCAAGACATTCTGGAAGGTTGGCATGATCGGCTGATAGCCGGCGGCAACCTGCAACTGCGGCAGTAGAATGCTATCCCTAATATATTGGTCATCGGCGATCACCGTCTGCCCGCTCGCGAGCGACACCGGGTTGCCATAGATGCCGATCAGCGAGGGCGCGCGCACGATCGAGGCTGGGTCATGGCAGCCGCTGCAGCCGCGGCTGCGGAACAGTGCCGCTCCCTGCTTGGCTAGTGTAATGTCGTTCGAAGACCGCGAGAGCCAATCGCCGTAGTCCGTCGGGCTCATGACGATGAAGCTGCCGGTCATCTCGGAGTGGTTGCTGCCGCAGAACTGGGAACAGGCCAGGCGGTAGATGCCGGGCCTGTCGGCGATAAACCAGCTGGCCGTATATCTGCCCGGCACGACATCCTGCTTGATGCGCAGGGCCGGAATGAAAAGGTTATGGATAACGTCCTGGGACGCCATGGTCAGTTCTATCGGTTGACCGGTTGGGACATGCAATTCATTGATTTCGGCTTGGCCTTCGGGATGCTGAAATTTCCACATCCACTGTTTGGCAACGACGTCGATCTGCATCGCAGCCGACGGAGGATGATAGAGTCTGGCAAATAGATCGGTCGACCAGACGTAGAAACCCAACATGGCAAGGAAGGGAATGACCGACCAGGAGACTTCAAGCGCAACATTCCGATTCGGAGCGTGCCTGCGATCCGCCGCCTTGCCGCGCCGATATTTCACGATAAAGACAAGGAGAAGGATGAAAACAGGCGCGGAAAGTGCGACGATCAGCACGGTGAAAGCGATAACGAGCAAATCCACCTGATGGCTATACACGGAGGCACTGGGCGGCCAGAGAGGAATGAAGTTCACGGCAGCCTCCTCCCGGTCTGCTTCGTCCCGCGCTCCCGGATCATCACCCGGGCAAGTAGGCAGAGACCCACTACAGCACTCAGGCCGGCACTCCATTGTAGGCCGGTCAAAATAAGCGGCGAGTACCGTCCGGTATGCGGATCATAGTGATAGCAGAGCACGAGCAGCTGGTCGCCCCAGTTACCCACGTGCCCCTCGCCCGCCTCGGTCAGCGCCAGTTGCAGGTCACGGCTCGTCGGTGCCAGCCCATAAAGCCAGCGGCTCAGTCGTCCCTCCGGGGTCAGGACGGCGACGGCGGCGGCGTGGGCATATTGGCCGATTTCGGGTTCCCACGCATAACGATAGCCGAGTGCCGCCGTGATAGCATGAACGGCACTGGCATCGCCCGTCAGGGCATGCACCCCGTTTGCCGCCAAAGAGGGAAAGCGTCTCCGCAGCCGATCGAGTGAAGCACGTGCCTCTGTCGGTCCCTCGCGGGGATCGATGCCAAAGGCAACGAGCGTAAAATCACTGGGAGATCGAAACGGCTGGGCCTGGATCGCTTCCATAAGGCCCGACAGGGTCACACCGCAAATATTGGGACAATTGTGCAACACGGGCGCCAGCAGGATCGGTTTCCCTGCGCCAAGCTGGCGGAGGGTCACGCGCGCACCGTTTTCGTCCTGGAAAGCTTGGTCGAGCGGGATACGCGCATCGGGTCCTCGCTCGATGCCGGTCGCGGCGAATGGATCGAAACCTGTGGCATTCGAAGGAATGGCACAGCAGAGCAGTGCAAAGGCAAGCAAGAGGCCACCAACGTTCATCTCCCGACCCCTTGATCATCCGGATCCGGCCAACCGCGCGTGGCGAGAATAGCCATGGCGCGCGCAATTGGAATCTGTGCGGCGTTCGGACCGTCAGCTCGGCCGTATCCTTGCAGTCGCCCCTCTGCGCGCTGCTGAAGCATTGCGCGATCAGCCGAGGGAGATATTTCGAGGCGAGGACCGCCTCGCGCCTGTTGAGCTCCAAAGATCGTCGAGGCAGGAGAGCCGGCCGGCGTGACCCACCGGAGAACCTCGAAGACGACGGCGATGGAAAGTCCCATGACGACGAAGAGACCAAGGGTCACCAAAAGCACAAGGCGCGGGGAGACATCGCTTGTCTCGTAGCCTTGCAAAGCCCGTCGTGATCGGGCTCGCTTGCGAAAAAGCGCCGTCATGGCGAGGCCTCCGTCACTTGCCTTGCTGCCAGCCGCGCCGTGACTGCCTTCGAGCGCGACAGGATGGCGAAAGCAATCTGGATGAGCCCGATCAGCGACAAGAGATAGGCGACGATCGCATATTCGCGGTGATCCGCCAGCTGCGGCACCACCAACCAGGCGTATTCAAGCGATCGCCCGGCAAGGACGATCAATGCAACGAAGACCAGCCACCGCGGAGAGCGTCGTATTGGCGGAAAGAAAAGCAGGAGCAGCGCGGATAGATGCAGGAAAGCGATCAGATATTCCGCTACGGCCCATATGCCAGCGCCGCGACGCTCAAACCAGACAACGCCGGGCTTCAGATTGTCGGACCAGACAATAAAATACTGCATGAAGGCGAGGTACGCCCACAAGAGAATCGCGGTGAGCAGAAGAGCTCCAAGCGCGCTACGCACCACCACATCCTCCCCCACCAAGGTCACGATCACAAGCAATGCCAAAGCCGTTAGCATCTGACCAGCCAGCACATAGAGTGCGAAACCAGAGGAATGGAATTGCGGATCGAGAGACATAAGCCAGTCTGTTGAAAGGATCGACTGACAGACCACGAAACCGATGAGGCCGATGACGGCAACAGACGGCGATCGGCCGCGCAGGAACGCCTGAGCGAGCAAGCATGCGGCGGCAAGAATGAACAGGGTTCGAATGTCGAAGAAAAACGGCCTCAGATAGATTGCCTTGAAGCCCGAAGATGGCGGCCGGCGCGCCCACTCATAAACCGACGGCAGATGAAACATGATCGGCAACCATGCGACGAGCGTGAGCGGAAACAGCGATAATGCCGAACGGGTTGCTTGGCCGAGGTCTTGTCGCCACGAGCCGGGAATGATGCGCATCATCATCGCCAGGCAGAGAGCGCCAATCGGCACGGCGCTCGTGAAGACGAAGGCGGCCAACCAGCCCATCGACGCTGGTCCCGGCAGCACAAGCATCATGGCAAGTACAGCGAGGCAAAAGACGGCGCCGCTGATCGTTAGTAGACGGGTGGGCAAGGCTTCGATCCGGCTCATGATCGCGCCTTCTCGATCCTGGCCCGATCCTGCGGCGGAAGGGCCGCCGGATCAGCATTCTGACTGAACTGCAGTGCGCGAATGTAGGCGGCTACCGCCCACCGATCCTGCGGAGAAATCCTGTCGGCATAGGCATACATCACCCCATGCCCGTTGGAGATTACCTCGACAAAATAACGTGATGGCGCGCTTCGCAGGCGATCGATGTGAAAGCTCGGCGGATGCGGAAAGCCTCGCGCTGGCACCGTCCCATTGCCGTAGCCAGCGGCGTCATGACAGGGCGTGCAATAGATGCCGAACTCCACCTGCCCCCGCTGCAAGAGTTCGGGAGACATCGTCGGCCGATTGGCGAGGGCTTCGCCGTTCAGGACATCGTCGCGCGCCAACGTCCCCGCGGGGGGCGCCTGCAGCGCCTTGCCATCGGCAAAGAGCGGGCTTCTCTCGTAGGAATCGTAGCGTGGCTGATGGTTCATGTCGTCGCAGCTGGAAAGCAGTAGGGTCGTCAGCCCCATGATGAAAAACCTTCTCATTCCGGTTGCTCCGTGTGCTCCACGGCCTCCACGCGCACCGGCTTGAGACTCGTGAGAAAAGCGCGCGTACGCTTCGGATGATAGCGACCGTCATTGCTGAAAATGACGAGGAAGAACTTGTCGGAGCTTGCAAGATGAAACGACTCGATATCGAACAGCGGATGATGCAGCCGCGGCAAGCGGTTCAACAGCAGCATGCCAAAGATTGCAGCGAGTACCGCGAAGAGCACGGTCAGCTCGAATGTGATCAGAACGAAAGATTGCCAGGCGAAGAGCGGCCGTCCGCCGATTTCGATCGGATAGGCATAGTTTGTATAGAGCTGCAGCCCGTAACCGACCGCCGCGCCGGCCGCGCCTCCCGCCACAGTCAGCCAGGGGACAATATTTTCCTCAAACCCCAATGCCTCCGTCAGTTCATGGACAGGATAAGGTGAATAGGCCTCCATGGCGCGAAAACCCGCTTTGCGCGCGCGATTGGCCGCCTCCACCAACCGATCGGGCCTGTCGAATTCGGCAAGCAGGCCGAATGTCACGCTTCCCGGACGTGGCTCACGCATGGCGCAAGTCCCCCGTTTCGCGCAGCGCTTCTTCGACTTCGAAAGCGGAGATAACAGGCAAGAAGCGCACGAAGAGCAGAAATGGCGTCAGGAAGACGCCAAGCATGCCTGCGTAGAGGCCCCACTCCCACATGCTTGGATGATATTCGCCCCACGAAGAGACGAGATAGTCGCGATAAAGCGATGTCGTCAGCAGCATGTATCGCTCGAACCACATGCCGATCGTCGCCGATAGACCAATAAGGAAGAGGAGGATAGGTCGCCGCCGAACGCTTTTGAACCACAATAACTGCAGCGGCACGAAATTAAGAATGACGGCACCCCAATAGCTGAAGGCATAGGTTCCGGTCAGCCGATCCATCAAGGTTCCCATGTCCTGAAGATCGCCGCCATAGAAGCTATCGAATATCTCCGCCAGATAGCCGTAGGCGGTCATGAGCCCCGTCGCCAAAAGGAAGCAGCCAAGCAAATCGAGATGGCGATCCGTCACGAACATGCCGAGGCCCAGGGCATGGCGCAGCACGACCGCGATCATCGCCACCACGGCAAATCCGGAAAAGGCGGCACCCAGGACAAAATAGGGAGGGAAGACTGTCGAGCTCCATCCAGGAATTGGTCCCGCGGCAAATAGCAGCGAGATTTCCGAGTGGACGGACACCACGAGCGGCACGGCGATCGCCGCGGTGAGCCGATAGGCCTGATTCCATCTCGCCCAATGTCTCGCCGATCCGCGCCAGCCGAGCGCGGCAAGACCATAGGCGACCTGTTGCCAACGGCGTTTCGCTCGATCTCGGATCGCGGCAAGATCCGGAACGATGCCGATATACCAGAAAAGCACGGAAACCGTCAGATAGGTCAGCACGGCGAAGAAATCCCAGCTCAAGGGACTTTTGAACTGCGGGGAAATCGTCATGGTGTTCGGATAAGGCGCGATCCAGTAGAAGAACCACGGGCGGCCGAGATGGAGGATGGGGTAAAGCCCGGCACAGATGACCGCAAACAGCGTCATGGCTTCGGCGAAACGGTTCAGCGAGTTGCGCCAATGGGCATTCAACAGCAGCAAAAGCGCCGAAATCAGCGTGCCGGCGTGGCCGATGCCGAGAAACCAGATGTAATTGGCAATCGCGAGGCCCCAATTGACGGGAATATTATTGCCCCAGACGCCGACGCCGTAGATGAGAAGAACAGTTGCGGACACGACGAAGCAAACCAGAAGCAGCAACGAAAACGCAAAACACGCCCACCATGCCCCCGGCGCCGGATATCTCAATGGGATCGTTGTGATAGGCGATGTAAGCTCGGCCTGATCGTTTCCCGTCATCTCGTTCATGCGGGCGCCTCCGCTTTCAGGGTTTCATCCTCGATGCGAGCGAGATATGTCGTGCGCGGGCGTGTACCTGCCTCCTCGAGCAACGCATAGTCACGGGAGCTGGCCTTACGACGGCTGACGGCGGAATTTGTATCGGCGACATTGCCGAATACGATTGCCTGCGTCGGACAGGCTTGTTGGCAAGCGGTGACAATCTCGCCATCCCTGATCGGGCGACCATCCTTGTCGGCGACAATTCGCGCTTCGGCGATGCGCTGTACGCAATAAGTGCATTTTTCCATAACACCGCGGCTGCGCACCGTAACATCAGGATTGCGCATTGCTTTCAGTTGTTCAGGATCGTTGCCGGTAAAGTCGAACCAATTAAAGCGGCGGACCTTGTAGGGGCAGTAGGATGAGCAGGTGCGCGTGCCGATGCAGCGATTATAGACCTGCAGGTTCAAGCCATCGACACTGTGGACGGCAGCATTGACCGGACAGCCCATTTCGCACGGCGCCTGCTCGCAATGCATGCAGGGAACCGGCTCGAAATAGGATTTGGGCTCGGCAACGTCGCCTTCATAATAATGGTCGACCCGCAGCCAATGCATATGCCGCCCCTCCGCCACAAGGTCCTTACCAACGACGGGGATATTGTTTTCCGCCTGGCACGCCGTGACACAGGCGTTGCAGCCGATGCAAAGATCGAGATCGATGGACATACCCCAGGACGGGTCTGAGTTCGGTTTGTCGGGATAAAGGGAAGGCGATTTATCCTTATGGTCAGACCGCGACCGAGGATCGAGTTGGCTAATATTCACGGTTCGGACAAAATCGAAACCATCGATCGCCTGGTGCAACTGCGTCGTTGCGACCTGCAATGTCGTGCCGGTCGCCTCGATGCGAACATCGGCTCGATGCCATATGGCCGTCGATTCTCGGAGCTTGTAAGCATCATAGCCAAGCCCGGCAGCAATCGAATCCTTCAATTTGCGACCATAGCCGAGCGTGATCGTCACGGCATCCCCTGCTTGACCGGGCATGATCCAAACCGGACCGTCGATTGACCGAGTGCCAGCCGTCAGTCGGACTTCGTCACAGTTTTTCAAGCTCCGTTTGGCCGCAAGCTGCGGACTGATGAGAATAACATTCCCCCAGGTGATCTTCGTGAGCGGTCTTGGCGTCTCCTGCGCCCAAGCGTTTTCGCAGAGAGAGCCATCCCAGACGCCCGCATCGGGGCGGATGCCGAGCACCAGGCCGGCATCGCCGGAATTTTGAACGGGTGTGACCGTTCGATCCACAATGGCCGGACTAGTTGGTTGCACGGTGCTGCCGGCGACGAAACCGCGATTGAGCGCATCACGCCAGCGCTCCTCGAAATTATCGCCCCAGTCTGCCTGCCAAGTCCGCTGCAAGACAGCCCTGTCGGTTGCAGAACGCCCCATGAGATTTTCGAGCACGACCTGGGGGGAACGAATGTCATAAAACGGCCGGACAAGAGGCTGCATGAGGCAGGTGGTGCCATCGCGCAATCGCACGTCGCCCCAACTTTCCAAATCGTGCTGCAGAGGCAGATGCCAGTGGCAGAAGGACGCGCTCTCATCGACGTAAAGACCGGCGTGAACGCGGAGCGTCACCTTTTGCAATGCGTCGCGAAATGCGAGGTCGGCGGGCGCCATGTAGGCAGGATCCGTCCCGATGATCACGAGCGTCGAAACCTTACCTGCCCTCATGTCTTCCGCAAGCACCTCGAGCGATCGTGCGCCGTCGGGAGGCTCGGCGATGACAGGATCGCCGAAGCGCAGAGTCGTCCCAAGACCTCCCAGTCTCTCGTTGATCAGCAGGCTAAGCGCCTGCGTAGCCTCGCCGTATTGCGGCCCGACCAACAGCAATGCGTTGGGCTTAGAAGCGACGAGCGACCTGACTGCGGTTGCTGCCCATCGGCGTTCCTTATCGGCAAGTTCGATGTCTTCCACTCCCTCGACGCCGAGCTGCTTTGCAATTGCTTGAAGCAACCGCTCCATCGACGCATATGAGGACGCCAGGCGCACATCCGCGACAGATCCCGTGACCGAGGGAGAAGGTTCTGCCGCAAGGAGCCGGCATGCCCCCTGTCCGCTCTGACGCAGGCGACGACGATTGGCGAAGGACAGGGCGTTTGCCGTCTGATGCGGGCCGGGGCCAAGAAAATCGTCATCGATGCTGACAATCGTCTCGGCAGCATCGAATGCGGGCCGAAACAGCAATGACCGACCGAAAACACGCCTCGTTGCGCTTAGCCGGGACGTGTCCGGCAAGGGGTCGCAGACGTGCCAGCGTGTCTTCGGCCATCGTTTCATCATGGCATCGATCTGCCGTAGCATAGTTGGCGAACTGAGAGGACAAGTCAGCAGGCGAAACCCCTCTCCCTGCAACCTGTCCAGCTCGCTTGCTTGTGCCGCCATCGCGACCTCGAACGCATCCCAATTCGTGGGCTGGCCGAGATGAAGCGGTACCTGCGAGCGCCCCGGATCGTAAAGTCCGAGCAACGCCGCCTGCGTGAAGGCATCGGTGGCGCCTGCCGACGCGGGATGATCCGGATTTCCCTCGAGCTTGACCGGTCGGCCTGCAAAGGTCTTTCCAAGAACCGGTTGCCCATAACCAGCAAACGTGACCGCCGTCGCATACCATTTGGCGACACCAACCGTGACGCCTTCAGGTGCCTCGACATAGGGAAGCGCTTCTTCATCCTCCTCACCCTTGCATGCGGAAAGGCCTGACAGGGCAAGCGACGCAGCCATGATCTTGAGAAGCGCGCGTCGGTTGAGCGTGATGCCCTTGACATGCAGCGCGGGAAACTCGCTGCTGGCAAAACGGCGGAACGCCTCGGAATCCGCGAGCTCTTCTAGGCTTCGCCAAAAATCCCGGCCCGTCCTATTCTTGAGGCGCTCATGGATTGCTTTGTCCGGGAATGACGGAGAGGTCATGGGGTCACCTGTGGCAGATATTGCATTGGATGAGTTTCGCCGGCTCGATGCCATAAGCCTTCACCATTTGCGCGCCGAAATCCTTATGCTGGTCGGGATTGGCATCCCAATCCGACCAATCCATGCGCGTCACCTGATCCGCAGGACGCAGGTTCGGCGCGGGATTTCGATGGCAATCCAGGCACCATTGCATCTGGAAGGGCCGTGCGCGCGACATGAGCGGCATCTGATCGACCCGACCGTGGCAAGTCACGCAAGCGACGCCACGGGCAATGTGGATCGAATGATTGAAATAGACGTAATCCGGCAAGCGCGAGACACGGTTCCACATCAGCGGCACGTTTGCCGCCAGGCTGTGGCGCACCGCCGCCAGCATGCCGGCGCCGGTCCATATCTGCGAATGGCAGCTCATGCAGATATGGGTCGCAGGTAGGCCGGCGCGCGCGCTCGTCTCGACCGACGTGTGGCAATAACGACAGTCCACACCGAGGCCGGCGACATGGTGCTCGTGGCTGAAGGGGACCGGCTGGTCCTTTACCCAGCCAACCAGCGTGCCGTAACTGGAACTCGCATAACCGCCGACAAACAATACGATCAGGAATATGAGGATGGCGGCGGCAAGCAGGGATGCGCGCAGCCTTGTATCAGCAGATGCTGTAAAAATCTGCGGCACCGAATTCCCCTGAATTCGCTCTAGCGATCATGCCAAACGAAAAATGGGATCGAAAGTTCCGATCCTCGCCTGAACGCGCCCGTGCGACCGCCAACGGCCTGCCTTGCCAAGCCAAAAGGAACAATGCGGCGTGCGAACGGTTTCATTGCCAAAAGAGAGGCGTCAGCTGACGCGTCGAACGTTCAAAAAGGAGACCTCTGTGAAACATCAGCAACCACGCGACGGCGCGCCGGGGACCACGGACCAATCACCGCGATGGGAAGGACCGGCGGGATCAAGACCAGCCGGATATCTTCCAGCCAAGGATGGAGGGGAGGAAGCACGCGATGCGCACGGCGAGAATAGCGACCATCCTCGCAAGCGCCGGGTATCCGACGCATTGAAACAGAAGGGCGACGATTGACGGCGGTGCACGGGTGAAAACGGAAGTCGGTATACCGGGCGTAATCCCCGATGAGCGCGGAGACGCATCGACGGCGGAAGACAGTTTCACGCGCGATTCGGGTGACCCTGGCCGCGGCAAACAAATTGGCACGCGGACTGGTGATTGGCCAGCTTCGGGACATGAAGAGATCGTCTATCTTGCTGGACTTGAAACGGGCATAACCCGCAGAAGGAGCGGCACAGGCTTTTCCTATTATGATCGAGAGGGGCAGAGGATAACCGCTTCGGGAGAGCTCGATCGGCTGTCCGCTTTAGCAATTCCCCCCGCCTACACGGATGTGGTCATATCGCCGGATCCGAACAGCCATCTGCAGGCGGTCGGCCGTGACGCAAGGGGGCGCAAGCAATACCGGTATCATCCCAGCTGGATCGCCATGCGGGAAAACGAGAAATTCGGCCAATTGGCCGAGTTTGGACGGTCGCTTCCGGCCATCCGCAAGCGCGTCGATATCGATCTCAGGCGACGCAAACCGGGCCTTGCGAAGGGGCTTGCAACCGTCGTTTCGCTGATGGACAATCTTTTTGTCCGTATCGGCAACGAGGCCTATGCCGTGGAAAACGGCTCCTATGGCCTGACGACGCTGCGCGGTCGCCACATCAAAGCGATTGGATCGCGCCTGCAGTTCCGCTTCAAAGGCAAGTCCGGCAAGGAATGGCGTCTTAACGTCACGGACAGGCGGATCGTCCGCGCTATTCGCATGCTTCAGGAACTGCCAGGCCAGCACTTGTTTCAATATGCAGACGAAAACGGACTGATCCATCCGATCCGCTCGCAAGACGTGAATGCCTATATCCGCGAAGCGACAAGCTGCAACTTCAGCTCGCGTCAGTTTCGCATATGGGGTGCCACGCGCATGGCGGCAACAGCGCTTTCGCTACTCGAGCCGGCGGATACCGTAAGGGGACGAGCAAGACAGATCAATGACGTCATCGATGGCGTCGCGGCGAAATTGGTGAACACCCGTGCCGTTTGTCGCAGCTCCTATATTCATCCCCGCGTTTTCGAGGATTTCGACAATGGCCGTCTTAGCGAAATCGCCAAAATGCGCGTGCGAAAAGGATCGGCCATTCTCAAATGGATGGATGAAGACGAATTGGCGGTGCTGCGTTGGCTGGAAGCATTGGGTTGAGCGGCGCCGGCAATTTGATCTCTTACGCGGCCATATGTTGGCAGCTCTCGGCACATTGACGACAGCTATCGGCGCAACCCGCCATGCCACCGATATGTTCGCAGTCAGCGGCGCACTCAAGGCAGATCGCTGCGCATTCCCGGCCTCGCTGTGAATGATGGCTTGAGCTGACCAGCATGGAATATGCGGCAGCCTGGCGGATCTCCACCCATGACATCATCAAGCGGAAATGGGCGGAGCCAGTCTGCTTGCCGCCTGCGTGCAGGCAATGAAGCATGGCTGTCGAAAGGCAGCGGCTATAACAGCGCAGACAAGCCTCGACACATTGCTGTTCCCGCCGATCCAATTGCATGGTCATCTCCAGGAATTTCTTCGCCGCTCTGCGATGCCGCCAAACCGGCGACTGAGCTGATTGTTCCCAACCGGCCGGAGCAGGCCCGATGAGCCTTAGAATGTGGGCGTGAGCAGGGAACATGTGGGTCTTTCAGACAGTTACATCCGCAAATATGCGTTCCGACCCACGAAGGGAGATGGCTCATGCCGATGGTCGCCGGACTTTTCGACGAATACTACGAGGCAAAGCTTGCGGTCGAGCTACTGGAAGATGCCGGAATTGCACCGCAGGGCATCTCGATCATTTCTCGCACCCTTTATGGTCGTAGGATCGATGAAGGAGACAATCAAACGGCGGCGAATGCGACCGGATGCTCCGGCGCTGGAGCCGTGGCGGGTGGTCTTTTGGCCAGCCTCGACGTCATGTCAATTCCCGGCATCGGTCCCGTCGTGGCCGCAGGCTGGCTTATCACGATGCTGAAAGGCCCGGCCGGCGGTGCGACGGGAGGCATCATAGGAGCATTGACCAGTTCAGGCATTCCAAAAGACGATGCCAATGTTTACGCGGAAAGCCTACGCCGAGGTGGGGCGCTGGTTATCGCCCAGGTCAAACAGACGCAGGTTTCGCTTGCAAATGAAATTCTCGATCGCGTGCCGCGGATCGATATTGCGGCGCGCCAGGCATTCTACGTACAAACCGGCTGGGAGGAATTTGAAGAGAATCGCGGCCCATACGATCCGCCGGATCGTGATCCCATACATTATGCTCCTCTGCCGCGTGTGTGAGAGCAGGCGTGACCAGCAGGACATCAGGTTCGTATGTCAGCTGCCTTCGCCAGGAGCAAGAGCTGCTTTTCGTCACGGATGCCCTTTTGATACAGCTCGATGATCAGTGCTGCAGCTGCTTCCGCTTCTTCGCTGTCGCGCCTAGCATCCCGCTCGATCAGGAAGGCGTCGAAGGCACGTTGGCAAAGGTTGAGTTCGGCCGGAGCGAGGGGATAGGCCCGATTTTGCAGAGATTTCCGGATCATTACAGTCTCTTTCTATCAAGAGCGATGCGCCGCGGCAGGAGCTCCCTTGAGAACCGCCGGCATCGAGGTCTGCCGTTCTGGACGTTCGAACTCGTCATCTTTCGCTCGCCTTGTCGAGCCGCCAAACTTGCACCCGGGAGGCCGCCTGGCGCGTACGGAATGCGCTAGGATAGGCGCAAGAAAGCCCAACGCTTCTTCCCGCGAGGTTTCGTTTATCGATCACAATCCTATGGACGATATGTCGCCATGGCCCACCCCCTCGTGGCGAGCCGGGCCTTGCTTACCCCAAATGTACGCTTTCCAGGCTGAGAAACCGGTGCGCGCTTTTCCTGGAAATACTCCAACTAAATCGAACTGCGGTATCAAGCGGATGTTCCGGGGGATCGCTCATTTTTTTGTGGGAACGAGATTATCTCAGCGAATGTGATGAGGGATCGGGATCATATTGGGCCTCCGGCCGCGCAGCCAACGTTGGGCTGGCAAACGCAAACCTGCACGCTCACCTGGGCGGGCACTCCAACTGGAGCCAAAAATATCCGTAGGGCGGAAATGTCAGCGTACAGGGACGCTCGCCAATGACTGGAAATGCTGCGCCGCCAAACAATTCCCTCAGGCGTTGATCTGCATATTGGCGCAGATCGAGATCGGCCGCTTGCGGCACCTTCGACAGATTCGCAACGCAAAGCACGTGATCGCCGCCGCATTCCCTGACATAGGCAATGACGGCGACATTATCCGTGCCGACGAAATGAATATAGCCCCGCGCGAAAGCTTCATGCTCGGAGCGAATTGCCAAGGCGCGGCGAATCCAGTTTAGCAGGGAATGTGGGTCATTCTCCTGCGTCGCCACATTGACCGCGCGAAATCCGAACCGGGCATCGTCGATGGGCGGAAGCGCAAGCGCCTCGGGATCGCCATTTGAAAACCCACCGTTTCTACCGTCGGACCATTGCATCGGTGTGCGAACACCGCTTCTATCGCCCAATTCGACATTATCGCCCATGCCGATTTCATCGCCGTAGTAGAGCACCGGGCTGCCCGGCAGCGAGAGCAACAGCGCGTGCAGGAGTTCGACGCGACGCCTGTCTTGATCCATCAACGGCGACAGACGACGTCGGATGCCGAGGTTGAGGCGCGTGCGCTCGTCCGACGCATAAGTGTCCCACATGAAATTGCGCTCGGCCTCGGTGACCATTTCCAGCGTCAGCTCGTCATGGTTTCTGAGGAAAATAGCCCACTGGCAATCTTCGGGAATGTCGTGAGTCTGCTCGATCATCGTCACGATCGGCTGGCGGTCTCCGGTTGCGACCGCCATGAATATTCGCGGCATCAGCGGAAAATGGAAAGCCATGTGGCATTCATCGCCCTTTCCGAAATAATCTCGTGCCTCATCCGGCCACTGGTTGGCTTCGGCCAGAAGAATGACGCCCGGATAGCTGGCATCCAGAGTCTTCCTAATGCGCTTGAGCAGCTGATGGGTTTCCGGAAGATTCTCGTTATTGGTGTCGTCCCGCTCGACCAGGTAGGGAACGGCATCGAGGCGAAAACCATCCACTCCGAAATCTAGCCAGAAGCGCATGATGCCCAAAACCGCTTCGACGACCGCGGGATTGTGATAGTTGAGATCCGGCTGATGCGAATAGAATCTATGCCAGAAATAGGCTCCCGCAACCGGATCCCAGCTCCAATTGGATCTTTCGCTGTCGATGAAAATAATGCGCGTCTCGGCAAACTTGTCGTCCGTGTCCGACCAAACGTAGAAATCCCGCTCAGGGGAACCAGCGGGTGCATGTCTCGCACGTTGAAACCAGGGATGTTGATCGGATGTATGATTGATGACGAGCTCGATGATGACGCGCATCCTGCGCGCGTGAGCGGCGTCTATGAAGACTCTAAAATCGTCAAGGTTTCCGAACTCCGGGCTGATGCTTTCGTAATTCAGGACGTCGTAGCCATCATCGCGCTTGGGGGACGGATAAAAGGGTAGCAGCCAGATCGTGTTGACACCAAGTGATGTCAGATAGTCCAGTTTCTGGGTGAGCCCCTCGAAATCCCCAAATCCGTCACCGTTTGCGTCGAAGAAGGATTTGACGTGCAGCTGATAGATTACGGCATCCTTGTGCCAGGATGGATACCGGAGCTCCCGTTCAGTCCTCTTCAATCGGCTGCTCCTCGGGCAACGCTATTCGCCAATTTAACACCCCTCGGAATTAATATCGCCTGGCGTGTCTTCAAGGCCGGGATTGCGAATGTCTGCCTCGAAGGTGACGTTCGGCTGGTCAACATCCCGGGAACACAGGAGGATCCCTCGGTGTTTGGCTGAATGCCATGGGGCCTTCCCGAGGCGGCTGTTCCCGTGGGCATCATTTCAAGGAGGAACGGAACGATGTCAAAAAAGAAATCGAAAAAATGGTCAAAGCGGGTCACCGACAACAGCGACGCCCTGGATCTTGACCAAGGCGTGTTCAAACAGCGCAGCGCCAAGAAGATCGCCGACTCACTCAAGCAATCCGCCGAGCAAAGCCATCGTCGCATGGCCAGCCCATTTCAATCGGCGATGTCCATGCTGAACTTTTATATCAATCGCGCAGGCGACCAGCTTTCGAAGTCGAGGCGGACAACGCTGGAAAAGGCGAAGACCGAATTGCGCAAGGATTTTGGCCGCGAACCCTAGTCAATCTGCGATTGGCATATGAGCATCGAACTGCCGAAATGCCGGACCAGGGGCTGCTAACCGAGATTAGATTTTCCCCATCATTCCGAGCAATATCTGCAAACCACGCTGATATTTCTCGCCGCTCTTGCCGATTTGTTCGCTTTGCCACAGATTATCCTCCAAATCGGCCTTCTTTACTGGCAGTGCCAGTGCATTCGTTGCCGCCCTGATGACGAATTCGTCATCCGACTCGGCCGCTCGCCGCGTCAACGCGTTGACGGCGGAGACGATCCTTGGCGGAAAACCCTCTTCTCTCAATCGATCGAGCGTCCATCCCCTTCCCTTCTCGACGACATCGTGAAGATAGGCGACCATGCGCGCGTCTTCCCCGGAAACGAGAAGTGCAATCCGCTGGCAATGCTCGAAAAAAGGGCGCCCCGTCTTATCGGTCTGCCCCTCATGCGCCTCGAGCGCAATCTGTATGGCTTGGTCAAGGTGCCTCATGACGTTCTACGCCTCCAGTCATTGCAAATGCCCGCCGGACCGGCAAGCAGATCGAATATTCAGGGTACAGGACGCCATCAGAGCCCGTGGAAGGTGCCCTGAGCGCCGGCCCGGCATCTTATACCCTCTTTGTCGAAAGACACGGGAGACCGGCAACGCAGACCTTTTCCAAGAAGCGCATCCCGCGAATCAGCCAATGAACCAAGCTCGAAAAGGATTGTTCCCTCCCCGTCGCCCCACAACACCGCTGTTAGCGTCTATTTTCGTTGCAATTGGCGGTCTGCCATGCTGATGCCGAAATTTTCTGATCTTGCGTTCCCACGACTTTGGAAGGGCGCCGCATGGAATTCATCACTCGTTATGTTGATCAACCATTGCTTGATTGTGGAGCGATGGCGCTGCGAACGTGGCACGAGCACACACGTCAATCGCCGCAGAAACTCGTCCCTTTCTGGACTCTTTTCGTCATATTGTTGCTTTTGTCCGCAACCAGCCTCTTCCTGGCGGGCACTGCCTACAAATTGACCTTTGCCGCCTTGTTAATGCTCTCCCTTCCGTCGGTCCAAATGCTGACGCTCGGCCGCACGGCCAGAACCTACGATATCCGAGCCTACCGTGCGCTGGCGACCGTTGCAATTCGCAAGCGCGAAACTGAATGGGCCATTCGCCTGACGGTTCTCTTCACCTCGGTCGTCTTTCCGTTCTGCATACACGTCGATGATCAGACGACGGCATTTTTTCTCATTGGCGCTAGCCTTTGGTTCGCACTCATTGTGCCGGCAAGGCTATATTTGGACGCAGCCGAACCGCCGCCACCGGCCGACGATGGCCGCAAGGTTTCCTCGCGAGCAACGATGGTTGTCGCTTAACTTTCAGCCATGGAACAAATTGATAGCCAAGCCCGTTCTCTATTGGGTAACAAATGGAGAGTGAGATGCTTTACTATGCGTTGGTATTTCTCGTCGTGGCCCTGATCGCCGGCGCCCTTGGATTCGGTGGTATTGCCGGTACATCCGCATCAATTGCTCAGGTGCTATTCTTTATCTTCCTGATATTCTTCGTTGTCTCTCTGGTCATGAATGTAATGAGACGCTAGGCGATGGCGAAAGAATTGACCTCGGAAGTTCCGAATGCCGGGTTGCCAGATGAGTTGAGCATAAACATCTTGTATCTCTGGCACCAAGGCCGACCCATTCGGCTTGATGCCAGAGATATGGGATATCGTCGTTTACCCAAAACGGCGTGACAAAAACGGGAGGCAACGCATGCGTGAGGAGGCACCTCACTTGCTGCAATCAATAGATTTGCAACGCGAAACAGCACCGAATTCATCATCACGCGCGACGGCCGTTACGTCTGGAGAACCCTCGGGCACCGACGCCCCTCCAGCGCAAGCCTTGCTCGCAGCCATCGTCGAAAGCTCCGACGACGCGATCGTCAGCAAATCCCTTACCGGCCACATTACGAGCTGGAACCGTAGCGCCGAACGGCTTTTTGGGTATGCGGCAGTCGAGGCGATCGGACAGCACATTTCCATTATCATCCCTGATGACCGACTTCATGAAGAAGACGTCATTATTTCCAGCATTCGCGCCGGAAAGAGAATCGAGCACTATGAAACCGTCCGCCGCCGGAAGGATGGAACCTTGCTGGATATTTCGCTGACAGTGTCGCCGGTCCGCGACAGCCACGGCACCATCGTCGGCGCTTCGAAAGTCGCACGTGACATTTCCGAGCGCAAGCGTGCCGCCGAACGCCAGGTCCTGCTGCTTCGGGAAATGAATCATAGAATCAAGAACATTTTCGCCATCGTGAGCGCAGTGATCGGATTAAGCGAGCGCACGGCAACCACGGTCCACGAACTTGCTCGCGACGTACGCGCCAGAACCAACGCATTGGCAATCGCGCACGAACTGACCCTGCAGGATATTGGGCCAACGACCTTCCAGTCGCAACAAACAACGCTCTTTGCGCTTATGAAAGCTCTTTTTGCCGCCCATCAGATCGATGGGGTCGAGCGCGTCTCGATAGATGGCGAGGACATACCGGTGCGAGGAAATATGTTGACACCACTCGCCTTGCTCCTGCACGAGTTTTCCACGAACGCCACGAAGTACGGCGCTTTATCAACGCCTGACGGCCGCATCGAGATCGACGTGCGCCATGACACTGATTTTTCGCTTGTCTGGACGGAAATCGGCGGACCGGCGGTCTATCGGCCTGACGGGCAGGGCGGCTTCGGATCGCAACTCGAAAAAGCGACCATCGGGTCACTTCAGGGTTCGATCGAGCGCGAATGGGATCCGACCGGGTTGAAGATCTCGTTGCGAATTCCCGCCACCATCCTCCGTGGAGAACAGCGCTGAGACCGTTGAGAAGCTGTAATTTACGTCCACATATATGGGAAGGAGGGCAATGGGACGAGACCCGAGTCCCGGAAAAAGCGTTGACGCAAAGCCTTCGTTTACACAGCTACTGGCTATGGTCGCCTCCTTCTTCTTGGATAGCCGGGTATGAGATCTCCATCAGCAATGCCAACCGCACGATGGGAAGCTTGTCGCTTCCTGCGATTTCGACAACCAGCCGTTCCCCATGCTTTTGTGGAATACCGTCAGCAGCCATTTCCGCCAATATATTCTTTGCTTGCGCGATAGCGGACATGAGATCGGGCAGATCACAACCTTCGCCGTCATCCCATATGCAGTCGCTGTCCTGCGTCACAAAGTAGAAGGTTGTCATGTTTAATCTCGTGCGATGCGCTACGCCGGCAGCGCATCGCCGAATGAAATGTCAACCGTTCTTCTACGCCGCCTTCTTTGCCTTTGCGTTCGCGGCCGTTTCCGCCAGCTTCGTAAGCTTCTGGTCGGTCGCTTTTTCCTCAGCCAGGGTCTGCTGAAGGAGAGGTACGGCGTCCTTCAAGCCAAGTTGCTTGGCCCATTCGATAAGAGTGCCGTAGCGTGCGATTTCATAATGCTCGACAGCTTGAGCCGAGGAGATTAGGCCAGCGTCGAGCGCAGGTGTGCCCTTGAACTCTTCCGTGATCTCATCGGCTTCGGCTATAATGCCCTGGATCGCTTCGCATGTCTTACCCCGTGCCGGCTTCCCAAGCATTTCGAACACCTGCTCCAGGCGTTCGACATGCGCTTGCGTTTCATCGCGATGTTGCAGAAAGCCTTGCTTGCCTTGTTCTGCCTGCGCTGCCCGCGCCATCTTGGGCAGAGCCTTGAGAATTTGCTTTTCGGCGTAGTATATGTCTTTCAGAGTGTCCAAGAACAGATCGTTCAATGTCTTCTCGGATGCCATTGATTCCTCCAACGATTATCGGTGCGTTCTTTTTGCGCGGCCGACCTTTGATAGCCTGCGGGAAAGCCGCCTGTGCGGCATTTCATGAAAACAAAATCACGAGCTCTTATGGCCCTGCCGGCCGGCCTTCCCATGTTGTTCGTGGCTGCCACCACGTGTTGCCTCTTTTGACTGCTCGTTGCGAGGTGAGGCTTGCTGCTTCGTGCCAGTATTCTTGTGGCTCTGCTGACCAGCCTTAACGTGCTGGTCATGTGAACCGCCTTGAGTTGCCATGTTCTTTCTCCTTGGCTTGATTGCGAGACCTTGCCGATCTCGACTTCCAAACAGATGGCCAGGGCTTTGGTTCCACTAAGACTTTCAAAAAAATACTGTTGCTCTATTTCGACAATTGATGCTGTCAAGATGGGACGGCAGCCAGTCTGATCCGTCAACTTCGCTATCACGAGCTGGGTATTCACCGTCCTGCGAACACCCGGCTTGCGCCTGCAATCTCAGAATTCTTCATCAACCGACGCCCTGCATGCAACCCGCCTTGCTTAAGGCTGCACTTACGCTACATCATTTTATCAAGCGTGATCGGCAGCTCGCGAACGCGTCTACCTGTCGCGTTAAAAACGGCATTGGCGACAGCGGCTGCCACTCCTGTGATGCCGATTTCACCGATGCCGCGTGCTCCCATTGGTGCTTGCGGATCGGCGACATCCGTGTAGATGATGTCGATCTTCGGCACATCCATCTGCACAGGCACATGATATTCGGCAAGCGAGGCGTTGACAATGCGACCGGTCCGCTCATCGAAATTCGTCTCTTCCGTCAGTGCGAGACCAATTCCCATGACGATGCCTCCCTTGAATTGGCTGGTCGCCGTTTTGGCATTCAGAATGCGCCCGGCGTCAAATGAACCAAGAAAGCGAGTGACCCGAATTTCTCCCGTAACCTCGCTGACGCGCACTTCGCAGAATTGGGCGCCGTATGAATGCATGGAGAACGCCTGCATCTCGGCCGGCGGTAGGGCCTCGGCCTGGCAGACCAGTTCATTGCGACCGGAGCGATGGAGGATCGTTTCATACGTCTCGAAACGTTCGGCATCGTTGCGATGGCCGATCCCTCCCTCGCGCGGCTCGACATCGGCGAGCGAAAGGCCGGCGAGCGGCGAGGCATTTCCCGCGAGCTTGATCAGCTCTTCGATAAACACATCCGTCGCGGCAATGACAGCGCCACCGATCGACGCCGTCTGCGTCGAGCCTCCCGCAATGACGCCGCGAGGCAAGTCGCTATCGCCATATTCGAAGGTAATGCGATCGGCCGGAATGCCAAGTCGCGCAGCAATATGCTGCGTCTGCGCGGTAGCAGTGCCCATTCCCATGTCGTGAACCGCGGTCGAAACCGTGACGCGGCCGTCAGCCGTGAGCTTGATACTAGCCGCAGTTCCGGGGAAACGATGGTAGGGATAGGTCGCCGTCGCGCAGCCCATACCGATCAGCCATTCTCCGTCGCGCTGCCGACGCGGCTCCGGGTTACGGCGATGCCAGCCGAATTGCTTCGCGCCCCTGTCATAGGCATCAAGCAAATGACGCGAAGAGAAGGACTTCCCGCTCGTGGGATCCTTTTCCGGCTCGATACGCTTGCGCAGTTCAACCGGATCGATCCCGAGCTTGTCGGCAAGTTCGTCCAGTGCGCATTCGAGCGCGAATGTCCCGACAGCTTCGCCCGGAGCGCGCATGAAAGTATTTGCCAGCATATCCATGTCGGCAACTTCCTGAGCAAGGCGAAATGTTTCGGCAGCATAGAGATGCCGGGCTGGAAAGGTAAACTGCTCGGGACAGGAATTATGCAGCGTCATGGCGACGATGCCGGTATGTATGAGCGCATTCAGGGTTCCGTCGGTAGTAGCGCCCAGCGCCACCCGCTGCTCCGTCACCGTACGGCCGCCGACCAGGCGAAAGACGCCCTCGCGCGACAGCATGATCCGGACCGGACGCTGCGCGAGCTTGGCGGCCGCGCAGGCCAGGATCTGATGATCCCATAGGCACTTGCCGCCAAAGCCTCCACCGACATACGGGGAGGTCACACGCACCTTGCTCGCATCAATGCCGAAAACCTCGGCGAGTTGCCCCGCGGTCAGATCGATCATCTGCGTCGCATCGTGCACACGCAGTTCATCGCCTTTCCAGACGACCGTCGCGGCGTGCAGCTCGATTGCGTTATGATTGTACCGAGGCGTTCGATAAATGTTGTCCACCTGCACGTCGGATGCCTTCAACGCGCCTTCCGCATCGCCGATTTCCAGGATGGGCGGCTCGCCGAGCAACGTGTCCAGCTGACGCGGCTTCCTCTTGGCCTCCTCAAAGGACGTAACCGCCGGCAAGGGAGCATATTTCACCACGATCAGCGATGCGGCGTGATCGGCTTGTTCCTGCGTTTCTCCGAGAACAACCGCGACCGTCTGGCCGTTCCAATGGATTTCGTCATTCTGCATGACGGGCAGGTCGCTTGCGCCGGCGGCCGACGGCGACGACATCATCAAGGACGGCGCTTTCATTCGGGGCGCATTGCGGTAAGTCATCACGAGTACGACGCCGGGCGCCCTTTCGGCTGCAGCGGTATTAAGTTCGGTCACGCGACCCCGTGCGATCTTGCTGAAGACGAGGGCGGCGTAGCAGATGTTCTCATACGGATATTCGGCTGCAAATCGAGCCTTGCCCTGGACCTTCAGCGGCCCGTCGACCCGCGAGATCGGCCGTCCGAGCGCGCCGTGCTTGCGCAGCAATGGGTCGGATGTGACGGCTGGTTGCCAGCTGCGGGGCATTCCTTGCGGAGTGTCGGATCGTACGCTCATGCGGCCTCTCCCTTTAATTCATCGAGCACGGCGACAATCGTTCGTTTCGCCAACTCGATCTTGAATCCGTTATCCTTCAGGGCAACCGCCGCGGCGAGTTCGGCTTCGGCTGCCGCGCGAAAGCTTTCGACGGTGGCGGGCTCACCTTTCAGGGCCGCTTCGGCCTTTAAGGCCCGCCAGGGCTTATGCGCAACGCCGCCGAGCGCCAAGCGGACATCGCGCACCTTGCCCGCCTCATCGATGTCCATCGCAGCGGCGACGGAGATCAAAGCGAAGGCGTAGCTCGCGCGGTCGCGCACCTTGCGGTACGTGGAGCGTCGGGCGAAGGGAAGCGGCGGAATTTCGACCGCGGTGATCAGTTCATTCGGCTGCAAGTCCGTTTCGATATCGGGCCTTTCACCGGGCAGTCTGTGCAGATCCATGAGCGGCATGCTACGCAAACCAATCGTACCCTTGAGATGTAGCCTCGCATCCAACGCGGCAAGCGCGACGGACATGTCGGACGGATGGGTCGCGACACAGGAAGGCGAGGCGCCAAGGATCGCATGATAGCGATTGAAGCCGTCTCTGGCATCACAACCGTCACCCTGATGCCGCTTGTTGCAACGCGCGGCGTCATCATAGAAGTACCGACAGCGCGTGCGCTGCAAGATATTACCGCCGACGGTCGCCATATTGCGGATCTGGGCGCTCGCCCCGGCAAGGATGGAGCGGGTAAGCAGAGGAAAGGCCGCGCGGACATACGAATCTGCCGCGAGCGCGGTGTTCTTTGCCGCGGCGCCGATGAGAAGGCCGCCGTCAGGACGTGGTTCGATGTCGGCGGGTAGTTGCGTAATATCGATCAGCATGTCCGGGCGTTCGATATCTTCACGCATTAGATCGACGAGATTCGTGCCTCCCCCGAGATATCGTGACGCGTTACCGGCCTTGGCAAGATCGATGGCCGTATTGGCATTGGGTGCCAGCTGGTAGGAGAAAAGGTTCATGGCCGCGCCCTCCCCTTGGTCTCCGTTTCACTTTGCGCGAAGGTCTGCGAGATGGCCTCGACAATACCGTTATAGGCGCCACATCGACAGAGATTGCCGCTCATTCGTTCGCGAAGTTCAATCTCATCAAGAACGACGCTTGTCGCGGAAAGGTCCTTTGTGACGGCACTCGGCACGTTGCGGTCGACCTCATGCATCATGCCGATCGCGGAACAGAGCTGGCCCGGCGTGCAATATCCGCATTGAAAGCCTTCACATTCGACGAAAGCATGTTGCAGCGGATGAAGCGGGCCTCGTGAAGCAATGCCTTCAATCGTCGTAATACTTCGGCCTTGATACTGGACCGCAAGCGCCAGACAGGAATTGATGCGTTCACCATCGACCAAGACCGTGCAGGCGCCGCAAGCGCCTTGATCGCATCCCTTCTTTGTGCCGGTGAAGTTCAGAATATTACGCAGCAGATCGAGAAGCGATGTGCGAATATCTGCCTGCACCTCGACATTTTCACCATTAATCGTGAACCTCATGATTCTTGTCTCCATGATGGCAACCGATGCGCTTGATATCGGGGATTAGCGTCTGGCCGGCGTTTCCCGGTGACACCCGCTCCGCGGCCGCCGGCGCCCTCGTCCGATCGCCGGAGCGTTGAACAGGCTTGCCCCTTTCGAAGCCCGGCCGCTGTCTAAGCGAGAACCACGCGAACGGCCAATTGTTCCCAGGAGATTCCCGATGGCGAAGATTTAGATAAGGAGCGCGCCAGCGCCCGTTCCGGCTTTCACGATGTGGTTTTCACGATGCGGCCGGCACGACGACCGGCGCGGCGGCATGACAGCGACTGGGTTCCTTGGAACCAGACAGGTTTATGAGAATTAATTTCTTTTCAATGGGAGAACACGGCCATGATCCGGAAATTGAAATCTGGCGAATATCGGCTTTACTCGCGCAAGGTCGACCCGAAGACAAATAAGCGTAAAAATCTCGGCACCTTCAAAACCCGCGAGGCCGCCGAAAAGCATGAGCGCGAGGTGCAATACTTCAAGCATCATTAGTCGGCTGCCAACGAAACATCGGCTCGAAACATCAGGTCCCGCCGACGATCCCCCGGTCAAGAGACCGCGCGATAATAGGGCGAGCCTTTGGACGTTTGACCGATTTTGTCGTGGTCTCGCTCTGCGTTCAGTCGATTTCATTACCCCAGACGGTGATCTTGTGGGCAAAGCATGCTTTCATCTGAATGTGAGATGATTGAACTATCCCTGTTACAAAGCCGTTCCGCAGATCATAGGGCATAGGGAGCATGAAGGTGGCCGAAATCGAACTTAAACTTGACCTGTCAGATCTGGAGATGGACAGGCTCGTGACGTCGGACCTTCTCGGCGAACCCGCCGAAACGGTCGAGCAGCGTTCGGTTTACTTCGATACGGATGACCGAAGGCTATTCAACGCAGGATTCACACTCCGGATCCGCCGTTCCGGTGTCGCGAGGACGCAGACGGTGAAAGCAACTGGTCCCAGCGCCTCGTTATTCGCTCGCTCGGAATGGGAGACCGCCGTCGAGACGGATGTCCCCGCCCTCGACCATACAAGCCCTCTTCTGAACCAGTTCGGCGACATCCGGGAAAGTCTGTTTCCCCAGTTCGAGATTTCCATAGAGCGTCGGATTTGGAACCTGATCGAGAACGACTCCAAGATCGAGCTCGTTGCCGATCGGGGCACGGCCGCGGAGGCCGACCGGCAGGCGGCTATCTGCGAGATAGAGCTTGAATTGAAAGACGGTAATCCGAAGGATCTCTTTACTCTGGCGCGCAAAATCGAGGCGATCGTGCCGTTCAAGTTCGGCGTCAACTCCAAGGCCGAGCGCGGATATCGGCTGCTGGATGCGGCGCAACATGTGCATAAATCAGCGGAGATCGCACTTGAGTGGCGCTCAAGCGCCGAGGACGGCTTCCAGGCGATCGCGCAAGCCTGTTTGCGCCAATTTCGGTTGAACGAGACCGTTCTGCTGCACCGAAGAAGCGCCGAAGCCCTTCATCAGGCGCGGGTCGCGATCCGGCGATTGCGATCGGCCATTTCGCTCTTCAGGCCGATCCTGGACGAAGAGGCGCGTCGGCTGTCCGATGAGTTCCGCTGGCTGGCTGGCGTGCTTGGCGAAGCCCGCAACACTGACGTGCTTTTGCCAAAAGCGAAAGACGGGGATCTTACGGACAGGCTGCAGAAAGTTCGCGAGGCGGCTTATGATGAGGTCGAGAACGCGCTAGGTTCGCCCCGAGCCAGAGCGCTCATGTTGGATTTCCATGAATGGCTGCATACCGGCGCCTATCGAGACGGGCCGGCGAAAGACAAGACGATCGGCGAACAAGCAGTCGAAGCGCTCGACAAGATGCGGAAGAAGCTGAAGAAGCACGGCCGGGATCTTGCCCATGTGGGCGACGAGAAGCGGCACGAGGCTAGGAAGGACGCGAAAAAGCTACGCTACGCCGCGGAATTCTTCAAATCATTGTTCGCCGACCACAAAAAGGCGCGCCGCCATAAGCGTTTCATCAAGGCCATGGAAGAATTGCAGGATCAGCTTGGAGCTCTGAACGATCTTGCAACCGGCCCCGACGTATTGGACAAACACGGTCTACGAGACCACCCGGGGGCCGCGTCGGTCATTTCGCACGCCGACAAATCATCGCTGATCGCAGCCGCGCAGGCGGCCCTCGACGACGTCCTCGACGCCAAGCGGTTCTGGCGATAGCTGCTTTCACGACGATACGGCTGCATTAGCGAGGCCGTCGGCTTTTGAAATTCATAAAGGCCTCCGTTTTTGATATCGCGCTCGATCCGTCACTGCAGGCCTGCCATAACATTTGACTTGGACTCATATTGGTGAGGCGTAAAATCCACCCATTGTTGCCGACCGATCTGGTAGGCGGTGACGGGTGAAGGTAAACGCGCGCTCTGGAAGCACATGACGACCCGTATGGAACGAGCACAATTCCCAAGAGATCCGGCGCTGCGCGCCTGAGCAATTGGGCGCGCGCGTTTCTTGCCAACGAGACGTCCGTAAACCGTGTGGTGGAGCGGACCATCAACGTTGCTTGCGATGACCCCGAAATCCTCAATGGCACCAATATGGACGATGCCCTGTTTGCTCTTTTGCATCGGCACGCATTGGAGGAGATCCACCTGACCGTGGCGCTGGCTTCGGGAACCGAGATGTCGATCGTGGCGCAGCCGGACGACATTCGCAACCAGCCGTTCTGCTGAAAATCCCGCTTCGAACCCCATGCATATCCACCGATCGCCGTATTCGGGCACGAATGCAAATGGCTGCCCGCGAAGCGAACCGGGCGTAAAGTGCCCGGCCGCTGGTTTGTGAGATTTCACGTCGCCGCGATAGGTGGAACCAATTGTTCTTCCCTGTGTTCGATGTAGGTTCCAGACGACGCAGGACACATCCCCATGACCAGCAATCCACGAAATCC
The DNA here is from genome assembly GCF_012641405.1 of Rhizobium sp. P40RR-XXII. GTDB lineage: Bacteria > Pseudomonadota > Alphaproteobacteria > Rhizobiales > Rhizobiaceae > Rhizobium. The sequence continues at coordinate 233,064 of NZ_JABAII010000006.1, forward strand.
TCCCAGAATTCGGGCTTATGACGGCCCAGCCGGCGGCTGGGGGTCGGCAAGGTCAGTGAGTGAAGTGCTGCTTCGCGAGCACGTCCCTGCGAAAGGACCGAGCCTGCTTGCGCACCAGAACAAGCCGGACGGCTATATGTGTGTCAGTTGCGCCTGGGCAAAGCCGGCAAAGCCTCATCCATTGGAATTTTGTGAGAACGGTGCAAAGGCCACAGCCTGGGAGGTCACCGATCGCAGAGCGGATGCGGCGTTCTTCGCCCGCTACTCGCTGACGGAATTGGCAAACTGGAGCGACCACGATCTGGAAGAACAGGGCCGCCTGACGCAGCCCATGCGCTTCAATCCCGATAGCGATCGGTACGAACCCGTCGAATGGGAGGTCGCTTTCGGAGAAATCGGAAACGAGCTGCGTGCCCTAGAGCCCAAACAAGTGGATTTTTACACCTCCGGCCGCGCCTCCCTGGAAACGTCTTACATGTATCAGCTCTTTGCGCGCATGTACGGAAGTAACAATCTGCCAGACTCTTCGAACATGTGCCATGAGAGTACCTCCGTCGCCCTGCCGGAAAGTATCGGTGCTTCTGTCGGCACCGCAATCCTCTCCGACTTTCAAAACTGCGACTGTATTTTCTATATCGCACAGAATGTCGGGACCTCGTCCCCTCGCCTGCTGCACGATCTGCAGGATGCGGCGGATCGCGGCGTACCGATCGTCACCATCAATCTTCTGCGCGAACGCGGATTGGAGCGTTTCAAGAACCCGCAAGCGCCGAGTCAAATGCTGTCGGGCAAGGAAACGATCATTTCGACGGAATATTATCAAGTCCGCAACGGTGGTGACACCGCCGCGCTTTTTGGAATATGCAAGGCTTTGATCGAAGCGGATGATGCGCTGAAGCTCACTGGCGTCAGCAAGAGCAGCGGCGCGGATGCCGAGCCCAAAGACCAGACCAATGCCTCAGAAGTCGCCTTTGCCGCCTCGATGGCGGCGGCCGACAAGAAGCACGTATTGGATCACGACTTCATCAAGGAACATACAACCGGATTCGAGCAATTCGCCTCGATCACCAGAGCCCACTCGTGGGAGGAGCTGGAACGCGTTTCAGGTCTCAACCGACAACAGATGGAACAGGCTGCGAAGACCTATGCAAATGCGCAAGCGGTCGTCATTGCCTACGGCATGGGCGTCACTCAGCACATCATGGGCGTCGACAATGTTCACATGATTGCCAATCTGGCCCTGCTGAGGGGAAATATCGGCAAACCTGGGGCAAATATATTGTCCATCCGTGGCCATTCGAACGTCCAAGGGCAGCGCACGGTCGGCATTACGGAAAAACCGGGTCTTGCTCCGCTTGATAAGTTGGCGCAGCTTTATCATTTCAATCCGCCGAGATGGATGGGGCGGTCGACGGTCGAGACGTGCGGTGCGATTCTAAACGGCGAGAGCCGTGCCTTCATCGGACTTGGCGGCAATTTTCTCCGGGCTGTGCCCGACACCGACCTGATGGAAAAGGCTTGGCGAAAGCTTCGCCTGACGGTCGCGATAGCCACGAAGCTCAATCGCTCGCATGTCGTTCATGGCGAGCTCGCCTATCTCCTTCCCTGCCTGGGACGCCTGGAAATCGACGAACAGGAGAGCGGCGCGCAAGCGGTTTCGATCGAAAGTTCCATCGCGCATTTTCACGGCTCGCGAGGGCGAGCAGCACCTGCAAGCACGCTTTTGCGTTCCGAGCCGGCGATCGTCGCCGGCCTCGCCCAGGCGACGCTTGGCGCCACTGCAGTGCCATGGGACAGATGGGTCGCAAACTATGCAGAAATCCGCGACGCGATTGAAAAAACCTATCCGGAGACATTCAAGGATTTCAACAAACGGCTTTTCCAGCCTGGGGGATTCGCGCGCCCGCTTCCTGCGCGCGAACGCAAATGGGTGACAGCGTCGGGGAAGGCAAACTTCATCGCGCCGGCCCGTTTGTTTCCGGACTTCGATATCGACGGCGACCCCGGCCGCATTCTTCATCTTGCGACCCTGCGCTCCAACGATCAATTCAATACCACCGTCTATGGCTATAGCGATCGCTTCCGGGGAGTGGACGGAACGAGAATGGTCGTGTTCATGAACGGCCACGACATTCGTCGGCTCGGCTTTGTCGAGGGTGAGAGCATTGACCTGCGCACCGCGCTTGCAGATGCGACAGACAGACAGGTCACAGGCCTGCGGATCATTGAATACGCCATCCCGGAAGGCTGCTGCGCGGCCTATTACCCCGAGGCCAATCCGCTTTTTCCGTTGGCCCATCACGACAAGAAGTCGAAGACGCCCTCCTACAAGCTTCTGCCGGTCTTGGTCTCCCGCACGAGCGGTATGTCTGCTGTTGATGAATGACGATCCTATCAACCCCTTCATGTTGGCGAGCAGGAAAGGCTCCCACACTCGGTGTCATCAAGGCTACGAACTATTGCCGGCATGCGCGGGAACTTCAGGCGGAGCTGCCGGGCCATCGTTCTTGGTTGACCGCATCAGTTCAACCACGTTTTGTGGGAGGCGCCGAAGCTTCGACGACGTCGTCACGTTATGCGGCCCTGGATCCGTGCCCGACTGTTTTCCGATTTCATCAAAAGCGCACCCGCAAACAAAGCGAAAATCAGCTCGCTAGCCAAGGGACCAGGGAAGTGCCGACCCCGCGTCGGGATGCCGGCGTTGTGCGGATGTCGGGCTGGTCCTTGGATTTATCGTTCATCGTCAACTCCGAGCCGGGATGAGTATCGGAAGCATTCGCTCTAGGGCCGAGCTTGTTTCTGCCAGCATGTTGCTGATCGAGCGAAGCCCATTGGCATTTGTTCCGGCGCTCTGATTGGAGCGCATCCGACGTGAAACCAATTCAATTGCGCTAGGTTTGCTTGCGAGAGGAAATGCCATGCATTCGATCGAACAATCCGCGAAACCACTTTCGAAACTGCATCCTGCTTTGCTGAGCGTTCTCTGTCTGGGCGTGATCGTCGCGCAAGTCGACACATCGGTCGTCAATCTGGCGGTACAACCAATTGGTAAGAGCCTCGCGGCTTCGGTAACGCAGTTGCAGTGGGTCATCGATGCCTACAATCTTGTCTACGCCGCCCTTCTCATCAGCGGCGGCCTGCTGGCTGATCTTTATGGGCGGCGCCTGATTTTCGTCGTCGGCTGCATCATCTTCACAATCGCAAGCCTGGGCTGCGCCCTGGCTCCGTCGATCGCGATCCTGATCGGCGCCAGAGCGACAACCGGCCTTGGATCGGCTCTTCTGATCCCCGCCTGTCTCTCGCTCATTCGGGTGATTTATCCGGACGAGAAGGTTCGCGGCCGTGCGCTGGGCATCTGGGCGGGGTGCAACGGCATGTCGCTCGCCATCGGACCGAGCCTCGGTGGATATCTGATTCACGGCTTCGGTTGGCGGGCAGTCTTTCTTGTCGTCGTTCCGATCGGTGCGGTTGCCGCCGTCGGGGCGTTGCTTTTGGTCCCGGAAAGCGCGGACCGAAAGGGAAGATCGTTCGACGCGCTCGGCCAGATGCTGGGCATTGTATCACTGGGCGCCATCACTCTTGCAGCCATCGAATCCTCGCATCTTCCCTTGCTCTGGACGATCTTCCTGGCGTTTTGCGGCGTCGTTCTTCTCTCGCTTTTTATCCTGGTGGAACGGCGTCTGGATCAGCGCGCCCTCGTGCCGATCCCGATGTTTGCCAGCGGGAAGTTCAGCGGCGCCATGGCGGGAACGGCCGCAATGACTTTCGGCATGTATGGCACGCTCTTTCTGTTTCCGCTTACCTCGCTAAGTCTCGACAGAATGGATCCGACCGAGGTCGGCCTGGCTCTCCTGCCCATGGCATTGAGCTTTGTGGCGATATCGCCTTTTTCGGGCCCACTTTCAGAGCGTCTCGGCAAGCGGCGAGTAATTACGCTGGGACTGGCTGCAATGGGTCTGGGAAATGTGCTGCTCGGCATTGCTTTTGCCGAAAACCTATTAATCGCTGAGGAACTCGGCCTGCTGTTGACCGGCATCGGCATGGGCTTCGCAACCGGCCCGCTTACAGCGGTTGCGGTATCAAGCGTCGCCAGCGAACGCGCGGGAACCGCAAGCGCACTCATCAACGTCGCTCGCATGGTCGGCGCAACCATTGGCGTGGCGGCACTCGGATCGGTCTTTGCATTTTTCCATGAACCTCCGTCGGGCTTCATCACAGCCATGCTCTGTGGCGGCGTTGCTCAACTTCTCGGCAGTGTGGCTACATGGAGGTATCTGAAACGGGCCTAAGCGCTTTCGGATCACTTATTGTTCGTATCTTCCGCTGTGGCTTCGCATCTTCCGTTTTGGGAACTTCCCGCACGGCAGCTTGTTCGGTTACGAGTCAATCGGTGCCGACGAAGACGACATTGGTCGTAATCGGATTGCTGGTGATACTGGCTGCAAGCGGTAGCCCTGCTTGTCTGCGCTTATGTCGGCCATGTCGATTACGTGGCTGAGAAAGGCAAAGAACCCTTACCTCTCAGGCAAGCTGCCGAACCCCGCAGCGGGCTTTGATTGGATCACGGTGACAAGATAGTTACGCATCTCATCGGCACATTGCAGTTCTGAGATTTAATCAGCAAGGAGAGTCAACGATGCAAGCCGTACGAATTCATCGCTTTGGCGGGCCGGAGGTCATGCAGCTCGACCAAATCGAACAGCCAATACCGGCGACCGACGAAGTCGTCATCAAGGTCGTTGCCGCGAGCGTCAATCCGGTCGATACGAAGATGCGCGAGGGCAAATATCCTGTCGTCACCGAAAAGGATTTCCCGTATGTGCTTGGGCGCGATGTAAGCGGCAAAATTGCCGATGCAGGCGAGTCGGTTTCAAGTTTTCTGGTGGGCGACGAGGTCTTCGCCTTTCTGGCACCGGATCACGGCGGCTACGAAGAATTCGTGATCGCAAAATCGGACGAAATCGCCATGAAGCCCGTGTCCTTAGACCATGTTGAGGCTGCCGCGGTGCCGCTTGCGGGCATTACTGCGTGGCAAGGCCTCTTCGATCACGGCAAGCTCGAAGCGGGCCAGCGCGTTCTCATCCATGGCGGTGCCGGCGGTGTCGGCCACCTTGCAATTCAGTTCGCTAAAGCAAAGGGTGCCTGGGTGGCGACCACGGCTTCCGCGGCTGACCGGGATTTTCTGAGTGGCTTGGGTGCCGACCGGATTATCGACTACAAGTCGGAGCGCTTCGAGACGATCGTCGAACCGGTCGATCTCGTCTTCGATCTCGTGAGCGGCGAGACACAGGATCGGAGCTTTTCGGTCATCAAAAACGGCGGTGCGTTGATTTCCACCCTGACGGAGCCCAACAAGCAGCGCGCAGAAGCCGAAGGCATCAGGGCCGGCCGTTACACCGCGCAGCCGAATGGCGCCCAGCTCCAGAAGATCGCCGAACTTATCGACAGCGGCAGGGTGAGAGTTCACGTCGACCGCACCTTCGGGTTTCGTGAGGCTGCGGCGGCACAAAAGGCCCTGCAGGAAGATCACATCCGAGGCAAAATTGTTCTGAAGGTGCTGAATTGAATGAGAGTAGGCGACGCCGCCGATGAGATGACGCTCGATACCTCCGGAAAAGCAAAACCGTTGCTGCCATGACCGGAACATCCGCCACCATCGAGCCCGTCGCTGACCTGCTCTGGACGGGCCTTGGCGGATTGCTGCCGGCGGACATACTACCACCCGGCGGCTGACGGAAGGGCAGCCTAGGACAGTTGTTTAATGCCCACCGGCTTTGGAACCGGAACAATAGGCGGCGACCCGCTCCCGGATGCGATAATCCGTTCGTTCCCGCATAGATATCAGGCCGAAAGGAACAATTTCGCGTCGAAATATTTCTCCGGCGGCAGCGGGTCCTTGATGGTGCCGAAATCGACGAACATCTTGTTGAACTCGCCCAGCCACTTTGTGACGCTGCCGTCTTCGGTGAACTTGTTCAGTTCGGCGCTGGTCAGAAGTTTTCGGCTCTTTGCAACCTTCGCCGTCGCATCGGGCGGCGATTGCGTAAAGGCGACCGTCAATTCGATGGAGTGATCCAGGTTTGCAACCCGATAGTCCATCGCCTTCTTGATGACCTTCAGGAAGCTCTTAGCAAGCTCGGGATCGCTCTGGATCGTCTCATTGCGCGCCACGAAGGTGTTGATGAACGAGGTGTCGGGATAGAAGTCCTTGTTCGAGATCAGCTCCTTCATGTCGGGAACACGCGGCTTGATCGCATCGATCAGCGGATACCAGATGCCGGCCGCATCGATTTGTTTCGACGAAAAGGCGGCCACGACGGTGCTCGGATCCATCGGCACGATCTGTACGTCCTTGATCGTCATACCGGCCTTGCCGAGCGCCATGCGCAGGATCATGTCGCCGGACGTGCCTTGCGGGACACCGATCTTCTTTCCCTTGAGATCGGCAATCGAGCTGATTGCCGCCTGCGCGATGACGCGGTCGCTGAAGCCGATATCGTTGACCCCAAGCACCCTGGCGTGACCGCTTGCCGGAAGCCAAAGCGCGCCTGGCCCGATGGTCCCGAAATCGAGGCTGCCGGCGCCCATCGCCTGGATCTGGATGGGGCCGTTGGTGAAGACCTTCAGATCCGGCTCGAGCCCCTCGGCATCCCACAGCTTCTGATCGTTGGCGATCGCAAACAGGCTCGAATTGGGAAAATCGGAGAGATAGCCGATCCGGACCGCCTTCGAGGCTGCACGAACCGACTTGGCGATGAAGGGCATGGTGGCGGCGGCCGTCAGGGCTGCGCCCGTCCTCAATAGACTGCGTCTCGTCAGCATGATCATTTCCTCCTGTGATTGCTGATCTTCAATTCGCGGCGGGATGATAGACGGCCCGCCAGACCTCGTTGCGCAGCTCGGCAAATTGCGGCGAAAGCCGTATTTCCTCCGTGCGGGGAAACGGCAAATCCACGGGGATGATCTTGTGGAGTCGGCCCGGACGAGCCGCCATCACAATGACCCGGCTCGCCAGATAAACCGCCTCGTCGACATCGTGGGTGATGAACATCACCGTGCGGCGTTCCTTGCTCCACATGGTGAGAAGCTGGTCCTGCAATTGCACGCGCGTCAAAGCATCGAGCGCGCCGAAGGGCTCATCCATCAGCAATATTTTCGGATTGACCGCATAGGCTCGGGCGATGGCGCAGCGCTGTTTCATGCCGCCTGAGAGCATCTTCGGCAGGGCGTCGGCAAAGTCCGTCAGGCCGACCAGCTCGATGAAGTGATCGGCAATTTCGCGGCGCTCCTCCTTGGGGCGGCCGGAAATCTGAAGCCCGAATTCGACGTTCTGCCGCACGCTCAGCCAGGGAAACAAGGCATATTGCTGGAAGATGACGCCGCGTTCGGGGCCTGGTCCCTTTACAGGCCCATTGTCGACCAGGACCTGGCCCGAGGACGGCGGCGTCAATCCCGCGGCAATATTCATGGCCGTCGACTTACCGCAGCCGGAAGGGCCGACCACGGTAATGAACTCGCCATCCTCTATATCGAGATTGAGGTTCTGCAATGCGGTAAAGGCCGCCTGACCCGCAAGATCGAAGCTTTTCGAAACGTTCTGAAACGAGATCTTCGGCGTCATAGCTTTTCCTGCCATGCGGTGAGAATGCGATCGGCGGCCATGACGATCCGATCCATGAGAAGGCCGAGAACACCGATGGCGATCAGGCTGACAAAGATCGTCGGCAGGTCATAGTAAAGTTGCGCCTGCTGCATGCGATAACCGAGGCCGGACTGTGCGGCGATGAGTTCAGCTGCGACGACGGTCGCCCAGGACGAGCCGAGGCCGATGCGCACTCCGACCATGATATAGGGCGTCGAAGCCGGAATGATCACGCGCCGGAAAATGGTGAAGTCGCCCGCCCCCAGCACGCGGGCGGCGTTGATGAGCGTCTTGTCGACGCTGATAACCCCCTGATAGGTCGCAACGACGCTCGACAGGAAGGCGGCGAGGAAGATGACGAAGATCTTCGGCGTCTCGTCTATGCCCATTGTCACGATGGCGAGCGGAATGATGGCAAGCGGCGGGATCGTGCGGAAGAACTGGACATAGGGTTCGATGACGCCCCGGGCGATGCGATACCACCCCATCAGAAACCCGATGGGAACGGCGACGATCAGGCCGAGGCAGAAGCCTGTCATGACGCGGCCAAGGCTGGCGAGCGCATCGCTGAGCAGGATGCCGTTTCTGGCCTCGGCGGCCGCGGCCGCAGCCACCTGGGCCGGCGTCGGAAGACCGACCAGCCCTTCGGCCGTCACCAGCCACCAGAGGCCGATACCGACAATGACGGCAGCCGCATTCAGAACCAGCATGGCGGCCGATGTCGCCAGGAAAGGGCGCCGGACCGCGTCGGGACGCGCGGATGCGTTCGTTGCGATGCTCATTGCCGTTCGCTTTCAACTGCATGTGGTTCGCTATGGGGCCTGTCGGTCAGGCGGCGGACGCAGCGGAAGCCGACATGCGTGGTCGCGCTGTCGATCATTTCCGGATGCCGGGCTGCCGGTCGGTAACGGCGGCAATAGTTCGGAGCGCAAAGATGCGAGCCGCCCTTCAATACCTTGCGCGGTATGCGGATTGCCGGTTGAAGCGGGTCGTAGCTGCGCTCAGCCGTGGCAATCCTGGGATTGATCGGAATGCAGCAAGGCTTTATGACCTCGTCCGGATGGCGGTCCGTCCAGTAATCGTCGGTCCATTCCCAGACGTTGCCGATCATATCGGAGAGACCATAGCCGTTTGCAGGAAAGGCCGCGGCAGGCGTGGTGCCGAACCGAGCCTTGCCTGCCGGATTGGCCATCGGAAAGTTGCCATCCCAGACATTTGCCATCTTGCGGCCGCCGGGCTCGAACTCCTCGCCCCAGGCGAAAGTCGCGCCCTCCATACCGCCACGGGCGGCAAACTCCCATTCAGCCTCGCTCGGTAGTACCTTCCCCGCCCAGAGCGCGTAGGCCTCGGCATCGGCATGGCAGACCTGCACCACCGGATGATCCATCATCTCCTCCGTCAGAGGCGAGATGCCATCGGGCCGATACCAACATGCACCCGCTACATAGTGCCACCAATCACCCCAGAAGCGCATTTCGCCAACGCTCTTCGGCGCTCGAAAGACCAGTGATCCCGGCTGCAGCATGGCCGGATTGGCGCCGGGATAAAGCGATGAGTCCGGTGCCTGCTCCGCAACCGTCATATAGCCGGTGTCGGCAACGAAGCGGGAAAAATCCCGGTTCGTGACGGGCGTCGCATCCATGAAGAAGCCGTCGACCTTCACGCGATGAACAGGCCCCTCTTCTGGATAGAAATCCTCCGAGCCCATCAGGAAACTCCCGCCTTCGATCCATACCATCCCGTCCATCGCGAACGGGACCGATCGGTTTGCGGTTATCTCCCGAAAGCCGGTCATCGCGCAGCCGCCATGACGTCGCGCGTGCGATAGTTCGATTCGATCAACCAATCCCGCATGACATCGAGGAGCTCGCGCTTTTGCTCTTCGTAGACGGGATCGCTCCATAGATTACGCACCTCGCCGGGGTCGTTCTTAAGATCGAACAGCTGCCCATCGCTTGATCCCTTGAAATGAACCAGCTTCCATCTGTCGCTGCGCACGCCAGTCATGAATTCGACGCCGCCGCTCATCGCGACATCGCCGATCTGTTCACAAAAGACATGCGTTCGCGGCGCCCACTCGCCCGTCTCCAGCGCGGATTTCAGACTGCGGGCCTCGAAACTTTTCGGCGGGGTGATACCTGCATATTCGAGGATCGTCGGACCAAGATCGAAGAGCTGACAGAGGCCCTTCAACTCCCGGCCCCCTTCGAACCGATTGGCGGTCGACCAGATGATGGTGGGCACGCGGGTGACGACGTCGTACATCGACCATTTCTGGATCAGGCCATGGTCTCCCAGGCATTCGCCATGGTCTGAGGTGAAGATGACGATCGCATCCTCCAGATAGCCACGGGTTTTCAAAGCCTCCAGCAGCTCGCCGATCTTCTCGTCGATCAGCGAGACGTTGCCAAGATAATGAGCCCAGAGGCGCTGCATCTGCTCGGGCGATGGGTCGAGGCTCCAGACGACTGAATCGTGATCGACCTCGACATCGTGCTGTCGTTTCTCCTTCAATTCCTGATGCAGGGAATCGAGCTCTTGCGCAGATGGCTTCGGCAGCGGCAAATCGCTGCGCTTCAGGTAAGGCTGCGAATAACGCGCCGGCGGATCGAAAGGCGGATGCGGGCCGGGAAAGCCGACTTGCAGGAAAAGTGGCTCGGTCGGCGGATAGCTATTGACCCACCACCTCGCCATGTTGCCGACAAAGGCATCGGAATGCAGCTCTTCCGGCAACTCCCAATCGAAGGCGCCAAGACGCTCGCGATAATCCTCCCGCTTGCGATAGGTTTCGCGCTGCTGCTTGACAAGGCCGTTTGCGGCAAGCGCCTTGTCCCATTCGTCGAAATACCAGCGCCCCTCCATATAGCGGTCCTTGTTTTCAACGATATAACGCTCGTGGAAACCGGAGTCCGAATTATAGGGAATGGTGTGCATTTTGCCGACATTGACGCAGCGATAGCCGGTCTCTCTCAACTGCTCGACCCAGGTCCGCTGCCAGTGCTGACCATTGGCGAGCACGCCGGTCGTATGCGGATAATAGCCGGTGAAGAGGCTGGCCCTCGAGGGCACGCAACTCGGTGCAGTGATATGGCAATCGGTCAGCGTCACGCCTTTTTCGACGAGCGCATCGAGATTGGGCGTTGCCGCATAGGGAAATCCAAGCGCGGCTATCGAGTCGTACCGCTGCTGGTCGGTCATGATCAGGATGATATTGGGGCGGTCAGCCACGCCTTATGTCCTTCCCTGCTGCCGTGCGCCAGATTCGTGCGAAATAGGCCGCAAGAAAATTTTGCGCTCTTGTCTCCTCAGCCAAGAAATGGCATAAAGTTAACGGTAACGCAACGCTCACTTGAGCAAATTTTCGCGAGGTTGGATGAGTTCTGGGGCGGAGCCGAGAGAACAGGGAGGAACGCCGACCTTGGCGTCGATCGCCGCCAAGGTCGGCGTTTCGATCAATACGGTATCGCGGGCGCTACGCGCGCCCAAGACGGTGCGACCGGAGCTGCGACGGCAGATTGCCGAGGCCATGGACGAGCTGAATTACGTGCCGAACCGGCTCGCCGGCGGTCTATCGGGAACGAGATCCGATATCGTCGGCGTCGTGGTGACATCCCTTTATTATTCGGAATTTGCCTCCATCATCGACACCCTGCAATCGGCTTTGCTGAAGGATAATCTTCAGGTCATGCTTGCGAACACGCGCTACGATCCCGATCAGGAGATAACACTCGTCCGCTCGATCCTCAGTTGGCGCCCCGCGGCCGTTGCCATTATCGGCGTCGACCATCCGGCAAAAGTCACCGAACTGCTTAAATCCTCAGGCGTTCCGGTCATCGAGATGTGGGACGTCGGCGGCGGCATCATCGATTCCGCCGTCGGTATGGATCATGAAGGAGCCGGCAAAGCGCAGGCGCAGCACATAATCGCATGCGGCTACCGACATCTCGCCTTTCTCGGCAGCATGCGGGAAAACGATATGCGCGCAAGGAAACGTGCCCGCGGCGCGGCAAGCGCCATTGCCGCCGCCGGCCTGCCGGATCTCGTCCATGCCGTCCGCCAGGAAGGCGGCCGGCCGGCACTCGGCGAAGAGTTGGTCCATGAACTGCTCGATCATCATCCGCAGATTGACGGGATCATCTGCAATAGCGACGTCGTCGCCTTCGGTGTCCTGAAGGCGCTGCATCAACTCGGCAGGAAAGTACCCGACGACATCGGCGTCATCGGCTTCGGCGACAGCGAGGCGGCAAACTACGTCACCCCATCGCTCAGCACCATCAGGCCCGACCGTCATCGGATCGGCGAGCTGACGGCGGAACTCATCGTCGCGCGGATCAATGGCGAAGAGCCGAGAACGGATGTGGTCGATTGGGAGCTGATCGCGCGTAACAGCACCCGCCCTAGCCGCTCCCCAACTCGTTGAATGGAGATTGACGTGACCGAAGCAAGGCAGAGGCCCAACATCGTCTTCATCATGACCGACCAGCAGCGTTTCGATACGATCGCCGCTGCCGGTTTCGACTACATGATCACACCCAACTTCGACCGCTTGGTACGGGAAGGCACATGCTTCAGCCACATGTACGTGACATCCCCCTCCTGCGCTCCCTCCCGGGCGAGCCTGTTTACCGGGCTTTATCCGCATACCAACGGCGTCTTCCGCAACGACGAGCGCTGGACGCATAGTTGGGTGCGCCGCCTGGCGGATGCCGGCTATCGCTGCGTCAATGTCGGCAAGATGCACACCTCGCCCTTCGAGGATTCCTTCGGCTTTCACGAAAGACATGTCGTCGAAAACAAGGACCGAGCGACCGAGCGCCTCCCCTTCTATCTCGACAACTGGGACAAAGCCTTCTGGAACAGGGGCATCGAAAAGCCGAGCCGTGTCACGTACCGGCGACGGGAGGATTATCGCGAACGACTTGGCGCCTTCGTCTGGGATCTACCCGAAGACCTGCATTCGGACAATTTCGTTCCTGAATTCGCCGCCATGTGGCTTGATCGCTATCAGGGCCAAGAACCATTCTTCCTGCAGATCGGCATTCCCGGCCCGCATCCGCCCTACGATCCGACGCAAGCCTATATCGATCAATACAAGGATCGCGATCTGCCGGAAGCGATCCGTGATCAGGCGGCAATGGACGGGCAGCCGTCGGCGCTCAGGAAGCTTCGAGAACAACATCTCAGCATCGATCATGATGCCGTCGTCCATCTCGAAAACCCGACACCCGAGCAATTGCGCCGCCAGCGGGAGCATTACTTCGCCAATGTTTCGATGATCGACACGCAGATCGGCAAGCTCATGGAGGCGCTGGAGCGCCGCGGCGTTCTCGACGATACCATCATCATCTTCACGTCAGACCATGGCGATTGCCTCAACGATCACGGCCATAGCCAGAAATGGACGATGTATGAGCCGAGCGTGCGCGTCCCGGCGATCGTATGGTCGCCGGGACGCGTCGAGTGCGGGAAGCTTGTCGGCGATCTCGTATCGCTCTTCGATTTCGGACCGACGATCCTGGAGATGGCCGGGCTCGACGTGCCGAAATGGATGGAGGCACGTTCGCTTTGCCCTTACCTCATAGGCACAAAGGTCACCCCTCGCGAATTCGTCTTCTCCGAACATGCGGGCGACCGTATTCTGAGCGGCACCGAATTCATGACGATGATCCGCGATCGCCAGTTCAAACTGGTCCATTTCGTCGAGAGCGACGTAGGACAGCTTTTCGATCTCCTTGCCGACCCGCAGGAGATCAACGATCTGTGGGGTGATCCGGATCATCAGGAAGTCAAACGCCGCCTGATCAACGAGATCCTGAAATGGCGCATCCGCAGCGATCTGAAGACACAAGGCTGGACCGAAGCGATCATGAAGGAGGCAGGAGGCCAGAGCCCGGCGGAATAGGGAAGCAATGCCGGATAGCGCGGTCGAACCGCTTCATTATCAGCACCGCCGTGCCGCCGGTACACTCGGCGTTGGAACAGTGCCCAATCAAGTCGTCGGAGCGCTCCCGCCGCGAACGGACCCGCTTTGCGCTCATGATTGAGGAGAAGATTTGACATATTTTCCGATGACGTCCGCCACAGCGTCGTTGCTGGCGAATTCGCCGCGGTTGGCATCAGACAATCCGACGGGTTAGGCCTGTTGCGTCGGATAGAGCGTAAGGATGTTGACATTGACCCTGGGCGGCTGCGTGACCGCGTAGAGAATGGCATTGGCAACGTCCTCGCTTTCCAGCTGCACCATATCTCCCAGTCTTTGTTCGACGGATTGGCGAACGTCAGCGCGCATATGCGATACAAATTCAGTTTTGACGGCGCCGGGCTCAATACAGGTCACGCGAACACCGTCCCTGCCAATTTCGCGCCGAAGCGATTCAGCCATGGCACTCGCCGCATGCTTGGTTCCCGAATACACCACGGACGGGTGAATATAGCGGCCCGTGCCGGACGAGACGATGACGATGTGGCCTGCGCCTCGCTCTTTCATCGATGGAAGCGCAGCGTGGATGGGATAGAGTAACCCCAAAAAATTGACGTCGATCATGCTTCGGTATTCTGCCGTCACTGTATTTTCGAAGGGGGCGGCAACACCAACGCCAGCAACACAAAGGAGCATGTCGATCTGCCCGAGATCTTGCAGGACGCGGCGCACCACGCCCGATATCTGCTCCTCGTTTGTCACATCGGCTTCGATCGCTATCGCTTCGCCGCCGCTTTGGCGGATACGCTCAGCAAGATCGTTCAAGCGCTGCATACGTCTCGCGGTTATCACCACGCGAGCGCCCTCTGCCGCCAATACCAATGCCGTGGCTTCGCCGATACCCGACGAGGCTCCGGTCACCAATGCGACTTTTCCGTTCAGCTTGCCTGTCTGCATGTTCGTTGGCCTCCCGCCGGAAAACTGAGGTGAAGAATCCGCGCTTGGTCCGGCGCCACAGTGCACCTTCAAAACTAGAATATGGGCATTTAGATGAGAATGGGGTGTTTACTGAACCGGACGACGCGCAGTCTTTCTTTGACTCACGCAGACGTCTCCATGCGCTCTTCGTCGATCGTCGTCAGAACCGACATTAATCCCGCGCAGAGACGGCCGGATTGATCAGTGATTTTCGGCTTGCCGCATCGACTGCGGAATGTCCCCCGGCCACGCGTCAGATCATGGTGCGCAGCGAATTGAAATGCTGCATCATGCGCTCCGCCGTCGGGTGGATGCCAGTGAACAGTTCGAAAGCCTTCACTGCCTGAAACACCGCCATGCCGCCGCCATCAAGAACGCGGCATCCCTTTTTCTTTGCAAGCGCCACCAATTCGGTTTCAATCGGGAAATAGACGATCTCGGCGACCCAGAGGCGCTCCGATAGAAGTTGCGCGTCGAGCGGCAGCCCTGGATGGGCGGCCATGCCGGTCGGCGTTGCGTGAACCAAACCGTCAGCAACATCCAAGGCCGCGGCCAGATCACGACCAACCGAGAAAGTGCAGGCGTCGTGAGCCGGCTGCAGCTGATCGACGAGTGTCTTTACGCGCAAGGGATCCAGATCGAATATCTCGATCGAACGCGCACCCATCTCTGCCACCGCATGGGCAACGGCAACGCCGGCGCCGCCAGCGCCCAGTTGCACGACGTGATCGAGCGAAACACCCGCCAATCCACGCCGGAAACTTTCGGCAAATCCCCACCAATCGGTATTGTGGCCGATCCTGCGTTTTCCTTGGAAAACGACCGTATTGATAGATCGCAGCGCCTGCGCATCGGGCGACAGCTCGTCCATCAGCGCGACGGCCGCCTGCTTGCAGGGATGAGTGATGTTGAGACCGGCAAAGCCCTGCGCCTCGGCCTCGTCGACAAGCGCCGGCAGATCCGATACGGAGAGACCACGGACGTCGAGGTCGATGAGATCGTAACGATAGGAGAGGCCGCAATGCTCGCCTTCACGCATGTGTAATGCCGGCGTCAGCGAACGACCTATGCCGGCGCCGATCAATCCAACATGAAGCTGGCGCGGAATAATGGCGGCTTGAGTGTTCAATTTTTCCTCCCGAGCGGCAAATCAAACCCATGCCACAGGCTTGCTTGCAAAATGTACGAACTAGTACGTAAAGTCAATAACAGGCATGCTTTCTCGCTCCGGGAAATCCCCAGCGCAAACCAACGGCTTTATGCGTGTCAGGCTAATTCGGAGGAAGGATGTCGCAGAAACGCAAGAATGGCGTCGACGATCAAGGACTTGTGCCGCTTCTTCAGCTCCTCCGAGGACAAGTCCCGCTCAAAGATCGCTCCGAAGGTGTGGCGATTGGAAACACGGAAGAAGCACTGGGCGCTGATCATCATATGTAGATCGACCGGATCCACGCGACGCACGAAACTGCCATCGGCATAGCCCCGTTCGAGGATGTCCGTGATGATATCGATGATTGCGATGTTCATCTGCGACAGGACGACGGAACGCTTCATATGCTCGGCACGATGGATGTTTTCGATGCAGACAAGGCGCACGAAATCCGGATTCTGATCATCATGATCGAAGGTGCTCGAGATCAGTTGAGCCATCGCCTGAACCGGCGGCATGTTTTCGAGATCGAGCTCGCTCTCAAGTGTGCGGATCCTCGTATAGGCTTGCTCGAGAACGGCGAGATAGAGCCCTTCCTTGCTGCCGAAATAATAATAGATCATGCGCTTGGAAGTCTTGGTACGCTCGGCGATCTCGTCGACGCGCGCACCGGAAAAACCGGCTGCGACAAACTCCTCGGTGGCGATCTTCAGAATATTTTCCTTGGTCGCGTCTGGATCATTCTTTCGCGTCAGACGATCGATCTTGGCCGCTTGCGCTTTCGTCATGCCCTGCCCGTCTTCCTGGGTCTGTCCCTGCCCATCATTGACGATCAAAGCTTTAACACAGGCTTTACGCGAATGGGGAGAGCCTAAAGTTTCGGCAGACCAATCGGCCGCAGGTGACGCCTCAGCGCGGCTATGCGAAAGATGGCATTCGCCGCGCCATATCCACGATAGCCGCTGCGCTGAACAATCTCGAAGAAGAAGCCTTCGCCGTAGGTCGGGCTGTAGAGCTGGAAATATTCACCGTGATCGTCGCGATCGTAGAGGATATTGTGCGCCTTCAGCCGATCGGTGAAAACCAGATCCAAGCCGAACCTCGCCTCCAGATCGTCGTAATAGTTGGGCGAGATCATCAAGGTGGCAAAGCCGTTTTCCGACAGGGCTGCCGCTGCCGCGAAGATGTTATCGGTCGCAAAAGCTAGATGCTGAATGCCGGAACCGAATGTCTCGGCGATAAAGTGCCCGGCCAAGGTGTTGCGATTTTCCGCACCGTTCAGCGTGATGCGCAAGCTGCCCGGCTCGTTTTCGACGACCTGGCTGCGAACGACCCCGGCAGGATCGATAATATCGACCATCGGCGTCTTATGCGCATTCAATATCGCCGTATAAAACAGCTGCCAGGTCAGCAGTTCCTCATATTTCGTCGTTTGCGCAACATGATCGATACCGGTCAGGCCAACCGGCTGCAGATTGGTGTCGTCATTGACCGGATCGAATTCGATCTCCCATATGCGCGCGAGGGCGCTCCTGCGGTCGAGAAAGTACAGGATGCCGCCGCCAACGCCCCTGACAGCAGGCATTTCGATCTCGCCGGGATCCAATGGCTGCTCGAAACGTTCGGCGCCGAGCGCCACGGCCCGCGCCATCGCGGCCTGAGCATCATCCACCCACAATCCCATCGCATAGGCCGACTGCCCATGCAAAGCATAGGAGGCGCCGGCAAATCCATCCGGATCGGTATTGACGACCAGATTGATATCGCCTTGCCGGAAGACATCGACACGCTTGGTCTTGTGACGCCCGACATGTCGAAAGCCCAACGCGTGCAGCCGATCGGAAAGAACGGGCGCCTCTGCTTCGTCGACGGCAAATTCGATGAATGCAATGCCGTCCACGTCGGCACGCGCCGGCATGGGCGGCAGGGTGAGGCTGCTGCTTTCCGCGCGGCGAACCTGATCACCGAGATAGATGAGCGATCGTCGGCCATCCACGGCAATGGCGGTCGGCGAACCGCCACGAAACTGGTCGTTGAAAATCTCCAGCGACAGGTAGCCATCGTAACCGGTCGCGGCGACGGCCTTCATGAATTCGAGCACCGGAAGATCGCCCTCCCCCGGCATGTTGCGGAAGTGGCGGCTCCAGTAGAGAAGATCCATGTCGATCAGCGGCGCATCGGCAAGCTGGATGATGAAGATCTTCTCTTTCGGGATTGACCGGATCGAATTGACATCGATCTTGCGCGAAAGCGTATGGAAGCTGTCGAGAATGAGGCCGATATTCGGATGGTCGGCCCGACGAACGATTTCCCAGGCGTCGCGGTGATCATGAATGTGCCGCCCCCAGGCAAGAGCCTCATATCCAACCCGCAGGCCGCGCTTGGCCGCCCTCTCGCCGAGTTCGAAGAAATCGGCTGCGGCGCGGTCGATCCCGCCCAGCGCCACGGACGAAACGTTGGAACAGACGAGAACGAGATCGGTCCCCATCTCCTGCATCAGGTCAAACTTGCGTTCGGCGCGATCGAAGGTCCGACTGCGCAAGGGTTCAGGCATGCCCTCGAAGTCCCGGAAGGGCTGAAAAAGCGTGATTTCCAGCCCATGATCCCGAACCATTCGACCGACCTGGCGCGGCGATTCATCGAAGGCGAGGAAATCGTTCTCGAAGATTTCGACGCCATCGAAGCCGGCCTTGGCGATAGCCTGGAGTTTTTCCTTGAGGTCACCGCTAATCGAAACGGTCGCGATCGAGGTTTTCATTGTTTCATCCCATTCACTTGGCGATTTTCAACAAATTCATCCGCGATCGCGATGTCATCGCTACCCAGAATAAAGACTGGTCGCTAGACCATCCGGTCGGCGTGATGGACCGAGGCCGCGAAGCGTCGTCCATCCTTGCCGAGTTGATTGATCGGCGTTCGGTAAGTCTCGGTTGCGGTTGCTGCGGAGACGGCGGCAATCAAGGCTGTGATCGAGGTGAACACGGCAACCGGCACCCATCCCATCGGCCCGGTACCCATGATGGCGGCGCTGATCGTGGGCGCGAAACCGCCGAGGGCAAAGCCGATCTGGGTACCGACCGCCATGCCGGACAGACGCACGCGCGTGTCGAACATTTCCGCATAAAGTGCCGGCCAGATGCCGTTGGAAGCGCTGTAGACCACGCCCGAGAGCAGGATGCCGAGGACGAAGACGAGCATGAGATTGTTCTGGCTGATCGCCCAGATGTAGGGCCAGATCAGCACCGCGCAGCCGACGGCGCCGAAGATGAATACCGGCTTACGGCCAATACGATCCGCGAGAGTGGCCCATGCCGGGATCGCGCCCAATGCGACGATATTGGCAAGCACCAGAACCGTCAGCATCGTCGAGCGATCGATATGCATGGTATTGACCGCATAGGACAGCGTGAAGACGCTGAAGATGGTGCTGACGACCGAAATCAATGCAGCAAAGATGATGCGCAGGACATCGGCCCAATAGTTGGTGAGAAGCGAGACGAGCGGCACTTTCACGACTTCGCCCTTCTTTGTTTCCTCCAGGAAGGCGGGCGTTTCAGCGAGCGTTCGGCGGACCCAGAATCCGACGATGACCACTGCGAAGCTCAAAAAGAAGGGCACGCGCCAACCCCAAGACATCAATGCGGCCTCGTCGAGCTTTCCAAGCGGGATGAAGACCAACGTTGCAAGGATCAGCCCTGCCTGCGTTCCGCTCAGCGTGAAGCTGGTAAAGAAGGCCCGCCGGTTTTCAGGGGCGTGCTCAAGCGTCATGGAACTGGCGCCGGCCTGTTCGCCGGCGGCCGAAATGCCTTGCAGCAAGCGCGCCAGAACCAGAAGTATCGGAGCAAGGATGCCAGCCTGATTGTAGGTCGGCAGGCAGCCGATGATGAAGGTCGAAAAACCCATAAGGAGCAGCGTGAACGTCAGCACCTTCTTGCGACCGAACTTGTCGCCGACGTGGCCGAGAACCACCGCACCCAACGGCCGCATGATGTAGGCGACGCCAAAGGTTGCAAACGAGGCGATGGCCGCCGTTTGCGGGTCTTCCGCTGAAAAGAAGATTTTTGGAAAAATCAGCGCTGCCGCTGTTCCATAGACGAAGAAATCATAGTACTCGACCGCGCTTCCGAGCCAGCTCGCAAGTGCCGCCCGCCTGGGCGTCTTGTGTTCAACCTGTGTTGTCATTGTCGCTCCTCCCCGAAGCATTCCGATATCGAAAGAGTGCCGCGTCCAATGCATGCGGTGCTACCCGCACTCGGGCCGCAGGACATTTAAGGTCATCCTAACGGTCATCGGTACTGCCAACGCAGCACGCCTCACTCCTCCAACCAATAATGTACGAACTAGTTCGTTTTGTAAAGCTCCGCCGTTTTGCCGGTGCCACAATGGCTTGCGGCGATGCATTGCGCCGGCTGAGCGTTAACCCGCATCATCCCTTGCTGAGCGTCGTCGAAGTCTAGGATGCGTGCGATGATGGCTCTGCACCGGTGATTTGATCCAGATTTGCGATCAGCCGAGTGCAGGCGAGCGCAGCCTCCCGCGCAGTAAAACCGCCTAATGCATCACGATTTCCTTTGAACAGGGTTTCGCTTGCATCCAGCATGCAGTTCTTCGCAGCCATCGTGAGAATTATGTGGCTACTTCGCCCGTCTTCTCAGCTGCGGTGTTCACCCGATCAAACCGTGCCGCTCGCGCTGCAGAACAGCAAGATCGCGCCCTTCGACATCGAGGGCACGTAAAGTGCCTCGCGGAACCATAGGGGTAATTGCCAGGATCAGTGAATGGCGGCGGACGTGGGCGCGTTGAACTTTGTCGGCCAGATGCCGATGTAGGTTCCGATCAACATCACGGCAATGTCCTCTGTCGTGTGATACCCATCGTGAAAGAATTCGAGAGCTGCACCGACGAGGGCGCGCGAAGCCTCGTCATCTGGCGGCACTTCATAGAAGTGATACCATTGCAACACAGCTTCCGCGAGCATCTGGCAATCGCTTCCCGTAGGGGCGCGGCGGGGCATGGCAGATCTCCTCCGATCTTATCCAGGCGGATGTAGCGGACCATCGCAGCAATTCAAGGAAGTCGGCCTTCCATCATCGGGCGGACAGGAATTGTTCGACCGTCATGATTTCAGATTGAACGGAGAACCGTCTTTCGAGGAGCGTGAGCGCGGCCTCGTGCGCATCGTCATCGCCACTGCAGACAGCGTCTTTCAAGACGATGATCCCATATCCGAGGTCGATTGCGCCGAGTGCCGCCGCCAGGACGCAAACATCCGTCTCACCTCCACTGATCACCAGGGTATCGATGCGTTCGTGAACAAGATTGCGATGAAGGCGACCATCGGTCCAAGGGGAATACGTGCGCTTGTCAAAAATGCGAGCCGGCGGAACGAAGCGCGGAAGCGGGTCGACGAGCAGTATCAAATCGTGCGGAAGCCGACTGGCTGTCATCATCTCCCATTTTTCATAGTAATCCCGCCATTTCCCCGGCATGACGCCGGGACGCGATGGCGGAACGAAGCGCGTAAAGATCGTGCGCTCGGGAAATCGCTCCGTCACCTCGGTTACCTGGTCCAAAGTGCGCGCCATCCAGGGCACATGCCATGGCGTCTCTTCAAAGAACATGCGTTGCATATCGATACAAAGATGCAGCCAGGTCCTCATGCAAATACCGCTTCAACGATTTGCGGCGAATTTGTCGCTCGACACTTGTCGGGGACGACGCCAACAGCTCTGGCGTTGAAAGTTACCGGCAAGCGTCTCAACGCGTAAGCCCGTAAGCAAATCCTATTGCCATGGCAGCCAAGATGGAAGCGATCGGCTTTTCACGAATTCGCAGGGCAATTCCAGACGCACTGAGATCGATTTTTGATTCCATTACAGTACTGGATCGGTCTTCCTGCCGTGCGGCCCTATAGAGCGCGTTCACCCTATGCTTTTCTTTGGCAGTGTCATCTGCTTGCGTGCTTCCGCCTTCAAGCAGGTACTCTGATTTTCCTTCTGCGCTATCGTCAAGGGCAAGACCGCCGAGCGTAGCCGTATGCGTCGCCGAAGCCGGATCTGAGGCTGGAAAAGTATCTTCAAGCGCTTTGTCAAGTTCGCTTGCCGACTGGGCTCGTTGCTGCAGCTTTTGTTCTTTTCGTAAGGATTGAACTGCTGGTGACTCATTTCGCTCGGGCATTTTTCGCTCCGTTAACAAAGATCAGATCGCAAGACGTTGTCCAGTCAACACTTGCCGCGGCCGTATGGAAACTCCTGTGAAAGCAACTGCGATTTGACAGATTTGTTCCAACGCCTTGAGTGCATCACTCGATCTGCTCCGGGCATCAAAGGCTCGCCATTAGACTGGACGATTAGCGGTCGATTTGCGTGGGAAGGATCGTGTCGACCGAGACCTCGCCTTCCAATATGCCCCGCTTCAGGTCGGTTCGACCGCGGGCGATCTCGATGACGGTGTAAAGCTTATCATCTCGAAACGCGCTTGCATTACTGGTCGTTACATCTTCGGCGGGGGCCGCGTCGACTTCCATAAAATCAAGCTCTTTGCCCGCCGCCACGATGCGCGCGTCGCCCGCAGTTCTGGCTGCCACAACGACCGTGCCCTGATTGGGGGCATTGCCCCAACGCGGATCTTCCGGAGCGGCGATGGGTTCCAAGCGATAAATATTCAACATCTCGTCACCATCGGCTGCTGCTGAGAGGACAGCCGCATCCTGCATTTGGGCTTTGCTCTCGACGGATCGTCCGAACCTTGTGCGGCTGGTTGCATTGTTGATATCGTCGCTTCCCGTTCTCGAAACATTCGACATGATATCCTCCTATCTCTGTTTTCTCCGTCCTCCGCTTGACCCTAACTGCCCTGCAACCGACTTGGTTCCTGGTTTTCATGGCTGTGGTTGCCGATCCAGGAAAAGCAAGGGAAGCCTCCGGGGCGGGCCTGCAGCGGTCGGAATCAGATCGCCTAAGTCGGCTTACGATTTCCATCGCTTGATCTGCCGAGCGTTGCCTAGTTGATGGGATCAAATTACTATCGATTTCCGATATCGAAATTCGAGCGCGAGATTGTTTTATGGTGGGAAATGGAACACCAAGATCTTCTTTCCGGCTTCATCCGGCTTCATGTCCTCTTCCATGCAGCCAAAGCCGACCTGCATGGGCTCTGGATGATCGAGGAGCTAGCGCATCACGGCTACAAGGTCAGTGCCGGCACACTCTATCCGATGCTTCATTCGATGGAGAAGAAAGGCTATCTTATCTCACGCACCGAGCGCGTCGGGCGCACCCGTCGCAGGGTTTACAACGCGACTCCCTATGGCAAGGAAGCTTTGGAAATAGCGCGAGAGAAAGCCAAGGAGCTGTTTCGTGAAGTCGTCGACGGCAGCACTCCCTGACACCGTCACCGACCGCCCGCAAGGAACGCCCGGTGAAGTCTTCCTGACCTTCCTGAAACTTGGCCTGACCTCATTTGGCGGTCCGATCGCCCATCTCGGCTATTTCCGCAATGAGCTTGTCACGCGCAGAAACTGGATCAGCGAAGAGGGCTATGCCGATCTGGTGACGCTGTGCCAGTTTTTGCCAGGTCCCGCATCCAGCCAAGTTGGATTTGCCCTCGGCCTGTTGCGTGGGGGTTTTCGAGGCGCTGTTGCCGCCTGGGCCGGCTTTACGCTGCCTTCCGCGCTACTTTTGGTCGCTTTTGCCATGGCGGCCACGGCCTTCGGCGGCCCGGTCGGAAATGGCCTCCTGCATGGTCTAAAGATTGTTGCCGTCGCGGTCGTCGCGCAAGCGGTCTGGGGCATGGCACGCAACTTGGCGCCCGACAAGGAGCGAGCGAGCATTGCGCTCGCAGCTGTTTTGATCGTCGTTTTTGTCTCGAGCGCATTCGGTCAGATCGTGGCGATCATGGCGGGAGCGCTCATGGGAATGCTCTTTTGTCGTGGCGAGATATCATCCGATTCCCACCATTTTTCTTTTGGGGTCCCGAGATGGATCGGTGTTTCGTGCCTGTTGATTTTTTTCGGTCTCCTGGGCCTGCTGCCGCTGGCCGTCAACATTATCGGGTCCAAGGGAATATCCCTGTTTGATGCCTTCTATCGCTCGGGTGCGCTTGTCTTCGGGGGTGGACATGTCGTGCTGCCGCTCCTGAAGGCGGAGGTGGTCAACACCGGCTGGGTCAACGCGGACACATTCCTGGCGGGTTATGGTGCGGCCCAGGCTGTGCCGGGTCCGCTGTTTACCTTCGCAGCCTATCTCGGCACGGTGATGGGCCCTTCCCCAAACGGTGTCGCCGGGGCTGCGATTGCGCTCGTCGGCATATTCTTGCCAGGTCTCCTGCTCTTGATCGGCACGCTGCCGTTCTGGGACGCTTTCCGTCGACATTCCCTAGCACAGGCCGCCTTGCGCGGCGCAAGTGCCGCGGTCGTCGGGATTCTTGGGGCGGCGCTTTATGATCCGGTTTGGACCAGCGCTATTCTAAGGTCTTATGATTTTGCGCTGGCGTTGATCGGCTTTGTGCTACTCGCCGCCTGGCGCGCGCCGCCGTGGGTAGTGGTGCTCATGATGGGCGCGGGGGGCATTGGCCTCTCTTTCATTTGAGATGTGTGGCCATCGCCGCGTACCCTTGGCAATGGCCGGAATGCTTATTTCGCCACTGCATTCTGGGCGACTGATGAGGAAATCTGCATGAAGAATTTCCATAAGCGCGTCATGGCAATCCTGCTCTCAAGCCTCGCCCCGGGCGGCGCGGCAATCGCGGCGGAATCCTCGTATGATCAGTATAAATCCTGGCTGATTGCGTGCGACAACGGTTTGACCTGCGAAGCTAAAGGTTTCACGAACGGCATCATAAGCAGCCCAGACTTGCGCTTTCATCGCGCCGCTGGTCCCGATGCGGTCACGGAGGTGACAATCAGCGTTCCATTTCCAGTCGAACTTAACGAATTTCGCGCCGATGGTACACTTTTGCATTTTGGCTCGGCCTGGCAGCTCAGCCGCGACGAAAATCTCACAAAAATCTCGACCAAAAGCCCGGAGGCGGTCGTGGAACTGCTTTCCGCTTTGCGCAACGCCACCGAATTGCAGGTCGGAGACGCTAAAACCGTCATTCCGCTTGACGGCATGGTCGCCGCGCTGTTGCATATGGATGATCGTCAAGGCCGCCTCGGCAATGTTACCGCCCTGATCAAGAGGGGAGCCGCTCCTGCTTCGAACGTCGCGGCCGCGCCCGCCTTGCCCATCCTCGCTCGCCGAAAGATTGATATCGCCTTGTCGGATGCGGAGAAACAACGCCTTATCATGCTGGCCAAGGGTTCTGGCAAGGCCCTGTTTGAGGTGGAAGAATGCCAGGCCGACGCTTCGAAGGGAGGCCTTGACGAGGAAGCTTACCCCCTCGACGCAGATCATGCCCTTGTATTCATTCCCTGCATCATGGGCGCGTACCAAGGATCGTCGCTAGTCTTCATCATGCCGCGGAACGGAAATGGTTCCGCTGTCCCATTTCGGCCTAAACTTCCTCTCGGCGGTGACGGAACCGAAATGAAAATACTGACGGAACCGGGCTTCGATACGAATACGGGATCATTACAGATGGCAGGCAGGGGGCGCGCAGTCGGCGATTGTGGGCTCGCCGCCGAATGGGTATGGGATGGCATGCAGTTTCAACTGGCGGCGGTTTCCTATCAAAGGACCTGCGGCGGCAGCCAACTCGGAGATTGGCCGACGCTGTTTCGGACGAGCTGAAGGGCAATACCCATCCCTTAATGGCTTCGATCTTTATTCGCCCGCGACGGCCTTCGTACAGCGCCACCCCCTACTGCCTGAGGGCATCAATCACGATCCTGAATGCGGGCGAATTCTGCCGCCGGCTCGCATAGCAGAGATAGTAGCCGGGGAAGACCGGAGACCAATCGTCCAGAACCTGAACCAAACGTCCCGATGCAATAGACGCTTGAACGAGATCTTCCGGCAAGTAGGCGATACCGTATCCATTCAGGGCTGCGTCGATCATTGCGTAAGAAGTGTTGAAAGTCAGCTGTCCGTTGACGCGCACGCGCAATTCCCTGCCGCCTTTCTCGAACTCCCAAGCATAGAGGCCACCCGATCGTTCCTGTCGATGATTGATGCAGATATGGGTGACAAGCTCCTCCGGATGGCTCGGAACATTATGCACGGAAAGGTATTCAGGAGATGCGACGGCGACGAGGCGCCAGTCGGGGCCGATCCTGACGGCGATCATATCCTTGTCCAGGCTTTCGCCAAGCCGGACGCCTGCATCGAACCTTTCCTCCACGATGTTGCGAAAACCGTTATCGATGTTCAGCTCCAGCTTCACGTCCGGATATTCCTTCAAGACAGGACGCAGCTTCGGCCAGACGACGCTGTTGAGAGCATGGTCCGAGAGCGTCATACGCACGGTGCCGGAAGGCTTATCCCGAAATACCATGAGTTCGTCTATTTCGGTCTCGATCTCCGCAAGTCGCGGTGCAAGCGACCGGATAAGCCGCTCTCCCACGTCCGTGGGCACGACGCTGCGAGTTGTGCGCGTCAAAAGGCGAAGTCCCATGCGGGCCTCCAGGCGCTTGACCGCATGGCTGATCGAGGACTGAGACGTACCGAGTTTCGCCGCGGCCTTCGTAAAGCTCCGTTCCTCGGCGACCGCCAGGAACCATAGCATCTCGTTCAGGTCTTCGCGCTTCATCTCTCATCTCCGACTCGATCATCGATTGATGTCAAAGATCGATAAGTCCAAGCGAATTGCAATGGCTAATCATGGAAATGCGCAACGTCTATCTTGCGGTCATGACACAGCAATCACTCGCACGACCATTGGACGGCGACATCGCCGACCCGCACGACAGCACCCGATCCGTAGCGACGGCAGCCCAGGAAAAGCGCCCCGCCGCATGGGGCGCCGTGCTGTCGATGGCTCTTTGCGTCGCCGTTCTCATCGCCTCCGAATTCCTGCCGGTCAGCCTGCTTACGCCGATCGCCGGCGATCTCGGCGTGACGGAGGGCCAGACGGGACAGGCCATATCGATCTCGGGCGTCTTCGCGGTGCTGACGAGCCTCTTCATTTCAAATATCACGCGCGGCATGGACCGCCGGCTCGTGGTCATATGCTTCTCCGCCGTCCTCATCCTGTCGGGCATCATCGTAACGCTGGCGCCCAATTATGCCGTTCTCATGGTTGGTCGCGCCCTGCTTGGCGTGGCGATCGGGGGCTTCTGGTCGATGTCGACGGCAATTGTCATGCGTCTCGTGCCCGAGGAATCGGTGCCGAGGGGCCTGGCCATGCTCAACGCGGGAAATGCCGTTGCGGCCACGATTTCAGCTCCGCTGGGCAGCCTGCTGGGTAATTATATAGGCTGGCGCGGCACCTTCTTCGCGGTCGTGCCGCTGGCATTGCTTGCTCTAGTCTGGCAATGGATCAGCCTCCCACCCCTCCCCTCGCGGGAGAAGGAGAAGCCGCCGAACGTGTTTCGTCTACTCGCACGGCCACAGGTCGCTCTTGGCATGGCCTCGGTCATGATGCTCTTCATGGGCCAGTTCGCGCTGTTCACCTATCTGCGACCGTTTATGGAGACCGTCACCGATGTCTCCATCTCCACGCTGTCGCTCCTTCTCCTGCTCATGGGGCTTTCAGGGGTGGCCGGCACGTATGCGGTCAGCCATTTGCTGCGCATACGGCTGTTCAGCATCCTCGCCGCGATCCCTTTCGTGATGGCAATCATTGCAACGGGGCTCGTCCTGTTCGGGACATCGCCCTCCGTTACTGCGGTGCTTCTGATGGGCTGGGGCTTCTTCGGCACTGCAGCTCCGGTCGGGTGGGGCACCTGGCTTAGCAGATACATGGCGAATGACGCGGAAGCCGGGGGCGGCCTCCAGGTCGCGACGATCCAGCTTGCCATCACCATCGGCGCGTCGGCCGGAGGCGCTCTCTTCGATGCCGCGGGCTGGTGGGTCACGTTTGCCTTTGCAGCAGCGCTGCTTCTTACGTCGTCATTGTTTGCCATCGTTGCATGGCGTTCGGCAACCAGGATTTGACATGAGGGCTGGATCATTCTCTCGCCGATCGGTTCTCGCTGGTGCAATCGCAACCATCATTCGTCCCGGCATTACCAACGCACAGAACGGCAGCGATCCGGCAAGTCAGGAGACAAATGGCATGAAGGTACGTTTCACATTCAACGATCAGCACATGATCGCGAGCCTTTATGACAATCCATCGGCGGCGGATTTCGCATCCATGCTGCCGCTCGAGTTGACGATCGACAACTATGCGAACAACGAGAAGGTCGCCTATCTGCCGCGAAAACTGACCCCGGCCGGAAGCGGCCCCTTCGGAAATGAACGGGCGGGAGATCTCTGCTATTTCGCTCCCTGGGGCAATCTTGCGCTGTTTTATGGCGGCTATCGATATTCGGCCGGACTGATCCGGCTGGGCCGGTTTGAGGCTGGTTTCGAACCTCTGCTCGTCCGTGGCGAATTTCCACTGCGGATGGAACGGACCTGACGAACGACAAGACCGCGCCTCAATGGAGCTTCAAGCGAGCATGAATTTACACTTTTGAGGCTTTGGTCCGAACATCCTTGCGACCCATGTCCCGATCCAATCGACTGAAGCCTAAGAAAAGGAACAGATTGCAGTCAGGCCCTGTTTTACCAATAGCTCCGTCGCTGACGGACGAATAAGTGGTGAAAGGAGATTCTGATGAAAATGAAAGTACTTAGTATTGCGGCACTCTCGCTTGGCCTGGCCGCCGGAAGTGCCTTCGCCCAGTCGTCGACCGTCACCGGCGCGGCAGGTGGCGCCGCAACAGGAGCCGTGGTCGGTGGACCTGTCGGAGCTGCCATAGGCGGCGTGGCAGGCGCCATCGTCGGTACCGCCATCGATCCGCCGCCGCAGAAGGTGGTTACCTACGTCCGCGAACAGCCGCTGCCTGATGATGGAATGGTGGTCCGCGACCGGGTGGTGGTCGGCCAACCGTTGCCGGAAACCATCGTGGTGAGAACCGTTCCCACAAACCCACGATATGCTTATGCGGTGGTCAACCACGAACGCGTGATCGTTGAACCGTCATCGCGAAAGGTCATCCAGATTATCAAGTGACCGAGGTGGGGAGCGAAGATACGCGCTCCCCAACCTTTCCCGAGCTTTGCATTTGGCCATTCAATCTGGTGGAAACGTCAGGTTGTAATTGCCTATCGCCGGATCGAGCAGCGTTGGGGCGGAAAGCTCGACCCGGCGATAGAGCCGGTGGGCGGACCGGCTATGAAGTGGCGTCAGTTTAGCGGAACCCCTCAAAGGAAGGCCCAAGGAACCGTCGAGGCCGACGCGCGGTAGTCATCTGCTTATGCTGCAAAGCCGCTATGGCAGAGCTTCAGTCGTCGACCCCGTTATCGCTCTGAGACGGGGACGTGGATTGCTTTTCCAGGGCGTCGCGAACTTCTGCGATTTTTCCCGTATTCGTTCCGGCCCCGAGAATGCTCTTTGCCTCGGCAAACGTCTGGTCCGTCACTGGTTTGTTCGACAGCTGCGCCAGTGCCGAACGCAAAGCGCTGTCGCTCAGCGCGGGATCGGTCGGCACGGCCGTCGTTCCGTATTGCATCTCGAACTCTGCATATGCTTTTACATAGGCCGAGAGCGCCGCCATCTTGGGATCCTTCGAATTCAGGTAGGCGTGGTAATCTCTCTTGAGCGAACTCAGGCTGCCGAGGCCGGGCTTCGAGACCTTCGCGCTTGCGCTATGGGATCTCGCGCTATGGGATTGGGAGTGCTTGTCGGGGTGATGCGCCAACAAGGACGATGAAGTGCCCGACGCCGTGGCCGTATTCGTGGCGGTGCCGCTGGCATCGTCGTCACCGGACTTTGCGTGCTCGGAATTTCCTTGGCCATGGCTGCCGCCATTGCCGTTGCCGTTACCACCACCATTTCCGTTGCCGCCGCCATTTCCGCCCTTTGCGAATGCCGTCTCTACGAAGCCGGCGGCAGTTCCAACCATGGGAGCGACAGCCAACACCAGGCTAAGGCTTGCGGTACCGATGATAGAGCCGATTTTCATGCGCATTTCCTTCACAAAATGTCCGTCGCCTGGGGCAGCGGCCAGCAAATCAATACGCACTACAATATTACCGAATTCCCGCGTTTCTACACCGGTCGGACCTATGCCTTGGGTATTAGGACCATCGTCTGATTGATCCCGTGCGATGGTCCCTTAGATTGCGTGGGCCGGATAACAATACCATCTTCAGGTGACGACCCGGCCGGTACGGACGGGCAATGGTTGACACTCGATCCAGCTGGGATAGCTATAAGGGGTTGGGAGATCAGTGCTGACTATGCCAGTTCTGCGAGCACATCGTAAACACAAGCTAACTCTGGCAGGTCTGATCGAACGCTGGAACTCTCAATCCTTGGCCAGACAGTTTTTGCTCGCGGGCGGCTTCGTCGCGATCTGTGCGATGATTGTTGTCGGCTCCTTCGTTGCCGGCCTGATCGAAAACGCGGTGACACGCAATTCCGCGGCGACGACGGCCCTTTACGTCGACAGCGTCATCGCCCCACTTCTACCCGATATGCAAACCACCCAGGTCCTCGATGACACCGTAACACGGGCTCTTGACGAGACGCTCGGTCAGGGCGCGCTTGGTACGCGGCTGTTTTCGTTCCGATTGTGGCGTAGCGACGGGACGATCCTTTACTCCAATAACAAAAATCTTTCCGGCAAGCAGTTTCCGCTCTCAGACAGTCTGAAGACCGCTTTTTCCGGCCGGATGGTCGCGAAATTCAATCAGATCGATGATGTGGAGAGCGTTGCCGAGCGCGAAAGCGGCAAACCGCTGCTGGAAATCTACAACCCGGTATTACAGCCTTGGTCAGGCAAAGTTGTTGCCGTATCCGAGTTTTACGAAGTGGCGAACGACTTCGAAGGAAGCCTGATACAAGCCCGGCTGTTGAGCTGGCTTATGGTCGCCTTGTTTACACTGACATTCTTCGCGCTTTTGTCGATTATCGTCCTGCGCGGCAGCCGCACCATCGATAATCAGCGCAAGGCGCTCAATGGCCGTATCGGGGAGCTGTCGGCGCTTCTTCTGCAGAACGAGGCATTGCGCGCGCGCGTTCAGCGCGCGACGCAGCGATCGGCTGCGCTCAACGAGAGCTATTTGCGTCGAATCGGCGCCGACCTGCATGACGGCCCTGCCCAATTGGTCGCTTATGCCTCTTTACGTCTGGACAGCCAGACCCTGACAAGTCCCGCCACCGCGACGGATGAACGTGAGGCATCACTGCGCACCATCAAAGCCAGCCTCGACGATGCGATGGCGGAAATAAGAGGTATCTGCAGCGGGTTGATGCTGCCCCATATCGAGACGGACAATCTGACCGATCTCTTGAAGCGCGCAATCCGCGCGCACGAGCGGCGCACCGGCGTCATGGTCGCGCTCGTCGTGGGCGCGACACCGGCTGATCTTTCCACCTCCGCAAAGATCTGCGTCTATCGCTTTGTCCAGGAGGCCTTGAACAACGGCTATCGCCATGCCGGCGGGATCGGACAGAAGGTCGTACAATCCTTGGAAGGCCGACAGGTCGTGATCGAGGTTGCCGATGAAGGGCCCGGATTTGATCCGAAAGAGGTCGGTCCGCAAAAACTGGGCCTCGCCGGCCTCAGAGATCGGGTCGAGAGCCTTGGCGGCACGTTTGCGCTTCTATCATCGAACCGGGGAACCACCGTTCGAATGGCTCTGAACATCGAGGAAATGGAGCAGGCATGACAACATCAATTAGCTTGGCAGTCATCGATGATCACCCGCTTTTCAGGGAAGGCGTCATCCGAAGTCTGACTGAAATGGATGGATTTAGCGTCGTCGGCGAAGGAAGCAGCAAGGAGGACGCGCTGAGGATCGCGGCGGAGTGCCGGCCGGACATCCTTCTGCTCGACATCTCGATGCCCGGAGGAGGGCTGGAGGCTGTTCCTCTCATACTCGAAAAGATACCCGATCAGAAGATCGTGATGCTGACCGTCTCCGAGGCGAGCGATGACGTCATGGCCGCGCTCAAGAGCGGGGCGAAGGGCTATGTCCTGAAGGGTGTTGGATCCAGGATGCTCGCCGACATCATTCGCAGCATCGCCGCCGGTGACAGCTATGTCGCACCGACGCTATCGGCTCGCCTGATTTCGGAAACCGGGTCGAGCACTCAAATAAATCCCTTCACCGCGCTGACCGATCGGGAACGGGAGGTGCTGGAATTGGCCTCCGCCGGATTGAGCAACAAGCATATCGGGTTGAAGCTCGATTTACATGAAAAGACCATCAAGCATCACATGACCCAGATTTTCACCAAGCTCGAGGTGAGCAATAGAACGGAAGCGGCGATGGCATTCCGGGATGAGCTTGAAAGGCGCCGTCAGTGAAGGAAGGACTTGAGCCGCTGCTCGTCTGAAACCGTGGCAGTGCGGTTGACGATCGTGCGGCCCTTTGAATCCTGCATAACGTAGCGTCCGCTCTGTATCTTTTCGCTCATACCATCCTGATGGCGAACCGTAATCGAGCCGTTGCCCGCGTCGGTGGACTGATCGGCATCGACCTGGCCCTGCGTCGCGCTCTTGGCGCTGGACGACTGGCCCTTGTCGTTGCCTTTCCCATTTCCATTGCCGTTACCCCCTCCGTTGCCGCTACTGCCGCCGCCGTTGCCGCTGCCTCCCCCATTCCCGTTACCCCCGCCATTGCCACCATTGCCACCGCCATTGCCGTTCCCGCCCTTGGCCTCCGCCATCTGCGGCCCAAATGTCGGGGAACCACCGTTAATTTTGACAGTGTAAGGCAGCGCGGTGCTGACGAAGGTCAGCAACAAGCATGGCAAGGCAGCGATAAGCTTTCGACGCAGTGACAACTGTAGCCTCCTGAGGCTTGGAGTAGTTCCAGCGACGGGCGGTCATCGTTCCCCGGCACGAAAGCGCCGCCCTCCATCGCCGATTGGCAAGTTCCGATCTCCATATCAGATCGTCGCAACACAGCGACGGGTCAAGGTTTATCACGCAGGCAAAGCTCAGCTGGGACTTCAGCAATCGCTCCCGCGACCTTTTGCCGGCACGGCATCAGACCAACGTCGGAGAAGGAGACCGACCGAAGCCCAATTGCATGACGGCATTATTGAAAGCGATTTTCTCCGGCCGATATCACTGCGGGCACGGCGCGACCCTGACGACGCAGATGCGGCGGTCGGGATCCCGTCTCTGAAAAAATTGGCAGGCGCTATGCGTCAGCAGCTTCGCGACCGGTCCGATGGGAGAGTATTATGAACCAGCATTGGAGGATATTTCTGGCCCGTGTAGCCCCGCCGGGTGCGATACTAGGCTTCTCAGCCGCCGAATTCGCCATCGAGGTTGCCATCAATCTGCGCTATTGCCTGAACCTCGTCCAACCGACGCAGGAATGCTTCGATCTGGCCGAACTCGTCTTGCTGCGCGCCCAAAATTATGGCGAGGCAAGAATGGGTGATAAGTCGCTGTTGTTCGCTGAAGCCGAAGATGCCCTTGCCCAGGCGACAAGGCTGCTCGAGCTCGAGCTCGAATATTGCTCGAGAGGGAACATGAAGGAGACCTGCGAACAAGCCGCCTGAAATTTTCGCCAAACCATGCGATGGCACGCCAAGACCCTATCCCCGTGATCGCAAGGCTGCGGTCAGGGGAAGCCGGCTTGCAACGGTTGCCGGCAACGCGCCGCCCAGAATACCGATTGCAAGTCCAAGCAGACCGGCGGTTGCCATGACATCGCCGGTGACGGAAAGCTGAAAGGCCATGCAAGCGCCATTGGCGCCGACGGTGCTTGCCTGCCAACCGTTGAAGGCGAGCCATGAGGCCAATAGTCCGACCATCACGCCTCCGGTCGCAAGCAGGACCGCCTCCACCCAGGTCCCAAGAAAAGCGGAGATGCGGCTGAAGCCCAGCGTCCGGACCGTTGCGATCTCAACCGTGCGGTCTAAGACCGAGTTCATCATCGTATTGAATGCGCCCGCGGTCGCGCCAATCGCCATCAGCAGTGCAAGCGGCCATCCGAACAGTCGGATCAAGCTTGCCGTGCGGGCCGATTGCGCCGCATAAAGCTCGGCTTCAACGACGGCACGCAGCGGCGGCGTCTTGATCGTGTCGAGCCTATCCTGAAGTCGTGACAGCGAGGCGGCGTCGGCAAGGCGCATCCGCAGGCTTTGCACTTGTCCCTGACGATCGAAAGCCGAGCGAACCGCATCAAAATCGGCCCATATTTCGGACTCGAATGCACTGCCGCGCGCCGAGAACAGACCGACCACCGTCCAGTCGACCGTACCGAGCCGCACCACATTGCCGATCGAAAATCCAAACTGTAGCGCGAGGCGGTCTCCAACGACGATCTCGCGCGTACCGGGTGCAAATAGATGTCCGGCCGACAGAAGAATATTGTCACGGATCGACGGGCCGCTTGCGTCCATACCCCGCAAAGCTAATGTCTGCGCGGTGACAGCGCTGCCCGACTTGGAATCGACGGCGACGACGATTTCTCGCGAAAAGATCGGCATCCCGTTTGCATCCCGCGTGACGCCAATATCGCCGGTCATCGCAGCGAGCGTGCGGATGACCGAGGCTGGAACGTCGGAGCCAGCCTCCTGATTGGTGCCTCCGCCCAGGATAACCGCCACCGAATTCGAACCGGCACTTTGCAGAGCCATTTCGAAACCTCTCGCCATCGCCAGAAAACCGGCAAGGACACAGACGACCAGCGCCACGGAGATTACCATGGAAGCGGAGATGGAGACGCGTCGTGGCATGCTGAACAGGTTTGCCCGGATCATGACGACGGCCTGCCTGGTATTGGAAGACATGGATCTACCTCGTTCTGAATGCGGAAGTGATCGGAATCCTGAGTGCGTTCAGGGCTGGAAGCGCTCCGGTTACGAGCGCAAGCAGAACGATCATTCCGAGAGCTTTTGCAAAGATGACGCTGGAAAAGACCAAGCCGATTGCTGGGCCAGTGATCCTCGTTGCAAGCAGTGCAAGCAGCAATCCCGTCGCTCCGCCCACCAGGAATATGAGGAGTGTTTCGCAAAGGATGAGAGCCATGATCCAGGAGCCGGAAAAGCCCAGGGTTTTCAAGAGACCGATCTCGAAGGTACGCTCGCGAACGGCAAACACCATGGTGTTCCCGACGATCATCAGCAGCGTGACGAAGGCCGCCCCGACAACCATGTTCACGATCAACCCGATATCCGCATACTGACGCAGAAAGGCCTCGAGGAATTGCTTTTCCGACCTGGTCTGCGTTGGCGCGGCTGAATTGGCGAACAATTGGTCGATCCTGGA
The DNA here is from genome assembly GCF_012641405.1 of Rhizobium sp. P40RR-XXII. GTDB lineage: Bacteria > Pseudomonadota > Alphaproteobacteria > Rhizobiales > Rhizobiaceae > Rhizobium. The sequence goes on from NZ_JABAII010000006.1 coordinate 268,081, forward strand.
AGCGAGTTCCCCGGCCGATATATTTGGTTGCGGTCGAACGATGAAGGCGTCGACCGTATCCTTGTTGCGGGCTCTGAGCGCATTGACATAGTCATATTGGGCGACCACGAAATAGGTGTCGGTGGAGGCATTCTCGCCCTCGAAAATGCCGGCGATCTCGAAGGGCCAGTCGCGGCTGCCGTCCTGCTTTGCCGTATCGAAACTGGTGACGGTGATCTTGTGGCCGATCGTCCAACCCTGCGCCTTGGCAAGCGCCCGGCCGACGAGGACCGTGCTGCGGTCCTTGCCGAGCGCACCGATCAGATCGGACGTCAGTCCGAGTTCCTTGCCGTTCGAACTCAAAAGACGCCGAGGATCAACGGCACTCACGGGGATAATGTTCTTCTCAACCGTCGCAAACCCGCGCAGGCGCAACATATAGCCGACCGCGGCCACATCCGGTTCGGCGGTAATTCGGTTCAGGTAAGAGATCGGCAGCGGCTGGGTGCGGCCGGCCTGGCTCATGACGCCGAGTATGTCGTCGCTGGCCGCCGACGAACCCTGACTGCCATCGACGAAGCTCGTCGTCAGACCGTAAATGAGAAAGGCCGTGGCCACGCTGATCATCAGCAGCACAGTGCGCAGTGGCTTTCGCCATGCGCTCTTTCGCACGAGATCGAAGACCGTCATGCGTCAGCCCTCCCCGCCTCGACAAACTCACCCTTATCGAGATGCAGCGTTCGGCTGGCATAACTCGCGGCTTGCGGATCGTGGGTGACCATGATGATCGTCTTGCCCAGCTCCCCGGTCAGAAAGCGCAGCATTTCCAGCACCTCGTCGGCCGATCTGCGATCCAGGTCGCCCGTCGGTTCATCGCAGAGCAGCAAAGCCGGATCCGCTACGATGGCGCGCGCGATGCCGACGCGTTGCTGCTGTCCACCCGACATCAGCCTTGGATATTGCTTCTGGCGCCCGGCAAGTCCGACCAGATCCAGAACCTTGTCGACGCGAGCCCGTCGCTCCCGGGACGAGAGCGGCTTCAGCAGAAGCGGCAACTCGATATTCTCGGCCGCATTCAGCATCGGCAAGAGATTATAGAACTGGAAGACGATCCCCATATTATGGCCGCGCCAGGCGGAGCGAGCCGACTCGCCCATCTGATCGAGATTGCTGACACCGATGCGCAAACGACCTGAATCCGGCCTGTCTATGCCGGAAAGCATATTCAGCAGCGTCGATTTTCCGGACCCCGAAGGTCCCATGATCGCGACGAACTCGCCGCGAGCAATCTGGAGATCCAGATCGGAAAAGATGGGGACGGTCTCGCTTCCTATCAGATATGCCTTCTTGACGCCGCTAAGCGCGATATAGGGTTCGTTTCTTGTCAAAGAGGTCATTGAAGTGTGCCTCCTGGCTGTTGTGCTGAAGCGATCGAAATACGAATGCGCGCAGCCATGTTGGGCATGATGCCCTCGGGTGGGTTGAGGAGCGCAAGGCGCAGGGTAATCGTGCCTTTCTCGGCCGAAGCGATCGGCCAAAGCTGCAGGATGTCGATGGCAAAGGGCTTGTCGGGAAAGCCGTCGAGGACGGCTTCGCCGCGAAGGCCCGGCCGAAGCGCGCCAATATTGCTTTCGGCAACATCAGCGTCGATCACGAGGCTGCTGGTATCGGTGATCGTCAGAAGGCTTTCATTTTCCTTGATGCTGTCTATCCGGGCCAGAACGCGGCCACCGACGTGGGCATCGAGCCGCGTCACCGTGCCGGAGATCGGAGCTTTCACCGTCAGCGCGTCGACATGCTCCTCGGCGATCTTCACGCCGACTTGCGCTTTCGTGTAAGCTTGGCGTGCCTGATCGACGGCATTGAGGGCGGTATCTCTCGCCGTGCGCGTTTCCTCGACCGTTTGTGCCGAGACGACGCTTTTCGCGGAAAGCGCCTCGTTGCGCTCCAGGGTGCTGCGCGCCTGCTTCAGTTCCAGGATCTTTCCGTCAAAGACTAGCTTGGCGGCATCGCTATCCGCCTTGGCCTGCTCAAGCGCGAGGTCGGCGCTGATATCGTCGATCCCAACGAGAACCTGCCCGGCTTCGACGCGATCACCAATCCGGGCCGCGACCGAGGCGATCTCCCCCTCATATTTGGAAAAGACCGTCACGATACTGGGAGCGATGACGTAGCCGGACCCGGTTATCTCGGGCACGGTCGCCGATCGAGGCGCATCGAGAGCCGAAGTGGATGCACTGACGCCTGCAGTCGTCCGGCTTGCTATCAGGCCTGTTTGGTCGCTCGTTCGCCCGATGTTTGGCGCAAGCTCAATTTCCAAACTCCGCTGCACTATTCCTTTGAGCCGCGGCGCAAATTCGGGCCAGAGGACGGAACCCGCGATCGCGCTGGCACCGAGCGCAACCAGGATACTCGAGAGCGCAAGCCTCCGGCTCTTGTTGGCCGGCGGCTCCAATGATGGGAACGAAGGCCCAAGGGAAAGCGACCTGAGCGTTTCTGAGAGCTTGCGATTGTCTTCGGTGATCGTGTTCATGCCACCAACATGAACGGGACGGAAGAAAATTCGACCTCGAACGCGTTCCAGATCGTCCTCGATCGCGATCTGGTACCGTTGCCTCCCTATGCAGCTGCCATGGTCTTCTTCCGCCACTCCACAGGTGTGACCTCGGTCACGCGGCGGAACTCGCGATTGAAATTAGATTTCGTCTCAAAGCCGACCGCATACATGATCTCGATGACCGACTTTTCGGTTTCGGTCAGCAGCTTGCACGCGGCCGCGATACGGAATTCATTGACATATTGCGAGACGTTTTTTCCGGTGCCGCGGTTGATCGCCTCGGAAATTTGACGCGTCGACAGGCCGGCTTTGCGCGCCAGTCTGTTCAAGGTCAGATCGTGATCCTCATAGAGCCGCCTGTCCGACATCAGCGCTTGAACGACAGCCATCGTCTCGATATCGCCCGTATCCGCTTTCGGGACCTCGGCGATGTCGGGCGTTTCCCTTGCCGCTGCGCCACCACGGCTGGCCGCCGCGGCTGCGGTGGATAAGATGACGAGCGCCACCAGGTTCCCACCGACAATGAGCGTCGCCGCGTAGCGGCCATGCGTCCATATCAAATCGAACATCACAACCGTATCGAGCGCCGCGGAAAGAAGCAGCGAGGCAGCCGCAAACAGGATCGCATAATAGGTAGGCCTGGCTTCGTCGAGGGCAGCAAGCCGAAGGGCGTCCATTCCCGGCCGCATCAGGCGCAATATGGCGACCGCATAGCCGACGAAGACGACAACAAGAATGACGTCGATCGCGTCGCGCCAAACGATCATCGATATCAAAACGAGGATCGCCGGCACGACATGAATGCCGGCGCGCAGGAAAGGCGGTTGTCCGCTCCTCCTGACCAACTGGAACACGCCCGCATAAACCAGCGGCGGCATAATCGCCGCGACCAAAGGGGCCACATACATAACGACCTGGACCCCGTAACCCCATCGCAACCCTGACAACACGGACTGGAAAGCGCTAACCAGAATAAGCGCAAGGAACGGGACGTTGGCGGGGCGTTCGTCATCCGGCTTGAACACCACGGCAAACAGCACGAGCAGCACGATGGCGACGGCAAAGGGAAATGGAATAAAAAGCATGACAGTCACCCACGGCGGCTTGAAATCAATAGAATGAAATCATGTCAGTAACTATCGCTTCGCACGACCTCGATCGTGTTTCAGTACGGTGCCATTGCGATAAATTGGCGCCTGCCACCGGTCAGGGACGGACAGCGGTCCGCCCTCACCTCGACGGGGAGCCGTTAGCGCCTATTCCGGAGCGTGTTATCCCAAGACCTGGCTATGCGCTACGCAGCATCATCCTCGGCATCGAGACAATCGGCTCGACGCAGAAATGACGAGATTATCGAAACGACTTCAGCTTCAAGGACGAACGCACTATTGGGGCTGGCACGTTGAATATCATTCATCGCGTTTCCAATATCCTCATCAATCGACCGCGGTAGCTGTCGAGAATGACTGCCAGCACGATGACCGCGCCAATGACGATCGGCTTGATGTTATCGTCGGCGCCGAGCAGTTGCAGGCCCGTGGATAGTACTTGCAGAATGCATGCGCCTACCAGCGTACCGACAATCGATCCCTTGCCGCCAGAAAGACTGGTCCCGCCGATGATTACAGCTGCAATGGCATTGAGCTCATAGCCAATACCGGCAACCGGGCTGCCGACATTGAGGCGCAACAGATAGACCATAGCTGCAATGCCCGCCGTCAGTCCCGAAATCGTGAAGACGGCGATCTTGAACCTTTTGGGCTCGTGCCCTGACAGTCGGACGGCTTCCTCATTGGTGCCGATCGCAAAAACAAAACGCCCGAACACGGTATAACGCAGCACGAACCAGCCAATAAGCACGACGACGATCGCAATCAGAAAGATTGAAGGGAATACGTCCCAGAAGATCAGGTTTCCGAAATCGACAAAAGGTTGAGGCAGGCCGGTAATGGTGGAATTGTCACTGACGACGCGCGCCAAGCCGCTTGCGATGTTCAACATGCCAAGTGTCACGATGAAGGACGGAAGCTTCCATTTCTCGCATACCCATCCATTGATCGCACCCAGCACGGCGCCCGCTCCCATCGAGGCTACCGAAGCCAGCACGATCGCCTGCCAGGGAGAAAGTCTCGGATCGACCATGATCGTCGCCCCGATAACAGTGCAAAGCGCCAGCAGCGAGCCGACCGACAGATCGATGCCGCCAGTAAGGATGACGAAGGTCATGCCCGAGGCGAGCACGGTATTGATGGCGATCTGCACGAAGATCTTCAGAAAATTCTCCGGCGTTGCGAAGTATGGTGCCGTCGCCGAGAAAAAGATCAGGATCAGAACGAGGGCAATGGCAACGCCCGCTTCCTTCATCGATATCCGAATCAGTTTGTCCCAGAAGCTTCTCTCTTTCGCCTCCATATTTTTTTCAATGTTGCCGGACACGACTGTACTCCTTGTAGGCGAGTGAGAGGATCCTGCTCTCTTCGAATTGGTCCCGAGGCATTTCTCCGGCTATTTTGCCGTTCGAGAAAACGATAATGCGATGGCAAATGCTCATGAGCTCCGGCAGATCGGACGATACGACCAGAACACCCTTTCCCTCGGCGGCGAACCTCCATAGAAGGTCATAGATTTCGGCCTTTGCACCCACGTCGATCCCGCGGGTCGGCTCGTCGAAAATCAACACTTTGGGGCCGCGGAACAGCCATTTGGCAATGACGACCTTCTGTTGGTTGCCGCCGGAAAATGTCCTGACCACCTGGTGGATGGACGGCGTTTTAATGCGCAGCTCGCGTGCGAGACGCTGTGAATTGTCATTCTCGATCTTCCGGCTGATCAGGCCGTTGCGGGAGACTTTGCCGAGATCTGTGATGGTGGTGTTTTCGGCGCAGCTCATGTCGAGCATCAGGCCCTGCATCTTGCGATCTTCGGTTGCCAGACACAGCCCTGCCGCGACAGCATCGCTGGGCGAATTGATCTCGACCAGCTCACTGTCAATGCGAATTTCCCCCCCGGCTTTTGCATCTGCGCCGAATATGGCGCGAACTGCCTCGGTCCGACCACTACCCACAAGCCCGGCAATGCCAACGATTTCACCCTTGGCCACGGAGAATGACAGCTCTGGACTATTGTGCGTCACCTTCAGACCGGAGACACCGAGCGCCTCACCCGATATGACGCTGTCGCCGCGAAAAGCGTCGTGTTTCGCGAGCGTTCGCCCTACCATCAGTTCAACGATTTTTGGAATTCCTAGCCCTTCAAGCGGTCGCGTGATCACATGTTGGCCGTCGCGCAAGATGGTCACGTCATCGCCTACCTCAAAAATCTCTTCGAGCCTGTGCGATATGTAAAGCGTGGTTACGCCCCGCGCCTTCAGCCGCTTCAGAATTTCGAAGAGACGATCGACTTCCTTGGAGGTCAAGGTTGCCGTCGGTTCGTCAAGGACCAGAAGCTTGCTCTCGTAACAGAGCGCCTTGGCGATCTCGAGAAGCTGAAGCTGCGCTAGGCTCAAGCTGCTGGCAAGCGTTGTCGGCGCCACGTTGAGGCCGACTTCTGCCAGCAACTCTGCCGCCCTGGCGTTCATTTGCTTGTAGTTCACCAGGCCGTATCGGCGTGGGAGATGTTCGAAAAGGAGATTTTCACCAACGGTGAGGTTGGATAGGGGATGCAGTTCCTGATGGATGACGCGAATGCCGGCCTTAAAGGCCTCCAGAGGAGAAGCCGGATCGTAGCGCTGGCCGTCGAACACGATATGACCGTCATCCGGCTTAAGGACACCGCCAAGGAGGTTGATCAGCGTGGATTTTCCGGCACCGTTTTCGCCGAGAAGGACGTGTCCCTTGCCGCGACCAATGCCAATGGAAACATCTTTGAGCGCGACGACGCCCGGGAAGCGCTTACCTATTCCTTCCAGCTTCAGGATGTAGTCATCTGGTGTGCCTGACACGTCCCACCTCACGCATGGTCTATTTCGGATCGGAAATGGCCACCGGCCATGGCTGACGCCCAGGCTGCTCGAAAACGAGCGACGTCGGAGCATTCAACATGAAAGCGATCGGGCAGCGAATAGCGCCGGCCAAGAGCCGGCGCCTCCTTTAGCCTCGGAGCTAAGCCCCGACTATTTGATATCCTTGGCGGTAATGAGCGTGACGTTCGTCTTGACCCAACCGGTGAATTTTTCGCCGGCGAGCTCACGAAGGCCATACTTAATGCCCATGGCTGCCATCTCGGCACCATACTGCTCGACAGTGGCAAGCATCTTGCCGTCCTTGATCAACGGCCTGACAGACGGAATGTTATCGAAACCCACCACCTTGATCTTGCCGCTCTGGCCGGATGCATCAAGCGCCTTGACGACACCGAGAGCCATGGAGTCGTTTGCAGCCATGACGCCCTGAATATCCTTATACTTCGTCAGGAAATTCGTCATGACGGTGTTCGCTTCCTCGGTCTCCCAATGCGCGGTCTTGCTGTCGAGAAGCTGGAGCTTGCCGTTCTTGATGGAGTCCATGAAGCCCACCTTGCGCTCCTTGGCGTTGTCAGCCTCAGGATTGCCTTCCAGGATCACGACCTTCGCGCCAGGCCCCAGATCCTTGGCAAGCGCATCGCCCGCAAGCTTGGCGCCCTCAGCATTGTCAGGCCCGAAGAAGGCAAGATCGATACCGGCTGCCTTCTTCGCGTCGGCATCCAACGGCACGTCGATGTTGATGACCTTGACACCGGCCTTTACGGCCTTCGCAAGCGGAGTGGCCATCGCCTTCGAGTCGGCCGGCGCGACGACGATGATATCGTATTTCTGCGTCACGAAGTTTTCGACCGCATCGACCTGCGAGGCAAAATCACGCTCGTCCTTCATGCCGACGGCCTTGAAGTCGAACTTGTCCTTGTTTTCAGCCGCATATTTGTCGGCCCCCGCCTTCATCTGCTTGAAGAACTCATTCGACAAGGACTTCATGATCAGGCCGACCTTAGGCTTACCGGCCGCAAAGGCGGGCGACACGCCGCAAGACAGCGCAAGCACCAAAGTGCCTGCAAGACCAAACTTCAACGCCGCACGACGCGAGGCGCTGATCAAGACGGATTCATGGTTTTTGGAATTAGACATTTCTTTCCTCCCGACGGTCCTGGGCTCAGCTCCACCTGAGTTGTCAACGACAATGAACCGTTTCACCAGGCAATGGGTAACAACGCCCCCGAACATTGTCAAGGCGATTGAAATGGCGAAAGAAATTAACAAGGCTTGCACTTTCGCTCGTATGTTGCAGTATATGCCATGAACCGTTTCCAACGGCGCTGGGAAATGCCTTCCGTTAGACTATATGCGGTCGATGAATTTGACGTGCAGACTTTGGGTGAAGGCGCTAGAGACCGCCTGGGTCGGGCTGTTGTTGGGCACTGGTTCCGGAGAAAAAGGACATATGTTCTGTTATGCAAAAAGTCGGAATTCGCGACGTTGCCAAGCTCGCAGGGGTCTCTACGGGGACCGTCTCGAGAGTCCTGAATGATCACCCATCCGTCACGCACGAATTAAGGACGCGGGTCAATACCATCATAGAGGAACTCGGTTACACGCCGGATCCGTCGGCAAGAAGCATGCGCAGCAAGATCAGTCGCCTCATCGGCATCGTCATCCCGGATCTGACCAATCCATTCTTTTCCGAACTCGTCCAATCTGCCGAGCAAGCCGCAGCAACGCACGGCTACAACATCATCGTCATGACATCCTTCGATAACGCTGCGAAGGAAGCCGACCGTATCCGGCAACTGACGAGCCGGAGGGTGGACGGCATCATCCTCGTTCCGAGCAACGACTTCCATCCGATCAGGCTGCCAAAAGGGCTGCCAATCGTTGTCGTCGACCGTCTTATGCCGGGGTATTCGGGCATTGCCTCCGATCATCGCAATGGTGTCCGTCTCGGCGTCGAATATCTCCTAAAGCTGGGGCATCGCCGTATCGGCTTCATTTCAGGACCTGAACATTCGGTTCCAGCCAATGATCGCCTCAAGGGCTATCTCGATGCGATGATACAAGCCGGCGATAGCGCGGGAACCGCAGCCTCGCCGCTAGTTGCCGAGGCCAACTTCGATTATGAAAGCGGACGGCAGGCAGGAAATTATCTGCTGGCGCGTGCCCGCAGCGAGCGTCCGACCGCCATCTTCGCAAGCTCAGATCAGCAGGCGATCGGCTGTATGAGAGCGGCATATGACCTTGGTATCCCAATTCCGGCAGCGCTTTCCATTCTTGGGTTCGATGGCATCCCGCTCTCGGATATGACCATCCCGCGCTTAACGACGGTGAAGCAACCGATTCAGAAGATCGCGACAGCCGCAGTGGAAGTTCTTCTGAATGAGCAGGGCGCACCGAGCATTGACCATCCGGTCTTGTTGGCCTGCGAGCTATCTTATGGTGAAACTACCTGCGCACCGCAGCCCGACTGAATGCTGATGGGATATTCGCCGCGGATTCACAATGGAGCTGTGGCTGGGCAAAAAATCCACGCCGGAGGCTCGCTGGTCCGTGTACCAAGCAACATCCGACGAATACTGCGACTATTTTTGGTTCGATGCGCAATAACGCTTAAATATTCGCGGCCGCTGCTCACCAGCTAACAATGCGTTCATGCAGCCAGCCTACGAAAATCCCGTCAATTGGGAGAATTCAAAATGCATGAGATTAAGAAGGCTCTGCGGGCAATTGCTTTTACGGCAGCTCTGGCCCCGACGTCGACAGCTTGGGCGTCAGGATTTGAGAACATCATCATCTCGAACGCCAAGGATGCCGACGTGACGGAGACGACGCTTCCGGCAAACAGTGCTGCGATTTATCTGTCAGCGGACATTGATGAAGTCAGCTCCGGCTCAAAAATCACCGTTTCCTGGATCGCTATTGATACCAACGACGTAGCGCCCGCAAATTATAAGATTGACGAAGTCAGTTTCGATATCGGCTCTCTGGAAAACCATGTCAACTCGTCGCTTAGCAAACCGAATGCGGGCTTCCCCGTCGGCAAATACGAGGCCGTCCTGTCCGTGGACGGCAAGGTGATGGAGACCGTCGACTTCTCCATCAAGTAGGCTCACCTAGAGCATTAAGCACGATCCAAGGGAATTGCTGGACCCTCACCTCGGCAGAGCGCGTGACAACGATTATGGCGTTTAAGATCGGCGCTGTTGACTTCGCGGCGGTTCTGTTCGCGCTGGCCGGTTCGTTGAGATTTCCCGTTGCGATCGAGCTCGCCTTGAAGAGAACGATGCCGGCAGCTCCAAGCTTGTCTCGCCATCTGTTTCGTCGATGTGAACGGCGCAAGTAAAATTCGCCTTCACGCTGCGCGATCGCGGAGCTTTTGTCCTCCCGCCCCATCGAAATACATGACATACTCAATAACCAGATGTAGCTGGAGCATTTTCCGATGCCGCGAGAAGCCGTCTGGACCCTGGTTTTGTTTGTTCTCCTCATAGTGAGCGCCGCAGTCGGTTCGATATTACGCGCCAGGCTGCCTGCTCCGCACCGCGGTACCGAGACGATAGACTTCCTTCGAGCGGTGACGGCTTTGCTTGTGACTTTTGCGGCGCTCGTGATGAGCCTGCTTTTGGCATCGGAATTGACCGCATTCACCACTGCCTCCCGCGATCGCAACCGTTACGCCGCCGGTCTGGCGGAAATGGACGTCTGCCTCAAAAACTACGGGTCCGCATTGGATAGTGAGAGACAACTCTTGCACAGCTACACCGCCGCTGTCATTGCCAGCACATGGCCGGGAGAACCGCTTCCGCCGGGAATGATCTATCCTGACGTATCAAAATTGCCTCTGATTGGTGAAGCACCCACGCTTGGGGCGCTTGTGAACACCATAGGCCTCGGCATTGCCCACCAGCAGCCAAACGATCCCTTGCACCAGGTGCTCGTGACCCGTTGCAATCAGCTCTTCAGCAATCTCATGGTCGCGCGATGGACCGTGATAGAAGATGCGCACGGCTCGCTTTCGGCGCCGTTTCTCGACGTCCTGATCTTCTGGCTTATGCTGGTATTTCTGAGCTTCGGTCTTCAGGCTCCCAGAAACCCGCTTACAGGCTCCATTGTCGCCGTCGCCATCGTTTCGGTGGCGAGCGTGATGTTCGTCATCCTGGATCTTGATCTTCCCTATGGCGGCTTTTTTGGTATTTCGAGCACGTCCATGCGGCATGCGCTCGCCGACATGCTGGCGCAATAGCGATCGATCACGCAGAGCGCAAAGATGTAGCGGAGCCGTCACCCCTAATGGACCATGATGCTGCCACAAGCGCCCTCGGGCCGGCACAATAGACCAGCTCAAAGTTCCAGCGCTGACCGGTGTTTCAGCGACACCGGCCAATCGCGAAAGGCTACCGAATGCCGGACCGGTACCCCCGAGAAGCAATAGTTACTGGAACTGACGGCGATTGATCCACAAAGGCTTCAAGCGGCGGGGCACAGCGTCCTGTTGCCAAAATGACCGTTGCGAATGAAGTTTCTCTAGCCGCCGCCGAAAGCAATGCTTCGTGTCACGCGGCAAATTGCAAAAAAGGCGGCAATTCCGGCAGTCGATGCCGAACGCCCCGCCTAAAAGTGCTCAGCGAGCGTGTTTCGCAAGCAGCGCTTGGTTTTACTTACCTAACGTCTCTTGTGGTCAACAAATGTACAGATTGTAAAAATTTCGAATTCCCCGATAACGACAGAAACTCCAGACATTAGTAATTTGTTAATTATAGTCCTCGCCGAAACTATATTTAGGCGCTAGGAAAAAACACGGCGCGTAAACAGTACAGCCGTCGCGACTATGTTTGTGCATCATCGTACAAGTGGAGAGTTCTATGAATATGCCGCTCAGATATACGAATTTGTATTCGAGAAATTCCGAACGCCGTACCGTTCTTGTTGCCGGGGGCGCCGGCTTTCTGGGTTCTCATCTCTGTGAGTGGCTACTGCGGGATGGTTGCCAAGTCATCTGTGCCGACGATTTCTCGACCGGGCGAACGGAGAATTTGCGGCATTTGCTCCGCTACGACGCCTTCAGCTTCGTTCGTCACGATATCGTCAATCCCATCGATCTGCCGGTCGACGAGATTTACAATCTAGCCTGTCCCGCGTCCCCCGTGCACTATCAGGCAGACCCGATCCATACGATGAAGACATGCGTCTTCGGTTCGCTGAACCTGCTTGAACTGGCGACACGTCACCAAGCCCGCATATTCCAGGCTTCCACCTCGGAAGTCTACGGAGACCCACAGGTACATCCCCAGCCGGAACGCTATTGGGGCCATGTCAACTCGTTTGGCCCGCGCTCCTGCTACGACGAGGGAAAGCGCTCTGCCGAAACGCTTTTCTACGACTTTCATATGAGACATGGCGTGGACATCAGGATCGCGCGCATCTTCAATACTTACGGGCCGCGCATGCGTCCCGATGATGGCCGTGTCGTTTCCAATTTTATCGTCCAGGCACTCAAGGGGCAGGATATCACCGTTTACGGCGACGGATCGCAGACGCGCTCCTTCTGCTATGTGGACGACCTTATCGAAGGCTTCGTTCGGCTGATGAGGAATCCGTCCGCGCTTCATTCGCCGATCAATCTGGGCAATCCAGCCGAATTCAGCGTCCGCGAACTTGCCGAACAGGTCATCGCGCTGACGGGTTCGCCATCGAAAATTGTCTACAAACCGCTGCCAATCGATGACCCTCGACAGCGTCGTCCCGACATTACGATCGCCAAGCGGGACTTGGGATGGGAGCCGACGGTCGCTCTGGCCGAAGGTCTGAAGTCGACGGCCGCCTATTTCGAACGTCAGCTTCATCGGCAAGGCAGCGAACTCGTAGAGGTCATCTGATGTCTGCGCGCACCATCCTCGTCGCGGGCGGAGCCGGCTTCATCGGCAGCCACACGGCCAAGCTTCTGCATAAAGAGGGTTACGAACCGATCGTCTATGACAATCTTTCCACGGGCCATCTTGAATCGGTCCGCTGGGGGCCATTCATAGAGGGGGATATTCTCGATACCCCCCGCCTGGTCGAGACCATCAAGACATACCAGCCCGATGCGATCATCCATTTCGCAGCTTCGGCCTACGTCGGCGAATCCGTCGAGGAACCGGCGAAATACTACGCCAACAACGTCAACGGCACGCATTCGCTGCTGGAAGCCTGCCGCGCCACCGGTACCGACAAGCTCATCTTTTCATCGAGCTGTGCCGTCTATGGCATACCGGATCAGCTGCCGATCCGCGAATGCGAACCGCAGCGCCCCATAAATCCCTATGGCCGCACAAAGCTTATCGCCGAACACATGCTCGCCGACTATGCGGCAGCCTATGGGCTCCGTTACGTTGCGTTGCGCTATTTCAATGCGGCGGGAGCCGACCCCGAGCAGGAGCTCGGCGAATGGCACACTCCGGAAACACACCTGATCCCCCGCGCGCTGCTTGCCACGACGGGCTCCATCGACTGCCTCGAGGTCTATGGCGATGATTACGACACCCCGGACGGCACCTGCGTCCGCGATTACATCCACGTCATGGATCTGGCTCGCGGCCACGCTCTCGCCGTGAAATATCTGATGGCGGGCGGCGCCAACCTTGCCATCAATCTGGGAACCGGTCACGGGACGTCGATCAGAGAGGTTCTGGACGCTATCGGACTTGCCTCGAAACGCTCCGTGCCGGTCACCATGCGCCCTCGCCGGCCAGGCGATCCGCCGGCGCTTTATGCGGCATCGGATCTCGCCGCCGAAAAACTCGGCTTCCAGCCTCTGTATTCCGATATCGGAACCATCATCCGAACGGCAGCCCCATTCTTCGGATTGGAGACTCAATCGTGAGGACGCCCACGATAAACAGATCCGCCGCACAGGACGAGCCACTGATGGTTCCGATCCTCTCAGGCTATCGGCGCACGGAATATATCGTCTGTGCCGCGATATGGTTTGCGGCGCTCGTTTACCTTTGGCGCTGGTGGCTCCTGCCGACCCATCATATCGATCCGCTCGGATCGATTCTGATCACCACCGTTCTGGCATGGACGACACTTCTTCCGGCCTATTTCGTGGTTGTATTCTATCGCGCGCGGAAGCCAAACGGGCCGCTGCGCCTGCCTGCGGGCAGCCGTGTGGCAATGGTGGTGACAAAAGCGCCGTCGGAACCGTTCGATGTCGTTGCGCGCACCCTGCAAGCCATGCTGGCCCAGGAAGTGCCGCATGATACCTGGCTGGCTGACGAGGACCCCTCATCCGCGACGATCGATTGGTGCCGCAGGCACGGCGTTCAGCTGTCCACCCGCAAAGGGCGGGACGATTATCACCGCCAAACGTGGCCGCGGCGCACGCGCTGCAAGGAGGGAAATCTCGCCTTCTTCTATGACCATTATGGCTATGAACGTTATGACTACGTCGCCCAGCTCGATGCCGATCACGTGCCGAGCCAGGACTATCTTTATCAGATGTTGCGTCCATTCGCCGATCCTGCGGTTGGCTACGTGTCGGCACCCAGCATCTGCGATAGCAACGCTCACGAGAGCTGGTCTGCTCGGGGACGTCTCTACGCCGAGGCGAGTATGCATGGATCACTGCAAGCCGGTTTCAACAACGGCCTGGCACCGCTCTGTATCGGCTCGCACTATGCTGTCCGCACTGCAGCTCTGAAAGATATCAGCGGCCTCGGACCGGAACTCGCCGAGGATCATTCGACGACGCTCATGATGAATGCACACGGCTGGCGCGGCGTTCACGCCATCGATGCGATTGCTCATGGCGATGGCCCGCGCACCTTTACCGACCTCATCACCCAGGAATTCCAATGGTCACGCAGCCTGATGATGATCTTGCTGCAGTATTCGCCTAAGTTGCTGCCCTGCTTGCCGCCTCGGTTAAGAGCGCAATTCCTGTTCTCGCAGCTCTGGTATCCGCTGTTTGCACTGTTCATGACTCTGATGTTCGTGCTGCCGATAATAGCGCTCATGGGAGGGCGGAACTTCGTCAATGTGTCCTATCCCGATTTTCTGCTGCACTTCCTGCCGCAATCGTTCCTGCTGATCGCATTCGCCTATCGCTGGCGCCGTACCGGCACGTTCAGGCCGGTTGATGCCAAAATTCTCAGCTGGGAAGTGACGCTGTTTCTGTTCGCGCGCTGGCCATGGGCGCTTGCCGGGACAATCGCGGCGATACGCGATTGGACGACTGGATCTTTCGTCGATTTTCGCGTCACCCCGAAAGGCACGTCCAACGTCGATCCATTGCCTTTCCGCGTGCTGGCGCCTTATGCGCTTCTGTCTCTCGTTTCCATAGCGCCTGTCCTGACGGTTCGTGATGCTGGAGAAACGAGCGGATTCTATATCTTCGCGACCATGAATGCGACGGTCTACACGCTGCTGCTATTGGTGATCATTCTGAAGCATGTGCAGGAGAACACCGTCTCCATGAGCAGCCGCTTCTATCGCTCTGCCGTTGCAAGCGCATTGCTTGTTCTCATCGCTCTGCCAGGGCTTGCGGCCACAGAGCGCGGCCCCGACGGAGTGCTGTCGCTGACATGGAGCGCCAGCGGCTATGCGCTTTTCGTGCAGCGTTCGTCGGTGGCGGGGGCAGGCGTCAGCGGACACAAGCTGCACCGTATTATGTTCGACCCGCACTGGCATGACGCCAACGCAATGACGGAAATTCCCGACAGGAGGGGCGCATAAGCGCGACAAAAGATGAAAATAGCTGTTGTCGGAACGGGATATGTGGGTTTGGTCAGCGGCGCATGCTTCGCCGAGTGGGGTCATATCGTCGTCTGCGTGGACAAGGATCCGCCGAAGATAGCAGGCCTGCGGCAGGGCAGAATGCCGATCTACGAGCCGCACCTCGACGAAATGGTCGAACGAAACTGTGCGTCGGGACGGCTCGATTTCACCTGCAATCTCGCCAAGGCGTTAAAGGAAGCCGCTATCGTCTTTATCGCTGTCAACGTCCCGCCTCACGGCGATCGAGGTGAACCCGATCTTTCCTGCCTCTATCGTACAGCAAGCGACCTTGCGCCGTTGATAGCGGACAACACGGTTGTCGTCGTTAGATCGACCGCGCCCGTCGGCACCGGCGACATGGTGCAGAAGATCATCGCTGCGACGCGGAAACCATGCACGTTTTCCGTAGCGTCCAACCCGGAGTTCCTGTGCGAAGGCGTTGCGGTAAAGAACGCGCTCACGCCGGACCGTGTCGTTGTCGGCGTCGACGACGAGCGTGCCTATAAGCGGCTCCTGGAACTCTACGCCGACCCGATGGATCTCCAAGATATACCGGTTGTGGTGACGGCACGGCGAACTGCGGAATTGATCAAATATGCGGCCAACGCATTTCTGGCGACGAAAATAACCTTCATCAACGAGCTCGCCGACCTTTGCGAACGGCTGGGCAGCGATGTCGAGGAACTGGCGCTCGGGATGGGATTGGACAAGCGTATAGGCACGACCTTCCTGACGGCAGGCCCCGGCTTTGGCGGCTCCTGTTTTCCGGGGGATACGCTCGCTCTTCTGCGAACCGCACAGGATCATGGCGTCCCGCTGCGTGTGATCGAGGAAACCGTTGCGGCGAATGATGCCCGCAAGCGGCGCATGGCGCTCAGGGTCGTCGAAGCGCTTGGCGGCAATATAGACGGTCTGACCATCGCCATTCTGGGCCTCACCTGCAAACCCGACACGGACGACATGCGCGAAGCCCCCTCGATCCCGCTGATCGAAGCGCTCCAGCGCTTTGGCGGTCATATTCGAGCTTATGATCCGATGGGTGTCGAGAATGCCGCGAAGATCCTCGATGATGTGGTGTTCTGCGACGATCCTTATGATTGTGCGCGAAACGCTGACGCAGCGGTCGTCGTGACGGAATGGGCAATCATTAGGGATCTCGACCTGGTCCAGATCAAGGCGAACATGCGCCAGCCGATACTGGTGGATCTCAGAAACGCTTTTCGCAGGGACGCTGCCGTGCAACTCGGATTCCGCATTTCCACCATCGGAAATTCGGCCAGCACAAAGGGCGATGTTCGTAGCATGGCGAGACAGAGGAACAGGTCCCTAGGGACCGCGAAAATCATACCAATTGCTATGCGGGAGAAAGACAATGGTATCATTATATAACAAACCGCGCGCCCTCATCCGCCTAGGCGCGGCGACGCTTGCCGCCGTCATCGCCCTTGGATCCGTCGCGTCAAGCAGCGCGGTTGCCGCGAGCAAGGGCCTTAAACTGCCGGTCGACGCTCGCCCCATGACGGCGTATGAGCTTTACCAACTATATCGCGACAAGAACTGGCAGTGGCCGGATGGCGCAGGGCAAATGCAGGACGCAAATCGTCATTTCGCTGCCTGGGTTGACGGCAAGGGAGGTAAATCCTGGGCCGAGGGCCGCTGGAGCGTCAGCGATGCCGGACGTATGTGCTTCGAAGCAACCTGGTACGCGGCGAACGGCAAGTTCCCGGCCAAGACCTGCTTCCTGCACCGCATTCTCAATGAAACCGTATACCAGAAGCGTGAGCCCGGTGGGGCATGGTTCATATTTCGCCATGCCGCGGCCAAAGACGCCGATGAGGCGCAAAAGTTGGTCGCCAACGATCTGGTTACTGAACGACTGAGCATCGTGAAAGCCACCTTGAGCACGAGCAAGGCCGAACTGAAGAAGGAGGCAGTCCAATGAAAACGGCATTCAAGTTTACCGCAGCCGTCGTTTGCTTCGCAGGTTTGTCCGGAGCGATTTACGCAGCAAATAATGGCCTCGAAACGGCGGGCGGCGGTCAAAGCATGTTCCACGACAAGAGGCCGATCATCACGCCGCAATCGTTGCCGTCAGGCGCATACGATCCGAACGGCGATTTCTCAAATGACCCCAATCCCAAGATCGAGCATGTCTTCCTTCCCTGGGAGGATGTCGATCTGTCGACACTCGGGGTCGCGGACACCTATGCCCGCGAGCGTGGTCGCTCCTTGTTGATTACAGTCGAGCCCTGG
Source organism: Rhizobium sp. P40RR-XXII (assembly GCF_012641405.1). Taxonomy (GTDB): domain Bacteria; phylum Pseudomonadota; class Alphaproteobacteria; order Rhizobiales; family Rhizobiaceae; genus Rhizobium. The sequence goes on from NZ_JABAII010000006.1 coordinate 285,588, forward strand.
TCCTGGGCGCGCAACTGGCGCGTCACGCCAGACGATCTTTTCCAGGGGATCATGGATGGGCACTACGATACGAACATGGCATCGATATGCTCGGCCGCCGCCAAGCTCAAGCAACCGGTGACCATTCGCTGGGCCCATGAAATGGACGAGAAGAACGGGCAGTTCACCTGGGCCTACTGGAGCCCGTCGCAATATGTGAAGGCATATAGACATGCCGTCGATGTCTGCCGTCGCGATCTTCCATCCGCCAAATACATGTGGTCGCCGATGGGCAAGGAAGGGCTCGAAGCCTATTATCCTGGCGATCGATATGTCGATGTCGTGGGCCTGTCAGTCTTCGGCTATCAACCTTTCGATCAGCTCATGCTCGGGCGTGATTCGACTTTCGTCGAAGCGACCAAACCGGGCTATGACCGCGTCAAAGCCTTTGGAAAGCCGATTGTTATCGCCGAGCTGGGCTACCAGGGAAGCGAAGCCTATGTCCATGCCTGGGCTGAAGAGGCCGCCAAACCGCATGACGAATTCAAGAACATCGTGGGGGTGGTGTATTTCGACGATCGCGAGGTTTATCCGTGGCCCCATGGTCTTGGACGGCCGGACTGGCGTGTGGCCAGCCCTCTGTTGAATTGAACCAACAACAACGGAAGTGGAGGCAAAGATGTCCCTCTTAAGACTCTCGATATCAAGTGCAGCCATATCGCTGTTACTGCTGGGCGGACCGGCACATGCTGCGAGCCCGCAGCATGCCGATTGGATGATCGAGCGCTCGGCCATTCAAGCAACATCGATCAGCGCTTCAGACGTGCGAAGCCTCTACTCCGGCCGATCCTGGATCTGGAAAGACGGTGCCGGCTACTTTTCGGCCAAACAAGGCACCTTCATGGCCTGGTCGCATAACGGTGCCGAGAGAACCTATGCCAAAGGCACCTGGTACGCGACCTTCAACGGCAAGTTATGCATGAAGGCACGTTGGCAAAGCAAGAAGTACGATGTGGAAAAGACGTCCTGCTTTCTGCACCGTGAAAAAGACGGCGCCATCTATCAGAAGCGTCTACCTGACGGGAAGTGGTATGTATTTCGTCACAACCCGCTAAGACATGACGACGAGGCAATGAAACTGCGCGGAAGCAACTACGTCATCCGGCACTTGCCCAGCTAAGACCGGACACGGGAAAGATATTGAGCAGTCGAGATCAACCGACGCATCGCGATGGATCGAGACATCCGGGACCGTTCTGGCAAGGCGGGATCAATTGCCAGGCGGTTTCCGTTTGGTCACCGATTGTAGCAATGTGACGTGTGTCCAAAGCCGCTTGGCGTGCAGATATAGGGCGCCCCCTTGAAATACTCATCAGCGGAAACCGTTGCCCTCTTGCGAATCTGACCGGTCCCATAAAAGTACATATTGCTTTCGCTTTTCTTCATGTACAGATCGATGGTCTTGTACTTATATTTGTCCACAGGTGCGGAAACCGCATTTTCCACCGGATAGGCAAGAAAAAGGGCGCACAAGCAAACAGAAGTCAAGCTTGATACAAGGCGGGAAAGATAAAACTTCGGCTCAATCGGGTTTACTACCATTTGCTTACTTCCATATCCTCTACGTTCGTTTGTGTTGCCATTAATTTATTGCGGCCTCTCGATAAAATTCTTGAAATTATTAGAGAATAATGCTTAAGTAACCGTTACAAGTATTGAAGTAAGGTTTGCGGCAATGCGACCCTCTCGGGTATTAGTTTTGCGTTCCTTGCGATGGCCGCAGGAAATCATCAGCCGGGCAGTTTGGCCTTTTGCCAGGCTGCTCGCCGCGCTACCGAACAGAAATGTCCGCCTCATCAACGATGAGGACGCAACCTATCGTGCGTTTATCCCTCTCTCTTCCTGTTACACTATGGGATCAGATTTGTGCCGGCTTGAAAAGTTGGAAATCAGGCTGGGTATCACGAGACGGCGGCTAATCCACAAACAAATTCCGGCTTTAATATGATCAACTGCTGTGCGTCAGCTGCGGAATTTTCGGTGGGCGCGCTGCAATCACGGCAACTAAACTCGCCATGTAGTATCGAGGGATCGCTGCAATGATGTTGGGCAAAGCAGATATTTCTTTTGAACAGCCCAAGGCTGCCGAGCGGCGGCGCTGGCCTCGTTCTGCGCAGATGCCGCTTTACAGCGAGATCCCGGAAAGTACGGAATTGGCGTCGCTGCCGTTTTCAACGGAGGAACTGCGTCCCGATCGGCAATTTGCGGCCTGGCAGGAGCGCATGGCCCCGCTGATCGATATGCGATTGCAGAATCAAGCAAAAGCCGATGAGCCGTTCGCGGTTAAGCAGGTCGCATGGAACCTCGAAGGTGTCTTGCTCATTCAGCAGGAGGCCCCAGCGTTCAGCTTCGAACGCTCCGCGGAAAAGGTGCGCTTCAGTTCGATAGATCACTGGCAGATCACCTTCCTGCGCACCGGAAAGACATGGACGAGCGTCAACGGCAATGTCGTGGAAAACGAGCCCGGCATGATGGAAATCCGAATGCTGGGCTACCCCTTTTACGGACGGACCTTGCCGGCGCGATCCACGACGCTGATCCTGCCATTCGATCTGTTTGCCGCTCATGGTGGACTGCCGAGCGCCAGCAGCAATATTGTGCTTGGAGGTGAGCGCGTCTCGTTACTTTCGAGTTACATAGATTTTCTCGAAGTCAATCTTCTTCGTTTAACCAGAGACGATCTTCCAAGCATCAGGAATCAGCTTCGCGAGATGGTGTTTCACACAATTTCCCCCTTGGTGCACGGCCAGATCGATGGCGAGATATCGCAAAGTGGGTTGATGACCCGGGCAAGGCACTTCATTCAGAACAATCTCGGATCCGCGGAATTGACGCCGGAAACCCTAAGTCGTGAACTGGCAATTTCGCGGACCCGTCTTTACGAGCTGTTCCAAACCTCGAGCGGAGTGCTCAACTACATCCGAAGAAGACGGCTTCTGGCTGCGCGCGCCGCACTTAACGATCCCGCCGACGGCCGGAAAATCGGCGAGATCGCCAATCAGTTCGCCTTCGAGTCCGCCGCCAACTTCTGCCGGGCCTTCACGCATGAGTTCGGCTACAATCCAAGCGAAGTGCGCAGGCATTCACGGGATTTCAAGATGGAAGCGCCGTCGCGCACGGCTGTGTCGAGTTTCGATAATTGGCTCAGCACGCTTGGGCTTTGACAATCCGGCTTGCCGCGATGTCACTAAGCTCTGTCCGACAAGCTCCGCAGTCGGTTTGATATCGCCGCTAAGGATGATATGTTCCGCATTTGTTTCAGTCCACCACGATTTGCGGTAATGCTGAAACGGAACTCCGATTGCCGAGACGATAATGAACGATATGAGCTCGACGCCTGTCCGCAAAATCATCCATGTGGACATGGATGCCTTTTACGCGTCGGTCGAACAGCGGGACAATCCCGAACTGCGCGGCAAGCCGCTTGCGGTCGGCGGGTCCGCCGCGCGCGGCGTGGTGGCGGCAGCAAGCTATGAGGCCCGCGCCTTCGGCGTTCGCTCGGCCATGCCGTCGGTGACGGCGAAACGCAAATGCCCGGATTTGATTTTCGTGCCGCCGCGCTTCGACGTCTATAAGGCCGTATCGCAGCAGATCCGCGAGATCTTCGCCGAATATACGCCACTGATCGAGCCGCTCTCGCTCGACGAGGCGTATCTCGACGTCACCGAAAACCTCAAGGGCATGCAGATCGCCACCGAGGTCGCGCTGGAGATCCGGGCGAGGATCAAGCAGATCACCGGACTCAATGCCTCAGCCGGCATCTCCTATAACAAGTTCCTTGCCAAGATGGCGAGCGATCTGAACAAGCCCAACGGCCAGGCGGTGATCACGCCGAAGAACGGACCGGCATTTGTCGAGGCTCTCCCGGTCAGCAAATTCCATGGTGTCGGACCGGCGACCGCCGAGCGTATGCGCAAGTACGGGATCGAAACCGGGCTCGATCTAAAATCGAAGTCGCTGGCCTTCCTGCAGGAGCATTTCGGAAAGGCCGGGCCATATTTCTATGGGATTGCCCGCGGCATCGACCAACGCCAGGTGAGGCCCGACCGGATCCGTAAATCCGTCGGCGCGGAAGATACGTTTCCCGAGGATATCGACGACCTCGATCCGGCGACGGCAGAATTGCGGCCGTTGGCAGAAAAGGTCTGGCGCTACTGCGAGACAAGCGGCATCAGCGGCAAGACGGTGACCGTGAAGATCAAATATTCGGATTTCACGCAGGCAACGCGCAGTCGGACAACCCTATTTCCGGTCACGAATATGGGTGAAATCCTTGAAGCGGCAACCGCGCTTCTGGCAACCGTCCATCCGTTCAAGCGGCCCGTTCGGCTGCTCGGCATCACGCTTTCCTCCCTAACGAACGAAGGAACCGAAGATGACCGATCACAATCGCAGCTCGATCTCGGTATCTGACGGTCGGTCACGGAAGCGATACCGGCGAATCCGGGCTTTGTCTCGGTCGGCGCGCGCGGAATCTGCAGAAATATGAGTAAATTCCTCTTGTTTGTCACCGGGTGACAAGGCTATACCGCCGCGGGTGTTTTTACCCGTTCATATTTGGCCGCAAACGATCAGGATGTTTTTCGTGACCATATTGAAATCACTTTTGGCCGTCTCGGCCCTTTGCGCGGCGCTCGGCCTTGCCGTACCGGCGGCGTCCGCCGCATCGACCAGCTATCCCCTGACAATCGACAATTGCGGCGCCAAGGTCACATTTCAGAAAGCACCGGAACGGGCGATCGGGCTAGGCCAGAACAGTGCCGAAATTCTTCTTTTGCTTGGTCTGCAGGACAAAATGGTCGGCACCGCCTTCTGGCCGAGCAAGGTTCTGCCTGAGCTCGCCGAGGCGAATTCCAAGGTCAAATTGCTGACCGTCGAGTTCCCGACGTTTGAATCGATCCTCTCGGAAAATCCCGATTTCGTGGCTGTTGCCTTACCAAGCCTGATGGGACCGAACAGCAAGGTCGCCAAGCGCGAGGATTTCGAGAAGATCGGCATCCCGACCTATCTGTCTCCCAGCACGTGCCTGAGCACGGCCGCGGTCAAGGACCAGTACGGCAGCCGCAAAGAGCTATGGAACATGGATCTCCTCTATAAGGAGATCGACGAGCTCTCTCAGATCTTCGATGTGCCCGACCGCGGACAGGCATTTATCACGGATTTCAAGGCGCGCGAGGCCGCACTGCGCTCTCGCGTGTCGAAAGACGGCAAGCAGCTTTCCTACGTCTTCTGGTTTTCGAGCCAATCCCCCTCTTCCGACGCCTATCTGGGCGGAAAGAACGGCGCCTCCGGCTTCATCGCCGACCTGGTTGGCGGCCGCAATGCCATTACCGCCGAAGCGGAGTGGCCGACACTCGGCTGGGAGAGCATCATCGCGGCCAATCCTGACGTCATTGTCGTTGCCAGTCTCGACCGCAATCGCTGGGAGCTCGACAAGCCGGAAGCCAAGATCAAGTTTCTCACCGCCGACCCGGCCGTCAGCCAGCTTCCCGCCGTCAAGAACAAGGCCATTGTCGTCATGGACGGCCAGGCCATGAACCCGACCATCCGCACGATCTATGGCGCCGAGCAGGTGGCGGCGCAGCTCAAGGCGCTTGGTCTGCTGAAGTGATCGACGCGTATCGCAATCTCCAGCACCTGGCTGTCTTCGGCCTGTTGCTATTGGCCTGCCTCGCAGCGATCGGCCTGATCATCGGTGTCAGCGTCGGCATCGGTGATCTGCCGATCCCGCTATCAACGACGTTCTACGCCATCACCAACAGGCTCGGCTGGACGGGCGTGGAGCTCAACCGCATCCACGAAACGGTCATCTGGGACTATCGTCTCAGCCGGGCATTGGTGGCGGCTTTCTGCGGTGCGGGGTTGGCGCTGTCCGGGGCAATCCTGCAGTCGCTCCTTCGAAATCCCCTTGCCGAACCCTATGTGCTCGGCATCTCGGCGGGCGCCTCGACCGGTGCCGTCGCAATCGTCATTCTAGGCATTGGCGCGGGGGCGGTTTCGCTGTCGGCCGGTGCCTTTGCCGGCGCATTCGCCGCCTTTTTCTTCGTCGCTCTCCTTTCTAACGGCACACGAGGTGGCGCCGACCGCACGATCCTTGCCGGCGTTGCCGCCTCGCAGCTATTCAACGCAGCGACGTCCTATATCGTAACGACATCGGGAAACGCACAACAGGCACGGGATGTGATGTTCTGGCTGCTCGGCAGTTTCGGCGGTGTCCGCTGGCCGGAATTCACGCTGGTATCGACCGTTGTCGGTTTCGGGCTTGCTGCCTGTCTGCTCTACGCCCGCGTCCTCGACGCCTTCGCCTTTGGCGACGAGGCAGCCTCGTCCCTTGGCGTCAATGTCGGGCGAGCGCGGGTGGGGCTCTTTGCGCTGACCGCGATAATGACGGCGACCATCGTCAGCATGGTCGGCTCGATCGGCTTTGTCGGCCTCGTCGTCCCGCATGCGGCCCGCTTCGTCGTCGGGCCGCTTCACGTCAGGCTGTTGCCGGCTTGCGCCATCATCGGCGCGATGTTCATGGTGCTGGCGGATATCACCTCGCGCGCACTCATCCCCCAGCAGGTTCTGCCGATCGGGGTGGTCACGGCGCTTGTCGGCGTCCCTTTCTTTGCGATCATTCTCTACCGGTTCCAGCGCGCATCATGAGCATCAAGGCTGATAACATCATCTTGAAAATCGGCAGGAAGACCATACTCGACGGCGTCTCCTTCGAAGCGCCCGCGGGAAAAATGCTCGGCCTGCTCGGGCCGAACGGATCGGGAAAGACGTCGCTCCTGCGTCTACTGGCCGGATTGAAGGGACCCAATTCCGGCCGCATCACGCTTGACGGGCGCGATCTTGAGAAGATGCCTCGCCGGGCGATCGCACGGCGTGTGGCCTTTGTCGAGCAGCACAGCACGACCAATGCCAATCTCCAGGTCATCGACGTCGTAAAGCTCGGCCGATTTCCGCATCGGTCGATGTTTTCAGGCTGGACTTCGGCCGATGACGAGACGGTGGAAAATGCGCTTGAGCGCGCCGGCATGAAGGAGAAGCGCAACGACCGTTGGCAGAGCCTGTCGGGCGGTGAAAAGCAACGGACCCACATTGCCCGCGCCCTGGCACAGGCACCGAAGGAGCTCATCCTCGACGAGCCGACCAATCATCTCGACATCCAGCATCAGATCAGCCTGATGCGGCTGGTTTCCGGCCTGCCGATCACCAGCATCATCGCTCTTCACGATCTCAACCATGCCGCCATGTTCTGCGACGAGCTGATCATCATGCAGCACGGCCGGATCGTGGCCACCGGCGCCCCGGGAGATGTGCTAACCGAGGACCTTCTGCGGGACGTCTTCGCCGTGGAAGCCCGGGTCGAGATCTCGCCTCATCACGAGCGGCCGCATATCCATTATCTGCGATAGGTCACTTGAAGCGAACGCCTGTCCTCTCGATTGCGGGCGGCATGCGATCGAAGCAGTCTGATCCGGTAAGCGGACATACGGACCGTGACATCCATTTCCGTTACCAGCAAAAGACGGCTTACTCTCGCACCGGGCTTGCGAGACGCCGCGAATACATAGAATTATATTACGCACCAATGCCGCATGCCAAAGTGAAGAACATCGGGAGGAACGAATGGCGGATAGGCTCAAGGGCAAGATTGCCATTATTTCAGGCGGGGCCACCGGCATGGGCGGAGCCGCCTCGCGCTTGTTCGCGGCAGAAGGTGCGAAGGTCGCGATCATCGACAGAAATGCCACAGCGGCGGCGGAGACGGTGCAGGCCATTCAACACGCAGGTGGCGTTGCCGATTATTGGATGGCTGACGTTTCGGACGAAGCAGCCGTCAATGCGGCCGTCAAAGGTATCGAAGAGCGTTTCGGCGCCGTGACCGTACTCTTCAATCATGCCGGCACCATAGTCATCAAGCCGTTCCTCGAGACAACATTGAAGGAATGGGAATGGTTGCATGGCGTCAATGTGCGATCCATGTTTCTCATGACGAAGGCAGTGCTGCCGGGCATGATTGGGGCCGGCGGCGGCTCCATCGTCTGCACATCATCGATCTCGGCGGTTGCGGCAACGCCGATGGAAGTGCTTTACGATACGACGAAAGGCGCCGTGCACATGTTCGCCCGCGCAATTGCCGTCGAGTTTCGCGATCGCAATATTCGTTGCAACGCCGTTTGCCCCGGCTTCATCCGCACGCCGCATGGTTTGCACGAGGTGGCAGCGCTGCAGGCCCTTGGTGTTGATGTTTCGGATGCAGCAATCGCCGCGCAGCAAGGCCGGATCGGAGAGCCGGAAGATGTAGCGCGCGCCGCCCTCTACCTCGCCTCCGACGAGTCCAATTTCGTCAATGGCATCCATCTTTTCGTCGACAACGGATTTACCGCGATCTGAACCTTTGACAGCCCGGCAACAGCGTCTCATTGCCGTCTTGCGAGGCCTGCAGGCTCTCTTGACGCAACTCAATATACAATATATAATAATGTATATTAATTTGAATAGAGAACAGCGCCATGAACGCCGCACAAATCAATGATCGACTGACAGTATCGGCCCAACCGGATACCGCCGCTTTCGCCGACCTTGCGGAACGCGGCTTCGTGGCGGTCATCAATGCTCGTCCGGACGGCGAAGAGCAGGGTCAACCCGGCAACGCCGCCGAGGCCGCCGCCGCTCGCGCTGTCGGTCTCGGCTATACCTTCCTGCCGGTCACCAACTCCACCATTACCGACGCAGATATCGAGGCCTTTCAGAAAACGTTGAAAGATGCGAAAGGGCCGGTCCTTGCCCATTGCAAGAGCGGGACGCGCGCGCTGGCGCTCTATGCAATCGGCGAGGTGCTCGACGGGCGGATGAAGCGCGAAGACGTGGTGGCCTTCGGTAAGGGTCATGGGTTTGACCTGACGGGCGCGGCCGACTGGCTCGCTCGAAAAGAGAGGAAAATCCCCCATGTCAGGGGCTTTTACGACGCGCGCACCGGCAGCATCCAGTACGTCGTCAGCGACCCGGCAACTCGGACTTGCGCCATCATCGATCCTGTCTTGGATTTCGACGAAAAATCCGGCGCCACCGCAACCCTCAACGCCGATGCGATCCTGGATTACGTGCATGCCGAAGAACTCACCGTTGAATGGATTCTCGATACCCATCCCCATGCCGATCATTTCACGGCAGCCTCCTACCTTAAGCAGAAGACTGGCGCATCGACCGCGATAGGCTCGCATGTGGTTGACATCCAGAAGCTCTGGAAAGACGTCTACAATCAGCCGGATATGGCTGCCGACGGCTCGCAATGGGATCGGATATTTGCCGATGGTGACACGTTCAAAGTCGGCAATCTTGAGGGGCGCGTAATATTCTCGCCCGGCCATACGCTTGCTTCCGTCACCTACGTCGTCGGCGACGCAGCCTTCATTCACGACACGCTATTCATGCCCGATTCGGGCACGGCGCGGACGGATTTTCCGGGCGGCAGTGCCAAGGCTTTGTGGAGTTCCATTCAGGCGATCCTGACGCTTCCCAATGAAACGCGCCTTTTCACCGGCCACGATTATCAACCTGGCGGTCGAAACCCGAAATGGGAGAGCACGCTCGATGAGCAGAAGCGGTCCAATCCGCATCTCGCCGACATGACGGAAGACCGATTTGTGGCGCTGCGCGAAGCGCGCGACCGGACACTGCCCATGCCGAAGCTAATCCTCCACGCACTTCAGGTGAATGTCCAGGGTGGTCGCTTGCCGGAGCCTGAGGGCAACGGCCGCCGTTATCTCAAGTTCCCGCTCGACGCATTGCAGGGGGCTGCATGGTAACGGAAATCGAAAAATCGGTTCTCTCCGCCATGTCACTCGAGGATATGGCGAGGCGGTCGGCCGAGGTCGCATCCCTCTTGCGGACATTGGCGCATCCCATGCGGCTGATACTCGCATGCACCCTGGCTGAAGGCGAATATTCGGTCAGCGAATTGGAGGAAAAGCTCGGCATCCATCAGCCCAATCTGTCGCAACAGCTCGGCGTGTTGCGCGAAGCGGGTATTGTCGAGACCCGTCGAGAGGCCAAGCAGATCTTCTACCGATTGACGGAGGAGAAAGCCGCGCAGCTTATCGAAGCGCTCTATTCGATCTTCTGCCTGCCGGAGGAAAGGTCATGACCCCATACTTGCCCGCACTCCTCGGCGGCATGCTGCTCGGCCTGTCGGCGGTGCTGCTCCTGCTCGTCAATGGCCGGATTGCAGGTATCAGCGGCATTGTCGGCCGTCTTCTCGGTGGGCATCAGGTTGCGACAAACATGGCTTTCATCCTCGGTCTAGCCGTGGGACCTCTTGCCTACGCGACAACCTTCGGGCACCTGCCAGTGGTGAGAATTGCCACCTCCTGGCCGATGGTCCTGGCCGCCGGCCTACTTGTTGGCATCGGCACCCGCATGGGATCGGGATGCACCTCTGGCCACGGCATTATCGGCCTTGCCCGCTTTTCAAAGCGCTCTCTCGCGGCGACTGTCACCTTCCTTACAGCAGGGATCGTCATGGCGACGATCATTGGAACCCTGAGATGAACAGCCAAACCTTAGCAATGTCAGCCGCCTCCATGCTTGCGGGGGTAATCTTCGGCTTCGGTCTCTCCTTGTCCGGAATGATCGATCCCGCGCGGGTCCTCGGCTTCCTCGATGTGGCGGGCGGTCATTGGGATCCCAGCCTGATTTTCGTGCTTGGCGGCGCGCTGCTGGTTGCAACGCCCGGCGTCATGCTTATACGCCGGCTGCGGAAGCCCATGCTCGATGGGCAATTTCACATGCCACAGGCGACGGCGCTCGATACACGCCTTCTTGTGGGCTCAGCGATCTTTGGTTGTGGCTGGGGCTTGGCTGGCCTCTGCCCCGGCCCGGCCGTTTCCGCCCTTTCGATGCCACTGCCGCCCATCTTCCTCTTCGTTGCTACCATGGCGGTCGGCATGGTGCTCTACGATCGTTTGCTTGCACGGTTGCTGTAATATCAATGTTGCGGCAATTCCACGAAAAGCCAGCAGCGCTTTTCCTGGAAAGAAAGCACTACCGAAATATTCGTCGTGCTGCTTTCTTTGATGTTCAGAGACGTCAGCGGAGACCGGCAATCCCAGGCCTACAAACTACAAGCTTTAAATCCGAAACGCACAGAGGCCCGCCTCAACACGGTACACGCATGGCGACATGACAGCCGTGAACGCCATAAGGCGGGTCGATCCTATCGAGGATCGATCATTGCCGGCAAACTCTTAGCAAGAATGCGTGGCACGTATCTGCCATTTATCGGCCGTCCTCGCCGCCATTTGCCAGCGGAACGAATAATCCGAGTTTCACGTCCCGCAACACCACATTCGTATGCATGCGGCGGATCTGGGGATTTTCCGCCATGATCAAGGCGGCGATGTCGTCATAGTGCTCGACATTGCTGGCGGTGACGATCGCAATGAGGTCAACAGCGCCGGTGACATAATAGACCTGCTGGATGTGATCCTGTTTTTCCGCCCAAAGGCGGAACTTGGCAAGCGCGTCGTAGTTGTCCCGCTCGATCTCCATACCGACGATGAAGACCATCGAGGTTCCGGTCGCCTTGCGGTCCACGACCGCAATTTCCGCCTTGATGATACCATCCTCGCGCAACCGCTTCAGACGCCGCTGCACGGCGGAGGTCGAAAGGCCAACCTCGTCGGCGATTGCTTCAGCGGTGAGCTGACAGTTGCGTTGGACGATATCGAGAATATCGCGATCAAAACGATCCAGACTTTCCATCCCCATTCCTCTGGCCCATTCCTCTGGCAGATCGGTGAAATTGCGTGGTGAGATCCCTGTTCTATCACAAAAGATGCGCTTGAAATAGATTTTTGCTTTTTTTGTGCAAAATGATCGAAAATTGCGCGCAAACTCCGCTCATCTTCGCGATATTCTCCGCAAATTGTCTTTTATCGGAATCATGCATGGCAGAGCCGTCCTCCCTGGCACTTTGTGTGGAAGATCTTCACAAGAGCTTTGGTTCACACGAAGTCCTCAAGGGCGTTTCAACCACGGCCAGGCAAGGCGATGTCATTGCCATCATCGGCTCGTCCGGTTCCGGCAAGAGCACGTTTCTGCGATGCATAAACCTGCTCGAAATGCCCGACCGCGGACGCATCGTCGTCAATGGCGAGGAAATCGCCTTGAAGCAGGCACGCCAAGGACGGACGCAGCCGAAAAGTTGGCGGCAGATCGAGCGGATCCGCAGGGGCCTCGGCATGGTATTCCAGAGCTTCAATCTCTGGGCGCACATGACCGTACTCGAAAACGTCATCGAGGCTCCGGTGCATGTTCTAGGGGTCCCTCGCCGCGAGGCGATCGAAAAGGCGCAGGCTCTTCTCGACAAAGTCGGACTTTATGACAAGCGCGATGCCTATCCGGCCTTTCTCTCCGGAGGTCAGCAGCAAAGGGCAGCGATCGCTCGCGCCCTCTGCATCGACCCGGCGGTGATGCTCTTCGACGAGCCGACATCGGCGCTCGACCCGGAACTGGTCGGCGAAGTGCTCAAGGTCATCCGCGATCTCGCGGAAGAAGGCCGGACCATGCTGCTGGTCACGCATGAAATGCGCTTTGCCCGCGACGTCTCGAGCCACGTTCTTTTTCTGCACCAGGGACGGATCGAAGAAGAAGGCGCGCCGGAGCAGGTCTTCGATGCGCCGCTCAGCGCCCGCTGCCGTGAATTCACCGGCATGCTTTCACCCTGATCTTCCCCGCACAGACAACAACACCAGGAGAACTCCGCACATGAAACTGCTTCCCATGCTGCTTGCCGGCGTAACACTTGCCCTTTCCACCATCACGGCACAGGCCGAGGTCCGTTTCGGAATCATGAACGAATCCTATCCGCCATTTTTCGCCAAGGATGCCTCCGGCAAATGGCAGGGCTGGGAAATCGACATGATGGACGCCGTTTGCGAGCAGATGAAAGAGAAGTGCTCGATCGTCGAGCTTTCCTGGGACGGTCTCATTCCGGCGCTTCAGAGCAAGAAGTTCGATGTCATCTGGTCGTCGATGTCGAACACGGCGGAACGTTCGAAGGTCATCGATTTCACGGACAAATACTACAATACGCCCAGCACGCTGATCGGTCCGAAGGATCAGAAGCCCGGAGCGACGGCGGACGATGTCAAGGGCAAGACCATCGGCATCCAGGTGTCGACCATTCAGTCGGAATACTACAAGAAGTACTTTGCCAAGGTCGCGGACGAAAAGACCTACCAGACGCTCGACGAGGCGTTTCAGGATCTTGCCGCCGGTCGCATCGATTATGTCTTCGGCGATTCACTTGCTCTCGATGCCTTCCTGACGAGCGACGGCGGCAAGGATTGCTGTGCCAAGATGGGCGACGTGGCCGACGACAAGGAAATCCTCGGAGCCGGCGTTTCCGGTGGCCTGCGCAAGGAAGACACCGCGCTCAAGGCAAAGCTCAATGCAGCCATCGCGGCGGTGCGCACCAGCGGCAAATACGACGAAATCACCAAGAAGTATTTCAGCTTCGACATCTACGGCGCCAAGTAAACGACGCGACGATGGCGATCTCCCAGCAAGGCATTCTCGATCTGCTCTCCCCCTATCCGCCCGGATGGGGCGGAGTACTGTTGACGGGAGCCGCCTCCACGGTCGCCATCTCCGCCGGTGCTTTTATGATCGGCCTCGCCCTCGGCATCGGCGGTGCGCTTGGCAAGCTTTCCGGCATCAGGCCACTGAGCCTTTTGCTGGAACTCTACACCACCGCCGTCCGTGCGGTCCCCGAACTGATCCTGATCGTCGGGCTTTACTATGCGGGAATGGACGGTCTCAACCGGATCTTCGCGGCGCTTAATTTCCCGGTCTTCGAACTGAATGGTTTCGCGGTCGCCGTCGCCGTGCTCGCCTTCGTGCAGGGCGCCTACATGACGGAGGTGCTGCGCGGCGCAATCCTTGCCATTCCCATCGGCCAAGTCGAGGCGGCAAAGGCTTTCGGCATGGGGCCTGGTCTGCGTTTCCGCCGCATCATCCTGCCGGCCCTGCTGCCGAACGCGCTACCTGGACTTGCCAATTTATGGATGTCGGTCACCAAAGACAGCGCGCTCGTCGCCGTCGTCGGCTACCAGGAGCTCGCTCTTGCCACGCGCCTCGCCGGTGCGAGCACCAAGCATTACTTCATCTTTTTCCTGGCCTCCGCCCTCATCTATCTCGCCCTGACGCTCGTTTCGAATGCCGTGTTCAAGCTGATCGAACGCCGGGTGCGGCGCGGCCAACCGAAGCTCGCGTGAGGAGAGTTGGCATGACCTTCTCATGGATAAATTCTTATTGGCCGCTCCTGTTGACGGGGGCCTGGCAAACGCTGTCATTGCTCGCCATTTCCGTCATCTTCGGCTTCATCATCGCAATCGGCCTCGCCTTCGCGCAGATCAGCAGCAGTCGTCTTCTCCGATATCTCGCCAGCGGTTATTGCACCTTCTTCCGGGGCACGCCGCTGCTGATACAGCTCTGGCTGCTCTATTACGGCGTCGGCTCTCTTTTGCCGATGATCCCCGGTCTTCGCCAGAGCCTGCTTTGGCCGATCTTGCGCGAAGGCTTTTTCTTCGCCGCCGTCAGCTTCACGCTGAATTACGCGGCATACGAAGCGGAGGTGCTGCGCGGCGCATTGCTTGCCGTTCCGAAAGGCGAGCTGGAGGCCGGGCGCGCTTTTGGCATGCGGCCGTTGACGCTGACGCGGCGCATCTGGCTGCCGCGCGCCATTCGCATTGCGCTGCCGACGATCGGCGGCGAAATCGTCATGCAGCTGAAAGCGACGCCGCTGGCTTTCACCGTCACGGTGATGGATCTCTACGCCGTTGCCACCAAGGTGCGTCAGGACACACTGCTCGTCTACGAGCCGCTGATCGTCGTGACCATCTTCTACCTCATCATCACCGCCATTATCGCGCGAGCCTTCCGCTTCCTGGAGGCGCAGGTTCCCGTGCGGCGCTAACCACGGCATGTCGCGGAGGCTCCCACCTCTCCGCATGTCCAATCTATTCTGGAGATCCCATTCATGAGCAAACTCTTGATCCTCGACGGCGGCATGAGCCGTGAACTCCTTCGCCTCGGCGCCGAGCTGAAGCAGCCGGAATGGTCGGCACTCGCGCTGATCAATTCGCCCGAGATCGTTCGACAGGTCCATGACGAATTCATCGCCGCCGGCTCCGACGTCATAACCACCAACAGCTACGCGCTGGTACCATTCCACATCGGTGAAGAGCGGTTCTCGGCGGAGGGAGCTGCCCTGATTGCGCGCGCGGGGCAATTGGCGCGCGACGCCGCCGACGCTTGTAAGGACCGTAAAATCCTGGTTGCCGGTTCCTTGCCGCCGATCTTCGGTTCCTATGAGCCGCAGAACTTCGATCCGTCTCGGGTCCAGGACTATCTCAAGGTTCTGGTGGCAAATCTCGATCCCTATGTCGATGTCTGGCTCGGCGAAACCCTGAGCCTGATCGCCGAGGGGGAAGCCGTTCGCATTGCCGTCGCCGAAACCGGCAAGCCGTTCTGGATCTCGTTCACGCTCGCCGATGACGCAGCACAGCGGAACGGCGCCTCTCCCAAGCTCCGATCCGGAGAAACGGTGGAGGATGCGGCCCAATGGGCCGCTTCTTCGGGTGCAGAGGCGCTTCTGTTCAATTGCAGCAAGCCGGAAGTCATGCGTGAAGCCGTCGACGCGGCTGGACAGGTCTTCAAGAGCGGCGGTTCTGCCCTCCGGATTGGCGTCTATGCCAACGCCTTCGAGGGCGAACAAGGCGAATCCGCCGCCAACGAAGGCCTGCATGCGACCCGCGACGACCTGAACGACGACGCCTATTCACGCTTCGCCTGTTCATGGGTCGATGCCGGCGCAACCATGGTCGGCGGTTGCTGCGGGATTGGCGCGGGACACATTCACCAGCTGAAGCGGTCACTCATGCATGCCGTTGAGGCGGCAAGTGACACTTAAGGGTTCGTAACAAGTATCGGTATTCCAGTATCGGCCTGCAACGATGAAGCTCGGCGACCGTGCGCCGAGCTTCAGAACCGATCAATTGCGTCGGAAAGGCCGTTAGCAGGCAGCCATGGTGATACCCTCGGTCTCAAAGTTCATGAGGGCCGCGCAGGCTTTGTGAACTGCTGTGATCGCAGTTTTCAATTCCGTTTCACTTCGGCGTGACATCGAAGCCGAACCACTTCTGCGACAGCTTGGCGATCGTGCCATCCGCCTTGGCTGCAGCGATCGCGTCGTTGAACATGGCCTTCAGGTCGGTATCGTCCTTGCGTAAACCAACCGAGCTGCCCCGGCCGAGCATCCCGCCCTGGAAACGCGGGCCTGTGACGATCATGTCCTCATTGCCCGGCTTTGCCGCCGCTGTCGAAAGATAGGCCATGGATGCCATGATGAGGTCGACACGGCCAGCCTTCAAATCGAGATCGTGCTGCTCGGTCGTCTTGTATTCGCGGATATCGGCGATACCCTTCAAATATTTGTCGAGGAAGGTCGCAGCGATCGATGCGGTCTGTACGCCGATTGTCTTGCCCTTGAGCAGCGGTTCGACCTGCTTCAGCGCGGTGGCGGCACCGGCCTCGTCCGTCGCCAGCGAAAATACCTCACCTTTCAAAGGCAGATTGGCAAGCGGGGAGTCTTTCAATGTCGCAAAGGTCTGACCCGTCGTGCCGTAGGAATCGCTGAAGGCAATGACTTCCTCACGCTTGGCGGTTGCCGACATGCCGGAGATGATCGCATCGAACTTGCCGGCATTCAGTGCCGGGATCATGCCGTCAAAGGGCTGGATTACGGTCGTGCATTCGACCTTCATATGGGCGCAGAAATATTTGATTAGCTCGATTTCGTAGCCATCGAGGCTGCCGTCGGCCTTGGTGAAGTTCCATGGGCGAAACGCGCCCTCGGTTGCGATCGTCACATGTGTCCATTTCTTGTCCTCGGCGCGTACAGCCGTCGAAGCGCCCAAGGTGGCAATCAACATGATCGCCGTCAGAATTCCGGTCAGGTATTTCATGCTCTGGTTCCCCTTCTTGATTGAGCTAGATGAGTTATTGGCTGATGAACTGGCGGAAGCGCTCCGACCGTGAATTCGAAAAGACATCCTGAGGCTTGCCGTCTTCCTCGACGACGCCCTTGTGCAGGAAGATGACGCGGCTGGAGACGTCGCGGGCAAAACCCATCTCATGCGTGACGACCAGCATGGTGCGTCCTTCCTCGGCAAGCGAGCGCATGACGCGCAGCACTTCGCCGACAAGCTCGGGATCGAGCGCGGATGTCGGCTCATCGAACAGCATCACCTTTGGATGCATGGCGAGTGCTCGCGCAATCGCGGCGCGCTGCTGCTGGCCGCCGGAAAGGTGGGCGGGATAGAAATTGCGCTTGTCGGCAATGCCGACTTTGGCAAGCAAGGCTTCGGCTTCCTCGATGCATTCGCCGCGCGAGCGGCGCTGAACATGGATTGGCGCTTCGATCAGGTTCTCGAGGATCGTTTTGTGAGACCAGAGATTGAAGCTCTGGAACACCATCGCGAGCTGGGAGCGGAGACGGTCGACCTGCTTTCCATCCGCAGCACGATGCGTGCCACGGGCATTGCGCTGCATGCGGATCGTTTCACCGGCGACGGTCACTTCTCCAGAATCCGGCGTTTCCAGCAGATTAATGCAACGCAGGAACGTCGATTTTCCCGAGCCGGACGAGCCGAGGATGGAGACGACATCGCCTTCCAGGGCATCGAGGGAGATGCCCTTGAGGACCTCGACAGGCCCGAAGCTCTTATGCATGTCGCGCACGCTGAGTGCGATTGGCGTGGTCGTCATTGTGGTTCTCCTGCAGGGGTCGCCGTAGCGGCGCTCTCTCGGACGACGGGAAGTGGGGCGCGCAGATGCGGACTCAGCCTGTACTCGGCAAATTGAATGAGACGCGTGAGCACGAAATTGATGGCGAGATAGATGGCCCCGGAGACCACGAAGACCTCGATTGCCCGGTAGGTCTCCGAGATGATCTTGGCAGCGACGCCCGTCACCTCCATCAATGTGATGATTGAGGCAAGTGAGGTCGCCTTGACCATCGATATCATTTCGTTGCCGTAGCCGGGCAAGGCTTGGCGGATCGCCAGCGGCAGGACGATCCGGCGAAACATCAAGAAGCGATGCATGCCGCAAGCACGGGCGGCTTCGATCTGACCCTGCGGTACCGAAAGCAGGCCACCACGAATAATTTCGCTGGCATAGGCCGCGGTATTCAAGGTCAGTGCCAGAACCGCACACCAGTAGGGATCGCGCAGGAATGGCCAGAAGATGCTGTGGCGTATGGTCGGAAACTGGCCGAGGCCGTAATAGATGAGAAATATCTGCACCAACAGCGGCGTGCCGCGGAAGACAAATACATAGAGCCGCGCGAACCAGTCCAGCACCGCGATGCCCGAAAGGCGGGCAAGCGCCAGCAACAGCGCCAAAATGGCGCCGAGGCAGATCGACGTCACGGCAAGCTCGATCGTCAGCGGAATTGCCGCGACCAGGTTGAGGAACGTTTCTTCAAGAAACTGCCAATCCATCAGCGTCTCCTCACGCCACGCGACAGATGCCGCTCGGCCTGCCGGAGGATGAGGCTCGAAAGGGTCGAGATCATCAGATAGATTGCCCCGGCGATCAGGTAAAAATCGAATGGAAGCCCGGTCGATCCCGCACCGACTTGGGCCTGACGCAAGAGTTCGGCGACACCGGTGATCGATACCAGCGCCGATTCCTTCAGGACGACCTGCCAGACATTCCCGAGACCAGGAAGCGCGTGACGCAGGGTCAGCGGCGCGATGATCCTCCGCAGACGAAGCCAGCGCGACATGCCGCAAGCAATGGCAGCCTCGATCTCGCCTGGGTGGACCGCCTTGAACCCACCGCGCAGCACTTCCGTAAACTGGGCACCAGAGGTGACGCCCACAGCGAGGGAACCGGCAAGAAAGCCGGGAAAGCCAAGGAAACCCTCTGCCCCGAAAAGCTTGCCGATAGCCGTCACTAGGGCACTACCGCCGAAATAGAACAGATAGATGACGAGCAGATCGGGGATACCGCGCAGCACCGTGGTATAGGCGTCCGCAGTCGCGCGAGAAAAGCCGTTGCCGGCGATCTTGGCCCATGCGCCAAGCGTTCCGATGCAGGCGCCGACAGCATAGCCGGCGATCGCTACCAGAATGGTCATCCACGCGCCGGCCAGAAGAGCGTGTCCCCAACCATCCGGACCGAAGCCAGCAAGCTCAAATAAACCCGGCTGGTTCATGATGCTACCCCGAAAGAGCAGCTTTTTGCAGCAACTGACATTGTCATAGCCTCAGCGAAGGGTGACCCGTCGAAAGGGCGCTCAATTGACGTCGAAGGCCGGAGTGAGGTCGATCTTGCTCCACTTTTCCGAGAGCTGCTTGATCGTGCCATCCTTGGCGGCCTGCTTGATCGCCTCATCGAATTTGGCCTTCAAATCCGTCTCGCCCTTGCGCATGCCGAGTGCGACTTCAGTTGCAAGCATCGCGCCCTTCACCAGCGGGCCCGACATCATCAGATCGTCGTTGCCGGGCTTGCCGAGCACGGAGGTTTCATAAACACCGCTGTCGAAACCAGCATCGATGCGCCCGGCCTTCAGATCCAGGTCGCGCTCGCCGGAATTTTTGTAGGCGCGCACGGTGACGTCGGATCCGAAATAGGCGTTGATCAACTGCTCCTGGCTGGTCGACTGGACCACACCGACGGTCTTTCCCTTGAGAGCCTTGCCGATTTCGGCCATCACCGGATCGGCTTTGGTCTTGTCGTTCAGGTTCAGCCGTTCACCGGTCATCGGCAGGGAAGAGACCGGCCCGTCCTTCAAAAGCAGGAAACTCGCAACGCCGCTTGCATAGGGCACAGTGAAATCGACCACCTGCTTGCGCTTCTCGTTAATGCCGAGTGTCATTACCAGATCGAACTTGCCGGCATTGAGGCTCGGGATCATCGCATTCCATTCGCCGGCAATCAGTTCGCAATTGACCTTGGCGCGCTTGCACAGGTCGTTGATGAGGTCGACGTCGAAGCCGGCGAGCTTGCCGCTCGAATCCATGAGGTTCCAGGGCGGAAAGGCGCCTTCAATGCCGACCTTTACATCCGTCCAGTCCTTGGCGCCGGCGGTGAACGGAGCCAGTAACGCAACGGCGCCGAACAATGCGGCAAGCAGATTTCTATTCTTCATTTTCAGTTCCCTTTTTTCGGCCAGTAAATGACCGCTTGTTTGATCTGGAATATGGCTGCGTCAGTCCTCCAGGGCCACGCGCAATGCCGCATTGGCTTCCCTCAGCGCATGCGCGACGCGGTTTCTGGCCTGACGGGCATGAACGGCGTAAAAAGCCGTCTCTGGCGATGCCATCGGTAGTTTTGCCAGCGCTCGCAGCCCCTCCAACGATGGCCAGGCCGGGTGCGGAAGGGCGGAATCATGATGGAAGCGCTCACCGCTCGTGTAGTTCAGCGGCACGAGATGGCGGCCGGCGCGCATCAGCGACGCATTGATACGCGCCGTCCGTGCCGGAGACAGGTCCTTCGTTTCCAATATGGTTTTTGCGTTGATCCGCAATTCCTCGATTGCGTTTGCAAGAACCGAGATATCGATGCGATCATCAAGCTGCGCCCGCAGTTGCGTGACCTGCTTGCCGAGGGCATCAGCATAAATCGTATAGTCCAATGGCAGTACCGGCTCGGTCAGCAGGCGCCATAGTATTTCCAGCACGATCCGCGTATCCCGGCTCAGATTGTCGGGATCGATATGCTCCACCGTGTCATGCGGTGTGTGCCACCACCAGCCGAGCGCCGTCAGCATCTTCACGGGACCAGGCGGCTGATGGCTGAGGCTTCCGAACATGGAGGGAATGCCGACACCCCAGAAGGATTGATCCGCGGCCCTGCCATGACGCCTGCCTGCATGCTTTTGTCCGGTTTGCCGCTCAATCACGTCGGCGACAAGGGATCTCAGCTCATCGATGACGCCGGAATTGGTGAGAACGCTCGCCCCTTCACCACCGGTGGAATCGACATTGACATGCGCCACGCAACGACGATCGAGCTCGTCGAAATATTCGTCGGCATACCAGGCAGAACCGGAATAGCGCCCGTGCGAATGGCCCGACCAGAAGCAGACACGCAGGCCGCGTTGCCAATCGCTTGCGCGAAGGGCAAGCAAACGTGCCGCCTCCAGCATGGTCGCGTTGGCGCCGCCATTGTCCATGACGCCGAAATGCCAGGTGTCGTGATGGCCCGAAAACAACACGAAAGGCTTATTCTCGCCCGCCGGCTGAAGCTCGGCGACCAGGAGGGGCGTCTTGCGCCATCCGGTGTCGACCTCAGCAGCAAGCGTTGCCCGCACCTTTTCGCCGCGCGCCAGCGTTTCGCGAAGGCGCACACCATCTTCGTTGGCAATGGTGCAGATGACGGTTTTCGGGAGTTGGGTGCGCGTATGTTGCGACGGGCTGCCCCAGACGGGGGACACGCACATTTCGTAGAGATGCTCATTCGGGCTCACATGAAGCTCGCCGAGAGCGCCGGCAGCACTTGCAAGCGCGGCTACCTCCTCCGTCGCAATTCCGTCGACCAGAACTATCCTGCCAGCCACGTCTTTCCCGGCGAAATCGGCTTCCGTGCCTTCACCGACGTAGGCGAGATCGCCGCTGATGGCCGCTGCCGCTGTCGAAACCGACATTGAATGGGTGATGCAACGAAGACTTTCGCCTTCGATTTCGACCTTCGCTTCGCCGGGCAGACTGATGAAAGCATCATGCGACAGCAGCTGGGTCTGGTATCCGTAGCTATCCATTTGCGCCTGAAGGTAATGGAAGCTCTCGAGTTCATCCGGCGTCCCCGACAATTTCACCCGGCGGGCAAATTCGCGGATGTGCGCCATCAGGCGTTCGCGATCGGGCTGCAAGGCCAGGTCAGGCATGGGCCTTCTCCGGCAGCGGCGGCGCGACATCATCCGGGATCGGATTAATGAAGGGCGTCCCTTCAAGACGCGCTTGGTGATCGGCCTTGGCGGCCTTGATCAATTCGGGATTGCGGATGAGATCGGCAGCCGTGCTCGCCATCACCTTGGCGGCATGTTCGGTGCCCTTGTGAGCGACCGGCAGCTTGCCTTGCGCAACCAGCTGCCAGGAATGTCCGGGCGTGCCGATGGCATAGGTGGCACCCCGCATCTGCACGGTCGGCACCACCCAGCTGACAGTTCCAACATCGGTAGAGCCGACAAGCGTGCCGTCGCCGGCACTCAGCGGGAAAATCTCCTCACAAAGCGGTTGGTCCTTCTTCGGCTTCAGCGCGAAACGACCATAGGACGCTGCAATATCCTCCGCATTGAAGGTCTCCTGAAACTTGCGGGCTGTTTCGCGATCCGCATCATCGAACACCGGAGGTCCCAGCCGCTGCAGATGCGAGAACATGCATTCTTCAAGAGGGGTATTGCCGACGAGATTGGCATCGCCGCTGATGATCTCGCTGCGGACGGTCGTCTCGGTCATCAGAGCCGCGCCTTCGGCGACCTTCTTGACGCGGGCAACCAGAGACAGGAGCTCCGGCAACGTTCTCGCACGGATGAGGTAGCGCACCGTGGCGCGCGCTTGCACGACGTTGGGGGCTGCGCCTCCCGCATCGGTGATAGCGTAGTGGATGCGCGCGGTCGAAGGCATGTGCTCGCGCATATAATTGACGCCGACATTCATCAATTCCACGGCATCAAGAGCGCTGCGGCCGAGATGAGGTGTGGCGGAGGCATGCGAGGCGCGGCCTGAAAAATGGAAGTTGATTTCATTGCAGGCGAGCGAGATGGGATTGTTAACGCCGGCGAAGGCGGCCGGATGCCAGGAAATCGCGATATCGACGTCGTCGAAAATGCCAGCCCGAACCATGAAGCCCTTCGAAGAGCCGCCTTCCTCGGCGGGGCAACCGTAGTAGCGCACCCTTCCCTTCAAACCGTTTTCTGCGAGGAAGTCCTTGACGGCAGCGGCAGCAAGCATCGATCCGGCACCGAGCATATTGTGACCGCAGCCATGACCATTGCCGCCGTCGACCAAAGGCCGTTCCTCGGCAATTCCCGCCTGTTGGCTCAAACCCGGCAGCGCATCGAACTCGCCAAGGATCGCGATGATTGGACCACCCTCGCCTGCCTCTCCCATGACTGCCGTCGGCAAGTCGGCAATGCCACGCTCGACACGAAAGCCCTCACTTTCCAGCAGCCGGGCATGCTCTTCGGCCGATTGATATTCCAGATAATTCGTTTCCGGGATGTCCCAGATCCGGTCGCTCAACTCGAAGAACGCCGCGCGCTTTCTCTCGACAATTTCCCAAACGCCATCGGAGTTTTGCATGGATTTACAACCCGCCTCATATAATGGTAATCAAATTGGCGCCAATTTATGATCCAATTGAAATATCTGCGCAAGAGATGAGCATGAATATTTTTTCAGCACCAATCGTTGGCCTCGTTGTTGGCCGACTGGGAGCTATGCTAATCCTCGCCGAAATCGGGAGGCTGAGGAGAGCCGCATGAATTCGCTGGAAGCCACAGCGCGAGCACAAGAGCCGCAATCGCCTGACGTGACCGAGCTCATCCTCCAAGATATCCTTGCCGGCCGACTGCCGCCCGGCACCTGGCTGAAGCAGATCGATCTCGAACGCCGGTATAACTGTACCCGACCAGAGGTCCGTAGGGCCCTCGACAGACTGGTGCAGAAGCGACTGGTGGAACACGTTCCCAATCGCGGCTATCACGTCCATGAGCAAGACGGACGCCGCGCTCAGGAGGTTAGCGACATTCGCGTCATCCTCGAGGTCGCGGTCAGCGACCGCATTATTGCGAACGCGAGCGCAGCAGATATCGCAAATTTGCGCGTTTTCGCGTTACGCTTCGACGATCTGGTGCTGAACGGCACCATGCTTGAGCTTTATGAAGCTAATCTCGTCTTCCACCGCCATCTGCTTGCTCTCGCCGGCAATCAGGAGCTCGTGGAATTGATCACGGAAATTCGGCAGCGAACCTCGTCCGCGCCGGTATCGCAGTGGCGAACGCGTGCCCGCATCGAGCAATCTGGCCGTGAACACCAGCAAATGGTCGATGCAATAGAGAGACGCGATGTCGGTCATCTGATGGAGCTGACACGCCGGCACATCCTCCAGGCTTGATTGGCTACCAATGAACGAACTCGGCGGTTTGATCATGGATTGAAACGAAGCGCCGAAGCTGCCGAAGCTGCCGCGGCGAGGTCCCATATGCTTGTTGTCGTCCTTCACGGCGACGCGCCAGCCGGCACGCCGCATAATCGAGCTTTCCCGTTGAGGACATGACCATCGCTTCACGCCGCGCTCAATTCCTGACATAAATGCGCGGAGGCGACTTGCCGCCGT
The DNA here is from genome assembly GCF_012641405.1 of Rhizobium sp. P40RR-XXII. Taxonomy (GTDB): domain Bacteria; phylum Pseudomonadota; class Alphaproteobacteria; order Rhizobiales; family Rhizobiaceae; genus Rhizobium. The sequence goes on from NZ_JABAII010000006.1 coordinate 310,035, forward strand.
GGATACAGCGTTATGGATGGGTCAATACCGGAAAAAAGCAAGATGCGTGCACCTGTTGGCTCCGTCACCGGGCTTTGCTCTGCATCCGCGACCATGTTTGCAGTCGGGATGGCCTTCCTGGGCTATTGGGGTGTTTATGACCAGGGAGACTGGCGTGTTTCCGATTATTTCGTGGTGGTTCTAGCCCTCATCGGATTTGCCGCGCTTGGCTCCGTGCCCTGGATTGTGACGACCCCTGTTGCAGAAGAAGAAGCAGAAAAAGTGGTCGAGGCCAGGCGAGCATTGGCGGTGGGAATAGCCTTCATCTGGCTGTCGGTCAGTATCGCGGTCTTTGCTTGACCTATCCGCGCGCCATGGCTACGCGACGGCACAAGAAGCCTGCCTCCAGTCCCGTCGCAACCTACCGCGGCAAAGACCGGCAACCCTATTTTTTATCGTTTAAGGCCACGATCCGATCAACCGCTGCCGAAAAGCCCTGTAGCGATATCTGGAAACCCAGCGCTTTGCCGCCGTCGGCAACGACCTTAAGGTTCAAGTGCGAACCGGTGCGCAATTTGGCAAATGTTGCCGCGTCGAGCGGAAGCAAGGCAATGCAGCCGTTGGGCAAGCATGTGCGAAAGCGCACTGGTTTCAAGGGCGGCTGATCATCGATATTGGGTGTCACGCCGGAGTCGAGAACAATGCCAAATGGCAGGAGAAGTGTCGCAAGCCCGCTGCCGTCGGGACGCATCTGTAGTTCGACGGCAAGCAGTCTCTGGCCATTCTGCTGGGTTTGATCTTGCGAAATCGTGCATACCGCCGTTTTGTCGCTTTGGTTGCATGCGACACGCCAGTCCTGATAGGCCTCCTGCAGGCTCGAGGCGCCGTTAGGCAGCGCCGATTGGGCAAAGGCCGCAGGCGCAAGCGTCAAAGTCGCACTCGCGCAGGTAAAGGCAAACATTGCCCGGAATATGCGGCCGATTGTGCGAGGTGAAATGAGCGACAAAATTGACAAAGGATAAAATCTTTCTGCTTGGAACGAGAGATTTCCTCACCGCGGCGCCGGGAGCACCAGGGTGAGGAACCACAACCAGGACTGACCGTCACGAGCACGAACCTTACGCTTCCGCGATCAGAGCTCCTGATAAGTTAAGTGCACACCCACTCCCGGACAGCGCAGCGAGAGCCCGAGCGCTCGCATGCCTTCAGCGCAAGACCCTCGGCTTCCTTGCGCGTCGGTGCCGAATTTGCGCTCCATGGCGTCGCCCGCTCGCGTTTTTCCTTGCCGACGGCAAGCGCGCCGCAATGATTGTACGGAAAGCCGGTCTTATCGTCGTCATCCCAGTGCCGGTGATTGCGGAACACGCTGACCACGACGCAACTGTTCCCCTTGTCACGCTCGCAGTGCTTGAGCGCGATATCCATGGCCTCCTGCCGTTTGTCGGCACCCCAGAAGAAACCGTATTTTTCGTCGGGCGCGGAATAGGCAATGGCCGCCCAGATGCCGCGTTCCTCCGGTGGAGGGGCGGGCGGCTGCTCTGCCGTAAAGAGATCAGCTGCCCCCAGCTGGCCGATGGAAACAAATAGAATACCGATCGCCGCAATGGCGGATCTCAACTTCATTTTGAGCCCCCTTGTTTTCCTGCTGCCGAGGCGACGGAAATAACGACGCAGCCGTTTCCGGTCGGCAGAAGCATCGCATCGCCGCCGTCATTGCCGAGTTCGTAGACCCCGACCTGGCCGAGATTGTTGACGAGCTTGCTTCCGTTCGGGAACTTGGCCGAAACTTCCGGGCAAGCGCTTGGAAACGGTGCCACGCGAACCATGGAGCCTTCGCAGCCGGATGCGACCGGTGCCGCGAATACGATGCCGGCAGCCGGACCGCTATAACCTTGCGTTGCGTAGTTCATGCCGACAAGGGCCTGCACCGCATGTTTGTCGGCTGCCTCGTTGTTCCAGATCGATTGGACATTGTATTGCGTGCCGCTTGTCAGCAGCTGGCCGAGAACCGGAAAAATGGTCGAACAGGACTGCAGGCCGGCCTTTTTGGCGTGCTGCAGAAACGGCGTGTCCGGCAGGGCTGGATTGGCGTCGTTCGCCGCGGCGACCGCCGGCTGCGACAGCATGTTGCCGATCAGGTCGTATCGGGCCACGGCGTAACCGCCGGCGCCGGCGATGACGATTGCAAGCAGCGAGAGAAGGGTCGCCTTGCGCCATTTGCGCTGCGCCTTGGCTTGATCGTCGGCCAAATTTTGAATCGCTGCGTCCTTGCTGTTCCGGGACATGATGCGCTCGTGGATTGATTGCTGGTTCATTGAAAATCCGTCCGTTACTTTATCGCCTTCACGGCGGTAGAAAGGCCCTTGAGGTTTGCGGTCACGCTGATCGTCTGTCCATCCGCCGTTGGATAGGAGATTGCCGGCGCTGTACTCTTCGAAATCTGCTCGCGCATCATCGGTCCGATCGGGAGCATGCCGACGCAAACCGTTTGGCTGCAGCCATCGAGCTTGACTTGTATAGGCTCCTTGCGACCCTCGAATTTCACCGAGATGTGTCCGTCGCTCTTGGCAACCGGCGCAGTGCGCAAGATCATGTAGGGCTCACCGCTTTTGGTGGCGGCGAGCGACCAGCTAAACGCAATCTGCCCCCGCTCGTTCTCGATGATCTGAGTGACGTTGCAAACCTTCTGGCGGACCTTCAGGTTCTCATCGCAAATCAGGGTCCAATTTTCGAACGGGCGAATGGTCCTTTGATAATCGCCAGGCTTTACCTCGGGAGGGGCGACTACTTCGGAAGGCCTTATGCGATAGTTCGCGGCAACAGTCTCCTGTCCGGCCGCAAACGGGCCGAACAGGAGCATGCAAGCTATGAAAGCCGGGACGCCGAAAAGCGCTCCTTTAAGCATGACCGGCTCAGTTCAAAGTGAAGCTGACGCCAGCACCGACGCCGACCTGGCCGCCAGCCGCCGTCCCGGACAAATTCGCGCGGACCCGCCCGTTTTCGCTGGTGTAGCCGGCACCGAAGGCGAGAGCCCCTTCACCCCGCCAGACGCCGCCGCCGACGGCCACGCTCACCTTGCCCGGACGATCGTCATAGCGAAGCGATGCCGCGGCAAGCCCAATTGCGGCAGCCTGTCTCGCCTCCGACCGTACGTCTCCGAGTTCCTGGTTCAGTTTCCCGAATTTCTGGTCCGTATAATTGTTGGCCGCGGTCAACGTGTTGCCAACGGCGGTATCCGTATACGATTTGCCCTGGTTGAAGCTGTCGGTCAACTGAGCGACGTTGACGGCATCCGTGGGAGCGACGCCCTTGCCGACGTTGGAGATGACCACCGGCGCATTGACGTCGCCGCCCTGCAGCGTGATGCTGTTCTTCTTGCTGCCATCGGGGTTGAGGTCGTAGGTGACGGCGTTCTTGGTAATCGTCCCGACACCCGTCTGCAGGCTGTTAATTGCCGAGTTGGTCGCAAAAAGCTGCGAGCCGTTGATGGCGTCGGTGCTGCCGGCGGAAATGCTGCCGGCGGCTACGTTCGTGATGGTTCTTTCAGCCCCTTGGGCGCCCACGCTCACCGTTCCGACAGGCGCGGTGCCGGCGAAGTCATAGTGCTGCCCCTGAAGGTCTGTCCCGGATGTGCCGACGGCAGCCTTCGATACGGAACCGGAACCCAAAGCGACATCATTGGCATTGTTGGCCTGTGCGCCTTGGCCGAGCGCAACCGCACCCTGCCCTGCCGCCGCAGAGCCGTTGCCGGCGGCCAGGCTGTTCGTTCCACTGGCGACACTCTGGGGACCGATCGCAACGCTGTCAGTGCCGCTTGCCGCGGAATCGGCGAGCGTCGAGTTGGCATGGAAATACTTGATGCCGCCACCACCGGTGATGTTGGTCAATGTGTTGTTGACCGCACCGAAGGCATCGTAGACCGTGGTGTAGTTGTTGCCCTGGACATTATAGGTCGGGCCAGTGATCGAGCCATCCGGATTGACCGTCGTGCCGCCGCCGATCAGGTTGGTAATGTTGGTCCCGAGACCTTTGAGCTGGCTGACATTGACAGCGTCGGTGTTTGCCGAACCGGCTGCCAGATTGGTCAGCTTGCGCTCCGATCCGGCCGAGCCGATCGACACTTCGCCGACGGAGGTTTGCGGGCCTGTAAGGGCGAAGCCGGTATAGCCTGCCTGTGGCCCTACAGTCGTGACGGATTGCGCGCCAAGCGCGACGCTGTTGATGTTGTTAGCCTGCGCGCCGGCGCCCAATGCGACCGACTGCACGCCGGCGGCCAGCGAGTTGGTGCCGAGCGCAACGCCGTCGGCCAGCATCACGTGAGCATTCTGACCGATAGCCGTGCCGCCGGGCGCTACCTGATCGACCACCGCGCCATTGCCGATGCCGATGCCATTGTCACCGTTGACGACGGTGGTCGGACCCACAGCCACCGACTCCGCACCGACAGCAAGCGAGTCGCCGGCGGCCGAGTTGGCGTGGAAGTATTTGCCGGGCGTCGCTGCGACCGACGCGATGGCACCCTGGAGCTGGCGAACCGTGACGGCATCCTGCGCGCTGGTACCGTCAGCCACATTGGTGATCTGCCGATAGGTAGTGCTCGAACCGACAGAGACAGCGCCCAGCAGGGTCTTGTCCGTCGTATTGTACTGGATGAAGTTCGTCGGACCCGCAGCGATCTGGCCGGTGGCCGGAGCCAGGGCGCGATCGGCAACCGATCCAGAACCAAGGGCGACGCCGCCGACGATGGTGGATTGGCTATTCATACCAAGCGCAAGCGAATTGTCGGCGACGGAGGTGGCGTTGTAGCCGACCGCGGTGGAACCGATCCCTTGGGCGGAGGAGTCGCTGACCGCAAGCGTCCGGTCGTTGGTGCGCACGTAGCGGATACCATCGCCATTTGCATCGGTATAGGCCGTGGACGTGTCACCGGCGATGTTGTTGATCGTATTGCCGAGATTGGTCAGGTTGCCGTTGATGGTGGTAATGTCGGTCGTGTTCTGCGTCACCTGTTGGTTGGTGGCAAAGAGCTGCGAACCGTTGATGGCGTCCGTCGAACCGTTGTTGAGGCGGCCCGCCGCGACATTGGTGATGGTGCGCTCGTCACCAACAGCGCCGACGCTGACCGTCGAAGCGGGTGTCGTGCCGGCGAAGTTGTAAGTGGTGGTGCCGATCACCGTGCTGGCCGTGCCGACGGCGACGTCGGTCACCGAGCCCGAGCCGAGCGCCACGTCGCCTGCGTTGTTGGCGACGGAAAGAGCGCCCATCGCCAGCGCGTTCTGAGCGCCGGCTTTCGCTCCTAGACCGAGAGCGGTGGACTGAAAGCTGTTTGCAAGCGCGTTCTGGCCGATCGCTGTACTGGACGTGGCTGTCGCATTGGCATTGGGGCCAATGGCGGTGCTGTAGTCACCCGTGGCCTGGGATATGAATCCCAACGCCGCTGAGTCGAGGCCGGAGGCGGTCGCATTGGTGCCGGCCGCGATGGCATTCGCCCCCGCCGCAATCGAGAGAGGTCCGATCGCGACCGAGTTCCCACCTGTCGCCGACGAGTCCGCTGCCGTCGAGTTGGCATGGAAATATTTGATGCCGCCGGTGTTGATGTTGTTGACCGTCGTGCCGATGGCGTCGACCGCCTGGTTGGTGGCAAAGAGCTGCGAACCGTTGACGGCGTCGGTGGACGACCCGCTGATCCGGCCCGCGGCGACGTTGGTGATGGTGCGCTCGGCACCGACCGCGCCGACGCTAACCGTCGAAGCCGGGTTGGTGCCCTGGTAGGCATAAGTCGTGCCGTTGACCACCCCGCTGGCGGTACCGACGGCAACGTCGGTCACCGAGCCCGAGCCGAGCGCTACGTCGCCGGAGCTTGCCGCCGCCGTCGCGCCATTGCCCAGTGCAACATTGCCAACGAAACCGGATGCACCTGCAGTGGAACCGTTGCCAAGCGCGACCGAACCCTGGCCGATCGCCTTGTTGTTGTTACCGATCGCGACCGCACCGGCCGCCTGGTTGGCGGCAGTAGCGCTCGCCGTGCCATCGCTGTTGGCAATGTTATTGGCCCCGCCGGTAAAGGCGCCCGTGCCGCTCGCATAACTCGGATCGCCGATGGCGACCGCGCCGTCGCCGTAAGCGGTGTTGCCCGCGCCGATTGCGACCGCCTTGCCGCCGGTTGCGGTTGCGTTAGTGCCCATGGCGACGGCATCGGCGGCGTCAGCCTTGGCGGTGTTGCCCACGGCGATCGCCGATGCGGCGGAAGCGGCAGCGTTCGTGCCAATGGCCGTAGCGCCGGCCCCACTGGAGCTGGCGCTGACGCCAGCGGCGAGTGAATTGTCGCCCGCCGCATTCGCTCCAGATCCGAACGAAGAGGAGTTTGCGCCGCTGGCAACGGTTGAATTGCCAACTGCGGTGCTGGCGATGCCGCTGGCAGTTGAAGAAGTGCCCATTGCGATGGCGAAACCACCAGAAGAGAGCGAATTGGTGCCAATCGCGATGCTGTTGGGCACGGCCGTGTTGGCCTGAACGCCCGCCTGCGCCCCCGCACCAAATGCGATGGACTGGTTGCCCCAGGCGCTGGCTGTATTGCCCATCGCCGTTGCGCCAGTTCCGGTTGCTTTGGTTAGGGCACCTATTGCAACCGTGTTACCCTGGGATGCCGTAGCCTGATAACCTGAGGCAAGCGATTGGTTGCCGGTGGCCTGGGCCGCCGTTCCGATCGCGGTTGCGTTGGCGCCTGCTCCGTTCGCGTTGATGCCCAGAGAGATCGCCTGAAGCCCGCTTGCGATCGACCCGCCGCCGATCGATGTGCTGTTCACGCCACTAGCAGTGGAGGACTCGCCCAAAGCTAGGGTGTTTGCCTGATTCGCGACCGCGCCCGCGCCCACGGCGACTGCATTGATGGCGCTGGTTTGTGCGAGGGAACCCATCGATACGCCACCCGTCGCCGAGGCGGTCGCCCCATTGCCTACCGCGACGGTCAGATTGCTCGATGCAACGGCTTGCTTGCCGAGGGCAAGAGAGCTGTCCCCACTGGCGACGGAGGCCCAGCCACCGGCAAAAGCATAACTGTTGCTCGCCGAAGAGCTGACGCCAACCGCCGTCGAATTTCCGCCCGAAGCCGAGGCAAAGGTGCCCAAAGCGCTGGCGCCTGCGTTGGTGGCGCTGGATTGAACGCCAAGCGCTACCGAGTTGACATTGTTTGAGATAGCGGCGCCGCCGATCGCCACTGCACCGCCAGTACCCGTGGCCTTCGCGTTCAGACCGAGAGCCACGCCATATTGCGCTGACGAAACGGATTGGAGGCCGATCGCAACGGCGTTGACCTGGGATGCCGTGACATCCGTGCCGATGGCGATGGCGCCTTGCGCGAGGGCACCTGTTCCCGCGGCGGTGCGCGAGCCGAGATACATGCTGTTTATCTGGGTTGCGAGCCCCTGGAAGCCGATAGCGACGGCGTTCTGGCCGCCTGCGGCGGTGTTTGTGCCTTCGGCGATAGAATCCAATCCGGAGGCCACCGAGCCGGTGCCGATCGAAATGGCGCGGCCGCCCGACGCGGTGCCGCCGCCGCCAACAAATTGCGCCTGTGCCGGAGCAACCTGAAGCGCCGTCACCACTAGCGCCGCAACGCCCGCCAAGAGGGCTCGCTTGCCCTGTGCGGCGAAAGCGCTCGGGGAGCTTTCGATGCAGGAAACGTTACCCGCTCCGAGTGCGCCAATTCTCAGATCTTTGCGGCGCATGCTGAGCACGCGAGAGGCCATCCGCAGTACAGCCATCAGGCGGCGCCGGAGCGAACGATCCGTGCGATCGGCTGAAACGAAGGTTCCAGCAAGTCCGGTACGAGATTTAGTCTGCAGATGTTCCCCAATGCATTCCTTCATGCTGCCTTCTCCTCGTTGTTGACCGGACGACCAAGCACGCTTGGACCCGCATCTGCGGCCGCGTCGTCATTGAAATTCCGCATTTCCTGAAGTGTTTGCCCCATCCTGGCGCTTTGACTTTCGAGCTGCTCGCGCAGGCTTTCGACCCATGGCTCTGTCGGTGCCGGGACCGTATGCAATGCGGCGTCCGCGCGATCGGGAGGAAGCTTCATCGCCACCAAAGCGCGGCAGACATCGAAATGGAACGAAGGCTCCCCTTCCCCGTAGGCCGGGGAGGTCAAACCGAAGATGAGGCACGCAAATAGGTAGTCGACTTCCGCCTCGGTTAGGCGGTTGGAGTATCGCTGTTGCAAGGCAGACCAGGCTACCTCGACTTTCGGAGCAAAGATTTCAAACTCGGGGAATTGAATGTCCATAGCGCACCGGATGGTTACCGTTCGTGAACATGCCCTTATTTTCGCAGAAGCGTATTTTAGAAAATTCCGGATTTTTTTTAGAAAATTACGGTTTTTCACTTGGGCGGCTATAGGTGTAGCCGCTTTGCCACACGTACCGCAGGCTGTCGCGCATGAGCGCTGCGCATGCATGCCCAGCGAGAATTTTCAGCTCCAAGCAGCCTCCTATCCCTCGGCATGCCCAAGCGATAAAGCACTGGCTGAAATGGAAAATCGGCTTCGGGCTGAAACGAGCGAGACTTCGACCGCCTGTGGTCGGCCACACTTACTGCGAGAACCGAAGCTCCGTCGGCGTCTTTCCACGATATCTCTTCATGGTGGTCGCCAAATGGCTCTGATCCGAAAACCCGGCCATGTAGGCGATTTCCGCAATGGAGACTTCTCCTGCCGCGAGCAGCTCTTCCGCCATGTCGAGGCGTAGATTGACGAGATAGCGATGCGGCGGCATGCCGAACGTCTTGGCAAACCTCACGATGAAATGATTGGGAGAAATGCCGGCGACCGCAGCAAGCTCCGCGACGTGTACCTTTTCGGTAAAATGCTCGCGAAGATATTCCTGCACGCGTCGAGCGCTTTTGGCGGAAAGCCCGCCTTTTGGCGAAGGAAGCTGTTTCATGCGGCTTGTATAGGTGCGAAGCAGATGGGTGCTGAATAGCGTAACCAATGAATCCAGATAGAGTTCATTTGAAATTGCTTTCCCGGTTAACTCGACAGAGATTCTCTGCGCTATGCCGAGGGCCACTGGATCGACGGTGCCGAAATCAGGCGACTGGAGTTCTACATTTCCAAGATCGAACTCCTGGAGCGCTAATTCGGACAGAACGTCAGGAGGAATGGCGACGACAAGATTTGTCCTGGTTTCCGGCCAGGCAAGAGTACTATCCACACCGGCGGGATTGACCACGAGACAGCCGACCGGTGCATCGTATTGCGTGATCCGGTCGCTGCCGAGAGAGGCTCGCAAGCCACGCGAGGGAGCCAATACGATTCCCACCGCATGCTCCTTTGCAATCCAGGTCTGCGATCCGGGATTGCGAACGGAGTTTATGACGCTCCCCCGCATGGAGGCCTTTCTCGGCCCCGCACTCTCAGGAATTATATCGAATACGTATCGATCGGCCCGCTCCCGGACCTCATCTGCAAGCTTCATTCAGCATCGCCCCGCCGCGACGAAATCACGTAAGCATGAGCAAACGGCCGAGATGACAATCCCTGATTGAAATCTCTATTTCCCAACACCGTCTGCTCAAGCTATCCCAAGTCAGTCTATAGCGCGGGATTAAATAGTATAAATCACTGAGTTTTGAAGGGGAAATATTCACATAGTAAAGAAAGAATAAGCCGCTATGGCGCATCACTTATTAGTCAGATCGAATGGATCCACCACAATTCAACAGCTGGCTGTTTTTGGGCTATATCTTTTTCGCGCCGGGGTGGAAACCGATCATCGAACTATTGCGGCGGCTGACGATCGCCTCGGCGCTTTTCATATAGATCCCATGCAACATCCGCCATCGCCAGAAGGACATCTTTCTCGTTCCATCCAGCTGCAACTGCGGCTCGGACGATATCGCGGACGATGGGCTGCAATTGGCGTTGGCACTCGTTTGAAATGTCCTCAGAGCCGTTCCCTTGAGGTGGCTCGCTGAAATTGAATTCGACCATTACCATTCTCACGGGACTACTATATGTCAGCTAGCACATTCCTAATGTAAAATAAATCCGGAAGAACGTATAAAGTGTTCGCAGGCTAGTCCCCAATCACATTACCGCTCTGCTGCGATCAATCCAGCCTTGATCACGACAACCGGTATCATATCACCAGGTAACTCAGCGGTTGTCCTGCAATATTTACCAGAAAAGTTGGAACTATTCTATTATTGGGATAGCATCGTGGCACAAGACGCAGCAGCATGTACCTGATTGGTGAATTACCGAAGCCGATCGGAAAGCAAAAATTTTCACGCGTGAATTTCGACACAGTCGCCGGCCGAAACATCGGCAAATCGCATCTGATTCGTTGTCACAATGAGCGAGCTAACTCCCCGATTGCGAGCGCTTTATGCCGGGGATGCGCGGCAGCTGCTCGGCCAAAAATTCAACCAGCAATCTCACACGTGCAATATCGGTCCGCTCAGGCGCAATAAGCATGTTCAACGGCACGGCTGGTGGCGAGAAGTCGGGCAGGACCGTTTCGAGGCGACCGTCCGCGAGAAGGTCGTCAACCAGCCAGATATGGGCCGGCCCAAGGCCGCGAGCTGCCGCAAAGGCTTCGCGCGCCGCGAGTCCGTGATCAACCTCCAGCCGGCCGCCGAACGGCACGACGTACCGTTTATCCCCCGCCCCTTCGAGCACGAGATCTTCACTTCCGGCGACGTTCGACATACGCACGCCCTCAAGATTCCTGAGTTCCTCGGGGGTCGTCGGCCGACCATGTCTTTCCAGATAGGCGGGAGAAGCGACGAGAACACGCTGGCTTTGGCCGATCGCTCGCAGCTTCATTGAACTGTCGGCGAGCGGGCCGAGGCGCAGCGCAATATCCACCCCCTCGCGAACGAGATCAACGCGCTCGTCGGTCAGGCTGAGATCGACCACGATCTCAGGGTGGCGGTCCTGAAAGGCGAAGATCAACCGGCTGACATGCCTGACCCCGAGCGCCGCCGTACAGGAAATGCGAACCGTGCCGGCATAGGCGCCCTGCGCTGTTCGCACTTCATCGGTCGCCTGTTCCACAAGGCGCAAGATTTGAAGGGCGTTGGCATAATAGCGACTGCCTTCCTCGGTCAGTGCGACCCGGCGGGTCGTGCGGCTCAGCAGGTTCACGCCCAAGGCTTCCTCAAGCTCGCGCACATGCCTCGTGATGCTCGACTGGCCGACGTTCAGCTCGCGTGCCACGACCGAGAGATTGCCGCGCTCTGCGACACGAACAAAGGTGCGGATCCGCTCGAGTGTGATATCAGATCTATCCATTATTCGGAATTATCTTATCCATACCCTCCATATAACGCATCAGTCTGGCGTGGTCTATCTTGGGTGAAACTATCGCAAACAAGCAGGTGCATGCCATGAATGTACTCATCGTCTTCGCCCACCCCGAACCGAAATCACTTTCGGCATCGCTTCGCGATGTCGCCGTCCAGGAACTGGAGGCAGCCGGACATACGGTTCAGGTTTCCGACCTCTATGCCATGCGGTGGAAATCCGAGATCGATCGCGCCGACTTTCCTTCCTTGTCCCCCGACGAACGACTCCTGCCTGTCGCGGCCTCCAAACATGCTTTCGACAGCGACATGCTGACGGACGGTGTCAAAACAGAGATCGAGAAGCTTCTCTGGGCTGATACATTGATCCTGCAGTTTCCTCTCTGGTGGTTTACCATGCCCGCCATCTTGAAGGGCTGGGTCGATCGCGTGTTCGCATACGGCTTTGCCTATGGCGTCGGCGAACACAGCGACAAGCGCTGGGGTGATCGCTATGGCGAAGGAACCCTGGTTGGCAAACGTGCCATGTTGATCGTCACCGCCGGCGGCTGGGAGGAACATTATTCGCCCCGCGGCATTAACGATCCCATCGATGACCTGCTGTTCCCGATCAACCACGGCATCCTTTACTATCCGGGCTACGACGTGCTGCCGCCCTTCGTGACCTACAGCACCGATCGCTTCGATGAGCAACGCTTTGAAGCCGCCGCCGAAATCCTGCGCAACCGGATGCGAACCCTTGAAACAACGCGTCCTATTCCTTACCGGCGCCAGAATGGCGGCGATTATCATATCCCAACCATGCAACTCCGCGCGGCGTTGGGCGATCCAGGAACATCAGGTTTTGCGCTTCACCTCAAAGAGGCCGCGGACGCAGATATGGGTTTCCAGCATTCTGGACAGATGCTTGCGCGTCGGTGATCTCGACCACCGACGCGCATAGGAAAGCGCCGTCCTTCGATGTCAGGGGGCGCCGCCGATATCGGCGTGAAGAGAAAAGGAGATCGTCAAGGAAACGGCAGATTGGAAATTTTCCTATGCGGAGCTTGAAGAAAACGACGCCGCTCTGAAGCTGCAGGATTGGCTTGAAAAGATCGCCAAATTCGACTTCTATGGCGCTCCTCTCGCAGCCGAAACGCAATAGCGGACGAAGAACTTGCGAGACGTTACTTGACATCTTCGTCAAGCGGGTCTTCGAGACGCATGAGGAGACACGAAACAGCACCGCCGAGCCCACGGAGACGAAGGACTGATGATGATCTCGCGCACGGGAGAAGGCCTGAAACGCACCGTCATCTATGTGGCACTTCTCAATCTCGGCTATTTCGGCGTTGAATTCCTCGTGGCGCTGTCGATCGGCTCGGTCTCTCTATTGGCCGACAGTGTCGACTTTCTTGAAGACGCCTCCGTCAATCTGCTGATCGCCATCGCGCTCGGCTGGAGCGCCCGCAATCGTGCCCGCCTCGGCATGGCGCTCGCCGGCATATTGCTGGTTCCGGGGCTCGCCACAGTGTGGACTGCCTGGCAGAAGTTCATGACGCCCGTCGCACCCGATCCGGTGTCGCTGACATTGACGGGCTTGGGCGCGCTTGTCGTCAATCTTTCCTGCGCGGTGATGCTTACCCGCTACCGTCACCATGGCGGCAGCCTTACGCGCGCGGCGTTTCTGTCCGCCCGTAACGATGCTTTTGCGAACATCGCCATCATTGCCGCAGGTCTTGTGACCGCCATTCTCTGGCACTCCGCCTGGCCTGACCTCATCGTCGGGCTGGCGATCGCCGCGATGAACGCCGACGCCGCCCGCGAGGTGTGGAGTGCTGCACGCAACGAGCACCAAACCGCCCAGCCGTAGACATTCGCCCACACCTCAGCCACGTCAATCGATGAAGTCAGAAGCCAAAAAAACCGGTCGCCTCTCTTCCAAGAATGATCAGATGCTGCGATCCATTGCAACGTACCTCAAGAAGAGCTGGCCGTTTCTAGTGCCAGCAATGCTTATCATTCTCGTGATCGTCGCTTACGAGATGGGCGAGATGCTGGAAAAGAACCATCGCGCGCTGATGGACAACGTCCGCTATGCGATCGCCGCCTTCTTACTCTTCGTTTCGGTCTATTTCATCGCATTACTTGTGCGGACGATCTGGACGATGGCACACGATAAGGACGATCAATAACGGGCGTCGATCCCGGGGCTGGTCGTTGTCAATGCTCCACGAAGTTCCGACAGAGCCGGAACATAGAGCGGACTCAGGGTCGTCGCGAAAGTCGCCGCGAGATGATCGGCGTCTTTGTAGAGCGGCAGGCCGTTTCGCACTGCATCGCAACGGCCGTTGCCGCAGATGGAAGGCAGCGGATCGATGATCGTCGCGCCGTATTTTGCGGCAAGACGGCTCAGGATTGCATGCGAGAGCGCTTGCCGCTTCTCGACATAGTCCAATGGCGGCGCCACATCCGTCGACGTACCCTGTATCATCGCCTTGGCGACGGCCTCCGGCATATAGCGCCCCATCTCGGGAACATCCGAAACCAAAACGACCCTGGTTCCCTGCCTGGTCAAATCAGCCAGTAGACTATCTAGCGTTTGGACGATCGAAGCGGATCGATCCTCCAGCGGCGGCGGCACCGATGGATCGAAATACGGCCCCTCGTTCGGCATTTCGGTGTCATGAACATATTTGGGCCAATAGCCGACCAGGAAGACCAGGGGAACGTGCCGTGACACGATCAGGTCGCGCACGGCTCCATTGAACTTGCCGCAGCGCTCGCTATCGCCGCGCGCCGTGAGCTGAACTCCGGGCAACGGCGGACACGAAGCATGTCCCGCGAACAGACCGGTGATGCCGACCTGGGTCGCGGCGGCATCAATGGCCGGAGCCATGGCCCCGGAATGGGAATCTCCCCATACGACGAAGGATGGCTTGCTCGAGCCATCCGGGCCAATCAGACAAAGCTTGCCAGCGCGAATATCTGCCACGGTGGGGCCCGTCGTATCCGAATCGGCGAAGCATGGCGGCAGGCTGAAACGGCTCTGATCGTAGGTGGAAGCATAGACCTTCCGCACATTCGACGACAGCCGATCCGGCACGCCGCCGTGGTGAGCGACATAGTCTCCAAGCCCGATAGCGACAATCACGACCGTCACCGCCCCGGCAAAGAGCGGCATGCGCTTCACGAGGCTGACGCGCCCACGAAACGGCTGTTCGATGAAGCGCCATGAGAGGACGGCGGCGGCAAGCGACGCTGCAACGATCACACCACCTTGCGGCAGAGAAAGCTCCCGTCCGGTCATCTCGCGGCTGAAGACAATAATCGGCCAATGCCACAGATAAAGGGAATAGGAAATCAGCCCTATGAAGGTCATCGGTCTGGATCGCAAAAGGCGGCTCGCCGGTCCCCACTCATCGCGCGCATGGATAATCAGTGCTGCGCCAAGGCAGGGTAGCAGTGCCGCCGGGCCGGGAAACAGAGTCTTGTCGCTGAACCCGAATATGGCAACGGCGATAAGAAGGACGCCCGCAGCGGCCAATCCCGCCCGCATTTCAGGCCGTTTCGGCATCGGAATGACACCGAAGGCTAACAGCGCTCCAAGAAGGAGCTCCCAGGCGCGGAATTGAAGCAGATAGAATGCCTCGGCTTGAGACTGGAACAACGTCCATGTGCTTGCCCCAAATGAAATAAGCAGCAATCCCGCCAAAATTAGCGCGGCGTGCCGCCGGGCAAACCGGCTGACGACCATCAGTAGCAGCGGGAACAGGATATAAAACTGCTCTTCGACAGCAAGCGACCAGGTGTGCAGCAGCGGCTTCATCTGCGCGCCGATGTCGAAGTAACCACTTTCCTTCTCGAACTGGATATTCGACGTAAACAGGGCGGCCGCCTTCAGGCTGCGCGCGAAATAGGCAAACTCGGCCGGCATGAGCAAAAACCACGCCGCTATGAAAGAGGCCACCAGGACCGCAAACAGCGCCGGGAAAATTCGGCGGATGCGGCGCTCATAAAACCGCACCAGACTGAATTCGCCTCGAGCGATCTCGTTCGAAATCAGCGACGCCATCAGGAAGCCCGAGATGACGAAGAATACGTCGACGCCGACGAAACCGCCCCTGAAACCGGGAATGCCGGCATGATAGAGAACGACCGGAATGATCGCTAGAGCTCGAAGGCCATCAATATCGCGACGATAAGTGAGGCTGCTGGGTCCATATCCATGGACAGGCGCTAGAGAAGATGAGCGCCTAAGAACAAGATTCAAAATCAACTCTCCAAGTCTGACAATATCCGCATAGAGCCGCAACGTGTCAGTTTTTAGCAAATAGCCCTATGAACTGACGTAAAGCTGAAAACCTCGCCTTCCACAGTCGGCGCAAGGGTTCGCAGATGGCCCGGTCACCGGCCAAAACTGCCAACGGCCCGCGTCGGGCGATCAAAAAAGATTTTCGGGAACCTTTTGACGCAAACCGCATCCAATGGCTGTTTCGGATGCCAGAGGCGTCAGGAATTTTTCTCTAAAGGATAGGAGAGCAACATGTTCAAGGGCCTTCTCACGGCAACGGCGATTGCGGTGTCACTTGCGACTGCGTCATACGCCGCCGACAAGCCGACCGATCCGCAAATCGCCCATATCGCCTATACAGCCGGCGAGATCGACATCGCCGCGGCCAAGCAGGCTCTGAAGATGAGCAAGAACGCAGAGGTTCGGGACTTCGCCAAGACCATGGAGCGCGACCACGCATCTGTGAACCAACAGGCGCTCGCCCTGCTCAAGAAGCTGAAGGTCAAGCCGGAAGACAACGACACCAGCAAATCGCTGTCATCTGCCGCCAAGGCGGAATTGGCGAAGCTTTCCAAGCTTCACGGCGCCGCCTTCGACAAGGCCTATGTCGACAACGAAGTCGCGTATCACAAGCAGGTCAACGGTGCGCTTGAGACGCTGCTGATTCCCTCGGCTCAGAACGCCGAACTGAAATCACTGCTGCAGACGGGCCTGACGCTCTTCAAAGAGCACCAGATGCACGCCGAGCACCTTGCATCGACGGTCAAGTAGGTTCGCCATGCGTCCCCTCCTTCGCATTCTTGCGGCGTTAGCGTTCGTCGGGTTCGCGGTTGGAAGTCCCGCGAGCGCGGCGGCGGCCAACCGCGAAATCATCATCGCCAAGATGCAATTCGGCGCAGTGCCGACATTGCATGCCGGCGACGTGATCACTTGGCGCAATGATGATATATTCCACCATACCGCAACCGCACGCGACAAGAGCTTCGATATCGATCTTCCGCCGAAATCGGAACGGCGCATCACGGTCAAACAGGCGGGAAAGGTGGATTTCTACTGCCGCTTTCACCCGATGATGACGGGCACGCTTGATATCAAGCCATAGGCTGAGCAACGGTTGCTTACGCAAGTTGGAGCGATCATGGTTGGCATTCCCATCACTGCGTCGCCGCGTACCGCGGACCTGACGTCGCTGTCCGACGCCGACCTGGTCGTTCACGCCAGGAGGGGCAATGAGATGGCCATACGCACTCTGGTGCAGCGGCATAATCGCCGCCTGTTTCGCTCGGCCCGCGCCATCGTCCGCAACGATGCGGAGGCCGAGGACGTTGTGCAGGCGACTTATGTGCATGCCTTCATCCATCTCGCCTCGTTCCGCGGCGAGGCACAGCTTTCAACCTGGCTCACCCGGATAGCGCTCAACGAGGCGCTCGGACGCGTTCGACGCCGCCAGCCAAGCGTCGGACTGGAGGAAGTCGACATGACGGCAGGATCAGGACGCGGCGAAGTTTTGCAATTTCCCACCTCGCTCTCGGGCGCCGACCCCGAAACCGAGTTTTCCCGCAGTGAGACCCGCCGTCTGCTCGAACGCGCGATCGATGGGCTACCCGATGAATTCCGCGCGATCTTCGTGCTGCGGGACGTGGAGGGGATGAGCACCGAGGAGGCCGCGTCGCATCTCGGCATCAAATCGGCAACCGCCAAGACACGGTTGCATCGCGCCCGCAAAATGATGCGGGTTACGATCGAAAAACAGTTGGCGGGAACATTTTCTTTGCTGTTTCCGTTCGATGGCGCGCGATGCGCCGCGATGGCCGACCGCGTCATCGCGCAATTGTCCAATTACAAAGAGTTGGGCAAGGTGCGCCCGCTGAACACCGAGCCAGAGATTTGACTTGAATGCTGGCAACGTCGAAGAATAGATCTTGCCGATTTATTTTAAATTCATCAGACGGCTGTCAAGTCAGACCGCTTCGAAACAAGGGGCATTAACGAATGCAGCCACGGCAGGATGTTGTTCGAGAACGCATGACGATCCTGGGCGACGTCAACTCGACTTCATTCGTCCCATGGATTCAGCGCCACGCCAATAAGCTCGGACTTTCCCAAACAATCTTCCATTCAGGCGCTGACAGGATCGAGCTCGAGGTCGCCGGCCCCGTGGAATTGATCGACATGCTGGAAATGGGCTGCTCGCTCGGTCCGATCGATGTCTGGGTGGAGGAGATCCAGCGCAGGGTCATTGGATGGTCAACAAAGACCGAATCTTAGGAATTCCTGATCTACTGCCTTTTATTTAATCAATGTTGCCAATGCGAATTGTTTATGCAAACCTTTAACGGCTGAGGGGATGCAGGGATCGGCGCCCGCCTATGGCCAGTGGTGTTAAGCCATTGGTGAAATTGAGAGAGTTAAGCCTATGCCATTTGATGGGGCCGGGTCTTGGGCGCCAGTCGCCCTTTCCTCCGATCTACCACCAGGAACCGTCATACCGGCCTGGACGTCGGCCGGCTCAATTGCCCTGTGGCGCAGCCAGTCGGGCCGCGCAACGGCATCCTCAGACCGCTGTCCGCATCGCGGCATGCGATTGTCGCATGGTTTCGTCCGCGGCGAGGCACTGTCGTGCATCTATCATGGATGGAGCTATTCCCCATCGGGCGGATGTATCCGTATTCCGGCCCATCCCGATCTCGTCCCTCCGGAAACCATCCGTGTCGCTGTCCAGCAGGTCGAAGAATCGGGCGGCATTTTATGGGTCGCCGTCGAACAACCGGCGAAGCAGCCTCCGCAACTCGACGCGCTTGTACCGTTACGCTCGTTAACCGTGGAAGCGGACGTTACGGCGATCGAGGACGCGGCAGGAGCAGAGGTCGATGCGAACGGGCTGATACGCCCGCCTGAATTCCCGTGGATCGGGCTGCTGCTGGCGCCCCAGGAAAGGCATACGCTCGTTCATCTCCTGATCGAACCGGACCGCAGCCCGGCAGAGCGCCTGACGGCTTCGCGCTTCGCCGAATCCCTTCGCCGCCGGGCGGAAGAGCGCCAAAGGGAGAGTGCGGAATGAAAGACGGCGCGATGATCGACGAATGGTATCCGGTCGGCCTCTTCAGCCAGCTCAGCGAAAAAGCGAGCAAGACCTATCTGATGGGCGAGGCGATCGCGGTTGCCCGCGATCACGACGGGAATGCGTGGGTGGTGACAGACAATGGACGGAGCCTTCCGGTCCGCGTCCGATATGGCCATGTCTGGTCTTCCCTCGGAAAGCCGAACAAGGAGCTTTTTGCCATTCCCGAAGCTGATCAGCCAGGCCGCCGCTTCGTCGATGTCGGCGTGGTGCGCGTGCGCTGCTCGCCGCTTCGTGCCGTCGAGAACTTTCTCGACATCGCGCATTTTCCCTTCGTTCACACCGACATCCTCGGTGCGGAGCCGCATACGGAGGTCGAAAACTACAAGGTCGAAATCCGCGAGGGTGTGGATGAAGTCTGGGCGACACAGGTGAAGTTCTACCAGCCGCAGGCTGCAAAATCGGCATCCGGCGGCATTACGACCGAATATATGTACCGCGTGCCGGCGCCGACCTGTTCGGTGCTCTACAAGACGTGCCCTCCGCGACCAGGCGAATGGGACGTCATTACCCTATTCGTGCAGCCTCTTGCCGAGGACGTGTGCGATGTATGGCCGTGGATGGCGCTCTTCGACGATGATACGCCAATGACCGATCTCATCCACTTTCAACAGATGATCTTTCTGCAGGATCGCTCGATCCTCGAAAACCAAATACCCACGCTTCTTCCGCTTGATCCGGGCATGGAAATTCCGACAAGGGCCGACCTCACCTCGGTCGCCTACCGGCGATGGCTCAAGCGCCATAACTATACCTATGGTGCACAGTTGGTCGCACAATGAAACTCTACGATTATGTTCTATCGCCGAGCTGCTACAAGGTACGGCTGATGGCCGCCATCCAGGGCATCAAGCTCGAAATCCGGCCGGTCGACTTCCATCCTGGCGGGGAGCATCGCGGGCCTGAGCTTCTGGCGCTCAATCCGGCAGGGTCCATCCCGATCCTCGAGGATGGCGATCTTGTGCTCACCGAGTCCTCGGCAATGCTTGCTTATCTCGCTGGCAATGGCGCGCCGGAATGGCTGGGACAGGGTTCGCCGCAGGAGACGGCGCGCGTGCAGCAATGGCTGTCCTTCTCGCATCGCCTGACGGCCAGCCTTGGCGGCGCGCGGCTCCACGAAATGTTGCTGCGGCCGGGAGATATCAAGGCATTGCAGGCTCAGGGGATTGCGGCACTGCGCGAGCTCGAAGCAGGTCTCTTCGAACAGGGCGAACGCGACATGCGGTTCCTTGCGGCAAGCCGGCCGACGATCGCGGATATCGCCTGCTTTCCGTATGTGGCGCTTGCGCCCGATGGCGGCATCTCGCTCGATCCCTATCCGTTGATCCGGCTTTGGATACGCGCCGTGCGCAGCCTGCCCGGTTTCATCGAAATGCCCGGCGTTCACCGCCTGCACGAGCTAAAACCCGATCCGCATCCGGTAGGGGAGAAATGATGGAATGACCGGCTATCTCCTGAAGAATTGTGCTGTTGTTATCGTCGATGAGGGCAAAGGACCGAGCGTGCGTCGGAACGTCGACCTGCTCACCAAAGGCCCGGCGATCCAGGCGATCGGGGAGAACCTGTGGCTGAACGCGTTGCCCGAAGGTACCGTTGTCCAGGACGCTTCGGGCTGGTTCGTCTATCCGGGGCTCGTCAACACCCATCACCACTTCTTTCAGTGCTTCGTGCGCAATCGCGCCGACCTCGACTGGACGAAGCTCTCCGTCATCGAATGGCTCGATCGGATCTATCCGATCTTCTCGCGACTGACGGAAGACTGCTTCTATCATTCTTCGGTCACTGCCATGGCCGAGATGATCAAGCATGGCTGCACGACCGCATTCGACCATCAATATTGCTTTCCCCGTCATGCGGGAAAGCGCCTGATCGACCGTCAGTTCGAGGCGGCCGACCTTCTCGGCATGCGCTTTCACGCGGGGCGCGGCGGCAATACCCTGCCGAAATCCGAAGGATCGACAATCCCGGATGCCATGCTCGAAACCACGGATGAATTCATCGCCGATTGCGCGCGGCTGATCGACAACTATCACGATGCCGGCCCCTTCAGCATGCGCCAGGTGGTGGTCGCACCCTGTCAGCCGGTCAATTGCTATCGCGAAACCTTCGTCGAGTCCGTCGCGCTGGCGCGCGATCGTGGCGTGCAGCTGCACACACATGTCGGCGAAGGTGAAAGCCCCGTCATCGACGCACGGCATGGCATGCGCACGGTCGACTATTGCGCCGAATTGGGTTTTGCGGGCCCCGACACCTTCTATGCCCATTGCTGGGAACTGACGCACGACGAGTTGCGCAAAATGGCCGCGAGCGGCACGGGCGTCTCCCATTGCCCCGAGCCGGTCTACCTGGTCGGCGCCGAAGTGACCGACATTCCGGCGATGCAGGCCTTCGGCTTGCGTATCGGCCTTGGTTGCGACGGAGCCGCATCGAACGACAACTCGAACCTCATGCATTGCATCCATTCGGCCTACATGCTGCAGTGCCTGAGGGCCTCCACGCGTGCGCATGCCGTCCCTACCCCTCTCGACTTTCTGCAATACGCGACAAGCGGCGGCGCGAGCCTGCTGGGACGCACGGATATCGGCCGTCTCGCGCCGGGCATGGCGGCCGACCTTTTCGCAATCGATACGCGACGAATGGACTATGTCGGGACACGGCATGACCCGCTGAGCCTGATTGCCAAGGTCGGGATCGGCATGCCGACCGATCTGACCATGATCAACGGACGTATCGTCTGGCAAGGCGGCGAATTCACCGGACTGGATGAGGCCGCGCTGTTTGCCGCGGCCGAGGCGACACTTGCAACAGTAGAATTCTGAAAAACCACAAAGGGGAACTGGGATGCAGAACAATCTGACCCGCAGAACATTGATGAAGAGCGCGGCTGTCGCAGGCCTCGCAACGGCCTTTACCGGCCGCTCTGCCTTTGCCGCCGACGAACCGCTCGGCATCACGCTCGTCGTACCCTCGCCGATTGGCGATGTCGGCTGGGGGCATGCTCTGGCCGCCGGTCTTGATCCGATCAAGGCCGCCTATGGCGACAAGGTCAAGGTGACCGTGATCGAAAACATTGCCGAAGGCCCGGATGCCGACCGTATCATGAACAAGACGGTCGCCGACGGAAACCACTTCCTGATCGCCGGCTCGTTCGGATATCAGAACGGGGCGCTTCAGATCGCCCGCCGCAACCCCAAGGTAACCGTCCTGCATGCCTCCGGCTTCCAGGTCGCGCCGAATTTCTCGCCCTTTGCCGCCAAGTATTTTCAAGGGACATACCTGCTGGGTATGGCGGCGGCCTCGGTCTCCAAGACGGGCAAGCTCGGTTCGGTCTCTGCCTTCGCCATTCCTGAATTGATCACGTCCATCAATGCCTTCACGCTCGGAGCCCAGGCCGTCAAACCCGACATCGAGGTATCGGTTGTTTGGGTCAATTCCTGGTTCGATCCGGCCAAGGAGCAGGAGGCAGCCAAGGCTTTGATCTCGCAGGGCTGCGACGTGATCTTCTCGAATGCACAGGACACGCCCTCGGTCATCTCCGCCTGCGAGGCAGCCGGCGTTTACGCCTTCAACCTGAATTCCTCGATGAAGAAATATGCGCCGAAGACCTATCTCGGCTGCATTTCCACGGACTGGTCGCCCTTCTTCAAGGCATCGGTCGACGCGCATCTTACCGGCACTTTCAAGGGCACCAACGCGTTCCTCGGCGTCGCGGACAAGGTCGTCGAGGTCGTCGACTGGAGCCCGGCGATCCCGGCAGAAACCATGGCGAAGATCAGGCAAGTCGAAGCGAAGATCGGAAGCGGCGGCTTTTCGCCCTTCACCGGCCCGATCGTCAAGGCCGACGGCAGCGAAGGAGCGGCTTCGGGCGCGACATTGACGGACGCCCAGATCGTCGCGATGGACTGGCATGTCAAAGGTGTGAAGACGCCTTTGCCGAAGTAAGTCCGTCGTGACCATTCCGCTGCTGTCGCTGCGCGGCATCTCCAAAAGCTACGGCCAGGTCCATGCCAACCAGCATATCGATCTGGACGTAGCCCCCGGGTCGATCCACGCCATCCTCGGGGAAAACGGCGCCGGCAAATCGACCCTGATGAAGCTGATCTACGGCGTCGAACAACCGGAGGCCGGGACGGTTGCCTGGCATGGACAGCCCCTCAGCCTTGCCTCCCCCGCGGCGGCGAGGCGTGCGGGCATCGGGATGGTCTTTCAACACTTCTCGCTGTTCGAGAACCTGACGGTGGTCGAAAACATCCGCCTGATCGTATCAGGCCGAAGGGCGGAACTTGCGCAGCGCATCCGCAAGTTAGGTGACAAATTCGGACTTGAGGTCGACCCGCTGGCCCATGTGCACGAACTGTCGGTCGGCGAACGGCAGCGGGTGGAGATCATCCGATGCCTGATGACCGATCCGAAACTGCTGATCCTCGACGAGCCGACATCCGTCCTGCCGCCGCAAGCGGTCGAGAAGCTGTTCGATACACTGCGCCGGCTGCGCGACGGCGGCGTGTCGATCCTCTTCATCTCGCACAAGCTGGAAGAGATCCAGTCATTGTGCGACCGGGCCACCATCCTGCGCGGCGGACGCGTGACCGGACATGTGGATCCGCGCGAGCATGACGCCCATGATCTTGCCCGCATGATGATCGGCCGCGACATGCCCGAGCCGATACCCGCATTGCCGTTGGCCGAGGGCGAAAAGCGCCTGGAGATCATTGGCCTAGATTACCGGCCGGATGATCCTTTCGCGGTACCGCTCTCGACAATCAGCCTGAGCGTGCGCAGCGGCGAGATCCTGGGCATTGCCGGTATTTCCGGGAATGGGCAAAAGGAACTTGCCGCGCTGATTTCGGGGGAGACCATCCTTCCCCGCCACAAGCGCGATCTGATCTTCATGATGGGACGGGATGTCGGCAGCCTCGACGCCGCCAGCCGTCGAAAGCTCGGCTTTGCCTTTGTCCCGGAAGATCGGCTCGGGCATGGCGCGGTCCCCGAAATGTCGCTGACGCTCAATAGCCTGCTGACGGCTCATCCCTTGAAGCTCGCCAGATACGGCCTCCTCGACAGCGCCAAGACCACCGCCTTCGCGACGGCGTGCATCCGGGACTATGACGTGCGCACGCGCGGCCCGGAGGCGGAAGCAGGCTCGCTTTCAGGAGGAAACCTGCAGAAGTTCATCGTCGGACGCGAAATCATGCTGGCACCGAAATTGCTCTTTCTCGCCCAACCGACCTGGGGCGTCGATGTCGGCGCCGCGTCTGCCATTCGTAAGCGGCTGATCGAGCTACGCAATAAGGGCATGGCAATTCTCGTGATATCCGAAGAGCTCGAGGAATTGTTCGAGCTCAGCGACTTTATCCAGGTTCTGCATCACGGCACGCTGAGCCCGCCGCTCGTCACACGCGATACAAAACCCGAAGAGATCGGTCGATACATGATCGGCGCACAGCCCCGACGGGAGACGCTATCCGCATGAGCAATTCCTTTTTAGTCGCTCTGCCCACCTTGGTTCGCCGGGAACGAGCCTCGTTCACCGCGAAATTGCTCGCGCCGCCGATCGCGCTTGTCGTCACCATCGCTCTCAATCTGGGCCTTTACGTCGCCATGGGCCGGGATCCGGCGGCCGTGATCTACGCCATGCTGATCGAACCGTTCTTTTCGTGGGCATCGTTCTCCGAAGTGTTGCTGAAAACCGGCCCGCTGCTTCTGATCGCACAGGGATTGGCAATCGGCTTTCGCGCCAAAGTCTTCAACATTGGCGCCGAGGGCCAATTCATTATCGGCGCAATCTTCGCCTCCGCCATACCCATCTGGATGCCGCAGGCGACGGGCCAATGGATCTGGCCGGCAATGCTACTGCTCGGTACCATCGGCGGCGCGCTATGGGCCTCCGTGACCGCGTTTTGGCGCGTCAGACTCAACGCCAACGAAATCCTCGTCTCGCTGATGCTGAGTTTCGTCGCCGCGCAATTGCTCAATTATCTGCTTCTCGGCCCCTGGAAAGATCCGAACGGCTTCAATTTTCCTCAGTCGGTGATGTTCCAGTACGACGCCATGGTGCCGATCCTGTTCGAGGGAACACGCGTCAATGTCTCGCTTATCCTCGTCGTTGCTCTATCGATCGCGGCATGGATCTTCATGCAGAAAAGCTTCGCCGGGTATAAATTGCAGGTTGGCGGACTGGCTCCCAAAGCGGCGAGCTATGCCGGTTTCAAGGAGAGCTGGGCGATTTGGCTCTCGCTCATCATCGGCGGTGCTGCGGCCGGCCTTGCCGGCGCTGCCGAAGTTGCCGGTCCGCTTGGCCAGCTGCAACGCTCCATCTCCACGGGGTATGGCTACGCGGCAATCATCGTTGCCTACCTTGGCGGCCTCAATCCGATCGGCATCGTTGTTTCCTCGATCGTCATGGCAGCGCTCTATATCGGCGGCGATAATGCCATGGTCTCCGCCAATCTGCCCATCGCTGCCGTCCGCGTATTCCAGGGCAGTCTGCTCCTCATCTATCTGATCGCGGTGGCTTTCGTGCGCTATCGCATCGTATGGCGTTCCATGTCCGCCCGGAGCGCATCATGAACGCCGTCGAGTTCATTCTCGCGGGCATGCTAGCAGCCGCAACGCCCTTTCTGCTAGCAGCCTTAGGTGAGCTTGTCGTTGAGCGCGCCGGCGTGCTCAATCTCGGCGTCGAAGGCTTGATGGCGCTTGGTGCGGTCATCGCCTTCATTGTCGTTTATCATGGCGGCGGCCATTTTCTCGCCTTCCTAGCGGCCGGTCTCGGAAGCGCCCTGCTTTCCATGATTTTTGCCGGCATCGTCCTCAGCTTCAACGCAAACCAGGTCGCGGCCGGTCTTGCGCTCGGCATTCTCGGCCAAGGCCTCTCGGCGCTGTTTGGCAAGAGCTACGAAAGCCTGACCGTCACCACACTCCCGAAGATCGCGATCCCCGGGCTTTCGCAAATTCCGGTCGTCGGCGGGTTCTTCAATCAGGATATCGTCGTCTGGATCTCCCTTGCCGTGACCTTGGGCATCTGGGCGCTGTTTGCCTATGGCAAGATCGGCCTTGTCCTTCGCGCCGTCGGTGAAAATCCGAAAGCCGCCCATGCCATCGGCTACCCCATCATCGCGATCCGCTTCGCTGCGGTTGCCTTTGGCGGCATGATGGCAGGTTTTGCCGGCGCCTATGCCGCGACGATCTACACGCCGCTCTGGGCCGACGGCATGATTGCCGGCCGCGGCTGGATTGCCATTGCCCTCGTCGTCTTTGGAACCTGGCTGACCTCGAGGATTTTCCTAGGCGCCTGCCTGTTTGGCGCAGTATCACTTATGGGGCTTGCCGCCCAGGCAGGCGGGCTTGCCGTTTCCTCGCAGCTGCTGGCATGCCTGCCCTATCTCGTGACGATCATCGTGCTCGGCATCATCTCGGCAGATCGCCGCTTGCTGAAGCTCAATGGCGTCGCCTCACTCGGCGAACCGTTCGAACGGTAGCGGAAACGTCGGCCAGCACTCCGTGCAGTCGGTCACAGCTTGCGTCTGCAAGGCGAAATCATACGAAAAACAGGCTGGATATCGCAGCCCTGGGATGTTTCATATCTCTGAAATCCTTCGATAATTGCATAGTGTGGCCCCAAGGGTTGACCGATGGGAGGCGTGCCCAACATTACGTTGCGGCGGTCCTTGATCCGCGCTTACCACAAGCGGACGATCCTGCCTTGTGAACGACGAAGGCCGTGCGCGGCAAGACTTCCGCGATTTTTTTGAAACATGCCGTTTGTTTCAAACACGTGATCACGCGCTGCCTTATCGGTCCGGAACTGCCCAAGTTTGGCCGGATTCCATTCGGAAGCCTCGAACCTCGCCTGGCAAGTTCATCGGTCCATACGGTGCGCAACGAAGAAGAAGAACATCTGCAAGCAGCAGACCATTGGGAGCTGGCGCCGTCATTAGGGGTCCGAAATTGGCTGAAAGCCGGGGGTGTCTATGCCGAATATTCGCGACCGCCAATTGGACGGCTTGAGAACCATCGCCGTTGCGATGGTACTCTATGCACATTTTTTTGCAGCCGACGGTTCGATCTGGGGCCACCTTGGCGTTCGTCTGTTCTTCGTACTCAGCGGCTTCCTGATCACGCGGCTGCTGTTGGAGGCACGAACCAGTGCCCGCTATCAGTCCGCCACCGCACTAAAGGCATTCTATATCCGTCGCGCGCTGCGCATATTTCCCCCCTACTTCGCTGTTCTGGCGCTGGTGTGGTTCGTCAATCTCGAAGGCGTTCGCGGCACAGGCAGCTTGAAATGGCATGTACTCTATCTGGCAAATTATTGGTATGCCCTGCGCGGTGAATGGACGCCGTGGGTCCTGTGCCATACCTGGAGCCTCAGCATCGAGGAACAATTCTATATCGTCTGGCCGCCGGCAATCCTGCTGGCGCCGCGCCGGATGATCGGGCGTCTCTGTGTTGCCGTCATTGCCTGCTCGTTCGCCTATCGCCTCTATTGGCCGCTGACGGGGACGCCCTCCCTCATGCGCGACCTGCTGCCCTCGGCCTCCATGGATGCGCTGGCGGGCGGCGCCCTGCTTGCGACCTATCGCGAGAGAACACAGGCCTGGCCGCAATGGATGCAGCTGGGCTGGATGCCGTTGGCGGCGGCCGCCACCGTGGCACTATGGCTGAGACCCGATCCGATGACGCCTGTTCTCGACTGGTTCATCTGGATCGGCTCGGAGGTTTTTCCGCTCGTGCCGCTCGTCATGCTGGTTGGCGGCGCCTCCTTGGGTTTTCGATCCGGGTTCGGCCGGTTGCTCGAATCCTCGCCGATGGCAGCCACCGGGCGCGTCAGTTACGGCATCTACCTCTTCCATCCGATCATTCTTTCGCTGACCATCAAGGCTCAAGCCTGGATTCCGGTTAACGTCTCGGAACAGGGCTTCGGGCGCTTGATCGTCGGAAGTGTCGCGACCTTGGCTCTGGCTTCCATCTCCTGGCATCTTTTCGAGAAACCGTTGAATGGCCTCAAGCGCCATTTCCCCTATGTCGACCGTAGCCATCCGCCGGCTGCCGCGATCAGGGAACTGAGGGAACGGCGACCCGATGCGACAATATATGAAACGGCGCTCTCTCGCCGTGACGGCGACGTCGTCCAAACCTCCGATCTACAATAGCTGCGCGAGCTGAAGAATGTCCGTTCCACTGGTTTCCGTCCTGCTGCCTGTCTATAACGGCGAACATTATCTCGCCTCGGCCATCGAGAGCGTCCTGCGACAGGATCACAAACATCTCGACGTGATTGCCATCGACGATGGTTCCACCGACCGGTCGCTCAACATCCTGCAAAGATATCAAGTGACCGACAACCGCATTCGCATCGTCTCGCGCGAAAACCGTGGGCTTATTGCGACGCTCAACGAAGGCATGACCTTGGCGAAAGGCGAATTCATCGCCCGGATGGATGCCGACGACATTGCTTATCCCACGCGCTTTTCACGCCAGATCGCCCTGTTTCGAGAGAGGCCAGAGCTTGCGATCAGCGGCACGGGCGTCGACCGGCTCATCGGCAACCGCGTTGTGCGCGGCACGCCCAATCCGATCCATCAGTCCGCCGATTGGTATATCCTGTCGCTGTTTTACACCGTCTTCATGCATTCCACCGTGATGTACAACCGCAACGTCATTCCGGCCGATATGCTGACCTATGATGCAAGCTATATGCATGCGGAGGATTTCGATCTGTTCCGGCGGATCAGCCGCGAATTTCCCGCCGCCATGATCGACGACAGCCTTGTCGCCTACCGCGTTCACGACGAAAGCGTCACCAACAAACACAAGCGCCTGATGCGCCGCACGCATCTTGCGATCGCCGCCGAAAATCTCCAGCGGGAAGCCCTGATCGACGATCCCTATGCCCTAAACGACATCGGTGCGGCAGTAGCGCCGGATACGGTTTCCCGTGCCGCCGACTGTCTCCTCTCCATCGAAGACAGGATCGCCGCGCGCGGCTTGCGAACCTCCGCAAGTCATCAGGAAGGCCTGATGTGTTTCTTCTATTTCCTCTATCAGCTCATCGCGGACGAGAAGCAGCCCGCGTTGACGCATCAATTCCTCACACAGACGGGCAAATGGCACACGATACGGCGTCGCGAGCGGTATGGACTTCGCGCCGCCGCCTATGCGCCCTGGTGCAGCGGCCTTTGGAGCGATGCGAGCCTGCGCCTCGATGCGCTGGCTAGATATCGGCAATCGGTCCCAGCAAAAAGCGTACTGCCATTGCAAGGGCTTGCCTGATATGGCCGGGGAGGGTTCTGACATCGCGAGAGAACATCCTCAACAGGCTACAAAGCCCCCTCGTCCCTTCATCGGCCGCGCTCCGGCAGCGAGTTTCATCGTCTGCACCCGTAACCGCGCCCGGGCGCTTACGGCTTGCATCCGATCGATTGAAGCAGCAAGTCGCGCGCATGGCTCGATGACAAGCGAGCTTATAGTGGTCGACAATGGATCGACCGACGATACCGCCGAGCGGCTAGCCCACATCGTCGCCACGTCGAGCATCGCGATCACACCGGTGGTGGAACGCCGCCGCGGCTTGGCCGCTGCCCGCAATGAGGGGATGGAGCGGTCTCGCGGGCGCATCTTGATCTTCATCGACGACGATTGCGAAGTGGACCTGCACTACCTGCGGGATCTGGAGCGGCATTATGCGAGTGGAGAGCGCCTCGTCATCCGAGGCGGCCGTGTCGAACTCGGCAATGCGCGCGATCTGCCGTTTACGATCAAGCGATCGCGGGAGCCGGCCCGCTTTACACCCGATGTCCATCCGGGCGGCTTCATCCTGGGCTGCAACATGACGATGCACCGGGAAGTCGCCCAGCGCGTCGGCCGCTTCGATGAGCGCTTCGGCGCCGGCAGCGCCCTTCAATCGGCCGAGGACACAGACTACCTTGTCCGTGCCTTCAAGCTTGGCATTCCCATCGAATATGTTCCCGACATGAACGTGCTCCATTATCACGGACGCAACACACGCGAGGCGATCGAACGGCTTCACCGCAACTACAGCCTCGGAAACGGCGGCCTCTGTCTGAAGCATCTGCTCAGCGCGCCGTGGCTGCTGCGTCATTTCTATTGGAGTTTCCGTTCGGCCTGGCGAGAATTATGGGGCGGGCCACGCTTCGATCCGGAAGTCTCCCTATCTCATTGGCCGATCGTGTATATGAATTTGCTGGGCGCGTTCGAATTCGTACGATGTGCGATGACGAACCGCCCGCAACAGCCGGAACTGAATCAGATCAAGCAGGCAACCCGTTCGTTGAGGTAAGATCCGCATGCTGAAACTTCTCCTGCCGGGTCTGCATCTCCTACGACAGGCGTTGGGCCGGCAGATCCGGCTCCTGCCGGTCGTCGTCATTCTTGGCCTGATCAGCGCGGTGCTTGAAGGCACCGGCATCGGCCTCATCATTCCGATGCTCAGCATTATCGGCGGCGAAAAAGCCCCGACGGGACTGAGCGGATTTTCCGCCCTCTTCCAGCAGGCCGGGTCGGGTCTGGACGACCGGCAGCGGATGATGGCCATCGCCGCCTGCATCCTGGTGCTGATCACCTTGAAGAACATTCTCGCCTTCGCCAATATGGCGCTTACCAACTTCATCCACGGCAAGGCAGGCCATGCGATCCGAAGCGCGCTTGCTGATCAACTCCTGAAGATCGGGTATCCATTCTTCCTGCAGGAAAGCCCCGGCCGGCTTCTCAACATCATCTCCAACGAATCCTGGCGGGCATCGGATGCGATACAGACGGTGCTGGCGGCGATCGTGAACGCGTCGGCGGCCATCATTCTGCTTGCCTTTCTGCTGCTGCTGTCGTGGCAAATGACGCTCTGCGTCGCGCTCGGCCTTATCCTTGTCCAGGCCGCGCATGCCGGCCTCTCCGCCGGCCTGAAGATGCCGAGCCGCCAGGTCGCCTCTTCCAACAGTGAACTTGCCAGCAGAATGCTGCATCTCGTCCACGCCGGACGGCTGATCCGCATTTTCGGTCAGGAGGGGCGCGAAAAGGCCGTGTTCGACGGAGCATCCAACGCCGTGAGGAAGGCGGGCTTCGCTCTGCAGACCCGTCAGGGCGCGCTGCCGCCGCTGACCGAAGTGCTGCATTCGGCGCTCTTCCTCGCGGTGGTCGTCAGCGCCTGGGCCTTTGACGTCAGCTTTCCTATCATCGTGGCCTTCGTGGTCTTGCTGTACCGACTGCAGCCGCATGTGCGCGCCCTGCAGCAGGCATGGAGCCAGGTGCAGGGCTGGAGCGGCTCACTGGAGGAAGTGCGCTGGCTGCTCGATACCTCCGACAAGCCTCAGCCGCCGCCTGGTGACCTGCCGGCTCCCGGACTGAGCCGGGAGATCAAATTCGACGGCGTGACCTTTAGATATCCAGGCTCCGCCGCACGGCCGGTGGTGCTGCGCTCCGCCAGCTTCGAAGTTCGCCACGGTCGCTCCACCGCCCTCATCGGCCGATCGGGTGCGGGGAAAACGACCATCGTGAACCTGCTTTGCCGCTTCGTCGAACCCGACGAAGGCGAGATCCTGATCGACGGATTGCCGCTTAGCCGCATTGATCCCACCCAATGGCGAAACAGGCTCGCACTTGCCAGCCAGGACCTGGAACTGGTTGACGGCACCATTCTCGAAAACATCGCCTATGGACAGCATACCTCGCCCGCCGAGGCTGAGCAGGCGGCCAGGCTTGCCGAAGCGCATGAATTCATCGAGAAGCTCCCCGAGGGATACGAAACGCTCGTCGGTTACAGGGGCGCCAGCCTGTCGGCCGGACAGCGGCAGCGCATCGCGCTCGCACGGGCACTCGTTCGTGATCCCGATATCCTTATTCTGGACGAAGCCACCAACGCCATGGATGGATTGTCGGAAGCCGCCATCGTCGAGACGCTGAAATTGCGCGCCGGCCGCCGCACCACGATCGTGATCAGCCATCACCGCAGCACGATCTCCTTCTGCGACGACGTCGTTATCCTAAGCGGCGGGCGTGTCCGCAATCAGACAGCGTTCGCCGAAGTCGCGTCCCTCAGCATGGACCAGCTTTACGAACAAGAGCTGCCATAGTCTCACTCGCGAACCACCAATCGTTCGCGGCCACTTCCTGCGACGGACGTCAGAAGCGATATTGCACCTGAAACGAGTACTGCTTGAATCAAGCGCATTTTGGCTGACGGCGCTCCATGTATCTCCCTTCACGACCGCTCGTCTCAAGGCGGTGGGCCGATGGAATCGCGTATGACCAATCGGCACTCCATCTTCAGCCGCACTGGCGATTTCTTAGGCTGCGCTACCTTTTCCAAAAGTTCGGTCACAGCCCATCGACCCATGTCCATGTGAGGTAGCTTCAATGTCGTGAGCGGTGGCAGGATCTTTCGGGCAAGGCTTTCATCGTCGAACCCGACGACGGAAATGTCGTCGGGGATTTTCAAACCGCGCATCCGGATCGCATCATAGGCACCCATAGCGACCCGGTCTGAAAAGCAGAACACCGCTGTCGGCGGCGACGGCAGATCGAGCAGTTGAAACATCTTTTCCCGGCCGAGATCGAGTGACCAGGCTTCCGAGAGGATCAAATCAGGATCGACGGCGATGTCGTAAGTCGTCAGCGCCTGGCGATAACCGCTTAGGCGATCCCGGGCGGCTTCAAGCCGCTGCCTGCCCGCGTCGATCATAGCTATGCGGCGATGTCCAGCTTTGATCAGCACTTCCGTCCCCGCAAAGCCACCAGCGTGATCGCCTGGAATGATGGACGAGAATTCAGCTCGTTGCTGATGACAGTTCAAAAGGACGGCAGGATAGCTACTGAGCTTGGTGGGCAGCACTGGCGCCAACTGGGTGATGAGCGTGGCATAGATCACCCCGACGATCTGGCGGCGCCCGAGATAATCGAGAATCGACTCAGCGAATTCGACCTGTCCGCCCGTAACGACTGTGAGTGCCGCCATGCCCTGCTCTTCCGCCGCGCTGCGAACACCTTCGATCAGCGGCGCTGCATGCTGCGAGGCCATGAGATCGTCGATCAGAAGAACTATAATCCCGCCGATCGGGTCATTGGCCGGTGCGGTCTTCTGGTAGCCAAGCTCCTCGGCAACCGCCAGCACACGCTCACGCACCTTCTCCGAAACCCGCTTGCCAGGCACCTCGTTCAGCACCAGTGAAACCGTCGCATGCGAAACGCCGACCTGCGAGGCGATATCGGACATGGTCGGTCGTTTCGTCGTTTTGTCGTTCACTCAGTTTCTTTCTCGGACTTAACGGCAGCTCCGTGCACGTTAGAAAATCTGACGGACGATGTGAAGCCGCAGCTCTTGCGGAAGTTAAATATATAAGTTACGAAACTTCCTTGTAACTCACTTTGTGACTTAATCAAACCGGAAAGCTCGCGGCAATGTCCATCGCCTCCCGCCGTTTCGCCGACACCCATTCCGGCCCGCGTGCGCGCCTGTCTCTTGATGGAACCTGGAACTTTCAGCTAGAAGGACAAACGCCGACGACGATTGTCGTACCCGCGCCTTGGCAGGCGCATTTTCCGGATTTGCGAGCCGCGGCTGGCGTCGCGACCTATTCACGCGCCGTGGCCGTGCCGAAAGAGTGGCGGGATCGTCAGGTGATCGTGCATTTCGGTGCCGTGAACTATTTTGCCGAAGTCTCGGTCAACGGCCGTGCTCTCGGTTCTCACGAAGGCGGCTATCTGCCGTTCGAATTCGTCATTCCCGGTGATCTTCTCAAGGACGAAATGCGCCTGGAGGTGAAGGTTACGTTGCCTAGTGCCGATGCGCAGGCTTTTCCCGACTTCCCGTTTGACGAGATCCCGCATGGCAAGCAAAGCTGGTACGGCATGCTGGGCGGCATTTGGCAGTCGGTCTGGCTTGAATGCCGCTGTGAGACGCATATCACTCACCAGGCCATTCGCGCCGATCTCGCCACGGGCGAGGTCATCATCGATGTTGAGCTGGCATCGTCCTTCACCGGCGCATTGACGGTCACGCTTCTTGACCGCAATGGTAAGATTGCATCAACCGTCGAGCTCGCACTCAATGGCGAGATACACGCCTCTGCCGCCCTCAGCGTCGCGAAGGTGGAGGTATGGTCCCTCGATGATCCCGCGCTCTATCGCGCCGTTTTAGAGCTCTCAGAGCAGGGTGTCGTCCGTGACTCGGTCGAGGAGAATTTCGGCTTTCGCACCTTCGAAGCCAAGGATGGCAAATTCTTCTTGAACGGACAGCCCTTCTACATGCGTGGGGCACTGGATCAGGATTATTATCCTGAGGGCATCTACACGCCGCCATCGACCGAGTTCCTGGAAGATCAGGCGCGCAAGTCGAAAGAGCTCGGCCTCAACCTCCTGCGCTGTCACATCAAGGTGCCTGATCCACGCTACTACGACGTGGCGGACCGGTTCGGCCTGCTGGTCTGGACGGAGATCCCGAACATTCAGACCTTCACCGAGAAGTCGGCCAAGCGCCTGCTCGATACGATGGAAGGAATCCTTCGCCGTGACGGCAACCACCCCTCCATCGTGATCTGGACCATCATCAACGAGGATTGGGGGACGCGCCTTGTCGAAAGCGCCGATCAGCGATCGTGGTTGGAAAACGCCTACCATTGGCTGAAAGAGAAGGATCCGACGCGGCTAGTCGTAGACAATTCCGCCTGCATTCCCAACTTCCACGTCGTTTCCGACCTCGACGACTACCATTATTACGCCTCTGTCCCGGAAATGGCGCGCGAATGGGCCGATTGGGTTTCAGCCTTCGCCGGAAGGCCCGGCTGGTCCTATTCGCCGAACGGCGATGCGAAACGGCGTGGCGACGAGCCGCTCGTCGTCTCCGAGTTCGGTGTCTGGGGCCTGCCGCATCCCGAAAAACTCAAACAGGACGACAAGGAACCCTTCTGGTTCATCAACGGCCTGGAATGGGATAGCGACGGGGCGACCTATCCACACGGCGTCGAGCAGCGCTTCCGCACCTATCAGTTCGACAAGATCTTTCCGTCCTTCCACGCCTTTATCAAGGACACGCAATGGCATCAGTTCAATGCGCTCAAGTTCGAAATCGAAGAGATGCGCCGCCATGCCTCGATACAGGGTTATGTCATCACCGAGCTGACCGACTTGCATTGGGAAGCCAATGGATTGATGGACATGCAGCGAAACACGCGCGCCTATCACAACCGCTTCCATGAGATTAATACCGATGTTGTCATCGTCCCGCGCATGCAGCATTACGCGGTCTGGGCAGGCGATGCGGGGAGCATCGAACTCGAAATCTCGACCGGCGGCACGACGCTCCCACCGACCGAATTGCACTACAGCGTCAATGGCGCGAATGCGGGAAAGATCGCGATCCCCGCGCTGAACGCAACGTCGGTGCATCATTTGCCAGTGCTTTCCCTTCCCTTCACGGTGGATATGGCCGGCAAACAAATCAGCATTCAGTTCACGCTCACCG
Source organism: Rhizobium sp. P40RR-XXII (assembly GCF_012641405.1). Classification (GTDB taxonomy): domain Bacteria; phylum Pseudomonadota; class Alphaproteobacteria; order Rhizobiales; family Rhizobiaceae; genus Rhizobium. The sequence goes on from NZ_JABAII010000006.1 coordinate 345,183, forward strand.
CGGACGACAGCGAGATCGCGCGCAACAGCCTCGACATCAGCGTCTATGGTCGCCGCTCCAAGCCGACAATCTCCGTATTCTCGGCGGAACCCGAGATCGCGCAATATTTGAGCGCGCTTGGCTACGACGTTGCCGATACCGACAGGGCGGACGTGCGGGTCGCATCCTCTCTCAATCAGGCAGATATCGATGCCATGGAGCACGGCGCCCATTATGTGTCGCTCGCCGATGCGGCAACCCTTCCCTTCGGCAATTTGCGCAATGACCAACCAAACTGGAATTATCCGACCGGCGGCGATCGCGGACAGTCCATGCCGCAGATGCGTGTCACCGAACGCAACGGCACCATCTGGAAAGGCAACTGGGTTACGGGTTTTAGCTGGCTGAAGCGGTCGGGGGCCTTCGAACGCCTGCCAGGCGGTCCGCTGACCGACCTCTCCTTCGTCGGCGTCAACCCCAACCGCGTTATTACTGGTTTCCGCCCGATCCATTTCGACGGTTTGGTCCATGCCGGCACGATGGTGGGCTGGATTCACAAGCCCTGCGCGACCATTGCCGAACGACGAGTCGGTGCTGGTCGCATTGTAGCCACCACCTTCGGTCTGATGCGCGAACCTGCCGGTACCGATCCGGTCGCAGCAACCTTGCTCGATTGCATCATCGAAACAGCGGCTACCCGATAGGCCGGCGGTAGAACCGAACCGCCGCACATCATTGAGAGGAGATGTAAGGTCAATCGGCATCCACGGTTCGGACATGTGGCAGCGCCGCAAATGTGTTTGTTGCCGGCGAAACGAAAGGGATGCCTTTTGAATTGGGGAGCAGCAATTTTCACGCGGCTCGTTGGCGCCAGCGCAAGACATAGGCCAGCCTTTAGGGGTGGCTTGGGAGGAAAATAGAACAGCCTGGAGGAGAGAAATGCGTAATCTGTTGAGAACATCGATCGCGGCGTTAGCCCTTATCACCGCCTTTCCGGCGTTCGCCGTCGAGAATGTCGTTTGGTGGGACTTTTTATCCGGAGGCGACGGCGTGCGAATGAAGGCGCTGATCCAGCGCTTCAACGACGAGCACAAGGACAAGATTCAAATCACGGGCACCACGCTCGAATGGGGCATTCCTTATTATACCAAATTGCAGACATCCGCTGCTGTCGGCCAAGGACCCGACATCGCGACCTATCACCTGTCACGGCTGGCTGCTGCTGTCTCCGCCAAGACGGTCTCGCCGATCGATCCGAAGGAGCTCGAGGCCGTCGGCCTGAAAGATAGCGACTATCCGCCGAACGCAATCGCCGCCTCGACGGTCGACAATATACGTTACGCCATTCCTTTTGATGTGCACGGAGAGGTGCTCTATTACAACAAGAATGTGCTAAAGGACCTCGGGGCGCTCGGCAATGACGGAAAACCCACCGGCATTGACAGGCTGGAGGGTTGGCGTGCGCTCTTGGCCAAGGCCAAGGAGGCGGGAAAGAATGGTGTCGTCATTGCCTCGTCAACCGGGGATTTGCGCGACATTTACACCTTGTTCGGCCAGCTGGGAGGTGCGCTTACGGAAAACGGTAAGTTCCTGCAGGGCGACAACCTCGAAAAAATGGAAAAAGCATATGGCGAGGTTGCCGATTGGGTGAAGCAAGGTTGGGCCCAGCCCTATATCGACTCTGAAACCATCACGCCCACCTTCCTCGCCGGTCAATCCGCCTTTTTCTTGAACGGCAACTGGGAGTTGCCGACCATGGAAGCCGAGGTCGCCAAGGGCAATGGTTTTGATTACGGCATGATCAACATTCCGGCCTGGATGGGCAAGCCCGCCAACTGGGCAGACTCGCACTCCTTCGTAATTCCCAACAATGTCGGTGTCACCATGACGCCGGAAAAGCGCGCCGCGGTTCTCGAAGTCATCCGATGGATGAACGTGAACTCGTTGGAATGGGCGGCCGCCGGCCATATCCCGGCCTATCTGCCGGTCAGCACATCCGCGGCCTACAAGGCGCTCAAACCGCAGTCGGATTACGCCGCCATGGCGCTCGATGCCTTCTACATGCCGAAGACCCCGCTCACCGGTGCCGCGTCCAAGTTCGATGACGACTGGCAGAACATGGTGTCCGGCCCGCTGAATGGCGAAGGTGATGTGAAGGAAACGCTTGAGAAGTTTCGGGACCACATGAACTCTCAGTGACGTTCTCCTTCAACGATCCCCAGGGGCCATACTCTCCCCTGGGGCTGGTCAACCAAGGTAGGTAACAGATGGCGGCAGTCAGCAACAGGAAGCAGGACAATATGATTGCCGCGCTGGTGGTTGCGCCAGCCGTCATCACCTTTCTGCTCATTTTTGCCTATCCGACCTTGCGCATGGTGGCGATGAGCCTGACCAATGCGCCGCTGATCGGCCCGGGCGAATGGGTGGGCCTTGACAATTACGCACGCCAGCTTGCCTCAGCTCAATTGCAAAAGGCGCTTGCGAATACACTATACTTCATCGTTCTGACCGTCATCCCCGGCACGTTTCTCGCATTGTTCATCGCCATGGGCATCAACCGCTTGAGTGGGCGCACACAGATGCTGGTCCTCGCGTGCTTTTTCTTGCCCTCCATCCTGCCGGTTTCAGTCGTGACCCAGATCTGGACCTGGATCGCCAATATGCAATACGGCGTCATCCAGAACGTCATTGGCCTGTTTACCGGCGGCCGGCCGCTGCCGGTGCTGCGTTCGCCGACTTATTTCATGCCTTCCGTCGCAGTCGTCACGATCTGGTGGACGATCGGCTTCAATATTCTTCTGTTCCTGGCTGCCCTGCGCAGCATTTCACCTGACGTTTACGAAGCAGCCGCGCTCGACAATGCCAACCGCTGGCGCGTGTTTTCGAGGATAACCTGGCCGCTGATCTGGCCCATCACGGCATTGGTATTGACGCTGCAGCTGATCGCACAGTTCAAGATTTTCGCGCAGCCCTATTTGCTTGGCTATTTCGCCCATACGCCAGCTGACGCTCAATCCGTTGTCATGAGCGTCATCTACGATCTCGCTTTCAAGCAGAACAAAGGCGGTGAAGGCGCGGCGGTCGCTACTATTCTGTTCGTCATCATTCTGATTGCCTCAGTCCTGCAATATCAGTTCCTGCGTGCGCGAGGCGAAAGATGAGCGACCGGATAACTGATGCGCGAGCAGGCTCTGCGTCGGCAAGCCACCATGTCGCTGCCGGACGCTGGACCAGCCGCGCACTGACCGTGTTGACCGCGCTCGGCGCGCTGATCTGGTTCTTTCCCCTTTACTGGGCCATCGCAACATCGCTCAAATCGGACACCGAAGTGGTGAGCAAAACGGCCGGGCTTTTCCCAAAAGCGCCGACGCTGGAGCCTTATCGCTATGTGATCGAACGCTCCAGCATTATACAATGGTATATCAACTCGGTCGCGACATCAGCGATTGTCGCGGCTCTGGTGCTTGCGATGAGCCTCTGCTGCGCCTATGCGCTCAGCCAAATCCAGTTTCCGGGCCGCCGCCTGATCTACGGCGCGCTGATTGCCTCGGTGATGGTTCCGACTGAAGCGCTCATCATCAATCATTTCGTGCTGATGAACTCCTTCGGACTGATCAATACCTGGGGCGGCATTGTTCTGCCACAGTTGGTGGTGCCGTCGGTCATCATCATCCTGAAGCAGTTCTTCGACCAGATCCCAAGGGAATTTCGCGAGGCGGCAATGCTCGACAATGCCGGGCACCTGAGAACGCTTTGGAAGATCTACGTACCAATGAACTGGGGCGTGATTACCGCGCTCGCCATAACCACATTTATTGCGGCATGGAACAATTTCCTATGGCCTTTCCTGGTCGCTACGTCGGATGCGACAATCACCATTCCGGTTGGCATTACCCAGGTAAAGGACGTCTTCGGCGTGCGTTTCGCCAAGGACATGGCTGCGGCGGTATTGGCGGGTCTTCCGGTTGCCATTCTTTACCTCCTCTTCCAAAGACAAATCACCCGCGCCATCATGCTTTCCGCCGGAATAAAGGGATAATAGGCGGGCGATTGAAGCCCGCATCGCGCAGTTGACGCTTGCAGCAAACAACTCGCCGCGTCGCCTGGGGGCATCATCTCAAGCATGGTGGTCACCGTCCCGGCCCACACCAAGGCCCACGCTGTGGCGAGCTCGACCGGTTCCGCGGCTTTGACGAGGTGCGGCGGCAATATCGTGATGCCATCCGCATACCGCCCTAGGTTCGGATTGAACGACTTATATCAGGCCGGCCGCAAAAGTGAAAGACTGCGTCCTCGGAGTTGCAAGACTTGCTCGTCGACCACGCCCCGATCTCGCGCATCAGGATTCGATGTCGACAGTTCCAGCGCCCAGTGCTTGTCGCCTGGTAAGGTAAATCCGACATCGCCATCGTGAGGGTTGAACAGGATAAGAACGTCGTCCCAGCCCTCTTCAAATGGCTGGTCCCGCGACAGGCGCAAGCCGATTATTGTGTTTGCCTCGTCCTCCCATTGCTCTTCCGTCTGCTCGCCGCCACCGGCGTTGAGCCATGTGACGATCAGGCCGTCGCGCCAATTTTCTCGTCTAAGGATGGAATGTTCCTGTCGTAGGGTAATCACGTGTTTTGTGAAGCTTCGAAGCGCTTCGGAACTGCCATGGCGATCGTCCCAATGCAGCCAGCTGAGCTCACTATCCTGGCAGTAGCCATTGTTGTTGCCCATCTGGCTGCGGCCGAATTCATCTCCCGCCATCAGCATTGGCGTGCCATGCGACAAGAATAGGGTGGCGAGAAAATTCCGCTTCTGGCGTTCCCGGATCGCGTTGATGCCTTCATCTTTCGTCGGGCCTTCAGCACCATAATTGAAGCTGCGGTTGTCGTCATGGCCGTCGTTGTTGTCTTCGCCATTGGCTTCATTGTGCTTGTCGTTGTAGGAAACAAGGTCATTGAGAGTGAAGCCGTCATGCGCGGCTATAAAGTTGACGCTTGCCCACGGACGACGCCCACGAAGATCGTAGACATCACCTGAACCCAAAATGCGCGCGGCGAAATCCCGCGGCGTGCCGGGGGTGCCCTTCCAATAGTCGCGCACCGTGTCACGATATTTATCGTTCCATTCCACCCAACCCGGCGGGAAACCGCCGACCTGATATCCACCAGGCCCGATATCCCATGGCTCGCCGATGAGCTTGACCTTTGAGAGGACGGGATCCTGACCGACCGCATCGAAAAAGCCGCTGCGCTGGTCAAAACCTTGGGGTTCACGGCCGAGAATAGTGCCGAGATCGAAGCGGAAACCGTCTATGTGCATCACTTCAGCCCAGTAGCGAAGTGAGTCGGTCACCATCTGCAGTACGCGCGGATGAGAAGTGTTGATGGTATTGCCGGTGCCAGTGTCGTTGACATAGTAGCGGGGCTGGTCCGCAAGAGTGCGATAATAAGAGAAGTTATCGATGCCCTTGAATGAGAGGGTCGGGCCGAGCTCATTGCCCTCCGCCGTGTGGTTGTAGACGACATCCAGGATCACTTCGATACCGGCGTCGTGGAAGGCGCGCACCATATCGCGAAAACCTGCAAGACCCTTGGGACCATAATAGCGAGAGGCCGGGGCAAAGAAGCCGAGGGTATTATAACCCCAGTAGTTACGAAGGCCCTTATCGAGCAGATGGCTGTCATCGGGAAAATAGTGGGTGGGAAGGAGCTCGATCGAGGTGACGCCGAGGCTTTTCACATAATCGACGATCGCTGCCTGCCCCAGGCCATCAAACGTACCACGCAGCTGCTCCGGAATTGCCGGATGCAGCATTGTCATCCCTTTCACATGGGCTTCATAGAAAATCGTTCGCGACCAGGGGACGGATGGCTTTTGGGTCGGGGCTTCCTCCCGAATATCGACGACGCGACATTTCGGCATTCGAGCCGCACTGTCCGTCTCGTCGAAGGAAAGATCCTTCTGCTCATCATTGAGAATATAGGCGAACTGGGCTTGCGACCAATCTACATTGCCCACGAGCTCACGGGCATAGGGGTCGACGAGCAGCTTGTTCGGATTGAAGCGATGACCTCTTTCTGGATCGAATGGACCATGGACGCGGTAACCATACAAGGCGCCCGCTTCCAATCCCGGAACATATCCATGCCAGATCTCATTGGTATATTCCGGCAGGATGAGCCGCTCGATCTCCTCCTTGCCGTCTTCGTCAAAAAGACAGAGCTCCACCTTTTGCGCATAAGCACTGAAGAGTGCGAAGTTGACGCCTCGCCCGTCACAGGTTGCTCCCAGGCAGGTAAAATCACCGGGCTCGATCTCATGCTGCTTGCCATTTTCCGTCATGAATCCCTCTTTGCTGGCGCACAATGGAAACACCGCAGCGATACGCATTGTTCCGGCAGCTTGGCTTTGTGTGCCGATTGGCGGCGGAAGCGTCAGCTGTGTTCGACGAGAACAGAGATAGGATGATCAGCAAACAGTTCCGCGGCCGAAAGATCGCCCGCCGGCAATGTCCTATCCGTCAGCAGCTGCCGCAGCGGTCTCCGCAATCCTTGCGGCATGATGACAATCGCCTCATTCCAGGCATCCGAAGAGCGGCTATCGATAAGACGCGGTATGATCGTGACCGCTATGTCCAGCTCGTGAACGCGAGCAAATGCCACCAGGTTATCCGCTTGCTTACCCCTGGTTTTCAGCGGCACATATTTGCCTTCAAGAAAAAGAGAGGGATGACGACGGCGATAGTGCAGCACCTCACGGACGATCTTTCGCTTCAACGACGTCGCCTTGGATGCGTGGGTGTCGGCCGGTGTTTGTGTATCAGCCCATAGGTGGTCGACCGGTCTGCGATTATCCGGATCGACCAGGCTGAAATCGAGCCCCTCCGTGCCCTGATAGATGTCAGGAATGCCGGGAGCCGTGAGTTTGATGAGCAGTTGCGACAGGGTGTTGCGATAGCCGAATTCCACAAAGGGGCGCAGCGTGTGGTCGAAATCGTTCATGAATTTGTCATTTTCAACCGAAAGCAATGCGGCAGCATAAGCCTGAACCGCGTGTTCGTAGGCTGGATTTTCCTCCGCCCAATCCGTTCGAAGTTTTGCCTCACGCATCGCTTTCAGAATATAGGCCCTAAATCGGTCCTTCAGGGCGTCGAGATTGGTTTTTTCTATGTGTTCCGGCCAGATACCGGCCAGCGCCTGATACAGCATCCATTCGACATTCGGTTCCGGTGCCGCCCCGTCGGCAAGGTTAGAGCGAAACGAAGAGTTCATATTGCACCACCGCCCCACGGCCGTACTCCAGACATCAGGATCTTGGGTAAGGCTGTAAAGGCGGGCACGGGCATCTTCCCCGCGCTTCGTGTCATGCGTCGAGGTTGTCGAAAGGCCGAGGCGTTGCCACCGAAACCGGTCCTCCATGAATCGGTGAAAGGCGGCCACCGGTTTTGGCGAGACGTCGGGCTGACCTCCCACCTCGTTCATGGCAATCAAGCGGTTGTGTCGATAAAATAGCGTATCCTCGACCGACTTTGCCATCACCGGCCCGCTTAGCTGCTGAAATCGCGCACGAAACTCGCGCGCCTCCGCACCGGGGATATCGCCCTTCAAGAGGCGACCCAATGCCTCCAGGGCGTCAGGTGCTGGCACTCTGACACGCGCCTGATCAATGGCACTGTCTATGAATGTTTCATCCCGCATCGACGCGGCTTCCCGATAACCATAGGTGCGATAAACTGGAAAGGCGGTAAGCAGCTCGCGAAGTGCGCAAGAGATTTCCATCTCGTTGAAGTCGGGAAAGATCAAACGCGCCAACATTTGCAAGCGTGACGTCTCGCCTGCAAAATTGCGCTCGATCATCAGCAGTTTGGCCTTGCGCAGACCTGCCGCGAAGTCGGCATCTTCCCCGTTGACCGCCCTATACGCGCGATCCAATTTGCGCAGTCCGTTCTCACTGACGAAAAGATCGGCCATGGCGGCGATGAATTCGTAGCCGGTCGTTCCCGAAACAGGCCAATCCGCCGGCAGCGTCTCGCCATGCGCTAAAATCTTCTCGACCACGATGAACGTATGAACGCCAACGGCCTGACGTAAACGCTCGAGATAGGTCTTCGGATCGGCCAGTCCATCGATGTGATCGATGCGAAGGCCCTGGACTTGCCCGGCGCGAACCAATTCGACGATCAGCCGATGGGTGTCGTTGAAAACCTTTTCGTCTTCCACCCGCATGCCAACCAACGTTGCAACCTCGAAGAAACGCCGATAGCTAAGGTTTTGAGCGGCCTCCTTCCAGTAGCACAATCGCCAGTGTTGTGCGCCGAGAAGCTTTTTCATCGCCGCAGCATTCGTCGAAAAAGCGCTCAACCGCTCTTTGTCCTTTCCAATCTGCGCCGCGAGATTTTTGGTACTTTCGTCCGACAACGGAAGCAGATTGGAAAAATAGGCCAAATAGATGCGGTCGTCGGCGGGTTCATAGTGGAGACGGAGTTCTCCGGCAGCCAGAGCTTCTTCAAATGGCTTTCCCAGCAAAGGCAATGTCAGCTTCCGGCGCCAGTCAATATCGAAATGGCCGGCGTAGACGCTGTTCGATCCGTGTCGCAAAACATCGCGCCACCAGATATTTTCCAAGGATGCGGCCATATGGTTGGGCACGATATCAAGGATCAGGCCCAGCCCGGCATCCTGCAGGCTCGCACAAAAGGCGTCGAAGCCGGCGCGACCGCCAAGCACCGGGTCGATTTCGTTCGGATCCGTGACATCGTAGCCATGTGTCGATCCACGCGTGGCAGCGAAGATCGGCGAAGCATAGACGTGGCTGATGCCGAGATCTTTGAGATAGGGGACCAGCTCCGTTGCTCTTTTGAAGGTGACCTCCCCGCGAAATTGCAGGCGGTAGGTAGATGTCAAAACGGTCATGGTTTTCCTCACAAGCGTCTGCGCCTTTACCAACGGCGCTACAAGACATCTGTTCCGCGCTTCGGAACCGTTGCCGATAGGACGCGTTTGGAAGCGGGAAACTGCAATCTCATCAACGGACGAAGTCCCATGCTCCACAGCTTCGCGTTTGGACCTCAAGTCAAGGAGGATGCCGTCCTATTTCGCGTATGGGCGCCCTTGCTGGAGCGAGTGCTCGTCCGCATCGAGCAGCGCGGGGAATGGACAATGCAGCCAGGACAAGACGGCTGGCATATGGTTGAGGTCGCCCATGTGCGCGCCGGCGACCGCTACAAATTCGTTCTGCCCGACGGCCTTGAGGTACCGGATCCCGCCTCGCGTTTCCAACCAGACGATGTCCATGGACCCAGCGAACTCGTCGATCCGCGATTCGAATGGCGAACGGACGAATGGCAGGGTCTTCGCTGGCAGGACATTGTCATATATGAGCTACATCTCGGTGCCTTCACGCAGACCGGCACCTTTCTATCGGCCATCGAAAAGCTCGACCATTTGCAGCGCCTTGGCATAACGGCCATCCAACTCATGCCACTTTCTGATTTTCGTGGTCGATATGGCTGGGGTTACGACGGTGTTTTGCCATACGCACCGGATAGCAGCTACGGCCGTCCCGAAGAGCTGAAAATGCTTGTCGATGCAGCGCATGAGCGCGGTATCTGTGTCTTCCTTGACGTCGTCTATAACCACTTCGGACCGGACGGGAATTATCTACCGCTCTTAGCGCCGATCTTCAGCGGTCGGCATGAGAGCTTCTGGGGCAAGGGCCTGAATTACGACGGCGAAGGGAGCCGTTTCGTTCGTGATTTCGTCATCGAGAACGCGATCTATTGGCTGAGCGAATTTCGGATGGACGGTTTGCGGCTCGATGCCGTTCACGCGATGAAGGATGATAGTGATCCGCATATTCTGACCGAACTGGCGGATCGTGTCAGACGGGCGTTTCCCGATCGTCGTGTTCATTTGATCCTCGAAAATGAAGATAATCAATCCAGTCTTTTGGCACGGGATAACGGCGGCAGGCCATGCCATTTTACCGCGCAATGGAACGACGATATCCATCACGCTCTCCACGTAGCGGCAACGGGGGAGACATTCGGCTATTATGAGGACTATATCGATTATCGATCACGTTTGTGTCGCGCCCTTTGCGAAGGCTTCGCATTTCAGGGGGAGCATATGGGATATCGAGGTCGATCGAGAGGATCGCCAAGCGCCCACCTGCCTCCGACGGCCTTCATCTGCTTCATTCAAAATCACGACCAAATCGGCAACCGGGCACGAGGCGACCGCATGGTCTGTTCCCACTCGCTTGAGGCGATAAAAGCCATTACAGCGATTTACCTGCTCTCGCCGCAAATCCCGATGCTGTTCATGGGGGAGGAATGGGGAGCCGTCGAGCCCTTTCCGTTCTTTTGCGACTTTGATGAGGAGCTGAACAGAAAGGTCAGACTGGGGCGCAAGGAAGAACTGAGACGTTTGCCCGGCTTTCATGCGGATGATGCGCCCGACCCGACGTCACAAGCCACCTTTCGCAGCGCGAAGCTGCGCTGGGAGGCGATCGAAGCAAACGAAGCTCTTGCCGACTATTATCGGTTGTTGATAAGGCTCCGGCATCAAAAGATCGTACCGCTTCTTTACCAAGCGCGCAGTTGCACAGCCGCGCACGGCGCTGACCATCCACTCATTCGAATTCAGTGGCAAATGGAGACAGCAACCCTTCATCTTGTAGCTAATTTATCGGATAGGGCTGTTGTTCAGACCGGACCAGTCCCAGGTCAGACGATATTTGCATCGGACGGCATCACTGACAACTCGATCGGTCCCTGGGCCGTCGCCTGGAGCCTGTCATAAGCGCTTTTGCGAAACGAACAGCTCCATCGACACCGACATGAATTCAGCAAGCGAACGACCGCGAGGAAGTCGGTATCTCTGTCTCCATTCTAAGCTTGTCAGAAGACCAAACCGACTACCCTTCGGCGCTCGTCGCCTTCGCCAGGGCACCGACGATGGCTTCGTCGCTGAATGGCTTGCCGATCACCGCAATCGCTCCTTCGCGGCCATAGCCCACCCGTTCGGGACTGCCCGTCACGAAGATAACCTTTATCCCGAAACGATCTGTCAGTCGGCGCGCAAGCCCTCCTCCGCTATGGCCGTCGGCTAAGCCGAGATCCACGAGAGCAACTTGAGCTTTCGAAGCATAGGCCAGAGCTTGCTCTACGGTCGCAAAGGGGCCCACGATTTCGTGGCCAGCTTCAACTGCAATGCGCTCCAATTCGAGCGCCACCAGAGCCTCGTCTTCGACGATCATAACCTTCATTGTCACCGGTAACCTCCTCGCAAAATAAGATGGATCCAATTGGGAGAAAGGCGCTGGTCCGCCACCGCACGGATATGCTCGACACGCGGTAGCGACAGTACCTTTACCCTTCGAAAGCCCTTAGCCTTCAGGATTGCTCACCTCCTCGTCGCCAAAGAAAAACATCAACGTTGAAAGGGGCGCGAGATCGAGAAGAAGGGACTGCGCCCGTCCGTGCGCCGGGAAATCGTCGGTGGCGCGATCGCCGAAGTGGGTGCCTGCCCCACCATAAACCGAAGCATCGGTATTGAGTATCTGCCGCCATCGCCCATTAAAAGGTACGCCTATCCTATATCCCTCTCGGAAAACCGGCGTGAAATTCGAGACGACGAGAGCCGCCGACCGCCTTGTGGCATCGAAGCGCAGCATCGCCAACACCGAGTGTTCGGCATCATCGGCAACCGCCCACTCGAAGCCGTCCGGCGCGGTATCACCATGCTGCAGGCAGGGAAAATGCCTGTAAATTCGGTTCAAATCGCATACCAACCGCTGCACGCCGGTATGAGAGGCTTCGTCCAGGACGTCCCACTCGACAGAGCCGTCATGGTTCCATTCCGATCGTTGGCCGATCTCGCAGCCCATGAAGAGAAGCTTCTTGCCCGGGTGCCCCCACATGAAACCGAAAAGAGCGCGGAGATTGGCTATTTTCTGCCATTCGTCACCCGGCATCTTGCCGAGAAGCGAGCCTTTGCCGTGGACCACTTCATCATGCGAAAACGGTAGAATGAACCGCTCACTGTAAGTGTAGCTCATTCCGAATGTCATCGAACCATGGTGGTATTTTCGATAAACCGGATCCTCGGACATGTAATGGAGCGTGTCGTGCATCCACCCCATATTCCATTTCATGTCAAAGCCTAGGCCGCCTTCGCTCGCTGATCTGGTGATGTTGGGAAAAGCAGTCGACTCCTCGGCGATCATCAGCACATGTGCATGGCGCTCATGAACAATGCTGTTCAGGTGCTTGAAGAACTCGATGGCCTCCAGGTTTTCGCGGCCACCATGATGGTTCGGAATCCACTCGCCTTCCGGGCGGCTGTAGTCGCGATACAGCATCGAGGCGACGGCATCCACGCGCAATCCGTCGACATGATAGCGATCGAGCCATTCAAGAGCGCTCGCGATCAGAAAGCCTTTGACCTCGCGGCGGCCGAGATTGTAGATCAGCGTGTTCCAGTCGCGATGAAAGCCCTCTTTCGGATCTTCATGCTCGTAAAGCGCGGTCCCGTCAAAGCGCGCCAATCCCCACACATCGGTCGGAAAATGCGCTGGCACCCAGTCCAGGATGACGCCAATTCCCTGTTCGTGGCAGCGATCGACGAAATAGGCGAAATCGTCGGGCGTTCCGTAACGCCCGGTCGGCGCAAAGAGACCGAGCGGCTGATAGCCCCAGGATCCTCCAAAAGGATGTTCCATGATCGGCAGCAACTCGACATGGGTGAACCCCATTTCGCTGACATAGGGGATCAGTCGCTGCGAGAGTTCGACCCAATCCAGCGCGCGGCCGCCATCTTCCATATCGCGTAGCCAAGAGCCGGCATGAACCTCATAGATCGAAAGCGCCTTACCCAGTTGCTCGGCGCCTCGCCGAGTATCCATCCAGGCATGATCGTTCCAGCGGAAGGATTCAGATGAGGCGACCACCGAGGCTGTCGATGGCGCCGGCTCGGCGGCTCGCGCGACGGGATCGGCCTTCTGGGGAAGTCGGTTGCCGAAGCGATCGAGGATCTCGAACTTGTAGCGTTCGCCGACCGTGAGATGCGGAATGAATATCTCCCAGACACCTGCCTGCCGCCTAAGCCTCATCGGATGGCGACGCCCGTCCCAGGCATTGAAGTCGCCGACAACGGATACGCGCGAAGCATTCGGCGCCCAAACGGCGAAGCGGACACCTGAAACGTCTTCGACGTTCGTGGGATTAGCGCCGAGCGCCTGCGTCAGGTCGTAATGCGTGCCTTCGGCGATAAGATGAAGATCCAGCTCGCCAAGCAATGGTGGGAAACTGTAGGGATCAGGCGTCACCTGGATTGCATCGGGCCACTGAATTCTCAAGGAATAGGCGCGGCGTTCGGCAAGCACGGCACCGAACAGACCGGCCGGATGCAGGAGGTTGGCCTGAGCCAACGGCAAACCACTGTCCCGGTCGAGGATTTCAACGCGCATTGCGCCGGGAAGATAGGTTCTCACAGTGCAGCGACCGTCGACACCCTGATGGAAACCAAGGATCGAAAAAGGATCGCCATGGCGCCCCTCGATGAGGGCATTCATGGCATCCGCCTCCACACCGTAAAGAATGTCCGCGGCTTCCGTCATGAGCGGCTCTCCGAAAGGCGCATCAGAATGTCGGCAAATCCGCTTAGCGGAATTGGAAGCCACTTCGGACGATTTCTCGCCTCGTAGGCGATCTCATAGGCCGCCTTTTCCAAAAGAAAGATATCGATAAGTCGCCGTACTTCCGCAGGGGTTTTCGGCAAATCTCGCGATGCGGCTAGCGCTTCCATATAGGAGGTCAGAAAGATGCGTTCGGCATTCTCAGCAAAGCGCTGGATCACCTGCCTTCGGCGCGCGTCGTGATGATCGGAAATCGCGTCGTTTTCGAGCATGGCGGCCGCCGAAAGGTAGTCAAGCGATCGCAATAGGCCGGCAGCGTCGCGCAAAGGGCTCGTCTTTGCCCGGCGCTCTGCGAGGTTTCGGGCCGGCTCGCCTTCAAAATCGATAATAACAGCGTCTCCTTCCGTCACCAGAATCTGGCCAAGGTGGAAATCGCCATGCGCGCGGGTCAGCAGCGTCCCCTTCGCCTCGTCCGCCAGTGCGGCGGCAAGTTTGATGATCCTTTCGCGTCCGCCCAGCAGCAGGGACACGCGGTCTGCGATCTCTGGGTCGACACTGTCTCCCAGGTCGGTCAGCTTGGAAAAAGCATAGGTGATCTCGCCAGTGACCGCCTCGCGAATGATGGCCGTATCGCGCTGATCTGCCCGGCGTGGCGCAAAGGCTTCGTTTTGCGTTGGCTGTGCCAGCAGGACATGCAACTCTCCCAGCCGTTCACCAACCATGGCGACGAAATGCAAAAGGGGGCGCAACTGTTCGTCGGCGGTCTCAACCGCTGCTTCGGTGATGACGATCTCGTCGGCAGCACGCCGCAGATTGGAAAGCATCCAATTCCAGGCGTCGCCCTGGTTGCGGATAGCCCCTTGCACGATGATGAGCGTTGATCGGCGGCCTTCACCGTCGGTGCGCGCGACCTCGCCCAGAAGCGGCGCGGTGTGCTCATAGCCTTGCTCCGTCAGGTATCGCGTCATCTCGACTTCCGGATGGACGCCGACGAAGACATGGCGGATCAGCTTGATCATCGCCAAATCGCCGACGAGCAACGAGCTGTTGGATTGTTCAGCTGAAAGCCAACGGATCGGCATATCTTCTGTTAGTGCCAGGCAATCGAGTCGATCGGTGCCGATGAACTCGATGGTGCCGGTGCGTCCGCTGACTGTCGAGCGATCGCATAGGCCCTGCAGAATGCCACGCGCCATCGTCTCAACGGCAAAACCGTCGGTCAGAAACCCAACCCGCCTGCCCTGCCGGATACGGGCAAGGGAGAGCTGCTGGCCAAGCACGTTCGGCGCGGTGTCGTCCCATTCGGCGGCAAGCGGCAGCTGGTAGCTTTCCACATGATCCGGCAGAACAGCCTCGATCTCTCCCAGCACGATGCCATCGGCAAACGGTATCGGTGTCGCCGAGACGAGTCGCGCCTCCTGCAGTGCCTGGTCCTTGGCGCCGAACCAGCGCCGCTTCGAGAGGTAAGCGGGCAGAATATCCCTACTGAGAACCGCGGCATGCTGCGGCAGTTCGGCAAGCTCCGTCAGGCTGCGTCTGATAACGACCGTGACGAAATCAATCAGTTGCTCTGGCGGCGCGGTGCGCCAGGCAGGCCCGTCAGCCTCGGCGTTCAGCTGGAACCAGAAGAAGCCATAGGGAGGCAGAGTGAGCAGGTAAGTGAGCTGCCCGACCGGCGGGAACGGCGACATCCCCGTCAGCTCGACGGGAACACGCCCTTCGAATTGCTGCAGGTCGAGTTCAACGGCCTGGGGAACACGCGACAGGTTCGCCACGCATAGGATTACCTCTTCCTGGTATTCCCGCAGGTAGGCGAGCACCCGTCGATTACTCGGCGTCAAAAAGCGCAACGAACCTCGGCCGAAGGCACTATGTCGACCGCGCAACGCCAGCATTCGCCGAGTCCAATTCAACAGGGAATGCGCGTCCGACACCTGCGCCTCGACATTCAATGCCTCGTAGCCGTAAAGAGGATCGGCAACCGGTGGCAACACGAGGCGCGCTGGATCGGCGCGCGAGAAGCCGGCGTTACGGTCTGGAGACCATTGCATGGGCGTGCGCACCCCATCTCGGTCGCCGAGATAAATATTGTCGCCCATGCCGATCTCATCGCCATAATAAACCACAGGCGTTCCGGGCATGGACAGCAGCAATGCGTTCATGAGCTCGATGCGACGGCGGTCGCGCTCCATCAACGGTGCCAGTCGACGACGGATGCCAAGATTAATGCGGGCGCGTTTGTCGGAAGCATAGGTCTCCCACAGATAATCGCGTTCCGCATCGGTCACCATTTCGAGCGTCAGCTCATCGTGGTTTCGAAGAAAGATCGCCCATTGACAACTTTCGGGGATATCCGGCGTTTGACGCATAATGTCAGTGATCGGGAAGCGATCTTCCTTGGCAATCGCCATGTACATGCGCGGCATCAGGGGAAAATGGAATGCCATGTGGCATTCGTCGCCATCGCCGAAATATTCACGCGTATCCTCGGGCCACTGGTTTGCCTCGGCAAGGAGCATCACGCCGCGATGCGTTGCATCGAGCGCAGCGCGGATCTCCTTTAGGATCCGGTGGGTTTCCGGAAGATTTTCATTGTTGGTGCCCTCGCGTTCGACAAGATATGGTATCGCATCAAGCCGAAACCCGTCGATGCCGGTCTCGAGCCAGAAACGCATGACGTCGATAAGCTCCTTCATCACCAAAGGGTTGTCGAAATTGAGATCCGGCTGATGCGAATAGAAGCGATGCCAGTAGTACTGGCCGGCGACGGGATCGAAGGTCCAGTTCGACTTTTCGGTATCCAGAAAGATGATGCGGGTCTCTGGAAACCTCTGGTCGTTGTCCGACCAAACATAAAAATCCCGCTCGGGGCTTCCGGCTGGCGATTGCCGCGAGCGTTGGAACCAGGGATGCTGGTCGGACGTGTGATTGATGACGAGTTCGATAATCACACGGATGCCGCGTTGATGCGCGGCTGCAACGAACTTTCGAAAGTCGTCGAGCGTTCCATAGTCAGGGCTGACACTGCGATAGTCGGCAATGTCGTAGCCGTCGTCGCGTCGTGGTGAAGGAAAAAAAGGGAGAAGCCAAATCGCATTAACGCCGAGAGCGGCGATATAGTCGAGCTTCTGATAGAGGCCCTCGAAATCGCCGACTCCGTCGCCGTTGGCGTCGTAAAAGGACTTGACGTGCAACTGATAGATGATCGCATCCTTGTACCAGAGCAAATCCTCGGCAATTCCGTTGTCGTTGTCCATAATAACAGCGGTGTTCATCTCACACCTCACCAGTCCTGACGCGCCAAATGGCGAAAGGCAAATGGGCCGGGTCCAGCCTGATCGTTTGCCATTTTCCTGTACGATTAAACCTTTGGCCGCTAACGAGGTCCTCGAAGGCAAGCGCCCCGTCATCCGCAGCGCCAAACCGCCAAAGCGGAAATTCCACATTGCTTTCTTCTGGCGCGTGCGGATTGAGCGTTACGGCCACAAGAAGAACATTGTGGCGCCCGACGCTTGCTTTTTCATAGAACATGACGTTTGGGTTTGACGATGGCAGCAGCGTCAAGCCGAGATGCGAATGTAGCGCCGAATTATCCTTGCGAATGCGGTTGAGCATAGCGATTTCAGCTTTGATGTTGCCGGGCCTGTCATAGTCCCAGGCACGGATTTCGTATTTTTCGCTATCGGCGTATTCCTTGCGCTTGGCGTCGGGGCGACCCTCGCAAAGCTCGAAACCGTTATAAACACCCCACAGACCCGACAATGTCGCCGCCAGAACGGCCCTGATAAGATAGGCCGGACGAGGCGCGTTTTGCAGGAAGTCGGGATTGATGTCGTGTGTGTTGACGAAAAAATGCGGGCGGAAGAATTCCGTGACATCGCTCTGCGTAAGCTCGACTAGGTATTGCTCCAGCTCCGCTCTGGTGTTGCGCCATGTAAAATAGGTGTAGGACTGGGAAAACCCGATCTTTGCCAATCGGTACATGACCTTCGGTCTTGTGAACGCTTCTGAAAGGAAAGCGACTTCGGGATGACGCGCCCGGACGTCGCCGATCATCCATTCCCAGAAGGGAAAAGGCTTGGTATGCGGGTTGTCGACACGAAACAGCTTTATGCCTTCGTCGATCCACATCTCGACGATGTCACGCAGTTCGGCCCAGAGCGCCGGCACGGCGTCCTTCGCATAGAAATCGACATTGACGATATCTTCGTATTTCTTCGGCGGATTTTCCGCGTAACGGATCGTCCCGTCCGGTCGCCAGTCGAACCAGCCCGGATGTTGCTTTAGCCAGGGATGATCAGGGGATGCCTGAATCGCCAAGTCGAGCGCGATTTCCAATCCAAATCGCCTTGCTTCCATCACCAGACGTTCGAAATCATCGAATTCTCCCAAAAGCGGATGAATGGCTTCATGCCCACCCGCCTGCGACCCGATCGCATAGGGACTGCCCGGATCCGCCGGCGCCGGCACGAGAGAGTTGTTACGGCCCTTGCGGTTGGTCCGCCCGATCGGGTGGATCGGCGGGAAATAGAGTACATCGAAGCCCATGTCTCGGATTGCCGGCAAGCGCGCGATGACGTCGTCGAAGGTGCCATGACGATTGGGGTCGCCGCTTTGTGAGCGGGGAAAGATCTGATACCAGCTGGCGAAAGCAGCCTCGCGCCGCTCGGACTCGACGCCATAGGGTCGCGAGCGGGAGGCAAACGGACGGCGGTCGGCAAGCGCCATCAGCTCGCTTGTACGTGCGGCAAACAGCAATTCAAGTTTGCCAGGTCCGTCCTGCCTCTCGAGCTCGGCAAGCAGCGCGGTCAATTCTGCTCTTTCGTCCGCCGTCATCGATATGGCAAAGTCGGTTGCGGCATCCCGGATCAACTCTTCGCCCTCGATCAGCTCCAGCCGCAAATCGAGCCGCGCTTCGCTCTTCTTGAGAAGCTCGTGGCGGAAGATGGCGTAGAGATTCTTCCAAGCTTCGATCCTGAATTCGAAGCGGCCGACACGATCGAGGAAGAACGATCCTTGCCACCGATCGTTTTCGGAAAGAACCATTTTCGATTGGCGCCAATCCAACTCGTCGTCGGCGCGATAAAGAAGGCAAGCCGATAGGAGGTCGTGGCCGTCCGCGAAGATGTCCGCCTCGACCGTGACGGTGTCACCGATGACGCGCTTGACCGGGAAACGGCCATCGTCAACCTGTGGCGTAATATCTTCGATGGCAATTCGCGGTGAGGCCGTCGCCTCACCAAGAGGTAGCTTCCCCTCGTCTGCCCTGACAACGGCGCGTGCGTTCGTCCTAAGCACGCATACATCGCCCGGGGCGATCCTGCGGCTGGTGATCGAGGTTTCGAGGGGCAGGAAAGGCGAGGCCAAGCGATGAACGATGTCGTCAGGCACCATCGCAGCGCCGCGCAGGTCTCGGTTGACGATAATCAGCCGCACCTTGTCAGCGATCCTGAGATCGGGCTGATCGGCTTGTGCGATGACTGTCACGTGGCTCGATGTCTCACATCGAAGGCATAATCGTCTTTGAGCGGCCTCGCTTTGCGCAGCATTTAGATTGCGAACGGCCGCGCAAATATCGAAAGCGCCCTCGGCTTTCAAGGCGCGTAAGCCCTCTCCTCGACCGAAGGTTGGATCGAGCGGCAGGGAGACGCCGAATTCGAACCCCATGGGCACGAGAAGCCCATCGCCCAGTTCGGCTGCAAGATGAAGTGCGCGAACCGATTTGCGCTCGCGGATTTCCCTCCCCTCGGTGCCATGCGCCAGCCGCTTTCCGAAGGGCACTTCCGGAAAGGCGATCTGCGGCCCCAGCGACAGCTGGAGACGATGCTCCTCCAGAAACCAGCTCTCGCGCAGATCCCACCAGGCAAGCGAGGAGAATGCGCCGCTAAATCCGCACTCCCGCAATTCGGATCGCAGTGCGAAGTCGGTTCCAGGCGTATAGGCAAAGAATTTTGTTTCGGGCCTCACGGCCTTCGCGCTCTCGATCAGACGTCGCCAGTCTTGCGCGGGCAAGCTGTCGAGCTCGAGGACCCGATATCCCGCTATGCCGCAGGCGGCAAAGCGCGCCAGCCGCGCCTGCCACGCGTCAACCGCCGCGCCTTGGCACAGCGGCCTGGATGAAGGCAACGGCGACCGCCTTGGGTCAAGGGGGAGAGAGGCGGCGATGTCTGTCTTGTCCGAGTTCACCGCGAGATCGAGCATGAGCTCGACCCCTCTTTTTCGCGCGTCCTCCGCCAAGGCAAAAAGACCTTCTTCCGCATCTCCCTCAAGCTTGAGCGCCGGATCGAGGTGACTATAGTCGCCGGTGGAAAAAAGCCCGCCGTCGGCTGTTCTGAGAAAGGGTGGCGCAGAAAGAACAGTGTCGAAACCGAGTACGCTCGCGTGATCAAACGCTTCGTTCCATCGCTCTCGGCCCGCGAGGAGCAACGGATTTACATAGTAGATCCGCGGATGCCTAAACGCGGCGTCTGACTGAGTTGCGAACGTCATCAGGTAATTCTCCACGCATTACGCGGAAAGGAATTCTCGCCTCGGCGATCAGCGAAACTAACCTCCAAGCAAGTTAGTTGTTCCAATCGAAGCGACATCCACCTGAGCGATTAACGCACCATTTGACATCGAAAAAGGGATTTGGGCCTGTCAGTAATTGATGCCCGCGGCGGTTTCCGATCACGGCAAATATGATGAGTTGGTTGAATTTTGAACGAAATTCAACACAGAGAACTGCGTGCGGAGTTCTCTTTCAATGCTATGAGAGGGACCAGAAATCGAGAGACGACGCGGAACTTTTTCCCGTACGCAACATTGAACGGAGCACCGCAAGCGGGCGAGCGCAAGCCTTTGGAGTAGCATGTCGATAGAGCAAGCTCTGGCGTTCGGGGTTATCGGTCTGATGATGATCGTCTTCATCTGGGATCGATTCCGCTATGACATAGTTGCCTGCTGCGCGCTGATCTTATCGATTGCCGTCGGGATTGTTCCCTTCGAGCGAGCTTTTTCAGGCTTCAGTGACGACATCGTCATCATCGTTGGCAGTGCACTGGTGGTCAGCGCCGGCGTGGCTCGTTCGGGCATTGTCGATTCAGCGATCAAGCGATTTTTTCCGAACCTGCAATCGCTCCACGCGCAACTGGCGCTGCTGCTCATTGTTGTCGCCGTCCTGTCAGCTTTCATCAAGAATATCGGCGCATTGGCCATCATGATGCCGGTTGCTTTCCAGTTTTCCAGCAAGATCGGTCTATCCCCGTCCCGCTATCTGATGCCGATGAGTTTTGCTGCGTTAATTGGAGGACTGATGACGCAGATTGGCACGTCGCCCAATATTGTCGTTTCGCGGCTGCGTCATGAGATCACCGGCACATCGTTCGGTATGTTCGATTTCACGTTCGTCGGCGCGACACTGACACTCGTCGGCGTTGCCTTTCTGATCGCCTTCCATTGGCTCGTACCAGTGCGCGAAAACAAGAATAAGGCGCTCGATGAAGCGCTTGAGATGAAGGTCTATTCTTCCGAAGCCACCGTGACGGACGAATCGAGCGCCGTGGGCAAACAACTGGCGGACGTGACCGGTCTAGGAGACGGTGACGTCGTCGCAACGGCAATCCTTCGCGAACAGTTGCGCATGGCGCCCTTTCCAGACGCCTCACTCCAGATTGGCGACACGATCCTATTGGAAGGAAGCCCACAGGGGCTCGACCGCGTAATTTCGGGCGCCAGGCTGAAGCCTGCGGGCAAGACGGCGGCCAGTGCAAAAAATCAAAACGATGTGACCGCGATCGAGGCGGTCATCGCATCAGAATCGGCGCTGCGCGGCCTTTCGGTTCGACAGCTCGCGCTTTACAACCGGCGCGGCATTAACCTGCTGGCCGTCAGTCGTCACGGCGAGCGCTTGACCGAGCGGCTTGGCAGACTGCGATTGCAGGCCGGTGATGTCGTCGTGCTTCAAGGCAGCCGCACAAGCCTTCCTGGCTTTCTGCAGGAGTTTGGTTGCCTGCCACTTGCCGAGCGAGAGATCCTGCTCGGAACACCCCGTCGCGCCTATATCCCGTTGTTCATCCTCACTGCCGCTATGGGCAGCACAGCCGCCGGGCTTGTGCCGGTCTCAATCGGCTTCTTTGCGGCGGCACTCGCAATGATCGTCTTTCGCGTCATTCCGCTGGTCGACCTCTACAAATCCATCGACGGTCCCATTCTCATCATGCTGGCGGCGCTCATTCCGGTTTCCGATACCTTGCGCACGACCGGAGGCAGCGAGTTGATTGCTCAGTGGCTCGGCTTTTTCGCCGCGCAGATGCCACCCTTTGGCGCTTTGGCGCTAATCCTCGTCACCGCCATGGCCGTGACGCCATTTCTCAACAACGCCGCAACTGTCCTTGTCATGGCACCGATTGCCGCGAGCTTTGCGCAAGCACTCAACTTCAAGCCAGAAGCCTTTCTCATGGCGGTCGCCATCGGCGCTGGCAGTGATTTTCTGACTCCGATCGGCCATCAGTGCAATACGTTGGTAATGGGGCCAGGCGGCTACAAGTTTGCTGACTATCCGCGGCTGGGATTGCCGTTGTCGATCATCATCATTCTCGTTAGCGTTCCGGCGCTGCTCTACGTGTGGCCGATCCGCTAATGCGGGCTCGCCTTAAATTTCCTTAACGTTCCTGCTTGAAGCAGGGTTGGTGCCACACTGGCATGGCAAACCCTGCATATGAGCCTGCGACATTCTCCCATGTCGGGTAAACTCCCAAACTTGCAAGGACGGCGTAACGCTTGACGTCAGCGTGCCAATAGCATGCATTGCTTTCCAAAAAACGTAGTGGGATCAAGCTATACGACATGTCTATACGATCCCGCAGTCCCCGCATCTGCGTGGGAACCATGTCCCGCCACAGTCGCAGAGAAATGTTCATCGAGAGGAACAATGAAGCGCCATAGCGACGCCTAGACGCCGGCATAGACCAGCCTCGTAAAGAAGGCGGGATCAATCACGAACTGACCCCATTTCGCGTCAAACGCTGACGTGGGCTTCGCCTCGACTACCTCGTCGAGGGAGCGTCCCTGGCGTTTGAACTTCGCGACGTTCTCGCGGACGGCGACCAGCATGTCGCGGAAGTCACGCAACTCGGCGCGGTTGCTCACTGGGTCGCCGTGACCCGGTATGATAATGGTCTTGTCGGTGGACGCGGCGAGATTCGCTTCAGAGGCCGCGATCATTCCGTCGATGCTGCCGCCCGTCGAGTGATCGATAAAGGGATAGATGCCGTTCCAGTAAGTGTCGCCGACGTGAAGGATATCCGCCTCTTGGAACATAACCGAGATGTCCCCATCAGTATGGGCGGCGCCATAGTATTTGAGAATTGCGGTTTCTCCGTTCAGCTTAAGCGTGTGTTCCTTGGAGAAGACATACTGTGGCTCCCCGCTTTTCCCGACCGGGAGGAAATTGTAGTCCCAGTCTTCCACCCTTTGGACCTGCGACAGGTACTTACGGGTGTTTTCATGCGCGATGATCTTGGCTCCTCCGGACCCAATCCAGGCGTTCCCGTCCGCATGGTCGAAATGCCAATGGGTATTGATCAGATGGGTGACGGGAGCTGGCGAGATTTCTGCGAGAGCCTTGCTCATCTGTTTGCGGGAAACGCTGATGCCTGCGTCCACCATGACGAGGCCGTCCTTGCCGCTCAACACCGCGACGTTGCCGCCGGAACCTTCGAGGATGGTGATGCCGCTCCTTAGTTTGTAGGTGGAGATGGCGGACTTGGCGGCGCTGTCCTTTATGAGGCTCACCAGGCCACGTGCCTCGGCATAGGCCTGGCGGGGACTTAACCACCCTCCCGTCGCGGCGAATCCTGCGGCACCGATGCAGCAGAGGCAAAATCCACGGCGCGAGAGCATGTGATCGGATTTCATGACATACCTTTCCACGGCCGGTCTCGAACGAGCCGACGGCTTTCGAACGGGGTTTGGTAAGGACGAGGCGGGCCTTTGCGGCCCGCCCGGCCGTCAGGCCTTGATGAAGGCCAGAAGGTCTGCGTTGATCACGTCAGCGTGCGTCGTGAACATTCCATGTGGGTAGCCGTCGTAGACCTTGAGCGTCCCGTTCTTGAGCAACTTCACCGAGAGTTCCGCGGAGTCGGCGATGGGAACGACCTGGTCGTCGCTGCCGTGCATCACGAGGACCGGGACGTCGATGGCCTTGAGGTCTTCCGTGAAATCGGTCTCGGAAAAGACCTTGATGCATTCGTAATGTGCGTTCGCGCCGCCCATCATGCCTTGCCGCCACCAGTTGCGGATCGTTCCTTCGGAGATGGCCGCACCGGGGCGGTTGAAGCCGTAGAACGGCCCGCTCGCGATATCGAGGTAGAGCTGTGCCCGATTTGCGGCCAACGCCGCGCGGTATCCGTCGAACACCTCGATCGGAAGTCCGCCCGGATTTCTATCGGACTTGACCATGACCGGAGGGATAGCGGAAATGAGCACCGCCTTGGCGACCCGGCTCTTACCATGTCTGGCGACATACCTGGTGACTTCGCCGCCGCCCGTCGAATGGCCGACGTGGATGGCGCCGCGGAGGTCGAGCGCCTCAGCCAGGGCTGCGACATCGGCTGCGTACGTATCCATGTCGTTGCCGCCCGAGGTCTGGCTGGAGCGGCCGTGACCCCTGCGATCGTGGGCGATGACGCGGAAACCCTTGCCCAGGAAGAATAGCATCTGGTTGTCCCAGTCGTCGGCACTGAGTGGCCAGCCGTGGTGGAATACGATCGGCTGACCGGAACCCCAGTCCTTGTAGAAAATCTGCGCGCCGTTTTTCGTGGCGATGCTGCTCATGATCTCACTCCCGGTTTCAGTGTTTGCACTGGTTGGATTCGAAGACGCCCTGGCCGTGGCCGCGAGCGCGTGCATCGGCAGGGCCGTGACTGCCGTCGCGGCGGTCCCTATCAAGACCTCCCTGCGTGTGACGGCGGGTATCGGAAAATGTACTCTGGAGGTCATGGTCCTTTTCCTTCTTCGCTCGGATGGCTCCGCAGGCGGAAATGACGCGTCCGGCTTTTAATCTCTTGCCCGCGGCCCACGATGAAGGTCAGTCAGCCGCGGACGGGCGCGGCATCGGCCCACTCTTTGCGGGTGGTTGGATTGCCGTCGATCGTCTCGACGATGTCCCTGGACTTCGAAAGAGTTGTCATCAGAGACTTTGGCCCCTCGAACGGCCTGCCGCCGATGTGCCAGCCGTCCGTGTGCAGCTCCTCGATCAGGACCCAGACGACTTCGCGAAAAGCCTTCGATCCTTCAAACTTGACCATGACATCGGTCAAGGCCTTGGCCATGGCGTGTTTTTCCTCGGGCGTGAAGACGCCGTCGACCAGCTTTACGTTTACGAATGGCATGCCTTTGTTTCCTTCGTTCGGTTGAGACGTCCACCTAGCCGGTGACGTCGATGACGATCTTTCCATTGGCCGTGCGGTTTTCGATTTCGGCATAGGCTTCAGCGATAGTCTCGAAGCTGAAGCGGCGCGGGTCTAGGAGCGGCGTGACCTTCCCGGCTTCGACCAGGCGCTTCGCCTCGCGTAGGATCGCCCCGTGATGGGCCCGTCCTTCGCCGGTCAGGATCGGCAGGAGCGTGAAGACGCCAGAGTAGCTCGCAGCCCGGAAAGAGAGGGGGCCGAGGGAATGGGTGCCCCACCCGAGGCAACTGACGACGTGGCCGAACCTGGTGACGGCGTTGAATGCTGCATCGATCCCTGCCCCGCCGACGGTATCATAGACGACGTCGAAGCCGCGTCCGCCGGTGTGGTCCTTCACGTATTCCTCGACTGTGGTCTGATGACGGTCGATTGCCGTCGCACACAGCTCTTCGATCTGCCTCTGCTTCGACGCCTTATCGACGGCGAAGACATCGGCTCCGAAGGCGCGTGCGATCTGGATTGCTATATGACCGACACCGCCAGCACCGAGCACTAGCACCTTCTGCCGCGCCTGGACCTCGGCGCGATCAACCAGCCCTTCCCACGCGGTAATGAATACGAGCGGCAGAGCGGCCGCCTCACGCATGGTAAGGTTGCTTGGTTTTGGAGCGAGGAGATCGGCGTCGACCGAAACGAAGGTCGCCAACGAGCCCTGCAGGCCGCCTACGCCGCCAGTTAAGCCAAAGACCTCGTCCTGCGGCTTGAAGGATGTGACCCCGGGTCCGACTGCCTCGACGACCCCGGCTAGGTCCATTCCAAGGATGGCGGGCAACGGGTGGCGGGCGTGTGGGGCCTGTCCGCTCTTGATCTTGAGATCGAGCGGGTTGACGCTGCTCGCCTTGACGCGGACGAGAACCTCCCCCGCAGCGGGAGCCGGGCAGACCATGCGCGTGCGGACAAGCTCCGAGTTCGCTTCAGTGAGGACGAGTGCGTCCATTTCTATAGGCGTGGTGGTTTTCATCAGTCTGCCCTTCATGCTGCGTTGCCGACAATCCGGCGACGGGCAGAAGATGGCAGAACAGGACGGTCCACAGCCAGTGAATCGTTGTGAATTCTTGTGTGACGGCCAACGGTGCGTGCCCGCGGAAAGGCACTTCTCGGTCAGGAAAGTTCGGCCAGTACCGCCTTCGCTGTGATCAAATCTGCGGTATCCAGACCTTCGCTGAAACGCTCATAGACGTCGGCGAGGAGCTTGCGCGCACCAATCCTGTCGCCGCGCGCCAGCACTGACCGAGACAGACTAGAGGCTGCTCTCAGCTCCAGGGAAAGTGCATCTTGCTGTCGCGCCAGTTCCATCGAACGGAGATAGCACTGCTCGGCTTCGTTGCCATGTCCACATTGCGCAAGAATGTCACCCTTCAGACGATAGAGTTCCGTGATGTACCAGAGTTCGTCCTTGTCTTCGCTTGCGGTAATGGCCGCCTCAACGAGCGCGCGTGCTTCGACGTGCTCGTTGAGCGCGGCAAGACCCTCGGCCATGAAGCACACAAATCTGACGTTGTAGAGGTTGAACAGCTTGACCTGGCGCAATTCCGCCAGCGCGTTGCGGAGAAGCGGAACGCCTCTTTCGGGGTATCCCCGTTCGATCAGCACGGCAGCTTTCCAGCACCGGCCGAACACCTCCCAGGGACCAAGCCCGTTCAGTGTGGCCAAATCGAATAGTTCCGTGATCGCGTAATCAGCTGCCGCGAGGTCTCCGACATGAACGAGGATTGGACACGACCACCGAGCCAGCGCTTCGCATAGGGAAATCGCGTGGCCGGAAGCCCTCGCCGCCTCGACAGCGGCATCGGCGGCGCGCACGGCCTGATCCGGGAAGCCCTGCATCCACAGGAGCTGAGCGGGCTGTATTCGCGCCGAAACGGATTGACCAAACCTGAACCTGACGGACACACGAGTGGGAATGTCGGTGAAGACATCATGGGCCAGCATGAGATCGGCGTGGCGGCGGGCACCTCGGAAATCTCCCATGCAGAAGAGGGTCATGCTCAGCATGCGGTCGCCGATGAACCTGTCGAGGCTGTTTTGAGCAAGCTTTACGAACCGATCCGCGTTATCGCGCGACGCACGATAATCGCCCATACCCACCTGCGCCACCCACAAGCCCCACAGGGCTTCGGCTTGTGCGTCTACGTCTCCCAGCTCCTCGGCTATCTCCAGGGCCTTCGAGAACGCGGCAGGAGCCTGTGGCGCGAACCCGACCTTGAAGGCCTGAGCGAGGCCGAGCGCCCTATAGAGCTGCATAACCTGACGAGCGCGACCGTCCCGCTTCTCTCCTGGATCGAGGCCCAGAAGTGCGCGTTGCACACACGTCAGGCATTCATCGACCAGCGATAGTTGATACCAGAGGGGGACGGCCGAAACAGTTACGGCAATGCCTACATCGGCGTCGCCGTCGTCCGAGTAGGCCCAGTCAAGGACGTAGCGGACATTGTTGATTTGAGAACCGTACTTGTGCAGCCAGTCCTCACTCGGCAGGGTTTCAACTTCTTCATGCGAATGCTCGAGAGTTTCGCACAGGTATCTCGCCAGGCGCCGGACGACAAGGCTGACCTCCCCTTCTTCCTGCAATTTGCTTGCAGCGAAGGCACGTGTCGTATCGAGCAATCGGTATCGCGCCACCTTGCCGTGCGTGTCGACAGCCAAGAGGGACTTCGCCACGAGTTGCGCGAGTTTCCCCGCTACATCGCGTTCGGCGAGCGGGTCGAAAGCAACGGCCACCGCTGCCTCGCGACCGAATTCGCCAGCGAGTACGGCAAGCGCTCGCAACACCGTCTGTTCCTCAGGTGAAAGCGCACCGTAGCTCCAGTCGATCATTGCAGCCAGCGTCTGGTGACGTGGAAGAGCAGTGCGCCGACCACCCGTCAGCAATCGTAGGCGATCATTCAAAAGCTCCGCTATCCCTCTTGTCCCGAATGCCTCAACCCTGCCCGCAGCGAGCTCGATTGCGAGGGCGATCCCGTCGAGCTGACGGCATATGTGGGTGACGATCGGAGCCTCGTCATCATCGAAGGCATACTCGCTTCCAGACGTTGCGCGCTCCACAAAAAGGCGAATGGCGGGAAATGCCAAAGCATCGGCCGCGGTGAGGCCGGAGCCAAGCGGCGGCATATCCAGCGGCGGAAGCCTGAACACGCTCTCCCCTTCCACCCGCAAGGCCTCTCGGCTGGTGGCGAGAATACTGATGCCCGGAGCCTGCCGGAGTAAGGTCTCCGCCAGCTGCGCGGCGTCGTCCAGCACCAGTTCGCAACTGTCGAATATTAGCAACATATGTTTGTCACGGAGGTGCGCGTTCAACAGGGAAACGGGATCACCCGTTATCTCCGGGAGCCGAAGCTGTGACGCCAGCACGGACGGAAGAGACGAAGGATGCGGAAGCGGTGCTAGGTCCATAAAGCACACGCCGTGTTCGTACGATGAAGATAGTTCCTCTGCCACGCGGACGCCGACGGTTGTCTTTCCGATGCCGCCCGGACCGACAATAGAGACCAGACGAAACCGTTGAACGCGTCCTTCAAGGATTTCGACCGCCTCCTCCCTTCCGATGGGCCGCGTAAGTTGCCGTGGAAGATTGTTTGGCGCGGCCTCCGCAGGCTCGTTCGCAACCTGCGAATGGGAAAGCGGCGCGATAAACCGATAGCCCCGCGAAGGGACGGCGGCAATATAGCGCGGGGCGGATTGATCCTCGCTCAGCGCCTTGCGAAGCACGGCGATCTGCGCTCTTAGGTTCGATTCCTCGACTATCGAGTTGGGCCAGGCGCACGCAATCAGTTCGTCCTTTGTCACGAGCTCGCCAGGCCGCTCCGTCAGCGCGATCAGGATGTCGAGCGCTCGCGACCCGATTGCCACCGGCTCCTGGTCTCTGACAAGGAGGTGCCGCCCCGGATATAGCCGGAATTCGCCGAAGAATTTCGCCACATCCGACCTCGTGGATGCGTTAGGGAATGCGTGTCGCTCCATCCTGCCTGCCCTGATAGCCAATGGGAACGCGGCCGATCATAGTCGATCCTGTCGGGTCGGAGAATGACAGCCCAATACAATCTTGGCTCGAGAATGTATGGCAACGAACTAGCGGGCCGTCCCATCTTCTTGAGGGATCAGTACGTGCCGTGCCGTCGTCGCAAGGCACCGCGAGATACAACACTGTGCTTCAGGTTATTGCAATATCAAGACCCGTCCCCTCCTAGAGAATTTAGCGCCGGGAAAGTTGCACACCACACCGGCGTAGCCGCCCCTTGCCCGGGGGTTTTCTTGTCTTCAGCCGGATCTGTCACAGGAGCGCCGTCGTGCGTTTGCATGTCCTTCGCCGTATTCGGTAAAATTTTATAGGTCGTCTTCAGGAAACGTTGCGTCTGATCTGTCATTCCTTTTGCAAATAAAGGCTACACTCTGAAGCTTCGAAGTGACGAAGGGCCGCGATGGTTACATCACATTCGACGATTGCAATGTCACTAATCGCACCGGGAACGCTTTTTGTGTTTGGCTGCGTATTTTGTAGTGCTTGGTTGGTCGAGCGAAGACGCCACTATCTTTTACCGCTCGCTCTTGCCTGCGTGCTTTTTTCCGGCGGCGCCTTGGCGCAGGTACTGCATTTACCCGATGCTCCCTATCCGAATGCCATGATATCGGGCGTATTTTACACGTCTGCCGTCATCGCGGCGACCGAAGGCATCCTGCGGCGATCGCAGAAGCGGTTCGGTCTTGCAATGGACATTGTGCTCCTCGCAACCTTTATGGGGCTCCTCTGGTATTTTTGCTACGTGACGCCGAACCTGATCGCCCGAATCTACGTTCAGAATTTCGGGTACGGCGCTATTCTGGTCGTCGCATCCTTGCGAATCGCACCTCAATCAAACGCGCGAAGAATTGATCGAACATTGTTTTGGATCATGTTCATTTTTGCGGTGCAGTTTTTCCCGCGGACGGCGTTAACAGTCGGGCCAAATGCCGTTTTCTCGGCAACGACGTTTGGCCAGTCTCCCTTTTGGCAGGCGCTTCAGGTGTCAGTCGCGATTATGGGGGTAATACTCGCATTTGCGATCCTTGCAGCCGCGTTTTCTGACCTTCTCGATGATCTCCGGCAGGAGCGTGACGTCGATATTCTAACCAAGGCCCTCAACCGCCGGGGGTTTGAGGAACGCTCCGAGATTCTGTTTCGGCGGGTGTCAAAGATCCCGCTTTCGCTCGTGCTCTGTGATCTTGATCACTTTAAGTCAATCAACGACACTTACGGACACCAGTCCGGTGACGACGTACTGCGGCGGTTCGGCCAGATGCTCATAAACGAAGTTCGTGGGTCCGACCTTGTCGGGCGCATAGGCGGAGAGGAGTTCGCAGTCCTAATGCCCGACACTTCGGAAGCCGAGGCTGTTGCGATCGCCGAGCGGATTCGCTCTGCCGCAGAAAATAACCTGCATCACGTATTGCCGGTTAAACGGACGACGACGGCGAGCTTCGGCGTCATCGAGGGTCGCGCTGGAGAGAACCTCCGCCAGATGATGGGACGCGCCGACAAGCTTCTTTACACTGCCAAATCCGCGGGCCGCAACCGGGTCGCCAGGGAGAATTTCAGCGCGACAGTTGATGAAAGCAATCTGGAGGATCCAGTTAGAGAACGACTGTCGGCTCGGGTCGCAACTCATTAGTTAGATGGTCAGCCGCTGCTGCGTGCAGCCGAACTATCCGTTGCCAGCTGATTGTAACCGCCTCGCGTGAAGACTGTCTTTCGCTTGAGCAGTGTCTCAACCAAGACCTCTTATGCCGCTGAAGAAGGTTGTTAGCTAGCCATCTTCAGATCACCGCCACAATGGGCGATGATCTATTTAACGGTTTGCGGGCTGCGATAAGCTGGGCCATTCCCGGCCCAGCCCTGATGAACTCGACAATCGATCGAGCTACATCACTTTCTGGTCCTCATTGCTTAGGCAATTTTGATTAAGTCGCGGCCCCGATGGCGGAACCACGAGCGCTCATACGAAGCACATAATAGACTGTGCCGCTGATACCGACGCCGAAGAACCAACCGTAGGTTCCCCACCATTCTGGCAGGATCGATGTGAAGGTCGGCAGGATCGACGAGAACAGCGCACCGATCACGAAGGCAATAAAGGCGTTTCTATGCCAGCCGTTCTGGAAGCGAAACTCGCCGCTTTCCTGATAGAGCGCCGCGACATTCAGCTCGCCTTTCCGGATCAGATAGTAATCCACCATCATGATCCCGAAGATCGGCCCCATGCTTGAGCCGATGAAATTGACGAAATGGGCGGCGCCCGTCTCCCACGGCGCGAACGGATAGAGCACGAGCGCGACCAGGGCCGCAATATAGCCACCCCGCTTGAAGCTGATCCGCCTTGGAAAAACATTCGAAAAGTCGAATGCCGGCGAGACGAAGTTTGCGACCACGTTGATGCCGAGCGTCGCGACCGCAAAGGTCAATGCGGCAAGCAGCGCCAGGAACCAGCTGTCGAATTTCGCCGAGATCGCTTCGGGATGGAGAAGCACTTCGCCATAGACCGTGAAGGCAGCCGTCGTGGTGACGCCAGCGACGAGACAGAAGGCGAGCAGATTGATCGGCAGACCCCAGAGATTACCCTTCCGCAAAGTCTTGGTGTCCTTGGCGTAACGTGAGAAATCGCAGAAGTTCAAATAAAGCGCGGCAAAATAAGTGATCCAGGTCGCGGCAACAGCTGCAAGCGCCGACAAGGATCCAGGTTCACCGGGCACACCCGCGTCCTTCGTCTTTTCCAGCAGGACTTCGCGCGGAATTTCACTGCCGAAGGAAAACGTGCCCGCCTTGACCACTAGATAGATCGCAAGCATCAGCATCATGATCCAGACGGCGGGGCCGGCCAGATCCTGAAATTTGCGCACCGTCTCCATGCCGCGCTGGATGATCAAAAGCTGCAGCGCCCATACGACAACATAGCAGATGACCTCGAGTGTTGAGTGGCCGAGCATATGGCTGTTTTGATGGAATGCGAGAATGCTCTCGTTGCGGATCAGAAGAGCGACGATGGCACCTGAGGCAGCCGCGGTCTGGGCACCATACCAGAAGCAAGCGACGACGGCCCGCACCAGCGCCGGTGCATTTGCGCCGAAGGTTCCAAAGGAGGCGCGGGCAAGAACCGGGAAAGGCACGCCCGTCTTGACGCCGGCGTTACCGACGAGGCTCATAAGGAAGAAGATGACCAGCGAGCCGATACCGATCGCGATCACGAAGTTGATGAAACTGCCGCACAACAGGAAAAGGCTAGCCGCAAGATAATATCCCCAAAGGCTGTGAACGTCCGACGTCCATACATTGAAGATACTGAACGCGCCCCACTTCCTCTCTTCGGCAGGCGCCAAGTCCTCGTTGTACAATGCAGGCGATGGATTTTGTATGGTCATTTCCCCTCTCCCCCAATCGTTCAGAGTCCTCCCGACTCCCGGCGAAGGGTGCTCCCAAAATGCTTATATGGCAATCGCGACGCGATGCGGCAGGCGGCTTTTCCAGCGCATGATCGCGGCACCTCGTCATTCGACGTACATGCGCTGACATGGGTGCCAGCTGTAACCCCTCGCACATACACGCGAGCAAAAGATACAGTATAGATTGGCAATGGTCGTGTTACCCGATCCTGAAATAGTATACATCATCCAACTCAACTAATTATGCACGCAAAACGGTTGCTTTTTTTAAATTATAGGCAAGGATGCAATTTTTAGCTGTTATTGCGTCTGCCAACCACCGATCGAAATACTTTGATCAACTCACACGGTTTTTGTTATTAATTCTTTTATCAGATGTATCTGCCATCTTTCATGTCGCAGCGCCAAAATGCGACGGGCAGGACGCTCGAGCCCTGCGATGTTCCCGATCTTCAGAGCAATGGCCAAAGTGCGTCGACCCTCGTTGCGCAGACAGGCACTTGCTCGCAAATACCACGAGCCCCTCATGTCATTTCTTCAGAACGCCAAAATCAGGACGAAAGTACTCTCCATCATGATGCCGATCTGTCTGATCGGGATTGCAGGCGTCCTCTTCCTATCGAACGAATACAAGGACAGTATTGCCGCGTATTCGAACTTTATTACGAAGGATGCGAGGGCGGCCGTGGAGATGGCGAGGGCCAGTCAGCGGGTGACGGCGCTGGGGTACAATGCCTATCAGATCTCTGTCTATAGAGCGAAGAGTCCGGAGATGGCCGCGTTCTCAAAAGACTATGATGAGAACAAAAGGATCCTTCTCCAGCGCCTTGCAACCGCCAAGCAGCTGATGCCGGCAGAGTCGGATACCCTGGACAAACTGGTGACGAGGGCCAATGACATCATTGCGCTGACCGATCAGGCGGTGAAGGCGGGACTTGCGGACGAAGACGACGCTGCAACCAAACTGCTGAAGCAGGCGGATCCACTGATCAATGACGAGGTTCTTGCGGTTCGCCAATGGCTCGATACCTTCAACAAGAATATCGATGCCAAGAGCACCATGCTCGGCCAACGGGCCGCGGATAGCATCACCGATGCGTTGATTGCGCTTGGCGTCCTCTTTGCCGCCGCGATCGCGATCGCTGTTTTCGTTTCAGCGCGCGGCATTACCGCTCCGATCGAACGGCTGCGGGCGCGCATGGTCGCGCTCGCAGACGGACATACAGAAGAGCCTGTTTCAGGAATCGAACGTCGGGACGAAGTCGGTCAGATGGCTGCGGCCGTCTCCGTCTTTCGCGACAGCGCCATCGCGCGTATCCGACTGGAGCAGGAAGCCGCAGCCGGCCGCAGTCTCTCCGAAAAGGAAAGGCTTGAGCGCGAGGCACAAAAAGCCAAGGATGCCGCCGACGCGCAGTTTGCCGTCGACAGCCTGGCAAACGGCCTGGGAGAACTTTCAAACGGCAATCTGATCTATCGCATAGAGCAGCCCTTCGTCGCCCATCTTGATCGCCTGAGGGCAGATTTCAACGCCTCGATGGCGAAGGTCGAAGAGACGCTTGTCGCCGTTGGCCAGGGTGGTCAAGCCATCGCGGCCGGCGCCAATCAAATCCGGTCCGCCGCGGAGGATCTCTCCAAGCGTACCGAACAGCAGGCAGCCTCCGTCGAAGAGACGGCCGCTGCCCTTGAAGAAATTACCACCACCGTCAAGGATTCCACCCGGCGCGCGGAGGAAGCGAGCTCGCTGGTCGGACGCGCCCGGATCGGCGCGGAGAAATCGGGCGAAGTCATGCAGCAGGCGATCGCCGCGATGGAAGCAATCTCGAAGTCGTCGGGCGAAATCAATAACATCATCGGTGTCATCGACGATATCGCCTTCCAGACGAACCTGCTTGCGCTGAATGCCGGTGTCGAGGCGGCGCGTGCAGGTGACGCCGGCAAGGGCTTTGCCGTCGTCGCGCAGGAAGTCCGCGAGCTTGCGCAGCGATCCGCCACGGCGGCGAAGGAGATCAAGGCGCTCATTTCCACATCGGGACAGCAGGTCGACAGTGGCGTCACTCTCGTCACGAGAACCGGGCAATCGCTGCAGCAGATCGTCAAGGAAGTCGAAGAGATCGATCGCAACGTGCGGGCGATCGTCGAGGCAGCGCGCGAACAGACAACCGGCCTGCAGGAGATCAACACGGCCGTCAACAGCATCGACCAGGGGACACAGCAGAACGCGGCCATGGTCGAGGAATCGACGGCTGCCAGCCACAGCCTCGCCAAGGAAGTGACCGCACTGAACGATATCCTCGGGCAGTTCAATCTGCAGAACGGCCGCAGCCGCGCGCGGCCAGCCGTCGTGACGGAACGGTCCAGCCCTGCCGCATCGCCGGCGCGCTCGCTGCGGGCTAAAATTGCCGGCGCATTCGGCGCCTCCGGTGCCACCGCAGCGGCATCGGCATCCTGGGACGAGTTCTGATCCTCCAGGCGTCGGCCCGCCTTGGATGGGATCGTCAGGCTTCGAAATCGGCGAACGCGGGAAGGTGCGAGCTTCCTTCCCGCGCCCACGTCCAACCGATATGGTCATGTCGCCCGAGTTTTCACGGCTGAAATATTAATGCTTCGAACCGGGCTCGGCTGAGCCAGCAGTGACGAAGCTGCCGCGCAGACAGCCACACGGGTGGAACCACAAGTTGGAACGAGACCAACGTCGAATTTCTGTTGCGTCCGCCGGTTTGGCGGGTTTTGTTGCTTGACGACATGATCGTTCGGCGATGCGGGACGAATTTCAGGCGAAGCGAGACGCAACAGCGGTTACGCCCCCCGGTGATCGACGCGATGCTCGCGGCAAGCGTGATCGAGCATGATCTATCTCGTGACACGCAGCGTGAAGGACCTGCGGCCGTCGGGCCCAGTAATCTTCGCTCCATGGAACGACGATGCGAAGAAATTCCCGCTAGGCCCGCGCAGTCGTGGTGCGCCGGCCACCTAAAGAATGACCGGCTTTGCAGGAAGAAAACGGCAAGGCCGCCAGCTCGATCGCGAGCCGCAAGCTAGGATTCGTCTGCCTTCCGATCGACCGATCGCGCGAAAATTGGAAACCTTTCTGCCTCTCAGAGCTTTGATTACGCGAACAGGGTCCCATGAATGAAGTTTCTCGTTTCGCGCGATGGCTCAGTACACGGACTGCGCCATCGCCCTGGGAGCCTATCAATCAGGCTAGGAGGAGATGATGCCCTTAACATATCACGTCGGTAAACATGATGAAGGCTTCGCCTACCGCGTCGGTGACGTTTGGTCAGAAACGTTTCCCGATCACGAGAGCGCGCTTGCTGCGGCGAAATCAGCCGCAGCTCGGCAGCAGCACGGAGGCGAAGACACCCAGATAACCTACCAGCTTGACGACGGGCGTTGGCGTTCAGAGCATGTCAGGCGCGGCGATGGCCCAACCACGGATGTCATCGACGAAGAGGATGTGTCATGACCAAATTGACCGGTTCGTGCCGCTGTGGGCAAGTGCGTTTGGCGGTTCGAGGAAATCCTCTTCGCGTCGGCATTTGCCACTGCACCGATTGTCGGCAGGAAAGTGGCTCGGCCTTCACGTATTTCGGCATATGGTCTTCAGCTGAATTCGAATACGAGGGCGAAACGAGTGAATTTGCCGGACGGGAATTTTGCGCTCGGTGCGGTTCGCGGGTTTTTGCACTTAACGAGGAAGAAGTAGAGATGAAGCTCGGCGTCCTGACCGAGGCACCCACTCGCCTCACCCCTACCCATGAATTGTGGACCAAGCGTCGAGAGCCTTGGCTAACGCCAATCGAGGGTGCGGAGCAATATGAAGAGGACCGACCATGAGCGAGGCGAGATGGTCGGGCGGTTGCCTTTGCGGGTCCTGCCGGTACGAATTCAGCAGCGCGGATCCTCATGCCGGCTATTGTCACTGCAACATGTGTAAGCGGGCAACTGGCGGCGCTTTCGCCACTCTGGTGCAGGCGCCATTAGCGGCTTTCGAATGGACACAAGGAAAGGCACGAATTTACCGGTCATCGCCGATCGCCATTCGTGGCTTTTGCCCCGATTGCGGCACACCGCTTTTTCTCCGATATGACGATGATGAACTCATCCGCGTGACCGTCGGCTCTCTCGATCATCCACAACGGGTCGTACCTAGCTCACATTATGGTGTCGAAAGCCGCCTTGGTTGGGCTGATATCGGTTTGGATTTGCCGCAGAAGAAACGCGCGAGCGCTTCTGAAAGAGCGAGATCGAAGAGATTCTCAGCCTTCGATCCAATTAGCTGCATCAAGGTACGGGAAGCGACGGCATCCATCGGCTAACTATTGCCCTGTCACCAGAGCTTGCTCTGGTGACAGGGCTGACCGCCTACACTAGTTGTGGTGAAGGCGACCGGGGGCAAGAAGCCCATATCCGAAGAAAAATGCATTGAACATGGACCTTAGTCTGAACACAGACGCCGAATGAGACTTTCTTTTTCTAGAAGCCGGATTGTTGCCGGAACTCGATCCTTGCCAGCCTTTATTCGATCCGCAACGGGATCACACTAGGAAGTGTGGACAGTTATCTGATCCATAGGACGATTGCTGCGATAGTGACGACTGCGAGGTAGTTTTCGGCGGTTTTTTCGAAGCGCGTAGCGACCCTGCGGAACTGCTTGAGTCTCGAGAAGCAGCACTCGATCAGGTGGCGCTGGGCGTAGAGATGCTTGTCCAGCGGGTATTTTTGGGCGCGGGAAGGATTGTTGGGGATCACCGCCACAGCGCCTTTATCAGCGATGGCATTGCG
>NZ_JABAII010000007.1 GCF_012641405.1 Rhizobium sp. P40RR-XXII
ACAGCCTCGCACAGTCGAAGCGACATGGCGCAAGGCTGGTGAAATGCTCGACTGCTTCTCGCCAGCCGAATGCGCAAACTACCTCACAAACTCAGGATATGCTTCCGTATGAAAGCAGCAGGCTCTAATCAGGCGCTGTCGATCAGCTGCCTTATATAGTCGAGCTTCGTGACGACCGGCGGCGAGAGGATGAAGGGATAGGAATCCGGCTGTCCCATGCTGCGCTGGATGGAATTGATTGCCACGCTCAAGGGGATCCAGGCCTTGACGAGCTGTTCGGCGCTTTGAGCCTCGTAGGGATTGAAATCCACTTCCGCCGCCATGTCGTGATAGTGATAAGGGTCGATCGCCAGGCCGAAGGAACGCGCCGTTTCCAGCGTATCGACGATATGCAGATAATGCGCGAAGCATTCGGCAAAATCCTCCCACGGATGGGTGCTTGCATAGGCGCTGATGAAGCTCTCCTGCCAGTTCGCGGGCGGGCCGTTGTCGTAATGGGTCTGAAGCGCCGTGCCATAATCGGCGCGTTCATCGCCGAAGACGGCGCGAAAGCCATCGAACTGCCCGCGGTCGCGAACAAGCTTGTTCCAGATGAAATGGCCGGTCTCGTGGCGGAAGTGGCCCAGCAAGGTACGATACGGCTCGTTCATGGAGGTGCGCGTCTGTTCGCGCGTCACGTCATCCGCCTCAGCCGCACGAATAGCGATCAGCCCTTCCTCGTGGCCGGTCATGGCCGGGACGACGGTGCCGCCCTGCATTTCATCCTCGAGAAAATCGAACACCAGGCCACCATCCGGATCCTGCTGCCGATCGGGATGCGGCAAATTCCAGCGTAGCAGGGAATAGAATAGATGCCTCTGCGCCTGACCGATACGCCGCCAACGGTCTATACCCTGCTGCGTGCCGGTATTCGGTACCAGCCGATTATGACGGCAGGCGGCGCAATACGGCTGGGGATCATCGGCATCGACGAGCCAGTTGCAGATGTCGAGTTCGGCGTTCGCGCAGAAGCGCACATGCCGCTCGGGCTCGGAAACCGGATGCCATGTCACATCGTCTTCGACGTCGAGTGCATAGATCGCCAGACGGTTGGGAATGAAGCCGAGCTGGTGGCCGCAGCGGACACATTGCCTGTTGTCGAAATGGACGGGCTGACCGCAATGGTCGCAGGTGAAAAGCCGCATGCTCCCCTCGGAAAAGATAGATTGGCGAGAACAAAGAGCCCGCCACGTTTCCGTAACAGGCTCTTCCTCCCAACATCGCTGCTACAACGTCAATTCAGACGGAGCAGCGACCATGGATTGACAAATACAAACAGCCGGTCACATCCGGTCGACTGCGCCTTTGACCTTGTCCTTGGCCTTGCCAACGGCGGTCTGCATCTTGCCCTTGGCTTCCTGCGCAGCGCCCTTGGCGCGCATGCTCTTGTTGTTGGTCGCCTTGCCGGTCATCTGCTTGGCCTTGCCGGCGATTTCGTTCACCTTACCGGACACCTTGTCGGTCGTGCTGCTCATGTCTGACGCCTCCCTGGCTGGCACGGCGGAATTGCCGTTGCGCTACCGGGAAAACGTCGCACCTGCTATTTCGTTCCGAAACAGCACAAATCGGCTCAGCTATGGCCGGCGTGCGGCGACAGCATTGCGGGGTTGATGCCCATGAGCGCCAAGGCCCGATCATACTTGTTGTCGAGGCTGCGGTCGAAGATCAGTTCTTCGTTCGCCGGGCAGTTCAGCCAGCCATTATTGCCGATCTCCGCCTCGAGCTGACCGGCACCCCAGCCGGCATAGCCGAGCAGCATCGTCGCGCGCTTCGGACCGCTTCCCTTTGAAATGGCCCGAACGATATCGAGCGTCGCCGTCAGGCTGATATCGTCACTGACCGGAATGCTGCTGTCGCTGATGTAATCGTCGGAATGCAAAACGAAGCCACGCCCGCTTTCAACGGGACCGCCGGTCTGGATGGGAAAATCTCGCGCGCCTTGCGGAAGCACGATGGCATCGTCGTCCTTGATCATTTCGAGATGGAAGAGGACGTCGGTGAATGTCAGCTTCTGGGCGCGATTGATGACGAAACCCATGGCACCCGCATCGGAATGGGCACAGATATAGATCACCGTCCGGTGGAAATTGCGATCCTCCATGCCTGGCATGGCGATCAGGAACTGACCGTCAAGAAAACCTCTTTCGCGTCTATTCTTCAGCGTCGATAGGGACATCGTGCCTCCTGACCGCAGTCTGCACCTGCACCGCCTATAATCAAGATGGGGCAATGTCATAAATCAATCAACTGAAAATGATCATTTCCCTCTTCTGTTATGCTGGCTCCTGGCGGCCCGATCCATTAAATCCTTGTTTCATGATTGGAATAAGCACGCTTGCACGCCTGTCGGTATTGTTTGTCGCCACCCTATTCTCCGCCGCAACGGCCCATGCCGCCATGAGCGAATGGGTGGACAACCAAGGCGGACGCATGCGCCTGGTGGCGCTTGCGCCCGATGCGGAAGGGCATATCCGCGCCGCCCTGCAGATCGAACCGGAACCCGGCTGGATCACCTATTGGCGCGAGCCGGGCCAGGGCGGAATTCCGCCCCAGGTGACGCTGGCGCCCGATAGCGGCGTGACGCTGGAAAAGACCGGCTACCCCGTGCCGAAGCAGATCACCGTCGGCAATATCAAGGAGATCGGCTATGATGCGCCGGTGACCTTACCGCTCGATTTTCGCGTTACCGGCAAGGTACCGGCGAACCTCAAGCTGACCGCTTTCGTGGGTCTCTGCAAGGAGATCTGCATCCCCTTCCAGGCTGACTATTCATTGCCGCTGCCGGCGGGTGAGCAGCCGACATCGCATGAACTGGCCCTGCTGGATGCGGCGAAAGCACGGCTGCCGGAAACTCCTTCATCCGATTTCGCCATTCAAAGCCGCAAAATCTCCGCCGATGCTAAAAATCTTTCACTGCGCCTAACATTGCCGGAGGCAACCGGTGATGCGCCGACGATCTACGTGACGGGACCGTCCGGCTACGTGTTCTTCCAGCAAATGAATGCAAAGCGGGATGGGAGCAGCTTCTCGACCGATATCGAGATCGGCAAATTGCCGAAGAATTATGATCCGAAGGGCAAGAGTTGGGGCATTCTGGTCGTCGACGGCGACCGAGCGATGGAAACCACACTTGCGCTCGAATAGGCCGGACCTATAGTTTCCAGCATCCGCTTCAGATAATTGCCGGCGCAGCGGCGCCCCGAATTCACAACGCAAGGAGAGAACCATGTCCATCGCCATCGGCGACACGCTGCCTGCCGCCACCTTCAAGGAAAAGACCGCCGACGGCCCGGTCGAAATCAGCACCGAGCAATTGTTTGCCGGCAAGCGCGTCGTGCTCTTTGCCGTTCCCGGCGCCTTCACGCCCACCTGTTCGCTCAATCACCTGCCCGGCTATCTCGAGAATCGCGACACGATTCTCGCCAAGGGCGTCGATGACATCGCCGTGGTTGCCATCAATGACTGGCATGTCATGGGCGCCTGGGCGCAATCGTCCGGCGGTCTGGGCAAGATCCATTTCCTCGCCGACTGGGACGGCTCCTTCACCAAGGCGCTCGGCCTCGATGTCGACCTCTCCGCCGGCGGCCTCGGCATCCGCTCGAAGCGTTACTCCATGCTGGTGGAAGACGGCGTGGTGAAGACGCTCAACATCGAGGAAAACCCCGGCCAAGCCACGGTCTCGGGTGCTGCTGCGATGATCGAGCAGCTCTGATACTATTCAGATGGAAGAAGCAGAGCGTCTCAGAGGCGCTCTGCTTCATTCTTCTTCGTTGAAATGAGTATCGAAATCGCGATGTCCTTCGAGCACATTCAAAACCTCGAAAACATCATCAATATAGCGGAAGAAGATTACATAACCACGAAATGCAAAGCTGCGCATATCGTCTCTCAGCTCCGGCCGCAGGCGGCCCATTTGGCCCGGCAAAGCCGCAAGACTTGCGCACTTACGGCGCAGTTGCTCAGTAAATTTCAAAGCGACTTTTTGGCTGCCACTTTGGCGCGCTATATATACAAGAATATCAAGGATATTGCTTTGAGCATCGGCTGTATAACGAAGCCGAGCCACTTAATAGCCTTCTTTTGCCAGTTCAGCAGCCTTGGCTTCCAAAGCGGCACCGAGCTCCTCATCTGATATATCGCCTCCACGGGCGATCGATGCCTCCAGAGTATGCCGCAAAGCCGCTATTTTCGCCTCACGTTCCTCCACGAGCCGGAGACCTTCCCGTACAACTTCGCTGGCGGAGCTGTAACGTCCCTCTTCCACCGTTTTCTCCACGAATTTCTCCCAGCGCTCGCCGATAGAAACATTCATAGGCGCCTCCCTTATAGGCCGATCAAGTGACCAATAACAAATAATGCGCCATATATAGCATCAACGGCACAAAGCGCCAATTGCTGGTGCTCAACGAGCATCAATCTAGTCTCCGCCTCTTTTTTGCCGTATTTCATCGGCTACTGCGTGTAATGTTATTACATAATTGAAAGCCCCCAAAAAAATGCCTTTTGATCGTGATCCTTTTGCGCCGTCCCTTATGGGGCGCTCCGCCTTGACACGCCTTGCCTATGTCGCGATCGGCATTGCGGTGCTCTGGGCGGCGATCGGCTGGGCGGTGGCCTTGGCATGAACGATCTGATCCGGCTCAGCAATCTCACCGTCACTTATGAGCGTCACCCGGCCGTGCATCATATCTCGGGCGGATTTGCCGCAGGCAGCCTGACGGCGATTGCCGGGCCGAACGGGGCTGGCAAGTCGACGCTTCTGAAAGCGATCGTCGGCGAATTGCGGCCGGCGGAGGGCTCGATCGATCGCGGCGCGCTGACACGCAACGATTTCGGCTATCTGCCGCAGGCGGCCGATATGAACCGCCGCTTTCCGATTTCGGTTGCCGATACCGTCATGCTTGGCGCCTGGAAGAATGCCGGCGCTTTCGGCCAGTTTTCCCGAAAGGATGTCGAACGTGCGCGCGAGGCGCTCGGCATCGTCGGCCTGTCAGGCTTCGAAAACCGGCATATCGGCTCGCTTTCGGCCGGGCAGTTCCAGCGCGTGCTCTTTGCGCGGCTGCTGCTGCAGGACGCGCGCGTCATCCTGCTGGACGAACCCTTCACCGCGATCGATCAGCGCACGACTCGCGATCTTCTCGACCTCGTGCTCCGATGGAACCGGGAGGGACGCACTGTCATCGCCGTGCTGCACGATTTCGAGCAGGTGCGAACCTATTTCCCCGAAACGCTGCTGATCGCCCGCGAACTTGTGGGATGGGGCAACACGCAGGATATCATGAGCTCCTCAAACCTCATCAAGGCGCGCGCCATGGCCGAGCGCTGGGATGAAGAAGACGAAGCATGCCTGCCGGAAGAAGAGCATGACGACGGCCTGGTGAAGCGGGAGCCGGCCGAATGACCGTCTACGATATCTTCCTCGCACCTTTCGCGGATTATGGCTTCATGCGGCGCGCGCTGATTGCCTGCGTCTGCCTCGGCCTCGGCTCCGGGCCGATCGGCGTCTTCCTGATGCTCAGGCGCATGAGCCTGATGGGCGATGCCATGAGCCATGCCGTTCTGCCTGGAGCGGCCATCGGCTATCTCATTGCCGGCTCGCTGTCGCTGACGGCCATGGGGCTTGGCGGCCTTGTGGCCGGCCTTTCGGTGGCGCTGCTATCAGGCCTCGTCAGCCGCGTGACGGTGCTGCAGGAGGATGCGAGCTTTGCCAGCTTCTATCTCACCTCGCTGGCACTCGGCGTCCTCATCGTGTCGCTGCGCGGCTCCAACATCGATCTGCTGCATGTGCTCTTCGGCACCATTCTCGCAATCGATGCACCCGCCCTCTACCAGATCGGCGCGATTGCGACGGTAACGCTGCTCGCACTCGCCGTCATCTATCGGCCGCTGGTCATGGAATGCTTCGATCCCGGCTTTCTGCGCGCCGTCGGTGGGCGCGGACCGCTCTATCATTTCCTGTTCCTGCTGCTGGTCGTGCTCAATCTGGTCGCCAGCTTTCAGGCGCTCGGTACGCTGATGGCCGTCGGGCTGATGATGCTGCCGGCGGCCGTGGCGCAGCTCTGGTCGCGCAGCCTGCCCGCCATGATGGCGATCGCAACAGGCACGGCGATGGCTTCAGGCTATCTCGGCCTCATTGCCTCCTATCATCTCGAATTTGCATCAGGTCCGACCATCATCATCACCGCCAGCCTGATCTATGGCTTCTCCATTCTCTTCGCACCTTCGGGCCTTGCCCGGCGGTTCTTCCCCCGTCCCCATCTCCGGGGCTAATCCGAACAAGGAGACTTTCATGAAAAAACAGAGACTGCTTCTCTCTGCGGCAGCAACGGCCTTCGTCGCCTTCGCCGTCGCCGCGCCCGCCTCCGCCGAAACGCTCAATGTCGTCGCGTCCTTCACCGTGCTTGCCGATGTCGTCAAGCATGTCGGCGGCGACCACGTGAAAGTGTCGAGCCTCGTCGGCCCGAATGGCGATCCCCATGAATTCGAGCCCTCGCCGGCCGATGCCAAGACACTGAATGCCGCCAAGGTCGTCTTCGTCAGCGGCGAAGGCCTGGAGGGCTGGATGGACCGCCTGATCAGCGCCTCCGGCTACAAGGGAACGCCTGTTGTCACCTCCGATGGCGTCAACACGCGCACGATGGTCGACGACGGCAAGACGGTCACCGATCCGCA
This sequence comes from Rhizobium sp. P40RR-XXII, assembly GCF_012641405.1. Lineage (GTDB taxonomy): Bacteria > Pseudomonadota > Alphaproteobacteria > Rhizobiales > Rhizobiaceae > Rhizobium. The sequence goes on from NZ_JABAII010000007.1 coordinate 6,712, forward strand.
TGTGTGGAACAGCCCGGTCAATGTGAAGATCTGGGTCGCCAATATCGAGAAGGCTCTGTCATCAGCCGATCCGGCCGACGCCGCCGATTTCAAGGCCAACGCCGAGCGCTATACAAAGGTGCTGACCGAGCTCGATGCCTATGCGCACGGCAAGTTCGACAAGATCCCGGAAGACCGCCGCAAGGTGCTGACCAGCCACGACGCCTTCGGATATTTCGGCCGCGAATACAAGGTCAGCTTCCTGTCGCCGCTCGGCGTTTCCACGGAAACGGAAGCATCGGCCGCAGAGGTCGCCAAGCTGATCGAGCAGATCAAGACCGAACACGTGAAGACCTATTTCTTCGAGAATTCGAACGATCCGCGCCTAGTCAAGCAGGTCGCCAAGGCCACCGGCGCCGAGCCCGGCGGCGAGCTTTATGTCGAATCGCTTTCCAAGACAAACGGGCCAGCTTCGACTTACGAAAAAATGTTCCGTTATAACGTTGATCAGCTCGCCGCAGCGATGGCGAAATCCAGCTGATCGACCGGAGCCGGTCGCAGGCATACCCCCTGCGACCGGCTCCTGGCAGTTTTAGAGATTGAAATCAAAGACCATCAGACCGGCCAGGCCGCCATCCGTGGACGATACGATCCGCTCGCCGACAGCGACATGATCGGGATGCACCAGATAGGCATCGCGCGCTTCGACACTTTCGAAGGTGACGACAAATCCATCGGCGAAACCGCCATGCAGGCCCTCGGGCGAGACGTTCGGCCCATATTTCACGTCGACAATGCCCGGAATGACCTTCTGCAAGGCCGCGACGGAATCGAAGAGCACCCTCTTCTCGTCCTGTGTCATGGCGGATTTGAGCCGAAGAAAAACGCAATGCAGGATCATAAGTCAATCTCCCTGGAAATCGGGAGCAGCATAGAGGGAAAGGGCAGCGGGGCAAGGCACCGATTCGCGAACATTGCGTTCCAGGTGACAGGGCGAATGGCAACGTATTCATCGCGAAGCATAGCTCACGCTGACAGATGGTATTTGGCCGTCACGGTTATCTCACGCGTCAATTCGGCAAGCCGATCGGCGGCGAGACGGCTCACCTGCCAATATAATGGAATGTCCAACGGGGTGTTGGGAATAAGTTCTATCAGGCGCCCGGCCTGCAGATGTTCCCGTACGAGCTGGATGGGATTCATGCCCCACCCCATGCCTGCAAGACTGGCATCGACGAAACCCTGGGTCGACGGCAGCCAGTGGCTCGGATAGGCAAAATCCTTTCCGAATGTCTGGCGTATCCACTGGCTTTGAAGCCTGTCCTTTTGGTTGAAGGTCAAGGCCGGCGCATTCATGATCGCTTCCGGCGTCACGCCCGCTTTAAAATACCGGGCAATGAAATCCGGGCTTGCAGTCGCATGATAGCGGAGCGCGCCAAGGGATGTGCGCCGGCATCCCTGGATCGGTTTTTCCAGGCCGGTGACGGCCGCAATCACCCGCCCCCGCTGCAGCCATTCGGCGGTATGATCCTGGTCATCGATGGCGATATTCAGCAGATAGGGAGAGCGCTTGGCAAAACCCGATATGGCCTCCACGAACCACGTCCCAAGGCTGTCGGCATTCGTGGCAATGTGAAGCGTTACTTTTTGCTTGGGCTCGCCCGGATCGATGAGGGCCGGCAGACGGTCGAACAGCTCGTCTTCCAGCATGCCGACATTTTCCATATGGCGGCAGAGCCATTCGCCCTTTTCCGTCGCGGTGCAGGGGTTGCCCCTGACGATCAAAACGACGCCGAGGCGCTCCTCAAGCTGTTTCACCCGCTGCGAGATGGCGGAGGGCGTCACGTTCAGAATGCCCGCGGCCTTTTCGAAGCTGCCGGTTTGCACGACCATGGAGACGGCACGGAGAGCGGAATAATCGAGCATGGCTTAGTTTTACTTAATCCGGGTTAGCAACATTAATTAGCCTAAATCGGCATATGGCGATACCGAAATGCTCATTCGTTTCGGAGCATTTCGCCAAGCATGAATTTTTCGATTTACCTGACAGGCCTCACGATGGGGCTCAGCCTGATTGTCGCTATCGGTGCGCAAAACGCCTTCGTCCTGCGCCAGGGCCTGCGCAACGAACATGTGTTCGCCGTTTGCCTTGCATGTGCCCTCTCCGATGCCGCGCTCATCGTGCTTGGGGTGACGAGCTTCCGCCAGATCGCCGCCCTCCTGCCCTGGCTCGATCCGGTCATGCGTTATGCGGGAGCGGCTTTCCTGATCTGGTATGGAGCCAAGAGCCTCTATTCCGCCTTGCGTTCGTCTGCGGTGCTGACTGCCGGAGAGGCGAAATCATCGAGCTTTCGCCAGACGCTTGCCATGTGCCTGGCGCTAACCTGGCTCAATCCGCATGTCTATCTCGACACCGTTGCCCTGCTTGGCACGATCTCGACCCGGTTTCCGGGGAACGAGGCTTCATTTGCGGTGGGTGCCATGACGGGCTCCTTCCTGTTCTTCTTTTCGCTCGGCTTTGGCGCGAGGTGGCTGAGGCCGATCTTCGCGAAACCCGCGTCCTGGCGCATTCTGGAAACGCTCATTGCTCTTACGATGTGGATGATCGCCACCAAGCTGCTGCGCGGAGTATGATTTCTGCGGCATATTCATGGACAGTCACACGGCGCTAAGCGTAGGACGATTTCAGCTTCTGCTTTTCGAGCGCTATCGCTGGTCGGAGCCTGACAGAGAAGGAAAACAATCGTGACACTCTTTACTGGCCTTTCGGCCTTTCCGATTACCCCGACCGATGCTTCCGGACACGTTGATATTGTAGTGCTCGTCCGCCTGCTCGAACGCATCCAACTGGCCGGCGTTGATTCCATCGGGTTGCTCGGCAGTACGGGCGGTTACGCCTTCCTGTCACGCGACGAGCGCCGGCGGGCTGTCCAGGCCGCAACAGCCAGCGTCGGCGGCAAGATCCCCGTCATCGTTGGGGTTGGAGCGCTGCGAACCGACGAAGCGCAGGCATTGGCGCGCGATGCCAAGGCGTCCGGTGCGGATGGGCTGCTGTTGGCCCCCGTATCCTATACTCCACTCACGGAGGAAGAGGTCTACCAGCACTTCGCAGCCGTCGCGGAGGCCGGCGAACTGCCGCTTTGCATCTACAACAATCCCGGCACAACAAAATTTACATTCAGCGATGGGCTGATTGCCCGCCTGGCAAAGGTGACGAATATCGTGGCGGTGAAGATGCCTCTGCCGCAAGGAGGCGATTTCGAGGGAGAGATAGGGCGTCTGCGCCAAGAAACGCCAAAGGGTTTCGCCATCGGCTATAGCGGCGATTGGGGAGCGGCGGCCGGGCTGCTGGCCGGTGCCGATGCCTGGTACAGCGTGGTCGCCGGCCTCCTGCCCGCCGAGGCGCTGGCGCTCACACAGGCTGCGCAAGCCGGCGATACCGCCGAAGCCGAACGTCTCGATCAGAAGTTTCAGCCGCTATGGAACCTATTCAAGGAGTTCGGCAGCTTCCGCGTCATGTATGCGATTGCCGAACTGCTCGATCTTTGCAGGATCGATCCGCCGCGTCCGATCCTGCCCTTGCCCGCCGCCGCGAAGCCGAGAGTGAGAAGCGCGCTCGATCACATTTTGGCATGATCGAGCTCTGTGCGACACGGCTAATCCGAGTTTGTCGCCGACGAGCTACTTCCTCTTGAAAGGCTCCATGCCCTTGCGCGCCAGCTCGTCGGCCCGTTCATTCTCCGGGTGTCCGGCATGGCCCTTGACCCAATGCAGCGTCACCTTGTGCCTGTTGTAAGCTTCGTCCAGCGCCTGCCACAGCTCGGCATTCTTCACAGGCTTCTTATCCGCAGTCTTCCAGCCGTTCTTCTTCCAGCCGAAAATCCACTTGGTGATGCCGTCCTTGACGTAAACGCTGTCGGTATAGAGATCGACCTCGCAAGGCGCTTTCAGAGCGCCGAGGGCTGAAATCGCCGCCATCAGCTCCATGCGGTTGTTGGTCGTATCCGCCTCGCCACCGGACAGTTCCTTCTCCACCTCGCCATAGCGAAGCACGGCGCCCCAGCCGCCTGGACCGGGATTGCCCGAGCAGGCGCCGTCGGTAAAAATATCGACGTGCTTCATGCCTTCAGCCCGTATTCGGCTGATGAGGCGATCTGGCGGTGGAAGCGCAGCTTGCGCAGATATTCGATCGGGTCTTTCTTGGTGACCATGGCGCCGGCCGGCGTCGTCAGCCAATCATAGAGCCGGGTCAGGAAGAAGCGCAGCGCCGAGCCGCGCGCAAGCGTCGGCAATGCCGCGATTTCTGTTGCACTCAGCGGCCGCACGCTCTGATATCCCTCAAGCAGCGCCATGCCCTTGGTGATGTTATAGGCGTGATCCTTCTCGAAGCACCAGGCATTGAGGCAGATCGAGACGTCATAGGCGAGCTGATCGTTGCAGGCAAAATAGAAATCGATCAGGCCGGAGAGCCTGTCACCCAGGAAGAAGACATTGTCCGGGAAAAGATCGGCATGAATAACGCCCTCGGGCAGATCCTTCGGCCAATGCTTTCCAAGGAAATCGAGTTCGCTGCGGATTTCGCCCTGCAGGCCGGATTCAACCTCGTCCGCACGCGCCTCGGACTTTTCCCAAAGCGCCTGCCAGCCCTCCAGCGAGAGCGCGTTCGGGCGGCGGATGTCGAAGCCCTCGCCGGCGATATGCATGGCGGCCAGCGCCTTGCCGACTTCGCGGCAATGATGCGCCTCCGGCTTGCGCAGCCACATGCCCTCAAGGAAGGAGATCAGGGCGGCAGGGCGGCCGGAGAGATGACCGAGCAAGGCGCCATCACGGCGCGGCAAGGGCAGCGGGCAGGACAGGCCGCGGCTCGCCAAGTGCTGCATCAGGCCCAGGAAGAATGGCAGGTCGCCCTTGTCGACGCGCTTCTCGTAAAGCGTCAGGATCAGCGGCTCGCGGCTCGTATGCAGCAGGAAGTTCGAATTCTCGACGCCTTCGGCAATGCCCTTGTAAGAGAGCAACTCGCCGACATCATATTCGGTTAGGAACCACTTCAAATCGTCTTCGGTAATATCGGTATAAACAGCCACGCACTATTCCCTGCTTGATACACGCCAGCCACCGTAGCCGCCCCGCCCTAGTGGTTCGAGACGGCCCTTTAGGCCTCCTCACCATGAGGGCTGATCTCCTTGGCGGCTGGCGTCGAAACTCTTGCCCCCTCATCCTGAGGTAATTTGCCGATGCAGCGTCCGCGCAAGCGGCAAGGCCTCGAAGGACGAGGTACGCCTTCTTCAATCCCCGTTGACGAAAGCCATGTCCGCCGTCGTCAGCTCGATACCGCGCAGCTCGCGATTGACGAGGAAATTCTCGGTTTCCTTCACAGTTTCAGCGAGCTCCACGACGGCATTGTAGCGGGCGCGGAAAGCTTCGATGATCTCGTTGACGATGACTTCTGGCGCAGATGCACCAGCGGACAGACCAACCGTTTTGATATCGCCGATATTGTCCCAGTCGATCTCCGAGGCACGCTGGACGAGGACGGATTTCTTCGCCCCTGCCCTGAGCGCGACTTCGACGAGGCGCTTGGAATTGGACGAATTCGGCGCGCCGACGACGATGAAGAGATCGCAGCCCGGAGCCGCCTCCTTCACCACTTCCTGGCGGTTGGTCGTGGCGTAGCAGATCGAATCGGCTGATGGTGCGGTGAGATTGGGGAAGCGCTCCTGCAGGCGCGCAATGACACCGGCGGTATCGTCGACCGAAAGCGTCGTCTGCGTGACGAAGCCGAGATTGTCGGGGTCGGCCGGCTGGTAGACGTCGGCATCCTCCACCGTCTCGATCAGCGACACGGTGCCCTCCGGCAGCTGGCCCATGGTGCCGATCACTTCCGGGTGGCCGGCATGACCAATCAGGACGACGTGGCGGCCGAGGCGATTGTGCCGCATGGCCTGCTTGTGCACCTTGGAAACCAGCGGACAGGTGGCATCGAGATAGAAAAGATTGCGCGCATCGGCATCGGCCGGCACGGATTTCGGCACGCCATGCGCCGAGAAGACGACAGGCTGGGCACGATGTTCGGCCGGGATTTCGTCCAGCTCCTCGACGAAGATGGCGCCCTTGGCCTCCAGCCCTTCGACGACATAGCGATTGTGCACGATCTCGTGGCGGACATAAACAGGCGCGCCATAGGCCTTCAGCGCCAGAACGACGATCTGGATGGCGCGGTCGACACCGGCACAGAAGCCGCGCGGCCCGCAAAGCCGGATGGTCAGGTCAGGTTTGGAAACGGCTATGTTCATGTCTCTTCCGAAATCCGCAAGCGATGGCTCAGCCAAAGATAGGTGCGCTCTGCCGCCTGCTCCATTTAGTCCGCACGATCTTGTCCAAAAACCACTGCGCACTTTTTGGGATCATGCTCTAGCCGAATATTCCATCGAATTGAAGCTATTCTATTGCATATCTCTACTGCAGGGCCTCTATTGTGAGGGTGCATCCGGATGGCGCTTGCGCCACCAGGATATCGCGACAATGGCAGCCAGCGCGACCGCCAGCCCATACCATGTCACCGCATATTGCAGATGATTGTTCGGCAGATCGATGAGGGTGACGCCGCCGACCGGCAGACCTTGGGGATTGGGCGTCTTGTCGGCATCGATGAAGAAAGGCAGCACCTGGTCCTTCGGCAAGCCGACGCTGGACGCCATGCTATCCAGATCCTTCCAGAAGAAGATGTTCTTGCCGAGATCATTATCCGGCATGCCGTCGGGCCGGCCGGTGAGTTTGGCGCGGGCAAGGCCAGTGACGGTCTGTTCGCCCGTAAGTTCGCCTCGCTCGCGCTTTTCGGGCTCCTTGGCCTCGGTGGGCACGAAGCCTCGATTGACGAAGACGTAGCGTCCATCGTCCAGCTGCAATGGCGTGTAGACATGAAAGCCGGGATCGCCGTCATAGGTAGCGAGGAAATGCCGCTCCTTGTCGTTGAGGTAATGGCCGGCGGCGGTCACCACGCGGTATTCGATATCGCCGCCGGAGGCAGCCATCGCCTCGATTGCCGATAGCGGCGCGGCCGGCGTGTCCTTGCGCGCGGCGATATCGGCCAGCAGGCCTTCCTTCCACTGCAGCCGCTCGACCTGCCAGGTGCCGAGCCCGATCAGGATGACGAGCGCAACGAACAGGAGCAATGCCTTGCCGATCTGCCACACGGGATTGGCGCGACGGGCCGGCATGCTTGACTCAGTCACGAGTGATGCGTCCTTCACTGGCATTGTTACGGTACTGCAGCGCGATCAGAATGCCCTTGCACCAGCGCAGGGAGAGTAGCGACAGGATGATGGTCAACGGCGCGAACAGCACGATATAGACCCAGATAGGCGGCGCATAATTGATCTGCGTCCACAGAACCAAGCCGATGACAATGAAACCGACGATCAGGATGACGAAGACGGCCGGGCCATCGCCGGCATCGGCGAAGGCGTAGTCGAGATCGCAGGCGGCGCAGCGCGGCTTCAGCGACAATAATCCATCGAAGAGCTTGCCCTGGCCGCAACGCGGACAACATCCCTGGATGCCGACTTTGAACGGATCGACGGGCGCAAAGAGAGCGCTGTCGCTATGCGGTGTCCCGTCGGGCGTCTTGTCTTGCTCTGAGTCCAAAGTTCTGTCTCTGTCGGCCTGTCATTGCGGGCGACCATGTGGATCTCGCCCCTGTCACCATCAGTAACCGCGATGCACGCATCCGTCCAATCGAAAAGCTCTGACATCCTCGTCATCGGTCTGGAAAACATGTCAAAAGGATTGAATTCATGGCAGTCAGCGAAGACACACCGCCCGGCCACATCGTCATTCTGAACGGTGCGCCGCGATCCGGAAAAAGCAGCATCGTCGAGCTTATTCAGGCTGAATTCGAAGGCGTGTGGGTCAATCTCGGGGTCGACGCCTATGTACGGCATGTCACGCCCCCGCGCTATCGCCCAGGCATCGGCTTGCGCCCCGGCGGCGAGCGGCCGGATCTCGAGCCGCTGGTTCAGCGCTTTTATGCCGCACTCTATGCATCGATCGCCGCACACAGCCGCATGGGGCTGAATGTCGTCGCCGAATTCGGCCATCACGACGCTTATTCGCAGCCGCTTGGCATCCTTGCCGATTGCGCCCGGCGACTGGCGGGGCTGCCCGCTTTGTTCGTCGGCGTGCGTTGCCCGCTCGATGTCGTGATGCAGCGGCGGCTGGCGGAAGGACCGGAAAGACAAGGAACTTATGTGAGGGTTGAGGCTGGCGTGCCCGCCCCCGCGCCGGTCGTTGCCTGGCAGGAGCAAGTGCATCGGCCCGGGATCTACGATCTGGAAATCGACACGTCCGTGAGCAGCCCCGAGGCCTGTGCTGAGCAAATCCGACGATTGCTCGCTAAAGGCCTGCCTCATCCGACGGCATTCGAGAAGATTGCTTCAAGGGATTGAGGACACAAAAACAAAAGGCGGACGTTAGCCGCCCGCCTTTTACTATCGAAAGATCGAAGCCGATCAGCCGGCCGCGACCGGCGCGCCCCAGCTGCCCCAGATATAGATGCAGAAAAACAGGAACAGCCAGACGACGTCGACGAAGTGCCAGTACCAGGCGGCCGCTTCGAAGCCGAAATGCTGCTTCGGCGTGAAATCGCCCCTGATGGCGCGGACCAGGCAGACCAGCAGGAAGATCGTACCGATCAGAACGTGGAAGCCGTGGAAGCCGGTCGCCATGAAGAAGGTCGCGCCATAGATCGAGTTCTTGAACGCGAAGGGTGCATGCGCATATTCGTAGGCCTGCACGCAGGAGAACAAAGCGCCGAGCAGGACCGTCAGCGTCAGGCCCTGGATCAGCCCCTTGCGGTCGCCATGCAGCAGCGCATGATGCGCCCAGGTGACCGTGGTACCCGACAGCAGCAGGATGATGGTGTTGTAGATCGGCAGGTGCCAGGGATCGAGAACCTCGACGCCCTTCGGCGGGAACTGGCCGCCGAGGAACGCCGTTCGCGAGGCCTGGATCGCCTCGTTCGGGAACAGACTGACGTCGAAATAGGCCCAGAACCAGGCGACGAAGAACATCACCTCGGAGGCAATGAACATGATCATGCCGTAGCGCAGATGCAGCGACACAACGCGGGTATGCGCGCCCGCATGCGCCTCCTTGATCGTATCGGCCCACCAGCCGTACATGACGTAGAGGATCACGGCGAGGCCGATGAAGAACAGCCAGGGCTGCGCCCAATTGATCCCGAACAGATGCACCGCGCCGCCATTGAGATAGCGCATGAAGCAGACACCGCCGAAGGTGATCACGAAGGCCCCGATGGCCGCGGTAATCGGCCAGGCGCTGGGCTCGATGATGTGATAATCGTGTTTTCTCTGATGCACTTCGGCCATATCAGCAATCCCCGAATAACTTTTCCCATATTGCTTCCGGTCAAACCGAAAGCACTCTCCATCAAAGTTTCTTTTCCACCGGCTTCGCAGCGCCGTCATTGGATGCCACGGGCTTAGCGCCCTCCCGCGGGTAGTAGGTGTAGGACAGTGTCAGCGCGTTGATCGTCTTGGTTTCCACGGCCTTGGTGATCTCGGGATCGACATAGAAAACCACCGACATCTCGCGCTTTTCCCCGGGCGCGAGATCCGTCTCATTGAAGCAGAAGCACTGGACCTTGTTAAAATAGACCCCGGCTTCCAGCGGCGAGACGTTGAAGATCGCCTGGCCGCGCTCCATCTTGTCCGACTTGTTCTCGATTTCGAACTTGACCTCGACCGTCTCGCCGATCTTCGGACTTACCGATTTCTGCAGCGGCTTGAAATCCCAGGGCAGACCGGGTGCGACATTGGCGTCGAAGGAAACCTGGATCTGCTTGTCGAGAATGAGGTTGGATACCTGCTCGACGCGCTGCGTCGTGCCGTTATAACCCGTCACCTGGCAGAACATGCGATAGAGCGGTACGGCAGCGGCGCACATGGCGCTCATGCCGACGACGAAGCTCAGGCACATGGCAACGATCATCCCGTTGCTACGGCCGCTGCTTCTCGTGCTCTTTGTGACCTCCCCCACCATCACGCCTCCTCAAACGTGTCCGGAGCCGACCTTGATGATGGTAATCGCGTAGAACAGCACCACCAGGCCAGCAAGCACCAGGCCGAGCGCTATATTGCGCCCGCGCCGCGATTTCCTCTGCGCTTCCGTGAGCTTAACCAGTTCGATCATAGCCAGCCTCCGACGCCGCCCGATATCGGCACGGCAACGAGACGGTCGATCAGCAACGCGGAAAAGATCGCGAAGAGATAGAAGATGGAAAAGCCGAAAAGCTTCTTTGCCGGCACCATCTTCACGTCGCCGTCGGCCATGCGCCAGACGGCGATGGAACAGTGTACGAAGACCGCACCCAGCAGCGCGGCGACGACGCCATAGCCCAGGCTCGCAAAGCCCATGAAGGCCGGGACGACGCCGACAATGGCCGTCAGAACGGCATAAACGACGATCTGATTCTTGGTCGTCGGAATACCAGCGACATTCGGCAGCATCGGCACGCCGACGGCCTCGTAGTCGCCCATCTTGAACAGCGCCAGCGCCCAGAAATGCGCCGGCGTCCACAGGAAGATGATGAGGAAAAGCACGATGCTCTCGATCGTCACGCTGCCGCTCACGCAAGCCCACCCGATGACGGGCGGAAAGGCGCCGGCCGCGCCGCCGATGACGATGTTCTGCGGCGTCGAACGCTTCAGCCACATCGTATAGACGACGGCATAGAAGAAAATGGTGAAGGCGAGGATGCCCGCAGAAAGCCAATTGATGGCAAGGCCGAGGATCACAACCGAGAAGCCCGACAGCACGAGCCCGTAGGCCAGCGCTTCCGATGGCTTGATGCGACCCGCAGGTATCGGCCGGCGCGCAGTTCGGCTCATCACGGCGTCGATATCGGCATCATACCACATGTTCAAAGCGCCGGAGGCGCCGGCACCGACGGCGATGCAGAGAATGGCGATGAAGCCGAGGACCGGATTGATGTGGCCGGGAGCCAGCACCAGACCGGTGAAAGCGGTGAAGACGACCAACGACATGACGCGCGGCTTCAAAAGCTCGAAATAATCGCGCGCACTCGCTTCCGACAGGCCGGTATCGCCTTGCTTTGCGAGCGCTTCGTGATTGTCGATGAGCGTCATTCTTTCTTCCAATTGTCAGTTGAGCCGGACGCCGTTTATCACGGCGTCCGGAAACAGGCTACTTGATGCGCGGCAGCTCTTCCCACTGGTGATGCGGCGGCGGCGACGAAAGCTGCCACTCGAGCGTGGTTGCGCCCTCGCCCCAGGGATTATCGCCTGCAACGCGCTTCTTCGAGAATGCATCTATAACGCCCCAGAAGAAGAAGCAAAGGCCGACGGCTGCGACATAGGAGCCGATGGAGGAGACGAAATTCCAGCCGGCATAGGCATCCGGATAGTCGATGTAGCGGCGTGGCATGCCCGCACGACCCAGGAAGTGCTGCGGGAAGAACACCATGTTCACACCGATGAAGGTGATCCAGAAGTGCCAGTTGCCGATCCGCTCATTGTACATGTAGCCGGTCATCTTCGGGAACCAGTAGTACCAGGCGGCAAAGATGGCGAAGACGGCGCCGAGCGACAGAACGTAGTGGAAGTGTGCCACAACGAAGTAGGTCGCATGCAATTCACGGTCGAGACCGGCATTGGCGAGCTGAACGCCGGTCACGCCGCCAAGCGTGAACAGGAAGATGAAGCCGAGCGCCCAGATCATCGGCGTGCGGAACTCGATCGAACCGCCCCACATCGTCGCGATCCAGGAGAAGATCTTCACGCCCGTCGGGACAGCAATAACCATCGTGGCGAACACGAAGTAACGCTGCGTGTCGAGCGAAAGGCCGGTCACATACATGTGGTGAGCCCAGACGACGAAGCCGACGGCGCCGATCGCAACCATGGCGTAGGCCATTCCGAGATAGCCGAAGATCGGCTTGCGCGAGAAGGTCGAGATGATGTGGCTGATCATGCCGAAGCCGGGCAGGATCAGGATGTAGACTTCCGGATGACCGAAGAACCAGAACAGGTGCTGGTAGAGCAGCGGGTCGCCGCCGCCTTCCGGCGAGAAGAAGGTCGTGCCGAAATTGCGGTCAGTCAGCAGCATGGTGATGGCGCCGGCCAGAACCGGCAGCGACAGCAGCAGCAGGAAGGCGGTGATCAGCACCGACCAGGCAAACAGCGGCATCTTGTGCAGCGTCATACCCGGCGCGCGCATGTTGAGGATCGTCGTGATGAAGTTGATCGCGCCGAGGATCGAGGAGGCACCCGCGATATGCAGCGCGAAGATGACCAGATCGATCGCCGGGCCGGGATGGCCGACCGTGCCGGACAGGGGTGCATACATCGTCCAGCCGCCGCCCGCGCCATAGGCGCCTGCCGGACCTTCGACGAACATCGAGAGGATGAGCAACAAGAAGGCCGGGACGAGAAGCCAGAACGAGATATTGTTGAGGCGCGGGAAGGCCATGTCAGGCGCGCCGATCATGATCGGCACCATCCAGTTGGCGAAACCGCCGATCATCGCCGGCATGACCATGAAGAAGATCATGATCAGCGCATGGGCGGTGACGAAGACATTGTACATCTGCTTGCCGCCATCAATGGCGGCATCGCCCGAAAAACCATAGACCATCGACGCCAGACCGCTGAAGATCTGAATGCCGGGCTCCTGCAATTCCATGCGGATGGCCACGGACAGGAGGAAGCCGATCACGCCCGCGAAAATCGCGAAGATCAGGTAAAGCGTGCCGATGTCCTTGTGATTCGTCGAATACAGCCAACGCTCGGCGAAGGTCGGCGTGTGCGCGTGATGATCGTCGTGCGCGTGCGCGTCTTGAAGATCGTGCGAGTGATCGTCGTGTGCCTTGGATCCAGCCATTGTTCCTATCCCTCTTACTTGGCCGTGTTTTCGGCGACCTTGACGGTCGTCGGTTCGTCGACGGCGGCCATCAGAGCCTTGTTCGCCTTGTTCAGATCAGTCGCGGCTGAGGCCAGCCACTGCTTGTACTGATCGTCGGAGACGACGCGGATGGCGATCGGCATGAAAGAGTGATCCTTGCCGCAAAGCTCGGAACACTGACCATAAAACAGGCCTTCACGGTCGGCCTTGAACCATGTTTCGTTTAGGCGGCCGGGAATGGCGTCGATCCTGACGCCGAAGGAAGGCATTGCGAAGGAATGAATGACGTCGGCCGGCGCGGCCGTGACGAGGACGCGGACGTTCTTGCCGACCGGCACAACCATTTCGTTGTCGACGGCGAGAAGCCGCGGATATTTCGACTTGTCGTCCTTGCCGGCGGCGGTGCGATCCTGGTCCTTCAGCATGAAGGAATCGAAAGCGACCGGCGTGGCGCCGCTGTTCTCATACTCGTAATTCCACTGCCACTGCGTCGCCGTCGCCTTGACGGTTACATCGGTCTGCTCCGGGAATGTCAGCTGATCGGTGAGAAGATTGAAGGAGGGAATGGCCAGAAAGAGAAGAACGAGGACCGGGCCGATGGTCCAGATGACTTCGATCAAGGTGTTGTGGCTCGTCCTGGACGGAACCGGGTTCCTGGAAGCCCGGAACTTCACCATGACCACCACCAGGAGGACGAGAACCAGCAGCGTGATCGGAATGATAAACCAAAGCGTGTATGCCTCAAACCAGCGGATTTGATGCATGTTGCCGGTCGCCGCCTGCTGCATACCGGTTTCCCAGGGTCTCGGCTGATCGGCATAACTGCCTGTCGCAAAAAGCAGACAGATCATAGCCGTCAGAGCCGCGTAAGCTCTTTTAATCACGATGTCTCTCCCTCCAGCGTTTGATCCCAGATCTTCCTCAAACGCAGTATCCCTACAATCCATTGCGCTTCAAACCACAGTTTGGGGTGCTCCGCAACAACTCAAGAGATTTGTTAGTGCGGCATTTTTGCGCGAATATCTCCCCCGATACCAGCCAGACATGGCAAGCATTTCATCATCATACGAAAAATTGCATGATGGTCCATGGCGCCACCGGGACAAAATGGAGTAGAGGTCGTATTTCCGCCGTAGTCGGTTGGAATCCAGCAGCCGGGGCTTTTCATTTGCCGGCCTGGGCTTCAACAATAGCGGCACTGATTCGAATCTAGAGGTTTCCATGGGTTTTCGTTCCCTCGCCCGGCTTTTGCTTGTTACCAGCAGCGTCGCTGCTGCAGCCGCGGCACCCGTATGGGCGCAGCAGGCACAACAGACCCAGCCGCCGGCGCAGCAGACCCAGCAGTTGCAGCCCGAACAGCAGGGCAAGCCGCAGCCGCATACGCAGCAGGTTCCCACGAGCCAGGTTCCGCAGCCGCCGGGCACCGTGCGTTCCAGCCACGGCGCATGGTCCGTCGTCTGCGACAAGCCGGCCGGCGCCTCGGCCGAGCAATGCGCGCTGATGCAGAACGTGATCGCCGAGGATCGTCCGGAAATCGGCCTTTCCGTCGTCGTGCTGAAGACGGCCGACCGCAAATCGAAGATCCTGCGCGTGCTTGCGCCGCTCGGCGTGCTGCTGCCGAACGGTCTGGGCCTCAATATCGACGGCAAGGATATCGGACGCGCCTATTTCGTGCGCTGCTTCTCCGATGGCTGCTATGCCGAGGTCGTGCTCGAGGACGAGTTGTTGAAGACGCTGCGCAGCGGCGCCACCGCAACCTTCATCGTCTTCCAGTCGCCGGAGGAAGGTATTGGTATTCCTGTGGACTTGAAGGGCTTCGCGGACGGTTACGACGCCCTTCCCTGATGGGATGGGCTTGCTCTTGCGCCATGCGAAGCCTACATCGGCTCTGAACGGAGCACATGACCCATGAATACCGATCTCCTTACTCTTTTCGATGCTGACGAAGCCAAGCTGCGCGGCATCGTCGCCGAAGCGCTGTCGGGCGCCGATGACGGCGAACTCTTCATCGAACATGTCCAGGCGGAATCGCTGACGTTCGACAATGGTCGGATGAAGGGCGGTAGCTTCAACACGGAACAGGGCTTCGGCCTTCGCGCCGTTGCCGGCGAGGCCGTGGGCTATGCCCATGCCGGGGATCTTTCGGAAGCCGCCCTGAAACGCGCCGCCGATGCCGTGCGCGCCGTCACTTCCGGCTATGCCGGCTCCTACGCGGCAGCTCCGCAGCGCACCAACAAGGTGCTTTATGGCGACGAAAACCCGATCGGCACGCCGAGCTTCGAGGAAAAGGCAAAGCTCCTGCAGAGGATCGACAGCTATCTGCGCGACAAGGACGACAAGGTGCGCCAGGTGACGGCATCGATCGCCGCGAGCTGGCAGGTGGTCGACATCCTTCGCGCCGACGGGCATCGCGTGCGCGATATCCGCCCGATGACGCGCATCAACATCTCTGTCATCGTCGGTGACGGCGACCGCCAGGAATCCGGCTCTTTCGGCACCGGCGGCCGCATCGGCTTCGGCGATTTCGTAACGCAGGACAATTGGCACCACGGCGCCGACGAGGCCCTGCGCCAGGCGCTGGTCAATCTCGAGGCGATCGAAGCCCCGGCAGGTACGATGGATGTCGTGCTCGGCTCCGGCTGGCCGGGCGTCATGCTGCACGAAGCCGTCGGGCACGGGCTGGAGGGCGATTTCAACCGCAAGAAGACATCGGCTTTCGCAGGACTGCTGGGCCAGGTGGTCGCCGCACCCGGCGTCACGGTCGTCGACGACGGCACGATCGAGAACCGCCGCGGCTCGATCACGGTAGACGACGAAGGCACGCCTTCGGCCTATAACGTGCTGATTGAGAACGGTAAGCTCGTCGGCTACATGCAAGACCGGCAGAATGCGCGGCTGATGGGCATGAAGGCGACCGGCAACGGCCGCCGCCAGGGCTACGCCCATACGCCGATGCCGCGTATGACCAATACCTACATGCTCGGCGGCGACAAGACGCCGGACGAGATCATCGCCTCGGTGAAGAAGGGCATCTATGCCGTCTCCTTCGGCGGCGGCCAGGTGGACATCACGTCGGGCAAATTCGTCTTCGGCTGCACCGAGGCCTATCTCATCGAGGACGGCAAGATCGGCGCGCCGATCAAGGGCGCCATGCTGATCGGCAACGGACCGGATGCCATGAAGCGCGTTTCGATGATCGGCAACGACACGAAGCTCGATACCGGCATCGGCAATTGCGGCAAGGCGGGCCAATGGGTGCCCGTCGGCGTCGGTCAGCCGCATCTGCGGATGGATCAGATCACGGTCGGCGGCACCAAGGCCTAAATCCGCCTTCCCTATTCGTGCGGGCGGAAGCGCCACTTCCGCTCGACAGCGGCATTGAGATCAAGGCCGTTGCGGTGTGCGAAGAGAAGGATATGGCCGAACACATCAGCCGTTTCATCCGCCAAAGCCGTTGCCAACTCTGATTCGCTCATGCCCTTGCGGCGTCCGCGGCCTGTAACCTTGTTCCAGATCTGGATCAATTCGCCCATTTCCTCCTGAAGCTTCAGGACGAACCAATCGTCGTCGCGTTCCAGGTCGTTATCGGCGGCATAGGTTGCCGAAGCCGCTTCGAATTGCTTCATCAGATCTGACAGCATCGATGTCGTTCCTCTTATGTTCTCAACATAGATGAACGATTCCTGCAAAAAAGTCGAGCCGGCGGAGGTTTGCCCCGCCGGCTCGCTTTTATCCAATTGGGACTCTGCTCAGCCCTTGCTCGGCAGCAGCATGCAATCGAAATCCTTGCGCTTCAGAGCGGAGCAGGCGGAATTCGCATCGTCACGGCTTGCGAAACCGACGAAGCGGGCGCGATAGACCGTGTTGCCGCCCTTGCCGACAGCTTCGGTATAGGGTGACGCATTGGCGAGCGCATTGCCGGCCCGGGACTTGGCTTCGGAGAGCAGATCCTTGGCGGCCTGGGCGGTCGGCGTTGCGGCAATCTGCACCTGCCAGCTGCCGGTCGCCGCCGCCGGCTTGTTGGCAACGAGGATCTCATCCATCGCAGCCGGGCGATCCATCGGCACGGTGACGTTCGAGGCCGCGGCGAATGCCATCGGCACGACCTCGACGCGCTTGCGTGCCGGCGTCGTCGTGGCCGTGGTCTGGGTATCGACATCGACCCCAACATCGTCGGAAGCGGAGGCCACTTCGACCTGCTGCGGAACCTTGCCGCCGCCGATACTTGCAACCAGCCGCGATGACGAAACGGAGGTTGCCTTCGGGATATTGCGATCCAGCAGCGATGCCATCAATGCGTCGCGACCGCGCGCTGTGGCGCCGCCCATGACGACACCGATCACCCGGCGATTGCCCTGGCGTACGGCGCTGACGAGATTGAAGCCGGAGGCATTGGTATAGCCGGTCTTGATCCCGTCCATGCCTTCGTAGCGGTACATCAGATTGTTGTGACCACGTACGCTGCGACCACGATAGTTGAAGCTCGTCTGCGAGAAGAGCCGGTATTCCTGGGGATAATTATTGATGAGCGCGACGGCCAGCGTCGACATATCGCGTGCCGTCGTCACCTGCTGCATGCTCGGAAGACCGGAAGCATTGACGAAAACGGTGCGGCGCATGCCGATTTCCCGCGCCTTCTGCGTCATCAGCCGGGCAAAGCCGCTTTCGCTGCCGCCGAGCGCTTCCGCCATGGCGGCTGCAGCGTCATTGGCGGACTTGATGATCATGCCGTCGACCGCTTCGCGGACAGTCACCGTGCTGCCGGGCTTCAGACCGAGCTTGGTCGGCGGCTTGGCGGCGGCGGCGCGCGATACAGGGATCCTTGTGTTCCAGCTCAGCTTGCCGCGATGGATCGCCTCGAAGGCCATGTACAAGGTCATCATTTTGGTCAGCGATGCCGGATGGTTGAGGTCATCGGCATTGCTCGATGCCAGTACCTTGCCGGTCTTCGCATCCATGATGAAATAGGCGCTGCCCGCAAAGCTCGCCGCAGGAGCGCTCAACAGCAAGACGGCCGCAGAGAGAGCCATCAGAAGTCTTTTCATAATTGTCCCCAACCGAAAGAATGCCCACACACCGCATCAATCCCTGTATGATTTTGCGACAAAAAACCTGATATCGGTGCGATATTGAGGCAACAGCCTCGATAGTTCTTCAATTTTGCCGTTCCTGGTAAAATAACCATTAACGCATTGGAAATTATGGCAAAGATTCAGTAAGGTTTAACGGGGATGCGCTACAGCGTTGACGTTGGTCAACCGGGTTAATCCGCATGGAACAGGGCATCAAGGTCCGCCTCAAGCGCACGATGATTTCCAGCGGGCTGGAGGCTGCCGCTATTCTGAAGGGTGCCGGCCTGATGCGCGATGTCGCGGGCCTCGGCGCCATCTTCGCCCTTCACCATGTCCGCCCTGCCCTTTCCCGCCGCTTTGCGCCCAATGCGCATCTCGAGGTTTCGCCCGATTTTCTCGACCGCGCGATCGCGCGGTTGAAAAAGGATGGCTATGAATTCATCGCGCTTGACGCTGTTCCATCACGGCTGGCGAATGCCGTGGGCAAACCGCCCTTCGTCGCCTTCACGCTCGACGACGGCAATCGGAACAACCTCGATCACGCCCTGCCGGTCTTCGCCCGTCACGATGCGCCCTTTACCGTCTTCGTCGCCCAGGGGCTCTCGGAGCGGACCCACAGCATATGGTGGGAAACGCTCGCAGAGCTGCTCGGCCGGCTGGATCGGCTGATATTCGATTTCGGAGCCGGCGAGGAATTCCTGCCGCTTGGCAAGGAGAGCCAGAAGCACATAGCATTTGCGCGCTTTGCCGCCTTGGTTCACGGCAACGACGAAAGCGAAGCCGTCCGCCGGATCGACGAGCTTGCGCGGCGCCACGACTTGGAACCGCTCGACATTGTCAACGCATCGATCATGGATCGGGGCGAACTAAGGCAACTCTCTCACCATCCCCTCGCATCGCTCGGCGCGCATACGGTGAGCCATCGTGGGCTGGCGAGGCTGCCCGAAGCGGAGGCAGCGGCGGAAATGGCGCTTTCGGCCGATTATATCGCCGATATCACCGGACAGCGGCCGATCTCGATCGCCTATCCCTACGGCACGCTTGAGGCCGTATCGCCGCGCGAAGGCAGGCTCGTGGCGGAACTCGGCTTTTCCGTCGGCGTCACGACGCGCCCCGGTACGATCATGCCGACGAATGGCACTACGCCCATGCTCCTGCCGCGGCTCTCGCTGAACGGCCATTACCAGAAGCCCCGCTACGCATCGGCGCTTGCCTCCGGCATCCCTATGCGATTGATGGGGCGCCGGGAAACGGCATAGGGCTCAAGGATACATCCGCACCTTCTGCCAAGCGCCTTCCGGCACTTCACGGCGAAACTCGATGCGATCGTGCAGACGGAACTGGCGATCGTGCCAGAACTCGATCGACAGCGGCCGGATGCGGAAACCGGACCAGTGGGACGGGCGCGGAATGTCGCCGATGGCATAGCGGGCGGTATATTCGGCAACCGCCTTTTCCAACGCAAAGCGGCCTTCGAGCGGGCGGGATTGCTTCGACGCCCAGGCGCCGATGCGGCTGCCGCGCGCCCTGGTCTTGAAATACTCATCCGCTTCCTGGTCGCTCACCACTTCAACCACACCGCGCAGGCGCACCTGGCGGCGCAGTGATTTCCAGTGGAAACACATGGCCGCTTTCTTGTGGTAAAGAATTTCTTGACCTTTCTGGCTTTCGAAGTTCGTATAGAAGACGAATCCGTCGCTATCAAAACCCTTCAGAAGAACCATGCGGACATTTGGCAATCCATCCTTATCCACCGTTGCCAAGGCGACCGCGTTCGGATCGTTCAGCTCCGTGGTCTCTGCTTCGCGCAGCCAAGACGCGAAAAGAGCGAAAGGTTCGTTCTGCTCTGTGAAGTCACCGGTTGTTAACTCGTTTTCCGACATATTAGTTCAAATACTCCGCAATTCCTAATAACCGCCGGCCCCTCTGGCTGGCCAAAAAACGCTCGGGTGGAAGTCATAGCAAAGTCGACCGTTCATACAAAGCGCAAGCTTGCAAAAGGCGTGACGATGGCTGTCGTCCTTGTCTCCCTTTTCACCCTTGGCGGCTGCGTCGGCGGCGGCATGGACTACCTAAGCTCGGCCAAGGTGGATCGCAGCGTATCGACGGGCACAGTGCCGACGGCGCCTGTAACCACGGACAGCATCTCCGACGAAACCACGGTGCGCAATGCCGTCACCTCGGCGGATCTCCACAAGCTCAACGGCCAATCCATCCCCTGGGCGAACGCTTCCACTGGCAGCGCCGGCGTCATCGACGCGATCGTCGAAAGCAATGCATCCGGCGTAGTTTGCCGCCAGTTCCGCACCAGCCGCCATTCCTATCAGGGCATCGCCAACTTTTCCGGCAGAACCTGCCTCGTCGGTCAGGGCGAATGGCAGCTGCTGAGTTTCCAACAGGCCGGCTGATCGCCTTTTCACCCTCTTTTCCCCGCGCCATCGACCCGGCCGTACGGCGGAATGATAGACCCATCATGCCGTTATGACTTCCTGGCATTCATCGTTAGCGATCGGCTAACCATGCGCCGAAATGGGAGCCGACGGTCCCCGTGCGGCTAACGCCTGATTAGCAACTCTTCCCGCAGGATCGGTTCATACGCGCATCGGCCATGCCTCCCTACCGGGAAGCAAGGCATGAAGCGCGATCAATTGGTGCTTTGCTTGGGATGCCGCGATGGGGCTTGGCATACCCATGAACAATGGCGGGAAAGATGCGCGATCCTTACAAGGTGTTGGGCGTTAAGCAGGATGCCGGAGCCGACGAAATCAAGGCTGCCTGGCGCAAACTGGCAAAATCGGTGCATCCGGATCACAATCAGGGCGATCCGACGGCGTCGGAGCGTTTCGCCGAAATCGGCCGCGCCTACGAGACGCTGAAGGATCCGCAGAAACGCAGCCGCTACGACCAGATCGCGCGCATGGCGGAAGCGAAAGGCCAGAGCCGGGAGCAGACGATCATGCAGCAGCGGCAGGCGGCGCGTGACGCTGCCGAGCGTGCCAAGGCCGCACGCGCCAATGCCGAGAAGATCATGGAGGAACTCGCCCGGGCGAATGCACGCAAGGCAGCCGCTTCCGCCGCATCCGACCAGCAGGCGGGCGCAAGCGAGTCACCTGAAGACGTTGTCGAACGCATTTTCGGGGTTAAGGCCGGCCGCACGCAGCAGAACCAGGCCGCAGCCGAGACGGTTGCGCAGCACGCCGAGAAGCAGCAGGAAGCCAACGCGGCCGCCGCGGAAGAACTGCCCGCGGAGGAGGAACTGCTGGCGACGGGAACCTCTGCCGCCGGTCCACGCTCCACCTTCGGCATTCTCGGTTCGCTCGTGCGCCGCTTTACCGGCGCCAATATCCAGGAGAAGCCACCGGAAAAGACGCCCGAGGTGGCCGCCGAAACCACCGTGACGCTCGACGACATGTTGAAGAGCCGCTGGATCACCGTTCCGCTGTCGGATGGCCGCGAGGCACGCTTCCAGGCGACGACGGATATCGCCAACGGCCAGGTGCTGCATCTGAAGGGTCAGGGACTGAAGCTGCAGGGCATGCTGCGTGGCGATGTCGCCATCACCGTCCATCTGTCGACCGACGGACGCTTCACACTCGACGGCAGCGATGTGCGCACGATATTGCCCGTCACCATAGAAAATGCGGTCCTCGGCTGCGAAACGACCGTCGAAGGGTTGAACGGGCCGGTCAGGATCACAGTGCCGGCCTGGTCCGGCTCGGATCAGGTCATTCGCATCTCCGGCGAAGGATTACCCGATGGCAATGGCGCAAAAGGTGATCTCGTCGTCGAATTGCGGCTGATGCTGTGGGAAAAACCTGACGATAAGGTCACGGATCTGATGCGCAGCATGCGCGAAGGGCTTTTCCTGTGAAATTTTGGTGACAACAGCACCCTTTGTTACGATCCCTAACAGTTGATGATCTTTACGATGCTTGAACAGGGGAACGGCCTATGCCATAGGCAGGATCATTCGAAAGTTCAAGGGAGCAGAATATGGCTCAATCCACTGGCCTCATGGCAGGCAAGCGCGGCGTCATCCTCGGCGTAGCAAACAACCGTTCGATAGCGTGGGGTATTGCCAAAGCCTGCTCGGATGCCGGAGCCGAAATCGCATTGACGTGGCAGGGCGACGCCCTCAAGAAGCGCGTCGAGCCGCTTGCTCAGGAACTCGGCGCCTTCATGGCAGGCCATTGCGACGTGACCGAACCGGCAACGATCGATGCGGTCATCGACACGCTGGAAGCGAAATGGGGCAAGATCGATTTCGTCGTGCACGCCATCGCCTTCTCAGACAAGGACGAGCTGACCGGCCGTTACCTCGATACCAGCCGCGACAACTTCACGAAGACGATGGACATCTCCGTCTATTCGTTCACGGCGGTTGCACAGCGCGCCGAGCGAATCATGAATGACGGCGGCTCGATGATCACCCTCACCTATTACGGTGCGGAGAAGGTCATGCCGCACTACAACGTCATGGGCGTTGCCAAGGCGGCTCTGGAAGCAAGCGTGCGCTATCTCGCCGTAGACCTCGGCGGCCGCGGCATTCGCGTCAATGCGATTTCGGCAGGCCCGATCAAGACGCTCGCAGCCTCGGGCATCGGTGACTTCCGCTACATCCTGAAGTGGAACGAGTACAACGCGCCACTGAAGCGGACTGTGACGATCGACGAGGTCGGCAACTCCGCCCTCTACCTTCTGTCCGACCTGTCAACGGCCGTCACCGGTGAAATCCACCATGTCGATTCCGGCTACCACACCGTCGGCATGAAGGCCGTGGACGCGCCTGACATTTCCGTCGCGAAGGACTGACCAACAGGAATCTGACCGTGTCGCCCATCCTCTATGTGATACGTCACGGTCAGACCGACTGGAATGCCGAGCGCCGCCTGCAGGGGCAGAAAGACATCGATCTCAATGCCATCGGCCGCGAACAGGCGCGGCAGAACGGCATCGATCTCGCCGAAATCCTCGCCTTCGAAAACCGGCCCTTCGATTTTATCGCCAGTCCCCTGCGCCGCACGCGCGAGACCATGGAGATCGCCAGGGACGCCATGGGCCTGCCGCCCAAGGACTACAGCACCGACGACAGGCTGGTCGAGCTGTCCTTCGGTGCCTGGGAAGGCTTCACCCTCAAGGAACTGAAGGCGACTGACCCCGATCGTCTTGCCGAGCGCAAGGCGAACAAATGGGATTTCATCCCGCCCGGCGATGATGCCGAAAGCTACGAAATCCTCTCCTGGCGCGTCGGCTCATGGCTGACATCCGTAGACCGGCCGACGGTCTGCGTCACGCATGGCGGCGTCATCCGTACGCTGTTCCGTCTGATCGGGGATGTCGAAAAGGAAGAGGCGGCGGAAATCCCGATCCATCAAGACCAGATCCTGAAAGTCGATCCGGAAATGAAGATTATCGGCTGGATGTAACGCTATTATCCGGTAGTTGCGACAACTTTTCCGGAATTCGGTAACGACGGCTCGTATTCAGTCGTCAAATGCCATCTTCGCCGCAGCCAGCAGAAGAACCGCCGGCCGACGAAGATTTATCGATAGTGCAGGTCGCTCGTTCAAAAACTCTGGAAGAGGGCTTGGCTCGCCAAGATGATTCAGCCGAAATCCTGCCCTGAGTAGGGTCGTTACATACGTTTCAACGGTACGATGGTATTTTTCGACACCATCGATGAACCATTTCGTATGGCGGATGCCTTCAGTTTGGTAATTGTCCAACGGCCAGTTGAGCGGATTGCCATCCGCATCCTTCGTCCAACCAACCGGATTTGCCGTACAGACGGGATGCTCCACGGAGAAGATGAACTGACCCTTGTTGGGAAGGCACGCATGCACACTCAGCACCATGGAAGCGTAGTCATTAACATAGTGAATGGCCATTGAGGAAACGACCAGGTCAAAACTTTCTGGAGGAAATGCGATTTCCTCAATCGAGCCGCAGAGGTATTCGATTTGAGAATCATTGGTGAGAACCCTCGCCTCTGCGATCATGTTCTCAGACACGTCCAATCCGGTGACCGAAGCGGCACCACACGATCTGGCATAGCGAGCAAAATCGCCAAAGCCGCATCCCATATCGAGGACGCGAAGCCCGGCGAGATCAGGGAGCGCCGCACGAAGAGCCGGGACCTCCAAAGCCCCATTTATGCCGGTGTCGTTCAGTCGGAGCTTCTTGTAACCTTCAAAGAAAATGGGCTCATTGTAAATATTCTGCGGCATGGCTCACCATGGGAAATTCGCTACCTAAAAGAGAATAGACTATTTCGGTATCGCCGCAATGATCGCCGTTGGAGCGAAGCAGTCGCCAGAGACACATCCAAAGCTGGAGGCATTTTCCGCTTGATTGCACCATTTTCGGTAACGAATTTCTTAAAATACTCTAAAAGCCGCGGGCGGCAATCACACGCTATTCACTGGACGATATCCAGATCATTGACGACGCGCTTGCCGTCGACTTCCGTATAGAAGACCACGACCTTCACGCCGGCCTGAAGGCCATTGAAATCGAAATCCTCCGGCACTTGATAGTTCTTGCCATCATCCAGGGTGATGCTGAAGTTCTTCGCATCGACCTTCTTGATCGTTGCCTCGACGTCGGCGCTTTCGGCAAAGCCTGCGACGGGCGCAAGCAGGCTTGCCGTGGCCAAAAGCGTCGCTACAAAAAAGCGCATGGTGGTTACCCTTCAGGTCGTTTTGATTGTGATTTCTTATGCGGCCTAGAAAACACGGCGAATATGGCGGAAGTTGCCCCCAATAGTGGCTTCGCTCGCCCAATTGGTGAATGTGCCGTCACAATCCACAGTGCGGATTAATCTTTGTTTACCATGCCGATGAACGGCGGAAGCCGGCGTCGAACGGCGCTTCCGTGGCAGCGAAAGAAAGATTTTGTCTTGCCGGCTTTTTGGCCCCTCCGGATAATCGAGGTCAAACCGGCCTCGATCATCCGGCATGGGAATCAAATAAGTAGAGCATGATGTCACCCGAAAACCGCTTACACTTTTCGGCATCATGCTCTATGAGTGGGCCGCAATTGCAAGAGACAAGACGCAGCCTGCCGGCAGGCTGCAGCAAACCGGTCATTTCCCATGTCGCACAATACATTCGGTCACCTTTTCCGCGTCACTACCTGGGGCGAAAGCCATGGTCCGGCGCTCGGCTGTGTCGTCGATGGCTGCCCTCCCGGCCTCCGCTTCAAGCTCGCAGACATCCAGGCCTGGCTCGACAAACGCAAGCCCGGACAATCGCGCTTCGTCACGCAGCGGCGCGAGGACGATCTCGTCAAGGTTCTCTCGGGCGTGATGATGGACGAGGACGGCGAGACGATGATCTCGACCGGCACGCCGATCTCGATGCTGATCGAGAATACCGACCAGCGCTCGAAGGATTATGGCGAGATCGCGCGGCGCTACCGGCCCGGCCATGCCGACTATACCTATGACGTCAAATACGGCATCCGCGACTATCGCGGCGGCGGGCGCTCGTCGGCGCGCGAGACAGCCGCACGCGTCGCGGCCGGCGGCATTGCCCGCCTCGTCGTGCCCGGCGTGACCATCCGCGGCGCGCTGGTGCAGATCGGCAAGCACAAGATCAACCGCGCCAACTGGGACTGGGCGCAGGTGGACCAGAATCCATTCTTTGTGCCCGATCCGGAAATCGTGCCGGTGTGGGAAGAATATCTCGACGGCATCCGCAAGGCCGGCTCCTCGATCGGCGCCGTGGTTGAAGTCGTGGCCGAAGGTGTGCCGGCGGGTCTCGGCGCCCCGATCTACGGCAAGCTCGACCAGGATATCGCCTCGCTGCTGATGTCGATCAACGCCGTCAAGGGCGTCGAAATCGGCGAAGGCTTCGCCTCCGCTGAACTCACAGGCGAGGAAAATGCCGATGCGATGCGCATGGGCAATGACGGCAAGCGCATCTTCCTGTCCAATCATGCCGGTGGCATACTAGGCGGCATTTCCACGGGCGAGCCGATCGTTGCGCGCTTCGCCATCAAGCCGACCTCCTCGATCCTGACGGAACGCCAGTCGATCGATGCCGACGGCAACAATGTCGATGTGCGCACCAAAGGCCGCCACGATCCGTGCGTCGGCATTCGCGCCGTGCCGATCGGCGAGGCAATGGTTGCCTGCGCCGTTGCCGACCACTATCTGAGGGATCGCGGCCAGACGGGCCAGCAGAGGTAGGAATTTCGAGATGTCTTACGACCAGAAGCGCGTTGTCGATGCCATCCGGGCTTTCGAGGCCGGCGAGATCGTCGTCGTCATGGACGATAACGACCGCGAAAACGAAGGCGACCTGATCGTTGCCGCCGTTCACTGCACGCCCGAAAAGATGGCCTTCATCGTCCGGCATACCTCCGGCATCGTCTGCACGCCGATGCCGCGCGAGGAAGCCAAGCGGCTCAACCTCAACGCCATGGTGGCGGAAAACGATTCCGCGCATACGACGGCCTTTACAGTCTCCGTCGATTTCAAGCACGGTACGACAACAGGCATTTCCGCCGACGACCGGACGTTGACGGTGCGCAACCTGGCCAACCCGAACATCGGCGCAAGCGATTTCGTCCGGCCCGGCCACATCTTTCCGCTCATTGCACGCGAAGGCGGCGTGCTGATGCGTTCTGGCCATACGGAAGCCGCGGTCGACCTCTGCAAGCTCGCCGGCCTGCCGCCGATCGGCGTCATCAGCGAGCTCGTCAATGACGACGGCACGGTGACGCGCGGCCAGCAGGTCGTCGAATTTGCCGAGCAGCACGGGTTGAAGCTTGTTTCCGTCGCCGATCTCATCGCCTATCGCCAGCGCAAGGAAACCCTGATCGAGCTCGGCACCAGCTTCGATATCGAGACGCCGTTCGGCAAGGCGCGCGCGCATACCTATTCCCTGCCCTGGGATCCGATGCAGCATCTCGCCGTCGTCTTCGGCGATATCCGCGACGGTGTCGACATCCCGGTGCGCCTGCATCCAGAAAGCGTCGCCGAGGATCTGTTCGGCAAGCGCCGTCCGGTCGATTTCTATATGAAGAAGATCGCCGAGGAAGGCCGCGGCATCATCGTCTATCTGCGCGAAGGCTCCGTCGGCGTCGGCCATTTCGACAATGGCCGCAAGGCGCGCCAGGCCGAACGCGAAAGCCATGCCGAGGCGCAGGCGCGCGACAGCGAGTGGTTGGAAATCGGCCTTGGCGCACAGATCCTCAAGGATCTCGGCGTCAGCTCGATCAAGCTGCTCACCAGCCGCGAGCGGCACTATGTCGGCCTCGAAGGCTTCGGCATCAAGATCGCCACGACGGAGATTTGCTGATTCCACCCTCCCCTTCAAGGGGGAGGTGATTGAAGCTGTCGGCCCTCAAACTCGGCTCATCTCCGCAACTTATGAATTTTGCGCCAGGCCGGGTCTGCCCGATTTCCCGTTGCGAGCCGCCCAGCTTCTAAGACGCAGCCCGTTGAGCTTGATGAAGCCTTCGGCATCCTGATGGTCGTAGATGCCCGAACCTTCCTCGAAGGTAACCAGATCCGCCGAATAGAGCGAATGGGGTGAGCTGCGTGCGATGACACTCGCCGACCCCTTGTAGAGCCTGACCGTCACCTCGCCGCTGACGTAAGTTTGGCTCACATCGATCAGCGCCTGCAGCATTTCGCGCTCCGGCGCATACCAGAAACCGTTATAGATGAGCTCCGCATAGCGGGGCATGATCTCGTCTTCAGGTGAGCAGCCGCGCGGTCGAGCGTGATCGACTCGATCCCGCGATGAGCTGCCAGCAAGATCGTGCCGCCCGGTGTCTCATAGACCCCGCGGGACTTCATGCCGACAAACCGGTTCTCGACCAGATCGAGCCGCCCCACTCCATGTCTGCCGCCAAGTTCGTTGAGCGCTGTCAGAAGGGCTGCCGGAGACAGCTTGTCGCCGTTGAGCGAAATCGCGTCGCCCTTCTCGAACCCAATGGTAATGACCTCCGGCAGGTCGGGTGCATCCATGGGATCGGCCGTGCGCTGATAGATATACTCGGGCGCGATATCGGCCGGGTCCTCCAGCACCTTGCCTTCGGTCGAGGTATGCAGCAAATTCGCATCGACCGAGAAGGGCGCCTCTCCTCGCTTGTCCTTGGGGACGGGTATCCGATGCCTTTCAGCGTAGTCGATAAGCTGCGTCCGGGACTGAATGTCCCATTCGCGCCATGGCGCGATGATCCCGATCGAGGGATCGAGCGCATTGGCGGTTAATTCGAAGCGGACCTGGTCGTTGCCCTTGCCGGTCGCTCCGTGGGCAATAGCGTCCGCGCCGACTTCCTGCGCAATGCTGACCAGATGCTTCGCAATCAGCGGACGGGCGATAGAGCTGCCAAGAAGATACTGGCCCTCGTAGAGCGTATTGGCGCGGAACATCGGGAAAACGAAGTCGCGCACGAATTCCTCGCGGACATCCACGATCCGGATATCCTTGATCCCAAGCATTTCAGCCTTCTTGCGTGCCGGTTCCAGCTCCTCGCCCTGGCCCAGATCGGCGGTGAAGGTTACGACTTCACATTTATAGGTCTCCTGCAGCCATTTCAGGATGATCGACGTGTCCAGACCGCCCGAGTAAGAGAGCACGATCTTCTTGAGCTTTTTCGGCATGAATGAGTTTCCATCTTCGCGTTGAACGGATGGAATGTTAGGCTAACTTGCGCGCAACGAGCTTGCGAAGAATGCAGGGAAGGTTCAGGAATTGGCATAAAATGCCAAATTCTACGGATTGAGAGGCCGAAAACGCCAATGAATTTAGACGATATTGACCGCCGCATCTTGCGAGTACTTCAACGAGATGGGCGTATTTCCAATGTGGAACTGGCGAAGGAGGTCGGGTTGTCGCCTTCACCCTGTCTTCGCAGAGTACGCCTGCTGGAGGAAGCAGGCGTCATCGACCGCTACGTTGCCGTGCTCGATCCGACAAAGGTCGGCGCCAGCCTTACGGTCTTTGCTCGTGTCTGGTTCAAAACACAGGATGCCGAGATAACGGTCCAGTTCGGTGAGGCAATCCGGCGCTTTCCGGAAGTGATGGAATGCTACCTCACGACCGGGGAATGCGATGCGATCCTGCGGATTGTCACCGCGGATCTACACAGCTATTGGCGCTTCCAGGCCGATTATCTGACACGCATTCCCAGCATTTTGAATGTCAAGACGGATGTGCCGATGGAAACGCTGAAGCAAAGCTTCGAGCTGCCGTTGAGATAAAGAATGGTGGGCTCCTCGAACCTCGTTTGCGAAACTGCCGCGAAGAGCGGAAATCCTGCATCCGCTTTTTCTTGCACGGCGACGACTTTTTCAGGCCGCCGAATTCCAAGTTCAAATTAGGGGTGGCTTCCCGACAGGAATTCTCGATCCAGCAGGCCCATCATGATGTCGTCGTGCCAGCTGCCGTTGACGTAGGCGGTCTCCCGCTCTCTTCCTTCGACAATAAAGCCGCATTTTTCATAAGCGCGGATGGCACGTTTGTTGTAGGCGAGCACGCGGATTCCGATGCGATGCAATCCCATCTCGCCGAAGGCATGGCCTAGCAGAAGCGTGATTGCTTCCGTGCCAAAGCCTTTGCTAAGCAAGGCTGGATTGTTGATACCGATTGCCATCGTCGCGCGCCTGTCCTGGCGATTGACGTTGTCCAATCTGATTTCGCCGGCAAAGACGCCATTGATTTCGATGACCCACGCATGCGGATGATCGGTGAGCCATTGCAGCCAACGGGCGGCGCCTTCCCGGGTAACGGGCTTCATGTCGTCCTTGTTTACGCCGTACATCTCCGCGATCTCGGCATGGCTCCCCAAGGCGAGACGCGTTTCCATATCGTCATTGCAAGGTAAGCGAATCTTGACATTCTTACCCACTAGAACGGCTGACAACAGCAAACCCTCCGCACTTTAAAGATATCCGTTTCGAGCCGACCCGATTTCTGCAAAACGCAGGAATTTTACGAAATGGCGGTCAGCTCTATGGCCATGTGAGGCCGAATACGCGAAGCCAATTATCATAGGCGAATTTTTGCAGGATCGGTTCATCGAACCCGCTTTTGCGCATGGCCTCCATGAGATGGGGCAAGCCGCTTGCATCCTTGATCTTACGAGGCATGACAGCCCCATCAAAATCCGATCCAAGAGCGACCCCATCCGTTCCAACCCGGGCAATGAGATAATCAATCTGACGAACAACGGCTTCAAGCGGGGTATCTTCCTCAAGATGGGCGTCCGCGCGAATGTCATTGACGGCCAAGTTCAACCCGACGACCCCGCCGGTATCGCGGATGGCATCCAATTGCCGATCGGTGAGGTTACGGGTCGACGGACATATGGCATGGGCGCAAACGTGCGTAGCCACCAGCGGAGCGGTGCTCAATGCCGCGACATCCCAAAATCCGCGCTCGTTCAGATGCGAAACATCGATCATTATCCCGAGTTCATTGCATCTTCTGACCAGGCTCTTTCCTAAATCGGTCAGTCCCGGTCCCGTATCGGGCGATCTCGGATAGGCGAACGGAACGCCATAGCCGAAGATATTCGGGCGGCTCCACACGATGCCCAGGGATCGAAGACCGACATTGTACAGGCTATCCAGATAGCCGAGATCGGGGTCGATGGCGTCGGCCCCTTCCATGTGAAGTACGATGGCAAAGGCGGCGTCATATCGTGCCGCTTCAATCTCGCTGACGCTCGTTGCAAGACGTATTTTATCACCCGAGCGCCCAATCAGCTTCCTTACGGCTGAAAGCTGCCCATCGATCTGCAGCCGAGCATGGTCGGGACGCACGGCTTCTGCATAGCGAACCTCATATCCATCGTCCGTGATCGTCAGATCATCCACCGGCTCATGCTCCGGCGAGGCATGCATCGCGAACAATCCGCCGGCCAAGCCTCCTTCGAGCGCTCGCGGAAGATCGAGATGCCCGGCCTCCGATCGAGCCAGAAAATCGCGGCCCTCAGGCCTATAATCCAGCATGAACTGGACCGCATCATTATGCCCGTCGAAGATCCGAAT
This sequence comes from Rhizobium sp. P40RR-XXII, assembly GCF_012641405.1. Lineage (GTDB taxonomy): Bacteria > Pseudomonadota > Alphaproteobacteria > Rhizobiales > Rhizobiaceae > Rhizobium. The sequence goes on from NZ_JABAII010000007.1 coordinate 37,711, forward strand.
AGTGTCCATGCGATCGCAGTCCCCATAGGTCAGAGGCAGTTTCGCTTACGCGTCAAGGCAATTGGCTGTCGATCTCCCGAAAAGAAGGAGGCCGATCATCCCCGCCAGCCCTCGAGAAACACCACTTTCTCGACGCCGGCAAAGCGCGCGACACGCTCTAGCTCGGCTTCGAGCTTTTCCAATCGGCCTGCCGATGCCTTGATACCCGGTTCCAGCCACAGGCGTTTGACATCCAATGTTCCCGCCTTGCGGTCGGCCTTCATGTCGATCCGTCCGATCAGACGGTCTCCTTCCAGCAATGGGAAGACGTAATAGCCGTATTCGCGCTTCGGTTCCGGCACGAAAATCTCGATGCGGTAGAAGAAGCCGAACAGTCGTTCGGTGCGGTTGCGGTCGCGCAAGGTCGGATCGAAGGGGCTGAGAACGCGGATGCGCGCCGGCGCTTCCGCATAGTCGTCCAGCGTCGCATGGAAATCGAGGAAGGCAAAGGAAGGCCGCGGCTTACCGCCGCCGGCGGGTTCGATCAACACATCGATCAGTTCGTCCCGATGCGTCTCGACCCAGCTCTTTGCCTCTTGCGGTGTCACCAGATCCCAGAAGGCCGCGATTTCGCCCGACGTGGCAAAACCCAGGCGCTGCAATGCGCTGCGACAGGCCCAGTCGACGAATTCGTCATGTTCCACCTCCGGCTCGTGGAAATGGCTCGGCAGCACGCGTTCGACAAGGTCATAGACCTTCTGGAAATTGGTGCGGCCGGCGATGGCGAATTTGCCGGTGCGCCAGTAATATTCGAGCGCCGTCTTGTTCGGATGCCAGTTCCACCAGCCGCCGGAGACATGATCCTCCGCCTTGACCTCGCGGGCGGTGATCGCGCCGTTCTTCAGCACGCGCTCGTAGGTTTCCTCGAAAGCCGCCTCGAACCCCTCGCCGCGCCATTTGCGCCAACGTGCGATAATCGCCTCGTCCTCGCGGCGGAAGCGATGCTTCCAGTAGACGAAGAAGGCGCTCGGCAGGATGGAGGCATCATGAGTCCAGTTCTCGAACAGCGCACCATCCTTTTCCAGAAGCTCCGTCAGATGCTCGCGCCGATAGGTCTGGTTGCGCGAAAACAGGATCTGGTGATGGGCGCGCTCGACAGTCGAGATGCTGTCCACCTGCACGAAACCGATGTCGTGGATGAGCTGCAGCAGGCCCGCTTTGGTCAAGGCGCGGTTCGGCGGATTGGCAAGCCCCTGCTTGGCAAGGAACACGCGGCGGGCATCACGATTCGAGAGCAGATTCGTCATGGGCGGATCATAGGCATAAATTCCCATGCTTTCAAAGAGGCCCTGATTTGATAAATCGGCGCGATGCGCTATAGCTCCGCGATAGAGCAATTCCAGGAAAAGTGCGTAGCGGTTTTCCGTCCGGGATTGCGTGAAAACAACAGGCTGGAGCGGCACCGAGGTTCCGTGAAACGCTGAACCGCTCCAGCTTATCGAACAGGGAAACCGCTTGGATATCCGCTTCGACAATGCCGGCGTCGATTACGGCACGCGCACCGCGCTGTTTCCGCTGAGCCTGACGCTTCAGGAGCGTCGCATCGGAGTGATCGGCCTTAACGGTTCCGGCAAGACGACCTTCGCGCGGCTGATCAACGGGCTCGTCAAGCCGACGACGGGACGTGTCACCGTCAATGACCTCGATACGGTCGGCGACGCCGGCAAGGTCCTTGGCAAGGTCGGCTATATCTTCCAGTCGCCGCAGAACCAGATCATCCTGCCCATCGTGCGCGACGACATCGCCTTTGGGCTCAAGGCGCGCGGATACGGCAAGGCCGAGATCGAGGCGGCCGTCGAGGGCATTCTCAGCCGGTTCGGCGTCGGCCATCTTGGCGCGCGGCGGGCACACGAGCTTTCCGGCGGCGAATTGCAGATGGCGGCCCTTTGCTCAGTGCTGGTGACCGGCCCCGACATCCTCATTCTGGACGAGCCGACGAACCAGCTCGATCTGAAGAACCGGGCACTGGTGCAAAAGACCATCATGGGCCTGCCGGAAAGCACCATCGTCATCAGCCACGACCTGCCTCTGCTCGAGGATTTCGAGCGGGTACTGCTGTTCGACCAGGGCCGGCTCGTCGCCGACGCTCCCGCGGCGGAAGCGATCGCGCGCTACAGGGAGATGGCGGGCTGATGCAGACGCTGCATGTCGACGTCGATACCTGGCTGCACCGGCTCTCGCCGCGCGTGAAGCTCCTGGCACTCGCCGCACTTGGCATTCTGCTGTTTCTGACGAATTCTATTGCGGTGCTTGCCTGTGCAAACCTCATTGGCGCAGGGCTCTATTTCAGCACGGGCCTGCCGATCCCCAGCGCATTGATGCGGCTGCGGCCGATCCTGATCTCGATTGCCGTGCTGGCAATTTTCGCGGCCCTGGTCGGTCCGCTGCAGGCCGCAATCGTCACCGCGCTACGGCTGACGGCACTGGCGCTGTTTGCCGCCACGGTGACGGCGACGACATCGATGGCCGCTTTCATCGACGAGATCACCGCCCTTGCAATGCCGCTCGAAAAACTCGGCCTGCTCAAAGCCGCCGATATCGGGCTTGCGATCGGTCTCGTGATCCGTTTCGTGCCCGAGATTCTCGATCGTTACCGCGCGATCCGCGAGGCGCATGAGGCACGGGGAATCAAGATACGCCTGGCAACCACGCTCGCGCCGCTGATCATCCTGACGCTGCGCGATGCGGACAATATCGCGGCGGCGATTGACGCGCGCGGCATTCGGCGTCAATGAACATGGGTCTTTTCGAAGGAGCCGCCATGAATACCCGCGATCTCGTCCTCTCGGCGCTTTTTGCCGCCATCATCGTGGCACTCGGCCTCTTGCCGCCGATCCCGATCGGCATCATTCCCGTGCCGATCACCGCGCAGTCGCTCGGCGTCATGCTCGCCGGTGTCGTGCTCGGCGCCAAGCGCGGCACGATCGCGGTGCTGCTGGTCGTCGTGCTCGTCACCATTGGCCTGCCGGTGCTGTCGGGCGGGCGTGGCGGTCTTGCGGTGTTTGCCGGTCCGACGGCGGGCTTCTTCGTCGGCTGGATCTTCGCGGCCTTCGTCACCGGCTATTTCTCGGAGAGGCTGGTGAAGCCGGAGCAGAGCGGCCTCGTTCAGGGCACCGGCTTCTTCATCGCCGCCGTTATCGGCGGTGTAGTCGTGCTCTATGCGTTCGGTATCGCCTGGCTGGCCCTCAACATCGGCTTCAGCAAGGCGTTTCTGGGCTCCTTGGGCTTCGTGCCGGGCGATGTCATCAAGGCTGTCGTCGCAGCGCTCGTCGGCCGCGCCGTCATGGCCGGCTACCCGCTTCTGCCGCAGCGGAGCTGAAGCACATCGCGTAAAAGCGTGCAGCGGTTTTACGGTAACGACATGCGGCTAGCCCGGCTCAAGCCAGATATTTGTAGAGCCAGTCGCGCGTGTCTTCCGGCAGCGGCGCGGGATCATGTTCATCGCCACGAACCGCCAGCCAGAGAATTTCCACCTCCGCCGCCAGCTCGTTGCCGGTCTCGACCATGACGACGAAGCCGATCGACTTGCCGCCGATCTTGTTGACGCTGATCGAGAAGCGGGCGAGATCGTCGTAGTGCAACGCCCGGTGCAGCGAACAGGATGCCTTCCTGGCGATATAGAGAGGCTCATCGTCGACCAGCGGCCGCGTGCGCCAGAAATTCGAAAGCGCCGTTTCCGCCTGGGAGATATAGGAAGCGATGAACATCTGGCCGTGCCGGTCGACATCGCGCGGCGGCACCCTTACCTCGATGACATCGGATCGTTCTGTTCTCGCCATCACGCAATAACCTCGGCCGACGCCATACCCGCCTTAATGAAAGCTTAACACCGCGCCCCGATATGTAAACGGGCGCCATTCAGAGTGGTTAAGATGGGTTGTTGACATTGTAGTGACATTGTCCATGTCCTGTAATAGGCGTCACACCTCATTTATAGATTGGCCCCATGAGCACACGTCTTTACGAACACCCGATCTTTCTTGAACATATTGTTCCGCCAGGCCACCCGGAGCGCCCTGACCGGCTGCGCTCGCTGAATATCGCGCTGGAGCATCCGAATTTCGAGCGGCTGGACCGGCGAAAAGCCCCACCCGCCCATGAGGATGCGATCCTACTCGTGCATCCCGAAAAGCATCTGGATTTCGTGCTGCGATCGATACCGGACAGAGGCGGCGACGGCGAGATCAACCAGCTCGAGGCCGACACCTATGCCAGCCCGAAGACGCTGCAGGCGATCATGCACGGCGTCGGCGGCGCCATGGCGGCGGTGGACGACGTTTTCTCCGGTGCTGCGGACAATGTCTTCGTCGCGGCCCGTCCGCCCGGGCACCATGCCGAGAAGACCAAGGCCATGGGCTTCTGTTTCTTCAACAATGCCGCGATCGCCGCACGCCATGCGCAAAAGGCCCACGGCGCCGAGCGCGTCGCCATCGTCGATTGGGATGTGCACCATGGCAATGGCACACAGGACATTTTCTGGGACGATCCGTCCGTGCTCTTCTGTTCCACCCATCAGATGCCGCTCTATCCGGGCACGGGCAAGAAGGAGGAGTGCGGCGCGCACAACACCATCGTCAATGCGCCGCTGTCGCCCAATACCGGCGGCGATCATTTCCGCGAGGCCTTCAAGTCACGCGTCCTGCCGGCGCTCAATGATTTCCGCCCCGACCTCATTATCATCTCGGCCGGCTTCGACGCCCATCATCGCGATCCGCTGGCGCAGCTGAACCTGACGGGCGAGGATTTCGACTGGGCGACGGGACGGCTGCTTGAGGTCGCCGACCGCAGCGCCAAGAACCGGGTCGTCAGCCTGCTCGAAGGCGGCTATGATCTGGAAGGCCTCGCCGAGTCGGCGGGGATGCATATTCTACGCATGATGAAAGGTTGACGATGAGCGAGAGCGCCAAGGCAGATGTATCAGGCTATTCCTTCGAGAAGGCCGTGGCGGAGCTTGAAAGCATCGTTGCGCGGCTGGAACGCGGCGATGTGGCGCTGGACGAATCCATCGCCATCTACGAGCGCGGCGAAGCGCTGAAGAAGCACTGCGAGGCGCTGCTCTCCGCGGCGGAAAACCGCATCGAGAAGATCCGGCTCGACCGCGCCGGCAAGCCGCAGGGCACGGAAGCGCTGGACGGGTAGTAAGTGCAGGCACCTACAGGAAAGGCCGCCTTTTCAGCCTCGAGAAAATGGTTCGATGCGGCTGAGCGATTTCGTCAAGGCGACATGAACTGTATATAGCCATCGTGATTGAGCGAAAAACCGAAACTGGTCCGCTTCCCGTTTATGGACACGTGATACTCATGGCCTCTATCGCCGATTTTGAACGCATCCGGATATTTCGTTCTGATGACGTCTGCGAACTGACGCTCGATTGTCTCATCGTCCGCCATCCCCGGATGGCGTCGATATTTCGTGTCACATAGTCCGTCAGGATTGATGATAACAATCAGCGACCGGTCGTCTGTTGCTCCCTCAAGATATGTATATTTGCCGGAGATCAAACTCGAGCCTTGCTTGGTTTCGAACGTCTTAACCCCATATCGAGCCGCAGCCGCGCGAGCCTGCGTGTATGGCGGCCTATAAGCAAAGCAAATATCGCGAAACGCAGCAACCGCAGGCTCAATTGCCGTCGGGCCGGCCGGTTTTTTTGTAGCCTGCTGCTCAGGCGCACCATTCGTTGTGCTGCATGCGGCGAGCATCCCTCCCAAGAGAACGGCAACCAGCGCTTTGCTTCCATCAATGTCCATGCTTATTCGTCTCCCCAAATTACCCGGCTGTTCACATAGGACGCAATGTTAAACAACCCTTTGAAACAACCTTTACAAACGCATCTAACAGCAAAATTTGAGTTTCCCAGCCTTTCTCGCTAGGTTGAGTCCCAACCGAAAGGAGAGCCTTCATGTCCTTCTTCCCAGGCAACGATCCTCAAGCCGGTGATGCCTTCGCCTGCGATGCGATCGAGAACCTTATCATTCCGCGCACCAGCGACCTTGGCGGCTTCTCCGTGCGGCGCGCGCTTCCGAGCAGCCGGCGGCGGCTGGTGGGGCCGTTCATCTTCTTCGACCGCATGGGGCCTGCAATTTTGCGGCCGGGCCAGGCGCTCGATGTGCGCCCGCATCCGCATATCGGGCTTTCCACCGTTACCTACCTGTTCGACGGCGAAATCCGCCATATGGATAGCCTCGGCACGGCCAAGGTGATCCGTCCCGGCGACATCAACCTGATGACGGCCGGGCGCGGCATCGTGCATTCCGAGCGCACGCCGGAGAACCTGCGCGACCACGCATTCGCCATGTCCGGCCTGCAGACGTGGCTGGCGCTCCCCGACGAAAAAGAAGAGATCGATCCTTCCTTCGCCCATACGGAAAAAGACGACTTGCCATTCATCGCCGATGGCGGCGTGACCGGACGGGTGGTGATCGGCGACTTCGAAGGCCTCAAATCGCCGGTAAAGTCCTTCTCCGACACGCTTTACGTCGATCTGCAGCTGCAGCCGAACACGACGTTTCCTTTTGGGGCAGCGCATGAGGAGCGCGCGGTCTACATTCTCTCCGGTTCGCTTGTCGTCGCCGGCGACCGTTTCGAGCAGGATCAGCTCCTCGTCTTCCGTCCCGGCGATGCTATAACGCTGGAGGCTGCCGAAAAAGGCTGTCATCTTATGCTTTTTGGCGGTGCAGCGCTCAATTCTAAGCGCTATATCTGGTGGAATTTCGTCTCGTCCTCGAAGGAGCGCATCGAAAAGGCCAAGGAAGAATGGCGCACCGGCCGCTTCGATATCGTACCGGGCGACGAGGAAGAGTTCATTCCCCTGCCGGAAGGCTAACGGGTTCATAACACTCCCACATGTTTCTTGTTCGGGAGCACCTTGAATTCGGCGTCTTTTGTCGCAATCTGTTTTGACAAGGCGGGCAACCGCCCAAGAATAGCAAGAAAGAGGCATCAGCCTTGACACAAATGCCACAGACGCCGCTGCTGGACCGGGTCCAAAATCCTTCCGACCTGCGAAAGCTGGAGGACCGCGAATTGCCGCAGCTCGCCCGCGAACTTCGCGACGAGATGATCGATGCGGTATCGCGTACCGGCGGACATCTCGGCGCCGGCCTCGGCGTCGTCGAACTGACCATCGCAATCCACAGCGTCTTTAATACACCAGACGATCGCCTGATCTTCGATGTCGGACATCAATGTTATCCGCACAAGATCCTGACCGGGCGGCGCGACCGCATCCGTACGCTGCGCCAGGAAGACGGCCTTTCCGGATTTACCCGCCGGGCCGAAAGCGAATACGATCCCTTCGGGGCCGCGCATTCCTCGACATCCATTTCTGCCGGTCTCGGCATGGCAGTTGCCGCCGAGCTCGATAATGCCGACCGCCGCGTCATCGCCGTCATCGGCGACGGTGCCATGTCGGCCGGCATGGCCTACGAGGCCCTGAACAATGCCGGCGCGCTCGATGCACGGCTGATCGTCATCCTCAACGACAACGACATGTCCATTGCCCCTCCGACAGGGGCAATGAGCGCCTATCTTGCCCGCCTCGCCTCCGGCCGCACCTATATGGGCTTCCGGGATTTCGGCAAGAAGCTGACGGCTTATCTCGGCAAGAAGGTGGACCGTGCGATCACGCGAGCGGTCGAGCACGCACGGGGCTATGTGACCGGCGGCACCATGTTCGAGGAGATGGGCTTCTACCATATCGGCCCGATCGACGGCCATTCCTTCGAGCATCTGCTGCCAGTGCTGCGCAATGTGCGCGACAATGCGCAAGGCCCAGTGCTGATCCATGTCGTGACGCAGAAGGGCAAGGGCTATCCGCCGGCCGAAGCGGCTGCCGACAAATATCATGGCGTCAATAAGTTCGACGTCATCACCGGCGCACAGACGAAGGTGAAGCCGAATGCGCCGAGCTACACAAGCGTCTTTGCGGACGCTTTGGTGCAGGAAGCGACGCTCGACGACAAGATCGTCGGCATCACCGCCGCCATGCCGAACGGTACCGGCCTCGATAAGCTGCAGGAATTCTTCCCCAAGCGCTGTTTCGACGTCGGTATCGCCGAGCAGCATGCCGTAACCTTTGCCGCCGGCCTTGCCGCCGAAGGCTACAAGCCGTTCGCCGCACTCTATTCCACTTTCCTGCAGCGCGCCTACGACCAGGTAGTGCATGACGTGGCGATCCAGGGCCTGCCCGTCCGCTTCCCCATCGATCGTGCCGGTTTCGTCGGCGCCGATGGCCCGACGCATGCGGGCTCCTTCGACACGGCTTTCCTTGCAACGCTGCCGGGCTTCGTCGTCATGGCCGCTTCCGACGAGGCGGAGCTGAAGCATATGGTGCGCACCGCCGCCGCCTACGACCTCGGTCCCATCTCCTTCCGCTATCCACGCGGAGAAGGTGTCGGCGTCGAGCTGCCGGAACGGGGTCAGATCCTCGAAATCGGCAAGGGACGCGTGGTGAAGCAGGGTTCGAAAGTCGCGTTGCTGTCCTTCGGCACGCGCCTGGCCGACAGTCTTGCCGCGGCCGAGGATCTCGATGCCGCCGGGCTTTCGACGACGGTCGCCGATGCGCGCTTCGCCAAGCCGCTCGATCACGACCTCATCCGCCAGCTTGCCGCCCATCATGAGATGCTGATCACCATCGAGGAAGGTTCGGTCGGCGGCTTCGGCAGCCAGGTCATGCAGTTTCTCGCCACTGAGGGCCTGCTCGACAATGGCCTGAAGATCCGCTCGCTCGTCATGCCGGACATCTGGATGGAGCAGGCAAAGCCCGAAGCCATGAATGCCAGGGCCGGTCTCGACCGTGCCGGCATCGTGCAGACGGTATTCCGCACACTCGGCCACGGCCGCATCGTCGAAGCCGCCAGCTAGAGCGCTTCCGCTTTTCTTCGAATCGCGAAAACGCTCTACGCTCTTGTTTTTACGCATTCCGGACGGAAAACCGCTGCGCACTTTTCCTGGAAATGCTCTAGTTTTTTCCTTCTCCCCTCGGGGAGAAGGTGCCTGAAGGGCGGATGAGGGGGCATTCCAGCATACTCGAAGTCGCCTTTCGCTCACCGCTCAAGGCACTCGTCGCCGGTGCTCCGAGGCCCCCTCATCCGGTCCCTCACGATTTCGTTTCACTCAATCGTTCGCGCCCACCTTCTCTCCGCCGGAGAGAAGGTGTTCGTCAATCAGAACTCCTCCCAATCGTCACGGGCGGCGGCGGCAGTCGTCGCCGTTGCCTTGCCGCCGAAAGCCTTGGCGACGGTGCGCCCAAGGGCACGGGCCGGAGACGCAGCCGGCCTCGAACGTGCTGTCGCCGCGACCGGACGCGCGGATACGGCCTGAACGGCATCGCCGAGGCGGAATTGCCGCAACAGCTCGTTGAGTGCCGCGGCTTCGCGGGCGAGCGCATGGCTTGCGGCCGTCTGTTCCTCGACCATGGCGGCATTCTTCTGCGTGCCTTGATCCATGTTGTTGACGGCCGTGTTGATCTCCTGCAGGCCGGTCGACTGTTCGCGGGTCGCGGTGACGATCGCGCCGACATGGCGGTTGATCTCTTGCACTTCGGAGACGATCAACTGGAGGGCCTTGCCCGTTTCGCCGACCAGCGAGACGCCGGTGTTGACCTGATCGCTCGATGTCGTGATCAGCGCCTTGATCTCCTTGGCGGCATTGGCGGAGCGCTGGGCGAGCTCGCGCACTTCCTGGGCAACGACGGCGAAGCCCTTGCCGGCCTCGCCGGCGCGGGCGGCCTCGACACCGGCATTCAGCGCCAGCAGGTTGGTCTGGAAGGCGATATCGTCGATGACGCTGATGATGTTGCTGATCTCGCCCGAGGACTTTTCGATCTGCTGCATGGCCGAGACGGCATTGCGCACCACTTCGCCGGAGCGTTCCGCGCCGAGGCGGGCGCGCTCGACGAGATGGCCGACATCTTCGGCGCGCTTGGCGGAGTCGCGAACCGTTATAGTGACCTGCTCCAGTGCGGCGGCCGTTTCCTCGACTGCGGCAGCCTGCTGCTCGGTGCGGTGCGCCAGATCGTCGGCGGCCGAGCGGATCTCGTCGGCGCCAGCATTGATGGCGGAGGCATTGCGACCGACGGACTGCAGAGCGGCTTCCAGCTTTTCCACCGCATTGTTGAAGTCGGCGCGGACGCTGTCGAACTGCGGCGCGAAGCTATTGCGCAGGCGGGTGGCGACATTGCCGGAAGACAGGGCGGAGAGGCCGTCCGCGAGCGCTTCCATGGCAAAGCGGATTTCGCCCTCTTCGCGCGCCTTCTGCTCATCGTTCATCTGACGCTCGCGCTCGGCATCGCCGCGCATGCGCTCGGTTTCGCCCGAGAGACGCAGCTTTTCGATCCCCGCCTGCTTGAAGACCAGGACGGCATCGGCCATGCGGCCGACTTCGTCGCCACGGCCGACCGCCGGAACTTCGACATCATGCTCGCCGTTCGCCAGCCGGCCCATCGCAGCCGTCATGCCGACGATCGGGCGAACGATGAGGCGCGACAACAGCCAGGCAAGCACGGCGGCTGCGAACGAGGCAAAGATGCCGCCGACGATCAGCGTCAGGCGCAGATCGCCGTTGGCGTCGTCCTGCATGGCTGCCAGGTCGCTGGCCTTGGCACGGGCGGCCTGCTTGATCTTGGCGGCAGCGTCGCGGAAGCCATCGAGCTGGCCCTTGGTCTCGTTCTGGCCGATCTTGACGATCTGGTCGAGCGGCATATCGGTTTCCTTGCGGGCCTTGGTCTGCGGCTCCGCAAGCTGATGGAAATAAAGATCGGCCGCCTTCTGCATGTTGTCGATGGCCTGCAGCAGATCCGGTGAATCGGCGGCGGCCTGCTTGGCCGCGGCGATGCTCTTCAACATCCGTTCGCGATTGTTGAAGACATCGCCATAGGTGCTGTCGCTGCGCAGCAGCAGGAAGCCGCGCAGATTGACCGCCTGTTCCAACATGGCCTGCAGGGAATCGTCGATCAGGCTGACGAGCTGCTGCGACTTGGCCTGCTCGAGGGCAGCACCGGCAGATACTTCTTCCTTGGAATAGACGAATGCGGAAACGCAGGCGAAGACGGCGATCAGCGCCGTAAACGTGATGGCAAGCTTGCCATTCAGCGAGAGTTTTTTCGCAAACATGGGCGAGCGCCTCCTGAGCGCCGGTCCTGGCGAGCATCATCGGACGCGCTTGGGAGGGGACGCGGCCGTTGCTCGGAGAATTCACGGAGGGGCATGATTGGGACGCAGACGCGCGAAGCCTTCATGGCAGGCGATGACCTCGAAATGGATCACCGCAATCACAGGCATCAGTAGAGACTTGGACTTTAAATTTATTTAATTGCGCGAGGCCGCATTGAAGTGCAGTCGAACGACCGCGCACCCTCCTTCAAACAGCCCTAATTCACCGGCACGGCAGCGAGAATGAGGATATCCAAATCGTGTTCGGGATAGAAATCCTGCGCCGCCATCTGGAAGGTGGTCGCGCCGATCTTTTTCACGTCCTTGCCGCAGAAGCTGATGTAATTGTCGGGGCTGCCCTTATCGACCGTCAGCTCGAAATGCTTGATCGGACCGGACCAGTTGGCACCCGTCGTCAGCACGTAGGAGATCCAGCTTTCGGTGTAGCCGCGTCCGCCCTTGTCGGCTGCGGCAGCGAGCTTGACCGCCGTCTTGAGGAAGGGTTCATCGAGACAGTACTTGGCGCGATAGGTCTGCAGCTGCTGCTTCTGATAGTCTTCCTCGCCAGCGAAGGTGATGGCGACAGTGCCGCCGACGCTGGGCTTGTAGCGATGCTCGACCGCGATCCTGGCCTTGGCCGGGAACTTCGTGCGCCACCAATAGGTGGTATGCAGCGTCCACATCGGCGTCGGGTGATGCTTCATGCCCTGGCCGTCCGTGTCGTATTCGTCATCGGCGATCAGGCCGCGGGCCGTCCAATCATCGAGCACGTCGGCGGGCAGCTTGGCGACGGCCTCCGTCGCCGCCTTGCTCAGCGGCAGCAGCGGGATGCCGCGAGCATTCAACTCATCCGTCATGTCGACGCCGGCAACCGATACGCGCTGCTGCAGGGTCGGCACAATGGGCTTGCCGTCCTGCAGCACGGTAAAGCCGAGGAAATTGTCGGCGTCGACATTTCCGGCGTCGACCATGCTGTCTATGTCACCCTTGATATCGGGCATGGGAAAGGCGACGACGCTTTCGACATCCTTGTCTGAGGTGTTTTCGAAGATGTAATCGACGCGGACCTGCTCTGCCGAAATGAACAGCTTTTCCTGCGCCATGCTGATATCGCCGGTGCGGACATAGGCGAGACCGCCCGTTCTCAGCTCGGCCATGGTGTCATTCGCCATAGCCGGAACGGCGAACATCGCCATTAGCGCCGCATAGCCACCGATCTTTCGCATGATGCCCCTCGCCTGTTGATTGCGGCGATTATGGCCGGTTGCGATCCGGCGTCAACGCCGATATCAGCATAAAAGGCTTGCAACATAACGCATTGCCCGGCATGGACAGCCCATGTCCGAACCGCAACGCCTCGACCAGCTTCTCGTCACCCTTTCTCTCTTCGCCAGCCGCTCGCGCGCTCGCGATGCGATCCAGCGCGGCACGGTGACCGTGAACGGCAAGGTCGTGACAAAGCCGGGTGCGCTATTCACCGAAGACGCACAGATCAGCATCGATGATCCGGCGCAGGATTACGTCTCGCGCGCGGCATTGAAGCTGGTGGCGGCACTCGACCATTTCGGCCTCGATCCGCGCGGGCAGCACTGTCTCGATGTCGGCGCATCGACGGGCGGCTTCACCGAAGTGCTGCTGCAGCGGGGTGCCGCGCGTGTGACGGCGATCGACGTCGGTCACGACCAGATGCATCCGCGCATAGCGGCCGATCCGCGCGTGACCAATATCGAGGGGCTGAACGCACGCAACTTGACGACAGAGGATATCGGCGCACCTTTCTCCTTCGTCGTTTCCGATGTCTCCTTCATTTCGCTGAAGCTGGCTCTCACGCCGGCGCTTGGGCTTGCCGAAGCCGGCGCGCGGGCGGTGCTGCTCGTAAAGCCGCAATTCGAGGCGGGTCGCGATGCGATCGGCAAGGCCGGCCTCTTGAAGGACCCCTCCTCCGCTCCGGCGGTTGCGGCCGAACTCGAGCGCTGGTTCACCGAAGACATGGGCTGGCGCAGCCTCGGCCTCATCGCCTCGCCGATCGCAGGCGGCGACGGCAACCATGAATTTCTTCTCGCAGGGATCAAGCCATGAGCACTGAAAACGTCACCATCCAGAAGCTCGGCGCCCAGGGCGACGGTATCGCGCAGGGCGCCGATGGCCCGATCTACGTGCCCTTCACGCTGCCCGGCGAAAGCGTCGCCATCGCGCGGATGAAGAGCCAGGGCACGCTGATGTCGATCGCGTCTGCCTCGCCGGACCGGCAGGAACCGCACTGTCGGCACTTCGGTCCGGACGGCGTCAACGGTACCTGCGGCGGCTGCACCCTCCAGCATTATGCCGACGCACCCTACCGCGCCTTCAAGCGCCAGCTCGTCATCGATGCACTGCGCTCGAAAGGCCTGACGCCCGAGGTGGACGATATCGTCGCCGCGCATCCTGGCGAGCGCCGCAGGGTCGTCTTCGCCGCGCGCAACACCGAAAAGGACATGTTGATCGGCTTCAACCAGGCCGAAAGCCATCATATCGTCGCCATCGAGGAATGTCCCATTGCTTCGGCCGGCATCATGGCCCGCTTGCCGGCGATCAAGACGATCGCGGCGGCGATCGCCATCAACGCCGAAGCCTTCCGCATCTCGGTATTGGAGACGCAGACAGGCCTCGATCTCGCCGTCGACGGCATCAAGTCGCTTTCTGACAAGCAGCGCCGCAGCACGATCGAAACCGTGCTGTCGCTTCGCGGCATTGCCCGTCTTTCGCTGAACGGCGAGATTCTTGTGGAGCCGGCGAAGCCGATCATCGATTTCGGCGGCGTGCCGGTCTCTCCGTCGCCGGGCGCCTTCACACAGGCGACGAAGCAGGCCGAGGACGCCATGGCCGAGCTGGTTGCAGCCCATGTCGGCAAGGCAAAGCGTGTCGCCGACCTCTTTGCCGGCAGCGGCACCTTCTCGCTTCGCCTGGCGCGGATTGGGCGAGTGCATGCGGTGGAAAGCGAGGAAAAGCCGCTCGCGGCACTCGACCAGGCCGCACGCACCATACAGGGGCTGAAGCCCGTGACCGTCGAACGCCGCGATCTCTTCCGCCGTCCGTTGATGACGCAGGAGCTGAAAGCCTACGACGCCGTCGTCTTCGACCCGCCGCGCGCGGGCGCGCAATTCCAGAGCAAGGAACTTGCCCGTTCCCAGGTCAAGAAGATCGTCGCCGTCTCCTGCAATCCGCTGACACTCGCCCGCGATCTAGCCCTGCTGGTCGAAGGCGGTTACCGCATCACGCGGGTGACACCGATCGACCAGTTCCTGTGGACCTCGCATGTCGAAGTGGTTGCGGCACTGGAGAAGTAGTTCTCTTGAGGGCGGGTTGAGCTTCACCGCTTCATAAAGGCCTCGAAAGCCGCGCGGGCCTCGGCGCTTTTCAGCTGGGCGGCGAAATGCTCGGCCTCTTTCTGGATTCGATCGAGGACGGCATCCGGGGGGCCGCGCATCAGGTCGCGCGCGATCCGCAAAGCCTCGGGTGGTTTGGCGGCGAGCTTAACGGCCAGCGACAGTGCTTCGGCCTCTACCGCTTCCGGTGCTGTCACCTTCCAGATGAGGCCGGCTTCTTTTGCTTCCAAAGCTGAAAAGCCTTCACCCAGCGCAAGCAGGGCGAAGGCGCGCTGATGCCCCATGACGCGCGGAGCAAGCAGGCTCGAGGCTGCTTCGGGAACGAGCGCGAGATCGACGAAGGGTGTCTTGAACAGGCTGCGATCGGAGGCAACCGTCAGGTCGCAATGCAGATGGATCGTCGTGCCGATGCCGATCGCCAGGCCATCGACGCCGGAGACGACCGGCTTCTTCGTGCTCGCCAGCGCGACGAGAAAATCAATCACTTCGCGTCCCATGTTGCCGCTCATGGCGAAGGCAAGGAAATCGGCCAGGTCGTTGCCGGCCGAGAAGCAGCCTTCCGTGCCGAGGAAGGCATGAACGCGGATGTCCGGCGCATCCTCAGCCGCCTTCAACGCCTCGGTCATGGTTTGATACATGGCGCGGGTGATGGCATTCTTCTTTTCCGGCCGGTTGAACCGGATGATCTGGACCTTCGGCGCGGTTTCGGGGCGTTCGATGAGGATATGGTCGGTCATCATATGTCCTTAGGCAAGCGCGATGCGGGCGGCTTCGAGGCTGCCGGCTCCGGCAATGACACGGTCGGCAAGGGCGGCGGTTTCGGCCAGGAGGTTCTCGGCGGCGAAGCGGCAAAGCGCGATGCGCTTGCCCCCTTCGCCGTCTCCCGCATCGGCGAGGCCTCCCTTGGCCAGATAGCTTCCGGTCAGCACCAGTCCGAAGAGCCGCTGGTAGGGTGTGGCGCCCGCCAGCGCTTCAGCGACGGCGCCCTCGGCCTGCCTCGACAAAAGCCAGTCGCTCGCCTTCTCGAGATCGGCAATGGCCGCCTGCAGCCGCGACGCGGTCTCGCCGAAACCTTCGAGATTGGATTTTGCGACCGTATCGGCGATCTCAAGCAATTCGGCGATGAAGCCACGCACATGATCGCCATTGGCGATCGTCAGCTTGCGCGTCACCAGATCGATCGCCTGAATGCCGTTGGTACCCTCATAGATCGGTGCGATACGAGCATCACGCAGCAGCCGCGCCGCACCGGTCTCCTCGATGAAACCCATGCCGCCATGGACTTGAATGCCGAGCGAGGCGACATCGACGCCGGCGTCGGTGGAGAAGGACTTGGCGACCGGCGTCAGCAATGCGGCGCGTTCCTGCCAAAAGCTGCCCCTCTGCGGATCGCGATGCGACATGTCGATCGCCTCGGCGCAGGCGTAGCAGATGGCGCGCGAGCCCTGCGTCAAGGCTTTCATCGTCAGCAGCATGCGCGCAACGTCGGGGTGCTCGATGATCGGGCTCATGCCCGACGAGGTCGTGCCCGGCGCGCGGCCCTGGGTGCGCTCCCTGGCATAGGCAATGGCTTTCTGCGTCGCAGCCTCGGCAATCGCAACCCCCTGGATGCCGACGGCAAGACGCGCATTGTTCATCATGGTGAACATACAGGCGAGGCCCTTGTTCTCCTCACCGACGAGCCAGGCGACGGCGCCGTTCTCCGGCCCGTATTTGCCATCGCCGTAGATCATCGTGCAGGTCGGCGAACCATGGATGCCGAGCTTGTGCTCGAGCGAATGGGCGAAATAGTCATTGCGGGCGCCGAGCGAGCCATCGTCGTTGACAAGGAATTTCGGCACGAGGAACAGCGAAATGCCGCGCGTGCCGGCCGGTGCATCCGGAAGACGGGCGAGGACGAAATGGACGATATTCTCCGCCGCCTCGTGATCGCCCCAGGTGATGAATATCTTCTGGCCGAACAGGCGATAGGTGCCGTCGTCGCGGCGTTCGGCGCGGGTGCGCAGCGCCCCGACGTCGGAGCCGGCATGCGGCTCCGTCAGGTTCATCGTGCCTGACCATTGCCCCGATACGAGCTTTTCCAGATATGTCTTCTTGAGGTCGTCGCTGCCATGGGCAATCAGTGCCTCGACCGCTCCCATGGTCAGCGTCGGCGCAAGGCCGAATGCCATGGAAGCCGAGTTCCACATTTCCAGCGTCGCGACATTCAACATATGCGGCAGGGCCTGCCCGCCGAATTCCTCGGGCGCGGTCAAGCCGTTCCAACCACCGGCGATCCAATCGCGATAGAGTTTCTCCCATCCATCGGGAAGCACCACTTTGCCATCGACCAGACGCGCGCCCTGCCGGTCACCGATCTCGGCAAGCGGCTCCATCTCATCTCCGGCAAAACGGCCGGCTTCCGACAGAATGGCATCGACGACATCGGCGCTCAGATCGCCGAGGATGCCCTCCTCCATCGCGCGTTCCATGCCGGCGACATGCTTCAGCGTGAATGCGATTTCTTCGACTGGCGCCTTGTACATGCTGCTTCCTCCGCATTGGTGCCGGCAATGATCCGCCTCACCCGGATCATCGCTCATCTGTGGTCATAGCTAGTTTATTTTTACGTAAACGTCAATTTTATCGAAGCGGCAAAGATGTTGATTTCCACCCTCTCGCGAACCCCGACATCATATACGTCTTGCGCGCGCTGCGCGGCTGTGACATCGCCGCTCGCAGCCGCGATTATTCGACCAAAGCGCGGACTTGCATAAACAATCGTCATGAACGAAGACTAAGGCAACTGTTCGGACAACGCGAATGATACGGCCATGAACACGATCACGTCAGTCAACACGATACCCGGCTTCATATGGGCCTATCGTCTCCGTCCAGGCGAAACCAAGCCGGAACGGCTGCCCGACGATACCGATCGTTCAGCGCTCTTTACGGATGACGGTTTCCTGTGGCTGCATCTCAATCTTGTCGACGCACGCGTACCGGCTTTTCTCGAGGATGCACCGAGCCTGAATGAAGCTGCCCGCATAGCGCTGACAAGTCATGAGACGCATGCGACGGTCACCGTCGACGATCAGATGCTCTTCGGCACGCTAGTCGATTTTCAGCGCGACTTTGCCAGAGACACGCACGATATCGGCTGGCTGCATTTCGCCGTGACCGACCGCATGCTCATCACCAGCCGGCTGCAGCCGCTTCGCAGCCTGGATCGCGTGCGAATGCTGATCGACAAGAATGCCACGAGGTTTTCGCGGCCGCTCGACATTTTCGAGCTGCTGGTCGTCGAATTCCAGCGCACCCTGATTTCGATCGTCATCGAGATCAGCGAAGAGCTCAACCTCATTGAGGACTTCGTCCACGGAAATACGTCACGCGACGAACGCGCGCGGCTGCCGCCCGTGCGGCGGACGATCGTGCGGCTGCACCGGCATCTGCGCACGGTCCTGTCGCTGATGCGCCATGCGGCCGCCTCCGACGACGAGGAAATGCCGCTCGGTTTCGAGGATGTTGCCGGGCGCTTGACGGGCCGGCTCGAAGCAGTCGAGCACGATGTCTATGCATTGCAGGAGCGAGCCAGGCTGCTGCACGAAGAAATCGACTCGAAGCTCGGATCCGAGATCAACCGCCATCTCTACATCCTGTCGATCATGACCGCGTTTCTGCTGCCGCCGACGCTGGTGACCGGCTTCTTCGGCATGAACACCTCGAACCTGCCGCTTTCAGGCGGCGCGGGTGGTACGGAATATGCCGTCGGCTTCATCGTCGCCTCCATGCTGCTGGCATGGTGGCTGCTCAAGCGGGTCAACATTCTCTAAGGTCGAAACATGCACAAGCCGCCCGGCATAGGCCGGACGGCTTGTGATTGTTTTGCAATTCCGGACGGAAAACCGCTCAGCACTTTTCCTGGATTTGCTTTAGAAATACGGCGAGTAGCACTGGCGGCGCGGACCGTAGTTCGGCTGGAACGTGTTGTCGTAAGCACGGTAGGAGCGATAGCGCGACTCGCACCAATCAACGTGACGCGGATTGATGCCGACGCTCGGGGCCGGAGCCGGCGCATAGTAACGCGGCTGGCTGGCGATCGCGCCGCCGATAAGCGCGCCGGCGCCGAAGGCAGCCAGCGGGAACCAATAGCCGTCGTGATAGCGATAACCGTGACGGTAGCCTGAATAGCCGCGATAGCCTCCATACCAGCCACGACGATAGTAGCCGCCGTGACGCCATTGAACCTGTTCGACATTGCCGGGCGCCGCCTGGGTGGGCACGGTCTGACTGGCGATCGGTGCCATGGGCATCTGCATGGCGAAAGACGGTGTGAAGCTCGTCAGAGCGACGGCGGCCGTGACGGCGACGGTCGCGATTTTTGCACGGAAACCAAGCATTTTCATCTCCATTCCCTGGTTCGACTTGGTACTCAAGCCTATAGCGTTTCATGTCGGGAATGCTTCCCGAGCAAGGTTTCGCCGCCTGCTTCGTCGCATATCCGAGTAAACGACAAGAAACGCGGCAGCGCGTTATTTAGTTCCTCAAATCCCTACCAATTTAAGGAGTTATGCAGGGCTCCACGATGAATTTATAGTGATTGCATTCTTAACCCAAGATTAACCAGCAATCCTTACTATTATTTCATGAAGGGATACCGGAAGAGTAACCTCCTGATGTGCGGCTTGCTGACGATCCTGACCCTCATGGGGCCGGTCTCCAAGCCTTCGGCCGGCGAAAGCCAACCCTGGACCGATCCAAAAAATGTCCTCATCGTCGATGCTTACGAGCTGAACACCATCGACTGGAACGCGTTTCTGCAGGACAAACGGATCGCAGGCTTCATCTCCAAAGCCTCCGACGGATTGCCCGAAAGCTTCAGCTGCACCGGCGACCACGGCGGCGATACGGTGGCCCATTGCAGGACGATGTGGCGCAAATATGCTGTCAGCCGCGAGCTGTTCCAGACGCGGCGCATGCTGGCAAAGACGAATGGCCTATTATGGGGCGCCTATCATCTGGGGCGACCCGGCAATCCGATCGATCAAGCCAATCATTTTCTCGACTATGCCGATCCGCAGCCGGACGAGCTGATGGTGCTCGACATAGATGGCATGGACACGGCGCAATTCATGTCGCTGGAGGATGCCCAGATCTTCGTTGCCCACATCAAGGTCAGGACCGGGCGCTACCCCATTCTCTACATCAACCACAACACGGCGCGATACATCGCCGATCATCGGGACACCTATCCGCTGCTGTCGCGGCTCCCCTTGTGGTACGCGCGTTACAAGCCCGATGTGAAAGGCACTTTCCCGCTCGGCAACTGGGACAGCTATGCCATCTGGCAGTTCGCTTCTTCGGACAATTGCTCCGAAAAGAGCTGTCCCTATCGCGTGCCGGGCACGCTCACTGATATCGACGTCAATGTCGTGCCGATGACGCAAGTTCAGCTCGCGAAGGTCTGGCCGCAGGGCGATCTCCTGCCGGCCAAGCCGCTGCCCGCGCCCGATCTGATGATCGCACAGGCGCCGACATGCAACGGGCCGCGACAAACGCTGGTTTCGCTCATGGTCGACGTCGACCCAGTCGTCACGGCGTCAACGCCGCAATCGAAGCCGGTCGAGATCAACGAGCTGAACTACCAGGATTTTTAAAGCGCGCCGTAATCTTTCAGATTCGCCTTTCGCGCTTTGGGTCTTTGATTTTGCGCATGTCGTTACCGCAAAACCGCTGCGCAATTTTGCGCGACATGCTTTAGGCCTCGACCTGGACATCCGTCTTCGGACGGGAGCAGCAGGCGAGGATATAGCCCTCTTCGATCTCGTCATCGAGGATGCCGCCATTGTGGCTCATCTCGACTTCGCCCGAAAGCTTCATCACCCGGCATGTGCCGCAGAGCCCCGACTCACAGGCCGCGCCGATGCGAACGCCGGCGCCTCGCGCGGCCTGAAGCACGGTCTGCCCCGCCGCGCAAACGACATCCTTGCCGGCCATGGTGAAGCGGATCGTCGTTGCGGCCTCACCCGATGCATCGTCGGAAACCTCCGCAAGCGGCGTTGCCGCATTCGCCGGCTGGAAGCTCTCCTGATGGTAGCGCGACATGTCGAAGCCATGCGCCTCCAGCATGGAGCGCACGGCATCCATGAAGACTTCCGGGCCGCAGCAGAAGATGGTCCGATCCATGAAATCGGGCGCCAGCAGGCCGATCTTCGCCTTGTCGATGCGGCCCTTCAATCCGGACCAGAGATCGGTGCGGCCACAGCCCTCGACGATCAAGCCGAGATTGAGGTTCGGCATGAAACGGGCGAGATATTCGAGCTCGGACCGGAAGATGATGTCGGCCGGGCCGCGCGAGCAATTGACGAAGGTAATATCCGACAGCGGTGCGGTATCAGCCATGTAGCGCGTCATCGACATCATCGGCGTGATGCCGGAGCCGGCGGAGACGAACAGATATTTTTCGCCGGGATGACGGATATGGCTGAAATCGCCGAGCGGACCGAACGCCTTGATGCGCATGCCCGGCTTCAGGTTCTCGAACATCCAGCGGGTGCCGATGCTGTCCTTCTGTGCCTTCACCGTCACGGCGACCGAGAAGGGCCGCGATGGCGTCGACGACAGCGTATAGGTGCGCATGACCGGCTCCGGAGCCGTCGGCAGCTCCAGCGTCACGAACTGGCCCGGCAGATAGCGGAACCAGTTGTCCTTGTCGGACCGGAACGTGAAGGTCATCACGTCGGGCGCTTCGGGCGTTGCCGAGAGGCATTCGAGCAGATGCTGCCTGTCGCTCCAGGGCTGCATCTGGTCGAGGTGGCGGTGCGGAAGGGAGACGGTCATATTCATGCTCAGGCAACCGCCGACAGCTTGGCCTGGTCGCCTTGCAGCCGGTTGATCATGAACGTCGTGTACCATTCGACGAACTGCATGACGCCGCCTTCATGGATTTCCGAATAGGGGCCGGGCTCATAGGCCGGCGAGCGGATACCAAAGGCATTCTCCTCGACGATGCGGCGGTCCTGATCGTTGGTTTCGGTCCAGACGTGCGTCAGCTCCTCGAGATTGTAGTCGACGCCCTCGACGGCATCCTTGTGGACGAGCCACTTCGTGGTGACGGCGGTTTCGTCGGCGCTGATCGGCAGGACGCGGAAGGAAATCGCATGGTCGCCGAGGATGTGGTTCCACGTCGTCGGGTAATGGAACAGCAGCATCGTGCCGATGCCGTTGATCGTCACATCCGGCGAAAGCGGCCGCCTGACGGCGTTCTGGCCGGACATGGTGTAGCTCTCGGCCCCCTCGATCAGCGGCATGCGCGCGGCGCGGAACTGTCCATCCGGCGAGATCTTGAACTCGCTCGGCAGGCCGGCCGCTTCGCAGCGCTGCCAGTGTTCGGTGATGACGGGGTCGTTCATCGCGCCCTGCACGCCGGTCACGGTCGGCGCTTCCGGGAAAGTGCGGCAAAGTTCGGGATGATTGGCCGCGCAATGGTAGCATTCGCGGTTGTTTTCCCAGACGAGCTTCCAGTTCCCCTTCTCAATGATGGTGCTCTGGAAGGCAACCTTGGCTTCGCTGATGCGATGCGGTGCCATGTAAGGTTCGATCGCGGCGCGAACCGGCTTGAAATCCGGCGCGTTCTGCGCGAGGCAAATGAAGATGTAGCCGCCGACGCTTTCGCAATGAACCGGCTTCAGCGAATGCTGGCTCTTGTCGAAATCCTCGGCCATCTGGCGGGCAAAGAGCAGAGAGCCGTCGAGCTCGTAGGTCCACTGATGATAGGGGCAGACAAGCTTTGCCGAGGAGCCGCGCTCGGTCGTGCAGACGCGCGAGCCACGATGGCGACAGCTATTGTGAAAGGCGCGGATGACCTGATCGCGGCCGCGGACGATCACGACTGGATAGTCGCCGATCTGGACGGTGAAATAATTGCCCGCGCGCGGCACTTCGCAATCATGGCCGATAAACAGCCAGTCGCGATAGTAGATCGTCTCCATATCGAGCTTGAAGTAGTCCGGATCGGTATAGAACGGTTGCTCCAGGCTCAAACCTGTCCGGTGGTTCTTCAATTGCCGCAGAACTTTGCTGCCAATATCCATTTGCCTATCCTTCGCAGTACCAGGAAACGGGCGCAGGACATGCGTGGCTGGTTGAAGACAGCCCAAAGCAATGCCCCGACCGCCCGCCGCGGTCAGTAAACCATATGTGCCCAAGGCTGGTTTCCGGGCTCTGGAGCGGCCCTGTTTCCAGGGCCCCATGGCACCTTCCCAGGTCGATCGACCCAGTGGCTTTATTCGCCATGCCTTACTCCACTACCGTTGCGGGGGCAGCGCCGGATTTTGACCGGCTTCCCAATTCTCCGTCTCCCTAGCAGACGGCACCTTGAGATTGATTTCATCATATCCCTCGGCCCGATCGGCCGCTGTGCTGCAATGCGACATCGGCTTCGAAATTGACGACAGACGGAACCGGACGATGGGACGGTTGCCTGTCGTTACAATATGGAGAGACAATTCAATCTCTTAGGCGCTTGCATGGGAGATGGCCCGCGCATCGCATGCGCATTCCGCCAATGGCGCTTTATCTTGATTGCGACAGATCCGCGAACGGCTGATAATCAGGGGAATGATTGGGCGGCGGAGAGCGACGGCAGAGCCGCCATCGAGAGCCGTCGCTCCGGCGCGATTAAGCTCGGCTCAAGCTCCATGATCCATCATGACGCCCAGAGAGTTTTATAGCGAGATCCGGCATGGCCAAACTCAGATATTTCGACGCTGGGAAGCCCGCCGAGCCCGAACCGGCGCCAGCGGTATCGACGACGGGGTACAGCGAATTCCTGCGTACCGGCCGCATCAACCGCAACAGGCCGCATTGGCTGGCGGAAGAGCGGGAATACCTCAGCCATGAGCAGGTGGCCGAGCGCACGGCGCTGAAGCTGCGGGACGCCGGTGAAAAGACCCATGACCGGCTCAACAATTTCCACAAGTCCATCCGCTTTCCGAAACTCATTTTTCATCACACGCTGAAGGACACGCCGCATCTCGGCTATTGTCACGTTACCGCCGCGCGGACCCAGTTCGCACGATATGAGGAAGTGAACTGGGCCTTCTATATCGCCAACTTCTTTGCCCGAATCGGCCAGGAAGAAAACTTCTTCGAAGACATCAGCCTGAAATATTCGCGGATGTATTTCGCCGTTGCCATCCATCCGGACAGGCAAGCGGAAGATAAGAAGCTGACGATCAATCGCGACATTCGCGGCAACGGCGTGCTGTTCCACACTCACGATCCGCAGATCGCCATCCGCAATGTTCTCCTGCTCGGCGCGCGCAACGAGCAGCTTCGCGACATCATTCGCCAGCTTTGACGATTGATCCGAAAACTCGAAGAGCATAAGAACGGCCTGAACTGCAAGTAGGCAGGCCATGGCACGACACATAGATATTCTCGAACATCCGCAAACGGCGATAGAGGTTGCGACGGTAACGCTTGCCGAAGGGCTGCCGATCGGTCTGCCGACGGAGACGGTCTACGGTCTCGCCGCCGATGCCACCAATCCCACAGCCATTACCCGGATCTACGAGACGAAGGGGCGGCCGCGCTTCAACCCGCTGATCTGCCATATGAGCGATCTCGCCATGGCGGAACGCTACGCGGTCTTCGATCTCGTCTCGCGCAAGCTGGCGGAGGCCTTCTGGCCCGGCCCGCTGACGCTGGTTCTGCCGCTCAGACCCGATAGCGGTATCCATCCGCTGGCGACCGCCGGGCTCGACACGGTCGGCATCCGCGTGCCCCAGGGCTTTGCCGGCGAGCTGATCCGCGCCTTCGACAGGCCGCTTGCCGCGCCGAGCGCCAATACGTCGGGCAAGATCAGCGCCACCAGCGCAGATCATGTCGATGACGATCTCGGGGAGCGGATCACGCTCATCCTCGACGCCGGGGCCTCGATCGTTGGCGTAGAGTCGACCATCGTCAAGGTCGAGGACGGCGAGTTGCGCCTCCTGCGGCCCGGTGGCCTTGCGGCAAGCGAGATCGAGCGGGTGGCGGGCAAGCCGCTGAAGCGCAGGAAGAAGGCTTCGGCCGCCATTGAGGCACCCGGCATGCTTGCCTCGCATTACGCACCGGGGGCTGCCGTGCGGCTCGACGCGACGGATGTCTCCGCAAACGAGACGCTGATCCGCTTCGGGACGCCCGAGATTGCCGGCATCGATAAAGCCGTCGCCGTGCTGGACCTGAGCGCCACTGGCGACCTTTCGGAGGCCGCCGCAAACCTTTTCGACTTCATGAAGCGCGCCGATGCTACGGGTGCTGCGACCATTGCCTTTTCGCATATTCCCGACGAGGGCCTCGGCGAGGCCATCAACGATCGGCTGCGCCGTGCCGCCGCGCCCAGAGAATAAATCCGGTAAAGGACACGCCATGAGCAGCTCCGCCCCCTCTCCCGACCTCCTTGACCGCTTCGCCGCCATCGTCGGCGAAAAACATGCAGTGCGGGGCCCGGCGGAGATCGCACCGCATCTCGTTGAAAATCGAGGGCTCTATCACGGCGCTTCGCCCATGCTGCTAAAGCCCGGTTCGGTGGAGGAGGTCTCCGCTATCCTCAAGCTTGCCAGCGAGACCGGCGCGGCGATCGTTCCGCAGACCGGCAATACCGGCCTTGTCGGCGGCCAGACACCGCGCGACGGAGGCTCCGATATCATCCTGTCGCTGGAGCGCATGAACCGGGTGCGCGACATCGATCCGGTCGGCAATACGATTGTTGTCGATGGCGGCTGCATTCTTGCCGATGTCCACAAGGCGGTGGCGGAGCATGACCGCATGTTTCCGCTTTCGCTCGGCTCGGAAGGCTCCTGCCGCATCGCCGGCAATCTTTCCACCAATGCCGGCGGCACGGCCGTTCTTGCCTATGGCAATATGCGCCAGCTCTGCCTCGGCCTCGAAGTCGTGCTGCCGACGGGCGAAATCTGGAATGGATTGCGCCGGCTGAAGAAGGACAATACCGGCTATGATTTGCGCGATCTCTTCATCGGCGCCGAAGGCACGCTCGGCGTCATCACCGGCGCGGTGCTGAAGCTCTTTCCGCAACCGCTCGGACATCAGGTCGCCTTTGCCGGCCTGCAATCGGTCGATGACGCGCTGAGCTTGTTCAAGAACGCCTCCAGCCTGTGCGGCACGGCACTGACCGGCTTCGAGCTGATGCCGCGCATCGGCGTCGAATTCACCACACGGCATATTCCGGGGGTGCGCGATCCGCTGGAGACGGCTCATCCCTGGTATGTGCTGATCGATATCTCCACCTCGGATTCGACTGAGACGGCCGAGCGGATGATGACGACGCTGCTGGAAAAGGGCTACGAGGACGGCCTCATACAGGATGCGACCATCGCCAGCTCCGAGGCGCAGCAGAAGGCCATCTGGCACATGCGCGAGAGCATGTCCGACGCGCAGAAGCCGGAAGGCGGCTCGATCAAGCACGACGTTTCCGTGCCGGTGGCGCAGATCCCGCAATTCATGGCGGAAGCCGAAAAAGCCGTTGTCGCCGCCATGCCGGGCGCGCGCGTCTGCGCCTTCGGCCACATGGGCGATGGCAATATCCACTACAACATCTCGCAGCCTGTCGGCGCGGACAAGGCGGAGTTCATCGGTCGCTGGCGCGAGATCAACAAGATCGTGCATGGGCTGGTGCTACAGCACGGCGGTTCGATCTCCGCAGAGCACGGCATTGGCCAGCTGAAGCGCGACGAGCTGGCGACGATCCGCTCCGATATCGAGATGGACCTGATGCGCCGGATCAAGACGGCCTTCGACCCGGCCGGGATCATGAATCCCGGGAAAGTCCTCAAGGTCTGATCCTAGACGGTCACCACGACCCGCTCGGAAGCAAAGCAGCCGACCTGGCAGGAAATGACCGTGCCACCGGCATCGATGTCTTCGCCGGCATAGGCAAGCACGGGCGTCAGGCGCGATTGCTGCAGAAGCCGCGCCTCGGTTTCCGTGGGCATGCGCGCCGTGATGTCGGTGGAACGGCGCCAATAATCCGTCACGCCGTACTCCTTCAGCGCCGCCGTGAACGAGCCCATTGCGGCGAATTTCTCCGCGAGGCCGGGAAAGTGCTTTGCCGAGCAGCTGCGCATGACGACCGAGACGGGAAGCGCGTCGGCATAGGCGACCAGGCACATTTCCAGCACAGTATCGCCCGGCTGCAGGTTCAACCTCGCGGCAATATCGGCGGTTGCCGGAACTTCCCTTGCCGAAGGAACCTTGCGGGTGAGGTTTGCATCCGTCGCGGTGAGATCCTTGCTGAAGCGCACCTTGTTGCCCAGTTGGAAGCGGACAGGCATGTCGGCGCGGACATAGGCGCCGCTGCCGCGCGCCACGCGCAAGAGCCCCTCGCCCTCCAGCTCGGCAATCGCGCGCCGCATCGTCACCCTGGAGACGCCGAATTGTTCGGACAAAGCACGCTCGCTCGGCAGGCGGCTGCCCGGCGCATGCCGGCCCCCATCAATGGCGCGTCTGAGTTCGGCGGCAACAGTCGCCCAGCCTCCCACAGCTTTTGCACCTTCGTCCCGTTGATTTTTCTCATCCATCACAAATCTGTCACCTTGAAATTGGTATATACCAATTTATAAAGATCCAGATTGTTTATGGAAGGGTTCGGCATGGGCGACAAGCGCATATATGTGACCTCGGTCAGCAGCAGCGGCGTGCACGAGTTCAGCAAGCAGATCAGAGATCATATTCAACTGCTGACGGGGCTCGGCGTGGAAGGAGATGCGCATATGGGGGTGACGGTGAAGCACCGCTCCCGCGTCGCGGTCGATCCGACGCAGCCCAATCTGCGCCAGGTGCATATCATCCATGACGAGCTGTTCGACGAACTAGCCGAAAAGGGATTTTCCGTTGCGCCGGGCGACATGGGTGAGAATATCTCGACCAGAGGGATCGACCTGCTTTCCCTACCTCAAGGCACGCGCCTGCATATCGGCGAGGAAGCGATCGTCGAGGTGACCGGCTTACGCAATCCCTGCAAGCAGATCGACAACTTTCAGAAAGGCCTGCTGCATGCGGTGCTCGATAAGGATGCCGATGGCGGACTGGTTCGCAAGGCCGGCATCATGGGCATCGTCTCGCAGGGCGGCCGGGTGCGGCGCGACGATACGATCCGTGTCGAGCTGCCGCCGCTGCCGCACATCAAGCTTGAGCGGGTTTAATATCGAGATCAATCTGACGCCCTCCACCTGAGGAGAAGCCAGCTCTGAGTTTGCTGAGCGTCCGATACCCCCCTCTGTCCCTTTCGGGACATCCCCCCACAAGGGGGAGATTGTTGGGAGTATGTCGCACCACTTCACTAAGTCAGCGCATTTTGGTTTCTGCGGGCGAGACGTTTGTTTGAGGCAGGCATGTGCCGCTGGTCACCAATCTCCCCCCCTGTGGGGGAGATGTCCCGAAAGGGACAGAGGGGGGTGCACACTCTCCGCGATTATCGCAGCCAATGTCATCCCCCAATTATACTAATCGAAATCGTCCTGACCCGAATTGCCGCCGCCATTGCGGTTGCCGGTGATGATCTCGCGCTTGCCGACATGGTTGGCGGGGCCGACCAGACCGTCCTTTTCCATCCGCTCGACGAGCGAGGCGGCGCGGTTGTAGCCGATGCCGAGGCGACGCTGGATGTAGGAGGTCGAACACTTCTTGTCGCGCATGACCACCTTGATCGCCTGCTCGTAAAGATCGTCGCCGTCTTCCGAGGCAATCGCGCCCTTATCGAAGACTGCGGTATCTTCTTCCTCGTCTTCTTCGTCCTCGTCGGCGGTGACGGTGTCGAGATATTCCGGACGGCCCTGCAGCTTCAGGTGAGCGACGACCTTCTCGACTTCCTCATCGGACACGAAAGGACCGTGAACGCGGGAGATGCGGCCGCCACCGGCCATATGCAGCATGTCGCCCTGGCCGAGGAGCTGTTCGGCACCCTGCTCGCCAAGAATGGTGCGGCTGTCGATCTTCGACGTGACCTGGAAGGAGATGCGCGTCGGGAAGTTCGCCTTGATGGTGCCAGTGATGACGTCGACCGAGGGACGCTGCGTTGCCATGATCAGGTGAATACCGGCGGCACGCGCCATCTGCGCCAGACGCTGGATCGCACCTTCGATCTCCTTGCCGGCGACCATCATCAGGTCGGCCATCTCGTCGACGATGACGACGATATAGGGCATCGGCGTCAGGTCCATTTCTTGGCTTTCCTCGATCGGGGCACCGGTACCCTTGTCGAAGCCGGTCTGGACCATGACGTGGATCGTCTCACCCTTTTCCTTGGCGGAGGCAACGCGGCTGTTGTAGCCGTCGATGTTGCGAACGCCGAGGCGCGACATCTTCTTGTAGCGATCCTCCATCTCGCGCACCGCCCATTTCAGCGCCATGACGGCCTTCTTGGGATCGGTGACGACGGGGGTCAGGAGGTGCGGGATGCCGTCATAGACGGAAAGTTCCAGCATCTTCGGATCGACCATGATGAGGCGGCACTGTTCCGGCGTCATGCGGTAGAGCAGCGACAGGATCATCGTGTTGATCGCGACCGACTTGCCCGAGCCGGTGGTGCCGGCAACCAGCAGATGCGGCATCTTCGCCAGCTCCGCGATGACGGGCTCGCCGCCGATGGTCTTGCCGAGGCCAAGCGCCAGCTTATAGCCGCTCTTCTCGAAATCGGGCGAATCGATCATCTCGCGGAAATAGACGGTCTCGCGGTTGACGTTCGGCAGTTCGATGCCGATGACGTTGCGGCCGGGAACGACGGCGACGCGAGCCGAAAGAGCCGACATCGAACGGGCGATATCGTCGGCGAGGTTGATGACGCGCGAGGATTTGACGCCTGGCGCCGGCTCAAACTCATAAAGGGTGACGACCGGGCCTGGACGGACATGGATGATCTCGCCCTTGACGCCGAAGTCCTCCAGCACGCTTTCCAGAAGGCCGGCATTCTGCTCCAGCGTTTCCTGCGTCATGATCACGCCGGAACGAACGGCAGGTTCCTGTAGCAGTTCGCGCGGCGGCAGCTCGTATTCGCCGTCAGCGGAGCGGGCGATCGGCCGCCATTCGGGCGGCGTCAGCGATGCGGGCCGGCGCGGCGAGATCCGCGATGGTGGTGCGTCGATCAAACGCTGAGCGGCGGCTTCGACCGCGGGGATCGTCGGCGCAGCCTTGGCGACCGGTTGGGCAGCAGCCGGCGCGGCGGCCTTGGTCGGCATCGGCGCCACGACCATGACAGGCGCGGGCCGGGTTTCAGCTTCGGCACCATAGACGGCGGTTACGAAAGCGGGCGGCACGAATGTTTCGGCCGGCTCCGCGACGGTCCGCGGCTCGGCCGCAGGTGCTTCGACGATGACGGGGTCCGCCTCGACGACCGGGGCCAGAACGGCGGCCTCAAGCGCGGCAAGCTCGTCCATGGCCGGCGTGCTCAGATCTGCCTCCAGTAAGCTGGAAGCGGTTCCGACGGGGGCAATCGTTTCGGCGACCGAAGACGGCACGACAATGGGTTGTGCCTCGACAGCGGCGGCCGGACGGCGGCACTCGACGACGCGGAACTTCGCAATGATCGATTCGGCATCGACTTCCGGCTTGGGCGGCATTGCCGGCTGCTTCGGCCCACCCTTGAGGGCAGAGACGAACTCACCGTCGAACGGCATCGCATCCCAGAAGGCGAAATCGGAAAGATGGACAAGACGCGACTCGACCACAGGCGCGGCTAGGGACTCGGGAACACTTGACTGTACAGGGGAAGCATCCAGCGCGATCGCGGGAGCTTTCGAAAATGCGGTAGCGATAACGGTCATCTCCAATGCGTCCGGCTCGGTTGCCGGAGAATTCTGAATTAGTGAGGGCATGTAGCCCCCGACCGCAAAAGGCATGTCCTCAAGCGGCGGCAGGTGGAACTCGTCCTGCCGCGCGGGCGGAACGACAATGGTTGCAGCCGGGGTTGCAGCCGCCTCGACGACCGGCGACTCCATCACGCGCATGGTAGCGTGCGCGGAGACCTGCGGCCTGACTTCGGCCTTCGGCTCGGCCGGCGGACGGCGGCTGATGATTTCGTTTTCGCGCGTGCGGGTGAAGCGCACGTTCGGACCCATCAGGAAGGCATTCTGCCAGCCGGGCGATGCGAGATCTTCCGCGGAGATTCCCTGCGGCAGAATGGCCATTTCCTGCTCGCTCGTAGCGGCGGCTGCCTGCAGCGCTTCCACGACCGGCGGCGGTGCGGCGGCGGTGCGCCGTCTCACCTCTTCGGCAAGGCGCTTTTCCTCGGCGCGGCGCTGTTCTTCAGCCTTGCGCTTGGCTTCGCGGGCGTTGCGAATCTTCTCTTCCAGAAACGCGCGGCGAGCGGCGATCTGCTCGGACCGGCGCGCCTCTTCGGCTGCCTGCTCCGGGTCGAGATCGCCCTCCGGCTGGACGCCTTGTGACGCATTGGAAACTGTCGTTCGGGAAAGACGCATGAGACCTGCAACCCAGTCATTGATATTGCCGTTGGCTTCCCAAATCGAATAGGGCAAGGATGGTTAATAAGTTCCTTCCTGCCGTTGTGGAAAGCAGCCATCCCGCCCCGGTCGAACGACCCCTGCGCATCCCGGTAAACCCCACGGAAACAAGCGCATGGCGGTCCTTTACCGGCGCGAAACCGCGACGAGGAGACAGGTTAAATTTTTTGCGGGAGCCTGCTATCGCGACGAGGACAGTTGCGCGATGGAAAGCAGCGTGTCGGCGCTGATGCCGGCGCTGGAAGAGGAGCCGGTGAGAATCGAAAGCGCCGGAGATGTCGAGGAGGTCGTATTGTTCTCGAGGTCGTACATCGCGGAGAATCGCTGCAGCAGCTTGTTGACCTTGTCGGGGTCCTGCAGGTCGGTAACGTCGACGAATTTGCTCAGCATCTTGGCCTGGGTATCGACATCCATGTTGGAGATCGAGCTCGGCAGATTGTAGGTCGTGGTGATGACCTCATAAAGCGCCGAATCGCCCATGATGTCATAGACCGAATTGATATCCGGCGCTTTGCGCTGGAAGTAGAGGGCCAGGCGCACGCCGGCATTGGTCTCGCCTTCCTGATCTTCCAGCGTCTGATGCAGGTAAAGATCGTTGGTTGCGGCGAGCGTGCCCTGGTTTTGCGCCGTGCCCAACTTACTGTCGGTCAGGTTTCCGTCGGTGTCGAAATTGAACGCTTCGACGATGCTCTTGAACTTGGCACCGTCATCCGTGTTGATGAAGCTCTTCGAATCGGACAGATCCGAAGCAAACGCCTTCTTCAACGTGGCCGTATCGACGGTCTTCGGATCGATGCCGTTGGCAGTCAGGATGAAATTGGTCAGTTTGCTGTCGGCCAGCAGATCCTTGAGGCTGGTGACCTTGACGATATTGGTCGCAAAATAGGTGCCGGCGTCCTTGGCGTCGCTGGTCGCCTTGGTCAGCTCGGCGCCCGTCAGACCGGCCGTGGTCCGGCTGGAATAATCGGAGATATAGCTGTTGACCTGCGTCTGCGACAGGGACTGGATCGGCGCCTTCAGATTGCCCTTGCTGTCGAAGTTGAAGGCCTTGGCAAGCTCGGTAAAGCGTGGATCCTTCAGCGAATTGACATAGCTCTTCGGATCGTAGGGGTCGCTTTCGAGGATCTTCGTCAGCTGGGACTTGGTGACTTCGTTCTCGCTGATCCCATAAGCCCGTAGCGCCATCTCGTAGAGTTCCGGCGCGCTGTCGTTGGTGGTATCGCTGTCGGCGGTGTTGCTCGTGAAGAAATCCTTGATGGTCTTCACGTCGGAGATGCGGTTCTTGTAATTGTTGACGGCATCCGTCGTCAGCGTCGACTGCGACGACTGGTAGCTGCTCATATAGGCCTTGGAGGCCGCGTCGATCTCATCCTGTGACTGCGCGGTTTGGCCGGAGGCGAGCGTGCCGTCCGATTGGAAATTGAACTGCGAAACGACATCAGTCAGGCCGAATATGGCGGCGGTCGACGGATCGCCGAAAGCATTCTTGAAGACGACCGCCGGCGTCGTCGGATCGATGTTGTAGGCCTGCCTGATGTAGTCGAAGAGGCGCGTATCAGAGGTCAGCTGGTCGACGGAGGTGATCGAACCGATGTGGTTCTTGTAGTAAAGGTCATTGTCGGCCGCACCGACGCTCGTGACGAACGAGGGCACGGTGGAATTATAGGCGCTCATCACATCGGCCTGCTGGCCGAGGGTCTGGGGGCCTCTCGGATAGTTTGCGGTATAGGCTGTCGTCGTGGCGCTGATCTGATCCGCGGTCTGCGCCTGCGAGCCGGAGGCGACTGTTCCATCGCTCTCAAAGTTGAACTTGGCCATGACATCCGTCAGCCCGTTCGAAGTCGCCGTACCCGCATCCTCGGCCGAAGCGTTGAACTGATCGGCCGTGATATAGGCGGGGATATCGAATGCCGTCTTGACGTATTGGAACAGCTGCGGATTGGACGTCAGCTGATCGACGGAGGTAATCTTGCCGATATTGGCCTCGTAATAGGCCGTATCGCTGTCCGCCGTCGATGTCTTGACCGTGCCGTCGGCATTGAAATTGAATTCCGCCACCAGGGCCTTGTCGGCGGCGCTGCCGTTCTGATTGACGTAGCTGTTGGGATCGCTGGGATCGCTCGTCAGCATCTGCTTCAGAATGGAGTTCGACGCATAGGTCGGGTCGATGCCATAGGCCTGCAGCACATAGTTGCGCAGGCGAGTGTTGCCGAGGAGATCATCGACCGTCTTAACGGAGCTGATATTCTGGCTGTAGTAGTTCGTTTCGGTCGCCGCGGCCGTCTCCTCATTCGTAAACGACTGCTGATAAAGGCCGATGAGATCGTCTTCCTGCGTGCTGGTCTGTGCCGTATTCGTGCTGCCCGTACCGAAATTGAACGCGGCCGCGAACTGCTTGTAGCGCGGATCGGTCAGCTTATTTGCGAAACTGCTGGAGTCGCTGAGGTCGCTGGTCAGCACCTGTTTCATAAAGGCCTTGGCATAGGTCATGTCCGAAAGCCCGTAGGCTTCCATGGCGTAACTGTATAGCTGATAGTCATTCAGGAAGTCATCGACATCGGTTACTTTGCCGATATTGGCGTTGTAATAGTCGATCAAACGCTTGTTTTGCGACTGTGATGCCACCTGGTTGAGCGAGGTCGCCATATCTCTGGTTGCGATCGTATAACCAAGATAAGTGGAAATCATCAGCAGGATCCCAATAGATCTCTAATAAAGGGGACGAATCTATTTGCCATTATTGCATACAAACCTTACCTGAGACTTACACAGGCTCGCCTTATGCGTGCACTATATTGGCGCGCTGCCCTGCCGTGTGTTCATCTTATGGAAACCCTGATGCATTCGATTTTGCTAACCATTTGAGGACGCAAAGTTTTCTTAACCTCGATTTTTAAGCTGTCTGGAAGGGACGGCGCCTAATCTGCCCAACAACGAGAGGACAAAAGTTCTCCGAGAGAAGACCGGAAAAACCGGCTCTCAGGTAAAGCAAGGGTAGAAAATCGATGACAAATACCGTCCTGAAGCCCGATTGGGCTGGAACCACACTGCGGCTCGATCCGGCGCGCTTCCCGCAACAGGTCAGCTATGCCATGCGCGGTGCCGTTGGTGATGTCACCATTACGATCGACGAGCGCGGCGCTGTGCTGCGCAAGATCCTGCCGTCCAGCGGCCTGCCGCTGTCCGTCGCCTTGCCGAAACGTGCCTTCAAGGGCGTCGCCGCCCGCGCCATCGACCATGGCGACGGCGAAGTCACCGTCACGCTGGAACTGCATCACTCCGATCCGGATCTCTGCATTCCCCTTCTCGTCGCCCACGACCTGAGCGACATCGCCGCCGACTGGCGTTCCTGGTCGGAAGCCTTCCGCATTCCGATGCTGATGATCGAAGCCGACGGCGTCGCCCGCCCGCTGGAAGAACATCTGGGCGGCGTCCGCTCGCAGGACAGCCAGCCGCGCCGCCGCCACTCCTATTTCGCCGATCGCCGCCCGCGCTTCCTCGTGCGCCGCACCACAGGCAAGCTCGGCGTCAAGATGAAGATCGAAGGCCGCGAGATCATCGCAAGGCGTTGAGCCGCATTCGCCGAAATCCGGCCATTCTGAAAGACCGGCTGTGGGACGAACAATCCCACGGCCGAAATCTTTTATGGTGTCAGCAAGATTTGCTGTCCGCTTCAGCTTGGAACAATTCCCTCACGGGATCAGAAACAGGAACGACAGGAAGAGACCGGCAAAGATGATCAGGCCGACCCGATTGTTCGATTTAAACAGGGCAAGGCATTGCTCGCCATCTTTGATGTCAAGCACGGCAATCTGGTAGGCGAACATGCCGCCGGCGACAAGCAGGCCGAGATAGGCAAGCCAGGTCGCTCCGGCCAGCGCAAAGGACGTCAGCATCAGAAGCAGCGCGGCACCATAAAGGCCGACCAGCCAGAGGCGCGTCCGATCGCCAAAAAGACGGGCCGTCGAGCGCACGCCGATCAGCTCGTCGTCTTCCTTGTCCTGGTGGGCGTAGATCGTGTCGTAACCGATCGTCCACAGGATGGAGGCGAGATAGAGCACGATCGGAGCAAGCGACAGGCTGCCGAAAAGGCCCGCCCAGCCCATCAGAGCACCCCAGGAAAAGGCAAGACCGAGGAAGAATTGCGGCCAGTCGGTGAAGCGCTTCGCAAAGGGATAGAACGCGACGATGCCGAGCGACAGCACGCCGAGAACGACGGCAAACCAATTGAACTGCAGCAGCACCAGCAGACCGACCAGGGCCTGCAGCGCGATGAAGGCCTTGGCCTGCGCGCGCGTCACACGGCCCGATGGCAGCGGACGCGAGCGCGTGCGCGCGACCGACATGTCGATCTCATGATCGACCAGATCATTGTAGGCGCAGCCGGCGCCACGCATGGCGACCGCGCCGATAAAATAGAGAACGAGGTGATAGATCACCACGAAGCCTGGCGAGCCGTGCCCCATGGCGACGGAAGCATTGGCCGCCAGCGCGACCGACCAGAAACACGGCCACATCAGAAGCTGCCAGCCGATCGGCCTGTCCCAGCGCGCAAGCTGGGCATAGGGCCACAGCCAGGGAGGCAGGACGCGATAGACCCAGTTGCCGGATGGCGCGTCAGCAACGCGCCCATTGATGTCGCCCGTGTTTTGCATAGGCGAGTAGTAGTGACATCCGGCGCCGGAGGTCAAGCGGCGGGGCGTTAGAGTCGGATGATTTTAGGTCGCAGCGACCTAAAATCTGAATCCGCCCTAAAATCAAAGAATTAGAGCATGATGTTGTCCGAAGACCGCTCAAACACCTTTCAGCATCATGCTCTGGCCCCGCCCATTTCTCAATGCGTCGTGAAATTGAACTTGTAGCTGGCCGAGACGCCGATCAGCAGCTGGTTGCGGTCGCCGCGCTCGCGCACGAGGCTGCTGTCGGCAGCCGGGCCGGTGAGCCGGGTATATTCCAGGAAGGTGCTGGTGGTCCAGTTTTCCGATGCCTTCCAGGTCAAGGCGCCGCCGACACCAACGGACTTCACCCCGCCGCCGGGATTGTAGCGGCCGAGGCCGGAAGCGGCGGATTCACGCGCGTCAACGCCGTAGTAGGTATTGAAATAGTCGTTGGTGGCCATCGTCATGCGCGGCCCGCCCGAGAGGCGCAGCTCCGGCGTAATATCGGTAAAGGCGTCGATGGCCGCATCGGCGACGAGGCCACTGTGGGAACGAATGCCCTGCCGCACTTCGATGCGGGCGCGCAGCCAATCGGTCGGATAGGCTTCAGCGAAACCACCGGCTTCGGCACCCCATTTCACCTTCTTCAGCCCCCTCAGTTCGCGCCCGTCGCTGCTGTCGCGGCTCGGCACGAACTTGCCGACGATACCGACACGAAAATCGTTGGTCTCGATCAGGGCGAAGGATGGATTGTCGTTGCGTGATGAAAAGCGCGGCCCGGGACCCTGCCGGCCGATCGAGACCAGCGGCGACCACTGCAGCTTGTTGTGCCTGCCGCCTTCGAATTTCGGCGCGGAGAAACCGGCCGCACCGACGCTTAGGTACCAATCACCCGACCAGAAATGCTGACCATCGGCGGCGGAGGCGGCACCGGCACAGGCAACGGACAGGCCAAAAACGAAAAGAAAACGCGACTTTGCAAACACACTGCAACTCCATGATACGCAATACAAAGGGCTATGAACGCAGCCCTAGAGTTGCCGCAAAATATTCGGATCGCGTTACCGCTCTCTTAACCACAAGACGCTGAATTCGATGAAAAGAACCAAATTCAGGTTGTGTGGGCGGTGGCATCGGGCATGCGGTGATCTGTCGCGGTGATTTAATTGCCGCATGAGTTACTCAATCACAGGTAACGGTCGGCATTTCCTTTGTCGCCCGCCATTTTGCAGCCCCCCTCGATTTTCAAAGAAGAGCAACGAATGAAGACCGTATCTCTGATTTCCTTAGGTCTGTTTCTCAGCGCTACCATGGCGTTTTCCGGCTGCGTCAGCGCCCCGATCGGCGGGGCAAAACAAAGCCAGTTTTCCCGCCAAATCGCGCCGGGCAAGAAGACGAAGATTACAAGCGCTTCTCTTGTGAAGCAGGACCGCACGTTTGCAGGGTTTCCCTATACGGGTGTCGTCAAGGCGCCTGCCCATGGCAAGATTGAGGTCGAGCACGGCCCGGTCGCAGCAAAGTTTCCGAAAGACAGCAACGCCTACCTGTGCTCGGGCAAGGCGGTTCAGGGAAACATTGTCTACTACACGCCGAACCCAGGTTTCTCGGGCACAGATCAATTCACCATGCGACTCACGGGACTGAATACCGACGGCACCGTGCAGGACGGCACGTTCATCGTCCATGTCGGCAAATAACGACCTTGCGGCTTGACGGAGCAAGACCAGAAACGCCGGATCATGGGCTTCCATGGCCCGGCGTTATGTCGACGGTCAGAACGTCACCTTCTCCAGAGGCGCGCGCGCTGCCTCGAATTCCTTCAGTTTCGCCTCGCGTTCCCAGATGTAATTGCGATTGTCCGGGACGGCGAACTGGTTCTTGGCGATCTGGATCTGCATGATGAACAACTCATCCCAGCGGAAGCCCATTTCGGAGCCGGCCAGATAGAACTCCCACATGCGGAAGAACTTCTCGTCGTAGAGCGCGACGGCATCGGCCTTGCGCGCCACGAAGCGATTGCGCCAGTGCCGCAGCGTGTAGGCATAATGCATCGGCAAGGTTTCGACGTCCCTCGTCAGCAGGCCAGCCTTCTCCAGCGGCGGCGTGGTCTCGCCGATCGACGGGATGTAGCCGCCCGGGAAGATATATTTTTCGATGAAGGCGTTGGTGGCATAGCTCGGCTTCGGACGCGCGATCGAATGCAGCAGCATGACGCCGTTGTCATCCAGAAGTTCCGAAACCTTGCGGAAGTACTTGCCGTAATCACCGATGCCGACATGCTCGAACATGCCGACGGAGACGATGCGGTCGAACTTCCGGCCGGTCATATAGCGATAGTCCTGCAGCTCGAAGCGGACGCGATCGGAGAGGCCACGCTTGGCCGCGCGATCACGCGATACTTTCAGCTGCTCTTCGCTGAGCGTAATGCCTGTCACATCGAGGCCGGGATAGGCCTCGGCAAGATACATGGCCATGCCGCCCCAACCGGAGCCGATCTCCAGCACCTTCTGGCCGGGTTCGACCAGCAGCTTCGCCGCGATATGGCGCTTCTTGGCCACTTGCGCTTCGTAGAGGCTGATGCCGGGCGGATTGAAATAGGCGCAGGAATATTGCCAGTCCTCATCGAGGAAGAGATCGAACAACTTCGCCGACAGATCATAGTGATGCGCAACATTATACTTGTTGCGGTTGACCGGCGAGCGGCTCTTGATCTGCTGCAAGGCGATGCGGCCGAGCAGCAACGCCGCCATGCGGAAATCGAAAATCTCGTTGGTGGTATTCTGCTTCACCAGCGAGAGGAATTCGTAGATATCCCCCTGCTCGAGGATGAAGCGGCCCTCCATATACATTTCACCGAGCTTGAGCGTCGGATCGCGCGCGACGGCATCTTCCGCCTGCTGATCGGCAAAACGAACGGCCACCGTCTCGCCGGTTCCGTCGCCGACCATATGGGTCTCGCCGGATGCAAGCGTAAGCCTGAGTGAACCTTTACGGATGAGTTTCTTGACGAGAGAAAAAAGTGCCGACGCCATGGACGCCTCGAATGTTATGACATGACATTAAGGCAAACTTTAACGCCTCACAGCATTGTGGCAAGCTTACCTTTTCACAGTCATTGGCACTCTGGCAACAACTCTGCCAGAGTGTGACATTCTTGCACAGAGTTCCGCTAAGTCCTTATTTTCGTTTAAGGGCATCGGCCAAAGCGGCTCCGAAACTACCCTGTTGTTCGGCCTTCGGACGGGTATCCCCCCTGACGCCAGCGTTGCGTGCGCTAGCCTGCTCGCGCGACTCACGCCCGGACGAAGCCGCCACAGTGCCGCCATCTTTGCGCATGGAGAGGCCGATTCGCTTGCGTTTCACGTCGACTTCCACAACCGTGACCTTGACGACATCGCCCGCCTTTACGACTTCGTGCGGATCCTTGATGAAACGGTCCGCCAGCTGCGAGACATGCACCAAACCGTCCTGATGGACACCAATATCGACGAAGGCGCCGAAGGCGGCGACGTTGGTCACGGTGCCTTCCAGCAGCATTCCAGGCTTGAGGTCGCCGATCTCGTTGACGCCTTCCGCAAAGGTTGCGGTCTTGAAGCTCGGACGTGGATCCCGGCCCGGCTTTTCCAGTTCGGAGATGATGTCGCGCACGGTCGGCAGGCCGAACTTATCGTCAATGAACTGCCTGGGATCGACTGCCTTCAGCATCGCCATATCACCCATCAGCGTGCGCAGGTCACGCCCGCAGGCGGCAACGATCTTCTTGGCGACGCCATAGGCTTCGGGATGCACGGAGGAAGCATCGAGCGGCTCCTTGCCGTTGGGAATGCGCAGGAAGCCGGCGCATTGTTCGAAGGTGCGCTGGCCGAGGCGCGCGACCTTCAAGAGATCACGCCGCGTCTCGAAAGGACCCTCGCCGTCACGATGCTTGACGATGGCATCGGCGATCGACGGGCCAAGGCCCGAGACGCGGGAAAGCAGCGGCGCCGAAGCCGTGTTCAGATCGACGCCGACGGCATTCACCGCATCCTCGACCACCGCATCCAGCGAACGTGACAGCTTCTGCTGGTCGACATCGTGCTGATACTGGCCGACGCCGATCGATTTCGGCTCGATCTTTACCAGTTCCGCCAGCGGATCCTGCAGGCGGCGAGCAATCGAGACGGCGCCGCGCAGCGAGACGTCGAGGCCGGGGAACTCCAGCGCCGCCGTTTCCGAGGCGGAATAGACCGATGCGCCGGCCTCTGAAACGATGACCTTGGTCGGCTTCGGCGCCGGCAGTTCGGCCAGCATGTCGGCCACAAGCTTCTCGGTTTCACGGCTGCCGGTGCCGTTGCCGATCGCGATCAGCTCGACCTTGTGCTTGCGGGTGAGCGAGGCAAGCGTGGCCTGTGTGCCGCGCACGTCGTTCTTCGGCGGAAAGGGATAGACGGTAGTCGTTTCCAGGAGCTTGCCCGTGCCGTCAACCACGGCAACCTTGACGCCGGTGCGGATGCCGGGATCGAGACCCATGGTGGCGCGCGAGCCGGCGGGGGCTGCCAGCAGTAAATCCTTCAGATTGCGAGCGAAGACATGGATCGCCTCCTCCTCCGCCCTCTCCCGCAACTCGCGCATCAGGTCGAGCGACAGCGACATCGAAAGCTTCACGCGCCAGGTCCAGCTCGCGACTTCCGTCAGCCAGCGGTCGCCGGGCCGGCTTGCGCCGATATCATAGGCCGAGATGACCATACGCTCGACCGGCTTATTGGGCGACACGGCATCGGTATCGACTTCGATGTTCAGCGTCAGAATTTCTTCGTTCCAGCCGCGCAGCATGGCGAGCGCACGATGGCCAGGAGCTGTCGCCCAGCGTTCCTGATGGGCAAAATAATCCGAGAACTTGGCGCCGGCTTCCTGCTTGCCGTCGACGACGGCGGCCTTCAGGGTGGCATTGGTCTTCATGTAATTGCGCAGCTTGCCGAGCAGATCGGCATTTTCGGCAATGCCTTCGGCGATGATATCGCGCGCGCCTTCCAACGCCGTCTTCACGTCGGGCACATCGGCCGTGATGAAACCTTCGGCCAGAGCGGAAGGCTCCTTCGAACGATCGGCAAGGATGGTATCAGCCAACGGGCCGAGGCCACG
Organism: Rhizobium sp. P40RR-XXII; assembly: GCF_012641405.1. GTDB lineage: Bacteria > Pseudomonadota > Alphaproteobacteria > Rhizobiales > Rhizobiaceae > Rhizobium. The sequence goes on from NZ_JABAII010000007.1 coordinate 78,543, forward strand.
CTCTCTCGCAATCTCGGCGCGCGTGCGGCGCTTCGGCTTGTAAGGCAGATAGAGGTCTTCCAGCTCGGACTTGGTGGCAACGGTGGCGATCTTGCCCATCAGCTCATCGGTCATCTTGCCCTGGCCGGTGATGGATTCGATGATGGCGGCGCGGCGCGCTTCCAGCTCGCGCAGGTAGACAAGGCGCTCCGATAGCGTCCGAAGCTGCGTATCATCCAGGCCACCGGTCACTTCCTTGCGATAGCGGGCAATGAACGGCACGGTCGCGCCTTTATCGAGAAGCTCGATCGCAGACTTGGCCTGATCCGGGCGTGAATTGATCTCGGCGGCGATGGTTGCGGCAAGGGAACGGATATCGGCGGCCATGTGTCTCTCTGAACTGGACAATCGTTAGGGGACCATAAGCATGATCCCGCGGACATAAGAAGCGGTTTCGGCACGGAATACGCCAATCCGGGCATGGAGATGGCGTGAACCTGAAGCCGCTTCCGCTTTAACGGGATAAAAAGGCATGGCAATGTTGCCGGCCCTGCCTCCACAGGATTTGACGCTTGACCTTTGGCCCAACCCCGCTTAACCGCGCAAAAGGATACAACGAGAGGGCAAGCCATGAGAGTTCTGTTGATCGGATCGGGCGGACGCGAGCATGCGCTGGCCTGGAAACTGGCGCAATCGCCAGACATGACCGAATTCTACGCGGCTCCGGGCAATCCCGGCATTGCCGAGCACGCGACGCTCGCCGCGCTCGATATCGACAACCATGATGCCGTTGTTACTTTCTGCAAGGACAAGGCCATCGACTTCGTCGTGGTTGGCCCCGAAGCGCCGCTGGTCGCCGGCATTGCCGACAAATTGCGCGCCGCCGGCATTGTCGTCTTCGGTCCTTCCGCAGCCGCAGCCCAACTCGAAGGATCCAAGGGGTTCACCAAGGATATCTGCGCCCGCTATAATATTCCGACGGGAGCATACCAGCGTTTCAACAATGCACCGAAGGCGAAGGCCTATGTTCGCGCTGAGGGCGCTCCGATCGTCGTGAAGGCGGACGGCCTTGCCGCGGGCAAGGGCGTCACCGTTGCGATGACGATCGACGAGGCGCTTGCGGCGATCGACGATTGCTTCGAGGGTGCCTTCGGCGAGGCCGGCGCCGAAGTGGTGATCGAAGCCTATCTGGATGGCGAGGAGGCGAGCTTCTTCTGCCTTTGCGACGGCAAGCATGCGCTGGCGCTTGCGACAGCGCAGGACCACAAGCGCGTCGGCGACGGCGATACCGGCCCGAATACCGGCGGCATGGGCGCCTATTCCCCCGCCCCCGTCATGACGCCCGAAATGATCGAGCGCACGATGAAGGAGATCATCGAGCCGACGATGCGCGGCATGGCGGAAAGCGGCCATCCCTTCAGCGGTGTCTTCTTCGCCGGACTGATGATCACCGCCAAGGGTCCCGAGCTCATCGAATATAATGTCCGTTTCGGCGATCCCGAATGCCAGGTACTGATGATGCGGCTGAAGAGCGATCTGCTGCCGTTGCTCTTTGCCTGCGCCAACGGCACGCTGGATCAGGTGGCGGCCGAATGGAGCGACGACCCGGCGTTGACCGTCGTCATGGCCTCGAAGGGCTATCCCGGCACCTATGCCAAGAACACGCCGATCGCGGCGCTGCCGGCCGACGGCGAAGGTGCGAAGGTGTTTCATGCCGGCACAGGCCTGAAGGACGGCGCGCTGGTCGCAACCGGTGGCCGCGTGCTGAACATCACCGCGACGGGCAAGACGGTGGGCGAAGCAAAAAGACGCGCCTATGCCCTTGCCGGCGAGGTGAAATGGGAGAACGGCTTCTACCGCAGCGATATCGGCTGGCGTGCCGTCGAGCGCGAGACGTAAATATCTCTGCGCTTCTGCGGGCGCGGGTCCATTAAATGTTTACCTAATCTCCTGACGGGATGGAAATAAAGGCACGCTAAAGTCTTCGTCACTATAGGCGGAGTTGTTGTTATGCGTTCCTTCTTTCTGACCTTGGCATGCGTTCTGGCCAGCGGCCCCGCCATGGCCTCCTCCATCCAGTCTATCGATGGCACGATGCAGAGCGGCGACAGCAGCATCGTCGACAAGAGCTGCGCCAACTGCCCTCCCCTCAAGCCGAAAGTGGCTGAAAAGGAATATACAGTGCCGACATTGACGCCGGGCACGCAATCGATCGTGGTCCGCAGCGTTGACGGCGAAAAGAAGGTCGTGCGGACAGAGGCCTGGATGGGCGGATCCCCCGTCATGTTCGTCAGCAAGCCGACACCGGAAGCCTTGGCCGCCAGCAGTGAGCCGGTCGATGGGATCGACCTGGCGGTAAAGACCGCAGCCCTGCCTGGTATCACGGCGGTTCCCAAATCCCTCGATCTCTCCGGCTTCCAGCTGCGCCAATAGCTGCCGGGCCATCCGTTGCCACGGCATTCGCCGATCATTGCTCAGCCGAAGGAGCAACGGCTCGCAACACACCTATGATATACATTAGAAATATTTTGTTTTTCTAAATTACAAAGAAATGAATATGGATTAACTGAAGTTATTCGTAAGCCTGCATAAGTATTATTGGCAGCAAGGCGGCATATCTCCAGTTTCAGCCTGCGAAAAATACAACCATCCCCCTAAAATTAAAGATTTTTTAGACATAAACGGCGATTTTACTGATCACCGGACAGCAGCATGTCATTCGAGCGGCGGCAAGCGTATTGAGATTCTCTCAGGCGATCGCACAGGCGGTAGGATACCGCACCGGTATTCACCTACCTGTGAGAGGCACCATGAAGAATCTCAAGATTGCGCATCAATTATTTGCCCTGCTCGGCGTCCTGATGGCCGCCTTCGCCGTGGCCACCTATTTTCAGATCCGGTCGCAGGCCGATTCCATCTATGACGACCGCTTCGACATGCTGCGCACGCAGGTCGAATCCGGCATTTCCGTTTTGAACCAATACTATCAGCGCGAAAAAGCCGGCGAGATGACGCATGAGGCCGCCCAGGCCGAGGCCTTCAAGGTATTGTCGCATGTCAGCTTCGCGCCATCAGGCTATTTCTTCGGCTTCGACTATAATGTGGTGCAGCGCATTCACCCGAGCCCGGTCAATATCGGCAAGGACATGTCCGGCCAAGTCGACAAGAACGGCACGCATTTCAGCAAGGAAATGGTGGAGAAGGCCATCAAGGGCGGTGGCCGCACGATCTACTACTGGAACAAGCCTGGCCGTCCCAACAGCGATTTCTTCCTGAAGGGCAGCTACTCGGCCGCTTTCGAGCCTTGGCAAATCGTTCTTGGTTGCGGCGTCTACATGGACGACCTCGATGCGCAGATCAATGCGACGATGTGGCGTGCCCTGCTCATCTGCGGCCTCGTCTTCGTCATCGGCATCGGTGCAGCCCTCTACTTCATCCGCGGCATCACAAAGCCGCTCGCCGAGGTCCATACCGCGCTGAAGGCAGTCGCCGATGAAGACGTGAAGATGGCCATCCCCCATGCCGAAATGCGCAACGAAATCGGCCTGATGGCCAAGGCGACCCAGGCGCTGCAGGAAAAGATCCGCGAGCGCCACATGCTGGCCGATCGTCAGGCCGCGCAGGAACTCGAGATCAGCAACGAGCGCGAACAGAACCTGCGCCAGCAGCAGGACGAGGCCCACGAACAGGCGCGTGTCGTCTCGGTCATCGGCCGGGCACTTGAAGATCTCGCCCAGGGGAACCTGACGATACGCTGCGGCGATCTCGGCGCCAGCTATGCCGGCCTTCGCAGCAACTTCAACGAGGCGCTGTCGCATCTGGAAGCCGCGATGGGACGCGTCAATGCCAAGGGCAACGACATCGGCCTCAGCAAGGAAGAAATCCGTCGCGCTTCCAACGAACTATCTCAGCGCACCGAGCGCCAGGCTGCCAGCCTGGAAGAGACTTCGGCAGCGCTCGACGAGCTCACCGTTGCCGTCCGCCAGACAGCGGAAGGCGCTGATGAGGCCAGCAAGCGCGTTCATGCCGTCAGCGCCGAAGCATCGCGCAGCGATGCCGTGGTTGCCCAGGCAATCGAAGCGATGAGCGGTATCGAGAAGTCTTCGTCCGAGATCGGCAAGATCATCGGCGTGATCGACGAGATCGCCTTCCAGACCAACCTGCTGGCCCTCAACGCCGGCGTCGAGGCGGCCCGCGCCGGCGAATCCGGCAAGGGTTTCGCCGTCGTCGCCCAGGAAGTGCGGGAGCTCGCCCAGCGCTCCGCGGCAGCCGCCAAGGAGATCAAGGACCAGATCGCCCGCTCTTCCGGTCAGGTCGATCAGGGTGTGCGCCTCGTCGGCGAGGCCGGCGAAGCGCTGAAGCGCATCTCCGACCAGATCAAGGCTGCCAACGAAATCGTCTCGAAGATCGCCCACAGCGCCTCCGAGCAGGATACGACGCTGCGCTCGATCTCGTCTTCGATGAACCAGCTCGACGCGGCCACGCAGCAGAACGCCGCCATGGCCGAAGAGACCACAGCATCGGCCGAAACGCTCGCCGCCGATACGGAAGATCTTCTCGCCCTCATCCGCGGCTTCCGCGTCAACGAAGGTCGCTCCACTATGGATCACCGCCGCGCCGCTTGAGCCTTACAGGTCAGAAAATGAGAACCGCCGGGCTTGCGTCCGGCGGTTTTATTTTGAGCTGCGATTGTTGCTTCAGTCTGCGGCTTTCAGCCGCTCGACCAGTTTCTCTATCTCGCGATCGGAATAGACCTCGATACCGGCCTGCTTGAGCAGCGCCGCCGTGACGCCCCGGCCGCTCTGCCGGCCGCCGGAAAATGTGCCGTCATAGATGAAGCCGGAGCCGCAGGATGGGCTGCCGTCAATCAGGAGGGCATAATGGCAGCCGCTTTCTCGTGCAAGCGCCAGGGCATTTTCCGCCGCCTGACGGAATTCCTGCGTGACATCGCCGCCGGTAATCTCCAACACACGCGCAGTGCCGGCGAGTACATCTTCGCCGGTTCCGCCGCCTGCAATCTCGGCCGGCGGCCTTGGAACCGCCATGCCCGCGGACATTTCCGGACAGATCGTGACCAACAGCCCCTCCTCGCGCCAGCGATCGATCGCTGGATGCACGAGTGGCTTGGAGCGGCCGTCGTAGCGGACGGCGTGGCCCATGAGGCAGGCGCTGACGAGGATCTTTCCGGTCATCGCGCCCCCACGCCTTATCCCGCAATCTTCGAGAAGTCGGCGACCGTGCCGGTTGCTTCGCGGATCATGCGCAGCAGCGCCAGGCGATTGGCGCGGATGGCGGCGTCTTCGTCATTGACGAGCACGGCTTCGAAGAAACGGTCGACGGGTGCGCGCAGCTTGGAAAGGGCTGCCATGGCCGAGCGGAAATCTTCCTTGGCAATCGCATCGGAAGCCTCGGCGGAGGCAGACTTGACGGCGGCAAAGAGATCCTTTTCCGCATCGAGCTTCAGCAAGGCTTCCGAAACGCCGTCGGCAACGACCGTGCCCTTCTTCTCCTCGGCTGCCAGAAGCTGCGTGGCGCGCTTGGTGCCGGCCAGCAGGTTCTTGCCGTCCTCTGACGTGATGAAGGCCGTCAGCGCCTCGACGCGGCGGGCGACCATCAAGAGATCGTCGGCCTCCGGCGTCAGCACGGCGTCGATCAGGTCATGGCGGGCGCCGAGATCGCGCAGATAGACCTTGAGGCGATCATGGAAGAAGACGAGCAGATCGACATCCCTCGTGGTCGCGAGCAGCGGCAGGCGCACGCCACGCTCCAAGAGGATGCGGACGACACCGAGGGCGGCGCGGCGCAGCGCATAAGGGTCCTTCGAGCCTGTGGGCTTCTCGTCGATCGCCCAGAAGCCGACGAGCGTATCCAGCTTGTCGGCAAGCGCGACCGTGATCGCGACCTTGTCCTCGGGGACGCGGTCGGAAGGACCTTGCGGCTTGTAATGATCTTCGATCGCAGTAGCGACCGAGGCATCCTCGCCTTGCAGCGACGCGTATTTGCGGCCCATGAGACCCTGCAGCTCGGGGAATTCGCCGACAGCTTCGGTGCGCAGGTCGGCCTTGGCGAGCACGACGGCGCGGTCGACTAGAGCGGTATCGGCGCCGGTAATCCTGGCGAGTTCAGCGGCCAGCGCGCGGATGCGGGCAACACGCTCGCCCTGGCTGCCGAGCTTGGCGTGGAAAGTGACATCAAGCGCGTCAAGCTTTGCCATGCGCTGATCGAGCGGCTTCTTCAGATCGAGGCCGAATTTCGCGGCCGAGGCTTCCAGCGTTTCGAGATCGGGCAGATCGCCCTGGTCGCGCTTCCAGAAATGCAGCGCGTCGGACAGACGGGCGCGCACGACCTTGCCGTTGCCATGGATGATTTCCTTGCCGCCATCCGTCGCCTGGATATTGGCGATGAGAATGAAACGGTTGGATAGCGTCTCGCCGGCCTGCTGGCGCGTGACGAAACACTTCTGGTTGGTCTTGATGGTCAGGCGGATGATTTCCGACGGGATCGACAGATAGTCTTCCTCGAAGGAGCCCATCAGCACCTGCGGCCATTCGACGAGGCCGGATACTTCTTCCAGCAGGCTCTCGTCTTCCACCAGTTCGAGGCCGTTGGCGAAAGCGACGTCGCGGGCATCATGCAGGATGATATCCTTGCGGCGCTCGGCATCGAGAACGACCTTGGCCTTTTCCAGACTCGAGACATAGTCCTCAAAACGCTTGACCGTGATCGCATCGGGCGCATGGAAGCGATGGCCGTAGGTCACGTTCGAGGCGACGATGCCATCGATTTCGAAGGGGATGACTGCGGTTTCTTCATGCTCGGTGCCGAAGGTGCAGACGATCGACTGAAGCGGGCGCACCCAGCGCAGCGAGCCGGGTTTGGCCGATGCCTTGCCCCAGCGCATGGATTTCGGCCAGGGGAAGTTGCGGATGATATCGGGCATGACCGCAGCGACGATTTCCTCCGCGGCACGGCCGGGCTTGGAAATGATCGCGACGTAGAAATCGCCTTTCTTCGGATCGCTCTGCACCTGAGCCTCGGAAATCGAAGAAAGCCCGGCGCCGCGCAGGAAGCCTTCGATCGCCTTCTCGTTGGCATCGGTGCGCGGCCCCTTGCGCTCCTCGCGCACATCGGCCGAGCGCGCCGTCAAGCCGCGAATATCGAGCGTCAGCCGCCGCGGCGTCCAATATTCCCTCGCTCCCTCATAGGAAAGACCTGCTTCGATGAGGGCATCGGTCACCAGCTTCTTCAGATCGCCGGCGGCCTTGCGCTGCATGCGGGCGGGAATTTCCTCGGAGCGGAGTTCGAGAAGGAGATCGGGCATGTCAAGGTTCCTCACCCTCCCCTTGAAAGAGAGGGTCGGCACGGCGTGCCGGAGTGGGGTGAAAACGGTCGGCCTCTGCTAGCAAAATTTGCCGCTGCTGCACAATGGCAAATATCGTATCCAGAACAGCCTCGACCTTCATCCATGACCTCGGCATTCCAGAATCAGAGGACATGATAACCTTGGCGCTCAAGAAAGGCCGTTCTCCCGGCATCGTAACGCCTTGCCGTGTCCTGCCCATGCTGGCTGCCGTCAAGCTCGATGATCAGGCCGATCTGATGACAGGCGAAATCAGCGAAGTTGAACCGTTGGGACGAACACCTCCCCCCTCAAGGGAAGGGTGTCTGTTCACCATCCGCCACCACCGCCGCCACCGCCACCTCCACCGGAGGAACCGCCACCGCCGCCTCCCCCGTCGCCAAAGGCCGAGGAGGAGCTGGAGACGGGTGCGGGAATGGTCGAGGCGATGGTGGACGCCATGGAGGAGGAGAAGTCACCGATCGTTCCGCCGATATTGCCCGGGTTGAAGTTGCCGGAATACCAGACCGGCGCATAGGCGGCCGCCGCGGCCGCACCCGCAGCGGTGGCAAGCCAGGTCTCGAAAGCGCTGGACCACGGCTTTTCGACGCCGAGCGCGACTGCATAGGGCAGCAGCTTTTCGAAATGCTGCGGCGACATCTGCGGCGCGCCCTGCATGTTCATCCGGTCGCGCTCAGCCAGCGTCAGATATTGCCTGAGACCGGCGATGCCATCCATCATCTTGCGCCCGAGCGGCGTCGGCGCGCCCATCAGGAAATAGAAGACGACGTTCAGCGCGAAAATGCCGACAATGCCGGCCGTCAGCGGCAACAGGCCCGCTTCCCAGAGCGGCACGACCGCCGCGGCAAAACCACTGACGGCAATCGATACAAAGACGAAGCCGAAAAAGGCGAAGATCAAGACCGAAAGGATGCGCTGGGCGAGACCGGCGTCGTGGCGGCGGAATCTCCGTCCGATGATGCTGGTAAAGATCGTCACGAAGATCGACAGGAAGCCGGGCATGATGATGAGCGGCAGGGCATTCTCATGCAGTCGCCCGAAGATGACGATGGAGGCCAGAATGAGAATCGACAGCGCAATGCCGACAATGACATAGAGCGAATTGGCCTTGTAATATTCGTCGCGATGATCGCGCTCGATCGCGCTGCGGAACTTGGAGCCGAGCCGCTGCACCGCCTCGCCGTTTTCCTTGTCGATGACCAGCGGTGAGAACGGCCCGACGGCCTGCATAAGCACCTTGTCGCCGCCGCTGAGACCGCTGCCTGCCTTGCCCGTGGGGCGAATGACAACTTTTCCCTTCAGGTCGTCGAGAATGACATAGCCGCGCACCGCAAGATCGATCGCCGTCGCCGAGAATGCCGTCCAGCGGGAACTGGCGAAGCCCTTGTTGTCGATATAATTGACCAGCGCCGGCGAGATGCCTTCAGGCGGATCCCAGCGTGGAACCATGACGCCGGGCGCAGGATCGCGGCCCACCCTGATCCAGCTGCGCATATAATAGGCAAACAGCAGGATCAGCCCGCCGATGGCGATGGTCGAGTCGAGATGATCCCGAAGGAACCAGCCCCATTGCTGGCTGGCGCTCGGCGGCGCGATCGCCCCCTTCGCCAGCTTGACGGCGATCGTCAGGCCTTCGGCCATGGCGAGTGGCCTGGTCGTGACGAAAGTGACCGTATTGCCCTGTGCGCTGGCGCTTGCGTTCTTGCCGCTGGCGCCCAGCGGCCCGGTGAAGAAGGCAAGCTGCTGAGGCTCGACGCCATCTGGCAATGTAACGGTCGCCTTGGCATTGACGATCGGGAACAGCCAGCCATTGCCGGTGACGTTCCAATAAAGCTCGTCGTGATCGCCGAAATAGCGCATCTGACGATTAGTGTCGTAGGTGATGCGGAACGTATGCGGGCCTGGATTGAGACTTCGATCGGCCTTGCCGATGTAAATGCGCTCGCCGCCCTTGATGCGCTCGCTGTGCCAATCCTCCGGCTGGCCGTCGCGCTCGATGGACACGACCTTGAAATCCACCTCGATCTCGCGGCCGGCGGCATCGGTCATTGTCAACGGAAAATCCCGGAAGATGCCGCGGCGGATGTCACGTCCCTCCGCATTCACGGCAATCGTCTCGACGACCCGCATGGAGCCGTCATGGTGCAGGGCGATCGCCTGATCGAAACTGGTGATGAGCTCGGCTGCCGTTACCATCGTTGCGCAAAGCAGCAGGCACAGAGCCAGGAAGAACCCGCAAAGCCGTGTCATCACTCCCCCAAAAGGATAGCCGCGACGCCGTTGCCGGCGCCGCTTCACGTCAGGAATATGTCCGCGCTCAGCCTCCCCTGAGATGGCGAAGCGTCAGTCTTCGTAAGCGACACCGAGCGAAGCCAGCACGTTCCAGTAGGACGGAAAGGTCTTGGCGACGCAGTCGGGGTCGAGAATAGTGATGCCGCCGATCTTCAGGCCAGCCAGCGCGAAGCTCATGGCGATGCGGTGATCGGCGAAACTGTCGATCTCCGCAGGCAGGATTTTGCCGGCCAGGCTGGGATCGGATGCGACGATCAGATCGTCGCCCTCTTCGGTGCCGAGATTCGGAACAATGCGCGACAGGCCGCTCGACAGCGCGCGGATGCGATCGCATTCCTTGACGCGGAGGTTCTCGATGCCGACAAAACGCACTGGCGTGTCGTTGAAAGCGGCAAGGACGGCAAGCGTCGGAATGGCATCCTGCATCTGCGAACCGTCGATGACGGCCGGAAGATGCGGGAACTTCGAGATCAGATCATAGGCCTTCGCATCCGGCTGCGAGAACTGCTCCGCCGGCGTGCCGAGATCGATCTTGCCACCACCAAGCACTTCGGCCGCCCAGAGATAGGTCGCGGCGGAGGCATCCGGCTCGATCAGGAAGTCGGCGGCATGATAGCCGGTGGGCTCGACACGCCAGGCGACGGGGCTCACGCGCTCCACCTTGGCGCCGAAAGCACGCATGGCCGCAACCGTGAGATCGATGTAGCCCAGAGCGCCGATATGTTCGCCGAGCAGCTCGACATCAACAGCGCGGTCGCCGCCTGCGGCCATCATCAGTAGCGCCGAAACATACTGGCTGGACAGGCCGCCATCGATCTGCACGCGGTTGGCCTCGAAACGGCCGGTGCCGTTGACTATTACCGGCGGGCAGCCGGTTTCGGTCGAGGCATCGATGCCGAGCGAGCGGAGCGCGTCGACGAGCGGGCCGATCGGCCGCTTGCGCATATGGGCATCGCCATCGACGATGACCTTGCCTTCGACCAGGGCGGCGGCAGCCGTCAAAAAGCGCGTCGCGGTTCCGGCATTGCCGAGGAAAAGAGGAGCTGCCGGCGCCTGCAGCTTGCCGCTGCCGGTCACGATGAAGGTCGTGTCATCGGGTTCGTCGATGACAACGCCCATGGCGCGCAGCGCCTCGGCCATATAGCGGGTATCGTCGCTCTTCAGCGCGCCGGTCAGCCGGCTCGTGCCCTTGGCAAGGCCTGCCAGCAGCAGTGCGCGGTTGGTGATCGACTTCGATCCCGGCGGCATGGCGCGTCCGGTCAAAGGCTTGCCCGGCGGGATAATCGTGAGTTTGGCTCTACCCATCATCATTCTCTTTGGTCAGTCAGGAAGGCGGCCGATGGCCGTCGGTCGGCTTCCTTTACCGCCTCGCATGAAAAACCGATAGCGGGAATCTCAGAACTTTACTGTGGGAACGGCGCGATCCGCTTCGTTGGTGATCTCGAAATAGGCCCGCTTGGCAAAGCCGAAGGGGCCGGCGATGAGATTGTTCGGGAAGGTCTCGACCTTGACGTTCAGGTCGCGCGCGGCGCCGTTGTAATAGCGGCGCGACATCTGGATTTCGCCTTCCAAGCCCTCCAGCGAGCGCTGCAATTCGAGGAAGTTCGTATTGGCCTTGAGATCGGGATAGGCTTCGGCGAGCGCGATCACGCGGCCGAGTGCCTGCGACAACAAGCCCTCGACTTGACCTCGGGCAGCGACATCCCCAGCCGGCACGGCCTGCGCCTTGTTGCGGAGTTCGACAACCTCTTCCAAAGTCTGGCGCTCATGGCCGGCATAGCCTTTGACCGTCTCGATCAGATTGGGGATCAGATCGGCGCGACGCTTCAATTGCACGTCGATGCCGGACCAGGCCTCCTCCGCCACCTGGCGCGCGCGGACGAGCCCATTATAGGCGAAGACGACATAGAGCGCGGCCAGCACTATGATCGCGAGAAGAATAAGCATCTGAAATCCCCCGTGGCGACTGCAACCACAGGGACACTAGGCAGATTTGGCGGTAATGTCACCCGGCTTTAACGGCGGTGGAGGGCCAAGATTGGGCTAGCATTGCCCAATCCCGGGGAAATTGCCGGACGTTGAAAAAGGGATACTCTACGAACCGCGGCCTTGAGGAGCGCCCGTTCAAGCGCTCCGATCGCATTTCAGGCTCAAGCGGCCTGCTGGTTCCAATTGGCACCGCCGGCATCCGTCAGCAGGAAGGCCTCGCCGCAGGCCTTGGCCAGTGTGCGCACGCGCAGGATGTAGCTCTGACGCTCCGTTACCGAGATGACGCCGCGGGCATCGAGCAGGTTGAAGACATGGCTCGCCTTGATGCACTGGTCATAGGCCGGAAAGACGCATTTGTGCAGGCGATGGTTTTCGCTGTCACCGGGTGCGCCGGCGGCCAGCAAGGCCTGGCATTCCTTCTCCGCATCGATGAAATGGCGGTGCAGCATCTCGGTATTGGCATATTCGAAATTATGCCGCGAATATTCCTGCTCGGCCTGAAGAAAGACATCGCCATAGGTGATCTTGTCTTCGCCTTCGAGGCCGTTGAAGTTCAGGTCATAGACGCTGTCGACGCCCTGGACATAGGTCGCAAGACGCTCCAGACCGTAAGTCAGCTCGCCGGCGACGGGCGCGCATTCGATGCCGCAGACCTGCTGGAAATAGGTGAACTGCGAGACTTCCATGCCATCGCACCAGCATTCCCAGCCGAGGCCCCATGCGCCGAGCGTCGGGCTTTCCCAATCGTCCTCGACGAAGCGGATATCATGCAGCAGCGGATCGAGGCCGATCGCCTTCAACGAGCCGAGATAGAGTTCCTGCAGGTTCGGCGGATTGGGTTTCAGGATGACCTGATATTGGTAGTAGTGCTGCAGGCGGTTCGGGTTTTCGCCATAGCGACCATCGGACGGACGGCGCGACGGCTGGACATACGCGGCCCGCCAGGGCTTTGGACCCAGCGAGCGCAAGGTGGTGGCCGGATGGAACGTGCCGGCGCCGACTTCCATGTCGTAGGGCTGCAGAACCGCGCAACCCTTGTCGGCCCAATAATTGTGCAGCGTCAGGATCAGCGCCTGAAAAGAGCGCTTCGGGTTCATGTGGTCGGGCACATTGGCAGTCATGGGAATTGATTTCTTCTGCTAGCGAATAGTTGGGCGGACAGGTGCCACGGCGGGGCGAACGGGTCAAGGCTTTGCAGCGCAAACGCCCCTGCGCCTCACGTCACCGAGACAGGCGCATTCTATTCATCCTCACGCTTCACACGATATTCTCCCGTCTTCGGATCCTTGACCAGGGTTCCCATGGCGCCGGTGCGGCGTTCCGTTTCGGCGCGGCGTGATTTTTCGGCGAGCCTCCGGGCATCCCGCACAAAACGCCGATACAAGAACCAGATGCCGCCGACGGCGACGATGAAGAAGATGATCTGGGGCATCAGGCAGCGCTCCCGACTACAATCCGTACCGGCTCCACAATGCCTTGTCCTCTGCCGCTTCGGCAAGCCCGGATGCAAGCCCCACGCCGATGCCGTCCATGCCGCCAAGCGAAATGCCCGGAGCCTTGCGGCCAAAAAGGCTGCGCGGCGTGGTGACCAGCGTAGGCTTGACCTTGTCGCCGAAGCGCTTCCTCAATTCTTGCCGCATGTCGCCGAGGCCGTCGATCAAGCCAAGCTCCAGCCCACGATTGCCGGTCCAAAAGAGACCGGAGAACACCGTTTCGTCCGCCGAGAGCTTGCCAGTCCGCCGCTCCAGCACCATGTCGATGAAGACCTTGTGGATTTCGAGCTGCAGGCTCTTCAGATATTCGATGTCCTTTTCCTTCTCCGGCTGGAACGGATCGAGGATCACCTTGTTCTCGCCGGCTGTATAGACGCGCCGCTCGATGCCGATCTTCTTCAAGAGATCCGGAAAACCGAAGCCACCGGACACGACGCCGATGGAACCGACGATCGACGTGGAGTCGGCAATGATCTCATCGCCTGCCAGCGCGATCATATAGCCGCCGGATGCCGCGACGTCCTCGACGAAGACCAGAACCTTCTTGTTTTTCTCGGCGGCAAGATCGCGAATGCGATTGTAGATCATCCGCGACTGCACTGGAGAACCACCCGGCGAATTGACGATGATGGCAACGGCCGGCGCCGTCTTCATGTCAAACGCCTTTTCAAGCGCTGGCGACACGCCCGCCAGGTTCAGCGATTGCCGCAGAGGCCCACCTCCGGAAGAGATGACGCCGCTCAGGCGGACAACGGGTACGATCACCTGCTCCTTGCGGAAGCGCTTCGGAAGCATGCGTCTCAAGAACTCAACCATTCGTCATCCCTGAATCATGATGTTTGCTGCCCCGTGATGTATGCACGGAAACGGCAAACGCAACATTGCGGATCGTATTTCGTGCCCTGATGCCTAAGCGACGATAGGTTATCGGCGCGGATAGGCGGCGCGGCCATTATTCAGATCGTCGACGAAATCGGAAAATTTATGCGTTCCCTCGCCATGCATGATCAAGGGCGCACGCAGCGCCAGCCTCGCTCGCGAGCCCTTTATTCCCGTCACCAGGATGCGCACGGCATTCTCGCCTTCGCGCGGATGGATCGGCGTGATCTCGATACCGCCGAAGCGGCGGCCGCAGGCGGCAATAATCTCGCCGATGGATTCCGGCCGCGCGATGAGCGAGAGCTGGCCGCCGGGGATCATGATCGCACCTGCCGTGCGGATCCATTTTTCGAACAGCCCGTCCGTCATGGCATGCGCCTCGGCCTTCAACGCATCTGGCGTCAGCCTGTCGCTTGCGTCGTTGAAGGGCGGGTTCATGATGACGTGATGGAAGCTGTCGTCGACCAGGCCCGCCTCGTTGCGATCCTTGCCGGTCAACGTAACGTCGGCTTCGATGACCGAGACACGGTCCGCAAAACGCGCATTGTCAGGCAGAAGCAGGCTTTTGCGAGCGAACTCGGCCATATCGGGCGAGCGCTCGAACAGCACCACCTCCGCCTGGTCGAGCCGAGACGCGACGGCCATTCCAGCGGCCCCCGCACCCGCGCCGAGATCGGCTACCCTGATTGCGCGGTCGTCCGCCACGAGTGCCGCCAGCAGCATGGCATCCATGCCGGAGCGGTGCCCCCTGCCCTTCGGCTGGACGATGTGGAAAGCGCCGCGATGAAAGGCATCGATGGTTTCGGAGGGGCTGCCGGTCATGGCGAACCTCAGGTCCGCGCCGGGCGCAGCTCGTCGCCGAGACCGGCATCGATCAGGATACGCCGCGCCTGATCCGCACGCTCTTCCTCCACCAGAAAACGGCGCGGCAGCATGCCGAGAGATCCCTCCAGGATGCTCATCGCCTGATCCGCCACCAGGCAATGAATTCCGGCATCCTTCATCAGGCTCTCCGCAAAGGAGAGAAGGACCGGGTCATTGGTGCGGATCAGCTCGTGCATAAGCCCTAGAATTCCTGTCAAATTTACGCGACGAGACAATTCGCCTCTTGCCGCCTCTTTCGCCCCTTCTTATTGTGCTTTGCAGAAAATGAACAGGAGTCCGGATCGTTGGGCGTCGTGATACCGCTGGAAGAAAGCAAGAATAAACTGGCATCCATCAAGCCATTGGTGGATCTGACCAAGGCGGACATGGAACGCGTCAATCAGCTCATCCTGTCCAAGGCCGGCTCCGATGTGCAGATGATCCCCGAGGTTGCGGAGCATCTCATCTCCTCCGGCGGCAAGCGCCTGCGGCCGATGCTGACGATCGCCTCCGCCGCACTTTACGGCTATCAGGGCGACAATCACATCAAGCTGGCGACATCGGTCGAATTCCTGCACACAGCCACGCTGCTGCATGACGATGTGGTCGATGAAAGCGATCTGCGCCGCGGCAAGTCCACTGCCCGCATGATCTGGGGCAACCAGGCGAGCGTTCTGGTCGGCGACTTCCTGCTCGGCCAGGCCTTCCGCATGATGGTGGAAGTCGGCTCGCTTGATGCGCTCGACGTCTTGTCCTCGGCTGCCTGCGTCATCGCCGAGGGCGAAGTGCTGCAGCTCTCGGTCTCCAAGAACATGGAAACGACCGAAGACGATTATCTTTCGGTCATTCGCGCCAAGACCGCCGCACTTTTCGCCGCTGCGGCCGAAGTCGGACCGATCGTCGCCAACGCCGGCAAGGCGGAGCGCAATGCGCTGAAGTCGTACGGCACCAATCTCGGCCTCGCTTTTCAACTCGTCGACGATGCGCTGGACTACGGCGGCAAGGCTGCCGATCTCGGCAAGAATGTCGGCGACGATTTCCGCGAGGGCAAGATCACGCTGCCGGTGATCCTCGCCTATCGCCGCGGCACCGAAAAGGAACGCGCCTTCTGGCGTGACGCCATCGAAACCGGCAACAACAGCGACGAAAATCTTGAAAAGGCCCTCGGCCTGATCACGAAATACGGCGCGTTGGCCGACACAATTGCCCGTGCCGTGCACTACGGCACCATCGCGCGCGACGCTCTGGCGCCTATGCCGGAAACGCCCTGGAAATCGGCACTTCTCGAAGTGATCGATTTCTGCATCGAACGCGTTAATTGATAGCGGCGACCCGAATTTGTTGCAGGGCCGCTTCAAAAAAGCCATCCTGTTGTGAATCAGTTGACAGGAATGCGTTATGCCGCCGGCGACTTCGCCGGCCGTTTCCTTGATGAAAGGCTTTCTAATGCGGCAGAGACTTGCCATCCGTTTCCTTTCGGGCGTAGCCTTGGCGGCAATCCTTTCGGTGCCCGCCCTGACTGGCGCGCGCGCGGAGGACAAGCCGGCGGCAGCGGCGCCGGAGGCCAGCGCTCCGGTTGCTTTCGATCCCGATGGCGTCGATACGTTCGCAGGCGCGTTTCTCGCCGCCCGCACGGCCGATGTCGACCACGACTACGACACCGCCATCGCGCTTTATAAAAAGGCGCTGATGATCGACCCCGGCAATCCGGAAATCCGCCAACGGCTGATGATCTCGCTGCTGCTCAACGGCAATCTGGAAGAGGGCGTCAAATACGCCAACGAGTTGAAAAACGATCCTTCGGTCGAGCGCGTCACCACGATCGTGCGCGGCATGGATGCCATTCGCCGACACGAATACCGGACGGCACAGGAAATTCTCAAATATAACGGTCCGAACGATCTCGACCGGATGATGACCAACCTGCTCTCCGCCTGGGCCCGCGCCGGATCCGGCCGCGGCAAGGAAGCGATCTCGATGATCGACAAGATGAAGGGACCGGATTGGTTCAACATCTTCAAGAACTATCATGCCGGCGCCATCGCGCTGACGTTGGGTGACCTTAAATCGGCACGCTCGCATCTCAACGACGCGATCCTCGACAAGACGGGCGGCGCAACGGCACCCGATACCTTCATGCGCGCGGTCATGGCGCTTGCACGCCTCGAAGCCAAGGCCGGCGACAAGCAGAAGGCGCTGGATGCGATCTCGGTCGGCGACAATCTTGTCAGCAATTACGCACCGCTGAACGCGCTGCGTGACAGCATCACCAAGGGCGGTACGCCGGACCAGCAGGTCACCAATGCGAGCCAGGGTGCAGCTGCCGTGCTCTTCACCATCGGCGCCGCGCTGAACCGCGACGGTGCCGAAGATGTCGTCTCGCTCTACCTGCAGATTGCCAATTCGCTCGATCCGAAGGCTGCCGATACGCTGGTACTCCTCGGCGGACTGGCTGAAAAGCAGGAGCAGACCGATCGCGCCGTCGCCTTCTACAAGAAGGTGCCGGATGATTCGCCGATGGCCCGTATTTCCGAGCTGCAGCTCGGCCTTGCGCTTGCCCAGTCCGGCAAGGTCGACGATGCCCGCAAGCATCTGAAAGCATTGATCGATTCCGATCCCAACGACGTTCGTAGCTATCTCGCCTATGGAAGCGTCCTTTCCGACGCCAAGGATTTCCAGGCCATGGCCGATAACTACGACAAGGCCGTGCAGATCATCGGCCCGGTGCCGAAGCGCAGCGATTGGGCCGTGTTCTTCCAGCGCGGCATCGCCTATGAGCGGCTGAAGAAGTGGCCGGATGCCGAGCCGAACTTCAAGAGGGCGCTGGAGCTCAACCCGGATCAGCCGCAGGTGCTGAACTATCTCGGCTATTCCTGGGTCGACATGAATATGAACCTCGACCAGGGCCTGGACATGATCAAGAAGGCCGTCGACCTGAAGCCGGATGACGGCTACATCGTTGATTCCCTTGGCTGGGCCTATTTCCGCCTGAACCGCTTCGACGACGCGGTGAACGAGCTGGAACGGGCAGCGCAGCTGAAAGCCGGCGACCCGACGATCAACGATCACCTGGGCGACGCCTATTGGCGTGTCAATCGCAAGCTCGAAGCTGTCTATCAGTGGAACCGCGCGCTCGCCTCGAAACCCGAAGAAGCCGATATTCCGAAGATCAAGGAAAAGGTCGAGAAGGGCCTGCCCGTGCTCGATAACGATCCGAGGACCGTCGACAAGAGCAAGCTACCCGACCCTGCGCCCGCGCCTTCGCCCGACACGAACGCTCCGGCGCCGGTCGACAAGAAGTCCTAAGTCTTCCGATGAACACGGTCTTGGCAGCGGGCGATTTCGACCTCGTGGAGGAAGCGCCCGCAAAGATCAATCTTGCACTGCATGTTACGGGCCGCCGCGCCGACGGCTATCATCTTCTCGATATGCTGGTGAGTTTTGCCCGCCATGGCGATCGCCTCGCCTTTCGCGCCGGCGATTATGACGACTTCAGCCTCTCCGGGCGCTTCGGCCCGCTACTGTCGGCCGATGGCGAGGCTGGCGACAATCTCGTGCTCAAGGCGCGCGATCTGCTGCGGTCGGCTGCCCACGCAGCGGGCTTCGACGCGCCCGCCGTTCACATCCATCTTGAAAAGAACCTGCCGATCGCATCGGGTATCGGCGGTGGCTCGGCGGATGCGGCCGCCACATTGCGCGGGCTAATACGGCTGTGGCGGCTCGCGCTGCCTGACGAGAAGGTCACGGCCATCGCCTTGAAGCTTGGCGCCGATGTGCCGATGTGCCTTGCCAGCAAGCCGCTGGTGGCGCGCGGAATTGGCGAGGCGATAGACTTGCTGCCGGCGTTTCCCTCTTTCCCCATGGTTCTCGGCAATCCGCTCGTCGGCATCTCCACGCCGGACGTATTTCGCCATCTCTCCCGCAAGGACAATCCGCCATTGCTGTTTCCATCGCAGATGCCGCAAGGATATGGCGAGTGGATCGAGGTGATCCGGAATCTGCGCAACGATCTCGAACCATCGGCACGCTCGATCTGCAGCGAGATTTCGATGCTGTCCGGCTTGATCGAAAGCCAAAATTCGATCGTGACCCGCATGTCCGGCTCCGGTGCTACTTGCTTCGGGATTTTCGAAAGCACCGAACGGGCGGAGGAGGCCGCCGCCTCGCTTCACAGGCAGAAGCCGGGCTGGTATTTCAAGGTGACGGAAACGATTGCGGGAGAGGCATGATGGCAGGCTCAGTCAGCGAAAGATCCTTCATTCCCGTCGGCATCGCCGTGCTGACCGTTTCCGATACGCGCACGCCCGCCGACGACAGGTCCGGCGATACGCTGGTCGCGCGCATCGCAGAAGCCGGCCATAGGCTGGCGGCCCGCGCCATCGTTCCCGACGACAAGGAGCGCATCCGCGCGCAAGTGGAAGCCTGGACGAAGGACGATGCGGTCGACGTGGTGATCACCACCGGCGGCACGGGCTTCACCGGCCGCGATGTCACTCCCGAAGCGCTGGAGCCGCTGTTCGAGAAGCGCATGGACGGCTTCTCCGAGGTCTTCCATCGCATCTCCTACGACAAGATCGGTACGGCGACGATCCAGTCGCGGGCAACTGGCGGTGTCGCCAACGCCACCTTCATCTTCGTACTGCCGGGATCGCCCGGCGCCTGCAAGGACGCCTGGGATGGCATTCTCAAGGCGCAGCTCGATTACCGCCATATGCCCTGCAATTTCGTGGAGATCATGCCGCGCCTCGACGAGCATCTGAGGCGCGGCGGCTCTACCGCATAATTCCCCAAATCGGAATCGAGTTGGGAGAAAGATTAATGACTTATCCCGTTCACACAGGTGCTAATCCCATCTAGCGTTCTCGCATGACGTGTCTACCCTGCTTCGATATAGGGGCTGGATGAGTGAGAGCCTGTTTCCGACGCGCTGGGCAAACGACAAGCCGCCATCGCTGGAGAAGTTCACATCGGACCTCCCAGACGATTATGCCTATGCGGAGGATCTGGCGAAGAACCGGTGGCGAAGTGGCTTCAGGCGCCCAAAGTGCGCCAACTTCAAGAGATCGAGCTAGGGGACCTACCACGGCGTCCGCGACAAGCATGTCGACATCTACGCCAACGAGTTCGTCTTCCGCGGCAACCGGAGGCGGCACTTCCAGTGATGAAAGACCGCTCCGACCAAAAACGAACTCGCAGCTCTCACCAAACACTTGAGATATGCTATACAATACGCAGATTGCAACCGATGCAGAGATGGCCATGTCGACCTTCCGGAATGCAGTTGTGTCCTTGCCAGGCAAAGAGCGCGTAGCAAAAACCCCATTTGGTGCAAAGGTTGTTATCCATGCCACGGCCGCCGAGACTGGCGGCGCATTCGGGATGTGGGAAACCTTCACTCCACCGGGACACGGTCCAGCGCCTCACATCCACACGCGGGAGACCGAAGTCTTTCGCGTCATCCGTGGACTCTATCGCTTCCAATGCGGTGACGAAGAGTTCGATGCGCCTCCCGGCACCGTCGTCGTTCTGCCGCCGCATGTTCGACACGGTTGGCGAAATATCAGCGACGAACCAGGCCAGATGTTCGGCACCGTCACGCCAGGCGGTTGCGAGCAACTGTTTATCGACATCGAGGCATCATGTGCGGATACGCCGGAGAAAATTGCGTTGATTGAAGGGCGTCTAGGGATCATCAACGATATGACGCTGGCCCTCGGATTGGTAGCCCCGCCGGATTCGCGCTGATTGATCAGCACGTCTACCTACCGCTCAGCGCGGCTTTTCAGTCTCGAAGCCGAGGAACCGCAAGGCTCTTGTACAACTACTGGCGTGACCCTGTGCGAAAGGGATAAGCCAAAAAATTAGGTAGCATTTCAAAGTATAGCAGCGCCGCGCGTCTTGAAAGACGCGCGGCGCTGTCAGTAGATCCTGCGCATGGCAAGGCATTATCAGCCTGCTATGCCTTCGGCCCCGGCAATATAGGAACTAATTCCCAATTGTCGCCACTGAGGATGATGCAGCTCCGGCCCGAAGCGTCGCTGATCAATAGTGTCCAGCTACCGCTTTCGGCGGCGTAGATCTCCACGATCGTATCGGCACCAAGCTTGCCGACCGCCGAGAGCTTTTCAGAGAGATTGTCGCCAAGAAAGGCAACGATATCGACGCGCTGGGCGCAAACCAGCATCGCCTGGGAGTTTGCAACGCCGGGAAAAAGAATTGCACTTGACATGAGAGCCATTGCCAAGAGGCGGTAAAGCATCGTGCGTTTCATGACGCACCTCCTTTCGCCGGTATCCCGGCGGACAAGGAGTGTGCCGCTGACCTGTTCCGCCGCATATCGGCATCTTCATGGTCGGTGCCCGACGCGACACGCGTAAGGTGCCGCCACAGGAAAATTATCGCAGGTATTTGCAGCTTTTCAAATGGAATCTGGAACGGAAGCGAAGCGCTATCGTGCCGCGCGCGCCACCCACGAGGGTATGAGCTCGCTTGAAAGGCTCCGGCTCTTCCGGCCCTCGGCAAATTCGGCCAGCCGCATCCCGGTTCTGGCGGCGGCGATGGCCTGCGCCTTCGACAAGAGCAATCCCAGCTCCAAAGGCGGCATGCCTCTGCGAATGCGCTGCAGGAAAGGCCGGCGATAACCGCGCGATGCGGTGAAGCGTGCCGGCGCCTTGTTCAGGGAGACATATTCCGCGATCTCGTCGATCCACCCCGCCTGCGGCCGCGCACCGGGCTCGACCAGCAGCAGCCAGTCACCGCGTGCCGAACGCAGTATGTCCTTGATATCCCATTGCGAATAGAAGCGGCATCCGGCGGCATCCGCCACCCGCGACGTGCCGTCCCTGGAACCATGATCGAGCACGACGACATCGCAGACCAGCCCCTCGACCGCGCCTGCCACCAATGCCGCCAATGTCTGCGCCAGCTCCGGTTCGTGATCCTGGCATTCGATGATGACCGTCAACATTGCCCATTTATAGAGCGACGCACAATTTATTGCCAGCACCTAACCCTCGAGGCCTGACGTTTAAGAAAAGCGTGATACATCGCCCCGAAATCGCGGCGCGCCCATCGCCAAACGCTTCGAATGCGTGAGGCGGAAGATGATGATTCCGGATTTTGTTCTTGCAATGTTCTCATTTGTCGGATAGGAATTTAATCATCTTAGACGCGGCATGCGATGGCATGAACCGCCCTGGAGCGACCGATGAACGAGCAGTCCCTTGCAGGGCAGGCCGCATTCGCGCCTGCCAATACGGCAGACGTTGCCAACGCTTTGATCGCCGACGCCGGTCTCAGGATCGACGTGGAGCGCCGGCGCGGACGTGGCGCCGGATTGAATCCGAGCGGCCGGTTCGAGCCGCAGCAGCGTGAGACAGTCGACGACGGCTGGCAGACATGGGAAGAGCTCCCGCCCTTCAAGACCGAGGTGCAGGTGGAAAAGCCGCGCACGGCGATCACGCGCAACGAATCCCCCGATATTCCCTTCGATCGTTCCATCAATCCCTATCGCGGCTGCGAGCATGGCTGCATCTATTGCTTCGCGCGGCCGACACATGCCTATATGGGCCTGTCTGCGGGTCTGGACTTCGAATCGAAACTGTTTGCCAAGCCGGATGCGGCCAAGCTGCTGGAGCGCGAGCTGGCAAAGCCCGGCTACAAGCCACGCGTCATCGCCATCGGCACCAATACCGACCCTTATCAGCCGATCGAGAAGGAGTGGCGGATCATGCGCCAGGTCCTCGAGGTACTGAACCGGGCCAACCACCCGGTTGCCATCGTCACCAAATCGGCGCTGATCATGCGCGATATCGACATCCTCCAGGAAATGGCCGCCAAGAACCTGGTGCGGGTGGGATTGTCGGTGACGACACTCGACCGGAAGCTGGCGCGCACCATGGAACCACGGGCAGCGACACCTCCGCGGCGGCTGGAGGCGATCCAGGCGCTCAGCGAGGCCGGCATTCGCACCTCGGTCATGGTGGCTCCGATCATCCCGGCGCTCAACGACCACGAGATCGAACGTATTCTCGATGCCGGCAAGGCCGCCGGCGCGCTGGAGGCAAGCTATGTCATCCTACGGCTGCCGCTGGAGGTGAGCCCACTGTTTCGCGACTGGCTGCTGCAGCACTATCCGGACCGCTATCGCCATGTGATGTCGCTGATCCGCTCGATGCGCGGCGGCAAGGATTATGATGCCGAATTCGGCAAGCGCATGAAGGGCGCCGGCCCCTATGCCTGGCAGATCAGCCGCCGCTTCGAAATGGCGACGCGCCGGCTCGAACTCACGCGCCGCAATATCGCATTGCGCGATGACCTGTTCGTGCCGCCCGACGGCAGCGGCGTTCAGCTGTCCTTGCTCTGACATTCCTTGCGGGTTTTCCCTGTACCCGCTGGAAAAGCCCCCCGGTTCGCCGCCCTGATCCACCGGGGGCTTGCAGGAGATCGGGTGGTGTGCGAGCTTCGCCGCATGCCACGCAGCACACCACCCGATTCTCCAATGCTATTCGAGGACATCCCGCTCGTCCCGACCTTCGAGCTGGAACTGATCGCGCGCCGGGCCGGACATTGGCCGGTCGCCGGGGCAGACGAGGCTGGCAGAGGTCCGCTCGCAGGACCGGTCGTGGCGGCCGCCGTCATTCTCGATCCAGACCGCATTCCGAATGGGCTGAACGATTCCAAACAGTTGACCACCGCCAGGCGCGAGGAGCTGTTCGTCGAGATCCTTGCGACGGCGACAATCTCCATCGCCTCATCGAGTGCTACCCGCATCGACACGACCGATATCCGCAAGGCAAGCCTGGATGCGATGCGGCGCGCCATTTGCGGGCTGGCGGTTCCGGCAAGCTATGTGCTGACCGACGGGCTCGATGTGCCCGCTGGGCTAGCCTGCCCCGGAAAAGCCGTGGTCAAGGGCGATGCGCGCTCCTTCTCGATCGCAGCCGCCTCGATCGTCGCCAAGGTAACGCGAGACCGGATGATGGCACGCGCAGGCGTCGTCTTCCCCGCCTATGGCTTTGCCGCCCATGCCGGCTACGGTACGCCTCAGCATCGCGCCGGCATCGAGCAACACGGTCCCTGCTCCCTGCATCGCATGAGCTTCCGCCCGCTCAAGAGGGAAGCCGTCTGAGACCTCAATTCGTCAACCCCGCGACGATCTGAGGCGACCATTTCGTAACATAGGCAATGTCTTCCCTGTAGATCCGGTCATGCCCATCCTGCAGATTCCGGCGGTAACGCTCGATGCCGCGCGCAGCTTCCCGTTCCATGAAGGTCAATAATGCCTCAAGCCGCTCGACGATGGCGGCCGGAAGGGAACTGCGCTCCTCAAGCCGCATCCCATAGGCGTCGACGAAGATGCGCGCACGCTGGATTTGGCTGGCAAGGCTATCCAATCTTTCCACTGCCATGCTTGAGGACAATGGCGCCCAGCGATAGACCGCATAGGACAGATCCCAAATCCGCGGACCTGGATGGGCTGCCTCGAAATCGATGACCCCGGTCACCTCGCCGTCGTTCACGACGACATTATAAGGCGCGAAATCGCCGTGGCAGATGACCTCGGACGGCAGGCGGGGCGGCAGTTGCCACAGATAGGCCGCGGCAAGATCCCGCTGGACCAGAGCGGAACTATGATGATACCGGCGCAGCAATCGGGCGGCCGATTGCAGAATCTGCTCCGAGCGCATCTCGATGTTGCTATCAAGGTCGCCCGTGACTCCAGGCAGATAGGTCACTCTTTCCCAAACGTCGTCAAATCCGTCCGGCTGCGGAGCGGCATCAAAGCCACGCGGCGGCAAGGCAGCCAGCAGAGCATGCACGCCCTGGGTCCAGGGGCGAACGGGCCGCACGATAAGATGGCCTTGGCGAAACGGCTCTTCGTCCATTATTGCCTGCATCTGTCCTCCCCTAGACTCCTCATCTAGCCGCTCGTTGCGGCGATGATTAACCTGCGAGAAATCGAATAGCCACTATTAAGAGGGATTTGTCTGCGTTTCTTCAGCACCCGACCCCTTCGACAAGCTCAGGAGCCTGCGCATCCCACCATAAGGACTAACCTCCTGCGCAAAACTGCGCATTGAACCGGCGTCATGCGGCAGCAATCGGCTCTACATGACGGCGTGCCCTCTCCCCAATAAAAAAGCCCTGCCGAAGCAGGGCCTTGTCAAATTTCGATGTTCCGCAGCTCAATTCAGCCGCGTCTTCACTTCCTTGACGGCATCGTTGAAGAGGCCGGACTGGACGCTGCCATCGGCCTTTTTCGCAAGCACCGATTCAGCAGCGGCGATCGCCAGATCGACGGCGGCGGAACGAACCGCCTTCATCGCATCGGCTTCAGCCTGCTTGATCTTCTGCTCGGAGAGAGCCGTACGGTTGGCGACGAATTCCTCCGTCTTCTTCCGGGCTTCCGTCGTTAGCATGTCAGCTTCGCGCTCGGCTGCGGCGACGATATTCGCGGCTTCAGCCTCGGCTTCCTTGCGCTTGCGCTGATATTCGGCCAGCAGATGCTGAGCCTCTTCGCGCAGACGCTTGGCTTCTGCCAGCTCGTTGCGGATCTGGTCGGCGCGATCGTCCAGCGACTTCGCCATCATGCCCGGAACCTTCAGGTAGACGATGAGACCGATGAAGATGATAAGCGCGACGAATGCAAAGAAAGTTTCGTCAAGACCAAACGTCATAACTTAGCCCTCCCGCTTCGCGGATGCTACGGCAACAGCCGAAGCGACATCAGCCTTGCCGGCGACGTTGCCGACCAGCTGCTCGACGACGGCCGCAGCCGTCTCTTCAGCAATGGCACCGACATCGCCAAAAGCCTTCGTCTTGATCTCGGCAATGCGGGCTTCCGCAGCCTTGAGCTTTTCGGAAAGGCTTGCCTCGATCGTCTTGCGATCTTGCTCGGCCTTGACCTTGGCAGCGTCGCGGGCGCTTGCGCCGATCGAATTTGCCTTGGCGCGCGCGGCAGCCAATTCGCTTTCATAGGTCGCGACGGCGGCATCGGCTTCGGCCTTCAGGCGAGAAGCTTCTTCGATATCCTGAGCGATCCGGTCGTGCCGGCTTTCCAGGATGCGGCCAACGCGCGGAATGACGATCTTCTGCATGGCCACATAGAAGATGACGAAGGTGATCACCAGCCAAAGCAGCTGTGACGGATACGTCGTATGGTCAAACGGCGGAAAAACACCGGCGTGATGGCCTTCATTCGGCGCACCCGTTTCCGTATGCACCTCGCCGGCGGCCGGCGGTGCTTCTTCAGCATATGCCGGGGTCACAAACATGCTCACCTCCAGGTGGTCTGCAAATGCAAAGAATCACGGCTCGCTGCCCGCGAACCGTGATCTATGACGCCGCTGATATCAGACGGCGAAGAGCAGGAGGAGAGCGATGAGCAGCGAGAAGATGCCCAGAGCTTCCGTAACGGCGAAGCCGAATACCAGACGGCCGAACTGGCTGTCAGCAGCCGACGGATTGCGCAGTGCGCCGGACAGGTAGCTGCCGAAGATATTGCCGAGGCCGAGAGCCGTGCCGGCCATACCAAAGCAAGCCAAACCTGCGCCGATGAACTTTGCTGCTTCCGCGTCCATGTTGAACTCCTTTGAAATGGTTGTGCGGTGAATGACTGACGCCCTTAGACGCCAATGTCTTTATCCTTAGTGGCCACCCGGATGGATCGCGTCGTTGAGGTACATGCAAGTCAGTACCGCAAAGACGTAAGCCTGGAGGAAGGCGACAAGGAACTCGAGACCGGTGAGGGCGACGGTCATGATGAGGGGAAGAATTGCGCCGCCAATGCCAAGCGCGCCAAGGGCTCCGAGCGAGGCGACGAAGCCTGCGAACACCTTGAGCGTGATATGACCGGCCAGCATGTTGGCGAAAAGACGAACGGAGAGCGAAATCGGCCGCGACAGGAAGGAAATGATCTCGATCACCACCACCAGCGGCAGAAGGATACCCGGAACACCCTGCGGCACGAAGAGCTTGAAGAAGCCGAAGCCGTGCTTAATCAAGCCGTAGAGAATGACGGTGAGGATGACCAGCAGCGCCAGAGCGAAGGTGACGATGATTTGGCTGGTGACCGTATAGAAATAGGGAACCATGCCGAGCAGGTTTGCCGTCAGCACGAACATGAAGAGCGAGAAGACCAGCGGGAAGAACTTCATTCCCTTCGTTCCCGCCCCTTCCTTCAGCATCGAGGCGATGAATTCGTAGGCCATCTCCGCAACCGACTGAGCGCGGCTCGGAATGACGCTGCGCTGCGCGCTGGCAAAATAGAGGAAGCCCGCGGAAATCACTGCGGAGGCGACCATGAACAAGGAAGCGTTGGTGAACGAAAAATCAATTCCACCGATATCGATCGGAATAATCTTGAAGATCAGGAACTGATGGGTAGGTCCGTTTGCCACCGCTGGTTCTCTTTCATTTTCCCGCTCGAGCGAGCGGATGCCTCTCACCTGGAAACGGCGCCGCAGCGTCGCTTCCGCTCATTTCTTGTCTCGGTCTTGCTCATTCAGCTCCGGTGTCGCCACCTTGCCCGCAGAGCGCAGCACATTCAGCACGCCGGCACAGAATCCGAGAAGCAGCAAGATAATCATGCCCCACGGCGCCGTACCGACAAAACGGTCGAAGACATAGCCCAGAACAGCGCCAACGATAATGGCGGCAATGAATTCACTGGAAAGCTTCATCGCCTGAGCATAGCCTTTACGGCCCTCCTCGGCGCGAACCTCCCCGTATTCATCCTCTTTCGCGGCAGCGCGCTTGCTCGCCAATTCGGCTCCCAGCTGCGCCCGCCGCTGTTCCAGACTTTCGTCGCGGTCGTCCGTCATGGTGATATCCTCCCCCTTTTCGTCGCGCGTTATCCCTATACCCCGGTCAACGCGTAAACGAACAGCAGGTTTCGCCACCTTCCGGCCCGTTTTGAAGTCGCGCGCAACATAGTTTTAGGAAAAAGCATAGTCAAGGCGTAGACGCCATCTGTCCAGCCATAAATTAGCCCAATTAAATCATAACGTTAGATTGAAAGAGCCGTGCCGGACGAAAACTGAGCCGAAGATTCCTCTTCAGCCCATGCTTTTCTATGGCTTTTTTGCCAGTCGCCACTGCGCTCCTTAGGACCAATCCACAAACTTCGAATGCTTCAGCTCCAGCCGCCGCCATAAGTGCGGTAGAAGATATGCATGCCGATGCGGCCGACCTTCACCATCTCGGCCGCCCATTTCGGCCGGACGTAGACGGCATGGTAGTGAGTGGCGGAGCCGACTTCCGGCAACCAGATCTTGCCGGCCGTTACCGCCATCGCGACCTGACGGGCGATGCGCCAGTGTTCCGGCGAATTGACCCGATCCTTGACGCTGTCGCAGGCAAAGGAGAACTGGCAGGCATTGCGCCAATCCTCGTTCTGATAGACCACGCCGCAGATGGTTTTGGGATAGGCGGGATTGCGAACGCGATTGAGGATGACCTGGGCGACGGCCGCCTGCCCTTTCACGGACTCGCCGCGCGCCTCGAAATAGATGCCGGTCGCAAGGCATTGCTGCTCATCGGACGAGAATACCGATGGCGGCAGGACATTGGCCGCCCACAGATGATCCTTCGGTCCGATCTGCGGCACGAAACGGCCTTCGCCGTCCTGATCCTTGGCAAGGATGGAATCGAAAGGCGAAACCCGGGCATAGTCCGGTGTCGGCGATGCATAGGCAGCAGCCAGAACATCGGCATTCTGATTGGTGATGAGGTTTGCCAGATAGGCCGGCACTTCGTCGTCCAGCTTCGGCGGCTGCTTCTTGTAGAAGGCGGTGGCAATCTGGATTTCCTTGCCGTCGAGCTTCGGCTTCAGGAAGGCGGTGCGCTCACCGGTATCGGATTCCGGCCGAAACAGCATGCTTTGCCGCTCCAATACCGAGCCCGCGGAGAAATCCTTTGGCGGCTGCATCGGCGCAACGGCAACGATGCGGCCTTTCTTGTCCTGGCGGTTGATCCGCTCTTCATCTGGTCTGGGATCGCTGCCCTTTTGCTCCGACTGGAAAGCAACCCGCCGCCCGTCCGGCAGCACCAGGCCGCCGTCGCCCACCGCGGCCGCCGTCTTGGCATCGCCGAAGGCCAACTCCGCCTGGTGAGTGGAGCCGGCCGGCGAGGCGGTCATCACCATGCGCCAATTGGCCCCTTCCCTGTCGATGCCGGAAAGGAGGCCGGCAAGATCAGCGTAGGCGGCTGGAGATGGGAAGATCAGCCAGGCACAGAGCCCGAAGACGGCGGGCGAAGTCCAGTTTTTCGGCAAGAAACTCAATTTTCGGCTGACATAACGCGAGCGGGACAACACCGGACTCCAAACGGCACTCGAAACCAGGAGCCGGAATAATCTCCCATTAACCTTGATGGATGGTTAATTCGGGCAAATCTGTGGTCGTGAATACCGCGAGCTCGCAGCCCTAAGAGAAAAGGCCCGGCGGATATCCACCGGGCCTTCGAAGGAAGAGCAATCTTGCCGAGCTCAGATGATGACGTGCGAGCCCAGTTCCACCACGCGGTTGGCCGGCAGGCGGAAGTAGTCTGAAGGGTCGGTCGCGGCATTGGCGAGCGCGATGTAGAGCCGGTCCTGCCAGTGCGGCATGCCCGACTTGGCGTCCGGTACCAGCTTGCGGCGACCGAGATAGAAGGAGGTCGACATGATGTCGAACTTCAGACCGGTCTTGCGCAGGGTCGCGAGCGCCTGCGAAACGTTCTGCGATTCCATGAAGCCGAAGCGCAGCTCGACGCGCGAGAAGCGGTCGGAAACCTTTTCGACCGAATAGCGGTCCTCCTGGAGGACACGCGGCTTGTTGGTGGTACGGATCGTCAGGATCACGTTCTTGTCGTGCAGGACGTGATTGTGCTTCAGATTATGCAGCAGTGCGGCGGGCGCGGATTCCGGATCGCTGGTCAGGAAGATCGCCGTGCCCGGCACATGGGCGGGCGAGTGGTCGCTCTTGCGCTCGATGGAGCTCACGAAGGACGACAGCGGGATATCGGTGTGCCGCGTCTTTTCCATCAGGATCGCGGTGCCGCGGCGCCAGGTCCACATAATGACGGTGAAGGCGGTTGCGATCAGCACCGGAACGTAGCCGCCATCATGGATTTTCAGCAGGTTGGCGCCGAGGAAGACGAATTCCAAGAGCAGCAGCGGCGTGAGCACGGCAACAGCCATGGGCAGCGTCCAGTTCCAGCGAACGCGGACGAATTCGAAGGCCATGATCGAGGTGACGACCATCGCGCCGGTGACCGAGATACCATAGGCCGTCGCCAGGGCGTCCGACGTCTTGAAGGCCAGGACCAGGAAGATGACGCCGAAGAACAGGACGGTGTTGACCGACGGCAGGAATATCTGGCCGGTATTGGTCTCGGAGGTGAACAGGATTTCCATGCGCGGCAGGAAGCCGAGATGGATAGCCTGGCGCGTGAGCGAGAAGGCGCCGGTGATGACGGCCTGGCTGGCGATGATCGTCGCCATGGTGGCGAGAATGACCACCGGCAGGATCGCCCAATGCGGAAACATCAGGAAGAACGGATCGGACATGGCCATGGGCTCGCGCAGCACGAGGGCACCCTGGCCGAAGTAATTCAGCGTCAGCGACGGGAACACCAGCACAAACCAGGCCCACTGGATCGGGCGGCGGCCGAAATGGCCAAGGTCGGCATAGAGCGCTTCAGCGCCCGTCACGGTCAGGAACACCGCACCGAGCACCACGACGCCGAGGAAACCTTCCCGCATGAGGAAGCTCACCGCATACCAGGGATTGAGCGCCGTCAGGATGCTGTAGTCATCGGAAATGTGCATGATGCCGACTACACCCATGACGATGAACCAGAGGGCGGTGATCGGCCCGAAGAAACGGGCCACCGCGCCGGTGCCATGCGACTGTATCGCAAAAAGCAATGCAAGGATCGCAACCGATATGGGGACGATATAGTCCGACAGCTGCGGGGTAACCAGCTTCAGGCCTTCGACGGCGGACAGAACCGAAAGCGCCGGGGTGATCATCGCATCGCCGAGGAAGAGTGCGGCGCCCAGCAGGCCCAGCAGCATCAGAATGGCGGTATGGCCGTTCGCCGTCTTCATCAACAGCGCCAGCAGCGACAGCGTGCCGCCTTCGCCGTCATTGTCCGCGCGAAGCAGAAAAAGGACATATTTGATCGTGACGATGATCGTCAGCGTCCAGAACATCAGCGACACCACGCTGATGACTTCGCCGCGCGTCAAACCATCAGCGGCTACCGGCTTCAGGGCCTCGCGAAAGGCATAGAGCGGGCTCGTGCCGATATCGCCATAGACCACGCCGACCGAACCGAGGGCGAGGTATGCGAGTTTACGAGCGTTCATTTTCCCGTCGGGAGAATGATGGGTTTCGTTAGACATTCAGGATCACTAGACTCTCAGAGCCAGCCTTTCCAGCGAAAAAAGAAAAACGGAACGATGGCGGAAACCACCATCAACAACAACGATGCCGGGTAGCCGTAGGCGAAATGCAGCTCGGGCATATGCTCGAAATTCATGCCATAGACGGACGCCACGAGCGTCGGCGGCAGGAACACCACGGAAGCGATCGAAAAGATCTTGATGATGGCGTTCTGCTCGATATTGATCAGCCCGAGCGATGCATCCAGCAGGAAGGTGATGTTTCCCGCGACAAAGGATGCGTGCTCGGACAAGGACTGGACATCCCGCGAGACATTGCGACACAGGTCCTTGGCTTCATGGTCCTGCTGCATGGCGGGGATGGCGTGAAGGAAGGTCAGCAGCCGGGATAGCGAACTCAAGCTGTCACGCACCTTGCTGAGCGTGCGGTGATAGCCTGCGATGTCCTTGAGCTTCTCTTCCAGATAGTTTGCCGGGCGGCGGATTTTCTTCACACGATCGCCGAATACGTGCACTGACAATATATCGATACCGGCGACGGTCTGTTCAAGCACCTCGGCGGTACGGTCGACGATGGTTTCGAGAAGTTTGGCAAGCAGCGCGACGCCCGTGCGCCGCTCCTGCGGAATGCGCTGCAAGGCCGCGATGAACAATGCGAAGGATTTTGGCTGTGCGTAGCGGATGGTGACCAGCCGGTGTCCCGTCAGAATGAAGGCGACGTCGGTGAGCATCGGCAGATTGGTATCGGCCTTCCACAACAGCGAAGCGGTCAGAAAGACCGAGCCGTTCTCGACATAGAGCCGGCTGGAAGGCTCTATGTCCTTCATGTCCTCGCGCGTCGGTACTTCGAACCCGAGCAGCCGCTCGATATCGGCTTCTTCCTCGCGCGTGGGATCGACCATGTCGATCCAAGTGGCATTGTCAGGCAACCGGTCGGCGGCCGAGAGATCGGGGAGCTGAAGCGGTTTGGAATCTGAGCAATAGGCAGTTATCAACTGCTTGCTCCCGCAGCAGCGGAGACGGCGCAAAGGCCGAGGCACTTTGCGCGCACTCGCTGCGATCCCACCAATGGCGAATGAAAAAAGCTCATAAAACCCCGGTCATATCCCGCCGGTCCGGCCGGAATCCGTGTCCATGTTCCATTGCGCTGCTGTACCAATCCTTCGTCCGTCCTGGCGAAGCCGCCTGCTCGGACGAAATAAAACCACCATGCGGCGGAGGGCGGTCATCGGAAACGCCCGGCCAGTTCCACGCCGGCGGCGCATATGCAGCAAAGCTCGCAAAGAATCAAGTCACAACCTCTTCATTGCGCGATTTCACCGCAGTTTCGATGATCTTGCGAAGTCATAGCACAGGATGCCGACAAGACAATCCGTCGCTATAC
This sequence comes from Rhizobium sp. P40RR-XXII, assembly GCF_012641405.1. GTDB lineage: Bacteria > Pseudomonadota > Alphaproteobacteria > Rhizobiales > Rhizobiaceae > Rhizobium. The sequence continues at coordinate 111,173 of NZ_JABAII010000007.1, forward strand.
AGAAAGCCGATACGTCTCCCGCGAATTATTCAAATACGATCGACGGGGCGGCGCGTTGCGGTGTGCCCTCCACTTGCTTCCAAACCTTGGCAGCGATCTCGCGATAAATCTTCGCAACGATACCGTCCGGCTCGGCAGCGACGAGCGGCGTGCCGGCATCCGAGGTTTCCCGGATTCCCATGGTCAGCGGCACCTCACCTAGGAAAGGCACGCCGATGCGCTCGGCTTCCTTCCGCGCGCCGCCATGGCCGAAAATATCGTATCGGGCGCCGGTATCCGGCGCGATGAAATAGCTCATATTCTCGACAATGCCGAGGACAGGAACCTCGACCTTGCGGAACATGTTCAAGCCCTTGCGCGCATCGATCAAGGCCAGGTCTTGTGGCGTCGAGACGATGACGGCACCGGCAAGCGGCACCTGCTGCGCCATGGTCAGCTGCACGTCGCCCGTGCCGGGCGGCATATCCACGACCAGGACGTCGAGCTCGCCCCAGGCCACTTCGCGCAGCATCTGCAGGAGCGCGGATTGCACCATCGGCCCGCGCCAGATCATCGCGGTCTCCTCCTCGACGAGGAAGCCCATCGACATGACCTTGAGGCCGTAATTCTCCATGGGATTGATGATGCGTCCGTCGATCTGGGTGGGACGTCCGGAAATCTTCAGGAGGCGCGGCATCGAAGGGCCATAGATATCGGCATCCAGAATGCCGACGCGCAGGCCGTTGGCAAGCAGGCCCAAGGCAAGATTGACCGCCGTCGTCGACTTGCCGACGCCGCCCTTGCCCGAAGCAACCGCAATGATGGCACCTACACCGGGTACACCGATCTTGGCGGCACGAGGCTGCGGCGGCGGCGCGTGCGGATGAGAATGCGAATGGCCGTGCGGGGCAGCTTGCGCCGGCGCCGGCCGGGCGGCGGGCGCGCCGGCCTTCTTGTCGGCCGTCAACGCGACCAGGGCGCCTTTGACACCGGGCATTTCCTTGATGACGCGCTCGGCGGCAAGACGCATCGGCTCGAGATCCTTGGCGCGCTCGGCCGGAACGGTAATGGAAAAATAGACCTTGCCGTCGGAAATGAAGACATCCGACACCATACCGAGCTCGACGATATTGTGCTCCAGGTCCGGGCCGCGAACCGTCTTCAACGTTTCCAGCACCTGTTCCTTGGTGATGTCTGCCATTCCATCCTCACTGCACAATCTTCATCCGGAGCGCAGCATCGGCCGCTCGGGCCATACGCTTTCCGGTTTAGATAGTGGAGCGGCGGGACTTCGCCAAACGAAATTCAAGGCGCTGCCGATAAAAAGCGCCTTCGTTGCGGCCGGCAAGTCCGCCGGGTCCATCTATGACCCCACCAGCCGCGGTCTCCCAATCCGGAAAGACGTTTCGCCGGCCGAAGTAGGGCAACCGCTCGGAAGAAATAGGGCAAGCCTGGGAAAATCGCCTCGTCGGCCGCTTCGATCCTTATGAGCGTGCCCAATAAGCAACAACCGCCGCCAACGCCCTTCGCCCGGAGAAGCTATGGCGACGGCATCGGCGACGGTTGTTTGATCCGCGCACGTTTCGTCGGCGCTGTTATCAAAGTCCCCTCTGGACCTCTGCCATTTAACAAGCAGGAAGCGTGCCAGTTTTCACAAAATGGAAAAAATCACCATATTTCAAATATTTGATGAGTAATGCCCGGCATGATGGGGCCTGACGTCGGCGATGCTCTTCATCATATTTTATTCGCAGCGCACAAAATTCATTCACGAGCTGCCCGAATCTCGATCAATACATTTAAGTCCTGCCGGCAATTGAAGCTGACGACGGCGGCACCTCAGCGAGCCGCAAGGATCATTTGATCAACCCGACGCGGAGTGCCTTGGCAACGGCCTGTGTGCGGTTGACGGTGTCGAGCTTCTTGGTAGCGCGGTTGAGGTAATGGTTGACCGTGTGTTCGGACAGCGCAAGGATTTCGGCTATTTCCGCGCTGGTCTTTCCGGCCGCAGTCCAATTCAGGCAATCGATCTCGCGGTCAGTTAGGGCATCGACGACGCGAACATCGAGATTGCGGATTTCCGCCAGCCGATCGAAGACGTGAATTGCGATGTAGGAAAGATCCTTGATCTCCTCGGACGAAAAGGGGTCGCGATCCCCGGCCAAAGAGACTGCGCCGCGAAGGCCCGAGGCATCATGGGTCGGCAGATAGAGGAAGCGCGTCATGCGAAAGCGCTCGAACAAGGTGACGACGAGCTGCGATTTGCCTGCCTCGCGATTGGGGCTCGCCACCACCTCATAGATGAAAGGAAGCGTGGAACTGCGCAAGCGCAGCAATGCGGGGCTGGTCGGCAGCAGTCCCTCCTGATCATAAATCGACAGCAGTTCGGCCGGCCAATTGTTGATCACCGAATTGCTCTGCAGTTCGAAAGAGGTAATCGGCGGCAGATTAAGCACCATGAAAGCGCGACAACGATAGGCCTCGGTCAGCCCTTTCATGAAACGGAACACATCAAACTGAGTCTTCAGCCTGCCGATTTCCTCGATATAGTCCTCGCCGCGAGGAGGCGTTCCCGCCTGTACCAGTGCCGCCATCATCAGTCTTCTTTAGTAAAAGAGGAAAAAAATACGAAATTCCGTATCTTGTCCCATGAGATTAATGCACCAGCGCCGCTATCAGGCACCTACCGAAATATAAGTTTTCGAAATTTGTGGCAGCTTCAACGATCGTTACTATGTCGCCTGGTCATAACCTCGCCAATTCCTCTATGATTCCAGCAATCATTTGCGGATAATGGCAGCTCTTCCGCATATCTCAACTGTAAAATTCCAGATAAACGGGCAATTTGGCTAAGGTCCAGCATTGGCAGCATTAAAATTGACAAGCTCTGGGCAGCCGCGACGAGAATTTGCGGAACTAGCGTTTGGGACCCATGCGATTGCGCATATCCATCATGATCGAATCAGCCGCGGCCACCACCAGGGGCGCCCATGCCTGCAAGCTCTGCGGCGTGACACGATAGGCCGGTCCTGTGACCGAGACGCCGGCCAGCATGTGACCGTCATCCGAACGGATCGGAGCCGCAACACAGCATATGCCGCTCTCATGCTCCTCGATATCGAACGCATAGCCGCGCTGCCTGATCTCCGAAATATCCGAGAGCAGCTCTCCGGCGTTGCGAAGCGTCTGTTGCGTGTAAGGGCGGAATTCGAGAGCGGCGATCCGGATCGCAAGCTCGGCATCGTCGAGTGCGGAAAGCGCCGCCTTGCCGACGCCGGTGCAATAGGCCGGCGAGGCGTTGCCAATCTGCGAATACATGCGAACGGACTGCCGTCCCTCCACCTTGTCGAGATAGATGACCTCCGCATCATGCAGAACGCCGAGATGCACGGTTTCGCAGGTGACGTCGTGCAGACGTTGCAAATGCGGCTCGGCAACGGCGCGGAATTCGTTGCGCGCCCAGCTGCGCGAGGCGAGCGTCAAAAGCCTCAGGCCGATGAGATAGCGACCGTCGCGATCGACCTCCAGAAGTCCTTCCTCGACGAGATGTGACAATTGGCGATGCAGTGTGCCGCGCGGCTGATCGGACAGCGAAAGAATGTCCGTAAAGCGCATGGGGCCATCCGCAAGCGCAACGCGATCGAGCAGCGCGACGAGCTTCCCAAGCGTTCCGGTTTCCCGGTCGCCGCGGCCATTCGCTTTCACGCCCTCCGGATTCAGATCCATGCCCTTTCATTTATCGCTGGCACTGCAGCGTTATCCTTGACACGATGGAAGGGTAATCCGATAATTCCACATAGTCAAATGTCGTTCCAGATAATGGAACTTCACGACCTATTCCGGAGGAGAGATCTTGGCTGAGACGCACGCGCAATTTCCCGACCTGAAAGATCGAACCGTGCTCATCACCGGCGGCGGCTCCGGCATCGGTGCAGCCCTTGTAGGGGGTTTCGCCAGGCAGGGTGCGAAGGTCGCCTTCATCGACGTCGCCGAGGAGCCGAGCAAGGCGCTGGCCGCCAGGCTTTCGGCAGGATCCGTCCATCCCGTCGTTTTCTATCACGCCGACCTGCGCGATGTCGGCGCCATCAAAAGCACGGTCGCAGCAGTGGAATCCGATCTCGGCGCAATCCGGGTGCTCGTCAACAACGCAGCCTGGGACGACCGGCACGATATCGACACGACGACCGAGGAATATTGGGACAACAACCAGGCGATCAACCTCAAACAGGTCTTCTTCGTCTCGCAGGCGGCGGTCCCCGGCATGCGGGGCGCCGGCGGCGGCGCGATCATCAATTTTTCCTCGATCGTCTTCAAGACCAACCCGCCGCTGCTGTCCTCCTATGCGGCGGCAAAGTCCGGCATCCTCGGGCTGACCAAGAGCTTTGCCGGGCGCCTCGGCCCTGAGAACGTTCGCGTCAACGCCGTCCTGCCCGGCATGATCATCACCCAGCGGCAGCTCGACCTATGGCTGACCGAAGAGGGCATGGCCAAGACCATCGATCGGCAATGCCTCAAGCGCGTGCTGAGCGCCGAGGATCTGGTCGGACCGGTGCTTTTCCTGGCGTCGGACTGCTCGGGCGCCATGACCGGACAAGCCATCACCGTCGATGGCGGCATCTTCTAACGAAAGACTTTGGAGTATTTCTCATGACCAAGCCCGCATATGTCGCGGTGGACTGGGGCACCAGCAGTTTCCGGCTGTGGCTGATCGGCGAGGACGGCGGCATTCTGGCAGAGCGCCGGAGCGGCGAAGGCATGACCGCGGCAGCCCAGACCGGCTTTGCCAAGGTCCTGCAGGCCCATCTGGATGCCGTCTCGGCACCCGGCGATATCCCCGTCATCGTCTGCGGTATGGCCGGAGCGCGCCAGGGCTGGGTGGAGGCCGGATATATCGACACGCCGGCATCGCTTGCCGCGATCCTCACCGGCGCGGTCGCCGTGCCCGGACAATCCCGTGACATCCGCATCCTGCCGGGCCTTGCGCAGCGCAACCGGCAGGTGCCTGACGTCATGCGCGGCGAGGAAACGCAGCTGTTCGGTGCGATCGTCGCCGATGCCAAGGGCGAACAGCTCGTCTGCATGCCGGGAACGCATTCGAAATGGGTGCGCGTGCTCGACGGCCAGGTGACGGGCTTTTCCACCTTCATGACCGGTGAGCTCTTCGACATCATCACCAAGCACAGCATCCTGTCGCATGCCGTTGCCGGCGCCGCAGACATGCCAGCCGATACCAAGGCATTCGAAATGGCTCTCGGGGCAGCGTTCGACAAACCTGCCCTGGCGACCAACCTGTTGTTCACCGCGCGCTCCGGCCAACTTTTGAATGGATTGACGTCCGCCGGCGCGCAGGCGGTAATCTCGGGCACGCTGATCGGTGCCGAACTTGCCGGTGCGCTTGCGTCAGCCGGGCAGAATGCGGCCATTACGCTTGTCGCTTCCGGCCGCCTCCAGGCTCTCTATGAGGATGCGTTCCGCGCCCTATCTCTTCCCTATACGACCATCGACGCCGATGCCGCCGTCCGTCGCGGGCTTTCCGCCGCGGCCGAAGCGATCTGGTTCAAGAAAGAAAGCAAACACTGATGACGACCCGCATCCCCTTCCCGCCCATGAAGCGCCCGCTCATCGCCATTCTTCGCGGCATCAAGCCGGAGGAAACGGCCGATATCGTCGGTGCGCTGATCGAGACCGGCTTCAGCGCGATTGAAATTCCGCTGAATTCGCCAGAGCCTTTCCGTTCCATCGAGATTGCCGCCAAGATGGCGCCCGCCGATTGCCTGATCGGCGCAGGCACCGTGCTGACGGTTGAAGATGTCGATAGGCTTGACGGCGCGGGCGGCAAGCTGCTTGTCACACCGAATGTCGAGCCTGCGGTCATCAGCCGCGCCCGCGACAAGGGCATGGTGACGATGCCCGGCGTATTCACCGCAACGGAGGCTCTATCAGCCGCTCGCGCCGGCGCCACTGGCCTGAAATTCTTCCCCGCCGGCGTGCTCGGCGCCTCCGGCATCACGGCTATCCGCGCTGTTCTGCCGCCGGAACTCGTCATCGCCGCGGTCGGTGGCGTTTCGGACAAGAATTTTGCCGACTACACCAAGGCGGGCATCCTGGCTTTCGGTCTCGGCACCAGCCTTTACAAGCCTGGAATGACCACGGCAGAGGTTGCCGAACGTGCCAAGGCCACCATCTATGCCTATGATGCAGCCATAGGAGCCTGACTATGACCGATATTCATGATTTTCAGGGCAATATTCTTTGCAACACGTCATCCGTCCTGGGTGAAGGCCCGACCTACGACCCCGACACGGACACCGTCTGGTGGTTCAATATCCTCGGCAAGGAACTGCACGAATTGCACCTGCCGACCGGCAAGAAACAGGTTCACGAGCTGCCGATGATGGCAAGCGTGCTTGCCCGCGTCGATGCGGAACGGCAGATGATCGCCACGGAACAGGGGCTCTTCCTTCGTGATATCGCCACCGGCGAGCTGAGCTTTTATGCGGCGATTGAGGCGGACAAGCCGGAGAACCGTTCCAATGACGGGCGCACGCATATTTCCGGATCGCTCTGGATCGGCACCATGGGCAAGCGCGCCGAGATGCAGGCAGGCGCCATCTATCATGTCGCCGGCGGCAAGGTCACCAAGATCTTCGACCAGATCAGCATTCCGAACTCCATCTGCTTCTCGCCCGACGGCATGATCGGCTATTTCACCGATACGCGCGTCAGCCAGCTCATGCGCGTGCTTGTCGACCCGGAGACGGGACTGCCGACGGGCGAGCCGATCGTCATGGTCGACAGCATGGAAGACCCGGGCGGCCTCGACGGCTCGGTCTGCGATGCCGATGGCTATATCTGGAATGCGCGCTGGGGCTCCGGTTTTGTCGACAAGTACAGCCCGGACGGCCTGCGCATCGAGCGTTTTCGCGTGCCTGCCATGCAGCCTTCCTGCCCGGCCTTCATCGGCAAGAATGCGGACCGGCTGGCCGTGACGACCGCCTGGGAAGGGCTTGATGACGAAGCCCGTTCCATGCAACCCCAGGCCGGCGCGCTCCTGGAACTCGGACTGACCGTGAAGGGCGTCTTTGACCCGCAGTACAAGCTTTGATTGAAAACCCTCCTCAGGCGCTCGGTGCCTGGAGAGGGATTTGCTTTGACGATCAATGCCGTATCAGCATCCGCCGGATTGCGAAAAACCTGAAATCCGTATCGATCCATTTTTCAGTTCAGCCACTCCACAGGTTGTTTTTTGAAACGTCAACCTATTGTTTTCATGCTGTATTTCTACAATTTTCAACTTGCAGCCATCGACTTCTGCAACTTTTGACGGAACTAAAACCCTAGTGAACCATTTGCCTTTATAACCGACACGAGGAATGTCGGTAAATGGAGGTTCCACTCGCGCTGGTAAGCATGCGCACTCGATAAGCATGCCCATCAGAATGAAAGGTAGGTTCACGATGACTGGGAAACTCTTCACTTCTGTCGCTGCAGGCGCAATCTTCGCCACGGCCTCGGTGCTTTCGCCGATGGCGTTCGCTCAGGCGCAGCAACCGTCGAACGGGGGCGCTGGCAATACCGGCAACGCGCCGGTGACGCAATCCGCCCCGGCGACGCCGGACGCTACAAAGCCGGATAGCTCGATGCCGCAGACCAAGGCTCAGGCACCCGCTTCGCCAAGTGGCACCGAACAGGCCGGCTACTTAACCACGCAGTCGGCTGATCAGATCAGTGCCAAGACCTATATGGGCCAGTCGGTCTATAATGGTCAGAACGAAAGCATCGGTAGCATCAACGACCTGATCCTGCAGAAGCAGGGCGGTGTTGTCGCCGCAGTCGTCGGCGTCGGCGGCTTCCTTGGCATCGGCCAGAAGAGCGTCGCCGTACCGTTCGACAAGATCAATGCCACGCAGAATCCGCAGGACGGCACGGTTAAGCTCACGACGACCGAAACGGCCGACTCGCTGAAGGCCGCGCCGGAATTCAAGACGCTGGCAATGCAGGCTTCCGAGAAGGCGGCAAGCTCGGCGGGTACGTCGACAATGCCGGCGACGGACAACACCACGACTTCGTCGACCACCAATAAGTAAAATAATGGTCAATTAAAATAATGGTCAGGCGAATATAGAAGCGGCGGCCCTTCCCGGCTGCCGCTTTCTTTGTTTTTGTGAGAACGAAAAGCCGCTATGCGTTTTTCCTGGACTTCCTGGAGTTCGCCTAGGCGATCTCGCGTTCGTTGCTGAGCTCCAAATAATGGCTTTGCAGATAACGAAGCGTTGCGGCGCTGTCTGCCGGCTTGCCGAAATAATAGCCCTGCCCCATGGCGCAGCCCAGTGACTTCAGTTTCGCCGCTTCGGCATGTTCCTCGATGCCTTCCGCTACTACCCGCAGTTCGAGCCCCTCGCACATGGCCAGCACCGCCTTGATGATATGTTCGGACACCCGATCCGAATTCATACGGGAGACGAAGGCGCGGTCTATCTTAACCTTGTCGAAGATGAATTCGCGCAAGCGCCCGAGACTGGATTGACCGGTGCCGAAGTCATCAAGCGAGACGCGCGCACCCGCGGCGCGGAGATCGGCTATGATGCGATGCGCCGTGTCGGCCGAACTCACGACCGCGGTTTCGGTGATTTCGAGCTCGAGGCGATGCGGATCGAGGCCGGCACGCGCAAGGATGGCAAGGATGCTGCTGCTGGTGCCGGGATCCATCAATTGCGCCGAAGACAAATTGAAGGACAGGAAAAGCTCGCGCGGCCAGGAAAGCGCCGCCTCCGCCGCCTTTCGCAAAAGGGTTTCGGACAGGGCATCGATAAAGCCGCGCTCCTCGGCGAGCGGCACGAAGACAGCCGGGGAAACGAAGCCGAGATCCTGATCGTTCCAACGGGCAAGCGCCTCGAAGCCGACAACCATATTGTTGGCGAGCGAAACGATCGGCTGGAAATGCACATCGATGGCATCCGAAATGATGGCATTGCGCAGCGCCTGCTCGAGCTGCGTTGCGCGCTTCATTTCCTGAGCGATCTCCCTGGAATAGACGGTGATCTGCCCACGGCCGCGACGCTTGGAGCGATAGAGCGCAGTTTCCGCATTTTTCAGGAGGTCGTCGAATTCCTCCCCGGCGAAGGGATGGATGGCGAAGCCGAAAGAGGCGGAAAGCCTGACATTGCGATCGCCGAGATCATAGGGCGCCGAAAGCACCTCGCGGATCATCTGCCCGAACTTCTCGGCCCCGACGCGCTCGAAGACCAAGGGAAGAACAAAGGCGAATTCGTCCCCGTCATGGCGCGTCACCATCGCTCCGTCGGGGATGCAGGCCTTGAGGCGATGCGCGACCTGGCAGAGAATCTCGTCACCGGCTTCGACGCCAAACAGGTCGTTGATCGGCTTGAAGGCATCCAGATTGACGATGCCGATGGTGAAGGGTGCCGGATCGCTGGCCCGTTCGAGCGAAATCGAACGCGTGCGCTCGCGCATGCGATGTCGATTGCCTAATCCGGTGAGCGGATCGGTATAAGCGATTGCCTGTGGCTCTTGACTGACTGGCCCTGGCAGCATTTCAGCCGATTTCATATGCGGTCCCGACGTTTTCTCCACCCTGCAAAAGCATGACGGCGAAGTCTTAACAAAGGATAGCGGGAGGACGGTGATTCAATGCCGGCGATAAGTTGCCGTCACCGGCGATCTCCTTGTAACATTTATCTATTTTGCGCCTTGTGGGGGCTGCGCATATACTTCTGAAACACCGTCTCGATGATGTCGGGACTGACCGGTTTCAGGATGACATCATCCATGCCGGCATCCCCACACTCCTTGCGATCACGCTCGAAGGCCTGCGTCAACACGCCGACGATCGGCGTATGGAAACCGCTGCCTTTTTCCGCGCCGCGGATCAGCCTGGCGGCTTCGAAGCCGTTCAGGCCCGGCAGCGAAATATCCATCAGGATCAGCTCCGGGCGATGCTCCTGCCACAACCGCACCGCCTCATCGCCGCTTGCGGCGATCACGTAGCTGTATCCCAACCCTTCCAGGATCTGCGAAAAGACGATCTGATTGATGTCATTATCTTCGGCAACGAGGATCTGCGCGCGGCGATCATCGCCGGCCGTGCGCCGCCATTCCGGCAGGAGCCCCGATTCCGCGGCATTCCCAGGTTCGCCGCGGATATTGCGGTTGAAATGGCGGGCAATCAGGAAGGCAAGTTCCGTGGCAAGCTGCGAGCCATCCAGCGACAGGGCGGCAAGGTTCTGCCGTTCGGCCAGCTCGATGCCGCGCTTGCCCAGCTGGTTGTCGACAATGACAAGATCGATCTTGACACCGTGCGCGCTCGCCACATCCAGAAACGCCGCCTCTTCATTCTCATTGTGAACGACGCAGGCCTCGAAGCCGTATTTCTCGAGCGTTTTCAGCGCGGCCGTTTCCGCGGCGAAGTCAGCCGTGACGACGAGAACCTTGCGGCCGCTGAAATTTTCCGGGACGAAGGTTTCCATGGCGGCAGGGCGGCGCGTAATGGTCTGCAATGCGGCCATGGGAACATAGGCACGCCGATAGGAGCGGTCGCTGTTTTCCCGGATGTGCGAGGCAAGCGCGAATTCATCGAAATCGCCGCCGTCCTTGGGCAGGTCCTGCATGGTGCAGACCAGGAAATAGCGGCCGGATTTGCCGATACGCTGCTTGCGCGTGACGATATCGCGCTCGATGCCGTCGCGGGCAATCTGGCGCTGCCGCGAGATCGACATCTCGCCGGTCTCGATCACATGTCGGTCGCTCTCGTGGAAGCGATTGGCAAGATCCGTGGAAAACAGATCGAGGCTCTTGCGGCCGCGCACCTCATCGGCCGCGGTCTGGTATTTGTCGCAGAACGCCCTGTTGACCGCGACATAGATGAGATTCTGGTCCTTGACGAACACCGGGAACGGCAGGTTGTCGAGAACATCCTCGGTGAGCTGCACGCGCTCCATATCGACGCGCCACTGCTCCTCGCGCTTCTTTGCCTCGGAGACGTCGGAGATGATGCAGAAGCCGATGCCGGAGGATAGCCGCCGCTTGCTGATACGCACCCAACGGTCGTCGGTGAAATGCTCCGTCGTCTCGAAACGCTCGCGCCAATGCGAGGCGATGCGCTGCGATATCCAGCTGTCGCGGTTGGCGGCCGTCTTGGCCTGATTTGCCTGAGGCCGCATGCCCGTGTCGAAGACGGCACCGAGGAAGTCGCGCAATCGCGTCGACGGCTGCAGGTATTCCGGTTGGATCGGGAAGAAATTCAGAACCTGGCGGCTGGCGAACAGCAACAGATCGTTCTTGTCATAGGCGAAGAAGGCGCTGGAAAGACCGTCACAGAAAGCGTCGAAGAACATCGCCTGCAGATTGCCGCCGAAGGGCGCATCCGCGGTCGCCATTGCCAGAGCTGCCTTGTCAATCTCGGCAGTCATTCGTCCGATTCCCACACTCTACCAGTTTCACAGCACGGCGAACCGACGGTGCGGCGTTCGCTCTAAAAGACATGTTTGAAAAGTTGCATGCTGGCCTGTGCACTTGAAGCAGATGGCACCTGGCTCATGGAAGTTGACGGCCACCAACCTGCCATCAAGAGCCGTCAGCATGCACGAAGCGCGCCACCTGCAGTCATTTCAAGCTTCTCGTCCCACAACCTGTCATCATTCCCTTAAACATTGATTAAATTTCTTAACAAAGCCCCTGGGACGATAACGCCGAAAAGTGTCAGCGGTTTTCGGAGGACATCATGCTCTCTACCTATTTGATTCCAACGGATTCTGCTTTCAGACCGATCCGACCTAAAATCGTTCGGCGCCGGAACGGAAACGGGTGGATGAAGACAAGCCGATCGCCTTTCCTCTTTTCACGCTGCCGCGAATCCACGACAATGACACCATGGCCATCAAGCAACTCTCCGAAACACTGATCAACCAGATCGCTGCCGGCGAAGTCATCGAACGCCCGGCAAGTGCTGCCAAGGAGCTGATCGAAAACGCGCTGGATGCCGGCGCGACGCGGATCGAGATCGCGACCGCCGGCGGCGGCAAGGCCTTGCTGCGGGTGACCGATAACGGCTCCGGCATGGGAGAGGCCGACCTTGAGCTCGCAGTCCGGCGCCACTGCACCTCGAAGATCTCCGAAACGTTGGAGGATATCCGCACCCTCGGCTTCCGCGGCGAAGCCCTGCCTTCCATAGGCTCGGTGGCAAAGCTTTCAATTGCCAGCCGCAGGGCGGGTGCGAACGGCGGCGCCGAGATTGCCGTTGCCGGCGGCAAGGTTCTGCATCTACGCCCGGCGGCCGCCAATACCGGCACGATCGTCGAGGTGCGCGACCTGTTCTTCGCCACCCCGGCGCGCCTCAAATTCCTGAAGACCGAGAAGGCGGAGGCGGCCGCGATCACCGAGGTCGTCAAGCGCATGGCGATCGCCTTTCCACGCGTGCGCTTCGTGCTGTCAGGCAGCGACCGCTCGACGCTAGAACTCCCAGCGACCGGTGACGATCATCTTGCCCGCATGGCGCAGATACTTGGCGCCGAATTCAAGGACAATGCCATTGCGCTCGACGCCGAGCGCGAGGATGTGAGCCTCACCGGCTTTGCTGGCGTGCCGACCTTCAATCGTGGCAACTCGGCGCATCAATATGCCTTCGTCAATGGCCGGCCGGTACAGGACAAGCTGATCCTGTCGGCGATCCGCGGTGCCTATGCCGAAACCATTCCCGCCGGGCGCTATCCCATTGCCGTGCTTTCATTGACGCTCGATCCGGCGCTGGTCGACGTCAACGTGCACCCGGCCAAATCCGATGTGCGCTTCCGCGATCCGGGGCTGGTGCGCGGCCTGATCGTCGGTGCCGTTCGCGAAGCGCTGGCGCGCGAGGGCGACCGCGCCGCGACGACCGGCGCCGACGGCATGTTGCGCGCCTTCACCACCGGGCGCTCCGGCTTTCAGCCGGGTTGGCGACCCTCGCCGCCCCCGACGCCTTGGACGGCCGAAACGTCGCCGTCCCGTCCCTATGGAAGCCCCGCAGCTACGGCGGGCTACAGATTTGCCGAAAGACCGCAGGCGACCTTCGAGGGACTTGTCATGCCCACCGCGCGTGCCGAGGTGGCGTCCCCGGTGGAACCGGTGCGGGCCGAGGAGCCGGCGCGCTTTCCGCTGGGGGCTGCCCGCGCGCAGCTGCACGAGAACTATATCGTCGCCCAGACGGAGAACGGGCTTGTCATCGTCGACCAGCATGCAGCGCACGAGCGGCTGGTGTTCGAGGCCATGCGCAAAGCCCTGCATTCGAAACGCCTGTCCTCGCAGGTCCTGCTCATTCCCGAAATCGTCGACCTGCCCGAAGAGGATTGCGACCGGCTGATGGCGTTTGCCGAGGAACTCGGGGAGCTTGGGCTTGCCATCGAGCGCTTCGGCCCCGGCGCAGTTGCCGTGCGGGAGACGCCGGCCATGCTCGGCGAGGTCGACGCGCAGGGCCTGGTGCGGCAGCTAGCCGACGAGATCGCCGAATGGGATACCGCCGCCGGCCTTGCCGCCAAGCTGGAATATGTCGCCGCAACCATGGCCTGCCACGGTTCGGTGCGATCGGGCAGGCGTTTGCGCCCGGAAGAAATGAATGCGCTTTTGCGGCAAATGGAGGCCACGCCCGGCTCCGGACAGTGCAATCATGGCCGGCCAACCTATATAGAGCTGAAGCTCTCGGACATCGAGCGGCTCTTCGGGCGCAGCTGACAGCAGCCGTTTCCAAACGGAACTTTTCCGGGAAATGGTCTGGAAAAGTTGCGCTTGCTGCATAATTTCATCCTTAAGTCGAAATTGGTTTAGGGATAAAATTATGCAGCAGATTTAAAGTGCTACAGCGACCTTTGCGCGTCATATTTGACGCGCGGCGCTGTAGTGCGGTATGGCAAACAGATGACAGAGATCAAGGACGGCGTCAGATGAATCTTTTCGAAGGACATGGAAACCGCGAGGCGAAGGTTCGCTATCTCGACGGCGATTTCCAGATCCTGATGCCTGGCTCCTACGTCATCTGCGCCATGACCGGCAAGCACATCGCTCTCGATGAGCTGCGCTACTGGAGCGTTGCCCGGCAGGAGCCCTATGCCGATGTCATCACCTCGCTCGAGGCCGAGAAGCGCGCCGGCGCGCTGCCTAATCAGAAGCGCTGATTTTCCGCGCTGGATAACTGAACCTGGCTTTAAGCTGCTTTGCTGTTGCGCTTTTCCCGCAAGCGCCGTTCGCGCGCGGCCGCGATCGCCCTGTCGATGATCAGTGCCGGCGCCCCCGGATCATCAAAGACCATGTCGATCTCGATCACCTTGCAGCGCTGCAGCAATTCGCCGGCGCGACCATGATGTCCGATCAGGCGCACGTAGTCCTTGGACGTGGTGACGATCTCCAGCCCTTCGCGCGAGGCTATGTCGAGCATGTCGGTGACGTCGTCTTCGCCGAGATGTTCATGATCGCCGAAGCTGCGCCGGACGGCGATATCGGCCCCCAGCGTCTCGACCGTGCGGAAAAACTTGGCCGGATCGGCAATACCAGCAAAGGCGAGCACCTTGCGGCTGCGCAAATCCTCCTGCCCGCGCACTCTAACGCTCGCGGCAAAGAAGGGCTTTCCGGCCCTTGCCGCAAGCCGAACGACGCGATCGGCGGCATTGCCCTCGCCGACCTTCAAAAGGGCGGATGCGAAGAGAAGCTGGGTGCGCAGCGGCGCACGCACAGGACCGCCAGGAACGAGATGGCCGTTGCCGACGCCTCTGCCGGCATCGATCACCAGAAGAGCGTAGTCGATGGCAAGATGAGCGCTCTGGAAACCGTCGTCCATGATGATGAGGTCGGCGCCCTCGCGCACGAGCCTTTCCGCGCCATCGGCCCGACGACGAGCAATCACCGTCAGCGCCTCGCGGGCAAGCAGCAGCGGCTCGTCGCCGACGGCCGTGGCGTGGTGATGCGTGGGATCGACGATCGTCGTGACATCGAGCGATCCGCCGTAGCCTCGGCTCAGGAAGCCCGGCTTCAGCCCCTTGGCCTTTGCAGCCTGGGCGAGCGCAAGTGCCGTCGGCGTCTTGCCGGCACCGCCGACGGTGAAATTGCCGACGCAGATGACCGGCACCGGCACGGAAGCGCGTTTGCTATGCACCATGCGGTGCCCGGCGATGCGGCCATACAGGAAGGAAAAGGGCGAGAGCCCCCAGGCACGCCAATCCGGTTTTCGCCACCAGAAAGGTGGGGCTTCCGATACCATGCGTCTAATCCAGCCCTATTCTTGTGCCGCCAGGGCGTTTCCGTTTTTCTTCAAATCGCGAAAACGCTCTAGCCTTTGTTTCTAAGCAATTCCGGACGGAAAACCGCTACGCCCTTTTCCCGGAATTGCTCCAGCAAGGCGGCAAGAAAAGCCGGATTGCGTGAAAAAGCAAGCCATTGCCAGGATCAGGCCGATTGGGCGACCGGCATGAGCAGGCTTTCCAGCTCGGTAATGTCGTTGAGGCAATAGTCCGATGCTGCCGTCAGCGTTTCGCGCGAGCCGGTGCCCGTCAGCACGCCGACGGTCAGACCGACGCCGGCGTTGCGCCCCATATGGAGGTCGTGATTGTTGTCGCCGACGACTGCGACCTGCGCCGGCGAAAGGCCCGTCGCCGCATAGAAGCCGAGTACCATGCCCGGCTCCGGCTTGGTGCCGAAACCGCTGTCATAGCCGGCAATGTAATCGAGATAGTCGATGAAACCGAAGCGGCGGGCCGTCTGGCGAATGGAGCGTTCGTTGTCGCTGGAGGCAACGCCGAGCTTGTAACCCCGCTCATGCAGTCGGCGAAAGAAACCGGCGAGATCGGTGACCGGCGAAGAGAAGTCGGCTGTGTGCGCGAAGAGCGCATCGAGCTTCTCCACCAGCTCGGCGACATCCATTTTCGAGCCGGCGGCCACCAGCCCCTCGGAAATCTGCCTGGTGTTGCCGGCGGCCAGCAGGCTGTCGGGCACGATATGGCCGGAGATCGGGTCCATGCCACATGCGGAGAGCAAATGATCGGCGAGAAGCGGATCGTCCCCGGCGGCGATCCTGGCGAGCTCGCGGTTGACCGGCAGCCAGCTCTGGTCATAGTCGAGCAGCGTGCCGTCCTTGTCGAAAAGAATGCCCGCAATCGCTCCCAGCTTGACCGCCGCCATGCCCTTCCCTTCTCAACCGTTCGCCATCGTCTTCGGCATCAGCCGCGCTTTCACCGAAAGCGGATTGATATAGGGCTCCAGCCCCTTCACCGTTGCCGCCAGCGCACCACGCATTTCATGCACGGCTGCGAAGCCGGCATCGATCATGCTGCGTCGTGCCGTGTCGTTGGTCAGCAAATAATGCACGCCGCGCGCCAGCATCTCGGTGTCGCGCACCATGCGGGCGCTGCCGCGACGGGCAAGCAACTGATAGGAGTCGCGGAAATTCTGGACATGGCCGCCGGTCAGGATCGCGCAGCCGAGCATGGCCGGCTCAAGCGGATTCTGGCCGCCTTCGTTGAACAGCGATTTGCCCATGAAGGCGACTTCGGTCATCCGCAGATAAAGCCCCATCTCGCCAATCGTATCGCCGAGGAAGACGTCGACTTCAGGCGAGAGAATATCGTTGCGGGTGCGGCGCGCCACCTTCAGACCCTGTTCCGCGAGCATCGCCTCGATCGCGTCGCAGCGCTCGGGATGACGCGGCACGATGATGGTGAGCTGGCCGTTGTGCTCCTTCAGCATCTTGTGGACGGACGCCGCGGCATTTTCCTCACCGTCGAAAGTGGAGACCGCGGCCCAGGTCTTTCGGTCGCCGACCTGCTTCATGTAGCCGGCAAGCGTCGGCGCATCGTGGGACGGCGCGTCCGTATCCACCTTAAGATTGCCCGATCTGATCACCTGCACGGCACCGAGATCACGGAAGCGTTCGGCGTCGAGGTCCGATTGAGCCACGACCAGGGCCAGATTTTCAAACAGCGCCTCGGCAAGCGTGGGATGGCGGCTCCAGCGGGCAAAGGAGCGATCCGACATGCGGGCATTGACGAGGATTTGCGGAATGCGCCTGCGGCCGAGCTCCGTGATGGTCGTCGGCCAGATCTCGGATTCGGCGAAAATGGCGCAATCGGGCTGCCAATATTCGAGGAAACGCTTAATGGCCGGCTTAAGATCGAGAGGAACATACTGATGGATGACCTCCTCGCCGAGGCGCTGATGCGCGACCTTGGCCGAGGTGATCGTGCCCGTCGTCAGAATGACGTGAATGTCGCGGCGGCGGATTTCGCGGATCAACGGGATGACGGCCGATGTCTCGCCGACGCTTGCCGCATGGAACCAGATCAACGGCCCTTGCGGACGATTGGCGCTCGCATAGCCGGAGCGTTCCAGTTTGCGGGAGCTCTCCTCCTTGCCCTTCGCCGCCCGAACAGCGAGATAAGGCCCGATGAACGGATAGACGGCGATCCCGCCAAAACGATAGGCGCTCAAGGCAAGACGCGCCCTGAGGCTACTCATTTCGATCGCCTCCTATCCCAGCTGATCATCATCTATGCCAAATCCCGATTGTCAGACGGCCGAGTAAGCAGCCGGATTTTCGTTCTTATTGTGTCAAGGATACTGCTTCATGGCCGGATTTAAAGCGAGAACGCCTCACCGGATGGAGATATCAAATGCAAATTCGGTGATGCGGCCTCAGGATGCCGCTTTTTCCTGCGGATCGAGCAAGCGATGCAGATGGACGATGAAATAACGCATGTGAGCGTTGTCGACAGTCTGCTGCGCCTTGGACTTCCAAGCCGTCAGCGCGCTCGCGTAGTCGGGATACATGCCGACAATATCGAGCTCGTTGAGATTCCGGAATTGAACTTCTTCGAGGTTTTCCAATTCACCGCCGAAGACGAGGTGCAGGAGCTGCTTTTTGCCGCTGGTATCAGTCATTTTCGTCTCTTTCTACTATCGTCCCCCTCCGCTCTTCATCTGAGGGATTTTGACCGAAAGGTCAACCGTCTCGTCGGTGAGAAAGCTGACGGAGAAACTCCGGTAATTGCGATGCCGATGCCCCGCAAAGTTCGTCATGCGATACCTCGGCGCGATTGTAGCGCAAGGCATTGCCCGCGAGATCCACGAGGGCACCGCCGGCCCGCTCCAGAATAAGATCGGCGGCCGCCAGATCCCAGTCATGCGAGTTGCGCTTGACGATGGTTCCTTCGAGCCGCCCATCCGCCACCATGGCGAGACGATAGGCAAGCGAGGGAACATGCTTCACCCGCTCGACCGTCTTGCGGAAGTCAGGATCGAAGCTCTTCAGCATATCCTCGCCGGTCGCCAGCCGATGGATGGCATCGCCGACCCTATGGGAAACGCTGATCGGCTTGCCGTTCTTCAGAGCCTGCCCATCGGTCGTCGCCACGAACAACTCGTCCAGCGCCGGCGCGTAGAGAACTCCCGCCACGGGCCGCCCATCGGTGACGACGGCAACGCTGACGCACCAGAGATCCAAGCCTGAGAGAAATCCTCTGGTGCCATCGATCGGATCGACGACGAAGACGGTCTCGTGCTTCAGCCGCGCGGCATCGTCATCGGTTTCCTCGGAAAGCCAGCCATAATCCGGCCGCGCCGAGCGCAGGGTGGCGGCAAGACTTTCATTGGCGGCGAAATCGGCAGCGCTGACCGGGGACTGGCCGTTATTCTTCCACCAGACCTCCGGCGACTGCCGGAAGAAACCGAGAGCGATCTTGCCCGCCTCGAGCGCGGCACCCACGATCAGGTCCACATCGCTCAACCGGCCGGCCTTCTGGCTATCGATCATTCACAAATTCCAATCTCCGCTCGTTTTTTCAGCGGCCAGCCAACGTCATGCCTTCTATCGCAAGCGTCGGAGCGGCGACACCGAAATCGCGATCGATGTCGTTCGCCGGCGTCACGCGCATGAACATGTCCTTCAGGTTGGAGGCGATCGTCACCTCCGAAACCGGGAAGGTCAATTCGCCGTTCTCGATCCAGAAGCCGGTCGC
Source organism: Rhizobium sp. P40RR-XXII (assembly GCF_012641405.1). GTDB lineage: Bacteria > Pseudomonadota > Alphaproteobacteria > Rhizobiales > Rhizobiaceae > Rhizobium. The sequence goes on from NZ_JABAII010000007.1 coordinate 130,141, forward strand.
GCCCCGGCTGTATTCGCCGGTGATCATGTTGACGCCTTGGCCGATCAGCTCGGTGACGTAGAAGCCCGTTCCGACGCTGCGGATCAGCTCTTCCGGCGAAATATCGCCCGGCTCAAGCGCGAGATTGGTGGACGCGGGCGATACAGCGGTGCCACCGCGCACGCCGCGGCCATTGGTCTTCAGGCCGCCGCCGATTTCCCGCGCCGTCGCCGTGGATAGGAACCAGGACTGCAGCACGCCGTCCTCGATCATGACGAGCCGCTTGCCGGACACGCCCTCGCCATCGAAGGGCCGCGAGGACGGGCCGCGCACGATTAGCGGATCGTCCGTGATCGAAAGGCCTGATTTCAGCACCTGCTGGCCCATCTTGTCGCGCAGGAAGCTGGTCTTGCGGGCGACGGAAGCGCCGTTGATCGCGCCGGCGATGTGGCCGACGAAGCCGCGCGCGACGCGCGGATCGAAAACGACGGTGACGTTCTTGCCCGTCGGCACCTGGCGCGGATTGAGGCGCTTGACCACACGTTCGCCGGCGCGACGGCCGATTTCCTCGGCCGCATCCAGCTCGGCAAAATAGAGACGGCTGTCGAAATCATAGTCGCGCTCCATCCCGGTGCCTTCACCGGCGATGACGCTGACCGAGCGCCCGAAGCGGGAACCCATATAATGGCCGGCAAAACCATGCGACGTGACGAGCACCAGGCCGCCCATGCCGGCGGAAGCGCCGGCGCCGGAGGAGTTGGTGACGCCGGAAACGGCGAGTGCGGCCGCTTCGGTCGCAAGCGCTGCTTCCCGCAGCTGCTCCGAGGAGACCTCGGTCGGATCGAACAGTTCGAGATCAGGATAGCTCTTGGCAAGATCCGCCTCATCGGCAAGGCAGGCAAAAGGATCTTCGGGCGAAACCCTGGCCATGGCGACCGCACGCTCGGCAAGAGCGTTGAGATCGAAGCCGGGATTGGCCGAAACGCTCGCCACGCGATTGCCGACGAAGACCCGCAGCGAAAAGTCGTCGCTTTCCGACGACTCCGTGCCCTCGACCTTGCCGAGGCGGACGCTGACGGAATGGGCTCTCGATCGCACCACGACGGCATCGGCCGCATCCGCGCCGGCTTTCCGGGCGAGATCGATCAATTGGCTGGCGCGGGAAAGCAGAGCGGCGGAATCGATTTCAGAGGTCATGACTTGGCCTTTCCTTCGCGTTCCATTTATTGTGCACTACATGAAGCATCAAGGGCGGCAAAGCCGATTCTTGTTCTAATCCCTTCACGCATGGTTGTTTATCATGATCATGCGTCGCAATACCGCCTGCCCATGGAAAGAAATAGACGATGTCCGCCACCAATAGTCTCTTCACCGAAACCCTGATGCTGCTCGGAGGCGCCGTCGTTACGGCGCCGATCTTCAAGAAACTCGGATTGGGGACAGTGCTTGGCTATCTTGCGGCCGGTGTAGTGATCGGCCCGATATTGCACGGCATCGGCGACAGCGAAGCCGTTCTTGCCGTGGCGGAGCTGGGCGTCGTCTTCCTGTTGTTCATCATCGGCCTGGAATTGAAGCCCTCGCGCCTCTGGCAGATGCGGCGGGATATTTTCGGCCTCGGCTCGGCGCAGGTGATTTTAAGCGGTCTCGCCCTGATGTTTGCCGCCTATCTCGGCGGAATTGCCGGATGGAAGGGCAGCATCATCATCGGCTTCGGCCTGGCGCTCTCCTCGACCGCCTTTGCCATGCAGATTCTGGAACAGCAGGGCGACGTCAATACGAAATACGGGCAGCGTTCCTTCTCAATGCTGCTGCTGCAGGATCTTGCCATCGTGCCCCTGCTGGCGCTCATCACCGTTCTCGACGGACCGAAGGAAACCACCAATCCGCTCCCCGATCTTGCGATCGCGATCGGCGCCGTGGCGGCAATGGTTATCGCCGGCCGCTATCTGCTGACGCCGCTGTTCCAGGTGATCGCGCGCACCGGCGCGCGGGAAGCGATGATCGCAGCCGCCCTCTTCGTCGTCATGGGTTCTGCGACGCTGATGCAGCTCGCCGGACTTTCCATGGCGATGGGCGCCTTTCTCTCCGGCGTGATGCTTGCCGAATCCTCTTATCGTCACGAACTGGAAGCCGATATCGAGCCCTTCCGCGGCGTGTTGCTCGCTATCTTCTTCATTGCCGTCGGCCTGTCGCTGAAACTCGAGGTGATTCTCGACAATTGGGTGCTGATCCTGCTCGCCGTCCCGGTCATGATGATCATCAAGGCGATCGTGATCTATGCCCTCTGCCGCGCGACGGGCTCGCCGCGGAATGATGCCGTCCGCATCGCCGGCCTGCTGCCGCAAGGCGGCGAATTCGGCTTCGTGCTCTTCAGCGCCGCCAGCGCCAGCGGCGGCCTCTTCTCGGCCAACACCGCGTCGATGCTGATCGCCATCGTCACGCTGTCGATGGCGCTGACACCGCTAAGTTCCGCGCTTGCGAAGCGGCTGATGAAGGGCGACACGCAGGAGGAGCTGGACGAGGACTTCGAAGGTGCCGGCTCCGACGTACTGATGATCGGGTTTTCGCGTTTCGGCCAGATTGCCGCGCAAATCCTGCTTGCGAGCGGCCGTGACGTGACCGTCATCGATTTCTCCGCCGACCGCATCCGCCAGGCATCGAGCTTCGGCTTCCGCATCTATTTCGGCGACGGAACCCGCAAGGACGTGCTGCGCTCCGCCGGTATCGACCGCGCCAAGATCGTCGTCGTCAGCACGCATTCGCGGGAGGTGACCGACAAGATCGTCGAGCTCGTGCAGACCGATTATCCGCATGCGCGCATCTTCGTGCGCTCCTATGACCGCGTTCATTCGATCGAGCTGCGCCACAAGGGCGTCGATTACGAGCTGCGCGAGACGCTGGAATCCGGTCTGCTCTTCGGCCGCCGCACCCTGGAAGCGCTTGGCGTCAGCGAGGCCGAAGCCTATGAGATCGGCGAGGATATCCGCAAGCGCGATGAGCAAAGGCTGGTGCTGCAGGTCAGCGAAGGGCTGCAGGCGGGCACCGACATGCTCTATTCCCGCCCGGTCAAGCCGGAGCCGCTGGTCAAGCCGAAACGGGCCGCCGATACCTACAGCGACGTCGACGATCTGGTGGCGTTGCCGCAAGAGGAGCCGGAGCGGGTTTAGGCTGCCGTTTGTGCAGCCAGGGAAAGTGGCGTCACTCAATTCCCGTGAGCCGCTCTAATTCTTCGCCGTCATCACGCGGTCGAGGGCAAATTTCAGTTCGTCCTTGACGCCAGCCGACATGGCGAGGATATCGCGCGCCTTCAGGAAATCGAGGACGCCTGTGCGGCCGACGGCCGGGCGCAGGAAAATCTGCGGTGCCTGCAGGCGCAGCTTCAGCGCAATGTTTGACTGCATGGTTAGCTGGCCTGCCCCGAACAGGCTTTCAATGCGGTTCGGAATATGCCGGCCGCCGCCTTCGGGACCGCCGACAACATCGATGCCGATGATGATATCGGCAAGTCCGGCGAGATGCTCGTAAGGAACCGGGTTCATGATGCCGCCGTCGATCATCACGCGATCCCCGAGTCTGACCGGCATGAAGACGGCGGGAATGGCGGCGGAAGCCGCAAGCACCGGAAAGAGCTCGCCCTTTTCGATCACGACTTCAGCCTGATCGTAGTAATCCGTTGTCACCACCTTCAGCGGTATGTGCAATTCCGAAAAATTCTCCGGAAATGTGGTCGGCAGGAACGTGCGAAGGATGCGTTCGAGATTGAACTGGCCGAACCGGATGCTGCGCATGTTGACCGGCCGCAAGCTCCAGATCTTGTTGAGCACGGCGGGACGATTGCCGACCGTTGCAAGCGTATGGTCGCGGATTTCCGCGCCGGTCATGCCGACCGCCATGGCCGCGCCCATGATCGAGCCGATGGAAGAGCCTGCTATCGCGACCGGGCGGATGCCGAGTTCGTCCAGCGCCTCGATGATGTGAATATGGGCGAGCCCGCGCGCGCCGCCGCAGCCGAAGGCGACCGCGACGCTCGGCATGCCGGAGGCGGCAACCGGGTAATCGCTGCCGACGAAATCAGCATAATCGCCCATATCCTTCTCCTTCCCCCGTTACGCCGTCCTCGGCTGATAACGGAAGAAATGCATCTTGCTGTCACCGAAGGTCCGTTCCTCCAGAAACAGGAAATCCGGCGGCGCGGCAACGGTTACGTCGGAACGCTCCTCGATGATCGCAAGCGCTCCCGGCACGAGCCAGCCGCCGGCGGCCGCTGCAGCAAAGGCTTTCTCACCCAATCCCTTGCCATAGGGCGGATCGGCGAAGAGAAAATCGAAAGGTTCGAGATTGCCGACGCTGCCGAGATCCGTTGCGTCGCGACGGAGCATGCGTGTGCGGCCGTGAAGGCCAAGCGCATCGATATTTTCCCAGAGAAGACCCCTGCCCTCGACGCTGCTTTCGACGAAGAGCACATGACGGCAGCCGCGCGAGGCCGCTTCCAGCCCGACGGCGCCAGTGCCGGCAAAGACGTCCATCATCCGCGTGCTGTCGATGGCGTCAGGGTAGGCGTGGCTCAGGATGTTGAAGAGGCTTTCGCGCGTGCGATCCGCCGTCGGACGAATATCGTTCGACTTCGGCGTTGCAAGAGAGCGACCGCGAAATTCACCGCCGACGATCCTCACCGCGCGTCAGCCCCTGCCGCCCTTGGGGCCGCCCCTGCCGGGGCCACCGCGACCGGAGCCGCCACGTGGACCGCCGGACGGGCGACCTGCGCCACCCGGCTTGCCGCCAAAGCCGCGCGGGCCACCAGGCTTTCCGCCGGGCTTGCCGCCAAATGATTTGCCGCCGCCCGGCTTCTTGCCGAAGGGCTTGCCGGGTGGCCGATCACCGAAGGACCGTTCGCCTTGCGGGCGATCACCGAAGGGCCGATCACCACGCGGAGCTCGATCCGCAAACGGGCGCTCGCGCGGCGGATGATCACCCTGGGGGCGATCGCCGCGTGGACGTTCCGACCGCTGCTCGCCGCCGAAAGACCGGCCGCGCGGACGCTCGTCTCCCTCGGCGCGCGGACGCCGGTCGCCACGGGGCTTGTCGCCAAACGGACGGTCACCGCGCGGCTTGTCGCCATATGGGCGTTCACTGCGCGCCGGACGATCCCCGAAGGAACGCTCCGAGCGGGCTTCACCCTGGAAAGACTTCGCGCGGGGCCGATCACCACCCTCCGGTCGCGAGCCACGTTCGCCGCGCGGACGATCGCTGAATGGCCTGTCACCGCGAGGCTTGTCACCATAGGGACGATCACCACGGGGCTTGTCGCCAAAGGGCCGGTCGCCGCGCGGAGGACGATCGCCGAACGGGCGGTCGCCACGGGGACGTTCGGAGCGCTTGCGGTCGAAGTCATCATTATCGCCGCGCGCCTTACGCGGAGCTTCTTCGCTCGAACGGATCCATTCGCCATCCGCCTCGTCGACGCGGTTGACGCGAACGCGCGGGCCTTCGTCCGGACGGTCGTAACCGCTGCGCTGCGGACGTTCCGCCTCACCGCGCTTCGCGGCGGTCCTCACGTTCTTGGCGGCTTTTGCGGCTGCCTTCTCACCCAGCGGGCGGGCACCGGGCGCCATCCAGACATTGGCGCTGCGACGCGGGCCGAGCGGCTGGCGCTTTGCCCGGTCGTCGTCCTTGTGGCCGCCTTCGCGGCGATCGTCGTGCTTGGCGTCGCGCTTCGTGTCCAGACGGCTCAGGGCGCGCTCGCGCTTATCTTCGGGACGTTCACGACGCGGGCGCTCCTCCTTGGCCGCACGAACCGGGGCAGTGCGAGCCGGCTTGGCATCCGCCTCTTCGGCATCGGCAACAGCAGGAGCATTGTAGAGCGGGGCATCGAAATTCGCCTTGGCCTCATCGACCAGGCGCGGACCCAGCTGATCGCGCAGCGTGCGGCCGCGCACCTCAAGCACGTGGCCTTCCGGCAACTCACCGAGCTGGAACGGGCCGTAGGAGATGCGGATCAGGCGGTTGACCTCCAGACCGAGCGCGCCGAGCACGTTCTTGATTTCGCGGTTCTTGCCCTCACGCAGGCCCATGGTGATCCAGACGTTGGAGCCTTGCGTGCGGTCGAGCGTCGCATCGATCGAGCCGTAGAGCACACCGTCAACGGCAATGCCTTCCTTCAGCTTGTCGAGCGCTTCCTGATCGATCTCGCCATGGGCGCGGACACGGTAGCGGCGCAGCCAGCCGGTCGTCGGCAGCTCCAGAACGCGGGCCAGGCCGCCGTCATTGGTCAGCAGCAACAGGCCTTCGGTGTTGATGTCGAGGCGGCCGATCGACAGGACGCGCGGTAGCTCTTCCGGCAGGTTGTCGAAAACGGTCGGACGCCCTTCCGGATCGGCATTGGTGGTCACCAGGCCAGCCGGCTTGTGATAGAGCCACAGGCGCGTGCGCTCGATACCGCGAATCGGCACGCCGTCGACCTCGATCTTGTCGGCCAGGGTCACGTTGACCACGGGCGTATCCAGCAGCACGCCGTTCAGACTGACACGGCCATCCAGGATCATGCGCTCGATATCGCGGCGCGACGCCACGCCGGCGCGCGCCATCACCTTGGAAATGCGCTCGGCCTTTCCATCCCCTGTCACGGTTTCATCCGCCGCCTTGACGGCCGCGGCCTTTGCCGGCTTCGCGCCATCCGATTTCGTCTGCTTGTCGCGAGCAAAGGGCTTCGACCCAGGCCGCTTGGGCTTGTCATTCATTGTCATTTGTTGTTTGCCTGAATTTTTAACGCGTGTTCCTATCAGGTCACGCCCTTGCGGTTAAGTGGAAAAACTTGAATGGCGGCTACAAATCAATTCATGGAGCTTGCTTTGACCGAAGCGCGCCGCGCCGGAGAGCGTGGCGAAGTGCCGATCGGCGCCGTTGTCGTTCTCGGCAGCAAGGTCATCGCCACGGCCGGCAACCGCACCCGCGAGCTCAACGACGTCACCGCCCATGCGGAAATCGTCGCCATCCGCCTGGCCTGCGAGGAGCTTGGCCAGGAGCGTCTCACGGGCGCCGATCTCTACGTCACGCTGGAGCCCTGCACCATGTGCACCGCGGCCATTTCGTTCGCGCGCATCCGTCGTCTTTACTATGGCGCCGAGGATCCGAAAGGCGGAGGCGTCGACAATGGCGTGCGCTTCTATCATCAGCCGACCTGCCATCATGCGCCGGAGGTCTATTCCGGCCTCGGCGAGACCGCATCCGCCGATATCCTCAGAGGCTTCTTTCAAGCGAAACGCTCCGAAGACTGAAAGCGGCAGATTAGGGCTGCCGCTTCGAGAGCTTCTTACTGGAAGGGCTTCCACCAGCTGCTGTTGTTGGACTGCTGCGCAGCCTCCGCATCCTTCTTGCGCTTCTTTTCCTTCTTGGATTCGGGCGTGCCGAGATCGCTGAGGGCAGCCTGATCGGAAACCTGGCGATATTGCTGCGGCGGGTCGATCAGATAGCGGCGCTGGTCGATATAGGTGCCGGCCTGATCCTGGCGCGTGGCGCGATAGGCGGCCGTCTGCTGGGCCTCCGTCATACGGTTTCTGCTGCTGTCGGCCTGGGCCAGCGGCGACCGATAATTGACGTCGTTCTTCTTCTGGTCGGCCTCTTCGGCAAGGCGCTTGCGGGCGTCTTCCGGCGATTCGAGCCAAGCCGGATTGTCCTTGCTTGCCAGCGACTCCTGCGGCGCGGTCAGAGTATCCTTGGCACCACCGACAACCAGACCGGGGCGGTTCGGATATTTCACGCCCTTCGCTTTCGGCGTTGCGGCCGAAACAGAGGCAATATCGCCGAGGTCGTCCAGGAGCTGCACGCCGGCCGTCTTGTCGGTGCCATAGGTCGGGCTGCTCAGGCAACCGGACATTGCGCCACAGCCAACCACAAGTGCCGCCAAGCTGACGCCGATACGAACCTTATGCATCGCTCTCATGAAAACCCTTCCCAGCCATGCCGGAATAAACGTAACAGGACCCCAATAGACGGCAACTGCCGTAAAAATCGGGCCATTTTCAGGCAGCTTTTACCGGATGAACGCCGCAAAGGCAATTCATCCGGCAACTTTCTTCAGTTGACAGCCATCAGCTCTCGCAATGCCGCGGCATCGCGAGCCGAGACATCCGGATATTCCGGATCGGAACCGACATCGGCGGTGATGCGCCAGGAACGGGCGCATTTGCGGCCTTCGGCAAGCTTCGGAACCACGCTGATCCTAGCGGTGTCATCAAGGCGGAATGCCTCCGCCGGACCTTCACTGCCAAGGATGGTGATGCCCGAGGTGATGCAGATTTCGGAGAAATCCTGCCCTTCAAGTACCTTCATCAGCTCCGGATCGGCGACATAGACAACCGGGGCAGCTTCCAGCGATGAGCCGATGCGCTTGTCCTTGCGTTCGATTTCCAGTGCGCCGGTGACGACGCTGCGCACGGCGCGGATCTTCTTCCACTTCTCGGCCAGCGCCTCGTTCTTCCATTCAGCGGGAATGGCGACGAATTGCTCGAGATGAACCGAGACCGCCGAGGGATTGCGCGACAGCCATGCCTCCTCCGTGGTGAAGGGCAGCATCGGCGCCAGCCACGTCACCATGCAATCGAAGATCGTGCGGATGACGGCGAGCGAAGCGCGGCGGCGCAGGCTCGACGGCGCATCGCAGTAGAGCGCATCCTTGCGGACATCGAAATAGAAGGCCGAAAGCTCGACATTGGCAAAATCGATCAAGGCGCGGGCAATGCGCTTGAAGTCGAAGGCGTCGTAGCTTTCACGCACCAGCTCGTCGAGTTCGGCGAGGCGATGCAGCATAAGCCGCTCCAGCTCCGGCATGTCGGCATAGGCGATCACTTCACCCTTGTCGTGCGCCAGCGTGCCGAGCATCCAGCGGATAGTGTTGCGCAGCTTGCGATAGGCATCGACATTGGTCTGGATGATGGCCTTGCCGAGGCGCTGGTCTTCCCAATAGTCCGTGGTCATGACCCAGAGGCGCAGGATATCGGCGCCGGCATCCTTCATCACGTCCTGCGGAGCGACGACATTGCCGAGCGACTTCGACTGCTTGCGGCCCTGCTCGTCCATGGTGAAGCCGTGCGTGACGACCGTGTCGTAGGGCGCGCGGCCCCGGGTCGCGGCGCTTTCGAGCAGCGACGAATGGAACCAGCCGCGATGCTGATCGGAGCCTTCGAGATAGACGTCAGCCGGCCACTTCAGGTCCGGACGGTCTTCCAGCGTGAAGGTGTGGGTCGAACCGGAATCGAACCAGACATCGAGGATGTCCATGACCTGCGTCCAGGGCTCGTTGGCCTTCTCGCCGAGGAAACGCTCGCGCGCGCCTTCGGCGAACCAGGCATCGGCGCCTTCCTGTTCGAAAGCCTCGAGGATGCGGGCGTTGACGCCGTCATCCTGCAGGATGTTGCCCTGCTCGTCGACGAAGATCGCGATCGGCACGCCCCAGGCACGCTGGCGCGAGAGTACCCAATCCGGGCGCTGCTCTATCATGGCGCGCAGACGGTTCTGGCCGGCTGATGGCACGAAACGGGTATCGTCGATCGCCTTGAGCGCACGGGTACGCAGCGTCGAACCGTCCGCGAAGTCCTTGTCCATGTAGACGAACCACTGCGGCGTGTTGCGGAAGATGACCGGCTTCTTCGAGCGCCAGGAATGCGGATAGGAGTGCTTGATCCTGCCGCGCGCAAACAGCGTATTCGTCTCGATCAGCGCCTTGATGACGAGATCGTTGGCATTGCCCTTCTTGCCGTTGTCGTCCATGACACGGCCACCCTCGAAGCCGGGGGCATCGGCGGTATAGAAGCCGGCGTCATCGACCGGGAACGGAATGGTGGAGGAGATACCGCGCTTTTCGAGGTCGCGGGCGTGCGACGTCCAGGCATCAAAGTCCTCGCGGCCGTGGCTGGGAGACGTGTGCACGAAGCCGGTGCCGGCATCGTCGGTCACGTGGTCGCCATCAAGCAACGGTACCTTGAAGCCATAGCCGAGTGTAGCGAGCGGATGGGCGCAGGTGAGTGCGGCCAGATCGTCGGCGGTCACATCGCCCAGGCGCTTGTACTGCAGCTTTGCCTTGGCGAAGGATTCCTCTGCCAGCTTGTCGGCGAAGATCAACTTTTCGCCGGGGCGCGGGCCGAAGTCATTGACCGCTTCCGTGACTTCATAGAGTCCGTAGGACACGCGCGAGGAATAGGCGATCGCGCGGTTGCCGGGGATCGTCCACGGCGTGGTCGTCCAGATGACGACGAAGGCGCCGGCGAGACCAGCCGAGCCTTCAGCCACCGGGAATTTCACCCAGATCGCATCGCTCTCGACGTCGGCATATTCGACTTCGGCTTCGGCAAGGGCCGTGCGCTCGACGACGGACCACATGACCGGCTTGGAACCGCGGTAAAGCTGACCGGTGCGGGCGATCTTCAAAAGCTCGCCGGCGATGCGGGATTCCGCATGGAAATTCATGGTCAGATAGGGATTGTCGAAATCACCCGTGATGCCGAGGCGCTTGAACTCCTCGGACTGGATCTTGATCCAGCCGGCAGCAAAATCGCGGCATTCCTGGCGAAACTCGTTCACCGGAACCTCGTCCTTGTTCTTGCCCTTCTCGCGGTATTTTTCCTCGATCTTCCATTCGATCGGCAGGCCGTGGCAATCCCAGCCGGGGACATAGTTGCTGTCATAGCCGCGCATCTGGAACGAGCGGGTGATGACGTCCTTCAGGATCTTGTTCAGCGCATGGCCGATATGGATGTGGCCGTTGGCATAGGGTGGGCCGTCGTGCAGCACGAACTTCTCGCGGCCGGCAGCGGAGGCGCGGAGCTTCTTATAGAGGTTCATCTCCTCCCAGCGCTTCACCAGCTCCGGCTCCTTCTGCGGCAGCCCGGCGCGCATCGGAAAATCGGTTTCCGGCAGGTAAAGGGTCTTGGAGTAATCCATCTTTTCAGCGGTATCGGTCATAGTCGTGACAATTGCCTCGGTGTCTCGGGCGTCTTGCGCCTGAACTGGCGCAGCCATATGGGGATTTTTCGGCGGCGGAAAGCGCCTCGTGAACGAGACGCCGAAAACCCGGACCTTCCGGCAGCTTACAGCGCGCGGAAGGCCGGGCCAATAATTCGTATCGAGTGGCTCAGCCGAAATTGGGTCATGGTCGCCGGTTCATAGGCGTTTTTTCCACGGAAAGGAAGAGGAAACAACGCCGGCAACGCACGGAAAAGCCGCGGACGTTGCCGCCCGCGGCCGATGAGGAGCTCCGGCCCGTCAGGCGCGTGCTGTCGCGCGCGCCGGCATGACGGCGTTAAGGATCACGGACACAGCGATATTGGCGGCCAGCGCCAACAGCCCCGTATAGACGGTGAAGCTTGCGTCTCCGAGCGCAACCATGTGCAGTGGTTTCCAGCCGGCATCCCACACGAGGTAGGTCCCGCCGAAGAAGCCGACGAACCAGCCGGCAAGCAGGGCGGGCGCACGGAACCACTTGGTATAGAGGCCGAAGACCAGCGCCGGCAGCGTCTGCAGGATCCATATGCCGCCCAGAAGCTGGAGATCGAGCGCGAACTGCGTCGGCAGGAAAATGATGACGAGAAGCGCGCCGATCTTGACGACGAGCGAGGTCATCTTGGCGACCTTCGCCTCGCCAGCATCAGAAACCTGAGGATCGACGTAAGCCTTCCAGAAGTTGCGGGTAAAGAGGTTGGCTGCGCCGATGCTCATCACGGCCGCGGGAACGAGCGCGCCGATGGCGATGGCCGCGAAGGCGAAGCCCGCAAACCAGCTCGAGAACAGGGTCTGGAACAGCGCCGGCACCACGTCATTGGCGCTGTCCAGCTTCAGATTTGCCGCATGGCCCATATAACCGAGCAGCGCCAGGAGACCCAGCAGCAGCGTATAGGCCGGCAGCAGCACCGCATTCTTGCGGATGGTATTGCCGCTGTTGGAGGCGAAGATGCCGGTGAGCGTGTGCGGGTACATGAAGGCGGCCAGCGCCGAACCGAGCGCCAGCGTCGCATAGGCGACATACTGGTTACCGCCGAGAAGCAGGCTGCCCGCCCCCTTGGCCTGGAAATCCGCATCGGCTGCCGCAAAGACATTGGCATAGCCGCCAAGCTTGGCGGGGATCAGGGCAATGGCCGCGATCACCACGATATAGATCATGATGTCCTTGACGAAGGCGATCAGCGCCGGGGCGCGAAGGCCGGCCGAATAGGTATAGAGCGCCAGAATGATGAAGGCCACCGCGAGCGGCAGTTCGCCATGAAGTCCCAGCGCCTTGAAGACCGCCGTCATGCCGACGAGCTGCAGGGCGATATAGGGCATCGTTGCGATGACACCTGTCAGAGTGACCGCCAGTTCGAGTGCGCGCGAGCCATATTGACCATGCACCACATCGCCCGCGGTGACATAGCCGTGATCCTTCGCGCGCCTCCAGAGAAGCGGCATGACCATGAAGACGAAAGGATAAACGACGATCGTATAGGGCAGCGCGAAGAAGCCATAGGCGCCGACCGTGTAAACCAAGGCCGGAACGGCGATCACGGTATAGGCGGTATAAAAATCGCCGCCGACCAGGAACCAGGTGATCCAGGTACCGAAGCTGCGGCCGCCAAGGCCCCATTCGTCGATATGGGCAAGGGTCTTCGGCTTGCGCCAGCGGGCGGCTACAAAGCCCATGATCGTGACGAGCGCCAGGAAGAAGATGAAGACGGCGAGTGCTGTCGGATCGATATCAGTCGTCATGGCGCATGCTCCGGTAGGCGATCCATGTCAGGACGGCAGTGATCGGCACCCAGGCCAGCTGATACCAGTAGAAAAAGGGGAAACCGAACAGCACCGGATCGTGACTGTTATAGAAGGGAACCCAAAGCAAGCCTATGTAGGGAATGACGAGCAGCCAGCAGGCTGCCGTTCCGAAACGTTTGTCCATCTCGTGCGCCTCTCGGAAAAATGGGTGCCGCGACTCGCACCCAGCTATATGAGCATTGCAGCATCTTCCTACCCCGCTCAAGGCAAAAACATACTGCACCGCCGCAATCTCCGCGCGCAGCATGCCGAATAAAATCAGTCGAACGCGATGACGCGATCGAGATCGCTTAGCGGCTGAACGCCGGCGAGCAGCGCCCGCGCCTCTTCCTCGTCCTTGCGGATCTGCGCGACCAACGGGTCCAGGCCATCGAACTTCAGCTCGGGGCGGAGGTAACCAAAGAAGGAGACGGAGCAGATCTGGCCGTAGAGATCGCCACTGAAATCGAAGACGAAGGTCTCGAGCAGCGGCGCGCCATTGTCTGTTACCGTCGGGCGGCGTCCGTAGCTGGCAACGGCATTACGGATGACACCATCGGCCGTGCGGAAGCGCACGGCATAGATGCCCGATCTCAGCGATATTTCCGATGGAAGCTGCATGTTTGCCGTGGGAAAGCCGAGCGTCCGACCCAGCTTCTCGCCGCCGATGACGGGCGCCTCGACAGTGAAGCGATATCCAAGCAAGCCTGCGGCCTGGGCGACATCGCCTTCGGCCAGCAGTGTGCGGATACGGCTCGACGAGATGACCTCGGTATTTTCATCGCGGAAGGCATCGATGAGCGTCACGCCGAAGCCGTTATGGCTGCCGGCGTTCATGAGGAAGGCCGGACCGCCCTGGCGATCGTGGCCGAAATGGAAATCGAAACCGGTGACGACTTCGGAGGCATGCAGCCAGTCGATCAGGATCGAATGGACGAATTCATCCGCCGAACGCTGCGAGAAGGCACGGTCAAAGGGATATTCGATGACGGCGTTGAAGCCGAGCGCTTCCAGGAGACGCGCTCTCAATGGTGCCGGTGTCAGCCGAAAGACCGGCTGCTCGGGCTTGAATATGGTGCGCGGATGCGGCTCGAAGGTCAGCACGAGCGCTGGAATGCCGCGTTCCCTGGCGATCTCCAGTGCGCGTGTGAGCACGGACTGGTGGCCACGATGCACACCATCGAAATTGCCGATGGCGACCACACCGCCCTTCAAGGCATCGGGAAGCGGCTCGCGGGTCTCGTTGCGATGGAAAACGGTCATCGTCTGCCACTCTCCTCAGACAAGGCGCGGCATCCACCACTTCGGCGAAGCTTGCTCGCGCGCCAGGAAGGCGCCGAGAGCGGCCTCATCCGTATGGCCCTCGACGACATATTCGCGGGCGTGGATGCCATGGCTGATATAAAGGAGATCGAGGCCATAATCGAGCGCGCCACGCACGTCGGTCGGCATGCCGTCGCCGATCGCGACCACGCGGGACAGCGGGAATTCACTGCGCACTTCGCGGGCCGCGGCGAGCGCTGCATCATAGATCGGCTGGTGCGGCTTGCCGGCGATGCGCGTCTCACCCCCGAGCCGCTCGTAATAGGCAGCCATGGCGCCGGCGCAGGGGATCATCCGGTGGCCACGCTCGACCACGAGATCCGGATTGGCGCAGATCATCGGCACCTTGCGGGCGGACCAAGCCGTCAGCATGTCGGTGTAGTCGTCGGGCGTTTCGGTCTCGTCATCGAAGAAACCGGTGCAGACGATGCTTTCCGCCTCGCCGGCGTCGACACGCTCAACATCAAGGTCTTCGAGGATGCCGATATCGCGCTCCGGTCCGAGCAGGAATACCTTCTTCGGCCCCTCGGCAATCAGCCTGCGAGTGACATCGCCTGAGGTTATAATGCGATCATAAACGCTGTCGGGAACACCGATCGCGCGCAGCTGCTCGACAACTTTAAGAGCGACGCGCGGAGAATTGGTGATGAGGACGACCGTCAGTCCAGAGGCGCGCGCCGCTTCGAGCGCAACCGAAGCTTCCCTATAAGCGGCGACACCATTGTGGAGCACGCCCCAGACGTCGCAGAGCGCCACATCATAAAGTTCGCCGATGTCGCGAAAGCTTTCGATCCGTTTGCCCATGCCGTCCTCGCGCCAAATAAATCACGGGCTGACATCGCAAACCAGCCGGCAAATTACAAGAGCGGCGCACAAGGTTTTTGCGTCGCACAAGGCCCGAAGAGCGGGCATGGACAAGGTCGGCGAGCGGCAGAATGACGTAGCGAGGGTAGCGGCACGATGCTCCAGAAAAGGCGTTACCATGCCCTTCTGCACAAGATCAAAATAAGGGAATCTTTGCAACAACATGTTACGCGGCATCGCCATGGGCGTTAATCATCCCCGAAACAAGCCGATAGGCGCCGCAAAAAATTCACAGTGCTGTTCTTGACTCGTTTGGTAGCCACCCCTAAATCACCCTCGCTAGCACTCTCAGATGATGAGTGCTAACAAAGCCCATACGGATCCCCCGCTGATCCGTGAATGTCATTTGATCGAGGGATTAGACAATGGCAAGCACCAATTTCCGCCCCCTTCATGACCGTGTCGTCGTTCGTCGCGTCGAGTCGGAAGAAAAGACCAAGGGTGGCATCATCATTCCCGATACCGCTAAGGAAAAGCCGCAGGAAGGCGAAATCGTCGCCATCGGCTCCGGCGCTCGTGATGAATCCGGCAAGGTCGTAGCACTCGACGTCAAGGTTGGCGATCGCGTTCTGTTCGGCAAGTGGTCCGGCACCGAAGTCAAGCTCAACGGCGAAGACCTTCTGATCATGAAGGAAGCCGACATCATGGGCATCATCGGCTAATCCAGCCGGTTCCCTTTCCGATACAGCTGACGGGCCTTAAAGCCCGGAAAACGCGAATTCAGGAGTTCAAACAATGGCAGCTAAAGAAGTAAAATTCGGCCGCAGCGCCCGCGAAAAGATGCTTCGTGGCGTCGACATCCTCGCTGACGCAGTGAAGGTCACGCTCGGCCCGAAGGGTCGTAATGTCGTCATCGACAAGTCCTTCGGCGCTCCGCGCATCACCAAGGACGGCGTCACCGTCGCCAAGGAAATCGAACTCGAAGACAAGTTCGAAAACATGGGCGCCCAGATGGTCCGCGAAGTTGCTTCGAAGACCAACGACATCGCCGGCGACGGCACCACGACCGCAACCGTTCTCGCCCAGGCCATCGTTCGCGAAGGCGCCAAGGCCGTTGCAGCCGGCATGAACCCGATGGACCTGAAGCGCGGCATCGATCTCGCCGTTGCTGAAGTCGTCAAGGATCTCCAGGCCAAGGCCAAGAAGATCAACACGTCGGAAGAAGTCGCACAGGTCGGCACGATCTCCGCAAACGGCGAAAAGCAGATCGGTCTCGATATTGCCGAAGCCATGCAGAAGGTCGGCAACGAAGGCGTCATCACGGTTGAAGAAGCCAAGACCGCCGAAACCGAACTCGAAGTCGTCGAAGGCATGCAGTTCGACCGTGGCTACCTCAGCCCCTACTTCGTGACCAACCCGGAAAAGATGATCGCCGACCTCGAAGACGTGTTCATCCTCCTGCACGAGAAGAAGCTCTCGAACCTGCAGGCGATGCTCCCGGTTCTCGAAGCCGTCGTTCAGACCGGCAAGCCGCTCCTGATCATCGCTGAAGACGTCGAAGGCGAAGCTCTTGCGACCCTCGTCGTCAACAAGCTGCGCGGTGGCCTGAAGATCGCTGCCGTCAAGGCTCCTGGCTTCGGCGATCGCCGCAAGGCCATGCTGGAAGACATCGCCATCCTGACGGGCGGCACTGTCATCTCCGAAGACCTCGGCATCAAGCTCGAGTCCGTTACCCTCGACATGCTCGGCCGTTCCAAGAAGGTTTCGATCTCCAAGGAAAACACCACGATCGTCGACGGCGCCGGCGCCAAGTCCGACATCGAAGGCCGCGTAGCTCAGATCAAGGCTCAGATCGAAGAAACCACCTCCGACTACGACCGCGAAAAGCTGCAGGAACGCCTTGCCAAGCTCGCTGGCGGTGTTGCCGTTATCCGCGTCGGCGGCTCGACGGAAGTTGAAGTCAAGGAAAAGAAGGACCGTATCGACGACGCTCTCAACGCGACGCGCGCTGCTGTTCAGGAAGGCATCGTACCGGGCGGCGGCACGGCTCTGCTGCGCTCCTCCGTCAAGATCACCGTCAAGGGTGAAAACGACGACCAGGAAGCCGGCGTCAACATCGTTCGCCGCGCTCTGCAGGCTCCTTGCCGCCAGATCGCTGAAAACGCTGGTGACGAAGCCTCCATCGTTGTCGGCAAGATCCTCGACAAGAACGAAGACAACTGGGGCTACAACGCTCAGACGGGCGTCTACGGCGACATGATCGCCATGGGCATCGTCGACCCGGTGAAGGTCGTTCGCACGGCTCTGCAGGACGCAGCTTCGGTTGCCTCGCTGCTGATCACCACCGAAGCCATGATCGCCGAACTGCCGAAGAAGGATGCTCCTGGCGGCATGCCGGGCGGCATGGGCGGCATGGGCGGCATGGACATGATGTGATAGGCTAACAGCCTGATCACAGGAATGTCCATAAAGCTTCGCCCATGCATCTTTGATGCTTCAGGCCGCCAAGCGGCCTGAAGTGGCGGCATGGACATGATGTGATAAGGCCTCTGCCTTATTACTAGTCTTCATTCCGATATCCGGAATTGACGAAGGGCGGCCCTCGGGTCGCCCTTTTTATTGGGCGCCTATGGTTTCGGCATGGGACTAACAAGTTTCGCGGAGCGCAAATTTATGCAAATTGCCCCATTGCCGTTTTTGAAAAAGCTCCTATAAATCCCAGCGCAGCGATTTTAGAGGGTTAGCTGCAATGCACGCAAATTTTACTTATTTTCGGCACGGTTAACCAGCGCCCGCGCGTGGTCATGACCTTGAGAATTGACGGGCGTCCGGATTTTTTACTTGAAATGACTTCATGGGTGGAGTCGACGGTCCGGAAGAAGCATGGCGGAAAACGGAATGAGTGGAGCCGAATACCCTGTTTTTTCATGAAGCACGGCATGCGGGAAGACATTCCATCCGGAAGATGCATGGGAATTTGGATGAAGCGCGGGAGGACCATGCACTCAAGTGGGGATCATCTTGTTCAAGATTGCCAAGGCCAATTTTGCCGCGCCGTTTGCGCCGGGCTCGCTGGAGTTTGACGGTCACAATCCTGACCTGCTCGCGCAGTTCTGCGTTCCGAGGGCTGGACGGGTGATCTGTCGAGCGGCATCATCAAGCTCGGGCAATGGAGCACGATGCTGCATGGCCTGAGTTCTTCGGAATGCGGCCTCCTGAGCCTGATGCATTGCTATGACACGCATGATCGCGCGCGCATCCTCGATCTGTTCGAACAGGCGGCAACCACCAATTCCTCTTTCTGCTATTCCACCACGACGCTTGCCGCCGGCGGCCACCGCCAGCCGATCTTTTGCGTCGGCGAATCCGTTGCCGCGGATGGTCAACACACCGGCAGCATGATCGGCGTCTTTCTGTTTCCACGCTTCAAGCCGGAGCCGGGCAGCCAGTTGGCGAGCCGGCAGTAAAAACGACTGCAGACGATGGTCAGGCGAGTCCATTATCGCCGCACTTTTGTACCTGGCCCCTCACCCCAGCCCTCTCTCCGCAAGCGGAGAGAGGGAGTCTCCTTTTCCAAAATCGATGCCTACGCCGCTGAAAGCGAACCCGCCCCCTCACCCCGTTTACGGGGAGAGGGCTGGGGTGAGGGGCCACGTACGTAGGCGCTAGCGAAAAGGACTTACCTGACTTGTCGAGCCGGGAAGGACCAATCAATCCCGCTTCGGAATATTAAGGCCGCGCTGGCTTGCTGGACGCGCGAGAGCGCGATCAAGCCAGCTCATGACCGAGGGGAAGCTCTCGAGTTCAAGGACTTCACGGCCGCCATAAAAGACATCGACGCCGCGGACCCACGGGAAGGTGGTGATGTCGGCAATGGTATATTCATCGCCCATGATCCACTGACGTCCCTGCAGGCGACCTTCCAGCACACTCAGCAGGCGCTTGGCCTCATCGCGGTAACGCTCGACCGGATAGGAGTTGTTGGCAACCTTTTCGGCCGCGAATTTGAAGAAATGGCCGAACTGACCGAACATCGGTCCGACACCGGCCATCTGGAAGAAGACCCATTCCAGCGTCTCGTAGCGCCCGGCCGCATCGCTCGGAATGAGCTTGCCGGTCTTTTCCGCGAGATAGACCAGGATCGCGCCCGATTCGAACAGGCCGATCGGTTTGCCATCGGGACCATTGGGATCGATGATCGCGGGAATGCGGCCGTTCGGATTCAGCGAAACGAATTCCGGCGACTTCTGATCATTGGTGCCGAAGGAAACCAGATGCGGCTCATAGGGCAGGCCAAGTTCCTCGAGCGCGATCGAAACCTTGACGCCGTTCGGCGTCGGCAGCGAATAGAGCTGGATGATATCGGGATTGCTGGCTGGCCAGCGCTTCGTGATCGGAAACGAGGAGAGATCGGCCATGGGATTTCCTTCCAAAGATCATGATTTTGTGGATAAATTCGCGCCACCATAGCCGATATGGAGCCGATGGGAAGAGCGTTCGAGCGGCGTCATTGTTCAATGATTGTGAACTAATTGTGCGCAGTTGTTTATCTTTTCAATCTAGGGAAAATCAAGGATATCTGCCTCCAGAAATTGCCGCCACCCGATCCGAACTGAATTTACTGGAGATCCTCATGTCCAATACCAACAACATCATCATTCTCGTGGCGCGCATTCTGCTCGCTTTCATGTTCATCTTCGCCGGCTTCGGCAAGCTGACCGATCCGTCCGGCACCGCCGGCATGATCGCCGGTGCCGGCATGCCCGCCTCGACGCTTCTCACCTATCTCGCCGGCGCCTTTGAATTCATCACCGGCGTCTGCGTTCTCATCGGCTTCCAGGTCCGCATCGTCGGCTGGCTGCTCGCCGCATTCTGCGTCTTCACCGGCATCGTCTTCCATCTGCCGACGGTCAACGTTCCGGACTTCCCGGCTGCGGCCAACGGCTGGATCAACGGCCTGAACTTCGTCAACTTCCTGAAGAACGTCACGCTTGCCGGCGCCTACATCATGCTCGCCACCAACGGCGCAGGCGTCTACTCGGTTGATGCACGCCGCGGTGCCTACGCCGCCGCCTGATCAAAGCATACCCCAAGACAAAAGGCCCGCCGGGTTTCCGGCGGGCCTCTTTGCGTGAATGGGAAACTGAAAGGTCAGAGCGCGCTGCGCACCGCCGAAATGATGCGCTCAACCATTGGATCGCCCTCGTGGCTTTCCTTGCGGGCGCGCACCAGGCAAGCCTCCGAACGCAGGATGATCCCATCCGACAGGACTTTCAGATGGTTCGCCCGCAGGGTCGAGCCGGTGGAGGTGATGTCGACGATGATATCGGCAGAACCGGCTGCAGGTGCACCTTCCGTGGCGCCGAGGCTTTCGACGATACGATAGAGCTGGATGCCGTGCTGGCTCGAAAAGAACTGCTGCGTCAGCCGCCAGTATTTCGTCGCGACCGTCAGCCTGCGGCCATGACGGGCGCGGAAATCGGCGGCGACATCGCCGAGATCGGCCATGGTGTCGACGTCAAGCCAGATGTCCGGCACCGCGACGACGACATCGGCATTGCCGAAGCCAAGCCTTGCGCAGAATTCGACACGGCGGTCGGCCTCCGCCATACCCTCGCGCACGAGATCTTCGCCGGTAATGCCGAAATCGACGCTGCCATTGCCGATCTCTCGCGAAATTTCCGAGGCCGACAGGAAGGCAATCTCGATGCCTTCCAAGCCTTCGACACGGCCGCGATAGGAGCGGTCATTGCCGACGGCGACGATCGGCATGCCGGCACGCTCGAAAACAGCCGAACAATCGTCCTTCATCCGGCCCTTCGAGGGAAGCGCAATGGTGATGGTCATCAGCCAGCCCTCGCGGTTTCGATGCGGTCGAGCCAGAGCGCGAAGCCGACGGCCGGAATATGGTTCTTGGCGCCGAGCAGGGTCATCAGCCTATCGAAGCGGCCGCCACCGGCTAGCACCGCGCTCGATCCTTCCATCGTCACTTCAAAGACGAGGCCGGTATAGTAATCAAGCGGACGGCCGAAAGCGGCGCGATAGTCTATCTTCGAGGCATCGACGCCAGCCTTGGCCAGCGCTTTGACGCGCGCATCGAAGCTTTCCAAAGCCTTGCCGAGCTTTAAGCCTGCCGCGTCGGCAAAGCCGGCCAATGCGGCGGAGGCGTCCGCCAGCGGCACGCTCAGAGAGAGAAACTCCTCCAGCACACCATAGGCAGCGTCATCGAGCCGGGTTTCCGACAGGACCAGCTTCTCACGAAGGCGGCGGGCGATTTCCTGCGGCGAGCGGCTGGCATTGGTGGAATAGCCGGTAACTTGCATGGTGGCATCGATATGCTTGACCAGCCCCTGCTCGTCGCCGCGGCTCAGGAAATCGAGCACATGCGCATCGAGCCCGGTGACCGGCTGCGGGCTTGCGAGATGCGCCAGCATGGTTTCGAGCTGCATCATGTTGCCGAAGGCGTGGATCAGGCGCTTCTGCCAGCCAGACGGCAGCCCGAGCGCCTGTACCACGGCTTCGAACACGGCCTGATCGCCCAGCGTGACGGAAAGCGGTTTGCCGGGGACCAGCCGGTTCAGGATACCGATGGCGTCGCCGATGGCGCGGGCGTCGGCGCTTGCCGTATCGCCATCGCCGAGATCCTCGATACCGGCCTGGTAGAACTCATGGCCGCCTTCGCGGCGCTGGCGAAAGATCTCGCCGAGATAGGAATAGCGCTTCGGCGTACCGGTCGCGGTTTCGATATGGCGCAGACAGACCGGGATCGTGAACTCCGGACGCAGGCAGAGGCTGGCGCCGGTTTCGCTCTCTGTCATGAAGATGCGGCGGCGAAGATCCTCGCCGGCCATATCGAGAAAGGGCTCGGCCGGCTGGATGATGGGCATATCCACCCTCTCCGTCCGGCGCCCCGTGAACTCGTCCAGCAGATCGCCGGCAAAATCCGGAAGATTGATCAGGGGCATCAGCCCGCCCTCTTCCGGTCTTCCGCCTGCGCCGCCAAGATAGCTTTGACCTTCTCGATCAATTCCGCTTCCAGCACGGTTTCCTGCGCTACCCGGGCTTCCCGCCAGCTGGCATTGTCCTCGATCTCGCCGGAGAGGCGCTTGCCCTCGATCAGGTCCTTGATCTGGACGACGCCCTCAGCGCGCTCGTCGCCGCCCTGGATGATGGCGATCGGGCAACCACGGCGATCGGCATATTTCAGCTGGTTGCCGAATTTCTTCCAGTTGCCCTGGTACATCTCGGCGCGAATGCCGGCAGCGCGCAGCTGCTGCGTGAAACGCTGGTAGCGCCCCATGGCGTCGACATCGCCATCCATAACTGTGACCAGCACGGGCTCGATCACTTCGTCCATGCCGAGCTTGCCCAGATTCTTCAGCGCCGTCATCAGGCGCGACACGCCGATGGAAAAGCCGGTGGCCGGCACCGGCTGGCCCATGAAGCGCGAGACGAGCCCGTCATAACGGCCGCCGCCACCGACCGAACCGAAGACGACCTTCTCGCCCTTCTCGTTGGTGACGTCGAACAGCAGCTCGGCTTCGTAGACCGGGCCGGTGTAATATTCGAGACCACGCACGACGGACGGGTCGATTTTGATGCGATCTGCTTCGTAGCCGGCGCTGGTGACGAGGCTGCCGATGAAATTCAGTTCCTCGACGCCTTCGCCACCTTTGGACGTACCGGCGACAAGCTCGGCAAGCTGGGCGGCACTTTCGGCGTAGTCCTTGATGCCGACGAAGAAGAGCACCTTCTCGATCTGATCGGCGTTGAGGCCGGCACCCTTGGTGAAGTCGCCGGACTCGTCCTTGCGGCCGGGACCGAGCAGCAGCGCTACGCCTTCCGGACCGAACTTGTCGAGCTTATCGATGGCGCGGAGCACGTTCAGCCGCTGAGCGGCCTTGTCATCGCCGCCAAGGCCGATCGCCTCCAACACACCGTCGAGAACCTTGCGGTTGTTGACGCGGACCACATAGTCGCCGCGCTTGATGCCCAAAGCCTCCAGCGTATCGGCCATCATCATGCACATTTCGGCATCCGCCTGCACGCCGGGCGCGCCGACGGTATCGGCGTCGAACTGCATGAACTGGCGGAAGCGGCCCGGGCCTGGCTTCTCGTTGCGGAAGACATAGCCGGCGCGATAGGTGCGGTAGGGAAGCTGAATCTCGTTGAAATTCTCGGCGACATGACGGGCGAGCGGCGCCGTCAGGTCGTAGCGCAGCGACATCCACTGCTCGTCGTCATCCTGAAGCGAGAACACGCCTTCGTTCGGCCGGTCGCTGTCGGGCAGAAACTTGCCGAGCGCATCGGTATATTCGAACAGCGGAGTTTCGATAGGATCGAAACCATAATGCTCAAACACGGCCCGGATCTTTGCGGTCATTTCGTTAACGGCGCGGATGTCGCTGGCCGAACGATCGACAAAGCCGCGCGGCAGGCGGGCCTTGAGCTTCTGCGGTTTCTTTTGTTTGTCGCTCATCTGTAGGGTAATCCAGTACGGGAACAGTCGCGGTTAACTAGCGGATTGGGCGGAATGCGGCAAGGATTGTATGATTGTCATTTGACAAAACTGACAAACCGCGGATGACAGATGGGCAAAGAAGATCTATATTTGGGATACACGTATCCCGTCTCTCTCAGAGCCACCTCGATGAGCAAACAAACAGCCATCCGTTTGCCGGATGAAACCTACGAACGCCTGCAAGTTCTGGCCGAGCGAACGGGCCGCACCGCAACTTTCTATATTCGTCAGGCCATCGAGGCACATCTGGATGACCTGGAAGACCTTTACCTTGCAGAACGAGCCATGGAGCGGATCAAGAATGGTGAAGACGAGGTCGTAAGCTCCGAGGAATTCTGGCGAGGCCTGGACGGTTGAATATGCGCGATCCGCTCGCAAGTTCGTCGAAAAACTCGATCCAAAGACACGCAACAGAATAAGAGGCTTTCTTGAAGAGCGTCTTCCAAGCTTGCATGATCCTCGTCAAGTAGGCGATGCCCTGCAGGGCGCGCGATTGGGAAATTATTGGCGTTATCGGATCGGCGATTACCGCATTATCTGCGACCTGCAGGACAGTCGTCTGGTTGTGCTGGTTATCGAAATCGGGAACCGCCGCGATATCTATCGTTAAATGCAGGCTTCGATTTTGCGATAATGATCGCCAACAGCGGGTTGGCGATGGCCACACTTCATCCTATGTTAGCGGCATGCGCTCGCTTGCGATCCTGACGATGGTAATTGCCTGGATGTTCTACGGTGCCATGCCGGCGCTGGCGAATTGTCCCATCTGCGATTCCATCACAGCAATGCCGGCGGCATCGCCCATGAGCATGCATGGCATGGCCGATATGCCTGGCATGGCGAGCCATGGCGACATGGCGCAGCATCAGGAGAAGAAGCCGGAGAACCCTTGCGCCGGCGGCATGGCCCATGTGGCGTCTTGCGCCGCCTGTCTTGCACTGACGCCGACACTTGCGATCGAAGACGCCACGAACGCATTCTCGTATCCGGCACCTGCGCCGGGCCAGCGTCTTGCCGACTCCCGGCCGCAGCCGACGCCACCGCCGCCCCGTTTCGCCTGACGATCATCTTCTTTCATTTCACGAGCGGCTTTCCGCTCAAATCCAGATACCGTTAGGAAACGGAGAGAATATCTATGTCTACTTCAAAATCGCTGATGCTCGCCGGCGCATTCGCCTTTGCCCTCGCCCTTCCCGCCTTTGCCGACGACATGAAGGGCATGGACATGAGCAAGCCAATGGGCGACCAAGGCGCCTCCAGCAAGGCCTTCAACGATGCCATGGGCAAGATGCACAAGGACATGATGATCAACTACAGCGGCGACGCGGATGCGGATTTCGTCCGCGGCATGATCCCGCATCATCAGGGCGCGATCGACATGGCGAAGATCGAGCTGAAATACGGCAAAGATCCCGAGCTGCGCAAGCTGGCGCAAGGCGTCATCACCGCACAGGAAGCCGAGATCAAGGAAATGAAAGCCTGGCTGAAGAAGCACAGCAAGTAATTCATCCGATAAATGGGAGGCGGCATTGTGCCCGCCTCTTTCATCGCTCCGTATGCCGATTGTGGAAGACTCCATCCAGCCAATCGGAAACGGCGCGGATACGGACGAGCTGACGAAGCTCGGCATGCATGAGCAGCCACATCTCGCGCACCGGCGGATTTCTCTCGCCGCTATCGACGCGGCGGAGCCCGCTGGCATTCTCTGCGAGGATTTTCGGCAGGAGCGCGCGCCCCAATCCCGCAACCGCTGCCTGAAGCAGAGCTTCGGCATCGTTGACCGCAAGCGGGCTGGAACGGCCTGATTTCTCCGCCTGTGCCGCAATCCAACGGGCATGCGGCAAATGCACCATCGCCTCCTCATAGACGATCCAGGGCAAGTCTTCCGCGTGGCTCTCCTGCCCGGCGGCGACGTAGACGGCATAGTCCAGTGTCGCGATCCGTCTCGCGACCACCCTGCCATTCGTCATGTCGGCTGGCCTTGCGAGGCGCAAAGCCATATCCGCCTCGCGCCGGGTCAGGTTAAAATTTCTGGGATCGCCGATGAGCTCCAGTTGCAGGCTGGAATGCTGGGCCAGCAGGCTGGGCAGCGAGGGGATCAGCAGCCTGCTGATGAAGGATGGCGCTGCCGTAAGACGTACCTTGCCGAGCGCCATCGGATCGGCCGCGTCCAACGCACCTGAGAGTGCCATTACCTCGGCCTCGATCGCCTCGGCTTTCGCCACCGCGATCTCACCTGTCGGCGTCGGTGACAGGACACCGCTTGCGGCGCGCGAGAATAGCGGAGTGCCAAGGCGTTTCTCCAAAATGCGCAGACGGCGGCCGACTGTCGTCGCATCCGTGCCTAGCGCCCTGCCGGCGGCTGCGAAGGATCCGCCACGCGCAAGCGCCAGAAGATGGCGCAGATCGTTCCAATCAATATCGTGCAATTTTGCAGCTCCTAACGGCAAACTTACTGCGTGTATCCGCATTATTGCGGCCATAGAGTGGAAATATACAGCAAGGAGGTGACGATGACCCTATTCGCGGTTCTGTTTGAGGACGACCGGCAAAACGCCGCCGCGATCCGCAAGGACTATCTGCAACGCCACTTCGCCTTCCTTCAGGTGAACGCCGTTTCGATCAGAACGGCAGGCCCGCTCGGCCGGGAGGACGAAACCTTTGCCGGTGGCCTATGGCTTGTCGAAGCGGAGACCACACGTGACGTCGACCGGCTGGTGAAGGAAGACCCATTCTGGGCGGCCGGACTGCGCAAATCCGTGCAGGTGTTCCAATGGGATCAGGTCTTCGCCGACGGCGTCCTCCTTTCACCCGCGGGGAAGACTGATAGGCTCAATTCATGATGTCAGGCAGGCGCGCGGCCAGTAGATCGATGACCGCACGCATCTTCAGCGAGAGCTGCGGCACCTGCGGCCAGACCGCATAGACGTTGACCGCCCGGCTGGAAACATTCTTCAACGCCTGGGCGAGTGTGCCGGCATAAACGTAATCGCGCACCAGCCAGCAAGGCAGCCAGGTGATCCCCATTCCCGACGCGGCGGCGTCCGCCATGACTTCGAGATCATCAAGTCGCAGCCGCGTTTCGGGAAAATAATCGATCGCCGTGCCGTCATCCTGCAGGAAGGTCCACTTTTTCGTCTCGCCGGACCGCGCATAGACGATCAGGTCGTGGCCATCGAGGTCGGCAATGGTCTGCGGCGCGCCTCTCGCGGCCAGATACTCCGGCGAGGCACACAGCGTCATGCGATGCGCTGCAATCCTGCGGGCGGCCAGGCCCGCCTCGTCGCGCAGAACGCCGTTGCGAACGGCCAGATCGAACCCCTCGTCGAAGAGATCGACCACCCGATCGCTGAAGGAGAGATCCAGCTCCAGCTTGGGATGCATGCGGGCCAGTTCCAGTAGCAGCGGTGCTGCACAACGACGGCCGAAGAGCACGGGCATGGAAATGCGCAGGCGTCCCGTGACCTCGCGCTTGCCCGATTCCAGCATGGCCTCGCCCGATTGTATCTCGTCCAGTGCCCGCCGGCAGCGTTCGTAAAAGGCTTGCCCCTCGTCCGTCAGGCTCTGCATCCGGGTGGTGCGGTGAAACAGGCGCACGTTCAGGCGCCGCTCCAATTTGGCGATGGTCTTGCCGATCGCAGAGCGCGAGAGATTCATGCGCACCGCCGCCGCTGAAAAGCCACCGGCTTCGACCGCCTCCACAAATTCCGGAATGCCGTTGAGCATGTCGTTCATAACGATTGTTTCCTAAAGGGAACCAGTTAGCGGAAATAATATCGTCACTGGCGACCTGAAAGCAACGATATAGTGCGTCTATCGCTTTCAATTCCTTTCAGGAGATCATGATGACGAAAACCATGAAGCGCTGGACCCTCGAGGCGGTCGGCGTCGGCGCTCCCTTGGCCCTCACGGAAACGGTCGTTCCCGCGCCTGCGCGCGGCGAAGTGCTCGTGCGGGTCAAGGCCGTTTCGCTGAACTATCGCGACAAGCTCGTTCGGGAGACCGGCATGGGGCTGCCGCTCCAATTTCCGTTCGTACCGGCTTCCGATATGGCTGGCGTGATCGAAGCAGTGGGAGACGACGTGACCAGATTTGCTGTCGGCGATCGAGTGATTTCAACCTTCCATCCCGGCTGGATCGACGACAAGCCGCTCGGCGATGCCCGCAACCCACCCTACAAGACGCTGGGAGGCTTTTATCCCGGCGTGCTTTGCGAATATATCGCCATGCCGCAGGATTGGCTCGTATCGGCGCCGACGACCCTCGACTATGCCGAGGCAAGCACGCTGCCCTGTGCCGGCCTGACCGCATGGTTCGCGCTGGTGGAGCGCGGCAAGATCAAGCCCGGCGACAGCGTGCTGGTGCAGGGAACGGGCGGCGTGGCGCTGTTCGGTCTGCAGATTGCCGTTGCACAGGGCGCCGAGGTTTTCGTAACCTCGTCGGGGCAGGAGAAGCTCGCACGGGCCAAGGCGCTTGGAGCTCATCACGGCATCGATCGCAATAAGAACGACTGGGTGGAAGAGGTCTATCGCCTTACCAACGATCGCGGCATCGACCACATCGTGGAAATCGCCGGCGGGCCGAACTTTGGCCAATCGCTGAAGGCGGTGACGCCTCACGGCCGGATCTCCGTCATCGGTGTCCTCGAGGGCTTCGATATTTCCGGTCCGGCGGCGCCGATGTTGCTGAAATCACCCGTCGTGCAAGGCATCAGCGTCGGCCATCGCCGCTCGCTCGAAGATTTCGTACGCGCGGTCGACAGCATCGGCCTAAAGCCGGTCATCGACCACCGCTATGCGCTCGGCGAGGTTCCGGCCGCCTTCGATCATCTCGATCGCGGCCCCTTCGGCAAGATCGTCATCGAGCTTTGACCGAAGCCGGGCCGCTGCGAAAAGCGGCGGCCCGGCCTTTCATGAATCAGGCCTTCGGCTCGAACGGCTGCGGTACGCGCTGTGCGCCCTGGCGGGCCAGCATCCAGCCGGGATATTCGGCCGGAAGCGCGCTGACGTCATCTAGCTTTGCAATGTCACCGGCATCGAGCTTCAGCTTGACGGCGGCCAAGTTCTGGTCGAGCTGGTCGAGGCGCTTGGCGCCGATGATGATGCTGGTGACGAAGGGTTTCGCGAGGATCCAGGCAAGCGCCACGGTGGCAACGCTGGAGCCATGTTTCTCCGCCACTTCGCGCATGGCGGCGACGCAGGCCCAGGCGCGATCCTTGTCGACGGGCGGGAAATCGAAGCTCGCACGCCGACCCTCGCCATTGCCGGGAGCGCCCGGACCGTACTTGCCCGAGAGCAGACCGCCCGCCAGTGGCGACCAGACCATGAGCCCGAGCTTTTCTTCAGCCATCAGTGGCACGATTTCACGCTCCAGATCGCGGCCGGCGATGGAATAATAGGCCTGCACCGTCTCGAAGCGGACGAAGCCGCGACGTTCGGAAATGCCGAGTGCCTTGGCGATGCGCCAGGCCTGCCAGTTGGAAACGCCGACATAGCGTACCAGACCGCGCGAAACGAGATCGTCCAGCGCCCGCAGGGTCTCATCAATCGGGGTTACCGTGTCCGTGCCGTGGATCTGATAGAGATCGATGTGATCGGTCTGCAGGCGGTCGAGGCTTGCCTGCACCGAATCCATGATATGGCCGCGCGAGGCGCCGCGGTCGTTCGGCTTGTCGCCCATGACGCCATAGACCTTGGTGGCGATGACGACATCCTTGCGGGGAACGCCGAGGTTCTTCAGGGCCTGGCCGAGCAGCTTTTCGGAATTGCCGAAGGAATAGACGTCGGCGGTGTCGATGAAATTGATGCCGGCCGCGAGCGAATTTTCGACGATCTTGTCCGCCAGCACCTGGTCGACGTCCGCGATCGATCCCCAGGGACTATTGGGATTGGCTTCGCCAAAGGTCATCGTGCCCAGGCAAAGTTCGGAAACGAACAGCCCGGTATTGCCGAGTTGATTGTAACGCATAGGAGAAATTCCCTTGTGATCAGCCGGAAGACGCTTCCGGCCGTGAACGCTTATCTTTTGGCTATGGATTGGCCTCGGCATGGCAGTCGCTAGCGGCGGCGCCCTGGAGAGGTCACGAGAGAGTCGTCAAGGCCCGGCTCTGGCTCCGCGGCAATCGAGACAACAAGCACATAATGCACCGGAAACCGTTTTCAACGCGAGACCTCCCGTCGATCACGATGCGGTTACCGGCGCGCGCTCTTGCTTCCGGTCCGCCGCGGGATAGACTCATACTGTCATACCATGCGCAGAACGGACATACTGATGACGCAACGTCCCCTAACCACGATCGGCTTCGATGCCGACGACACGCTCTGGCAGAACGAACAGTTCTACCGGCTGACGGAGCTGCAATTTACCGAACTTCTCGCCGATCACGCCGCAGGCGACGTCATTGCCGCGCGGCTGCTGGAGGCGGAAAAACGCAACCTCAGGCACTACGGCTTCGGCATCAAAGGCTTCACCCTCTCGATGATCGAGACGGCGATCGAGATTACGGAAGGTGAAGTGCCCTCGACCGTCATCGCCCAGATCCTCGATATCGGCCGCGACCTTCTCGCCCATCCCGTCGAAACGCTGCCGCATGTGCGCCAGACACTGGAAACCCTGTCCGGAAAATACCTGCTGGTGCTGATCACCAAGGGCGATCTCTTCGATCAGGAACGCAAGCTCGCCCAGTCTGGACTCGGCGACCTCTTCGATGCGGTCGAAATCGTCTCGGACAAGAACGCCTCCACCTATCGCCGCATTTTTTCCAAGGTGGGCGACGGGCCGGAACGGGCGATGATGATCGGCAACTCGCTGAAATCGGATATCGTGCCGGCGCTCGCCGCCGGAAGCTACGGCGTCTTCGTGCCGCACGAGCTCACATGGTCCTTCGAACATGTGGAGGAGCCGACCGAAGCGCCGCGTTTCCGCAAGATCGGCCATCTCGGCGAGCTGCGCGGCGTGCTCGACGCGCTGTCGTAAGCTCTCAGTTGTTTCGCAGTTCCGAGCGGAAAGACGCGACGCGCTTTTCCTGGAACGGCTCTACTGTCCCTGCTTGGAGCGCGGCGGGAAGAGCATCGGCCCCTGATCCTTCTGCTGATCGGCCGGTGTCTGCGCGGCCGGCGGATTGGGATCGATGAGGATCTCGTAAGGCGCGCCGAGACCACGACGACGCGTGACGCGCGAATAATAGGGCTTGATCAGCCAGGTCGTATCCTCGTTGACGGTCACGTCGGCGGTATTGCCGTCCTCGTCCGTGCCGAAGAAGGATTCGTCCTCGCTCGACGACAGGTCGAAGATCGCCATATAGGCGTATTTGCTCTTCGAGCTGAAGGTGATCCGCACATGCTGACCCTTCTTGAGCGGCAGCGTATAAACCTTGCCCTTGCCGAATTTCGTCCAGCCCGTCAGCTTTTCGAGGACGGCGGGAAAGCCGAGCTTCTCGACTTTTTCGCCGCGGTCGAGCTGCGGCAGCTGCTGTTGCTGGGTGTCGCTTTGCGCCTGGGCGGCGACACCGCCGAACAGCGCGAGCATTGCCATGGGAAGGCCGAAAAACACGCCTCTCATGGCCGAACCAATGCGCAGCGCATCGCCTCCACCTCTTTCCGGCAATAGCAGCCTTCGATGTGATCGTTGACGAGGCCCATGGCCTGCATGAAGGCATAAACTGTGGTCGGGCCGACGAAGGTCCAGCCGCGCTTCTTCAGATCCTTCGAAATCCGCACGGAAGCCGGCGTCGTCGGATTGGCGCGAAGATGCGCAAGATCGAAGACCTCCGGGCGTTCGGCGGCGGTCGGCTCGTGGCTCCAGAAATAGCGGGCCAGCGATCCGAATTCGCCGCGCAGCTCAATGGCGCGGTTGGCATTGTTGATGGTGGAGACGATCTTGCCGCGATGGCGGATGATGCCGGCATCGCCGAGGCAGCGCTCGATATCGGCATCGCCAAATCTGGCGACCTTCTCGAAATCGAAACCGGCAAAAGCGGCGCGGAAATTCTCGCGCTTGCGCAGGATCGTCAGCCAGGAGAGGCCCGATTGGAAGCCTTCCAGGCAGATCTTCTCGAAGAGCCTGATGTCGTCGACAACCGGGCGACCCCATTCCGCGTCGTGATAGCGCTGGTATTCCGGCAAATTGCCGTGCCAGAAGCATCGGTCTCTGCCGTCTTCACCGGTGATGATGCCCGTATCGGCCATTTTCGCGATTCGTCCCTATTTCAGCGCGCGCTACCGGAAACCGGTATGCAAATATCGGATAAAACCAGATCAATCAAACGCTTAAAATCGTAAGCACATTTCGACGATCGCGCATTCCGATTCCAGATTTACCACTTGCAAACCATCTTTCCAAACCAGGCGGTAACCCTGATAAAGCTTTATCGGCTTCGCGGCATTTTGATGAATAGATGTTTACCATTCGCTCGCGTGCAAGTGGCACCATGGTTTCGACCGGGTGCCTTCGCGCCCATCCTCGGCCCATGTGTAGAGAGTTTGTCCGATGATGAAACATGCCGTTCTGTGTGCCGCCGGCGCCCTGAGCCTGCTTGCCTCCACCGCCTTTGCCAACGACCGTTACCAGTCGCGCCCGCCCGTCATCGTCAGTCCCGATCTGACCGCGCCCTGGGTGATGCAGCTTGGCGGCGGCAATGTTCAACCGGTCGTCTATCCCCGCCCGATGGCGCGCCGCGCGGCCGATCCCAGAATGGAGCAGCAGGTCAATCCGCAGGTACGCCGGGTCGTGCAGCCGCGCGGTTTGTTTGCGCGCCCTGCCGTGCAGCAGGTTGCCATGGCCCGTCCGCAGTATCCGGCAATCCGTGGCCAGATCGACCCGCAATTCCTGCCGCAGATCGTCGACTACCAGACGAAGGAAAGACCCGGCAGCATCGTCATCGACACCAATAACCGTTTTCTCTATCTGGTGATGGACGGCGGCAAGGCGCGCCGCTATGGCGTCGGCGTCGGCAAGCCCGGCTTCGAATGGGCCGGCGCCCACACCGTTACCCGCAAGCAGGAATGGCCGGACTGGACGCCGCCATCGGAAATGATCGCACGCGAAGCGGCCAAGGGGCACTATCTTCCCGCTCACATGGAAGGTGGCGAAGCCAATCCGCTCGGTGCGCGCGCCATGTATCTCGGCTCCACGCTCTATCGCATCCACGGCACCAATGCGCCCTGGACCATCGGCAACGCCGTTTCCTCCGGCTGCATCCGCCTGCGCAACGAAGATGTCACCGATCTCTACAACCGCGTAAAGGTCGGCACCCGCGTCATTGTGATGTGATCGAGCAACACGTGTAAGCCCGCGCAGCGATCTTGCCCTTATCGAAAGGTCGCCAGCCGCCGGCCCCTAAATGCCCTCGACTATAATTCAGACTATAGTCTGATCTGACATAGAAAAGAGAGCCGTTCTTCAAGGCCGTGCTTCGCATCGGGCATTTTGATCTTGATCCCTTCGTCGGTTCCGGTAGTTTCCTACCGAATTCAACGAGGGGAATGCCATATGAGAGCAGCATTATCGGTCGTGGCGACAGGCGTCGTTGCGGCGTGTCTTCTTGCAGCGTC
Organism: Rhizobium sp. P40RR-XXII; assembly: GCF_012641405.1. Classification (GTDB taxonomy): domain Bacteria; phylum Pseudomonadota; class Alphaproteobacteria; order Rhizobiales; family Rhizobiaceae; genus Rhizobium. The sequence continues at coordinate 163,093 of NZ_JABAII010000007.1, forward strand.
GAATGCAGCGGCCTTTACCGCTTCCGCGCCCGCGCCCTATACGGCGCCGGCCACGGGCGGCGACGTGATCCGGGTCGCGATGGAACCGCAAGGCCAGGTGAAGCCACAGTTCCAGCGGCGCATGGTGCGGCTTGCGACGAACGAGGCGCCGGGCACCGTCATCGTCGATACCAACAACAAGTATCTCTATCTCGTCGAGGGCAGCAATCGCGCAAGACGCTACGGCATCGGTGTCGGACGCGACGGTTTCGGCTGGTCCGGCGTCGTCAAGGTCGGCCGCAAGGCGGAGTGGCCGGGCTGGACGCCGCCGCCGGAAATGATCGTTCGCGAAGCCAAGAAAGGCCGCAAGCTGCCGGCCTTCCAGGAGGGCGGCGAGGACAATCCGCTCGGCGCGCGCGCCATGTATCTCTATCGCAACGGTAACGACACGGCCTTCCGCATCCATGGTACCAACCAGCCGTGGAGCATTGGTCTCAATATGTCTTCCGGCTGCATCCGCATGATGAACAAGGACGTGGTCGATCTCTATGAACGGGTCCCCGTCGGCACCAAGGTCATCGTCGTCGGCCCCGGCAACAAGCAGGGCGAAGTGAGCTATCAGGATCGCGGAGTCGATGTTCTGAGAACTCTGTTCGGAGGCTAGAGCCGGATGATTTTAGGTCTGTTCGACCTAAAATCTGAATCCGCTCTAGAAGCAAAGAAGTAGACCGTGATGTCGTCCGAAAACCGCCTACACTTTTCGGCATCACGCTCTAAGCGGAGCAGTATCTCCTCACCTCTCTTTCGAATATCAGCTCACGGGCGTTCCGGACCATGGCATGGCATCGGTCATGCAGGTCGAGGACGCCCGTTTCTCGTATGATGCGCCATTCTGCACCAGGCTCTGCTGATGCCAGTGTTGCATCAGTGTTACAGCCTGAAACTTATCGCGCCGACCCGCCGCAAACCGGCTCATTCCTTTCAGTTTACCGTCAGTTTTCCCGCCTAAGCCGGGCATGCGCACCTATGACTGCAATAGAAGTGTCACGGAAGCGCGCTTAGATGGCAGCACTTTGGCATCCGGGGATTTCATATGCATCGCGCATTTCTCATCAAGCAGCCGGCCCTTGCCGCGCTTGCTATTTCAGCATTCGTCTTTGCCGCCAATTCTGCTTCGGCAGAGATGCAATTTTCCGCGTATGGCGGCGTGCAGGGCGCAACCGGCAGCAACGTGACCACGTCGGACGGCGCCGATTTCGACCCCAATTGGTCGGGAAAATCCTTCAAGATGCCGCCCTATTTTGGGTTTCGCGGCATCTGGTGGCTTGATCAGTTCGACAAGCCAAACTGGGGCGTGTCGCTGGATTACTCGCATGCGAAGGTCTATGGCGATCTCGGCAATACGCCGGGCTGGTCGCATTTCGAGTTCACCGACGGCTTGAACATGCTGACGCTGAACGCGCTCTACCGATTCCAGGATCCTGCCCGCAACTGGACACCCTATGTCGGCCTCGGTGCAGGTATCAACGTCCCGCACGTCGAAGTCACCCGGTCTTCCGGGCGCACCTTCGATTACGAATTCGGCGGCGCCTCGCTGCAGGCACAGGCGGGTGTCAGCTACCAGTTCGCCAAGCACTGGTCGACCTTCGTCGAATACAAGGGCAACTACAACTTCGTGAATAACGTCTCGATCGACAGCGGCGATACGCTGAAGACCAAGGTTTTCACCCACGCCCTCAACGTCGGCATCTCGTTCAACTTCTGAAGCCCGTTTGGTTGAAATTCGAGATCGATCCCCCAACCCGGTTCAGGGCTGGGGGATTATGTGGTATGTTCCAACACATGAGCTTTTCCTATTACAGATGCGACTGGATCCATCCGGAAAACGAGGAGCCGGTCATCGTTTATTACGAGGTCGACATCACCGGCGATGTTCCCCGGCTTATCGACGTGTTTGCCGATGGCCATCGACAATGCATGTCGGTCGCCGATTTCACCGCATTGGGGCGTGAAATGCGGAGGATCACCAGCCTGGTCGAAGGCTCGTTTTACGATGGCATCGCCGGCCTGATGGATGGCATTTTCTTCGAGGAAGGGCAGGATCGCATCAGCATGACGCGGATCGCCGCCGATCGGTTCGAAATCGAATGGCAGGCTTACCGCCCGCCGCCGCCCGATAGGCTGCATTAGAGAATTTTCGCTTTTCCACGAATTGCGAAAGCGCTCTATCTTCTCATTCCACGCATTCCTGACGGAAAACCGCTGCGCACTTTTCCTGGAATAGCTCTAGGCCGCAGCCGGCCGTAGCCCCTTCAACTTGGCAGGCATATCGCCGCCATAGGCCCAATCCAGCAATTCCACCGTGTGCAGGATCGGGATCGCCGTTGCCGTGGCGATCTGCGTGATGCAGCCGATATTGCCCGTCGCGATGATATCGGCCCTCGTCGCCTCGATGTTTCTGACCTTGCGCGCCTTCAGCTCGGCCGAAATTTCCGGCTGCATGATGTTGTAGGTGCCGGCCGAGCCGCAACAGAGGTGCCCTTCCGCCGGGTCGCGCACCGTGAAGCCCGCCGCCTTCAGCAGGAGCTTCGGCGCCATGGTGATCTTCTGCCCGTGCTGCATGGAGCAGGCGGAGTGATAGGCGACCGTGATGCCGCGCGGCATGTGCGATGGCAGGTCGAGACCGGCGAGATATTCGGTAATGTCCCGAGCGAGCGCTGACACCCTTGCCGCCTTTTCCGCATAGGCCGGATCGAGGCGCAGCATATGTCCGTAATCCTTGATCGTCGTGCCGCAGCCTGACGCGGTGATGATGATGGCATCGAGTCCACCGGCCTCGATCTCCCGCATCCACACATCGACATTGGCGCGGGCAGCGGCGAGCGCCTGTTCCTCGCGCCCCATGTGGTGGACCAGCGAACCGCAGCAGACCTCGCCTTCCGGCGCGACGACCTCGACGCCGAGGCGCGTCAGCAGGCGGATGGTCGCCTCGTTGATCGCCGGATCGAGCACCGGCTGGGCGCAGCCCGTCAGGATCGCGACGCGGCCGCGACGCTCTGCCTGCGGCTCATATCTGGCGGGCCTGGAAAAAGACGAGGGCGCCGGGACGCGGCGCGGCGCAAGATCGAGCATGGCGGCGAAAGCCTTCAACGCCGGCACACGCTTCAACAGGCCCTTGAACGGCCGGCCGAGGTTCGCAAGCCGCAGGGCCAGCCGGAAACGGCCGGGATAGGGCAGCACGGCCGCCAGCACATTGCGGGTCAGCCGGTCCATCAGCGGGCGCCTGTAGGTATTTTCGATATGGGCGCGGGCGTGATCGACCAGCTGCATGTAGTCGACACCGGAAGGACAGGTCGTCGTGCAGGCGAGGCAGGACAGACAGCGATCGATGTGCGTCACCACTTCCGCATCGGCGGCCCGGCCGTTTTCCAGCATGTCCTTGATGAGGTAGATGCGGCCGCGCGGGCTGTCGAGCTCGTTGCCGAGCGTCACATAGGTGGGACAGGTGGCGGTGCAGAAACCGCAATGCACGCATTTGCGCAGGATCGCCTCGGATTCGGCCACATGGGGATCGGCAAGCTGTTCGGGCGTGAAATTGGTTTGCATCTACGCATACCCCCGTTCGAGCAAGACCTTGCCCCTCATCCGGCCTATAGGCCACCTTCTCCCCGTATTAACGGGGAGAAGGGGATGGATGCACCCTCCGTCTTCCCTCAGCTTAGTTACATCCGAGGCTGCAAGGCAAAAAAGGTCGTCCCCTCTCCCCGCCTGCGGGGAGAGGGTTAGGGTGAGGGGCCATCGCCGACCGGAACCAGATTTCATCACGCCATCTTCCCCGGATTGAAAATCCCCGCCGGATCGAACTTTGCCTTCACGCGCGCCGAAAGCAGCGCCACGGCCTCGGGCTGCGGCTGGAAGGCCGGCGTCATCGCGCAGTGGGCTGAGGTGGCGCGCATCAGGGTCGCGTGTCCGCCGCCCAAGGCATGAATGTAGCGTCGCAGCATCTCGCCCTCCGGCTCGGCTTCCATACGCATCCAGACAAGCCCGCCCTGCCAATCGTAATAGGCATCGACCCCCTCCTCCAGGCGAAGGGCCGCAACGAGCTGATGGCCGATGCTGGGGGCGACGGATACACGCCAGATCGGGCGCATCGTGCCATCGGCATAGGGTTTCACATCGCGGACCTCTCGCCAGAGCCTGCGGCTGTCATCTTCTTCGAGGCGTTTGACCGAGCCGAGCCGGCCCATCGCGGCGGCCAGCTTTTCGCTCCTGGCCGAGACGGAGCCAGGGAGGCCCTCGAGGCGCAGCACCGTCGCCTCCCCTTGCGGCATGGTGCCGCCGATGAAGGACCACGCGACCGTCAGGGGCAAATGGGCTGCACCCGATACGTCCACCGGCAGGGCCATGGCAGCACCCATCGCATTGGCCGCGTCCGCATCGTTGAGGCCGGAGACGATGATCGTCTGCTCCGTCTTGGCCTTCGGCGGCACGCGGAAGGTCACCTCGGTCAACAGGCCGAGCGTTCCGTGCGAGCCGGCCATCAGTTTGACCAGATCGAGGCCGGTGACGTTCTTCATCACCCGCCCGCCGGCCTTGACGATCTCACCCCTGCCATTGACGAAACGGACGCCGAGCAGGCTGTCGCGCGCGGCACCGCTGACGAAGCGGCGCGGGCCGGAAACATTGGCCGCGAAAATGCCGCCGATGGTCGGCTCGCCTTGCGTCCCCATCAGCGGCCGGTGATCCATGGGCTCGAACGCCATCATCTGGCCGCCCTCGGCAAGGGCGGCTTCGATCTCGGCGACCGGCGTGCCGGCTCGCGCGGTCATCACCATTTCCCCCGGATTATAGGCGACGATGCCGGCAAGATCGCGCGACGACAGAACCGCTTCGGAGACGACCGCATTGCCGAAGCCGGATCGCGAGTTACCGCCGACGATCGCGAGAGCCGCGCCGCGCGCCGCATGACCGCTGATGATGGAGGCTGCTTCCTCCTCAGTCTTCGGGTGAAACTCGGTCATGCGGCGTTGCGTCCGTCGAGCGGGAAGACCTTGGAAGGATTGAGGATCCAGCCGGGATCGAAGGCGGCGCGAACCGACATCATCTGGGCAAGATCGACATCGGCGTATTGGTGGCGCATCAGGTCGCGCTTCTCGATGCCGACGCCATGCTCGCCGGTGAGACAGCCGCCGGCATCGACGCAGAGCCGCAGGATATCGTTGCCGGCGGCTTCCGCCTTGGCGGCATCCTCGGGATCGTTGGCATTGAAGAGGATCAGCGGATGCATGTTGCCATCGCCGGCATGGAAGACATTGGCGACCCGCAGGCCATAGCCATCAATGATCTCGGCCGTCCTCTTCAGCACGAAGGAGAGCTGGCTGAGCGGCACGGTGCCGTCCATGCAGATATAGTCGGCAATGCGGCCGGTGGCGCCGAAGGCTGATTTGCGGCCCTTCCATATCAGGGCCGCCTCTGTCGCCGACTGGCATTCGCGTACCGTCTTGACCTTGTGGGTGCGGGCGATGGCGACGATGCTGGCGAGCATGTCGTCCATTTCCGCTTCCGAACCCTCGACCTCGACGATCAGAAGCGCGCCGACATCAAGCGGATAGCCGGCATGCGCAAAGGCCTCGCAGATTTCGATTGCCGGCTTGTCCATGAATTCGATGGCAACGGGAATGATGCCGGCGGCGATCACATCGGCCACACAGGCACCCGCCTCTTCCGACGTATCGAAGCCGAAGAGCACCGGCCGGGCGCCCTCCGGCTTGGCGATGAGCCGCACCGTTGCCTCGGTGACGATGCCGAGCTGGCCTTCCGAGCCGCAGACGAGGCCGAGCAGATCGTAACCCGCCGCATCCAGCGCCTTGCCGCCGAGATCGATGACGGTGCCGTCGGTCAGCACCAGCTTGACGCCGAGGAGATTGTTGGTCGTGACGCCATATTTCAGGCAGTGCGCGCCGCCGGAATTCATGCCGACATTGCCACCGATGGTGCAGGCAAGCTGAGAGCTCGGGTCGGGCGCATAGAAGAAGCCATCGGCCGAGACGCTTTCGGAGACATGCAGGTTCGTCACCCCAGCCTGCACGGTCGCGGCGCGATTGGCGTAATCTATATCAAGGATGCGGTTCATCTTGGAGAGGCCGAGAACGACGGCATCCTCCTGCGGGATGGCGCCGCCGGAAAGCGAGGTGCCGGCGCCGCGCGGAACGACGGGAATGCCGTAGCGATGGCAATATTTCATGACGGCCGCCACTTCCGCCGTCGAGCGCGGCAAGGCTACGGCCAGCGGCAAGCGGCGATAGGAAATGAAGGCATCGGTTTCGAAGGGTACGAGTTCGCGCGGCTCGTGGATCAGACATTCCGGCGCCAAAAGATCGGCGAGATCGGCGACGATGGCGCTGCGGCGAGCCAGAACATCCGCACGCGGCTCCAGAAATGAAATGGCCTCGGCCATGCCGTCCTCCTCCTGCATCCGATGTCGGACGCAGCCCTCCTTTTAGAGCATGATGCCGAAAAGTGTGATCGGTTTTCGGACGACATCATGCTCTACTTCTTTGATCCTAGAGCGGATTCAGATTTTAGGTCGAACAGACCTTAAATCATCCAGCTCTAGGTGCATTACAGGCTTAGCGCTTTCCCAAGTTTGGAGCAAATGATAAGCATTTATTCCAAAACAGGAAATAATCGTGCATGACCAATTTAGGAGACCTGGAAATCTTCGCCAGCGTCGTCGCAACGGGCAGCATGTCGCTGACCGGCCGCGCGCTCGGTTTTTCGCCGGCCGTGATTTCCAAGCGCATCAAGCGCCTCGAAGACAGGCTCGGCACCCGGCTTCTGCAGCGCACCACGCGGCAGATTTCGCTGACGGAGGCAGGCCAGGGCTTCTACGACCGCGTGCTTGCCATTCTCGCCGGGCTGGAAGAGGCGGAAGCCTATATTGCGGGACGTTCCTCCCAGATGCACGGCACGCTAAAGATTTCCGCTCCGACATCCTTCGGCCGGCTGCATATCGCGCCGCATCTGCAATCCTTCATGCAGGCCCATCCAGACCTAGCGATCAATCTGGTGCTGAGCGACGAATTCGTCGATATCGTCGGCGGCGGCTTCGACCTTGCCATCCGCATCGCGGAGCTCACCGATTCCAGTCTCGTCGCCCGCAGGCTTGCGCCGGTGCGCCGCGTGCTCTGCGCTTCACCAGCCTATATCGATGCCCATGGGATGCCGGAGGATATCGAGGACCTGCGTCGCCATACTTGTCTTCCCGCGCACAATCACGACCCCTGGCGGCTCGACGGCCCGCAAGGCAGCCTCACTTTTCGGCCGGAGGGCAGACTGATCACTAATTCCAGCGAGGTCGTCCGCGAAGCCGTCATCGCCGGTCTCGGCATTGCCCTGCGCTCGACCTGGGATGTCGGGCCGGAGCTGCGCAACGGCCGTCTCGTTCAGGTCCTGCCGGCCTATGAAGGCTCGCACAATGTCACGCTTTCAGCCGTTTACCCCAGCCGGCAGTTCCTGCCGGCGAAAGTGCGCGTCTTCATCGATTTTCTCGCGGAACTTTATGGCCCTGTTCCCTATTGGGAGCGATAGAAGCACGCTTGAGGATGGAGGAGATCAACATGTCCGCGCCCGAGATCATTCGTTCTGATGTTACCTCCACCTCGAAGACGCGCTTCACCGTGGCCCTCGGAGATATCGCCAGCCTTCCGGTCGACGCCATCGTCAATGCGGCCAACAGCAGCCTGCTCGGCGGCGGCGGTGTCGATGGCGCGATCCATCGCGCCGCCGGGCCGGATCTCCTCACCGAATGCAGGACTCTGAACGGCTGCAAAACCGGACAAGCGAAGATTACCGCGGGATATCGCCTGCCGGCAAAGCATGTGATCCACACCGTCGGTCCCGTCTGGAATGGTGGCGATCGTGGCGAGGAAGAACTGCTCGCCAGCTGTTATCGCAGCAGTCTCGCTCTCGCCCGGGAACGCGGGGTCAGAACCATTGCCTTCCCCGCCATCTCCACGGGCGTCTATCGCTTTCCCGCCGAGCAGGCGGCCGGGATCGCAATCCGCACCAGCCTTGACGAAAGCAAGGATGGCGCCTTCGAGGCGATCATCTTCTGCTGTTTCGGCGACGACATGGCGGCGCTCTACGACCGATTGCTGCCGCGGGAGCTGGCCGGAACCTGAGGCTTACCGCGCCAGGTCGAGATAGGCGGAGGCGACCAAGGCGTCGATATCGGCCGGAACGGGGATGACGCAAGCTTCGCCACCGAGGCCGCCCTTGGCGACCCGCTCCAGGCAACGGGACTGCAGCGTAAAGCCGAGATCCATGGATTCGATGGTATTGCCGAGCGGACGCGGACCGGCCAGATTGGCCATGTGACCGCCGCCGAGAATATGGAAGGTGCGGCCGTCGCGCATGCGGATCGTCTCGATCTGCTCGGCTTCGTAGCAGTCGATGCCGGCGACCTCGGGACTGTTGCGGAAGCCTTCGACATCGATCTCATGCGGGAAGTGGCCGCCATTCATCAGGATCGCACCGTCCTTGATCAGCGGCAAATCCGCCGTCGTGACGATATCGCGGAAGCCGGTAACGGTGATCAGGATATCGGCGGAGCGGATTGCCGCTTCGCGCAGCGGCGTCGAGAAGCCGTCGAGATGGGCTTCAAGCGTTGTAACCGGATCGATATCGACGACGCTGACTGCGGAAAACGCATTGCGGAAGCATGCCGCGGTACCCTTGCCGCAAGCACCATAACCGAAGACGGTGACGCGTTTGCCATTGGTGGATCGATTGGTAAAGCGCAGATAGCTCTCGAACAGGCTCTGCCCCACCGCATGTCGGTTTTCGGCGAATTGCTTGATCGGGCTGTCGTTGATGACCAGGATCGGCATGTCGAGCCTGCTGCGCATCGGTATGAGCCGGGCCCGGCCGGATGTGGTTTCCTCGGTGCCGCCGAGCAGATTGTCATAGGGCTTATCGGCCGCGCGGGCGAAGAGATCGCCGCCATTGTCGAGGAGCAAATCCGGCTTTTCCGCCAGGATCGCATCGAGGCTCGCGCCATGCTCCTCGGCGTCGCGGGTCTGCGTCGCAAAGACCTTTATGCCCTTCGCCCGCAGGTAGTCGACCGTTTCGGGCTGCGTGCTGTTGAGATTGCCGGTGCAGACGAGGCCGGCGCCGCCGGCGCGCAGCGTCATCAGCAACGCGACCGTTTTCGGCTCGAGATGGATGCCCGTGCCGATGGTCAGGCCGGCAAAGGGTCTGGTGTCGCGGAATTCCGCCGCCGTGGCCGCCAGCAACCGGCAGCCCTGGGCAACCCAATCGATGCGGGAAAGAGAAGAAGACTGATCCATGACGCGCTCCTGCCGGCTGGTTCCATATGGCGATCTGGCATGGCGGGAGGTTGGCTGTCGATGGACATTGCAATGCCTCACATGGCAGAAAATCTGCCATAGAGATCCGATCGGACAGATGGCCTGCTAAGCCTGTTCGGCCCCTGCCTTGCTCAGCCAATCGGCCAGCCGGACGAGAGCCGGATCCTTCACATCGCCGCTGCGGATACTGAGGCTGTAGCCGGCCGGTCTTCGAATGAAGCCGTAAGGTGCCACCAATGTGCCGCGATCGATATCGTCACCGACGGCCGTGCGCGGCGCGATGGCAATACCGAGCCCTGAGCGAGCGGCTCCGATCGCAAGCAGCAGATCCTCGAATTCGCGATTGCCGGCGAAGCGAATGGGTACGCGGCCGCTTTCCACGAACCAGTCGCTCCAGAGACTTGGAGCAGAGCGGCTTGCAAGCGCCACAGCATCGGCAAGTGCCGAGACATCGGCCGAGAGGCCAAGGCGATCGGCGAGTTCCGGCGTCGCGACCGGCCCGAATTCATCCTCCATGAAGCGGATCGCGGTGATATCACGCGTCGGCCGGTATTCACCGCCCATGATGACGGCCTCGAGATCCGGGCGCTTGGCCAGAGGCTCCACCGTTGCCATCGGCACGATATCCATATCGATGTCCTGAAGCGCTGCCTGCAGGCCGGCGGCGCGCGGCATCAGCCACCAGATCGCGAAAGCCGAGGGCACGCCGAGCCGGATGGACCGCCTGCCTTCGATCGAAAGTTCCGCCGAAGCCCGTGCCAGGATGCCGAGGGCGACACCGACCGAATCGGCGAATGCCTTGCCCTTCGCCGTCAGCACCAGCCTGCCATTCTCCCGATCGAACAGGGCGATACCGAAATGGGCTTCCAGCAAGTTCAACTGCTGCCTGACGGCGCCGCGCACGACCCCGAGTTCATCGGCGGCCTTCAAAATGCTGCCGCGCCGCGCCACCGCATCGAAAGCGCGCAATGCATTCAGAGGTGGCAGACGTCGGGATGCTCGTTCGGACATGACAAGAATTTATCTTTTTTCCCAGTATGATAGCGGCACCATTCAAGCAACTGCACCATCTGCGGCATAAAAATGCTGTTCAATGTCGTTTTCAGCACAATGGCTGGCGAATATCAGAAAACAAAACTTTCGTTTTTTAACTACGAAGCACTGAATAAATTTGTGGGGAAATACCATATAGCGTCATATATGGCGCAAATTTTTTCCACACAATGTTATTATGCAACTCAAGCGTCACTCCAACACCCAAAGGTGATCCGACAATTGGCCTTTCTCAATCGCATAGCGAATGATGTGCAACTTATGTTTCGGCGCCCGCCGCGACAGCAATATGCTGCGCTCTGCTATCGATTGAAGAAGAAAACGGGCGATCTCGAAGTGTTGCTGCTGACCAGCCGCGATACCGGCCGCTGGGTCATTCCCAAGGGCTGGCCGATGCCGGGCAAGCTTTCCCATGAGGTCGCCGCCCGCGAGGCCTATGAAGAGGCCGGCGTGCGCGGCACGGTGGAGACGGAGCCGCTCGGTTCGTTCGGTTACGACAAGGTGCTGAGGGACGGCATTCAGGTGCCGTGCCGCGTGCAGGTCTATGCACTCGAAGTCAGCGAGCTCGCCAAGAACTTCAAGGAAAAGGGCGAACGTTCCCTGGAGTGGGTCTCCTACGAGACGGCGGCCGAACGCGTTCGCGAACCGGAACTGCGCGAGATCATTCTCGCTTTCGCACAGCGGATGACGGCGACTCCCGCCGCAATCCAGGCGAAGTAAGCCATATTAGCCACAAAAAACTGTGTCAGTGTGCGTGACGGATATTGCGCGCCTCATCGGTCAGCGCGATACGAGAGTTTTAATTCAGAGAATTGCATGCCCGACCGACCGGCCACACCGATAAAAAGGACCCTCGACAAGGACCTCGACAAATTCACCTATGTCGAGGACGCGACCCATCACGTCGCAAGACGCCTTGTGGCGCCGGGTATCGGCTTGATCTTTCTCGGCCTCGCCATGGTCTTCGCCGGCATTTACGTGTTCGATCAGCCGCGCGCGACATTGATCTTTGCCGCCGTTGGCCTTGCCGGCTACATGGCCATGAACATCGGCGCGAAGGACGTCGCCAACAATGTCGGCGCGGCAGTCGGCGCGCGCGCGATCACCATGACCCAGGCGCTGGTCATGGCGGCCATTTTCGAGATCCTCGGCGCGACGATTGCCGGCGGCCCGGTCATCAATACCATCTCGGCGCATATCGTCGACACCAATCGCATCGTCAGCATCGGCAAGCTTGCCTGGCTGATGATGGCGGCATTGCTCGCCGCAGCACTCTGGATCAACTTCGCAACCTGGTTGAAAGCGCCCGTTTCGACCACGCATACGATCGTCGGGGCTGTCGTCGGCGCGGGAGCCGCAGCCGTCGGTCCCGAGCTGGTAAATTGGAACGTTCTCGCGGCGATCTCTGCAGGCTGGGTCGTGACGCCCTTCCTTGGCGGCGCTATCGCGGCCGGCATCCTGTTCTTCATCGAGAGCTTCATCGTCTATCGCGACGACAAGATCGCCGCCGCCAGATACTGGATCCCTATTCTGATCGGGTTGATGGCCGGCTCGTTTTCGGCCTATCTCATTGTCCAGCTCGAGCCCAAGAATGCCATCCCGAACCTGCTGAACCTCGCGATCGGCATTATCGTCGGCATGATCGCCTGGCTGGCGGCGCGACCGCTGGTGGCGGCGCAATCGGTCGGGCTCGAAAACAAGAACAGTTCGCTGCGCAAGCTTTTCCGCCTGCCGCTGATCTGCTCGGCGGCGCTGATGTCCTTTGCGCACGGCGCCAACGATGTCGCCAATGCCATCGGACCGCTGTCGGCGATCGTGCGCGACATCGGCCTTGGCGGCTCGCTCGGCGTGGTCGCAGAGACAACCACCCAGAAGGCGCCCTTCTGGGTCGTCATGATTGGCGGCTGCGGCATTTCCGTGGGTGTGCTGCTTTACGGCCCGCGACTCATTCGCCTGCTCGGCGAGCAAATCACCAAGCTCAATCCGATGCGGGCCTACTGCGTTGCCGTATCCGCGGCGCTCACCGTCATCGTCGCGGCCTGGTTCGGTTTCCCGGTGAGCTCGACCCACATTACGGTCGGCGCGGTTTTCGGGGTCGGCTTCTTTCGCGAATGGTATACCGTCCGTTCCAAGCGGCGATTTGCCTATATGCGCAAAAAGGCGGAAGCCGCGGGCATTCCCTGGCTTGAGCCGGAATCCGCGGACGAGCGCAATCCCGATGAAGTTCATCGCCGGCGGCTGGTGCGCCGCTCGCATTTCATGACCATCATCGCGGCGTGGGCGATCACCGTGCCGGTCGCGGCCATGCTTGCCGCCGCCGTATATTGGGTTATGGTCGCACTCTTCATTTAGGGCGGTTCGGCTTCTCACCGGGTCTTCGAGCCGCTCCATCTCACTGCTCTAAGCAATTCCGGGGGTAATCCATGCGCGCCAACTTCCGCATGCAGCGGCTGTTCGTGACTGCAGACATCAAGGCAGGCGTCGCCATCGAGGCCGACCAGGATCAGTTCAACTATCTTGCCAATGTTCTGCGCCTGGAGGATGGCGCCGAGCTGCTCATCTTCAACGGCCGCGACGGCGAGTGGAAGGTAAGCGTCTCCTTTCCCTCGCGCAAACGCATCCTGCTGACGCCGATCGAAGAAACACGACCGCAGCCGGCCCCATCCGACCTGCATTATCTCTTTGCGCCGCTGAAGGTCGGGCGGCTTGATTACCTCGTGCAGAAGGCCGTGGAAATGGGTGCGGGTCTGCTGCAGCCGGTCATGACGCAGCACGTCCAAGGCAAGATCACCAATCTGGACAAGGTCAGGGCCAATGTCATCGAGGCGGCGGAGCAATGCGGCATTCTTAGCATTCCCGATGTCGCCGAGCCGGTAAAGCTCGCCGACCTGCTCGCCCGCTGGCCGCGCGAGCGTCGCATCATCTATTGCGACGAAGGCGATGCCGGGCAGAATCCGCTGCCGCTGCTGACGCGGGTCAAGGAGAAGCATCTGGCGCTGCTGGTCGGCCCCGAGGGCGGTTTTTCCGAAGAGGAGCGCGCGCTGCTGCGCAGCCTCGATTTCGTCAGCGCCATTCCGCTCGGGCCGCGCATCCTGCGTGCCGACACGGCGGCCGTCGCGGCCATGGCAGTGATCCAAGCGGCGATCGGCGACTGGAACTGAGCGTTCACTCCAGGACCGCAACGACGGTTGCAACGATCAGCAGGATCGCCAGCGATATGTTGACGATCCGCGAGACTTTCGGATTTTGAAGGAAGCGGGACAGGGAAGCGCCGACAAGAAGCCATACCATATGGATGGCGACGATCATTCCCGTCAGCAGCACGACCTTGAGGGCTGCGTCCAGCAGCCTTCGGTCCTGAAACAGGCTGACCCCGGCAAAGACGGCAGCAATCGCCAGGTAGGCCTTGGGGTTGGCGACGGCCAGCAGGAAGCCGCCGGAGAAGGCCGGAACCGCGGCCCGATCGTCGCGGCGCGACAGCGGCGGCGCCGTGGCGATCTTGAAGGCGAGATAAAGGATATAAACGGCTGAGATCGCCGTCAGCAGGAAGGCACCGTGCGGCACCGACAGCAGGATCGCAACGACACCGGCTGCAACGGCGAGCAGGACCATGACAGTGCCCGCGATAAGGCCGGAGACGTAACCGAGCGACCGCCGGAAGCCATAGGCCGCCCCCATCGCCGTCGCGCTGATCGTCGAGGGGCCAGGGCTTCCCATGATGACCAGCGAGGCCAGAAGCAGCGTCAGTATAGGATAGTAAAGGGCGTTCGTGCCGTTCATTGATATGCTCCGCTTGACGTCAATCGAAGCAAAACTATCCGTGCTCACGGCGAGACGTCTTGAACGCTTGTGCAAATATACCGGCGGCCGGCACGGCTGTGATGCACTGGCGAGACACAAAATCCTATTTTTTTGAACGACCCTTGAAAGAAATTCACTTGCACCGTACCTCAATCCGCGTCAATCACCCTCCTATTGACCTGCGGCTTGCGCGGGTGCTTCTCCGAGATCTAAGGTAATACCATGGCGCGCGATACCACCGACCAGACTCCGCTCTCCTCGGTCTCGGAAATGACGGCCTATCTGGCTGCCGGCAACAAGCCGAAAGAGAAATTCCGCATCGGCACCGAGCACGAGAAATTCGTGTTCTTCCGCGCCGACAACAGCCCCGTGCCCTATTTCGGCGAGGCCAGCATTTCCGCGCTCCTCGAAGGGCTGCAGAAGAAAAGCGGCTGGGATCCGATCATGGATGGCGACAACATCATCGGGCTCGGCGAGCCCACCGGCATGGGTGCGATCTCGATCGAGCCGGGCGGCCAGTTCGAACTGTCGGGCGCGCCGCTCGAAACCATCCACCAGACCTGCAAGGAATCGAACAACCATCTGGCGACGGTGCGCGAGATCGCCGAGCCGATGGGCATTCGCTTCCTCGGCGTCGGCGGCAGCCCGAAATGGACGCTCGCCGAAACGCCGCGCATGCCGAAATCGCGCTACGAGATCATGAGCCGCTACATGCCGAAGGTCGGCACCAAGGGCCTCGACATGATGTACCGTACCTGCACGATCCAGGTGAACCTCGATTTCTCCTCGGAAGCCGATATGCGCCGCAAGATGCGCGTGTCGATGAAACTGCAGTCGCTGGCAACGGCGCTCTTCGCCTCCTCGCCCTTCACGGAAGGTAAGCCGAACGGGCTTTCCTCCTGGCGCGGCGACATCTGGCGCGATACCGACAACCGTCGCAGCGGCCTGCTCGATTTCACCTTCCGTGACGATTTCGGCTTTGAAGACTATGTGAAGTGGGCGCTCGACGTTCCCATGTATTTCGTCGTTCGCGACGGCCGCTATCACGACTGTACGCATGTCACCTTCCGCCAGTTCATGGACGGCGCGCTGAAGGGCGAAATCGCCGATTGGGAACCGACGATGGGCGACTGGACGAACCATCTCTCGACGCTGTTTCCCGACGTACGCCTCAAGCGCTTCCTCGAAATGCGCGGCGCGGACGGCGGCCCCTGGCGCCGCATCTGTGCGCTGCCGGCCTTCTGGGTCGGCCTGCTCTATGACGACGAGGCGCTGACGGCCGCCGACGAGCTGACCAAGGACTGGAGCTTCGACGAGGTCAACGCGTTGCGTGACGTCGTGCCGGCGCAGGGCCTGAAGGCCGCGATCAAGGGCCATGGCCTGCTTGACGTGGCGCGCGAAGTGGTCGGCATTTCCCGCCTTGGTCTGAAGAACCGCGCGCGCCTGAACGGCGACGGGCAGGACGAAACCGTCTTCCTTTCGCCGCTCGACGAAGTGCTCGCCAAGAAGGGCACGCTCGCCGACGACCTGCTGATGCTCTACAACGGCCGCTGGAACCAGTCCGTCGAGCCGATCTTCGAGGAATATCAGTATTGATATCCGGTCGGCCGCCGTCATCGCCTCGATGAGATGACGGCAGAAACCGGTATGCGCTCTCTTTTTTCCGCTATAGTATCGTCATAAAGCGCCGCCTGATTCCGAAGCGGCCTCATAGCGGGGAAAGGGACTTCGATGCTGCCACTCTTCGACATGATGATGCAGGCTCAGAACGGCGCCGCCACGGAGGCCATGGCCAAGCAGTTCAATCTTGCGCAGGAGCAGGCGACGAAGGCGATGGCCGCGCTGATGCCGGCATTTTCTTCCGGCTTCAAGCGCAGCGCGACCGATCCTTACAACTTCGTCGGCGTCATGCAGGACATAACGTCAGGCAACTACGCCAAATACTTCGAGGATATGACGAAGGCCTTCACGCCCGAAGGCATTGCCGACGGTAATGCCGTGCTCGGAAGGCTGTTCGGCTCCAAGGAGGTTTCCCGCGCGATTGCGGCGCAGGCTGCGCAGATTACCGGCATCGGCCAGGAGATCTACAAGCGCATGCTGCCCGCCATGGCCGATACGCTGATGGGCGGTCTCTTCAAGGAAACCAGCGGCCAGATCTCACAGATGGCCAATCCCTTCCTCAATACCGATATGGGCGAGATGATGCAAAGCTGGCTGCGGAGCATCGGCTTCGCGCCGAAGCAGCAGCCGACGCCGCAGGCGAGCATCTTCGACAATCCCTTCACCCAGGCGATGGAGCTGATGTTCGGCGCCGATTCGGCCAAGCGCGAAAAGCCGGCGCAGACCAATCCGTTCCTCGACAATCCCTTTGCCAGAGCTTTTCAGGACATGATGAAGAACTTCCCGATGCCATCAGAGCCGCCGAAGGAAGAACCGAAGGCCAAGCCCGCCGCCGGCGTCGACATGGCCGCCTACACCGAGATGTTCAACGCCATGTTCGATAGCGGCCTGGAAGTGCAGAAGAGCTATCAGAAGAACATGGAGGCGATCTTCGACAGCTATTTGAAGACGCAGGACAAGCCGGCACCCAAACAAGAGTGACGGCGGGGATCGTCACTTTCGACGCCTGTCGATTGTTCGCAATTCCGCACAGCCCGTGCGCATTGCGCCCGCTTATCATACACTGAGACTGAGCCTATTTCTGCTTTCATCTTGAAAGGAGATAGCCATGTCCAGCATCGATCAATCCGGCGGCTTTACACTTGGGGACCGTAAGGTCAAACGGCTTGGCTACGGCGCCATGCAGCTCGCGGGCCCCGGCGTGTTCGGCCCGCCGAAGGACCATGACACTGCACTGGCGGTTCTGCGCGAAGCGATCGCCTCCGGCGTCAACCATATCGATACAAGCGATTTCTACGGTCCGCATGTGACCAACCGGCTGATCCGGGAAGCGCTCCACCCCTATCGCGACGATCTCGTCATCGTCACCAAGATCGGCGCGCGACGCGGCGCGGATGCATCCTGGCTGCCGGCCTTTTCCCGGGAAGAGCTGACACAGGCGGTGCATGACAATCTGCGCAACCTGGGACTGGATGTGCTCGATGTCGTCAATATCCGCATCATGTTCGACGTGCATGGTCCGGCCGAAGGGTCGATCGAAGCACCCCTGACAATCCTGGCCGATCTCCAGCGGCAAGGTTTGGTACGTCACATCGGGCTCAGCAACGTCACAGCCAGCCAGATCGCCGAGGGCCGCCGGATTACGGAGATCGTCTGCGTACAGAACCAATATAATCTTGCCCATCGCGCAGACGACGCCCTGATCGACACGCTTGCCCGCGACGGCACCGCTTATGTGCCCTTCTTCCCGCTCGGCGGATTTTCGCCGCTTCAGTCCTCGGCCCTGTCCGATGTGGCTACCCGGCTGAACGCGACGTCGATGCAGGTGGCGCTCGCCTGGCTCTTGCAGCGCGCACCGAACATCCTGCTCATTCCGGGCACATCGTCGCTTGCCCACCTCAAGCAGAATATCGCAGCCGCCGAGCTGAAGCTGCCGGAGGATGCGGTCGCGGAACTCGATCGCATCGCCGGCGCTGGCCACGCCTGACGCGATCTTCAGCTATTGGAGACAGTTCGGGCAGGCAGCTCGAGCCGTCTCTCGATTCCGATGTTATCGAGAAACACCTCATCATGGCTGACGACGAGAAGCGCGCCGTCATAGGCGCGCAGCCCGGCTTCGACCGCCGCAATGGAATCGATATCCAGATGGTTGGTGGGTTCGTCGAGAATCAATAGCGAGGGCGGCACTGAGCCGCCAAGCACGCAGGCGAGCCCGGCACGCAGAAGCTGGCCGCCACTGAGGCTGGAAACGACCTGCAGCGCGGCATCGGCCCTGAACATGAAGCGCGCCAGGGCGGCACGGCAGGCATTCTCATCGGCATTCGGATTGAGCTTGCGGAAATTGTCGCGGATCGACAGCGATGGGCCGAGGAGACTGACCCTCTGGTCCAGTAGAGCGGAACGGACGACCCGCACCGTTCCGCTCCAGGGTTCCAGCGCACCTGATATCAGCGCCAGCAGCGTCGTCTTGCCCGAGCCATTCGGCCCGGTGATGGCGACGCGCTCCGGTCCGGTGATGACAAAATCAAAATCGCGCAGGATCGGCCGTTCAGGTTCGTAACCGGCTGTGACGCCCTCCATCCGCAAGACGATCCTGTTTGCCGGCAATCCCGATGTCGGCAGCTTGACGGTCAGCGGCTGCAGAATCTCGATCTTTTCGCGGGCGGCGGCGGCATCCTGCAGGACCTGAGCGCGGCGTCGTTCGGCGAGCCGCGTATTTTCGCCGCTCGTCATCTCGCTTCGCTCCTTCATCCCGCCGAGCAGGATGCGCGGAATGCCGCCCTTGGCCGCCATCTTCCGGCCCGCCTTGTCCCGCCGGGCCTGTCGCTCGACGGCCGCCTGCGCGCTCCTCTCCACTTCAGCGACTCGCTTCTCCGCCTCGGCGAAATCATGCTCGGCGGCGGAAAGCTCCAGCGCCTTGCGTTCACGATACTGGCTCCAATTGCCGCCATAGCGCGAGGCACCGAGCGATGTCAGCTCGACGATCGCATCCATGGTATCGAGCAGCTCCCTGTCGTGGCTGATGACGATGGCGCCCGCCCTCCAGCCGGAGAGCAGATCGATCACCGCGGCGCGACCATCGCGGTCCAGATTGTTGGTGGGTTCATCGAGAATCAGGAAATCGGGATCGTCGACGATAAGGGCTGCAAGGCCGCAGCGCGTGCGCTGTCCGCCGGATAGCGTCACGAGGGGCGTTTCCGGCGTGACGTCAAGCCCGACGCGGTCAAGTGCCGCGGCGATGCGCGCCTCGAGCGTCCAGTCCGCCGAGGCGAGCTCTTCATTCGTCGCTTCGCCAGCTTCCGCGCGCTTCAGGACGGCAAGGGCTTCGCTCGCATCGAAGAGATCGGCAACGGTTTCGTCCGCCCTCACCTGCACGCTCTGACGCAGGATGCCCAATCTGCCGTTGAAGGAGATGCTGCCGGATTGCGGCAGCAAGTCTCCGGCGATGAGCTTTACCAGCGTCGTCTTGCCGACGCCATTGCGGCCGACAAGGCCGGTGCGCTCGGCGCCGAAGCTCAGATCGAGATGGGAAAAGAGCGGCCGGCCGTCAGGCGTGGACCACGAAAGATTGGATAGAACGATGGATATGGGCATGAGCAAGAATTTCCCTGATGGCAAGGCTGAACGGCATTGCGGTCGAGGTGGAATCCATTGCTGCACACATCCTGTTGGTATTGCTGATGCCCATAAACTAAGCGGCGAGCGGCTTCAGTTCAAGTCCGGCGCGCAAAGTCAGAGGCAAGTTCAACCCTTGGCGTCGATGGCATCCAGGAAGTCGATGACGCGCTTCCAGGTAAGATCGGCCGCCTTGGCGTCGTAATCGGGCAGGCTGGTATCGGTATAGAGGTGGCCGCCGCCCGGATAGGTGAAGACTTCCGCCGATATGCCGGATCGGTCCGCCGCCTGCCGCCAGGCAGCAACCTCCTCCGCCGGTTCGAACGGATCGGGGTCGGCCAGATGAAGCTGCAGCGGCAGGTTCTTGCGGGCATTGTCGGCAATGGTGGCAAGGCCATGCAGCAAGAGGACACCGGCCGTCTTTTCCCGTTTGGGCCAGAGGCTGGATGCGACGCCGGCACCCATCGAAAACCCGGCAAGCACGGTCGATGCCGGCAGGCCGGCCAATGCCCATTCCGCCCGCTCGCAAATCGTCGGCCAGCCAATCTCATCCTTGAATTCGAAGCCCTCTTCGATCGATCGGGCAATCAGCCCATCATAGAGATCCGGCGCGAAAGCCTTGTGCCCCGCGGCCTGAACGCGCTCGACCGCCTCATGCTCGAGCGAGCGCAAGCCGTAGACGGAGTGGAAGAAGATCACCGTTGCCATCGTCGAATCCCTGCTATCTGATCACATGAAGATAAGACAATTGCTGCCGGAGGCAACTTGTCCGCGTATGATCCATTGCGAAAACACGGTCTCCAGAAAGAAAAAACCCGGTGTTGGCCCTTAGGCCGAACACCGGGAAAGAGGCAGGGCTTATTGGCTATCACCCTGCGGGGAAACTATTGTCCGCCATCAGCCTCTAACGCTGCTGAAGCCGGAGATGCGCGAGCAGCGACGCGCGGAATTGGTGAGATGGCCGGACGGATCCCCGAAAAAGGTCGAGGTGGTCAGCGCAGCGTTCAAATCCTGCCGGGTGAGGCCGATATCGCGCAACTGATTATCGTTCAGCTCATTCAGATATTCGATTTCCTTACGATTTCGGATTGCGCGCCAGGTCGATGCGACATTGCCCAAAGCAAGCATCATGCGTGCCGTCAGCGACAGCGATGGCGTTGCAAGGCCGAGGTCAAGGGTCCGATCTGTCGTGCGCATTTCCGTAGTCCTTCCTTTGCGGCACACGCCAGCCAAGCCCCTTTCCGATGATCCGGAAAAAGGGCGGAGGCCGGGAGGAGTTCGACAAGAGTGTCTGTTCGATTGGTATGCTGAATTGCATTAGGAAGATGCCAAAGCCCTATTGATCAGTCCAACGAATGTTTCTAATGATAACTATCAAACTCCTTTATAGGTGAACTCATGTCCGCGCCGCTTGATATCGATCAGTTGCAGACCTTCATCGCCATCGTGGATTCCGGCAGCTTCACCAAGGCGGCCGACCGGGTGTTCAAGACGCAATCGGCCGTATCCATGCAGATGCGCCGGCTGGAAGAGCGCGTCGGCAAGCAGCTTTTCATCAAGGACGGGCGCGGCAACCGCCTGACGGCCGAAGGCGAAAAACTGCTGAACTACGCCCGTCGCATCATTCGCCTGAACAACGAGGCGATGGCGGCTTTCGACGACAACAGGCTCGAAGGCACGCTGCGCATCGGCACGCCGGACGATTATGCCGACCGCTATATGCCCGAGATCATCGGCCGCTTCGCCAAGACGCATCCGAATGTCGAGCTCTATATCGTCTGTGAGCCCTCGGTGGATCTTGCCGAGCGCATGCATCGCGGCGAACTCGACATCGCGCTGGTCACCCATAATCCGCGCGAGCGGATGTCGGATGTGGTCAGGACGGAACCGCTCTGCTGGGTCGGCTCGGCCAACCATCCGCTGCGCGACGATGCGCCCATTCCGCTCGCGGTCGGGCGGCGCGACTGCCAGTGGCGCCAGCTCGCCTGCTCGGCGCTCGATGCCGGTGGCCGCGACTATCAGATCCTGTTCACCAGCTGGTCCTGCACCGTCGTTGCCGCGGCCGTGCTTGCCGGCATGGCGGTATCGGTCATGCCGGAATCCGCGCTCAGGACCGGCATGAAGGTGCTGACCCAGGCGGACGGCTTCCCGCCGCTACCGCCGGTGCAGATCGGCATCATGAAGCGGCCTGGGCTTTCCGTTTCATTGATGAACGCGATCACGGCGCATATCTCGGCCTGCCTGGACAACATCACGCCGGCTGCGGTCGACGATGACCTCGATGGCGAGGTGAAGACCTTAACGCGCTTCTATCCGCGGCTGCGCGCCGGGCATATTCTGCCGGGTTGGTGACCTCGGGGCTCACCAACCAATTACCTTTCGTCAAAGTTACGGGGCCGGTTCCGCCAGCAAAGTTGTGCGGATCACCTGCTTCCATTCATGCAGCATGCGCACGGCCATCTCATTGTCGCTCATGATGGCAAAGCGAACGGATGCGCCGATCAGATGGCTGAAAAGCTGGGTGCGCGCCGTCAGGTCGATGCGGCTTTCAGCCGGCAGGAATGGCCGAATGCTTGTCAGGAATATGTCGGCGACGCGATTGCTGTGCTGTATGTTGAGCTGCAGGATATCCCTGTCGATATCCGTACCGAGCCAGACGCCAAGATAGGCGGGATCGCTGCGAAACTCGTGGTAGTACCAATCGATCATGCCGCAGACCAAGTCGATGGCGTGATCGAGCGATGTTACGGTCGAAAAAGCTTCCCCGACCTTTTGCTGAATGAGACGGGAGTGCCGGTCAAGCAGGGCTCCGACGATTGCGGCCTTGTCCGGGAAATATTGATAGACGGAACCGATCGGAATCCCCGCGACAGCGGCGAGCTCCGTCATCTTCATCGCGCTGACGCCCTTTTCGGCGATCAGCCTGGCAGCGACCGATAGGATGACGTCGACGCGCTGAATGCTTCGCTCCTGCTGCGGCCTTTTGCGGAACGTGACGCGGTCGGGCCTATCCGGATTCATTCTTTCTCCGTTTCATTTTCATACTGAACGACGCTGGACACGGCAGACGCTATGACACCAGACGCGTTCAATGCGCGTAAACGGGAAAAGTCCAATTTTAATCATTACTTAGGTGCCGTTGCCGTTATGAAAATCGAGGCCGGAACATGGTTTCGACCTCGGTAATCAACGGATGGCTGACACGCCGCTATTAACGGCTTGTGTCGTTACGATACATATTTCTTCAGAAAATCGACCGTCCTGCCCCAGGCGAGATCGGCCGCCCGCTTATCGTAGCGGGCAGCCGAAGTGTCATTGTTGAAAGCGTGGTTGACCCCGTCATAGACGAAGATCTCGAATGTCTTGCCACCCGCCTGCAGCTCCTTGCGATAGGCATCGATACCGGCGTTGATGCGATCGTCGAGGCCGGCATAATGCAAGAGCAGAGCCGCCTTGATATTGGGCACATCGCTTGCCTGCGGCTGTGCGCCGTAATAGGCAACGCCTGCCTTCAGCTCAGGCGAGATCGTCGCGAAACGATTGACGAGACCGCCGCCCCAGCAGAAGCCGACCGCGCCGACCTTGCCGTTGGCGCCATCGGCCTTGGCAAGATAGGTCAGGCTCGCTTCGGCATTGGCGGCCGTCAATGCTGGATCGAGACCGGTGAACATATCGCGTGCCTTGTCCTCATCGTCAGGCGTGCCGCCGGACGGAGAGAGAAAATCCGGCGCCAGTACCACGAAACCTTCCAGCGCCATGCGGCGGGCGACATCGCGGATATGCGGATTGAGACCACGGTTCTCGTGGATGACGATGACGCCGCCGAGCGTGCCGGCCGCGTCTTTCGGGCGAACGAGATAGCCTTTCATCTCGCCCTTGCCGCCGGCATAGGTCACATCCTTTGCTTCCAGCCTGCTGTCATCGGCGGCGATGACCTCGGCGCTTGCCTTGTTGGCGGCGAGCAGCGGCGCGATCGCGGCAGCAGCGCCGGCGGAGCCCGCAAGCTTGGTCAGCTTTTCCATGAAACCCCGACGATCGAGCGTCAGATGCGTGTATTCGTCATAGGCGTTGATCATCGCCTGCGTCACAACGGGCTTTTCCGTGCTCATGGTCCTGTTCTCCCATTTTCCCCGGCAGCAGACGCAAAGCGACCGCCACCCGCTGACAAGATAGATCAGTGGGCGGCGGGGTAACGGTAAAGGTAAAACACAAATACGTTACCGCAGGTTGTCATCGCGATAACATACGTGGTGTCAGGAGAAGGCAAGCCAGATGCCGAGCCAGACCCACATGCCGACGAGTGCCATAAAGCCGAGCGTAAAGAGTGGGCTGCGATAGCGTAGGTTGTTGCTGGTCACATGCACGAAAGCATGAGCGTAGCGCGTGGCGACAAAGACCCAGGCGAGGATCACGGCCGGCAGATTATCCGCCTGACTGGTATAAAGCACGATGCAGCAGGCGTAAAAGAGCAAGGGAAGCTCGAACTGATTGGCAAGGCTGTTTCGCACCACCAGGCTTTCGGCCGGCTCGTTGGCGGGATGGTTCTCGCGAAATTGCTCGGGCTGGATGCGGCCGGCCTTCACCAGTACGCGGCGGCGCCATCCCAGGAGCGCATAGAGAATGAAGACAAGCACCGCATGCGCCACCATGGGCCAAAACATTTCATAGCCGGTCACGCCGCCAACTCCTTTGGAATCTCCGAAAGTCGATAGGATCAATCAGGACGGCCGCGCGCCGTCGCGCGACAGGTAGCGAAAAATCGCGAACCGGGCCAGTAGAATAACCGTCACCACCAGCGTCAGGAATTTCAGCCTGACGATAACAGGCAGTACGCTTGCAAGAAGCGCCACGGTCGAGTCCGATGGCGTCGCCGGCGGATAAAGCATGAGACCGGCGATATTCTCGGCATAATCGACAACCGTATAGAAGATCGGCAAGCAGAAAATGACTGCGGTCGCGCCGGGAGGGATCGGTCGGCCGAAGAAAAAGCCGCCCGGCCCGATCAGCCGCATCAGGCAGAACAGCAACCCACCCAGCACCAGCGGAAAGATCAGCTCCGGCCCGAGATACATGGAATGCAGGATCTCGGCAGGATCGGGATGATCCTTGAGGTAGCCCAGCATGGCGATGACGTCGTCGCGCTCATAGCCGCCGATGCGCGCATCGAGCATCTGCTGGCCGGTTGCGGCTTCGCTGAACGCTCTGACGAAGCCGGCGTAGATCCAGGCGAAGAGCGCCAGCGAGAGAGCCGCGAGGATCGCCGCCAGGCCCTGCAAGGACCTGGCGCTGTCCTGAGCGCGATCCGCCATCAATCAGCCGCCTGCACCCGGATAGTTCGGGCTTTCACGGGTGATCGTAACGTCATGGGCGTGGCTTTCGCGCAGACCCGCACCGGAGATGCGAACGAAGGTCGCGCGCTCCTGGAAGTCCTTGAGATCGGCGCCGCCGACATAGCCCATAGCAGCCTTGAGGCCGCCTGCGAGCTGATGCAGCACGCCGGAGACAGGCCCCTTGTAGGGAACCTGGCCTTCGATACCTTCCGGCACAAGCTTCAGCGTGTCGCGGACCTCGGCTTGGAAGTAACGGTCCGCCGAACCGCGCGCCATGGCCCCGACGGAGCCCATGCCGCGATAGGCCTTGAAGGAGCGACCCTGGTAGAGATAGACCTCGCCCGGGCTTTCATCCGTGCCGGCGAGCAGCGAGCCGATCATGGCGGCGGATGCGCCGGCGGCGATCGCCTTTGCCAGGTCGCCGGAGAACTTGATGCCGCCGTCGGCGATAACAGGGATGTTCTGATCCTGCGCCGCCTGCACCGCCGACATGATGGCGGCCAGCTGCGGCACGCCGACACCGGCAACGATACGGGTCGTGCAGATGGAGCCGGGACCGATACCGACCTTGACGGCGTCGGCGCCGGCATCGATCAGCGCCCGCGTGCCGTCATAGGTAGCGACGTTGCCGGCCATGATGCGGACCGAGTTGGAGAGCTTCTTGACGCGGGTGACGGCGTCCAGAACGCGCTGCGAATGACCGTGAGCGGTATCGACGACCAGGAGGTCGACGCCGGCGTCGATCAGGCGCTCGGCGCGTTCGAAGCCGTCATCGCCGACGCTGATGGCGGCAGCGGCGCGCAGGCGGCCCTGCGCATCCTTCGAAGCATTCGGGTTCAGCTGCGACTTCTCGATATCCTTGACCGTGATCAGGCCGACCAGACGGCTATCGCCATCGATGACGAGCAGCTTTTCGATGCGATGCTTGTGCAGCAGGCGCTTGGCTTCCTGCTGTTGGACACTTTCCGTGACCGTGATCAGATTTTCGCGGGTCATCAGCTCGTAGATCTTCTGCTGGGGATCCGAGGCGAAACGGACATCGCGGTTGGTGAGGATGCCGACGAGGCGATGCGACTTTTCGACGACCGGGATGCCGGAAATGCCGTGCGCCTTCATCAGGCCGAGCGCCTCGGCAAGCGTCGCATCCGGACCGATGGTGACCGGGTTGACCACCATGCCGCTTTCGAACTTCTTGACCTGGCGAACCTCTTCGGCCTGCTGCACCGGCGTCAGGTTGCGGTGGATAACGCCCATGCCACCGGCCTGAGCCATGGCGATCGCGAGGCGGCTTTCCGTCACCGTGTCCATGGCAGCGGAGAGAATCGGCAGGTTGAGCTCGATATCCTGGGCGATGCGGGTGGCGATATTCGTCTGGCCCGGCATGACCTCGGAGTGTCCCGGCTGCAGGAGCACGTCATCGAATGTGAGGGCATCCAACCCGGTAGACGTTTCAATAATGCGTGCCATGGCCAATTCCTTCGTCTGTGAAAAACAGGAAAGCCCGGAACGAATCGTCTACCGGGCGATCTTGCAAGTGTTGCTTGGAAGTTGGCGAGGGCTGGTAACACGTCTATGACAGGAAGTGAATAGCAAAAAGCGCGGGGCAGATATGCCAATCCCGGCTTCAACACCGAATTCGACCGCGGCCGCACGATTGAGGCCGTTTGGTGCATCTCGTTGTCAGTATTGGAACGTTGAGAATATTTTCGTGCGAGGTGCAGCGAAACGCGATTGCTGGGACTACCCTTCGTTCGCAATGATACTGAATGCAAAACTGTCGTTCAGTCATGAGCTTTGCGACATCGCAATTCCGGCCGGGATCCACGACGGCAAAGACATAGACGAGGTGGCATTTATGACTTTCTGGATAGCGAGCGCAATTGGATTGGCGATCGCTTACCTCTTCGGCTCCGCGCCCACGGGCTATCTGGCGGGGAGACTGCTCAAGGGCGTTGATATTCGGGAGCTTGGTTCCCAATCCACCGGCGCAACGAACGTATTGCGGACGCTTGGGAAATGGCCCACCTTGGCAGTGCTCCTGGTCGATGTGTTGAAAGGTGCCGCGGCGATCGTCTTCGCCCGTTGGTTTTATCCTTGGCTCTCTACATTGGCGTCTGTGACACCGCCGACCGCGCTTAATCCGCAAATCTGGGTGCCCTGGGCTGTTTGCCTGGCAGGATTTGCCGTGCTGCTGGGGCATAGCCGTCCGGTTTGGTTGAATTTTAAGGGCGGCAAATCCGTCGCGACCGGACTTGGCCTGCTGCTGGCGATATCCTCGCCAACGGGTCTAGGGGCTCTGGCGATTTTTGGTCTGGTGTTGGCTGTTTTTCGGATTGTCTCGCTTGGTTCGATCCTGGCGGCCCTGACCGCGATTGCCCTCATCTGCGGCCTGGAACAACCGTTATCCTATCGGCTGCTGGTGATCGCGGGCGGCCTTTACGTGATCATACGCCATCGGGCCAACATACGACGGCTGATGGCAGGCACTGAGCCTCGCCTCGGGCAAAGTGCCATCGTCCAGAACTGAAACGGGATCGCACGTCCGGCAGGTGCGATCCCGTTTACTTTGGTTTGCTTATCTCAAACGTCCAGCTGATAGGTTTTCGGAATGTAGCGGAAGCCTTCCGGCTGCTTTTCGACGAAGCCGACGGCGGGGAAAGGCATGTGGAAGCCGAGGAAGGGAATGCGGTCGGCGGCGATCATGTCGAAGATGCGCCGGCGGGTCTTGGCGGCCTGTGCTTTGTCGGCATCGAAACGGACTTCCCAATCCGGCCGGCCGAGCGACAGGATATAATGGTTAGCGGTGTCGCCGGTCATAACAAGCTGCCTGCCGTCGGATTCCAGATGAAAAACGAGATGGCCGGGCGTATGGCCCGGAGCCAGCATGGCGGTCATGCCGCTGACGATCCGGTCGCCGTCCTTCAGAAAGGTCATCTTCTCGGCAAAGGGCACGACATTGGCAAGCACGGCCTTGTGGCCGCCTTCCGCCGACGTTCCCTCGCGCGCCTTATCGGTCCAGAACCCATATTCGATCTCGCCGCTGACGTAGCGAGCATTCGGAAAGGCCGGGCCGCCCTCCTCCATCAGTCCGCTGATATGATCGCCATGCAGATGCGTCAGGGCGACGACGGTGACCTGCTCCGGCGTGTAGCCGACTGCCTTCAGCCCCTCGCGAAACCGGCCGAGGCCCCGCGCGCGGCCGGCAGCGCCAAAGCCGGTGTCGACGACGATCACATCGAAGCCGGTATCGATGATGGCAGGCGCATAGCTGTTAACAAGCTTTTCCGTCGGCAGGAAATTCTGCTCCAGCAGCTTGCGCACGGTATCGGGCGCCTGGTTGGAGCCGAAGGTCTCCCAGGGATTGTCCATGATGTTGGCGCCGTCCTTGACGACGGTGATGGTGCAGGATCCCAATTTGAACTGGTGCGTGTCTGGGGGCGGGACAGCGGTCATGATCTCACTCCTTGTGCTGATGCGCAACGTAAGCTGCGCCTATCGACATCGCCGGCAGCAGCGGCCAGGAAAGACGTGCTGCTTGACCGAAAAATTGGTCATGACAAGACAATCCAAATCCGCTAATACACCGGGCGACGTTTTATGCGTTTAGCATTTCCATGCTCTTAGCATATGTCAAATCCTGCGGTCCACATCGTGCGGTGGCGGATATCACGAAGACGTGATCCCCAAGCGTTCATGGTGCAAGATCCGGGATTGGCAGCAGCCTCGCACAAGACTACAGAGCGGCTATCGCGCGCCCAGCGACAGCCTTCCCGAAGACAGACCTATCAAGGCGGATGCCTATGAATCGCATCGTTCCGTTGATCCTCGCCGTCGCTCTCTTCATGGAACAGATGGATTCCACCGTCATCGCGACGGCGCTGCCAGCCATCGCCAACGATCTCCATGTCGGGCCGATCACGCTCAAGCTGGCGCTGACCTCCTACATGGTGTCGCTGGCGGTTTTCATCCCGATCAGCGGCTGGATGGCGGATCGCTTCGGCGCGAAGAACATCTTCCGCGTCGCCATCTGCGTTTTCGTTATCGGTTCCATCATGTGCGCCTTTTCCGGCGGCCTGCTGGAGTTCGTCTTCGCCCGCTTCCTGCAGGGCGTCGGCGGCTCGATGATGACGCCGGTCGGGCGCCTCGTGCTGGTGCGCACCACCCAGAAAAGCGATCTGGTTTCCGCCATGGCGCTGCTGTCCATTCCAGCGCTTGTCGGCCCGCTCGCCGGCCCGCCGCTCGGCGGCTTCATCACCACCTACGCCTCCTGGCACTGGATCTTCCTGATCAATGTTCCCGTCGGCATTCTCGGCGTCATCCTGTCGTCGATCTTCCTGCCCGACGTGGAAGCGACCATGCCGCCGAAGCTCGATTTCATCGGCTTCCTGCTGACATCCTTTGCGGCATCCGGCGTGGTCTTCGGCATGTCCGTCATCAGCCTGCCGGCATTGCCGCCCTACATCGGCATCTCCGCCGTCGTTATCGGTTTCGTCTGCGGTTTCCTCTATATCGGACACGCGCGCCGTCACCCGGCTCCGATCCTCGACCTGTCGCTGCTGAAGAATGCCACCTTCCGCGCCTCGGTGACCGGCGGCACGCTGTTCCGCATCTGCATCGGCGCCATGCCCTTCCTGACGCCGTTGATGCTGCAGCTCGGCTTCGGCCTCAACCCGTTCCAGTCAGGCCTCATCACCTTTGCCGGGGCGATCGGTGCCATCTCCACCAAGTTCATTGCCCGCCGGGTCTTTACCGCCGTCGGCTTCAAGACGGCGCTACTTTCAGCCGCGGCCATCACGACCATCACCACCATCTGCACCGGCTTTTTCCAGCCCTGGACGTCGCATCTCATCATCATCGGCATATTGCTGATCGGCGGCTTCTCACGCTCGTTCTTCTTCACCGGCATCAATGCGCTCGCCTTCGCCGATATCAGTGACAAGCAGGCGAGCCAGGCAACGTCGATGAGCTCCGTCATGCAGCAGATCAGCCTCGCGCTCGGCGTCGCCGTCGCCGCCATGATCCTGGAAGCCTCGACCTTCTTCAGCGGCACGCAACTGCAGGTCCGCGATTTCCACATCGCCTTCTTCTGCATCTCGGTGCTGACCGTGCTTGCGACGATCCCCTTCATCCGGATGGATCGCAGCGCCGGCGCCATGGTTTCCGGCCACAAGGCCGGTCTCAAGCGCGTCGACGCCCTGCAGCCGCAGATACAGCAGCCGGTTGCAAAATGATGATGCAATCCTCGTTACGCTTCGGCAAAGCCGCAGCGTAACGAGGGTTTCGTCGATTTATCGATTGGAGATCGCCGGATTTAACGACCGGCGGCGGATTGCTTTTCTTCCGTCTCGCCGTCCGGCTTCCGGCCCTTGAAGCCTTTCGCCAGCAGGAACATTTCCACCGACTCGGCTCGGGATGCGCCCGGCTTCATATGGACGACCTGGCGGAAGTTCTGCTTCAGGAATGCCAGAAGGTCGCGCTCGGTGCCGCCCTGGAAGGTCTTGGCAAGGAAGTGCCCTCCTTCGGCCAGCACTTCGACGGCGAAATGCGCTGCAACTTCGCAGAGGTGCATCGTCCGCAGATGATCGGTGCGGTGATGGCCCGTCGTCGGCGCGGCCATATCCGAAAGCACGACATCGGGCGCGCCGCCGACGGCATCGAGCAGCCGTTGCGGCGCATCCGGCTCCAGGAAGTCGAGTTGGAGCACGGTAACGCCCGGCAGAGGCGCCATTTCCAGAAAATCGATGGCGGCGACGCGAATGTCATCTTCGGTCGAGTCGGTCACCTTGGCGGCGATCTGCGACCAGCTGCCGGGCGCAGCGCCCAGGTCGATGATGCGGCGCGCACCCTTCAGGATCTCATGCTTCTCGTCGATCTCCAGCAGCTTGAAAGCGGCGCGGGCGCGATAGCCTTCGAGCTGGGCACGCTGAACATAGGGATCGTTGATATGCCGATGCAGCCACTGCCGCGACGAGGCCTTCAGCTTCTTTTTTTTGACGCGCTGGCCGAGCTTGCGGCCTGTGCGGTTGCCGGCGATGGTTGGCTTGGTCACGTCTGCGGCCCCTTCATATCCCTCGGTCGATGACCCCGGCGCGAGCGGCCACGCCGCCAAACACCGTCATCCGCCATCATGTCAGTCAGCAGCCCCTCGCGCAGGCCTCGATCGGCAACCCGCATGCGCGGGCTTGGCCAGCGCCGGCGGATCGCCTCCAGAATGGCGCAGCCCGCCAGCACCAGATCGGCGCGATCCGGCCCGATGCAGGGATTGGCGGCGCGGCCGGCAAAATCCCAGGACAAGAGCTTGGCCTGCATCGCGCTCACTTCGTCGTCCGACAACCAAACACCGTCGACCCGACGCCGATCGTAGCGCGGCAGATCAAGATGGACGCCGGCGAGCGTCGTCACCGTGCCCGAAGTCCCGATCAGATGGAAATCGTCGCTGTCTCGCGCGGCTCCCTGCACCGGCGGGCAATCGAAACGCTCGAGCATGCGCTGGACTTCGCACACCATCGTCTCAAACAGCTCCGGCGTCACGTCGCGTCCGCCATGCCGCTCCGAGAGCGTCACGACGCCGACTGGCAGCGAGGTCCAATGGGTGATGTGATTGGCAAGCCGGCTGGAGCGGTTCTCGCCGATACGGATGACGGCAATCTCGGAAGAGCCGCCGCCGATATCGAACAGCACGACCGAGCGCGCCTCCGGCCCCACAAGCGACGAGCAACCGGAAACGGCAAGCCGCGCCTCGGTCTCGCGATCGATGATCTCGAGCTGCAATCCCGTCTCTTCGGTCACGCGCGAAAGAAACGTCTCGCCATTGTCAGCCGCGCGGCAGGCCTCGGTCGCGATCAGCCGCATGCGGCGGATTTCGCGCGTCTTCAGCTTGGCCGCGCAGATGCGCAGCGCCTCCACGGCCCGATCCATGGCATCGCTCGAAAGGCGTCCGCTGGCGCCGAGCCCTTCGCCCAGGCGTACGATGCGGGAAAACGCATCGACCACCCGGAACTGGCCGGGGCGTGTCGGCTGCGCGATCAGCAGGCGGCAATTGTTGGTGCCGAGATCGAGGGCGGCATAGAGGTCGAGCGGGCGGGAATCAGCCTCGGCATAGTGATGCTGCCCCTGGCCTTCGCGTCGCGGCTGCGATTGCCGGTTCGGGCGATGATCGTCATGGGCCGGGGCGTGCGCTTTCGCAGGTATGCTCGCGGGAGCGACGATCTGCGCCGTCTTCTCATGCGCCAAGGGCCGGCCCTGCAGGCCGCGCTTGCTGCGATGCTTGCGCCGGTTCTTGCCGCTCTTATGGGATGAGGCATGGCCGTGATCCGCCGCCGCACGGTGTTCCGGCGCAGGCGAAAGCTGCTGCTGCGTTTGGGAAGCGGATTGCGCACCACCATGCGCTGCGCCGCGTGCACGGCGTCGACGCTTGCGCTTTCTGGCCGGTGAGCCGGCCTCATCCTCTGCTGGGCGTTGCGCCGCCTGGCTGGGCTTGTTGCCTGCCTGGCTGGCCTCCGCAGAATGAGCATTCGGGCGGCCGTGACCGCGCTTACGCTTCGCGCGCCGGGAGGATTTACCCTTCCTGCGCTCTGCTTCCGACGCCCCGTCTGCTTGCGGCGCTGAGCCGCTGTCGGGGTCACTCACGTATCTTTTCCACCGCACCGCGCAAGGCCCTAAGGCATGCTGCAGGCGCTCGTTCGATTTTCGTTGGGCAAAGAATACCAGCAGGATGGGTTTTCGCCAAATTCTTTTTGAATCGCGCCAATTTAGCCGTCGGCGAAACAGCCGTCAGGCGACCAGGCGTCCCCGGACATCAGCCGCAAGTTGCTGCATGCGATCGATCGGCGCATGGCCGATCAGCATAAAGGCATGGGTTGGGCTCGACCAATAGACGACATTCATGCCCTTGCGATTTTCCATATCCGGCGCGGCCGCACCCCTGGCGGATTGGACGATGCAAAGCGCCAGAGGGCCGCTTTCCGGATCGAGATAGGCGATCTGGGCCAACGGCTTGCTGTCGTAATTCAGAATCTGGGCGCGCTTGAATTCGACGCCCGGCATTGCCACGGCCTCCGGCGCCAAAGACAGGCCCAGTTTGGCACCGACCTCATTCAATTGCGCGACCTGCTGCGCATGATCGCCGGCCGGAGCGCTCAGCGTATCCGCCGTATAGAGCGAAAGATATTCCGCAACCACGGCACGCCATTCGGTATCTTCATCCGGCTTCGAAAGCCGATGGCCGATGCCGATCACGGAGCGGTCGACGGCAATGGCGGCGACAAAGCTTGCGGCAACCGCGGCAAGGAAACCACGGCGACCGATGTCGGCAGCACGGGACCTAGGCTTTTCAATTGCGGGAATGGCCGCAAGCATGGCCTCCAGCTTCGCAGCCGGTGCCTCGACAAGCATTGGCTCGAACGCTGCCTTGAAGGGCAGCGTGCTGCGGGACAGGAAATCGAAACGCTCGGCAACACGCTCGTCGTCGGCGATCAATCGTTCGATCCGCTCGCGCTCGGCGGCATCCAGCTCGCCATCGATGAAGGCGGTGAGCTGTTCGTCCGAGGGCATCTGTCCTTTATCCAATTCACTCATTTCCATTCCCCAGTCGCTCACCTCCGGAAGATTTTCCGTCAGCCACTATCCCCATGCCATCCGCAAGTTTTGCCCGCGCCGCCGCCAGCCGGCTCATGATCGTTCCGATCGGCACCTCGAGAATCTCGGCCACTTCGCGATAGGAAAGCCCCTCGACATAGGCGAGAAATACGGCGGTGCGCTGCGCCTCCGGCAATGCCTGCACGCGCTGCAATACCTGCCCGGCCAAAATATGCGTTTCGGTTTCCCGCGCGCCGTCGAAAACCAGTGTCTCGTCGGCATCGACGAAGCCCTGCCCCATGCGCACCCGGCGCGAGCGGACCTCGTTCAGCCATATCGAATGGAGGATGGCGAACAGCCAGCGATCGAGCCGCGTGCCCGATGTAAATTGAGCCGCCCGCTCCAGAGCCCTGACACAAGTCGCCTGAACGAGATCGTCGGCCACGTCCCGCTGGCGCGACAGCACGACGCCATAGCGCCACAACCGCGTCAGATGCTGGGACAAGCCAGCCCTGATATCCTCTTCGCTCGCTATGACATCCTCCGCCGCATTCGCATGTCCGGAAGCCGCCGACCTTTTCGGCGGCTTCATTGCTGTCAGACTATAAGCAGAAATTGCGCTACGAGCGACCGGCATCACTCCCATATTTCTCGCAAAGCTCCCTGCTTACAGTCTTCATCGTTGACCCAGGCGCCGTTACAGGCTGGTCGGATTCAGGATCGCGGCGTGAAGATCGCGATATTCCTCGCAGCTCGTATTACCGCAGAGCGTCTTGATCGTGCTCAGCTGGTCCTTGGCGAGATCCATCTGGCCCTTGATGACGTAGGCTTCGCCGAGATATTCACGGACCAGCGTGTATTTTGGGTCCATGGCGACGGACTTCTGGTAGTAGGAAATGCCCTCGTCCGTGCGGCCGAGCTTGCGGGTGGCATAGCCGCGGTAGTTCAGCGCCTCGGCCGTATTCGGGTTCTTCATCGTGTCCAGAACCGCCAGGGCTTCTTCGTAGCGATGATCCTTCTTGGCCAGCGAATAGGCGTAGTCGGCGCGGTTTTCATCGGTGACGTTGGCGCTTTGCTGCTTGACGCATTTCTTCGCCTTCTGATCGTAGATCTCGCCCTTCTTGCAGGTCGGCGTCGTGCTCGAATCGTCGCCGGCCGCAAAGACGGGAACGGCGAAAGCGCCGAGGGTCAGGCCTGCACCGAGAGCGATGGAAGCCAGGCGAAATGCTTTGGTCGTCATGAACTGTCTCCTTGGCAAAATGAACGTTGCGAGGAGAGAACACACCGTCCGGACATTTTATTCGGACGGCCCGAGAATTTTTTTCTGAGCATCCCGGACCCGGACACCCGTCACTCTTTCGTGACTGCTCCGGCATCGAATAGACCGTCGCCATCGCGTGTTTCCTCCACATGCCCCTCAAGGGCACAGGAGAAACCCGTGACCGATAGCATCAAACTTCTCAGCCTCGCCGTAGCAACACCCGATAACATCATCCTCCAAACGGACGCCGCCGAGACGGCGAGCCGCCTGTTCTCGGATCGTTTTCAGGACTTCAAATATCTCGCCCGCGTGTTTGAGAGCACCGGCATTTGCAAGCGCCATCTGGCGCGGCCGCTTTCCTGGTTCGAACAGCCGCATGGCTGGGAGGACCGCATGGCCGCCTATGCGGAAGTGGCATCCGAACTTTTCCGCCGGACAGCGACTGCGGCTCTGCAACGCGCCGGCCTCGAAGCGCGCCAAGTGGACTGCGTCGTCACGGCCTCATCCACCGGGCTTGCGACGCCGAGCCTCGAGGCGCGTCTCGCCGGCGAGATGGGCTTCCGCGGTGATATCGAACGCGTACCGATTTTCGGGCTCGGCTGTGCAGCCGGCGTATCTGGTCTTGCCGTCGCGACGAAGATGGCAAGAAGCCGGCCGGGCGCCGTCGTGCTTTTCGTCGCGATCGAACTCTGCTCGCTCGCCTTCCGTCTGGACGAACTGACACGACCCAACATCATTGCCACGGCGCTGTTCGGCGATGGCGCGGCCGCCTGCGTGCTGCGGGCGGGCGAGAGCGGCATCGCGGAAATCGAATCGACAGGCGAACATCTCTTTCCCGACAGCCTCGGCATCATGGGCTGGAGGATCGATGATACGGGCTTCGGCATCGTGCTGGAACAATCGCTGCCGGTCTTTGCGGAGACTCATCTGAGAAGCGCTGTTGCCGGCATTCTGGAGCAATCCGGGCTTTTGATCTCGGATGTCGACCGCTTCATCTGCCATCCCGGCGGGGCCAAGGTGCTGGTAGCACTTGAAAAGGCGCTCGGTCTCCAGGAGGGATCGCTCGACATCGAGCGCGGAGTGATCGGCGACTACGGCAACATGTCCTCCCCCACCGTGCTTTTCGTGCTGGAGCGCATGATTGCGGGCGGATTGCCCTCTCGTTCGGCCTTGCTCGCCATGGGTCCGGGCTTCTCGGCAAGCTGCATCACCTTGAGGAGGGTCGCCTGATGCTGTGGCCATCGATCGCGCTTCTTGCCTTCGTGACGCTGCAGCGGCTAGCGGAGCTCATTTATGCCCGGCACAACACCGCCGCCCTGCTTGCCCGCGGCGCCCGGGAATATGCCTCGGAACACTATCCCTTCATGGTGGCGCTGCATGCGGCGTGGCTGATCGGATTATGGCTGCTCGCCATCGGCCGGCCGGTCGATCCCGGCTGGTTCCTGCTCTTCATGCTGCTGCAGGCATTGCGTCTCTGGGTGCTGGCGACGCTGAGGGAACGATGGACGACACGCATCATCATATTGCCCGGCGCGGCTCTCGTGGCCAAGGGACCCTATCGCTTCCTCAGCCATCCGAACTATGCGATCGTCATCGGCGAGATCGCCGTGTTGCCGCTCGCCTTCGGCTTCCCGCTCTATGCCGCGATCTTTTCGCTGCTGAACGGTATCATTCTCGCAATCCGCATCCGCGCCGAAAACATCTGCCTGAAACAGAGTGCGGCCTAGAGCCGGATGATTCTAGGTCTGTTCGACCTAAAATCTGAATCCGCTCTAGAAACAAAGAAGTAGAGCGTGATGTCGTCCGAAAACCGCCTACACTTTTCGGCATCGCGCTCTAACCGCATTTTTCAATTGCACCGCTGAAATTTGGCAGGCATTTTCGATGCTTACAGCGCGGCCCAGGCAATGAAGAAGGGCCGCGCGACAATGCAATGAGCATGCGGATAGCAGGATAAGATGACAAAGGACGCAATCGTTCTCGGTGCGGGCATCGTCGGGGTTTCGACGGCAATCCATCTGCAGCGGCGGGGACGACAAGTCGTCCTCGTCGACCGGCAGCCGCCGGGCCAGGGAACGTCTTTCGGCAATGCCGGCCTCATCCAGCGCGAGGGTGTCGTGCCCTATGGCTTTCCGCAGCAATTCGGCCTGCTGCTGCGCTATGCCTTCAACAATCGCATCGACGCGCATTACCATCTGCGCGCCCTTCCCGCGCAGATCGCCTTCCTCGCCCGCTATTGGTGGAACTCCAATACGAAACGCCACGAGATGATTTCGCGCGCCTACGCGCCGCTGATCGAACATTCCGTCAGCGAACACAACGACCTCATCGAAGCCTCGCATGCCGAGGAGCTCATTCGCAAGAACGGCTGGGTGGAACTGTTCCGTTCGAACGAGAAGCGCGACGCGGAATTTGCCGAGGCCGAGCGCCTCAACCGCGAATTCGGGATCGGCTACGATGCTCTGAGCAGTGCGGAGGTCGCAGCCGCGGAGCCGTATCTCCGGGGCGACTTTGCCGGTGCCCTGCGCTGGCGCGATCCCTGGTCGGTACTGGACCCACATGGGCTGACATCAGCCTATCGCCGCTACTTCGAAAGCATCGGCGGCCGCGTGACGACCGGGGATGCCGTCTCGCTCGGCATGGCCGGGTCGGCCTGGAGAATGGTGACGGCGGACGGGTCGATCGAGGCGGAGGATGTGGTCGTCGCGCTCGGCCCGTGGGCCGACATCGTGACGAAGCGCTTCGGCTATGCCTTTCCCCTCGGCGTCAAGCGCGGCTATCACATGCATTATGCGGCGGAAGGCAATGCCGTCCTCAACAACTGGACGCTGGACGCCGAGCGCGGCTATCTGCTGGCTCCGATGAGCCGCGGCATCAGGCTTACGACCGGCGCCGAATTCGCCCTGCGCGACGCGCCGAAGACACCGGTACAGCTCGATCGCGCCGAGGCCGTCGCCCGCGCCACCTTCCCGCTCGGCGAACGGCTCGACCCCGAACCCTGGATGGGCGCGCGCCCCTGCACACCCGACATGATGCCGATCATCGGCAAGGCCCCGCGTCATAAGGGTTTGTGGTTCGCGTTCGGGCACGCTCATCATGGTTTGACGCTCGGGCCGGTGACCGGCCGCGTGCTCGCCGAGCTCATCACCGGCGAGAAGCCTTTCATCGATATTTCGGCCTATGCTCCGGACCGGTTCGCGCCCTGAGCTGCTCTGTCTCATTCTACGCATTCCGGGCGGAAAACCGCTGCACACCCTTCCAGGAATTGCGTTAGAGGATTGCCGTCAGGCTTTTGACGGAGGCTTCGACAATGCCTTCGATCGTATCGTCGATATCCACGGTCACGACGCCGGGTTCGCCGGTCGGTACTTCCAAGGTCTGCAGCTGGCTTTCGAGCAATGACGCCGGCATGAAATGCCCCTTGCGCTCGCCCATGCGCTTCGTCAGAAGTTCCTTCGAGCCCTCGAGATAGATGAAATAGAGATGGCCGCCGGCGGCGGCCCGCAGGCGCTCGCGATAGACGCGCTTCAGCGCCGAGCAGGTAACTGCGACCCCCTCGCCCTTGGCTAGGCTTGCCGAAATTTCCTGACCGATCTTTTCGAGCCACGGCCAGCGATCTTCGTCCGTCAGCGGAATGCCCTTGCTCATCTTCTCGACATTGGCGGCCGGATGCAGGGCGTCGCCTTCGATGAAATGGATGCCAAGCTTGGCCGCGACACCTTCGCCGATCGAGGATTTGCCGCTGCCGCTCACGCCCATGACGATGATGGCAAGGGGCGTTTGGGATGTTTCACTCATGTCGTTTTCTGCCTTGAATGACGGGGGCCAATGATCGTCGGGCGGGTCCGCCGTTGAAGCATCCGATTGCCTGGCCCCTCACCCTAGCCCTCTCCCCGTAAACGGGGCGAGGGAACGACGGAGCAAGCCAATCGGCGGCAATACCAGGACAGAACCGGCTCTCGTTAGATCAGCCCCCTCTCCCCGCATGCGGGGAGAGGGTTGGGGTGAGGGGCCAGGCAGAAAGGCGCGACAAAGCGACATCTGCCCGATTCACAACTTGGATCAATCCAGTGGAAAGAAACAGGAAAATTTATGCGTTCCGTCGCCCGCCAGCTCCGGTTCGACCTGCCGGCACTTGTCCTGGGCGCGCCAGCAGCGCGGATTGAAGTGACAGCCCTTCGGCGGATTGAGCGGTGACGGCAGCTCGCCCTGC
Organism: Rhizobium sp. P40RR-XXII; assembly: GCF_012641405.1. Classification (GTDB taxonomy): domain Bacteria; phylum Pseudomonadota; class Alphaproteobacteria; order Rhizobiales; family Rhizobiaceae; genus Rhizobium. Next base: position 201,913 of record NZ_JABAII010000007.1, read on the forward strand.
AGGCGAATGCGGTTCTTCTCGCGCTCCGGATCGGCGATCGGCGTTGCCGACAGAAGGGCTGCCGTATAGGGATGGCGCGGACGGCTGAAGACCTCGTCGGCGGTGCCGGTTTCGACCGGGCGGCCGAGATACATCACCATCACATCATCAGCGATATGGCGGACGACGGAGAGGCCGTGCGAGATGAAGAGATAGGCAAGTCCCATCTCCTTCTGCAGGTCCATCAAAAGGTTCAGCACCTGCGCCTGGATCGAGAGATCGAGCGCGGAGACGGGTTCGTCGAGCACCAGCACCTTCGGCCGGAGCATCAGGGCACGCGCAATGGCGATACGCTGGCGCTGACCGCCGGAGAACATATGCGGATAGCGGTCGTAATGTTCGGGGCGCAGGCCGACGCGCGCCATCATCTCCTCCGCCTTGCGGCGGCGGGTGGCGGCGTCGTCATCCGTGTTGATCTTCAGCGGCTCTTCCAGGATCGAGCCGACCTTCTGGCGTGGATTGAGCGAGCCATAGGGGTTCTGAAACACGATCTGCACGGCGCTGCGCAAGCTGCGGTCGCCAAGCTTGGCGGGCTTGCCGTCGATCAGCAATTCGCCAGCCGTCGGGTTTTCGATCATCGTCACAAGGCGGGCAAGCGTCGACTTGCCGCAGCCGGATTCGCCGACAACCGCAAGCGTGCGGCCCGACTGCAGGCTGAAGCTGACGCCGTTCAATGCCTTGACGGTCGCTTCCGGTTTGAAGCTGCCGCGCTTGATGGTGTAGAAGCGGGCGAGATCGCGCCCTTCGAGAACAGCGCCGGTCATGCGGCACCTCCTGCTTTTTGCGTGGCGGCAATACCGGGGTGGCCGAGCGGCTTGCCATGTTCCAGCGGATAGTTGCAAAGGGTCAGGCCGAGTTCGACGCCCTGGCGCTTGACGCCCCTGTCGCATTCCGGCGTGGCGAACGAGCAGCGCGGCGCAAAAAGACAGCCCGTCGGCCGATCGTGCTGACCGGGAACGACGCCGGCGATCGACGGCAGGCGCTCGCCGACTTCGGCACGTTCAGGCAAAGCCGATAGAAGCGCCGCCGTGTAGGGGTGATGCGGATCGCGGAACAGCTCCCTGACCGGCTGCTCCTCCACCTTCTGGCCGGCATATTGCACCTGCACGCGCTCGGCCGTTTCGGCGACGACGCCCATGTCGTGGGTGATGAGCACGAGCGCCATGCCCTGCTCCCTTTGCAGGCGCACGAGCAGATCGAGGATCTGTGCCTGGATCGTCACGTCGAGCGCGGTGGTCGGCTCATCGGCGATCAGGAGCTTCGGATTGCAGGCGAGCGCCATGGCGATCATGACGCGCTGGCTCATGCCGCCCGACATCTGATGCGGGAAGTTCGACAGCCTATCCTCGGGCGCGGGAATGCCGACCAGATTCAGAAGCTCGATCGAGCGCTCGCGACGCGCCTTGCGGTCGAGGCCCATGTGGATGCGCAGGGTCTCGCCGAGTTGGAAGCCGACCGTGAAGCACGGATTGAGGCTCGACATGGGCTCCTGGAAGATCATCGCCATGTCCTTGCCGATGATCTTGCGGCGCTGTCGCGAGGAGATGCCGCGCAGGTCCTTGCCATCGAACATCATGCGGTCGGCGGTGATCTTCGCCGTCCAGGGCAGAAGCCCCATCATGGCGAGCATGGAGACCGACTTGCCGGAACCGGATTCGCCGACGATCGACAGGATTTCTCCCTTGTCGCAGCTGAGCGAGACGCCATCGACCGCCCGGAAGAGGCCGGACGATGTTTGGAATTCAACGGATAGATTTTCAATATCGAGGAGTGCCATTACGACCTCTTCAGCTTCGGGTCGAAGGCATCGCGCAGGCCGTCGCCCATCAGATTGATGGCGAGCACCGTAATCAGGATGCACAGACCGGGGAAAGTGACGAGCCAAGGGTTGCTCTGGAAGAATTCACGCGAATCCGCGAGCATCGTACCCCATTCCGGCGTCGGCGGCTGGGCGCCCTGGCCGAGGAAGCCGAGTGCCGCGGCATCGAGAATGGCGGCGGAGAAGGCAAGCGTGCCCTGCACGATCAGCGGACCGAGACAGTTCGGCAGGATCGTCTTGAACATCAGCCGCAGCGGACCGGCACCCGCAACACGCGAGGCGATGACATATTCCTTGTCGCGCTCAGTCATGACCGAGGCGCGCGTCAGGCGAACGAAATGCGGCTGGTTGACGATGGAGATGGCGATCATCGCATTGGTCAGGCCCGGGCCGAGGATGGCCACCAGCACCAGGGCCAGCAGCAATGACGGGATGGCAAGGATGATGTCCATGATGCGCATGATGATCGTATCGGTGCGGCCGCGGACATAGCCGGCGACAAGGCCGATCAGGATGCCGGCGATCGCCGAAAGCGAAGCGACGACGAGGCCGATGAACAGCGAGAACCGCGTGCCATAGATGAGGCGCGACAGAAGATCACGACCATTGGCATCGGTGCCGAGCAGGAAGCTGCTGTTGCTGCCCTCCGCCCAGGCTGGCGGCAGGCGCTGCATGTCGCTGCCATAGGCGGCATCGGGATTATGAGGCGCCACGACGCCGGCGAAGATCGCCAGCAGCAGGACGAAGAGGAAGATCGCAAGGCCGATGACGGCGCCCTTGTTGCGGGAGAAGTAGTACCAGAACTCCGCAAGAGCGGAGGGGCGGTCGGATTTGACGTTAACCGTTTTGACGCTAACCGTGCTCATGGGCCGCTCCTAGTGACGAATGCGTGGATTGACGAAGCCGTAGAGCAAGTCGACAGCGAGATTGACGAGCATGACGATGCCGGCGATCAGCAACAGGCCGCCCTGCACCACCGGATAATCACGCTTGAAGACGGCATCGATCATCCATTTGCCGATACCCGGCCAGGAGAAGATGCTCTCGGTCAGGATGGCGCCGCCGAGCAGCACGCCGACCTGCAGGCCGATCGTGGTGACGACGGGGATCATCGCGTTGCGAAGCGCATGCACGGAAACGACGCGCAAGGGAGACAGCCCCTTGGAGCGGGCCGTGCGCACATAATCCTCGCCGAGCACTTCCAGCATGGCGGAACGCGTCTGGCGCGCGATGACGGCGAGCGGGATGGTTCCGAGCACGATGGTCGGCAGGATCAGCGAATTGAGAGCGGAGGCGAAGGCGCCCTTCTGACCGGAGAGCAGGCTGTCGATCAGCATGAAGCCGGTGATCGGCTTGAAGAAATAGATGAGGCCGATGCGGCCCGAAACCGGCGTCCAGTGCAGATAGCCGTTGAAGACGATGATCAGCAGCAGACCCCACCAGAAGATCGGCATGGAATAGCCGACGAGGGCCACGCCCATGACGCTCTGGTCGAACCATGTGCCGCGCTTGACGGCGGCGAAAACGCCGGCCGGAATGCCAAGACAGATCGCGAGGATCATGGCGCAGATCGACAATTCGAGCGTTGCCGGGAAGAAGGTGAAGAAGTCGGTCAGCACATCACGCTTGGTGGTGATCGAGGTGCCGAGGTCGCCATGCAGGGCGCTCCAGATATATCGGCCGTACTGCACGACCATCGGCTGATCGTAGCCGAGATCGTGGGAGATCTGCGCATGGCGTTCCGGCGACATGACGCGTTCGCCCGACAGCAGCATGACAGGATCGCCGGGAAGCAGGCGGATGAAGGAGAAGGCGACGATCGAGACGCCGAGGAATGTCGGGATCAGCACAGCAAGGCGGCCGAAAAGAAATCGCAACATGGCAGATATCCAAATTTTTCCGGCGGTCAGGCAAAGTGCCCGACCGCCGGATCGCCCGGTTCTAACCGGACATATTCATAGATTTTTCGTTATTCGGCGATGTCGACGCCGTCGAAGCGATGAACGCCGACCGGATCCTGGAAGTAGCCGGAGACATTCTTCGTCATCGGGATGAACTCTTCCGAATGGTCGATGGTCATCCAGGGAGCTTCACGCTTGAAGACGAGCTGAGCCTCTTCGTAGAGCTTGGTGCGCTCCTTGACGTCGGCGGTCTGCTTGGCCTTCTTCACGAGAGTGTCGAATTCCTTGTTGCACCACTGCGCGCGGTTGTTGCCGCCGACGGCATCGCAGCCGAGCAGCGTGTCAAGGAAGTTGTCCGGATCGCCATTGTCGCCGGTCCAGCCGAGGATGGCCGCGCCGTCGCGGTCCTTGGCGGAGGAGAGCTTCAGGTACTGAGCCCAGTCATAGGTGACGATTTCGACCTTGATGCCGATCTTGGCGAGATCTGCCTGCATCAGCTCGGCGGCGCGACGCGCGTTCAGCATGTACGGACGCGAAACCGGCATAGCCCAGATCTTCATGCTGAGATCCTTGACGCCGGCCTTTTCAAGCAGCTTCTTGGCTTCGTCCGGGTTGTAGGCGTCGTCCTTCACGTCCTTGTTGTAGGACCACATGGTCGGCGGGATCGGGTTGGTCGCAACCTTGCCGGAACCCTGGAAGACGGCATCAACGATCGCCTGCTTGTTGACGGCCATGTTGATCGCCTTGCGTACTTCGACCTTGTCGAAGGGAGCAACAAGCGTGTTGTAGGCGAGATAGGAAACGTTCAAGCCGGCCTGCTCCAGAACCTTGAGGTTCTTGTCGGCCTTCAGATCCTTGATGTCGGCCGCATTCGGATAGGGCATGATGTTGCATTCGCCGGACTTCAGCTTCTGCGCGCGGACGGATGCATCCGGCGTGATCGCGAAGACGAGATCGTCGATCTTTTCCTTGCCCTTGAAGTAGGTTTCGTTCGACTTGTAGCGGATGACGGCATCCGGCTGGTAGGCGACGAAGGTGAACGGACCGGTGCCGAGCGGCTGCTGGTTCATCTGCTCCATCTTCTTGTCGGCCTGCAGCTTGTCTGCATATTCCTTCGACAGGATCGAGGCGAAGTCCATGGCCAGGTCGGCGATGAAGGGAGCTTCCGGATGGTTCAGAACGAACTTGACGGTAAGGTCATCAACCTTGTCGATCGACTTGATGAGCTTCGGGAAGCCCATGCCGTCGGCATATTCATAGGAACCGCCGGCAACATACTTGGCCCACGGATTGTCCGTACCGAGCTGGCGGCTGATCGAGAAGATGACGTCGTCGGCATTGAGATCACGCGTCGGCGTGAAGAAATCGGTCGTCTGGAACTTCACGCCCTTGCGAAGCTTGAAGGTGTATTCCTTGCCGTCGGAGGAAACGGTCCAGCTCTCGGCGAGGCCGGGTTCGACCTCGGTGCTGCCGTGCTTGAATTCGACCAGGCGGCTGTAAACCGCACGCGAGGAGGCATCAAATGTGGTGCCGGCCGTATAGATGCCGGGATCGAACCCTTCCGGCGAACCCTCCGAGCAATAGACAAGCGTTTTCGACCAGGCGGACGTCGCCATGACAGAAGTCAAGGCTGTCACTGCCAGCAGGACAGAAATCTTTTTCATGATATCGTTTCCCAGGTTTGTTATTCTTTTGAAGCCGTGGACACCACCAGAGGTTCCCTTCCGGATCGCGCCGATGGAACTTTATTTTAAGTTTGAAAGCAACAAGCGCCGCCTAAAATTCTTCCAATTTGTAGAGTTTGGAAATTTTTGGACGAAAAGGCCTTTGAATTGGTAATATTCTGGTAAAATTTTGCACGGTTTTAGCATATTCAGAACGATTTGATGGTTTGCTTTCGCAATCCGCTAACCGTTTATTGCCCGCATAGGAGGCAATATAAACGAAAATCCGCAGCTACCGGGGGCAGCCGCGGACAAAGATGATCGAGGTCGGGACGAATGATCAGGCGGCCGGCGCTGAGATCGCGGGCTTCCTGGCGATCGCCTTATGGTCCGCGTCGGTCAGGCCAAGGAGGAAGTTGATCTGCGGCCGCGCCTTGACCAGATCATCGATGGAATATTCGGCCAGAACATCGAAGAAAGCGTTCAGCGCCTTGCGCAGTGCGGAATTGAGGCCGCAGCTATCAACCAGCGGACATTCCACCACGCCATCCTCGAAACATTCCGCCATGGCGAAACTGTCTTCGGTGACGCGAACGACGTCGAAAAGGCTGATATCGGTTGCGGGCTTGCCAAGACGCACACCGCCATTGCGGCCACGCACGGTTTCGACAAGACCCGCCTTCGTCAGCGGCTGCAGGATCTTGAAGAGAAACAGCTCGGAAACGCTGTATGCCCTGGCGATCTCCGGGATGCGGCTCAGATGGCCATCATTGGCGGCGCAATACATCAGCATGCGCACCGCGTAATTGGTCTGTTTCGTCAAACGCATGCCGATCTCCTGGAATCGAGGCTGCCTGGGGGCTGGACCCGTATATAGTGGCTTTCTCAGTTTTGAACAATTCCAAAATATGAAATTCATATTCACGTTATTTCGAAAGTCTCAGCCTTTCGGTCTCGTCCGCTTCTGTCTCGCCGTCCCGCCGCAATCAGGTATCGACCGGCTTCAGACCGTTACGGCGGATCGGTGCTTCGAGGTGGATAGCTTGACTGAGAAGTCTGCGATCCATAGCGGCATGTCTAGGAGGAAGACACCCATACCGCCATTTCACAGCCACCCGGCTCGCGAAAATGGAACCGGCGGCCGCCGGGAAAATCGAAGGCGGGCCGGGTGATGACGCCGCCGGCGAACTCCACGGCGCGCTGGGCTGCCTCCAGATCGGTGGTGCGCACGACGGGCAAGGGCGTACCGGCGGCCTCCCCCGCATCCCCGTCTATGCCGGCATCTATCCCGGCCGCCTCGATGACATGATATGTCGGCCCATAGCTGACAAAGCTCCAGTCGAAGGCTTCCTCGAAAAAGCGCCGGGTTTTCAGGCCGTCTTTCGACGGAAATTCGAGATAGTCGATCTGATAGGTCATAGGCACGCTGCGGCCCTCCCATTGTTCTCGTTTTGTTCTAAGCCAAAACGATGACGCAGACAAGATCACTCTATCGAAAATCGGCGCAACAAAAAACCGCCGCCCGAAACGTGCCGGGCGGCGGTCGATAATACCGATGGTGGCGATGCTTACTTCATCGTCGGCATGACGAATTCGGCACCATCCTTGATGCCGGACGGCCAGCGGGCGGTGATCGTCTTGGTGCGCGTCCAGAACTTGATGGAATCCGTGCCGTGCTGGTTGAGATCGCCGAAGCTGGAGGCCTTCCAGCCGCCGAAGGAGTGATAGGCGAGCGGGACCGGGATCGGAACATTGACGCCGATCATGCCGATATTGATGCGCGAGGCGAAATCGCGGGCCGCATCGCCATCACGGGTATAGATGGCGACGCCGTTGCCGTATTCGTGCTTCATCGGCAGCTCGAGCGCTTCCTCGTAGTTCTTGGCGCGGACAACCGAAAGAACCGGCCCGAAGATCTCGGTCTTGTAGATGTCCATGTCCGGCTTGACATGGTCAAACAGCGTGCCGCCGACGAAATAGCCGTCTTCATAGCCCTGCAGCTTGAAGCCGCGGCCATCGACGACCAGCTTTGCGCCTTCTTCTACGCCACGATCGATCAGGCCGGTAACGCGGTTATAGGCATCCTTCGTCACGAGCGGGCCGAGATCGGCCTTGTCGTCGGTGTAGGGGCCAATGCGCAGGGACTCGATCTTCGGCACCAGCTTCTCGACAAGCCGGTTGGCCGTCTCTTCGCCGACCGGGACCGCGACCGATACCGCCATGCAGCGTTCGCCGGCCGAACCGTAGCCGGCGCCCATCAGCGCGTTGACGGCCTGGTCCATGTCGGCATCGGGCATGATGATCATATGGTTCTTGGCGCCACCGAAGCACTGGGCGCGTTTGCCGTTCATGGCAGCGGTGCCATAGACATAGCGGGCGATCGGCGTGGAGCCGACGAAGGAAACGGCAGCGATGTCCGGATCTGCCAGGATGGCGTCGACGGCGGCCTTGTCGCCGTTGACGACGTTGAGGATGCCTGCGGGCAGGCCGGCTTCGATCATCAGTTCGGCGAGACGGAGCGGCACGGACGGATCGCGCTCGGACGGCTTCAGGATGAAGGCGTTACCGCAAGCGATCGCAGGGGCGAACATCCACATCGGGATCATGGCCGGGAAGTTGAACGGCGTGATGCCGGCGCCGACGCCAACCGGCTGGCGAATGGAGTACATGTCGATCGCCGGGCCGGCGCCTTCGGTGAACTCACCCTTCTGGAGGTGCGGGATACCGCAGACGAATTCGCAGACTTCCAGGCCGCGGATGACGTCGCCCTTGGAATCTTCGACTGTCTTGCCGTGCTCCTTGGAGAGCAAAGTGGCAAGCTCATCCATGTTCTTGTTCAGAAGTTCAACGAACTTGAAGAAGACGCGTGCGCGGCGCTGCGGATTGGTGGCCGCCCATTTCGGCTGCGCGGCCTTGGCATTTTCAACCGCGGCGCGGATTTCCTCGACGCTGGCGAGCGCGACAGTCGCCTGCATTTCGCCGGTTGCCGGGTTGTAGACCTTGCTGATGCGCCCGCTCGTGCCGGCGACGTGCTTGCCGCCGATGAAATGACCAATCTCACGCATGGATGTGCCTCCTCGTTTTCTTCGATGGTGACAGGATCGCACTTCAATTTGCACAAATCAATGAGCTGTTATAAGCAACCGTTGTGCAAAAATTAAAGCCCTAGATGTGCAATTGGATGTGCGAATGGATTGGGATGACGTCCGAATGTTTCTCGCCGTCGCCCGAACCGGGCAGATCCTGGCCGCCTCGAAGCGGCTGGGTGTCAACCATGCCACCCTCTCCCGGCGGGTGACGACGCTGGAGGAGCGGCTGAAGACGCGGTTGCTGGTGCGTCGCACCAATGGCTGTGACCTAACGGCGGAGGGCGAGATTTTCCTTCATGCGGCGGAACGCATGGAAACCGAGATGCTGCGCGCGCAGGCGAGCGTCGGCCATCTCGACAGCGCCATAACAGGCACGGTGCGGATCGGTGCGCCCGACGGCTTCGGGGTTTCCTTCCTCGCGCCCCGACTCGGGCGGCTGATCGCGCGCTATCCGGAGCTGCGCATCCAGCTCGTGCCCGTTCCCCGCTCCTTTTCGCTGTCGCAGCGCGAGGCTGATATCGCGATCACGCTGGAGCGCCCCGAGCAGGGTCGGCTGGTCTCATCCAAGCTGACGGACTACACGCTCGGTCTATACGCCTCGAAAGCCTATCTGACGCAGGCCGGATTGCCCGACAGCGTCGAGGCGCTGAAGCTGCATCCGCGCATCGGCTATGTCGAAGACCTGATCTTCACGGCGTCGCTGAATTTTTCCGGCGAGATCATGCGCAGCTGGGACGCGTCGTTCGAGATCTCCACCTCCATCGGCCAGACGGAAGCGGTTCGTTCCGGCGCCGGCATCGGCATCCTGCATGATTATATCGCCAGGCAATTTCCGGAACTCCACCGCATCCTGCCCGATGTCTCCATCAAGCGGGCCTACTGGACGACCTATCATGAAAGTGCCCGCGACCTCGTGCGCGTGCGCACCGTCGCGGATTTTCTGCAGGAGCTGGTGAACGAGGAGCGGCGGATGTTCCTATAACGTCAGCGGCCGGGATCACGCCCATGGCTCACAGTGCCCTGCTGTGGTCACGGCATCAAGGTACTCCACCATGACGGCGCATGCGGCAACGCGGGTGTCAGGGCATGCTTGGGCGGCTCCTCATTCTCGTCGGGATTGGGAACGGGAATCTCATCCGGCAGCCTGTCCGGCTCCGGCTCCTCGACCGGTGGTCTCGGCGTCCAGCCAGGCTCCGGTATCGGAGGCGACTCGGGGATCGGCTCGTTCGGTACAGACATGCCCGCTCCTTTCGTCTCGTTGCCGATATGGAGACAACGACGAGCGATACGGACGGTTCCAAGATAAATTTCGGCATGCGGCCGAAACACTGTAGCGTTCGCCGCCTGGGCTCCCGGCTGCTCGCCCCCTTGATGCTGGACAAAGACGGCGCAAAGCCTAGTATTTCGGGGAGAGGTCGAGGAGCCAGGACGATGAGCGACAAAAAGCAGCGGAAACTGAGCGAGAAAGAGCGCAAGGAACAGGACGATTACCTGGAAGAAGCGCTGGAGGAGACCTTTCCTGCCAGCGATCCGATATCGCCCGGCCACGTGTCGAAGAAGCCTGAAGACAAGAAATAGGCATCTAAGGCCGACGGGTCAGCCATACATAAGATGGACTCGTGGGAAGAATGGTACGGTTGGGGGGTCTCGAACCTCCGACCTCAGGTGCCACAAACCTGCGCTCTAACCAACTGAGCTACAACCGCACATGCTCGCGTCGCCGCGAACGGGGGTGACATACGAGGACTTTGAAATTATTTCAAGTCCTATCTCCCCGCAATATAAAAAAGCTTTGCAGATATCCAAACGATGATGCGCGGCAGGATACCGGCCAGACCGGTTCGTGCCGGAAATGAAAAGTCCCGCCCCAGGCTTTCACCTGGGAACGGGACGTTCGTGCCTTGGGAGGCTTATCGGAAGTGATTAGGCCTTGAAGGAAGCCATTGCTTTTTCGGCGGCGTCCTTGGCGGGCTTTGCCAGCTTTTCGGCAACCTTCTTGGTGGTGTCCTGAATGGACTTGGCCTGCTCGACGGTGACTTCGGCCTGCTTGCGGATGAAAGCAGTCTGAAGTTCGAAGAGTTCTGCGACGGACTTGACGCGAAGCAGGGCTTCCATGTGGGCAAGCGAGCTTTCGGCATTGGTGCGCAGAACGTCGATTGCCTTAAGGCCGATTTCTACCGAACCAGCCTGGGCGGTCTGCACGGTTGCTTCAACCGTCTTGCCGGCTTCCTCAGTCGCAGCCTTCAGCTTTGCGAAGGCGTCCTTGGACTGGGCAGCGCCCTTTTCCGCGAAGTCGCGGAAAGATTCGGAGAGCTTGGACGGATCGAATGCAGCCGTTGAAAAAACGTCGTCTTTCTTTACAGTAGCCATGATTACGCTCCTAAAAGGGCCCTCCCTGAGGCGCCCGTCGTGAACCTGTGTGAGGACTATATAATATAAATTATTGTGCAGTGCAACATATTTGTGCGCCGCACAAGGCGTTAACCTTTCCGGCCGAAAAATGGGCCGTTCGCTGGACCGAAAAGCGGGGCGCCGTTATTAATAAACCGTTAAATCACGAGAGGCGGTTACGCCCGCAAAACAGGTTGGAAAATGCCCGCAATTCAATATCCGTTCATTGACATTGCCGTGCATCCCCGCGTTCGGGAGCGTTTCGCGCGCGGTGAAGCCATGGTCATGTTCTCGACCGGCATGGGTCGCGTGCTCTGGGCCAATGGCGCCGGTGCTAACCTCTTCGGCTATGAGGTCATTTACGATTTCGTCGAGCAGGGTCCGAAGCCCGGCGACGTCTCGTTTCGCCAGATCGAGGCAACGGCGCGCGGCCTCGGCGCGGTCGGCGATCAACGGACATTCCTGATCCGCATGGCCTCGGGCTTCCAGCGGGCGGTCGTCAATGCCGCCGTCGAACTCATCCGTATCCAGGCCGGCGAAGAGGCGGTCCTGTTTTCTTCTCCGGTCTCATCGAAGCCGCTCGCACCGGCCGAATGCGCCAAGCGCATGATCGACGGCTTCGACGATCCCGATACCCACATGGCCGTCATCGGCCGCGACGGTGACATCATTGCCGCATCCGCCGGTTTCAGCGCACTCGGCGTGACGCCGCCGACGGCGCGAATGCTGACGACCATGGCCGGCGCCCAGCCGGACCGGCTGATCAAGCGGCCGATTTCGACCGGTCATGGCTATTTGCCTGCCGCCATCGGCAAACTGTCGGAAATTCCCGCCTTACATCTGCTATTTGTCGTCGAGGCCGCAATGGGCCGCCTCGATCCGGCGGAGGACCGCACCGGAAAAACAGGCTCGACGGCATCTGCCACGGTTGAACCGCAGACAGAAGAGGTGCGCGAGGAGCTCGAGGCGGCAGCGGATGAGACCGTAAAGCCCGCCGAGGACGCGCCCTTCGGCGATGTCATCGAGGCCGTGGCGGATATCGAGGAACTGGACGAGCCGCCGGAATATCGCTCGGACGAGCAGGAGGAAGCGGCGGCGCATGCAGAAAGCATGGGCGAGGATACGCACGCGCCGGTGCTGACGAATAGCGCAAGCGAGGCGGACGAGACCACCCTTCATGACGGGAAGCCGCAGGAACAAGCCGCAACCAACGACGAAGAGCCTGCTGCCGGTGATGCCACAGTAGAAGCGCGTGTTGAGGAGGCTTCATCGGAAAGTTCGGCTGCCGAAGATCATTCCGCGAAGGGTTTCGCCTTCCAGCGCAACGGACGCGCCACACGCTTCGTGTGGAAGATCGATGCGGCCGGCCGTTTCAGCGAGGTTTCCCGCGAATTCGCCGATGCGGTCGGTCCCCACGCGGCCCATATTGCGGGCGAGGCCTTCGCCGATGTCGCCCAGCGCTTCAATCTCGATCCGGACCGCAAGATCGCGGAATTGCTCGCGCGGCGCGACACATGGTCGGGCCGGACGATCTATTGGCCAGTGGAAGGCACAAGCCTGATGGTGCCAGTCGATCTCGCCGCTCTGCCGACCTATACCCGCAGCCGCGAATTCGACGGTTTCAGAGGCTTTGGCGTCGTGCGCCTGGCAGACACGATCGACGACCCGATGAAACGCGGTATGGATCTCGGCGAACGGGACGGCCAGGACGTGGCATCCGCGACGGATCCGTCAGCGGAAACGGAGGCGGTTTCGCAGGAACCACCGGCTTCCGAGCCCGAGGCTCAGGCGGCGATGGAAGAGGTGGAGAGCTTGGCGCCAGACGCGGCGGAAGATATTGCCGCCGAGCACCATGAACCGCCTGCCCTGCGGATCTCCGAAACGCCGAACCGGCGTGAATCGGACAAGGTGGTTCGCCTGCACGAACGCCGGAGCTTAACGCAAGCCGGTCTTTCGCTCAGCGAGCAGGCTGCCTTCCGGGAGATCGCGCGACAGCTCGATCCCTTTGGCAAGCGCGCGGAACCGCCCACGGAGCAACCGCACGACGAACGGCACGAAGATGACGCCGATATCGCCCCGCAGCCGAATGCGGCCGACGAGATCCTGTCCGATATGGCGGAGCCGACTGTTGGAAACGACCATGCCCAGGACGAAGAGACAACGGTTCCAGGCGCTGCAGAGGATGCATCCAAACCGGTCGTGAAGCTGGTCGAGACCACGGATGGCGACGGCCTTGGAACGGACGATGGTGCTCATGCCGAAAATCCGGCCGCCTCCGCCGAGCCGGAGGAGGATTTCGATCCGCTTGACGTCCTGAACACCGCCATTCCGCCGCGCGTGAAGATGCGCACCGGCCTGTCTTCCGAGATCGTCGATCAGCTGCCGCTCGCCATCCTTATCCATGCCGGCGATCGCCTGATCCACGGCAATCCGGAATTCCTGCGGCTGACCGGCTATGAGAACCTCGAGGATCTCGAGCAGATCGGCGGGCTGGACGCGCTGTTGCAGCGCAACGATCTGGAAAGCAAGACCGAACAGCCCGGCACGATGATGGTCGTGCGCGCCGACGATGCGCTGGTGCCGGTCACGGCGCGGCTGCAATCGATCCGCTGGGAGGACGGCACGGCATTGATGCTGGCGTTGATGCCGGTGGAAAGAAGCGAGCCGTCGGCACCGCCGCCGCAGCTTGTTCCCGAAGAGGCACGCCAGGAACGCATCATCGAGAAGGTTGCGAAGCTGCAGGTGGAGATCGAGGAGCTGCGCTCGACGCTGGAGACGGCAACGGATGGCGTGATCATCATCGGCCAGGAGGGTGAGATCCGCTCGATGAACCGCTCGGCAAGCGCCCTCTTCAATTACGACGACCAGGAAACACGCGGCAAACCCTTCGTCATGCTGTTTGCCCATGAGAGCCAGAAGGCGGTGCTCGATTATCTCAGCGGCCTTTCGGGCCATGGCGTCGCCAGCGTGCTCAATGATGGGCGCGAAGTGATCGGCCGCGAGGCATCGGGCGGCTTCGTGCCGCTCTTCATGACCATGGGGCGCCTCAACTCCTCGAACGGCTACTGCGCCGTCATCCGAGACATCACGCAATGGAAGCGCACCGAAGAGGAGCTGCGCAACGCCAAACGTGCCGCCGAAACCGCCAATGCCCACAAGACGGATTTCCTTGCTCGCGTCAGCCACGAAATCCGCACGCCGCTCAATGCCATCATCGGCTTTTCCGACATGATGGCCGGCGAGCGCTTCGGGCCGATCGGCCATTCGCGCTATGTCGAATATGCGACCGATATCGGCCGCTCCGGGCGCCATGTGCTCGACATCGTCAACGATCTCCTCGATATCTCCAAGATCGAGGCCGGCGAGATGGACCTGGATTTCGCCTCCGTCGGTCTCAACGAGGCGATCACCGAAGCGGTGTCGCTGGTGCAGCCGCAAGCCAACAGCCAGCGCGTCATCATCCGCACGGCGCTGTCGCAAGCCGTGCCGAATGTCGTTGCCGACCTGCGCTCGATCAAGCAGATCGCGCTCAATATCCTCTCCAACGCCATCCGCTTCACGCCGTCGGGCGGCCAGATTGTCGTATCGACCGCCTATGAGGGCAATGGCAGCGTCGTGATGCGGATCAGGGATACCGGTGTCGGCATGACGCGTTCGGAGCTGGAGCAGGCGATGAAACCGTTCCGGCAGGTCTCCACCAATGCCCGCAAACGCGGCGACGGCACCGGCCTCGGCCTGCCGCTGACCAAGGCCATGGTCGACGCCAACCGGGCAACCTTCTCAATCAACTCGGCCCCGAACGAGGGCACGCTGGTCGAGATCACCTTCCCCTCGCCGAGGGTACTGGCGAACTGAAAAAACTTCGGCTCGCCGTCAAAACCAGAGATCGCGCACACATCGGCCGTCGGAAGGAAGGTCTTCGAATGTGTCCAGGCCGTCGAAATGATCGATAGGCAGGTCAGCGACAAGATCCGGCGGCGCCAGCCGAACGTTGACGGCCATGCGCCGGCGGCCATCCTTTTGCAGCCGTAGGCCGCGCCAGCTCACGACGCAGGCGCAGGATGGACAGAACAGTATTTCAAGGGAAGGTTTGTCCTTGCCGGCGCGGGTATAGGAGGCCGTGTGGCCAGTGACGGAGACCCGCTCTCCTTCGTAGTCATAGGCCCACAGCGTGCCGTAACGCCGGCAGAGAGTGCAGTTGCAGGCGGTGATCGAACCTGGATCTCCCTCGAGCGTCCAGCCCGTCTTGCCGCAATGACATGAGCCGGTCAGCATGGCTTACTTTACCTAAAGTGCGTCAGGAGTTGTGCGAAAGAACCAGCCCCTCGAGAGTGATGTCGTTTGCGTGCCTAACTTCGCCGTCTGCAATCCAAACAGGTTTCCCAATACTATCCGCCCGTCCGTTCGAAACGACAATACCATCCCCATCGTTGCACGCTAAAATTGGTCGGCTCGTGAACTTGCTGTAGCGGATGAGCTCGTTGAGATAGCTTGGCTTTTCGTTCAGGTGGGGAAAGAATTCGAATGGCACGAGGTCGAGTGCAGTTTCCTTGCTCAGAGCTTCCGGCATTTCGCCTGTGAACAAAGCGTCGGTAGCAATCGTCGGCGTCATGAGAATGGCGCCGGCGCTGGTGCCGATCAAAACGCCGCCGCCGAGCGCCCAATCCCTTAGAAGCGGAAGCATCTCGCTTCGCCGCAGTCGCTGCAGATATCCAGCAGTACGACCGCCCGTCAGATGAATGCCATCGCACGCGAAAAGCGCTTCTCTCTCTTCAACAGCGCTCGCTCCCTCAGGATCATAAAACAGCGACATCTCCAAACCGTGGGCATCATAATATTGCCTGCGCTCGTTAAAAAAGCGTCGGTCAGGTTCAAGGCCAGATGGAATGTATCCGATCCGTTTCCCCAATTTGAGAGTTGCCATCATTGACAGAAGCTTGAGGTCTACTCTTCTGTTCTCAGGGATTATCTGGTCACTATAAAAGACAAGATTGACCATGCTAGGTTCCGACAGAAGGGACGATCACGGCATCAACAGTCTGCGGCGGAACAGGCACTATTGCAACTGCCGCTGGTCCTCACTCCAAGCACGATCTGGAGAACTTGCGCCTGTCGAGCGTTAACGACCGATCAACTCGCCAGAGCCAGCCCCCCGTAACGGCTGATCTCGCTCTCGATCTCCGCCACGAGGCTATCGAGAGCGGGATTTCGCACCTTGCGGCCACGGCGCACCACATAGGCCAAGGCAGGTGGCGTCGGCAGGCCTTTGGTGAGGATCTCCATATCGGGCTGCAGGTGACGGCCGTTCAGAAGCGCCACGCCCAAGCCCGAGTTCACGGCCGCGATGATCCCCACAGCACTCGCACATTCGAAGGCGGTTTCCAGGACCACACCGCCATCCTGCCCGATATCGAGCGCCCATCGGCGATAGAAGCATTCATCATCGAAAGAGAGGAAGGGGATTGGGCCGTCCGGCGGCAGGGACAGGTCCGGATGCTTGACCCAATGCAGCTGCTCGCGAAAGAGAACAACGTCGGTCGGGCGGACCTCATGGGCGAAAACCTGTATGATGGCGGCGTCGAGCTCCCCCCGCTCCAGCATCCCCCGAAGAACCAAGCTCATGCGAACCTTGGTGCGCACGGAGACATTCGGATGCAGGCGGCGGAAACGACCCAAGATGCGGGCAAGGTCGGTGCAGGTCGTATCCTCGGTGAGGCCGAGAGCGACGCGGCCGGCAAGCGATGTCTTCGACAGGCTCAAGAGCGCCTCGTCATGCAGACCGAGGATACGCCCGGCATAATCGAGCAGGTCCTCCCCGGCTGCGGTGAACATCGCCGCCCCGGGCTTACGGCTCAAGAGATCGCAATCGAGGCTCGTCTCAAGCCGCTTGATCTTGTGGCTGACGGCGGATTGCGACAGGCCCAAAGCTTCTGCCGCGCGGGTGATGCCGCCGTGATGGCGGATCGCCCATAGCGCGCGCAGAGCATCGATTTCCAAACGTCGGCTGGTTAATTCGGTCATGGCGAACGTGGCCCGGAGATAATCTTGCGGAGAGAATGCATGCTTCGGCGACATCTGGCAAATATCCATGATCTCTAAGACTGAAAAGTCATGTCATGATCGATATTTGTCATGTGCCATTGAGCCAGCACTCACCTATGGCTGGGGCCGCGAAAGACATTCGATCGAGATCTTCATGACGGACCAAAGCCTATCCCGCCCCGCGCCAAACGAACGCCGTTTCCTTTGGCCGTTAATGGCGGCACTCCTGATCGTCAGCTGGAGTTCCGGCTTCGTCGGCATTCGCTATGCCAGTCAGGAGGCCAGCGTCATGCTGGTCCTGTTCTGGCGCACGCTTCTATCCGGTTTGATCCTGCTGCCTTTTGCCCTGGCGATCGGTCCGCGGCTGCGGCTGCGTGGGATAGCGGAACAGATGCTGTTCGGCGTGATGTCGGTCTTCCTCTATCTCGGCGGCTTTGCGCTCGCGATCGAACAGCGGGTGCCGACGGGGCTGGTGGCGCTGATCTCCGACCTCCTGCCGCTGGCGATTGCGGCTCTCTCCCAACCGGTCCTCGGGGAGCGGCTGAGCGGACGCCAATGGCTCGGGACGGCGATCGCGGTGGCGGGCGTGTTGATCGTATCGCTGGACAGCCTCAACTTCGGCGCGGCTCCCATTTGGGCCTATGGGTTGACTGTGGGGTCGATGCTGGTCTTCGCCTTCGCATCGGTCCTGCACAAGCGGCGGCGCATGGGGCATATGCCCGTTCACCAAAGCCTCTGCATCCATACGCTGACGGCCTCGGTGCTGTTCGGCATCTGCGCGATGATGCAGGGCGATATGGCACCGCCGATGACGCGCGGCTTCGCGATCGGCATGGTATGGCTGGTGCTGATTGCAACCTTCACCGCCTATTCGGTCTATTACACCAGTCTGCGTCTCTTTCCGGTGGCGCAGGTCAGCGCGGCCATCTATCTCAGCCCGCCGGTGACCATGCTTTGGGCCTGGGCCTTGTTTTCGGAACCCTTGACGACGGCGATGTTCGTGGGACTGGCGGTGACGCTGGTGGGCGTGTTGCTAACGTCGCGTGGCTGACGCCGCGAATGCCTCTACCGTTAGGAAACGAAGACGGTCCAGCCAACGCCCAAAGCGGCAGATGCCAATAAGGTCGATATCACCGACATCTTCAGGCGAAAGATGGCGATGGCGGCAAGCAAGGTCAGCACCAGTGAGGGCAATGAAAGCGAGGGCAGCGGGCACATCAACCGTCCACGGAGCCCAAACCAAATCGCGAGATTGAGAACGACGCCGACCACAGCCGCCGTTATCGCTGACATGGCGCCGAATGACGGCATGGCGCGTCCTTCGTTGGCTCGGGTTCCAGGACGCGATTCTTCAGCCGTAACCTCGTGGGGTGATCGCAACCCCATGGATAATCATCTGCTTGAAAGTCTCTGCATCCATATCCTGACGGCCTCGATGCTGTTCTGCATTTGCGCCATCAGGCAGGGGCAACCAAGCGCCGCCACCGCTGACGCATGACTTCGCCCGCACTGCCAGCCGGGAATATCCGATGTATCGCGTCAGTATTAGCGATGACAAACTTAAACTCGGTCGCCTTTTGTGAGATAATTCATCGATGCGACCGACTATTCCGGTCGGTCGTCGGACATATAAAGGGGGATCCAATGTCATCGGCGGCGGTAGAAGCAGGCGTGGGCGAAGTTTCGCCCAATCTAGTGGTCGATGCGATGTTTGCGTGCCGAAAGACGGCCGCCATCGTAGCCGCTATAGAACTCGATCTTTTTACCTTGAT
Source organism: Rhizobium sp. P40RR-XXII (assembly GCF_012641405.1). Taxonomy (GTDB): domain Bacteria; phylum Pseudomonadota; class Alphaproteobacteria; order Rhizobiales; family Rhizobiaceae; genus Rhizobium. Next base: position 220,630 of record NZ_JABAII010000007.1, read on the forward strand.
TGGTGACGGCAGCAATGCAGCATCCTTGGCAGCCGCAACAAATGCAGCCGAACGAGGCGTGCGCATTCTGTGCGACTATCTCGTTGTGAACGGCTTTCTCACGAAAGCAGGCGATCAATATGCTCTGACCCCATCCAGCCGAACCTTCCTCGACCGGCGTTCGCCAGCCTATATGGGTGCGGCCATCGAATTCCTGGCCGCACCGGAAATCCTCAAGCAGATCCTGGATGATCCGACTTCCTATGTCCGCAACGGCGGATCCATTGGATTGGCAAACATGTCTCCGGACAATCCGGTGTGGGTGAAATTTGCTCGCGGCATGGGCTCGTTCACGGGCGGCAGTGCGATCAGCCTCGCCGCCGAAATGGCCAACTTGCCCATGCAGCCAAGGAAGATACTTGATATCGCCGCAGGCCATGGGCGTTTCGGGATCGAGATGGCGAAGACTTTTCCTTCGGCCGAGGTCGTTGCGGTCGATTGGGGCTCCGTTCTGGAATTGGCCGAACATAATGCGCGGCAATTTGGCGTCGCTGAACGCTACAAAGTCATTCCCGGCAGCGCATTCGAAGTCGACTGGGGCACGGACTATGATCTTATCCTGCTGCCGAATTTCCTGCATCACTTCGACCTGGAAACCTGCGCCGGATTGCTTGCGAAGAGCCGGGCAAGCCTGAGCGCGGGCGGCAAGGTGGTTGCTGTGGACTTCGTGCCGAACGACGATCTCGTCTCGCCACCCTTCCCAGCCGCTTTCTCGTGGGAAATGCTGGCCAGCACGCCAAGAGGTGAAGCCTACACGCAGAAGGATCTAGCCGAGATGGCTAGGCGTGCCGGTTTTCAAAACGTGAGGGTAAAGCCATTACCACCATCGCCATCGAGCTTGATCTTCTTCGAGTAGCGGTGCCCGGAATACCGGTCTCCTCTTGCCGGAAGATGCGGAGATGGCGACAAGGGGGCTGCCGCCCCCTTGAGCCCAGTGACAGAAATTAATCTCCCTGAGTTCGCGCAGCCTTGCGCTTGGACCTCGAATTCGGTTTGCCTGCTGGCGGGCCGCCGTCATTCTTAGCGAAACCTGGCTTGCCGGGCTTTTTCGCCCAGGGCTTCTTGTCGGAGCGTTCGGAAACACTGCCCTCCCCCGTCTGCGCCCGCTCGGGCTTGCGATCGGACTTCCACTTCGGCTTGGGGCCGTCGTTCGAACGCCCGCCCTTGTCGGCGAAGGGTTTCTTCTTTGCAAAGCCGCCTTCGCGCTTGGCCTGGAAATCCGGCATGCTGGCGAGCTGCTTGACGCGGATGCCGCGCTCGAGGGTCTTGTCCGGGCCGATGGCGGAGAGGAAGCGCTCCCCACCTTCGAGCGAAAGCTCGACGAAGGTTTCCTCGGGCTGCATCTTGATCGCGCCGATATCGCGCTTGGTCAGATTGCCGTTGCGGCAAAGCATGGGGATCAGCCAGCGCGGCTCGGCATTCTGCTTGCGTCCCACGGAGAGCGATACCCAGAGACCATCAATAAAGTCGTTCCGTCCCGCGGAAGGGCCGTCATCGCGAGGCGTGACCGGGAAATCGTCGCGGCGGGGCTTCCTGCCCTCGCCTTCGGCGGGCACATCCTGTAGGTCCTCGGGTGCGGAGTGGCCGGCCCGATATTGCCGCAGGAATGCGGCGGCGACCTGCTCGGCGCCATGGCGCTCCAGCAATTGCTGCACGATCGACTGCTCGTCTTCGGCAAGCGCGGCGGTAAAGACCGGATCGGCGAGAAGACGCTCATCGTCACGCTGGCTTACTTCGTCAGCCGACGGCGGCTTTGCCCAGGTGGCGCGGATGCGGGCGGCTTCCAGCAGGCGTTCGGTGCGACGGCGGGCGCTCAGCGGTACGATGAGGGCGCTGACGCCCTTGTTGCCGGCGCGGCCCGTACGGCCGCTACGATGCAGCAACGTGTCCGGATTGGTCGGCAGATCGGCGTGAATGACCAACTCCAGGCCCGGCAGGTCGATACCGCGGGCGGCAACGTCGGTGGCAATGCAGACGCGGGCGCGGCCGTCGCGCATGGCCTGCAGGGCGTGCGTGCGCTCGTTCTGGCTGAGTTCGCCCGAGAGCGCGACGACCGAAAACCCGCGATTGTTGAACCGCGCCGTCAGGTGATTGACGGCGGCGCGCGTCGAGCAGAAGACGATGGCGTTGCGCGCTTCATAATAGCGCAGCACGTTGATGATGGCGTTTTCCCTGTCGCTCGGAACCACGGTCAGCGCACGATAGTCGATATCGACATGCTGCTTGGCTTCGGAGGCGGTGGCGATGCGAACGGCATCGCGCTGGTAGTTTTCGGCAAGCTTGGCGATCGAACGTGGCACGGTTGCGGAAAACATCAGGGTGCGGCGCTCGGACGGCGCGGCTTCCAGAATGAACTCCAGATCCTCGCGGAAACCGAGATCGAGCATCTCGTCGGCTTCGTCGAGCACGACGGCGCGCAGTTCGGATATGTCGAGTGAGTTGCGGCGGATGTGATCGCAGAGGCGACCGGGGGTGCCGACGACGATATGGGCACCGCGCTCCAGCGTCCGCCTTTCGGTGCGCATGTCCATGCCGCCGACGCAGGAGGCGATCGTGGCGCCCGTCAGCCCATAGAGCCATTCCAGCTCGCGCTGCACCTGCAGTGCCAGTTCGCGGGTCGGTGCAATCGCCAGCGCCAGCGGCGCGCCGGCGCGGCCGAAACGTTCCGCGCCATCAAGCAGGCCGGGCGCCAGCGCCAGGCCGAAGGCAACCGTCTTGCCCGAGCCGGTCTGGGCCGAGACAAGCGCATCCTTGCCGGCCAGGCCCGGATCGAGCATGGCCTTTTGCACGGGCGTCAGCGTTTCATACCCGCGCTTCGCCAAAGCCTGGGCAATCGCAGGAGCGATGCCTTCGAATTCAGTCATCATCTGTCTTTCGGAATTCTTCGCGCGCCATCAGGCGGCGATCATCGTGGCTCGCACGTCGCGAACCTCTTCTTCAGGCGTGCACATACTTCTTCGGCAAGCCGATGTACAGAGCGGACGCGCTTTCGTGCGCGGTGAAACGAAAAAAAGGCAGCGAATCGCGCTGCCTTTGAAGTTGATGCTGTCTAAAGCAAGCTCGAGTCGGTGAACTTCATGTCTCGGGAGCCAAGGGCAGCTCCAATCCGCTCCAGCTCATGCGAACGGTCTCAAGTTGGCCTTTACCTTTGACCAAGCTTTCTTAACGCGAGGTTACCAAAGGAGGGTCATCGTTTGCCCCTCAGTTTTAAGGACCGCCTCAGCTTTTGAGTTCTTCCAGCCCTGCAAAGAGATCCAGCGCCTCCGGATTGGCGAGCGCCTCCTTGTTCTTGACAGGCCGGCCATGCACCACTTCGCGCACCGCAAGCTCGACGATCTTGCCGGATTTCGTGCGCGGAATATCCGCAACGGCGATGATCTTGGCAGGTACGTGACGCGGCGAGGCGCCCGTGCGGATGCGGGTCTTCATCGCCTTGACGAGATCCTCGGTCAGGGAAACGCCGGCGGCAAGACGGACGAAGAGCACGACGCGGACATCGTCGTCCCAATCCTGACCGATGCAGAGCGCTTCCAGAACCTCGGGGATCTGCTCGACCTGATTGTAGATCTCGGCGGTGCCGATGCGCACGCCGCCGGGATTGAGCGTCGCATCCGAGCGGCCGTGGATGATGAGGCCGCCATGAACGGTCCATTCGGCGAAATCGCCGTGACACCAGATATTGTCGAAGCGCTCGAAATAGGCCGCACGATATTTGGCGCGCTCCGGATCGTTCCAGAACATGACGGGCATGGAGGGAAAGGCCTTGGTGCAGACGAGTTCGCCCTTCTCGCCACGCACCGGCTTGCCTTCGTCGTTCCAGACATCGACGGCCAGGCCGAGACCCGCTCCCTGGATCTCGCCGCGCCAGACGGGCTGCAGCGGATTGCCGAGCACGAAGCACGAGACGATATCGGTGCCGCCGGAAATCGAGGCCAGCTGAATATCGTCCTTGATCCCTTCATAGACGAAGGAAAAACCCTCGGGTGACAGCGGCGAGCCGGTGGAGGTCATCAGCCTCAGGCTCGAAAGGTCGTGCGAGGTCTTCGGCGTCAGGCCGCTCTTGTGGACGGCGTCGATATATTTGGCCGAAGTGCCGAAGACCGCGAATTTCTCTTCCTGCGCATAATTGAACAGAATGTTGCCATCAGGCGCGAAGGGCGATCCGTCGTAGAGGCACAGGGTCGCGCCCGCGGCAAGGCCCGTCACCAGCCAGTTCCACATCATCCAGCCGCAGGTGGTGAAGTAGAAAACCTTTTCGCGCGGAACGACACCGCAATGCAGGCGATGCTCCTTGATCAGCTGCAGCAGCGCGCCGCCGGTGGAATGCACGATGCATTTCGGAACGCCCGTCGTGCCGGAGGAAAACAGGATGAACAGCGGATGGGAGAAGGATACCGGCTCGAACTCGACTGATTTCGCCGCGAAGGGCGCGACCAGATCATCAAGAGTTTGCGCATTCGGGGTGGCCGCGACGACCGCAGCGGCATTGCCGGCATAGGGCACGATGACGGTGGGCGCATTCAGGCGCTGCGCGATCGCGCTCACCTTCGCGGTGACGTCCTGCAGTTTGCCGCCATACCAATAGCCGCTGCAGGCGACGAAGAGCTTCGGCTCGATCTGGCCGAAACGATCCATGACGCCCTGCTCGCCGAAATCCGGAGAACAGGAGGACCAGATGGCGCCGATCGATGCGGCCGCCAGCATGCAGGCGATGGTCTCCGGCATATTCGGCATCATGGCCGCGACGCGATCCCCCTTGCCGATACCATGGGCGCGATAGGCCTGCTGCAGGCGCGATACCATCGCGGCCAGCCGATCCCACGACCAGCGATCGCGCACCCTGTCCTCTCCCCAGAACACCAGCGCATCGCCCTCGCCGCTCTTCGACAGCAGGTTTTCGGCGAAATTCAGCTCGGCATCGGGAAAGAAGCGCGCCTCGAGCATGAGGTCGCCGTTGATCAGCGCCCTCTCCCCGCGCTTGCCCTTCAAGCCGCAAAAATCCCAGACCTCGGTCCAGAAGCTCTCACGCTCGGCAATGGACCAGGCGTGAAGCCCAGCAAAATCCGACATCGAAAGGCCAAAACGCCGGTTGCATTGTTCCATGAAGGTAAACATTGGGCTCTGGCGACGAAACTCCTCCGACGGCGTCCAGAGCGGCTGCTGATCCTGCATATTTCTCTCTCCCGCTTTTCGCTCTATATAGCGATGCTGCAGCGCATTATAAAATCACGGTGCTGTGGGTATTGCCAGTGTGTGATGTTTGCATCCGGCAAACATTTCCTATATCCGGCAAACGCAGGCAGATCATCCCTATCAGTTCGCGAGTCTCCACGGGATCATGAGAGCTTCGAAAAACAATAAATGGTGGTTGACGATGCGATCGGCATCACGCTGGCTGCCTGCCGTCGTCCGCACGACCGGTATCATTCTTCTCACGATTCTCATTGTGTTCGCTGTCTTCAGAGCGACCGCGCCTTTCCTGATTTCCAGCGGTCTGGTGCGCTCCGGCATCGAGAAGGCGCTGTCGGATTGGACGGGATACCGCGCCCAGATCGAAGGAGATCCGACACTGGAATTCTGGCCGACGGCGCGCGTCACGCTCAATGGCGTGACCATCCGCGAGCCGACGCGGAACGGCAAGGTTCTGGGTCATGTCGACAGTCTTTCTGCGGATTTCTCGCTCTGGTCGGCCATTCGCGGCCATGCGCGCTTTCATGAATTTCATTTCCTGCGCCCGATCCTCTATATCCGCCGCGACGATAACGGCCTGATCGACTGGACGAATGAAGGCCGTCTTTCCAAGGCGATCGAGCAGGCCGGAGCCTCCTCCGGCCAAGGCATATCGATGCGGAAGGACCAGGATGCAGCCATCGGCATGCTGACCATCGAGGACGGCAGCGTCGAAATGACCGATGAGCGCAGTGGCAACATCTACCGGCTGAATGGCGTCAACGCCGATATTTCATGGCCGCGGCTCTCGCAGGCGATGGCCGCCGTCATCCTCGCGCGCTTCAACGGCCAGGACATCAAGCTCAATTTCGATTCGGCGCAGCCGCTGCTGTTCTTTGCCGGCAAGAATGTCGATGCCAGGACGAGCTTCACCTCGGCGCCGATCAGCTGGACTTATTCCGGCGTCACCAGCCTATCCGACTTTTCAGCCTTTGCGGGCAATCTGGAGCTCAGCGTCCCGAACGTGCCCTCTTTCCTAGCTTGGAGCGGGCAACGTCTGCCGGCGGCCGATGCCCTCAAGAACGTTTCGCTCAGCGCCGATATTGCGGCGGTCGAAAAAGGCCTGCGCTTCAACAATCTCAGTTTCAAGGTCAATGATTCCACGGCGTCCGGCATCATGGATCTGAACTATACGACGGCAGGCAAGCCAAAGATCTCCGGCACGCTCGCCTTCGACCAGATGAACCTCAATCCGTTCCTGGCCGCCTTCTCCATGCGCCTTGCCGCCGAGACCGCCATCGATGCGATCCTGAACGGTAATCCGCTGCAGCGGCTCGACCTCGACATGCGCCTGTCGTCGAACAAGGCGGCACTCGGTCCCTTCCAGTTCGAAAATATCGGCGCCAGCCTGCTGGTGGCGGGCGGAAAGGCGAAGTTCGATATCGGCGACAGCGGCTTCGAGAACGGTTCGCTGACCGCGCATCTGGAGGTCGCCCCTGGAGACTTCGACGGCGGCGGCAAATTGCAGATTTCAATCCGAAACGCGGATTTCGGCGGTCTCTTCACCCGCCTGAAGCTGATAGGTCCGCTGCCGATGCCGTCGTCGGGCTCGCTGGATCTGTCGCTCAGCACCTCCAAGCCGATCTGGGTCGCGACGCTCAGCGATGTGGCCGGCACGCTGCACTTCAGTTCGACGGCGGGCACGTTCCGCGAATTCGACATCTCCGACTTCCGGACGCTTGCAACGGAAAAAGCCTTTTTCCGGATGAGCGATATCGCCGACGCATCCTTCGACTTCGACAGCATCAATATCGACGCAAGCTTTGCGAAGGGATCCGCCGAAGTGAAGAATGCCTCGATTGCCGGACGCAACGAAACGATTACCTTCAACGGTATCGTTCCCTTCCGTACCAATGGCCTGGCGCTTTCGGGCGCGATCGAGGCGACATCACCCTCCGATGCGGACGAGTTACCGATGCTGCCTTTCTTCATCGGGGGCAGCTGGCCAAATCCGGTCGTGTCGCCGGTCGCGACGCTGCTGCAGAAGCCGGCACAGCCACAGCAGCAGTAATCTCTCCGGGCTTGGTTTTCCGATCGCCGCGTCTCAGGCCGCGGCTGCCGCCTGCTCATCCCTCTGACGCTGCACTTCGCGGCGCTTGGTGACGATGGAGGCGCAGATGACGCCGATGGCGACGACACCGATCAGGATGGTGCAGATGGCGTTGATCTCGGGCGTAACCCCAAGCTTGACCTGGCTGTAGATCAACATCGGCAGCGTCTTGGCGCCGGCGCCGGATGCGAAGGTCGCGATCACCAGATCGTCGAGCGACAGCGTCAGGGCCAGTACCCAGCCGGAAAAGACGGCTGGCGCGATGATCGGCAGCGTCACTTCGAAAAAGGTGCGTACCGGCGGCGCGCCCAGATCCAGCGCCGCCTCCTCGATCGATCGATCGAAAGTCAGCAGGCGCGACTGCACGACGACGGCGACGAAGCACATGGTCAACGTCGTGTGCGCCATAACGATCGTCCAGAAGCCGCGATCGACGCCAGAGGTGACGAAGAGCAGCAGCAGCGACAGGCCGGTGATGACGTCTGGCATGACAAGCGGCGCATAGATCATCCCCGAGAACAGGATGCGCCCGCGGAAACGCGTGTAGCGCACCAGCGTGATGGCCGCAAAGGTGCCGAGCACGGTGGCAATGGTTGCCGAGAGCAGTGCGATGCGCACCGTCAGCCAGGCGGCATTCAGCATGGTGTCGTTGCTAAAGAGGTGCACGTACCATTGCGTCGAGAAACCGCCCCAGACGGTGACCAGCCTGGAGCTGTTGAAGGAATAGATGACCAGCAGCAGGATCGGCAGGTAGAGGAAGGCAAGGCCGAGCGTAACGGAGACGATGTTGAAGCGGGACCAGCGGGTCATCAGTTATCTCCCCTTCTCGTCGGCCTTGGCCTGGAAATGCTGAAAGAAGACGATGGGGACGACCAGCACCAGAAGCAGGATGGTCGCCACCGCCGAAGCCAGCGGCCAGTCGGTATTGCTGTAGAACTCCGTCCAGAGCACCTTACCGATCATCAGCGTTTCGGAGCCGCCGAGCAGATCGGGAATGACGAACTCGCCGACGGCCGGGATAAAGACCAGCATGCAGCCGGCGACAACGCCGGGAAGCGAGAGCGGAAAGGTGACGCGCCAGAAAGCGCCGATCGGCGTGCAGCCGAGATCCTGCGCCGCCTCGATCAGCGTGCCATCCATCTTTTCCAGCGCGGAATAAAGCGGCAGCACCATGAAAGGCAGGTAGGAATAGACCATGCCGATATAGACGGCGGTATTGGTGTTCAAAATGACAAGCGGCTGGTGGGTGATGCCGAGCCCCATCAGCAACTGGTTCAAGAGACCCGTCGTGCTGAGGATCGACATCCAGGAATAGACGCGGATCAGGAAGCTCGTCCAGAAGGGTAGGATGACCAGCATCAACAAGGTCGGCCGAAGCGTGCGCGGCGCCTGCGCCATGCCGTAAGCGATGGGATAGGCGATGATCAGCGTCAGCAGTGTCGAGATGCCGGCGATCTGAAGGCTCTGAATATAGGCATTCATATAAAGGGGATCGCCGGTCAACCAGACGTAGTTGTCGAACGACATGGTCTGCAGCTTGTCCCACCAGTCGCCGAAGCTGTCGTTCCAGGCGAAGGACGGATCATAGGGCGGAACCGACAGCGCCTTCGTCGACAGCGAGATGCGGAAGACGATGAGGAACGGCGCGAGGAAAAAGAGCAGCAGCCAAGTGTAGGGAACGATGATGACGAGGCGCTGATAGATTAGGGAACCGAGCGCTCTCATGATCAGTCCTTCAACAAGATGCCGGCATTTTCGTCGAAGGATACCCAGACATTCTGGTCGTAGGCGAAGGGCTCCTCCACGGCTCGGACCGCGTTCAGCGACGAGGCCTTGACCACCTGTCCGCTCTTCAGCTTCACATGGAAAACGGTCATGTCGCCGAGATAGGCGATGTCCCATATCTCGCCTTCGGCGGCATTGAGGGACGCATTGGCGGGCGGGCGCGGCGACACCCGCAGCTTTTCCGGGCGGATGGCGAGGCTGGCTCGGCTTCCCGTCGACGGCGTATCGCCGGTGGCGGTGCGCACCGCGAAGCCCGAATCGACCGATATTTCGACGATGCCCGATTGCGCCGAGGTGACGTTGCCGTCGAGAATGTTCACATCACCGATGAAATCGGCGACGAAGCGGCAATTGGGCGCCTCGTAGATTTCAGCCGGAGTTGCCACCTGCACCACCTTGCCGTGGCTCATGACCGCGATGCGATCGGCCATGGTCATCGCTTCCTCCTGATCGTGGGTGACGACAACGAAGGTCAGCCCCAGGCTTTGCTGCAGATCCATGAGCTCGAACTGGGTCTCCTCACGCAGCTTCTTGTCGAGGGCGCCGAGCGGTTCGTCGAGCAGCAGTACCTTTGGGCGCTTTGCCAAAGAGCGCGCCAGCGCCACGCGCTGGCGCTGGCCGCCGGAAAGCTGGTTGGGCTTGCGTTTGGCGAATTGCTCCAGCTTGACGAGCTTCAGCATCTGCGCGACGCGATCGTCGATCTCTGCCTTCGGCATGCCGTCCTGCCGCAGGCCGAAGGCTATGTTCTTCTCCACCGACATATGCGGAAACAGCGCATATGACTGGAACATCATGTTGACGGGACGGCGATAGGGCGGCGTGCCGGCAAGGTCCTGACCATCGAGCACGATCTCGCCGGTCGTCGGCTGCTCGAAGCCGGCGAGCATGCGCAGAAGCGTGGACTTGCCGCAGCCCGATGCGCCCAGAAGAGCAAAGAATTCGCGGTTGTAGATATTCAGGGAGAGATTATCGACGGCGATGAAATCACCGAACTTCTTCGTCACGTTCTTGAAGGAAATATATGGCTTTGCCGAAGGATCGGTCCATGGAGCAAAGGAACGCCGGATATTACCGAGTGACTTCATATTTATCCCCAAATGAATGCCGGGCGGGCTTTCGTCGAGCCGGCTCTTCCCCACCCGGCACGCTCGCGATTTTTGCCTTATAAGGAAAGGCCCGGACGTTGCCGTCCGGGCCGTTTCGAATTATTGGCCTGTCGTGACCTTTGTCCACAAGCGCGTCGCCACGCGCTGCGTTTTCGCGTCCCATGGAGTGAGGGTAAACAGCTTCTCGCGGACCGCATCGGTCGGATAGACGGCTGGATCTTCCAGCACGTCCTTGCTCACGAACTGCTGCGAAGCCTTGTTGCCGTTGGCGTAGGCGGTAAAGTTGCTGGCCTTGGCGATGACTTCCGGCTTCATGATGTAGTTGAGGAAGATATGCGCTTCTTCGACATGCGGCGCATCGGCGGGGATCGCCATGACGTCGAACCACATCTGCGCGCCCTTTTTGGGGATCGAATAGCTGATGTTCACACCGTTCTTGGCCTCGGTCGCACGGTTGCGGGCCTGCAGCACATCGCCGGAATAGCCGAAGGCGAGGCAGATATCGCCATTGGCGAGCGCGTTGATGTATTCGGAGGAGTGGAACTTGCGCACGAACGGCCGGATCGACGTCAAAAGCTCTTCGGCCTTCTTAAAGTCTTCCTGCTTGGTCGAATTCGGATCAAGACCCAGATAGCGCAAGGCCGCCGGAATAACGTCGGTCGGCGAATCCAGCACGTAGATGCCGCAATCCTTGAACTTGGCGGCAAGCTTGGGATCGAAGATCACGTCAATATCAGGCGCGTCGTCGGTGCCGAGAATCTGCTTCACCTTGTCAACATTGTAGCCGACGCCGCTCGTGCCCCACATGTAGTCGATGGCGTACTTGTTACCGGGATCATATGTGGCGATGCGCTGCTGAACCGCATCCCACATGTTGGAGATGTTCGGCAGCTTGGACTTGTCGAGCTTCTGGAAGACGCCTGCCTTGATCTGGCGCTGCAGGAAGTACGCCGTCGGGACGACGACATCATAGCCAGTCTTTCCCGCAAGCAGCTTGGTTTCCAAGGTCTCGTTCTGATCGAACGTGTCGTAGACGACCTTGATGCCGGTTTCCTTGGTGAAATCCGACAGGATCGAATTATCGATATAATCCGACCAGTTGTAGATATTGACGACTTTGTCTTCCGCCTGAGCGACCGTTGCCAGCGAAACGACCGCGAAAGCCGTTGCTGCAAGCCGTGCGAACATGGACTTCATAGTCTCTCCTGTTTTGTTCAAGGGCATCCAGGCGACACCCAACCCTCTGTTTTTCCCGTTAGACTAGAAAGGAAATCAGAAGGCGACAAGCGGAAAAGCGTGGGGTCGCACTCTTTCGCATTTTGCCGTCCATCGTCCGCAAGCTACATCCGCGCACAAGAAAGCAGACTTCCAGGCAATACGTCACGCATAGGTCGGGCGCTTGCCCGCAAACAGCTCGGAATGGCTTTTCAACAGCTTGGCCATGCGGTCGACCACGGTGCGGATTTCCATGCGATGGCGGTCGGCATTATTCATGACGATCCATTGCCGGTGACGGAGAGACGGGATTTCCTCGCCGACCCGTTCCAGCCTCGGCTCCTGATCGCCGACAAAGCATGGCAGAACCGCAATGCCCGAACCCGCAAGTACGAGATCATGAAGCGAGCGCGGGCGGCTGACCGTGAAGGCGATCTCCTCCTGCCTGTTTTGATAGGGCCAACGCAGATAGGCCGACACCGCCTCCTCCTCCGCCACGGCGATCCAGCGCTGCGGACCGGCAAAGCGCATATTGCGGGCCTGATAGGCGGCATAGGCGACATCACCGATCTTGATGGCCGCGAGATTGGTCTCCTCCGGCTCGAAGGCACGGATGCCTATGTCGCTCTCGCGATGGGCAAGGCTGGCGCGACGCTCGCCGAGATGAAGATCGATGCGGAATCCGTCCCGCTCCGAACAGATCGTCGGCATGTTTTGGCTAAGCAGCCAGCCGAGCCATGTGCCGGCAGCGATGCGGACGACGGACATGCCCTGGGCATCACGCTGCCAGATGTCAACCTTGCGGGAGGCAGCTTCCATCTCCAGCAGCTGATCGAACAGCGCCCGGCCATCGCCGGTCAGCGTGTAACCGGACTGGCTGCGCTCGAAGAGCGAGCGGCCGATCCGCCCCTCCAGTTCCAGCATCCGCCGGCCGATCGTTGCCGGGCTCAGGCCGCTTGAAGCGACCGCCCCGGTCAGTCCACCACCACGGGCGACATCGAGAAAAAGCTGGTAGGAATCCCATGTCGTATTTTTCATAATTGAAAAACATAAGGCGAAAACGGCTGTTTATAAAGCAAATTCTCATGTGTAGTTAAAGGGATGCTTCAAACCATGGAGACATCTCATGATGGACAGCATCGCGTTGGCCAAAGCCATCGAAATACAAAGCCGGGCGCGCGAAGAGCAATGGCGCCAGAAGGAGGATCTCTTCTACCTTGACTACGGGTATGAAACACCGCCCCTCTTCCTGTGGAGCGGGCGGATGATCGCCGCTTTAAGCGCCCGTCGCAAACCAATGAAAAAGGCGGACCGGCTTGAAATTGGCCGATCCGCCCATGATGGCAATAATTGCAGCGGTCAGGCTGCTTGCTCGCGAATATAGCCCGCGCTGTATCCGGCCTCGATCTTGAACTGCTGGATCAGGTGCAACAAGGCGTCGGCTTCGGAGGCCAACTCGCGGCTTGCTGCCGTGGTTTCCTCCACCATGCCGGCATTCTGCTGTGTCATCTGGTCCATGTGATTGACCGAGGCGTTGACCTCCTGCAGCGCGCTTGCCTGATCGTGGCTGGCGCGGGCGATCATTTCCACATGCTGGCTGATCGTCACGATCTGGCTGCTGATCTGCGCGAGCACCGAGCCGGCCTCCTGCACGAACTGCGAACCGGAGGCGACCTCCTCGGTCGACTTGTTGATCAGCCCCTTGATTTCCTTTGCGGCGGCAGCGGAGCGCTGCGCGAGCTCTCGCACCTCCATGGCGACGACCGCGAAACCTTTGCCGGCGTCGCCGGCGCGGGCAGCCTCGATACCGGCATTGAGCGCCAGAAGGTTGGTCTGGAAGGCGATCTCGTCGATCACGCCGATGATCTGCTCGATCTTGCGCGAAGCATCCTCGATGCGCGTCATCGCGTCGATGGCGTTGCCGACGACGACGGAACTGTCATCGGCGCTGCGCTTGGCCTCGCGTACGATCGCATCCGCATCCTTGGCGCGCTCAGCGGAAGAACGAACGGTGACGGTGATCTCGTCGACCGCGGCGGCGGTCTGTTCCAGCGATGCCGCCTGCTGTTCGGTGCGCTTCGACAGGTCCTCGGCGGAGGCGGCCATCTGGCTGCCGTTGCTCTGGATCATCACGACATTGCTGCGGACCTGGCTCAGCGTCTGCTGCAGGCGCGAGAGCGAGCTGTTGAAGTCCTGACGGAGCTGCTCGAGACGGCCGATGAAAGGCGTCTCGATGGTCGCGGAAATATCGCCCTGAGCCAGGCGCTCGAGGCCGGCGGCGAGCTCGCTGACGGCATAGTCGATCTGGCGGTCGAGTTCGCGCTTTTCGGCATCGTTGCGCTGACGCTCGTGTTCCGCGGCGGCGCGCTCCTCGTCGCTCTGCTCCTCGATGCGGATCTTCGAGATGGCGTTGTCCTTGAAGATTCCGAGGGCGCGAGCCATGTCGCCGATTTCGTCACGGCGCTGCTCGCCGGAAATCGCGGTCTCCAGCATGCCGTCGGCGATGCGGCGCATGGCGGCGGTGATCTGGCCGATCGGGCGTTGCAGCGTCAGCACGAGCGCGATGCCGCCGGCAACAGAGAGGATGATGCCAAGGGCGGTTGCCAGGATGGAGATGTAATTCGCCTGGTTGCGCTCGGTGCCCGCGCTCTGCTTCTGTGTTTCGGCGAAGGCGGTAAGCTGGCCCCAGACCTGATCAAGCTGCTGGCGGGCGCTCGCATATTCGCCGATGCGCCGTGTGATGGTGTCGACCAGCTTGCCGCTGGCCTCGTCCATCGACTTGATCGCCGGGCGAATGGCAGCATCGATGTCGCTGGCGAAATCCATGCTCTTGGCGCTCTGGTTCAGCGTATCGATATCGCCGCCGAGCTTGGAGATTTCCTGTCGCAGGCGGACGAGATTGTCCTTGTTCGTGTTGGCGTTGAAATCCGCGAGAACGAGCTGCAGCGAATAGACCGAGTCCTCAAGGCGGCGCGTGTCCTGCAGGACCGAATTGGTCTGCGCGACGCGGGCATCGAGCGATACGAAGGTCGTGGTTGCCTGGCGCATCATCTGCGTTGCCGCCAGCTGTGTATAGGTCGAGGTCTGACGGAAGCGCGAGAGCAGCCGGCTGATATTGGCGACAGTATCGTCGGTCGGAACATCGGTGCTTTCCGTGAAGGCGGCAAGATCCTTGATCGTGCCCACCAGCGACTGAACGACGCTCTTCTGGTTCTGCGGCAATGCAAGATCGATCGAACGCTGTGCCTTGTTCAGGTCCGGCAGCCGGTCCTTCAGGAGCTTGACCTTGTCGGCCGGCGTCGCCGCCTTGTTGAAGTCTTCGGCGACAGAGGCCAGCATATCGCCGCCCTTCAGCAGGCGATCGGCGGAACGCAGCGTGGAGGTCGCGTCCGCCTGGTCCTGGCGCATCCGGTCTTCCAGCTGCTGGCTGTTGAAATTGACGTTGAAGCGGGCACTGATCAACGCCCTCTGCGCGTCGTCGATTGTCTTGCGGAGCGAGACCTCCTGCTCGTGCAGCGTCCATAGCCGGCCGACGAGATTTGCCATGTCCGCGGTCTTGGCGGTGGCGTCAGTCAGATTGTCACGGCCATCCGCATCAACACCGAGCTGGCCAAGGGTCGCATTCAGCACGCCCTGCTGAGACTTGATATCCTCGTAGAGCTTGTCGCGCTGCTGCGCATTGGTGATGCGCAGGAAGTCGTCCATGGAGCCGTAAAGGTTCTTGAAGCCGGTCAGCGACTGCAAGACGCTGTTGGAGATCTCCATGCGGCCCTGGAGCAGTCCCGACGCATAAAGCCCCGTAAGGCCAACGGCGGAAATACTGATGACGAACGGCAGGACAAATATGAGGACCTTCGTCTTGATCTTGAAACGCGACAATATCTTATCAATGAACATAGTGGCTCAGACCTCTCACATGCCGCTCCCCCGTCGACGCCGCCTCGGCGCTGACCGGATGTATAACCATCGTTCTTGAAATATCCGCAGGCAGGGCTTCCGAGTATAATGTCGGGAAGCAATCATTGCTTCGGCTCTATCATGCAGTAGAGCGCCCCATGAAATCGTCGGGAATTGTCGGTCTGATTAATTAATTTTCAGATAAGGGCGTTGTGTGAGCTCGCGACGTACAATCAAACGCTGAAAAGCGGATGGCAAAGCCTATATCCGTGCGCGAGCAAAGGCCGTCGTTCCGGCGGCGGCCAAGAATAATGAAGCGGCTAAAAGATCAGAAGCCGCGTACCGCGAGGTAAGCGATGCAGGCGGCTGTCACGCCGGTCGCCAACATCAAAATTCTTGCCGCCAAGAGCTTGGCATTGTCTTGGGTCTGAGCGATTGCAATGGCGCGAGCGCGACGCTTTGTTCTGTTCATGAGTATATTCCCATTTTCGCACTGACACGATAACCGGCAAAATGCCGTTCCCGCAACAGGCAATATAGATATAGGAAAAGAAAACCCTAAAACCAGAGGTTAGCATCGGGTGCCGCGCGCATCGGTTACCAGCCCGAGGTCGCGCGACCGGAGCGCGCGCTACTTCAGCAAGGCCGCAATTGCGGGATTGGTTGCCATTTCGGCGGCAGTCTTGCCGGAGGCGGACTTGATGGTCTTGTCGGCGCCATCCTTCAACAACGCCTGGACGAGAGCCGGATCATCCTGCTGGGTCGCCATGTGCAACGGCGTCCAGCCATCGTAATTGCCGCGCGCGTTGACGTCGGCGCCCTTGGAAACCAGAAGATCGATCATGGTGGCGGGGCCGTAATAGGCGGCGGTGTGCAGCGGATACCAGCCCTCCGTCGTCTTCATGTCCAGCTTGGCGCCGCAGGCCAGCATCTTCTTGACGACATCGCCCTTCTTGTCGCGGATCGCAAGGGCGAAATTCGTATCGCCGCCCGCATCCTGGCCGTTCGGATCCAGCTTCTTGCATTGCGCGGAAGCAGCGCTGGCATCCGATGCCGTGACGGCAAGCATGCCAAGCGATATCGTCAGGGCCGTAACGATGCCTGAAAGAACTACGCCGCGGAATATCAAGGCCTTGAACGTCATGATTGTCTCCATCGAATATCTTCGCGTTGGAGGTGCTCTTTGCCCGTTTCGCGGCCTGTTGGCAAGGTCAATTCAGGCGGCCTCGCCGGCGACATGGCCGGAGGCCCAGGCCCATTGGAAATTATAACCGCCCAGCCAACCCGTCACATCGACGCACTCACCGATGAAGAAGAGGCCAGGGACGGTTTTCACCTGCATCGTCCGCGAATCGAGACAGTCCGTGTCGATGCCGCCCAGCGTCACCTCCGCCGTGCGATAGCCTTCGGACCCCGACGGCTTGACCGACCAGGATTGGATGGCTGATGCGAGCTGCTGCAGGCGCTTGTCGGACTGATCGGCCATATTGCCCGATATGCCTTCGTTCTCGACGAAATGCTGCGCCAGCCGTTTCGGCAGGATCTCGGCAAGGGCCGTCTGCGCGGATTGCCGGCCATTCATCTGCTTGGCCTTCTTGAGAAGCTCAAACATGTCGATATCGGGTTCGATCGCGACGGTAATGTCCTCACCTTCCCGCCAGTAAGAGGAAATCTGCAGAATGGCCGGACCGCTGAGGCCGCGATGGGTGAAGAGAAGGGCCTCGCGGAATGCCGTCTTGCCGTGGCGGATTTCGGCGGGCGCGGCAATGCCCGACAGAGGTGCGAGGCGCTGGAGCAATTGCGGATCGAGCGTCATCGGCACGAGGCCCGGCCGGGTCTCGACAACAGGCAATCCGAATTGCTCGGCGATGCGGTAGGCAAAGCCGGTGGCTCCCATCTTGGGGATCGACTTGCCGCCCGTCGCGACGACCAGCGAAGATGCTTCGAAAACGCCTTCGGACGTGCTGATGCGATAGCCGCCAGCACCTTGCTCGATGCCGCTGATCTCCGTTCGCAACCGAAGTTGCGCATCCGCAGCGCGCATTTCGTCGGTCAGCATGCGGATGATGTCCTTGGCGCTGTTATCGCAGAAGAGCTGGCCGAGCGTCTTTTCGTGCCAGGCAATGCCGTGGCGCTCGACCATGGCCAGGAAATCCCTGGGCGTGAAGCGCGCCAGCGCCGATTTGGCGAAATGCGGATTGGCGGACAGGAAGTTCCTCGGACCGGCATTGATATTGGTGAAATTACAGCGGCCGCCGCCCGAAATGCGGATCTTTTCGCCTGGCGCCGCGGCCTGATCGAGCACGACGACGGAGCGGCCGCGCTGGCCGGCGCGGATGGCGCACATCATGCCTGCCGCGCCCGCGCCGAGGACGATTACATCATATCTGTCAACCACGCTTCAGCCCTTCATTCTTCGCCGCGCTCTCTCGTTTCCTTTTCCATCATACGGCGAAAGTCCGAGCGGTTTCCCCCTCGCCAATTGGCAAACTGCGGTTATGATGCAATCTCCGATCAACGCAAATACGGTGTTTTATGCCCGCGAGAAAGACCCCGCTGAAAGCTTCCGTGCCGGTCTCAAAAATCCCAACGGTTCCTCCCAGCCTGAGATCGGCACGCGGCGTGGCAAACTGGAAAGAGGCAGCCCAATGGCTGCGGGCACGCGGGATCGAGGACATAGAATGCATTACGCCGGACCTTGCCGGCGTGCCGCGCGGCAAGATGATGCCGACCTCGAAATTCACCTCGAACACCTCGCTGGCACTGCCCTCCGCGATCTATCGCCATACGATTTCCGGCGAATATCCGGAGGAGACCGAAAGTTTCCGTTACGAGCCGCGAGACAGCGACTTGAAGCTGGTGCCCGATCTTTCGACGCTTTCGGTCGTGCCCTGGGAGAGCGATCCGACGGCGCAGGTCATCTGCGATATCGTCAATTCCGAAGGGCATGCGGTGTCCTATACGCCACGCAACCTGCTGAAGCGCATCATGGGGCTCTATCGCGATCGCGGCTGGAAGCCGGTGGTCGCACCCGAGATCGAATTCTACCTCGTCGCCAAGAATGACGATCCGGATTATCCGCTGCATCCGCCGAAGGGCCGCTCCGGCCGCTCGATCCTCGGCGGACAGGGTTATTCGATCGCCGGCATCAACGAGTTCGACGAACTGATCGACGACATCTACCATTTCTCGGAGAAGCAGGGTCTCGAGATCGACACGCTGATCCATGAAGAAGGTCCGGCGCAGCTCGAAATCAACCTGCGCCACGGCGACCCGATCGAGCTTGCCGACCAGGTGTTCATGTTCAAGCGCACCATTCGCGAGGCGGCGCTGAAGCACGGCATCTACGCCACCTTCATGGCGAAGCCGATGCAGAGCCAGGCCGGCTCGGCGATGCATATCCATCAGTCGGTCGTGAACATCGAGACCGGCAAGAATGTTTTCACCAATCCGGACGGCAGTCCGTCGCAGGAATTCTTCCATTTCATTGGCGGCATGCAGCGCTACGTGCCGAATGCGCTCGCCATGCTTGCGCCCTATGTGAATTCCTATCGACGGCTGGCGCCGAACATGTCGTGCCCGGTCAACAATGCCTGGGGCTACGACAACCGCACCACCGCGTTCCGCGTTCCCGTTTCCGATCCGCAGGCCCGCCGCGTCGAGAACCGGCTGCCGAGCTCCGACGCCAATCCCTATCTCGCACTCGCCGCCTCACTCGCCTCCGGCTTGCTCGGCATCATGAAAAAGGTGGAGCCGACGGCGCCCACCGAGGATTCGGCCAATGAAGGCTCGATCGACCTGCCGCGCGGCCTTCTGGAAGCCATTGCGCTGCTTGAGGACGAGCCGGCCTTCGAAGAGGTCCTCGGCAAGGACTTCATCGACATCTATGCCGGCGTGAAGCGGGGCGAATTCGAAACCTTCATGCAGGTGATCAGCCCGTGGGAGCGGGAATTCCTTCTGCTCAACGTGTGAGGAGGGACCGTCCATGGCATTGCAGGAAACATGGCAGAGCCCGATTGCGCCGGGCCTTTCCTTCTACCAGGCGACCGTCGGCCCGCGTGCGAGCTATCCGCGGCTCGACGGCTCGCGCCGGACCGACGTCGCGATCGTCGGCGGCGGCTATACCGGCCTCCAGGCCGCCTATAATCTCGCCAAGGGCGGCGCCGGCGTCGTCCTGATCGATGCCAACCGCTTCGGCGACGGTGCCTCCGGCCGCAATGGCGGCCAGCTCGGCACCGGCCAGCGCTGGTGGCCGGAGGAGATGGAGGAGAAAATCGGCTACGAGCGCTCAAAAGCGCTCTTCGACCTTGCCGAGGATGCCAAGCGCCATCTGCTCGATTTCGTATCCGAGCAGGGCATCGACATCGACTTCCTGCCCGGCCAGATGAATGTCACCCACAAGCGCAGCTACAAGCGCGACTACATGGACAATGCGGAAATCGCGGCGACGCGCTACGGCTATCCGCACATCACGTTCATGGATCAGGCCGAAACCCAGGAGCGGCTGGGTTCGCAATTCTATCTCTACGGCGTCCGGGACATGGGCACAGGCCATATCCATCCGCTGAAGCTGCTCATCGGCCTTGCCCGGGTCGCGGCGGAAGCCGGTGCAGCCCTTTTCGAAATGACCAAGGCGAAGAGCTTCCGGCAATCGGGCGGCAAGACCATAATCGAAACGGATGGCGGCGAAATAACCGCCGACCGCGTGCTGATTGCCTGCAACGGCTATATCGGCAATCTCGAGCCCGTGACATCGAGCCATGTCATGCCGATCCGCTCCTTCATCGGCGCCACGGAGCCGCTCGATAAGTTTCCGAGCGTTCTGCCCGGCAATGAGGCGGTGGCCGATTCGCGGTTCGTCGTCCGCTATTTCCGCAAATCCAAGGATGGGCGCCTGCTGTTCGGCGGGCGCGAAGCCTATACATCGGACAATCCCCGCGACATAACGCAGCACATCCGCCGGCAGATCGCTGAAATCTATCCGGCGCTCGGCGATATCAAGATCGACTATGCCTGGGGCGGCTCGGTCGGCATCACCATGCCGAGGCAGCCCTTCGTGCGCGAAGTCATGCCCGGCGTCACCTCGATCGGCGGCTATTCCGGCCATGGGGTGATGCTGTCAAATTATTGCGGTAAACTCTATGCGAAAACGGTACTCGGGAATGCGGATGAACTTCACCTCTTCAGGGAGCTGAATATCCCGCCCTTCCCCGGCGGTGCGCGCATGCGGGCGCCTCTGCTGTTCCTGGCGCTCTCGTGGTTTGCGTTGCGCGACAGGTTTTGAAAACCGGAAGATGATTCCTTCCGCCGGCAATCCGCTCTAAAAAGCCGACCTGAATTTTGCGATGCACACTGGCCTTTTTAAATCGATTAGATTAAAAGAGGCCTCAACCAAGACCGATTGAGAGATAGCTCATGAGCAGCCAAATCATTCCCGTTGAACCATTTGATTATGTCGTTTTCGGCGGCAGCGGCGACCTTGCCGAGCGCAAGCTCCTGCCCGCTCTTTATCATCGTCAGATCGAAGGCCAATTTTCCGAACCGACCCGCATCATCGGCGCATCGCGCAGCGCGCTTTCCAATGAAGAATATCGCAAATTCGCCGACGCCGCCCTCAAGGAACACCTGAAGAAGGGCGAATATGACGACGCCGAGGTCAAGAAGTTCCTGGCTCGCTTGTTCTACGTGCCCGTCGACGCACGCAGCGACGCCGGCTGGGATCAGCTGAAGAAGATCCTGGATGAAGGCAAGGAGCGCGTGCGCGCCTTCTATCTCGCGGTCGCTCCGGGCATCTTCGGCGACATCTCGCAGAAGATCCATGATCACAAGCTGATCACCAAGCAGACGCGCATCGTCGTCGAGAAGCCGATCGGCCGCGACCTCGCATCGGCCCTGCAGCTGAACGACACGATCGGCAAGGTCTTCAAGGAAGAGCAGATCTTCCGCATCGACCATTACCTTGGCAAGGAGACGGTGCAGAACCTGATGGCGCTGCGCTTCGCCAACGCTCTCTACGAGCCGCTGTGGAATGCCAATCACATCGACCACGTACAGATCACGGTTGCGGAATCGGTCGGTCTCGAAGGCCGCGCCGGCTACTACGACACAGCCGGCGCCCTGCGCGACATGGTGCAGAACCATATCCTGCAGCTGCTTTGCCTGACCGCGATGGAAATCCCCTCCTCGATGGATTCCGAAGCTGTCCGCGACGAGAAGTTGAAAGTGCTGCGCGCGCTGAAGCCGATCAATGCATCCAACGTCGAGCAGGCGACGGTTCGCGGCCAGTATCGCGCCGGCGCATCCTCGGGCGGCCCGGTCAAGGGCTACCTTGATGAACTCGAAGGCGGCGTTTCCAACACGGAAACCTTCGTCGCCATCAAAGCCGAGATCGGCAACTGGCGCTGGGCTGGCGTTCCCTTTTACATCCGCACCGGCAAGCGTCTTGCCGGACGCATGTCGGAGATCGTCATCACCTTCAAGCCGATCCCGCACAATATCTTCGATCAGGCCGCCGGCCGCACCGTTGCCAACCAGCTGATCATCCGCTTACAGCCGGACGAAGGCGTCAAGCAGTCGCTGATGATCAAGGATCCGGGTCCGGGCGGCATGCGCCTGCGCAATGTCTCGCTCGACATGAGCTTCGCATCGGCCTTCAACGTCCGCAATCCGGACGCCTACGAGCGCCTGCTGATGGACGTCATCCGCTCCAACCAGACGCTCTTCATGCGCCGCGACGAAGTCGAGGCGGCGTGGGAGTGGGTCGATCCGATCCTCAAGGGTTGGGAAGAAGCAGGCCAGCAGGTGCAGGGCTATACCGCCGGTACCTGGGGTCCGAGCCAGGCTATCGCGCTCATCGAGCGTGACGGCCGCACTTGGCACGACGATATCTAATCCGGGACGATAACGATGACAGCAAATATGCATGCTTTCGCCAATGGCGCCGAACTCGCCGGCAAGCTCGCGGACAAGGTGGCCGAGACCCTCTCGGCTGCCATCGACGCGCGCGGCTCCGCAAGCATAGCGGTCTCCGGCGGCTCGACGCCGAAGGCCTTTTTCCAGACGCTGTCGTCGCGCTCGATCGACTGGGGCAAGGTGACGATCACCCTGGTCGACGAACGGTTCGTGCCGGCGGACAATCCGCGCTCGAACCACCTGCTCGTTCAGGAAAACCTGCTGAAGGATAAGGCGGCAGCCGCCAACTTCCTTCCACTCTACCAGGCTGCGGCTTCCGTCGAAGAGGCCGCCGCCATCGCCACCGAAAAGACCAAGGCTGTCGGCCGTCCTTTCGATGTCGCCATTCTCGGCATGGGCAATGACGGCCACACGGCTTCCTTCTTTCCGGGCGGCAGCAATCTCGCAACCGCACTTGATCCGAACACTCCGCGCGGCATCATCACGATGGAAGCGGAAGGTGCCGGCGAGCCGCGCCTGACATTTACCTTCTCCAGTCTTCAGGATGCCCGATTGTTGGTGCTCCATGTCGAAGGAGAAGGCAAGAAGGATGTCCTCGCCAAGGCGGAGGCAGCAGGCGAGGAAACCGAGATGCCGATCCGCGCCATGCTGCGCCGGGCCGCTTCTCCGGTCGAGATTTATTGGGCTCCGTGATACGGCCGGCAGGCTTCGTCATCGAACCCTGAAGACACAGCAACATGTGCTGCGCCATGCGCCCGCAAGGGTGCGCCGGCAGTGCATTGACTTATAAACCCCGCGCCAGGCCCTCTACCACGATAGATCGAAGCAGATCTTACGGGCACAGCGCAGAACAGACGGAGGCAGATCGACCATGGCCGCTGACGCCCGCATTTCAGCGATTACCGCACGTATCGTCGAGCGCTCGAAGCCGACGCGCGAGCGCTATCTGGACCGCCTGCGCAATGCCGCAACGAAGGGAGCGCAACGCTCCGTGCTCGGCTGCGCCAATCTTGCGCATGGCTTCGCCATCTGTTCCCCCTCCGAGAAAGAGGCACTGGCGGGAGAACAGGTGCCCAATCTCGGGATCATCACCTCCTACAACGACATGCTCTCGGCGCATCAGCCCTTCGAGACCTATCCGGCGATCATCCGCCAGGCAGCCGCAGAAGCCGGCGGCATCGCGCAGGTTGCCGGCGGCGTGCCCGCCATGTGCGACGGCGTCACGCAAGGACAACCGGGCATGGAGCTCTCGCTCTTCTCGCGCGATCTGATCGCCATGTCGGCGGCCGTCGGCCTGTCGCACAATATGTTCGATGCGGCCGTCTTCCTCGGCGTCTGCGACAAGATCGTGCCGGGCCTCGTCATCGCAGCCCTTTCCTTCGGCCATCTGCCCGCCGTCTTCATTCCGGCCGGGCCGATGACGTCTGGCCTGGCGAACGACGAAAAGTCGCGCGTACGTCAACTCTATGCCGAGGGCAAGGTCGGCCGCGCCGAACTGTTGGAAGCGGAGTCGAAGTCCTATCACGGCCCCGGCACCTGCACCTTCTACGGCACGGCCAATTCCAACCAGATGCTGATGGAAATCATGGGCTTCCATATGCCGGGCGCCTCCTTCGTCAATCCCGGCACGCCGCTGCGCGAAGCCCTGACGCGCGAGGCGACCAAGCGCGCGCTCGCCATCACCGCCATGGGCAACGAGTTCACGCCAGCCGGCGAGATGATCGACGAGCGCTCGATCGTCAATGGCGTTGTCGGCCTGCATGCGACCGGCGGCTCGACGAACCACACGATGCACATCGTCGCCATGGCGCGCGCGGCCGGCATCGTGCTCACCTGGCAGGACATTTCCGAGCTGTCCGACATCATCCCGCTGCTTGCCCGCGTCTATCCGAACGGGCTTGCCGACGTGAACCATTTCCATGCCGCCGGCGGCATGGGCTTCCTCATCAAGGAACTCCTGAAGAAGGGGCTGCTGCATGACGACGTGCGCACCGTCTACGGCCAAGGCCTCAGCGGCTACTCCATCGACGTCAAGCTCGGCGCCGACGGCAACGTCCTGCGCGAGCCGGCACCGGAAAAGAGCGCCGATCCGAAGGTGCTGGCAAGCATCGAAACTCCGTTCCAGACCAGTGGCGGCCTGAAGATGCTGCGCGGCAATATCGGCAAGGCGGTTATCAAGATTTCCGCGGTCAAGCCGGAGCGCCACATCGTCGAAGCGCCGGCCGTGATCTTCCACGATCAGCTGGAGATGCAGCAAGCCTTCAAGGACGGCAAGCTGAACCGCGATTTCGTCGCTGTCGTCCGCTTCCAGGGACCGAAGGCAAACGGCATGCCGGAGCTGCACAAGCTGACGCCGGCGCTCGGCGTGCTGCAGGATCGCGGTTTTCGCGTGGCGCTTTTGACCGACGGACGCATGTCCGGCGCATCGGGCAAAGTACCCGCCGCCATCCACGTGACGCCGGAAGCCATCGACGGCGGCCCGATCTCCCGCATCCGGGAAGGCGACATCATCCGCGTCGACGCGATCGCCGGCACGCTTGAGGTGCTGGTCGATGCCGCCGACATGGCCGAGCGCGAGCCTGTTACCGCCGATCTCTCGGAAAACGAATACGGCATGGGCCGCGAGCTCTTCGCCCCTTTCCGCCACGCCGCAGGGCCGGCGGATCAGGGCGCGAGCGTCCTGTTCCACCATTAAGGTTTTCCGCCGGAATTCCGTAAGACGACGTCGACGGCTGCTTAAAGAGCCTTCGACGCCGTTTTTTCCGCATCCGCCGGAGCCTTATCCGTCCACGCGGGCGGAAGGCCAAGGCGGGCTCCCACGAAGCCTTTCACGCCTGGGGACTTCCCGAATACCTTGCAGGCCTCATACTTGGGTGCCCTGCCGACGAGTGACGCCAGTTTTGCTCTGGATGGGAAAGAGGGCGTCGCTCCGAACGGCGTTTTTCCCTTGACCAGCATCTTGCTGAAATCACCGCCGAATTTGGCGGCAAGGCTATAGGCATCCCCTTCCCTGGCAACCGTTCCCGAATCAAGAAGTGCGTTTGCGCCGCGTCCCCAGATCATGACCGCCTTCTGCACGCCCTGGGGATCGAGAGCCTCCGCCTCGAGGGAGAGGCTGCCCATGCCGATCGGAATGCGGGGAACGGGCACGGGTACACCCGGCAGCAATATGCTCTTGCCCACGGATGCGACTTTCGAAACGCCGACAGCCGTAGCATTGGTTGCCTTGACCTGTGTCACCACGGCGCGGATGGTCAGATCCGCCGACTCGGACAGGCCGACAACGACGAAGCGCTCGCTCAATCCGGAGCAAAGCGCTCTATCGACGGCATTGGTGACGAGGTTGCGTTGCTCGGGTGTGAAGGCGGCGCTTTCAGCCCGCATCGAAAAAGCTGCCGGAACGATCTTCACGGTCTTCGCCGTCAGAACATCATCCCTGCTCACCCGAAGAAGTGAATGCGCGACCAGCCCGTCCGATCGGGTCAGGCCGTCGTAGGACCGCAAGGATCCCGCACGATCCAGCGGCGCGGCGGCGCAGCCCCCCAACAGGCTCAGTAGAACAGCCATCGAGTAAATATCGCGCCTCAGACGGCTTTCAGCGGCATTTGGACCAGAGGTCTTATTTCCATCGTGATTTGGGATTGCATTGGCTGGCATTGATGTTTGTGCTCCTGCACCCGGTTATGAACATTCAGCATCAACATTAAATATCGCACTTGGTGTAAAAATTAATGTTGGCTACTTTGCGGCAATCGGGAGGCGAGGCGAAAGAATTATTTTACCGGGAATTGCGATCTCTGAGAAAGGAGCCCGAGAGCATGCCCATGATTTGAGTGGCGCTGCGACTCATGCCAGAATGGCCGGATGCATAATGCAACCTCAAAGCCGGAAGGCCTGCGCGAGCGCAAGCGGCGCCTTACATTTCAACGCATAGCGGAAGCCGGACTGAAATCCTTTCTTGCGAAGGGATATGAGGAGACGACGATCGACGAGATTGCGGCGGCCGCCGGTATTTCCCGCCGGACTTTCTTCTATTACTTCAAAAGCAAGGACCAGATTCTTCTGGCGCACCAGCGCGGATACATGGACGCGCTTCGGATGAGCATCATGGAGAATGCATCAGCCGGGCGACCGATCGAGGTCGTTCATCAAGCCACCCTGGGACTTGTGGCTCGCCTCGAGGCGAAAGCACCGCAGCTTCTTGAGACGGCCAGGCTTTTACGTCAAAGCGAAACCCTGCACGCCCGCTCGCGAGGTAACTCTTTGCAGCTCGAGCAAATCGCCTATCAAGCCCTGTGCGAATTGTTTCCGACGAGGGATCAGGACGGTCTACGGCTGGTTTCGATGATCGCAGTGAGCCCGCTTCGCCTGTCGGTCGACAAATGGCTGCAGGAAAATGGCAGGCTGCCGCTGATTGAGTATCTTGAGGATGCGCTTCGGAAATGGCGAACGGAAATCTGATCCGCCGGCCGCATGGATTGTTGCCAGCAACTATTCCTGGCGGCGAGACTTGATCAGCCCTTGATATCGAGCACGCGGTTTTTGTGGGCCGGATGCGTGCTGTAGACGAAGATCTTGTTCATTTCCTTCTCCGTGAGGAGCCGCAGGAAACGGACTTCCACCGTATTGTTGGGGAATACCTTCATCAGAACGCAGCCGATCTTGGTGATGCGGGCGTCGGGAATATCCAGATAGAATTGCTTCGGCAGATTATACTGGGTCAGGATCGCAAGCACTGCGCTGCTCTGCGAGATGCGGATAATATCGCACCGGCGAGACGCAAGGTTCATCACACCCTTTTCGGTGTATTCGAGCCGCGCCGCGTTCATCGTATCTTCCATGCGGAACCGCACTTCGCGGTCATACATGAAGGATTCTTCTTTGTTGAGGAAATGCTGACCTGAATTAGCTCTGCCGAAAGCGGCCATCTTGGTAAATCCCTAGGGTATATTACAAAGAGGAGACTATCAGCGGGTATTTAACAGAAGGTTTGAACGCGCCAGCCCAAGTTGAATTTTGTTTGTTCATCTTAGAGCCGGATGATTTTAGGTCTGCTCGACCTAAAGTCTGAATCCGCTCTAGAATCAAATAAGTAGAGCGTGATGTCGTCCGAAAACCGCCTACACTTTTCGGCATCACGCTCCAGCTTGAGCCGGCGTCGTGCCATGAGCGCCTACTTGCGATAGGAATGTCCCTCGGCATCGAAGAGATGCAACTTCTGCCGGTCGGCAGCAAACCGCATCTTCTGGCCACGGTGGATATCGGCGATACCGGGGATCTTGACGATGATCGGCTCGCCATCGACCAGGCCTTCGATATAGAGCTGCGTCACTTCGCCGAGCGCCTCGACGATGGAAACCTCACCTTCGAAGAGATAGTCGTCACCGGCCGCGATACGCAGGTCTTCGGGACGCACGCCGAAGCTCGCCGTCTTGCCCTTCTCGGAAGCTGCCGTCGGCATGTCGAGCGTCACCGACTTGCCGCCGGTCAGCGTCACGGTCGTCGTCGCGCCGGTTTCGGTCACCGTGGCTGTAATGATGTTCATGGCCGGTGAGCCGATGAACTTGGCGACGAAGAGGTTGGCCGGGCGCTCATAGAGTTCGAGGGGCGCGCCGACCTGCTCGACGCGGCCGGCCGACAATACGACGATACGGTCGGCAAGCGTCATGGCTTCCACCTGGTCGTGCGTGACGTAGATCATCGTCGTCTCGGGCATGGAGTCGCTAAGTTTGGCGATCTCGATTCGGGTCGCGACGCGCAGGGCGGCGTCGAGGTTCGACAGCGGCTCGTCGAACAGGAAGACCTTGGGATTGCGGCAGATGGCGCGGCCGATGGCGACGCGCTGGCGCTGGCCACCCGAAAGCGCCTTCGGCAGGCGTTCCAGATATTGGGTGAGCTGCAGGCTTGCCGCCGCCTCGCGCACGCGGCGGTCGATCTCCTGCTTGCTCTCGCCGGCGATGCGCATGCCGAAGGCCATGTTGTCGTAGACGGTCATATGCGGATAGAGCGCGTAGGACTGGAAGACCATGGCGATGCCGCGCCGGGAGGGCGGCACCTCGTTCACTTTCTGCCCGGCAATCATCATATCGCCTGAGGTGATGCTTTCGAGCCCGGCGATCATGCGCAGCAAGGTGGACTTGCCGCAGCCGGACGGGCCGACGAAGACGATGAATTCGCCCTCGTTGATCTCCAGATCGATGCCGTGCAGCACATGCACGCTGCCGTAGGATTTCTTGATATCCTTCAGAACAAGTCCCGTCATTATGCTCCCTCCTCCCAAAGGTCAGGCAAGACGCGCGAAATAAGCGCCCCAGGCCGGAATATCGATCTTGTTGCCGTAGTTGTTGCTGGTGAACCCGTGCCCCGTCAACGCCTGCCAATTGCCTTCCGGCAGCATCGCCATTGCTTCGACGGGGCTCATGTTGAAGGCGCAGAGAATGGTCTCGTCGGCGTAAGCGCGGCTGTAGACGAGCACGTCGCCCTGTGGCTCCCAGAAGGCGATCTCGCCCTTGGCGAAGGCCGGATGCTGCTTACGGAAGGCGAGGAAACGGCGATACTGCTCCAACACGGAATTTTCATCGCCCTGCTGGACGCTGACGGCGCGCAGGATGTGCTCGACCGGCACCGGCAGCCAGGGCTTGACGGTGGAAAAGCCGCCCTGCGTAACCTGGCTGTCCCAGACCATGGGCGTGCGGCAGCCGTCGCGTCCCTTGAACTCCGGCCAGAACTGGATGCCGTAAGGATCCTGCAGGTCCTGATAGGCGAGATCTGCTTCCGTCAACGCCAGTTCCTCGCCCTGATAGAGGCAGACGGAGCCGCGTAGCGTCAGCAGCAGCGCCGCGTAAAGCTTGGCGAAAGCATCGCGATCGGCGACCAGATTGCCCCAGCGGCTGACATGGCGCACGACGTCATGATTGGAGAACGCCCAGCAGGCCCAGCCCTCCGGAGCCGCGGCGGCAAAATCCTTCATGACTTCCTCGACGCGGTCCGGCGACAGCGCGTCCGGCGACAGGAATTCGAAGGCGTAGCACATATGCATCTTGTCGCCGCCGGAGGTATATTCGCCGACGATCTCAAGGCCACGTTGGCTGTCGCCGACTTCGCCGACGGCGGCAATGGCCGGATATTCGTCGAGGACGGCACGAAAGCGCTTCAGGAATTCCAGGTTCTCGGGACGGTTCTTGTCGTAGAGATGCTCCTGAAAATTATAGGGATTGACGGCCGGCGCGGTGGACGCGTTGCGGCGCGCAGGCTCCAGCGCCGGGTTGTCGCGCAGCTCCTTGTCATGGAAGTAGAAATTGATCGTATCGAGGCGGAAACCATCGACGCCACGGTCGAGCCAGAAGCGCACGACGTCAAGCAAGCGCTCCTGCACTTCGGGATTATGCAGGTTCATATCCGGCTGCGAGGTCAGGAAGTTGTGCAGGTAATATTGCATGCGGGTCGGATCCCACGCCCAGGCAGAGCCGCCGAAGATCGACAGCCAGTTGCTGGGCGGCGTGCCATCCGGCTTGGCGTCGGCCCAGACATACCAATCGGCCTTGGGATTGCTCTTGCTCGAACGGCTTTCGACGAACCAGGGATGACGATCCGAGCTATGCGACAGCACCAGATCGATCATCACCTTGATGCCGAGACGATGGGCTTCCGTCACCATCGCATCGAAATCGGCCAGCGAACCGAAGATCGGGTCGACGTCCTCGTAGTTGGAAACGTCATAGCCGAAATCGCGCATCGGCGAGGTGAAGAACGGCGAAATCCAGATCGCATCGACACCGAGAGCCGCGACATGCGGCAAACGGACGGCAATGCCCTTGAGATCGCCGATGCCGTCGCCGTTGGAGTCCTGATAGGAGCGCGGATAGATCTGATAGATCACGGCGCCGCGCCACCAGTCCTTGTCAACTTCCGAAGCCGATTGAAGAGCAATGCTCATGCTGAATGGGTCCTATGTGAGTATGTGTTTTTGGATCAGCCCCCCTTCACCGACCCGGCAAGCAGACCGCGCACGAGATAGCGCTGCAGACCGAAGAAGACGAGGAGCGGAATAAGGATGGTGACAAAGGCCGATGCCGTCAGGATTTCCCAATTGCCGCCGCGCGAGCCGAGCAGCGCGTTGAGAGCGGCCGTCAGGACCAGATGGTCCTTGTCGGTGCCGAGGAACACCATCGCGATCAGGAGGTCGTTCCATACCCAAAGGAACTGAAAGATCGCGAAGGAGGCCAGCGCCGGGAAGGACAGCGGCAGGATGATCTTGACGAAGATATCGAAATCGCTGGCGCCGTCGACGCGAGCGGATTCGATGATCTCCTTCGGCAGGCCGGCAATGTAGTTGCGCAGCAGATAGATGGCGAGCGGCAGGCCGAAGGCCGTATGCGCCATCCAGATGCCCGGATAGGTCTTCGACGGCACGCCGAAGATCTGGCCGATCTCGTTGTAGATGCGCAGGAGCGGGATTAGCGACATCTGCAGCGGCACGACGATGAGGCCAACGACGAGCGCGATCAGGATCGCGCGGCCGGGAAACTCCATCCAGGCCAGCGCATAGGCGGCAAAGGCGGCAATCAGGATCGGAATGATGGTTGCCGGGATCGTCACCGTCAGCGAGTTGATGAAGGATTGGCCGATACCTTCGCCACCCAGCACGTTGCGATAGTTGTCGATCGTGAATTGCGGCGGCGTGGCGACGGTCAAATAGACACGCTTGGCACGCGCATCGGCCTCGAACGGGCCGTTCTTCTGATAGCGATAGCTGCCGTCGGCATTGATGGTCAGCGTCTCGCCGTTCTCGAGTTGCGCAGGCGAGCCAGCCTTGTAGGCTGCCGGCTCCTGCACGCGCAGACCGAAAGACTGGATCTTGCCGTCGCCTTCAACGGTGAGCGCGCCTGATATCACGAAATTCGCGCCGTCCGGCTTTGCCTTGTCCGGCCCGTCGAGACGGGCGGCCGTCGTGCGGGAGGAACCGGCAAAGGCCGTCCACCAACCGGAAGCGACGATCTGATCCCTGTCGCGCAGCGCGGTGACGAAGATGCCGAGCGTCGGCAGCAGCCAAAGAAGGACGATGAGCAGCACCGCGGCATGAACGAAGATACGGGCGGGACCGATACGGCCGAGATTTCCAATCATGTCAGCGCCCCTTCGTTTCTGCGTTTGCACGACGGATGTTCCAGATCATGATCGGTGTGACCGCGACCATGATGACGAGCGCGATGACGGCGCTTCTGCCGCTGTCGCCACCGCCTCTAAACATCCAGTTGAACATCAGGTTGGCGAGAACCATCGTGTTCCACTGGCCGTTGGTCATTGTGAGAACGATGTCGAAAACCTTTAGGACGAGGATGGTGATGGTGGTCCAGACCGTGGCAATCGTGCCCCAGACCTGCGGCACCATGATCTTCCAGAAAATCTGCCAGCCATTGGCGCCGTCGATGACGGCGGCTTCGATGGTTTCTTCCGGAATGCCGCGCAATGCAGCCGAGAGGATGACCATGGCAAAGCCGGTCTGAATCCAGATCAGCATCACCATCAGGAAGAAATTGTTCCAGAACGGAATGGTGATCCAGACCTCCGGCGTACCGCCGAAAAGCTGGACGACCGCGTTCAGGAGGCCGATCTGCGTGTCGGTGCCGCCACGATATTCGTAGATGAACTTCCAAATGACCGAAGCGCCGACGAAGGAGATCGCCATCGGCATGAAGATGACCGCCTTGGCGATATTGCCCCACCAGATGCGGTCGGTCATGACGGCGATGACGAGGCCGAAGAAGGTGCAGGCCGCCGGCACGACGGCAAGCCAGAGGATGTTGTTGAAGATCGACTGGCGGAATTCGGTGTCGTTGAGCGCCCAGAGGTAGTTGGCGCCACCGACGAATTTATTGCCGTCCGGCCCGTAGAAGGACAGGATGAACGTCGCGACGACGGGATAGACGAGATAAACGGCCAGCAGGAACAGCGCCGGCCCCAGGAACAGCCAGGGGCGGATGAGACCGCGGCGTCGAAGGTTGACGGCCGCCCGATGGACCTCGTCCCCCTCCCTTGCCGGGAAGATCAAGTCCAAGAGCTTGTTGGAGAACCAGAAATAAGCGGCGCAAATGGCAACGCCGAATATCATGGCGCCAATCGCCGATACGATCTGCGAAAACATCCATTCCCTCCCCGAATTTACCTGCTTGAGTCCATCAGTCCGGCATCGGCCGCGCATAGGGGCGCGCCGTTATATGTTATTTAGCGCCGCCGGCTTTGACCGGCGGCGCTGGACTATGATGTCTTACTTGATGGCATCCCAGGACTTCTGGACCCCGTCGGCAACATCCTGAGCGGACTTGCCGCCGACGAAGTCCACCATGCCTGTCCAGAACGCGCCCGCGCCGATCTTGCCCGGCATCAGGTCGGAGCCGTCAAAACGGAAGGTGGTCGCCGAGGTCAGGGTCTCGCCTTCCTTGCGCAGCGTGTCGTTGGCATAAGCCGCGGTATTGACGGCCTTGTACGGCGTCAGGAAGCCGGACTGGGCCATCCAGACTTCCTGGGCGATCGGCGTCTGCAGGAACTGGATGAAGGCGCGGGCAGCCTTCGAGTCCTTGGTGATGGCCGCCAGCGTGCCGGCGCCGAGAACCGGCTTGCCGAGTTCAGGATGCGCGGCAGAGGGCGGGAAGTAGAAGAAATCCGCATCCTGGCCGAGCTTGGTGCCTTCCGGGAAGAAGGACGGGATGAAGGATGCCTGCTTGTGCATGTAGCACTTCGGCGGGACCGTGAAGAGGCCCTTAGGGCTGTCGCGGAAGTCCGTCGAGGCAACGGCGGCGACACCGCCGGCGACATATTTCGCGTTCTTGGAGAACTTGCCGAATTCCTCGATAACCGAGACGACCTTCGGATCGTTGAACTTCAACGTGTTGTCGACCCAATGATCATAGTCCTGCGGTGCGTTCATGCGCAGCATCAAATCTTCGACCCAGTCGGTCGCCGGCCAGCCGGTCGCACCGCCAGACCCGAGACCGATGCACCAGGGCGTACCGCCGTCCTTGACGATCTGGTCTGAAAGCTTGAGCAGGTCCTCCATCGTTGTCGGAACCTTGTAGCCCGCTTCCTCGAAATTCTCGGGCACATACCAGACCAGCGACTTCAAGTCGGCCTTGTAAGGGAAGGCATAGAAGGCATCCTTGCCGTCCTTGCCCTTGTAGGTGCCGTAGCCGACCCAGCTGTCGCCGGCGCCGTAGTTCGTCTTGACCCAGCTCGCGAGATCGTCACCGAGCGGCGTCAGATAACCCTTGCTGGCAAGATTGGCGAAAAGGCCCGGCTGCGGGAGGATGGCGACGTTCGGCGGCGAACCGGCCTGCGTGTCGATGACGATCTGCTGCTCGTAGTTTTCCGAGGATGAATATTTGGCGTTCACGCCGGTCGCTTCGGTGAAGTACTTGAGGACGCTAGTGAAGAGCGCTTCGTCCTCGCCGCGCCAGGGGCCGAAGATGGTCAGCGTCTCGCCCTTCAGGTCGGCATGCGCCGACTTGAAGTCATCGTAGCTTTTCCAGTTGAACTTGGAGTCCTGACCGGGCTGGAACTTCAGATCGGCCGCCATCGCCGTACCGGCCACCAAGGCGGCGGCAGCGACGGTCATCAAAAACATCTTTTTCATGCGGTTGTCCTCCCAAATAACGAAACCCATGAGCCCAAACACAGTTTTGTGCTGTGCAGTGCGCCCCATTCCTCAAAGCGCTTTGGCTACCTCTCTCATCCATTGCGAGCGGGGAAAAGTCAAGCGCTTTTCAAATTCTGGCTAATATTCATAGAATATCTCGCGTTGCAGCATAAAATAGGCGGCGATATTTTGCTATTTGTCTTGTCTCGGGCGCATCGCCTGCTACATATTAAAAGCGCTTTGGATGTCAGCGATATTCGGGAGGTGTGCTGGCACCAGAGCAGTCGGGAATTGGAGGAGCCGAAATTCGTGAACCTGAAACAGCTATCGCAAATGCTCGGGCTGTCGCAGACGACAGTCAGCCGGGCATTGAACGGATATCCCGAGGTTAATCGCGAGACCCGCGAGCGCGTTCTCAAAGCGGTTCGGGAAACCGGCTATCGTCCCAATAAGGCGGCGCAAAGGCTCGCGACCGGCAAGGCCGGCTCGATCGGGTTGGTCATGCCGACATCACCCGGCAATTCCTCGGACGTGCATTTCAGCGAATTCCTGACGGGGCTGGGAGAAGAAGCGCTGCGGCACGATTTCCATTTCGTGCTGACGCCTGCGGATCCGAACGATGAAGTCGGCGCGTTAAAACGCCTGGCGGCCAGCGGCAATGTCGACGCGCTCTTCGTCAACTATATGCGTGGCCACGATCCGCGCCTGGCCATGCTGAAGACCCTGTCCATGCCTTTCCTCGTGCATGGGCGCTCGATCGGCTCCGAGCCGGACTATCCCTTTCTCGACCTCGATAATGAAGCCGCCTTCTACGACGCCACGAAGCTGCTGCTGCAGCTCGGACACCGGCGCTTCGCCCTTTTGAACGGCCCGATCTATCTTGATTTTGCCATTCGCCGGAAGAACGGCATGGAAGCCGCCCTTGCTGAGCGCGGCCTTGCGCTCGACGAGGCCTGCACCAGCCATACGCCGATGACCGACGAGCAGGGCCTGCTCGTCATGGAGCGCATCCTGCAGATGGAGAAGGAGAAGCGTCCGACCGCGGTACTCTGTTCCAGTACCGTGCTGGCGCTCGGCGCCGTTCGCGCCATCAACCAGGCCAAGCTTAGATTGGGAGAGGATATCTCGCTCATCGCCCATGACGACGTGCTGACGCTTTTGAAACCGGAAAGCTTCACCGTGCCGCTGACGACGACCCGCTCGTCGCTGCGTGCGGCCGGCGTGCGCATCGCCGAGCGGCTGATCGGCGAAATCAAGCATACCGAGACGTTTCCGACCCAGGAATTGTGGAAGGCCGAATTGATCGTTCGCGCCTCGACCGGCGTTGCGCCGGCCGACTGACACTTGGCTTAAAGCGCGTCGTTATCGCAAAACCGCTGCACACTTTTGCGCGACAATGCTTCAGAACTTCGGCGGCTTTTTACCGGCGGCGCGATGGGCTGCGATGACGGTATTGGCCATCAGCATGGCGATCGTCATCGGACCGACACCGCCCGGAACCGGCGTGATCGCACCGGCGACATCCAAGGCTTCGGCATAGGCGACATCGCCCACCAGCCGGCTCTTGCCCGCGCCGCGCTCAGGGGCCGCGATCCGGTTGATGCCGACATCGATGACCGTCGCGCCCGGCTTCACCCAGTCGGCCTTGACCATCTCCGGACGGCCGACGGCCGCCACCAGAATATCGGCGCCGCGTGCGACGGAGGCGAGATCCTTCGTCCTCGAATGCGCCGTCGTCACCGTCGCATTGGCATTGAGCAGCAATTGCGCCATCGGCTTGCCGAACAGGTTGGAGCGGCCGATGACCACGGCGTTCAGTCCCGACAAGTCCTCGCCATGGATGCGCCGCACCAGAAGCATGGCGCCGGCCGGCGTGCAGGAGATCAGCCCGGTTTCGAGATCGCCGGTTGCCAGCTTGCCGGCATTGACGACATGCAGGCCGTCGACATCCTTATCCGGCCGGATCGACTGAATGATCGCATCGGAATTGAGATGCTTCGGCAGCGGCAGCTGCACGAGAATGCCGTGGATGGAGGGATCGTCGTTCAGCGAGGCGACCAGGCCTGCGAGCGCCTCCTGCGTCGTCTCGGCCGGAAGCGTGTGCTGGACGGAGTTGAAGCCGCATTCCTTGGCCATGCGGCCCTTGGCGCCGACATAGGCGTGGCTGGCCGGATCGTCGCCGACGATGACGACCGCAAGTCCGGTCTTCACGCCGGCCTCAGCTTCAAGTCCCGCCGCCGCAGCCTTCACAGCCTCGATCACCGAAGCCGCCGCTTGTCTCCCGTCGATCACTGTCGTCACGCTCGTCTCCCGATCATGAATTCGGTGGCAATCTACAGACCATCGGCCCGGCATAATTGCCTGCTAACGCCCTATGGTGTCTGAAAGCGGTAATTGCAAGGGAAAACGATGGGGCGGTCAGCCGCGGTCCTGATGCCTGCGCACCGCGTAGATTTCGACCTTGGCACGCAGGGACGCAAGCTCCCGTTGAATGCGGACCCACTCATCCGCAATGTCGAGCCGACTCCCAATTTCGGAGCCAGCCGTCGCCGGCTCGACCGCGATAGCCGGCAAAGGCTGAAGCGAGATGTCGCCATCCTGATGGAAAGAGGGGATGGCCGGCAGGACGTTGTCGTCAGCCATATGGTCTTCCGCAGCTTCGGCACCGCCCAGCCACTTGCGCAGGAATACCGCGCCAAGTGCCACGCCAAGAGCGGCCAGAAAACCGACTGCCTGGTTGCTCGCGAGATGGTCGTCCAGCGGTAGAGCCGATGCGACCGCTTGCGAAATCACCGTCAGCGGCTGCCTCGCTTGCGGCACCGACAGGGCGGCATTCTGTTGATCGGCCTCATAGCGGCTCTGGGCAACGGCCACGGCATCCTGCAATTGCGCGAGGCGGATGACGTCGACATCGATGTTCTTCTGGCTGAGGGCCGTCATCTCGGCTGAAAGAGCTGTCTGCTTTTCGAGAGCCGCCTTCACATCGGCATCGCTGCTGACGACGAGCCTCTGTAATTGACCGCGGATACTGGCGACAAGATCATCGACTGTCGCCTGCTGCGCAAGCAAGCGGGGATGGCGCGGGCCGAGTTGCGTCGAAAGCTGGGAAAGCTGGGCCTTGGCGGCACTATAGCGGCCGCGCAGGTCGTCGAGCCCGGTGAAAGCGGCATCGCCCGACGAGGCCCCACTCAGCAGGGAGGCCGGCGTGGCCGACCTGATCGATGCAAGGCGAGATCTGGCCGCGCGCACTGCCTGCTCGGCGGCCTTTATGTCGCCGTCCAACCGCTGGCGCCGCTGCTGAAGCGCCAGCGCCGCAGCGATCTTGTTCTCGCCATAGTGCGCCTTGAACTCGGCCAGAGCCGCCGATGCGCGATCTAATTCCTTGCGGCTGCGATCGGCTGCCGTCTCGACCCCGAGCGACGTGCCAGCCGCTTTTGAAACCGCAGCATCATAGAGGGTGGCGACCGCCAGACGATTGGCAATATCGGCCGATCTGGCGGGATCGCCGCTGGTCACGGTCAGGCGCAGCAGGCCTGTCTGGCCGTCGATACCGACGGCGATGCCCTTGCGGAGGGTCGACTGGGCGCGCGAAGGCGCATCGGATGCGTTGCCGCTGCCGGACAGGAGCTCAACGACGACACCAAGGGCGCCCGCCCGACTGCCGGTAAATTCCGGATCGTGATCGAGCTTCATCCTGGCGACAATATCGGACAGCACGGACGGCGCGACGGCACGCTTCGCCGCGACGTCGAGCAATGTCTGGCGTCCACCGCCCTCACCTTCCGCATGCAGGACAGCTTGCGACATATAGAGCGGCGGCGATGCAAGCATCGTCGGGATGGTCGCTCCCGCCAAGGCTGCTGCAATGACGAAACAGAGAGAGCGGATGCTGAGAGACCGGCGACCCGCGCGAGGCCTGTGTTCGGCAAGAATGGGGATGGCAGTCTGTGGGGGAAGTTCCGCCGCTCCTTCGAGCAGGTCGGGCACGAATTCCAGCAGGTCGGGCACAGGCTCCCGTGCCGGTTCCCGCATTTGTTCGCGCTGCGTGTGGCGGAACGTCGGAATGCTTTGGATATCCGCCGCAGTAGGCCGATACTCCGACGGCGCCGCGCCCATCGGCCCCGTTCTCCCCGAGACCGGATAAGGGTCGCCATCCAGCCTCCTGCGCAAAATGGCGCGCAGCTCCGTATCGCGTGGATCGTCGGAATTGGCTGCCCGGAGATGGGCTGTACCGCGCAAGCCATCTTCGCCCCGATGGGGAGAAACGTGCCGGTTCCACCCACGCGACACCTCGAAGGTTTCCGCATCCTCTGGGTAAAATCCGGGCGTGGCTTTGCTTTCAAACATGGCGGGCTATCTCGCGCACATGGTCGGAGACCAATGCAATGGTTAACCCACTCTAAACTTTCATGCCAAAGAAAGAGTTAACGCCGCGCCCGCGAATACTAATGCGGTCGAACTCTTCGCCGAATCTCTGAACCGCGCTATCCTATTGTTTTTATATAATTTCGACCGGAAAGTCGCCCAGCGTTTTCCAGGAAGTACTCTAACTTGCTAATTTATCCGGAGAGGCGATACGCCGCTGTGACAGCTGTTGCGGCTCCGCGCGAAGGACACGCTCCTTGCGGCCGAACTGATGCCTGATGACCTGATAGAGGAAGAGCGGTACGCCCAGAATATAGCGCCGCCACAGCCTGCCCGGCTCACGAGTCAGGCGGAACAACCACTCGCTGCGCATCGCACGCACGAGCGTGGGAGCCCGCGGCACGGTTCCGGACACGAAATCGAACAGGGCGCCGACGGTCAGCACCAATCGCGCATGCTGCGGCCCGACATGCTCGGCGACCCATTTTTCCTGCAAAGGCGTTCCCATGCCGACGATCAGCACATCGATCTTCTGCCGGCCGATTTCCGCGGCAACGGCGCTGCTTCTCGCGGGATCGAAGAAGCCATCGGAAACGACAATGTACTCGTGCCACGGCGCATGCCGGCGAAATTTCTCCGCCGCATTTTCGACAACCGAGCGCTTGCCGCCCAGCAGGCCGATCCGCTTCGTCCGCTCCATGAAAGTCAAAAGCGCGGGCACGAAATCCGTACCGTTCAAGTTCGCCGGAAATGGCTCGCCATGAGCGACGCGCGAGGCGATGTCGAGGCCGACGCCATCGGGGAGCACCAGATTTTGCTCAAGGACGTTGCGATAGCTGTCATCGCGCAGCATGACAAGCATATTGTGGGCATTGACGAAGGAGATCGAGGTCTGTCCGACCGGCAGGGATGCAAGTTCATTGACGAAGGTCAGGGCATTATCCCAATCGAGATCGCAGACCGGCAGATCGAAGATCATGCGGCGCGACGCAACGACGGCAAAATCGGCAACCCGGTTCAATCCAACAACCTCCTGCCCGACATCGCAAACACGCATGATGCCGGGAATAACAAGGCTCATGCAGCTCACCGTTCATCGGTGCGGCGGCTACGAGACGTCACTGGGAGGTGTTTATAACGAGATAAATCCAACGTTCCGTTAGGATGGAAAGTGGGATTTTTCGGAAACCATCAAGGATTCATTAATGTATCACCGGCCCGAGCCCGGCTTTGCCGCCTTGGAGTGGAGCGGCATCCCGCAACGCCAGGACACCCTTACTCCAGCGGCACCTTATCCTTCGCCGCGTCCTGCACGATCTTGACCGGCTTGACCGTTTTCCTGCCGATGCTCTCCCCGCCATGGGTTTCTTCCTTGGAGAGATAATCAAGCTGTTCGATCAGCACGTCGGCGACATAGTCGCCACCGAGCCGCTCGTTCATCCGTTTCTTCAGGTCGCTGCGAAAGGCGGCGACATCAAAGTTCTGCGTATGCGCAATGTCGATCACCTTGTTGCCGATCAGCAGCGAAAAAAGTTCATCCGTCGTCAGTTCCGGCAGGGGTATCTGAAGTGCATTCGCCTTGCCCTTCTCCATCATGAAGGAGATGCGCGTCAGGAAGTAGCCGGTCACCTGGCCGTTGGCGATGACGGGAACGTTGATCGATTCGCCCTTGATCAGTTCCTGCTGCGCCTTCTTGGCGTCGTCAGGGCTGATTGCGGGCGCCGTCGCCACCTGCACCGAAAAATAGACCGAGGCCAATGTCACGGCGCAGACCCACAGGCCGGTGAGAGCGAGCTTGATCATCCGGCCTCACGGACGCGGAATTGCTCCTGCGAATAGGTGCCGTCCGCGTCGGCGTTCTGCACGGCATTTTTCAGAATGTCGGCGACGGCGCGCACGGCCTCGAGATGGGCTTCGACCCGGCGGGCGTTCAGAACCAGCTTCTTCTTCAGATCGTGCAGCTGCTCGATATGGGTGGCGGCAAGATCGGCCGGATCGGTATCGCGAAACAGCATCGACAATTCGTAGAGGCAGCGGCTCTTGTGCGCATTCGATACCTTGAGATCGAATTCCGGGTCGGTGCCGATCCGGTTATTCTCATTATCGATAATCATCTCCAGGCGGCCAAGGACAGACTTGATCCGATAGTCCTGCGACATCATTTCCATGTTTGCTACCTCGCTCATGCTTTCTGGGACGTCAAATTATTCTGATTGGTGATGCTGGCATTGCCGTCATTGTCGGCATCCGCGGCGGCGAGCGTCTTGCGCTGAAAATCGGTAATCGCGCTCAGAGCCATTTTCTTGTCGTTTTCATCGGTCGCAGCGTTGAGGGCGCCGGTATTGCGCATCTTGTCGACCTGTTCCTTGTACATCTTCTCGGCAATGCCAACGCCGCCATTCTTGGCGAGCGTATTGCCCATTTGCTCGGCCATCATGCCTTTCCAGATCTCGCCGGCCGAACCCTTGCCGTAGAGCGTCTCGCTGCTCGGCAGCATGTTCTTCACGAAATTCTGCAGCACCATGGCTTCGAACTTGCGATAGGCCTGCGGCACCTTCGTCCCGGCCACATGCGTGTTGGCATTGGCAAGGCCGGCCTGGGTGGCCGCGCTGTTCATCGCGTCCACCGTCGCGCCGAAGCCGTTGCCGTTCTCGGCGAGGCTGGTGGCGGCAAAGGCGGCCCGGTTGGCTGCAAGCTTGGCCTGCGCAGCCTCGACATCGGCGGGATTGGCCGCCTTGACGACATCGAGGACCAAATCACTCGGAGGCGAAATAGCCACGTCACGTCTCCTTCTGCTATCGCACACCCTGAAAATGCGCGGCTCAGCGC
The DNA here is from genome assembly GCF_012641405.1 of Rhizobium sp. P40RR-XXII. Taxonomy (GTDB): domain Bacteria; phylum Pseudomonadota; class Alphaproteobacteria; order Rhizobiales; family Rhizobiaceae; genus Rhizobium. The sequence goes on from NZ_JABAII010000007.1 coordinate 261,689, forward strand.
TCATCCCAGGACATGTCGAATCAAACTGTCAGAGCAGATCGGCAACCCAACGATGCGAATCCTGCTCCATGATCGCGATGATTATTATTTTTGAACCTTGCTGGAGGCTGGCGTTGCGGCGGCGAAGCGCTGATCGATGATGTCGTAGACCGCATTGTCGTCGGCCTCCCGCGTTTCGAGCTCGCGGGCATCCTTCATATGCTCTTCGAGCCGGTCGGCCTTGGTGCGCTCCTGCTGGACCTTCATCTGGATGAGCGTCTGGATGCTTTCCAGCTGCTGATCCCTAATCATCAGACGGCCGTAGCGCTCGGCGTAGTGGATCGAGAATGCCATGTGCACGGGATCGACCGAGCCGATGGCAACCATGACCCGCTCCATCGATTCCGTGACCTCCGCGCGCTGGCGGGTCGTATCGGCAAGCTCGTTTTCCGCTATCCGCTCCAGATGGCGTTGCACCGCGACCAGGCGCTTCAATTTTTCAGACCGGTTTTTCTCCGCCATCGTCTACCTACCCGCCGGCTGCCTTTTGCCGGCTCTGCCCGAACCGGGCCTGTCCATTTGCGGGATAGAGCGGTTCAGCTTTCCACGGAATCTCTGAATTGCTCTAGCTCTTTATTTCATCGCAATTCCGGACAGAAAACCGCTGCGCGCTTTTCCTGGAATTGCTCTAATGCCCATTGAAGACCGTGAGAAACGCACTGGAAAACTGACTGACCAATGCCGCGATGCTGAGATAGAGCATGAACAGCCCTCCCATCAGCAAATACGGCGTGGAGATGAAATAGATCGGGATCTGCGGCGCCAGCTTGTTGATGAAACCGATCGAAATCTGGAACATCAGGCCATAGAGCAGGAAGGGGCTTGCGAGCCGCAGCATGATGAAGAAGGTGGTCTCCAGCGTATCCGTAATCGAGATCAGAGCGGCTCGCGGCTCGATATGACCGCCCAGAGGAACCACGGAATAGGAATCGACCAGCGCCTGCAGGATATAATGGTGAAAATCGAGGATGAAGAGCATCATCAGCCCGCAAAAGCTGATGAGACTCGTGAGCGACGTCTCGCTTGACTCCTCGACGATATCCGCACCGCCCGGCGCGTTGAAGCCGATCAGCATCGATATGCTCGCACCGGCGAATTGCAGGCCCAGCGTATAGATTCGCGCCATCATGCCATACATCAATCCGATGACCGTTTCGGTGAAGATGAGGCCGATAAAGCTCGCGTCGCCCTTCGACACCTGAGGATAGATCGTGTTCCAGAGCAACGGTAGAATCGCCATCGACAGGGCCACGGAAAGAAGCAGCCTGATCTGCGGCGGGATACGACCCGATGAAAATCCCGGGAGGACCATCATGCAGCCGCCGATGCGGCAGAAGGCGACAAACAGCGCCAGAATGGTCCCCTGGGGGTCTGAAATCATGAAATCGAACCTAGAATCTTGATCTCGATCCCCTTGGCCAGTTCCACATGCGACAGGACCGGAAGGGTCGCGAACAGGCGTTCGATGATCATGCGCACATAGGAGCGCGTTTCCGGCGACGTGACAAGAACGAAGGGCATGCCTCTGTCCATGTATTCACGGATAACTTTGCCGGCTTGCTCGCTGAATTCCTCTAGGCTGCGCGGATCGATGTCGAATTCGACGATTTCGCCCTTCTGGTCGCGTTTCAGCGCCTGATGGAAGATGAGGTCCCATTTGCTGCCAAGACGCAGGACGCGCAGCACGCCATTGTCAGCCAGATCGCCGCAGAGCTGCTGCGCCATGCGCACGCGCACGTGTTCGACGATCTGTTCCGTCTTGCGGACATGCGGCGCCAGTTCGGCGACCGCTTCGAGGATGAGGTGCAGGTTGCGGATAGAGACGCGCTCGGCGAGCAACAGCTTCAGCACCGCCTGCAGGCCGGAATAGGACATATGCGACGAGCAGATCTCGTCGGCGAGCTTCTTATATTCCGGATCGAGGCGCTCGATCAGGATCTTCACGTCCTTGTAAGAGAGAAGTGCCGGCAGGTTGTTGCGGATGACCTCGCTCATATGGGTGAGCACGACGGACACGTTGTCGATCGGCTGGAAGCCTTCGCGCTTCAGATCCTCGGTGAAGGCCTCGAGAACGGAAACGGCGGGCATGCCGAAAGCGGGTTCGCGAATCTCGTCCCCCGGTACGGTCGGCTTGCGGCCCGAGCCTGTGACGACGAGCACTTCGCCGACACGCAGCACGTTGGAGGCAATGGTCGTGCCGTGGATGCGGATCTGATAAGACTTGTCGGCAATCGCCATGTCGTCGATCACCTTGATCTCCGGCACGACGAAACCGTATTGCGTGGCGAATTTCTTGCGCATCTTGCCGACGCGGAAAGCCAGTTCCTGATGGGCGCCGAGCAGGCGGGTGGAGACGATCTTGCCGAGCGCCAGTTCGATCTCCGCGGTCTTCAGCACCGATTTGACCGAATCCTTTTCCATTTCCTTCGTCTGCATCACCTTCTGCTCTTCGGCGTCGCGGCGAAGCTTGTTCTCGGCTTCGATCTGGCGCGGAATGAACCAAGCACCGGAGGCCATCAGGCCGCCGAGGAAAACGAAGGGAAGGAAGGGCATACCGGGCATGATGGCCAGGATGCCCATGAGGACCGCAGAGACGGCGAGCGCGCGCGGATAGCCGCTCAGCTGATTAACGACGGCCTGGTCGGTCGAGCCGGACGTACCGCCGCGTGAAACGAGAAGGCCGGCAGCGAGAGAGACGATAAGCGCCGGCATCTGCGACACCAGACCGTCACCGACGGAGAGCTTGACGAAAACGTCCGCAGCCTGACCGATCGGCATGCTGTGACGGAAATAGCCGATGATGATGCCGCCGAAGATGTTGATGCAGGTGATCAAAAGGCCGGCAACCGCGTCGCCGCGCACGAATTTCGAGGCACCGTCCATCGCGCCGAAGAAGGAGCTTTCCTCTTCCAGTTCGCGACGGCGGCGCTGCGCTTCCTTTTCATCGATCAGGCCGGCCGACAGATCGGCGTCGATTGCCATCTGCTTGCCAGGGATGGCGTCCAGGGTGAAGCGTGCGCCGACTTCCGCGATACGCGTCGCGCCCTTGGTGATGACGATGAAATTGATGGTGATAAGGATCAGGAAGACGATCAGACCGATGACGAAATCACCCGACATCACCAGGCTGGAAAACCCCGCGATGACGCCGCCGGCGGCATCATGCCCTTCATAGCCGTGCGAGAGGATGACGCGCGTCGTCGCGATGTTGAGCGACAGACGCGTCATCGTGGCAATCAGCAGGATGGTCGGGAAGGACGAGAATTCCAGCGGCTTCTTGATCCAGAGCGCCACCATGAGGATCAGCACCGAGAAAGCGATCGAGAAGGCCAGCCCGAGGTCGATCAGGAATGGCGGGATCGGCAGGAACAGCACGCACAGGATAACCATAATACCAAGTGCGAACCCGATATCGCGTACACTGGGATTGGCTTTGGGAAGTGCTATTGCGGGTGGTTGTGCCATCGACCGGTTCCGTCTCTTCATGAGAGGAGGCAAACGGCTGACCCGCCTGCCCTATTGGAACCGAGCTTTAGAAGTCGAAGCTTGCGCGAGCATGGCCTATGGCCATCTATGCCCGTATCCGAAGGCCGCCGCGGCCTTTGGACCTTCTCTGGCTAGAAGCCCGACTGGATGCGCGAGAAGACGAGATTGGTGAAAATCGAAATCTGGGCGCCGACGAACGGAGCCGAGATGCCGATGGTGACCATGACCGCCACGATTTTCGGCACGAAGGTCAGCGTCGCCTCCTGCACCTGGGTCAGCGCCTGGATCAGGGCGATCACCAGGCCGACGACCATCGCCGCCAGAACCGCCGGACCGGAAGCCACCAGCACCGTCCAGATCGCCGCCTGGAAGATATCCAACGCATCGGCTTCATTCATGGCATCTTCACTCCCGGTTCAGCGGCTCCTCATGAGCCGCTGGTCGACGAATCGCTGCTGCTACTATCGCTCGAGGTGGCCGTGGTATCAATGGTCGTGCCTGCCGGAGCGATCGTCACGCCGGCCTGGATCAGGATCTTGTCGCCGGCATCGGTTTCGGCGATAACACCGTCCGTATAGACGCTTACCTGTTTGATCGTGCCCGTGGTCTTGCCGTCGGCACTCATGATTTCCTTGCCGATATAATCCGACGCCTGCGAGATCCACTGGTTCTGCAACACGGTTTCCAGATGAGAGTTCGTCTGGATCTGCTGCTCGACCTGGGAGAAGCTCGCCAGCTGCGAAATCTGCTGGCTGGCGTCCATCGGGTCCGTCGGATCCTGGTTCTTCATCTGTGCGATGAGAAGCTGCAGGAAGTCGTTGTAGTTCAGGCTGGCGCTCGCCGATGCGGAAGCCGCATTTTTCGTGGCAGTGCTGGAGGTGTCCGTGCTGCTGTTGACGGCGTCTACCGCTGCCATGGCGCGATCTCCCGACGGATATGCTCGATCGTTGCCGCCGGCATTTCCTGGTTGTTCAGAATATTGTCCTCGATCGGGTAGAGAGCGCGGATCGCCTTCAACGCGTCGAAAGCGCGGCCAGTGGCGACGAGGCCGTCGATACGCTTCAGCTCGGCCAGCACTTCCTCGTTGTGGAAGCACGAAAGCAACATGACGATCGACTTGCGGAACATGGTCGTCGACTGCTCCTTCCCCTCCGGATTGACGAGGATCATCTGCGCGATGAAATATAGCTGGCGCAGAGGCGTCGTCGCGTCTTCGGGCTGGAGCACGTGGTTCTCAAGCAGGAAAGTCACATCATTCAGGAATTCCAGGGCAACCTTGCGATCGACGCGCAGGACGGCCCCGTTGATAAAGATCTTTTCCCCGGCTTTGAGCGATATGCGAAGCGTACTTTTCATTTAAGTCCATCCCTGATGATGGTGGTGACATCGATGATGCCTTGATAATTTTCCGACTGGCGCCGCCGGATTCGATCACATTCCTTCAAAATCCAGATGGCAATCGAGATGAGGCTGGCACGTAGTTCGACATTGAGCTGGTTCTCCGGACTTTTGAGGTCCTCGACGAAGCTGACCCATACGCGTCGCGTATAGAAGAGCGCTTCGATCGCTTCGCGGCCATATTTCCCCGCATCACGGGCCGCGGCGAGGAGAGCTATCGACCGGTCCAGAACTTGCCGTTCTCTTTCCTTGGCGTCGGCCACCGCATCCTGCATGACTTCCGCATATGAGAACTGATACATTTACGCATCCTTCCTGGTCATTCCGTCCCTTTGATCATCAAAGGTAATTTACAAGGCTGAGCTGCTGGATCTTTGAAACAATAGTGTAAGCGGTCTCGAGCTGGGTCTCGAGGCTATTGACCTTGGTCGAAGCCTCATAGGGATCGACCCCCGTCAGATCGCCCAGGCTGGTATTGAGAATGGTCTTCTGGGCATTCAGCGTCGTGTTCGCATCCGAGAGGCGCGACTGCGACAGGCCGAGCTGGCTTGACTGGCTGTTCAAGCCGTCAACCGCCTGACGCGAGTAGCTGATGGCCTGATCGGTCACCGCATTCAGCGCGTCCGAACTCAGGGCCGGCGTCGTTTTCATCAGCGCATTGGTGACGCTGGTTGCAAGTGCCAGATAGCGAATGCCGGAGGAATTCGAGTTTGTCGACGTCTCTACCACTTCCGAATTGCTGATGCGGCTTGTCATATTCTGGTCCGACGCGCTCGACCAGCTTGCCCAGCTGCTATCGGAGGTGAACATCGGCTCGACCTTGGTGGTGATGAAGTCCTTCATCTGGGCGCCCGTCAGATCGCTTGTCGAAGTTACCGGCGGGGTCTGAGCGGCCATATAGGCGGTGAGCGCGGTCTGGATTGCCGTGTTCGTCGCGGCGGATTTATCCGTCATCGGCTGGACATCGGTATTGGTGCCGGCGAAGAGATATTCACCGTTGACCATGGTGTTGGCAGAAGCAACAACGCTCGAAAGGGTGGACGTCGCGGTCGACTGCGTCAGCGCTATGCTACTGCCATCCGTGTTTCCGCGCAGGGCCACCAACTGGTCCATCAGCTTCTGCGCCTGGCTACCCATATCGCTCAACGCGGTCTGCGAGGAGGTCATGCGCTGATTTGCGATGGAATTACTGCTGAGAATAGAGTCGATCCTCGACACTTCCCGCGTCAGGTTCACGCTGAGCGATGTGCCGCTGCCCAACGAAACCCCGATGTCGGCGTAAACGCCCGTGGTTGCTTCTGTAGAAGCACTGGTCATCTCATTCTGCGCCTGACGGATCGTCTGACGCATGGCGTTCTGAATGGCCGTGCTCGAAATGAAAGAAAGTTTCATGGCTTAGCTCGCAATATCCAGTACCGATTGAAGCATCTCGTTGACAGCGTTCAATATCTTCGTTCCAGCCTTGTAGGACTGCTCGATATCCATCATCAGCGTCAGTTCCTCATCGAGATTGACGCCGGTCGCATTCGAATAAGCGCCCGAAGAGCGCGATAGTGCCGCGGATGTGTTCTCGGCCGCAGTCGTTGCCGTGCTGCGCTGACCTTCGAGCCAGCCGATGGAACTCGATGCATAGTCCATGAGGCTGGCCCTGGTATCGGAGCCGGCCGTGGCATCGAAATCCATCTTCGTATTCATGGCAGTGATAAAGGCGTCCAGCTGAGTGGAATAACCGGTGCCACCGCTGGTATTCTTCGTGTAACCCGTCACTCCAGTCGCGGTATCGTTATTAATACCACCATCACGCAGCAATGTCGGGTCGCCGCCTTGAGACGTGATTAACTTCGGATTAACGGTTATCAAGCCAGCCAGGCCGGTGACTGCGGTAGCACCGGTCGGAACGCTGCCGCCGCTCCAGGTAAACAGGCCGGGCAGGGTCGGCTTTGCGGGATTACTGTTGGTTTCCGCAAACGTGGTCACCAGGCCGCGCGCGATCTCATCGAGCTGCTTCTGGTAGGTCGGTGCGACATCGTCCCGAACCTGCAGCGCCGCCTGAAGACTGCCCTGCGCCGTCGTATTCGCGCCTTGCCCAGACGTCAGCGCGACGCCGTCGATATAGACATTGTTGCCGACCGTGCTGGCCGTATAGGAATTCGTCGGTTGAAACGTCACCGTGCGCGGAATGGTTTCGAACAGGGTCGTTCCGCTCGTGGTGTAGAGCGCCATGTCGTTGTTGCCGCGCGTCACCGTCGTCACGCCGACAATCTTCGAAATCTGGTTCAGGATCGAATCGCGCTGGTCGAGGGCATCGGCAAGGGCGCTCGACGTCGGCCCGGCGGTCGTCGTGGCCGTCTTCACCGCATCGTTCGCGGTCTGGAACTGCTTCAACAGGCTGTTCAGCGTATCGACGTCGGAGCTGATCTGCTTGTCGGCGTCGGTGCGGGCGCTCTGTACGGCGGTCGTGGCATTGTTGAGCGCGGTCGAAAGGCTTTGCGCGGCATTGATCGCGGATTGAGCCGCCGTGGTGCTGGATGGCGACCCGGCATAGGTCTGCATCGCATCCTGAAATGCCGACAGATAGGTCGCCGGAGAAATCTCGTTGTCGTTGCCTCCGAGCGTAGCCGACTGAAGGTTGCTGTAGGCTTTCAGAAGCAGTTGCTGTGCCGAGTCCGATGACGACGAGCTGAGATAGGCCTTCTGTAGCGCCGGCTCGCTGCTGCGGTCGATCTTGACCACTTGGGCGCCGGCCATATCGGTGGTCAGCATCGCCTGACGACGCGAATAATTCGTGTTGCTGGCGTTGGCGATATTGTTCGACACGACGCTGCTCTGCGTGCCGGTATTGTTGAATATTGCCTGCGCGTTATTGAGAGCTGTTGTGAGCGACATGACTGACTCGATACCCTATTCGTTTTAGCGCCGCAGAATGGCCGATGGCGCGCCGGAAGTGACGGAATAGCCTGTCAGAGCGAGGCCGGCGAAGGTCACCAGATTGTCGTTGGCACGGGACGGATGACCGCCTGGGCGAGCCGGAAACGACCATCTGCAAGCATACTGGAACACGCGGACACCGCTGTGGCGGAGATCGGGACCGGTGGCCGGAACATGCAAAACACCCGCCCCGGTTACACCGGCATGATGAGACGACATCGCCACGGCAACGCCTTCAAAAGCAGCGCTCAGGCGAGCTGCCCGTGCATCCACTTCCGCAAATGCGGTCTTCATGCTGCCGAAATTCCTCATCTGGAATCCTCGTTATCCTTCATACGACTGAGAGTAGGTGGCGGGCCTTGCGTGAAGCTGTCTGAGAGGACGAAAAGCCGGCCATCGCGAAAAGCTGCTCCGCAAGCGTCGTATTGCGGCTTGATCGCCGGCGGCGCTCGCGAAAATCGTAAGGAACGACGCACCTACCGCGACGATGACGACCCCACGGATGCAAAAGAATAGGCCCGAGAATCGGGGTGATTCTCGGGCCTATTCATGAATTTAGCATTCTGGATGCCGATTGAAGACGTCAACTCCAGTCGATGCAGTAGCCGAGGAAGCGCTTGGAATCGACCGGATCGAAACCGAGCTTCTTGCGCAGTTTCTTGCGCAGCTTCGAAATATGGCTTTCAACCACGTTTTCTTCGACTTCTTCGTCGAAGATGCCGTAGATGGCGTTAAAGATCTGCGTCTTCGTCACCCTGCGACCGCGATTGGCGATCAAGTATTCGAGGATGCGGCGCTCGCGGCGCGGCAAGGCAAATACGGAACCGTTGACTTCCGGATCACGACCGTCAGCGAAAACGCGTATCGGGCCGATATCGGTATAGTTGTTGATCGCCTTCAGCCTACGGCGGATCGCGGCGGCCCTCGCCAGGATCTCCCGGGGATGCACCGGCTTGCGCACGACATCGTCGACGCCGCAATCGAAGAGTGCAAGGGTGGCTTCCAACGACGGCTGGTCGCTGACCGCGATCACAGGCGCCGTCGTCCGATCGCGAATCGCCCTGGGAAGCTCGAGCACATGCTGGCCCTGCCCGATCAGGAAGGCTTCAACGGCAGCAATATCGCCCTCTGCCGCCGTCGTTACCCATTCGCCGAATTCGCGTGGATCAAACCCCGTGGAAGGGATGCCCTCGCGTCCAAACAGTGATGTATATCCGTCCTTAACAAGCTCTCGCTCATCAACCACTACGATCATTCGTCCGCCTCCGAATCAGTGTGGTGTTTCGATGAACCATGAGTACGAATCGGGCGAATCACGAACAACTGTCGGAAATGAGTGACGGGAATTAATAATTGATTAACTTTGGAGGGGCGATTTGCACTAGATGTAGTAGGTGCTCTGCGTTTTACACCGATAAAAAACTTGTTCGTTAGCGTATTATTAACAAGCGCATTTTGGGCAAATCAACGGCAGTCAACAACCCCAATTGAGTTAGCACCGGCTAACCAGAAGGCATTGCAACCTATAGATGCTTAGTTTTGACAGAAGGTCGCCGCATTGGGCGTCCACTTTCCGTAGCCGGTGGCAACCAGATTGGCGATCACACGGCAGACATAGACCTTCTGGGCGGGGTCGTTGTTCGGACCCGCGTGGTATCTGGCTACCGCCATCGTCCAAGTCTCGTGCCTGTCATGCAGATTGCGGAGAAACTTCGCGGCATACTCGACGTTGCTGCGCGGATCGAACATTGCATCGACGGACGTAAAGTTTTCGCCGTGAAAATACTGGTTGATCTGCATGCAGCCGACGTCGATAAGCTTTGCACCGCTCTGCCGTGCCGCGGCGAAGACCTGCAGGGCGGCGCCCTCCGACGGCGGGAAGATCGGCCGCCCCTCGACATTGAGGGCATAGGGATAAAGCGATCCTTTACGCCCCGTCTCCGTTAAGCCGACAGAATAGAGTATCCCTTCCGGTATTCCGTACTTCGCGGCAGCAGACTGAATTTCGCGTTCGCAAAGGCCCGCGGCACCATTGTCCGGCGGCGTCGGATTACCCGACGCGAGCGCCTCAGAGGTAAACGGCGCCAGAACGAGAACGCTGAACGCCACCAGCAGCGCCGTCCTCAACACCGCGCTCACCCGAACTGCGATTGCCATTGTTTTCATCTGACTGCTGTCCCGAATAGTTCTGGCCCCTGGGACGCGCGTCGCCCCCTTGTCCCTGGTTCAACAGGGACTGTTGCTGGTTCGACCCGGAATTACGCCCGCTGTCCGACTGCTGATCCGCATTGGAGGCCAGGGTGACGGTGATACTGTCCACCTGGTAGCCTTGGGCGCGCAGCGCATCGACCATATGGCTTTGATCGGCATGAAGCTGCCTGTAGGCCTCGCCCGTCTGCACTTTCAGGTCGACGCTCAGCTGATCTCCGGAAAGCCGCATGGTGGCCGTGACATCGCCGAGATTGTCTGGACGCAGCTGGATCTTCAGCGTGTTGACAACCTTGCCCGTGCTCGACAGGTTCGCGGCATTGGAAAGCGCCGAACCCGGCTGCATCGCGGCAGACCATTCGCGATCGCCTGCCAGAGCTCCGGCGACGAGCGACGAGTTGGAATTGGTGGCAAGCCCCAGATAACGGCGGGAATCCAAGACCGTAATCGTCGGGGTGTCGCCGCCTGCGGAAGCCGCCACCTTGACGTCTGCCGCATCATCTCCGCTCTTGCTGATCGACAGGTCGAGCGCGCTGCCACGACCATCCGACCGCGTCAGGCGGAAGGTCTGCGCGGCATCCGCCCCCTTGCCGTCATCCGGCAGCGTCACCGCCGCATCCGATGCATCATTCGTGACGGCCGCGTTGCCGAGCGGCATTCCCTGGATTTTCGCATCGTCGGTCGTCTTGCCCGCCGGCGCCGTGCCCGCTTGTGCCGCAACGACGGGCTGCGGAACGTTCAGCAGCGACAGCGCAGCGGAAATCGTATTGTCGGCCTGGCCGGCTTGCGTCGGCACAGACTTACCATCATCCGCGGACTGTGCATCCTTCCCGTCTTTCACGGCAGGCGTTTTGCCATCGCCCTTCGCCGGCATGGTTTGACCGTCGGTCGCGGTGACATCGGCCAATTGCTGCGCGAGTTCGGCAAGCTGATCGAGCGTGGCCGGTTGTGCCGCCACCTTGCTGGGGTCGACAGCCGGTGCCGCCGGATCGGTGGCCACCCCCGTCTGATCACCTTCCGCAGGAAGCGTGTGGTCCTGCGTCGTCGCGGATATCGCCTTCTGCAGTTCTATCAGCGATTTCGTGAGCGCGGCCGCACCCGCGCCCTGGGACGGCTTTGCCCCCTTGGTCAGACCGGCGAGATTGGCGAGATTGGCTCCGGACGTATCGATCATACCAACTCCGGCGTTGGCGTCTTCGACAACGGCGAGGGCTACCGACGCGGGATCGCTTGCAGCTGTCTTTACGGCATCCGCATCGTCATCGGCTGTCGTGTTCGCGTTCGCCGACGCATCCGTCCCGGAGGATTTGCGCCCGTTGCCGAGCGAACCGGTCAGCGCATCGATAAAGCCCTTGCCGTCGTCCTGCTTCGCGGAGCGGGTGCCCTTGGCGGCAGTAAGAATATCCGCCCCGGATGAGGCGCTGGATACACCGATGTCGTTCATGATCAATGACTTTCCTGCTTCAACAGGCCGTCGATGGCATCCAGCTTCGAACGGCTCGTCGTGACGAATGCGTTGAACGAAGAGCCGGCTTCCTGCCGCCCTCCCTCCGAGGCGGGAGCCGCGTTTACCGAGGCTCCCTGCTCAACACCCGCCGTGCCGGGAGATTGGCCTCCCGATTGATTCGTCACAGCAGCATCGTGTTCAGTATTCTGTTGATTGGGCAGGTTAGAAACGTTGGCTTGCCCGAGGCTTGCAGGTTCGGGGGCGCGCAGTATCTCCTGTGCGACCGCCTTTGCGGCATCGCGCAAGGCACGATCGCGCGCGTTGAGCTCGCCCACCGGCATCTGATTGAGATCGTTGATCGCCGACTTCAGTTCCGGCGTGGATACGCCCGCCACGCCGCCATAGAAGTTCGCCAGCGCACCGAAGGCGTCGCCGCCGTCGGTGGTAGAGATAGCTTGGGCGCGGCCGGCCGCCAGCGCGGCGAGATCAGCCTTGCCGGCGATCGCCGCCCGGCGCGCCATGCGCAGATAGATCTCCCTTTGCCTGGGCGGATCCATGAAGGACAGAATGTCGACAATATCCTGCTGCTTGACGTCGGAATCGTGATCCACCACGAGCTGCACGAAAAGATCGGCAAACTGACTGGCATAGGGCGAATGCAGGAAGCGCCTCGTATAGCGCCGCGCATAATCGAGCCCGGTCGGCACCATTCCCGCATCGGCACATAAAGCCAGCGAGCGACGCAGTGCCGATTCCTCGACGATCGTGCCGGGCGCCATCAACCGCGCCCAATCGTAAAGCTGCAGGGCCACCTTGCCGTTCTTGCCGGACATGACGTTGCCGGCAACGAGCGAGAGATAAGGACCGATCGGCTTGTCGCGATATTCCCTGGCGATATCGGCAAGCGTATTGACGACCAGCAGCCCCTTGCCGTTCAGATATTTTCTCAAGACATCCGCGACGCGATTGTCGAAATTGCCGTTGAGGTCGCGCGACATCAGATATTCGAGCGTTTCCGGGTTGCCGCCGCTCATGGCATAGATCAGCGCCGCATCGACGTTGCGGCTGTCCTCGAATACGGATTTATCGGCATTGCGCAGGCGCTCATCGATAGTGGCGAGCAGAAAGCGCTGCATCTCTCCGGCGGAGCTGTCGCCCGCAGCGACGGAATCCTGGACGAATTCAAGCGAGCGCAGCATCTTGTAGAGCGGCAGGCTGTCCTGCCCCTCGGCGCTCGCGGCCCCCGGCATCAGCATGCCGAGGGTGAGGGTGAGCGCGAGGTGATGACGATGCTGTTTGCGCGCCATGAACTAGCCCTGCTTGCCTTGGCCTGACTTGCCCTTCCCCGAAGCGGGCTTGGCCGGGCTCTGCGCATCAGGGCTGGCCCCTTCCTTCACGGCCTGGTCCGAAGGATTGGCAATCAGGATCTCGATACGGCGATTGGCATCGTTGAAGGGATCGCTGGGCAGCTTCAGCCGTCGGTCCGCGAAGCCGGAGACCTGCGCGATCCGCTTCTCGTCCAACCCGCCGCTGGTCAGCATATAGTAGGCGCTTTGGGCACGGTCGAGCGACAGGCGCCAGTTGTCGTTGCGGCCGCCGACCATGTAGGGACGCCCGTCCGTGTGGCCCCGGACCAGGATCGATCCCTTGTGCTCGGCCAGGATCTTGCCGATCTTCTCCATGGCCAGCACCATCTCCCGGCGCGGAACGGCCGAGCCGATGTTGAACATCGGATCATTGCTCTGATCGGAAATCGTCACCAGCACACCGCCTTCGGCCGCGGTGACTTGCAACCCCTCGGCCAGCTGGCCGGCCACACCGTTGATCTCGGCCTTGATCGCCTGCTGCAAATCCTTGGCTTCCTGCTGCTGCGCCTTCGTCGGCGTCACATCCTTGCCCTGGGGCATGGCGGCATTGTCTTCAGGCATCGACGCGTCGCTTTGTCCGGAGACCTTGGCGATTTGCTGAGCTTGCGTCTGCTTTTCCTGCTGCTTGCCGGTCGCCTGCTCGCTCACCGTCGGCTGCTGTTCCGGCGTCTGCGGCTGATCCGCCGGCTGGCCGGTATCGGAGGCCGTTGCCTTCGACAGGGCGATCACTTCGCCCTTGTCCGTTTGATCCGACTTGGCGGACTGTTCCTCATTCGCCTTCTTGGAGGCGCTGGAAACCCGAACCTGCTTGGTCCAGAAATCAGGATCGAAGGGATCGCGATAGGCCTGACCGCCATCCGCACCCGTGGCTGGGCCGGACTGGGCGGCACCGCCCTCGCCCTTGGCGCTGACATTGGCCTGCTGGCCGACTTCCTGCGCGATTTCCGCCAGAACCGAATAGGGGTTCTCGAAGAAATCGGCCTCGGAATAATTCGTCTGATCGCCCGACGTCGATGTCAGGTCCTCACCCGTCTTGGCGGATTTGCCCTCGTTCGGCTTGTCCTGCGGCTTATCCGACTTCTGCTGGTTCTTTTCACCCTGAGCCTGGTCGACGGGCTTCTTGAGACCCTTCTCCGTCGGCTTTTCGTCCGCCAGTTTGATGGGATTGAAATAGGAGGCAACGGAGGCCTTCGTCTCCTCGTTGGCGGCATTGACGAGCCACATTACCAGGAAGAAGGCCATCATGGCCGTCATGAAGTCGGCATAGGCGATCTTCCACGCGCCGCCGTGGCCGGCGTCATGATCGCCGCCGCCATGGCGCTTGACGATGATGATCTCGTGCTTGCCGTGATTTTGATCGCCGTCGCTCATTTCAATATCTCTTTCAGACTAGCGGCCCAGGCTGACATTCGGGTCACGAGAACGCTCTCGCCAATGGTGACGGTGAGATCGACGTCCTGCGTCTCGACGTGACGCAACAGGGCGCCGTCGGCGCCGAGATGCGCATGAAGGGCCTCGAAGAGACGATGCGGGCCGCTGACGGAGATCGATCCGGCGCTACCGTCGAGAATTGCGGCCCTGACCAGATCGGCGAGATCGGCAACGGCCTTGGCTGTCAGCGTTTCGGTCATGATCGGCGCAAGAATGGCCGCCGTTTCCGCGCTGATCGCCTGACCCAACATCGTGGCCATGCGCGTCACGCCGGCCGCGATGTTCTCGGCCGCCTGTTCTTCATAACGCGTCCGCAACGCCTCCTTTTCGGCCTGAAACGACACGGCCATGGTATCGAGCTCGGCCTGATGCTTCTGCGACAGTTCCTGCGTCGCGGCCTCGTGTCCCTCTGCATAGGCGGCCCGGCGCTCGGCCTCGATATCGACAGGCGGCTCGACCGGACTTTCGGGAAACTCCATCAAATGCGCAAACGCTGCGTCCTCCGCAGGCGGCGGCGGGGCCTGTTCGGCGCTGAAATCCTTGAGGTATCGGGATAGTGCCAGGCTCAAGCGCGCATCTCCCCATTCGCATCGGAAAGATGCAGCACGTCCGTCCCAGCCGAGGGCAGCTCCATTCCCATTCTCAAAACGTCGATCATCACGCTTCCGGTTTCCGTCCTCGGGCTGCGCTTCCGGACATGACTGACGTCACCGGCACATTGCGCAACCATGCCACTGCGAAGGACCGTAGGCAGTCAAACTTGTGCGAGGATGAATGCGGCGGCCTTGGTCGAGAGCCGATCGAGCCGGGCCGCCCGCCCATCATTTCGATTGAAGGAGGATCAGCACCTTGCTCGCCATGCCGTTGGCGATCGACAACGCCTGAATACCCATCTGCTGGGCTGTCTGCAGGGCATTCTGCCGCACCGACGCCTCTTCCATATTCGTGTCGACGAGATCGCCGACGCTGCTCTTGATGGCGTCGCTGAGCTTGGAAATATAGTCCGACTGATCGTCGATGTTCGATTTCATCAAACCGAGCGTCGAATCCGCCGAAGTCGCGGACTTCAGAAGCGAGTTGGTGACATTGATCATGTCGGTCAGCTCGTCGTCGGTCGTGCTGCTCGAGATCGCGATCTCCGTTCCGCCCGCCGGCGCTGTACCAGTATCGGCAGCCAGGAGGTAGTAGTTGCGGGCCGTGGTACCGCCGCTGCTCGATGTGTCGAACGTGCTCGCATCGACATTCTTTGTCAGCAATCCCCGGCTCGCATCGGCGGTATCGATCATCAGGGTTTGGGAACTGTCGTAGCCGATCGTCGTGAGGCTGATCTGGCCGCCAGCGCCGCGCGTGAAATTGCTGATCACGGATTGCTGCGTGCTGGGGTGCTGGTCGGTATTGTAGAGCCAATTTTCGCCGGAGAAGGAGGCCGATTGGGTAACGGATTGCAGCTGATTCTTAAGCTGCTGAATATCGGAATTGATCGCATCCTTATTTGTGCCCGCTTCCTTTGCCGAAACCAGCTTTGACTGGATTTGCGTCAAAAGGCTGACGACCGTATCCATGGCGGTGGACGCGGTATCGACCTTGGAGGAGCCGAGGCCGAGCGCATCCGTGATCGTGGAAAGGCTGCTCCGGTCCGAGCGCATGGTGGTCGCCATCGACCAGTAGGTCGGATCGTCGCTCGCCGTCGCGATGCGATAACCGGACGAGACCTGCTGCTGCACGACACCGAGATCTTTGTTGATTCCGCGTAACACGGTCAGCGCCGCGGACGCAGCATGATTCGTCGTCACATTGCTCATCTGAGAATCCGTAATTCCATTGGGACTGGCAAACCGGGCCGATCCGGTAGCAACGATTGGCCTCATGCCCACCAGCGGGGGATATCCCAGCGCGGCCCGTCGCTAAAGCAAAGCCCGGCTATCGTTCTGAAGACGATCGAAGGCCGGATCCTGCAAAAAGACTGCAAATCAATCAGCGACAACGTTAACAAAAGCTCATGTGCGGCGACAAGAGGGAAATGCCGCCGCGCCATCCTAACGCAAGCTCCAGTCAAGGCTCACTTGAAGAGGGAGAGGACGTTCTGCGCGCTGGTGTTGGCGATCTGAAGCGACTGGATGGCCAGTTGCTGCTGCGTCTGCAGCGCCGACAGCCTGCTCGACTCCTCTTCCATATCCGCATCGACAAGCTTGCCGACGCCGGAATCGATCGTGTCGCGCAGCGTGGAAACGAAGCTCGTCTGCAGATCGATGCGGGTCGAAAGCGAGCCGAGCTGCGAGGCCGTGGTCGTCATGGCGTTGAGGGCGCTCTGAACGAGATTCATGGCCTTGCCGATGTCGCCGCTCGTCATGTTGGTGATATCGAGACTGAAGACCGAATAGGATGTGCCGCTGATATTCTGCTGAGTGCCGAGAATACCGGAGCTGGTATCGATCGTACCGCCGCTTGCGCCGAACAGCACATTGCCCTGCGAACCGGTATCGAAACTGTAGCTGGTGCTGTTGACGGAAACAGTGCCGTTGTTGTTGCGCACGAAGGAGGAGACGACGGAGGCCGATGCGCCGTTGACCGCATACATCCAGTTCTGCCCGGAGAAGGAAGCGGACTGTGCGATACTCTCCAGTTGCTGCTGAAGCTGGGTGATTTCCTCTTGGATATCAGCCTTCGAAACGCTGCTTTCGGTTGCCGCGACGAGCTTGTCCTTGATCTGCTGCACGACGGTGATGGAATTATCCATCGCCGCATAGGCTGTATCGACCTTGGCGGCACCTAAGCCTAATGCGTCCGAGACGGCGGAAAGCGCGCTGTTGTCGGAGCGCATGGTGGTCGCGATCGACCAGTAGGCAGCATTGTCGGCTGCCTTGGCGACGCGATAGCCGGAGGATACGCGGCTCTGCGTGTCCTGCAGGTTCGTGTTGATGCCGCGCAGGGTTTGAAGGGCGGACATTGCCGCGTCGTTGGTGAGAATGCTGGTCATCGAATGGTGCCCCTTGTGGCTGAATTTGGAAGGGACATCCGGTCTGCGGCCGGGAACGGCAATCAGCCTCATGCTTGTTAACCGCCTTTTAAGAGGGGTTAACCAACCGTTGCGTTAGCTGCAACTGACAGCATTAGAGTTAATAAAAGGTTAACGCCACCACCAAAAGTTAACGAATTCATACGGCTGATGACTGGCAGGCTCGCAAGTCAGCCTCGCGCCACCTTGGGCGTCGTAGCATGGCAGCGATCCGTCCGTGTCGGACGGGAAGCGGCCGGTCACTTTTCATAGGGCATTCCGACGGCAGCGTGGATACGGCCGGCCATAGACGAGGTTGAGATGTTCAGTTTGCAGGACGCCGGACGAACGGCGGTTGATCGCCACGCGCGAACAAGCCTCGATCCGGACGACTGGCAGGCCCTGCGCAAACAGGGTCATCAGATGCTCGACGACATGCTCGATCATCTCCAGGCACTCGGCACGAAGCCGGTTTGGCAGCATGCCCCCGCCTCCGCCCGCGCCTTGTTCGATGCGCCGTTGCCCGTGGAGGCCGGCGATCTGGCTGAAGTCCACGCCATCTTTCGGGAAAACATCCTGCCCTACGGCAGCGGCAACATCCATCCCGGCTTCATGGGCTGGGTCCAGGGCGGCGGCACGGTCGCCGGCATGCTGGCTGAAATGCTGGCCGGCGGGCTGAACGCCAATCTCGGCGGCCGCGACCATATGCCGATCGAGGTCGAGCGCCAGATCATCCGCTGGACGCGCCAGATCTTCTCCTTTCCGGAAACGGCCGGCGGCATATTCCTGACCGGCGCATCGCAGGCCAATTTCGTGGCGGTACAGATCGCCAGATGCCGCAAGCTCGGCCGTGACGTGCGCGCAACGGGCCTGTCCGACGAATCCCGGCTGGTCGCCTATGCCTCAAGCGAGGTGCATGGCTGCGTCCCGCGCGCCTTTGAAATGTCCGGCATCGGCAGCAATCAGCTGCGGCGCGTTCCGGTCGACGCCCTCGGCCGGATCGATCTCCATGCGCTGGAGCAGGCGATCCTGCGCGACAGGCAGGAAGGCTTCGTGCCGTTCCTCCTCATCGGCAGCGCGGGAACAGTCAACACCGGCGCCGTCGATGACCTGGCCGCCCTGCGCGGCATTGCCGACACCCATGATCTTCATTTTCACGTCGACGGCGCGCTCGGCGCTCTTGGCATCCTCAGCGAGGAGCTCGCACCTTTGTTTGCGGGGATAGAAACCTGCGATTCCCTTGCCTTCGATTTCCACAAGTGGGGTCAGGTACCCTACGATGCCGGCTTCCTCCTGGTGCGGGACAGCGAGTGGCAACGGCAAGCCTTTGCTTCGGACGCCGCCTATCTCAGCCGCGCGGCGACCGGGCTTGCGGGCGGAGACTGGTGGCCCTGCGACTACGGTCCGGATCTTTCGCGCGGTTTCAGGGCTCTGAAGACCTGGTTCACGCTGAAAACCTATGGCGTCAAAGCATTGGGCGAGGCAATGAGCGCCAACTGCATGCTGGCACGCGAGCTTGCGCGGCGGATCGAGCGGGAGCCTGCGCTGAAACTGCTCGCGCCCGTCGCCCTCAACATCGTCTGCTTCGCCTATGTCGGAGCCGATGGAACGATGCCGGCATCCGTCAATTCCCACATCGTCGAGCGTCTCCACGCCGAAGGCCGCGTCGCTCCGTCACTGACCCATATGAACGGTCAGCCGGCAATTCGCGCCGCGATCGTAAACCACCGTACCCGACTGGCGGATATCGACGCGCTCGTTCGGAGCGTTTTGACAATCGGCTCTCAACAGGATCTTCCGCAATGCTGATGACCAAAGCCCCCACCGCCGATCCGGCGCCCCTGAACATGCCGGCCAGCGCCCGAATTCTCGGCATGCGGAGAATAGTCTCGTCCGTCTACGCAGGCCACGACGTGACCCCGCTCTGGAACGAACTCATGCAGCGCGTGACGGCGGACCCAACCGCCGCCGCCGCATTTCTGGACATGGCCATCATCCTGCAGACGCTCGGCCGCAGCGATGAGGCTCGCCAGATTTTAAAGAGCGCCGTGCAAATACGCCGCGACTATTGCGTGGTCCATGGCAACGGGACGGGTCCGCGGCTGCTCGCTTTCGTGACCGAAGGCGATTTCATGGCCAATACGCCGCTCGACTTCCTACTGGCCGGCAGTGACTGCGTGCTCTGGCTGCATTATGTCGACCTGGAAACCGCTGTCCTCGCCGACCTGCCGGACCATGACGTCGCCTTCATGGCGATCGGGGAATCGACCGAAAACGCCCCTCTGCTCGCCCATATGCAAAAACTGCTTGCCGGCCTCGACGGTCCGGTTATGAACCGCGATCCAGAGCTAATCGCCAGGCTCACGCGCGACGGCGTCAGCGGCATGTTGGCCAACGAGCCGTCCATCCTGTCGCCAAGCACCCATCGCGTTTCGCGCGCCGATCTTGCAGCCGTCGCGGCCGGCGCCAAGCCGCTCGGGGATTGCGCTCCGGGCCTGGCCTTTCCGCTCGTCCTTCGCCCGATCAGCACGCATGCAGGCAGCGGGATGGAACGTATCGCCGATCCGGCCGGGCTGGCAGCCTTTTTGACGACACAGCCCGCCTCCGAGCTTTACGTGGCGCCCTTCATCGAGTTTCGCGGAGCTGACGGCTACTACAACAAGCAGCGTGTCGTGTTCATCGACGGCAAGGCTTTCGCAAGCCACATGGCGCTCTCGGACCATTGGATCGTGCATTATCTGAGCGCCGGCATGGCGGAGAGCGCGGCAAAACGCGCCGTCGAACAGGCATGGATGGAAAATTTCGATCACGACTTCGCCGTGCGCCACAAGGAGAGCTTCGCGGCCCTTTGCCGCCATATCAAGCTCGACTATTTCGGCATCGATTGCGCGGAACTTCCCGACGGACGCCTGCTGGTGTTCGAACTCGATGTGGCAATGGTGGTCCACGACATGGATGACCCGATCGTCTATCCCTACAAGCAGGCGGCCATGCGGAAACTATTCGATGGCTTCGTCGATGCCGTCAGGCAAAGGGCGGCCCCGGCAAAGGCGTCCTGAGCTGGTCGGCGCCGATGTGCCGGACCAAAATTGAAAACCGCGCCTTCCGGGGAAGGCGCGGTGAAGGTCTATCTCTTGCCGTCGACCAACGCGTTGCGTTGGCGCTTTTTATTAGCGGAAGAGCGACAGAATCGACTGGGTCGAGGAGTTGGCGATCGACAGGGACTGAACGGCCAGCTGCTGCTGCGTCTGCAGAGCGGACAGCTTGCTCGATTCCTGTTCCATGTTGGCGTCAACCAGCTTGCCAACGCCCGACTGGATCGAGTCGGAAAGCGAGGAAGCGAAGCTCGTCTGCAGATCGATACGGCTGGAAACGGAGCCCAGCTTCGAGCCGAGGCTGGTCATGGAGTTCAGAGCGGTCTGAACCATGTTCAGGGCGCTCGAGATCTGACCGCCGGTCATGCTGGAGATGTCGAGGCTGAAGACCGAAGCGCCAACCGAACCATCCGACGTACCCAGGATGCCCGAAGTCGTGTCGATCGTGCCGCCGCTCGAGCCGAACAGAACGTTGCCGGTCGCGCTGGTGTCGAAGGCGTAAGAGGTCGTGCTGACCGAAACGGTGCCGTTGGTGCCGCGGATGAAGGACGAGACAACCGAAGCGGAGTCGCCGCTCTGAGCCATGACCCAGTTTTCGCCGTTGAACGAAGCCGACTGGGCAACGCTCTGCAGCTGCTGCTGCAGCTGGCCGATTTCTTCCTGAATAGACTTCTTGTCAACCGAACCTTCCATGGCGGTGGCAAGCTTGTTCTTGATCTGGCCGACAATGTCGATGGCGCTGGTAACGGCGGTGGTTGCAGTGTCAACCTTGGCGGCGCCGAGGCCGAGAGCGTCGGATACAGCGCCGATAGCGCCATTGTCGGACTTCATGCTGGTGGCGATCGACCAATAAGCAGCGTTGTCGGAAGCCTTGGAGATGCGCAGGCCGGAAGAAACGGCAGCCTGGGTGTCCTGCAGGTTGGAGCCGATGGTGCGCAGCGTCTGGAGAGCGGCCATTGCGGCGTTATTGGTAAGAATGCTCGTCATGATATTTGCCCCTTTGGCAGTGGTTAAATAAGGGACATTCCGGACCTAAAACCGGTAACGGCATTCAGCATCATGCCTGTTAACCAAATCCGTTAAGGTTAACTCGCCGTTTCGATGACCCTAAGAAACAGCAATAAAGTTAAGAAAATCTGAACCGCCCTTACCCAGAAAACATAAAAAAAACCGCGCCTTAGACGGGCGCGGTTAACTTCTTGTTTAGGAATGGGCCGTCTATCCGATTAACGGAAGAGCGACAGGATCGACTGGTTCGAAGAGTTGGCGATCGACAGGGACTGGATAGCCAGCTGCTGCTGCGTCTGCAGAGCGGACAGCTTGCTCGATTCCTGTTCCATGTTGGCGTCAACCAGCTTGCCAACGCCCGACTGGATCGAGTCGGAGAGCGAGGAAGCGAAACTCGTCTGCAGATCGATACGGCTGGAAACGGAGCCCAGCTTCGAGCCGAGGCTGGTCATGGAGTTCAGAGCGGTCTGAACCATGTTCAGGGCGCTGGAGATCTGACCGCTCGTCATGCTGGAGATGTCAAGGCTGAAGACCGAAGCGCCAACCGAACCATCCGACGTACCCAGGATGCCCGAAGTCGTGTCGATCGTGCCGCCGCTCGAGCCGAACAGAACGTTGCCGGTCGCGCTGGTGTCGAAGGCGTAAGAGGTCGTGCTGACCGAAACGGTGCCGTTGGTGCCGCGGATGAAGGACGAGACAACCGAAGCGGAGTCGCCGCTCTGAGCCATGACCCAGTTTTCGCCGTTGAACGAAGCCGACTGGGCAACGCTCTGCAGCTGCTGCTGCAGCTGGCCGATTTCTTCCTGAACAGACTTCTTGTCGACCGAACCTTCCATGGCGGTGGCAAGCTTGTTCTTGATCTGACCCACGATGTCGATGGCGCTGCTGACGGCCGTCGATGCGGTGTCAACCTTGGCGGCGCCGAGGCCGAGAGCGTCGGATACAGCGCCGATAGCGCCATTGTCGGACTTCATGCTGGTGGCGATCGACCAATAAGCAGCGTTGTCGGAAGCCTTGGAGATGCGCAGGCCGGAAGAAACGGCGCTCTGCGTGTCCTGCAGGCTGGAGCTGATGCCGCGCAGCGTCTGGAGAGCGGCCATTGCGGAATTGTTGGTGATGATGCTCGTCATTGAGTGTGTCCCCTGGAAACTGGATACGAAAGGAGGACATACCGGACTGGAAATACCGGCGATGACGGAGCAGCTTCATGCCCCTCGATCCAATTTTCCTGGAGGACCAAACCCGTCATGTTGCGAGGAAGGTCGCACCCATTGCTTGCCAATTTCTTAAACTTGGGACCACCGGGAACCGCCTGTCCTGAACTTGGCTAACAATGCGTAAAGGCACTTTCGACCAATGCTTCGGTTTCAGGCAAGCTACGTTAGAGATGATCAGGCGAATCCATGATGCCGGTGCTCGGCCTTTGTCGAGAGCCAGTTCAACATTCCGCTTGGAGTTCTCGCTCGTGAATACGAAAAATGCCTTTGTGACAGCGTCCGGCTTCTATCAAAAGGGGCAATATACGCGCGCACTCGAAACGTTGAACGAGCTGCTGAATAGCGACGGGTCGCCAAAGACCTACGCATTGCTGGCAAAGACGCTGCTCAAACTCGGCTTCAGATCGGATGCGGCAAGCGCCTATGAGCTGGCCGGCCGGCAAAAGCCCCAGCGAGACGAATTTCTGCGCGAAGCCCTCCTGCTGCACGGCGATTGCGGCAATGATGATCAGGCGCTCGCGGTTGGCAACCTGATCCTTCCAATGGCGTTCAAGGATCCGGATCTTGCCTTCATCCTCGTTCGCATTTTCCTGAGCCGACAGCAGAAAGAACTCCTCACCGGCTTCAAGACGGTACTGGTCGAGGGACCGGAGCTCAGGCATCGGCTCATGGCGGCGAAACTCCTCACCGACGATCTCTATGACGAAAGCAACCGACACCTGGTTGCGACGCTGTTCAAGAAACATCCCGAGAGCATTATCTCTCGCATACTCCATCTGATCTTCGCGCGAGAAATATCCGATCTCGCGGCTGTCGACAGGCACATGGCGCCGATCACAGCGGCACTGGCGAAGGGCAATCTCGACTACGTGATCCCGGACAACCCCTTCTTCCACCTGCATTGGTGTGGCGATGAAGCAATTAACAAGCACGCTGTCCACGACACGAAACCCCTGTCCGCCGGCCATGCCGAGGCTCGTCGCAAGTTGCCGCACGCGTGGAGCAACAAGATCCGCGTCGGCTATCTCTCATCGGATTTCTGGCCTGGCCACGCGACGATGAAACTGATGCAGCGGACCTTGGAGCTGCACGACAGGGATCGGTTCGAGATCACCCTCTTCGACCATTCCGATCTCGCTTCCCAAAAGGAACAAGCGTTCGACCATCAGAAGTGGGGAACGATGGTCGATGTTCGCGGTCTGTCCGACCAGGGCGCAGCAGAGGCGATCCGCGCCCGGAATATCGACATTCTCGTCGATCTCAAGGGACACACCAAAGGAAGTCGCGCGCTCATCCTCAACCATATGGCGGCTCCGATCCAGGTTTCCTGGCTTGGTTTTCCGGGCTCTGTCGTCAATATCGACCTCGACTATATCATCGGCGATCATTATGTGCTTCCAGATCATTCGAAGCCGCATTTCCACGAGAAGTTCTGCCGCCTGCCCGAATGCTACCAGCCGAACGATCCGCTCAACCGCCCGAAGCCACGGCCGACGACGCGCGCGCAGCACGGGCTGCCCGAAGACGCCTTCGTCTTCGCCTCCTTCAACGGCAACCGCAAGATCACCCCGCAGATGGTCGACGTGTGGTGCAATATCCTCAAGCGCAGCAAGAACAGCGTGCTTTGGCTGCTCTGTAACGGCGCCCGTGCAGAAGCCAATCTCTGGGCACGTCTGGAAGCGCATGGCATCAACCGCAAGCGCGTCGTCTTCACCACCCGCATTCGCTACGAGGATCACATCGATCGCCAGCAGCTGGCCGATCTCGGCCTCGACACCTTCCCGGTCAACGGCCACACGACTACGTCCGAGCAGCTCTGGGGCGGTCTGCCTGTTCTCACCGTGAAGGGCACCAATTTCGCCTCGCGCGTCAGCGAGAGCCTGTTGAACACCATCGGCCTGCCGGAACTGGTTGCCGATGACATCAAGGCCTATGAGGACATGGCGGTAGAACTTGCCGGCCAGCCGGAGCGCATTGCGCAGTTCAAGCAAACCCTTGCCGCCAATCGCCACATCAAGCCGCTCTTCGACGCGGAACGCTTCACGCACCATCTGGAAACCGCATTCGAGATGATGGCGGCCCGCGCCAAGCAGGGCCTCGCACCCGATCACATGGATGTGCCGGCGCTGCCGGTGCGCACGGAAGCCTTTATGGAAGAAGACCAGAACTCGGCGGCGATCGCGGCCGAGTAAGCTGTCGCGATTGCCGGGAGGATACTTCCGGCAATCGTTTCAAACTGGCTCTGTCAGTGGAAAGAGCGGACCAGGCTGCCGACCAGCAGGTTCCAGCCGTCGATCAGCACGAAGAAGAGAATCTTGAACGGCAGCGAAATCGAGGTCGGCGGCAGCATCATCATGCCCATGGCCATCACGATGGTCGACACGATCAGGTCGATGACCAGAAACGGCAGTACGACAAGGAAACCGATTTCGAAGCCGCGGCGAATCTCCGAGATCATGAAGGCCGGAATCAGGACACGATAATCGATCTTGTTGTCGACCACGGTCGTCTGACCGCGCTCCTGCGCCAGATCGACGAAAAGCTTCAGATCCTTGTCGCGCGTATTGTTCGACATGAAGGTGCGGAACGGCTCGGCGATGCGCTGCACGGCATCGGCTTCCGAAATCTGATTGGCAAGCAGCGGCTGCACGCCATCCTTCCAAGCCTGATCGAATGTCGGCGACATGACATAGAAGGTCATGAACAGGGCGAGGCTCAGCAGGATCATGTTCGACGGCGTCGACGAAAGGCCCATGCCGGTGCGCAGGATCGAAAACGCAATGATGAAGCGCGGAAAGCTCGTCACCATGATCAGGATGCCCGGCGCGATCGACAGGATCGTCAGGAGCCCGAACGTGCGGATGATCCAGGCGGCGACCGAGCCGTTGACCGGAGCGTTCAGAAGATCGGTGGGAAGCTGTTGCGACAATTGCTGCGCCATCGCCAGTTCAGGCGACAATACAGAAATCACTAATATAGACAGGGCAAGTATTAATCGAATCATTCGATCACGAAAGTTCTGAACATAACTTTCGATACTCGTCCTTCAGAGCGTAGGTCAACACGCTCCTGAATGTCATCCCGAAGATATTGCAGGCCCCGCGCACCCTCGATCTGCTGCAGGGAAACCGTGCGGATATAAGCAAGAATATCCTGATGGATCGCCTGGGCGAGCTGAGCATCCGTAGGTCCCTTGAAGACCAGGGCGAGTTCCAGCCTTACCCAGCTCTGCGAGGGATAGGCAAGATTGGTGGTGATCGGATCGAGCGCTATGATGCCGTTCGCCTGTGCCGCGGCGGCCGCTTGCTTGCTGTCGCCGGCGGCCTGGATCGTCATCTGCACGGCAGCGGTCGCCGCCTTGATCCTCGGCGCGACGACGGTTCCCAGCACCCAGCCGCCGCCGCCGCCAAGAACGGTCAGCACCAGCAGTCCGACGATCGTCATGATCAGCGGCGATCCCTTGCCCTTTGCCGGTTCGTCTGTCGCTGCTGCCATGTTCTCCGTCCGTCCGTTGTCTACTAGCCGATACCGTCAGCCGTCAGAGCGGCGACAGCAGGTCCACGGCCTGCTGGCCCCGCGGCGGCTGCTGTATTTCCGTCAGACGACCGCGTCCGCCATAGGAGATGCGCGCCTCGGCGATCTTGTCGTAGGAAATCGTATTATCCGCGGTGACGTCCTGCGGCCGCACGATGCCGGCGACATTGAGGATGCGGATTTCCTGGTTCATGCGGACTTCCTGCGAGCCGCTGATCATCAGGTTGCCGTTTTCGAGAATGCCTGTGACGACGGCAGCGACCAGAAGGTTGATCTGCTCGGAGCGCTGCATCTTGCCCTTGCTGTCGGTGCTGGTGTCGGAGCCTGAGGTGGCGTCGGCGTTGGTGGCGGGTCTCCAGCCGAAGATCTTGGCCGAAATATCCCAGTTCATGTCGCTCTTGTTCGTGCGATTGCGGTTGGTCTCGTTGTCCCAGTTCGCCTTGTCGTTGATCTGGATCGTGACGGTCAGGATGTCGCCGACATTGAGCGCGCGCGAGTCCTTGAAGAGCGCCGCCTGCGAATCGTTCCAGAGCGAATAGCCCTGCGCAACCTGGTGCGGCCGCTTTGGATATTGCAGCATCTGCGGCGTCTGCGCATATTGCAGGCCGCTGCCGATCGGACTCATGGCAGGCGCCCTGCCGATTTCCCTGAGGGCCTGCGACTGGCAACCGGCGAGAAAGACGACGATTGCGCAGGCGGCCGTAAGACGCGTGTTCATGAGGGGTCCTTCGACTTCGATGTATTCGGGTCGGATGCGCTGGCGATGATATTGGTGATGACGGCCGCCTTCTTCGCATCCATTTCCGCAAGGATCAGGCTCGATTGACGCGACGAAAGCTTCATGATGATCGCAGCAGCAATCGTGGTTCTGACGTCGTTGAGGCTCGCCGCCGCCGCATCCGGCTTCATGTTCTTGTAGATATCGACGAGGCCGAGATCGGCTGTCTTGAGGAAGTCGTCGCGGCGTTTCAGCCAGTCCTCGTATTCGGCCTTGCGCTTGTCCATGATGGCGATGCGCTGATCGACATCGGCCTGGAGCTTTTCCAGCTCCTGCTTCTGCAGCAGGTAGCGCTGATCGCGGGCCGGATCGGCAATATTGGTGCAGAACTGCCGGATCTCGTCCTGGCTGGAGGCCGGATCGGCGGCAACCGGCTTCGGCGCCTCCTGCGCCGCCGCCATGTCGAGCGGTAACAGCATGGCGACCGTTGCGAGACTGCAGGCAATCAGCATTTTTCTGGCGATGGCGGTCAAGATCATTGCAGCACGAGCTCCGCTTGCAGGGCGCCAGCCGACTTGATGCCTTGCAGGATGGCGATGATGCCGTCCGGCTTGACGCCGATATTGTTGAGGCCGGAGACCAGCGTCTTCAGATCAGGCCCTTCCAGCACCGCAACGCGGCCACCGCTCTTGGTGGCGGTGATGTCGGTCTGGTCCTGGATGGCGGTCTCGCCATCCGAGAAGGGTTCGGGCTGGATCACCTGCGGGTTCTCGCTCACCTGCACGGTCAGCGTTCCGTAGCTGACGGCGACGGGGGAGACGCGGACGTCGGCGCCGATGACGATCGTTCCGGTGCGCTCGTTGATGACGACCTTGGCCGGCGTATCGGTCTGGACGTTGAGGTTTTCGATGTCGGCCATCAGCCGTGTCAGATCCGCCATCTTCGGCTTGGCGACCGTCACTTCCTGCGAGTCCTTGGCCTCAGCGATCGGTGCGCCGAAACGCGAGGTCGCCCAGGTATTGACCGTGTCGGCGATGCGGATCGAGGTGGAGAAGTCCGGATTGCGCAGCTGCAGAACCAGGTTGACCGAATCCTTGAAGCGTGACGGCAGCTCGCGCTCGATGATCGCGCCGCCGGGCACGCGGCCGGCCGTCGTAACGCCCTCGGTCACCGTTGCGGCGGCGCCCTGCGCCTGGAAGCCGGAGACGATGACGGAGCCCTGCGCCACGGCATAGATCTGCCCGTCCGCACCGCTCAGCGAAGTCATGATCAGCGTGCCGCCGCGCAGCGACGAGGCATCGCCGAGCGAGCTCACCGTCACATCGATACGGCTGCCGGGGCTTGCAAAGGGTGGCAGGTTCGCGGTCACCATGACGGCGGCCGTATTCTTCGCGGCGGATTGACCGCCCTGGGTCGAGATGCCGAGGTTCTGCAGCATCGCGCGCATGGATTGCTCGGTAAACGGCGAGGAACGCAGGCCGTCGCCGGTCCCCTGGAGGCCGACGATCAGGCCGTAGCCGATAAGCTGGTTGTCGCGGCCGGATTGCAGCGACGCGATATCCTTGATGCGCGATTGCATCGCCGCGGCCGGATCGGCGACGATCAGGCTCGGCAACGCGAACAGGACTGCGAGAAATTGACGAAGCCGTTTCATTTCGCGACCACTCGGATCGTACCGTTTTCAAGAACAGTGCCGTTGACGATGATGCCCGAATCCATGTTGCGGGCGCGCACATTGTCGCCGACGGCGCCATCATCCAGCGGCGTACCTGCCGCCGTGATCATCATGCTGCCCATGCTCATCACCAGGCGAACATTCGAACCGCGCATCACCGCATAGGGCTGGCGCAGGGCGGAAATGGAAATCGTACGGCCGGGAAGAAGCGTCCGCTTCGATACCAACCCCGTGACGTCGCGAAGCCGCTTGGCATAGTCGCCGCTCAGATTGGGATTGGTGACCTCAACCTCCTCAAGCTGACCGCTGCCGATGATATCGCCCGGATAGATCGTCTCGGTCGGCACCACGGCGGTACCGAGCGCGGAACCATCGGCGCTCACAGCCCAGGCGGGCATAGCCGAAACAACCACGACGGAAAGGCTCGCCGCGGCGAACCATGCCATTGCTAAGCTTTTCATCCGGCGAAACCTCATGTTCGGCCCGTCCCTCTTGCTACTTCAGGTTCTTGCTGACGATCTGCGCCATTTCGTCGGCCGTCGTGATGACCTTGGAATTCATCTCATAGGCGCGCTGCGCCGTGATCAGATCGGTGATTTCCTTGACCGGATCGACGTTCGACGATTCCAGGTAGTGCTGCTTCATGTAGGCGAAGCCGTTCTCGTTCGGATCAGAAACGACCGGATCGCCGGAAGCCGGCGTCTGAATGAAGAGGTTGCTTCCCATCGGCTGCAGGCCGGCTTCGTTGACGAAATTCGCGATCTGCAACTGGCCGAGCACGGTCGGCGTCGTCGCAGTGCCGATGATCGCGGACACCTGGCCGGACTGGCTGATGGTGAGGCTGCTGGCATTGTTCGGGACGGTGATGCCCGGCTCGAGCACGTTGCCATCCGGTGTGACGATCTGGCCTGTGTCGCTCTTGTTGAAGGAGCCGGCGCGGGTGTAGGCGGTCGTGCGGTCCGGCATCTGGATCTGGAACCAGCCGCGGCCGACGAGCGCGACGTCGAGATCGTTCTGCGTCTGCGACAGTTCGCCCTGGACCTGGATGTTGCGGACAGCCACGGTCTGTACGCCGAGGCCGATATTGGCGCCCTCCGGTACCACCGCCTGGTTCGGCCTGTTGGCAATGCCCTTGGCACGCTCCGTCTGGTAGAGAAGGTCGGAGAACTCGGCGCGCGAGCGCTTGTAACCCGTCGTATTGATGTTCGCGATGTTGTTCGCGATTACTTCGAGATTGGTCTGCTGGGCATCCATGCCCGTCGCGGCGATTGCGAGCGCTCTCATGCTTTCGTCCTTGGATCTAGGGCGGAACCTTCGAAGCCGTGGAAGGGCTTTCGAAAGACTCTCGCCAAATCAGGTAATTAGAACGGAGAGATCCGCTCTATATCTGCATCTTCGTGATATCGAGAAACGCTGAGACGACCTTGTCACGCAAGGCGATCGCGGTCTGCAGGGTCTGGTCGGCCTGCATGACCTTGTCGACCACCTCGCGGGTGCTCATCGTGCCCTTGATACCGGCAAAGGAGGCGTTTTCCGCTTCCTTCAGCGAATTGACGGAATCCTTCGCGACGTTCGACATGACCGACGCGAAACTCATTCCGGCGTCCGCTCCCATGGCGACGGCCGGTGAGGCATTCATCGCGCTGGAGGCGGCAGAGGTCAGATCCGTGGCGATGCTGCCGAGGCCGCGGGTCGCCGAGAGGGAGGCTACATTCTTAATCGTGTCGATCATTGGTTCTTCAGCAGATCAATAGTGGAGGAGATGAGATCACGGGCCTGCCGGACCGTCTGCAGATTGGCCTCGTAGGAGCGATTGGCTTCCCGCATATCGGCCATCTCGACGAGGACATTGACGTTAGGCATCTTGACGTAGCCCTTCTGGTTCGCCGCCGGGTTGTCGGGGTCGTATTCTTCGACGAACTTGCCTGTGTCTTCACCGAGCTTCTTGACACCGACCGTGGTAAGGCCGTTGGCGCGATCCATTTCCGCGCCGAAGGTCACCGTCTTGCGCCGGTAGGGATCGGCGCCGGGCGTATCGCCCGTCGAGCGGGCGTTGGCGATATTTTCAGAGACGATTCGCAGACGAGTCGATTGAGCCTCCAGGCCGGAGCCTGCAATTTTCAATGCGGCTGATAAGGGGTCCATGGCATCTTCACTTCATCTATTGTTTTACGGCCATCAACATCATGCGATGAAAGGAGCCTATGAGCGCGGTGTTCAAGCTGTACTGGCGCTTGATGTCCCCGGCCTTGGCGAGCTCGTCTTCCAGGCCGACGGTGTTACCCGATTCCTGGACGCCAATTTCCTGATTGAGCGACGCTTCCTCGACGTTGACGTTGCCGCTCGTGCTGAATTCATTGCCCGAAAGATGCGCGGGATTGGTGCGGACCATGTTGACGTTCTGATTATCCAGAACGGCCTGGAACGGCGTCACATCCTTCGCGCGATATTTCGGTGTATTGGCATTGGCGATATTGCCGGCAACAACCTCCTGGCGCACCTGGAGCCACTCGGCTTGCCGCGAGGCCAGGTCAAAGAGCTGTATGGGTTGCATGGCCTTCTCTCCGTTCTTACACTAGGAACCTAGCGGGATAATCTTGCGTGGGACTTGCGGGAAATACGTTCCTGAGAAGTCTTTGAAATACTTGAAATCCCGGCGTTTGCGGGTTTTTCAATTATTGCCGTAGACATCGCCCGCCGACGTGACGATGACCCACTTTCCGTCCCGTTGTTCGATCGAAGCCAGCCGGCTGCTGTCGGGCAGAACCGAGCCGACCCGCACGACATACATGCCGGTGTCGTCCTCGATGAGCGCGCGGCCATTTGCGATATGCAGCAGATGGAACGGGGACTTGCCAGGAAAAGGCTGCTGGTCGGCCGGTTCCCCCTGGTCATCCTCGCGGCCGGCGTTGCTGACCGTCGCGGTCGTCAGCGGATCGGGAATGATATCCTTCGGCTCGCCGGGATTCCTGTTGACCATGGCAAGCGGCGACACGCTGACGATCTCGCGGCCTGGCCAATTCGGCAGATCGCGCGTGCGGTCGCCTTCGGCCACGTGGATGCCGAACTTGTCCGGATTGAGAAAGACATACCAGGGAAAGAAGGCCGAGGCGCCGGCAAGCACCAGCCCCGTGAAGGCCAGCGCCCTATCCGCAACGGTTCGCCTTCTCGCCTGCTTCGGCGGGGCGACCGGCTCATCTGCGTCGGATTCTCTCACTTCTGGCCCCTCTTTCGGCACGAAATTCGGCGATACCCTGCTGCATGCGGACAAGGAAAAATCGAGCTAAGCTTCCTGGCGATCATCACTTGCCCCTGACCGGGACGCCGCTCGAGGCGTTCCTGAGAGCGGTGGCAAGATCGGTGAAGGCATCCGCCGACGGCTCTTCGCCCGGGGTCTGCTTCAGGATGTCGTAGATGATCGGCACCTGGCGCACCGCGATATCGAGATCGGCATCGCTGCCCTGGCGATAGCCGCCGATCAGGCGCAGATCGCGCGTTTCCTCGTAGCGGTGCACAAGCGCCTTCAGCCGCGAAACCAGTTTTTCCTGATCGGATGACCAGGCCTTGCGGGCGAGACGCGATACGGACGCCAACGGATCGATCGGCGGGTAGCGGCCTTCCTCGGCAAGGCTGCGCTGGAGAACGATATGGCCATCAAGAATGCCGCGGGTGGAATCGGCGATCGGATCGTTGTGATTGTCGCCATCGACGAGGATCGAGATGATGGCGGTGATCGTGCCGGTACCCTCCGGTCCCGGGCCGGCGCGCTCGAGAAGGCGCGGCAGCTCGGTGAACACCGACGCGGGATATCCGCGCGCGATCGGCGGCTCGCCGGATGCGGTCGCCACCTCGCGGATGGCATGGGCGAAGCGGGTGACGCTGTCGACGATCAGCAGCACATTGTCGCCCTGGTCGCGGAAATGCTCGGCGATGGTGACGGCCGAAAGCGGCGCCATCTTGCGCAGCATCGGGCTTTCATCGCTCGTCGCGACGACCGCCACCGATTTCTGCATGTGCGAACCCAGCGTATCCTCGATGAATTCGCGCACTTCGCGGCCGCGCTCGCCGACGAGCGCGATAACCACCTTGTCGAAGGCATCGGCTCTTGCCAGCATCGACAGCAGCGTCGATTTGCCGACGCCGGAGCCGGCAAAGATGCCGAGGCGCTGGCCGAGGCACAGCGGCGAGAAGATATCGATGGCGCGCACGCCGGTCTTGAACCCGGTTTCGACGCGCTTGCGCGTCATGGATGGCGGAGCGGTGTTGGAGATCGAGCGCGATTCCAGGCCCACCGTCAGCGGCCCGAGCCCGTCGATCGGCTCGCCCAGCGAATTGATCGTGCGGCCGCACCAGCTCTCGTCGGGCGCGATGCGGAAGGCTCCCTTGCGGATGATGGTGTCCTGGATACCGATCGGTTCGCCCGGCTCGATCGGGCAGACATAGGTGAGCTCCGGCTCGACGCGGACGACCTCGCCGAGATGAATGCCGGTCTGGGAACGATGCGCGACGAAATCGCCGAGACGTACCTGCCTGGAGAGGCCCGCGACGGTGTAGTGCCCGGCGGCGATGGTGCGCACATGGCCGCCATGGGCCACGGCATTCTCCGCCATCGCATATTGGCCCGCCAGAACGGCCATATGCGAAAGCTTCGGCGACATCACGCCCTCCGGCAACCGATCCTCGACCATCATCCGTCTCTTTACTGGCTGCCGCCGAGGGTCTTGATCGCGTCGGTGAGGGTGCCCTCACTGCTGCTGGTGAGCGTGCTGATATTGTCGAAGGCGCGGCTGACCTCGATCAGGTTGGTCATTTCCCGCATGCCGTTGACATTGGAATTTTCGAGGTAGCCCTGGGCGATGCCCACGTTGGAGCGATCAACAACCGGCTGCGGGGTATCGGTCGGCAGAATGCCGCTGTTCTCGTAGCGCAGGAAACCCTTGGTGACGTCTGAACTGTAGAGACCGATCTGGCCCATGCGCTTGCCGTTTTGCGAGATGGTTCCGTCCGACGAGACGCTCGGTGCGCCGCCGGTCGGGTCAAGCTGTATCGGCGCGCCGCCGGGATCGAGCACGGGAAAGCCGCGCGTGGAAACCAGCGCACCGCTCTCGCTCATGGTGAAGCGGCCGTCACGCGTGACAACCAGCCCCGCCGGCGTGTTGAGACCGAAATAGGCGTCACCCTTGACGGCGAAATCGAAAAGATTGCCGGTATTTTGCAATTCGCCGTTGTCGGTCGAGAGATAGTCGTTGCCTTGGGATACGAAGGCGACCTTGGCGTTGAGCTTGTTTTCGGTATTGCTGAGAACCTGATTGAACTTGACCTCGGTACCGCGGAAGCCCGTGGTGTTCACATTGGCCAAATTATCGGCGATGGTGGTCAGCCGCCGCTCGAGCGCCATCTGGGACGATAGCGCGACATAAATACCAGACTGCATTTTCAACGCCCTCCGGACATTGGAGAATAACGGGAAAGGAAACGCTACCGGCGCTCCTACATTTCGTTAGCGGGGCATGGATGCCCTTACCCATCATCCTGCAGGGCTTGGCTTGTGCGAAGCTGACAAGGCAAAAAGCGCTTCCGCGGACACATCGAACAGCCTCACGCAAGGCAGCTCCCCTAGTTCATCATATGAAGCAACGTTCAGGTGTGGACCGACGATGAATATTATTATCGGATTTGTAGTAACCTGCGGCTGCATCATAGGCAGCTTCATGGCCATGGGCGGAGACGTAGGGGCGCTGTTCCAGCCCTTCGAATTTGTCATTATCGCAGGCGCCGGTCTCGGCGGCTTCATCATGGCCAATCCGATGAAAGTGGTGAAGGATTCGGGCAGAGCGCTCGGAGAAGCCTTCCGGCATGCGGTTCCCAAGGAACGCGATTATCTCGACACGCTCGGCGTGCTCTATTCCCTGATGCGCGACCTGCGCACCAAGTCGCGCAACGAGATCGAGGCCCATATCGACAATCCCGATGAATCGACGATCTTCAAGGCCGCGCCGACGGTCCTGAAGAACAAGGACCTCACCGCCTTCATCTGCGACTATGTCCGCCTCATCATCATCGGCAACGCCCGCTCGCACGAGATCGAGGCGCTGATGGACGAAGAACTCGAAACCATGATGCACGACAAGATGAAGCCCTATCACTCGATCACGATCATGGGTGATTCCTTCCCGGCGATCGGTATCGTCGCGGCCGTTCTCGGCGTCATCAAGGCGATGAGCCACATCAACGAATCGCCCGAAGTGCTCGGCCATCTCATCGGCTCGGCGCTGGTCGGCACCTTCCTCGGTATCATCCTGTCCTATTCGGTCTGCGCGCCGCTGGTCTCGCAGATCAAGGTGGTGCGCAACAAGCAGCATCGCCTCTACGTGATCGTGAAGCAGACGCTGCTCGCCTACATGAACGGATCGGTGCCGCAGGTCGCGCTCGAATATGGCCGCAAGACCATCTCGTCCTACGAGCGTCCCTCGATCGACGCCGTTGAGCAGGAGATGATGAACCCCGGCGGTGAAAGCAAGGCAGCTTGACGATCATGAGCCAGCAACCCGCGTATAAGACACAGACGATGGACCGCACCCTCTTTGCCAGACTTACCGGCAATCTCGGCGATCAGGCAGCGCTTGCCAAGCTTGGCGCCGCCTTCACTCAGGTCTATGCCGAATTCCTGCCCGACATCATCAAGAACGAGACCGGCCTGGATATCAACATCGCCTATGGCGGCTGTCAGTCCGGCCCGATGAGCGACCTGATCGCCGGACTGGGCGGCAACCATGCCCTCGTCAACGGCTCGCTGCGCAACTGGGCGCAGAAATTCATCCTCGGCTGCGGCGCCGGCTTCATCATGACGCTGACGGAACATATGCTGGGCGCCCGCCCGGAAGACATGGAAGCCGCGGTCGCCCGGCCGCTTTCCGCGATCGAGCTCGACCTTTCCGTCATGGTGTTCGACAAGATCGCCAATGTGCTGCGCTCGGCGGTCAGCGCGCCCGGAGGCTTCGAACCCTATCTCGACCCGCCCTACAACATCGAGGATCGCCTGAAGGCCGTCGGCGACGAGGGCAATGATTTTGCGGCAGCGATCACCATGGCAATCTCGCTCGGCAAATCGACTTCCCATATCGTCATCATCGTGCCGCAACGCGATCTGCTGCGCACCGTCGTCAGCGCCCCCCGCGCCAAGAACCCGACGGCCGCCTCCCAGACATGGTCCGATCAGCTCAGCGAGCAGGTGCGCCGCTCGCAGGTGACATTGGAGGCGCGCATCCGGCTGCAGTCGCTGACGCTCGACACCATTTCCAAGCTCGCGGTCGGCGACGTCATCCCCTTCATGGATGCCGGCGACGTCCGGGTCGAAGTCAGCGCCAACAGCAAAGACCTTTACATCTGCGAATTCGGCCGCTCTGGCGAAAATTATACGGTGCGCGTCAAGGATAACGTCAATTCCGACGACGAGCTTCTTCGACACCTTATGAATTGACCAGCCGGAGGTGGTCGGTCGCCCACCCACGGCAGCTTGAGGCAAGTTTCAACTGGAATAGTGATTTCATGGCTACGAAGACGACAAAGCAAAGCAGCGAGGAATCGCTGGAAATTTCAAACAGCGACGCCGCCTTGGACGAGGCCATCGACGGTCTGCGCGGCGTTCTGAAGAAGGATAGCGACGGCGATCTGCCTGACTTCGACGCCGATACGTTCGGCGCAGAGACAAGCACCGACCTTTCTACCTTCGGCGATTTCGGCGACGACACTTCCGGTCCCGCCTTCGACGACGGTGACTTCGGCGGCGTTTCCGCGGAACCTTCAGCCCCCGGCAGCGCACTGACGGCCAATCTCGATCTGATCATGGATATTCCGATCGACGTCCAGATCGTGCTCGGCAGCAGCCGCATGCAGGTGTCGGGCCTGATGAATCTGACAGAGGGCGCAATCATCGCGCTCGACAAGAAGATCGGCGAACCCGTCGAGATCACAGTGAACGGCCGCAAGATCGGCCGGGGCGAAATTACCGTTCTGGAACATGATGACACCAGGTTCGGTATCAAGCTCACAGAAATCTACAACACGAAGAAAAGCTGAACCGGCTCAGGATGAGCCCACTCCCCCTGCGGGATGGAGACGAAGACCATGATGGACTTTGACGATTTCAGCGGCGCGCTTGCCGAGAAACCGTTGACTCAGACTGAAAAAGCAGCCGCCGTCCTTCTCGCAATGGGAAAGCAGGTAGCAGGACGGCTGCTCAAATATTTCACGCAGAACGAGTTGCAAATGATCATCGCCTCGGCGCAATCGCTGAGGCTCATTCCGCCGGATGAGCTCGCCCAGCTCGTGGCGGAATTCGAAGACCTCTTCACCGAGGGCGCCGGCCTCATGGACAACGCCAAGGCCATCGAAAGCATTCTCGAGGAGGGCCTGACGCCAGACGAGGTGGACAGCCTGCTCGGCCGCCGCACCGCGTTTCAGGCCTATGAGACATCGATATGGGATCGCCTGGGCGAAGCCGATCCGGTCTTCGTCGCCAAGTTCTTCCTGCGGGAACATCCGCAGACCATCGCCTATGTGCTGTCCATGATGCCTTCGGCCTTCGGCGCAAAGATCCTGCTGCAGCTTCCCGAAGCCCAGCGCGCCGATGTCATGAACCGCACCGTCAACATCAAGGACGTCAGCCCCAAGGCCGCCCAGATCATTGATAACCGCGTGCTCGGACTGATGGCCGAGATCGATGCCGAACGCAACACTTCCGGCTCCACGAAGGTCGCCGACCTGATGAACGAGCTCGACAAGCCGCAGGTCGATACCCTGCTGAGCTCGCTGGAAACGATCAACAAGGAATCGGTCGAGAAGGTCCGTCCGAAGATCTTCCTCTTCGACGACCTCACGCGCATGCCGCAGCCGAGCCGCGTGCTGCTGCTCAACGACATCGCCTCCGACATTCTGACGATGGCGCTGCGGGGATCCGGCAACGAGATTCGCGAGATCGTTCTGTCCTCGATCAGCCCGCGCCAGCGCCGAATGATCGAATCGGACCTGCAGATGGGCAATACCGGCATCAATCCGCGCGAAATCGCCATCGCCCGGCGCGCCATCGCCCAGGAAGCCATCAGGCTTGCCAATTCCGGCCAGATCGAACTCAAGCCCCGAGAAAATACGCCTGTGGAAGAAGCGGCGTGACCTCGGCGCGACTCACCTAAATCGTCTTAAACTGTTCAGTACCGGGCCGCGTATGATGCGCGGCCTCTTTCCGTTTCGCAAAGGGCGGCTGCTTTGGCTGACGAAGACAAGGACAGTAAAACAGAACGACCGACGGAGAAAAAACTCCGCGATACCGTCGAGAAGGGCAATGTGCCCCACTCCAGGGAGGCGACGCTCTTTGCCTCCATGCTGGCAACGGTCATCTACGTCACCTTCTTTCTGCCGACGCGCATGGGCCGCTTGGGCGAGATATTGCGGGATCTCTTCGAAAAGCCGGATCAATGGCGGCTCGATACGGGTCCCGACGCCATCTCCCTGTTTACCCGCATAGGCTGGGAGGCCGGAAACATGGTGTTGCCTGCCGTGGTGCTGTTCTTCGTCTTCGGCATCGGCGCCTCGATATTCCAGAACCTGCCCACGCCTGTCCTGGAGCGGATCCAGCCGCAGTTTTCGCGCATATCGCCCGCGTCGGGTTTCAAGCGCATCTTCAGCACGACCGGCCTGGTGGAATTCGGCAAATCGCTCGCAAAGATCGTGCTCGTCAGCATCGTCATGTTTTTCGTGTTGCGCGGCCAGTTCTTCCACGCGATCGATTCGATGGTTTCCGATCCGCAGACCATCTTCGTGCGCCTGTCGACGGTGGTTCAGCGGATTCTCATCATCGTGCTGATGGCGACCGCGATCGTCGGCATCGCCGACCTGCTGTGGAGCCGCCATCACTGGTTCGACCAGCTGAAAATGACCAAGCAGGAAGTCAAGGACGAACATAAGCAGTCCCAGGGCGACCCCATCGTCAAGTCGCGCCAGCGCTCGGTCGCACGCGACCGCGCCCGCCGCCGCATGATGAAGCAAGTGCCGCGCGCCACGCTCATCATCGCCAACCCGACTCATTTCGCCGTTGCGCTGCGCTATGTGCAGGCGGAAAACGATGCGCCTGTCGTCGTCGCCAAGGGCCAGGATCTGATTGCCTTGAAAATCAGAGAGATAGCCGAGGCAAACAATATTCCCGTTTTCGAAGATCCACCGCTCGCGCGCTCCATGTTTGCGCAAGTCTCGGTTGATAGCGTCATACCGTCAGTATTTTACAAAGCTGTCGCCGAGCTCATCCATCGGATCTACGCCGCGCAGTCGAATAGAAAACGGGTACGATAAACCAAATGAAAAAATGCCCCTACTCTGCCCAACGTGAACAAATACTAGCCGAAGCCATCAGCCCCGTCGCCAGCGAGCTGCGCCTCCTTGATGCAGCCGACCTGATCTCGCTGCTGCGCTTCGAACGATACGGCAATCTTGGTGACCTCGTGGCCTCGGCCGCCGAGCTCTATTTTCTTCCAGGCATTGTCAATTTCGGTCTTGGCGGCGACTACAAGCTCGATTGGGGCGGTCCGGCGGAGGTCACGCTCGACCTGGAAATCAAGCCGCAGGGCGTCACCATCTATGCCAAGCTGGCGCTGACGGAGCACCTTGCCGGCATCGAGATCAATCACATCGCCTTCGATAGGGCATCGTCCGACCCGGATGAAAACACGGCGCTGCTCGCACACAGCCTGAGAGAAGCGCGCTACGTCGTCCGCGGCGAAGCGGCGCACGCAATCTGAAAAGATTCATCATTTCGAATTTGCAAAGGCGATTTGCCGAGGCGCTGCAACGTCAGCTTATGTAGCCGAAGCGGATCGCCTTTGCGATTGCCTGGATACGGTTGACGCTGTCGAGCTTGATCGTCGCCGATCCGAGATAGGCATTGACGGTGTGGACCGACAATCCCAGCTTTTCGGCGATTTCGTCGCTGATGCGCCCGTCACCGGCAAGCTGCAGGCAGGCAATCTCACGCTCGCTCAACGCTTCGGCGGCCTGTGAGCGGCGCTCATCCAGCGACAGGAGCTCCATCATGATCTGGCAGCTGCGGCCATGCAGCTCGACGATCATGTCACTCGCAAGATCCATGAACTTGGCCGTGAAGACGATATAGCCGTTGCCGACCGCGCCCAGCCGCACCGGAAAAGCCACGCCGGCAAAGGGCAGAAGATGCGGCTTCAGCCGCTGCGTGAAAACGGCAAAGTCCGGTGTCTCGGCCGTGCTGTCGCTATCGCGCCCATTCCACATGAGCGGCAGCAGCGATTTGTCGATATGCTCGATCATCGCCTCGCCGTAGGCTTCCAGGAAGGATTTACCGACGACGGAATTGGCCGAGCCCCAGTTGTCGAGCTCGCAGACCAGCCGCTGCTTGTGCGGCAGGCCGGAGCCATGAAGGCGATAGACGGCGAAATGCTGCGCATCGATCAGCTTCTGCATCGACACCAGCTTCGGAAAGAGATCGGAGCGGCCAGAAATCCTGCCGGAACGGGTAAGCCGCGATTCGCCGGGCCTGTCCGTTGTCCTGTCTGGCTGATAGCGCATCCGGTAAGCCCTTAAACGAGATTGTTTCGCACCGCGAAGGCGATGGCCTCCGAGCGGGTCTTGGTGGCGGTCTTGCGCATGACGCTGGTGATGTAATTGTTGATGGTATTACGCGAGATCCCGAGAATCATGGCGATCTCGTCGCTCGTCTTGCCCTCGGCAATCCAAAACAGGCATTCCAGCTCGCGATCGGTCAGATCGAAATCGCGCTCCAGCTTGCCTCCGGCGCACCGGGTGGAGCTCGCGAGATAGCTAGACAGAAGACCGACATCGCGCAACCGCTCCGATGACGGCGTTACCGATTCACGCACCAGCAGCAGCAAAGAGAAGCGTGTACGCCCGACATTGAAGCTCAGGGCGTGATATTGGCGGCCGATGCCGTCAGGCAGGGTGACGTCGTCCGGCAAGAGCGCCGCGCTCGGCTGAAACACCGACATGCATTTTTCGAGCTCGCCGATGCGGCCATAACCGCTGGTCAGTTCCGCCGCCAGGCGCCTGACGAGATCAAAGGGCCAATCGGAGGAAATGACGAAGTCGAGACCACTTTCCTGGATAAGATCGGAGCGCACGAGGAGGTAGTAGGAGGCGCCGGCGTAGCTGGTCAGCGCATGCAGGCCGGCTTGCAGATAGGCCGGGCCTGCAACGGCATTCAGCTGCAGAATGAGCTGCTCGCGTGACATGGCTCCGGCATGCACGACTGATCGCGCATCCCTATCGCTTCTGCTCACCTGCGATATCTGCATGTCCATACTTGCATTTCCTGCCGCTGTTGGGCGATCGGCCGTCAACGAGAGCATTGTTTCGCCGGAACCCGGCACATCGCCCTGGAAAATCGACAGGGATTTTCCATGAGGCATCAAAACCGGATCTTCTCTACCGCGACACGAACACAACCCGGCGGAAACGGGCGGATGAGCGTACCCATCCCTGAATTCCACGTCGGCAATCGAGCCCGCATATACCGCCGCGGGCACGATCTACGAACCATGAACCGATTTTTCCGCGCTCCGGAATCTGCAAACGCTTTAAACATGCGAAACGCGGAAAACGAGGGCCAATTGGCTCCGGATACAGGGCCGTTACCCAATAAGCATACTATTTGTAAGTCGATTCTTTCTACCCAGCAACTGGATATCCGGGGAATTCCATCTTACGAGCACGTCAATTTACTTGGCAGCGGCTAATTGATCACAGTTGAAATGGCAGATATCGGCAAGATCAACGCGCCGGCGTTCTCGCAACGAAAAAGGACCGGGATATCTCCCGGTCCTTTGTTCATGCCGCCTGGTCGACAGCCCATTTTCTGAGGATCTTTGCGGCGCGCTCTTCGCTGATTTCCACCATCCGAGACAGGCGACGCTCCGGCCCTTCCTTGACGCGACGGTTGAAGGTGCCGCCATCGTCGCCCATCGTCAGCAGATCGTCGGTGCTGTCGAAGCCGAAGTCCGAACCGAAGCCGTCCATCAGCGCCGCGCCGGGACCGCCGGCGGCGGGCGCGAAGTCCGGCAGCTCCAGCCCGGCCGCCTCCGGCAGTGCCGTGCTGCTTGCGGAGCCGCCGAGCGAGCGGATCAGCGGACGGAAGCCCATCCAGACGATCAGGAAGGCGACGGCGACGAAGGCCAGCGAGTTGATGATGCCGGCCATATTACGGCTCAGCGTGTCCGTGATGCTGAAGCTGGAAGACGTATCCTCAAGCAGCTGGTTGTCGACGAAGTCCATCGCATTGACGGTGACCATGTCGCCGCGCGTCGTATCGACGCCAGCGGCCGTCGCGACGATCTTCTGCATCTCGGCGGTATAGGCATCGATCTTGGCCTGATCCGCGCCTTCGCCGACCATCTGCGCGATGCGGCCCTTGTTGACCACCACCGCGACGGACAGCTTTTCGATCTTGTAGCTGTTGCGCGTCGTGGCTGTCGTCTTGCTGTTGATTTCGTAATTGGTCTGCTCTTCGCGCTTGTCCGACTGGTCGTTCGACGTCGGCGTGTTGCCGCCGGACTGCGGGGCCGCCTGCGGAATATTCTGTTCCACGGTTGCGGCGCTGTCGGGCTGGCTCTGCTGCGATTTCTGCGCTTCCTTCACCGTACGGACGGAGCGTTCGACCTTCGAGTCCGGATCGTAGGTGGTTTCCTGCACCTGCTGACTGTCGGTGTTGAGCTGCGCCGTGACGCTCGAGCGGAAGTTATCCGCGCCGAGGAACGGCGCGAGCGCCTTGTTGATGTTGGATTCGACTTCGCTCTGTACATTCTGCACGATGCCGAGATTGCGGTTCAGAGCGCCATTGCTCGGGTCATCGCCCGATGCGAGCAGCTGGCCCGTCGAGTCGAGGATCGTGACGTCATCGACCTCCAGGCCCGGAACAGCGGAGGCGACAAGGTGGCGGATAGCCGACGCGGATTTGCGGGCTGCTTCCGCGCTGGCGCGGATCATGACGGACGCCGTCGGCTTCTGATCCGCCTTCCGGAAATTGCCGACGTCCTGCATGACGATATGGACGCGCGCGGCACTGATGCCGGCGATCGAGGTAATGGTGCGGCCGATTTCACCTTCAAGTGCGCGCACGCGGGTGACTTCCTGCATAAAGGAAGTCAGGCCGAGCGAACCGACATTGTCGAACAATTCATAGCCGGCATTGCCGCTATTGGGGAGGCCGCGCTCGGCAAGCAGTGCGCGAGCCTTGCCGGTCATGCCGGCTGGAACGGTCAGGCTGGTGCCGTCGGAGCCGACCTGGAAATTGATCTTTGCCTCTGCGAGAGCGATGCTGATCTGATTGAGATCGGTCGCATCCAGGCCGACATAAAGCGTCTCTTGGGAGGGCTTATTGACGTAAAGGGCGGCAAAAAGGATCAGCAGCATGGAGACGGCGCCGACACCCCCCAGGATCATCAGCCGCGTTCTCCCGAGATTCTGAATATTCCGAAACAGGGGAACTAATTGATTTAACAGATTCATTCTGTTCTCGCACGATTCGTCAAAGACCTGATGGCTTTGTACCCTGCGGAGAAAATAGAAATCGAAACTTGTGCGAACGTTTCGTCCGGCTGAAAAACGGGAAAAAGTCGGGAGGAAATGATGAAGATTATATAAGAAAAACAGTATTTATAACCGGCAACCAGATCAGAAGAAATCAAAGTCGCCGGCGGCCTTCGCCATGGGCTGAGAATGCGCATGGAAACCACCGCCGCCAAGCGCCTTTTGCATCTCCGTCAGCTTGACCAGGCTCAATGCCGTTGCCAGATCGACCGTCCAGCCCTCGGGCATGGTCCCGGCGATGGTGTCGATGAATTCGGCGATGCCGCGGGTCTTCTGCACGGCAAGGTCGATGCCCTGAACAACCTTCATCGCCTCCGGCGAGGCCATTATATCGGTGCCGCTGAGATCGAGCAGCTGCGGCTCGATCCGCTCGATCAGATAGGCGACGTCATGCAATTCGGAAACGACCCGCAGGAGGATGGCGGGAAGCGTCTCCTCGATGGCGGCCGTTTCAATACGCTGGAAGGGGGTCATGCGGTAGCCTCGCTGATCAGAAAAATTCGATCGTATTGTCGACCGGCTTGGGAGCCACGACCGGACGCTGTTCCAGCGCAACGGTCTTCTGCGTCTCCGCGCCGGTCAGCGGGTATTGCCTGGCCCTTCCGGAGATCGGCCAATATTCGATTTTGCGTCCATGCTCGCCGCCCGTGCTGGAGCTGACGACCGGTATGCCTTCGTCTTTCAGAAACTGCATGGCGAAGACAGCATTCTGCTCGCCGACATTGGAGAAGGTCGCGATCGTCTTGGCACCGCCGAAGACTTTTGCTTCCAGCCGGTCGCGCCGCGCCCCCTTTTTCAAGAGGCCGTTGATCAGAAGTTCCATCAGGTGCACGCCGTAACGCGTCGCGTCGCCACCGCTCATCGGCGAAGTGGCCATTCCCGGGAGGAGGAAATGGTTCATCCCGCCGACGCCGGCGATGGGATCGCGCAGGCACGCCGCTACGCAAGAGCCGAGAATGGTCGTCAGTACCACTTCTGGATCGCTGATGACCTTGTACTCGCCCTG
Source organism: Rhizobium sp. P40RR-XXII (assembly GCF_012641405.1). GTDB lineage: Bacteria > Pseudomonadota > Alphaproteobacteria > Rhizobiales > Rhizobiaceae > Rhizobium. Next base: position 305,863 of record NZ_JABAII010000007.1, read on the forward strand.
AATAATATGCACGCGACGGGCAGCACCCTCGACGATCATTTCAACGCTCCGAAGACAGCCTCGATGGCAGCTTTCATCTTCTCGATGGTGAAGGGCTTGGCGAGCACGTTGTTGGCCCCGAGCTGCGCCGCCTTCTGGACCAGTGCGCGGTCGCCCTGCGCCGTCAGGATGATGAAGGCCGCCTTCTTCGTCGTCGGATTGGTCCGGACTGCCTGCAGCAGACCGAGCCCGTCCATTTTCGGCATGTTGAAATCGGAGATGACCAGATGATGGGGCTGCTGCTCCATGATCTTCATCCCCTGCTCACCGTCGCCGGCGGCGGTGATCTGCTTGAAACCGAGCTGCGTCAGAGCATCGCTCAGCAACAGGCGGCTGGTAACCTGATCGTCGACGATCAGAACTTTGATTTTCTCCGCTAGAGACATTATTCGCTCCCTTCCTTTCGGGCGGCTGTTATCTTCAAAATTTCCTCGCCAATGACGTTCAGCGGAAACTGTTGTTCGACGGCGCCAAGCTCATGGGCGACCCTCGGCATGCCGTAGACCACGCAGGTCTTTTCGTTCTGGCCGATGGTGCGCGCACCGGCGTGGCGCATCTTGAGGAGACCGGCGGCGCCATCGCGGCCCATACCGGTCAGGATTACGCCGACGGCATTGCGGCCTGCCAGCTCGGCAACCGAATCAAAGAGCACGTCGACCGAGGGGCGATGGCCGTTGACGGGCCCGCCGTCTACCAGACGGCAATGGGGTGCTGCGGCATTGGCGACCCGCAAATGCCTTTCGCCGCCCGGCGCCAGATAGATCTTGCCGATCTCCAGCCGCGCGCCGTCGGTCGCCTCCTGGACAACAGGCGCGCAGAGGCGGTTCAGCCGTTCAGCGAAACTGCGAGTGAAGGTCGGCGGCATATGCTGCGTGATGACGGTCGGCGGGCAATTGGCCGGGAATTTCTGCAGCACATTGATCAGTGCCTCGACACCACCGGTGGAGGAACCGATGGCGACGATCTTGCGTCCCACGCGGAAATCTGAAACGGCGGGCGGCGGCACGCGCTGCGCGGCCGGCTTGACATATTGCCGCTGAGAGCGGGCTGCCGCCTTTACCTTGTCCGCCAGGTCGCCGAAGGGGTGCGGCTCGCCCGGCGCCGGCTTTCCGACGCAGTCGAACGCGCCGATCTCGAGGGCTGCGAGCGTCGCGTCGGCGCCGCGATGCGTCATCGTGGATACCATGATGACGGGCATGGGCCTGAGCGTCATGATCTTTTCGAGGAATTCGAGGCCGTTCATGTTCGGCATCTCGATGTCGAGCGTGACGACATCCGGATTAAGGGCCTTGATGGCGGCGCGCGCTTCGAGCGCGTCGCCGGCCTGGCCAACGACGTCGACTTCCGGGTCGGAGCGCAATACGGCCGTGATCAGGCCGCGCATGGTCGGGGAGTCGTCGACCACGAGAACACGGGCAGCTGCGTTCATGGTTTCCTCCCCGCGCTCTTGCCGAGATAGCGATAGGTGGTGATGCCGATATTGTCGAAGACGTGCTTCGCCTCGCCGGAGACCCGTTCGGAGTGGCCGATATAAAGGTGGCCGCTGTCATGCAGCTGGCCGGCAAAGCGCGTCCAGATCTTCGTCTGCGTCGGCTCGTCGAAATAGATGACGACGTTGCGGCAGAAGATGACGTCGAACATGCCCTTGAAGGGCCATTGCGCCAGCAGGTTCAGCTCGTTGAAGGTGATCAGCCGCTTGACACGGTCGTCGATCTGGAATTTGCGCCTGCCCTGGACATTGACCTCCTGGAACCATTGCTTGCGCATGGCGGGCGAGACCGTTTCGAGCGCCGTCTCATCATAGGCGCCCGCGCGGGCCAGGCCGAGGATCTTGGGATCGATGTCCGTCGCCAGAATCTTGAAATCGAATTCCGCGGCATTCGGCATCAAGGCGAGTACGGTCAGCGCAATCGAATAGGGCTCCTGCCCGTCGGAACAGGCGGCCGACCAGATGCGTACCCGGCCACCGGCCTTGGCGCGCGCCAGGAGACCCGGCAGAACCTCGTCGCGCAGATGATCGAAATGATGGTTTTCGCGGAAGAAGCGCGTGAAATTGGTCGTCAGATGCGAGAGCATCTCACGACGCGCCGCACTTCCCGCCGGCGAGGAAACCAGCTGGCAGTAGTCGCGGAAACCGGCAAGACCCAGCGCGCGAATATGCTTCGACAGCCTGGAATAGACGAGCGACGCCTTGCTCTCATTGAGCGAAATGCCCGCATCCGCATAGATCATGGCGGCGATTTCCATGAGGTCGCGCCGCGTCAGCGGATATTCGCCGCTCGCCAGCACCTCGTCCGGAGACGCCTTGAAATCCATAGCTCCCATCACGCTCATGCTGCTTCGCTTTCGCTTTCAGGGAACAGGGCTTCCAGCTCGATCAGGCAGATCATGCGGCGGTCGATCGCCACGATGCCGCGCGCAAACTGCCGCTCTTGATCGAAGGAGACTTCCGGCGTCGGCTGGATGCTGTCGTCGGTGATGGTCAGGATGTCCGACACCGCATCGACGAGAAGGCCGACCGCCTTCCGCTTGACCTGGGCCACGATGATGACATGCCGCGCCGTCGGCTCCGCGCGCTTCATGCCGAGCCGGGAGGAGAGATCGATGATCGGCAAGACCGCGCCGCGCAGATTGATGACACCCAGCATATAGCCAGGCGCATGCGGCATGGCCGTTGCGGGCGTCCAGCCGCGAATTTCGCGAACCGACATGATGTTGACACAGAATTCCTGGTCGCCGATGCGGAAGGCGATCAGCTCGCGGATGCCCTGTGTCAGGTTCTTGACGGCATAGGACATGAACTCACCCCACCGCTGCGTAAGACATTTCAGGCTTCAGCGACTGGCCGCGCGAAGCACCGACCACGGCATCGACGTCAAGGATCAGCGCCACGCGGCCATCGCCGAGAATGGTCGCGGCCGCAATGCCCGGCACATGCGTGTAGTTGGCCTCGAGGCTCTTGATGACCACCTGACGCTGGCCCTGGATGGCATCGACCATGAGGGCGCGCTGACCGCCGCCTTCCGATTCCACCAGCAGCGCGACACCTTCGACGGGATTGGCCTGCGTGGCGCGGAAGTTCAGGATACGGCCGACATCGACCAGCGGGCAAAAGCTGTTGCGGATCGAAATCAGGCGATGGTTCGCGCCGAAGGAATGGATGGCGGAAGCCTCCGGCTGCAGCGTCTCGACGATCGCGGTCAGCGGCACGACAAGCGTCTGGCCGGCAACCGTCACCACCATGCCGTCAAGGACGGCGAGCGTCAGCGGCAGGCTCATGGTGAAAACCGAGCCCTGCCCCGGCCTGGAGCTGATGTTGATACGGCCGCCGAGCGCCTGGATCGAGCGCTTGACCACATCCATACCGACGCCCCGGCCGGAAATGTCGGAGATCTTGTCGGCGGTCGAGAAGCCCGGCAGGAAGATCAGATTGTCGATTTCCTCATCCGACAGATTAGCATCGGCCGGGATCAGATCGTTGTCGATGGCCTTCTGACGCACCTTCTCGCGATTGATACCGGCGCCGTCGTCGGCAAGTTCGATCAGGATGCGGCCGGAGCGGTGCTTTGCAGTCAGGCGAACCGTGCCTTCCGGATTCTTGCCGAGCGTCGCGCGCTTTTCCGGCGTTTCGATGCCGTGGTCGACGGCATTGCGGATCATATGCGTCAACGGTTCGGCCAGCTTGTCGATAACAGTCTTGTCGACTTCGGTGTTTTCGCCCTCGGTGATCAGGCGGATCGACTTGCCGGTCATGTCGGCGATTTCGCGGACGATGCGCGACATGCGCTGGAAGACCGGCTTCACAGGCTGGGCGCGGATCGCCATGACGCTGTCCTGGATCTCGCGGGTGAGCTGCTGCAGCTCTTCGAGACCCATGTTGATCGAGGATGCACCGTTGTTGTCGTTCTCGATGACGCTCTGCGACAGCATCGCCTGGTTGATGACGAGCTCGCCGACAAGGTTGATCAGGCGATCGACGCGGTCGAGGTCGACGCGGATGGTCTGGCCGACGCCCGCTGCGGCGGCGCTGTTCTGCGCGGCGGCCGCGTTGGCGGCAGCGGCGGCGGCAAGGGCAGCCTCCTTCTTCTCGACGCGAGCGGCAACTGAGGCAAGCTGCGTGACGTTGCTGGCGGTTTCAGCTGCGGCAACGGCAGCGGCGGCATCATTCTTCGGAGACGCCGCCTGCTCCACGCCTTCGGCGGCCGGTGCCGCGCCGTCATCATCGAGGGCGGAGAGATCGAAGGGTACAGGCACCATCGGCAATTCGTCGCCGCTCGAGGAGCCGGCGCTTTCGGCCTGCCTGATATCGAGATCGCAGTCCCATTCGGCAAATTCGAAGACGGTGCGAATGGCGTCTTCGCCCTTGTCCGTCTTGATCGAGATCGTCCATTTGAAATAGGCGCTTTCGGGATCGAGATCAGGAAGACCCGGCAACATATCCATGTCGCAAAAGATGTTCATCTCGCCCAGCCGCGCGAGGTCTCGCAGCAGCAGCGTTGCGTCGTTGCCCTTGGCATAGAGATCCGAGCGCGGCCTGAAGTCGACTTCATACTCCGGCACGCCGTCGCCGGCCGGCTCGTTGCCGCCGAAATCGTCATCGAAGCTGAAGGGGATCGGCTGGAAACCGCTATCATCAGTCGGAGCCGGTATGGCGGACTTGGGAGCGGCCTCGACGACGACTGCCGCGGCCGACGACGCGGGCAATTCGCCATGGGCCAACGCCTCCAGTTCCTTGACCAGGCCGCGGCTGCGGGCCTGATCGACACTGCCGCCATCGCGGGCGGCATTGGTAAGATCCGCCAGAACGTCGGCGGCCTTGAGCATGACCTTCAGGACATCCTGGGTCGGCTCCAGCTTGTTGGATCGAACGCAATCAAGCGTGGTCTCGAAGACGTGGGCGAATGCGACCAGGTCGTCCAGACCGAAGGCACCTGCCCCACCCTTGATGGAATGAACGGCGCGGAACACGGCATTGACGGTTTCCGGATCACGGTCGCCGTCATTCATTTTCAGGAGACCGGATTCCAGTTCGGCGAGCTGCTCTTCGCACTCCTGGAAGAAAATCTCTTTGATTTCGTTCATATCCATGAGGGGTGGATCCTGTTTAGGCGGTTACGCGCTCGATGGCATCGATCAGCTTGGCGGGGTCGAACGGCTTGACGATCCAGCCGGTCGCACCGGCCTGGCGGGCACGGTTCTTCTTCTCCGCATCGCTTTCGGTCGTCAGCACGAGGATCGGAACGGCACGGTATTTGTCGTTGCGGCGCACGCCCTCGATGAAGCCGAAGCCATCGAGGCGCGGCATGTTGATGTCCGTGACGATGACGTCAGGATTGGCCTCTTCCAGAATTTCCAGGCCCTCGACGCCATCTTCGGCCTGAATGGTCTCGAAACCCGCATTGTTGAGGGTCACGAGAAGCATGTTTCGGATGGTTCGTGAATCATCCACCGTCAGTACTTTTTTCTTCATTGCCGGATCTCCTTGGCAAGCAGATGGGAGATATCCACCCCGATCACCTGCATTGTTTTTTGAAATGCGTCCGACACCTTGGAGAAGGTGAAGGGGAGCTTGTCCTCATCCCACGTCTTGGCGGCGGCCATGATGACCTGAACGCACAAGGCTCCGATCCTCTCGACGCCGGACGCATCGATCGCGACATTGCTGCCGCGCATCCCCATCAGCGTGCCGCGAAGGGCTGAGGCCTCGTTGAGGTCCAGCACCGCGGCCAGACTGATTGTCTTTTCGCCTTTCTTGCTCGGCATCGCTTCATTCCTCGTTGTCTGAAATCAGGCCGCTCGGCCCGCATGTGCATGAAACTGAAAGATCAATAGGCATTGCGATCACCTCCCGATGCGGCCCTGCGAAGCGGGAAGCCGAAATCCGCCATCTCATCTTCGTCCCGCCCGTTGCTGGGCTCGTCGCGGGTGGGGAGCTGTCGTTGCTGAGAGGCTCTCGCCGGCGCCGAAAATGCCGCATGGCGCCGCTCGCGCTCGATGCGGAACTCGCGAATGGTCCGGCCGAGCTCGACGACGACGCTATGCAGATGATCGGCGCCTTCCTCGGAGCGGCTTGCCTCGCTTCCGGCAACCGCCGCGCGCTCGCCGTAGCCGCCGATGTCGGTCGTGAGTGCGTTGAGGCCGGCGACCTGCTCGTCGCTCGCCGCGGCAATCCCCGAGATCGCCTGGTTGATATCGGTCACCTGACGGACGATGCCGCCGATCGCATCCTGGGTGCGGCCGACCATCTGCACGCCGGCATCCACCTGCGCCTTGGTACCCGTGACCAGAACCTTGATCTCGCGCGCGGCATCGGCGGAACGCTGGGCGAGTGCGCGAACTTCCTGCGCGACGACGGCAAAGCCGCGGCCGCTGTCGCCGGCGCGAGCCGCCTCGATGCCGGCATTCAAGGCGAGAAGATTGGTCTGGAACGCGATTTCATCGATGACACCGATGATCTGGCCGATCTTTTCGGCTGATGTCTCGATATCGGCCATGGCCGATATCGCCTGGCCGACGATGCGGCCGCTGTCTTCCGCGGCCACGCGGGTCGATGCCGTGACGCGCTCGGCCGAGCGCGTATTGGCCGCATTGCCGCGCACCTGCTCGGCAAGCTCCGCGAGCTGTCGCGCCGAGACCGCGAGCGCACGCGATTGTTCGGACGATGTTTCCGCCAGGGATTTTGAGGCACGGGAAATGGCGTCGCTTGCCGCTTCCGCCGCCTGCACGCCAGCGGACAGAGCCGAAAACTGCTGCTGGATGTCCGCCAGCGCCGCATTCAAGGCCTCGGCGACCTCGGTATAGGCTTCCGGACAATCACTCGTCATCCGGGTTGTAAGGTCGCGATCGGCAAGGCCGTTGGCGAGCTCAGCGATGAATGCCGCCGCCTCGCCGCGATCGGCGGCCCGCTGTTCGGCCAGCGCCCGCTGATGGCCGACCCGCAATTCGTTGAAGCGCAGCGATACCGCGATCTCGACATCGACCATCACGAGGCGCACGACTGATGTGACGAGCTCGCTGAGCTCGCGGGCGCGGCGCTTGGCTCCGGGGAGGATGGCACGGCCCCCCATGTCGTCGAGAAGGCCGGTAAGCAAATGCTCGAGCATCACCCCATGGCCCGCGACGTGCCAGCGGGGGTCGAGACCCATCTTGCTTTCGCTGTCGGAAAGAACCTTGACGCGCTCGGCATAAAGACTGTCGAAACGGGCGTCCGTCAGCACATCCCAGTGTGAGGACTGCAGATCCTGAAGGCGTTCGAGCTGGTTTTCGCTGGAAAAATTGCGCGCGGCGTCCGGATAGGCCTGGAACCGATGGAAAAGATCACGCAGGCCGGCTTTCAGATGTGTCTCGAGCATCGGCCGGTTGCGGCGCAAGCTGTCGCATTGCCCGGCATCGAGACCAGCAAAACGCAAGCGGTCGCGAAGGCTGCCAGCCTGCGCCCTGCCTGCCTGATCTGATGGCGAATCCTGCGCCAATACCGTCCCCGCCGAACTGCCGCGCGCCCAAGCGCCGGCGAAACCGCTGATGATCCGCGCCAGGCGCAATGAGGAGGCGAGGAAAGGCTGTCATCGCCTTCGATCGATCGATCGCGGCGCTGAAGCTCGCTCGTTCATCAAAGTCTGCTGCGGACCTGTTTGATGAAGTGGATACCGGATCAGACCCGGTACGACGGGGCGGCTTCATGCCTGGTGAGAACGAGTCACAATTTTCCCATTCCGACGTTCAACTTCAATGTTTATGGTTAATTCCTTGCCCGAAGGTTAATGACGGAAGAAGGCGTGCTCTGCAGTACTTCGCCCTAAATTAGGCATTACTTTCAGATATATATTTTCGACCGGTAGAAACGCGGATCGCAAGTCACGAGCAAGCTTCATATCTTACTGCTCAGGGGATAGACAGCTTCGATGTCGATACGGAGAGAGCAATGATTGTTCTTGGTTTGACCGCCTCGCTGATGGCCGGCCTGACGCTCGCGGCGTTCATGCTTCTGTGCCGCATCGAGGAGACGCGCGGGAAAGCCGCTTCACGCGTCCTTTAGGCGCGCTGCAACACATCTCGGATTTCAAAATCGGATGCATGGCGCTTCGCGGCCATGCCGACCAGCATCGCTGTCTTCTGGATGACCAGGAGCTAGCTTTGGTCTCAATAGTTCCGTATTAAGCCTCACGATCAGGCACCGAGACCCATCCATTAATGCTCGACACGACCCATTCTCGAACGACTGCCCAGAAACTTTCTCTGCGCGTGGCCCTCGCAATCATCTTCGGAATAACGCTCTGGCGTATCCTCATGTTGCTGGTCAACAGGACGGACCTCTTTGTCGACGAGGCGCAATATTGGTTCTGGGGCCAGAACCTCGATTTCGGCTACTACTCCAAGCCGCCGATGATCGCCTGGGTCATCCGCTTCTTCAACGCGATTTCCGGGTCGGACTCAACATTCTGGATCCGCATTTCGGCGCCGCTCTTCCATCTCGCCACCGCCCTGATGCTCATGTGCACCACGCGGCGGCTGATCGAGGGCGAGGAGGGACGCGAGATTGCGCCGTGGGTCGGCGTCATCTTCACCACCCTTCCGGCCGCTTCACTTTCGGCCGTGCTGGTCTCGACCGACACGATCCAGATCCTGTTCGTGACGATCGCGATCTGGACCTTTCTCGGCCTGACCAGGCGGTCTTCGGCGCTTGAGGCTTTCATCCTCGGCGCCAGCCTTGGCATCGCCTTCCTGACAAAATATTCGGTGCTCTTCCTTTTGCCGGGGGTCGGCATCGCCATGCTGACAATGCGCTCGGCGCGCATCGCCTGGCGGGACGTCGCCATTGCCGCCATCGTCGGCGCCATCGTCGTTTCGCCCAATCTCTGGTGGAATTTCGCCCATGATGCGGCGACCATAAAGCACACCGAGAATATTGCCCAATGGAGCAAGGATGGTGGCAACAGCGGCCTTTTGAAGCATATGCTCAGCGGGCTCGGCTTCTTCGGCGCGCAATTCGGCGTGGTCGGTCCGGTCGTCTTCTATGCCCTGCTGTGGGCGACCTGGCGGCTGATCCGCGGACAGAGCGACGACCGGGAAAAGCTGCTGTTCTGGCTGTCGGTACCCGTCGTGGCTCTCATCACGCTGCAGGCCTTGTTCGCCAAGGCCTACGCCAACTGGGCCGTCTGCGCCTATGCCGCCGGCACCATACTCGCCGTCTGGATACTCTATCGCCTGACGAAGAAGGGATTGAGCACCTCGCTGATCATCGGCGCCGTCGTCGCCTTCGTGATCCCGGTGATGACGGTCTTTGCCTATGACATCAAGCTGCCGAACGGCGATCTCGTCATGAAGCGCTATGTCGGCCGCACCATCATCAGCCAGGAAATCGCCGACATAGCGACGGACGCGAAGACACCAGTTATCGTGGCCGAGGATCGCGATACCCTCGCCGATCTTTTCTATACGCTGAAGGGCAAGCCTTTCCGGATCTATGCTCGCAATTTCGGCGGCTTTCCCAACAACTATTACGAGCAGAACTTCTCCATGCCGGGCGACGTGACCGGGCGGGTGCTGTATATCGACAACGGCCCGTTCGAATGCCCGGAAAGCCAGGTAGACCTCATCAAGAGTTGGTCGCCGCCCTATGGCGAGATGAAAGGCAAAACGCTTCATGCCTATCGCGTTCAGGCATCCTGCCTGGCACCCAAACCGTCAGCCGCCGCCGGAACGGGAGCGACGGAAAATTAAGAAACCGAGCCGGGACTGTTGACCCATTCGCGCAAGTGCATCATGACATGCCGCACTATAGCGCCGCGCGTCACATGTGACGCGCAAAGGTCGCTAAAGCACTTTTGATCTGCTGCATAATTCCTTAAATCGATATCGATTTAAGGAATTATGCAGTGGGAAGACGCGAGGCGTCCTGATATCATGACCGCACCGTCGGCGTTCGCGCCGGCAAAGGAACAAAGGCATTTCTGACTGTTGAGCCCGCTCGAATTCGGCATTGCCGACAGCGAAGATAGAGACGACAGGACGCACCGCGCCGGAGCGCGCGTGATCGCCTCGCTGTTCGTCGCGTTTTTCGCCTATGTCGGATTGGCGCTCGGTGGCGGCAATCTGGCCGCGCGAGCCGATGCGGATGCTCTTTCTTCCGGCAAGGACAGCCAGCCGCTCTACCTTTCCCTGCGGGATCCGGTGCGCGGCATCGTCGTTGCCGACCGCCTGGCAGCGCCGAAAGCTACCTGGCACGATATTGGACCGGCGATACTCGCCTCCCTTCCCTCTCTCGGCTATCCGGCCATGCCCTGGCAGCCAGGCCATCCAGGCGATGCTGCCCGGCTCGAATCCCTGGCATTTAGCGCCTATTTCGCACGCGGCCCTCCGAGCGATTTCGCGTAAGCGATCGGCGCCGACGCGCCGCATCTCCGACATGACCTTAAGTCCGCCAGCGGTCGACCGCCGGCATCAGCGTATTTTCAAGGATAATACCCATGCGCACCTCACCATGGCTCGTGGCACTTTATACAGTCGTCATCCTGCTTGGCCTTCTTATCGCCCTCCCGAATGCGCTGCCGCCGGCGGTTCTCAGCAAAATCCCGTCCTGGCTGCCGCATAGCCAGGTATCCCTCGGCCTCGACCTTCGCGGCGGCTCCTATCTCGTGCTCGAAGTCGACGAGAAGGATCTGACGAATGGCCGGCTGCAGTCGCTGCAGCAGGACGCACGCCGCGTGCTGCGCGACAAGAACATCCAGGTCCGTTCGGTCGTGCGCAACGGCGACCAGATTGTCGTGACGCTCAACGATGCCTCGCAGAGCGGTGACGCGGTGACGCAGTTGCAGACGCTGGCCAATACGATCACCTCGGGCCTCTCGGCCGGCCAGTCCGATCTCAACATCAAGCCAAACGGCGCAACGATCGCCATGTCCTTCTCGCCGGCAGGCATCTCCGCCAACGTCGATTCCGCCGTTCAGCAGAGCCTTGAAGTCATCCGCAAGCGCGTCGACCAGGTGGGCGTTGCCGAGCCGACCATTCAGCGCGTCGGTCCAAACCGCGTTCTCGTCCAGCTTCCCGGTGCACAGGATCCGTCGCACCTGCGCGAGCTCCTCGGCTCGACCGCGAAGATGTCCTTCCACCTGCTTGCCGACAATGTCGACCCGAACAATCCCGGCCCCGGCGTCACCATTCTCAAGGACGACAAGGGCAACAGCTATCCGGTTCTCGACCGCATCGAGCTCTCCGGTGACCGTTTGACGGATGCCCGCGTCAGCTTCGATCCGAACACGCATGAGCCGCTCGTCACCTTCCGCTTCGATAGCGCCGGGGCCAACCGCTTTGCAGAAATCACCCGCGAAAATGTCGGCAAGCCCTTTGCTATTGTCCTCGACAACAAGGTTCTAAGCGCGCCGAACATCCGCGAGCCGATCACCGGCGGTTCGGGCCAGATCTCCGGCAACTTCACCGCAGACAGTGCCACCACGCTCGCAGCCCTGCTGCGCGCCGGCGCCCTTCCGGCGAAGCTCACCGTCATCGAAGAGCGCACGGTCGGCGCCGACCTTGGCAGCGACGCGATCCAAAAGGGCATCTATAGCGGCCTGATCGGCTTCGTCCTGGTTGCCGCCTTCATCTTCGTGCTCTACGGCGCCTGGGGAATTCTCGCGAATGTTGCGCTGCTCATCCACACGATCCTGACCTTCTCGGCCCTGACGCTGGTCGGCGCCACGCTGACGCTGCCCGGCATCGCCGGCGTCGTCCTCGGTATCGGCCTTGCGGTTGATGCCAACGTTCTCATCAACGAGCGCATCCGCGAAGAAACCCGCAAGGGCCGTGGCGCCTTCGCCGCCATCGATAACGGCTTCAAGAAGGCTTATTCGACGATTATCGACGGCAACATGACGGCCCTGATCGCCGCCGCCATCCTGTTCTACTTCGGCTCCGGCCCTGTTCGCGGCTTTGCCGTGACCATGGGTCTCGGCCTCATTATCTCGATGTTCACCTCCGTCGCCTTCGTGCGCGTCGTGATGATCGCCATCACCCGTCGCCGCAAGCTGAAGGTGCTCAACATCAGGCCGCTGATCCCCTTCAGCCCCTATGACAAGCACATCCAGTTCATGAAGGCCCGCTTCTTTGGCGTCACCGTCTCGGCGATCCTGTCGATCGCCTCGGTGGTACTGTTCGTCCATCCGGGCCTCAACTACGGCGTCGATTTCCGCGGCGGCATCCAGATGTCGGTCAAGACCAAGGACGCAGCCGATCTGTCTACGTTCCGCGAGGGCTTGAACACGCTCGGCCTCGGCGAAATCGCACTGCAGTCCTTCGGCGACAACAGCAGCCTCCTTGTCCGCGCCCAGCGCCAGGACGGCGGCGAAGAGGCGCAGACAGCCGCGGTGACCAAGCTCAAGGCGGAAATCGTCAAGATCGATCCAAGCGCGACGATCGAAGGCACCGATGTCATCGGTCCGAAGGTCTCGGGCGAGCTTGCCTGGGCCGGCATCCTGTCGGTCGTGATCGCAAGCCTGGCGATGCTGTTCTACATCTGGTATCGCTTCGAATGGCCGTTCGCGGTCGGCGCCATCGTCACGCTGGTACTCGACGTCACCAAGGCGATCGGCTTCTTCGCGATCACCGGCCTCGATTTCAACCTGACAGCCATCGCCGCGATCCTGACGCTTGTGGGATATTCGGTGAACGACAAGGTCGTGGTCTATGACCGCATGCGTGAAAACATGCGGCTCTACAAGTCGATGCCGCTGCGCGACATCATCGACAAGTCGATCAACGAAACCCTGGCGCGAAGCCTCTATACCAACGCCACCGCCTTCCTGGCGCTGGTGCCGATGGCGATCTGGGGCGGCAGCGCCGTCTCCAGCTTCGCAATCCCGATGGTGTTCGGCATACTTGTCGCTGGCGCCTCGTCGGTCTTCATCGCGGCGCCGATCTTGCTATTCCTCGGCGATTGGCGCCGCCGCCATGCCAAGGTGGTCGCCAACGACGCCAAGCCGGATGATAAGTCCGGCAAGGACAACAAGCAGATCCCCGCAGCTGAATAAACAGTCAATATATGAGAATAGGACATGCCCGGGGCGCCGGGCATGTCCGTCAGCCCGATGAAAGCATGCCGAGTGCCGCCCGAAGATCGCAGACGCTTCAGGAAATAAACGGCATATGCAACGGCAGGCCCGGACGGGGCGCCGTTATCTTCTCTATGACACCTTTTTCCTGTTCGCTGACCAGCAGGTGCTTGCCATCGACAGTGAAGGCGATGCCGCCCGGTCGCGGGCCATTGGTGCGGATATGGCCGGCCATCGTCCCCTCGGTATCGATCAGACAAATTTCGCCAAGGCCGGACATGGCACAATAGAGCGTGCCGCTGCGATCGAAGGCCAGGCCCGATGGCCCGCGCAGCACGTTTACCGCGGGCGATGTCATCGATTCCGCGAACATCTCCTGGCGCCCGCCGACGATCTGCCGATGGATTTTTCCAGTCAACATCTCACTGTAATAAAGCAGCCCGTCAGGTCCGAAGGCGACGCCGCTGGCAAGCAGCAGGCCGGCGGCCAGGACGCGAATCACCCGGCCTTCGGCGGGATCGATCTGATAGACGCAGCCATTATAGGCGGCCTTGAAAAAATCAGGATGGATGTGCCCTCTTTCCAGCAGATCGGCCAGGCGGATGCCGGAATCGGTCATGTAAAGCAGGCCGTCAGGCCCGAAAGCAAGCGAGTTCGGATGGAGAAACGGGCCGTCGGCACTCCCCTCTACCAGCTGACGAACCCGCCCCTGCGGCGAGAGCTTGATGAGCGAATTCTCCGGGCCGCCGGCCACCCAGAAACAGCCATCCCCATCGATCGCAATTCCGGTCGGGCTGCCGCCGATCCGACACAGCTCCTCGTAGGCGCCGCTCGCGTCGAAAAGCTTCAGATAACGGCGACTTGGGTCCGTCTCGACAAGTGCAATGCGCCCATCCGGCAGAGCCACCAGTCCGCCAGGCAGGCGCAACCCAGTGGCGATCGTCTCGTTCATCTTCGGGAACCTTCACTCAACGCACTGCGAAAACCCATACTCAAGAATACCGCACTACAATAATACATAAGAACGAAGAAAGTCCTTTTCGAGCCACATCGGCCAAATCCGAATGAAATTCTTGCGCAAAACTTCGCATCGACGAGGGAATTTCCCCAAACTTGACAGGTTCGGTCGATTCGGAACATCCATAGAACGCTCAGATATTTTCACGCCTGCGATTCGTCGCGGATCGTGCCCGGCTTCCTCGTCCATCCAGGAGAATTGATGACTGCCGCCTATCTGGAAAAATTGAACCCGGAGCAGCGGCTGGCGGTGGAACACGGCACGACCGCGGGTAATGGCCACGTCGCCGGACCGCTGCTCGTCATCGCCGGGGCCGGCTCCGGCAAGACGAATACGCTTGCCCATCGCGTGGCGCATCTGATCGTCAAGGGCGCCGATCCGCGCCGGACCCTGCTGATGACATTCTCGCGCCGCGCCGCCGCCGAGATGGGCCGCCGTGTCGAGCGGATCTGTCGCGAGGTGCTGGGCGCGAATGCCGGCATCACCGCCGATGCGCTTGCCTGGACCGGCACGTTCCATGGCATCGGCGCGCGCCTGCTGCGTGACTATGCCGAGCAGATCGGCATCGATCCGGCCTTTACGATCCACGACCGGGAAGACAGCGCCGACCTGATGAACCTTGCGCGCCACGACCTTGGTTTTTCCAAGACGGAGAACCGCTTCCCGACCAAGGCAACGTGTCTTGCCATCTATTCGCGCTCCGTCAACGCGGAAGCGTCGCTCGACGGCGTGCTGCGCGACTTCTTCCCCTGGTGCGCCATGTGGGAACAGCAGCTGCGCGATCTCTTCGCCTGTTATGTCGAAGCGAAGCAGGTGCAGAACGTGCTCGATTACGACGACCTGCTGCTCTATTGGGCGCACATGCTGCAGGAGCCGCTGATCGCCGAGGATATCGGCAGCCGTTTCGATCATGTGCTGGTTGATGAATATCAGGACACCAACCGGCTGCAGTCCTCCATCCTGCTCGCCCTGAAGCCGGATGGCCGCGGATTGACCGTCGTCGGCGACGACGCGCAGTCGATCTACTCCTTCCGTGCCGCGACCGTGCGCAACATTCTCGACTTCCCCAAGGCTTTCACGCCATCGGCCGATATCGTGACGCTCGACCGCAACTATCGCTCGACGCAGCCGATCCTTGCCGCCGCCAATGCCGTGATCGATCTCGCCTCGGAGCGCTTCACCAAGAACCTGCGCACCGAGCGGCAGAGCACGGAGCGCCCGCGGCTGGTGACGGTGCGCGACGAGGCCGATCAGGCGCGCTACATCGCCGACCAAGTGCTGGAAAATCGCGAGGGCGGCGCAAGGCTGAAGCAGCAGGCCGTGCTCTTCCGCACCTCGAGCCATAGCGGCCCGCTGGAGGTGGAGCTCACCCGGCGCAACATTCCCTTCGTCAAGTTCGGCGGCCTGAAATTTCTCGACAGCGCCCATGTCAAGGACATGCTGGCGGCTTTGCGCTTCGCGCAAAACCCGCGCGACCGCGTGGCGGGCTTCCGCCTGATGCAGCTTCTGCCCGGCGTCGGCCCATCGACGGCACAGCGCGTGCTCGACCAGATCGGCGAAGAGGCGAGCCCGATCACGGCACTCACGGAGCTACCGCCACCTCCACGCACCGGGGACGATTGGACCGCTTTCGTCGAGACGATGCGGGAGGTCAAAAGCGGCAAGGCCGGATGGCCGGCGGAAATCAGCCTGGTCCGCCAATGGTACGAGCCGCATCTGGAACGCGCGCATGAAGATGCCGCGACGCGCCAGGCGGATCTTGTCCAGCTCGAACAGATTGCCGCGGGCTACGGCTCGCGCGAGCGCTTCCTTACCGAATTGACGCTCGATCCGCCTGACGCCACCAGTGATCAGGCCGGCGTGCCGCTGCTCGACGAGGACTATCTGATCCTCTCGACCATCCATTCCGCCAAGGGACAGGAATGGACAAAGGTTTTCATCCTCAACGCCGTCGACGGCTGCATTCCCGCCGATCTCGCCGTCGGCTCATCCGCCGAAATCGAGGAGGAACGACGGCTGCTCTATGTCGCGATGACGCGGGCTAAGGACAATCTCGATCTCGTCATTCCGCAGCGCTTCTTCGTGCATGGCCAGCATGCGCAGGGGGACAAACATGTCTTCGCTTCGCGCACGCGCTTCATCCCGGCGACGTTGCTGCAGTTTTTCGAGGTCTGCGGCTGGCCGCAGGCGCGCGCCGAAAGCCCCGCCGCCATTCGGGCGCGGCAGGTAAGGGTCGATGTTGGGGCGCGCATGCGTGGCATGTGGCGGTAAGTGGTAGCGATTGAGATCGGCAGGTCAGGCATGTTCGTCGATCTCGCCTCTTAATGCCTGGCCCCTCACCCCGGCCAGCTATCCACCAATCCTTAATTCGCCTCGCGAAACATCTCGATGATCGCCGAAAAATCGCGGCCGCCGTTGCCGAGCTTTTCAAAGAGCGCGTAGAGCTGCGCCGCTTCCGCGCCCAGAGGTGTCGATGCACCGCTCGATAGAGCCGCTTCCTGAGACAGGCGCAGGTCCTTAAGCATCAAGGCTGCCGCAAAGCCGGGCTTGTAGTCGTTGTTGGCAGGCGAGGTCGGCACCGGGCCGGGCACGGGGCAATAGGTATTGATCGACCAGCACTGGCCCGACGACGTCGAGGCGACATCGAACAACGCTTGATGCGAAAGGCCGAGTTTCTCGCCGAGCACGAAGGCTTCGCAGACGCCGATCATGGAAATGCCGAGGATCATGTTGTTGCAGATCTTCGCGGCCTGGCCGGCTCCGGCATCGCCGCAATGGACGATCTTCTTGCCCATCACCTCGAGCAACGGCTTGGCGGCGGCGAAGCTCTCTCTGGAGCCGCCGGCCATGAAAGTCAGCGTGCCGGCGGCCGCTCCGCCCGTGCCGCCGGAGACCGGCGCATCGAGCGAAAGGCAGCCAACTTCGCCGGCCATCGCATGTGCCTTGCGGGCGCTGTCGACGTCGATGGTGGAGCTGTCGATCAGCAGGATTCCCTTCGGCACGGACCGCAGCACGTCGGTCCAGACGGTGAGGACATGCTGGCCCTTCGGCAGCATGGTGACGACCACTTCGGCATCGGCCAAGGCCTCCGTCAGCACGTTGGCGGCCTTCACACCCGACGCTTCCGCTGCCTTCAGCACATCATGCGAGAGGTCGAACCCGGTGACGGCATGGCCGGCCTTGACGAGATTGGCGGCCATCGGGCCTCCCATATTGCCGAGGCCGATGAATGCGATCCGTGTCATGATGTTTTCCTCCCATGATCCGTTGAAGCAATTCCAGAAAGGGTGCCGAGCGGTTCGGAAATTCCGCGATGAGCCGAACCATCCTAGTTTTCGAAAAGCGGCGGTTCAGCTGCGACGAAGAAGCGGTCGATATCGGCAACGGTCACCTCCGAAAGGCTGGCCGGCGACCATTTCGGATTGCGATCCTTGTCGATGACCGCGGCGCGCACGCCTTCATAGAAATCGTGATTATACAATATGCCCATGCAGGCGCCGAGTTCGCGATTGAGGCATTCGGCGAGATCGGCACTTGCCCTCCCTGCCCGCAGCAGCCGCAAGGTCAGCTTCAGGCTCGTCGGCGACCGGCCGGCGATCACGCCGGCGGCTTCAGTGGCGAACTCTCCTTGTTCGCCCGCCAATGTCCGCAGGATCTCTTCGACTGTATCGCCTGCAAAGGCGGGGTCGATCACATCGCGATTTGCCGCAAGCCGGCTCTCGCCGATATCCGTCGCCATTGCCCTGATCGCTACGTGCACCTCTTCCGGAGAGGCCGAGAGGGGAAGTGACGCAACTGCATTGATCAGCGCCGGCAGCGCCGACGACATCACATAGTGATCGGCAAAGCCGGCGTGGATGACATCGGCGGCCCCGATGGCAAGGCCGGTCAGTCCCATCCAGGTGCCGGCTTCGCCCGGCGCGCGCGGCAGCAGCCATGTGGCGCCGACATCCGGGAAGTAGCCGATACCAGTCTCCGGCATGGCAAGGCGTGTGCGCTCGGTGACGACGCGATGGCTGCCATGCGCCGAAAGGCCGACGCCGCCGCCCATGGTGATGCCGTCCATCAGCACGACATAAGGCTTAGAATAGCGCGAAATGGCATGATTGAGCCGGAATTCCTCGCGCCAAAAGGTTTCCGCTCCGCCGGAACCCTCCTTGCCGCTCTGGTGCAGCAGGCGGATATCGCCGCCGGCACAAAAGCCGCGCTCCCCCTCGCCCATGACGATGACGCTTGCGACCAGGGGATCGGCGGCGAAATCTTCCAAAGCCGAAGCGATGACCCGCACCATCGGCAGCGTCAGGCTGTTCAGCGCCTTCGGTCGGTTGAGCCGGATGATCCCAGCCGACCCGCGACGCTCGATGATGACCTCTTCGGTGCTGTCCATGCAAATCTCCTGTCCTCGCCTTGCTCTATCAATAGGCGCTCAGCGGTTATCGGCAAGGATCATCTCGGCTGCCTTTTCGGCGATCATGATGGTTGGCGAGTTGGTGTTGCCCGATGTGATCGACGGCATGACGGAGGCGTCGGCGATGCGCAGCCTTGCCAATGCCCGCAACCGCAGGCGGGGGTCCACAACACTTTGGACGTCGCTCCCCATGCGGCAAGTGCCGACCGGGTGGAAGATCGTCGTGCCGATATCGCCGGCGGCGCGCTCCAGATCAGCATCCGTCTCATAGGCCGGTCCAGGCTTGAATTCCTCCGGCCGGAACCGGGCGAAGGAGGGCTGCGCCACGATCCGCCGTGTCAGGCGAATGGAGCGCACGGCGATCTCCCGGTCTCGTGCAGCGGAGAGATAATTCGGGCTGATGGCCGGCTGCATGGCGAAATCCGGGCTGCGCAGATGCACGGAGCCGCGGCTTTCGGGGCGGAGATTGCAGACGCTGGCGGTGATCGCCGGGAAGGGATGGACGGGATCGCCGAACTTGTCGAGCGAGACCGGCTGAACGTGATATTGCAGATCCGGCGTTTCCTTGTCAGGCCCGGAGCGAGTGAAGATGCCGAGCTGGCTCGGCGCCATCGCCATCGGGCCTGAGCGGCGAACCAGATATTCGAGACCGATCGCCGCCTTGCCGATCAGCTTCGTCGCTTTCTCGTTCAAAGTGGGCACGCCGGTCACCTTGTAGGCGAGGCGAAGCTGCAGATGATCCTGCAGGTTTTCGCCGACGGACCGAACCTCGCGCACGACCTCGATGCCGGCTTTGCTAAGCACATCGCCATGGCCGATGCCCGAGAGCTCGAGAATATGCGGTGAGCCGATCGAGCCGGCCGATAGTACCGTCTCCTTGTTCGCGTAAGCGCATTTGGCCACGCCGTCATGCTGGAATTCGACGCCGGTCACGGCATCACCCTCGACGATCAGGCGGCGGACCTGTGCCTTGGTATAGACGGTGAGATTGCCGCGCTTCATCGCCGGGCGCAGGAAGGCTTTCGTGGTGTTCCAGCGAATGCCGGAGCGCTGGTTGACGTCGAAATAGCCCGAACCTTCATTGTTGCCGCGGTTGAAATCCGGCGTCTCGGGGATGCCGGCTTCCCTGGCTGCGGCCTGGAAGGCATCGAGCACCGCCCAGCGCACGCGCGCTTTCTCGACCCTCCACTCGCCGCCGGCACCATGCATCTCGTCCTTGCCGCGATAGTGATCCTCGGACTTGATGAAATAGGGCAGCACGTCGTCCCAGCCCCAGCCGGCGCAGCCGAGCTGGCGCCAGAGATCGTAGTCGCGGGCCTGGCCGCGCATGTAGATCATGCCGTTGATGGAGGAGCAGCCGCCAAGCACCTTGCCGCGTGGATAGCTGAGCGACCTGCCGTTGAGGCCCGCTTCCGGCGCCGTGGTAAAACACCAGTCGGTGCGGGGATTGTTGATGCAATAGAGATAGCCGACCGGAATGTGGATCCAGTGGTAATTATCGTTGCCGCCGGCTTCCAGGAGCAGCACCCTATTGTTGCGGTCGGCCGAAAGCCGGTTGGCCAGCACGCAGCCGGCACTGCCGGCGCCGATGATGATGTAGTCGAAACGATCCATTCCAAAAACTCTGTCGTCCCCTCTCCCTGCGCGCAAAGAGAGGGTTAGGGTGAGGGGCAGGAAGACCCTGCAAATTCCGTATTCGCTGGAAGTCCGTGCGGCCCCTCATCCGCCCTCCGGGCACCTTCTCCCCGCTTACGGGGAGAAGGAAAATCAAGCAGTCACCGCCGATATTCAAACCCCAATTTCCGTCCCAGCCGCGAGGCATAGAATTCGCCGACGATGCCGCGGCGGAAGAGCAGGACGCAAACCATGAAGACGATGCCGGTGATGATGGTGACCGGGAACTCAGAGGTCGCGAGGTAGTTTTCCAGCGTCGCCACGAAACCCGCGCCGAAAAGCGGGCCGATCAGCGTCCCGATGCCGCCGAGAAGCGTCATGAGGATGACCTCGCCGGACATCTGCCAGGCGACATCGGTGAGTGTCGCGAACTGGAAGACCAGCGCCTTGACGGCACCCGCAAGGCCGGCCAGTGCGGCCGACATGACGAAGGCGCCGAGCTTGTAACGGGCGACGGAATAGCCGAGCGAGATCGCCCTCTGCTCGTTCTCGCGGATCGACTTCAGGATCATGCCGAAGGGCGAATTGATGAAGCGCCAGATGATCAGCACGCCGATCAGGAAAACGGCAAGGACGAAGTAATACATGTTGAAGGAGTTGTTGAGATCGAGGACGCCGAAGAGGTAGCCGCGCGGCACCGACTGAATGCCATCCTCGCCATGGGTGAATTCCGCCTGCAGGCAGAAGAAATAGAACATGTAGGACAGCGCCAGCGTGATCATGGCGAAATAGATGCCCTGCCGGCGGATGGCGACGAAGCCCATGACGAAACCGAGCAGCGACGCGCCGGCAACGCCGATCAGGATGCCCAGTTCGGGCGGGAGGCCCCATTCCTTCACCGCGTGGGCCGTGAAATAGGCCGCGCCGCCGAAGAAGGTGGCATGACCAAAGGAGAGCAGGCCGGCATAGCCGAGCAGCAGATTGAAGGCACAGGCAAACAGCGCGAAGCAGAGCACCTTCATGACGAAGATCGGGTAGATGAAGAACGGCGCCCAGATCAAGCCGACGAGGCCGACGACCAAAAGCAGCTTCTGCACGGAAAGCTTCGGACGCTCCTTGGAACTCAAGCTGATTAATCCAGCCATATCACGCCTCCCGACCGAAGAGACCTGCAGGCCTCAGCAGCAGCACAATTGCCATGATCACGAAGATGACGATATTCGAGGCTTCAGGATAGAAAACCTTGGTGAGGCCCTCGGCAATCCCAAGCATATACCCTGTGACGATCGCGCCCATGATCGAGCCCATGCCGCCGACGACCACAACGGCAAAGACGATGATGATCATGTTCGATCCCATCAGCGGCGAGACCTGGTAGATCGGCGCGGCCAGCACACCGGCAAAGGCGGCGAGCGCGACGCCGAAGCCGTAGGTGAGCGTCAGCAACACCGGCACGTTGACGCCGAAAACCTGGACGAGCGTGGAGTTCTCGGTCGCGGCACGCAGATAGGCGCCGAGCTTCGTCTTCTCGATCAGCAGCCAGGTGCCGATGCAGACGACCAGCGAGGCGATGACAACCCAGCCGCGATAGACGGGCAGGAACATGAAGCCGATATTCCTCGCGCCCGCCAATTCCGTCGGGACGGCATAGGGCTGGCCGGAGGAGCCATAGAGATAACGGAAGGTTCCCTCGATGGTCAGCGCCATGCCGAAGGTGAAGAGCAATCCGTAGAGCGGATCGATCCCGTAGAGCCGGCGCAGGCAGAAACGCTCGACCAGCGCGCCGAACAGGCCGACGATCAGCGGTGCCAGAACGAGGGCTGGCCAATAGCCGATGCCGGCATAGGCAAGCAGCAGATACGCCGTGAAGGCGCCGAGCATATAGAGCGCGCCATGGGCGAAATTGATCACCCGCAGCATGCCGAAGATGATCGCCAAGCCGAGGCTTAGGAGCGCATAGAAGGAGCCGTTGATGAGACCGATCAGCAACTGACCGAGAAGCGCCTGGGCGGGAATGCCGAATATCGTCGTCATGGCTCAGACCCCCAGAACCTTATGCAGCATATCCATGCGCTCTGTGAGTTCGCCGACCGGAAATTCCGAGATCATCTGGCCGTGATCCATCACGTAGAAGCGATCGGCGATGCGGCTGGCGAAGCGGAAATTCTGCTCGACGAGCAATATGGTCATGCCACGGCCCTTTAGCTTCTGCAGGACCTCACCGATGCGCTGGACGATAACGGGAGCAAGACCCTCCGTAGGCTCGTCGAGCAATAGCATGCGAACGCCGGTGCGCAGAATGCGGGCCATGGCGAGCATCTGCTGCTCGCCGCCCGAAAGCCTGGTGCCGACACTGTTGCGCCGTTCATGCAGATTGGGAAACAGCTCGAAGATCTCATCGAGCGTCATGCCGCCAGCGGCGACGACGGGCGGCAGCATCAGGTTTTCATAGACGCTGAGCGTCGAGAAGATGCCGCGCTCCTCTGGCACGAAGCCAATGCCCTGATGCGCCGTCTTGTGCAGCGGCACCTGCATCATGTCCCTGCCCGCGAAGGTGATCCTGCCCTTGCGGGCGCGGACGATGCCGACAATGGTGCGCAGCGTCGTCGTCTTGCCGACGCCGTTGCGGCCGAGGATGGTGATGGTTTCCCCCTCGCCCACACGCATGTCGACGCCGTGCAGGATATGGCTTTCGCCATACCAGGCATTGAGGCCCTGAACTTCCAGAAGTGGGGCCATCGTCAAGCCTCCTCCGTGCCCATATAGGCTTCGCGGACGCGCGGATCCCGGCTGACGGTGCCATAATCGCCCTGGGCCAGGATCTCGCCGCGCTGCAGAACTGTGACATGGTGGCAGATATCGGCAACGACGGAGAGATTGTGCTCCACCATGAGGACTGCCCTGTCGCGCGCGACATCGCGAATGATGGCGGAGACGGTATTCACATCCTCCAGCCCCATGCCGGCCATCGGCTCGTCGAGCAGCAGCACTTTCGGATCGAGCGCAAGCGTGGTCGCGATCTCCAGCACGCGCTTGCGGCCATAGGAAAGGTCGGCGGCGATGGCATCGCGCTCCTTCGAGAGGCCTACCGACACTAGGAGCTGCTCGGCACGGGCGTTGAGGCTGTCAAGGGCCGAAAGCGGGCGCCAGAACTGATGGGCGAGATTGCTTGGCCGCTGCAATGCAACACGAACATTGTCCAGAACCGTCAGATGCGGAAAGACGGCCGAAATCTGGAAGGAACGCACGAGACCCATGCGTGCGACCTTGTCGGGTCTCGTCCGGGTGATATCGGTGCCAAGCAGCGTGATCGTGCCATGCGTCGGCTGCAGGAACTTGGTGAGCAGATTGAACACCGTCGTCTTACCGGCGCCGTTCGGGCCGATCAACGCGTGGACGCGGGCGTGATGCACGTCGAGATCGACATTCTTGACGGCGGTGAAGCCGCCGAAATCGCGGCGCAGTCCCCGGGCGGATAGGACCACCCGGGGCTCTTCCTGCTGATGTGTCGCGGACATCGCCATAAGCTGGTCTAAGCCCTATTGCTTGACGAGGTTGCAGCCGCTCTTGGCCGGATCGATATAGGCTTCCTTGCCGGGAATCGTTGCCAGCACATTGAAATAATCCCACGGCTCCTTGCTCTCTTCAGGCTTCTTGACCTGAAGCAGATACATATCGTGGATCATGCGGCCGTTGGCGCCGACCGTGCCGCCGCGACCGAAGAAATCGTCGACGGGCATTTCATGCAGTTCCTTGGCGACGGCCTCGGTATCGTCGGTGCCTGCCTTCTGCACCGCCTTCAGATATTGCATCACGGCGGAATAAGTGCCGGCATGGATCATGTTCGGCATCTTGCCGGTGCGGGCAAAGAAGCGCTTGCCGAATTCACGGCTCTTGTCATCAAGGTTCCAGTAATAGCCTTCCGTCAGCGTCAGGCCTTGAGCCGCCTGCAGGCCGAGGCCATGGACTTCGGCCAGCGTGAAGAGCAGCGCCGCCAGATGCTGGCCGCCCTGGGTGATGCCGAATTCCGAGGCCTGCTTGATGGCGTTGGAGGTATCGAGGCCGGCATTGGCAAGACCGATGACCTTGGCGCCCGACGATTGGGCCTGCAGCAGGAAGGACGAGAAATCATTCGTCGACAGCGGATGGCGGACGGAGCCCAGGATCTTGCCGCCGCTCGCCTTGACGTAATCGCCGGTCTGCTGCTCGAGCGAATAGCCGAAGGCGTAGTCGGCGGTCAGGAAGAACCAGGTGTCGCCGCCCTGCTTGACGAGCGCGCCGCCGGTGCCGACGGCCAGGGCATGCGTGTCATAGGCCCAATGGAAGCCGTAGGGCGAGCACTGCTTGCCGGTGAGATCCGTCGTCGCCGCACCCGTGACGATATCGATCTTCTTCTTTTCCTTGCCGACCGCCTGCACGGCGAGCGCGACCGAAGAGGTCGTCAGCTCCATGATGGCGTCGACCTTGTCCTGGTCATACCATTGGCGGGCGATGTTGGAGGCGATGTCGGGCTTGTTCTGGTGGTCGGCGTCGACGATCTCGATCGGCACGCCGAGAATCTTGCCGCCAAAATCCTCGGCGGCCATCTTGGCGGCCTCTACCGACGATTTGCCGCCGAAATCCGCATAGACGCCGGACTGGTCGTTGAGAATGCCGATCTTGACGACACCATCGGATGGACCGGCGGCGAAGGCCGCGGTGCTGGCTGCAAGCAGAAATGCAACGGACGTAATAAGACTCTTTCGCATATCCTCTCCTCCCAGAGATTTGGCAAAAACGAATCTGTTCAAAATTGGCCAGCCGCTTTCCTCAAAACGACTTTTCCCGACGGGCAAGATCACGGAATTCGCGCGTTGACGCAAGTCGCGATTGCAATTAATTCCAAACAATGTCTGTTCATTTTTGAACAGAGGAGGATGCATGAAGCGCACGCCGCACTTTACCTGGGACGATTTGCAGTTTTTCCTCGCCGTTGCGCGAACCGGGCAGCTTTCGACCGCGGCGCGGCAATTGCGCAGCAGCCACGCCACGGTCTCGCGCCGGATCGACCGGCTGGAATTTGCCTTGAAGGTCAAGCTCTTCGAACGCAATCCACGCGGCTACATGCTGACCAGCATGGGGCAGCGCTTCGTCGATACTGCCGAGCACATGGAGCAGGAGACCGAACGCCTTCGCGCCGATCTTTCCGCAGGACCAGCGGCACAAAGGGGTGTCGTGCGCATCAGTGCGCCGGAGGGCTTTTCAAACTTCTTCTTCACCGGCGTGCTGCCCGAATTCACCGCCCGGCATCCGAATATCTCGCTGGAGCTGATCACCATCCAGCAGATCATGTCGCTCTCGCGCAAGGAAGCCGATATCGTCGTGGTGCTCGACCCGCCGAAGGCTGGACCCTACTTCACCGAAAAGCTGACTGACTATCACCTGCAGGTCTACGGATCGCGCGATTACCTCGCCCGCCATCCACCGATCGAAAGCCGCGACGACCTGCCTGACTTCGCCTTCATCGGCTATATCGAGGATATGATCTTCGCGCCGGGCCTCGATTATCTCGACGATGTCCATCCCCGCATCAGGCCGCAATTCCAGAGCTCGAGCATCTTTGCGCAGTTGACGGCGACGAAGAACGGCCAGGGGCTGTGCGTGCTGCCGTTTTTCATCGCCGGCAAGCATCCGGACCTGCAGGTCGTCCTGCCGCATGAGGTGGATCTCAGACGCCACTACTGGATCACATGCCACCGCGACCTGCGCCAGTCGCCACGCGTGCGCACCGTCATCGATTTTCTGGCGGAAGCCGTGCGCAAGAACGCGCCGGCCTTTCTAGGCCCCTGGAGAAATACCGAAGGCTGACGCTGCTCGCCCTGCTACAGGATGCTTGCAGCGGCGCTGTAGCGCTTTAAATCTGCTGCATAATTTTTTCCTTAAATCGATTCCGATTTAAGGAGCTATGCAGTAGCTCGGCAGCATCGAAATCGGAGCGTTCGGCAAGACGAAGCTCCCAATCCAGCGACGAGCGCACGATCGTTTCCAGGCAATTGTATTTCGGCGTCCAGCCCAGTTCGCGATGGGCAAGCGCCGCATCCGCGACGATGCTGGCCATGTCGCCGGGACGGCGCGGCGCGATATGGATACGAAAGGCGCGGCCATGGACGCGCATCACCATATTGAGCACATCCAGAACCGAATAACCCTGACCGTAGCCGCAATTGGCGACCAATGAACGGCCGCCGTCGCGCAGATGCTGCAACGCCATCAGATGCGCCTCGACGAGATCGCTCACGTGAATATAGTCGCGAACGCCGGTACCGTCATGCGTCGGATAGTCCGTACCGTATATTTCCACCTGAGGGAGACGGTCGAGCGCCGCCTCGCAGGCGACCTTGATCAGGTGGGTGGCACCGTTGGTCGATTGGCCCGCCCGCCCCTCGGGATCGGCGCCGGCCACATTGAAATAGCGCAGCGCCACATAGCGGAAATCATAGGCTGCGGCGGCATCACGCAGCATCAGTTCAGACATCAGCTTGGATTGGCCATAGGGCGATTCCGGCCGCAACGGCGCGTTTTCGCTGACCGGCCTGTCCGCCGGCTGCTGACCGTAGACCGCGGCAGTGGAAGAGAAGACGAAATGGCGGATGCCAGCCCTGACGGCGGCGCTCATGAGGATGCGGGTCTTGCCGGTATTGTTCTCATAATAGGCAAGAGGGTCCTCGATCGACACCGGAACAACGGCCGAGCCGGCGAAATGAATGATGGCCTCTATATGGTTTTCAGCGAAAATCGTCTGCAGGAGCGCTTCATCGGCGATATCGCCGAGATAGAAGCGGGCAGCCGGTGGAACAGCCCAACGGAAACCCGTCGACAGGCGATCGAGAACCACCACGTCCTCGCCCGCGTCCAGCAATCTCCAGACCATGTGGCTGCCGATATAACCGGCTCCGCCCGTCACCAAGACCGTCATTCTTCGCGTCCCCGCCAAGTCTTACCGGCCCCATATGAGGCCGCTTCCCCTGCGAAATCGATTAAAAGCGGGAGGCCTGGCGGGAAAGATTGCGGGAATGGTTAGGCTGGGCTTTCGCGGATCGATTGCATTTTATGGATTGGGTGCGCGCTGACTATTATGAGGGATTTGAAGAGTACCCCCTCTGTCCCTATCGGGACATCTCCCCCACAAGGGGGGAGATCATTGGGAGTTTGTCGCACACCCCACAAAAGCGATGAGCCTCGGAGTCAACAGATGCGATGTTGGTTGGGTTCGAGAAGCCGCCACGAGTTTCCGATCTCCCCCCTTGTGGGGGAGATGTCGCGAAAGCGACAGAGGGGGGTATCAGGACCGGCCAAAGCGAACGCTGCTAGTTGCAGCGCGCAGGCCGCTCCTACAACCCCTGAATATACCGGCTCAGCCTTTCCGCCGCATCCGCCACCTGCACGGGATCACGCAGGAAGCAGGCGCGCATGAACAGCTCGCCGCCCTTTCCGAAGGCAGTTCCGGGCGCAAGGCCGACACCGGTCTTGTCGACGATATCGATGGCGGCCTTGCGGCTGTCGGTGACGCCGTCGATCTTCAGGAAGGAATAGAGCGCGCCATCCGGCTTCAGCGTCTGCACGCGATTGGTGGCGATCAGCGCATCGCAGAGGATATCGCGCGAGCGGGTCGCCTTGGCGATGTTGGAGCGGACGAAATCATCGCCCTCGTTCAGCGCTGCCACGGCACCCTTCTGCATGAATTGCGCCACGCCCGAGGTCGAATATTGCACGAGGTTTTCGATCACTTGCCCGAGTTCGGCAGGCGCGACGATCCAGCCGACGCGCCAGCCGGTCATCGACCAGTTTTTCGAGAAGGAATTGACGAAGAGGATCTTGTCGTCGGCTTCCTTGACGTCCAGGAAACTCGGCGCGCGACCGCCGGCATAATAGTAGAGCGCATAGATTTCGTCGGCCATGATCCACAGATCATGCTTGCGCGCCAGAGCCAGAATATCCCGGAGATCCTGATGGGTCGCCGTCCAGCCTGTCGGGTTGGACGGCGTATTGATGAACAGGCCCTTGGTCCTCGGCGTGATCGCCGCCTCCAGCCGGCCGAGATCGAGCGACCATTTGCCGTGCTCGAATTCCAGCGGCACGGGAACGGAGCGGGCGCCTGATATCTCCAAAGCAGCAGCGATATTCGGCCAGGCCGGCGAGAGATAGATCATCTCGTCGCCGGGAGAGGTGATCGCCTGCACGGAAAGCTGGATCGCCTGCATGCCGGAACCAACGACATAGAAATGCTCCATCGGCAGCGAGGTGCCGAAATGCCGGCCATAATAATCGGCGAGCGCCTGACGCAGCTCCGGAATGCCGCGCTGCCAGGTGTAAAAGGTTTCGCCGGCATTGAGCGAGGCCATGGCGGCGCGATTGATGAAATCCGGCGTTGGAAGATCGCCCTCGCCGACCCAGAGCGGCAGCAGGCCCTCGCGGCCGCGGGCATAATTGACGACTTCGACGATCCCGCTTTCGGGGGCTGCGAGGGCGCGCGGGCTGAGGCTATCTAGTATCGACATGCAAAGTCTCCGGTTTCCGCTTTCATAAAGCAGAGTGGCGGACAAATCCCATGACTTTGCCTTAGCGAATGATCGATTTTGGTGATGAATAAAGCCCCAGCCCTTGCGGGACCGAGGCTTTTAAAAGAGGCGGAGCCAAGCCTCAGCGTTTCGCGAGAAGATCACGGATTTCCGTCAGCAGCTGAACGTCGGCCGGCGGCGGTGCTGCCTCCGCAATCTTGTCTTCCTTGCGCTCGACCTGGGTGCGCAGCGTGTTTACGCCCTTGACCATCAGAAAGATGATCCAGGCGAGGATGAGGAAGTTGATGAGGACGGTGATGAAATTGCCATAGGCGAAAACCGCGCCCTGCGCGCGGGCGGCGGTGAGCGTCGGCGCATTGACCGCCGAGGACAGGCCGATAAAATAGTTCGAGAAGTCGAAGCCGCCAAAGATCGCGCCGACGATCGGCATGATGATATCGTCAACCAACGATTTCACGATACCTCCGAAAGCGCCGCCGATGATCACGCCGACCGCGAGATCCATGACATTGCCGCGGGCGATAAATGCCTTGAATTCATTAAGCATTGAGCAGTCCCCTTCGCGTTGCCGTTGAATTCACTGTCGGTGATTAGCACCATCTTTTTCCTTATTTTTCAACAGCAAAGTGGCACAGAAGCCTATCCAGACGCGCATATCCCACGATAATTCCATAGGCTCGGCAATTTTACCGCGCATATCGCGAGGCACGTGTTCGTCAGTTGCGAGCAACGCAATACGGGCAGTCGGATATGGATTTCAAAGCACCTTCGATGAGTCGCTTCGCGTTCACGGCCATCCTTCAGATCCTTAACGTTCCTTCGACATCACCTTCGCGATCAACTTACGGACATAATCCGGACCGGGAGCCTGGTCGAAAAGGATGCGATATATGATCGGCGAAATGACGTGGTCCATCAGTTCCGTCAGAGCCGGAAACGGCTCGCCTCGCTCCTTGGCGCGTGTAATGAAAACAGCAAGCTGCTGCTGCGTATAACCGCTGCACTTCTCAGCATTCGCCACGTCGGCGGCCGAAAGAATGTCGCGCAGCATTTGCCGCCCGACACCGGAGGCCATTTCATCGGCATATTGCTCTGCCCAGGCTTCCAGATCCTCGCGGGGGCTGCCTATTTTCGCCGGATCGCCTTCCGGCCGCAGGCGCGAGGCGGCAACGTCGGCCAGAAGCTCTTGAAGATCGCCCCAGCGGCGATAGATCGTAGAAGGCGTGACATTGGCGCGCTGCGCGATCAAAGGGATGGTGATGTCGGCGCGATCCATCGTCGCCAGCATGTCGCGGACGGATTGATGCACGGCCGCCTGCACTCTGGCACTGCGCCCGCCGGGGCGGGGATTTTCTCTGTAGCCCATAAGCCTTTGCCAATCTTTCCCTTTTGCCGCTGGTGAATGACCAGGCGCCATTCACTAAGGCAAATTATTTGCTTTTGTACGTTGGGCATCCTATATGCGCCTAACGCAATCTTTTAGCTTTAGGCTAGGATATAGTCGATGACCTCGCCCCATTCCACCGCCAGCGCACCGATTTCGCCAGCCAGACGCCTGGCGCCGTCCTACTATGCCGCGACCAGCGCCCTGTTTTTGGCCGCCTCGTCCGCACCGACACCTCTCTACCGCCTTTACCAGCAAGCCTTCGCCTTCTCGCCGGTGCTGCTCACGGTGATCTTCGCCGTCTACGCCTTCTCCCTTCTCGCCGCGCTGCTCATCGTCGGCTCGATTTCCGACCATCTCGGCCGTCGCCCGGTTATCTTCGCTTCGATCCTCCTCAATATGGTGGCGATAGCGCTATTTTTAATGGCCAGGGGTCCGGATTGGCTGATTGCCGCCCGCATCGTGCAGGGCTTTGCGACAGGCACCGCGGTCAGTTCCATCGGTGCCGCCCTTGTCGATCTCGATCCGATCAAGGGATCGATCACCAACAGCCTTGCCCCGCTTGTCGGCATGGCGATCGGTGCGCTCGCCACGGGCTTCCTGGTTCAGTTTGCGCCGGCGCCGACCCTGCTCGTCTATATCGTCACACTCGTCCTTCTCATCCTGCAAGCCGTGCTTCTATGGCTGGTGCCTGAGACAACGAACCGACGAGCCGGCTTAGTCGCATCACTGAAGCCGAAAGTTGCCGTTCCCGAGCAGGCGCGCCGGACGCTGCTGGCACTGACGCCGATCAACATCGCCGTCTGGGCGCTTGCCGGCTTCTATCTGTCGCTGGTGCCTTCGCTTGTCAGCACGACGACCGGCAGCACGGCGCCGCTGGTCGGCGGCTCCGTGGTCGCGGCCTTGACGATCAGCGGTGCTGCCGCCGTCTTCCTGCTACGCAAGAAATCCGCCACCACGATCATGAGATTCGGCATACCGACCATGACGCTCGGCATACTGACCGTTATCGCCGGCATGCATGCAGCCGAGGTCTCAATCCTCGCCGCGGGAACGCTGATCGCCGGCTCGGGCTTCGGCGCGGCCTTCCTCGGCACGGTTCGCAGCATCATGCCGCTGGCAAAGCCGGACGAGCGCGCCGGGCTGCTCTCTGCCTTCTACATCCAGAGCTATCTTGCCTTCAGCCTGCCCGCCATCCTGGCCGGCTTCCTGTCGAGGGCACTCGGATTTGCTGAAGCCGCAGATATCTACGCGGCGGCGATCCTTCTGCTCGTCGGCTGGGGTGTGCTGGCATTACGCACCGATCGAGAGAAACCACTAAGTGTATGGTAAGATTATGCTTACGGTTTAAGCTCAAGTTCGGCAAGGCCGCTGCCGTCCATCGCAAACGGCACCGACGTATGCTCGTGAACGATCTTCCAGATGCCTGCCTCCTTTCTGAGGCCGAGTGTCTGGCGAAACCATAGATCGCCTTCGACGCCGTCCGTCTTCCTGCCGGTCATATGTACAAGGCCGGTCCAGAAGGCGGCATCCCCGCCGACGGTCAGTCTCACATCGACGGCATCGCCGCCGATCGGTCCTTCCCAGGTCGAAAACCAGGCTTCCAGGCCCTTTTCGCCCTTACCTTTGTGCACCAGAGGTGCGGCCAAGGTGAAGCTGACAGTATCGTCGCTCAAATGCCTGACGACGCCGGCGGCGTCCTTGTTGCCAAGCGCGGACGCCCAGCTTGCAAGCATTGCGTTGATGGCTTCTGCCTCGTCGTGATTGCCGATAATCTCGATCATGTCATTCTCCTCGGTTTGATTAGACCCAGGCAGAGGACGAACGAAAAGGGCCGCTCCCGACAGGAGCGACCCATTATTTGTTGCCATTATGGCTTGTTGGTTCAAGCCGCCTTCTTGGCGCCGTAGGGATCGAAGCGCCCGTAGAAGGTCTCGCCCTTCGCGGCCATATCCTTCAGCAGCGCGGTCGGCTGGAAATGTGGGCCGTAGGTAGCTGCCAGCTTTTCGCAAAGCTCTACGAAAGCCTTGACGCCCATGCCGTCGATGTAGGACAGCGCGCCGCCGGTATAGGGGGCGAAGCCGAAGCCGAGGATGGAGCCGACATCGGCCTCGCGCGGATCGGTGACGATACCCTCTTCGATGGTGCGAGCCGCCTCGAGCGCGATGGTGGCGAGGAAGCGCTGCTTCAGCACGCCGACATCGACCTCATCGGCCTTCTTCTGCGGATAGAGATCCTTCAGGCCCGGCCAGAGGGACTTCTTGGCCGGCTTCGGCGGATAGTCGTAGAAGCCCTTGGAATTCTTGCGGCCGAGACGGCCCTCGCCTTCCACAAGACGGCTGATCAGCTGCATGTGACGCGGATCGACCGCCTTCTCGCCGAGATCGGCGACAGTCGCCTTCAGGATCTTGTAGGAAAGATCGATGGCGACCTCGTCGTTCAGCGCCAGAGGTCCCACAGGCATGCCGGCCATCTTGGCGGCATTCTCGATCATCGCCGCGGGCACGCCTTCAATCAGCATGTCGTAGGCTTCATGGATATAACGGAAGACGCAGCGATTGACGAAGAAGCCGCGTGTGTCGTTGACGACGATCGGGGTCTTTTTGATGGCGGCGACGTAATCGAGTGCGACAGCGAGCGCATGATCGCCGGTTTCCTTGCCCAAGATGACTTCCGTCAGCATCATCTTCTCGACCGGCGAGAAGAAATGGATGCCGATGAAATCGGAGGGGCGCTTGCAATTCTTGGCAAGACCTGTGATCGGCAGCGTCGAGGTGTTGGACGCGAAGACGGCGCCGGCCGGCAGCACGGCTTCGACGGCCTCGACAACGGCCTTCTTGACCTCGCGATCCTCGAACACCGCTTCGATGACAAGGTCGGAATCCTTCAGATCGGAATAATCGGCCGATGGCGTGATGCGGGAAAGCAGGGCTGCGCCCTCGTCTTGCGTCAGCCTTCCCTTACCGATCGAATCCTTGACCAGACCCTCGCCGACACCCTTGCCCTTGGTCGCGGCATCGATATCGCGATCGATGAGCGTGACCGAAATGCCCGCGGCCGCGGTGACATAGGCGATGGAAGCACCCATGAAGCCGGCGCCGACGACGCCGACCTTCTTCAGCTCCGTCTTCGGTTGCCCGGCCGGGCGGCGGGCGCCCTTGCCGAGTTCCTGCATGGAGATGAACAGCGAGCGGATCATCGAATAGGCTTCGGTGGTCTGCAGAACATGGGTGAAGTAGCGCTGCTCGATCTTCAGGCCGGTATCGAACGGAACCTGGAGGCCTTCGTAGACGCATTTGAGGATGGCGAGTGCGGCCGGATAATTGCCTGAGGTCTCGCGGCGCAGGATCGCCGGCGCCGCCGGCCAGAGCTGAGCCGCCGCTGGCGTCCAGATGCCGCCACCCGGCGCCTTGAAGCCCTTCTCGTCCCAGGGAGCGACAGGCTTCAAACCGTCCTTGATCATCTGCTTGGCGGCCGGGATCAGTTGATCCGGCTCGACCACCTGATGCACCAGGTTCATCGCCTTGGCGCGCGCCGCCGTCAGCGACTGGCCGGTCGTCATCATCTGCAGGGCAGATTGCGCATCCGTCAGCCGCGCGATGCGCTGCGTGCCGCCAGCGCCGGGGAAAATGCCGACCTTGACCTCTGGCAGGGCGATCTTGACGCTCTTGGCGCTGGAAGCGACACGGCCGTGGCAGGCGAGCGATAGCTCGAAGGCGCCGCCCATGCAGGTGCCGTTGATGGCCGAAACCCAGGGCTTGCCGCAGGTTTCGAGCTTGCGGAACAGGCCGGTCATGCGCCCGACTAGATCGAAGAGCTTCTGGGTTGCCGCGGCCGGATCCTTGGCTTTCTCCTCCCGATAGAAGGAGAACATGGACTTGATCATCGACAGATCGGCGCCGCCGGAGAAGGAGGATTTGCCCGAGGTGAAGACCACACCCTTGACGGCGGCATCGGCGACGGTCGCGTCGATGATGGCGTTCAGCTCTTCGAGAATTTCGGCGGTAAAGACGTTCATGGACTTGCCGGGCATGTCCCAGGTAACGAGTGCGATGCCGTCCGCGTCGGTCTCGACGGTGAAATTCGTGTAAGTCATTGGTTTCCCCTCCTCAGACGCGTTCGACGATCGTGGCGGTGCCCATGCCGGCGCCGATGCAGAGTGTAACGAGCGCCGTGTTGAGATCGCGGCGCTCCAGCTCGTCCAGCACGGTGCCGAGGATCATCGCGCCGGTAGCACCGAGCGGATGGCCCATGGCGATGGCGCCGCCGTTGACGTTGATCTTGTCATGCGGAATCTCGAAAGCCTGCATGTAGCGCAGCACGACGGCGGCGAAGGCTTCGTTGAGCTCGAAGAGATCAATGTCGGCAAGCGACATGCCGCTGCGCTTCAGGAGCTTTTCGGTGACGTCCACCGGGCCGGTCAGCATCAGCGCCGGGTCGGAGCCGACATTGGCAAAGGCCTTGATACGGCCGCGCGGCTTCAGCCCCATGCTCTGACCGCCTGCCTTGGAGCCGAGCAGCACGGCGGCGGCGCCATCGACGATGCCCGAGGAATTGCCAGCGTGATGGACGTAGTTGATGCGCTCCACTTCCGGATGCGCCTGGATGCCGACGGCTTCGAAGCCGCCCATTTCGCCCGGCATCTGGAAAGACGGATTGAGCGAGGCGAGCGCCTGCATGTCCGTGCCGGGGCGCATGTGCTCGTCGCGGTCAAGAATGGTCAGGCCGTTGATATCCTCGACCGCAATGACGGAATTGTTGAAATAACCCTTCTCCCAGGCATTGGCGGCGCGCTTCTGGCTCTCGACGGCATAGGCATCGACGTCGTCGCGGGAGAAGCCGTATTTGGTGGCGATGAGATCGGCCGATACGCCCTGCGGCATGAAATAGGCCGGGAAGTTGACCGAAGGATCCATGAACCAGGCACCGCCGGACATGCCCAAACCAACGCGCGACATGCTTTCGACACCGCCGGCAATGACTATATCGTCAGCCCCTTGCGCGATCTTGGCTGCGCCGAAATTCACGGCATCGAGGCCGGAGGCGCAGAAGCGCGAGATCTGCATGCCGGGGGCCTTTGTGGAATAGCCTGCCTCGAAGGCGGCGCCCCTCGGAATGACGGCGCCGGCTTCCATGACCGGATCGACGCAGCCCATGATGATGTCGTCCACCGTCTCGGTATCGAGGCCGTTGCGGTCGCGGATCGCCTCCAGCGTCTTGGCGGCGAGGCGGACGG
The DNA here is from genome assembly GCF_012641405.1 of Rhizobium sp. P40RR-XXII. Lineage (GTDB taxonomy): Bacteria > Pseudomonadota > Alphaproteobacteria > Rhizobiales > Rhizobiaceae > Rhizobium. The sequence goes on from NZ_JABAII010000007.1 coordinate 341,163, forward strand.
ACGGCACTTCGTGCAGCGCCCCATCCTTCTTGCCCCGCCCGCGCGGCGTGCGCACATGGTCGTAAATGAAAACCTCGGTCATGTCTCATCTCCCTGCGGCGGCAAGCCGCCTTCGAACTCAGTATATAGCGACCAAAGCCGCGAATTCCCCTTCTCCCCTCGGGGAGACGGTAGAACTCAAAAAGCTTCCGCCGCCATTTCCATCATCGTGTCGGCGCCGGTTTCGATGCGGGTCTTACGCAATGCCGTTTCCGGCATGATGCGCTCCATGTAGAACCGCGCCGTGACAAGCTTGTTCTTCAGATAATCCTCGCGCGCGCTGTCGCCGTTCGCAAGGCCCGTCTGCGCCGCCTTTGCCATCTTCGCCCACATGTAGCCGAGGACGACGAGGCCGAAGAGATGCATGTAGTCGGTCGAGCCGGCGCCGGCATTGTCGGGCTTGGCCATAGCGTTCTGCATGAACCACATGGTCGCGGCCTGAACGTCGTTCAAGCCCTTCTTCAGATGCTTGGTGTAGAAAGCCATCTGCTCGTCGTTGCGGTTTTCCTCGCAGAAATCGCCAATCTCCTTGAAGAGCGCCATAACCGCCCGGCCGCCGTTCAGCGCCAGCTTGCGGCCGACGAGATCGAGAGCCTGGATGCCGTTGGCACCTTCGTAGATCATGGCGATGCGGGCATCGCGGACATACTGGCTCATGCCATGCTCTTCGATATAGCCATGGCCGCCGAAGACCTGCTGCGCCATGACGGCGTGTTCGAAGCCCTTGTCGGTCATGACACCCTTGAGGATCGGCGTCGCAAGGCCAAGGATATCGTCGGCCGACTGACGCTCCTTCTCATCAGGAGAGCGATGGGCGATATCGGACTTCAGCGCCGTCCAAAGCAGAAAGGCGCGGCCGGCTTCGTTGAAGGCGCGGATCGTCATCAGCGAGCGGCGGATATCGGGATGGACGATGATCGGATCGGCCTTCTTGTCCGGTGCTTTCGGGCCGGAAAGCGAACGGCCCTGGATGCGCTCGCGGGCATAGTTGGCGGCATTCTGATAGGCGATTTCAGCGACGGAGAGACCCTGCAGGCCAACGCCGAGACGCGCCTCGTTCATCATGACGAACATGGCGTTGAGGCCCTTGTTTTCGGCGCCGATCAGGAAGCCCGTGGCCTCGTCATAATTCATGACGCATGTGGCGTTGCCGTGGATACCCATCTTGTGCTCGATCGCGCCGCAGGAGACCGGATTGCGCGCGCCGAGCGAACCGTCTTGCTTGACGAGGAATTTCGGCACGATGAACAGCGAGATACCCTTGGTGCCTTCAGGCGCGCCTTCGATGCGGGCGAGGACGAGATGGACGATATTGTCAGTCATGTCGTGCTCGCCGGCGGAGATGAAGATCTTCTGCCCGGAAATCTTGTAGCTGCCGTCTGCCTGCGGCACCGCCTTGGTGCGCAGCAGGCCGAGATCGGTTCCGCAATGCGGTTCCGTGAGGTTCATGGTGCCGGACCAGGTGCCCTCGACCATCTTCGGCAGATAGGTCTGCTTCTGCGCGTCCGAACCGTGGACGAGGATGGCGGCGATCGCGCCCTGTGTCAGGCCCGGATACATCATCAGCGACATGTTGGCGGCGGAGGTATATTCGCCGACGGCGCAGTGCAGCACATAGGGAAGCCCCTGCCCGCCGAACACCTCCGGCACCGCCAGGCCGAGCCAGCCACCTTCGCGATAGGCGCGATAGGCCTCCTTGAATCCCTTCGGCGTCGAGACCGTGCCATCGTCATGGCGCACGCAGCCTTCCTGATCGCCGGAATAGTTGAGCGGGAAGAGCACTTCCTCCGACATCTTGGCCGCCTCGCCGACGATCGCCTCGATCATGTCGGGCGTGGCATCGGCATAGCCCGGGAGATTGTTATAGCGCTCCAGCCCGAGCACATCGTTCAGGACGAAGAGTGTATCGTTCACCGGGGCCTTATAGACTGGCATTTCTCGAATTCCTCCAATTCGCCGCCGGACCTCAGATTCCGGCCACTGGCTATCCTTACAAAATATTGACGTTTGCGTAAACGTCAAATTTCGAAAGGATGTTGAAATTTTGGTGAAGGCGATCGAGGGGATGGCTGATACCCACGCGCCGCGAACCCTATCCGGCAGCCTACATGTACTGCCTGCTCACAAGAATATCGGGCCGCGAGACAGCAGAACCGAAATAAAAGGTTAAGACTTCCCACAAACTTAACGAGTTGTTTACCACGTTTTGTAAATTGTACGAGTTGAGCGGCAGTGCTTCGCGCTTCTTCAACTTATCCTTTGAAGGCGCGCCGTTTTGCAGCTCGGTTTGAGGAAAGCCAATACATTTATCCCTTTCCGAACGGTGGGATGCAGGCGGTGCGGCAAAGCCACGACGTCTTCTTTCCGTCAGTATATTGGCCCGGGTGGTCCATAGTTCGAAGCGAGCAAAGATATGAGCGGATCGCGATCAAATCCTACCGGCACGGGCGACTGGGCGTCCCTGGATGCTCTGAGCCGCACGATCGAAGGGCTGGAAGCGCGCATCGAGGGGCTGATGGGTACGGCCGCCTCCCGCGACACGCGCCAGCATGCCGTCGCCGGCTATGCACCCGCGCCGGAACGCGCAGCAGCAGCGGAGCGGATGCCGCCGCGCGCCGAACGCGAGCAGCTCGCCAGCCGACCCTATGAACGCCCCGTGCGCAACGAACGTCCCGAGAGCGATCCTCGCTCCGATCCGCTTGCCGAGATCCGCCAGCGTCAACGCGCGCTGGAAGCAAACCGCGAACGGCTGCAGGCGCGCCGCGAGGACGTTGCGCATGCCGAGCCGCAGCCGGCGCGGCGTCTGCCCGATGCCTATGCCCAGCGCCAGCCGATGCGTCCTTCGGCTGAAAACTCCGTCGACATCGCACAGGCACTCGTCAACCTTCGCCAGGATTTGAAGCGCGACATCGCCGAGAGCGTGACCCGCGAGGTCGGCGCCTTGCGCGCCGAAATCCGCGATATTCGCGAAAATGCCGAGGACAAGCATTTCGTCGCCGATGTCCGCGAGGACATGGCCCGGCTCGCCGACAGCATCAACCAGCTCGCCGGTCAGCCGGAAACGGCGGGCCTGAAAGCCGAATTCGACGAGCTGCGCTCGCTGATGGACGGCCTCGCCCGCGAGGAATCCCTGCATCATGTCGGGCGCCAGGTGAAGGCGATCGATACGACGGGCCTGCAGGACGAGCTCGTTTCGCTTGCCTATCGCCTTGACGACATCAAGCAGCAGCTCGGCGGCATGAACGACAGCCCGGCCGTGCATGCGCTGGAAAACAAGCTGCTGACGATCGCGACCGCGATGGAGAGCCTCGGCTCCATGATGCAGCCGCAGGATCAGGCCATGCAGCGGCTGGAAGGCCGCCTGAGCGGCCTTGCCGACCAAATCGACCTGATGGGCCGCGATGCGGCGCGGCGCCAGCCGGCTGACGACCTTTCCGGCCGTCTCGAGGCGCTCGCCATGCGCATCGACGAGCTGGGCAGCGCCAAGGCCGTCGCCCGCCTCGAGGAACGCCTCGACCAGCTCTCGTATCTGATGGAGCACTCGCAGAAGGCGGCGCCGCAGCCCGAACTCGTCAGCTACCTCGCCGATATCTCCCACAAGATCGATGCACTGGAACATGGGTCCGTCGACAATGCGCTGGCGGACCGGCTGGACTACCTTGCCCGCCGCATCGACGAGATGGATTTCCATCCGCCGCTTCCGGCTGCCGGCATCGATGACGGCCTGGTTCGCCGGCTGGAGGGACGCCTCTCCGACATTGCGGCACGGCTGGAGGCCAGCACGGCCGCACCGCCCACGGATATGCAGGCGCTACGCAGTCTCGAAGAGCAGATCGCCAACCTCTCGACATTGTTGACGAACGAGCCACGGGCCATGGCCGATCGCATGACCTCGGATTTCGACCACCGGATGAGCGCGATCGAAGACTATATGGCGACCAATGACGAATATGTCATCGAGGCGGCACGCCATGCGGCGGAAGCCGTCGTCGAGGCCTATTCGCGCGGAGGCATGACGGGCAATGGCGTGCAGGCCGCCGACATGTCCGCGCTGGCGGCACTTGCCGAGGACCTTCGCCATCTCGAGGACATCAGCCGCGCCAGCGACGAGCGCACGCACCGCACCTTCGAAGCGCTGCACGATACGCTGCTGCAGATCGCCGACCGGCTCGACCACATGGAACATCGCAGGCCGGCGCCTCTGATGCCGGCCGCGGCATTCGAAAGCGACGTTTTCGCCCAAGAGGCTGCTCCGGCGATAAAGCCGCCGATGGCCGCGCAACAGCAGAAGGCTGGGCCGATCATCCGCACGGTCGCGTCTGCCGAAGCCACCATCTCCTCCGAAGCCGCCGTCGCACAGGCGACCGACGCCAATACGAAGGCTGAAATCAAGGCTGCCGCCAAGAGCGGCAAGACCAGCCTCTTCGCCAGCCTCGGCAAGCGCTTCTTCACGCCGGAAAAGGCCGAGCCGATCTTCCCGCCGGACCGTCCCGTGATCGAGCAGGCCCCATCGATCGATCCGGCCGACCTGATGCCCGGCGAAGAGGCCAACGAATTGCTGGAGCCGGGCTCCGGCGCACCCGATATCAAGAAGATTCTCGAGCGCGTACGCGCCAGCCAGAATGCGTCGCGCAGCGGAAATGCGCGTCAACCGACGGAAAACGAGCGGGCTGATTATATCGCGGCTGCCCGGCGCGCTGCACAGGCGGCGGCCATGGAAGTCGACCAGACGCAGCGCTCGGCTCCCGTCTCCAAGAAGGACGCGAAAAAAGGCGGGGCATTCTCGCGCTTCCGCCGGCCGATCCTGCTGGCCGTCGGCGCGGCACTTCTCGCCATCATGGCCTTCCCACTGGTCAACACGCTGACGCGCGGTCACAAGGCGCCTCCGCCTGCCGAAGTCTCCTCGATGATCGCGCCGCCGGCCAATGCCGCGGGCAGCAACGTCGTGGCGACGGTGAACCCGGCCGATAACAAGCTGCAGCCCGCAGTCAACCAGGCTGCAGCACCCGCAGGCTCGACCGAGACAACGGACACTCAAGCTGCAAGCGCGCCCGCCAATCCGGCGCCTGCACCCGCAAGCCATCACCTGACGGCAGCAGCGCCGCTCGACGGCAACCAGGCGGCAAGCGAGACCTTATCCCCTGCCGGCACCGCCGCACCCGCGCAGCAGACGGCTGCTTTCGTCCAGCCGGACAAGGCGGCCGCAGCTCCCGTTGCTGCCCCGGCGGCGCCGGAGATCGCGGTGCCCGACGGCATCCAGCCGCCATCGCTCGTCGCAGCCGCCAAATCGGCCGACCCTGTGGCGCTCTTCGAAATTGGCGCACGCTACACGGATGGACGCGGCGTCGCGGCCGACATGAAGCAGGCGGCAAGCTGGTATCAGCTTTCGGCCGAAAAGGGCTATGCGCCCGCGCAGTACCGCCTTGCCAGCATGTATGAGAAGGGCAACGGCGTCGATCGCGATCTCGTCAAGGCCAAGCAATATTACGGGCAGGCGGCCAATCAGGGCAATGCCAGCGCCATGCACAATCTTGCCGTCCTTTTTGCTTCGGGCACGGCCGGACCGCAGGACTATGATTCCGCCGCAAGCTGGTTTACCCGCGCCGCCGATCTCGGCGTCTCCGACAGCCAGTTCAACCTCGCGATCCTCTATGCACGCGGCAACGGCGTGAAACAGGACCTGCAGGAATCCTACAAGTGGTTTGCGATCGCCGCAAAGAGCGGCGACAAGGACGCCGCCCAGAAGCGCGATGAAGTTGCCAATGCGATGAAGCCGGCCGACCTCGAAAGCGCCCGCGCCAAGGTCGACCTTTGGAAGGTTCAGCCGGCCGATGCCAAGGCCAACGGCACCGACATTCCCGACGAATGGGCTACGGGCAAGGGCGTGAACACGGCCTCCATCGACATGAAGAAGGCCATCCGCAACATCCAGGCCATCCTCAACAAAAGCGGCTTCGACGCCGGTGCGCCGGATGGCGCCATGGGTGACAAGACGGTGGCCGCCCTGAAGAGCTTCCAGAAATCCGTGGGCTTGCCGGCGGACGGACGGGTGACCGATCAGGTGGTCAAGGAGCTTCTGGCCCGCAACAAGTAGGCCCGAGATCCTTTACGAAAAGCAGCTTATCGAACATGCCGGTGCGACCACACCGGCATGTTTCATTTGGCAGGGCTCGCGCAGCCTCACTCCACGTCATTCTTCCCCTCCGAGCGCAACGTCACAGAAATGCGAAAAAAGCCGCGCTAGAGTGAGCCCGGCTATTCGAAAACTGAAACGGCACGGCTTTTCCTAAGGCTCTGGCAAGGATTTCAGATTAGAATCCGCCGTTTAAAAGGGGAAAATGGTTCAGGCTCGGCCATCGGCCGCCTGTAGGTGGGAACAGCGCGTGACGATCTATCTGCCGATTGCAGAACTGTCGGTGAATATCCTCCTTATTCTCGGCATGGGCGCCGCCGTCGGGTTTCTTTCCGGCATGTTCGGCGTCGGCGGCGGCTTCCTCATCACGCCTCTCCTGATCTTCTACAATATCCCACCTGTTGTCGCGGTCGCCACCGGCTCCAACCAGGTCGTCGCCTCCTCGGTTTCGGGCGCGCTCACGCATTTCCGCCGCGGTTCGCTCGACCTGAAGCTGGGCGCGATCCTGCTTGCCGGCGGCCTGGTGGGCGCGACATTCGGCCTCTGGCTATTCGTCCTGCTGCGCCGGCTCGGCCAGATCGACCTGATCATTTCCCTGATCTACGTGCTGCTGCTCGGCACGGTGGGAACGCTGATGCTGTGGGAGAGCGTCAGGGCCATGCGCCGGGCGGCCGGCAAACTGCCGCCTTCGACCGGCAAGCCGCGCCACCACAACTGGGTGCAGCGGCTGCCGCTGAAGCTGCGGTTCAAGAAATCCAAGCTCTATCTCAGCGCCATCCCGGTGATCGGCCTCGGATTCTTCGTCGGCATGCTGACGCCGATGGGTATCGGCGGCGGCTTCATCCTCGTCCCGGCAATGATCTATCTGCTGCGCGTACCGACCAATGTCGTCGTTGGCACCTCGCTGTTCCAGGTCATCTTCGTGACTGCCTTTACCACCATCGTGCAGGCGGCCACCAATTATTCCGTCGACGTCGTCCTGGCCTTCCTGCTGATGGTGGCGGGGGTGATCGGCGCACAATACGGCGTGCGCGTCGGCCAGAGGCTGCGCGGCGAGCAATTGCGTGCCCTACTCGGCCTGCTCGTCCTGGCCGTCGGCCTTCGCCTGGCGATCGCCTTGGTGGTAACGCCGGCCGATTTCTATTCGGTCGTCATGGAGGGCGTGAGCCGATGAGAGGTTTCGGGCTGCTCATCGCCGTGACACTGCTGCTTGCGCCGCTTATGGCCCGAGCGCAGGTGATGCTCGACCAGCCGACGACCTCGACCACGGCGCGAGAGACGATGGAGATCGGCACCTCGACGAGCGAGATCGCCATCACTTCCGATTTCACCGGCGCCGATCTGACGATTTTCGGCGCCCTGTCCAATACCGACCAGCTGCTTCTGGCGATCGGCCAGTATGACATCGTCGTCGTGCTGGAAGGCCCGCGCGAAAACGCCACGGTGCGCCGGAAGGAACGGGTCTTCGGCATCTGGGTCAATACCCGTTCGATGACGTTCGAGCATGTGCCGGAAGCCTACTCGCTGTCGAGCACGCGCGCCGTCGATAATATCACCACACCGCTCGAACTCAGCGATCGCGGTATCGGCGTCGAGCATATTCCGCTGACGCCGCTCGGCTTCGTCGGCAATGTCGGGGATGTACCGGAATTCCGCAACGCCTTCCGGCGGCTGCAGAAGACAGGCGGCCTTTATGAAAGCGACCCGGCAGGCGTGCGCTTCGTCAGCTCCTCGCTGTTCAAGGCGACGCTCAGAATTCCCGCCGATGTGCCGAATGGCGTGCACACGGTGCGCGCCTACCTCTTCAAGAGCGGCAAGTTCCTGAGCGAGAAATCCTTACCGCTGCGCGTCATCAAAACAGGCATAGAACAGACCATTACCGATGCCGCGCACCAGCAACCGATCGCCTATGGCGTGTTCTCCGTGTTGCTGGCCCTCGTCACCGGATGGGGTGCGAGCTTCATGTTCCGGAAGAACTGATCAGCCGCTTTTCCTGCGATTGACGACTTCGAGATAGGCCTCGGTCAGCCGGCCGAGCACCGAAGGGGTGCCTGGCGGCAGCTCCTTGCCGAGATGCTTGACGCGCAGCTCGTCCATGAAATCCTCCCAGAGCGTCGAACCGCCATTCTCCAGAAGCTCCGCCCGGATCGACAGTTCCTCCGACACCGGAAGATGCTTGCGCCCCCAGGCGCCCATATGGGCAAAGAGCGGCACGAGATCGATCGCCATTTCCGTCAGGCTGTAGATGGCCTTCTGCTTGTGGGTCGGATCATCCCCACGGGTCAGCAGGCCGCGCTCCACCAGCCGCTTCAGGCGGTCGGCGAGGATATTGGAGGCGATCCCCTCCTGCGACTTCTGCAGCAGCTCGCGAAAATGCCGGCGATTGCCGAACATGATGTCCCTGATGACGATCAGGCTCCAGCGATCGCCGAGGATTTCCAGCGTCAGATTGATCGGGCAGCCGGAACGATGCAGCGCGTCCATAATGATCTCCAAAAACCACTTGCATTTTGCCATCAGTTTGACTAGCTTGCAACTACTTGCTTTTAGCAACCAGTTTTAATTATGACATGGTTATCAAAACGGAGGAAAAGTGATGAGGAAGCTTGTTATCTGGAATCTCATGACGCTCGACGGCTATTTCGAAGGAAACAAGCCCTGGGACCTCGATTTTCACATGCTCGCCTGGGGCGATGAGCTGGAACACTATGCGAAAGAGCTCGGCAAGGAAGGCGATCTGCTGATCTTCGGCCGCAAGACCTATGAAGGCATGGCCGCCTATTGGCCGACCGCGACGGAAACATCCGATATCGCCGCCTACATGAACGGCATCGCCAAGATTGCCGCCTCGCGGACGCTCGACAAGGCGGATTGGAACAATACCCGCGTCGTCGGTGACATTGTCACTGAAGTGAAGAAGCTAAAGGAAGAGCCTAGCAAGACCATGTTCGTCTTCGGCAGCGCCGAGGTGACGGATGTGCTCCTCAAGGCGGGGCTGGTGGACGAGCTGCGGATCTGCCTCGTTCCCGTCGTGCTGGGATCGGGCAATCCGCACTTCAAGCTGGCAGCCGAACAACGGCCGATGAAGCTCATCGACTCCACGCCCCTCAAGACGGGGGCCGTCATCCTGCGTTACGAACCCGCGAAGTAGCTTAGGCCGAGAGGTTGCCGAACCTTACGGAATAAATGCGGTCGCGGCCGAGCAGGTGGGCGATCAGGCTTTCCCGCTCGAAGAGGCCGGCCATGGCCTTATGACGAAGATCGAGGCCGCCGGTCATCACGCCAAAGGCTGGCATCAGCAGGCGGGCGCCATCCGTTGCGAAGCACGGGCGGCGCACCGATTTCTCCCGCCTCCGAACGGTGGCGGAGGGGTGCAGATGGCCGGCGATCTCGCCGGCCTGCCGCCCCACCCTCGGTTCATGGCGGAAGGTCAATCCGCTATAATGCATTTCGTCGACCGAGTGCCCAGGCAGATCGACCGTGCCGTCCGGATCGTGATTGCCGTTGATCCAGATCCATTCGCGGCCACGCGCCATATTGACGATGAGGCTGCGAAACTCTTCCGGCAGATGCCGCGAACCGACCCGGTCGTGGAAATTGTCACCGAGCGAGACGACGAGCTTCGGATCGTAGCGGGAGATGACGGCGGCAAGCACGGTCAGCGTCGCCAGCGTATCGTAGGGCGGCAGCAGCATGCCGCGACGGGCGAAGGCCGCGCCCTTTTCCAGATGCAGATCGGAGGCGACGAGAATGCCGCTATCCGGCAGATGGAGTGCACCCATCGGATCGCAGACGGCGGCCACGCCTTGAACGACGGTTTCGACGCCCGCGGCGAACGCACGTCCACCGGCGTCTTGGCCATTCAAGTCCCGCGCCAGCGCCAGCCTGTTGATCACGTCGGTCTATCCTCATTCGTCCGCTCGCACGGTGCCGCGCCGCCCATCGGCTCGGCATCATACTCTATTCCATCGCCTCGCGGATCAGATCGTCAGCCGCTTCGGCAAGCAGGACATCGTGAGCCTCGCCCGGCACCGGCACCTTGCCGATTTCCAGCATCACCGGCACGGCGAGCGGGGAAATATGGTCCAGCGCGCGATGGGTGATATGGCCCTTGATTCGCTTCAGCATATCCGCAAGACGGCCAATATCCAAAAGTCCGGTTGCCGCATCCTGCCTCGTCGCCTGCAGCAGAATATGGTCTGGCTCGTGGCTGCGCAGCACGTCGTAGATCAGATCGGCCGAGACGGTCACCTGGCGGCCCGTCTTTTCCTTCCCCGGATGCCGGCGCTCGATCAAGCCGGCTATCACGGCGCAATTGCGGAAGGTGCGTTTCAAAAGGAAGGATTCGTCGAGCCAGGCCTCGAGATCGTCTCCGAGCATATCCTCGTCGAAGAGGTCGGAAAGACTGAGCCGCCTGTTGGCGATCATCAGCCCCATATCCTCCAGCCCCCATATGCCGAGCGAATAATCGGTCGCGACGAACCCCATGGGCTTGGCGCCCGCCCGCTCCAGCCTCCGGGTCAGGAGCATGCCGAGCGTCTGGTGCGCCAGCCTCCCCTCGAAAGGATAGGCAACCATGTAGGCGCGGCTGCCGCGCGGAAAGGTCTCGATGAGAAACTCGTCGCGCTTTGGCAGCAGCGACTTGTCCTTCTGAATCTCCAGCCAGTCGCGCACCTGATCCGGAAGGCGGTGCCGGCGGTCGGGGTCGGCGATCATCGCCCGCACCTGATCGGCGAGATAGGTCGACAGCGGAAACTTGCCGCCGGCATAAGAAGGGATTTTCGGATCCAGCGAGAAGGCCTGCGAGGCCAGGCATTCGCTCTCGCGGATGCCTTCGAAGCGAAGCACCTTGCCGGAAAAGAGAAAGGTATCGCCGGGCGAGAGCTGCTCGACGAAATATTCCTCGACTTTGCCGAGCGGCGCACCGCCTCTTCCGAGCGAACCAAGCGCATTGCGCTTCACCATACGGATGTTCAGCATCGCTTCTTCGACTATCGTGCCGAGGTTCAGGCGATATTGCTGGGCGACCTGCGGATTGGAGACACGCCAGCGCCCGTCCGCCATCTTGCGGATGCGGGCATAGCGCTCATAGGTCCGGAGCGCATAGCCGCCGGTGGCGACGAAATCGACGATGCGTTCGAAGGTTTCCCAGGAGAGCTCGGCATAGGGGGCGGCGCTCTGCACCTCATCATAAAGTTCGAGCATATCGAAGGGCTCGGCGCAGGCCATGCCGAGCACATGCTGGGCGAGAACGTCGAGCGCGCCGACGCCGATCGCCGGCGTATCCTGCGCGCCGATATAGTTGGCGTCGAGCGCTGCCTGGCATTCCATCACCTCGAAGCGATTGGCCGGCACCAGAATCGCCTTCGACGGCTCGTCCATGCGGTGGTTGGCGCGGCCGATGCGCTGGGCAAGGCGGCTTGCACCCTTCGGCGCACCGACATGGATGACGAGATCGACATCGCCCCAGTCTATGCCGAGATCGAGCGTCGAGGTGGCGACGACGGCACGCAGCCGGTTCTCCGCCATGGCCGCTTCCACCTTGCGGCGCTGGCCGACATCGAGCGAGCCATGATGAAGCGCAATCGGCAGATTGTCGTCATTGGCCGACCATAGCTCCTGAAAGAGCATTTCGGCCTGCGAGCGCGTGTTGACGAAGAGCAGCGTCGTGCGATGCGCCTTCAGCTCGCGATAGATATCGGGGATCGCATATTTGGCGGAGTGGCCGGACCAGGGGATGCGCTCTTCCGTCGACAAGATCGAGATATCCGGCTTGGCACCGCCTTCGACGATGACGAGGCCGGCATGGCGCTCCTCCCCCGGCTGCTGCGCCGCCAGCCATTTCTGCAGGTCCATGGGGTCGGCAACCGTCGCCGAAAGGCCGATGGTCTGGACGCGGGGCGCCAGCCTGCGGATGCGAGCAAGGCCCAGCGACAGCATATGACCGCGCTTTGAGGTGACGAGCGAATGCAACTCGTCGAAGACGATGTATTTCAGATCCTTGAAGAAGCGCTCGGCTTCGCGATTGGCGAGCAGCAGCGCCACCTGCTCGGGCGTCGTCAGCAGGATATCGGGCGGATTGAGCTTCTGGCGCTGCCGCTTGCCGCTTGGCGTATCGCCCGTGCGGTTTTCGACCGACACCGGCAGGCCCATTTCCGAGACGGGCTTCATCAGGTTGCGCTCGATATCGACGGCGAGCGCCTTCAAAGGCGAAATGTAAAGCGTGTGGATGCCGGTGAAAGCCGAGCCCGGCGGGATCTTGCCGCGCCGGGTGATATCCGTCAGCGACGGAAGGAAGCCGGCGAGCGTCTTGCCCGCTCCGGTCGGCGCAATCAGCAGCGTGCTTTCACCCGCTTCGGCGCGGGCTAGCAATTCCAGCTGATGAGCGCGCGGCTGCCAGCCCTTTTCCGCGAACCAGCGGGTGAAGGGGGCAGGCAGGGCAAGGGGTCGGTCGGCGTCGATCTGGTCCACGGGCTGAATGTAGTTGAAATGTGGAGGATAGGAAGCGGGGGATTGGAGAAGCACGAGTACGAGTTAGACGTTCCTTTGCCAAGGCCGAGGATGACGGCGTGTCGGGACGTTCGCATTTCCAACTTGACTCCCATCATAATCACGGATAAAAATTATCCACGATTAGAGAGGCTGAAAATGAAGCTCGGAGACGGTGTCGAACAATCCATTCATTGCGTTGGCATGCTGGCGGGATTGTCCGATGGCGGCGTGCTTTCGGCAGCTGCCCTTGCGGAATTTCACGGCGTTTCGGTCAGCTATCTTCTGAAGCATCTGCAGGGTCTTTCGGGCGCCGGCATTCTCGACACCGTGCCGGGCCCGAAGGGCGGCTACCGGCTGGCGCGCAAGCCGGCGGCGATCAGCCTGCTTGACATCGTGCTGGCAGCGGAAGGTCCGGCGCCTGCCTTTCGCTGCGCCGAAATCCGGCAACGCGGACCAAATCCGCTGCCGGGACGTTACTTTACCAAGCCCTGCGGCATCAATGCCGCCATGCTGGCGGCCGAGCGCGTCTATCGGGCTGAACTGGCCAAAACGAGCATCGCCGACGTGCTGATCGATCTGACAGAGACGGATACGGACGGCGGCATAGCCGCGAGAGGCTGCGCCTTTCTCGCGCTTCATGAGCGCAAGACAAAAGCTGAACCTTCAAAAACTTGAACCCAAGGAGAAGACCATGCATCCTCGTTTCAATTTCGGAAAAGCCTCGCCCGAATCCTACAAGGCCGTCGTCGCGCTGGAAAATTTCGTCCAGTCCTGTGGACTCGAGCGCCGCTTCATCCACCTGATCAAGCTTCGCGCCTCGCAGATCAACGGCTGCGCCTACTGCGTCGACATGCATGTGAAGGAAGCCCGGCACGATGGCTTGAGCGAACAGTGGATCAACCTGATGTGCGTCTGGTGGGAATCGCCCGTCTATGACGACCGCGAGCGCGCTTTGCTGCGCTGGGTCGACTCCGTCACCAAGATTGCCCAGACCGGCATACCGGACGCCGATTTCGAGCCGCTGAAGCAGCATTTCAGCGAAGAGGAGATCGTCAAGATCACGGTAGCGATCGGCACGATCAATATCTGGAACCGCCTTGCCGTCGGCTTCCGCTCGCAGCATCCGTTGGATGCGGCCAGCAAGGCTGCTTGAGCCTACTTCTCTGAGCATGTTATGCCCAGAGCCCTCCCTTGAACGCCGTGATCCTCGGGCTTGACCCGAGGATCCAGGCACAGGGAGGTCAGCGCGGCAAAAACGCCGCCGGCGAGAGCGCATCCTTGATGCGATACACACCAAAAACCCTCTCACATGGTCGGTAGCTTGGGCGTGGATCCGTCGGGTCAAGCCCGAGAATGACGGACCGTGGGGGGTTAGCAGCGGAGGTCCAAGAGGGACTGAGCGACAGCCGCGCCTGATAAAATTCCAAAACGAAAAACGCGGGGCGAAGGCCCCGCGTCATTTATTGGCTCTCTCGTGCTTGGCAGGCAAGCATGAAAGCTATTAGGCAGCAACCGAGCCGAAGCCAGCTGTCGGAACTTCCGAGATGGTCTTCAGAACCTGCGAAGCGATCTGGTAGGGGTCGCCTTGCGAGTTCGGACGACGATCTTCGAGGTAGCCCTTGTAATCGTTCTTGACGAAGGAGTGGGGAACGCGGATCGAAGCACCACGGTCGGCAACGCCATAGCTGAACTTGTTCCACGGAGCCGTTTCATGCTTGCCGGTCAGACGCAGATGGTTGTCCGGGCCGTAGACGGAGATGTGGGCATCCAGGTTCTTGTCGAACTGAGCCATGAGGGCTTCGAAATAGGCCTTGCCGCCGACTTCGCGCATGAACTTGGTCGAGAAGTTGCAGTGCATGCCCGAGCCGTTCCAGTCGGTGTCGCCGAGCGGCTTGCAATGGAACTCGATGTCGATGCCGTATTTTTCGCACAGACGCAGCAGCAGGTAGCGTGCCATCCAGATCTGGTCGGCGGCCTTCTTGGAGCCCTTGCCGAAAATCTGGAATTCCCACTGACCCTTGGCCACTTCGGCATTGATGCCTTCGTGGTTGATGCCTGCTTCGAGGCAAAGGTCGAGATGCTCTTCAACGATCTCGCGGGCGACATCGCCGACGTTCTTGTAGCCGACGCCGGTGTAGTACGGACCCTGCGGAGCCGGGTAGCCGGATTCCGGGAAGCCGAGAGGACGGCCGTCCTGGTAGAAGAAGTATTCCTGCTCGAAGCCGAACCAAGCGTCTTCGTCGTCGAGGATGGTGGCGCGGCTGTTGGACGAATGCGGGGTAACGCCATCCGGCATCATGACTTCGCACATGACGAGCGCGCCGTTGGTACGGGCCGGGTCCGGATAGATCGCGACGGGCTTCAGCACGCAATCGGAACTGCGGCCTTCCGCCTGCATCGTCGACGAACCGTCGAAGCCCCAAAGCGGAAGCTGCTCGAGCGTCGGAAATGCGTCGAATTCCTTGATCTGCGTTTTACCGCGCAGGTTCGGTACCGGGGTGTACCCGTCGAGCCAGATATACTCGAGCTTAAATTTCGTCATTACGCACCTCATAACAGTTAATCAAGCGAAGTAGGAAAAACTTGGCCCGGCGCGCCCGCCGGAAAATTCCTCGCTACGAACGGCTGCTAGGGGAGATGCATTTGCCGTGCCAGATCGCCGGGAAATGCCGACGCGACCGTTAAAGATTTTGCACGTCTGCCGCTCTCCTACCGGTTTCAGCGAGCTAAACGCCGGATTTCCTTTCGAGTCGAAAACCGGGGAACTGCCG
Organism: Rhizobium sp. P40RR-XXII; assembly: GCF_012641405.1. Lineage (GTDB taxonomy): Bacteria > Pseudomonadota > Alphaproteobacteria > Rhizobiales > Rhizobiaceae > Rhizobium. Next base: position 356,598 of record NZ_JABAII010000007.1, read on the forward strand.
AAAGCTGCCAACTTGTCGCAGGCCCGCCGATTCGGCCTGGCCCGGAAAATCGGCAGCGCATACTAGAGTAACGCAATGTAATGGCGATGAAATTGCCTATAATTTCAACGTTCAGCATTTTTTTTGAGCAAAATGCTGAAATCCGCATTCGACTTTGTTATATATGAGCTGTCTCTTTAAGCGCGCCCGCTTAGACACCAAAAGGGAGAGACATCGAATGGCAATCAGTGCTCAAAGCGAAACGGCAAAGATCTATCAATTTCCCGTCAAGGCCCGCGCCACGGCGGCGAGCCAGCGCCCGAAGGTGAACCTTACCCCGGATATCGGCCCGACCATTGCGACGGCTGCATTCGACAGCTGGTATCACGAAGAGGCGATCACCGAGACCGATCCCGGCCGCAAGCAGTAAGGCACCCGTCCATTACAAGCCCAGTCACAGGGCGATGTAGCGATCCGAACGATGATTGATCGCGACGAAGAGGTTGAGCGCGATTGCCCCGATCACCGAGCAGATGACCACAAAGGGCGTGGTCACCGCCAAAGCGACCGCGAGCACGCATAGATCGATCGCAAGCTGCACCAGCCCTGCCCTGATGCCGAACCGCTCCTGCAGATAAATCCCGAGAATACCGACGCCGCCGAGGCTGGCGCGATGGCGATAGAGCGCAAGCAGCCCGAAGCCGAGCAGAATGCCGCCGAGGACCGCCGACCACAGCGCATTGATATGCGCGACATCGAAGAGGAGCGGCTGCAGGTTGGTCAGCAGCGAGGTCAGGGCGATCGCGACGAAGGTCTTGATGGTGAAGGCCGGGCCAAGCTGTTTCAGCGACAGATAGAAGAAGGGCAAGTTGACGACGAAGAAGGCCAGGCCGAAATTCACGCCGATCGCGTAATGCAGCAGAAAAGCGATGCCGGCGGTGCTGCCGGTCAAAAGACCGGCGCTGGAAAGGCAGAACAGCCCGAGCGACGAAATCAGGCTGCCGCAAATGATACCCTGAATGTCCTCGACCCACGAATGCCGGGTCGCGGATGTATTCCAGACGCCAAAAGCGCTCTTCGCGTTCGCCATGTGCTTTCCCCTGTGTTTCAAGGCTTTTTGCTGAAAACTCAGGCGATAAGCAAGCGAAAATACGTAAGTAATGCTGACCTATTTGAAATTCGCAAGATTCGAATAATCAAGCCGATTTACTGGTAATGAACAGAATGCCATGGACCGGTTTGCCGCCATCCATGCGAATGACGCTGCGGGTAAGATCCCGCACGACGAAGCCGTGATCGGCCAGCATTTCCCTTATATAGGCTTCCGAATGCGCAAACCTCAGCGAGTCGCGCAGCACATAGCCGTCCGGCTGCTGCGCATCCTCGACCGAGAAAGCGAAGACGGCGTCATCGGCGGAAAGCTTGCGCACAATCGCCATCACGCCATGCAGATTGCCCAGATACATCAGCACGTCGGCGGCGGTGATCAGATCGGCGCGGCCGGGCGCCAGCCCGGCATCGAAAACGCCTGACAGCTCCGGCTCCTGCGACAGGTCGGCCTGGCCGAGATGGTCGTAGACGCCCTTTTCAGCCGCCTTGGCCAGCATGCCCTTCGACAAATCGTAACCCTCAAGCAAATCGACATGGGCGCGAATTTCCGGACCGAGAAGGCCGGTACCACAGCCGAGATCGACGGCGAGGCGGAAATGTTTCGGAAGACCGGCGGTCTCGGCAATCAACGCCGCAAGCTTGCCGGGCACGCTATAGCCGAGCTTCCCGACAAGCGAGGTTTCGAAACGGTCGGCATAATCATCGAACAACCGCTCGACATAGAGGCTCGGCGGCTGGTCGGGTACATCGGCGCCGCCGAGAACCGCAAGCTTCAGGCGGGCGCCGAAGACGTCACCCGCATCCAGCGCCAGCACTTCGTTCAGCGCGGCGATCGCGCCCGGCGCATCGCCGGCCTTCTCGCGATAGGTTGCAAGCGTGAACCAGCCCGCTGCCCAGCGCGGCGCCAGCTCCAGCGCCTGCTCCATCAGCTCGGAAGCACTCGCCGGCTCGCCGCTTTCGGCAAGCATCTTCGCATAATCGGCACGGCGGTCGGCAATGACATCGCCGGAGGAAAGCTGGCTCGGCAGCATGTGTTTCATCCTGTTTGACGCTCGCCTTTGAACGCGGCCACAAAAAAACTCAAGTCCTATTTCAGGCAGACGCTTGTTTGAGATGCGCGCCTGGCAAAAGTGCTTGCGAGTCGCAGGCCCCGACCCTATCTCAAGCACCACCGACTGCCATCATGGAGACGTCTGCATGTCCGATCAGGTGAACAGATTCCTTGGCGACTCGCCCGGCCGCACGCTGGTGAAGCTCATCATCGTGTCGCTCGTCGTCGGCTTCGTGATGAAGTTCTTCGGCTGGCGGCCGCTCGATTTCCTCTATGGCGTCCGCCGCTTCTTCCTCGACCTCTGGCACAGCGGTTTCGCTGCGCTCGGCGAGTTCGGCGATTATGTGCTGCTCGGCGCATCCATCGTCATTCCCATCTTTATCATCCTTCGTCTGTTCAATTATCGCCGCTGACATGACCTCCCAGACACTGACCTACACGCGCCGCGATGCGCTGCGCCTCGCCGCCCTTGCGCTCACCGCATCCGTCGCCAGCTGCGCCACGCCGCCTGCCCGGGTTTCCAATATCCCGGCCAGCGACCAAACCGCTTCGGCCCTGCCACTTGTCAATGCGCTTCGCGCCAAGAACGGCCTGCCGCCATTGAGGATCGATAGCGCCGCCAGCACCGCCGCCGTCTATCAGGCGCGGCGCATGGCCAATGCCGGCAAGATGGAACACCTGATCGGTATCGGCGACGATTTCGGCAAGCGCGTCAAGGCAAGCGGCGTCAAGCTGCCGGCAGCGGAGAACATCGCCGAAGGCCAGCACGACGTGAGCGCCGCGGTGACGGCCTGGATCAATTCGCCGAAGCATTTGCACAACATGCTCGGCAAATATGACGGCCTCGGCGTCGCTCTTGCCTATACCCCCTCTTCCGGTGACAGGCCCTATTGGTCCATGGTGCTTTCCTCGAACTGAGGAGGCGTAAGGTAACATGGATGTCCAGCAGAGGAGCGTAAGGGTCCTGCCCTTCGACGTGACGCATCGGCTTGTGCTGTCAATCGCGCTTCCGATGACGCTCGGCTTCATGACGACACCCCTGCTCGGTCTGGTCGACACGGCCGTCGTCGGCCACATGGGTCAGGCAGACGCCTTGGCGGGGCTTGCGATCGGTGCGGTGCTCTTCGATCTCATTTTCGCAAGCTTCAATTTTCTGCGCGCCTCGACGACGGGACTGACCGCCCAGGCCTATGGCCGCCACGATAAGCACGAACAGCAGGCCGTCTTCTGGCGCGCCCTGATCTCGGCGCTCGGCTGCGGCCTCCTGATCGTCCTTCTGTCGCCCCTCCTGCTCTGGCTCGGCATCACGCTGATGGGGCCGCAAGGCGGCATCGCCGAGGCAACGCGGACCTATTTCTCCATCCGCATGCTTTCGGGGCCGGCAGCCCTTGCCAATTACGCGCTGCTCGGCTTCGTGCTTGGCCGCGGCCAGGGCCGCATCGGGCTACTGCTGCAGACGGTCATTAATGGCGTCAATATCGTGCTCGCCGTGCTGCTTGGCCTCTGGCTCGGCTGGGGTGTGGCCGGCGTTGCCTGGGGCACGCTGATCGGCGAAGCGAGCGGCATGCTGCTGGGGCTTGGAATCGTATTGCGCGGCTTTGCCGGCGAGGATCGCCCACCGCGGGCGGAATTGTTCTCACGCGCCAAGCTCACGCAACTGTTCGCGCTCAACCGCGATATCCTGATCCGGACCTTCGTGCTTATCGGCGCCTTCACGCTGATGACGCGCATCGGCAACAGCTTCGGCGCCGTGATGCTGGCCGCCAATGCGGTGCTGATGAACTTCTTTCTGCTGTCGGGCTATTATCTCGATGGGCTGGCGAATGCCGCAGAGCAGATCACCGGCCGCGCGATCGGCGCCAATTATCGGCCGGCCTTCGAGCGCGGGCTGAAGCTGACCGGGCTTTGGTCCTTCGGGCTGGCGCTTGCCGCCGCCATCTTCTTCTTCACCGTCGGCCCTACCCTGATCCGCCTGCTGACCACCTCTGAAGAGGTCCGCGTTGCGGCCGGAACCTACCTTCCCTGGGCGGCGATCACAGGCTTGACCGGCGCGCTCGCCTTCCTGATGGATGGGGTCTTCATCGGCGCCACATGGTCGCGCGAGATGCGCAACAAGATGCTGCTCTCCTTCGGCGGCTATCTGATGGCGCTGGCCGTCTTCGTGCCGACGCTCGGCAATCATGGCCTCTGGATGGCCATGAACGCCTTCCTGCTGTTTCGCGGCATCTTCCTGGCCATGGGCTTGAAGAAGCGGGCCGATCAGACGTTCCGGTTCGCCCAGTAATCCAATCTGGTATCGCGCAGGTCGCGGATCGAACCGGCACGCTCGCGATCGAGCAGCTTCGAGAGATCCGTAACGATCCGGCCCGGCAATCCCGGCCCCTCGTAGACCATGCAGGAATAGAGCTGCACGAGATCGGCGCCGGCCTTGATCTTTTCCAGCGCGGTCTCCGCCGACGACACGCCGCCAACGCCGATGATCGGCAGCGCCGCGCCCACGCGGCGGCGCATCTTGGCCAGCACCGCGGTCGATTTTTCAAAGACCGGCTTCCCGGAAAGACCGCCGGCCTCCTTGGCCTGTCGCTGGTCCTTCAACCCGTCGCGCGAAAGCGTGGTGTTGGAGACAATCAGACCGTCGAGCCCGTGAGACAAGGCTTCGGCGGCGATATCGTCCATGCCCTCCTCGGTCAGATCCGGCGCGATCTTAAGGAAGACGGGGATACGTTTACCGGCCTTTACCGCTTCCTCGTCGCGGGCCGCAAGTACGGCCGACAAGAGGGCCGACAGGCTTTCGCGCGCCTGCAGATCGCGCAGGCCCGGCGTATTCGGCGAGGAAATATTGGCCGTAAAATAACGCGCCACGGAATAGAAGCGGCGGATGCCGGCGACGTAATCGGCGATACGGTCGGCGCTATCCTTGTTGGCGCCGATATTGACGCCGATGATGCCGTTGCCGCGAATCGTCTTTAGGCGCTGAAACGCTGCTTCATGACCCTCATTGTTGAAGCCGAGGCGGTTGATGACGCCCTCGTCCTCGACCAGGCGGAAGATGCGCGGGCGCGAATTGCCTGACTGCGGCTTCGGCGTCACCGTACCGATCTCGGTGAAACCGAAACCGAGCTTCAGCAATGCCTCCGGCACCTCTGCATTCTTGTCATAGCCGGCCGCCATGCCGATGGGATTGGCAAAATCGAGGCCGGCCACGGTCAGGCGCAGGCGGGGATCGGTGCTGACGCGGCAGGCCGGTACGAGGCCGGATTTCAGCGCCGCTATCGACATGCCGTGCGCCGTTTCCGGATCGAACAGGAACAGGCCGCGCCGGCCGAGATCACGAAAGGCGCCGATCATTCCGCCATCTCCGGAAAGACGTGCGCGCCATCGTCGCCAATTGGCAGCGGCTTTTCCCAGAGCACGGCCGAAAGCGGCAGCGGCGCATAGAGATGCGGGAAGAGATCGCCGCCGCGCGAGGGTTCGAACACCAGCTTGTCGCCGAGCGCGTCGCCGTCGATCGCCACCAGCAATAGGCCGGTCTGCCCCGTGAAATAAAGCTCCGCGGTTTTCTTTGCCTGCTTCGCGGTAGAGAAATGAATGAAGCCGTCGGTCAGATCGATCGCCGCGCCATGAAAAACGCCGGTTTGTCTGGCTTGCTGCCAGAGCGTGTCCGGCACGATCTTGTAAACCACTGGCATGGCAGTCATCATCCCCATGTAAAGCTGTCCTGATAGGGCTTTGCACGAAAACGGCAGCCCATGTCCACGGTTTCCGTAATGGATTTAGGATTTAACGCAGAAAATCCGGAGGATGACATGACGAAGGAACTGAAAATCGGTCTAGCGGCCATGCTGATGCCCGCTGCTTTTCTTCTGTCCACGCCGGCTCTTTCAGCCGAACCTGACGCGGCGCGCTTTCAGCTTGAGCGCAGCGGCGATCATTTCATCCGCCTCGACAAGCAGACGGGCGCCATGTCCATTTGCCAGGACCAGGGCGGCAATCTCGTCTGCCGCATGGCCGCCGACGAGCGCGCCGCCTATGACGACGAACTCGACCGCCTCGCCGATCGCGTGACGAAGCTGGAAAAGACGGTCGCTTCGGACAAGGGATCGAGCCTGCCCAGTGACGCCGAGGTCGACCGCACGCTCGGCATCATGCAGAAATTCATGCGCGGCTTCATGGGCATGGCGAAGGAATTCCAAAACGAGCAGCCGGACACCAAGCCGCAGCCGCAGAAGACCTGAAGCCGGCAAAAGGCCGCATGGTGAAAGCACGGGATAAAGGATCCTATTCCTATGCCGGCCTTTACTCGCCAACATGCCTCGGTTAACCTTTTGAAGAGTTGAGCGCCGGGCGAGCCGGCGCACGGATCCTGAGCGGCAATGCTGTCACACGAGCAGATATGGGGTGCGATCGACCGGCTTGCCGAGCGGCATGCCTTGACCCCTTCAGGCCTCGCACGCCGCGCCGGACTTGACGCCACTTCCTTCAACAAGTCGAAGCGATTGAGCCAGGACGGGCGCCTGCGCTGGCCGTCGACGGAATCGATCGCCAAGGTGCTGGATGCGACCGGAGCCAGCTTAGATCAGTTCCTGAGCTTCATCCGACCAGGCGAACCGTCGGGCACCAAGACAATGCACGGGATTTCGCCGGCTGGAAATGCCATACCGCTGATCGGCTTTGCCCAGGCGGGCGCCGGCGGCTTCTTCGACGACGGCGGCTTTCCGGCCGGTCAGGGCTGGGACATGGTGGAATTTCCCGTTGCGGCCGGGCAGAGGGCTGGTGTCTATGCGCTCGAGGTCCAGGGCGAAAGCATGTTGCCGCTCTATCGCGACGGGGATATTCTGATCGTCGAGCCAGGCGCTCAGATCAGGAAAAATGACCGTGTCGTTGTGAAGACCCGCGAGGGTGAGGTTATGGCCAAGGTCCTGCTGCGGCAGAGCGCGAAGTCGATAGAACTCCTGTCGCTCAACTCCGAACACCCCAACCGCAGCTTCGATCTTGCGGATGTGGAATGGATTGCCCGGATCATATGGGCCAGCCAATAGGAAAGTTTTCTCGTTATGCGTCGTAATATTTGGCTTGCAGGCGTGGTAAGCGCGATCGCCGGTTCTTGGTTGACCCTCGTCGCGGTTCAAATCGGTGAGCATGGCTTCGCCCTGCCTGGTCGAGGCGGCAGCGCGACGACGGCTGAGAACAAGTCCATCACGACCGCGCCAACGGAGACTGCCGGGACCGACGCAATGCCCGCAGAGGTTGCCGAGGCAGTGAAGCCCGCCGAAACGGCCAAGCGGGGCGATACGGCATCGAACAAATCGCAACCAAAGAATCAGTCGGCAGCGCAGGTGGCCAATTCCACGCAAGAAGCCACGAACGAAAAGACGACCCAGCCAGCAACGGCCACCGACAGCAATCCGGAATTATCCGTTATTGCGGTGGCGGCCGCCCAGACGCCTCAACCAACGGAGGCCGCCTCGAACAAAGCGGCCACTGCCGAGCAGGCGGAAGCCGACCCCGTCTCGGACAACCGGATACCGGCCGACCAGATCGATAGGGAAATGTCGGCAGCCGAACATCGGACCCTTCCCCCACAGTTGCCGCAGCAGGCCCAACCCAAGCCCGAGTCGCAACAGACTTCACTCGATCCGGCATCCAAGCCGCAGGGGCAGACGACGATCGAGCTTGTCCGCCCCTTCGCCGACCAGGCGGGCATATTGACCCTTGCCGGCAGGAGCGTGCAGCTGAGCGGGATCATTCCGACCGACGTCGACCGGATGTGCACCGGCCCGAGCGGCGACAGCTGGCCCTGCGGCCAGGCCGCGCGCACGGCCTTCCGCATGTATCTGCGCGGCCGCTCCATCGATTGCGATGTGCCGGACCCCGCCTGGAAGGGCATGGTCAAGGGCGAGTGCCGCTATGTCCGCGTCGATCTCAGCGCCTGGCTCGTCCGCTTCGGCTGGGCTGATCCGGAACCCGGCTCGCCGCTTGCGTCCCTTGTCGACGAGGCCAAGCAGAAGAAGCGCGGCATGTACGGAGACGATCCACGCAAGAACGGGAAATCGACGCTTGCGCCGCCGCCGGCCAAGGAAAATCCGCTCAATCCGATCTGACGCTTGCTTCCGCCACTACAGCGCCGCGCGTCATATGTGACGAGCAAAGGTCGCCGTAGCACTTTAAACCTGCTGCATAATTCCTTAAATCGATTTCGATTTAAGGAATTATGCAGTAACTTTTGCCATGAGACGCGCGACTTTTCAGTCTGCCAAATTCAAAGGACTTCGCCTGTCATGAACAAGCCGCTTTCCGCTCACGAGGCCCTGATCTACGTCATGGTACTGGCCTCGGCCGTCGACCGCACGATGAACGACCGGGAACTCAGCCGCATTGGAGAGCTCATTCACGCCCTGCCTGTTTTCAAGGGGTTCGACGACGAGAAGCTGATTTCCGTCTCCCGCGATTGCGCCAAGCTGCTTTCCAACAATGAGGGCCTGGATATCGTGCTCGAAACCGTGCGCGATACACTGCCGGCGCGCCTTTACGACACCGCCTATGCGCTTGCCGTCGAAGTCGCTTCGGCCGACCTGTCGGTCAAGGCCGAGGAATTGCGCCTGCTCAGCCTGCTTCGCGACCGTTTTGGCCTGGACAAGCTCACCTGCGCCGCCATAGAACGCAGCGCCATTGCCCGCTATCGCAAGGCCTGAAGCATTTTCCTGCTTTACGCATTCCGGACAGAAAACAGCTGGTTACTTTCCTGGAATTGCTCTGATCAGTAGAGCCCGTAAGGGAAATAGCGCAGATAGATTTCCTGCAGCCTGCCGTCGCGCGAAAGCGTGGCGAGGGCGTGGTTGATCGCGGCCGTCAGATCGGCATCCTGCTGGCGCAGCATGATGGTCATGCCTTCGCCGAGGAACTGCTGCGACAGGTAGGGGCCATCAAACAAGGCGCAGCATTTTTCCGCCTCCGGCGACGAGACCCAGAAGGAAAGCTGCAGACCGTCGGCAAAGGCGGCATCGATCTTGCCATCCTTGACGGCCGCGAGCAGTGTATCCTTGTCGTCGAACGGCACCGGCTTGATTGCGGGGAAGAAGGCGGCCAGCATGGCTTCATGCATCGTAGCCCTGACGACACCGACCGAATGGCCCGAAAGCGACGCAGCCGTGGTGCCGCTGATCGATGCCTTGAGATTGCGCATGAAGCGGGCCGGCAGCATCAGGAAGGGGCGCGAGAAGGCGAAGCTCTTGCGCAGCTCGGGCTTGACCGCGACGCCCGCGATCACCGCATCGCCCTGCGAGGCCGCAAGTGCGCCCTGCAATTCATCGAAGGGCAAGGCCTGGATCTGGCACTTGTCCGATATATCGAGTTCGTCGCAGATCTTGCGGGCAAGCTCGACATGGAAGCCCGTGAGCTTGCCGTTCTGATCGAGAAAGTTGAAGGGCGGAAAATCGATCGAGGTCAGGAAACGCAGCCTGACCAGCGTCGACAGATCGGGTTTCGGCAGGCGTTCGCGCGCATCGAAGAGGATCGGCAGGTTCGGTGGTTTCGCCTCCTGGGCGGCAACCGGCCAGGCGCAGGAGGCGGCGATCAATGCCGCATGCATCATAAGACGGGCCATGGAGATCGGCCACGAAAGGCAAACACGCATGGTCTTGATCGGCCTCCTGTCGTGGATGCACATTTCTGATTCACCGATATGATTTAGCAGAGTCATGCCGCAGGGGGAATATCGCGCTTGGCAGGGATGGCGGCAGCGCCCGCGACTACTTTTTTGCGCGGGCGAATTGTTCGACCCTTCCCGATCCGCGATCGCCGGTTTCTCCGCGCCGCTTCACAAGTCTTGCCGGAGCTCCGACATAAATGCCGTAGGGCTCGGTTTTTCCCTTGATGACGGCATTGGCGCCGATGACGCATCCCTTGGCGACATGGGCGCCGCCGAGGATCTTGGCTCCCGCCCCGATCCAGACGTCATCTTCGATGACGATCGGTTTCTTCGTCACGCCCTGAAGGCGGATAGGCTGCGAAACATCATCGAAATTATGATCGAAAGAGACGACCATCGCATGTGCTGCGATGCGCACGTCGTTGCCGATGGAGATGCCGCCGCGGCCCAGCAAAATGCTGTAATCGTTGAAGGAAAGGTGATTGCCGATTTCGATGCTGCCTTCTTGCGCGTCGATGACAACACCCTTGCGGAAACTCCCCCGCTCGCCAATACGAACATCGCCGCGCTTCCAGATGATCCTGGTGCCGAACGGAACTTTCGTACTACGAGCGATCTTGAGCACACCGCTCCGAAAGATTGCTCTCAACCTGTAAAACCATGCAATGCCGCGCATTCAGACGCTCCTGACAAGGGCGCCTTCTGTCATACCCGTCTGACGCCCACCTGAAGGGTTAGGGCATGACGATGGCGATGCGGAGGCGAGGCTGCAAATGCTTGTCCCCTCTCCGCATAGTTCATGCACGCGCCGCAAGGCCGGCGATCAAGGCAATCAGCCCGAAGCCAGCCGCCGCCGCACAGACGGCAATCCAACCGCCGAAATCCCACGCCGTACCGGCAAGCGCCGAGCCCAGGGCGCCGCCGAGGAAGAAGATGCCAACGAAGAGGCCATTAATGCGCCCTCTTGCTTCCGGCTTCAAAAGATTGACGGCGCGACGTCCGAGCGTCTGGTCGCCGGTCACACCGACATCGAGCATCACGGCGCTCAGACCCAGAAAGATTAGCAATACAACTGAGTCACCGGTGCTTATCTCGCCGGCCCAGGTGGCCAGCGCCATGGCGGCGAGCACGATCAGATGCGCGGCAAGCGTCGCCGTCCGCGTCCAGCCGCGGTCGCCCATCCGGCCAAAAGCGGAGGTGGCGGCGGCGCCGCCCGCCCCGACCAGCGCGAACAGAGCGATGCCGGACTGGCCAAGGGAAAATGGCGGCTGCGCCAGACGCAGGGCAACGGAAGTCCAGAAGAGGCTGAAGCTCGCCATCATCATGGCGGCGGTGAAGGCGCGCAGCCGCAGCACCGGCTCTTCCCGCAGCAGCTGGAAGAGCGAGCCGATTAGGGCTCTATAGCTGGTACTGACCAAAGGCCGCCGTTCGGGCAGGCGTAAGGCCAGCATAGCCGCCAAAAGCGCGAGCGTTGCGGCACTCATGGCATAGAAGTTCCTCCAGCCCCAGAAATCGGCAATCAGGCTCGCCAGTGGTCGGGACACCAATATGCCGACCATCAGGCCGCTCATGACATTGCCGATCACCCGGCCGCGATGTTCTGGCGGCGCCATGGCTGCTGCGATCGGCACGAGGATCTGGATTGCCGAACAGGCCGCGCCCAGCAGAAAGAGGAAGATCAGAAGGCTCCAACCCGTCGGCGCGAGGGTGGCGGCAACGGCCATGACCAAGGCCGACAGAAGCATGCGCAACACCAGCTGCCGGTTTTCCATCAGATCCGCCAACGGCACGAGGAAAAAGAGGCCGGTGGCATAACCGAGCAGCGACGCCATGGCCACCAGACCGGCGCCGCTTTCCGAAAAGCCCAGCGACGGGCCGATGATGCCGACCAGCGTCTGCGGCGCGAAAAGATTGATGACAATGACACCGGTGGCGACGGCAAACAGCAATGTCGAGGGAGCGGCAACGGCCTCTAGCGCATCGTCTTCGTCTTCACTCGCAATGCATTCGGGCACCTGGGACATGACCTCTCCAATGATTTCTGATAATATTGATTGTCATGTTTATCGCCTTGCTGCATAATGCGGCAATTGAAATAAAATGATAATGATTATGCGAGTTCGTTCATCATGAACATTCACGATCTGGAAGCTTTCGTCGCGGTGGTCGAAACGGGCTCGATCGTTGCCGCCTCAGCGCGCATCAATCTGACGCAGCCCGGCATCACCCGGCGTATCCAGAATCTGGAAGACAGCCTTGGCATTGCCCTGCTCGACCGGCAATCGAAGCCCCTCAAGCCGACGGCGGCGGGGCGCGAGGCCTATGAGCATGGACGCCGCGTCCTGCGCTCGCTCGACGACCTCAAGGCTGGCGTTTCGCCCGGCGGTGCGATCGGTGGCGAATTCCGCCTCGGCATCATGCCCTATCTCTCGGAGGCGGCGCTCTCGGCTCCGCTCGACCAGCTGCGCGGCCAGTTTCCACAATTGACGCTGCGCATCGTCTCGGGCTGGTCGCCACAACTCATCGAGCAAGTCGCGCATAGCCAACTGGATGCGGCCACCGTCTGCCTAGCGGAGGGCGTCGAGCCGCCTGATAATGTCGTCGGCGATGTGCTCGGGGTCCACAGCGTCATCCTCGTCGCCGCGCCGTCGCTTGGCGTCCCCAAGGCACCGCAGCTTGAAGAACTCTCCCGCTTCCCCTGGATCATGAACCAGAGCGGCTGCGGCTTCCGCGCCTTCATTCATCACCGCTTCGAAGCCGAGCGCCTGCCCTTCGAGGTCGCCGTCGAGGCGATGAGCGCCGATCTGCGCATGTCACTGGTGGCGCGCGGCCTCGGCATCGGCGTGCTGACACCTGCCGCACTGGCCGACAGCCGCTGGCGCAATGCGGTCGAGATCATCGAGCCGCCCGATTTCAGCCCGAAAGTCGTCAACTGGCTGGTGCATCGCCCGCCGGCGGGACGGCTGGCGCGGCCGATTTCGATCTTCGGCGAAACGCTGGCGGAGACGCTGAAGACGAGGGGCCGTTTTTGACCTTGATCCGGCCTCAAGACCCCGGCTTGTTGATCATGGCTTCGATATTGTAGCCATCAGGATCGAGAACGAGCAGGCGTAGTAATTCGCCGTATATTCGGGACGCGGACCGGGAGCGCCGTTGTCCTTGGCACCCGCCTCAAGAGCGGCGGAATAAAAGGCGTCGACCTCCGCCCTGGTTTGAACGCGAAAAGCAACATGCAAACGCGTCAAAGGCGGTTTGCTGCCGGTGTGCTGGATCTCGAACAAGCTCTCGTCGCCCACATCGAATGCCCAGAATACGCCCTCCTTTCCGAAGGAAAGGCGATACCCTAGCGGCTCCAGGGCCTTCTCATAGAACGACTTGCTCTTCTGCAGATCGCTGACTTCAATGGTTATGTGATCAATCACCTTGAGCGCTTCTTCCAGACAATGGTGGCGAAGGCAGGCTAGAACGGTTCAGCTCTTCACGGAACACAGTACACGACTCAAACTTTACTCGGACTTCTCAGGGGTCTTCTGGGGGCATTTTGCGTCCATGCAGAGAAGGCTTTTTCCGGATTGTGGATGATCCACTCCCTGAGAGCGTCGAGACCGATGCGGAGCCATGATTTCTGGCGCCGTCCGTGGCTTTTTCGCGTGATCGCCTTCATGCCCATGGTGTGAGTAGCGCATCGGTAGGCCCAGGTGATGGCCAGGATGAGGATGACGAGCAGGCTTGCGAGCTTGTCG
>NZ_JABAII010000008.1 GCF_012641405.1 Rhizobium sp. P40RR-XXII
GCACCCGAAAGCGGCGGGTCACGATCGCCAGCAGCAGAATGTTGATATTGCGCGACCCGAACTTCCAGTTGGTGCGGTCAAGCGCCAGCATCTTGGGGCGATCCAAATTGAGCATGGAAACCACCAGACGGGCCGCCACGGCCTGGTCGAGGCGGACGAACTGGAAGAAGCGCTGCAGGCGGCGATACTTCGAGGCATAGCACGCCGGTCCCGACATATGCACGGCCAGATGCGAAAGGTTGACGGTGCGCGACTGGACAAGGCCGGCAATCAGCACGGCAAGCGTCAACAGACGGCTCTTGCCCAGAAGAAAATGGCGGCCTAACGTCTCGATGAGAGCGGCATGAAGCGGTGTCATAAGCGAAGATCCTTTTGGCGAAGAATCTTCAATTCAACCACATCATTCCGTTCTCACCATTAATGTCGTGTACCGTGGGCAGTGATAAGCTGAACCGCTCTATCTCTTTGTTTTCTCGCAATTCCGGACGGAAAACCGCTACGCACTTTTCCTGGAATTGCTCTAATCGCCGCGGGCGAATTGAACAACAGCTTTCATCACCCGGCCGCCCTGGCTTGCGGCACAGCGCCACAAAACAGCATGGTCCATCGGCTAAGCATATGAATAACATGAAAAATTGGAGCGGGTGAAGGGAATCGAACCCTCGTATTCAGCTTGGGAAGCTGCTGCTCTACCATTGAGCTACACCCGCCTGACACCCTGAGATGTCCAACAGTTGCCGGCCTCTGTCAAGGCCGATCGGCGACTGATCAGAGCCGGAAGTGCTTCGAGAGCTTCAGGCCCTGTGCCTGATAGTTCGAACCGAGGCCGGAGCCGTAGAGGCTGCTTGGCTGTTCCAGCATGTGTTCGTAGATCAGGCGCCCGACGATCTGGCCGTCTTCCAGAATGAAGGGCACTTCGTGGCTGCGCACCTCCAGCACGGCGCGACTGCCGCGGCCGCCGGCCGGCGCATGGCCGAAGCCCGGATCGAAGAAGCCGGCATAGTGGACGCGGAATTCGCCGACCAGCGGATCGAATGGCGTCATCTCGGCGGCAAAATGCGGCGGCACATGCACCGCCTCACGCGAAACGAGGATGTAGAATTCGTCGGGATCGAGGATCAGTTCCGTGCGGCCACGGCTATAGAGCGGCTCCCAGAAATCGAAGATATCGTGCTGGGCCTTCTTGTCGACATCGACGACGGCCGTGTGGTGCTTGCCGCGATAACCGATCAGGCCTTCCTTGTCGCCGGCAAGATCGATCGACAGCGCAATGCCGCCGCCGGTGATATTAGGCTTCTTGCTGGCGACCAGCGTCTCGGTTTCATGCAGCGCCAGCAATTCCGGCTCGGTGAGCAGGGCCTGGCCTACACGGAAGCGGATCTGCGACAGGCGCGAGCCGCGGCGAACGACGATCGGGAAGGTGCGCGGGCTGATTTCGAGATAGAGCGGGCCGGAATAGCCGGCCGGGATCTTGTCGAACTCCTGCGCCCGGTCAGTGATGACGCGGGTGAAGATATCGAGGCGGCCGGTCGAACTCTTCGGATTGGCCGATGCCGACATGTCGGCCGGCAGATCGAGGCGCTCCATCAGCGGCACAATATAGACGCAGCCGGTTTCCAGCACGGCACCTTCGGAAAGGTCGATAACGTGCAGCTTCAGCCGGTCGAGCTTGTCGGCGACGAGATGCGACGGGCCGGGCATAAAACTGGCGCGAACGCGGAAGGCATGGGCGCTAAGCCGAAGGTCAAGGCTTGCCGGCTGGATCTGATCGACATCCAGCTCCCTCTCGCTCGTCAGCCGCCCCGTTTCAAAGAGCGCCGCGATGGCGCGATCGGCCAGAATTCCAGTATTGCGAGCCATCATGCCTCTTTCCCAGTGCCTCAACCGGCCCAGTGCATCCGCCAGCAAGTCGAGAATAGATCTGCCGGGTTGGGCGCCGTTCAAAATGCTGCTGCCCATCCAGACGGACGCGCGGGCAGTAATTTGTCGCAGACAAAACCAAACTCAGGGAATTGACGCAAGCGGTCAACGGCAGTATTGCAACTTATCCCGTGGTGATTTGGCCGGTCGGCTTGCAGCCACGTTAAACAAGTGGCTAAAAAGACCGGGTTGAAAACCGGTCTGCAATTGCGGCCGGTTTTTTTGTTTTGAAAGTGGTGATGGCATGAGCAAGACTTGGCGCCCCGCAACCCAACTCGTCCACGGCGGAACGCTCCGCTCGCAATTCGGCGAGACCTCCGAAGCAATCTACCTGACCCAGGGCTTCGTCTACGACACGTCGGAAGCAGCGGAAGCCCGCTTCAAGGGCGAGACTGATGGCTTCATCTACGCCCGCTACGGCAGTCCCACCAACGACATGTTCGAGAAGCGCATGTGCGCCCTGGAAGGCGCTGAAGATGCCCGCGCCACCGCTTCGGGCATGGCTGCCGTCACCGCCGCCATTCTCTGCCAGCTGAAGGCCGGCGATCATATCGTCGCAGCCCGCGCCCTCTTCGGCTCCTGCCGCTGGGTCGTCGAGACGCTTGCGCCGAAATACGGCATCGAATGCACGCTGGTCGATGGCCGTTTCGTCGAGAACTGGGAAAAGGCTGTTCGACCGAACACCAAGGTCTTCTTCCTTGAGAGCCCGACCAATCCGACGCTGGAAGTCGTTGACATCGCTGCGGTGGCCAAGCTTGCCAATCAGATCGGCGCCAAGGTCGTGGTCGACAACGTGTTCGCGACGCCGCTCTTCCAGAAGCCGCTGGAACTTGGCGCCCATATCGTCGTCTACTCCGCCACCAAGCACATCGACGGCCAGGGCCGCTCACTCGGCGGTGTCATCCTCTCCGACAAGCAGTGGATCGACGAGAACCTGCAGGACTATTTCCGCCATACCGGCCCGGCCATGTCCCCTTTCACCGCCTGGACGCTGCTGAAAGGCATCGAGACGTTGCCGCTGCGTGTTGCGCAGCAGACGGCGAATGCCTCAAAGGTTGCCGACTTCCTCGCCGAGCAGACTAGCAAGGTCGCCCGCGTGATCTATCCCGGCCGCAAGGACCACCCGCAGGCCGATATCATCGCCAAGCAGATGAGCGGCGGCTCGACCCTCGTCGCCTTTGAGCTGAAGGGCGGCAAGGAAGCGGCCTTCAAGCTGCAAAACGCGCTTGATATCGTGAAGATCTCCAACAATCTCGGCGACAGCAAGAGCCTGATCACCCATCCGGCCACCACGACGCACAAGAACCTCACCGACGAAGCGCGGGCCGAACTCGGCATTTCACCGGGAACGGTGCGCTTCTCCGCCGGCATCGAAGACGGCGCGGATCTGGTCGAGGATTTCGCCCGCGCGCTCGCGCAGGTTTCCGCCTGATATCAATCGAGCCGCCCAGATTTTCTCTGGGCGGCTCGACCTGCCCTCGTCGGGCAATGACAGCTCGTCAGCTGGCGGCCTTGAACTCGACCAGACCGTTGTTCAGGAAGACCATCTTGTCGAACAGCTTGAGATCCAGCGGATTCGGCAGGCGGACGTCCGAAAGATCGGGCAAGGGTTTCTGCGCCGGATCATAAGAGCGATCGATCTGCGAGACAAAGACGACGATCACGCCTCTGGCGCGCGCAAACGCCCTCAGTGTCTGAACCTGGATCATCAGTTCCGGCTTTTCCCGCTTCTGGTCGAGCAGCTGCAGAAAATCGACCACTGCCAGCGTGCCGCGCGGCGCCCCGGCCAACCTCCCGACGATATAGTCGGCGCTGATGGCATCCGAATTATCGAATTCGAATAGATCAGCAAATTCCGCATGATCGGCACCGATGACAGGAAAGCGGTCCAGAACGACCTTTTCCGTGTCTTCCAGCGTGAAGAAGACACCGCGATTGCCAGCCTTCATAGCTTCGACGGCGAGCCTCAGGCTCATCAGGGTCTTGCCGTGACCGCGCCGAGCGCCGATCAGCACCAGATCGCCCGGACGTAAACGCGAATACAACTCACTGACAGGTACAGCTGTGTTGGTTTTGTTTGCAAGCAAACTCCAGCCTCCAAAACCTTCGCCGGCCGCGATGCGATCCAGCGCGGCATGCAAGGGGATATTCTGCTGGCGGGACAAGAGCCTCGCCTTGCGCTTCAAATGATAAACAGGGGCGGAAAGCCTCATATAAACCTCCTATTGCGAGCAGTGACCGCAACCCCTCCTTATGCCAGGCGCTCAAACAGTCGGTTTGGATATCGACGGCCCCGCATGAAATATACTTTCCCGGATGGAGGGGGGAGGCATGGGCAATGCCAGAATCAGATGATAGCCGAAATTCTTTCAGAGGAGAATTGCGGTCATACCCTCCCCGGGGAACATAAGATGAAATCAGGAATTATATGAGCTGGAGATTTTGATCAGGGGACGGTAGTTGCGACGGGCAACTTGCAAGTGCACCTTTAGTCGCGGCAAGCGTTTCCGCTCGCCAAAGACGAAGGGAGCGGCTTCAAAGTAGACAAGACCAAATGACAGGCAATTTTAGATACTTCTCTCGACGCTTCGTTAACCTTCGTTATTAGCTGTAATAGCTAAATGCCGGAAAGCTCTATCCGCTCGCGCGACTTTTCAACACGCCGTTCCTTGACGGAGGGAGCCGGTTATAGGATACCGCTAGACATCCGCACTTTGCGGGAGTGGTGGAAAGCGGATAATATGCCGCGAACTTGGAAATGTAGAAGCGGCAATGAGGCTTGAAGAGGCCCCTCGACGTTTCAGGAAGTGGCAAGGTATCAGGCATGTATCGCGCCCTGACACGCGACATAGAGGTAGTAGTGGAGCCGTTCTATCTGGAGGAGCAATCCGATCCGGATGACGATCGCTATGTCTGGGGATACCGCATCGTCATTTCCAACCATTCCAAAACAGCCGTCAAGCTGGTGACGCGCTACTGGCACATCACCGATATGAACGGCATCGTGGATGAGGTGACCGGCCCCGGCGTGGTCGGTGAACAACCGCACCTGAAACCCGGCGATACCTACGAATATTCTTCCGGCTGCCCGCTGGACACGCCGTCAGGCATGATGTTCGGCCACTATCAGATGGAGACGGACGACGGGGAGCTCTTCCATGTCAAGATCCCCGCCTTCTCGCTGGATACGCCGAACCTGCTGCGCACGCTGAACTAAAGCCCTTCCGCTTTTCTTCGAATCGCGAAAACACCCTATCTTCTTGTTTCGCTACGCATTCCGGACGGAAAACCGCTGCGCACTTTTCCTGGCAATGCTCCAGAGTGGCATCAAGCCGCTTCAATCTCGGACGCTTCGAAGCGGTAGGTGGTCGAGCAGAATTCGCAGGTCACGGCGATTTCGCCATTGTCCTGGCTCGCCTCGATCTCCTCGGCCGTGAAGCCCTTCAACACGCCCTTCAGCTTGTCGCGCGAGCACGAACAGCGATCGAAAACCGCCTTCGGCTCGTAGACGCGCACGCCGCGCTCGTGGAACAGGCGATAGAGAAGCCGCTCGGTGCCGACCTGCGGATCCGTCAACTCGTCGGCATCGATGGTTTCCACCAGGCTGCGTGCTTCCGCCCAGGCATCGTCCTCGACATGAGCGCGAAGGCCGGTATCGCCGTCGCCGCCATGCAGGTCCGGCTGGCGCATGCGCTCCGGAGCCTCCGGCAGGAACTGCGCAATCAGGCCGCCGGCCCGCCAACGATGACGCGGCTTACCGTCGCCATCGCGATCGAAGAGCTCGGCCGCACCGAGGCGCACCCGCGTCGGAATCTGTTCCGACTGGCGGAAATAAGTGCCGGCAATCTCCTCGAGCGAAGCGCCGTCAAGCGCGACGATGCCCTGATAGGGCTGGCTGAAGCGACCCTGATCGATGGTGAAGGCGAGCACGCCCTTGCCCAGCAGCTGCTCGGGCTCGGTACGCCCTTCGGCCACCGCCTTTGCCAATGCCTCCTCATCGAAGCGGGCATAGGCACGAACGTTTTCCGGCGTCGAGAAATCGGCGACCAGGAGGTCGACCGGCCCGTCGCTCTTCGTCTGCACGGTGAACTTGCCTTCGAACTTCAGCGAGGTGCCAAGCAGCACGGTCAGGACGATGGCCTCGGCCAGCAGCCGCGCAACCGGCATCGGATAGTCGTGCCGGGCGAGAATGGTGTCCAATAGCGGACCAAGCTGCACGGCGCGGCCGCGCACGTCAAGACCTTCCACCTGGAAGGGCACGACATGATCGTCACCGGCGAAATCAAACTGACCCAGCGAGGCGGCGTTTTCAGCCATTGCTTTACTCCTACTGCGCCCGCGCCCTTGAGACGCGGCTTCATATCCTCAGATTGCGCCCAGGCACCAAGCAAGAATCGACTTTTGCGCATGAAGGCGGTTTTCCGCCTCATCGAAGACAACGGATTGCGGACCATCGATCACCTCGTCCGTCACCTCCTCCCCGCGATGAGCGGGCAGGCAATGCATGAACAACGCGTCTTTGCCGGCCTGTGCCATCAAAGCCTTATTGACCTGATAGGGCTGGAAGACGTTGTGACCGCGGGCCCGGTGTTCCTGATTCATGGAAACCCAGGTATCGGTTACCACGCAATCGACACCGGCGACCGCACGGTCGGCATCATGCGAGAGCATGATTTCGGCGCCCTGGTTGCGGGCCCAGTTCAGATAGTGATCCTTCGGCTCGGAACCAAGGGGTACCGCCATATTCATGCGATAGCCGAAACGGGCGGCACCTTCGATCAGCGAATGCAGCACGTTGTTGCCGTCGCCCGTCCAGGCCAGCGTCTTGCCCTTGATCGGGCCGCGATGCTCTTCGAAGGTCATGATGTCGGCCATGATCTGGCACGGATGCGTGTCGTCGGTCAGCGCATTGATGACCGGTACAGTCGCATGTTCGGCGAGTTCCAGCAGGCGCGAGTGATCGGTCGTGCGGATCATGATCGCATCGACATAGCGCGACAGCACCTTCGCCGTGTCGCCGATCGTCTCGGCGCGGCCGAGCTGCATTTCGGTGCCGGAGAGGAACAGCGTCTCGCCACCTAGCTGGCGCATACCGACATCGAAGGAAACGCGGGTTCGGGTGGACGGCTTCTCGAAGATCATCGCCAGCATCTTGCCGTCCAGCGGCTTATCGGCCGTGCCAGCCTTCAATGCCTGCTTTCGCACGATCGCATCGTCGATGATATCGCGCAAATCGGCAGCCGGAACGGCAGAGAGGTCGAGAAAGTGTTTCGGAGAAGCCATGTCCTTACCTGTACTCCAGAAAAAACCCGCGTGGGGCACGCATAAGCCCTTAAATCGGCACCGATTTAAGGAAAGCTTATGCGATCCCTAAATGTTACTGCATCCTTTGCGCGTCGCCTCGACGCGCGGCGCAGTAATCGCCCCGGCTGCGGGCGTTGAACTCAAGCCGATTTCTTGACGCGGGCTGCGCGTGCGCGCTCGGCGGCGCGCTCAAGGCGAGCCAGACCTTCGCGTGCTTCGTCGGCGGTGACGACCAGCGGCGGCAGGAGACGGATGACGTTGTCGCCGGCCGGGACGCCAAGCAGGTGCTCGGCGCGGATCGCCTGCAGCAGCTCCGCCTGCGGAATGGCCGCCTTGACGCCGAGCATCAGGCCTTCGCCGCGAACATCCTCGATGATATCGGGAAAACGGTCCTTCAGCGAGGCGAGACCCTGGCGGAAGACCAGCGCGATATCGCGGACATGCTGCAGGAAACCTTCAGCGAGCACGATATCGAGCACGGCATTGCCGACCGCCATGGCAAGCGGATTGCCGCCATAGGTCGAGCCATGCGTACCCGCCTTCATGCCCGAGGCGGCTTCCGCCGTCGCAAGACAGGCACCGAGCGGGAAGCCGCCACCGATACCCTTGGCAACGGCCATGATGTCAGGCTTGATCCCGGCCCATTCATGGGCGAAGAGCTTGCCCGTGCGGCCGACGCCGCATTGCACTTCATCAAGAACCAGCAGCAGGCCGTGCTCGTCGCAGATCTCGCGCAGGCCGCGCAGGAATTCGTTGGTCGCGGGACGAATACCGCCCTCGCCCTGCACCGGCTCGATCAGGATCGCGGCCGTCGCATCGGTGATGGCGGCGCGAACGGCATCGAGATCGCCGAACGGCACCTGATCGAAACCCGGCGCCTTCGGGCCGAAGCCTTCGATGTATTTCTCCTGGCCGCCGGCGGCGATCGTCGCGATGGTACGCCCGTGGAAGGCGCCTTCGAAGGTGATGATGTGGAACTTTTCAGGATGCCCCTTGGCGAATTGATAGCGCCGCGCCGTCTTGATGGCGCATTCCAGCGCCTCTGCACCCGAATTGGTGAAGAAGACCTTGTCGGCGAAGGTAACGTCCGTCAGCCGCTTCGACAGCTTTTCCTGCCCGGGCACTTCATAGAGGTTGGACAGGTGCCAGACCTTGTCGGCCTGCGCCTTCAGCTCGGCGACCAGATGAGGATGGGCATGACCGAGCGAATTGACTGCCACGCCGGCTGCGAAATCGAGGTAGCGCTCGCCGTTTTCGGTAACCAGCCAGACGCCCTCGCCTCGCTCGAACCGCAGCGGAGCACGCAGATAGGTATCGTAAAGCGGCGCGGTCTCTGCCATGGCATATCTCCTCGATCACAACCCTAAGGACCAATCGCTTCCACTTGATGAAACGGGTCCGAAAAAATCAAAAGCCGCCTTGCGGCGGCCTGGCCACTATTGATGTTTTGCACCGCGATGTCAACAAAACTGGCGTTTAGCAGGTGCGAGAAAGCGCTGTCGGCCAAAAGGGATGCGTTCGGCACTGCCTATTGCAGAAATGCCACGCCGGGGCAGCAAGTTGGGGAAAACCTCGAAATCGATTCCTCAAGATTCCCGCGACTCTTGTCACGGAGTCAGCCTCACACTAGGTTAAAAATCAATTGCTAGACTGCATGCGGCGGAACTAGTCACCACAATTTTAGAGCGTTTCGCGCCTCGATCCCATGCGAGGCAATGGTGAGGGATTCTGCCATCGGAAACGCGACAGCGGAGACAGGGCATGAATTGGACAGACGAACGCGTCGAGAAGCTGAAAAAGCTATGGTCCGAAGGGTTGAGCGCCAGCCAGATTGCGGCGCAGCTTGGCGGCGTGAGCCGTAATGCCGTCATCGGCAAGGTGCATCGCCTGAACCTTCCTGGCCGAGCGAAGGCGGGCGGCACGGCGGCTGCGGCACGCACGCCGAAGCGCAGCAGCGCGGCACCGCGCGCGCCGAATTACGCGTCTCGTGTCGCAACCCGCACGGTTACCCGCCAGCAGGGCGCAACCATGCTCAAGGAAGAGGTCGAGATCGATGCCGTCAACGAGATCCGGTATCGTCCGGCTGCCAACGTCGTCGTTCCGATCTCCCGGCGTCTCGGCCTGACCGAGCTTACGGAACGCACCTGCAAGTGGCCCGTCGGCGACCCGCTGAAGGACGATTTCCACTTCTGCGGCAACGAGAGCCCGGATGCATCGCCCTATTGCGGCTACCACCAGCGCCTGGCCTACCAGCCGGTGCATGAGCGGCGCCGGCCGGCTCAACCGCGCGGCTGATATGTCCCCAAAGCTGAGATAAAAGAAACGGGCCATTGAGGCCCGTTTTCTATTTCCGCCGCTATGTCGATGCCTGACCGGGTATCGCCGCTCAGGCTTCCATGGAGTAGCCCGCGCCGCGAACGGTACGGATGACATCCTGCATATTGGAGAAGTTGAGCGCCTTGCGCAGGCGACCGACATGCACGTCGACGGTGCGTTCGTCGACATAGATATCATGCCCCCATACGCCGTCCAGCAGCTGCGAGCGCGAGAAGACGCGGCCCGGCGAGGACATCAGGAATTCCAGCAGGCGGAACTCCGTCGGCCCCAACCGCACTTCGCGGCTTTTGCGATGAACGCGATGGGTTTCGCGGTCCAGCTCGATATCCCCGCAACGCAGCACCGTGGAGAGAACCTCCGGACGGGCACGCCGCAGCATCGCCTTGACACGGGCCATCAGCTCCGGCGTCGAGAACGGCTTGACGACGTAATCGTCCGCGCCGGTGGAAAGCCCGCGCACGCGCTCGCTCTCCTCCCCTCGGGCCGTCAGCATGATGATCGGCAGGCGCTCCGTCTCCGGCCGCATACGCAGCCGGCGGCAGAGTTCGATGCCGGACACGCCGGGGAGCATCCAGTCGAGGATCAGGAGATCGGGAATGCGCTCCTGGAGACGCAGCTCGGCCTCATCGCCTCTGAGGATCGTGTCGACCTCGAAGCCTTCGGCCTCGAGATTGTAGCGCAGCAGAACGCTTAGCGCTTCCTCGTCTTCTACAACAGCAACTCTCGGAACCATGCGCCTTTGGTCTCCCTTTTCGCTTCCAGATTATTCCGTCACCGCGCCGACGGTATTGGCGGTATCATCCTTCGGGCGCTCGCCTTCTGGCTGGGCGCCGGTCGCCATGTAATAGATCGTCTCGGCGATGTTGGTGGCATGGTCGCCGATGCGCTCGATGTTCTTGGCGCAGAAGAGAAGATGCGTGCAGGTGGTGATGTTGCGCGGATCTTCCATCATGTAGGTCAGCATCTCGCGGAAGAGCGAGGTGTACATGGCGTCGATTTCCTCGTCGCGCTCGCGGATCGACACAGCCTTGTCGGGCGAACGGGTGGCATAAACGTCCAGAACTTCCTTCAGCTGGCTGAGCGCCAGTTCGGAGAGATGCTCGATGCCGCGGGCGAGACGGCGCGGAACGCCGCCCTGAACGGCGATGACACGCTTTGCGGTGTTCTTGCCGAGGTCGCCGACGCGCTCCAGATCGGAAGCGATGCGGATCGAGCCCATGATCTCGCGCAGGTCGGCAGCCATAGGCTGGCGACGGGCGATGGTGACGATGGCCTTGTCGCCGACTTCGCGCTCGGCATGATCGAGGATGACGTCGTCGGAGATGACCTTCTGCGCAAGAGCAGTGTCGCTTTGGACCAGTGCGCGGACGCTGTCGCTGACCATCTGCTCGGCCAGGCCGCCCATTTCCGCAATGCGGCGCGTCAGGAACTTCAGGTCTTCGTCGTAAGCAGAGAGAATGTGAGTGGAGACCATTTTTCTATCCTCAAGGTGAACTGTGTGAAAGGGTCCGAGCGCCTGATATCATCAACCAAAACGGCCCATGATGTAATCCTGCGTGCGGTAATCGTCGGGATTGGTGAACATTTTATCGGTATCGTTCTCCTCAACCAGATGGCCGAGATGGAACATTGCGGTGCGCTGCGAAACGCGGGCTGCCTGCTGCATGGAATGCGTCACGATGACGATCGTGAAGTTTTCCCGCAGCTCGTGAATGAGATCCTCGACCTTTGCCGTTGCGATCGGATCGAGCGCCGAGCACGGCTCGTCCATGAGGATGACTTCCGGACTGACGGCAACGGCGCGTGCGATGCACAGGCGCTGCTGCTGACCGCCCGAAAGGCTCGTGCCGGCATCGTGGAGCCTGTCCTTGACCTCGCCCCACAGGCCCGCCTTCTGCAGGCTGGTCTCGACGATATGGTCGAGATCGGCCTTGGAACGGTGCAGGCCATGGATGCGCGGCCCGTAGGCGACGTTTTCATAGATCGACTTGGGAAACGGGTTGGGCTTCTGGAAGACCATGCCGACGCGCGCGCGCAATTCCACGACATCGATGCTGTTGTCGTAGACATCCTGATCGTCGAGCGTGATCTTGCCCGTCACCCGGCACGTCTCGATCGTGTCGTTCATGCGATTGAGGCAGCGCAGGAAGGTGGACTTGCCGCAGCCGGAAGGGCCGATGAGCGCCGTCACCGTATTGGCGCGGATCTTCAGGTTGACGTCGAAGAGCGCGCGCTTGTCCCCATAGAAGACCGAAACGTCCTGGCCGATCATCTTATAAGGGATCGTAGTCATCTTCTTGGCCAAGGCTCTTTCGCTTGCGGCTTCGCTCATCATGTTCATTCCCCGGCCCTCCCTACCAGCGCCGCTCGAAGCGGCGACGCAGCAGGATGGCGCCGATGTTCATCGCGACGAGGAAGAAGAGCAGGACGATAATGGCGCCGGACGTTCTTTCGACGAAGGCGCGCTCGGCCTCGCTCGCCCACATGTAGATCTGCACCGGCAGCGCCGTCGAAGGATCGAGAGGCGATGTCGGATAATTGGCGACGAAGGCGACCATGCCGATCAAGAGCAGCGGCGCCGTCTCCCCGAGCGCATGGGCAAGCCCGAGGATAGTGCCCGTCAGGATGCCTGGCATGGCGAGCGGCAGGACATGATGGAAGACCACCTGCATGCGCGATGCGCCGAGGCCAAGCGCGGCGCTGCGGATCGACGGCGGCACGGCGCGTAGCGCCGAACGCGTGGCGATAATGATCATCGGCAGCGTCATCAGGCTCAGCACCAGCCCGCCGACGAGCGAGGCCGAGCGCGGCAGCCCCATCATGTTGATGAAGACCGAGAGGCCCAGCAAGCCGTAGACGATGGAAGGCACGGCGGCGAGATTGTTGATATTGACTTCGATCAGATCCGTCAGCCGGTTCTTCGGCGCGAATTCCTCCAGATAGATCGAGGCGGCGACGCCGACCGGCAGAGCGAGCACGAGTACGGTCAGCATCAGATAGAGCGAGCCGATCAGCGCAACGCCGAGACCGGCGGCTTCCGGGCGGCTGGAATTGCCCGACACGAAGAGACCGGTATTGAACGCCTTGTACAGGGCTCCGCTTTCGCTGAGCTGCTTCATCCAGGCGACCTGCCGGTCGGACACCTTACGGTCCTTCTCGTCGACGGTCAGATCGATCTGCCCCTTGTTGGCGGAATCGATATTGGCACTGGCAAGAAAAGTAACGTTCTGCGTTATCCCTACGATCGAGGGGTTCGCGACGACCTTGTCGCGCAACGCGATCCTGGCACCCTCAGACACCATCGCCGTCGCCTCGCGGACGAGTGCACGATTGGCGGGATCGATATCCAAGGCTTTGACCAGCGCGTCACGCACCAGAACCGGATAATTGGCCGATATCAGCACCTTCGGATCGGTGGTCCGCTTGGCCGTGGGGTCGATCACCTTCTCGGTGAATTCGATCGGCAGGGTGATCGATGTCTGAACAAAGGCGGTGTAGCCGGTGCGCACCACGGTCGACACCAAGATGGCAAGGAAGACGAGGCCGAAGATAACGGCCGTGACGCCATAGGCGCGGAAGCGACGCTCGGCGGCATAGCGCCGCTTGATGCCGATATCACGCCGTGCCGGAGCGCCCGGCGTGAGCCCGCGCGGCATATTCGGCACGGGGGAGGATACGATGCCGCTCATTCGTATTGCTCCCTGTAGCGGCGGACGATGTAGAGAGCATAGACATTGAGGCACAGCGTCAGGCAGAACAGGGTAATGCCGAGCGCAAAGGCAACGAGCGTCTGCGGTGAAGTGAACTCCAGGTCGCCGGTCAGCTGATTGACGATCTTCACGGTCACGGTGGTCATGGGCTCGAAGGGATCGATCTGCATACGCGCGGCAACGCCGGCAGCCAGCACCACGATCATCGTTTCACCGATCGCGCGCGAGGCGGTCATCAACAGGGCGCCGACGATGCCCGGAAGCGCTGCCGGCAGCAGAACGCGCTTGACCGTTTCCGAGCGGGTGGCGCCGAGACCGAGCGAGCCGTCTCGGAGCGACCGCGGCACGGCCATGATGATATCGTCCGACAGCGAGGAGACGTAAGGGATGAGCATGACGCCCATGACGAAGCCCGCCGTCATCACGCTCTGAGCCTCGATGAAGCTTCCGTAACGTCCCGTCAACAGACCATCGATCTCGGCCGAAATGTCCCTGAGGAAGGGACCGACGGTGACGAGGGCGAAGAAACCGTAGACGATCGTCGGAATGCCGGCCAGAACCTCCAGCATCGGTTTGGCGATGGACCGAACGCGCGCCGAGGCATATTCGGCCATGTAGATCGCGGCGAACAGGCCGATGGGCACGGCGAAGAGCATCGCGACGAAGCCGATATAGATCGTGCCCGCCAGCAGCGGGATCAGACCGAAGGTGCCCGACGTCAGCGAGCCGGCGCCGGCGAAGCGCGGATCCCACACCGTTCCGAAAAAGAACTCCCTGGCAGGCACCATGCTGAAGAAACGCGCCGCTTCCGAAAGCATCGAAACGACGATCCCGACCGTCGTCAGCACGGCAATGGAGGATGCGACGATCAGCGCGCCGAGAACCACCTGTTCGACGCGGTTGCGGGCGCGGAAACGCGGAGCGATGACGCGCAAGCCGTAGAGCGCGCAAAGCAGCGACAAAAGGATCGCGACTGCGGACATCACCATCCGGCTGATTTCGCGCATGCCGTTGTATTTGTTGGCAGCATCGACCATGTAGCCGGTCGGGCGGACCGCGAGCGGCACCCCCTTCTGCGCCAGCAGCAATTGCAGGTCGGCCGTGCCGCCGGCGACTTCGGCAAGCTCCTGGCTCTCCAGTAGACGCATGCCGCGGGCGATGCTGCGCACCATGCCGTAGCTGAGATTGAGCTCCGCCTGCGGCAGAGACTTTACCTCCTCCGGAAAGGATTTCGTCACCAGGCGATCGATGACGATGGGACTGACGATGAGCCAGGCGCAAACGAGCGCCAGCGCCGGAAGCACCGCCCAGATGGCGGCATAGGCACCGTGATAGCCGAGCCGGGAATGCATGGACGAAGATCTGCCGCCCGACAGCGCAGCCGCTCTCACCCGCCCCAGCATGAAAGCAAAGGCGCCGATGACCGACAGGCACAGCAGCAGTAGCGATACACTCATTCCCATTCCCCGGCGAACGCCGGCGCAGCCATCGGGCCGCGCCGCCGCTCAGTCCTTACGCATTCACATGATCTTCCCGTCCGCGAAATCCTTGCGGATCCGGTCGCGCTCGGTATCCGGCGCCGGCACGAGGCCATACTCCGCCAGCGGGCTGTCCGGTCCGATCATCTGATCGCTCGTGAAGAAATCGACATATTCCTTGAGCCCGGGGATGACACCCAGATGGGCTTTCTTGACGTAGAAGAACAGCGGACGCGACACAGGATAGGTGCCATCGGCAATCGTCTGACCCGAGGGCACGATGCCGCTGACGGTGGCGACCCTCAGCTTGTCGGCATTATTCTGGAAGAAATAGAGGCCGAAAACACCGATACCGTGCTTGTTGGCATTGATGCGTGCCAGCGTCTCGGGATAGTCGCCGTCGATATCGACCGCAACACCGTCCTTGCGCACGGCAATGCACTTTTCGGCCTGCTGGTCGGCAGCCTTGACCGCAGCCTTGATCACATCAACCGCGCCGGAGGTCTTGCAACCGGCTGCAAGCACCTTTTCCTCGAAGACTTCTCGCGTGCCGTGCTTCTCGCCCGGAATATAGGCTGATATTTCGAAATCCGGCAGCGACGGATTGATCTCGGACCACTTCTTGTAGGGGTTGGTAACCAGCTTGCCATCGACGACCACCTCGGCAGCCAGCGCCTCGTAGAGATCGACCGGCCCGAACTTGATGTCCGGATTGCTCTTGTCGAAGGCGAAAACGATGCCGTCATAGCCGATCTTGATCTGCTGGATGTCCGCGACGCCGGCAGCCTTGCAGGCTTGGACTTCACCGTCCTTGATCGGGCGCGACGAATTGGCGATATCGATGGAATCCGTTCCCACACCCTTACAGAATTCCTTCAGGCCGGCTCCGGAGCCGCCGGACTCCACAACGGGGGTCTTGAAGTTGGTAAAGGTCTCGCCAAAGGACTCGGCGACGATCTTGGCATACGGAAATACCGTGGATGAGCCGGCGATCTGAATTTGATCGCGCGCCTCGGCAGCACCTGAAAAAGGAGCCGACGCAACCAGCGCAAGAATGGATAATTTCAAAGCGTTCATAATGAATCCCCTAATGAGCTTTGAAGAGCGCCGCGGCGGACGCCACATCCACCTTTTCAGCGATCCATTCTTACCGGCGAAAACACCGCCCTTTTATGTCAGGCGAGTGAAACAATTATGACAGTTCATCTACCTGATATTGTTAAGATAAATCTGACCGGAAATGGGGGATTCACAGAAGCTTTCAGAAACGGACCGTAAAGTCGGTTCCCTTCCCCACTTCGGACTTGACGATCAATCTGGCGCGATGGCGGGTGAGAATGTGCTTGACGATGGCAAGCCCGAGACCAGTGCCCTTCTTGGAGCGGCTGTCCTCAACGTTTACGCGATAGAAGCGCTCGGTCAGACGCGGCACATGTTCCGCGGGAATCCCCGGCCCCTTGTCGGAGATGACGACCTCGACGGCCTGGCCCGCGTCGATCCGGACCGAAACATCGACCGCCTTGCCTTCCTGACCGTATTTGCAGGCGTTCTCGATCAGGTTTTCGAAGACTTGCACCAGCTCGTCGCGATCGCCCGATACCTCGACCTTGCCGGCCGGCAAATGCAGGTTGATCGAGACGTCGAGATCTCCGGCAAGGGGAAGCAGCGAGTCGCGCACGTGGCCGAGCAGCGGCACCAGATCCACCTTCTGATCCGGCGCGATATGCGACTTCAGCTCCAGCCTGGACAGCGACAGCAGGTCGTCGACCAGCCGGCTCATGCGCGTCGTCTGGTCCAGCATGATTCCAAGGAAGCGCTGCTGAGCCTTCGGATCCGATTTGGCAGGCCCCTGGATCGTCTCGATGAAGCCCCGCAGCGACGCGAGCGGCGTGCGCAATTCATGGCTGGCATTGGCGACGAAATCGGAGCGCATGCGATCGATATGGCGCAGCTCGGATATATCGCGGAAGGAGAGCAGGAAAAACGCTTCCTGCGGCGCATCGGTCTCCGGCACGTCGATGGGCGCGATGCGGACGATATAGACCCGCTCCGAGGGCAGGCGCTCGGAATGCTCGATCTGGTTCGGCGTGTTGGTGGCGATGGTTTCGCGAACCATGTCGAGGAGGGCCGGCGAGCGCAGCTTCGAAGAAATATGGGCGCCGAGCGGAAACGCGCCGAAGGCTTTTTCGACGGCGGCATTTTGGAGCAGCACGGATGCCTCCCGGTCGATGATCAGCGCCGGCATATCGAGCGCCGCCAACCCTGAAAAAACGGTATGCAGCAGTGCCTGCGGATCGACGGGCGCCGGCTTAACCTGCGACGGCACCGCCACGCGCTCCACCAGCGGCGGGCGCAGCAGCGTGACGATCATGACGATGATCCAGATCCAGAATACGGCGCTGGTATTGATGCCTTCAATGAGCGCGAATATGGCGACGAGCGTCGCCAAGATGAGGATGGCAACCTCTTGCCGCAGCCGCGCCGCCAACTTCCTGACAAATGACCATTCGTCTTCCAAATGCGCCCGTCCCTTCGCCTACCGTCATGGAATGCTGGATTCCGCGTCTTAGACGTGATTCATGACAGAAGTATTCGGCTCTATCCACAGAAGCCGGCAACTGACAATAATAAATGTAGCCGGCAAAAGAGGAAGTGGGCAAAGGGCTTGAAACTATTGGATAAAAGCTCCAATTTCCCCGAAGAGCTTTTTGCCGCAGCCGAGCGGCAGGATTAACGAGGCGTAAACAACGAGGAGCCGATCTATGGGAGAGGAAGCCGAAAGCCGTGCGGTGGAGCTGGATATCCGTGGCACAAAGCGCATGTTCGATGTCGACGATCCCGTTCTGCCGAACTGGATCGACGAGGAAGCGCTGACATCAGGCGACTATCCCTACAAGAAGAAGCTCAAGGAGGAGGACTATCTGGACGAGCTGAAGGTGCTGCAGATCGAGCTCATCAAGGTGCAGTTCTGGCTGCAGGCGACCGGCAAGCGGGTGATGGCACTCTTCGAAGGGCGCGACGCGGCTGGCAAGGGCGGATCGATCGCCGCAACGTCGGCCCACATGAACCCTCGCCTTGCGCGCGTTGTGGCACTGACCAAGCCGACGGATCGCGAGGCCGGCCAATGGTATTTCCAGCGCTATGTCGCCCAGTTCCCGACTGCAGGCGAATTCGTGCTGTTCGACCGCTCATGGTACAACCGCGCGGGTGTCGAGCCGGTCATGGGCTTCTGCACCCCGCAGCAATACGAGCAGTTCCTGAAGCAAGCCCCCAGGATGGAAAAGCTCATCGTCCAGGACGGCATCCATTTCTTCAAATTCTATCTCGATATCGGCCGGGAGATGCAGCTGAAGCGCTTCCACGACCGGCGCCACGATCCGCGCGCGGTCTGGAAACTTTCCTCGATGGATATCGCCGCCCTGCCGAAATGGAAGGATTACAGCGAAAAGCGCGATCGCATGCTGGAGGAAACCCATACCGATCATGCGCCATGGACCGTCATCCGCGCCAACGACAAGCGGCGGGCGCGCCTGAACCTTATCCGTCACATTCTGCTGACGCTTGACTATGACGGCAAGGACAAGAAAGCCATCGGCGAGATCGACGACAAGATCCTTGACACGGGAGCAGGTTTTTTCAAATAGGCGAGAGACTGTACGAGCCGTAGGTCAGGAGCATTCCGGTTTTCTTCGAATCGCGAAAACGCTCCATCTTCTTATTTCTCAATGCATTCCGGACGGAAAACCGCTGCGCATTTTTCCTGGAAATGCTTTATTGCCCGGGCAGAACGCGGATGGCGTAGACATTGACGCCGCGAGCCTTGCCGTCGACATCGCTGTTGATGATGAGGCGGCCGGGACTGGTCGGCGCCAGCGAGCGATCGAACTGAACCTGGAAGAGCGCATCCGTCTTCTGGCGGCTGACGGTGAAGCGATGGCGTCCGCAGCGGCCAAGCGAACCGAAATCGCATTCCACGGTGATCTGCGTCGCTGCGTCCGAGGTGGACTGCAGCGTCAGTGCGACCGTCGATGCCTTGCCTGCCATCTGCTGCAGCACATTGACGGGCACTTCGACCGTCGCATTGCCATCCGAACCGCTGCTGAGCGAGGTCAGCCGCACGGCCGGCCCCTCATTTTCCGAGATATTTTCCGCCTTCGACTGCTGGCCGGTTGCGACCTTCTGCGCGTCCGTCGGCTTCAGGACTTCGACCCATTCGTCGGAAAAGCTGTTCTGCGGGTCGATGGTCGCCAGTCCAGGGTTGACGGGACCGCTGTTATCGTCCTCGTCGGACGTATCTTCATCGCCGCTATTGCCGCTGAAATCCTGCGAATCGACATGGGCCGGCGGGTTGCGCACGCTCGTATCCCTCTGCGCGGCGGACATGAACACGCCTGATGTCTTGATCCACCAGGCGCCGACACCAAGGAAGGCCAGCAGGATGCAGAAGATCAGCAGGCGCGAGAAGAACTTGCGGGGTTTGCGGCGCACGGCGGCCCGCTCAGGCTTGAAGTTCATCGATCGGGCCGGGGCCGGCGCATCTGCCGCCGGTCGCGGATCGCTATCCGCGCCGAGATGATCGGCGGGTCCGGCGCGCATGTCGCCGAAATCGCTCTCATGCGCCGCGGGCTCCGCCGACACCGGCTCGGCCGCCGCGGGTGCGCGCGCCGAAAGCGGCGGATCGCGGGTTTCACCGCGCACGCTCATGACCGGATCCGGCCGCTGCACGGTTTCCGACCCAGGCGGAGCGGAGGAAACATGCGGGGCGTCGAGCTCCGGCGAAACGGGCACCTCCTGCGCCGGGCGGGTGCGCTCTTCGGCCTCGATCTGCCGGATCGTCGCTTCCAGCCGCTGACGCTGGCCGGCGACGACGTCGATATCGGTAATGTCCTGCTTGCGAAGACCGGCTTCCAGCGCCTGCCGTGCCGATTGATAGATGCGAGCCCGGATCTCCGGATTGGCGCGATCGGACCGCTCCAACGCGCTTCTGATAGCCGTTTCTAATCCGCTCACATCAGGTCCTTTACTCTTACTCGCGGCATACTCGCATACTCCACGAGCAAGACAGCCATATTTTATCATTCGTTAACCGGATTCGGTAACGTCCCATCCGGCAATACGCAAGCCTCCGGCGGGAGCCGCGGGCACTCGGGCGGGGATAAATGGCAAAGACGACGCAAATGGGGTGGAGGGAGGCATCGGCAGTAGGCAGTAGGCAGTAGGCAGTAGGGAAGAGCCTCAATCGCGGATGCGGTCAGTCACTATTGCCCACTGCCCACTGCCGACTGCCTGCTTCTGCCTGCTTCTTCCCCCATCTTCCCCTCGCACGCCACATCTGCTATCCCTTTGACGTTTTCGTAAACGTCAAATATCGGATGATGTTCATGGCCCTCCCCTCCATCCTGACCGAACGTCTGCGCCTGCCGGTCGTGGCTTCGCCTCTCTTCATCATCTCGCATCCGGCGCTGACGCTGGCGCAATGCAAGGCTGGCGTCGTCGGCTCCTTTCCGGCGCTCAACGCGCGCCCGGAAAGCCAGCTCGACGAGTGGCTGGCGATGATCACCGAGGATCTTGCCGCATACAATGCCGCAAATCCGGAGCGGCCGGCAGCTCCATTTGCGGTCAATCAGATCGTCCATACGTCAAACAGGCGCCTGGAGCACGACCTCATGCTTTGCGTGAAGTACAAGGTGCCGATCGTCATTTCCTCGCTCGGCGCCGTGCCCGAGGTCAATGCGGCCGTGCATTCCTATGGCGGCATCGTGCTGCACGACATCATCAACAACCGGCATGCGAACTCGGCGATCCGCAAGGGTGCGGACGGGCTGATCGCCGTGGCGGCGGGTGCCGGCGGCCATGCCGGCCAGCTTTCGCCCTTCGCGCTCGTACAGGAGATCCGCGAATGGTTCGACGGACCGCTGCTGCTTGCCGGCGCCATCGCCACCGGCGGCGCCATTCTGGCGGCGCAGGCGGCCGGCGCTGATCTCGCCTATATCGGCTCGCCCTTCATCGCGACGGAGGAAGCGCGCGCCGCCGACGCCTACAAACAGGCGATCGTCGAGGGCACCGCCGTCGATGTCGTCTATTCCAACTATTTCACCGGGGTTCACGGCAATTATCTGAAGCCCTCGATCCGCGCCGCCGGCCTAGATCCCGACAATTTGCCCGAGGCCGACCCTTCGAAAATGGACTTCGAAGCCGCCACGACCGGCGTGAAAGCCTGGAAGGATATCTGGGGCTCCGGCCAGGGCATCAGCGCCGTCAAATCCATCCAGCCCGTTTCAGCACTCGTCGACCGGCTGGAGGCGGAATACCGGCAGGCACGCGCCCGGCTGTCGCTTTGATCGCCACCGAAATGCGGTGCTTTTTTCACAGGCGTCTCGCTTTTTTGCCAATTGGCGATTTGAGCGCTTGAAATCTGACCGCATAGACTGTATCAGCGCCATGCAAATCGCGGGGCCGAACCGAATGCTCCGCAGAATGCCGCTTTAGCTCAGTCGGTAGAGCACATCATTCGTAATGATGGGGTCACGTGTTCGAGTCACGTAAGCGGCACCATTTGTTTCCAAACACTTTACATCGAATGATCCGCGCTGCCGTTCCTTGGTGCCGCATTGCTCTGTATTCGTTGCTGCAATATCGCACTCCGAAGCGCCTATTCAGGGATCGGATGTCATCAAGAACAAAATAGGCTGCGCTCGACTTTTCGAAAGCGCGAGCCGAAGATGGCTGAACCGGAGACCTCAATGAAGCTCATGAACGCAATCGCTGCCACCGCCTATCTGGCAGCCGCTGGAACGGCGTTGGCAGCTCCTGCAGAGAAGCCGACGCATCTGCTCTGCAAGGGTGACGGCAACGACAATGTATACGTTCACCTGAATTCCAAAAAGCAGTTCGGCCATGTCCTCAGTTGCGTCAGCGGCCCGTTTATCTCCGGCATGACGCCTTGTGCGCCCAATGGCGGATACGGTCTTTCAGCGTCCACCGGATCAGCGGCTCTCGTCGGCGTCGTCATGCGCTCGCAGGAATATCAACGCCACCTCGGCGGTGTCACCGGATTCAACCGGCAAGGAGACGACATGACCTTCACCGGAGGTTTCATGGGGTCGAACGGCTTACAAACGTCCTGGACTTTGAAGCTTGATCCCGAAGGGAATGCGGTCGCTCGCGATAAGGAAGGCTCGACACCCTATAAATGCGCGCCTTACACACCCAGTGATTTCAAGTGAGCCAATTTAAAATCAGTGCGCGCGGCTGCAATCGGCCAGAAGCGTTCTTCGCAATTGATGGACCTGAAGTCCGACATCGGCGGCGACCACCGCACGCCCCTCCGACCGAATGCCTGACCGTCTCGCTGCCGGCGGATAGAACGGCTTTATGGCGATGCGTTGAATGCAGGCTATTAATACAACCAAAGATTCAGATTTCGATGGTTTTGTGCGCCTTGGGATAATACTCGGGGGATGCACATGAAGATTGCCGTTGGCGTGGCAACATGCGGTCGCAAGGCTATACTCGCCGCAATGATCGACAGGCTTGCGACACAGGAGCGCAAGCCGGATCACCTCTTCCTCTGCCCGGCCAAGCATGACGATATCGACATGGCGCGCTTGAGTTCTGCGCCTTTTCCGGTAACGGTCCTCTCCTCGCCCCAGGGGAGCTGCCCGCAACGCAATGCCATCATCGATGCGGCTGTCGGCATCGATGTGGTCGTCTTCTTCGATGACGATTTCTTCCCGGCAACGAACTATCTCGCCGAGGCGGAAGCCCTGTTCGAGGCCGATGAAGAGATCGTCGTGGCAACCGGCGAGGTCGTCCGTGACGGTATCCTTGGCCCGGGCCTGACGGCGGGAGAAGCCGACGAAGCGCTCGCAGCCGATGCCACTCCCTTTCCGGCACCGACGATCGAGGACACGCATAACGCCTATGGCTGCAACATGATCTTCCGCCGGAAGGCGATGCTCGCAAATGGTATCTATTTCGATGAGGATCTGCCGCTCTACGCCTGGCAGGAAGATGTCGACCTGTGCCGGCGGCTGCGTCCCTTCGGAAAGATCGTCAAGTTCAATCGCCTGCGCGGCGTCCATCTCGGCGTCAAGGCCGGGCGCACATCGGGCCTGCGCCTGGGATATTCCCAGGTCGCCAATCCGCTCTATCTCGTCAAGAAGCGCTCCGTCTCGCTGAAATGGGCGCTGAAACTGATGGGCGGCAATGTCGCCTCAAACCTCGCCGGCTCCGTCAGCCCGCCGCCCTATATCGACCGGCGCGGCCGTCTGCAGGGCAACCTCATCGCCTTCGGCCATCTGCTGAGCGGATCGCTGGATCCGAAGCATATCAACCGAATGTGAGGCCGCCCCGTTCGGCCGGATTCATCGCGCAACCAACAAAACCGAAGTTCGGCGTTTGGATGGCGCCGTTCCGTGATAGAGATTGAAACCGGCCGCGCAATCTGCGGCGCGTGTTATTCATCATCCCTATTGCCTATCGTTTCAAGGACATCATCATGATCCATGTTCTCGCCATCCTCACCGCGAAGCCCGGCAAGCGTGCCGAGGTGCTTAACGTCTTCCAGGCGAATGTTCCGGCCGTTCATGCCGAAGACGGCTGCATCGAATATTCCGCCGTCGTCGATGTCGAGGGAGCAGATCCGGCCTTCGGGCCTGATACGTTCGTCGTGGTCGAGAAATGGGCAAGCATGGAGGCGCTGAAGGCCCATTCGGCGTCCGCGCATATGGCCGCTTACGGCGAGAAGGTGAAGCATCTGATGGCCGACCGCGCCGTTCATGTGCTGAACCCGGCTTGAGCCGATCCAGCCTCATCAGGAAACGGCGCCGAAAGGCGCCGTTTTGCCATCGGCCGGCTCGTCAGTTGTGCGAGAAGTGCGGCTGGCTGTAATAGCGCCAATGTCTGCCGCCGCCATGCCAGCCGTGGTAGCCGCCATGATAGTATCCACGGTCGCCGTCCCAGCTGTGGCGATGGTGGTGGTGAAATCCACCGAAGCCACCAAACAAACCGAACGAGTACAATGGCTGATAGCCGCCATAGTAGGGTTCGTCATAGCCATAATAGGGCCGGTAGTAATAGGGATATGGACGGTAATACGGGCGATAGTAGTGGCGAGGATAATAGTAGTGACTATAGACCATCACTCGGTGATAATGATGGTGCCAATGGTGGTGGTGACGACGCGCTTCGGCGTGGGTTGCAGGCAGCGCGAGCATGCCTAGCGCTATAAGCGCTGTTGCCAGAATTTTCATTTCCAGCCTCCTTGAACGCCGGACGCAAACGCGACTCGGATCATTCGCGTCGTCCGGACCAGATAATAAACGCAATTGAGCCTTCGATAGTTCCACTTTGGGGGTGGCCGGCAGGCACTTTCGCGGTGCCTTCTATCGCCCATAGGCCTGCGAAGCCTCCGCTCGTCGACCGCGATGGCGCAGGCGGCGAAATCGCAAGCTTAGCGTGAGGGCCATTGCGACGTTAACGGTCCGGCATGGGAGGTAATGGTCAATCGCGCGGGCTGTCAAAAAACGGCGCTCGAGGCGCCGTTTTCGCATCTATCCGCGATCGTCAGTTATGCGAGAAATGCGGCTGGCTGTGCCAGCGATGATGGCGTGACTGATGCCGCCAGCCGTAATGGTGATGCCAGCCATGATGCGGGCGATAATAATGATGGCGGTGGTGATGATGCCTCACGACCGGACGATGATGGTGCCAGCGGTGATGATGATCACGCGCCTCGGCGTAGGTAGCGGGTAAAGCGAGAATGCCAAATGCGATAAGCGCCGTTGCAAGAATTTTCATCTATGGTCTCCTTGGGTGCCGAACGAGCCCCCCGGCTGCGTACGCCCGGACTAACCTAACCTACCCGAACGCGAAAATGGCGCAATAGTTCCGCTAGCTTCGGGAGGGCAAGCGCTTTCGCGGCATCGCCATATCACCGACCAATTCGAGAACCGCCTGCTGGATCAGCCGGCAGGCTTCGACCGAGGCTTTGCGGCCATTATGGGCGAGATGATAGGACAATGGCAGGAGCTCATCCGGATCGACGATCCGGACCTTGTCGGCAATCGGCAAGGCGCTGACGCGGCCGAGAAACGAGACGTAACCGTGATTGGCGACGAGATCGACGATGACGGGCAGTGAGTCGGCCGAGGTGATGTCGCGGCCGCGAAACCGGCGGCGATCGCGGCTGTCATAACCGAAAGCGGTCGCGGCATTGCCGATGCCGGTGCGGGGACTCGGCACGCAGAGCGGATGGTTTTCCAAGAGCGCGGCAAACGTCTGCTCGGTGCTGTCGGGCGGGGCGATCGCCACCATGTCGGTCGCCACCAGCTCCATATGCTCGAAAGCATCGAGGCCGAAGACGGAATCGACGATGGCGACGTCGATGCGACCGGATCGAAGTGCTTCGCGCAGATCGTCGGCCGTCATCAGCAGCAGCGACAGCATGTTGCTGTTACCGCCGATGTTCCAGCGCGATACCAGGCTCGCCAGCGAGCGCGCCACCCAGCTTTCCGAGCCTGTGGGAATGATCGAGCCGATGCGCACGGCGCGGGCGGTTCGCTGGAAGCGCTCGTCCGCTGCTGCTTTCATCTCGTCCCAGGCCTGCGCAATGGCGGAGAGGATAGCATGAACTTCCTGTCCGGCCTCCGTCAGCACAGAACCCTGCGCCTGCCGGGCGAACAGGCGGCAGCCGAACAGTTCCTCCAGATTGGCAATCTGCAAAGAAAGTTGCGGCTGACCCAGTCTAAGGCGGCGGGCGGCGCGATTGATGCTGCCCTGATCGGCAACCTCAAGGAAGCGTTCGATGGTGGCGATCTTCAGCGGCAGGCGTGCGGCCCATTGGTCGTAGTTCTTTGGAGCCGGCGGTTCCTTCATCAGGGTCGAAAGCTGGCGCATGCCACTGAGAATGGGCTGCAGCCCCTTCTGAACCTTGGAACTCGCCAGAAGGGTCGCAAGCTCACCAGAGGCACGCTCGACAAGCTTCATGGCGAGCTCCGTTTCGAGCCGCCGCAGGGCACCGGAGACGGTCGATGCCGAAAAAGATAGCCGCCGCGCGGTCTCCCTCACCGAGCCGACGGAGAACACCATGTCGGCTACGAACAATGCGCCGAGATACAAATCAGATCCCTCTCAGCCGCGGCGCGTATCCTGGCTCGACCGCAGCAATATCAACGATATCCCGACAATATGACGTGTTCTCAAAAAAAGATATCCCTAAGCCGAAAAGCGACAGCTATCGTTTCTTTGTCGCCCCACTGATCCAGCCGCAAAAATGAGATCGGAACAGCGCCAAACGGGTAAGGGGAACAAAAACAAACGCACTTGCCCCCGAAAAAAGAAATCCAATTTCGCGCGAATGTCGAGTACGCTCGTCATAATCGCGCGACTGCAACGGGAATCCGGGGCGACATCGACTTTTCCGCGATGAGCGCTACGTGCCTGAAGCAGCCACGAATTCGCCTGTGGGCCGCCGGCCCGCTCGAAGCCTGCTTGTCCGGACTGCGGCCTTGCCAGGCGGCACGGGCAAGCGGAACAAAGATTTAACGGGGTACAAAGGGAAACATCATGTTCAAGAAGCTTGCACTTGCCGCCACGCTGACGGCCCTCCTTGCCAGTGGCGCCAGCGCCGCCGACGTCGTCGTTTCCTCAAAGATCGACACCGAAGGAACGCTGCTCGGCAACATCATCCTCACAGCACTCAACGCCAACGGCATCAAGGCGCAGGATCGCATCGCGCTCGGCACGACGCCGGTCGTGCGCAAGGCGATCACCGCTGGCGAGATCGATATATATGCCGAATACACAGGCAATGCCGGCTTCTTCTTCAACAAGGCCGACGATGCCGCCTGGAAGAACCTGCAGCAGGGCTACGACCTCGCCAAGAAGCTGGACTACGACGCCAACAAGATCGTCTGGCTGACGCCGTCGCCCGCCAACAACACCTGGGCGATCGCCGTGCGCAACGATGTCGCCGGCCCGGCCAAGCTGAAGACCATGTCCGATTTCGGCAAGTGGATTTCCGGCGGCGGCGCGGTCAAGATCGCCGCCTCCTCCGAGTTCGTCAATTCTCCGGCGGCCCTGCCGGCCTTCGAGACCACCTACAGCTTCAAGCTGAAGCCGGATCAGGAAGTCGTGCTCTCGGGCGGCGATACGGCGGCAACGATCAAGGCCGCGGCCGACCAGACCAACGGCGTCAACACAGCCATGGTCTACGGTACCGACGGCGCCATCGAAGCGGCCGAGCTGACCGTTCTCGAGGACGACAAGAGCGTGCAGCCGGTCTACGCTCCGACGCCGATCATCCGCGAAGCCGTGCTGAAGGCCAATCCGAAGATCGAAGAGGTTCTGGCTCCGATCTTCAAAGGCCTAACCGCCGACGTGCTGCGCAAGCTGAACGGCCGCATTCAGGTCGATGGCGAGCCGGCCAAGGCCGTTGCCGAATCCTACCTCAAGGACAATGGTTTCCTGAAGTAAAGCTTTGCCGCTGCTCCGGCGGCCCCATTTTGATAAAGTGGGGCCGCGGACATTCGAATGGGCATGGTCTTGTCCGAACCAGCCTTGAATTCTGGGCTCATGCGCTGACGGAGCTTGCCTGATGGAAGATGCGCTAGCGGTCCGCCGAGTAGACCGTCTCGGAGTGGTGCTGGTGGCGGGCGGCGCGCTGGCAATGGCCTGGATGCCGTTCATCATCGTCAAGGCGAACCGCATCGCCGCCGGCAAGCCTCAGCTGCTGACCCAGCTCATAAGTCAGCCGTCCGCCATAATCTTGCTCGTCCTTCTCGCCGCGGCGGCGCTTGCGGCACTTTTCCTGCAGAATCAGATCATCCGCCTCGGCATCGCCACGCTCGCGATCGCCATGCTCATCGTCACGCTCGGTCTCGTCTCGACTGCCGCGACCCCGGCGGCGAACACCGTGGCCCGCATCACGCCCGGCGGCTCTTTCTGGGTGTTGCTGGCCGTCGTGGGGCTGATGATCTCGGATGCCCTGGTGAAGCTGCGGCTGACGCCATGGCTGAGGGTCGCGGCGCTGGCGCTCTATGCCGCCCTGCTCGCCGCCGTCCTGCGCTCCGGCCTGCTCGACAATCTCTCGATCATGAAGGAATACGCCAACAATGCCGACAAGTTCTGGCACGAAGCGCTTGGCCATGTCTTCCTCTCCCTCGGCTCCGTCGCCATCGCCATCGTGCTTGCGCTGCCGCTCGGCATCTTCTGCTACTGGCAGCCGCGCATCCGCGCCGTGGTGCTGCGGGCGCTGAGCCTGGTGCAGACCATCCCGAGCCTGGCGCTGTTCGGCATTCTGATGCTGCCGCTCGGCTATATCGCCGCCAATGTGCCCTTCGCCGCCGCGATCGGCATAAAGGGCATCGGCGTGGCGCCGGCGCTGGTGGCGCTGATCATCTATTCGCTATTGCCGATCGTCGCCAATACAGTCGTCGGCCTTGCCGGCGTCGACCCTTCCGTGCGCGATTCCGCCGCCGGCATGGGCTTGACGCGCCGGCAGATCCTGACCGGCATCGACCTGCCGCTCGCCTTTCCGGTCATCCTCACCGGCATCCGCATCGTGCTGGTGCAGGCAATCGGCCTCGTCACCGTGGCGGCGCTGATCGGCGGCGGCGGCTTCGGCCTCTTCATCTTCCAGGGCATCGGCCAGACGGCCAATGACC
Organism: Rhizobium sp. P40RR-XXII; assembly: GCF_012641405.1. Lineage (GTDB taxonomy): Bacteria > Pseudomonadota > Alphaproteobacteria > Rhizobiales > Rhizobiaceae > Rhizobium. Next base: position 28,417 of record NZ_JABAII010000008.1, read on the forward strand.
TCGTGCTGCTCGGCGCCGTGCCGACGGTCTTTTTAGCCTTCTCATCGGCCGTCATCCTCGATGCGGTCATCGACAGCATCCGGGGACAACGCGCATGACCAACATGATCGAGCTCAAGGGCGTTACCAAGCGTTATGGCAGCGCCACCGTGGTCGACAATGTCAGCATGAGCATGGAAAAGGGCACGATCACCGTCATCGTCGGCACCTCCGGTTCCGGCAAGTCGACGCTGATGCGCATGATCAACCGGCTGGTGCCGATATCGGAAGGCCGCATCTCTGTTGCCGGCGAGGATATCATGAACGTGCCGGCGACCGAGCTTCGCCGCCGCATCGGCTATGCCATCCAGGGCCATGGGCTGTTTCCGCATCGCACGGTCGCGCAGAATATCGCCACCGTCCCAGAGCTGCTCGGCTGGGAGAAGACCCGCATCGACAGTCGCGTCGAAGAACTCCTCAATCTCTTCCATCTCGACCCCGGCACCTTTGCCGGCAAATATCCGAGCCAGCTTTCCGGCGGCCAGCAGCAGCGCGTCGGCGTCGCACGCGCGCTTGCGGCCGAGCCCGAGCTGCTTTTGATGGACGAGCCCTTCGGTGCACTCGATCCCGTCATCCGCGGCAAGGCGCAGGATGATCTGCTCGCCATCCAGAAGCAGTTCGGCACGACCGTCATTCTCGTGACCCACGACATGGACGAGGCCTTCCATCTCGGCGACCGGATCGCCGTCATGAGTGAAGGCAAATTGCTGCAATGCTCCGAGCCGGAGAAGATCCTGACCGAGCCGGCCGATCCTTTCGTGCAGCAGCTGACCGGCACATCCGACCGAGCCTTGAAGCTGATGTCGCTGCTGCCGCTCAAGGAAAGCATGCAGCCGCCTCGGCCCGGTCTCGGCCACAGCCTGCCGCAGACGCTCAACCTCCGCGACGCCCTGGCCGAATTGATCTGGCAGGGCGCGGACGAAGCGACGGTCGAGGACGAGCGCAAGATGCCTGTCGGTTCGATCTCGATCCGGCATCTGATCGAGTTGGGCCGCAAAGCATGAAATTTCTCGCCGCCAATCTCTTTCGCTTCCTCGCGCTGGCGCTGCTGCTGGTGCTGCTGTTTCGTCCGGAGTGGCTAACGCCCATTCTTGCGCCGCTGACCAAATTCGGGGCGTCGCCGATCTATACGCAGAACAGCCTGCCGAGCCTGGCGCTCAGCCATCTCGAGCTGATCCTGATCTCGATTGCGGCAAGCGGGATCCTGGCCGTTCTCGGCGGCATCTTCGTCACACGGCCGATCGGCGCCGATTTCCTGCCGCTGTCGCGGGCGATCGCCAATGCCGGGCAGACCTTCCCGCCGGTTGCCGTGCTGGCGCTTGCGATCTCGACCACCGGCTTCGGCGCGGTGCCTACCTTGATCGCGCTTTTCCTTTATGCGCTGCTGCCGATCTTCGAAAACACGGTTGCCGGCCTGCAGCAGGTGCCGGCCTCGGTGATCGATGCCGCCGACGGCATGGGCATGAGCGGCTGGCAACGCCTGTTCCGCGTCGAGCTGCCGCTTGCCCTGCCACTAATCATCGAGGGGCTGAAGATCGCGACCGTCATCAATATCGGCACCGCCACGATCGGCTCCACCGTCGCCGCCAAGGGGCTCGGCGAAGTCATCATCGCCGGGCTGATCAACGACAACACCGCTTTCATCCTGCAGGGCGGCCTGATCGTCGGCCTGATGGCGGTGCTGATCTATGACGGCATGGAAATGATCGAGCGGTCAGTCACCAGCAAGATCGGATTGCAATCCCATTGAGAGCGAAGGCCGCCACCAGCCCTTACGACCGGCGCCGCATATGTTTTCATCAACTGCCTTCGCCGGAAGGCAAAGGCGCGCCGGGCAGGTAAAGCGCGACCGGCCTGATTTCATAGACGGCGGTCGGATTGGCGCGGCGCAGTTCGCGCGCGGCTTCGACCGCCGCATCGAGCATCGGAAAATCGACGACGTAGAAGCCGAGCAATTGTTCCTTGGTTTCAGCAAACGGGCCGTCGATGACCAGCCCCGCGCCCGGCCCGCGCAATGTGACGGCGTTCTGGGTCGAGCCGAGCCGCGCAGCCGGCCCCAGCGACTTTTGCGCAACCATGCGATCGTTGATTTCAAGCAGCTCGGTCATCAATGCAGCATCCTCCTCCTTGCTCCAGGATTCGACGATACCTTCCTCGTGATAGGCCAGAATGGCGTAGTACATGGATTTCCCCCTCAATCGTATGCCTCAGCGCGCGGGAGTTAAGCAGACCGATCGCCATGCGAAAACCCCGGATCTGCACCGAGGCGCAGCGATGGTGCATTTCCGCATACTTGCCTTCCCCGGTTGCCGGTGGCATTGGCTCCTAGAGCCGGATGATTTTAGGTCGAATCGATCTAAAATCTGAATCCGCTCTAGGATCAAAGAAGTAGAGCGTGATGTCGTCCAAAAACCGCCTACACTTTTCGGCATCACGCTCTAGTAGTGACATGCCCTGACGATCGATGGAGGCACCGATGGCCAAGATGATTCATTCGATGATCCGCGTGCTCGACGAAGCGCGCTCGATCGAATTCTACGACAAGGCTTTCGGCCTGAAGATCGCCGACCGCATCGCCTTCGAGACCTTCACGCTGATCTATCTCAGCAATGACGAAACAGGCTTCGAGCTGGAATTGACAATCAACCAGGGTCGTACCGCGCCCTATCCGTTGGGGGAGGCTTACGGCCATCTCGCGGTCTCGGTCGTGGAGCTGAAAGACGAGCATGCGCGCATGACCGCGCTGGGGTTGAACCCCGGCAACATCGTCGAACTCAATCGGGATGGGAAACTCTTTGCGCTCTTTTTCTTCGTTACCGACCCTGACGGCTACAAGATCGAAGTGGTGCAAAGGCATGGGCGGTTTCAATAGAACCACGCATATCGACACCCCGCGTCGGCGGGGCTTGCCGAACTGGCTTCATCGGCACGCTCACATCCAATAGGGCGGCACGCCAAAATAATCGTGGCTCTTGTGGCCATGATTCTTAGGGTCGTGATCATCCTTGGCGGCGAAACGGCACGCCTTTTCGATGTCGTTCTTGGTCATGCTGACGCGATAGCCGTCGATGCGGGCATCGTAGCGCAGCTTCTCCCACGGCAGCCGGTAGTGTTCCTGGCCGATGCCGAAGAAGCCGCCGAAGCTCAAAATGACGAAAGCGATGCGTCCATCACTTTTCTCGAGCATCAGGCGTTCAATATGACCAATCTGCTTGCCATCCGAACCGAATACCCTGGATCCCTCGACCCGATCGCAGGCGACCAGCATCGACATGTCCTTGATGTAAAGGTCACGGCCCGAGATTTCGGCACTCTCTTTATGCATATGCGCACCTCCTTTTGGATACGCGTCACATAAAATCGTGGAGCGTCCGATCTGCTCTTTGGGGCAGCACGATGCTCCGATGGGTTTAAACCCACGGGCCTATTAACGCTCCGTTATTGCAAAAGTTCCAGTCCTTTTTTCAAAACTATAAAAAAACGTGAGCGCAGAACGTTTGTTGACGTTTACGTCAAGGTTATTGTAGCTTCGTGATGCTCGATGATTTAGTTGAGAGCAAAGGCTGCGACGATGTGAAAAGCGGGAGACTTTTCGATCGCGCAGTGACACTTTACATAACCGCCGTCCCAGGACGGCGGGGCGTGGTGATGATGCGTAAAGGAGGAAGTGCGCATGAATTCAGTCTCCGCTCCTTCGGATAGACCGCAGGTCAAGAAAATATGGCTCGCGTCTTATCCGGACAACGTACCGGCGGAGTTGCCGCCGTTGGAGCATGCATCACTCGTCGATCTGCTGGAGAAAAGCTGCGCGCGGTACGCCGACCGCCTCGCCTTTACCAGCATGGGCAAATCCATCACCTATCGCGATCTCGACACGCAAACGCGCAAGATAGCCGCATGGCTGCAGAGCCTCGGCCTTCAGAAGGGCGACCGCGTCGCCGTCATGATGCCGAACGTGTTGCAGAACACGGTCACCACCTACGGCATCCTTCGCGCCGGCCTCGTCGTCGTCAACGTCAATCCGCTCTACACGCCGCGTGAACTTGAGCATCAGCTGCGCGACTGCGGCGCCAAGGCGATCTTCGTTCTGGAGAATTTCGCCCATACGGTGGAGCAGGTGCTGGCGCATACGGATGTGCGCCATGTCGTCGTCACAGCGCTCGGCGACATGCTCGGCGTCAAGGGCCACGTCGTCAACTTCATCGTCCGCAAGGTGAAAAAGCTCGTGCCTGCATGGTCCATCCCCGGCCACCGCAGCTTCAAGGGGGTGATCTCCGAGGGCGCACGCCTGCCTTTGAAGCCGGCCACGCTCACCGGCAGCGACATCGCCTTCCTGCAATATACCGGTGGCACGACCGGCGTTGCCAAGGGCGCGATCCTGACGCACTCCAATCTGCTCGCCAACCAGCTGCAATTGCTGCTCTGGCTGCAATCCGCCTACATCAACAAGCCGCGCCCCGAGCAGTTGACCTTCGTCTGCGCGCTGCCGCTCTATCACATCTTCGCGCTGACGGTGAATTCGCTGATGGGCGTGTCGCTCGGCGGCCATAACGTCCTGATCGCCAATCCGCGCGACATACCGGCCTTCATTAAGGAGCTGGGCAAATACAAGTTCGACATGTTCCCCGGCCTGAACACGCTGTTCAATGCGCTGATGAACAATCCCGAGTTCACCAAGCTCGATCTGTCCAACACCGCAACGCTTGCCGGCGGCATGGCGGTGCAGCGACCGGTCGCCGAGCGCTGGCAGAAGATGACCGGAGCCTGGATCACCGAAGGCTACGGCCTTTCCGAGACATCGCCGGTCGCAAGCGCCAATCGTTTCGACAGCCCGGAATTCAGCGGCACGATCGGCCTGCCGATAACAGGCACCGATTTCGACATTCGCGACGAGAACGGCAATTCGCTGCCGCTCGGTGAGGTCGGCGAGATCTGTATCCGCGGGCCGCAGGTGATGGCCGGCTACTGGAAGCAGCCGGCCGAAACCGCACGCGTGATGACATTGGACGGTTTTTTCCGCAGCGGCGATATGGGCTTCATGGACGAGCGCGGCTTCACCAAGATCGTCGACCGCAAGAAGGACATGATCCTGGTATCGGGCTTCAACGTCTATCCGAACGAGATAGAGGAAGTGGCCGCCATGCACCCGGGCGTTCTGGAGGCCGCTGCAATCGGCGTGCCCGATCCGCATTCCGGCGAGGCGGTGAAACTCTTCATCGTCAAGAAGGATCAGGCGCTGACGGAGGCCGACGTTAAGGCTCATTGCGCAGCCAACCTGACCAATTACAAGCGCCCGCGCTTCATCGAATTCCGCTCGGAACTGCCGAAATCGAACGTCGGCAAGATCCTGCGTAAGGAGTTGCGCGGCTGACATAATTCCGTGTCATTCAGGAAGCCGCTCGCCCTATTTCGCGAGCGGCTTTTTTCGTTTTGGATGATACGTGAACTTGATTTACGCCCTACATAGGGAATAGTTTCCGCGACCAACTCAGAGTGCCCTGCCCTCTTCGGACGGCAAGCGGCGCGAACCGCAAGGAGTCTCCCATGAACGCCCTCGTCGATCAACTGAAGAGCGCCGCATCGGCAACGAAGGCCACCGATATCCGTGCCGCCTTTGCCGCCGATCCCAAGCGCTTTTCCCGCTTCAGCGCTTCGGTCGACGACCTGCTGATGGATTATTCCAAGACGGCGGTGAACGACGAAATTCTCGCCCTGCTCGAGAAACTCGCAGCCGAGGGTGGCATCGCGGCCAAGCGCGAGGAAATGTTCTCGGGCGTCGCCATCAACTTCACCGAAGACCGTGCCGTGCTGCACACCGCGCTGCGCAACCGCTCCAACAAACCCGTACTCGTCGACGGCAAGGATGTCATGCCCGACGTCAACGGCGTTCTGGCCGCCATGGGCAAGTTTGCCGACGGCATCCGCTCCGGCGCGCTGAAGGGCTCCACGGGCAAGGCAATCACCGACGTCATCAATATCGGCATCGGCGGCTCCGACCTCGGCCCGGTCATGGCGACGCTGGCGCTGGCCCCCTTTCATGACGGCCCGCGCTCGCACTTCGTCTCCAACATCGACGGCGCCCATATCGCCGATATTCTGAAGCTCGTTTCGCCTGACACGACGCTCTTCATCGTCGCATCCAAGACCTTCACGACGATCGAAACGATGACCAACGCCCAGACGGCGCGCAAGTTCATCGCCGACGCGCTCGGCGAAGCCGCCGTGCAGCATCACTTTGCCGCCGTTTCGACGGCGCTCGACAAGGTCGCCGCCTTCGGCATCGACAGCGAGCGCGTCTTCGGCTTCTGGGATTGGGTCGGCGGCCGCTACTCGATCTGGTCGGCCATCGGCCTGCCGCTGATGGTCGCCATCGGCCCGGAAAACTTCGGCAAGTTCCTCAATGGCGCGCATGCGATGGACAACCATTTCCGCCAGGCGCCCTTCAAGGAAAACCTGCCGATGCTGCTCGGCCTCATCGGCTTTTATCATCGCAACGTGCTCGGCTACCCGACCCGCGCGATCCTGCCCTATGACCAGCGCCTGTCGCGTTTCCCGGCCTATCTGCAGCAGCTCGACATGGAATCGAACGGCAAGGGCGTCACCATCGACGGCGCGCCGGTCGAAGGCAATTCCGGCCCGGTCGTCTGGGGCGAGCCCGGCACCAACGGCCAGCACGCCTTCTACCAGCTCATCCACCAGGGCACGAGCGTCATCCCGGCCGAGTTCATGATCGCCGCCAACGGCTTCGAGCCGAACCTGCGCCACCAGCATCAGCTGCTGATGGCCAATTGCCTGGCGCAGTCGGAAGCGCTAATGAAAGGCCGCACCTTCGAAGAGGCTAAAGCTCAGCTCACCGTTAAGGGCATGGACGACAAAAAGGCCGATTTCATCGCGCCGCACCGCGTCTTCACCGGCAATCGCCCGTCGATCACCTTCGTCTACGACAAGCTGACGCCCTATGCGCTCGGCCGCCTGATCGCCCTCTACGAGCACCGCGTCTTCGTCGAAGGCGTGCTCTTCCGCATCAACTCCTTCGACCAGTGGGGCGTCGAGCTCGGCAAGGAATTGGCAACGGGCCTGCTGCCTGTGATCGAAGGCAAGGAAAGCGCCGCCGGTCACGATTCCTCGACCCAAGGGCTGGTGGCTGCCCTGGCAAGCCGCGCGAAGTAAAAGTCTCTTCGACAAAAACAAGATGGCCCCGCCTGTTGCGTCAGGCGGGGCTTTTTTCGGTGATGGGCTATATGCGAAAGTGCGGCAAACGCAAAGGTTATCTCGCCCGCCAAGGTGCGCGATAGGACCTCTTAAAGCCCAATCTCATGCGCCCAAGGCGGATTGGCGCCAGCGCGCGAGACGGTGACGGCCGCAGCCTTGGCGCCCAAGGCCAGTGCATCCCGCAAGGCCTTCTCGTCGAGTGAAGCTACCTGCGTCTTGGTCAGCAGGTTGTTCATCTTCAGCGACGCCAGAATGCCGGCGTCGAAGGTGTCGCCGGCGCCGACCGTGTCGACGACCGTGACGCGCTCGCTCGGAACAGAGACCTTCAGCGACTTGGTATAGCCGGTTGCGCCTTCCGCACCCTTGGTAACGACGACGAGCTTTGCGCCCTGGCCGAGCCAATGGGCAGCGAGCTCATCGTGATTGCCAGGAATCCCGAACCATTCCAGATCCTCATCGGAGAATTTCAGGATATCGGACATGGCGACCATGCGGTTGAGACGCGCCATATGCGCGGCCTTGTTCTTGATGAAACCCGGACGAATGTTCGGATCAAGCGAGATCACGCGGCCCTGGTGCTCGCGCTTCATCAGCGCCTCATAGGTCGCGCCGCAAGGGTCGGGGATCAGGCTGATCGCACCGAAATGCAGGGCTTCGCAATCGTCGCCGAGCGCCGGAAGGTCGGCCTCGGTGATCATGCGGCCGGCCGTGCCTTCATCATAAAAAGCATAGGTCGCCTGGCCGTTGACGAGCTTGACGAAGGCGATCGTGCTCGGACGCGGCGTAATCGCGCAATAGCTGAAATCGACCTTGGAGGCCGACAGCGTCTCACGCAGGATATCGCCCATCATGTCATCGGCGAGACCGGTGAAGAAGCCCGTGGGAACGCCGAGACGGCCGAGTGCTATCGCGGTGTTGAAGATCGCACCGCCGGCATAGGGGGCAAAGCCCTTTTCGCCCTGCGTCGTCTCCCGCGGCAGCATGTCGATCAAAGCTTCGCCACAGCACAATATCATTCCGGCCTCCCAAAGAGCGCGTCTGTCTTATCCAGTCTCATAAATCGATTAGATAAATTCACGGCAAAAGCAAAGCGTCAGTTTGTGAGCAGCTCCGAAATGCCGCCATTCCGTCCGGACCAGGCGAGCGGTGCATTGAGAAAGGCCTCGACTTCCGCGAGCGTCTTGTCATCAAACAGCTTCTGTTCCTTGGCGACAGCGAGCACATCGCGCCAGGTGGCGATATGGTGCAGGCGGACCCTTCCATTGGCAAAACGTTCTTCCGCCTCGGGGAAGATGCCGTAATAGAACAGCGCCATGCCATGGTCGACGATGCCGCTAGCCGCGCGGATGGCATCGATGAAGGTAAACATGCTGCCGCCGGCCGTGGTCAGATCCTCGATGACAAGCACGCGGGCGCCGTCGCGCATATCGCCTTCGATCTGGGCGTTGCGGCCATGCCCCTTCGGCTGCTTGCGGACATAGATCATCGGCAGGTTCAGCCGCTCCGCCAGGAAGGCGGCGAAGGGAATGCCCGCCGTCTCGCCCCCGGCAACGCAATCGAACTGCTCGAAGCCCGCATTGCGCACGATGATGCTTGCGGCGAAATCCATGACGGTCGAGCGGATGCGCGGATAGGAGATCAGCTTGCGGCAGTCGATATAGACCGGGCTCGCCATGCCGGAGGCAAGCTTATAGGGTTTGTCGGCGCTGAAATGGACCGCCTTGATCTCCCAAAGCATCCTGGCCACCAACTCAGCCATGATGGCGCGATCGGTAAAAGTCATCTGGGTCATGCGGGGCCTCCTTCGCAGCGCTAATGTTCCAGCGGCAATAGCAGCAAGCGGCCCGAGTTTCCAGACGAATAGGAGCTTTTGCAGGTATCGTCGGACCTGCCGCGGACAAAGGCGGCTCTGCCGGGTTACCGGACGAGCCCAAGATCGGCCGGGAGCATCGCCTTGAACAGCGCGATGACCTTGTCGCCCTCTTCCCGTTCGATCGAAATCGCGTAGCGGACGGCAGCTGCGACCAGCTGCATGGTCAATCGGGCGATCCTTGCAAGTTCGGAATGATCGCGCTCCGGCCACAGACGTTCGAGCACGGTGAGAAAAGCCTGCGAATGCCATTCCATGTCCTCGGCATCGACCTGCTGCAGCAGCTTGTCGGCATGGGTGGCGTGCCAGATGTCACGCATGACGGGTTCATCGAGAAACATCGCGTAGTAGCCATCGACGATGCGGCTAAGGGCGGCCTGGAGCTGATCCGCACTCTTTATCGCCAGCAGCTCGTCCTCGACGCATTGCCGGCCCTGCTCGTTGAAACGTTCGGCCAGCACGCGGATGATCGCCGTTTTGTCCGGGAAATATTGATAGAGCGAGCCGAAGGAGACGCCGGCCTTTTCGACGATCTCGCCCATGCGCAGGGCATCGCTACCGTTCTTTGCAATCAGCTCGGATGCCACCGAAAGGATCAGCTCCACCCGTTCACGGCCGCGCTGCTGACTGGGTATGCGACGCGGCGTGCCCGCCTCGTCCTTGCTGCGCCTGCGCCTCGCGATCTGTTCCTGCGTCATGTCTTTCCCTGCCTGTCACCGTTGACAAGCAATATAAGAGAGTTTATCACATTCTGCAAATGAGAGAATTTATCACATTTTACACTGGAGGAGCTTAAAATGCAGATCTCCACAATTGCCATCATCGGCGGATTGGGAAAAACCGGCGGCCGGGTCGCTGAGCGGCTGAAGGAGCGCGGCATCACGGTCCGCGCCGCCTCCCGCTCGACAACACCGAACTTCGATTGGCAGGATCGCGCTACGTGGCATCAGGCGCTGGAAGGCGCTTCCGCCGCCTATGTCACGTTCCAGCCGGACCTTTCGGTCGACTGGGCAGCGGAGGCCATCGCCGGCTTCGCGAAAGCGGCGATCGAAGCGGGCGTGCGGCACATCGTGCTGCTCTCCGGGCGCGGCGAGGATGGCGCGGTTCGCAGCGAGGAAAATCTCAAGGCCGCCGGCGTCGACTACACCGTGCTACGCGCCAGCTGGTTCAACCAGAATTTCAGCGAAGGCGCTTTCGTCGACGGGCTTCTTCAGGGCAAGCTCGCCCTGCCGGCCGGCGATGTGCCGGAGCCTTTCGTCGATGCCGACGATATCGCCGACGCGGCCATCGCGTGTCTCATCGATCCTCGTCACCGCAACCGGACCTACGAACTGACCGGACCTCGCGCCCTGACCTTTCGTCAGGCGGTTTCCGAAATCGCGGCGGCCTCCGGCGGGATCATTGGGTATGAAACCGTTCCGATCGAGGCCTTCATCGCCGAGATGACCGCTTACGGCCTGCCGCAAGAGACGACCGATCTCCTGCACGAGCTTTTCACGCAGGTCCTTGATGGCCGCAATTCGCCTGTGATGGACGGCGTCAACCGGATCCTCGGCAGGCAGCCGAAAGATTTTTCCGATTATGCTCGTCAAACCGCCGCAACCGGCATCTGGAGTGTCTAGTCATGACCTTTCCGATCACCAATATCGCCCTCATCGTCGCAGCACTCAGCAGCGGCCTTCTCGCCGGCGTCTACTTTGCCTTCTCGACCTTCATCATGCAGGCCTTCGCTCGCCTTCCCATCGATCAGGGGATCGTTGCCATGCAATCGATCAACACGACGATCGTGCGCTCGCCCTTCATCGTGCTGTTCCTGCTGACGGCCGCTCTGTCGCTCTTCATCGCGGTGATGGCAATTCTCTACTGGCGGGGCAGCATCAGCATGCTGATGCTGGCGGGTGCAGCACTCTATATCCTCGCAAGCTTTCTTTCGACGATGGTGTTCAATGTGCCGCTGAACGACGCCCTCGACAAGGTCGACGGCCATTCCGCGGAGTCCGCACAGCTATGGTCAACCTATCTCAGCGACTGGGTCTGGTGGAACCATGTACGCACGGTGGCTTCCCTATTGGCCGCCTGCGCCTTCGTCAAAGCCCTGTTCTGAACGCATCGAAAGAGCAGCTGCAGCCCCTGAAGATGACCGGTTAGACGGCATGCAGATAGGCCGCAACCTCGACACGGTTGCGGCCGTTTCGCTTGGCCTCGTAGAGCGCCTTGTCGGCGGCGCGAAGCACATCGTCAAAGCCCAAGCCCTTGACTGTGCCGGTGGCAACGCCAGCGCTGACGGTGCAGACCAAAGTCTTGTCTTCGATGCTGACCGCCCTCGCCGCAAAGGCATCACGCACCCGCTCGGCAACCTGCTCCGCGCGACCCGGCAGCGCATTGTCGAGGACGAGCGCAAATTCCTCGCCACCAAGGCGTGCTACCGTGTCGGAAGGCCGCAAACCGAAGGCAAGCTCCTGGCCGAAAAGCTTGAGCACGAGGTCGCCGGTGGCGTGGCCGTGCTGATCGTTGATCGTCTTGAAGCGGTCGATGTCGAAGATGATGACAGCCATGGATGGGCCGAAGCTGCGGCGACCGTAGAGATCGAACAAGGCCCGGCGGTTCAGCAGCCCTGTCAGGGAATCGGTGATCGCCTCCTGGCGATGGAATGCAGCCTGGCGCCACTGGTGCAGCGCAAGCGACAATGCGCCGATCCCCGTCATTCCGGCAATGCAGACGGCAAGGCTGACATCTTCAGCCCAATTGTCCGGAGCATGGCCGAGCACAAGCTTGCCATCGGCGATCAGCACAGCCGCGCAGAGCGCAAAGGAAATGGCGGTCAGCGTGTAAAGCGCGGTGATGCCGTAGAGAGGTGTGGGCGCTTCACGCCGGCTCAACCAATATTCACGCGCCGTCAGAAGCAAAAGCACGCTGATGACGATATTGTCGGCGATGAAAGCCAGCCCATCGTAGCCGGCGAGCATAGGTCCCATCGAAGCGCCGATGCCGGTCAGGCAGCCCAGAGCGAAGCGAGCTTTGGAGAGGCGGCGCGTGCGGAACTGGTGGCCCGCCATCCAGATGGTCGCAAAGCCGATGAAAAACAGCACGAAAGTCAGGTTGGCAAAAATCGGCCGCGGCTGGTCGACATAGGCGCCGTAAATGAAAATACCACCCACGATGGGCACCAGGCCGGCAGAACATGTCAGCAGAAAGGTATCGGGCCGGCGAGAAAACCAGCTTCCCACCAATGTGACCGCGAGACAGGACGCGGAAACGCCAAGGGCGAGAAGGAGAGAGTTATAATCGACCAGCATCATGCTCTTTCAACGGTTTCGTTTCTACCGCGGGGGATCGATGACACGCTAGACTTCAAGGGGTATCAAATTGGTTACGGCAAATAATAAAGAATATATATATCAGTAAAATATACGTTCCATATTGCGGCAAATACGGACGCATTACTACAACATTACGTGTAAATTTGAATTTACCTATATAATCTGCATCTAAATTCAGCCCTCAACGTCCCAGTGCAAAGGGAACATAGGATCGAAAACGGTGACCAGACCGGCACCCGTTTCGATCTTGGCCGGGAACGTCACGGCATCTGGGCAACGCACCAGGGTAATGCTGTCCTCGTTGACCGGCAGCCCATACCATGCGGGTCCGTTCAGCGATGCGAAGGCCTCAAGCTTGTCCAGCGCGCCTTCCTGCTCGAAGACATGGGCAAGGCAGCTCATGGTATTGATCGAGGTATAGATGCCAGCGCAGCCACAGGCGCATTCCTTGAGCGGATCGACATGGGGAGCCGAATCCGTGCCTAGGAAGAACCTGCTGTCGCCGCTCGTTGCGGCTGCACGTAGCGCCAGACGATGGCTCTCGCGTTTGGCGACCGGCAGGCAGTAATAATGCGGGCGAATGCCGCCGACGAGGATGGCATTGCGGTTGATGATCAGGTGATGCGTCGTGATCGAGCCGGCGAGATTTGCTTTTGCCGATTTGATGTAGTTGACGCCGTCCGACGTCGTCACATGCTCCATCGTGACCTTCAGTTCCGGCAGACGCTTGCGCAGCGGATCGAGCACGGTTTCGATGAACACCGCCTCGCGATCAAAGATATCCACCTCGGGCGTCGTCACTTCGCCATGGACGCAGAGCGGCAGGCCGATCTTCGCCATGCGCTCCAGCACCGGCATCGCCTTGTTGAGATCGCGCACGCCGCCGTGGGAGTTGGTCGTCGCGCCCGCCGGATAGAGCTTGACGGCCGTGATCAGGCCGGTGTTCTTGCCGTCCTCGACATCGTCGGGGCTGGTGTGCTCGGTGAGGTAGAGCGTCATCAGCGGCTGGAAGCGATCGCCGGCCGGCAGCGCTTTAAGGATGCGCTCGCGATAGGCGGTCGCATCTGCCGTCGTCACGACGGGCGGCACCAGATTGGGCATGATAATGGCGCGGGCGAAATGCCTGGAGGTATCGCCGATCACGCCTTCGAGCATGGCTCCGTCACGCAAATGCAGATGCCAGTCGTCAGGACGGCGGATGGTGAGCTTTTGCATGGCGCGACCTCTGGAAACGTGAGCGCGATCTTGCCCGAAAGCTGCCTCGGCCTTTTCGGGATCGTGCTTTTTGACAGAGCGTGATGCCGAAAAGTGTAGGCGGTTTTCGGCATCACGCTCTACTTCTTTGATTCTAGAGCGGATTCAGATTTTAGGTCGAGCAGACCTAAAATCATCCGGCTCTAGTGCGCTTCGATAGCACCAACCGCCATGGCAAAACAATCCGCGAGCGCAGTTAAATGACAGAGAAGCTCAGTCCTGGACGATATCGATGGTAACGTCGGCGCGGCGGCGGTTTTCCAAAATCAGCCGGCCATTCGGCAGATCGTTGCCGTAGACCTTGGCACTGGCCGCCTCTTCGTCGAGATCGTAGCCCTTCCAACGTGCCCACAGCCGCTCCTCCAGCACCTCCATGGGTGGGGCGAGCATGATCGAATAGTCGAACAAGCCTTCCAGCTCCGCCCATTTGCCCTGGCTGAACAGCAGGTAGTTTCCTTCGACGACGATGAAGCGATAATCGGCCGAGACGATGCGTGCCGAGGCGATCGCAATCTCTCGCGAACGGTCGAAGACCGGCACGAGAACCTCTTGATCGGCGGCGCGCACCGCCTTGACGATATCGAGGAAGGCGCGCACGTCAAAGCTTTCCGGCACGCCCTTCCGCTTCAGAAGTCCCTTCTCGATCAGCACGGCATTGTCCATGTGGAAGCCGTCCATCGGCAGGACTTCGGCGCTTTCACCCCTGGCTTTCAGGGCCTTGGCGACATTGTCGGCCAATGTGGATTTGCCGGCGCCCGGAGGGCCGGCGATCGCCACAAGGAAGCGTTTCGCGTTGCCGGCGCGCGCGATGATCTCGCCGGCAACATCGTCAAGAGAGACGCTCATGCAGCGACATTCTCAACCGGCGGAGCCTTGGCGCCGGTCATGAAGGCGACGGCGTCGGACATGGTGTATTCCTTCGGATTGATGACGGTCAGCCGTCGTCCAAGGCGATGGATATGAATGCGGTCGGCAACCTCGAAGACGTGCGGCATGTTGTGCGAGATCAACACGATCGGCAAGCCGCGCGCACGCACATCGAGGATGAGCTCCAGAACCTTGCGGCTTTCCTTGACGCCGAGGGCTGCCGTCGGCTCGTCCATGATGACGACCTTGGAGCCGAAGGCGGCGGCACGCGCCACGGCGACGCCCTGGCGCTGGCCGCCGGAGAGCGTTTCCACGGCCTGGTTGATGTTCTGGATCGTCATCAGGCCAAGCTCGGTGAGCTTGTCGCGGGCACGCTTTTCCATTGCCGGCCGGTCGAGCATGCGGAACACGGAGCCGAGGACGCCGGGCTTGCGGATCTCGCGACCGAGGAACATGTTGTCGGCGATCGAAAGCGCCGGCGACAGTGCCAGGTTCTGGTAAACCGTTTCGATGCCAGCGTCGCGCGCTTCCATCGGCGACCTGAAATGAACAGGTTTGCCTTCCAGCTTGATCTCGCCTTCATCGGGTGTCACCGCGCCGGAAATCACCTTGATCAGCGAGGATTTTCCGGCGCCGTTGTCGCCGATGACAGCAAGGATTTCGCCGGGATAGAGATCGAAATCGGCGTTGTCGAGCGCGGTCACGCGTCCATAGCGCTTGACGAGGCCACGCGCGGTGAGAAGGGGTTCGCCAGTCGTGGTCATGCCGATACCTTTCTGATCCATTGATCGATCGCGACGGCGCCGATGATCAGCACGCCGGTCAGGAGGACCTTCCACTGCGGATCGGCTCCGAGCATATTGAGGCCCATGGAGACGACGCCAACGATCATGGCGCCGAAGAGCGTGCCGAGGATCGAGCCACGGCCGCCGAAGAGCGAGATGCCGCCGATCACGGTCGCGGTAATCGCCTGAAGATTAAAGTCCGTCACGGCCGAAGACGGTGAGACCGAGCCATTGCGGCCGATCGAAACCCAGGCGGCAAAGGCCGCGATCAGTCCCGAAACGCCATAGACGGCAAGCAGTACCTTCTTGGTCTGGATGCCCGACAATTTCGCCGCTTCCGGATCATCGCCGACAGCATAGACATGCCGGCCCCAGGCGGTGTGATTGAGAATATACCATAGGCCCAACACCAGCAGCACCATGGCGATGACGCCGAGGGTCAGCACCGCGCCGCCAAGCCGGAAGCTGACCGCGAAGAGATGCAGGAGCGGCGCCTTTTCATCGACATCGGTGTCGCGGATGGTTTCATTGGCGGAATAGATGAAATTCGTCGCCATGACGATATTCCAGGTGCCGAGCGTCACGATGAACGGCGGCAGCTTCATGTTGGCGACGAGGAAGCCGTTGAGCAACCCGCAGACGCCGCCCGCGGCCATGCCGGCGACAATGGCGACTGGCGCTGGCAGGCCGTAAGTGACGGCGACATTGCCCATGACGACGGAGGAAATGACCATGATCACGCCGATCGACAGATCGATGCCGGCGGTCAGGATGACCAGCGTCTGGGCAGCACCGAGAATGCCGACGATCGCGATCTGCTGCAGGATCAGCGTCAGCGTATAGGCGGAAAAGAACCGCCCGCCGATCGCGATGCCAAAGATTACGATCGCCATCACCAATACGATCAACGGCACGGCGGCCGGCGTCGAATGCAGAAAGTGCTGCACGCGCTTGAGAAAAGAGGCATCGTGCTGCTCGAACGACGCGACGTTCTTGTCGCTACCGTCGAGAACACGTTCGAATTCCTGTGCTCCGGACATATTATTCCTCCGCCACCGCGCTCATGCGCGGAAACCGCCGGCTGTTAGGGGCCAGCCGAGGGGATGAACCCCGGCCGACGTGACTGTTGCTATTGTCTGCTCCCTTATGAGAAGAGCCGCGCCAGCAGGCGCATGACGCGGCTCCCAAAGGGATTATATCACATTTCGTGCGGGGCTTAGCCCCAGCACTTTGCCGTACCTTCCTTGGTGTCGATCGACTTCAGGCCGGAAACCGGCTTGTCCGTCACCAGCGAGACGCCGGTGTCGAAGAAGGACTTGCCTTCGGTCGGCTTCGGCTTCTCGCCGCTATCGGCGAACTTCTTGATCGCCTCGACGCCGAGGGCAGCCATCATCAGCGGATACTGCTGTGACGTAGCGCCGATCACGCCTTCCTTGACCGACTTGACGCCCGGGCAACCGCCGTCAACGGACACGATCAGAACCTGCTTTTCCAAGCCGACGGCCTTCAGGGCCTGATAGGCGCCGACAGCGGCCGGTTCGTTGATCGTATGGATGACGTTGATGCTGGAATCCTTCTGCAGGAGGTTTTCCATGGCCTTGCGGCCACCTTCCTCGTTGCCGTTGGTGACATCATGGCCGACGATGCGTGCATCGGTTTCGTCGCCGATCTTGTTCGGATCCTTCGGGTCGATGCCGAAGCCGATCATGAAGCCCTGGTCGCGCAGCACGTCGACGGAAGGCTGCGACGGCGTCAGGTCGAGGAAGCCGATCTTGGCGTCCTTGGCCTTGGCGCCCAGCGTCTTGTTGGCCCATTCGCCGATCAGCTTGCCGGCAAGGAGGTTGTCGGTGGCGAAAGTCGCGTCGGCAGCGTCAGCCGGTTCCAGAGGCGTGTCGAGCGCAATGACCAGCAGGCCGGCATCGCGTGCCTTTTTGACCGAGGAAACGATGCCCTTCGTGTCGGAAGCGGTGATCAGAATACCCTTGGCGCCGCTGGCGATGCAGCTTTCGATGGCGGCAACCTGGCTTTCGCTGTCACCGTCGATCTTGCCGGCATAGGACTTCAGCGTCACACCGAGTTCCTTGGCCTTGGCGGTCGCGCCTTCCTTCATCTTGACGAAGAAGGGATTGGTATCGGTCTTGGTGATGAGGCAGGCGGATACGCCGGCAGCCTTGGCGGGTGCGGCGAAGGCAACACCGATCGCAAGAGCGGCGAGCGCGGCGGAAATAACAGATTTCTTCATTCAATCCTCCCGATGTTTGAAAGGCCGGACTGTCCGGCAATCACGGAGCGGAGCCCGGCGTGGAGATGCGCAATGCCTGTCGGATTATTTTCGGTGGACCTCCTCCAAGGCCATATACGCATCCTCAACGCTCATATCTGAGCCTAAAGATTTCAGCCTGTCAATAAATAAATCGGATTGAATTATTAATTCGATGTGGCATTCTGGAAAAAAATAAGGCATGGCCATGATGGAAGGAGCAGGCTCATGTCTCTCGTGCACGACCCTGAGGAAACACCCACAGCACCGGCGATTCTCGACCCCAGCGGGGGCGCGAACCAGCTCGGCGTGCGCGCCCATAACGAACGGCTCGTCCTGTCGCTCGTGCGTCGTCATAGCGCGCTTTCGAAGGCCGATATCGCCAGGCGCAGCGGGCTTTCGGCACAGACCGTTTCCGTCATCATGCGGGAGCTGGAAAAGGATGGGCTGCTGTCTCGCGACGCACCCGTTCGCGGGCGCGTCGGACAGCCATCCACTCCCATGCGCCTCAACCCTGACGCGGTGCTCTCCTTCGGCGTCAAGATCGGCCGGCGCAGCGCCGATCTCGTGCTGATGGATTTCGTCGGCAGCATCAGGATGCAGGTTCATCAAACCTATCCCTACCCCCTGCCGCAGGACATCATCGCCTTCGTCACGGCCGGCGTTCGGGAGCTGGAGGGGCGCCTCAACGAGGACCAGCGGCGGAAAATCGCAGGGATCGGCGTCGCCGCGCCGTTCGAATTGTGGAACTGGGCCGAACAGGTCGGATCGCCGCCCGGGGCTATGGACGCATGGCGCGGCTTCGACCTGCGGGCCGAAATCGCTTCGCGCGCGCCCTACCCCGTGATGCTGCAGAACGATGCCACCAGCGCCTGCGGCGCCGAACTCGTCTTTGGCGTCGGCCCACGCTATCCGGATTTCGTCTATTTCTTCATCGGTTCCTTTCTCGGCGGCGGCATCGTTCTCAATTCATCGACCTTCGTCGGCCGGACCGGCACGGCCGGCGCGCTCGGCCCGCTGCCCGTGCGCGGCCGCAATGGCGAGAACCGCCAGCTTCTGGAAATCGCCTCAATCTTCGTGCTCGAGAACCTTCTGCGCGATCATGGCTTCGACCCGCGCCCCCTCTGGTATTCGGCGGACAATTGGATCGACTTCGGCGAGCCGCTGGAAATCTGGATCCAGGATACGGCCAAGGCCTTGGCGCAGGCGATCGTCGCGGCCGCCTCGGTCATCGATTTCAGCGCCGCCGTCATCGACGGCGGTTTCCCCGATTGGGTGCGGGAACGCGTCGTGCGCGCGACCATCAGGGCGGCGGCCGAGCTCGATCTGCAGGGTGTCGTCATGCCGGAGATCATCGAGGGGGCCGTCGGGCCGCAGGCACGCGCCATCGGCGCCGCCAGCCTGCCGATCTTCGCGCGCTACCTGATCGACCAGAACGTTCTTTTCAAGGAGATTGAGCATGCTGAAGGGCATTGACCCGCTGTTGAGCCCAGAGCTGCTGGCGACGCTGCGCGCCATGGGCCATGGCGACGAAATCGCCCTTGTCGATGGCAACTATCCCGGCCTTGAGCATGGGCGCCGCCTCATCCGTCTCGACGGCCACGGCGTCATCCCCGTGCTCGATGCCGTGCTGAGCGTGCTGCCGATCGACGATTTCGTACCGCAGGCGATTTTCCGCGCGACCGTCCGTCAGGACCGCGACGCCGTCGATCCCGTCCATGCCGAAATGATTGAGTGCTGCGCCCGGCATGTGCCCGAGATCAAGGTCGTGCCGCTGCTGCCGGCGGAATTCTATGAGCGGGTGCAGCAGGCACATGCGCTGATACAGACCAGCGAGCCGCGGCTCTATGGGAATATCATTCTGCGCAAGGGTGTGATTTATCCGAAGGGGTAGGAAAGTGCCCCTCATCCGGCCTGCCGGCCACCTTCTCCCCGCAAGCGGGGCGAAGGGGATGGACGCACCTACAGCCTCCCTTCCAGCAATTTACTTAGACGAGCATGCGGAACTAATCCCCTCTCCCCGCATGCGGGGAGAGGGTTAGGGTGAGGGGCAAAACTCTCCATACGACGGGAGTCGATTGCCCTCTCTCAAATCTCCCCCGCAGAAGGCCCCCAGACATCCGTCATGGCAAAACCTTCCGCCATGGGATCGAAGGGATCGAGCGCCACCTGGCTCATACCGAAGGTGAAGCCGCGGCCGGTGATCGTCGGGATGATCGCCGGCTTGCCGGCGACCTCGGTCACCGCCTGCAGGCCGACTTCGAACTCCGAACCGATGATCGAGCGGGACTTGAAGACATCGCCGACCTTGGCCTTGCCACGTGCATATAGCGTCGCCAGATTGGCGGAATTGCCGGTGCCGCAAGGCGAGCGGTCGGCGCGGCCGGGCCACATGGTCGTGCAGGTGCGGATGGCGCCATCGGCATCGATGTCGCGGAACATCACATAGGCCACGCCCGAAATTGCAGAAATTTCCGGGTGAACCACGGTCATCGCCCGATTGATCGCATCCTTGATAATCATGCCGGCCTGAACCAAGGCAGCGGCATTCGCCTTTTCGATCGTCAAGCCGATCTGGCCGACATCGACAAGCCCATAGAAGATGCCGCCATAGCAGAGATCGAGCTTGATCCTGCCCCATTGCGGCGTATCGAGCTCGACATCCAGCTCGTGGACGAAGGACGGCACCATGGTCAGCCGCACCTTCTCGCAGCGGCCGTCGCGGCAGGTCGCCGTGGCGCGGACGAGACCAGCCGCCGTATCGAGCGTGACGACCGTCTCCGGTTCCTTCATCTCGACGATGCCGGATTCGAGCAGTGCCGTGGTCACGCAGATGGAATTCGAACCGGAGCTCGCATGCGCCTGATCAGGCTGCAGAATGATGAAGCCGGCATCGGCCTCCGGATGCTTGGCCGGCAGCAGCAGGTTGACGGAACCGATCGGCGCGCCGCGCGGCTCCAGCACGAGGAAGCGGCGCAACTCCTGGCCCTTCGGATCGGTATTCAGACAATGCAGCTGTTCGGCTATGCTGTTGCCCGGGATCTTCGGCACACCGCCAATGGCAACCTTGCCGATTTCCCCTTCGCAGTGAACATCCAGCAGCTGGATCGTGCGCTTCCATCTCATCTCATATGCTCCAATCAGACGTGTCGCGTAATGCCGCCATCGACGCGGATATTCTGGCCGGTAATGTAGCCGGCGCCATCCGACAGCAGGAACGCCGCCGTCTTGGCGATTTCGCTCATGAGGCCGATGCGCTTCATCGGCACCTTCTCGGCGGTTTCCGGCTTGTGGTTCAGGCTGTCGATATAGCCGGGCAGGATGCAGTTCATGCGGATATTGTCGGCCGCATAGCGATCGGAATAGAGCTTGGTGAAGGCGCTAGCCGCGGCGCGATAGGTGCAGGAGACCGGGAAGACCAGCGACGGCTCGTAGGCGGCAAAGGTGGTGATGTTGACGAAGGCGCCCTTGCCCTGCTTCAGCATGACCGGCGTCACCAGCCTTGCCATGCGCACGAGCGACAGGATCATCATATCGGAGCCAAGCGTCCAGCTTTCGTCCGAGATATCGAGCAGATCGCCCTTCGGCGGATGGCCGGTATGGTTGACTACGGCGTCGATACGGCCATAGCTCTTCATCGTCAGATCGAAGATTGCCTGGATATCCTCGGCCTTTTCCGCCACACCGCGCGAGGCGACGCCGCCGAGTTCGGCCGCCAGCGTCTCGCAGCTCTCCGACGGCGACATCAGCGCCAGACGATAGCCATTGGCGGCAAGCTCCCGGGCGATCGCTTCACCCATGCCGCGGCCACCGCCGGTGATCAATGCAACAGGCTTTTCGATATCGGACATTAGTTTCCTCCTGATAGCGGTTGATGCGGAACGGCGCGATGTCGACCGTGGATATCATGACAGCCATCATATCGGCCGCCGGCCGGGCTGTCGCCGCCCATGTCTGAAGCCACTCACGAATATGCCATGCGTCAGCCGACGCGCCTC
Organism: Rhizobium sp. P40RR-XXII; assembly: GCF_012641405.1. GTDB lineage: Bacteria > Pseudomonadota > Alphaproteobacteria > Rhizobiales > Rhizobiaceae > Rhizobium. Next base: position 50,021 of record NZ_JABAII010000008.1, read on the forward strand.
TCTGATATATCAGATCGAGCAAGGTAGCTACGGCGTTTTCAGGCGCGAGGAAGATCGCGGCGCGCTTTTGATCGCGTAATGGCAGCGCTATTGCTTCAATGCTTCGCCGACATTGCTGCCGGTCGCCTCGACGCTATCGCCGAGGGAGCCGACGGTATTGCCGGCGGAAGCGCCGACGCGGCGCAGCTGCTCTCCATAGTTCTGGCGGGTGCGCGGATCGAAGATGGCAATCGGGGCGCTGACGGCAGCGCCCGCCACACTGCCGACCGTTTGCGCAGCCCCCATGGCGACGGCGCCGACCGCATCGCCGATACCGACATCGGAATCGGTGATCGTCTGACCCTCGATCAGCCGCGCTCCGATGAGCTTCACCACTTCGGGGCTTTCGGCGAACTTGCCATGGTTCAGTCCATCGCCGGTCTTGAGCTTGGTGAGATCGAGGACGGTGATGCCCTGCTTTTCCAGCTCGCTGCGATAGGGTTCGGTCGTGGGATCGATCTGGCCGAGGCGATCGATATTGCCGGAAATGCGCCTTGAGAGGGAAAGAGCGCGGTCGTCCCGCGAGACGAACAGCGTGAAATGCGGCTTGTCCTTGCCGAGTGCTGCAAACTGTCGGCCGAAGACATCGACGTCGAGATCGGGCGATGCCAGGATGACGTTCTTGATCTTCGGCGCGACGCGGCCATTGCGGATCGCCATCTGCCGGAGAGATTCGACCGCGAGCCAACTGCCCATGGAATGCGCCATGACCGTGATGTCGCCGACGGAGGGATCGGCCGCGATGCGGCGCAGCAGCTCCTCCAGCGAATCGCGGGAATAGTTGGTGCTTTCCTTGTCATAGGCATAATCGAAGATGCTGGCGCGTGACGGCCAGGTGAATACGATCGGGGCGACCTCGGCATGCGAATCGTGAACGATCTGCGCGAAGCGATAGACCGCGTCCTCATAGCGGTTGTTGAAACCATGCACGAAGATCAGCACGCGCTTGTTCTTCGGCAGCTCCGCATGCACCCAGGCGCGCCCCTCTGTTTCGCCCGCCAGCGATTTGACGCCGATGGTGACGAAATTCTTCAAGGGATTGCCGGGCAAGCGGCTCGGCCACTGAACCTGGCCGACCTTGCGATTGGCCTCGGGCGGGATTGAGACGCTGACGGCATCCACCTTCAGCCCAGGCCCGCGTTCGCCCGAAAAAAGAATTGACGGATCCTGGTCCGGCAGACGTGTCGTGGCGACGAGGAGATCGACCTTCGATGTGCCCGGCACGTTGTCGGAAACAGGCTGCATGACGCCAATCGGACGGCCGCAAGCCGCCAGGGACAAGGTTACAACCATGGCCGCAGCTCGGAAAAACGCCCTTCCCCATCGGTGCGAACCCGCCGCGCGCTGCATCATGCAACCTTTCCTTACCCTCAAGAATGTTGCGCCACTCTACGCATGCATGTCCACGGCGCAAGCGACTCCAGTGGTTCTTTGGCTCATGACGCAACGCTAATTCGCGACGGCATTGCAAAGGCGCAACGCAATCGTCCGATACCGCAAGTCGATAATCCGGGCTGAAAATAAAAAAAGAGCCCGATGCGGGAGGAGGATGCATCGGGCTCTTGATCCGGATTGGCAACTGGGAGGAGGAGTGTTGCCAATCATTGAAGGAGCGCTGGGAGGAGGAGATGCGCTGCCTTCGAGGGATTAGATATAACGAGAGAGCAGGGATGAACAGATCGGCTTTCGCAATGCAGCAATGCGCTGAATGCATTGCTTTCTTCGCAGATGCCGGAAATACCGCATAGCGCCGGCATTTTTGGGGGAGAAGCGCCTATTTTGCAGTCGTTATTTACCCAAATCCCGGGATTCACATGATTGTGATCGTCGTTTTTGCATTGGAAGCCCCCGCTGATATCCGGCCGGTGAGCAATCTCCCACCGGCCGGGTGACTTTCGCCTCAAGCCGCCTTGAACGCCTTCTTGCCTTCGGCGTCCAGCGCGGCAAACTCCTCTTCGGAAAGAACGATATCGACCGCCGCGGTGTTTTCCTCGAGGTGCCTGACCTTGCCCGTTCCGGGGATCGGCAGCATTACCGGGCTGCGCTTCAACACCCAGGCAAGTGCGATCTGGCTCGGGGCCGCATTGTGCTTCTTTGCGATGGTGTCGAGCAGCGAGCCTTCCTTGGCAAGATCGCCGGCGGCAAGCGGGAACCACGGAATGAAGCCGATGCCGTGGTTTTCGCAATAGTCGAGCACGTCCTCGCTGGTGCGGTCGACCAGATTGTAGCGGTTCTGCACCGTCACTACCTTGAAATGCTTCGATGCGGCCTCGATGTCGGCAACGGAGACCTCGCTCAGGCCGGCATGACGGATGATGCCGTCATCCAGCAGCGACTTCACCGCGTCGAATTGCTCGGCCGCCGGCACCTTGGGGTCGATGCGATGCAACTGCCAGAGATCGATACGCTCGACGCCGAGATTGCGCAGGCTTTTGTGCGCCTGCTGGATCAGATATTCGGGACGCCCCAAGGGCACCCATACGTTCGGACCGGTTCGGGTGAGCCCGCCTTTGGTCGCGACGACGAGACCGTGGCCGTAAGGGTGGAGCGCCTCCTTGATCAGACGTTCGGAAACGTCCGGGCCATAGGAGTCGGCCGTATCGATGAAATTGATGCCGAGTTCCGGCAGGCGCCTCAGCGTGCGGACGGCTTCGTCATGGTCTTCGGGCTCGCCCCAGATACCGGCACCGGTGATGCGCATGGCACCGAAACCGAGACGATGAACGGGGAGGTCACCGCCGATCTTGAACTGACCGGACTTGGCTGCATCGAATGCTGACATGATTATAGTCCCTTTTGCTGGTCTGAAATGTGCTTTGCGTTTCGGCATCCGGGGAAGAGCCGAGATTTGCCGCGCAAATCGAATTTTTCGCGAGGGAGAGAACAGGCGCCGCGACCGATACTACATGGGTCTGCATCACGACTTATGCAATGTGCGGCAGCGAGATGAACCCATACTCCGGAGCGTCCGCGCTGTATTCACGATCGCCCGGGGTCGGCACCGGCTAACCCGCTCGGATCGAGATTACTTCGTGCGCGTGCGGGTCCCAGCCTGCCCGCCGAGATCGGCAAGCGCTGCCCAAAGCTCGTCGAACATGCTCTGGGCGAATTCTTCCAGCGAAACTGGCTGCCGAGCCGTGCTCCAACGCTCACCGCCGATACGCAGCATGGTGACGACCGCCGCTGCGAGAATGCTCAAGCGGAAACGCTCTTCCTCACTGCCACGCCCGCGGGCCTGCAGGGCATCCGCGAGCTTTCTTTCCAGCTTGACGTATTTCAGCTGATCACGCGCGCGGAGCGTCGGGGTATCGCTGATCAGGGCCACCAGCGCGAGGCGCTGAGGATCCGCCGTGGCGGCGCGAAGGGCAGAATGGATAGCCGCCTCGACGACCTCGAAAAGGGAGGCATCCGGCGGCTGGGCAGCCACCGCATCGATCAGCTCGCCGGAGAAGCTATCCTGCCAAGCGGTGACCACATCCTCCTTGCTGGGAAAATAATCGAAGAAGCTGCGCTTGGAGACGTCGGCGGCTTCGGTGATGTCCTCGATTGTAGTGGCATCGAAGCCACGCTCGAGAAAGAGCTTCAGGGCGACGGATTCGATGCGTTCGCGGGTCTGACGGCGCTTGCGCTCGCGCCGACCTTCCTTCACCGCGATACCGACACCCGGCTTCTCTGCCATCCACTGCCCCCGCTACGCATTTGCTTCCGGCCGCCCCGTATCGGCATTGCCGGCTTCCGGCATCAATCCACTGATTCCAACGCCCTCTCTGGTGCTACGATATTTGGAACCGCCGATCGAGAGTTCCAGCGGATTTTGCCGCGATATCCTGTAGACGCCGGCGGGCGGAATGTTGCGGACCGTGCCGCCGATGCGCTTTCCCTCCAGCCCGAGACTTTCCAGGATCGACTTTTGCACGGGACAGCGCGGGCCATAGGTGAACTGATAGAAGGCCCCTCCGGGTTTCATGGTTTCGAAGGCGCCGCCGACGATAGCCGTAACTTTCGAAGGCGGCATGGACAAAAGCGGCAAACCGCTGACGACGGCGCCGAAGGGCGCGTCGTCGAAAAAGCCGCATTGGCCGAGCTGCGCCGCATCCATCTGCACGACGCGCGCCTCGGGAAAACGCCCGCGCAACCGAACGGCAAATTCCTCGCCGAACTCGACGAGCGTGAGCGCGCTTTCCGGAATACCGCGCGCCAGCAACGCGCGCGTGAACACACCCGTGCCCGGCCCGAGCTCGAGGATCGGGCCATCGAGCGGCTCGATCTCCTGCGTCATCAATCTCGCCAGCCGCTCGCCCGAGGGCGCAACCGCCGCAACGCGCAGGGGATCGCTGACCCAGGAGCGGAAGAACTGCACAAAATCAGCGCATGAAGTCTTTGTCGTCATTCCGCAAATCCAATCTTCGGCCACATATGGGGCGATGAGGACCGAGCAGCGTGGCAATTCAAAGGCATGCCGCGCCACTAGGCCGTCGAAACCGCTGATAATGCAGGCGTGACCGTGGATTTCACGCTTACATATTTTCATCTATTGCAAACTTGCATTTAGTATAGAAATTACCAGATACAATGAACAATGCCAATCTCTTTACAGGAGTTTCCGCATGCCAGACTGGACAGTGAAGGATATCCCGCCGCAGACAGGTCGCATCGCGGTCATCACCGGCGCCAACAGCGGCATAGGCTACGAGGCGGCGAAGGCGCTGGCGGGCGCCGGCGCAAAGGTCATCATCGCCTCGCGCAACGAGACCAAGGCCAACGAAGCGCTCGCCAATATCCGCGCGGCAATACCCGCGGCGGACGTCACGTTCGAACCGCTGGATCTCGCCAGCCTCGATTCCGTCGCCCGCACGGCCGGCCGCATCGCCGCTACTGTTCCGCGTATCGATCTGCTCATCAACAATGCCGGTGTCATGGCCATTCCCGATCGGCATGAGACGGAAGACGGTTTCGAGATGCAGATGGGCGCCAATTATATCGGACATTTCGCCTGGACCATGCGGCTGTTGCCGAAAATTTTCGCGGCCGACAACCCGCGCGTCGTCACCGTCAGCAGCCTGGCACATCGCGGCGGCAGGATCAATTTCGACGATCTGCAGTGGCGCAGGCGCTATCGGTCCTGGTCCGCCTACTGCCAATCGAAGCTGGCAACGCTGCTGTTCAGCCTGGAGCTCGACCGAGTGGCCCGCGCCGAAGGCTGGAAGCTGAAAAGCGTTGCCGCCCATCCCGGCTATGCTGCAACAGGCCTGCAGACCACAGGTCCACGCATGGGCCGCGACCGGGCGGGCAGCCTCGAAATCATGACGAGATTGCTGGGGCCGTTTCTATCGCAAACGGCAGCAGCCGGCGCCCTGCCGACGCTCTTTGCCGCCACCTCTCCCGCAGCGGAAGGCGGCGCCATGTATGGCCCCGATGGTTTCTACGAAATCAGGGGCGCGCCGGTGCGCGCCAAGATTGCTTCGCACGCCCGCAACCAAGCCATCTGGCGGCGGCTATGGGACGTTTCGGAGCAATTGACCGCAGCAACCTGAAACAAACCCCTCCCGCTCGGCAGGGAGGGATTGAACGGCTGTCAGATCAGGGGCCCACGCACTGACGGCGCGGACCGTTGGTCGGCTGATAGGTGTTATCGGAAGCATGGTATGTCTTATACCGGCTCGCGCACCAGCGAACGTGGGCGCTGCCGCGGGCCGGACGGGCGACGGCTCCGCCGATAATTGCGCCGGCGGTAAAGGCGGCCATCGGGTACCACCAACCATCATTATAGCGTCGGTAGCCCGGACGGGCATAGCGATAGCCGCGATGGCCGTGCCAATAGCCCGGACGGTGATGCGGACGGTAGTACGGCCGATAGTGCGGACGGTAATGCCGGCGATAGTGTCGGTTGTGATGGCGATATTGCACTTCGGTCACGCCGGCGGGCTGGCTTTCCGTCTGCTGGATTGCCGGCTGGATCAGGGGTTGGATCGGCGCGGCTGCCGCCGGATCGAAAGAGGTAACGGCAAGCAGGGCACTCAAGGCAGTCACTGTCACGGTCGTCAGGAAACGTTTCACAGCTCTTCTCCTCCTCCTCGCGGGTCGCAATATGCTTGAACGACGCGCAATGATTGAAAATGTTTCATAATATTATCGCTTGCGCAAGTACATCCCGCGCGATAAACCTATAGATAGGAAGCCTACCTATCTATCAGCAAGCGAGGCTCGATGAGCAAAGCCGACCGCCGTCACGGGATCCAAGATGCCTATGCGCTCGCCGAAGCGCTGCGGCCCGCCCTCCACCGCCTGCACCGGCAATTGCGACGCGAGAGCGGCGAGGCCGGGCTGTCGCCGCTGCACGGCCTGCTGCTGGTCGCCATCATCCGCCAACCGGGCATCGGCGTGGCCGAATTGGCGCGGATGGAGAAGCTGCGCGGGCCGACGATATCAGGACATGTAAAAGCCATGGAGCGGGATGGCCTCATCGCGCGCGCGGAACCCGATCCGAACGATCGGCGCCGCAATGGCCTGATCGCCACCGAGAAGGGGCGGGAATTCATTCGCCGCCTGAAGCAACGGCGAACCGATTGGCTCGCCTCCGAGCTCGTCAAACTGTCGCCCGAAGGCCGCGAAGCCATCCATGCCGCGATCGAACCGCTGATGGAGATCGGTCAATGAACGCCGAAAGCATCAACACCGCCCCACAACCGGTGCCGACAACGGCCGATCAGCCCGATCGCCGCGAGATCCGCGCCGTCATATTCGGCCTGATGATCGTTCTCGGCCTCGGCGCCATCGACCAGAGCATCGTCGCGACCGCGCTGCCCCGTATCGTCAGCGATCTCGGTGGGCTGACGCATCTCTCCTGGGTCGTCAGCGCCTATGTGCTTGCCTCCACCAGCACCATGCCGCTCTATGGCAAGCTCAGCGACCAGTACGGCCGCAAGCCGATGATCTATGCGGCGATCCTCATCTTCCTTTTGGGCTCGGTGCTGAGCGGCATGGCGCAGACGCTCATGCAGCTCATCATTTTCCGGGCGATCCAGGGCATCGGCGCCGGCGGATTGCTGCCGTTGGCGCAGATCATCATCGGCGACATCGTGCCGCCGGCGAGACGCGGGCGCAATCAGGGTTCGATCGCCGCCGTCTTCGCCGTCTGCAGCGTCATCGGCCCGATCGCCGGCGGCGTCATCACCGATCTCCTGTCGTGGCATTGGATCTTCTATGTCAACCTGCCGATCGGCGCCGTCGCCCTCGTCATGATCGGCCGGGCACTGAAGTGGCCGCATCAGGCGCGCAGCCGTCGCATCGACTATCTCGGCGCGACGCTGCTGACCGGCTGCACGACGAGCTTCCTGCTGGTGCTCGCACTCGGCGGCAACGAATGGGCCTGGAACTCGCCGGAGATCTTCGGCCTGTCCGCCGCAGCGCTCGTCCTTTTCGTCTTTCTCATTCGTCACATCCGGCGCGAGCCCGAGCCGGTGCTGCCGCCCGATCTCTTCCGCAACCGGCTGTTCGTCGTCGCCTGCATCGTGCTCGCCCTGACCTTCATGGGCATGCTCGGGGCGAGCCTGTTCTTTCCGCTGTTCTTCCAGATGGTCATGGGGGTCAGCCCATCGCATTCCGGCCTGCTGACCGGGCCGCTGATGATCGGCGTCGTCATCTCCTCCATGGTGAACGGGCGCGTGCTCCTACACCGTTTCGGGCGCTACAAGCCGGCGCAGCTCTGCGGCCTCAGTCTCGCAACGGCCGCCTTCGCAACGTTCGCCTGGGCGGCGGCCACCAGCCAGGGCTTCTGGATCATCGAGCCCACAATCTTCGCCCTCGGTCTCGGTCTCGGGCTGGTCATGCCTACCATGACGATCGCTGTGCAGAATGCCCTGCCGCTTGCCCATCGCGGCGTCGGAACCGCAACGCTTGCCTTCTTCCGTTCGCTCGGCGGCCTCATCGGCGTCACGGGCTCCGGCGCGATCCTCGCCTACCGCGTGCGGAATGCCGGCGGCGTCCTCGACGGGATGCATGTGTCCTCATTGACCGAAGCCGGCATGAAGCAACTCGCCACCGCCTCCCCCGAGGCGCATGACGCAGCGACAGCGCTCTATCGCCACGCGATCGCCATGACATTTGCAACGGGAACGGTCATCGTAGCACTGGCGCTGATCGCGCTGCTGTTTCTGCCGGAATTGCCGCTGAAGACGGATCATGGGCAGGGAACGAAGCGCCCTGGCTGACCGGCGCCATGAGGCCGTTCATCGGCAAGCGCTCCGCGAGCCGGATATTTGGCTTCGGCCGTGAGATCGCGGTGGGGGAGCCTGTATACCTCCACCGCGTATCGACGGGTTATCGATCCCTATCCGGGATATCGCCACGTCTCGAAAATCTGGCGCGATATCGTTACGGAAGCAGAACCCCGGTATCCTTGTGCTTATTCTCCAGGAAGCCCCGCTTCGCTCAATACGCAGCCAATTTGTCACATCTCGGCTGTGAAGAGCGCGTCAACTCTGCAACTTACGTTGAGCTTCCGCTTTGCCATCCTCCGGCAGGTCCATGTTGTGCATGACGGCAATTGACCAGACGTCGTGTTCGCGCACGATCACCATATTGATCAGCCCGTGGCGTTCAGGCCATTCATTCCCTTCCGGATCACGCGCGCCCGTCATGCTCCAGTGAATGTCGAGCGCGATAACATCGGGGCGGATAGGACGCGTTTGGGTTTTAGTGGCTTTGAGCCGACTATCCTTGAACATCGTCTCGAATATGGGCCTGTGAAACTGCTCGATCGATGATCGGCCCGTCGCCTTCATTCCAAATACGTTGGTGAAATCGGCGTCTTGCGCAAATATCGCGGAAAAGGCGCCGGCATCGTGGCTATTCCATGCGGCGACGAACGCATCGACGATTTGTTGCGCGGCTTGTCCAACGTCCGAATGCAGTGACATCTCGCGTCCCCTCCTTTAGTATGAATGCCATACTATATGGCAACCGGAATTAATTGGAAATATGGTAACGCCTTACACGCAATCACTTCTGCTCTACGCCTATCAAGCCTCCGCACACGCGCTCACCCAGACGCTGCACGAGCGCGGCCATCCAGTCATCCGACCGAAGCATGGCGCAATCTTTGCCAATATTGATGAAGAGGGAACCCGAGCCAGCCTGCTTGCCGAGAGGGCGGGCATGGGCAAGGCCGCGATGGGCGAGCTGATCGATGATCTGGAACGTCTCGGCTATGTCGAGCGGGCGCCAGACCCTACGGACAGGCGCGCCAAGCTCGTCACCCCTGGGCCGAAGGCGCGGCAGGTGATGCAGATCGTTCACGAATTTAACGACGGGATCGAACGACGATATCGTGAGCTATTGGGAGAGCAAGCCTATCAGATATTGCGCACCGCCCTGCGGACCATCGCGGCAAAGGACGACATGCAGCCCAGAATGCGTTAAGGCAAAGCAACGGGCAGATATTCTGGCGGGTTATAACATTCGGCGGTGGCAGCGTCGGCCGCACAACGGCATCAACGTCACAAGCTATCGCGAATGCTTGCTTAGTTCGAAGCTAAGCCAAGTAGCTTAAAGCCTGTTCCGATATAGTGGAAAAATGGCGCACCCGAAGAGATTCGAACTCCTGACCCCCAGATTCGTAGTCTGGTGCTCTATCCAGCTGAGCTACGGGTGCGTGGCCGAAACGGAAGAAACCGTTGGCGTGGGCGGTTCTCTAAAGCGTCCCTTGAGGGAATGCAAGTGGATTTGTGAAAAAGATCGCGATTTTCGCGCATATTGACAGTAAGCGACTGAAAACAATCATCTTTCTTGGAAGCTTCTGCTGCGGTAGTCGTCGAGGGACACCGGGCGGTCGGGAATCTCGATGCGGAACTGCGTGCCGGCCATCGGCTTTTCGACGAGCGCAATGGTGCCGCCATGGGCAAGCACGAGCTCGCGGGCGATCGCCAGGCCAAGGCCCGTGCCGCCGGAGCGGGCTGAACCGCGGAAAGCCGTGAAGAGGTTTTCGCGCGCCTTCTGCGGCATGCCGGGTCCGGTGTCATCGACGGTGATGCTGACGACACTGCCGATTCGATGCGCCGACACCGTGATTCGCCTGATGCTGTCCGGATCCGTCTCGCCGAAAGCGATCAGCGCCTGATGGGCATTGCGGCAGAGATTGTGAATGACGCGGAACAGCTGCTCGCCGTCGGCATCGACCTCCAGATCAGGACTGAGCTGTTCGGCGAATTCTATGCCGCTATCGGGATCGATCGCGAGGATATCGCGGACCTCGCCGACGAGCTCAAGGAGACGAATCTTACGCCGGCGCGGCGCCGACTCGGTGGTCTGGCCGTAGGACAGCACCTCGGTCGTATAGCCGACGGCACGGTCGATGGTCCGCAGCAGCTTCGGCGCGAAGCGCTTGACCATCGGATCGTCGACATCGACAAGACGGTCCGACATCAGCTGCGCGGCCGAGAGGATATTGCGCATGTCGTGATTGATCTTCGAAACGGCCAGCCCGAGAGCAGCGAGATTCTTCTGCTGCTTCAGGGTCTTCTGCAGTTGCGACTGCATGGAGGCGAGATGGCGGCCGGCCACGGCAAGCTCGTCGCCTCCCCTGTCGGGAACGAGGACGCGGCCCGGATCCTCCGGATCGTCCGAATAGGCCTGCATACTGTCCGTCAGCCGGCGGATCGGGCGGAGCATCATGCGGTTGATCGCAAAGAAGATCAGTGTCGCCGTGAACAGCGAGATCAGGATGGAGACGAAGAACACACTGACCGAATAGGCCAGCATCGCATTGCGCAGGCGCGTATCTTTCAGCACCACCTCGATACCAGTGTTGGCATCGCCGCCGACCGGACCGAAAACACGGATGATGCGGCCACCGCCAAACAGCAGCGTATCGAGCGCATCCTTGATTGCGGTCAGCTGGGATACGTCGCTGAGATCGTATTTCTCATCGACGGACGCCGGCATTTCGGCCGTCGCCAGCAGGCGCGAGGTGCCGTCCTTGCGCAGAACGATGGCCCGCGTACCCGTGGCCATCAACGTTTCCTTCTGCAGTGCACGGGGTAGTTCGGCTGGCTGCAGGCCGTCGATGACGATGGCGGCGGCGGCGGCCGTGTTCAACCGATCCTCCAGCCAGCGCAGCCGCATATTGGCGACGGAGGGCACGAAGATCATCACTTCCGCCAGGGAAATGAAAACAACGGTCAGAATGAGGAGCTTGCCGGAAAGGCCGCCGAAGATGCCCGTAGGCCGGCAAAACTGGGACAGGCCGCCCTTGGCGACCTTGCCGCTCGCTGCGGCGTCCTTGTCCTGCCCACTGTCCATTTCAATTGTCCCGCTTCGCTGCAAAGCGACTTGATGGCGACCTCATCGAAACTAGATAATAGGTGATTGTGGGCTTTTTTCCAATCGGCTCCGCGCCTGGACAAACAGGCAAGGCCGGCCGCGCCGCTCGGGCGCCCTGGCCGGCCTCGTATTTGACCTCATAGTCGAAAGATCAGAATTCTTCCCAGCCCTGCGCCGCGGTGGCCGGTGCGGCCGCCGCCCCGCCGCCGAACGCGGTCGCGACGCTATCGATCATGCGGCGTGCCGGCGACGCTGTCGGACGATGCGTCTCGGTGCGGGCGGCCACGGGTGCGGCGATATTGACGGCATCGACCTTGAAGCGCGAAACGAGATGGACAAGGCCATCGGCTTCGGCTGCCAGGCGATGGGTCGCAGCCGAAGTCTCTTCGACCATGGCGGCATTGCGCTGGGTGACTTCATCCATCTGGTTGACGGCCATGTTCACCTCGGACAGGCCGGTTGCCTGTTCGCGCGCCGCCGTCGCTATCGAATGGATGTGATCATTGATCTTCAGCACGCGGGCTTCGATGGAGGACAGCGCCTCGCCGGTCGCCTGCACGAGCTTGACGCCGACCTGCACTTCGCCGCCGGACTTGCCGATCAATGCCTTGATGTCCTTGGCCGCCGTGGCGGAACGCTGAGCGAGCTCCCGCACTTCCTGAGCGACGACGGCAAAGCCCTTGCCCGCCTCGCCGGCACGCGCCGCCTCGACGCCCGCGTTCAATGCGAGAAGATTGGTCTGGAAGGCGATGTCGTCGATCACGCCGATAATCTGGCTGATCTCGCCCGATGCCTGCTCGATGCGGCCCATGGCGTCGATGGCGTTGCGAACCACCGTGCCGGAGCGAGCAGCGTCGTCCTTGGCTTCGCCGACCATGACGCTCGCCTCGCGCGCCCGCTCCGTCGAGTTCTGCACGACGGAGGTGATCTCATCGAGCGCTGCTGAGGTTTCCTCAAGTGCCGCCGCTTGCTGTTCGGTGCGCTTGGAGAGGTCATCGCTGGCGTGACGCAGCTCATTGGTGTTGGAGTTGATCGAACCGGTGGTCCCGCGCACTTCGCTCATGGTGCTCTTCAGCGTTGCGAGCGTCGCATTGACGTTCTGCTGCAGCTCGGCAAAGGCGCCCTGGAACTCGCCCTTCATCGCCTGGGTCAGATCGCCGTCAGCCAGGCTCGCGATGACGCGGCGGACTTCGCCGATGCCGGTATCGACGCTTATCAGCAGCTCGTTGACGTTGCCGGCGAAGCGATTGAGATTGACGTCGCCGTAGTCCTTCTCGATGCGGCGGCTAAAATCGCCGGCCGCCGCGGCCGAGACCGCGAGAGACATGCTCGACTGAAGCTCGTCGCTCTTGGCGCGCATGGCCGTTTCCTCAGCATTCATGCGGCGCACGGCATTGCCGTTTTCCTTGAAGACGTCGACGGCGGCGGCCATCTCGCCGATTTCGTCGCCACGGCCGGCAAACGGCACCTCTATATCGAAATGGCCGTCGGCGACATTCTTTATCGCATCGGTCACCTTGCGGATCGGGCGGCTCAGGTGGACGGTTCCGATGTAGGCGCCGAGGCCGACACCAGCCACGATACCGGCGATCATGATGCCGAGGACGACCCACAGGACGTTGCTGTGGAAGGTGGTGATCTCGGCTTCGGCCTTTGCAAGTTCCGCCTTGTCGGTCTGGACGACGGCATCGATCTCAGCCTGGAAAGCCTTGCGGTTGGCGCGGTTCGCCTCGTTGTTGCCCTGCTTGCCTGCCGCATCCGGGCCATCGGTCACGCCGAGCCTGGCCGTTTCCGTACGAAAGACGCGAAACTCCTGGGCACGGGCCTGCAGCTTGGTGAATTCCGGCTTCTGCGCCTCCGGCACCAGAGGCGCCCAGCTCGTCAGAACCTTGTCGATTTCGTCGAGATCGACCATCAGTCCGTCGGCAAAGGGCTTGGAATCCTTTACCGCGGCCGCAGCGTAGATGCCGCGCGCTTCCATGACCACCGCGGTCACGTAGCGATTCAGGCGCTCGCCCATGTAGGCGCGGCTCGCGGTCTGCTCGTAGCTTTGTAATTTCTGGTCATATTGATGCAACGCATAGAGAGCGGTGGCGCCAATCAGAAGCGCCGCCCCGGCCATGACAGATACAAGCAGATTTATTTTGCCGCGAATTTTCACAATATCCCTCCGGCGCAGATCCCATCCCCCATAAATCGATGGGTTTCACCACACAGAGCTAGATATCGACTAAAATCATTAATGTTACATTGAGTTATTTTTAATCTAAGCGCCTGACATTCCTCACTATACTTGCCGTATATTTTAGAAATTATAAATCTTACATTCAAGGTTGTGCGCGCCGTCCGCCGAGAGCAGTAGCCAGATAGCAACCAGTCGTTGCCGATCGCGCGAAATTGCCGGACTCAAAGGAATCTGCGCCCATATAATTGACTTCCGGGGCCTTGATCCGTATAAGCCCGCGGACGTCCGGTCATGATGCCTGCCTTTGCGGGCCAAGTCCGTTCGCCATAATCAATAACGCTCCTTGCTATTGAAGCAAAGCTCAAGAAGGGCCGCACTCCGCGGTGTTTAAATAAATGAAGCGTACCTACCAACCATCCAAGCTTGTCCGCAAGCGTCGCCACGGCTTCCGTGCGCGCATGGCCACCAAGGGCGGCCGCGCGGTTCTTACCGCTCGCCGTAACCGTGGTCGCAAGCGTCTTTCGGCCTAAGGGCCGAAGTGCCCGATGATCCAGTATGGCGGGCAAATTGACGAATGAACGACCCAAAAAGACTGTCGGGCGGCTGAAAAGCCGGCCGCAGTTTCTTGCCGTCCGCGAAGGCGAGAAGCGCAGAGGCAGCTTCTTCCTCATAGAAATGCTGGACCGCAAGACCGCCGACGCCGAACCCCGCGTTGGTTTTACCGTTACCAAAAAACATGGCAACGCGGTGGAGCGCAACCGCATGCGGCGCAGGCTGAAAGAAGCCGTGCGGCTTCAAGCCGGATTTGCAATGCAGCCCGGACACGACTATGTGGTTGTCGCGCGACGCGAGGTGCTGACCGCGCCTTTCGAAAAACTGGCGAGCGAACTCGTAAGCCGCATCGAAACCAGGCCGAAACACCGGCGGTCGGAAACGGACCGCTCCAGGAAAGTATGATGGAAAACAACCGCAATTACTTCATTGCAATTGCACTGTCCGTGCTGATTGTCCTCGGCTGGCAGTTTTTCTACATGAACCCGCGCCTCGAGGCGCAGCGCCAGGCCGAGCAGGCCGCCAAGCAGCATCAGCAGACGCAGCAGGCTCAGACGACGCAGTCGCCTGCCGCGGGCACCGCGGTGAACGGCTCGCTGCCGGCAAACGGCCAGACGGCGCCGACGGTTCTAAGCCGCGACCAGTCCGTCGCCAAGACCGCTTCCTCGCGCGTTGTCATCGATACGCCGGCACTTGCCGGTTCCATCAACCTGGAAGGCGCCCGCCTCGACGATCTCCGTCTCAAGACCTATCACGAGACCGTCGACAAGAGCAGCCCGATCATCACGCTGTTCAGCCCGGCCGACACCAAGGATGGCTACTTCACCGAACTCGGCTATGTCGGCGGCGAAGCGACGGGCGCGGTTCCCGGCCCGTCGACCATGTGGACGCTCGCAAGCGGCGACAAGCTGACCGACAAGACGCCGGTGACGCTGTCCTACACCAACGACAAGGGCATTACCTTCACCCGCACGATTTCCGTCGACGATCGTTACATGTTCACGATGAGCGACAAGATCGCCAACAGCGGCCAGGCACCAGTTTCACTGTCGAGCTACGGCCGCGTCACCCGCTACAACAAGCCCGAGACGCCTTCCGCCTACGTCCTGCATGAAGGCTTCATCGGCGTCATCGGCGACGATGGCCTGATCGAGACCAAATATGCGTCCACCGAAAAGGAAGCCACGACGCCCGCCAAGGCGACCGGCGGCTGGCTCGGCATGACCGACAAGTACTGGGCCGCAACCATCGTGCCGCCGCAGTCGACCGCATATGATGCCCGCTTCTCGCACTTTACCGACGGCACGCCGCGCTACCAGGCTGACTACAAGGAAGATGCCGTCACGGTTGCTCCCGGTCAGTCGATCGACCTGAAGAACCTCATCTTCGCGGGCGCCAAGGAAGTTCCGGTCATCGACCGCTACGAGACCAGCTATTCGATCCCGCGCTTCGACCGCCTGATCGACTGGGGCTGGTTCTATTTCATCACCAAGCCGATGTTCAAGCTGATGGACTTCTTCTTCCGCTACTTCGGCAATTTCGGCGTCGCCATCCTCTGCACCACCATCGTGGTCAAGGCTCTCTTCTTCCCGCTCGCCAGCCGGCAGTATGCCTCGATGGCGAACATGAAGCGCATGCAGCCGAAAATGGAAGAGCTGAAGGCCAAGTTCGGCGACGATCGCATGGGCCTGCAGCAAGCGACCATGCAGCTCTACAAGGAAGAGAAGATCAATCCGATTGCCGGCTGCTGGCCGGTGCTCTTGCAGATCCCGATCTTCTTCTCGCTCTACAAGGTGATCTACATCACCATCGAGATGCGTCATGCGCCGTTCTTCGGCTGGATCCAGGATCTTTCCGCGCCGGATCCGACCTCGATCGTCAACCTGTTCGGCCTGCTGCCCTTTGTGGCTCCGACCTTCCTGCATCTCGGCGTCTGGCCGCTGATCATGGGCGTCACCATGTTCTTCCAGATGCGCATGAACCCGACGCCGCCGGACCCGACCCAGGCAATGATCTTCAACTGGATGCCGCTGGTATTCATGTTCATGCTGGCAAGCTTCCCGGCCGGCCTCGTAATCTACTGGGCCTGGAACAACACGCTCTCGGTCATCCAGCAGTCGATCATCATGAAGCGCCATGGCGTCAAGGTGGAACTCTTCGACAATCTGAAGGGCCTCTTCAAACGAAAACCGGCCCCATCGAAATGACGGCAAAAGCCCCGCTCCGCGGGGCTTTTCGTTATTTGGCGGCGGGTGCCATCGCACGCGAACTCGGGCACCGACGCGCCGCCAATAACGGTCACCGCAATGCCGCGATGGAAGATAGAGCAGCGATGGAAAGCCCGCCCAAAGCGGCCGTGACGGCGAGTGACGGCGTGATGCCGATATTCGCCATCGCGAATGCCAGGACGAACGGGGCAAGAGCTGAAAGGATCAGCCGTGCCGCCATCATCTTTCCCTGAAGCTTCCCGTAGCCGTCGCTGCCGAAAAGGTGCAGAGGCAGCGTTCCGGTGACGATGCTGAGGAGGCCGTTGCCCATGCCGAAGATCATCGCGAAGGCCATGGCGCCGGGCACGGAGGGAGCCGAAAGCAGAAGTACGAGCACCCCGCCCGGAATCAGCGCCGAGGCGATCACGGCCAGATGCAGTGCGGGCAGGCTCTTGCCGAACACCATGTTGATGAGGCGGCTGCCGACCTGCGACGGGCCGAAGAGTGTCCCCACAAGCGCGGCGGTCGCGCCAAGGCCGAGGCCGGATAGCAACGGCACCAGATGCACGAGGATGGCCGAACTGACGAGCGACATCAGCGAAAAGCCAGTGACCATGATCGCAAAGCCGAGGCGACGACGAGCAGGTAGCAACACCCCCTCGACGCGCGCAGCGACGGTCGATGCCTTCGCCCCGTGCGTCGATCCCTGACGCGACAACCACGCGTGGATTGGCAGGCAGAGACAGAGGTTGAGGGCGGCGAAAACCAGATAGACGTTCTGCCAGGCGAGATGGGCATGAAGTGCCGTGGTTATCGGCCAGAAGATTGTCGAGGCGAACCCGGCAATCAGCGTCAGATGGGTAATGCTGCGGGAAGCGGCCTGTGGCCGGATCTGCACGAGCAGCGCAAAGGCGGCGCCATACTGGACCAGATTGGCGGAAACCTCGATCGCGATGAGTGCGGCGACATAGACCGCCTTGTTGGGCGCTAGGGCGCAAGCGGCCAGAGCTGCGGCCGCCACGAAGGATCCGATCGTCATCACCCGTGCAGCGCCGATCCTGTCGAACAGCACGCCCAGCCACGGCGCGGTGAGGCCGCCGGTGAGAAGCGCGACCGACAATGCGCCAAAGACCCATTCGCTCGACCACGCGAACTGCATGGCCATATCGGGCGCAAGGATGCTGAAACTGTAATAGAGGGTGCCGTAACCGATGATCTGTGTAACGCCGAGCGCAAACACGGCATGAAGCGGCACGCGTTCAGACAAGGCGCTTGCCGTCGGCGTCGAGAACCTGCTCGCCATCTTCCTTGATGAACGGGCCTTTATACGTATCGGGCAGGATATCCAGGACAACCTCCGAAGGCCGGGCCAGACGCGTGCCCATGGGCGTGACGACGAACGGGCGGTTGATCAGGATCGGATCCTTCAACATGGCATCGAGCAATTGGGCATCGGTCAAGTCCGGATTGTCGAGGCCGAGCTCGGCATAGGGCGTGCCCTTTTCGCGGATCGCCTGCCTGACGGTCAAACCCGCATCGGCAATCATCTTGACGAGATCATCGCGACTTGGCGGATTGCTCAGATATTCGACGACGGTCGGCTCGATGCCGGCGTAACGGATCATTGCCAAGGTGTTGCGCGAGGTGCCGCAGTCGGGATTGTGGTAGATCGTAACATCCATGGTCATGGGGCGGGTTCCGTTTCAGCGAGAGTTTGAGGATTGCGGGCTTCCATCAGCAGCCAGTTCGCAAGCGTCAGTGCCAGCAATGCGCCGAGGATTTCCGCCACGATAAAACCCGGCAGATCGACAGGACGGATGCCGGCGAAGGTGTTCGTCAGCGAGCGGGCGACTGCGACAGCCGGATTGGCGAAAGAGGTGGAAGCGGTAAACCAGTATGCAGCCGTGATGTAGAGGCCGACCAGCCATGATACGGCGTCGGCGCGAAACCGCAGGCCGGAGAGGATGACGAAGACGAGGCCGAAGGTGGCCGCCACCTCGGCCAGCCATTGCGCGCCGCCGCTGCGGATGGTTGTCGAGGCCTGCAGCAGTGGCAGTTCGAACATGGCATGCGCGAGGATCGTTCCGGCAATGCCGCCGAGGATCTGGGCGACGACATAACCCAGAGCCGACATCGCGGCCAGCTCGCGGCGTATCGCAAAGACCAGCGATACGACCGGGTTGAAGTGGGCGCCGGATATCGGCCCCAGGACGGCGATCAGCACGACGAGGATCGCGCCCGTAGACAGCGTATTGGCGAGCAGCGCAAGCGCCGTATCGCTCGTCAGTCTGTCCGCCATGATGCCCGAACCGACGACCGTCGCGACCAGAAGGCCCGTACCCAGGGCCTCCGAGATAAGACGGCGCGAAAGCGGAAAAGATGTCATGGCTTCAGGCCCCATATCAGCATATTCATGGAACATTTCTCGCAGCTGGTACGCAGCAGGCAGCGACTTGCGCCGCCGGCGCGCAGACCTCCGGATGCCCCGCGCAGCAATCTTCCATCAGGAAGCGGACGAGAGCTCCGAGCACATCGTAGTTGGCGGTGTAGACGATAGAGCGGGATTCCCGCTGCTGGCCAATGAGGCCGGCCCGATCCAGTTCTTTCAGATGGAACGAAACATTCGAGGGCGATACCTCCAGCTTCTCTGCAATCATGCCCGCAGCCATCCCATCAGGACCGGCAACGACGAGCATGCGGACGATCTGCAGGCGGGTCTCCTGAGAGAGTGCGCCGAACGAAGCGAGGGCTTGACCTTCATCCATATTTCAATAATCCTTGAAGTGTTGAAATATGGAGTACATCAAATGAATGCGATCGACAAGACCCCGTCTTCGGATATCAACCTCGGCCTTTTGCTTGAGACTTTGGCCGTTGCCGGCGATCTGCCCCTTGTATTCCGCTATGACGGTCGGCCGGTGAGGCCGGGCTATCACGTCACAGAAGTTAAGGCCGGGCAGTTTTCGGCATTGGACTGCGGGGCCAACCCGGAAGCATGGGCTGAGATTTTCGTGCAGCTTTGGGATATCGAGGAAGGCAACCGCACGCATATGCCGGCGGGTAAATTCGCCGCTATCATCCGCAAAGTTTCCGAGCACGTGCAGCTCGACGGCTCCGCGAGGTTGACCTTTGAGGTGAGCGACGGGGTGCAGCCGATGCAGCTCTACTGCGCATCAACTCCTGTCGTCGGCGACGATGCCGTGTATGTCGAACTCACTGCCCGCGCGGCCAGCTGCAAGCCACGTGACCGGTGGCTGGCAGAACAGACCCAAGCGGCAACCTCCTGTGGATCAGCGAATGCTGCCAAGTGCTGCGGCTAGTCATTACCCACTCCTTGGCCGATACCGAAGCTCGGCAGCACGAAGCCAAATGCCGATCAAAACTTGACTTTCGCGGACAAAAGCTTGAAGCCAATCCGCGGAACCAAGCAAAGATCGAGAGAATGGCAGATCAGACGACCAAAGACGACAAGCCGCTTTTCGGGCGTCCGTGGATTTTCATCCGCGGCGTGCCGTCGATGAAGTTTCTGCCGCCGGAAGGGCCGCTGGAAGTGGCTTTCGCCGGACGCTCCAATGTCGGCAAGTCGTCGCTGATCAATGCGCTTGTGGGGCATAGGGGGCTTGCGCGCACGTCCAACACGCCGGGCCGCACGCAGGAACTCAACTATTTCGTGCCCGACGGCTTTTCCGGAGAAGGCGCCGACCTGCCGCCGATGGCGCTGGTGGACATGCCGGGCTACGGCTATGCGGAAGCGCCGAAGGAACAGGTGGATGCCTGGACGAAGCTCGTCTTCGACTATCTGAGGGGACGCACGACGCTGAAGCGCGTCTATGTGCTTATCGACAGCCGCCACGGCATCAAGAAGAACGACGCGGACGTTCTGGACCTGCTCGACAAGGCCGCGGTGTCCTACCAGATCGTGCTCACCAAAACCGACAAGATCAAGGAAGCGGGCATACCGAAGCTGCTCGCCGATACCGCCGAAAAAATCCGCAAGCGCCCCGCTGCCTATCCCGGCATCCTCGCCACCTCCTCGGAAAAAGGCGTAGGACTTCAGGAATTGCGCGAGGCCATCGGGCTGACGGTCGGGATCGACGTCTGACGCCCGCATCGACGGATGAGGCCGCCGCTCCCTACCCCGCTTTGGAGAACGGCGGCCGTGTTGCCGCGAAGGATTACATTTTCGGCAACAACACCTTATCGACGACATGGATCACGCCGTTCGACTGCTTGACGTCGGCGATGGTTATCTGAGCGGTTCCGCCGGCCTCGTCGGTCAAAGTCAGCCTGCCGCCCTGAGCCATGGCCTTGATCGTGCAGCCGCCAACTGTCTTCAGATCATACTCACCACCCTTGCTCTTCGCCCATTTCCTGATGGCGGCGGCCATGTCATCGCCCGCGACGACATGGCAGGTCAGCACCTTCACCAGCTTTTCCTTGTTCTCCGGCTTCAGCAACGTCTCCACCGTACCGGATGGCAATTTCTCGAAAGCCTCGTTGGTGGGGGCAAAGACCGTGAAAGGGCCTTTGCCTTCCAATGTGCCGACCAGGCCCGCAGCCTTCACGGCCGCGACCAATGTCGTGTGATCCTTCGAATTTACGGCATTCTCGATGATGTTCTTGCTGGCAAACATCGCAGCACCGCCCACCATGGGATCCTTGGCATAGGCAAGGCTGGTTGCGGCAGACAGCATTGCCGCCACGGCGGCAACGCAAAACACGGTCTTGGTCATGACGTCTCCTCTTCCCTCTATTGCCCCGATCAAGCGGGGTCGGAAGAAGATACGGAGCGCGCTGAAAAGAGTTTCAGCCGCAGCGGCGTTTCCGCAATACGCCGTTCATCAAGGCAAATGGATCGTACCGGAGGCGACGACATCGCCCGTAGGCTTGCCGGTCGGCGAGCCGCCGAAGGGCTCGACGCTGACGGCGATGATCGCGCCTTCGGTCAATCTGCCGTGAAGTTCCGGCGGCAGAATGATTTCGCCGTCGCCAGTCTGCGGCAGGACACCCAGGGCCTCGGCAGGATCGCTACCGCGAATCAGCCACAACTCCAGCGATTTCTCTTCCGGTTTACCGGCGGCGATCGGCGTCACTTTCAGACGCCCATTGGCGACGTCGTAATTGGCCAGGAGATTGATAGGGCTGTTCTGGCCGGAAAGGGATGCGGTGAGCTGCTTGCCGGGGGCAGGCCGCAAGACGCCTTCATTCGTGATGGCGAAGACGAGCACGCCGGCTGCCACGAACAACGAGCCGAAGGCGACCGAACGCCAAAGCATCAGCGAATTCCAAAGATGGGCGCCGAGTGCCGCCTCCCCGAAAATCCTCTTTTCGATCTTCGGAAACACGGTGGCCCCAGGCGTCACCGCGTCGTATTCTTCGTTGAATTCCGATAGGTTCTGCTCCCAGCGGCTGACGATGGCGGCAAATTGACGGTCGCTGCGCATGCGGCGCTCGACCTTCTGCCGGTCCTCCAAGGAAAGCACGCCAAGCACATATTCTCCGGCCAGGACTTCATCGCGGGAGCGGCCTCCCTTGCTTTGATCGGGCGTACTCATCGGTCCATGCACTCTCTCAGTCTGATCAGGCTTCGGCGCAGCCAGGTGCGCATAGTATTCAATGGCACAGCGTGTTGGTCGGCGAGCTCTTGGTAGCTCAAGCCCTCGACATAGGCGCTGCGAACGGCCCGTGCGCGATCAGCTTCCAACTCTTCCATGCACCTGTCAATCCGCCTTCCCTCTCCCTTCACGATTGCTTGCTCTTCAGGGCCGGGTTCCAGGTCGGCAAGATCGTAGGCTGCGTCTATTTCGTCGGCCACGGGCTTGCGGGCGCGGACGAAATCGATGGACCGATTGCGCGCGATTGTCGTCAGCCAGGGCATCGCCGGCCCTTCCGAGGCTGTAAACTGCTCGGCGCGCTGCCAGATCCTGATATAGACCTCCTGCAAAACGTCTTCCGCATCCGCCCTGTTGCCGACAATACGCAGGCAAACACCAAGAAGTTTTGAGCTGCTGTGTTTATAGAGCACAACAAAGGCTTTCTGATCGCGCATGGCAACGCGACCGATCAGCGCTTCCATCTCCTCGCTCGCCATCCACCCCCCCGGGGTGACGCCTGCACCATCTTTAGAAGAAAACTCTCCCACGGCAAACGTGCCAAGGCCATCAATTTCGGCGACGCTCATGTGACATAGCGTCAACTAGAGCCGGATGATTTTAGGTCTGTTCGACCTAAAATCTGAATCCGCTCTAGAATCAAAGAAGTAGAGCGTGATGTCGTCCGAAAACCGCCTACACTTTTCAGCATCACGCTCTAAAAGCACGGCGCGATCTTTCAGATACGCTTTTCGCGCTTTAGATATTTGATTTGGCGCATGTCGTTATCGCAAAACCGCTGAACACTTTTGCGCGACATGCTTTAATCCCGTTATCATTATTCCCTCTGTCAAAAACTTGAGATAAAAGGCCCGCGAACAATTCCGAAGGGTGCACCATGTCCGAAGCCCAAAGCGAACTCCAAGCCAACCTGCTCGCACAGGCGCTGCCCTACATGCAGCGCTATGAAAACAAGACCATCGTCGTGAAATATGGTGGCCACGCCATGGGCAACGTCGAACTCGGCAAGGCCTTTGCCGCCGATATCGCCCTCCTGAAGCAATCCGGCGTCAATCCGATCGTCGTCCATGGCGGCGGCCCGCAGATCGGCGCCATGCTGACGAAGATGGGCATCGAATCGAAATTCGAAGGCGGACTGCGCGTCACCGACCAGAAGACGGTTGAGATCGTTGAAATGGTGCTTGCCGGCTCGATCAACAAGGAAATCGTCGCGCTGATCAACCAGACCGGCGAATGGGCGATCGGTCTTTGCGGCAAAGACGGCAACATGGTCTTCGCCGAGAAGGCGCACAAGACCATCAAGGATCCGGATTCCAACATCGAGCGCGTGCTCGATCTCGGCTTCGTCGGCGAAGTCGTCGAAGTCGACCGCACCCTGCTCGATCTGCTCGCCAAGTCCGAGATGATCCCGGTCATCGCGCCGGTTGCCCCCGGGCGCGACGGCGCGACCTACAACATCAATGCCGACACCTTTGCCGGCGCGATCGCCGGCGCGCTGAGCGCCACGCGCCTGCTGTTTTTGACCGACGTTCCGGGCGTGCTCGACAAGCAGGGTCAGCTCATCAAGGAGCTTTCCGTGGCGCAGGCCCACGCGCTGATCGCCGACGGCACGATTTCCGGCGGCATGATCCCGAAGGTCGAGACCTGCATCGACGCCATCAAGGCGGGCGTTCAGGGTGTCGTCATCCTCAACGGCAAGACGGCTCACTCCGTGCTGCTCGAAATCTTCACCGAGCACGGTGCCGGTACGCTGATCGTTCCGTGAAAGGGTTCAGGCGCCCCGCGGAAGAGCTGTGGGGCGCCGCCAGGCCGTTCAGGACGGCCGGTAGATGGCTTCGGCCTCGCTTTTCAACATTCCCATGACCGATCGGTACGGCGCTGGCCCATAGCTTATGCGGCTGACGCCCAGCCTTGCCATGGTCTCGTTATCAGGCGTCGTCGGACGCACCATGATGTTGACGGGCAGAGGGGAGCGTTCGCAGAGCGCGCCGATCAATTCCGGATCGACGAGCCCCGGCGCGAAGAAGCCGCTGGCACCGGCCTCGGCAAAAGCATCGGCGCGACGAAAGGCGTCATCCAGCAGGAGCTGATGATGCGCCGTATCGGTTTCCTGCAGGAACAGATCGGTACGGGCATTGATGAACAATGGCATCTCGCGGCGATCGGCCATTTCGCGGATTGCGCGGATGCGCGCCGCCTGCGTCTCGACGGGATGAACGCCGTGGCCGCCGATGACCTGATCTTCGAAATTGATGCCGACGGCGCCATGATCCATGATCTTTTCGACATTGGCGGCGACGTCTTCGGGTTCGACGGCATAGCCACCCTCGAAATCGACAGACAAGGGCAACGGGCTCGTCACCGAGATCAGCTTGGCGGTCACCGCCAGCAGTGACAAGGGTATCGCCTCGCCATCGCCGAAGCCGTTGGCAGCAGCGACCGACCAGCTTCCCGTCGCCAGCGCCTTCGCGCCCGCCTCAGTGACGGCCTTGGCAGAGCCCGCATCCCATATATTGAAAAGGATCACCGGCTCACCTTTGCGGTGCAGCTGAGCGAATTCTTGCGCCTTTTCCACCTGACTCATCGCATCCCCTCCGAAAAGCCCGGCCGGGCGAATCTCTCTCCACAACCCGAGAGAGCGTAAGCCCTCCCTCACATGAAGGATAGAGTAAAAGCCCGGAAATCAATAGTAAAATCATAGTGGGTATCGAAGTGGACGGCAAACTCCTCGATATGACCCGTATGTTGCAGCACGCATATTTTCCTTCCCCTCCCGGGAGAGGGCGTGCGATAAGCTTTCCATGAGCCACACAAAAACACTATCCGAACCATCAGATTTCTCCCACATCCGCGATTGGGTATTCGATCTCGATAACACGCTCTATCCGCATCATGTCGATCTCTTCGCGCAGATCGACAGGAACATGACCGCCTATGTCTCCGCCCTCTTGCAGATGGATAGGGAAGAAGCGCGAAAGCTGCAGAAGCAATATTACCTCGAGCACGGCACGACCCTGCAGGGATTGATGATCCATCACGGTATCGATCCCAATGATTTCCTGGAAAAGGCCCATGCGATCGACTATTCGGCGCTGACGCCCCAGCCGGAACTGGCCGCCGCCATCAAGGCGCTGCCGGGACGCAAGTTCATCTTCACCAATGGCAGTGTCAAACATGCGCAAGCGACGGCCGGCGCGCTCGGCATTCTCGACGGTTTCGATGACATTTTCGATATCGTTGCGGCCGACTACGTGCCGAAACCCGCAGGCTCGACCTATGATAAGTTCATGAGCCTCAACCGCGTGGACACGAAGAGGGCGGCCATGTTCGAAGACCTGCCGCGCAATCTGACCGTGCCCAAGGCGCTCGGCATGAAAACCGTGCTGCTGGTGCCCCAAAACCTCGAGACGACCGTCGTCGAATGGTGGGAGCGCACCACGGGCGAGGACGATCACATCGACTATGTGACCGACGACCTGACGAGCTTCCTCAAGACGTTGATTTAACATCAGGGATTTAACCATTCATTAGGGCGGGGTTACCAAAGTTTCATCCGCCTTACAGAGGTTTAATTGGTCGTTTTCGACCGCCAGCCGTATCGTTTGACCATTCCTCGACACGAAAGGAAAAACGATGAACGGAAAAAAATTTCTTCTTGCAGGACTTTCCGCAGCCCTTCTGGTGGGTGCCGCCGCCCAGGCAAGCTTTGCAGCGCAGGGCGACGAGGCACGGGGCGAGCATAGCGGACGCTGGCATGGACCTCGTTTTTCGCCGGAAATCGTCTATGTGCGCATGTTGAAACAATTCGGCCAGCCTGGCGACACGAAGGTCACCAAGGATGAGGTGAAGGCCGGCGTCGACAAGATCTTCGACCAGATCGACACCAACCACGACGGCGAGATCACCCCCGGCGAACTACGCGCCTATCGTCAGGAACGCATCAAGGAATGGAAGGCCGAGCACGCCAAGGCAGATGGCGACCAGGCCCAGAACGATCAGAGCAAGGGTGACGAGGCTCAGGCCGACAATAACGGCCCGCGCCATCACAGGCCGCATGGCCGCTTCATGCACGAAGCAGGCTTGATGCGCGGCATGATGCTCTTCCATCGCATCGACAAGGATGAAAACGGCCAGATCAGCAAGCAGGAAGCCGAAGACGCCGCCAACAAGCTCTTCGACCGCATGGATCGCAACCATGACGGCGCGATCTCGCTGGACGACATGCCGAACCGGCCGCTGCTGTAAACCGATCGATCAACCCGATCCGAAAGCCCGCCCTCGCCTTTGCGATGGCGGGCTTTCGTCGTCAGTGCCCGTTATCGTGCTCGTAGAAATCCGCGACGATCTTCCAGGCTTCGTCGGCGGTATCAACGAAGCTGATCAGGTTTACATCGTCAGGCGCAATGGTGCCGAATTCGGCCAGCGCTTCGAAATTGACGATGCTGCGCCAGAACTTCTCGCCGAAGAGAATGAGCGGCAGGCGCTCCATGCGGCCGGTCTGGATCAGCGTCAGGCATTCGAACAATTCGTCGAGCGTGCCGAAGCCGCCCGGAAATACCGCGATCGCCTTGGCGCGCACCATGAAATGCATCTTGCGGATGGCGAAATAGTGAAAATTGAAGCTGAGCTCCGGCGTCACATAGGCGTTCGGCGCCTGCTCATGCGGCAGCACGATGTTGAGGCCGATCGACGGCGCTCCTTCTTCGGCCGCACCGCGATTGCCCGCTTCCATCACGCCCGGGCCGCCGCCGGTGACAACGACATATTCGTGGAAGTCGAAGCCGGCGGAATAGCGCGAGCAGAGCCGGGCGAACTTGCGCGCCTCCTCGTAATACACCGATGCGGCCTCGAGATTGGCGCGCTGCACATCGTTGCGCGCGGCCCATGCATTGGTGCCGGGCGCGGGAATGCGCGCGCCTCCGAACATGACGACGGTCGAATTGATGCCGCGTTCGGTCAGATACATTTCGGTCTTCAGCAATTCGAGCTGCAGGCGGATCGGCCGCAGTTCCTCACGGCACAGAAAATCCTCGTCCGCATAAGCAAGCCGGTAGGAGGGCGACATCGACTGCGGCGTGCGCGGCACGGACTCGGCCCGCTTCTTGTCCGCCGAGCTCGTCTTCAACGGGTCCCAAACCCCGTCCTTACGCCTCAGCCTGCCGTTCTTCGCCTTGCTCATCTATTCATGCCTTTCGAATCGATCATGACGGGCCGTTCCCGCGTGCGGGCGAGAGTAGCCAAGCTCTTGCATATGCCCCTACAACGCCTTGAATCCAAGCTCAATCGGCGCGGAAAAGACATTCCATTTTCAAACTCCATGCTATAGGACCAATCGACCGCTTCCGGACCCTTGCCGGAAATCACGATAGGCACTGACGTTTTAAGGAATTCCCATGAGCGCTAACGATCTCGCCTCCCTCGAAAAGTCCATCGAGGCTGCCTTTGACAATCGCGACAATGTGAACACCTCGACGCGCGGCGAAGTCCGCGAGGCCGTCGAAACGGCGCTCAATCTCCTCGATAGCGGCAAGGTTCGCGTGGCCGAGCGCGGTGCGGACGGCAACTGGACCGTCAACCAATGGCTCAAGAAAGCGGTTCTGCTCTCCTTCCGCCTGAACGACATGAAGATCGTCGAAGGCGGCCCCGGCAATGCCACCTGGTGGGACAAGGTTCCCTCGAAGTTTGAAGGCTGGGGTGAGAACCGCTTCCGCGACGCCGGCTTCCGCGCCGTGCCGAATGCCGTCGTGCGTCATTCCGCCTATATCGCTCCCAACGCCATCCTGATGCCGTCCTTCGTCAATCTCGGCGCCTATGTCGGCGAAGGCACCATGGTCGACACTTGGGCGACGGTCGGCTCCTGCGCGCAGATCGGCAAGCACGTGCACCTCTCCGGCGGCGTCGGCATCGGCGGTGTGCTGGAACCGATGCAGGCCGGCCCGACGATCATCGAGGACAATTGCTTCATTGGCGCCCGCTCCGAAGTCGTCGAAGGCTGCATCGTCCGCGAGGGCTCCGTGCTCGGCATGGGCGTCTTTATCGGCAAGTCGACCAAGATTGTCGATCGCGCCACCGGCGAGATCACCTATGGCGAAGTTCCGCCCTATTCGGTCGTCGTCGCCGGCTCGCTGCCGAGCAGCAACACCATGGCGAACGGCCAGCCGGCCCCCAGCCTCTATTGCGCCGTCATCGTGAAGCGCGTCGACGAAAAGACCCGCTCGAAGACCGGCATCAACGAGCTGCTGCGCGATTGAATTGTAAGATTTTGGAAGCGCGATCGTCACATCGCGCTTCCCTCATGCTTGCCGGGTGAGCATGCCTGTGCGATTGCTGGAATCGCGGCAAAGAATTTCGACTCGTCGCCGATCCTTTGCCATCGCTTTGCCATTTCCCGCCGGATAAGTTGCCTCCGATGACCGTTACCGATCCTGTCTCCAATCTGCAGACCCTCATTCGCTGTGCCTCCGTCACCCCGGCCGAAGGCGGTGCGCTGACCGCGCTTGCCGACATGCTGCTGCCACTTGGCTTCAAGGTCGAGCGCATGACGGCGAGCGAGCCGGGAACGCCCGATATCGAAAACCTCTATGCGCGGCTCGGCACGGATGGGCCGCATCTGATGTTTGCTGGACATACGGATGTCGTTCCGGTCGGCGATGCCGCCTCCTGGAGCCACCCGCCCTTTGCCGCCGAAATCGCCGATGGCGAACTTTTCGGCCGCGGGGCCGTCGACATGAAGGGCGGCATTGCCTGTTTCGTGGCGGCCGTGGCGCGCCATATCGAGAAGAACGGCAAGCCTGCCGGCTCGCTCTCCTTCCTGATCACCGGCGACGAAGAGGGACCGGCAATCAACGGCACGGTCAAGCTGCTGCAATGGGCTGCCGAGCGCGGCGAGACGTGGGATGCATCGCTCGTCGGAGAGCCGACCAATCCCGACCGGCTCGGCGACATGATCAAGATCGGCCGCCGCGGCTCGATCTCCGGCTTCATCACCGTTCACGGCGTGCAGGGCCATGCCGCCTATCCGCATCTCGCCGACAATCCGGTGCGCAGCATCATCAAGCTGACGGAAGCGCTGCTCGATCCGCCCTTTGACGCGGGCACGGACAGTTTCCAGCCGTCGAACCTCGAAGTGACGAGCATCGACGTCGGCAATACCGCCACCAACGTCATCCCCGCCAAGGCAACCGCCGCCTTCAACATCCGCTTCAACGACACCTGGACCGCCGATACGCTGAAGGCCGAAATCCTTGCCCGCCTGGACGCGGCGGCCGCCGACGAGACGCTGCGCCCCGGTCGGCCGCCGACGAAATACGACATCACATGGTCCGAACGCCCGAGCCAGGTCTTCCTGACGCGCAACAATGCGCTGATCGCCTCGCTCTCCGCTGCCGTCGAAAACATCACCGGCCAAAGGCCAGCACTTTCGACCACCGGCGGCACGTCGGATGCCCGCTACATCAAGGACTACTGCCCTGTCGTGGAATTCGGGCTCGTCGGCCAGACCATGCATATGGTCGACGAGCGGGTGGCGCTCTCGGATCTCGAAACGCTGACCGAGATTTACCAGACCTTCATCCAGCGCTGGTTCGAGAATGCCGACCTTTAGGGAAGTCCAATATTACCTGTCCGGCCTATGGCTGCTGATCCGCATGGATGCGCGCGGCTTTCAGTATCTGGACATATCGGACCGCGGCATGCTGCGCTCCTTCTGGGCCATTCTCTGGAGCCTGCCGTCGATCGGCATTTCATGGTTATGGTGGCAGCAGGCCTATCTGACCGCCATGCCGCCCGAAACATCCACCGGTCTCGCCTTCTTTCTGCGCCTGGCACTGGTCGAGGCTGCGAACTGGCTGATACCGCCCATTCTCGCCGGCTTGTTGCTTTTGGTCTTCCGTTTCGGCGACAAGTTCACGCCGATCGTCGTTACCGTAAACTGGCTTTTCGTGCCGGCGAATTATCTGAACGCACTGCTCGTCGCCATGATCGTCTTCGTTCCCGGCTCGAAGGGCTTGGCAGCGCTTTTATCGCTGGCGCTGACCATGGCTACCATCTTTGCGCTGGCGCGTATCCTCAGGATGATCTGCGGCACGCATCCGCTTTTCGTCGGCACGCTGACGCTGATGCTGCTCATTCCAAACCTGCTGCTGACGGATTTCCTGCAGCGCTTCCTCGGGGTCTATCCGCCGATTTGAGGCAGTCGCAACGGGACTACGGCATATCCTCGCCACCGTCGGCATTCTCGCCCTCGCCAGGCAAACCGGCATCGTCGCGATAATCCACCTGCATGAAATAGAGCCCGTCCGGCGGGGCGACGGGGCCGCAGGCCTTGCGATCCCTGGCTTCCAGCGCCGCGCGTACATCGTCGGGCGTCCATTTGCCTTCGCCCGCCAGCTTCAGCGTGCCGGCGAAGGAACGGATCTGATTGTGCAGAAAGCTTTGCGCCGTGGCGCGGATCTCGATGAGCTCGCCGCTGCGCGTCACATCCAGCCGGTCGAGCGTGCGCACCGGACTGTTTGCCTGGCAATGCGCCGAGCGGAAGGTGGTGAAATCGTGCAGTCCCACAAGGGTCTGCGCCGCGGCATTCATGACCTCGTGATCCATGTCCTTCGGCACCCACCATGCGCGGCCGGCCTCCAGCGCCAGGGGCGCGCGGCGGGCGATGATGCGATAGAGATAGTGGCGGCGAATGGCCGAAAAGCGCGCGTCGAAGCTTGTATCGACCTCAACGATATCGAGAATGGCGACCTTCTCTCCGGCCATCCTCAAATGGGCATTGAGCGCATTGCGCAGCGTATAGGTCTTCCAGTCCTTGGAGAGGTCGGCATGCATGACCTGACCCATGGCGTGCACGCCGGAATCCGTGCGCCCCGCCCCGCGGATCGAAACCGTCTCGCCGGTCAACGACAGGATGGCGCCTTCGATCGCGCCCTGGACGGATGGGCCGTTCTCCTGGCGCTGCCAGCCGACATAGGGGATGCCGTCATATTCGACGGTCATTTTGTAGCGCGGCATCAGGCCTGCTCCGAGGCGAGCACGGTGCCCGGCGCGATCGGCGTGCCGCGCAGGAAGTCGGCTGCCGCCAAGGGCTTGCCGCCAGCTTTCTGCAGCTTCGTCAGCCTGATCGCACCAGAGGCGCAGGCAATGACGAGATCGTCCGTCAGCACCTGGCCGGAGGTTCCTGTGCCCTCGGCCAATTCCGAGCCGAGCACCTTGATGCGCTCGGACTTGCCGGCGATTTCAGCCTCGAACCAGGCGCCGGGAAACGGCGACAGACCGCGAATATGATTATGAACATCCACCGCCGGCTTGCCGAAATCGATGCGGGTTTCGCCCTTATCGATCTTTGCGGCATAGAGAACGCCTTCGGACGGCTGGGCGATCAGCGGCAGTTCGTCATGCTCCAGCTTGTTCATCGCCTCGGCCATCGCCTCCGCGCCCACAAGCATCAGCCTGTCATGCAGCTCGCCAGCGGTCATGGTGTCGCCGATCTCGACTTCGCATGTGAGCGCAACTGGCCCGGTATCGAGCCCCTTGTCCATCTTCATCACCATCATGCCGGTCTTGGCGTCGCCGGCCATGATCGCCCGCTGAATGGGGGCGGCACCGCGCCAGCGCGGCAACAGCGAGGCATGACCATTATAGCAGCCGAGGCGCGTGCCGGTCAGGATCGCCTCCGGCAGCAGCAGTCCATACGCCACGACGACGGCGACATCGGCATCCAGGTCGCGGAAGCGCTGGCGCTCGTCGGGATCCTTGAAGTTGACCGGTGTGAACACCGGCAGCCCCAACAGCTCAGCCGCCTGATGCACCGGCGATTTCTGCAGATCCAGCCCCCGCCGGCCACCGGGACGCGGCGGCTGCGTATAAACGGCGCCAACCTTGTGCCCGGCATCGATCAGGGACCGCAATGTCGGCACGGAGAATTCGGGCGTTCCCATGAAAATGATGTTGAGCGACATGCGATCCATCCGGCTAAGATATCGGTTTCGAGCAACCCGGCAGTAGCTGCACGCACCGCGGGGTCAAACGCTAGCCGCCTTCAAACGGGTTTATGAGCTTGAGATCAAGCCCTTCGAAGTCTTTTGTGTTGCGCGTCGCCAAGGTCGCCCCGCTCGCGAGGCAGATGGCGGCGATCATGGCGTCTTGCACGGAAATCTGATGCCCCGAGCGCTGACGATGCGCGCGAATACGTCCTGTCTCAATAGCGGAATTTTGATCGAACCGAAGTATCCTGCCTTGAAACGAC
Source organism: Rhizobium sp. P40RR-XXII (assembly GCF_012641405.1). Classification (GTDB taxonomy): domain Bacteria; phylum Pseudomonadota; class Alphaproteobacteria; order Rhizobiales; family Rhizobiaceae; genus Rhizobium. Next base: position 82,178 of record NZ_JABAII010000008.1, read on the forward strand.
TGAAGCAACGCATTGAAAATTCGCACGTAGCGATCAGATCGCGTGCGAAGTAAAAAGCGCTCCGCGCCGTAGGACTGCTCCATCACCACGACATCGCAAAGATAGAGCTCCGTGCTTGACCGAGCCTTCATCCAGATTGTAACATTTTGATCGGGTGCAGGTTTTTCCAATTCGGAAATGACATTCGTATCAAGGAGGATCATTCAAAGTCCTCGACCGGACGGCCGAAATCCTTCTTTCTCTCCGCTTCGATCTCATCCATGATACGGGCATATTCCACCCCCGCCTTATCATCGCCGTCGTAGAGAATCGGCCGCAAAAGATCCCAGGCAGACAATCGGGGGCTCTCCGTTGCGGCTTTCTCTGCGACCAGAGCCTTTTGCAAAAGTTCTTTTGCTTCTTCGGAGAGGCTGCGTCCCGCCTGCTTTGCCCGTTCTGCGATATTCTGTTTCATCGGCTCGGAAATATCGCGAATCAAAAGATCACTCATTCGCGCCTCCATTTGATATCAATGATATCATAGGCGTTTCAAGCCGATCTTTCAATGGCTGGAGCTCAGAGAGCTTTCGACTTGGCCGCCTTGGTGAACTTCTTGATCACCATTTCGCGCTTCAGGCGCGAAATATAGTCGATGAAGAGCACGCCGTTCAGGTGATCGATCTCGTGCTGAAGGCAGGTTGCCAGCAAGCCATCGGCCTCGGTGAGTTGCTCCTTGCCGTTGCGGTCGAGATGTTTGACGGTGACGCGTGCCGGACGCTCCACTTCGGCATAGTAATCCGGAATGGAAAGGCAGCCTTCCTCATAGACCGAGCGCTCGTCCGACGAGGCGACGATTTCCGGATTGATGACGACCAACGGCTTCTTCTCTTCACCTTCGCGCGCGACGTCAATGACGAGCATGCGGCGGGGAACGCCGATCTGGATCGCCGCAAGGCCGATGCCCGGCGCGTCGTACATGGTTTCCAGCATGTCGTCGGCAAGGCGCTGAGTTTCGGTATCGATGCGCTCAATGGGCTTCGAAGCCTGGCGGAGCAGCGGATCGGGCAAAATGATAAGTGGCTTGATCGTCATGACGTTTCCCATAACGCATCTTGTTGTGCGATGGAATCGTCAAGATGGCTGCGAGGACGTGTTTTTTCAACGCCGCCCATCCGGATCAACGCAAATGACCCGAAAACTCTGTTCACGTTTTGATCTGGATATTCGCGACAATTTTGCTATGGTGCCGATGAGTACTTCACCAGCGCGCCAGGTTTCATGTCCTTTATCATCTTCGGCCAAGCCATTTCCACGGTCCAGGTTCTAACCGGCCTCGTCATCATGCTTGCTATCGCAGTGATCGCCCTTTTCGTCCGCGGCAGAGCGCGAGCGGAGGACGATGAGCTCGACGCCGAACATACGATGACCGCGCTGCTGCGGTCGCAGGCGGAGATGCAGGGGCGGCTTGCCACCATGGCCGAAGTGTTCGGCTCCAGGCAGGCCGAGCTCAATCAGGCGATCGGGCAGCGTCTGGACGGCATGTCGCAACGGGTGACGGCAACGATCGGCGAGCAGACGCGCTCGACGCACGAAAACCTGCGCCGGCTGCAGGAAAGGCTCGCCGTCATCGATGCGGCACAGATCAATATCCAGTCGCTGGCAAAGGATGTCGTCGGCCTGCAGGCCATCCTGTCCAACAAGCAGACGCGCGGCGCCTTCGGCCAGGCGCGCATGGAGACTATTGTTGCCGATGGCCTGCCGATGGGCGCCTACGCATTCCAGCCGACCCTTTCCAACGGCTCGCGGCCGGACTGCACCATTCGCATGCCGAACGGCTCGCCCCCGCTTGTTGTCGATGCCAAGTTTCCGCTGGAAGCCTGGAACGCCATCCGTGCTGCGGCCAATCCCGATCACGGCAGGATTGCGGCCCAGCAATTCCGCAGGGATCTGGAGCTGCATATCCGCGATATCGCCGAGAAATATCTTATCCCGAGCGAGACCCAGGACACGGCCTTTCTCTTCGTGCCCTCGGAATCGATCTTCGCGGAGATCCACGAGAATTTCGAGGCGATCGTGCAGAAGGCCCAGCGCGCGCGCATCGTCATCGTCTCGCCTTCGCTGCTGATGCTGTCGATTCAGGTCATTCAGGCTGTGCTGAAGGACCAGCGCATGCGCGAGCAGGCCCATGTCATCCAAAGCGAAGTGGCGCATCTGATGGACGATCTTTCGCGGCTGGACGAACGCGTGCGCAAGCTCCAGGGCCATTTCGCCATGGCGCAGAAGGATGTCGACATGATCGTCACCTCGGCCGACAAGCTGACAAGGCGCGGCGAGCGAATAGAGGCGCTGGAATTCGAGACCGCGAAAGAAAAAGAACCGGTGAAGGCGCGCGTGGAGGACAGGCCCAAGCCTGTCGACAACCGCACGAGCCAACTCAAGCTCAGGGTAGTTGACGAGGACTGATCGCTTCGGGCAGTGTCGCGCCCAATCGATGCATGATCCACTAAGACATAAGGCAGCCTTCGGGCAGGATCATGCGGGATCAACACCCAGGGCAGGACACCGCATGATCACTATTTTCGGCTCCATCAACATGGACCTCATCGCCACCACGGATCGTTTGCCGAAGCCGGGCGAAACCGTCGCCGGCAACGGCTTTTCCACCGCCGCCGGCGGCAAGGGTGCCAACCAGGCACTCGCGGCACGCCGGGCCGGGGCAACGGTCCGCCTCAGCGGAGCAGTCGGCAATGATGGCTTTGCGGAACCTGCGCTTGCCTTGCTCGATGCCGCAGGCACCGATCTTTCCGCCGTCAGGCGCGTATTCGAGCCGACCGGCACGGCCCTCATCCTGGTGGGCGGCGACGGCGAAAACATGATTGCCGTCGTTCCAGGCGCCAACGGCACGAATACCGCCGAACACGTAGCCGCGGCCGTCGCCGCACTGAACCCTGGCGATACGCTGATGCTTCAGCTCGAAATCCCCGTCGCCGCCGTCGAGATGGCGCTGAATGCGGCGAAGGCCAAGGGCGTGCGTACAGTGCTCAATCTCGCTCCTCTGATCCCGGAGGCGGCCCGCCTCGGCCGGCTTGCCGATATCGTCATCGCCAACGAGACGGAATTCGAAAGACTGGCCGGCCAGGACAATATGTCGGCGGCCGAGCGAGAAGCAGCCCTCGTCCGCCTGCATGGCGAAACCGGGCAGATCCTGATCGTCACGCTTGGCGGCGACGGTGTCATCGCCATCCGTGACGGCGAGGTTTCGCGTGCCAAGGGTCTCGTCATCGAGCCGGTCGATACGGTCGGCGCCGGCGACACTTTCTGCGGCTATTTTGCCGCGAGCCTTGATCAAGGTCTGGATTTCAAGGCCAGCCTGCGCCGTGCCGCCGTCGCCGGTTCGCTGGCCTGCCTGAAGCCGGGCGCGCAGCCATCCATTCCGGTTGCAAGCGAAGTCGCCGAAAAACTTTAAGAGTAAATTTCGTGACCTTGCGAAGCGCAATTAATTAAATTTTTGCGCTTCCACATCATTCTCCTTTGGCCTGGCGTGTATGGCCTTCCGGCTGCGGCAGGATTTTAACGGCGGTCCCATGACAGGGCCATCCTGCGCCGACTTTGCATCTGGATAATGTGTATCCGACGCATCGCTTTTTCGAGGAAATGATGTTTATCTTTCGTATGAAGTCGCTTGCGGCCAAGCTGATCTTGGTCACCGGGCTGGCGATTGCGCTCGTGTTGCTGGTTTCCAACTTTTTATTGATTTCCCAGACTCGCGATCGCGTCGAGGCACTGACGATGGATCAGGCCAATACCGAGGCCAAATCCATCTCCAACGAGATCGCCGCCAATGTCGGCGAAATGGCCAGCGCCGCCCGCTCCATGGCTGCCATCATCGGCCGCGGCCACGAAGGCCATACCTTCGATCGCAAGGGCATGATCAACATCCTCAAGGCGAATGTCGAACAGAATGCCTTTGCCTTCGGCAGCTGGTTCTGCGAGCAGCTCGGCGCGCTGGACGGCAAGACGACGGAACTCGCCAACAACAAGGATGAAGGTGTCAACGACAAGGGTGCCTTCGCGCCCTATTGGTCCAAGACCAAGGATGGCGGCATCCAGTTCTCCACTTTCGACAACGATTACACGGCCGCCTGGTGGAAGCTTGCAGCCGATAGCGGCAAGGGTGCGATTACCCCGCCCTACCTCGCCCAGGGCACCGACGTCCCGACGACCATGAGCTCGATCGCCTATCCGGTAATGTCCGGCGGTAAGCTGATCGGCATCGCAGGCGTCGATATCTCTCTTGCCTCGCTTTCCACCAAGCTGCAGAAACTTCAACCTTTCGGCACGGGTCGCGTTCTGCTGGTTTCCCAGGACAACAAGTGGCTCGTTGCGCCGGCCCCCGACCTGCTGATGAAGGATTATAACGGCTCCGGCGCGGACACCATCAAGGCAGCGCTGACTTCCTCTTCCGCAAACCTGCTCAGGAACCTTTCGGAAAACGGCGGCGAGGAATTCGATCGCGTCGTCTACCCCTTCGCCGTTCCGGGCCTCAACGCGACCTGGGTCGTCCTCATCGACGTGCCGCACAGTGCGATCGCAGCGCCGGTGCGTGACCAGACCTATATGATGATCGTCGCCGGCATCCTTGTGCTCGCCGCCGTCATGCTGGCTCTCTATGCCGCCGTGCGCGGCTTCGTGCAGACGCCGCTCGCCGGTCTCGTCGCCAGCGTCAAACGCCTCAGCGCCGGCAACTACGCCGAGCCGGTTGCCGGTCAGGCCCGCGCCGACGAAGTCGGTTCCGTCGCCAAGGCGCTGGAAGGCTTCCGCTTCAAGCTGGCCGATACCAAGCGCCTCGAAGGCGAAGCCAACGATCAGCGTCTGGCTGCCGAGGGCGAGCGTCGCCGTTCGGAAGCCGAACGCGGCGAGAGCGTCGCGCTGCAGCGCCAGATCGTCAGCATTCTGGGACAAAGCCTGGCCGAACTCTCGAAGGGCAATCTCAATCAAAGGATCACGGACGACTTCCCGGGCGAATACGCCCAGCTCAAGCAGGATTTCAACGCCGCGCTGGCAAGCCTCGAAGAAACCGTCCACACCGTCAATGTCAGCGTCGGCAATATCGGCGGCGGCACCAGCGAAATCAGCAACAGCGCCTCGGATCTCGCCCGTCGCACCGAGCAGCAAGCGGCAAGCTTGGAAGAGACGGCGGCGGCCCTCAACCAGCTCACCGCGCAGGTCAATTCGAGCGCCGAAAACGCCCGCACCGCCGCAAGCAGCGTCAATGCCGCGTCTAAGGATGCCGAGCGTTCCGGCGAGATCGTCCAGCGGGCCATTTCCTCCATGCATGGCATCGAGCAATCGTCGCTGGAAGTGTCGCGTATCATCGGCGTCATCGACGAGATCGCCTTCCAGACCAACCTGCTGGCGCTCAACGCCGGCGTCGAAGCCGCCCGTGCCGGTGAAGCCGGCAAGGGGTTTGCCGTCGTTGCGCAGGAAGTTAGAGAGCTCGCCCAGCGCTCGGCCAACGCCGCCAAGGAAATCAAGACCCTGATCAATGCTTCGGCGGGGCAGGTCAAGGAAGGCGTGGATCTGGTCGGCCGCACAGGCGATGCCCTGCACAAGATCGCCCAGCAGGTGATGGAGATCAACGGCCTGATCCGCCAGATCTCCGCCTCCGCGAGCGAGCAGGCCATCGGGCTGAAGGAAATCAACTCCGCCATGAACCAGATGGATCAGGTGACCCAGCAAAACGCCGCGATGGTCGAGGAAACCACTGCCTCCAGCGTGGCGCTTGCCGAGGAAGCCCAGACGCTGAAGGCCCTCGTCGCACGGTTCCGCACCGTAGGCGCCGCTCAGGACAATGCCGGCGCGTTGCGGGCCACCGCCCAGCAGATGCGGGCGCCTGTCTCTCCGCGCAGGGCAGCCGCGCCGACGCGCAAGCCCGTTCTTCAGACCCAGGGTGCCAATGCGCTTGCCCAGGACGATTGGGAAGAATTCTAAGCCGGCTTAGTTTGATGAATCAAAAGGCCGCCGGAGCGATCCGGCGGCCTTTCTGTTGATCCCGATCAGATAGTCTCGATCAGATACGGGCGAACCGCTCCGTCAAAAGCGCGAAGAAGCCGTCGGCATCGACATCGCGCATAACCTTGGCATTGTGCTTGCGGTCAGTGACGTGCCACCAATCGACAACCGTCATACCCACCGTCAGCTCCGACGTTACCTCGATCTCGACATTGCACTCGCGCCCCTTGAACAGCTCGGGTTTCAGGAGATAAGCGATAACGGTCGGGTCGTGCAGCGGGCCGCCATCCGAGCCGTATTTCTCGATGTCAAAGCGCTCGAAGAATTCCAGCATCTCCACCATGGCCTTGGCCGGCGGAGTGCCGACGGCAGCGATGCGGACGACGCGATCCTTTCGGGTCAGCAGCTTATGCGTGACATCGAGCGGCATCATGACGATGGGCACGCCGGAGCGGAACACGACATCTGCCGCCTCCGGGTCGACATAGATGTTGAATTCGGCGGCCGGCGTGATGTTGCCGCCCTCGAAGAAGCCGCCGCCCATCATGACAAGTTCGCGCACCCGCGCGACGATGTCAGGTGCCTTCTGGAAGGCCATCGCGATATTGGTCAGCGGTCCGAGCGTGCAGAGGGTGACTGCCCCTTCCGGCTCCTTGCGCAGCGTGTCGATGATGAAATCGACGGCGTGGCCCGGCTGCAGCTCCATCGTCGGCTCGGCTAGATCCGGGCCGTCGAGGCCGGTCTTGCCATGTACATGCTCGGCGGTGACCAGCTTGCGCTTCAGCGGTGCATCGGCGCCGGCGAAAACCTTGACGTCGCGGCGATTGCAGAGCTCGCAAACGATGCGGGCGTTACGGCTCGTCAGCCGCAGCGGCACATTGCCGGCGACCGTGGTGATGCCAAGCACGTCGATCTCCTGGCGGCTACCGAAGGCGAGGAAGATCGCCGCGGCATCGTCCTGACCGGGGTCGGTGTCGATGATGATTTTTCTGGGTTCGGTCATATCTGTGGCTTTCCTCCGGTAACGATCGACAGGCTTTGTCGCGGGTCCGGTCCGGCTTTGTCAAGCGCTCGAAGGCCATGTGACGAAACGAATCCTCACGGCGGAATTCCATCTCGCAAATGCGAAGATGCGATGGCTTGCACTCACAGGCGCGTACTCCCATATTAGGGACAACCGGGTGCTGAAAATCAGGTCCGGAACGGTCGCTTGACACCCAAGGACTTTGAGACGATGAGCCGGACGACTCCCTTTGCCAGCCCGCTACTTCTGGGCTTCGATACCATGGAAAAGACGCTGGAGCGGATTTCCAAGGTCAGTGACGGATACCCCCCTTACAATATCGAACGGATGCGTGCGGACCGCCTGTCGGGCGAGCCGGAGCGGCTGCGCATCACGCTCGCGGTCGCAGGCTTTTCGGAAGAGGAACTCGATGTCAGCACAGAGGAAAACCAGCTTCTGATCCGCGGACGCCAGATCGAACAGGGTGAGCGCGACTATCTCTATCGCGGCATTGCCGCCCGGCAATTCCAGCGCGTCTTCGTGCTTGCCGACGGCATGCAGGTGCTCGGCGCCACGCTAAAGAACGGCTTGCTCTCCGTCGATCTCATCCGGCCGGAACCGGACCGTATAGTAAAGAAAATTAACATTTCGGTCTCACAGTAGAACAACGGCCTAGAGCCGGATGATTTTAGGTCGAATCGCCCTGAAATCTGAATCCGGCCTAGAATCAAATAGCTAGAGCACGATGCCGTCCGAAAGCCGATTATAGTTTTCGACATCATGCTCTGGGGCCGTTGGTCCCTCATACTGGAGGTACGAGCATGTTGTTGAAAGAAGCTACCGCCCGCCTGACCCAAACCGAGCTTGCCAATATCGGCGCCGGCGAGGTCGCCTACATCAGAAAAATGGACTGGTCCGAAGTATCCCGCTGCTTCCCGGAAGCGCCGAGCATCGACCCTGATGTCGATCTCTGGGCACTTTTCGGCGCCGACGGCACGCCGATCCTTTTAACGGACAATCGCTCCAGCACATTCTATCGTGCGGCGGAAGACGAACTGAAGACGGTCAGCCTGCACTGACCTGAAGCGTCGCCCGGCGGTGAACTTCATCGCTTGCAAGGACCGCATCGAACCGGCCCCATCCTGCGACGCATGCGCATGATCCAGACCGCCTCGAGTGGCTGTCCGTACGGGATGATGCGGTCACTGAGATCTCAAATTTTCGCCCTGGGAAACGAGCAATCAGACCCTTTTGAAGGTCAGATAGGCGGACGAGCGCCCCTCGCGCCGAGCCTTCGCCTCGTAGCGCGTGCTGGGCCAGCCCACATAGGGCGTCAGCCAATCGGCGGCATTCCGGGCGGTCCATTCGAAGCCGCCATGCGCATGGCAATGCTGCAGCGTCCAGTTGACATAGGTGTCGATGTCGGATGCGAAGCAGAAGAGAGCCCCAGGCTTCAGGACGCGATGGAAGCGGGCAAGGTTCACCTGGGAAACGAAGCGGCGCTTCCAGTGTTTCTTCTTCGGCCAGGGATCGGGATAGAGCAGGTCGATCTGGTCGAGGCAGTTGTCCGGCAGCCAATCCAGCACCTGCGTCGCGTCGTCATTGTAGACGCGGATATTGTGCGCGCCGGCTTCATCGACACGCGCAAGCAGCTTCTGCATCGAATTGACGAAGGGTTCCACGCCGATGAAGCCGGTCTTCGGCTGCTCGAGCGCCCTGTGAATCAGATGCTCGCCGCCACCGAAGCCGATTTCCAGGCGCAGACGCTCGGTCGGCACCGGGAAAAGATCATTCGGCGGCTGCGGCGTCGGGGCGGAAAGATCCACGATGTATTGTGGCAGCAATGCTTCCAGCTTTTCAGCCTGCTGGCCGCGCAAGGCCTTACCCTTGCGCCGGCCGAAGAATGCTTCCGTCGCCCGCGACCGGCGCTCAGTATCGATCATGCGGCTTCCCGGAGCTTTACGGCTTCCTTGAGAGCCTTGACCAGGTCCGTACGCTCCCAGGAGAAGGAACCGTCACGACCGGCCTTGCGACCGAAATGACCGTAGGCCGAGGTCTTGGCATAGATCGGCTTGTTGAGATCGAGGTGACGGCGGATGCCGGTCGGCGAAAGGTCCATGTTCTTGCGGATGGCCGCTTCAACCTGGTCTTCGCTGACGCCCTTGCCCGTGCCGTGCAGGTCGACATAGATCGACAGCGGCTGGGCAACGCCGATGGCATAGGACAGCTGGATCGTGCAGCGGTCGGAGAGGCCGGCGGCAACGACGTTCTTTGCGAGATAGCGAGCGGCATAGGCTGCGGAACGGTCGACCTTGGTGGTGTCCTTGCCCGAGAAGGCGCCGCCGCCGTGCGGGGCTGCGCCGCCATAGGTGTCGACGATGATCTTGCGGCCGGTGAGGCCGGCGTCGCCGTCCGGGCCGCCAATGACGAACTTGCCGGTCGGGTTGATGTACCACTTGCAATCGGAGGCAATCTTCAGATCGCCGAGCGCTTCGACGATATAGGGCTCGACGACGGAGCGAACCTTCTTCGAATCCCAGCTATCATCGAGATGCTGGGTGGAAAGCACGATGGAGGTTGCTTCCGACGGCTTGCCGTCCACGTAACGCACCGTCACCTGGCTCTTGGCGTCCGGGCCAAGCTTGGCGACGTCGCCATCGCCCTTCTTGCGGGCGGCAGCCAACAGCTGCAGGATCCTGTGCGAATAGTAGATCGGTGCCGGCATGAGGTCCGGGGTTTCGCGGCAGGCGTAGCCGAACATGATCCCCTGGTCGCCGGCGCCTTCGTCGCCCTGCTGGTCGGCAGCATTGTCAACGCCCTGGGCGATGTCGGCCGACTGCGAGTGCAGGAGCACGTCGATGCGCGCCTTCTTCCAATGGAAGCCGTCCTGCTCGTAGCCGATATCCTTGATGGCGCGGCGGGCTGCGGCCTTGAACTTCGAAGGATTGATGACGTCGTTGCCGTCCTTGTCCTTCTTCATCAGGCTCGGCGGCAGACGAACTTCGCCGGCGATGACGACACGGTTGGTGGTAGCGAGGGTCTCGCATGCGATGCGCACGGTCCAGGGGTTCACGCCGGTCTTCGTGGCCTCGCGGTAAACCAGATCGACAATTTCATCGGAGATGCGGTCACAGACTTTATCCGGGTGACCTTCGGCAACAGACTCACTCGTAAACAGATAATTCGCGCGCATGCGGGATTCCCCTCAAAGAACAAATCTCTGCTTTTGATATTCGCCTCCAGCTCGAAAAACAAGCCACACAAGGACATAAATATATCTTTATATCTCGGTCAAAGTGATAAAATTTTGCCGTAAATGCGGAAAAGGCGGCCAAAATGACCGCCTCTCGATTTTACCGGTTCGGCCTTGCTTCGAAGGGCTATTCGGCGTCCGCCTCGGCTGCAAGCGCCTTGACCAGCTCGACGACCTTGCGTCGGACCTTGCCATCGGAAATTTTCACGAAGGCGCGATTGAGCTGCAATCCTTCGGAAGAGGACAGAAAGTCGACGACGTAGTTGGAGCTGGATGCCTCGGCCATGCCGCCGGCGGAGGCCGAATGCTCACCCGGCGCATCCTCGAAAAAGAAGGAAACCGGGACATTGAGAATGCTGGAGATGTTCTGCAGGCGGCTGGCGCCAACGCGGTTGGTGCCTTTTTCGTATTTCTGAATCTGTTGAAACGTAATTCCCAGGCTTTCGCCGAGCTTCTCCTGGCTCATGCCAAGCATCGTGCGGCGGAGGCGTATGCGGCTACCGACATGGATGTCGATGGGGTTCGGCTTCTTTTTGTTTTCAATCATCATAATACCCTAACATAGGTTGAATTCAGGACCTGCCACCCGGTACCCTTCACCACCCCTATAACGCCACGTTGCAGCCGACGCCCCCAAGGCCTCCAGTTTACGTTCGAAAGGCGGACACTAAGCACTATGCAATTTTAGGGTTTTTTGGTCAATTCACCCTGGAAATAAAACCCATGCGTGAAATCAAAGCCATCATGCCGACTACCCCGACAATCAACCAAAAGTATATTTCCCTGGCTTTGTCGTCTATGCGCGACAGGGTTGCGCCACCTAAAGTGGTATCTATGAAGCCTTGTTGATTATAACCAATACCAGAAAGCACACGCCCATATGGATCGACAAAAGCTGAAATGCCGGTATTGGCGCTTCGAATCAGTGGCAGCCCCTGCTCCACCGCCCTCACCCTTGCCTGCAGGAAATGCTGGTATGGACCCGGTGTGTCGCCGAACCAGCCATCATTCGTGACATTGAGGATGGCATCGGCCTGCCGGATCCCCGGTGTCATCTCATTCGGAAAGATGATCTCGTAGCAGATCAGCGGATAGAATTTGAGGCCATCGGGCAAGGTCAGCAGTTGCCGCTTGGCAGCTGCGGAAAAACCTCCCGGCAGTTCCACGACATTCTCGATGCCGAGATAGCTGAGGATGTGTTCGAAGGGCACGTATTCGCCGAAGGGCACAAGATGGGTCTTGTCGGAAGCGCCGATGATCTGGCCGCGGCCGTCGATGACGTAGATCGAATTGTAGTAGCGAGGCTCGACACCCGGCCCCATGTCTTCGACGCGGACGGCGCCGGTGATCAGGACCTGATCGTCCTCGAGCTGATCCGCGATGCGAGCAAGCGCATCCCGGTTATCGGTCAGGATGAAGGGCACAGCAGTCTCGGGCCAGACGATGATGTCGGGCCGCTTGCCGCCGTTTGCCGGCGGCTGAACCGAAAGCGCCAGATGCCTGTCGAAGATGGCGGCGCGATCGGCAGCCGTGTCCATCTTGGTTTCCTGGTCGATGGAAGGCTGAACGATGCGCACGACCGGCGCCGTCTTGCCATCGGCCAGCGGCGCTTGCGACAGGTTCAGCGCGTAATAGCCATAGCCGAAATGCGCGGCGGCGATGACGACGGCAAGGCCGATCCCCGGCAGTCGCCCCTGGCGTGTGCCGAGCAATGCCGGTGCCGCGAAGACGAAGACGGCGAGCACGGTGACGCCCAGCACGCCGATCACATGCGCCGACTGCATCATCAGCGGAATGGGCATGGCGCCATAGCCGATGGCGTTCCAGGGAAAGCCGGTGAACAGAAAGCTGCGCAGCCATTCCAGGATGCCGAAACTGAAGGCGAGCGCGGTGATGCGCCCCATGCCATCGGACCACAGGATACGGGCAAGCATGGTCGCCACGCCATAGAAAACCGCGAGAAAGGCGGGCAAGCCGAGGATCGCCAGCGGCAAGGCCCAGGCGAACTCGTCGGCATCGATCAGCAGTGCGTGGCCGAGCCACCAGAGACCGGCAACGAAATAGCCGAAGCCGAACAGCCAGCCGGTGAAGAAGGCCGGCCACAGCCGCCCGAGCAGCCCACTGTCAGGGCCTGCGGCAACGCCGTCCAGCAGCCAGACCAGCAGCGTGAAGGAGACGAACATCGCGGCGAAAAAGCCGAAAGGCGGCAGCGCCAGGACGCCGATGGCACCGGCAAGAACAACAAGCAACGCACGTTTGAAACCCCAGACGAGGATCACCCGGCCCGAAAGCCATTCCATGCGCCAGCTCCGTTCAACTGCGAATCAACTGGCCGCAGTCTTTCAAAAATGCAGCGGTTTGTCCCGCTGAAGTGGCAGCGAGAGCATGTTGCGTAAAAGTGTGCAGCGATTTCGCGACAACGCCATGCGCAAAATCAAAGACCTAGAGCGTGGGAAGCGAATCTGAAAGACCGCGACGTGCTTTAGAAGCTTTCCGCTTTTCTTCGAATCGTGAAAAGGCTTCAGCCTCTTGTTTTCAGCAATTCCGGACGGAAACCGCTACGTGCTTTTCCCGGAATTGCGCTAGTGGCTGGCGGTGTTGGACCCGACCGAGGTTTCCTCGGCAATTGTTTCCGGTGCCGGCAAATCGCGCTCGGGCGCGCCTGCCTCCCCTTCCAGCTTGACGGTCGGCCGGCGGCGAGCGGCATGACGCTTGCGCGTGATGCGCACCCGCTTGATGCGGCGCGGATCGGCATCGAGAATGTGGAATTCAAAGCCCGGAAGCGCCTGCACCACTTCGCCGCGCACCGGAATGCGGCCGAGAGCGGAGAAGATCAGGCCACCAAGCGTGTCCACCTCGTCGACCTGCTCGCTGATGTCGAAATCCGAGCCGATCGCCGCAGCGATCTCCTCTAGCTCGACGCGGGCATCGGCTACGAAAACATCCTCGGAGACGCGCTTGAACATCACTTCTTCGTCATCGTGCTCATCGTCGATGTCACCGACGACCATTTCGACGATGTCCTCATGCGAGGCCAGACCATCCGTGCCGCCATATTCGTCGATGACAAGCGCCATCTGCGTGCGGTTGACCTGCATGCGGCGCAGGAGATCGGAAGCCAGCATGGAGGGCGGCACGAACAGGATCTTGCGGATGATGCCGGCCTCGGCCAGCGTCTTCTGCAGATCGACCCGGGAAAGATCGAAATTCGGCTTGGTCGAGCGCGCCGGCTTTTCGGCTGCGGGCGTGCCCGTTGCGGCGGCTGCCGCCTTGGCGCTGCCGGCACGGCGCTTGTTGCGCGCCTGCTTGGCGACATAGGATAGCAGGTCGCGGATATGCACCATGCCGCGCGGATCATCCAGCGTCTCGGCATAGACAGGCATGCGCGAGCGGCCGCTTTCCTCGAAGAGGATCATCAGCTCGCCTATGGTGATATTCTGATCGACCGCCTCGATATCGGCGCGTGGCACCATGACATCCTCGACGCGCACCTCGCGGAAGCGCAAGATATTGTGCAGCATTGCGCGCTCGTCGGGCGAAAAGGCATCATCATCGGCGGCGTTGGTCATCAATGCGTCGGCGAGATCCTCGCGCAGCCGGGCGGAGTCCTGTGCCGGTCGCAGGATACGCGCAGCGCGCGCCCAGAAAGAAGAATGGGATCGCTTGCCGTTGCTACTACTGCCTGCCTCGTCGGAGGAGGCCGCTTCGGCTCCGTCTTTGGCCTCGGGGGCCGATCTTGTCGTAAAGTCGCTCATTGTTCCTGGTCAGACAGGGTTCAGATCAAATGGGGTCTTGTCCCGCATAGGGATCAGATAGGCCAAGACCAGCCAAAATGCGAGTCTCCAGCCCCTCCATTCTTTCGGCTTCGCTATTATTCATATGGTCGTAGCCGAAGAGATGCAAGAAACCATGCACCATCAAATGCGCCAGATGGTCGTCAAAACTCTTTTCCAGATCGACCGCCTCGCGCTCCACCGTCTCCCTGGCGATGATGATGTCGCCAAGCATCGGGCCGGGCTTGCCGCCGGGCTCAAGCGGGAAGGCCGGGAAGGAAAGGACATTCGTCGCCTTGTCCTGCGAGCGCCACTCCGCATTGATTTCGCGAATGGAAGCATCGTTTGTGAACACCAGCGACAATTCGGTCGCCGTTTTCGGAAAAGGCTGCTTTTCATGCGTCTTCAAATAGGCGGCCGCGGCTCCCAGCACCTGCTCGGCCAGGACTTGCAACTCCTCATCGGAGGGCCAGTCGCCCTCCTCCACGCTGATCTGTATATCGAGTTCGGCCATCGGTTTCCGCACCGCAGATCAGATCTGCGGATCGCTTTCCTCTGCCTTTGCGGCATAGGTGGAATCATAGGCCCGAACGATGCGCGCCACCAGCGGATGACGGACGACGTCCGTATCCTTGAAGCGGACGATGGAAATGCCCTCGACGCCGTCCAACAGCTGCAGCGCTTCCACCAGACCGGACTTGACGCCGCGCGGCAGGTCGATCTGGCTCGGATCGCCCGTCACGATCATCCGCGAATTTTCGCCGAGGCGGGTCAGGAACATCTTCATCTGCATGGAGGTCGTGTTCTGCGCCTCGTCGAGGATGACTGCGGCATTGGCAAGCGTACGACCGCGCATGAAGGCGAGCGGCGCGATTTCGATGACGCCCGCGGTGATGGCACGCTCGACCTTGTCGCCCGGCATCATATCGTAGAGCGCATCATAGAGTGGACGCAGATAGGGATCGACCTTTTCCTTCATGTCGCCGGGTAGGAAGCCGAGACGCTCGCCTGCCTCGACGGCCGGGCGCGACAGGATGATCTTTTCCACGGCGCCGCGCTCCAGAAGTTGGGCGGCATGCGCGACGGCGAGATAGGTCTTACCGGTACCGGCGGGGCCGACGCCAAGAACGAGCTCGGAACGCTCCAGCGCCCGCATATAGGCGTCCTGGGTCGGCGTGCGAGCGATGATCGTCTTCTTGCGCGTCGAAATCTGCGCCATCGTCAATTTGGCTTTTCTCTCCATGGTCGGCAGTGTCAATTGGTCGTCGGCGGCAACCGCCATGCGGATTGCCCCTTCCACATCGGAACGCTCCACATTGCCGCCTTTTTGCAGCTTGTCATAGAGGTAATCGAGCGTGCGGCGCGCCTGATTGGTGGCCAGCACGTCCCCTGCTATGACGACGGAATTGCCGCGGGCGCGGGCATCGATGCCGAGCCGCTCCTCGAGCAACTTCAAATTCTGGTCGAACTGCCCGAAAAGTTCGCTGGCGAACCGATTGTTCTCGAACGTCAGAGTGAAGTGATTGGCGTCGCTCGCGGTGCGGGGCTGGCGCGATGAAGAAGAAACCAATTCCTGTCCGTTCAAGCGGTGCGGCTCCTTGTGCCCGTCCGGAACCTAGAGCAATTCAGCAAAAAGGCTGTTGGTGCTGGTTCCGGTGATTCGTACGTTAATAATGTCACCGATTTGCGATGCTTTTGCATCAACATTCACAGATTGCAGCCAGGGAGAGCGTCCAATCAACTGGCCCGGCATCCGGCCCGGCTTTTCCAGAAGGATATCCACTGTTTTGCCCACACAAGCCTCGGCAAACGCATGCTGCTGCCTCAGCAACAATGCCTGCAAACGCTCCAGTCGTTCGGTCTTGAACTCTTCGGGCACCTGATCCTTCAACTCCGCGCCGGGCGTACCTGGCCGCGTGGAATATTTGAACGAGAAGGCCTGTGCATAATTCACCTCCTCGATCAGTCTCAATGTATCCTCAAAATCCTGGTCTGTCTCCCCCGGGAAACCGACGATGAAATCGCCGGACAAGGCGATGTCAGGCCGGGCAGCGCGGATCTTCTCGACGAGCGTGAGGTATTCCGCAGCCGTATGCCGCCGGTTCATCGCCTTCAGGATGCGATCCGAGCCGGCCTGGACGGGCAGATGCAGGTAAGGCATCAGCGTGCGCAGGTCGCGATGCGCGCCGATCAGCCGATCGTCCATGTCGCGCGGGTGGCTGGTGGTGTAGCGCAGACGCGCGAGACCGGGGATTTCAGCCAGGCGATAGAGAAGATCGCCCAGGCTCCAGGCCTCGCCCTTCGGGCCGATGCCATGCCAAGCATTGACGTTCTGGCCGAGCAGCGTGATTTCGCGCACGCCGCCATCCACAAGTTTCTCAGCCTCTTCGACGATCTGGGCGACCGGGCGGGAGACTTCGGAGCCGCGGGTATATGGCACGACGCAGAAGGTGCAGAACTTGTCGCACCCTTCCTGCACCGTCAGGAAGGCGGTGACGCCGCGGGCGCGGATTTTCGCCTTTTCGGCGATCGGCAGATGCTCGAACTTGTCCTCGATCGCATATTCGGTGTCGACGACGCGCTGGCCTTCCTTGGCGCGGCGAAGCGCATCCGGCAGGCGATGATAGGTCTGCGGGCCGATGACCACATCCACGGCGGGCGCGCGGCGCAGGATCTCTTCGCCCTCGGCTTGCGCGACGCAGCCGGTGACGCCGATCATCATTTCGCGGCCGTCGGCGGCCTTGCGCTTCTTCATCTCGCGCAGGCGGCCGAGCGCGGAATAGACCTTTTCGGCCGCCTTCTCGCGGATATGGCAGGTGTTCAATAGGACGAGATCGGCCTCTTCCATGTCCTCGGTCGACTCATAGCCGTCGCGCGCGAGCGCATCGCTCATCCGCGTGGAATCATAGACGTTCATCTGGCAGCCATAGGTCTTGATGAAGACCTTGCGGCTGTTGGAGCCGTCGCGGGGGCCGAGCTGCAAGGCATCGGTCACCGGGGCGTCGAGAGTTAGGCTGTCCTTGGTCATGGCCGCTATGTAGTGGCTTTTGCTTTCGGAGAAAACGAAAAAGTTGGAATCACCTGGAAATCAGGCGATCTCGCGGCCGAGCAGCCGGCTGGCGAGCATCGTGCGGATGCGCCGCGCAATGGTGGCGCTGACTTCCTTGCGGTTGGTGCCGGCACGATAATCGACGGCTTCGCCGAAGCAGACGTCGACATCGATGGCGCCGCACTGGATGATGCCCTTCAGGTGCGGCACGAGCTCGATGTCACCTGGCCATGCCGTCAGCGGGCGATAATAGCGGCCCATCGCCGTGCCATGGACGCGAGTGTAGGCGACGGCAACCGGCTGGACATGCACGACGGCATCCGGCGCCTTCGGCAGTGCCGCGGCGGCGGCGCCGAACAGCGAGGACTTGACCTCGAGCAGCCGATTGCCGTCCGAGGTGGTTCCTTCCGGAAACAGCACCATGATTTCGCCATCGGCCATGCGGTCGGCGATCTCGTTCACCTGCTCGCCGGTCTTGCGCTTCTGCTCGCGCTCGACGAACACGCTCTTCTGCCACTGCGCGAACAGGCCGAAGATCGGCCAATCCCGCACCTCCGACTTGGCGATGAAGGAGACATCGGCCACCGCCGACAGGACGAGAATATCGAGCCAGGACGAATGGTTGGACGCCAGCATCAACGGCCGGCTCGTCTCCATCTTGCCGACCACATGGATGCGCACGCCAAGCCAGTAGCAGACGATGCGATGCCAATAGCGCGGCAGATAGCGTCTGAGCTTCCAGTCGAAGCGCAGGCAAAGGATCTGCAGCGGCAGCATCGCGGCGCTGACGACGCCAATGACCACGGCGGCACAGCCGATGCGCAGCCAGGTCATCAAATCATTCGCTCCTGCATGAAAGCCTTCACGTCAACCTTCGTCCTTCTTCAGCCGGATGCCGTAAAGCTCCAGCCGGTGGTCGACGAGTTTGAAGCCGTGTTCGCGGGCAATACGCTCCTGCAGCGCCTCGATCTCCGGCGAGTGGAATTCGATCACCTTGCCGCTTTTCAGGTCGATCAGGTGATCATGGTGCTCTTCCGGCACGGTTTCGTAGCGGGACCGTCCATCGCGAAAATCATGGCGGGCAAGAAGGCCTGCATCTTCGAAGAGCTTGACGGTGCGATAGACCGTCGAGATCGAGATTTTCGCATCCACCTCGACGGAACGCCGGTGGAGCTCCTCGACATCGGGGTGATCCCCGGAATTCTCGATGATGCGCGCGATGACCCGGCGCTGCTCCGTCATGCGCATGCCGCGCTCGGCGCAAAGCTCCTCCAGGGATTTTACGGCGTCTTCCATCAATCGCGGTCTTCGGTCTGTTTGGACTGTGACAACGGACTAGCGAAGAACACGCCGCATGACAAGCGCCGTCGACTTCTGGCCGTTTTCGCCGACATAGTAGGCCTTGCGCTCGCCGACGGTTTCGAAGCCGAGCTTGCGGTAGAGGCCAAGCGCCGGCTGGTTGCCGCCGTCAACTTCCAGGAACATGGCTTCTCCGCCGCGACTGCGGGCCTCACGAAGGGCAGCCTGCATCAGCCTCCAGCCGAGGCCGGAGCGTCCGAGCTTGGCGTTGACGGCGATCGTCAGGATCTCGCCTTCGCCCGCCACATGCCGCGCCAGCACGAAGCCAGGAAGCGCCTTCTTCAGGATGGCGTTGGTCTGGCGGGCGACGAAGCCAAAGGTCGTTTCCTGCCCGAGGAGGCTCTGAAACTCACTCTCGTCCCAGACCCGCGGGAACCGCTCTCCGTGCAGAAGCGCCACCTCGGCGCAATCCTTCATCTCCATCGGAACGATTTCGTATTCGGCTTTCAAGGTCAGGTAGGATTCGAGCATGTCTATTGCCTGGCAACTGCGTATCCGGCCTGCGGTCTGGCATCGGGTCCGCGAAGATAAAGCGGCTTCGGCTTTTCGCCGGCAGGCTTGCCAGCGCCCAGCCGGGCGACGACGGCAATCGGAAATGCGTCTGGCCGCTCCGCCGGCGGCGCGTCGCGCAACCGGACGACAGCCGTTCCGGTGACGATGCCATCGAAGGTGCTGGCAATCGCCCGCGCTTCGTCGATCGTCACGGCCCGAGCCTCGTCCAGCGGGTTGCCGTCGGCATCGAAGCCCTGGAGATAGATCTCCTCGCGCTTGGCGTCGATGGCAGCCAGAACCGACTTGCCCGGATTCTGCTCTCGCGTGGTCGCCGCCATGACCTCAAGGGTCGTGACGCCAACCGCAGGAACATTGAGGGAGAGCGCAAAACCGCGAGCGGCGGCTACGCCGATGCGGATGCCGGTGAAGGAACCGGGGCCGACGGTCACGACGACACGCCCGACCGCCGAAAGCGCTATATTGGCTTTCGCCAGCGCCTCGTCGACAACGTGCATCAAATGCTCGGCATGCCCTCGTCCGATCGTTTCCGTGACCTCCCCCATCACAGAATCACTGCCGCTATCATACACAGCGGCAGCGCAATCCACACCTGCCGTGTCGAGCGCCAGTACGATCATGTCAATTTTTCCGCTAGGCCGGGATTAGACGGCTTCGACTTCCTGCACTTCCGGGACGAAATGGCGCAGAAGGTTCTGCACGCCATGCTTCAGCGTCGCCGTGGAAGACGGGCAGCCGGCGCAGGACCCCTTCATGTTCAAGTAAACCTTGCCGTCGCGGAAGCCGCGGAAGGTGATGTCGCCGCCATCCTGGGCAACGGCCGGGCGCACGCGCGTATCGAGCAATTCCTTGATGGTGAGCACGATTGCCTCGTCGCCCTCATCGAAGAATTCGCCGCCGGCATCCTGCACTTCCGAAGACACCGAAGAAGAGCCCATGACCGGCTTGCCGGACATGAAATGCTCCATGATCGAACCGAGGATAGCGGGCTTCAGATGCTGCCATTCCTGACTTTCCTTGGAGACCGAGATGAAATCATAGCCGAAATAGACACCGGTCACGCCCGAGATCTCGAAGAGGCGGGCGGCCAGCGGCGAAGCCTCGGCTTCCTCGACACTGCGAAACTCGGCCGTGCCATTTTCCATGACAACCTTGCCCGGCAGGAATTTGAGGGTCGCGGGGTTCGGCGTCGCTTCGGTCTGAATGAACATCTTGATCTCCATGCGGCGGGCAGACGCCCGGTCCCGACTTTAGAATATTTCAAAAGAAAATAGGCCTTTTGGCCATTCTATTCAAGACAGTGTTTCTCAAGAAATGGCACGTGCACATCAGCTCAGCGCGTCGATTTCCTCGTTGCTGAGCGTATCCGGAAGCACCGTCACCGGGATCGGAAAGGCGGCCGCACGGCCGGCAATCGACGAGACGAGCGGGCCTGGGCCTTCCTTGGCCGAGCCGGCGGCAAGCACGAGAAGCGCGATGTCCCGGTCGTCCTCGATCACCGCATTGATCTGCTCGACGGCCGACCCCTCGCGAATGACGATCTCCGAGTCGATGCCAATATTTTCGCGGACGGCCTGCGCCGCCTTCGCGGTCGCCGACTCGGCCTCTTCGCGCGCTTCCGCCCGCATGATCTCCTCGACGCCAAGCCATTGCTGGAAATCGCCTTCGGGGATCACATAGAGCAAAACGAGGCCGCCATTGGAATTCTTGGCACGCCGGCCGGCATAATGGACGGCGCGCTGGCATTCGGGCGTGCCATCGATGACCGCCATGAACTTGCGGCGATGGCCTTCGAGTCGTGAAAGTCGTGTGGATACCATGAGCTGACTCTGACACCCGAAGGCGATGTTTTGCAAGCCCCCGTTCGCAACGGGAGCCCTCTATTACGACAACATCAATAGAGAAAGCCGATAATGTCGCGCACCTGCTTCATGGTCAGGTCGGCGCGGGCACGGGCATGGGCGCTGCCATCGCGCAATACGGCGTCGATGTGGCCCGGATCGGCCATCAGGCGGCGCATTTCCATGGTGATCGGCGAGAGCACATGCACGGCAAGATCGACCAGCGCTGGCTTGAAGACGGAGAACTGCTGGCCGCCGAATTCGGACAGGACATCCGCCTTCGACTTGTCGGCAAGGGCCGCATAGATGCCGACCAGATTGTCTGCCTCGGGGCGGCCGGCGAGGCCGGCGATTTCGCTTGGCAAGCCATCCGGATCGGTCTTGGCCTTACGGATCTTCTTCGAGATATTTTCCTCGTCATCGAGCAGGTTGATGCGCGACAGGTCCGAAGCGTCGGATTTCGACATCTTCTTGGTGCCGTCACGCAGCGACATGACACGCGGCGCCGGACCATCGATCAGCGGCTCGACCATCGGGAAATAGGCATGCACCGGCTCGTCGCCCACGGTGATGTCGATGCCGTAGCCCGTGCGTCGGATATGCTCCATGTAGTCCAGATTGAACTTCATGGCGATGTCGCGGGTCAGCTCCAGATGCTGCTTCTGGTCGTCTCCAACAGGAACATGCGTGGCGCGATAGAGCAGGATGTCGGCGGCCATCAGGCTCGGATAGGCGTAAAGTCCGAGCGAGGCCTGCTCGCGGTCCTTGCCGGCCTTATCCTTGAACTGCGTCATGCGGTTCATCCAGCCGATGCGGGCGACGCAATTGAAGATCCAGGCAAGCTCGGCATGTCCCGGCACGGCCGACTGATTGAAGACGATATGCTTTTCCGGGTCGATGCCGGCAGCAAGGAAGGCCGCGGTGATCGAGCGCGTCTGGTTCGGCATGTCGTCATGGACGAGCTGAGCCGTCAGCGCATGCATGTCGACGACGCAATAGATGCAGTCGTTGTTTTCCTGCAGGGCCACGAATTTGCGGATCGCGCCGAGATAATTGCCGAGATGGAGATTGCCCGTGGGCTGAACGCCGGAGAATACGAGCGGCTTGAATTCGGTCATGTCGTCCTCGAAAGGCTTGTGGAGGGCCTGGGCGAGCGGGGCTCGACCCTTGGTTTCGAGCGGCTTATGCACGCGGGATCGATGGGGATCAAGAGGCTATGTGCCGGAGTCTCAGGAAGAATGCTGGATCAGGTCCCAAGTATTGCCATAGGGATCGGCGAAGACCGCCACCGTGCCATAAACCTCATGACGCGGCTCTTCCCGGAACGTGACGCCCTTGGCCAGCATCGCGGCATGGTCACGGGCGAAATCGTCAGTCTTGAGGAAGAAGCCGACCCGGCCGCCCGCCTGGTTGCCGATTGCGGCGCGCTGGCTGTCGTTGGCGGCCTGGGCGAGCAATAACGCTGCTCCTTCCCCGCCTTTCGGCCTGACGACAACCCAGCGCTTGCCCTCCGGCTGCACCTCGTCCTGCAGGCAATCGAAGCCAAGGGCATCGCAGTAGAAGGCTTTGGCGCGATCGTAGTCATCGACAACCAGGGCGACGAGGAAAATGGATTGGGGCATGGAAACTCCGTGTTACTTCCTTGCACGCAGCATTAACGACGATTCTTGGCTCGAAAAAACCCATAAAACGGGTTTGTCAGTAGAAGTCTGATCTGATTGCCCAGCCGTCTGGTACTCGGAACAGATATAGCGATCCGGAGTCCCCAACGTAGAAGCGCCCCTTGTCGGTGCTATCGATCTGAAGGCATAGCTCTGCTTTATCGGGCCAGTTTTCGCCTTGAATCCAGGTAGGCCAGCCGCCAAGCTTGACAGGGCATGTCCCGCGATACTTATCGGTTTCAATCACGTATTGGCTTTCAAAAAACCATTTCGAGTCGTTGGATCGCGCGACGTTGCTTGGAATCTTGAACGCAATATCGTCCCAGCTTGGCTGCTCCAGGGCAGTTGAGCGCCACCGAAGCGGAAAAGTCGGAAGGCTCTGGCTTTCCCGGTAGCCCGGACCGATAGGAACCAAATCCGAAATGGCGGAATAAGTTCGAATGACAAAGCCCTTGCCATTCTCCACATCATCCAACGGAACGTCCTCCAGATCCACCCACATGTTCAGAAGCATCAGATTCGATAATGTAGGTGGGATCTCGGGAAGCTCATCCACTCGGATTTGAACAAGCGGGTGCATCTCCCGCCCCGACTTCTCGCAGACAGGTGTTACCTCGTCTTGTCGGCCGAGAAAGTTTCCACCCCACCAGCTCGAGGCCCTATTGTCCTTCTGCGGCTTCTCGCCGCCGATTTCGCCAAAGACAGCAGGCTTAACCATCTGCTGCAATGTTTGAAGAGCTGCCTGCATCTCAAGATCAGTTGATGGGCCTTCCATAGGCGGGGCCTTCTGCTCCTTTCGCCGTTCACGAAAGTCGAAGATCGATCTCAGCCATCCCAGTGCATCCATCTCACCGCTCCGAATTGACACGCCATCTTGCGGTCAACAACTTAGGATAGCGATGCTTGTCGCCAGAGCAAACTTACTCCATTCGATCCCGCCAAGCCACCTTCTCCCCACATTGCGGCGCGAAGTGGCCCTATCATTCTCCGTTCACCGCCTTCGCATCCGGCGCTGGCGCCGGGCGCTTGCGCTTCAAATTGCGGCGTATCATGCCCAAGTCCACGCCGCCGATCAGGAAGGCGACAATGAAATAAACCGCCATCGCAATCAATATGAGCAAGCCCAGGACGCCGGTCTTGGTGAGCAGCGTCGAGCTGGACCCCAGAAGCGGCTCCCACCGATGAGACAAATATACGATGACGCCACCCATGACGGCGGAGGAGACGAGCAGCATGGCGGTGCGTCGCGCCAGCGACCATTCCCAGACGAGATGCCCGCGGCGATAGAGCGTAACGAAGAGCTGTACAGCGTTCAGCCATCCGGCAACCGCCTCGGCGAGCGCAATGCCGCGTTCGGCCAGCACCGGGAAAAGCAGGATGGACAGCGCCGAATTGACGGCGACGGCGACCGCCGTGTAGCGCATCGGCGATTTCGTATCTTCGCGGGCATAAAAGCCGGGCTGCAAGGCCTTGATCAGCACGAAAGCCGGCAGGCCCAGGCCGAAGATGGCGAGGATGGAGCCGACCAGCGTTGTATTGTTCGCATTAAAGGCGCCGCGCTCGTAAAGTACTCGGATGATATCGTCGGAGAGCAGCCACAGGGCGACAGCGGCTGGCAGCGTCAGGAACAGCACGAATTCGATCGAGCGGTTCTGGATATTGGCGGCTTCCTTGATATGGCCCGACTTCAGCGAACGCGCCAGCTCCGGCAGAAGCACGATTCCGACCGCGACGCCGACGACGCCGAGCGGCAACTGGTAGATGCGGTCTGCATATTGCAGGGCGGCGATCGCACCTTCCTTGCCCGAGGCAATCGCCTGGCCGATCACCAGATTGATCTGAGTGACACCGCCGGTGATGGCCGCTGGGATCGCAAGAAGCAGGAGCCGCTTGACATTGGGCGTGAAGCGCGGAAAGCGCAGGCCGATATTGATGCCGGCACGACGCACGCCGATATAGACGACGGCCAGCTGCAGCACGCCTGCCACCAGTACCGACCAGGACAGGTACCAGGCGGTGCTCAGCGGATCGGCGCCGTAGTAGATCGCGTAGAACAGCGCGCTGATCATCACCAGGTTTAGGAAGATCGGAGCCACGGCGGCGGCGAAGAAATGATGCAGCGAATTCAGCATGCCGCTCATCATCGCCGTCAGCGACATCGACATGAGATAGGGGAACATCACGGCGGCCAACCGGACCGTCAGGTCGAATTTCTCGGCATCGTCGGCGAAACCAGGCGCGATGACCCAACGCACCAGGAGCGGCATGCCCAGTTCCATGACGACGGTGATCAGGAACAGGACCGAGAAGAGAACGCCGAACACTTCCTCGGAGAAGCGCTTTGCGCCGTCGATGCCGTTCGCCTCGATTTCCTTGGCAAAGAGCGGTACGAAGGCGGCATTGAAGGCGCCTTCCGCGAACAGGCGACGGAAGAGGTTCGGAAAGCGGAAGGCAGCGTAGAAGACGTCGGCCATCGGCCCGGTGCCAAGGGCGGCGGCCATCAGCGTCTCGCGGGCAAAGCCGAAGATGCGACTGCCAAGCGTCGCGCCACCGACCGTGATGAATTTCTTGACTAGGCTCATGCGGCGGAACCGGCTTTCTTCTCAGGGTCTGACTTTTCGACGGCGACGCCACGCGTGGCAGCGGGCGCGATGATGCCCGATGGCATGCGCTCGCGCATTTCATCCTCCTCGCCCGCCATGACCGCCTTCAGGCGCGCGGTGATGTTGGCTCGCTTGTTCTCGTTGGAGATCTTCTGGCCGACGAGATCGGTAACATAGAAGGTGTCGATGACCTTTTCGCCGAATGTGGTGATGCGCGCCGACTGAATATCGAGCGAGAGGTCCGAGAGAACAGCCGTTATTTCCGACAACAGGCCGGGGCGATCGAGGCATTCGACCTCGATGACCGTGAACTTGTTGGAGAGGCTGTTAGTGATGATCACCGATGGCGGGATGACGAAAGCCTTGTTCTTGCGGCGATTCTTCGTCCGGGTCGCGATGACTTCCGGCAGCCGCTTGCGGCCGGCCAGAACATCCTCGATCATCTTGCCGATGGTGCCGGCCCGGCGCAGCTCATCGGCATCGTCGGGAAATTCGCGGCTGACATGGATGGTGTCGAGGGCACGGCCATCAGCCGTCGTGAAGATCTGCGCGTCGGCGATATTGGCGCCGGCAGCGGCACAGGCGCCGGCGATGACGGTCAGGAGGCGCGGATGGTCCGGCGACAGCACGGTGATTTCGGTGATGGCGTGGAAACTGTCGGTACGCACCATCGTCGCCAGGACCTGGCCCGATTTGTCGGTTTGGCGGATGAACCGCGTGTGGCGGATCTGGTCTTCCAGCGGCACGGACAGAAGATAGGGCTGGTAGTGCAGCTTGACATAGGCCTTGCGAGCCTTCTGACCCCAATCGTCCAGCGCCGCTTCCAGCGCCTTGGCGGCGGCTTCCGCCCGCTCCTTGCGCGACACTTCCGAGAAACCGCCGGCGAGCAGCAGCTCGGTCTCGTAATAGAGCGTGCGCAGCAACTGCCCCTTCCAGCCGTTCCAGACACCAGGGCCGACGGCGCGGATATCGCAGACGGTCAGGATCAGCAGCATCTTCAGCCGGTCGAGCGACTGCACCCGGTCAGCAAAATCAATGATGGTCTTGCGGTCGGTCAGGTCGCGCGTCTGGGCAACCATCGACATGGTCAGGTGCTC
Source organism: Rhizobium sp. P40RR-XXII (assembly GCF_012641405.1). Classification (GTDB taxonomy): domain Bacteria; phylum Pseudomonadota; class Alphaproteobacteria; order Rhizobiales; family Rhizobiaceae; genus Rhizobium. Next base: position 108,318 of record NZ_JABAII010000008.1, read on the forward strand.
GGCGATCAGCCAGACCACCAGCTCCGTCTGCTTCGGTGAAAGGCCGAAGCGCGGGCAGAGCTTGCGTGCAACTGCGGCACCGGCTTCCGAATGGTCCTCCTCGCGGCCCTTGGCGATATCGTGCAATAGGACGGCGACATAGAGAGCATCGCGATCCTCGATATTGGGCATCAGCTTGTTGGTGAGCGGATGAATATCCTCGGCTTTGCCCTTGTCTATCTCCGACAGCACCTCGACGGCACGGATCAGATGCTCGTCCACCGTATAGTGGTGATACATGTTGAACTGCATCATCGAGACGATCTTGCCGAATTCCGGGATGAAACGGCCGAGCACGCCGGCCTCGTTCATCCGGCGCAGGATCAGCGCGGGATCGCGCTTCGAGGTCAGGATCGCCAGGAACAGGCGGTTCGCCTCTTCGTTCTCGCGCAGATCATTGTCGATCAGGTTCAGCGATCGCGTCACGCGTTTCAGCGCATCCGGGTGGAATTCCAGGCCATTGATGTCAGCGACGAAGAACAGCCTGATGAGGCTGACCGGATCGCGCTTGAAGACATCGGGATTGGCAAGCGCGATGCGGCCGCGATCCTCGACGAATTCGACGGTGCCGGCTATCTTGCGCGAACGGTTAGCGAAACGGCTGATGACGCCGGTGAGCCCCGGGGTGGCTTTCGCCTGCTTGTCCTCAAGCGCCGCGCAAAGGATGCGCGTGAGATCGCCGACATCCTTGGCGACGAGGAAATAGTGCTTCATGAAGCGCTCGACCGCCGAAAGGCCGGGACGGGCGTGATAGCCAAGCGCTTCGGCGATATCGCGCTGGATATCGAAGGAAAGCCGCTCTTCCGCCTTGCCTGTCAGGAAATGCATGTGGCAGCGCACGGCCCAAAGAAAATCCTCGGCCTTCTGGAAGAGGCGGTATTCCTGTTTCGAAAGCACGCCGAGCTTCACCAGTTCGGCTGTGTCGCGGACGTGGTAATAATATTTCGAGATCCAGAACAGCGTGTGCAGGTCGCGCAGGCCCCCCTTGCCCTCCTTGACGTTGGGCTCGACCAGATAGCGGGTGTCGCCGGCCTTGCGGTGGCGCTCGTCACGCTCGGCGAGCTTGGCGGCGATGAATTCCGGGCCGGTATTAGTGACAATTTCCTTGTCGAAACGCGCCTGCAGTTCGCGCTCCAGCGGAGCGTTGCCGCAGATATAGCGGGTTTCGAGAATGGCCGTGCGCACCGTCATGTCGGACTTGGCCTGGCGGATGCATTCCTCGACCGTGCGCGTGGCGTGACCGACCTTAAAGCCCATGTCCCAAAGCATATAGAGGATGAATTCGACCGCCTTGTGCGTATCGCTCTCGGGCTTCGGCTGGAAGAGGAAGAGAAGATCGATATCGGATCCCGGCGCCAGCGTATCGCGGCCATAGCCGCCGACCGCCGTCACGGAGAAGGCGCCCGCCTGCTTCGGATAGACGTGACGGACGGTGAAGTCGTAGAGGATGGTGATGATCTGATCCTGCAGCCAGGAAATCCGGTAAGCGCAATCGAGGCCGCCGCCTTCCGCGATCAGCGATCGCCGCGCCGCCTCGCGTCCGTCCTGGCTCGCCCTTTTCAACAGCGCGAGTAGAGCGGAACGCTCCTCATTCTTGTCCAGACCGCGTTTGGCGAGAGCCTCGCATTCCGCCCTCAGCGCGGATACGTCGAGAATGGTCGAAAAATCGATATGATGCGTTTCCATGCTCTGCCGATCGGCTTTCTGTTCACTGACGGCGACGCGTTGCCGGCGCGCCTGTCTTCTCGTCTGCATGCGCTATAGCCCCTTTGGCCGGCGATTAACACAGGCATTCTACGCGCGGATCGCTCGAGGGTAGACTGCATGGAATCGACGATTCCTAGATTTCTGCTAGAGCATGATGCCGAAAAGTGTGATCGGTTTTCGGACGACATCATGCTCTACTGCTTTGTTTCTAGAGCGGATTCAGATTTTAGGTCGAACAGACTTAAAATCTGAATCCGCTCTAGGCCAAAGTTGACGAAGCGTGACGGCAATCGACGCAGAAACCGGCGGTTTTAGGGCCTTGCCGGCTCGATCACCCGCCTGAGCTCGTTCAAGCTATGCAATATGTTTCGCGATTGGGCGCCGATCTGCGTCACCATTTCGCGTTCACATTCCCAATAGCCGGCTTTCGCGATCTTCGAACAAATGTCGGAAATGCGGCTGCAGGACAGGGTGATGTCGAGGAGGCCGCGATCGGATTCGCAGTCCGGGGGCTCACCCTCGCCACAGATCTTGCCGCGCGCGGCAATCGGAGAGAAGCGCTCGCCCAGAATGCGGACTTCGGCGAGAAGAACTTCGAGATACATCATGTTGTCCTTGGAATATCGCCTATGATCAGCCGGTCTTGGTGAGGGTTTTCTTCAGCTCGTAGAGCACGTCGAGAGCGGCACGCGGCGTCAGATCGTCGAGATCGAGCGTCTTCAGCCGTTCCTCGACCTTGGAGGGCTCTCGCCGGCCGCTCGCCTCCTCCCGGCGGACGGCCACCTGGAAGAGAGGCAGATCGTCGATGAGCTGGCTTGCCGGATTCTTGCGGTCGGCATCTTCAAGCCGCGTCAGAACGTCGCGGGCGCGTGCCACGACCGAAGCCGGCAGGCCCGCGAGACGCGCTACCTGAATGCCGTAGGAGCGATCGGCCGCCCCCGGCCCGACCTCGTGCAGGAAGATGACGTCGCCGTCCCATTCCTTGACGCGCATGGTGGCATTGGAGAGCCGGCCGAGCTTCTCCGACAGGACGGTCAACTCGTGGAAATGCGTGGCGAATAGGCCGCGGCATCGGTTGGCTTCGTGCAGATGCTCGACGGCGGCCCAGGCGATGGAAAGGCCATCGAAGGTCGCGGTGCCGCGACCGATCTCGTCGAGGATGACGAGGGAACGCTCGGTCGCCTGATTGAGGATCGCCGCCGTCTCGACCATTTCGACCATGAAGGTCGAACGTCCCCGTGCCAGATCGTCGGAAGCGCCGACGCGCGAGAACAGCCGGTCGACAATGCCGATATGGGCTGACGTGGCGGGCACGAAGGAGCCCATCTGCGCGAGAATGGCGATCAGCGCGTTCTGGCGCAGGAAGGTGGACTTACCGCCCATGTTCGGGCCAGTCAGGAGCCAGATGGCGCCGTCCTTGCCGTCGGCCTGCGGCGAAAGATCGCAATTATTGGCGACGAACGGGCCGCCGGCCTGACGGCGCAAGGCCTGCTCGACGACAGGATGACGGCCGCCCTCGATGGCAAACATGCGGCTTGCATCGACGGCAGGCCGGCAATAGGCCTGCTCCTCGGCAAGCAGCGCAAGCCCGGCCGCGACATCGATCACCGACAGAGCGCGGGCGCCGGCTTTGATCGCCTCTGCATTGGCCACTACGGCCGCGACCATGCGATCGAAGGCCTCGAGTTCGATCGCCAGCGCTTTGTCGGCGGCGTTGGCGATGCGGCTTTCGAGATCGGCAAGCTCGGTCGTGGTGAAGCGCATGGCGTTCGCCATGGTCTGACGATGAATGAAGCGCGCCTTCGCTTCGCTCGTGTCGGTCATCGGACCGGCATTGCCGGCCGTGACCTCGATAAAATAGCCAAGCACATTGTTATGCTTGATCTTCAGCGACTTGATGCCGGTTTCCTCGGCATATTGCAGCTGCAGGCCGGCAATGACGCGGCGTGATTGATCGCGCAGTGCCCGCACTTCGTCCAGCTCGGCATTCGCCCCATCCCGCAGAAAGCCGCCGTCCCGCTTCAGCAGGGGTAGTTCTTCGGCAAGCGTTGCGGCAAGCATGTCTTCGAGATCGGCAGGCAGGGCGCGCAGGCCGGCGAGCGCGGCGGCAAGCTCTTCCGGCAGCAAGGCACTACAGAGCAGACGGGCGAGATCGGCGGCAGCGGCCAATCCCTGGCGGATCGCCCAGAGGTCACGCGGGCCGCCGCGATCGAGCGCGAGGCGCGACAGGGCGCGCGGCATGTCAGGCACATGCTTCAGTGCTGAGCGCAGTTCGCTGCAGAGAGACGGCTCCTCCGCCAGAAAGCCGATCGAATCCAGCCGCTCGTTGATGCGCTGGGGGTCAGTCAGCGGCGACATCAGCCGCTCGGCGAGAAGACGGGCGCCGCCGCCGGTGACGGTGCGATCGATCGCCTTCAGGAGCGAACCATTGCGGTCGCCGGAGAGCGTGCGCACCAGCTCGAGATTGGCGCGCGTGGCGGGATCGATGAACAGCGTCGATGCGCCGCTTTCCCGCTCCGGAAGCCCGAGCGGCGGCCGCTCGGCAAGCTGGGTCTTCTCGACATAGGCGATGGCGGCGGCGGCAGCGGCCATTTCGGCGCGGCTGAAGGTGCCGAAACCATCGAGCGTCGACACGCCGAAGTAACGGGTGATGCGCCCCTCGGCACTGGCGCTGTCGAAGAGCACCGCCGGCTGCGGAACGGCGGTGCGACCGAGGATGTCAAAGACCGGCTTCAATTCCGGATCGTGGAACATCGTATCCGGCAGGATCAGCTCTCTCGGATCGATGCGCAGGATATCGGCGAGCAGCCGCGAGCCCTCCGTCTCCGCCAGCCGGAACACACCCGTCGAAATATCGATCCAGGCGAGCGCCAGCTGCGGTTCGGCGCTACCGCGAATACGGGTGAGCGCCATCAGATAGTTGGATTCGGAAGGCGAGAGCAGCTTTTCCTCGGTGATCGTGCCTGGCGTAACCAGGCGCACGACATCGCGCCGCACCACCGACTTGCCACCGCGTTTCTTTGCCTCGGCCGGATCTTCCACCTGCTCGCAGACGGCGACGCGGAAGCCAAGAGCGATCAGCTTCTGCAGATAGTCGTCGGCGGCGTGAACCGGCACGCCGCACATCGGGATATCCTGCCCCATGTGCTGGCCGCGCTTCGTCAGCGTGATGCCGAGCGCGCGCGAGGCATCGACGGCGTCTTCGAAGAACAATTCGTAGAAGTCGCCCATGCGATAGAACAGCAGCGAACCGGGATTGTTCGCCTTGATCTCGATATACTGCTCCATCATCGGAGTGGCCGAAGCGCGGCTCTCCTCCGAGGCAAGCTCGGCGGCCGAGAAAGCATCGATGCTGGCGGTAATACGTTCGTTCACGGAGGTGCAGTTTTTCCAAAAAAATGAGGTGCCACCCTATCCGCGCGCCGCTATAGAAGACAACAGCTATCGGGCAAGAGGGACCGGTCGCCCACAGGAGGTTTGGAGGAACAATGGCTGACAGCAAGAGCAAGTCGCGTCCGGGGACGGGGATCACCGATCAGGAAGCACTCGATTTCCACAGGAACGGCCGCCCCGGCAAGCTTGAGATCAACCCGACCAAGCCGATGGCGACCCAGCGCGATCTTTCCCTTGCCTATTCGCCCGGAGTGGCCGTTCCCGTGAAGGCGATCGCCGCCGATCCGGCCACCGCCTACGACTATACCTCGCGCGGCAACATGGTCGCCGTCATCTCGAACGGTACGGCCATTCTCGGCCTCGGCAATCTCGGGGCTCTGGCCTCCAAGCCGGTCATGGAAGGCAAGGCGGTTCTCTTCAAGCGCTTCGCCGACGTCGATTCGATCGACCTTGAAATCGACACGGAGAATGTCGACGAGTTCATCAATTGCGTGCGCTATCTCGGCCCCTCTTTCGGCGGCATCAATCTCGAGGACATCAAGGCGCCGGACTGCTTCATCATCGAGCAGCGGCTGCGCGAGCTCATGGACATCCCGGTATTCCATGACGACCAGCATGGCACCGCCATCATCGCCGCCGCCGGGCTGATCAACGCGCTTGAGCTGACCGGGCGAGACCTGAAGAACACCAAGCTCGTCTGCAACGGCGCCGGCGCTGCAGCCATCGCCTGCATCGAGCTGATCAAGGCCATGGGCTTCAACCCGGAAAACATCGTCCTTTGCGATACGAAGGGCGTGATCTATCAGGGCCGCAGCGAAGGCATGAATCAGTGGAAGTCGGCCCATGCCGTCAAGACCGACAAGCGCACGCTGGCTGAAGCGATGGCGGGTGCCGACGTGGTTCTCGGCCTTTCGCAGAAGGATGCCTTTTCCGAAGACATGATCCGCTCCCTGGCGGACAGACCGATCATCTTCGCCATGGCCAATCCCGATCCGGAAATCACGCCGGAGGAAGTCGCCCGCATCCGCGACGACGCCATCATGGCGACCGGACGCTCGGACTATCCGAACCAGGTCAACAACGTCCTCGGCTTTCCCTATATCTTCCGCGGAGCGCTCGACGTGCGTGCCACCACCATCAATGACGAGATGAAGATCGCCGCCGTCAACGCGTTGGCAAGCCTTGCGCGAGAAGACGTGCCTGATGATGTGGTCGCCGCCTATCAGGGCGCAAGGCCGCGCTTCGGCGCGCAATACATCATCCCCGTGCCGTTCGATCCGCGTCTGATCTCGGCAATTCCGGTGGCCGTCGCCAAGGCGGCGATCGAAAGCGGCGTCGCCCGCCGCGAAATATCGGATATGGCGGCCTATGCGCGCGAACTCTCGGCCCGGCGCGATCCGATCGCCTCGACGCTCGCTCAGCTCTACGAGCGTGTCCGCCGGTATCAGAAGCGCATCGTCTTTGCCGAGGCGGAAGAAGAACAGGTCATGCGTGCCGCCCTTTCCTATGCCAATCAGGGGCTCGGCACCGCAATCCTGCTCGGCCGCGAGGATCTGATCGAGGCCACCGCCGAGCGCGCTGGCATCGATCTCAATCGCCCCGGCCTTGAAATCGTCAACGCGCGTATTTCCAAGCGTGGCGATTCCTATATCGACTATCTCTATGCCCGGCTGCAGCGCCAGGGCTACCTGCATCGCGATGTGACGCGCCTGATCCACAACGACCGCAATCACTTCGCCGCCTGCATGGTGGCGCTGGGCGACGCCGACGGCATGGTAACCGGCGTGACGCGCAACTATTCGACGGCGCTCGGCGACGTGCGCCGCTGCATCGACGCCAAGCCGGGGCACCGGGTGATCGGCATATCGATCGTGCTCGCCCGCGGCCGCACCGTCTTCGTCGCCGATACCGCGGTGCACGATATGCCGACGGCCGTGGAGCTCGCCGATATCGCCGAGGAAGCAGCCGGCTTTGCCCGTCGCATGGGCTATGAGCCGCGTGTCGCCATGCTCGCCTATTCCACCTTCGGCCATCCCTCGGGCGAGCGCTCCGAGCGGGTGCGCGAAGCTGTCAGCATCCTCGATCATCGCCATGTGAACTTCGAATTCGACGGCGAAATGTCCGCCGACGTGGCGCTGGACCGCAAGATCATGGAGAGCCTCTATCCCTTCTCGCGGCTTTCCGGGCCGGCAAATGTGCTCGTCATGCCCGCGTTCCATTCGGCGGCGATCTCCACCAAGATGCTGCAGGAACTCGGCGGCTCCACGGTGATCGGGCCGTTGCTCGTCGGCCTCGACAAGCCGGTGCAGATCACTTCCATGGGTGCCAAGGATTCCGACATCGTCAACATGGCTGCAATCGCAGCCTATGGCGCGGGCACGTGACTTTTGCCACTGGTGGGGCAGCCGAACAAAGATGATGGCTGCCCTCTGAAATAGGTGTAGAATAGGGGATGACTGAAGCTCAGCCCCTATTCGAAGTGCTGCGCCATTCAGCGCGGCCGGATATCGTCGACGCAATCGAGCGGATGGTCCTTGAGGCGCCCGACCGCAAGCTCAACCGCATGAATGCGCTCGCCTTTGCCGGTGAACATGGCTTCGACGAAGAACAAACCATCAGTGCCTTTCTCCATGCCGCGCGCCTTGGCCTGTTCGAGATGTCCTGGAATGTGCTGTGTCCCGGATGCGGCGGCGTGCTGGATGCCAATACATCGCTGAAGTCGGTCCAGAGCGAAACCTACAGCTGTACCTTGTGCGCAGCCGGCTACGAGCCGACGCTCGACGAGATGGTCGAAGTCACCTTCACCGTCAGCCCGCGCTTGCGCCACATCGGCGCCCACAATCCGCATGATTTGCCGCCTCATGAATATTTTCGCCAGATATACTGGAGTTCGGGCGTCGACCTTCCGGAGGACGGCTATGAGGAAAAGGTCGACGAATTCCTGTTGGAAGCCCTGGAGCTGCCGGCGGGGGAAAAGGCTGTCGTATCGCTGCAGCTGCCAGCCGAATTCGTCATTATTTTTGAACCGGTTACCCATAGCGCGCAGTTCCTCGACATAAAGGGCGAACCAACCAGGGAGCGGCAGAGCATATCGCTCGTCTTCGATCGCATGCATCGGCACCACGACACGATCGGGCTTCGACCCGGCCCGCTGCGCATCGTCATAGAAAACCATACGGAGGTCCGCACCCTGCCGTCGGTGTGCATCGCCAACGACGCACTTCACACGCTGCTCGGCCAACGCCGGCCATTCCTGACCGCCAAGCGGCTGCTCTCCAACCAGACCTTCCGGGACATATACCGGACTGACACGATCGACATCAACCAGCGGCTGAAAATCGCGAGCCTCACCTTTCTCTTCACCGATCTGCGCGGTTCGACGGAGCTCTATGAGAGGGTCGGCGATCTGGCGGCCTTCGATCTGGTCAAGACACATTTCAGCATCCTGCACGAAATCGTGGGCGCGGAGGCCGGTGCGGTCGTCAAGACCATCGGCGACGCGGTCATGGCCACTTTCCCGACGCCAGACCGGGCGCTCGCCGCGGCGATGCGGATGCGCGAGGCCATGTCCAGCCTCAACAGGGAACGCGGCAACGACGACCTCCTTCTGAAGATCGGCATCCACGAGGGACCGTGCATTGCGGTCAGCCTGAACGAGCGGCAGGATTATTTCGGACAAACGGTCAATATCGCCTCGCGCGTGCAGCATCTGGCGACGTCGAGCGAGATATTTGCCACGGGTGCGGTGCTGGAGAATGCCCGCGCCGCCGAATTGCTGACAATGCGAGGCGTAAAGCCGCAATCGCATCATGTCGCGCTTCGCGGCATCACGGATGCGATCGATATCTTTGCTATCCCTTAATACCTATCAGCTCGCGAAGCGGCCGGCGTCCGCGCCGTAGTAATTCACGTAGCGATCCGAGATGCTGGCGATCGGCAGGACGATCAGCACGTCGGTTGTATTGAAGGCCTGATCGACCACCGCGTTCGAACCGACCATCGCGCCGAGGCGCAGATAACCCTTGATCAGCGGCGGCAGCGCCATCAGCGCCTTCTTTGGATTGACGGCTTCGACCGGCATCAAGTCCATGTTGCGGGCAAGCGACGGCAAAGCGCCGACAGTCCATTCGTCCTTGGCGACAACATTGTGATAAAGGAAGGACAAAGCCAGCGCATGCTGCTCAGGAAGGACGCCCGGGAAAGAGGCGCAACCGATCATCGCGCCCATGCCATGCTTCAGCGCATAGGCCCAATTGCCCTGCCACAGCAGCTCGACCGTGCGCTTGTTGCGATATGCCGGCAGTACGCAGGAGCGGCCGAGCTCCATGAAGCGTTTGTCCGCATGGCGCGCAAGCAGCGCGTCGATGTCGAATTCCGAAGAGGAATAGAAGCCGCCATTGGCCATGGCTACTTCCTGGCGCAGCAGGCGATAGGTGCCTACGATCTGATCTTCCGAATCGCCCTCGATCGAACGGTCCAACACCAGAAGGTGGTCGCAAATGGCGTCCCAGCTGTCGACGTCGCGCTGACGACGCATGGCGTCGGCCGGCAGTTGCGCGTTCATCTCCTCGACGAAAACGCGATAGCGGACGGCCTGAGCGGCATCGATTTCACGCGCCGTGCGGGCAAGGCGCGTTTCTAAATTTCCGATGCGTCCGAGCACATCGCTGGCAACCGGTTCAACCGTTGCCTTTGAAGACTGAACCATTTCGCCCTGAGCTTCGCGATTCAAGATTTCGATGGACATGGCGATTCTCCCCCTGCGGGCCGATATAGCGCCATAAACCAAATTCGTGCGACAGGAAAGTGACACGCAGCATTCCTAAAAGCAAGAAGTGTGCCCATTTCAATTTTGGAATGGAGGCACCGTCCCCAACTTAGCAACGGCAATTGCCTTAGGTTGAGCCATATTGCCGGCCGCTGTCGAGCATTGATGAGCCGGCTTTCGTAAGCTTTATCCGAAGACGCGCGATGATGTCTGGGCGCGCTCGAAAACCGACCTCGACAAGCCCTGCAGCGTTGCCGACAGCTTTTCAGGATCGACCGGCTTGACGATCACGGCATCGGCCCCGGCCAGCAAAGCCTGACGGCGGACCGAATCGCGGCTGTCCGCGGTCAATACGACGATCGGAAGCGGCGGCAAACCGTGCCGACGCTCGTAGGCCCGCAATTGCGCGAGCACGGCGGCACCCGAGCCGCCGGGCATATTGAGATCGGTCACCAACACCTCCGGCCGCGCCTCGACGTTTTCGACGCGAACGCGAAGGCCGTCGAAATCCTCGACGAGGCGAACCCTGTGGCCTGCCTTGGAGAGCATGGCCCGCACCAGCATCGCATTGACCGGATCATCCTCGCCAAGCAGGATATCCAGCGTGCGATCTTCCGCCTCCGGTGTCGTTATGCCGATCTCGGAGACCGCTTCGATAAAGGCATCGCGCTTTTCCATGCCCCGCATGCGGCCCCTCAGCACATCGATCAGCGACTGCTCGCGCAGCGGCCGGATGAGCCAGGCATCGAAGAGATCGAGCGGATGGGTGTTGCGCTCCTCCGGATTGACCAGGAAGATCTTGCGCAGGCCTGGCACGGCAATCGCAGTTCCCTCACTGAAGTACCAGGGCGCCATGCGGTGGTCGACAACGAGATCCGTCCATATCCCCTCCTCGCCCATCGGAAACGAGCGAAGGAGATCGTCCATGTCGCCGGCGTCGATCAGCCTGCAATGGCCGCCAAGGGTCCGGATGGTTTGCGTGATTGCCTCGCTTGCGGCCCCTTCGGGTGCCAGCAGCAGCACGCGCGATCCCTTGAGCATGATGTCGCGCCACTCATGTCCGCTCTCCCCGGCATCCAGGCCGACCGGAAAGGAAATGATGAACTCGCTGCCCTTGCCGCGCTCGCTGGCGACGCTGAGCCTGCCGCCGAATTCGCGCAGGATGCGGGCGGAAATGGCCAGGCCCAGGCCGGTGCCGGCGCTTTTTTCCACGATCGTGCCGGCCTGTTCGAACTCGCCGAAGACACGCGCCTGTTCTTCCTCGGTCATGCCGGGGCCGCTATCCCGCACCGATATCGTCAAATCCTGTTCCCGGAGATCGACACGGACAAGCACGCCACCGGCCTGGGTGAACTTCACGGCGTTGCCGATGACGTTGAACAGGATCTGGCGCAGACGGGCCGGATCGAATTCCATGCTCTCGGGGACCTTGGCCGCAACGCTCGCAGCGATTTCGATGCCCTTTTCATGGGCTCGATGGGCGAGCATCTCGATGACGCCTTCCAGCAGCGGGCGCAAAGCCTCCTTGCGCGGATGCAACTGGAAGCGGCCGACCTCGATCGTGGAGAAATCAAGCAGGTCTTCGACCAATTGCACCAGCGCATGACCCGATTGGCGAATGCCCGTCAGGTAATTTGCCTGTTCCAAGTTCAACGGCGTCTGGGCAAGCAGATGGTTCATGCCGAGAATGCCCGACAGCGGCGTGCGGATCTCATGGCTGACGGTGGCCAGAAGCCGAGACTTGGCCGCGCTGTTATATTCGGCCTTCAGCCGCGCATCCTCGCGCAGGCGGGCGATCTGCCGCTCTTCCGTCACGTCGCGCGCGATGCTCTGTATGCACAATTGCCCGGTCGTCGGGTCGCGAAACATGACATCGTGCCAAGCAAAGATGCGTCGGCCCTCGGGTGTGGCGATTTCCGCGTCCTGATGTTTTGCGTCGGTGACGGCACGGAATACGAGGCCGGCCTCTTCCAGCGTCAAGCCTTCCGGATGCGGCTTGCCGGTCAGTTTGCGGAAGGTGGCGTTGGCGTGCAGAATCCGGCGATCGATGCTGCGCGTGACTGCGATGTCGCCAAGCGCATCGTGGACGGTGGCAAGCAGGCTGGTGCTTTCCCTGTGTTCCCAAAGACGGTCGTGTTCGCTTTCGCTGAAATCGGCTGCGACAATTGCAGGCTTTTGCGATGCAGTGCGGGCATTGAAAATGCCAACGGCGGCAAGGACAAGGGCAACAAGGCCAAGAACGCCTGCGAGCGTCAGCGGACCGCCGGCAAAGCCGATCGCAAGAAGAGCGGCGCCGGTCACGAGACCACCGCCATTCAGCCAATGGCCTTCCAGCCACCATGCCTTTGCCGGCGATGGCGGCTGGCGGAGTGCATCCTGCGATGGCTCGATCGGTTTCGCAGGCGACAGCTCGCTCTCGGCCGGTCCTTCGATCGGTCCCGCATGGCCGCGGATTTCGGCTGCGGCAAGCTTTTCCCGCAGATTTGCCAGAGTGCTCATGCAATCTGGCTAACACATGCAACCTTCCCGATGCCTTCAGGGATTCGCTAGAATTTTAGGTTTTCGGCTTTTTCGGCATCAAAAGCTCATCGAGAATGACGCAGCCCGCCCCGACGGTGATGAAACTGTCGGCGAGATTGAACACCGCAAAAGACCATGTCTGCGTGTGGAAGAGGATATAGTCGATCACATGGCCATAGAGAAAGCGGTCGATCAGATTGCCGAGCGCCCCGGCAATGATCAGGGCAAAGCCCAAATGGGCAAGCCAGCGATGATCGGGCGTGCGCCACCAGAGCCACAGCACGAAGGCGACGATGACGAGCCGCATACCGACGATGAACCAGCCGTCCATGCCTGAGAGCATGGAGAACGCGACGCCGAGATTGTAGGTGCGGTAGAGCGCCAGCATCGGAATGACCGGCACCATCTCCTGCAGCGGCAGCCAGTGATCGACCATGATCTTGATGGCCTGGTCGAGGACGACCGCAACCACGATGAAGATCAGGATGGGCAGGGGCCGTGAAAACAGGGCCGGCTTCGCGGTCGACTGTCCGTGGGTCTCGCTTTCGGTCATCGGGTCTCGCTAGTTAAGTGTCAGGATATGGCGGCGGGCCTCGAACAGCATGACCGCCGTCGCAACCGCCAGATTGAGGCTGTCGGCGCGGCCGGCCTGCGGGATGCGGGCAAGCGCATCGGCCTCTTTCGCCAGGGCATCCGGCAGGCCGGACTGCTCGTTGCCCATCAGGATGACGACGGGCTTCTTCTTGTAATCGATGGTACGATAGTCCACCGCGCCAGCCAGATGGGTGGCAACAACGGAAACCTCAGCCTTCTTTTTCCAGGCCAGGAAATCTTCCGGTGTCGCCTTGACGACAGGAACGGCGAAGACCGAGCCCATGGTGGCGCGTACGGTTTCCAGCGAAAAGGGATCGGTCGTCTCACCGACGAGGATGACGCCGGAAGCGCCGGCCGCATCGGCGGTGCGGATGATCGTGCCGAGATTGCCGGGATCGCGGACGCGGTCGAGCGCTACCCAGGTTTCGCCGGCCTTCGGCTTGACGTCCCGAAGCTGCTGCCAGCGCTGCTCGAAGACGCCGACTACCATCTGCGGATTGTCGCGGCGGGTGATCGAGCCGATGACCTTTTCGCTGACCTCCAGCACCAGCCCGCCGGCCGCGACCGTCTTGGCGGCCACCTGTTCGACGAGAGGCTTGCCCTTGGCGGCCTTGGCATAGACCAGCGTGCGGATCGTCCAGCCGAGCTCGAGCGCGTCGATGACGAGCTTCAGGCCCTCGGCCAGGAACGCGCCGCTTTCCTCGCGGGACTTCTTGACCGTCAGCGCCTTGATATCCTTGACGATCGGATTGGCAAGCGAGGTAACCTCCTTGACCTGTCCGACCTTGCGCGGGCCGTCGTTACGGAAATCCTGGTTCATTTCGGCACCCAGCGGCTGAAGAGAGAGGTGGAAAGCGCCCGGCCCGGCGTGCGCCCGTCAGGGCCTGCCTCGCGAATGACGAGCTCGCCGGATTCGACGGCACCGCCGGCGCCGCGCATCGTTTCGCGCATCAGCTCGTGGATCGAATAGAAGCTGGCGCGGATGGAATAGGCCGTCAGCACGAGGCCGAGCGCCTTCGGCGACAGGATCTCGCGGCAGACATCGAGCATCAGCGGCAAATGCTCGAACAGATGCCAGACCTCGCCATTCGGGCCGCGGCCGAACTTGGGCGGGTCGGTCAAGATGATGTCGTATTTGCTGCCGCGCCGCTCCTCGCGCAGGATGAATTTCATCGCATCCTCGCAGATCCAGCGGATCGGCAGCTTTTCCATGCGGCCCAAGGCCTGGTTTTCACGCGCCCAGCCGATCGCCTTCTTCGAGGCGTCGACGTGGGTCACTTCCGCGCCCGCCGCAGCCGCCACCAGCGACGCGACACCGGTATAACCGAAGAGATTCAGGACCTTGAGCGGCCGTTTCGCCGCCTCGACCTGTTCCTTCATCCAGGCCCAGTGCACGATCTGCTCCGGGAAGACGCCGACATGGCGGAAGGCGGTGAAGCGGCCGAGAAAATCGACGCCGAGCAATTGCAGCGGCCAGGTCTCGCCGAGCGCTTCGCGCTGGAAACGCCACCGGCCCATGCCGTCCTCATCCGTATCGCCGGTGAAGATGGCGTCGGCATTGTCCCAGACATGCGGGGCAAGCGACGGCGGCCACAGTGCCTGTGCTTCCGGCCGGACGATGCGGTAGGGACCGTACTGCTCGAGCTTCAGCCCATTGCCGCTGTCGATGAGGTGAAAATCCCCGGCACCCAGCGACTCGAGGATAACCGGCACACGTTCGGCCGGTCGCTCGCCGCTTCGCGTCATCAGCGGGCGCTCGGGCGCCACATCGCGCGGCTCTGTCACCCGCTCGCCGTGATCGCGTGAAGGCTTGGCTGGCTTTGAAGCATGCGCGGGCTTTGCCGGCGGTTTGCCGGACATGTCGCGCCGGGGTCTTGCCCCAAGACCGCCGGCGGCCTTATGGCCGGGGCGGCTTTCCCTGTGTTTCACCATGCTTGTCTCAAAATTGATATGTTCGTGCAAATAGCATCTGACCGCCACTTGGCAAAGCGCTTTCCGATCTGCGATGATCCATGCACAAAATGTCACATTGGGAGGATTGCGCATGGACATGACCGGCGAGGAGCGGATCGCAGCACCCAGGGACGCGGTGTGGGCGGCGTTGAACGATCCGGAAATCCTCAAGCAATGTATTCCGGGCTGTCAAAGCCTGGAGAGGATTTCTCCGACGGAGCTGACAGCGACCGTGAAGCTGAAGATCGGCCCGGTTTCCGCCTCCTTCAATGGCGAGGTCAAGCTTTCCAACATCAATGCGCCGGAAAGCTACACGATATCGGGCGAGGGAAAGGGCGGCATCGCCGGTTTCGCCAAGGGCGGCGCCGACGTCGTCCTCAAGCAGGACGGCAACGAGACGATCCTGCAATATGAGGCGAAGGCGCAGGTCGGCGGCAAGATCGCCCAGCTCGGCTCACGACTGGTCGATTCCAGCGCCAAGAAGCTTGCTCAGCAATTTTTTGCCGATTTCACCGCTGCGATCAACGGTCAGGCCAACGCCTGATTGCCGTGGGCATATTTGGCGCCCATATAAACGATCATGACATCGAAATCCGAGACGTGGGCTGTCCGGCCGGCACGCGAACAAGACATGCAAACCCTCGCGGAGATCTATCTCCACGTCCGCCGCGGGACATTCCGATGGGTCGATCCCGGCCGCTTCAGCCTCGAGGATTTCGCCGTTCATACGAACGGCGAGCGCCTATTCGTCTGCGAAGACAAGGATGGCATGGTTGCAGGCTTTGCCGCTGTGTGGGAGCCGGACGACTTCATCCATATGCTCTATATCCTGCCGGCTTTCCAGGGACGCGGTGCCGGCAAGGCCCTGCTCACCGCCCTGCCGGATTGGCCAGCGCGCCGCTATCGGCTGAAGTGCCTGGTCAAAAACACGCACGCCATGACCTTCTATCGAAAAATCGGCTTCGAGATCATTGGCGACGGCGCGTCGCCCGAGGGCGACTATAAAGAGATGCGGCTTGACGGCAGCCCGTCATTTTGACGGAAGCTGGCCGGCGATTTCTTCCGCTCGCGTGCGATGCTTGTCGGCCTCTGCCTGCCAGCGTACCGCCTCCCGAGACTGGTTGCGGGCACGCTTGCGGTGTTTTCCCTGATTGAACCAGGTAACCGCTGCTCCGACGACCATGCCGAGGATCAGAGCGACAAACATCAGCACGAACAGAGGAGCATTCAGCGACAGAACCTGATCGTCTGGCCTGAACGGGTTGAGAGCCAGCGTCACGGTTTGCCTGTTGGCAACGCAGAATATTACGAGGATGATGCCGAGCGGCAGCAATATCAGCAGATTGACGATCTTTTTGGCCATTGCGCTGCTCCTTTATCCGCAGTCATGGATGCCCACACCCATGACGCCTCCAGCCGCAGAATAGAAAAGAGGCGGCTGAATTCAAGTGCCACCGCGTCGCGGCACAATCATGTCCAACGGCATTCCATCGCAAGATTTTCGGGCACGGCATTTTCGGGAGAGCTCGGCGCGATCGGGCCGATCAGTTGTCGTCTTCGTCGTCGCCGGCGCCCGGATTCAGGCGCTCGCGCAGCTCCTTGCCAGTCTTGAAGAAAGGGACCCATTTTTCCTCGACGAAAACCGTGTCGCCCGTGCGCGGGTTGCGACCGGAGCGCGAAGGCCGGTTCTTGACGGAAAAAGCGCCGAAGCCGCGAAGTTCAACCCGGTTTCCCGCGGCGAGCGCATCGGTGATCTCATCCAAGACGGCATTGACAATATTTTCGACGTCGCGGTGATAGAGATGCGGGTTGCGGGCGGCAACAATCTGCACCAGTTCCGACTTGATCACAGCTATCCCCTTAAATCATTGATTTATCAATTGGCTGCACCCTGCCAAACAGAAAGCAGGCCGTCAAGAAACAACTTATCGGTCATGATTTTCTGGAGACTCTCTCCTTTAATAAAATCATCATAACCGAGACGATTTAGCAACCAGGAAGCGGCACCCGGCCAAAAGAAGGACGAAGTTTTGTCTTCCGGCTTCCAATCGACGATCGGCAGGTCCTTCTTGACCTTGCGCGTCTCGAGATAGGCAAGAATTTCGTCTTCGCCGCCGAGCGTATCGATCAGCTTGTTCTGCAGCGCCTGCCGGCCGGTGAAGATGCTGCCGTCGGCAAGCTTCAATACGTCTTCACGCGGCAGCTTGCGACGATCCGCCACGAGGTCCACAAACCAGCCATAGCTGTCCATGACCATGCTGCGGATCATGCTCTTGGCCTCCTCGCTTGCCGGATGAAAGGGCGACGGCTCGGCTTTCAGCGGCGCCGACTTGATTTCGTCGAGAGAAACGCCGAGCTTGTCGAACAGATCCTTGAGTTGCGGATACTGGAAGATGACGCCGATCGACCCGGTGATCGAGGTATCGCCGGCAACGATATCGTCGCCGGCGGTCGCGATCATGTAGCCGGCCGAGGCGGCAACCGTGCGAATGTCCGATACGACGGGCTTCTTGGCGGCGACGGCGCGGATCGCCTTGAAGATGCGCTCGCCGCCATAGGTGGTCCCGCCGGTCGACGAAATCGAGACGATCAGCGCCTTGACCTGGTCATTGTCGCGGATCTTCTTCAGCCGTTCCAGGAGTTCCGGATCGTCCTGGATGAGCCCGGAAATCTTGACACGGGCTATTTGCGGACCGCGGCTGTCGGGGAGGTCTCCGGCAACGAAGCGATAGAGCGCGAAGCCGAGCCCAATAAGGAGCAAAACGGCAACAACGCGCCAAAAACCAACCTTGCGGCGCAATTGTCGCCGATCCGCGATTGCAGAACTGTCCATCACGCCTTATTTCTCCCTGCAACAAATCGAATGCACTGCCAACCGGATAATGACACCTTGAAACGGGCACAATCCTCAGAGAAAAGCGTTTCCCGTTCTCGATGTCGTCGGCGGGCGGCCGCTCTGCTGTTCATCAGATAGGACATTGCCCGACCTGATGAAACGGGCCAACGGGATATTTTTCTGCCGAAATTCGTCGGCTGCGGGAAAAAATCCATATTGGCAAGCCAGTGCAATAATGCGAAACGATCCGATGGGCTTTTTAGCGCAGCCTCGCATAGCGTGAATGCGGTTCCCGGATCAAAAAAGACGGACCTGTTGCATGCTCAATACGATCGAGACCCCCGGCGAGGCAATCCGCCCGGTGCCGGAACGGAATGTGTATAAGGACGCAATCTTCCACTCTGCGCGCGTGAAGCGGCTGAGGGTATTGCTGCCGCTTGCCGCCCTCATCGTCTCGCTCATCTTCATCACCGTCTCGTTGATCCGCGCTTATTTGCCGGCGGACATACAGATCGAGGGTGCCAGGATCGAGGACGGCAAGGTGGTCATGGAGCGTCCCGCCATCGCCGGCCGCAACAAGGACGGCATCAATTATTCCCTGCTCGCGGAGAAAGCGCTGCAGGATATCAAGAACCCGAACATGATCACGCTCAAGACCATCAAGGCATCCATGCCGGTCAATACCGACGTGATCGCCCACGTGACGGCCCAGAGCGCGGATTTCGATCGCCAGGCCGACACGCTGAAGCTGACGGAGCCCTTCGTCGTCCAGATGGACAATGGCCTGCGCGCGGAGTTCAAGACCGCGTTCCTCGATGTCAAGAAGGGCGACCTGTCCAGCCAGGATCAGGTTGCAATCCAGCGAGGCGGCATGTCGGTTGTTGCGCGTTCGCTCAAGATGACGGATAAGGGGAGCGTAATCGAATTCGACGGACAGGTTCAGATGCATATCGAACCGTCCGCACTCCACAATTCAGCTAGCGAACAGAAGCCGGGCGGTTCATGATAAAGTATTGGCCAAACTCAATTTTCAACTCCGGCCTGCGCAAAGCGGGCCTTCTTGGCGCTTTCAGCGCGCTCGCCTTCTTCGCAGCAGCAGAGGCAGGTGCGCAGTCGACGACCAGCTCCATGCCGGGCCTTGCCCTTTCCAGCGATCAGCCGATCCAGATCGAAAGCGACAAGCTGGAAATCCACGACCAGGAAAGCCAGGCCGTGTTCACCGGCAACGTCAAGGTCGTTCAGGGCACCACGACCATGCAGGCTGGCAAGATGACGGTCTTCTACAAGAAGAAGCAGCCGACAGATGCCAAGCAGGCTGACAATCCCGTCGCCAAGGTCGCCAAGGAGCAGAACCAGTCGCTGGTGTCAGGCGATGCCAACATCGACCATATTCTGGTCACCGACAAGGTTTACCTCGTTTCCGGCACGCAGACGGCAACGGCGGAGGACGGCTCCTTCGACATGGCCAACCAGCTTGCTATCCTCAAGGGCAAGAAAGTGGTTTTGACCGACGGCCCGAACGTTTTCACCGGCTGCCAGCTCACCGTGCACATGGCGACGGGCGAAGCACAGCTGGATTCCTGCGGAGGCCGCGTTCAGATCCAGCTCGATCCGAAGTCGCAGCAAGTGCAGCAGCAGCAACAAAAGAAAAATTGATACCGGCCCTCCCGTGACCACATCGACCACTTCCACTTTGCCCGGCGTGCCCGGGCCGTCTTCCGCGGCATCGGGCGCACCGGCCGCGGACAAAGCACGCTATAAGGGCACCCTGATAGCGCGCGGCCTCACCAAAACCTACGGTAGGCGGCGCGTCGTCAATGGCGTTTCGCTGGTGGTACGGCGCGGCGAAGCCGTTGGCCTGCTCGGGCCGAACGGCGCTGGCAAGACGACCTGTTTCTACATGATCACCGGTCTGGTGCCGGTCGATGAGGGTACGATCGAGATCGACGGCAACAATGTCACGTCGATGCCGATGTACCGCCGCGCGCGGCTCGGCGTTGGCTACCTGCCGCAGGAAGCTTCGATCTTTCGCGGCCTGACGGTGGAGCAAAACATCCGCGCCGTGCTCGAGGTCCATGAAAAGGACAAGACGAAGCGGGAGCGCAAGATCGACGAACTGCTGGAGGAATTCCACATTCGCAATCTGCGCACGGTGCCGGCGATCGCGCTTTCGGGCGGTGAGCGGCGGCGACTGGAAATTGCCCGCGCATTGGCGACCGATCCAACCTTCATGCTCCTCGACGAGCCTTTCGCCGGCGTCGACCCGATTTCGGTCGCCGACATCCAAAACCTGGTGCACCACCTGACGGCGCGCGGCATCGGCGTGTTGATCACTGACCACAATGTCCGCGAAACGCTCGGCCTGATAGACCGCGCCTATATCATCCATGCGGGTGAGGTGCTGACACACGGCAGGGCGAACGACATCGTCAGCAATCCTGAAGTACGCAAGCTTTATCTTGGTGATAATTTCAGCCTCTGATAGGCTGAAATTCAATTCCTTCACGCACTAATATTACCGGGCGCCGGCGCGCCCCGTAAATTTACTTTCGCTTCACAGTTCCACTTGACCAAATCCCATAAAAAAGCAATTTTTGGGCCAGTTGGAATTTCGCGAAGATTTTATTAATCGAAGACGCGGAATCCCGAGGAGTTCAAGGGGAGTCCCGCGTCCGCCATGGCATTATCGGCCAATCTTTTCCTGCGCCAAAGCCAGAGCCTGGTGATGACTCCGCAACTGATGCAATCCATTCAGTTGCTGCAGATGACCCATTTCGAGCTGAGCCAGTTCATCGCCCAGGAGGTCGAGAAAAATCCGCTGCTGGAATTTGCGTCAAATGACGAAGATCTGGGCAGCAACGGCGAACGCGAACCCAAGGACGATCCTTTCGAAGCCCAGGAAGAACCGCGCGGAGAAGATGGCTTCGAAGGCGGTGCCGGCGACCTTGCGAGCGACTGGTACGAAAACGACAATACAGGCAACGCCAAGCGGCTGAGCGACGAACTCGATACCAATTTCAACGATGTCTTTCCGGATGATGGCCCGCCGCAGCGCGCCGATGCGCCGGAGCTGCTGAGCCAGTGGAAATCCATGCCTGGTGGCGAGGCCGGCGAAAGCTACGACCTCGACGACTTCGTCGCCGGCCAGGTGTCGTTGCGCGATCATCTCAACGAACAGATCCCCTTTTCGCTGCCCGCCGTGGGCGACCGGCTGATCGCCCAGCATCTCGTCGACCAGCTTGACGACGCCGGCTACCTCCGCGCCGATCTCGGGGAAACGGCGGGGCGCTTCGGCGCTACCCCGAAAGATGTGGAGCGCGTGCTGGAGGCCCTGCAGCAACTCGATCCGCCCGGCGTCTTCGCCCGCTCTCTCAGCGAATGCCTGGCAATCCAGCTCCGGCAGAAGGATCGCTTCGACCCGGCGATGGAACGCCTCGTCCAGAACCTGGAACTGCTCGCGAGGCGCGATTTTGCTTCGATGAAACGGCTCTGCGGCGTCGATGAGGAAGACCTGCTCGACATGATGGCGGAAATCCGCCAGCTGAACCCCAAGCCCGGCAGCTGCTTCGAGACCGACATATCCGAGGCGATCATGCCCGATATCGTCGTGCGCTCTTCGGCCGACGGCAGCTGGCTGGTGGAGCTCAACCCCGATGCGCTGCCGCGCGTGCTGGTGAACCAATCCTACTTCGCCTGCGTTTCCAAGACCGGGCAGGATCACGCCTTCCTGTCGGAATGCCTGCAGAATGCCAACTGGCTGACCCGCAGCCTCGACCAGCGCGCCAAGACGATCATGAAGGTGGCAAGCGAGATCGTGCGGCAGCAGGACGCATTCCTCTTGCACGGCGTCGATCATCTGAGGCCGCTCAACCTGAAGACCGTAGCCGACGCCATCAAGATGCACGAGTCTACGGTCAGCCGCGTGACCTCTAACAAGTACATGCTGACGCCGCGCGGGCTGTTCGAGCTCAAATATTTCTTCACGGTTTCGATCAGCGCCGTCGAGGGCGGCGACAGCCATTCCGCCGAAGCCGTGCGCCACAAGATCCGCCTGATGATCACGAACGAGAGCCCGGATGCGGTGCTGTCCGACGACGATATCGTCGATACGCTGAAGAAGGGCGGGATAGAGCTTGCTCGCCGCACGGTTGCAAAGTACCGGGAGGCCATGAACATCCCCTCCTCCGTTCAACGACGCCGGGAGAAGCGGGCACTGGCCAAAGTTTCCGGTTTCTGACGACCGCCGACCGTCAACCACAGGATGCATATCTCCTAACAGTCCGTTAAGATGCAGTTGACTTTCGCATGCGGCGGGGCTAGAAGCCCGCCGCAATCGCTGCAGGACAGCAGACCATGAAACTTATCCCCACCATCCCAAAGGCGGTCGATATACGCAATTTGCCTTTGACTGCGTGAAGTGCTTGGATGAGCTTGAGGCTTGGCGTAAACTGGTACGCGCAATAACCACTACAAGAAGGGAAACTCCATGAGTGTGCGTGTCTCCGGTAAACATATGGAAATTGGTGACTCCTTCCGGCAGCGGATCGAGGACCAGATCGGTATGGCCGTGACCAAATACTTCGACGGGGGGTATTCGGGTCAGGTAACTGTACATAAGTCCAGTTCGCGCTTTGCGGCCGATTGCAAGCTTCATCTCGATAGCGGGGTCGTGCTGCATGCTGCCGGTGAAGCTATGGACCCGCAGCTTGCTTTCGATGCAGCGTCCGAGCGCATCGAGAAGCGCCTGCGCCGCTACAAACGCAAACTCAAGGACCATCAGGCCGGCAATCATGTCAACGGACAGGCGGAAGTCGCCTATACCGTCATGGATGGCGTTCCGGATGACGACGAGGAGATTGCTGCCGATTTCGCGCCGGCGATCGTCGCAGAGAGCACGAAGCAATTGAAGACCATGTCGGTGGCGACTGCCGTGATGGCACTCGACATGACCGACGAGCCGCTGCTGCTTTTCCGCAGCCCCGGCAACGAACACTTGAACATCGTCTACCGCCGACAGGACGGTAACATTGGCTGGATCGACGCCGCCAATATTAAAGGCTGAGAATAGAAGATAAGCGGCGGCTGCGCATCATCGCAGCTGGCCGCCGCTTGCCCGTCATCGGCTCTCGGCGACACGAAGGATAAAGAGAATGGCATTGGCAGATTTGCTACAGCAAGATGCGATCATCCCCGCCTTGAAGGCAAATTCCAAAAAACAACTGCTTCAGGAGCTGGCCGCCAAAGCCTCCAAGCTGACCGGATTGCCGGAGCGCGAAATTTTCGACGTTGTGCTGCAGCGCGAGCGCCTGGGCTCCACCGGAGTCGGCAACGGCATCGCCATTCCGCATGGCAAGCTTGCCAGCATCAAGTCCATCGCCGGCATTTTCGCGCGCCTTGAGGCGCCTGTCGATTTCGAGGCTCTGGACGACCAGCCCGTCGATCTCGTCTTTTTGCTGCTTGCGCCGGAAGGCGCAGGTGCAGACCACCTGAAGGCGTTGTCGCGCATTGCCCGCGTTCTGCGGGACCAGGATCTCGTCGCGAAGCTCCGCGCCACCGAATCCGCCTCAGCCATCTACGCCTTCCTCAACGAGGAGCAGGCGTCCAACGCCGCGTGACGCCCTGCGTCGCATCGGACCAAGGCCAAAATAAGAGCCGGATGATCTGACATCATCCGGCTCTTTTCATTTGCCAGTGCCTGAAAAGAATCAGGCGTCTTTTTCATCCAGCGGACTGTTGGCGCCCTGCTCGGCATTTTCCACGATCTTCGGGCCACCCTTGGCGACGCCGACCATGGCCGGGCGCAGAACGCGGTCGCCGATGGCGAAACCGGCCTGCACGACCTGAACGACGGTGTTGTTCGGTACCTCGGGATTGGGCACTTCGAACATTGCCTGGTGGAAATTGGGGTCGAACTTCTGCCCGACCGGCTCCAGCTGGCGCACGCCATGGCGCTCGAGAGCAGAGAGCATGGAACGCTCGGTCATCTCAACACCTTCGATCAGCGTCTGCAGGCCGGCATCACCGCCGGCGCGTGCTTCAGCCGGAATGGCATCCAGCGTACGGCGCAGATTGTCCGCCACCGAAAGCATGTCGCGGGCGAAGCTTGCCACGGAATAGGACTTTGCATCCTTTACATCGCGCTCGGTGCGGCGACGCAGGTTGTCCATCTCGGCAGCGAGGCGCAGATAGCGATCACGCAGTTCGCCGTTCTCGGCCTTCAGCAGCTCAACCGGATCCGGCTGAGACGGCTCGGCCGCATCAACGGCTTCGGCTGCGTCCTGCGCGAAATCCGCTGACGTGTCGGCCGCCGTGGCGTCAGGTCCGGTTTTTGTTGTTTCGTCGGTCATGACGGTCTCCGAATTGCTTGGTCTTTGGATGTGCCCGATATCGAGGTTTGGCCGGAAAAAATCAAGGCTTTGTCGAGAAGAACAGCCAATTCGCAGCTATGTGTCGACAGCAATGTGCTCCCCCGCCCCTGAATGCCGTTCGAGACATCGACTGTTCAGCCCTCCTCCCCGGTGGTATGTTGAAACGCAGCTGAGCACAGCGTGGGGTGAGATCAATGTCTAATGGCAAATCCCTTTCAGGCAAGTGTTTCTGTGGGGCAGTGGAAATTGCAGTCGACGGCGAGCCAATGGCAATGGGCTACTGTCATTGCGACTCCTGCCGCGAATGGTCGGCGGGACCGGTCAATGCCTTTTCGCTCTGGCCGCCGCAGGCCGTTCACGTCACCAGGGGTGCGGACAAGATCGGCAGCTACCAGAAAACCGAGAAGAGCGTGCGCAAGTGGTGCACGGTCTGCGGCGGTCATCTGCTGACCGAACATCCGCCGTGGGGCGTAACCGATGTCTACGCCGGCGTCCTGCCCGGCCTCGATTTCCAGCCGGCACTGCACGTCAATTATGAAACGACGGTGCTGCACCTGAGCGACGGGCTGCCGAAGCAGAAGGACGTTCCGGCTGAGATGGGCGGATCGGGAATGCTGCTTCCCGATTGAGCGCCGCCGTCAGATCCGTCTCGTCAAATCCCTGGCCGCGTCAGCCGCGAAATCAGTTGCGCCGTATAATCGACCATGGGCACGATGCGGGCATAGTTCAGCCGCGTCGGACCGATGACGCCGACCGCGCCGACGATACGATCGTCGTCGTCGCGATAGGGCGCAACGATCAGCGAGGAGCCGGACAGCGAAAAGAGCTTGTTTTCCGAGCCGATGAAGATGCGCACGCCCGGCCCGCTTTCGGCGAGGTTGAGGATCTCGATAAGGCTGTCCTTCTTTTCGAGGTCGTCGAAAAGAAGGCGCAGACGATCCAGATCCTCGACGCCGCCGATCTCGGCGAGCAGATTGGAATGCCCTCGCACGATGAGCTGCGTCGGCTTGCCATCGTCATCGCCACCGGACCAGACGGCAATGCCGCGCTCGACCAGCTGATGGGACAGGCTGTCCAGCTCCTGGCGCACGCTCTGCTTGAGGCTCTGCAATTGCCGCCGCAATTCCGGCAGCGTCTGGCCGGTCATATGCGCATTGAGGAAGTTGGCAGCTTCCGTCAGTTGCGATGACGTCGTGCCGGCCGGCAGTTCGATGATGCGGTTTTCGACCTGATCGTGATCGCCGACGAGCACGGCAAGCGCCTTGGTCGGTTCAAGCCGAATGAACTCCACATGCTTGAGCACCGGGTCGCTCTTGGCGGTGATCACTAGGCCGGCGCCGCGCGAAATGCCCGACAGCACCCGGCTTGCCTCCGACATCATCGATTCCATCGGCTGATCGCGATTGCTGCCGCGCACCTGCCGGTCGATGTTGGCCCGATCCTCGGCGGAGAGATCGCCGACCTGCATGAAGGCATCGACGAAGAAGCGCAGCCCCACCTGCGTCGGCAACCGGCCGGCGCTCACATGCGGCGAATAGATGAGCCCGAGCTCTTCCAGATCGCTCA
The DNA here is from genome assembly GCF_012641405.1 of Rhizobium sp. P40RR-XXII. GTDB lineage: Bacteria > Pseudomonadota > Alphaproteobacteria > Rhizobiales > Rhizobiaceae > Rhizobium. The sequence continues at coordinate 134,062 of NZ_JABAII010000008.1, forward strand.
TGACATTGCGCACCGAGGCCGGCGACAGGGACATGGGCAACAGGCGAGACAGATTGCGCGAACCAAGGGGTTCGCCGTTTTCCAGATAGCCTTCGACGATGCGACGGAAGATTTCCTTGGAGCGTTCGTCCAGTGCGGCAATGACATCCGAGACCGATGATGTCGTGAATACCATTTCGCTGTCAAATCCATTCCGTTGAGCCTTATGCAAAATATAATCATTCAGTTAGCAATGGCAAAAGGGAAAATGCGACTGGGAATGCAGACGGGCGTCGCAACCTGCTTTTCCTTTGCAAAAGCGGCCTGTGGGTCGTAGAAGCGGTCAACGAACATTCAGGAGAGTGGAATGCGGCCTTCAGGCAGAAAAACCGACCAGATGCGTAAGGTGTCGTTCGAGCGCAATTTTTCCAAGCATGCGGAAGGCTCGTGCCTGGTCAAGTTCGGCGATACGCATGTGCTCTGCACGGCAAGCCTGGAAGACAAGACGCCGCCATGGCTGCGCAACAGCGGCAAGGGCTGGGTCACGGCCGAATACGGCATGCTGCCGCGCGCGACCGGCGAGCGCATGAAGCGCGAAGCCGCTGCCGGCAAGCAGGGCGGCCGCACGCAGGAAATCCAGCGCCTCATCGGCCGGTCGCTACGCGCCGTCGTCGATCTCAAGGAACTGGGCGAACGTCAGATCACCGTCGACTGCGACGTCATCCAGGCGGATGGCGGCACGCGCACGGCGTCGATCACCGGCGGCTGGATCGCGCTTTACGACTGCCTGAAGTGGATGGAAAGCCGCAACATGGTGAAGGTCGAGCGTGTGCTGAAGGATCACATCGCCGCCATCTCCTGCGGCATCTTCGCCGGTCAACCTGTCATCGACCTCGACTATCTCGAGGATTCCTCGGCCGAAACCGACGCCAATTTCGTCATGACGGGCAAGGGCGGCATCGTCGAGATCCAGGGAACCGCCGAGGGCGCGCCCTTCAGCGAAGAAGAATTCGCCACTCTGATGCATCTTGCCAAGACCGGCATCGCCGAACTGGTGGAGCTGCAGAAGCAGGCCATCGCCTGAGGATATCAACGAATGTGGAGCGTGCAGCTTGCCCTTCATCCGGCCCCTGAGTTTATCGAAGGGCGGCCACCTCCTTCCCGTCTCGGCGGCGAGAAGAGGCAAGACGCACCTTCCGTCACCTCTCTTCATCATGCGGGAATCGGAGGACGATCGAGATTGAGGTCGTCTCCCCGCCTGCGGGGAGAGGGTTAGGGTGAGGGGCTAATCGGTTGAGCAAGGCGATACTCGTAGGCATATTGGAAACCGCGCTTTACGCGGACGATCTCGATGCCGCCGAAGCTTTCTATGGCGGCATACTCGGACTGCAGAAGATTTCGCGTGGCGGCAATCGCCACGTTTTCTATCGCTGCGGGCCGGGCGTGCTGCTCATTTTCAATAGCGAAGAGACCGTCAAGCCGCATGAGCCGGGCGCCCTGCCCGTGCCGCCGCATGGCACCAAGGGGCACGGGCACGTTTGTTTCCGCCTCGACAACGACGAGATCGAAGCGATGACGCGAAAGCTGCAAGCGGCCGGTGTCGATATCGAAGCCGATTTCCACTGGCCGAATGGCGGCCGTTCGATCTATTTCCGCGATCCGGCCGGCAACAGCCTGGAATGCGCCGAACCCCGCATCTGGGGGCTATGACAGGACAGCACATGCGCAAGCTCGATACCAAGACCATCGTCGTCGCCAGCCACAATGCCGGCAAGATCCAGGAAATTCGCGATCTCATCGGCCCGCTCGGCTTTACCGCCAAATCCGCCGCCGATCTCAACTTCATCGAACCGGACGAGACAGGCACCACCTTCGAGGAAAATGCGACGATCAAGGCGCTTGCCTCCGCCAATGCTTCCGGTCTGCCGGCGCTCTCGGACGATTCCGGCCTGGTCATCGATGCACTCGGCGGCGATCCCGGCGTCTATACGGCCAACTGGGCGGAAAGGCCTGACGGCACGCGCGACTTCGCCATGGCGATGCAAAAAGTCGAGACCGCACTCGAGAAGGTCGGTGCCACATCGCCGGAGAGCCGTACGGCGCGTTTCGTCAGCGTACTTTGCCTTGCCTGGCCTGATGGGCATACCGAGCTTTTCCGCGGCGAAGTGGAAGGCAACGTCGTCTGGCCGCCGCGCGGCACGCAGGGCTTCGGCTACGATCCGATCTTCCAGCCGCAGGGATACGAGACCACATTCGGCGAGATGAGCAGCGACCAGAAACATGGCTGGAAGCATGGCGATCAGCATGCACTGTCGCATCGCGCCCGCGCTTTCAAGACCTTTGTCGAAACCTGCCTGGAGGCGTAAGCTAACCCCGTGGAAATCGTGGACACACAGGACCTGATGCGCGGGGCGCAATTACTGCCCGATACCGGTGAACCCGGTTTCGGCGTCTATGTGCATTGGCCCTTCTGCGCGGCCAAGTGTCCCTACTGCGATTTCAATAGCCATGTCCGCCACCAGCCTGTGGATCAGGAGCGCTTCGCGGCCGCCTTCCTGAAGGAAATGGCGACGATGCGGATGATCAGCGGCCCGAAGACGGTCACCAGCGTCTTCCTCGGCGGCGGCACGCCTTCGCTGATGAAGCCGGAAACCGTTGCCGCGATCCTGGAGGGCATCGCCAAGGCCTGGCACGTGCCCGATGGTATCGAGATCACCATGGAAGCCAATCCGTCGAGCGTCGAAGCGGAGCGCTTTCGCGGCTATCGCGCCGCCGGCGTCAATCGCGTGTCGATGGGCGTGCAGGCACTGAACGACCGCGACCTGAAATTCCTGGGCCGTCTGCACAATGTCGAGGATGCGCTGAAGGCGATCAAGTTGGCGCGCGAGATTTTTCCGCGCATGTCCTTCGATCTCATCTATGCCCGCCCGAACCAGACCGTCGAGGAATGGGAGCGCGAGCTGAAGGAGGCGATGTCCTACGCGGTCGATCACCTCTCACTCTATCAATTGACCATCGAAGAAGGGACGCCCTTCTATGGCCTCCACAAGGCCGGCAAATTGATCGTGCCGGACGGAGATCAATCGGCGCTGCTCTACGAGGCGACACAGGAGATCACCGAGCGCGAGGGCATGCCGGCCTACGAGGTCTCCAATCATGCCCGTCCGGGCGCCGAGAGCAGGCACAATCTCACCTATTGGCGCTATGGCGACTATGCCGGGATCGGTCCCGGCGCCCATGGCCGCTTGACCCGCGGACCACAGAAGCTGGCGACGGCGACCGAGCGCAAACCGGAGAGCTGGCTTGAGATGGTCGAGCGCGACGGCCACGGCATGATCGATCAGGAAATGCTTGGGTTCGACGAACAGGCCGACGAATTGCTGCTGATGGGCCTGCGGCTCAGGGAGGGCGTCGATCTCGCCCGCTGGCAGCAACTTTCCGGCCGCGATCCCGATCCGCAGCGCGAGGCGTTTTTACTGGAACACGGCTTCATCGAGCGGATCGGCAATTCCCGCCTGCGCTGCACACCGGCGGGAATGCTGGTTCTCGATTCGGTGGTCGCCGATCTCGCTTGCTAGTTACGTCCCTTTTGAATGAGTGGTCTCAACGCTTGCCGAGATCACCCCACCCGGCACTACGTGCCGACCCTCCTCCTCAAGGGGAGGGTAAGCAGGCGCCCATCGATTGCCGCAAGGCCGACCGCGATCAGTGCCATGCCGATGAAATGCTTCGGCTGCAGGCTCTCGCCGAGGACAAGCGCGCCGAGCAGGATGGCACTGACGGGAATGAGGAAAGTCACCAGCATCAGGTTGGTGGCGCCGGCGGCCGCGAGGATGCGGAAGAACAATACATAGGCGATGGCGGTCGACAGGAGCGCCAGGCCGGCGAGCGCCAGCCAGATTTCGGTCGATGGAATTGCGAGCGTCCAGGGGCGGTCGACAAAGAGCGCGATCGGCAGAAGCAATATGGCCGAGCCGGTGACCTGACCGGCGGCCGGAATGATGGGCGCCAGCCCCATGCGGCGGAAACGACGCCCGAATATGCCGGCCAGCGAGTAGCTGAAGGCGGCACCCAGCACGGCAAGCTGCGCCAGCACGTTAGAGCCTAGGCTTGCAAGCACCGAAGGGCCGATCATCAGGGCGACGCCGGCAAAGCCGACGATGACCCCGATCAGGCGATTGCCGGTCATCTTCTCATCCTCGGTCAGGAAATGGGCGACGACGACAGCAAAGAGCGGCGTGGTGGCATTGAGGATCGAGGCGAGGCCGCTGGCAATATGAGTCTGGCCCCAGACGATCAGCAGGAATGGGATGACATTGTTGAGGAAGCCCATGCCGAAGAAGGCGAGCCAAGTTTCACGGTCTCTCGGCATGGAATGTCCGGTTGCACGTACAATGACATGCAAGGCAATGGCGGCGAGCGCGACACGCGCGGCAACGATGGTAAAGGGCGGCAGTTCATGCACCAGAATGCCGTTGAACAGGAAGGAGCCGCCCCAAAGGATGGATAGGCCCACCAACATGCTCCATTCGACTGCGCCCATGGTTTTCTGCAGCATGAGATTATCTCCAGCATGTTCCAATTGAGTTTTACTTGTCGATTGATGGTCTCGACATGATTGCTAACCATCCGTATTATCGCAATAATACTCGCGGTATCGAGGCTTGAGCAAACGAGTCTTTCTCGGATCATGATTTAGCTGAACTCAATCATCATGGATCAATTGCCATCCCTTTCGGCGCTCCGCGCCTTCGAAGCGTCCGCCCGGCATCTCAGCATGACGCTGGCGGCGAACGAACTGCATGTGACGCCGGGAGCCGTCAGCCTGCAGATCCGCGATCTCGAAAGCGCACTCGGCGTGCGTCTTTTCGAGCGGCGGACGCGCAGCCTCGCATTGACGAGCGACGGCGCGGAATATTTCGCGACCATGCGCACAGCCTTCCGCCTCATTCGCGAGGCGACCGCGACGCTGACAATGCGCTCGAAGGATACGGTGCTGACCGTCACCTGTACCGCCGGCTTTGCCACGCACTGGCTGGTGCCGCGGCTGCGGCGGTTCGAGGAGGCGCACCCGGATATCGACCTGCGCATCAGCGCCTCGCACCGCATGATGGATTTCCAACGGGATGGAATAGATATCGCCATTCGTCACGGTCTCGGCGGGTATGAGGGACTGGCAAGCGAAAGGCTGCTGGATGACGAATATGTGCCGGTCTGTACGCCCGAGACGGCAGCGACGCTTGGTCCTTCTCCCACGGTCGACGATCTCGCAAATCTGACGCTGATCCACGATGTCTATCGGCGGGACTGGGAGCTCTGGCTGCAGGCCGCCGGTGCGACACGCGTCAATGCCATGCATGGACCGGTCTTTACCGACGGCGCGGGTGCCTATCACGCCATGAAGGCAGGCCTCGGCATTGCGCTGATGCGCCGGTCCTTCGTGGAGCAGGAACTGGCTGAAGGCACGCTCGTTGCGCCCTTCCCGATCGGACTTGCGAGCGCGCTTGCCTATCACCTCGTCTATCCCACCGGCGCACTGGAGCGGCCGGCGATTGCGGTCTTGCGATCCTGGCTGTTTTCGGAAGTGTCTCGCACGGCGCCGCCGGCGTGAAACGGCACACGCTTTCGCAGGACATAGAGCGGTTCAGCTTTTCACGGATCTCCTGAGCCGCTCTATTCCTTTGTTTTCCCGCGATTCCGGACGGAAAACCGCTGCGCACTTTTCCTGGAATTGCTCTAGCGATTCCGGTTGGATTGCGGCCTGCCGCTCGCAGCGGCAGGACAAAGACTTACAAAAGAAACGGCCGGCGGTTAGGCCGGCCGTGAAACACGGAGTGAAGGCTGCCCGCGCCTACTCGTTGATGAGGCGCTTCAGCAGCTCGATTTCATGCGACAGCTTGCTGTCGCCGGAAATCAGTTCCTCGATCTTGCGCACGGCGTGCAGCACGGTCGTATGATCGCGACCACCGAAACGGCGGCCGATTTCCGGGAAGGAACGCGGCGTCAGGGTCTTCGACAGATACATGGCGATCTGGCGCGGCTTGACGATGACGCGCGTGCGGCGGTTCGAAACCAGCTCCTGGCGCGAGACATTATAGTGGCGGGCCACGATGCGCTGGATGTCCTCGATGCGGACGCGGCGCGGCTCACCGGAGCCGACCAGATGTGCCAGCAATTCGTCGACGCGCTCGACCGTCAGGTTCGGCTCGAAGGAGCGGCGGAAGATCAGCTGGTTGAAGGCTCCTTCCAGCTCGCGGCCGCTTGCCGTGACATTACGGGCGACATGCGAAAGAAGCTCGGCCGGGATTTCCAGCGACGGATCGTCCTGACGGGCAGCATCAAGGCGGCGCTTGAGGATCTCAAGGCGCATTTCATAGTCCGGTGCCTCGACTTCGATGGCAACACCGCCCTGCAGGCGCGACCGCACGCGCGGGTCGAGCGATTCCAGCTCCCAGGGCGCGCGATCGGCGGCAACGACGACCTGCTTGGCGCTGTCGAGCAGCATGTTCAAGAGATGGCAGAACTCGTGCTGGATCATCTTGCCCTGCAAGAACTGCATGTCGTCGATGATGAGCAGATCGATATTGCGCAGCGAATCCTTCAGCGTCAGTGCATCATTGTCACGGATCGCGGTGGCGAAGCGCCACATGAAATATTCCGCCGTCAGATAGACGACACGCAGGCCGCGCGGGTTCTGCACGGCGGCATTGGCGATCGCCTGAAGAAGGTGCGTCTTGCCGAGACCGACCGTCGCATGGACGAAGAGCGGGTTGAAGCGCACGGCGCCCGTACCGGCTTCGGCGATGGTCTTTGCAGCAGCAAGGCCGACGCGGTTCGAGCTGCCTTCGACGAAGGTGTCGAAGGTGAAGCGGGAATCGAGCGGAGAGCCAAACAGCGGCGTACCTGCCATTGCGGGCCGCGCGGCAGCAGCCGCATTCACCGCCTGTGCCACTGCATGGCCGGCCGGCTGCGCGGTGGGACGGCGGATCGGCGCCACAGCCGCTTGATCCGGCATCGCGGGCTGCTCGTCGGCGATGGGCTTTATGCCCTGCCGCGTCGCGGTGCGGACCAGAATTTCGACTTTCAGGATCTCGGCATCCTCAGCCTTGAACAGGCCGGTGATCAAATCGAGATAACGATTGTTGATCCACGACTTCAGAAAGGTCGTCGGAACTGTGAGACGAACGACGCTCTTCGATACCGAATGGAGCTTAAGTCGTGCAAACCAGCTGGCGTAGACATCGGGTCCGACCTGGGCCTTCAAGCGCGCGCTGACGCGCTCGAACAGATTATTTTGCGCCACGTCACCCTTTTCCCCCGCCGCCTCTAAGCAAACCGCACCGAACGTCTGCGCATTGTCCCCATTCTCCAATGCGCCCCTCGTCCTCGTATGTATCTGCATTATAATTGCCGCCTTCCACAGTCTCTTATAGGGCGGGAGAGCAATGCACCGCCGCCCCTAGGTTCTTCGCCATAGCATGACAATCGCGCCCGTTGTCCCAAGCCGCGCCGCATACCGGTTCATCAGCCATGCCCGACCAACGGGCACTACAGAAACACTGTGGCGAAAACCGCTCTTGAAGCAGCCTTCGTCTAGGCATCTGCATATGGAGCGTCAATCGGCCCTCGTATTCCGACCGGCTGCCCCGATGGCTGTCAATTTTTCTCCCCTCCCCGCAGCCACGCCACTAACTCAGGCTGCAAAGGACAGACAAGCTTCCTCGTTCCGCAAGCGTTGCAGCTTCCAGCTTTAACTCGTCAACTGTTTGAAAAAACGGAGCTGAACTGCTCCGTCACAAGAGACAAAACCACCCACGCCGCCTAAATGACGGTGTTTGCCGAAGCCGTTTAAGGTGAAATCCGCGCCCCTTGTTGAAATGCATTTAGGCAGGATCACGGGCAGATATCAACGATGAATTTTACACAAAATTAAGAGCCGGCCATTGACTCCGGAGGCCATTTTTGACTGTCACAAGCCCTTCAAAAAAGAATCGCTGTTGAATCAAAGAGATTCCCGACAAACGCGATTCCCACAGCTTTCAAAACAAAAAAAATAAAAAATCCCTTGACTCACTTGTGAGCCGGCAATGCGTCATGCAGATCACCCAGCGCTGAGATATCCTGCTGTAAGCCCTTGTTTTAAAAGGCGTATTTCTGTCACGCCAATGACATGATCGGCCGGTCGTTTTTGGCAATACGGCAATTTTTTGGCCAAACTCAAAAAGCCCGGCACAAGGCCGGGCTCAAGTCTAACGACGGAATCGTTAAGAGAAAGTTACGCGGTCGGGGCCGAAAGGGCCTTCACACGCTTAGCAAGACGCGAAACCTTGCGGGAAGCCGTATTGGCGTGAAGCACGCCCTTCTTTGCCGCGCGAGCCAGTTCCGGCTGGGCAGCGACGAAGGCTGTCTTTGCGCGATCTGCGTCACCCGATGCGATGGCTTCTTCGACCTGGCGAACGAACGTGCGAACGCGCGAGCGACGAGCCTTGTTGACATCGGTGCGGCGGGCGATCTTGCGGGTCGCTTTTTTCGCCGAGGTAGTATTGGCCATGTATGCCTCTCTTAGAATTCGAACAAAACTCCATCGTTGCAGCGCGGGCCCTGCGGCCACCTCATCCAGCAATGCGGGAGCAATTGCGGAAAACCAGAGCGGCTTTCCAAACTGTGGCGGGCATATAGCCGGAATGAGCCCCGGCGTCAACGCGGATTCTCGCCAAACCCGCGCATTTCCGAAATCACGGCCTCACCGGTTCTTGAACTCCGGCTTGCGCTTCTCGATGAAGGCGGCCATGCCTTCCTTCTGGTCCTCCGTGGCGAACAGGCTATGGAACAGGCGGCGCTCGAAGCGCAACCCCTCCTCGAGGGTGGTTTCCAAGGCGCGGTTGACCGCTTCCTTGGCCATGAGCACGGACGGACGGGAATGGGAGGCAATCTTGGCGGCGGCGGCCATTGCCTCGTCCAAGAGCTTGTCGGCCGGCACGACGCGCGCCACCAGGCCCGAACGCTCGGCTTCAGCCGCATCCATCATCCGGCCCGTCAGCACCAGATCCATAGCCTTTGCCCTGCCGATGGCGCGGGTCAGCCGCTGCGAACCGCCCATGCCCGGGATAACGCCGAGGGTGATTTCCGGCTGGCCGAACTTGGCGGTCTCGGCGGCAATGATGAAATCGCACATCATGGCCAGCTCGCAGCCGCCGCCGAGCGCAAAGCCGCCGACAGCCGCGATGACTGGCTTGCGGGCGTTGGCGATATCAGCCCAGCCGCCGAAGAAATCATTCTTGTAGGCGTCGACGAAACCAAGCGACTGCATTTCCTTGATATCGGCACCGGCGGCGAAGGCCTTTTCCGAACCGGTCAGCACGATCGCGCCGATGGCATCATCCTCGTGAAAGGCGGCATAGGCTTGCTTCAGCTCGGTGAGCACGGTGGAATTCAGCGCGTTCAGCGCCTGTGGCCGATTGAGCCTGATAAGGCCGACAGCCCCATGAGTTTCGACGATGAGGGTTTCGTAAGCCATCTGTCTCTCCCTTTAATCAGCTTTGGCCTTCAATCAGCTTTGGCAGGAGGCGCAATAGAAAGAAGAGCGTCCCGCCTGGACGATGCGACTGACCGTACCGCCGCAGCCGGGCGTACCGCAAGGCTGGGCTTCGCGATCATAGACGGAAAAGGAGTGCTGGAAGTAGCCGAGCGATCCGTCCGTCTGGATATGATCGCGCAGCGACGAGCCGCCCGCGGCGATCGCATCGGCAATGACCTCGCGGATGGCCTCGACCAGCGTCAGCAGCGCTTTCGCCGGCTTACCGCTATCGGTGACCAGCGTGCCAGCGGCACGCAGCGGCGACAGATGCGAACGCCAAAGCGCCTCGCATACATATATATTCCCGAGACCGGCGATATTCTTCTGATCCAGCAGCGCGCTCTTCAGCGGCTGCGCCTTGCCGGCAAAGCGCTTAGCCAGATAATCGGCATCGAATTCATTGCCTGTGGGTTCCGGGCCGAGATCGCGGAAGAAGGGATGGCCGGCCATGTCGGCCCGCCTGACGATGTCCATGAAGCCGAAGCGGCGCGGGTCATTATAGATGACACGCGCATCGCCGCTGCCGCCCATCAGATGGAAGACGACATGATCATGCTTTTCGTCCTTCGAACGGGGATGATGGAAAGCTCCGGGCGCCTCGGCCGCAGCGCCCGCCTCGACCCGGAACGAACCGGACATGCCGAGATGGGCGATGATCGTCTTGCCATCGTCGAGATCGATCAGCAGGTATTTGGCGCGGCGCGACAGCGACGTGATGCCGCGCCCCGAAACCATGCGGGCGAAATCGATCGGGAACGGAAAGCGCAGATCGTTGCGGCGCAGCTCCAGCTCCTTCAGAACGGCGCCTTCCATCGAAGGCGCGAGCCCCCGCCTGACGGTTTCGACCTCTGGTAATTCCGGCATGGCTATCCATCTTTATGTTTCAACCGCTTATGATCTGAGCTATAGCCCAAGACATCGCGGCTGGTGATCAGGCTGATGAGATAGCGTGGCAAACGCGATTTCGCTATGGCCCGCCGCTGGATACTGCGTAATTCCTTAAATCGGAGTCGATTTAAGGATTAAATTATGCAGCAGATTTAAAATGCTGCAGCGACCTTTGCGCGTCGCATATGACGCGCGGCGCTGCAGTGTAACGGAGTTGAGCCGATGGCAGAAAGCCGCACCTCCGCCGATGGCGGCATGGAAACATCCTATGGCTTCCGCGAAGTGGCCGATGGCGAAAAGCAGGGCCTCGTCAACGAGGTGTTCCACAAGGTCGCCAAGCGCTACGACGTCATGAACGACGTCATGTCCATGGGCATGCATCGCGCCTGGAAGGACGCGATGATATCGGCGCTCAATCCGCGAAAGGACGCGAGTTACAAGACCCTCGATGTTGCAGGCGGCACGGGTGACATCGCCTTCCGCATCGTCGAGGCCTCGAACCGGCTGGCGCATGCAACCGTGCTCGACATCAACGGCTCTATGCTTGCCGTCGGCGCCGAGCGCGCGGAAAAGAAGAAGCTTTCAGACAACCTCACCTTCGTCGAGGCGAATGCCGAGGAATTGCCTTTCGAGCCGAACTCCTTTGACGCCTATACGATCGCTTTCGGCATCCGCAACGTGCCGCATATCGATGTCGCGCTGAAGGAGGCCTATCGCGTGCTGAAGCGCGGCGGCCGGCTGCTCGTGCTCGAATTCTCCGAAGTCGATCTGCCGCTGCTCGACCGCGTCTACGACGCCTGGTCCTTCAACGCCATTCCAAAGTTCGGCAAGGCGATCACGGGCGAGGCCGAGCCCTATCAGTATCTGGTGGAATCGATCCGCAAGTTCCCGAACCAGCAGGACTTCGCAACGATGATCCGCGAAGCCGGCTTCTCCCGCGTGAGCTTCACCAACTACACCGGCGGCATCGCCGCGCTGCACTCCGGCTGGAAGCTCTGAAGCATGATGTCGAGCCATGCAATGCGGCTGACGGCCTCCGCTCTTCGAGACCTTGAGACGCTATGAGTGCTTTCAGCGCATATTTCGGCCTCGTCCGGGTCGGCTGGGTGCTTGTGCGCGAAGGCGTGGTCATGGCGCTGCCATCGGAGGGATTGCCGCCCTCCATCAGCCTTGCCAAATCCTTCGTCAGTATCTTTGCCCGCAGGAAGGCGAAGAGCCAGGCCCGCAGCGACCGGCTTGCCAAGGCGGTCGAGCGGCTCGGGCCGTCCTATGTGAAGATCGGCCAGTTCCTGGCGACCCGCCCCGATGTCGTCGGCGTCGACATGGCCAATGACTTGTCGCAGCTCCAGGACCGCATGGCCTTCTTTCCGCATGATACGGCGACAGCGGCAATCGAGGCCTCGCTTGGCCGCCGGATCGACGATCTGTACGTGAATTTTGGCGAACCGATCGCCGCCGCCTCGATTGCACAGGTGCATCCGGCCGAAATCGAGACAGCCGAGGGCCGCAAACGCGTTGCCGTCAAGGTGGTCCGGCCGGGCGTTCGTCAGCGTTTTTCAAACGATATCAAGGCGATGTATCTCGTCTCGCGGCTGCAGGAGCGCTTCATGCCCTCCAGCCGCCGCCTTCGGCCGGTGGAGGTGACCAAGACGCTCGAGCAGACCACCAAGGTCGAGATGGATCTGCGGCTGGAGGCGGCAGCCCTCTCGGAAATTGCCGAGAACACCGGGAAGGATCCGGGTTTCCGCGTTCCGAAGGTCGACTGGGAAAGGACTGGGCGCGACGTCATCACCATGGAGTGGATCGACGGCGTGAAAATGTCCGACGTCGAGGGGCTGAAGGCCGCCGGCCACGATCTCAACGTGCTTGCCGACACGCTGATCCAGTCCTTCCTTCGTCACACGCTGCGCGACGGCTTCTTCCATGCCGACATGCATCCCGGCAATCTTTTCGTCGATCCCACCGGCACGATCGTCGCCGTCGACATGGGCATCGTCGGCCGTCTCGGCAGGAAGGAGCGGCGTTTCCTGGCCGAAATCCTCTACGGCTTCATCACCCGCGACTATATTCGCGTGGCCGAGGTGCATTTCGAAGCCGGCTATGTGCCCGCCCATCACAATACCGAGAGTTTTGCACAGGCCATCCGCGCCATCGGCGAGCCGATCCACGGCCAGCCGGCCGAGACGATCTCCATGGGCAAGCTTCTGACGCTGCTCTTCGAAGTGACCGAACTCTTCGATATGGAAACACGGCCTGAACTCGTCATGCTGCAGAAGACCATGGTCGTGGTCGAAGGCGTGTCGCGCATGCTCAATCCACGCTTCAATATGTGGAAGGCTTCGGAACCGGTCGTCGGCGACTGGATCCGCACCAATCTCGGCCCGAAACGGATCATGACGGACCTGCGGGATGGCGTGAAGGCAGCCGTGAAGCTCGCCGAAGCCGTGCCGGAAATCGCCGCCAAGACCGAGAAGTTCCATCACGAACTTCTCGCCATGAGCGAAAACGGCCTGCGTTTCGACCCACAGACCGCCGAGGCAATCGGCAAGGCCGAGGCCAAGCACAGCCGCTCCGGCCGTTTCGCATTGTGGGTGATCGCGCTGACGCTGCTCTATATCGCCTGGCATCTAAGCTGATCGGCGAAGGACTCCTTCCCTTCTCTGTCCGCTCTTTGCCTCTCCGAGCCTATATATACGTGCAAACACAGAGTTGCGCGTCGGCCTGACTCGTCCGAGAATTCATCGGCACGCGCACCTATCGAGGTGTTCGCCATTTGGGATATCCCATTGGCGACAAGGCTCGCATAGCCTTGCGAAAAAGGAGAACAACGGACATGGAGCATCGGAAAGCCGGCATCGAACTCAGCGGCCAACCCTTAGGCTTCAGCGATCTGGTGCGGATCGGCTCGGGCAGCGTGGTGCCCTCGGCTTCGGAAAGCGGCATGGCCCGGGTGCGGCTCGCGCGCGGCGTTCTTGAAAGCACGATCCAATCCGGCATGCCGGTCTATGGCTCCACCACCGGCGTCGGCGCCATGAAGGATGTGGAGTGGTCGCCGGAAGATCTCGATACCTTCAATCTCGGGCTCGTGCGCGCCCATCATTTCGGCACGGGCGCGCCTTTCTCCATGTCGGTCGTTCGCAATGCGATGGCGATCCGGATCAATACCGCGCTCACCGGCAAGGTCGGATGCTCGCAGGAGCTGATAGATGCCTATCTGCAGCTGCTCGGTGCCGATGTCATTCCCGTCGTTCGGCGCACCGGCTCGATCGGCTGTGCCGATATCGGTCTGATGGGCCAGATCGGCGCGGTTCTGACCGGCGTCGGCGAAGCGGTCTATCGCGGCCGACGGATGCAGGCGGCCGATGCCTTCGATGCCGCGGGGATTATGCCGGTCAGGATGCTGCCACGCGACAGCCTGGCCTCGCTCAGCGTCAATGCCGTCAGTTTCGCGGCTGCGGCCGAGACGACCCGCAACGCCGCCTCCTCGATCCGCGTGCTGCTCGCCACCGGCATGATGGCTTCGGGTGCGCTTGGGGCATCGCGCGATCCTTGGATATCCGTGCGCCATGTCGGTACGGCGCGGGAAGCGCTGATCGGCGCCTGGCTCTGCAACGCCTCGGACGAATGGCCATGGCCGGTCGCCACCCATGTGCAGGACCCCTTGAGCTTGCGCATGATCGCCCAGGTCTTCGGCGCCGTCATTGAGAACCTGCTGACCGCCGGCCACAAGATTCTCGCCGCCACCGGCCGTTCCGACGACAATCCCGTCATCGTCGACGGACGCGTCATGACGTCAGGCGGCTCGCTGCCGCTCGACGTCACCATCCTGCTCGAAGGCGCGCTCATCTGCATGGCCCATGCCGCGCGCAATGCCTTCAATCGCTGTGTCCTGCTCGGCAACGGCCAACGGCGCGGCCTGCCGGTCAATCTCGTGCCGGAAGGTCGGATCGCGACAGGCTTCGGCCCGATCATCAAGCTCGCCGGCGAGATCTTCTCACGCGTTCTTTCCATGTCCAATCCGGTCTCGGCGCAGTCGCTCGTCGTGGCGGCCGGCATGGAGGACGAGGCTGCCTTCCTGCCGCTGGTCATCGAACGCTTCGAACGGCAGATGCGGGCGCTAAAGCGCCTGGCCGCTCTGGAAGCGCTGCTTTCGGCACAGGCGATGGACATTCTCGGCGATAAGCCGGAGGGCGTGGCGCGCATGCTCTACGAGGTCGTGCGCAAGCATGCGGATTTCTATGTGGTCGACCGTCCCCTCTCGGCCGAAGTCGAAGCGATCGAGGAGGAACTGGCCTCCGAGGCCTTCGTTTCGGAAATGATCGCCCACAAGCCGATCCTCGCCTATGATGATTTCTTCGCGCTGGGCTCGCTGGAGCGGGTCGAAGAGCGGCTTTATCACGACACCGTTGCCATCTGAGCCAACCGACTGAACCAACCGACTGAACCAACCGACCGGCGGAGAGAATGCACATGGCCGATTTCGATCTTGTCCTGCAAGGCACCGTGGTTTTGCCTGATCGTATCGTGGAAGCCGGCTACGTCGCCGTTCGCGACGGCAAGATCGCCGAGATCGGCATTGGCGTGCCGCCGCAAGCACGCGAGCGGCATCTGCTCGGCAAGGCACTGATCCTGCCCGGCGCGATCGACGCGCAGGTCCATTCCCTCTCGCAGAAGGATCAGGAGGATTTCATCTGGTCGACCCGCTCGGCGGCGGCCGGCGGCGTCACCACCATTGTCGATATGCCCTATGACGAAGGCAATCTCGTCTGCTCGGCAGCGGCGGTGAAGAGGAAGATCGATCATGCCGCGCCACAATCGCGTGTCGACTTTGCTCTCTATGGTACGGTCGATCCGGAAGAAGGCCCGGCGCGCATTGCCGAGATGGTCGAGGCCGGCGTTTCCGCCTTCAAGTTCTCCACCTTCGGCACCGATCCGAAACGCTTTCCACGCATCCCGCCCGCCCTGCTCGATGCCTGCTTTGCCGCGATCGCCCCGACTGGCCTCACCGCCGGCGTCCACAACGAGGATGACGAAGCGGTCCGCACCTATATGGAGCAGGTGAAGGCGAGCGGCGTCACAGACTATCGCGCCCACGGCCTTTCCCGCCCACCGATATCAGAGCTGCTCGCCATGCACACAATCTTCGAGACGGGTGCGGATACCGGCTGTCCGGCGCACGTCGTGCATTGCTCGCTCGGCCGCGGCTATGACATCGCCCGCGCCTATCGCCGCGACGGCTTCGAAGCCACGGTCGAATGCTGCATCCATTATCTGACGCTCGACGAAGAAAGCGATGTGCGGCGCCTCGGCGGCAAGGCGAAAATCAATCCGCCCATCCGCCCGCGCGCCGAAGTGGAAACCTTGTGGCGCAAGGTGGCGGAAGGCAATGTCTGGCTGGTCTCGACCGACCATGTCAGCTGGTCGGAAAACCGCAAGACCAATCCGGATATGCTGGCAAACGCATCCGGCGTACCGGGACTGGAGGTCATGGTGCCGCTCTTCGTCAAGGGTGCTCTGGAACGCGGCGTGCCGCTGACCTGGGCGGCAAAGCTGATGGCCGAAAACCCGGCTAAGCATTTCTGCCTTGATCATGTCAAGGGCGCGCTGACGCCGGGCAAGGACGCCGATATCGTCGTGCTGGAACCGCGCGAAACGGTCTATGACGCCGCCGCAAGCGGCAATAACGTCGTCGGCTGGAGCCCCTATAATGGCATCCGCCTGCCCTGGACGGTGTCCGCCGCCTATCTGAGAGGCAAACAAATTACCGAGGGACAGAAGGTGCTGGCCGAACCCGGCTCCGGCAGTTTCGTCCGCCCCCTGCCTCGCCAAATTCTTGCCGGAGATGCTGCCTGATGTCCGACGCCAAGCGCCACAACCTGCCCGTCAACGCCGACCGTATCGCCGAGGATATCGATGCGCTGGCAGGGATCACCGACCCCGGCCACCCCTGGACGCGCCGTGCCTTCTCGCCGCTCTTCCTGGAAGGACGCGCCTATATCGACGCACGGATGAAGGCGGCTGGACTTGAGACGCGGATCGACGCTGCCGGCAATCTGATCGGCCGGCGCGCGGGCACAAAGCCCGGCCTCGGCACCATCCTTGTCGGCTCGCATTCCGATACCGTTCCCGACGGCGGCCGCTTTGATGGCATCGCCGGTACGATCGCGGCGCTCGAAGTGGCGCGCTCCTTGAAGGATCGCGGCATCGAGCTCGACCATGATCTGGAGATCGTCGATTTCCTGGCCGAGGAAGTTAGCATCTTCGGCGTTTCCTGCATCGGCAGCCGCGGCATGACCGGGCAGATCCCCGAGGCGTGGCTCTCCCGCGTGAGCGGCGACCGCACGTTATCGCAGGGCATTGCCGAAGTCGGCGGTGATCCCGCCGTGCTGCTCTCCCAGAAGCGTCCAGATCTTGCCGGTTTCCTGGAGCTGCATATCGAACAGGGTCCGGTGCTGGAAGCCGAGAACAAGGATATCGGCATCGTCACCGCGATCGCCGGCATCACCCGCATCGAAATCACTGTGGAAGGCCGCGCCGATCATGCCGGCACGACGCCGATGGATCGCCGCGCGGATGCGCTCGTGGCAGCTTCGCAGCTCGTACTTGATATCAGGAGCCGCGCGGCCGAACAGGCAAAGACGCCGGGTCATTTTGCCGCGACGGTCGGCGAATTCCGTATCGAGCCGAACGCGGCCAATGTCGTGCCCTCGAAGGTCGTGCTGCTGATCGACGGACGAGCCGAAATCCGCAGCGACATGGAAGATTTCCTCGCCTGGATCGACGGCGAGGTGAAGACCATCGCCGCCGATTATGGCGTCACGATCAACCCGCCGCTGCGCGTCTCCGACAATATGCCGACGCCGGGCACTCCGGCGCTGCTCGAAACGCTCGAGCGCGCCTGCGATACGGTTGGTGCAAAGCATCGCCGCATGGCCTCCGGCGCCGGCCACGACACGGCCTGGATCGCCAAGGTTGCGCCTGCCGCCATGATCTTCGTGCCCTGCAAGGAAGGCCGCAGCCATTGCGCCGAGGAATGGGCCGAGAATGACGACATCGCCATGGGCGCCGCCGTTCTTTTCGAAGCGGTGCGCGACATGGACAAGAACCTCAAACAGAACCGGGAGTAGCCGATGGGACGCGTACTCGTTGCCAAGGATGTGGAAGCGGCCGTCAAGGGCGGCTCGGTTTATGCCGCCGGCGGTGGCGGCTGGGCCGATCACGGCCGCATGCTCGGCTATGCGGCCGTCAATGTCGGCAAGCCGGAGCTGGTGTCGATCGACGAGCTTAACGACAACGACTGGATCGCGACGGCCGCCGCCATCGGCGCGCCGGCCTCCACGACCCCCTGGGAAATGCAGGGCATTGATTACGTCAAGGCCGCACAACTGCTGCAGGACGAACTCGGGGAGAAGCTTTCCGGCCTGATCATCGGCCAGAACGGCAAGTCCTCGACGCTGAACGGCTGGCTGCCATCGGCCATCCTCGGAACGAAGGTCGTGGACGCGGTCGGCGATATCCGCGCTCATCCCACGGGCGACATGGGTTCGATCGGCATGGCGAGCTCACCCGAGCAGATGATCCAGACCGCCGTCGGCGGCAATCGCGCCGAGAACCGCTATATCGAGCTGGTCGTCAAGGGCGCGACGGCGAAGATCTCGCCGATCCTGCGCGCGGCATCCGACCAGTCCGGCGGCTTCATCGCTTCCTGCCGCAATCCGCTGCGGGCTTCCTATGTCCGTACGCATGCGGCGCTCGGCGGCATTTCGATGGCGCTTTCCCTCGGCGAAGCCATCATCGAAGCGGAAAAGAAAGGCGGCAGCGCCGTCATCGACGCCATCTGCAGGACCACCGGCGGCCATATCCTGGCCGAGGGTACGATCACCAGGAAGGATGTCGTCTACACGAAGGAAGCCTTCGACATCGGCACCGTCACGGTCGGCAGCGGCGACAAGACCGTGGTCATGCACGTGATGAACGAATACATGGCCGTCGAGGATGCCGACGGCAAACGGCTCGCGACCTTCCCCTCCGTCATCACGACGCTATCGCCGGAAGGCGAGCCCTTGAGCGTCGGCCAGCTGCACGAGGGCATGAAGGTTTTCATCCTGCATGTGCCGATGGGTATCATTCCGTTGTCTGCCAGCGTGCTCGACCCCACAGTCTATCCCTCCGTCGAAAAGGCCATGGGGATCGAGATCGCGAAATACGCTCTGGCCGGCAAGAAAGGCTGAGAAGTTCGGGAGGCGCAGATGGCGCGTGACGCAGGTCTCGAAGAATTGCTGAGAGAAGAGCTCGGGCACCGGCCCGGGCTCAGCGAGAAAACGATGTTCGGCGGCTGGGCCTTTCTGCTCAACGGCCACCTGCTTTGCGGCGCTCGCGAGGACGGGATGCTGGTCCGCCTCGGCAAGGGCAATGATACCTGGGCGCTGGAGCAGCCTGATATCAAACCCATGCTGTCACGCGGCCGCGAAATGCAGGGATGGGTGCGCGCCGGGCCGGAAGCCTATGGCAACGACATGCTGCGCAAGCGCCTGCTTTTGGCCGCGCTGGACTTCGTCGAAGGCCTGCCGCCGAAATAGCCGGGCCGCCGAAACAACAATGAAAACAGGGAAGGGAAATCCATGCCGAAAGCCAATCCACGTCACCCGAAATTCCCCATTCCCGGTGGTCCGGAACTGCGTGCCAAGGGCTGGCGGCAGGAGGCCCTGTTGCGCCTGCTCGAAAACGTGCTCTCGGTCGGCGAAGATCCGGATAATCTCGTCGTCTACGCAGCCCTCGGCAAGGCGGCGCGCAACTGGGCGGCGCACAAGGGCATCGTGAAGGCGCTGACCGAGATGGATGAGAACCAAACCCTGCTCATCCAATCAGGCAAGCCGATCGGCCTCATCCGTACGCATGACAAGGCACCGCTCGTCATCATGGCGAATTGCAACATCGTCGGGCAATGGGCGAAGGCCGAGGTGTTCTACGAGCTGCAGCGCAAGGGCCTGATCTGCTGGGGCGGTCTGACAGCCGGCGCCTGGCAATATATCGGCAGCCAGGGCGTCATCCAGGGTACCTACGAAATCTTCATGCGCATCGCGGAGCGCCGCTTCGACGGCGATCTCTTCGGCCGTTTCGTCCTGACGGCCGGCCTCGGCGGCATGGGCGGCGCGCAACCGCTCGCCGGCCGCATGGCGGGTGCTGCGATCCTCTGCGTCGACATCGATGCGGAGCGCGCCCGAAAGCGTCAGGAAATCGGCTATCTGCAGGAAATCGCGCCCGATCTCGATTCCGCTTTGGCGATGATCGACGCTGCGGTCAAGGAAAAGCGGGCGCTTTCCGTCGGCCTCGTCGGCAATGCGGCCGAGATCTACCCTGAGATCGCGCGGCGCGGCATTGTGCCCGATATCGTCACCGACCAGACCTCGGCCCACGACCTCGTCTATGGTTATGTGCCGAAGGGCATGACCGTGCAGCAGGTTAGGGATCTCCGCGACGACGGCCAGGGTCAGCTCATGGCGGCAAGCCGCGCTTCGATCGTCGAACATGTGAAGGCCATGCTGGACTTCCAGAAAAAAGGCTCCGAAGTCTTTGACAACGGCAATCTGATCCGCACCCAGGCGAAGGAAGGCGGCGTTGCCAACGCCTTCGATATCCCGATCTTCACCGAAGCCTATCTGCGGCCGCTCTTCTGCCGCGCCATCGGCCCGTTCCGCTGGATGGCGCTTTCGGGCGAGGAGAGCGATATCGCCCGCATCGACGATCTGCTGCTCGAAATGTTCCCGGACAACAAGATCATCACCAACTGGATCAAGCTTGCCCGTCAGCATGTGCCCTTCGAAGGGCTGCCGGCGCGTATCGCATGGCTCGGCCATGGCGAGCGCACGGCGCTTGCCCGGCGCGTCAACGAACTTGTGGCAAGCGGCGAGCTCAAGGGGCCGATCGCCTTTTCGCGCGACCATCTCGACGCCGGCGCGATGGCGCATCCGAACATCATGACCGAAGGCATGAAGGACGGCTCCGACGCCATCGCCGACTGGCCGCTGATCGACGCGATGATGCTCTGCTCGTCCATGGCCGATCTCGTCGTCGTCCATTCCGGCGGCGGCGGCTATGCCGGCTACATGACGAGCTGCGGCGTCACCGTGGTCGCCGACGGCACGCCCCCCGCCGACGAGCGGCTCGATCACGCGCTGACCAACGACACGGCGCTCGGCGTCATGCGCTATGCCGATGCCGGGTATGAGGAAGCACTGGACGAAGTCGCGAAAAAGGATGTGCCCTATATCCGTCTGGGATAGGCGCATCTGTTCTTACCCGCTTTGAAAGACTATGGTCCCGCGCAATTCGAAACGATCTATCTTACATGCAATTCCAGGCGGAAGACCGCAGCGCATTTTTCCTGGAATTGCTTTGGAGAGTTGCCTGTGATCCCCTGGACCCTGCTCGACACTGCGAAAATCCCTGGCGGCGGCGAGCTGCGGCTGAAGCAGCGCGGCCAGGAATTCTCGATCATGCTCGGCACCAACGAGCTGATGAACAGCCGCCTGAGCGGCTCCGAGCGGGCACTAGCCACGCTTTCCTGCGAGAAGATCAAGGGCCGGAAGGCGCCGCACATATTGATCGGCGGCCTGGGCATGGGCTTTACCCTGCGGGCGGCACTCGGAGAACTCGATGCAGACGCCAAAGTCACGGTCGCAGAACTGGTTCCGGCAGTCGTTTCATGGGCACGCGGGCCGATGGCAGCGGTCTTCGACGGCTGCCTCGACGACCCGCGCGTCGCCATTCACGAGGGCGATGTGCGGCCGCTGATCCGCGCCAGCAAGGCGACTTACGACGCCATCCTGCTCGATGTCGACAACGGCCCCGACGGTATCACCTCCGAAGCCAACGATGGCCTCTACGACTATCCAGGCCTGAAGGCGGCTCGCGATGCGTTGCGCCCGGGCGGCGTGCTAGCGGTCTGGTCTTCTGGCCCTGACGAACGCTTTACAAGGCGGCTGCGCGACAGCGGTTTTGCCGCCGAGATGGTCAATACGCGCGCCAATGGCAAGAGCGGCGCGCGCCACGTCATTTGGCTGGCGACAAAGGCGGCCTCATGACATCCTCGAATTGAAATCACACTGCAGTTGCTATATATCAATGTCATATCTCAAAGGAGTTATGGCATGGACACCGCAAAAATCTTCTGGTCCGGCCGCTCGCAGGCCGTGCGCTTGCCGAAGGAATTCCGCTTCGACGGCGAAGAAGTGCGCATCCGACGGCAGGGAAAAGCAATCATTCTGGAGCCGATCGCCGAAGATTGGGATTGGCTGGAAGCCGTGACAGGATCGGTCGATCAGGATTTCGTGGAAGCGACCGAGGAAGAGCCGGCTGAGCAGCAACGCCCCGAACTGGATATCTTCAAGTGAAGTATCTGCTCGATAGCAATGCCGTCATCGCTCTGATGAAAGGGCATCCCGGCTTCGTGAGCGAACTTCGCAGACATAAGCCGCAGGATTTCGCCATTCCGGCCATCGTCGCGCACGAGCTGTTTTATGGTGCCTATAAGGGTCAGCGTGTTGCCGAGAACCTTGCGCGAGTCGATGGCTTGCAGTTCGAGACACTGGATTTCGATAGGGAAGATGCCCGGATAGCCGGCGAAATCCGGGCAAGCCTTGCTTCCCTCGGCACGCCGATCGGCGCCTATGACGTTTTGATCGCGGGCCAGGCAGTCGCCCGCGATCTCATCCTGATAACGCATAACGTCAGGGAATTTGAGCGCGTTCACAAGCTACGTTTCGAGGACTGGGAGTCCTCGCCGAGCGGCTAGAGTGGTTCAGCTTTTCACGGAATCGCAGGACCGCTCCAGCTCTTTGTTGTCTCGCAATTCCGGACGGAAAACCGCTGCGCACTTTTCCTGGAATTGCTCTAAAGATAGCGCGTTTCCTCCGGCGCGCGATCGAAACGATCGTCGCGGCCGTCGAAATATCCCACAGGAAGGGCGGCTAATTCCTCATCGGTGGTGTCGTCGAGACAGCTTATGCTGATCGCATAGAACTTGCCGCCGAGTGCGGGATTTTCACCCCAGTTGAAGGAGCTGATGCCGCAAGTCTTGCAGAAGAGATGATGCAGGATGCGCGGGCCGAACTGGTATTCGCCGATGTTGTCATCGCCCGAGGTCAGGCGGAAATCGGCCGGTGTTGCCACCGCCAGCCAATTGCGCTTCTTCTTGCAGATCGAGCAATTGCATTTGAAGGTGCCACCCTGCAGATCGAGATCGGCCTCGTAGCTGACGGCGCCGCAATGGCAACTTCCATGATAGGTCTTCTTCATCACTCTCATCCTTCCCTTGAGGTGGCTTCTGCGTAGGCGGTATATTTGTCGAGAGCCTGCTCCCAGCCGCCGGTCTGCAGCTTCAGTTCGGTATCATCGGGCAGCTCGACCTTGCGGAAGACGAGGCGCGTCTTCTCGCCAAGCTCATGAAATTCCAAGGTAACCTGCATGGAGTGACCGGGCTTGCCGTCCTGATTTTCCCAGGCGAAGGTGAAGACGAGACGCTCGGGCGGAACGATCTCCAGATAGCGGCCGCGGCTCCAATATTCCCTGCCCTCCGGCGTCAGAATGCAGTGCCGCCAGGCACCACCTTCCCGCAGATCGACGGAGACGGATGACGCCGTCATGTTCTGCGGCCCCCACCAGCGCATCAGATGTTCCGGCTCCGTCCAGAGGCGAAACAGCAGGGCGCGCGGCGCGGCAATGTCGCGGGTCAGCACGATCTCGCGCGGCGGGCGCATGCTGCCGCCCTCATGTGCTGGGGTCATCCGCTCCTCCCTTTTGCAATAGTGCCGCATAGGCTTCGAGGCGATCGAGATTGTCGTTCCAGAACTGGCGATAGCTCTCCAGCCAGTCATCCACCTGCCGGAGTGGCTTGGGCTCCAACCGACAAGGGCGCCACTGCGCCTCCCTGCCCTTCGAGATCAGGCCAGCTTTTTCCAGCACCTTCAGATGCTTGGACACGGCGACCAGCGACATGTCGAAAGGCTCGGCCAGTTCAGAGACGGACGCCTCGCCACTCGCCAGGCGCGCCAGGATCGCCCGGCGTGTCGGATCGGCAAGGGCCGAAAGGGTCATGCTTAATGTGTCCATGCCGCCTGATAAACCAGAAAGTTAATTAACTTAATGGTTTAATATAGGTCGAAAATTCGGGAGTCAAGCAGCCGCGTTCAGAGGCGGACCTCATAAGGAGCAATCCGTATAGGGGGCGGTGTGATCTCAGGAGAGACTGTTGGACACTTCGATCAAGTTGTTGTCCGGATCGCGGAAATAAACCGAGAGAATGGGGCCGGTCGCGCCGGCCCGACGGACGGGACCTTCCTCGATGGCGACGCCCTCGGCATGCAAATGAGCGACGATGTCATCCAGCGGCGTGGTGCTGATGAAGCAAAGATCGGCGGAGCCCGGCGTCGGCTGCTTCGCCTTGGGCTCGAATTCATGTCCAACGCGATGCAGATTGATCTTCTGGTTGCCGAAGGTAAGAGCCTTGCGGCCCTCCCCGAAGGTTTCGATGCCCATGCCAAGGACGCGGGCATAGAAATCACAACTCTGTTCGATGCTCACAACCGTGAGCACGAGATGATCGAGATGGTCGATGCGGATCATGGCTGCCTCCTGCCTTAACGGCGCGCTAGCCTAGCGATGGCAAGGGCACTGACGAGACACATTGCCAGCATCACGAGGATGAAGGCAACCACGGCATTCCAGCCATCGGCAAGCCAGAAATAGCCGCCGACGGAGCCCGCAATGCTGGAACCGAGATAATAGGCCAGCAGGTAGAGCGACGAGGCATGCCCCTTAGCACCATGGGCCAGCCGTCCCACCAATGCGCTGGCGACGGAATGGGTCATGAAGAAGCCGATCGTCACCAGAACGATGCCGAGAATGATCAGCGGCAAGGAGCTGGAAAGCGTCACCGCCGCCCCGAGTGCCGCGATCAGCACGCCGACCGGCAGCACGGCGAAATGGCCGATGCGATCGCCGAGAAGACCAGCGACCCAGGAGGCGACGATACCGAAGAGATAGGCAGTGAAGATAAGGCCAAGCTCGGTCTGGTTGAGGTCATAGGGATCGGCGACGAGGCGGAAGCCGGCATAATTATAGACCGTGACGAAGGAGCCCATGACAAGAAAGCCGATGGCAAAGAGCAGAGGCAACGCGGCATTGCGGAAATGACCACCCCAGGCCTTTGCGTGGAAGGCGGCATCGAAGCCCTTGCGCGGAGTAAAATTGCGCGACGGTGGCAGGAGATAGAGGAAGCCGACGGCGGCGATCAGGCCGAGAATGCCGACGGCTGCGAGCGCCGGCCGCCAGCTCAAGGATTCGGCGATCGTGCCGGTGACCACACGGCCGGCCATGCCGCCGAAGGCGTTGCCGGCAATATAGAGGCCCATGGCGCCACCAAGGCCGCGTGGCTCGATCTCCTCGGCCAGATAGGTCATGGCGACAGCCGGGACACCGCCCAGCAAAATGCCCTCGAGCGCACGGACGACGAGCAGCATATGCCAGCTCGGCGACACCGCGCAGACGAGCGTACAGATCGCCGCGCCCAGCAGCGATATGAACATCAGGCTGCGGCGGCCGAGGCTTTCGGAAACGGCGGCGGCGCCAAAAATCGCAAAAGCCAGGAAGCCGGTCGAAAGCGACAGCGACAGCGAGCTTGCAGCCGGCGTAACGCCGAAATCCTCCGAGAAGATCGGCATCAGCGGCTGCACGCAATAGAGCAGCGAGAAGGTGGCAAACCCCGAGAGAAACAGCGCGATGGTCGCGCGGCGGAAGGCGGGCGTGCCGCGCGTCAGGAATTGGCGAGGATCGGCAGGCGGCTCGCTCCTGACGAGCGTCAATTCGGGACTGGACAGAACTTCGGAAGCAGTGGTTGCCTGCTTTCCAGCGGCGCGAAACATGGGGCACCCAACCTTTCTTGCCCTGAAATCTAGTCAGGTCCGCCTTATTAGTCCAATATATGGAACAGGCGATCTCAATAGCTTTTGGAGATAGCGATGGAGCTGCGTCATATCCGCTATTTTCTGGCGCTCGCGGAAGCGGGAAACTTCACCCGTGCGGCCGCCAAGCTCGGCATCGGCCAGCCGCCGCTCAGCCAGCAGATCCGGGACCTGGAAAACGAGGTGGGCGCGCAGCTGTTCCACCGCGTGCCGCATGGAGCTGAGCTGACGGTGGCCGGCGAAGCCTTTCTCACCGAAGCGAGAATGGCGGTCGATGCGGCTGAAAAGGCAAAGCTTGCCGCCCAGCGCGCCAATCGCGGCGAAATCGGCCGCCTCTCGCTCGGTTTCACCGCCTCTTCCGCCTTCAACACCATCGTCACGGCGACCATTCGCGAGTTTCGGGGACACTGGCCGGAGGTGCGGCTGTCGCTGACCGAGATGAATACCAATGCGCTGATGGAGCGGCTGATACGAGGCGAGATCGACGCCGCCTTCATCCGCCCGGGCCTTGAAGATCCGAGAGACGTGCGGCTGAAGCGTTTTGCCGATGAGCCGATGCTGATCGCGCTGCCGGCTCATCATCCGCTGGCGAAAAAGGAGCGCGTGCCGATCGCGGCACTGGCCGGTGAACCCTTCATTCTCTTCCCGCGCATGGTGGGGCTCAGCCTCTATGACGATATTGTCGCCGCCTGCCGCGAGGCGGGCTTCGACCTGGTGGTGACGCAGGAGGCACCGCAAATCCCCTCCGTCGTCAATCTCGTCGCCGCCAATCTCGGCGTCTCCATCGTTCCCGCTTCGATCGCGCAGATCAAGCTCGATGGCGTCGCCTATCGACAGATCGACGGGCCGCCGGTGGTGGCGCGGCTCGGCCTTGCCAGCCTCAAGGCGCAACGATCGCCGGTCATTGCCAATCTCATGAACCTGATTGCGTAATTAGCCAGCTATTTGTTTTCAAGTAATTCCCGACGCAAAGCCGCTTCATACTTTTGCTGGAATTACTCCCGTTCCCAATAGGGCGGATCGCCGAAGGCCTTCTTCAGATGATCCGCGATCGCCCGGAGCTTGGCCGAGGGATTGCGCCCTTCCGGATGGGCCATGAAGATGAATTCCGGCTCCGGCCGATAGCCGACATCGATTTCGACGAGCCGCCCCTCCCTCACCGAAGGCCCCGCGATGAAGGCCGGCAGCAAGGCAATGCCGAGCCCGGCAATCGCGGCGTCGTGGAGAACATCGCCGTTATTGACGCCCAGAGCCAGCTTCGCACGGATGACCATAGCACCGTCTGGTCCCTGGAAACGCCAGTCTGCGACGCCGCGATTGGTGTAAAAAATACCGCGATGGTCCTCAAGATCGGAGAGCGAAGCGGGCTTGCCGCGGCGTGTCAGATAATTCGGCGAAGCCACGAGAAGGCGGCGGCTGCGGGCGAGCTTCCATGCGATCAGGCGCGAGTCGGCAATCAAGCCATTACGAATAATTGCGTCATAGCCATCCGAAGCAGCATCGACCCGGCGATCGTCAAGATCAAGCGTCAGTTCGATTTTCGGATGCTCGGCAAGAAACGGATAGAGAGCCGGCCCCAGATGCAGGCGGCCGAAGGCGACAGGCGCGGCGATGCGCAGCGGCCCCATCAACGTGCCGCGCCGCTCGGCGAGATCGGCCGCAGCCTCGCGCACCTCCTGCGCGATGCGGGTCGCGCGCTGCAGAAAAGCGGCGCCATCCTCCGTCAGGGTCAGCTTGCGGGTCGTGCGGTGAAGCAGGGTTGCCCCCAACGTTTTCTCCATTTCCGACAGCCGTTCACTGACGACGGATTTCGACAGGCGCAGGCGTCGCGCCGCCTCGCTGATCGAGCCGGCCTCGGCTACGGTTACGAACGTCACGATCCCATCGATCTTCAGCATCGTTCGGAAACTCCGAATTCGAATTCCTCTTTTTACAGACTAATCCGAACGATCGGAAAAGGCCATCTTCCACGTATCGGAGAAACCGAAAGACACGTCCTCACACAGGAGATGGAACAATGAACCGCTTGAATGGAAAAGTCGCAATCGTCACCGGTGCCAGCTCCGGCATCGGCCGCACCACGGCAAAGCTCTTCGCCACCGAAGGCGCCAAGGTTATCGTCGGCGCTCGCCGCATCGCAGAACTGGAAAGCCTTGCCGCTGAGATCAAAGGCGCCGGCGGTGAGGCAGCCGTATTGGCCGGCGATGTACGCTCGGAAGATTACCACAAGGCGCTGGTCGCCCTTGCGGTCGAGCGCTACGGGAAGCTCGATATTGCCTTCAACAATGCCGGCACGCTCGGCGAGGCCGGCCCGAGCACCGAGGTTTCAGAGGCAGGCTTTGCCGAAGCGCTGGCGATCAACCTCACCGCGTCGTTCCTGGCGGCCAAGCACCAGATTGGCGAAATGATCAAGCACGGCGGTGGTTCTGTGATTTTCACGTCGACCTTTGTCGGCCACACCGTCAGCTTCCCGGGCGTTGCCGCCTATGCCGCCAGCAAATCCGGCCTGATCGGCCTGACGCAAACGCTGGCCGCCGAATTTGGGCCGCAGAATGTGCGCGTCAATGCCGTACTGCCGGGCGCTGTTGATACCGATATGTACCGCGAAATGAACGACACGGCCGAAAAGCAGGCCTTCATAACCAATCTGCATGCGCTGAAGCGCGTCGCCGGTCCCGAAGAGATTGCTCGCTCGGTCCTCTATCTCGCCTCCGATGACGCAAGCTTCGTCAGCGGCACGGCTTCGCTCGTCGACGGCGGCCTATCGATCACGCGTACCTGACCGCCCGGCATCGGCAACTTCGGAACACGGACATGATCCCGCAAACATGAATTGGTTGCGGGATCATGTCGCAGAAATGATTTGAATAGAGAAGGACGGGCCGTGGATCTGTTTTCCTTGCGGCCTTCCACTCAGAACATCGTATTGCTGTTCTTCGATGTCTCTGGGATCGGCTGCACCGAATCCCAATGTTCCTGGATCTTGTTATCCTCGACCCGGAAGATATCGACGATGGCGCTGCCTCGATCGCCCGGCTGGCGAATGGCGTGGACGCGCAGGATCACGTAATCGCCGTCGACCATCACGCGCTTGATCTCGCTCTTCGACTGCGGATAGTTTTTCTTCAGGTAGTCGAGGAAGCCACGCAGGCCTTCGGGGCCATCGGCGGCAAGAGGGTTGTGCTGGATGTATTTGCCCAGGTATTTGGAAGCCGCGTCGAAGTCCTTGTCGTTCAGCGCCTTCTGGTAGAAATCCAGAACGATCTCCTTGTTCTTTTGCTCTTGCGGGGAATAAGCACGTTCGGCAAAAGCCGGCATGGCGGCGGCCATGATTGGCAGGGCGATCATCGCGACTTTCATCAGTTTCAAGGCGTTACTCCTTCGATCGTTAACGCGCTCAGATTTGTCGAGCCGGAGGACCCACGCAAATGACAAGTAGGTGATGCCGGTGTGATCGCCTGCCTGGAATACCAACAAGACGGATCATTTGCGTCGCAATCACCGACACGTCGACCTCGAACGAAGCACGCCGCGATTGCCTATGACACGCCAAAGGCTTAGGCTTATCGGCAAAAGAACAGGCGACGGGTTCAGGCATGGTTCTCGCAGGAAAGCGCATCCTTCTCATCATCTCCGGCGGCATTGCGGCTTATAAGAGCCTCGATCTCATCCGCCGGCTGCGCGAGCGCGGCGCGAGCGTGCGGCCGGTGATGACATCAGGCGCGCAGGAGTTCATTACGCCGCTTGCCGTCGGCGCGCTTGCCGCCGACCATGTCTTCACCGATCTGTTTTCACGTCAGGACGAGCAAGATATCGGCCATATCAGGCTGGCGCGCGACTGCGACCTGGTGCTGATCGCGCCTGCTACCGCCGATCTGCTCGCCAAGATGGCAAACGGGCTGGCGGACGATCTGGCCTCGACCATATTGCTTGCCACGGACCAGCCCGTCCTTGCCGCGCCGGCGATGAACCCGAAGATGTGGGCTCATCCGGCGACCAAGCGCAATGTCGAGACGCTGCGCAGCGACGGCATCGCCTTCGTCGGGCCGATGACCGGCGAAATGGCCGAGAGCGGCGAGAGCGGCGCGGGCCGAATGGCGGAACCGCTCGATATCGTCGCGGCGGCCGAGAGGCGGCTGGATGACGGCGCCAAGCCGCTTGCCGGCAAGAAGGCGGTCGTCACCTCCGGTCCGACGCATGAGCCGATCGATCCCGTGCGCTATATCGCCAACCGCTCGTCGGGACGGCAGGGCCATGCAATTGCCGCAGCGCTTGCAGCACTCGGCGCCGATGTCACCCTCGTATCCGGCCCCGTCACCATACCCGATCCGGTCGGCCTCAACGTCATCCATGTCGAGCGGGCGGACGAGATGCGCGACGCGGTGCTCACAGCCCTTCCCGCTGACATCGCTGTCATGGTGGCGGCGGTCGCCGACTGGCGCGTCGCCTCCGCATCGGACCAGAAGATCAAGAAACATCCGGGCGAGTCGATCCCGACGCTGGCGCTCACGGAAAATCCCGACATATTGAAGACGGTCGGCCACCATACGCAGCGGCCGAAACTCGTCATCGGCTTTGCCGCCGAAACGCAGGATGTCGAGAGCAATGCCCGCGCCAAGCTGGAGCGCAAGGGCGCCGACTTCATCGTCGCCAACGATGTCTCACCCGCAACCGGCATCATGGGCGGCACGCGGAATCGCGTGAAGATCATCAGCCATGACGGGGTCGTGCAGTGGCCCGACCTCGACAAGGATGAAGTGGCCGTGCGGCTGGCGACGCTGATAGCGGCTCAGTTTACGCACGGATAGCGGCTATCGGCGGACGCTCTGCGGATGCGCGCTCTTCCGGCTGGAAGGGCGTGACATGGACGCCGGTCTCATCGATCATGACGGCGCTGCCATCTGGAATTTCGCGCCAGGCATCGATGTCGTCGTTCAGCGGCTCCGACACGAGGCAGTATCCCGCGCCGACTGGCGAGGCATAGAGCGTCGGCGCCTTGCGGTCGGTCGCATAGCGGATGGCGTAGAGCGACTTTCCGTCGGAGAAGGCGGCCGTGAAGCGCACCAGCACCGAGCCAGTCCGATGCAACGACAGCCCTTCGACGAAGCCGATGGTCTGAGCGATCGCCGCAATCGGATTGGTCGCCAAACCGAACTGCATCGCCAGCAGGAACAAGAGCTCGGAATCGGTTGTGCCGCTGCGGGCATGAAACAACCGGTCGTCGAGCATGGCTTCCATCGGCCGGCGCAGGCGATCGAAGTTGGAAATCTGGCCGTTGTGCTGGAACGACCAGTTTTCGAAGACGAAGGGATGGCAATTGTCCCGCCGCGTGCCACCGCCTGTTGCGGCGCGGACATGGGCGAGAAAGAGCGGCGAGCTGATCTGCCGCGCCAGGCTCTTCAGATTACAATCGGACCAGGCCGGCAGGATGTCCCGATAGCGGCCCGGCTCCGGCCGATCGCCATACCAGGCGATGCCGAAACCATCACCGTTGGTTGCCGTCTTGGCGCGCGTGGCGCAATGGGATTGTTCGATCAGGGAGTGGGCGGGCGAAGACACCAGCTCCTCCAGATAGAGGGGGTCTCCACGATAGGCTGCCCAGCGACACATGCGTCTTTATACTCCGATTCCCGCTGTATTCCTGTCCCGCGGGAGAATGGCAAATCTTGGACGATTGTTTATGCGGAATGGGTAATAAAGTCTTAATTTTCCATCGCCTGCGGCGCAAGACGACAGATATTTGACGCTTCGTCCGATCACATTCCGCATCGAAACATTTTCTTCGTGAAGCCCGATGTCATAGGGCTTTTCGCTGGGATGTGCCGGGCATGGGCATTTCACTGCGACAACAAGTGTGAAGCTTTCCAAGACCATGCCTCTTGCATCGGGTCAAATTTAAGCTACGTTTAGCCTGTCTGAAACGTAACGAAAGGAAGGTGATCCAATGTCTAGTGAGATTTCGGTCTTTGTATACGGCATGGAAATGGTTGTGAACGTTGCGAGGCAGCCCTCGCTCTAACCACCACCTTCCCGAAGCGTTTGTCGCTTCAGGCCAGTTACGGGCCAAAGCTCATGGGGGGTCGCTTCAGGCGGCCCCTTTTGATTTCCAGCCGTTCGTTTTTTTCCTTGCCAAATGGGAAGAGCGCCTTAGCTAACCCTGCATGTCTTCTCAGGAACAGCCCGAACAGGGTGAAGCCAAGCCGAGGCCGCTGAACGAGCCGGCCCTTACCGCACTCTCATTGTATCCTCAGGACTGGGCGCTGTTCCTCGATATCGACGGAACCTTGCTCGATCTCGCCGAAAGGCCGGAAGCGATCGTCGTGCCCGACTATCTGCCTGGCACGCTTCATGCGCTCTCCCGCCAGCTCGGCGGCGCGCTGGCCTTGGTGACGGGCCGCGCCATCGAATTCGTCGACCCCCTTTTTGCCCCTTTCCGCTTCCCCGTCGCCGGCCTGCATGGCGCGGAACGGCGCGATGCGGCGGGCCGGCTGCGGCGTGCGCATATTCCGCCCGCCTTCCAAGCGATGAAGCAGACCATTGCATACGAGGCCCAGGCCTGGCCCGGTACCATCGTCGAGGACAAGGGGGCCGCGGTCGCCGTTCACTTCCGCCATGCACCCGCATACGAGGCCGAAATCGGCGAAGCCATGCAACGCCATCTGGAGGAAGCCGGTCCCGACTGGAACCTTCAACGCGGCAAGATGGTGATCGAAATCTGCCCGGCGCACGCCAGCAAGGGACATGCCGTCGAGGCGTTTCTTGCCGAAGCCCCCTTTGAGGGACGCCGCCCGGTTGCGATCGGCGATGACGTGACCGACGAGACGATGTTTGCCGCTGCCAACCGTCTCGGCGGCCAATCCGTGCGCATCGGCGATGCCAACGGAAAAACGCTGGCGCGTGCATCCATTGGCTCACCTGCGCGTTTAAGGGACGTGCTGGGAACGCTCGTCAAGTAATCCGTCGATCACTTCGGCGCCCTCCAGCTTCTTAGTTTCCCGCAATTCCGAACGAAAAACCGCTGCGCACTTTTCCTGGAATTGCTTTAGCCTTCTCGAAAGGAAGTTACCGTTGAGTCGTCTCATCATCGTTTCCAACCGCGTTTCCGTACCCGATCACAAGGGCGCAGCAGCCGCGGGTGGCCTTGCCGTGGCGCTGCAAGCTGCTCTTGCCGAACGTGGCGGCATCTGGATGGGCTGGTCCGGCAAATCGAGCGGCGACATCGAGCCCGAGCCGCTGCAGATGACGCAGGACGGCAATATCACCTATGCACTCAGCGATCTGACGCAGACCGATGTCGAGGAATATTATCAAGGCTTTGCCAATCGCGTGCTCTGGCCAATCTGCCATTACCGGCTCGATCTCGCCGAATATGCTCGCAAGGAAATGACCGGCTATTTCCGCGTCAACCGCTTCTTCGCCCATCGGCTTGCACCGCTTGTCGAGCCCGACGACATCATCTGGGTTCACGATTATCATCTAATACCATTGGCGGCGGAACTTAGGCAGATGGGCTTGAAGAACCGCATCGGCTTCTTCCTGCACATTCCCTGGCCGCCGGCGGACGTCGTGCTCGCCATGCCGGTGCATGAGGAGATCATGCGGGGCCTTTCCTCCTATGACCTGCTCGGCTTCCAGACCGATCACGATCTGGAAAACTTCGCGGGCTGCCTGAAACGCGAAGGCATGGGCATCGAGAAAAGTCCCGGCCATTTCAATGCCCACGGCCATGATTTTCGCGGCGGCGCCTATTCGATCGGTATCGAGACGGCAGGCTTTGCCGAATTCGCCCGCAAGGCCGCATCGCACAGCATGGTGCAGAAAGTGCGCAAAAGCATCGAGGGCCGCGACCTGATCCTCGGCGTCGACCGGCTCGACTATTCCAAGGGCATTACCCAGCGTATCGATGCCTTCGAGCGTTTCATCACCAACAATCCGGCCCACCAACGCAGCGTCACTTACTTGCAGATCACCCCGAAATCGCGTTCCGAAGTGCCGGAATACGAGGCGATGCAGCATGCGGTTGCGGAACAGGCCGGCCGGGTCAACGGCGCGATCGGCACGGTCGACTGGGTGCCGATCCGCTATATCAACCGCTCGATCAGCCGCCCAATACTGGCCGGCCTTTATCGGCTTGCGAAAGTCGGGTTGGTGACGCCGCTGCGCGACGGCATGAACCTGGTCGCCAAGGAATATGTCGCGGCACAGGACCCGGAAAATCCAGGTGTGCTGGTGCTATCGCGCTTTGCGGGGGCGGCACGCAAGCTGAAGGGCGCCTTGCTGGTCAATCCCTATGACGTCGACGGCACCGCCAATGCGCTGGCGCGCGGCATCAACATGCCATTGCAGGAGCGACAGGAACGCTGGCGCGGCATGATGGATTATCTGCTTGAGAATGACGTATCGCATTGGTGTGAGACGTTTCTTGCCGATCTCACGGCGGAATAGAACCGGATTATTAGCCGGCGGCGGCTTCGGCGAGCAGCCATAGCGCCAGTTGCTCGGCATGCGGGTTCGGCGTCGATGGCGGCAGCAGCCAATAACCCCGGGCAGGCGCTTCCAGCACGGGGCCGGCCGTCACCAGCGTCCGGGCGGCAAGTAGCGAATCGACAAGACCGATCCAGCCGATGGCAACACCCTGTTCGCTGAGCGCAGCCTGCACGACGAGCGAATAGGTATTGAAGCGCAGGTCGCCCCGACCGGCATAGGCATCCCGAGCGATACCGAAGGCGGAAAGATAACTCTCCCAATCGAACCATGGCGACGGCATCTCCGAATCGAGATGGACGAGCGTGGTGCCCGCAAGCTGCGAGGGATCGGTGAACGGGCCGTGACGTTCGGCAAAGCCCCTGGTGCAGATCGGCACGACCTTTTCCGGCAACAGCAAACTGGCTGCCGGACCGAATTCGCTGCGCGTGCCGAAGAAGACGGCGATATCGCCACTCTCCGGCCCGCCGCGATCCAGCCGCTGCGTGGCGACGATCTGGATATCCACCTCCGGGTGGAGAAGCCGGAACGCATGCATGCGGGGTATCAGCCACAGGGCGGAAAAGGCATAGTCCGTGCGCAGACGAACGGATGGCCGCTCCGCCTCGGCGCGGAAACTGCGCACCAGATTATCGACACCGCCGACCGCCTTTTCGGCGATCTCGAACAGGCGCTGCCCCTCCGGCGAAAGCACGACGCCGCGATGCTGGCGGCGAAACAGGGCGACACCCATCTGCTCTTCGATGCGGCGAACCTGATAACTGACGGCCGGCTGGGTGAGGCCAAGCGCCGAGGCGGCGGCGGACAGGCTGCCGGAGCGCCCCACCTCCAGGAAAATCCGCAGCCAGCCAAGATCGACGACACGTTCAGCCATAAAATTTCCTTTTGGCATCCATCGAAAAATGCCTGCTTCACAGCGGGAACTCTAGTGATGTTCAATAAAATAATCCAATAACAAGAGGGAACCATCGTCATGCGCATGTCTGCAATGGGTCGGCTGGCGGCCGGCGCTCTTCTTTCCGTTCTTTCCTTTGCCGGCATCGCCCAGGCCGATGGCGACAGCTGCAAGACGATTCATCTTTCGGATCCAGGCTGGACCGACATCACCTCGACCAACGGCGTGACCGGCGTATTGCTGAGCGCCCTCGGTTACGAGCCCGACATCAAGACCCTCTCCGTGCCGATCGGCTACCAAGCGATGAAAACAGGCGAGATCGACGTATTCCTCGGCAACTGGATGCCCGCGCAGAAGGCATTCGTCGACGATCTCAACAAGGCAAAGGCCGTCGAGGTGCTGAACCGCAACCTTCAGGGCGCGAAGTTCACGCTTGCCGTGCCGACCTATGTCGCCGACAAGGGCATCAAGGACTTCGCCGACCTGCAGAAACATGCCGACGATTTCGACCGCAAGATCTACGGCATCGAGCCGGGTGCGCCCGCCAATGCCAATATCCAGAAAATGATCGATGCCAACGACTTCGGTCTGAAAGGCTGGGAACTGGTGGAATCCAGCGAGCAGGCCATGCTGTCGCAGGTGGAGCGCGCCTCGAAGGACAAGCAGGCGATCGTCTTCCTCGCCTGGGCGCCGCATCCGATGAACGACCGGTTCAAGATCGCCTATCTCGCCGGCGGCGATGCCTATTTCGGCGCGAATTACGGCGGGGCCGAAGTCTACACGCTGGCGCGCACCGGCTGGGCGGCCCAATGCCCGAATGCCGCCAAGCTCTTTCATAACATGACCTTCGACATCGGAATGGAGAATTCGCTGATGGGGTCGATCCTCGGCGGTGAGAGCGCCAAGGACGCGGCGACCGCCTGGCTGAAGGCGAATCCGGATGTCTTGATGCCCTGGCTTACTGATGTCACCACTATCGACGGCAAGCCCGGCCGCGATGCCGTCAAAGCCGCCATTGGCCTCTAGAGCCGGATGATTTTAGGTCGAACCGACCTAAAATCTGAATCCGCTCTAGAATCAAAAAAGTAGAGCATGATGTCATCCGAAAACCGCTCACACTTTTTGGCATCATGCTCCAATTTCCGAGAAAGACGCTCAAATGTCCCGCCCGAATATCCTCATCCTCATGGTCGATCAATTCAACGGCACATTGTTTCCCGACGGCCCGGCCGATTTCCTACATGCGCCGGTCCTGAAGGCTCTGGCGAAGCGCTCGGTGCGCTTTGCCAACAGCTATACGGCAAGCCCGCTCTGCGCGCCGGCGCGGGCCTCCTTCATGTCCGGGCAGTTGCCGAGCCGCACCCGCGTCTATGACAATGCCGCCGAATTCTGCTCCGACATCCCGACCTTTGCCCATCACCTGCGCGCCGCCGGCTATCAGACAGCGCTATCGGGCAAGATGCATTTCGTCGGCCCGGACCAGCTGCACGGCTTCGAAGAGCGGCTGACGACCGACATCTATCCCGCCGATTTCGGCTGGACGCCTGACTATACCAAGCCCGGCGAGCGCATCGACTGGTGGTATCACAATCTCGGCTCGGTCACCGGGGCCGGCACTGCCGAGATCACCAATCAGATGGAATATGATGACGAGGTCGCCTATCACGCGAACCGCAAGCTCTACGATCTCTCACGCAGACAAGACGAGCGGCCCTGGTGCCTGACGGTCAGCTTTACGCATCCGCACGACCCTTACGTCGCGCGCCGACGCTTCTGGGATCTTTATGAGGATTGCCCGGCGCTCGACCCCGAAATCGGCGAAATCCCCTTCGAACAGCAGGACGCGCATTCGCAGCGGCTGATGAAGGCATGCGATCACACCGCCTTCGACATCACGCCGGAACAGATTCGCCGGGCGCGGCGTGGCTATTTCGCCAATATTTCCTATGTCGACGAGAAGATCGGCGAAATACTGGAAACGCTCGAGCGCGGCCGCATGGCCGATAACACCATCATCCTCTTCGTCTCGGACCATGGCGACATGCTCGGCGAGCGCGGCCTCTGGTTCAAGATGAACTTCTTCGAGGGCTCTGCCCGCGTGCCGCTGATGATATCAGCCCCCGGCTGGCAGCCGAAGCGGATCGATCAGCCGGTTTCGACGCTCGACGTGACCCCAACGCTGGCAGCTCTTGCCGGGATAGACATCGCATCGCTGCGTCGATGGACCGATGGCGAAGACCTGACGCCGCTCGCTCTCGACACGGGAAGCCGCAGCGCCGTTCCGATGGAATATGCCGCCGAAGGCTCCGAAGCGCCGCTCGTGGGCTTACGTGACGGCCGCTACAAGCTAACGCTTTGCGAGAAAGATCCGCCGATGCTCTTCGACATCGAGGCGGACCCGAAGGAGCTGACCAACCTGGCTAATGACCCTGCTCATGCCGAAACGCTGAAAAGGCTGACGGCGCGGGCCATGGAGCGCTGGAACCTTGCAAGCTTCGACTCCGCCGTGCGCGAAAGCCAGGCGCGGCGATGGGTGGTCTACACTGCCCTGCGTAATGGCGCCTATTATCCCTGGGACTATCAGCCGCTGCAGAAGGCGTCCGAGCGGTACATGCGCAACCACATGGACCTCAACGTGCTGGAGGAAAACCAACGCTATCCGCGGGGCGAATAGGAACGAACAGAATTCGGTAGCCCACCGACGGTCGACGCAATAGGGTCGCACCGTCACAAGGGAGACTATCCATGAAAATCAGCGCGAGAAACCGCCTCAAGGGCAAGGTCGTCGAAATCACCAAGGGTGCGACAACAGCGCATGTCCGCATCGATATCGGCAACGGCTCGATCGTCACTTCCTCGATCACCAACGAGGCAGTCGACGAACTGGGCCTGACGGTCGGCTCCGCCGCCTATGCTGTCATCAAGGCATCCGATGTCATGGTCGCTGTCGACTAACTTTTCTGACAATAATGCGCCGTTTCGCCGTCGCCGGTCTGGAAATCTCCGGGCTGCGGCGGCGCGATCGGCTTGAACAGCGTGCGATCCGGTTTCACGTCGAGCAGCGGCGTGCCGTCAAGACAATCGAGGCCACGCACCAGCAGCACGGCGCCCTCGACGGCTTCCAGCTTGACGATGGATGTGCCGATGGGATTGGGCCGAACCGGTGAGCGCAGTGAGAAGGTACCGTGCACCTTGCCGCTGCTGGCCGGGCTCTGCAGCACGAGATCCCTTCTGGAACGATCCAGCCAATAGAGAACTTCCAGCCGCTCGAAGGCTTCCACCCCCTGCAGCGCCGCCACCCAGGGCTCGAAGATTTCGATCCGGCAAATGGGGCCGTCATGCCGTCCCTGGCGCGGCGTTTCCATGCGCGATGTCCACGGCGTGGAGATGCGGCCGATGAAGGTGAGACCGGCATCCAACCCCGAGGGCGGCTCGACGGCCACTTCGTTTTCACGAATTTCGTTTTCCCGGACCATCAGCGCTTTCCTTATCAGAGCGATTATTTCATGCCCTTCAGCAGTGCCGCCAGCTGATCGTCGGTCAGATCGACCTGATAGAACAGCTTGTAGAATTGCTTCACGTCGTCGGAAAAATTGCTGCGGAAGAGTTTTGGATAGAGCAGCTTCTCCATCCAGCGCACGCCGAACAGCCGGTTGACGCCGGGCGGCGAATCGAACCAGCCGAAGGGCAAGGACGGCGGCACGAAGATCTTGCCGTCCTTGACGGCCTTGATCCCAGCCCATTGCGGATCGCTCCTCACCGAGGCGGCGAAAGCAGGGGTCTCGGCGATGATGATATCCGGATTCCAGCCGACGACCTGTTGTACGGTCACCTTGGCGAGACCACCCTTGCCGGCGGCGGCGGCGACGTTCATCGTGCCGACTGCATCAAGGATCTCAAGATTGATCGAGCCGGAGAGCCCGGTTTCCAGGCCATCGGCACCACGGCCGTAATAGACGCGCGGGCGCGGATCGTTCGGCAGGGTCGCGAGCTTCTCGTTCAGGTCCTTGATCGCCGAATCCGCATAATCAGCCAGCTTGTTGGCGCGGTCCTCGACGCCGATCAGGGCGCCGACGTCACGAAGCGTATCTGCGGTGCGGGCGAAGCTGCCGTCGATGAGGATATAGGGAATGCCCGTCGCGCTCTGCACCTTGTCGGCCAGCGCCTTGTAGGTGGGATCGACCGTGCCGGCATCGAGAATGATGTCGGGCTTGGCGTCCATGACGGCCTGCGCGCTGATGGTGCCGTCCTTGCCCGTCAGGCGTCCGACTGACGGCAGCGACCGCACCGATGGCATCAGATAAGCCTTGGCGGCATCATCGGGCGCATGCGCCCAGCCAACCAACTTCTCGGGCGCCAGCACATAGACGAGTACGGTGGCGGGCGGCCCGGCTACCAATATGCGGTTGATCTTGTCCGGGACGGACACCGT
This sequence comes from Rhizobium sp. P40RR-XXII, assembly GCF_012641405.1. Taxonomy (GTDB): domain Bacteria; phylum Pseudomonadota; class Alphaproteobacteria; order Rhizobiales; family Rhizobiaceae; genus Rhizobium. Next base: position 173,277 of record NZ_JABAII010000008.1, read on the forward strand.
GCGGCCGGCCGCGTCTGTGATAACCCGCGCTTCGGCCACGGCCGGCAACAAGCCGACGAAGGCTAGCGCGAGAACCGCAAAAAATTTCATCATAAAAGCTGCTCGTTCTGCTCCAGGGGACCTCGGGGCGGCACTATGGCATAGCGCTATATTGGATGGAACATCGCGAAGGCACTATTCCAAAACGAAACGCATTCGAACCGATCACGTCGGCTTGAGGCGTAATCGACGGGTCTTCATTACATCTGATGTAATTGAGAACGGCATTCGTCTCGGCGTATTTAAAGACCATCTTCTTGCAGGAGGAGCTTATTCAGCCCTTCAACCAAAGAGAGCCTTCACCCGGCATGACGTCGACGGCCACGGCGTCATTCCAACGGCAGGCTCAGGAGAAATCCATGACGACGATGTCATTCACCAAAAAAGACGCCCCGCAATGGCTACTCGCCTTCTGGCGGGAGATTGACGACAAGACCTTCGGCGACGGCTTCGATTGCCTCGCGGAAGACGCCACCTGCAATCTCGGTATTGCCGACTGGAACGGGCGCGACACCATTCGCCAGAACTTGCGCGCCTTCATCGACACCGGCTTCACGGCATTGCATGATGTCATCGAATATTGGGACGCCGGATCGCTGAAGGTGTTCCGGGGGACCGTGACCATGACACCCGACGACCGAACGCAAACGGTGGTCAAACCGGTCATGACGCACTTCTTCTATATGGACGAGGCCGATCCGACCAAAGTGCGGCACTGGTATGGATCGGTCGGCCCTGTTGCCTTCTCATAAGAATTGAGCTGGCGGGGCGGCTGAACAACGCCCCGCCACAATAAACGAACGACGCGCAGAGGCCTTTGCAGGATGAATTCTTCCGGTTTGAATCCAAGAATGCCAAACGAACTCGGCCCGCAGCTGCGCGCATGGCGCGATACGCGCGGCAAAAGCCAGCTCGAGCTTTCCCTCGACACCGGCATTTCGCAGCGTCAGATCAGCTTTATCGAAAGCGGCAGGAGCACGCCCGGCCGCCAGAATGTATTACGTCTCGCCGACGCATTGGACGTGCCGTTCCGCGAGCGCAACACACTGCTGCTCGCTGCCGGTTATGCGCCGATCTATTCGGAAGGAAGCTTTGACGATCGGGAAATGCAGGGGTTATCAACGCCCTCAAGCGCATGCTGCGTCAGCATGAGCCGTTTCCGGCTGTTGTGATGGACCGCTACTGGAATGTCCTGATGACCAATGACGCGACCCTTCGCTTCTTCGGCCGGTTCGTCGATATGGCCGCACGCCCGGCGCCGCGCAATCTCCTGCATCTCATGTTCGACCCCGCGGGCATGCGGCCCTTCATTCCGGACTGGGACAAGACGGCCGAAAGCCTTTTGAGACGCGTCTTCCGCGAATCCGTCGGCCGCGTCATCGATGCTCGGACGAAGGAGCTCATCGATAGCCTGCTCGCCTACCCCAATGTGAATGCCGAATGGCAGACGTCACCGACGATCGAAAATGCGCCGCTCATCCCCCTGTCCTTCATGAAGGACGGGCATATCCTGAGATTTTTCTCGCTGATCACGACGGTCGGCACCGCGCAGATGATCACGACGCAGGAGCTGAGGGTCGAATGCATGTTTCCGCTGGATGAAGTCACTGAGGCTCGTTACGCGGAACTGATGAATGCAGCAGCGGAACAATAGCATTATGAACCACAGGCCGGTTGCCTGTGGCTGCAACATCCTTGATATCACGCCGCCTTGACAGCGTGATATTCCTTGATGGCGACCATCTTGATAGCCGGATAACGTTCCGCTTCATAGCGCAGAGAGAAGCCGTCCTGGGCGAGGAAGACCGGATCGCCGTCGAGGTCGCGGGCGATATCGCCGCGCCGCTGGGTGACGAATTTTTCGAGATCGACGGATTGATCGGCCGAGATCCAGCGGCAGACGGAGAAGCGCGACATTTCGAAGGAGACCGGCAGGCCATATTCGGCCATCAGCCGCTCCTTCAGCACGTCGAGCTGCAGCGCGCCGACCACACCGACGATGGCGGGCGAGCCGTCCTCGGGCGAGAAGAGCTGCACGACGCCCTCTTCGGCCATCTGCTGCAAGGCTTCCTTGAGCTTCTTCGCCTTCATGGCATCCTCGAGGCGCACGCGGCGGAGGATTTCCGGCGAGAAGTTCGGCACGCCCTGGAAGACGAGGGATTCGCCTTCCGTCAGCGTATCGCCGATGCGCAGCGTCCCGTGGTTCGGGATGCCGACGACATCGCCGGCGTAGGCGGTATCGGCGAGCTGGCGCTGCGAGGCGAAGAAGAACTGCGGCGCGGTGAGACCGAGCTGCTTGCCGGTGCGCGACAGCCGGGCCTTCATGCCGCGCTCCAGCTTGCCGGAGCAGATGCGCGCGAAAGCGATACGGTCGCGATGGTTCGGGTCCATGTTGGCCTGGATCTTGAAGACGAAGGCCGTCATCTTGTCGTCGGTGGCGTGAACCGTCCTGATATCGGCGACCTGGTCGCGTGGCGGCGGCGCGAAGTCGCCAAGCGCGTTGATGAGATCGCGCACCCCGAAGTTGCGCAGCGCCGAGCCGAAGAAGACCGGCGTCATATGTCCCTCAAGGAACGATTCCCGGTCGAACGGCCGGCACGCCTCGATTGCAAGTTCCGTTTCGTCGATAAAGGCCTTGCGCTCGTTTTCCGGCAGTCTGTCGGCGACGGTCCGCGGGCCATTGACGGGGGTTGCGGTGACCTCGGTATCGGAACCACGAACGGTATTGGATGCCAGATGATAGGAGCCGCAGAAGGTCTTGGAGCGACCGATCGGCCATGTGATCGGCGCTGTATCAAGCGCCAGCTTCTCTTCCACCTCATCGAGAATCTCGAAGGGGTCGCGGCTTTCGCGGTCCATCTTGTTGATGAAGGTGATGATCGGGATGTCGCGCATGCGGCAAACTTCAAACAGTTTCAGCGTTCGCGGCTCGATGCCCTTGGCGGCGTCGATGACCATGACCGCGGCGTCGACGGCCGTCAGCGTGCGATAGGTATCGTCGGCGAAGTCTTCGTGGCCGGGCGTATCGAGAATATTGAAGACGTTGCCTTCATATTCGAAGGTCATCACCGATGTGACAACCGAGATGCCGCGCTCGCGCTCGATCTTCATCCAGTCGGACCGCGTCTGCATGCGGTCCTTCTTCGCCTTGACCTCGCCGGCAAGCTGAATGGCGCCGCCGAAAAGCAGCAGCTTTTCGGTGAGCGTCGTCTTGCCCGCGTCCGGGTGAGCGATAATAGCGAATGTGCGGCGGCGGGAGACCGCCTCGGCGAGACTTTCGGCCATGCGTGTGAATCCTGTGAATTGGCGCCGTATCTAGCGACTCAAAGCCCTAAATGCAATTGACCTCGGGCGTTCGCGCGCAAACTAATGCCGCATGACCATTCACACCGATATCAGCCCGACCCTGAACCTCATCCGCCTGCCGCATGGCGAGGGCCTGGAGCTGCCTGCCTACGAGACCCGAGGTGCAGCCGGCATGGACCTGCGCGCCGCCGTTGACGACGAGGCCACGCTAACGATCCTTCCCGGCAAGCGCGCGCTCGTTCCCACCGGCTTCATCTTCGAAGTTCCGGACGGTTTCGAGGCACAGATCCGCCCGCGCTCCGGCCTCGCCTTCAAGAACGGCATCACATGCCTGAATTCCCCCGGCACGATTGACAGCGACTATCGCGGTGAAGTGAAGGTGCTGCTGATCAATCTCGGCGAAGAGCCCTTCGAGATCACCCGCGGCATGCGCATCGCGCAGATGATCATCGCGCCGGTTACCCAGGCCCGCATCGTAGAGACGACCGAAGCGAGCGAAACCAAGCGCGGCGCCGGCGGCTTCGGCTCGACCGGCGTGTGATGACGGAGCTTGCAACGCGGTATGGTCTGACTCTGCGTCAGGATTATTTTGGCGATCCCTCCGCCTGGGGTGCGCTCGTTGATTTGCTGCAGGATACGTTCTCGATCGATGTCGACCTGCAGGCTTCGTTCGGTGGCCCGGACCCGACAAGCATGCCATCAGGCTATTTCGATGGCGAGGGGCGCTGCGTCGCCAATTTCAGCGCCTTTTCCATGCCGATGATCATCAATGGCCGTGCCATCAAGGCGGCGGGCTATCAATCCGGCGCGGTCCGGCCGGAATGGCGCGAGCGCGGCCTCTACCGCGATCTCATGCAACGCGCCTTTGATCGAACCGCCGCCGAGGGCTGCGAACTCGATCTCCTGCTTACCGACAAGCCTGCACTCTATGAGCGATACGGCTTTCGCAGCCTGCCACAGCATATCTTCGGTGCCCGAACGCCAAAGCTGCAGAAGTCCGAGTTGACTGCCCGGCAGCTCTCCCTGGAAGCGCCTGATGATCTGCGTCTCATCAAGACACTCCTGCAGAGCCGGCAGCCGGTCTCCGCCCGCTTTGCCGTTGTCAGGCAGATGGAGATGTTTCTGCTGAATGCCTGCTTCAATTCCGCGATCCGCTTGACGGCACTCGGGGATGACGCGGTCATTGCCTGGACGTTTGACGGTGCGACTTTCTGGCTTCTCGATATTGCGGGAACGGCCGTTCCATCTCTGGCGACGATCCTGTCGGCGCTTGATGTCGAACCCGAGCGCATCGAGATCTGCTTTTCGCCTGATCGGCTGGATTGCGAGGTGTCGCCGGAACCCTATGAGGGTTACACGGTGCTGATGGCACGCGGCAAAGCGGCCGACGAGATCATAGGGCCGCTCATGCTTTCGCCGATGGCGGAATTCTAGAGCCGTCAAGCGGCTCTAGCTTATTGCATCCCGCAATTCCGGACGGAAAACCGCTGCGCACTTTTCCTGGAATTGCCCTAGCGGGAAAGCGGCGGCAACCGTCGCTTGACCGGCGTCGCCTTGATCATCGACGTGTTCGTCTCGGCACGTTCGGTGATCTTGTCCAATATCCCATCGAGTTCGCCCATCGAGCGCACCACCAGCCGCCCGATAAAGCAATCGTCACCGGTGACCTTGTCGCATTCGATGAATTCCGGCGTCTCCTGAATGATCCGCTCGACGACATGGAGCTGACCGGGCAGAGGCCTGACGCGGACGATTGCCTGCAAGGGATAGCCGATCGCCTCGGGCGCGATATCGACCGTAAAACCTGATATGATGCCGCGCTCCTCAAGCCGGCGAAGCCGCTCGGCCGCACTCGGCGACGAAAGACCGGCAGCTTCCGCAAGCTCCTTCAGCGATATCCTGGCGTTGCGCGCCAGCGCCTCCAGCATCCGTTGGTCGATCGCATCAAGATCCAAGGAAGCGTTAGGAACACCCATTGTTCAGCCTCATTTAATTAGGTAACTAAATCTTCTCCCCTCATTAAATCTATATTATCCACGCTCGTGCCGCAATATGATTGGCTTCGATAGGCGGGAGCGAAGACAAATGAACGAGACAAGACGCGGCACGATGGAAATGACGGCGGCGATGCTGATTTCAGGAACGATCGGATGGTTCGTGCTGATGTCGGGGCAGGCCGTGACCGGCGTTGTCTTCTGGCGCTGCTTGTTCGGCGCGCTGACATTGCTCGTCATCTGCGCGGCCATGGGCCTGATCCGCCCTGGCATCCTCAATCTCAAGAGGTTCTCCATCGCGGTCGGCGGCGGCATCGCCATCGTTCTCAACTGGCTGCTGCTGTTCGCTGCCTACTCGCACGCCTCCATTTCCATCGCCACGACCGTCTACAATACGCAGCCCTTCATGCTGCTGGGGCTCGGCGCGCTGTTCCTCGGCGAGCGGATCACCTTCACCAAGCTCTTCTGGCTGCTCCTCGCCTTTGCCGGCATGGCTGTCATCGTCGAGGGCAAGCCCGCCGAGGCGGCGGGTGCCGGAAGCTATGCGATCGGTATCCTGCTTTCGCTGGGCGCGGCCTTCTTCTATGCGCTGGCGGCGATTGCGGCGAAATGGCTGAAGGGTACGCCGCCGCATCTGATCGCGCTCATCCAGGTTTCGACAGGTATCCTGATGCTGGCGCCCTTTACCGATTTCTCCGCGGCCCCGCGGGATGCCGGCGGATGGTCGATCCTCGTCACCATGGGCGTCGTTCATACCGGCCTGATGTATGTGCTGCTCTATGGCGCCATCCAGAAGCTGCCGACACATCTGACCGGCGCATTGTCCTTCATCTATCCGATCGCCGCCATCGTGGTCGATCGCTTTGCCTTCGGCCACGTGCTCGGCGCGGCACAGATCGCCGGCGCGATCATCATCCTGGGAGCCGCTGCCGGCATGAATCTAGGCTGGACGATCTCCCTGCCCCGTCATAGAAACGATCGTCTTTCAAAGGGGACCGCCGAATGATCACCTGCTATCTGCGCTATACGATCGACCCTTACAAGCTCGCCCAGTTCGAACACTACGCCAAGCTCTGGATTCCGTTGGTCAACCGGCTGGGCGGCACCCATCACGGCTATTTCATGCCGCACGAAGGCACGAACAACATTGCGCTGGCGCTGTTCAGCTTTCCGAGCCTTGCCGCCTATGAGGAATATCGGCTCAAGATGGCCGAGGATGCGGAATGCCAGGCCGCCTTCGCCTATGGCGAGGAAACGCGCTGCATCGTCAGCTATGAGCGCAGCTTCATGCGGCCCGTGTTCTAAGATTATTTGGCCGGCTGCGGGCAAGCCTGCGGCTGGCCGTCGAGGCCTTCCGCCATTTTTTCGAACGTAACCGCCGATCCGGCTTTGCTCCCGCCGATGCGCAGCACATAGAGGCTGTCGAAATCCTTGCCGTGCCATTTCGGCACCGCACCGGCATCGCCGCCGTTCTCACTCATCAGCTGGCGGGCGAGATTGACTATCTGCTTGTGCTCCCAGGCGACGAAGATCAGCTTGCCGGCATAATCAGGCTTCTTCAGCTCGGCTTTCAGGTCGTCGATATCCTCATAGCCGAAGCTGGTATCGACCGGCATGCCGAGGGCGATAGCGGTCGGCTCGATGGTCGCGAGTGGGCGGATATAATCGTAGGACGCGCCGGAATCCTCTTTCCGTTTCGACGCATCGGGCGCAAAGATCGCCGCGGGCTTGCCGAAGAGCTTTGTCAGCACCGGTGGTAGCGCCAGTGCCCGGTTAAGCCCCTGGCAGCTCAATTGGCCAAGACCCGCTTCCGGCTTTTCACCATGACGCATGAAGACGATCGTCCGCGTTCCCGCCTCCGCTGCCGAAACGGGCGGCGCGAAGCTTGCGAGCGAGGCGAGCGCCAGAAGACCCGCGGTGACGGCTTGCGACACGCCTCGCATCAGCGCTGCGCTTCGAAAGCCATTCGTACGGCGAGCCCGGCCAGCACCGTGCCCATCAGCCAGCGCTGCACCAGGGCGAAGGACGGGCGGTGGGTGAGGAACATCGCGATCCAGCCTGCGCTGAGCGCGAAGATGGCATTGAATGTCACGCTAATGACGATCTGCGCAAAACCGAGAACAAGCGATTGAGTGAAGACGCTGCCGGCGGCGGGATCGATGAATTGCGGCAACAGCGACAAATAAAGGATCGCGACCTTCGGGTTCAGCAGGCTGGTCACCAGCCCCATGGAGAAGAGCCGGCGTGTGCTGTCCTTCGGCAGTTCGCGCACCTGAAATGCGGAACGGCCGCCAGGCTTCAGCGCATTCCAGGCGAGCCAGGCAAGATAGGCAGCGCCCACCAGCCGCAGAGCATCATAGGCGAAGGGAACGGCGAAGACGAAGGCGGTGATGCCGAGTGCTGCCGACAGCATGTAGAAGAGGAAGCCGCATGCCACACCGCCGAGCGAGATCAGCCCGGCTACCGGCCCTTGCGAGATCGAGCGCGACACCAGATAGATCATGTTCGGTCCGGGTGTCAGCACCATACCGAGAGCGATCAGGGCAAAGGTGATCATACTGGTCAGATGCGGCATAAAGCCTCCGGCGGCGGGAAGATCTTCAGAAAAGAATTTCGCTGGAAACAGCGAGCTTGATTTCATGCGGCCCGGCATCGAAGCCGTCAAGCAGCATATTGTGGTGGGTGACAATGTCTTCGAAGGTGAGCTTGCCCATATCGGCCGTGGTGTGGCCGTCGGAGACCAGCGTGACGTCGAAACCGAGCGAAACGGCACGCCGCACGGTCGTATCGACGCAGAACTGCGTCATGCAGCCGCCGACGATGAGATGAGTGACGCCGCGCGCCTGCAAGCGCGCTTCCAGATCCGTCTCGAAGAAGGAATCGCAACTTGTCTTGTGCACGACGACATCGCCGGCTTCGGGCGCGATTTCCCGGCGCAGCTGCCAGCCTTCGCTGCGCTTGACCAGGCGATGCCCCGGGCTGCCGTCATGCTGGACGATGAAGGCGGGGATGCCGGCGGCACGCGCCTTGTGCTTCAGTGCCGCGAGCTTGGCGACGACCGCCTCCAGCGCCGCATCGATATCAGGCTGACGCTCCGGCGTGCCAAGGCCGGTCAGGATGGAGTTCTGAAGATCGATCAGGAGCAATGCGGAAGACATGATATCCTTGGGCAAAGCGGTTTCGACGCGCCGTCAACGCCTTGGTAATATGTTCGCAGCGCCAGCGCAATCGCTTGAAACCGCAAAGGTGGTGCGGTAGAGCAGGCACCATCTGAGGAGGAAATGGCCATGACGCTTGCGTCCCTGCTCGCCTATTGCGGCGCGCTCTTCGTTGCGGCGGCCATTCCAGGCCCCGGCATCACGGCGATCGTGGCGCGCGCCCTCGGCTCCGGTTTCCGCGAGACCTTCTTCATGGGCCTCGGCCTTGTGCTCGGCGACACCATCTACCTGACGGCGGTCGTTCTCGGTCTTGCTTTCGTGGCGCAGGCGTTCACCGAGGTGTTCATCGTCATCAAGATCGCGGGCGCGCTTTATCTCGGCTATATCGCCTGGAAGCTTTGGACGGCGGGCCTGCTCGCCACCGATATCGCCGCCAAAAAATCGAACGGTGCCGGGATGTCCTTTCTCTCGGGCCTGCTGGTGACGCTCGGCAACCCCAAGACCATGCTTTTCTATGTCGCGCTGGTGCCGACTCTGATCGACATCGGCAGCATCGGCCTGCGGGAATATGCGATCCTGATGGCGGCAACCTTTATCGTTCTTCTGATCGTACTCGTTCCCTATATGCTGCTCGCCTCGCGAGCCCGGACTTTCCTCAAGAAGCCGAGAGCGCTGCAGTTCCTGAACAGGGCTGCGGCCAGTATCCTCGCCGCAACGGCTGCCTTCATCGCGGCGCGAGCAGCCTGAAATAAACATCCCCAAAGAAGGGCCGTGAGAGATTCTTTTCTCACGGTCGACGCGGCGACAAAGGGCGCGCACTCTGGTTTCCGCAGGCGTTTGATCCTATTGTCACTGCATAATTCAAATGTAGGGAGAGCTACCCATGTCCGACACCCGCAAACCCGGTCGCGGCCGCGTCTATACCTCGATCACCGAGACCATCGGCGACACGCCGATCGTCCGTCTCGACAAGCTGGCGAAGGAGAAGGGCGTCAAGGCCAACCTCCTGGCAAAGCTTGAATTCTTCAATCCGATCGCCTCCGTGAAAGACCGCATCGGCGTCGCCATGATCGAGAGTCTGGAATCGCAGGGCAAGATCGCCCCCGGCAGGACCGTGCTGATCGAGCCGACCTCGGGCAATACCGGCATCGCGCTCGCCTTCGCCGCCGCCGCCAAGGGTTACCGGCTGATCCTCACCATGCCGGAGACCATGTCGATCGAACGCCGCAAGATGCTGGCGCTGCTCGGCGCCGAACTGGTGTTGACCGAGGGACCGAAGGGCATGAAGGGCGCCATCGCCAAGGCGGAAGAACTGGCTTCGACCCTACCGGATGCGGTCATTCCGCAGCAGTTCGAAAATCCGGCCAACCCGGAAATCCATCGCAAGACGACGGCCGAGGAAATCTGGAACGATACCGAAGGCAAAGTGGATATTTTCGTTTCCGGCATCGGCACCGGCGGCACGATCACCGGCGTCGGCCAGGTGCTGAAGGCCCGCAAGGCCGATATCAAGGTCATTGCGGTCGAGCCGACGGATTCGCCAGTTCTTTCCGGCGGCAATCCCGGCCCGCACAAGATCCAAGGCATCGGCGCCGGCTTTGCGCCGAAGATCCTCGACACCCATGTCTATGACGAGGTGGTCACCGTCAGCAATGATGAGGCCTTCCAGCATGCCCGTCTCGTGGCCAAGCTCGAAGGCGTGCCTGTCGGTATCTCCTCCGGCGCGGCGCTGGCAGCAGCCATCAAGGTCGGCCAGCGTCCTGAAAACGAGGGCAAAAACATCGTCGTCATCATCCCCTCCTTCGCCGAGCGCTATCTCTCGACGGCGCTGTTCGAGGGCCTTGGCGGCTGAGAGCCCGCCATCGGATTGAATTGGAAGGGGTGCTTCGGCGCCCCTTTTTCATTCAGGCATGCGCAACCAACCGCTCGCCGGCAATGCGATAGGAGATGGCTTCGGCGAGATGGATGCGCCCGACGGTCGGCCTTGTCGTCGAGATCGGCAAGGGTGCGTGCCACCTTGAGGATGCGATGATAGCCACGGGCCGAGAACTTCATTTTCTCTGCCGCATCGCGCAGCAACTGCAGACCGGCAGCGTCCGGCTCGGCGATGGTTTCGATCATCGCGGTCGAACAGCGGGCGTTGGTCGAAACGTTCTTCACGCCAGCCCTTTCGAAACGTTCCCGCTGCCGTTCACGGGCACGGGCGACGCGGAGCGCGACATCGGCACTCTTTTCGGCCGCTGTCGGCCGGATGAGATCGGCGGCCGATACCGCCGGCACGTCGATGCGGATATCGATACGATCGAGCAAGGGGCCGGAAATGCGGCCCTGATAATCGCTGGCACAGCGTGGTCCACGGGCGCAGGTGTGGCCCGGTTCGCCGGCCATGCCGCAGCGGCAGGGATTCATCGCCGCCACGAGCTGGATGCCGGCCGGATAGGAGACACGGTGGTTTGCCCTGGCAATAACGCACTCTCCGGTTTCCAGCGGCTGACGCAGCGCATCGAGTGCCTGTGGCGAAAATTCCGGCAGCTCGTCGAGGAACAGAATGCCGTGATGGGCGAGCGATGCTTCCCCCGGCCTGGCGCGCAGGCCGCCGCCGACAAGCGCCGCCATGGTGGCTGAGTGATGCGGCGCTCGATAGGGCCGCCGATCGGAGAGCTTGCCGCCGGAAAGCTGACCGGCGATCGAATGGATCATCGACACCTCAAGCAATTCGGTTGTCGACAATGGAGGCAGGATTGACGGCAGGCGAGAGGCGAGCATAGACTTACCGGAACCGGGAGGTCCGACGAAAAGCAGGTTATGCCCGCCGGCCGCCGCCACTTCCAAGGCGCGTTTGGCACTTTCCTGCCCCTTGATATCGGCAAGATCGGGCAGATTGGCAGCATTGGAGCGAACGGACGGTTCCGGCCGTGACAGGACCTGGGTGCCACGGAAATGATTGGCGAGCGCGATCAGGCTGCGTGGCGCCAGGATGTCGATCTCCTTGCCGGCCCAGGCTGCTTCCGGCCCGCTTTCGGCCGGGCAGATCAGCCCCTTGCCCATGGCATTGGCGGCGATCGCCGCGGGAAGCGCGCCGGCAACCGGTGCGATCGTGCCGTCGAGATTGAGTTCGCCGATGACGGTATAGGACGACAGGGCATCAGCCGGGATCGCGCCAAGCGCCGCCATCAGACCGAGTGCGATCGCAAGATCGAAGTGGCTGCCCTCCTTGGGCAGGTCCGCCGGCGCGAGATTGACGGTGACTTTCTTCGGCGGCAAGGCAAGGCCGGAGGCGTGCAGCGCCGCCTGGACCCGCTCCCGGCTTTCGGCGACTGCCTTGTCGGGCAGGCCGACAATATGCATCAGCACCTTTCCCGGCGCGATCATCACCTGCACTTCTACCGGTACGCCTTCGATACCCTGAAACGCAACCGTACTGACGCGCGCCACCATGCCCTATCCCCCGTCACCGAACCCGTTTGCCGTTACGTGCCCCGATCAGCAAACTTCGGGTTGCAATCTGGCATAAGACAAAGAATGAAACAAGAACAATAAACGAACAAAGCTTCACCCAGGCATGTCGAAATCATCGATATGCCTGGTGAAGGCTATTGATCAGCTGGAAAGCATGGCGGGGAACTGCCGATCAGGCCCGCTTGGCTTCGATCGCATCCCAGAGCAGGCTGGCGATATCGGCGCCGCCGAAGCGCTTGACTTCGCGGATGCCGGTCGGCGACGTGACGTTGATCTCGGTCATATAGTCGCCGATGACGTCGATGCCGACGAGCAGGAAGCCGCGCTCTTTCAGGGCCGGGCCGATGCGCTTACAGATTTCCTGTTCGCGCGCCGTCAGCTCGGTGGCTTCGGCGCGACCGCCGACATGCATATTGGAGCGGGCGTCGTGCTCGGCCGGCACGCGGTTTATGGCGCCGACGGCTTCGCCATCGACGAGGATGATGCGCTTGTCGCCCTTGCGCACGTCAGGCAGGTATTGCTGGGCGATGAAGGGCTCGCGGAAGAGCTGGCCGAACATCTCAAGCAGGGACGAGAGATTGCGGTCATCACGCGTCGAGTGGAAGACGCCGGCGCCGCCGTTGCCGTAAAGCGGCTTCAGGATGATATCGCCCATCTCATCGCGGAAGCGGCGGATTTCGGCGGGATCGCGGGTGATCAGCGTCTTCGGCATGAGATCGGCAAATTCGGTGACGAAGATCTTTTCCGGCGAATTGCGCACCCAGGCCGGATCATTGACGACGAGCGTCTTCGGATGGATGCGCTCCAAGAGATGCGTCGAGGTGATATAGGCCATGTCGAATGGCGGGTCCTGGCGCAGCAGAACAACGTCCATGGTCGAGAGATCGACGCGCTCGGGTTCGCCGAGCTCGAAGTGATCGTCCTTAACGTCACGCAGGATCATCGGCTCGACGGAGGCATAGATCTTGCCGTCGCGCATGCTCAGCCGCTCGGGCGTATAGTGGAAGAGCTTGTAGCCGCGGTTCTGTGCCTCGAGGCTCATGGCGAAGGTCGAGTCACCCGCAATGTTGATGCTCTTCACATGGTCCATCTGGACCGCAACATTCTTGATACCAGCCATAGTCAGCCCTCGCTCGAATTTGCGGACAGATGTAGGTCGGCCCGCATTCAAACGCAACGGCTATTCAATAGCTTCCGTCAAGGCTGATCGGTTCAGGCGGCGAGGCCCTGCGCGCCGCCCTGGCGGACGAAGTTGCGCAGCCGATACGCCATGCTCAAAGGCTTCGGGAACGGCCTGCGTAAAAAGGCGACCTTGCGCAAATAGCGGTCGATGCGCCATGTCGCCCAGGTGCCACCGGCGAAATAGGCGACGTCGCCGGCGCTGAGCGTACGCTCGACGCCGTCTTCGGTGGTGATATGCACTTCGCCTTCGAGGATCATCACCGTTTCGTCCCAGCCGAAATACCAGCGAAATTCGCCGGCGGTGCAATCCCACAGCGCCGTCATGGCGGCATCGTCCTGCCCACGCGAATGCTCGGCGATGCGGGCAACCGGATTGCCCGCCAGGATCCAGGAGGGCTCGATCGGCGACGGCTTCATTTCCATCTCGGCGCTGGCGCCGGCGACGAAGCTTTTCGATTGCGGCAGCGCGACGACCGCCGGGACGGCACGCGCGGCAAAGGCCGCCATGCTCGTCAACATCAGTTTCAAGACCATGCAATCCCCCAAAATTCCATGCGCGTCTGCGATCTCATCGCATGGAAGCGGTAACGGCGCGGTTCATGAAACCCAGCGCATTTTAACGATTGCAGCGATCAGGCCGAAAAGCCTTCGATCGTGCAGACGATCATGTCATGGTCGGATAGCGGTTTGCCCTCTTCATTGAGGGAGGAAACAAGGTGGCTTTCGCCGATCTTCAAACCGCGGGTGATGAACCAGTCGAGCTTCATGGTGCGATCGGGAAAGCGCGTGATCAGGCTCGGGCGTGTGCTCGTCTGATCCAGCGGCCCGCCGTGGCATTCGAAGCCGCAACCCTCGGCCATGGCAAACAGCGTATCGGTCGAGTAATCGCCGCCGGTGTGGTTGCCGGTATTGAGATCGCCGCCGATCAGGATGGGCAGGCCTGGTGCGAAGGCTTCGACAACATCGATCAGCGCCGCCATCTGCCGCTCGCGATAGGCAGCGGTCGCCACGCTTTCGAGGTGAACGGAAACAGCGACGATGGGACCGGCCTCCGTTGCGACGATGGCGCCAAGAGCACAGCGATCGCCGATGCGCGGCTGTTCGTTGCTATCGTTGAACCAGACGGCCTCGCCCGGCAGGCGGATCATGAAAGCATCCTTCAGGGCGACGGCGGCCATCAGCGCATTGCCGTGAAAGCCCTTTTCGTTGAAATCGTCGCGGCAGTAGGAGCGCTCGATTTCCGAGCCGAGGCTGAGCTCCAGGAACTCGACGCCATAGGCATGGTTCATACCGAGCTCATCGGCGATAACAGCGGTCGGGTCGCGTTGCTCGGTGCGGGCCATGCCCTGATCCATTTCCGACAGCAGGATCAGCGGCGCCCCCGTCGCCCGCAGCTTGGCAGCACTTTCCTCAGGAAACAGGCAGCGCTCGAGATTCCACGCAGCGACTGTAAACGGGAAGGACAAGGCCTCGATTTGCGCATCAGCCCCGCCGATGCGCACCGTATTCAGGCAGGCGAGCGATGAGAGCTTCGCGGCGTGAACGGCCGGGGTCTTTTCGAGCAAGACGAAGCTCTTGCGCTCCTCCTGCGAGGGAACGGTGAAAGGGGAGACGGTGTTGCGGATCATGATGGGGCCTGTCGAAACGAGATGAGCGCCGGCGGAAAATCGCTTGGGTTGGTCGCCCGGCAATAGGCTGATTTTATGACGGTCCTGTAACGTCGTGCTCAAAAAGCATCCGGAAAATGCCGCGGCCAGCGGCCGGGCAGCATGGCGACGATGTCGTAGCGTTGCGACAGGCGGGCGAAATCCGGTTGCCGGGCCAGCCAAAGATCGCTGGCGGCGCGGATGCGGTTCTGCGAGGAGAAGGAAACAGCGTCGATCGCCTCCCGCGCACCGCGCCGCGATTTGACCTCGACGAAGACGGCGAGATCGCCCTTGCGCGCGACGATATCGATTTCGCCGAGCTTGGTGCGATGGCGGATGGCCAGGATGCGGTAGCCCTTGAGCATCAGGAAGGCCGCCGCGAAATATTCGGCGGCATGGCCGCGTCGCCAGGCCTTTTGCCGCTTCAGCCTTTCGCCTGCGTCAGGCCCCCTATCGGCCATGGCGCTCTTTCATGTCGAGAAGGCGCTGATAAAGATCCTTGCGCGGCAAGCCGGTCAAGCGCGCAGCCTCGGCTGCCGCCTTGGCCGTCGGCAGCGTGCCGGCAAGATCGGCCAGAATGGCATCGACATCGGCTTCGGTGGCAACGCTTTCCGCCGGCGGGCCCACGAGCCAGACGATCTCGCCTTTTACATTGTCAACGGCCTCATAGAATGCCGCGAGTTCGGCAAGCGTGCCGCGGCGAAATTCCTCGAAGGTCTTGGTCAGCTCTCGGCAGACGGCACCGGCCCGCTCACCGCCGAGCACATCGGCGGCAGCGGCAAGCGTGGCGGCAATGCGATGCGGTGATTCAAAGAAGATGAGCGTCGCGGGGACGCTCGCAAGTTCTGCCAGGCGATCGCGTCGGCCCTTGTCCTTGGCGGGCAGGAAGCCGGCAAAAAAGAAGGCATCGTTCGGCAGGCCGGAGCCGACGAGGGCCGCAAGCGGCGCCGAGGCGCCGGGAATG
Source organism: Rhizobium sp. P40RR-XXII (assembly GCF_012641405.1). Classification (GTDB taxonomy): domain Bacteria; phylum Pseudomonadota; class Alphaproteobacteria; order Rhizobiales; family Rhizobiaceae; genus Rhizobium. The sequence goes on from NZ_JABAII010000008.1 coordinate 189,025, forward strand.
GGAACGACCTTGTATCCCGCCTCGATCGCCTGAACCGCAAGCCGGTAGCCGGGATCGGAGACGAGCGGCGTTCCGGCATCGGAGACCAGCGCCACCGATCGGCCGGCTTCCAGCGCCTGCAGCAGCCGGGGTCCGGCCTCATCGGCATTATGCTCGTGGTAGGCATAAGGTTTGTTCTGGATGCCATAGCGATCGAGCAGGACGCGGGTGACGCGCGTATCCTCGCAGGCCAGCACGTCAGCGCCGGCCAGCGTCTCCAGCGCCCTCAGCGTGATATCGCCGAGATTGCCGATGGGTGTGGCGACAAGATAGAGCGCCGGTCCGAGGGGGCGGGCCGGAATCTGGTTGTTATGCAGGCGGAAACTGCGCGCCCCGCCGCTTGATTGCTCTTCGGTCATGCCGGTCCTGAATTCACTTCGGATAAACCGCCTTTATGGGCGAGGCGCAGGCGGACGGCAAGAGCGGTGCAATTCCTGTGGAGCATTGTCGACGAAATGTCGAATTGCCGCCTGGCAAATCGCCTATGCCTCTTGCATTCGGATGGAGAAGTCTGCCAAGTTGCCTGTCCAATCTTTCGGGCCTCGTCCGAAAACATGTCGCTCGGGCGCCTCGGGCCGCCCGGCAAGTCACGGTCGAAAGCGGTAGCATCCATGCGTATTACAATTGAGCGGTCGAACCTCCTGAAGTCGCTGAACCACGTGCATCGCGTGGTCGAGCGTCGCAACACGATCCCGATCCTGTCCAACGTGCTGCTGAAAGCCGAGGGTACAAACCTCGACATGAAGGCAACCGACCTCGATCTCGAAATCACCGAGGCGACGCCCGCCAATGTCGAGCAGCCCGGCGCCACCACCGTACCGGCGCATCTGCTCTACGACATCGTGCGCAAGCTGTCCGACGGATCGGAAGTGCTTCTTGCCACCAACACCGACGGCAGCTCGATGACGGTCGCCTCCGGCCGTTCGAAGTTCTCGCTGCAATGCCTGCCGGAATCAGACTTCCCGGATCTCACCGCCGGCAGCTTCAGCCACTCCTTCAAGCTGAAGGCCGCCGATCTGAAGATGCTGATCGACCGGACGCAGTTTGCGATTTCCACCGAAGAGACGCGCTACTACCTGAACGGCATTTTCTTCCATACGATCGAGAGCGGCGGCGATCTGAAGCTCAGGGCCGTCGCCACGGACGGTCATCGTCTGGCCCGTGCCGATGTCAGCGCTCCTTCCGGCTCCGAAGGCATGCCCGGCATCATCATCCCGCGCAAGACTGTCGGCGAGCTGCAGAAGCTGGTTGACGCGCCGGACACGATGGTCACCGTCGAAGTCTCCGACGCCAAGATCCGCCTGACGATCGGCTCGATCGTCATGACGTCGAAGCTGATCGACGGCACCTTCCCCGATTACCAGCGCGTCATCCCGGCCAACAACGACAAGGAAATGCGCGTCGATTGCCAGAGCTTCGCACAGGCTGTCGATCGCGTATCAACGATTTCGTCGGAGCGGGGCCGCGCCGTAAAGCTGGCACTGTCGGACGGGCAACTACTGCTGACGGTCAACAACCCCGATTCGGGAAGCGCGACGGAAGAAGTCGCTGTCGGCTACGAAATGGATCCGATGGAAATCGGCTTCAACGCGAAGTACCTGCTTGATATCACCGCGCAGCTTTCGGGCGATTCTGCCGTGTTCCTGCTGGCCGATGCCGGCTCGCCGACACTCATCCGCGACACGGCCGGCGACGACGCGCTTTACGTGCTGATGCCGATGCGCGTGTAGAGCATGATGCTGAAAAGTGTGAGGGGAGTTCGGACGATATCATGCTCCACTTTTTTGATTCATGAGCAGGATGGTTTTGGGTCGAACAGACCTAAAATCACCCGGCTTCAGCGAAACCAAAGCGCCCTTTCATGCGTTTATACAACGCAAGGGCGCTTTTATTTGATCCTTTGTGAATTGCGACATTTTCTCTTGTTATTGCGTCATCGCATTGCAAGATTTTAGAGAAGCGATATGTAAGTCGCGACCGTAACATCTGGTGGGGGAGAACATGGCGCTGCGTCTCAAGGAACGGCTGGGCAAGAAGTTCGACGAGGAGATCCGTTTCTTCAAAGGCATGATGCAAGGGCCGAAGACGGTGGGGTCGATCGTTCCCACCTCATCGATTACAGCCCGCAAGATGGCGAGCGTCGTCAACACGCAATCCGGCCTGCCCGTACTGGAGCTCGGGCCGGGAACCGGTGCCATCACCAAGGCGATCCTGGCACGCGGCGTCGAGCCGCAAAATCTCGTCGCCGTCGAATATTCGACCGATTTCTACAATCATCTCGTCAAGCTTTACCCCGGCGTCCACTTCATCAATGGCGATGCCTTCGATCTCGATACGACGCTTGGCGTGCTGCGTGGCCAGACCTTCGATTCTGTCGTGTCGGGTATCCCTCTCCTCAATTTTCCGATGAAGGCGCGCGTCGCATTGCTGGAAAGCCTGCTGGACCGCATGCCGCCAGGCCGCCCGGTAGTGCAGATCTCCTACGGGCCGGTTTCGCCGATCATCGCCAAGCCGGACCGCTACCATATCCGCCACTACGACTTCATCGTCCGCAACATTCCCCCGGCCCAGCTCTGGGTCTACAGCCGCGGCTGAGGCAATCGCTGGGACAATTCCATGTACGCTCTTTATATTACGCACCCGCAGGTGCGCATCGACCCTGCCGTGCCTGTGCCGGAGTGGGGCTTGTCCGAAATAGGCGCCGAGCGGGCGCGGCTGGCGGCGAGCCGACCTTGGGCACGCGAGCTTGGCCTGATCGTCTCCAGCGGCGAACGCAAGGCGATCGAAACGGCCGAAGCTTTGGCGACGGCAAGCGGCGCGCCGATCGAAATCATCGAGGCCATGCATGAAAACGACCGCAGCGCCACGGGCTTCCTGGCCCCACCGGAGTTCGAGAAGGCGGCCGACTGGTTCTTTGCCCATCCGCATGAAAGCTTCAAGGGCTGGGAGCGTGCCATCGACGCGCAGGCAAGGATCGTCTCCCATGTCGACGCCGTTCTCGCACGACACGACCCGCAGGTGCCGATCGCATTCGTCGGCCATGGCGGCGTCGGCACGCTGCTGAAATGCCACCTCGAGGGCAAACCGATCGCGCGCCAGGGCGACCAGCCGCCGGGCGGCGGCAATCTTTTCTGTTTCGATCTTGCGAAGCGCGCCGTCTCATGCGACTGGACACCCATGGAAGATTGGATGGGATGGGCTTGAGATGACCGCACGCGACCGCTTGATCGTTGGACTGGATGTTCCAAACCTTCAGGAGGCCGAAAAAGTGGTCGGCGCCCTCGGCGATGACATCCTCTACTACAAGATCGGCTATCAGCTCGCCTTTGCCGGCGGGCTGGAGTTCGCCCGCGATCTCGCCGCCAGCGGCAAAAAGATCTTCCTCGATATGAAGCTGCTCGACATCGACAACACGGTGGCCTCCGGCGTGGAGAATATCGTCAAGATGGGCATGTCGATGCTGACGCTGCACGCCTATCCGAAAGCGATGAAGGCGGCCGTCGAGGCTGCCAAGGGGTCCGACCTATGCCTGCTCGGCGTCACCGTGCTGACCTCGATGGACGAAGGGGATCTCATCGCCGCCGGTTATGAATATGATCCGCATACGCTAGTGCTGCGCCGGGCCGAACAGGCGCATCTCGCCGGCATGGGCGGCATCGTCTGTTCAGCGGAGGAGTCCTCCGCCGTCCGCAAGATCATCGGGCCTGACATGGCGCTGGTGACCCCTGGCATCCGGCCAGCCGGCAGCGACAAAGGCGACCAGAAGCGGGTGATGACGCCGGCAGACGCCATCAAGGCCGGATCGAGCCACCTCGTCGTCGCAAGACCAATCGTCAAGGCGATCGATCCGAAGGAGGCCGCACGCGCCATCCTCGCCGAGATGGACTCCGCGCTCTAAGATACCGAAACACGCAGGGAGGAAAACATGGCAAAGGGATATTGGATCGCGCGCGTGGATGTCCGCGACCCCGAGCGCTACAAGGACTACGTCGCCGCCGCGAAGCCGGCCTTCGAGAAATACGGCGCGAATTTCCTCGCGCGCGGCGGTGCGTTCACGCCGCTTGAGGGACCGGCGCGCGGCCGCAATGTCGTCATCGAATTTCCGTCGCTGCAGCACGCCGTCGATTGCTACAATTCGCCGGAATACCAGATCGCCGCCAAAATCCGGCAGCAGGTGGCGGATGCTGAAATGGTCGTCGTCGAAGGGGTTTAAACCCTTTGAAAACGCGACGCCGCAACGCAGCGCGATAGCACTTCACCTCGGCGCCCGGATCGGCTAAGACGAAACCAGATCAGCCCAATCAAAGCCTTTCGAGGAGCCTGCCATGACCCTGTCCAACCTCCCACCGCTCGTTACCGTGTTCGGAGGATCGGGCTTCATCGGGCGGCATGTCGTGCGTGCGCTCGCCAAGCGCGGCTATCGCATCCGCGTTGCCGTGCGCCGTCCCGATCTTGCCGGCTTCCTGCAGCCGCTCGGCAATCTCGGCCAGATTTCGATCGTCCAGGCCAATGTGCGCTACCGCAACTCGATCGACCGTGCGGTCGAAGGCGCGCAGCATGTCGTCAACTGCGTCGGCATCCTCGCCGAAAGCGGCCGCAACACCTTCGACGCCGTGCAGGAATTCGGCGCCAAGGCGATCGCTGAGGCCGCACGCGGCGCCGGTGCATCGCTGACGCATATTTCCGCCCTCGGTGCCGATGCCAATTCGCCTTCGGCCTATGCCCGCACCAAGGCTCGCGCTGAAACCGCCATCCTGTCGATCAAGCCGGACGCAATCATCCTGCGCCCCTCGATCGTCTTCGGCCCCGAAGATAGCTTCTTCAACAAATTTGCCGACATGTCGCGCACGGCACCCTTCCTGCCGCTGATCGGTGGCGGCAAGACGAAATTCCAGCCGGTCTATGTCCAGGATATCGCCGAGACCGTTGCCCGTAGCGTCGACGGCAAGCTGAAGGCCGGCACGACCTATGAACTCGGCGGCCCGGAAGTGTTGTCCTTTCGCGAATGTCTCGAGACCACGCTTGCCGTCATCAACCGGAAGAAGTCGCTCGTCTCCATTCCGTTCGGCATCGCCTCGCTGATCGGCTCGGTCGCTTCGCTGGTGCCGCTCATCACCCCGCCGATCACTTCCGATCAGGTCACGCTGCTGAAGAGCGACAACGTGGTTTCCAAGCAGGCGGAAACGGAAGGACGCACGCTGAAAGGCATCGGCCTGCTGCCGACGCTGCTTGCCTCCGTGCTGCCGTCCTATCTCGTCCGCTATCGTCGGCAGGGTCAGTTCACCGGTTCCGGCAAGGCTGCCTGACGATTCGGCAATTCAGTGAAATTCAAAACGCCGCCGGCTCTGCCGAGCGGCGTTTTTTATCGTTCGAATGCCGCGGTAAACGCTTGTGTGTGCCCCGCAATCCCGCTCTCATTCACAGCTTAGCGTTGCCTAAAAGACGCACTGTGGAAATAGTAGCATTAACGTCAAATTTAACATGAACATTTATTGCTATTGCTCATCTCACTGACTAACACAGCCGCGCGTCTCAGGCTTGGACAATGAACCGGTCTGCGGCGCGCTTCACACTTCTGCGGAAAGGCATTTTTCGATGGGCAAGTCTATCGCGCTTTTGTTTGCGTGCGCGGCATTGGTGATTCTCGCCGGCTCTTTCGTAGCCCGCGGCAGCATCGCCTCGGTAAAGGGCGAATGTGCGCCGACCTACGGCGTCGATCCCTGCACCACGGGCTCTATCGACACGTCCTCTTCGAACTGACCGGGCACGGAAAAGGCCGGTTCTCACCGGCCTTCGTGTTCTTCGGTATCTTGACGTCAGGCGATGCGCCTCAGCCGATCGTGTAAAGACCGATCAGGCCGAGTACGCCGATGATGATGCGCCACCATGCAAAGGGGGCGTAGCCACGACGCGAGACGAAATCGAGCAGTGCGCGCACCACGAACAGCGCCGAGATGAAGGCGGTAAAGAAGCCGACGACGATCAGCAGCCCCTGATCCATGCTCAGATCGTGACGGCTCTTCCAGAGATCGAGCGCAAAGGCGCCCGCCATTGTCGGCATGGCGAGGAAGAAGGAAAATTCGGCGGCGGAGCGCTTGTCGGCGCCGAGCAGGAGCGCGCCGACGATGGTGGAACCGGAACGCGAGGTTCCGGGAATCATGGCCAGGCACTGGAAGAAACCGATCTTGATTGCCATCGGCCAGGAGAATTCATAGGCGCTGGTGTATTTCGGCTTGAACTCGATCTTGTCGATGACAAGCAGGACGATGCCGCCAAGAATCAGCGAGATACAGATGACCTTCGGCGAGTCGAACAGCACGGTCTTGATGAAATCATGCGCGAGAGCGCCGATGACGGCGGCCGGCAGGAAGCCGAACAGGACGGCCAGCACGAAGTGGCGGGCCTTGACACTGACGGGCAGTGCCTTGGCGATCTGGACGAGCCGATTGAAGTAGACAAGCAGGATGGCGAGAATCGCACCGAGCTGGATCAAAACATCGAAAGTAGCGGCTTCCTTGAAGCCGAGAAAATGTCCGAGCAATATCAAATGGCCCGTCGAGGAGACCGGAATGAACTCCGTAAGCCCCTCCACGAGGCCCAAAACCAGCGCGATAATAATTTGTTCAGCCATATCGTGTCCTTTGTCAAACGGCCGGGCGGCCCGATTCGCTTGTGCAAACTAGGCCAAGATCCTATAGCTTCAACCGATGACAAATGACTAGGGTCGCAGAATAGCGACCAAAACTCCGTAGCATCAATCAGAAACACCCGAGTACCAATGCCGACGCTGTATCACCATCCGATGTCATCCTCCTCACGGTTCGTTCGTCTGATCCTGACCGAATACGGCTATCAGACGGAACTGATCGAGGAGCAGACCTGGGAAAAGCGACGCGACTTCCTGGCGCTCAACCCCGCCGGCACCCTGCCTGTCTATGTCGATGACAGCATGCGGGCGCTCTGTGGCGCGACCGTGATTTCCGAATATCTCGACGAGACGCACGGTGTTCTGAAGCGCGATCGTCGGCTGCTGGCCGAAGATCCGTTCCAGCGCGCCGAGATCCGCCGGCTGACGGAATGGTTCATGCAGAAGATGGAGCAGGACGTCACCCGTCCGCTGACGCGCGAGCGCGTGTTCAAGCTGCAGATGACCGCCGAGCAGGGCGGCGGCGCGCCCGATTCCAAGGTAATGCGCATGGCGCGCGGCAATATCCGCCAGCACATGAAATATCTGTCCTGGCTCGCGGGCTCCCGTCAGTGGCTCGCCGGCGAGCGGCTCAGCTATGCCGATCTTGCCGCCGCAGCCTCGGTTTCCGTGCTAGATTATTTGGGTGAAATCGACTGGACGGAATCGCCGATCGCCAAGGAATGGTATCAGCGTCTGAAGTCGCGCCCGTCCTTCCGACCGATCCTGGCGGAGCGCGTGCGCGGTGTCACTCCGGTTTCGCACTACGCCGATCTGGATTTCTAGATCACTTTTTTCACGCGATTCCGAATAGAAACCCGCTAACGCACTTTTCCTGGAATTGCTATGACGAGGGCCCAGTATGCCCGATGATTGCGAAACGGAAAAAGCGGACAAGCGCAGAAGCACGTTGACGGCTTTCCTGCGGGAGGAAGCGCGCGCCCAAGGCTTCGATCTCTGTCGCATCACCAAACCGGACGCCATTCCCGAGGCCGCTGTCCGGCTCGGCCAGTTTCTCGACAAGGGCCATCACGGCACCATGGGCTGGATGGAGGAGACGCGCGAAAGGCGTAGCGATCCGCGCGTGCTCTGGAGCGAGACGCGCTCCATTGTCGTCTTCGGCCTCAACTATGGGCCTGATGAAGATCCGCGCGGCATCCTGGAGAAAAAGGACAAGGCTGCGATCTCCGTCTACGCGCGAAACCGCGACTATCATGACATCATCAAGGGACGGCTGAAGGAAATCGCCACCCGCTTTGCCGCGCGCTCGAAGGAGGACGTCAAGGTCTTCGTCGATACCGCGCCGGTCATGGAGAAGCCGCTGGCGGCCACGGCCGGTCTCGGCTGGCAGGGCAAGCACACCAATCTCGTCAGCCGCGCCTTCGGCTCCTGGCTGTTCCTCGGCTCGATGTTCACCACGGCCGATCTCGAGTCGGATCAGCCCGAGATCGACCATTGCGGCTCCTGCCGGGCCTGCCTCGACGTCTGTCCAACCGCCGCCTTCCCTGCGCCCTACCAGCTCGATGCGCGCCGCTGCATTTCCTATCTGACCATCGAGCACAAGGGGCCGATCGATCCGCAGCTTCGACCATTGATCGGCAACCGCATCTATGGCTGCGACGATTGTCTTGCCGCCTGTCCATGGAACAAGTTCGCAAGCGCCGCCTCGGAAATGAAGCTGGTGGCACGGGAAGACCTGAAGGAGCCATCGATCGCCTTCCTTCTTGATCTCGACGACGTGGCATTCCGCGCATTCTTCAGCGGCTCGCCGGTCAAGCGCATCGGCCGCGACCGGTTCATCCGCAATGTCCTCATCGCGGCCGGCAATTCCGGCGAGCGCGCCTTTATAGAAAGATGTCGCGAATTGGCCGCGGATCCCTCGCCCGTCGTGCGCGGAATGGCCGTCTGGGCCTTATCGCAGCTGATGACGGCTGGCGAGTTCCGTGCATTTGCGGCAGAAAGAGATGACGAGGCGGACGAAGAGGTTCGCGCGGAATGGACATTGGCTGGAGTTCTATGATGCATGTGATGATTTTCGGCTGCGGCTATTCCGGAACGGCGATCGCCAAGGCTTTCGCCGGCTCCGGCATTCGCATCACAGGTACGACCCGCTCCGCCGACAAGGCGGAGCTGCTGACGAAGGAAGGCATCGAGGCCTTTGTCTTCGACGGGGAGACGCTCGACCCCGCTCTGGCTGAGACAATGACCACAGCGACGCATCTGGTGCAATCGATCGCGCCGGGGAAAGCGGGCGATCCGCTGCTGCGGCTGGCGCAGCTCAATCTCAAAGCGCTGATGCCGAAGCTGGAATGGATCTGCTATCTCTCGACCGTCGGCGTCTATGGCGATCACAAGGGCGCCTGGGTCAGCGAGCAGACCTCGCTGCATCCGATCGCGGACCGCTCCGTCGAGCGCGTCGAGGCGGAAGATGGCTGGCTGCGCGCCGGCATCAGGCTCGATCTTCCCGTCGCCGTGCTCAGGCTTTCCGGCATCTACGGCCCCGGCCGCAATGCCTTCTGCAATCTGGAAAAGGGTACGGCGCGGCGGCTGATCAAGGCGAACCAGGTGTTCAACCGTATCCGCGTCGAGGATATCGGCGCCTGCGCCCGCTTCCTGTCCGATCGCAAGGTCGGCGGCATATATAATGTCACCGACGACGAGCCGGCGCCGCCGCAGGATGTGATTGCCGAGGCCGCCCGGCTCATGGGTGTCGAGCCGCCGCCGGAGCAGGCTTTCGAGACAGCCGAGCTGACGCCGATGGCGCGCTCCTTCTATGGCGAGAACAAGCGCGTTTCGAACAAGAAGTTGCGTTCACTCGGCTTCGCCTTCCGCTATCCGGAATACCGCATGTCGCTTGCCGAACTCTGGTCGTCCGGACGCTGGCGCGGCTAAACTGCCGCTCTCCGCACAGAGAAAATCGCACGAAAATTCCTACTTAGCCGGCTTGGCTAGTTCAATTTACTCCGCATTTATGGTTAACGACCTCTAAAATTGCACAAATGCGGCAGCAATTATGGCAAAGCCGGAAAATTATTTTTCCGATTTTCGTGATCTTTCGCGATGCAGCATGACCGCGAGAAAAATCGTTCCATTTTTAACTGATTTTATTAGGTTTTTTCCAGAACCAAGCAAAGTCCCCGAATAGTCCTGGTATTTGCTTTGATCCGCAAATGTTACACCATGTAATATTCCGTGATTGAAAGAGGCACTTTTTCGCCATTTTTGGCCGGATTTAAGCCCCCGCCGCCTACCCAGGGCGCAAGTTCAATAGCTTGAGGGAAAAATTGGTTTGAAGAAAATCGCACGTTCTTTGGCAATCGCCGCAACTATATCTGCCTCCATTGCTGTCGTTTCGACACCGGCATCTGCATCCGCCGGATGCGGGGGCGCTTCCTGGTATGGCGGAAGCTCCAAAACTGCTTCCGGGGAACGCATGAGTTCCGGAAATCTTACTGCAGCCCATCGCTCGCTTGCTTTCGGCACGCGCCTGCGGGTCACCAACAAGCACAACGGTCGTAGCGTCGTCGTTCGCATCAATGACCGCGGACCCTTCATTCACGGCCGCGTTCTCGATCTCTCGCGCGCCGCAGCACAGAATATCGGCATGGTTGCCTCCGGCACCGCCAAGGTTTGCTACGACGTCGTCGCCTCGAAGTAATCGCTCGATCAAGCCGGAACCATCAGGCATTTCGGCGCGACGCTTGCTCTCTCCGTCAATCGCGGCTACGACGCGGTTGGGACGTCTCAATAATCCGCCGCCATGTGTATTCTTCGCGCGGATTGATGAGGCGTCAGCGATTTTGATAGGGCGCAACGCTTCCCGGTAAACTCCGCTGAGTTCGGGGCGGTGCGCGAGCAGGAGAGTGTGAATGCGTCTGGGCGGCCGATTGCAGGGGGCCATCGAAGTTCTTGCCGATATCGAAGCGCGCAAGCGACCGGTGGCTGACGCCCTGAAGGATTGGGGCCTTGCCCATCGCTTCGCCGGTTCCGGCGACAGGGCCGCGATCGGCAACATCGTCTACGACGCTCTGCGCATGCGGCTCTCCCATGCCTGGCTGATGGGTGACGACAGCCCCTCGGCACTTGCCCATGCCGTGCTTTTTCGCCAATGGGGACTGACCCCCGAGACGCTGGCCACAGAACTCGACGGCGATAAATTTGCCCCCGAAGCGCCGAGTGCCGAGGCGCTGGCGGCCTTTGCCGCCCGCAAGCTCGAAGACGCTCCGCTTCACATCCAGGGCGATATTCCCGAATGGGTCGAGACCTCATTCCAGCACGCATTCGGCGATGACTGGCTCTCCGAGGCGCAGGCTCTTTCCGAACGTCCCACACTCGACCTTCGCGCCAACGCCCTGAAGGCGGATCGCGCCAAGGTCGTGAAGGCGCTGGAACGAGCAGGCGCGCAGGCATCGAAGATCGCCCGTTTCGGCATCCGCATTCCCGCTGGTGAAGGCGCATCGCGCCTGCCGAATGTCACCGCCGAGCTTTCCTTCCAGAAGGGCTGGTTCGAGGTGCAGGACGAGGGCTCGCAGATCGTCGCCGATCTGGTCCTGCCCGAGGAAGGCGATCAGGTGCTCGATTATTGCGCCGGCGGCGGCGGAAAGACGCTCGCCATGTCGGCCGCCATGCACAACAAGGGTCAGGTCCACGCCTATGACAGCGATCGCCGACGGCTGGCGCCGATCATCGAGCGGCTGAAGCGGGCCGGAACCCGCAACGTTCAGGTCCATGACGAACGCAATGCCTTGCTGGCGCTGCGCGCCAAGTTCGACAAGGTTCTCGTCGATGCCCCCTGCACCGGTACGGGCACATGGCGCCGTCGTCCCGACACGAAATGGCGGCTGACGCAGAAGAACCTTGACGAGCGAACCAGCCAGCAGCAGGAAGCTCTGACCCAGGCCAGCGAATTCGTCCGCCCCGGTGGAGCTCTCCTTTACGTCACCTGTTCGGTCCTGCCGGAAGAAAACGAAGCGCAGGCTAACCGTTTTGCCAGCCTCAATCCGGATTTCGAGGTCGTCGAAGCCCTGAGTTCCTGGGAAAAGCTGTTCGGCAGGGAGACGCCGCAGCCGCTATCCTCGGACGGCCGAACCATCACGCTGACACCTGCCTCCACCGATACGGACGGCTTCTTCTTCTGCCGCCTGAAGCGGAAGGGATAAGGCTAAATCAATTCGCCCGTGACCGACGCCGGGCGGATTCTGCTTTTTCGACGCTCGATCCCACTCTCAGGGCCGATATTCATCAGCGCCAGCCTTAAAACCGTTCTAAACTAGAGCGTTTGACACAAGTTTATTTTTCATACATGACACAAAACGCCAAGTTTTTGACGGTGCCCCCGCCGTCACCAGGAGAGGAACATGAAATTTAAGATCAATTTTGGCGCCGTGCTCGCGGTGGCCGTTGCCACAACCGTTGCGTCCGGCCCGCCCGCCCTTGCCGCCGCCCCTGAACCGGCTGCCGTTCTCAAGCACTATGCCGAGCTTGCTCATGCCAAATATCAGGACTCGCTGACGACTGCGAAGACGCTCGACAAGGCGATCGATGCCCTGCTTGCCAACCCGAGCGACAAGACGCTGAAGACGGCGCGCGCGGCCTGGATCAAGGCTCGCGCTCCCTACGCACAGACGGAAGTCTATCGCTTCGGCAACCCGATCGTCGACGACTGGGAAGGCAAGGTGAATTCCTGGCCGCTGGATGAAGGCCTGATCGACTATGTCGACGCCTCCTACGGCACGGAAAGCGACGAGAACGCGCTCTATGTCGCCAACGTCATCGCTAACAAGACGATCAAGATCAACGGCAAGGATGTCGACGCTTCGCATCTGACGCCGGAATTCCTGTCGGGCACGCTGCATCAGGCTGGCGGTGTCGAGGCCAACGTCGCGACCGGCTACCACGCCATCGAATTCCTGCTCTGGGGTCAGGACCTGCACGGCACCAGACCGGGCGCCGGCGAACGCCCGGCAACCGACTATGACCTGAAGAATTGCACGCATGGCAATTGCGACCGCCGCGCCGAATATCTGAAGTCCGCCTCGACGCTGCTCGTTGCGGATCTGCAGGACATGACTGAAAAGTGGACGCCGGAAGGCGAAGCGACCAAGCATCTCGAAGCCGATCCGAAGGCTGGCCTCACCGCCATCCTGACCGGCATGGGCTCGCTCTCGTATGGCGAGCTTGCCGGCGAGCGCATGAAGCTCGGCCTGCTGCTGCACGATCCGGAAGAAGAGCAGGATTGCTTCTCCGACAATACCTATAACGAACACAATGGCGACGCCGTGGGCATCGCTGCGGCCTATACCGGCAATTACACTCGCGCCGACGGCACCAAGATGAAGGGTCCGTCGCTGCACGATCTGGTCAAGGCCAAGGATCCAGCACTCGACAAGGAAATGGAAGGCAAGCTCGACACGACGCTCGCCGCCATGAAGGCGCTGGTGCATCGCGGCGAGACGGTCGAAAAATACGACCAGATGATCGGCGAGGGCAACAAGGAAGGCAACGCCACGGTTCAGAAGGCTATCGACGGCCTGCTCGATCAGACGAAGAGCATTCAGCGCGTCATTGCCGCACTCGATCTCGGCACGATCAAGCTTGAAGGTTCGGACAGCCTGGACAATCCTAACGCCGTCTTCAAGAAGTAATAAGGGATGGTGGCAGCGCCACACGGCGCTGCCACCCCGATACTCATGACAAACATCCCGGCCAACCGCGCCCTGCTGCCCGCCCTAGCCGCGGGTTTTTTGGTTTTTTCGATCACCCTGGCCGCTGCCGGTATTCTCGACTTTCCGACTGTTCGTACCGATCTTTCCGCCGAACAGCTGAAGCGGGTACACGACGTGACCCGCGCGACCGCGGATTTCTCAAAGGCCGAACCCTATGAGGCGATGCAGGGCGGCGCGCTGACCTCGATCGATCCCGTCGGCCGCGATATCTTCTCGCAGCCCTCGGCCAATCTGAGCTCGGAGCGCGGACAGGATTTCCATCTCGGCAACGCCCTCTTCCGCAAGCTCTGGGTTTCGGCTCCCTCTTCGACGCAGGCTTCCGACGGGCTGGGACCGCTGTTCAACGCCCGTTCCTGCCAGAGCTGTCACGTCCGTGACGGGCGCGGCCATCCGCCCGATGTCGCCGCAACGGCCGCGACCTCGATGGTCCTGCGCCTGGCACGGACCGCCGTCATGCCGGAAGAGGGGCAGGCGATCAGGGATTTCCATGCGCTGAATTTTCCGGACTCCACCTATGGGGCGCAACTGCAGGATCTCGCCGTGCCCGGGCTTGCCGCCGAAGGCAAGGTGACGGTCAGCTATAGCGTGGAGACCGTGACGCTTGCGGGCGGTGAGACCGTAACCTTGCGCAAGCCGACATACGGTGTGAGCGACCTGGCCGATGGGCCGCTCGACCCGACGACGACGATTTCGGCGCGCATCGCACCGCCGATGATCGGCCTCGGCCTGATCGAGGCCATTGCGGATGCCGACATCCTTGCCAATGCCGACCCGGACGACAAGAAAGGCACCGGCATTCGCGGCCGCCCCGCCATCGTCCGCGATCACCGTACTGGCGAGATCGCGCTCGGCCGTTTTGGCTGGAAGGCCCAGAACGCCACCGTGCGCGACCAGGTTGCGGATGCCTTCTCGGCCGATATCGGCATTTCGACGCCGGACCGGCCGAACGCCTATGGCGATTGCACGTCCAGGGAACCGCGCTGCCTCGCCATGCCGAACGGCGTGCAGAAGCGGCTGGGCGATACGGAAGCGCCGGATCCGGTCCTTCCGCTCGTCACCTTCTATTCCGAAAATCTCGCCGTGCCGGCCCGCCGCAAGGCGAGCTTTCCCGATGTGCTGCACGGCAAGGAGATATTCTACCGCTCCGGCTGTGCGGCCTGCCACACGCCGAAATTCGTGACCCGCGACAATCTCAAGGGCAGCGATGGCAAGGACTCTCCGCAGGCCTTCCAACTGATCTGGCCTTATTCCGATTTCCTGCTGCATGACATGGGTGAAGGCCTTTCCGATGGGCAGCAGGTGGGCGTGGCATCCGGTCGCGATTGGCGCACGCCGCCGCTCTGGGGTATAGGCCTGACGCAGACGGTGAGCGGCCGGCAAGCTTATCTGCATGATGGCCGCGCCGGCACACTGACCGAAGCCATCCTCTGGCATGGAGGAGAGGCGGAAAAAGCCCGCAATGCATTCGCCGGTCTTTCGAAGGACGATCGGCAAGCCCTCATCAACTTTCTGGAGTCTCTTTGATGCGCCACTGGAAACGCCTCGCCGCCACCCTTCTGCTTACCGTTGCGGCCCTGCCTGCCCATGCCGAGGACACGGCGACCAATGGCGCTGGCCTGAACGAAGCGGCGGTGCCGGCCACCCTGCAGAAGACGGTGGACGACGTCATCCGCCCTGGCTATCGCGCCATGCACGGCTCCGCATCGAAGCTGACGGCGGCAATGAAGGCGCTTTGTGCCGACCCCACGGACGCGACGCTCACCAGTGCCAAATCAGCCTTCGGTGATACGGTGAAAAGCTGGTCGCGCATCGAGATCGTCGATACCGGCCCCGTCATCGAGAAGAACCGCTTCGAACACATCCTCTTCTACCCCGACCGCAAGGGGGTCGGCCTCAAGCAGGTGCAGGCGCTGATCGCCAAAGCGAACGAGCAGGATACGACCGTCGAGGCCGTCGCCGGCAAGAGCGTGGCGCTCATGAGCATGACGGCGCTGGAATATGTGCTCTTCGGCAACGGTTCCGACGTTCTCGGCAAGGACAAGCAGAGCTTCCGTTGCCGCTATGGCACGGCAGTTGCCGGCAATATCGAAAACACGGCCAAGGAAATCGCCGACGAATGGGATGCTGCCGACGGCGTGCAGAAATCCTGGAAGTTTCCCGGCAAGTCCAGCGATGACTTCATGGACAACAAGGAGGCCGTGACGGCGTTGCTGGGCATCCTCGTACATGGAGCTGCCAATGTCCGCGACCAGCGGCTGGAAACCTTCTATAAGGGCGACCCGGCGGCAGCACGGCCGAAGATGGCGATCTACTGGCGCTCGGCCAACACCTGGACCTCGTTATCAGGCAATATCGAAGGCTTGAAGACGCTCTGGGAAAAGGCCGACATGGCAAGCCTGCTGCCATCAGACAAGCGCGCCGTCGCCACCAAGATCGACGCCCTCCTGAACGAGCTTGCGACGACGGCGACAACGATCAATCCGGATATCGAGGCGGCCATCGGCAACGATGCGGAGCGCGCCAAGATCGACAAGCTGCTCTCCGTCAGCCGCGACCTCGCCACCAGCTTCAGCGATGACTACGGCGGCGCCATCGGCCTTTCGGCCGGCTTCTCCTTCGCAGATGGAGACTGAGCGCGATGCGCAGCGGCCTCATCGATCGGAGAGCTTTCGTCAAGGCGGCGGGGCTGACCTTCCTCGCGGCGCTCAAGCCCAGTGCCTTGATGGCACTGGAGCGGGCCGACGCGGTCTATGCCTCCGGCATCCGCGCCGCCGACGGCTCCTTTGCCGTGGCGACGGTGACCGAACAGGGCCGTATCATCGATCAGGTCGCCCTGCCCGCGCGCGCCCATGGCATGGCCTTTTCGAAGGCCAGCGGCAAGACCGTCGCCTTCGCGCGCCGGCCCGGCACCTATGCGATGATCTTCGATCCCTGGAACAAGGCCGAGCCGGTCGTCATATCAGCCAAAGAGGGCCGGCACTTCTACGGGCATGGCACGTTTTCGCCCAGCGGCAAGCTGCTCTATGCCAGCGAAAATGATTTCGACACTAATCGCGGCATCATCGGGCTCTATGACAGCAGCAATCGCTTTGCCCGCATCGGCGAGTACGAGACCTATGGCGTCGGCCCGCACGACATGACGGTTTCGGACGATGGCCGGTTCCTGATCGTCGCCAATGGCGGCATCGAGACGCATCCGGATTTCGGACGCACCAAGCTCAACCTCGACCATATGGAACCGTCTCTGACGCTGATCGACGCGGCCACCGGTCGGCTGATCGAGAAACATATCCTGCCGCCGCAATATGCCCAGGTCTCGACCCGTCATGTCGACATCGATGCCAGCGGCCGGGTCTGGTTTGCCTGCCAGTATGAGGGCCGTCGCAACGACCTGCCGCCGCTCGTTGGCCATTTCGCGAGGGGCGAGGACCTGACCTTCGTCACCCTGCCCGATGAGACGACCCGGGCGCTCAGCAATTATGTCGGCGCTATCGCCGTCAATCGCGCTGAAAACCTCGTCGGCGTCACGTCGCCGATCGAAGGGACCTCGGTGACGCTGGACGCGAAGACCGGCAAAGTGCTGAAGGTGGAACGCATTGTGGATGCGGCCGGCATCGCGCCAGCCCGCCATGGCTTTGCCGTTTCCTCCTATGGTGGCGATTTCCTCGGCGAGCACAGCAATGTCGCCTGGGACCAGCACATCGTGCGCATCGCCCGCAGCTGATCGTTGGCTGACCTGGCCTAGGCAAGCTTGCCGGCTTCGATGAAACGCCGCAACGCCGTCGCCGCATTCAGCATATGCGCCCGCATGCGCCGCGACGCCATTTCTCCGTCTCCCTCCGCGATGACCTGCATGATGGCTTCACGCTACGAATACGGTCGGACAATAACTCGCGTTCTTCAGCCGCGTCACGCTAACCCATCCATCACTCCCAGCACTCCGGGACTGACCAAGGCTTGTATGCAAAAACATCCCCCGCCCATTATTTCTGCATACAGATAGGCAATCACGCAACCGTTACGCATCCAATTATTGACTAAAAACGCCAGTTAGAATACAAAAGCAATCAGCAGCCTCGCTTTTGCATACACAAGGTAATCTCGACGCTGAACCGGAATACAGGATCGGTCATATTTGATCCGCTTGTTCGGTCAGATGCCGCACTAAGACATACAAGATTTCAGAAGCTTCACCGTTCCGACATTCGGCGCGGATGGCTTTCTGCTGCCCATTTATCCTCAACACCATAAGGATCACGATGATGATGATGACCAGACGGAATTTCTCGACCGCCATTGTTGCCGGCGCCGCCGCCTCCCTCATTTCCGCGCGCGGCATGGCCGCCAGCAACCTGGCTCCGGCCTCAGGTGCGGCCAAGTCTGCACCATTGAAGGCCCGCAACGTCGTCCTTGCACATGGACTTTTCGCAGACGGCTCCTGCTGGACCGAGGTCATTGCCCGGCTGCAAGCCAAGGGGCTGAACTGCACGGCGGTGCAGAACCCGTTGACGACCCTTCCCGAAGCGGTCGCATCAGTGCAGCGTGTTCTCGATCGCCAGGACGGCCCGACCGTTCTCGTCGGCCATTCCTTCTCCGGCATGCTCGTTACCGAAGCCGGCGTGCATCCGAAGGTTTCCGCGCTCGTCTATGTCGCGGCCCGCGCACCGGATGCCGGCGAGGATTATACGGCGCTCGCCAAGACATATCCGACCCCGCCCGCCTCGGCTGGCATCGTCTTCGATGGCGATGAAGGGCGGCTGACCGAGGAAGCTTTCCTGCGCGACTTCGCCGGCGACCTGCCCAAAGCCAAGGCAGAGGTGCTTTACGCTGTGCAGGAGCCCTTCCAAAAGGCCTTGCTGACGGGCAAGACCACCCAGGCCGCATGGCGCAGCAAGCCAAGCTGGTACGCTGTTTCCACCGAAGACAGGACGATCAATCCGGATCTGGAGCGCTTCATGGCCAAGCGCATGGGCGCCAAGACCATCGAAGTGAAGGCCGGCCATCTCTCACTGATCTCGCATCCCGATACGATCGCCCGCCTGATCCGGGAAGCCGCCGGGCATTGATCGATCTCCTGGCCGGATCAGCCCTTCCTGGCAAATTCGGCTTGTTCCGCACTGACCGCGACGGTGGCCGCCTTGGCCGCCGCGCGCAGCCAATCAGATCTTCGAGCATCGAGATCGGCAAGAATGCCTGGGATGAGCGAAGCATCGTTGGCGTGACAATTGGCGATCTCGAAGCCCATCAAATCCAGCATGTCGGGCGACAGCAGCACCTGCGCATCGCCGTCGACTTCGATCTTGCGGCTGTTGGGCGACAGGCGGCGCACCAATAGGGTTCCGGCGACCTGATAACGCGGATCGGGCGAACGCGCCCGTCCACCGGCGATGATCCCCGTGCGGATCGTCTTGTCTGACGGGTCGTGCTTCAGCGACCAGCCGGATTGCAGCAAGGCTTTGACCTCACGCAATACCGGCCCGCCACGCCAATCGATATAGGCGACGAAGCGCGGACGACCGAGACTGCCGGTACCGGCCAGACGCGGCTTCGGCTCGAATGCTGTCACCGGATCCGGCAATGCCTTGTGTAGCGCCTTGAGATAGCGATCCGCCACGGGATCGGTCGCCGGCGGCAGGCTGCGATATTTTTCCCAGAAAGCCTTGCGCTCGGCATTGGGCAGCAGCACGGCGTTGCGCAGCCATTTGTAATCGCGCTCGAGAACGACGGGAGACGGCTGCCGCAAGCCGCGGCGATAGCCTGCCAGAATGCTGTCGGCGACGATGCGCGGCGTCGGTCCGTCTTGACCGCCCGCCATGATCGCGCTCACCGCAAGACGCACGAGATCGAGCGCATAGGGCATGACGGCCGCCTCGTCGAAATCATTGGCGCCCCAGACGAGCCTTCCCTCATCATCGCGCCAGGTGCCGAAATTTTCGAGATGCGTATCGCCGATCGCCAGTAGCTGCGGGGCATTCTTGAGGTCGGGATAAATGTCGAGGATGGTCTCGGCCCAGCGCCAATAGGTGCCGCGCAGGAAAGAGAAGCTGTCGCCCTTCATCAGCTTGTGCTTTTTCGCCAGCCCCCCTTCCACAAGATCTGCGCCGAGCTGCGCCCGCATCCAGGTCTCGTAGGCCGTTACCGATTGCAGGATCGTCGTCATCTAAGCCCTCGCGATAAGCTTCATTGCTTGGGATAGCATGGTGATCCGATCGTGGAAATTCGATGTCGGCAAGGCAGGCCGGGACGCTTCCGCTTTTCCACCGGATAACCCTTGTCCAAACGGCCTCTCCATGCCAATTTCGCACCCGCGAAAGGGGACGGCATGACAGGGCCAGATGACACGGTGACCAGCGGCGATTTTCGAACCCGCATCCGAACGAGCTTCGAGCGGCAGGCGGCGATGGCGACGATCGGCGCGGAACTGACGCGCGTCGAACATGGCACGGTGGAAATCGAGCTGCCGTTCGATGTGAAGCTGACGCAGCAGCACGGCATCCTGCACGCCGGCATCATTGCCGCGGCGCTGGATTCGGCCTGCGGCTTTGCCGCCTACAGCGTCATCGACCCTTCAGCATCCATCCTTACCATCGAATTCAAGGTCAACCTGATGTCGCCGGGGCGCGGCGAGCGCTTCCTGTTCCGCGGCGACGTCACCAAGCCCGGCACGACGATCATCGTCGCCGACGGCCGCGGCTACGCCATCGGCGACGGACCGGCCAAACTGATTGCCTCGATGACAGGAACGATGATGGTCATCCGGGGCAGAGAGGGAATTAGCGGATGAAATTCGAATTGAAGCGGGTATCGGGCAAATCGATCCTGTTCGTCATGGCGGCCGAGGCCGAATACGGCCCCTTCCTGCGCTCGCGCATCGATCCGCTGATGACAGGCGTCGGCCCGGTCGAGGCGGCCATCGCGCTCACCCGCGCCTTTGCGCAGCTCGAGGCACAGGGCGACCTGCCCGATCTCGTGGTTTCGCTCGGCTCAGCCGGCTCCGCCAAGCTGGAACAAACGGAAGTCTATCAGGTCACCTCCGTTTCCTACCGCGACATGGATGCCTCCCCGCTCGGCTTCGAAAAAGGCCGCACGCCCTTTCTCGACCTGCCCGCGACGATCGAGCTGCCGTTGCGCATCCCGACTATGGCAGAGGGCAGCCTTTCGACGGGCGCCAATATCGTCTCCGGCACGGAAGCCTATGAGCGCATCGGCACCGACATGGTCGATATGGAAACCTTCGCGGTGCTGCGCGCCTGCCAGATCTACAGCCTGCCGCTGATCGGCCTGCGGGGCATTTCCGACGGCCAGGTCGAGCTGCAGCACATTTCCGACTGGACGGAATATCTGCACGTCATAGACCGTAAACTGTCCTACGCCGTTGACGGGCTGTTTACCGCGCTGGAAGACGGCGTATTCTGGTTCTAAAAGGCTGGAAACGACAGGAATCGAGGACAATCGGGACAATAAAATCGGCTCTTGCGTGATTTGCCCGATTGCCAGGGAAAGCGCTTTTCATTAAAGGCTCGCCATGACCCAGACAGCACATCCAGACACCGTTCTCATCGTCGATTTTGGCAGCCAGGTGACGCAGCTTATCGCACGCCGCGTGCGCGAAGCGGGCGTCTACTGCGAAATCGTTCCCTTCCAATCCGCCGAAGCCGGCTTCAAGCGGCTGCAGCCGAAGGCCGTGATCCTCTCCGGCAGCCCGGCCTCGACCGTGGATGGAGGCTCGCCCCGGGCGCCGCAGATCGTCTTCGACAGCGGCATCCCGGTCTTCGGCATCTGCTACGGCCAGCAGACCATGTGCATGCAGCTCGGCGGCAAGGTCGAAAGCGGACATCACCGCGAATTCGGCCGCGCCTTCCTGGAAGTTGACAAGGATTGCGCCCTCTTCGAAGGCCTGTGGTCGAACGGTTCGCGCCATCAGGTGTGGATGAGCCATGGCGATCGCGTGACCGCGCTGCCCGAGGGCTTCGAAGTGGTTGCCACCTCCTCGAACGCGCCTTACGCCTTCATCGCCGACGAGAAGCGCAAATATTACGGCGTGCAGTTCCATCCGGAAGTGGTGCATACGCCCGACGGCGCCAAGCTGATCGGCAACTTCATTCACAACATCGCCGGCATCAAGGGCGACTGGTCGATGTCGGCCTATCGCGCCAAGGCGGTTCAGGCGATCCGCGATCAGGTGGGCGACAAGCGCGTCATCTGCGCACTCTCCGGCGGCGTCGATTCCTCGGTTGCCGCGCTGCTGATCCACGAAGCCGTCGGCGACCAGCTGACCTGCATCCTCGTCGACCACGGCCTGATGCGCAAGGACGAGGCGGCGGGTGTCGTTGCCATGTTCCGCGAGCACTACAATCTGCATCTCCTGCATGTCGATGCCTCCGACCGCTTCATCGGCGAGCTGGAGGGTGTTTCCGACCCCGAAACCAAGCGCAAGATCATCGGCCGCCTCTTCATCGAGACCTTCGAAGAGGAAGCCAAGAAGCTCGGCGGCGCCGATTTCCTCGGCCAGGGGACGCTCTATCCCGACGTTATCGAGAGCGTTTCCTTCACGGGCGGTCCCTCGGTCACCATCAAATCGCACCACAATGTCGGCGGCTTGCCGGAGCGCATGAAGATGCAGCTCGTCGAGCCGCTGCGCGAACTGTTCAAGGACGAAGTGCGCGCGCTCGGCAAGGAGCTCGGCCTGCCCGACAGCTTCATCGGCCGCCACCCCTTCCCCGGTCCGGGCCTTGCCATTCGCTGCCCCGGCGGCATCACCCGCGAGAAGTTGGAGATCCTGCGCGAGGCAGACGCCATCTATCTTGACGAAATTCGTAAGGCTGGCCTCTACGACGCCATCTGGCAGGCATTCGCCGTGCTTCTGCCGGTCCAGACCGTCGGCGTTATGGGCGACGGCCGCACCTACGAATTCGTCTGTGCACTGCGCGCCGTGACTTCCGTCGACGGCATGACGGCCGATTTCTATCACTACGACATGGAATTCCTCGGCCGCGCCGCGACCCGCATCATCAACGAAGTCCGCGGCATCAACCGCGTGGTCTACGACGTGACATCGAAGCCGCCCGGCACGATTGAGTGGGAGTAATTCAGGGCACATTATCAATGAGATTGATAAATCTATCAAGTCATTGAAATCGTTAAGCTTAGCGGAGCACCTGGCGCGGCTCGCAGCTTGTAGCAGATCATTCTGACGGTACTTTTGACGGTGTTTTCGTATCCGACAGAGCATTCTAAAAAGTACCGTCATTCGTTTTTAGGGTTTGACGGTACTTTTTTTGCGTGTCAACGCTTTGAAATATATAACGAAAATTCGCCGTGGCATGACATTTCCGCGCTGACGGTACTTTAGTTATCGACATACATAGTTTCAGCTTTGGCTGCGGTACCGATCGATGTTCCGGACCTGATCACATATCGTCGGATGGCACCGTCGCATCACCTATCAAATGTTGTCCCGACTGCTGCCGAATCTGCGATGGGGAGAAGCGTCGACCTCATCCAGGCGGGAGCTTGGACCGCGGTAGATGCGAGCGTCTTTTTATCGTTGAGAGAAAGATGAGGTGCCGCGATCTGTGCAAGCTCGGCAGCGCGCGCCGGCCCAATATGGCGACGCGCCTGGACGACGGTCCCGGCCAAGCTGCCTGGAGCAATCAAATGCCTATCCGCCCGCGTGGTCGCTGCCACCGTGCGCGGCGATGAACATGGCGACGGCCGACCGGCAGTAGGATTCGATTTCGTTGTCGTCCTCTGCTCTCGCCTCATCGAAGCGTGCGATAATCAGGAGATCGGAGCCTTTAAAAAGCGCGGCAAACAAGCGGGCAGACCGGAGAGGATCGGGCACGTTCAGAACCGCCTTCGCGTGCAACTGACGCAACAGGGCCTCGATTTGGGCTATGATATGGGCGGGGCCGGCTTCGTAATGGAGCTTGCTCAGCGACTTTTGACTCGTGACGTCGGCCATGACCATGGCTTCGACATTGCGGACGTCCGGGCGCAACAGCGTGCGAAGCAGTGATGATCCCACTGCCATGAGCTGACCTTCTGCCGAACCGTCGACACCTTCAAAAAGGGCCTGTGGTATTAACTGATGGCAGCGGGCCGCAAACGCCGCGCCAAACAGGGCCTCCTTGTTCTCGAAGTGCCGATAAATGCTGAGCTTGGATATCTTCGCTCGCTGGGCGACCTTGTCCAATGTTGTTGCTTGGAAACCCAGTTCCGCAAAGAGTTCGCCCGCGGCGTCGACTATGGTTTGGCCAAGCGCCTCGTTGGCGGGCCGGCCGCGCCGGCCCTGGCTATTTTCGGTCACGACAATTCCAGTCCTTGACAGTATCGTTATTCTTGAATTACGATACCATATAGTATCCAAAATGCGCAAGCCAATGGGTGGGTTTTAACCATGTCCTCTAAATCAAGTTTCCCCATCCACATGGATGACGTCATCATCATCGGCGGCAGCTTTGCCGGCCTCGCAGCCGCTCTGCAGCTCGGCCGTGCCCGCCGCAAGGTCACCGTTCTCGATACCGGCCTGCCGCGCAATCGCTTCGCCGGCCACTCGCATGGCCTGCTTGGCCACGATCACAAGCCACCGCTGGACATCCTGGCAGAGGCGCGGCAGCAGCTGGCGCGTTATCCCACGATCAGGCTGGTCAGTGCCCGGGCCGACAGCGTCTCCGGCGCCATCGACGATTTCTCCGTCCTCACTGGCGATGGCAAAAGCCTTAAGGCGCGCCGCCTGATCCTGAGCTATGGCGTCGCCGACCAGATGCCCGACGTGACGGGCTTTGCCGAAGGCTGGGGCACGTCCATCGTGCCCTGTCCCTATTGCGACGGCTTTGAAGTCGCTGGCCAGCATTGGGGCCTCGTCTGGTCCGGCCCGCAGTCGCACAATCAGGTCAGGCTGTTCCACGATTGGACCGACAGGTTGACGGTCTTTGCCGATGGTCACGACATCCCGCCCGATATCCGGGCCGATGTGGCGCGCCGCAACATACCTGTCGTCGATGGCCGGATCACCGAGATCGCCCGTCATGGGGGCCATAATGCCACCGTCAAGCTCAATACCGGCCCCGATGTCACTGTCGACATCCTGTTCGCGCATCCGCGCAACAAGCCGTCCGCAAGCCTGCATGAATCACTGGGCCTCGCCACGGTCGATACACCCCTTGGCATTGCTCTCAAGGCGGACGAGCGCCGCGAAACCAGCATGCCCGGCATCTACGCCGCCGGCGACCTCGCCAACCCCCTCATGCCCTCGGTCACCACGGCATCATGGCAAGGCGCTATTGCGGGCATCTCCGCCCAGCAGTCGATGCTAGTTTGAGAACACAGATTCCCTTCTCCGGTTGCCGCGGGCTATCATATTCTGAGGGTTGCGGGCCAGTGCCACGGAACGCAGGCCCCCTCTCCCCTGAGGGGCGTCTTTGGCCGGTCAGCGGCTCCGGAAAGGCGATCAACTTCGATAGATGCCGAAACCGCACAAAAAGTTTTCGTGCTATTTTTCCCTTTGAAATCAAAACTGTAACGTTTTGACGGTCCATGGGTCGGCTTTTTGCGCGGCAACGAATAAAAAAACTAGGCTATATCAATGGTCTAACTAGATTTAGGACAATCGAGTGGGAATGACGAGGCGTACCGTGGAGTAGTAGCGGATAGCAGAAGACACCCGGGCGAATCCCAGGCCATCGATAGCAACCGATAGGTTCTAGCGACCTGGGGATCTGGGCTCCGCCGAGTGTCTTGCCGCTCTACGAACAGCGCCTATACGCCTTCGATTACTGCTCCTTCTTGAACAGATCCTGGAAGATGAGCTGGCCCCAAGTGCGGCCGCGCGCGTGCACCAGCGCGCCACCCTCATTGAGCTTTCCCAGCTCGACCGGTGCGAACCCGAGTTGTTTGGCTAATGCCGCCACGGGAGCGGTCGCGTACTCGTCGTCGCTCGACAGAAAGACGACCCGGTGACCGCTCTCGACGATCGGATCGGCAGCCAGGGTGGCCGCAATCAGATGGTTGAACCCTTTCACGAGCTTGGCGCCGGTGAACGCCTTCGCGGCGAAGGCGGAGGACGGGAGGCCGTCCAGCTCCTCAGGCACCGGAAACGCGTTCGTCGCGTCGATGACTGTCTTGCCTTTCCAGCTCGGCAGCGCCTTCGCAACCTCGCGATGCTCCCCGAACGGGACCGCCAGGATGATTGTGTCGGCCTCGAGTGCATCCCGCAGCGACTTGGCGACGACCGTGGGTCCAATCGCCCGAGCCTGCGGCGCTAGCGCCTCGGGCGGTCGGCGGCTCGCGACGGCCACTTCGATGTTTTTACGGGCGAAGGCGTGGGCGAGGGCCTGGCCTATCTTGCCGAATCCTACAATTGCATAGATCATAATACTTCTCCAATCCGTGCAGATATTGATTCCCCGGCCTTCAACGGCGCTGGGTTATCCGTTCCGCTGTGTGGCGACCTTTGCGTGGACGTCCTGCCGTGAACGACTTCCGCGAGCCGGGCGGACCGTTCAGCACGGAAGTCGTTTCACCACGGACACTCTGGTTGCCGCCGGTCAGCCGCTTCCCGCGATCCGGCGCGATTTTTCAGATAGCCGAGAAGCCGCCGTCGACAGACAACTCCACCCCATTCACGAAGCTCGAATCGTCTGAAGCAAGAAACAGTGCGACCGCCGCAATTTCCTCAGGACGACCCATCTTTCCCCGCGGGATCAGGGATTCGAACATCCGCTTCGCCTCCTCGGTGAGGACTTGGTCCTGCATCGGCGTGGCGATAGGCCCGGGGTGCAGCACGTTCACCCGGATATTCCTGCCCTTCAGCTCGTTGAGCCATCCGCGTGCGAATGCGTGCAACGCCGCCTTGCTCGCCGCATATACGCTGTAACCAGGAAAACCTTTCACCGAAGCAACTGATCCGGTCATGAAGATCGATCCGCCATCTTTGAACAGCGGCAACGCCTTTTGCACCGTGAACAGCGTGCCGCGCGTATTCAGGCCGAAGGTCGCGTCGAAATACTGCTCGGTAATCTCGCCCAGTGGGACGGCTTCGCCCGTGCCGGCGCTTGCATATAGGACGTCGATCTTGCCCTTTTCCCGCTTGACCGTATCGAACAGACGGTCGAGGTCGTCGAGATTGGCCGCGTCGCCGCGCACGCCGGTCACGTTCCGGCCGATCAGCTTAACGGCCTCGTCCAGCGCCTCCTGTCTCCGGCCCGTGATGAAAACATAGGCGCCTTCTTCAACGAACCGCTTGGCGCTCGCGAGCGCCATACCGCTCGATCCACCCGTAATGACTGCAACTTTACCGTCTAGCTTTCCCATGACTTCTCCTTCCAGGCTCCGCCTTTGGTCGTTCGGGGATGTCCCCGAGACCCTCGAAATGGGTCCGCCGGCATCAGTTGTTCAGTGCGAAAGCGCGCACATGGGTGGTGCAAAATCCATCCGGCTGGACGACTGACGCCGGCCGTGACGATCGGTGTTCGCTGTTGGGAATTGGGGCCACGCTTGTCGACATAAGCTATGAAGACTGCCTGTACTGCTGTACGATGCGTTAGATGCCGGCTTTGGAAAGCGCACCGTGTGGTGCCGGATTGCACCATGATCGACTGGGATGACATTCGCTACTTTCTTGCCGTGGCGCGCGGAGGCTCAGTGCGGGCTGCCGCCGAGCGCCTCGGAGTGAACCACTCGACCGTGCTGCGACGCATCGCACAGCTCGAGGACCGCCTCGGGGCGCAGATGTTCGAAAAGCTGCCTTCGGGCTACCGCCTGACAGCCGCGGGCGAGGAGGTCCTTGAGCTCGCGAACCAAATGGAAGCGTCGTCGCACCAGCTGGAGGCGCGCGTCTTCGGGCGCGACCAGAGCGTGCGCGGGCTTCTGCGGGTGACATTGACACCGATCCTCGCGACACACTTGCTCATGCCGGACTTCGCCGATTTCGCGCGTCTGCATCCGGATATCGAGATGGAAATCCTATCGTCCGGGGAGCTGGCAAATCTGACCAACCGAGAAGCCGACGTCGCGATCCGCGTCGTCTACGACCGCAAAACCCTGCCGCTCAATCTTCACGGCTTGAAGGGACCGGAGCTGTTCGGCGGCGTCTACATGTCTCGCGATCGACTGGCCGCATGGCGTGCGGGCGCGTCTGATCCCATCCGGTGGATCGTGATAAGCATGCATGGCATTCCGGATTGGGCCAGCGAGGGTGAGATTCGTACCACGGGGGTTCCCTTCAGGGTCACGGA
This sequence comes from Rhizobium sp. P40RR-XXII, assembly GCF_012641405.1. Taxonomy (GTDB): domain Bacteria; phylum Pseudomonadota; class Alphaproteobacteria; order Rhizobiales; family Rhizobiaceae; genus Rhizobium. The sequence goes on from NZ_JABAII010000008.1 coordinate 216,711, forward strand.
CGCCGCGGCAGAGATCGCGGCTGTACGGCAAGGGCTCGGGATCACGACACTGCCGTGCTTCGTCGGAGATGCCGACCCCCTACTGGTGAGGGTGCCGGGCACCGACCTGCACATGTACGGAACGCTCTGGCTTCTCACACAGGGGGAGACACGCAAGACGAAGCGCGTCCGGCTCTTCACGGAGTTCGTATCCCGCAGGCTCGCCGCGTACGCTCCGCTTCTCGCGGGGCTGTCCATATCGCGCGACTGACGCCCGGCAGGTCGCCGGCGACGCCTGCCGCAATCCGGTCGGAAGCCGCGCTGCGATCGCTTGAAGCGGCGATGTTCAGTCCGCGAATCCGCGCAGGCCAGCCTTCCAGGCTTGCACCCAAGCTCGGGGTACCCGCCATCGTTGAGGCGTCGCATCCGCCGGCGGCGTATCCTTTTGCTGGACCCGTCCGTCTTAGCTGTTCATGGGCGGTCGTTCCTCGGTATCGCCCCCCTCAACGAATTGGAGCGTGGCAATGAACAGCAAACAGAGCTCAGCGAACAAGATACACTACGAAACGCTTGCGGAGGCTTGGGGCAGCGGTCGAGAATTGCCGCCGGAAGTCTCCGAGTGGTCTGTTTTGACGGCAGAACCGGGCGGCGTCGATTACGTCGAAACGAATCTCGGCGACAAAACCGCGCTGTGGATTCAGCCAAAACTGGCGGCCAAAGACCGGGTCATGCTTTACCTGCATGGCGGCGGCTATGTTGGCGGATCGATCTGGACCCATCGCAAGATGGTCGCTCACCTCGCCAAGGCGATTGGCTGTCACGCTTTGCTCGCCACTTACGACTACTCGTTTCAGAGCAAGTTTCCGCGTCAAATCGAGCAGGCCGTGGCCGCGTTCGAGTGGCTGGCCGAGCAGGGTATCGAACCGAAGCACACTATAGGTGCAGGCGATTCCGCCGGCGCAGGCCTGATCATTGCGGCCGCTATGAAACTGCGTGATGCGGGACGTCCGCTGCCGGCCGCGATCCTCAGTATCTCTGGCTGGCATGATCTGTCGGCGAGCGGGCTCTCTTACGAAGCTAACCGCAAGAAGGATGCCTTCTTCCAGAAGGCGACCGTGGATATGCTGGCATCGCAAGTGCTCGCAGGGACCGATGCCCGACATCCATTCGTCAGCCCAATCTTTGCCGATCTCGAGGGCCTGCCGCCGATCTATTTGCAAGCGGGCGAAGACGAAAGCCTTCTCGACGACAGCCGGGCGCTCGCCGGCCGTGCGAAGGCCGCCGGTGTCGAGGTGCGCTTGGATGTATTTCCGGGGATGCTGCACTCGTTCCAGATGATGGCCGGCCGCGCTCCCGAAGCCGACGACGCGATAGAGCGGTTTGCACAATGGGTTCGCCCCAAACTCGGCCTGACGGCAACCGCGGCAACACGCAGTGATAGTCAGGAGGTCGCATGACTCGCAAATTGAAAGTGACCAGCTTGGTCTCGCCTCCGGGGACGAAAGGTGGCAGATACGCAACTCGCCTCGGTGGCACGAAGAAGCTCATCGCCTCCCGGATGCTCAAGGCGATGGCGTGGAACGCGCCGTTGATAAAGGGCGGCCTGGCAGCCGAGCTCGCAAAGACCAAACAACCTCCGGGCGGCAACATCGCAAAGGACAGGATCTCCAGCCTCGATCCGACCCTGCACACCGCAGGCCCTGTCGATGAGTGCCGAATTTGGGCGATCCCCAAGATGGTCGGCGAGGGCAAGCACGTATTTGAAGACGTTGACCATGAGCTCGTCCGCCTTCATGGTCCTCACCCATCCTCAATGGCGCTAAGATGTGGCAGGTGAAGGACATGCCCGAACGACCGATCGGCCTATTCGACGCGCGGTATCGAGCCTTCCTGGAGACGGTATCGGACACCCGCGCTCAACTGCATCGCTACTGCGCCCGCATGACCGGCTCACGGCTCGACGGTGAGGATCTCATGCAGGAGACACTGTTCGAGGCCTACACGAAGATCGAGACCCTCGATGACGCCCACAGGCTGAAACCCTGGTTATTTCGCATCGCTCACAATCGCTGCATCGACTTTCTGAGGCGGCGCAATGCGCGCGAGCGCGCGGAGAGCGCCTATTCGGACGACATCGGCGTCGTTGCTGCGGAGCCCGCGACGACCGATGCACATCGCGCCATCGAACGGCTGGTCGGCCACCTGCCGCCCAAGGAACGCGCCTGCGTGCTCCTGAAGGATGTGTTCGACTATTCGCTGGAGGAGACTGCGGAACTCGTGGACTCGACGGTTGGCGGCGTCAAATCCGCGCTCTCCCGTGGACGGGCGAAGCTCGCCGGCTTGCCCGCAGAACCTACCGGCGAGCCGAACCATCCGCTTGATCCTGACACCGCGCAGCTCTTGCAGCGCTATGTTGACCTCTTCAATCGCCATGACTGGGATGGCGTGCGGGGCCTGACCAGCGCCGATGCTCGGTTGCGGGTCGCCGACTGTTTCGACGGCCTGCTTACGAACTCCATCTATTTCGCCGAATACGAGCGAAACCCAGAGAGGTGGACCATGGAGCTCGGGGCGATCGACGGAGAGCCTGTCCTCTTCGTGCTCTTCCAGAGAGGCGATCGGTGGGAAGTCGCGTGGCCGGTTCGCGTCCATGTCGCCGGCCGCGTCATCGACCGCATCGAAGACTATTATGCCTGCCCGTGGATCATTGGAGACGCCTCGGAATCCGATTGAAACTCATGACTGGGCCGGTCGTCCTGCAAGGAGCATGATGGAGGCAGCGAGGGAATCGCCGGGTGTCGAATATCGCGCTGCGAAGGAAGGGAGAACATGCGCCCATTGATCGAGTTTGCCGAAGCTTAGGGCAGAGAACGAATGACGAAGCCAGCTACCCGGGACTTAGGTGTTGCCACAAAGTGATCTGCGGGATCGCGGATATGATGATGCCATCTGCCACCCGGCAGACTATGAACAATCGTTTGACCGACATGGGGGAACAATGAAAGCGATCGCGCTTGGCATAAGGTTTGCCCTTGAACTTTGTATCCTTGCGTCACTTGCCGCATTGGCCGCGCATCTGGCAGTGCCATTGGTGGTGCAAGCACTGTTGGGAATAGTATTCTGCGCGGCGGGCGCCGTCGTCTGGGGTAGGTTCCTCTCCCCAAAGCGGAGATACGAAATCGGACCGGCCGGACGACTGATGCTTGAAGCCGGATTCTTTGCGGGCGCGGCCTTGATTCTGAACTATGTCGGCTGGCCGGCGTTGGCGATCGCGCTGATCGTCGTGGCTGCCGCCGATCGGATCGCTCTGGCGCTGCTTCCGTAAGCCAGAAATCTTGGGTTCCTCGCTCACCTCCCGCGTCCGCCGCTTGTGAGGGAGCCGATCAATGTCGGTCGAATGCTGCGATCTGAAAATAGTGTCGTCGTGTCACGGCACAGAACTCGTCGGCCCGTGATTTTCTCATAGTTGCGTCAAAACCAATTTCGCGCGCCATCCAGTCGATTCCGTGCACGACGCCGAGCGCCCTGCTCGCGACAGGGACCGGCAATCCTGAAGAGCGTGTACCCGACGGCAGCGCTTAATGAAGCCCGCGCCCATGCGGGGGAGCCCCCAATCTGCCGAGCGGCAACCCGGCGCAGACAGTTGGGCGGCAGCCTATGTGGTGAGCGGTGACCTGACGGAAGAAGTCGCGAAGTTGAAAGCCCAAGGGGGCGAGCCGATCATCGCCCATGGCGGGGTCAGCTTCGCCCGCAGCCCGATCGCTGAGAAGCTGGTCGACCGATTTGTGCTCGGCGTGGACCCCGTGGCGCTGGGCAAAGGCCTGCCGCTATTCTCGGAACTTGCCGCGCCGATGCCTCTCAAGCTGACAGACTCGAAGGCCTTCCCGGGCGGCGTGGTGGCGCAGATCTATCGGCCGGCATGAATCCCGGACGTGCCCGATCGCCAATTCAGCAAATCGGGCCCATCCGGGGAATGACCGCCGGAGTAGCCCTTACTTCACCCTGATGCTCATGCCGCTGATATCGGCATTGACCTGCAGGCCGACCTGCCGGCCTGTGAGCTCGAGCTGGGCGCCCTTGTCATTGGTCATGACGATCATCTGGGCGCCTTTGCCGACGGCGCCGCCGCCGCCCGCTGCACCGTAGACGCCGCTGACATCCTGGGCGCGGCGAATGTGGCGAACCGTACCACTGAAATAGGTCTTGGAGGCACCGAAGGCGAGGCCGCCGGAGATGCCGCCGATCGTGACGGGATAGCGTCGGCCGTGGAAGGTCAATGTGCCCTCGCCTCCGGAACCACCCACGAAAAAGGCCGCCTTGTAGACAGCAAAACGGATCGTGCCGCTATCGGCATGCGCGGCGCTGGCAAAGCCAATTCCCGCGGCGGCGATGGCGGCAACTGCGACTGAACGAAATCCGGACGAAATCTTCATGATGAGATACTCCTCAAGAGCGCCGCTTATCCCAGCCGGCCGGGTACGACGTTAGTGTCGTATCAAAGTTCAAGATAAACGATCTCGCACGACCTTTAGTTCCAAAGCAAGGTAATAACAAAGCGTTAGAACCTATCCAGATGATCGGGTGGGAATGCGGGCAACTGCGCTGCCTTCCATCCGGGAAGACACCGAATATTGCATGACGTCTTCCTTCTCGATACGCGCAGCCTTACGGTTTGCGGTGCTTGATGTGGTCGACGAAGGCTCGCAATTTCGGCATCATTTGATGGCGGCTGGGATAATAGAGAAACATGCCGGGGGCCATGGGTGCGAATGGCTCCAGAACACGCACGAGCTTGCCCTCTTTGATCAGGCGGGCGGCGATCGGCTCGGGCACCTGCGCGAGCCCCATATCCTCCGCGGCCGCACCAAGAATGGTGGGAAAATCGTGGGCGATCAGCGGGCCTGAGACGATCGCTTCGATCGACTTGTTGCTGTCAACAAAGGACCAAGGCGCAATCGACCCGTTTGAGCGGCGCATTCGCAAGCAGGCATGCTGACGCAGATCGTCGATACGCTCGGGTCTTCCCTGCCGGCGCAGATATTCGGGGTTGCCGACGACCACGAAGGGAAAGGGCGGGGTCAGCCGAACCGCAACCATGTCCGCGGCGATGAACTGGCCGAACCGGACGCCGGCATCAAACCCTTCGGCGGCAATATCGACCAGGTCCGCGCTTGCGGCGATCTCCACCTCGATCTCGGGATAGGCTTGGCAAAAAGATGCGATCAGCGGCTCCAGCAGGATCGGCACCACCGCCTGCGGCACCGTGAGGCGCAATAGTCCGGCGGGCCGCTGCCCAAGGTCGCGCGCGCCATGGCTTGCGGCGATGAGCTCCTCGAAAGCGGGCTTTGCACGCGCGTGAAATCGCTCGCCGGCCTCGCTCAGGCTGACGCTGCGTGTCGTGCGGATGAAAAGTGCCGCGCCGATACGCGCCTCAAGCGCCCGCACCGCCTGGCTGATTGCCGAAGGCGTTACCCCGAGCGCCGCAGCCGCTTTGCGAAAACTGCGGTGCTGGGCAACACTCAGAAAGGCCTCGACGCCATCGAGGGCCCCCTGCCTGACTGTGAAGTTCTGCTTCATAACTCGTCGACATTATCGAGAATAGTCGCTCGTGAAAAGCGGGCTTATGTTTGAGCTGTCAATCAGGACGTCGCCGAAACGAGACCGTAAAAACGATTTGTAGCGCCTTCCTGACCCACTCTCACAGGAGCTGCTTCCATGACCCATCCAACCCCTGCCCAGACACAGGCCATCTCACCCACAACCACCGGTGTAATGGCCATCCTTACTGTGAAGGCGGGCGTCACACGTGAACAAGTCATGACCGTCATGCCCGCTGAAATCCAGCAAACGGTGCTGCTCTATTTAAGTGGGAAGATTCGCGAATGGTATTCGCGGGGCGACGGGCGCGGAGCCATCTTCCTGCTGGATTGCAGGGATGTCGCAGAGGCGCAAGCAATCATGGAGGACCTGCCCTTAGCCAGGCAAGATCTCATGGACCACGAATACATCGCAATCGGCCCGCTTTGGCCGCTCCGCTTGCTCGCGGCTAACCCTTAAGCACCCGCAGATATCGAAACATATCCACAAACATAAGGGAATCCGAGTATGCCACCGGACTTCAATCTTCCATTCGTTCTCAGCGTCGCCGGCGCCTTTCTGACAAGTTCGGTGGTGGCTTACGTCTATGTTTGGCCAGCGGTTGGTACCATGCCGCGCTATGAGGCGCTGAGACTTCTCGCGGCTTTCCATGCGTTCAGGTTTTTGGGGATGAACTTTCTGGTATCCGGATTCGTATCGCCGGAGTTGAGTTCGGATTTCGCCAATCAAGTTGGATGGGGCGACCTCATCGCAGCCGTTCTTGCGCTTGTTTCAATGGCCGCACTTTCCTGGCGGTGGCCGATCGCCGTTCCAATTGTCTGGATATTCAATATCTGGGGAACCATGGATCTTCTGAACGCCTATTACTTGGGCATAACGAGAATCGGAAATCCCGGCCTCTTTGGCGCCGCCATTTATATACCCGCGCTTTACGTGCCATTGCTGCTCGTCAACCATGGTCTCGCCTTCACAATTCTATGGCGGAAGAAAACATTGGAACAAGCGGCATGACGCGACGGGAGGGCCGCGATCCGGTCACTACGCTTTGTGGGATTTCGGGTATGAATAAAATTAAACCCAAAGGCGCAAGGTCCTCGCCGGACGCCTGCAGCAGATTTCCCGACGCCAGACCCAAAGAGTGACCCTGAATGAAACCCACGCTCTCCCCGCCGCGATTGGAAACGGAACGGCTCATTCTTACGGGGCATACGGTCGATGACTTCGAACCGCTTGCCGGCATGTGGAGCGATCCTCTCGTCGTGAAGCATATTTTCGGCAATGTCGTATCCACTTCCAGGGAGTCATGGATGCGGATGCTGCACTATCATGGCCTGTGGCCACTGCTGGGACATGGCTATTGGGCAATCCGCGAGAAATCGTCGGGCCGATATGCCGGCGATCTCGGTTTTGCCGATTTTCATCGGGTGATGGAGCCGCCGATCAAGGGTATTCCCGAGGCCGGCTGGGCATTGTCGGCGTGGGCGCACGGCAAGGGCTTTGCCACGGAGGCGCTCGCCGCCGCCCTTGCCTGGCTCGACGAGCAGCCGCGATTTGATCGCAGCGTCTGTCTGATCTCGCCCGATAACAGGGCCTCGATCCGTGTCGCCGAAAAGGCTGGCTATCACGATCCCAAGCCGATCCGCTTGAACGAAAAGAATACGCTGCTGTTTTCCCGCGCCCGCCGGGCATCGGAAGAATAGAGCGAACAGGTGAAACCTTTCGTCCGGCTCGGTCGCTTAAAACCCGAGCGACTGCTGCACCGGCTTTGGTGGCGCGAGCTGAACGCCTTCCAGCTCCAGCATGCGCGCCTTGGCATTCGAACCGCCAGGCGCCGAAAAACCGCCGATCTTGCCGCCGGCCGCCAGAACGCGGTGGCAGGGGATGATCAGCGCCACCGGGTTCTTGGCCATGGCCTGGCCGACATCGCGCGCGGCCTCCGGCCCCGCGCCAAGCTGCTTGGCGAGCGTTCCGTAAGTGGTGGTATGACCCCAACCGACCTGCCGGGCAGCGTCATAGATCTGCCTGAAAAACGCATCCTGTTCGCCGAGGTCGAGCGTGACGCCCGAAAAGTCGATCTCCTCGCCCGCGAAATAACGCTTCACCTTGGCGACCGCCTCCGCAACCTCCGGCGTCGGCGTGCCGGGCTGCGCATTCGACAGGCGACGCAACAGCAGGCGTTCGGTGGCTGCAGCATCCTTCGTCGGTAATTGAAAGCGCAGGACGCCGACATCGCTCCACGCGATACCGCAAAAGCCGCCGGCGGTTTCGAAGATCAGATAGTTCTGCGTTCTCTCATTCATGACGCAAGCTCCTGTGTTTCCACTTGCTATGAAAATCGTCCTCGGGACCGTCGAATTCAACCCGATTCTTGCAAAGATCGGCAATTGCCACCGTTTTGGCGACAGCGGAGCGAGCGTGAGACAATTGCAGGCAGGTGTCAGTATCCGCCGCCGGTCGGAGCGGAATTCTGTGTCATGCCGCTGCCGGAACCGCTGTTGCCCGTGGTGGAGCAAGAAGGGATGCCAAGGCCGATGAGAGCGAGAAAAATGGCCGAAAAGACTGATCTGGTGAACATGGCTGTCATTCCTTGTTGGTGAGAATGGGCGCGAAAGCCCGAACCTGGAATGAACGGATCAAGCCGGCCTTTTATTCGATCGTTTTTTGAGAAGCTTACGGCCGAAAAGCTCCATCGGCGCAAATGTTCATGATCTGTTCTTGATTTGGCAATTGCCCTTGCGGTCCAAACACAGGAGGAGGCAAAGCGGTACGGCTTTGTAGCGATCCCATGAAGAAGAGCAACGGGCAGCTCTCGCTCAATCTCGGCGGAGGGTCGCATGGCGGCACGCAGCCATCAAGCGATCGAGGACCAATCAGCGAACTCTATTTTGCAATCCTTCCCGATCCGGTAACTGCCGCACGGAGCCATAAGCTTGCAGGCAACTTCCATCGGCAATACCGTTTTTTCGCGAAGCCACGAAGCGCTGATCTCCTCCATGTAACGCTCTACACGATCGGCTCGTTTCGCTGCCTGCCGGAGGAGGCGGCGTTTGCGGCTATGGAAGCAGCCTCGAGGGTTAGGAAGCCATCCTGCCCCGTGGTTTTCGATCGGGCCGTCAGTTTCGGCAATGGCGATAATCGCGCACTTGTTCTATGGAACAAGGATGGGAACGCCGAACTCAAGGCGATCTACCAAGAATTGGTCGATGCCATGCGACTCACCGGGATTACACCGGCGAAAGAAAAGCCTGTCGAACCGCATATGACGCTGCTCTATCAAGGCCGGCTCGTTCCCGACATCGTGCTTGAGGAACCGGTGAGCTGGACTGCGAAAGACTTCGTCCTCATCAACAGCCTGCAGGGTCACTCAATCCATCAGCACCTTTGCTATTGGACGCTGCGCGACTGAGCGGCATGTTCAAGCCTTCGGCTGATTGCCATTCATCACAGCCGTCACGGCATCGTCGACGCTGAAGCTGCAGCGGTGCTCGACGTCGGCAACACCGGCGGCCGTCATGAGATCGCGGACGCGGTCATGCACGCGGGCAAACTGGACGCGTAGACCCCTGCGCTGCATGACGCCGTCGAACTCCATCAGGGCGTCCATCGCGGTGCTGTCGATATCGGAACTCTCCTCCAGGCTGAGGATAACCGCCTGCAAGCCGGTTTCGCCGCGGCTGCCCGACAGGATCTCGCTGAAGATCGTATCGGCATTGCCGAAAAACAGGGTTTCTCCGGGGCGCCAGATGGCAATACCGGGTATTTCGGAGGCATCGTCATGCCTGCCGACATCGATGAAGTCATGACTGTCGTTCAGCCGGCCGAGGCGAGCGACATGCGGCGAAGCCAGGCGGTGCATCATCGCCGCGAGCGAAAGGGCGATCGCCAGCAGCATGCCGTTGAGGACGCCGAAAGCCAGCACGCCGACAGCAGCGCCCAACGCCACGTAAAAATCGCGATGGAGACGGCGCAGACGCAGGATCGGGCTGGGGTCGAGCGCATGGGTCAGGGCCGCGATCACGACGGCGGCCAGCACCGGCTCGGGCAGAAGCGCAACGAGCGGCCCGGCGCAGGCAATCAGGATCGCAAGGCCGATCGCCGCGAAGACGGTGGTCGCCCGCGTCTTCGCCCCCGCTGCCTCGCTGGCGAAGCCGGCCGAAAATCCCGCGCCGACCGGCATGCCCTGGACGATGGCGCTGGCAATGTTCGCGGCACCGAGCGCGCCAAGCTCGCGGTTGATCTCCAGCGTCTCGCCGTAGCGCAGCGCCAGAGCCCGCATCGTGCCCCAGGATTCGGCAAAGAGGATGAGCACGAGAGGTACCGTGAACTGCACCAGGCGCGAATAGGCGGCCCAGCCCGCATCCGGCAGCGACGGCCATTGCGGCAGGATCTCGATTGCCCCGACCAGCTTGACGCCATGGCCCTCCAGGCCAAAGAGGTAGGAGGCGAGGATGCCCGCGGCAAGCACGAGAAAAGCGCCGGGAATGCCCGGCAGCCGCTTCAGCAGCAGCAATGCCGCCAGTGCGACGATGCCGACGGCAACGCTGATCGGATTCCATTGCAGGGCCGCGCCGAAGAGTGCTGCGGTGTAGGTGAGAATGTTCGAACCCTGCACGGGCACGCCGACCAGGATCGGCAGCTGATGCAGGATGATGGTGATTGCCAGTCCCAGCGCGAAGCCGCGCAGCACGGGCCGTGAAATAAAGCCGGTGATGCCGCCAAGGCGCAATGCGCCGGCAACGGCGAACAGAATGCCGGCAAGCGCCACGGCAACCGTGGCAAGGCCCGCCTTGACCGTGGCATCGCCCGGAACCACCGCCAACGTTGCGGCGAGAATGGCGGCCGAGGAGGATGTGGGGGAGACGATCGCAAAGCGGCTGCGGCCGAATAGGGCATAGACGAGACATCCGGCAATGCCGGCGAGAATGGCCCGATGCGGCGGCAGACCGGCAATACCGGCATAAGCGACCGCTTCCGGCAACATCAGTCCGGCGACCGATACGCCCGCGACGAGATCCGCCCTATCCACCACGAACCAACTGCCCAGCTTCGTCATCGGTCACCGACTATAGGTATGGCCCATCCACCCATGGATAGAGATTCGCCGCCGGGCTGCAACAGGAAAATACAGGTCGTAACCGGTCTTACGCAGCCGCCTCCGCGCTGCGCAACGGACAGCTTCCGCCGACGATGTCGCTGACGAAATCCATCACCGCGCGGATGGCCGGCGACCGGCGCAGATCAGGATAAGTGACCAGCCAGAGGTCCCGTGTGGGGGAGGGAACCGCCGCCGGCAGGCGCGTCAGCTCCACTTCGCTGTCGCCCAAAAAGGTTGGAAGCGCCACGACGCCGAGGCCGGCGCGGGCGGCCTCCAGCTGTCCGAAAACATCGGTGGCGCGAAACACGATCGGGCGGCCTTCCAGCAGGCTTCGAAGCCAGGTCTGCTGCGTCAGATGCTCCATTGCCGCGTCGTAACCGATGAAGACCCAATCCGCCTCGGGCTTTTGCGCCACGGCCGGAATGGCGTAGAGGCCGAAGCGAATGACGCCGATACGCCGAACCAGGAGATCGCTCTCCTCCGGCCGCGTCATGCGCACGGCGATATCGGCCTCCCCGTAGTTGAGCGCGGCGCGGCGGGTGACGCCGGCAATCGTCAGGGTAATGTCCGGATGCTCTTCGCGGAAGAGAACCGCCTTCGGGGCAAGAAGATGGGCCGCGATCGACGGCGGCGCGCTGACCTTGACCGCCGCGGAAAGCCCGGCGACGGCGCTCTTTGAATAGCGCCTGATCGCTTCGACATTCTCCACCATCCCCGCCACCAGTTCGGCAATGGCGCGGCCGTCGGCCGTCAGCGGCGAGGTACGCGGCCGCCGGTCGATCAGGCGCAGATCGAGCGAACGCTCCAGTGCGGCAATGCGGCGGCCAACCGTTGCGTGATCCACGCCAAGCTCCCGCGCCGCTGCGGAAAGCGAGCCGGTTCGCGCGAGGGCGGCAAAGTGAAGAAGGTCCTGCCAGTCGATCATCGGTGCATTATTGCACAGATGCGGTGAGTTCATACCGAATTTATTCAGGTCGATGTTTATGGTCAAAGATCTCCCGAAAGGAGACTTCAGCATGCCCCTAGCGATTGCCATTACCGGCCCGGGCGGACCCGAGGCCATGAAAGTCGTCGATCTCCCCGCCACCGAGCCGGGTCCCGGCCAGGTCCGGATCCGCCAGAGCATTTCCGGCGTCAACTTCGTCGACATCTATGTCCGTTCCGGGCTCTACCCGCTGCCGCCCGGTCAGAGCGTGCTCGGCTTCGAAGGCGCCGGCATCGTCGAGGCCCTCGGTCCCGGCGTCAACGAGCTGAAGGCGGGCGACCGCGTCGCCTATATCGGCCATCCGCTCGGCAGCTATGCCGAGGTGCGCACGTTATCGGCCGCCCGTCTGGTGAAATTGCCCGATGGCGTCAGCGAGCGCGTCGCCGGCAGCACCATGCTGCGCGGACTGACGGCGCATATGGTGCTCCAAAAGGTCTATCCCGTGAAAGCAGGCGAATGGGTGCTGGTTCACGCGGGAGCGGGCGGCCTCGGCCAGCTCGTCACGCGCCTTGCCAAGCGGATCGGCGCGAACGTCATTGCGACGGTCGGTTCCGAAGCCAAGGTTGGCTTCGCCTACGAGGCCGGAGCCGATGTGGTTCTCCTGCACACAGCCGAGGATTGGGTCGTGGAAACGCGCCGCATTGCCGATCGCCGAGGCGTGCATCTCGCCATCGACGGCATCGGCGGCACCATGCTGTCGCAGACCTTTGCCGCCGTCCGTCCTTTCGGAATGGTCGCAAGCCTCGGTCAGGCGGCCGGCCCCATTCCGCCGATCCAGATAGAGGAGCTGACCGCTCCCCGCGCGATCGGCCTATCTCGCCCGAGCGTATTGACCTATGCCAACGATCCAGAGCTCTATCGCCAAGGCACGACCGCGCTGATGGCGGCGCTGCAGGCCGGACTGGTCAACCCGATCGGCGCCGAATACGAGCTGAAGGATGCGGCGAGAGCTCATGCCGATCTTGAGGCGGGACGAACGACGGCCAGTGTCGTCTTGACGATGTAAGGCCTTTCAAGCGGGGCCTGCAAAACCGGCCCCGCTTTCGCAATGCTCGGCTTCAGCTCCCACGCACACTCAATTCATCCCGTCAATGGCTTTTGCTGCAAGGCAGCAATTCGTTGACCATGCCCGCCTTTGCCTGATACCGATTGTCCGTGGCGATGCACGGCCTCCGGCTGCCACCGTCATGGCTATCCGATACCGAACCCCGTTCCTTCGTGGCAAACAGCATGGACATCGTTATCGATGTCCGCAGGCGATATCCCGTGAACACTGCCTCCCAGACCATCCGGTCCGCCTCGACCCTATCCCTTCTGTCGATCGTCGCACTGACATTCTTCGGCTATGCCGCCATCGGCCTTCCGCTCGCGGTTCTGCCCACCTATGTCGACAGTGGCCTCGGCTTCGGCGTCGTCTGGGCCGGCATCGCCGTCAGCACGCAATATGTGGCGACCATCGTCAGCCGTGCCCAGGTCGGGCGGCTCTGCGATCAATACGGGCCGCGCCGTTCGGTCTTTCTCGGCTTCCTTGCCTACGGCCTGTCAGGCGCATTGACGATCGCCTCCACATTTGCGGTCCATGTGCCTACGGCGAGCCTTGCCCTTCTGCTTGCCGGGCGGCTGGCGCTCGGCATCGGCGAAAGCTGGGTGAGCACCGCGGCGATCACCTGGGCGATCGGTTTGATGGGATCGCGCGAAACCGTCCGCATCATCTCGTGGAACGGCATCGCCACCTATGGAGGCATTGCGCTCGCCGCACCTTTCGGTGCATGGTTGCAGGGCCAATACGGCTTCTTCACCATCGGCGTCGTCACCATCGTCCTTGCCGTCGCCGGGTTCTTGCTGGCACAGACTCGTCCGCCCGTTCCGGGCGTGAAGGAAAAGGGCATCGGTACCGGCCAGGTCTTGAGCCGCGTGGCGCCATATGGCGTCGCCCTTGCCCTCGCCTCCAGCGGCTTCGGTGTCGTCATGGCCTTCGTCGCGCTGTTTTTTCATAGCCGCAACTGGGAAGGCGCCTCGTTCGCCCTTAGTGCTTTCGGCCTTGCCTTCATGGGCGTACGCCTCGGCCTTGCGCAGGCAGTCGCACGTTTCGGCGGCCTGCCGCTGGTGCGCATCTCCCTTGTCATCGAGATCGTCGGCCTGGTGGCGCTTGCCCTTGCGCCCTCCCCGACCGTTGCCATCATCGGCGCGGCGCTGGCGGGCGCCGGCTTCGCGCCTGTCTTTCCGGCACTCGGAAACGAAGCGATGGAGCGCATCCCGCCGCAGAACCGCGGCGTCGCGCTCGGGCTCTATTCGATCTTTCTCGATGTGTCGCTCGGCTCGACCGGACCGATCGCGGGCCTTTTTGCCGATCATCTGGGTTATGCCGCGCCCTTCTCCTTCGGGGTCGGCGCGGTCCTGCTCGGCCTGATCCTGAGCTTCTGCCTGCGCGGAAACCGCAACCACTGAAGCCATTTTTCGCCGTTCGCCACAATCCTGATTCCGGCGCGCAACGACAAACGGTTGCGGTCCGCAGTCAAGGCTTGGTATGCGTCTCTCATCATGACCAGCAGGAGGCCCGCCCATGAACGTCACCGAAATCGTCATCGAAGGCGACACTCCCGGGATCGCCTGGCGGCTGCCGGTTCTCCATTTTGCCGGCAGCAAGGGCGATGCGCCGAAGATCTATATTCAGGCGGCGTTGCATGCCGGCGAACTGCCGGGCACGGCCTTGGTGCATTTCCTCTGCGAGCGCCTGCGGCAGGCGGAAGCGGCAGGCACCATTCTGAGCGATATCGTCGTCGTACCGCATGCCAACCCGATCGGCGCGGCACAATCGCACTTCGGCGAGATGCAGGGCCGTTTCGACCTGGGCTCACGCACCAATTTCAACCGCGATTTCCCGCTGATTTCGGTCCGCGACCGTGATCTCCTCATCGAAAACCTGGAACGCTATCCCGCTGTCGACCGGCTGAAGCGCCAGCTGATCCACATGGCACTCGGCGCCGATCTGGTGATCGATCTCCATTGCGACGACGAATCCCTGCAATATGCCTATATCGACGAGGCCTTCTGGCCCGAGGCTTCCGATCTTGCCGCGGTATTGAGGATGGATGCCGTTTTGTTGTCGGATGGCGAAAGCTCGGCCTTCGAGGAGGCTGTGAGCTTCGCCTGGAAATACGAAGTACCCGGGGGAAAGAAGGCGAGGCTGCCGGGCAAGCTTTCGGTGACGGTCGAATTGCGCGGCACGCGCGACGTCTATCCGGAGATGGCAAAGGAAGATGCCGCGGGGCTCTGGCGCTTCCTGGCCGCGCGCGGCGCAGTGCAGGATGAAAGCGTGAGGCCCGGCGCGTTCGATGGCCCGGCCGTGCCGCTCGACAATGTGGAGATGATCCGCGCACCGCAGGCCGGCACCGTGCTTTTCCATCGCAATATCGGCGAGCGGGTCGCAGAAGGCGATCTGCTGGCGACCATCATCACCGCGCCCGGCATGCCGGATGGAACCATCGATGTCCGCGCGCCGCAGGCAGGCCTGATCGTGACCCGCGTCTCCGACCGGCTGGTGCGGCGTCGCGGCGATTTGATGAAGATCGGCTCCGATAAGCCAAGCTCCGTCACCCGCAAGCCGGGAACGCTGGAAGACTGATCTATGCAATGGACGAGGGAACGGCCTGGCCACCCGGCCGGCTTTCACCGCGCTTCATTCGCGTGCTATGCCCTACCGGACAGCAAGAGACGGATTCGACATGACGATCACCATTTACGGCATCAAGAACTGCGACACGATGAAGAAGGCCCGGACCTGGCTCGAGGGCCACGGCATCGCCTATGATTTCCACGACTACAAGGCCGTCGGCATCGACAGGGATCATCTGGAGCGCTGGACGAAGGAAGCGGGATGGGAAGTCGTGCTCAACCGCGCCGGCACCACCTTCAAGGCTCTGCCGGAAGCGGATCGAATTGACCTTTCGAAGGACAAGGCCATTGCGCTGATGCTGGCGCAGCCCTCGATGATAAAGCGTCCGGTGCTGGAGGCAGACGGCAAATTGCTGGTTGGATTCAAGCCCGATATTTATGCGGCAGCATTCGGCAAGGCCGCCTAGAGATAAGTCCATGTCAAAAACGACCCGCGCGACGCAAGTGCTGACCCAGGCGAAAGTCGCCTTCACGGTGCATGCCTATGACTACGATCCGAATGCGGAGCGTGTCGGCCTGCAGGCGGCGGAAGCACTCGGCGAAGAGCCGCATCGCGTGCTGAAGACGCTGATGGCGGAGGTGGACGGCAAGCCGGTCTGCGCCGTCGTCCCCTCCGACCACGAAGTCAGCATGAAGAAGCTCGCCGCAGCCTTCGGCGGCAAGTCGGCGGCCATGATGAAGCCCGTCGATGCAGAGCGCCTGACGGGCTATCATGTCGGTGGCATCAGCCCCTTCGGCCAGAAGAAGATCGTTCCGACGGCGATCGAGGCGCAGGCGATGACCGAGACCTATGTCTATATCAACGGTGGCCAGCGTGGCCTGCAGGTGCGGTTGAACCCGCAGGATGCCTTGACCGCGCTCAAGGCCAAGGCCGCGTCGCTGATTGCCTGATGATTTCCCAAAGTCGGACAAACCGCCTTCAATTTCGCAGCAAACCGGTCTAAGTCTTCTGACCATTCTTTCGATATCAGCCAAGCAGGTTTCGTCATGACATCAGCCTCCCCCAACCATCATCCCGTCGATCACGCCAAGCTGGAAAAGCTTGCGGAAGTAGCCGTAAGGGTCGGGTTGCAGCTGCAGGCCGGTCAGGATCTGCTCATGACGGCGCCTGTCGCGGCGATGCCGCTGGTGCGGCTGATCACGCGCGAGGCCTACAAGGCCGGCGCCGGTCTCGTCTCCACCTTCTATTCGGACGAAGAGACGACGCTTGCCCGCTATGAATACGGCCAGGACGTGAGCTTCGACCGCGCAGCGACATGGCTTTACGAGGGCATGGCCAAGGCCTTCTCCAACAACACGGCGCGTCTTGCCATTGCCGGCGACAATCCGATGCTGCTGTCCAATCAGGACCCGAACAAGGTGGCGCGCGCAAACCGCGCCAATTCTGCCGCCTACAAGCCGGCGCTGGAAAAGATCTCGAACTTCGACACCAACTGGAACATCGTCTCCTATCCGAACGCCTCCTGGGCGAAGCTGGTCTTCCCGAACGATCCGGAAGCAATCGCCGTCGCCAAGCTCGCCAAGGCGATCTTCTCTGCCTCGCGCGTCGATGTCGAAGATCCGATCGCGGCATGGGCCGAGCACAATGCCACCCTGCACAAGCGCTCGGCATGGATGAACGGTCAGCGCTTCGCCGCCCTGCACTTTCAGGGACCGGGCACCGATCTGACCGTCGGCCTGGCGGACGGCCATGAATGGCATGGCGGCGCCTCGACGGCCAAGAACGGCATCACCTGCAATCCGAACATTCCGACGGAAGAGGTCTTCACCACGCCGCATGCGCTGCGCGTCGAAGGCCATGTCTCGTCGACGAAGCCGCTATCGCATCAGGGCACGCTGATCGACAATATCCAGGTGCGCTTCGAAGGCGGCCGGATCATCGAGGCCAAGGCGACGCGTGGCGAGGAAGTGCTGAACAAGGTGCTCGACACCGACGAAGGTGCGCGCCGACTCGGCGAAGTGGCGCTGGTACCGCATTCCTCGCCGATTTCGGCGAGCGGCATCCTGTTCTACAACACGCTCTTCGACGAAAATGCCTCGTGCCATATCGCGCTCGGCCAGTGCTATTCCAAGTGCTTCGTCAATGGAGCCACGCTCAGCCAGGAACAGATCAAGGCACAGGGCGGCAATTCCAGCCTGATCCACATCGACTGGATGATCGGCTCCGACAAGGTCGATATCAATGGCATTAATGCGGATGGTTCGCGCGTGCCCGTCATGCGCAAGGGCGAGTGGGCGTAGGGACGCCCGGACATTTCGACGCTATCGTGCCGCGGTACTCTTGCCGCGGCATTTTTTTGACAGAATGCCCGAGCTCAGATCGTCGTCAGGGCTTTCCTGATGCGGGCGAGATGCGCCTTGCGTCCGGCTTCGGTGACGCGGTCCATGTCGTGCAGCGCCAGCATGCGAAAATTCAGCCGCTTGGCGCAAAAGGCGGCGATGCCGCGTTTCAGCAGGCGCCGCACCGGATTGCCCATATAGAGATGCACGATCCACCAGGGCGAGCCGGTTGTTGTCAGCGCCCAAAACAGGCGGATATTGGTGAGTTGCGGCACGATGCGCCCGCCGGCCGGATCGTGGGCAAAGGCAACACCGGGCGCAAAAGCGCGATCGAAAAAGCCTTTGAGAATGGCTGGAAAATTAAACCACCATTGCGGAAAGACCAGGATCAGCCCGTCGGCCGCCCGCAGGCGCGAGACGATGGCATCGACGCCGGACGTATCATAGGGTTGGTCGAAATAACCGCGCCGCTCGGCCTCTGAAAGACAGGGATCGAAGCCCTCGCGATAGAGATCGAGCAGGTCAACCTCGTGCCCGCCGGCAGCAAGCGTTTCCTGCGCAAGCTTCGCTACGGCGGCGGCGAAGCTATCCTCCAGCGGATGGGCCAGCACCAGCAGGATGCGCATCAGAAAAGGCTTCCCTGTTTCGGCGGAGCGGCAGGCTCAGTCGGCTTGGTCGCGCGCTTCTTTGCAGGCGGAGCGCCTGATGATGACGTGGTCGAATACGGCGGCGCGGCATCATCGCCGGTGACGGCGCCGATGCGGCCATCCGTGAATTCGATCGAGATCGCAGCACCCGTCGAAAGCGCCGCCGCCAGCGAAACCGGACGATCGTCTTCGTCGCGCACGACGGCGTAGCCGCGCTTCAGGACATTCTTGTAGGAGAGCGACTGCAGGATGCGCTCCTGCGCCACCAGCTCGCTGCGGGCGCGGGCCAGCTGATGGCGGATGGCGGTATCGGCGTGACGGACGAGATTGCCGAGGCGATCCCGGGCGCGGCCTGTCTGCGCCTCGAGGCGTGATGGCAGTGTGGCAAAGACGGCATCGGCCCGTTCGATGCGGGCGCGGGAACGGTCGAGCATACGCTCGATGGTCCGCTCGGCGCGGGTCATCCGTTCGCCCAATTGCTGACGGCGCTCCGCGATCCGATTCGACAGGATATCCGGCCGCAGCTGCGAGGCCATGCGCTCGAAGGAGCGGCGCTTGTTCAGCGTGTTCAGCTCCAACCCACGGCCGAGACCGGCGGCAGCCTCGTCGAAGCGGCGGCGCGGCAGGGCCAGGATCTGATCGAGCGAAGGCAGGGCGCGTAGCAGCGCGCGCACCGCCTGCCGCCGCTGATCCATCTGTCTCGTCATTCCGCCCTGCAGCCGGGCGGCAAAACTTGCAAGCTGCGCCTCCAGTTCGGCCTTGACCGGCACGGCCATTTCGGCGGCACCCGTCGGCGTCGGCGCGCGCACGTCGGCGGCATAATCAATCAGCGTCCAATCGGTCTCGTGGCCGACGGCCGAGATCAGCGGGATGTCGCTGGCGGCGGCAGCGCGGACGACGGCCTCGTCATTGAAGCTCCACAGATCCTCGAGACTGCCGCCACCGCGCGCGACGATCAGCACGTCGGGGCGCGGGATCGGCCCACCGGGTGCGAATTCATTGAAGCCGCGAATGGCGTTCGCTACCTCGTCGCCGGAACCCTCCCCCTGCACCTTTACCGGCCAGACCAGCACATGCACGGGGAAACGATCGGAGATGCGGTGCAGGATATCGCGGATGACGGCGCCGGTCGGCGAGGTGACAACGCCGATCACATCAGGCATGAAGGGGAGCCGGCGCTTGCGCTCGGGATCGAAGAGGCCTTCGGCGCCGAGCTTGCGCTTGCGCTCCTCGAGGAGCGCCATCAGGGCGCCCGCGCCGGCGGGCTCCAGGGTCTCGATGACGATCTGGTATTTCGACGAGCCCGGGAAGGTCGTCACCTTGCCGGTCGCGATGACTTCCATCCCCTCCTCGGGACGGAATTTCAGCTTGGAAAATGTGCCTTTCCAGATCACCGCGTCGATGCGGGAGCGGTCATCCTTCAGCGAGAAATAGGCGTGGCCCGAGGAATGCGGCCCGCGATAGCCGGAGATTTCCCCGCGCACGCGCACCTGGTCGAACGCATTTTCGACCGTGCGCTTGATCGATCCGGACAATTCCGAGACGGAATATTCCGTCAGGTTCGAAGGCGAATCATTCTCAAAAAAGCTGCTCATGTCCTCCTTCTACCCGATGCCGCGGTAAATGCGGAGCCTGGTGCGTACTCCTTAAGTCTGAATCGATCGAAGGAACGGATTGTGCGCATATTTAAGGTACTGCCGCCTCCTTTGCATGTCCCATAAAGGGCGCGGAGCCTATCGCTTCATGAAACGTTAACCCTGCTGGCAAAGCCTTTTTTAGCCATCCATGCGTAAACCTGTGCAAACAGGTTCTTGGTAAAGAGGATATGGAGCGATGATATTCGCGACCGCCACGATCATCGGTATTGCCGCCGGCCTGCAGCGCACGACGATCGGCGCGCTGCTCGGCGTGGCATTGGTGAGCATCGCCTTCATGGCGACGGTCGCGATATCAATCGTTCCGCCACCGCTGACGACACTGTTCATCGCGCTCGGCGGCTACAATCTAGGCTTCATCGGCTTTCTGATTACGGCGGACATGATGGAGCAACGCCGCGCCTGAGGCGCGTGGCTATCTTTCAGATTCGCGCCTCGCGCTTCACGTTCCCGATGTCGCGTCTGTCACTATCGCCGCCCAACGCCGCGCGACATGCTCCAGGTCACTCCCGCGGCTTGAAACGGAAGAAGCGAACCGCCGCATCTGCCGGGGCCGGGATCGGCTCCAGATAGGCCGGCACATGGCCTGCGCCGAGCTGAGCATAGAGCCCTTTCGACTTCATCTCCGACAGCAGTTCCACCTGCGGATCGTTCTTGCAGAAAGCAAGCAGGGTTACCTTCGCCTCGCGCAGAAGCGCCTCCGCCTGCCGCGGTTCCGCAAGGGCGATATGCAGCTCGGCCAGCATCCCGGCCTGATCGCGATGATAAGGGCCGGAGAGAGCCCGATGCGGCGCGAAGCGAAGCAGCGGCGCGCCCATGTTGGAAGCCGATACGATCACGCCGGGTTCCAGGCTGGAGATCGGCGCCAATGCCGCCTTGGAAGCGCAATCGGCAGTCTCCTCGGCCTTGGCGCGCTCTGCGACGAGAAGGCTGTTGCTGAGACGCTTGCTGGCAAGCGCACCCCCGATGGCCCAAACGGCTGGGACGGAGACGAGAGCCGCAACCACGTAGAGCAAGGCCGATCGCAGGTTTTTCGTATCGGCCATGTAATTGCGCCTGAATTCAGCGATCAATAGGGCCAAAGGTGGGATGGCCAGCAGGTTGGCGAATTCCGCGCCGCGCACCTGCACAAGCGCGATCACCCAATTGACGGCGACCAGAGCCATCAACACTGCGTGCAGGCCTGATCGATTGCCTCGCAGGATGCGGAATGCACAAACGACCATCGCCAGGAAGCCCGTCGCATAGAAGGCGCCGAGCGTATCCGGCTCGCGGCGGGCCATCGAAAGGATCGACTGTGCCTCGGTCACCTTGCTCAGCCAGACATCCACCAACATCGGATCCAGATCGGCAAGCGGATTGCGCAGGCATTGCGGCGCGAGCGCAACGGTGGTGGCAAACACGAACGTCCCATTGGCCAGCAAGACCGCAATGCGCCACGGCCGCGACAGACGGCTGGCAAAGAGCGCCGATAGGAGAAGCCCGACGCAGCCGGCGCTGGTGATGCCGTAGAAGCCAAGCGAGAGATTGTCGCAGGTAACGGTCGAATAGAGGCGCGGCGGCACCAGCGAGAAAAAGGCCGCGCTGACGGCAATCGTCAGCGTCAGGACAAAGGCCTTGGCAGCAGGTGCGAAGTCTTCACCCTTCCAGGTCCACAAACAGGCGACCGACATGCAGGCGACGGCGACAAAGGGCGTCGTCTCCGCGCCGATGCCGAGCTGGATGGCAAGGGCGATGGCGGCGATGGCAAAGTTGCGCGGCCGATAGCTCTCATCGACCAGCATGGCGACAGTGAGGGCGACAAGGCCGAGCTGGACATTGTCGTGATCGATGGAGCCCGGCACGAAGCGCGGCGAGATGACCACGAACAGCGAGGTCAGGATCAGCGAGAAATGCATGCCTTCCGCGCCGGCGATGCGGCGGCCTGCAAGGCCCATGAAGAACATCAACGGCAGGATGAGCATGAGCGGCCAGACGGTCAGTGCCGCCGCTTCGGCGCCTTCCGGCGAAAAGAAGATCCGGAAGAAAAGGATGAGGCTTGCGATCGGCAGATCGATGAAGCGCGACCAATGCATCAGCGTCCCGCCTTCGAGGCCGAGACGATATTGCATCATGTCGAACCAACCCTGACCGGCGAGAAAGTCGCGCACTTCGACAAGACGCATGGCGTCGTCATTGTCCGGGCCGACATAGTCCGTGAGGTTACGATGAATGACGAGCTGCGCGATGATGACGACGACGGCATAGATGAACGCGACCAAGGCAGGATGAGACCAGTATCGCGACGCCGTCTTCTCCGCCGCTCCGGCTGCCTCGGGCGGCATTGCCAAGCTTTGCGCCATATCGATGAACCCCAGTTGGAATTATATTCGAGGCCATACGCTAGTGGCTGCGCATCAAAAAACAGTAAAGCGCCTGTGGGCCGCCGAATTCATCACGATAATGTTTTTCGCAGAGCCGGGATCCCGCCATTTTTATTGCGCAGCCATAGGGTCTTATTAACAGCCAGCGGGATAAGCTCTCGTCCGGATCGTCCATCAGGCCTCAACTTGATTTTATGCGTAGGAACAACCGGCCAAGACCATGTGGAATGAGAAGCTGAGCATCGCCGTTCTTCTGCCCTGCTACAACGAAGCTGCGACGATCGGCGACGTCGTGCGCGGTTTCCGCAAGGCGCTGCCGCGGGCGACGGTCTACGTCTACGACAACAATTCGACCGATGGCACAGCGCTGCACGCCATGCTCGCGGGCGCGACCGTGGTGCGCGAGCGCCGGCAGGGCAAGGGGCATGTGGTGCGGCGCATGTTCGCCGACATCGAGGCTGATATCTATCTTATGGCCGATGGCGACGGCACCTACGCGCCCGAGGACTCCGAAGAGCTGATCCGCACGCTGCTGACCGAGGGATCCGACATGGTCGTCGGCACCCGCCGCAACGTCCATAGCGATGCCGGACGGCAGGGTCATGCCTTCGGCAACCGCATCTTCAACTGGCTCTATCGCACCATTTTCGGTGCCGATTTCACCGATATCTTCTCCGGCTACCGGGCCTTCTCACGCCGCTTCGTCAAAAGTTTCCCGGCCGTGTCAGGCGGCTTCGAGATCGAGACCGAAATGTCGGTGCATGCATCGCGGCTGAAGCTGCCCGTCAGCGAACTGGAACTCGACTACGGCCGGCGGCCGGAAGGCTCACACTCCAAGCTTTCCACCTTTCGTGACGGCGGCAAGATTCTCTGGATGTTCGCGATGCTGATGAAGGAAACGCGGCCCTTCGCCTTCTTCGGCATCCTGAGCGCCGTCGCCATGGAGCTCAGCGTCGGTTTCGGCATTCCGGTCCTTGTCGAATATTTCGAAACCGGGCTGGTGACGCGCATGCCGACCTGGGTGCTTTCCGTGGCGCTGACGATGATCGCCTTCATGCTGTTCACGGCCGGCTTGATCCTCGATTCGCTCGCCCGCGCCCGCGCGGAACAGCTGCGCATCCACTATATGAGTCTCGCCAAGCCGGCTTCCCGCGAAAACGGCGACGATCGGACGGTCTACATGGCCGAGCTCGAAAAGCCGGCAAGCCGGAAGAAAAGGGCCAAGGCTGCATGAAGAAGCTGTTTCGCTTCCTGATCGCCGGCGGCGTCGGCTTTGTCGTCGATGCCGGCGTGTTGCATCTGTTGCTGTGGTTTACGCCCTTCGGCCCCTTCGTCGGCCGGGCGGTCTCGATCCCGAGTGCGCTGCTTGCCACCTGGTTCATCAACCGTAACTTCACCTTCGGCCGATCCGAACGCTCGCTGGCGGCGGAAGGCTTCCGCTACGGTTCGGTCGGCCTGACCTCGGCCCTCTTGAACTATGCTCTGTTCAGCTCGTTGCTGATGGCCGAGCCGGCGCTGCGACCGATCATCGCTTTGACGCTTGCTTCGGCGGCGGCAACGGCGTTCAGCTTCTTCGGCTATTCACGCTTCGTCTTCCGCCACCGGCAAAACCCTTAAATTCTATCAGACCGGCTCCCAGCCATCTTTCTCGCTGGCGCGATAGATGGCGTCGATGACCTTCTGGTTGAGCTTCGAGCTTTCCAGCGATACGACCTCCGCACCTTGACCGAGCGCGGCCGAGGCGAAAGCCTCCGCCTCGCGCCTGTACTGGCGGCTGTCGGGGAAACGGAAGATCTGCGATTCCGAATGGCCGCGATTGGTCAGTTCCAGCTCTTCCGCGCCATAGCGATCGGCATTGAAGGGCGACTTCACCTCGATGAAGCCCTCGGTGCCATGGAAGACCATGACCTGCCGGTTGGCCATCTGCGTCGAGATATAGAAAGTGAGCTCGAAGTCGCCGAAGTCTGCCTTGACGCTGGAGTAGATGTCGGTGCCGAATTCCGGGTCACGCTCCGTCACCGCCTGGATGCGCAGGGGTTCGCGGCCGGTGACGAAACGGGTGCTGATCGTCGGATAGACACCGATATCGGGCAGACCGCCGCCGCCGAGTTCCGGAATATTGCGCATGTTGCCCGCATCGCGGTTGAAATAAGTGAAGGCGCCCTGGATGTGGCGCAAGCGGCCGATGGCGCCATCGGCGAGCAACGAGCGAACCTTCCGCCAGACCGGCGCATAGGTGACCATATAGGCTTCCGTCACCAGAACCTTGTTGCGGTCGCGGGCGGCGATCAGGCTGTCGATCTCTTCCGCCTTGAGCGCGATCGGCTTTTCACAGAGCACATGCTTGCCGGCCTCGGCGGCCTTGATCGTCCATTCGACATGCTGGGAGGTCGGCAGGGGAATGTAGACGGCGTCGATGGTATCGGAGGCGAGCATCTCCTCATAGGAGCCGAAGGCATGCGGCACGGAGAAACGGTCGGCCATCTGCCGGGCACGGGCGAGATCACGGCTGGCGATTGCCGTAACGACGCAGTTTTCCGCATCCTGAATGGCAGGCACGACCAGATCGCGGCCGATCTTCGCCGTCGACAGAATTCCGAAACGCAGCATGATCTCTCTCCTGAAACATCGTCCCGAAGCAGAGGGGCGCATGACGATGATCGCGACATGGCCCTCCGGCGGGATCCTTGGTGAACATGGTGGGGCAAGCGAAACGGGGGCGTTCCGCTCTGGACGAAACCGGCGCCAACCTTATTCGGCCCTTGCCGAAGGCGCAACGCCAGAGACGGCGCGTAGGCGCGAACGCGGCGGCACGACAACCTCCGCAGCATGTCCGTATTTGTCCTCTTTCTGTCTGTCAGATGGCTTTCGGAGCTTTAAAACGATGCCTAATCTCGGCTATCCTTCAAGCACAGGAGATACGAAAATGTCCCACGCTAATACCGCATTGCTCGTCATCGACGTCCAGGAATCCTTTCGCCAGCGTCCCTATTGGCAAACGGACGACCTGCCTGTTTTCACCAACCGCCTGCAGGCTCTGATCGACGGCGCCAAGGCAAAGGGAATTCCCGTCGTACAGATTTTCCATGTCGAGGATAGCGACGCGCATTTCAGCCTCAAGAATGGCTTCGTTCGCAAGCTCGATGAAATCTCGCTGGAGGCCGATGCCGTATTTCACAAGCGTCGCCATTCGGCGCTCGTCGGCTCCGGCCTCGATGTCTGGCTGGTGGCAAACGGCATCCGCAGGGTGATCGTTTCGGGTATCCGCACGGAACAATGCTGCGAGACGACCACCCGGCACGCATCCGATCTCGACTATGAGGTCGACTACGTCACAGAGGCGACGCTGACCTTCCCGATGACGCATGCCTCGGGCACGGTCTTCAGCGCCGATGATATCAAGAAGCGCAGCGAGCTGGTGCTGTCTGGCCGCTTCGCCCGCATTGCGACCGTCGAAGAGGCGCTTGCCGGCGCATCGATCCGGAGTGCCGCATGACGCAAAGCGACCGACGCCTCCATCGGCGGACCATTCCCGTTTACGTGCTTCTGCCGCCCTATACGCTGCTGATGGACGTGGCCGGACCGGTGGAGGTATTGCGCCGCGCCAATATCGAACAGGACGACGTCCTGTTCGATTATCAGTTTATCGCTGCCCAGTCAGCGCAGACGACTTCGGTCGGGCTGATGCTTGCCGATCTAAAGCCATTGCCCGATCACATTCCCGACGGCGCCTATGTCATCCTGTCCGGCAGCATCACGCCGCCCGACGATGCCGAGGATATCGAACCGGAACTTGCCAAGCTTGCGAGCTGGCTGAGAGGTGCGATCCGGCCGGGCATCACTCTCGTCACCATCTGCTCCGGCGCCGTGCTCGCCGCCCGCGCCGGGTTGATGGACGGCTATGCCTGCACCACGCATGCCGCCTGCCTCGACGAAGTTCGGGAACATGCGCCGACGGCAAGGGTTCTCGACAACCGGCTCTATGTCGAAGACCGGGACCGCTATTCGAGCGCCGGCATCACCACAGGCACAGACCTGATGCTGCATCTCGCCTCCAAGCTGACTTCGCCGGTGACGGCGCTGACGATTGCCCGGCACATGGTGGTCTACATGCGAAGGACGGGCGCCGAGCCGCAGCTTTCCCCCTGGCTCAGCGGCCGCAACCATGTGCACCCCGCTATCCATCGTGTTCAGGATGCAATCATGGCCGATCCCGCCCATGGCTGGTCGCTCTCCGAGCTTTCCGGCATCGGCGCGATGAGCGCGCGCCATATTTCCCGGCTGTTCCAGGAGCATGCCGGCCTGTCTGTCACGGCCTATGTCAACCTGATGCGGGTCACGCTGGCGCGCGACGTGCTCGCCAATTCGCGGCTGGACATGGAGGGCGTGGCGGAGAAATCCGGCTTTGCATCGCCGCGGCACATGCGCCGCGTCTGGTCGAAATACAACGCGCTGCCGCCAAGCCACTATCGGCGTTCGGCGGCGGAATAAAGAAATCGTTTGTGGCGTTCATCGCGAAAGGCCGCTAGCCTTGCCTTATCCCTTCGCGCCGGCGCCCGCTCGCCGACCTGCCCCTCAAGTGATTTGGAGAGATATCATGGACATGCGCAAGCTTGGACGAACCGATCTGTTTGTCGCCCCCATCGTGTTCGGCGGCAACGTCTTCGGCTGGACGGCCGATGAGAAAACCTCCTACGCACTGCTCGACGCCTTCTTCGACGCCGGCTTCAACACGATCGACACCGCCGATGTCTATTCCAGCTGGGTCCCCGGCAACAAGGGCGGCGATTCCGAAGAGATCATCGGCAAATGGCTGAAACAGGGCCGCGTTTCGCGCGACAAAGCCATCATCATCACCAAGGTCGGATCGGAGATGGGTCCGGACAAGAAGGGCCTCGAGGCCGGCTATATCATCGAGGCGGCCGAGGCCTCGCTGAAGCGGCTGCAGACCGATCACATCGACCTTTACCTGTCGCACTGGCCGGACCCCGAGACGCCGCATGAGGAATCGCTCGCCGCCTATGCCAAGCTGAAGGAACAGGGCAAGATCCGCCATGTCGGCTGCTCGAACCTCGATGCGACGCAGCTGCAGGCGTCGCTCGATGCCGCCGCCAAGGCGGGACTGCCGCGCTACGACGTGCTGCAGCCCGAATATAATCTTTATGCCCGCGACAGCTTCGAGGGACCGCTGGCGGACCTCTGCGTCAGGCAAGAGATCGGCGTCATCACCTATTTCAGCCTCGCAGCCGGCTTCCTGACTGGCAAGTACCGCACCAAGGCCGATACCGAGGGACGGGCACGCGAGAACCGGGTTGCCGCCTATCTCGACGACAAGGGCCTGCGCATTCTCGCAGCGCTCGACAAGGTTGCCGCCGAAACCGGCGCGAAACCCGCCGAGATCGCGCTTGCCTGGCTGTTGCGCAAGCGGGGCGTCACGGCTCCGATCGCCAGCGCGACTAGCCTCAGCCAGCTCGACGCGCTAATCAATTCGGCGAAGCTTTCGCTTTCCGATGACGCCATGCGCCTGCTCGACGCAGCCGGCGAATAGATAGAGGCCAAATAAACAAGGATGGGCCTATGACCGTGACAATCCGAGATGCCAGGCCCGAAGACGAGGCGCGCTGGCGCGCGCTATGGAACGGATATCTGGCCTTCTACGGCGTCACCATCGCGTCCGACATCACCGATGCGACATGGCGCCGGGTCTTCGATCCGGCGTCGGCCATCTTCATGCGCGTGGCCGAGGTCGACGGTGAAATGAAGGGCTTCACGCTCTGCATCACGCATGAGGGCACCTGGGTGCGCGCACCCGACTGCTATCTGGAAGACCTGTTCGTTGATGAAAGCGCCAGGGGCCGCGGCGTCGGCCGGGCGCTTCTGGACGATCTCGTCGCGCTCTGCAAGAAGAACGGCTGGGCTCGTCTTTACTGGCACACCGAAGAAGGCAATGCGACCGCCCGCAAGCTCTATGACAGCTACGTCGAGAGTGACGGGCATATTCGCTATCGCATCAACTTCTGAGCTTCGGGAAACTCTCATAATGGGCGGAATGATCGCCCTCCCAATTGGCCATGCCCGGCTTGGTCAGCATGCCGCGTGGGCTGACATAGCTCTGGATGGTTCGCATCGGCCGCTCGTGCCACTGGATATTGAAGGCCCATAGCTTCGGGAAGAAGCAGAGCGACGCATAGGGCAGATGATCGTGGATCCACCAGGCGAGCTTCTGCCAGTCGCCTTCATGACCGTGGTGGTCGATCAGCCAGGGCACGACGATGCAGACGGCCGCGCCCATGCAGCCGTCGAGATCACGCATGTCCCAGATATGGTGCGCTGCAGTGTGGGGATTGGTCGAGCAGTTCAGCCCGTTCTTGTTGCCGAAGGCGTTGACCTCGGGCGAGCGATAGCCGGAGCGGATATGTAGCCGGCCAAAGGTTGCCTCCAGCGGCTCCAGCAATTCCTCGCAGAGCCTGCGGCCCGTCTCGATCGCGAGATCGGGGTCTTCGGGGATATTGGGAATGCGATAGAAATCTGATATTTCCGAATGCAGGAAATCCCGAAAGAAGAAATTCTTCGACAGCCGGACACGGCCGAGATCCTCAAGCCCCTTCATCGATCCCGGTTTTCTCATCGCGGCAATCCCTTTCTGAAACCATCCGATCAGTCGAGACGAGTTATGGCATCGCCGCCACCCGATTTCTGTCAGCAGTCGTGCATTGCTTGTTCCAACGCAATTTCGAACGGTCTAAGGCCCGGTATATTTGAAGAAATCGATGAAGGCTCTGAGCGCCGGGCGCATCTGCCGACGGCTCGGATAGTAGATGCAGAAGCCGGGATAGGGCGGGCACCAGTCCTCGAGCACGCGGATGAGCTTGCCCTCGGCCAGTTCCTGCTGCACGCGGATATCGAACAGGTAGGCAAGGCCGGCACCGTTGACGGCCGCGAGAACCCCGAGCCGATCCTCGATCACGATCAAGGGTCCATCGATGGCAACGACCAGCTCGTGGCCATCCTTCTCGAATTCCCAGCGATAGATCGAGCCATCGGTAAATCGCCGCTTGATGCAGCGATGATGAACGAGATCGCGCGGATGCAGCGGCTTCGGGTTCTTCTCGAAATAGGCCGGGGAGCCGGCAATGACCGTGCGGATGTCAGGCGAGACCTTTACCGCGATCATGTCGCCCTCGATGCTCTCCTCCAGCCGGATGCCGGCGTCAAAGCCCTCCTTGACGATATCGCTGAAGCCGTCCTCGTTGGCGATCTCCAGCGTGATGTCGGGATAGGTGTTGAGGAAATCGCCGAGCCGCGGCGCCATCAGCAGATCCGAGGCAAAGCGCGGGGCGGTGATGCGCAGCGTGCCCGCCGGGCGGCCACGGGTCGCGAGCGTATCCTCCAGCGCGATATCGATTTCCTCCAGGGCCGGCGCCAGCCTTTGAAGCAACGCCTGGCCCTCCTCGGTCGGCAGCACGCTGCGCGTGGTGCGGGCAAGCAGCCGCACGCCGAGGCTTTCCTCGAGGCTGGAGACGGCATGGCTGACCGCGGAAGGTGCGATCGACAGTTCCTTGCCGGCAGCGCGGAAGCTGCGATGGGCGGCAACGGCGGCAAAAACCGTGAGTTGGGAGAGTTGCGTTCTGTTCATTGATCTAAATTATAGAACAGCCCGTTAGGATTTGCATGGATTTTCATTCATTATCCAGAACCTTAACTTGAGCGTGCAGGCAGCGGGCTTCGACCACTGCCGCTCCCATACGTCTCAAGAGGAACACACCATGAAAACCCGCAGGCTTGGTAAGGATCTCACCGTTTCCGCCGTTGGGCTCGGCTGCATGGGCATGAGCTTTGCCTACGGCGCCGCCGACGAGGCCGAATCCATCAAGACGCTCCATCGCGCCGTCGAACTCGGCGTCACCTTTTTCGATACCGCCGAAACCTATGGCCCCTTTACCAACGAGGAGCTGCTCGGCCGCGTGCTGAAGCCGGTTCGCGACCGCGTGGTCATCGCCACCAAATTCGGCTTCAAGCTCGACCATACGAAATCCGGTCCGGCCGCCATGATCGGCGTCGATAGCCGGCCCAAACATGTGAAGGAAGTCGCCGAAGCTTCGCTGAAACGGCTCGGCACCGATGTCATCGACCTTTTCTACCAGCATCGCGTCGATCCGAACGTGCCGATCGAAGACACGGTCGGCGCCATGGCAGAACTGGTGAGAGAGGGCAAGGTACGGGCGCTCGGCCTTTCCGAAGCTGGTTCCGCCACCATCCGCCGCGCCCATGCCGTGCATCCGATCGCCGCCCTGCAGAGCGAATATTCGCTGTGGAGCCGCGATCCGGAAGAAGATGTGCTTGCCACCTGCCGCGAGCTCGGCATCGGCTTCGTGCCCTACAGCCCGCTCGGCCGCGGTTTCCTGACCGGTGCGATCCACAAGACGGACGATCTGGCCGCCGATGACTTCCGCCGCTCGCTGCCGCGCTTCCAGAGCGAAAACTTCGATGCCAATACGGCATTGGTTGCGAGACTGCAGGCGCTTGCCGAGGAAAGGAGCGTCACGGCCGCACAACTGGCGCTCGCATGGGTGCTGCATCAGGGCGAGGATATCGTGCCGATCCCCGGCGCGCGCAAGCTGCACCATCTCGAGCAGAATGCGGCGGCTGCCGATATCGCGCTGTCGCCGCAGGAGCTGAAGGAACTCGGCGGCATCATCTCGCCCGAAACGGTCGCCGGCAAGCGGTATACCGATGCCTCCCTGGCGATGACGAACATATGACAAACGGGCTGCCTTTCCTGCCCAGGCGAAGACATCGGCCATCGAGGCCGGTGTCATTTTGGAACCGAAAAGAAAAATGAAGCATCAACGAAGGGCTGCCGAACATGTGAATCGCCTGAATTGCAGGCTTTTTCAAACTTCTAGGTTGATCGTCATAGGCGCGAAGCTCAAGCAGTAGCTCGACGCTCGGTTGACAAACGGGTTCGAAATTTGAAGATTGCCGCCATCAAAAACGGACAGCGTTGGGGGGACCTATGTCTAAGCGCGCGTTTCTCGGCTTCTCTGCTTTTCTTCTCGCCACTTTCGCCTCTCTGAACCCTTCGGCCGCCGCCGACGTCAAGCGCCAGGTGGTGACCACGAAGGACGGCGATTACTTCGGTTTCGATCTGCGCACCGAGCAGAACGTGACGCTGGACCAGTGCTCCGCCTCCTGCATCGGCGATAAGTCCTGCAAGGCCTTCACCTACAATCCCAAGGTGAAGTGGTGCTTCATGAAGTCGGACTTCAACCAGCTGAACAGCTTCCCCGGCGCGATCGCCGGCAAGATCGTCGAGACGGCTGCCACCAGCGAACCGGATATCGGCGCGGCGCCTGCGCTTTCCTTCCTTTCCGACAATTTCGTCCAGAGCGCGCGCGACGCGAAAAGCACGCTGACGCTCGGCAATGAGCTGAAAGGCCAGGGCGTCGAAAGCCTGATCGCGCTCGGCCGTATCGAGCTGACCTCCGGCAACGTCAACGATGCCCTGAACGCCTTCCAGGGCGCGCTTTCGCTCAATCCCGACAATGGCGATCTGTGGATCGAGCTGGCGCGCGCCGCCAACACGATTGCGAACGACACCTCCGTCGCCACGCGCGCCGCCTATGCCGCGCTCAACGGCTATCAGCTGACCCGCACGACGAGTAGCCGCGCCGATTCGCTGGCCGTGCTTGCCGAGGCGCTGAAGAATGCGCAGAACTATCGCCCCGCACTTAACGCCTACAAGGCGAGCCTCAATCTCGTCAGCTCGGCCGCCGTCCAGGCGGCTTATAACGATCTTCTGGCACGCCAGGGCTTCCGCGTGACAGGCAATACGCTCGACAACGACAATGCCTCGCCGCGCGCCTGCGTGCAGTTCTCCGAAAAGCTGGTGAAGAGCGGCGCCGACTATACCCCCTTCGTCACCGTCAATGGGGCAGCACCGAAGGGCGTCGATGCCAAGGACAACCAGATCTGCGTCGAAGGCCTGGAATTCGGCCAGCATTACCGCATTTCGCTGCGCGCCGGCCTGCCCTCCTCCGTGGAGGAAAACCTCGCCTCGCAGGTCAATGTCGATGTCTATGTCAAGGATCGCACGGCTTCGCTGCGCTTTACGGGCGACAATTTCGTATTGCCCTCAACGGCACGCCGCGGCATTCCGATCGTTTCGGTCAACGCCAATACGGCCAATCTCAAGCTCTACCGCATCGGCGACCGCAATATCCCGCAGCTGCTGAACGGCTCGCAATTCCTGACGCAGATGGACAGCTACAGCGCCCAAACCGTCCAGGACACCAATGGCGAGCTGGTCTGGCAGGGTTCGATCGAGATCAAGCAGGAACTCAACAGGGAAGTCGCGACCAGCTTCCCGGTGGACGAGGTGCTGCCCAAGCGCAAGCCCGGCGTCTATGTGCTGACGGCGGTCGCGCCCGACAGCGGCGGCCATGAGTGGGACCCGCAGGCGACGCAGTGGTTCATGGTTTCCGATATCGGCGTCACCACTTATGCCGGCACCGACGGACTGAATGTTTTCGCCCGCTCGCTCGGCAGCGCCAAGCCGCTCGCCGGTATCCAGCTGCAACTTCTCGCCAAGAACAATGAAATCCTCGGCACGGCGAAGACGGACGACAATGGCCGCGCCACCTTCAGCGCCGGCCTGATGCGCGGCACGGCGGGCATGACGCCGGCCGTCATCACCGCTGAGAACGGCGATCAGGATTATGTCTTCCTCGACATGACGCGCGCCGGCTTTGATCTTTCCGACCGCGGGGTATCAGGCAGAACCGCGCCGGGCGCCATCGACCTGCTGACCTGGACGGAACGCGGTATCTACCGCGCCGGCGAGACGGTGCATGCCTCCGCACTTGCCCGCGACGTCAGCTCGACGGCAGTCGAAAACTTGCCGCTCACCTTCGTCTTCCTGCGCCCGGATGGCGTCGAGGATCGCCGCATCATCACCGACGGCGGCAAGCTCGGCGGCTACAATGTCGACCTGCCGCTGCAGCAGACCTCGATGCGCGGCACCTGGACGATGAATATCTATACCGACCCGAAGGGCTCCTCCATCGGCTCGCAGACCTTCCTCGTCGACGACTTCGTGCCGGATCGCATCGAATTCGACATGAAGAGCGACGCCAAGGAAATCGAAGTCGGCCAGCCGACGCCGGTCAATGTCGACGGACGCTACCTCTATGGTGCGCCGGCCGCCGGCCTCAATCTGGAAGGCGAAGTGACGCTGAAGCCGACGCGCCAGAGCGACGCCTATAAGGGCTATCAGTTCGGCCTCGCCGACGAGGGTGCCGGCAAGGCAAACGCAAACAATGACGACGAGGACAGCGGCAGCGGCGACAGCAAGGCCGAAAGCACGCAAGTGCCGCTCGAAGACCTGCAGGCGCTCGACGAAAACGGCAAGACCACCTTCAACGTCACGATCAACGACACGCCTTCGACCACACAGCTCCTGAACGCCAATATCACGGTGCGCATGCAGGAAGCCGGCGGCCGCGCCGTCGAGCGTTCGCTGACGCTGCCCGTCAAGGCGGATGGGCCGCGCATCGGCATCAAGCCGGAATTCGACGGTGATCTCGGCGAAAATACCGTCGGCAATTTCCACGTCATCGCCGTCGACGCCAACGGCCAGAAGCAGGCGATGCAGGGCCTGACCTGGAAGCTGCTGAGCGTCGAGCGCAATTATCAATGGTACCGCGACGGCAGCAGCTGGAAGTTCGAGCCGATCATGTCCACCAAGCAGGTGGCAGTCGGCACAGTCAATGCCACGACCGATGGCGCGGCGATTTCCATGCCCGTCACCTGGGGCCGCTACCGTCTCGAAGTATCCACCGCCGATGCGAACGGCCCGGAATCCAGCATCGAGTTCAATGCCGGCTGGTATGTCGCCTCTACCTCGACGGAAACGCCGGATGCGCTTGAAATCGCGCTCGACAAGGAAAGCTACCGTGTCGGCGATACCGCCAAGCTCAAGGTGACCTCGCGCTATGCCGGCCAGCTGATGGTGACGGCCGGCTCCGAAACCCTGATCTCGGTCACCAATGCCGATATCGGCGCCAATGGCGGCGAAGTGGATGTTCCGGTGACCGCCGACTGGGGCGCCGGCACATACTTGACGGCCACACTGTTCCGTCCCGGCGAAGCGCAGGAAAGCCGCATGCCGATGCGCGCCATCGGCATCAAATGGGCGCCGGTCGATCCCGGCGAGCGCAAGCTGCAGGTCAAGATCGACGCACAGCAGAAGACGCTGCCGCGCCAGCCGCTTGATATCGGCCTGCAGGTCGCCGGCGCAGGCGCCAACGAGGACGCCTATGTCACCATCGCCGCCGTCGATGTCGGCATTCTCAATCTGACCCGCTACCAGCCGCCAGCGCCGGATGACTGGTATTATGGCCAGCGCCAGCTCGGCCTTGAAATCCGCGACATCTACGGTCGCTTGATCGATGGCTCGCTCGGCGCAACCGGCAAGCTGCGCACCGGCGGCGACGGCGGACAGGCGGCCTTGCAGGCAAGCCCGCCGAAGGAAAAGCTGATCGCCTTCTTCTCCGGTCCGATCAAGCTCGATGCCAATGGCAAGGCCAATGTCAGCTTCGACATTCCGCAGTTCAACGGCACGGCACGCCTGATGGCCGTTGCCTGGTCGAAGGCCGGCGTCGGCCACGCGACGCAGGACGTGATCATCCGTGATCCGGTCGTCGTCACCGCAAGCCTGCCGAAGTTCCTGGCCCCCGGGGACAACGCCAACCTGCGTCTCGACGTCGCCAACACAGACGCTCCCGCCGGCGAATACACGCTCGCCGTCACGGGCAACAGCGCCGTGACCGTGGATGCGAGCGCCACCCAGCAGAAGGTCAACCTGCAGGCCGGTGGCAAATACAACATCACGCTGCCGCTGACCGGTGGGCAGCCGGGCGACGGCACGGTTTCGATCAAGCTGTCGAATGCCTCTGGCATGTCGCTCGATCAATCGGTCGATATCCCCGTTCGCCCGGCGCAGCTGCCGGTCACCGAACGGCGTGTCATCGCGCTCGCGCCCGGCAAGAGCCTGACCGTCAATTCAGACCTTCTCGCCGACAGCGTGCTGCCCGGCGCCTCGGTCAGCGTCAATGTCAGCCGCTCCAGCGCCTTCGACGTGCCGGCGCTGCTGATGAGCCTCAGCCGCTATCCCTACGGCTGCGCGGAACAGACGGCGAGCAGCGCGTTGCCGCTGCTCTATTTCAGCGACATGGCGATCAAAAACGGGCTTGCCGATGATACCGAGATCCGCAAGCGCGTGCAGGATGCCATCTATCGCGAAATGTCCTACCAGTCCTCGAGCGGCAGTTTCGGCCTCTGGAGCCCCGGCTCGGGCGACCTCTGGCTCGACGCCTATGTGACCGACTTCCTGACCCGCGCTCGCGAGCAGAAATACAACGTGCCGGATCAGGCCATGGTGCAGGCGCTGGAAAACCTCCAGAATGCGCTGAGCGCCAATACCAACGTCAAGGACAACGGCAACGAGATCGCCTATGCGCTCTATGTGCTGGCGCGCAACAAGAAGGCCTCGATCAGCGATCTGCGCTACTACGCCGACACGATGCTGAACGACTTCCCGACGCCGCTCTCCAAGGCGCACCTGGCCGCGGCTCTCGCGCTCTATGGGGATGCACAGCGCTCGCGCAACATCTTCGTGGACTCGTTGCAGATGTCGCAGAAGGCGGCGGTCACCAAGGTCAGCTTCGTCCGCTCGGATTACGGTTCGTCGCTGCGCGACGGTGCCGCCGTGCTGGCGCTTGCCGCCGAAAGCCGCCCGGTGCCGCCGATCATTCCCGAGCTCGCAAGCGTCGTCGCCAAGGATTGGCAGACCAAGAAATATACCAGCACGCAGGAACAGACCTGGATGCTTCTCGCCGCCCGCGCCCTGCAGAACGGCGATGATGGCCTGACGCTCGACGTCAACGGCGCTGCCCATAGTGGCACCTACATGGCCCAGATGTCGGGCGATGCGCTGATGGGCCATCCGCTGACCGTCACCAACACCACCCGCCAGCCGCTGTCGGCTGCCGTGACCACTGTCGCGGCTCCGGTTGCGCCGCTGCCGGCCGGCGGCAGCGGCTTCAAGATCGAGCGCAAGTACTACACGCTCGATGGCGAAGAGGCGAATGTCAGCCAGGCGCAGCAGAACGAGCGCTATGTCGTCGTGCTGCATGTGACCGAGGACAATGACTGGCCGCAACGCCTGCTCGTGACCGATCTGCTGCCCGCCGGCTTCGAGATCGACAATCCGAGCATCGTCAACAGCGCCCAGCTTTCGAACTTCGACTGGCTCAGCGAAATTCAGCCCGCTCATGTCGAATTCCGCAACGACCGCTTCGTCGCAGCCTTCGACCAGAACTCCGGCGCCGATCGTGACCTGACCTTCGCCTATGTCGTGCGTGCCGTGACCCCCGGCGTCTACGATCATCCGGCGGCAAGCGTCGAGGACATGTATCGTCCGCAGTTCTCGGCCCGCACGGCGATGGGCCGCATGGAGGTGCTGGGCGCCCAGCAGTAAGAAACAGCCATGAAGGCGCGGTGGAAAATTGCGATCGGCTTTGGAGCCACCGTCTTGACGGCGGTGGCTCTGGTCTTCGGCCTGGAAGCTGCAGACCACGCCTATCCGCCGCCGCTGGATAATGCTCGTGTGGTCTCTGCCGAAGTGCTCGACGCCAATGGCGATCTTCTGCGCGCCTTCGCCACGCCCGAGGGGCGCTGGCGGCTGAAGACCAGCGTTGCCGATGTCGATCCGCAATATCTGCACATGCTGGTCGCTTATGAGGACCGGCGCTTCTACGATCATCACGGCATCGACCCGATGGCGATCGGCCGTGCCTTCCTGCAGCTCGTCACGCATGGCCGCATCGTCTCAGGCGGTTCGACGCTCTCCATGCAGGTGGCACGCCTGATCGAACCGCGCAGCGAACGATCCCTGACGGCAAAACTTCTGCAGGTCGTTCGCGCCATCCAGATCGAGCGGCGGTTGACCAAGGAAGAGATCCTCGATCTCTATCTCACACATGCACCCTATGGCGGCAATCTGGAAGGCGTGCGCGCTGCGAGCCTTGCCTATTTCGGCAAGGAGCCGAAGCACCTGACGGTCGCGCAGGCGGGCCTGCTCGTCGCCCTGCCGCAGCTGCCGGAAAGGCGACGGCCGGACCGCAACCTCGCCGCCGCCCAGGCCGCCCGCCATCGCGTGCTCGAGCGCGCAGCCGTTGCTACAGTGATCGGCGAAGGGGAAGCGGAACGGGCTTCGCTGTCTCCTATTCCGGCACAGCGGCGGCAGCTGCCGGCCTATGCCGCGCATCTGGCCGAACTGGCGCTCCGGAAGCAGCCCGGCATCATCCAGCACAAGACAACGCTGCGGCGCGATGTGCAGCAGGGCTTGGAGGCCGTAGCGGATGCGGCGGCAATCCGGCTCGGGCCGAAAGTATCGGTCGCCATGATCATGGCTGATGCCAAAACCGGCGAGATCATCGGCGAAGTCGGCTCGGCCAATTATTTTGATTCCTCCCGCGCCGGCTGGGTCGACATGACCCGCGTGCTGCGCTCGCCCGGCTCGACGCTGAAGCCCTTCATCTACGGCCTCGCTTTCGAGCAGGGCTATGTGGCGCAGGAAACAATCATCGAGGACCGCCCCGCCGATTTCTACGGCTACCGCCCGCGCAATTTCGACATGACCTATCAAGGCGACGTCAGCGTCCGCCAGGCGCTGCAGCTTTCGCTCAACGTGCCGGCCGTGCGCCTGCTCGATGCCGTCGGCCCGACGCGGCTGCTGGTGCGCTTCCGCAGCGCCGAGGTGAAGCCGAAGCTGCCGCCGAACGAAGCGCCTGGTCTAGCCATCGGCCTTGGCGGCGTCGGCGTGACGCTGAAGGACCTCGTGCAGCTCTATGCCGGGCTCGCCAA
Organism: Rhizobium sp. P40RR-XXII; assembly: GCF_012641405.1. Lineage (GTDB taxonomy): Bacteria > Pseudomonadota > Alphaproteobacteria > Rhizobiales > Rhizobiaceae > Rhizobium. The sequence continues at coordinate 254,915 of NZ_JABAII010000008.1, forward strand.
TCGCGGCAAGGCGATGCGGATCGGCGATGGCATACAAGATCAGCCGGGACCGATCGACGGCGAACCGTTGATGGAGCCGATCGCGGTATGGAACATCACCGATATTCTCTCCGATATCATCGCGCCGCGCGGCAGCAAGCAGCTCGGCATCGCCTACAAGACCGGTACCAGCTACGGCAACCGCGATGCGTGGTCGATCGGCTATGACGGCGCGCATGTGCTCGGCGTCTGGGTCGGGCGGCCGGACAATGGCGCCGTGCCGGGGCTGGCGGGTTATGTTTCGGCCGCTCCCATCCTGTTCGAGGCTTTCGCCAAATCGGGCGTTGCCATAACCCCCTTCCCTTCGGCTCCCATGGGCGCCGTGCGCATCGCGCCGACCGAGCTGCCGATCAGCCAGCGGCGCTTTTCCGTCACCGCCGCCGGGCTGCTGGCCGCCTCCAGCCGCGAGCCGGCGCCGCAGATCGTCTATCCGCCGGAAGGGGCCCGCGTCGATCTCGGCGCAAGCAGCGGCAATGACCAGATCGCGCCGCTGGCGCTGAAGCTGCAGGGCGGACGGGCGCCGTTCCGCTGGCTCGCCAACGGCAAGCCGCTGCCCGACATGTCGCGCCGCCGTACCAACCAGTGGACGCCCGACGGTGCGGGATATTCGACGTTGACCGTCATCGATGCGGCGGGACGCGCGGCGAGCGTGCGGGTTTTCGTGGAATAGGTCGACTTCAGCCGCGAGTTTTGCGAGCCAGACCCACCTGTGATAGTTTATCGGATACTCAAACGAGGAATGACGAGATGTCGGAAGAGCAGGCAATCCGTGCGGTTGTTCATCTCTATGTCGATGGCATGGCATTCGCGAACGAGCCGGCGCTGCGCAAGGCGTTCCATCCGCGGGCCGATATCATCGGCAATTATCAGGGCGCGGTGGAATGGATGACGCGGGATGAATTCATTGCCGCCATCGTCGAGCAAGGCAGCGCCCCGCCCGGCACGATACCGCTGATGGAGATCGAGCTGATCGACATCGAAGGCGATGCCGCAAGCGTCAAGGTCGTCGACGAATTCGCCGGGATGCGGTTTTCGGACTATCTGTCACTGGTGAAGATCGATGGGCGCTGGAGTGTGGTGAACAAGGTTTATCATCTGCATCGGTAGATGATGCTACACCGCGTATGTCGAGACTTTGATACCCCCCTCTGGCGCCGTTCCTTCTCCCCTCGGGGAGAAGGTGGCCCGAAGGGTCGGATGAGGGGGCCGGCCGCTTTAAATGCATGGACTTTCCCGCTCTTGGCCCCCCTCATCCGCCTGACGGCACCTTCTCCCAGAGGGGAGAAGGAATGCGCAGCAACGACCTCATTTCATATGTGATTGCCCTGCTTGTGGGGGAGATGTCGCGATAGCGACAGAGGGGGGTGCCGAGCTCTCCGCGAACTCGGCAGCGACCGATTACGCTCTCAGCACCCCGCCCGTCGACTTCGTCACATTGGCAACGATCTTCTGCGTCAGCGCCTCGAAATCCTCATCGGTCAGCGTGCGCTCGGCCGGTTGGATTTGCACCTCGATGGCGATCGACTTCTTGCCTTCGCCGAGCGACGCGCCCTCGAAGATGTCGAAGACGTTGACGCCGGTTACCAGCTTGCGGTCGGCGCCGACGGCGGCGCGGATGATGGCGCCGGCTTCCACCGACTTATCGACCACGAAGGCGAAGTCGCGCTTGACGGCCTGGAAAGGAGAAAGCTCCAGCGCCGGCTTGGTGCGGGTCGCCTTCTTCTTCGGCTCGGGCATGGCATCGATATAGACTTCGAAGCCGGCAAGAGCGCCTGACACGTCGAGCGCTTCCAGCGTCTTCGGATGGAATTCGCCGAAATAGCCGAGCACGACCTTCGGACCCATCTTGATGGTGCCGGAACGGCCCGGATGATACCAGGCGGGACCACCCTGCTCGATCTGGATATTGCCCATCGGCAGGCCGCAAGCTTCCATCACCGCCAATGCGTCGGCCTTGGCATCGAAGACATCGACCGGCTTACCGCCACCCTTGGCGGCGTTCGACCACATACGGCCGGCACCGGCGAGCGTTGCCGTGCCGCGGCGGATGCCGCCGGCAACACGACGCTGGCCCTCGGGCGTGTCGTTCTCATAGGTGCCGGAGACTTCGAAGATCGCGACGTCGCCGTAGCCCTTGTCGGCATTGCGCTGCGCCGCCGACAGCAGGCCCGGCAGCAGCGAAGGACGCATGTCGGACATGTCTGATGCGATCGGGTTGGCGAGCTTCAGCGCATTGGAGCCGCCGCCGAAGAGCTTGGCCTGATCTTCGGAGATGAAGGACCAGGTGACGGCTTCCAGCATGCCGCGGGAGGCAAGCGCGCGCTTGGCCGTGCGCGTGCGGATCTGCAGCGTCGTCAGGATCTTGCCGTTGACGGCGGCATGGCTTGTGAGCGGCTGCGGCTTGATGTTGTCGACGCCATGGATGCGCATGATTTCTTCGACGAGATCGGCCTTGCCGTCGACATCCGGACGCCAGGAGGGAACGGTGACAGAAATGCGCTCGCCCGAACCGGAGACCGAGAAGCCGAGCTTCGCCAGGATGGATTTGCTCTCATCGGCCGAGACTTCGAGGCCGGTCAGGCGCTTGACTTCCGACAGCGGGAAATCGACGACCTTAGGCTCATAACCCTTGTAGCCTTCGACGCGCGCCCTGGCAGCCGTGCCGCCGCAGGAGGCAAGCACCAGCTCCGTGGTGCGCTCAAGGCCGGGGACCATATATTCCGGATCGACGCCGCGCTCGAAACGATAGCGCGCATCGGTGATGATGCCGAGGCCGCGGCCGCTCTTGGCGATGTTCATCGGATCCCAGAGGGCCGACTCGATCAGCACGTCCGTGGTGTTCGCGTCACAGCCGGAATGCTCACCGCCCATGATGCCGCCGATCGACTCGACGCCGTTGTCATCGGAGATGACGACATTGCTGGGGTTGAGCTTGTATTCGCGCTCATCCAGCGCCAGCACGGTTTCGCCGTCCCTGGCGCGGCGCACGACCAGATTGCCCTTGACCTTGGCGGCGTCGAAGACGTGCATCGGCCGGCCCTGATCGAAGGTCATGTAGTTGGTGATATCGACCAGCGCGCTGATCGGGCGCAGGCCGATGGCGAGCAGCCGCTGCTGCATCCATTTCGGGCTCGGGCCGTTCTTGACGCCGCGCACGAGGCGCAGCGCAAAGCCGGGGCAAAGGCGCGCATCGTCCAGATCGATCTTGAGCTCGGTCGTCGTTTCGCCAGCAACGGCAAAGGGCGGCGTGCTGCGCGGCTTCAGCGTGCCGAGGCCGGACGCGGCGAGATCGCGGGCAATGCCGTAAACGCCGGTGCAATCCGGGCGGTTCGGCGTCAGGTTGATCTCGATCATCGGATCGTCAAGCCCGGCATAGGCGGCAAAGCTGGTGCCGATGGGCGCATCTTCGGGCAAGTCGATGATGCCGTCATGGCTGTCGGAAATTTCGAGTTCCTTTTCCGAGCACATCATGCCGCGGCTCTCGACGCCGCGGATGTTGCCAATGGCGAGCGTCACGTCGATGCCAGGGACATAGGTGCCGGGAGCCGCGAAGGCGCCGACGAGGCCGGCACGCGCATTCGGCGCGCCGCAGACGACCTGAACCGGCGCGCCGCTGCCTGTATCGACCATCAGCACCTTCAGGCGATCGGCCTGCGGATGCTTTTCGGCCGAGAGAACCTTGGCGATGACGAAGGGCTTGAACGCCGCCTTGTCGTCGACCTCCTCTACTTCCAGCCCGATCTGTGTCAGGCGTGCGCAGATCTCGTCGAGCGTGGCGTCGGTTTCCAGATGCTCTTTCAGCCAGGAGAGTGTGAATTTCATGTGCTTTATCCCTTCCTTACGCGCTCAGACCGCCGAACAAAGTCGGCATATCGAGCGGGCGGAAGCCATAGTGGTTCATCCAGCGGACATCGGCGTTGAAGAAGTCGCGCAGGTCGGGCATGCCGTATTTCAGCATGGCGATGCGGTCGAGGCCCATGCCCCAGGCAAAGCCCTGGTATTCGTCCGGATCGAGGCCGCCATGGCGCAGCACATTCGGATGCACCATGCCGCAGCCGAGGATTTCCATCCAGTCGGTGCCTTCGCCGAACTTGACGATCGGGCCGGAACGGTCGCACTGGATATCGACCTCGAAAGAGGGCTCCGTGAACGGGAAGAAGGACGGGCGGAAGCGCATCGTCACATTGTCGACCTCGAAGAAAGTCTTGCAGAATTCCTCCAACACCCAGCGGATATTGGCGACATTTGCCGTCTTGTCGATGACGAGGCCTTCGACTTGATGGAACATCGGCGAGTGCGTGGCGTCCGAATCCTGGCGGTAGGTCTTGCCGGGGATGATGATGCGGATCGGCGGCTTTTGCGCTTCCATGGTGCGGATCTGCACCGGCGAGGTGTGCGTGCGCAGCACCTTGCGCTCACCCTTTTCATCCGGCTGGAAGAAGAAGGTGTCGTGCATTTCGCGGGCCGGATGTCCCTCGGGGAAGTTCAGCGCCGTGAAATTATAGTAATCGGTCTCGACATCGGGACCTTCAGCGATCGAGAAGCCCATATCGCCGAAGATGGCGGTGATTTCGTCGACGATCTGGCTGATCGGGTGAATGCGGCCGCGTTCGGCCGGCGAGGAGCGGACCGGCAAGCTGACATCGACGGTCTCGGCCTTCAGCTTCGCCTCGATCGCCGCGTCGCGTAGCGCGCCCTTGCGTTCATTGATCGCGTCGGTGACGGAATTCTTCAGCGCGTTGATCGCAGCGCCTCGCGTCTGCCGTTCTTCCGGCGACATCGAGCCCAGCGTCTTCAACAGTTCCGAAACCGAGCCCTTCTTGCCGAGCGCGGCGACCCTGACGGCCTCGATCGACTGCTCGTCGGTCGCAGCCGCCACTTCGGCCATGAGTTGGGTTTCAAGCGTTACAAGTTCCGTCATCTGGTCCTGCCTTGCGGACCACGGCCATCGGGCACTCAGTCCACGGAATAATTGGTGAACGCATGCATCAGAAAGCTTGTGGCAACGATGAAGCGCTGGAGATCACTACCCATGTGCACGCGGCCAATCAACCGGGCAAGGAACAAAAAACCGCCAAGAAAGCGAATCATGCGCTGAAGCTCGACACGCGCGGCCGCCGGCGCGTGCTCGAACCAGGCTTCATAGGCCCTGTTCTGCGTTTGCAGGCCAAAGCGGGCGCCGGTGGCGATCTGCAGAAAGAGCAGCCAGACGTCACGGGCCTGCGCCACCTCGAGCGGCATGACAGTCTGCGGGTCTTCCTCGAAATCCATGAAGCCGAGCCGGTCGCCGACGAAGAACATGTCACGCGGATAGGGCCGGCCGTGGCAAAGGCCTTTGGCATGCAGCCGGCCAAGCTCCGCGGCGCAGACGACCATGAGATCATCATGGGCGGCGGGATCGCCATCCCTCAATTGCCATAGGCGCTGCTGCACCGTCATGCCTGCGTCGGCAAGCACGATCGCGCCATTCGAGGCATAAAGAACGTCCGGAACGGCAATACCTCGCTCCTTGAACAGGACGATGCGCCGCCTTTCCCGCTCCGCCATTTGCCGTGGAGACAAATAGGCGCAAGGACGCAGGAAAGCGATCGGGACGATGCGCGAAAACATGGCCTGCAAATGGCGCCAAGTCGACGGCTTTTCCGTGCCGTATCGCTTGATCCACGCTCCGCATGACGAGAGAGAAACGCGTTCGACCCGCCTCGATCCGTTCACCAGCACGGTCAGCAAGGTCTCGATATCCTTGCCATTGAGATTGGGTATGGAATTTAATTTCGTTGTCTGGTCAACAACTTCACCTGCCCCGATACCGGGAAGCCCCAAGGTGATCATTGCAAATCGATTGTATTCTGAAAAATACAAAACCCGCGCTGGTTACACAAGCGCGGGTTTCACAAATTTGACACAAAAATGTCTCGAAGGCGGGCCTTAGCCGACAGTAGCCTCGAACTCGTTCTTCGTGCCTGCTTCCTTAAGGTATTCGAGAGCCTTCTTGGAGGCTACTACGAGTGCACCGAAGGCTTCCGGCTCATGGATCGCCATGTCGGAGAGGACCTTGCGGTCGACTTCGATGCCAGCCTTCGTCAGGCCGTCGATGAAGCGGCCGTAGGTCAGGCCATGTTCACGGACGGCAGCGTTGATGCGCTGGATCCAGAGGGCGCGGAAGTTGCGCTTGTTGACCTTGCGGTCGCGGTAAGCGTACTGCTTGGAACGGTCGACGGCGGCCTTGGCGGTACGGATGGTGTTCTTGCGGCGGCCGTAGAAGCCCTTGGCTGCCTTCAGAACCTTCTTGTGCTTGGCGTGGGCGGTAACGCCTCTTTTTACGCGTGCCATATCATGATCTCCTTAGTCTATAGCGTTACGAATAGTCTTAGAGACCGTTCGGCAAGTAGTTCTTGATAACCTTACGGCCATCCGGTTCTGCGAGAACCATGGTGCCGCGGGCATCGCGAATGAACTTGTTGCTACGCTTGATCATGCCGTGGCGCTTGCCAGCAGCGGCTGCCTTGACCTTGCCGGATGCGGTGATCTTGAACCGCTTCTTGGCAGAGGACTTCGTCTTCATCTTGGGCATTTTGCTACTCCTTCGATGCTTCCTGGCGCGCTTTGTTTAAAAGCCCTTCCCACAGATCCGGACAGGCCGGGCTGCAACAAGGTGCCGGAGCGTTTGTTGTTGAACTGCGGATACGGTGACGAACCGCTCCGCCAGCATTCTGAACTGCCACGGCATGCCCTGCCGGTCAGTTCGGACGCGCGCTTATAACCGCACTTGCCTTGAAGTGCAACGGGCCGAGCGCGTGAATCTTTTCAGATCGATGACAATGCGCAACCAGACCGAAAAAGGAAAAAGCCGCCCAATGGACGGCTCCGACCTCTTACTCCGACCTGCGCCTCACTTCGGCGCAAGCACCATCATCATCTGGCGGCCTTCGAGCTTGGGCTCGGCTTCCACCTTGGCAATCTCGAGCGTGTCTTCCTTGACTTGCTGAAGAAGCTTCATGCCGAGTTCCTGGTGAGCCATTTCGCGGCCACGGAACTTCAAGGTCACCTTCACCTTGTCGCCTTCTTCGAAGAAACGGCCGATCGCCTTCATCTTCACCTCATAATCATGGGTGTCGATGTTCGGGCGCATCTTGATTTCTTTGACTTCGACGATCTTCTGCTTCTTGCGCGCCTCGGCAGCCTTCTTCTGGTTCGCGTATTTCAGCTTGCCCAGGTCGAGGATCTTGCACACAGGCGGTTCAGCATTGGGGGAAATCTCTACCAGATCGAGACCGGCCTCCTCTGCCATTCTCAATGCCTGGTCCGTCGCGACGATACCCATATTCGCGCCGTCAGCTGCAATGAGCTGAACTTTGGGAATGCGGATTTCCCTGTTGGAACGTGGCCCGTCCTTTACGGGCGCATCGGTTTTAAAGGGTCTGCGAATGGTCGTATTCTCCACGAATTGTTTCGGATAGCTGCAGCCTCTCGCTCCCCGTCGGCGCAACTGACGGAAATGTCGTAAAAGCTGTGTTGAAGTCAATAGCATGACAGCAGGAAAAAAGCACCTCCTGCATGTCAATAGAATGTCGCGCGGCCCAAGATGCGCCAAGGACACAGTATCGCTCCCGGATAATATAGAAACCCTTGCGCAAAGATCGAGGATTTTTCGGGTCACGCAAACGCGAATCTGTTCTATAGGGCAGAAAATCCGGGAGCTTTTCATGTCCGAGACAGCCACAGCCATTCAACCGACCTTCCTTCCCGTCGGCACGGGCGAGAACGAGCGCCAGATCGCCGTCGTCCAACGCGGTGCCGGCAAGGGCGCCAGGAACGTCAGCTTCGTCTGGCTGTCCGGCTATCGATCCGACATGAGCGGCGCCAAGGCGGTGGAGCTGGATGCGCTGGCGGCGCGGCTCGGGCTCGGCTGCATCCGCTTCGACTATTCCGGCCATGGCCAATCCGGCGGCAAGTTCACCAACGGCACGATTTCGCGCTGGCTGGAAGAGGCGCTTGCCGTCATCGACCATACCAAGCCGAAGAAGATCGTTCTTGTCGGTTCGTCGATGGGCGGCTGGATCGCGCTCCGGGTCATCCAGGAATTGCGCAAACGGAAAAAGGCGGTTCCCGTTGCGGGCCTTGTGCTGATCGCGCCCGCCCCCGACTTTACCGTCGATCTCATCGAACCCAATCTTTCCGATGTCGAACGGCAATCGCTGGAGGAACGCGGCTATTTCGAGGAGCCTTCGGAATACAGCCCCGAGCCGAACATCTTCACCCGCGCCCTTATCGAGGACGGCCGCGCCAATCGCGTGCTGACCGGCATCGTCGAGACCGGCTGCCCGGTGCACATATTGCAGGGCATGCAGGATGCCGACGTTCCCTTCGCGCATTCGTTAAAGCTCGTCGAGCACCTGCCGGCAGACGATGTGGTGTTAACGCTTGTGCGCGATGGCGACCATCGCCTGTCGCGTCCCCAGGATCTGGAGCGCATGCTTGATGTCGCCGAGGCATTGGCTCTGCATAATACGCCATAATAACAAGTAGATACGAGCGAATTGCCGCAGGCGCGCCTCGCTGCCGGGGCTATTTCCGCGCACGCGCCCAAAATCATAAGAGGCATGGAATTGTGGCAACTATCCTCTGGATTGTGCCGAAATTAACCATGTGAGCCGGTTCCGCCGTTAACACTTAAGTAACGATTGACTTCCCACGCCCCCCTACATTAACAATTTGTTAACAAATGCAGGGACGATACAAGGACAGTGGGCGTGCGTATTAAGGGCGTATTGATTGCCTTCGCTGCTATAGTTGCGATGTCGTCGTCGGCGGTGCCGGCGCCTCAGCAGAGCGTTTCGATGACGGTTGGCAACGTGACCTCCCAGCCGATCGGGCACTACGATTTCTGCCAGAGGCATACCGACGAATGCGGCCCGACCCGCAATGCCGGCCCCGCCGACATGAACGCCGCCGCCTGGGCTCTGGTCACCCAGATCAACCTCCGCGTCAACAAGACCGTCCAGCCGGCAACGGACATGGAAGTCTACGGCCAGGAAGAATATTGGGAATATCCGAAGACCGCCGGCGATTGCGAGGATTTTGCCTTGCTGAAGCGCAAGCTCCTGATCCAGAGCGGCATTTCCGCCTCGAACCTGCTGATGACAGTGGTGCGCAAGCCGGATGGCGAGGGCCATGCGGTGCTGACGTTGCGTACCAAGCAGGGCGATTATATCCTCGACAACCTTGAGGACCAGATCAAGGTCTGGAACAAGACCCCCTATTCCTACCTGAAGCGTCAAGCGAGCTTCAATGCCGGGCGCTGGGTTACCATCGAGAATGGCAACGACGTTCTGGTCGGCGCCGTCAAATAAGCGCAAAAGCAATTTTCGTCATGCAGGAAGGCCGGCCCATCGGACCGGCCTTTCGCTTTTCATCATGTGGCAAGAACGCTCCTTACTCTGCGATAAGGACGAATTGGTCGTCACCACGAACGTCAATTGTTCTTATGGCTCTGCTGGCCCGCTTTGACGTGTTGCTCGTGGGTGCCGCCCCGGGAGCCGCCAGAGTGCTGCTCGCGGGAGCTGGTGGACGAAGCATTCCTGGTGTTGTCGTTGTCCATGCGCTTGTGGCTCTGCTGGCCAGCCTTCACATGCTGCTCGTGGGTTCCACCTTGGTTTGCCATTGGATCATCTCCTTTGGTTTGCAGACGAGGCCAAGAGCGGCCTCGTGTTGCTAACCGGCGGCGGCGGAAGGCGTTCCGGATTTTAACATTTCGTGATGATGGACTATCTTCTCCCTACCCGGGAGACAAAACATCGCCCATGCCTCACCCATTTCCGATCAGAATGCCGGCGCCGAGCACGAGCGAGCCGCCAAGCACGACCTGGAAGGCCGCGCGCAGGAACGGCGTCTCCATATATCTGTTCTGGATGAAGGCGATGGCCCAAAGCTCGAAGAAGACGACGACGGCAGCCGTGATCGTCGCGGTCCAGAAATGCGGGATGAGATAGGGAAGCGCATGGCCGAGACCGCCAAGCGCGGTCATGATGCCGCAGGCAAGGCCACGCTTGATCGGCGAGCCGCGGCCGGAGATCTTGCCGTCGTCATGCGCCGCCTCGGTGAAACCCATGGAGATGCCGGCACCGACGGACGCCGAAAGACCGACGAGAAAGGTCTGCCATGTCTGCTGCGTGGCGAAGGCGGCGGCAAAGATCGGCGCCAAGGTCGAAACGGAGCCATCCATGAGGCCGGCAAGGCCCGGCTGCACATAGGTCAGCACGAACTGGCGGCGCGCCTGCGCGTCTTCCTCTTGTTTGACCGTCTCCGGCGTATGCTTGTCTCCAAGCATGCGGGCAACGTCTTCATGGCCCTGCTCGGCCAGCGCCAGGTCGCCGAGAAGCTGCCGCGTCGAGGCATCGGAAACCTGCTTGGCGGCTTCGACATAGAAATGATAGGCCTGCTGCTCCATCGCCTCGGCTTCATCGCGCATGGCATCGAGCGAGAGGTTCTTGCGCAGCCAATCCGGCTTGCGCTCGTAAAATCCTCGAACATGCTCGCGCCGGATGAGCGGGATACGCTCGCCGAAACGCTGGCGATGCATGTCGATCAATGTCTTGCGATGGGTATCCTCGACCTCGGCCATATCCTCGAAGACCTTGGCCGACTCGGGAAAATTGGGACGCAGAATATCGGCATAGGCGAGATAGATGCGCGAATCATCCTCTTCGGCGGCGATGGCGATGGCGAGGATCTCCTGCTCGGACAGAGAGGTGAAGGAACGTTTCGACGGGCGGAATAAGCCTAACAGCATCGGAGCAACCCCATAAATTTAGAATTATTCTAAATCTAAATTGGGTGACGGCGCGGGTCAAGCGCGGAGGCGCCATGAGAGGCGTAAATCGTGTCGGAGAATTCGCGGCCTGCGGCAAAAATCGGTGGCAAATCGTGAGATGATTTTGACAGAATGCCGCAACGCTTGCATGACGGCTTGGTTATGACAGCGAATTGCATACATAGGGGAGCGAAAGCTGGTCGCCGCGATATTCCGTCGGCGCACCTAGAGACGATGATGGAACAGGAACTACAGGCTCGCGCCGCGCATCTTGCCGGCATCCGCGAAAAGGCCGAGGTGGAGATGGCTCGCATGGGCATCGATGCCGCCTTCATCGACAGGCTGGTCGATACATTCTATGGGCGCGTTCAGGCGCATTCCCGGTTAGGGCCGGTATTCGATGGACGTCTCGCCGGGCGCTGGCCGGACCATATGGAAAAGATGAAGCGCTTCTGGTCGTCGGTCGCCTTCAAGAACGGTGCCTATGGCGGCAAGCCGGTTCAGGCGCATCTCGGCGTCGAAGGCATGGCGGCTGAGCTTTTTCCGGAATGGCTGGCGCTTTTCTCGCAGACGCTTGCCGATATCGCACCGTCGGCGGAAGCAAAGGACTGGTTCATGGCAACCGCCGAACGCATCGCCAAGAGCTTGACGCTCTCGCTCTTCTACAATCCGGCACTGGATGATCCCGCGAGGAAGACCGTTTAGAGCACCTCGCGCGGCCCGATGCTGCCGACCTCTGTGCCATCGTCACGGCAAGCTGCGCCGCAGGCGGTCCATTCGCGATTACAAGTTCAACATTTTCTGTTTTGCCAGCCGGCACTTCTGGAAATATCAATGTGCGCGATAGGGTAAGGTGTCATGAAAGGCAGGTTTCGGGAATGATTTGCTCCCCAGTAGGAAATCGACATCGCACATGAAGCACCGGCTCGTCGTTCTCTCTGTTTCCCTCGTTATCGCCGTCGTCGTCATGAGCTCATTCGCCAGCCGCTCTGCTTTGGGGCTGGTCGTTAGAGCCTGCGAGGTCAACTCTGCCCTGACGGGGTCGCCCTATCCGTGCCTCAAAGTCGTCCGTGCGGAAGGTCCGCTATCTTCCTACGCCGTTCTTCGCGAGCCGGCCGACAAGGAGCGAACCATTCTTGCGCCGCTCGCCGATGTGCCAGGGATCGAGGACCCCCGCCTTCTTGCGGCGGGCGCCCCGAATTATTTCGATGCGGCGTGGAAAGAGCGAGCCGACGGACTTGGATTGCCCGCCTGGAAGGATTCGCCGCGGAATTTCGCACTGGCGATAAATGCCGCCAATTGGCGCACTCAGGACCGGCTGCATATTCACATGGGATGCGAGACGCCCCGCTTTCGCGCTCTGTTGAAGGCCCATGCCACAGAGATCGGCAGCGTCGGGTTTACCAGCTTGAAGACCAAGGCCGGCTGGTGGGCGACATTCCAGGCGACCGACGACCTTTCGAACTTGAACCCGCTGAAACTTGTCGCGGACGGCGTGGATGGAGCCCGCTCCAATATGGAAAACGTCGTGGTCGGCGTCTTCGGCTCGACATTGCCGGACGGCGAGCATGGCTTCTATATTCTGGCGAGAATCATGGGAGAAAACAAAGCCCGCGGGTCGGCAGAGGATATGATCGATCCGAAGTGCGCAGCGAATGGTCAGGCTCGGCAGGGTTGATGGGCGATCATCTCGGTTTTGCGCTCATGGGGTGCACGCATGCCCAGCAAACTCAAAACAGGGTGCTAGACGACACCCCTCCAGCCGCCAATCAACCCTTCGTAGCGAACACCGTCGCCCCGATGCTGGCAGACACCACAAGCGCCGTCCCGAACATCTGCGATGGCGTCATCGGTTGCGACAGGATGATAAAGCCGGCGAAGGCGCCGATGGCGGGTTCGAGACTCATGAGAATGCCGAAGGATGAGGTCGGCATGCGCCGGAGCGCCACCATTTCCAGCACATAAGGAAGGAGCGGAACGAGCAGCGCCAGTCCGGCTATTTCGAGGAGACCGAAAGCCGTCAGGTTGGGAACAGCGGAGGCATAGCCGAAGGGCGTGGAGACGACCGCTGCAACCAGCAGCGACATGGAAAGTCCTTCGAGACCCTGAAAGGCATTGCCGACCTTCTTCGTCAGCAGGATATAGCAGGCCCACCCTGCCCCCGCGCCGATGGCAAAGAGGATGCCGGGGAGATTGCCGACCCACTCCTCGCCATCATAGGCCAACAGCAGGACGCCGATGGCGGCAAAGACCGGCCAGAGAAGCTGACGGCTGAACCCGAAGCCGAGGGTTGCGACCAGCAAAGGCCCGAGAAATTCGATGGCGACGGCAAGACCCAACGGAATGCGCGAAATCGCCGAAAAGAAGGAGGTCGTCATCAGCGCCGAGACGGTGCCGAGCGCCAGTACGCCGAGCCATTGCGAGCGGCTGTAGCTCATGATCTTTGGACGGACGATGATCGCCAGTGCGGCCGACGCGAAGACGAGCCGCAGCCATGTCGCGCCGACCGGCCCATAGGCATTGATGATCGGGGAGGACAGGGCCGAGCCGAACTGGATTGACGCCATCGACATGACGCACATCAGCACGCCGGCGGCAATGCTGCCGGTTGATGGCGCAACATCCGGATGCGGCATCAGCGCCGCGCCGCCATCCGATCCGCTTTCGACAAGCTTCTGGTCCATGACCTCCCCCAATCAGGCGGCGTTTGTAGAAGCCCGGCCGTTTGCTGGCAAATTCAAACTTTTCATGCTGCGATCAGGCGTTTTGATGCAAGACCGTCTCAGGCTTCGAGGCCTTTCAGCACATTGGCGACGTTGAGGCCGATCTCGGGCACGCCGTAACCGCCCTCCATGCAGACGAGAACAGGCAGTCCCGCGGCGGCGACGCGCTCGCCCATGCGAATGAAATCCTGCGAGGTCAGTTTGAAGAAGGAGATCGGGTCGCGCTCGAACGTGTCGACGCCGAGCGAGAGCACGATCGCCTCCGCACCGAACGCCTTGATGCGGGAAAGCGCATCGTCGAGCGCTGCCGACCAGATCTCCCAAGGCGTGCCGCGCGGCATGGGGTAATTGCGGTTGGTCCCAAGTCCATCGCCCTCACCCTCTTCGTCGGCATGGCCGAGGAAATAGGGAAAGGCATGGATGGGATCGCCATGCAGCGAGGCGGTGAAGACATCGCCCCGCCTGTAGAATATGTCCTGTGTGCCGTTGCCGTGATGGAAATCGACATCGAGCACGGCAACCCTCGCCGCGCCATGATCGCGCAGGCGCTGTGCGGCAACGCCGGCATTGTTGATGAAGCAATAGCCGCCGAAGAGATCGAAGCCTGCGTGATGGCCGGGCGGACGGCAAAGCGCGAAAGCGAAACGATTACCGGCGTGGAGCCAGTCGGCCCCCGTCAGAGCACAGCGCATGGAGGCGAGCGCCGCCTCATAGGACCCCTTGGTGATCGAGGTATCGGCGGCGTTGGCATAATGGCCGATCATGCCGACGATATTGTCAGGCACGCGCTGGCTGGTGCGCCGGACGGGAAAGGAATTGGCGATGGCCTCGCCCTTGTACCCGGCGGCGACCCAGCGTTCCCAGACCATGCCGAGGAAATCGAGATAGGCCGGATCGTGGACCTTGCGCGCCGTCTCCAGCCCATGGATTTCGGGAGCGACGACATCGGCAAAGCCGGCCTCCCTGACGGCGGCAAGGATCCACTCTGCGCGGAAAGGCGCTTCGAAGGGCGTGACGAGCTGGCCGTCATGCAGCTCGGTCTTGGCATCCCTGAGCTTATGATCCTCAGAGTAAATGACCCGCATCGTCGCCTCCTCCGTTATCGGCTTGGTTATCCTGATGACACGAAGGCTTACATGCATCGCGCCGGAGAAAAAAGGGCGGGATGCGGTCTTGAACGTCGCTGCAAACGACCGCACCTTCCTGCATCCGATGAACCGAGGGCACAGCATGAAACTCCTGATGGTCGATGTCGACGGCGTCCTGGTGCACGGCCGGCCGAGCGACGGGCTGCCGCTTTTCACTCATCTGGAACGCGATCTCGGCCTGCCGCTAGATGTACTTCAGGAGGCGTTCTTCAAAACCTATTGGCCTGACATCGTCATTGGCCGCGATGCGCTCGAACCGAGGCTAGCGGAGGTTCTCAGCGAAATCGCGCCCCATCTCAGCGCCCGAACCCTGATCGATTATTGGTTCGAAAACGATTCTCGCCTTGATCACGGCCTACTCGAAGATCTCGCCACACTGCGTGCCGGCGGAACGAAGATGTTCCTTGCGACCAACCAGGAGCATATGCGCGCCGCCTATCTGATGGAGACACTCGGGCTCTCCTCGCGCTTCGACGGCATTTTCTATTCGGCCGCCTTCGGCCATCAGAAGCCCGCCGCCGAATTCTTCCGGCTGGCGACGGAGCGAGTGGGGCTTGCTGCCGGCGAAATCGGCTTCATCGACGACGTGGAGGTCAATATCGAGGCCGCGCGGCAAGTCGGCTGGAAAGCGATGCAATGGACATCGGGCTCGACATTAAGGCAGGCCATTGCGGCCTTCTCTGCCTGAGCGGTCCCCTTCAGGCGGCGATGCGCTTGTAGAAGAAGGTCGTGTCGCAAAACCCGCCCTCCGGCCACATGGCATAATCCGGCACGACGCCGACGCGTTGCCAGCCGAGACGCGGATAGATCGCCTCCGCATCACTGCCGGTCGCGGTATCGAGTACGAGCAAGGTCTTGCCGACGCTGATCGCTTCGCGCTCCGCCGCCTCCATCAGGAGACGGGCAAGGCCCGTCCCCCGGGCGGACCTGTGCACCAGCAGCTTTTTCAGATCGCCGCGATGCGGCTGGTTCGGCATCTGCGCTGCGCCCACCTGCACTGTCCCGACCACCTTACCCTCGATGACAGCGACCAGAAGCAGCGTCGCGCCGCTTTCGACGCTTTCAGCAACACTCTGCCAGTAAGGCACCGCATCGGCAGGCCCATAAGGCTGCATGAAACCGACGGAAGCGCCGCCATTGACGCAATCGGCAAGCACATCGCAAAGATCCGGCAGGGCGGCACGAGCATCGGTGGCGGAGAGAAGAAGAATGTCGGGCATGAAAAGGTCCTTGGATAGCTACGAACGGCCGCGATCGAGGATGACGCTGTAGCGCGCCGAACCCTCGCCGGGATTATGGAAAGCGTGGCCATCACCGACGCCCATGAAAAGACAATCGCCAGGCATCAGACGATGGGTGACATCGCGGTGCGTCACCTCCATCTCGCCTTCGAACAGCCAGACATGCTGCGTCATGCCGAGGCTTGCGGTGTTCGGCGGGAAGATGACGCGCGCACCAGCCGGGAAGATGACTTCGACGACGTCGATTTTCGATTCAGTTGCCGGTGGCGACACCGCGCGTCTGACATAGCCGGATCCCGGATCGCGCCAGATCGCCTGCTGATCGCGGCGGGCAAGTGGCGACACCTCCTCGTCCTCCTCGGCGAAAAAGGCGGAAAGCGAAAGGCCGAGCGCCGCGCAAAGCCGCGACAGCAATGAGGCCGTCGGGCTCGCCTCCGCGCGCTCGATGCGCGAGATCATCGCGCGGCTGACGGCCGAGGCGTTAGCGAGCTCATCCAGCGTCAAGCCGCGGGCGATCCGCAACTCCTTGATGCGCGCGCCGATCGCCAGTTCCAGATCGTCATCCGCCATTATGTGCCTCGCATCCCGATATTCTAC
This sequence comes from Rhizobium sp. P40RR-XXII, assembly GCF_012641405.1. Taxonomy (GTDB): domain Bacteria; phylum Pseudomonadota; class Alphaproteobacteria; order Rhizobiales; family Rhizobiaceae; genus Rhizobium. The sequence continues at coordinate 271,476 of NZ_JABAII010000008.1, forward strand.
TATATGAGAAATACACGATTACATGATGGAATCAAGTATGCGTTGACGTTCATCGATGGCCGGCCGGAAAAGGCTAACATAACGTGAAGATAGCCGCCAAAGCCTTGCTTTTCCGCTTTGCGGCGCGGGGCGGCGCTGCTATATGGCGCGCATGAGCACCAATTCCACCACTCCGCTTTCGCATATCCGCAACTTCTCGATCGTGGCCCATATCGACCACGGCAAATCGACGCTGGCCGACCGCCTGATCCAGACGACGGGCGGCCTTGCCGAACGCGAGATGTCGGAGCAGGTGTTGGACAATATGGAGATCGAGCGCGAACGCGGCATCACCATCAAGGCCCAGACGGTGCGCCTGCACTACAAGGCCAACAATGGCGAGACCTATATCCTCAACCTGATCGACACGCCCGGACACGTCGACTTCGCCTATGAAGTCTCGCGCTCGCTGTCGGCCTGCGAGGGATCACTGCTTGTCGTCGACGCGTCGCAGGGCGTGGAAGCCCAGACGCTTGCCAACGTCTATCAGGCGATCGACAATAATCACGAGCTCGTCACCGTCCTCAACAAGATCGATCTGCCGGCGGCCGAACCCGACCGCATCAAGGATCAGATCGAGGAAGTGATCGGCATCGACGCCTCCGACGCCGTGCTGATCTCGGCCAAGACCGGCCTCGGTATTCCCGACGTGCTGGAAGCCATCGTCAACAGGCTGCCGGCGCCGAAGAGCGCGGGCGGCGAAAAGGCACCGCTGAAGGCGCTGCTGGTCGACAGCTGGTACGACACCTATCTCGGCGTCATGGTTCTCGTGCGCATCATCGACGGCACGCTGACCAAGGGCCAGACCATCCGCATGATGGGCACGGACGCGAAGTACCAGATCGAGCGTGTCGGCGTTCTCACGCCGAAGATGGTCGCCGTCGACAGCCTCGGCCCCGGCGAGATCGGCTTCATCACCGCCTCGATCAAGGAAGTGGCCGATACCCGCGTCGGCGATACCATCACCGAGGACAAGCGCCCGACCGCCCAGGCGCTGCCGGGCTTCAAGCCGGCTCAGCCCGTCGTGTTCTGCGGCCTCTTCCCGGTCGATGCCGCCGATTTCGAAGACCTGCGCTCGGCCATGGGCAAGCTGCGCCTCAATGACGCCAGCTTCTCCTTCGAAATGGAATCGTCCGCCGCTCTCGGCTTCGGCTTCCGCTGCGGCTTCCTCGGCCTGCTGCACCTGGAAATCATCCAGGAACGCCTGGAGCGCGAATTCAATCTCGACCTGATCGCGACGGCTCCCTCCGTCGTCTATCAGCTGACCATGACCGACGGCACCGAAATCGAGCTGCACAATCCGGCCGACATGCCCGACGTCGTCAAGATTTCCGAATTCCGCGAGCCGTGGATCAAGGCGACGATCCTGACTCCGGACGATTATCTCGGCTCGATCCTGAAGCTCTGCCAGGACCGCCGCGGCGTCCAGACCGAGCTGACCTATGTCGGCAATCGCGCCATGATCACCTACGATCTGCCGCTCAACGAAGTCGTCTTCGACTTCTACGACCGCCTGAAGTCGATCTCCAAGGGCTATGCCTCCTTCGACTACAGCCTGACCGACTATCGCGAGAGCGATCTCGTCAAGATGTCGATCCTCGTCAATGCCGAGCCGGTGGATGCGCTGTCCATGCTCGTGCACCGCTCCGCCGCCGAAAAACGCGGCCGCGTCATGTGCGAGAAGCTGAAGGACCTGATCCCGCAGCACATGTTCCAGATCCCGATCCAGGCCGCCATCGGCGGGCGCATCATCGCGCGCGAGACGGTGAAGGCGCTGCGCAAGGACGTGACGGCCAAGTGCTACGGCGGCGACGCTACCCGCAAGCGCAAGCTGCTCGACAAGCAGAAAGAAGGCAAGAAGCGCATGCGGCAGTTCGGCAAGGTCGAAATCCCGCAGGAAGCGTTTATCGCCGCGCTGAAGATGGGGGACGAGTGAGGGATAAGAAACCCGACCCCTCATGCTCTGCGAAAGATGAAACGACTCGCGACAGCAGAGTCGAACGCGAACGTTTGTGGCTTGAAGAAAACGAGCAAGCGATTGCGGAAGCAAACGCCTACGTCGAAAAACACGGCCTCCCTTTGGCGAAATACAGACAATTCTGACACGAACCAGGGGCGGCTGATCACCCCTGCCCCATATATTCCCCGATCAGTCCCTCATACTCCTCCATCGCCGGGAGTGCTGCATAGCTGTGCTTGGCCGGCGTCGTCACCCAGGGCAGCTTTTCGCTCGTCCAGGTCTCCATGAAGGGCGTAAACCAGCTGACGTCGTTAAGCATGGTGGCGCGGACATTGACGAACCAGTCGACGCCGTCCAGCTTCGTGAACAGCCAGCTCATGCAATGCGGGCAGAAATAGTGATGGATGACATCGCCGTGCAGGCCGCCGATGACAGGCTCGCCTTCCGTCACCTCGAAACCCTCCGTGGGAATGGCGGCGCTCAGCGAATAGGGGCCGGCGGTCATGCGCTGGCAGCCTGTGCAATGGCAGGCCATGGTCAGCAAGGGCTTGGCATTGATCTTCAACCGCACCTGCCCACAACGGCAGCTGCCGTCGCAAGGAAGTTCCAGCGTGCTCATGATGTCATCTCCTCCCATTTCAAAATCTGCTTGCACGGCGCATCACGACCCATCTGCCGGCAGCGCGTAATTAGAGCGTGATGCCGAAAAGTGTAGGCGGTTTTCGGACGACATCACGCTCTACTTCTTTGATTCTAGAGCGGATTCAGATTTTAGGTCGAACAGACCTAAAATCATCCGGCTCTGATGTATGCCGCCGAAATCCTTAGGCTTCCGCGACCTGCTGAAACTCCATTTGTGCTTCTATCGTGCGCACCCAGGCCCGCGCGATGGCAAGACCGGCCGTCTCGGCCGCGGCAGCGTGCTTGGCGACAAGCTCCGGATAATTCTCCAGCCAGCCGGGCTCCTTGCGCTCGATAACCGCCTTGAATTCGTCGCGCCAGCGGTCGACCACGGCGGCGTTGGCTTCGAAGTGGAACTGCGTGCCATAGGTCGCGCGGCCGATGCGGAAGGCCTGGTTCCGTGTCACGCCGTTGGTCGCGAGGCGCGTGGCGCCGGCCGGTAAGGTAAAGGTGTCGGAATGCCATTCAAAGATGGTGAAGTCGTCGCCGACACCGGCGAGCAGGGGATCCGCCTTGCCTTCGTTGGTAACGCCCACTGTCTTCCAGCCGAATTCATGGGCAGTGCCGAGAAGATTTTCCGCCTCATAGGCGCGCGCGAGAATCTGGCTGCCGAGGCAAATACCAAGCACGGCCTTGTCCTCGCTTTCGAAGCGACGCATGAGCTGCGCCAGTTCGGGCAGATAAGGATGGGTGTGATCGTCGCGGGCGCTCTGCTCGCCGCCGAGCACGGCAATCGCATCATGGGACACCGTATCCCTGGGCAGCGCTTCGCCGTTCCATGGCCGGAACCATTCGATCTCAGCCTTCGCCTCTTCGAGCGCGATGCCGAGAGCGCCGAGCGGGGTATTCTTCATATTCTCGATAATGGCGACGCGCATTGCGATGATCCCGAACATGTTACCGGGAGAGATGAGCATGAGGCGACGGGAGAGGCAAGGGTATAGCTTGCAGCCAGCTAAAGTTGAGCATAAATGTCAGCAAACAACGAGGACTCTGTGATGAGCGACAAGCCCAGGATCACCATTCTCTATTGCACCCAATGCAACTGGCTATTGCGCTCCGGATGGATGGCGCAGGAGCTCTTGCAGACCTTTACCGACAGTCTCGGCGAAGTGGCGCTGATACCGGGCACCGGCGGCGTCTTCGAAATCCGCATCGATGGCGAGCTCCTCTGGGAGCGCAAGCGCGACGGGGGCTTCCCCGGGCCGAAGGAGCTGAAGCGGCGGGTGCGCGATGTCATCGACCCGGAACGCGATCTCGGCCATACCGATCGCGCATCACTGGAAAGCTAAAACGACGCTTGCGCCTGTGAACCGTCAGTCGAAGGGCGCGCGGCACGGCTGGAAGCCGCGATTGATCGTGGAATAGAGGTCGGTGCCGGGATTATACGTCCGGTAGCGCTCAGCGCACCATGTTTGATGCCGCGTGCGCTGCTGGGCCGGCGAAGGATAGACCGTCCTCGGCGGCGTATAGGTTTCACGCGGCGGAATTTGAATTCGCGGAGCGTCGTAGCGGTTCACGCCTCCCGTATAGGGCGGCGTAATCGGAAGTGGCTGGCCGGGGCGGGTGTAAAACTGCCGCTCCCCGAAGCCGAAGCAGCCACGGGAATCGCAGATGACGGAATTCGTGCTGCGCGGCGGAATGACGATCTTCGGGGAATTCGAAGCGGCAGCCGCAAAATCCGCCTGCGCCAGCAAGGCGAGTGCGAGAACACATCCGGGCACGATCCTGCCGAAAACAGTCATGATAAACTCCTATCCACTCTGCGGCGGAACCACATCCTTTTCGCAGCAGCTGTTACCTATCTGGGGTCGCAGACAAGGCAAAACCAGTGCTACCGGCCCTCGCCGGCAACTGCTCGCGATCAGTTGATCGTCGGCGCAGCTTGCTCCATAACAGCCCGATCATTGCAAGGGAGATTGCCTGTGAGCAGCTTGAAATTCGGCACCAGCGGCCTTCGCGGCCTATCCGCAGACCTCATCGGACGGGCATCCGCTCTCTATGCCACGGCCTTTGCCCGCTATCTGCTGAAGAGCGGCCGGGCCAAATCAGGCGATCCCGTCCTCGTCGGCCGCGATTTTCGCGCATCGAGCCCGGTCATCTCCGCCACCTGCATCGGTGCCTTGAAGCGTGCAGGCCTGACACCGATCGACTGCGGCACCTTGCCGACGCCGGCGCTCGCGCTTTACGGGCTTCAGCTGAAAGCGGCCTCGCTGATGATCACCGGCTCGCATATCCCCGCCGACCGCAACGGCATCAAATTCTACCGGCCGGACGGCGAGATCGACAAGCGTGACGAGGTGGCGATCAGCGAGGAAGCCCTGGCGATCGGCGATTCCGTGCTCGACGAAGCGCCAGCCACCGCAGAAAATCGCACGGTGGAGACAGAGGCGCTGTTCCTGGAACGCAACAAGGGGCTGCTGCCATCAGGCAGCCTTGCCGGCCTCACCGTCGGCGTCTATCAGCACAGCACGGTCGCGCGCGATCTCTTTGGTGAGGTTCTTGCCCATTACGGTGCGCGCGTCGTGCCGCTCGGCCGCTCCGAAAGCTTCATTCCGGTGGATACCGAAGCGGTCTCGGCCGAGACGATCCGCCTCATGAAAGGCTGGGCACCGGAACATGGATTGGATGCCATCGTTTCTGCCGACGGCGATGGCGACCGGCCGCTGGTGGCGGATGAAACCGGCGAGCCGCTGCGCGGCGATCTGCTCGGCCTCATCGCCGCCAACTTCCTCGGTGCCGAAGTGGTGGTCACCCCGGTCACCTCCAATTCCGGCATCGAATCGGCCGGCTCCTATGCCGTCACCCGCACCCGTGTCGGCTCGCCCTATGTGATCGCCGGCATGGACGAGGCCGTTGCCGCGGATAAGGCCAATATCATGGGCTTCGAGGCCAATGGCGGCACGCTGACGGCCAGCCGCTTCACCGTCGAGGGCAAACCCTTCGATCCGCTGCCGACGCGCGACAGCTTCCTGCCGATCCTGGCGACGCTTTATGCCGCCGCAAAGGTGGGCAAGCCGCTTTCCGCCGTTGCCGGCGGCTACCGCCTGCCCTTTGCCGCCGCCGACCGGCTGGAGAACTTTCCGGTGGACACCAGCGCGGCGCTGATGGCCTATCTGCGTGCCTCCGATGCCAATCTTGCGGATTTCCTGAAACCGATCGCGACCGTCGCCTCCAAGAGCGACATCGACGGGCTCAGGGTCACGCTTGTGGATAACCGAATCATCCATTTCCGCCCCTCCGGCAATGCGCCGGAAATGCGCTGCTATGTGGAGGCATCGAGTGAAAGCGAGGCAAAGGCCTTGCTGGAACAGGGACTTGGCCTAATCAGCGCATGGGCTGCGGCCCGGGTGTAACCCGGGCTTAAACCGCTTTTTTCGCGATTGACACTAAAACTTCAAAAACCCTGTTGACACCGGACGGCCACCCCCTTACATGCGTGTCCGTCGCCCAGATGGCGGAATTGGTAGACGCGCCAGCTTCAGGTGCTGGTACCCGAAAGGGTGTGGAGGTTCGAGTCCTCTTCTGGGCACCATTCCATTTTGAGAAACGTGGATTTCTCAAAGATTTCAAGACTTAGCCAGTACATGTGATTCAGCTTTCGGTTCGCCGGAAGTTCACATGAGCTTGCCTTGAAATGAGCTGCGCGGATGAAAATCCCCGCCCTCGGCATGTCCCGTTCCAACCGTTCACGGCTATCGTCGCCGGCCAAGCGATCAAGGCTTGATCGCGGCCGGCATCCCAGTTCTCTAGGCCATCTTTAAATCGTTGACTGGCGAAGAAGAGATCGACCTAATAGGGCGAACCTTGAGGGATTTTGAATGGACCACAAGAGCGACTGGTACGATCTCATCGTCGGCAACGGCAATGTCAATGAAGGGCTTGGGAGGATGATGGGCTTCATCCTCGCCGTTATCGTGATCCTTGCCCTGATCTTCTGGATGGTCTGAGCGGTTCCGGCCCGGACGCCACGTCCCCCAGGGCTTCATATCGATCTAGTGAAGGCTTCCAGCGTCCGGCCTGACGCTAAGCCCGGCCTCTTCTGCTGCGTCCAGAAAAGCCCTCCGTGATTGCTCGGCCGAGGCCTTGCCGAGAACGGCATCGAGGCATACCAATACGGCCTCGTCCACCACAGGTCCGCCCCTTACCGGCCACTCTTCGCTCATGCAGTTGGCCGCATCGAGCGCGTTGGTTATGATCGCATAGCGGCCGGCGCCGCCGAGGTCGACTATGACGGGGTTGTTCCAATCACCGTGTTCCATCGTCACGCCTCCTCAGCCGTAGAGCGCTATCAACGCTGCGATCAAAAAACGATCCCGTACCGACGCATGCGGCCGTCGTCATATGATAATCCATGAAATTAACTCCTCGCCTGATGCCATCAGGCGATAACGGGGGCGGTGGCGAGATGTTCCTGGGCTGCGGGGGATGCTGTTAAGATTTTCCTGGGGCTTCATCGGCTCCGGCTCGATGCAGCACGCGGCGCGATAGCCGGCCCGCTGCTGGATGCCTCCTTCCCATGCCGCAAGTGCTGCTTGATCCATCGGCGCTTCGCACTATGCGCAAACCTCCATCCCGCTATAGCACTAGCTCCCGCGCTCCCGACTGGTTAACCTTTGAAGCAGGGAGGTGAGACGAATAAGGGGAACAACAAAATGGACCACGTCTGCAATCTGCTCTGGCTTGCCTTCAGCGTCGCTCTTCTCTTCACCGCATTGAACCGGCGGCTGGTCGGGGATTACCTCGCCATGTGGTACCTGCTCGTTATTACAGCCATAACCGTGATGGCCTGGGCGGGCTTCTTCCCGACCGACATGGCAACCCTGCGGGCCGGCTAGCTCAGATACTCCAGTATTAAGCCAGTATTTAAGAAAGCCGCCCGAACTCTCGTTCGGCGGCCTCAAGGGTGATCTGATGCGGCGGCTAGACGGAAAACCGCTATGCGCTTTTCCTGGAGTTGCTCCAGAGCCCGATGACTTTAGGTCGAATCGACCTAAAATCTGAATCCGCTCTAAAATCAAAGAAGTAGAGCGTGATGCCGTCCGAAAACCTCCTACACTTTTCGGCATCACGCTCTGGTCCCTGCCTCCGGTGACGATCCTAAAGCTTTGGGCTCAGCGGAGCGATGGCGGCGAAACGCAGCCAATCCTTCTTCGCCCTCGGTGTCCAGGCTGCCTCGGCAATGGCCGGCAGGCGCGGGAAGACCAGGCGGTTGAAATAGTCGCCGGAGACGAAGTTCTCCTGCCAGATGCAGGCCTGCACGCCCTTCATCAGGTGCTTCAGCTCATCGGGGAAATCGCCCTCGGCCTCATAGGCGTAGGTATGGGCCGGCGGCACCGTGCCTGCCCAGCTCGCGCCCGGCTCCTGCCAGGCATCGGCCTGCACCATGTCGAGATAATAGGCCTGGCCCGGCGTCATGACGACTTCATAGCCCTCGCGCGCAAGCTCGATGCCGACCTCGGGCTTTTCCCAGGCCATCAGCAACGTGCCTTCCGGATCGACGCCGCCGCCATGGGCGACTTCGTTCCAGCCGGCCAGCCTGCGGCCGCGCTCGGTGAGCATGGCCTTGATGCGCTTCAGGAAATAGGATTGCAGCGCGAATGTTCCCGAAATACCCTCCTGCTCCATCAACTTGCGCGCCAGAGGCGAAGCGAGCCAGGACCCGTTGGCGACCTCATCGCCGCCGATATGGATGTATTCGGACGGGAAGAGCTCGACCATTTCGTCGAAGACCTTGGCGAGGAATTCATAGGTAAGCTCGATCGCCGGGTTCAGGGCGTTGTTCGGATAGCCCTGAACGGAATGGTAGCTATCAGGCGCTTCCTGCCCATCGGCCAGATCAGGCAGGGCGACGAGGGTGGCGGTGCTGTGGCCGGGAATGTCAATCTCGGGGATCACCTCGATACCGAGCGCCGTGGCGCGGGCGACGATTTCTCTGATATCATCCTGCGCATAAAAGCCGCCCACCGGCTCGGCGGCATTGCCGAGCTGCGGCAGCAGCGGCTCGTCCGGCCCGCGCAGCACGCCAGTCGTGGTCAACTGCGGATAGGCGCGGATCTCCAACCGCCAGGCCTCGTCGTCGGTCAGATGCCAATGGAAGATATTGAGCTTCAGCCAGGCAAGAATGTCGAGCAGGCGCAGGACATCCGCCTTCGGGGTGAATTGCCTGGAGACGTCGAGGTGGCAGCCGCGCCAGCCGTAACGCGGCTGATCGGTAATCATGCCGGAAATCGGAAAGCGGAACTTGCCGGGCTCGCGCCGCGCGCCATCGAGAAGCTGCGCCAGTGTCATCAGGCCATAGAGGCGGCCTGAAGCGGCGGAGAAGGAAAGCACGATTTCATCGGCGAAGAAAGAAAGCTCATAGGCTTCGCGGGCGAGTGCCGGCCGCTCGACGAAACGCAGTGCCCTGCCCCCAGGCGCGGCAATGAGGCTGAAGGGAATGTGATTAGAGGGAAAGAGCCGACGGAACAGCGCCTGCGCCGTGGCAAGCGCCTTCACGCTTGCAGCGTCGGAGCCCTTGGCCGGATAGAGCGCGACCGGGAAATCTTCGCCCGGCTCGACATCGATCCTCGCCGGCCACGGCTGGATGGCGAAGGGAAGCTCCAGCCGGCCTTCCGGCAGCAGCACCGGCGGCGGTTCGCTGGCGCGATCGGCAAGCAACAGGTCTGAGGTAAACACCGTGACATGGGTGCCGTCCTCCAGCGTCACATAGGCGGATTTGGCGCCGTCGGTGCAATGCCGCGCGATCCGGTGTAGCGCGGAAACAGTGAACGTCCAGCTTCCTCCGGACGCGATGGATAGGCCGGCCGGCGGCGCGAATTCGTGAAAATTGGCGTTGCGGCGCACGAAGACGGCATTGTCACAGGCTTCCGGATCGACCACTCGCGTCAGCGTCGTATAGGCAAGGCGGAAATTCTCAAGCGGCGTATCCGCGAAATTGAAAAGCGTCAGGGTCAGCCGACCATGCTTTCCACCCTCGGGAGACCAGGTGTTTTCGAGATGATAGGCGGCCGGCTGCATCATGTTCCCCTTTGGCAACGAGCGTCAGTAATGTTCCGATTGAGAGAAAGTGCGGGCGAGTTCCGCCTGCCCCGCGGTCAGCCCGCAATCAACGGGCAGGCAGACGCCTGTTATGGCCGAGGCAAGCGGGCTTGCGAGGAAGGAGACGGCATTGGCGACATCGATGGGGTCGACGACGCGCTGAAGCGCATACCAGCGCTTCGCCTCTTCGAAGACATTCGGGTTGGCCGCGGCCCGTACCTCCCAGGCCTGGGTGCGCACGGTGCCGGGCGCGACCGCGTTCGAGCGGATACCGAACTTGCCGTATTCCACCGCGACCAGCCGGGTAAAGTGCAGAAGCCCGGCCTTGGCGGCGCTATAGGCCGGATGGCCGAAAACGGCCAAGCCATTGACGGAGGCGATGTTGACCACCGACCCCTTCGACACCTTCAGCATGTCCTCGACGGCACGGAAGCATAGGAACGCCGCCTCGAGATTGAGGGCGATGTCAGCGCGCCAGATTGCCGGCGTCGTATCGTGGAGACTGACGGCGCGGGCGGCACCGGCATTGTTGACCAGCGTCTTTAGCTCGCCCAATCCCGATGCGGCCTTGGCCATGGCGGCATCATCGGCATCGCTGGTGATGTCGGCCTTGAACGGCACGAAACGCTCCGCCGGGCCGAGCACCTGCGCGGCGGTCTGCACTGCGGCCTCGTCTATATCGACCAGCAGGATGACATCATGGTCATCCGCCAGGCGCTTTGCGATGGCACGGCCTATATCGCCGGCCGCCCCTGTGACGATGGCAACGGATTTGCTCATGCAATATTCCTTCGATTGGTTCCCCGAGCGGCTAAGCCTGCCGCCCCCTGTCGTTGCTTCTGCCCAGCCTAGGGCGGCGACCCTTGCATTTTTCCGGAGCCTTTTCAGTCCCCGAGAAGCTGGCGGTCGTCGCCGTCGCGATGGGTCACGAGCTGTTGCTTGATACGGCGCAATATCACCGTCGCCTGCGGCTGGATGCGATGGGCGACCAGGCTGGCGAGAATGTCGACCACGGCGAGATAGGCAATGCGCGTCGACGTCGGCCGATAAATATTGTCGCCTTCCGGCAGGTCGACCGGCAGGGTGATATCGGCGGCGTGCGCCACCGGGCTCCCGCTTTGCGTCAGCGCGATGGTCGGCACCTTGGCTTCGCGCGCCAGCATGAAAGCGCGCACCAGTTCGGCATTGCGGCCGGAGAAGGACGAACCGATCAGCACATCCGTCGGCTTGGCGGCGGCGGCCATCATCAGCTGCATGCTGTGGTCGGAACTTGAAGTAATCCGCAGGCCGAACCGGAACAGTCTGTTCTGCAGCTCGCTGGCAATCATCGAGGAATTACCGCCGGAGCCGAAGGCGTAAATCATCTCGGCGCCGGCAAGCTGGTTTGCCGCCTGCTCGATGGCGGCGACATCCAGGCCGCGATGCAGCAGGAAAAGCGCATTCTGCGCCTTGGTAATAATGTCCTGGGCAACGTCGGCCGGCGCGATGCTCTTCGGCTCGGGCTTCAGGTAGCGCATGCCGACATAGGCGGTGCGCGCCAGCTGGACCTTGAAATCGGAGAAGCTTTCGCAGCCGAGGCGGCGGCAGAAGCGCGTCACCGTGGGCGGCGAGACGTCCGCCTTGCCCGCAAGCTCGATGATGGAAGCATTGACAGCGAATTCGAAATCGTTGAGGACGATATCGGCGATGCGGATTTCCGATTGCGAAAGCCGGCCCCTCTCGTCCTGCATGGTCGTGAAGATATCCATCAGCCCCCCTTTGTCGCTGTTTTCCAAACGTCTGGCACGTAGTAAGCGACGCAATCCATCTCAATCTCACCATTCCCGCCATTGCCTGTGGACAGGCTTGCAGACGGGCGCGTGTTGCCGTTCGTCCCTACCTAGCGGAAACCTTGACGTGTGATGGCCGCCCTGCGGTTCCTGCAAATTATTTTCTTGATAAGTTGACAAATGACCATAGAAAGCAGAATTTGACCAGTGAAAATCGAAAATTATGAAAAGAATTTAAATGACGGCGGTTACAATGCGTGATCCTTTCAAGAATCCCTTCCCTGTCGGCGATGCCGCCAGGCATTCGATCTGGGAAATGCTCGTTTCGCGCGATATCGACGCTTTTCTTGCCGCCGATTGGTCGATGGTATCGGGCGATTTCGTCGAAGAGGGTTTCATCGGCATCGACGGCCAACACGAAATCAGCCCCGACAAGTGGCGCCTCGCTTTCCCGACGCTATCCGCCTATCGCGACGAATGGCTGCGCCAGGCCCGTGATTTCGCCACCCAATCCTTCGCCGAGGATACGCGCACGGCCATTTTCACCACGACGACGCTCGAAGATATCGAGATCGAAGGCGACATGGCTCTCGTGCGCAAGAAGTTCGACGGCAGCCTGAAGAAATCGGATGGCGGCATCGACGTGATGAAGTGGCAGACGCTTTACTATTGCCGCCTGCATGAGGGGCGCTGGAAGATCAGCGGCTTTACCGGTTACCTGCCGAACCCCATGGAATAGAGGCGACAGCGTTGCGCATTTTCACGGCGGCCTTCGCGACCGAGACGAATACCTTCTCCCCCATCTGCATCGACCGACGCGCTTTCGAAGCCTCTCTCTATGCTCCCCCCGGCATGCATCCGGAAACGCCGACGCTGTGTACCGCGCCGATCACCGTGGGACGGCACATTGCCACGCAAAAGGGCTGGGACGTGATCGAAGGCACCGCCACCTGGGCCGATCCGGCCGGGCTGGTAAACCGCCGGACCTATGAGGAGCTGCGGGACGAGATTCTCGATCAGCTGCGGGCAGCCATGCCGGTCGATGCCGTCATTCTCGGGCTGCACGGCGCCATGGTCGCGGATGGTTACGAGGACACGGAGGGCGATTTCCTGTCGCACATCCGCGAGATCGTTGGGCCGGATATCCTCGTCTGCGCCGAACTCGATCCGCACAGCCATCTGAGCGAGAAACGGCTGACGGCCGCGAATTTCCTCGTCTATTTCAAGGAATTCCCGCATACGGATTTCGTCGATCGCGCCGAGGACCTCTGGCGCATCGCCATCGATACGCTGGAAGGCCGCGTCAAGCCGGTCATGTCGGTCTTCGACTGCCGCATGATCGACGTCTTTCCGACATCGCGCGAACCGATGCGCTCCTTCGTCGACAAGATCATGGCGATGGAAAAGAGCGACGCGGACATTCTGTCGATCTCGGTCGTTCATGGCTTCATGGCCGGCGACGTGCCCGATATGGGCACGAGGCTGCTTGTCGTCACCGATGATAAGCCGACTAAGGGAACTGCGATCGCTCGCGACCTCGGGCTGGAGCTCTTCTCCAAACGCGGCACCTTCATCATGCCGCAGCTCGATGAGAAGCAGGCGGTGCGCGAGGCCATGGCCGCGACCTCCGGCCCGGTCGTCATTGCCGATCTCTGGGACAATCCCGGCGGGGGCACCGCGGGGGATGCCACCGTCGTCCTGCAGGAATTGCTCGATCGCGGCGCCACAGACACGGCGCTCGGCACGATCTGGGATCCGATGGCCGTACAAATCTGCATGGCGGCCGGTGAAGGCGCGGAAATCCCGCTGCGCTTCGGCGCGAAATCGGCGCCGGGCACGGGCAACCCGATCGACGGCCACGTGAAGATCATCCGCCTCGTCACCAATGCCGAGATGCGCTTCGGCGAGAGCTACGCCCCCTTCGGCGATGCCGCGCATATTCTGCTCGATGGTATCGACATTATCCTGAATTCGACGCGCGCCCAAAGCTTCGACCCGAGCCTGTTCTCCGTCATGGGCATCAATCCCGCTGCCAAGAAGATCCTGGTCATCAAGTCGACCAATCACTTCTATGCGTCCTTCTCCAAGATCGCTTCGCAGATCCTTTACTGTTCGGCGGGGACGCCTTATCCCAATAATCCGGCGCGCACACCCTATCGTCGCGCCCGAAAGGACATCTGGCCGATGGTGGCGAATCCCTTTGCAGAAGAACGGAAAGGTGCCTGACATGGCCCACGACATCGCCCGTGACATCGCCTCGGAAATCAGCCCCAAGCCCGGCGACCGGATCGAAGCGCTCTCGACGCCGCGCCCGATCATCGATGAAGACCGGCTGGCGGGCAATATAGCGCGCGTGCAATCCTACATGGACGCGCACGGCCTGAACTTCCGTCCGCATATCAAGACGCACAAGATCCCCGCGCTCGCGCAGGCGCAGGTCGCCGCCGGTGCCAAAGGGATCAACTGCCAGAAGATCACCGAGGCAGAAGCTTTCGCCGACGCTGGCTTCGAAGATATCCTCATTACCTTCAATATTCTCGGCCCGGAAAAGCTCGCACGTCTTGCCGCTTTGAACGAGCGCATCAGCGGGCTGAAGGTCGTTGCCGACAGTGCTGTCACGGTCGATGCCCTTTCCGGCTGGTTCGCCAGCCGCAAGCCGCTCGCCGTACTGGTGGAATGCGATACAGGCGGCGCGCGCTGCGGCGTGCAATCGCCTGCAGAGGCTGCCGCTCTCGGCAAGCATATCGCCGGCAAGCCCGGCCTCGCCTTCGTTGGACTGATGACCTATCCGAAGCCGGACAATGCCGCCGCGACACAGGAATTCCTGTCGGGAGCCGTAAAGCTCCTGAAGGCCGAGGGCATCGAATGCCCGATCGTTAGCAATGGCGGCACGCCGAGCCTCTTCGAGGCGCATCTCGTGACCGCGGCCACGGAACATCGTGCCGGCACTTATATCTATAACGACCGCTCCATGGTGCGGGCCGGCCATTGCCGCGAAGAGGATTGCGCGATGCATATTCTCGCCACCATCGTCTCGAGACCGACGGAAGATCGGGCCGTCATCGATGCCGGTTCGAAGGCGCTCACCTCCGACCTTCTCGGCTTTGCCGATTATGGCCAGGTGGTCGGTTATCCCGACGCCGTCATCAAGGGGCTTTCTGAGGAGCACGGCGTCATCGACCTGTCGAAATGCACAGGCCCTCGCCCGCAGATCGGCGACAAGATCCGTATCATCCCGAACCACACATGCGTCGTCTCCAACCTCTTCGACCAGATGGTGTTTCATCGCGACGGCGTGGTGACGCGCGTCGAGGATGTGGCGGCTCGCGGCTTGGTCTGGTAGGCGATTCCTCATCCCCATCGTGGCCGCTTCCGGAGCCACCCTCGTCCTTCGACGGGCTCAGCATGAGGGCGGAGGAGCTAAGAGCTATAAGCTGGACGAGATGATCAGTCCTCATGGTGAGGACGCCCAAAGGGCCGTCTCGAACCACGAGGGCGCATGGCTGCTTCCGGGGTCGCCTCTCGTCAAGAAGCTGCCGAGTTCAGCATTTCCATATCGATTTCGGTCAATTCCACCCGTCGTTCGAAGGCCTGACCGCTCTCGTCGAAAAGGTGGCAGTCGCCGACGCTGATTCCGGTCTTGAGCGGCACATCCATGCGGATGGCGGCGCTGCCCGGCAAGGTCGCGCAGAAATTCTCGTCGATGCCTTCCGCCGCGGCATAGGCGACGGTCTGCGCGCCAAGACGCTCGACCACGTTCGGAACGATGGTCAGCGTCAGGTCGCCGCCGGCAAGCTGAACATGTTCGGGCCGGATGCCGAGCGTCAGCGCCTTGCCGACGACGCCCTGGCGCGGCGCCACGGGCAGTATGGCCTTCTGGCCCTTGTAATCCACCTGAACGCCCGCATCGCCGATATTCGTGCAGGTGACCGGTAGGAAGTTCATCTTCGGATTGCCGATGAAGCGCGCGACGAACGTATTCGCGGGCTTGTGATAAAGCTCCAGCGGCGCGCCGACCTGCGATATTTCGCCGGCATTCAAGACGACGATCCGATCGGCCATGGTCATGGCTTCGACCTGGTCGTGCGTCACATAGATCATGGTCGCCTGCAGCTGACGGTGCAGCTTCGCCAGTTCGATGCGCATGTCGGCGCGCAGCGCGGCATCGAGGTTGGACAGCGGCTCGTCGAAGAGAAAGATCTTCGGTTCGCGCACGATGGCGCGGCCGATGGCAACGCGCTGGCGCTGGCCGCCGGACAGCTGACCCGGCTTCTGCTGCAAGCGCTGATCGAGATGGAGGATACGCGCCGCATGCTCGACCTTGGCCTTGAGCTTGTCTTCCGGCATCCTCTCGACGCGCAGGGGGAAGGCGATGTTCTCGAACACCGACATATGCGGATAGAGCGCGTAGGACTGGAAGACCATGGCGATGCCGCGCTTGACCGGCGGCAGATCGTTGACGCGGGCACCATCGATCATGATGTCGCCGCTGGTCACTTCGTCAAGGCCTGCAATCATGCGCAGCAGGGTCGACTTGCCGCAGCCGGACGGGCCTACGAAGACAATGAATTCGCGGTCGTTAACGTCAAGCTCGACGCCTTTGATGACCTCGAAATGACCATAGAATTTCTTGACCTGATTAAGGTGCAGCTTTCCCAAACTCTGTCTCCGCGCGGCGCCGCTATAAGGCGGGCAGGGCTCGAAAGGCCGCGCGCGATGCGCGCGGCCCGGCGAATTGCCATCTTACTTGTATTGATCGAGATCGGCAGCTGCCTTCTTCAAGGCATCCGCGGGCTGGGCCTTACCGGTGACGACCGACTGGACCATCTCGATCATCACGTTCTGGAAGCCCTTGTAATCCTTGAACAACGGCTCCGGACCACCATAGGCGATGCCGTCGATGAACGGCTTCCAGAAGGGGTCCTTCTTCTCGAACTCATCGACCATTGGCGACGGACGCAGCGGCGTTAGGCCAGCGCCGCCCTGCAGCTCGTATTCGCCCTGCGGGCCGGGCGAGGTGATGAACTTGACGAATTCGATCGTCTTGTCCTCGACACCGCTACCCTTGAAGACAGCAAGGCTGTCGGTGATGAGCAACGTGCCGGGACCCTTGGCCGATGGGCCGAGCGGCAGCGGTGCGACGCCCCAATTGATCTTCGTTTCCTTCAGGCGATAGGCGGCGCCCGAACCGGCCTGGAGCATGCCGACCTTGCCGTCGAGGAAGATGGCGCGCATTTCGTTCTGCTCGTAAGCCGTGGGGCCCTCGACGGAATAAGGCGTGATATCCTTATAGGCTTGAAGGGCAGCCAGCACTTCCGGGCTGTCGAGGACGATCTTGTCGCCGTCGATCACCTTGCCGTTGTTGCTATAAACCCAGTGCAGGAACTGGTGCATGGTGTTGTCGAAAGTCTTGGCCGACAGGCCATAGCCCGGAATACCGGTCTTTTCCTTGATCGTCTTGGCGTCGGCGATTTCCTCGGCCCAGGTGGTCGGCGGCTTTTCCGGATCGAGGCCCGCCTTCTTGAAGAGGTCCTTGTTCCAGTAGAGCGCCTTGGTCGAGAAGGCTACCGGTGTGCCCCATTGCTGACCATCGATAGTGACGGTATCGACGATGCCCGGATAATAGGCCTTCTTTTCCTCATCGGTCATCGGAACGGGAACAATGAGATCGTTCTCTGCAAACTGCTTGAGCGTGCGCGAACCGACATAAGCCATGGCGACCGGCGTTCCGGCTGCAGCAAGCGTCGTTGCCTTATCCTGGCACAATTCCCAGCCAACGAGTTCTGGCTTGACTGCCCAGCCCGGATTCTTCTCTTCCCACTGCTTGATATATTTCACATGGATCGGGTCGATGCTGTCGCCGCAATAGATCCAGCTGATTTCCTTGTCGGCGGCATGGGCAGTCACAGCGCCAAGCGCGGTGGAGCCGAGCAGAGCCAGGGCAAGCAGCCCCGTTTTGAAATGGAATGTCACGTTTAAGCTCCCGTTTCTCTGGTTGTTGATTGGTTTTATTGCTTCACCGCGCCAGCGGTCAGACCGCTGACGAGATACCTTTGCAGGAAGAAGATCAGGACCAGCGCCGGCGCGATACCGACGAAGCTTGCGGCCATGAGCTCGTTCCAAGCGACCTCCTGCCGGCCGAAATAGCCAAATAGCCCTACCGGCAGCGGCATGTATTCCGTCTTCGAATTGAAGGTAAGCGCATAGATGAACTGCTGCGCGTAGGCCTCGATGAACGAGGAAATCGCCACCACGATGATACCAGGCATGGCAATCGGCAGGATGACGCGGCGAAGCGTGTAGAGCTGGCTTGCACCGTCGACATAGGCGGCCTCATCGAGTTCACGCGGAATGCGGCTGATATAGGTGTGCAGCAGCCAGATCCCGGTGGGGATGATGAAGGCGACGCCCGGCACGATCATGGCGAAATAGGTGTTCAGCACGCCGAAGGAGCGCATGAGCCGGAACAGCGGGATCAGCAGCACGGCGCCGGAGAACATCTTGACGGCGAGGAAGGCGCCGAGCAGCAAGCCGGCCCCCTTGAATTCGAAGCGCGCGAAGGCATAGGCGGCCGGCACCACGAGGATCAGCACGATGATGGTGATCGAGCCGGAAATGAGGAACGAATTGAAGATATACCAGCCAAAGCCCGGCACACTGGTCCACATCGTGCGATAGGCCGCGAACGAACCGTTTTCCGGGATGAAATGGTAGGGCGACGAGAACAGCTGGCTAAGCGGCTTCAGCGACACCAGGAACCCTTCGACGAACGGCGCCAGCACGAAAGTCAGGAACAGAAGGATTCCGGCATAGATGCCGATGATCTCGTACCATTTGTAGCGATTGATCATGGCGGGCTGGCTCATCGCTTGGCTCCCGTTGAAAAGCGGCTGGTCAGGCGGAAATAGGCAAGGCAGAAGAGCGACAGGAAGATGCAGATCAACACGGCGCGGGCGGCACCCTCACCATATTTGTACGATCCAATCGCCGTGCGATAGGTGTCGATGATCATCGTCGTCGTCTCACCGTTCGGGCCGCCGTGCGTCAGGATCCAGATGATGTCGAACGAATTGAACGTCGAGATCAGCGACAGCATCGACATGGTAACCAGAGACGGCACCAGCAGCGGCAGGGTAATGCGGCGGAAGCGATAGAAGCGGCCGGCACCGTCGGTCCAGGCGGCTTCATAGAGATCGTGCGGGACAGCCTGCATCGCCGCCAGCATATAAAGCGTCACCATCGGCACGCCGATCCAGACGTCGGTGACGATCGTCGCCCAGAAGGCCGAGCTGCCATAGGCAAGGAACGCCACCGGGCTGTCGACGATGCCGAACCGCTGCAGCAGGCCTGAAATCATGCCGAACTGGCCATTATACATCCAGCCCCACATGAAGATGCCGATCGCCATCGGCACGATCCAGGGCGGCATGGTTAGCACGCGGAAAAGCGCGCGGCCCGGGACGGCGGAATTCAGCAGCGCCGCTCCCAACGTGCCGATGATCATCTTGATCGACACGGAGAAGAACGTCCAGATAAAGGTGCGGACGATGACCGACGCGAATGTTTCGTTGAAGATCTTGCCGTAGTTCTCGAAACCGACCCAATTCGTCACCTTCTTCAACGACGCATCGGTGAAGGACAGAATAACGGTGTCGACCAGCGGATAGGCGACGATGACGGTGACGTAGAGGAGAGCCGGAAGAAGCAGGATCCAGGCGAAGATGACTGTGCTGCGTTGAACACCCATCTTGCGCCCCTCCTCAGGCGGCTCTTGAATAAAGCGCTTCGTCGAACTCGTCCCAGATCGGACGGAGATCCACGACGGCCCTCTTCATGCGCGCCTCGTCCATCGAAAGCGCCAGAATGCCCGCTTCTAGCGCATTCAGCGTCGAGACCGGCAGATGCTGCCCCGATTTGACATGCGAGATGATATCGGCGGCCATCTGTTCGTCGGCGCCATAGTGCTGCGAAAGCGCCGTGCGCGTCGCATAGGTTTTCTCGATCACCTTTTTGCCCGTGAGCATCTCATGGACGTTGAAATAACCGCGAATGAAATCGCCCTCGGCCATGCCGCGCGATCCCATGATGGCAAAGCGGCGGAACTGGTCCGGCACGTTCAGGTTGGTATGGAAGTTCATGCCGACGCCGTTGGCATATTCGACGATCGCCACCTGGTAGTCGATGATGTCGCCGTCACTGTCGAAAACCTTGTCCGACCCCATCCAGCCGCTCGGCTTGCGATGGAAAAGCTCAAGGTCGTTGATGCCTTCCCTTGCCGGGTCGTTTTCTGGGATGAAGCTCTTGCGGCCGCCGAAGCTTGCGACCCTCTCCGGTCGTGCACCGACCACGCCATTATAGAGATCGAGGTCGTGGCAGCATTTCTCCAGCATGAAGCTGCCGGAATAATGCTCGTAGCGGCGCCAGTCGCGCATGAAGAAGGCGCCATGATAGGGCTCGATGTGCTCGGCGGCCTCGATGGAAACGACATGACCGAGCTTTCCTTCGGCCTGCGCGACCAGCAGATCGCGGTACATTGGCGAATAGCGCAGAACGAGACCGACCATCAGCCGCTCGTGGCCGAACTTCGCCATCAGGCGCGCAAGCTCTATACTGTCCTTGATTGTCGTGACGATCGGCTTTTCGCAGAAAATCTTGAGGCCAGCCTCGAGGCCGATGCGAATATGATCGAGATGCATGTGGTTGGGCGAACCGATCATCAGCAGATCGATTTTCTCGTTGGCAATCAGCTCCTGAGGCGTGGCATAGGCCTTTCCGGCTGATATGCCCTGCTCGATCAGACCGGGCAGGCCTGCGGGCTCCGGATCGACATATCCGGCAATCTCAAAGCTTTCGTCGATCGCCTTGAAGACATAGCCCAGATATCCCAGGCGGAATCCCAGCCCAATGATTCCCACTCGCATGCTTTATGTTCCCATTACGTAATTTATTTTCGTAAGCTTGGGGCAAATTTTCGCATTCGTCAACGACGTTCGCGCATTTACTCAAAAACATGAAATTTATTTTCAGATTATCGCCTAAAAAAGCGCAACCCTCAAGGATGAGGCTGCGCGCGATTTGACTGGATTGCTGCTTATTTCGGCAGAGCCAGACGCCGTTATCTGCCCGGGCCGTTATATTGCCAGTACTGATAATTCGGTTTTCTGGTGCTGCTGGAGATCATACCATCCTGCTCGCAGACATAACCGAGCCGCGGAAGGCTGCGATAAAACAGACCTTCGCGAAAATAATCCGCATGCAAGGTGGTCGTGCGGCATTGGAATTTCTCGTCAGCCGCCATTTTTGGCGCAGTTACGCCCGGCAGGTTCTTGTAAGGATAGACGGGAGCGACATATGGCTTGGGGAGAAGCGGGTTTTCGGCAAAGACTGCCGTCGGCGTGAGACCCGCCAGAAACAACGCAACAACGGCGATTTTCGATTTGGTCAACATGACTTGGGACGATCCTTTACCCATGCGAATACGACACTTCGGCGCTCCTTGCTCTGAATATATTGACGCCGCTGTTTCGCGCCAACAGGCCGGCCGTCGAAATCGCGCTCAAGTGATCGTTCGGGGACCGACGGAAACTCGTTCACGCTACGTTACACCAAATAAAATGCTTTTATCCGCAAATACAACATGGGCGTGCAGTGGCCATTTGCGACAAGTCATAAGCATGTTATATAGTAGTAAAAATGCCTTCTTAGTTGCTGTCGCCACGATTTCTGTTTGCAGGAGTAACAGTCATTCTCGAACAGATTAATCGTATCCCTCGCCTTGTCGATCCTGACATCGCTGACGAAGCCGTTCAGCAGCTTCGCATCTATGTGATCAACCTCGATCGGTCGCGCGAGCGTTGGGAGCGCCTATGCAGCCAGGCGGTGGAATACGACCTGGACATCACACGGATTCCGGCTGTTGACGGTCGGGCGATCGCCGAGCGCGATCGCATCGATTTCCACCCGAAATCGTTCATCTATCACAACGGACGCAAGCTTCTGCCCGGCGAGTACGGCTGCTATCGCAGCCATCTGCTTGCCTTGGAGCAGTTTGTCGCCAGCGGCGACAAGATGGCCATCATCATGGAAGATGACGTCGAGCTCAATGAGCGGCTGATCCCACGCGCGATCGCGGCCATGGAAAGCGTTCAAGGCGCGCGCCTCGTCAAGCTGGTCAACCATCGCCTCGTCGGCTTCAAAGCGATCTGCGAAACCACCGAAAGCGATGTTGTCGGCCGCTGCATGCATGGCCCGCAGGGGTCGGCTGCCTGTTATATCGTCAACCGCAAGGCCGCCAAGAAGCTGCTGACGACGCTGAAGCCCATGCTTCTTCCCTATGACGTCGCCCTTGAGCGCGGCTGGTCGACCGGCGTCGAAACATTCACGACATTTGAAAATCTCGTCGACTTCAGCCCGCACCGCGCCGCCACCACGATCGGCAAACGCGTGCACTACCGCGCCGTCAAAAAGCATTCCCTGTTGCGGCTGACGGCGTATTGGTTCCGCACATGCGACCAGATGCGCCGCTGGCGCTACGCCATCAAGGAAGCGGCGGTAAACCTCGGCAAACGCTGAGCCCTGGGAGACGGCGACGGTTCAATTGCTCAAACCGCGTCTATAGCTGCGCGACATTGTCGAGATTCGGCTGGTCGACCGTCAGGTCCGTCTCGCGTTCGCGATAGACGAGATCGACCACCTCGCTGCTGGGCGCATAACCGGAGACGAGCTTCTGCAGCAGCGCTCTGGCGAGGGGGATATCGTTTTCCTCCATCGCCGCCTCCAGCGCTGCAAGCCGCTTCGCCAGCTCCGGCCAGGGCAGGAAATCTTCCTTCGCCTGCATGATACGCGGATGGGTCGTCGGTTGCGGGTTGTCGCCGATCAGCAATTCCTCATAGAGCTTTTCGCCCGGCCTCAAGCCGGTGATTTCCAACTCGATGTCGCCTTCGGGTTCGTCCGCATCCCGCACCGTCAAACCGGACAATTCCACCATGCGCCGGGCAAGATCGGCAATGCGCACAGGCTCACCCATGTCGAGCAGGAAGACGTCGCCGCCCGCCGACATCGCGCCCGCCTGGATCACCAGCTGCGATGCCTCGGGAATGGTCATGAAGTAGCGGGTGATATCGGGATGGGTCAGCGTGATCGGCCCGCCATCACGAATCTGCTGGCGAAACAGCGGCACGACCGAACCGGAGGAGCCAAGCACGTTGCCGAAGCGCACCATGGCGAAATTGGTGCTGTCGGTACCTGGCTTGCGATCGGCATTCATCGCCTGCAGCACCATTTCCGCCAGGCGCTTGCTCGCGCCCATGATATTGGTCGGACGCACGGCCTTGTCGGTGCTGATGAGGACGAAACTCTCGACGCCATGATCGCGGGCGGCTTCAGCCGCTATCAGCGTTCCCAGCACATTGTTGCGGATGCCCTCGACGGGATTGTATTCGACCAGCGGCACGTGCTTGTAAGCGGCGGCATGGTAGACGGTCTTCGGCCGCCATGCCTCCATGATCTGCCTGAGCCGTTGGCCGTCCCTGACGGAGGCGAGAAAGGGGATGATGCGTACATCGGCATAGCCGGCGGAGGCTGCCGATTTCTCCAGCTCGCCGTGAATGGCATAGAGAGCGAATTCGCTCTGCTCCACCAGCAAGAGCGAGGACGGCTCGTTCTTCAGGATCTGACGGCAGAGCTCGCCGCCGATCGAGCCGCCCGCTCCGGTCACCATGACCACCTTACCACGTATATTCTTCTCGATCAGGTCGCGGTCGGGGGCAATCACATTGCGGCCGAGCAGGTCCTCGATATCCAGTTCGCGCAGGTCCGAGACCGCAACGCGACCCTGGGCGAGCGCGGTCAGATCGGGCATGGTCCTGACCGTCACGCGGGCCTTGCGCATGCTTTCGAGGATCTCGTTGCGCCGTTGCCGCGTGGCGTTCGGCAAGGCCAGCAGCACGCCCTTGATATCGCCCGAGACCACGAGCGCCGGCAGATCGGCCGGAGCGTAGATCGGCAGGCCGCCCATGATGCTGCCATGCAGGTTGCGGTCGTCATCGAGATAGCCGACGACATTGAGCTCGGCGCTGTTGGCAAGCGCGCCCGTCAGCTGCCGTCCCGAAGCGCCGGCGCCGTAGACCAGAACCTTGGCAAGCTGATTGCGATTGAGGAGCCGCTGATAGGCATTGCCGAGCCAGTAGCGCGTCCACATGCGCGACAGGCCGATCGCGATCAGCAACAACAGCGGCTGCAATATGCCGACCGTGCGCGGCACGCCCGGCACGCTGATTGCGGTAAAAATCGTCATGAAGGCGAGCGCGTAGATCGCGACCGCCTTGACGACAGTCACGAAAGCCGAAAGGCCCGCATATCGGAAAATGGCGCGGTAAAGGCCAAGGACGATGAAGATCGGTATGGCGACGAGCAGGGAGACGATGGCCGGCAGCCATTCGACGCCTTCGAGAATGACCCAGTCATCGAGACGCAGACAATAGGCGAACCAGACCGTGAGCACGCACAGGCTGGCGTCGACCAGCAGCGCCAGCGCACGCTTGGTCGAGCGCGGCAGCGCCAGGAACGGCAAAACGAGCTTATCAGCGGGCACCATCGGTCAGTTTTCCTCGGCGCCAGTCATTGGAGCAGCGCACCGCTTTTCTCGCATAGATTGTCTCACAAAGTACCATACGACTCCTAATGACTGCATCACGCTTCCATTAGCAAGATCCAATCATTCCCGGAGCCGATTTACATTTAGAACAGCCGGCGCGCAATTGCATCCCCGATCCTGAAGAAGCCCGGGTGCAAAAAGGTGGAAAAGAACTCATTTACCGAAATAGCCACGGATGACGGGGTGCCGAAACAGGCCGAGGAGAATGGCAAAAGCCATGCCGAGGCCTGCACCGAACATCGCGCCGGCGATCAAGCCCGCGACCATCATCACCTTCCGGCTAGGTCCATCCGCCTTCAACGGCGGCTCCGCCTCGGAAATCACACGAATATTGCTCTGCGACAGATCCTGGGCGTCACCGGCCTGGCCGGACCGCTTCAGAAGCGATTCATAGAGATCGCGGGCGGCGGTCGCCTTGCGCTGCAGCTCGTTCAGGCCGACGAGTTTGCCTGAGGTGTTGACCTGCGAGGCTTTCTGCACCGCGAGTTCCTTGGCGATGTCCTGCTCGGCCTTCTGCGCCTGTTCGTAGTCGGAACGGGCCGAGGTCATCTGCCGCTGCAACTCGGCCCGGATTTCGGCTGCAAGGCTTTCCAGGGAGGATTTGGCAGCGAGCAGGCGCGGATGGCGGGCGCCGAGCTGGCTTTGAAGGCTGCCGACATTGGCGGCCAGCGCCGCATATTGCTGCCGCAGGCTGCTCAATGCGTTCGATGTCGCCCCGGAGGAAGGATTGCTTGAGACCACCTCCTCGAAGCTCAGCTTGCCGGCTGCGTCGGCGCGGGCCTTCGCCTCTATCGTCTTTTGCTGGGCGGTGACCAGCATGTCGTTCAAGGCGGTCAGGCGCTTGTCGGAAATCAGGTTGCCCTCGACCGCCACCATGTCATTGTCGGCACGATAGGCTTCGACGGCTTTCTCGGCCGACAGTACCTGCTGGCGCAGATCATCGAGACGGGAATCCAGCGCGGTACTGCTGCTCTTGTAACTATTTGCCGTCGCCTTGCTCTCCTCTTCCATGAAGGAGGTCACGAGCTGGTTGGCAATCCCAGCCGATTTTTGCGGGTCGCCGGTCGTCACCTTCGCCGTTACGACATAGGTGCTGGCCTCGCGGGCGATCTGCACGGCTTTCGCCAACGTGGCGGCCGCGACATATTTCGCCGCCTCGCCGCTGGCGCCGCCATCGAACTGGGGATCCTGATCGAGCTTCAACGCTTCGACGACCCGGCCGAGCACCTTGCCCGAAGACAGGATCTGCGTCTGGCTGTCGATCATCGTCGTGATCAATTCCGGCGCCGTGGGAGCCTGCTGGGCGGAATCGGAAGTTCCGACCGGGCGTGGATCGAAGTAGAGGCTGGTTTCGGCGGTAAATTTCTGCGGTATCAGCGGAATGACGGCCGCGCCCAGCACGGCGCCGGTACCCGCCAGGGCAAGGACCACGAGCTTCCTCGCCCAGATCGAGCGAATGGCCGAGCGAAGATCGAGCAGCGGCGCATCAGCCATCGCTGCCGGCATCGGCGGTGTGACAACACTCGGAGGCGCCGCAGCCGGGGCAGCTTCCGTCATCGAGGCAACAACGGCGATCGGCTCGACCACAGGCTGCGGTCTTGCGTCGGGCTGAAATTCGAGAGGTGACGGCTCGCTCTTGCTCACGGCATAAGTCGCCGTATCGATCGGCTGAACCGTCGCAGCCTGTTCGGCGCCGGAAACGAAATCGCGCGGACGCAGCAGCGGGCTGCGCGAGCGCTGCCCCTGACGGTATCCGTCAGACGGCTCGATGCCGCGCCAACCCGAAAGTTGGTCCGATCGCTTGTTTCGTTCCATTGAGCTCATGCCAGGCTTTCAACGCACCGCGTACCTATTGCGTCCAGCGGATGCGAGGAGTTTAGAAATGTTTGGCTAACGGAACATTAAGGACACTCGGAGGAAGTCGGGACAGCGGCAACGACAGCGCCTTTTCATTCATCATTGTTCAACGCGACCAGCCTTATGAAAACAGCGCCTTCGCCGCTGAAACAGGAGCCTGCAATGACGGGACCGATGACGAGACTGCTGCATCGCGCGCTTGCCGCGACAGTGGCCATTGCTTCCTTTGCCGCGCAAGCCGATGACGGCTTTGCGGCCTCGCAGCTCTGCTATCGCGGCATCAATCTTTCCGGTGCCGAGTATGGCGACCGCGACGGGGTGCTCGGCGCCAACTATACATATCCTTCGGAAGAGACCGTACGCTATTTCGCGAACAAGGGCATGAATATCGTGCGCCTGCCTTTCCGCTGGGAGCGCCTGCAGCCGGTGCTGGGCCAACCTTTCGACGGCGCGGAGCTGCAGCGGCTGAAGGATGCCGTCGATCTCGTCCAGAAGCACGGCATGGCCGTGCTCCTCGATCCGCACAATTTCGGCTACTACGACAAGACCCAGCTGACGCAGGCACCAGCGACAGACCTTGCCTTCGGCGACTTCTGGGCGCGGCTCGCCATCGAATTCGCCAACCGGAAGGGCGTCCTCTTCGGCCTGATGAACGAGCCGCACGACATCAAGGCGCCCGACTGGCTGGAAGCGGCCAATGCGGCTATCCGCAGCATCCGCACGGTCGGCGCGCGCAACCTCATCCTCGTACCCGGCACGAACTGGACAGGCGCGCATAGCTGGTCCGCCGACGTTCTGGGCGGCGGTGCCAATGGCACGGTCATGCTCGGCATCAAGGACCCGCTCGATTTCTACGCCTTCGAATTCCATCAGTATCTCGATGCGGACAGCTCCGGCACACATACTGCATGCGAGGGCAGCGACAGCGCGCAAAGGGGATTGCTCGATGTCACGGAGTGGCTGCGCAAGAACGGCAAGCGCGGCTTTCTCGGCGAATTCGGCGTGCCCGGCAGCCAACCCTGCCTCGATGGGCTGAAGGCCGTCTTCGGCATCATGGCGGACAACAGCGACGCGTGGCTCGGCTGGAGCTATTGGGCCGCGGGCGAATGGTGGCCGGCGGAGGAACCATTGAACGTGCAGCCGCGCAACGGCAAGGACCGGCCGCAAATGAAGACGATCACGACCGCAGTCGGCAAGAAGGCGCCCCTGGCGCCGAGCTGCGCGGCCGTGAAGCCGGCTGGCTGATCGACGTCGAGAGCCTGCAGCGGGGCGAGCGGTTGGCGCTTTGCCGCGACTCATGAGACTGCTATCTTTGCGCCGGCCAAAGGATTCGGCAGCCCGGACAACAGATGAGAAGCCTTACCGACAAACAGCGCGTCGATTATCCGATCCTGGCGATCACGCTGTTTTCGGTGCTCTACAATTGCATCCTCGCCTATATCAATCACAACATCATGCCGCTTTCGGTCTCGCATGTCGTGCTCTGCGAGGGCCTGATGATGATCTCCAGCGTGGCTTTCATTCTGAAGAAGGGAATCTACGAGGAAGATCTGCCGATCGTCCTTTTTCTCGTCTTCACGCTCGTCATCACGATCTACATCACCGTCTTCAATCGCCTGACCTTCATCGACCAGTTCCGCAACATCCTGATCATCTTCTGCTTTGCCGGCATCGGCAGCTGGGCGAGCGAGCGAACGGTCAGGCTTGCCTTCCGGATCGCCTGCGCGGCCGTGCTGCTGTTCCTCGTTTGCG
This sequence comes from Rhizobium sp. P40RR-XXII, assembly GCF_012641405.1. Lineage (GTDB taxonomy): Bacteria > Pseudomonadota > Alphaproteobacteria > Rhizobiales > Rhizobiaceae > Rhizobium. The sequence goes on from NZ_JABAII010000008.1 coordinate 299,230, forward strand.
AAGTCGTCAGCACGCCCTTTTATGTCAGCCTGTTCCATCCCGGCGAATATTTCGAGAATACGCGAGGGATCAAGCAGGCGAGCTTCAATTCGACCGGCCTCTTTGCCAACGCACTCGGTTTCCAGGGCCGCTTCTCATTCGGCCTCATCGATCACCGCTCGTCCTCGATCTTCCTGGAGCAGGTGTCGCTCGCCAACTTCTGCGGCGTCATCGTCATCTACCTGCTCTCCTTCTGGCCGAAGCTCGCCCTGCTCGAAAAAGCCCTGTTCATCTCCACGGTGCTGCTGATCCTGCTCACCAACGACACCCGCACGATGCTGATCTTCTCCTGTGTCAGCATCGCTGGATACTTTCTGTTTCCGAAGATCCCGAAGGGTTTCAGCCTTATCCTGATGCCGGTCATCATCCTGGTCGGCTTCTTCGTGCACTTCATGAAACCGGGGGAGGTCGGCGACAATTTCACCGGGCGCGTCGGGGTCACGATCAAGAAGATGCTGGAGCTCGATATCCAGTCCATGCTTGGCCTGTCGATCTCGCGTATCGGCGAATTCGCCGACAGCGGCTATGTCTATCTCATCTACGCATCGACGATTTTCGGCCTGATCGTCTTCTGGCTCTTCGTCTGCCTCTATCCCGCGGGAAGGACGGCGGCGCAAAGACGCTGCGCGCATTCACTCTCTCTTTTCATTTTTCTGAATATGATGATCGGCGGTACGGCAATCTTTTCCATCAAGATCGCCGGACTGCTCTGGCTGCTCGTCGGTTACATGCGTGTTTCCGACAAACCGCGCGCCGTTCGGGCGCAGTCGGAGACCCTAAACGAAAGCAGAGTGCCGGGCTGACCAGACATCATGTCGGCATCGGCTGCGTGAGGATCGGGATGCTTGTTCAGCTGCAGTATCTGCGTGCCATCGCTGCACTCATGGTCGTCTATTTTCATTCGGTGCTGCAGGTGCCGAAGGTCGATCCCGGCTTCCAGACGGTTTTCCATCTCTTCGGCGAGACCGGCGTCGACATATTCTTCGTGCTCAGCGGCTTCGTCATGTGGCTAACCACGGCCGGCCGCGAAATCCGCCCGCTGGATTTCTACCGACGCCGCATCCAGCGCATCGTCCCGCTCTATTGGCTGGCGACCCTGTTTGCGGCAAGCGTGGCGCTGGTGGCGCCGACCTTGCTGAAGTCGACAGTCTTCGATCTTCCGCACTTTATTGCTTCCCTCTTCTTCCTTCCCTGGCGCAATCCGGCCGATCCGACGCTGACCGTTCCCGTCGTCGTGCCGGGATGGACGCTGAACTACGAGATGTTCTTCTATCTCGTCTTCGGCCTGCTGCTGCTCGTGCGCGAAAAATGGCGCTTTGCCGCGCTGTTTGCCGCGATGACCGCGATCATCATCGTCTGTCGCGTTCTCCCTGGCGATATGACCGCCGCCAAATTCTATAGCGATCCGATCATCTACGAATTTCTGGCGGGCGTGCTTCTCGCCAAGCTCTATCTCGACAAGATCCTCCTGCCGCAGGCCGTTGCCTGGCCGGCGCTGGTGATGGGATTCTCGTTCCTGCTCATCAACGAAACGCTCTGCGACGCCAGCATGCGCGCCTACATGTGGGGCATCCCGGCCGTCGTTATCCTGTATTCGGCCGTCTCTATCGACTTCTCGAAGCTCCCGGTCATTGCCACGCTGAATTATCTGGGGGATGCCTCCTACAGCATCTATATCACCCACGCCTTCACGCTCGCATTGCTGCGTGTCGTTTGCGTCCACCTGAATTTCGACATTCTGGCAAATGCGCCGATCTTCGTCACCGGCTGCATCGTCTGCTCGGCGATCGGCGGCGCCATCGTCCACGAGCTGACGACACCCAGCCGCTGGCGAAAATGGAGAAGGAAGCGCGCAGTCGCCGCTTGATTGTCGTCCTATCAAATTCGCGTTCCCTATCAGATTCGCGTCGTCTTCTCTCGGGACGACGGGGATACGCGGCTGGACGGCGCAATGGGAACGGAATTTTCCGCCGCCTGTCATAAGCTTTGCCCACGTTTGGATCGGGGACACTTTTCCCTGCCGGCTGATTGCGATAAGCGAGCGGCGAAGATTAAGCCGTTTTACGAGGGAAGAGACATGACGAGCTATGTACTGACAGTAGCGTGCAAGTCGACGCGCGGGATTGTGGCGGCGATCTCGAATTATCTGGCCGAGCAGGGCTGCAACATCGTCGATTCCAGCCAGTTCGACGACCTCGATACCGGCATGTTCTTCATGCGCGTCTCCTTCATCTCCGAGGAAGGGGTGGGCGAAGCCGCCCTGGCGGAAGGCTTCAAGCCGATCGCGGCAAAGTTCGCCATGGTTTCAGATATCCACGATGCCAAGAAGCGCATGAAGGTGCTCTTGATGGTGTCGCGCTTCGGCCATTGCCTCAACGACCTGCTCTACCGCTGGAAGATCGGCGCATTGCCGATCGACATCGTCGGCGTCGTCTCCAACCATTTCGACTACCAGAAAGTCGTCGTCAACCACGACATCCCCTTCCATCATATTCCGGTGACCAAGGCCAACAAGCCGGAGGCCGAAGCCAGGATCATGGACGTGGTCGAGCAGACCGGCACCGAGCTGATCGTGCTGGCCCGCTACATGCAGATCCTGTCGGACTCGATGTGCCAGAAGATGTCGGGCCGCATCATCAACATCCATCACTCCTTCCTGCCGTCCTTCAAGGGCGCCAATCCTTATAAGCAGGCCTATGAGCGCGGCGTGAAGCTGATCGGGGCGACGGCGCATTACGTCACCGCCGATCTCGACGAGGGTCCGATCATCGAGCAGGACACGGCCCGCATCACGCATGCGCAGTCGGCCGAGGATTACGTCTCGATCGGCCGCGACGTCGAGAGCCAGGTGCTGGCCCGTGCCATCCACGCACATATCCACTTCCGCACCTTCCTCAACGGCAACCGCACCGTCGTCTTCCCGGCAAGCCCGGGATCATACGCCTCCGAAAGGATGGGATGAGGCGCGAGCGCGCAATCGCAGCTGGCTCCCTTTTCTTTTTACCCCGAAGCACGATTTGATACCGCCGGTATCGAATCGTTCCGGAGATCAAGGAGAAGAGAGGACATGTCATTCCATCGCCATGGAACGCTGCTGCTCGCGGCGTTTCTGCTATCTGCGCCGGCATCCCATGCCGAAACGGCGGAACAGGACCCTTCCAAGATTGATCTTGCCAAGCTGATCGAATGCACGACCTATGACGTACCGAGCTACAACGAATTTGCTATGTGGCTGACCGGGCCGGAAAGCGCCAAGGCGATGAAGCTGTTCGGCACCAGCGAGCTGCCGTCAGACAATCCCTTTCTGCGGGAATTCCAGCTTTCAGCGCCGGTGACCGTCTTCGGACGGCAGACTAACAGGGTTGCCTTCGCCTCTACCGGGCCACTCGCCGTGATCGACGAAGCCGATCCGCATCCCCTGGCGAAACAGCTCGGCGTGACGGCGGCGGTCGACCGGCCGAACAAGTTCCTCGGAGAAAGGGAAATCCTGTCGCGTAAGGACCAGCAGGAAAATTCCGATACCGTGCTGCACACCCGCATCTCATTGAACGTCTCGACCGATGAGGCTCATCCGGGCAAGACGTTGGCCGGTTGCAGCTATTCCATCGAGGTCGAGTAGGCGATCATGCCTGGCCGGCTGCATTCGGCGGCCTATCTTTCCGCTCATTGCGCGACCACCCTATCTGTTTTGGGTAATTTTCTTTAAGATGGAATGGTTTAGTGTCGATGCAAATGAACCGTCCGGGGGGATGCCATGGCCGACGCCGCGCTTGTGAATCGTATGCAACTGCCGAGACCGGACGTGACGCCGGAGGAAGCAGCGGAAATCCTGTATGCGCATTACGGCTTGAGCGGGACACTGACAGAACTCGGCAGCCAGCAGGACCGCAACTACCGCATCGATGCCGGCGACAATGCCTATGTGCTGAAGATTTGCCGGGCCGAATACGAGCTGGTCGAGCTCGAGGCGCAGAATGCCGCTATCCGCCACCTGCATGCCAAACCGGATTCTCCGCGTGTGCCCGAGATCGTGCCGGCGCTGAATGGCCGCGACATCCTGACCATCACCCTCCGAGAGCAGGATTATCTCGTCCGGCTGCTCGGCTTTCTACCCGGCCAGACGCTGACGCGGCGCAAGCATCTGCCGCCGGCTTCAGCCGCCGGCCTTGGCGCGCTGTCGGCCCGGCTTGCCCGCGATCTCGCCGATTTCGATCATCCCGGCCTTCACCGAAGCCTGCAATGGGACCTGCGCCGCGCAGGACCCGTGGCGGTTCAGCTCCTGTCGGCCATCACCGACCATGAAGCGCGCGACCGCATCGCCAAGGCGATGGTGGCCGCCGTCAAGCGCATCCAGCCGCTTGCCGGCGATCTACGCGTCCAGCCCGTGCATCACGACGTCACCGACGACAATGTCGTCAGCCATCCCGACACGCATGGGCAGCTTGTGCCTGACGGCGTCATCGATTTCGGCGATATCATTCAGGGCTGGCTGGTGGGCGATCTTGCTGTGACCTGCGCATCCCTGCTGCATCATGCCGAAGGCAACCCCTTCCATATCCTTCCCGCCATCAAGGCCTATCATGCCATTTATCCGCTGGAAGAGGTCGAGGCCAAGGCGCTGTGGCCGCTGATCGTTGCACGCGCCGTCATCCTCGCCGCCAGCACCGAACAGCAGCTCGCCATCGACCCGGACAATGACTATGTGCGCGGCAACCTGGATTTCGAACGCGAGATCTTCGATGTCGCGACCGGCGCGCAGCCGGACGTGATGGAAGCCGCAATCCTGCGGACGATCGGCTTCGGCGTCGCCCCGATCGCCACGGAAAGCTGGTCGCCGCTGTTGCCTGACATCGATCCCTCGCAGATCGCCGCGATCGATCTTTCCGTCACCGGGCCGGATTTCGCCGACGGCAACTGGCAAAAGCCCGACATGGATTGGCGGCTGCTTGCCCAGACGGCAATGACATCAGGCGCGGCGGCAACGCGCTACGGCGAATTCCGTCTCTCGCTCGCCGCTCCGCTCAACATAGCGCCGCCGCAGAGTTTCGCCCTGCATTGCGATATCTGCCTGCCGGCCGGCGCTACAGTTGCGGCCCCCTTTTCCGGCCTTCTGCAGCGGCAGGGGCACCACCTCGTGCTCGCCGGCGAAGACATCAGCCTTCATCTGGACGGCGTCGAAAGCGCTCTCGAGGATGGAGCTGCCATCGAACAGGGCGCGACGGTCGGCACGATCGGCAGCGAGGGTTCGGCGATCGGAGGATTGCGCGTGCAGCTTTGCCGCGTGCCCAATCTCGTACCGCCGCTTTTTGCGGCTGCGGATCAGGTGGATGGCTGGTCGGCAATCTGCCCTTCGCCCGCAGCCCTTCTCAACGCCGCCAGCGAAGCGCAACGACCGGATGCGTCCGCACTGCTGTCATTGCGCGATGCCCGCTTCGCCAAGCCGCAGAAGCACTATTACGAGCTTCCGCCGCAGATCGAACGCGGCTGGCGCGAATTCCTGTTCGACACGCAGGGGCGCTGCTACCTCGACATGGTCAACAACGTGACGATCCTTGGCCACGCTCATCCGCGGCTGACGGGGGCGATCGCGCAACAGTGGTCGCGGCTCAACACCAACTCCCGCTTCCATTATGCCGCCGTCGCCGAATTTTCCGAGCGGCTGGCGATGCTCGCTCCGGAAGGGCTCGACTGTGTCTTCCTCGTCAACAGCGGCTCGGAAGCAAACGATCTCGCGATCCGCCTCGCCTGGGCGCACACGGCCAAGAGGAACATGCTCTGCCTGCTGGAGGCCTATCACGGCTGGACTGTCGCGAGCGACGCGGTCTCCACCTCGATTGCCGACAATCCGCAGGCGCTGACGACACGACCGGACTGGGTACATCCCGTCCTGTCGCCCAATACCTATCGCGGCCCATTCCGCGGCCCCGATTCCGCGCAAGGCTACCTCAACGACGTCGAGGCAAAACTGAAAGCAATCGACGACAAGGGCGACGGCCTCGCCGGCTTCATCGCGGAATCGGTCTACGGCAATGCCGGCGGTATCGCATTGCCGCATGGCTATCTTGCCGGCGTTTATGATGCCGTCCGGCAGCGCGGCGGCCTTTGCATCGCCGACGAAGTACAGGTTGGCTATGGGCGGCTAGGCGAGCACTTCTGGGGCTTCGAAACGCAAGGTGTCGTGCCTGATATCATCACCATTGCCAAGGGCATGGGCAACGGCCATCCGCTCGGCGCCGTCATTACCCGTCGCGAGATTGCCGATTCGCTGGAGAAGGAAGGCTATTTCTTCTCCTCCGCCGGCGGCAGTCCGGTCAGCTGCATTGTCGGCCTGACCGTTCTCGATGTCCTCAAGGACGAGAACCTGCAGGAAAACGTCCGCGTCGTCGGCGACCGGCTGAAGGCGGGGCTGATCGCTTTGATGGATCGTTTCCCGCTGATCGGCGCTGTCCACGGCACGGGGCTTTATCTCGGCGTGGAATTCGTCCGTGACAGGGAGGCACTGACGCCGGCCACGGAAGAAACGGCTGCGATCTGCGAGCGCCTGCTCGACCTCGGGGTCATCATGCAGCCGACCGGCGATCACCTGAATGTGTTGAAGATCAAGCCGCCGCTCTGCCTTGCGCCGGAAAGCGCCCATTTCTTCGTGAAAGCCCTCGAAACGGCGCTCGCAGACGGATTTTGATGCGCCCTGGGGCGCCGTTAACCATTGAGGTGTTTTAGTGGCGCGTGAATTTTAATGCCGCAGGGGCATTGTCGAATCTCGCGCCAGTTCCTATCTGTCTGTCGGTGATCGGCGAGCCATGCCGACACGGGTAGCAGTGCGAAGGCATTTAACACAACCTTCCCCGCAACCCGCCAGGCTCGGAATTTTATTTCCCTGATCGTCGATATTTTGACATCTTTCGGAATATGTTTCTGAAGATGAAATCACTATTATCCACTAATATAGTAGATAATAGTTCACCGGAACCGCGGTGCTCCGTCATCGGAGTTCCAGCAAGTACAACGCCAACTGAGGAAGTGACATGCTGAATATTAAAGTCATCGCTTCGATCCTTCGGCGGTCCGTGCTTGGCAATGACCGCTCGGGCGCACTCTCCCGCCCGCGCTGTCGAATGTGACGTTCGTCCTCCCACCGGAATCAAACAGTCAATTCGCCATATCTGCGCGTGAGTGCGCAGTGGGAGTCTATTTATGAAGAAGCAAGTTATCGAATACGCCGGCGTTCCCGTCGGCATCGTCGTTCCCGACCAGGATCGGCTCAAGTTTATCGCTGTCAAATATCATGTCCATGATCTGGACGAGCAGCGTTTCAGAAACGCGGACGAAGTGAAGCTTGCGATCCGCGATCTCCTCTCCCGCCAGCAGGCCAAGCCGATCCATGTTTGATGGATCGGCTCGCCTCCGCTTTTACCCAATCCAATCACCCGCCCTCGTGGTTCGAGACGGCCTTATGGGCCTCTTCACCGTGAGGGCTGGTCTTTCGCACCAAGCCGGCGCATAGGCTTTTCGCCGCATCTCTACATTCTCCCCGCCCTCATGGTGAGGCGCGCAGGCTGAAAGCCGGAGCCTCGAACCACGAGGGTCGGCCCCACACCTCCTCCCCACTCAGACAAACCCATCTTGTGTTTTCACCCTCTTTGCGGTCCTATCGCCATGACGACCTCGCGCATTGAATGGCGAAGGATTTTTCATTGGCTGCTCATCTCAATCTTCTGACCGATGTCGAAGGCGTCGCCGTCGGTCATGCCACCGATCTCCCGCTTGGCTCCGGCGTCACCGCCATCATCTTCGATGAGCCGGCCGTTGCCTCCTGCACCGTTCTCGGCGGCGCTCCGGGCGGGCGGGATACGGCATTGCTGGACCCTGCGATGACGGTCGGCGCGGTGGATGGGCTCGTGCTTTCGGGCGGCTCGGCCTTCGGGCTCGATGCCGCCGGCGGCGTGCAGGCGGGCTTGAGGGAAGTCGGCCGCGGTCTCAAGGTCGGCGATGTGCTCGTGCCGATCGTACCAGAAGCAATCCTCTTCGACCTCATCAATGGCGGCAACAAGGATTGGGGGCTGCATTCGCCCTATCGCGACCTCGGCTATGCGGCCTTCAAGGCGGCCAGCAAAGGTTCCTTCGCGCTCGGCACCATCGGCGCCGGAACGGGCGCCACGACGGCGACGGCCAAGGGCGGGCTCGGTTCGGCGAGCGCCGTCAGCAGCAAGGGATACAGGATCGCCGCCATCGTCGCCGTCAATGCGCTCGGCTCCGCCACTATCGGCGACGGCCCGCATTTCTGGGCGGCCCCCTTCGAGGAGAATGGCGAATTCGGCGGTCTCGGCATGCCGCAGGTGATCGATTCGCGCCTGCGTTTGAAGGGCACCAACATCACCGCCACGACCATCGGCGCTGTCGTCACCGATGCTCAACTGACCAAGGCGGAAGCGCATCGCCTGTCCATCTGCGCTCACGACGGCTTTGCCCGGGCGCTTTTGCCGACGCATCTGCCGCTGGACGGCGATACCGTCTTTGCCGCATCCACCGGCAGGCACGCCCGCGACGACATGCCAAGCTTCATGGAGCTTTGCCACCTCGCGACCATCGTCATGGCGCGCGCGATCGCTCGCGGCGTCTATGAGGCGACGGCGCTGCCGATCGAGGGCACGCAGCCCGCTTGGCGGGATCTTTTCGCCAATGCTGTTGCCTAGCCGGAGATTTCGCGCATGCAGATCCGGGCGCTAATCTATTTCGATGAGCTGGTGCGCACCAGCTCGATGCGTCAGGCCGCCGAAAACCTGAATGTGGCGCCGACAGCCATCAGCCGCCAGATCGAGAATCTTGAACACCACTTCGGCACGCAGCTGGTCGAGCGCAGTGCACGCGGTGTCAAGCTGACCGCCGCCGGCGAACTCTTGGCCGCCCGCGCCGGCCGGACACTGCGCGAACTCGAGCATGTGCACCAGCTGATCGAGGACCTGAAAGGCCTCCAGCGCGGCCGGGTCAGCATCTATGCCAGCGGCGCCGCCGTCGCCAACATCCTCGCGCCTGCGCTCGCCGAATTCAGCCTGCGCTATCCGAGGCTTCGCTTCGAGGTGACCATCACCAGTGCACGCGACGCCATCGAAGCCGTCAGCAATGCCGAAGCCGACATGGCGGTGACGCTGTTTGCGCCGCCGCTTTCCGGAACCAAGGTGCGCCTGCGCGCCGAACTCGTCTATGACGTGATTGCCGCCGCCTTGCATCCGCTGGCGGACGGCAATGAGGTCTCCGTTGCTGAAATCGCCATGCACGCGCTTGCCGTTCCCGACCGCGCTTTCGGCGCAAGACAAGCCTTCGACGCGCTGTTCGAGCGCGAGGGATTGACGCTCGATCCCGTGTTCGAGACCGGATCGCTGGAAATGCAGAAGGAGCTGGTTCTGCGTGGCGCTGCGATCACCATGCTGCCGGCGCTGACGGTGCAGCGGGAGATCGCGGCAGGCCAGCTTGTTGCCTTGCCCCTCGCTGATGGTAAGGGAGTGAGAACGCCGATCGATCTCTGCGTCGCGCCCGACCGTCAGCTTTCCTTTGCCGCCGGCAAACTGCTTGATTTCATCGAGCGCTTCATGCGCCAGCATCTGACTGCCAAGGGGAGGCAGGATTGATCGAACCATCATCATTAAGGAAATCCAGTGTAGCGATATCGGCTACACCGAGCACACACTTTCGGAATTGTGTGTGCGCTTGCGAGATGACACTATCCTGAAAAAACCGCATGCCGGAGGGAAGCCGGCTTGCGGGCAAAAGCAAGGGAACTGAGATGACCACGTTTTTATGCCCGAGCCTCGGCGATTTCGCGCGGCGCCTCGCCTATGGTGCGGCATTTTCTGCCGGACTGTTGATGCTAGGCCTGAGCCAAGCGCAAGCCGCCAAGACGACGCTCAATCTCGGCATGAGCGTCGAGCCGACGGGGCTCGATCCGACAATCGCCGCCCCCGTCGCGATCGGCCAGGTTACGTGGCAGAATATCTTCGAGGGGTTGGTCGCCATCGACGACGGCGGCAAGATCGTGCCGCAGCTCGCAAAGAGCTGGGAGATTTCGCCTGACGGCCTGACATATACATTCAAGCTGCAGACCGGGGTGAAATTCCATGACGGCCAAGTCTTCGATTCGGCGGCCGCCAAATTCACGCTCGATCGCGCCCGCGGCGCCCAATCCGTCAATCCGCAAAAGCGCTTCTTCGCCACCATCGTCTCGATCGACACGCCGGATGCGGAAACGCTTGTCCTGCATCTTTCCTCGCCGACCGGCAGCCTGCTCTACTGGCTTGGCTGGCCGAGCTCGGTGATGGTCGGGCCGAAATCCTCCACCAACGACAAGACGGCGCCGGTTGGCACCGGCCCGTTCAAATTCTCCGCCTGGGCCAAGGGCGATCATGTCGACCTCGTCAAGAACCCGGACTACTGGAACAAGTCGGTCGATGTGAAACTCGAGAAGGTGACCTTCCGCTTCATTTCCGACCCACAGGCTGAAGCCGCGGCGCTGAAGGCCGGCGATCTCGACGCCTTTCCGGAATTCGCCGCGCCGGAGCTCATGAATTCCTTCGAGGGCGACCCAAGGCTGACGACCAAGATCGGCAACACCGAGCTGAAGGTTGTGGCCGGCATGAACAACACGCGCAAGCCCTTCGACGACAAGCGCGTGCGCCAGGCCCTGATGATGGCGCTCGACCGTAAGACGATCATCGAGGGTGCATGGTCCGGCCTGGGGACCGCGATCGGCAGCCACTACACGCCGAACGACCCCGGCTACAAGGACCTGACCGGTACGCTGCCCTACGATGCCGCCAAGGCCAAGGCCCTGCTTGCCGAAGCCGGCTACCCGAACGGCTTTACCTTCACCATCAAGACGCCGCAGATGGCCTATGCGCCGCGCAGCGCGCAGGTGATGCAGGCGATGTTTGCCGATATCGGCGTGACGATGAATATCGAGCCGACGGAATTTCCGGCGAAATGGGTGCAGGACGTTTTCAGCGGCCGCAACTACGAGATGACCATCGTTGCCCATGCCGAGCCGCTGGATATCGATATCTATTCACGCGAGCCCTATTACTTCAACTACAAGAACCCTGATTTCAACGCGCTGATGAAGAAGATCCAGCTTACCGCCGATGCGGCCGAGCAGAACAAGCTCTACGGCGAGGCGCAGGCTATTCTTGCCGAGGACGTGCCCGCCCTCTTTCTCTTCGTCATGCCGAAGCTCGGCGTCTGGGACAAGAAGCTGAAGGGTCTCTGGGAGAACGAGCCCATCCCGTCGAACGTGTTGACCAACGTCTCCTGGGAAGACTGAGCGCATCCGCGTGACGATGCCGGCTGATCGGCCATGGACAAGTTATGATCGCACTGCTCACCCGCCGGATTTTCGGACTGATCCTGACGCTGATCGCGGTCTCGCTGCTGGTCTTTGTGGTCATGGCGCTGCTGCCGGGCGACCCGGCCGCGATCACGCTCGGCACTTCGGCGACACCGGAGACGCTAGCCGCGCTCCGGCACGAGATGGGCCTCGATCAGCCTTTGATCATCCGCTACGGACAATGGCTCGCCGGCGCGCTGACGGGTGATCTCGGTAGCTCCTATACTTACGGCGTGCCGGTTGCCGGCCTGATTGCCGAACGGCTTGCGGTCACCCTGCCGCTTGCTGCCCTTGCCATCCTGCTGTCCGTCCTCGTCGCCGTGCCGCTTGGTGTCGCGGCAGCTGCCAAGCGCGGCGGCTTCTTCGATATCGTGGCAACGCTGTTTTCGCAGATGGGGATTGCCGTGCCGGGCTTCTGGGTGGGGCTGCTGCTGGTGCTGCTATTTGCGACCTCGCTCGGCTGGATGCCGGCCGGCGGCTTTCCCGGCTGGGGCAGCGGAGCGTGGCCAGCCCTGAAATCGCTCGTGCTGCCCGCCTTCGCCCTTGCGCTGCCGCAGGCGGCGGTGCTGACAAGGGTCGCGCGCTCGGCCGTGCTCGATACGCTGCATGAGGATTTTGCCCGCACGGCGGTCGCCAAGGGCCTGTCGCGCAGCCGCGTCCTCTGGGGGCATGTGGTACCGAATGCGCTGGTGCCGGTGCTGACCATTCTCGGACTGCAGTTCACCTTTCTGGTTGCCGGCGCCGTGCTGATCGAAAACGTCTTCACCTTGCCCGGCCTTGGCCGCCTTGCCTACCAGGCCCTCAGCCAGCGCGATATCATCGTGCTTCAGGATGTCGTGCTGTTCTTTGCCGCCCTCGTCATCGTCGTGAATTTCCTGGTGGATCTCTCCTATCTTGCCATCGATCCCCGACTGCGAGCGGGAGGCGCACGATGATCACCGCCGAAACCAGAGCCGCCGTCCGGCCTTATCGCCGCCGTTTTCAGGCGTTGCGACGCGCGAACCTGATGGCCGGCGCCTTGATCACTGCTGCCCTCGTCTGCGTCGCCATCGTCTCGCTGTTCTGGACGCCCGTGCCGCCGGCAAAGATGCAGATCACCCATAAGCTGCAGCCGCCCTTCGGCTTCGGGCTTCTCGGCACCGATCAGCTGGGCCACGACGTCCTGTCGATGCTGATGGCCGGCTGCTGGAATTCGCTGTCGATCTCCGTTTCGGCCGTCGCGATCGGCGGTACGCTCGGAACGATTATCGGTGTTTCCGCCGCCGCCCAACGCGGCTTGTTCGAGGCCCTGATCATGCGGGCCTGCGACGTGATCTTCGCGTTGCCGCCGATCCTTTCGGCCATGATCCTCGGCGCGTTTCTTGGGACCGGGCGCTCGACGGCCATTCTCGCCATTGCCGTCTTCATGGTGCCGGTCTTTGCCCGCGTCGCGCTCAGCTCGGCACTGCAGGCCTGGAGCCGGGATTATGTGCTAGCGGCGCGCGCCATCGGCAATACACAGCTTGCCATCACGCTGCGCCATATCATGCCTAATATCATGGGCAGCATCATCGTCCAGGCGACGATCCAGCTCGGCCTTGCGATCCTCACCGAGGCCGGGCTTGCCTTCCTGGGCCTCAGCGTGCCGCCGCCGGCGCCGACCTGGGGACGGATGCTGGCCGACGCTCAGACCTATTTCCACGTCGCGCCGTGGCTGGCCCTGCTGCCGGGCCTTGCCATCGCGCTGACCGTCCTCGGCTTCAACCTGCTCGGCGACGGGCTGCGCGATCTCCTCGACCCCCGCGAGGCGACGCGCTGATTGAGACATGAAGAGTATAGATCATGACCGAACCGACCGATCTTTCCATCCGAGACCTCAGGCGCAAATTTGCCGACAAGAGCCTGTCTCCCAGCGAATACTGGCTGGCGCTTGAAGAACTTATCGAGGCATGGGAGCCGACAATCGCTGCTCTCTATGCCTATGATCCAGAAGATGCACGCAGGCAGGCGGCCGCATCCACGGAGCGCTGGGCAAAGGGTAGACCGCTCGGAGCCCTGGACGGCATTCCGGTGACGCTGAAAGAGCTGATCGCCACCAAGGGCCAGCCGGTGCCGCTCGGCACGGCCGCCGTCGAGCTTGTTCCCGCCGCCGAGGACGCGCCGATCGCCGCCCGCATGCGCGAGGACGGCGCGGTGATTTTCGCGAAAACTACCTGTCCCGACTACGGCATGCTCTCCTCCGGCCTGTCCAGTTTTCACAAGCTCAGCCGCAATCCTTGGGATCCCAGCCAAAATCCGGGCGGCTCCAGCGCCGGCGCGGCGGCCGCCGCAGCAGCCGGCTACGGACCGCTGCATATCGGCACCGATATCGGCGGCTCGGTGCGGCTGCCGGCGGGCTGGACGGGCATTTTCGGCTTCAAGCCAAGCCATGGCCGCATTCCGGTCGATCCCTATTATGTCGGGCGATGCGCCGGACCGATGACCCGCACGGTCGAGGATGCCGCCTTCTCCATGGCGACGCTGTCGCGTCCCGACTGGCGCGACGGCACCAGCCTGCCGCCGAACGGGATCGACTGGATGGATCTCGGCGTCGACGTCAGCGGCATGAAGATCGGCCTGATGCTGGATGCCGGCTGCGGCCTGCCCGTCGATGACGAGGTGCGTGACGCAGTCCTTGCCGCCGCCAGGCGCTTCGAGGACGCAGGCGCGACTATCATCGACGTTGCGCCAGTGCTAACCAGGCGGATGCTCGACGGGCTCGATGTCTTCTGGCGCGCGCGCTTCTGGGGCGACATCATGGGATTGAGCGAGGAGCGGCGAAACTCAATCCTGCCCTATATCCACAGCTGGGCAAAGGGCGGCGCCGATGTCAGCGGCGTCGATGCCGTTCGCGGTTTCAACCAGACGATCGAGATGCGCAAGAGCTGCGGCAGGCTCTTCACCGAAGTCGACGCCGTGCTTTCGCCGACCAATCCGATCGTGTCCTATCCCGCCGAATGGGCCTCCCCCACCAACGATCCTGCCCTGCCCTTCGAGCACATCGGCTTCACCGTTCCGTGGAACATGTCGGAGCAGCCGGCCTCGTCGATCAATTGCGGCTTCTCCCGCTCCGGCATGCCGATCGGCCTGCAGATCGTCGGCCCGCGCTTCGACGACATGCTGGTACTTCGTCTCTCGAAGGCCTTCGAGGATTGGAGCGGCGGCGTGACCAACTGGCCGAAACGGCCGGGATGAACAGCACCATGCGGACAGCCGGCTAATCCCGCGCCAGTGGCAAGGAAAGACCGACCTTCACCCGGTCCATGGCAACGAGCGATTTGAATTTCGTGACATTCGGATTGTCGTAGAACAGACGCCTCGTCAGCGCCTCATAGTCGGACATGCTGGCCACGACGACGACAAGCACGAAATCCGCTTCGCCGGTGACCTGATAGCATTGCTGAACTTCCGGCGCCTCCAGGAAGCTGCGCTTAATCGCATTGATCAGGTCATAACGCTCGTTTGCGATATGGACCTCGACGATGATAGTGATCGGCAAGCCTATCGTTGCCGGATTGATGACGGCAATATTCGTCTCAATAACGCCATCAGCCTGCATGCGCTTGATGCGCCGCTGCACGGCGGGCGCCGAGAGATTGACCAGTTCGCCGATCTTGCGCTGCGGAGCGCTGCTGTCTTTCTGAAGAAGATCGAGAATCGCCAGGTCGAATTCATCGAGATCGGCGGGTTTGCGCATTTCAAAACATCCTTACCGCAAAGAGGAAACAAAATTGCATGGAAACCGTCAAAATGGAGCCAAATACTCTTCCCGCATGTAATAGCTTTGCGCCACACATCATCTGACTTGCAAAGGCACGAGAATGTCACAGCCGGACACCGATTACGATACAGGCGCCGCGGATCTTGGCGAGAGGACGGGTTCAAGCCGCCATGCTACCGGCAAGACAGGCTCCGGCCACTCGAAAGGGTTTCTTTTCGGGGTCGTGGCAATGCTCCTTGCCGCGCTGGCCATGAGTATCTCCCCAAGCCTCGTACGCCTGGCCGATGTCGGACCTTTCGCCAGCGCATTCTGGCGCGTCTTCCTTGCGCTGCCTGTCCTCTGGATCTGGATGCGATATGCGGAGGCTTCGGAGGTCACGGCACCCCGTGCCAGTTTTACGCTGCCGACCATTCTCGCCGGCATCGCCTTTACGGGGGACCTGTTCTTCTGGCACCTCGCTATCGTGCGGACGACCATAGCCAATGCGACATTCTTTGCGACCATGGCGCCGCTCTGGGTCGTCATCTTCGGCTGGCTTCTCCTGCGGCAGCGGGTCGATCGCACCACACTGATCGGGCTTCTGGTCTGCCTTGCGGGCGGCACGGCGCTGGTGGCGCAAAGCCTTGCATTCAATCCAAGCCGCGCCGTCGGCGATACGCTTGCCATCGTCACCGGTGCGTTCTTCGGCCTCTATTTCCTGGCGGTCGGCGGGGCGCGGCCAACGACGAATGCGGCACGCGTCACTTTCGAACTCAGCGTCATCACCGCCACGATCCTGTTCCTGGTCGCCTTCTTCTTCGAACCGCGGATATTGCCACAGTCGATTTCGGGATGGTGCGTGCTTCTGGCGCTGGGCCTCATCAGCCATGCCGGCGGACAAGGCCTGCTTTCGGTGGCACTCGGACGGTTGCCGACCGTTTTCTCCTCGCTCGTCATTTTCCTGGAATCGATCGCAGCCGCACTTTTCGCCTGGTTCCTGTTCGGCGAAAACGTCACGCTGATCCAAGCTCTCGGCGGCCTCGTCATCATCGCCGGGATCTGGATCGCCCGGCCGCGCACGCCGTAAAACGACCGTTCGAGTACCGTCGCCTACAAGGTTGCGGCACCCTTTTCCTTGGTGTCGGCGTGAAGATCGTGCAACGCCTTCTCGATCACGCGCAGATCGTCCTGCAGGCCATCATCCGCACTCATCGAGCTTTCGCTGCCGGCGCGCTGGATGGCCCGAGCCTCGCTCTGCAGCTCGCGCAACCTGTCGATCTTGCCGTTCTTGCGCATGTGGTTGTCGAGCAGAATATCCCGGACCGTCTTTTCCATGGCCGTGATGGGCATGAGCTTTCTCCTCTCGATAGGATATCTCGATCAAAGAGATAACGAGCAAAAGAAAGAGCGGTTCCGGGGCGCTGTAACACTTTGAGATGCTGAATAATTCCTTAAATCGATTCCGATTTAAGGGATTATCAGTCGTCGGTGAAACGGCGATAACCCGTCGGCTGTTCGTAGAGCCATCCGATGCGCTCGACGGCGGCGGCAAAATTCTCACGAGCGACAGTCATGGTATGGCCGTTGGCGTGGACGATGGTTTCCGGACCTTCCATGATGGCGACATGGCCCTTCCAGAAGACGAAATCACCGCGCTTCAGCTCGTCGCGCGTAATCGGCTGGCCGAGGCCGGCGGCCTGCATGTCGGTATCGCGGGGTGCTGCGCGGCCGGTCATCGACAGCGCCAGCTGCACAAGGCCGGAGCAATCGATGCCAAGCCCGGAGCGGCCGCCCCAGAGATAGGGCGTCTCGATAAAGCGCAAGGCGACATCGACGAAGTCACCGCCGCGGTTGTCGCCGATTGGCTGCACATGTTTTGCGAAGATCGCGGTACCGTCCTCCAGGACGACATAGTGATTGCCGCGCGCCTCCGCCATGCCGGTCACATGCACGAGGCTGCCCATGGAGAGGACCGCGGCATGCGGCTTGCGCAGCTCCGGCTCGGGATAGAGGAAAGTGCGCTGCGGAATGACGACATGGGTGGGCGCCGCCGCGCCTTCCTTGATCGCCCCTTCGGGGAGATAGCCGACATAGCTGTCGGCGAGTGCCTTCACCCAGCACCAGCCATCGCGGCGCTCGAAAACCGCGACTTCCTCGCCCATCAGCAGCTCGGTATCGATGCCCGAAGCCAGATCCGGCTTGGGCCGAAGCGCGACGACGGGAACGGCAACACGGGCGCTGTTGCCTTCAGCGAAGCGCTCGGCCTCAACTTTACCTTTAAGAGAGGCCTCGGCGAGATCGGGCCTGAAAGCATTGAGGCGGCGGTCGAGCGTCATGACGAAATTCCTGAGGTTACAATTTGCGGCCGTGCTCGATGACGAGATCGCCGAGTTTTTCAAGATAGAGCGCGCCGGTGACCGTACGCTTAATGATGACGTTGCGGCGGTCGCGATCGTCGCGCACGCGGTCGACCAAACCCATCGCGCCCATGGTGTCAAGCGCCCTAGTGATGACCGGCTTGGTGACGCCGAGCGTCGCGGCAAGGCCACGAACGGTATGTGGCGGCGGCACGAGATAGATTTGAAGCAGGATCGCCATCTGCCGCAAGGTCAAATCATGATCCTCGCGGCGCACCTGAGCGAGCGTCACGCCATGCCAGAGGCCAAGAGCCTGCGAGGCAGAGAGATCAAGCGGCAAAAGCAACCCCGAAATTCGTTACGCTACCGTTTCAGTCTCGGCCAAGATCATGGCGGTTTCAAGGGGACTAACGACGAAACGATCTGTGGCCGCCTCGTGGTTCGAGGCCTTGCCGCCTACGCTAACGCTGCGGCAACAAGGCACCTCACCATGAGGTGGAACTGCTCTCGCAGTTGGACGACAAAGATCAGCCTTCATGGTGAGGCGCGAAGGTCCATAGGACCGTAGCCTCGAACCACGAAGGCGGATGAAGGGCGGCGCGTCGACCCCTACCGCACCCTCTGCCTGATGTGATGATACAGCGCCCGGATCGCCTGCGCTTCGCCGCCGCCCGGCGAATGCGGCCGTTCGCTCTGCGCCCAGCCGTAGATATCGAAATGGACCCAGCTCGGCGTTTTCGTCACAAAGCGCTTGAGGAACAGGGCGGCCGTAATGGAGCCTGCCATGCCGCCTGATGGAGCATTGGTGATATCGGCGAATTTCGTGCGGATATCCTTGTCGTAGCCCATGTAAAGCGGCATCCGCCACAGCGGATCGTCCGTCTCCAGGCTCGCTTCGGTCAGATCGCGGGCAAGATCGTCGTCGTCGGTGAAGAAGGGCGGCAGGTCGGGGCCGAGCGCGACGCGGGCAGCACCGGTCAGCGTCGCCATGTCGATCATCAGGTCCGGCGCGTCCTCATCGGCATAGGCAAGCGCATCGGCGAGGATCAGCCGTCCCTCCGCATCCGTATTGTCGATCTGCACGGTGAGGCCCTTGCGGCTCGTGTAGATATCGCCGGGGCGGAAGGCGTTGGACGAAATCGAGTTCTCGACGACGGGAATGATGACGCGCAGATCGACCTTGAGCTTGGCGTCCATGATCATCAGCGCCAGGCCCATGACATTCGCGGCACCGCCCATATCCTTCTTCATCAACAGCATCGAGGATGCCGGCTTGATGTCGAGGCCGCCGGTGTCGAAGCAGACGCCCTTGCCGACCAGCGTGATGCGGCGATGTCCCTTTTTCCCCCAGCGCAGTTCCAGAAGGCGCGGCGCGTCGGCGCTCGCACGTCCCACAGTATGCACGAGCGGGAAATTCTCCTTCAGGAGGTCGTCGCCGATGATGACGGACATTTCCGCCTTGTAGTGTTCGGCAAGCGCCCGGAAGGCAGCTTCGAGTTGCTCCGGCCCCATGTCGTTGGTTGGCGTATTGATGAGATCGCGTGCCAGGAACACGCCCGCGAGCTGACGCTTGATGTCGGCGGCGTCCGCATCGCGCGGGATCATCAACGTCGGCGCCGTCGCCTTCTCGGACTTGTAGCGCTCGAAGCGATAGCTGCCGAGGCCGAAACCGAGCGAAAGCCGGTTTGCCGTCAGCGGCGCCGTCTCGACGTGCCAATCACCCGCCGGCAGGCTGCGCGCGAGCCTTCCCGTCAGGAAGGGCTGTTCGGAGGGATTGGAGCCCAGGCCGAACAAGGCCCCGCCCAGATGTCCGTCGGCCGTCGGGATCAGCAGCAGCGAGCCGCTTTCCGCCTTGTAACCTGCCTTGCTGGCCCAATCGAGCGCGATGGGATCGATGGTGCCGGTCTCGATATGCGCCGGAGTGACGGCAAAGATCGGCAGCGTCGCACCACCCTTCGAATTGAAGGGTGTCGCACGCTCGATATATTGGTAGGGGGCCATGACTATCCTTTGACGATGACTTCAGAGAGTTGGATACTTCGGAGAATCGAGAGTTAACCGTCTGTTAGGGTTAACAGATTATTGCTGGAGCGAACATTGCGTCGAACCTTTCCCTGTTCCGATTCTAGGCCTCGCGCAAGACTTATGGAATTCAGGGATAAGCGAAATGCCCGCCGTTTCAACCGCGTCTTTATTCAGAACCTTCCTTTTCCGGGGCGCTTCCGCAGCATTTCTGGCGCTGGCGCTCGCAAGCTGCTCGACGACCGGAAAGGACCGGATGACGACCGGTTCGATCCCCAAGACGCCGAACTCTCTCGACACGATGAACGGCACCGATCTGGCGCAGGCGACTGCCACCTATGGCAAGGCCTATGACGCCAATCCTAAGGATCGCGACGCTGGCGTCACCTATGCCAATGCCTTGCGCATGAGCGGCCGCAACGACCAGGCGCTCGCCGTCATGCAGCAGGTGGCAATCGCCAATCCGACCGATCGCGGCGTGCTTGCCGCCTATGGCAAGGCACAGGCGGCGGCGGGCCAGCTCGAGGAAGCGCTGTCGACCATCGACCGCGCGCAGCTTCCGGACCGGCCGGACTGGCGTCTGGTTTCCGCGCAAGGTGCCATCCTCGACCAGCTCGGACGCTCCGCCGATGCGCGCGCCAAATATCGCGACGCGCTGGTGCTGGCCCCGAACGAGCCGACCATTCTTTCCAATCTCGGCATGTCCTACGTGCTGACCGGCGACCTCAAGAACGCCGAAAACTACCTTCGCTCGGCCGTCTCGCAGCCGGGCGCCGACAGCCGCGTGCGGCAGAACCTGGCGCTGGTCGTCGGCCTGCAGGGCCGCTTTGCCGATGCGGAACAGATCGCGCGCCAGGAGCTGACACCGCAGCAAGCCAACGCCAACGTCGCCTATCTCAGGGGCATGCTGGCGCAGCGGAATTCCTGGCAGAAACTTGCAGCCAGCGGCGACGCGAGTAAAACTGTCGAATAGCGCAGTTGCCGCAATAGCGGACAGCGCTTCCGGCAAACTGTTTCAAGCGATAAGTATAGAGGGATCAACGCCAGAGATGGCGCGGCAGGCCCTCGGCCACCAGCCGCGCTCCGAGCGCGCCCATCACGACGCCGGCCACGCGGTCGATCCAGAGCTTGGCACCAAGATACATTGCGCGCGGGCGGTTCGACGAGAAGGCGATCGTCACCACCGTGTACCATCCGGCCTCGACCAAAAAGACCGCCGGCGGAACGGCAGCCAGCAGCCAGGGCGCGGGAGCCGCCGGCAGGAGGGCCGCGAAGATACTGCCATAGAAGATGGCGGTCTTCGGATTGCTGAGCTGGGTGCCGAGCGCAAAGAGGAAATTGCGCGTTGCGCCCGCTGCCTTCGGCGTCGCGGGTGAATCGATCGGAAGGTCATCCGCCGCGCCGCGCCAGATGCGGATGCCGACATAGATCAGATAGAGACCGCCGGCGACTTTCAGCGCCAGATACAGCCATTCGACCTTCATCAGCAGGGCGCTCAGGCCGAACAGGGCCAAGGTTGCGAAAATGACGCTGCCCATCCCCATGCCGAGAGCCGCGGCAAGGCCGGCCTTTCGCGAACGGGAAACGGCAATACGGGAGACAAGCACGAAACTCGGACCGGGACTGACGGCTCCGATGAAGACTGCGGCAATAACGCTAAGAAACACTGCCATGGACGACATGCGACACCTCCGATATGGCTGGACATCCTTGTCAGCGGTGGGCGGCAGCCTCCAGGGCATGCCAAGGATCTCCGCTTCCGGCTGTCCGCGACCCTGGATGGAAGATTAATCATATCCACACGCAGCAGGCAAGCGACGGATCAGAACTTGTCCATGGCCTGGATGATCGCCGGGCCGAGAATGACAGCCATCAGGACCGGCAGGAAGAAGATGATCATCGGCACGGTCAGCTTCGGCGGCAGCGCGGCTGCCTTCTTCTCCGCCTCGTTCATGCGCTCGTCGCGGCCCTCCTGCGCCATGACGCGCAGCGCCTGGGAGAGCGGCGTGCCGTAGCGCTCGGCCTGAATGAGCGCCTGCGTCACCGATTTGACGAGCTCGATCTGCGTGCGGGCGGCAAGATTGTCGAAGGCCGTGCGGCGATCCTGCAGGAAGGAAAGTTCGGCCGTAGTCAGCACCATTTCCTCGGCGAGCGGCGGGGATTGCTCGGTCATTTCCTCGGACACACGATGCATGCCGGCTTCGATCGATATGCCCGATTCCACGCATATCAGCATCAGGTCGAGAGCATCCGGCCAGGCGCGCTTGATCGACTTCTGACGCTTGGCCATCCGGTTGGAAACATAGATGTTCGGCGCGTAGAAGCCGAGATAGGCCGTGCCGATGACGCCGAGCAGGCGGATCGGAAGGGGCTTTGCGGCAAACCAGCCGAGAACGAACACCACCACGATCGCAGCCGCCAAGAACAGGAACGGCAGGAAGAACCGCGCCACCAGAAACATGTTCAACGCGTTTTCGGACCGCAGGCCAGCCGCCCGCAGGCGGTTCATGGTATTGGCATCAACCAGCGCGTTTCGCAGGTTGAAGCGCTCGACGATCTGCCGGGCGTTGCGATTGTTATGGCTGCGCAGCGATGCCTTGCCGCCGTCGGCGCTCAGCCGCGCCCGCTCGCGTGCGCGGATCTGCTCGCGCTCCGTGGAGACGGCCTTCATGCGTTTGTTGAGATCGCCACGCTCCAGCAGCGGCATGGCGATCGTGTAGAAGGTGGCAAAGACGGCAATGGCAACGACGACGGCGAGAAGGGTGCCGGGATCGGTCAGTTTGGCGGCCAGATCGGACATGGGCTATGCGGCTCCTTCGCTCAGATCTCGAAATTGACCATGTTGCGCATGATGAAGATTCCGAACGACATCCAGATGCCGGCTCCGACCAAGATCAGATGGCCGCGCGGATCGGTAAACAGGATCATCATGTATTGCGGCGACGTCAGATAGACGAGCAGCATCACGATAAAGGGCAGAGCGCCGATGATGACGGCGGATGCCTTTGCCTCCATCGACAGCGCCTGGACCTTCGCCTTCATTTTCTTGCGGTCGCGCAGCACCTTTGCGAGATTGCCCAAAGCTTCCGACAGGTTGCCGCCGGCCTGGGCCTGAATGGTGATGACGATCGAGAAAAAATTCACTTCCTGCAGCGGCATTTGGTTCGTCATGCGCGCGCACGCTTCAGACATGCTGAGACCGACCTGCTGCGCTTCGACCACCCGCCGGAATTCCGACTTGACCGGATCGCGCGCCTCGGCGGCCACCAGCCGCACCGCATCGTTGAGCGGCAGGCCCGAGCGAAGGGAGCGGGTGATGAGATCGAGCGCGTTCGGAAATTCTTCGAGAAACTTGTTTTGCCGGCGCTTGATGAGGAAACCGAGAATCCAGCGCGGCAGACCGAAAGCGACGGCAAAGAACAGTCCTAGGATGACCAGGGGTGGAGCGCCGGCAATGAAAAAGACCAGCACCGCGAACAGGCCGAACAGCACGCTGAAAACGTAGAAGCGCGACGGTGTCAGCGACAAGCCGGCGTGCGCCAGGCGCGCCTTCAGCGACTGCTTTTTCTTGGTGTTTTCGGTCTGGCGCCGCTCCAGATCCTTGAGCGAATCCTGCACGGATTTGCGCCGCTTGGACATTTCCTGGACGCGATCGCGCGCCGCCTTGACCTTCACACGGTCAGTTTCGGCCTGCCTGATCCGGTTGACGCGGCTTGCGGCCTTCTTCTGGGCCTCGATCCGAGAATAGAGAATGCCATAGCAGACGGCAGCCGCCGAAACCGCAGTCAGCAGGACAATCAACAGCACTATTGGATCGACACCGAACATCGTCAGCCCTATTGCGCCTTCTGTTCCATCTCGTCGAGCGCAGCCGCGAGGCGTCGCTCCTCATTGTAGTAGCGGGCACGATCCCAGAAATGCGGCTTGCCGATGCCAGTGGAAACGTGCCGGCCGATGATGCGGCCGTTCGCGTCTTCGCCCTCGATCTCGTAGCGCATCAGATCCTGCGTGATGATTACGTCGCCTTCCATGCCGATGACCTCGGTGATCTGCGTGATGCGGCGCGAACCGTCGCGCAGACGAGCGGCCTGGATGATCACATCGACGGAGGTGGAGACAATCTCACGCACGGTCTTGGCCGGCAGGCTGAAGCCGCCCATGGCAATCATCGATTCGATACGGCTCAGGCATTCGCGCGGCGTGTTGGCGTGGATCGTACCCATGGAACCGTCATGGCCCGTGTTCATCGCCTGCAGCAGGTCGAAGACCTCCGGTCCACGCACTTCGCCGACGATGATCCGCTCTGGACGCATGCGCAGGCAGTTCTTGACCAAATCGCGCATGGTGATCTCGCCCTCGCCTTCGATGTTCGGCGGGCGGGTTTCGAGGCGCACGACATGCGGCTGCTGCAGCTGCAGCTCGGCGGTGTCTTCGCAGGTGATGACGCGCTCGTCGCGGTCGATATAGTTGGTCAGGCAGTTGAGCAGCGTCGTCTTGCCCGAGCCCGTACCGCCTGAAATGACGACGTTGCAGCGCACGCGACCGATGATCTGCAGCAGCGTCGCGCCCTCCGGCGTGATGGCGCCGAAGCGGACGAGCTGATCGAGCGTCAGCTTGTCCTTCTTGAACTTACGAATGGTCAGCGCCGGACCATCGATCGCCAAAGGCGGCGCAATGACGTTGACGCGCGAACCATCCGGCAGGCGCGCGTCGCAGATCGGGCTGGATTCATCGACGCGGCGGCCGACCTGGCTGACGATACGCTGGCAGATGGACAGAAGCTGCGCATTGTCACGGAAACGGATTTCCGATTCGACGGTCTTGCCGCCGACTTCGATAAAGGTCTGGCCGGCGCCGTTGACCATGATGTCCGCGATGTCGTCGCGGGCCAAAAGCGGCTCCAGCGGACCGTAGCCGAGTACGTCGTTGCAGATATCCTCGAGCAGTTCCTCCTGCTCGGAAATCGACATCGCAAAATTCTTGATCGTGATGATGTCGTTGACGATATCGCGGATTTCCTCGCGCGCCGCTTCCGGTCCGAGCTTGGAAAGCTGCGAGAGGTCGATCGTGTCGATGAGCGCTGAGAAGACCTGCGACTTGGTATCGTAATATTCTTCGGTGCGGACCGGCCGGCGGCGACTAGGCGTCTGCATCGGCGGGGGCGCGACCTGCTGGCGCTGCTGAGCGGGATCGCGCGACGGCTCTATCAGCACGGCCGGTGCCGCGGGCGCGGTTGCGGCCGGCGCACGCGCCGGCGCCGGCGGAGGCATTGCGCCGCCGCCTTTTGCAGAACCTTCATTTCCGCGCTTGCCAAACATGCTTTCGATCCAATTCTACTGCTGCTGCATGACGTTCAGGAAGGCCCGCCTTCGGGAAGTCATGCGAAATCAAAGGACTATTTCCGCTTCAGGAGGCCAAGCAGACCGCCCTTTCTCGCCTTCTTCAAAGCGACGCGTCCGGTGACGATGTGCGATATCTGCGAAAAGGTCTCGGCGATCGGCGATTTGGGATCCGTCTCCGAAATCATCCGTCCGCTGTTGGCGGCATTGCCGAACAAATGGATATCGAAGGGAATGACGGCGATCGGATCCGCCTCCAACGGCACGCAGAACTCCGAAGGATTGATTTCCGGGCGCTTCGGCATACCTACCTGATTGAGAATAAGGTGCGGTCCCTTGTCGTTGGGCCGCAGCTTGCGCAGAGCGTCGATCAGGTTTTTGGCATTGCGCAGGTTGGCGAGATCGGGAGCGGCGCAAATGACGACCTCATCGACAGCGGCCAGCACCGAGCGCGTCCATTCCGTCCAGACATGAGGTACGTCCAGGACCGCCACCGGCGCGCTGCGCTGGAGAACATCGAGCACCGGCAGGAAGGCTTGCCCCTCGAAATCATAGGCGCGATCCAGCATGGAAGGCGCTGCCAGCAGCGACAGGTGCTGCGAGCATTTTGTCAGCAATCGATCGAGAAAGACCTCGTCCAGGCGCTCCGGCGCGTATACGGCCTCAGCAATCCCCTGCGCCGGATCCTGATCGAAGTCGATATTAGCCGTGCCGTAGGGCAGATCGAGATCGGCAAGAATAGTCTCGGTGGAGAACAGGCTTGAAATGCCGAAGGCGCAATTATGCGCGATGGTGGATGCGCCCACCCCGCCCTTGGCGCCGATGAAAGCGATGCTGCGACCGAGCGGTTCGGCATCGGGATCGATGAAGATCGCCGTCATGGCCGTCATCAGATCGACCATATCGGTGGGCTGCACGATATATTCGGAGATGCCGTTGCGGATCAGCTCGCGGTAGAGGCCGATATCGTTATGGTAACCGACGATGACGACCTTGGTGCTCGGATCGCAGACGGCGGCGAGGGGCGCAAGTTCAGTCAGCAGATTGCGCGGATTGGCCCGCGTCTCAAGAATGATCAGATTGGGGGTCGGCGCCGAAGCGAACATGTTTGCCGCCGCCGCGATGCTGCCGCTGGTAATCCGGCAGCTGACCTTGGACATGCGCCGGTCGTTGGCGCATTGGTCCATCACCCGCTGCAGCTGCTCGCTTTCGCAGAAGGCATGCACCGAAATGCGCGGCAGCGGCCGTAGATTGTCGAGATTGCCCGAGCGCGAGACGTCCTCGGCCTCCGCGGCAGTCGAGCCAATATCGTAGTCGATGGCGTTCATGATGTCATCCTGTTCCGCCGGTGCGTCCCATAATCATTGGCCGGAGCTGCCAGAACCGCTGAAACCGCCGAGCGTGGCGGTACTCGTCGGAACCGAGCCGTTGCGGTAGTTGTCGATCACCTTGCTGCGTTGATCGGTATCGATCGGCGACGCAGCCCTGGGCGATATCAAATCCGTCGGATTGGCGACCTGTGCCGCCAGATTGTGCTGCGTCGCGCAGCCGAAATTGTAGTAGTTCTGATTGTCGAAGGCGTTGTCGGAAAGATCATTCGGCCATTGACCGCAGCTGTTGGTGAGAGCCGTCGTGGCTGTGAAGCGCAGACGCATCGGAGCTGCGTCGTCCAGGTCGCCGGCCCCGTAGTGGCTTTCGACGATGCGGGCCGACGGGATACCGTTCGCAATCAGCTCCCTGCGGATCTGCTGACGCAGCGTAGATGCCGCCAACGAATTCATCGATCCCCTCGGTACAAGGATTTCGACCGTACCGCTCGCATGAGCTCGATAATCCTGGACAAATCCACGGATGGTATCGCGCATTCCCGTCGTCAGGCGACGGTCGCTGGCAGCGACCGGGATATCGAGATTGTGTTCCTTCTCCGCCAACACGATCGGATGACGCTGCCGATAGTCGTCGTTGATGGCGCTGGTGGTCATACGATCGCGTGAATCGGCGCAGCCGCTGATGGCGGCGGCCGTCAGGATCAGCGCCGGTGCTATCAGAGCCAGCCGGGAGAAACGGGGCCGGCCGATGCGAGGCGTATGGCGTTCGGGGCTGGCCACTTTTAGATCTCTCGTTAATCCGGTTGAAAAGGCGCGCTTCATGGTCGGTGTCCCCTACTTGTAGATGAAGCCGACAGTGCCGTGGAAATCGGCATCGGCGACCGGCGGCCCATCCTTGCGGCCGTAGATCTTGTTGACACGATTCATGAAGAAGCCGCTGATATCGTTGCTCGGCGAGAAATTGTCGTCAGGGCGGGCAAGCTGGCTGCGGGCGACCGGACGCACCAGATATGGTGTCGCGATAATGACCAGCTCGGTTTCGTCGCGCTGAAAGCTCTTCTGGCGGAACAGAGCGCCAAGGATTGGAATCTTCGAGGCGCCCGGCGTACCGTTGGTGGTTTGCTGAATGGTATCGCTCAAGAGACCGGCCAAAGCGATCGAGCCGCCGGACGGCAACTCCACCGAAGTATCAGCGGCGCGCTGGTTGTAGGTTGCCGTGCCTGCGTTTGCCGTGCCAACCGGATTAGAAACCTGGGTCTGCACATGCAGGGCGATTCGTCCGGCAGACAGCACGACAGGTGTGAAGGCCAAACTGATACCATAGGTGAAGGGTGTGACCGTGACGGTCCCGTCCTTGTTCGTAACGGCGTATAGCGTCTGACCGCCTGAATTGAAGGTCGCGGCCTGGCCGGAGATCGCCGTCAACGTGGGCTCAGCGAGCGTACGGACGGCGCCAGCCTGCTCAAGAGCACTGAGATAAGTGCTGATATTGTACTTGCCGATCGCGGTCTTGAACAGGCTGGCAAGACCGCCGCCACCGGCAGCGGCAGTGGCGTCAGGCGAAATATTGCCGAGCTGGGCGACCGTCAGGCCGGAAGAATTCCTGATGAGATTGTCGAAGCCGATCTGCTTCAGCACGCTGCGCTTGATTTCGGCGACCGTGACCTTGAGCGTCACCTGATCCTCGCCTTCGATCTGCAACATATTGACGATCTGCGAGGTTTGCCGCGTTTCGGCGAAAATGGCGACCGCGTTGTTGTCGCCGCTGCCCGAGGCAGTCTGGTTTCGAGTCGTAGCTTCGCCGCCCTTCAGGAAAGCTTGGGCGAGCTGCTCAGCCCGCGTCGCATCCTGCGGTGTGCGCACCGTGCCGGTCATGACGATGTTGTCGGAAACGATCTCGACATTGATGTCGGAGTCGGGAATGAAGCGCTTGAGATTGGCCTGTAGCCCAGCAATGTCGCGCTCGATCTGGAGATCGAGGCTGACGATTTCCTTGCCGTCCGCGCCGAAGACGAAGATGTTGGTCTGGCCGACGGTCTTACCGAAGAGATAAATACGGCGCGAGGTGCGTGTTACCGCATCCGCCATCTTTGGATCGGAAACAAGGATATCGTGCGCATCGGCCGGTAGATCGACGACGAGCGCCTTGTTGAGGCCGAGCTTCAATGTGCGCTTCGTGCCAAGGCCGGCGATGGTGACGATGCTGTCAGAGCCATCCGCAAGGGCTGCGGGAGTGCGCAGAAAGGCCGGAAGATCCGCCAGAGGCAGACCTGCAAAGGCAACCGAGAAGGAAAGGATTGCAGCGAGAGGAAGGCTGGCTTTGTTGCTTATCTTGACCATGATGTCGGCCCTTCTCACTGTGGTTTCGGCCCGGTTGGGCCATCGGTCACGATCGCTCCCGACTTGATGACCTGGACAAGGCCGCCGCCATTGTCGCCGGCCAGAAGATAGTCGGCCGCCGTCGTATCGGGCTGCTGCGCATCGGCGACGGAGCGCAATGCCAGCGTCAGGCGGTCGGCCATCTGGTGCGCGACGGCCAGAACCTTCGTCTGGTCCGGTGTCAGCTCGAGCGTCGCGGTGGCACCGACGGCAGCCTTGCTTCCATCCTGCTTTTCCTCGATCTGCTGGTCGACGGCCAGGACGCGTACGTTGCTCAGCACCGTTTCCGTGACGAGCTGCTGCTGCGAGCCCTTGCGGACCATGATCACATCGACACGATCATTCGGGAGGATGAAACCGCCGGCGCCGGTGGCGACGGAAATCTCGGTGGCGACGGCCCGTTTGCCGGCTGGCAACAATGAAGAGAGGATGCGGCTGTTGGCGTCCGCGACCTTTTCCTCGCGGATCGGCTCGCCCTCGAATATCGGCAAACGAACGACCGCGCCGTTTAGATCCTTCAAGGCATCGGGCCGCTCGCTCTGGGTTATGAGACCTTTGACGACGCCGCTTTCCGGCCATGCCATCCATTGAATTGTTTTTTCATTCAGACGGGAGCCGACGGGCAGATTGGCGCTCGCAACCAGCACATTGGTCGTTGCTTCCTTTTCCACGATCGCCGCGATCTGCTGGGGCACGATATCGCGCGAACCAGCCAGGCGCATCGCCAGCAGGCCGGCCATCCCGGCCGCGGCGGCTGCCACTGCGAGTATCATTATGCGAGCGGGTTTCATGGTCATTCCTTGAGGAACAGGATTCTTCGCCCTGTAGAATGACCGGCAATTGGTGTAATTATGGTTAATGGTATGTTACATTTATGATTACTTAACCCTAATTACTTGATTTATATTAGTGACTACACATATATTGTACTTAGGATTTTACCAATCGTCGCGCAGTTTAAAGTGCACTCTTGGTCATCGCAATCAAAAGGGGCGAAGAAGGGAACGCGAGGATTCCCCCGATTGCAATAGCTATTCCGTATGGAATTTTCTTGGCAACCGTCAAGGAGCTAGGCATCGGAAGACCAATAGCTGAAATGATGCTTGCTTGCGATCGGAGCCAAACGATAAAAACCGTAACTACACCGCCAATAAATGCGACATAGACAAGAAATATTACCACCGAAAGATCGAAGCCAAACCAAAGAGCGGCAGCTGCTAACAATTTCGCATCTCCGCCGCCCATAACATTGAGCGCAAACAACGCAAAACACGCAGCAAAAACGACACCGGCGACAGCCAGATGTATGCCGATTTCTGTAAATGGCAGGCCATATGTGGGAGCGAGCACAAAAAACGCGATTGCGAGGGCCAAGCTCACCCTATTCGGAATTGTCATAGTCAGCAGGTCGGATATCGCCGCTAACGACATGCACAGGGGAAATATGGATAGCGCCAAAGTTCCGAGCACAATAAATCCCCACCCCGAAATCTGAAATTCGGAAACCGCCCATTTTATCGAGCGGTTTCCGTGAAGTATTACGCCTTCAGAACAAAAGTCTTACTTGGTACCGATATCCTTGCCAGACTTGTTCATCTGGTCAGAAATGTTCGTGAACGTCGAGCTGAGCGTACCGCCCAGGGTGGTTGCACCGGCAATGATAGCAACGGAGATCAGGGCAGCGATCAGACCGTATTCGATTGCGGTTGCGCCCGACTCATCCTTCAGGAAACGCGAAAAAAGCTTAGACATGAATTTAACTCCACTTTGTTGACAGCACGTCCGCCAACTGTTGCCGTTGATCGGATGAGTTGCACGGTAATCGTCCGCCGTTTCTATCGCTTTAAGGAATTGGGTTAATGAATTTTGAATAGTGAAGTGAAAAAAGAATAGTAAATATCGAATTCATGTCTTGCCATGCATTTTTAAAGAACTTCTTCAGCCAAAAGAAAATTATTAGATGCATTAATATTAGCAGCTTATACGATTCGTCTCAAAGCAACGCATTTGAGACATGAACGACGAAGATGAAAGCCATTTACGGGACGCCTGCATCATAAATACACGGACAGCATCACCCTTAATCGTTCATTCACCATTCTTTCCCATTCTGTCAGACAAACTATTTCGCCATACGCTTTCCAAGAGGCCAAGCCATGCCAATCGGCGGCAGAATCGCATTCCTCGCCGGCATCGTTGCCATGGCCGGCTTGACGCCGCAGCTCTCCAGCGCCGCCGGAGAAAGCCTGCTGCGCGTCTATATGGATCACGCGCGCGTCTTGAAGCTCGATCGCCCCGTCAGCAAAGTCATCGTCGGCAATTCGCAGGTCGCCGACGCCACCGTTGCCGATCCAAAGACCATCGTGCTGACAGGCCGCAGTTTCGGAACGACGAATATCATCCTGCTCGACGCCGACGGCAATGCCATCGTCGATGAGCAGATCCTGGTGTCGATCGATGAAGGCAATACGGTCCGTGTTTTCCGGCAGACGGATCGCGCCGTATTGTCATGCACGCCCAATTGCGAACAGCATGCCCAGCAGAACAACACGGCGACGACGGCTTCGGCGACCGGGCAATAGTTACATTCGACAATGTAGATATTCTAAAATACATTCAAGATATTACGTGCCAAGTAATAATCCCCGTTTCCTCTAAATATGAATAGAGAAGAGAAACGGATTATCAAGAAAACAACTCTAGTGTCCTCCGCGTATAAATCGCCGCGGATTTCCCATGACGCCAGATAGTGATCTTCTCGCCAATGTAAGTCATGCCAGGCCGCGTGCCCGAGGCGGCTTGCGCGAATTGTTGCGCTCGCGGGACGGCGCGGCGGCCATCGAATTCGCCATGCTTGCCATTCCCTATTTCCTGATCGTCTTTGCCATTATCGAGACCTTCGTTGCCTTCACTGCCGAGCAGGTCGTTTCAAACGCCGTCGACACCCTGGCGCGTCAGATTAGAACCGGGCAGATCACGGCCGATCCCAACAAAACCTCCTATACGACGTCGCAGAAGTTCCGTCAGGCATTCTGCAACGAGATTGCCGTGCTCATCACCTGCTCCGCATCCGAACTGCAGACGCCGGCAAACCTCTACCTCGATGTGGAGACCTATTCGAGCTTCGCATCCATGCCGACGACGATCCCTCGCAAGTCGTCGACCGATCCCTATTCCGATCTCAATACTTCGAGTTTTACTTTCGCGCCCGGCGGCGCCAAGTCGCTCAACATGGTGCGCGCCTATTACCGCTGGCAGGTCATTACGGATCTGCTGCGCCCCTATCTTACCAATGTACGTCCATCCGACGGCTCGGCGTCAGTCTATCTCATCGTCGCGACCGCCGCCTTCCAGAACGAGAACTATCCGTGAGCGGCCCTGCGACCATGATCGAAAAGGATATGATGTCGCGGAGCATTCTGCGGCGCTTTGCCCGCGATGAACGCGGCGTCGGCGCGATCGAATTCGCCATCCTTTTTCCCGTATTGCTGATGCTTTACCTAGGCGCCTTCGAGCTCACCGTCGGCCTCAATGTCTCCAAGCGCGCCAGCCGCTCGGCGGGATCGATCGCCGATATCGTTTCGCAGCAGTCGAGCGTTACCAAGTCGGTGCTTGCCACCATGCCCTCGGTAGCGGGCGCGATCTTCGCGCCCTACGGCACGACCGGCATGACGTTGAAGATCACCGGCATTGCGATCGACGCGACAGGCAAGGCAACGGTGGCATGGTCCTGGGCACAGGACGGGACGGCCCCCTATTCTTCCGGCACGACCATTACCCTGCCGGCCAATATGAACCAGGCAAGCACCTTCCTGGTCCGCAGCGAGCTTTCCCTTCCCTACCAGCTCATCAGTTTCGGCGCCAATTTCCTGCCGAGCGGTACGAACCAAATCACCATCAGCCGGCAATATTACTATCGTCAGCGTGTCGGCAATTCGATCAGCTGCAGCGATTGCTGAGCGCCTGTCGTCGCGACACTGCCTATGCAGGCCATTGCAAAACGGAAAATTGCCAACTCGATGCCTCCGTTATATGGGTGACGTCCAATATCCCGGAAGACCTCCTCTGGGATGACGACATTCTTATCGGGTGATGTATGGCGCGCGCCTTTCTCTTCGTTCTGGATTCCTTCGGCGTCGGCGGCGGCCCGGATGCGGTAAGCTATGGTGACGAGGGTGCGGATACGCTCGGCCATATCGCCGAATTCTGCGCGGCGGGCGCTGCCGACCGCGAAGGCTTGCGCCAGGGGCCGCTGGTGCTGCCCAATATGTCCGGTCTCGGCCTCATGGAGATCGCCAAGGCGGCAACGGGCAGCTATCCCGCCGGCATGCCGCTGCCGGAAAAGCTGTATGGTCTCTATGGCTGCGCGAGCGAAGTCTCCCGCGGCAAGGATACGCCGTCGGGCCATTGGGAGATCGCCGGAACGCCCGTCATGTTCGATTGGGGTTACTTTCCGTCCGAAGGCGATGCCTTCCCGCCGGAACTGGTGAAAGCCATCTGCGAGGCGGCCGATCTGCCCGGCATTCTCGGCAATTGCCATGCCTCGGGTACGGATATCATTGCAAAGCTCGGCGAAGAACACATCCGCAGCGGTAAACCCATCTGTTATACCTCGTCCGATTCCGTCTTCCAGATCGCCGCGCACGAGCAGCACTTCGGGCTCGATCGGCTGATTGGCCTCTGCACGATCGTGCGCACG
Organism: Rhizobium sp. P40RR-XXII; assembly: GCF_012641405.1. Classification (GTDB taxonomy): domain Bacteria; phylum Pseudomonadota; class Alphaproteobacteria; order Rhizobiales; family Rhizobiaceae; genus Rhizobium. The sequence continues at coordinate 332,485 of NZ_JABAII010000008.1, forward strand.
CTGCTCGATTCCTACAATATCGGCCGCGTCATTGCCCGCCCCTTCGTCGGGGAGACCGTGGCCACATTCGAGCGTACCGGAAATCGCCGCGACTTCTCCGTGCCGCCGCCGGAGCCGACGCTGCTCGATCGCCTCGTCAAGGCCGAGCGCACGGTGCATGCCGTCGGCAAGATCGGCGATATCTTCGCGCATCAGGGTATTTCAAAGGTCATCAAGGCCAATGGCAACATGGCGCTGATGGACGCGACATTGAAGGCCATGGACGAAGCTGCCGACGGCGATCTGGTCTTCACCAATTTCGTCGATTTCGACATGGTCTACGGCCATCGCCGCGACGTGCCGGGCTATGCCGCAGCGCTCGAAGCCTTCGATGCACGGCTGCCTGAGGTGCACGAGAAGCTCAAGGCCGGCGATCTCGTCGTGCTGACGGCCGACCATGGTTGCGACCCGACCTGGCGCGGCACCGATCACACGCGCGAACGCGTGCCTGTCATGGCTTACGGACGAGGCATCCGCTCGCGCTCCATCGGCATCCGCCAGACCTATGCCGATATCGGCGAGACGGTCGCGCGTCATCTTGGCATTGCGGCCGGGCCGCACGGGAGGAGTTTCCTTTGACATCGCATTTGAAGAAAGTGGAGCTGCACTGCCATCTGGAGGGTGCTGCCCCGCCGGCGCTGACGCTGGCACAGGCAGAAAAATATGGCGTCGATACCAGCGCCTTCCTCAGGGACGGCGTTTATCTCTGGAAGGATTTTGCCGAGTTTCTCGTCTGCTACGACAAGGTTTCCGAAGTCTACCGCACCGAGGAAGACTATGCGCTGCTGACGGAAACCTATCTGGAAGAGCTTGCCGAGATCGGCACGATCTATAGCGAACTCATCGTCTCGCCCGATCACGGCGACCGCATCGGCCTCGGCGCCGATGCCTATATGGCCGGCGTTTCGGCCGGCATCCGCGCCGCCAAGGCAAAGACCGGCATCGAGGCGCGGCTCATCGTCACCGGCGAACGTCACTTCGGCCCGGAGCGGGTGGCGAAGGCGGCGGAATATGCGGCCCAAAGCGACAATCCGCTGATCACCGGCTTCAACATGGCCGGCGAGGAGCGCATGGGTCGCGTCGCCGATTATGCCCGCGCCTTCGACATCGCGCGCGAGGCGGGGCTCGGCATCACCATCCATGCCGGCGAGGTCTGCGGCTCCTTTTCCGTTGCCGATGCCGTCGAACTGGTGCGCCCTGATCGCATCGGCCATGGCGTGCGCGCCATCGAGGATATGGACCTTGTGAGGCGCCTTGCCGATCTCGGCACGGTGCTGGAGGTGTGCCCCGGTTCCAACGTCGCGCTGAATGTCTTTCCGGATTTCCAGTCGCATCCGCTGCGCAGGCTGCGTGATGCCGGCGTGAAGGTGACGATAAGTTCCGATGATCCGCCCTTCTTCCACACCTCGCTGAAGCGCGAATACGAGCTGGCGTCGTCAGCCTTTGGCTTCAGCGACGGCGAAATCAACGCCATGACCCGCACGGCGATCGAAGCGGCGTTTGTGGACGAGGCGACACGGGCGACGTTGTTGGCGAGGCTAAAATAATCAACGCTCTGGATTGAAATGTGTACCATAGAGCGGTACATTCGCCCATCCCGGGAGCCAAAGTATGATCGTAAGCTTTCGAGATGATTGGCTGCGTGATTTTTTTGTCGAAGACGTACACTCGAAGAAAATACCGGCCGATCTGGATAGCCGCCTGTTTCGCAAGCTTCAGATGATCGACGATGCGGTGACGGACCAAGATCTACGGATACCTCCCAGCAATCATTTCGAGAAATTGCGCGGCAATCTCGAGGGTTTTCGCTCGGTCCGTGTCAACAAGCAATGGCGGCTTATCTTCCGATGGGATAGCGGCCGTGGCGAAGCGGCGGACATCTATCTGGCCGACCATAGCTATCGGTAGGGCAATTGCGATGTTGATGACAAAACGTAAGCCGGCAAGTGTCGGCGAGATATTGGTCGAAGAGTTCATGGAACCCATGGGTCTGACGCAAAGTGCGTTGGCCGAGGCCATGGGCGTCCAGCGCAAGCATGTGAATGAACTATGCAATAATCGCCGCGGCGTGACGGCTGCAACGGCACTCATCCTTGCTCGCGTGTTCGGCAATAGCCCGGAGTTCTGGCTGAACGTACAACGGCGCAATGACCTGTGGGAGGTCATGCACTCTCCGCATGGGCGCGAGAGGATCGAGCGCGCCCGCCCGTTGTCCGCGGCATGAGTTTGGGGATGATATCGGGAGTTTTTCCCTATTTTCTTGCACCAGAGGCGATTTCCGTGAAAGAACCATCTCATATCGCGGAATTACTGGAAGGCTGAAACCATGGACGGCGTCACTGTCATCGATCACCCGCTTGTGCAGCACAAGCTCACAATCATGCGCAAGAAGGACACGTCGACGGGAAGCTTCCGCCGGTTGCTGCGCGAGATTTCGACGCTGCTCTGTTACGAAGTGACGCGCGACCTGGAACTGACGATCGAGACCATCGAGACACCGCTGCAGCCGATGGATGCGCCGATCCTCGAGGGCAAGAAGCTGGTCTTCGCCTCGATCCTGCGCGCTGGCAACGGCCTGCTCGAAGGCATGCTCGATCTCGTGCCTTCGGCGCGCGTCTCGCATATCGGCGTCTACCGCGATCACGAGACGCTGCAGCCGGTCGAATATTACTTCAAGGCGCCCGAGGACATCTCCGAACGCCTGATCATCGTCGTCGATCCGATGCTGGCGACCGGTAATTCCTCGATTGCCGCGATCGACAAGCTGAAGGAACGCGGCGCGCATAATATCCGCTTCCTCTGCCTGCTGGCGGCTCCGGAAGGCATCGCCAATTTCCGTAGCGCGCATCCGGATGTGCCGGTCTTCACCGCCGCCATCGACAGCCATCTGAATGAGAAGGGCTATATCGTGCCCGGCCTCGGCGATGCCGGCGACCGCATGTACGGCACAAAGTAAAGTTCAACATTATACTCCCCGTATAGCCCGGAAGTTACTCAACTGCCGGGCTTTTTACTGATTGCCTTAGCGTCGTTTCAGCGAATTTGGCCTACAGATGGCAGTGCCCGCAGGAGGGGCCTTGCCGATGCTCGTTCGCGTTCTCGTCTTTGCCGGTGTTATTGCCGTTGCGGCAACCCAGGTGCCGATGCTGGTGAGTAGCTTTAACGAGCCCGCCGAAAAGCCGGCGCCGGTCGAAGCGGTTTCACTCACCCCGCCAAAGACCGAGGCACCCGTTTCCTATGGCAGCGTTCAGTTGCGCGCCAATGCGGGTGGCCATTATGAAGGTGATTTCACCATCAACGGCCGCTCCGTGCACGGGTTGATCGATACCGGCGCAACCTATGTCGCGATGAACGAAAGTACGGCGCGTAGCCTCGGCTTCAGCAGCGTCGATCTCGACTATCGCTACCCGATCCAAACGGCGAACGGCACATCCAAGGTCGCCCATGTCAAACTCGACCGCCTGGAGATCGGCACGATCCGCGTTCGCGATGTCGATGCCATGGTGGCAAAAGACAGCGCGCTGAGTACGACGCTGATCGGTATGAGCTTCATGAAGAAACTGAACTCCTTTGGAGTCCAGAACGGCAATTTGCTGTTGAAGCAGTAGAGTCGCCGAGCCCCTTGTGGAACCGTCCTATTATCTCCATTGCGCGCCGTCCGTCAGATCCTGCCAATGATAACGGGCGACGCAGCGGGCGCCGTATCGGCGAGCCGATAATTGGCTGAGAGATCGGCAGCAGCCCTCTCCGCGCTTGCCTCGTCCGCCGCGTGAACAGTCGCGATACGGTCGCCTTTGCTTACCCTCGTGCCGAGCGGCAGGATGTCGCTGAAGCCGACGCGATGATCGATCTTGTCCTGCGGACGACGGCGACCGCCGCCGAGATCGATGACGCTCATGCCGATTGCGCGCGCATCGCAGGCGCCGAGCCACCCATCGGCCGCGGCCGGAACCGGCTTCTGTACCGGCGCGCTCACCAGATGGCGATCTGGGTGTTCAAGCAGATCCGCCGGGCCACCGAGCGCATGCACCATGCGGCCGAAGATTTCCGCGGCCTTACCCGATGCCAATGCCTCCCGCGCCCTGCCCTGCGCATCGACAGCGTTCGCAGCGATGCCGGCCTGAACCAGCATTTCAGATGCGAAGGCCAGAACGACGGTTTCGAGCCGCGTGCCTGCCTTGTCGCCTTTCAGGAAATCCAGGCAATTGCGAAGCTCGACCACGTTGCCGGCCGCATCGGCTAAAGGCTCGTTCATGTCGGTGATCAGGGCCGAGGTCTTGACCCCGCCGCCATTTGCCACCTCCACCAGCGAACGCGCCAGCGTCTTGGCTTCCTCCCGCGAGGTCATGAAGGCGCCGCTGCCGATCTTGACGTCAAGCACCAGCGTTTCCAGTCCCGCCGCCAGTTTCTTCGACAGGATGGAGGCGGTGATCAACGGCACGGAATCGACGGTCGCGGTGACATCGCGCACTGCATAGAGCTTGCCGTCGGCAGGCGCCAGCGCGCCGGTCTGGCCAATGATGGCGCAGCCGACCTCATCGACCACCTTGCGAAAGCGGGCCGCGTCCGGCGTGATCCCGTAGCCGGGGACGGATTCGAGCTTGTCGAGGGTGCCGCCGGTATGACCGAGCCCACGGCCTGAAATCATCGGCACGGCGAGACCGCAGGCGGCCGCGATGGGCGCCAGCATCAGCGAGACGTTGTCGCCGACACCGCCCGTCGAATGCTTGTCGGCAATCGGCCTGCCGATGCCTTCCCAAGACAAAGTATTGCCGGAGCGGGCCATGGCCAGCGTCAGCGCCACCGTCTCCTCGCGTGTCATGCCGCGAAACCAGACGGCCATGGCAAAGGCACCGATCTGGCTCTCGGCCAGTTCGCCACGCCCCAACGCGCCGATGAACGAGTCGATATCGGCAGCCGAAAGGGTCGCACCGTTACGCTTCTGCCGGATGATTTCCTGCGGGATCATGGGTCAATAGCCCGACGCAGCTGCCTTGGAATCGCCGCCGGCCAATACGTTCAGGATATCGTCGAGCAAGCTCGACGCACCGAAACGGAAGGTCGAGGGCATGGCCCAATCGGGCGCCATGATGGTCTCGGCAAGGCTCAGATACAGCGCCGCATCGGAAACAGAACCAATGCCGCCGGCAGGCTTGAAGCCGACCTTGCGGCCGCTGGCGCGGATCGCCCTAAGCATGATGTCGGCAGCCTCGAGCGTCGCGTTGACGGCAACCTTGCCCGTCGAGGTCTTGATGAAATCGGAGCCGGCCTCGATCGCAAGTTCGGAGGCACGCCGGATCAGCGCGGTATCCTTGAGCTCGCCGGTTTCGAGGATAGTCTTCAGGAGAACCGGTCCCTGGCATTCGGCCCGCACGGCCGCAACCATATCGGTAACGGCCTGCTCGTTGCCGGCCAGAAAGGCACGATAGGGAATGACAAGGTCGATCTCGTCGGCACCGTCGGCGATCGCCTCACGCGCTTCGGCGGCAACATCGGCCACTTCCATATCGCCGGCCGGGAAGTTCACCACCGTTGCGATCTTCACAACGTGATCGGTTCCGAGAATGCCGCGCGCCTGGACGACGAAGCGCGGCCAAATGCAGATGGCGGCCGTATTGCCATAGGGCGATTGCGCGCGGGCGCACAGCGTCTCAATCTGTGCCGGCGTGCAGTCATCCTTGAGATTGGTGAGGTCGAGAAGGGAAAGCGCAACGGCTGCCGTTTCTCTGAGGGAATGGCCCGTCATTGTGGATCTCCTTCGCTCGCAATCATTTCTTTCAAAATGGCGGCAAGACGCGCGCCGCCGACCGGAGCCATGTCCTTCGTCTCTTCATGCGAGAGTTCGCCACCGGTCATGCCAGCACCATAGTTAGTGATGACGGAGGCAGCGGCAACCCTCAGGCCGAAAAGACGCGCCAGAATGACTTCCGGCACGGTCGACATGCCGACGGCATCGGCGCCAAGGATGCGTGCCATGCGAATTTCCGCCGGGGTTTCGAAGCTCGGTCCGGAAAACCACATATAGACGCCGTGCGACAGCTTGACCTCGGCCTTTTCCGCCGCCTTGCGCATGCGCATGATAAGGTCGGTATCATAGGCGCTGGTCATGCCGACGAAGCGCCTGTCGCTTTCCTCGCCGATTAGCGGGTTCATGCCGGAATAGTTGATGTGGTCAGTGATCTGCATCACCGATCCGGGCGGCATTTCCTCCCGCAGCGATCCGGCGGAATTCGTCAGGATCAGCGTGTCGACGCCGAGGGCCTTCAGGGCCTCGATCGGTTCGCGCATGGCATTGGCATCGCCCTTCTCGTAGTAATGCACCCGGCCGGACAGCATGATGACCGGGACATCACCAAGCTTGCCCGCAACCAGCGTGCCGGCATGGCCGGAGACGGCGCTGACCGGAAAGCCGGGAAGATCGGCATAGGCGACGCGCAGGGGATCACTGACCTGATCGACGAGAGAGCCCAGGCCGGAGCCCAGGATGATGCCGTAGCGCGGCTTCAGCTCGCCGAGCTTTTCGGTGAGGATGTCGACGGCCGCGCTCATCCGAGCACCTCAGTTTCGAAGCTGAAGGGGAGCATCTCGTCCATGGTCATGGTCTTCCTCACGCCGGTTTCGTCGCAAAGATAGATGCGTGTCTCCTTGCTGGCAAATTCCGCGATCTTCTGCCGGCAGCCGCCGCAGGGCGGGCAGAGCGGCAGCTTCTCGGCGACGATGGCGATCTCGACGATCTTCTTGGCGCCGCCCATGATCATCTGGCCGATCGCCGTCGGCTCAGCGCACCAGCCTTGCGGGAAGGACAGGTTCTCGATATTGGCGCCGGTATAGATCTTGCCGTCCTCGGCGCGGATCGCCGCGCCGACGGGAAACTTCGAATAGGGAGCATGGGCGAAAGCCATCGCTCCGCGCGCGGCCTCGAACAGATCATGCGACATGGTTTAGCGCTCCTTGGTATAGGGCACGCCGCCGGCCTTCGGAGGTTTGGCGACGCCAATAAAGCCTGCAAGCAGGATGCAGGTGAGGATATAGGGCAGCGCCTGGAAAATCTGCACCGGCACCTCGCCGATACCCGGAACCGCCTTGCCCTGCATGAAATTGGCGAAGGCATCGAGAAAGCCGAAAAGCAGGCAGGTGAACATGACCGGCACCGGCTTCCACTTGGCGAAGATCAGCGCGGCGAGCGCGATGTAGCCCTTGCCGGCCGACATGTTGTTGATGAAGGCGGCCGACTGGGCGATGGCGAGATAGGTGCCGGAGAAGCCGCAGAGAATGCCGGCGACGATCAGCGAGCGATAACGCAGCCATTCGACCGAGATGCCGGCGGTATCGACCGCACCGGGATTTTCACCGACGGCGCGCAGCCGCAGACCGAAGCGGGTGCGATAGAGGATCCACCAGGAAATCGGTACGGCGAGAAAGGCGAGATAGGTGAGGATATTGTTGCCGGAGATGACATTGGCATAGAGCGGCCCGATGAACGGAACACCGCGGATGGCATCGACACCCGGTAGGGTGATGCTGGAAAAACGGGCCGTTCCGGGCAAAGTCGGCGTACGGCCGCCCTGCCCGAACCAGGCCTGACCGAGAACGATGGTCAAGCCGGCCGTCAGAAAGTTGATCGCGACACCCGAGACGATCTGGTTGCCGCGGTTGGTGATCGATGCGAAACCATGCAGCAGACCGAAGATCACCGAGATGACGATACCGGCGCCGAGACCAGCCCAGGGTGAGCCGCTGATCGAGGCGACGCAGGCGGCTGCGAAGGCGGAAGCCAGCATCTTGCCTTCGAGACCGATATCGAAGATGCCGGCACGCTCGGAAAAGAGGCCCGCGAGCGCGGTGAAGATCAGCGGAATCGACAGGCGGATGGTCGAGCCAAGAATGCTGATGAGGAGATCGTAATATGCCATTATCTGATCCTCACGCCCTCGCGAATTGTTGGTAGATGCGCACGAGTGTCGGCCGGAACATATATTCGAGGGCGCCGGCGAACAGGATGACAAGGCCCTGGATGACCACGATCATGTCACGCGTGATGTTGGGCATATCGAACGAAAGCGCGTCGCCGCCCTGATAGAGAATGCCGAACAGGATCGCCGCCAGGATGATGCCTAGCGGATGGTTGCGTCCCATCAGCGACACGGCGATGCCGACGAAGCCTGCGCCGAGCACGAACTCCACCTGCAGGCGAGCGGATGCGCCCATGACGGGATTGAGCGCCATCATGCCGGCAAGGCCGCCGGAAATCAGCATGGCGATGATGACCGTGCGGGCATAGGGAATGCCGGCATAAACCGCGGCCGTCGGGCTCAAGCCCAGCGTGCGCATTTCATAGCCGAGCTTGGTGCGCCAGACGAGCACCCAGACGAGGAAGCACATGACCAGCGCGATCAGGAAGGACACGTTGAGCGGAGCGGCACCGATGGTTGAGCCGAAAATGCCCATCAGCCAATCGAGCTTGGGCAGCTGACCGCCCGCCAGGAAGGTGCGGGTTTCAGGCGCCATCTTGCCCGGCACGATCAGCACATGCACCAGCAGGAAGTTCATCATCGCCGATGCGATGAAGTTGAACATGATTGTCGTAATGACGACGTGGCTGCCGCGCTTGGCCTGCAGCCAGGCCGGGATGAAGGCCCAGAGAGCACCGAAGATCGCCGCACCGATGACCGCGAACGGCATGGTCACATACCAGGGCACGTATTTATCGAGCGCCAGCGCCACGAGGGCGCAGCCGAGACCGCCGACATAGGCCTGGCCTTCCGAGCCGATGTTGAACAGGCCGGCATGGATGGCCACGGCGACAGAAAGGCCGGTGAAGATGAAGCTCGTTGCATAATAGAGGGTGAAGCCGATGCCCTCGCCACTGCCGAGCGCACCCTGCAGGAGCAGGACAAGCGCATCGAGCGGGCTCTCACCGATGAACCAGACGACGAGGCCCGATATCAGGAAGGCGACGATCAGGTTGAGAATGGGGATCAGACCATAGTTGATCCAATTGGGGAGTGGAACAGAAGCCGTGCTCATATACGCCTCACGCGGCAATGCCGGCCATCATCAGGCCGAGCGTTTGTTCACCGGCTTCAGCCGACTTCTCACCGACGATATGGCCGGCGAACATGACGAGGATACGGTCCGAAAGCGCACGGATCTCATCCAGCTCCACCGACACAAGCAGGATCGCCTTGCCGGCATCGCGCATCTCGATGATGCGGCGATGGATGAATTCGATGGCGCCGATATCGACGCCGCGCGTCGGCTGACCGATCAGCAGAGCCTTCGGATCGCGCTCGATCTCACGGGCGACGACGATCTTCTGCTGGTTGCCGCCGGAGAAATTCGCGGTCTTCAGCCGCGCATTCGGAGGGCGAATATCGTATTTCTCGATCTTCTCGATGGCATCCTTGCGCATGGCATCGAGATCGAGCATGCCGCCGCGCCCATATTTGACGTCGCGGTGATAGCCGAGCATCGAATTCTCATATTCCTCGAACTTGAGGACGAGGCCCATGTGATGGCGATCCTCGGGAATATGGGCAAGGCCAAGATCGCGAAGCACCGCCGGATCGGCCGTGCCGATCGGCTTGCCATGCAGGTAGATCTCGCCGGAGGCCGGCTTGCGGATGCCGGCGATCGCTTCCAGCAACTCGGACTGGCCGTTTCCGGCGACGCCGGCAATGCCGACGATCTCGCCGGCGCGGACATCGAAGGAGACATCGTCGACCATGGTGACGCCACGGCCGTCCTTGACTGTGAGGTTGCGCACGGAAAGCAGGACATCGCCCGGATTGGCAGCGCCTTTTTCGACGCGCAGCAGTACACGGCGGCCAACCATCAATTCGGCCAGTTCCTCGACGGTGGTTTCCGTCGTCTTGCGGGTGGCAACCATCTCGCCGCGGCGCATGACGGATACCGTATCGGTAATCGCCATGATTTCGCGCAGCTTATGGGTGATGAGGATGATCGTCTTGCCCTGGTCGCGCAGCACGCGAAGAATGCGGAACAGATTGTCGGCCTCGGCGGGCGTCAGAACGCCGGTGGGCTCATCGAGGATGAGGATCTCGGCGCCGCGATACATCGCCTTCAGGATCTCGACACGCTGCTGCTGGCCGACGGGCAGCTCTTCGATCACCGCGTCCGGATCGACCTCCAGCCCATAGTCCTTCTCCAGCCGGTCAAGCTCGGCGCGGGTGGCGGCGACGCCCCTGGCAAGCAGCGCTCCGCCTTCCGCGCCCAGCATGACGTTTTCGAGGACGGTGAAATTATCGACCAGCATGAAGTGCTGGTGCACCATGCCGATGCCGACCGATATCGCCGTCTGGCTGTCGCGGATCGCGATCGGCGTGCCGTTGACGCGGATCTCCCCGGCGTCGGCGTGATAAAAACCGTAGATGATCGACATCAGTGTCGATTTCCCGGCACCGTTCTCGCCAATGATCCCGTGGATCGAGCCTTTGGCAACGGTCAGGTTAATATCTTTGTTTGCGTGAACGGCACCGAACTTTTTGTCGATGCCCACGAGTTCGATGGCAGGCGTTTCGCTCACTATTGGGGCTCCAGAAACCGGATTCCGGATAAGAAAAGGGCGTATGACGGTTTGCTACGTCATACGCCCTTGTTTCATATCAGCTCTTCGGGCAGGCGTTGTCGGTCGTGTAGTCGTGGACCTTGATGGTACCATCGACGATGCCAGCACGGGCCTTGTCGATGGCAGCCTGCATCTCCGGAGTGACGAGCGGCTTATTGTTGTCGTCGATTGCAACGGTCACGCCGTCTTCCTTCAGGCCGAGCTCCTGGGTGCCGGGCGTGAACTTGCCGTTCTTGGAATCGCTGAAGGCATTGTAGACCGCGAGATCGACGCGCTTGACGACGGAGGTCAGAACGGAGCCCGGATGCAGGTAGTTCTGGTTGCTGTCGACACCGATCGAGAGCTTCTTGTTGTCGGCAGCCGTCTGCAGCACGCCGAGACCCGTCGCACCGGCGGCGGCGTAAACAACGTCGGCGCCCTGGTCGATCTGGTTCTTGGTGAGCTCGCCGCCGCGAACCGGGTCGTTCCAGGCCGCACCCGTCGTGCCGGTCATGTTCTGGAAGACTTCGATCTTTGCGTTGGCGGCGCGGGCGCCCAGCTCATAGCCACACTCGAACTTGCGGATCAGCGGGATATCCATGCCGCCGACGAAACCGACCTTGCCGGTCTTCGAAGCCATGGCGGCCATGACGCCAGCGAGATAGGAGCCTTCGTTTTCCTTGAACTTGACCGAGCGGACGTTCGGCAGGTCGAGGCTGTCGTCGATTAGGACGAATTGGGTCTTCGGATATTCGGCGGCGACCTTCTGAAGCGCGGAGGTCCAGGCGAAGGAGACGGCGATGACCGGGTTGAAGCCCTTGCTGGCGAAGTTGCGCAGCGCCTGTTCGCCCTGGGTGTCGCCCGTCGGCTCGAAGTCGCGATAAGCGATACCGGTTTCCTTCTTGAACTTTTCGGCGCCGTTATAGGCAGCCTCGTTGAAGGACTTGTCGAACTTGCCGCCGGTTCCATAAACGATTGCCGGCTTGATATCGGCCGCAAGCGCCGTTGCCGACATGGCAGCCAAGGCGAAAAGGGTCAAAAGGGATTTTTTCATGAGTTGCAGCCCTATTGTTTCTATCTTGTTGGGTCCTCCCGCAAGCCCGTTAACCGGGCAAGTCTGCGGAACTGCTGGCCTCCCCCGAGGCCAAGCTGGCGCGCATCCTTGCATGGCTGCACGAAAAATTCACGAGAAATTTTTCAGTTGGTAAAGATTTGTGGGAATTGCCGAAAACCCATTCTAACAAGCCGTTTTTTAAACAATTTCGGCCTGAAACTGCAATTTTATTGGTCAGAAAGGTAGCGGATCGGCGCTGCCCAATCGCTGGCTTTCCTCCCCGCAGCGTTGCAAAAGGCCCGTTGCCCGATAACCTCCGACGATGCTGAAATTCCCGGAATGGCACAGGCCGAAGGCCGACCCGCAATCCCATCATGCGCTGAAGCGTCCGGCTGCCGGCTGGCGCTTGTAGGCGACCATCCATAGCAGCAGCGACAGGACCAGGAAGACGGCGAAAGCCGGCTGAAACAGCAGCCATTGCATCGCCATGTCGTAGAGGCGGGGATGAACGTAATAGGCAATCGCCGAGCGAACGCTTGCCAGCGACGACGGGCTGACATCATTCCACGCATCGCCCATGGGGGTCAGCACCACGGCGGAGGCAGCAACGGATTGAATGGAATCGATGGTGCCGGCGATAACCGCCACCACCAGCGCGACAAGGCTGGCAAAACGTAACAGGAAACGCATGAACTCCTCCGGATACTCAACTCCGCCCGGCCTTTTCGAGCCGACCGGTCTTACGCCGCCTCATCTATTTCTTTAGATAAGTGGAGCGCGAAATAAGCGCAATGGGGATGAGACGCAGAGTTTTTTGTCCAGAAGTCAAAAAACTGTCAGATTCGGGTTGATCCTAGAAAATTCATCGGTATATAACGCGCCGTTCCCACAATAGCTCCTTTATCGGATGCGAAAGTGCAGATGGACAGGTGGCCGAGTGGTTTAAGGCGCACGCCTGGAACGCGTGTGTGCGTGAAAGCGTACCGTGGGTTCGAATCCCACCTTGTCCGCCATCCTACACTCCCGTTTCCGTAGCTCGTGAGATTTTGTGGATGGCGCCCAAAGCGGCCTGATAGGCGTCCGCCGCCCATTCCCGAAGCTGCTCGTTATCGTCAAAAACATCGTCTGGAGCTGCGTAGTAGCTTGATACAGTCACCGTCTTGCCCCTGCCAGGGTAACTGAACGGATTCATTCCCAACGCTTCGAACCTGGTACGGCTCGCATCATCGACGCGAAGATAGAATGATCCCTTCATGACGAATCCAAACTGGATGCCATCCGCGATCAAGGCCGTCCCGCCAAAGAAGCGCCTGACACTGATTGCACCCAAGCCTTCAATGCGCGTGGCAAGATCCAGAGCCAAATCGCGAGTCGTCACCTTGTTCATGCCGCGATGCTGCCATTCGCTGGATGGAAGAAGCCGCTGATCGCCAGTAGCCTTCCATCATCGCTGATCGCGCCAAAGCTGGTTCCCATCTGGAGAACGGACCCGTTAGCGCCGGTCAGCGCCCATTGGGCGAGAGAACGGTCGTGGTGATGGAGGATGGAGCGGATATTAAATTGCCCGCCGGGCACGCTCGCCTGGAACTGCGCCATGTAGCCTAATAGCGCGTCACGGCCGATCAGCAGGCCGTTCGGATCGCAATAGGTGGCTTCGTCAGCGAGGCAGACGGAAAGCTCGGTGCCTCGCTCGGCAGCGTCGGAAAGCGACCAGATCGCGGAATACCGCTTCCAGAGGTCATCGAGGGTCATGCGGGGCCTCCAAGCTGTTGAACTCGTCCTGGATGAGAACTTCGAGCGCCCGCCTGTCATGGCCAGCGCGGACCAGGACAAGAATGCCCTGATAAAGGGTCAGCAGCCTCAGAGCTGTGGATTCGGGGCTCTTGTCGGCGCGGAATTTCCCCCGCCGCTGTGACGACGCGAGCCGCTCCGCAAACGTCTCCGTCAGTATGTGAAGTCCCTCGACGATGCAGCGATGCGGAGGTCCTTCTCCGCCGAGCTCAACGGCGGAATTGGTGATGAGACAGCCGAGGCTTTCGTCATTCGGCTCATGGAGCAGCGAGACAAAGAGCGCCCGGAGCCCATCCAACCCCGACTCCGCCGGAGCAAAACGCTCGATCCGCCCGCGCAAGACGATGCGATTGTAGCGAGCGAAGGCGGCGTCGAAGAGTGCCGCCTTATCGTCGAAGCTGTGGTAGATGCTGCCGACCTTGAGCCCGGTCGCGTCTTCCAGATCGCGAATGGACGCCCCCCGATAACCCTTGCGCCGGAAGGCTTGCATCGCGCCGCTCAATACGGCGCCTTCGTCGTAGGATCGGGTTCGGCCCATGGGCAGTCCTTTCTTAAGCAACTGTTCTAGAATATCCGCTCAAGAAAATCTGTCAAGCTAACTCTTGGCTGTCGGACCGAGATGGAACCGGCCATCTTCTTCACGCGCATGATTGGCATGAAGAGATCTTCAAGCATCCGACAAAAGAATGGGCCGGCGCGGGGGAACAGACGGAGTTCCATCGCGCCATGCTCCGAATGCTCGCTCGCTCGCACACCATTGGGCCATGACTACCTCTGTGAGCCGCACGGCCTTGTCCTATGCTTCAATGAAACGCCATCCGTCTCAGGCAGCGCCGCGCGCCTTGCCGGGCTCGCCGAACCATTGCAACGCCGCGTGGGCGATATCTTCTGGGTTGGGAGCGGCTTCGCCGGCCCAGGCGACGATGCCGTCGGGCCGTATCAGCAGAGCGCTCAAGCCCAACTGATCCTTGGCTTTGCCGGCGACATAGCCTACCCGGTCGCCCCAGCGGCTCGCAATCGCTGCAAGCGGTGCGCCGGCATCGAAGTCCAGCAGCAGGCCCCTGCCCGCTCTCAGGAGATCACCAAGCTTCCTGCCGTCGGCCAATTCGAAATCGGGCGCGCTGCGGCCGACGAGCGGGTGGCTGCCGCCAAGATCATAGCGGAGGGAAACGCCCCATACGCGTTCGGCGAAATAGGTCGCGCCATCACGTGTGTCCATCAGATCGCGGATGATGGCTTCGAGGGCGCGCGAACTCCGGCTTGGCCGCATGAGCCCGACCTGCGCGCGCGACCAGTCGAGGACTTGCGCCCCGATCGGATGGCGCTCGCTCGAATAGCTGTCCAGCAGGCCGTCCGGCGCTTCGCCTCGGATGGTGGCGGCAAGCTTCCATCCAAGGTTCATCGCATCGCCGAGTCCGAGGTTGAGGCCCTGGCCGCCGAGCGGGGAATGGATGTGCGCCGCGTCGCCGGCAAGCAATATGCGCCCTTTACGGTAAGTGGTCGCCTGATAAGCCCGATCCGTCCATGTGGTGGCAAGCCTGAGCGTCGTCACGGTGACGTCGGTGCAGGAGATGCGGCGCAGCACGGCCTGCACATGATCGAGCGTGATCGGCTGGGTCCGGTGGAAAGCGCCTCCATCGAAATCGACCATCGAGATCGTTCCGGGCGGCGAATAGGTGTACATGCCCGTTGCCGTGTAATGCCGGCCGGAACGAAGCTTGTCCGGCTCCGCCATCTCGATTTCGGCGGAATAGCCGGTGAACTCGGGGTCGGTGCCGGCGAATTCGAAGCCGCCAACCTTGCGAACGGTGCTGCGGCCGCCATCGCAGCCGACGAGCCAGGATCCGTGAAAAATCTCACCTCCAGCGCGGACAACGACCCCCTCATCGGACTGATCGAGGTCCTCGACGCCGAGGCCGCGCCTGATCTCGACGCCCGCACGCGCGGCCAGGACGGCTTCAAGAGCCTCCATCTCGACCATCATGCTGGTGCCGGCCGGACTTGGCAGACGGTATTGCCACTTCGAGGTATCGATGGTGTCGTGAAAGAACTGGATGCCGGCGAAATGGCCGCCCGGCCGACGCTGCTGCTGCATCCAATGCGCGGCGGACGGCGCGCCGCTGCCGCCTGATCTATCCTTGGCGGGTTGTGCCGCCGCGATGTCGTTCAGCAGGTTGCGGCGATAAAGTGCGTCGATGGTGGGCGCCGAAAGGCCGCGCATGCCGAACGGAAGGCGCTTCAAGGGCGAGCGCGGTTCTTCGGCTTGCTCCAGCACCAGCACCGAGAGATCTGCCAGGCGCAGCTCGCAGGCCAGAAACACGCCGACAGGTCCGCCTCCGGCAATCAGGACGTCATATTTCAAGGCAGAATTCCTCAAGCAAAGGCACTTCGAACGCAGCCGGCATCCCGGCCTCGATTGTCGTCAGCCGGTGCGCTTCGTTCAGAGAGGCCACCCGTATTCGGGCAAGCGCGATGGTCGGCCGCAGGAACGATCTCATCCAGCCTGCGCCGATTTCACCGGTTTCCATATCACCGCACGATTTTTACACCCGGTATAAATTTACTTATGGTATAAATATTTTTATGTCAAATCGAATCAAACTCCGAGACCGTAAGAAGGAGGCGACGCGTCAGGCGATCTCCGACACTGCAACCCGCCTGTTCGTCGAACATGGCTTCGACAAAATTTCCGTGGCCGATATCGCCCACGAGGCTGACGTCGCCAGGAAAACGGTGTTCAACTACTTCCGCCGCAAGGAGGATCTCGTTTTCGATCGCGAAGACGAAGTGCGGGATCTCGTGCGGAAAGCACTCGCAGATCGCCGCCAGCAGTCGCCGATCGGCGCCTTCCAGGCATTGATGCGCATGCTGGTGGAGACGCAACATCCGCTGTTCAGGATCACCGAGCGGCCCATCCAGTTCTGGCGCATGGTCGCGGATAGCCCGGCACTGACGGCGCATGCGCGCGCGCTGCAGGTGACGCTCGCCGATGATCTCTCGGGGATGCTGTCCGACACGGTGGGGCGAGCGCACGCCGATCCCAACGCGCGTCTGGCGGGAGCGATGCTGATGGCGACACTGGTGGTCGCCTACAGCGAAGCGCTTCGCATCTTTCGCGGGAACGGAAAGCCCGAGACGGCTTTGGTGAGCATTATGGAGCGCGGCTTTGCCGGCGTCAGCGCCGCACTTGCGGGGACGCCCTACATCTGACGCCGTAAGAATCCCTCGGGACATAGCCTGCGATCGATCAAGGCCCGGACGACAGAGCCGGCCGGGCCTTTGGAACAGCTGCAGATCGGGTGCTGCGCAGGCATCACATGCCAGGAACCCGCAGCTGAGCAAGATCGTCGAGCAGCTTCGGACCGGTTGGCTCCCAGCCGAGCTTCTGCCGCGTCTTGGCGCTGGAGGCGGGCATGTCGCGCGTGGCGAACATGGAGAGCCAGCCGAAATACTCCTGGGCCTCCTCCCTGTCGACGGATTTGACCGGCAGGTTCAGACGCCGGCCGATCGTCTCGGCGATATCGCGCATCGGCACGCCTTCCTCGGCGACGGCATGGTATCTGGCATTCGGTTCGGCGCGTTCGACGACGAGGCGATAAAGGCGGGCGACATCCGAAAAATGCGCGGCCGGCCAGCGATTGAGCCCATCTCCGATATAGGCGCAGGCGTCCTTTTGCCGGTATATCTCGATCAAGGGAGTGATGAGACCCTGGCTGACCGGATCATGCACCTGCGGGAGACGCACGACCGAGACATTGACGCCCATCTCGCTTGCGAGGATCGCGGCTTCCTCAGACGCCGCACGCGGATGCGTGTCGGAACCGACGATCGCATTGTCTTCCCTGGCAGGCTCATCCGCCACGGTATTGGCGATGGGCGTGCCAGAGGTGATGACCAGCAGCCGGGCCGAACCGGCAAGCGCCGAGGCGAGCGTTGCGATGACGCGGCGGTCATCCTCGCAATTCTGGGCGAATCTCGAGAAGTCGTGGTTGAAAGCGAGATGGATGACGCCGTCCGATTGCGAGGCGCCGCTTTTCAGGATTTCCGGATCTTCGATCGTACCATGAAGGACTTCGGCGCCGGCGGCGGCAAGCGCTACCGCCTTTTCCTTTGAGCGGGAAAGCCCGAGCACCTGATGGCCCGCGGCTATCAACTCCCTCACGACATTCGAGCCGATGTTTCCGGTCGCGCCGGTGACAAAAACACGCATAAGCACAGTCTCCTTATTTAGTCGGAGACAAATCTGGACCCATCGGTTATTCTGGTAAAGTAGTGATCTTATCATAGTAAAAGCACTAACAGGATGACCGACCTCATCGACACCGAAAACCTGCTCGGGACCTATCTGAGGGACCGGCGGGCGAAACTTGATCCATTGGCCCTCGGCTTTGCTGGGGAACGGCGGCGTACGCCGGGGCTGCGGCGGGAGGAAGTGGCGCAGCGCGCCAATATCAGCCCGACATGGTACACATGGCTGGAACAGGGGCGCGGCGGTGCGCCCTCGGCCGATGTGCTCGACCGGATTGCCCGGGCACTGATGCTGACCGAGGTGGAGCGCGAGCACCTGTTCCTGCTCGCCCTTGGCCGTCCGCCCGAAGCGCGCTACCGGAAGAATGACGGCGTGACACCGCGGCTGCAGCGCGTGCTCGATGCCCTAGACCCGTGCCCCGCCCTCATCAGAACCGCGACCTGGGACGTCATCGCCTGGAACAAAGCAGCGACCATTATGCTGATAGATTATGGATCGCTGCCGCCGGAAGAGCGCAACATCCTGCGCTACATCTTCCTCAATCCACGCGCCCGCGCCGCGCAATATGACTGGGAAAGCGTGGCGCGCTTCGCCCTGGGCGCATTCCGCGTCGACTCGGCTCGGGCAGGTGCCGCAACCCAGATCGAGCCCTTCGTTGCGGAGCTTTGCCGCATCAGCCCGGAATTCAGGGCCATGTGGCGCAACAACGACGTTCCCAGCACGCATACCGAAGTCGTCAAGCATATCCGCCATCCGGTCCTCGGTCCACTTGCATTCGAATATTCGGCCTTTTCGGTCGACGGCCGGACGGATCTCAGCATGGTCGTCTACAATCCGGCAACGCCCGATGACGCCGAACGGATCAGATCGCTGCTGCCCAAATTTTAGGACAGAGGTGTGTGACACAGGCATGCGCACGCTTGTCGTTCCATGGATCCTCGAAGCCATCCAGCTTGGCTGCCTTTCACGGCGAAACCGGCTGCACCTTCAATCGTAATAGGCCGGAGCCTGTCTAAACCTAGGCCATACTTCCGGATCATGGCCCGTCACCACCATGGCATCAGTCTGCCCCGCGAGGGCGCGCAGCTTGCCGACTGATCGGACCGTGTCGACGGCGGAAGCCATGAGGCCGGGGAGCGCCTTTTCGTTCCAGTGATCGAGCGTATAGGCGGCATCGATGGTCAGTAATATTGTGCCCGTGTTCGACAGCTGCACGAGGAAGGATTGGTGGCCGACGCTGTGGCCCGGCGTAAAGATCATCCGCAGCGCGCCGTCGCCATAGAGATCGTAGCCATTGGTCGCGGCGCCCTCCAGGAAGTGCCATTTCAAGCCGGGGCGGTCGAAATCACGGCGAATATAGGCGCCGGCGGCGAACCAGTCCGGCGCGAAGGCATATTCATATTCGCGGCGCTGGACGATGTGGGTCGCATTGGGGAAGCGGCCCACGGCGCCGCTATGATCGGAATGCAGATGGGACAACGCAACGAAGCGGATTTCTTCATGGGATATGCCGAGCTTAGCCAATTGCGCGAGGCATCCCTGCCCCTCTGTCATCATGGGTTGATAGCTGTCGACGACATCGCCCCAATAGCCGCGCGGATCGGCAAGACCCTCGGCCGCCAACCCGCCATCGATAATGGTATTGCCCTTCGGATGGGTGAGCAGAAACCAGGGAACCGGGATTTCATAATCCTCACCGTTTCCCTGGTTCATTCTGATGTCGCGGACCTTGCATCGCTGCATGCCCGATTGAAACATGTAAAGCCTGATATCGCTCATGAGCCTGACCTGTGATTGACGATCGAGTGCCGAGGCACGCATCGTTTTCGGCGATCGTAGGCCTGCCGAGTAGGTAGCATCATCCACTTACATTTATCGGCTGAGCCGATATATTGGCGCTCATGGATCTGTTGGTAGCAATGCGTGTCTATGTGAGGGTGGTGGAAAGGGGCAGCATGTCGGCCGCCGCCCACGATCTTGGCATGGGTCAGCCAGCCGTCAGCGAGCGGATTAATCGGCTAGAGCAATATCTCGGCGCCCCACTGCTACTCAGAAACACCCGTAAGCTTTCCGTCACCGATGTCGGCGCAGCCTTCTACGAGCGCAGCAGACAGGTGCTGGAAAGTGCCGACGATGCCCTGACCGTCGCAAACGGCAACCAGTCGCTACGCGGCACGCTCAGGATCGCAGCGCCGCATGGCATCGGCGAGGTCATCCTGCCCTCGATTCTGCTGCAGATGCGCAAGCGTCATCCGCTGCTGAAGATCGAGCTGATCCTCAACGACAGGATCGTCGATCCCGTCACGGAAGGCGTTGATATCTCGCTGCGCCTTGGCGATCTCGGCGAGGGCAGCTTCATCGCCCGCAAGCTCGGCCATGTCGGCCGCGTATTGGTGGCGTCACCAGCCTATCTCGAGGAGCGTGGAACGCCGACAAAGCTCGACGATCTTGCCATCCATCCGTTCCTGCGGGTCTCTGGCCTCTTCAACGGCGGGCGGCTTCTGTTGATTGGCCCGGACGGGCAGACCGAACTTGCCGCTATCGACATTGTTCTCAGCACTAGCCATTGGCGGCCGCTGCACAGCCTTTTGCTCGATGGCGCCGGCATCGGCGTCTTGCAGGCGCCGGTCTGCGCCGAAGATCTGGCGAGCGGCAGGCTCGTCCGCCTGCTGCCAGAATTTACCGTGCCGGGATTTGACCTGCATGCGCTCTATTCGGCGATCAGGCCGGTTCCGCCTCGGATTCGGGCGGTGCTTTCCCTATTGGAAGAGCAATTAAGCCCAGCATCTCTGCCGGACAGCTAGATGCTGATCTGATCGACGCTTTGCGTCGCCACCTTCGGGGTTGCCCGCAAGGTCAGCCCCCAAAAGAGAAGTGTCGCAAGGCTTATAGCGGCACCGGAGATGCAGACGCCCGTCCAGCCCGCATGGGCATAGATGATCGTCGATGTCGACGATCCCACGGCGCTACCGATGGAATAGAAGACCATGTAGGCGGCGGTCAGCCTGTTCTGCGCGTCCGGCCTGACACGATAGATCATGCTTTGATTGGTGACGTGCGTCGCCTGCAGGCCGAAATCGATGACGAGAACGCCGATGATAAGCCACAGGATCGAATGGTCCAGCAGCGAGATCGGTAGCCAGGCAAACAACATCAGCGCAAGCGCAATGCCCGTGGTGCGCTGGCCATGGCCGCGGTCGGCCCAGCGCCCTGCCCTGGTAGCACCGAGCGCGCCCGCCGCGCCGGTAAGGCCGAACAGGCCGACTTCGGTGTGGGACAGGGAGTAAGGCGGTGCCGTCAGCGGCAGCACAAGCGCTGCGAGCAGCGTGGTGATATTGGCGAAGATCAGCATGGCGATGACGGCGCGGATGCGCAGGACCGGTTCTTCGACGAGCAGGGTCGCCAGCGAGCGGATGAGACCGAAATAGGAAAGTCCGGTCTTCGGCCTTTGCTGTCGCGGCAGCGCCCGCCAGAGGAGAAGCGCGATCATCAGCGTCAGCACGGCGGAAAGGATATAGACAGTCCGCCAGCCGGAGAGATCGGTCAGCGTGCCCGCGACGCTGCGTGCCAGCAGGATGCCGAGCACGATACCGCTCGTGACCATGCCGACGACATGGCCGCGTTCGGCGGGATGCGCCAGGCTCGCGGCATAGGCGACCAGCGCCTGCGTCACCACGGCCAGAAAGCCGACCGCGGCCATGGAAGCGAGCAGCATGGCCGCGCTGGAGGAAAAGCCGACACAGATGAGTGCGGCCACACTCAGCAACGATTGCACAATGATGAGCTTGCGCCGGTCGACCAAATCGCCAAGCGGCACCAGCAGGATGAGGCCGAGCCCGTAACCGAGCTGCGTCGCGCCGACAATCAGGCCGGCAACCGTGCGCGACAGCTTGAGGTCATCGGCCATGACATCGAGAAGCGGATGGGCGAAATAGGCATTCGCCACGGCAAGGCCGCTCGCGACGGCAAACAGAACAATCGTGGCGCCCGCCAGCGGAGAATTGCCCTCCGTTGTAGACAGGTTCGCATCGGTTCTTGGCGAGCCTTTCGGCGACGGACGAAGGCGTGCAATATCCTTCGCGCCGCCGGCTGGCGGCGCGTCCTGATCGATCGTCATTGCAAAACTCCCGATTCTTCGGTTTAATAATGAAACTATCGATCGAGTAACATTATTGGTTTAATCATGCAACCATTCTTGCAGACAGAACACCGGGAAGGCTAAGCGAATGGTCGCGCGGAAAAGCCTGAAAGGCGATTATTGCCCGAGCGCGCGGTCGCTCGATGTGATCGGCGACTGGTGGTCCCTCCTGATCGTCCGCGATGCCTTCGACGGGCTGAGACGGTTCAGCGAATTTCAGAAAAGCCTCGGCATCGCCAAGAATATCCTCACCGACCGTCTGCGGACGCTTGTCGCAAGCGGCATATTGGAGCTGGTACCCATGAGCGACAGCAGCACGCGCATGGAATATCGCCTGACGGCGATGGGAAAGGATCTCTTCCCGGTCATGGTGGCGCTGCGCCAATTCGGCGAACGTCATCTCTTCGCCCCCGCCGAGGAACATTCGCTGCTGGTGGATCGAGCAAGCGGACAGCCGGTCCAGCTCGACATCCGGGCACGGGACGGCAGGTCCATCGGCCCGGACGAAACGGTTATCGTGAAGGTGCCGGACGGAAAATAAGGCCTCCGCTAGAGGCGGATGATTTTAGGTCTGTTCGACCTAAAATCATCCGCCTCTAGAATCAAAGAAGTAGGGCGTGATTTCGTCCGAAAACCGCCTACACTTTTCGGCATCACGCTCTAGGAGGTGTGGACTCTTGGGTTTCCAAGGCTGAGCAAATCAGATTCAAGACTGTCTTTTGGAGGCAGTCATGGGTGTTTTGGATCGTCTGATCCTTCGGGACGAACAGTGGGCGCGGATAGCGCAT
>NZ_JABAII010000009.1 GCF_012641405.1 Rhizobium sp. P40RR-XXII
CGGTCCTCCGTATGTCTGTGATGCCCGGATAAACGCCGAACATCAGCATCTCGATCAACTAACCTTTTATTAGCCGACTATGTTCTTTGCCTTCTCGCCTTTCGCAAGACCAGATTGTCATAAAACTGTCACAAATAAAATTTCCCTGTTTATAAACAAGGGAAATGATCCTTTACCCGCCTCTTATCGTCTCACGCCAGACCAGGTCCGCTTGCAATGTCAGCGACCTTCCCTCGGCAATGCCGCTTTCCGACAACCAAGTCACGGCCTCACGTGCAATGACCGTGACCGGTTGCGAAAAAGTGGTCAGCCGATAAGAAGACCAGGATGCCTGTTCGATATCATCGAAACCCACGACACACAGCTGTTGCGGGATGGACAGCGAAAACTGGTGGCGAGCGGCGTCCATGAAGCCGCAGGCTAGCAGATCGGTCGCGCAGAAGACCGCATCAGGCCGCTCCTTGCGCGTCAGAAGGCGCTGCGCCACGATCTGGCCGGCCTCATATCCGGTCCAGCCATGCCTTTCGACCACGACATCAAGACCCTGCTCGCGAGCTGCGGCGATGAAGCCCTGCTCCCTTGCCATGAGGCTCGGCGTACCGGCCTCGGAATTCGCAAAAGCAAGTCGCGTACAGCCGGCCCGCACAAACGCCGTTACGACGCGTGCGGCGGCCTCCCGATCATCGAGATTGATATGCAGCGGCCCTGATTGGTCTTCATCGCGATTGATCAGCACGAGGCGCTGCCCGCTGCGCAGACAGAGCTGCGTGATCGATTTGTCCGGCAACCCCGATAAGATCACGGAGGCATCGGCGCGGTAGCGGATCGCCTGCTGCAGGGCCTTGTTGACACTGCCGTCGGAGCGATCGGTATTGATCAGCATCGCCACCTTCCCGGCAAGCTGCAGGTGTAGCGTCAGTTCACGCAGAAGAGCGGAACGATAAGGTGTCGCGACATCGGAAACGATGAGGCAGACGATGCCGCTTTCGTTACGCATCAATCCCCGAGCAAGGTGATTGACCTGGTATCCCAGCTCTTCCGCTGCCTGCAGCACCTTTTGCCTAGTGGCTTCGGAGACGCTTGCCCCCGGTGTGAAGGCACGGGAAACCGCCGAGCGCGAAACACCTGCGCGCTGCGCCACTTCGTCAGCGCTGACAAAATCTCGTTGCGACACCGCGCCTCTCCCATTCGCTATAGAACTTGATCATAGTTTGCAATCGCGTGCAACGGCCCGTTATGTCGGCAATGTGAAACTTTTGTGACAATCCCTGTTGACAGGGTGGGCTAAGCAATGCAGCATTTGCACACGCTTGCAAAAAGCGCTCGGCGTGGAGGCGCCGTACAGGAGGAGGACATCATGCGATTGTTCAACATGGCTGCGGCAACCCTTGCCGCGGGAATATCTCTTATTGCCTGGTCGGCGCATGCTGCAGGTGATCTCAACGTGATCTGCTCTGCCGATCCTGAAGTCTGCGATCTGATGAAGGGCCTGTTCGAGAAGCAGAGCGACATCAAGGTCAACATGGTTCGGCTTTCCGCAGGCGAAACCTATGCGAAGATCCGCGCCGAAGCGCGCAATCCGAAAACGGACATCTGGTGGGCGGGAACCGGCGATCCGCACTTGCAGGCCGCGGCCGAGGGCCTGACGCTCGAATATAAATCAGCGCTCTTGGACCAGCTTCAGGATTGGGCAAAGAAGCAGGCCGAAAGCGCCAATTTCCGAACGGTCGGCGTCTACGCGGGAGCCCTTGGCTGGGGGTACAACACCGATATTCTGAAGAAAAAAGGCCTGAAAGAGCCGAAGTGCTGGGCCGATCTGCTCGACCCCTCCTATAAGGGCGAAATCCAGATTGCCAATCCAAACTCGTCGGGGACGTCCTACAATACACTTGCCACACTGGTGCAGATCATGGGTGAGGACAAGGCCTTCGATTATCTTTCGAAGCTCAATGCGAATATCTCACAGTATACCAAATCCGGTTCCGCGCCGGTGAAAGCAGCCGCGCGTGGGGAATCGACGATCGGTATCGTCTTCATGCATGACGCCGTTGCTCAGACGGTTGAAGGTTTCCCGATCAAGGCGGTCGCACCTTGCGAGGGCACCGGCTACGAAATCGGCTCCATGTCCATTATCAAGGGCGCGAGAAACCTCGATAATGCCAAGAAATGGTATGATTGGGCCCTAAGCGCCGATGCGCAATCGCACATGAAGGACGCCAAATCCTATCAGCTTCCCTCCAACAAGTCGGCCGACGTTCCGAAGGAAGCGCCGAAGTTCGAAGAGATCAAATTGATTAATTACGACTTCAAGAAATATGGCGATCCAACCGTTCGCAAGG
Source organism: Rhizobium sp. P40RR-XXII (assembly GCF_012641405.1). Classification (GTDB taxonomy): domain Bacteria; phylum Pseudomonadota; class Alphaproteobacteria; order Rhizobiales; family Rhizobiaceae; genus Rhizobium. Next base: position 2,340 of record NZ_JABAII010000009.1, read on the forward strand.
CTCTGCTTGCGCGATGGGACAAGGAAATCGGCGCCAAGGCCAACTGATCGCCTCTGTCGATTGCCTTGCAGGCCGGCTCTTATGCATCCGGCCTGCTGAACTTCCGATTTTGCTGAATGGAATGCGAATCCGACCATGACCAATAGCAAACGCCGGCTGGATGTCGCGCTGATCTTCGGCACCGCTGCCCTGATACTACTCCCATGGTATCGCATCGAGGGTGGCTTCTTCGGCCTTGGCTGGCTGGGCAGCTTTCCAGGCGACCCCTCCACAGCGCCTGGAATCCTGCAGATTGCCAGTCACGGCCGATGGTGGCTCGCGATTGCCGTCGGGCTTTTCGTGCTCGGCGGCATCGCGCGCTTCGTCTCCGATCCGATGCCGCGTGGTGCGCTCATGGCGCTCGTCGGCGCGGTGGGCTTTGCTTTTATATCGCTACAAGGGCTCGCGATTACGGCATCTGGCTGGAGCTGGTCGATCTGCCAAACCCTATTCGGTGCTTTGCCGGACGGACAGCCGGCCATGGGCGCTGGCGCCATTGTCCTCGGCATCGTCTATGTTCTTCTCTTTTCCTTCGGCCTTGCCGAACGCGGGGCTATGAAGGGCGACGCCTTCGTCGTCAGCGCCATCACAATGCTCGTTGTGCTGGTCGCGATCTTCGTCTTCTATCCCGTCGGCAGCATGTTCGTGGGCGCGTTCCAATCCTTCGACGGATCGTTCGATCCCAGTGGCTTTACAACGAACATCCAGGATCCGTCGATCTGGAGCCTTGGCTGCATTATTGGCGGCGACCGTTGCGGCGTCGCCTGGCGCACACTCTGGCTTGCCATTCTGACGGCAGGCGGGTCGACGCTGCTTGGGCTCTGCTTTGCCCTGGTCGCCACTCGTACCCGCTTTCCCTTCAAGAAGGGACTGAGGCTGCTGACAATCCTGCCGATCATCACGCCGCCTTTTGTGGTCGGTCTGGCGTTGACCTTGCTGTTCGGTCGAGCGGGCGTCGTCACGCATGCGGCTGCTTCACTGCTTGGAACAGAACCGAGCCGCTGGCTCTATGGCTTGACGGGTATCTGGATCGCTCAGGTTCTCTCCTTCACGCCGATATCCTTTCTCGTGCTGATCGGCGTCGTAGAGGGTGTCAGCCCGTCAATGGAAGAGGCGTCGCAAACACTGCGCGCCAATCGCTGGCGCACATTCTGGCGGGTCTCCCTGCCGCTGATGAAGCCGGGCCTGGCAAATGCCTTCCTGATCGGCTTCATCGAGAGCATGGCGGATTTCGGCAATCCGATGGTCCTTGGCGGCAGCCACGGCGTTCTGTCGACGGAGATTTTCTTCAGCGTCGTCGGCGCCCAGAACGACCCGTCGCGTGCGGCCGTCCTTGCCATGATCCTGCTGGTCTTCACGCTGAGCGCCTTCCTTGCGCAGCGTCTCTGGCTGCAGAACAAGAGCTTTGCGACCGTCACGGGCAAAGGCGATTCCGGCGTTCACGCCGCCCTACCCCGCGGCCTTTCAATCGCGGTCCATGCGCTCGTCATTCCCTGGATGATCTTTACCGTCGTCGTCTATGTCATGATCTTCTTCGGAGGTTTCGTGCGCACCTGGGGCCTCGACAACACGCTAACGGTCGAACACTACATCAAGGCCTTCTCGATTGGTCTGCGAGACGATGGCAGTCTTGCCTGGAGCGGCGTCGCCTGGAACTCTTTCTGGACGACGATGGAGATCGCCCTGATCTCCGCACCCTTGACGGCGGTGGTCGGCCTGCTGACGGCCTACCTGGTCGTGCGGCAGAAATTCCTCGGCCGCGGCCTGTTCGAATTCGCGCTGATGATGAGCTTTGCGATTCCTGGCACCGTCATCGGCATTAGCTACATCATGGCCTTTAACCTGCCGCCGCTAGAGATGACCGGTACCGCGCTGATCCTGGTCGCCTGTTTCGTATTCCGCAACATGCCGGTCGGCGTACGCGGCGGCGTTGCGGCCATGAGCCAGCTCGATAGGAGCCTCGACGAGGCCTCGCTGACGCTGCGGGCCGACAGCCTGCGAACGATCCGCAAAGTAATCCTGCCGCTTTTGCGGCCGGCGATTACGGCAGCACTCGTCTACTCCTTCGTGCGAGCCATCACTTCGATCAGTGCCGTCATCTTTCTCGTCAGCGCCCAATACAATATGTCCACCGCCTATATCGTCGGCTTGGTCGAGAACGGCGAGTACGGCGTCGCGATTGCCTATTCCTCCGCGCTCATCGTCGTCATGATCATCGTCATCGCCGGCTTCCAGCTGCTCGTTGGAGAAAGACGGCTGAGACGCGTAAATCGTGTCGCGATCACTTCCTTACCGACCGCGTCCGCAGCCCTTGCCCAGGAGAAAACTGCATGAACCCGAAGGCTACCGGTTCCGTCGTCTTCGAGAATGTCCGAAAGGCCTTCGGCGCCTTTACCGCCATTCCCGACCTGTCGCTGACCATTGAACCCGGCACGCTCGTGACGCTGCTCGGCCCTTCCGGCTGCGGCAAAACGACGACACTTCGGATGCTGGCGGGGCTTGAACATCCGTCCTCCGGCCGCATCCTGATCGGCGGTAAGGACGTCACCATGCTTCCAGCCAACGAGCGCGACGTCTCCATGGTCTTTCAAAGCTATGCCCTGTTTCCGCACATGACGGCGCTCGACAATGTCGCCTATGGACTTGAGTCGTCAGGTATGAAGCGGAAGGAGGCACGAGATAAAGCAGAAGAAGCTCTCGGCCTTGTCGGCCTTGCAGGCATGGGTGCGCGTCTTCCAGCCGAACTCTCGGGCGGCCAACAGCAGCGCGTCGCCGTCGCGCGGGCTCTCGTCCTCGAACCGCAGGTGCTGCTTCTTGACGAGCCGCTTTCCAATCTCGATGCGCGGCTGCGCCGGCGCGTCCGGACAGATATTCGCGAATTGCAGCAGCGGCTCGGCTTTACCGCCGTCTACGTTACCCACGACCAGGACGAGGCGCTTGCCGTGTCCGACCGCATCATCGTCATGAAGGATGGCGGCATCGCACAGCAGGGTGCACCGCGCGAGCTCTACGACACCCCGGCGTCAGCCTTCATCGCCGATTTCATGGGTGAGGCGAATGTCATGCCATGCGATGTCATCGAAGCCGACGGCGATAGCGCCATGATCGCGATCGACGGACTCCGCCACAGGATTAACGGCCGTTCGCTCAATCCCGGTCCCGCCCAGCTTGCCGTGCGGCCGAACGCCATCACCCTGACGCCAAGGACGAGCAGCGGCCTCTTCAATGGCCAGATCACCCACTCCGCGTATCTCGGCGATCACGTCGAATATGAGGTCAAGACCGCTCGCGGCTCGCTCTTCGTCATCGACGCAACCGTCGATTCCGCCCTTCCTGCCAAAACGGATGTTACGATCGCCTTCAAGGATCGTGGCATCGCCATCATCGGCGGCTGAGCGCCCCCAACATCAGACGATTAAGGACACCTCACATGACATCCGCTCCCCTCGCCGATCTCGAAACACGCCTCGCGCTTGCCGAGGCGATGGCCCAAGAGGCTGGCAGGCTCGCCCTCGATTATTTCAAGCGCCGCGAGACCCTGATCATCGAAACCAAGCGCGATCTGCACGACGTCGTATCGATTGCCGACCGGGAGGTGGAAAATCTCATTCGAGGACGCATCCAGGAAGCGCATCCCACCGACAGCATTCTCGGTGAAGAATATGGTCTGGAGACAGGCTCGTCCGGCTACACCTGGGTCATCGATCCGATCGACGGAACCAGTCCCTTCGTCAACGGTATGCCGAACTGGTGCGTTTCTATTGCGGTACTGTGTGGCGCCATTCCCGTGATCGGCGTCATCTCGGCGCCATGCCACGACGAGCTTTACGTCGCCGCCCACGGCAAAGGCGCTATGCTGAACGGCAAGAGCCTCAAGCTGGACCCGTCGCGCAATATCCGCAACGCCGTGACCGGCATCGGCGCCAACAATCATGTCTCGCCGGCCTTTGTCGGGAAGATGGTCGAGCAAGTGCTCGAGGCCGGCGGCAATTTTATCCGCAACGGCTCAGGAGCTCTGATGCTCGCCTATGTCGCCGCCGGCCGGCTGGTCGGCTATTACGAGCCGTATATGCATGCTTGGGATTGTCTTGCCGGCTATTGCCTCGTGAAGGAAGCCGGCGGCTGGTACTATCCCTTTCCGACAGACGGTGAACAGCTGACAAAAGGATCGGTGGTTCTGGGTGCTGCTCCCGGTGCAATCGACGACCTCAAAAAGATAGCTGGCTTATAAATTTCTCGGGTAGACAAGAGTTGAGCAGATATTAGTTTAGGTAAACGCGCTTGCAAGTTTGATCGCTGGATGCGGCGAATGCATAGTGTAAAGCGGACCGGCAGATCGAGGAGGATCGGCCAATCCGTTTCGCAAGAGGATTAAAATGGGAGGAATAATGCCTAATTTTTTCGCTTCGAGCTGCCTTGTGGTGGCTGCAATTTCATTCGGTGGAACATCGCACGCGCTTGCAGCAACCGAGCTGCAATGGTGGCACGCCATGTCGGGCGCCAATAACGAAGTCGTCGAGCAACTGGCCACGGAATTCAATGCGAGCCAGAAGGATTACAAGATCGTTCCGGTGTTTAAGGGCACGTATCCTGAGGCACTCAATGCCGGCATCGCCGCGTTCCGTGCCAAACAAGCGCCAGCCATCCTGCAGGTCTTCGATGCCGGCAGCGGCGTAATGATGGGCGCTGAAGGCGCCATCATGCCAGCGGCCGACGTGCTGAAGAAGGGAGGCTACACCTTCGACAAATCACAATATTTGTCGGGCATTGTTTCCTATTATTCGAAGCCGGATGGCACAATGCTGTCCTTCCCGTATAATTCGTCTTCGCCGATCCTCTATTACAACAAGGCGACCTTCAAGAAGGCCGGTCTCGATCCCGAAAGCTCGCCGAAAACCTGGCCTGAAGTCTTCGAAGCCGCAAAGAAGATCAAGTCGAGCGGCGCTTCGGCCTGCGGCTTCACTTCCACCTGGCTCACCTGGATCCAGACCGAAAATTTCGCCGCCTGGAATAATGTCAGCTATGGCTCCAACGAAAACGGCCTCGGCGGCATCGACGTCAAACTGGCTTTCAATGCGCCGCTGTTTGTCCAGCATTTCCAAGCGATCGCCGATCTCGCCAAGGACGGCACCTTCCGCTATGGCGGTCGCACCTCCGAGGCAAAGCAGCTCTTCACGTCTGGAGAATGCGGTATCCTGACGGAATCATCCGGCGGCCTCGGCGACATCATCAAGAGCGGCATGGATTACGGCATTGGCCAACTTCCTTATTACGAAGGTGAAGGCCGACCGCAAAACACTATTCCCGGCGGCGCCAGCCTTTGGGTTTTCGCTGGCAAGAGCGATACCGAATATAAGGGTATCGCGGAGTTCTTCCATTTTCTGTCGCAGACCAAGATCCAGGCGCGCCTGCATCAGGTGTCCGGCTATCTGCCGGTGACGACGGCCGCCTATGAGGAAACCAAGAAATCCGGTTTCTATGACAAGAATCCTGGTCGCGAAACGCCGATCCTGCAAATGCTCGGCAAGGCGCCCACGGCCAATTCCAAGGGCGTGCGCCTTGTCAACCTGCCGCAGGTGCGCGACATCATGAATGAGGAGTTCGAAGCGATGTTGGCCGGCAAGGAGGATGCCAAGACGGCACTCGACAAGGCCGTTGAGCGTGGCAATGCCGCCATCCAACAGGCCATCGGCAATTGATGCGCTGATGCGGTTTGGCCCGCGGCCGTCACGGCTGCGGGCAGTTTCCCCATCATAGGAGATCGCCGTGCAGCGCGTCGTCTTTCCGAACAAGCTCCTTCCCTATTTCCTCGTCGCGCCGCAGATCGTTCTGACGGTCGTCTTCTTTTTCTGGCCGGCAAGCCAAGCGCTTTATCAATCGATGCAGCGCGAAGACCCCTTCGGGCTGAAGAGCGGCTTCGTGGGGCTTGCGAATTTCCGCGCCGTTTTGTCCGACGAGACTTACCTGCATTCCCTGCAGGTGACGGTAATTTTCAGCATTGCTACGGCACTGCTGTCGATGGTCCTCGCGCTCGCGCTTGCCACCGCCGCCGATAAGGTGGTGCGCGGCCAGACACTTTATCGCACGCTCCTGATCTGGCCCTATGCGGTTGCGCCCGCCGTCGCCGGCATGCTTTGGCTCTTCATGTTCAACCCGGCCATGGGCACCTTCGCCTATATCCTGCGCCGTAACGGCTTTGCCTGGGACCCGCTTTTGAACGGCAACCAGGCCACGGTGCTGGTCGTCGTCGCCGCGGCCTGGAAGCAGATCAGCTACAATTTCCTGTTCTTCGTGGCTGGCCTGCAGGCGATCCCCAAATCGCTCTTGGAAGCCGCCTCCATTGACGGCGCTCGCGGCAATCGGCGTTTCTGGACCATTGTCTTCCCGCTGCTCGCGCCGACGACTTTCTTCCTCCTGGTGGTCAACACGGTTTATGCCTTCTTCGACACCTTCGGCATCATCCATGCCGTGACCGGTGGCGGCCCGGCAAAGGCGACGGAGACCCTCGTCTACAAGGTCTACAATGACGGTTTCGTCAACCTCAACCTCGGCTCCTCAGCGGCCCAGTCGGTCATCCTCATGGTGATCGTCATAGCGCTGACGGCATTTCAATTCCGCTTCGTCGAAAAGCGCGTGCACTATGCGTGAGGCGAGCCGATGATCGAAAAACGTCCCATCGCCAATCTGATCGGCCATCTCATGCTGATCCTTGGCATCGTCATTGTCGCCTTCCCGATCTACTACACCTTCGTTGCCTCGACGATGACGTCCGCCGAGATTTTGCGGCCCCCAATCTCGCTGTTGCCCGGCGGTCATTTCGCTGAGAATTATGGTGAGGCACTCACCGGTGGCGTCGAGCGCGTGGTCGGTGTCAGCCTGCCGCGCATGCTGTGGAACACGTTTGTCGTGGCGGTCGTGATCGCTGCCGGCAAGATCACGATCTCCTTCCTTTCGGCATTCGCCATCGTCTTCTTTCGCTTTCCGCTGCGGATGGTGTTCTTCTGGATGATCTTCGTCACGTTGATGTTGCCGGTGGAGGTACGTATCCTGCCGACCTACAAGGTGATCGTCGATCTTGGAATGATCGATACCTATGCCGGCCTCACTCTGCCGCTAATGGCATCGGCAACAGCGACCTTCCTGTTCCGGCAATTCTTCCTGACGGTGCCGGGTGAACTGCTGGAAGCCGCCCGCATCGACAATGCCGGCCCCTTCCGCTTCATGCGCGATATCCTGCTGCCGCTGTCGAAGACCAATATCGCCGCCCTGTTCGTAATCCTCTTCATCTATGGCTGGACGCAATATTTGTGGCCACTTCTTGTCACCAATGACGCGAAGATGTCGACGATCATCATCGGGCTCAGAAAGATGGTGGATTTCGCCGACGCGGCGACACCCTGGAATTTCGTAATGGTGACGGCGATCCTTGCGATCATCCCGCCCATCCTCGTGGTGGTGCTGATGCAGCGCTGGTTCGTCAAAGGTCTTGTAGAGACGGAGAAATAATGGCTGGGATCACCCTTAGAGACGTTCGCAAAACCTATGGCGGCAATGTCGATGTAATCAAAGGCGTGTCGCTCGATATCGCCGACGGCGAACTTGTCGTACTGGTCGGACCTTCCGGCTGTGGCAAGTCCACGCTCTTACGTATGATCGCGGGCCTCGAAGCTATCTCCTCCGGCGAAATTAATATAGGCGATCGCATCGTCAACCGCCTTGAACCCTCAGAGCGCGACATCGCCATGGTCTTCCAGAACTACGCGCTCTATCCTCATATGACCGTGCGCCAAAATTTGGCATATGGCCTGAAGAACCGGAATTTCCCAGCAGCCGAGATAGACAAGCGCATTCAGTCAGCGGCACGATCGCTCGAGATCGAACCCTTCCTCGAGCGCAAACCACGTCAACTCTCCGGTGGTCAGCGACAACGTGTAGCGATGGGGCGCGCCATTGTGCGCGAACCGGCGGCGTTCCTGTTCGACGAGCCGCTTTCCAATCTCGATGCCAAGCTACGAGTGCAAATGCGCGTCGAGATTAAACGGTTGCAACGCTCGTTGGGAACCACCAGCGTCTATGTCACTCATGACCAGATGGAGGCCATGACACTTGCCGACCGCCTGGTCGTATTGAATGGCGGGCGGATCGAACAGGTCGGCACGCCGATTGAGCTCTACGAATGCCCTGCCACGACATTTGTTGCGACCTTCATCGGGTCGCCTTCAATGAACCTGCTCAGGATCACAGAAAAAAGCGGCGCCGTCCTCGCACCAGCCATGAGCCAGAATGCTGGCGACGCGACAATTGGAATTCGGCCCGAGGATCTTTATCTTGCCGAGGACATAAATGACGCAGCCCTCATCGTCCGTGCTCGTGTCCAGGCGGTAGAGTTGGTCGGTGCTGAAAGTTACGTCTACGGCATCTTGCACGATGAACAGACCATTGTCTTTCGTGTTCCCGGTCGCTCCCGGATAGTGATAGATTCCGAGCTTGCCGTAGCTGCTTCTGCCGAAAACCTGCATTTCTTTGACGGCGAGGGAAACAGGCTAGACCGGGATTGATGATCGGCCTCCTATCCTGGCAGCTTGTTCAAGGGCATTGGGTTCGCTGCGATTGGAATCCTTGGTGCAATCCCAGTTCTATACGGAACCTGGAAGGGTCGCCTAAAATCCGGACGACAGAGATCGCGCCATCGATAAAGCGAAACGTGAACGCTCGCCTTTCCGTAAGTTAGATGCAGCGCGACGTGACGACCGCTTATGCTCCCCTATGCTCGCCGGACTTCTCGTCAGCGGCCCAACGTATAACTATCTTTGGCCCTGAGCCATCGGACGAGAAATGGGTAAAGCGGTAGCTCCGCTTTAAGGCAATGCCCCAACGCAGCTGCTAAAAAGCTGAGCGGCATTATGAGTATCTTGAGTTGGTCGATGGGATCAGACACGGAAACCAGCGGGAAATGGGCATCGCGACGGATCATCTCAAGACGAGGATTTTGCCAGCGAGGCTCAGTCCGTGGCGGCTGCCAGCACAGAACCACCTCGTGGCTGTTGAACGAGAATTGCCGAGTGAAGGGCATGCGACGCCTTCGAGAAACCGAATGTCGCAGGACTTCCGTCCCATTGCCCGATGCGTTTCAATGCGGGGACGACGTTGATTTGGGCCAAAGTGCCGCCGGCGTTTTCGACTCGCGCAATTGGTACGTTGACGATGTTTGGGTCGTACTGGATCAACCAGACATCCGCCGCCATTCCTCGGCCATCGCCGCGCCCTATCTCCGCGCGGCTTTAGCCAAGGGTGATGGACGGCCCCGTCAGGTGGGAAACGGTTGACAGAAGTTGGGCCAGTTTGACGAGATTGTTCCCAACCACAGTCGTTGTGCCGTTGATAAACATCTGTGGTGTGAAGGGCCATGACTGATGCAACGGCGCCTCGTATGCAATCTGTGTATCCGCAAATTCCTGTTTTCGGAATATGTCCTTCCAGCCGAGATAATCCCAGTATGTGACTGAGAAGCTCAACGCGAGGACATCGTCGCGCTTTCTGAGCTTTAACAAATTGGCGTTCGCGGGCGGGCAGGACGAACATCCCCAGCTTGTGAAGAGTTCAACAACCGTGAGGGGACGCATGTCGCTCGGTGCCGAATGAAAAACGCCCACCATGACATACGCGACCGTTCCGGCGACCATTAACTTCGCTATCGGCCTTATCGCTTCTCTCCCAGTGGTTCCATCATCTATGTCGCAATGAGATGGTCGCTTATTACATGGTCACGGCTTCGTGACCGCCGGGCAGCTATTCTTAGGCGAGATCTCTCCAGCTGCGAGGCGATGTAGCGCCGTCTACAAAAGATTATTTCGCAATGCCTGTAATGAGAGTACTTTAGCATCCTTATTGCCCGATAGGACCGTACCGTAGCCAGCTCTGGAGGAGCGCCATGGCGACCGTTGACCATCTGGAAACAAGCGTCGCCGACGAGAGGTCCCACGACGATCTTCGTTAACCGTCATTCGGTGCTGACGCGCATCACGCATTGGCTTAATCTTCTTTGCCTCAGCCTGTTGCTAATGAGCGGTCTCCAGATATTCAACGCTCATCCATCGCTCTACTGGGGCCAGTACGGCGCCGATGCCGATCCATCCTGGTTTTCGATCGGGACTGTCCAGGACGGAGATAGCACGCGTGGCGTCTTACGCGTTGGAAACCTGTCTGTTGCGACAACAGGTGTTCTCGGCGTTTCGCGGGTCGGCGGCGATGTGACCGAGCGGGGCTTTCCTTCCTGGGCGACCATCCCGAGCTATCAGGATCTCGCGACCGGCCGTCGATGGCATCTGTTCTTTGCCTGGCTCTTCGTGATCAACGGATCGATCTATATGCTTTACGGTGTCCTGAGCGGTCATTTCCGGCGCGATCTCGCGCCGCGCGCTGACGAGCTCTCGCCCTCTCATCTTAAAGAAGAGATCGCCGACCACGCACGCCTACGCTTCCCGAAAGGAGAAAAGGCGCGCCATTACAATGTTCTTCAGAAGCTCGCTTATCTCATCGTTGTCTTCATTCTGCTGCCGCTTATGCTTGCAACCGGGCTGACCATGTCACCCGGCATGGATGCCGGCTTTCCCTCTCTGCTTGATTTCTTTGCTGGCCGGCAGTCGGCGCGCTCCATCCATTTCATCTGCGCCTGGTCGATCGTCTTCTTCGTTGTGGTGCATGTCACAATGGTCATCCTTTCCGGTCTTTGGAACAACATGCGCTCGATGATCACCGGCCGTTACAGGATCGAGAATAAAGGGGGTGGCGAATGACGTTCTCCATCACGCGACGCCACCTGTTGATCGGATCAGCGGCTGGGCTGGATGCAATCGGCCTTACCGGCTGCGACGACATCGTCCAGAACGCCAAGATTCAAAATGTCCTGGCGATGGCGGAAAAACTGACGATGAAAAGCCAGCGAATTTTGGTTCCGAGCGACAAGCTGGCTCGCGAGTTCTCGGAAGCGGACATCTCGCCGACCTTCAGGCCGAACGGTACCAGTCAGCCGGACAGCGAAGACTATGCCCGGATGATGGCGACCGGCTTTGCGGACTGGCGGTTGAAGATTGACGGTTTGGTCCAGCACCCGCTTGAGCTCTCGTTAGCGGATCTAAGAAAGTTGCCATCGCGGACGCAAATTACGCGGCATGACTGTGTGGAAGGCTGGAGCGCGATAGGGAAATGGAGGGGCGTGCCGCTCGGGTTTCTCCTACAGAGTGCCGGTATGAGGCCGGGAGCTCGCTATGCGGTGTTTTACTGCGCCGACGAGCTCGAACAAACGATCGACGGCAGCGGCACCTACTACGAGAGCATCGATCTAATCGATGCCTTTCATCCGCAGACAATCCTTGCTTATCAGCTCAACGGCAATGATCTGGAAGTGGCACATGGCGCGCCACTGAGGCTGAGGGTTGAACGCCATCTTGGCTACAAACACGCAAAATATCTCACGCGCATTGAAGTCAAAGACAGCTTCGCCAGCCTTTGGGGTGGCAAGGGCGGTTTCTGGGAGGACCGCGGCTATGAGTGGTACGCGGGGATCTAACCGCTCGGAAACGTCTGACTACGGGCAATTAGGCCCATCAAGAGGAGGAGAATATGCTCAAGCTTGCGATGGCGACTGCTTTACTGATGACAGCCTTCACATTGCCGGTCTATGCGGCGAACGCGATGGTGATGAAGTGCGATGACGCTTCCATGAAGAAGGCGCAGAGCGACGTGGATGCTATGACCGGGCCAATGATGAAGGAAAAGAAGGCGATGGCATCTAAGGAAATGATGATGGCCAAGGATGCGATGAAAGCTAAAAAAATGGACGATTGCAAGATGCACATGGACAAAGCCATGAAGAGCATCGGCAAGATGTAAGAAGCCAACCATGGCGACCGGTCAACGTCCGGTCGCCACCATCAAAGATCATTTGTTTAGTCGACCAGCCAAGCGCTGCATGAGATCAATTTGTTTATAGAATTCGCCGCGATCATGCTGGGTGTCCTCGCGAAGCGGATAAAAGACGCAGTGATGTTCGCATCGCGTTCATATCCTGAAGGACCTTTGCCTTCCGCCAGATTTGCGATACCTCGGTGCAAAGCTCGGACGTAGCGGCGTACCTCGGCGGCACCCCGTTGCGCACGCGTGCGGCGGATTACCGAACGCAGATCCGTTTTGCGCCTCGGCGGTAAGAGTATCGGCCTTCAACCCGCCATTGGGTTTGAGGCACCGACCGCGGCTGCCTTGGAGACGAATATGTCCTTTCACAGGAAAACGATAATCTGCGCAATGTGGAAGTGATAATTACGGCGTACGAAATAATTAGAGAGCATCACGACCTGGTGGCTTGAGCAGCTGTCATTGGAGATCGGCGTCCCAAACGGCGGGATCTCTCACGAGCCCAGCGAAAGGATGCAGCGGTAGTTTAGAGCGTGATGCGTAAAAGTGTAGGCGTTTTTTGGACGACATCACGCTCTACTTCTTTGATTCTAGAGCGGATTCAGATTTTAGGTCGAACAGACCTAAAATCATCCGGCTCTAGTTCAACAGCCGGTTTTCCCGAAGGCGCGCCGCTGCCATGTCCACGAAAGCCCGAACCTTGGCGGGCGCGTGTCGCCCTTCCGGGTGAAGGATGTGAATGGGCATCGGCGGCTCTTCATAGTCGCTGAGGACGATCTGCAGCTCCCCCGCAAGCAGGGCTGGACCGATTTGGTAATGCAGGACTCGGGTCAGTCCCCAGCCTACCCGGGCGGCCGTGATCACGGCGTCGTTGGTGTTGCATTGTAGAAGGGGGTCGATCGTCACCCGCTGTTCGTTTGCAAAACGCCATTCGGGCGATGCCCAGGCGCTTGTGGACGCGGCAATGCGATGGTTCTTGAGGTCGGCCGGTGTGGTCGGAACGCCATGGTTCTCGAAATAGCTCGGGGACCCGCAGATGACATGTCGAACGGTCCCGACCTTTATGGCGGAGAAACCGGAATCCCGTAGGTGGCCGATACGAACGGCCACGTCGACGCCTTCTTCGACGATGTTGACCGGGCGATCGATAAACAGCGTCCTTGCATGCATGGTCGGGAAGGTGTTCAGGAATTCGGTCACGATAGGCAGCACGTACATCTGCCCGAACAATGCTGAAGCCGTGATGGCCAGCGTACCAGTCGGAGTGGCATAGGAGCCTCCCGCAGCGGCCTCCGCTTCGGCGATATCCGCCAATATTCGGCGGCAATCCTCGAAATACCGTGTGCCTGCCTCCGTCATCTTGACGGAGCGCGTCGTGCGAACGAAAAGGCGGGCGCCAATCAGATCTTCAAGCGCTGCGACGGCGCGGGTGACAGCCGGTGCACTCATATGCATGTGCCGCGCGGTATCCGCAAAACTTCCGGTCTCCGCAACCCTCGCGAAAATCCGCATTGCCTGCCATCGATCCATTCGCCCCTCAAAGATTGCTCGTGTTGCTCAACGTGACCGTCGCCCAGAAATCTATCAATCCCGAAAGAGATCGAGCAAGACCGTTTCGAGATTTATACCAATGACATGGCTGGCGATGTCATGAAAGATTGACGATGGCCTATACGGATCACAACAGAGATCGGCTGATGTAGGACGCTGCCAGTCTTTCGATGTCGGCACAGGCTCGCGTGCCGATACCGGCTTTCAAGGCGCGCTCGCGGTGCTCGGCGTCTGGCTTGAGAGCCACGGCTATTGCCTTGGAAAGCTGGAAATCGAAGCTCGAGCCCTTGCGGGCCATATCGACTTCGGCCCCCGTCATGCCGAGCGCCTTTGCGTCCATTTCCTGCTGTCGGGCAAAAATTGGATCCCCGCGTCCGGCAGTAAGCGCGAGCTCGATCGACAGCCGCGCCCGAGCATCGAGCTTGAAACCTGCCATGGTGGCGACCTCCCAGATGCGGACCTGGCTTTAGAAGCCGAAGTCGCTCAAACACTGGTGATCGTCAGGCCGGCGGCCGAGCGGCCAGCGGAACCTGCGCTCCGCCTCCGTGATCGGGTGTTCGTTGATGCTGGCATGCCGCGCCCGCATCAGCCCGTCCTCCGCGAATTCCCAGTTCTCGTTGCCATAGGCACGAAACCACTGACCGCTGCCGTCGTGATATTCGTAGGCGTAGCGAACGGCTATGCGGTTGCCCTGGAAAGCCCAAATCTCCTTGATCAGCCGATAATCGAGCTCGCGGTTCCATTTGCGCCTCAGGAAAGCTTCAGCCTCGGCACGATTGGTCGCGAATTCGACGCGGTTGCGCCAGCGTGTGTCGAGTGTATAGGCGAGCGCCACGTTGGCGGCATCGCGGCTGTTCCAGCCATCTTCGGCAAGACGGACCTTTTCGATGGCGCTCTGTTCATTGAAAGGGGGAAGTGGCGGACGAGACATGGTTCGGTTCCTTATAGATTGGAAATGGATAGGGCGGCGTGGCCGACACCAGGCGGAAGATGATCGGCACGGAGCCGATCTGGCTCTGGATGCCTTCCAGCATCAATGGGAAGCGTCAGAGTTCGAGCTGGATCTGGTTTTCCTCATCGCTCTCCTGCTCGGCGGGCACCGAGCAGCACAGCAGCACTTCGCCTTCGCCAATCGCCGCCGTCGGCTCTTTGATGTAGGTCACCGTACCCTTGGTGAGCTTGGTGCGGCATGTGCCGCAACTGCCTTCCCGGCAACTGAATTCGGGGCTGAGGCCGCGCGCTTCCGCCAACTCAAGCAGCGTACCGGCCTCAGGTGTCCACCGGGCTTCCTTCAGCGATCCCATGAAGGCGACCGGCACCGGCTTTGTAGATGGCGGTCGACGGGTGGATGGGCTCGCCCCGGCGTCGAACGTTCGCTTCAGCGATGACGGGCCGAAAGCCTCCGCATGAATGCGGCCATCGGCAATATTATAGCCGCGCAAGCCATCGTAGAGTGATTGGGTGAACTGTGGCGGCCCGCACAGGTAGAAATCATAATCGTTGAACGGCAGGTGGCGGGACAGGAGCGGCATGTCGATGCGCCCGATGGCGTCATAGTCAACGCTTTCTTCAGCGCCATTGGCATCGCTCAAGACCCGGATCAGCCTCACCGCGCCTCGCGCGGCGCTGATGAGCTCGGAGATTTCCCGGTCGAACGGGCGCTCCTGTCTGGAACGCGCCGCGTGAAAAAGAATGATCGGGCGAATGCGCTGCTTGCGCAGGCCCTCGTAGACAACGTGGCGCAACATGGCAAGCAGGGGCGTTATCCCGACCCCGCCGGCAAGCAATACTGCCGGACGGGTAGCGCGGGCGTCGATGATAAAACTGCCGGCCGGCGAGCGTGCCTCGATCGTGTCGCCGACGCGGATATGATCGTGGAGGTGCTGTGATACCGCGCCGTCGCGCTTGACACTGATGCGGTAAACGCCGTCCGAGGGTGCCACCGACAGCGTATAGGTTCGGATGATAGGCTTGTCGATGCCTGGAACGCTGATGCGGATCGGCAGATGCTGGCCGGCAACATGCGGCAGCAAACCCGCCCCATCGCTTGGCTGAAGGTGAAACGAACGGATGGAGGCGCTTTCTTCCACAATCCTGGTCACGGTCAGGGCGCGCCATCGGGTGGCGAGTTCCGCGGCGCGCAGCCGATTGGCCGCCTGCGCCCAATCGCCGGTCATCAACGAATTGGCGGACCAGCCGTCCTCCCGGAAGGACCAGCGCAGTGCCAACGCGTTCCGCCGGCGGATGATCCGGCGTGCCTTGAACGTCCACAGTCGTTCGGCGCCCTGAAAGGCCGCAATCTCCGGTGAATCGAGAATAAGCTCGGCGTCACCGGCCATCTGGAGCATGTCGCCGCTGGAATAATCGACGAAGACAAGCCCGGCCTTGCCGTTCAACAGGATGTTGCCGAGCGTTGCGAAAAAGAGGTTTCCGTCGAAGTCCGGGATTGTCAGTGTCCCGTCGCCCGCAATGCGAACGAAACCGGCCTTGCCGCCGCGATGCGACACGTCGACCTGGCGTCGATCCTCGCGATCGGCATAGGAGGCGACGAAAAACGCATCCGCATCCGTGATCATGGCGCGTGCGGCACCATCGAGGTCGGGCAGGTCTTCGACGGTGCCGGAAAAATCTCCGCCCGGATCTCGAACGAATTCGAAATCCCGCAGCTGAATGTAACGAGGGCAGTTTCCAAAGCTCTGGTCGACATCCACACGGAAGCCGTCGGGTGAATCGGAGACGAAGCCGTTCATTCGGTTGCGCCGCCTTGTGTGCATCTCCATGCCAAGCAGGCCGATTGGCCGGCCTTCGGCTAAACCCTCGCTTGCGGGGTCGGTTGGATCTCTTGTGACCGCGATATTCAAGGCGGTTGACGATGGAGAGGACATGAAACCGGGGCGCCCTTCAAGGAAGGTTGCCCACGCGTCACCACGGCTGTCGACGCTGCCTAGCACGATGAACGGCAGCTGGGCGTAGAAGTCGCGATGCTGGTCTGGCATGAAATCGCGGATGACACGCTGGCCGACGGTCGCCATGCGTTCGGCGACGCCGACCTTCTGCTGAATATAGGTCTCGCCTTCGTGCCAGACCGGCAGGGTCTTCAAGGGCTCGTTCATGTCCTGTCTCCCGAAAATGAAGATCGGGCGCACGCATGCCGCGCGCCCTTATCCCGGCCTCAAGCCGCAAGGCCGACCGGCGTGTGAGCGAAGGGGACGAAGCCCGCCAGCGCCTCGATACGACGAAGGAACGCGTCGACGGCAGGGTAGGTGGAAAGGTCGACATTGCCTTCCGGCGCACGGGCCACATAGCTGTAGATCGCAACGTCCGCGATCGTCGGCGCGTCGCCGACGAGCCAGTTGTGCACAGTAAGCTGGCTTTCGAGTTTGCGCAGCAGCGCATGGGCGCGGCCGATAACCTCTTCTGGATTATATTTGGCGCCGAAGACGGTGATTAACCGCGCCGCTGCCGGACCATAGGCCACTTCACCGGCGGCAACCGACAGCCAACGCTGGACAGCGGCAGAGCCCTTCGCGTCTTCGGGTAGCCAATCCGTCCGAGCCGCTTTCTTTGCGAGATAGACAAGGATGGCATTGGAATCGACGATCACAACGTCGCCATCCTCCAACACCGGCACCTGACCGAATGGGTTCAGCTTGAGAAATTCGGGCGTCTTATGCGCGCCGGACTTCAGGTCGACCTCGACCAGCTCGTGGGGCAGGCCAAGCAGCGAGACGAACAAACGTGCCCGATGCGAGTGACCCGACAAAGGGTGATGATAAAGTTTCATGGTGCGCTCCCTAACTCTTCTGGCCGGGTCCATTCCCGATCCGCATGCCGAAAGTGCGACAGGTAGCCGCCAATGAGAACGGTCGCGTTTGGCAGTTCATAATTGCAGTTGACGCAATAATTCCGAAAAACGCGCGGAGTGACGGGTCAAGATGTGGAACACTGACCAATATTCTCCGGGTGGATTCTAAGCCAAGCCATGCCTCAAGTGTGACCCCATGCGCATTTACACGCTGAAGATGAAAAGACCCAGGACCATGGATCAAGATCAAGCGCTGGGGTTCTGTCGCAAACCAGGCACCAAGCGCGAACAATGGTTCCGGGTAATCATCCGAAGGCAGTTCGTTCGTGGAAACAACGGTGCAAAGCAATAAATTTTACAGAATTTCTTAAGCCGGTTTTGTCAGGCCTCTGTTTAGCCTATACTGAATTACAGAATGGGGATAACTCCGATATGATTCTACAACGGCGACATCCCTCCGCCACCATTGTCAAAGTCCTGTGGAGGGCCACGCTCGGCGCGCTGTGCGCCGTGGTCGGTTCCGTCGGTCTTGTACTTGTGTTAAATTTATTGATGCCGGATCGACCATTTTTGGTCGGATTTGTCGGTGCAGCACTTATTTCCGCATTTGTAACCTTTCCGCTGCTTTTCGCCTTGCAGCTCAAAAACGGCGTCGTCCGCAACATGCAGGAAAACGCCACCCAGGCGGCGCGCTACGACAGCGTGACGAAGACGCTGAACGGTACGGCCTTTGCCGCGGCCGTCGAGCACTTTGTCGACCGGCGCAAGCATTCCGCCGCCGATGCCGGCGGCATCGTCATCGCCGTCATCGTCGATACGCTCGACGACATCGGCCGCCGCTACGGGCTGCAATGGGCCGACACGGTGATGCAATCGCTTGCCTCGATCATCCAGTCCTCGGTTCGTCGTGGCGATCTCGTGGCACGGCTCGCGACCAACGAACTCGGTATCTTCCTTCCTGGCGCCACGATCGAAAACGCTCACGACATCGGCACCCGCATCCGCGCGGGCGTCTCCGCGGCTACCTTCAGCGCCGACGGCGCGCCGCTTTCCTTCGCCATCCGCCTCGGCGGCATCTCCTTCGACGGCCCGGCCGACTTCACCCACCTCCGCCAGCTCGCCGACCAAATGGCCTTCGAGAACGACGACGAAAGCGATGGTTTCCCGATCAGCGTGCTGCCGGCCGCGTGAGAGGGATAGCGCAAGCGCACCCTTTCGAATGCGTTCTCGTTGGCCCTCTGAATATTGGACCTAAACATTAATGCGCCGGCTTCTGTAAGCTGAACTCAAGCGACCACCGCCAAGCTCGGCGAAGCGCGCAAGCGGGCTATGTCGCGCGCCGGCGATTCCCCAAAGTGGCGGCGATATTCGCGACTGAACTGCGTCGGGCTTTCGTAACCCACGCGGAAAGCGGCAGTCCTGACGTCGATGCCCTGGACCAGCATCAGGCTGCGCGCGTCCTGCAACCTCAGTTGCTTCTGGAATTGCAGCGGCGTCATCGCCGTCACGGCGCGAAAATGCTCGTGCAGGCTCGACGCACTCATGCCTACTTCCGCAGCAAGCCGCTCGATGCGGAACCGTTCCCGGAAGTTCTTCCCGATCCAGGCGATGGCACGGCCGACCTGAGCCACCCGACCCTGGCCGGAGGTGATGTGGCGCATCCTGGCGCAGTCCGGACCGGCGAGCAGATGATAAAGGATTTCTTGTTCGGCAAGCGGCCCGAGCACGGGCAGCGCCGCCGGATCGTCGAGCAGGCGCAACAGGCGTAGGGACGCGTCGAGCAGACCGGCGCCGGCGTCGGACACCGTCTTGCCTATCGGCGGAGACGGCGCACCCTGCGGCGGCGACACGCGCAACGCCAATTCCCCTAGCATGACCGGATCGAAATCGAGATACAGGCAGAGATAGGGCTTATCGGGCGTCGCCTCGACCACATGGCCTATCGCCGGCAGATCGTAGGTCACGACCCCATACCGCCCTGGTGCGTATCTGAAGACGCGGTCGCCCAGCGTGACCTCCTTGCGCCCCTGTGCGACGAGGCACAGTTGCGGCCGGTAAACATTCGGCATCGGCATCGTCACCGTGGAGGATCGAACAAGCGTTACACGCTCGAAAGGGGTGGCCTGGAAGCCATCCTTCGAGACGTGTCGGGCAATGACGGCCGCGATTTCGTTCAGTTTTTCCATGAACCGGACCATCACATGCGAGCAGGAGGGCGGCAAGGTGAACCCGTGGAGTTTCTGGAGGATTAGGCAGCAATCCTCGCGCATCAGGCTAACCGCTCGGCGGCGGCGCGCGTCATAGTGTCAGCGGCGACTAGGTCACAGCAAACCAGCCGCGCAACAAATATGGAGCAAACATGACAACTAATAATCTGAAGATTCCCACGGTCGCACTGGGAACCTGGGCCTGGGGCGACAGCGGCGAGACCGGCGACGGCTACTTCGGCAGCCCTCTGAGCAAGGCTGGCCTGGAGGAGGTCGCCGACAAGGCGCATGCAGCCAACTTCACTTTGTGGGATACCGCTGTGGTATATGGTATGGGCCGTTCAGAGACCGTACTCGGGCAGGTACTGAAGCGCTTCGCGCGCAATGAATATCAGCTCTCCACTAAATTCACCCCGCAGGCCGCGGGGACCAGCGATAATCCAGTGTCGGACATGCTGGAGCAGAGCTTGGCCCGCCTCGGCACCGACTACATCGACCTCTACTGGATTCACAATCCAGCCGACGTGGCGCGGTGGACGCCGCACTTGATCCCGTTGCTGAAGAGTGGGAAGGTCAAACATGTCGGCGTCTCGAATCACAATCTGGGCGAAATCGAGCTCGCCAACCAGATCCTCGGAGAAGCCGGGTTCCGGGTCGAGGCTATCCAGAACCACTACAGTCTCCTCTATCGAAGCTCTGAGCAAGCTGGCATCCTGGACTACTCCCGCAGCCACTGCATCCCATTCTTCGCCTATATGGTGCTTGAACAGGGTGCCCTGACCGGCAAGTACAGCTCGGAGACCCCGCTGCCGCAAGGAAGCAGCCGGGCAGAGACTTATAATGCCATGCTGCCTCAGCTAAAGGCGCTGACGGACAAGCTCGCCTCAGTCGGCCACAGCCAAGGTGCGGCAGCTCCCGATGTCGCGACGGCGTGGGCCATCGCCAAGGGCACAATACCGATCATCGGTGTCACCAAGCCTCATCACGTCGATGGTTTGGTCCGGTCCGGCAGCATCACTCTTGCCGGTGACGACATCGCAGAGCTGGAAATGCTTGCTGAGGCCGCTGATGTGAATACCCGCGGCTGGTGGGAAAAGGAGATGTAAGTCTGAAGCGCCGCGTTCCCAAGATGACCGCCGTTCCGACCAACACGGTCGGCGATCATCTCGCATCTGCCTCTGGCGCAAAGAGCTGCCGCGTTCAAATTGCGCCAGACAGCCGCTCTCGGGATCGGCTTGCCGCCTGCCGCAACGACGAAGGTTCGCCAGAAGCCGACATTCCCACGGCTGTTCGCCTCTTTAGCATCAATCACGCTGTCTACAACGCGCTGCCTGAGACCTAAGTCATTTCGTCGGCTTAGTCCGCGCGGTCAATTTATTTCGATCAGGATCGCGAAGATACGCGACGAACGCCCCGTTTGGTCGCTCCGCAGGCAGGCTCTCGATCGCTGTGCCGCCATGCGCGATACCGGCGGCATGCCAGGCGAGAACGTGATCTTGGCTCGCGGCGGCTATACCGATAGTCCCGCCGTTCGCCGCGGTTGCGGGCTTGCCGTCGATCGGTGTCGTGATCATCAGCCGACCGCCCTCGTGGACATAGATCAGCCTTCCTCTCGCATCCATCTCGCCCGGATTGCCTCCCAATGCAACGAACGTGGCGTCGTAGAAGCTCCTGGCTCGCTCCAAGTCGTTACTTCCGATCATGATGTGCGTGAACATGCTTCATCTCCAGCATAGTATCCAATGGGTCCCATCCAGGCCAATCTAACCCAGCCATGGGTCAGCCGCAAAACTCTCGACTAACGCCGCACTTGTTTTCCGGATTTTTGCACATCGCAGAATAGGACGCTTCGCGCCGGCCGCAATGTCCGGTGTGGATAATCGTTGTCACTCGATTGCGATCGCGCGCGCCGCGGCAGCGACATGGTGCGCCTCGAGGACATTGGATTAATGGACAACTCAATTTCGGATCGGGAACTCGCAAACGCTGTCGCCAAGCATAAGTCGATGTTTCGCCGAGAAAGCGATTTCGGATTTCAGAATCACTTCAGCTCAATCACCGAACGCTACTAGCCCGACACCTCTACTCACCGCCCTTTCGAAAAGATCGTGCATCTCGTCCAATGTGTTAAGTTTTTGCCGATTTCCTTCTAATTCGCGTGCATATGCCGCTAACGTCCCAGCAACACCTTTACCTGCGGGAGCTTCAGCATCGAAACCGCGAAATACGCGAGATCGGCGCCCGCCTGGCGGCGCTTATTGAACAGGTAGCAAATAAACGGTGCGCATCGAGATCAAAGGAACCCGCGAGTTCTAGTCCGTCAGGGTTTGAGGTACGCATTTAGTGAAGCGATCCACATCGTAGATATGCAGCATATCCAGTCAATTCCAAAGCTCATGGGTCTCTGGGCGGGCAAGCCTCAGGTCCCGACAATGCGCATAAGGTAAATGTCAATCTAGATGCGGCCTGCGGCTTGACAAGCCTTGCCTTGCCCTAAGGATCTTGAGTAGCAAAGCGACTGGGAGAAGCCAACAAGAAGAGCAGGTGTGCAAGACACCTGCACGTTCAAATATGCCATCTAGATATTGCGGAAATAAGAGAGCCGCTGGATTTTCCGTGGAACACTCGGGGTCGACTAACCGTTTAGGCGGAAGACAATCCAGGAGGTTCTCATGAAACACTTCGCTATCGTATCACTCGCCCTCGTGCTCGCCGGTCCGGCTTTCGCGCAGTCTGCGGCCGAGAAGACCGGCGTCAATTCCCTGATCGGCGTTGCGCCAAAGACCGATGACTTCGTTCAGGAAGCGGCGACCAGTGATATGTTCGAGATTGCCTCCAGCAAGCTTGCCTTGGAACGCGGTGACGCTGCAACAAAAGCATTCGCCCAGCAGATGGTGACCGATCATCAGAAGACCACCGACGAACTCAAGGGACTGGTTGCAAGCGGCAAGGTGAAGGCATCGCTTCCGACAGCCATGACATCCAGTCAACAAAGCATGCTCGATAAGTTGAACGGGCTTCAGGGCGCAGACTTCAACAAGCGATATCATGCCGATCAGCAATCCGTTCATGAGGATGCGGTCGATCTCTTCAAGCGCTATGCCGAAGGTGGTGACAATGCCGATTTGAAGGCGTGGGCCGCCAGTACGCGTCCGGCTCTGGAACACCACTTGCAGATGGCGAAGGGCCTCAACAAGTAGGCTGCGGGCATGACAGGAGGAAAATCATGACCGATGAAGAAGCAAGAAAGCTGCGCGCCTATCAACTTTGGGAAAGCGAGGGGCGCCCCGAAGGTCGGGATCTTGCGCATTGGTATCAGGCCGATGACGGCGAGACCGGGGTAGCGGATCAAGACGCTCGGTACGTGCCATATGATCCTGGTGCAGCGGCCGCGGGATCGCTTGTGATCAAATTTTATCATTCCGGCGATCAGATTCGCGGATACGTTCGCAAGATTGCCGAGACGGGCGAAGACGATACGATATTTCCTGGCGAGGAGATGGAGCCCGAAGCCGCTTTTAAACTTGCCGAATCCCACAATGGAGATAGCGGCAAGCCGATTTTCGTAGAGCTCGTCGAGGGCGTCGAATGGGATCCGTCATGGGGCGCGCTCGGCCGTGGTGATCTCGAAACGAGTCCAGTCGAGACAGATGACTCTCGCTCTGCGGATAATCCCACCACCGGGCGCCGTCGCTCCCGTGTAGCTCGAGGGACTGGAAAGGGACTGGACCGTGCGATGGGCAAGACGCAGCCTTCCCAGGGAACAATCGAGACTGCAAGCCCAACCGTCCAGGAGCCCAAACGTGGCAAAAAATGAAAGCCCGTCCAATACGCAAATCGAAAGGGACGCCAGAGGCCAGTCCGAAAGCAACCACGCTGGCGGATCCAACGACGGCGTCAGCAGCGCCAAGCCGCGTGTCATCACGCATTCCACCGACGCGACGGTCAGCAAGAAGCCGCCGGGCAAGGACAAAGACGCAAAGGACTGGGACGTCCATTACGACGAGCGCGATATGAATGACGGTGAGTTTCGAGGATAGAATGCCACTTGAAACAACGCCTTCCAGCGTAAGCCGGACTTCTAAGAGGCGCGATTGCCCGGTTAACCGCCAAGAGGCGTAATTTGATAGGAGAGCCTGATGCACGTCTCAACCTTCCTGCGCCTGTTCGCCGACCCTCATTCCGCCATTGTACCCTTGCGCCACCCGCAAAGTAGTTTCTGTTCGAAGGGTTCGTCGTGAAAAACTAGGCCTTCTTGCTGGGAGCACTCGGCGACGCCTCTGCAGCATCGCCTTGTCGCACGGCCCTCCCAATTCGTGAGGGAGGCGTGCCCAGCGCCCGTCTCCCGTGTGGGGATAGTACTGACCCTGCTTTCCGACCATCGGCTTCGATCGATGTTAGGATGCCGACCATGTTTGTGATGGCGAAATTAACCGAAGCAAAGGCGAGGCACGACCCATCGCACGGCACGATCGGCACTCCACCTCAACCTTGTTTGGCGTCCGTTTCGATTTGCCGGCTCGTATGAGCGATCAGCAGCGGTCTACGTAACGGCGGCCATAGCGATCACGGTAATAGCATTGGCCCGGCTGTCCCGCGACATTGCCGATGAGTGCACCGGACACGCCACCAATCGCAGCGCCCACCGCCGCTCCTCGAACGTTCCCCGTGGCGACGCCCCCGACCACGGCTCCCGTAGCAGCTCCAATCCCAGCACCTTGCTCCGTCGGCGAACATGCCGTCAGCAGTGCGACCACAATCCCAGCGCTGAACACGTGTCTCATCTTCGTCTTCCTTTCGAAGTTGGTTCAATCTCAATGCATCTTATAGGCGAAGTGACATTTAAGCCGCCAATCTCCATGCGAGCAGGCACGGTACTTTCCTCGCTATTTGTTCAGGTCCTTGGCCATCTGAAAATGGTGTTCAATGGCAGGCCGCGTGCTCGCCGCCCATGCCTTCAAATCAGCATTGTCACCACCTGCTGCGTAGCGCTTGAAGAGATCGACAGCCCCCTTGTGAACTTTTACTTGATCAGCATGATATTGCTTGTTGAATAGCACCCCCTGCAGACCGCCGAGCGTCTTCAGCATAGCCTGCTGGCTTGATGTCATGGCATTGGGAAGCGGTGCTTTTACCTTCCCTGAAGAAACCAATTCTTTGAGCTCACCGGTGGTCTTCTGATGATCGGTCACCATCTGCTGCGCAAAGGTCTTCGTGGCGTCGTCACCTCGCTTGAGCGCAAGCTGACCGGCGACGATTTCAAACCTATCGCTCGTCGCTGCCTCCTTGATGAAATCGCGAGTTTTCGGTGCGACGCCGACCAGGGAGTTAACCCCCGTTTTCTCGGCGGCTGATTGCGAAAAGGCAGGGGCGGCGGCTAAGACCGCCAGAGCAACGATAGCGACGCGTTTCATCGGAATCTCCTCCGTTCGCTGTCGTTAGAACAACTGAATGACCGAAGAGTTCCCGGGCAAGAGGATTTGCGATTGCGGTAGTGAACCTCCGATGGTTTCGTGGTCGTCTCGCGGTAGATCGGGCTGGGCGGCGGCGACCGAACCGCGCAGGTAATTGCCATCCTTTACAGCGCTGATACATTCCCATGTCTCAACCCGAAGGAGCCACCATGCAGATCGATCTCACAGGAAAGACGGCTGTGATCACCGGATCCACAGAAGGCATTGGCTACGCGATTGCCAGTCAGCTGGCGCGAGCTGGTGCGGACGTCGTGGTAAACGGCCGCTCAGAAGACAAGACCACGAAGGCTGCCGAACGCTTGAAAGGCGAAGGAGGAAGGGGGAGCGTGATGGCCGCCGCAGCCGATCTCTCTACCAAGGAGGGTTGCAACGCGCTGGTGGGCGAGGTCCCCCATGTGGACATCCTTATCAACAACGCCGGCATCTTCCAGCCGATCGATTTCTTTGACGCTGAAGACGAAGTCTGGGACCGCCACTGGCAAGTGAACGTCATGTCTGCCATCAGGCTGGCACGGGCGTACCTCCCTGGGATGGAGAAGCAGAACTGGGGCCGTGTTATCTTCATCGCATCAGAATCCGGCTTCAACATTCCGGTCGAGATGATCCACTACGGCGTCAGCAAGACGGCTGATATCGCAGTCGCCCGCGGTCTTGCGAAACGGATGGCGGGCACTGGCGTCACCGTGAACTCAGTACTGCCCGGTCCAACGCTCACCGAAGGCGTCGAAGCGATGCTGGCAGAAGAGCGCGCGAAGACCGGTAAACCCTTCGAGGAACTTGCTACCGCCTTCGTCAAGCAGCATCGCGGCAGCTCGATAATTCAACGCGCGGCGAGCGTAGAGGAAATTGCCAACCTTGTTACCTATCTGGCGTCGCCACAGGCGTCTGCAACCACCGGCGCATCCGTTCGCGTCGACGGTGGCGTCCTCGACACGCTTTAACCGGAGAGCCAATCTGACAACATCTACGCAGGCGAGCTTTCTCGCCTGCGATTGAGGTGCTACCTAACAGGGCTTACTGACCCAGCCACTGGTATTCGGCGATGGACGCCTTGCCAGACTTCTTGTCGTATAGGCAAATCAGATTGACCATCTTCTTCGACTTGCCGCTCTTCTCACGAAGAAGGATCGCAATCTTGCCCGTGGCGTCGTCGAAAACAACAGGGGCGCTCGCTTCCGGAGAAACCATCCGTGACTGACCGATGCAGGTACCGTTGGCCTTTGCGAAGAGCGCGTTCCAAGCGGCGTCGCTCGAAGCACTGGCGAGCTGGGTCAGGGATAGCAGACCCGCTGCGGCGGCAAAGGTGAATTTCAGCATCGATTTTCCTCGTGTACATTTCGAATCGCGCCGGACATCGGCCGCCCGTCATTTGCCGTAAACGATGGCGGTATCAGGGCTGGTGGGGACAAGAGCCGCTGCTCGCCTTCCAGTCCCAAGGTGGCCCAGCGTAAATATCGCTGGGCGCTGTACCAGCTTGACCTCAATCCCCGCCACTATGACCCGCAGTTGGTTCAAAATAGCGAACCATTTCGCAGGTCTGTCTCCACCCGGCTGAGTGATCGCCGGGCGGAATGAAGGCCAAAACGGGGCGGAACTCAACAACCCACAGCCAGCGATGATAAGGCAACCACTGCTACAGACTAAGTCACTCGACCGGCTTGATCGAGGTGACGATTGCCTTGACTTCAGCATCGTGCTTGTCTTCTTCGCCTTTGTCTCCCCAGTACGTCACGACGAGAGCGTTGTCAGCATTCACCTGTACGATTAGCAAGCCTATGCTAACGGGACCATCTTCGTCTTTACCATCCCACTCCAAAGTGGCCATCTGCAAACCATTGACGTCGGTGGTGGGCGTCTCCTTTTGAGTCGAAGTGTCGATCGTTATTTTGTTTTTTGCCAGAAAGTCGATCGCACTGCTGACAACTTTGTCGATGGATTTGTCGCTGGCGACTTCGGCTGAAAGATAGACCGCAGAATCGTCCGAGGTACCCTGGACGCCGCCGCCCTCGGTTTCCTCCGGCTTCCAGCTATCCGGGATGGTGATACTTGCAACCGGCTTGTCACCAGGAAATGTCAAGGTCGCAGCGTGCGCCGCGATGGGAGACGTTAATGCAAGCAAGGCAAATGCGATAATTTTCTTCATGATAGAATCCTTAGAGCTTAAAACCGATATGCGGCATAAGCTTCTAAACACAACATATTAAAATCGTGACTACTCTGGCGACAACGCAGCAAGCTTTAAGAAATAAGTCCAACCAACACATTCTGTTATTACTTGCGCATCCACTCAGACGTTAATCTGCAGTTGCAGATCACCTCTTCATCCTCGATGACGGCGCAAGGATAGTTTGGTCGCGGGTGTAAAACGCCACGGTGAATGGCTGATAGATATCTTAGTTGCATTTGCCGCGTCATAGGCCGCCGACGGCATCGCACGATTGCAGAGATACTTATGTGGCGAGACGTGACGTGCTCTTGAATGAAGCAGATCAGCAACCCTGTAAATAGACATTCATTCCGCAGAAAACGCGTCCCAGGATCTTGGCTCTCGGCCGATCCCAGGGCGACATCGCGCAAGGCACGGTCATCGGCGATATGATGTCGGAAGCCTCGGATAGCCAAACTATCCGGTGGTGGTGTGGATGGGAGACGAATGGAGGGGTAGCTGACTGAAATTTTTAATATAGTCTTTTCGGTTAGAACGTGCGGGGTCATGCCTGACCTCACTCCGGATACAGTTGAGCAAAGCAACGTCGCACCATAAAGGCCGCCCTAGCGGCTGTCTGATCGACTGCCGATCCGCAACGTGTGAATATAACACGGGTATCAGCCGAGACCACGCTTAGGCATCTTGACCCAACACGAATTCATTCGAGATAGACCGTTAATGAGTAGGGATTCCTTTCGGATGAATCGGAATGACGCTGGAGGCAAGCCGCTTGGGCAGGCACCGGTTCTCGTCGGCTTGCCTTCTAACGCTGCCAACACGCCAATCTGCGTTTTTGCGTATGTCAAACCATAGCGCGTTAATCTCGGTGTTCGGGCATCGCCTTCAGCTGATCCTTGGTCCAAGACGTCACGCCGTGAATCTCGCCGATTTCGTCGCGCATAAAATCGAGATCGGTCACGCGAACCGAGACCGGCTTTGCACCTATGCCAAGAAAGCCGCCGACGTCGATCACAATACTACTAGCACTACCCACTCCATGGACGTGATCGACTGTTCCGATCTTATCGTCATCAGCTCCGTAGATGGACGCGCCTTCCAAATTAGCTTGTGTGAGTTCATCCTCGGTCAGTCGAATGTGATTGCTATGGTCCATGATCATTCCTCCATTTGGTTGTGCATTGATGTCAATGATCTATAATTGTTTCCATTCGGCGAATGCAGGCTGTGACTGGTTTTCTTGTTCCGTGATGCCGCTGTCGAACATGGTCGGGCAGGACGTTCGATCGTGTCGTCATTGATCATCGTCACCATTCTGGCTGAGTGAAGATGGGATCGCGGGTAAAAAACCATCCAAGCGAACGTCTCCTGCTAGCGCGACAGCCAGATCGCGCCAAATTGATAACTACCCAAGTCATTTCGAGATCGGATCGCCTTGATACGCATCTCATCTTTCATGATCGGATCGTCATTGTGATCTACCCGACTTGATCCTCTGTTGTCGCTAGTCACACCGTCGCATGGTCTTTGTGACACGATCACCATTTTCATCGGTGCGAGTTACACTTTTCGTCACGCATCGGCCGCGATCGTTGTAGCGCTCGTAGCGATCCCGGTCACGGACGGATCCGACCGTAATCCCTTCGTCGCCAATAGTTACACTTGGGTGATGGCGATGATGACGATAGACTGACTCATCTGAAGGTCGACCGATAATTACCTCGTCGGCAAATACAGGCACAGCGGTCATCCCGATTGTAAGGGCAGCTGCACACGCAACAACTATCTTTCGCATTTGCATATCCTCCTTGATTCTCATCCAGATCAACGGACAGATTAGAATAATGTTCCCACTTTCGAGAGTGTCGGTCGCTTCGATATAGGATTGCGTTTTGATCCGGTTTGCTCTTGATGGGATCCTGAGGGATGGCCCATTAAGCCAATGGACGCCAAAAGGCCTGACTGTATGTAATACTGTGTTTCATCACACTTGAGCTGGAGCGATGTATCGCCTTTGGCGCTGCTCCTAGGCCTAACGCGGCTTATCCGCAAATTGGGAGTGCGCTTGGATGTAGTCCCAAAGCCGGTTGGCGACCGGCCCATGCGGGCGATCACGGCGCCGCGCTGCCACAAGCTCGATATCCATGCCCGGGAAATGCTGTCCCGTGATGGGCAACAGGCGCCCGTCACGCAATTCTGCCTCGACCATGAAGTGTGGCAAATGTCCCCACGCCATGCCGCGAAGGACGACCTCCTTCTTCATCGCGTGATCGGCGACTGTACATTGCGGCGCACCCTCAACCACGTAGAAACTGGGTTTTGCAATATTCCGCGCCGTGTCTCGGATAATGCATTGGGTCAACCCACGCATTTGTTCGGGAGTGATTAGTCGCGAGGATGTGAATGGCAGGAAGCCCGGGGCAACTAACGGCACGAAGGAAATCGTGCCGAGATCGATCCATTCGAGGCGCGGATCGGATTTGTCGATCCAATGAAGGATCAGGTCGGCTTCGTTTTCGAAAAGCCGCTCGGACGGCCCCCCGATCGTCTCGAAATGTAGATCAAGCCGCGTATTCGGAAAGCCGGCGAAAAATCCGTTAAGCAATTGCAGGCCATTGTGCAATGGGCAGGTGTCGCCGAGGACCACGCGCAGATGTGTCTCCTCTCCCATTGTGAGCTGACTGGCATGCACTCGTAGCGCTTCCATCTCACCGAGCAGGGCCTGCGCCTTGCGATGAAAGGATCGGCCAGCCTCGGTGAGGCCGACGCGATAGCCGCTGCGATCGAGCAGTGTGACGCCAAGGTTAGTCTCGAGCTTGGCGATGGCTGCAAACACGGCCGTATGCGACCTATTCAATGCGGACGCTGCGGCTTGAAAGCCGCCTTCGCGGACGACCGCGTCAAAACACTGGATTTCCTGGAGCGTGAACGGATGCATTGTATATTCTTATTACAATGTTTTTCAAATCTTTTCAATTTTTTCTGAATGAGACGAGAATTAGCGTCGAGATGTTCTAGGCAACGTCCGCTGCGTCCCGAGCCATGTTTCGCAGTAGCGCGGAAGGTGCCAACATCAAAAGAAGGACCAAATCGATGACGATTAATTCCGCAGCGTCCGCCACGCTCAATCCCGATGAGCCGGCAGCCTTGTCATTCTTCACCACCGGCGACGGCGTCCAGATCGCCTATAGGATCGATGGACGGGACGACCGTCCGGCGCTTATCCTTGCCAACTCCATTGCGACCACCATGCATATGTGGGATCTCCAGATTCCCAAATTTGCCGAGCATTTCCGGGTCATCCGCTATGATTATCGCGGCCATGGCGGCTCGGACGTCCCGGCTGGCGCGTACTCCGACGGGCGGCTCGGACGCGATGTGCTGGAGTTGATGGGTTGGCTCGGGATCAAGAGGGCGCATTTTCTCGGCCTGTCCCTCGGCGGCTGGGTCGGGCAATGGCTCGCCATCCATTCACCGGAACGTATCGAGCGTCTGGTCCTCAGCAATACATCTTCCTACCTCGGGCCGGCCGAAACCTTCGACAAATCGATAGCCGCAACGCTCGCCGCGCCCGACATGAAGGAAGCAGCCGAGACCTTCCTAGGCAATTGGTTTCCGAGCGCGATGATTGCGGCGAACGGACCCGTCGTTCGCCAGTTCCGGGAGATGTTGCTAAATACACCGCGCCAGGGCCTTGCCGGCCTGTTTGCCGCCGTGCGGGACGCCGACATGCGTCGCACCGCTGCCCTCATTCAGAGCCCGACGCTCGTGATCGCCGGCGAATTTGACACCGTGACGTCACTTTCTATGGGCGAAGCAATCGCCAGTACGATCCCCGGCGCGAGGCTGAAAACCTTTCCTGCGGTACACTTCTCCAATATCGAGTACTCGCAAGTCTTCAGCGAAGAGGTTGTGGCTTTTCTCAACCAGACATCCGCCTGAGGTTCTTGCCCAGATCCTGATCGAGCCCAGAAAGCGCCGCCTGCTATGCAGGCGGCGTATGTGGACGTTCCAAACCGACGTATATCTCGCTTGAACCGGTTGGGAGAGGGCTTCGCGGTCACCGGAATCGCGTCAGCCAAGGCCGTCGTAGGTCACAAAAGCCATCATCCCCGTCGCCATGTGATACAGGTGATGGCAATGAAGCGGCCAGTGGCCGGGATTGTCGGCGTCGAAGGCCAGGATGACGCTCGCCATCGGCGGCAGCAGAACGGTGTCCCTGACTGCGCCCGCGACCGGTATTCCGTTGATATCGATCACCTGAAAATGGTGGCCGTGCAGGTGCATCGGATGCGCCATCATCGACATGTTGGCGATCGCGATCTCGATTCGCTCGCCGCGTTTGACGACGAGACTGTCCGCCCCGTTAATGCCCCAGGTGTAGGCGGCCATATCGCCTGTCAACGACAGTTGAAAGCGGCGATCTGCCGGACGTGCCGCCAGCGGGCTGATTGGACGCAGCCGCTGTTCCAGATCGAGGCCGAGAACCGGTCCCTTCGCATCGCCTTCGACCGCGATCTTGCGGATGGCCGCGCCACCGGTGGCAAGGACGACGCCCGTTCGTTCCGTAGCGCCTTCACGAAGCGCGAGGATTGGAAACGCCCCACCTTCCTTTGGAAGGTTGAGGCGAATGTCGAGGCGCTGGCCCATGGCAATGGGAAAGGACGTTCCGGTGACCGGCTGCACGCCCTGGCCGTCGACAGCGATCAGTTCCCCGGAGAGGCGGCCGGTGTCGATGGTGAAGGCGGTCGCGGTAGCGCCGTTGATGATGCGGAGGCGGATCCGACCGCCCTTCTCGACCCTGACGATTTCAGGATCATCGAACGTCCGGTCATTGGCGAGGTAAGCGTCGTAGTCGATGTCATTGAGGTCCATAGCCGCCATTCCCGACATCCCCATGTCTGACAGGTCCTTGCCGGACATCATATGCTGCATGCCGGCCATGCCCTGCATCGAACCGTGGTTCATCGGCATGGCGCCGTGCGCGGCACTTCCCTGCAGCGTCGCTAGCAGCTCCTCCGCCGGTAAGAAGGAAAAATCGTGGAGCAGAACGACGACCTCCTGCTCGTCCCGCCTTTTATCGTCCGCAGTCCGTACGATGAGTGGAGCGGCGAGCAGGTTCTGCTCCTGCAGCGTATGCGCATGCATCCAGTGCGTGCCACCCGTGCCGACCGGAAAGGCGTAACGACGGGTTTCCGACGGCGTCAACAATGCGGCCGGATTGTCCGGCACGCCGTCGGTCGCCCAAGGGGGCGTCAGCCCGTGCCAGTGGATCAGAGTCGGTTCATTGATGGCGTTCACCAGCCCGACGTCGAATTCGGTTCCGGCGTCCAGTGTCAGTCCTGGCGTTCCGTCGGGCTGGAGAACACCGAAGACACGAGCGGACCTGCCTTTTACATCGATGGTCCTATATCCGACGGAGAGAATACTGGACGCTTCCTGTGCGGATGGGGTTTGGGCGTCCTGCGCAAAGGTGCGGATGGGACGGAGAGCGGCCGATGTGACGAGCGCTGCCGCGCCAACCATCAGGCCGTTGAGAAAATCACGGCGGTTCATTGTATTGATCCTTGGGTCGAGGTCGGGCAATGCCGACCATTGGTCTTGGGCGTCCGAAGGGAGGCCCATGGAATCGACCGGGCGCCGCTATGGTGCGGCCCGCGGCACCTTCAGACCGAAAGACGAGGAGGACCAAGCATGGGCGGAAGCGCCAGACCGCTGCCAGTCTGGTCAGCCCATGCAAAACGGAGGAAGGAACCCATGGCAGCGGGAGCATCCTCCCTATCGACGACCGCCAGGACGACGCAGAAGGTGCACTGAGCGACGCAGCAGCCATTATGGTCGGATGTATGAAAACGGCCCTGAAATGAAATCTGGGCGTTCTCCAAAACGGGAGACTGCACGAGGCTGGAGCGTTGTGTGTGATCCAGCTGCTCATGGCACGGTGTCGCCTGCATGCCTGCCGCTGGCACAAGGAGAAGCGCGAATGCGACCAGCATGGTCAGCACTGCGTTCATCCATGCGAACCCGCGGCGGTCGGCGGCCATGTGTGCGGCTCCTTTTCCCTGATCAGCCGAAGCGTCGGATGATTGAATCCCACCGCCACGTTGCGAAGATTAAATGAGGACAGACCGAGGCAGAATTGCGGCCATGGCCTGTGTAGATCCCATTCCGGAGCGACGAAGCCGAGCGGCCCCACAGCAGGAATAAGATGGCGCGAAAACGGCAAGCGTCGCGCCACGGGAGACATGCGGGGCGCAACCGAAGAACTCTCGGAATATGAATGTTCGCCGACCCGTCGCGTCGGCCGCCATTCCTACGCTTCGGAGCGTGTCTTGAGCTTCACACCGCGCCGACCTAGAAAAACGATTCCCAGCGCAGCCGCGAGCACGTAAACAGCCACCGCCAAGACCGTCACACTGCATAAGGCGTTCGACCAGTTCGCAGTGAGAGCTACGGCCGCACTCGCCGCGGCGACGCCCAAAAGGCTGCCGAGTTGACGCAAGGCATTCAACAGGCCGGACGCAACACCGGATGCCGTTTCAGGAACCTGTTCCAGCACAACCGCGATCATCGGTGGCACGGAAGCGGAGGTGCCCATTCCGAACACGGCAAGCGTCGCGATGATCCCAAGCCAAGACGCGTGAACGACAAGCATCTCTGCGGCCAGAGGAGCTGAAAGGGCGGAGAGGATGAGACTGCCCGCCATGAGGCAGTGCTTCGGCATTCTCCCCTGAACCCTGCCGGCGATCACATTACCGGCCGACAGGCTTGCCGCCACGGGCAGCATGGCGAACCCGGTTTGGCGCGCGTCCAGCCCGTATGCGCCATGCAGGTAGAGACTTAGGACAAACAGCATTCCGAAATAGCCGACATAGACGAGACACCCCACCAGATTAGCGGCAACGAAGACGGGATTGCGGAACCACATGAGCGGGACCATGGGATCGGGAACCCGGCTCTCGATCAGGGACCAACCGATTGCCGCGCTGGCAGCAATGATGCTGGCAAGCCAGACTACCGGCGACCCGATGCCCCATGTAGGATATTCGATCGCGGCGAAGCAGAGGGCACCTAACGTGACGATACTGAGGAACTGTCCGGCCCAATCAAACCGCCGCGCCCGCTGCGCGGATCGGTCCGGCACGATCCACGCCGTCAGGGCGAACACCAACATGCCGGTGGGCAGATTGACGAGGAAAACGCTCCGCCAGCCGAAGCTGCCAACCAGCACTCCACCAGCGACCGGCCCGATCGCGGCCGCGACCGAGGCGATTCCGGCCCAAGTCGCGATCGCCTTCGCCCGCTGTTCCGGATCATTAAAAACGCCCCGCACAATGGACAGCGAGGCGGGTAGGAATAGGGCTGCTCCCGCGCCCTGTGCAAAGCGCGCCGCGACGAGCCACGCGACTATGCTGGCTCCGCCGCATATCGCGGAGGCGGCTGCAAATAGCGCGAGGCCGAGAAGGTAGACGCGTTTTGCGCCCCCGCGATCGGCGAGGATGCCTCCGGCAAGGATCAGCGCCGCCATGCTGAGTGTATAAGCGTCGACAATCCAGGCGAGACCGCTGACCGTCGCATTGAGATCGGCGCGCATCGCCGGCAAGGCGACATTGACAATGGTGGCGTCGAGCACCGCCATGAACATGCCGCCGGCTACGAGCCAAAGAGCCAGTCGGCGCCGCTCAAGTGAAATAACCTCGTTTTCGATACCAGAAGCATCGGCTTGATTGCTCTTCAATGTGTTGCATTCCATCATCGGACACCTCCTGTCCGATTCAATTTTAAGGTTGATGATGATGCGATAAAGCAGAGTATATGCTTTGCTGTGATGCACAAACGCATCGATCGTTTTGGAGGAGGTTGCCTATGCCGAACTGGGATCATGCCCGCTTCTTCTTGGCTCTGGTGCGCAGCGGCACGCTTCGCAGCGCCGCACGCCAGCTGAATGTTGATCAGGCGACGGTGGGACGACGATTGGTAGCGTTAGAAGATGAACTCGGGGCGCGGCTGTTTCTGCGAACGCCGTCGCTTTATGTGCTGACGCCCGCAGGCGAGGCATTGGTCGAGCCCGCGGAAGTAATCGAGCGATCCATCGTGCAGATGGAGCGGCGTGTTTTGGGGCTAGACGAGCGACTGACCGGATCTGTGCGGCTTGCGACCACCGACTCGCTCGCAAAGCGGTATGTCCTTCCGGCCATCGCCAGCATACGAAAACAGCATCCTGGTATAGAGGTCGATTGCCTGACCTCACAGGACATTGCCAACCTGACCCGGCGCGAGGCCGATATCGCCATTCGCACGTTGCGCCCAGAAGCGCCCGACCTGATCGTGCGCCGTCTTGCCACGCTGGAAACGGGTATATACGCCTCGCGAGCCTATCTAACGTCGCGCGGCACCCCGGTTTTCGGCAGTGATTTCACGAGCCATGATCTCGTCGTCTACCGGCAGAAGGTTGCTCCGACGGGTTGCTCCGCGCTTTGCGGGGAACCGGCCGCGAGTGGTAGGGTTGTATTGCGGGCTTCGTCGTCCGTCACGCTCGTCGATGCGGCGGTTGCCGGTATCGGAGTGGCCGAACTACCCTGTTACCGCGCCGATGCCGAGGCTGAATTGGTAAGGATCATCCCCGATCGTTCTGCTGATTTCGATGTCTGGCTCGTCGCCCATGCCGATCTTTATAAGACCGCGCGAATTCAGGTCGTGATTGATGCTCTCGTCCAGCAGTTCGATCCGAAGATCTCTTAGGTGCGGTAGCGGACGTGCCAACGCGCTTCTCGCGTATTTTACCCTTAGCGTCGGCCGCGATGACCGACCGTGGGGTGGCGGCGCGTCACCTGGCCTCGCCTTCACCTATGCTCCTGGGTCACGGCGGGCAACATGCCGAACGGATATTGGGACTTGAAGCAGCGCCCTGCAGATCGCTACGCGGGATACAACTGACCTATCGCACTGGCCACTCAATCCTGACATCATGCTCGCTACGGTACCGGCGCAAAAATAGAACTCTAGTCGCGGCTCCGGTTTCAAATCAGGTAAGTTTCGAAATTGCGACAGCCACGGCCGCGAAATCGGAAAGCTTGGAGAGTAGCGGCCGGTCGGAAAACCGGGGCGGCAGGTCCTCCACGGTGAAGCAGGTCAAGAAAAGAAACGGTATCTTGGAAGCAGCAAGTTTGTCCGCGATCGGATAACTCTGTTCCTCGTTGAGCTGTATGTCGAGGACTGCGGCAATCGGTCGGACAGATTCCATCAGTTCTAAAGCACGCTCAACGGAAGGGGCCGGCCCGACGATATCGTAACCCTCTCGCCGAAGGACATCGGCGAGATCAGCGGCGATGAAATATTCATCCTCGACAATCAAGACAGCATTGTTTTCGGTCACCTTCACTCCTTACTTTCCAGTGGCAATTCAATGTGAACGTCCAAGCCTCAGGGTGAAAGATGGTTTCCAACTTGCCCCTCAATCGAAATTCGATTTCTCCGTGAATAAGCTCGAAGCCGAATCCGTTGCTCCCCCGGTCCTTACACGGGGGACCGCCTACCTCGCGCCAATCCAAGGTGAACGTCTGTCCATTGCCCTCCCAGAACACGTCGACGCGACCGTCCTCTTTGGAAAAGGCACCATATTTCGACGCGTTCGTCGAAAGCTCGTGTGCCACCATTGCAAGTGACAGCCCAATTTGTGGCCGCAGCCGCAAATCCGGGCCTGTGAGGGTGAAGTTGCTTTCGCCAAAGGGTCTCAACTCTTCTTCGAAGATGGCCTTCACTGAGGCGTCTTTCCATTTGTCTTTGGACAAGGTGCCATAAGCGCGGCCCATCGCCTCCAACCTGCCAAGAAACGCGGTGCGGAAGGATTCGATAGAAGAGGAATTCGCCAGTGTTTTCTTCGCGATTGCGCCCACGACCGCCAACATGTTTTTTACGCGGTGGTTCAGCTCACGGATGAGGACCTGCTGGTGTTGCTCTGCCTCGGCAAGGTCGGTAACGTCGACCAGCGTAACAACCACCCCGTCGATCCGATGTCCCTCTGTGCGGTAGGGAATTAACCGAACCTGATAGTGTTTTCCTTTCGCATCCTTCGCGAGATGATGATCCAGCATCTCGCCGCTATCGAAGACACCCTGGATATCGTTCTTCAGATTTGGATAGTCGAGCTGGCTGGCGAGGTCGGTGAGCGGTCGTCCGACATCGGAAGGCCGCAAATTGAAAAACGATGCGGCAGCAGGGGTGAAGGTCCGGATTACCAAGCCTCGGTCCAAGAAGATCGTGGCGATTTGCGTGCTCTCGAAAAGATTGCGTAAGTCACTATTAACGCGATCCAGTTCCTCGATCTTGGCGTTGAGTTCGGAATTGATGGTGTTCAGCTCCTCGTTCAGCGACTGGGTTTCTTCCTTGGAGGCTTCCAGCTCCTCGTTGCTTGATTGCGCCTCTTCATTGACGGAGACGAGCTCTTCGTTAGAGGACTTCAGTTCCTCAAGGGCTGTCTCATATTCTTCGATGGTGGATTGAAGCCGCTCCTTGGCGTCGCGCAATTCCGTTTCCAATTCGCCATTGCTGTCATCGGAACTGGTGCGATGCGCGCTCGGTTCCTTGTCCTCCGCCGAACCTTTTTCTTGGAAAACGATGAGATAGAGAGGCTCGGCACCATCGCGTTCTTTCATCGGCTCGATAGTGAAGTCGACGAGCGAGCCCCGTGCGTCCTCAGTTTCGACGACCAAGTTGTGTCGGCTGGTCGGTTGCTGCCTGGCAACGCAGTCCCGAAGGGCCGCACGAAGATCGAGGCGCAGACCTTTCCGGGCAAGCGTCAGCAACTGACGGCTTGGAACGCCCTGGGGCGTCTCCAAAAAGCGAGCCGTGCCCGAAGAGTAATAGACTATGTCCGCTTCACCGTTGACAACGATATGAACCGGCGCGAAGCGCTCCAGAACTCGCTTCTCGACTTTGGCGCGCAGAGAAGCACCATTCTCCCGCGACTGGAAGGAAGCGCCTTCGGGAAACATCAGGGACCGGTTCTGTCCCAACAGCGACGGAATGCGCGGCATCTTGGTGGAGTGCTCCCGCGCCTGGTAGATGCGATGCTTCTTGTCGATCACATTGAAAAGTTCTGTATGCTGACCAATGCTTTCCGAGCTTCCGAGAAATAGGTACCCGCCAGGCTTCAACGAATAGTGAAAGGTTGGGATGACCTGCCGCTGGATGTCTGGACCGAAATAGATCAGGAGGTTGCGGCACGACACCATGTCCATGCGAGAAAACGGCGGGTCCTTGATCACGCTGTGCGGCGAAAATATGCAAAATTCCCTGATCTCGTTCGTGATCACATAGCTTGCGCCGTCAAGCTTGAAGAAGCGGCGCAGCCGCTCATGGGACATGCCCCCAAGGAGCGCCTCCGGGTAACGGGCGGTTCTGGCTACCGCAAGCGCTACCTCGTCGATATCGGTTGCGAAAATATGGATTTTAGGCGCGGCCGTTACCATGTCGAGATGTTCGCGAAAGAGAATGGCCAGGGAATACACCTCCTCGCCAGTCGCGCAGCCAGGCACCCATATGCGAATTGTGTCTCCGGCTCCCTTGCCCTTGAACAGATCGGGCATGACCCTCTGCTGCAGCACGCGGAAGGCGTCCTCGTCCCGGAAGAAGTCCGTCACGTTGATCAGAAGATCGCGAAAGAGGTGATTTACCTCCGATGGCTCAGTTCGAAGCAACTCGACGTAATCCGCCAGAGATTGCAATTGCGTGACCTGCATACGCCGTCGAACGCGTCTGAAGAACGTGTTTGTTTTATAGCCGAAAAAGTCGTGACCGGAATGTGTCGTCAAAATCGCGCAGATGTCCTGATGCGCGCCTCGGAGCGTCGCACCGCCCTGATCGTCGCTTACGTTGCTGACGTCCCCAAGGGTTGCAAAGCTTTTTGCGAACGTACCAAACGCGTTGCCATTTCCTCAACGGGGATCGCAAGATCGATGACACCGCTGGAGATCGCCGACTGCGGCATGCTGGGCTGGCGCGGCGCCGAGCCGTCTGGTGCCTGGGCAAGCGTAAGCCCACCTGCCTCGCGTATCGCCTTCGCGCCAAGCGTACCGTCGCCATCGCCTCCCGATAGAATGACGGCGGCAGAATGCTCGCCCTGATCCTGAGCAAGCGACGCAAGGAACACGTCGACGGGCTTGCGTTCGGGGCGAGCGCGGTCGACCGGGATCATCTTCAAACGGCCGTCCTTAATTGTCAGGACGGCATCATTTGGCATGACATACACATGATTTCGCTCGACCGGCATGTCATCGTCGGCGACGACAATGGGCATCGACGTGAACCGAGCGACGACTTCGTGAAGAAGACTGACCCGATCCGGATTGAGGTGCGTGACGACAACGAGAGAAAGGCCCGCATCGGCTGGCATGCTCTTGAAGAAGGCCTGTAGAGCCGGAACCCCACCCGCAGATGCGCCGATGCCTATAATCGGGAACTTGGCAGCAGACATCTGATCTCTCCTCTGGACACTTGCGCATAGCACCTCAGAGACCGGGCGGGGAGGCTCTTCCCATCTTACCACTGTTTGTTCCTAATGCCTTGTGCCTAGTGTATGCGCTGGGCTCGCGCCCCTGCCAAGTAGTTCAATCGCCTCTTGCACGACCTTGAGTGCCGCCTGCGATCTATCCTCGGCAATCTCGTGCTTGTGGGTTCTTAGCTTGTTCCGAAAGCTCAGCAAGTGGTTGCCAGAGGGGGTTACCCTCGTGCCTTGCCTTTCGCGATGACAAACGCAGCGACTTCGCCAGGAGATTAAGGGCGTCGAGACGTTCGGCAAACGTCATCGCTGATAACATCTTGGGATCGGGCATGGTGTCTCCATCGGGTGGAGCTGATCCGCAGGATGACCGGAAGAGTTGACTTGGAACCATTCGCCGAAAGAGCCGGCGTCTGAGAAATAGGACACGAGAGTAGAGTGCAATTGGTTGGCCCTGGCGCAACTCGGTTTCGATGAAGGGCACCTTTTTATTCGTGCAGAAGCGTCAGCGCGGACGAGATCTTCGACTGAGAGGGCACATTGCTGACCGGCCGCTCGTTCCCAGATCGGCCCGCTGATTACGATACCGCTTTCGGAGCGGCACAAATCGCCGTCCCAACGATATGTCAATTCGCTCTTCGGCCAAACCAAAATTTGGCAAAGCGCAATGATCGCGACGCCGCTTCTTGCCGCTGAAGGGGTTCAACGTGGTCCTAATTTGGGCCAGAAACCGCCAATGGCGACTTGCCGATCTCGGAAAAGATCCAGTCGCGAAACGCCTTGACTTTTCGCTGCCGGATGGCTTCCGGAGGGTAGACGAGATAAAAGCTGGACCGTGCCTTGAGTGCGTGCTCAAAGGGCCGGATCAGGCGCCCGGCCACAAGATCGCCTTCGATTAGCATAGTTCGACCGAGCGCGACACCTTCTCCCTGTACGGCAGCTTCGATTGCGAAGGTGTAGGAATCGAAAGCTAGGCCACCGTTTGAGCCGATGCCCACCACTCCGGCGCTATCGAGCCACGCCGCCCAATCGATCGGATAGTCGTCGCGAATGAGGGTGTGGTATTTGAGGTCTTCAGGCGACCGCAACGGGTGTTCTCCCTCCATAAGGCGCGGACTGCAAACCGGCGAAACATCTTCGCCCGCCAGGAATTCGCTTGTTAGCCCTGGATAGTCCCCTCCACCATAGCGAATGGCGACATCGATGCCATCACCCAAAAAAGTGGTGAGCGTGCCCGTGGTCGAGACGCGAACGTCGATCTCGCTATGAGCCCGATGGAAGCGGTAGAGCCGCGGCACGAGCCATTTGCCGGCGAAGCCGCCAGAGGTGCTGACGGTCAGGGTCGTGTCGGAACGGCGCGTCGTCGCAACGTTCGTGGCCACGGCCAGTTGGTCGAGCGCTTCGCGAACCGCGCGGGCGTAGGGCTCCCCGACCGCAGTCAGGCGGACGGACCGCGTCCCGCGCTCGAACAGCGTAGTCCCGAGCTGCTGTTCCAGATTCTTGATCGCCCGGCTGATGGCGCCATGCGTGACGAACAATTCCTCTGCCGCCTTGGTGAAATTCAAATGACGTGCTGCCGCCTCGAAAGCCGGCAGTGTCGTCAGGGGTGGGAGCTTACGTGACATGCTTTCCCTGTGAGCGTTGATCACAAATCGTGGACTATTACTCGTTTGTCATCCAGCCGGGAAAGAAGCAAATTTCTCTCCATCAGCAGGCAGGTGCGTCAGCAATCAAGTTCGACTGCACTACGAACAGGGAGTTGGAACCATGAGCCTCATTCACATGTCAACCGATATTCTTGACGAACTGGCGATATGGGAACGTACGTATCGGCCGGTCGGCGCGACGATCGCCTTGGTCGGTGCAGCGCGCAAACGGATCAGCCGCCTCGTTGCGGCTATCCGCTATCATGCGGACATGCGGCGCCTCGCCCGCGTTTCCGATCATATCCTGCAAGACATCGGCTTTGAACGAGACTGGAACGGTGCCGTCATCCCACGCTAGGGGTGGCCGCGCCGCCGGTATCGCGAGCCAACAGACAAAGGAGAATGATTATGCACATCTACCCCCACCTCTGGTTCAATGGCCAAGCGGAAGAGGCGATGGAATTCTATCGGTCGGTGTTTAAGACTTCGAAAGTCCTTCAGCGCACAGAGCTGCCAGACCCGGAATTGTCGGTCGTGCGGTTCGAACTCAGCGGCCTGCAAATCGCCGCGCTGAATGCCAATTCCAAGGTGCCATACAACGAGGCGTTCTCGTTGCTCGTCGAAACGGGCGATCAGGAAGAGACCGACTATTACTGGAATGCGCTGATTGCCGACGGCGGCAAGGAGCAACCCTGCGGCTGGCTGACCGACAAATTCGGCGTCTACTGGCAGGTTACGCCGACGATCCTGCTCAAGATGATCGCCGATCCGGACAAGGTAAAGGCGAGCCGCGTGATGCAGGCGATGTATAAGATGAAGAAGATCGTCATCGCTGACCTCGAGCGCGCCTATCAGGGCTAGCGGCGAATTCGCCACTCACCCCAAGGCCCTCGCGGCAACACGATACGCAGGAACCTACGACAACGCTAATCAGGAAAAAGGTTCTCGTCATCAGCGGCAGCTCCGGTGTTGGTCTCGGTGTGCGACCGCCGCGCTCAAAAGGCGGCGAGGTCGTCATCGTCGGACCATCAGAGGACAAACTGCAGGCAGCCGAACGGTTGGTTGAGCCGATCGGCACTGTCGCAGCAGCCTTGACCAAAGAAACCGACATCGGTTCGCAGCGATCGGCGCCTAGCTGCGGCAGCCGACCTCTTCTCACCGTGTCGGGAAATCAGGACCGATTTTTATTTGGTACCGGCAGGATCCAGTTCGTTGCCCTGACTGAAGTGCAGATATGACCTCACCGCCGGCGTCAAAAAACCGCTCTTTGCCGATGACTGCACAATGCGCAAAGGTCGCTTTGCGCACTCGTGCGTCGCCCCAATACGCGTCACACAGTTATGTGCGAGATGCCAATGAAAATCAGGTAGACGCCCAATGTCGCTTCTAGTGGACGGCGGACAAGCGAAAATAGCCTCTGGATCGGTCCAAGGCGAAACATCAGAGCTAGAAAGCCAAACCAGCTAAGGGCGATAGCAAATACGACCAGGGCCACCAGCGCCGGTTTCGTTTGAAGATCAGTCAAGCCCAGTCCGAGTGCCGATGTTGCAAAGAAAACTGCGGTGAGCGGATTTGTCATAGCTGTCATAAGTGCCACCAAGAAACTTCGTGATGCACGGCCTGGCCTGGACGAACGTGGGGCAGCGCCTGTGCGAACGGAGCGAAGCAGCGCTCTTGCGCCGATGACGCCCAGCGTCAAGGTGAAACTGGTTTGGGCAAGGCTATGCCAGACCTCATTGCGGACGATCGATAGAAAACCAGAGCTCGCAATTAATGCAAGCATACCTGCTCCACTAGCAATGCCAGCAGCAACCGACAAAGCTCCTCTTCGAGATCCGTGGAGGCTAGAGTCAACCACCATCGCGAAGTTGGGACCCGGCACAGCTATTATGGCCAGGTAAGAGGTTGCAAAATAGGTGAGCTCCCGAATGAACAAGGTTGGATTGTGCACGCTCAGGTCCGTTTTCCCGCACCAGCGGTCTTCCGCCAGCTTCAACGCCGCAAAACACTACATGTGCGAGAACACGGTCAAAACCGGCATATGCCGGT
Source organism: Rhizobium sp. P40RR-XXII (assembly GCF_012641405.1). Lineage (GTDB taxonomy): Bacteria > Pseudomonadota > Alphaproteobacteria > Rhizobiales > Rhizobiaceae > Rhizobium. Next base: position 45,690 of record NZ_JABAII010000009.1, read on the forward strand.
GGAGCTTGCCTTTTCGATAACGGATCGCCGCACGCGCTAGATGTGCCGGCGCGGCGTGTCCGACGCATTTCGAGCACGATGATCTGGAGGAATCTTTTTGCGCGGTCATACTCACCGCTCCTGTTCACAACAAGAAAACCGACGGCTTGTTTTTGGTCTCGTTTCGGATATCAAATGACAACCTGTCCAACGGTCACTTTAACCTTATCGGAGCCACGACCGTGGTTTTCAATTCGGAAGTACTTTCGTCGGTCATCGGATCAATCTATGAGGCTGCCTACAGCCCGGAGCACTGGCGAACTGTTGTTGAAGAAATGCGGGTTGCTTTCAACGGGTCTAAAGCCTGCCTCACCAAAATGGGACCGACGGTAACGGCCAACGACGCCATCACGACCGGCCCGAACGCGGAATATCTGGAAAAATACCTCAGCGAGCATGCACCCTATGAGAACGCCTTGGAGCTGGCGGTCGCAGCGGCACCTGAAGGTCTGATCTATAATGACCACGCGCTTGTCGGAAGAGACAAGCTCCGTCGGAGCCGACTCTGGAACGAATGGATGGCCCCGCAGGACATGTATGAAGGTCTTGCCAGCAAGCTGCTCACGGAAGGCCGCTCGTTCTGGTTTTTTGATATCCAGCGCGGCAAAAGTCAGCGGTCCTTTGATGGTGAGGACATTAAATGGTTCAAGCAAGTCGCGCCGCACCTTCGGCGAGCCAATCAGATTTCGCGAAAATTTGGCGGGATGAAGCTGATGTCGCTTGCGTTCGAGCATTTGCCCTTTGGCGCTGTCATTGTTGACGGACAGCGGCGGGTCCTGGCGACCAACAGTCAGGCGGAAGCGATCCTCTCGTTGCCGTCGTGCGGGATCACTGTCCGGGGAGGACTGCTCGACGCGCGGCATTCACGCAACGCCGAAAAGTTGCTGCATCTGATTGCCGACGCCAGTTGCAGGCGGGACAGCACCGTGCCTGGCACAGGAGGCGACATGCTAATGTCCTCTGACGTCGAGCAAAATGAAATTCCCGACCTCGCGGTGTCGGTTGGGCCCCTGCTAGAGGGCATCCACTCGGACACCTTTGGGGGCCATGCGGTCGTGTTCATACGGAAATTGTCATTCGATTTGCCGGAGAGCTTTGTGGATTATATGAGAACCGTGTTCGGCATGACGCCGAAGGAAGCCATGCTCTCTGCGTCTCTTGCCGAAGGTCTATCCTTGAAGGACGCCGCCCAGCGCCATGGCATTCGCTTCACGACGGCGCGATCTTATCTGGAGAGCATCTTCCAGAAGACCGGCGTACGTCAGCAAAGCCAGCTCGTCGCCGTGCTCAAGACGATCCAGCCGATCACTTGGCGCGGCGCTTAAACGCTTCGAGTGGAATAGAACCGACGCGAGACATCCGATCGCCGCCCCCGCCGCTACGGATCAATCCCACCAGCGATGGGAGACTTGCGATGGATACATTTAGCCCAGCAAATCAGGATATCGCGTTTTCGTTGGTCGACCCCTGCCAAATGAGATCGCTACCGAACTGGTGCCCCAACAGCCATAATCGGATCAAATGCGTATGCCACGGACGCCCCCGAAAAACGCGAGGCGGAGACCGAGCAGGATCGTGACGATGCCGGCGAACCGCTCTTGCCACAGTGCAAGAAGCGGTCGCTGCGAAAGCCAACCGCCGAATGTCCCCGACCCGATAGCGACGACGCTCAAGATCATGAAATTGGAAAGCTTGGTTACTGATCCAAGGAGAACGAGCTGCGCGGCGGCCGACCAGCGGCTCGTCGGGTCGACGAATTGGGGGAGGAACGCGAAGAGGAATGCAAGCGCTTTCGGGTTGGTCAAATTGATTATGCCCTCGCGGAGCGCTTTTCCGCTCGAAATGGATGAAGGAGCCGGAGGACCATATTGGTTATGGCTGCGAGCCCGAAGGAGAAGCTTGGCACCCAGCCAAATCAGATAGGATGCTCCAAGCCAGCGCAGTATATCGAACGCGAGGGGCGAGGCTTGAAGGATCGATGCGACGCCGAGAACCAATAGGACGATCTGAATGCAGCCGGATATGAGGGTCATACCCACTACGCACAGAATGGCGGTCCGGCGACCCTGACCAATCCCTCTTCCAATCACGAGAACATTGTCCGGCCCTGGGGAAAGCTGCATCGCCAGAACGGCGGCGTAAAAGGTGAGAAACGTCCCGAAGTTCAACATGGGTCGTCCTCTGATCGCATTGGCAAAATAGTAGGGCATGATTGGCGAGATCCAACCCGGCGTGACGAGTCATCTGATGCGAATGTTGATGAATATCTCCTCGTAACGTTCTCGGTTCGGGCCTTGCCTGTGAAAAGCTGACCATTAAGTATCAACGCGCTTTGTAGAGGAGGTCGTCTTCAATAAAGATCGGTAGACGCGTTTTTCTCGCAGGATCAGCAGTCTCTATTGTCGCACCACGTGTTTGCGTCGCCGAGCCGGGACACGCGGTGTTCTGGCGGGCGTTTTTTCCCAATCATGAATTCGTCCTGTTCGGCTATGTCAGAATCCGGGCCGACCTTATTCCCGACATCTATAGCGAAGGGCAAACGCTTATCTCTCAATCTCGCGCTGTGTTGCTCGACATGAGCCCGAACGTGAAATTCTCCAGTGTCAGCTTTCCGAGAACCCAGACTGAACCGGTGGTCAACAGGCTGTCGCCGCAGGCACAGGCAGAATTTCGAGAGGTGATGAAAAGACTGGTCCCCGCGGAAGAGATCGAGGGACTGCCGGGGTTCACCGCCAGCCTGATGCTGTCTGGCGAAGGTCAGCACTCTTTCAGTCCCACCGAACCCAGCATCGGCTTTGCGCTCGCAAAATACGCGGCAGAAGCACAACGACCGCTCGCAACGCTCGTATCGGATCAGGAAGTGCTGTCCTCTGGCAAACAGATGACGATCGAAATATTCAACGCGGTCGGCCCTTCGACTGTCGAGTATCTTCTTGATTTGCGGCGCCGTCTCGGCCCGATCGGAGCATATTTCGAGGAGCTTTATCGCTCCCGCGAAAGTGGCGAAATCGCGCGCCTGGCACGGGAGATGTCAGAGAACGGTGTCTTCACACCGACAGATTTCCTTGATGCGCAAGCGTTGCGGAGGATGTTCATAGAGCGTCTCGTCGCTCAACCCCCGGGGTCCAACGCTTTCGTGACGATGCCCATTGGTCTGCTTTCGGGGCCAATAAGCATCCTCGATGAACTTCGTGCTCATGGCGCGACGGTGACCGCCGTGTCCTAACTTTTCTGGCGCACAAGAGCCTTTGAGGCCGAGGGCGCAAGGCGGCGACCAGACTGAGTAGGCTGAGTTTGCCTCAGAATCCAGGAAGGATATCATATCTGTCCCCGGCCTCGATTTTCCCGTCGTTCGAAGTTGACGACTTCGGCTTTTCAAAAAAAGGCGAACACCGGGGGACGTCTCCTCAACTCGATTATTGAAATGCGGCAAAGAAAGAATTACCTTCGAGACGACTTGCATTTCTGTGCTCGGGAGATGGCGAAGGGTGGTCAACAGATACTCTCGCACCAGAGATATGTCCCTGGATTCCGAGGCATTCGGCACCTGTCAACGCGTATTTGACGCCATACTTGCCGAACTGAGCATCAATCGCGAATACGAGAAGGCTGAGGACATTGCCGCCTTTGTCATCAAGCTTTATCAGCAGGGCGTCCACAATGAGAAAAAGCTATTCCAGCTTGGCATGAGCGCCACCGTTCATCTCAAGGACTAAGCGACAGTACCCGGCCGTTGCCTATGTTCCGCCTGATCTTGGAGATGAGGCGGTTTCAGCGTCGCTGCCCGAGTATTCCAAGTTGAGCAGCTTTGCCATGTCCTCGGCGATGCGTTCGTTAAGCCCGCCAAGAATAACGTTGCTGTAAGCCATAACTCGGCCCGTGTTCGCGTCGACGACAGACCAAGACCATGCGGCGTCGCGCACGGTGCGGTATCTTGCAGGGATCATGTTCGAACCTCCGAAAATCATATTACTTAAACCCTCCCGGTGGCCCGAGGTTCCGACGTTGAGACGCTGGCAATCGAACTGGTTGCGAATGGTCAATCGAATATGCGGCAGCCGGTTCACAAAATCGAAACCAGAGTCCGATGCTCTTCCCGCGCGATCGATACGCTTCGTGGTTGGAAGCGTACCAAGCCCCGGCCTTATGCTTTCCCTCGTGAAGCCCGGAGTTTCTGACAATCTCACCAAGGGTTCTTGTTGGATCTGATCAGCAATCTCAGACGGCTTGCCGAAGGCAAAGTCCAGGCGTTGAAACGCGCAAGGATGGTGGCGAGGGAGCTCGATCAGGACGCCCAGGCACGTGCCGGCGAAGAAGTCCTTCAGAGGCGGTCATCGAGGTTCACTCTTTGCCGATATCGATCGAATGACCTCTGAGCGCAATGTAGAACAGCTGTCTCAGGCGCGGCCGAGCTTCACGGCGGCGGATACAATCGAAAAAGCGGACCAGCGTTAGGAATCCCGCGAAAGTGCGTTCAACCAACCAACGTTGATCAGACAGCATTGTATCAATACGAGAGCCGAGCATTTCGTGATAACAATATCCAGTCCCCGATTCCAGAAGAGCGCGCGGCTTTCCTCGATAGAAGGATGGCTGATGGACTTTAGCGTTGCTTTAAAGAACCTGTGTAACGATGCAGGTCTGTCCCCTATACCGGCAACCTGATGAAGTTTCGAAGAAAACCAAAGATATTGCGCGGCTTCGCGAGTTCTGCAATAAGCCTTACCGGCGCATTTGCTCCGGCAATATTTGCGGCAACTATTGCAGTGATCGTCGTCTATGTTGCGACGAACTGGCGGCTGGAACGATTACTGGCCGACGAACGCTCAGTGGTCGCCGGTGAGCTTGCCACCATATCATCTCGGCTTCAGACGAACCTCAACAGCAATGTGAAGCTGCTGCAAGGCCTGGCGGCCGGTATCGCAGTCAATCCGACGATGGACCAAAGTGCTTTTTCGAAACTTGCCGCGGAGATTTTGCAGCCGGATTCACAGTTGCGTAGCTTCGCCGCGGCCCCCGGCATGGTGGTCAAATGGGTTTATCCAGAAAAAGGAAACGAAAAGGCGATCGGACTCGACTATCGAACGAACGAAAAGCAACGGGATAGCGCAATGCTCGCGCGCAATACCCACAATATCGTCCTGACGGGCCCTGTGGCCCTTGTCCAGGGCGGAGCGGCTTTCGTGGTCAGATGCCCGATTTATACCAATGATAGAACAAGCCAGATCTTCTGGGGTCTTCTCTCTGGAATCGTAGACATACCGCGGCTCTACCAAGATAGCGGCCTTGGATCGACCGACCTTGAGATTGCCATTAGTGACGTACCGGAACCGAGGTTCGCCAAACAAGTTTTTCTCGGCGACCTGGAAACTTTTTCGAAGAATCCGGTCGTGGCATCCGTTGATATGTCTTATGGCCAATGGACCCTTGTCGCAGTACCTAGGGGTGGATGGGGCCAAAACGGCGGCATGGCCACCTTTGAGTTCTGTGCTTGCCTATTGTCTTTGTGTGTCGTTGCACCGATTGTCTGGGTAGGCTTTCTGACCAAATCACGCCAAAGAACCATTGAAAAACTTCGCCTTCACAAGAAAAAGCTCGTTCGGGCACGGCAAAGGCTCGAATATCTGTCGTTTCATGACGCACTAACGGGGCTTCCGAATCGACGATTTATTGATCGGATGATCTCGCAGCCGTCGAGGCCCAGTCCAGGAAATTGTCTGATACTGATTCATATCGACCTGGATCGATTTAAGGAAATCAACGACACGAAAGGGCATGCCGGAGGCGATACGGTCCTGCAGGCGGCGGCTTTGCGCCTTGTCAACTTGGCCGGCCCAAACGACGTAGCGGCACGGATCGGGGGAGATGAGTTCATCTTCGCCAGCTGGAGCGCCGATCCCGCGCCCAGGGCAACCGAATTGGCCCAACAGATTGTCTATGCACTCAAGCAACCGGTATTCGTCGATGGTTCAGAGTGTGTGGTCGGAGCAAGCGTCGGCGTCGCCTGGGAGACTGAAAGTGCACACGGGCGGGATCTCAGTCAGCTACGTCTCAACGCCGATTTGGCTCTATACGAAGCGAAGAAGACAGGCCGCGGCCGGGCGGCCATTTTCACTGAGGAGCTTCGCAGTACTGCAATCCATACGAAGGAATTGGCGGACGAATTCAATCATGCGCTCGATCGGGATGAACTGGTTGCATTCTTCCAGCCGCAGTTTCATGCGGATACATTGGATATCGCGGGCGTCGAGACACTTGCCCGTTGGGATCACCCGCAAAAAGGCCTCCTCGCGCCGGATAAATTTCTCGCTGTCGCGGAAAATTTGGGACGTTCCGGCGACATGGATAGGCTGATCCTGCAAAAGGCTCTGTTCGAGCTTACAAGATGGGACAGCCTGGGTATGCGCATCCCGCGCGTCTCGGTCAATATTTCCGCGCGTCGACTTGCGCAGGCAAATCTGCTCTCTGAACTGGCTGGGCTTAACGTCGCCAAGGGTCGCCTGTGTTTTGAGCTGCTTGAAACGATCTCCTTCGACGATCTTCAACCAGTTCTCAACGAGATAATTCCGGCTGTCAAAGAGCTCGGCATTGAAATTGAGATCGATGATTTCGGCACCGGACACGCCAGTATCGTAAGTTTGCTTAGATTTGAGCCACGAAGGCTGAAGATCGATCGAGAAATCATCAAGCCGATCGTCACATCTCCATCTCAGCGCCGCCTCGTGTCCTCGATTATCGAAATCGGCCGGTCACAGAACATCGACATCGTCGCCGAAGGCGTGGAAACGATGGAGCATGCGAGGATCTTGAAAGAGTTGGGTTGCCATTTGCTGCAAGGTTACGCTCTGGCACGGCCAATGTCCTCAAAGCAATTGATTGAATTTTGCTGCACGAAGGACAAAGAGCTCAAAGAGGTGGGATAAAGGCTAGGCAACTCGGAACTTACATGCGTCCAATTCGGATTTTAACCTTGTCCAATCCGGAATTTGTAGCCGTGTGAGTCAGCGGCCGATGCAAATGTCAGCGCCATCAGCACGCCAATGCGGGGTGTCGCCCACGGAAGGTTGGGGAGCCCGCGTGATTGATCGGCTGGCAGCAGACCTCAGGGATGATTTTCCAGAAATGACGTGCCCTTCGCCTGGAAACCTCAATATGCGTGCCTTTGCTGAACTGAACCTGCCGGCGCGCTATTTGAAGGTCATCGAAACTTTATGACCGCCGGGAATTGGTCGAGCGGATTCGTGGGCTCAACAGATCGACAAGCTTTCTATTTCCATTGTGTCGGAGTGATTTGCGTTCAAAGCGCTATTGGACCTCATGCACATAACGATGGCTTCTAGTCGTCGCGCGATGCTTTGCGACAAGAACGGGAACGGCGGATTGATCATAGGCGACTTCATCGATCGTTAGCACGGCGCTAGGACGCTCCAGTTGCAGCAAGCGGCAGTCCTCCTCCGTCGCCATATCGGCCGCGATTTGCTCACGCACCGCGGAAATGCGAATGCCGTAGCGATCGAGGAGGAAAAGATACAGCAGCGCCGGCACGTCCTCCCTCTTTTCCGGGAAACCTGGCAAGAGATGCGCCGGAAGCGCCAAGACCTCGTGCATGACCGGCTTTTCGCCGACGCTGCGCAGGCGATGGATGGCAATGACTTCTGCGGGACTTTCGAGCCGCAGGCCAACGTATTCCTCTTCGCTTGCCTGACGGTTCTGCAACGAGAGAACGTCGGATGTGGAATTCTGCAGCGAGCCGTCCAACCCGTGCAGGCGAAAATACTGGAAGAAGAAGCGCAAGCTGTGCTGGGGCGTGCGCCCGGTCACGACTGTACCGGTCTTGCGACGGCGGCTAAGCAGCCCCTCATTGGTCAAGTCCATAAGCGCCCGCCTGATCGTGCCGACTGCGACGCCAAACGTTTGCGACAAGGCGATCTCGCTCGGCAGAACGGTTCCAGCCGACCATTTCCCCATCATGATCGCTTCCGTGATCTGCCGCTTCACGACCTCGCCGAGCTTAGCGGCCGGCATCTGAAACCGGCGCTATTGGAGCTCGGCGGCAAGGCGCCGCTCGTCATTCTCGACGATGCGGATATCGACGGCGCGGTGAATGCCGCGATCTTCGGCGCCTTCATGAACCAGGGCCAGATCTGCATGTCGACGGAACGGATCATCGTCCACCAGGCGATCGCCGATGAATTCGTCGCCAAGCTTGCCGCCCGCGCGAACCTCCTGCCCGCCGGTGATCCGCGCGACCATGTCGTACTGGGGTCGCTGATCAGCCTCGAGGCCGCCAAGAAGATGGAAACACTAATCGCCGATGCCGAGGCAAAAGGCGCAAAGCTCGTCGCCGGAGGCAAGCGGACGGGCACGGTCGTAGAGGCGACCCTTCTCGATCACGTCACGTCGGACATGCGCATCTATGCCGAGGAATCCTTCGGACCGGTCAAGCCGATCATTCGGGCCGCGAACGAGGACAAAGCAGTGCGCATCGCCAATGACACCGAATACGGGCTGTCGTCGGCGGTCTTCAGCCGCGATGTCCAGCGCGCGCTCGCGGTTGCCGGCCGCATCCAGTCTGACCACAGCAGGAGGCCGCCGCCTTATGGTTTTCCTCCGCCGGCGAGCGGTCGCGCGGCTTGCCTGGGTGCGGCAAAAAATTCAACATGCATCTAGAGCGGTTCAGCTCTTCACGGAATCGCTAAACCGCTCTATCTCTTTGTTATCTCGCAATTCCGGACGGAAAACCGCTGCGCACTTTTCCTTGAATTGCTCTAGCCCCCATGAAGGCTCCGATATCAGGACGGCTGTAGAGAACGGCGCTCGAGGCGGGTGATGCCGTGCAAGTAGGGCAAGCGCTGGCGATCATAACACCGGCGATTTCTCCGCTACTCGAACCTCGCGTCAAGCTAGCGTTGGAAGCGCAGGTCGGAGCCGCCAGGCAGCGGTCGAAGAGGCTGGATCACGTTACGAGAACGCCAGGGTTCTGATGTCGCAAGCCGGCGTAAATCTCGAACGCACTAAACAGCTTGTTGAACGGAACGTGACGCCGACCGCGCAATTGGATCGAGATCAGCTTTTATACCTGTCAGCACAAGGGGAGGCTAATGCGGCTGAAGGTCGCTGGCACGCCGCTACTCATGTTCTGGAGCAAACACGCGCGACGTTGACGTCTGCAAGCAACCCCAGCCCGGTGAGAGTTTCCCACTAATCTCGCTCGTAACCGGCTGTATCCTAAAGGTCGTTCAGGAAAGTGAGACCGTTGTCTCGTTGGGCGCCCCCTGGTAGAGCTGGGCGACCCAGGTGACCGGAAATCGCAGGCGATGTTCTGACGACCGACGATATTCGCATAAGGGACGGCGATAAGGTGATCGTTACGTGCTGGAGCAGCCCGACGGGTCTGCAAGGGGCTTTCCAACGCGTTGAACCGTCGGCCTTCCCCAAAGTCTCCGCTCTTGGCGTCTAAGAACAATCTGTCTGGGTGATCGTCGACATAACGTTGCAGCGCGAGGCATGGAGCAGTTTGGGAGACGGGTACCGCGTCGAAATGAAGATTATCGTTGACGAAAGCGACCGAGCAACTGTCGTGCCGGTGGGAGCGCTGTTCCGCCGCGGCGATGCCTGAAATGTCTTCGTTTTTGGAAGATGGCAAAGCACACATCAGGCAGATACGGATTGCGCACCTCTCGGAAGGCCTTGCCGATGTGGCAGAAGGCGTACGCCCTGGCGAAATTGTGGTCCTCTATCCACCAGCAGCCCTCGCCGAGAGAAGCAGGATAAATCCGAAGTGAATGATCGACTTGGTATCAGCCGAGCGTATCGGTCTTCGCCTTGTCCTTTGATCCGTATCAAGGCGCATGAGACTAAAGCGGTGTCTTTAGCTGATATCCATTCAGCCAGGAGTGAAAGGGATGCACGCTCGGACTTCCTCCGACATCCAGGTTTGGGACGCTTTCGTTCGGATAGCGCACTGGACAATTGCATTGGGATTCTTCGTCGCATATCTGACCGAAGACGCCAGACAAGTGCATATCTGGGCCGGTTATGTAGTCGGTGTTCTCATCGTCGCTCGAGTCGTCTGGGGATTCATCGGAACCCGCCACGCGCGTTTCGCCGACTTCGTTACCGGTCCCGTTACCGCTAGCCACTATCTCTGGGATCTAACGCGCGGACGCGCAAAGCGCTATATTGGGCACAGCCCAGCTGGTGGGGCAATGGTTATCGCACTTCTGGCTTCCCTTGCTGCCACGGTTTCAACTGGCCTTATCGGATATGGTCAAGAGGGCGGTGGACCTTTGGCGCCGTTATATGTCGAGACGCCTCCTGTTGACGCACGGACTTTCACCGGTCAACAAAATGAAGGCGGAGATCGCCGAGACGAGAATATTGTCAGCGACCTTCATGGAGCGATTGCGAATGTTACCCTTGGCCTCGTCGTCTTCCACATACTCGGTGTGATCCTCGCAAGCTTCATGCATCAGGAAAACCTTGCTCGTGCGATGGTCACTGGACGCAAGCGCGAGGGTAGACAGCCGCCGATGAGCACGTCGCACGGAAGTCCATCCAACGAATAAGAGGCGCGCAAGACCTAGGTCAAGGCGCATCGAGGGTTTGACCTCATGGGAATATTCAATCGTGATCGAATAAGAGGCGCACTTCTAGTGATCGCGGTTACGGGGCTGATTGGCGGCCTCGTGCTCCAATTTCTTGGCAGGTCAGATCTCGCAGGAATGGTCTGGACAACGTGTGTTCTGCCGATCCTTGTAGCCCTTCTGGCGGAAATCGTTCGTGATTTTTGGCACGGAGAGGTCGGCCTCGATATCGTCGCAGCATTGTCGATGTCTGCGGCGGTCGCCTTTGGAGAGGGTCTGGCGGCCGCAGTTGTGGCCGTCATGTATGCCGGCGGCACCTTCCTTGAAAGCTTCGCGGAAGGTCGTGCCCGTCGTGAAATGCACGATCTTCTTTCGCGCGCTCCACGGACCGCGACGAGGCATCGCGACGGCAAACTTGAGGATGTGCCGCTGGACGTGATCGCACCGGGCGACAAGCTACTGGTTCGACAGGGTGACGTCCTTCCAGTAGACGGTACCGTGGCTTCGGCCTTTGCTTTCCTTGACACATCCGCACTTACGGGCGAATCGCTCCCGGTGCGGCTTGCAATAGGCTCTGAGGCCATGAGCGGCTCGACGAATGTGGGAGATGTGTTCGATCTGATCGCCACGAGGCTCGCCAAGGAGAGTACCTATGCCGGCATCGTTCGCCTCGTGGAAGAGGCTCAGCAATCTAAGGCCCCCATGTCACGCCTGGCGGACCGCTGGTCGCTGGGATTTCTCGCCGTAACTGTGGCACTCGCCCTGGCAGCTTGGTGGTTCACTCAAGATCCTATCCGAGCGGTGGCGGTGTTGGTCATTGCAACACCCTGTCCTTTGATTCTGGCTGTCCCGGTCGCGCTGGTGGCTGGTCTATCGCGCGCGGCACATTACGGCGTGCTGATCAAGGGCGCCAAGCCTCTTGAAACAATGGCGCGTATCCGCACACTTATCCTCGACAAGACAGGCACACTGACGGATGGGCGACCGCAGATTGTCGCGATCAACAGCTACATCGGCATACCCGACGATGAGATACTTCGTCTTGCCGCAGCCCTCGATCAGGCTTCGAAACATCCCGTGGCGCAAGCCATTGTTGCAGCTGCCAAGGCGCGGGAGCTAGCGCTTCCCGTGCCATCGGAGGCAGTTGAAATCCCCGGAGAAGGTGTTCGAGGAAGCGTTGATGGTCACAAGGTCATTGTCGGCGGCGACAATTTCGTCGCCGGTCATCTGAGGCGGCACTCAGACGATCATCCAGCCCTTGCGTCAGGTTCTGTCCTGGTAGCCGTGGCAGTGGACGGGCGCCTGGCAGCCCGTCTTGTCATGGCGGATCCTTTGCGAGAGGGTGCGGGATCAACGCTCGGTGAATTGCGCCATCAAGGCATCAGCCGTATTCTTCTTGCTACCGGCGACCGCATGGAGGTTGCCGAACGCGTCACCGAAGGACTTGGTCTGGATGGCCTTCACGCCGGACTGTCACCAGACCAAAAGGTTATGCTGGTACTAGCCGAACGGAAGAGCGGGCCAGTCATGATGGTGGGCGATGGCATCAATGATGCTCCGGCGCTCGCCGCAGCTGACCTTGGAGTTGCCATGGGAGCGCGGGGAGCAGCGGCTTCCGCCGAGGCTGCCGACGTCATTCTCCTTGTCGATACCATCGACCGCCTTGGTGCGGGGATCCATATTGCCCGCCGCTCCCGACGCATCGCGTTGGAAAGCGTCGTGGCCGGAATCGGCTTGTCCATCTTAGGCATGCTGGCAGCGGCTTTCGGCTATCTGACACCCGTGCAGGGCGCCGTCCTACAGGAAGCGATTGACGTCGCCGTCATTTTGAATGCCCTGCGGGCGCTGCATGTTCGGCCACACGTGGAAAAAAATCCCGAGAAACAGATTACGGGAGCTTCTTGTGATGGCACCATCCGAGAAAATGCCGCCTGAATAACTTCGCAGGATTGATGAAGAAAGGAGCCTAAGATGAATTACACGATTGATCGTACGCTCAAAGGAAGCAGTTTCGAGGACGTCGTCGTTCGCACGAAGGCGGCGCTATCCAAGCATGGCTTCGGCGTGTTGACGGAGATCGACGTCAAGGCGACGATGAAGAAGAAACTGGACGTTGAGGTCGACGCGTACCTGATCCTTGGTGCGTGTAATCCGCATATGGCATATGAAGCCATGAAGGTCGAGCCGAAGGTAGGAGCCATGTTGCCTTGCAATGTGATCGTGCGGGCAATCGGCGCTGGTGACGTGACGGTCAGCGCAATTGATCCTGTGGCATCCATGCGGGCGATCGACAACGGTAAGCTGGCGATACTGGCTGGAAACGTGCGTTCAATGCTCGCCGAAGTCATCGCTGAACTTTGAGCATCTGCGCGAAGGCATCGCCTCGAGGAAGCAGACTTTGACTAGACCGCTGTGCCAACCAGCGCGCCGATCCCTGCCGTCAGGGCCATGGCAAAGGCACCCCAGAAAGTGACACGAACACTCGCCTTTAGAACGCCTGCACCCCCCGCCCTCGCCCCGATGGCGCCGAGAAGCGCTAGGAAAACCAGCGATGCGATGGCAACCGAGTAGACCAGGGTCCCCGAGGGCGAAAGGATGACCATGAGAAGGGGTAAGGCCGCCCCCACTGCGAAAGTTACTGCCGATGTCAGGGCGGCTTCGATCGGGCGCGCCGCCATGTGCTCGACAATTCCAAGCTCGTCACGCGCATGAGCGCCCAGCACGTTGTTCGCCGTCAGTTGTGTGGCCACTTGCCTTGCGAGATCATAGCTAAGGCCTCTCTCGACATAAATTTGGGTCAATTCGTCAAGCTCAGCCTCGGGCTGGGTTTGAAGCTCCAAGCGTTCGCGAGCAAGATCGGCCGCCTCGGTGTCCGCCTGCGAGCTGACCGAGACATATTCGCCCGCCGCCATCGACATGGCGCCTGCGACCAGGCCCGCTACGCCGGCCACCAGCACCTGCGATGTTCCAGCCGACGCGGAGGCGACACCCATAATAAGACTGGCGGTCGAAACGATGCCATCGTTTGCACCTAGAACAGCTGCCCGCAGCCAGCCAATGCGAGCGACAAGATGGTTTTCGGAATGCGTTCTACTCATACATTCACCTCGATCGCCGCAAGTATTTGCAAGTACTCATTATCATTGGAGCAAAAGTTGGAGGCTTTCAACAGAACGGGTGCGAGAATAGTCAGTGTAGAGTCTCTCAAACATCTTCGATGCCGATCCGAACGCTTGCGATGGCGGCGCATCGAAGAATGGCGGCTTTCCGATCAATGTTGCAAAACCTCCCCGCGCTCCTGCCGAGAAATGCGCGCCTGTCTATGCGTATGACGTCGATGATCTGCTGGCACATTAGGCTAGTCCGGTGGTCGCTGCCGCAAATACTAGGTATCGACCGACTTTCGCAAGGGTCACCAGTAGCAGGAATGTCAGGAGCGGCTCCCGCAGGACTCCCGCCACGATCGTGATCGGGTCGCCGACGATCGGCAGCCAGCTTCCGAGCAGCGACCATTTCCCGAAGCGGCTATACCAGGCCTGTGCCCGATCGAGCGACGCCGGGCCGACCGGGAACCAAGTTTTATTCCGAAAGCGTTCGATGCCGCGACCAAGAAACCAGTTCATAAGAGAACCGAGAACATTCCCCAAGCTCGCGACGACCACCAGCCAAAAGATTGAGAGCTTTTGGGAAAGGAGAAGCCCGACAAGCACGGCTTCCGACTGCATCGGCAAGACGGTTGCGGCGCCGAAGGCGGAGGCGAACAGTCCCAGATAGGCCAGCACGTCGGCCATGGCCTCAGAGGTACTTCGTGATCGTCTTAAACTCCTCGATCGACTGTCGCTTGTCGCGAGGGAGCGCACCGACCGTCGCCTCGAGGCAGTGGTCGAGGTGGTCCTGGATGAGCGTCCGCTTGGCGTTGACGATGGCCTTCTCCACCGCGGAAAGCTGCTGCGCGATGTCCAGGCACGGCTTGCCGCTCTCGATCATCGCGATGACGCTCTTCAGATGACCCTCGGCCCGCTTGAGGCGCTTGACGATCTCCGGGTGGGTGGCGTGAGTGTGCGGTTCTGTCATGGTGTCCATACTCTATATCCCTCCAGAGTCGGCGGTCCGACCATACGCCGACGACCGTCTCCCGAACAGGTCAGTGATGATGCCCTTCCGGCTCTTCCATCCTGAAGGGAAGATCGTCGATCTCGACGCCTGCCGTCAGCTTCAGCATTGCGTCGAACTCGTGCGGCTCCTCCGGGGCGAGTGCGCTGACAAGAGCATGATGATCCGTCGGCGAAGGAAGGAGAGGCAATCTTTCCACGCCGTCCTGCCGGGTGATCTCAACAACCGCTTCCAAACCCTTGGCATGCTTGGAAAGCGATAGCAGCATGCGCTCGCCATCGGCTGTGTCGATAATCTCCAGCAATCCGGTCGCCAATCGGGAACTCACCGTGAATGGCGCGGGGGCATGGTGGTGACCATGACCGTGATCGTGCGAGGCAGAAGCCGTCGCCGCTGCTCCCTGATCGCCGAATTGAACGGTGGCGTTTCCGAGCGAGGGCAGGTGCCCCTGCAGCCTCCGGCGTAAGGCGGCCGCGATCAGGTTTGCTTCCGATATCGTCTTCGACGGATCTACAGCGACGACCACATCCGCATGGAGCTTGTGGCCGAGCCAGCGGGCCCTCACTTCGATTACGCCGTCGATCCCCTGGACGTGGTCCGCGGCATGACGGATCTCGTCCGCGATCCCCGGCTCGATGCCGTCCAGGCTCCGGGTGACGACGGCATGCGCCGACTGCCAGACGATCCCAAAGATCGCCAACGTGATTAGCAGGCCGATGATTGGATCCGCCAGCGGGAAACCGAACCAGACGCCGAGCGCTCCAACGACGACCGCAAGGCTCGTCATGCCGTCGGTACGGGCGTGATAGCCGTCGGCGATCAGGGCCGCGCTGTTCATCTCGCGTCCGACCCGGATGCGGAACACCGCGACGGCCTCGTTGCCGATGAAGCCGACGACGCCCGCGACCGCGACGGCCATAAGCTGCGTGATCGGCTGCGGGTTGATCAGGCGGTCGATCGCCTCGTAGCCCGCGACAAGAGCGCTGAAAAGGATGATCAGGACGATGATCAGTCCGGCATAGTCCTCGACCCGGCCGAGCCCGTAGTTGAAGGTCTTCGTAGCCGCACGACGCACGAGCGAGAAGGCGATCCAGAGAGGGATGGTGGTCGCGGCGTCGCCGACGTTGTGGATGGTGTCGGCAAGAAGCGCGACGCTGCCGGAGTAGAACACGACGACGAGCTGCAGCGCTGCGGTGATCACCAGGATCACGAAGGACCACTTGATCGCCCAAATGCCGCGCTTCGACGAGGCTATGCTGGGGTCGACGACCCCGTGAGTGTGACCGTGCCCGCCTTCGCCATGTGAATGACCACGCGCCCCATGGGGGTGCAATTTCGCGTGGCTGGCATGTCCGAAGCCGAACCATTCCTTGAAACGCGAAAGCATCCATCGCTCCGTTTCTGAAATCGCTGTTATCCTATCCCCCTGGAAAGGATCATGCAAGGCCGCTCCACATTTGTTTGAGAGCGGATCCATTGACGGACCAGACTGAAATCACCGCCCTTGCCAGATCAAGCGCATGCACCACATAAGGATTGTCATTTGGTTCAGGCTCAATCCCTGGTGACAAATGCTAATCCCAACCGAATCCGGCGATGAAGCAATCGATCATTAAAAGAACGAACAAAGCACTCCAGACGCGCATCGTCGCCGGAATCGGCGGCGTTCTGGCCGGGGTACTATCGCTCGGACTATCGATCTATGAAACCCGCACGGGCACGGAGGTGTCGCACGTAGCGGCCGGCGCCTCCATCGACAGCGGCCAGTGGAAAGTCACACTCAATTCCGCCAACCTCGCTGCCCAAACACCGGATGGGCTACGCACCTCCAACGGGAAGAAGGCCTTAACGATAGATCTGATGCTCGAGAACCTGACTGCAGAGAGTTCGAACCTGTATCGGGACACAATCAAACTCGACAACATTCCCAACGCGCCGATGCCGCAGTTCTATCTCGTCCGTGATCGCGAGCAGCTGTGGGATCTTCAGCCGATGATGCCTGAGACGGTGCAGGCCGTCTGGGAGCTGCCGGCAACACAGGCATTGCCCAAGGTCCTGAAAGTGACGGTCGTCGGTACTACATATAAGCCGAAGGACAATCTTTATGCCGCACCGGGATGGTTCAATCCCACCAACATCGCGCGCGTCGACTTGCCGGTTGTCACGGCCCCAGAAGGAGCGGCCCCTTGATGCGGCTGCTTCTCGCCCTAGTACTGGTCGGCCTGGCTGCGCTCATACTCGCCTTCCTGCAATCGACGACGCCAAGCTATGCCGTCCTAACGGGACCGATCGAGACGATTGGCCGGCAGAAGGATGCCGTGTCGAGTAGGACTTTCAGGATCAAAGTCCACAAGATCATATGCGCCAAGACGCTTGCGTTCACCCGCTATGGAAAGCCAATCGAGCGGCAGACGGAGGGCGTCTGGGTAATTGCCAGCGTCGAGCTCCAGACAAGACAAGAAACGATGAAGATCCAGGCGGCAGCGATAGAAGGGGCCTCCGGACGTCTTTACCGGCAAAGCCACCGTGCGGACGGCGCTCCTGGTCTAGTGTCGACCAAAACGCTGCAGCCGGGCCTGTCGAGCACGGGCATAATCATATTCGAGCTCCCGGAAGCAGATGCACACGATATCACACTGGTCGTTTCCAAGCAGCCCTCACCGCAGTTGGACTCTGAAATTCGCGTCAAACTCAATCAGAGCGCCATCGAGATACGTGACCGGGCGGAGATTGGCGACAATGGTGTCTAAACAAGAACGGCGATTGTGGTTTGCGTCCTTAGTGAGCCTCCCTTTCCTGCTGGCCGGCAACTACGGCATCAATGTATGGCGCAATGCCCAGGACTACGTTCGACGAAACGAGCTTTGGGTCTATGACAGCGTCGGCGGGCACGTTTATGCCAATGCTTTATGGTCACTCGATCAGGCAAGACTGATTGGCGACGGCCGCGATGGGAAGATAACGTTCCCAGGGCAAATGCGCCTTATAATCGTGCGCATAACGGCAAAAGCCGAGGAAGAGATCGGCGATTCCTGGGCGCAATGTCAGCTGACACTAACGGACTCCAGCGGGCGACGCTGGCTTCCACTCAATTTCATTCTTTCCAACGATATCAGCCGCGATCTCGATCCGAAGGCAATGCCGGTCGACGGATGCGACGCGATATCTCGTAAACCGCCCGCCAAGGGAGCAAGTGCGCTCATCGAAGAAAAGTTCGTTATCCCGGCCAATGCGATCCCCTCATTGTCAGTACGGCTAAGTTTCGACTCGACACGGCCGGACACCATCTCCTTTCCGCTGCGGCTAAACTAGGATCAATCTCCGCTTCGGGGCCATTGCCGTCCTTGCGCAAAACCAATCTCTAGCGCAGCGGCGAGCAGGCAAATCTTGATCGGCATGACGAGAATGCCGTCACCCGGCGAACTGGGGCTGCCGAAGAAGAGCGTAATGGCTTGGGCAATCATTTGCCATAGAGACAAATCGTGCGGACCGATAAAACGGGATATCCCATACCAAGCCCATGCCGCGCTCCAATCCAGCATCCTGTAAAGCAGGATGACACCGAGCGTAAGCCTGATCCCGGAATTTAAGGTCAGGCCGACACCCTCCGCCAAGGCGCGATAGCGTTTGGCCGTCCCTGCAACGAAATGCGAAATAAAATCGCGCAAGGCTTTCGGCAGCGCCTCCCACCGCGAAACTGCACGCGCCAGGCGACCTTCGGTCAGCGGTCGTTCGCCATTGATGTCATAGCCATAGACTAATGCAGCAAGAGTCTGCCATACGACGGGATAGAGGGCATAGAGGAACAGTCCGCGCATCTGCGTGGAAGGGGAAATCGAAGCTGCTTCCGCAGTCGGCGGAAAGACGGTGGCTGCCGCAGCATCACCAACCGGATTGAGAAGCCCGAGGAAATGTCCGATCGTTTCGGGCAGGTTGGCGACCCACGAGCGGATATCGCCCTCCCAGGTGGAAATAACGTAGAGACCGATAAAAGCCCAGTTCGCCTCGCAAACAACGATGATGATCGCCCAGATCGGGGCCTTCGATCGCTTGTGCATGAACTTGGCGAAGCGCCGGACCGCCCAGGCAACGGCAACCGACACTAGGAGCAAGGCGCTGCTACTGAATTTCAGGGGATTATAGTCTTTGCCGAACATCGTCAGGTCGAGCGACAGTCTGGAATATTCCCTTACCGTGTCGCCTAGGAAGCCCCAGGCGGCATAGAAGGCGAAGAATGGCACGAGGGTGAGCGCGAGCAGCGATGTGAAGCCCGACGTCGCAGGACTGTCCCCGCCATCACTATCGGGGCGTGCAGCCGCAACACGCGAGGCAGCGTCGAGTGCCGGCAATCCCGGTCTCACTGTCTCGAACAGGGCGACGAGGATCACCAGTTTGAGAAGCACGACTAGTGCCAAGGTGGACAGACCGGCCAATGCGTTCAACCGGCCGATCATGACTGCAAATTCATTGAGAAGTGAATTTCCAATCAGTCCGAGCAGCCACAGCACTATCAGCTGCGGCCAGAAACGCCACAGGAGTTGCAACGTCAGCAATGACAGCCGGAACAGGAGGCGGATTGGCTGGCTAGTGGTCTGCGAGAGAGCCGTCATGAAACGGATAGTAGCAATCGAACCGTCAATCGCCAATCCATCTTACAACCTCAACCACCTGGCGATAAACTATTCCCTCCTCCCTAACGGACACTTTGCGTCGACGGGCTGGAGCCGCATTTTCCTTCCCCTCCACGCCGGCCCAAATGGAGGCAAGAAGCCGTGATTGGACATAGCAACAAAAATCTCCACAATTGATCCGATAGCGCCAACCTTTCAAAGGAGGAAAACCCGGAAGAGCGCTTCATTCGGCATCAGCGCAGTTGAAAGGAATCGAACCAGCGACAAAAGGATGCAGGTAAACCGTGCGCTCGTTGTCTCAATCGTCGCAATCGGCTATTCAAGGCAATGTATTAACTGTGGCAAAAATCAATGACATTCATCACTGCGACAGTGTTGGCTACGGTAAACGCCCCTTGCGGGACGAGCCTCTCGGCTGAGCAGTTGGCATCGAAGATTGTCGACCCGGCGAGCGCCGACCATTACGACGCATCTGCATTTACGTTCTTTTCTGATGTTAGCGAAAGCCTACAGTATTCGTTTCTCGATGATGCATGTCAACCTTGCTGATGTCGTTGTCGTTGCGCAGCGTTTTCCGACATGGTCGGATACGAATTGCCGTTCGCTCCAGCCGCCCAGCGCCACAACCTCAAAGCAGCCATTGGGCCGAGTTCTTTGACCAAGGCCCAGGAGACAATCAACCAAGGCAATTCAAAGTTGACCGTTCTCGACAGCTGGAGTTTCGGCGGCGGCACTGTGCTGATGCTGCAGATCTGCCACCGTGAGAGTTTCGACGTCGACATCTTCATCGACGACCAGCAGGTGCTGCCTTATCTCAATCCACAAACGCCGGGTTTTGCTCTCGACCTACACCCCGACGCCTATACCTCCGACGGAGCGCATGCGCTCAAAACGTGTTCAAGGATATCGGAGAGATCGACTTTATCGTCGCAGCGCACCTGACGAAGCTCTTGCGACGCTCCCCGAAAGCAGCCACCTAGACACAAGTTGAAAAGTTGCTGGCTGGCTCGCTTTTGCGCGATCGATCATGTTCCTGAGGCACTTTGCGACGGGCGCCTCGAAGGCTGATGAGCTCGATCTAAGTGCTATAGTTCTCGGGAGAATTCCCAAACGCCCCCAGCAGCTCGGCAAGTCCGCTTTCAAAATCATCGAGCATTACTTCATTTGAGCGCTGGTGCCCTGGGTTTCCATCTTGGCTAGCTACTGCGAGGGCGGCACCATGCGTGTAATCGATGAGGATGTGTGTCCAGCGCGAGGAGTGGTTGTGTCCGCTCAACAACCCGGTCAGCTCACTGGTTATTCTCTTGGCATGGTCCGGAAAAACGGCTGGCCGGGCAAATATCGCCAAGGTTAGAGCCGGATAGAGGACCACTTTGGCGTAGTAAGCAGTGAGGAGACTGCGGGCGCGCGCAAGCGAATCGCCCGTTTCAGGCGCTGCGACGTCCTCATATACACTCTCCGCGAGTGCCTTGATAAGTCCATCCCGATCCTCGAAGTGGTGGTAGATTGTCATGGGATTGATGCCCACGCGAGTTGCCAAGGCGCGCATGGTCAAGCCGTCGAGGCCGTCGGTCTTGAGTATTCCCAAGGCCCCTGAAAGAATGCTCTCTGGCAAAACGGTCCTTCCGTCGATAGGTGGACGACCTCGCCGCCTCGCTATCATTTCACGACTTCATAGTGAGACTGGACCAGTCCAGAAGGGAAAGACCTTGTGCCCTTGTGCGCAAGCGCCACATCGCGCGGATCGGCGCCAAAAAGAGGGCGGCCGCTTCCGAGCAAGATTGGCACCCTGGTGATCACCATGTCACTGATCATGTCAAGCTCGAGGAATGATTGAATGATGCGTCCGCCATCCACGTAGGCGCGTCGTGCGCCCTCGGACGCCAGCATCGCCATCGCTTTTCCAGGTGACTTGTCCAAAAAGCGCACCTTTCCTTTGAGCTCGGAGGGCACCTCTTGTTGTGCAAGCTGTGCCGACAAAACCAGTACCGGTCGGGTATAGAACCACTGTCCCATGCTTCGGACCGCTTCGTAAGTGCCCCGCCCCATCACGATGACGTCGATATCTCCTATGAAGTCGTCGTAGCCATGATCCTCCCCAGCTTGATCGTGCTTGAGCAGCCAATCGATATCCCCGTTTTCACGGGCAATAAAACCATCAAGGCTCGTGGCGATGAATACGTGTCCGGTGACCATTCATAACTCCATAATTATACACTGTATAAATGATGGAAATGCGATGTATGTCAATGCGCCTGCCAGTCCGGTCCCGTCACTTGCCGCTCAGATAGCGAGCTGAGAGCTTCCACTCCAATTCAGCCGGCCCTGACGGTTTCGAAAACCCGCAGCTATCAGGAAATCGATTGGCCGGTCCGTATAGCCGAGATGGGCGCGCAAACATGCCGCCGCGCCTGATCCACTATTTATCTGCAATCGGGGTTCGGCTAAGGGATGCCCTCCGGCTGACATTGAGGGCGCGCGTTCTCGCCAGACATTCACCCTTAGTCGAAATGTACCGAATGCTAACCTTAATCAGGTAAGCCCGCGCTCGGGCCGGCGACGATGATCATCGACGGCGAGGCCGTTGTGCTCGATGACGAGGAGCGGCCGAATTTCGGGCTGCTACAACAACCCGCTTGGCGGCATTCGGTAAAAATCCGGGGTAAGCGGGCCTCCGACGCAATCCTATACGTGGTCGATCTCACGGATCTGAACGGACACGATCTGTGCGATGTCGAATACGGATCGCACCAACATCTCCTCGAAGAAACGCTGAACGGCAGATACGGCGCTATTCGCTATTGGAGACACCCGACGCCGAACCCCTTTCCCGTTGGTGCATGTGTGCCGCCAGGATCTGGAAGGGATCAGAACCAACGACACTGCCTATTTGGAGAATCCACCCCAAGTGCATCGGCAGTCGCCAAACCCTGTGCTCAAGAGCTATATCCATGCCAACCGCACAATTCGGAATGCTTTGGGAAAAGGCTAGCCGCCGGCGATGGCCTTGTTGGGCACAGAGGTTGTTCTCGGCGCCGCATCGAAGAGATGCCAGAAATTTTCACTTAAGCGCAATTCGAAGCCCGAAAAAGGTTAGAATGATCGGCAAGATCGGGCAGTCAAGACCCCACGGCGCGGGTCGTCGCTATTGCTCTTCGATGAGACACGCCCAGGCCTTGCGGGATGCTTGTGCGCCGCTTCGATCACTTCGGGGTCCAGCCCGACCGCAAAATTATAGCAGCGCGCGCGGTCGAACTTCCGACAGGAGCTCGTACCGGAGGTGGTGATGCCGACGGCCTTCAAGCCCTCGGGGCCCTCTCTCAGTATCGGGCTCCCGATGCACCTATATCGAAGGAACAGTCTGTGCAAAGACCACTTGCCCAGATTTTCTCGGTATCTCCGTGGCGCTGCAGTCTTTCGCACCGTTTACCAGCTAGCTAAAGAATTTTGCTAAGCATGTGGGCTAGTTCGTCTTGGGAATATGGCTTTGCCAGTCTGGCCACCTCAAGTTCCACGCCGGACGGAAAGTCGACGTAGCCTGAGGCCAGCACGATAGGCAGCGTCGGGAAACGGTCTCGGACTGCTCTTGCAAGTTCCCCTCCCGTCATGCCCGGCATGGAGTAGTCAGTGATTAAAAGGTCGAAGGTGGCGCCGCCATCAATCAAGGAGAGCGCCTCCTTTCCGGAATGGGCTTCGACGACCTCGTGGCCAAGATCAGTCAGCATGTCGGCCGAACTCATAGCAATCAGGAAGTCGTCGTCCACAAGAAGGATCCGCTTGGGGCCTGCTTCATTCCGAGAACCTGTCGCTCCGACATCCTGCTCTTTTTCCGGACCCTCAGATGTCGATACGGGAATCCATAGGTCCGCCGTCGTTCCCTCGCCCACTGTGCTTGCTAGCTTCAATTGGCCGTTCAGCTGCAAAGCAAGACCATGAACCATGGATAGCCCGAGACCCGTGCCCTTTCCGAGCTCTTTAGTGGAAAAGAACGGCTCGATCGCCTTCTGCAGCGTTGCTGAGTCCATGCCTTGGCCCTGATCGATCACCGACAGGACGACATAGCGTCCGGGCGCGAGGAGATCTGATACCGCCGACTGCTCCGCTTCCTTCAGCTCGATCTGGATCGTTCCGCCATTCGGCATTGCGTCGCGGGCGTTAACGGCCAAGTTTAAGAGGGCGAGCTCCACCTGGTTAGCATCGGCCGATACAGGCGGGAGGCCCTCCGGAACGACCAACCCTATGGCAATCCTGGACCCCACGGACCGCTGCAAAAGGTCCTGCATATTGGTCACGAGACCGGCAAGGTCTACCGGGCCTACTTGAAGGTCCTGCCTTCGGGCGAAGGCAAGCAGCCGCTGGGTGAGCGAGGCGCCTCGCTGCGCGCCTTGCAGGGCTCCATCAATCAGTCGAGTTGCCCTCGCATCGCCTGGCAGATGCTTGCGAAGGAGTTCAAGGTTGCCAAGGACCGCCATCAGGAGATTGTTGAAATCGTGGGCAACCCCCCCGGTGAGCTGGCCGATCGCTTCCATCTTCTGGGCGTGGCGAAGCTGCTCCTCGGCCCATTCCCGTTGACTGACCTCCGCCAGTACCAGCCTGTGCGCCTCTTGCAGCTCGCGAGTCCGCTCCGCAACGCGTTCCTCAAGCATCTCGTTGAGATGGCGCTGCTGCTCTTCCGCCCGCAGCCGCTCGGTTATGTCGGCCAAAACCCCGACCAGCTTGATTGGTCGTCCAGTGCGGTCATGGTGGAGCAGTGCGCGGATTTCGGCGCCATGGACGGAGCCGTCAGGCCAGACAGTCCGACAGGCGACGGCGTAATCCGCTCCCGTTTCAATCGTGTTGCGGACCGCTTCCTGCACACTTGCCACATCATCCGGGTGGATGGTCTGCAGCAAGTTCTCGTAGGTAAACCCGTCATTCGGCGAACGACCAAAGATCACCCTGCAGGTGGGTGAGGTCGTGAGGAGGTTTGTCATGAGATCGAGTTCCCATGCTCCGAGGCGGCCAGCCTCCAGCGCCGTCTGAAGGCGACGTTCCCCTTTGTCCAGTGCCTCCATGCGGGCACTCGCCTCATACTGCCGGCGGCGCGCGCGCATTGCGGAACGCGCCACGCTGATGAATGTTGTCGGGTGGAAGGGTCGCTCAACGAAACTGACATTGCCGAGAGCTTCCGAGAGTCGGGCGGCGGCCGGATTACGCTCAGGACCGCCGCCGCGCGCGGTCAGTATGACGATAGGAAGATCGGACCAACTCGGCTGCGCCTCAATCCACGAGACAAGCGGACGCAGGTCGACCGATCGCAAAGCCTCTTCCGTCGTTACCGCCAAGGCGACGTTCTGGTTCAAATCTGTCACCAGGGCGTCCAAGGTCGAGACAATTTTTGCACACAGGCCCGCTTCGCGCAGCAACGCCGCCGCAATCTGCGCGTCGCGACCCATCGGAGTGAGGATCAGGCCAAATACATCGCGCTCAGGAATGGGAGCCATCCTCGTCCGGTGTTTGCAGAAAGGGCTGTCCGGCTCCCATAAACACAGGAACACCACGTAGAATCCCCTGGAACGCGGAGAGCGGTTCGCCGAGCGTTAACCCCTTTGCTCCGATCTTGTATTCCCGGATCGTATCCTCGTGTTGTCCAGTGCGCTTTTTGATCACCGAGATTGCCCGGCGAACCCGAGCCTCCGCCTCGAAGTAGCGCAGCAGAATGACTGTATCTGCAAGGTACGTCACGTCCACCGGGGACTTCATATCGCCGACGAGGCCGTGCTGCGCGACGGTGATAAAGGTGTTGGCACCCTGCCTGTTCAAATATTGCAGCAGCTCATGCATATGAAGGATAACTGCGTTTTCCTCAGGCATCGCAGCCTGGTACCCGTTGACGCTATCTATCACGACTGTCTTGGCGTCGAAGCTAGCGACCTTGTCTCTTACGCGCTGGGAAAACTCGCCGGGTGACAGTTCGGCCGCGTCTAACTGCTCGATGTGGATCAGGCCCTTGCCGCGCATGGCTTCTAGATCAAGCCCCATCTTCTTTGTGCGGGCAAACAGCAGCCCCAGTTCCTCATCGAAGACGAAGATAGCCGCTCGCTCTCCGCGCCTGATCGCGGCCTCGACAAACTGCAGTGCGAACAGGCTCTTGCCAGTGCCGGCAGGACCGATCAGAAGCGTGCTGGAGCCACGTGCGATGCCGCCTCCAAGGAGATCGTCGAATTCACTTATGCCGCTCGTCACCACAGTCCGCTCAAAGGCCATCCGATTTTCCAGCGCGCGCAGTCGCGGGAAGACTGCCACGCCGCCGGTCTTGATCGTGAAGTCATGGTAACCACCACGGAACGCTTGCCCCCGATATTTGAGAATCCTGAGCCTGCGCCGCTCGGAGCCGTAGTCCGGAGCAAGCTGCTCTAGGTGGATGACACCGTGCACCACGCTGTGGACCGTCTTGTCCGTCGCGTCCGAGGTCATGTCGTCGAGAAGCAGAACTGTTGCATCCGAGCGCGAGAAGAAGTGCTTCAGTGCTAGAATCTGGCGGCGATAGCGTAGCGAACTCTGGGCTAACAACCGGATCTCCGAGAGGCTGTCGATCACCACCCGATGGGGCTTCACCCGCTCAAAGGCTTCGAAGATCAGCCTTGTTGTTTCTCCGAGCTCAAGGTCGGAGGAGTACAGGAGACTTTGTTGCTGGTCGGCGTCAAGAAGACTTTCCGGCGGAACGAGCTCAAAAATCTCGACCTGATCGCCGATGTCCTTCCCGTGCGAGAAGGCACTGTCGCGCAGTTCCTCCTCTGTTTCCGAAAGCGTGATATAGAGACAACGCTCGCCGATACTGGCTCCCTCCATAAGAAACTGCAACGCAATTGTCGTCTTGCCAGAGCCGGGAGCCCCTTCAAGCAGAAAGACATGACGGCGTGAGAGCCCGCCGGACAGAACGTCATCGAGTCCCTCCACCCCGGTCTTTGCTTTTGCACCTGAACTATCTGTCATGTACCCTCCATGGCGACCTATCAATTACGGCAAATGACCTGGTTTCCTGCACGAGAAGACGCTGGAACTAGGAGATTCGTTCCATTATCGCCGGCAAATCCTGTCGGGCGCGGTGATTGTGAGCGTCCGTTGAGTGCGGAGGTAGAGCGATCAGTTCGGAGTGGCATATGAGATCAATCGGGAACGCCAGCAAAGGATAAGCGCGTCCTCCACCGCTGGCATGACCGCCGAATAGAGTGCACCAGCCTTTGGTCGACCTATCTATTTGGCGCCACCACAACTCCGTCCCGGGAATGACTTTGCGCGGGCTGTCGCTGCGATCGAACTCGCGATTTGCGAGGCCTCGATCCCAATCTGGAGAAGCAGGCCCGTCGTAGCAGGGTTAAAGCCGCAGAAGTACAGACCGTCATTTCCCGGTTGAAGCTCGTCCCGTGCCGGCCTCCCCGCATCCGAAAACCGGTCGGTTAAATCCGGCAGAAGTGTCTCGAGAGCCGGCTTATAGCCTGTCGCCAGCACAATCGCATCGAAATCCTGCGACCGATCGTCGGAGAAGAACACGCTCGCACCATCCGACATTTCGATGCCAGGGAACACCCTGATCAGACCATCTCTGATCTTCGCGATAGTCCCAATGTCGATGAACGGCGTCCGACCTTGCTCTATCATCCTGGTCAGAGGGCCATGCCGAGCGAGCTTGAGACCCAGTTCCTCGATATCGCGATAGCGTAAACTCAAAAATGGCGCGTTAAATGCATCGACCATTCTGTATGGAAACCGTTGTTGAACAATGGCGATCGTCGCGCTTGGCATACCGAATATTTCCCTCGGAACGATATTGACCGGACCGCGCACCGACATGGCAACATCGAGACCCGCCTCAGCACATTCCAGTGCAATCTCTCCCGCCGAATTTCCAAAGCCGACTACCAGGATTCGACCTGCGTCGAGAGCTGAAGCGTTGCGGTAATCGGAAGAGTGAATAATCGTTCCTGGAAAATGATTCTGACCGGTCCAATGCGGTCTAAAGGGAGTGCTTGAGAGACCGGTTGCGATTACGATAGCGCTCGCCTCGAACACATCGCCATCGGTGGTTTCGACGAGCCAGTCCGTCTTTTTGGATACGCTCGCCACCGTCTTGTCGGTGATAATTCGAAGGCTGTTTGCACGCGCATAGCTTTCGAGGTAGTCGATGACCTGCAACCGCGACGGATATTTTGGATAATCGGCGGGCATCGGCCTTCCCGGAAGCGCTGAGTGGCGTTTGTCAGTATGGAGGTGAAGACGATCGTAGTGCCTCCGCCAAGAGGCGCCGAGACTGTTCGTCGCTTCAAGGATAATGGAACGGCACCCTCTTGCACGGAGCGCCGCGGCGCATGCCAACCCGGCAGGGCCTGCGCCGATAATGACTGTCTCCTCATCAGCCATGTGCGATTCCTCCGTTAAGCTCCTGCCTTCAACGCTTGAGGCTACACCATCAGGAGGCTCCACGCATTCATGTCATGCCTCCACGCCTAGCTTAACATGAGCTTGTATTTTGACTCGTACCGGACAGAGACCTGGACAAGGCTGCTTACACGCCGACAGGCCAAAGAACTCGTGCAGCGTCAGAGAAGTACACCCCACGGGCCTCTCTGTACCGGATGACTTATAGCGTCCATCCCGTCAGAGTTTCGCTTCCGTCGCCTTCAGGGTTTGTCGAGGTCACGACGCTTTAACGATATTACACGGTGGGTTACAGATGCAGCAAGGCGATGCGGATATCGATATCAGGTGCGTGAAGGGCCTGCGCTCCGCAAGCAGCCGCGCCTGCGGTACGCGAAAGAACTTATTCGCTACGCGTGCCCTAGCGCGCCGCTCGGCAATCGCATCCGGCTTCTTGTTGCTCTCGATGAGCTTGGTTCGCTGATGCTTGCGGAATGCCTCGCCTGTTCAGTCATGGGTTCCAAGTTCGTTCATCAAATCGCACGTGTCAGCTCTCATCGACGGATTTCGAATTTCACTCATGACGGAGGTCTTGCCTATTGGCACAGTCCTTGCGGTGCAGTGGAGGTGCATCATTTGGCCAGCATCGAACTTGATGACGCCAGCGCGATCTTCGAATTGGGCCGGCGAGCCGAACCTGCACTCCGAACTCTGGATGGGGCCTGATAGGCGACGGGGAGGATTCGCCGTTTGAGGATCGGAGGCGCTATCATTGAAGGCAGGCAGACATTCGTCGTGCAGTGTGGCCGCTTCGAGGTAAATGTCGACGGAGAGGGCCACCTGGGACGTTCCGGTCGGCCCAGCGGGTTCATGGCGTCAGACGTCACCCCGTCGGCCTCCAAGCGACGAGCGGCGTGGCCTTGCCTAATCGGTCGCGAATCGTTCTTGGCGGTCCGGCACGCACCAAAACTTCCGCGCTGGGATCGTTGCTGGGGTTGAGCTCCCACGCCTCGCGCCGTTCATTGTCGAAGACGAAGCCGCCGCTAAGGTCATCCAGCCGGAAGGTGATATAATCGGTCCAATGCTGGCCGCAGGCAACACCGTTCTCGACGGTAAAGTATCGACCCTTGACCGCAATCGTCGCACCGCCATCGAGGAAGGGATCGCACTGCCCTCCTTCATCAGCCTTCATGACGACATGGTCGTTGCGGCCTGCGGCGACGAATTGGCCATCCCTGTTCTCGAACACGATAAGGGGACGCGCTGGAGCGCCATCCGAGCCCGAAGCCAGCCCATCCTCGTCGTCGCGACTAAGTACGATAATCTCGAAGCTTCGCAGCGGTTTTCCCGCCGCCAGGCGCGCACTGGCGATGGCGTGATATCCAGCCGGGAGCTGCCTGACGATGTCGGGAGACACATTTCCCTCGGCCGCCGATGGCAACGATACTCCAACTACGATGACTCCAACTATGATGGCGAGGATCGTTTTCATGTTGGTGCCTCTGGCCCTCCTGCTTCATCCTCAGGCACTTCATCCGACAGGAAAACAATATCAGCCCCCAGCCCGGTTTTCAGTAAGGCAGCGAGATCGGGTGCTACGAACGGCGCATCGTCGTCGAGAAACAGCGATCCGGCATCAACTAGATAGGTCGCAAGCCCCTCCGCTCCAGCGCCGTGCACCAACAGCTGACCACCGCCATTGTCTGCATAGGGCATTGCACCTGGAATCCTGGTCGACACGCCGTATGCCTGATCCATCGCGATAACATGATCGGGACCCCACACGCGCAGTTCTCCCCTTCGGTTCCAGAGAAGCACGACATCGGTCATCTGTGTGACCATATCGAGGTAACCGGCTGGTATGTCCGCATAGACCTCCCGAAGGCGTTCGATATCGACGCCGCGGGCGGGCCATATGAATAAATCTGAAACGAGGCGCTCAACTCCATCGGCTGCGGGGATCCTCAACGTTGGGACGTGGGTTGGAGTGGAGGTCAGTCATCGGCTCGGTAGATCATCGAAAGTTTCCAGCCGTTCGTTTGGCGCCGAAAAACGAGGTTGCCAACATTCTGGTCGCCGCTACCGTCCACGTCGATGCGCGGGAACACCGGATTGGCACGCAGAAAATCCAGGGTATTGCCGCTGAAGCCGCGCATATTGGGGTCCTCCTTCAGATGGGAGCGCAACAACGGTGCGAACGCCCGCTTCCCGATCGCCTTGACCGGATCGTCATCCAGCTGGCCTTTTGTTTTGAGCGGGAATACCGTCAGCGCTTCGATGGCCGCGATATCATCGTTCATGACCGCTTGGCGAAAATGCGCCCAGAAGGATTGGAATTCGGTAAGGTTCGCGACCTCGAATCCTTGGTGAAGTGAGACTTGTGCGGATGCCGCGCCCACCCGGAAAGGGGAAAGGACAGCCGCCATCGCGAGCAAAGCACACCGAAACATTCTGCTTCCCATGCGAAAACCCTCGGGACGTACGAACGCAACGTACGCTATCAAATTTTGGTGCGACACAGCTACACCGTCGCGCACCTATGACGGGAAAAAATGACGGGTAAAAATTTCCGGCACCGAGCACGTGAAGTCGAGACATGGCCCGAGGAACGCCGTGCCGCATATTTCGCTGGGACGCCAAAATCGGTCAGATCATATCGGCTCATGCCGAGCCTGAATCATCTCGCCGGCAAGAAGAAAGGGCTTTAAGGGGGGGGGGGGCGCCCTACTTTGCGCTAAAAGGCCGGGCCAGTGTGACGGAATTGGTAGACGTATCACCGCAGTGATCCTAAACCCTATGGCTCAGCTGCGGGTTCGACCCCTGCCGCTGGCATCTCATTTACGCGATCGCGGCCTAGACTGAACGCGCGAAATCTTAGACTGGCGGGTGTCTCGAGCCGCGGGCTGCCGAACCTTCTTAAAGTCAATCGAAGGGAAGGGAACTGTCACGCGTGTGATTCCCGGTGCTCCCAGGAATAGACAGGCCGGCGATATGCTGGCAGACATCGTGAGTATCAACAGTCAGCGGTCGCAATAAAGGGGGAAATGAAGCTTGATCACGGTGGAATTGCAAGTCCGGGAGGTCGTGGCGGCATTCAATTCCGGAAAGCATGCCGACGCGCTTAGATTGTGCCGTAATGCCCTGGACGACAACCCGAATGACTCCGTACTGAACCACCTCCTCGCTGCGGGGAGCTTCGCGGTCCAGGATTTCGTCACGGCGCTGGATTGTGCCGAGGAGAGCCTCAAAGTCAGGCCGGGAAATCCGGCAACATTGTTCCTCGCCGGGCGCGCTGCTCGCGCTCTTGGCCGGCTTGACCTTGCCGAAAGTTATTTCGCTCACCTTCCAGTCGCCATCCCGGACGCGCTCGCCGAGCTCGCCAGGACACTTGAACAGAATAGCAAACGCCAGCAGGCAGCTGAGGCCTGGCAGCGGGTACTCGAGATCGATCCATCCTCACGGGAGGCCGCGGCAAGGCTTGGCCGTCTCCTTTGGGAAGCCGGGGATTTCGAAAATGCCCGCGAACGGCTGGAGTTTGCAGTGAAGGAAGATGCACCTCACAGCGCTTGGTTCGACCTCGGTCTCGCGCGTCAAGATTGTGACGATCTTGCCGGTGCCGTGGATGCCTTTAAAATGGCGCTCGCGCGTAAGCCGGATGATCCGCAAGCTAAATTCAACCTCGGTAGCGCTCTGCAGCAGCTTGGTGATATGGAAGGTGCAATTGGCGCGTACCGGGATGCCTATGCGCTCTCGTCTGCGACGCTGGGCATGATAGCAAATGTGCTGAGTTCTGGACGCAATGGACTGTTATTCCTCGACAAGGCGGACCTGCGCTCTTTTCTCTCCAGGTGAGCGGGAACGCTTATCCCTGAATTTCTTGCGATAAACGCCAGGCTCGACCAGAATTTGGCCGACTGTCCGGTCATAACCGGCGATCTGTTCGCCGTCAAAGCTTTCGCAGACAAGCTCAAGGTCTTCCCGCCGGACGGGAAAGCATTGTGCGACCGGCAACCCCTTGGACAATACGCCCTGGAAATCCGGTCTTGTCCAGATTGCCGGGAAATTGATGCCTGCGTCGTGGAATTTGTCGCAATCTACCATTCCGGTTACGGTTCGAAACGGGAGGTCTTCCCGATTGGCAGGATGCGTCGCAAAAAGCGACCACTTTTCTTCAAGCTCAATCGTCCAAAAACTGTTGAATTTGATCGCTGCCAGTTGGCATGATCCCTCTTTGGCCAGCGCTGATCCAAGGATTTGTTCCGGCACATGGAAACTCAGCGGCGCACGGGGGTGGTTTTTCGCAGCCGGTATTGGCACATCCCAGTCCCAGGAGAATTTTCCAGCTTTTACTACGACGTCGCATGGCAGCAGGATCATGAAGCCATGGGTCATGGCGTCGACAAAAGGCGGGCATTGCTTGACGGTTCGTATGTCACGTCCATGAAATTCCGAAAACGAGGTAGTCGGCATCTGGCGAAGCCAATCGGGCAAACAGGACCGCGCCGCCGCTGGTTTCGGCAAATAATCATGCAAATTCGGGTCGCAACGGAAAATGATCTTCATGCGGCTCACAGAACAGCTCAGCGCTTAATATCAATGTCTAACTTTGTCGCCGGACAGTGTTCCCTCAAGCGATTTGGAAATTAGTATGCCTTCTCAAAGGGGGCGGAACAAGAGGAGTGCGAAATCGTCCGAGGCGTTATCAACCAAACACCAACAACGGCAGATTTGATGATGATGGCACCGTTATGATTGCGGCGCATTTGGCGGCCCGTAGCAGCTCGCAAGACCTGCTGCAATTGCAGTGCGGGAGGCGCGCACGACAGGAAGGTTTTCATGCCTCCTTCCCACTTCGGCTTTGCCGCATTGCTCGCCTGGCAACAACGCGCTGGGACCATGAAAGTCGACTTCATGGAAATGCAGGTCGGCAAGTTCGGGGTTGATCCACGCAGCGACACGCTCGGAAACAGGATGAATTCGGCCAGCTGCGACTGGTCATCGGGCTGTTAATGCACGAGTGGGAGAGCGGCACCCTGGCCCAATTGCAGGATCACGGGGAGCTATTCACTCTCAAACTCCTGACCTTGGCCAAAATTCGCAAGTCCACCATGGGTCGTCGTCCACGACAAAAAACTACGCTGGCATTGGCTGCATCTGCCGCCATCGCGCTTGTAGACCTTGCTCTTGCTCGTCGCGAGCGTCCTCTTGCTATTGGGCATTTATATTCTTCAGCCCAATCAGGGCGCGGTTCTCCCTCCGTCATGGCAACACCGTTGAGTTTCATCGGGCCTAAGTCCTGCATCGTCGGGACTTAGGTCCATCTTCAGAAGCAGCGCTCGTGACGTATAATATTCGTGGGACGCAACCTTACTAAGGTGTGCGCAAATCGGATTGGAAGAAGACATGAAAAATATTGCGATCGCCGCATTAGTGCTTGTAGCGACGTTATCAGCATCGCCGGCATTTTCCCAGGTCTACTTTGAGTACGGGATTGGGCCTCGCTACGACTACGATCGGCCACCGCCGCGGTACTATCGTCACCCGCCAGCCTACGCGTATGACGGCTACTACGACGGCCCGAGATATAGTGATGGCCAGCGGTGCTGGACAGAGAGACGTTACGGGTTCCGCCATCACCACCGAGTAATGATACGTCAGACGGTGTGCAACTAATTCGAAGGGAACATTCCGGCCAACTGACCGTTGTGTCGAAAGGGTGTCATTCCCTGCACCTTTTAATCGTTCCCACAGACTGGCCCGATTTCGTAATCGGGCCTTTTTTTAGGGGCGGATCGAACACCGCTCTGTCTCGATAAATTCATTCTGCTGACAAAGTCAGCCTTGCAGCCGTAGCGTCGTTGACATCACTCGATTGAGATTCATGGCCGGCAGCTTTTGGCTAACGGTCGAAATTTCTCAAATACTTTGATGGCGATGCGCCGAGCGCCTTTTTAAACATGGTGATAAATGCCGACACGGATTCATACCCCAGGTCGGCCGAAACCTTTTGCACCGTCGCCCCCGACGCGAGGCTGCGGATGGCGATGATCAGCTGCAACTGCTGTCGCCAGCGACCGAACGTCAAACCGGTTTCTTGCTGAACGAGACGCGCGAGGGAGTTCTCGCTCATTGCCACCCGCTTTGCCCATTGCCTCATCGTGCTCCGGTCGGAAGGATCCTCCACCAGCGCGGACGCGATACGGTCCAGTCTCGGCTCGGCTGTCAGCGGTAGGTGCAGATCCTCTACCGGCATCTTTGGCAAAGCAGCCAGAAGCAATGTCGTCATTGTCTCCGCATAAGCCCCCGCGACCACGGACTCAGCCATCTCGATAATGAGCTCTCTGACAAGCGGGGAAAGCGAAAGCGTGCAGCATCTATCGGGCAGATCGGCGGTACCCGGCTCAATAAATAAAAAAAACAAACGCGCATTGGCGGTCGCAACGTTGCTGTGCAGCATCCCGCCGGGAACCCATACGCCGCACTGGGGCGGAACCATCCACATCCCGCTCGGTACGCGACACGTCACTCCGCCTCGCGAAGCCATGACGAGCTGTCCTTTTCGATGCCGGTGCTCAGGCGCCTCGCGCTCATTTTGCGAGACGTCGATCTTCACCGCATGCGCTCGAGCGGTCGACTGTTCAAGATCCTCCTCAACGAGAGCGTCAGAAAGGGATGCGCGTGGCTGGCTTAATTTAGTGATCATTTGAGAGAATATCTAAATTCACCGCCAGGCTTTGTCGATAGGGTTACCGCATCATATTCGGAGAACGGCGATGTCAGTTGAAAATCATGGGCCCCAATGGTGGTCTGATATCATCTCGAGGGCAATTAGACTGCCGCAGAACCGCTATCGCAAATCCTGCATGTTGCCCCCTCGAACGTACGCCCGTCAGTGGCAGCGGCACAACGCGCGCAAAAGAGGGATGAAAGCCTTCCTCGTGAAGGTCCGCAGGGTTTTCGGCGACAAGGCTCCAGTTCCTCCAGCCGTTTCAGGCGAAGATCCGCTGCAAGCCTACATATACGCCTGCCTAGCAGCTCCGTTCTTTTGTTATGTCCCGCCCGCGATCTACGGACTGACCGTTGCCGACGAGAAGCGAGGCGCCCCGGCGGCCCCACATCAGACAGGTGACATGTGAGCGTCCGAGCGGTTATCACCGCGGACAACGTCGTCTTCTCACTGAAGACATTCTTCGCAGCTATGCTGGCCTATTACATCGCAGTAAGGTTCGATCTGTCGCGGCCCTTCTGGGCAGTGGCAACCGTCTATATCGTTGCTCATCCCCTTTCGGGCGCGATCTCATCGAAATCGGTCTATCGGCTGCTGGGGACGCTGATCGGTGGCGCCGCGACCGTCGTTCTGGTTCCGAACCTCGTGAACGATCCTATACTGCTTTCCGCAGCGATCATTGCATGGGTTTCGGGATGCACTTTCCTTAGCCTTCTTGATCGTACGCCGCACAGCTATGTTTCCCTCCTTGCCGGCTACACTGTCCTTCTTGCGGGATTGCCACTGGTCACGGCGCCAGCAAACACGTTCGACACTGTTGTCTCCCGCGTCGAGGAGATCGGGCTTGCGATCCTGTGCGGCTCGATCATCAGCCACGTTGTTCTTCCAGTCCATGTGGGGCCAATACTTCTCGGGCGGATCGATGCCTGGATTGCAAGGGCGCAGAAGCTCCTCGCGGCAACGGCAACTGCAGGGGCGAACGAAACCCGAAGCAGAGCAGAACGACACGGTTTAGCGGCGGACGCGGCCGATCTACGGTCGTTTACGGTCCATCTTCGATATGATGGATCGAGGTATCGACATGCTGTTTCGCTGGTGAGGTCACTGCAGCACCGGATGGTCTCCTTCCTTCCGTTGCTGAGCGAACTCGAGGATCTGGGACGAGCACTGACCAAGCTCAACACCTCCGGCTCGGAGCAAGCAATTTCAATGATTGCAGGGGTAGGATCGTGTTCAACGAGCTCGTTCGAACCCTTCAAGATCAAAACTGATGCGCTCGCCTCTTGCGAAGCACCTAGATCATGGGAAGAGCTTCTTCTTGCGAATGCTGAGCGGAACCTGCGGGATGTCCTTCGGGTTTCTGGCGAGTGTCGTTCTCTGCGGGAAGCCTTGAAGGAAGAGAACATAGCGAGAGCGGCTCGTCGCTTCGCGGCTCCGGAGAATATGCCAGCCCCGCACCGCGATATCGGCATGGCATTGCTATCGGCGCTGGCGGTTGCGATCTGCCTCGCAACGACAACCTTTTTCTGGATTGCAAGCGGCTGGGCCGACGGAATGACATTTGCTCAGATTTCGGGCGTGCTTTGTTGCCTTCTTGCGACCATGGACGATCCGGTGCCAGCCATGCGCAAATTTATCCACGTCACGATCGGTTCTGCCGTCGCAGCGTTCGTCTATGGCTTCGCGATCCTTCCGATGATCGACGGCTTTGTGCCGCTCGCCGCTACCCTCGGACTGTTCCTGATCCCCGCCGGGATATGCCTCGCTGTGCCTTCGCTCGCGATCATCGGCATGGGGCTGTGCATAAACTTTCCCCTTCTTCTCAGCCTCCAGACACGCCAGAGCAGCGACTTCCTAACGTTTGCAAACACAGGGATCGCGACCATTCTTGCGATGGTGTGGACGATCGCGGTCTGCGGCATCTTTCGATCTGTCAAAGTGGAGACAAATGCCAGGAGGCTTTTTTCCGTGGCCCAGAAGCATGTCGCCCGGATTGCAGCCGGGCGACATGCCGACGCGCATATGACGCACCATCGCGTCATCGATGTGGCCGGCCTGTTTGCCGCCAGGGCGTCGAGACTTCCTGCGACCTCCGACGCCTCCGATGCCGACCTCATAAGGGATTTGCGCGCGGGGCTTTATATAACTGCGATGCGAGCACGCGCTGGGGAAACGTCGATGCCTGTTCGCTATAAGGCTGAAGTAGTCTTCTCAGGGCTGGAGGTCTTGTATCTGCTTGCGCCCGCTAAGCGTGGCGACGCCTTGGGAGCTGCCCTCGGGATGCTGGACGACCTTATCCATTCGACTACGGACGTGACCGCAACGGACGCCGACATGGAACTTGTGATGCACGCTGCCGCTCTTCGTCTCTGCCTCGCCCCGGAGGCCGATCCGCCGATTTCGGTAACACCTCCTGCAAGGAAAAACGCCGCGTGATTGGACAATTCGACCTTTACGGTGTCTTCCTGCCATGGTTCTCGGTACTTGCCCTGAGTGCATACGGTTTGTTCCGCTTACTCACATCAGGTCTCGCCAGGCTCGGGTTTTATCAAGCGGTGTGGCATCGCTCCCTGTTCAACCTCGCACTCTACATCACCCTCCTTGGCGGGCTTTCTGCCACTATCAACTGGTTGCAAAAATGAAAAACCTCACGATCACCTCGGGGCAGGCCCTGTTGACCTTATCTATGGTTGGCTGCGCGGCAATTCTAAGCTGGCACCTATGGTCCTTTTACATGGAAGCGCCATGGACACGCGACGCTCATGTCCGCGCGGATATCATCCGGCTGGCATCAGACGTCTCCGGCCCGGTCACGGAGGTTCTGGTGTCGGACAATGCAAGGGTGGAGAAGGGTATGCCCCTATTCCGGATAGAGGCAGACCGTTTCGAGCTGGCGCTGCGCGAAGCAGAAGCGCAGGTGCAAAGCACTGAGGCTGCAGCGGAGCTGGCAAGAACTGACTTCGAAAGATCCCAACTGCTCGCCTCCAAGGAAGCAGTCAGCCTCAAAGAGCGCCAGCATGCGGAGAGCCAGATGCACCAGGCAGACGCCGCCCATCAATCGGCGCTCGTTGCCCGGGATCTGGCGAAGCTGAACCTTGACCGGACAACCGTAAAAGCACCGGCCTCGGGTAAAATCACGAACTTCTCTCTACGTCGCGGCAATTATGTTTCCGCCGGAAATGCCGTCGGAGTGCTGGTAGAAAGTGATGCCATCTACATCGCGGGGTACTTTGAAGAAACAAAACTCCCACGGATCCACATCGGCGATCAAGTGAAGATCGATATCATGGGCGAGCCGCAATCGGTTACCGGGCGCGTTGCGGGTATTGCCGCCGGAATTGAAGACCGAGAGAGAAGTGATACTGCAGGCTCGCTGGCAAGCGTCGCGCCGACATTCTCATGGGTTCGCCTGGCTCAAAGAATTCCAGTTCGCATCGAAATCGAAGATGTCCCGGATACGGTGAAGCTGATTGCTGGGAGAACTGCAACCGTTTCGCTGGAGCCGAGACCCAATTGATATGCAACGGTGCTTCCTTGAATAAATTCAGTGGGATGGCTTCGCATAGGTTCATCGGTCCCGTGGAAGGTATTTGCCTGTGACTATGTCTAATAAGGCGCTCGAAGGCTGTCTGGGATCCTATCCGCGAGATATCGCTCGGGCGATATATAGAATCCTATTTGCAAGGTGATGTGTTTCGATCACAATGACTGCATCTCCACTCCACCACGGCTCATTTCGAGATAGGCAGCCGTTCTCCGGCTTTCACCGCGCCGTTCAGTCGATTGCCCGATGGCGCTAATGGACAGACATAGCGGGAAGAATAGGCGCACGAAGGAAAATAGGAGAAGTTGAAATCGAGCACCAGTGTGCCATCTGGACGGACAACTCCGAGATCCGCTCCCTTGATGGTGTCGAGGAGATATCGGCCACCACCGTACGTCTCGGTCCCCGAGGTCGCGTCGGCAAATGGCAGGAATACCCCACCGCCGTATCCCTCAATCCAGTAAAGGGTCAATTCGCCGCCCAACCTGGCCTCCAGCCCCGTTGTACGCGCGAACGCATGCATCGACAGGTCACCATCCGCTCCTGTGGCGACGGTTATCCGTTCCGGCGTTACCGGAATAAGCTGCACCGCCAGACGCAGTGACGGATCGTAGGGAAATATGGCCGGCCCTTCGAACGTCTTGCGGTCCGCCGGTTCAATCGGCGACTGAGGATGGTCGCGAAACAGGGTCGAACGGGTGTCGCACCAAAGCCCCCAGGCAGCAACCACGTCCTGGCTAGAACGTACCACGTAGTAAAGATCTGCGATCTTCTCGCGCCATTCCCACAGCTGTTGAGTCTCGCTCAAATCGCTTTCTCCCATGTCAGAAATTACGCCGCGTTCATCGATGCGCCCGGTTTCTTCAGGACAACCAGAACAATATCCTTTTGCGATAAATCGTCCGGCTGATCAGTTCGTCAAGTTCGTCAGGCCAAATTTGGAGATACCACTCATCGCTGAGAAGCCGGATCGGTAGGTGAAAATTCCGGAAGGAGGTTTTTAACCACGCCCTTTAATCGCGCCTACATGATCAAATGATACACGTGTGATGCAGCGCCTTGCGGACATGATGTCTTCTGCAGTCCCCGCCGACATGGTCTTTCCCAATTCATATCCCGGACTTCTCATGTCGCTCAAATTCGCGGCTGGGCATGTGCGCGCCCAGATCTCTTCCATATTTGTCGTAACCGGCTGCTTCCTTGCTGTCGCTCTGTTGCTGACAAGCTTGGTAGCGCATGTTGTCGCCACCATGACGCGCTCGATGAACGAAATCGATGATGCTCGCGCCGCCCGCGCTGCTGAAGCCGGAATTGCAGCATTTGCATCACGGCTGAGTGCTACCATCAGAGACAACGCCGTATGGGACGATGCCTACAAGGCCATCGGCGCCGAGACTGCCGCTGACTGGGCCTATACAAACTGGGGTAAGGTCAGCGCGAATTATCCACTGTATGATGGCGCGATCGTCATCGGCCCGGATGGTGCTACGCTTTCTGCCTATGCCAAGGGCAAACCGATCCAGCCCAGAGACTTTTTTGGCCATGCCTTCGACCGCCAAATCGAAGCGGCTGCCGGCCCGAGCCAGGATCCGATCGTGAATTTCATGAAGACGGAAAACGGCATTACTCTCATGGCCTCACAGGCCATACAGCCATATACCCCCGGCACCGTACTTCCAAAGCTAAGCGTGTTGAGCTTCACTAAAGATCTAACGCCTGACGTCCTTGACATACTATCGAATGAACACGAGCTCGAAGGATTACACCTGACACTCGCGGCCGAACCGGGCTCCCTCAGTTGGCCAATCAAAGATATAAATGGGACGCCGATCGCATATCTCGTTTGGCCTAGCAAGGCGCCAGGAACTACCGTCCTGTCCAATGTGTCCCCTTATGTCGCAACGGCAGGCGTCATTCTTGCCCTTTTTCTCGGCGGCGTTCTTTTAGCCGGCACGTCTGAGGCGCGACGGCTGCGTCACCTCGCTGAAACTGCCCACTTTGAGGCCGGCCATGATAGTTTGAGCGGCTTGCTGAACAGACATGGGCTTCTCAACGCGCTCGATGAGATGAATGCATCGGTTGAGGCGCCCCTGTCACTTTATCTGATCGATCTTGATGGCTTCAAAGCGGTCAACGATGCCTGGGGGCATGCCGTCGGGGACGATTTGATCCGCATTATCGCCCAGGCACTACCGACCTGCCATCCCGAAATTCTCGCCGCCGCGAGGCTTGGTGGCGATGAATTCGCGCTGTTGCAGGTCGGGCATGCCACGTTCGGCCAGCTCGAAAAATCCATTCTCGCGCTGTTTACAGAACCCTTCAAGATCGATGGGCGCACCATCGAGGCCGGCGCCAGTATCGGAGCGGCGATCGGCGCAAGAGATGTAGCATCCCTTGAACTTCTGCGCAGAGCCGACATGGCGCTTTATCGCGCCAAGGAAAACGGCAAGGGACGTGCGGTCGAATACAGTTCCGGGCTCGACCAGGATCGACAGCGTATCGCCGAAATGGAGGGCATGTTGAGACATGCCATCAACAGCGGTGCAATCAAACCCGCCTTCCAGCCCCTGGTCTCCGCGTCGACGGGCGTGATTGTCGGCGTCGAAGCCTTGGCCCGCTGGCGCAGTCCCGCGGGAAGCATTAGCCCCGAAATATTCATCCCACTTGCAGAAAAATCCGGCCTGATCGACGCCCTTGGCATCCATATGCTGCGAACCTCTATTGCTTCCGCGAAAAACTGGAGCGGCCTGACGCTATCGGTCAACGTGTCGCCAATTCAACTATGCAATCCGGATTTCGCCGCCCAGGTGATCGCCGTCCTGCAGGACTTCGCGTTCGATCCGACCCGTCTCACGTTGGAAATTACTGAAGGCGTTCTCATTACCAATCCAGATCAAGCTCGGCGGTCGATCAATCAGCTGAAGAGCATCGGCATAAGGTTTGCGCTTGACGATTTCGGCTGTGGTTATGCAAGTATCGGCGCGTTGCGGCAGTTTGGGTTCGACCGCATGAAGATAGACCGCTCTCTAATATCCAGTGTGGGTGATGGGGGAAATGGAGTGGATGTTCTTCGTGCAACAATCTCCCTGGCCACAGCCCTTGGAATTCCAGTGACTGCGGAAGGGATCGAAACCGCCGCTCAAGCAGCAATATTGCGCGCCGCCGGATGCGATCAGCTTCAAGGATATATGGTCGGCAAGCCAGTCTCAGCGGATGAAATTTCAGGAAGATTGTTTCAAAAAGATCAGCCGCGCGAATATGTGAGCGTCCAATCCAGCCGATAAGTCCCGACCTTCGGGTCGTTGGGTTACCAAGATCATTGCCAGGTTACGACGAGGTAGTTCACGGCCTATCGAAAGCGCAAAAAAGTCCGCCTATCAGATTGAAGCACCAGTCCCTAGATGCGCCTTAGTCCAAACCGCCAGCCCAAATGCTTGATCTCCTCCGAGAAAACCTGCACTCGTTCGATCGCCCAAACTCCGCTGAGCTTGGTCCAGGCATAAGCAGCACGTCGATTGAGCTTCCAGGTACGATGAATAAGTCCAAAGGCGCTCGCCTCCAACGTGACGACCTGATTGAGGGTTTCGGTGATCTCGTCCAGGTCTATGTTTAGATCTTCGCGGCTGAACTGCCATTGCGCTTTGTAGCGGCGGCGAAACTGTAGAGCGACATCTTGCATAAGTTGGCGCCGGTCGATCACGACACCGTCAACCTGCTGGTAGGCCAAGGTGGGTGAAAACAACACTTGGTAAGCAGCGATATCTCTGTTCAAGAACGCCGCGCGGGCTGCCGCGTGCCGTTCATCCAATTCCTCTTCGACGCTCTTTGGTTGAGCCATTTGTATCCTATGCTGTATAGTGACGGGAGCATGGGTGCTTCGTTTGCAATTTTGACGATCCGGGATAACGACTGCAAGTGCGACATCCACATAATTCGAAAAATACCAGCGGTTATGGAGCCTGGCGTGGCTTCGACTTCTGCCTCTGTGCTTCGGCCTGGCGGTTGCTTTGTATCGCGGCCAGTAGCTCCTGTTGAGCCTGGCGCTAGCGTTCGATCTCAGGTGATTGGTTCGGATCCGCCGGGATTGGCGTTGATGGCGTTTGGTCGACTGCCCGCTCGGCACGAACGGCAGCATTCGCTTCTGCCGGGTGCGATAGGCATGGTCCTCACCGCCTCGTCCGGCTGCTAGCGGCGGTCCTGATCCGTATATGAGGCCTGCGCATGCCATGCGAAGAAGCCAGCAACTTTATTCGGGGACGCTTGCCTCGTCGGCCGCTGGCGACGCATCGGCGCTGCCGGCCAGCGGATGACCGCCTCATTTCGAGGAAGAAAAAGAAGGGGCCGCCCTGTTCCAGGAATCGCTTCCTAGGGAGCGAACAAGAGGAGATCGGCCCGGCGGCGTGCCTGCGACAAAAATGGGCGACAGAGGTAATGCTTCGGTATATACTCGTTATAGCAAAAGGAGGTTGGCATGTCGACGAAAGCCGTTTTCACGATGAAACTGGAGCCGGAGCTGCGCGACACGTTCATGGCCGAAGCAGCTGCGGATGACCGGCCAGCGGCTCAGGTCCTGCGCGAGTTGATGCGCGAATATATCAACCGGCGCCAAGACGCGCGACAGTACGATGATTACTTGCGTCGCAAGGTAGAGATCGCACGCGGACAGCGTGACGCCGGTATGCATGTCTCCAATGAAGAAGTGGAAGCCGAAGCGACGGCACGCCGAGCGGAACTGCGCCGCCGGATCGATGAGGCGGATCTGTGAAAGTCCGATGGACTGCGGCGGCACGACAGGATCGGGCCGATATTGTCGATTACATCGCAGTCGAGAATCCGCGCGCGGCGCTCAATATCGACCAGCTGTTCGGCGAGACGGCCGGCAGGCTCGGCGATTTCCCGAAGCTCGGCCGAATAGGTAAGATCCCCAGCACACGTGAATTCATTTCGCATGAGAGCTACCGGTTCGTCTACGAAGTGGACGAAGCAGCCAACACGGTTTGGGTAATGGCGCTCGTACATACCGCCCGCCAATGGCCGCCAGCTCGGGATGATTAACCGCCTTCTTCAACAGAAACGCTTGTGGAGCCTGAAGAAAAAAATGGGTGGCCGGATAAATCCGCGACCCATAACATTGAAAGCTCCTACTGCCCTTAAAGTGGATTGAACCCCGTCACCGCCCGATCTCACTTGCGGTGGCGTCGTTCCAAAAGCCCACGTGCCGACATTGTTTCGGCCTTGCAGAAGATCAGGTCCGCGCCTCGTTACCTACTTAGTCGATGACCGTTCGGAAATGCGCGACGTCGCACTGCCAATGTTGATTGAGTTGCTGACGGACGAGGCTTCGGCGAGAACGATGTTCTTCGAAAGAATAGGTCGAGGCAACTTGTCAGGATTGGCATTGGCCCCTGTCAATATTCGCTCGGCAGAGCATTTTTTGCGGGCTCGGATGATATTCCAAAGATTCGGCGCCTACGTCGGGCAATCTTGCCGTGTCTGCCACCTTGGCCATATAAGGCCCGATGACATCTGATTCGAAGATTTTCGTCGGCCTGAGATCGACGCGAAACAAGCCGGCCGAACATCGCGACACAAGTGGCCCTAGATGCCAATGGGATGGATGCGACAAACAAGGCATCCATCGCGCGCCGGTGGGAGCGGATGGTGAAGGTCTATACCTGCTGTTCTGTCGTAACCATGCGAAAGAATATAGCGAAGGCTACAATTACGTGACGAAACTTTCGAACCCTGTCACGGCCCGCTATCAGAGGGAAGCGGCAGGTGGCAGCCGCCCCAGCTGGGGCGTTAGAGTCAATCACGTTTCTGAAACTCCCCTTCCCTCCTCAATTCGCTCCGGGACCGCAAAGACGATCAATGCGCGAAAAAGCGCCGCACAAAGCAAAGCAGCAAAAGCGGCCCTCCCATCCCGCAAACTTAAAGTGCTGGAAGCAAAAGCCTTCGAGACGCTCGGCCTTCCGCCGAACGCGACGCCGGAAGAAATCAGAAGCCGTTACAAGCAGAGACTCAAGATGTACCATCCCGACGCAAACGATGGAGATCGCTCGGCCGAGGAAGCTCTTCTGGCGGCAATTGATGCCTATAAAATCCTGAAGCTAAATGGCTTCTGTTAGGTGTGATACGTACTGGATGCCTTGAAGGGCGTCCCGATGGAGGTGCTTCTTCACGCATTTGTCCTCATCACAGCCATGTTCTGCATCATATCCTATACAAGCAAAACTTATGTACCAGTCAAATACTCAGGGATCCCATCGCAAGCGCGGCAGATGGCGATTGAGATTTTAGAGGCCGTATCTGGCCGTGAGCTACCACCGAGGCTTAAGCGAGACCATTAGCCCTTGAAAGGAGTCGAACCAGCGACCCGTCTTCTGGCCTGCTTGAAAAGCTGCTTGCGCCTCTTGGGACGGGTCAGTTTGTATCACGCCTGTCGG
This sequence comes from Rhizobium sp. P40RR-XXII, assembly GCF_012641405.1. GTDB lineage: Bacteria > Pseudomonadota > Alphaproteobacteria > Rhizobiales > Rhizobiaceae > Rhizobium. The sequence goes on from NZ_JABAII010000009.1 coordinate 90,173, forward strand.
GACTGCCTGCCGCGCTTGATTGGATCGACCTTTCTTGCGCTCTGTCGCATAGGTGGGCGTGATCGTCCCGATCAACTCGCTCCTGTCCTTGAAAAGGACGGGCGGGTCGCGGTCCATACGCATTCGTCGGGCAGTCCGATCAGAAAACAAGGTGACTGGATAAATAGAACCTGTTTAATGGCGGGTCGCGGTATGCGAAATGCCATCGAGCGTCGCCAGAAGCTTTTCGGGCCATGTACTCGGCCTGATCCTGCGGCAGATCCGCCCCGAAATCGGCAGGGAACTTTGCCGGATCAAGATGCAGGAAGCCATCCTTGGTTGGTTTGATATCGTTGCTCGGTGACGGCATCGACTGGACCAATTGCCCGATGCTTTCGCTCCTTTCGGGCTGGAGCGCCGCGACATATACAAGTGCCTTCACCTTGGGATCATCGCCTGCCGCCGTGATGATCGTACCCCCGTAGCTGTGACCGACGAGAACGACGTCTCCGTCCTGCTGATCGAGCACACTTTTGGTGGCGGCAACGTCCTGGTCCAAGCCTGTCAGCGGCTGCTGGACAATGCTGGCAATATAGCCGTCGCGGGTCAGAATGTCATAAACGATGCGCCAGCCGGCGCCATCCACGAGCGCACCATGGGCGAGCACGATGTTTCGCGCTTCGGCTAAAGCTGGTGCTTACGGTAGAAGACAAAACAGGGCCGTAAGGCCAACGGCTGCTTGCTGAAAATCGACATGATCGGTACTTCCTTGAAATTTGTGTCTAGGATGACGCAGGCTTCGATAATCGCCCGATGGACATGTCTCACCCCTTGACGACGACCGGCGACTTGGTCGGCAGGCGATCGTAGAGGTCGATGATGTCCTGGCTGAGCAGGCACACGCAGCCCGACAAAACGGCATTGCCGATCGAACGCCTGTGGCGGGACGTTGTGTTTTCATAGCTCATATCGCTCTGTCCTAGTCCTGCCACCTGCGCAGATCCGTGTGGTCATGGTAGGCCATGCGGTCGGGCGTAGTGATAAACTCAATCGTCGTGCCCCATGGCATGCGGCAGTAGCAGACCTTGTTTCCAGGACCTTTCTCGGTTGTATAGGGAATAGCGCGCGGCGCAGTGAGAGACGTCCCTCCAGCCTTTTCGAAGCGCTCTACCGATGCGTCGATGTCGTTGGTGTAGACAGCGAAGTGCGTAATGCCGAAGTCGCTCGCTCGAACCGGTTGGGCTTGCTGGGGGCCGTGCATTTCAAAGAGCTCGATGTCAGGCCCGGTTCCAATCTTGACCATCGCCTGCGCACGCACGACCGTTCCGGGTAAAGCACCCGTGGCCCGCTCGAATTCGGGTCCCTGCCGCGGCGGATCCTGCGGTCCGAAGGACTGGTAGATCACCTGGCCGCCGAAAGCTTCCACCAGGAATGATTTTGCTGCTTCGATGTCGGGCACCGTGATGCCGATGTGATTGACGCCGCGAATTTGAGATGCGGTCATGACGGTCTTCCTTTCTTGTTTAGTCGATCGAACGCGACAGGTGTGGGCGCGACCCGCCTGCGATGTCGTCGTCCGCTTACCCGTGACGGGGCGTTGCGGAATTTTAGTTGGGCTTGAGAAAATCGATCAGAGCGGCCGCGACTTCGTCCGGCCGCTCGTCGGCAACATAATGGCTGCACCGCGCAATCGAACCGCCCATGACATTGGCGGCAAACTCCTTGAGCATCGAGACCATATGCGGACCGAAGCGCTGTTCTCCGCCGAGACCGAGCACGGGTATCTCGAGCGGTCGCTTTTTGTACTCGAGTGCGGCTGCATGATCAGCGCTAAGGGTGCGATACCATTCCATGCCGCCGCGCGTGCGGCCAGGAAGGGCCATCGCTTTCGCGTAGATCTCGATGTCCGCCGGATTGAAGGTGCTGTGATCGTAGAACCGCTCTGCCATGAAGGCCGAAACATAGTCGTATTCGCGGCCATGGATCAGGCGTTCCGGTAGATCCCGGTTCATATGGAAGCTGAAGTGCCAGATCCTTGCCGACGTCGCCTCCCATTGCGTCCAACCGGGAAGCGGAACATCGAGCACTGCCAGGTGGGTGACAGCCTTTCGATAAATGGCGGCCTGGGGCAATGCCACCATTCCGCCAATGTCATGGCCGCAGACGGCGTAGTGTTCATGCCCAAGGGCAACCATGACCTCGTGCGCATCGCGCGCCATCGTCGCCTTGTCATAGCCGTCAAGCGGGCAGTCGGAAAAGCCCGCGCCACGTAGATCAATGGCCACCACGCTGAAATGCTCGGCCAGCAGTGGCATTACATGGTGCCATTCCCACCATGTTTCCGGCCAACCGTGAAGCAGAAGGATCGGCGGGCCGGAGCCCCCCGTGACGGCGTTGATCTTGATGCCGTTCACCGGCACCAGCTGCTGGGTAAACCCCTTCAAAGTTACGATCATGATGCCTTTTCCAGTCGATGTTGAGTTCAAACAGAGCTAGCGGTCGGCGCTCAGGGCTGGTCGAAATCGGTGGCGATCGTGATGTCGCGCCAGGCGTCGATATCGCGGCGAAAGGAAGCCAGCTTTCGCTCGGCGATCGAATGCGCGGCGGGGCCAACCGGCAGATGAAGCGGCGCATCGTCGGCATCGACCGCCCGCAGGATCACCGCGATCGCCTTATCGGGATCGCCCGCCTGATGGCCGTTGTTGGTTTCGCGATAATGCTTGCGCGAGCTCGCGGCATATTCCGGCATCTCGTTGGCCGCTATGGTGATTGAACGGCCAAGGAAATCGGTGCGGAAGGGCCCTGGCTCAATGATCAGCACGCGGATGCCGAACGGCTTCAGTTCGCCGGCGAGCGCTTCGGAAATCCCTTCCACGGCGAACTTGGCGGCATTGTAATATCCAGCGCCGCCGCTGCCCGCGATGCCTGCGCCGGACGACATGTTGACGATCGTTCCGCCAGAACGTCGCAGGATCGGCAAGGCTGCTTTCGTAGTTTCGATCAGCCCAAAGACGTTCACCTCAAACATCGGCCGATATTCTTCCGCGGTTCCTTCCTCGATCGCACCAAACAGTCCGTAGCCGGCATTGTTTACGAGCACATCAAAGCCGCCGAATGTCTCCACCGCCTTTTCGACCGCCGCCTTGGCTGCGGCCGCATCCGTCACGTCGAGCGGCAAGGCGAGCATGCGGCCGCCAAAAGGCGCGACCAGCTCTTCGATTGTTTTCACATTGCGGGCCGTTGCGATGACTTGATCGCCGCGTTGGACTGCAGCGCGTGCGAGCCGTTGACCGAAGCCGCTCGAACAGCCTGTGATAAGCCAGGTCTTCATTTGGTTATCTCCGAATTGGTTTCAGACGACGCCAAGCCGTGGCCGCCTCGAACGGTCATGTCGGCCGTGATCGACCAGTCCTTCTCGCCGAGGCCGGCCGAGACGGCTTCGTCGAGCCCCTCGCACACGGCCTCAAGCATCGGCAGCCTCCGTCCGATTTCTTTGCTGACCTCCGTCGCCAGGCGCATGTCCTTGAGTGCGAGCTTGGCCTTGAAGCCGGGCTCGAAGGACCGCTCCGTGATCTGCGCGCTGTAGCTTTCATAGGCGCGGCCCGAGAACAGCGTGCCCAGGATGAGCTCGAAGAAATCCGCGCGGTCGAGCCCGACGCTCTCAGTCAGCACGACAGCTTCCGCCATCGCCTCGATTGCCATGGCGATCATCATGTTGCAGGCAAGCTTTGCCGTATTCGCGCGAACGGCGCTTTCGCCCAAGGTCCAGACTTTCTTGCTGAGGGGCGCGAGCAGCGGTTCGATTGCGGCAACGGCATCGGCCTTCCCGGCCGCGAGGATGTTGAGCTGGCCACTGGCCGCAACGTTCGGTCGCCCGAGCACGGGGGCGGACACATAGCCAAGCCCTGCCTCTTCGTGCAGCCGCTCCAGCTCTCGCGCGAATGCCACCGAGATCGTCGATGTGACCACATGGACGAGGCCTGGCTGCGCGCTTGCGAGCAGGCCGGCATCGAGGATCACCTCTCGAATAGCGGCGTCGTCGGATAGCATCGTGAAGACTGCGTCAGTCTGGAATGCATCCGCCGCGAGGTCGACAAGCGTCACGCCGGGGACGCTATCCTGGGCGACCTTGCTACGGTTCCAGGCCTGAACATCGTGGCCTGCCTTTACCAGGTTCAGGGCCATTGCCGAGCCCATACTGCCGAGACCGATAAATCCGATTTGCATATTTTATCTCCTGTCGTTCCGATAATAGTTCTGAGCGGAATGGATGCAGTCTGCGGGGACAGGGGAGACCCCTCCAAGCGATGGCAGGAATTTAGGGGCTTAGATTTGTTCTTTAAGTGACATAAGTGTACTCTCGCCGTTCAGTTTTGTGTGGGAATAGCGATGGAATGGAGTGACATCAGAATCTTTCTTGCTGTCGCGCGATCCGGCACACTCGGCGCCGCCGCACGTTCTCTTAAGACAAGCCATCCGACCGTCGGCAGGCGTCTGCGCGCACTTGAGCAGACGATCGGTCACACGCTCTTCCAGCGGACTGCGGACGGTCTCATCCTGACCGAAGAGGGCCACGGCATCATCGCGCTGGCGGAGCAGATGGAAGAGGGCGCGCTGGCCATGGAGCGCCGGCTTGCTGGGCAGGAGCAGAATCTCAAAGGCAGTCTGCGCATTTCATCAGCGGACTGGTTCGGGGCCTATGTACTGCCTCCCATCCTGGCGGATTTCTCGAATGCCTATCCCAATGTCGACGTTGAGATCCTGACCGGTACGCGCCTGTTTAATCTCGCTCAGCGGGAGGCCGACGTCGCTTTTCGGATCGTTCCGTTCAACACAGCCGATGTCGTTCAGCGGCGGCTCTTCAGGCTAGAATACGGCGTCTACATCTCAGAGGATTCGCCTGAACCCAAATATGGAGACGGGACTGGTTTCCGGCTGATCACCCACGACACGTCAACCGGGCAGTTTCCCGATATCGCGTGGCTCATCGAGAGCTTCCCCAACGCGAGACCCGTCCTGCGATCGAATAACCGCAACGTCCAGGGGCGCATGTGTCGGCAAGGAATCGGGATCGCTGTCCTGCCCCGTGTCGTCGGCGATCAGATCGCGGGTATCCGCAGACTGGGAGTGCCGACGTCGCCCCCGGCGCGCGACATCTGGATGGGGTATCACCGGGACCTACGACGACTTCAGCGTCTTCGTGCGTTTATCTCGACCGTCTCAGACCATCTGATGAACGCAGCCGCATGATGAGCGGCCCGGCCGAACATTCGAATGTCGTCCGATGTCAACCGAGCTAGTTTCGAACCCGATCGTATTCCTCTTGCGCGCGTTCAAGCTCCGGACCGTAGGTCATGGACCAGGCGTAGAGCGCCTCGAACGGTTGCTGAAGGGAACGGCCGAGCGAGGTGATGGTATATTCGACGCCAACCGGCGTTGTCGTGGTGAGCACTTCACGGCGAACGAGGCCATTGCGCTCCAGACGCTTCAACGCGTCTGCGAGCGCTTTGTGCGTAATTCCGTCGAGGCGCCGCATGATCTCGTTGAAGCGTGACGGCCTGGTGCACAGAACGGTCAGGATCAGGACCGACCACTTGTTTGCGATCTGCTCAAGCACGGGGCGCGCCTTCTCAACGTCCAATAACGCCTCGGCGGAGACAGCCTTGTGGCTATGAGACGAGCAAGCGTTGATGAGCAGACTTTCGTTCGTTATGGGCATCGATATACTCCTCGATATCTGCTTTACTATTAGTGCGTAATTGACCGTAGGTATAGAGGATATATCTTAGCTTCATCATTATTGATGGAGTTAGCATGAGCAGATTAGCAAACAAAATCTCCCTCGTGATCGGCGGTGTCGGTGGGATCGGCGGAGCCATTTCTCAAAGGTTCGCGAGCGAAGGAGCGCAGGTCTACGCGACCAGCCGCAAAGGCGCAGAGAGCCAACCAAAGTCAGCCGTCATGGGCAACATCCAGACGATCCAAGCAGATGCCAGTGACACCGCCGATCTTCAGCGCGTCTTCGAGCAGCTAAGATCGGAACAAGGCCGCATCGACGTGCTTGTCGTGAACGCGGGCCTATCCGAATACGCACCGCTTGAAGACATTTCTGAGGATCATTTTGATAGGACATTCGGCCTGAACGTCCGATCCCTCGTGTTCGCAGCCCAGGGTGCCATCGACATCATGCAGCCCGGCGGAACGATTGTGCTGATTGGCTCAATCGCGGGCGATATCGGCACCAAAGGCTATGGGGTCTATGGTGCGACGAAAGCCGCAGTCCGTTCGTTCACACGCACATGGGCTAACGAGCTTGCTCCTAAAGGTATACGCGTCAACGTTGTCAGCCCTGGACCGACCGATACGGCGATGATGGCGGCTGCCTCACGGGAAATTCGAGACGCACTGTCCAGTATGATCCCTCTTGGGCGCATGGGTAGACCTGACGAGGTGGCGGCAGCAGCCCTCTTCCTCGCAAGCGACGAGAGCAGCTTTACGACAGGTGCAGAAATTGTTGTTGATGGGGGTATGGCTCAAGTTTGACGCCTCCTTCAAGAAGCCGGAAACGACACCTAAACTAAAGTACACAGGCAGGCCGGCCGCCGACCGATCGCTTCTCCAGGGATGATGCGAGGCATCATCCCTGGAGAAGCAAGCCCCATGTTGGACATGAGATGACGGTGTTACGTGACGCATAATTGGTCCGGTGATGATAACAATACCCATTTTGCTCCTCAAGCGATCTGAACCGGCGACCCTGCTATTATAACGAGCAGCCACCATAACGCCGACGCGTGGCGGCCTAAGGACAGGAAGATATCCTTCGCGGACGCCGAACAACCTTCGGCGTCCGTCAAGATTTTCTGACGGTAAGATAGCGGCGCGGCGATAGGCCGAATGCCTTCCTAACATTCATCTTTCACGATGTCTCCCTGTGGCCGATCGTCCGCCAGAGCGCTCAATCGGTACGGCCGGGCTATGCTGCACAATGGGAACGGGAGATGGATTCCTTCCTCGCCACTCCATGCCCTTCGTCGTGATCATGGAAGGTGACCAACCGGCAGAAAATCGTGAGGATCGCAAGGCAGGGGGCATCTGGCTGAAGAGAAACAAGACCGCTCTGGCCGCAACCTGGAAGGCCGTCATCGGCATCGAGGCCAGCGCCATCAAGCGTGCAGCCATACAGGTTCAAATGAGCCTAGCGACGAAAGCATTCGGCACCCGCCTGGAAATTGTCGCCTCACAGAAGGAGGCGCTCGACCTCGCCGAGACAATTCTCAAGGCAAAAGCGGACGGTACGGATGGCTGGTATCCGCCGCGGCTTTCGTAACGATACGTTGCTCAATGGCAACAGATGTTTAAAAACATGAAATTCATAGTCAAGATAAATCCCGCCTGCGAAGGACGCCGATCGAATAAAAGCAAGCACTTATCGCGGCGGCGCGCTAATGACCATGAAGTGCGCACCCCTAATTTAGAAGCGATCTAATAGATTGAGATTGCGGGGAATTTATCGATCACCTACAGCCGACATTCGGGTCTTTCGAGGCTTGAAGTCTGGATGAAGTCGATGAATGCCAAGACCTTTGACATCGCTGGATTATACGTTTCCGAACAAGGGCGCCTGCGCCAGATCGTCAGACGCCTTGTCGGCAACAGGGCGACGACGGAAGATCTCGTCCATCAGGCTTTCATCAAGCTACTCGCTGCCGCGGATGCCGGCAATCTCGACAATTGCTCGGCCTATTTGACGACGACGGCGCGCAACCTCGCGCTCAATCACCTCCGTGATCTCAAGCGGCACGGCGAAATCGGCATTTCGGACGCAGAGCTCCACGCCATACCGGACGCCCGTCCCTCGCCGGAAATGACGGCAGTTTATCGCTGCGAGTTGCGGCGCGTTCTGCAGGCGGTCGCATCGCTGCCGCCGAAACGCCGCGAGGCCTTTGTCCTCAACAAATTCGAGGGCATGAGCTACGACGAAATCGCCGCGCGCCAGGGCGTTTCCCGTAACACCGTGATTTCTCATATTGTTATCGCGCTTGCCGATCTCGACCGGAAGATCGGTCGCAATTAATCCGGTTTCCCATTCATTAGATTGCTCACTTGAAGTGTCATGAAGAATAGAGGCCTTGAGACACCGGAGCGGGCGGAGCGCCCGGACTGTGCAGCGATATGAACGAAGACGCCACTGATCCGATCGTCATGGAAGCCTTAGAATGGTTCGTGCGGATGCGCGACGACAAGGTTACGGGGGCCGACCGACAAGCCTTCGAAGCCTGGCTCACCGCAAATGAAGCCCATGCCGCCGCCTGGAAGCATGCGCAGACCCTGTGGGCACGCTTCGATATTATGCAGCCGGAATTCGATCGAATGCGCCGGGGTCGTCCCCTTCTGTCACGACGCAATTTCATCCTGGGCTCTGTCGCGGTCATCGGAGGGCTTGGTGGCCTCTATGCCATCAATCAGCCAGGCCTTTTTGCGGAATACAAAACCGACATAGGCGAGCGCATGACGATCGGTTTACCCGATGACAGTACTGTCGAGCTGGGGAGCTATTCGGCGCTCTCGGCGCATTTCAGCGAAACGGAGCGGCGCGTCGAGCTTTATCGCGGCGAAGGCTTCTTCGATGTGTCACGCGATCCCGCCCGCCCATTTCTCGTCGATGCCGGCGGTGGAAGCACCCGGACGCTCGGAACGAAGTTCGACGTGAAATTCGTAGACGATCTCGTCACCGTCGCCGTCAGCGAGCATGCCGTGCAAGTGCAGGGAGGCAGCTTTTCCAATCTGCGACTGGAAGAGGGATGGCAGGTGAGCTATGGCCGCAACGGCCTCGGCCAGCCGACCGAGGCAAGTCTCGACACTGTGCAAGCATGGCGCAGTGACCGTATCATCTTCCAGGACGTGCCCCTACGGCGCGTATTGGCGGAACTGGAGCGATACCGGCGCGGCCGCATCATTCTCATGGACAGCAGCATCGGCGACATACCGGTTACGGCGATTTTTGAAACGGCCCGTACCGAGAGCGCTTTGGAGACCATTGCCGATACGCTCGGTATCCGCCTCTTGAGCGCCGCCAACTATGTCACGCTTGTCTACCGCGCCGGCTAAATTCTAAAAATAAGAATTTTTTCTCAACTCTTTCATTAGCTCCGCCCGGTCGGGTGTCTAACTTTTCGGGGCCATCGAACCGAGGCCTTCTTGAGCAGCAATCCCGCATTGGCGGGCACAGAATGCAGGTGGGCGATGCAGTACCGCGGAAATGACAATCGGAGATCTCAGCAAAACGAGGGAAGCGCCAATTCGCGCCGTGACCGTTCCGTTGCATTCGCGCTGCTGGTCACGACTGCGCTCGGCACCATCATTGCTGACCCTGCGCCTGTCTTCGCGCAAGCGGCCGAGAAGACCGGCCGCGTCGCCTACAACATCCCGCCGCAACCTCTGTCCCAAGCTCTCGTCCAATTTTCGAAGGTGGCCGGCATCCAGCTTTTCTTCAGCGCCGATGTCGCGCGCGGCATAAGCTCACGAGGTGTCAGTGGATCGCTGACCCGGACCGAAGCGCTGGACAAGATCCTGGCCGGATCAGGCCTGACCTATCATTTCACCAACGCAACGACGGTGACGATCTCCAACCCGAGCGCTGCAACCGCAGGCGCGGCGGCTGCCAATGGAACAACGGCGCTCGCTCCCATCGTGGTGCAGGCGGCCAAGCAGAACGGTTTCGTCTCGACCGACGGCAATGTCGCGTCGAAGTCGGGCATCCCGCTGCTGGAAACGCCGCAATCGGTGCAGGTTGTGACGAAAGCCCAGCTTGAGGTTCAAAAGCCGCAGACCGTCCGCCAGGCCATTGCCTATTCGGCCGGCGTCACCTCTCCTGACAGCCCTGACAACCGGCTCGACAACTTCCTGGTCCGTGGCTTCCAGATCGATCAATATTATAATGGCCTGAAGCTCCAGCAGGGAACCTGGGCCGTGCCGAAGGTCGATCCCTTCTTCCTCGATAGCATCGAAGTGCTCCAGGGTCCGGCCTCGGTTCTCTACGGCCAGGGATCGCCCGGCGGTCTTCTCAACATGGTCGGCAAGAAGCCGACGGATGAACCGCTGCACGAGATCCAGTTTCAGACCGGCAGCTACAACCGCGCCCAGGCGGCCTTCGATTTTAGCGGACCTGTGAATGACGATGGCACATTGCTCTATCGCCTGACCGGATTGGGCCGCACGACCGGCACCCAGGTCGAGAACCAGCGCGAAGAGCGCGTCGAGATTGCCCCGTCGGTGACCATCAAGCCGGATGAAGATACCAAGCTGACGATCCTCGCAGACTACCTCAACGACCCCAGGGGCGGTTTCTGGAGCCGTCTGCCGGCAACCGGAACCATATTCCCCACCAGCCGCGGCACCTATTTCCCGACCGACCTCTTCACGGGCGACAAGGATTTCGATTACATGCGGCGCCAGCAGCAGAGCATTGGTTACGAATTCGAACACCGCTTCAACGATGTGTGGGAAATACGGCAGAATGTGCGCTTCCAGCATATGAGCGTCGACTATGCCGAACTGCAGGCCTCCGGCCTGGCGGCCGATGGCCATACGTTGAGCCGATCGGCCTATACGGCGCAGGAACAGCTCAACACGCTTGCAATCGATAACCAGGCCGAAGCCGACTTCGATACCGGTCCCGTCGCGCACAAGGCCATTCTGGGATTGGACTACCAGTATAAGAACTGGAACAATCTCACCCGTTATGGCGCAGGCCCGTCGCTCGATCTCGACAATCCCGACTATACTCAGGCCGTCAAGCTTCCTCCCATTTTCCAGAATGCCAACCAGAGACAGCAGCAGTTCGGCATCTATGCGCAGGACCAGCTCAAGCTTGATAATTGGGCGCTGCTATTGTCCGCTCGTCAGGATTGGGCTTCGACCGACAGCGACAACTATCTGAAAAACGCGACCACCGATCAGAACGACCATGCCTTCACATGGCGCGCCGGCCTGACCTATCTCTTCGACAACGGCTTCGCGCCCTATGCGAGCTATGCAACCTCCTTCAACCCCACGATCGGTGTCAACGCCTCGGGCGACCCCTTCAAGCCGACGACCGGCGATCAATATGAGGTCGGTTTCAAATACCAGCCGACGGGCTATGACAGCTTCATCACTGCGTCACTCTATGACCTGAGGCAGCAGAACTACCTGACCAATACCCTGACGACACCCGTCATCCAGACACAGGTTGGAGAGGTCAGAAGCAGAGGCGGTCAGATCTCCAGCGTTGCCAGCATTAATGACGAGCTCAACCTGACGGCCTCCTACGCCTATCTCAGCAACGAAATACGGAAGGCGAGCGACGGCACGGCGGGCAATCGCATCGCCAATCTGCCTGCCAACACCGCGTCGCTGTGGGCCGATTACAAATTTCAGGATGGAACCGCCGACGGCCTCGGCCTCGGCTTTGGCGTCCGCTATATCGGCAGCCGTTACACCACTAATGCCAATACGGCGAAGATACCCGATCATGTCGTATTCGATGCCGCCTTGAACTACGATCTCGGAAAACTCTCGAACGAAATGCGCGGAGCAACATTTGCCTTGAACGTATCGAACCTGTTCGACAAGCACTTCATCAGCGATTGCACCGCGGCGGGCTGCGTATACGGCATGCGTCGCACCGTCTTCGCTACGCTTGGGTACAAGTGGTGATGAGAGACGGAAGGCATCCCATAGCAAGCATCGGGCGGCGCGCGCTGCTGGCAGGTCTTGCGGCCTCGTTGGCAGGCGGATTTTCATTGCGGGCAGCCGGCCTTCCTGACGGCTCAGCTTCAGGCGTTCCTCGGATCGCTGTTCTTGACTGGGGTATTGCTGCTACGCTGGTCGCTCTCGGGGTGGTGCCGGTCGGAGTGCCGGCACCTGCCTGGTATGCGCGCTATGTCGTCGATCCCGTTCTGCCGAGTTCGGTGGTCGACATCGGCCTGTTGTTTACGCCGAATTTCGAGCTGCTGCAGGCGCTTGCCCCACAGCTCATTGTCGCTACGCCCGTCCTGCAGCTAGCAGCGCCGATGCTCCAGCGGATCGCGCCCGTCTATACCAGCCTGCTGTTTCAACCTTCGCAAGATGTATTGGAAACTGCCGAACGCGGAACGCTCAATCTTGCCGACAAGATCGGAGTTCGCGCTTTGGGCGAGCGCCTCGTCGAAGCTACTCGCGCCGAATTGATCCTGACCGGTCAACGCCTTTCGGGCCTGAAAGATCGCCCTCTGCTCCTGGCAAGCCCGCTCGATGACAGGCATGTCAGCCTCTTCGGGCCGAACAGCCTTTATGGCGCCGTGCTGCGACAGGTCGGCCTGACGCTCGCGGAACCGAACATCGCCGGCGAGTTCATCGCAGTCGGGCTGGAGAAGCTCGGCGCCTTTGGCGACGCCACGATGGTTCTGCTCGACAGTCCGGCCGCGCCGGGAATGGCGGGCCGATTGGGGAATAATCGTTTATGGCAAACCTTCCCCTTTGTCCGCGAAGGGCGATTGCGTGTCCTGCCCGCTGTGCTGGGCTCTGGTGGCTTGCCGTCTGCATCCCGCTTCGCACGCTTGCTCACCGTCGCGTGGAGCGACAATGAGGGGGGATCGCGATGATGCCGACACAAGAGAAGCGTCGCATCGGTCCAGCCGCGATCATGCTGTGCCTGTTTTTGGCCGCTCTCATTTCCGCCGCAATGCGGCTGTCGGAGCTTTTGCCCTTACATGACTGGTGGCAGGTCGCTATCAACCCCGACCTCAATTCCTATGCACAGGTTCTGGTTCATGACAGCGTCCTGCCGCGTTTCCTTATCGCGCTTGTCGCCGGCGGGGCGCTAGGACTGTCGGGTATCATCTTCCAGCAGGTACTGCGCACCCCCCTTGCCGATCCTTCGACGCTCGGCGTCTCAGCCGGGGCTTATCTCGCCCTTGCATTTGCAACCTTGTGGGCGCCCGCCCTGGCAGCGTCAGCGCGCGAGCTGGTGGCTCTCATTGGCGGGTTGGCAGCCTGTGCACTCGTTTTCCTGATAGCATGGCCTCATCGTCTTTCGCCCGTATCTTTGATCCTGGCCGGTCTCGTCATAACCTTCGTCTGCGGAGCCGTGTCGGCCGCAGTCAGCCTGTCCTATGGCATGGGAATGACCGGTCTCTTCGTCTGGGCCAGCGGCTCGCTCACGCAAAACGACTGGGCGGCGGTTTCTCGCCTGCTCCCGTACACTTTGTGCGCCTGCCTCGGGGCTGCATTTTTGGTCCGGCCCCTAGAACTTCTGTCGCTGAACGACGAACGAGCCAGATCACTCGGGCTACCGCTTTTTCACGTGCGCCTGCTGTCGATCATTCTTGCTGTATTGCTCGCCGCCTTCACTGTCAGCGCCGTCGGCGTCATCGGCGTCGTTGGATTTGCAGCGCCGTTTATCGCTCGTGCCGCAGGTGCCCGCAGACTGCAGCCGCGCATGATCGCCAGCGTCGCGATCGGCGCGATTCTGCTGCTTGCCGCCGATGAAGCGCTGCAGCAGGCTGCGCGCTTCGTACGCGAAATCCCTGCCGGTGCCGCGACCGGCCTTCTCGGTGCACCGCTCATCGTCATCTTCCTGAAACGGTTGTCGGTCGTGGAAACCCCGGCGTCGCCAATCGCAGAGAAACGCATCCATCGCCCTCTCCTCTACCTGGCGACCACGGCGGTCATGCTGCTCGCCCTGATCTGGGTTTCCCTGTCGCTCGGCCCATCGCTGAATGGCTGGAGCTTTGTGTCTCCTTCACAGATGCAATCGTTGTTGATCTGGCGGCTTCCGCGTCTCGCTGCCGCCGCCGCCGCTGGCATTCTCTTTGCGCTCTCGGGAACGATCATCCAGCGCATGACCAGCAATCCGATGGCAAGCCCTGAAGTCATCGGCGTCAGCACTGGGGCCGCTCTCGGAATCCTCCTGCTCGTACTGCTTGCACCCAGTTTTACGCCCATCTCACAGCTGGGGGCCGCTGCTGCCGGTGCTATCGTCAGCTTGGTCGCCGTTCTCCTAATGGGGTATCGAAGCCGCTACAATCCAGACCACGTGCTGCTTTTCGGCATTGCGATCAATACCGCTTTCACCGCATTGATTGCGATCCTGCTCGGTACCGGACTGCCAAAGATCTTCGGGGTTTTACAATGGATGGTGGGCTCGACATACAGCACAACTCCGATGCAAGCGACGATCGCCGTCGCCGTCGCTGCGGTGGCCCTCGTGATAACACCGCTCTTCACCCGCTGGCTCGACCTTCTGCCATTGGGCGAGGCTTCATCGAAGGGCCTCGGCCTCAGCACATCGATCAGCCGGGCGGCACTTCTCCTGTTTTCGGCGATATCGGCCTCCGCCGCAACCCTGCTCATCGGCCCTCTGAGCTTTGTTGGGCTGATGGCCCCGCATATTGCGCGAACGCTCGGCTTCCAGCGAGCGCTTCCGCAGATGATCGCCGCGGCTCTCGCCGGAGCCGCCATCACCACAGGCGCAGACTTTATCGGGCGCATCGCGCTGTTTCCGAACCAGCTCCCGGTCGGCATCGTCACCAGTTTGATTGGCGGCCCGTATTTTCTATGGCTCATGCGAAGACAAGGTCGATGACGCGACGACGCCAGCGGCAACCAAGGTCGATCTCATGCCGGAATCAAATGCAACCATTGGAAATCCGCCTGCGGGTCAATGCTGCGGAAAGACAAAGGACCACGAATGATGACGACGACTGCCTACGAAGCATCCGCCATGCCGCCGGTGAGCGGATCAGCAGCGAATGACGAAGCACTCTTCCAACTCGATGCGGTCGGCTTTGCCGTGTCGGGCCGGACGTTGCTCCACCCGCTCACCCTGGCGCTGGCACCCCGGAAAGTCGTCGGCCTCATCGGCCATAACGGCTCCGGTAAATCAACTTTTTTGAAACTGCTTGCTCGCCAGCAGAACCCGACCAGCGGCACTATCCACTTCGAGGGCATGTCCCTGTCCGAATGGGGCGACCGCCCCTTTGCTCGCAAAGTTGCCTATCTGCCCCAGTCGACACCTGCTGCCACCGGCATGCTAGTGCGCGAACTCGTTGCGCTTGGACGTTACCCATGGCACGGGGCGCTCGGCCGTTTCAGCCAGATTGACCGTGAAAAAGTCGAGGAAGCTATGAAGCTCACGGATGTCGCCGGAATGGCCGATCGGCTCGTCAACACACTTTCTGGTGGCGAACGCCAGCGCGTCTGGCTCGCCATGCTGATCGCCCAGGACACGGAATACCTGCTCCTCGACGAACCGATCTCTGCACTCGACATCGCCCATCAGATCGAGGTCCTGTCACTGGTACAAAGCCTCAGCCACGCCAGGGGTCTGGGCGTGGTGGTCGTTTTGCATGACGTCAACAGCGCCGCCCGCTTCTGTGACCACATCATCGCCCTGCATTCGGGCAGGATTATCGCAAACGGTCCGACGGATGACATCCTCACCACCGAAGCGCTATGCGCGATTTACGGCATTGAGATGCACATCCTCCAACACCCAGCTTCGGGCCGCCCAGTTGCTATACCGATGTGAGCGATCCAATCGTCACAAGCAGACGGTACGCCGCTTCTTGGGAATTATGTGCGAATTGCCAGATGACCCGAAAGATAGGTGACGTTTCGTACCGGACACATGGGTAACACTTTTCCCTTTTGCGGGAGGTGTTGATGCCGTGGAAAGAGACCTCGGTGTTGGAGGAACGTCTGCGTTTTGTCGCCCGGCTGCTGGAGGGCGAAGGCACGAGCGACGTGTGCCGGGAGTTCGGCATCTCGCGCAATACCGGTTACAAGATCTTCGATCGCTATACGGACCGGTCTCGAAGGCCCGTGCGTTATGCCAACCAGTTGCCTAAGCCGGTCGAGGCGATGATCGTCTCGTGCAAGAAGACCAAACCCCGCTGGGGTGCCAGGAAGATGGTAATGTTTGCTGCGAGGCAATGCCCGCCTTGATAGGAATAGCACCAACGACCCTGCCCTTCTGTACTGCCAGCGTAAAGGATTCCGTTGGTGAAGGAGGAACTTAGGTTGCCGGCACTGGACGATCTGGGCTGGTAGGCTGGCTATTCTCCCCTTCTTGCCTCACTGCGAATGCAGACACCTGATCCGGTAGATTAGTATTGCTATGGGAAGGCACCAACTGCCGGCCGATAGTATCAAACTCTATAAACGAACCATTTCGCCATGAGATGATCGATAGAAAACTTTCCCGGACCCCAGGCCATAAGCGAGAACGCCATCGCAGCCCAGGTGATATGGATCGGCCACCCATCCGGCACGGTGAGTTCGACGATGAGCGTCATAAACAGCAGGCCAGACGCAGCGAAACGGGTAGCTAGGCCGAGAACCAGCAGGATCGGAAAAGTGATCTCCGCCGAACCGGAGAGGAAGGCCGTAGTCACCGGTGCCGGGTAGGGATATGGGCCGCCGGGCAGATGCAGCATGAATTCATCGGTAAAGAGGGTGACAGCCGTGTCGTTCAGTTGCAAGAATCCGTCCCATTTCAGAATGCCCGACTTCCAGAAGGGTACGGCGAGGGCGACACGCATAACGGCTTGAACGAGCGCCGGCTGCGCGATTATACGAACCAGGTTTTGCGCCATCTCGACGAGCGTCACGACCGGCTGTAACCGCGCTTTGATGGAGGATTGCTGTGTGGTGGTCGATATCATCATAAGTCTCCAAGAGTGATGGCCGAAAACACGCCGGCTTCGATCATGCCCGCGACACTGACCGCGATATCGAAGGATGGGCAGACGTCGATGGCCTTGGCGGCGGCGATGCCCAAAGGCTCGCCGGAAATGAGGAAGATCAGGAATTCCGCGCCGCCGGGAGGAAGGTGTCGCACGATCACCTCCATATCCGGCCGCGTGATGAGTGTGTCTTCCGGTTCGTTTGCCTCGATCGGCCCGACGAGATCATCACTGCGGTTGGCGGCAAAGATTGTCAGCGCCCGATAGTGCGAGCGAACGATCCTTGTCGCCGGATGAGCTGTAAAAACCAGTTCGGCGAGACGCTCCGGCGGTACGGATCCGAGTGCGTCGGCAGCAAGCATGTGGACATCCGGCGCATGGTAAGCGTCCAGCCAAGCCCGCTCGATCCTCGCAACGTCCGCCAGCCAAGGCAACGACCGGGCGTATTCGTAACGTTCGATGAAAGCTGGAAAACCGCGGCCATATTCGAAGAGTAGAGGTGACGTCGGCGGACTCTCGCGCAAATGATAGCGCGCCATAGCCCGAAAGAATTCGACACCGGTCAGGCGCTGGACAGCAGGGTAAATCCCTGAAAGCGCGTCGATCAGGCTGACGGTAACGTTGTTGCGATAAACATTGTAGCGCTTCACCGCTCCCTTGCCGTTCGGGCCGACGACGCCTAGGGGTGTCTCTGCGTCCGGGTTCGTCAAGGCCGGCGCGAAATCCGCAGCATAGCCTAGAGGTTGTGTTCGTTCGAACGTGGTTTCAAGCTGCTGCATGGCTTCGATCCGGCAAGGCGATGGAGACGTCACGGTCGAGGATAGCCTGTGCAGCGAGCGCCTCGGCGCGCAACACCGGCCAGTCCGGAATATCGTTGTCCCATTCGACAAGCGTCGGGATTGGACCGCAACGAGCAACCACGATCTCATAAAGCTTCCAGACGGCATCCGCGACCGGTCCGTCATGGCTGTCGATCAGGAGCAGATCGCCCTCGTCGTCGGCTTGTTCGGCATGCCCGGCAAGATGGATCTCGCCGACTGCGGCGAGCGGAAAATCCGAAAGATAATCTAATGCCGAATAACCATGATTGGTCGCCGAGACGAAGACATTGTTGACGTCAAGGAGAAGACCGCATCCGGTGCGCCGGGCGATCGAGTGGATGAAATCGGTCTCACTCATCGTCGATTGGCGGAACGTCACATAGGTGGAAGGATTCTCCAGGAGGATCGGGCGTCCGATGGTTTCCTGCACCTGTTCAATGTGTTCACAAACCCGCGCCAAGCTCTCCGGGGTATAAGGCAGAGGAAGGAGGTCATTGAGAAATGTCGTCTGATGCGTCGACCAGGCCAGATGTTCCGACACCAAGGCCGGTTCGTAGCGATCAACGAGAGATTTGAAGCGGTCAAGATGTGCTTTGTCGAGTGGCTGAGGTCCACCGATAGACATGCAGACGCCGTGAAGCGACACCGGATTGTCCCGGCGGATCTGCTCGAGCATCCGCAGTGGCGGCCCGCCTGCACCCATGTAGTTTTCGGCGTGAACTTCGAAGAAACCACGATGCGGCCCTTCTTCGGTGATCGCGGCGAAATGTTCGTGCTTGAAGCTGGTCCCTGCCAAACCTGCGATCGGATAGGGTGGAAAGCGGAGAGGATGTGCCTCTGGCGGTGACGAAATTACGACACTGTATGTCTGCTGCATTTGTTCTTCTCCGCTTCCAATTTGTTGCGGCTCTCGCGAATTAAATCGCCTTCAACGAGCCGTGCTTACCGTTTGGCAACTTGATCGACGTGCAGGTGCCCCCTTGAACGAACTTCCAGGAATTGCCCTGGAAATCGACCGTAGACGTACCCTGGCAGGTCGTTCCCGGACCGGCAGCGCAATCGTTCTGGCCCTTAAGGGCCACGCCGAAGCATTTTTCCTTATGAGCAGCAACTGCAGCGGTGGCCTCAGCCTTGGTGAGCGGAGCGGCACTGACGATTGAAGCAAGGGCAGTGGTAACGGCGCCGGCGAGCACAACGGATGAAATCGCGGTTTTAACGGACATGAAATTCTCCTGTTTGGTAGACGCTCTTTTTGAACGCATCAGGAGTTCGCAAACGTTCGATCTTTCGTTACGTGTCCCTCGGTCACATGTTTGTGATGAGCTACGTTGAACGATCCTGTCCACGAGGTCCGCGAAATTAATAAGCATGTCACGGCCATGGTCGCGACCGCTCGTGAGCAATCAACTGGCCTGCAGGAAATCGACAGCGCCGTGGGGCTTTAGACCCGGTAATTCAAGACAACGAAACCATGGTTCGACCGACCACAGAGGCAAGCCGCAACCTTGCCCAAGAAGCCGAAAGCGTTAAGGACTTTCTCGCTCAATTCTCTCTCGACTGATGCCACGTATGCGCGAGAAGGCAAAAAACCGGCGTGCGGCTTGATAAGGAAGCGCGGTCCTTTACCAGCGCAAAAAGCGCCTGCCCGCAACATATCCGACCGCGGTCACGATTAACGTCGCCAGGGGGTACCAGATCACGACGAACAAGGGGCTGTCGTCAAAACAATTCGAGGCGTAAAGGGTGGCCGCTATTCCCACCGAAATCAGGCCGGCCAACGCACCGGCGAGGCCTGGATGTTCGGGCGCACCTTGACGCATGGCGACGAACAGCAAAAATCCAGGTAACAATGATAGTGCCGGAATAATGGTGAGGCAGTGCAGCGCGTTGTGCCCGACCAGCTTGTCGAGCCATAATTGCGACGGCGTCACGCTCAGCTCCATGGCGGTTGCCGCCAAGAGCAGGACTGGTGCTGCCAGCAAGACCCATCGGCGGGCGCCCGGATCCCTGCCGGGTCGAACGGTTGCGCCCAAAAGCGAAACTGCAGTCGCTAGCAAGGTTAGCGTCACCACGAATTTGAAGATGAACCGGACCGTCTCGACAGCCTGTGCAATGTCGTGTCGAAAGCCAATGGTTGCAAAGAATGCCATTGCAGCAAGCACGGCGCCGCCCAACACCGCGCCCGCCAGGAGCAGAGACAAATTGACAGGCCGCCGCGTGTCTTGCGCCATCAAGGTAATCAGGTCTTCTGTTTTCACGCCGTCACTTCCCAACACGCCAATCCGATCACGCAGAACGAACTCGCAAACATCCATAAACGCACATTTGGTGTTCAAACAGCAGAACATCAACGGCATCGGGCAATCCACCTCTCATCATGTCCCTCGAAACCGCCTCCGCGATCCGGTCTCGTCCGTGGCCAGTATTGACACATCAGAGACCTGCGGTGCCGTCGCGATCTTCGAAGAACATGCCTTTCGCTGAGGAAAGCATCCGCGGTGACGCCCTATATTGACGATTTGCCGTGAATGGCATTCAAAAATTCGATAGCGATTGCTTGTTTGTGTCTTTGTTCATAGGCCTCTGCCGGATCAAATCAGTCAGTTTCAATGGTTGTTCACACGTCGGCCCGCGAGGGGCGAAGCGCGACTTCCCGCTTTGCTTATTGCCACGCCTGCGTTGTACGCAGACGGGCGACAAACATCAAATGCAGGCGCGTGGGCAGGAG
The DNA here is from genome assembly GCF_012641405.1 of Rhizobium sp. P40RR-XXII. Classification (GTDB taxonomy): domain Bacteria; phylum Pseudomonadota; class Alphaproteobacteria; order Rhizobiales; family Rhizobiaceae; genus Rhizobium. The sequence goes on from NZ_JABAII010000009.1 coordinate 110,410, forward strand.
CGAATTCGAACCAGGTCAAAAAATCGAGCGGGTCGACAAGATCAGGCCTGTGATAGAGTTGGCGTAATGGCCGCAGCAGCGGTCGCCGTAGAATGGATCGGACGGCGTTGATACGCCATTGTCCGTCTCCGGCCGCACTAAAAACGGAAGGTATTCGCATTCGCAGAACCTACCAGCGAAGGAGACGACACCCGGCCAGGGCACCTGCGGCCGTAACAACGCAAATGGCAATCGGATACCAAAGCAGGACAAAGAGCGGGCTGTCGTCGTTGCAGTTAGCAGCGTAAAACGTTGCCGCGATGCCGGCGGACGCCAAGCCCGCAACTGCGCCAGCGAATGCAGGCTTTGCTGGAGCTCCATGGCGCAACGCGAGCAGAAAGCATGCTAAAGGCCCGATCGAAAGCAACGGGATAATCGTCAGACATAACCTCGAATTATGTCCGATCATGCGTATACCCCAAGTCTCAGGCGGCATGACCGACAACTCGAAGACCGCTGCGCCGATCGCAAGAGCCAGGGGGACCAGCAAACTCCATGCCACCGATTGCCAGGGAACGCCTGGCTTGCCAATCCGGAACATGACCAATCCACCGCTAGTCGCCAGCGAAATGGTGATTACGAACTTGAACAGAAAACGCCCGGTGCCCATCGCGTTGTCGATGTCAGGGCGGAAACCGATGGCTGAAAAAAAGCCGATCGCTGCAATCAGGATCGCGGCAATTATTGCCTGCTGAAGCATATGGTCGAGATTGGAGCGAACCTGTGCATCTTGCGCAATCAGCATAATGAGATTGTCGGTCTTCATTTCATTTGCTCCGAATAGAGCACTGACAACGCTTTTAACGCGCGATGGAGCGACACGCGCACTGCTACCTCCGTCATCTTCAGACGCTCCGCCGTCTCGCGGACGCTCGAGCCCTCGATTGATATCGATTGCACGATCGTCCGCTGGGGATCCTTCAGACGCCCTAGAATCTGCGCGACGTCCATCCGGTCGCCGGCATCCATCCGCTCCTCGCTTTCGAGTATGGCGATCACATCATCCAACGGAACGCTGGCTTGTCGCCCTCTCCGACGAAGGCTGTCGATCAACTTGTTGCGCACCAGAGCGGCCATCCATGGGCCAAGCGGCCGGGCCGGATCCCATGTGCCTCGCTTGAGGTGTATTGCCAGCAATACTTCCTGAACCACGTCTTCCGCCTCGCTCGCCGACGCGCCATACCGTTCGCACCGTCTGCGGGCCATCGTACGGAGATGGGGCGTGACCGCTGTGAGCAGCTTATGGTAGGCCCGTCCGTCGCCCGCGATTGCGGATCGCATCCAGGAGGCCCATTCATCTTCGCGCGTCGAGTTGTTCATTCGACATACCCGTTTTCGGAAAGCAGGCAGGATTCGTTACAGGAGATGTCAGAATTTTTTCGCTGTTGAGATAAAGTTGTGGGCGGGAGATCTCGTCTGGTGCGGCATTCAATCATGATCGAGCGGCTTCCAATTGCTTTGTCGCATTGGGTTCGAGCAGCGCGAAGACGGGCTGGATCAGCCCCTCTAGCAATTCCTTTTCAGGCCGGGTACGCGCAAGAACCCGGATGCCAAGCAGGCTTCCCAGTAGCGTGCGCGCGAGATTGGTCGCGGGGTGCCGGTTACCGATGCTTCCGTCCTCCTGCCCCCTCTGAATGCAGCGCAGGAAAAATCCCTCGACCTGGACGAGGACGTCCGCGACCACCCGTTGAAACTCGGCGTCGTGCGGCGCGACTTCGAGGGCGGAATTGACAAGCATACAGCCCTTCCGCTTGGAATCGCTCAGGGATCGTTCGATGATCTCGGAAAAAAAAGCGTCGATCGCCAGGCGGGGGGACTTCGTTTCGAACCGCCCGACGCGATCGACAAAACTCCGCTCCACATAGAAATCAAGTGCCCGTCGATAAACGGCCCGCTTATCCCCGAACGCGTTGTAGACGCTGGCGGTCGTGAGCCCCATGGCCTCGGCAAGGTCTCGGATCGATGTCGCTTCGTACCCCCGTTCCCAGAATTGCTCCACTGCCAACTCCAGCACTTTTTCTTCATCGAACTCTCTTGGCCGGGCCATGCATCGTCTCTCGGAAAATTGATTACGCCAGCAGCATAGCCGCGAACTTTCGGAGATACATTTTATAACGATTGATTTAAAACGCAATCATGCTCCGATCACGGATGCGCGTTTCCGATGGGCTTGCGGCCCAAAATTCACAAGGTTAAGCGGTGATGGTTCTGGAGCAGGAGTTCGCTGACTTTAACGCAAAATTCGAGGCGGGGGCATCTGCCGGTGCCGCGGCGTTTCTGAATGCAAAGATCGATGAGCTGACGGCGGTCTTTCCGTTCGATCGCGTCCTGAAGCCCGGTGATCTCGCTCCTGAATTCGCCCTCCCCGGCGCCACCGGCGAGACGATCTCGTTACTGGAGACGCTCGCCGGCGGCCCAGTGGTCTTGTCCTTCTACTGTGGTGCCTGGTGTCCCTATTGTAATATTCAGCTCGCAGCCTACGAACGGGCGCTTCCGGCGATCTCTGAAGCAGGTGGATACCTTATTGCCATTTCGCCACAGAAGCCGGACGGGTCCTTGATCATGGCGCAAAAGAATAATTTGACATTCGAAGTGCTCAGCGACGCCGGAAATGTGGTCGCGAGGAAGTTCGGGCTCGTCTACAAACTATCTGACGACCTCGTGTTGGACTTTCCGTCGTTCGGCGTCGATCTCACCGCCATCAACGGCGATAACAGCTGGGAGCTGCCGATAGCCGCGACGTTCGTGATCGGTCGCAACGGCCGTGTGCGGCTTGCCAACCCTGAAACAGATCAGCGCAAGCGACTGTCTCCGGAGGCGATCGTTGACGCATTGGTGGCGGCTGGCGTGTGAGCCGAAACTGCATCCAAAGAGGAAGCGAGACGAAGAGCATGAATCTCGAAGAAAAGCGTGTTCTGATCACGGGTGGCTCGAGTGGCATCGGCTTGGCGATCGCGCGGGCCATGCTGGCAAAAGGCGCGAGGGTTGTTGTCACGGGCCGCAACGGCAAGCGGCTGGCGGAGGCGGTCGGGAGCCTCCAAACGGGCGGTTTGCCCGCTACAGGGTTCGTGGCGGATGTAGCGACGCAACAAGGTCGGGCTCTGACCCTGCAGGAGGCAACGGAAATCCTCGGTGGACTTGATGTGCTGGTGAACAACGCCGGCGGCGTTCGGGCCGGGCGTCTGGAAAACATGGCCGAGGAGGAAATAAGGACGATGGTCGAGGTTGATCTCGTCGCGCCGATCCTGCTGACGCAGGCCGCTCTTCCGCATTTGCGTGCGTCAGGCGATGGACTTATCGTCAATGTGACTTCCGGAATCGCTCTCGTGGGCGCGCCGTTCTATACGACCTATGCCGCCGCGAAAGCGGGGCTCTCAAGATTCGGCGAGGCTTTACGGCGAGAATTGAAAGGCGAAGGGATCCACGTTCTGACACTCTATCCCGGCGCAACCGATACGCCGATGATGGGAACCTCCAGAGCCGGGTCGGAGCTTGGCTTCACGCGAGAACCGGCGAGCGCCGTCGCCGATGCCCTGATCGATGGCATCGAGGCAAACGTCTTCGAGGTGATCCGCGGAGGGGAAGCGCGCGCAAAGATGATTGCCGCCAATCGCGACGATCCGGCGACAATCGATGAACGCTTTATGACGATGAAACCCGCGCTCGAAGAGGCGGTCAGCGACCACTTTGCACTCTAGAAGAGGAGACGACCATGACCAAAGTAGCTCTGTTTGTGCAGCTGAAGGCTAAAGCTGGAAAGGAAGAGGAGGTCGGCGCGTTTCTGAAAGGCGCGCAGGCGCTCCTTCCGCAGGAGCCGCTGACCGTTGCGTGGTTTGCGGTTCGCTTTGACGCCTCGACATTCGGTATATTCGACGCTTTCGAAGCCGAAGAGGGACGCCAGGCACATCTCAACGGGCAGATCGCAGCTGCCCTCATGGCAAGGTATGACGACCTATTCGAAGGTCCGCTCGACATCAAGCAGCCTCAAGTCCTTGCCGACCGATTACCCGGCTGAGACGCTCGCTGCGAAGCCGGGTGCCCGCCCGGCTTGGTATCGTGGGGACGCGGGGTCGATCAACGACGCGGGAAGGCACCATCGAGAAAGGCCATCACATGCTTCCAGTTTTCGGAGGCACCCTGTGGATCTTTGTCGATCCTAAGCGTCGATGATCCGTGGACGCCGTTGTGCGGAACATATTGAACCGCTCTATGATCCGGTACAGCCCGCGCCAGCGCTTTCGCGCTCAAAATCTCATCATTGTCCGGCGCGGACGTGATGAAAACCGGAATGGAGAGCTTTGCGGCTTCTTTCTCGATGGAATGGCCCGATATGTATTCGCCCGGCGAAAATGCAAGCAATGCCTTTACCTCGGGATGCCTTGCAGCAGCGACGAACACCAATGCCGAGGAATAACTTGATCCCCAGAGAGCAATGGGACCGGAATGTTGCGCATTGCCATAGGCTATGGCTGCCTCCAGATCCGGCAAAGCGTCCGCGTATCCGGCGCCAGCCTTTATTTTGGCTGCGGTCTGATTGACACTGCCCCAAAGATCGCCACCAGAGCGCTGGTCGATCGCAAGCGTGGCGAACCCCGCCCTATTGAGAACAGGCGCCAGGGGTGCATACTCCTGTCTGTTGGACCCTGCCATATGGAACAGCAGGATGGTAGCCCTCGGCTTACCCTCGGGGCGCTGGAATTCGCCATATATTTTCACACCATCCTTCGCATTGAAGGAGACTGGTTCGGCGAAGGCTAGCATGGCCAACGCGGCACAGATCGCTGTCGTCGTGCCCAGAACGATGGATCGGAACGGAATCATGGTCTCTCCCATAGAAAATCGTGATGACCCAACACATACGCAGGCGGTGGCCCAGTCGTTACGATGGAGCCAATCACTGTTTTGTCATCGCGATTTGACGGATCACGAAGATGTGACGCTGTAACTTTATCGCTGGCTCGAGCGAACTCCCTTTAGTCCGCCCGGATTGCCTGGTGCGGCCTCGGTTAGGAGCATCACCATGGATAAACCCGGCAGGATCGGCGGATCGATCCTCATGTCCTTGTTAACGGCCGTTGCGGCAACTCCGGTTGCGGCGGCTGACTTGCAGCCGAAAGTCGTCGAACTCTTCACCAGCCAGGGCTGTTCGTCTTGTCCTCCAGCAAACGCCAACCTCATCAAGATGAGCAACCGGAAGGATGTGCTCGCTTTGAGCTTCTCGGTAACCTACTGGGATTACCTCGGATGGAAAGATACTTACGGGAAGCCTGAATTTACCGAGCGTCAAGTGACCTACGAGCCCGCCTTGAAACAAACCGGACCTTTTACGCCGCAGATGGTCGTCAACGGTGCGTCCACGGTGGTCGGAAATGATCTGTCCGAAGTTGAAAAACTTCTTGCCCAAGCAGCTCCTCTGAAAGGCCCGGCTCTGGCGTTCAGCGGAGACCACATCGAAATCGGTGCGGGCGCTGAACACGCAAATGCCGACGTCTGGCTGGTGCGATATGATCCCCAGGTCGAGGCCGTGCCGATCGCGCGAGGAGAAAACGGCGGAGCAACATTGCAGCATACGCACGTGGTCCGTCGACTGGATCGGTTGGGCACATGGGATGGCAGCAAGACCTCATTCTCCCTGCCTAACAAGGTCGCGGGATTGAAAACCGCGGTACTCGTACAGCGCCCCGAAGGTGGCCCGATCCTGTCGGCGATCACTGACTGACGGAGTGACCAGACACACTCGAAAGCCCGGCCGCCGGAACAGAAAAAGAGCGAGCGACCGGCCGGGCGACTTAGTGGGAGTATCATGGCTCGCTAGGGGCGCGTGCCTCCAGCTTTATCTCAGATTTCGTGTCGACATTGGAGGCGATTGCAAACAGCTCCTCCACCGTGATCGTGACCTTCTGACGATCTGGCGCGCCAAGCCCGTAGAAGCTGACCACGCGGTCTCGGCAATCTCTTTCCTTGGATCGCAATGGATGCCGGCTGATTGATATCGGCGAAAACGTCATCCGTTGGTTGGGAAAGGCTCAGATTGTCGGCAAGGCTAAATCCTCAGTTTCCGATCCGGCAATCCCTGCGTCGCTTATGCTGTGGGTGGATAATTCGACGGAAAGAGAGCTCTTCTCGTTTCCTCGTCGTTTACCCGCTTGAATGCATGATCCTTTCCCACCGCGCGAGCGCGGGCGACCGCTGGACGCGCGTCGACTGTGCCAAAGAGGCGTTTCAGGTTCGGATATGTCGCAAAAGGATCTTCCGTCCCCTTAAGCACCCTCGACGCCCGGTCCAGCCATCCCCAAGCCGACATGTCGGCAATCGTATATCCACTACCGACCAAAAAGGACCGTCCTTCCAGATGGTCATTCAACACCTGATAGTGGCGTTCCGCCTCACGCCGATAGCGGTTGACCGCATAGTCGAGCCCTTCTGGTGCGGAATGCTGGAAATGCACCGCCTGACCGGAAAAGGGCCCGAGGCCAGTCGCTAGAAACATCAGCCAGGAGAGCAGTTCTGGCCGGTCTTCCGGCGAACCCAAAAACTGACCGGTCTTCTCAGCGAGGTAAATAAGGATTGCCGTCGAATCAAAAACCCGGGTCTCATTGCCACTAGGTCCGTCTGTATCGATAATCGCCGGCACCTTGCCGTTGGGATTGATCGACCGGAAAGCCGGCTGATGCTGCTCTCCCTTGCTGGTATCGACGGGCACCGTCTCGTAAGCCAGCCCCGCCTCTTCAAGAAAGAGCGCGACTTTAGCGGGATTGGGTGTGGGATGAAAATAAAAGCGGATCACTTGCGTCTCCTGTGTTTGTCACTCTTTATGCGCCGCGTTCGATCTATCTTCGCCACCGCACGGTCGGCTGCCTCATCAAAAGGGCTTGGCGATCGCTAGCCAGTCGACCGCCGCAAAGGCCAGAAGGATTGCAATTGGCGCCCTCCGGTAGAGCGCGATTGATCGTCGGCTCTGGAGAAACCGCTTCAAGGCCGATCCTTGGAAAAGGTGCATGCCGGTTAGAAACGCAGCGGGAACCAACTTGAGCAAGAGCCAGGATGAACTGGTCCAACCCGCACCGAATGCCATCGTCAAACCTGCCATCCAAACCACCGCGAGTGCCGGCGTCGTTACCAGGCCGTCCCACCGCAGAAGGTATTCGCCGAGTCGCCGGGCGGCCATGTCGCCCGGCATGATCGCGAGGATCCGCAGTGCAAATGCCATGGCAAGCATTCCGCTGATGAGGAGAACGACGGCAAAGACATGAACCGCTTTCACATAGAGATACATTAGGCGTCATGCCCCCGGGCTTTCAAAGATGTGCGGAATTTCCGCCAGCGAGCGCACGGTTAAATCCGCAGTGTAATTCAAGGTCTCGGCCCGACCGCGCAGAAGATCGAATAGAGCGCGCTCGTCGACCCGCCGGCGCATGGCCTTATCGCGATCTCCCGAACGCGCGACACGAATAACCGTGAACCCAAAACTCTTCGCCCCGCAAATATCGAAGCCGTTCGAAGACACGAAGACGACCTCGTTGGGCCTTACGCCGAACGTCTCACCGACCAAGGCATAGGCGTCTGGAGCCGGCTTGAACGCTTGTTTGGTGTCGACGCTTAGCACGCGATCGAAACACTGATCGAACCCGGAGAATTTTACAAGTTCGGCAAGCATCGCGGGACTACCGTTCGACAATATTGCGCGCTTGTGCGCAATCAGCCCATCGAGACAATGTCGCGCGTCATCATAAGGCCGCAGGTGGAAATAGGCAGCGGCTATGCACTCGACACGATGTGCCGTCGCGTCCAGATGGAGCGAACGAAGCGTATAATCGAGAGCACGCTTCGTCAGAACCCAGAAGTCCTCGTACTTGCCCATCATCGACGTGAGCCATGTGTATTCCAGCTGTTTCATTCGCCAGACGGCGGTGATTAGGCTCCCGTAGCCCGGAAACGCGGCCTCTACCGTTTGCTCAACCGATCCGATGTCGTAAAGCGTACCATATGCGTCGAAGACGAATGCCTTGATCCCTTGTCGCACCGATTTCCCTCTCACGAAAATGAGTTTGAAACGCTATCAGCCAGTGCGCGGCGCCGCCATCACGATCAGGCTGTTACGGTCATGACCGACAACGACCTTGAATGTCGAACCCTGCACGACTGAGATCGGCGCTGGAAATGGATGCAGGACCTGCAGCCATCCACCGTCTGAATAGTCGTCTGGATGGTTGGTGAATTCGATTCCTTCTGCAAGATCGATCTTCAGCCATTGCACGATGCCGGCGGCCATTCCGTTCGATGTGACGGGAATGTCGATGACGCGATATTCCCCGGCGTGAATCGGGACGGTTAGGTCGATGGTCTGCAAATCAATATCGTGCGACAGACGCTTCCATTCGGTCATCGTTCCGTGGATTGGAAGCTTATTCGGCGCGAGCGATGAAAAAGCGGAGACGTCAAAGCCAGAAACTTCGTCGACAAATGCGTATTTGCTTAAAATCTCGCTTTCTACGAGGCAACCGACCGCGGTCGCGCCTCGCGGAATGATAATCGCATCCGCGTTGATCAACCGCTTATGTGCATCCTCGAAGGTCTCGACAACATCCTCTGCGAGAAGATCACTCGACAGGATTTCCGATACGAGGATGTCGGCCCGGCAGTCCATATCCCTGCCGACAACAAGTTCGGAAGAACTTTTGTTGACCACGACGACGCGATCGGAAAGGCCATTTTGCTCTACAACTTTTCTGGCCGTTTCGGCGATAATCGGGACAACCTCACAGGTGACGACGTGCTTTGCCCCTGCTCTCGCCGCCATCATCGACAGCAGCCCACTGCCGGTCCCGATATCAAGAATTTGCGCATCCGGTCCCCGATCGGCGATCGCTTTGGCAATAGCCGCTTCGAACGCATCGTTCCGGGGAGCATCGTTCAGCATCGGAATATGCCAGAACGGCACGATGCGGGACGTCAAGCGACGAAGCTGGTGTTGCGCCAAGACGTTGCTCGGTTGATGTTGCACCAGGGCGCGGAACTTCTCCAGAGCATCATGTTGGCGATTGGCTTGGGTAAGCGCGACCGCGAGATTGTTGAGTGCGAGCATATTATCCGGGGAGCCCAGCGTTGCAGCTTCAAAACAGCTCACTGCCTCAGCGGCCTGCCCCACTTTCAGGTGAAGAGCGCCTTTTTCGAGAAGCGCGACCGGGTGGTCGGGACGAATCCGCAACAGGTCGTTCCAATATGCAATCGCGGCCTCGTACTTTCCACGCGCGCCTACCACCCCCGCAAGCAATGGTAAGATGTCCGGGATCCGGTAGCTTTGCTTCAACACTTCGACATAATACTGCTCCGCAGGTCCGAGATCGCCGGAGGCGTGGAATTTCATAGCTTCATTCAGGAATTCACGCGCCTTTGAGAAGTCCTGTTGCAAAGGTTCTGCCGTCATCAAATGTCCCCCAGCGACTAGATCGATCCTCGTGCATCTTCGCTGGCAGAACTAGTTTCGTTACAGTCGCTCGCAGAAATAATCGGAATTCGTCGCCTTCCCTGCGCCCGGACCGTCGCTCCGCCGTCCGCACACGCCTTCATGATTTCGAACCACAATCCCATTCTCTGAATTATCAAGAGATCATCTCCGTGAATTGCGCCTATCCGGCCGCTCCCGAAGGATATCTGAACCTCTCTAACACGCTGGCCAAGAGCAAGCTTGCAGCACCGACCCGCGAACGCATCGCGCTTGTCGTCGCACAGATCAAGGGTTACGACTATTGCCTTTCAGCCCATCACTACCTCGGCAAGAACCTTGCCAAGCTCGACGAAGCCGAAAACGCTGCCAACCCAAATGGTGCTTCGAACCATCCCGGGACCGATACGGCGGGGCGCTTTGCCACTGAGGTGGCACGCGAGCGCCGCCATGTCGAGGACCTCTCTGCATAGACGTGGCGCCGGCTACAGTGATGGCGAGATTATCGAAATCCTCCTTCATGTCGCTTTGAACATCTGGACGAATTATCTCAACGAAATCGCCAAGACCAATATTGATTCCCAGCACGTGACGACGAAGCCATGGCCTCCCGGGATTCCCCCTCGAGCAGGGGTTTCCGATCTGATAACGATTTGGCTCCGTTGACGACCGGCTATAACAAGGCGGCGGCCGAAACGACTTCGCGATATGCGGTCGCTCACACGGTCTAAGGTGACATTACCGCTGGATGAGGTTCGCGATAAGCGCAGTCCAGCCCGTCTGATGTGCGGCGCCAAGGCCCTTGCCGGTATCGCCGTGGAAGTATTCGTGGAACAACAGATTGTTGTCAATCACCGAATCCGACGTCAGCGCGGCGCGGCGTCCGTTGGCGTCTGCAATGAAGAGCCGTTGCAGGCGCCGACTCAGCTCGTCGGCGACGCCGGCAAGACTGAGCATCACACCCGAACCGACAGGGCATTCCACACGGTAGTCGTCGCCGAAGTAGGTGTGAAGCTTTTGCAAGGAGTCGATCAGCAAAAAATTGACCGGCATCCAGATCGGTCCCCTCCAATTCGAATTGCCTCCGAAAAGTCCGGTCAGGGACTCTCCGGGCGTATAGGTCGCGTCGAAGCGCATACCGGCAAATACGAGATCGCAAGGAGCCTTAAGATGGGCCTTCGACATGGATCGCACGCCAAAATCCGATAGAAATTCCTCCGGATCGAGCATTCGGCGAAGCAAATCTCTCAAGCGATCGCCATGCAGCAACGAAAGGAGGGCGCGTTCCCCGGATCCAGGTTCGGTCCACTTGGGAACAAGGTTTGCAAGCTGTGGTCGATGCTGCAGAAGCCAACGCAGACGTTTTGAAAATTCCGGAACCTTGTCGAGCATTGCCTGATCGAGAACCTCGACTGCAAAGATGGGGATCAGGCCAACCATCGACCTCACTGGAATCGCCTGGATTTCGCCCCCTCTCGTATGCAAAGTGTCGTAGAAGAAGCCGTCGGCCTCGTGCCAGAGGCTTTGCCCGCTGCCTGCCACGTCAGCCATTGCGCCGGCGATCGAGAGGAAATGCTCGAAGAACTTTGTCGCGACATCCTCATACACCGGATCTGTCATCGACAATTCAAGTGCAATGCGCATCAGGTTGAGCGCATACATTGCCATCCAGGCGGTGCCATCCGCCTGGTCGATCGAGGCACCGTCCGGCAGGATCTCCGAGCGATTGAACGGGCTGATGTTGTCGAGGCCGAGAAAGCCTCCCTGAAAGATATTCCGGCCCCCACTGTCCTTGCGATTGACCCACCAAGTAAAGTTCAGCATCAGCTTGTGAAATATTCTTTTGAGAAAAGCCGTATCGGCAATACCGGTAAGGCTGCGATCCGCCTGATAGACCTTCAAAGCTGCCCACGCATGAACCGGCGGATTGACGTCACCGAACTCCCATTCATAGGCAGGAAGCTGCCCGTTCGGATGCATGAACCATTCGCGAGTAAAAAGAACCAGCTGGTCTTTCGCAAAACCCGGATCGACAAGAGCGAGAGATACGCAGTGGAATGCAAGGTCCCAGGCCGCATACCAAGGATATTCCCATGTATCTGGCATGGAAATGACATCGGCATTGTTGAGATGGCGCCAGTCGGCATTTCGGCCCTTCAGCCGCTGGATTGGCGGCGTTGGCTGAGCCGGATCCCCCGCCAGCCAGATCGGGACGTCAAAATAGTAAACCTGCTTTGACCACAGCATGCCTGCGAGCGCCTGCCGATGGATTCCGCGCGCATCCGCATCACGGATACCTACCTGAACGACCTCGTAAAATTCATTTGCCTCCACGATACGCTGGTTGAAGATCGCATTGAAGTCTTCGAAAGGTTCGCTTGCAACGCCGTCCGGGCGCCAGCGCATCCGGATCTCGCGACTTCCAAGAGGTGGCAGGTCGAGAATAATATGAGCCGCTGCTTTCGTCCCGAGCCCATCGACGCTGACGGCGGTCTTCGTTGCGTTGACGACGTAGTCGTTGATGCCATCCTTGAACAGGCCCAGACCCGCCGAACCGAACAAAAGAGGCGCGTTTGTTTCGTTTTCACAAAACAGCAACTCCGCGGTACTGTCGCTGCTCCAGCGCCACGTCTTCTTGCCTGCCCGACACGCCAGCACGTCCCCGGATGCGGTCGCCTTGAGGATCGGCCGTTCGCTGCCCGGTTTCCACGACCATGTGTTTCTCGCCCAGACATGCGGCAAGACGTGGATACGTGCGGCGTGTGATGCAGCACTCTTGACCGATACCCGCATCAAGATGTCATCCGGTGATGCCTTGGCGTACTCGACCGTGACGTCAAAAAAGCGCCCATCGGCAAAAATACCGGTGTCGCCGAGTTCATACTCCGAGTCCCACCTGGAACGCTGTCCGTTGACCCGGATCAGTTCCTCATAGGGAAACGCCCCTTGGGGGTAGCGATAGACCATCTTCTGATAGGAATGTGTCGGGGTCGCGTCGAGATAGTGATAGACTTCCTTGACGTCCTCCCCATGATTGCCCTGTTCGTTGCTGAGACCGAACAGCCGCTCCTTGAGAACCTTATCCTGGCCGTTCCACATCGCCAATCCGAGGCACCATCGCATGCTCTGGTCACAAAAGCCGGCGATTCCGTCTTCGCCCCAGCGATAGGCGCGGCTACGTGCATGATCAAAGGTCAGCGCGTTCCACGCATCACCATTGGCGCTATAGTCTTCCCGGACGGTGCCCCACTGCCGTTCCGCGAGATAGGGGCCCCACCGGCGCCAGCCGACGCCGGTCACTATTTCGCGCAGGCGCCTGCCTTCGCTGGTTTCGAAGATCGATGAGATAGTTGAGGCCATGGTGGTCCCGTGTCAATTCGGGGGTCAGGGAAACTGTCCCCCGAAAGAATTACTAGTTCGTTGCGTCCGCCCCGGTCGTAACGGGATCGGTTTTGGAAATTGATCCAAGCGCGTCGGCACGCGCCTTGTGCCAATGCTCATCGGCCAGTCCTTCCGGCTGGCCATCCTCAAGCCACAGCAAATAAGCCCGCTCGCGGATGATGTCCTCGTCAATATCTCGTCTCGTCTCGTCGGCTGTTGTTTTCATGGGCGTATTCCAGATTTGCGTTTCGGAAAGTCCTCTTGAAGATCTTTCGTTTGCCAGTGAGCGACGAAAGATGGGACATCCCATATTCGCCGCCACAGCGCAAAACGTTACAGCACATCGCGTTTTTGGGTAACTCAAACCCAAGAATCTCAATTCTACAGTCGGTGGGTCAACGCGACCCGCGGCGGGCCAGGGTTCGTCGTATTCCGTCTATGCCATCACAACGGAGCCGAACTGTCCCTTCTCATCGACAAATGGGCGTCGGCCGATCCATGGCTTTGACCGACAGTTCCATAGAACCGGCTTCATCAAGGTGCGGATGGTTGGAAAGCCGGTGGCGCGGCATCTCATCAGAGTACATGTCGGCATGGGCCAACGCGCATTTTCACGTCACCTCGACCAGATAATCAGACGTCTCACGTTCGGCGGAGAGCATAATGGCAAGACACCGCAAGCGTGATAGATGTTCGGCGGGAATGTCACGCAATCGGGTTGCATCTCACATCGCTCGGCAATGGAACAGTCATACTGATCCTTTTGGTGGCTCACATCAGCTTCGTCATGAGGGCGTTCAGGCCCGAAAGAAGTCCAATCACCACGACGCCGAAGATTGCGTATCGCAGTTCCTCGAATGGTGTCCCGTCGAGATAATCGAGCGCATACTCCCAGATGAGCACGATGACGGCGATGGCGATGGCAGCCGCCAAAAGGCCAAACAGATGACGCCACCTGCCCTGGACAGGGACCGTCATGCGCCCGTTCCGTTCGCAAAGCGATCGACTCTGAAGATGAAGAGATCGTCCCGACGCTCGATGCGACCTTCAAGCACAACCGGTACACTCGTCTTGTCGAGTAGCCCTGCCGGCATAGGGCCACCATCTTTCGACGCGAGCATGAAGAAAATACGGCCGTCGACCGGTGCGGTGGAGACGAAGACCGGCGGAACGCCGCCGGAAATGCAAAGATTGGCGCAGGCCTTGTGCGCGAGGCCCGTCCCGGGCTTCATTGCCCCGCCTCCGCATTTCCCGTCACAGATCTCGCCGGTCAGCCGCCATCGTCCGAGATCCTGCGGGGCCGAAATCGCAGGCGCTGCGGGACTTTGCGGGTCAGCGGCCTTCAATTCATCTCCCCCGCCCACGAGAAGCATTTCGAGATCTCCGCGCTTGACGAAGATGCCGCCAACCCTTGCCGCTTTGCCCGCAAGTGGCAACGCTCGGTCATCGACGCCAAATTTGCCGGACCCTGCCAGCATAATGGCGCGCGCAGGTGTCGTACCATTTCCAGGCACGCGCAATATCGGATAAGGTTCGACCTCCATCGTGCCAGTCAAGTGCTCGCCGTGTAGCGCGTCGGCATAGCTTCCCGCGCCGGGACTTTCGGTATTAAGAGACAAAAACACCGATGCTGATGCCATGCCGGCGAGAAAGAATACCATGAAGCCGATCATCAGCGCTCGCACATCGGACGGCACCGTCTTGAAGTACCCGACGAAAAATCCTCGTTCCCTAGGTCCTAGCATCACTATCCACCTAACTTGGCTGAGCCGGCAACCGCGGCAAGCAACTCCGCGGGAATACGAAACGGCTCCATCTTCGTTCCAAGCGGCAGGGGCTCAGGATCGACGAGGACGCTCGAACCCTGCATTTGCACACGATATTTGCGGATACGCTCCCGGAACGGCGGCGGTGAACAGCCATCTTCAAGCCGATACTGATAGCCGTGCCATGGACATGTGATGAAACCGGCAATGACCTTGCCCTCGCCGATCGGCCCGTTTTGGTGCGAGCAGACATTCGATACGGCGGACAAACTGCCCTTTGAGCGAAAGACCGCGATCCGTTCACCGCCGGGAGAAGCGCCAATGATCGCCCTGCCCTCGGCGATCTCGGAAAGATCGCCAACGATGATCCAGGGCTCCTCCGGCGCCTTGGCGGAGGCGGCCGCATCTGCTGCCGTCTCTCGGCGCCCGGCGATCAGATGTAGCGTGCAGAGCAGCGCCAAGCCGCCAATCAGTAGCAAGCCGAGGGCAAGATCGTGACGATCGAGCAGCGCGCCGAGCGCCACATGGCAGACGATTGCGGCATAAGCGAAATAGACGCTCATGTGGATGGCCTTCCACAAGGGCGGCGTCAGAAAGGAAAGCCAGAAGTCATGGCTGGTGGCCGCGAGAACAGCCAAAACGACGAGCGCGAAGACACCAAACAGCTCGAACGGAAAGCCGACGACGCTTGTAAAACTGGTATTGCTTGTAAAGAGGGCCGTCAGTTGCGGGGTTGGACTGTAGGAAAAATACCAGCCGAAAACGTAATAGGAGTGCGTTGCCGCAACGATCGCCGTCATCACGCCGAAGTGGCGCCTGTTGTAAAGCAGCGGAATGAAGCGCGTATCGATGCGAGCGAGCGGCCCGATCGCCAGCACGATTGTAAGCATCAGCAGCGCCAGCGAACCGAAAGCGCGCATCCTCTGCGTCGGGAGATCGATATCGCGCAGCGCTGGTGAAAGCAACGGGCCGGCCTTCAGGAAAGTTAGGATGTAGATCACGATGCCGGCGAGCAGCACGCCATCGTAGATCATTTTGGTTCGGTTCCAGATGACCGGCTTGTAGGACACGCTCATGGCTGCCCTCCGCCCGCGACCTTGCCGTCGAGACGGATTGCCGGCGCGTCGGCCGGCAGTTTCGGCGCACTTGCAAAGATGATGGCAAGAAACAGCGGTAGAGCCACTGCAAGTCCAGCCCAGATCGCGGCATGGGCGCGACGATGGCGACGCTGCATCTTACCGTCCTCCCCTCACGAGGCTCAGCCAACGCCAAATGACGAGCGGCCAAAGGAGAACGAGGCCGGGAATGAGAAGGGGCCTCACCGCATAGGCATCATGAGCGCCCGGATCGACCTTGTCGAAGCCGTAAAGCAGAAACGCAGCAGCGACGATAAGCCCGACCCCGGCCCATAGCGACAGCGCTGCAGCAATCGGATCGGATGAATTGAGCATAGTCCCTCACACGCGTCCCATTGCCGGGATCGCCGCGCCCGTGACGATGCCGCCTGCTGGCGAGACAAGAAAACCAATAAGCTTGGCAATATCGGCCGGCTGAACCCAGGCGTCTGTCTTTGCGTTCGGCATCGCCGCTCGATTTTGTGGTGTATCGATCGTGCCAGGCAGGATGCAATTTGCGGTGATGCGCCGATCACGGTTTTCCGCGGCGATCGCCTCCGTGAGGCGGATGACGGCACTCTTCGACGCGGCGTACGCTGCCTGGCTGGCACCCGCCTTCAACCCGGGTGCGGCCGCGATGTGGACGATACGGCCGTAACCTGTGTCCTGCATGGGCTTCAGAGCTGCGGCACTGATTGCGTAGGCGGTCCGAGCATTCATCTGGAACATGTGGTCCCATTGGTCGAGGCCCTGCTCCTCGACCGGTCCGGTCTGGAAGCCGCCAACCGTGTTGACGAGCGCATCGAGGCGGCCAAAGGCATCAAGCGTCCGCCGAACAGCGTCCTGACAGGCGGAGAGGTCCGTGAGATCGATACCCTCAAGGTCCAGGATTTCGCCCTTCTGCCAACTGGCACGCCTATCTTGATCAAGCAAATGTCGTTCGACAGCTGCCACCTTTGCACCGGTATCAAGGAACTCCGCAACAACCGCGCCGCCGAGATTGCCGGCGGCACCGGTGACCATCACGACAAACTTGTTTCTTGATGCTTCTCCCATTGGCGTGCCCCTTTTCGCTCTACCGATCGGAAATCATAACTGCATTTGTACGAACTAGACATTCATTTTGTTACGGATGTTTTAAAACTTTTTCCAGCGTCATTGAATCCGAAGGCGATTTGCTGCGGTGGCGAAAAAAGTGTCGGCCGATGTAACGAACCCGGCGCCACCACCGTAAAGGCCATTGTCGGACCTGAGCTTCTGGTTTTCCCAATCCGAACTGAAAGGCCCTCCTGAAGGAGAATAGCATGAGACGTGATGCATACGACCTTGTAACCAGCACGGACAGCATGGAAGCACAGCGCGCGTTTGAAAGCGCCGTGTTCGGAATCGCGGCGCACAGGCCCAACACCGGTGCGGCACTTCAGGCGACGCTTGCGGCCGATCCGCACCATATCGCCGGTCATGCGCTGAAGGGATTTGCAAACCTGATCCTAGCCCGCTCCGAACTTACGACGGTTGCCGCTGGTGCCTTGGGCGACGCACGGACCGCGCTGCTGAAGAACAACGGTGGAACGACAGATGAGCGCATCCTGGTTGCAGCGCTTGAGGCGGCGGAGGCTGGCCTTTTCGCACAGGCCGCCCGTATTCTGGATGCCGGCTTCGAAGACCGCCCTGCGACCTTCCTTCCTTTCAAGCTCGCCCATGCGCTGCGGTTCATGGTCGGCGATGCTGCCGGTATGCTCGCTGCGAGTGCGCGCGCCGCGCGGCATATCGATACGGCAAGCAATGCGGCAGGGTTTGTCCTTGGCTGCCATGCGTTCTCGCTGGAAGAGCACGGGCGCTATGGCGAAGCATTGCGGATCGGCCAACGCGCCGTTGCGCTGCAGCCTGACGATGCCTGGGGATTGCATGCCGTCTCCCACGTCTTCGAGATGAAGGGCGACGCGAAGCAAGGGATCGACTGGCTCGAAGGCAGCCGCAAGAGCTGGTCGCGCTGCAACAATTTCTCGTTCCACATGGCCTGGCACCTTGGCTTGCTACACCTCGAGCGCGGAGACCACGACCGTGTACTGGCACTCTACGACGACGAAGTCCGTCCGCAACAGACAGATGACTTTCGCGATATGGCCAATGCGATTTCCCTCCTATGGCGCCTTGAGCAATCCGGTGTGCATGTCGGGAATCGCTGGGCGGATGTTGCGGAGATTGCCCGCCGGCGCACGAGTGACACGACGCTCATTTTTGCGGCACTTCATAACCTGGCTGCCCTGGTAGCGGTTGGCGACCGCGAGGGCGTCGCCGAACTTGTGGCTCAGATTGACGCCAAGGCGCTCGGCTTCGACGATCAGGCCCATATCGCAGCCGAGATCGGCGTTCCGATGGCGCGCGTGCTGGCCGGTCTCGACGCGCCTGCCGATCAAAGGATGATCGACCGGATGGTCGCCAATCTGCCCAAGATCGGCGGCAGCAATGCCCAGCGTGACTTTTTCGTCCTGGCCCTGGCAAAGACGGTGGGTGCGGGCGGCGATGGTGCCGCGGTCTATCGAATCGGCCAGATCCGCCAGCGGCTGAAGGCCGACGACCAGCTTTTCAAATCGATCGAACGCTCCGTCGGCATGCGCCTGTCGGCCTGAGATTATCTGTGGAATAAGGAGAACTTCAATGTCCATGATGGAAATGCAGAAGGCGAATGTCTTCCCCGACATCCAACCGACCCTCGCCCGAACAATCGTATTGTCGGGACTTGCCGCCGATATCACCTGGGAGATCTGGGCTCGCATCATCACGCCGCTTTGGGTCGGCGGACCGCTCGAACCCGCTGCACTGGTGCAATCGGTCTTCGGCTTCAACAACCTGCTGCTGGCAGAATTGATTCACGCCGTCGTCGGCATCATCTTATACCCGATCGGCTATCTGTTCATCGCTCGTCCACTGCAGAGATTGATTTTTCCGAGACTGCCGGTGCTTCTGACGGGTATCGGCTTCGGTACGGGCCTGTGGGTGTTTGCACTTTATGTGATGGCTCATCTCTTCGCCGGATTGCCTGCATTTCTCGGCTTCATCACGCTGACCTGGGCCTCACTGATCGGCCATATGCTGTTCGGCACCGTCGTCGCGTCCGTCGTCCGCCTGACGGAACGTTGACAAGTGTCGCAGAGGAGGCCTGTCCGGTCTTACCATCCACCGGACAGGCCTCTGACCGAAAGCATCCTTCAATCGAAATGGCTGTTTGCAATGTCTGAAACAGAAAACCCCACACGCGTCGCGGATATCGTTGCACGGACACTGCATGGACATCAGGTTCGCCACGCCTTCGGCGTGCCGGGCGGAGAGGTCGTCGCTCTGATCGACGCTCTGCAGGCCACCGGCATCGCTTTTAACCTGACACGTCACGAAACATCAGCCGCTATCATGGCAGCCGGTGCCAGCACCATCAGCGGCAATCCCGAACTGCTGGTGACGACCGTCGGTCCCGGACTTGCAAACGCAGTCAACGGCATTGCCGATGCGCTTCAGGAACGTGTTCCGCTGATTGTCATTTCCGGTGTCGTCGATCGCGCCACCCGGGCACGCTATACTCATCAGGTGATCGACCATGCCCAGCTCCTGCGTCCGCTGGTCAAGGCCTCTTTCGAAGTCGAACCTGAAAGCGCTGCTTCCACCGTCGCACGCGCTGTCGCGATCGCAACGGCCGAGCCGATGGGGCCGGTGCATCTGGATCTTTCGCCCTCGGTTGCAGCAATGATCGCTCCGAATGTCTCTGTAGCCATCCCTCCGAAGCGGTTTGCAGCAAGTGCTTCAGTGACGGATCCGGCTGTTCGCGCTCTCTCGGAACGCCTCCGTACGGCCGACCGGCCGTTGATCATCGCTGGCCTGGAGGCGGTACGCAGCAACGCGGGGCCGTCTCTGCAACACCTGGCCGAGACGATTGGAGCGCCCCTCATTACGACCTATAAGGCGAAGGGCATCATTCCCGAGGACCACCCGCTGTCCCTTGGTAGCGCCGGCCTGTCGCCGCTTGCCGACCGCGTCCTACTTCCCTTGTTCGAGAGGGCGGATCTGGTGCTCGCCTTCGGCTACGATCCAATCGAGATGCGGCTCGGCTGGCTCGACTTCGTGGCCGACCAGACGAAGCTCATCGATATTTCCAAAGCCCCCCGCGACCATGGGATGCATCATGCTGGAACGTGGATCTCTGCCGAACCTCGGAGCATATTACAAGCGCTCAATGGTTCGCTGGTGGAGCGCAAAGCCTGGGCCGGCGGTGAACCGGCTGAAGCGAAAGCCGAGCTTGATCGCGTCTTTTCAACCAGGCATGCGTGGGGCCCGCACGCCATTGTCGACCACCTGAATGAAGCAGCGGGGACAGATGGCCTTGTTACGGTCGACAGCGGCGCCCACCGTATTCTGCTCTCGCAAAAATGGCGCGCGGCAACACCGCTCTCCCTCCTGCAGTCGGCCGGGTTCTGCACGATGAACGCGGCTTTACCGCTGGCGATCGGCGCAAAGGTCGCCGACCGCTCGCGGCGGGTGTTTGCGGTCATGGGTGATGGTGGTCTGGAGATGGGTATTGGCGAACTTGCGACCGTTCGGGATCTCGGCCTCCCGCTGACGATCATCCTGTTCCAGGATCGCAGCCTCGCACTGATCGCCATGAAACAGGCATCCGCCGGCCTGGCGCCAGCGGGGGTCACCCTCGGTGAGACAGATTTTGCCTCCGTAGCGTTTGGGTTCGGTGGCTACGGCGTGAATGTGGAGACGATCTATGACTTCCGTAACGAACTTGAGGCTGCCGGCAGACGCAAGAGCTTCAGCCTCATCGCCTGCAAGTTTGATGCCAGCGCCTATGATGGCGCTTTCTGATGCCACGTCGGCGGTAACACCAGCCGGACAAAAAGTGAAGCGTCCTCGCGATCCGCGCCTCGACTTCTTTCGTGGCGTCGGCATGCTCATCATCCTGCTTGCGCATATACCGAGTGACGGATGGGCCCTTTGGATTCCCGCCCGCTTCGGTTTCTCCGACGCCACAGAGATGTTCGTCTTCCAGTCGGGCATGGCTTCCGCCATCGCTTTCGGCTCTACCTATGACCGCAACGGCGCGATTGCGCTGATTGCGCGCGTTGCTCAACGCGTATGGCAAATCTTTTGGGCACACATCCTGGTCTTCATAGTGGTCGCAGCCGCCATGGTGGTAGCAGGAACCCGATATGACGGCGTCACCTATGTTGATAGCCTGAACCTCATGCCGTTCATGAAAGATCCGGGTCACCTGCTAGTCGGGTTGCTGACGCTGACCTATGTGCCCAATTACTTCGACATCCTGCCGATGTATGTCGTCATCCTGGCGCTGATGCCGGTGATGATCTTCAGTTCGATAGCCGGGCGCTATCTGCCGTTTTTTCTGATGACGGCCTTGTGGGTTGCTACACAATTCGGCCTGACGCGTCTGCCGGCTGAACCGTGGTCGGATCGGCCATGGTTCTTCAATCCGTTCGGCTGGCAGCTTTTATTCTTCACCGGTTTCTTCTTGATGCGAGGCGTCCTGCCGGCGCCTGGCTATGACCGTCGACTGATGAGGCTCGCAATTGCTGTCGTTATCCTGACTGTTCCTTTTGCATGGGTTCGCTTCCAGGAACTCCATCCGTTCTTCCAACAGGCAGCCGCACGGATCGCGCCGCTGACCGACAAAACCGACTTCGGCCCGCTGCGCTTCGTCCATTTCATGGCACTGTGTTACATCGCCGTCCATCTGGTCGGCGAGAATGGATCGCGGCTGCGGGGACGGGTCGTCCAGGTCCTGACCGTCGTCGGTCAGCAATCGCTCGCGGTTTTCATCACGGGCATGCTGATCGCTCAGCCGATCGGTATCGCACTGGATCACGCCGGTCGCACGACCGCCGCAGAGGCCGTCGGGAATCTGTTCGGGTTCGCGACTCTTATCGGCACCGCCTATCTCGTCCGCTGGTTCAAGTCCTCTCCCTGGAAATCGTGAGGCATCGATGTCCGATCATCAAAAACCCGCCAGCCTCCAGGGTCTTCGCATCCTCGATCTCTCACGGATCCTCGCCGGTCCGACAGCGACACAGCTTCTCGCCGATCTCGGAGCGGATGTCATCAAGGTCGAGCGGCCGGGGGCAGGGGACGACACGCGCGGCTGGGGCCCGCCGTTCGTCCCGAACGCGGATGGAACCGACAGCGATCTCAGCGCCTATTTTCTTTCTGCCAACCGCAACAAGCGATCGATCGCCATCGATCTTGCAAGTGAGGACGGGATCTCTCTCGTCAAACGGTTGGCGGCGATCTCCGACGTGGTGATCGAAAATTACAAGCCAGGGGACCTCGCCCGCCGCGGCCTCGGCTACCAGGATATCAGCAAGATTAAACCGGATATCGTCTGGTGCGCGATTTCCGGCTTTGGCCAGACTGGGCCTTATGCCGATCGCACAGGCTATGACTTTCTGATCCAGGCGATGGGCGGGATCATGAGCATCACAGGCGACAGCGATACCAACGGCGGCCGTCCCGTCAAAGTTGGTCTCGGGATCGCCGACGTCATGTGCGGCATGTACGCGACCGTCGGTATTCTTGCCGCCCTGCGTCATCGCGACAGCACTGGCGAAGGGCAATACATAGATCTCGCTCTCTATGACACGCAGGTGGCATGGCTTATCAATGCCGCAACCAACCACCTCGTGTCCGGTAGCGTGCCAGGGCGTATCGGCAACCGGCATCCCAACATTGCACCTTATCAGACGTTTGCTACGGCCGATGGAGAGATTGCCGTGGCCGTCGGGAACGATCAGCAATTCCAGCGTTTTGCCGTAGCGATCGGCAGGCCGGAGCTATCTAACGATTTGCGTTTCCGCCGTAACCGCGACCGGGTTGTCAATATCGATGCGCTTGACGCGTTGATCTCCAGCGCGCTCGCACACGGCACCGCCGACGGATGGGTCGAGAAGATCCTTGCGGCAGAGGTTCCTGCCGGAAAAGTGGCCGATATCGGTCAGGTCCTGAGCGATCCGCACACGCTTGCCCGTGACATGGTCGTCACCATGCGGGCCGATAGGCTCGGTGACGTGAGGCTGCTCGGCAACCCATTGAAAATGTCCGCCACGCCGGTCCAGTTCCGACGACCTCCCCCTCATGTTGACCAGGACCGCCTCGATGTTCTCGCGGAACTCGAGGCGATCGAGGTCCGAGGGGAAAACGAATAGATGCGCTGCCTCCACCGGTTCTCGAAGAAGGTAGAGCCCATCTGTGGAGACGGATCTTCCGATGGGCAAAAGCTTGTCAGACGCCAACATTTATGGCGAAGACGCGACTGATGTGGGTGAGATCCTTCCCACTCTCACCAGACCGGCGGTCAAGTGCGAAGCCATTTCCTAGACGGCACGCGCTTGTCGTATGGCTTCAATCAGTTGCTCCTTCCCGAGCACGCCCGAAAAAGTGCTCTTTCCGATCACAAAGGACGGCGTACCGGCAAAATGAAAAGCCACGGCCTGATTGTAATTGCGGGTAAGGAGATCTGAAATCTTCCTGTCATTGCGCTGCACGGCCTCAGCGATCTCGGAAAGATCAAGACCAGCCGACGTCAGAAGTCTTTTGACGTCATCTTCACTGAGCGATGCGGGCGTTGCCATCAATGCATCCATGGCTTTCCTGTAGGCGCCGATCTCGTTCGCGCCAAGAACCGCCTGCGACGCGAATACGGAAACGTCGCCGAAGACCGGCCAGTCCTTCATGATCAACCTGACATTGCCATCTTCGGCAACGACCGATTCCACGTCTCGATAGCTTTTCTTGCAATAGGGGCATTGATAGTCAAAAAACTCGACGATGGTTACGTCGCCATGGGGGTTGCCAAGAACCGGAGCATCTGGATCGCGGAAAACATCGTCCTGCGTCAACTGTTGGGCAAGGCTCAGCCGAGGAGCCAAAGCAGCAGCAACGACGCCTCCGGCGGCGACAGAAAGAAATTGCCTGCGAATGAACATATCGTTTTCCTATTTTTGAATAATGCCGTCTTGGGCCTAGGGATCGGCTCTTGCGGCCAAAGCTGCTTTCAAGACTTCGTCTGCGCCGAACTCACCAATCAACCGTCCGACAGTGTGTCCGCCATCGGCCGGAAAGAAGATCATTGTCGGCGGCCCTACGACGTTCAGTTCGCGCATCAACTCACGCCGTTCAGGACTGATATCGGTCAGATCGACCTTGAATGTCTTCAGCGGCGTCAGCGCATCGGCGACGTCCGGCCTGGAGAAAACATTGCGATCGATCGAGCGGCAGCTCACACACCAATCGGCAGTAAAATAGACGAGGCTCGCCTTGCCAGCCGAACGCGCTGCATTGAGTTGGATGGCGAGCTGCGAGTTCGATGCGAGTGACGACATTTGGGCTTCCGGGTCCGCCCGCGAAGCGGTACGCACGCCGGCGAAGCCATCAAGCGGACGTAGCGGATCGACGGAACCTGCAGCAAAGCCGACAAGCAGCACCACCGCATAGACGGCCGCAAGCAGCCCCAGTGACTGCAAGCCCATACGAATTGGGGTCGTGCGGCCTTTCGCGACGTCAAATGCGCCCAAGAAAACAGCGATCGCCATGGTCCAGATAGCCCAGAGAGCAAGAGGTAGCCATTGCGGCAACACGGGTTGCGCCATCCAGATCGAAAAGGCGAAAAACATGAAGCCGAACACATACTTGACCGAAGTCATCCAAGCGCCAGCTCGCGGCAAAGCCTGAGCGCCAGCTGTTCCGAAAATCACCAGCGGGATGCCCTTGCCGAGACCGAGGGCGAAGAGCGTCGCCGCCCCGAGAACGATATCTCCCGTTCGAGCGACATACAGTAACGCACCCGCGAGCGGCGCTGTCACGCAGGGACCGATGATGAAGGCGGAGGAAAATCCGAGTATCGCGGCCGAACCAACCGAGCCGCCTCGCTTCTTGTCAAACCGGCTGAGACCCTTCACCCAGGCCGAAGGCAGTTGGAGTTCGAACATACCGAACATAGACAACGCCAGAAGAGCAAATATGCACGCCACGGCGGCGATCGTTATCGGCGATTGAAGGGCGATCTGCAGGTTTTCTCCCGTCCAGGCAGCCGCCGCGCCAAAAATCGCAAACGCCGAGGCGAGCGCGATTGCATAGCTTGCAGACAGGACGAAACCGCGCTGCGCAGTCAGCCTTTCTCCTTCGCGCGCGAGTGTGGCCGCCAAAATCGGATAAAGCGGGAAAACACACGGGGTAAACGCCAAGAGAAAGCCAAACCCAACGAAAGCGGCAAGGAGAAGCGGGACGCCCCCACGCGACAGGAAACCACCGACGATATCGTCCTCATTTGCCGCAGCAACTGCTGATCTAGCATCCACGGAGGTTGGCGCATCAGTAGCGCTGTCAGCCGTTGTCGGATTGGACCATGCTGATTGTCCGCCCATCGGTGGTGAAAAGACCGGCTGTTCGGAAACCGCAAGCGTTGTCGGATCGATGATGCGCCGAGCTGGAGGATAGCAGAGACCATGCTCCTGGCACCCCTGGTAGGTGACAGTCACGGACGAGCTCACGGGACCGAGCTCCGCATCGGCGTGATCGAAATAAACCTCAGATGTGCCGAAATTCGGGTCATTCTTTTCCGCTCCGGGCGGAGTTACGAGCGGAACAGAAGCGCCACCTGCGGTCTTGGCTGAGAGATATTGTCGGTAGAGATAATATCCTGGCGGCATCCGCCACAGCAGACGGATCGATCCGGACGACGTGCGATCCACTGAAAACTTGAATGCGTCGTTCATCGCAAGCGGCGTCTCGGCCGCGAGTACCGGGCTGGCGGCAAAGATGAATAAGAAGACAAAGGCCGGGAAGCGCATGCTTTGCTCGCAGAACGTGGAAACACTAAAAACGCCAGGCCGCTACGCGACGCGGGGCGACGGCTGGCCAACTAGTCGACCATTGTGCGAAGCAAGCCATCTGCGTCTTCCGGTTCGGCATCCAACAGGTCGGCACAGACCATGACGACCTCCCCGCCTGCTCCAGCCCGCAACGGTTGCCCGATCGATCAGGTTGTCAAGATCAGTGACAATCGATCTTTGACAATCGTGAAGTCGGTTCGGATGGTCATGGGAAATACGAGGTGCAGCGATCATGGCTTGGGACCTGAAATTGGTGATGTTCTGCCCGCCCGCGATCGCGGACGAGCGATGCTTGGTGACCGCGTCAGTCATGGAGCAGGCTGGGTCCTTACAGCATCCCAATTGGCATTTGCCTTTTTGATGTAACCGCCAATGTCGGACCGCCAAGTCTTTGCGACCTCGTCGTTGTAATTGAGATAGAGCTTATCATTGACGACGGTGAAAGCTTGCGGCTGGGTGGGCGCCTTGTGCCCCTCGGCGG
Organism: Rhizobium sp. P40RR-XXII; assembly: GCF_012641405.1. GTDB lineage: Bacteria > Pseudomonadota > Alphaproteobacteria > Rhizobiales > Rhizobiaceae > Rhizobium. Next base: position 136,536 of record NZ_JABAII010000009.1, read on the forward strand.
TCCCGAAGGCGCAGTATCCACCATATTGCGGAGCATAGTGTCCCGGGTTCTTTGCAAAGGCATCGCGATGTGCAGCGGACGCGAAATAGAAAGTCGCGCCCTTGTAAGAGGTCGAGAACTCTCGCGCGCCCTTTACCGGCTTATGGTCGGTGAAATATGCGACAGCGTCGTAGCCGTTGATGGCAATGCCATCGGTTGTGAAGATTTCATCGGCGAAAGCGATCGACGCCGAAGACAGCGCGAGGACGGCTGCCGCCGCGAGAGGCACGATACGCGGGATGAACAAGGTCATGGTCTTCTCCTCTTAAGTTGACGAACAACCCCGATACGCAGATGGCCGGAAAGACGTTACAGGTCACAGCCTTCACGATTTTGTGCGTCCCTGTGCAGAAGCTCACTGCGAGCACATCGCAAGCACGACCTGAGCTCGAAGCTGCTGAATTTCCTGATCCTTCGCGGTAGACTCACGCTGCAGCTGATCGAAACGGGCATCGCCTGCCCGCGAAATCTCCCAAAATGTCACGCCGAAGACGACAGGAATGGTGGAGGCCATTTCGGGTTTGCCGGAAGGTTCTTGTCCAGTCGGTCCCTCCGCTGATGCGCGCCCCCAGAACTTAAGGGTGCAGTCGCTGTCAACATTGAGGCGAATAAAGGTCTCGACGGTGGCATCAGGTCGGCCGGTGGCATGGCGAAAAGCCGTCGTTCCAATGTGAAGCCGCAGTGTCGATGCATCGATGACGTGGGGCAGCATGGCGATGCCCGTCTCGACCTCGAAAGCAATTCCAGGGCGGACGCGGGAAAAATAGATAGGGATCTCGCGTTGGGATTGAACCAGGTGAGCGATGCTCGGTGTGATCACTTGCCCCCATGCGGCGGCGCCTTCCCCGAAATGATGTACGATGGCGTGGCCCATGCTGGGACAAACGATAGAATGCATCATGATCAAGTTCCTTTGTAACCTCTGGGCCGAACCTCTCGGTCAGATCTTGCCAAGGCCGAACACCTTGCTGATCATTAGTTCGCAAGATGCCGCCCGGTTGTTACAAGGATCATCAGCTAATTTTCGGAAAGAGGGTCATCGCGGAAAGCCGATCGCCGTCAGACCGGCATCGAGCATGTCGGCAGGTGCCTCGTGGCCGCCGGCATGGATACACATGATGCTGTCGCCCCGGATGCAGCCAGGCACATCGTCGCACTTGATTCCGTCTAGCGTGATCGCCTTTGCATCCTTCACGTCACATTTTGCGCGCGCACGCAGGATAGCCATGCTGTCATAGGCGTTGCCCTGGTGAAAGTTTGCGCCAATGGAGCGCCCGGCAAGCGGAAAGGTCTGATCCGCGGTTCCATGAAAATGGATGATTGGTGGAATGTCCGCGATGCAATCGTCAGCCCTTGGAAGGGGATCCCAGAAAACGCCAGAGAAGGTCACCATCGCGGCAGCTTTATCACCCTGTTGGCATGCCGTGTACCACGCCATCGAAGCGCCTATGGAAAAGCCTCCGACAATCGTTTTATCAGGCATGAACCCGTAGCGTTGTCGCAGATCGTCGAAGACGCTGGCGATGAACGTCTTTTCATCTCGTCCTGGGCGGGCGCTGTGGGGAAACGCCCAACTGCCATCGATGCCATCCACGGCAATATATGCAAGGTGATGCGACAGCGTCGTATCGACTAGCGGGCGTTGTTGCATCTGCAATTCAGCTGAGCTTTTGTATCCATGGAAAAAGACATAGGCACCACGAATGTCGCCGTCTTTCGGCAGCTCGATCCGATAGTTCCCATCTAGAACCCGACACGGGGTCGGCCCGCCACAAGCAACTGCGGCGAAAAGATGGAGCGGCAACACCATCAATATCAAAAGGCATAACAAAAGACTTCTGGCCATCGAGACGGTCTCCACTGAATGCAGTGAGATGCGTAGGCGCTCGTTTGATCCAAGACAATTTGCTTGAAGATCAAATTAGCGAGAGGGGTCATCAGGGACGGCGCTGTTTTCATCTTATTGAGACACTCTGACTTCATACGGAAGTAGCGATGCCACATGAGGTAGGGTCCCATTAGGGCGGACGTGCAAGAGCTTCGCACAAGCGGTTTCGCCCGTGACCGTCAGGGTAATTCGGCCAAGGTGTCGAGAAAGGCGCAAACGGCCGGGCTGGATCGGCGGCTTCGGGCCGCAGCGTCGTGATGTTGTGTCGATCTACGGCACAGTCCGCGAGCATCGAGACCAACGCTCCACTCCTCACCCATACAGCGGCCATAAAGCTCGTCGCCATTCCGATACCCGCGCCCGCAGCAACGGTCGCGAGTACAGCTTCGCTCGCATCGACGACGATGCCGAATGATGGGACGATCTCGATCTCTCTATTACGCTCCTATGAAGCAGCCCGCGCCAGGCCATGCCGCACGTAGAACACCGATCCCGCAAGGGTCTGAACACCGGGCTGAGAATTCACATGTGCCGCTGCGAAAACGGGAGCGGATAATGCAAGGCCTCCTATCATCAGGAGGCCTTCAGCGGTTTCGTCTCTGTCTTTTCCGCTGTCCGTAACCTCTTTGTCCCACAGCGCTCAAACCCTCCGCATTGCAAAACCGCGTTCACCGCATCCAGGCGATCGCACAGTGGGGCCGCTACGGCCGAGGCCATGCCCTGAGACCAATCCCCAGAGCCGTCTCCCGTCTATCCGAATTTAAGTTGAGGTGACATCGCCACGACAGGCCTTAATTGATGCGCAATCAAGGAATTGCGGCCGTCAGACGCCTTGGTTGAATATCCGTGAGCAACCGCTCCCGCAGCGCATCAATGAAAACTCGCACCCGGGCGGGCACGCGGGTACGGGTAGGGAAAACCGCCCAGATACCAATTCCGACCGGTTCGACGTCAGAAAGGACGATGCTCTGCAATTCTCCGCGTTCGATGAGTTTGTGGACGTCCCAGTAGGTCATCATGGCGATACCGACACCCGCGACGCACGCTGCCCGAACTGCATCGACCGTACTAGCTGAAAACGGACCGCTTACACGAACGCGATGAAGTTCGCTACCACGCATAAACGGCCAAGTGTCCATCGCGTGTAGTTTGATGCACGGGTGCGCCACCAGGTCGCCTGTCGTCGATGGTCTTCCATGGCGGTTGATGTAATCGGGTGACGCGCAAAGGGTATAGGGATTGTCGGCCACTTTCGTCGCAACCATGTCGGAAGGCTTCATTAGCGCGACGCGAACGGCAACGTCCAGACCCGTTGTCGCAATGTCGATAACACCGTCGCTGAGAGTCAGGTCGACGTGTAGCCCGGGATTGCCGGCGATCAAATCGGCCACGACGGGAACAACGATGGAGTGGCCGATAACGTTTGGAGCCGTAATTTTCAATACGCCTGAGAGGCCTGAGCGGCCGGAGGACACCGACTCAAATGCTGAATCGCGAGCTTCGATGAGTGTAATGGCATGGGGCAAAAAGGCCTCGCCCTCAGGCGTTAGCGAAAGGGATCGCGTTGTTCGGTGGAACAAGCGCGCGCCCAACTCGGCTTCAAGGCCTGCTAACCTGCGGCTGACTAGCATTGGCGTAAGACCCAACTGACGAGCCGCGGCCGACAGGCTGCCGACGGACGCGATGACACGAAAGAGAGTTACGTCCGCTAGGTCCATATTTTAACGCTAGGCGATATACTGCTTAGCGTCAATCCCATCTTCTCCCCTCGGCATTCAAAAGCTATTTCTAGAGCCAGCAGCCGATTATCTCTGACATTCATGCTGAGTACGGCCGATTTTATGCTCTGGAGGTTTGGATGATAAACATTGATACTAGCACGCTTTTCGCGCCGATCGTTATAAAAGGCCATCCTGTGAAGAACCGCCTCTCGGTCGCGCCGATGACACGCATCACCGCGACCGAGGACGGCCGGGCAACCGAGACGATGAGCCGCTACTACGAGCGCTTCGCGCGGGGCGGTTTCGGCGCGGTGACCACGGAAGGCATCTACACCGACCAGGCTTTCTCGCAGGGTTACATCAGTCAGCCGGGCATGACTGACGAGGCCCAAGCCAGCGCCTGGAAGCCGGTCGTCAACGGCATCAAGGCACATGGAGCGCTCGCGATCGCCCAGTTAATGCACGCCGGCGCAATCAGCCAGGGCAATCGCTTTCGAGACACCACGGTCGGGCCGTCTCCAATCCAACCCAAGGGCGAGCAGATGACGTTTTATGACGGCAAGGACCGCTACGTTTTGCCCAGCACGATGACGGAGGAGCAGATCGCCGATGCCATCACTGGTTTTGCCGGCTCAGCCGCACGGGCGATCGAAGTCGCCGGGTTTGACGCCATCGAAATCCACGGCGCCAACGGCTACCTGCTCGACCAGTTTTTGACCGACTACGCCAACACGAGAATGGATCGCTGGGGCGGTGCCACTGAGAACCGCGTGCGATTGATTCTAGAAACGTTCAAGGCGGTTCGTGCGGAGGTCGGCGCCAATGTCCCTGTCGGCGTCCGGATCTCGCAAGGCAAGGTGAACGATTATCATCATAAGTGGGCGGGTGCGGAGAGCGACGCCGAAATCGTCTTCGGCAGCCTCGCCGATGCTGGCGCCGACTTCATCCATGTTACCGAGTTCGAGGCCTGCAAGCCTGCGTTCGCCGAGGGTGGCCCATCATTGATGCGCCTCGCCAAGCGATACGCACCCAAAGCAGCGATCTTTGCCAATGGCAGTCTGCACAATGTTGAGCAGGCCGTGGCTGCGCTTAACGACGGCGCCGATGTCGTCACGATAGCGCGGGGAGCCCTGGCAAATCCCGACCTGCCTAAACGCTGGTCCAGCAACATCGCCCTGGAGGAGTTCGATCCCACGATCCTCGGTCCAATCGCTAACATCAAGGAAACTGAACTGGCGATGTGATGGCCGCGCTGCTGGCAACTGCCTCGAACGCAGATCGAGGTCAATCAAAATGGGTAGCGTTGCAATATTCTGGATGCAGCTTCTGGTGAATTGCGTCGTCTTGGCCGTCCTCGCGGCATGGTACCAATGGCCAACACTGGCCAATCTACGTCGCAATTCCGCTCCAATTCCGCTGCTCTGGATGCAGTGCCCCACTATATGGGAATGACGTTGTTGGTTATGGGTATGGTCGATCCGAAACTGCCCAACGAGTTCCTTTCCAGCGCGGCTTACGGTGATCTGTTGGAAGCGGCGCTGGCTCTCGCCTCCATCTTCGCTCTGCGGAGCAACTCGCGCGGCGCCGTTTTGCTCGTATGGGTGACCAATATATGGGGATTTGTCGATCTACTAAGGGGTGTACGTAGCGTCTTGCAGTTGAACGTTCCAAGCTTCAACCTGATCACCTTCTGATATATCTACACGTTCTACGCCCGCTGGTGATTATCTCTCATGCGATGATCTTCTGGGTTTTAATCAAGTCTGGATCATGGAAGAAGTAAGGCTTCAGCTATCGGCGTCAGGAAACAACATTCGCCGCATCGTCCGCAGCTTGGGGGCCAAGTAATTTAGGAGGCACAGATGGCAGAGCGCGCAACTGCGATCATCTTCGGCGTTGGCCCCGGCCTTGGCTGGGCGCTTGCAAAGCGTTTCGCGATAGAGACCATGCAGGTCGCAGTAGTCGCTCGGAACGAAGAGAAGCTGAATTCACTAATTCAGTCCGAAGGGGCTCACGATATTCGCGCTTATGCTGCCGACGTTTCAAATAGCGATGATGTCCTCCGGGTCTTCAATGATGTCGGTCGCGATCTCGGAGAACCAGATCTCGTCGTATTTAACGCCGGCGCCTTTCAAAAGGCCAACGTCCTCGACATCAATCCTGCCGACTTTGAGCGATGCTGGCGCATCGGCTGCCTTGGGGGCTTGCTCGTCGCGCAAGCGGCCGCACGTCGTATGATCAAGCGGGGACACGGGACAATCATCTTCAGCGGTGCGACCGCCGCGCTGCGAGGCAGCGCTGGCTTTGCCAACCTGGCCGTCCCGAAATTCGGCTTGCGCGCCCTCGCCCAGAGCATGGCTCGTGAGCTGGGACCCCAAGGCGTACACGTCGGATTCGTTGTTATTGATGGACAAATCGAGTCCGAACGCTATCGGCATCTGGTCGAAGAGCGCGGGGAGGATTCTCTCCTGGCATCGGATGCGATCGCTGAGCTTTATCTGCAACTACATCGACAGCCGCGCAGCGCCTGGTCCCACGAGATCGATGTTCGTCCATGGTCGGAGAAGTTCTAGCTTGCTGGACCGGCGGTGATGTTAGACCGCAGAGAAGTTTTCTTCAAACCAGCTAACGAAGGCGCGTGCTTTCGCCGTCGGCAGTCTCCCACTCGGATAGAGAGCCCACAAGTCAGCGCTCGGAAGCTTCCAGTCAGCAAGCACCGGAACAACGCTCCCGCTCGCAAGCTCTGGTTCCATCATCCAGCGTGCGCTGATCGCGACGCCAAGACCGGCAATTACCGCCTCGCGAACGCCCTCGGCCGCACTGCATGAGAGCCGGGTGGGAATGCGCACGGACGTATCTTCAGTTGCGCGACGAAAACGCCATTCCTCCGCCACCAAGCCCTGTGTGTAGACAATTGCAGTGTGGTCGAGGAGATCATCCGGAGCGGATGGTATACCCATTCGCGAGAGATAGGCCGGGCTTGCCACGACCAAGCGTTCGCAGCTTGCAAGTTTACGTGCGGTAAGGCTGGAATCGGGTAATTCGCCAGCACGCAGGGCCACGTCAATATTCTCGCCCAACAAGTCAATGTAGCGGTCATCCATGACGAAATCGACGCGAAGATTGGGATGCGCGTCCAAGAATGCGCCGATCCTCGGGACAATGTGTAATCTGGCGAAGGTGACGGACGCGCAAACGCGCAATCGCCCATCGAGCCCTTTGCTCAATCCACGAGCAGCAGTCTCAGCCTCATTGGCTTCCGCGAGTGTTCGGCGCGCGCGCTCATAGAAGGCCTGCCCAGCTTCCGTTGGGTGAAGTTGGCGGGTCGAGCGGACGAGAAGCCGAACCTGGAGATGATCCTCCAATGCCGCAACCAATTTCGACACAGCCGGCTGCCCAATCCGCAGATCCTGCGCAGCCGCCGAGAAGGAGCCCGTCTCAACGACCCGGACAAATACCTCCATCGCATGCAACCGATCCATATTACACCATATATTCTAATTAGGAATATATCCTATCGCCTCAGCCATCCTTCCGCAAGGATGAGGAATAGTTCATCTAGGCATTACGCCAGCAATATTGCTGGATGGACCAGGAGAATTTTGATGACCCTTCAGGAAACCCTAGCCACGATCGCGAAATCCGGCCTGCCACTGCAAGGCAAGCTCGATGCATTAAAATTCGAGTTTGATAACAACATCGCGCCGCCGGCGGCCGTCGAGGTACTGCACCGTGCCACCGAAGAACTGATCTCGTCCGGCGCGCAGAGCCGCGCACTGAAAGTTGGGGACGTTGCGCCAGAGTTCATCCTTCCTGATCCTGATGGCAAACTCGTCTCTTCCCGAGTGCTCCTCGAATACGGACCACTTGTGGTCACGTTCTATCGCGGCGCCTGGTGTCCATTCTGCAACTTCGACCTGAGCGCGCTTGAAGAAGCCCGTTCGGAAATCGAAGCGCGCGGCGCGACCTTGGTTGCGATCTCGCAGCAAACGGCGCCCAACAGCCGCAAATCACAGCGGCAGAACGGACTGGGGTTTCCGATCCTCGGTGACCATGGCGGCGAAATCGCCGCTCAGTTCCGCTTGCGCTGGACTTTGCCGGCCTATCTGCGTGAGGTCCAGAAGGGGCTCGGTGCGGACCTGACGCAGTTCAACGGAGAGGACAGTTGGACCCTGCCGATGCCCTCTCGATACGTGATCGCCCAGGATGGTACGATCGCCTACGCTGAGGTCAACGCAGACTATACGCAGCGCCCCGAGCCTTCTGCGATATTCCCGATTTTAGAACAGCTGTCGCGCCGGTAGGCCGACGATCCTTTGGCAATTCGCCCATTCAAGTCTTCGGCGCCTAAAATGCTGAAGACTATGCGCCCAAATCCAAAGTTCTATTTGTTGCGGGTTGCGATCGCCTATAACACACCAGGAAAGATAATGATAACGATGCCCCTTCCAGTAATCCCCTCGATCGAAACCGCCTCGGCTGTGGTGGCGTCGCTTTTTTAGTGTCCGCCATCGTCCAACATTTAACGAATACGATTAAGCGCGGCGCCCAGTCTGGCATGGCATCGTATGTCTGGATGGCGCCCGCTTGGCAAGGTGATTTAGGCGATGTTTGAGCTTGGCGGGTCGGGTGCAGTCATGTCTCCGGCCTGTAAGCGCGGTTTGATATGACCGCTGGCCCTGATGTTTTGCGCTCAAACCGATCCCTATCAACTTACCGCGCTTTGCCGCGCTATACGATGCCACGGGTACTTCGGTTCGTACGGTCCATTCCGCTTGTGCCTTCACATCACTCCTTCGTCACGCCGCCAACTTTTGTGCCCAAGGGCAATTCGAACAACGTCTTGCTTATTGCGTTGCCAGGTTTGCTTCATAGCTCCCGGCTCTGGTCATTATCGCCTATGCGATGCGCGCCATTTTATTCGCCAGAGCGACAGCCACAAGCTTGAAGGATTTCTTCGCCAGCAAGGCTCTTGCCCAGTCCGCCAGTGGCGATTTGGTTTTGCCATTCTTGATGCTGTAGAGCGCCGCATGCGCTCCGACCACCAAGAGCTTTCGCAAATGCCGGTTGCCCATTTTGGAGATCCGGCCAAGCCTCGGCTTGCCGCCGCTCGAATATTGTCGAGGCACCAACCCCAGGAATGCCGCGAACTCTCGTCCACCCTCGAAAAGGCCCGGATCTGGAATACTTGCCGATAGAAACGACGCCGTAATCGGCCCGATGCCGGGGATCGAGGCAAGACGAAGACTGACGTCATCCTTGCGATGTATGGCGAGGATCTCCTTGTCGAGTTTGGCAATCTCAGCTTCAATCCCAATCAGGTCGGTCGCCAGCGGCTGCAATGCGAGCCGCATGGTTTCCGGGAGAGCCTTCTCATTGGAACCTTGTCCCATTCTTTCCAGGATGAGAAGAAGGTCTCCAACATTGCGAGCGCCTTGCGCGACCACTATGCCCAGCTCTGCAAAATGGCCACGCAGTGCATTCATCAGTGCGGTTCGCTGCGAGATCAGCAGTTCCCATGCGCTATGCAGCATCAATGTCGCTTGCTGTCCTTCACTCTTCACTGACACGAACCGCATCGAAGGGCGAACCACCGCTTCGCAGATTGCTGCCGCATCGGCGGCATCGTTCTTATGCCTTTTGACGAAAGGCTTGACATACGCTGGTGAGATCAACCTGACCTCATGTCCCAGTTCCATCAGTGTGCGGGCCCAATGATGGGCTGTCGAGCAGGCTTCCATGCCGATCAGGCAGGGTGGTAGTTTTGTGAAGAAAGCGATCATGTTGGCGCGGCGCAAGGCTTTGCGCAGAACGACCGGCCCCTGCGCATCGACACCGTGCAATTGGAAAACATTCTTTGCGATATCAAGCCCAATTGTCGTAATATCGTCCATGGTGGGTGGCTCCTCTCTTGGGTTTTGCAAAAAACCATTTTGGCACATTCGATGCCGTCGGAGGGCGCCATCCACCACATCAAGTTAAAGGGCTCCGGTCACTCCGCCGTTTATGGTATGGCTCGGCACTCAACGTGCTCAGTGCCCGACACCTGCCTGGGCACAGCCGCAGACTTATTGAGCCATAACCACGCCTGACAGTTACAGGACGGACGCCGGCGCGGATCGGGGCATCTCGCGCATCTGTTTCAACATCTGAACCGCAGCTCAGATTCCCAATCCGCTTTGGAAGGAAGATCTGTATGGGCGCCCAACCACTCCATCGGAGCCAGAAGGAGGTGGGCAGCAGTACTTACCTCGTTACTCGGAAATCGGTTGTCGCGCGTCTGGCGGATTGTAAAAAAACGAGGCGCGCACTACAACTTATCTGGCGACGATTAGGATAGATAGCGCTCTGTTACACGTCGCGGCTAAGCGGCATTGGCGCGGATCGGCGACGGGCACCGAGACGCCTGATCGGAGATAGGTTGGGAATTTGCGAAAACAGCTTTCATTTCCGAGGTTTGATATGCAGATTACATGGCGCGCCGTTTTTCTGGCGACCACGACATTTCTTTGTGTCACCGCATTTCAGGCGCGGCGGCAGACGAACGGGCAGAAATGGTTAAAGGACCCGAATTATCCGTGCGCATCGGTCTCGCCGGTATCGCTCGCCGTCGGCCGGACCTATTGGGTCGGCGAATGCGCGGTCAATAAGGCAAGTGGCTTCGGAATGCTCAGGCGGCGCGACGGCGACCACGCCGGTCGCGCCTTTTATGGCGAGATGCGCGTCGGCGTTCCGGCGGTCGGCGTTATCGACAACGAGGGTTACCGCGTCGGCCGCTTCAAGGATGGCGACATCGGTGACGATGCGGAGCTTGTGTTTCAAGTCAGGATGGATGCATTCGAAGCGGCTGTCAGAGCAGCCCGCGAGGTTGATGCCGATATGCCAAACAGGGAAATCAGACTTCCGCCCGCCTGCACGAGGGGGTCGCGAAACAGCTTGAGGAGCAGATCGAATAATGTCGCAAGCTCTCATCCGGCCTTTGTTGCTCGCAGCCTTGTCGCTCACAATCTTGCCGGCCTTTTCCCGGGCTCAAAGCATCCCGTCAAACGGTCCAGCCCTTCCGGCGGAGGTCGAAGCCTTTGTCACCCGGCGGAACGACTGCGACCATTTCCGTGGCGAAGCCTCGCCTGATGCGGGCCGTCAGGCTCAGATCGACAAGGAGGTACGCCGGCTTTGCACCGGCACCGACGCCGCGTTGGCGCGTCTCCTGAAGCGCTATGCCAAGAACGCTGCAGTTCAGGGGGCGTTGGCAGATTACGAGTCAAATATAGAAAGACACTGAAGTCCTTCTTTTCTCCCAAGCGTGGGTGGTTCAGCATCGCAGCTCGAGAAACTCATGACACGATCGGATTTATCAAGACGAACAATAGATCGTCTGAGCGTTGCCCAGTCCTTCGCAAAGTTCTCGCTTTGCCAATCATGCCTTTGGCAATATGCCGCAGAGAAGGGTTTCAATAACGGTTTCTGCTGCCTTCTCGTAATCCTCCGCCTTGAGGCGACTTTTGCGCAAAGCGTCACATGCCAGCGGCTCGAAGTCGCTATAGAACTGCGTTGCGGCCCATAGCATGATAAACAGATGCCGAGCGTCGGTCGGCATCATCTTCCCAGCGGCTATCCATCCGTCCACGACCTCGACATGCCGATCCGTGACCTGGCGCATGTGTTCGCGATCCTTTTTCTTCAGAAAACGCGCGCCATGGATAATCTCACTGGCGAACAGGCGGGATTCTGCAGCATTCCTGCGCGTATATTCCAACTTCGCCCGCACGTAGTTTCTGAACGCGTCAGCAGGTTCGCTTTCGGCAGTTATCGGCTTGAGTGCATCGTCCCAGCTTTCGATCAGATGGGCGACGATGGCGGTATAAATCTCCTCCTTGGAGGAAAAGTAGTAATAGACGTTCGCCTTGGGTAGGCCGGACTTTTCCGCGATTTCCGCAATGCGCGTCCCATCGAAGCCCTTGCGTGAGAAGACGTCTATTCCAGCCTTCAAGATCAGCCGTCTGTTGCGTTCGCGAATTCGCTCTTCCTGGTCTCTCGCCGTTCTTGCCATGCCTGCTCCTCGCCTCCCGTCGCTTCCCGATCTTTCCAAGGCAGCACCAACGGATTTGCTCCATGTGTCGCCTTTCCGCTGGAAATGCAAGCTTCCGTCCTTGCGAAAATCCTGACCATATCGTCAGCTTTTTTTGACTGAAACGTCATTTTCTGTGTTCGTAAGTTGACACTTTGGTCAGCTTTTGCCTAGTCTTCTCGTCAACGATAAAGGGGACAACCGCTGATGCCGATGCGATTGAGAGATGCGATGGCGGAAACGTTGGGCGATTGGGAAGCCGACCTTCCGGTTGCCTGGCGCGCGGCGATCGGACCCATTGGAGATGATCTATCGGGCATTGACGCCGGACTGGAATTCGAAGCCTGGGAACCCATCTTCCCGGTGCGCCGCGGCAAGCACTTTCCCGGCCAGCCCAGCGGTGCTCACGCGCTGCGCGCCTTCGACGACATCGCCCCCGAAGCAGTGCACTGCGTGGTCCTCGGCCAGGACCCTTATCCGGAGCCCGGTTTTGCAACGGGCCGTGCCTTCGAGGCGGGCAATCTGGCGGGGTGGCATGAACTCGACAAGATGTTTTCGAAAAGCATCCGGGCCTACATGCAGCTGATCGTTGCTGCGCGCACCGGCAATGATGCTTATGCCCGCGCCTTCGACGACTGGCCGGCCACGCGAAAGTATCTGGAAAATCCGGAAAACGGCTTCGAGAGCACAGCTGAGATAGCAGATCGATGGGTGCGGGAAGGCGTACTCCTGCTCAATGCGTCGTTGACGCTCTCACGTTTCAAGGTGGATATCGATCCACACCAGTCTCGTGGTCACCTGCCCTTCTGGAGGCCGCTTATGCTGCGCATCGCCGAAATACTGATTGCGCGTGGCAGTCCACTGGTTTTCATCGGCTTCGGCAAGGCAGCCCAGAGCATTCTGGGAGAGGCGGGCCTGACGGAGGGCCTTTCCGGCCAGGTCGGCTGCGTACTGCGCGAACATCCAGCTTTCGCGGACGAGGTGCTTGGCAAGGAAAACCCTTTCACCCTTTGCAACAGCTATCTGGAGATGATGGGTGCGCAGCCCATCGCGTGGTGACGGCGATGGTTCAGGCAAATCACTACGATTTCATCATCGTCGGTGCCGGGTCGGCGGGTTGCGTGCTTGCCAACCGGCTCTCGAGAGATCCGGCAAACAATGTGCTGCTTCTGGAAGCCGGTGGCCGGGATCGCAACCCGCTGTTTCGCCTGCCCATGCTCATGGGGAAGCTGTTCCATTCGGGCATCTACAACTGGCACTATCATACGGAGCCGGAGCCCTATCTCAACGGGCGCTCGCTTTATTGGCCGCGCGGCAAGGTGTTGGGCGGCACATCGACGATCAACGGCATGATCTATGTTCGGGGCAACCGTCATGATTACGATCGCTGGTCGCAAATGGGCTTACCCGGCTGGTCCTATGATGAAGTGTTGCCGGCCTTCCGCCGATCCGAGGTGCACGTCGAGCGCAATGATGCGTTTCATAATGATGACGGCGAGCTGACGGTCTGCCGGGCACGCGGCTCCAATCAGCTGATCGATGTCTTCTGTGAAGCCGGCAGCCAGGCGGGCTATCCGCTGAACGACGATTTCAATGGCGCGAGCCAGGAAGGTTTCGGACGTTACGACTTCACGATCAAGAAGGGCAAGCGGTGGTCCTCCGCTTGGGCGTTCTTGCGCCCTGCGCTCGATCGACCAAACCTGACGGTTCTAACGGAGGCTGAGACCAGCCGGGTTTTGATCGAAAATGGCCGTGCCGTTGGTGTCCGCTATATCGTCGGCGGCGTCGAGGCCACCGCCCATGCAGATCGCGAGGTCATTCTGTCAGCCGGAGTCGTCAACACGCCGAAAGCGCTGTTGCTGTCAGGAATAGGACCTGCGGGTGAATTGATGAAGGTCGGCGTGAAACCGCTTCACGATCTTCCCGGTGTCGGCAAGAATCTGCAGGACCACGTCGACTGTGTTATGAGTTGGGAATGCCGCGAACCGATCACTCTTTTCGGCGATCTGCGCGCCGACAGGCTTATCCCGGCCGTCGCCCAGGGCATGCTTTTTGGCAAGGGCATCACCACGACATTTCCCTACGAAGCCGGCGCATTTATTCGTTCGAATGATGCCCTGGTAGCGCCGGACATTCAGCTGCATTTCATGCCGGCACTGGAAAAGACCGCGAATCTGCATTTTCCGAATCCGTTCCGGAAGCGCGCCACCGAGGCCGATCACGGTTTTACCCTGCGCGTCGGCCCGGTCAATCCGCTGAGCCGTGGCGAGATCACCTTGCGATCCTCCGATCCTGCGGACGCGCCAAAAATACAGGCCAACTACCTGCAGGCGGATTTCGACATTCGCACCATGATCGATGGCATCAGGCTGACCCGCGACGTGATTAGCCAGAAGGCCTTCGACAGATATCGCGGCCGGGAACTGGCCCCCGGCCCCCAAGCGGACACGGATGCCGCGCTGACGAAATGGCTGCGCGCCACGGCCATGACGACATTCCATCCCGTGGGTACCGCGAAGATGGGTACCGATCCGATGGCCGTCGTCGACGCGAAGCTCAAGGTCCATGGAATAGACGGCCTGCGCGTAGCCGACGCTTCGATCATGCCGATCATTTCGAGTGGCAATACCAATGCCCCTTCTATCATGATCGGCGAGAAATGTGCCGAATTCATCCTGACAGCATAGGACCGGACCGATGATCCTCGAACACCGCATGTACACGTTTCGGCCCGGTACGGTCGACAGATGGATGAAGAAGTACGAGGCCGAAGGCCTGCCGGTGCAGAAGCGGCATCTCAATACCTACGTTGGCCTATACGTCTCCGAGATCGGCACGCTGCATACGACGGTGCTGATGTGGGCCTACGACAGCCTTGCAGATCGCGAGCGGCGGCGCAAAGCCATGTACGCAGATCCCGACTGGCAGAAATTCATCTCCGAAGTCTGGGCGCTCGACGCGATCCAGAAGCAGGAGGTGATGATCATGTATCCGGCGCCCTCCTCTCCCGCCGTAACAACACAAACCGGAGAGTAATTACACGGTCGGAACCACCGGCCGAACCCGAAACGCAAGTCAGGCAACAAAATAAGGGAACATCACCATGACTGGCAACAACATTGGGACTTTCAAGAATATGACAATAGGCCGGCGCAGCTTTTTGCAGATGGGTGTGGGTGCCGCTGCACTGGGGCTTGCAGACGGCCTGATCCCCGGCCTGGCGCGTGCCGCAGGCGGTCTCGTCGCCCTGGTGCATACGCAGGCCGCGGGCGATAATGGCCCTGTCGATTCGATGATCGAGAAGCTCAAGCAGCTCGCAGGTGAAAAAGGCTTCCAATACCGCGCGGTCTACGCCCAGGACCCGGCTACCTACGAAACGGTATTCCGCACGCTGGCAGATGCCGGTGCGGCGATCATCGTTTCGACCTTCAACGAGGTGGCCGAACCCTTCAAGGCTCTCGCGCCTTCCTATCCCAACACCAAGTGGATTCAGCTCTTCGCTGACCCCTTCACTCCAACCATCGCGAATGTCGTCACAGTTTCATACGACTACTACCTGGGATGCTATCTCTCCGGTATGTTCGCCGCCAAGGTCTCGAAGACCGGCAAGATCGGCTATATTGGTGGTATCTCCATTCCGCCACTCAACGCCGATTTCAATGCGCTGAAGGCCGGCGCGTTGTCGGTCAACCCGAATGCTGCCGTTACCTCCGCCTTTGCCGGCTCGTTCCAGGATCCGGCGAAGGGTCAGGAAATCGCCACACAGATGTATAATGACGGCATCGACTATATCCAGACGGATTCGGCAGCGACCGACGGTGGCATCATCGCGGCGGCCAACGAGAAGGCCGGACGCATGGTATCAGGCATCTCGCCAGCCCAATACAAGCTCGGACCCAAGTCAGTCATTGCACTCGTCTCGCTGGATTTCGGCCAGTCTCTCTACAACGAGGTGACGAAAGCACTCGACCCGAGCTGGAAGGGTGACCATATGCCGACCGGCCTCGGCACAGGCGTCATCGACTTCATCGCTTCTCCGGTCTTTGCCAGGCAGGGTCCGAGCGAATTGGCAGCCGAGGCACAGGAAGCCTGGGCCGATCTCGAAAAGGCGAAGAAGGGCATCCTGGACGGAACGATCAAAGTGCCGTTCAGCACCACGCTCTGATCTGAGGCAAGGAGTTGGCGATCCCTACCCGGATTGCCCTGGGTCCGCGGCCCCGTCTCACTCGCCCTCGTCAGGGCCGCGAACCCGTCCGTCGATGGCCTTTTTAGTCGGATCTTTGGGATAAGACATGTCTAATTCGTTTCAACCCGCGCTGAGCCTCGGCAGCGTCACCGTGCGCTATGGCGAGGTGGCGGCACTTTCCGGTGTTTCCGTTGGATTCGCGCCGGGTCTCATCCATGCTGTCGTCGGCCAGAACGGCGCGGGCAAGACGACGTTCGCTCGCGTCGCCGCTGGCATCGTCCGGCCGGCCGACGGCGTCGTCAGCATCCACGGTCGCGCAATCCGCACCGGCGATGTCGGAGAAAGCCGGGCGGCGGGCGTGGAGCTTGTGCATCAGAGTTTTGCTTTGCCTCCCTCCTTCACTGTTGCGGAAGCTATGGAGTTCGGCGCAAGCGGCAAGGGTGGCATCTTCTCCCGAAAGGGTTTGGTCAGGCGCTGGACACCGCATCTCGAAAGCCTCGAAGTGCAGATCGATTTCGGCAAACGCATTCGCGATTTGCCGATCGAAACGCAGCAAGGTATCGAGATCGCCCGCGCGCTGGTGACGGATGCCAAAATCCTCGTCCTCGACGAGCCCACCGCTGTACTGTCGCCATCGGGCATCGAGACGCTTTTCGCCCGCGTTCGAAAGCTGAAGGAACGCGGCGTCACCGTCATCCTTATCCTTCACAAGATTCGCGAAGTTCTGGGTATCGCCGACACGGTGACGGTGCTGCGTGGCGGGAAGCTGATCGACGGCCCGCTCGCCTGCACCGATATCAGTGCCGAACGCCTCGCAACACTGATCGTCGGCGACGCCGTCCGGAACATTGGAGCCGACGACCGAAAAGCCCTGACCGGCTCGGAGACTGTTGATCATGCGCAAGGCCAAAGTTCGCTGGACGCAGCTCCTGTCCTGGCATTGTCAGGCATTTCCACCAGGCCGGACAGCGAAGGCACGGCGCTGGATGGCATCAATCTTTTGCTCAGGCCAGGCGAGATACTCGGCATCGCCGGCGTCGAGGGCAATGGTCAGAAGACATTGGTGCGAGCCATCGCCAATCTTGCCGACCTTGCTTCGGGTAATATCACACTGGGCGGCCACGACATAAGCACCAAACCGCTGACCGTCCGCCGTCGACTGGGACTTCGCATCATTCCCTTCGAGCGCAATGTTGAAGGGCTCAGCCTCACGAGTTCGCTCTGGGAAAACTGGAGCGCCCGCGACCTGCTCCAGGGATCACTGCTCCGGCTGGTCAATCCCTCGAAAATCCGAAGTCTTTGCGACAAGGCGCTCAAAGGATGGGACGTTCGCTATTTCTCGTCGCTACAGAAGGCTGGATCACTTTCAGGCGGCAATGCCCAGAAGGTCATCCTCGCACGCGAGATCGATCAGGACGCCAAGGTTATCATCGCCGCACAGCCGACACGCGGGCTCGACATTGGCGCCACAACCTTCGTCTGGCAATCGCTGCGGGCAGCGCGAGATCGGGGTTCGGCCATCTTGCTTATCTCCTCCGATCTGGATGAGCTGTTCGATATTTCCGATCGGGTGATGGTCATGCTGTCCGGCAGGTTCGTGGGCGAATTCGCTCCTGCGTACGATATTCAGGCTGTGGGTGCTGCCATGACGGGGGTGGGAGGAAGTGCGGCAAGACCGGCGGCTACGGAGGCATTCACATGAGGGACCGTATCCTCACTATCATTCGCAGTCTGATTTTCGTGCTTCTGGCCCTGGTGCTCTGCGCCATCGTCTTCCAGTTTGCCGGCTACGACGCCTGGCTTATGCTCACTTCGGTTGCTGACGGCGCCTTCCTGCATCCAGGCGCGTTGCAGCAAAGCCTTCGCTGGGCCCTGCCGCTGTTTATAACCGCCGCTGGTGTCTCGATCTCCTTTCGCGCCGGCTTCTTCAACATTGGCGCACAAGGTCAGTTCTACGTCGGCGCAATATGCGCGGCCTTTGCGGCCGAATGGCTGAAAGGCGGCCCCGCGGTAGTTGTCATACCTGCCTGTTTCATCGCAGGAATGACCGGCGGCGCGCTTTGGGCGCTATGGCCAGGTTTGCTGCGGCTTCGCTCCGGAACGGACGAGGTGATCACCACGCTCATGGGCAACTTTCTCGCAGGCCTACTGCTAATCTATGTCACCTCCGGCCCGCTCAAGGATCCATCCGGCTCCGGCCAGCAAGCCTCTAGCCGACCGCTCGATGCCGCTTATCGCATTTCCAATTCGCTTGGTCTGTCGCCGGCCATCATCGTCATCGCGGCGTTAGTCGGCATTGCCATGTGGTTGCTCGTCAACCGCACCGCCTTCGGTGTGCTGGCGAACCTTGCGGGCCGCAATGGCACCATGGTGCAGTGGCAGGGTGCAAAGCTCTGGCAACTGGGCCTATCCTCATTCCTGATCTCAGGCGCAATGGCGGGACTTGCGGGCACGATCGAGCTGATGGGTCCGAATGGTCGTCTTGCCTCCGGCTTCCTGCCGACCCACGGCTTTACTGCCATCCTGATTGCCCTGGTCGCTAATCTGTCGATTGTCGGAACCACGGTCGTCTCGCTCTTCTTCGGCGGGCTTGCCTCTGCTGCTCTCTATCTACCGATTATGGCGGGCCTGCCTGCAGCGGCCATCGACATCATCAATGCCGCCATCGCGCTCTTCATCACCGCCCGTGCCGGGTTTCTCGACCGGCTTCTCAAGATCGGAAGGCGCTCACCATGAACGACGTCATAATTGCCATCCTTCGATCCGGCACGCCGCTCGTCTATGTGACCCTTGCCGGCATGATTGCGCAGCGCGCCGGCGTCTGGAACCTCGGCCTCGAAGGCATCATGATCATCGGCTCGTGTGCGATCATTCTCGGCATCATGCTAACCAATTCCTTCTGGCTCGCCATGCTGATCGCTATCGTCCTCTGCGTGCTGGCTTCCGTCCTGCTCTGGTTTGTCATCGACCGGCTCAAGGCAAATCCGATCATCGCCGGCCTGGGCCTGACGGGGCTCGGCATCGGCGGCACAGCTCTCGCGGTGGAATCGATCTTCGGCAGCCAGGCGACCGTCTCTGCCCCTTTCGGCGCGCCGAAGCTGGGTCCGGCCTTTGGCGATTACGGAGTGCTTTCAATTTTCGTGCCTTCCATGCCCTTCGTCGTCTTAGGTCTGTGGGTGCTACTTAGACGCACACGCTTTGGCTTGCGGCTTGCAGCCTGCGGCGAGCACCCCTTCGCTGCGCGCTCGATTGGCGCCAACCCATCGCGGATGCGGCTGATTGCCCTTTGCATAGGCGGTGTGCTCTGCGCTCTCGGTGGAGCGGAACTGGCGGCGGGCAGCCTGCAGTTCTTTGCCCAGGGCATGACGTCGGGGCGGGGATTCATGGCTTTCGCCGCCGTCATATTCGGCGCCGCCCATCCCATCGGCTCAAGCTTCGCAGCACTCTTCTTCGCGGTCGTGGGTGCCATCGGCATTCGCGCCCAGCTTACTTTCGGTGACAAGGTTCCCCAGGATCTCCTACAGGCACTGCCTTACCTGGCCACCATCCTCGGCGTCTGGCTTTCGGGCAAGCTGCGCGGCGGCGCGAAGGCGGCGACCGGTTTTGCCGAACTCAAAGACCAATAATCAGGGAAGAAACATCATGAAATTCGCGCAAGTCCATCCGATCCAGGATGTCTGTATTCTCGTCACCGACATCGAGAGGTCGATCCGCTTCTATACCAAAAAACTCGGCTTCGACCTGAAGCACCGAGCACCCGGATTTGCTGATTTTACCGGCGCCGGCCTGACGCTGGCACTCTGGGAACGCAACCATATCGAACACCATGCCGGCGTACATGTGAAGGCAGGATCGGCATCCGCTGTGCTGATCGCCGTCAAGCTCGATAGCGCTGTTGAACTCGATCTGGTTCATGATCAACTGAAGGCCGATGGTGTCGAATTCGTCAGCCCGCCGGCCGATTATGCCTGGAACGCACGGGGTGCCTATTTCTACGGACCGGATGGCGAAACCTGGGAGCTCTACGCCTGGCTTGAGGGCGGTGCGCCGGGCAAGATTGAGGCGGCGGCATGACCCGCAAGCTCATCATTCTTACCGACCCAGGTCAGGATCAAGCGGCTGCAATCCTGATGATACTCGGTCAACGCGAGGCTTTCGACGTACTTGGCCTTGTGGCAACGGCCGGCAACATCAGCCTCGACCATACGATCACCAACTGCCTGAAGCTGGTGGAACTGGCCGGACGGCCCGATATTCCGGTCTTTGCAGGCTGCCCGCAGCCGATCATCCGGCCGCTGGTCATGGCCGAGCATGTTCACGGACCAACGGGGCTCGATGGCGCCCATCTGCCTATGCCGGCCATCAAGGCGCAGCAGAGACACGGCGTCGATTTCATCATCGACACCGTGCGGGCGCATCCCGGCGAGATTACCATCTGCTCCCTGTCTCCACTCACCAACCTTGCCGTGGCCCTGTGCAAGGCCCCGGACATTGCCGGGAAGATTGTCGAGATCGTCGCCATGCTCGGTGCCTATTTCGAGGTCGGAAACATCACGCCCACGGCCGAATTCAACTGCTATGTCGATCCCGAGGCCGCCGACATCGTCCTGAAGGCCGGTATCCGGACGACCCTGTTGCCGCTCGACGTGACCCATCAGATGCGTTCGACGCCGGAGCGCCTACAGGCCATGCTGGCATTCGGTAACAGATGCAGCGTCGCCACTGCCGAAATGCTGGAATTTTCACAGGCTTTTGATCTCGGGAAGTATGGCTGGGAAGGCGCGCCGCTGCACGGACCCTGCGTCCCGGCCTTCATGCTTGCGCCGGAGATTTTTTCGGGCCGGCAGATCAGCGTCGCGGTCGAACTGAATGGCACGCTGACTGCAGGCATGACGGTTGCCGACTGGTGGCAGATAACCGATCGACCGAAGAATGTGTTCTATGTCAGAGATGGTGACCCGAATGCCTATTATGACCTCCTCATTCGCTCGCTGGGAAACCTGCCATGACTGAGACCCTTGTCCGCGGCGCTAAAATTCTCTCCGTCGATGAGAAGCACGGCACTGTGCCTTTCGACGGCGATATCCTGATAGAAGGCACGACGATCAAGGCCATCGGTTCGAACCTCCAGGCTGAGCCGGGTGCACAGGTCATCGATGGCCGCGGCAAGCTGGTCATGCCGGGACTGGTCAACGCGCATACGCATTCGAGCGAGACGTTCTTTCGCGGTCGCTATCAGGGCATGCCGTTGGAAATCTGGCTGCTCTATGCCTATCCTCTCCTGATGAACGACGCGATAGGCGAAAGGCTCCTCTATCTCCGCAGCCTGCTGCTAGCGATGGAATCTCTCGGGAGCGGCGTGACGACATTCTGCGATGACTTCTTCGATCCGCCTGCGCACGATCTGGACCGCTTGAGCACGGTGTTTCGGGCTTATGATGATGTTGGCATTCGCGCAAATGTCTCAAGCGCGGTCATGAACATCCACACACTCGACGCCCTTCCCTACGCCCGGGAAGTCATGCCGCAGCATTTGCAGGACATGCTCGATTTCGGGCCGCCGATAACGACCCATGACTACATCGATTACTGTAGGTCCGCTTTTTCCGCCCTTCATGACCGCGCCGGCCGGCTGAATTTCATGATCGCACCTTCGGCGCCCCAGCGCTGCACGCCGGATCTCATGGTCGCATGCATGGATCTCGCGATCGAAAAGGACGTCCCTTATCACACCCACGTCCTGGAGACGAAGACGCAGGCTGTCACAGGTCACGAGATCCTTGGCAAGTCGATTGTTGCCCATATGAACGGACTTGGCCTGCTCAAGCGCAATACGACCTTTGCCCATTCGGTATGGGTGAGCGAGGAGGATATCGCGCTGATGGGGGAGGCCGGCATGTCGATCGCCCATAATGCCGTTTCCAACCAGAAGCTTGGCGCCGGCATAGCGCCGATCAGACGGCTATTGGACGCAGGGGTCACGGTAGGATTGGGGACGGACGGTGTCTGCTCCAATGACACATCACGCATTTTCGACGTCATGCGTGTCGCGGGCCTGATCCATAGCGCATCCGGCCCGGATTACTCGAAATGGGTAAGGGCCGACGAAATCTTGCGCATGGCCACAATCGGCGGTGCGCGCAGCGCGATGCTGGAAGAGATCACTGGGACGTTGGAGGTCGGCAAGGCAGCCGATCTTCTGATCCTCAATCTCAACTCTTATGCCTTCACGCCTTTCAACGATGCCACGCGACAGCTGGTCTTTTCCGAGAATGGCTCTTCGATCGAGACCGTGATGGTCGCGGGTCGTGTGGTTATGCAACATGGTCAACTGACCACGGTCAACAAGGCGGAAATCTTCGCCGAACTCGGCGAGCTGCTGCCCGCTTACCTTACCGAACACGCCGAACTTGAACGCCGAAACAGTATCTTCGAACCGACCATGGCCGAAATTCACCGTCGTGCGACGCTTCAAGACATCAACCTCGACCGTTACCAAGGAGACATGCCTGCTTTCGATGGCTCAAACCTGGCGTAATATAGCCGCACGGCGCATTGGCCCCGGGACGCACGCCCGTGGCAGTCCAGCCCGCCTCGAAAAAATGCCTATGTCTTGAAGGATGCGGACCGCTGACCGTAATTGCGCTGACCTTATTGAAGTTTGCTTTTCCCATAGGATCTAGCGACTGCGTCGCGGTGGTGCCCAATATCATCGTGCAAGGCTGGCCGCGGTGATCGGCCTCAGCCAACCGCAAGACGTTTTCGCAGCTTGCGCATTTGATCCAACAAGGGCCGTGACGTGCACCTTTCGGCCTCATCCGCACCCTCGCCCAGCCGGTGGCTGACGGCTCAATGATAATCGGGCCCTCCGGCTAGCAAAAGGATTCCAAGGACGCGAGCTGCTTCAAAGATGGACAAGCGGGAAGCCAGTTCGAATTGGATCCCCTCCAAATCCGGGTTTGCGCTGCCAGGATGCTCTTCACAAGAGCCGCCTGATTATCTGAAAATCCCTTTTCCCATATCTTCCCGCTCCCCCATCTCCGCCGGGAGTCCGCGATCGGCGGACGAACCTCCCGCATCGACCTAAACGAACCCGAGCAGGGTTGCCTTTTTGGCAATGGAGAATGCGCATAATTGTTCTTTATTAGAACACGGAATTCCCCCATCATCCGATCATTGGTGGATAACGAGACAAAAGTCCGATCGCCCAATCAACAGGGGAACTGTCAAAATGCCGCAATTCATGATGAATCGTCGCCGCTTCCTATCCAACGCTGCTGTAATCGGAGGTCTCGCCGCCACCCAGAGTCTCGTCAGCATCCGTGCCGGAAATGCTTCCGATATTGCCGAAGTACGCATGCAGCTCGGCTGGCTTGCTTCCAACGGGCTAATCGGCGAAGTCGCGGCACAGAAGAGGGGTTTCTTCACCGAGCAGGGCATCCATCTCACCATCGTCCCCGGTGGCCCGAATGTCGATGGCGTCGCCGGTGTGGCGGCCGGGCAATCCACGATCGGCCAGATCTCCTCAAGTCCCTCCGTCATGCTCGCGCGCTCGGCCGGCATGCCGGTTAAGGCGTTCCTTGCCGGATACCGCAAACACCCATTTACATATTTCTCGCTGAAGAAGTCGCCCATCCGCGAGCCGAAGGACATGATCGGCAAGACGATTGCCACACAGCCGACCGCCTTCATCCTTCTGCGCGCGCTCCTCGCCAAAAATGGCATTCCAGAAGACAAGGTGAAGATGGTCAACATGGGTTCCGACATGAACCAGCTGATCACCGGCCAGGCCGATGCCGTCACCGGTTGGGTGACGAACACCAATGCGCTGAAGGTGCTGGGCGATGAGCGTGTCGACATGATGCTCTGGGATGCCGGCCTACAGCTCTACGCCAACGTCTATTATACGACCGACGAAGAGCTCGACCAACATTCCGACGTGCTGGTGCGCTTCACCACGGCCGCCGCCAAAGGCTGGGGTTACGTTCGCGACCATCCGGAAGAAGCCGTCGACATGCTGGTCGACGCCTATCCCAATCTCGACAAGGCGAGCGAACTTGAAGCCGTCCACCCGGTCATCGATTTCTCCTTCGGCAATAGCACCAAGCAGACCGGCTGGGGCGCGATGAATAAGGACAATTGGGCAGCACAGATCAAGGCTTACGCCGACCTGAAACAATTCACCGGCACGGTACCGACAGTCGACGACGTCGCCACCATGGCGATCCTCGATGCGACGACCGAAATCCGCAAACAAATCGGGTGAACGCCATGATAAGCGCCGCCACCATAAAACAGTCGTTGCCCGTTGCCGAAACGGCAAGGCTCGCCGTCTCCATTCGCGATCTCGATATCCGCTTCGGCGACAAGGGCAACGAGTTCACCGCTCTTTCCAACGTGTCAGTCGATATTGCCGAGGGATCCTTCGTCACCATGCTCGGGCCATCAGGCTGCGGCAAGTCGACCCTGCTGCGCTGCATTGCCGATCTTGTTGACATCAGTGACGGCTCGGTCTCGGTGTTCGGCCGCCCGCCGCGCGAGGCCCGCGAAGGTCGTGATTTCGCCTTCGTTTTTCAAGAAGCGACACTGCTGCCGTGGCGTAGCGTTATAGACAATGTCCGCCTGCCGCTCGAAGTCGGCAGGCACGACAAGAGTTCCTACGCGGACCCCATGGAACTGCTGGCCCTGGTCGGCTTGAAGGGGCGCGAAAATGCCCTGCCGCATGAGCTGTCGGGCGGCATGCGACAGCGTGTGGCGATCGCCCGCGCGCTGGTGACCAAGCCGCGCATCCTGCTGATGGACGAGCCCTTCGGCGCGTTGGACGAAATCACCCGCGACAAGCTCAACGAGGAATTGCTGCGTATCTGGCGGGAAACGGGCACGACCATCGTCTTCGTGACCCACTCCATTCCGGAAGCCGTTTTCCTCGGCCAGCATGTACTGATGCTGCAGGCCCATCCCGGCCGTGTAAAGGAATTCATGAAGGTCGACCTTCCCTATCCCCGCGCGCTTTCCATGCGCGACACCGTCGATTTCATCAGAGTAACCGCGCATCTACGCTTACTGCTGGAGGAATGCATGTGAGCAACGCTGTGCACCCTGAAATCGGTGGTATTGGCAAAGCGCCGCGCAAGGCCGCGATCCTCGATGCAACCATTGGCGTTCTGTCTTCGAACATGCCGGCGATCCTGGCGGCCCTCGGCTGCATCGTGCTGTGGCAGGCCGTCATCTGGATCTTCAAGATCCCGACCTTCATGGCGCCAGCTCCGGTCGATGTCCTCTACGCGTTTCGCGACAATGCCGCGACACTAACGCGCAACCTCCTGCCGACGCTACTCGAAGCCGTTCTCGGTTTCGTCTTCGGCAATCTCGTCGCGATCATGCTGGCGATCTGGTTCGTTCACAGCGCGACGGCGGAAAGGGCCTTCTATCCGATTGCCGTCTTCGTCAAGGCGATCCCGATCATCGCCCTGGCACCGATCCTCGTTTTGATCTTCGGCAACGGCGTCGCCCCGAAGATCATTATCGCCGGCCTCATCTGTTTCTTTCCGACGCTGGTCAACATGGTCCAGGGTCTTCGCGCGGCCAGTCCGGCCATGCTAGACCTCATGCGGGTGCTTTCGGCCAGCAATTTCGAAATCCTCTGGAAGGTCCGCCTTCCAAGCTCCCTCCCCTTCCTGTTCGCAGCCTTGAAGATCGCGGCGACCAGCAGTGTCATGGGAGCGATCGTCGCCGAATGGATCGGGTCTAGCTTCGGGCTCGGCGCACTGATTATCGAGGCGACCTATAATTTCCGCTCGCCGCTTCTCTACGCGACGGTTGTCATTGCCGCCCTGCTCGCCGTGATCCTCTTTTTCATCGTCTCGATCGCCGAGGCGAAGATGGTCCGCTGGAAACCGGCCGGGCAGCACTGAGCGCTCAACAACATCAAGGAAACACCAATGACACAGGTTATTCATCAGCCTGCACGGGATATCTCTGTCGTCGATCGCTCCGATGTGGTGGTGGTCGGCGGCGGCCCGGCCGGGATCGCAGCAGCCGTCTCGGCCGCCAGGAACGGCGCCAGCGTCACACTTCTCGAACGCTATCCCTATGTCGGCGGGCTTGCCGCCGGCGGCATGGTGCTGGTGCTCGACGACATGATCAACGAGCTTGAGATCACCGTGCGCGGCATCTGCTTGGAAATGATCGAGCGTATGAAGGTTTGGGGCCTTTGCGTGACACCGACCGATCGCGACCGCCTGATCGAGTTCAGGGAGACGCCGGAGGCCTGGCAGCGCTGGGCACGCTGGGGTCTCTTCGACTTTCACACCAAGGCGATGCCGCACCCTATCTGCTTTTCGGCAGCGTTCGATCCCGACGCGTTCAAGCGCGCCGCCTATGACATGATCGGCGAAGCCAGGATCAAGCTTAGAACCCATAGCTGGTTCTCCTCGGCGATCGTCGAGGATGGAACGATCAAGGGCGTGATCTGCCAGACGAAGGAAGGCATGCAGGCTATTCTCGGCGATGTCGTCATCGACACGACAGGCGATCTGGACGTGGCGGCCAGCGCCGGCGCCGCCCATATCGAATCCAATTTCATCCTGACCACGGTTTCGCGCTGGGGTGGCGTCGATACTGAGGCCGCCGAGCGCTTCGAACGGCAGGAACCCGAAGCCTTCAAGGCGCTCGATCACGAGGCCAAGCGACTGATCGGCGGCTGCTGGTCCTTCTGGTGGCTAAAGACACCGCTGCCAGGCATCATCTGGCTGAACTGCCCGCATATGCCGACGCTGAGCGGCCTGAAGGTGGCGGACCTGACAAAAGCCGAGATCGAGGGGCGCTCGCGCATTGCGAAATTGCTCGAATTTGCCCGTCAGAAGATGCCCGGCTTTGAGAATGCCTATGTCGTCGATTTCGCGCCGCAGACCGGCGTGCGCCAGACACGGCAGCTGGAAGGCGCCTACGTGGTCACCAAGGACGATGTCATGTCGCGCCGTCACTTCGCCGATACCGTCTGCCGTGGCCGCGACTACTACACCCCCTATCGCGCAATGCTGCCAAAGGAGATCGATCAGCTGATCGTCGCCGGCCGGCATTATTCGGCAACCCCGCAGGCACAGAAATCCAGCCGCGAAATCCCGCCGTGTATGGCGATGGGCGAGGCGGCGGGCGTTGCGGCAACCGTCGCGCTCAATGCCGGAACGACTGTCCGCAGAGCCGATATCAGTACGATACAGAAGCAGATGCGAGCCCAGGGAGCCGACCCCGGCGACATCCCATCGGAGAACGCCACATATTTGGAGGCTGCAGAATGATGCCTTTGCCACTCGACGGAATCCGCGTGATCGATTTCACGCAAGTCATGCTTGGACCCTCCTGCACGCAGGTTCTGGCTGATTACGGCGCCGAGGTGATCAAGATCGAAAAGGTGAAGATCGGCGATCTGTCGCGCTGGTCGCTCGGCTCCGATCCTGATGGGCTGAACAATCCCGTCTTCTGCTCGCTGAACCGCAACAAGAAGAGCCTGGCACTAGATCTCAAAGATCCGGCGGCACAAAAATCCGTCCTGACGCTGCTGGAGACGGCCGACGTGGTCGTCAACAACTTCCGGCCCGGCGTCATGGAGCGCATGGGCTTCGGCTACGAGGACCTGAAGAAGATCAATCCGCGTCTGATCTACGCCGTCGGCACCGGCTTCGGATTGACCGGCCCCTATCAGCACAAGGGCGGTCAGGATGTGCTTGCACAGGCTGTCTCCGGTGTCATGCGCAGAAAGTCCGACAACAGCCATCCGACTTCAATCTATGCCACGCCGCTCGCCGACTATTCGGCCGGCATGCATCTCGTCCAGGGCATCCTGCTTGCCCTTCTGCAGCGCGACAAAACAGGCGAAGGACAGCAGGTGGCCGTCAGCCTCTACAACTCCATGATCGCCATGCAGATGCAGGAAGGCACGACGCATCTGATGCGGCAGAAAGATCTGAACTGGGGCGCATTCCCGCTGACAGGCGTCTTCGAAACCACGGACAGCGCCATCGTCATGGTCGGCGCGTTCAAGCCGAATCCGCTGCGCGACATCTGTGAGGCACTGGAGATCGAGGACCTGTCGCAATATCCGCACTACAAGGATTTCGACGCGCAGATGGCGCGACGGCCGGAGCTGCAGGCAATCTTCCGTGAGAATTTCGCCAAGAACCGCACCGCGCACTGGATCGCCCGACTGGAAGGCGTCGATATCCTCTGCGCGCCGGTGCGTTCACTCCCCGAGGCGCTGAAGGACGAGCAGACGATCATCAACAAGATGATACTTGAGGCAGGCGAGACCGCCGCTGGTCCGATCCGCTTGATCGGTTCGCCGATCGACATGTCGGCCGCACCGGTCACCGTGCGGATCGCACCGCCACAGCTCGGCCAGCACAATGAGGAAATTCTGGCCTCGCTTTCCGCGCTGCAGGGAGACGCCGCATGAGCGTTTCCTTCACCGTTGAAGACCGCGTCGCCCGCGTTACGCTTGACCGACCCGACCGGATGAATGCGGTTGATGCGGAGACCGAGGCAAGGCTGGAGTCGGTCTGGACAGAGATCGAGAGGCGCGACGACATCAGCTGCGTCGTCCTGACGGGCTCAGGCGAAAAGGCCTTTTGCGCAGGCGCGGATCTGAAGGGCGGAAGCGGCAGTTCTGGCGTCGACTACTGGACGGTCGGGCGAGAAAACGGCTTTGGCGGCCTCGCCTTCCGCCGCTCGCTCGACGTGCCCGTCATCGCCCGGGTAAACGGCTACGCGCTAGGCGGCGGTTTCGAGATGGTGCTCGGCTGCGACATCGTCATTGCTGTGGAAACGGCACAGTTCGGCCTGCCAGAAGCACGCGTCGGCCGGATGCCGCTCGATGGCGGCATGGTGCTCCTGCAGCGCAAGATTCCGTTCAACCGTGCCATGGCCGTGATGCTGACGGGGCGACAGTTCGGCGCGCAGGAAATGGCGAGTTTCGGCGTCGTCAACGAAGTCGTGTCGGCTGCCGAACTGGACGCCGCCGTCAATCGCTGGGTCGCCGACATCGTTGGCTGTGCGCCGCTGTCGTTGCGGGCGATCAAGCAGACGGTCAATCGCACAGCACATCTAAGCCCTGCAGAGGCGCAAGCGTTGCGGACGCCCGCGCTCATCAAGGCCTTGAAAAGCGAGGATGCCATGGAAGGTGTAGCGGCCTTCCGCGAGAAGCGGGCGCCCGTTTGGCGCGGCAGATAGGCATGCTATAGCTTCAAGATTGCCGAGGGCTTTTCATGCATGCCAGCATTCTGAAGTATTTCGCCGAGGTCGCACGCTCCGGATCGATCCGAAAGGCATCTGAAGAGCTGCATGTGGCAACGTCCGCCGTCAGCCGCCAAATCAAGAAGCTGGAAGACGAGCTTGGGACACCGCTGTTCGAGCGCTTTTCCGACGGTTTGCGCCTAACTTCTGCCGGCGAAATCGTGCTGCGCCATACCAAGGAGACGCTGCAGGACTTCGAGGTCATGAAGTCCAATCTCGGCGACCTTCAGGGAAAGAATACGGGCCGCGTCCATATCGCCGCCCTCGATAGCCTGCTCGTCACGTTTCTTCCTGATTTCATCAAGAGGTTTCATAAGCTGCATCCTGCAGTCGACTTTCGCGTGCGAGCAGGAGCCTACAACAATATTTTCCATTTCATGGCGGCTGGCGACATTGATATCGGCATCAGCTTTGATCTTGCAACCCCACATGACTTGAAGCTTGTGGGCTCGATCCGCACAGCCTTCATGGCCATGGTCGCTCCATCGCACCCCTTAGCGCGGGCGAAATCGGTGACCTTGCCAGAATGCGCCCAGTTTAAGCTTCTTCTGGCGCTCGACAGCGAAGTCGTCAGTTCGGCGATAGCGGTCGAACTTGCGGGGCTCAATCGAGTGGGGCGAACGTTGGTCGCATCCAACAATCCAATCCTCCTCAAACCATTAATCATGTCTGGTGACGGCATTGGTTTTTTTACGCCAGTGGGACTCTGGCCGGAAATCCAGACGGGCGAAATCGTTGCCATCCCGATCCGGGACTTCAAGCTTAGCATGGTGGATATCGGTATTTTCGTGCCGCGCGACCGGCATCTAACTCATGCCAGCCAAGCAGTTATCGAGCAGCTTAATACCGAACTGCGCAGGTTTGGCGAGGATTTGAGAACCATTGTCAGCAGATGAGAAAGCATGAAAAAGATCCGCCTGCTAAAATGTCCTGGTTATGGCCCGGCCACGCGCTTCGACACATTGACAGACCTACCATTGCAATTCGACGCTGCGACCGCGCGGCCCGGCGATCTGATCATGCCGTCACCTGTCAATGCTCACGATCATGGCTACGGCATCCGCACCCTTGATTTCGGCGCGACCGACGACGCACTGGAAGCTTGGATACCGGGCCTCAGACTGCGGCCGCGAACGGATGCCTACCTCGAAGCGCTCGTCGCCTTCGGCCGGCTTGCCAGAACCGGCGTCGGCGCGACCATGCATTGCCACAACTCCCTCAACGTTGATCGTCTGGTCGAGGAAGCAAGCGCCGTTATGCGGGCAGCAGGTGATGTCGGCATTCGGCTTGGCCTCTCCTGCCCACTGCTCGACAACGATGCCTGGGCCTATGACGGCGGCCCGCGGCGATTGCGCCCATTCCTCTCCGAAGGTGATTGGAATGCACTTGCCGGAACGATTCCGAACTATGCTCCCATTCACACACAGCTTGTTGCCGTCGAGGCTGTCGCCGCCGCAAATACCAATCCCCTCATCGATGTGCAGTATGGCCCGATCGGGCCGCAATGGTGTTCGAATGGGCTTCTGGAGGCGATTGCTGAGGCTTCCGCGCTGCGTGGCCGGCGCATCCATATGCACTTGCTCGAAAGCCCGCGGCAACGCTTCTGGCTCGATCGGCGTTTTCCCGAGGGCATCGTCACCTATCTCGACAAAATCGGCTTCCTGTCGTCGCGGCTCGCCATTGCCCACGGCGTCCAATTGCGCCCCGATGAACTCGAATTGCTTGCTGAGCGGGGCGTGCAGCTCGTTAGCAATCCCTCAGCCAATCTCCGCCTCCGCTCAGGCGTCGCCCCGATCACCTCCACGTTAGAGATCGGCGGCCCCGCCTTCGCCATTGGTCTTGACGGCACCGGATTGGATGACGATCAGGACCTCTGGCGGGAGATGCGGCTCCTCTATCTCCTGCAGGGCGGTCGCGGCCTGACGCGACGGCTGACGGCGCAGAATGTGTTCGATGCCGTCATCCGCGTCGGCGGCCAAGTGATCAATGCATACGAAGCCGAAGATTTCACCATCATCGACTATGAGGGCTTGATCACCGAAGCACTGTTCGACGACGCCGACGAAGCGGAAATCCTGTTGACCCGCATGAGCGCCAAATATGCCAAGGGGCTTGTCATTGCGGGC
The DNA here is from genome assembly GCF_012641405.1 of Rhizobium sp. P40RR-XXII. Lineage (GTDB taxonomy): Bacteria > Pseudomonadota > Alphaproteobacteria > Rhizobiales > Rhizobiaceae > Rhizobium. The sequence continues at coordinate 167,854 of NZ_JABAII010000009.1, forward strand.
CGAGAGGTCATGCACCAAGGAAAACTGACAGGCATCGACTTTGACGCAGCCTTGTGCGAACTCCTGGCCCAGGCCAGAGCCGATCTGACAAGGCTTGAGAAGCAACGTCCTCTTGTTCGAGCTTTGTCCGAGGCCACGCGTGACTATTATGCGACCTGGCCGGGGATCTTATGATTTCGAGCCCGGCGGAGATCATGCGTCGACTACCGCGACGAGTCGCAACGCATCGAGGCTATCGAGCCTTTTCCTGTCAGTAATCGGCAATTGAGGCGGCAACACCCTGGTCCAGACCGGATTTCCGCTGCGCTTGCCAACGAGGTACTTGACCCCCGGAATAAGGGGATGAGCGGCGATGTTCTGCCGCAGACGACGCACCTGATCCAGCAGCTGGGCATTCTCCTGATCGTGCCATAGTTGTTGCGACGAGGGAGGGTCGATATTGACCGTCGCTGAGATGCAGCCCGCATAGCCATCGCGACCGGCATCGGCAAGCGCCGCCTCGCTGCTCGGGAAGACGCCGAAGCCGGCGATCTTGGCGAGCTCACGCGCATAGGCAAGATTGCCGGAACTATCCTTCGCCCCAAGAATCCGCTTTGGAAAAGCCTGCGAAAGCCGCGCTGACAAGGCGGGTGAAAACTCGATGCCGGTCAATTGCGGGAAGTTATAGAGGTAGATCGCGATCGGCGTCTCCGCCGTCCTTGCTACAAGCTCGGCAAACCACGCAAACAAGCCGTCTTCCTCAACAGGCTTGTAGTAATAGGGCGGCAGCACGAGCGCTGCCGCAAAACCAAGATCGAAGGCACGGCGCGTCAATGCAACCGTCGTTTCCAGATCCGGCGTGCCGGTCCCGACCATCAGCCTGCTGCCATCCAATTCCCGCGCTGCGGTCATCATGAGAGCGCTGCGCTGGGTGGCGGAAAGAGAGTTGGCCTCACCCGTCGTTCCTAGCACGTTCAGGAAATCGCAGCCATTATCAAGGCACCAGCGAGCGTGTTCGATGAAGGCGGCATCATCGATGTCGCCATGATAGTCGAAGGGCGTGGGCAGGGCGGCGATCACGCCGGAAATCCGGGTCTGCGTCACGAAAAGGCTCCTCCCATTTTATCAGATTCTGCGTTCCATCGGGCTACGATAGGCTGCCACGAAAGGATGATCGAGGCTGGTGACGCGGCTCTTGTCCCAACCGCCGGGGGCGCCCCATCCGGTGACGTCATTGGCAAAGAAATCGCGATTGACCTCGCGCAGGAACAGCCGCTCCGTTGGCATTTCCTCGTCCCACAAGATTGCGTCAACTGGGCAAACAGAAAGGCAGAGCCCGCAATTGATGCATTCCTCCGGCTGAATGTAGAACATCCTTCCGCCCTCATAGATGCAATCGACCGGACAGGCGACCGTGCAGGCCCCATCCTTCGTATCGATGCAGGGTTCAGTAATTACGTAAGCCATGTCCTTCGCCTCACGGCGCTCTGAACGGCGCCTTTAGCAAACTATGACAAACTAGAGCGTTCTTAAGAAGCGCCGATTTTCGGCTCTTTCCTTGCCGAAACGGCAATGCTCGGGCCAAGCGAGCGGTTCGCAATACAGATGGCGTAGGTCTTTCAGCCGGCATGCAGTAGCTGCTTGCTGGTCTACTCATCCGCTGCAATATCACGCGACAATCGCCTTTCTTTCGCAAGAAAGAGACGATGGGGAGCGGGAAAGTCGTGAAGCAGCTCGTGGGCGATGTCTCGTTGTTTCTTGGAGGCCTGAGCAAGGCGCTTGTTTTTGACGTCAGGCCGTTGCGCCGGTTACGGCTGCGCCATTGCGCGGACGCGATTAATCTGAAGGGAAAGGCTGAGCATTTCCAATGCGGGGGAGCGAAGAGATTTCGGAGTGCGGAAAAGATCGATGTGAAACGCACAGGTCAGGTATCCGCAATTTTAGGCTCTTGAACAGTTTCGAACCATCGATCCGGCCTCCCACTCTGCAATTATGATGCGCAAAAGTCTGAACACTTTAGTTTCCACCGCAGGTCGCCGCATCTGAACATCCTGCGGGCCGCATCGCAGATTTCAAAACCTGCATCGTCAGCGCGTTTTCGATTGCGGCTCCGGAAGCGGTATTATCGAACACGCACCAACCGTCCGGCGCCAAAAGTTTCGAGAACGATCGGATCTCCTCATCTGCGTAGCTCGAGTAGTAGATTTTCGGTTTACCGTGGAGACGAACGTATCGCGGCACCGTGTCGAAATCCTCCGCCGGCCACACCGGCGCAGGATCGGCGAGAACCCGGTCGATCGCAAAGCTTTTGATCAGATCCAATGCCTCGGCCGATGCCCAGCTCTTATGCCTTACCTCGATCACGATCGGTCCCTTATCGGCGCTCCTCATCGCCTGGAACGTCGTTTCGAACGCATCAGTGTCGAACGCCAGCGACGGTGGCAGCTGGCAGAGCAGCGGACCGCGTTTTTCTCCAAGGGGCGCGATCTCATCGAGAAATGTGTGGAACGGCTGGGCGATCCTTTCATCGCTCGAGTATGGGTAATCTCTTTGGGGATCTTTACCGCGAACCGGAAGTTCTCGGGAACCGTTTCGGCCCAGCGTGCGAAAGTTGATGTTCTGTGATGGCGGTGAAAGGTGGAATTGATCTCGACGCCATCGAACACCGAAGCGTATCGAGTCAAACCGCTTCCCTCCTGTGCAAACCGGCCGGCCACTTTTTTGGGAATGGACCAGGCCGCAGTGGCAATGATCGGCAAATCGACTTCCTCCGAGCTTTTGGGCGCTCGAACGAAACGAGGGAGCCAATGGCAGAGTTCCCGCTGCCATTACGCAACGTCCGAAACCAGGCTTATCTTGGTCAGACAAAGTGCTGTTTTGCGGCATGCCTTGGCGAGATCGGGAAAATTGCACTCATCTTATACAGGCCTAACGTTGGCTGCGGCGTAAGGTGCTGTTATGACCCAATCCGTTGGAATGGCCGCAGTCGTGTGTCGAAAGTAATCTCAATTTCTTGGCACCGCGGGCTGTACCTGAGAACAGGAAGGTTCTTAAGCGAGAAATAGAAGCCGTTCGCAAACAGCGGATTGAAGCTGCCAAGCGTGCCATCACTTGCGTTCCGGTCGCCAGACGCCACGTCGAACTGCATACCTATCCGCGGCGACCAGGTGAGTTCCTCGAAGGTGTAGCCGGTCCTCGCACCCAAAGCCCAGGCCAGAATGTCGGCTGAGCCGACCTGGCCAACCTGTCCCATCGCTTCCGCATCCCAGTCGAAACCGGCAGATTTGCCGGCCGTTCGGATATCGAGCACATGCCTGTCCTCCTCACCCGACGCGGTCAGAAGAGCAGCGTGCTTGCGCTGATAGAGCGCGCAATAGGCGGGCGCCTCGATTGTCGGCAAGAATTGCCCCTCGATGGGGCCGCCGCTGAACAGGGCATCGCCGCTGGATTGATCATCGAAGGGGTGGTCATCCCGATACTGAACGGGCTGGCTGACAAGGCCATAGAAGCGCCACGTTTCCGTCTCCCGCCCGGTCCAGACGGCATCGAACGCCTGGCAGACATTTGGCCCATCGCGGGCCGGTACGAACCGCTCCAGGGCCTGGAACTTCTCGCAATGACCGTCTCCCGCGCATAGGCACGGAGCCGGGGCGTCGGAAAACCCAGCATAGAAGGATAATCTAACATCTCGGCCCGTAGTCCATTGCCAAGGGGATAGCGGAGAAACTCGTTTCCAGCAGGGTCTTGCTATGCCGATTTGGAGATCCACGTGCTGTAATTGCGTAATCGGGTGATCACGGGTTTACAGGAAGCGGAGGAATGGAAAAGCCCAGCAGCAGGTAGCCAACAGCGCACGAGGTCGTGAACCCATAAAACTGATGGCGCGAAATCGATTGCGAAAGGTTCCTGGCTGGCGCGGATGATAAGGCACTTACAACCAGCCGAGCGCGGTTGCCGCTCGGATGGCTTCGGCGCGGCGATGACAGCCGAGCTTGCGAAACAGATTTCCGAGGTGAAACTTCACCGTCACCTCGGAAACATTGAGGGTGTGAGCAATGCGCTTGTTCGACATGCCGCTGGCGATCAGCTGGATCATCTGCACTTCGCGCTGCGAGAGGCCGCCCTGCAAGGCCTTCGCGTGCGGCGAATTCATCGAAGCGGCAAAGAGCGAAAGCGCGGTGCGGACATCGGACGAGGTCTCGATGAAGGTGCGGATGCGCTTGTTCTTGAGCAGCGGCGAAAGGAAGATCCGCTCCTCCGAGAGCACGCCGTTGCAGCCGAGCCGCGTCGCACCTTCAAGCGCGGATAGCAGGTGTGCGCGCGTCGCGGCATTGTCACGGCGCTGATAGGAAGTGTAGCTCTGCCAAAGCTGGAGCGCGACTTTCTCGCGGTTGGTGACTTTTGGGTTGGCGATCAGCGCATCGATCTGGCGCGACAAATAGGGGCGCGGCCCCGAAAGGCGCACGGAATCGCGCAACCATGCCATGGCGTAGGAAATCTCGTCCCGTCTCGTCAGGCGGGTCAGCTCTTCATTGGCGCTTTCGACCCAGTTGCGGCCGATGCGCATACGGACGGCAGACAGTGTTGCTGCCGCGTCACTCCAGCGATTGGCGTTCTGGTAGGCGATGGCGGTGCGGATCTCCATCATGGCGTGAAATTGCAGACCTTCCGACAGATGAATCCAGAGCCCATCGAGAAAACCGGGCCGGATCACCATCGGAAAATGATCGGCCAGGACCTGTGACGCATAATGAAGCGCGAACTGCATCAGGCTCGGCCAGATTTCGGCGGCAGCGAAACCATCAAACTCGTTCTGAACAAACTGCAGGAGATCGCGGGGCTGTCCGGCCTCATAGGCGATGCAGGCTTCGGCGAGCCGCAGCATACGGAATTCCGCCTCTGCCGCGTGCGGTACCTGTTCCAGTTTCTGCCGCGCCTCCTGGATGGCCCGACGTGCAAAAAGAGCATCGCCGCTCATCAGACGCAATACCGTCTGATGGAGATGGATGAAGAATTCCAGCAACGGCTGGCCGCCCATATGGCCAAGATAAATCAAGGTACGGGCAGCGGCGGCCTCCGCCTCGCGAAAATTCCGGCGGCGAATTTCGAATTCCAGCAGCGCGTTATAATAGGCCGCCCATTTGCCGTGATCACCCATCGGATAATCCGCCATGAACTCTCCGAGGCGGGTGATCATGGCGTCGGTCGGCATCAGGTCTTCGGAAATCATGAGATTGAGCCGAAAGGTTCGCGCCGCGAAGGAAAAACGCGACCCACGCAACAAGACCTTCAACGGATCGAGATAATCAGAACCCAGATGCTTGCCAACCAGATGGCGCACGCGCTGCAGCTCGCCAAGCTTCAGGAGTGTGCGGGCCATGGCAAAGAGTACGACCTCATTGGTCGCGATCATCTCATGGGAAAAGCGCATGATGATGTCGCGAAAGGTCTGGAGGCTATTTCGATAAATCAGTTCCAGGCCGCGGGCACGCTCCAGAATTTGCGCAGCATGGGCCTCGTGCCCGTGATCCAGAAGCAGGGCCATGGCGTCAAGTGGTCGTCCCGCTCGTTCAAAGGCGGAGGCTACCTCGACTACCGCGGCCGTCGTCTGAAAGCTTGCAAGCCTTTCGCTGGCGGCGATCGCAAGAAGCTTCAAGAATGCCGGGTGGTCATTTGGGGCTCTTGCAAGAAGGGGTGGCAATAGGCTTTCCCATTCTTCGTCCGGGAACGAGGTAGCGGTCTCGAGCCAGATTGAGAGGGACGCCGTCTGTCCCGGCGAAAGGTGTGCAAGGAAATTTTCGCGCAGATAGTCGATGGCCAGCCCTTCATCCTGCAGCAGCGTCAGCGGCAGAAATGCCGGCCAGCCGGCATAATCCTTGACAAACCGGTCTGCCTCTTCAGCAGGAAGCTCCCCCAGCTCCTGCCGGGAAAAAGTCAGATCACCAGCGTCGAGCGTGACCGCGCCCCGATGCAGGATAAGCCGCGCCAGACCACTGATGCGTTGATCGGGACGGCAGGCAACCACCAGAACGTCGATGGTCTCCATGAGCTGGGCGGAAAGGCGGGCCGATCGAGCTGAAACGGGTACGTCCCAGAAAAGCTGCCCAGCCTCGACATCGCTCATGCGCGGCTGCTGCAGGCTGCAAACCTTCCTGCCCATCGCCTCTGCGGCCATGGACAGAACAGTGGTCTTTCCGGAACCTGCAGGGGCGCGCAGAAAGATCACACCGGCTCGCTCTGCAGCGATGCGACGGCAAAGATGGGGCCGTGGGATCAATCTGTTCATGCGGGGTTTGTAAGCATATATCGAAAAATAACCTATACCATAAAGCTAAAAAACTATACCTTTGTCCTGTTGTTCATCGCCGGAAGATGCGGATTGTTGTTGCCAGGTTAGCTGGCGAACAAGGAACCTCCCGTCGATGCAGCAACATCCGTTGGTCGCGATCCTGACGCGGCTCGGCACTTTCATGCTGGTCATGATCGCGCTCTCCATCATGATTTTCGCGCTGGCGCGCGTCGTGCCGGGAGATCCGGCGCGCATGGCGCTCGGCCCCGCGGCAACGCAGGAGCAGGTCGATGCGCTGCGTGTTCGGATGGGATTGGATAAGCCGCTTCCGGTGCAATATGTCGACTATGTCGGCAAGGCACTGCGTGGTGATCTCGGCATGTCGCTGGTTTCGCAACGTCCCGTCACGACCGATCTGGAGCAGACGGTGCCGGCAACAGTGGAGTTGGTACTCGTCTCCGTGATCTTCATGTTTGTGGTGGCCATCCCGCTCGGCGTCACTACTGCGCATTTTAGGGATCGCGCGTTGGATCATATCGGCCGCATCCTGTCTTTGACCGGTGTGACCATTCCGAGCTTCCTATTTGCGATCAGCCTGCAATTACTGGCAGCTCGTTGTCTACCGAACTGGCCGATCATCGGCCGCCTCGATCACTCCTTGAACTTTCAGGCAGGGCCGACTGGCTTCCTTTTGGTTGACGGTTTGCTGGCAGGACGTGTGGATGTGTTCGTCGATGCGCTCCAGCACCTCGTCCTGCCGGCCTTTGCGCTTGCCATGGCCGGCATTGGCCAGATTACCCGCATTACTCGGTCATCCATGCTGGAGAACCAGCGCAAGGACCACGTTCTGACCCTGCAGAGTTTCGGCGTGCCGGAGCGGGTCATCATCTTCCGCTATCTCCTCAAGCTCTCGTCGATCGCGCCGCTCACGATCATGGGCCTCGAATTCGCGTCGCTGATCGGCAATGCCTTCGTCATCGAGATGGTGTTCGCCTGGGGCGGTTTTGCCTCCTACGGGCTGAACGCCATCCTGCAGAAGGACCTCAATGCCGTGACCGCCGTCGTGCTGGTCGCCGGCCTGTTTTTCATCGTTGCGAACCTGGTCGTGGACGTCCTGATCTCGATCATCGACCCGCGTCTGCGCCGCAAGGAGGCACGCTGATGGCCGACATAAAGATGCTTGACGCGTCCGACCGCAGGCTGAGCACGAGTTACATGATGTGGTATCGCTTCAGCCATAATCCAGCTGCGGTGATCGGCACGCTGATGCTCATTTCCGTCATCGTTCTGGCGGTCTTCGCGCCATGGCTGACGCCCTATCCCAAGCATGTGGGCGCCGTGGTCGATTTCCGCGCACGGCATGTGGCGCCCGACGCCACTCATTGGTTCGGCACCGACAAAGTCGGCCGGGATATCTTCTCCCGCACAGTTTTCGGCATGCGCGTCTCCCTGCTTCTGGTCATCGGCGTACTCGGCATTTCCGTGCCGATCGGCACGGTACTCGGCCTGATCGCCGGTTATTTCGGTGGCTGGGTCGAAAAGATCATCGCGGGCCTGACGAACGTCATGCTGGCGATGCCGCCACTCGTCATGGCGCTTGCCGTGTCGAACCTGCTTGAGCCGAACCTGATGAACGCGATGATCGCCATCACGCTGCTATGGTGGACATGGCATGCGCGGCTGATCTACTCCGTTTCCAAGTCCGTTGCGTCCGAAGATTACATCGAGGCGGCCCGCCTTGCCGGTGCCGGCCCAATGCACATCCTTTTCCGAGAAATCCTTCCGAATTGTGTTGCGGTTATTTCCGTCAAAACGACGCTGGATGCAGCCTTCGTCATTCTGTTCGGCGCGACGCTCAGCTTCCTCGGCTTCGGGGTGAAGCCGCCCATCCCGGATCTCGGCTCTATGGTCGCCGATGGCCGCCAGTTCATGCCAAACTATTGGTGGGAAGTCGTTTGCCCCGGTGCAGCCGTCTTCTACGTGACGCTCGGTTTTAATCTTCTGGGCGATGGCTTGCGCGACATGTTCGATGTGGAGAGCTAAGCCATGAGTGAGCCGCTTCTCAAGATCGAGGCCTTGAACGTTTCCTTCACTACCTATGGCCGCACACGCCAAGTGCTGCGTGACATCGCCTTCACCGTCGCAGCTGGCGAGCGCGTCGCACTGATCGGCGAGACCGGGTCGGGCAAATCCGTCACGGCAAAGGCGATCATCGGCACTTTACCGAAAAACGCTTCCATCGCCTCGGGTACGATCTCGGTCGCAGGGCGCAACGTTTTGAAAATGCAGCGCAGGGAGCGAGAAGCGCTAAAAGGCACGGCCTTTTCCCTGATCATGCAGGATCCGCTTTCCTCCTTCAATCCGGTCTTCAAGATCGGCACGCATCTCGATGACGTCATGCGTTTTGCCGACAAGCGCGACGGCGTTCGCTCGTCGAAAGCCGAGCGTCGGACGCGGATCGCCGCCGTCTTGCGGCGCGTGCAGCTTGCCGATGCCGCGCGTGTGATGAACGCCTATCCGTCCGAGCTGTCGGGCGGCATGCGCCAGCGCGTCCTGATCGGCCTTGCGCTTTTGCACCAGCCGAAGCTCCTGATCGCGGACGAACCCGGCACGGCACTCGACGTGACGACGCAGGACGAGATCCTGAACCTGATCAACCAGCTGGTGGTCGAGGAGAATATGGCCCTCCTCATGATCACCCACAATCTCGGTGTCGTGCGCAAGGTCGCGGACCGTGTGGTGGTCATGCATCACGGCGATATCGTCGAGGCCGGCCCTTGCGCCGAGATTCTCACCAGCCCGCGGCAGCCTTATACCAAAGCGCTGTTGGAAGCCGTGCCGCCTCTTTACGGCGAGCGCGTCAGCGATCTGCCGCAGAGCGACCGAGCGCCCATCGTCAAAGTCGAAGGCCTGAATAAGATTTATGGCAGGAAGCCGGGTTTCCATGCCGTTCGCGATGTGAACCTGACTTTGCGTCAGGGCGAAATCTTCGGATTGGCCGGCGAATCTGGCTCCGGCAAGACATCGGTCGCACGCATCATCATGGATCTGTCGCGCCCGACATCGGGCAGCGTCACCATTGATGCGCCGGCACCGGGGCGTGGCAAGCGGCCGACCCAGATCGTCTACCAAAACCCCGGCACGTCGCTCAATCCCAAGCGCAATGTCCAGCAAACCCTGTCACTGCCGCTGAAATCGATCGGTATGGATGGGCCGGCTCGTGATGGTCGAATGAAGCAGCTCATGGAGCTCGTGCGTTTGCCGCGATCCTATCTGGCAAAATACCCGCATGAGCTTTCGGGCGGCCAGAAGCAGCGGGTGGCGATCGCCCGCGCGCTGGCGGCAGAACCGAAGATCCTGATCCTCGACGAGCCGACCGCGGCGTTGGACGTCTCGGTACAGAAGACCGTCATCGAACTGCTGCTACAGCTGCGCGAGGAGCTCGGCCTCACCTATCTGATGATTTCGCATGACCTGTCGCTGATGCGCAATTTCTGCTCGCGTATCGCCATCATGCTGCGCGGCGAGATCGTCGAGGAAGGGCCGACGCCGAAGGTTTTTGCCGCACCCAATCACCCCTACACACGCGCGCTGATTGCCGCGATCCCTGTCGTCACTGATGAGGAGGAGCGTCAGAAGCCCGCAGTAACCGAGGAAGAGCGCAGGCGCTTCCTCGTCAAAACCACAGATTGATCGAAGAGGAGCCTGACGTGTATCGCGTTGGAATTGACGTCGGCGGCACCAACACGGATGCAGTCGTCCTGGAGGGAAAGATCGTTCTGGCCGGGGTCAAGGCCTCGACGACCGAGGACGTGACTTCGGGCGTAATCGAGGCATTGGAGAAGGTCATCGAGGCCTCCGGAATCGATCGTACATGCATTGCCGCCGTCATGATCGGCACCACACATTTCACCAATGCGGTGATCGAGCGCCGTCACATGGACGAGGTCGCAGCCATCCGGTTGAGCCTTCCGTCTGGCGCCGGCCTGCCGCCGATGGTCGACTGGCCCGATGACCTGCGCGATATCGTCGGCAATCATGGCTATCAGGTCAAGGGCGGCTACGAGTTCGACGGGCGCGAGCTTTCGCCGCTCGATGAGGATGCCATCGTGCGCATTGCCGGCGAAATCCGTGCAAAGGGCCTGAAGGCTGCCGCCGTGACCTGCGTCTTTGCCGGCATCAACGATGCCATGGAGCTGCGGGCTAAGGAAATTCTGCAGCAGCATTGCCCGGGCCTGCCGGTCGTCATGTCGAAGGACATTGGTCGTCACGGCCTGTTGGCGCGGGAAAGTGCCGCGATCATGAATGCGAGCCTGCTGTCGCTTGCGGAGCGCACGGTTGCCGCTTTTGGCAAGGCGCTGGCGACCGCCGGAATCCCCTGCCCGTTCTATATCACCCAGAACGACGGTACGCTGATGGCGGCCGATGCCGTGCGTGCCTTTCCGGTGCTGACCTTTGCCTCTGGCCCGACCAATTCCATGCGCGGCGCGGCGTTCCTCACCGGATTGAAAGACGCCGTCGTCGTCGATGTCGGCGGTACGACCTCGGATGTCGGCGCTCTGTCGCACGGCTTCCCGCGCCAGGCCTCCACAACGGTCGACATTGGCGGAGTCCGCACCAATTTCCGTATGCCCGACGTCTTTTCGATCGGCCTTGGCGGCGGTTCGCTTGTTGTCAGAGGTGACGCGGGTATCACCGTCGGACCGAAATCGGTCGGTTATCGCGTGCGCAAGGAAGCACTCTGCTTTGGCGGGTCGACATTGACCACCACCGATATCGCCGTTGCCGCCGGTAAGGCCGACATCGGCAATCATGCGCTGGTCACCAATCTCGACAAGACACTTGTCGAGGCTGCCGTTGCAAAAATCAACGCCATGCTGGAGGCCTGTGTCGAGCGGAGCCGCATTTCCTCGACGCCGGTACCGGTCATCGCGGTCGGCGGCGGCTCGATCCTAATGCCCGATCGTATCGGAGATCTCGAAGTGATCTTGCCGGAAAATTTTGCCGTGGCCAATGCGGTTGGCGCCGCCATTGCCCAGATCAGCGGCGAGACCGATCGCGTCTTCTCGCTCATCGACGGTCATACCCGCGAGAGTGCGCTTGCCGAGGCAGAAGCCGAGGCGCGCCAAAAGGCAATCGCCGCCGGCGCGCTTGCAGAAACTCTTGAAGTTATCGAGCGCGAGGATACGCCGCTTGCCTATCTGCCAGGCAACGCCACGCGCATCCACGTCAAAGTCGTCGGTGAAATGGGAGGCCATCATGCCTGAGACGCGCAAGGAGAAATATGACGACGCCGCCCTACGCCGGCTGACGCCAGAGGATCTGGATGCCCTCGAAATCGGTGCGGGCATTCTCGGCACCGGCGGCGGCGGCAATCCCTACCAGGGTAAGCTTCTTGTCCTCGAAGCCATGAAGGCTGGCTACGAGATGAAGGTGCTCGCAACGGACGCCATCGAACCGGATGCTCTGTGCATGTCGATCGGCGGCATCGGTGCGCCGGTCGTCGGTGTCGAGCGCATCCGCGAGGGGCGTGAGGGGTTGCGTTGCCTGCGCGCCATGGAAGAGCTGATACGCACGCCGATCGATGCCATCGTCTGCGAAGAGATCGGCGGTGCGAATTCGATGAACCCGCTCGTCACAGCGGCTCTCGGCGGCCTGCCGATCCTCGATTGCGACGGTATGGGCCGTGCCTTCCCCGAAATGCAGATGACGACCTTTTCGATCTATGGCCACAGCTCCACGCCTTCGGTCATGTGCGACCTGCATGGCAATGCCGTGATCTTCAGCCATGCCGTCTCGGAGGTCTGGCATGAGCGCATGGCGCGCGCCTGCGTCGTGGCGCAGGGCGGCGGTGCTATGCTGGCGACGGCGCCGATGCAAGCTCGCTACGTCCATCAGTACGGCATTCCGAAGAGCTTCACCAAGGCGATCGCGCTCGGCGAAGCGGTAATCCGTGCGCGCAAGGCGCAGGAAGACCCGATTGCCGCCGTTTGCGCCCTGGAAGGCGGTCGACGAGTGTTCAACGGCAAGATCACCGACCTGAAGCGCCATCTGCGCGGTGGTTTCGTCATCGGCGATTTGGAACTCGCTGGCTTCGATGACTGCAACGGGCAGACGGGGAACGTGGCGATCCAGAACGAATTCCTCGTTTTCCGCCGCGATGGCGTAATGGAGGTCTGCGTGCCGGACCTGATCGTCCTGCTCGATGTCGATACCGGCTATCCGATCACCACCGAAATGCTGCGCTACGGCCAGCGCGTCGCCGTCGTCGCCATTCCCTGCCACGAGCTGTTGCGCAGCGCGCGTGCGCTCGATGTCGTCGGCCCGACTGCCTTCGGCTACCCGGACATCACCTATTCGCCGCTGCCGGCTCCAGGCCGAAAGGCAGCCTAATCATAAGCGGGGCAGTTCCCGCATCAAAGAGGAGAACTAGAATGAAGATGGGTTCCAGAAATCTGCGTCTTTCGGCACTTCTGCTCGCCAGCGCCTTGGCGTTACCGTTGGCTTCGGTTGCTGCATCGGCGGCCGACAAGGTGTCAATTGCCGTCAACACGATGCAGATTTTCAGCTCGCTCGATCCGGCCAAGGTCACGGACTACACGGGCTATATGGCGATCGTGAATATGTATGACGCGCTCACGACCGTCAGCCCTTCGGGCGAGATCGTGCCCCATCTGGCAAAATCCTGGGATATCTCGCAGGATGGGCTGACATACACGTTCCATCTTCGCGATGACGCCAAGTTCCAGGACGGCACACCGGTCAAGGCTTCCGATTTCGTCTGGTCGATCCGGCGCCTGATCGGCATCAACAAGGGTCCCTCGAACCTTATCGTCGGCCTCGTGCAGCCCGACAACGTCACCGCGCCCGATGACGAGACCGTCGTCGTCAAGCTCGATCGCCAGTTCTCTCCGTTCATGGCCGTGACGCCGCTAATGATGGCGCTGAACGAGAAGCTGATCGAAGCCAATACCAAGTCGGACGACAAATGGGGTGAAGCCTACGTCGGCGAACACTCCGCCGGTTCGGGTCCCTACAAGCTTGTCAGCTACAATCGCTCCGCGGATATGGTGATCGCGCGCAATCTCGATTATTTCCTGGGCTGGACCAAGGGGACACCAATCGACGAAGTGCGTTTCGTCCAGACGAGCGACGACGCCACCGTCAAGGCGCTTGCCGAAAAGGGCGAGCTCGGACTTTCCTCGCACGGTCTTGGCAACGACACTTATGAAACCATCGGCAAGATGCCGGGCTACAAGTTGCTTCAGTCGACGACGGCCGGCGGCTTCGTCATCAAGCTGAACAGCAAGGTCTACCCGACGGACGATGTGCATGTGCGCCGGGCAATTGCCTATGCCACTGACTATAAGACCATCCAGGAAGCAATCTATCCGGGCTTCGACATGACCGGCCCGCTTTCGACCGTCTTCAAGGATGCGCACAACGACGACATCCCGCCCGGCGTCTTCGATCTCGAAAAGGCGAAGGAAGAGCTCGCCAAGTCGAAATATGCCGGCCAGAAAATCACGCTGGTCAACAGCTATGTCGCCTCGCTCGCCTTCGAATCTGAAGTGGCGCTGCTGATGCAGGCCAATCTCGAACAGATCGGCATCACGCTCGACATCAAGCCCGAGCCCTGGAACCGCATCGTCGAGCTCTCCTCGAAGCCCGAAACCACGCCCGCCTCGACGCAGGTGAACATTTCGCCCAACTATCCATCGCCCGACGCAATTTTCTATAACCAGTATCACTCCAAGGCTTCCGGGACCTGGATGTCGATGGAATGGCTGCAGAATCCCGAGGTCGACGCGCTGATCGACAAGGCAAGGGCGACCACCGACATCAAGTCGCAGAACGCGACCTATAACGAGCTGCAAGTCAAGCTCGCCGAGCTGCAACCCGATGTGTGGGCGGTATCGCCAAACCGGCGCTATGCGGCGAACAAGTGCTTGCAGGGCTATGCGTTCATTCCGATGCAGAGCTGGGATCTGAACTTCTCGAACTTCCATTGGGACTGCAAGGCGAACTGATCTTTGCCTGCACAAGATCTAAGCCCGACCCTTTTCGGGGTCGGGACAGCAAAAGCAATTCCAGGAAAAGTGCGGAGCGGTTTTTCGTCCGGAATTGCGAGAAAACAACAAGATAAAGCGGCTCAGAGTTTCCGTGAAAAGCTGAACCCCTCTATTGCCGAAGGTGAAACATGCTTCAGGATTTTTCCGAAGACGATATCGAGCCGCTCGCAACGGGAGCCTGGATTCTAGGAACCGGCGGCGGTGGCAATCCCTATATCTCCACCCTCAATCTTCGCAGGCTCTATGCCGAGGGCCGTCGCGTGCAGGTGATGGATCCCATGGCGCTCGACGATGACGATATGGTAGCCGTCGTCTCGAAAATGGGCGCACCGCTGGTCGGGCAGGAGCGCCTCAGCGACCCCGTGCATCTGGCGCGAGCGGTCGAGGTCATGGAGGACTATCTCGGAAAACCTTTCCGCGCGATCATGAGCGTCGAGATCGGCGGCTCAAATGCGTTGTCCTCCTTCCTTGCCGCCGCGATGCTGGGCAGGCCTGTTGTCAACGCGGATGCCATGGGGCGTGCCTATCCAGAGGCTCAGATGACCTCCTTTGCGATCGGCAATCTGCCGATGTACCCGCTCTCCCTCGTCGATGTGCGCGACAATGAGGTTATTGTTACAAAGGCTGCATCCTGGAAGTGGATGGAGCGGATTTCGCGCAAGGTCTGCACTGAAGTTGGATCCACCGCCGCGACCTGCAAGGCCCCGCGTACCGGCCGCGAGGTGAAGGAATGGGGTATTCACTACACGATCACCAAAGCGACTGAACTCGGCCGTACCGTCATCGAAGCGCGTGCGCGTCACGACGACCCGGTGAAGGCGGTTCTCGATCATGAAGGCGGCAAGCAATTGTTCCGCGGCAAAGTGATCGATGTGGCGCGAGAAACCACAGGCGGCTTCCTGCGTGGCAGGACAGTGATCGAAGGCGTCGATGCCGACAAGGGCTCCCGGATGGAGCTCGCCTTCCAGAACGAATGGGCTGTCGCCTTCCGCGATGGCGAGCCCGTAGCGATGACGCCGGATCTTCTTTGCCTGCTCGATACGATTTCAGGCAGCGCGATCGGCACGGAGTCGGTGCGTTACGGCCAGCGCGTGACCGTTGTCGCTCTGCCGGCGCCCGAGCTCTTGACCTCGCCTGCGGGAATTGCCGCCGTTGGCCCGCGTGCCTTCGGCTATGACATTGATTTCAGATCGGTATTCGCATGAAGCGCATTGGTATTGACGTTGGCGGCACCAATACGGACGCCGTTCTGATCGACGGTGGGAAGATCATCGCCTCCATCAAGGTTCCCACGACACAGGACGTCATGTCCGGCGTGAAGACGGCCTTGAGCTATGTGACCGGCGATGCCGGCACATCCGGGCGGCCGATCGATGCTGTCATGATCGGCACCACGCATTTCACCAACGCCGTCGTCGAGCGGGCGCGGCTGGAAAGAGTGGCAGCGGTCCGCGTTGCGCTGCCGACCGGTGCCTCTTTGCCGCCCATGTGCGACTGGCCTGATGATTTGCGCGCGGCTGTCGATCCACTCATCTTCATGGTTCATGGTGGTCATGAATATGACGGCAGTCCGCTCGTGCCGATGATCCCCGACGAGATCCGTGAAGCGGCCATGAAGATCCGCGATGCCGGCATCACGTCGATCGCCATATCGGCGACCTTCTCGCCGCTGACGACCGAATGCGAGGTCAGGGCTGCCGAGATCGTCCGCTCGGTAATCCCGGACGCGAGGATCACGCTGTCGCATACCCTCGGGCGGATCGGATTGCTCGAACGCGAGAATGTTGCGCTTCTTAATGCGGCGCTGCAGTCGCTCGGCAGGACCACGGTGCAGGCGTTCTCGGATGCGTTGCGCGAAGCAGGCGTTACCGCACCTTTCTATCTGACGCAGAACGACGGTACGGTGGCGCTGGCGGATGTCGCCGCAGCCAATCCGGTTCATAGTTTTGCTTCCGGCCCGACGAACTCGATGCGGGGCGCGGCCTTCCTGACTGGCTTGAGCGACGCCATGGTCGTCGATGTCGGCGGCACGACATCGGATGTAGGCTGCCTCGTCGGCGGCTTCCCGCGCGAGGCTAATAACATCGTCCATATCGGTGGCGTGCGCACGCTGTTCCGCATGCCTGATCTCCTGCCGATCGCCCTTGGCGGCGGAACGATCATCGATCCGGAAACGGGCAAGATAGGTCCGCGTTCGGTTGGCTATCGCATTCTGGCTGAGGCGCGCGTCTTTGGTGGCAACTCACTGACTGCCTCGGATGTCGCGGTTGCGGCCGGTCTGATCGACATTGGAGACAAGGATCGCGTTCGCGGTCTCGATCCGGCTTTCGTGAAGGCATGCCTCGAACGCATCCGCGACAAGGTGACGGATAGCTTCGACCAGATGAAAACGTCAGCCGAGGATGTGCCGCTGATTGCTGTCGGTGGTGGCGCCTTCCTGATCCCGGAAAAGATCGCGGGAGCGTCCGAGGTTCTTCGCGTCGAGAATGCCGGTGTCGCCAATGCGCTCGGCGCCGCGATGGCGCAGGTGTCGGGCGAGGTCGACCAGGTGTTTTCGGGGTTGAGCCGCGACGAAGCCATCGCCAAAGCGGAAGCCGAGGCGCAGGATGCCGCCGTTGCTTCCGGCGCGAGCCGCGAAAGTTTGAAGACGCTCGAAGTCGAAGATATCCCGATCGCTTATCTGCCTGGTGGTGCGCGCCGCGTGAGGGTGAGGGTCATCGGCGATATCGCCTTCAGCTGAATCAGGAGCGCCTGATTGTTACAGTCAGACATCATTCATAGGGGCGGCGATCGGTGAACAAGTTTGGTCGATGCCGGATCGGGAGCAGGAAATGACGAACATTGCGCTGGCTATTCACGGTGGCTGCGGGGTCATGCCGGAAGACAGCATGACGCCCGACGAGTGGGAGGGTGCGCGCCGTGATCTGGCCGCCGCTTTGTGGGCTGGTTATGCGCGGCTAAAGGCGGGTGATAGCGCGATCGACGCTGTCGAGGCTGCCGTCGTGGTCATGGAAGACAGTCCGCATTTCAACGCCGGGCATGGTGCAGCCCTCAACGAGAACGGCGTGCATGAGCTTGATGCGTCTATCATGGATGGAGCGACGCTGGACGCTGGCGCCATCAGCGCCTCGCGCGCGATCCGCAATCCCGTCAGCGCAGCCCGAGCATTGATGGAGGATGGTCGGGCCGTCTACATGACTGGCCCCGCCGCCGATCGCTTCGCCGAGGCCAAGGGGCTGCAGGTCGAGCCACAATCCTATTTTACCACGGAGAAGCGGGTCGAGGCGCTGGAGGCGATGAAGCGCCATGCCGTTGAGGGCACCGAAGGGACGGAAAACGAAAAGCACGGCACCGTCGGCGCCGTGGCCCTTGATGCTGCCGGCCATCTTGCCGCAGCCACCTCGACGGGCGGCTACAATAACAAGCCTGACGGTCGCGTGGGCGACAGCCCGGTCATCGGGGCCGGCACCTATGCGCGCGATGGTGTCTGCGCAGTTTCGGGGACAGGCAAGGGCGAGTTCTTCATCCGCTATGTCGTTGGGCACGAGATCGCCTCCCGCATCGCCTATCTGAGGCAGGATCTCGCAACTGCAACCGACGAGCTTATCAATCATGATCTGGCGCCGCATCAGATCGGCGCTGGCTTGGTCGCCATAGACGCTCAGGGCGTCGCCGTGGCGCCATACAACACGCCGGGGATGTTTCGCGGCTGGATCACACCCGAAGGCAAGGCCTTCGTAGCGACCCATGAGCAAATCTATGAGGTCGAGCCGTAAGAAAGTTGCCCAAAGTTGACCTTATGACGGCATTGGACGCAATCCTCCACAAATTGATAGGATTGCCCAAGAGGATCAGTTTTATAAAGCGGGTCAAGCAGTACATAAGTGTAAAGATTCGCGACGGAATCGGTTCCCTCCCCTACCGGATCCCTCGACAGCCAGCGTCCGGTATCGGAACTGTAGGCGCGAAACCAAGCGAGAGAGCACGACGCGATCACCCTCGCTAGTTCCCTCGCGTCCTTTGATCGTCTCGCGATAATGCTTACAAACGCCTTTCATCGCGACATGATGGCTATCTCATCTCAAGAACTGTCGGAACCTATAAAGTGAAGCTATAAAAAAGATAGCTGCGATCAATGCCAGCACAAGCAGTTGAGGCCAGACGACGCCAATTCCCGCACCCCGAAAAAGCACGCTCTGCGCCAGAATGACAAAATGGGTGTTGGGCGCGGCCAACATAATGGTCTGAATAATCTCTGGCATGCTTTCACGGGGCGTCATTCCGCCGGATAGCATCTGAAGAGGCAACAGAACCAGCATGAGGAGCATTCCGAATTGCGGCATCGATCCGGCAATGGTCGCCAGGAATATGCCCAGGCAGGTCGTTGCGATGACGTCCAGAACGGTCGCGAGCATGAAAAGTGCGATCGATCCTTCGATCGGCACTTTGAGCAGCAACTGAACGACAACCACGATGGAGAAGAAGGCAGCAGCAACTACGACCGCGCCCATTGACCAAATCTTGCTCAGCATGATTTCAGTCGGCGTGACGGGCATGACGAGAAGATGCTCGATCGTCCCGTGCTCACGTTCCCGGATCAGGGCCGCTCCGGCGAGGATGATCGACAACATGGTGACAGACGAGATGACGTTGTTGATCGCCCCGAACCACCCTTTATCGAGATCGGGATTGAACCGCGCCCTTAGGGCCAAATCGATCGAAGGGGGCTTGCTAGATCTGTAATGGTCAACGAATTCGTTGACCTGGCCGGAAACGATAGACTGAATGTAACCGCCGCCGGTAAATGCCTGCGACATTCGGGTCGCATCAATATTGAGCTGGATTGACGGAGATCGGCCCGCCAAGAGATCGCGTTGGAAGTTCGGCGGTATATCCACCGCAAAGGTGTCCAGGCCGGCGTCCATGCGATTGTCCATCTGTGACGCTGAAATCAATTCGGGAACCGCGAAATAGGGCGGGTAGAATGCGGTGATAACACGGGACGATATGGGGGATTGATCTTCATCGACGATCGCGATCGGCGCGTTATTGAGCGTATCGGGCGATGCTCGCGATGCCGTATAGACCGAAAGTGTAAACGCGTAGACAATCAGGATCATCATCATGGGATCGCGCGCGAGACCCCACAACTCTTTTACGCCTAGCCGCAAAACACTCTCGACACGCATCTTCAGCGCTCCTGCTTGCTGAGCAACAACACGCCCAACGTCATCACCACAGGGACCGCGAGGATTAGCGGGAAGAAGGACCCTGCCAGATCCGCGAGCCCCAAGCCTTTCGAAAACGTTCCACGAGAAATGGTGACAAAGTGGGTGGCGGGGTAAATCCGACCAATAAAAGCCCCCGCCCCGCGAAGCGAGGAAACCGGATCGGTGATACCGGAATACTGCGAGGCAGGAATGACCGTTGCCAGCACCGTGCCGAAAATAGCTGCGATCTGGCTGTTCATGAAGGTTGAGATCAGCAGACCCATGCTGGTCGCCACAGTTACGTACAGGATTGCTGCCAGGGCGAACGTCAACAGGCTGCCGGTGAACGGAACCGCGAATATAAAGACTGCAAACGCCGTCAGCGTCGCAAAATTGAGCATCCCAAGAGCGATATATGGAAGTTGTTTGCCAAGCAGGAATTCAAACCGTGAGACCGGGGTGGTATAGAAGTTGATGATAGACCCGAGTTCCTTTTCCCGCACGACGCTCAGGGCAGCCAGCATCGCCGGTATCATGAGAAGTAGAAGCGGGATGACGCCGGGAACCATGGCCACCAGGCTCTTGACGTCAGGATTGTAACGATAGCGCACTTCGAGTTGAAACGCTCCCGTCGATGAGGTTGCACTCAAACTAGCGTCCTGGACGCGTTGCGCGAGCCATTGCGCGTGAACGCCCTGCACATAGCCGAGGATCGTTTCGGCGCGAGAGGGCATTGCGCCGTCAATCCACACCCCAATCTGCACGTTGCGACCTCGCGATACGTCCCGACCGAAGGCCGGTGGGATCTCGACCGCCATGGTCAATTCCCCATTGCGCATGCGACGATCCATGTCGTCATAATCGACGATAGGCGGCTTCTCGCTGAAGTAACGTGAGCCGGCAATTTGGAGAACATAGTCCTGGCTGATCATCGTCTGGTCATGATCGAGGACGGCAAACGAAAGGTTTTCGACATCCAGATTGATGCCGTATCCGATCACGAACATCAAAATAACACTGCCGAGGATCGCCAACGTCGCCCGGATTGGATCCCGCTGCAATTCCAGGGCCTCGCGCCTGGAGTAGGCAAACATCCTGTTGAAACTGAATAGACGCTGTGAACGATCGTCTGTGGCATGGAACTTGAGATCTGAAGCCTCGGGACCGGCGGCGGGTGCTGTCGAAGCGATGGCCAGATTCGCATCTCCGCCGATTGCGTCTTCCAGATAGGCGATGAATGCATCTTGTAGGCTTTCGGCCGATCGGCTCTCCACGATCGCCACAGGGCTGTCGGTCACCAGGATCCTGCCCGCGTGCATCAGCGAGATGCGGTCACACAGGGCAGCCTCGTTCATGAAGTGCGTTGAAACGAAAATCGTCACATTGTCGTTTCGAGACAGATCGGAAAGGATCTGCCAGAACTTGTCTCTGGCGATAGGATCGACGCCGGACGTGGGCTCGTCGAGAATAAGGATGTCTGGGCCGTGGATCATCGCGACCGCAAGCGACAATCGCTGGCGGATTCCGAGTGGCAAGGCATCTGGAAGCGTATCGATGACATCAGCGAGATCGCAGCGTCGGACCATCTCCCGCATGCGGTCCGGGATAACTGAGGCATCGACGCTAAAAAGGCGGGCGTGAAGCTCCAGATTCTGCCGCACGGTCAGTTCGCTATAAAGCGAAAAGGCTTGCGACATATAGCCGACTCGGCGGCGCACCTCCATGTTGGCGGCATCAATCTCTTGACCGTAGAGACGCGCCGTACCGACGCTTGCCGGCAGGAGGCCGGTGAGCATCTTCATCGTCGTCGTCTTTCCACAGCCGTTGGAGCCGAGAAAGCCAAAGATCTCACCACGGGCGATACTCAGATTGACGTCGTCGACCGCCGTGAAATCACCGAAACGCATCGTCAGATGCTCGGCCTCGATGGCCGGCTCGCTGCCTGAGGCGCTCGATCGCGCCGGGATATGCACGTCGACATGGCCTATCCGCCTTTCTTCAGGCAAAAGGGCGATGAATGCGGCATCAAGATTGGTCGTTCCGGTTCGCTCCAAAAGGTCGGCCGGCGATCCGGTTGCGAGGACGCGCCCGGCGTCCATTGCAACCAGCCAATCGAAGTTGGCCGCTTCCTCCATATAGGCCGTGGCGACGATCACACTCATGCCGGGGCGGCCTGTGCGGATCGCGGCTATCAGGTCCCAGAATTGACGGCGGGAGAGCGGGTCCACGCCGGTCGTCGGCTCGTCGAGAATGAGCAGGTCGGGATCGTGGATCAGCGCGCAGCAGAGGCTCAGCTTCTGCTTCATACCCCCCGAAAGTTTGCCAACAGCGCGATCGGCAAAGGCTGAAAGACCAGTATCCTTGAGCAGGGATCCTATTCGCTGCCTGCGCTCGGCTGTGTCCTGTCCGAAAAGGCGTGCAAAAAAATCGATGTTTTCAAAGACGGAGAGCGTCGGATAGAGATTCTTGCCGAGACCCTGGGGCATGTAAGCAATGCGCGGAGAGGTGCGCTCGCGGTGCCTTGCATTGGCTATATCGCCGTCCAGAACTGTGATTAAGCCCTCTTGCACGACCCGGGCTCCCGCGATAAGCGACAGAAGACTGGACTTGCCGACGCCGTCGGGCCCAATCAATCCGAGCATTTGCCCAGCAGGCAAATTCAGCGTTACCCTCTCAAGCGCGCGTGTTTTTCCGTAGGAAAGCCCAACGCCTTGAAGACATCCAACAAGCGCGCGATTGCCGGCCGCGCTCATTGGACGACTGTTCCCTCAACATTCTTTGGCCATACAGCCTGAGGATCGAGCTTTACGTATGCCACTCCCGGCAGGCCGGTCTTGACCATCTGGATGTATTTGCGAAGCAGGTCTTCCGGGATTTTGGCCTTTATACGGAACATGAGTTTCTGGCGCTCGTCGGCCGTCTCGACTGTCTTTGGCGTGAATTGCGCCACATTGTCGACAAACGTCACCTTCGCTGGGATGACGTATTTGGGGGCCGCATCGAGCACAAGCCGCACGTCGGCTCCAAGCGCAACGCGGCCCGCCTGATCGGTGGGCAGGAAGAAGGTCATATAGACGTCGCTGAGATCGACGAGGTCAAGAACGCGCCCGCCAGCGGCAAGCACCTCGCCCGGCTGGGCAACCTTGTACTGGATACGGCCGGCGAGCGGTGATTTCAGGGTACTGTCATCGATATCGGCCTGAATGCTCTCTGCGGCGGCACGGGCTGCATCGACCGCAGCCTTGGCATCTATAACTTGCGCGTTCGACGAAGATAGCGCGGCCTCTGATGCGGCGACCTGAGCCTGCGCTGCCGAAAGCGCGGCCTTCGCAGCAAGGGCTGCGGCTCTGTCGTCGTCCAGAACCTGTTGCGCAGCGGAGTTTGACTTAACCAGCTGTTCAGATCTTTTTTCCTTGATCTGCGCGGAATCGAGTTCAGCCTGGCGTTGCGCTACCACCGCATCGGCCGATGTTTTCTCCGCCTGTCTTTGTTTGACGAGGCTGTTTGCGGTGTCGACACCGACCACTGCCCTCTGTACTTCCGCCAGAGCCTGCCGCGACTGTGCTTCCAGCTGAGCGATATCCATATGAGCGAGCACCTGTCCGGCTTGGACGAGGTCGCCCTCATCCACGGTGACATCCTTTATTCGCCCGGCGGCTTTCGTCGAAATGTCGACCTCGACTGCCTCGATACGGCCGTTTCCGCTCGCAATTCCCGCCGGCTGCCCTTGGCCAGCATATTTTTGCCAAACGACCCAGCCGATGACGCAAACTATCACGCCGATTACCAGCCAAACCCAGTTGCGGCGCAGACCGGCTTTTGTCATCCCGGCGACCGATGCTTCAGACGAAATCGACTTATCCATATGGTGAAACTCTATGTCATTGCTAATATAGCGGGATGGTATTGCGATCGAATTTGAAGGACAAAGCTCTTGTCTAAGTCATGTCAACAAAGCTGGCGAGCTCGGGGCCGGCATAGGAATGTCCCAGTAGGCGGGAGGCGACGAGGCGCGCTTTGACGCGCCGGGAGACAGCGATCTAGCCGGCTGGTGGCTCGCTTTGCGCGCCGACGGGAAAATTGGCATCGATCCGGCCCCAAAGGTCATCGACGGAAATATTGAACTGCTTCAGGACCGCCTCGCTCTGCGGCAGCTCGTAAAGCAGATGCTCGGTATCGACCTCGCGCTCGCCGGACGACTGGACGGCGCGCTCGGCTGCACGCTGGAGAATTTCCTTCGCCTGCTCGCTGAAATGGTGCTGCGGACCGACCGAATCGTGATCGGGTCGAGCCAGAGGCACTGAACCTTTGCTTTGGGAGCTTGCGGTCCCCGTATCGAATAAGTTGTCGAACGACCGCCGCGAAAGAGGGATTCCAGGGGCGATAGGCCGCGCTGACGTCGCGTCAGCTGCGCATAGTCGTGATCGCAAACGTTCAGCTGCTTCCGCCTGCCGTTCTGGACAACGGCGACGCGCTCGCTGGCAGGCCGCGCACTGAAAATGTCGGACGTGATTGCTGCCATTTCGTTTTCCTTCTCGTGGCGCGGCGTTCCCAGGCAGCAGGAGCCAGGAAGATTCTGGCACCCATCCTCGGGAATCCCCGCTTCTGTTGCGAACAAGCAACCGCTCTGACGTGCCGCAAGCTTGCCATGTTGGCACTGATCTTAATCAATTTGCGATGCATTCTGATCAATTCGTTGCTGGCGCTGCGAGCCGTTTCCTCGTGGATCGAAGCGGCAAACTGCGGCCGGATAACCTCAATGACTTGGGAGCGGCCAACAGCGCCTTTTACGAGCGGCAACTGCATCTGCCCGGCGCACCAGCAATTTGGACCGTCGAAAGAACGCCTCAGTAACCTCGCGCTTGATCCAGGCGGTTCTTCAATAGCCGTTGCACTAGGCGTGTATTGGCGACCGCCAGACGAAGCAGCGTCTGAACGGCGCGCCACCGTAAAATGTGCTTCAATCTATCCATTCGTTGGCCGGCTTCTGTCGAGACCCGGCAGGAAAGCCGCGGCAGGCGCTCTTGCCGACCGGTCAAGCGCTTCCGTCGTGTGAAGTGCAATCATTCGCTCCTCGTCGGTTGGTAAAACACGGATAATCACACGGCTTTCAGCCGTACTGATAATCGCGTCATGACGGGCATTGGCATCTTGGTCGACTGCAACATCCAGCCAGGCAAGCCGTTCACAAACCAGACGGCGAATTTCCACGGCGTTCTCGCCGATACCGGCAGTGAAGATGAAACCATCTAAGCCGCCCATAGAGCTCACAAGCGCGCCGGCTTCACGGGCAATGTGGTAGCAAAACAGCTCGACAGCTTCGATCGCGTGCGGATTATCGCTGCCGAGAAGCTCGCGCATGTCGCTGGAGATTCCGGATACACCGAGCAAGCCGGATTGATCGTAAAGGAGATGGGATAAGGCTGCCGGCGTCATACCGTGATGTTGGAGCAAATAGAGCAAAACGCCGGGGTCGATAGATCCGCAGCGCGTCCCCATGACCAGTCCGTCCAGCGCGGTGAAGCCCATGGTCGTATCGATGCTACGCCCGCCCTTGATAGCGCACAGGCTGGCGCCGTTGCCGAGATGAGCGACGATGATCTTGCCGGCGGCGAGAGCCGGATCGATCTCTGCCAGACGTCGGGCGATAAACTCATAGGAAATGCCGTGGAAGCCATAGCGCTTGACGCCCTCGGCGCTAAGGGCACGCGGTATGGCAAGCCGTGATGCGACCGGCGGCTGGTCATGATGAAACGCCGTGTCGAAACACGCCACCTGCGCAAGCTGCGGCCGCACCGCAGCGACGGCTTCGATGGCCGCCAGGTTATGCGGCTGATGCAGCGGCGCCAATGGGATCAATGCTTTCAAGGCTCCGAGCAGCGAAGGCGTCACACGAACCGGCCGATAGAACTGCGCACCGCCATGAACCACGCGGTGACCTGCGCCAATCAGCTCAGCGTCACCGAGATGCTCGTCGATCCAGTCGAGCAATTGCCTGAAAAAATCTTCATGCCCAAGACCCGAACCGTTTTCCCAGCGGTGCTCCGTCAGAACCCTGCCGCTCATGTCTTTCGCAATGAGGTGCGGCGCTGTCCCGATACCCTCGATCTTGCCGTGGACCTTTTGATCTAGCGCAATGCCATCATGGCTGAACACTGCAAACTTCAGGCTTGATGAGCCTGCGTTCAATGTGATGAGGGCTTTAGTCATTCAAACACCGTGAGAAAATCGTCACTGCCGGTAGGCCATTTTCTGTCAAACAGAAACTGACATCACCGGATAACGGTTTAAAAGTCTGTCTCACAAAAAGGCTACGTTTCGATCGCGTCAATAGGTTGAGGTTGAATAATGAATACGCTTTTTGAGAACCACCTTCCAGCGATACCGCAAGACGAATTGCTCAGGATGCACGCTTGGTGGCGAGCGGCGAACTATCTCAATGTCGGACAGATCTATCTCCGCGCCAATCCGCTGCTCAAGGAAAAGCTGACGGTCGAGCATATCAAGCCCCGCCTGCTCGGCCATTGGGGCACCTCTCCCGGCCTCAACCTCGTCTATGTTCATCTCAACCGGCTGATCAAGAAGTACGATCTCGATACGATCTACATGGCCGGTCCCGGCCATGGCGGCCCGGCGATCATCGCCAATGTCTGGCTGGAAGGCAGCTACAGCGAATTCTATCCCGAGATCACCAATGACGAAACCGGCATGCTAAAGCTGTTTCGACAGTTTTCGACGCCGGGCGGCATCCCCAGCCACGTCAGTGTGCCGACACCTGGCTCGATTCATGAAGGCGGCGAACTTGGTTATGTCCTGCTCCACGCCTTCGGGGCCGTCATGGACAATTCCGATCTGCTCGTCGCGGCCGTCGTTGGCGACGGTGAGTCCGAAACAGGCCCGCTAGCGGGCAGCTGGAAGAGCATCGATTTCATCAACCCGAAGCGGGACGGCGCAGTGTTGCCGATCCTGCATCTCAACGGTTACAAGATCTCCGGCCCGACCGTCTGGGCGCGCCATAGCGACGAAGATCTGAGAAAATTTTTCGAGGGTCAGGGTTACGCGCCATGTTTCGTGGAAGGCGACGATCCGATGATCGTGCATCAGAGCTTCGGCGCGGCGATGGAAAAAGCCGTCCTTGCGATCCGCGCCATTCAGAAGGCTGCCCGTGAGGATGGTGCCGACGAGCGGCCTCGGTGGCCACTGATCGTATTGCGAACACCAAAGGGATGGACCGGTCCGAAGATTGTCGACGGTATCCAGGTCGAAGGCACGTTCCGCTCGCATCAGGTGCCAGTCGCCGATATCCTGATCAATCCAGAGCATCTTCATATCCTCGAAGCCTGGATGCGGAGCTACAAGCCGGAGGAGCTCTTTGACGACCACGGCGCCTTCCGCCCGGAATATGCCGCTCTGGCGCCTGAGGGCAAACGACGCATGGGGTCGAACCCGCAGAGCAATGGCGGCGAGCTTACGCAGGCGCTCAAGCTGCCGAACTTTGAAGAGTTTCAAGTCAAGTTCGAGCAGCGCGCCCGGGAGCGCCTCGGATCGACGCAGATCTTGGGAAGCTATATCAGGGAAATCTATCGGAACAATCCGACGAACTTCCGCCTGTTTTGTCCCGACGAGACGAACTCGAACCGCCTCGGCGCTGTCTTCGACGTCTCCGACCGCGGCCTCATGAGCGAGATACGACCCGGCGATGATCACATCTCTCATGACGGCCGGGTCATGGAAGTGCTCAGCGAGCATTGCTGCCATGGCTGGCTCGAGGGCTATAACCTCACCGGCCGCCATGGTCTGTTCGCGACCTACGAAGCCTTTGCAATGATCGTGGATTCGATGGCGATGCAGCATGCCAAATGGATCGAGCACGCCGAACGCGTCTCCTGGCGCGCGCCGATCCCATCACTAAACTATCTCTTGACGTCAACCTGTTGGCGCAACGACCACAACGGTTTCAGTCATCAGGGGCCCGGTTTCATCGACACGATTATTCATCGCAAGCCGGCAGTGGCCCGCGTCTACCTACCGCCGGACGCCAATTGCCTGCTGTCGGTGGCCGACCACTGCTTTACCAGCCGCAACTATCTGAACCTCATCGTCATCGACAAGCAGCCACAATTGCAATGGCTGACGATGGAAGAGGCAAAGGCCCATTGCGCCAAGGGCGCAGGCGTCTGGGACATGTACAGCAACCAGCCGGACGAGCCAGATATCGTGCTCGCCTGCGCCGGCGACATCCCGACCCAGGAAACGATCGCCGCCGCCTGGCTGCTGCGGCGCTATGCCCCCGATCTCAAGGTGCGCGTCGCCAATGTCGTCGACCTAATGCGGCTATGCTCCTCAGCCCGGCATCCGCACGGCATGAGTGATACGGAATTCACCGGGATTTTCACGACAAAAGCACCGGTGATCTTCGCCTTCCACGGCTACCCCGGCGTGATCCACGATCTCTTGCACGGCCGGGAAGCACACGATCAGTTTCACGTGCGCGGCTATCTGGAGGAAGGAACGACAACCACCCCATTCGATATGGTCGTGCTCAATCGCATCAGCCGGCTACATCTATGCCTCGACGTGCTGCGCTATGTACCTGACCTACTGGTCAAAAGCCCCGAGCTGGCCGTCCATTGCAAGTCTCTCTTAGAAGAGCATGACCGGTACATCCGGGAGCATTTCGATGACCTTCCGGAAATTAGGGACTGGGTCTGGTCGGACTGATGAAAGAGTCTTTGCTGGCCTTTTCGGGATGGGTGTGGCCTACCGCGACTGGCGGAACAGTTTTGCCAATATCTTCATGCTCCCCTGTTTGCTTTCGTCGACCAGCGACGACAGCGCTCAGGGCCGGACAAAACTTCTGTCTTCGAACTGCGATTGATCGTCATAATGGGCACATTACTCCTCACACTTAACAAGTGGGAGACCGTGACCGGGGATTTATGGGGCCACTACACCCACGAAGAGCACGCGAGCGTTGAAATCCGCTTTCTTCGGAGCCTCGGTTACACTTTATGAAATCGGTAAGTTTGCCGCCTTCTTCATGAAAGAAGAAATCCTGGGTCTGGTTACCGGGAGGCCGATATGCAGATAGCCATATTCCGCGGTCGAGACAGGCGCGGTTTCGTCCCGTGGAAGATGCCTGTAAACCCAAAGGGCACCTATTGGCAGCGCTAATCGCTCGATTGACGTCCGCTTTCGACTTAATCGGCGTTTTCTCCCGCGCGACGTCCCGGGACTGAAAGAGGTCCACCGCAATGAATCGCGAGTTTTGACTGGCGTCAATGAAGCACTGGGATCGGCCGGCTAACATCAGTTGTATTCACGAGATCAATTGATATGAACGCTCCGCTTAGAAGTCGGGATTCCGCAAACCAAAATTCAATGATTCCGGCCTCGCCTTTTTGGTCGAAGACCGAAGACGTTCTAGTGGAAGATCTTCGTTCGCGGATAACCGGTCTTTCGCCTGAAGAGGGAACTTCCCGGTTAAAAGCCCACGGACCGAACACAGTTCTCGCTGTGACGCACACGAATGCCCTTCACATTCTGCTGCGCCAATTCCTGAATCCCCTCGTTCTCATTCTTATCTTTGCCGCGACGGTATCATCACTGGTTGGGGAGATGCATGACGCCATCATCATCAGCGTCATCGTCCTTGCGAGCTGCCTGCTCGGCTTTTCCCAGGAATATGGAGCGACGAAGGCGCTGGAGGCGTTGAAGAAAAGCATTTCGTTGTCCGCGACAGTTGTAAGGGGCGGAATAGAAATCCTCGTCCCGGCAAGTACAATCGTCCCGGGTGACATCATCAAGCTTGCGGCCGGCAGTCTTGTGCCGGCCGATGGTATGATCCTTTGGTCGCGCGACTTGAGTGTCAGCGAGGCCACTCTGACGGGCGAGACCTTCCCGGTCGGGAAGATGGCCGGCGTTTGTCCACCCGAGGCTCCGATCGCTGCTAGGTCCAATTGCGTTTTCACCGGCACATCGGTTCGCAGCGGTACGGCAACTGTCATCGCTGTCGAAACAGGTGGACGCACCGAGTATGCAACCATCGCTGGAGCAATCGCGAAACAGATACCCGAAACGGACTTTTCACGAGGTATACGCCGCTTCGGCTATTTGATGACACGCATCATGTTGGTGATCGTCATTAGCGTGTTTGTTGCCAACCTGCTCCTTCATCGGCCGTTGATCGACTCTCTCCTATTTTCTCTGGCGTTGGCGGTCGGCCTCACTCCGGAGCTTCTGCCGGCGATCATCAGCATGACGCTTGCCCGCGGCGCGCGCGCCATGGCCGCCGGCGGCGTCATCGTTCGCCGGCTGGACGCCATTGAAAATCTCGGGAGCATGAACCTTCTATGCACCGACAAGACCGGCACGCTGACGGAAGGCATCATAAAACTCGATGATTGCGTCGACCCCGGCGGCATGCACTCGCAACATGTCCACTTACTCGCCGTTTTGAACGCATCGTTGCAGGCGGGCCTCAAAAACCCGCTCGACGATGCTATACTGGCGTCCGGCGAGATTGGCGCAGATCTGAAAGCCTTCGTGAAGAAAGACGAGATTCCATATGATTTCATGCGCAAACGGTTGTCGGTCATCGTGGATGAGGCCGGCCAGGATGCGATGTTGGTCTGCAAGGGCGCCGTCGTCAATATTCTTTCCGTGTGTACCACCGTCAGATCAGGCGATGCTACCGAATCCCTCAACGAAGAGCAGCGCCTGCAAATCGACACGCGCTATCGCGATTGGGGCGAGAACGGCATTCGAGTGATCGCAATCGCCACCCGGTGCTTCGTAGAGAGCAAGGAATCCTATGACGTGGGCGACGAATGCGAACTTTGCCTCGAAGGCTTTCTCCTGTTTCTTGACCCACCGAAGGCAGGAATTAACAATGCCCTAGCAGGATTGAGACATCGTGGTATCGGCATCAAGATCATATCCGGGGACAACCGCTACATCGTCAAGCACCTGGCCGACACGATCGGGCTAAGGACGAAACGTGTTTTGACTGGCGCGGAACTGGTATCGATGAGCAGTGATGCATTGTTCGCCCGTGCGCCCAAAACAGATCTGTTTGTCGAGATTGATCCCAACCAGAAAGAGCTCATTATCAAGGCGCTGCGGCGGTCCGACCATGTGGTCGGATATATGGGCGACGGCATCAACGACGCTCCAGCCCTTCATGAGGCCGACGTCGGCATTTCTGTCGACGGCGCAGTCGATGTCGCCCGGGAGGCTGCGGATCTCGTCCTGTTGCGACAAGACCTCAACGTGCTGATCCGCGGTGTGGACGATGGTCGGAGAACCTTTGCCAATACCATGAAATACATATCGATCGCGACGAGCGCGAACTTCGGCAACATGATCAGCATGGCGATCGCCTCGCTGTTCCTCCCATTCCTGCCACTGCTCGCTAAGCAGATCCTACTCAACAACCTGCTTGCCGACATTCCATCTATGGCAATCGCCACGGATAGGGTCGATCGACAGCAAGTGCGGCGTCCGCGGCGATGGGACATTCGTGGCATCCAAAGATTTATGATCTTCTTTGGCCCGGTCAGTTCGTTGTTCGATTTCGTGACGTTCGGATTTCTGTTGTTTGTCGTCAACGTAACAACCAGTCAGTTCCGCACGGCCTGGTTTGTCGAATCACTCATTACACAGCTCGTGACCATGCTGATCGTTCGCACGACCCTGGCGGCATGGAAAGATGGACCGGGGCCTCTACTCCTTTGGTCGACGGCAATCATCACCCTCATCGCCCTCGTGCTCCCCTATTTTCCGCTGGTTGCGGGCATATTCGATTTCACGCCGCTGCCCATTCCGTTGTTGGGAGGGCTGATCGCGATCTCGGCAATCTACGCCGCCGCGCTCGAGCTGGTGAAGCGATTCTATTTCCGACAGGGATGAAGGTGTCGGCGGGACGGCAAGACCCGTTGTCATATCGGGTAGCTTGCCTCGGGCACCAATACCGCTGCCCCGACGAGACGCCCGGCACGTAGATCGGCGAGCACCTCGTTGGCCCTCTTGAGTGGATAGGTCGTGGTGTGGGTTCGCACGCCTATCATCTGGTCGATCGGGAAAAATTCGACCGCGTCCGCGCGCGTCAAATTGGCGACCGAAACGAGCTCGCGCTCCCCCCAACAAAGAACGGCATAGGGCATCGGCGGTATGTCGCTCATGTGAATTCCGCCGCACACAACTACCCCAGCCTTGCGAACCGCCTTAAGCGCTGTCGGCACTAGATCGCCGCCGGGTGCGAAGATGATGGTTGCGTCGAGCGGCACCGGAGCACTCTCTTCAGATGAGCCCGTCCATGCCGCGCCAAGCCCGAGCGCAAACTGCTGCGCCGCTTGGTCACCGGGGCGTGTAAACGCATAAACGTCGCGGCTCTGCCGATGCAGATTTGGATGAGGATATGCGCGGCGGCGGCTCCGAGGCTGAAGAGACCGATACACTTGCCGTCGTCGGCCTTATTGAGCGAACGCAAAGGATGCGTCGGCCACAACAGCGTCGTGAAGCCGCCGTCGCGGGTGTAGCCGGTGAATTGGGGCCGGTCATACTCAGTCTGGGGGAGGGAGTTGTCGATCCTCTCGATCATGTGTCCGGAGCTTACTACCGCCAGAAGGCCTGCATCTCTTCGGGCGTGACCTTGCCGTCGTTGTTGGCGTCCACCGTGTCGAAGATCCGCTTGTGGATCGCTGTCATCTCCTCGTAGGACAACGCGCCATCTCCGTTGGTGTCGGCGATTGCGAACAGGATCTTCATTATAGGTCCGTGCGCGCCCATCATCGGCATACCACCCATCATGCCGGGCTGCATCATGCCCCGACCCATCATATCACCTGGCATCATGTTAGAGCCGGGCATGCCTCCCTCGCCCTGTCCGCTCATACCGCCTGTCGCTGACGGCGAGGCCGCCTGCGTCGAATTCGCAGGGTGATGGGGATCCGTCTCGTTCGTCTGCGCGAAGGAGTAGCCGGCTCCGCCGATTGCGATTAGAGCGGCCAGCAGGACCGCGTTTGAAATTCTCGTCGTTCTCATTTCGTTTCTCCTTTGACTTAATCTCTTTTGCGCCTGCTTTCTGAAACGGAAGCAGAATGGATTCGATGTGGTGCTCGGCGGTCGCGCCGCCGGACCACCTAGTCGATCGCCGAGCGGCGCAGCCGCAGGGAGTTGCCGATGACGCTGACCGAAGACAGCGCCATGGCGGCTGCCGCGATGATTGGCGACAGCAGCAGTCCGAAGGCCGGGTACAGCGCGCCGGCCGCGATGGGCACGCCTGCCGCATTGTAGATAAAGGCGAAGAACAGGTTCTGACGAATGTTACTCATGGTCGCGTGGCTGAGCTTGCGCGCCCGCGCGATGCCCTGCAGATCCCCCTTCAACAGCGTGACGCCGGCGCTCTCGATTGCGACGTCCGTCCCGGTACCCATGGCGATGCCGACGTCGGCGGCGGCAAGTGCCGGGGCGTCGTTGACCCCATCCCCGGCCATGGCGACGACGCGTCCCTCGCTTCGAAGGCGCGCGACCACCTTGCCCTTGTCTTCCGGCAGGATTTCGGCCTCGACCTCTTCGATGTCAAGCCTTCGCGCCACCGCCTGCGCCGTCGTGCGGTTATCTCCGGTCAGCATGACGACGCGAATATTGTCTTGCTTCAGCAAACGCAGCGCTGCCGGCGTGGTCTCCTTGACCGGGTCTGCGATGGCGACAAGGCCGCCTACCCTGCCATCGATGGCGACGTAGATTACCGTCGCCCCCTCGCCACGCAGCGCCTCCGCCTCGGGCATGAGGGCCGAGAGGTCGACACCCGCTTCCGCCATGATCCGGTGGCTGCCGATGACGAGCCTCCTGTCGTCGACGGTTCCGATGACACCCTTGCCGACGGGGCTGTCGAATTCGCTGGCTTCGCCGAGCGCTAGTCCCTTCTCCTTGGCCGCCGCGACGATTGCTGCAGCAGGCGGATGCTCGCTGGCGCGTTCGAGAGTCGCCGCGATCCGCAGAAGTTCCAGGTCGTCTATATCGCCCGCCGCTTTCAATGCCGTGACCTTCGGCCGGCCTTCCGTCAGCGTGCCGGTCTTGTCGACGACGAGCGTGTCGATCTTCTCGAAACGCTCCAACGCCTCGGCGTTCTTGATGAGCACACCCATCCGGGCGCCACGGCCGACGCCGACCATGATCGACATTGGCGTCGCCAATCCGAGGGCGCAGGGGCAGGCGATGATCAGAACCGCGACCGCTGCGACGAGGCCGTAGGCGAAGCGCGGCTCCGGTCCCCATATCCCCCAGGCGACGAAGGCCGCGATCGCGATGAGGATCACGGCCGGGACGAACCAGCCGGAAACCTGATCGGCCAGTCGCTGGATCGGCGCGCGGGAGCGCTGGGCGTCGGCAACCATGCGCACGATCTGCGCCAGCATGGTGTCGCGGCCGACCTTGCCAGCGCGCATGACGAAGCCGCCGCTCTGGTTGAGCGTGCCGCCGATCAGCTTCGCTCCGACTTCCTTGATGACCGGCATGGATTCGCCGGTGATCATGGATTCGTCTACGGAGCTGCGCCCCTCGACGAGCTCACCATCGACCGGCACCTTCTCTCCCGGACGGACGCGCAGGCGGTCACCCACCACGACGACGTTCAGCCCCACGTCTTCGTCGGTTCCGTCCTCCCTGATGCGGCGGGCCGTCCTCGGTGCAAGGTCGAGCAGCGCCCGGATGGCGCCGCCGGTCTGCTCGCGCGCCCTGAGCTCGAGCACCTGTCCTAGCAGCACGAGGACGGTGATGACGGAGGCCGCCTCGAAGTAGATGGCAACGGAACCGTCGGCGGCACGAAAGGTGTCCGGAAAGATCTCGGGCACGGCCGTGGCGACGATGCTGTAAATCCAGGCCACGCCCGTTCCCATCGCGATCAGCGTGAACATATTGAGGCTGCGGTTGACGAGCGACGCCCAGGCCCGCTCGAAGAACGGCCATCCCGCCCACAACACGACCGGCGTTGCCAGTACGAGCTGGATCCAGTTCGAAAGCTGCACGCCGAGCAGCATGTGCAGGTTCGTGAGATGGCCGCCCATCTCCAGGGCGAGGACGGGCACCGTCAGCACGAGGCCAATTTGGAACCGCCGCGTCATGTCCACAAGCGCGGCGCTTGGCCCCGTCTCCGCGGTCGCGACCTCCGGTTCCAGCGTCATGCCGCAGATCGGACATGTGCCGGGGCCAACCTGCCTGATCTGCGGATGCATCGGGCAGGTATAGATCACGCCTTCCCGAGGCTCTGGCCCGGTGCCCGCCTTCGCGGCGGGCTTCTTCTCTTGGTGATGATGATCGCCAAGGGAGTGCCCATGGCCTTCATGCGCGTGATGATGATCAATCATGGATCGCTCCTCCTGGGCGACGTCCTGAGGCATCAGCCCGGCGGCCGAGCCGCGGGATGAACCGAGGAACGGTTCTCGCATAGATGTCCCACGCGGCGCCGAACTCGGTCCGCGAGGCCTCCTCCTCCCGTTTCGCCAGACGCACATAGACCCAGACCAGAACAGGGAACATGGCGAGGGTCACCAGGGTCGGCCACTGCAGCAGGAAGCCTATCATGATAACAACGAAGGCGTCGTATTGCGGATGCCGGACACGGGCGTACGGCCCCGTCGTGGCGAGGCGATGGTCGCGCTGGGCGGCGTAGAGCACGTGCCAGCTCGACGCGAGCACCCAGAAGCCGGCAATGATCAGGGCGTTACTCGCAAGATGGAACGGCCCGAAATGCGGATTGACCCCCCAGCCGAACATCATCTCCAGCAGGTGACCAGCATCGTGCGACCAGAAGTCGACGCCGGGGAAATGCCGTCCGAGCCAGCCCGACAGCAAGTATATGGTCAGCGGGAAGCCGTACATCTCGGTGAAGAGCGCGAGGATGAACGCGGAAAAGGCGCCGAGCGAACGCCAGTCCCGCTTCGTCTCGAGCTTCGTGAAGCTTGCGGCGAAGACGATGAACACCACGGAATTGAGGATCACCAGGCTCCAGAGCCCGTAGGCCGGCGCGTCAGACATCGTCGGCCTCCTTCTTCGGGTGGATGGTGCCGGTCCCATGGCCGGCATGGTCTTGACTGGAGTGGCCGGAATGACCGCCATGACCGTGATGCATGAACATGTGCGTCAGCGGGCAAGCCAAGATGAGGAGCCACGGCAGGATGCCAAGGACATGCACGCGGTGCTCGTAGGCGATGAGTGCCACGGCGATCGCGGCGAAGGCGATGAAGACGGTCCGGCTGTAGCTGCTCCAGGCTGATGAGGAATGGTTCTCGTCCATAAGATGTCTCTTTCGAAGGAGTTCGGAGAGGGCTTCGCGGTCACCGGAATCGCGTCAGCCAAGGCCGTCGTAGGTCACAAAAGCCATCATCCCCGTCGCCATGTGATACAGGTGATGGCAATGAAGCGGCCAGTGGCCGGGATTGTCGGCGTCGAAGGCCAGGATGACGCTCGCCATCGGCGGCAGCAGAACGGTGTCCCTGACTGCGCCCGCGACCGGTATTCCGTTGATATCGATCACCTGAAAATGGTGGCCGTGCAGGTGCATCGGATGCGCCATCATCGACATGTTGGCGATCGCGATCTCGATTCGCTCGCCGCGTTTGACGACGAGACTGTCCGCCCCGTTAATGCCCCAGGTGTAGGCGGCCATATCGCCTGTCAACGACAGTTGAAAGCGGCGATCTGCCGGACGTGCCGCCAGCGGGCTGATTGGACGCAGCCGCTGTTCCAGATCGAGGCCGAGAACCGGTCCCTTCGCATCGCCTTCGACCGCGATCTTGCGGATGGCCGCGCCACCGGTGGCAAGGACGACGCCCGTTCGTTCCGTAGCGCCTTCACGAAGCGCGAGGATTGGAAACGCCCCACCTTCCTTTGGAAGGTTGAGGCGAATGTCGAGGCGCTGGCCCATGGCAATGGGAAAGGACGTTCCGGTGACCGGCTGCACGCCCTGGCCGTCGACAGCGATCAGTTCCCCGGAGAGGCGGCCGGTGTCGATGGTGAAGGCGGTCGCGGTAGCGCCGTTGATGATGCGGAGGCGGATCCGACCGCCCTTCTCGACCCTGACGATTTCAGGATCATCGAACGTCCGGTCATTGGCGAGGTAAGCGTCGTAGTCGATGTCATTGAGGTCCATAGCCGCCATTCCCGACATCCCCATGTCTGACAGGTCCTTGCCGGACATCATATGCTGCATGCCGGCCATGCCCTGCATCGAACCGTGGTTCATCGGCATGGCGCCGTGCGCGGCACTTCCCTTCACCTTCGCTAGCAGCTCCTCCGCCGGTAAGAAGGAAAAATCGTGGAGCAGAACGACGACCTCCTGCTCGTCCCGCCTTTTATCGTCCGCAGTCCGTACGATGAGTGGAGCGGCGAGCAGGGTCTGCTCCTGCAGCGTATGCGCATGCATCCAGTGCGTGCCACCCGTGCCGACCGGAAAGGCGTAACGACGGGTTTCCGACGGCGTCAACAATGCGGCCGGATTGTCCGGCACGCCGTCGGTCGCCCAAGGGGGCGTCAGCCCGTGCCAGTGGATCAGAGTCGGTTCATTGATGGCGTTCACCAGCCCGACGTCGAATTCGGTTCCGGCGTCCAGTGTCAGTCCTGGCGTTCCGTCGGGCTGGAGAACACCGAAGACACGAGCGGACCTGCCTTTTACATCGATGGTCCTATATCCGACGGAGAGAATACTGGACGCTTCCTGTGCGGATGGGGTTTGGGCGTCCTGCGCAAAGGTGCGGATGGGACGGAGAGCGGCCGATGTGACGAGCGCTGCCGCGCCAACCATCAGGCCGTTGAGAAAATCACGGCGGTTCATTGTATTGATCCTTGGGTCGAGGTCGGGCAATGCCGACCATTGGTCTTGGGCGTCCGAAGGGAGGCCCATGGAATCGACCGGGCGCCGCTATGGTGCGGCCCGCGGCACCTTCAGACCGAAAGACGAGGAGGACCAAGCATGGGCGGAAGCGCCAGACCGCTGCCAGTCTGGTCAGCCCATGCAAAACGGAGGAAGGAACCCATGGCAGCGGGAGCATCCTCCCTATCGACGACCGCCAGGACGACGCAGAAGGTGCACTGAGCGACGCAGCAGCCATTATGGTCGGATGTATGAAAACGGCCCTGAAATGAAATCTGGGCGTTCTCCAAAACGGGAGACTGCACGAGGCTGGAGCGTTGTGTGTGATCCAGCTGCTCATGGCACGGTGTCGCCTGCATGCCTGCCGCTGGCACAAGGAGAAGCGCGAATGCGACCAGCATGGTCAGCACTGCGTTCATCCATGCGAACCCGCGGCGGTCGGCGGCCATGTGTGCGGCTCCTTATCCCTGATCAGCCGAAGCGTCGGATGATGACGTTGAATTGCGTTCGCCATTGAACGAGTTTGCTGATCTGCCTTCCATACGGCGATAGCTCGATCATCCGGCAATACGTCGTTGGCTTCCTTGATTCAGGTCAAGAATCGCGGATGGACATGTGACGATCGATTGGTCGCAAGTGGGATAGAAGCAAATTGCCGGCTAGAACAGATTTGGCTCAACCCAATAGCGCATTTGCAAAGCTGCTCACAAACGACTCAGCGATATCGACATTCCAGCCATGCTGAAGAAGATCGACCGGAAGATGCTCCGTTCGAAATAATGGAAAATGCGGTGAGCACGGTTGGATTGGACGAACCACCTAGATATTATCTGCAACACGGACTTGGCTTCAAGCTACACGACAAACAGATCCTCACAAATTCAGACAGCACGGTCGAGCCGACGTTGGATGGTCATAGATTGAGAACTGAAGATTGCAACTATCTCGCGATCGACACCGAGGGAAGCGGCGGACATCAGCCTGCACTCCTTAAGCTTGCGCCCTCGAGTTCGATTTGGCAGGCCAAGGCGCGACCAAGCGACCTGACCGGCAATGTTGCGCCCAACCAGCGCTCCAAGACGCTCGCGGAACGTGCTTCGTGGGAGTTCCGCGCACGCGTGGGCAATGGAATGGAGCTTGCCGCAGTCAACCCGACCACCGTGCTCGGCCCCGCACTCGGGCCCGACTATCCGCACTATTGACGGGTTAAATATGCGGTTAGTCAACGAGTCGAACTGATCCGGATCCGTATCAAGACGTGATGAAACTAAACGGCTTTTGTCTTGCGGTTCCTTCATTTCCGGGTTTGCGTCAAGAATACGCCACGCGACTTCGGTTCGTCCTGGAGGGCCTCCGGCATCGACGCCTCATAGAATGGCGTCGCCGCCAGCCAATGCTTGATCTCTTGACTTGGCCCTGCCCGCAGACTGCAGCCTGTTAGGGCGAATTACCTCAAATACGCGGCACAATCGCAAATCTTCCTGAATTAATTCACGACATGCTGGTGTCTCTCCGCGGGCGATTTCGGAAGAAGAGGGTTAATCTACCAACATGCAAAAAGATCCGCACAGCATGCGACCAATCCTGGGAGTATTTTCGATGGACAGCACGGTCGGCGCAACAGTAATCCTGAAGGGACGGTGTAACCTTCCCTTAGGTAAAGCGCTATGCGCTAAGATCAAAATTCCTGGCAAGGACATTATTGAAGCAATCGCATATAAGGATTGGCCTTACCCCAAGCCAGCGGCTAACGCGGGCTATCTTTTGTTGGGAATCTCGCAGACCGATCTGACCGACGGAACGACGATCACAATTGAGTTGCCGTAACGCGGCGCGCCGGGACACATAAGGTGTTTAGTCGCTGCTTGGTGAAAGTTCCGCGGCAGGTCACTCTTCTTATCGCGCGAAAAGTCGTTCCAAAAATTATCCGGGTCCCATTGAAGACGGCGAAGTATGGGCTATCAGATATACGTTCCATCGGTCATGTGGCGGGTGGAACGTCTTCAAGGGATCGTCACCATTATGAAAAGCATTGTTAGGATTGTGTTTCTTACCGCCTTCGCCACGGCCGCTGTTGCCGGTGGCGCGCTCGCTGGCGACAGCAAGTGGGGCGCATTTGCAGTTGATTCATCGGATAAGAGCAAGGAGCCCTATTACGGCGTCGGCGGCGGTGATACGGAGAAGGAAGCTTCCGACTATGCCATGAAGTTCTGCAACGAAGAAGGTGGCAAAGACTGCACACTCGCAATGACCTACGAACAGTGCGGAGCGCTGGCGTCGGACGGCAAGTCGATCGGCTGGGGTAAGGCTCCGACGAAGAAGAAGGCAGAGGAGCAGTCGATCCAAGGCTGCGATGGCGACAGCTGCAAGATTGTGGCCTCGGACTGCAACTGAATCGGGTAGGAGGGAGCCTTGCGGCATCCCTCCTCCCACACCCCCGTGCGAACGGTTCCGTACACGGCGGTTCATCGAGCGTGGTTTAGGCGTCGGAGTTCCTGTTGGAGTGAGACTAGCCCCAGCTGTTCGAAGAAGGCTTTTCGGAAGGCGTCATTCATGTGGCTGGCCCCGGCATTCCACCAGGGGCCGTGGCCGTTCCCCGCTGAGTCACGGGCACGCTGTTCCGTCAGTCCTCGTTGCCTCAAGCGCGTGGCGCGCGTGGCCGGTTTCTTTCATTGCCGCCACAGGATGCAGCGCAACCTGCGCCGCAGCCAGCCATCAAGGTCCTCGAGAATCCCCTTACTGTCGGTCAGCCGGAAGTAAGCAATCCAGCCACGCAGGACCGGGGTGAGGTCTTTGATGGTGGCGCCAAGGGCGCGACCGCGCCCGGCACGGAAGGCAGCCTTCAGCTTGCCCCTGAACCGCGCCACGCTCGACGCCGCGATCCGCAGACGCGGTGCCTTGTGGGCGGTCATGGTGTAGCCGAGGAAGATGCGCCTCCATGGACGGTCCACGGCACTCTTCGCGCCATTGACCGTTAGCTTCAGCCGTTCGGTAAGGAAGCAGGTGAGCGGGGCCATGACCCGCTCGCCGGCATGCTGCGAACGCACATAGACGTTGCAGTCGTCGGCGTAGCGGCAGAAGGCATGACCGCGCCGCTCCAATTCCTTGTCGAGATCGTCGAGCAGGATATTTGACATCAGCGGCGAGAGTGGACCGCCTTGCGGCGTGCCTTCGTTGCGTGCCGTTACGATCCCGCCCGTCATCAGCCCAGCCTGCAGGTAGCGGCGGATCAACCGCAGCACCTGCTTGTCTCCGATTTTGCGTGCCACGCGTGCCATCAAGACATCGTGGTTCACTCGGTCGAAGAACTTCTCCAAATCAAGATCGACCACAAAGCGACGGCCGCCGGCCACATAAGACCGGGCGGCGAGAACCGCGTCATGGGCGCTCCGCCCCGGCCGAAAGCCGTAGGAGGAAGCAGAGAAGTCCGGTCGAAGATCGGCATCAGCACCTGATGCATCGCCTGCTGGAGTCGGTCCAGGACCGTCGGGATGCCCAATTGCCGCATCCCTTTGCCGCCAGGCTTGGGGATTTCCACCCACGCACTGGCGCCGGTCTGTAGCAGTCCGCCAGCAGGTCTTCTCTGATGCGCGGCCAATGCTCCGCAAGGTATGGCTTCAATTGCTCGACAGACATCTTATCGATACCTGGCGCACCCTTGTTCGCCACCACCCGGCGGTAAGCCGCCATCATGTTCTCGCGGCTGAGGATCGCCTCCATCAGTCGCTCATTCGCCTCCGGTCGAGAGGATCGCGGCCCTGCCGTGGTGTCTGATGCACCCAATGCCTGCCGTCGCGGCTTCCGGCCGCTGCTCTCAGCTTGGGCACGGGGCATCCCAGCCCCGTCTTCTGCGTCTGTCCTCACCATCGAAAGACCGGCCTCCGTCCGGCACTCAAGTTCGGCCCTTCACCGCTTGGTCGGCTAATACGGCTTCTGCTGACCCCTGCCGCCCCATCCCGACGCCTCGCGACGCCGGTAGCACACCCGAAACCAGGGGCAGGTCGGCAGGTCTCCCAGGGTAAGACGCGTGACCTTCGTGCCATATACCTGTCGCATCTACGGCCGCATCCTCCGGGTGATATTGGACTTCAGGCATTTGTGCGCCTTCGTCCGGATGCGGTCGCCTCATATGCGTTTCCTGTTCGTCAGGCCGGCACTTTGCTTACAACTTCCTTCAGACCTCGCCTTGCAACGACGCCCTTGTTGTTCGGCTAGCAGTTCCCATCACCAGGGCCTGCAGAGGACTTTCACCTCCAAGTCTTCAACCGGATACCATCCCGGCCAAACGGTGCTCTCGCACCACGCGCCATGCCTGGCGCACACAAAAAAGCGGTGCCGGGCAGTCCCGGCATCGCTTTTGGCCTGAGTTTCACATCGTTCGAATGCTCTAATTGTGCTTTGGGCGCATTAGGCGGCGATCGCGTCCTCGCCAAAACGGTTCGTGCCCGTGGTGCCTTTTAGAAGCAGGACCTCCACCAGATACCAGATGCTACCAATCAGCGGGACGAATTGGATTAAGAAGAACCAGCCAGACTTGTTACGGTCATGTAGTCGCTTGACGGCGACGGCAAGACCCGACCAAACGCTGAAGATAATGTAGGCAAGACTAAGGACGATGTAGGGAATGGCTACGGCCCCTTCGACGTGGTACGTGCCGTCCTCGCTGATGGAGCCGGGAATCACGGACCAAAGGAGCGTGAAAACAAGGCCAACAACGGCAGCGGCGATAATGTGAATAAATACCGCGAACCACATCTTCTGGCGGTTGATGCGGCCCTCGAATGTAAAAAGAAGTTTTTTCATGATGTCACTCGATTGCAATATTTTCAAACTATTGATAGTTGCTCGGAAACCGTCAAAAAATTGATAATATTGCGCCTCTCGACAGAAAAAATTCTGCGTTTATTTTATACCAACCAGATTTATCTAATTTCCTTTAGCTAAACACGGAAAACAAGACAGCGGCATCCGCTCGAATTTACATCATTGATACTATCAATTTGAATATTACCTTGCTCATAAAATATAAACTACTGCTAAATCCGCAGGCGCTTGGCCGATCGATCCTGCTGCAACATGATCATCATCCCTGCGATGGTATCGGCCGTCGTACGGATTGTCCCCCACCCCATAGCGGGAGAGACCAACGCCGTACAAATGCTGGACTAGATCGCGGAAAGCTTGAAAACTCATGGCGACATTCTGCATGCCTCTCTGGCCGCAGAAAAATGCAATGCTCCGCTTACAAACTTCTGGCATCCTATCTTTAACTCGGAGCTACTTGGCAACGTCATCTATAGTTATGACTGCCCGGCCTCTCCGTGCCTCCCAGGCAACAGATGCGAGGCGACGTCAAACCTGCTACTTCTACCTTTCAGGCAAGTGGGGGAATTTTGGTTGACAGATTTTCGCCAAGGGCACGTAAAGAAGTGCGCATAAGCGCTTGCTCTGCGAGGTGGTTACCGGCTTACTTTGAATTGTCCTCGCATCTAAGTCTTTCGCCGTCGTTGAAGACTTTTCGGAGGTTCGGCTGACATAGATATGGCGGGCAACATAATACCCGCCATATCAGTCGCAAATGGGTACGGCTTAGTTAGCGGTCGGCGCCAACTGGGTGGTCATACACTCGGACAGGCCTACAAAGGCCTTCTCGCCCCCCTCGAGGCTGAAATCGACGGTGGTGCTGTTGGCGGTCAGGCTCAGCGACTTGCCGCTGGTCAGCGCCGCAACGGCTTCGGTCGTGTTCGGGACGTCGATCGTTGCCGTTGCTGCGGTATCAGCAGTCGACGAGAAATTCGTGGCCGTGCCGCCATCGACCGACCAG
Organism: Rhizobium sp. P40RR-XXII; assembly: GCF_012641405.1. Taxonomy (GTDB): domain Bacteria; phylum Pseudomonadota; class Alphaproteobacteria; order Rhizobiales; family Rhizobiaceae; genus Rhizobium. The sequence continues at coordinate 211,100 of NZ_JABAII010000009.1, forward strand.
GAGCCACTTACCTGATCGCCTTTGGCGAAAGTGAACTTCGAAGAATTGGCAAATAGTGCGACCTTGTCGCCAACGGCAAGAAAGCCGACGCCTGTCGCGGTATTCTGAGCCAGGCAACCGATAAAGCTGTCGCCGTCTTTCAGCGGCGTGACGGAGAAATCGGCAGCATCGACGGACGCGGTGGTCAGAAGCATGGTGGCGAGGGTCATGGTTGTCAGCTGAAGTCTGTTCACGGCAATTCCTTCATTAGCGGGTAAAGTGATTAAGTGCTTGGTTACAAAGCCTCCAACCCCGGCTTGGACGGAACGGAGAATCTACGTTTAGCGAAACGGAAGCTCCGCCGAAACCCTCAGGTCGTTGCCCGGATTGTCGCTTCCACTTCAAACTTGGCAAAATGGTTTCGCTCCAATCCGCAAATAGAAGGTACCGGATATTTTCGTGGTTCATTTCTGGGGTGATTTGCTATTCTTGACGGCGAATGCTTCTCTACGTAACGGCGAGCAAGAGCCGCTATTGATTTGCCGAATTGATCACACAACCCAGGTCTCGATCGAGCTTGATGCTATCGCCCATTGCTGCCAAGCCCAGACCGCTTCAACAGAAAAACATCGAAAGTCTTGTCGCAACGCACCGACGGGACGCAAGGGTGGATCAAGCCGAGGGGCATCTCGTGCGAAGCTTCGTAAAGCCTAGCTATCGAGGGACGGCGGATGGACGATGACGTTCGCACCACGTTCGATGTTAGCGCGGGATTTGAAGTGTTCTTGTGCTGGCCCTAAAATGAGTCTCTGCTTTTGATGCAAAAGATGCGATGCTGGTGGCAAGGCAAGCCCGTTCAAGCGACTTTCTCAAGGATTAAAATGCACCGCCTCCTCCTTTCCGGCCTCATCACCATCATCACCGCCTCTGCGACATTCGCCCAGCAAGCAGATCACTATACGGCGATGAGCAACACAGCCATGAGCATCACCGGCGATGTCTGGCTCGACGATTTCAGTATCAAGTTCGAAAATGGAGAGACGCTCGAATTCTCCGATCTCGTCGCAGATCACTTCAACGCGAATGGCCGCTCGGTGCCGGCTTCAGTCTATCGTGTCAAAGAGCCGGCCGATCCGGAACTGCAAAATGGCAACCAACTCTGCGGCTCGGGCGACGTTACCTTTGTCGCATCGTGGGCCGATGGATCGGAGACGACGGCAATTGCCGTCTTCACCGGCAAGCGTGCGCCCCGCAGCAGTTCCGAAATGTGCGCGCTATATACCTATGAGGATCCCAAATAGGCCCTATCTGTTGCGCTGAGGGCTGACCCGGGAGATCTATACCGTGCGAGGACGATCTCTGGCGCTTCCGGGTACTCGCCGCAATTATGCCAGGTCTGGAGGGTCTTCCTCACTTTGTGGGCAGCCGAGACCACGCACAGCCATGTGGATCTTGGTGGTCAGGCCGCCGCGAGAACGGCCAAGGGCTTGATCTTCAGCCCCTTTTGTGCGCCGGCGGCGTGCCGATGGGCGCGAATGATGGTGGAATCAACGATCAGGTATTCGAAGTCCGGATCGTCCGACATCGCGACGAACATGCGCCACCAGATCCCCTTCCGGCTCCAGCGGCTGAAACGACGGAAGACACTGTTCCACTCGCCGAACACCTCCGGCAGGTCACGCCAGGGCGAGCCGGTACGCACAATCCAAAGCACCGCTTCCACAAACATGCGGTTGTCGCGGCCCAACGAACCGCGCGTGCGCTCGTCACCAATGATATGGTGCGATATCCGCTCCCACTGCTCGTCCCGAAGGTTCAGACGATCCAAAACACCCATGACTGCCTCCAAAAGACAGCCTTGAATCTGATTTGCTCACCTTTGGGAATCCCAAGAGTCCACACTGCCTAGGGTTGCGTCGCTTCGAGTGATTTTTGCAGATGCCGCTAAAATCCTATCCCACCCAGCCACGTCGCTGGAACTTCCCTCGCCGGCGAGGGTTCTCCTTCCCACAGAAGAAGGAGGAACATCATGACTGACGAACTCGGTGCTGGCTTCACAGGAACACCCGCAGAGCCACCGACAGGTGCCCGGAAGGTCGCAAAGGATGCGAAGGACGCTGTCGTCCGTGAGAGCACCGCCGTGGTCGCCGGCGCTGCTGAGCATCCGCACACGGCAACCGGGATCGTCCTTACGATCGGCGTCCTCGCCTTCGCGATTGGCTACGTTCTCGGGCGCGATGCGTCGTCAAATGATTCTCGATGGTGGTGAGGGGATTTGTGGCACGCTCCGAGCGCCATTCGCGTCCTGGCAGATCGTGCGAACTCGTTTATCTCGCCCTGCGTCAAGGAGCGGTACGCCGACCAGTCAACCTCTCTGGTCGTGAATACATCCTTTTATGCCATAGCCATTGTTGGGGACGCATCCAGGTGCGCTGCTCAACACCTTTGGATATCTTTGAAACTAAAGGATGACGAAATGCTATCTGGCAGGCAGATTTCGGCCGCTCGAGCGCTCATCGGCATGTCGCAAGCAGCGCTCGCTCTCGCTGCGAATATCTCAGTGCCGACGCTGAAACGCCTGGAAGAAAGCGAAGGCAAGGCGACCGGTATGCAGAATGATGTTGCCGCAATCCGCACCATCCTCGAAACGGCTGGCGTGACCTTCCTAGAGGCTGGCGGCGTTGCGTCCGGTCCGGGCGTCTCACTGCGTAAGGCTAGTGGTGTTGCGATCGATATGGACGAAAATGAGGTTGTCCAGTACCCCGAGAACTTAGAGAACGACGCACCGCCCGGCGCCGGGGGCTAGAACCGGGCTTGACCGCGTAAGCTTCCCCCAACAGCCTTCATCTGCAGCCAAAATCCGCGAGCACACCTCCACACCCAGGAAAAAATAAAAGAGATTTTCGGTGCGCGAGCGCCGGCGGCAACGGGACATGATTGGTTGTTTGATTGGTACTATGAGTGCAAGGTCCGCGGTGGCGCGAGAGCAAAGATGGACGATTGAGGGAAGACCTGCGGATCCAGCGCGCCAAGCTAATGTTTCACATCGAACAGATGACGAGCGACCTAGCCGAATTGGATTCCGGTGCGGTAAGGATCACCGTAGGAGGCAGAGCCTTACCATACATTCCGGAATACCAACGCCTTTAGGGGCCTCCAGCGCATTTACACGGAAACGTACCGAACGCGTTCTCACCTGACTCTCGTTAAGAGCCCGGTGCCCATGAAACAAACGACACCGAGCAAGGTCCAGATCGACTAACAGTTCGATGTTGGGGGCCGTTTCACAGAAGATATTCGGTTCAAGCGTCCGCCGGCTCCCCCAGATCGCAATCATTCGCAAGCCGGAGAGACGGGCGGCGATAGCCGATTTGTGATGCTGACCGACCTTCCGCGGATCATGAGCTCTCTCGCGAACCCTACGTCTCCTCGCCGGCCAAATCGATTGCACCTCGCGGGATTTCCAAAGTCGGAACACAAGCACGTCCCAAGGGTTCCATCTTCACGAAGATCGGAGATGCTCGATGCGATTTCGTTCATTGTTGACAGATCTGGGCACCTGGACGGCGAGCCCATATGCGTTCGCGATCGTCGCCATCTACGGCGTGTCCTGGCTGTTCTTCAGTCCCGAGACCCTGGAATGGCATGGCCTCGCCACGCTCATCACCTGGCTCATGACATTGTTTATCCAGCGCGCCGAACATCGAGACACGCAAGCCATCCACGCCAAGCTTGACGAACTTCTCCACGTCCACGGCGACGCCCGCAACGACATCACCCAGCTAGACGAAAACGAACCTGAACAGATCGAGGCGTTCCGCGATCAGCACACAAGGTCCGACTAGCGCCGTTCGCACCATCGCCCAGGACGACCACTGCAATCGGCATAGCATGACCGTCACGTTGCCAAGCGGGTCAGTCCTTCCCATTCCTTCCAGATCTACCTTGAAAGCCGTAGCAATGCCGAAGTCTTCGTTGACCTTTCGCACGTAGTCGCGTCCGACGATGTCTGGGAACGGGACATTGCTATAAGGACGTCCTCCGACACGGGAAGAGCGAACCTCTGACGCATAAACATAGCTCAATAGAGCAAAAGCAATAGCGTTTTCATTAGCCTAGATGTTGCCCATCCGACCTTTCTCCCCTCATCAAGCGCCATCAAACTTCCGATCGGCGTAGCAGATAGTCCAGGCCACCGAGGCGATACCAGCGATAGCCGTAAGCATCGAGCAGTAGCGTGTGACGTCCTTTGTCGTCAGCTTCGCTGTTGCCGCCGTCCATGATATCAATGAGCTTGTTGCCACCTGTCCCCTCCCCATCCAGTTGGAGTTCGAACTCGACCGGCTTAGGATGAAGGTTGTGCACGACCAGTACCGAGTTGTTCCGCCAGTCGTACCGAAGTGCGAGTATGCCGGGATCGCCGGTGTCGAGCGAGACGCAGTCTCCCCATCCGATCTCGGGGGCTTCTTTTCGCATCCGGATTAGGCGCTCCAGCCAGTTCAGCATGGAGTCGGCGTCACGCCGCTGGTCGGCGACGTTCACATGGTGGTAGCCGTATGGACCGTCGACGATCACGGGCAGCTCCGGCTTGGAACTCTTCGTAAAGCCCGCTTGCGGCTCGATCGACCATTGCATAGGCGTGCGCGCGCAATTGCGTTCCGGGAGGCTCAGATCATCGCCCATCGCGATTTCGTCGCCGTAGCGGATGACAGGCGTTCCCGGCAAAGAAAACATCAGGCTATAGGCCTGCCGGATCCGTCGCGGATCTCCATCCAGCATGGGCGCGAGCCGTCGGCGGATTCCACGATCGTAGAGCTGCATGTCTTTGCCGGGACCGAAAGCATCGAACACGGTCTGCCGATGCGTTTCGGGCAGACGACCGAGATCGAGCTCGTCGTGGTTGCGCAGGAACATGCCCCATTGGGCTGTCGCAGGCCGGACGCTTGTCTTTTCGATTGCCTTGACCAGCGGCCGAGCATCTGCCGAAGCCAGGGCGTAGAACATCGACTGGTTGACCTGGAAGTTGAACATCATGTGCATGCGGTCGCCATCGTCCCCGAAATACTCGAAGTCGGTCTCGGGAAGCACGTTGGCTTCTGCCAGAATGATGGCGTCGCCCTTTCGCCACTGGAGGAACTCGCGAAACCGCCGGAGCATGCCATACTGCTCACTTGGCTTTGTCACCTCCGCGCCCTTCTCGGCGATGACGAACGGCACGGCGTCCATCCGGAAGCCAGAGACGCCGAGTTGGATCCAGAAGCCCATGATCTTGAGGATTTCGGCCTGGACAAGCGGGTTGGCGGTGTTCAGATCGGGCTGGAAGTCGTAGAAGCGATGGAAGTAGTAGGCTGCGGCTTTTTCGTCATAGGTCCATGTTGATTTCTGGACGCCGGGGAAAACCATTCCCTTGTTTGCATTCGCAGGCTTTTTCTCCGACCAGACATACCAGTCTCGGTATCGTGAGTCCGGATCGGAGCGCGCCGACTTGAACCAAGCGTGCTCGCTCGAGGTATGATTGACGACAAGGTCTATCAGCACGCGAATGCCCCGCTGCTTGGCGGCATGAGTAAACTCGACAAAATCGCCGAGCGAGCCATAGCGGGGATCGACATTGTAGTAGTCCGAAACGTCATAGCCGTCGTCACGACCGGGCGAAGTCTGGAACGGCATGAGCCAGATCGCCGTCACTCCAAGGCCGCCTAGATAGTCCATCCGGCGCATCAATCCTTGGAAGTCACCGACACCGTCGCCGTCAGTATCCTGAAAGGAACCAACGGACAGGCAGTAGATGACGGCGTTCTTGTACCATAGGTCGTTGATCATATGTGCCACTTGTTCACTTGCAGTCGGAGTTAAGGGTCGCCGGATGGCCGGGAACAGCATTGTTGCATCGGCAACAGCCTTCAGGTCGAAAAGCGAGCGAAACAGACCTGGATTGCGCACGGGACATAACGCGGAAACCCGACGCGACACGCCGGGTGTCTCGTAATCATTCTGGTGAGGGATAGGCGCTTCTCATGCCATCATTCCCGCTGGGATGCCTAAACCCGACGCACCAGTCGCATCACGATCGATACGACGAACAAAATCACGAAAATGAAGAATATAACCTGGGCGATTGAAGCAGAAGCGCCGGCAATGCCACCGAATCCAAGTACTCCGGCAATCAGGGCAACGACGAGAAATACCAAAGCGTAGTAAAGCATTGCGATCTCCTTTTTGGGTGCTGCTGACAAAACGGAGATCGGTCGATTAGGTTCCAGCAACCATAAGCATAACCTAGCTGAAAGTAGGGGAAGGCGTCATGCTTGGCCGAAACGAAGTTCCTGATCGAGCGCCAACTCGTCTCCATCGCTAGGAACCGGCGGCTTGGCGGCATCCAGATAGAACGTGGTTGGTGCGGTCAGCGCGAACCACTGGCTGGCTCTCCGAAACATGAAGGCTGCTCCAGTCGGGTCCCTTGCAGGCAGCTCATTCCGGCTGCCTGCAGTATCCCTAGCTCGGCCTATAGCTGAGGCTGACGAGGCGATACGATCAGGGGAACGGCTTCTTTCAGTCGGCCCCTCAAACCGCCCGCTGTCCGAAATGGAGGCGCAAAGCAGTCGTCCCGCACTTTGGCTGTGGGGCCACTTTTTAAGACGACAACCCACAGCCAACAAAATCGGATCTGTTGATGCGATGAGATTCGAACCAGCGCTACATCACCGATGACAGGCGACATACGGAAACGGAACGATTGGCCAAGCGTTAAGAATTGCGGACCGAGCACTGCCGATTCGGATTCAAATTACCACCGAAAGACGAGACCGTCGGCAGAATGCTTCCATCTCACGTTCAAACCGGTCGAAGGCGTCACAGACCCAAGGCTCGTAAGAGTCAAAGATATTGTCGTCGCGCCGCATGAGACGCGATCTGAACATCTTTAAAAGCCGCAAGTCCACAAACCGCATCGCCTTCTACCGAAACTGAGCTTGCGACTCCATGACACCATCAACTCGCTGGCTGTCCATCATTAGAAACTCGAAAACCTAACGTACCCTGGAGGTGTTGCAAAATTGACTACAGCACTTGCGGCGTGCTTGCCATAGAGCGAGTGACAGCATGGATCATGCCATATCGATTTCGCCTCACGCATCGGCGATCGGAACAAGCAGCGACTGAACAACTCCTCTGTCTTCGACCGTGGGCGCTCCCGCCAGACAACACACTATATTGTGCTCGCAGCGCGTATCGTTACGCCCCCAAACTTTTTCGGGAAATTAGATAGTCTGCTAGCGGAGCAGGATGACAGTCCCAATTAGGACGACAAGGAATGCCGGTGGCAGAAGAATGACACTCGGAAGCCAGACGCCGAAGAGTGAGTCCGCTCGCGCATGGTCTGGATGAGCGGGGTCGTAGAGGATCGCCAGCCTGGAACCGGGGGCGTATACCTGAGAGGTTGACCCGATGCCGGATGTGAAGGACGCCTCGCGGCCGTCCGTCGTGCGAAAGGTGAACTTCGGATAGTACATGACCCCATAGCTGGTATTGCGCTCGATAGCGCCCTCGAAAATGCCCTCGGCCCGCTGTGCCTGCATAGCAAAACCCAAGCTGTGCCCGAAGGCGACAATACCAGGCACCAGCAGAAGCAGGCCGATGATCAACACGATATGCCCGCCCCTCCGGACGCTTACGTGATGCTGGTTGTCGTCGGGCATAAGGTTCCCTCCTCACAATGACCGCGAACTTATATCTGCCATATAGAGACACCAAGCGTTCCATGCTCGCCAATACCTCCCTCTCTGATAGATTCGAGCCTCACAACATTGTCCAGGGAGTGGGAAAAACTGGGGTAAGGATCTTCAGGGTCGTTGTCACGTTGTTAGTGGTTTAACGGTTGCTGTTTAGTAGAGTTCGATAAGCAAGCCGACGAACAGTTACAAGAACCACCGCTTTCTCCCGCAGATCATCGCCCATGCGGTGTGGCTGTGCTTCCGGTTTCCATTGAGCCTGCGGTTGGTCGAGGAAATGCTACTGGCGCGCGCCGTTGATCAGGACGGCCATGTTCTCGACGAGATCGTTCAGGCCCGACGCGATACCAAACCTGCCAGGCAATTGCTGGTGAGGCTGCTGAAGAAGCGGGCCTCGTCGCCCAAGCGCATCGTCACCGACAAACTGCGCTCATACGGAGCAGCAAATGGCAGGTTATGCCCCGCGTCGAACATCAATCGTACAAGGGCCTGAACAATCGCGCGGAGAATTCGCACGTTCCGCTTCGAAAACGAAAGCGGGTGATGCAGGGCCTCCGATCCGTCGGAGGCTTGCAGCGTTTCATCTCGGTCTTTTCAACAGTCAGAAATCTTTTCGTGCCGCCGCACGAGAAACGCACAGCCTCGTCACCCATATTCATCGCATCCTCGCCATGCCGCAGTGCAACGTCATCACTCGCGCAACTGCGTAAACTAGCCACAAGCGTCTCGTCGAGAACTACGCGAACAGCGTGACATCGCCCGCGATTACACAACTCCATCCGTTCTGCGTGGAAACCAACGCCTGATAATCCAAACGAATTTCTGAACTCCCAATTTACACTTGCCAAATTATCGATAATAGGTAATTTTTATCTATAATTTTATCAGGGAGCTTATCATCGTGAACAAGCCGAACGCAAATCAGCCATTCTCCATCGAAAACGAAGCCAAGGCGCCGCTGATCACGACACACGAAGCAAAAACTATCTATAATTTACCGTTCAATGATCTGCTCTTCCGAGCCCAGACCATCCACCGCGCGCATTTCGACGCCAACGCTGTGCAGATGAGCCGACTTCTATCGATCAAGACAGGCGGATGCGTCGAGGATTGCGGCTATTGCAGCCAGTCCGCCCACTATCCAACCGGCCTGAAGGCCTCGAAACTGATGGAGGTCGAACGCGTTCTGGCCGAGGCGCGCAAGGCCAAGGATGCGGGGGCGACACGCTACTGCATGGGTGCAGCGTGGCGCAGTCCGAAGGACCGCGATATGGATACGCTCGTTGCCATGGTCGAGGGCGTGAAGGGGCTCGGCATGGAGACCTGCATGACGCTCGGCATGCTGACCGAAACCCACGCGAGCGAACTTGCGGAAGCCGGCCTCGACTACTACAACCACAACATCGACACGTCAGAACGCTTCTATTCGGAAATCATCACGACTCGAAGCTTCGAAGATCGGCTCGATACGCTGGAAACCGTACGCATGGCCGGCATCAAGGTCTGTGCTGGCGGAATACTCGGCATGGGCGAGACTGTCGATGATCGGATCTCGATGCTGCTGACGCTGGCCAACCTGCCCGTGCCGCCCGAAAGCGTGCCGATCAACCAGCTCATCCCCATTCCCGGTTCGAAGCTTGCGGACGCTGAACCTGTCGATCCGATCGATTTCGTCCGCACGATCGCACTGGCGCGCATCCTGATGCCTGCCTCGCACTTGCGCCTTTCGGCCGGACGTACCGAGATGAGCGACGAAATGCAGGCGCTTTGTTTCCTCGCGGGCGCCAACTCCATCTTCGTCGGCGACACGCTGCTGACGACGGACAATCCCGGCGAGGATCACGATACGGCGCTATTCCGCCGCCTCGGCCTTTCTCCCATGCCGCTGGAGCGGGCGGTGTGACGACGATGCTTTCGGATTATGCCGCCACGCTGGAAGGATTGCGGCGCAAGGCGCGGCTGCGCAGCCTTGTACCGCAGCATGGCATCGACTTTACCTCCAACGATTTTCTCGCTCTTGCGGGCGCACCACGCCTCAAAGCCGCGATCATGGCTGCAATGGAAAGCGGCGTTCTGGCGGGGGCGGGCGGCTCGCGCCTGCTGCGCGGCAACCATCCCGAACATGAAGCGCTGGAAGCCGAAGCCGCCATATTTTTCGGCGCGGAACGCGTGCTGTATTTTGGCAGCGGCTATGCCGCCAATTCGGCGCTTTTCTCGACCTTGCCGCGGCGCCAAGATCTGATCGTCCACGACGCGCTCATCCATGCGAGCGCGCGCGAGGGGATTGCAGCCAGCAAGGCGGCGGCCGTCAGCGTCGGCCACAACGACGCGAACGCCTTCGACGAGGCGATCCGAAACTGGCGCGGCAACGGCGGCCGGGGCCGGCCCTGGATTGCGGTCGAAAGCCTCTATTCCATGGACGGCGACAGAGCGCCGCTTGCCGCCCTTGCCGACATGGCCGACCATCACCAGGGTTTTCTGGTGGTCGACGAAGCCCATGCCACGGGTGTTTTCGGCGCGGGCGGCAGAGGGCTGACCGCGGTGCTGGAGGGCCGGGACAATGTGCTTGCCCTTCATACGTGCGGCAAAGCGCTGGGCGTTTGCGGAGCCTTGCTTGCGGTCCCCCGTTTGCTTGGCGATTATCTGGTTAACCGCGCCCGTGCCTTCATCTATTCCACTGCGCCCTCGCCTCTCATGGCCGCTGGCGTACGCGAGGCCTTGCGCATGGTCGATGACGAGCCTGAGCGCCGCGATGCCCTGGAACGTCTGGTCGCCTTTGTCGGCGACGGATTGAAGAGCCGGTTGGGCATGGAGCCAAGCGGATCGCAGATCCAGCCGGTCGTCATCGGCGACAATGCGCGCGCGGTCCGAATTGCCGAAACTCTTCAGGCGGAAGGGTTCGACATCCGCGCGATCCGTCCGCCGACCGTGCCGGAAGGCACAGCACGCCTGCGGCTGTCGATCACGCTCAACGTTATTCCGCAGCAGGTTGCGAGCATGCTGGATTGCCTCAGTGCCGCCATGGAGGACCACAGGAGATGACCGCCCGTTTCGTGATAACCGGTACGGATACAGGCATCGGCAAGACGGTGTTTGCCGCGGCGCTGGCCGGCGCGCTCAATGCGCGATACTGGAAACCTGTACAATCCGGACTGGAAGGGGAAACAGACAGCCGCACCGTCGCCCGCCTGAGCGGGCTGCCCGCCGACCGTGTGCTGCCGGAAGCCTATCGCCTTTCCGCCCCGGTCTCACCGCATCTTTCGGCACGTCTCGATGGAGTGGAGATCGACCCGGCCAGACTTGGGCTGCCGGCCGGCACCGGTCCGCTGGTCATCGAGGGGGCCGGCGGCCTCATGGTCCCGCTTACGAAAAACACCGTCTTTGCCGACGTCTTCACCCGGTGGCGCATTCCCGTCATTCTCTGCGCCCGAACGTCGCTCGGCACCATCAATCACACGCTGTTGTCCATTGAGGCGCTGCGCAGCCGTAATATTCCTTTCCATGGCGTTGCATTCATCGGCGCGGAAAATGCCGACACCGAGGCGACCATCGCCGCCATCGGCCAAGCGGAGGTGTTGGGCCGGCTGCCGCTGTTGGAAAACCTGACGAATGAGACCCTGCGTCGCGCTTTCCACGAAAATTTCGACATCGTCGCCCTGACGGAGGGACGCCCATGACCCTCACCCCTGTCTGGCATCCCTTCACACAACATGCCCTCGAAGCGCCGATGAAGCGCATCGTCGCGACCGAGGGCGCATATCTGTTCGACGAGGACGGCAATCGCGTCCTCGATGCAATCTCGTCATGGTGGGTGATCACCCACGGCCATCGCCATCCCGGCATCATGGCGGCAATCTGCGAGGCGACGGAGGCGTATGACCAAATCATTTTCGCCGAATATACCCATGAACCGGCGGAAATCCTCGCCGAACGTCTGCTCGCCTTCGCGCCCTCCGAACTGAAATATGTCTTTTATTCGGATAGCGGATCGACGGCCGTCGAGGTGGCGATCAAGATGGCGCTCGGCACGTTCCACAATCGCGGCGTCGCGCGTGACCGGCTTGTCGTCATGGAACACGGCTATCATGGCGACACGATCGGCACCATGTCGGCGGGAGAACGTGGCGTGTTCAATGCGCCCTTCGAGCCGCTGCTCTTCGGCGTCGACCGCCTACCCTTCCCCGACCCCGGCCGAGAGCAGGAAACGCTCGATGCATTCGAAACGATCTGCCGCAAAGGAACGGTCGCCGCCATTCTGGTCGAACCGCTGGTGCTTGGCGCCGGCGGCATGAAGTTTTATGGCAGCGCCGTGCTTTCCGCGCTCAAGGAAATCGCCAGTCGATTTGGCTGCCTGTTCATCGCCGATGAGGTCATGACCGGCTGGGGTCGCACCGGCACACGCTTTGCCTGCGAACAGGCAGGCGTCACCCCGGATATCCTCTGCACATCGAAGGGTCTGACTGGAGGCGCCCTGCCCCTGGCAGCAACCCTTTGCACGACGGAGATTTTCGAGGCGCATCTATCTTTCGACCGGCGCAAGACCTTTTTTCATTCGAGTTCCTACACCGCCAACGCAATCGCCTGCGCGGCGGCCGTCGCCAATCTGCAGATCTGGCAGGACGAACCGGTGGACGTGCGGATTGCCGCGCTTGCAGCCCAGCACAACCAGCATCTCCAACGCTTCCAGAACGACACCAGGTTCGCAAACGTCAGGCAGTGCGGGACGATCGCTGCCCTCGATCTTGCGGTACCCTCCGGCGGCTATCTGGCTGACGTGGGGCCGCGCATGCGCCAGCTGTTTCGCGAACGCGGGCTGCTTGTGCGCCCCCTTGGGAATGTCGTCTACCTGATGCCGCCCTATTGCACCAGCGCCGCAGATATCGCGGCCGCTTATGATGCGATCGACGACGTCGCATCGATCGTCCTCAAGGAGACCGCATCTTGACGCCTATCTCCTCCCGCCTTGCCGGATTCGGTCACGCGGTTCCGTCCCGCATCGTCCAAAACGCGGAAATCGAAAGCCGGCTCGGCCTCGAGGCCGGTTGGATCGAAAGGCGTACCGGCATCCGATCCCGCCATTGGGCCAGCAAGGGAGATACGTTAAGCGACCTTGCGGCAGAGGCTGGCAAAATGGCCCTCAACGATGCCGGGATTGCGCCGGGCGAGATCGCCATGACCCTGCTTGCCACTTCGACGCCGGATCATCTCTTACCACCTTCGGCGCCGCTTCTGGCGCACAAGCTCGGTTTGCAAAATTCAGGAGCCATCGACCTTGCAGGCGCCTGTTCGGGCTTCCTCTACGCACTGACGCTGGCGGATAGTTTCGTGCGCGCGCATGGACGGGCTGTGCTCGTCGTGGCGGCCAATATTCTCAGCCGCCGGATCAACCCGGCAGAACGCGCCAGTGCCGTTCTGTTTGCCGACGGCGCCGGCGCAGTCGTGCTTGCCCCTTGCCGAAACGGGCAAAGCGGCCTCAAATCAGCAGCCCTTGCTTCGGATGGAAGCGGCTATGATCTGATTGCGATCCCGTCCGGCGGCAGCAACAAGCCTTTTTCTCCCGAAACCGCGGCAGACCAAGTGCTGATGACGATGCGCGATGGGCGCGAGGTTTTCTCACGAGCCGTCGATCTGATGACGCAAACCTCGCGCCAGGCGATGATTGAGGCAAACGTAGAAATCTCCGCTATCGACCGCTTCATTCCGCATCAGGCCAATCTCCGCCTTTGCGACGCAGTTCGCCACCGTCTCGAATTGGAGGAAAGCAAGCTTGTCAGCACGATCGCCGAATTCGGCAACTCTTCGGCGGCGACCATTCCGCTTTCCCTTTCCGTCGAAAATCATCACAAACCGTTCAAGCTAGGAGAACGCCTCCTCATGACCGCGGCCGGCGCGGGTTTGGCGGGCGGTGCCGTCATCTTTGCGGCATGAGGCGACGCGGTAGAACAATTACAATCGACGAAGGATATGGAGAATCAACAAGGAGGCAAGTAAGCTTAGATATCGAGTCGCTGCACATCCGTTTTAAAGCCGATGATAATCCAATGAGCGTTGCAAAAGATGATCCTATCGCTGTACGGATAAGCCGGACGCTCGCCGATCGCATTATCTCGGGAGAGATAGACGCCGGTGCCAAGCTTCGGCAGGACCATATTGCCGAGGAATCCGGCACCAGCCATGTACCGGTGCGTGAGGCCTTCCGTCGCCTCGAATCCCAAGGATTGGTGATCAGTCAGCCCCGCAAGGGCGTGCGCGTGGCCGGCTTCAGCTTCGAAGAAGTTCGCGAAGTTGCTGAAATGCGCGCCGCTCTCGAGGTGCTGGCGCTCCGCAACGCCGCACCTCACATGACAACGGCTATTCTGGACCAGGCCGAAGCGGCAGTCTATGCGGGCGACCGCGCGGTTGACGTGTCGGCGTGGGAGGAGGCGAACCGGGCATTCCATCGCATCATTCTGTCTTCCTGCAACATGCCTCGCTTGCTGAAAACAATCGACGACCTGCACGCTGCAAGCGCACGCTTCCTGTTTTTGGGTTGGCGGACCGAATGGGAGGCACCCACCGACCGCGATCATCGCGCAATCCTTGCGGCGTTGCGTGGCGGAAACATTGAAGTCGCCACAACGGTCTTATCGCGGCATGTGCAATGGGTGGGGCAAAGCCCCCGCCATATCCAGAACTAATATTGGCCTAGCCAGATCGCCGAATCCCTCATCTTTTGGCGCGCGTTCCTCGCCGCTCCAGCTGTTTAGCGCGTGCGCTCCTCCGCCAAAGCCGAAAGCAATTCAGAAATTTTTACTTTCCGTGACTTGGCATAGCGCAAAATCTGAGGAGAACCTAACAGCACCCGCCCGATGCTCTTGAGATCCCATCAGGGGTGAGTAGCGGCCTGCACGGTGGCAGAGTGAGGTCGCTAGAAAACTCTCTGGAGGCCAACCATGCCGATGACAGCAGATCAATCTCAAGCGCAGACCACTACTCTCGTC